>NZ_QMFY01000010.1 GCF_003286915.1 Pseudochryseolinea flava
CCGGGCTACGCTAACGCGACTCCTAAAAACCTATTACTGCAAAACGAAAGAAGCCCGCATTTCTGCGGGCTTCAGTTTTTTAAGTCGGGGTGGCCAGATTCGAACTGACGACCTTGGCGCGAAGCGCGCCACGCGATACCGGGCTACGCTAACGCGACTCCTAAAAACCTATTACTGCAAAACGAAAGAAGCCCGCATTTCTGCGGGCTTCAGTTTTTTAAGTCGGGGTGGCCAGATTCGAACTGACGACCTTGGCGCGAAGCGCCACGCGATACTGGGCTAGGCAATTTGCTCTAGAAGAAATCGCTTTGCTCCTCGCTTTTTTATTTTGATTTCCATTTTGATCGCGTCAGATTTTGTTTCGAATTTTTGAGACCAAACTATCCTCCATGGAATACCATGCTTAATAGATTTTGTCTCGCCTGAATTATGCTCAGTAATTCTGTTATCAAGATCTTGCGTTGAGCCAATGTAGTAGCGACTGATCGCGTCACTGTAAAGAATGTAAACGTAGTAGGACATAGCAGAAGTAGTTTGAATGATACAAAACGGATACTAAAACGAAAGAAGAATTGACGACCGTGGCGCGAAGCGCGCCACGCGATACTGGGCTATGCTAACGCGACTCCTAAAAACCTATTAGTGCAAAACAAAAGAACCCTGCATTTTTTGCAGGCTTCAGTTTTCTAAGTCGGGGTGGCCAGATTCGAACTGACGACCTTGGCGCGAAGCGCGCCACGTGATACCGAGCTACGCTAACGCGACTCCTAAAAACCTATTACTGCAAAAACGAAAGAAGCCCGCATTTCTGCAGGCTTCGGTTTTTTAAGTCGGGGTGGCCAGATTCGAACTGACGACCTTGGCGCGAAGCGCGCCACGTGATACCGAGCTACGCTAACGACTCCTAAAAACCTATTACTGCAAAACGAAAAAAGCCCGCATTTCTGCAGGCTTCAGTTTTTTAAGTCGGGGTGGCCAGATTCGAACTGACGACCTCTTGGTCCCAAACCAAGCGCGATACCGGGCTACGCTACACCCCGAAATATTTTTCCCTTTATCAAACAACGTGAGGTTTTGTTTCCTCCGGACGACCTTGGCGCCTAAGCGCCACGCGATACCGGGCTACGCTACACCCCGAACAACTTTATATTCTCTCTAAAACTCTTTCAAACAACTAGAGATTTTACTCTCTCATTTTTTAGAGGCTGCAAAGATATATTAATTTCTTATATTCTTCGCATTCTCTCTTCAAAATTTTGTGATCCGACAGGGACTCGAACCCCGAACCCTCAGCTTAGAAGGCTGATGCTCTATCCAGTTGAGCTATCGGACCAATTATTCTGAATGGCTTCGATACATACCTAGCAGCATCTTCGAAACCTTCTCATATTTCTCATAAAGATCTTGAGCTTGTGCCTGCGGAAGAGAGTCAAGTTCTCTCAATATCTGCAGAATGGCAACACTCTCAAACACCGCGCTTCTCGCGATGGTAATGTAATGCTTTTTGTCCGTGGGCGTCATCCGTCCCGTTCCTTCAGCTAGATTCAAGAGAATGTTTACGCTTGCAACTTTCCATTGATCTTTCAAGTAGGGATCAATGTTCTCGTTCGAGAAAATGATTTTCAGCGAATCGGCCACCAAACTTTTTGCAATCTGATAAACCTCAAGCCTTTCAAAATCAAACATGTTGCTGCTTTTAGTATCTCAGATCTGCAAGCATCAAAGTGCGGAGAGGGGGGGATTCGAACCCCCGGTACCGGTTGCCCAGTACCGCAGTTTAGCAAACTGCTGGTTTAAGCCACTCACCCACCTCTCCAAATAACACGCCTTTACAAAAGAAGTCCATTTTTAGCTTAAAAACGAACCTTTCTCAAAAAGGAAGTGCAAATATAAAATTTGATGCTAAACTATCGCACTGCCGCTTTTAAATAACTTGATTTTTTTTCAGAAATGTTCTCAACGCCCGTGATCAAGTCGGCTCTCCTTGCCTACTCTCCTCTTAAACTGTCCGTAGGATTTACAAGCGCAGCTTTAATCGTTTGATAACTCACAGTCAATAGCGTAACGGCAATCGCGATCAAAGCGATGAAAAGAAAAACGATCCATTCGATATCCACACGGTAATCGTATTGTGATATCCATTTGGTCACCACATAGTATCCCAAAGGCATCGCGATAAGCATGGCAATCACCACGAGCTTCACGAAGTCGGTCGAAAGCATTCTCCAAATTGAAAACACAGACGCTCCCAGTACTTTTCGAATTCCAATTTCTTTAGCGCGTTGACTCGTTGCATATGCGGCTAGTCCAAACACACCAATACAACTAATGAAGATAGTGATCGATGAAATCACCGTTGCTAACTTAATTGTTCGTTCTTCATCGTGGAAGAATTTCTTGTAATCTTGATCTTGGAAAACATACTCAAAGGGTGAGCCTGGATTAAATTGTTTGAGCACAGCTTCGATCTTTTTTAATGAAGCCCGAACATCCATGTTGGGCATGAGTCTAATTGTAAGCGCATGCCTCACATCGTAATTGATGTAATAGATATGCGCTGATTGGTTTGCGAATGGCGTCCATCGTACTTGATCTTCAATAACACCGATAATTTCACGTTCCTTTCCATGGCCAAATCGAATCTTCTTTCCAACTACATTCATATCGCCGTTACCCACGAGTTTTGCACCCAACGCGTTGATGATCACCGCAGCTGAGTCAGTCCTTTGATCTCTTGAAAAATCGCGCCCAACAATAAATTTGAATCCATTGGTTTCAGGAAAATCATGACTGCAGCTGTTCATCGCGATGAGTGGCTGTGACGAAGGATCCTTCCCTTCCCAGGTCAATGATGCATCCGCTGCCATCGTTCCGGTGATAAACGCATCAGAAATAGCCATATTCTCTACCACACCCGTCGACAGCAATTCATGGCGTAGCGTGTTATAATCCGCTTTGGTTAAATCGTCTGTATTAATATCAACTTGAATAATTCAGTCGCGATCGAAGCCAACAGGTCTATTCTTTACATGTTGAATCTGCTCAAAGAAAATAGCTGTTCCAATCATCAGCGTTATCGCGGTAGCGAATTGCAATACAATCATAGTCTTTCTGAGCCAAGTTGCATCGGGTCCTTTCCCATTGCCTTTTAATACCCGGACAGCACTAAAAGATGACAAGTAAATTGCGGGATAGACTCCGGCAAGAAAACTTGTAACGACAATAAAGATGAGTGACGTTACAAAGAACGAAGGGTTGCCCCACTGCATACTCAACTCCTTTTCAGCGATGGCGTTGACCAAGGGTAACATCAACACAACTAACATCAGTGCGATGGCATAGGAAAAAACGACGACAAGAAACGATTCGCTCAGAAACTGCAAAATCAGCTGGAAGCGTAGCGATCCCATCACCTTCCGAACGCCAACTTCTTTCGATCTTATTTGACTCCGAGCCGTGCTCAGGTTTACAAAGTTCACACAGGCTAGTAATAAAATTGCTACTCCTATTGCCGCGAAAATAAAGACGACTTTCTTTTGTCCACCGGTATTGACACCGTTTTTAAAATCAGCCGACAAGTGCCACGCTTCCATCGGAAATAAAAAGCCTTCAGGTTTCAATGACTTACCATCGCTGGAAATATGATCGAAGAGGACGTGTTTAATCTTGCCATTTATTTCATTTATATCGACGTTGTCATTGATTATCGCGTAGCAATGAAACGAAAATGCTTCCCAGCTATCCTCCAACTTTTTTCCGTCTGAGGCAGAGGTAAACATTTGCGACATGGGCAGCAACAGTTTTACATCAGCGAGAAATGAGTTCTTGGGAAAATCCCGATACACCGCGCCAACGGTTACTTCGCGTTGGTTGTTCAGCTTAAACGTTTTACCGATTGCCTCACCTGCGAAAACAGCATCGGCCACCGACTGCGCAATAGCTACTTCATGTGTATTGGATTGAAGCTGTGTATGCCCCTGCAGCACGTCAACCGAAAACATCTCAAGAAACTGAGGTTCAACATGTAAGGCCGTCTTCGAGAACGCATTGTCGTGATAGGAAAAAAGTATTTCACTTTGAGCACTTGTTATAGATACCTGATCAAATTCAGTATGTTCACTTTGGAGAATCTTTGCTATCGGTGCCGGAACATCGTTTAGGGTAATCACTTCAGCACCGAACGTGATATGATGATACAGTTGAACGATGCGGTCATGGTGCTTGAAAGATTTATTATAATTAACCTCGTCGAAACACCATAGCCATACTACGATTGCAATAGCCAATCCAAATGCGAGGCCGGTGATATTGATTATCGAGTAAATGCTGTTCTTTAAGATGCTCCGCCAGGCAATGATGATGTAGTTTATAAGCATGTCTCTCACAAGTTGATGCTTTGAGATGACCCCCTGCACCAAAAAGTTCTACACGAATCTAGTTTCTCATACGCAACTTTCCATTTGACGGACCATCGATTCTACTTTTGCAATCGTGTCATTTAATTCTGCCTGTTGTTTTTTTATCTGTTTCGGCCTGAGGTATATCCAATTGAACAATATCCAAACCATCGTGACGGCATAAGTTGTTACCGCGGCAACCGCGCTCATGCGAACCGTATATTCATACATATACAAGGCTAGTCCGACGCTGAGGAGCGCAAAATATATATTGGTCATTGTCGCGTGCATGAATTTTTGCCTTCGTTGCAGCAGCAGTAAGTTTTGGAGGTACTGCTGATTATTCTGCGTTTGACTGATTTTCATCAAGAGCGGATACATCCGATTAAACATCAGGAGGAATGAGACCATCGCCGCGATAACGACGACGATACCAATTTTAGTTGTGGTATATTCTGGTTGAAAGTAAATCCAGATAAAGATGATAAATGCCGATGTCAATAGCAGTAATGTATTGGCGAAAACTAATCTGCGCATGTACTTCCACTTTAATTGTTTCACTTGATCCTTAATGATCGATATGTCGGGCATTTGCACTGACTGCTTCGACCATAATCCCTTGAAGTCAATATTAGAATCCATTTTCTTTAAAACGTTGTGTTAATTTTTCTTTGATACGATGAATCTTCACCCGGACATTTGCCTCCGATAAACCTACGATGTTGGCAATATCTGCTTGTTTTACTTCGTCCAACTCCAGCGATATAATAATCCTATCGGTTTCCGGAAGTGCAGCGATGCATTTATACAAAAATTGAATTTGAGGTTCTACGCTCACCACTTGCTCTTCCATCAACTGAGTGGGCAACTCCGTTTTTACAATCCGCTTTTGCTTTTCAACGAACTTCAGGCAATTGTTAGACGCTATTCGGTATATCCATGTACCGATATTGGATTCACCTCTGAAGTTCGGTAGCTGCTGCCATACAATAACAAAAGTATCCTGCGCTAAATCTTTCGCGATGTCAACGTCATTCGTATAACCCATGCAAAGGCGAAACACCTTTTGCCAGTGCATGCTGTAAATCTCGTCGAAGACCATTATCTGTTTGCAAAGAATGCAACGATCACAAATATCGCAACGCCAACCCCCACGCTGTGACAGGCTACTCCGATTGCTGTTCCGAGGGTGAGTGCTACAATGATTGACTTTCTATTTTTTAATGCTAGTGTTTTCATAGTTTATATAATATATGCAGTTGGTTGAATTTTTAGGATGCCGTTGATCATATCTTATTTAAGGAACTCATTGATTTGATTCATGTACCAATCAAAGTCATCAAACATAATAAAATGTAGTCCTTTGTCTGCATATTTGATGTTACCAGTGGCCAGTCCCTTGTATTGATCTTCCATTGTGGTGGCCATCGGTTTGAATGCGCTCTCCAATAAAACCAACGATGGACATGTAATTGATTTGATCTTTTCACGCAAATCGGTGTTGAGAAAATCACAATACATGTTACCAAAAGTCTTGCGATCCGATTTCACTGTCCAGCCGACGATTAAATCATATTTTGATTGGTCTTGAACCAGTGATGGAATACTCATCTTCTGCATTTGACTGAATTGCTCGTCGCTGGTGCTTCCCATTTGTGTCGCCCATGGAGAACAATCGTTCGATGGATTACTTTTAAAATTTGGGTCTCTTAATGCACTCAAGCAAGGAAGTGCATCAACGACAACAATTTTACCGACCAATAGCGGATAGTCTGCAGCGAGTGCCAATGCTAACGCACCGCCCATGCTATGACCGATCACAATAGGGCGATCGATATTGTGATCTTGAATGTACTGGGCAACCCCTTGCTTCCAGCGATCAAAGGTCGCATTTTCCTGTGGTGCTGTACCGGCAAACCCAGCCATGGTGAGCGTATAACATGTGAACTGTTTGTCGAGGTGCAAGCGCGTATCAGTCCAAACATCTCCCGAACAACCGAAGCCAGGAATAAATATGACGGCCTTTTTGCCTACGCCAGTTTTTTGTACATCAAAGGGATAGGTATTAGATGCCTTGGCGAGCACGACATTTATCGCCAGCACCATGATGATAAGAATACAGTTTTTCATTTTCAAGTTGTTTAGATGCCCTTTTGATCCTGGCAACACCAGAATGTTACAGTTGATCTAAAAAAAGAATTAAAAAACTTTAGCGTTTTTTCCACCAGATAAGAAAGCCGGTGATGGGCAAAGAAGCTGCGATCAGGCTTACGATGAAATAAACCAAAATGCTAGCGAAGCCCATGATTTCGCCGGTATGAAGGGGTTTCGCGACACGCTTAAATTGCTCATGCAGTGGCAAATTATCAAATCGCGTTACCTCCCGAACAGCGCCACTTTCGCTGAATGCCAATGTGTTGGGCATCATAAAATCAAACCTATTTGTTCTATCGATGTGTGTCACATTAAATCCGCGCAGTTGAAGACTGGGGAACAGTACCTGTACGTCGGCGCGTGAAGGGAAAATCTATCCACCCACACCACAGCGTACAACACTCGAGATCACCATATCTTATACGTTCATTAAGAGAATGTTTCATAAAGAATGGAATATTCTAAAACAATTACGACAGGCCATCGATGAAAACACGCCGCTCATTCTCGGAACAGAGAGTAAAAGAATCAGTCCGCAGATCAGCAGCGTGATCGAACAAATCACGAATTGCCAGATTGAACGGATCATGAAGCGTCCGTACCTCGCAGCCAAAGTAACGGAATTGTTTATCTTACAACTTCATGAACTCACGAATACGGCTGTTGACCCTAGACTGGAATTGCTTGCGCCACAAGATCTCTCCGGACTGAACAAAGCTCGCGCCTACATCCGCGAGAACTACAAGGATGGCTGTACCATTCTAGAACTTTCGAAAGTGGTTGGACTAAACCGTTTGAAATTAAAGACAGGTTTCAAGCTCGCTTTTGGCGATACTATTTTTGAGTACTTAACGAAAGTGCGAATGCAGGAAGCAAACCGGCTTTTAAAAACGACAACGCTTCCCATAAGCGAAATCGCGAACCTCGTCGGGTATAAGCATTCGCAACACTTTGCAAAAGCATTTAAAAAACACTTTCGTGTTTTGCCTCGCGATGTGAAATAAACGCCGAGTTCACCAAACTCACGAGACCATCAGAACCAATCATCAGAAATTTTCAGTATCGAATACGAAAACATCACAGGCGTCGTTCTTAGGCATTCCTGAACTACCATGAAAACAACGTTAGCCCTACTTGCCATTTCCATATTGCTTACGTCATGCACACAACACGATGAATCGAAATTGACGGTGTTAAACAATGCCATGGCAAAAGACCGCTTTACACTTGTTAAAAGCGGTGAGATAGAAATTCCTTTAGACAGCACGAGCTTTAACTTCAGTCACTATCCAGTTTATTACACCAACGATTCCGTCGCGTACTACGTGTCAGGCAACGAGATCATCAACAGCATAGACTTTTATGATTTGAAGACACGAAAGCTGGTCAGGCGAAACATGTACCCAACCGAAGGCCCGGATGGCTTGATCAACACATTGAAGCTCTTTGTAAAATCGTTAGACTCCATATATGTGTATCCAACGCATCCAGACTTACTAAAAAAGGATCACGCTATTGTGTTGACCAATTTCAGTGGCGAGATCCTACATCGATACCCCATGCCTTGGTTAGATCGCGAATCATGGATGACACATCTCGCCGCGCCGCTTACCATTATTGGCGACAACGCGTACTTTAGTTTTATGAAGTATGGTGACAACCGCGCACAGATTCAGCAACGTGCTTTAGTAGAATGGAACATGAAAACCGGAAGTTACGTCGCATTCGGTCCCCAATATCCTGATGCTTTTAAGCAATATTATTACGATGACTTCACGCCCATCTTCGCGTTAGGATATCACAACACGTTTGTTGTCAGTTTCCAATCGTTGCCATTCGTTCATGGCTTCAACATCAATCGCAAAGATTCTATTGTTGACGTTCCCATGCGCAGTCAGTTTCAACAAAAGGAAATTGTTCCCAATAAGACGATCACTGATGCACATGACCGCGATCGCGATTTCGAAGAACTTGGACAGGGGCAATACACCCAAATCCAATATGATCCATTCCAACTTGTGTATTACTATACTTATCAAGACGGGATAGCCATTTACAACGCCGATGGAGAAAAAAATTCGTGGGACGATAAACCCATATCCATTATTATCTTCAACACGGCTTTTGAATATTGTGGCGAATTTCAATTACCTGCCAATACCTATATGCCCAATAATTTTATTCCAAGCAAAGAAGGTCTTTTAATTCCGACAAGCCATCCGAAGAATGCAAACAACAACGAAGATATACTCCATTTCGATGTATTTAAGCTTGCGCGCCTGTAGCCTAGTCGTTGCGTTAATGTTGGTCGCAACTGCCTGTAAAAAACAGTCAACGCCAGAACATGCGTTGAATGCTAAAGAATATAAATCGCTTCGTTTCTTGACCGACACACTTGGTGTACCTAACGTTCACCAAAAAATAATTCTTGCCATACCATCAAGGGGATGCGCCAGTTGTATTGAAGCAGCCATGAAATACGCAAAGCAAAATGAAGGAGAACCAAAGATCACCATCATCATCACGGGAGCATCATCGAAATTCACCCGTGCCCTTGCCAAGAAATATCAGCTAGACGAAAATAGATTTGTAGTCGATACAAAAGGAATGTTTTTATCGAAAGGATTGGTAACCATCTACCCAACAATATTCAAACCTGTTGACGATTATACGATGGCAACACATTTAGACGCAACCAATATCCGCGATGAGCTTGGCAAGATCGGAATCGAATTTACCGAGTGACCTGGCTAATTTTTTCCCTTTTGTTTTTTACCAGCTTTTCAAAATAGTCTTCCAGCGTCGTATCTGCTTTTATTTTAATTGTACCTTTTTGTTCCGGTCGCGTTTTACCATCAAGAACTGCTTGCGTCATCTCAACAAAATTTTTAACACCATCGGGAGAAAAACCAGCGTCACGCAAAACATTCTCCCATTCGGCCCTCTCAATTTGTTGCACTTTGACATCGCGATCCAGCACGGCAGAAAGCACGTGCGCTACTGCTTGGGGAGTATACATCCTCGGGCCTTCAAGTTCATAAATTGTGTTTTCGTCAGGAAGGTCTGTGAGTACTTGCGCGGCAAATTTTCCGACGTCTTCTGGTGCAACCATCGCTAATTCAAAATCAGGCGGAAAGAAGGATGGTAATACACCCGTAGATTTTGCGACCTCGAGATAGTTAATCCAATTGCTATAATAGTATGCAGGACGGATGAAAACCTTTTGTATCGCAAGGTCATTGAAAGTGTTTTCAAGGAGATGTGAAATCTGCAAATTACCTGTACCTTTCTCATGCTGCGCACCAATGGATGACAAACCTACTACGGCTTTAATATCAGAATTTACGATTGCTTGATGATAGCAGTTGAGTAAAGACTTACCCTCTTCAATCACATTTTCATCTTTGCCAGTTTCGGGTGTTATCGCGAATAAGGTGTGACCGCGTTTGAAGCCTTCGGCAAGCGCGCGTACATTTTGTGCATCGGCGATAACGGGGACAGCACCCTTATCACGCAATGCTTTGGCACGGTACTCGTCGCGGGTTACTCCTTTCACTGCTTGTTCATTTTCCAATAATTCTGCTACTACAGCTGATCCTACCCTGCCCGTGGCACCCATGATGATATGCATAAGTCTTTATTTTGACTATGCCGCATTAAAATCTTATGCCTTAAAGAATGATTTGACCGTACACATGCTATAAGGATGTGAACCACCATTGGTGTTGTTGATTTATTAACCTCATGAATGGTTCAGCCGAAAGTTTTCAGTTTCGCATGGGCTCAATTAAGCCTGCATAGACTTATTGCAATAAATAGCGATAGTAACCGACAAATTCACGCGCAATAGAATAGAAATCCCGGAGTTCAAAAAAGTCTGCGTGGGCACCATACACCCTGGTGAACCCATTTTTTCTGAATGCTAACTTTGCCCGAGAGATGTGATGATACTGTGAGACAACTGTAACCGATTTTACATCAACAATCAGCTTCTGTACATTGTGTACTGTGGCGTTAGAATTGTTACCTTCATTGTCGATGATGATATTCTCTTCAGGAACACCTTTAGAGACTAGATATTCAAACATTTTAGTTCCCTCGAAGTGTCCTTCTTTTCCCAGACCACCGCTAACCATTAAAATATTGACCAGCGAATCCTGATACAACTTCAAGCCACGATCGAGTCGCGCTTGAAGTCGTGGTGATAGCGTGCCATCCGGGTGCACAGTATTGCCGAAGATCACTCCGACATCAGCGCGTACATTATCATCCGTGAAGCCATCGATTAGAATGCACAGCGTGTGTATGGCAAACCATGTGACGAGAACGATCAACGTATATTTCAAATATCGCATTGCGAATAATAATGATTGACGCAAGATTACAAGAAATCATTTCACTTTTGAATTGCTTTTCCGTCGAAAGCAACGCATTTCTTGGTGTATCTTCGTATACCACGCGGCAAGTCAAATGAAGGCCCAGCAATAAACATGTTCTCTCGGTGTTTTTTTTTAACTGGCAGCCCTTTCACCGACCTCATAGCGATCTTCCTTCCATGTAGGTTCGGCCGACCTGGATGGAAGATGTAGGTCATCTCCAATGGACTAAAATTGACGCCGTTGTACATAAGTTAACGGCTCATGGCACCGATCGACGATTATTTAGTTTTTAATGACATCGTTCTTTTTTTAATTTTTTCTCAATCAATCTACGTAGTATTTGGAGCAGCCGAGGGTGAAAAGTATATTCGCGGGCAAAACACTTATTCATGAGCCAACCAAACGACCTCGAATCCCTTAAAAAAATCAGTTCACAGGTAAGAAGAGACATTGTACGCATGGTACATGCTTGCCAATCGGGCCACCCTGGCGGGTCTTTGGGCTGCGCAGATTTCTTTGTGGCCTTGTATTTCAAGTTCATGAAGCATGATCCAAAATTCAACATGGAGGCGAAAGGTGAAGACCTTTTCTTCCTTTCTAACGGACATATCTCGCCAGTATTCTATTCGACATTGGCACGTGCTGGATACTTTGACGTAAAAGAACTTGCTACATTCCGTATGCTCAACTCTCGTCTGCAAGGTCACCCTGCAACGCATGAACACCTTCCTGGTATTCGCATTGCATCGGGCTCTCTTGGACAAGGATTATCCGTAGCGTTGGGTGCTGCGCAAGCGAAGAAGCTTAATAAAGAAGACAACTTCGTGTACGTTTTGATGGGTGATGGCGAACAACAAGAAGGTCAGATTTGGGAAGCGGCAATGTATGCTGCCCACAACAAAATGGACAATGTAATTGCTACCATCGACTATAACGGACAACAAATCGACGGACCTGTTGACAAAATTCTTTCACTACTCGACCTAAAAGCGAAGTGGGAATCTTTTGGCTGGATCGTTCAAGAATTCAATGGAAATAACATGGCTGATGTTGTTGCTGGCCTTGAAAAAGCACAGAAGCTTGCAAAGAATGGTAAGCCTGTGATGAACTTGATGAAAACAGAAATGGGTTACGGCGTTGACTACATGATGGGATCACACAAGTGGCACGGCGTTGCTCCAAATGATGAGGAGCTCCAAAAAGCACTTGCTCAACTTGAAGAAACACAAGGAGATTATTAATCTTCTATGATCAGAACGTTGACCTTATGCGCTTTGTTGATTGTTTCATTCACTGAAGCATTTTCACAGAAGTTCATCACGGTCAACGTTTCTGACTCTATAATTTTAAAGCCTACCAAAATCGTTTACCGCATCCTCGTAGGCGATTTCCCGAGAGATCCTGTCGCGATGTATACCGGTGAGATAACCGAAGCAAGTCCCTCCTTCTATCTTGATCGCGCAAAAGAGCTTGCAAAATTTCTAACGAAGAACAACATCAACTTTAGAGATGATCAAGCGAATGATTTCGTGATCGGCAGTCCGAACAATCGTCCAACGTTCTATATCGACCTCAAAACACAAACTGAACTTGAAGAAGTCGTAAACTTATTAAAGGACACGAAGAACATTTTCGGTGCGATTTTCAAAGTCACCTATGAAGACGAAGCTGCGTATACAAATGCTTTAATGACTAAGATTTTGAAACGAGCGCATTCTGACGCGGATCAGATTGCAAAAATCGCAGGCGCAAAACTTGGTCCTGTGTTAGAAATAGAAGAAAGCGGCGGCTTCGACCGTGCATTTTTTGAGCGCGACTATCCGGCATCTTTATATGAAAGTGAGCTGTATCACAAAACAGCAGATAACTTGACTTACACCTGCTACCGTGCATTTTCTATCAAGTATCAAATACTTGAATAATATTGAATAGTTTTATGAGTGCCGGAATAATTGCCGGCATTTTTCGTTCATACACTATGCGCAACGTAAGGCTAATTATAATCTCCACAATCTTTTTTATTGTCGCCATCATCGACAGCCAGGCGCAGCACAAAGTGCAGCAAAAAATCCCTGAGAAGACGAGAATTCTATTTCTCCTCGACGGTTCCGGAAGCATGCTTGAAAACTGGGGACGTCCTCATCAAACAAAGATGAGCATGGCAAAAATTATTCTTTCACAGATTATCGATTCGCTCAAACAAAATAAAAACTTAGAACTTGCCCTGCGTGTGTATGGCCATCGTTCACCTCGAGAACAAAACAATTGCAAGGACACACAACTCGAAGCGCCTTTCAAAGCCAATAACCATCAGTTGATCATCGATAAAATCAACGACATAAAACCGAAAGGCGTAACACCAATCACCTATTCGCTCGAGCAAGCCGCGCTCGATTTCCCTGCAAACCCTGGCTATCGAAATATCGTCATTCTCATCACTGACGGCATTGAATCTTGTGGAGGGGACATCTGTGCAACGTCTCGTGCATTGCAAGCGAAAGGAATATTTCTCCGCCCCTACATCATCGGACTCGGCCTACGAGCAGAAGAAAACCTAAACTGCGCAGGCAAATTCATCAATGCCGATACACCTGGTAAATTTCATGACATCTTAAATGATGCGATCGAAAAATCCTTTTCAAAAACGACCGTGAGTGTTGAACTACTCGACGCTCAAAACCAACCACGTGAATCGAATGTAAACATCATGTTCATCAACACGACTACAAACATGACGATGTATGATTTCATTCACTATCGCGATGCGCAGGGAAACCCGGACACCGTACAAATTGATCCTGTTGTCGACTATGATTTGATTGTGAGCACTATTCCGCAGACAGTCGTGCGAAGCGTATCCATTAAAACCGGTTCGCACAATGTGATCCGAATTCCTGTACCGCAGGGAAATCTACGGATCGAGCAAGAAGGAAGAAAGAATGATGCTTTGGAATCGATCGTGCGTCAAAAGGGAGAACCAGGAATCATCATGGTACAAAAGGGCAATGCAGCGATTCGATATCTCATCGGAAAGTATGAAGTAGAGACGTTGACATTTCCGCGGCGAAAATTTCAAGTAGAAGTACAGTCGAATAAAACCCAGGTGATCACACTACCACCACCTGGCGTTGTGAATGTAAACACCGTATCCCCCGGCTACGGCAGTTTGTATGAGATGAAAAGTGATGGCTCTTGGGAATGGGTTACACATCTTAACGATTTGAAGTCGCAGTTCACGTTAAACTTGCTGCCGGGTACTTACAAAATTGTTTTCCGCGTGAAAAATACGACGGGAAGTAAATACAGTGCGTATAAAATTTTTCAATTGAAATCAGGCGAGACCAAACTTGTAAAAGTATTTGGATGAAAAATCAAAAAATACTGATGATTCAAACTACCAGGACGCCCTTCTACTGGTGGTTTTCTTCATGAATTTTTGAGCACTCTTGCGATTGACCGCTTTCCGCGAGCAGGAACCACGGCAGAATAGCGATGGCTAGCGCAAGAATAAAAAGTATCAGCAAATTGCGATTCGATTTTCTCTTTGGTGAGGCGAGGTTGTTCTGTGACATTACGTAGTTTTTGAAGTCTTTACGAACCTTATGACTGTGAGGTTGAAAATCGTTGGGGTATTTCACGATGTTTAACAAATCATTAACAGAATCACGACTTTAGCGCTGGTGAATAGAAAATATTTTACGACTTTCGCAGCGCCTCTTTACGTGGATCGACTACGTAGACGAGTGATTTCAAATTTGAAAACGTACCCGAGAATATGACCAAATTTACTTTTACTGAAAAGAAGGATACCCGCTCTGGTTTTGGTGTAGGCCTTCATGAGCTTGGCAAGAAGAACAGCAATGTTGTTGCGCTTTGTGCCGACCTAACAGGCTCACTTAAAATGGATGCTTTCAAGAAAGAATTTCCAGAACGTTTCTACCAAGTAGGAATTGCCGAAGCAAACATGATGGGTCTTGCCGCTGGTATGACCATCGGTGGAAAAATTCCCTTCACTGGAACATTTGCGAACTTCTCGACAGGTCGCGTGTACGATCAAATTCGTCAGTCAATTGCTTACTCAGATAAGAACGTAAAGATCTGCGCATCTCACGCAGGTTTGACTCTTGGAGAAGACGGTGCAACACACCAAATTCTTGAGGATGTCGGCATGATGAAGATGTTACCTGGCATGACGGTTATCGTTCCTTGTGACTATAACCAAACAAAAGCAGCCACGATTGCCCTGGGTGATCATCATGGTCCAGCATACTTACGTTTCGGTCGCCCAAGCTGGCCAATCTTTATGGCAGCAGATAGACCATTCGTTATTGGTAAAGCTGATAAGCTTATTGAAGGAACAGATGTTACTATCTTCGCTAACGGCCACATGGTATGGCAAGCTGTAGAAGCCGAAGCAATTTTGGCGGCTAAAGGAATTAGCGTTGAGTTGATCAATATCCATACGGTGAAGCCACTCGATGTAGAAGCGATCTTAGCTTCAGCATCTAAAACAAGATGCGTTGTTACCGCAGAAGAACATCAAATTAACGGTGGTCTTGGCGACAGCGTAGCGCAAGTGTTGGCGAGGTTCAACCCTACACCAATTGAAATGGTTGCCGTAAACGATTCATTCGGAGAAAGCGGTACACCAACTCAACTTCTGAAGAAGTATGGTCTCAGCCCCGAGAACATTGTTGCAGCGGCAGAAAAAGCAATTGCAAGAAAGAAATAAGTATTAGTTTCCATTCAGATAAAAGGCTCCGTCTACAAGCGGAGTCTTTTTTTTTGCGCATTACCTTTCACACCACAATCGGATTTCGGTTTCTCGCAAGAAAAATCTTGCGCTTTTGGTGATGCTGCTGATCTCATCCTTGTCATTGCAAACTCACAGTCTATCGAAGTAAATATTGTCGAGCAGTATAAGAAATAGTAAAACGCTAGGACAGAATTGATTCAAGATTTCGTCTCTGATTTCGATCGCGCTAAAAAAACTATTCATCGCTCTATCTCTTCGATGTTGTTCGAAACGACGACGCGAAACACACGGAGCCTGCAAGACACGGCATGACAACTGTTCTCAATGGAGGAACTGACTCCAATAGGTTTTATCTCGTGTTGAACTGCGGAGAAAAATCACGCAGCAAAAAAAAAGATTTATCGAAAACCAGCTTGACTACATCACGTTCTTTGCTGACACGGCGGACTGCATTCCAGAAATTGAACACTGTCCGCAAAAGTTGCAGGTGGAAATGATCACGTCACGAATCTTCATCCACGTATTTCAAGAATCGAGATTTATATGTTTATTTGGTAGTACCAATCCGTATTGAGCGGAGATAAACCAGAGGCGCCATGGAATTGACTTATAAACTCATTGATAGTGAACCGCTATTCGAATCATTCAGAACATTACTTCGGGCATCCAATCTTCCTGCCGATGATTTGAATTATAAGAAAGATCTTTTGCTAGGCTATTATGAATCGAACGTCTTGGTAGGAACCGGTGCATTAGAAGTATACGGAGATTATGCACTACTTCGTTCATTGTCGGTAAAGCTCGGAATACGTGGACGAAATGTCGGTACGACCATTGCCGAATATCTGATCGACGAAGCGCGTGAAAGAAAACTGAAAGGAATTTATTTACTCACAGAAACAGCGCGCGGCTTTTTTGCTAAGCGTGGTTTCGCAGATGTTACGCGCGCAGAGGTTCCGGAAGCACTTAAAGCTTCATCAGAGTTTTCCCATGTTTGCCCTACCACGGCTGCTGTGATGTTTTTAGAATTATAAAATTCTAGACAGTACGATTTTACCAAGCTACGCAAGACGACAGTACAGAAAGAGACCATCGTCTATACCCACCACTTGAGACGAAGCCCACCTTGCACTGAGCACTACCAATCGAACGTTAGTGCTTAAAAAAAATCAAGTTTATACTACTGCTTGCCCTTTACATCTTTTATTACATTTGCGTTTCACAACCAACGCATGAAAATCAATAAGTACTTTGTAATCGATTTCGATAGCACCTTTACGAAAGTTGAAGCCTTTGATGTACTCGCTGAGATATCGCTGGCGGATCACCCGGAGAGAGAACACCGAAAAAAACAGATCGTTGAGATCACCAACCAGGGAATGGACGGTTCACTTTCGCTCCGGGAATCACTCGAAAAACGATTAAACTTATTGGCGCCAAGTAAGCAACACCTACCTGCGCTTATCACAAAGCTCAAGGGGAGCGTATCTGAATCTTTCAAACGCAATAAAGACTTCTTCCAAACGTACGCGGACAATATCTATATCATTTCCAATGGCTTTAAAGAGTTCATTGAACCAATTGTTACGGAGTTTGGCATCAAGTCAGAGAATATTCTAGCCAACGAATTCCGTTTCGACAAAGATGGACGTGTTGTCGGCTTCGATACCGAAAACCCACTGTCGGCTAACGGCGGCAAAGTTGAGCAGTTGAAGAAGCTTAACCTTCCCGGCGATGTGTATGTAATCGGGGATGGTTATACCGACTACGAAATCAAGCATGCTGGTCTCGCCAACAAATTCTACGCGTTCACTGAAAACGTAGAACGTGAAAGTGTGAAAAGCAAAGCGGATCACATCACACCAAGTCTTGACGAGTTCCTGTACCTAAACAAACTCAACACCGCGATTTCTTATCCGAAGAACAGAATCAATGTTTTGCTGCTTGAAAACGTTCACCCAGTAGCCGTAGCGTTGCTTCGCGCCGAAGGGTTCAATGTAGAAACGTATCACGCAGCGATGACGGAAGAAGAATTGATCGACAGGGTAAAGAACGTACACGTGCTCGGCATCCGGTCGAAGACCATGGTAACCGCCAAGGTACTCGAGCATGCAAACCGATTGATGGCAATCGGCGCATTCTGTATCGGCACTAACCAGATCGATCTTAAAGAAGCTACCAAAAAAGGTATCGCGGTTTTCAATGCACCCTTTAGCAATACCCGTTCCGTTGTGGAACTGGCCATTGCGCAGATGATTATCTTGATCCGTAACATCGTTGACAAATCAAACAAGATGCACGACGGCGTTTGGGATAAATCTGCTAAGGGAAGCTTTGAAGTGCGCGGTAAAAAGCTTGGCTTGATCGGCTACGGAAATATCGGAACACAACTTTCAGTAATTGCCGAGTCACTTGGCATGAAAGTGATCTATTATGATGCTGAGGAGAAACTATCGCTTGGTAATGCAGTGAAGTGTAAGACTATGCGTGAAGTACTGGAGCAAGCCGACGTAATTTCAATGCACGTTGATGGGCGTAAAACAAACACAAACATCATCGGTGCAAAAGAATTTGCCCTGATGAAGAAAGGTGTGATCTTCATCAACCTAAGCCGTGGTCATGTGGTCGATATACAAGCATTGCGCGAGAACATCCTATCAGGCAAAGTAGCAGGTTGTGCTATCGACGTGTTCCCTTACGAGCCCGTAAGTAATGATGAGGAATTTAAATCGGAATTGAGAGGACTTCCAAATACAATTCTTACGCCACACATTGGTGGTAGCACATTGGAAGCGCAAGAGAATATCGGAAACTTTGTGCCTACGAAAATGATGGAGTACATCAACAATGGCAGCACTTCCAATAGTGTTAACTTCCCGAACATCACGTTGCCAATTCTCGAGAATGCACATCGTTTGATTCATATACACAACAACGTTCCTGGTATCTTAGCAAAGATCAACCAGATCCTAGCGGAGAACGGAATCAACATTGTTGGACAATATTTAAAGACCAACGAATCGATTGGATATGTGATCACAGACATCAATAAAGAATACAACAAAGATGTGATTGCACAACTTCGTGCGATTGAACACACAATTAAATTCAGAGTGTTGTATTGATCGACAAAAGATTTAAAACGAAAGCGGCTGTCTCGATAAGAAACAGCCGCTTTTTTATTTTCATTCGCTTCAAGGCGCGAACGGATTTGCAAAAGAACCACAGGATTTGGTGAGGTGTTTCTGAACCCCGATAAGACAAGTTTTGAGCTGCCGGCGTCCGCAACCTTCTTCTGTTATCCTGCTTTTTGGGCGAGGTCCCGATTGCTCGGGATGAGGCCTGGTTTTGGTCGAAAGCTTCGCTCGGTAGTTGTTTTAGATTGTTAGGTTCAGCAAACGTGTCCCAAACCCAGTGGTCATGCAAACTTATAGAAATCCTTGTGCCTGTTCACCCTTGTAGGAAAACTATTTTTTCATAAAGCACAAACAATCGTTTGTATCTCACTGATCCTCAAAGTTTCAGTGAAAAACATCACGTCATAAATATCAATTCCCCAAAGTATTTTAGTTTTGCTGCCGTCTTATGAACCAGAAAATCAATTTTACCCCAGGCCCATCACAGTTATATTTTACTGTTGAAGATCACGTACGAACAGCTTTTCGCGAGGGCATCCCGTCACTCTCCCATCGCACGAAACAATTCGAAGGAATCTATGCTAAAGTTGTAGACGGTCTGCGCGAACTACTAGGCGTACCAGCGAACTACCATGTATTCTTCACCGGCTCTGCGAATGAAATATGGGAACGCATTATTCAGAACTTGGTAGAAGACAAATCTTTTCATTTAGTGAATGGCTCATTTTCTAAACGGTTTTACGAAATAGCCCTTCAGTTAAATAAACACCCTGAAAAACTCGAAGTACCTATGGGGCAGGGTTTCGCTGGAGACATCGCTGTGCCTGCTGGCATCGAACTTATCGGCGTAACACATAACGAAACGAGCTCAGGTGTATCGCTTCCCATCAGTCAGATACAAAAACTACGTGCACAAAATCCAAACGCGTTAATCGCCGTGGATGCAGTATCATCTCTTCCCTATCCTGATTTCGATTTCACACAATTCGACACCATTTTCTTTTCCGTTCAAAAAGGCTTTGGACTTCCCGCCGGACTTGGTGTGTGGCTCGTGAATGATCGATGTGTAACAAAAGCGGAGTTCCTTCAAACAAAAAAAATATCTACAGGATCATATCACAATATTCCTACTTTCCTGGCACACTCAGTTAAGAATCAAAATCCTGAGACACCTAATGTATTGGGCATGTATTTACTGGGTGAAGTGATTGCCGATTTTAATCGACGCGGCATTACCAGCATTCGAAAAGAGACAGAATACAAATCGACGTTACTTTATCAAGCACTCGATAACCATCCGCTGTTCAGTGCGTTCGTTCAAGACGTAAACCTCCGTTCGAAAACAGTAATCGTGGCACAGACAGGAGAGCATACGGAAGCCGTAACAAAGTTCTTGCAATCAAAAGGCATTCAACCTGGCGATGGTTACGGTGCTGCCAAGAAAACACAACTCCGTTTTGCTAATTTCCCAACGCATTCGAAAGAGCAATATGAGTTGCTTGTAGATTCGCTAAATGAGTTTAAAGTTTAAAGCAGAAAAGTTTAAAGTTTGCTTTCTGACAGCACCTTGGTTTCAGTATCACGGGCAAGAATTTCAGTTTTTCTTGATCAATTAAAACGTTAGAGCGATCTTCTTTTAACTCGCGGTAACGCTTTTGTAACATAGCGGCACTACGTTCGTCTTGCAGCTATGTTCCGGATTATTGACAAGCTTAAAGGATATCTCGTCATCAAGCTATTCACCATCTACCTCCGATATCTCATCGGTTTTGCATTTGTATTTGCCTCGTTCATCAAGATGAAGGGTGAACGCTTTACAAGCATCCCTGCAACCGAACCGATTGGTTATTTTTTCGAAGCGATGTATCAGACAGGATTCTATTGGCGATTTCTTGGGGTCGGACAATTTGTTGCCGGAGCACTGTTGATGAGTCAGCGTTTTTCAACGCTAGGTGCACTGCTCTTCTTCCCCATTATCCTCAATGTATTCATGATCACCCATGCAATTGACTTTGGTTCAGGCACACCGATTATTACGACGCTGATGCTTGCAGGTACGATCTACTTACTGCTGTGGGATTATCGCAAATGGATCATCCTGTTTCGCCAGGATCATCAGATTAAACTCGATCTTACAACCGAAAGCGCAGACACATTCATGACAGACCCGCTCTGGACGCTTGTTGCGGTAATCTTTATTTCACTCACGGCGATCGTATGGATTTTCGAATCAAAAGCCATCGCCACCTGGGCTTTATCCATGATCACGATCGGCATCACTGCTTTTATTGCCGGTATCGTTAGACATCGACGCCGTATGAACGTATTGACCCGTTGATGTTTTTTTAGCCTTTGCATTAAACCTTCAATCCCATCTATTGTCTAACTTTCCAGAATACATCCTCTTTTGGAAGACAAAGAACTGTTAGACAAGCTCCGCAATCCTGATACGGCGAATTATGGATTCAACCTACTGGTACGTACTTACCAGCAGCGGGTGTATTGGCACGTGCGCAAGATGGTGATCGATCATGACGATGCTGATGATGTTACCCAGGAAATCTTTATCAAAATCCATAAATACATTGGCAATTTTCGTGAAGACGCCCAACTCTACACCTGGATCTATCGCATTGCCACCAATGAATGCTTAAGTTTTTTGGCGCGCAAGAAGCGTCGGTTCTTTCTGCCAATTGGTGATGTTGCCGGAGAATTGCGTGCTAAATTAGATTCGTCATCACATGTATCAGGTGACGAGATCCAACTGAAACTTCAAAAAGCGCTGTTGACCTTGCCTGACAAACAACGCATTGTTTTTAACATGAAATACTTCGATGATCTATCTTATGAACAAATCTCAGAGATTACCAATACATCTGTGGGGGCGTTGAAAGCCAGCTACCACCACGCTGTAAAAAAGATTGAAGATTTTTTGACTGCTTGATTAAACCTTGACCTAGAAAAGAAGTCCAACCACAGACCATGAAAAAACTGGAAGACATCCCCAAAAAGCAGGTTTTTGAAGTCCCAGAGGGCTACTTCGACAGCCTACCAACCCGAATCCAATCGCGGATTACCGGGCGGAAGTCTAGTCACGCTTTTTCGTTAGCCTCCTTTTCCTGGAAGTATGCGCTTCCGGTTGTACTGCTCACCGCAGCCGGAATCTTTTGGTTCTCTCAATCAGGCTCCTCCACCAATGCCGAAAACATTCTCGCGAGTGTTGAAACCGAAGACCTAGTCGCTTATTTGGAAGAAACTGATTTATCAACGGACGAAATCCTTACCGAGATAGATTTTAACGCCGACGACGCAAACGAAATCGAGCAAGCTGTTTACGATACCCATTTCGATGGTGCAAGTGAAGATGAATTATTAGAAGAGCTGGATTTAAATACCCTGTGAAGATGATGAAAACGTTACTGAAAATATTCCTTCTGTTGGTGATCGCGCTTCCTGCCTTTGCGCAAGAAGATGATGATGTGCCACAAAATGCAGATCCTAAAGTGAAAGACAAAATAGAGGCAGCACGCATTGCATACCTCACCGATCAGCTTGGACTAACACCAGCAGAAGCAGAGAAATTTTGGCCTGTGTATCGCGAGTTTGCTGAAAAACGTCTCGACCTCAAGAAGCAATACAGACAAGCAAAGCGGAATCCTAACCCGAATGTGTCGACCGAAGAGAACGACAAAAACCTGGTAGACCTCGGATTAAAACTGAAACAACAGGAACTTGATTTAGAAAAAGACTATTCAGGACGATTGATGAAGGTGATCTCAGCGCAAAAAGTGAGAGAGCTTCCGGAAGCAGAGAAACGATTCAGGTCAATGATCCTCGATCAAATCCAGCGGCGACAAATGCGGCAAGAGCGAAATGAAAATATGCGTGATCGCTCTCAACAGCGACTTCGCCAACGCAACAATTAATAGCCACGCGATTGCATCTATGAGAGTCTCGCTGATTGCGGTGATCATACTTTTATTATCCTGCACCCTTACACGGTCGCAGGATAAATCTATTTTAACGGATCTCGATTCGACAATGTCTTTCGAAGATTCACTTTCAGTTTTCAACCTTATCGATAGCCTACTGTCGCTCGAAGGCGACGGCGCGCAACTTGCCATTCGCGTGGGATACAATAGCAACGTGTTATCGGCAGGCAGAACATTGGGGATTGAAAACTTCGGACTGTCGCCGGGTGTTTCGTACTATCATCCCCTTGGTTTTTATGCCGATGTTTCTGGATTCTGGAGTAAAGACTTTACGCCTGAGTATTATCTCACCACCCTTTCTGTGGGATATATGCACGATTTCGCAAAATGGTTTTCGATCATGGCCGACTACGATCGATACCTCTATGCCGAATCAGACCTGTACATCCCCTATAAAAATACCGTATCTATCACGCCGGTATTGGAGTTCAAGCCCATCACGATGTTGATCAACTACAGTTTTTATTTTGGAGACACACACGTGCATCGCATCATGCCCGGATTGAGCGGGCGCATACAAAAGAAAAAATGGGCAGGCCTAGACCGTGTAAGCTTCTCTCCCGCCGTCTACATGTTACTTGGCAATGAGATCATCACAGAGATTAACTATCCTTATGGTCCAATCGAAGAGAGAATCAGACAGCGACGTGGCTTGCCATGGTATGAACAGATCGACAGAAACGTTTTTGGGATCATGAATTATACCCTTTCCGCGCCGTTAAGCATCATGTATCGCAAATGGACATTTACGTTCACGTATAACTATAACATTCCCAAGGCGCTTCCTGGCGAATCAATCACCTATGGGGAAAGCAGTTACCTATCGGGAAGCCTTTCATACTTTATAGACCTCAAACGAAATAAATTAAGTTTGTAAAATTGGAGGGTATTGATATTTTGCGGCACCTAAACTGAACCAATTATGCTGAGACTCGGCGCCGTAACGATTTTCTCCTTCATCACCTTTACCCTTTGTTTTTCACAAGATTTCCGTTGGCAGCAACGTGTTGAGTACGACATGAACGTTCGTCTCGATGTCAACACACATCGCATCGCAGGAACACAGAAACTTGTGTATTACAACAACTCCCGCGACACCCTTTCTAAAGTTTATTATCATTTATACTTCAATGCCTTTCAGCCAGGAAGTATGATGGATATTCGTTCGCGAAACATTGCCGATCCTGATCCACGCGTTGGCGATCGTATTTCAAAATTGAGAGAAGATGAAATCGGCTATCAACATATTGAAACATTAAAGCAAGATGGCAAAGCGGTCACTTGGCGCATCGACGGAACGGTCATGGAAGTAACACTTGCGAAAGCTATTCTTCCCAATACCAAAACAGTATTCGAGATGAAATTCGAATCGCAAGTTCCTGTTCAAATTCGTCGGACAGGAAGAAACAGCAAAGAAGGAATTTCATATTCCATGACACAGTGGTATCCGAAGATGGCAGAATACGACTTTCAAGGATGGCATGCTTACCCGTATGTTGCACGTGAATTCCACGGCGTGTGGGGCGATTTCGATGTGAAGATTACGATCGACCCGACATTCGTTATTGGCGGCACCGGTAAGCTGCAAAACCCTGATAAGATTGGTCACAATTATGAAAAACCCGGCACGACAGTAAAACGTCCTGAAGGTGATCTCACATGGCACTTCATCGCAAAGAACGTAATTGACTTTGCGTGGGCTGCAGACCCTGACTATACACATGAAAAAGCTCAAGTGCCTAATGGTCCAGAGTTACATTTCTTTTTTCAAAAATCAGACAAGACAACTGACAACTGGATTAAGTTGAAAGATTACGCCGTGAAGCACTTCCAGTTTATGAGCACCACTTTTGGAAAATATCCGTACGACACCTACTCTATCATTCAAGGTGGCGATGGTGGAATGGAGTATCCGATGTGTACCCTCATTACCAGTGAGCGTTCTCTGGGAAGCCTTGTTGGCGTGATGGCCCATGAAGTTGCCCACAGCTGGTATCAAGGTGTGCTGGCCTCAAACGAAGGACTCTACCCATGGTTAGATGAAGGCTTTGCCGATTTCTCAAGTCAAGAAGCCATGGGCGTTCTCGTCAATGACCAGAACATCCACGCAGGTAGTTACGCTGCATATTTTTCGTTAGTGAAAAGCGGGCTTCAGGAACCTTTAAGTACGCACGCAGATCATTACAATACGAACCGTGCGTATAGCATTGCATCGTATAGTTTAGGGACAGTGTTTCTCCAACAACTCAAGTACGTGATTGGTGAAGATAACTTTTACAAAGGTATGCGTCGATACTATTATACTTGGAAGTTCAAACATCCAGAGCCGGCAGATTTTATTCGCGTGATGGAGAAAGTTTCTGGCCTACAATTGAAATGGTATTTGAACTATTGGATTAACTCGACCAAGAAAATTGACTATGGAATTCAGACGGTGATTGAAAATCAAGGCGCCACATTCGTCACACTGCAGCGCATTGGCGATTTCCCGATGCCAATCGACTTGGTGGTTACGTATAAAGATGGCTCGAAAGAACTTTATTACATTCCGCTAGGCGAAATGCTTGGTACCAAACAACAGGAGAATACAAACATCAATCGCATCGATCTACAGGCATGGCCATGGGTAAATCCATCTTACGTTGTGCGTGTTGGTCGTCCTTCATCAGAAATTGCTTCTGTGGAAATTGACCCATCGCTTAGAATGGCCGACATTGAACGCAAGAACAACAAGGTAGACCTTAGTGCTGCGATGCAAGCCTTCGAGTATAAAACGAAGTAGTAGAAAATTAAATCGAAATGAGATAAGCAAGGAGTCTGTTGGCTTCTTGCTTTTTTTTGCACGCTAGGAAACCGCTCAGAAAAACTTCGCCTGATTCCTTTCTCACTTATAGACTTCCTGACTTCTCGACTCTTTTGCTAAATTACGCCCCAAATTCAGGCATCATGTCGCTCGAACAGGCACAAAAGGAAATTCAGCAGCTCACCGAGAAGATCAATTATCACAATGATCTTTACTATCAAAAAAGTCGCTCAGAAATCAGCGACCAAGAATTCGATGGCCTGCTTGCCAAACTCAACCAACTTGAGCAGGCGCATCCTCAGCTGAAGCAAGCCGACTCTCCTACCCAGCGTGTCGGCGGTGCAATCACCAAAGAATTTGCGACAGTATATCATCAATATCCCATGTTGTCGCTTGGGAATACCTATAGTGAAGAAGAACTTCGTGACTTCGATGGTCGTGTTGCAAAGGGGTTAGATGGCGACGCTTATGAATATTTCTGCGAACTGAAATTTGACGGCGTGTCAATCAGTTTGATCTACGAAAACGGAATTCTCGTAAAAGGCGTTACGCGTGGCGATGGTGTACGCGGCGATGACGTAACGACCAACGTGAGGACGATCCGTAACATTCCACTGAAGCTGAAAGGGAAAGGTTACCCCGCAAACTTTGAAGTGCGCGGCGAGATATTTATGCCCAAAGAAGTATTCGCGCAGCTTAACAAAGAGCGGGAAGACATCGGCGAAGAGCGCTACGCAAATGCCAGAAATACAGCATCAGGCACGGTCAAGATGCAAGACTCCGGAGAGGTGGCCAAACGAAAGCTCGATTGTTTTGTATACTCCCTGCTCGGAACAGAAACCGATACACACGAAGACGGCATTAAACTTCTTGAGACATGGGGCTTCAATGTATCGCCGACCTACAAGAAGTGCAAGGACATCAACGGTGTGTTGGAATACATCCATCAATGGGAGATGAAACGACTTGAGTTGCCCTTAGAGACGGACGGTGCAGTGATTAAGGTGAACAACAAAGAGCAGCAGGATCGACTCGGTTTTACCGCGAAAAGTCCGCGCTGGGCGATTTCCTATAAATACAAAGCTCAGAGTTTAAGTACAAGACTCAATGGTATCACGTATCAGGTGGGGCGCACAGGAGCCGTTACACCGGTAGCGGAACTTGAGCCTATCTTTCTCGCGGGTACGACGGTAAAGCGCGCATCCCTCCATAACGCCAATGAAATTGCCCGGCTCGACCTCCGTATTGGCGATTATGTGTTCGTCGAGAAAGGCGGCGAGATCATTCCAAAGGTTACCGCAGTTGATAAAGATAAACGGGATGCTAAAAGTCAACCGGTTGTATACATCGACAAATGCCCGGAGTGTAATACGCCCCTCATTCGATTTGAAGGTGAAGCCAATCACTACTGCCCAAATATCACAGGCTGTCCCGTCCAGATAAAAGGACGTGTCGAACATTTCATTCAGCGAAAAGCAATGGACATTGACTCGCTTGGCGAAAGGACAATCGATCAAATGTATCAATTGGGTTTGGTGAAGAGCCCTGCTGATTTGTACGATCTAAAGAAAGAAGATGTACTTAAGTTAGATGGCTATAAAGACAAGTCTGTTAAGAACTTATTGGATGGTATCCAGAAATCAAAAGAGACACCTTTTGAGAGCGTCCTATTCGCGATTGGTATTCGGTACGTTGGAAAAACGGTCGCAGAAAAACTAGCGCGCTACTTTAAAACGATCGACAACATTGCAGCCGCTACTGTTGAAGGATTACTTGCGGCACCTGAAGTCGGCGAGAAGATCGCGCAGAGCGTCTACCAGTTCTTTCAGAATGCCGAAAACCAGAAAGAGATCACACGCTTAAAGCAGGCTGGGCTACAATTTGAGAGTACGGCGAAGGAACCAGAGAAAGAAAGCGATA
This sequence comes from Pseudochryseolinea flava, assembly GCF_003286915.1. Classification (GTDB taxonomy): domain Bacteria; phylum Bacteroidota; class Bacteroidia; order Cytophagales; family Cyclobacteriaceae; genus Ohtaekwangia; species Ohtaekwangia flava. Next base: position 27,539 of record NZ_QMFY01000010.1, read on the forward strand.
CCTTGGGCAACAAATCGTTCGTGATCTCTGGCGTTTTTGAGCGTTACGAGCGAGATCAACTGCAAGACATCATCTTAAAAAACGGAGGCCGCGTGCTGTCGGGCGTATCCGGAAAGTTGGATTATTTGCTTGCAGGTGATAATATGGGGCCTTCAAAACGCGAGAAAGCTGAAAAATTGGGCGTTAAGATTATCACCGAACAAGAGTTCGAGGAACTATTAAAAGGACATTCACTATAACTTTGGCAATGAGGCTTAACTTTCTGAAAACCAAGACGCAATCTTTAGTCAAGAAGAATAAAGCTTTACGTGCCAATTTGCCGTATACCAACGCCCAGACGGTGGGTATCATCTTCACGGTCGAGGACAAGCAGAAGCATTTTGCGGTGAAGGATTTTATCCGAAAGCTCGAAGTTGACACCAAGCACATACAAGTTTTGGAATTTCTTCCGGCGAAGACCGAGAACTACGAATTCAAGTTTGATTTCTTTTCCGATAAAGACCTGTCGTTCTGGGGAAACATCACTTCGCCTAACGCACTTCAGTTCGCTGAAACGTCTTTTGATTTTCTTTTCTATATCGACTTAACAGCTAACCCACTTATACTACATTTGCTGGCCCGAAGTAAGGCCAAGTGTCGGATCGGTAAGAACTTCGAAGGTGCTCAAGATTTCCTTGAACTCGCCATCGATTCAGTCGACAACACGCAGGCACTTATCGACGGCATGTATAAATACGCAACGCAATTGAAATAACAAGTTTAGTAGAATGAAGAAGTTTTTCGGAACAGGTGTCGCCCTGGTCACGCCCTTTACAGAATCACTCGAGATCGATTACAAAGCCCTCAAGAAATTACTCCGCCATACCGCGAAGGGTGTCGATTATTATGTCGTGATGGGAACAACCGCCGAATCACCAACCATTTCAGCTACTGAAAAGGAAGCGGTTCTTGAATTTGTAAAGGCAAACAATCCCGACAAACTTCCTATCGTATACGGCATCGGCGGTAACGACACACACAAAACAATTGAAGAAATTGAAAAGGCGAACCTCAAAGGTGTTGACGCACTGCTTTCGGTAAGCCCCTATTATAATAAGCCTTCCCAAGAAGGTATCTATCAGCACTTCAAAAAGGTAGCCGATAAATCTCCCGTTCCTTTGATACTCTACAATGTTCCGGGTCGCACGGGTTCTAACATTGCCGCTGAAACCACCTTGCGCCTTGCCGAACACCCGAACATTATTGGAATTAAAGAAGCATCTGGGAATGTTGAGCAATGCATTAAGATCGCGAAGCACGCCCCAAAAGATTTCCTATTGATTTCTGGTGACGACATGCTAACGGTAGCCCTATATGCACTTGGTGGAAAAGGCGTAATCTCAGTACTCGCCAACCCATTCCCAGTCATCTTCAGAAAGATGAAGGAATTTGCTTTTGCAGGAAACTATCCGAAAGCTGCACTCGAACAGTACAAGATCTCTGATATCAACGGACCGATGTACGAAGAAGGAAATCCTGTCGGCGCCAAATACTTGTTATCGAAATTAGCAATCACAGAGGCACATGTACGATTGCCGCTGGTGAAAGCTTCACTCCCACTACAGAAAAAGATTGATGGGTTATACGAATCCATGAAGAAGTAATGAACGACGTTGTTATTCGTAACGCAGGCCCTGCCGACATCCCTATTATTCAAGAACTTGCCGAGTTAATTTGGTGGCCGACTTATTCGCCGATTGTGGCACCGGAACAAATCCGGTTTATGCTCGACTTGATATATTCTTCCGCTGCCCTTGAAAAAGTAATGCAGGAAGGTACGCAGCGATTTTTATTGCTTCAAGATGATAACGGGTACCAAGGCTTTGCCGCATTTGGCGTTCGCGCCGAAGATGACACGATCTTTAAACTTCACAAGCTTTACATCGATACGAGAAACCAAGGCAAGGGCTATGGAAAAATGCTGATCAATGAAATCAAAACGCGTTTGCGACAGAACGGAATTCGTACGCTAGACCTAAACGTAAATCGACACAACAAAGCCAAGTCGTTTTACGAGAAACTTGGCTTTGTCGTTATCAAAGAGGAAGATGTTTCGATCGGACCTTATTGGATGAATGATTTCGTGATGCGTCTCACGTTCTAGGATCATTCACTCCGCAATGACTTCACGGGATTAGCCACAGCGGTCTGTAGCGATTTATAACCCACCGTCACCAACGCAATCAAGACGCATATGCCGCATGTGCCGACGATACTGCCCCAGGTTACCGGCACATGATAGGCGAACGACTCTAGCCATTGTCCGAGTAACCAAACCGCAATTGGAGCTGCTATTACAAAAGCAATGACGACGAGCTTGAGATAACTATTGGACAACATCACCACAATTTGCGCCGACGTCGCCCCCAGTACTTTTCGGATTCCAATCTCTTTGGTTCGCTGCTCGGTCATGAAAGATGCCAACGCGAACAGACCCAAGCACGCCAACGCAATGGCTACTGAGGCCGCCAGTCCAAAGATTTGCCCATGGCGAGCATCCTGTTTATAGAAATCGCCAAGTCTATCATCTAAGAAATTATACTCTAACAAGTGCGCGGGGTCAACTTTATGCAACGCACTGGCTAAGCCTTTTAACGTCTCGGGCATGTTGCCGCCATCAACACGCACAGAAAAATAATCGATCGGCTGAATTTCATTTTGACGATATGCAAGCACCAGTGGTGCTATCTTTTGATGGAGTGATTGAAAATGAAAGTCTTTCACTACGCCTATGATTTTTCCTGCCAACGGTTTCTCAAACTGTTCCTCCGACGATCCGTTTGACATCGATTCGAGTGTTATATCCGCTCCTACTGGCGATTTCAATCCCAACAATTCCGCCGCACTTTCATTGATCAAATAAGCGCTGGTATCTGCAATATTTCCAGCCTGGAAGTTGCGTCCCTCGACAAGATCTATGTTGAATGTCGCAAGGAAATCCTCGTCTATTCCAATGAAGTAAGACTTATCCTGAACGGGTCCCTGGAAAGTTCGGGTGCCAACCTGAAGTAGGTTCTTCCATTCGCCCGGCACGCGCGATGACAGCGAAACACTTTGCACATGGGGTAGTTTCTTGATTTCTTCCTTTACCACATCAGCACCGCGTCGCACATCGCGTGTATTAATATCCATCACAATAATTTGGTTGTGATCGAAGCCAAGATGTTTATTTTGAATGAATGATAATTGATCCCATGCTACAAAAGTGGCGAGGATGAGCATTACAGCAAGTCCGAATTGAAACACCACAAGTGCTTGGCGCAATGTTCCGCCACCTGCGGACTTAGCACCTTTGATGGCCGCAGAAGGCTTCAACGCCGAGAGAAAAAATGCCGGATAACATCCCGAAAGCGTTCCTGTAACCACCGTGAACAGCACGATCGTGCCAATGATCTCTGGGCGCCACAAGTGTTCGAGTTCAATCGTCTTTCCAGTGAATGTATTAAACAAGGGAAGCAATGCATTGACCAACACAAAGGCAATAACCAAGGCAAGTAATGAAATCATATTCGATTCAACGATGAACTGAACAATGAGATTGAACCGCGACGCCCCGGCAACTTTCTTAACAGCCACTTCTTTACCACGCGTAATGGAGAGTGACGTTGAAAGATTGACGTAGTTAATGGATGCGATCAAAAGGATGAACAATCCTACGGCCGTTAAGATATACATGTATGATATCGCGCCTGGATTAGATGCAAATCCACCGAGAATATCCGCGGAATAAAAATGTACATCGTCCATGGGTTGAAGGCCGATTGCCACTGTTGCCGACTCAGGTGCAAGGTGTCGCTTCGTCTCTTCCGTTATCAACTTCTCGAGTTTTTTCACCGACGCATTTCCTTTCAACAACATGTACGTCGCGAAGTTATTACCATCCCAGTCGTTTGGCATCTCTTCCACATACCATCGTGCCTGCGCAAAACTCGCTATCGAAAAGAACATGTTACCTTGGATGTGCGAGTTGGTAGGAAAATCCTCAAGTACTGCCGTAACGCGAAAAGTTTGCTGATCGCGATCATTCGAGATCATTTCATCCACGACGTCTGTTTTCCCAAAAAGCTTTATCGCCGCCGACTGCGTAATGACAGCCGTATTGGGTTGTGTCAATGCATCTTTCCGGCTACCGTGTACAATGGCGAAATCAAAAATATCCATGAATCCTTGATCGACAATATTCAAGGGATCATGCACGGTGTTCTCAGTACCTACGCCAGTCAAGTTAGCGCGACCGAATGTTGTGATGCGTGTGGCATTCGTGATGTCTGGAAACTGTTCCTTTAGATTCGCCAATTGAAATCCAACATCTGCTACTTTTGTTATGGCGCCGTCATCAGCCTTCTCTGTTTCAATCACACGATAAATCTGACTATGATTCTCGTGCTGATGGTCGAATGTGAGTTCGTCATGAATATACAATCCGATAAAGGTGACGCAAGCCAGGCTTAAAGAAAGTCCGCCGACATTGATCAAGGTGTAAGATCTGTATTTGGCGAGGAACCTGGCTGCGACTTTGAACATAGGGAACATAAGAATAGGTTAATGTGTCGAATGGCGTGATCCAATAATAAGACCAACTTAAAAATGGCTTACACGGACCAAATAAAGCGTTTCTATTCGATGGCATTGTGCGGAGACGAAAACAGACGTTCGATTACGGTCAGTACCTACCGTTGGTAGAAAGATCCGAGACTTGCCGCAACTCATGTTTGCATAAACTGTTCGAAGAGTGTTAATTGCTGTTTAATAAAGCGCTAATTGTGGCTTGGTATAAAGAATTTGGACTCACGGAAATTATCTTCATCGCCCTGTTCGCGGTGTTCTACGCTGGCTACCTTTTCCGGGTAATTCGTTTGGGGATCAAACTTAAGACTCCTTACCACAGGATCTTTATAAAGCTTGCCCTACGCTCTGTATACTTCGCGCTATTCATTGTCGCTTTGCTTGGCCCCTCTTACGGCGGCTCTAAAAAGGAAGTGAAGTCCGTCGGAAAGGACATCATGATCTGCGTGGACCTATCCAAATCAATGGATGCTTTCGATATCCAACCAACGCGGTTAGAAAAGATAAAATACGAACTCAAGAAGATTGTCGACGCGTTCAACTCGGATAGAATTGGCGTGGTTATTTTTTCATCTGAAGCGTTTATGCAGTGCCCGCTAACCTATGATCAAAATGCCTTGAACTTGTTTATCGAGACCATGAATAGCGGGTTGGTGCCCGGTGGTGGAACGGATTTCGGCCCTCCGCTCAAGATGGCACTGAGCAAGCTTACGGAAGAGACCGAAGGACCATCGACGCAAGCCAAATCCAAAGTCATTATTTTAATTAGCGATGGCGAAGATTTTGGTGATGACACCGACGCCATTGCCAACAAAATTGAAAATGAAAGCATCAAACTCTTTGCATTGGGCATCGGCACACAACAAGGTGGCAACATTTACGCGGCGAATGGATTGAAGCGAGACCGCGAAGGCAAAGTAGTATTGACTAAACTCAATGCAGAGTCATTACAAAAAATTGCCAACAAAACCGACGGCCAATATTTCGAAATCAATGACTCGCGCAATGACGTATCAAGAATGATCAACACGATTGGAAAAATTGAAGGGGAACTGCGCGACGCCAAAATGCTAGACGTTACGGCAAACAAGTACTTCTACTATCTCCTTGCTGCGGCAGTATTACTCCTTGTGGATATTGTACTTTCTTTAAAGACCGTTAAAATATGAATCAACCGAAGAAGAAATCGTTCGACATCAAACAACTTTTGGTCAGCGTACTGCTGTTGTTGATCGTGTCGACGCTTGTTTTTTTGGGGATATTGGGGATGCGCAAAAGCAAGATTAGCGCCGTGAACAGTGCGATCAATGAAGGTAGAAAAGCATTTCTCGAAGCGAATTATCGCGACGCCGTCATCCAATTCGTAAGGGCGACCGATTCATTAAAATATGAGTCTGAGGCAACCGAACTAAACACTGCACATGCCATGTTTCTTTTATCGGGATCCGGAACCGCTAAGGAAACAAAAAGCGTTCAAGAGGTAATTCAAAACAAGAAAGACTCTGCACAACAAAGTAATGGACGCTCGGACATGGAGGCTTACACGACGTTGTCGGCCACGGCTGCTGATGAACTGATCGCATCCATTGCCTATAACCAAGTTGGTATTGTGAATTACCGCTCTTCGAAAGAACAGGTGAACGATACCATCGTACAAAATTCGATGGACTACTTTAAAGCGGCGTTGATTGCTGATCCTAAAAATGAAACAGCGCGTTACAACTACGAGATCTTGAAAAAGAAGAGCGAGTATCCTGATTTAGTGATGAAGAAAGTGCGGGCATTGGTAAAGGAAAATCGTTACAATGAGGCGCACCAAGTGATGGAAACTGCGATCAAAAACGATCCAAGAATCGAGCAACGTAATCAGGGATTTTTAAAACGGTTAAAAGACATTATTAAGATTGACGGGCAATGATCAAATTCTTCACCATATTATCGTTACTGTGCGCGAGCGTAATGCACGTTAATGCACAGATGCTCGAGGATCGGAAATTTCACGAAGCTTCCGACTACTATGTGAACAACGATCTGAAAACAGCCTTAGCTACTGTTAAGGAAGGCCTGCGCCAAAAGCCGGGTGATAAAAAACTCGAAGAATTAAGAAAGCTGTTAGAGAAAGAACAACAGCAGCAAAAAGAACAAGAGAAAAAAGATCAGCAGAAGAAAGAGCAGGATAAAAAACAGCAAGAGCAACAGAAGAAAGATCAGCAAAAACAAGATCAGGAGAAGAAAGACCAGGAGAAAAAAGATCAAGAGAAGAAGGATCAGAAAGACAAGGACCAAAAAGATCAGAAGGATAAAGACCAACAGCAAAAAGATCAGGAGCAGAAGAATAAGGATCAGAAGGAAAAGAAAGGCGAAGAGCAAGAACAGAAAGAACAGAAGGAGAAAGAAGAGCAGGAAAAAAAAGATAAAAAAGAGCTGCCGCCGGATGTCGCGAAGAAACTAGAGCAGATGAAAATCTCCGAAGACAAAGCGAAGATGATTCTGGAGGCCATGAAAAATCAGGAAACGCAATATCTGCAGCAGAATAAACGGAAGGCAACTGAAAAGAGAGATAAGTCTAAGCCGGATTGGTAGGCCTTGATTAAGCGTTGCACGGCATCTCAATCCCTTGATGACTTTTTGTAGTTTTAAGACCATGGTAACCTTCAAGATGAAACTGCACATCACACTACTATTGCTAATTCCCTCCCTAATCGGTTGTTCCCAGGTGAAACAAAACGAATTGGTCGATTATGGCTTCAAGGGAAACATCAAAAGTGTCGTGATCAAAGAACATCCGGGTCCGACAGAAGGGGCGTCGGGAAGTTGGACTGCAGAGAAAGAAACGACGCTCATAAGAACAATGGTCTTCGACCGAAGTGGGATGCTTGAAAACGAATCATTCGAAAGTCCCCAAACAAAATACTCACGGGCTTACACTAATCAAGGCAATAAAAAAATAAGTTGTGTAGAGCGAGGGGAACTCGAGGGCTCATCGACATTTAGCTACACAGATTCTTCGATGGTAGAAAGAAATCTCAATAAATCCGGTGTTCTAACGTTTGAAGCAATTACGGTTTTTGATAAGAACTTCCTCACGATCAAAGAGATTTATAAATATTATCGTCGTGATGGTCAGCTAACCAATACCACGGAGACCGTTTTCCAGAATCGAATCGATGGCTACTTCAATAAGTTCGTGTACACCGACAAGGGCAGCAAAGAAGTTACTGAGTATGAATACATCATTTTACAGCGCGACGAACGTGGCAACCCACTTCAAGCGTTAAAAAAAGAAAATGGCCAACCTTCAAGTCTAAAAATCTTTACTTACGAATACAAATAGTTACTCATTTCACAACTGAAGAACTCCGTCGTCATCTTAAATGTAAATACTCGATGTGCACATACTTTTGATTGAAGTCTTTTCTTTCTTGGCCACTATATCCGTAATCGGCAAACATGGTTTGTATATCGGTGTAAAAGTCTAACGTTTTGTAACCGCTGATGTCTTGTCCTACATCGGCATACTGAAAATTCTTTTCGTAGTCCAACTTCTCGCCAACGTTGCTCTCCATCAATATACGATGTGGTGGATGTTGCGACTTCATGTAAATCGACCGAAGTACCTGCCCATTCTCCCAAGCTAAAAACCTTGTATCTCCCATGGTTGTTTGTTCATATCCAAATAGAACGACGGTACTGCATGCTTTCGATACTCGCATTAAAAAATCATCATGTTCCTCTGCAGAGCGATAAAAATCCAAGTCTACTTCAATCCAGTTTTCAACGTATGCATCGAACACAATAAAGGCGTAATTCATTTTGTCGAGAAACACTTCCCTGTATTCGTAGTCGAACGTAGCAATCCTTCCCGTCGCATAGTTTTTTTCAATCAGCGCCTGCATCGCTTCCGTACGCACGTCTTTAATTAAAATCCTTCTTGCCGTTGCCATTTACGATCTTCCCCTTTTACAATTAAACCAAACACCGCAACCTTCCTTATGTGCCAAAATATACATTTAATAAGATCGAACCGAGTTTGTTCACCCTTCATAACGCCGAAAATAAAAGGTACTCCGCCATTACGGATCAACTACAACTTATAACTTTACGAACAGACTCATTAACCAACCATGAAAGAAGTATACATCATTTCGGCTGCCCGCACTCCTATCGGAAGTTTCGGCGGCAGTCTATCATCGCTCACTGCGACCCAACTCGGTTCCATTGCTGTAAAAGGCGCACTTGAAAAATCTGGCGTCGACGCGAAGCTCGTGCAAGAACTATTTATTGGTAACGTCATTTCCGCAGGGCTGGGACAAGCACCGGTAACGCAGGTTGCTGCCGGCGCAGGTTTAGGATTTGAAATCCCAACCACACTTGTGAATAAAGTTTGCGCGTCTGGAATGAAAGCGGTGATGCTCGGTGCACAGTCTATTATGTTAGGACAAAATGATGTCGTCGTGGCCGGTGGCATGGAAAGCATGAGCAACATCCCCTACTACCTGATGAAAGCACGTTACGGCTATAAATTCGGAAACGGTGAACTCATTGACGGTCTTCAACACGATGGACTAACCGATGTATACAACCACTGCGCTATGGGTGTATGTGCCGACAACACGGCAAAGGAGATGAGCATTAGTCGTCAAGACCAAGATAACTATGCGATCAATTCTTATAAGCGATCTGCTTCTGCATGGCAAGCCGGAAAATTCAAAGATGAAATAGTACCTGTTGAAATAAAAGACAGAAAGGGAAATGTCACATTGTTTTCCGAAGATGAAGAGTATAAGAATGTTCAATTCGAAAAAATCGCGGGATTAAAACCAGCCTTTACAAAAGAAGGAACGGTGACAGCCGCAAATGCATCGACATTGAACGATGGCGCCTCTGCCCTTGTATTGGTAAGCAAAGAAAAGGCGCAGGCCCTCGGCTTAAAACCGCTGGCGAAAATAAAAGGGTTTGCAGATGCGGCACAAGATCCAATGTGGTTTACCACAACGCCTTCACTCGCTATTCCGAAAGCCATGAAAATGGCTGGTGTAGAAGCTAAAAATGTTGGCTACTACGAAATCAACGAAGCATTCTCTGCCGTCGCAATTGCGAACAATATCAAGCTTGGATTAGATCCTGAAAAGGTGAACGTGAACGGTGGCGCTGTTGCACTGGGACACCCTCTTGGATCAAGCGGTTCACGCATCATCACTACGCTTGTAAACGTATTGAAACAAAACAATGCTGCGGTTGGCGTGGCTGGAATTTGTAACGGTGGTGGCGGCGCCTCGGCTATTGTCATTGAAATGTGCTGACGATCAAGCACTATCCTCAACCAACGTTGCACTATCGCGATGTACTATATCAAACAGCTTTTCGTTATACGGAGAGCTGTTTTATTTTTGCTTAAATCTTTTCTCATGAAGAAAGTTCTGCTGTTTATCATGCTTTTGCCCCTGCTGACCGACGCGCAGAGACCTGTTCGTACCTACTATGACTCGCTAAAAAAGCACGTTCAGGAAGAATACTTTGTTGATCGCGCTGACGACCAAAAAATGGTTGGCCTCTATAAACGCTACTACCCCAACGGAAACGTAATGCTCTCCGGTAATTTTGACGATGGCGAAAAGTCGGGCGTGTTTCAAGAATTTCATGAGAATGGAAGCCCGGCACGGAAGATCACCTTTGTGAATGGCATGCGTCATGGAGCCGTCGAAGTTTTTAATGAAGACGGCAAATCTGTTCAGCGTGCGTACTATCAAAATGATAAGCTTGCCGACAGCATCCAAATGTTCTTTGATAACGGCAGCTTAAAGAGCGAGACGTTTTTTAAAGAAGGAAAGCCCGAAGGAATGGTGAAGGAATATTATCCTGGTGGCAAAGTGCGCAAGGAGATCATGTATAAGGATGGAAAGCCCAATGGTGTTATGCGAAAATTCTATCCAGAAGGTAAGGTTGAGTCGGAAGCCAATTACAAAAATGGAATCTTGAGTGGCTTCTATAAGAACTACTATCCGAACGGCCAACTCCAAACCGTGTCGACGATGGAAGAAGGTTCGAAGAACGGAAAATTCAAAAGTTACGACATGGAAGGGCACCTTATTCTGGAGGGAAATTTCCTTAGCGGCCGTCTTCATGGCGAAAACCTTGCTTACTACACCGACGGCAAAATTCAGCATCGCTATACTTACAAAGACGGCAAAAAGGTAGGGACGAATTACGACTACTTTAAGACGGGTGAGGTCCGCATCAAAGAGGATTACAGTACTAATGGCGTCGACGCCGTACAAGAAGAGTTTACGGAAGCCCACGTACTCGTTTCTGAAAAACGCTTTCGGAACGGCAAACCCAACGCAACCTGGGTTTATTACCATGCTGATGGAAAGACGCCAAAAATCAAGGAGACGTACCTATTGGGTGGACTGTCTGGAATGAAGTACACCTATTTTCCAGACGGCAAGGTTCAAAAGGAAGAAACCTACAAGAACAATATCCTCACGGGGCCAACAAAAATCTACGACGATAAGGCTATCCTCCTGTCAATCACCGAGTATCGCTCAAATCGTAAACATGGTCCTTCAATCGAATACTACCCCAATGGCAAGATCAAGACGCAGGGAGATTATGCTGCCGACAAAAAACATAAGGAATGGAAGGAGTACGATGAGCAGGGAAATTTGATAAGAACCATTATTTTTAGGGCCGGAATCCTGGTAGAAACCCGGGACGCTAAAAAGTAATGCAAGCCATCAAAGAGACCAATTTCAATTTCCCAGGCCAGACAGGTGTTTACAAAGGAAAAGTTCGTGATGTTTATTATTTCGGAGACTACATGGCCATGGTCGCAACCGACAGGATCTCGGCTTTCGACGTGATACTTCCCAAGGCAATTCCTGATAAAGGCCGAGTATTAAACCAAATCGCAGCGTTTAACTTAAAGGCAACCAAAGATCTGGTTCCGAACTGGGTTATTTCTACACCCGACCCAAACGTAACAATAGGTTTTAAGTGCGAGCCATTTGCCGTAGAAATGGTTGTTCGTGGTTACTTGGCAGGTCACGCTTGGCGCGAATATAAGGCTGGCAAACGCATGCTCTGCGGTGTGCCGCTACCGGAAGGTTTGAAAGAAAATGACAAACTTCCCCAGCCCATCATCACCCCGACTACAAAAGCACATATCGGTCACGATGAAGATATCTCCAGAGCAGAGATTTTAAGCCGTGGCATTGTATCCGAAAGCGACTATAAAACTTTAGAAGATTACACCTTCAAGCTTTTTGCAAAAGGTACTGAGCTCGCCGCCGAGCGAGGACTAATCTTAGTGGATACAAAGTATGAATTCGGAAAACATAACGGAACCATTTATTTGATCGACGAAGTGCACACGCCAGATTCATCTCGATACTTTTATACCGAAGGTTATGAAGCGCGCCAAAAGTCAGGCGAAGCTCAGAAACAACTTTCAAAAGAATTTGTGAGACAATGGCTCATTGAAAATGGATTCCAAGGTAAAGACGGGCAGCAAGTACCAGAAATGACCGATCCAATTGTCGCTTCGATCTCGGCGCGGTATAAAGAGCTTTATGAGAAAGTGCGTGGCGAATCTTTGGAACCGGTCAACTATACGGCTATCCTCCAAAGAATAGAGCAGAGCATCACAGATTCGATAAATTCCGCTAAATTGGCAGCTAAAGCCTGAGGCTACCTAAACTCGAAATCGCTTTTATGAAATATACCATCGACAAACAAGAAAAGTACAGCCTCCTAAAACTTCATGAAGAGAAGTTGGATTCTACCGTGGCACCTGGATTGAAGTCTGAGTTGATTACCTTTCATGCGGAAGGTGTCAAAAATATTATCCTGGATCTGTCCGATGTTAAATATACCGACTCCTCAGGATTGAGCGCTTTGTTGGTAGGCAATAGAATTGTTCAGGAAGAAGGCGGCATCTTTGTGTTGGCGCGACTTTCAGAGCATACCATGAAATTAATCAAGATCTCTCAACTCGATAGCGTACTCAACATCCTTCCGACGGTAGAAGAAGCCATCGATGCAGTGTACATGCACGAGATTGAAAAAGATCTAAAAGGCGACGGGGCGAACTAATCGCTCCCACCCCGCTGTTAAAGTGACCAAAACCTATCAACGTTTTGGTCATTTTGTTTTACGTCCCGCCGAAATAAGACATGAGTTTTAAAGTTACGATACTGGGATCCAGCGGCGCATTACCCGCCTACGGTCGACATCCCTCTGCACAGCTGGTCGAAATTCAAAATCGATACTTCCTGGTCGATTGTGGTGAAGCCGTGCAAATGCAACTCATGAAATTTCAAGGCAACTATCACCGCATTGGTCACATCCTCATCAGCCACTTGCATGGCGATCATTACCTTGGGCTTATGGGGTTGTTATTCACGATGCACCTCCAGCGTAGAACAAATGATTTGCATATTCACAGTCACCGTGGGTTAGATGAAATCATCACGACGCAATTTAAGTACTCACAGTCTGTACCGTCTTTCAAGATCATCTTCCACACCTTGAAGAATGATGTACGCGAAGTCATTTACGAAGACGACGCACTCACCGTAGAAACGATACCGCTCGTCCATAAACTTCGGTGTTCCGGATTTCTCTTTCGTGAAAAACCAAAACCACGTAGAATCGATAAATCCGTTCTTCCTGAAGGACTATTAATTCAACAACTCGCAGGATTAAAACGCGGTGAAGACGTTTGTGATGAGTTTGGAAACGTGCTTTATAAAAATGAGACGTTAACATTAACACCGCGTAAATCTCGCAGCTATGCATACTGTTCCGACACTGCGTACAACGAACAGATGGTGGAGCAGATTCGTGGGATTGATTTGTTATATCACGAAGCAACGTTCGCTAACGATGAAGAACAAAAAGCCAAGGAAACAAAACATAGTACCGCCGCGCAAGCCGCTACGATAGCATCACTCGCCAACGTGCATCAGCTTTTGCTTGGACATTTTTCGGCGCGGTATAAAGACCCGCAGCCTTTGCTGGAAGAAGCAATTCCACTATTTTCAAATACACGACTCGCGATCGAAGGTGAAGAACACACTATTCCCGAATAATCCATCATGAATACAACACTCGAGCAAAAACGAAATAGACTCTTTCTAATTCTGTGTGGCATATTCATCACAAACGCGATCCTTGCAGAAATCATTGGCGCAAAGTTATTTTCGTTTGAGCGAACATTCGGATTCGAGCCGGCCAACTTAGACATCATGGGCTTTCAAATGAGCTTCAACCTCACTGCAGGCGTACTCATTTGGCCCGTCGTCTTCATCACGACCGACTTGATTAACGAATACTTTGGAAAACCCGGCGTTAAGCGCATCAGTTATTTTACCGTACTGCTCATCTCCTACTCGTTTGTGATTATCTTTTTAGCGATCCAACTTCACCCGGCAGATTTTTGGTCTACAGCCCAAGATGCAGAGGGCAATACGTTCAATTTAAATGGGGCCTTTGGTGTAATCTTCGGTCAGGGCTTGCGCATTATTATCGGATCGATCACGGCGTTTATATTTGGACAGCTCGTGGACAGTTATGTATTTCAGAAGTTAAAAAAGTCGACGGGCTCTAAAATGTTATGGCTGCGCGCAACAGGCTCAACACTCGTGTCACAACTGATTGATAGTTATGTGGTATTGTTTATTGCTTTCTATGGAATCTTCGAAACAGAAAATATTGTCGCCATCGGCATTACCAACTACCTCTATAAATTCATTGTTGCCATTGCGCTCACACCGGTGATATACTTCGGCCATGCACTCATTGACAACTATCTTGGTAAGGATAATGCAGAAAAGATTTCAACAGAAGCCTCTGAGAAAAGTGCTGGATTCTTTTGACAATACAACCGCACAGAATTCACTCAAAAGAGTAATGGATTCTGTTCCTCATTGAGCTTACTCACATATGGATTCTCAAATTTTGATGCGAATGATCGCACGGCTTTGATGCTATCCAAAGGAATTTTAGTCTCCGGGAGAATATAGCCATTGGTATCATAGGCATGAAGAACAACGATCGAATGGTCCCCGAGTACGAGGTCAACCACGCCGGTGAGATACATCGTGCGTCCTAGCAACGAAGATGTAATGCCGATAACGGTCCCCTGCGATTTACTATCGATTAAGGCTTCAAAGATTTCCTTTTCAGAGGTAAAGTTTTCTTGATCCAAATAACGGCTAACTGCAACAGAACTTGATTTATCATTTTCAAACACAGGCTCCATCTATTAATTTTCTCATTTAGTTATTTTTATTACGTTCACCGTAAAACTCAATGCCAGCCTGTTTTCTATATAAATTGGAAAGTTCTCGCCACATTTTGTAGCAACAGCAACATAAATTCTATTTTTTCGATGAACGACATTACATCTCACCCGATGATGTCATACATTTGATATTGTCTTATAAGATAAAGTGATATTTCATGCAAAGGAGCATACTGATAATAGATGACGACGAGGACGATTGTATGTTAATCAAAGACAGCCTAGTTCAAATCGGCATCAGACATCCGATCAAAATTGTACTAGGCGGTCAACAAGCACTTGATCTGCTGCAAACCTTAACCTTAGAATTGCCGCTGTTGATCATCCTTGATTTAAACATGCCGCTGATGGACGGATTCCAAGTACTTGACAGAATCAACAGCGACTATAAAATCCCTGTTGTCATGTACACTACTTCTTGTGATGATGAGACCGTGGCGAAGGCAAAGTCGGCAGGCGCGATTGATTGTATCAAGAAGGGAACCAGCTACGCAGACAACCTAAAATTCGCCAAGTACATATTCGACCTCACCAAGGAATTTAAAAGTTAGTTTTACGGATCTGCGCATATTCAACTAACAGCGAAAGAAAAAGTGGACAGCTGTGTTACCGAACTGAATCATCATTTCGGCCTGCGAATGTTATCGCAAATGATCGCAGTGGCAATCGCGGCGTTCAATGATTCCGCCTTTCCGTATTGTGGGATCGTAATCTTCTGAGTGATAAACTGTCCTATTTCGGGTGAGATGCCGCGCGATTCATTTCCGATCACCACAAACCCACCATCGTGAAAGGCCTGCGTGTGTACGTCGGCGCCATCGAGATAAGCGCCATAGACCGGAAGTTTTATTGATTGTAAATAATCGGTTAAAGCCGTGTAGTACATCTCTACACGTACAAACGAACCCATGGTGGCGCTGATCACTTTGGCATTGTAGATGTCGGCAGTCTCTTCGGAAGCTATGATCTTGGAAATCCCAAACCAATCCGCAGTCCTGATGATCGTCCCGAGATTTCCAGGATCGCGAATATCGTCCAGCACAAGCGCAAACTCACCCGGCGCAATTTTTACAGGCGTGTTGGGCTTCATCCTCGCCACGGCCAGGGCTGCATCATTCGTTTGAAATTCGCTTAGCCCCGCCAGTTCATTCTCCTGAACCGCGATGATTTCAAGGCCTTTCGGAAGCGATGCCGCGTCCAGGAATTCAGTTGTGCCCAGCACAAATTGTATTTCAAAGTCCGAGAGCAACAATTCGTGCACACTCTTTGCACCTTGCACCACAAAACATTGCTCCTGTTTCCGGTATTTCTTTAATTGCAAGGATTTAATGAACTTGATTTTAGCTTTCGATAGCATCATTCACGATTGAGAACCGCGAAAATTAGATATTTTATTTTGATCTCTTTGCTTCCAATCATCCTTGGAAGCTGCTGGGGTACAAAACATTTGAAAGATGGCGAGAAATTACTCCTCCGGCAAAGCATCAGCGCCCCCCGGTCCATTGATAGCGAAGAACTTAAGGGCCTATACGTACAGCGCCCTAACCGTAAGTTCCTGGGCATCGCAGCGCCGCTGGTAGAAATCTACTACATCGGATACAATAGTTATAATGAAGACTCCATGCGGGCACGCATGCTACGCAAAGACAGCATCTTTGAGGAACGTATCCGCAAGGCAAAAACCGAAAAACGGAAAAATAACCTTGCCATTCGCCAGCAAAAAACGAAAGATCGGTTCGCCGACAAACTCACGAATGGAAATACAGTCATGCAATGGGGTGAACCCGTGAGCGTTTTCGATAGCACCAATGTGACCAACACCGTTGAACGCTTCAGTAAGTACCTCTTCTCCAAAGGGTATTTCACCAAT
The DNA here is from genome assembly GCF_003286915.1 of Pseudochryseolinea flava. GTDB lineage: Bacteria > Bacteroidota > Bacteroidia > Cytophagales > Cyclobacteriaceae > Ohtaekwangia > Ohtaekwangia flava. The sequence continues at coordinate 44,320 of NZ_QMFY01000010.1, forward strand.
AAGGTAACAGCCAAAATTTCTCAGGTCAGAAGTTCCAAGCGCGAAAAGAAGAACCGGTTTCTGCAGAAGCTAGTCCAGGTGTCGTACAAACTTGAGCCCGGACAGCCCTACATTATCGACTCCATGTTTTACAGCATCCAAGACACGGCAATCCTTTCACTGGTCAACAAAAATCAAAAATGGAATCACCTCAAGAAGGGCGATCCTTATGATCAAGACAACCTTACCAAGGAACGCGAGCGACTTGATCTCCTGATGAAGAATAACGGTTACTACGACTTCAGCAGACAGTACATCGAATACTGGCCAGACACCTCCTACCTCAAGCCTGGACGCCGCGTCATGATCATGATTGAAATCAAAGATCCTGCAAAGCGTGGCTACCATAAGCAGTTTAAAATCGACACTGTCAACTTCAATACGGATGCCGGCGTGAACAAAGTAGACATGGTTCGCACGGGCAGAACCTACCGTGATATTCGCTACACCTACTACGAGGACAACTACAATTTAAAAATACTGTCGCAGCGTGTGTTCTTAAAGCCAGGCGAACTATACAGTCGCACAAAAACGCTGGACACTCAGCGACAGCTTGCCAACTTGGATGCATTCAAGTTTGTGAACATAAACTTCGATACTACCGGCGGAAGATTCATTGCCAACATTTTTACAAGTCCGCTAGCGCGGTATGAATGGACGAACGAAGCTGGTGTAAGCGTGACGCAAGGGTACCCCGGTCCGTTTTACAATATGACCTTCAAAAAGCGAAACATCTTTAACGGACTAGAGACTTTTGATCTTAGTGGGCGTATTGGTTTCGAAGGTGTTGCCCCTGCTACAAGCGACGAAGATTTTTACAAGAGCATCGAAGCAGGTGTGAACGCATCATTTACGTTCCCACAATTTGTGTGGCCATTCCGTGAACGCGTTAGATTCCGCCATGCGCAATTCAACCCCAAAACAAAATTCACAGCCGGATATGCTTACACGCGAAGACCCGAATATACACGCACAGCTTGGTCGTTGAACGGCACTTACTCTTGGAACAACAAACGGACACGCTTGTATACCTTCACACCTGTTAACCTCAGTGTGATCGACACTGCTAACCTATCCGCTGGGTTTCGCGATCTTCTTGCAGAACAAGAGAACCTCGGGAATTTTAGTTTGAAAAATTCATTCCGACCATCGTTCGTGAACAGTATGATTTTCGCAATCACTTGGAACCACAAGAACTACGGAAACTTGGAACGCAACTCTGCATACATGCGCGCACAATTAGAAAGTGGTGGAACGATTTGGAATATCTTCAATGGCGACTTCATCACCGACAAATACAGCCTCGAATACTTTCAGTTTCTCCGGCTGAGTCTTGACATGCGTCGAATCAATATTGTCGGTAGACACTCAGTTGTCGCTTACCGTTTCAACGGAGGTTTGGCATACGCGTATGGAAAAAATAAAAGTTTACCGTACGAGAAATTCTTTTTCGCAGGCGGTAGTAATAGTATTCGTGCATGGCGACCTCGTCGCTTAGGACCAGGGTCATTTAAGCCACCAATCAGTACAGATCCAAGCAACGATGGTCTTTACGACTACAGCATTGAAAAGCCCGCAGACATTTTAATGGAAGCCAGTCTTGAAGTGCGCCAAAAACTATTCGGATTCGTGAACGGTGCCATATTCGTTGATGCCGGAAATGTGTGGACCTTCGAGCCACGTAGCACCCTGGCAGAAGAAGGAAGCGCTGGCAATTCGCAGTTCAGATTGGATAGCTTCTTTAAAGAAATTGCTGTCGGTACTGGTTTCGGTTTACGTTTCGACTTCACCTTCCTCATTCTCAGATTCGACGTCGGTATCAAAGTGTGGGACCCTGCACGCGCAGAAGGAGAACGCTTTGTACTTGACAAGGTAAAATTCTTCGGACCTTTCTCAACGAACAAAGAACCTGTAATCTATAACGTTGGGATTGGGTATCCTTTCTGATTTTTGGGAAGCTTGTAATCGTTATTCATTATTTGCGAATCGTTAAAAGTTTAAAGTTAATCTTCAAAGGACATCATGCGCAGTAGGCCCTTTAGGGAAATGAAGGGTGCGCGTTGGCTTAGACTTTCGTTAATCGTGAATCGTTAAACGTTAATCGTTAATCGTTTAAAGTTAATCTGCAAAGGACATCATTGCGCAGTGGACCCTTTAGGGAAGTGAAGGGTGCGCGTTGGCTTATACATTCGTTAATCGTTATTCAATGTCGTTGACTTAATCAACGTCCGTAGGCTATGGATTTGTGTTCACCCCTGCCCCTGAAGGGGAACTCGATTTGCGGGCGGGCCCTTTAGGAAGTGAAGGGTGCGCGTTGGCTTGGACTTTCGTTAATCGTTAATCGTTAAAAGTTTAAAGTTCTTCATTGCGCCGCGGGCTTTCCTTGCCTTCGTGTCTTCGCGTCTTCGTGGCATAAAAGTGAATCTTTGAAAAGAGTTCTGCAACTACTAGATCTGCTACATAATACACCGTTGTTTTTTGATCTAGTGCCTTCTTTTTCTGGCATACATAATCAATCTTAATTGCCTACAGCTAACGGATAATCGATAACACTTCCTGTTCCATCGGTAATAATCAACCGTAGCGAAGGTGGTAGCGTTATTCATATGGTGGTGATATTTTATTTGTGTTTGACAATAGCTTTTTGATTAAGACTACACTTGTAGCAATGGCTATCACGACGCCATTTGCAATGGCACATACAAATAGAATTCTCTGACTGTCACTAATACATGGTGGGCAAGGCTTACCTTGTTCACAAGGCTCACACAAAGGTTGAAGTAACCAAATTAAGAACACTAATATGACTTCTAAAATCATCAGTGCCCAAATTAATCTCTTTACCATAAAAGTGACTACGCTTAATGGAGCTCCGCTTGCTATCGCCGTTGCTTAATTAATATTTTTGTCAAAAGAAATAATACTACAAGGAGATAAACGACTGGAAAAAATTGCAGGAACATCACGCTGAAGTAGAGTCCATACCTAAATGTGTACTGTGATCTAATAGAAGCCGAAATAATAAAAAGCACTGACAGCAAGAGCTGAATCCAAGCCGCATATTTGAATGACCGTTTAAATACAACAGCGATGTCAACTTTCATGTAGGATTATTTTAGAATCCAAAGTGGTCTTCTCATTACAATTGCACGACACTAATATCTCAAAAGATTCCAGAGTTCGGTTTCGACTTTTTGTGCATTCGGGAGCATCATTCTTTCGAGCTTCACCTGTAGTGGAATCGCAGGTAGGTTTGCGGCACCCAAAGTCCAGACGGGAGCATCAAGGTATTGAAAACATGTCTTTGAAATTCTTCCCGCCAACGACTCTGCAAAAGAATTCAGTAGCGGTTCTTCCGTCAGCACGAACACTCTTCCATGTCGCTGTGTAGCGTCTGCGATAGCTTCCCAATCAATTGGATTTAATGTCCTCAGGTCGATGATGGTCACGCGGTCTGAAATATCCTTCGTTGCCTCCTTCGCCCAGTACACACCCATACCATAGGTTACTACGACGCATGCTTCACCACTTTCAATCTTTTCTGCAGCGGCTTGTTGAACGGTGTTTGCCTTCCCTAGCGGAATGATGTAATCTTCATCCGGCTCGATTGTTTTCGCTTCCGTCGTGCCTGGAACTTTCGACCAATACAATCCTTTGTGCTCGAGCAATACAACAGGATTCGGATCATAAAAAGATGCTTTCAACAATCCTTTCATGTCTGCGGCATTAGACGGATAGACTACTTTGATTCCACGAATGGTCAGCAACGTCGACTCTACACTTCCTGAATGATATGGACCTCCTCCGCCATAAGCACCAATGGGAACTCTGATCAACGATTGAATTGGAAATTTTCCATTGGAGAGATAGCAACTTTTAGAAAGCTCTTCCACCAATTGATTCATCGCAGGCCAGATGTAATCAGCAAATTGAATTTCTACAATCGGCTTGGTTCCTACTGCCGACATCCCTGCTGTTGAGCCGACAATGTATGCCTCCTGAATGGGTGTATTAAACACGCGTTGATCACCATACTTTTGCGCTAATGTCGCGGCTTCTCTAAAAACACCGCCGAGCCTTCCTCCCACATCCTGTCCATAAAACAATGCTTCAGGATTGCGTTTCAAAATCTCGTCAACAGCATGCAGTGCCGCGTCAACCATCACTACTTTCTCACCTCCTAACGGCGCGCGTTGTCCTTGCTCTTCTTGTATGGGCGTCGGCGCAAACTCATGTGTATCGAACGTTTCTTCAGCCGGATCTTCTGCTGCTAGCGCGCGTTGGTAGTCATCAGCAACTTTCGCGATGGCGTGCTGTTGAATTTCCTGCAGTGTACTTTCATCTTCCCCGTGAGCCAATAAATAGTATTTGAGTTTATCGAGGGGATCAAATTTTTGATGGTGACTAAGATCATCACCGCGGTACCACTCTTTGCGTACGCCCGAAGTGTGATGCCCTAACAACGGACACTTGGCGTGAATAAGAATGGGAGATCGTTTCTTGCGCACATATTCAATTGCCTTTTTCACACCGAGATAAGAATCAACAAAGTCAGCACCATCAACGGCCATGCGCTCCATGCCTTTAAATCCCGCTGCGTATTCGTATGCATCCATTGCACGCATCTCTTTCCCGGTTGCTGAAATACCCCAGTCGTTGTCTTGGATTAAATATATGATCGGCAGTTTTCGAAGCACTGCCATTTGAAAAGCTTCAGCTACTTCACCTTCAGTAACAGAACCATCACCCAGCGAACACATCACAACCGAGCGCTCTTCTCCCTTCATCAGACCCTGTGACTCAAGATATGCTATTCCTTGCGCCATGCCAGTAGCCGGAATCGCCTGCATGCCTGTGGCTGAACTTTGATGTGGAATTACTGGAAAACCTTCACGCTTAAGTGACGGATGGCTGTAATATGTTCTACCGCCGGAAAAAGGATCGTCCCTTTTTGCCATGAGCTGCAACATTAACTCGTAGGGTGCGAGCCCAAGTCCCAACAACACCGATTCATCACGATAGTAAAGCGCAGCGTAGTCGTACGGTTGCAACTGAAGTCCCGCGGCGAGTTGGATGGCTTCATGTCCTTTGGAGGTGCTATGAACATATTTACTGCACACGTCCCTATTTTCTTCATACGTGTCGGCCATTCGCCGAGCCGTGCACATCAAGCCATAGGCATTTAATAAAATATCACGGTCAATATCGAGTTTCGATTTTTTCTTCGAACGCGTCGTTTCTTCAACACTCATGATGATCAAATTGGTCTCGCTCAAAGATAATGATTTTCATTCAACCGATTGAAGTGCAGTTTTTGGGAGATATCGTGATTCATGCCATCTTTGCTCTTTCGATTAATGCCTATGATCTCAAAAGAATCCGTCCGCGACTGGTTTATCTCACTACAGGATGAAATTTGCAAAAGTTTAGAAGCCGCCGATGGTAAGGGGAAGTTTATGAGCGATCCATGGGAACGCAGCGGCGGTGGTGGCGGTGTATCGAGAATTCTAACCAATGGTAACATCATCGAAAAAGGCGGCGTCAATTTCTCTGCTGTATGGGGCAAGACGCCTGAAGCTGTTCTTCATTCGATGAAGCTGCCGACAAATGACCACCCTGATTTTTTTGCAACGGGCATTTCCATTGTCTTGCATCCGCACAATCCGAAGGTGCCGATCATTCACATGAACACGCGGTATTTCGAGATGAGCAACGGCATCTGGTGGTTCGGTGGTGGTATTGACCTCACCCCTCACTATGTCGATGAATCGGATGCACGGTATTTTCATCAACAGTTGAAAACGGTTTGCGACAACCATCATCCTTCGTACTATACCGAGTTTAAAAAGTGGGCCGACGATTACTTCTACATCAAACATCGCCAAGAGACACGCGGTGTTGGCGGGATTTTCTTCGACAGCTTAAAAGACGATGCACCTTTTACGAAGGCTGCTCGATTTGAATTCGTCAAAGATGTAGGGTCGGCATTTGCGCCGATCTACACACACTTGATGGCAAAAAATAACACGCTGTCATTCTCGCAGCAGGAGAAACAATGGCAATACCTTCGTCGCGGCCGTTATGTTGAGTTCAACTTGGTGTGGGATCGTGGTACAAAATTCGGACTCGATACCGATGGTCGCACAGAATCAATTCTCATGAGTTTGCCACCGCAGGCGCAATGGGAATATAACCATCAAGTGGTACCTGGGTCGCCGGAAGAAAAGACGCTTCAATTATTAAAAAAAGGGATTACGTGGGTATAGCCGCGTGGGCATGATGTGATCAACTTAGGTTCGTTGTACCAAAGAGTCCGAGGGATGATTCATGGTTTGTAATCACCTTCCAAACTTCGAGTTGGTCTTTGAGATTTCCATGCTCGTCGATATGCTGAAGCGCAATGCGATCCTCTAACAATGTTCGGCCAATAAGCTTACTTCTGTGACATTCCGTTGGTTTTGTTTCGCTGCACATTAACGCAATGGGAAGTTCTTTCTGCTGGGCCGTCTTCAAACGCGCAATGCCCTCTTGGTAAAACGATTTTGATTTTACTTTTTCATAATTAACATTGCCTTTCAAATCGTAACACGACGGGTCTGAAGGCCTACCGCCGATGCTATCGCCCATAAAAACATACATTATACCTTCATCGGTCAGTGATTGCTGAAGACGTTCTCGATTGTATTGAGGGCTATAAGTCGAATAGGGTACAGATCGAACATCAATCAAATAGTTAATGCCGTAGATTTTCAATAGTCGGACGAACTCCTCGATAGATCGTGTTCCATGTCCAATAGAAAAAAGTGTAGATGTATTCACAGATAAAAAATTCAACACCGACGTTCAACACACCTGAAGCCCGCGAGGCGTTTGCATTCCACTAGCGGATTGGTGCAGGTAAATTTAAGATATAGCTATCCCTTGCGCTTCATGGTTTTGTCTTTGCCCTTCCCTATCTCCTCTTGTAATTTTAGTACTTGTAACGCCAGTTGATCTGAAAGAGATTGGTTTGACGATACTTCTGGAAATTGGTTTGAAAAGAATGCTTTTGCAGACCATACCTCAAGCACGTCACTTGTATTAATACTATAAGGCGCGTATTGACGGTTGTCAGAAACCAGCAACAACTTGCCCTGATCATCCGCAAAATTGAAGATTCGTTTAAATACGATTCCATCTTGTTCAGTGACAATGATGTATAGTTTTCCGTTTTTTATTGAAGTGGTGTCGTCGATGTATTCCCCGAAGATGACGCTACCAGGCTGAATAGGTAACATTGAGTCACCTTGAATTTCAAAAGCTCTGTAGGTTTTGTTTTTGGGTAACATCGGAAGGCTAACCTTCGGGAGTTCCTTTACAAATTCAGGATCTTGGTATCCGGCTAAATATCCAGCCGAAGCTTTCTGCGAAACGAGCTCGACATTTTCTTTATTGTCGCGATCGACGGTGATTGCCAGGATTTCCTTTCCTTTCGAAGCCGACTTTCCTTTCCAATCCTTCTCAGGAAGTCTGCTAAGGTCTGCATTGACAATAGCATCAATGGTTACGTTGAATATTTTGGTGATGTCGAGTAGTGATGACAGTGGCGGAGTTGAGCGCTCTTCTTCGTAGGCGCCAATCGCGGCCTGCTTTAAACCAAGCTTTTCTGCCAATTGCTTTTGCGTCAGTCCGTGTTTGGCGCGCAAAAACTTTAGATTCTTATTCACATTTGCCATAGCGAATTATTTTAAACACAAGTATAATCATAGTCGTGATAAGTAGGGACGCAAAACGTATTTGCGTCCCTGAAGATTCCTCCGGGCAACCACGCGCAGAGAATTTATCACGGGACAAGAACTTTTATTTACTCGTCCGCCAACTAAGAACAATCAATAAAGAGAGCAGGAGAAAACAGCTATGGCAAAACAGACAATTTCTTTACTGAACTTCTCTTTATCTGTCGTTCAATGATTCAAAACTAAAATATTTAGATTAACCGTGCAAATATTAACTAATATTTTTAGTTCTTTGTTTTATGGATCGAAACATTGTGCACTTAGACTTGGACGCTTTTTTTGTTGCCGTCGAGTGCCGCAACAATAGGAAGTTACTTGGAAAGCCGCTCATCATCGGCGGTAGCAGTCGTCGTGGTGTTGTGGCTGCATGCAGTTATGAAACCCGGAAGTTCGGCGTTCATTCCGCTATGCCGATGTATCTTGCGCTGCAACTTTGTCCCGATGCTAAAGTAATCTCTGGCGACGTAGAAGCTTACAGTAAATGTTCACATGAAGTGACGGAGATCATTGCTGAGGCTGCTCCTACTTTCGAAAAGTCGTCGATCGATGAGTTCTATATTGATGCCAGTGGAATGGACCGATACTTTGGCGCTTTCAAATGGGCAGTCGAACTTCAAAAGAAAATTGTCAAGGAATCACATCTTCCCATTTCCATGGGAATGTCTGTTAACAAGCTTGTGTCTAAAGTTGCTACCGGTGAATTTAAACCCAACGCATCAAAGCACATCCCCGATGGCACCGAAAAGGATTTCCTCGCGCCGCTTGGTGTCGAAAAAATCCCTATGATTGGCAAACAAACCGCATCGTTCCTTTATGATATGGGCGTGCGCACTGTCTCCACGCTCCGTGAGATGCCCGTGAACTTTCTGATTAGCGCTTTTGGAAAAAATGGAATCTCACTGTGGAATAAAGCAAACGGCATCGACGATTCGCCTGTTGTACCTTACGCTGAGCAGAAGTCCATTTCAACGGAATGTACATTCGACGAGGATACGATCGATGTAAAGCGATTGAATTCAATTATGATTGCAATGGTCGAGAAAGTTGCCTTCACCTTGCGGGAGCAGCACAAACTCACCTCCTGTGTTACAGTCAAAATTCGCTATTCTAATTTCGACACGGAAACAAAACAAATACGTGTCCCCTATACTTCTGCTGATCACGTCCTGCTTCAAACCGTCACTGAACTTTTTAAGAAACTCTATAATCGGAGAATGCTGATCAGACTCGTGGGGGTTAGACTCAGCGGTCTTGTTTACGGCAATCAGCAGATCAGTTTATTTGACGACACAGCATCGTCTATCAATCTGTACGAGGCTATTGATAAAATTAAACATCGCCATGGTGTAGAGAAGATCGTTCGCGCCACAACGCTCGATGTCAATAAACGTGTGCGCATGGAACTGAATATGTTTAAGGGACCAAAATATCCCCTGAAGAATGTAGGGTAACAAACGCAAGAAAAGAATGGAGATCCGAAGATGTGACACTGATTGACACAAGACCAAACGATCTTCGAACCATGCTTCAAAAACGGAAGCGCATGAAAACGTAACAAAAAAAACAAATCATCTTATGAAATCATCATCATTGAAAGTCCTGCCGAATTATCTTAGCCCTGTTCAGGAGTTGTATTTCATGATCACACCTCCACGTCACATTATGAGCGATGTGTCTGTATTAAAAGACGATGTACATTATTTAATCGGTCATAAGTTTGATGATCAGTTCTCAAAAGCTCATGTCCCGCTATTCCGTTACAGCGATCACTATGCGAAAGACATGGTACGATTTGTCGAATCCAAAGCGTCTGCGTTTAAGCCTTTCAATATATTGTTAAAAGATTTTGGCGTCTTCTATAATGGAAATAAGCGTACCGTATATATGGACATTGTCTATAAATCACCTATTCAGGAAATTTTTGAAGCGCTCGTTAAAGAGGACAAGAACTACGTTCCACATATCACCATCGCTAAAAATCTTTCTACAGAGGACTACTTGCGCTGCTGGCCATATTTAAAAAGTCTCAACTACGGGAATCAACACTTCCTTTGCGACCGGATTACAGTACTCACGAAGAAGGACAACCAATGGATTCATTACAAAGAGATTCTTTTTGGGGAGTAGTTTCTCCCACCGTTAGCCCGAACACAAACCGTTACCTGTTATTGAATATGAAACCATTTGAAATTCTCCAAAAACAATTTGGCTATGCATCCTTTCGCCTGGACCAAGAAGCGATTATTGATTCAGTAATTACGAAGCGTGATACATTCGCCTTGATGCCTACGGGCGGAGGTAAATCTCTTTGTTACCAAATCCCTGCACTGTGCTTTGAAGGTGTGACCATCGTGATCTCACCTTTAATTGCACTGATGAAAGATCAAGTTGACGCGCTCCGTCTTAATGGTGTCGCTGCTGCCTATCTTAACTCAACACAATCTTACCGCGAACAAGCCGATATCATTGACCAGGCACGTCTCGGTAAAATGAAACTTCTATACGTTGCCCCTGAAAAAATTTTGCGCGACGTCGGTGATCGTGATAAACTTTGTCATGAAAATTTCAACCCGACGTTATCGCCATTCCTTCAAAGCATACTTTCATTAAAAGTCAGTCTGGTTGCTATCGACGAGGCGCATTGCATTTCTCATTGGGGGCACGACTTCCGTCCTGAGTACCTCATGCTTGCACACATTCGACGACTGATGCCACAGACCCCATTCATTGCGCTTACCGCTACAGCGGATCGTGTAACGCAAAAAGATATTGTAGAGAAACTTGACCTTAAAGATCCTAATATTTTTATATCAAGTTTCAACCGCGCTAATATTCGTTACACAGTGCAACCGAAGCGCTCGGGACTTGAAAATTTGCTCCATTTCTTAAAAAAACATCAAGAGGATTCAGGCATCATCTATTGCTTCTCACGGGCGGCAACGGAGAAACTCGCCCACGACTTAAAGACCCATGGCTACTCAGCACTTGCTTATCACGCCGGCATGGACAAGTCTGTACGGGCACAGCACCAAGATCTCTTCCTTCGCGACCAAGTGAAGATTATGGTCGCGACCATTGCATTTGGTATGGGCATCGACAAATCAAATGTCCGGTATGTGGTGCATATGGATCTTCCAAAAAATATTGAAAGCTATTATCAGGAAACCGGGCGCGCTGGAAGGGACGGGCTAAACAGCGAGGCACTTTTATTTTTTGGACTTCAAGACGTCGCTAAATTGAAACGATTCGCCGTCATCGAAAACAATCCGGAGCAAACTGAAATTGCCGTCCGGAAAGTGGAGCAAATGGCACGATACGCCGAACTGAATTCATGTCGCCGAAAATATTTGTTAAACTATTTCGATGAAAAAACAATCGAACATTGCGGCAATTGCGATACGTGCTCGTCGACTTTTGAGTTTTACGACGGCACGGTAGTCGCGCAAAAAGTATTGTCGGCGGTATCGAGATTACAAGAGCGATTCGGGAACGCGTACGTAATCGATTTTTTACGCGGAACGACGAATGAGAAAATGACTGATGAACATAAGGCCATGAAAACGTATGGCATCGGAGCAGATCTCACAAAGCATGAATGGAACAAAATCATCCACGAGCTTATCGACCTGGGGTTTCTACGAAAAGCTGAAGGGCTTTACCCAGTTTTAAAATTATCAGAAAAATCTGAGGCGGTACTTAGGAATGAAACGAAGGTCACTTTCACAAGACTTAAATTGACGGCCGATTACCAACAGACAAGTGGTGATTACGACCAGGCACTTTTCAATGCGCTAAAAGCATTACGACGCACACTAGCTGAGCGTGAAAACGTCGCGTCATACATTGTTCTTTCTGATGCATCCCTTGTTGAGCTTGTAACTTACTTACCACTAAGCACCATTGACATCTCGAAAATTGCTGGTTTCGGAGAAGTAAAAATGAAGAAATACGCGGCGGATTTTCTCGGGGTTATTGTGTCGTACTGTAAAGCAAATCAACTCGAAAGCCGCATGGCACAAAAACCGACAAAGTCCCGGCGAGAGCGAACAAACCGTGAGCATGAACCCGACACAAAACTGCAAAGCTTAGAGCAGTTTAAGCGTGGGCATACCGTTCATGAAATCGCAGCGCATCGACAGTTGAAACAATCAACTATTGAGGAACACCTGTCCTACTATTTACAAAACGGAACACTCTCTATCGACGAACTGATCACAAAAGATAAATATCAGGCGATTGTACAAGCATTGGCTAAAGCAGATACTGTGGCATTAAGTCCCGTAAAAGAAATTCTCGATCATAGTATAACCTATGGCGAGATTCGATGGGTAAAAATAGCACTCGAGAATGACCGAAGACGTTTACAACATACGCATTAATATTGGTCATGGCTGCCGTGGCGTCAAACTTTCTTGGCTCGATTTCAAAATGTTTGATAACCTAATATAAAAACACGAAAGAAGACACATGTATCTGAATTGTCACACCGCTTTCAGTTTTAAATATGGCACACTTCGCATTAAAGATCTTTTTGCTGAAGCCAAACGGTGTCAGGTAGGGAAACTTGTGCTCACTGAAATTAACAACACGTCGTCTTACATTGAAATGCTTCGTGTTTGCGCAGAGCATGCGACTGTTCCGGAAACCGGATTGACAAAATACGGAAAGGAATCACACAACTTAGAAATAGCTGTTGGTGTCGAATTCCGTCAAGACAATCAACTGTTATATATCGCGATTGCTAAAAATAACAATGGGTTTGAGAGAATTAACCGTTTTTTATCTTTTCACAACCGAGACGGTCGCCGCTTTCCAAATCGCGCACCTGCGTTAGAGGACGTGTTCATCATCTACCCGTTTCGAACGGAACCAGAAACGCTGCGCATAAATGAATTCATCGGCGTTCGAAAGTCAGAGCTTACACAACTTGCTCTATACAAACCATATCAGGACTATCGTGACAAATTTGTGGTTCTCCATCCTGTCACCTTTGCAACGAAAAAAGGATTTAACATCCATCGGTTGCTGCGTGCAATTCATCACAACACACTGTTAAGCAAACTTGCGCCGGAGCAACAGGCACAAAGCGATGAAATTATGGAACCAGAGGAAGCGCTTAAGCAAGCTTTCGACGAGTTCCCTAATCTGGTGTGGAACGCTGAAAAGTTGATCTCCCAGTGTAGTTTAGATTTTCAACTCGGAAAAGACAAAAATAAAAGTACTGTCACGGGCAGTACAGCGGATGATCTTGCCCTTCTGCGACAAAAGGCTTGGGATGGATTCGTTCAAAGGTACGACGCAAACAGCCAAGTACTTGTCGAACGTTTCGAACGTGAAATGCAAGTCATTCAGCAAAAAAAATTCTGCGGGTACTACCTCATTACATACGATCTGATTCAATTCGCCCAGCGAAAACGGTTTGATTATGTTGGACGAGGCAGCGGTGCCAATAGTTTAATTGCCTATTGTCTCGGCATCACGAACGTGGACCCGGTAGCGCTGAATCTATACTTTGAAAGATTCCTAAATGAGGAGCGTGCATCTCCGCCGGATTTTGATATCGACTTCTCGTGGGATAATCGCGACGCGATTTATGAATACCTTTTTGAACGATATGGACAAGAACACGTGTGCTTACTCGGCACCCATGTCACGTTCCAACGCCGCTCCATCATTCGTGAACTAGGAAAGGTCTTTGGACTGCCCAAAGATGAGATCGATGACTTGGTCGAATTCCCTGAAAAGAATAAAGATCGTGATCACATCACTAAACTGGTCATCGAGTACGCAGGCTATATCATTCAAAAAGAGTTGCCCTCCAATATGTCCATTCACGCGGGTGGCGTATTGATTACAGAGAAACCCATCTATGCCTATACGGCAACTGAACTACCGCAGAAGGGATATCATGTGTCGCATTTTGAAATGCAAGGTGCAGAAGATATGGGTATCTTCAAATTTGATATTCTCAGCCAACGTGGACTAGGTCATTTAAAGGAAGCGGTTCGACACATCAGCAGGAACAAGGGCGTTGCAATTGATATCCATCGTTATGGTGAATTTATGGTTGATGAAAAGATCAAAAAAATCATGCGCAGCGGCAAGACCATGGGATGTTTCTATGTTGAATCACCCGCAATGCGAATGCTACTGGAGAAACTACATTGTGAAGATTATCTCACGCTCATTGCAGCAAGCTCGATCATCAGGCCAGGTGTCGCCAGCTCTGGGATGATGAAAACATATATCGAAAGGTTCCACCTTACCCAGAAAGGAAAAACATACGATGTAATCCATCCTTTCATCGATGAACTCATGAAGGAGACTTACGGTGTAATGGTTTACCAGGAAGATGTGATCAAAGTAGCCCACCATTTCGCTGGACTTACACTCACGGAAGCCGATGTACTACGGCGAGGCATGTCGGGGAAATATCGATCTCGCGAAGAGTTTCAGCAGGTGAAAGAAAGATTTTTCGAATGCTGCGCGCAAAAACATTACCCGCTTCACATCACTGAACGCGTGTGGTATGAAATCGAAAGTTTTTCAGGTTTTTCATTTGCAAAAGGTCACTCTGCAAGCTATGCTGTCGAAAGTTATCAAAGCCTTTTCCTGAAAGCACATTACCCACTAGAATTTATGGTCGGCGTCATCAACAACTTTGGTGGCTTTTATAAGACCGAATTCTATTTCCATGAGGCAAGAATGAACGGAGCAGAGATTGAGGCCCCGTGCATTAATAGTAGCGACTATCTCACAACGATTTATGACGAAAAAATCTTTATGGGATTTATTCACATCAAGAGTCTTGAGGGAGCGGTGGCAAAAGAAATTTCCATCGAACGCGGACGGAATGGTGCATTCAGAAGTCTTGACGATTTTTTAAGTCGCGTGACGATGGGATTAGAACAGATTCGCATTTTGATCCGAATTGGAGCACTCCGGTTTACGGGCAAAAGCAAGCAAAAACTATTGTGGGAGGCGATGCTTCATTATAGCCAAGCAAAAACAAAAAAAACAACGACTGCGCTATTCGACACCGAGCCGAAGGATTATCCACTTCCAACATTAACGAGACACGCGATAGAAGACGCCTTTGATGAGATCGAACTTCTTGGATTTCCATTATGTGATCCATTTTGTTTACTAGAGACTACAGATCGCGGCGACACGCTGGCCATTGAACTGCGTAAACGTATCGGCCAGCAAGTTCATATTATCGGATATCTGGTTACCGTAAAAGATACAGGTACAAAGTCTGGAGATCGAATGAATTTCGGAACGTTTTATGATTCTCAAGGCGAGATATTCGATACGATACATTTTCCTCAAATTGCAAAAAGATTTCCGCTAAGAGGCAGGGGTTTCTATTCCATTAAAGGAATTGTCATCGAAGATTTCGGTGTCGCCATGATTCAGGTCGCGTCAATGGAAAAATTGCACATCATCAACAAACGCGCGGAAGAATTCATGCAAGAGAATATTGCAGAAAGTAAGTTTCACTAGCCTACTACTCTTTTTTCAAATGCACCCAAGTCCTACAGGTGCTGTGTCCCATGACCTTGGCTTCGTAGTAGTAAACACCTGTTGAGAGATTCTCACCTGACCAATCATGCTGATAGTCGTCAGACTCGAACACCTTCTCTCCCCAACGGTTAAATATTTTTATAGCGACAGGAAATCCAAAGTCAGTAGGTGTTTTGTCACCGCTAGCACCAAACCGAATTCGTAGCGCGTCATTCTTTCCTTCCTTTATCCCCGGCGTAATAACGTTAGGAAAAAGTAAACTGAAAACGGGAACCGTTTCAATTTTCTCGCTCACACAAAACTCCCTTGCGCCCACGAGCTTCACTGTGTATACAGCTTCTTTTTCATAATAATGGTTAAGCACATCGTCTGTTGAAGTCTGGCCATCTCCAAGATCAAAATAAAGAATATCACCGGGCATGGTATGTTCAGTCGTATTCATTAACTCAATGATTGGTAAGTTCGCCTCGCATGACCATTGACGATCCAAACTGAACGACGGCTCAATGCTTTGAATGACACCCACCGAGACGGTATCCAAATAGCTGCATCCCAAAACCTCTGTAACCTTAATGATATACGCTGTAGAATCCGTGGGCGACACAACAATGCGTGGATTGTTCGAGATAACATCCTTACCGACACGCCACTCGTAAAATGCAGCTCCGCTGGCTTCTAAAACATGTGATGTTCCGGAGCAAATCACGTCATCATCAGGAATTCGAGCTTCCTTCTCATAGACCTTTACAAATACTGTATCCGCGTCTTCACCGATGCAAGTACCACGATCTACGGCACGCATCGTCACCCTGTAAGTTCCGGGTGTATCATAGTAGTGCGGTTCAATCATCGATGAATCGGATTTTGTGAATACCGTACCGTCTCCTAAGTTCCACTCGAAAATTTCACCTCCATAACTTTTATTCTGAAAAACAAAGCCATCAGGTATACACACCACAGCGAGCCCTGGCGACGATAGATCGACAGCATTCGACTGTATCCGCGCGCGCAATAATGTTAGATCAAACTTAAATGCCGCGTTATTACAATTGTTACTTTTGTTTTGTCGCGACCATGCACCTGCCGTTGTTGGGAAGTCTGAACTTCCACCGCAGCCACCACATACGGCGTGATACACGACTCCAGACTTATCGAAACGACTAGTACCGCCATCAACGTGCGTAAAAGATTCGTCGCCGCCCATGTATGTCGCATAAAGAAGTTCCTTTGCATTGTCATCGAGCACCATAAAATAAAAATCGGCCCCCAACACAGTTTCATCTTGCCATGCATCGGGCGTGATCGGCATATCAGCCACGTCGTTCAAAACATAATTCCGAACAACGTTAACACCACCACCCCACCCCGCCAAGTAGATGTAGTTACATTGGTTAACAGCGAACGCTGTTGGCGAAATATTTGGTATGCGCTCTCCCGAACCAAAGACCGTTGAGAAAATATAATTTGTCAATTGACTATCAAACTTCTGAATAAATTGGGCGCTGTTCGGGTTGCTGTAAACACCAGCTGACACGGGGAAATCGCCTTCTGTTTGTCCATACACATAGACGTTGTCTAATTCATCCAAGTCGACAAAATATATTTGGTCATATGATGATGTGCCCGTGTAAGTTGCGTGCTGTAGTGTTTTTCCGTCAGGTGATAGATGTGCAATCCAGCCATCGACACCGCCCTCATTCTGTTTCTGGTATGCAGTACCGCTGGTCGGAAAATTCGCGCTTGTTGTGCCACCGGCAACGTAGATACCTTTTTTTGAATCGAGCTTGATAGAATAGGCTGCGTCGGCACCACCACCACCTAAAAAAGTACACCACTCCATCGTCGTTAACGCGGCATTCATTTTAAAAACAACAGCATCACTGGCACCACCGTTGTAGGTGATATCGAGCGCTGATCTCACCGGAAAATCAGGCGACTCCGTAACGGAGCACACATAAATATTATTGTTCTCATAGGTGATGACGTCGCCGCGCATTTGGTCACCATAGTTTTTTATCAATGCTCCACCAAAGCGATTTTGCCCATCGTTAGTAGCATCATCGGCCTCTCCCCCAACATAAGTTGACGCCAAAAGGGAACTGCCATCGCTACTGATGCGCGCCAAGAAAATATTCGAACCGAACTGAAACGAAAATATAGAATTCATAGCCTGCCCCTTGCTAAAAGTTTCATCGAATGCACTAGCGGTCGTTGGAAAATTAGCAGAACTGGTGGTACCAAGTACGATGAGATCTTCATCAGCGTTCATCACCAAACTATGCGACGATTCCCCCGCCGCGCCGCCTAAATAGCTTGCATAAAGTAATTTTGTTCCGGCAGAATCGTATTTTAAGATTGAGACATCGTAAAATCCACCGCTTGCCGTTTGAAACGCACCCGGTGTAGCTGGAAATAAAATCTCGGGGTTGTTAGATACCGTGATGCCCGACGAATACAATGTACCGCGTTCGCCTGGGGTAGCGGTACTTCCCCAATTGTCTGCGTTGGATCCAGAAAACGTAGAGAAAATCAATAGCGGGTCAATGACCAATTCATAGCACGGGTCATAGCCATTGGGAAATTGAAAAGACACAACATTACCACTGACCTTGAATTTACATTTTACGTTTACTTTTTTTCCATCGACAAATTGAAATGCGATTGGCGACTTCTCGATGATCGTTGCAAGATTCACGACGACGTTGATATCGTCACCATCAAATTGAATTTTGTTCGCACCTGAATACGTAAAGGAGATTTGTTTGGTATCCGCATTTGGCGCGATGATGAAATCGTATTTGGCGTTGTTCCCTTCCGAGTAAACTTTCAGGCTAACACCGTCATAAAAGTTAGCATAGTATATTCCTTGATAGGCGTGCGCACGCGAAGCCCATCGTTTTGGATCATCGCCGATAAAGTAATTATAGTTCGTCTGAGATTTCCCGAACGGAGTAGGTACAGCTTTCGGATTACTTCCGATAAAATCCACAAATATGGTATTCGCTTCAATATGATCAGTTGTTGCATGAGGAAGCTCATCTCCTTCATGCCCATGTCGATGAGCCTCAAGAAGCTTCCGCTCATCAATGAAACAATATACAAATCGCCCCTGCTCAATATTCATTCTTCCACTAGGTATTCTAGCAGAATAAGCGACGCGCGATGGCCATTGATTTTTATTTTCAATAAACTGAAGACCTGGATCGGTTCCTCCATACACACGTAGTACCAGCACTAAAAATACAGCAGTTAACCCTCGCATACCTCAACTTTTTGTTAACGCTCTGAATGCTGAAGTTAGCGATCTTTTTCCAAAATGTAAATTCTATAGCATGATCAATTCTTTGCCTATGCTACATTATGCTTTCGAAACTATTTACGCGACTAACTTTCTTTACGCAATACCTGAAGTGGTGGTGTGCTGATCACTTCTCTCGAATTCCACCAACCAATGGTCATGGTCATGAACGTCACGCCGACGACGATCAACAGAGACTCAAGCATGTCGTAACCAAATGTGATCTCGAAGAAGAACTTCGTCAATAGCCAGCCGCTTCCTAATGATAACACCATTCCTGTGATCGCAGAAAATAATCCCAGCCATGCGTACTCGACCAACGTGATCGCCGTGATCTGTCGTGTTCTAGCGCCTATGGTACGCAACAAAACATTCTCTTTTATACGCAAGAACTTGCTATTGATTACTGCACCAGCCAGCACAATGAGCCCTGTAACGACACTAAACAGTGCTAAGAATCTAATAACAAGCCCTAGTTTATTAAACAAGGCATTGATTGTGCCCAATATCAAACGCAAATCAACGAGAGACACGTTCGGAAACTGCGTGATCAACTGCCGTTGAAATTCATTCGCTTGTTCTTGATCATCGATGCGTGTAGCGGTAACAAAAATCTGTGGCGCATCTTCCAGCACGCCATTGGGAAAAACAAAAATAAAGTTCGGTGGATCTTTCGGCCATTCAACTTTACGGATACCGTTGATAAATGCTTTCATCGGTATACCTTGTACATCGAATACCAGAGAATCTCCAACGGTTATATCCAAGTTCTCCTCCATACCTTCTGATATCGTTACCCAGACTGAATCGGGGCCTGATTTCTTTTGTTGAATCTCCCCTTTTATCAGCTTCTCTGCAGATTTGTGTAAGGTGTCGCGATAAGTTACACGGTATTCACGCGACAAAGCCCAATTGGGAATACTATCTGTTGTATCGGCTTGCAGCACGGATACGGGCTTTCCATTTACTTCGCTCAGGCGGCAAGTTACGATTGGAACTACCTGATTTACTTTCAACTTATTATCTTTCATCAATCGAACGACGCCATCCTTTTGTTCACGTTGTATGTCAAACAAAATGGTATTCGATTGATTTTCTTGCCCGGCGAATTCTACTTGTCCTAATAAACTCTTTTCGATGACGTTGAGTGTAGATATGATAAATGCGCCGAGCCCAATCGTCACCATCAAAACCCGAGTTTGATTGTTCGGACGGAATAGTCCCGAGAGTGAATGCCGCATTACGAAGCTGGCACCATGTGGAAAAAACTTCCGAACAAGGTATAACAGACCAGAAGCAACAAGCATCAACCCGCCTAATGCAGCTGCCAGGCCAAGGAAAAAGAAAATCCCCATCCAAATACTTTTGGTTTGATAAGCTGCAAATAGCAAGGGGAACAACGCGATCAGTACAATTGCCGTGATTTTCGTTTTAGAGTGTGGCGCCCTGCTTTGTTGTTCCGATCGCAACACCGTAAGCGGTGCAACATTGCGAACAGAGGCAAGCGGTAAGATCGAAAACAACACCGAAACAATTGTGCCCAACACCAACCCTAGGGCTACTGCCGTCCATGGAATGACCGTGCCCATCTTGAATGGTATAAGATCTTTTAGCAGCACCGGAATCAATTGTTGGATGCCTAGCCCAACGAACGAGCCAATGACACTTCCGATAATTCCCAACAAAAAGATCTGAATAAAAAAAATATTAAAGGCTTGCCATCCTGTGGAGCCAACACAACGCAGCACCGCTACTTCCTCACGCTTTTCACGGGCATAAATATGAACGGAGCTTGCCACGCCAATACAACCGAGAATCAACGCGATGAATGCCAATAACGAGAAGAATTTATAAACTGATTTAAATCCTTCACCAAGTCCCTCCTTCCTGCTCTCTACCGTCTCATAGCCGTACCCACTTTTTCTAATCGCTGCACCGAATTTATCCAGCGTCGACTTTGTCGCAGCGTCATCTGCTGTTTTAAGAAATTTCTTGTAGGAAACTCGGCTACCAAACTGAACAAGGCCTGTCGAATCCAACGCTTTCATCGGAATGTAAACCGATGGCGTAAAGGTAGTCATGATACCACCGCCGCCAGGAATTTTGGACACTGTCCCAACGACTCTAAAAGTTGACTTACCGATCTTCACTGAATCATCGGAACTTACGGCAAACTGGCTTGCTAGCGTTTCATCCAACATCACCGTATTCGAATCCGCTTGAAGTAATTGATAAGCGTTGGCTGGCTTGGTTTCAATTTCTCCATAGAAGGGAAATGCCCCCTCAAGCGCCACGAGTCTGATCAACCTAGATTGATTGTTATTCAGAAATAAAATCATAGAAGCCATGTCCGCTTCTGACGCTTGAGGCAGCTTCGTTGAGTCGAGAATGGAGAGAATTTCTTTGCCGAATTTTTTATCACCATTCACCACGATGTCGGCACCCAATAACTCCTTGGCATTGGTATCAATGTCGTGCTGAAGTGTTGTATTCAACGCATCGAGAGCGACAACGGCGGCGATACCCGTGATGAGTGATGCGGTGAAAAGAAAGAGTCTGGAAAAATTATGCCGCGCATCACGCCACGCCATACGCCAAACCCAACCATCGGTGAATATATTTTTCGCTGCGCGTTTCACCTTGATTACATAGTCAAGCATAGCCTAATGATTTTTAGCGAGTGTGAGGGAATTCGACCGATCTTCAATGAGCCGACCACCTTTCATGCGTAAGATGCGGGAGGTTTTCTCAGCCAATTCCAAATTATGCGTCACCAATACCAAGGTTGTGTGTTGTTCTATATTCATACCAAACAAAAGATCTGTCACGTGATGAGCGTTCTCTTCATCGAGATTGCCCGTTGGTTCGTCGGCAAAAAGAATTTTCGGGTCAGTCATAAAAGCTCGGGCAATAGCAACACGTTGTTGTTCACCGCCAGAAAGCTGTGATGGATAATGATTCATTCGAGCACTTAATCCAACGCGCACCAATAAATCTTTAGCTTTACCTTGCACATTTCTTTCGCCACGAAGCTCGAGCGGTACCATTACATTTTCAATGGCTGTCAACGTTGATAGCAACTGAAAATTCTGAAACACAAAACCTACATATTGATTACGAATGTATGCACGATCGTCTTCAGACATCTTATTGAGTTTAAACCCCATTAACGATACAAGACCAGAAGACGGTGTATCCAGGCCGGCGCACAAACCGAGTAACGTAGTTTTTCCGCTCCCCGACGGTCCGATGATGGCAATCGAATTTCCTTGTTCAACTGTAAAAGAGACATCGTCTAAAACCGTTAAAGAGGAGTCAGCGGTACGATAAGTCTTCGTTAAGTTTTCTGTTTGGAGTACTATTGTTGACATGATTTTTGTATAGCCTTTTGATGAAGGTAAGCGTTATTATCCTAAAATTGTTTCAGATTAATGGTGCAACGGTTCACGAATTATGAGTATGGTCGCAAATAAGTTCTTGTTTATTGTATTGGCGGTGCTTTTTCAAGCATCAAACACGCAGAAAGTGATTCTGTTTTACGGTGATAGCTTAACCGCCGGCATGGGCGTTTCTAGCGATGAAGCCTTTCCTGCGTTGGTCGGCAAAAAATTGAATGCCTCTGGTAAGCCTGTAAAAATTATTAACGCGGGCTTGAGTGGCGAAACATCGGCAGGCGGATTATCACGACTTGATTGGGTACTCCGTCAGCCCATCGACGTATTTGTACTCGAACTCGGTCCAAACGATGGACTACGCGGATTACCGCTTGCACAGACAAAAAAGAATCTGCAGGCCATCATCGATAAAGTAAAAACGAAGTATCCGAAAGTAAAAATTGTCGTTGCCGGCATGATGGTACCACCTAACATGGGCCCGGATTATACAGCAGAATTCAAGACGATGTATCCTGAGATTGCCAAGAAAAATAATGCTGCGTTAATTCCGTTCTTACTCCAGAATGTGGCTGGGCATGAAAAACTCAATCAAGATGACGGTATACATCCCAATACTGAGGGCCATAAGATTGTAGCGCAAACTGTTTACAATACGATCGCTCCCCTCCTATAAAAACATCACTATCAAAGATGTAATGACGTTAGTGATGCGGAGCAATCAAATGCTCCGCGTTCAAGAATGTGTTATTCAAATCGCAACGATTCAATCGGATCCAAGCGCGACGCTTTTTGTGCGGGATACCAACCGGACATCAGGCCAACGATGATGCAGACTACGAATCCGAAGATCACCCAGACCCACGGTACAAAAAATGCTTTGCTCCCCAGTACGCCGCCAAAGAGATTACCTACTATTATTCCGAGAATAATCCCAGCCAATCCACCGAGTAAACATACCACGATCGCTTCAATAATAAACTGTTGTCGAATAAGGCTGGGTGTAGCGCCCAATGCTTTCCGAACACCAATTTCGCGCGTACGCTCTGTTACGGAAACGAGCATGATATTCATCAGCGCGATGGCAGCTCCCAACAACGTAACGAACCCTATTCCAAATCCGCCGGCTTGAAAATACCCGGCGATCTCCGCTGTCCTTTCTTTCAATGCTTCACTGCTTTCCAGCTCAAACGAATTCTCGCGTCCGGCTTCATCACGTCGAATGGCGCGCATGATGCCCGTGGCTTCTCCCATTGCATGCTCAAGTTGTGATGCATCTTGAATACTTACCGTAATGGTGTAGTCTAAAGCATTACCATGTGCCATCTGATTTGCCAGCTTAATAGGAATGTAAATCATATTATCGAAGTTATCTTCAAACGATTCTCCCTTTTCCTGCAATACACCGATCACTTTCATTTGTACACCAGAGACAGAAATCTTCGTGTTGAGCGCAAGGTCTTTCGATCCGCTGTAGAGATTCTTAAATACCGCGTGACCGATGATAACCACAGGCTTACCACTCTCAATTTCCATTGAAGAAAAATTTCTACCCGCTTCAATCGTTAGATTCTTAATACCAAGGTACCCTTCATTCACGCCGAATGCGGATACGTTTGGATTGGTTTTTTTACTCAAATACTTCACTTCAGCGATCTGTGTAAGATTCGCCGATAAGCTGATCGTCGACGTTACATTGAACTGGTTCATAAAACGCGACATCTCAGAAAGTTTCAATCGTGCGTAAGTTTTTTCTGTCACCCCTTGCTGTCTTGAACCTCTGTTTTCTTTTGAACGAATGTCGAATGTGTTCGATCCTAATGCCGACAACCCATCACTAACAGATTTTTGCGCAGCATCCACAGCCGTTAACACACTGATTAATGCCGTGATCCCGATGGTCACAATTAATGCAGTGATAATCGATCGAAGCAAGTTGGCTTGTACCGAACGTAGGCCTTCACGTAGATTTTCAATGACATTCATCCCTATAAAATTAATTTTGTCTCTATACGTTGATAAAACATACCAAAATGTTACAGGAAGGTATGATTTTTTTACCTCTAGAGGTTAATTTGGCGAAATTCATTCCAAATTAATCGCTTGTTGCGGGATTGAGTGGTAAATTTATACTGGCCAACGGTACGTGTACGATGATGAGAAGTGCGATTTTAATCCTCCTGCTTACGGTTTGCAGGGTTGCTTATAGCAATTCCATATTCATTCCCATGGATGAAAAGCAAACGAATCACCTTAAAGCTTATGGTATTGCTTATTGGATCTTGAAAAGCGAGACCGAAGTTGATTGGTTGTTGAATTATCGTGGCGGATCTTTCATGTGCCAATATCATCCTGTCATCCAAAACGAGTTAGTCGTGCGCGGTGTAAGCTTTGAGATTCTTTCCGACGCGCAAGCCAATAAAATCATTACGGAAATTGCGAGTCCTGCTGTCAATTACGACATCATGAAATTGGAGAAGTATCCGCGCATCGCCGTATATTCGCCAAAGACTAAGCAACCTTGGGACGACGCCGTAACACTCGTTCTCACGTACGCCGAAATCCCTTACGATGTTATCTTCGATGACGAGGTCATGAATGGTTCGCTTCCGAAATATGATTGGATACATCTTCACCACGAAGATTTTACTGGACAATACGGAAAGTTCTATGGACAATTCAGTAATAATCCATGGTATATCGATCAGCAAAAAGAAGCTGAAGATCTTGCCCGTAAACACGGCTTTCACAAAGTATCACAACTGAAATTGGCCGTCGTAAAAAAAATAAAAGAGTTTGTCGCTGGCGGAGGTTTTCTATTCGCGATGTGTTCTGCAACCGATACCTACGACATTGCTCTTGCTGCTGAAGGCGTTGATATCTGCGAACGCATGTATGATGGTGATGGTTCTGATCCACAAGCTCAGCAAAAATTACATTTTGATAACACACTTGCCTTTACAGACTTTCGACTCGTGCGTGATCCATATCAATACGAGTTTTCTGATATCGACAATCAACCTGCCGAACGCGGACTTCGCCAGGATAATGACTACTTCTCCATCTTCGAATTCTCTGCAAAGTGGGATCCAATTCCAACGATGCTAACACAAAATCATACACGGGTGATCCAAGGATTCTTCGGTCAAACAACCGGATTCAAAAAGCAACTGATCAAACCCGACGTGGTGATTATGGGAGAAAACAAAGACATCAAGGAGGCAAAATATCTCCATGGAATCTTCGGCAAGGGTTTTTACACGTATTATGGGGGACACGATCCTGAGGATTATCAACATCAAGTTGGCGAAGAACCTACGGATCTTAATCAACATCCGAACTCTCCCGGGTATCGATTGATTCTAAACAACATCCTCTTCCCTGCCGCAAAAAAGAAAAAGCAGAAGACCTAGATCGCCATTTATACGCTAATGCATTCTATCTTGTCGTGCGTCGAGCGTTTTCATAATGTCGGCTTCGGCTTCCAAAAATTCGCGCCATCGGTTCATTACTGTTTCTTCGGATTCGTATTCTTTCGCCAATTGTAGGAAGTTCTTGTAGTGACCAGCTTCAGATATCATCAGCTCATAATAGAACTTTGCCAAACCAGGATCACCGATATTCTTCCATAACAATCTGAAACGCTCGCAACTTCTGGCTTCGATAAGTGCATTCAACAATAATTTTTCTAGCAATTGTTGATCGCGACTTCCTCCTTTTTTCACGATTTGATCGAGCTTACCCACGTACTCATCTTTCCGTTGACGAAGTAGCGGAAGGTTTCTTTTCCTCAGTTCTTCAATTACGCGTTCGAAGTGACTCCATTCTTCGGCAACCACCGGCGTCAATACTTCTACTAAACGCTCTCTTTCAGGATAGAGTACGATTAGAGAAATGCACGACGACGCGGCTTTTTGTTCGCAATACGCATGATCGACAAGTATCTCGTGGATATTTTTTTCGGCGATGTTGACCCAACGCGGATCGGTTGGCAATTCAAGTCCTAATGTGAACTTATCTTTCGCATCCATGGCATAACAATTTCAACTGCAAGGTAGAATTTTTCCATTTCAGGTTCATTGTCCGTTCTAACTAACAAACGACGATGATAATTCACACGTTTTTATACCTTCGTCATTGAAATTTCAATTCGACATGCCGACCATTCAACAAAACATCGACCTTTTGCCTTACAACACATTTAAGATACAGGCTTCTGCAAAGCACTTTACTGAAATCCGTAGTGAGCGCGAAGCCATCGACCTCTTTACTTCCGAGATTTTCAACACAGAAAAGCATTTATTTCTGGGTGGTGGCAGTAACATCCTGCTCACAAAAGATTTCGATGGTATTGTGGTCCGAAATGCGATTAAGGGCGTGTCGGTTGTAAGTGAAAATGAAAGCAACATCACACTGAAGGTCGGTGCGGGAGAAAATTGGCATGACTTCGTGTGCTACTGTGTAGATAAAAATTATGGAGGAATCGAAAATCTTTCGTTAATACCCGGTACAGTTGGTGCGGCGCCTATGCAAAACATCGGCGCTTATGGCGTTGAGATCAAAGAATCTATCGATTATGTAGAAGCAATCCAGATTAACACAGGTAAGAAAGTAATTTTCAGCAAAGAACAGTGTGAGTTCGGATATCGTGAAAGCATTTTCAAACAGAAAGTACGTGATCAATACTTTATCTCAAGTGTCACTTTAACGTTGACAAAAGACAATCATCATCATTTTAACATTACTTACGGTGCCATTGCTGATACACTGACATCGCAAGGACATGATTTAAAAGCGTTGACGGTAAAAAAAATCAGTGATGCCGTGATCGCGATTCGTCAGAGCAAATTACCGGATCCAAAAGTGATTGGTAATGCCGGAAGCTTCTTCAAAAATCCATCCGTGAGTGAAGATATTTTCGTTTTGATCAAACAATCTTACGTGAATGTACCGAGTTTCCCTGGGGAAAATGGACTGATTAAGATTCCTGGAGGGTGGTTGATCGAGCAAAGCGGATGGAAAGGAAAAACATTCGACAACATTGGTGTTCATAAGCAACAAGCACTGGTGTTGGTAAATTATGGCGGTGGTAATGGAGAGAAAATATGGGAACTCGCGATGGAGATTCAAAAAAGTGTTCGTGAAAAATTCAACATCATCTTACATCCTGAAGTAAATGTGATTTGATGTTCATCAGTGATGACGCATCACATCATCGTTGATCAATTGATAAATCTATTCACGTCGATTACTTGCAAAAAAATCTCGCTCTGAAAAATTTTTCTCAAAAAATTTTTGCGAATAAAAAATTTGTTATAACTTTTCGTATCGTTTAACAAAAAAATAAAAACGCTATGGCAAAAACAGCGAAGAAAGCGGCTAAGAAGTCTGCAAAAAAGACTGCTAAGAAAGCTGCTAAGAAGAAGAAGTAATTTAGGTTAACTCCTAAAACTCTTTGCGAAGGGAAGTAAATTGGATTTACTTCCCTTTCGTTTTTTATAACAATATGTTTTCACTCTTCGTCTCTACTTCACCGTTACTGAACGCATTGTAAACGACTCATACATCTTATAGACGTTGATACCAATTACATCAACGTTGATGTTCACTCACTATCCATTTACGTTCGATGTTACTGAAATGCGTATGGATGCCGTCAGTATGTTAAACTTTTGCTTGAAGTAGCTTTCTTTTCACTCGGTTGCGTAAAATTTCTAAATGACATGTTTGTCTGCGTGACATTATGGGACTAACTTTCTCATCATAAATCATAAAACCCGTTCTCTTATGGCAAAAACAACCGCTAAAACTGCTAGCAAGACTGCTACGAAGTCAGCATCCGCGAAAACGAAGTCGACGACCACGAGTGTTTCAATTGAAAATGTGAGTGAAGAGGTGCTATCGAAGTTACAAATACTGGGCATCGAACAGCAACTTCAGGCCGATCTAGAATGGTGCTTGGGAAGTTATCGTGCGGACCAGAATCCATCGGGACTTTATGAGATGGTTGACCGCGCGCTCATTGTTTTCAATGCAGAAAAAGAAAAGAAAACGAAAGGCGTTACAACGAAGTTGATCACTGAAATTGAAAAAGCGTTAAAGACTCGCTAATCGCCTAAAAGTTATCCACATTTTATATCAGGTGGGTACCACTATCAAGGTTGCCTTGATACTTTTCTGTACTTACCCCGAATTTCAACAGGAACTCCACACCTTCATCGGACGCAATACCTTTATAGGCAGCATACGAGTTAAGATAGATTACGCGTTGAATACCCATCGAGTAAATGATACGTGCACATGCTAGGCACGGCGATAGTGTAACGTACAACGTCGCTCCTTCCACCGAGGAGTGGTTCTTCACTGCGTATAAGATTGCATTCTGCTCTGCGTGAATAGCCAAAGAACACCCTCCTTTCGAGTCACGCGGACACCCAACTTCTGGATACTCTTCGTCACAGTTGTGTGTTCCCGACGGTGGCCCATTATATCCAATGGAGATAATACGCGTATCCTTTGTTAGCACTGCACCAACATGACGTTTAATACAATGAGAACGCTTCGCTAGGTTCACTGCTAGCTCCATATAGATATCGTCAAAGGCCGGTCGTGTCATAATCGACGTAAATATAATACCTAACCGACAATCGTACATCCGATGATGGATTCATCGCCTTGCAAAAACTATTCTTTGATTATCTTTAGCCAAAACACAACGAAATCCACGTGCTATCTCGACTTTTCTTTATCATGATGATTACCGCGTTCGCCAGTATTCGTGCAAACGCTCAGGAGGTATCGGCAATTCGTCCGAGCCCGCTAGCAATTGCGTCAATGAAATACAAAGATGCATACGTTAAAATTGTATACAGTCAGCCGCGCAAAAAGGGAAGATCCGTGTTTGGCGGCTTAGTGCCTTATGGCAAGGTGTGGAGAACTGGCGCGAACGAAGCGACGGAAATTACAATAACAAAAGACATTACCGTTAACAGCATTCTGTTAAGAGCCGGAAACTATTCACTCTTTACTATTCCGAACAAAGAAAAATGGACCGTCATTATTAATTCAGAACTCGGCCTGTGGGGTGCGTACAATTACAATCAAAAACTTGATGTAATACGATTCGATGTACCGGTTCAAAAAACGACGAACACATCCGAAGCTTTTTCAATTATATGCGAGGCAAAAAATAATGTGGCCGACATTTTGATATCATGGGACGATGTGCAGCTATCAATCCCTGTAAAGTTCCTAAATTAGACACATGAAAAGCTTTATCCTCACACTTTCACTCATTGTTACGCTCGCTTTTCAGGTGTCGGCACAGAAAGACACCACAGAACTCGACCGTCGAAATGGATTCAAAGACATTAAACTCGGCATGGTCGTTGATTCATTGAAAGGGATCAAGTTCAAAAAAGATTTCAAAGAAAAGGACGAATTTCCTGCAAAGCTATATTCTGTTGACCATCCGAACTACCAAAAAATTGGTGAAGTCGACATCAAGGGTATAGAAGTGAAAGCGTATAAATCGCTGATCTATGAAATTAGTATCGTGGTCAATAAGGATACACGCCTAATGAAGGCATTAGAAAGCATCTATGGTAAATCGGAGTATGACATCAAAAATCAAATCTATTTTTGGAAGACCGATAATTTGCTTCTCCGATTCCGGGCACACGGGAAAAATCATCTTGAATTATTCTACCATTCGTTCATTATCACCAAGATGATGAAAGCTGATAAGGACCAAAAGGTAGATGACATTGCCAACGACTTCTAATTTAAACTCAATACATAATAATATCGAACGCATGACGAACTCTTGCAGACTCCCCTTACTCTTCGGCGTGATGATGAGCGCCACTGTTGGTTTCGCACAAAACACGAAGAAAAATCCTGAGTCAACCGAAATATGGGAACCTCAACCGCGTGTAATTACTTCCGGTGCCAAGCCCGGCGATGCACCGTCGGACGCGCAGATTTTATTCGATGGTAAAAATTTAGATCAATGGGTAACTCTCGATGGAACCCCTCCGATCTGGAAAGTTCAAGATGGCGCTTTTACTGTGGCCCCTAATGGTAAAGACATTAAGACGAAGAAAGAGTTTGGTGACTTTCAACTACATGTTGAATGGAGAAGTCCAGCACAAGTTGACACAACAAAAAAAGGTCAGCAACGCGGGAACAGTGGAATATTTTTACAGGGTCGCTACGAAATCCAAGTCCTAGACAATTACGGAAATAAAACATACGGCAATGGTCAGGCTAGTTCCGTTTATAAACAGCACATCCCATTGGTTAACGCTTGTCGCAAGCCTGGCGAATGGCAGAACTATGATATCTTTTTCACTGCGCCACGATTCAATTCCGAAGGACGTGTCGTTATCCCGGCCTATGTAACCGTTATTCACAATGGCGTGATCACCCTTAACCACGTTGCCATTTGGGGACCGACAGAATACATTGGATTGCCGGTCTATAAATCCTACGATAAAGGGCCAATCGTTCTACAAGATCATGGTAACCCCGTAAGCTTTAGAAACATTTGGATACGAGAAATTTAGCTAACACTACACGCCTGACTGACCGAAAATAGTCGGGCGTTTTTATTTCCATGAAATCAACCTAATCGCATTGCATATGAAATACATCGCTTCAATATTCATGATGATCTTGATCTGTCAATGTAAACCGGCAGAGAAAACCTCGGCAAGCACAGCAAGTCTTGAAAACACATACTGGAAGTTATCAGAAATGAATGGCATCCCCGTGTCGACACCAGAAAATCAGCGCGAGGTTCATTTCGTTCTAACGAAAGACGGAAGTGAATTGCGCGTGAAGGGATTTGCCGGATGTAATACCATGGGCGGAAGTTATACCGTTAATAATAACACGATAAAATTCTCCACATTTTCAACAAAGATGATGTGCTCCGAAAGAATGGACATCGAAACATTCATGTTCAGTACGCTGAACGACGCCGACAACTTCAAGATAAAAGGTGAAACACTTGAGCTGTATCAGGGAAACACTTTCCTCGCAAAGTTTGAATCGGTTTATTTCAAATAGGCTTCTTGTATAGCGACAACCGATTACGATTATACCACCTCACATAGAAGAAGAGGCTAACCAGAAAAATACACAGTGCGATGAACTGTGAATGAGAAACGTATTGGTCGATAACAAAGCCACGCCCAACGTCGCCACGCCAATACTCCAAGACGAATCTCCCGACAGCATACAACATTAGGTAACTAAGAAAAAGTTGTCCATAAAACACGCGATATTTTCGTATTACAAAGATCACGACCAACACAATAACAATAAACATAGATTCATACAATTGGCTCGGATGCAATGAGACGCCTTTGGGATTCGCCTGACAGGCAGGATCCGTAAACACGACACCCCATGGCATTGAGGTTGGACTACCATGACAACATCCAGCCATAAAACATCCTAGTCGACCAAAGATATGGACCAAGCAAGTTGTTACAGCCATGACATCTAACATCGCATAAATAGGAATAGACTGACGCTTGAAATATATGATCATGGTGGGCACAGCAAAAATAAACGAGCCATAGAACACGAACCCATTTCCTGTGAATAGCTTACTCGGTTTTGCGAGGTAAAAAGACGGATCTTCAAAAAACAAAAACACTTTGCCTCCCACGAAAGCCGCGACAAAAATGAGCAAGAAAAGCGAGTTCACTTGGTCGAACTTCAAGCCAAGTTCGCGCTTTCCCTGCCAGGCCATATAAAGAATTCCCAGTAGCGCGCCAATCGCTATAAAAAATCCATAGCTATAGATCTTTAGTCCAGCGACGTCAAACAATACAGGATTCATATAGGGGTTCGTAAATGAATGGCTATCCTTTATAAGACACGCGATAAATCACGTTAGCTTGGTCATCAGAAATTAGCATGGATCCATCCGGCAACAACAATACATCGACCGGTCTTCCCCATGATTTCTGCGTTGCGTCATCAAGCCACCCCTCGATAAATTTTTCATGACCGCTCACTTTGTTGTTGGCCACTTTTACAAGCGTGACGTTATAACCGATTTTCTTAGATCTATTCCAAGAACCATGTTCCGCGACAAAGACTTGATTCTTATATTGTGTGGGGAATTGTTTTCCTGTATAGAATTTCAAACCAAGGGGTGCTACGTGAGGACCTAATTTATCGACTGGAGACACAAACTCATTGCATGCGCGCTTGCTACCAAACTCGGGATCTTTGATCGCGCCCTCGTGACAATAAGGATATCCAAAATGCTGACCTTTCTTCGATGCTACATTGAGTTCGCACGATGGAGTATCGTCGCCAAGCATGTCGCGTCCATTGTCTGTGAACCAAAGTTCTTTTGTTTCAGGATGCCACGTAAATCCTACCGTATTACGAACGCCATGAACAAACACTTCGCGTCCACTGCCATCTGCATTAACACGCGTGATGCTCGCAAAAATTTCATCTTTTGATTCACAGATATTACAAGGTGCACCTACAGGAACATAAAGTTTTCCATCCGGTCCGAACGCAATATACTTCCAGCCATGGTGACCTTCGGTGGGATACTCATCGTTAATGACAACCGGTTTAGGTGGTGCCGCAAGATTGGATTCAATTTTGGGGAGCTTCGTTATTTTGTTGATCTCCGCTATGTAAAGATCGCCGTCTTTAAAAGCGACACCATTCGGTGAGTTTAGTCCAGAAGCAACAATCCATTTTTTATCTGCTTTGAAATCACCGTCTGTATCTTTTACTGCGTAAACTTTGTCCTTATCACGGTTTCCCACATACAATACCCCCGACGGACTTAAGGCCATAGACCTAGCATCCTGCACTTCGGCGTAAACTTCAATCTTAAAGCCCGCAGGAAGTTTCAATTTCTCCAGTGGCAACTTCTTACTTTCCTGAGTTAAGGCTGGAAAACTATTGTCGGAGGATTTTTGCTCTGCCGATTGATTCCCGTTCGCGCAAGACAGCGCCATGATTATTATTGCCGTGTAGGCGGTATAGGTCGATTTCATAGTAACGCAATTTTATCGTCGAAAATTAGTTCTTTTTCCCGCTCGCCACATATGATTTACGTGAAAGGCGGGCATGAAAGATTGTCGCCAAATATTTGAAATGATTTCCACTAAATACTGACTATTTTTGCGGCTATGATCTCGATTACGAACCTTTCTTATTTCATTGGAGGAAGAGCACTCTACGAAAACGCGAATATGTTTATTAAGCCAAAAGACAAAATCGGCTTAATTGGCTTGAATGGGCGCGGAAAATCTACGCTTCTAAAACTTATCCATGGCGAATATGCAGCCGATACCGGTGCTATCAGCAAAGCCAACGACTGTACTATTGGTTTTCTTAATCAAGATCTACTATCCTATCAATCAGACGACGCCATCGTTACCGTTGCCATGGGCGCGTTTAAAGATGCTGTAGACACACAGCGAGAGATTGAGAAAATTCTTCATCGACTAGAAACCGAGTATTCCGATGAACTGGTTGATAAGCTTTCTAAGCTTCAAGAAAAATTCGATCATCTCGATGGCTATAGTATGCAGGCAAAGGCTGAAGAGATTCTTGAAGGTATAGGCTTTTCAACGGCAGATCTTCACCGTCCACTTCGACAATTTTCTGGAGGATGGCGAATGCGCGTGATGCTATCAAAACTTCTACTCGAAAAGCCATCGCTACTGATGCTTGATGAGCCTACCAACCACCTTGACCTTCCTTCAATCGAGTGGGTAGAAAACTATCTCCGAAATTATGAGGGGGCAGTAATCGTCGTATCACACGATAGAACGTTTCTTGATAATGTTTCAACCAAAACCGTTGAGGTTACGCAAGGGCAACTTGTGTCTTACGAAGGAAACTATTCATTTTACCTTGAAGAAAAGGAACTGCGACAAGAGATCCAGCAAAATGCATTTGAGAATCAGCAACAGAAGATAAAACAGACAGAACGGTTTATTGAGCGGTTCAAAGCGAAAGCCACAAAAGCAAAACAAGTCCAATCGCGTGTGAAAGCCCTGGAACGCATGGATAAGATTGAAGAAGTTGTTGACGATTCAGCCGCTGTGAACTTTCGTTTTAAGTTCAATCAACAACCAGGACGTTTCATTGTCGATTTAAAACATGTCTCCAAATCTTATGGAACGCTCGACATTTTGCGAGATACCAGCATTTCGATTGAGCGCGGTGACAAGATTGCGTTGATCGGCGCGAACGGTAAAGGTAAATCTACCTTGCTCCGGATTCTTGCGGGTGAAGAGCCCGTAGATGGAGACAGAACAATTGGTTACAATGTTATTAAAGCCTTCTACGCGCAGCACCAGTTGGAATCACTTCGTGTTGACAATGAAATATTAGAGGAGCTCTTGCAAGCAGGATCTGGCAAAACTGAGCAAGAACTTCGAAACGTATTGGGATGTTTCTTATTCTCGGATGAAGATGTCTATAAAAAAATCAAGGTATTATCCGGTGGAGAGAAATCGAGAGTGGCGTTGGCTAAGACATTGATCTCAGAAGCAAACTTCTTATTGCTCGACGAGCCCACCAACCACCTTGACTTTATTTCAGAAAACATTTTGATTCAAGCACTGCAACAATACTTGGGAAGCTTTGTAGTCGTTTCTCACAATCGTCACTTCGTGAGTCAAATTGCGAATAAGATATGGTACATCGAGGATAAACAAATCAAAGAGTACCCAGGGTCATTCGATGAATATGAATACTGGCGAAAAAAGAATGAAGCGAGTGTTGCGAAGGTCGAGCCGCCAAAACCAAAGAAAGTTGTTGAGGAAAAGATAACACTGCCCCAAAAAACGCCGTCGGATCAAGCGCGACTAAAGACACTTAATAAAGAGTTAAGCAAACTCGAAGCAGACATTGCACAGCTTGAATCGAAAAAGGTGACATTGGAAAATGAGATGGCATCGCCAGAAGTTTTCAATGATTTTAATAAACTGAATGGTATTCAGGTTACGTTCAACGAAACCGTGAAAAACTTGGAATCTCTAACCGAGAAGTGGGAAGAAACCGCGATGGCAATTGAAGCCATTGAAAAGAAATAGGATACTAATTTTTAGAACATCAGAGTTTGCCATTTCCGGGGCCAGAGCCTTCCCCGGAAAATGGCGTACTCTTATATAAGATGCCTCCTTAAAAGGCTACACCTTCACTTGAAACGCGCTCGCAATCTAGCGACGCTTGATAGGCCGGAACAATCCCTTTCTTTGTTTGGACGTTTTTCGTACATCCTTCAAGTAAAACACTAACACCTAAAAGCACGGTTAAAAACAACAACGCGAAAAGCGATGCATGAATCCTGCGCTGCAACCTAACATCTATTGTCTCCATCATTGCCTGTTAGACATTACTTACCCGTGAAAGGTTGGAACGCTAGCGAAAAATATATCTAAACTTTACGCCGACATCGAAAGTAAGCGGGCTAGCCTCTATTCCTATTTCAGATTTATAAATTGAATTCAGAGGATAACGTATTCCCGGATTGAGCGCCAGTCGATAATGATCTCCCAAACGGTAACTAAACTCTGTTCCAAAGAGTCCACTAAAGTTAACTGTCCGGTAGGGTGATGCATCACCACTCCCTTGCGTTGATTCTTCGATACCATCTCCATTCGCCGACAATGTGTTCTGGAGAAATAAATCAGTCGAAACACCAGCATTAACTTGTACTCCAATTTTTTTATTGACTACCAAGTAGCCTGCTTGAACGGGTACGCTGATAAATTCGAGGCTGCTGGTGATTCCATAGGTCGCAGTCGGAACATATTTCGCATTGGCTACGCTTTTATTCTCTGCACTAAACATTTGATCCAGTTGTTGAACGGTGGCCACAGTAAATGAACTATTGTCCGCTGCCCCTATCACACCACTTGCCGTATAATCGGACGATTGGCTCATATAATTTACGCCCCCTTGAACAACCCATCGCTCGGCGATCTTCGTCCCCAGACTTAAACCAACTGTGTACGCGGTTCCATTTGCTTTCGCTTGTTGATCAGCAATGGAATTCATCGCAAAATTCTTGTTCTCTGAAGTCGATACCCGACCATTTGGTGTATTAAAGTTACCGGCAGCTATCGCGACAGAGGTCCATAACGTCTCAGAGCCTTTATCAGACTTTTTATTGTTCTTTTGTTTAGCATTCAACTCCTGCTGTCGATCATTTAAGGCAGCCATCATTAACTGAAAGGGGTCTGCCGTTGACTTACGCGGATCAACAAAAATTACTTTCTTGTCTTTCACTAACTCAGGAAGTCGATCATGTTCAATACTCACATATTCATCGCGTCCTGCAACTAAAGCAGAATTGTTGTCTGTACTGCTTGCATTGCCTTGCTCGCCACGCGACGTCGCTGGTCTAAGTTTACGATCATCAGAATTCACATACCCCTCGCGTGAACCGTCATTGACTGCTATTGCGTTATTCTTATCGACATTCGTTGCATCTCCATTACTCAATTGATCCACCGTGGCCCTTAACGCATTAGGTCTTAACTTACGATCATCTTCAGCCACACGTTCCTCTTGTAGTTGACGATTGTACGCGATCGATTCACGTGTATCACCTGAATTTGTGGTCAATTGATTTTTCTTGGATCCAGATACCGCGTTAGGGTTAAGGTTACGTCCATTGTCGACCAGGGCTTCTTGATTTGAATTGTCAATTGCAGGTGTTTTTCCAGTTCCATCCACAGATGACGCTACTGACTGGCCATTGCGAACGTCATTATCCTTTTCGTTTGAACCTGACGCTAATTTGCTTGCCTGACTAACACGATCATTCTTACTTCCGAGTTTAGGATCATTCGATGTAGCAATTTGTGCCACCTCACTCCTTGCGGATTTTTCACTAGATTTTTGAACTGCCGCAGTAAGATCAGGCGCGTTCGTTGATTTGCTGAAAGCCTCGTCATCCGCTGTCGCATCAAGCTCGCTTTCCACTAAAAGTTCTGCACTATTAACTAATGGATCCTGCGTTGCTAATGCAGTATCACGAAGCGTATTCGTCTGAGATTCCGATGAAGAAGATGGTTGTACATTTCCGTTTTTACTTCCAGCAGTTGACTGATTCGTTTTATTCTCTGCGGCAATTACAGTGGGACGCTCTGATCCAATGATGCCGTAATAACTCATCCCCACAGCTGCCATTGCAAACGCTATTGACGCAGCCGCTAACAATTTGTAAAAGAGAATCCGGCGTTTCATTTTATCACCAGACGCCTTCTCAAGATCAAGCTCTACGTTAGTCCACACACTATCAGAAGGTGTAAACTCCGCTCCTTGAAATGCATCCTTAAACGAATCCTCAAATTTTCGCCTCTCCATATCGTTCATAATACTTTGATTCCTTTAATAACTTCTGTTGCAGCAAGCTTTTCGCACGCGCAAACTGCGACTTCGATGTTCCTTCTGAAATACCAAGTTGCTCGGCAATTTCTTTATGACTGAACCCTTCAATTGCAAAAAGATTGAATACGATTTGACACCCATGAGGTAGCGATTGAATCATCTGCAATAATTGCGTGAAGTGTAATCCCGAAACACTCATCTCCTCTTCTGGCAAATTGATTTCTTCAACATCCACCATCGGATACAGGTAGAGTTTCTTTCGCTGAACATTAAGGGCCGTGTTGACCATAATGCGCGTAATCCAGGTTTCGAGTTTAGATTCTTGGCGGAAGTTCTTTAAGCCGTTAAAGACTTTCACAAATCCCTCTTGCAGGATATCTTCAGCTTCAGCAGTAGATTTAGAATAGCGCAGACATACCGCCAGCATTTTGCGGCAATACTGATCATACAAAGCTTTTTGAAAAGCCCTGTTCTCCTTTTTACATCCTTCTATAAGCTCGTTTTCGCTGAGCATGTATCCGATTATCGGCCGTTTTGCATGTTAGACACCATTTATGTAGCCTAAGTTGGAATTACATTATATTTAACCCCGACTTTTTGCGTTGGCTAAAGATCAAAACAAACATTCCCTTAATTGAATTCCGAAATGAAATTTAACTACCTGGTTGTCATCATCTTGCTATCATTAAACGCATGCACACCAGTATCCCAAAGTTCTAGTAAATCTGCAAGCATTCCTAAAACATTAACGTATACCGATCGCCAGTACGAACTTCGGATAAAAACCGTCTTACTTCACCCTAACAAGGCGCCACTCCTCCCCGCGGTAACTGAGATTGGAAACTGGAGTCTCGTCCTTGAGTTTGATGACCTAGTGGAAGCTACCGAAACCTACAACGCGCGCATTGTTCATTGCAATCATGATTGGACGCCCTCGTCTTTACAGAATCTCGATTACTTGACCAGTTTCAATGAGTACCCAATTAACAATTACGAGTTTTCTGTTGATACACATATTCCATACGTGCACTATTGGCTTAATCTGCCCCCCGTTAAACTACCGGGTAATTATGTCGTCGTTGTATACCGCGGAAGTGATAAGGATGATATCGTGTTGAGTCGTCGCTTCATGGTATTCGATCAATCTATCTCCGTGATGACCGAGCAAAATCTTTTGGGTGCTGGAAGAATTTCAAGTTTAAATCAACAACTCAACTTTAAAATCAGCTATAAGAATTTGGACATTCTGAATCCCATGATGGATGTACATGTCAACGTACGGCAGAATCAACGATGGGATAATATCGCCATGAATATCAAACCTACTTTCATTCGTGAAATCGATAAAGAGATTGATTATCGATACTTCGATGAAGGCCAGATGTTTAAGGGAGGAAATGAGTTTCGCTTTTTCGATCTGCGCTCGCTGAACTACCCGGGAAGAAATGTCGCGAGTATTGACAAAAAGGTCGCCCCGTTTCATGCGTTTATCGAAACCGACAAGTCGAGACGTGGCCAATCTTATGCGCAGTACGACGATCTCGATGGTCTTTTCAGGTTAGATAATTATGACACCCGCGGGATGTCTTATGCTAACTATGTAATGGTTAACTTCTCTTTATCGACGCCAAAATTAAATGGTGAAGTTTACGTTGCGGGTGCTTTCAATAATTGGGCGCTGAACAAAATTAACCGAATGAGTTATGACTCAGTCCGCAGCAAATACAGTGCTGACATATTACTGAAGCAAGGATGGTACGATTATGAGTACTATGTAAAAGCGCAGAACATGGAACCCCATTACTTCGAAGGAAGTCACTTTGAAACTGAAAACTATTATGAAGTCTTCGTCTACTACCGGGCAATTAAGCCACAAGCTGATCTACTGGTAGGTTACTTGACGCTGGCAAAAAATCCGCGCTAAGCGTAATCCATTTCTTGTTGCGTGGCACGTTGAATGGAATCATTGTTTGCTATATCCAGCATACCGAAACCTTTATGGGTAAAGTGCCCGAGGCCGTGTTCGTAAACATATTGCTGAACTTCTCTTGCCGCATAGAGGGTAAACGGAAAAGTATAGCCACGCACTTCAAATTTCACGTCACTATCGAATAGCGGATAGATCCGCGCGAATTTTTTATGCGATGCTTGGATTCGTTGAATGTATTCGCTATCGGGAACAATCTGAAATTTATAAAATGAAGTCAATTGCTCGGCGGTGTATTTACCGCTAGCTTCCATCCTGCTGATTGTCGAATCATAAAGGAGATCAGAGAACTCGTCGGTTTCTGGAGAGACAAATTTCTTCCCTGTTTCATCATTGAATGTTGCCGGTATCACCACGATGGGAGAAATACAAAGAAAGCGTGACTCGTCTGTGATTTTGATTGGTTCTTCTTGTTCCACCGACTCTGGCACGAGGTGCAAGTTTCCGACGATAACCTCTTTTTGCTCGAATAAGCGGGCAACGAAATAATCCATAAACGCCTTATCAGAACAAGCGAATACCAAAGTGACTTTAGATGAAAAATAATGCAAGCCTTTCCTACTTACTTTCGTTTGCCCCTTCAGGCCCGAGAAGTTGTACTGATTAAAATCTACATATGACTTTTCTTGCCCAAATATGAGAAGCCCTTTGATCACTTGTGCCAGTAAATACTGATGATGGAATGGAACATAAGCCCCCCTGTTCCTTAGCGAAAAGATAATCCTGGTTCTCAAAACCCAAAAAATTTAAGTTAGGGTTAAAAAAGTTCAAAGCGAAAAGCCCGCTTAACCCTGAATGTGAGCGGTTTATAAAACTAAGAAAAAATCAGAAAGCTTCTATCTATTTGTAAGGAATCTTTAAACATTGAAACGAAAATGCATGATATCCCCATCAGCCACAACATACTCCTTTCCTTCGACTGACATTTTACCTGCTTCTTTACATGCAACTTCAGTCTTATAATGTTGATAATCAGACAACTTAATGACCTCCGCACGAATGAATCCCTTTTCGAAATCGGTGTGAATAACGCCTGCCGCCTGAGGTGCTTTCCAACCTCTTTTGATGGTCCAAGCGCGCACTTCCTTTTCACCTGCTGTGAAGTATGTGATCAAGTCAAGCAATTGATAAGACGCACGTAAAAGCTTGTTCAATCCTGACTCAGTAAGACCATATTCTTGAAGAAAAACCTCTCTATCTTCAAGGCTTTCCAACTCGGCGATTTGTGATTCGATCGCAGCACTGATGACAACCACTTCAGCGTTTTCATCTTTCACAGCTTCCTTCAATTGATCTACATACTTATTACCGGTGTGAATGGATCCTTCATCAACATTGGTCACGTAGATAACAGGCTTCACGGTCAACAGCTGTAGATCAGCAATAGCTTTCTTATCTTCTTCATCCATTTGAACACTTCGTGCATTCTTTCCTGACAACAAAGCATCTTTATAGGTTTGAAGCACAGACAATTCCTTTTTCAATTTGGCATCACCTGCTTTTGCTGCTTTTTCAACTTTAGCAATTTTCTTATCAACAGACTCCAAGTCTTTCAATTGAAGTTCAGTATCGATAATCTCTTTATCGGCAACTGGATTAACACGACCGTCGACGTGGACGATGTTGTCGTTATCAAAGCATCTTACCACGTGAACGATGGCATCCACCTGTCTAATATTTCCTAGAAATTGATTACCCAGTCCTTCACCTTTACTTGCACCTTTTACCAGTCCAGCGATATCAACAAACTCGATGGAGGTCGGTACTACTTTTTGCGGGTTCACTAACCCTTCGAGGATTTTGAGACGCGGATCAGGAACAGAGATTACGCCAACGTTGGGTTCAATAGTACAGAAGGGAAAATTGGCAGCCTCTGCCTTGTTATTTGAGATAGCATTAAACAGCGTTGACTTACCCACATTCGGCAATCCAACAATTCCACATTGAAGTCCCATACGATTAGCTTTTAAGGCCGCAAATATAACCTTCCAAAGCATTTGCCCGAACATCGGACGACGAGAATCAGCAAAAAGAAAGCCCTTGCGGTTACAAGGGCTTATCTTAGGTTAGGGTTAGGTATATAAAAGATCTTAATCCCATTTAAGTTCGGTATCCACGCTAGCGGCTTTACCCTCAGCACCTACCGCGGCATCCTCCGTTTCGGCTACATGATCAAATTGACTGAAATCAACATTTGGCATGAGTTCATGCTTCACATGATTTACGGTATTGGTCAACGCTTCCAAAAACTTATTAAAATCCTCTTTGTACAAGAAAATCTTATGTTTTTCATAAGTAAATCCGTCTTCCTTAAAACGCTTCTTACTCTCCGTAATGGTCAGATAGTAGTCATTCGAACGGGTTGATTTTACATCGAAGAAATACGTTCTTTTGCCGGCTTTTACTTTTGCGGAGTAAATCTCATCCCTGCCATTTGTCTTGTTGTCTTCCACAATCCTTCAAATTTTAAGTTAGGTTTAAGTTTTGGTCTGTACTAAGTTAGTACTTTGAACAGTTATTGCAAACTAACGATATAATATTTTACGAGCGGGTTACAATAAGCCCTAAAAACACCGTTATTTATCATTTATCGTAAGGTTACGACTAAACTTCCATCGTGCTTTGAAAGCAAATTTTAACGATCTCAACCAAAATACAAGTCTCGAACTACTGGCTCATCAGCTCGTCGAGGGTTTCATCACGGGTTTACACA
This sequence comes from Pseudochryseolinea flava, assembly GCF_003286915.1. Classification (GTDB taxonomy): domain Bacteria; phylum Bacteroidota; class Bacteroidia; order Cytophagales; family Cyclobacteriaceae; genus Ohtaekwangia; species Ohtaekwangia flava. Next base: position 86,450 of record NZ_QMFY01000010.1, read on the forward strand.
AATCGCCTTACCACGGTTTTTCTGTTGAGTTTGCGGAACATCGTTTATATAACGAAGGAGAAAGTACGCGTCACATCGACTGGAAAGTATACGCCCGAACAGACCGGCTCTTCACAAAGCGATATGAGGAAGAAACGAATCTCCGATGTTTGATCGCCATCGATACCTCTGCATCGATGTTCTATCCTGCGGAGAGTCGTCAAAAAATTAGGTTTTCAAAATATGCTGCCGCTGCATTGTGTTACCTATTAAATCGTCAACGTGACGCGGTGGGATTATGTCTATTTTCTGACGTCATCCAGAGTATCACGCCTGTTAAGTCATCTCCCACACATCTTAATAAACTACTTCGTACGCTCGATCAAATTGATCAAATTTCACCGAAGCAATCGAAAACGCAGATTGCGAAAGTATTGCACGAAGTCGCTGAAAGTATTCACAAGCGATCTCTTGTGATCATCTTTAGTGACATGTTTGACTCTACTGAAGCAACCGATGATTTATTTAAAGCCCTGCAGCACTTAAAGCACAATAAGCATGAAGTCATTGTCTTTCACGTGATGGACAATAAGACAGAGTTGTTATTTGATTTCCAAGATCGCCCAATGGAATTCATTGACCTGGAAAGTGGCGAGCGCGTAAAGCTTAATCCAGGAGATATCAAGAAGTCGTATCAAATAGAAGCATTAAACTTCCACCGGAGCCTAAAGATGAGATGTAATCAATTTAAGATAGATTTCATTGAAGCCGATGTGAGCACCGACTTCAATGTAATACTTCAAACGTATCTGATAAAACGTGCGAAAATGCGATAGCTAGATTAGGCTTCAACTTCCTGGTGAAGCCAAGCTTTTTTAGCGAGAAGTTCTTCTTTCGTTTCTACCATATCAGGATCTGGTACACAGCAATCCACTGGACAAACCGCAGCACACTGTGGCTCTTCGTGAAACCCTGTACACTCTGTACACTTACCCGCAACGATATAATAAAACTCATTCGATACCGGCGCCTGAGCAACCTTAGCATCTACTGTTGAACCGTCTTCCAATTCTACTGACTCTAACTTTGTTCCCCCGGCCCAATTCCATTCTCTTCCTCCTTCATAAATGGCCGTGTTAGGGCATTCCGGCTCGCATGCAGCGCAGTTGATACATTCGTCCGTAATTATAATTGCCATGCTTTTTTCTAATTTTGGTCCTTTACCAATACAAAAATAAACGAATCATCCGTAAAACGGAGATAGGTTCAGAAAAGTTTAGTGAAGATGAAAGTTGAAGATAGAATTGCCGCATTTGCTTCCTTGGGAACATTCTTAAGTCAATTATCAGAAGAGCAATTTCAAACGATAGCGGAAGGTGCACGGTTGGAAAACCCATGGTTCACCAAAGATAACGTTCGTATGGCATTCCGCGGAATATCATCCATGCTTCGTCATAGTGACCTCAAGAATTGGGTAGCACAGCATCAACTTTCGCCGTCACCGAAGACCATTGCCTTGGTAATGGCTGGCAACATCCCGCTCGTTGGTTTCCACGATTTGCTTGCCGTGTTAATCAGCGGAAATCATGCGCAATTAAAACTCAGCAGTAAGGATTCCTTTTTAACAAGGTTCATCATCAACAAGCTCATTGAATTTGAACCTCGTCTACATCAGCATATCCATATCGCTGAACGTCTTCAAAATTTCGACGCCGTGATCGCGACAGGTAGCGATAATTCATCGCGATACTTTGAACAATACTTTGGCCGATATCAGAACATCATCCGTAAAAACAGAACCTCGCTCGCTATTTTCACTGGCAATGAAACAGAAGATGATTTTGAATCGCTCGGCACAGATATCTTCAGTTACTTTGGATTGGGCTGCAGAAATATTTCTAAACTATTCGTTCCCGCAGGCTATACATTCGACGCTTTCTACCGCAGCATAGAAATCTTTCAAGATATTATCAACCATCATAAGTATGTCAACAACTACGACTATCAAAAGTCGATACTACTAGTGAACCGTGTTCCATTCTTTGACAATGGTTTTTTAATCATTCAAGAAAATGAAAAGACAGTCTCTCCTATTTCTGTCATCTACTTCGAGCAATACCAAAACGAAAATGATCTTAAAAATAAGATCACAAATATCGCCGACAAGACGCAATGTATTGTTGGTCATCATGCGTTGGCAAATGTACCGTTTGGACAAGCGCAATATCCCACATTAACCGACTATGCCGATAACATCGACACACTCGCATTTCTTTCATCACTGCAATAATTCTTAGGACACCTAAACGAAAAAGCTCACCACTTTCGTAGTGAGTTTTTTTTCGTTTAAACTATTTTCTTTTTAAGGCTTCGTTCCGCGCATTACTTCAACCCAACCCATTAACGCAGGACCGTCTGCAGGTTTTAATTGATAATAGTAGATGCCGTCTTCTACGCCATTTGCATCCCAATTGTTCTTATACGAACTCGTCGAGTACACTTGTTTACCCCAGCGATTGGTAATCGTAAGCTTTACACCTTCGTCTGGGAGGTTTCGTACAAAAAACACGTCGTTCGAACCATCACCATTCGGTGTAAAGATATTCGGTATATAAATATCCGTATCCAACGGCACTGTCGTACCTAAGATTTCAATTGAACATCCGATAGAATCTTCAATGAAAATGGTATACACACCCGCTGGAATTCTTTCATATTTTTTCTCGAATCGAAGGTTGCTATTGCGCGTAACTTCTTCTTCTACGGTGAGGTAATCCAAGTCTGACAATGGTTGATCCAACTCCATGCTGATCGTGTACGGTGTTGTTCCGCCTTCAAAATTACCAACTACCAATGTACCGCTTGGAATATCAGGATACGACTCCGTAGTCGAAATCACTTGAGCAGACAATGGATCTGTTGTTACATAGCTTTCTTTTTCAGAGAACACCTCACAAGAGCCTTCCGGTGAGAACTGTTTCAACTGAATATTGTAGCCCTTATTCCCGATCGACAACCAATCATTGTCGCTAAATCTCAAGTGTAATTCAGGATCGTATGTCTGCGGTAATGGTTGATCTGCAACTTCTAATCCTGATTCGAGCTCAGTCACGATAAATGTAATTGGCGCTGTACTTGATCCCGTTACGTTCACAAGTCTAATGGACACTTCATTTTGATCACCGCAATATGGTTCAATCTCAAATGTTAGTGCCTGCACGCCGAATATCGTAAATCCACCTTGGCGTGAAGGACATTCTGAAGCGCTCGTTCTAGCAAACACATAGTATGTACCACTCGGCATGTTCTCAAAAACATAAGGTAAGTCTGTGTCCGGGTTCGACGTCGCGTATGGGAAGTACTCTGTAGGCTCTACAAATGCACTCTTACTCACACCAACTTCATAAGAACCGGCCAAATCAAACTTAACTGTTAACGAACCGCTAAGTCCATTATTCGAACAGCTTGCTTCCGAAGGCGTTACATCGAAACCAACAAAGCCTGGGAATGTCACATCAATTGAGAATGTCTGTTCGCACCCAGCCGCATCGCGTACATGAACATTGTGCGTACCGCCGCTGATGTCATTGAATTCATTTTGATCCTGGAATGCACCATCATCGAGTGCGAACTCGTACGGACCACCTGCGCCGCCAGACACAACAATGTTGAAGATACGACCGTCGTTACCTGCACAAGTTGCGTCATTCTTCTCGTAATCGTTGAGCGTGATCGCTGGATTTGCATTGTTGATCGTAACGCTTACTGTTGCAGGGCACAAATCCGAAGCATCGTCGCGTACAAGAATGTTATAAGTTCCATTTGGTGGAAGATTTGTAATCACATTTCCTGGCACATAATCCAAGAACCATTCTCCATCAACAAAATAATCGTATGGCGCATTTCCACCGGTAACAGTTAACACTGCTTGACCTGTATTTGTACCGAAGCACGTTGCATCGACAAACCCAGATGCTGTTGCTGTGACTGTAGGCTCTAACTGTAAGTCATACGTCAACTCACAAATATTACCAGCAGCATCTTCAACTTTGTATCGATAGGTGTCTGCTTTCAATTCATCGAACATAATTTCGTTCACGGTAATAAGTCCTTGCTTCACTTCGCCGGTGTTGATACCCGTGAGTGTTACAATGTACGGCATAGAGCCACCTTCGATCTCGACAGTGATAATACCGTCCTTTTGATCACCACATGTAGGACGTTTTGTTTTCGGAAGATCTGCTACCTTGAATTTTGTAAATGCAGCGCAATCTAATCCACCGCATCCGGTAGCATTATTGATGATTGTGAACGTACGTGTTGCCGTACATCCAACGCCTGTATCCGTAACGGTTACTGTATATGTTCCAGGCGCAAGTCCCGTAAGTGTGGTCTGATCGGAAGTAAATCCACCAGGGCCAGTCCAAGATATATCAAAAGGTCCAGGTGTACCACCTACGCTAATCGTCAACGCGCCGTTGAACGGTGCCTTACATGATGTATTGTTTGCTTGTGTTACCAACCCAATGGTTGTCCCCGTCGCATTATTCGGAACATTGAACGTAAATGTATTGGAACAGCTGAGGTTTTGGTCTTCCACCGTAAGCTCATAGTCACCGGCTTCAAGTCCCGCAATATCCTCCAAGGACGAAGTAAATCCATTCGGTCCAGTCCATGTATAGTCGAATGGTCCTGCTGTTCCAGAGATGGTTACATCAATTGAACCATTAAATGGCGCCGCGCAAAGTGTGTTTGGTACGATGACCTGCGTAGCACTTAGCGTTGGCGTGCTATTCGGAACGTTGAACGTGAATGTGTTGGTACAGCCAAGATTTTGGTCTTCTACAGTGAGCTCGTAGTCACCGGCTTCGAGTCCTGCAATATCCTCTACCGACGAGGTGAATCCATTTGGCCCTGTCCATGTATAGTCGAATGGTCCTGCAGTTCCGGAAAGGGTTACATCAATCGAACCATTAAATGGCGCGGCACAAACTGTGTTTGGCACAATCACCGGCGTAGCACTTACGATCGGCTTGTTATCCGGTACGTTCACTGTATAAGTATCTGAACATCCCAAGATGTCATCCGTAATGGTGATGTTGTAATCGCCAGGTTCAACGCCTGTGATATTTGGCGTCGTTCTCGTAAATCCGTTTGGTCCCGTCCAAAGGAATGAATGTGTTCCCGGCGTACCCGTAATGGAAATAATATCGATGCCTCCGTTGAAAGGTGCAACGCAATTTGTATTCGGGAATACCTGTGTCGTAATGGTAATTGTTGGGGTGAGATCTGGCACGGTGATCGTCGCTGTTCCTTCGCAGCCAAGGACTTGATCTTTTGCCGTTACCGTATAATCACCCGACTCTAAATCTTGGATACCAGGACCCGTTCCGGTGAAACCGTTAGGCCCGGTCCATTCATAATCAAAAGGACCACCTGTGCCCGATGCGGTCACCAACACGGCACCATCAAAAGGCGGCTGGCATTGTGTATTTCCAATCAGGATGTCTGTGGTAAAGGTTATTACCGGAGCGTTGTTTGGAACGGTGAATGTTTGCGTTCCTGAACATCCTGAAGGTTGGTTCGTCGCTGTAACGGTGTAGTCACCTGGTTCAAGATCCGTAATGACGGCGCCTGTACCTGCAAATCCATTTGGTCCTGACCAAGTGAAATCGAAAGTCCCTGCAGGGCCAGCTGCAGAAACATCAAGCGCACCATTGAATGGAGCCACACAATTTGTATTTGGTGTAATGCTGTTTGCTGTGATCGTAATTGTCGGTCTGTTATTTCCGACATTGACAGTCAGCGTTTGGCTACATCCAAGTATTTGATCTGTCACCGTCACCGTGTAATCACCATCTTCCAACTGCGTAGGGTCTTCAACTGTAGATGCAAAACCATTTGGTCCACTCCATGAGAAATCAAATGGCCCTACTGTTCCTGATACCGTGATATCAATCGCACCATCAAAGGGGGCCTGACATACAGTATTCGGTGTAGATGAATCTTCCGTAATTGTAATTGTAGGTGTTGCATCACCTACTGTCAATGTATAGACATCAGAACATCCAATTGTTAGATCTGTGATGGTCACTTCATAATCGCCTGATTCCAATGCGGTGATTGCAGCGCCTGCACCAACGAATCCGTTAGGTCCAGTCCACGCAAATGAATATGGTCCTGGTGTTCCACCTCCCGTAACCGTGATAGCGCCATTAAATGGTGCCTGGCAACTTGAATTGTCTACGATCACCTGCGACGCAAGTGCTACCACTGGCGTGTTGTCGATTACCGTAAACGTTGCTGTCGCTGTACAACCAAGGTTAAGATCCGTAACTTCCACGGTGTATACACCATCTTGAATATTGGCAATGTCTTCTGTTGTTGCACTAAACCCGTTAGGGCCACTCCATTCAAAGCTGTATGCACCTGAACCACCTGTCGCAGTGATCAAGAGAACGCCATCAAACGGAGCAACGCAAGTCGTATTTGGACTATTGACATCTTCTGCTATTGAAATCGTTGGAGCTGTTCCTCCAACATTGAATGTCTGAGTGAACGTACATCCCGATGTCAATTCGGTAACAGTAACCTCATACGCACCCGATTCGAGGGCCGTTATATTTTTATTATTAGAGACAAATCCATTAGGTCCTGTCCATGAATATGCGTAGGCTCCTACAGCCGGTGTTGTGCTTAAAATAATGGCTCCATTAAATGGCGCAACACACTTACTATTATCGGTAACGACACCAGAGATAGTGACTGTCGGCGTCGTCAATCCAACGGTTACAGTCGCAGTAGCAGTACAACCTGTTCCGGTGTCTGTCACATTCACGGTGTAATCTCCATTTTGTAGCGCAGTCAAATCCTCAGCCGTCGACGAGAATCCGTTCGGGCCACTCCACAAGAAATTGTAAGGTCCTGGGGTACCGCCTAGCGTGATGTCAATGGTTCCTGTGAACGGTGCTACGCATTTTGTATTATCTGTTGATGTAGAAGCGATTGTTACACCAGCTGCATTTAAGCCGACTGCGAAAGTTGCTGTTGCTTCACAGCCTGTACCGCTATCAGTAACGGTAACCTCATAACTACCATTCTGAAGTGCTGTTAGATCTTCGCTTGTTGAAACGAATCCGTTTGGTCCAGTCCAGCTATAGCTTAGAACGCCTACCCCACCTGTTACCGTTATGTCAATTGTTCCGGTAAATGGTGCAAGACAGCTTGTGTTATCCGTTGTGGTTCCGGCAATCGTTGGAGGTGTAGGTGCGCCGACATTAATGTTTGCGCTTACTACTGCAGGACATCCACCCGCGTCATCCGCAGAAATAGTGTATGTTCCGGCGGCCAGTCCAGTGAAATTACCCGTTGTGTTAGATGTTCCACCTGGTATGATCGTATACGTGATCGCGCCCGTTCCGCCTGTTGCCGTTATTTGAATACTTCCGTCAGACAATCCTGCACATGATGCATCTGTAATTGTCGGCGTACCGAATGTAATCACTGCAGGCGCTGTCACATCGATGTTTGCCGAAATGACCGCCGTACAACCACCGGCATCGTCTGCAGAGATTGTATATGTCCCCGCCGCAAGTCCTGTAAAGTCACCTGTTGTATTGGATGTGCCGCCCGGAGAGATCGTATACGTGATCGCACCTGATCCACCTGTTGCTGTGATTTGAATTCTTCCGTTGTTAACACCCGCACAGTCTGCGTTCGTTACTGTAGGTGTTCCAAATGTAATCGCCGCTGGTGCTGCAATTATAATGTTTGCACTTACTACAGCAGCACAAGCACCTGCATCATCTGCAGATACAGTATACGTTCCTGCTGCAAGTCCTGGGAACACGCCCGTCGTATTAGTCGTTCCACCCGGGCTAAGGGTATAGGTGATCGTTCCCGTACCGCCCGTTGCTGTAATTTGAATTTGGCCAGTGCTATTTCCAGCGCAATCTGCATCCGTAACTACCGGTGTACCAAACGTAAGTCCAGTTGGTGCGTTCACATTAATATTCGCACTTACAACAGCAGCACAGCTTCCGGCATCGTCTGCCGAAATCGTATACGTTCCAGCTGTCAGACCTGTGAAAGTTCCTGTGGTATTTGAAGTACCGCCTGGGCTGATCGTATAGGTGATCGTACCTGTTCCGCCAGTGGCCGTGATCTGAATGCTTCCATCATTACCACCTGCACAACCAGCATCAGTAACTGTTGGTGTACCGAAAGTAATCGCCGCCGGCGCTGTTACGTTGATATTGGCGCTTACGACAGCAGGACATCCACCAGCATCATTTGCTGATACTGTATATGTACCTGCAGCTAATCCTGTGAAGTCACCCGTTGTATTGGTCGCGCCACCTGGGCTAAGCACATAGGTAATTATGCCTGTGCCACCCGTCGCTGTGATTTGAATTCGTCCATTGGTTGCTCCTGCGCAATCGGCATTGGTTACTGTCGGCGTGCCGAATGTAATACCACCTGGCGCAGTCACATTAATGTTTGCACTGACAACAGCAGGACATCCACCAGCATCATTTGCTGAGATTGTGTATGTTCCCGCTACGAGTCCTGTGAATGTTCCTGTTGTATTCGAAGTTCCGCCTGGGGAAATGGTGTAGGTAATCACGCCAGTTCCACCTGTTGCTGTAATTTGAATTTCTCCCGTCGCATTTCCCGCGCAGTCCGCATTGACAACCGTTGGTGTTCCAAAAGTTATTCCGGCAGGTGCTGTTATGTTGATGTTGCTGCTCACGATTGGCGCACATCCACCAGCGTCGTCAGCCGAAATTGTGTATGTTCCTGCAGCAAGTCCAGTGAACACGCCTGTTGTGTTTGAAGTACCGCCTGGTGAAATCGTATACGTAATTACACCTGTACCACCTGTTGCTGCAATTTGAATTTGTCCGTTAGCATTGCCAGCGCAATCCGCATTGGTAACCGTCGGTGTACCAAATGTAAGTGCGCTTGGCTGGGTGATATTGATATTGCTACTCACGACAGATGCACATCCGCCTGCGTCATCTGCGGTGATCGTATAAGTACCAGCCACGAGGCCTGTGAAGAGACCAGTCGTATTTGACGTTCCTCCAGGGGAGATCGTGTAAGTGATTACGCCTGTACCACCGGTAGCTGTGATTTGAATTTGCCCTGTTGTTGCGCCCGCGCAATCTGCATTCGTTACTGTTGGCGCACCGAAAGTAATCGCTGCTGGTGCTGTTACGTTAATATTGCTACTCACTACCGCAGGACAACCACCCGCATCGTTCGCCGATACCGTGTAAGTTCCCGCTGCGAGGCCAGTAAAGTCACCCGTTGTATTGGTTGCACCACCTGGACTTAGCACATAGGTAATTACACCCGTTCCGCCAGTGGCTGTAATTTGAATTCTTCCATCATTGATACCTGTACATGAGGTATTCGTTACCGCCGGCGTTCCAAATGTAATCGCCGCAGGCGCTGTAATGTTGATGTTGCTGCTCACCACAGCAGGACAACCACCCGCATCATTTGCCGAAATTGTGTAGGTACCTGCAACGAGGCCGGTAAACGTTCCTGTAGTGTTCGATGTTCCGCCTGGTGATATCGTATAGGTGATTACACCCGTACCACCTGTTGCAGTGATTTGAATTTGCCCATTCGCATTGCCTGCGCAATCAGCATTGGTCACTGTTGGTGTTCCGAATGTGATCGCCGCTGGTGCCGTGATGTTAATATTGCTACTTACTACTGCAGGGCAACCACCGGCATCATTTGCTGATATTGTGTAAGTACCGGCAGCGAGCCCTGTGAAATCGCCTGTCGTATTTGTGATACCACCTGGGCTCAGTACATAAGTGATAACACCCGTACCGCCCGTTGCTGTGATCTGGATTCTACCATTGTTGATGCCGGCACAATCTGCGTTTGTCACAGTCGGTGTTCCGAAAGTGATGGCGGCAGGTGCAGTGATATTGATATTCGCGCTTACCACGGCAGCACAGCCACCAGCATCATCTGCTGAAATTGTATAGGTGCCTGGTGCGAGTCCCGTGAATGTTCCTGTCGTATTTGACGTACCACCAGGAGAAATAGTGTAGGTGATTACACCTGTACCACCAGTGGCCGTGATTTGAATTTGTCCGTTATTTATGCCTGTGCAACCGGCGTTCGTTACCGTTGGTGTTCCAAAGGTAAGGGTCGCTGGCGCCGTAACGTTAATGTTTGCACTCACGACGGCAGGACATCCGCCAGCGTCATTCGCCGTTACCGCATAGGTGCCCGCCGCAAGTCCCGTAAAATCACCCGTGGTGTTTGTTGCTCCACCTGGACTTAACACATACGTAATTACGCCTGTGCCGCCCGTTGCTGTGATTTGGATTCTTCCGTCATTGATACCAGTACAAGATGTATTTGTCACTGTTGGTGCACCAAATGTGATTGCTGCTGGTGCCGTGATGTTAATATTACTGCTTACCACTGCAGGGCAACCTCCTGCATCATTTGCAGAGATTGTATAAGTACCCGCACCAAGACCTGTGAAGAGTCCTGACGTGTTTGACGTTCCGCCTGGTGAAATCGTATAGGTGATAACACCTGTTCCACCCGATGCAGTGATTTGAATTTGTCCATTATTAACGCCTGCGCAATCCGCATTCGTAACTGTAGGTGTACCAAAGGTGATGGCCACAGGCGCGGTGATGTTGATATTGCTACTCACAACAGCAGGACATCCACCGGCATCATTTGCTGATACTGTGTAAGTACCCGCTGCGAGGCCTGTGAAATCACCCGTAGTGTTTGTTGTTCCTCCTGGGCTCAACACATACGTGATCACACCCGTACCACCTGAAGCTGTAATTTGAATTCTTCCGTTATTCACACCAGCACAATCCGCATTCGTTACGGTTGGCGTACCGAACGTAATCGCTGGCGGTGCTGTGATGTTGATATTTGCACTTACTGTGGGAGGGCAACCACCAGCATCGTCTGCCGTGATTGTGTAAGTACCAGCAGCAAGACCTGTGAATGTACCGGTCGTGTTCGATGTACCGCCAGGTGCAATCGTATAGGTAATGACACCTGTACCACCTGTCGCTGTGATTTGAATCTGACCGTTGTTTATTCCTGTACAGCCTGCGTTCGTTACCGTTGGCGTTCCAAAAGTAAGTGACGCTGGTTGCGTTAACGTGATGTTCGCTGTTGTAACAGGTCCGCATCCATTCGCATCCGTTACCGATACGGTGTATACACCAGCGGCAAGACCTGTGTAGTTTCCGGTACCATTAACAACGGCTCCAGGATTCAACGTATATACTAAAGCACCTGTACCGCCTGAAGCATCGACGTTGATTGCACCATCAGAAGCTCCTGTACAAGTCAAGTTTGTAGACGCAACGTTGTCAATGGTAATAACAAGGGGCTGTGTTACCGTTTGGTTATTTAATGTGGCTGTACAACCGGCAGCATCGGTAACCGTAACACTATACGTACCGGCCGCGATCGGATTAAGATCTTGCGTTGTCGCGCCATTGCTCCATAAATATGTATATGGCGGAATTCCGCCGCTGACCGTAAGATCTACGGCACCAGTAGCCGCACCGTTACAAGTAGCGTTGGTGATCACCGCGTTGAGAACTAAGGCGGGTGAATACGTGACGGTGATGTTATCACTCGTTCCAGAACAGAGTCCACCAGTATCGGTAATCGTCCAGGTTATAACATTGGCGCCGACGTTGAGGTTATTGGCCGTTGCATTAGGATCATTTGCGCTCGGCGAGAAGGTAACACCGGCAGGACCAGTCCATGTACCAATCTCCCCTACCCCTGGGCTATTTCCACCAAGTATAAAGCTATTTGTACCGCATGTACGTCCAGTAGGCGCACCTGCGTCAGCTTGTGTTGAAATGGCAACGTTCACCAATTGACTCACTTGGCAACCATTAGCATCTGTAACGGTTACGGTATACGCACCCGCATCGAGGTTGGTTCTATCTTCATTCGTAGAGCCATCTGTCCATAAATAAGTATAGGGACCAACGCCCCCTGCTGCTGTAATATTAATTCCGCCATCGCCTGCTCCTGGTGTCGGATCACAATCCGGATCGACGCCATCCACTGTCACGGTCAACTGTGAAGGCTCGATGATATTGAAGCCCGTTGGCGTTTCCGAAATTTGAAGTGGTGGTAAGCATCCTGTTTTAAATACGACTACCTGGAATGAAGAAGAGTAAACATCTTCATAGCGCACTTTTCTAAAGTTTCCGTTTCCATCAGGATCGTTGATCTCAGTCACGGCAAGCGTAACGAATGCCCCTGCGATGTTATCGTATAATTCAAAATTCATTGGCGCTGCGCCATTCCCCAATTCAACAGTGATTGTACCGTCATTCGCGCCAAAACACGAGATATCCGTGTGGGTTCTGGTAATCACCGCTGCAGCCGTAGGACATTGTCCATAGGATGCCGTTACAAAACCGAGCAGGAAAATTCCTACTAAGATGTAATGATTGAGATTAAAAAATATCCGGTTCATTGAGCAGTAATTAATCTTCTATAGTTCTCCGACTTTAATTCCTTCGATTCCGCCAACGCTAATACCTTTCGAACACCCTTCGAAGGTGATCAGAACGGTATACCGGGAGGATTTGACATTTCTAAACAGCGACGGATTAGATGAGAGTACGACTGTTTTTTCTTGAATTACCTTTCCGCTATAGAGATCATACAGTTTGACCTGAGCTTGTGAGATCGAGCGGGATGACTTTAAACTGATTTCAAAACTTCCCTTCGATATCTCTTTCACCTCGAAATCAACTTTGGTTTTGCATAGATCTTGCGATAACGCAGGTGTTGCGCTGGCCGCAAGAAAAAGCAGCAGGGGGTAAATAAATTTCATTTCGAAAAAATTTCTCTTTACTAAATATTGTTCAAAAAATTATTGTAACCCGATTGATTGATAAAAGATTAGGATTACAACAGTGCGCTTAAAAAAGTCAACTATAAAAAAATTAGAAACTCTAAAAAATAAACTTCCTTGTGTGTGTACTATTTATATCAAAAAGTTAAAATCTGCGCTGAAGAATTTCACTCATCACAACGGCCTTTTTCATGCCTTCCGGATCGCTGAGCTCGCTCAAATACTCCTTAACTAAGTCTCGCTGAGGTGCCTGCTCAAACTCCTTAAACTTACCGTATCGCACAACAGTGTCTTCGACTTTCATAGTTTCTTCTAACGAAGGCCTGTTAAAGGCTTGCCGTTTCGCCTCTTCATACACGTCGTAGATCTTGTCTTTCTTCCGGTAATCATACCCTGTATCTTCAAGATCTTGCGCCTCCTCGCCAAGGTTGTCATCGTAGTCAACGACAGCCTCCTGATAAGGTCTGGTCGTTGTTTGAACTGTTGTTTGCACAGGAGTCGCCGTCTTAGACTCACTGATTTCCCGAAGCAATTCCTCGAAAGTCAGTGATTTTCCGGGTGTCGCAGTCGGTTTTGCTGAAGGCAAATCGAACTTTCTAGCTGGCTTTTCCGGCTGATAATTGGGGATATCTTGCTGCTCTGGCTCCTTCTTTTTCAGAAGTCTTGAGAGCAAATAAATCGCGCCAATAATGAGGTAAATCCAGAATTTCAGTTCCATTAAACTCCTTCAGGTTTAACAAATATAGGAAATATTGGCAAAAAGCAATAAGGGGCGGCAAATGGCGTTTGGGCCACATGAATGTGGTGGGGAATTTTAGGAGTAAGAAGTAAGAAGTAAGAAGTCAGGAGTAAGAAGTCAGAAGTCAGGAGTCAGGAGTCAGAAGTCAGAAGTTGTCGATCCCTGAAATTGGTTGACCGTTTTATACTAATCTATCCATCTGGCAACATGAACTTTACGGACGGGGCTGACGGCACGCCCCCATCAGACTTTTAAATCGTCGGCTCGGGCTTCACGTGTTGTCACCAGACACCTTCAACATCCAGCTAAATGAAACTAACCATGTACACAACGTTGAACAGAAAGCCCATCGCCGACATCACTTTATAATGAATTCATAATCTAGAGATGTCCGGGTGACAAGACCGTAGAGTCGGTCGCCGGTGCAAGAGAATATATCCGTCGCTACGATTCACCATGTATTTTACAAGTGCTAGCATTTTCAAAATCTCTTAGGATTTCATCATAAAGGTTAGTATTCAGGTGAGGTATCAAAATCCGACCAGCGTTTGACTCCGAGAAGATTGTCAGTATTTGCTCGTCAGGTTTATCAGCCATAAAGCTTAATCTGATGATGTGCATCTCATTTAACTTTAATAAAAGTCATCCACCGTTTCCCACACGCGGATGGTCCATTGTCATTATCCCGCGCTCATTCCATGGTGACCATGGTAAATCAAGATTGGTAAACTCATTGACATCAACTTCATCGGGCGTCACAAACCAAAAAGATTCACCTTTAAAAAAAATGACTTTGCACCTCCCTTACGCATGAATAACAGTGTAACATACCCTTCTTCAATATGGCGTACGCCTATTCGCGTTATTTCAAATTTCATAGTTGTTCAATGAGATCGTCCTAAACTAGCATTCCAACCTCAAATTAACATCATATGTTCCCTTTAACCTGCCTATGCCCACCGATGAAGCCGTATAGTAGCCGGCTTTGGCTATACCCTATACGTACAGCATCAGTACAACGTGAGTACAGGATGAGTACAGGATAAGTATAAGATCATGCAAGCTTCGCGGCAGGAACATGCCCAACCGATGGTCGGTAACAGGACTGTGATTTGCAGGCGTATTGCACTTACAATTTATTTACCAAGGTGCATTATGCCGGAAAAAGACACAAAATGAGCTCTTTTTTTCCTTTTCGTTTTATTTTGAATTGCTACATCCAGAATCTTATCTTTGCCGACTTCGCTGTATTATAACAGGCGCTCAGGAACGACTTCTCGATCTTTTAAGCTTTTTATAATCAGACTTTTAACTTTTATAATCATCACTGCATGCAATTAGCGAAACTGGAGGTAAAAGGCTTCAAGAGCTTTGCCGACAAAATTGTGATCAACTTCGACGAGGGGATCACGGGTATTGTCGGTCCGAACGGCTGTGGCAAATCAAACGTTGTCGATTCTATCCGCTGGGTATTGGGAGAGCAAAAAACAAGTGCGCTCCGCTCAGAAAAAATGGAAAACGTCATTTTTAACGGAACGAGTCAACGCAGTCCACAGCAAATGGCTGAGGTTTCGCTCACGATCAATAACACGAAGAACATTCTGCCAACGGAGTATTCTCAGATTACCATCACACGTCGTCTGTACCGTACCGGTGAAAGTGAATATCTATTGAATGGCGTTACCTGTCGTTTGAAAGACATCACCAATTTGTTCCTCGATACTGGGGTTGCATCTAATACTTATGCGATCATCGAGTTGGGTATGGTGGATGACCTCCTGAATGATAAGGACAATTCCCGTCGCGCACTTTTCGAAGAGGCTGCAGGTATTTCAAAGTTCAAGAAGCGTAAGAAAGAAACGCTAAAGAAATTAGAAGATACAGATACCGACTTAGAGCGTGTGGAAGATTTACTCTTCGAGATCGAAAAGAACATGAAGAGTCTCGAAAAGCAAGCTAAGCAAACCGAGAACTATTATCGTATCAAGGAAGATTACAAAGCGAAAAGCGTTTCTCTCGCGAAGATTGTTGTAAACAAGCAGAAAGACCGGTTTAACGTTATTACTCAGCAGATCCAAGAAGAGAACGACCGCAAGCTCGGTATGGCCGCAGAAATTGCAGAGAAAGAAGCTGCCATTGAAAAAGCGAAAGCCGAACTCATCCTTAAAGAAAAAACATTAAGCTCACGCCAGAAAGCGATCAACGAATTCGTATCGAAGATCCGTCAGTACGAGAGCGAGAAGCAAATCAAGAATGAGCGTCTCAAGTATTTGAATGATCGCGCCAATGGACTTCGCGATCAAATCGATCAAGACAAAAAAAGTAATGAGCGTGCGCGCTTCAGTATTCAGAGTCTCGAAACTGAAAAAGTGACGGCAGAAGGTATCCTTGCTGAAATCACACAGAAGCTTGAGCACCTGAAGAAAGAATACGAAGATCAGAAACGCATCACGTCAGAATTGCAAACGCAGTCTGATTCCTTGCGTAAAGTTCAACGCGACCGTCAGGAAGAAAGTTTTCAGATCAACAAAGCCGTTGAGATCCGCGAGATTCAAGTTTCATCTTTTAAACAAGAATTGGAGAAGACGGCTTCCGATTCTACACAGCAAAGCGCGAGCTTGTTGGAGTTCGAGAACAAACTTGGTATCCTCCAAGAAGAACTCAACGAGAAAAATGCGCACAACGATCAACTTAAGAAGGAAGAAGAGGAAGTAAAAGAACGTATCGGCGCGATGGAAAAAACCATCGACATGATCCGTGAAGAGATGCAAGTAACGGGACGAAAACTCGACGCCCGCCAAAACGAATACAACCTTACCAAGTCGTTGGTTGAGAACCTGGAAGGGTTCCCCGAAGCCATCAAGTTCCTCAAGAAGAAGGTTGCTAAAAACGCTCCCCTACTATCCGACATCCTTACGACTTCAGAAGAGTATCGTGTATCGATCGAGAACTATCTCGAACCTTACTTGAACTATTATATTGTCGAACACGAGTCTGAAGCATATGAGGCGATCAACATCCTCAGCGATGCCGCGAAGGGGAAAGCTCACTTCTTCATTCTTGATGCATTCGATAAATTTGAGTCGACGCCAGGAAGAATTTACAACAACGCATTCCCTGCGACTGAAATCATTGAGTACGATCCTAAGTATCGCAAACTCATGGCATACATTCTTGATAAGGTGTACATCTTTGACGGCGATGTGAAGAACATTCCGGCTACAGATGAAAATACTTTCATCACGAAAAACGGAAAACTCACGAAGCGTAAGTTCAGTGTTTCAGGTGGATCCGTTGGTCTGTTCGAAGGAAAGAAAATCGGCCGCGCGAAGAATATGGAGAAGTTGGAAAAGGAGATCAAAGATCTTACTACCAAACTCGACGACACGCGTCACAGTCTCCTCGAAAAACAAGCAGACCTGGAAAAACTTCGCAACAACAAGCTCCGTCAGCAGATTGACGAAGTACAAAATGCGATCCGTCAGGTAAATGAAGAATTCGTTTCTGTTCGTACTAAGCGTGAGCAGTTTTCGGAGATGCTGAACAGCGCCGATCTGCGTCGCGAGGATATCTTGGAAAAGATCGACACGCTTTTAACAGAACTTGACGACCTTAAGCCCAAAGCACAACAAGCATCGCACGACTTGTTGGAGCAAGAAGAAAGACTCGGTACGATCACGCAAGATTTAAGCAACAACAACGAAGTACTTACACAAAAGTCTGCTGCCTTCAATGAGCAGAACATTTTCTTCCACCAGCAAGATAACCGTGTAAAGAGCATTGAGCAGGAGATTCGCTTCAAACAGGAATCGATGGATCAAAGCAGCCAGCGAATTGAAGTGAACGTTGACGATCTTCGCAAGAATGAAGAGGAAGTAAAACGCATCGTCGAAAATACGGAAACGAATGACGATGAACTTCTCGGCATGTACGAAGAGAAGGAAGGTATGGAGAAAGGCTTGAGCGAAGCGGAGAAAGAGTACTACGAATCACGTGGCAATATCGACCAGGTTGAAAAACAGCTTCGTGAGATTCAAAACAATCGCCAGAGCATCGACACGCTGCTCATGGAATTGCAAAACAATTTGAATGAAAGCAAAATTCAGCTCAACTCTGTAAAAGAAAGACTTTCAGTCGAATTCAATATTGATCTCGATGCTGTGATCAGTCAATCAGCTCCTGAAGAAGCCGAAACATTGGCGGGTCTTGATGAAGATAAGATTCGTACCGATGTGCAGAAGATCCGCGACCGTCTCGACAACATGGGCCCTATCAACCCAATGGCGATGGAGGCCTATACGGAGATTAAAGAGCGCAATGACTTCATCTTAAAACAGAAAGAAGATCTTTTAAAGGCAAAGGAGTCATTGATGAGTACGATCGGTGAAATCGAAGTTGTAGCCAGCGCTACCTTCATGGAGTCGTTCAATAAGATCAAAGATCACTTCATCCGTGTATTCCGCTCGTTGTTTACCGAGGACGACCAGTGCGATTTAAGACTTGTCGATCCTAACAATCCACTCGAATCAGATATCGACATCATTGCGAAACCAAAAGGTAAACGTCCATTGACGATTAACCAGCTTTCAGGGGGAGAGAAAACACTTACGGCTACTGCCCTACTCTTCTCAATGTACCTGTTGAAGCCAGCACCGTTTTGTATTTTCGATGAGGTTGACGCACCATTGGATGATGCCAACATCGACAAGTTCAACAACATCATTCGTACATTCAGCAAAGATTCACAATTCGTAATCGTTACGCACAACAAGCGCACGATGAGCTCTACAGATGTGATCTATGGTATCACCATGGTGGAGAAGGGCGTATCACGCGTAGTGCCTGTAGATTTGAGGGAACTCGCTTAATTAAAAGTTTAAAGTTTAAAGTTTAAAGTAAAAAAAAGAAGAGTGCTTATCGCACTCTTCTTTTTTTGTCCTCACACGTCGTGGTCTTTTAGATTTCAATATCAATACACGTCTATCATACTTAAGCTTTCTGCTTTCTGCTTTGCGCTATTACTGCACGACTAGCTTAGTCACAATTGTTTCTCCGTTAAAAGATACTTTGACAATGTGAAGGCCGGGTTGCAGTTCGGCGCGTGGAATGTTTTGAAAATACTTTCCTGGCGATGCGTGTTTCTCTTCGATCTGGGTCACTGTTCTTCCAGTAGCATCAAGTAACAAAATTTGCATTTGACCTGGCACCTTGGTGGTATAGTCAAACTTGACTTCAGACGAGATTGGATTCTTACCGTAGTTGAAAACGAAATTAAAAGGTACCGGTTGATCTGTGGATGTAATGACCGGTGTATTCGCATCGATCCAGCTCATGCGATCTTCAATCCACCCTTTGAGGTAGTTGATTTCTTGTTCAAATGTAGCGCCCACAAAATCATTAGGCCAGATATGTCTTCCAAGAACAGGCCATGCTTTGAAATTGCGTCCGGCAGATTCAGCATTCAATACCCCGTAGATCGAATCAATGTCTTGGTGGATTGCACTGGTGCTAAGGACGCCCTCACGAAGGTTTGCCCAACGACGTGCAAATTGTCTTTCAAACGAAGGATCCTCCATGAGGCGGCGCCACCAAAAAGGTATGAAGTTACCATCATTCGGGCAGTCTTGATTAAAACGATCGTACATCCAACCTTGAAGACTAGAGCCTGCGCAATAATTTGCGTTTCCGAATGCGAGGTTAAAATCCCACAGCGGCCCCATCACGAGTTTTCCGCCATCAGAATCCTTTTGTTTGTGAAAGAACGTGCTCAAGCGATAGCCGTCTACATTGCGCGAGATCTCCTGGATGATCATAAAATCAATAAATGAATTGATATCAATATACTTTGCATATCCATTCACCGGATCTGTGAAATACTTCCCGGCCAGCGCATCCTCGAACTTCGCGATATGATTTTGGATGTAGTTTTTTTGTTGAGCACTAGCTTCACTCCACTTTGGATACTCTAACTGAAATCGTATCGGCGTTTGATTCGTCGTTCCATGTGGGCGATGCTCGGAATACCATTCGCCACCACTGTCACCTGTAGTCTTATCGATCTTCACAATATATCCGCCGGTAAGGTCATCGCCTGTATTTTCATCGGGATTCAGCTTGGCAATGTCCACTCGGTTTTTGTCGCGCTTAATTTTTTCGATTAGCACATAGATTCCTTGATAAACGTAGTGCGGTGTATTCGAATCGTCTATTACTTTCATTACTACTTCGCAGTATCGCGTGCGCGGCGCATATCGTCCAAGATCGCGACCGAGCTTGTAAGCAAGAACGTCACGCATCAAAGCTTTATCGTTGTAAGGCGCAAATAGAACCCAATCGGCTTCCGCTGGCATACCTAGCAATGGCGCTGTGATGTCTTCGCCTGCGCTATTTCTGAGCTCTACTTTGTATTGTTTTTTTGGAAACATCTGCGACGAGGAACCACGAATCTCGATGGCAATCTTTCCATTGTAGTTGTTAAACACGTGTGCTGTGTCATTTCTCATTCCCACACCATTGTAAACCACACCCATGTCGGCCGTGATTTCATACCAATCGACGATCTGTTGACCATGCGGATCGATTAAGATTAAAGGTAGATCTGTGTTTTTAAAGGGGACGTTAACGAAGTCCTGTGCTGACGCTATCTTGTTAAAGACCAACAGAAGGATTAGGATAAGGGGACGATAAAATCTCATCAATGGAGCTGGTTAAAAGATTGCCTATTATTGGAATCAGCGACAAATCACCCCAAAACGGTTAAGCTGGCGGCGTTTGATCAGAAACCAAGCTTCGAAAATAATGAAAACAGCGCGATTTTTGCCGAAAACGTCTCCACTTGTTGAATGACGTTCAACAGGATGCGTCATTTTTTTTAGTGGAATCAAATTCAATGTAAATATTAGCCTGAAAAATCTACCTTTGCACCCGGTTTACACAGGCTGCTTCTTTTTAATCTATGTCATCTTCTGCCAAATACATTTTTGTAACCGGGGGCGTTACTTCATCACTTGGAAAAGGAATTATCGCCGCATCGCTGGCCCAACTGCTACAAGCGCGTGGTTTTAAAGTCACCATCCAAAAGTTTGATCCGTACATCAACATCGATCCAGGCACCCTGAATCCTTACGAACACGGCGAGTGTTATGTAACGGACGACGGCGCCGAAACCGATCTGGATCTGGGTCATTATGAGCGTTTTCTGAACGTTCGCACCTCGCAGGCCAACAACATTACGACCGGCAGAATTTACAATAACGTTATCACAAAAGAGCGGAAAGGTGAATACCTGGGCAAGACCGTTCAAGTGATTCCGCACATCACCGATGAAATTAAGCGTAACATCTATTTGCTAGGCGAAAGCGGAGAGTACGATTTCATTATTACCGAGATCGGAGGCTGCGTGGGGGATATTGAATCACTACCCTTCATCGAGGCAGTGCGTCAGGTGAAATGGGACCTCGGACCTAACAGTTCGATCGTAATTCACTTGACATTAGTGCCTTACCTCAATGCTGCAAAGGAATTGAAGACAAAACCAACACAGCATTCTGTAAAGGAATTGTTGGAGGCCGGAATTCAGCCAGACATCTTGGTTTGTCGTGCAGAAATGCCGATTCCTGTAGAAATCAGAAAAAAGTTGGCCCTTTTCTGCAATGTTCACCTCAATTCTGTAATTGAAGCCATGGATGCGGAGACTATTTATGACGTTCCGATCCTGATGCGTAAAGAGAAGCTCGATGAGCGCGTTTTATCAAAACTGAAGGTAATCTCTAAAGAAGAGCCTAACCTCGATCAATGGAAATCATTCCTTGGAAAACTGAAGAACCCAGTGAATGAAGTCAATATCGGTATCGTCGGAAAATATGTTTCGTTACCCGATGCGTACAAATCCATTGCAGAGGCATTTGTTCATGCGGGTGCACAAAACGATTGCAAAGTGAAGTTGAAGTGGATCTCTTCGGAGGAAATTTCAAAAGAGTCAGTAGAGACAGTATTAAAAGGACTTGACGGCGTGTTAGTCGCGCCAGGATTTGGTGAACGCGGGCTAGAAGGAAAGATTGAAGCGATTCGTTTCGTTCGCGAACGTAAGGTTCCATTCTTCGGGATTTGCTTAGGTATGCAATGCTCGGTAGTCGAATTCTCACGTCACGTGTTAGGCTTGGAAGCAAGCTCTACGGAGTTGAATCCTAAAACAAAGAACCCTGTGATCGACATGATGGAGGAGCAAAAGAAAATCACTATGAAAGGTGGTACGATGCGCCTCGGATCTTTCGCTTGCAAACTGAAGAAAGGAAGTCGTGCTCATGCGGCTTACGGTGAAACGATGATTCAAGAACGTCACCGCCATCGCTATGAGTTTAACAATAAATATCTCGAACAAATTGAAGAAGCTGGTCTGAAAGCGACGGGTATCAATCCTGACTCAGGTTTGGTTGAAGTCGTAGAATTGAAAGATCACCCTTGGTTCGTTGGCGTTCAATATCACCCGGAATTAAAGAGCACCGTGCTTACTCCGCATCCGCTCTTTGTGAAGTTTATTGAAGCCGCTATCGAGCAAAAGAAATCACTGAATAAATAAATTACTGGAATTCGATGGATAGAAATTCTGCCATAGGCCTAAGTTTAATTGCTGTTTTACTTTTCGTATACTTTTTCTGGTTCAGCAATCAACCGCAGCAACCTGCGCAAAAGCCAGCCACAACAGAGCAGGCACCTAGTGCTGCTGCAGCGCCTGCCGAAACAAAACCTGCCGTTCCTGATAGTGCTACGTTAGCATCATTCGGCAACATCGGTTCGCTGATGACTGGAAATGAAAGCATCACGACGATTGAAACGGAAGATCTAAAACTTGCCTTTAGTTCTCACGGTGGTAAGATCGTGGAAGCTGAATTGAAGAAGTTCAAGACTTATCACAAGCAACCTTTGAAGCTCATTACACCAACGAATAATGAATTCAAACTTGTTACGACGTATCAAGGTAAAGAGGTTGATCTTTACAATCTTTACTATCAGCCAACGCAAGCAAAAGAAGGTGACACGACTGTCGTTACATTCACTGCCGCGTTGAGCGATGGATCGAAGATCGCGCATGTTTACAAGATCCCTGCAAAAGGACATGAAGTCGGTTATAAACTCGACGCTGCTTCATTGGCTAAAAACCTTTCGGGTGACAACCTGAATTTCCAGTGGAAGAACACCATGCTTCCTGTGGAGAAAGACATGAAGCTAACGCGTTCGAACACCACGGTTACTTACTATCAAAACGAAGATGGCTTCGACCAGCTTAGTGAGAGTTCAACAGAAACGGAGAACGAGGTGCTGTCACAACCTACACAGTGGATAGGTATTAAAGAGAAATTTTTCTTATCGTCTATTATTGCTAAGAATGCACCGTTCGTTTCAGGTGAAGTTCAGACGTCATTAAATCCGAACGACACGTCAGTTGTTAAGAATGCATTGGTAAAACTGAGCATTCCACGCAAGGAAGTGGAAGCTGGTAAAGCGGATTTCAAATTCTATCTCGGCCCGAATGACTATCAAGTTATCGGCGGTGTTGCTGAAGACTTTAGTAAGAACGTGTTTTTGGGATGGAGACCAGTGTATTGGATCAACAAATGGGTCATCTTCCCTGTGTTCCATTTCCTCACACAGTTTATTTCAAACTATGGTGTGATCATCATCATTCTGGTATTGTTGCTGAAGCTTGTACTTCTCCCCTTGTCGTACAAGTCATATCTCAGCATGGCTAAGATGAAAGTACTCAAGCCAGAACTTGACGAGATCAAAGAGCGTGTTGGAGACGACATGGCTAAAGTTCAGCAAGAACAGATGAAGCTCTACCAGACCGTGGGCGTGAATCCGATCAGCGGATGCGTTCCCGTGTTATTGCAAATGCCATTGATCTTCGCGATGTTCTTCTTATTCCCGAACAGTATCGAACTCCGTGGCCAGTCTTTGTTGTGGGCCGAAGACTTATCGACTTACGATTCGTTGATTCGTCTCCCGGCATCTATTCCGTTCCTTGACGGCCACATCAGTTTGTTCACGGTGATCATGACGATCTCCACGCTGATCTATACCTGGCAGAACAATCAAGTGTCGTCCGTGACGGGCCCGATGAAGTCGATGTCGTATATCATGCCCGTTGTATTCTTCTTCGTATTGAACTCCTTCCCTGCCGGTTTAACGTTCTACTATTTCGTATCGAACATGGTGACGTTCGCGCAACAAGCGATCATCAAGCGTTTTGTTGACGAGGATAAGATCAAAGCGATCATGGAAGAGAATCGAAAGAAGAGTCTTTCAGGCGAAGGTCCGAAGAAGTCGAAGTTCATGGCGAAGTTAGAAGGTGCTATGAAAGCGAGTGAGGAAGCGCGTAAGAAAGCAGAAGAAGAGCGCAGAAAACGTAAAGGATAACACTGTGCACATAATGTGGGGCGATTGTGGATAACTGTTTCACGATGTTCCACGCCTGGATAACTTTTCCCATATATTTGTGGCCCGGTCATACCAACCGGGCCTCATTTTTTAAACTTCATTCAAGGATCGGATGGGAAAAATTATCGCAATTGCAAATCAAAAAGGTGGTGTCGGTAAGACTACATCGGCCATTAACTTGGCAGCTAGTTTAGCAGTGCTTGAGAAGCGAACCTTGCTGGTGGATGCAGATCCACAGGCGAACTCCACTTCAGGTCTCGGGTTGAATCCGAAAGACATCACGCAAGGCATTTATGAATGCATGGTCGACGGCGTTAATCCAAAAGATGCGCTGGTGAAGAACGATCTTAAATACCTTGATGTCCTACCGTCGCACATTGACCTTGTAGGTGCTGAAGTCGAGATGGTTAGCATCGAGCGTCGTGAAGAAAAAATGCGTGATGCATTAGGTCGCGTACGTGATGAATACGACTTTATCATCATCGACTGCTCTCCTTCTCTAGGTTTGATCACCATTAACGCGCTCACCGCTGCCGACTCAGTGATTATCCCTGTACAATGTGAATACTTCGCATTGGAAGGACTTGGCAAACTCTTGAATACCATCAAGATTATTCAGACAAGATTAAATCCCAAACTTGAAATTGAAGGCATACTTCTGACGTTATATGATTCCAGGACCAGTCTTGGCAATCAAGTTGTGGAAGAGGTAAGAACGCATTTTCAAAAGATGACATTCAAAACGATCATTCCACGTAACGTGAAGCTTAGTGAGTCGCCAAGTTTTGGACTTCCAGCGATTGTTCACGATGCAGAGAGTAAAGGCGCTATCAGCTATTTGAATTTGGCGCACGAAGTGTTAGACAAAAATGGATTATCGAAATGAGCAAGAAAAAAGCCCTCGGTCGCGGACTCAGTGCATTGCTGAGCGATAGCGATACAGAAGAAAAATTAGAAGTAGATAATATCCCGGTAGGTCCAACGGTAGTTGCCGCAGAGCAGCAGCCCACGACACCCACCTCGCCTGCCAACGGAATTTCTGAAATTCAGATTGAGCATATTGAGGTAAACCCATTTCAGCCACGCAGTCACTTCGATGAAGATGCGTTGTTAGAATTGGCGGAATCAATTCGCGTGCACGGCATCATTCAACCGATCACAGTAAGACGTCTCGCGCACAATCAATATCAGTTAATTTCGGGTGAGCGTCGCTTTCAAGCGTCGAAGCTCGCAGGCTTAACAAGTATTCCGGCATACATCCGCTCTGCTGATGACCAGCAAATGCTGGAGATGGCCCTGATCGAAAACATTCAGCGTGAAAACCTGAATGCGATAGAAATTGCGCTAAGCTATCAGCGCTTGTTGTCAGAGTGTAATCTTAAGCAAGACGAACTCGGTGAACGCGTTGGTAAAAACAGAACCACGGTAACCAATTACCTACGCCTTCTTAAGCTTCCACCAGATATTCAAATAGCCGTTCGCGACAACAAGCTGTCGATGGGACAAGCACGTGCCATTATCAGCGTTGAGAATCCAGAGCAGCAACTCTACATCTTCAAGAAGACCTTGTCGGAAGACTTGTCGGTGCGTAAAGTAGAAGAGCTTGTTCGTGAGATTTCTGCGGAGAAGGCTACAACAAAAGTGGAAACGACCACAGCGTCGAATCCAGCGTCGCGCGAAATTTCTCAGTTACAATCACGCCTTTCGTCACACTTTGGTACTCGTATTGTAGTGAAAAGTGATGGTAAGCGAGGTGAGATTAAAATTCCATTCTTGTCGGTAGAAGACCTCAATCGAATCTTAGACATCCTGAAGGTACAAGGAGGATAAGCAGGTTGGATATTGAACGGGATGCGCCTATCTTGCCGAACTGAGAAACAAACAGTACGGTGAAGCGATTCTTTTACATTTTAAGTTTTTGTATTCTACTATTACCGGGCGCGTTTGCCCAGGACAGTCTGCGCGTTGTTAATACCGATGACGACGGGGTTGTCCGCGACACTGTGTTGTTAAAATCATACGCAACGCGCTATAGCCCTCGTAAAGCTTTACTCTACGCGGCAATATTGCCAGGCTTAGGCCAGATCTACAACAAGAAATACTGGAAGCTTCCTTTGGTATATGGCGGGTTTATATCCATTGGTTATGGATTCAACTTCTATCAAAACCTAACCAAAGAGTATAAGTCGCAATTGTTTTACAATCTGAACCAGGCCCCAAACGACGAAAATTTCATCAATCCGGAAAGCAATGCGCCTACCCGAGCATTGCGTAGTGCGGTAGACCGAAGTCAACGCGAGCGTGATTTCATGGTCATTCTGATGGCCGGTATGTATCTCCTTCAAATCGTTGATGCTCACGTAGATGCCCACCTGAAGGAATTTGATCTCAATCCCAATCTAAAAGTATCCATCGAGCCCACCATGGAGCAAAATTCACTCATCGGACGTCAAACAGGCGTAGGCTTGTTTATCAGATTTTAATTGCCGACGTATCGGTATTTTTTGCATTTTTACGGGCTTTCTAAGTACCTATGAAAATAATACTCCTCGGCTACGGCAAAATGGGCAAGATCATCGAACGCATCGCCCTCGAGCGTGGCCACGAAATATCAGCAAAGATTGACTTGAACAACGCGCATGAATTTGCTACGGCACAAGGTGATGTCGCCATTGAGTTCTCTCATCCTGATGCTGCCTTTAATAACCTCGTCAACTGTATCAATAAAAATATTCCGGTAGTCTGCGGAACGACAGGCTGGCTTCATCGCAAGCATGAGCTCGAAAGTCTCTGCAAAGAGAAAAACGGCGCGTTTTTTTACGCTTCAAATTACAGCCTTGGCGTGAACATCTTCTTCAAGTTAAATGAATACTTAGCGAAGATGATGTCTAACTTGAAAGACTACGATGTGTCGATGGATGAAATTCATCACACCGAAAAGAAAGACGCACCGAGTGGTACGGCCATTACGCTTGCAGAAGGTGTGCTCAAACATTCTTCACAGAAAACGAAATGGGTGAACGAATCTTCCTCAAAGGCAGAAGATCTCGAAATCAAATCATTCCGCATTGCAGAAGTGCCGGGTACACACAGTGTGAAATATGCATCTGCAATCGACGATCTTGAAATCAGACACATTGCTCATTCACGTGAGGGATTTGCGAAAGGCGCTGTGATGGTTGCCGAATGGTTGAAAGACAAAAAGGGCATCTTCGGAATGGATGACTACTTAAAATTCTAAACCCCGAGAAACAAGATATTATGAACTGGAAGTTTTGGACGAAGAAAGAAGAAGATCACAAAAAGCCGAAGTCAAAAATACGCGAGTGGTGGGACGCAATTCTTTTTGCTGTTATCGCTGCAACGCTCATTCGTTGGCTTTTGCTTGAAGCCTATACCATTCCAACATCTTCAATGGAGAACTCACTTCTTGTGGGCGATTTCCTTTTTGTCAGCAAGTTTCACTACGGAACACGCACGACCAGTACACCGCTGCAAGTTCCCCTGACACATCAAAAGATTTGGGGAACGGAAATACCATCGTACGTAGAATGGATTAAACTTCCACAGTATAGATTGCCTGGATTCACTTCCGTAAAACGTGAAGATGTTGTCGTGTTCAACGTACCGACACTCGCAGAAAACAATATTAACGTTCCAGAAGCGAATTGGATTGAATATCCAGTCGATTTAAAGACGAACTACATCAAACGCTGTGTTGGCGTTCCTGGCGACTCCCTTAAAATTGTCGATCGACAAGTGTACGTAAATGGATCAGCGCTCGCCAATCCACCTGAGATGCAATTTCACTATCACGTGATGTCATCACAGCTGATCAATAAAATCAACTATGAGTCGATCGGATTTCAAGGCCACGAAATCGCGATCCAACAAAGCAATGAGGGATATCTTTACAATATCCAATACTCCCCTGCTGCGATTGAAGCGTTGAAAGCCAAAAAACTCCCTTACATTAAATCAATCGAGCTCGCGCCAGAACTGGGTGAAGGAACCGACTCACCGCGTTTTCCTTACTATAGAAATCCTTACGCGACAGCCAAGACATACAGCCATTGGACGCGGGATAACTTCGGTTCTCTATGGATTCCGAAAGAAGGCGTAACGATCCCTGTAAATGAAAACACATTGACACTCTACGGAAAAACAATCGTGTTGTTTGATCATAACGACGACGCTAAAATCGAAAACGGAAAGCTTTTCATTGATGGTAAAGAAGTAACATCTTATACTTTCAAACAAGATTATTACTTCATGATGGGAGACAATCGCCATAACTCACTCGACTCTCGATATTGGGGATTTGTGCCGGCCGATCACATCGTTGGAAAAGCATTTTTCATCTGGCTCTCCATCAACAGAGGCGAAGGCGGTGGAATCCGTTGGCGCCGGATTTTTGATATGATTCATTAGAAGTGTTCAAGTGTTCAAGTGTTCGAGTGTTTGAGTACGTAACAATTAAAAGAGTCGTGGATTATTCCGCGACTCTTTTGTTTTTAACAAGTTTGATCATTAGCCACGATAAAGCCTCTCGCCTACCACCTAACCTCTCCCAGTCCTTTACTTTTTAAGTAGTCGTTGGTTTTGCTAAAATGTTTACATCCGAAGAATCCTCTGTCGGCCGAGAATGGCGATGGGTGCGCCGACATCAGTACGAGATGTTTCTTCCGGTCAATCATCTCTCCTTTCTTCTGGGCGTACGCTCCCCAAAGCATGAACACTACGTGCTCTTTTTCGTCAGATATTTTTTTGATGACAGCGTCGGTAAATGTTTCCCACCCTTTATTTTGATGCGAGCCCGGTGTCGATGCGCGTACCGTAAGCGTTGCGTTTAACATGAGCACACCTTGTGTCGACCATCGACCGAGGTCACCAGAAGCTGGAATAGGCTGACGCAAATCGTTCTGGATCTCTTTAAAGATATTGAGCAGAGATGGCGGCATCCGCATTCCGTCGTGGACTGAAAAACAAAGTCCATTCGCTTGCCCGGGCCCATGATATGGATCTTGCCCGATAATCACGACCTTAACATTGTCGAAGTCGCAAGCATCAAAAGCGCGGAAGATCTCCTTTCCTGGAGGATAGACCGTTTGTGTCTGATACTCGTTTTTAACAAAATCGATGAGGTTTGTGAAATAAGGTTTATCAAATTCGGCTTCTAACCGATCCTTCCACGACGGGGCAATTTTTACATCCATTGTTCAAAGCTATAGGCACAGCGTTAATGCACAAAACCGGTAAAAAGAATCCCTCCAAAGAAAAATAAAGCAGCTGATATTCAATACTTTGATAAAGGGACAGCAACTGGGATGCGCCAAATCCAAAAAATTGATATTTTTGATGTACATGGTAACTGAAGTAACCAAAGGGATAAAAGTAACGGTCGAGACTGAATATCAGCCAGCCTATTCAAGTCCGTCGCAGTATCACTATGTTTTTACCTATCGGATCACCATCGAAAACCAGAGCGAGTATACCATTCAACTCCAACGTAGACACTGGCATATTTACGACGCCGGTTTTACACCGCGTGAGGTTGAGGGCGAAGGTGTTGTTGGCCAACAACCCGTTTTAGAGCCTGGTCAAACGCATCAATACGTGTCTGGATGTAATCTAAAATCAGGTCTCGGTAAAATGGTTGGCACCTATCTGATGGAACGCATTGTAGACGGTGTAAAGATGGAAATCAATATTCCAGAATTCACCATGATCGCCCCTGTGAGATTGAATTGATTCGATCTCTGCACAATATCATTAATCATTCACATCACCTTTCTGTATCTTAGAGAAATCGCCTTGGCGATTCATCATGCATTGACCCCCATGAGTAAAACGTTTCAAGCAAAATCATATTTTACCTATTGGCTTGACGCCGTCGATGAACATTCATTGCACTCTCCCTTCTTCTACGATTTCCAGCATAAAGTTGTCAAGCAAAAGAACACGATCGACAACACCGACATCGAAACCCTTCGGGCAAAATTGCTGCACGATGGACGCACGATTCATGTAGAAGATTTGGGTGCGGGATCACAATCTATGCAAGGGGCGACACGAAGCATTGGCGACATTGCAAAGTGGAGTCTAAGCACAGCGAAATTTTCAACGCTGTACCAACGTGTGATCGACCATTCCTTTGCGCGCAACATTGTAGAACTGGGAACGAGTCTGGGGATTAACACGCTGTATATGGCAAGCAATCGTGCCGTAAACGTTACGACGTTCGAAGGCGCGCCTGAAATTGCCAACATCGCCCTTGAAAACTTTCAGGCTTTACAAGCAAATAATATCGCAATAAAGGTGGGGAACATCGACAAAACGCTGCCAACCTTTCTAGAACAGTCTGGCAAAATCGACATTGCTTTTTTAGACGCCAATCACCGATACGAACCCACTATGCGGTATGTATCATGGCTGCTTGGAAAAGTACACAGCCAAAGCATTCTGATCTTGGACGACATTCATTACTCGGCAGAGATGGAGCGTGCCTGGAACGAATTAAAAAAACATGCGTTAGTTTACGGCAGTGCAGATCTTTACCGTTGTGGATTTTTGTTCTTCAATCCTTCATTGAACAAACAACACGTTGTATTGCAGTTTTAACCATTGAATAGGACTTGAATTAAACTTAATTTTGCTCTATCCATTTTATACCCATGAGTGAAACAACCAGTACTTCCCCGGAAGCACCAGCACCGAAGAAATCGAATACCAGCACGATCATCATTGTATTAATGTCGATCATCATCATCGTACAAGGCGTGTTCATCTACCTTGGAAAGACCGAAGAGCAGGCATTGATCGCCAAAAACACGTCAACACAAGAAGAGTTGGATGCCACCGTATTGCGAATGCAAGAGATCAAAACCGAACTCGAAGCGAAGATTATCGAGGTACAAAAGTTGGGTGGCAACGTCGCGGACTTAGAGAAGGCGAAAGCCGATATTGAAGCTCAGCTCGCGCGGCAGAAGAAAGCAACAGGAAAAGAAATTAAAGCACTCAAAGATAAAGTTGAGGGTTATGAAGAACTGCTGAAACTGAAGGACGAGGAAATAGACAAGCTGAAAAATGTTAACAAGCAGCTTTTGAGTGAGAACACTACATTGAAGACACAGAAGAATGAACTTGGTGATTCGATCAATCGTCTGAGCGAGACAAAAGAGAAGCTTGAGAATAAGGTGGCCATTGCATCACAACTGAAAGCAGAGAATGTCGCGGTTGTGGCCGTAAGTGAAAAAGGAAAAGAGCGCCCATCACCTTTCAAGAATCGTCAGGTTGGAAAGATCAAAGTCGAGTTTAACATTGCCGAGAATGAAGTGGCGCCCATTGAAGGAAAGAAAATCATGATCCGCGTGATTGATGAAAATGGTCAGGTAATATTCGACGTTGCACGTGGTTCGGGAACATTCATTTATGAGGGTAAAGAAGAATTCTACACGGCATCGCAGGAGATCTTGTTCGACAATACAAAACAGAAGTTGACCTACTTGTATGAAAAAGGTTCGGATTACGCGTCTGGAACGTATACCGTCGAAATCTACACAGACGGTTACAAGATGGGAACAGGCCAGTTTGTGGTGAAATAAGCTTGAAGCAGAAAGCCTAAAGCTGGCTGTCGCAAAATTGTCCTAATCGCCGAAATTGCTACAAAAACGTGGGTTCATGGACCAAAAACATTCGAAAAATCAATGAGCTTTCTGCTCTAGGCTTTTCGCTTTAATCTTTTTTATCTATTTTTGCACCCTCAAAAACAATTTTATCATGAAACAATACGAGACGGTATTCATTTTAAATCCCGTTTTGTCTGAAGATCAGGCAAAGGATGCTGTCGATAAGTTCGTGAAGGTTTTGAAGAAATCTAATGCAGATGTGATCAACATCGAGCAGTGGGGCTTGAAGAGAATGGCTTATCCCATTAACAAAAAGTCTACAGGTTTCTACAACCTTATCGAATTCAAAGCAGCTTCGACTGTTATCGACACCCTTGAAACTGAGTACAGACGGGATGAATCGATCATGCGCTTTATGACAACAGTGTTAGACAAGCACGCTGTAGTTTACAACGAACGCAGACGTAAAGGCGAATTCAAAAACAAAGAGAACAGGAAACCTGTTGCTAAAAAAGAGGAGGAGCGCTCAAGATGACATTAATGAACGAACCAATTAAGCGTGCAGAGATTAAACCTAAATACTGCCGCTTTAAGAAAAACGGAATCAAGTACATCGATTACAAAGATCCTGACTTCCTTTTAAAGTTTATAAACGAACAAGGTAAGATCCTTCCAAGAAGACTTACCGGCACCAGCCTGAAGTTCCAGAAGAAAGTAGCGCAAGCGGTAAAACGCGCACGCCACCTGGCAATCCTTCCTTACGTTGGTGATTCATTGAAGTAATCGTTTAACCTTTAACGACACACAACATGGAAGTAATATTGAAACAAGACGTAACCGGACTTGGCTATAAGAATGACATCGTGAAAGTTAAAGCGGGTTATGGTAACAACTACCTAATTCCAAATGGCTTCGCGCTTATCGCTAATGATTCCAATAAAAGATTAGTACAGGAGAACGTACGCCAAGCTGCTCACAAAGCGGCTAAGATTAAGCAGGATGCAGAAGCACTTGCTGCTAAGATCGGCGAGTTTGTTGTTGAAATTAAAACTAAAGCTGGCGAAAGCGGCAAGATCTTCGGAGCAGTTACTGCCCTTCAGATCGCCGACGTATTGAAAGCTAAAGGTTTTGATGTTGACCGCAAGAAAGTGATCCTTAAAGAGTCGCCAAAACAACTTGGCACTTACTCAGTGAATCTTGACCTCCACAAAGAAGTTAAGCACGAGATCAAAGTACAGGTTGTAGCTGAATAATTCAGACGCACGGAAATGAGAAGCCATCTGGGAAACTGGATGGCTTTTTTTTATTGTGATCTGGTGGCAACCCCGAGCCCAAACTTATCCTCTACCATGGACTTATACCCCAACAGTATCTGCGTAAAATTGCTCTCTAAAGCATTCGTTTGCGGAAAATAAAATTGATATCGCGAAGCTTTTATTCGCTAGAGTGGGTATTTTAGTTCAAGCCCCGGTGTTATCCGGAAACCGAAGCCTAACCTACATGCACGAAAGTCCGCTCTTAGACAATTACACACTCCCCGCCGCCAACACTATTTGGGATGAAATGATGAACCAACATGGTGTGAGAGATCCCTACAAAAGCATTGCAGACTTTCTGACGAGTATCCCGGCGGATGAGCTCACACGCAAAGAAGAACTTGCAAAGCGACTCTTCATGAGCCAAGGGATAACTTTTACAGTATACTCCAGTGGCGAAGGGATCGAAAAAATTTTTCCTTTCGATATCATTCCGCGGATCATCACAGCATCGGAGTGGGATTTCATCGACCGCGGAATTAAACAACGTTTACGCGCGCTCAATCTTTTTCTAAAAGATGTTTATCACCAACAATTCATTTTAAAAGACGGTGTGGTTCCGGTAGAACTCGTCTACTCCTGCCCTCACTACTTGCGCGAAATGAATGGTGTAAACGTGCCTCACGATATCTACGTGCATGTGGCCGGGATAGATTTGATTCGCGATCATGACGGAACGTTTTACGTATTGGAAGACAACCTGCGCACACCTTCTGGTGTATCGTACATGATCGAGAATAGAGAAATTACAAAAAGGATTTTCCCTGACCTCTTGCCGCAGAATCATGTTCGCCCGGTAACACAATACCCCAACATCCTCTACAAAAATCTCAAAGCACTGTCGCCGAGAAAGATTTCAAACCCGAATGTAGTATTGCTCACGCCAGGAATTTTCAACTCGGCATATTTTGAACACACCACATTGGCGAGGTTAATGGGTATCGAGCTTGTTGAGGGTCGCGACCTGGTTGTTGAAAACCATAAAGTGTACATGAAGACAACGGCTGGGCTACAGCAAGTTGATGTGATCTACCGACGTGTTGACGATCATTACCTCGACCCATTGGTTTTTGAACCCAGTAGTATGCTCGGTGTTTCGGGATTACTCGCAGCTTATCGAAAAGGCAATGTTGCCATCGTAAACTCCATCGGCAATGGCGTAGCCGACGATAAAGCCATTTACGTGTACGTACCTGACATGATTCGCTACTACCTCAACGAAGAACCAATTTTGAAGAATGTTCCGACCTATCAACTTGGCAAGCCTGAAGAACGTGAGCATGTTTTACAGAACATCAACACCATGGTCGTAAAAAAAACGAATGAATCTGGTGGTTATGGCATGCTGATGGGACACACGGCCAATGACGAAGAGATTGCAAAATATATTCAAGAGATCTTAAAAGACCCGCGTCAGTTTATCGCACAACCAGTTATCAATCTCTCTAGTGCACCGTGTTACATCAACGACAAGTTAGCGCCAAGGAGGGTTGACCTTCGTCCCTTCGCATTGTGTGGACCCGATGGTATAGAAATCGTTCCGGGGGGATTGACACGTGTTGCATTGAAGGAAGGGTCGCTCGTGGTCAATTCATCGCAAGGCGGAGGAAGTAAAGACACCTGGGTGCTCGCGCACTAGTATTGACCGATAACAAATAACAGATAACAGATAACTGACCACCAAATGCTAAGTCGTGTTGCTGACTCATTATACTGGATGTCGCGCTATGTTGAGCGTACGGATAGTATCTTGAGAATTTTAAAAATCAATCAACTTTCGTCGCAAGACGATCAAGAGAATTTCACATGGAGTCCTGTGCTAGAAATTTTCACTGAACTCGCGCCAGCAGAGATCACAAAAATCGAACGGAACAATAGGAAAGTTTTGCACTATATGGTGTTAGACCGAAATAATCCGAACTCGGTCTACAACATGGTAATGTTATCGCGCGAAAATGCGAAAGGCGTTCAAGACAACATTACGCGCGAATTATGGCAATGCCTGAATGAATTTTATCACGTAGTTCGAGATCCAAAGCTTGAAAAAAATCTTCAAACGGAAGACCCCGTTTCTGTGCTAGACACGTTGATCAGACAGTGCATGCTCTACTACGGCGTTAGCGACATTACGATGTTTCGTGGCGAAGGTTTATGCTTTATGAATCTTGGAAAATACCTGGAACGATGCATTCAATCCGCAGACATCTTGGATGTCAAATTTCGGGACCTCTCCTATGACCTGGACAAAACAACAGACACGACATATTGGAAGTACCTATTGATGTCGGTTTCAGGCTATGCGCTTTACTTAAAGAAATATCGCACGGGATTTGAAGCACGCAATGTTGTTGACCAAGTATTGTTCAATACAGATTTCCCGCGCTCTGTTCTGTATTCGATCAATCAACTTCATCGTTATTTTACCAGACTGAAGAGCGACCAAAACCAAGAAGGCTATTCGAAAGTAGACTTTATGATCGGGAAGCTGAAAAGTAAATTGCAGTACTCGGATGTTCATGCTGTTTCGCGTATTGGGTTGCACCATTATCTTACCGACATCACATCCGACATTTACGCTATCGGCAACACGCTCAACCAATATTATTTCGCTTACAGTTAATCGACCACCAGATGCCTAAGTTCAAAATTCGTCATGTCACACGCTATTTGTATGAAGACACCGTTCGCGATAGCGCCAACCAAGTGATGCTCTACCCTATTGAAGATGCGTACCAAGAACTCGTCGATCAGACACTGATCGTATCCGGCGACCCCATGATCGATAATCATGTGGATTATTTCGGAAACAAGGTAGGTACATTCACGCACGCACAACCTCACAAAGAACTCACGATCGACTCTCAGTTGATTGTATCTACGAAGACAAGGCCTACGCCGTCAGAGAATCATTCTATCGCAGAGCAATGGGAAGTCCTAAAAAAACTACCCTATCAAATCGAATTCATTGACGTTACAAGACAAGAACGTTTTAATGCCTTACCGGAGGTCGAAATGATTCTCGCGCCGGAACGCAGCTTAACCAAATCACCACAAGCGGTTGCCCAACATTTTAGCGAATACATTTATCACAACTTCGACTATCGCAAAGGGATAACCACCGTTGAAACGACGATCGATGAGATCTGGAAACTTAGGTCAGGCGTTTGTCAGGATTTTGCGCACATGCTACTGGCCATGCTTCGACTCATGAACATTCCAGCACGATATGTTAGCGGATATATTTGTCCGAATAAACCTGGAATGCGCGGTGAAGGTGCAACCCACGCGTGGGTAGAAGCATACATTCCTTTTTATGGCTGGCTAGGTTTTGACCCAACCAATAACTGCATTGCCAATGAAACACATGTACGCTTAGCGGTTGGCAAAAATTTCACAGACTGTTCTCCCGTAAAAGGCACCTATCGCGGCACTTCACACCACACGCTCGATGTAACCGTGACCGTTTCTTATGAAGATGGCAACACGCAAAGTGCCGATCACGAGATTACCTTGAAAGAAACAGCGGTCTCTAATACATCTCGGGAACAAAATTCATTTAGACGTTTTCAAGAAATGCAGATGCAGCAATAAGGTGTTGAGGTGTTGGAGTGTTGACGTGTTCAGGTTGAATGCATTGCTGTATTACCCTGAAAGGAAACAGCGGTCGCTAACGCATCGCGCGAAGAAATTCATTTAGACGTTTTCAAGAAATGCAGATGCAGCAGTAATGTGTTGAGGTGTGTTGGAGTGTTGACGTCAATGTCATTGACTTAAGTACGGAGACATAAAAAATGCCACCCCACCCCTTTCGTTCCCTAAAGGGTCAGCGCGCGAATCGAGTTCCCCTTCAGGGGCCAGGGGTGAAGACGAATCCATACCGAAGGAAGTGCTTAAGTCAACGACATTGGTGTTGGAGTGTTGATGTGTTCAGGTTGATTGCATGCTGTATTCGCAGCCAGAAACAAAAAAGGATCGTATCGCTACGACCCTCTTTTTTCTCATTTATTCCGTACAAGTTGATAAAGCTGAAAGTAGAAAGCTTAAAGCTATTTAACCTCCACTAACCAAAAGGTAATAACTAAAAGCTAACGACTAATAATGCCATCGCACAAACGCTTCCATCGCTTCATATTCTGCGAGGCCAAGCATATTGTAGGCTTCAGCTGTAGCGTGATTACGATCTTCTGCACGCATCCAGAATTCACGTTTGTCGCTTCCTGGGAACATCGCGCTGTCTTTTTGTGACTGGTGTTTAAATACCGCACGACGTTTACGCATCAGCTCCTCTGGAGAAAGCGGAACTGCCATTTCGATTTGATCGATATCCCACTCCTGCCATGCACCGCGATATAACCATACCCAGCAATCTTTCATGAACGGTTCGTTCTTCAAACGACGGCATGCCTCCATCACCGCTGCAAGACATACACGGTGTGTTCCGTGAGGATCTGACAGATCGCCGGCCGCATAGATTTGATGCGGTTGAATTTTCTTGATCAAGTCCATCGTGATCTGAATATCATCTTCTCCGAGAGGCTTCTTCTTCACGGCACCGGTTTCGTAAAACGGCATGTTCATGAAGTGCATTTGCTCATCTGGTATACCAACATAACGTCCGCCGGCTTTTGCTTCCCCACGACGTATGAGTCCTTTGATGGCCATCACTTCCGGGCTATCGTTTTGTCCAGGACCTTTCTTCTTAATTGAATCAACAACTTGTTTGTAGAATTTCTCACCATCGTCTTTGCTCAATCCGAATTGCGAATTGAAATCGCGAACGAAATCTGCAAAACGCACAGCGTCGTCGTCAAAAACGGCAATGTTTCCAGAAGTCTGGTAAGCGACATGCACTTCATGACCTTGATCAACGAGTCTGATGAAAGTACCGCCCATCGAGATAACGTCGTCATCGGGGTGCGGCGAAAAGATGATAACCTTTTTCGGGAAAGGCGTAGCGCGTTCAGGGCGATGTGTATCATCCGCATTCGGCTTCCCACCTGGCCATCCTGTGATTGTATGTTGAAGGAAATTAAAAACTTTAATGTTAACCTGATAAGCTGATCCGTATTCTGTAATGATATCGCCCATACCATGCTCCATGTAGTCATGGTTAGTCAATTTCAACACTGGCTTTTGGATGGTCTGACATAACCAAACAACCGCTTTGCGAATTAGCGTTTCGTTCCAGTCGATGCTGTCAAGTACCCATGGTGTTTTGATACGAACAAGTTCAGACGAAGCTGCCTCATCCAACACAACTAAACAGTTGTCGTGCTTTTGGAGGAACGACGACGGAATTTGATCCGTAATCGGACCTTCTACCGCTTTCTTAATTACGCGTGCTTTACCTTCACCCCACGCCATCATGATGGTGCGCTTCGCTTTGAGGATTGTACCAACCCCCATTGTGATGGCTTTACGCGGAACATTTTCTTCACCAAAGAAATCACTCGCTGCATCGATGCGCGTAACTTGATCGAGTGTTACGAGACGCGTAAAAGATTTTTCCGTAGAACCTGGTTCGTTAAAACCGATGTGTCCTGTTCTACCAATACCAAGAACTTGGATATCGATACCACCGAGGTCGTCAATTTTCTTCTCATAGTTACGGCAATATTCTGCGACTTGCTCTTTTGGCAATGTCCCATCCGGGATGTGAACATTTTGTTTTGGGATGTCGATGTGATTAAAGAGGTGTTCGTTCATAAAGCGCACGTAACTCTGCAGGGAGTCTGGCGGCATTGGAAAGTATTCATCGAGGTTAAAAGTGAATACGTTTTTAAAGGAAAGTCCCTCCTTTTTATGCATTCTAACGAGCTCAGCGTAAACCCTTGTCGGGGTTGATCCTGTTGCAAGGCCAAGCACAACATGCTTACCATCAGATGCGCGTTTTTTGATCAAATCGGCGATTTCTTTCGCCACAAATGCAGACGCATCTTCAGAGCCTTTAAAGATCTTGACAGGAATTTTTTCGAAAGCTGTAAGGTCGTTATTCATATTTTTGAGGTATTAGGATGATTGATTATCATAACAAAGTATCAGAAAAAGTGCGAAATTTTCAAGTGTTTGCGATAACATATTTATGACTGACTTTCGAACAATTGTTAGGTCGAAGCCTGAAAAGGCCACTTTCGGCCTCCATGACAAGATTTTCACCACAGGATCGTGTTTTGCCGAAGCGATTGGATCGCGACTTGCCGCATCGTGTGTGGACACACACAACAATGCGTTTGGAACGACCTATAATCCGCACTCTATTCATAAGAATTTGAGGCAAGCCATAGCCAACAAACTCCCTCCACCAACAAGCTACCTCGTGGCCCATGATATCCACCTGAATTTCGATTTTCATTCAACAATCTCTGCGATGGATAAAGTGACGCTTACCAACACCTTAACCGACACTATCGAACGTAGTCATCGCGCGATTAAAAATGCCCAATGGCTTTTGATCACCTACGGTACAGCGTGGGTCTACCGGCTGCGTGAAACTGGCGAGATTGTATCGAACTGTCACAAACAGCCTGGAGCCATGTTCGAAAAATCATTGCTGCCGCAAAAGGACTTTATAGAATCGTTCGATGAATGTTATCAAGCATTAAAAGCATGCAATCCATCGATTAAAATAATCGTTACCGTAAGTCCGGTAAGGCACATTAAAGATACCATCGAACTCAACGGCGTGAGTAAGGCGATATTGCGGCTAAGTTGCCACACCATTTGCGAGCAGTATCCAGATGTTTGGTATTTTCCGGCCTACGAAATCATGATGGACGACTTACGAGATTACCGCTTCTATGCGCAAGACATGCTTCATCCCACGCAAACAGCCGAGGATTACATCTGGGATAATTTTATAGCACGGTTTGCTGACAACAACTTCAAGCAGTTTTATCCTCAATGGCGCGCGGTGCAAATGGCATTAAAGCATCGCCCATTTCATCCGCAGTCGACCGGGCATCAAATTTTCATCAGAGATACTATCCGCAAGTTGGAAGAACTAAGCGCCTATATTAATGTTGATAAGGAAATTGACATGCTTACCTCTCAACTGATCAAATGAAAAGTTCGCCACGCTAATCACGCATTATGAAACATCAGCCGAACAGACTCATAAACGCAAGTTCACCTTATTTACTACAGCACGCACATAACCCGGTTGACTGGTATGAATGGGGTGAAGAAGCACTTGCCAAAGCACAGGCAGAGGATAAACCAATATTGGTGAGCATTGGATATTCATCGTGCCATTGGTGTCATGTGATGGAACGCGAATCCTTCGAGCAAGAAGCGATCGCGAAAGTGATGAACGATTATTTTGTGTGTATTAAAGTAGACCGAGAAGAGCGTCCAGATATCGATCAGATTTATATGGATGCAGTTCAAGCTTTAGGCGTGAATGGCGGATGGCCTCTCAATGTATTTCTCACACCTCAGCAAAAGCCGTTCTTCGGCGGAACCTACTTTGCACCGAGCTCATGGACGCAAGTACTCACCAACATTGACAAGGCTTTTAAGCTGAACCGACAACAAATCGAAGATACGAGTGAAGAATTACGACTTCATTTGCTCCGGTCGGAGGTTGAGCGTTTTGTTCAGAAACCCAATGATTCAGACTTGCTACAAGATCTCCATCAGTCGTACGAAAAATTAGAAAGCAATTTTGATTCGATATGGGGTGGCATGGATCGTGCGCCGAAATTCATCATGCCATCGGTGTGGTTATATCTACTGCGCTACTATTACCTGACGCTGAACAAGACCGCGTTGGATCATATTCTACTCACCTTAAAGCGCATTGGCATGGGTGGTATTTACGATCAAGCCGGTGGTGGTTTTGCAAGATATTCAGTAGACCAATATTGGTTTGCGCCGCACTTCGAAAAGATGCTCTATGACAATGCGCAGCTCGTCACACTCTATTCTGAAGCGTACCGACTAACACAAGACGAATCGTTTAAGACCATTGTTTATGAAACGTTAGCATGGCTTGACCGCGAGATGACCCACAGCAGTGGCGGCTTCTACTCGGCGCTCGATGCTGATAGCGAAGGCATCGAAGGCAAGTTTTATTGCTGGACGCAGCCTGAGTTCAACGAGGTACTGGGTGATGATGCCGCCCTTGTTGGTGACTATTACCGAATGATGGACGATGGCAATTGGGAACATGGAATGAACATTTTGATGCGCGAAAAGTCAGACGAAGTTTTTCTGATGAATCATCAACTTCAGCCAGAAGCATGGTCGAAAATTTTAGAAAAGGCAAAGAAGGCTATGATGGAGCGACGTGCTTCAAGAGTGCGCCCTGGGCTTGATGATAAAATAATCACCAGTTGGAATGCCATGATGATCTCGGGTTTGGTTCAAGCGCACAAGGCCTTTCGTGAGGAAGCGTTTCTAACAAAGGCCGTTGCAGCCATCCGATTCTTAGAGAACGAGCTGATTGATGGCGCTGTGATATTCCGCTCATTCAAAGACAAACGATCGAATGTGCATGCATTTCTGGATGACTATGCTTTCGTGATCCGCGCTTATATCGATCTCTATACTGTCACCTTTGATGCGTATTATCTGAAGCGCGCTGTATACTTTATGAATTACACGATCACACAGTTTTATGATACGAAGGATGGCTTTTTCTTTTACACAGCGGAGGTTTCACCGGCATTGATCGCCCGTAAGAAAGAAATTTTTGACAATGTGATTCCATCGTCGAACAGTGTGATGGCGCAAAATCTTCATCATCTGGGTATCTTGGCAGATCGCGACGACTGGAAGCATATAGCCGAAACGATGAGTGGATCTCTTGCGCATTTGGTTGTAGGTGAACCCAATTATATGAGCCACTGGGGAATCGTGCTGATGGAAGTACGAAATGGAATGTCTGAGGTGGCCGTTGTGGGCAAGGAATGTGCGGATACAGCCGCTCAGTTAAATGCTACCTACAATCCATTCATGCTTACGAT
Source organism: Pseudochryseolinea flava (assembly GCF_003286915.1). Taxonomy (GTDB): domain Bacteria; phylum Bacteroidota; class Bacteroidia; order Cytophagales; family Cyclobacteriaceae; genus Ohtaekwangia; species Ohtaekwangia flava. The sequence continues at coordinate 128,410 of NZ_QMFY01000010.1, forward strand.
GGGAATGGAAAAAGAAAGCGAGCTTCCGTTACTCGAAGGTAAAATTGCCCTCGACGACAAGACCACGATTTATGTTTGCTATAACAAATCCTGTAGGTTACCGGTACACCGGATCTCGGATGCATTGGACCAGATCATCTCGAAACATCCCGCGGCGCTTCGACATTGATAAAATTTAGTATTTTCGCCATGCATGAGTAATCCTGTTACCCCTCAGCCTACACCAGGCAAGTCCAAACCTGAGTCTTCCTCAGAAAAAGGCTTCTTACATAACTTCCCTCGCACCGCATATTATTTACGGCTAGCGAAGTACTTCATTCTCAGTTGTATCATTTTGACACTTCTTGAAATCGGCTATGCCTACTGGCTAATCAGCTCACGGTGGCATCTGTTTCTGGACCGTTCAGATATGACGCGTCTAACCAATGAGATCAACGCTTCCGCTGAACCTGTTAACGCTAAGTTCATGGAAGTATACACGAAACTTTTTCCCAACCACGTGCATACATCGCTGAGCCAACAGATATTTATCAACTATGGGCAACGCATCCTCCTGCGACATACAGACATCGACGATAAGCCACACTGCTTCTGCGACATGGTGTACGATATTCAGATTGTTCAGAACGACGAACTTGCTACCATCGAGTGGGATGGTCGCTTACAAGATCTTGAATATGGATTTGGTATCGAAAAATTCACCACGCCCGAAAAGTGTTTCAACTATGTGATGAACTATCGCATTGCAGAGTTAACCAATAAGATCAACGAAAGCGGACGATTCAAGCACCTGCAAAAGCCAATGGATGAGTATGGTGATGAAGATTTTATTGAGTTCATCATCATGTTTAAATCGAAACGAAAAATTACACGCTATAAAAACATTCATCTGTTCGAACGTGAAATGGAAGGTTACAAGCGTAAATTGGCACACGCGCGTGCTGCCGAAAGCGTTTCATAAAAATCGCTCGCACATTTCTTTCTTCGGTTTTATTTAGTTGATTGAGTCCTTTCTCTTTACAGGATGCAGACAGACGCATTTGGGCCTGAACTACCGTTAGAGCGTACCACACGCTTCGCCGAATTGCTCCTACCTGTCCCAATTCCAAAACTTTTCACCTATCGTGTGCCGCATATTCTTCAGGACAGCGTGCAGCAAGGACAACGCGCCATTGTTCAGTTCGGCGATAGGAAAATTATCACGGGTGTTATCATCAACATTCATGAAACGCCGCCGAAAGATTACGAAGCAAAATATATTTTAGAAGTACTCGATCATCAGCCTGTTGTTACGCCTGTACAGTTAAAGTTCTTTCAATGGATCGCCGACTACTATGCATGCACAACTGGTGAGGTCTTAAATGCGGCACTTCCTGCAGGATTAAAACTTTCGAGCGAGTCACGTGTTCAACTACATCCTGCTTTTAACTTAGACGAAAGTGACCAACCATTTTCTGAAAAAGAATTAATCGTACTCAAGCGTCTGTCACACGAGGCCCTCACCTATACCGAAATTTCAAAATTACTCGGTGTGAAACACCTCTACAGCATATTGAAATCGCTGGCAGGCAAAGAAGCCATTATTCTTTTCGAGGAAATAAAAGATAAGTTCAAGCCAAAAACTGAAAAGCGGATCCGGCTACAACCGGAGTATGCGATTGCGTCAGCGTTGGAAAAACTCTTTGAAACGCTAGCATCAAAACCGAAGCAAGAGGCCGTGCTACTCCGTTATTTGCAAGAGGTTCCTGTCCTTTCAGATAGCGCCCGAAACAGAAATGGGATAGCGAAGAAAGATCTCATCGATGAAGAGATCTCAGAATCGTCACTCGCCACGTTGATAAAAAATAAAATTTTAGAAGAATTTGAAATCGTTGTTTCCCGCTTTGCTGAGCTGGAAGCCGGTGAAGCGCCACCAATACATCTAAGCGCAGATCAGCAACACGCGCTCAACGCGACACTTCAGGCGTTCAGTACACACCAAAACAATTTGTTGCATGGTGTGACGGGGAGTGGAAAAACCGCGATATACATCAACTTGATCAAGCAAGCCTTAGAAGGAGGATCACAAGTATTGTATCTGCTGCCCGAGATCGCTCTTACAACGCAGATTGTTCATCGCCTTAAGAAAGTTTTTGGTGCAGCCATGGGCATCTACCACTCACGTTTTTCCGACAACGAGCGTGTCGAAGTTTGGAATGGTGTGTTGAGTGGAAAATTTAAATTTATTGTCGGGGTTCGCTCATCTATATTTCTTCCTTTTGACAATCTAGGCCTGATCATCATTGACGAAGAGCACGACGCATCTTACAAACAACAAGAGCCGGCGCCACGATACCACGCACGCGACGCTGCCATGATGATGGCACACTTTCAACATGCAAAGGTATTACTCGGATCGGCAACACCGTCTGTCGAGACATTCTATCACGCCCAAGAAGGACGCTACGGTTATGTTCGGTTAGATAAACGTTTTGGCGAAGCGCAACTGCCAGCAATGGTATTGGCCGACATGGGCATCGAACGAAAAAGTAAAACGATCAAAGGTGAGTTTTCGGGCCTTTTGCTTCGTAACATTGATGAAGCACTGAAGAAAAGCGAACAAGTTATCATCTTTCAGAATCGCCGCGGCTACTCCCCTGTTGTCAATTGTGAAGACTGTGGATGGGTACCAAAGTGCGTGAACTGTGCCGTGAGTCTTACTTATCATCAGTTTCGTCATGCGTTAGTTTGTCACTATTGCGGCTATAAAGAATCACTTCCTGAAAAATGTCCGACGTGTACTTCTCCCCGGCTAAAGACTGTCGGCTACGGTACCGAAAAAATTGAAGAAGAACTGTCGCTTCATTTTCCTGAGGCCAATGTTCAACGCATGGATCTTGATACGACACGTTCAAAGACGGGCTACGAATCAATTATCGACCAATTCGAAAAAGGAGAAACCAATATTCTGGTCGGCACACAAATGGTAACGAAGGGACTTGATTTCGATCACGTTAGTTTGGTAGGAATATTCAATGTCGACAGAATGATTCACTTTCCAGATTTTAGATCTTATGAGCGTGCATTTCAGTTAGTCACACAAGTAAGTGGGCGCGCAGGACGACGAGAGAAGCCGGGCACGGTTATTCTTCAAACCTCCGACACGGAGCATCCGCTGCTAAAGTTAATCATCGAACATAATTACACGGACTTCTATCGCATTGAATTAGCCGATCGCAAGCAACATGAATATCCACCATTTTCACGACTGATCGAAGTAACGCTGAAGCATACTGACAAAAAGATATGTAAAGCTGCCGCCGTACAACTTACCGATACACTAAAAAATTCACTTGGTGGTATTCGTGTGATGGGCCCGGGGGAACCGATGATCTCCAAGATCAGGAACCAGTTTCTGATGAGTATCCTGGTAAAAATTCCGCGCGGAAAAACAGATCTTCAGCAAACTAAAAACAGCATCCTTTCAAAAATTGGGTTCTTGGTGAAGGAGAAAGAATATCGGAGTGTGAGGGTGATTGTGGATGTTGATCCGGTTTAGTCTCTGGGAAAAGTTCGTTGATCGTTAATCGTTAAAAGTTAAAAGTTAATCGTGAAAGTCCTTCAAGAGGACATCATTGCGCGGCTGGCCCTTTAGTGCGTTGGCGTGCATATTCGTTAATCGTTAATCGTTAATCGTTAATCGTTAATCGTTAAAAGTTAAAAGTTAAAAGTTAAAAGTTAAAAGTTAAAAGTTAATCGTGAAAGTCCTTCATTGCGCGATTTTTTTTACAAAAAAAAAGCTGAAAATCATTCGTGACTTTCAGCTTCTCTACCTCAAGGTGAGGCTTATGTATTAATTCGATTTCTTGACAGAGCCGCCAGAGCTAGAGTTTGTCATTTGTTTGCTGGGGTTGCCATGGTAGCGAATGGTTCCACCACTGCTGGCTTGGGCATCGATGCTTTCTTTTGCATTAACCTTTAGCGATCCGCCGCTACTTGCTTCAGCTTCTACAGATTCCGCTTCGAGGTCATACGCATTTACTTGTCCGCCGCTGCTTGCATCCGCTTGAAGTTCCGTAGTGTGACCTTGTAAATCTATCTGTCCAGCACTCGAAGCACCCGCAGAGACTGTCGTCGCATCGACGGAGATTTCAATACTACCACCACTTGATGCATGAAGGTCCAAGTTTCTGGATTTGATGACTGCGTCAGCAAAGATGTTTCCGCCAGAGCTCGCTGAGAGTTTATCGATCGTGACATAAGTCACATATACCTTGACGCTAAGTTTAGCGCGCATACCATGCGTACCGTCTTTCATTTCCACCTTTAAATAGCTTCCTGAAATTTCGGTTATCACGTTCTCTGGTTTTGTACCCGTTACTTCCACCCTTGCACTTTCCTTGTCTCCCTTTTTAAGGTATACATCGATTCCCTCAGAGACCTTCACACCGGAAAAGGATCCTAGTGTACGGGTCTGTGTTTCTTGTGCCATAGCAGGCAAAGTCACCATTACCAGGAGGGCCACTAACCATAAGTTCTTCATAGTATTTTCTAATTTGACCTAAAGACAGCCTGCAAATATAAGGGTTGCATCGCGGGTTTAAGCCTACCAATTATTTTGTTGATGTACCAAAACATTGTATTTTACACATAAATTCATAGTCTATTTTTTAAAATTTGCACCTCTAACCAACGAGCTCTATGATTTTTGACAAAAAAGCCGAACTAAACGTACTGATCAATCTCGCTGCAAGCGATAAATCCGTTGCCGATCGTGAATCTAAACTCATCTATGCCATTGCTAAAGCAAATGGTATCAGCAAAGAAGAAGTTGAACAAATGATTAGCAATCCGAAGCCTATTGCTAACATCAATAGCTTAACGCAAGACGAAAAATTTGAACACCTCTATTACTTGATTCAACTCATGAAAATGGATGGCCAGGTTTTCCGTAGCGAGGTAGTTTTCTGTGAGCAAATCGCCAACAAACTTGGATACAAAAAAGGTGTTGTTGCTGAAATCAGCCAGCACGTGTATAGCGATCCTTCTATCACTGCTGATCGTGACATGATCAAAACAAAGGCGGATAAGTTCTTGAAGAATTAGTTTATCCCTTGCCGGATAAAAAAAGCCATCCTGATGATAAAATCCGGATGGCTTTTTTATGATGCTTACTTTAGTTTAATATCCATAAGCTTTCAACCACACCCTTACGACTGGATTCTGTGGATCGTTGGTATAAATTGTCAACGCTTTTTGCTGCGTCCCACTTCTATCGGCTGTGAATGTAAGTTTGATCGTAGTTGTCTCGCCCGGCTTTAGTGTTTCTTTCGCGGCATGCGCCGTAATACAATTACAATTCCCCTGCAACGATTTGATTTGAAGCTCGCGCTTTCCTACGTTGGAAACAGGAAGTTCACGCTCTGAGGTAGAACCTTGGTTGAATCTTCCAAAGTCTAACTCCGTTGCACCTACCCTAACTTGGGGAGCCTTAGAAAGTTCTTCCGGGGAAAGCGTTGAGAAGTCGTCTTCCAGCGTTGCATACACTGAAAATGATTTTACGGGACTCAGCTCATCGTCGGTATGCAGTTCAACATTATCAGATTGATATCCATACTTACCCTTGAGCTTTCCATTGTAGCTCACCTTGATATTTCCAATTCCACCCGCAGGAATCAATTTCGGTGTCATGTCTATTTTTATATAGGACGGTCCTACAACTTTCGTGAGCGTGATCGCCTTCATGCCAGCGTTAACAACTTGAAAATCACGCACGGTCCATTCGTCTTTATGAAAGACACGACCAAGCTTGAACGAGGTGTGCTTGAATTTCATATTGCCGAGCGCATGCGGAAATTCGTTGAGTGCTTCCGCTGCGCCAGATGCGTTCACGGTGCCTTTGATCTGCAGCACAATGGGTGTAGCATCGAAGTCAGTGGTTACGCTTAAAGTCTTTGTAAAATAGCCCGGTCGAGATTTTGGATCAAAAACCGCTTTCACGTAGCCAGTCTTTCCGATCGCGATTACATCCTTCGACCATGCCGGTGTGGTACATCCACACGAGGGTTGAACGTTCAAGATTCTAATGGCACGATCGCTCGTGTTGGTGAACACAAATTCATGCTCTACGGGGCCACCTTCTTCGGCTACGGTACCGAAATCAAAGGTCTCCTCACGAAACTGGATGGGTTTAGTGAGCTGCCCAAAAGTAGTGTTGGCAGCCAGCACGATGATGAAGAAAGATATCGCTCGAAACATTCTCTAAATTTTATGTTCAAAGGTAAAACTAAATTCAGTTCCGCTTTATTTTATTTTCTTTGCAAAACTATGGCCAGAATCTTAACCGGAATTCAGAGCAGTGGCCGCCCGCATTTAGGAAATCTTTTGGGCGCCATTATTCCTGCAATCGAACTATCCAAAAAAACGGGCAACGAATCATTTTTCTTTATTGCCGATCTACATTCTCTTACTACCATTAAGGATGCAGAGACCCGAACAGCAAACGTGAGGGCCGTGGCCGCAGCATGGTTGGCCTTTGGATTTGATATCGACAAAAACTTCCTGTATCGTCAGAGTCGCATTCCGGAAGTATGTGAGCTCACGTGGTATTTGAATTGCTTTACGCCTTACCCGATGCTGGCAAATGCACACTCATTTAAAGACAAATCAGAACGGCTATCGGATGTCAATGCGGGATTATTCACCTATCCGGTGCTCATGACTGCAGACATCATTTTGTACAATGCTGAGTTTGTCCCTGTAGGAAAAGACCAACGTCAGCATGTGGAGATGGCACGTGATATCGCCAGTGCTTTCAACAATCAATATGGCGACACGTTCGTAATCCCGGAAGCTCGAATCGCTGAGGAAGTGATGACCATCCCCGGAACAGATGGGCAAAAAATGAGCAAGTCCTATGGTAACATCATCGACATTTTTCTTCCCGATAAAGATCTGTTAAAGCAGATCAAATCGATCAAAACGGACAGCACGCCAATGGAGGAACCCAAAAATCCCGACACCGACAATGTGTTTGCGATTTACAGCCTGATGGCTACACCAGAACAAAAAGAAGCGCTTCGCGCCAAGTATTTGGCCGGCAACTTCGGCTATGGGCATGCTAAACAAGCATTGTTTGATCTTATTGTAGAGAAATACAAAGCAGAGCGTGAAGCATTTAATTTCTATATGAACAACCCGGCCGAGATTGACAAAAAGCTGGCGCAAGGTGAAGCGAAGGCAAGGGTTATTGCGCTCGAAGTATTGGGGCGCGTAAGGCAAAAGGTAGGGTTTTAAAGCGCGTTATCAACGGGATAAAAACATCGCCTAAATTAAAAAGAGCCCAATCTCAATAGTTGAGTTGGGCTCTCTCCTTTACAGGTGCAGAACACCCCGCAATCGAAATCTATTTCGCCGTCCATACCACTTCCTGCTTGTCCCTTCCAATGGTCAGAATAAGGCGGGGAGGATTAGCGGCAAGAATGAGTTTGGTGTCAGTATCCGGATATTTATCTGATTCAACATAGATACCTTTTCCGAGGTAGGCAATGGGCATCAACACGTCATTGTCAGGACAAAGTTCGTCATGAACATCTTGCAGCGCTTCTTCAACGTACTCGCCATACGTCACTTGAAACGCGTCTTCCATATCGTGAAGTTGCTCTTCTAGGTCGTCGTATTTTGGATTGTTGTAATCGATCTTATTAAGTTCTTCGCGCTTCGCGATAATAGCCTGAAGTGCTTTGTCGAGTGCCTGAATATCCATCTTGAAAATTTTTTCAAATATTCAATAAAACATCGAAATACAAAACAGAAATGGCCTCGATCCTGGTTTTTTGTTTGAAAAAACGGATATAAAATTTGGTCACACCCCCTACTTTCGTCGACCTCGGCCAATAAAAATTCTTGAAAATCGATAATACCGAATGTCCTTTGCATTGCTTCGATGTTACTAGCATGCGGATTAATTTTGGGCACTAAACTGTAATTGTATGACAGACTTCCTTCCCTTAAATGGTACAGACTATATTGAGCTTTATGTAGGTAACGCCAAACAATCGGCGCTGTTTTATCAGCATGTGATGGGATTCGAGTTGGTTGCCTATGCTGGCCCAGAGACCGGCATTCGCGATCGTGCTTCGTACGTGTTACAGCAACACAAAATTCGCATCGTTCTTACTACCGCGCTCAATACCGACTCTCCTATCGCGCAGCATGTCGCTAAGCATGGTGATGGCGTAAAAGTATTGGCGCTTTGGGTCGACGACGCCCGGAAGTCTTTCCTTGAAACTACATCGCGTGGCGCTGCTCCTGCCATTGAACCTCAGACACTAAAAGACGAACATGGAGAAGTGGTAGTCGCTTCCATCAAAACATACGGAGAAACGATTCACACTTTTGTTGAACGTAAAAACTACAACGGAGCTTTCCTTCCAGGATATCAACCACGCAAAAGCGCTGCACCTGTTACCCCGATCGGCCTGAAGCACATCGACCACTGCGTCGGCAATGTTGAACTGGGCAAGATGAATACTTGGGTTGAATTCTATGAGAAAGTAATGGGCTTTAAACTGCTCGTTACATTCGATGACAACGACATCTCAACGGAATACAGCGCATTGATGTCGAAGGTTGTATCAAATGGAAATGGATACATCAAGTTCCCGATCAATGAACCTGCCGCTGGCAAGAAGAAATCACAGATCGAAGAGTACCTTGATTTTTATAAAGGACCAGGAGTACAACACATTGCTATCGCGACCGATGATATTTTACACACCGTAGCCGAATTGCGTAAGCGTGGTATGGAGTTTCTTTATGTACCCGAGAACTATTACGAGGATGTAATGGATCGTGTAGGATCTATCAACGAGAATCTCGCAGAACTTCGAAGGCTAAACATTCTCATCGATCGAGACGAAGAGGGTTATTTACTTCAAATTTTCACGAAGCCCATTCAAGATAGACCGACGGTATTCTTTGAAATCATCGAACGCAATGGCGCAAAATCATTTGGCAAAGGGAACTTCAAGGCGTTGTTTGAGTCTATTGAACGAGAACAAGAACTAAGGGGAAATCTTTAACCTTCCCGCTTCATAGATTTCGTTCACATTCAAAGTGAATCAGTGTGCTGCCAAAGCGATCTATTCGAATAGAATACTTTTATACTTCTTTGGCTCACGCAACAGGACAGCTGCACCTCTACTTACGGCTGTAAGACCATCCTCGTCGAGATGAACGGGAAGCTTAATGCGTGCCTCGAGGCGTTCTTTGATGCCACGGATCAACGCGTTACCACCTGTAATATGAAGACCATTTTCATAAATATCGGCCGCTAGTTCCGGAGGACAAGTCTCAAGGGTTTGGATAATGCAATGTTCTATTGAGCTAAAAGATTTCTCGAGAATGAAAACGACTTCATTAAAATCAATTTTTCGGGTGACCGGAATTCCCTCAACAAGGTCCTTGCCTCTCACCATCATTGGCGCCGGTTTGTCTGCGATTTCTGTTGTCACAGCGCCGACGTTGATCTTCACCTGTTCAGCCGTTTTCAAACCAATCGCCATATTATAATTGCGACGGAAGTGGTCTTGAATGGCTTCGTCGAAAGTATCGCCGGCGATCTTGGTAGATTGGAAAGCCGCTACACCGGATAAAGAGATCACCACGATCTCCGTAATGCCACCACCAATATCGATCACCATCTTGCCTTGCGGCTCTCTGATGTCCAGACCAATGCCCAATGCAGCTGCGAGGGGTTCGTAAAAGAGCGAGGTACGTCGGGCATTAAACTGATCAACAGCATCACGAAGCGCCCTACGCTCTACTTCGGTTGTGTGATACGGTACACTTGACAAAATATTATCATATCCAGAAAAGAACGACGGATTACGGTCAGCTTGTTTGATTAGTTCGCGGATCATGCGCGTTGCCGAATCGTAGTCTGCAATCACGCCGCCGCGCAATGGTTTGACCGGGCGAAGTTCCTCATGATTTTTTTCCAACATGCGGTATGCTTGGTCGCCTACAGCTTTCACCGTTTGGCCCTTGTTGTCGAATACAATGCATGATGGCTGACATAACTTCACGCCGTCCTGGTCACTTACCAACGTGTTGGTGTTACCGAGGTCGATTGCAAAACTTTTATTTCTGAAGACATTAAATTTCATGGACGTATCTTTTATTCAACTACACGATATCAAAAAATATGAGGAGGGATTTCTCGCGCGCAAATATCGTAAGAACTACTGCCCCATCAAGTGTAACATCATCAAAAATCCGTCATCGACTTTTCACGTATGAAAAATGATGCGACTGTGTCATTTGCGCTTCAACTGGTATATGCACGGCAAGGGTTGACGGCAGATCGCCTCGTATTTTCATTTCCGAAGGCGAACCTTACAATGCCTATGTGAGTATAGCAAAGCTGATCGGCTTGTTGAAATAAAAGTGATTAGATTCGCATTAGACCGCGACGTTCAAATCAGAATTTTACCCATCACCTGGGGCTGATTGAGCGGAAGTGTGATGGTGAATTTAGAGCCCATCGGCGCATGATCTTCTAAGGTAATTTGCCCGTTCAATTTTTGAACTGCTTTTTTGATAATGTATAAGCCGAGGCCATTGCCTTTTGAGCGTTCGCTCCCGCGGAAATACATATCGAACACGCGCTCCTTAAGTTCCGCCGGTATACCTTGACCATTATCTTCAAAGCAAAGGATAACCTGTTCGCCTTCCTCCCACGCCTTAAGTTTCATCCAAGGATTCACCACGTTAGAAAATTGGATGGCGTTCTCCACCAGATTCTCTAGGATAACTTTAATCATCGCCGGGTACGACACGAAGCACTGCTTGAGGTCGACGTCACACTCAACGTGAAATTCCTTGCTACGCAGCTCTTCTTGAAATCCATGACAAATGCCTTCGAAGATCGCTTTCACAAACACTTCCTTGAACACAAGTTCTTGTGCGCCTACATCACTGATCGATTGGAGTTTGATCAGCATTTTGTCCAAGGCCTTCGCAGTTTCTTTTACTTTCTCGAACAGTTCCAATGCAGCCTTATCTTGCAACGTGACTTTAGCAACTTCGGCTAGCCCCATGAATGTCGTGAGCGGGCGACGGAAATCATGCGACGACCGGTAGAAAAAAGTATCGAGCTCTTTATAAGCCTCTTTCAGCTGCACGGTACGCTTGGTGACAATCGAATCCAAATCGTGGTTCATTGCGACGATAATCTCGTTGCTCTCGCGAAGTTCTTCGGACTGCGCTTCAATTTCTTCTGTTTTTTCAAGCAGTTCGCGGTTCAATTGCGTCAGCGCCTGGTTCGCATGCTGAAGCTCCAATGCCTGGTGCTGTATTTCTTTTTGCTGCGTGGTAATCTCCTGGTTGAGGGTGCTAAGCTCAAGGTTTACGGCATTCTTCGCGCGACTGTACCGGAAAAGGACGTAAGCGAGAGATCCCAGCAGTATGATTCCAAGAATGAAGAATATGTTGGCGGTATTTTGAAATTTGATCTGAGCATTCTGACTATCAAGTGTGGCTTGTTGCAATGCAGACCGCTCATGTAAATCACGGATCTCTTGTTCCCGTTTCTCTAAACGATAGAGTGCCTCCAATTCCGCTTGACGTGTGACGCTGTGCGTGGTGTACAGGCTGTCGTCGAGTTGAATGTATCGATCGTAATATTGAACGGCCTTTTCGTGACGCCCCATCTTCTTATATACGGTAAACAAATTCTGATACGCTTTTCTTCGTTGTGGAGCAGAACGAATCAACGTGGCTTCCGTCAGTGCTTGTTGCGCAAAGTTTTCCGCTTCACGGTCGTCATCGGTTGCCAAGGCGATCGCACTCATCGTGTTGTAGTAAGATGCAATCCCCACGCGGTTGTTTACCCGATGGTCGATTTCATAAACCCGTTTCGCATAGATTCCTGCCAACTCATACTGCCCCAACGCGATCTGTGTTTCCGCGATGTGATTCAAGACCTGCGCCGTTGGCAGCAATGCGCCCAACCGATCACGGATAACGAAAGCCGAATCATAATATTGAATCGCTTTATCGTATTGTTTGCGACTAAAAGCAACGTACCCCGAAAGCGTATAGTAGTCGGAAAGACCAAAGTCATCCTTCAATTCCCGGAAGGTGGTCGCGGCTTGCGATGCCATTCGCGTTGCCCTTTCGAAGTCGAACTGGTTTACATACACCCAGCCCATCAGTTGTTTTGTGCGTGCAATTTCATGTTTGCTTTTTAGTTCTTCTTCAATTCGCAGCGCATTGAAGTAAAACTCAAGGCTTCGTGGATAGTCTCCCTCCCATTCAAACACTTGGCCGATGCTTTTCATCACCAAGGCGCGGTACCTTTTATAATCGTGCTTGGCCAAGGAATCAAGTGCTTCGGTAAACAACTTTGTGGCCGTAACAAAATCTCCTTTTCTAAATGAAAGCTCGCCTTGATGAATATTGTAGAAGATGAGCAATTCGGGATTTTGATACGTACGCGAGAGGCGAAGGATATTTTTGAAGTAAACCGCTGCCGTATCGTAGTCGGCCAGCGCACTTGACACGATGCCAAGAAATTTCCAAGTCTCGCCAATCCCCAGACTATCGCCCAAGGCGAAACGCACATGAAGCGCCTTCTTAAAATTTTTGCGTGCAGCCAGATGACGAGACAAGGTATAGTCGAGGATACCTTTGTTGAGAAAGAGTTGACCTAGTGCGATGGATGGTTTGGCCTCGTCGACATTGATGGCGGCGCGGGTGTAATAGTATTCGGCAGAGTCGAAATGAGATTGCTCTCGGTGTAAATTAGCGAGTCTAATTTGAATGGAGGCCACATACGTATCTCTTTCGCCGCGTGAAATATCCAGTGCTTCATATAAGAATTTCAAGGCATTAGGATAGTCTCCTTTAAAGTAATGGTATAAGGCGACATCGGCTTGGGCAATGGCCATTCCTTTTTTGTATGATGCGCGTTTGGCGATCTGATAAGATTCCCGTGAATAGGTTAGGCCATCTTCAAAATCGTAGTCCCAAATCTCAGACGCCATGCGATGAAGGACGTCGGCTTTAACCTTCAGATCATCAGAATCTTCGAGCACACGCTGAAGACTATCGATCACGGACTGCTGTGCTCGGGAAGGCGCCGCAATAAAAATGGTAATGCTAATGAAGGCGAGTTTGATGAGTATGCATCCGCGGCGCAAGAACCATCGAGCGGCTACATTAACTGTCGGGACACCTCTTGTCATCAAACTTTATTTAGAGCCTATCAACATACTCAATTTTAAGCATTTAATTCTCCATAATGGAAGTTGAATTTGAAAATAATTAAAGTCAACTTGTGAACGGAAACCGCCAACGCACCCACTATGCTCAACAGCTTCTTCAATAAGTCGCGGGCCGCTGCCGACACTGAGAAACAGAAAGATTACCGGAATATTGTATTCATCCAAATTATCATCATCGTGTTTGGATTGACTTTATCTGGTCATGTGATCGAAGACACGAAGACACCTGAGGCTAAGCTGGTTATCACCATCTTTTCAATTTTTGGTCTAACCTATTCGTTTTTGCTGTGGGACCTTCTCCGCAATTTCACCAATAGCAAGACGCTGATCCGTATCTACCTCCTTCTTCTCTTCGGTAGCATTGGGGTCGGATTGCTGGTCGAGTTCCCCTACTACACTTTCATCGATGTTCCCGATCGTCGGATCATTTTGTTGCTGGTGCACGCTATGTTATTCGTCACTGAAGTGATCATCATCAGTTTTGCTATCCGCGACATCTTCTCGGGCGAGTACTTGACACCTGACAAGCTTTGGGGATCGGCCTGTGTTTTCTTGATGATTGGAATTTCATTCGGCTCTTTATATGACTTGATCTGTCTGATTAAACCAGGAAGTTTAAACCCAAGGCTGGCGATAGGTTTCCCAAATTATTCCGAGTGTGTTACGTATAGTTTAGCTATTCTCGGGGGCATGGACCCGGGACAACCCGAAGCCAGTAGACTTATTCGGAACATCGGAATTTTGGAGGCCGTCTGGGGAAATTTATTTGTAGTTTTAGTGATCGGCAAACTGATGGGATTGCCCCGACCGCCGAAGCCAGGCGATGCGGCATGAGATGAACCTTCGAACTTTACACCTTATAAATACAATACACCTATGAACAACCGAAGACTAGTACCGATGATTATTATCGGGGTAATCTTGTTATTCGTCGTGATGGCGCTTTCATCAAGTCTCTTTTATACGATCGCAACTTCCGAACGCGCGATTATTTTTTACAAGTTTGGCGAGGGGTTGGATAAAGAGACGGTGATCGGCGAAGGATTTCATACCAAGGCACCGTGGAATGATGTGTTCGTGTATTCAATCAACGAGACATCTTCAGATGAAAACATGGATGTGCTAGACAAAAACGGACTTTCTATACACGTTGACGTGAGCGCGCGTTATAATCCGATGCCTGATAAGATTGGTTACATTCATCAAAAATTCTATCGCACATCAACCGACGATTACATTCGTGTTTTGGTAATTCCCGAAGTTAGGTCTACGGTACGACAAGTAATGGGACGTTATACTGCTGAAGAAATTTACTCTACGAAACGTGCAGAGGTTGAAGGCGCGATCAAAACAGAAACAGAAAAGATACTTCAACTGAACTACGTAAACGCGACTGCTGTTTTAATTCGATCGATCGTACTTCCTGAGCAAATTAAAGGCGCTATCGAAAACAAACTTCAGCAAGAGCAGGAAGCTTTGGCGTATCAGTTTCGATTAGACAAAGAAAAGAGCGAAGCCGAGCGTAAACGTATCGCAGCAGAGGGAGAAGCACGAGCCAATAACATTGTAAACAGCAGTTTGAGTGACAAACTATTGAAAATGAGAGGTATTGAAGCAACATTAGAACTGTCTAAGTCACCGAATAGCAAAGTTGTTATTGTAGGCTCTTCTAAAGACGGTCTTCCGTTAATTCTGGGAAATAATTGAAATCCAGATTTTTTTATGGCAATCTTTCGCCAGCAACATTCTAGCCTGTATATTTAAAACCGATGTTAAAAACGCATAAACATGTCGAAAACTGCTGAATTGATTATTGACGGGAAGTCGTATACTTTACCTGTAATTGAAGGCTCTGAAGGTGAAGTAGCTGTTGATATCAGTGACCTCCTTGAGAAAGCCAAAGTGATCACCCTAGACCTTGGATACAAAAACACCGGGGCTACTAAGAGTGCCATTACTTTTCTCGATGGTGACAACGGAATTCTCAGGTATCGTGGATACTCCATTGAAGATCTTGCGGAGAAGTCTAACTTCCTTGAAGTTGCTTATCTATTGATCTTCGGTGAACTGCCTACGCAACCACAGTATCAAAAATTCCAGCACGACATCAAGACACACACGCTCGTGCACGAAGACGTTAAGAAAATTCTCGACGGATTCCCTTCTACTGCACACCCGATGGGCGTATTGGCATCGCTGTTCTGTTCACAAACAGCTTTCTATCCCGAATCACTAGATCCTAACCGATCTGCGGAAGGCGTCTATCTAAGCATTGTAAGATCACTGGCCAAAATGCCAACCTTCGCTGCTTGGGCATATAAAAATGCTGTTGGACATCCTGTTAACTATCCTGACAATTCACTCGCCTATTGTGCGCGTTTCCTCAAGATGATGTTTGCTCTGCCAGCAGAACAGTACGAAGTAGACCCTGTTGTTGCAGACGCACTTGACAAGCTTCTTATCCTCCACGCTGATCACGAGCAAAACTGTTCGACATCAACCGTAAGAATTGTAGGATCATCGAAAGCAAGTATATACTCTTCTATATCAGCCGGTATCAACGCACTGTGGGGACCGCTTCACGGTGGTGCAAACCAGGAAGTTATTGTGATGTTAGAGAACATTCGCAAAGACGGCGGCGATACTGAGAAATGGATCAATAAGGCAAAAGATAAAAACAGCGGATTCCGTTTGATGGGATTCGGACATAGGGTGTACAAAAACTTCGATCCGCGCGCGAAGATCATCAAAAAAGCTGCTGACGACGTGCTCAACAAACTTGGCGTGAACGATCCTGTATTGGAGATTGCCAAGAAGCTTGAAGAAGCCGCGTTAAAAGATCCTTACTTCGTAGAAAGAAGATTGTATCCAAATGTTGACTTCTATTCTGGAATTATCTACCGGGCACTTGGCCTTCCTACTGACCTTTTCACGGTAATGTTCGCGATGGGTCGTATGCCGGGATGGATCGCACAATGGAAAGAGATGCGTGAAAACAAGGAGCCTATCGGAAGACCAAGACAGATCTATACTGGCGAAAAGCTTAGACCATACATCGAAATGCCTAAACGCGGTTAAGATCATGGCGACACAAGAACAGTTTCAGCAGGCCGTCGAAAAGTCCAAAGCGCTTACCAAGCGACCTTCAAATGAAGAGCTTTTGCTTTTGTATGCACTTTTCAAACAAGCAACAGAAGGAGACGTGAGTGGTGATCGTCCCGGAGGTTTTGACTTTAAGGCGATCGCAAAGTTTGATGCTTGGGCAGATCAAAAAGGCAAATCCAAAGAGACATCGATCGATGAATACGTTTCGCTGGTTGAGAAGCTTCAACAGCAATACGCGTAACAAGCGTAATCGTGAATCTTTTCTATCAGCCGCATATTGCTGAAGGGATCCATCACCTGGATCTTGAAGAATCAAGACATTGCATTAAAGTCCTTCGCAGAAAAGTTGGTGACAGCCTAGTCATCACTGATGGGAAGGGCTTTTTTTATGATGCCATTATTACGGTGGCTTCGGAAAAGGAATGCCGTTTCGAAATTAAAAAAAGCACTGCAGCAGCCACTCCCTCTTTTCAAATTCATATCGCGATCTCCCCTACTAAAAACAATGAACGAATTGAGTGGTTTGTAGAGAAAGCTGTTGAGTTTGGCATACACAGAATTTCTTTGATCGAATGTGATCATACAGAACGAGCTTATCTAAAAAGTGATCGTCTTCGCAAAGTAGCCGTCAGTGCAATGAAGCAATCTTTAAAGCCCCAGCTTCCCCTGATTGACGAAGTGACGACGCTAAAGAAACTACTACCTTCTATCACAGCGCAACAGCGATTCATTGCCTACGTAGACTCCAACAACCCTCTACATTTACAACACGCTGCTGTGGCTGCACAATCCTACTGTGTACTCGTCGGTCCCGAGGGCGATTTCTCACGCGATGAGTTAGAACAATCCGTTGTCGCAGGATTTCAAAAAGTAAGTTTAGGACAGAGCCGCCTAAGAACAGAAACGGCAGGCCTCGCAGCCTGCCATATTCTCAATCTCGTCAACGAGGTTCGTTAAGTATAACATTAGTGAACAACCAATCGCTTCGCCATGCGACGTACACCCTGCGTTAGCTCAACAACATAAACGCCAGCAGCCATCGGCTTTCCAAATACAAACTCCAAATCAGCGTAGTGCTTGTTGTCGTTTGTGATTGTACGCTGCATCACTACCCTGCCAGAAAGATCTATCACCCGAACACGAATATCAAGATTGACATCTTTAGCAATGTGCAATGTAACAGATGATTGGTCCGTCGGATTCGGTGACATGCTAAAGTCAAGCGCAATATCTTCTGCTTCCACAGTCAGCATTACCACCTTGTCAAACATCTCAAACTTCCCATCATAGTCGACCTGTTTGAGACGGTAGTAGTTTTTTCCTATGCTTGGCGTTTCGTGAACAAAACTGTAGTGTTCACCATCGCGGTCCGATCCGTTGCCCTTTACAGTACCAACGACGTCGAAAGTTTCGCCATCTACAGAATGGAGAATTTCAAAGTGATCATTGTTCCGTTCAAACTCCGTTTTCCAGAATAGTTTGTTGTAGCCCCCGATATTTTGTCCAGCGAATGATTTTAGGACGACAGGTAATGGATTCGCAGTTTCAGTCGAACCTAAGGTAACAATGTGGCTACTAAAACTCAACGTGTTTGCCGCGATAAAGGTACCACGTGATTGTGTATGGCCTGCGCTAAAAGTACCGCCACCATAATTATCCCACGATGAAGTGGCGTCATTCCACACCATGACTTTTAATGCAGTTCGTTCTGATGCGTTGGCAGAGACATCACTTTCTACGCCCCAACTTAATCCTACCCTTCCGGTAGTTGGTGATGCATCATCAGAAATTTTCCAATATTCACCATAACTGATTTGAAGTATTGGCGGCGCGGCTACCGTTGGCGTCATGTTGTCAACAGTAGGCTCGAGAATATCCGCTTTGCCCTGAAAGAATTCCATGTCCCAAGTTCTTGCTGCACTTGTGGCGTTAATAGATCCCGTTCTCCAATACGTTCCTTTGCCGATCGGAAAAGTAAAAGAACTTCCCGCTGCAAGAGACTTGTATAATCTCCCGGAGACAAATGAATTGGAACGTCCCGGAGCTGGTGAAACGATTGCCGCAGTTGTTAGCAGAAAGCGATTTAGGCCTGGATGTATATTCCCATTGGTAAGTACAAGCAAATTATTGACGGTGACATTTCCATTTAAGAAGACACCTTCACTGTTGCTGATTTCTAATCGATTAAAATACGCGGGAGCAATTGTAAAATCACCTATGATCGCTTGAGGAACGGAGCCGTTGAAAACATATCGCATGGTATTGGAACCGCCGCTAAATGTTCCTCCGCTAAAATTTAAGTGACGGCCAATGCGTGTATAGCCACCTGATCCGGGATTAAAAGAACCACCAGACATGAGTAGATCCTGTGCAATTGTTAGCCGGGCGTTTGTACTGCCGATAAAAAATCCGCCCTCTTGAATTAAATCTCCATTAACGGTTACATTGCCTGTACCGATCCGGTAGCCTACCGCTGAAGTATTTGTGATTAACAAGTCATCGCCTACAGTAACCGTTCTGTTGTTCACGTCGTTTCTGAACGCTCCAGCCGTAATGGAAAAATCGTCACAAACGTAGATATCATTATTCGCAAGCACTTTAGATCCCGATCCATTCAGCACTAAATTTCTGACCATGGTAATACTTCCCATAACTTCGTATGATCCGGTACCATCATAGTTAAGGGTTCCACCAGAGCAGGTAAAAAAATCATTGTAGTATGCTGCTGGTAGTGTTGCACTCGAGTTACTGCTAACGACGCGTAAGGTTCCCTCTCCGGTGATTACACCTAAACGATGGTCCAATGAACCATCAGGAATTTGCAGCGTGGCGCCAGCCTGAATGTGCGTTTTATAAAGGTTCACGCCGCTGACGTCGAAGTTCAACGTATGTCCAGCGCTTACAATCAATTCCGAACCATTAGGCACGCCCCCACCCGGAACCGCTTGATCATATACACCTGTAAACGCGGCACCGTCGCTCACGTTACCAGAACGTGTCGTCGTGAACGTACGGATGTTATTTGGAATTGCATCATCGACACCAGCGAAGTATTCACCCGATATACCGGCATCTGTCACACCTGTGAAGCTAAAAGAAATCACATTCGACGTCTCGTTCACCTCAGCGATGGAGAACTTCTCAATATTATTACTTGGGTTCGCGTCACTCAACACACGCGCTGCGATATAATCCGTTTCCGAATACGGGGATGTTACGCCAACCAACGACTGATCATAGTAGAGCATCATGTCCGTCCGGAATGAAGAAGACACGTTATCAGCGTTGATGATCCAATGATACTTCAACACGTTGTCGGCGTCAACGATCTCTGGATCCGGAGCTTCAACATTTTCAATCACTGATGGGTGAATTTCATTTGCTGGCCTCACAAGAACGCGAGGCGAACCTGGGCCTGTGGTATTACCAACTGACGAGAAATCGAATCTCACCGGTGTATACAACGCTTGCCCTACTGGAAATATAAAATCTGTCGTTGAGTTCGCCGGAAAATACTTAAGAACACCGTTGTCAGTGAACGAGCTATTGGTCTGGATCATATTCGTTACACCAAAAGGGTTAACTGCCGTAATCGACGCGGCTACACCGAACGTCAACAAGCCGCTACTAATGTCGAATACGCCGCGTGCTAAACGTAAACCACTTGTGATGGTAAAATTATAGCCGCTGTTATCTGGAACACGAACACCGAATGGATTATCGATTGTCATTATACCAAGTGTTCCGGTTCCAGCGTTTGTGCGTTGAAGTACTTGTTGTGAAGTTCCCACAAAACTTAATCCTGTGCCGGTTGTGTTCGTATACGTTGCATCAATCGTTGCATTTCCCTTCAACAACGTGGTATATGTAGAGCCTACGAATGTTCCTGACAGAATACTCAAGTCTTTAGCAACTGTAAAGTTTTTTAACTGTGTAAGAACGCCCGATGCAGTTTTTTCCAGGTTGTAGAAAGTCAACAGCGAGGTAGTACCAGAGATAGTCCCTGTTCCGGTAAAAGTGGTGGTATTGCCCGCCGGAATGAACGTGCCATTGACAGCCATACTGCCGCCAATGTTAAGTCCCAATCCATTCGCGTTAAACGTGGTCGCATTGCTAACGGTAAGGCTACCGTTCAACGTTAGTGGTAACACATAAATTCTTATGATTGGCGAATTACTTCCAGCAACCACAACATGATGTAGCGGAATCGTCGACTTGATACCAATGTTCTGACTATTGACACCCGAAAGCGTATTGGCATCGCCAATATTGATAGTCGATGCCGCGCTCACCAACGAAGTCTCCGGCTCAAGCCAGAGTGAAGGCACCGTCGTGCTATTCACGCCATTGGAAATTATAAAACTTCCGCCGGTGTGATTAAACATGCTTCCTGCATTTATAATTTCAAAAACACCACGCGTGTTGTTAGGCGCAGCACGTTTGGCAATCTGCACCGTACCGCCACTTTGTGAATACTTCAACACACCTGTGGTGCTGGTCAAATTGCGACGGATTTGCGATCCCACCGTGAGCGATCCACCTGTCACTTCAAGCGTCGCCATTCCGGATGCGGAGTATTCAATGTAGTTGTTTACGCCAGCTCCACCATCCATGTTTACCGTTCCGCCACTCACACGCAATAAACCATCAAGCAGTAATCCCGTATCAGTACCACTCACAGCGACTGCTCCTGCGGAAACTTGTAGGCCTGCCGTTGCAGGAATTCGGAAATCACCGCCACCTGTCGTCAGATTGATACTGGTTGCACTATTGTTTAAGATCAAAAGACCGTTTGACAGCGTAAGCGCCTTTGTTGGTGTATTCGTAACGCCTGTCAGTGTAAAAGCTGCGTTGGCCGTCACTGTCGTTGCTATTGACGATCCCTTATTAACCGTCAACGCATAAAACTGTGGTGCATCCCCTGCCGCGTTGTTGAGTACTACCGATGTCGTTCCAAGCAGGTTCATGACAATTCTGTCATTCGCGGTATTCGCGCCGCCTTTGAAACCGTTACCCGACGTCGTGCGCTGCAAGAAATCTCCGTACAAATTAAACACATGCGTTAATGGTGTCGTCCCTGGAGCATTCACAAACACGTTCGCCGCGTATCCGTTTCCGAGAATAAGATCACCGAACACCGTTACCGTACGCGCCGTTCCTGTATTGCCGAATCTCAATTCGCCGCCTCCACCACTATCATTTCCTTTTGCGTTGGAGCGGAAGAAGCGCAGATTATTTATTACGGTTATATTTCCAGTCGCACCGGTAGGCAGAACAAGATTCATGTCGCCAAGAATTTCTAGATCACCGTTCACGGTAATATCTTTCGAAATCGTCGATGACCGATCATTGTCTCCCCAGTTGTCAGTCGCCATCATTAAATTTGGAACAACACTTGGTGTATTAACATAATTTGCTGATGCGAGGGTTGTCTCGTAAATAAAGTAGCTCGAGTCCTCTTCGTTGAACGCACCAAGGTCAACGTTATTAAATGTTGGATCCGATAGATTTCCGCCCGTGCTCCGAATCCAGAACGCGCCTTCGCCACTCACGATTCCATCGCTAAATGATCCTACACTACTTGCAATCTGGCCATTATTAACAACGACGGTCGGCCTGAACTGAAAGTTCGATGCATAGACACGCGCAACCGGACTTCCAGAAGCGTTTGTCATTTTTGTAAAGCGTAACTCCGCAACAGTTTCCGATTGATTGATCGCAATCCCGTGTGGCATACCACGATCCGCTGTGTTGGGATCTGTCCATGGCACCCATCCAACAACTGCAACGTCTCCCGCTTTCGGATAGTCGCCCGCAGAAGGTTGACGACTATCATGAAGCTCATAGCTGTCGACCGTACCATTGCTATTCAAATCGTTCGGCGCAAAAGTCCAATATGTTGAAGTTCTCCAATCAGCGTTCCATCCGTCAGCCGTATAGCTTTTGGTATAAAACACGCGGGGCACACCGACGAAGTGGGGAGCGGAGCCAGCCGTATAGTTCGCCGTTTCCAATGTGAAGCCGGTGCCGGGGAATGCCCCGCCGGTAGACGTACCGTTGAACGTAATCACATTTGAGGTCCCATTAAAATCAGTCGATACTTCAGACGCGCGCGTGAATGGATTTACACCCAGAACTTTTCCCGGCACATAATTGGTTTCTGTTCCACCGACATCCCCTTCCGCATAGTTAAATTGGTATGACACGCGCGGCAACGTCGTAAATCCATCATGACGAATGCGCCAATTGTAACTTAAAATGTCCGCTCCTGCGGTGAGCAATGCTGTTTGAAGAACATCATCTTCAATGCTGATCTGTACATAACCATCGTCAACATAATTTTGAAGCGATGCTGTCACGGGTGTATAGCGCACGGCGCTGTTAGCCCCTGTTCCTATTGGAAACAAAAGCGATTCGTTCGCATTAAAATAAATAGATAACCCTTCGTCGCTTGCGTTGCCAGCTGTTTGAATCATTTTGGTCGTGCCAAAACCTGATCCCGTGATGGAGGCCGCTGCGCCGTACATTGTTAGTCTATGCGAATTGATATTGAATACACCATTACTAAGGGTTAGCACTTTCCGAATCGATAGCGCACCTGACAACGTCACGCCGTTTGTGTTACTTATATCAAGGTTATGAACTGTTCCTGATAGACTCGTCAAAGTTTGATTAACTACGCCATCAAGCAAAAGTTTGCCGGTACCGAGTGCACTTCCCACCGTATCCGCGATGTATACGCCATTCTTTGCTGATGCTATGAAATTACCATATCCCAACCCGCCTTTCTCAACACGCAATGCTCCATTCACGATAATTGCTGGCGTTGCGCCTCCAGCGATGTTAAGCTTGTCATTGCTCGAGGTTTTGTTGATCGTAAGGTTGTTGAATGTTTGCGGCGTTGTCGTATTTCCAAACGACATTGTCGCGATGTCTGATTTATTGAACGTTGTTGTGTTAGTGCCCGGCACATAGGTAGCCAGGTTACGTACATCAAGGCTTCCTCCGATTGTTACATTGGCGTTGTTGGTAACGAAATTTACATTCGGCTCGATTGTCAAGTCGTTATAAATCTCCAACCCTTGAATGGCAATAGAGGTTCCGAGATCATCACCCGTACCACCATTGAGTTCTATGGTATTGGCGGAGGCAGTCGTGTTACGCATGATAACATCGTAGAACGGTGCCCTTGATGTTACACGATAAAGATTTCCATTGCTAATCTCCATAATCACGGTACCGCCAGTCACGTTCACGTTAGCAGGATCGCAGTTGATCAAGATCGCGCCGCGCAACGAACTTGTGCCTAAACGAGCCCCTTTCACCGTCAACGTTCCGCCACTCATATTGAAAGTATTCCCGGTGTATGTTAAACTGAACACGTAATACTCCGGCGCTGTGCCACCGTCACCGTTGATAACAACGTTGCCGCCGCTCTGCGTATAGCCCCCTACGTTGCCCACACCAAACACCGATGTACGAATTTGGTTTGCAAAC
This sequence comes from Pseudochryseolinea flava, assembly GCF_003286915.1. Classification (GTDB taxonomy): domain Bacteria; phylum Bacteroidota; class Bacteroidia; order Cytophagales; family Cyclobacteriaceae; genus Ohtaekwangia; species Ohtaekwangia flava. The sequence continues at coordinate 152,280 of NZ_QMFY01000010.1, forward strand.
AGAGATCCACCTTCAACAATCAAGTTTCCATTATCACGCATCGTTATACCGCTGTTCACCGAAGCGGTGAGTGTGCCAAGCGTCACGGTAAGCTTTCCATAAGGAACAATGGCCTGCCCTGCTGTTTTACTTACAGTACCACCATTTACCCAAAGATGCGCACCTGCAGAAATATTGTAATTGCCTGTATTGTTCAATTGCGGAACAACGATATTCTGGCCAATTTCTACGGTACCGTATATCAACCCCAACGCATTATCATTTACCGATAATTGAGGTGTGGCACCATGACTCTCATTGGCGTATCCAAACAAACTAAAGTTTGCTGTCGCCGACGCGGAGATCGTCGCTTTATATGTGTAGTCAGTTCCTTTATTGATTTCGATTCGGTAGAACTTCGTTGGGCCGTTAAGCGACACAAACTGATCCGCAAAATCATTCACAAGGTTAAAATCCACGATTCCGTCCGTAGCCTCTGCTGAGTAAGCCACGGAGGTGCGATTTGTAAATGCAACGGAACCATCGTTGACAAAATCACCAGACACATTAAATTCGTGTCGCGCATTAGCCGTACCAACTTGGATACTCCCGGTAGGTTCGATCGTAACATCGTCCAATACATTCAGGGTCTTCACGGTCGTTGAGGCATTGTCATTGATTTTTAACACGCCTGTATAAATATGCAGATCACCGTTCAAAGTCACGGAATTCATCAATGTTGCAACGGTCGCGCTACTGTTCATCGATATTTCCATGTTGTTAAACGTCCGTGATGTCCCGATTGTCATGCCTGCGCCGTAAAGTTCTACGGTACCCCCTACCAATGGGTCCGAAAAAAGCGAAGCATCGCCACTCGGGAAATTATCTACGCTTCCACTTAAGCGAACTCGTCCATTTCCAGCGATTGATAAAAATGCATGTCCTGTTGTACTACCTAAATCCAGTGTTCCATCAACCTCGACATTATTAACTTGAATTCCCGATATATTGGCATTAATGATTCGTCCAGGATGAATCACAACATTGTCGGACGACGCTGGAATTTCATTGGAAGGATTAACGTACAATGGAAATGCACCGCCATCAAGGGTCCATACTGTAGCATTGTTCCAATTGCCCGATTGATAGCTATACCAGGTTTTCGACGCAACGCCAGCTACTGGACTTGCAACGTTGTTTAACGTACCCAGGGTGTATACACCATCGGACAGATTTGCATCTGAAACTTTGAAGCTTATGCGATCACCTGTCAATGTTTTGTCACTGTTCGCAATAGCAACAACCTCATACAGTCCTGCCGTTAAACGCAACAGCACATAGTTGTCTTTATTTTGTGGATAATTGCCACCTAGTCCATCCCCAAAATCAAACGCAATGTTGGCGTCTAGGGATCCCGTTGTTGTTTTGTCGATGTACCACGACCGCGACCAGCGTTGTTGCACGCCAGTCCCCAGCAATGTTGCAGAAGCTGCGTTAGACGATGACTTGTGTGCAGCCATCAAAAACTCTCCATTCACATCGAGCGTAGCATTGAGTGATGACAGCACGATACCGGCACCAGCAGCTTCTGTATGACTTCCTCCCGATTGAATTCCAATACCGACCAAATCAAAATCGTAGTCAGTGCCAGCCACGTCGCCTGCATAAAAATCATTGCTGATCGTTACGCCGTAAAGCGACGACAAATAATTCTCGACAATTTGCCGTTGTGCCGTCGACAAGGACGCATTGTATATGATTACTTCGCCAATGTTCCCTTCAAAATTATCTTGCGCGGGATCGGCGCCGATGTAAAGGTTGGATGCATAATTTGGAATTGGTGACGGTGACGTACCCGCGGTTGAATTCACACCGTTGATATGGCTTGAAGTGACCGCAGCGGTAACGACGTCGGTATGAATGTATGCCGTGTTTGCTGCATACGTACCCGTGTTGTATAGCGCAGACGCTCCGAATTGTGTTCTAAAGCGCGCGGGACTTGTACCGAGATCAATTTTGTAAGATTGTTCAGTCGCTGCACCAGAACGTTTCGCAAGGATGTTCCCCGCAACGGTACCGCTAGGCCTTACGACCATCATGATGGTAAGGTTAGAAGTATTGTCGAGTATGTCGGCATCGGCAATCTGCAAGCTATGAAGCGTTGCACCTGCCGGGAAATTAATACTCGCTCTGTTATTCAAGTTAACATCAGCCGTGACCAACGAAGGACGGGTGCTGCCACTACCGGTGGCGTGATTGGCGTTTCCGGATTGATCACTCCATAAATTAACGGCAGCTCCAGTTACTGATACACCGTTGTTAGCTTTCAACCACACTGTATTGTGCGGCTGACTTGAAGTTCCGTCTTCATTACCTACACCGCCAGGACCGTTTTGGCAATACGAAGACATGCCTATACAGGCCAATAAGACAAGGGCTCCTAATTTTTTCATTACGTTGGGATGGGCACAGTACTATTAATATATAAATATATATAAAAACTTGAATGAATTTTTCTGTCAACAGCCGCAATAATACTTTGGAATGTTTGCCGATGAACGCTGCCTTTTTATTTTTGCTCGCTATGATTTTAAACTACATCTGGGTTGGATTTTTTCTCGTCGCGTTTGTTGTTGCTGTTGTGAAGCTTGTTGTGTTTCAAGACGTCGAAATTTTTCCAAAGCTCATGAGTTCCACTTTTGAAGCGTGCAAAAATGGATTCACCATCTCCATCTCACTCACGGGTGTCATGGCACTCTGGCTCGGCATCATGAAAATTGGCGAGAAGGGAGGAATCATTCCTATTCTCGCGCGACTTGTCGGTCCATTCTTCGCCAGACTATTTCCGGAAGTACCTCGTGATCACCCTGCAACGGGTGCAATCATCATGAACTTCAGTGCAAACATTCTCGGTCTCGACAATGCTGGCACACCTCTCGGATTGAAAGCGATGAAGGAACTCCAAGAACTGAATCCAGATAAAGAGACAGCATCAAACGCTATGCTAACTTTTTTGATCTTGAATTCGTCGGGGCTCACGGTCATCCCACTGGCTATTATTGCCGATCGCGTTACGCTGGGTTCAGTCAATCCGACGAGCATTTTCATTCCTACACTGATCGCAACTTTTTGCTCGACCATGGTGGCGTTAATCTATCTATCGATAAAACAACGCATCAACCTTTTTGACCCCGTGCTGCTGGCTTACATTGTTGGATTAGGTGGACTTGTTGGCGGAATGATTTATTACTTCGCTGGCTTACCGCAAGACCAATTACAATCACAGTCAACGTTAGTAACTAGCATCGTGATGATATCCATCATCATTGGTTTTATGCTGCTGGGTATCAAACGTCGCCTTCCACTTTTTGAAACATTCATTGAAGGTGCCAAGGAAGGTTTTGACATCTCCGTGCGGATTATCCCCTACCTCGTTGCAATTTTGGTTGGCATCGCGATGTTTCGCGTGTCTGGTGCTTTGGATTACATCACCGGTGGTATTGGATGGATAGTCGCACAGTTCGGACTGGACACTGACTTTGTCGATGCGTTGCCTGTCGCATTCTTAAAACCGCTGAGCGGGCAAAGTTCACGCGCCATGATGTTGGAGCTTTCACGACCTGAAGCGTTTGGACCTGATTCATTTGTTGCGAACCTAGCATCGATATTCCGTGGGTGTGCCGAAACGACGTTCTATATGGTGGCTGTTTATTTCGGATCGATCCAAATCAAAAAGACACGCTACGCTGTAACCGGAGGACTCATTGCAGACCTAGCAGGAATTATTGCAGCAATTTTTGTAGCGTATTGGTTCTTCCATTAAGCATCGATTTATTTTCAATTTTGGAAAAAATTTTCTCTCATTGGGAGTGATGTAATAGGTAAAAAACATTAATCAATCCTACTTACGTGCAATAGCGTGACACCATTTAAAGTACAATATTTGTTTGCTTAAGTGACCAATCAAACCTATCATTGTTATATGGAAAGAAAAGCGGATATCCAAAAAACCATCTACGATAACGCAAAGAGCCACTTCCTCGGTAACTTCCCAGACTCCCTTCCTATTGAACAGGCTTATGTCCACATCGGAATGTATTTGGGATGGATCATTGACTCAGGGCTGTATTCTGAATACTTCGAAGATGAAGCTTCCAATCAAATTTTCAGATTTAAAAGAAGAGAAATCTCGTGCACGATTCTCTCTGAAATCTGGGATGGCTATCTAGGCTATGAGCTTTTCAACCGTCAGGGTAATATGTTCACTTATTATTACTATGGTGGCGGTCTTTATCGCAACGACTATGACGAGATCTTGGTAAGAAGCCTACCGTCAATCTACCACGTAACAGACAGTTGGGAAAACTACGAGAAGATCAGACAACGTACTGATATGCGTTTTTCTGATTGGAAGAAACTTGTGGGCGCACAGTAAATAGTCCGCCCTGTCCTCAAGCGACTGAAATCTATTTACGACTCTATTTAGCCTTTCCGTTTTTATCGATCAGCAATTGCTGTGTCTCGTTCTTAATCACGAGTTCACCCGTCTCTTGCTTATATAGAATCTCTTGCGGTAAGAAACTCACCGCATAATTGTTATTCCACGCTAGTCCATCCGAACGATAAAGTTTCGCCAACGACAGCGTGTATTTATTTTCTTTCGAGGCAGCTCCAGAGTATACCAGAACATAAAAAACTTGGCCTGCCGCATCGCTGTGCACAAGCGATTTGGCATGTGAAAGCTTTGACAATTTAAACACTTGCTTGTCGACAGGAAACAACACCTTAACATCGACCATGCGCGTTGGTGTAATCGTGTAGAAATAGCCTTCAGCGGTCAATGAATCTTTGTACGCTAAACCGGTAGTGTATTTATCAGCCACCAAATGCAAGGGTTTAAACCGTGAAGTAGTCTTACCCAAAAACAATGGAATAGAGTCCGGCGAACTGACAATCCATCGCAGCGATTCATCTAAGGCGGCAATACGTTTGTCAACCGCGCGACGCTCACGCTCTGCATATTCTTTCAACGCTTTCACGTAACTCTTCAACACAACGGTATTGCTATACGTATGGGAGATGAAGTGACCATAATCCTCCGCTTCTTTATCCAAATCCTGCTTGGACATTTTATCGGCAACGCTGTCGAGTTTCATCAGATAATTTGATGCTCTATTAATGCGCTCACGGCTAGTAATGATGTTGGCCGAATCCGCGGCATGTTGGTTCTCTATTTTGATCGAGCGATACTCCAAGTCGGCTATCTTCAAGGTGAATACATCCATTGGTAACGGGTCTGAATCATATTTCGACAACTGTGTGATCAACATACGATCGATTAATTTGGTTAGGTCGCTATGAACCGACACCGAATCTTTGTTCAACTTCTCACGGAGCTTGTTGATTTCCACATCATACGACACCAGGTGATCGCGCATCGGCTGAATTTCCTTCTCAATGATAAGTTTGGTGTTCTCTGCAAACTTTTTATAATCCCACACTTGAACTTCATCTTGATAGAAGTCAGCTTTCGTACTTCCGTCTTTCGGAAAATCTTTGATTTCGTTTTTAGCAAGTACTTGATTATAGCCCGTCTTCGAGCCAAGGTTTGCAAGGCTTCCTTTATAGCTTTCAAATGCTTTTAAGCACGAATCGTAACGCACCACGAGTACTTGTAGCAGTTGAACCGTGGTTTCGTCTGCGCGAAGATAGAGTGCCTTTTCGGAGGGGTAAGCCTGCTGAATACGAGTGTATGATGCGCGCGTTTTGGTATAGAAACTGTCCGCCAACACAAAGTAATGCTTGATCATCTTCACGCGATCAATCTTCTCCCGAAGTCCTTCCATTCTTTTTTCGAGATCAAACTGAATATCGGAGAGCTTCACACCAAATTCACCGGTGCGCAAATCGCGACGATTATATATTTGATAGTACTCATCGTTTCGTTTTACCTCTTTCTCGGTGAGTCCTTTGTAGGCCTTATCGAAGAAGTATATCGCCGAATCCATGTGTGCGATGGCTTTAGAAGTGCTTTTCAAAATGTCCTCCTTTCCCGAGCGTTCTTGCTGAATGATTCCCATGTAGAGGTAAGCATTCGGGTTGTCGATATTTTCTTTGAGGTATTTGCGGAGAAATGGCTCTGCAGACTCATACTGCTTCGTGCTCAGAAGGCCAAAAATGTCCTTATACTTCACTTTTTGAGCGACTGCTGGTGCGGCACAAATAAAAACAAGCAAGAGCTTAACGAAAGCAACTTTTGACATGTTGAGAGATTATTATCTTTCGAAATTAATTAAAATCGGGAGATTTGAGTACCCTATGACCATTTTCCAAGTCAGCATGAAAAAACTGTACCAAACCATTCATTGGGCTTCTATTTGGCGTACAATCAAGCCTTCGCTCGTCATCATTGCGTTTTTTGTAATGCTGAAATACACAGGGGCTTTTTCCGGAATTTCACAAATCACGCAATCAGCGCTGATGAAAACTGGTGTGATGGATGCCAAACCGAGTGACGATGCCTTGGCAAAGGATTTTGATTACAATTTTAAGTTACGCGATCTGCAAGGAAACATCGTCAGTGCTGAAGATTTCAAAAACAAAACACTATTCATCAACCTATGGGCTACCTGGTGCGGACCTTGCCGCTCTGAGATGCCATCCATACAAAGTCTGCACGACAAAGTGGATGCAACGAAAATAGCATTCATCATGCTCTCCATCGACGATCCCGACGCTGATGAGAAAGTCAAAAAATTCGCCTTAAACAATCATTACACTTTCCCGATCTATCGCCCAGTCGATGGGCTTCCCGACCAACTTCATGTTACCAGTATTCCAACAACATTTATTGTAAGTCCTGACGGAAAACTTGTTCAGAAAAAAATTGGCACAGCGCACTACGACACCGAAGGCTTCAAGGATTTTTTAGAAAAGCTGAAGTAAGATTATTTCAACGCAAGCAATTCACGCTGCACGATTTCCATTCCCGTGCTGGCTTTGTCTTGTATCATGCGGACATTGGGAAACTTACCGACTTCAGGAAGATTTGGATCGACAATAAATTTTATACTGTCACTCGGAACGTAGCTGATCAATCCAGCCGCTGGATATACAGCCATCGACGTACCAACTACCAGAAAGAAATCTGCGTCCATCGCATGATGCGCGGCCACTTCAATCAATGGAACACTCTCACCAAACCACACGATGTTGGGGCGTAGCTGTGATCCGAGTGGACACAAGTCGCCAATCTTCAACTCCCACCCTTCAATAGGATACACAAGCGTCGCGTTTTTTGTGCTCCTTGATTCGAACAAACTTCCATGTAAATGAATGACATGTGTCGATCCCGCGCGTTCGTGAAGGTCATCAACATTCTGCGTCACGATCGTTACATCGAAGTGCTCTTCCAGTTCTGCAAGAATCATATGACCGCGATTAGGATTTACTTCCAGTGCGCGTTTCCGTCTCTGATTATAAAAATCCAACACAAGCACTGGGTCTTTCCGCCATCCTTCCGGTGACGCCACATCTTCGACACGAAATCCTTCCCACAAACCATTCGCGTCGCGAAACGTTGGAATACCACTTTCGGCACTAATGCCTGCGCCGCTTAGAACGACTAGCTTCTTCATTCTCGGTTAAAAGTTGAAAGTTAAAAGTCGAAAGTAAATTTAACGCGAAAGTTCACTACTAAAATAAAAGTTGAAGGCTCAAAGCTAACGAGAACTTTAAACCTTCAACTTTAAACTTTCAACCTTCTATTTCTTTTTCTTCGGTAGCGTTTTCTTCGTCGCTGTTTTTTTCGCTGCCGTCTTTTTAGCTGCTACTTTTTTCGCTGGCGCTTTTGCTACTTTTTTTGCGGCTGTTTTCGTAGCCGTTTTCTTAGCAGGTGCTTCTGCTGTTTTTGTTGCTGCTCTCCCCCACCGTCCTTTTTTCTCTGGTGTTGCCGCCGCAAGCGTTATGCACTCTTCATAGGTAAGATCTTTTGGTTCTTTCCCCTTCGGAATTTTCACATTCTTCTTACCTGCTTTGATATACGGACCAAATCGACCGTTGAGTACTTGAATCTCCGGATCTTCCGCAAATGCCTTGATCAATTTATTCGCATCTGCAACACGCTTTGCTTCGATTAATTCGATCGCACGTTCGGATGTGATCTCATAAGGATCATCTGTCTTCGGAATCGATACAAACTTTTTATCATGCAGCACATATGGACCGAAACGTCCGATGTTCACGACGACTGGTTTCTCTTCGAACATGCCCATCTCACGTGGCATCTTAAAGAGTTCCATCGCATCTTCCATGGTGATGTTCTCAATGAACTGGCCGGGACGTAAGCTCGCAAACTTTGGTTTCTCACCACCGTTATCGTCAGGATTTTCACCAATTTGTGCGTAAGCGCCGAACTTACCGAGCTTCACATACACATTCTTTCCTGTCTTCGGATCTACACCCAACTCTCTACTTTTACCGACGGAAGACCGTTCAACCTTTTCAGTAACGGTAACTTTTTTATGGAACGGCTGATAGAAGTTGTCAATCATCTTCTTCCAGTTCAACTTACCATTCGCTATCTCATCGAACTCTTGTTCAATCTCAGATGTAAATGAGAAGTCAGTAACATCTGGAAAATGTTCTACCAAGAAATCTGTTACAACCATTGCCGTGTTGGTCGGGAAGAGTTTATTCTTCTCCGCGCCCGTGATTTCAGAATCGATCTCTTTGGCGATGTCATTATCTTTCAATCGGAAGACGTTGTATTTACGTTCTACGCCTTCGCGAATTTCTTTTACTACATAGCCGCGCTTTTGAACCGTTGTAATGGTAGGCGCATACGTTGATGGTCGGCCAATGCCAAGTTCTTCAAGTTTCTTCACAAGGCTTGCTTCCGTGAATCGCGGTGCATGTCGTGAGAATATTTGTTTAGCGATAATCTGATCAAGTTTAAGATCTTGTCCGATACTCAGTGGTGGAAGTACTTTGCTGTTACCTTCTTCCGCATCTTCATCATCGTCAGACTCCATATAAACAGCTAGAAACCCTTCGAATTTCACAACTTCACCATTGGCGACGAACGTTCTTGGATTCGTTGAAATAGAAATTGTAGCCGTTGTTTTCTCCAACTCGGCATCCGCCATTTGAGAGGCGATGGCACGTTTCCAGATGAGATCATAAAGCCGCGCGGCGTTTCTATCCATACCCGGATCGTTCACCGAAAAATCCGTTGGACGAATCGCTTCGTGAGCCTCTTGCGCTGACGACGACTTTGTTTTAAAAACACGCGGTTGAACGAAATCTTTACCAAATGATGTTTCGATCTGACGCATGGCACCGTTACGTGCTTCATCAGAAAGATTTACGGAGTCAGTACGCATGTAACTGATCTTACCAGACTCGTAAAGTTTTTGCGCCACGGTCATCGTTTGGATAACGGAGAACCCAAGTTTACGCGCAGCTTCTTGTTGAAGTGTTGACGTCGTAAACGGCGGTGCAGGTGAGCGCTTCGAAGGTTTGGTTTGTAGGTCGGCGATTTTGTATTTCGCACCCTTACAAGATTCTAAAAATTCCAAAGCTTCTTCTTCCGTATCGAAGCGTTCCGATAATTCGGCTACGAGTGTTCTCCCTTTTTCGAGCGGGAATTCAGCGTTGACTTTATAAGAAGATTTTGCTTTGAACTCGCTGATCTCGCGTTCACGTTCAACGACTAATCGAACGGCAACACTTTGTACACGACCAGCAGAAAGTCCAGTCTTTATTTTCTTCCACAGAATTGGTGAGAGTTCATATCCTACAAGACGATCGAGCACGCGACGCGCTTGTTGCGCATTCACCAAGTCGATATCAATACCACGCGGCGTTTTAATGGCGTTAAGGATCGCATTTTTCGTGATCTCTGTAAAAACGATGCGTCGTGTTTTTTTATCCGTAAGGTCCAACACCTCTTTCAAGTGCCAGGAAATAGCCTCTCCCTCACGGTCTTCATCGGACGCGAGGTATACCATTTCGGCATCCTCGGCGAGTTTTTTGAGTTTTTGAATGATGTCCTTCTTTTCCGGACTTACTTCATAGGTTGGTTCGAAACCATTTTCGATATCAATGGCGTCGCCTCCTTTGGGTAAATCACGGATGTGTCCCATGCTCGAGGCGACCTTAAAATCCTTGCCCAGATACCCTTCAATGGTCTTCGCTTTTGCCGGGGACTCTACTATTACCAGGTTTTTTGACATGTCAATAATCGCTTGAAAAGGATCAAATATCTGGAAATTTTTAAAAAATCAAATTTGAGGTGTTAAGTTTGGCCCCTGAGTGCAGTAATCAAAGACCCTTCACTAACCAGTTATATGCCTCGTTTTCTTTACCTTTTGCGACATGCTCAAAGTGCTGATAAACAAGTGAATGAGCGTGACCACGACCGTGAATTGACACCCGTCGGTATGAAGCAGTCCATCCATGTCGGTGCTTACCTCATAAAAAATCCTGTGAATCTCGACGCAATCATGTCTAGCACGGCCGAAAGGGCGAAAGCAACGTCTAATCTGATTGCCGACACCTTAAAATTCGACGAAGAAAAAATATTTTTTCAAGAAGACCTTTATGAGGCCTCGACCCGAACCTTTTTTCAATTCATCTCACAACTTAGTGACGACTACCAGTCGGTGATGTGCGTAGCGCACAATCCCGCCATTTCATACGTTGCGGAGTATCTCACGCGCGCCGAAATCGGTGATGTTGTCCCCTCCGGACTGGTCATCATCAAATTCAACATTCACTCATGGAAAGAAGTAAGCCAAGGCAATGGCGAACTCATCCAATATATTCAACCGGCTACGCTGAACGATCATGACTAGTCGTGTGTATTTACTTTATTCATGACGCGTAGAGAAGAAATCATCCGGCGTTTCGATCCAAATGGGCCGGGCATTCAAGGAAATTTATTTGGACTACCTTTCGATGTTGATACAGCGTCTGTTGTATTAATACCTGTGCCTTGGGAAGTAACTGTAACATACCACACAGGTACCGCCGATGGCCCCGAAGCCATTTTGAAAGCATCACAGCAGATTGACAGTTACATGCGCGAAATTCCAGAAGCATGGAAATTGGGAACATGTATGCTACCCGCATCAAAAGACATCAAAGCCGAGAGTAGAAAACTTCGCGCACAAGCATCACAACATATTTCAAAACTTGAACGTGGTGAAAAAACGTTAGTTAATGATCCGCTCGTTAATAAAATAAATGAGTCGTGCGAGAGTTTGAATATCTACGTAAAGAGTACTGCACAAAAACTTTTGCGTGCCGGTAAGATGGTAGGCATCGTAGGCGGCGATCACAGTACACCTTTGGGTTTATTACGCGCACTCGCTGACCATCATCAAAGCTTTGGCATTTTACAAATCGACGCACATGCCGACCTACGAAAAGCTTATGAAGACTTCACTTACTCGCACGCGTCGATTATGTACAACGTGCTGAAAATTCCAGCGGTAAGTAAATTGGTACAGGTGGGCATTCGAGATTACTGTGATGAAGAAGCAAAGATGATTGAGCAATCTGAAGGAAGGGTTGTGACCTTTTTCGATGATGACTTGAAAGATAGGCGCTTCAGCGGTCAATCATGGCAGCAGCTATGCGACAAAATCGTGCGCCAATTGCCCAAACAAGTTTACATTAGCTTTGATATCGACGGACTAGATCCAAAACTTTGTCCGAATACTGGTACGCCTGTTCCTGGTGGACTGGAATTTCAAGAGGCCGTATACTTAATAAAGAAAGTTGTGCAATCAGGTCGAAAGATCATTGGCTTTGATCTCTGCGAAGTAACCTCGGGCGATCACGACTGGGATGCAAACGTAGGAGCACGCATGCTTTTTCAATTGTGTCACTGGATGGGTGTATCGTAGGGCAAGTTAGTCGCGATGAATCCTTCTTAGATGTGTTGAAGTGTTGTTGTGTTGACGTGCTGACGTTTCTCCGGTGTTAGTCGCTGAACCAATAGCTTTCTGCTTTCTGCTTTCTGCTTTCTACTTTCTGCTTTCTACTTTCTACTTTCTACTTTCTGCTTTCAGCTTCAACAATTCTTGAAATTTCCTGATCGAACACTTTTTGTTTTCGATATTATTATATCTTTGCGCCCGGCAAGCCGGCACGACCAGCTCCTGCTGAACTCCCCCAGGACCGGAAGGTAGCAAGGGTAGGCGGTTGTAGCGGTGCGATGTTCGGTTTGCCATTTTTTTGGTCCATACATGAACGATGCACGATTAGTGCCGATCTACGTAAGTCAACCGCATACCAAATTATAACCTTTTAATACCATGAAATTCTTCATCGACACCGGCAATTTAAATGAGATCAAAGAAGCATATGACCTCGGCGTTCTCGACGGCGTTACTACCAACCCATCCTTGATGGCGAAGGAAGGCATCAAAGGAAACGACAATATCCGTGCACACTATAAAGCAATCTGTAACATCGTTGACAACAACGTAAGCGCAGAAGTAATCTCAACGGAGTTCGACGCGATTATCAAAGAAGGTCGCGAACTAGCCAAGATCGACGATAAGATCGTAGTAAAAGTTCCGATGATTAAAGACGGCGTAAAAGCAATCAAGAAATTTACAAGCGAAGGTATCCGTACAAATTGTACACTCGTTTTCTCTGCAGGTCAAGCGATTCTTGCAGCTAAAGCAGGTGCTAGTTACGTATCTCCTTTCATCGGTCGCTTGGATGATATCGGTGCTGACGGTATGGATTTGATCTCTCAAATTGTAACGATCTATAACAACTACGGCTTTGACACTGAAGTATTAGCAGCTTCAGTTCGCCACACAGTGCACTTACTTCAGTGTGCTGAAATCGGCGCCGACGTTGTTACTTGTCCTCTCAACGTAATCACTGGCTTGTTGAAACATCCATTGACAGACTCTGGCTTGGAGAAATTCCTTGCGGACTACAAGAAAGTAAACGGTTAATTCGTTAACCAATAATATATTTTTAAGAGCCGGTATGTCGTTTATCTTTGTATGAAAGATATACCGGCTTATACAATGTTTTCAACCGATCCAGTAGTACGCGTTCAAGACGCGAGCATCTTCCAAGAGAATAGCACCATTCTCGAGGACATCAACTTCGAAATCGACAAGGGTGAGTTTGTATACCTCGTCGGCCGAACTGGATCTGGTAAGTCATCTCTTCTCAAAACGCTTTACGCTGACCTTTCTCTCCGCTTGGGTGCTATCAGCGTTGCAGGATTCGATATCCGCGGAATACAAAGCCATAAGGTTCCTTTGCTCCGTAGAAAACTTGGCATCATCTTCCAAGACTTCCAATTATTTAACGATCGTACCGTTGCTGAAAATCTCATTTTCGTGATGAAAGCGACAGGCTGGCGAGATAACACACGCATGAAAGCACGCGTGAACGAAGTATTGATGAATGTTGGACTTGGATCGATTGAAAAGAAAATGCCGTATCAACTTTCTGGCGGCGAACAACAACGTGTAGTGATCGCACGTGCACTCCTAAACGAGCCGATGATTCTCATCGCCGATGAACCTACCGGAAATCTCGATCCGGAAGTAAGTCATGGCATCATGAAGATATTCCAACAAATCAACAAGAGTGGTACTGCCGTGCTGATGGCCACACACAGCTATGGGCTCATTAAAAAATTCCCGGCAAGAGTGCTAAAGTGCGAAGACAAAAAGGTTCTGGATTCTAAGAAGGAGCAATTTGAATTGATTTCAGAGCAATACTAAGTCGTTACCTTAGGCTTCTCCCCTTCCTGCCCCTTTCTAAGTTCATTTTCCAGTTGCTGAAGATGTTGGTTGAGTAAATCTATCCGCACCATTAAGTTCAACACCAAGGCATCTTTTACTTTTTGACTCGGTCTCGTTTTCATTTCTTCTTTCAACACGAGGTACATCACCTCCAATTGTTTGAAGTCTTGCGTCATGCCATTCAAACCTTCTTCTGCCTTTAGTTCATCGATCATCTCGACTTTTTCAGAGATTTGCTGAACATAATAGGCTTCTACATCATTGAATTCCTTCAGCGAAGTATCGGATGCTAGCGCGCGTGATTTATCGAATTTTGGAATGAGTAAATACACCGACAAGGCCATGAACAAAACAGCTGCAGCTCTCCACACACCAACGCGGTTCCACCATGCTACACGCGACAAGCCCACGGATGCTTCAATTCGCTTCCAGTTCCTTTCACTGGGCTCCTTGTCGTCGAAAGCAGGTTTATTCTGCCTGATAAAATCTTCCAATTGATCTTTCATAGGTCTGTCTTTAGGAACTCTCTCAATTTTGCTTTGGCACGATTCAACTGTGACTTAGAAGTCGATTCGCTGATGCCCATGATCTCTGCGATCTCTTGGTGATCATAACCTTCGATCAAATATAGCGAAAGCACAGATCGGTAGCCATCGGGCAATTGTTCGATAGCGCGTTTGACCTTGTCAACTGTAAGTTCTTCACGATACTCAGCAGCTACTTCGGGCTCGGCTACATCCCAACGATCGTCTTCGGGGAGACTTTCATGTTTACGTTTCTGGACTATATTTATTGCCTTATTCACGACGATGCGCTTTAACCACGCGCCGAACGACGCATCGCCCCGATAACTATCAAGGCTACGGAAAGCGCTGATAAATGCTTCTTGCAGAACATCATCAGCGTCGTCGGCATTACCCGTAATCCGAAAGCCAACATTATACATCGCCTTCGCATATTGGCGATAAAGTTTATAATGCGCTTCGCGATCGCCCGTGCGACAACGGCTAATTAACTCGTCGTGAAGATTAAAAACAGATTGCTCCAAAAGCACCAACTTTTTTCAATAGACAAGGTAGGAATTAAAAGGTTGCATGGTGGGCATTGGGTGTTCGGTATTAGGTATTAGGTATTGGGTATTGGGTATTGGGTATTAGGTATTAGGAATTTAGGAATTGAAAGTTGGGATTTGGTATGAACCCAATGCCCAAAGCCCAATGCCCAAGTCCCAAAGCCCAAATACTATTTCACCAGGTTTAGCGGATTCTTGAGATTTTTATAGGAGGTCAGTTCTACGCCTGCGCTACCGATAAACATTTCGGCGTCGATTTTGAGCGGGATTCTATTCTTATCATCAGAAAACCAAGCGGTTATAGAGTTCTCACCGTCGAAAAGTTTGTTCTTCGGCATCACTGGCACAAATTTCAGCGCGCGCACCTTTCCGACTTTCAGCTTAACGTTATCCTTCCCTTTGTAAACGATTCTGAACTTATAGAACTCATCTTCAAAGAACCCAGTGATCAATACGGTATCATTGACTTTTAGCTTGCTGAAGTCCATCACCCGGAGGTACAAGAATCCACCGATCATATCACGAACAGATGGCGGGGCGTCGTAAAATTTGGGCTCTTTCATCTGACCTTGCTTATTGAGACTTTTTACCTCAATCTTTTTCTTCACGTGATCGAACGTAGTCCACTCATCTTTTTTGTAGCGCCCTTCCCTAATCTTTCTGTAGAATTGATGGGGCACAAGAGCAGCAGTATCGATGTAAGCACCCCATTGGTCATTGACATCAGCAACCCAGTCGACCATGCCAACGGTTTTTCCTGCCACGTCTACTTTGAAGCAGTCGCGACCGTTAACACGGAAATAGTCTGGGTGAATTTTGGCGCTACCTTTTCCCACGTTAAAAAAGCCGTAGGTCATCTTAAAATGAATCTCCTCCCCGCGTGCAAAGCTTGGGTTCCTTACAGCTTGGTAAGTATCGCCCTCGTCCTGAATGAACGCCGAGGAAAAAATGATGATACAAATCCCAAAAAAGAGTCTTTTCATATGCCTAAAATTACATCAAGGAATGAAATTGCATTTCACCTTAATATGAAATTTCAAAGGATGTGCCAATCTTTAGGTAAACTAACACATCCTCTAGAGACGGTTAAACCGACACGTTATTTTCTCTCAACGCATCATTTAACGAAGTCTTTTTATCCGTGCTTTCTTTTCTTTTACCGATAATCAAGGCACATGGTACATGGAACTCTCCTGCCGGAAAAGATTTAGCATAGCTGCCTGGAATAACCACTGAACGCTCAGGAACATAGCCCTTATACTCCACTGGCTGACTGCCTGTAACATCAATGATTTTAGAGCTTGCCGTAAGCACAACATTAGCTCCTAAAACCGCTTCCTTTCCAACCCGCACACCTTCTACCAAGATGCAGCGTGATCCAATAAATGCACCGTCTTCGATGATTACGGGTGCTGCCTGTACTGGCTCTAACACGCCGCCGACACCTACGCCACCACTCAAGTGAACATGCTTGCCAATCTGCGCACAGCTTCCCACCGTTGCCCACGTATCGACCATGGTACCCTCGTCTACGTACGCACCGATATTCACATACGAGGGCATCAAGATTACACCTTTGCTGATGTAGGAACCATGACGCGCAATTGCGTGTGGAACAACACGAACACCAAGCGCTTTGTAATTTCTCTTCAATGCGATCTTGTCATGAAATTCAAACGGACCAACTTCAATGGTTTCCATTTGCTGAATCGGGAAGTACATGATCACCGCTTTCTTCACCCACTCATTAACCTGCCATCCGTTAGCCACTGGTTCTGCTACGCGAATTTCTCCTTTGTCCAATTGCTCAACGACTGTTCTAATCGCTTGTTGCGTTTCCGTTGATTGTAACAGGGACCGATCATCCCAGGTTTTTTCAATGAGTTGTTTCAATTCCATTATCTTAGTTTTAAATCGACATGCAAGAAATAAAAAAAAGAAGAATAGTCCTCGCCTCCGTGCTGAAACCCGTGAATGATGTTCGCATGTTCGAAAAATTGGGTCTCACACTTTCCACCGTTGCCGACGTCCATCTTATCGGGTTTCCAACAAGAACAAACGTTACGCAGGGTGGAGTTCACTTCCATCCCCTTCGTAATTTTAGCCGCCTAAGCTTTACCCGCCTTCTAGCACCCTGGACCATTCTACTTAAAATATTCAAACTAACACCTACTACGCTCGTCATCACAACTCACGAACTGATCGTGATTGGTATACTCGCAAAATTCCTGATCCGTTGTAAGCTGGTATACGACGTGCAAGAGAATTACTACCGTAACATCCGATACACCAATGTTTTCCCACCCATTATTCGCGTTATCCTGGCATATTGGGTGCGACTGAAAGAAAAGCTTGCGCAGAGATTTATCGACCATTACCTACTTGCAGAAGCATGCTATGAGGAAGAGATGACGTTTCCTCATGAAAAAATTTCGATCATCGAAAATAAACTTAAGCGCCCGCACATCTTCGCACGACAGAAACGTGATCCTAACGTGCATCACTTACTCTTTACAGGCACATTAAGCGAAAGCACCGGAATTTTTGTCGCCATTCAACTTGCTGAAGCACTGCATACACGCAACGCTAACATACGACTCACCATCGTTGGCTATGCGCCCATGACCGACACTTACAACCGAATTCGATCAACAATCGAAAACAAACCTTTCATTAGATTGATTGGAGGAAACGAACTTGTACCTCACGATACGATCGTTGAAAGCATAGCCAATGCAGACTTTGGAATAATTGCCTATCCGCCGAACGCATCTACCGAGAATGCAATCCCGACCAAACTCTATGAATACCTCGGCATGAAGCTGCCGATTCTACTGATTGAGAATAAGCGTTGGGAAAACATCTGCCATCAATATTCCGCCGCAGTGCGATTCCCTGCGCAGGGAGATCTTAACGCCGATGCACTGCTTGAGGCAATGAGAACACAGCCGTTTTACACCACCGAACCAACAAACATTTTTTGGGAATCTGAGGTCCACCAGCTATTGAATATCTCCTCAATAACAGCCTAACAAGCGTTCTTTATTTTTTAGACCGATCTAAAAATTGACAGTTTAGCTGTAAAATATGCCAGCAGACCACCATTATAGTGGTAAATATGCGCACAAATAATTTTTTAGACGAATCTAAACTATTAGTTTTACTATACTGTTAACCAGAAAGATGCTAAGTTTCACAGAAGAGAACTATCTGAAATCGATCTATCACCTGTCCAACGGCGGAACGCAAGCGGTGCTCACGAATGCATTGGCAGAGTCGATGAACACGAAAGCAGCATCCGTTACAGACATGGTGAAGAAGCTTTCTACGAAGGGAATGATCTCCTATGAGAAGTATTATGGCGTAAAAATTACAAGAGTTGGAAAAACAGAAGCGCTGATGATTATTCGGAAACATCGGCTGTGGGAAACCTTCCTTGTGCAAACACTTCAATTTAATTGGGATGAAGTACACGAAGTAGCAGAGCAACTCGAACACATCCAATCCCCCCTCCTGATCGAGAAGCTCGACGATTTTTTAGGACATCCACGGACCGATCCGCATGGACACCCCATTCCTGATAAAGCTGGGAAAATTGTGGAGATTAAGCAGGTGATCTTATCGACTTGTGCATTGCGAAAAAAAGTAATGGTTCGCGCGGTGCGAAACGGTTCGCCTTCTTTCCTTCAATACCTCAGTAAGATCGGCGTTTACATTGGCGCGACACTCACCATCGTCGACAAGGTAGAATTTGATGGATCGCTTGAGATCACCATCGACGGAAAGAAGAAAGTATTTATATCCCGCGATGCAGCGGAAAATTTAATGGTAACAGAATGATTATGAGCAATAGATTTCAACAGTCCAAAAGACAAACATTGATCACGCATTTTCTTTGGTTGTCTCTTCTTGTGGTGATTGCAGGTTGTAAGGGAAAAGAAACACCTACCACGCAAGGAAGATTACAAGTTGTCACAACCACGGGAATGATTAAAGATGCTGTGACGAACATTGCCGGCGATCGCGTCGATGTGGTAGCGCTCATGGGACCAGGAGTCGACCCTCACCTCTACAAAGCAACGCAAGGTGACCTTGCTAAACTTACAGCGGCAGACATCATCTTTTATAACGGACTTCACCTCGAAGGAAAGATGGGTGAAGTATTCGAAAAGTTAACGGTACAAAAAACTGTCGTTCCAGTGTCAGTCAGTATTGAAGATACTTTGCTTCGTGCGGTACCCGGCTTCCAAGGCACGCACGATCCTCACATTTGGTTCGATGTAAAGCTCTGGGAAAATGCTGTGAAACAAGTATCAAAAACATTGCAAGAAAAAGACAGTGTGAACGCCGCTTATTATATGGTCAACGAAAAGAAATATCTCGCAACGTTAGATTCCCTTGACGATGCCGTTCGAAAACATCTACAAGAAGTATCGAAGGAACAACGTGTATTGATTACCGCGCATGATGCATTCGGATATTACGGTGATGCATACCAAGTCGAAGTTCGCGGGCTACAAGGTATTTCAACAATGTCGGAGTTTGGTTTGAAAGACGTAACAGAACTCGTGAACTTCATCATCGGCAGAAAGATTAAGGCAATTTTCGTCGAGACATCGGTTTCTCAAAAATCGATCGAAGCGGTCGTCGAAGGCTGCAAGCAAAAAGGATGGGATGTAAAAATCGGAGGCAGCCTTTACTCAGATGCCATGGGTGAAGAAGGTACTCCTGATGGAACATACGTTGGTATGGTGAGCGCAAATACACGTACCATCGTGCGTGCTCTTAAATAAATTGAACAACGACGTTCAAACATGACTTATGGAAAAAGAAATTAGTATCACACCAGCACTCGAGATCCACGACCTTACGGTTGCTTTTGATCGTAAGCCTGTGCTGTGGAACATCGATCTGAAATTACCGCAAGGAAAACTTGTCGGCATTATCGGTCCAAATGGTGCAGGTAAGTCTACGCTCATAAAAGCTGTCATGGGGCTTCTCCCGCTAAGCAGTGGATTTGCAAAACTATTTGATCAAGATTTGAACGACATCAGAACACGGGTGAGTTATGTTCCACAACGCGAGTCAGTCGACTGGGATTTTCCTGCGTCTGTTCTTGATGTTGTACTGATGGGGCGATATGGCAAATTAGGACTATTCAACAGGCCACGTAAAGCAGATCGCGATGCAGCGATGGATTGTCTCAAACAAGTGGGCATGGAACAATATGCACACCGTCAAATATCACAGCTCTCTGGTGGACAGCAACAACGTACATTCCTCGCCCGTGCATTGGCGCAGCAGGCCGATATCTATTTTATGGACGAACCATTTGCAGGCGTTGATGCCGCTACGGAAAAGGCAATCATTGAATTGCTCCGTAACATGACGCAAGCGAATAAAACGGTCATCGTTGTTCATCATGATTTGCAGTCTGTGCCACAATATTTTGACTGGGTAATTCTGTTAAACACAAGGCTAATAGCGTGTGGTCCTACAGCATCAACTTTTACACAAAGTAATTTACAAGAAACATATGGTGGAAAACTCACGCTACTTTCTGACGTGGGTGATCTCATCAAGCGAGAGAGTTTCCCTAACCGCGAAGGATCGGCTAAACAAGCGTTATGAACTCATTCTTAGAATTCTTTTCATTTGCAGATCCCAACATTCGC
Organism: Pseudochryseolinea flava; assembly: GCF_003286915.1. Lineage (GTDB taxonomy): Bacteria > Bacteroidota > Bacteroidia > Cytophagales > Cyclobacteriaceae > Ohtaekwangia > Ohtaekwangia flava. The sequence continues at coordinate 172,793 of NZ_QMFY01000010.1, forward strand.
TACGTTGCTTTCGGCGCCGTACTGCTTACGGCGAGCTCTGCAATTGTCGGATCGTTCACATTCCTGAATAAGAAGTCCCTTATTGGCGACGCTATCGCTCACGCTGTGCTACCTGGAATCTGTCTCGGGTTTATCGTATCACAAACCAAAAATCCTGTTATACTTATTACAGGCGCGTTTATAACGGGATGGCTTTCGCTTCTTGCCGTAGAATTCATTACGGCCCGAACTAGACTCAAAGAAGACACCGCTATCGGACTTGTGCTATCTGTGTTTTTTGGCATCGGCATCGTAATGCTCACAGTAATTCAAAAATCAGGTAATGCTGCACAGTCAGGACTCGATCATTTTCTATTTGGTAAAGCCGCTGCACTTGTTGGCGATGATCTTATCGCATTCGGAAGTGTAGCATTGATACTATTGATCGTTGTCTACTTTCTTTTCAAAGAATTCGCACTCTTGGCTTTCGACAAAGATTATGCAAGGAGTATCGGCTTTCCCGTAAGGATCATCGAACTCGTACTGACATCGCTTATTGTATTGGCTGTTGTTATTGGCATTCAAGCTGTCGGTGTAGTACTAATGGCGGCGATCCTTATTACCCCGGCAGCGGCGGCAAGGTTTTGGACAAACAAAATTACCGTCATGATTTTATTGGCGAGCATCTTTGGTGCCGTGAGTGGATTATCGGGGGCTTACATCTCTTATATCGCGCCAGCTATGCCCACCGGGCCGTGGATTGTTATCGTCATTTCGACTATCGCCTTCATCTCGTTTTTCTTTGCTCCGAAACGCGGCGTGATCAACAGGCTCTTTCGTCAAGCAACGATTCGCAGAACAATCAACGACGAAAATGTATTAAAAGCATTCTACCAATTGGGCGAAGAGAACAAAAACTTTTTCAATCCCCACCCTGCTGAGGCTGTTCTCAGAAAAAGAAGAATGCAGCACGGTGCTATGATCAAAATCCTTGAGCGTCTACAAGCACAAGGATACCTCGAAAAAGCAAAACCAGGATGGACGCTGACTGAAGAAGGAAAATTAAGAGCGCAGCGTGTGGTGAAGATACACCGTTTATGGGAGCTTTATCTTACAACGGAATTGCGGATCGCACCCGATCACGTTCATGACGATGCAGACACGATTGAGCACTTGCTCACCCCCGAACTGGAAGCGGAACTTGAGAGAATATTACAATTTCCGAAAGCGGATCCTCACCAGTCTGAAATTCCATACCGAGACCGCTGAAACAAAATGTGAATGTAAAGAGAAAGACAATCATGAACGACATCTATATCATTACAACGGCCTCGCTAGTGGCATCTTCATGTGCGCTACTCGGATGCTTTTTAATTCTTAGAAAAATGGCGATGGTTGGCGATGCGATCTCGCATGCCGTGTTACCTGGTATTGTGATCGCGTTTTTGATTTCAGGATCAAGAGACTCGATCACGATGCTGATCGGTGCCGGACTCATTGGTATTCTGACAACATTCTTAATTGAATTCTTCCACAAGAAAGCGAAACTTCAAACGGACGCATCCATTGGCGTAACATTCACGTGGCTCTTTGCAGTGGGGGTAGTGCTCATTTCACTCTTTGCAGGAAAGGTAGACTTAGACCAAGATTGCGTGCTCTATGGTGAGATCGCTTATGTACCGATCGATATTTTAATTATCAATAATGAAAGTTTCGGACCACGCGCGCTTTATATCATGAGCGCCATTTTATTCGCGATCATTCTATTTATTTACATTGGATACAAAGAACTATTTCTTACTACGTTCGATCCGGCTTACGCATCTGCTATTGGTATCTCAACTTCCCTCTGGCACTATTTATTGATGAGCGCTGTCTCCCTTACTACGGTGGCATCATTCGAATCTGTTGGTGCAATCTTAGTCGTGGCACTGCTCATTGCCCCTGCAGCTACTGCTTATCTGCTAACCGATAATTTTAAGCTGATGCTCGTCATTGCGTGCTTAGCCGGCATTGCAGCATCGGTGACAGGCTACTACGTTGCCGTATGGCTCGACTCCTCTATCGCAGGGTCCATTGCCATGATGGCTGGCGTGATTTTCACGTTCACGCTGATCTTTTCTCCTTCGCATGGATTAATCTCCAAAAGGTTGAAAGCAACCATCGGGTGAGTTTATATTTCAACACATGGACCACAGAAATTCAAGAAAGAACATTGCAGACCGACACTCCAAGAATTAAAGCAAGGGAATGAACGGGGCGGCGAGGGATTCATTCTATCTCAGTACTTAGTCAATCACATTGATTCGTAATGCACGATTAAACGGGAATGCGGTTACTCCTCACCTATTTTTTCACCTTACGCTTCAGGGGCGCTTTCTTCTTTTTCTTCTTCGATGCTTTGGCCTTCTCATTAAAATCCAGACAAAGCTTTAGCCAGTACTCAAAATTCGCCTTTGACTTATAGCCCGCTTCGTTAACGTAACAATAACCACGAAGCTGTTTACCTTTCATGATCATCGGCTCAAATCCATTCCTTTCAGCAACATCTTCCTCCAACGCCGGGTCGTAACGACACATCAGATTATCACCGCTCACATTAATACACATCTTCCCTTTCACTAAAAAAGCGAGGCCTCGAAACATCTCTTGCTCCACGACCTTAATATCAGGGATCAACTCGAGATATGTCCTAATTCGTTCAGCAAGGGCAAGGTTATAAGCCATAGTGAGATGGATTTAATACAACAATTGTGCAGACAGCAATCGGGGTCTTCTTTTTGACAAAGTGGTTACGAGCCAACCATTGAACAAAAGCTCGCCACTTTATAAATTTACCTAGATATTCAATATATCAAAAGATCGGTCTATGACTAAATCAACGGAAAACTTCCGGCACTTCCTTAACCAAGTTGTGCCACTCCATGAACACGATTTCACGATTGGGTTTCAGTACTTCCATGAGCGAAGGTTAACAAAGGGTGAGCATTTCATCGAAGCAGGTGAAGTCTGTAAACAACTGGCCTTTGTGAACTCGGGAATGCTTCGCACATATTTCGTTGATGATAATGCCGAAGAAGTGACCTATTGTTTTTGCACAGAGAACCATTTCGAAACCAGCTTCAAGAGTTTTATACAACAAAAACCATCGACACTGTCCATTCAATCCCTCGAAGACACTAACCTCTTGGTGATTAATTTTCAAGACCTTCAGCAGCTTTATTGGAAAAGTAAAACATGGGAACGCATCGGTCGGGTTTTCTCCGAGAAGGAATATCTAAAAATGGAAGAGCACGCGTCGAATGTAAAAAATGAAACAGCCTCAGCCAAGTATTTACGTTTGATGACCGATCATCCGCAAATCATTCAAAAGGCTCCGTTGAATTACATCGCCTCATACCTTGGAATCACCCCACGTCACCTGAGCAGATTGCGCGGCGAGTTAAATTCTGGACATTTGTCTACTGCGAAAAACTAGAATGCCCCGACCTTGCATAGAAATTCTCTACTATGCAATCCGAAACTCAACATGCAACTAATGCCTTATTTCAAAGACACCATGCTCCGATTGCCGAGGGCATCACGTACGTCGATGAAGGCTCTGGCGAACCGATACTCTTCCTCCACGGTGCGTTATCCAACAGCAATACCTGGCGCAAAGTCATTCCTATTTTATGCCAACACTATCGATGTTTGGCAATCGATCTTCCATTAGGCGGACACACGATTCCGCTTAGTGAACAAACTGACCTTTCCGTCTCCGGAATCGTGGACATCATCTTTAACTTTCTCGATTTCTTAAAACTCTCAAACGTCGTTCTCATTTCGAACGACACTGGAAATGCCTACGCCCAAGTGTTCTGCGCACAATATCCCGACCGCGTGAACACGCTCATCTTGTCTAATGGTGAAGGATTGGACATTTTTCCTCCGGCAAAGTTCGCATACCTAAGGCACGCTGTTCGTGTTCCCGGCTTCACTTTCTCGATGTCAAAAGTATTCTCGATCAAACGATTCTTGAAAAGTGACCTCATACTTGGCTTACTCACACTTCAGGCCACCAACCAAGACCTGCACACTTTATATATCAAGTCATTCGTTGAAAATAAGAACGTCCGAAAAAATTTTTCCGCTGTAGCAAGAACATGGTCAAAGGACGTTACATTATCAGCTGCTGAGAAATTAAAGCACTATCACAAGCCCGTTTTGATCCTTTGGGGAAATGAGGACAAAGCGCTTTTCCCTATGACGCTTGCCATTCGATTGTATCACCTTTTCCCCAAAGCCGAACTTGCTACGATCGACGGCGCTAGAACATATGTCCAAGAAGATAGTCCACAACTCATGGCACATCACATCAAAACGTTTATCGAAAAGCAAGTTAACGACGAAAATATTTAACGAGGGTTTCTCAATACGACGGTTGCAAAGTCCTCGCAAGCAGAATATCCCGGACGATTGCATCGGGTTGGAAATATCAACACGATAATGGCAATACAGAACCAAAAGAATACTACCCAACAATAAAACTGGGTAGCAATATGATATCACTACCCAGCATAGTTCCTGAATCAACTATAAACGCTCCTACTCCGATCGCAAGATTTTAGCGGGATTAACATTGGCACCTTTAAATATCTGTAGCCCAACCGTTGTAATCGCGATAATAGTCAAGATAACAGTAGGTACGATGAATAGATCTACAGCCAAAGGAATGCGAAACGCGAATCCACTCAACCATTCGTTCAAACCATACCATGTAAGTGGCAAACCGATTACACTGGCAATGAGTACAAGCTTGAAGAATTGCCATGACAATAAAGTCATGATGCTTGGCACCGATGCACCCAACACTTTTCGTATACCGATCTCTTTAAGTTTCTGCGTAGTGGTAAAGGATGCAAGACCCCACAGTCCTAAGCAGGCAATCACTATGGCTAAACCAGCAAACAGACTGAAAATATTACCAAACTGCTTGTCGTCTTTATACTGCTTATCAAAAAAGTCATCGAGGAAATAGAAGTTAAACGGATTCCCTGGGAATACTTCTTTGTACTTGCGCTCGATAGCATCAAGCGTATTTGACATATCTGCCGTATTGATATGAATACTAAAAGCTCGTCCTGAGATCGTATCTGCTTTGAACATAAATGGTGTATGATCAGTCTTCAGCGAGTTCCAATGAAAGTTCTTCATTACACCAACAATTTCGGTTGTATCGCCCAACACCATCCGTTCACTCATCGCTTGCTCGGGAGTTCCCAGTCCATAAACTTTCAAAGCCGCCTCGTTCACAATAACACCAGTCATGCTCGACTTGAGTGTAATATCAAATTTTTTCCCCGCTAACATTTCAACATTATATGTATCAATGAAATCTGGATCTATCCATACAACGCTACCAGATTTATTATCCTCCACTGGTGCGCCCACTTTTCTAAACTGACCACCCCAATTATGTCCGGCACCAGGTGTTGAACCAGAAGTAGCAACGCTAAGCACACCTGGAATCTTTTTCATTTCGTCTTTTGCCGTCATCAACCGCTGGCGTCCTGTACCTTCTTCCATCACCGCCGGACCATTTACAATGACCATCTGATCCATCGTCAGCCCTTTATCCATGTTGCGCATGAAGATCAGTTGTCGATAAATGGCAAACGTCCCTGCAATCAACACCAACGAAGAAACAAATTGAAATACCACCAACGCCTTGCGCAGTGAAAATCCGCCAACAGCGCGCTCCGATTTTCCCTTGAGCACCTCCGTGATTCGAAATGACGAGAGAATAAATGCCGGGTACGCGCCCGAAACAATAGCGCCAACAAAAAACAGCGCGAATAGAATCAGGTACAAGCGTGGATCCGTGAAATCAAAAGCGAACTCCTTGCCAACAATACTTCCGAGTACAGGCAAAAGCGCTATGGCGATCACTAACGCAAGTGCAACGCTAACAAAATTCACAAGCACTGATTCAAGAATAAACTGTGACATCAACTGAGATCGAAATGCGCCCACTGCTTTCTTGATTCCTACTTCCCGCGCCCGTTCCATTGCGCGTGCCGTCGACAAGTTGATGTAGTTTACCCACGCTATCGCCAAAATAAAAATCGAGATAACAATGAAAAAGTAAATCGTGTTTACACTCATCGTTGCCGCAGATTCATAGTTCATTCCTGGATGAAGATGGATATCTAGGATGGGTTGAAAATTAAGGATATCCTTTCCATTCACGCGCTTTAAATCTTCGCCCCTGTATTTTTCAATGAAAGTCGCGAGCTTTGCCTCTGCCTGCTGCGGTGTGGTGTTGTCGTGTAGCTCGACATACGAGATAAAATTATTCCAGCCCCAACCTTTATCATCCTGGTATTGCGGATTCTGAAGAAGATTATGCATGGGAAGTAACACCTCAAATAGAAAATGAGAATTCTCTGGAACGTTCTCAATCACAGCGGTTACTTCGTAGTCACCAGGGCACCATCCACCTGATATCTTAATTACTTTTCCAATCGGTTCTTCTCCCGGCTTAAAATAACGCGATGCTACTTTCTCCGTCAACACAATCGACGATGGTTTGTCAAGTGCAGCGCTTAGATTTCCATCAATTGCCTCATAGGTAAACATATCCAGAAATGTAGAGTCAACAATCTGAATACCCTCTTCATAGAAAGTTGATGGCTCACCTTCGGTACGCGCATAGCTCATCACAGCACCGCCATACATCGGATGCGTTCGCGTGTAACGTTTTACTTCGGGGATGTCGGCCAAGAGTGCAGGTGCCTGCGCGTATCCGGACAGCACCGATGTTCCGCGAAGTTCACCTTGACGATAAACCGTCGTCGTGGTACGATAAACGTTTTGCGCATTCTTATGATACGAATCATAACTTAACTCGAAATCAACATATTTCAAGATTACGAGACACACAGCAACGCCAATGGCAAGCCCGAAGATGTTAATGAACGAATACAATTTTCGTTTCATCAGGTTTCTGAAAGCAATGAGAAGATAGTTTTTAATCATAACAGGAAGGGATATCGGTATTTACTTATGTTCATTTCAGCCCAACACGACAACAGTCGCTAACAATACTTCCAAATCTTACGACGGTTACAGTGACAGGAAACTATTTTCTTCAGCACATCCTGTAACAAACAAAGCGTGTTGTATTTCCGGCGACCCAGGAAAGTTAACTGATTGACGCTCATCACCCAATACCCAACACCCGAATTTCCAACTCCTAACACCCAATCCCCAATTCCCAATACCCAATCCCCAACCCCCAACCCCCCAACCCCCAATAGAACTTCCAGCGATGTTAACTACCTTTGCACTAAATACATTAAGATGTTCGAGGAGACAATCGTGGCATTGGCTACAGCACAGGGAATTTCAGCAATCGCGGTTATCCGACTTTCAGGGATCGATGCCATTGCTATAACGCAGAAAGTATTTCAAGGAAAAAACCTCCTTGACCAGCCATCACACACCATCCATTTTGGAAACCTCAAGGATGGCGACCGGGTCATCGATGAAGTACTTGTATCCATCTTTAAGGCTCCGAACTCCTTCACAAAAGAAAATAGCACAGAAATCTCGTGTCACGGCTCCCCGGTGATTGTGAAAGAAATCATCAAAGTGCTATTAAAACATGGCGCACGCCTCGCACTACCCGGCGAGTTCACCAAACGCGCATTCCTCCATGGACGCTTCGATCTCGCCCAAGCAGAAGCGGTCGCTGATCTCATTCATGCCGAAACCGATAACGCTCGACAAGCAGCGCTCAACCAAATGCGTGGTGGATTCTCGAAAGAGATAAACGCACTTCGCGAAGAACTTATCCACTTCGCATCACTCATTGAACTTGAACTTGACTTCGGAGAGGAAGACGTTGAGTTTGCTGACCGTGATGATTTGAAACAACTCATCTACAAAATTCAGAAATACACACGCGGACTGATAGACTCTTTTGACTTGGGTAACGTCATCAAGAATGGTGTACCAACGGTGATCGCAGGAAAGCCAAACGCAGGAAAGTCAACATTGTTGAATACGTTGTTGAACGAAGAAAAAGCGATCGTCTCGGATATCGCTGGAACAACACGTGATGTCATCGAAGATGAAATTATTCTCGGCGGCATTAACTTCCGTTTTATCGACACCGCCGGACTTCGCGAAACGCAAGACACAATCGAGGCTATCGGCGTTGAACGCACACGCGAACGCATGAAGAAAGCGTCGTTGATTATTTATCTTTTCGATCTCACACAAACTACGCTGGAAGACATCAAAGCCGAAGAAGAACATTTGCTTTCCCTGAACATTCCGTACATCAAAGTTGGAAACAAGGTAGATCGCGCCGATCCAACATTAATAGAAAGACTTACTGCAGAGAATTTCATTTTCATTTCTGCTTCGGAAAAAATTTACATTCACGAACTTAAAGAGAAGATACTCTCCTACTTCCACGTTAATGCAGTAAAAACAGGGGATGTGATGGTGACCAATTTGCGTCACTATCAAAATCTACTTCAAACCCACGAATCGTTGGATCGCGTATTAGAAGGATTAGATCACGGCATCACCGGCGATATCGTCGCGATGGATATTCGACAAGCGCTTCACTACCTCGGAGAAATCACGGGTACGATTACGACGGATGATTTGTTGGATAATATTTTTTCGAAGTTTTGTATTGGGAAATGAATCCCCTAAACATCCCTAACAAAATCGTGATAACTTCTTATCAGTCAGTACGTTGACTTAAATAGCCCTCAAGGCGCTTTGGCGTTTTTTAGGTGTATTTAGGTCATTTGTGTTACTGGTTTGTTACTCGAAATTCTTAACCGAGGCTTGAGTAACAAAATAGTTGTGACAGGGAGAAATGATGGCACACGCTGTCGCTTCCTGGCACGAATGGACACACATAGACACGTACAGACATATGAGCTCAAACATCACAGTTCAAAAGGTTTGTGAGTTCTGCGGGCAGAAGTTCACAGCCAAGACATTGTTCACAAGATACTGCTCCAAGCGGTGTAACAGCCGCCATTACAAGCAGCTTGCCAAAGAAGAAAAAGCAAAACTTCTGGGCGCCCAACTCACGTCCACCGTCACCTCTCCCACTGAAACCTTAGCCAGTACTGCTCAGGAATATTTCGAGGTTAACGAGGCTGCACAACTCATGCGGATCAGCACCCGAACACTTTTTCGTCTTATTGAGAAGAAGAAGTTAAAAAAGAAAAAACTTCTATCACGCACCGTGATCTTGAAGGACGATATCAAATCATTTTTTGCCAAACAATAAAACTAAGGTTATGAAGAGAAAGGAAAAGCAGAGAAAGGAACCGATCAAAATACGTCAAAAGGAATTAGCGAACGGAAACATCAGTTTGTACCTCGACATCTATTGGAAGGGTGAACGTGAATACGACTTTCTTAATCTGTATCTCATAAATCCGAAGAATGGCATTGACAGGGACCAGAATAACAAAACCATGATTCTCGCTGAACAAATCAAAGCACAACGCTTGCTTGATTTACAAACAGGAAAATACCGTATGAAGCAAGCCAGAACCGAAGTGAGCTTCATTGAATATTTTAAGCAGCTAATGAAAGACCGGCTCAATAGCAAAGGGAACTACGGCAATTGGGACAGTGCTCTGAAACACATACTGGCTTTTACTAAGGGCAAAGATCTGAAGCTTGTTGACGTTGACGAGACCTGGCTCATGAGAATTAAGCATTACTTATTGCACGATGCCAGAACACCTTTTCAAACAAAGCTGAGTCAAAATTCAGCACACTCCTACTTCAACAAGATAAAAGCAACACTGCGACAAGCTTTCGAAGAAAAATTCATTAACGAAAATCCGGCAGGTAGAATACGAGGTATCAAACAGGCGGAAACAAAGCGGGAATTTCTGACATGGGAAGAAGTAGAAAGCATAACGAAAGCTACTTGCGATACTAAAAAACTCAAAGAAGCATTTCTTTTCAGCATTATGACTGGCTTACGGTGGTCAGATATTATTAAAATGAAATGGTCTGAAGTGCGTGGAAGTAAATCTGCGGGATGGTATATACAGTTTCAACAACAAAAGACGAAGGAGCATGAAGTTCTTCCAATTACGAAAGAAGCCAGAAATCTTTTAGGTGAAGAGCAAGAACCCGATCAACGCGTGTTCTATGGATTGAAGTATAGCACTAAGACAAACTTGGCATTGGCCCGATGGCTTGCAAGGGCAGGCATTACCCGATACGTCACTTTTCACTGCGCACGGCATACGCACGCTACGCTTCTACTCTCTCAAGGTGTAGATATATACGTTGTCTCAAAGCTCTTAGGACATAAGACAATTAAGACTACCGAGATTTACGCAAAAGTTAGCAACATGAAAAAAGTCGAGGCTGTCAACAAGCTACCGAAGTTGAAATTCAACCCACTCTAAACAGAAAGCCATGGAAGAAAAACTTAGAACGAGAAAAAGAAAAAGCAGCAATGAGGTGCTTATAGGTTTAGAGCAGCGTGAGGATTTTATCGGTTTTTTCAAGAATTTGATACTCCACCGAGAAAGGCATAACAACACTTGTCTGAATTATGATTTGGCACTGCGTTATGTAATACATTTTGTTGATGGCAAAGAGCTGCCTTTTAAGAAAGTAAATTCCGAATGGCTGATGTCTTTTAAAACTTATTTAGAATCCGCTGGTTCGTTTAAAAACAAGTCAACGTTAAGCACCACCAGTGCTGCAACGTATTTTCGGATAGTACACAGTGTGGTTCGTGAAGCCGTAGGTTGTAAACGGATTGAGGCTGCAGCGGTAAACTTCAGCAGCGTGTGGCACCGAGCAGATGCATCTACTCACCCGCTGTCAGCTCACGAACTTCAGAAGCTTGCCCAAGCGGAATGCAGGCATCCAGTTGTAAAAAAAGCTTTTTTGTTCAGTGCTCTGACTGGAATACAATGGCAAGAATTAGAAAGTTTTAGATGGGAACATATCATAGTTGATGAACAAGGTCAATCGATCGTTGATTTAGCCGATCAAATCGAACCGAGGCAATTTCCGTTGAGCGATCAGGCTTGGGAGCTACTTGGCGCGAAGGAAGAATCACAAGGCAGCGTGTTTGGAAAACTTCAATGGAATACCTACCTCTATGTGACGTTGAATAAGTGGGCAATAAGCGCGGGAATATTGCGGACATTAACATTCCAGACAGCGAGGGTCACATTCGCGCATTTGCTTTACAATCAGAACGTCCCTGTTGAAATCATTTCAGAGCTATTAGGCCACAAGAACGTTAAGTCAACAGTTAGAATGATAAATGTGCAATCATCGCCTGCCGCGTAGGCTTGCTATGCTTGCAGCCTCTTTTCGAATCTCGTGGATCGTTGGAACTCTACGAGATTCGACCCAGGCCAATAACTCCGATTTCTTGAACATGATCTTCTTGCCATGCTTATAGTGCGGAATCAACTTCTCAGAAGTCTTTTCATAAATTGTATTGACGGCTAGGTTGAGTAGCGCAGCTGCCTCTTGAATATTTATAAGCGTAGATTGGTCTTCATTTGAAATCTTGTCTTCTGCTAAAATCTCTTTAAGAGTTTCTTTAAGAAGGGATTTAAACTCATCTCGACTGAATTGAAATATCATTGGTGAATCCATAAAGTAAACCACGTTTATTACACCAATTAAATACAACTTAAACATAAGAACTACACACTTGGTACCCACCTTGGAACGAATTATTGTCCTGTTGCGGAAATCTTCGGCCTTGCGGCAATTTGATGCGGCAGCTTTTTCCTACGGCCTGGAGGCAATTCAAAAAGTATGTCCCTAATAAACTTGCTAACACATGCTAAGAATTCATAGATGAATTTTTTGTCAGTAATTGTGAACCGATATTTGGAAGTGTTTCGAATCTTTTTGACGGTAATAAAATTGTGCTTCTTCAAAAAAGGTATTAAGAGAAGAATGTCTTTTTTCGTACCTATCGATCCGTGATGAACGATAGCGTTTCTCAATTCACTGTATCTAAGTATGTCTTGCCATGACAAGTCTGCCTGTGCAAAATCGTTTCTGAGAATTGACGACAGATAACTGCGATACTTGTTAATAATTCCGGGGCCTGAATTAAAATCTGGTTCTTGAAAATACTTGTACGCAGTCCGAAAGCAAACTTTTTGGAATACCGATTCGAACAAAGCAAATGACGCCATGAATGAGGAATTTAGCAGAACATTTGTAAAATAGCCGTCAACTCTCGCGATGTCACCATCTGAAAATTCTTCAATCAGCTGCCAATCTTGAGGGTATTTTTTCAAATGCTTTCTCCGATCGCGTTCTATTCTTTGTCGCTGGACCTGCAAAAGTTCATCCATGCTTTCCAAATACAGCCTCATTTGATGGAATGCGCCTGCTCCAGCTTTATAGAAAAGTTTGTCTGTCCTACTTTTCCTACTGTATGGACTGGGAATTTTCATTGTTTATTAACTATCGGCCTGCGGAACCTATTTAGATCTTTAGACATAATTATCGAAGGCTCCTTCGTCACTACAGGAAATCTGCTTATTACGAAGTGTCGCACATCCTGGACACCATACTTCTCGATCAGCAAGTGTTCACGATTCACTTCTTTTTCAATCGCTTTAAGATAATATCTAACCAATAAACTGTTCTTGCGTGCGAACTTTTCACGATTCTTTTCAATCAATGTCACATCAACAAAATTATTCTTGCACTGGAAGTTAAAGAGAACTCCGTCACGGAATGTAACGACATCGAATTCCTTTCTCTTGATACGTTTAACGTCCATAATTTGAAATCCTAAACCGCCTAATTCTATTTTCACATTATTCTCAAAAATAAACCCCGACTTTATTTGAAACTGCTTCGACTTATTAAGGCTTGCGTTCTTTAAATTATAAAGGAAACGAACAATCAGATTTACATTGGATTTGTAATGAACTCCAATCTTCACAAATGGATGGTGTGAGTTTGAAATCACTACAAAGTCTTCTGAATTATGAAGCAATCTTTGTCTAATTATCTCAGCGTCACGTTCTCCGAAGGACATCAGTATAGCGTCAAATCTCTTTTGGTGTACTGAGATAAAATACTCGTCTTTAATATGTTCGACAAGTTTCTCGACCACGTTAACTAATAACGTAAAGATTGGATCAGTATGATTGAAGTACTCAAAATACGATTTGATCAACAAGCATTCATTCGTTAACTCGGACAATGAAAAGACTTTACCTCGAGCTAAAGGCAATAACCTATTTGCTACAAGCTTAAACGCTTCGCCCATCACCGGGTCATCCGCTGACACCCTTTCTGGCTCCGTAAAAACTTTCTCTAAAAAATCAAACTGATAGTTGCCCACTATTGCCCCATTCTGATATATGTCTATTTGATAATCTTTGTACACGTGCGAAAGGAGCAATTGTGTTTGCAATGCCGTCACATTGATAAGACAAAAGTTCGAGATATTAACGAGTACTCGGAGGAGCTCCGACTCTGATAACTTAACTCCGCCTTTGCAATAGGTCGGAACAATCAGAAATGTATTGATAAAATGCCTGCGAAATGCCTGGTAAAATATCGCGGCCTCCATAACAGTTGAATATCCAAGATTGTCTCCTGTCATGCTGAATTCAACTAACATCTGATGTGATTCAAGAACAACCCGTTTGTACCGATCTACGACCACCTTTTCAAATCTGGGCCGAAGCATGTTATCAAGAAGATTATTATAGTAAGAATTCCATCGCAAAATTGGCATTACTCGGAGAGTATTGAATTGTTCAAGATCAACTTCATGCATTGATATATTTATGAATTCCTCAATTGAACGGACGATTTTGTGAACTGCATTAAAAGTATGCACTGGGTCTAAAGGCTCTAAGTCTTTGCGCAAACAGTTTTCAATCCAACCATTCGATTGGTCTTTTAAATGTTGTCTAGCTGTCAATCCTGATAACTTCAAATCGGAATATTTTAAATAAAGATAATGAAAGGGCTACAAGAGCCCTTCATCAGCGAATGAATAATATGCTTCGCTGGTCATGATGACGTGATCAAGAACCTGAACTTCAAGAAACCTTCCAGCTTCCTTCATCTTCTTCGTAAGGTCAATGTCAGCCTGACTTGGTGTTAAGTTTCCCGAGGGGTGATTGTGTGATAGTATCACCGCGCAGGCGTTAGCCTTGATAGCAGCAACGAAGATTAATCTAGGATCTGCTACGGTGTGGGTGGTAGTGCCTGTTGATACTTCATATATCCCGATGACTTTGTGTGCTCTGTTAAGAAGGAGAACCTTGAATTGCTCAACAAACTCAATCTTGTCATCATCCCAGTACTTTCTCAGAACACTTTCGCAGTCTCTTGAAGATGTGATCTTCGGACGAAGGGAAGCTTTTACTTTTGACTTGTAGCTAAGTTGAATCTCTGCAACTTCGAATAATGTTTTTTCATTTGTGCTTTCCATAATCATAAGAGTTAAATTATGGTGCGCCTCAAATGAAGGGTGGCAGGATTGTCAAAAGGAAACGGAATAATTGGAAGGCAGGCCGTAGGCAGGTGCCGTTTATGCCGTAGTCTTTTGACAAGACTCATCCTTGCCACCCGGAAGTAGGTTAGCGCCAGAATTTAAGTCTTATGTGGGAAGCAATATGAAAAATATTTGAGTTTGCAGATTCAGCATTGCGTCAGAAGCTTCGTTCATTGATGCCGAGCAAAAACAGGCGAATGCGAAAATTGCTATACAGGAAGTTTGCAAAATTATAAATCTTACGATCGATATTTTCGTTTGAATCATTTACGCCAAAGTCAGTCTCATTGAATGTTTCTACAAACTCTTGTTTAGAGAATGCAACTCGGTCGTTATTATAAGCTGTCCTAAAAATTGCTGGAATTTGGGTGGACAGTCGAAAATCTCCGTATTGACGTACTCCCCTGTGCCATGCTATGTCAGCACCGTTCTTCGAAAATGAGTAGTGGTGTTCAGCTGATGTAACTTTCTCAAATGGCGGTATTGATACATGAGCGCGAAGGAATGGAATGGTCCCCAATGATTCTTTAAATCCTCTATGGTAAATATCAGACGGATGAACCCTGAAAGGATCTGCAATGATCAATCTTTCGAATAATGAGACTTTTAGCAGTTCGTTGTATTCGTTAATATCTAGTGTTAACGGTGCGACATAAAAGGCAAATTGGCGCGGGGGCTTGTGAAATTGAAGTAACAGATTGTGTTGAAATTCTGTCGCTGTTTTCGCCTTCTCTCTAAGTTTGAAATACAATATTGGATCTCCGGTCAGACCATTATCAAAGCGAAGTTTTCTAACGCGCTGGAGAGGAACATTAAACTTTGGGAGCTCTGGTGGTGAAATTGGTTTCAATCCTTCTGAAACCTTAAACTGGAGATAAATAGGAACAAATCTGTCAAATAACTTATCGGCTCCTGTTATTTGTTCATCAACAGACATTAACCTGAATCGTGAGGACCAAAACGGTGTAACATATCCTAGAAATGATGCAACATCGGATTCTATTTGATCTTCCGATAGATTACTAAAAAGCTTATAAGACATCGGTGTAGGTTAAGAGTTGATAAGCATTTTTCGAGATAGCTTTCTGGCTTCTTCGAAAAGCTTAATCTTGTTTTTTTGAAAATCGCTGGAGTCTTGATTTAGAAATTGCAGAAACCCTGACTGAATCAACGTCACTTGCTCCTTTAAATGCCGAAAAGGCAAAGGGATTGAGCTAATTGCAGGATCAACGATAGTAATCTTCCTTTTCTCTGAAAAACTCATCCATTCGTAAATCACATTGTTGATGTGGGAGTCGCCAAAACTATAGCCAATACAATAAAGTTGTTCTACATGATTTATATGTCCTTGAAATATCTTAAAAAACCACTCGTCCAGATTGTGCTGAACACGCCTTGAGTATTTGTGTTTACCGGACATGATGGACATTCTTAAAAACTGAAGTTCGCCATTATCATCATTATACGTTACCTCATTTGCAACTCGTCCCCCGTAATCTTTGGTGGCTGTGTCACTTGCAACAAGAGCACTCACATCTTTCACGATTCCGTTCCACGAGCTCTCATTTACAATCTTGAAGTACTCTTTGTCGTTTCCTTGGACAAATAGATCAAGCGCGCCATGTATCTTAACTAGATTAACTCCCCGTCCCTTGAGAAAGGAAAATTTGTTTTTATCCATATGATCACGACTCAATTTATCAAATTGAAATTTGCCAATCGAAACCCTTTCACCAAAGCCAAATTTGACTGGGATATTCAAATGAGCACACAACATTTCAAAAAGTAAGTCATGATTTAGGCTGAAAACCCACAATGGTTTGTCCGTAATGAAATTACCAATGGGTGCCAACAATTCTAGTCGCTCTTCTATGTAGCTAAGATTTCTCTCGTGGATGTCTAGAAGCAAAATAAAGATCGCCTCATTATATCTGCCTAGCAACCAATGCCAGTCGTTGTGAAGTTTCTCATCTCGATTGCGCATTGTCTCAATCTCAATTCTTCCTAAAATCTCTTCGTAGTTTAGATCTTTATCCAACAATAGCGATCTAACTACGTTTTTGATTTTATCGGGACAGCTATAATACGGCTTGTCAATATTTCTTAACAACGCGCTCTTGAATGTTTTTGTTAATTCATCAACTAACGGCATACTTAATTCAAATGACGCCCCTGCGCCTAATAGAAATCCGTTCGACATATTTTGAAAATTTAAAAATGGGGAGCGGGGGACTCGAACCCCCGAGCTCTCGTCCTGAATCCAGGTTTAATTTGTTATCGGTCTCAATGCCTTATAGCTTGGAGTAAGGAACCGTTCTCCCCATGAGAGCTACCCCAACAACTATACTTTCGAATTTTTCTTTCATAGCATTAAAGTCTTGGATCATCGACACTATCACTAGCGAGGAGAACACCATACTTCCAGCTAAGGACATTGTAAAGTCAATAACCAATGTCACCTTTAAACTCAGGTTCATCAGACCCTTAAGGGTCAATATCAGTTGTTGTTAACAAAACATTCATTTTCTTTCTGGATAAAATCTAGTCCAGCAATAGCTACCTCCACAATCTGTTAACCATTTGCCATCACCTTCAAACCAATTAGCTTGCAACGTTACCAATCTTGGTCCCATCTTCTCCCCTGCCCGCGCGTGGCCTGGAGGATTTAAAAAACCGCCAAAGTATGGCGGGTCTCCTTTTATCATTTTGCCCTCTTCAACAAATTCAATTGCGATAACTTTAGCATACCGACTCTCACGCCAAAGTCACGTTTGACATAGAAACCAAGACGGCACTTGTTCTCTACATACATCTAAAAAATATTGACTCTTCCGGTCATGCTTTCTCCGCTTCGACTATCGGCACCGGTGGTTCGTTTGCCTCTTTTCGGGCTTCATTCAAAGATTCTTTCCACTCTCTTTCGTATTCCGCAGTCCTCAAAATATATCCAGTCTCCGCCTCAGTCTCAAGTCGGTCAAAACAGATAAAACGAATGTCCGTTCCCAGTTTTATCTTTTCACAAGCGACAATCGGATCAAGGTTTCTATGTTCGATATTGTAAAGAAGAATATTGAAGCTAATTAACATATCATGTGGAAACAGGCTCTGTCGAGGTCCGACAACATAGGATATTTTTGTACAGCAGTAAAAAAGATCATAGGCAATTTGATTTAATCCACCGCGGCAACATGAAAGCAAAATAATACAATCAGGATTCATACAGGCAGCCCCGCATAACAGAACTCCAAAGTCAAACCATGAGTAGGAAATAGTTGATTGTTCATTGCCAAATCCATCAATATTTCCATGGGAACTTAGATAGATGTAGTCGTACGTTTCTCCAGCATGAAGAATAGTTTCCAACTCCTCGTTTGTCTTCGGACAAAAGTCACTTACCAATATCCCATAAAGCTGAGCCTGTATCTTAATGTTGTCACATTCCTCTCTTTCGCCACTTACACCACACGCTCTGAGAATTAGTAATTTTTTATTCATAGTCGGAAACATTTATTCAACGTCTTTTTTCATATAGCCAGGATCAATTTCCAAGATGTCACCGAGGCCTTTGCCCTCAATGACCTTTTGATAGAATTTGCCTTCTTCATTGAGTGGCTCAAAGAAAACTTGTCGGACATTCAACAACCGTTTGTCGATTGGAAAAGTAGCAAACGGATTATGCCATAAACTCGCCTGTACAACGTGCAAATTCCAAGGCACTAGGTCTTTCACAATCAATACTCCCGACACGCTTGTATTCTGTTGTCTTGAATCATGTAAAAAGAAGCCTTCTTTTTCACTGCCTTGATTTGAAAATTCAATTTCTCCAGCGCGAGAACCAAACAACGTCTGCATAATTGATAGGTTGTCCAGGTAAAAGTCTGCAGAATTTATGCAAATTATATAGGGTGAATTAAAGTCGCCATAGTTCCTACCTCGCTTTCTATCAAGTGATGCCCGCAAGGGTTTCTCCGAATAAATAATCCCGGCAGGGCCACCACTAACACTACCCAATGTTCTTTCCGTTATGATTGACTTGGGAAAAAGCGAGAACCTTAAGCTCCAGCCTCTCTCGTTCATGGTCCAATATTTTCGCTCCCATGAATTCTCATGATGATCCAGCCCTTCATCAATTACGCCTTGAACAAAACTTATCACCTTCTTTTTAGGAAGAGATATTGTATTGCATTTTTCAAAACTCACGCTCAGCCAATATTTTGGGCAAGGTATTCCTTCAAGCACATCCGTAATTTGATTTTTTAATCGTTCAATGCCTGGTTCGTAATCGGGGATTGCAGACAAAGTACATTCGGCATAAAACTCTTTGTTTCCATTTTTTGAAATGCAAAAGTCGGGTCTCCTTCTAGATGTCGTTGAAGCGATCTCATGTAATTCAACGTCAAAAAATTGTTTACGCAACCATTGATGAATGGTAATCTCGAAAAATGCTGCCAAATGCTCTTGATGATTGTCCGACTTAAATCTTCTGACAAAATCTTTTTCTAAAGGAAACTCATTTGACCAATCCGAGACAATCCTTCTAACATAAGCTGCGGCTGGCCAAATAGATTCGTTCAAAAACGCGTACGAGGAATGGTCGTGATTTGCACGTTTGTTATACGTCCGCACGAAATTATCGAACAATTCCATAAAGGCTGAATTTTTTCAAACTCTAATACAGAGACTTAGCACAAAATGCAACGCATTCAAATACTAATATAGTTAGTTTTAAATACATTTACAAAACTAACATTTTTAGTTATGAAATCAGTCAGGATAGCAAGCACCGTAAAACACATTGAAGAGGCCGATCATAATATCACCCTCTTCCGAATCCAGGAAATTCTGTCGGAGCATCGCACTATGCTCATCACAGGGATACTCACAGACCTCCCTACTTACCTTCAATTTAAGTTTTATACGAAAGTGGACAAAGAAATGCAGGGCGTTTTGAGGGATAAACTATGGGATTTATCAAACTCTAAAGTAAACCTTGACCGTTATGACGAAATCGTTCAGGAGATCCGAAAAAACAGTAGCTATAGAGTGCCTTCGTCTGATTTCTTCCGCGAGATCGATTCTTTGCTTGACTCTGCGCTTAATCCAACTCAGCTAATGCTTGTGAAATGAAATGTTGATATGTGAGTTGGCAGAATGGATCAGGAAAAATAAACGCGGCATCAATTATCCTGGAGTCCATCCATCGGGAGATGAAAGTGTTGTTGTGCAGTACACGAGGCATGAGATGTGTGGAAACGTGCACATTACTGATGAACACATCTTTGAATGTTGCGCTAAAGCAAACAGTTTTGAAGAACACATCGAATTATGCAGGCCGATAGCAAAGACAGACACGGAAGCGTGGAAGCGGGAATGGAATAAACCACCGCCAAAAGCACGAACCCGCAGGGTTACCAAAAGGATTTTTATGATTGACTTAAAGCACTAACGCTTAATTGTTTCGCAGGTTTTGGTTACTGCCGCTCCCGAATTGCTCACCTATTGGAGGGGTCAAAGAACATCAAAGTGGTTTAAAGGTAAGGATTCTTGAATGATCGTGAAAGGAACGGAATTATAACGTTTGCGCACTGCTAATAAATCAAATCATCATACAAATAGACATTGGTATCTATTTGCTCAACTATCCTTGTATTATTGACTTCAGGTTCCATAGTCATCAAAATCCCACCTTCAAGGTTTGGATTTGCAGATTTTAAAGTTCCTCCCAATGCGACAAAAATACCTCCATCTGAAATTCTTATTGCCTTTGGGCTGATCTGTTCAAACCGACTCAAAATAAGTCTCAAAGCGCTACTCTGATACATCGTTCGATACCTTTGCAGGGCGTCAGAGCTGCACCCCTCAACGACATGTTCACTGATCAAATTTAAACTTGTAGGGTTTAGATACATCGTAACATTATTACGTGATCCACCATGGAACATGAGTTCTAGCTCCCCACTTTTCTTTCTTATAGTTATTTTTTGAAAATCATAACTGTTTGCTAATGCAACCCCAGAAGTTCTTATTTCTACTAAACTATTTTTATTGGTATTGTAGTAATCTTTCATGTACTGGGTGGAATTGCAACTCGTCAATAGCATCATTGACATTATCATATTTACTAATATCATAGTTCGTCTATTTAAGTTATTCATTAGTCTTCGGAATTTCGATCATACCATAAACTGACCAGAAAAACTGATCTGCGGTCATCGTAACTTCATGGGTAGCTCCGTAATCCCAATAGGTGATTGTGTATTTACTACCAACTTGTTCAATTGATTCTACATGTATGTAATGGGTAGCCGTCCAGTTGGCGCCTTCATCACGCTTAAACTTAGAAGAGTTTACGTACAAGACCAAATCATGGTTTTTCATAGACTCTTTTGCAGCGTTCACTTTATTTTCACCCGTGTTCGCCCATCCTAAGTCAGAACCTGTAACCTCAATATTAAGTCCAAAATCCTTCCAGACGTCTACGGCTTTATCCAATACACATCCAGCCCATAGACCTTCTTCATCGCCGGGATCATAGCCTGGATCAACATCACCTAAGTTTGTATATCCCTTGTAGTTATCCGCCAACTCCATGAATAGCATCTGATCCAGTTCATTAATTGTCTTGCCCTCCTTTTTATCCTGATTGTTATTAAAAGTACCACCGCCTACAGCATCTCTAGCTTCCTGTGATGCAGCAGGAACATGCATACCTCCATTATTGTTATCGTAACTGAACTCTCCATCCTCATATAATCCTAACATCGCTTCTGCCATACCTTTCGGGTCGTTCTCATAAACTTGCTTTGCAATGGCAGCAGCCCAACAAAAATTCGTTCCTGCACCTTGATTTGTTCCCTCATGTCCTCCCTCAGACACACGCTCTCTCAGCTGTGCTAAAAAGACTTCCGGTTTAACTTTTGGAAAATGTGGACTCTGTGGAAGCGTTGCTGGTATGATTGCCAAAGCTTCCGCCGGTGTGGAAGTAGGAGGATCATTCTGCAAATCATCATCAAGTATTTCATCCTCACTCGTTGATGTATTGCTTGAGGCGCCAAGATTCTCCTTCAATCTATCTGACTGATAGTTGGAATTTCTGCCGACAAGCATTCGCGCATACAATGCGCGTGCCTCATTGTTTGAATGATGCTTAATGAGATACTGCCTGTATTGTTCTTCATCCGTAGTCCTTTCACGCATTTCCGCAGACTGGGAAACCAAAGGAGTACTATTTTCAGTCTCATCATTCTTAAGCGGAGGTGTTACAGAGTTTTCAAACCTTGGCTGTCTACTGTTATTAACCTGATTAGTCGGTGTGTCATGTAAATCACTTCTTGTTTCAGATTTTTCTCGTGCAGGATTTGGGCCGTAGGACAACATGTGAACCGTAGCGGCACTACCAGACTGTTTAATCGGAGCAACCATTTTTGTAGTAGACTTCTCGTCTTTATCCTTTGTTTTTTTCTTACTCTCTGCTGTCCCTGTGTTACTCGATTTCGCTGTTCTATTTTTGGCAGTCGATGTGTTACGGTTCTTTTGTCGGTCGTTCCGATTCTTGGGTTTGTATCGGCTATATCCTTGACTCTCAGAAACACGCTGTCTCTTTTTATATTTATTATTTCTTTCCGATTTTCCAGGCTCGCCGTTATTTTCTGGCTCCAGCCCCAATAGATCAATCTGATTCACAGGATTATTCGCGACGTATTGATAAGTACTTTGATCAATTTGCAATTCAGCTAGCGGATCAACCGAATGGAATCTGCCTAAGGCTGCATCGTACTGTCTGAAGCCCAGGTCCTTTAACCCCGTTCCCTTTGTTGTTGTCATCCCCTCGTATTCGCAATCCCCATGCTGCATTGCTGTTTCCGATTGAGATAATCCAAAAGGATAGTAATCTTCAAATTGCACAATTGGTGACATTCCATAAGTGATCTTGATATCATCCATCCACACACGCGTCGATGGACTTTCATTACTCACATGGACGTAAATGTATCCTATACGGTCAATAACTCTCTGAAGATTCAGATTATCAAAAGCCACCGTCTGCTCCTGGCTCGGATTGAAGCCCGCTGCTGCGTCGATGCGATCAAACCCCATATCAACCACTTTAAAATCTTTATCAAATAAAATATAATTTAAGTATGCTGCGGGCACTGCGGTGCTGCTGCTACGATTCAAAAGCAAAGACCCTAACGCTTCAGAAAATGCCGTGGACGACAAAGCGCTACCTCCTTCAAAACTGTTCGCGGCAGCTTGTACTGGAGACACTAATGCGGTTATCAAATCAACAATCGGCAGGGTGCTATGACTAGATTTCTTTTCGAACTTTGCAAACACTTCCATCTTTATCGTATCGCCTGGATATACTTCAATCATCGTATACGGTCCGATAGTTTTGTTTGCTGATCCGTCCAAGTAAATAGCATTTCCGCTAGAATTACTTGTGTGATTCAACCATTGATTGACATTTCGTATTTCTGTTTCGAATAGATTTCCAAAGTGCATCATTTCTTTTACACGAGGATTATTATGATCAGCCAAACCCGTATCTTCTAAGGTTGCCTTAAAGATGTCCGTTTTCTCTTTAGTCGTAAACGTCAAACGAGTATTATTTAAATGATCCTTGATCTGGTATTGATACTCTTGTCCAGACTGATCCTTCGGTATCATCACCGTTCCTTCATCATGTATGATAAATTTCAGTGTGTCATTTTCGTACACAAGAGGGCCGATATAATCTATATTTTTAACTAGTGATTGCGCTCCTGAAGAATGAATTGCTTCCGACAACTTCATGCCATCTGCGTCGTAGGTATATTTTACTTTTTCTCCGCTACCCTTATCAATCTGGTCGATCAGGTTTAAGCCGTTATACCTGATTTCCTTTATGTTTTTGTTTTTATCTTGAATGACGTTGCCATTGGCATCATATATAAAATCACTACCTGAAGTGTTCCTGTCTCGCACACCTTTTGTCAGTACTCCGTAGTCGTTCACCGATTTTAACTGATTACTTTTATTACCTGCAACGCCGTAGTTATGTTCTAAATCATCAATCTTCATCCCTTTCCCATTACTTCTGGAAAGCGTCACGATATTTCCGTTGAGATCATAGTTCATTACTTCTTTATATGCCTGGGATGAAGACCAGGTGCCTGCTTTGAACGCATAACTCGCCTCTTTCAGACGATTCATTGGATCGTAAGTAAACGTATAAGCTCGCTCCGTGGGCTCGTTTAGGTGTGACAGTCCTAAACCAAGATTGGCACTCCACTTTTCTGCAGAAATATTACCGTTGTATTGAGGTATGAACGTACCGGTTCCTATGTCATTGTTGTAACCAAACTCCATTCCGAAAAAGTCTTTCGGACCACCGTCACTTGCATTCAGATCAGCACTGTTAATGCGTGTCATCCAACCCCTGATATTGTAACGATAGTCTATCTGTTGCTTGAAATTATTGCCGTCATTGGAATGTAATTTCTTTGTGACAAGTTCACCTATCTCATTATACTCATTCTTCACGACGGTTAATTCCGGTGCGTCATCAATTGACTGCTTAATACTCAACACACGGCCCGCGTGATCATAACTTAAAACATCTCTAATTGAGTGGGATTTACTATTTACGAGATAGGTACTTTTACTTTTCTGTAACCGCCCCATAAAATCAAAAACATATGTAGATCTATTTCTTCCTGCCTTATGATTTTGAGCAACAGCTTGAATCAAGCGATAGTTATCATCGTAGTAATTTGCCGTGTAGAGGTAATTTGTCGTACCCACAATGTTTGTTTTGACACCTGTGACGAGACCTTTCACTCGAAGAAACTCGGAAGACATTTGCTCTGTCAGGTCGTTATTTATGTAGTCTAACCCAGTCGTGAGTGTCTTGAACGAATAATTATCATAGTATGTAACCTGCAAAACCTTTAGATTAGAGCTAGGAAATAGTGCCGAAGTACTGGTATATCCGTGTGTGGCAGAAACCCCATTGAATACTTCATGAAATAAATTGGTACTTACCAAGGAACTCATTGCAGCTTGGTCAACAACGGAACCGTGAGTATAAATTCCAGACATTATGGGGCGGTCAAGCGCATCATATTTGATATAACTCCATTCCTTCTTGTTCACTGTCCCCGCCACGTCTTTTCGTTGGTTCCCATCCTGAGTTAGCACCAACCTATCCCTGTTATCATAGACCATATATACTGGGTCGGCGCCAGGCATTCGCTTTTCCACCAGTCTCTTTCGTACATCATATTTGTATTGAAACGAGTATGCGTTAAGATCTGTCTGAGTTAATACATATGTTTCAGTAGAGTGAACTAATTTGGATAGCTCTGGTTGAAGGATAAATCTTAGATTATCATACGCATCATAAATATAATATACCAAAGCCCAATGATCGTTACTGTTCAAATTTTGAAGTCCCTCAGAGCCGACCTGTATCTTTCTTAGTATAAGTTGTCCAGCCTTGTTGGTGTATTCGCGGACAATATTTCCATTTTCATCGCTTACTATTTTGATATAAAGTTGCTTCGATGAATAATATCTATAGGGATCACTGTCACGAATAGGCATGCCTGCGCCATTCAATTTCCAGATCGCAACTTTCTCTTCCGTTGAACTAGTCAGCGTCCCATGATTATTAATTTCATAGTTGTACGAAACAAACCGATTAGCTCCTGTTGTACTCCATGCTGCGCCAGCGTTGTACTGTTTGATTATTCTATTCAAGGAAGATGACTCGAATACAGCTTCTGAAAATGGACGGCTATCTTGTGCAATTTTTCCGTTAGGATTATTAGCGTAAGTTGTGTTTGATACTCCCGAATAATTGCCATATGCATCAAAAGTTATCTGCTTAAACCATCCGTCTTCACCCATTGCAATTGGCAAGTAGCTTCTCGATTCACGTCTCATTGCATCGTAAATCAATGGCTTGACTAGGTCCGAATTTGAAGGCGACGATCTAACATTGACAGATTGTATAGGCATTCCCAGCCCATCAATATATTCAACGATTTGTTGTTTTTGATAATTGTTTAATGTCGGAATATTTGACGGATCTTTTACATTAGGAATCTGGACCGTACTGGATACGATATAGTTCAAATCTTGCCCTCCGACGTCTGGGAACAATCTAATCTGAGCAGACGTACCGAATCCATTTACGTTTGATCGTGATACCATGCAAGAATATTTTCCCGCTACATTTGTCTGATATGTAGCGGTCGTTGCTACTTGATTATTCAGAGCATCTCTCCAACTGTAAGTAGTGTACGTCTTATCCAAACTGAGCGTAACACTGTTTCCCATATTAGTTGTGGGATTCTCTGTTATTGTAATCACAGGAAGAGCAACGACACTCGCAGTTACCGATTTACGGGATGTGCTCTCGCAGCCACCAGCCACGGTAGAAACGAAATAATTCGTTGTCGAACCAACACTAGAAATCGTGTAAGTATTACCGGTAGCACCGGCAATCGGAGATCCTCCAGATGACGTGGTATACCATCTGTAGCTTGAAGCTCCAGAAACAGTCCCCACAGAAAGGGTAATGGAACTGTTTTTAAATACACTACCGCCTACTGAATTCGTAGGAGCGCTCACGGCGGCGGTATAGACCACAACTGTACCTACCAGTTGTGAAGTCGAACTCCAGGTAAAAGGAGAAGCCTTAAGCCTCGCTCGTAGATACAAAGTTCCAGTAGCTGACATTGTCTTACTGGCAGTATTCCCTAAAGTTGTACTTGTTCCCGTTGCAGAGGTTTGCCAATACCAATCATAGGTCGACGGTGGGGCCGTTGTACGCGTTACTACAGTATTTCCGCAGTTATATTGAATAGTAAAAGTCGTATTGGGAACTTCAGTCTGCGCACGCAGGGTAATAAGTGGTGAGATCACTAACCCAACAAAAAGGAAAACGATCCTTGTTATTAAAGTTGAATTTTTATGAACTTCAATTTTAAAATTTGACATAACTGTATTCTGGGGTCTGAAAAAAACATTCAACTACACTTGATCATTTATCACGGTATTCAACATAGTTGTAGTTGAATGCTTTAATGAAATTTTTATTCTCATCCTGGATGTATAAAAGACGATCAAATTCATCGTACGTATAGTATGTAGTCTGATTGTTTAGATCTGTTACACTGATGACCTCACCTCTGGGGCTGTAGGCATATGTTGTTATTTGAGCATCTCGCGGAAAAACTCTGATCTCATCATACCGCGTTGCCCCGCCAACAGATATTGTTGCTGTATAAGGAATTTCTGCCTGAAATTTCCATGTTCCATCGAAATACCAAAATGTCATGAGTAAATTTGATCCGATGGGACGTTTGTCTGCAGGAATCGTATAGCTGGATCCTCCGTGGAATCGATTCCCAGTTTTCGCATCGCCCTCCGTTCCATTGGATTCAAAACCCGTGAAAAAAATTTGATCAGATATTGCGTTCTTTACTGAAGCAATTAATTCAGTTCCATCTGCTGACCATATGTTAGTTTCAGAATACGATGTACTAGGTGTAAATTGTTTAACATTGCCAAACGAATCAAATTTTTCAAAATTCGTTTTTAGTAAATATGAACCTCCGTTCTCAGCAAGCCATTCCGATTTAGGAAATATTTTGCCATTTACCACGACATAATCCTGTCGGCTTTTGTGAACAATTGAATTCCCTTTCAAAATTCTCTGCTCTAACGGGACCGATAACATATATTTTTGTACCATAGCGTTCTTAGCAGCCAATGCGGTTGCATCCATTGTCCATGAAAAATTAGCAGCGTCGTCCATAGGATAGTTTGTTCTTTTAGTTGTAACTTCTCCATTACTTTCATACCTAACCTCTCTATTTGGAAAAACATAAAAGCTAGCATGGTCGTATTGAAATGTAGTACTATCAGTTAAAGTGGATTGTTGACCGAAAGTTTTTATCGTAGTGACGTTCAATTTTTTCCAAACTCCTGTTGTAGAATACCTCGAGAAGCAGGCACCGTTGGGAGTTGAAACGATCCTGAATCCATAAGAATTACTGAAATATAGATCAGCCGGATTCATCATTGTCTGATAATGGTTCTGTTCTTGCCTGAGCAGTCTTCCGGTCGCAGAAAACACTTTCTTAACCAACAAATCACCTCGCATCACTTCAAATGAATTAGGCGGTGGAAAAGGATAATTAATGGCGTCTACATCGTCATCAGGTGAGAAGGAGAACTCCATTTCGGCATAACCATTTTCTCCAGATTCTCCATAAATTTCTTTCACAAACATGTATCCGACATATGCACTCTGAGTTGTCGCCAGAGGAACATTGCTCGAAGAAGTTCGTACCACCATTTGGCACTGTCCACACGCTTCAAGTTTTGTTTGTTGGTAACCATACTGAGGACTAGCAGTTATACGTCCACTGGGTATGCCTGTATCAAAATTATATTCATATTTCCTAACGACGGGAGGGCCAACATTGGATCGGGTCGTGATTTTCTTAACCCGTATTCCACCACCATATGCTCGCACCGCATTTTGTTCCGACACTTCATTCCATCTCATTTCAAAACGCTCGAAATTAAATGGTTTAAGTGGGTCTTTAAGGAGATTGTATATTTTTACACGATATCTGCCATTTAGCAGTTTGACGGTACCAGACCACATTTTATCTTTAAATAAGAAATCGCTATTCGCGCCAGTTCCTTGTATTTCAAAGTACAGGTCACAGCCTCTATTTTCACAAGAAGGTGTATTGGTAAAATTATAATTCAACCAAACATAGCCATTGCGTTGATCCACTATCTTAAGATCATCTGTAATCGTAGTGGCGCCAGTATCGCCTATATATTGCAGCACAGGAATGCTTATGCTGGGTATTTGACTCGACGGCGGTGGAGATATGATATTTTGTTCAAATTCAAATTCTTCAGACCCTCCAGTCGGATATTGGATTTTTGTCAAAGTTCCCGCTACGCCGTAATTAAAATCCGGGATTCTATCACCACCATCAAATTTTGAAAGCGCTCCTCTAATATTCAATGTAATTGCAGGTACGAGCGTGGAATTCATCCGTCCATTATAAAACCCCCAATAGTCTACCGATTTAGAAAACCTGGAGGGCAGCGATGTTGCATTGTATTCAAATATGTATGGTGGTTTTTTATTACCTTCTCTTCCGATTTCAGTTACAGATTCAAGTTTAAGCCTCTTCATCTGTTCGTCCTCTTGAATATGGCAATCCGTAAAAACTTTATTACCGGATGCATTAAAATAGGAATATGACAGCTTAAAACTCGTTGAGACTTTTCCATCTTTGTCGAATATTAGAATGTCATCTAACCGCTTACTTCCAGCGTAATCTAAGCGTGAAATTCTCTTATCAAATTTAATTGAACCATCCACAGACGAAATTGAATCAATAAGCCAGTGCGTACCAGTTGACTCTACAAAGTTGAGAGGTGTTGAATGGTTATTTACACAGAGCGAATACCCATCCACGTTGTTCAAAATCGTCTCAGTCCCATAAGAGCAAGTAACAGAAGAATATTCTTTATAGAAGAAGCTAATTTGATCTGTTTGGTTTGCATTTACAATTTCAAGTAGATACCACGATGACGCTCCAGGTGGCTCAGGATCATTTCGAGCACCATTTAAAAGAGTGAATATAGGGTTTTCGACAGCTGATCTTGAACCATCAATTGTTTGACCAAAATAGTACTTATCTCCATCTGGAGTAGTAATCACCCATCCACTGATAAGGCCTTCTGGATTTGGTATAATCATTTCTATCCTAATGTCTTGATGCGATTTAAGATGATAATTGCCTTGTTCGTCAAAAAAGAACTCGCCAGAATAGCCATCAAAATTGAAGGAGAAAATATCCGGTTCTAAATCAAGGTGTTTATTTAGAACATCCATGATCTTAGCAATCATTTCAGAACCGCTTGACCCTAGAAAGTTACTTGGTTTATAGGAAGATCTTAAATAACCCATGTTGCCAAAATCGTCAGGTAAACCGCGTGTCTGTCTAGTTACAACGCCGCCCGCTGATAGACTCCATCCTAACCCAACCATCGACGCCGTCTCCTCCACCCGTACACCTCCAGCATGATAATTAAGTGAGATTGGGATAGATAGAAATCTGCCCTTTAAAGTGTGAATAGGAATACTAACCTTGGGAATGCCAGTATATAGGCCAACAGGCACTGCTTGAAACTTACCAAGGTTTGAAACTTCTGGCGATGGAGGTCTCACACTCATATTCAAATTCAAATCTTGCCCGTGTGAGAAAAAGTATTGCAAAAAGAATAGCAGTACTAAAAATGTATTGTTAAAGAATTTCATACGATGTAAATGGGGTAACTGACAAAAAGCTTATTGAGTGATGCTCAACATGGAAATTAATTTTGAATCAATGTTAAACTAGTTGTATTACTAGTCCCATGGATACAGACAAAAAATAACATAGAAACAACAATCATGTTTTCTTCATAGAGTTATAAGATGATGGTGAGCCGTACTCTTATTCCCGAGTGGTGATGCGATTTTTTGCCAACCGATACTATTTCGCACAACGCACCCTCTAGAAATAAGGGTATCACAAAAGTATATAGCCGCTCGAATTTAAAAAAGTCACTGAATAACCTTTTTTAAATTGTCAGGAAAACCAGACAACTTGTGACACTACTTGTCACGATGTATCAACTTTGATACATGAGTTTTGTAATGAGACATGTTGATTATTTCCTGCTTTTAGTTTCTTTCTTGCTTAACATTGAAAAAAACTCTTCTGGCGTTAAGTTGTGCACAACCAATAATTTGCAAAGCGTCTTTAAAGTGATATTCGTCTTGCCATTCTCGATACGCCAATACTGCATGCGTGGTAACTCATGATCGAACGCGAAGCTTTCATAGCTCGTATAGCCTTTCTTTTTGCGCAATTCCGTGAATTTCACGGCCATCTGGTCTACGAGATGCTTTAAAAGCTGTTCTTCCTTCACATAGGTAAATTCCTGCGTGTCTCTCTAAAATGTTACACCAAAATTGATACATCATATTTGATACTTTTTTTTACTAATCAACTTGCGTTGATCGCTACACTTCTCTCTGGCTTCGGAAAGAGAAACTTGTGGATAAACGCCAAGGCCGAAACGCTTCTCTTTTTTCGCGACGCTATATTTTAAAAACCAGTATCGATGTCCCGACGGAACAACTTCAAGGTACAAACCATTTCCGTCAGAGAGTTTGTATTTTTTGTTTGCTGGCTTTGCATTTTTGAAATCAACGCTAGTGAGTCTCATTTCCCTTTACTCCTCAAGAGTTATGCAGGAAATTGGGTAGGCTGTGAAAACTGCCCGTGCCGTACTTTGTTAACTGGAAATTCCAGGTGTAAGTCAGAGCAGTATTGAATCTTCATAAATCATATTGCTTAGACCTTGAATGCTCTTGCCATAGCATTCCTCTCAGCTTTCGGTATCCCGACCTTTTCAGCTATTGACTCCCATTTAGAAACCTCGGACTGAATAACGCTAATAATTTCAGTTGCTTTCTCATCAGAAACTCTAAAGTACTCAGCTACTTCCAGCGCGAGGTCTATTGACAACGCGTTGTCTGTAGTAGATATGTTTAAGCTAAGTCCTGTCCCTGTTGGAACAGGGTTAATATCATAAGCAGGTGAAAGTGTCCATCCTTTGTCAGTCAAAAGAAATCCGTGATTTCTTAAATGGTCATCAGTATTACTAATAGAGATATAAAAGACAATCCGTCTCCATAGCTCTTCAAGATCTGCATCAGGCCTTGCTCCATTTTGCATTATAAACTCAGCTAAGTCCAAGTAGCTTGCACCCGATGAATGGTTTGTTCCATCTGTATGTCCAAGTAATGTCATAGCTGACGCAAAGTGGATGCGTTCACCTTGAGACGTCCTATCAAATCGTTTTGTTAAGAAGGTGTGCTTCTTACTGTAAAACTTTCCAGTAACTGATTCTGGTACATTAATACCTGCATTCCTTGCGAGATCATAAGCCACTTTTTCCCAACCTCCGATGTCCCGATCATCTTGCAGGCTGGGAAACTTTGCAATCCATAACGCTCCATGCTCATCTAACACGCTTGCTTTCGGACGTGCACCCCCAAGAGAAGAGCCTGGAGTGATTAGCAGATTTAGCCATTTCAAATTCTCAGCATCATGGCCACCATCCTCCAACTTCAAGCTTGCATGCTCAAGTTCACGAATTGATGTCCAGGGAGGAGTGGCCATGCTTGTGTTACTATTTAGGAATGGACCATCGAGCGAATCTTTAAATCTAATCGCGCCCATGCGATGACCATCATAAACTCCAAGAAGATAATCTGTTTCAAAAAGATTTTTTGGTTGTCGTCCGTCGCTTCGAGCTATTGCAGCTTCGCGTCTATCCATTAATGTTCTTCCCCAACGGTCAGGTGATGAATCGAGGAAAATTCCAAAGTTTGGTTTTTCATCATTGAGATATTGTATCCCACTAAAAAAGCCTAAATCTGGATCGAGCGTCTGCGAGCTTCGTGATTTTAGCCAGGCATCGTCATATTCGAATGAAAATATCTCCTTTCCTCGCAATAGCGTTGAATGAAGTAAACCCATCAAGGTTGGCGGTCCAAGGCCAACCCAGTCTGCATAAACACATATCGTTCGATGTGCACCCTTCTTAGCCATTTTTCTTGGAGGTTTTCGGTGCCCGTTCTTTTACTATGAGTTCGGCATCCTGAAGTTTTCTTCCTAATGGATCGTCCCCCGCCAGTTTCAGCAAGTCTTTTTCAAGACCCAAAACAAAGAGGACTTGCGCGTAAGCGGCTATAGCTACGCCCCCAGCTCCTTTTTCAATATTCCAAAGGGTCGGTCTACTGATATTCGCGCGTTCAGCAATTTGTTCAGTGCTTAGCTTTCTTCTAAGTCGGGCTAGTTTGATGTTCTCGCCTACCTGAACAAGCGTCTTTTCCATTTTAGGCAACAATATGACTTTCCTCGTTCGCATAAGGTTAATTATATTTAACAAATATATCTCATTTGATAATAATATTTATCATTATAACGAATTCAACGAACAAAACAGCCTTTTAAATGAGGGCGTTATGCTTGGGCATCGGCAGAAAAACACCGTTTTAAGGTATTAAACATCAAATCAGGCCACATTTTAATGTTTACTTGGATTTTGACCTCAAAGCATCACCGCATTTAAACTGAAAACAGGTTTTAAACATGCTGCCCAATCCTGCATTTTGCGGTGAAAAAGACATCTAATCTCCGCATGCTTCTGATTTGCGAAATGCAAATCGAGTGGACATATTTTAGGCCTATGTCCAGTTTTTTCGAGAAAATGGACATAGATCGTTTTGATGTCCATTTTTTTAATCAAAACCTGGATACATGAGGCTGTCAAAAAAGACGCGCAGCGTTATAGAATAATAAAGTGCATTAAAACGCACTTTATACTCACTAAGAAGAACAAGTGTGATGACTTGCACACCAAAGTGCATCATAATGCACTTTACGATTGCGACTTATTTATTTCTCTAACAGTCACCGCGCCAATCGTGTCGGTGTGAGCAGTTGCTAACAAATGACTAAAGTGGTCATCTGGATCAATGCGCAAAAGTCTACATTGTAACTCCTTATTGTCACCTTCAGAGAGTAATCCAAAGAAAAAAGGGAATAAGTACTTTGATTGATATTCCTGCTGCGTCTTAGGCATTGTTAAACTAATGGCTGGGAATTTCGGACTGTTGTAATATGAATCTTCGTACCGAAACACAAAGAGTTGGGAGCTCACTTTTTCCAAAATACCAGCGACATTATCATTAACATATACTTCGGCTTTACGTCCCATGTGATTGAAAATTTGCTGAGCTAGTATCCAAAAATTGATAATGTAAAACCGCATACTGCCGATGTGTGCTGATTTCATCCATGAACCTGGCATCATATCGCAAAACCGGAAAATTGCCGAGGTCTAAATTCATAATCCAAATAAGGCATTATACTTATGTTGATCCCATCTAGGTATTTCCCCTCAAGCCCGGAAACCGGCTATACGTTGCCGAGATAAAGATTAAAAAATCCGTCTTGATGTCTCCGACACGAATGTCGGAGACATCGATCAAACTACTAAAAATGAGACATTTATCTTAAACATCCGCTTTCTATCCAGCGTTACCTCTGCCATTTATAATAGCTAGCTCTAAATAAATCCTCCAACGGAGAGTAATTCTTCCGATTAACTTCAGCACTGCAAGCAAAATTTCCGACTAACTCAGCTATTCACGGTAAAATTTCCGATTAAGTCCAGGCTGTATATCTAAAATTTAACAGCTGAATACCATGTCAAGTTTTCGATATGTAAAACTTAACATGAAGAAGTCACAGTATTTGTGCCTCGAGCAAGTTGCCTTGCCAAAATCTTGTTGCTAGAGATGGTTTAGACTATGCATAAATTCGGTT
Source organism: Pseudochryseolinea flava (assembly GCF_003286915.1). Classification (GTDB taxonomy): domain Bacteria; phylum Bacteroidota; class Bacteroidia; order Cytophagales; family Cyclobacteriaceae; genus Ohtaekwangia; species Ohtaekwangia flava. The sequence goes on from NZ_QMFY01000010.1 coordinate 206,798, forward strand.
GTGTCAGTTCTTAGTTTTCGCATTTCGCAAAATGCGAAATCGGACCCGCTGGGCTGAAGCATGGAATTCTGCTTTCCATTCTGTTATGCGCCGCTCTAACCAACTTTGAACAAGATTGAAAATATTTTACAACCATCTTCCTGGAAGATTGCTATCCGATCCAATTGCATCCAGGACCTTCGTATCGTCGATAGCGCTGGTAGACGTGCCGCTGTCGTGACATTAGCTTTTCGAAAGCCATTCTAAAAAATATTGAAGAGAAAGACTCACTTGGAACGACATATCGTTTTGCCAATTAATTCCAAAAATTGAATCAAGATGTTACCAAAAAATATTAACGAACAAGAACGCAGAGTATCGCGAGACCAATTGATAACAATCGGAGACCTGGAATCATTTCGAATATCGCTTCTGGAAGATTTAAAATCCTTGATGACCCCAACAACGTCCCACGCAAATAAGCAATGGTTACGTTCCGCAGAGGTTCGAAAGATGCTTGGTATCTCGCACGGCACGTTGCAAACGCTCCGTATCAATCGAACGCTTCCTTTTACAAAGATTGGTGGTATCGTATACTACCGGTACGAAGACATCGACAATCTCCTGAATAATCAAACTTCGAAGTAGGATAGTGATGGATAAGTACGATCAACTCGTAAATTTTATTAGCCGCGTGGTTTCCGATTGTCGCATGAAGCCAGTGCATGTCTCATTGTCACTCGCAATCTGTAGCATTTGGATCTCAAACAAACTAGAAAGGTCTTGTCGCATTTCACGAAGTATGCTCATGAAATCATCACGAATACGATCAAGAGCGACTTATCATAAGACGCTGACAGAACTTCAGTGCTTTGGTTATATACGGTACCTGCCTTCCTATCATCCGATTCAAGCAAGTGAACTGATAATCATCGAATAATATTGTGCGAGCCATGAGCGGAAAGAAATTATCATTTACAGAAGCAAAGACACTTTCTATCATTGACTATTTAGCCAGTGCTGGTTTTCAACCCGTCAAAATTATTCGGGCTGATCATTGGTACTATTCACCATTCCGAGAGGAACGTACACCATCATTCAAAGTTAATGCTAAGCTCAACCTCTGGTATGATCATGGCACCGGTGAGGGAGGAACACTTATTGATCTGGGAGCAAAACTAAAACAATGTTCACTTGCTGAGTTTGTCGAACGACTCTCACAGGACGTTCATTCATTTTCTTTTCACCGTCAACCGCCTCTAATCATACCACAAGAGAACAAATTAGAAATACTTGCCGTGCAGGAATTAAACAGTGATGACTTGCTTCAATATTTGTCGGGTCGTCGAATCATGCCTGACACGGCGAAGAAATTCTGCAAAGAAATCGCCTTCCGTATTCGAGATAAAGCATACAAAGCCGTAGGGTTTCAAAACAGATCCGGTGCATGGGAACTGCGGAATCATTGGTTCAAAGGTTCGTCAGCGCCAAAAGATATTTCAATCATTACCGACGGTAGTAAAAAGCTTGGCGTGTTAGAGGGATTTATGGATTTCCTTTCTCTTATCCAAAGTGACAACCAAGAACTCAATGCCCTCAGGGATAATTCTGATTTCCTCATACTCAATTCCCTTCGTCTTTTAAGCCGTGCAATTCCATTACTTCAAAATCGAGATGTAAACCTTTTACTTGACAATGATAACGCCGCAAGCGAGGCGAAGAAAGCCCTGATCGACAAAGGCGTTGCTTTCAAAGATGCCTCGGGCTTGTATTTAAGTCATAAAGATCTCAATGATTTCATCGTCAGTGATTACAAAAATAAAATGACTCAAAGTCTTTCGAAAACAAAACCGGTCAAGCTCAGAAGATAACACTCACATAAGCCACAATCACATGAAAAAGAAAATTCAATTTATCACCCAGGCCAAAGGTGGTGCGGGTAAATCTTTACTGACATTCATACTCGCAGAAAAATACCAGGATGCCATAATCCTTGACCTTGACGATGCCAACAGAACCACGTCAAAACAATTGGCTTATCGAAATCCTACTCTAATTCCATTCCTTGATCCGACGACACAACGGATTGATCGAGGAACATTCATGGAGTTATTTCGCAGTATTTCAACAGTCGACCACGAGTTATTTATTGCTGACCTGGGCGCGAGTTTATCTGAACAGCTACCGAAGTTCTTTGTGTGTAACGACCTTGAGGCTACAGTAAAGTTGCTAAGCGACAATAACATTCAGCTGCAATTGGTATGCGTGATTGGTGGTGCAAATATCTTTAATGCGACAATGTCCTATTTAGTTGAACTGGTAACATCCGTACAAGGGTGTATAGAAATCATAGCAGCATATAACGGAATGTTCCCATGCACCACGAGCCAGCAAGATGTTTTATCGGACTATGTGGCGAAACATAAGATTCCATTGATCCCTTTTGATCTTTCGCCCGATAAAAACGATAGAGCAATGCGAAATATCGAGATGGTGTTGCGGGAGGGACAAGGACTTTCGAAGGTCAGTCCCTTCATCACCGTGTACTTCGACAAGTCGATCAAGAATTTAAAGCTATAGGGTATGGCAATGACTGACAAGGAAATCCATGCATTGCGAAATTATTGCGCATCAATTCTGAAAGAACACGGTATTCAGTTCGACGCGAACGACCCCGTTCTTCCGGCGGTTTATATTATCCATAAAGAGATGGAACGGGTATACCAGTCCAATCAACTTATTGCCGAGCGAATTGACAAAGCGGTACTGAATCTAAATCCCAAAGTGTTTCATTTCAACCATGCTGGCGAAGCATGGAGGTTTCAACTTGCAATTGCGCTCAAGTGGATTTTGTGCGGCGGGTTACTCATTGCGTTAGTTACGGCTTCAATTTGGTATTGGTCACTTTGTTCCGAGGTTGATCGAGCACGAACTATTGTTGCGAGTAGAGACAACCTAAATCAGATTGCGGCCAATGTAAAGAAAAATGCCGGTGGATCTTACTTCATTGATTTGACCGAAGCACAAGCTGATTCAGTGAAGCATTTCTATGAATATGTCAGAATTAATAAAAGAACTGTTCGAATCTTCCTGGGCAGAAAATAACAATGGATAAAAAACTCATTATACGATTCTTGAAAGAGAAAAGACGGGGCGCGTACAATCTGCTGGTTGAATTGTATGGGTCTCAAATCTTGCCTTTAAGCAAAACAATGGCCGTAACAATCATCGAAGAGGATTTGCAACAAGAGTGTGGCGCGACCATCAAGCTAAGCTACTTTAGTCTGGCGCGCGCTATCTCCAGGTACAGGAAGAAGAACCCAACGCTGGCACCTCGCGTCACAAACCCACCGTCAATCTTCAAAGATGCTCATGAGCTGAAAGAAGGTCAAACAAGTCCAATAATGATCAACGTTCCGCAAAAGAAATGATCAACATCGTAAATGAACGTAAATCAAATTCAAACATGAGCAAACAAAAAAACATTAAGTACAGCTTACGTCATTCGTCTATTTGTACTGGCTTTTACGGAGCAAGCCATGTTTTCGCTACGCTCAAACGGCTTGTCCAGCTTACTTAAATTATAACCTTATCACTGCGTTCGGTTTCAAAGCATGTCAAGACCCCGGATAAACGATAATGATAAACGAATTATTCAAGTGAACATTAGAATCACTGAAGCTGAGAATGCCAAGCTTGTAGCCTTCGCTCAAGCCAGTGGCATGTCCACCGCTAATTTTGTTCGAAAGATTGTGTTCACAGGAAAATTTCCAAAACCGAAGTTATCACCCATTCATGCCAACCTTTATCGGGAACTGAATAAAATAGGTGTCAACCTTAACCAAATCACGCACAAGATTAACCAAGGTGATCATCCAGCAGAAATCTATTCCGTTCAAGTTGAACTTTCTGCACTGCTCAAAAAAACGTTAAACGTGCTATTGGATGACCGGCAACCAGATCAAGGGTAAAGGATTTCGTGGAGCTTTGCGCTATAACCTGGAAAAGGTTGAAAAAGGTGTAGCGGAAATTCTAGGCCACACTTTTGTGCGCGTTAACGAGCAGTCAATTATGAAGGAAATACAAATTGTCAAAGTTCTCAGGCCCAATCTTCAAAAGTTCTTCTATCATACGTCCATTAACTTTCCGCCACACGAAGTTGTTTCAAATGAAACAATGAAGCGGATTGCACTTGACTATTTAGCGTCCTTGGGATTCGATCAACATCAGTATATCATATTTAGGCATCATGACGCCAATCATCCACATCTTCACATATTGGTGAATCGTATCGGATACGACGGGAAAGTGCTTAGCGATAGTAATGATTATGCACGAAGTGAGAAGGTGCTTCGGTACCTTGAAAAGAAATACAATCTCACTGAAGTTGCTTCAAGCAAAAAGGCTGTTAGACGCGCTCCGACCAAAGACGAACTAGAGATGATGAAGCGGACCAATGCGCCGTCACATAAGCTGAAAATGCAGCAAAACATTAGGGAAGTACTTCAAGCAAAGAATCACCAAACGTTATCAGAATTCATTGAAGGGTTAGAGAAACGAGGAGTTAAAACAAAATTCAACATTGCAAAGACGGGTTACATCAGTGGCATTTCATATTCAACCAATGGGTTTACAATCACCGGTTCTAAGCTGGGTGCAGAATTTAAATGGACGAAACTGAAAGAAAAGATTGACTATAACGCGGAACGGGATTTAATTTCTGTTTTGCGAATAAATACCCAGGGCGCTCAAAGTAGTTCTCAAGCAATTACAGGTCGAGAGTATTCCAAAAGCGAGAAGAAATCAGCGTTCGATACGTCCACTAGTGCCGCGCCTCACCAAAGCTTTTTTCAAATAAACGACGATGCCGGTCTTGACCCGGCAGCTACATTAAAGCTAAAGTCGAAAAGAAGGCGATGGAAAAGGATTCAATAGCTAGTTCGCCACTTGAGTGGTTGATTGTAGTTTTCAAATCATAAGAATTAATTCTGACACAAAGATGCTACAGGTAGCAATGACACGCGCTGTCAAAAGCTTCCGGCATAAAATTCATTGTGCCTTCGGCTAAGTGTTCATCTTCAAATTTATTCCTTTTCCTTTTGACAGCGCGGCTACCCTACGCTTTGGTCAGTGCCATAATTAATTCTTACGATTATGGAAAACAAAATTGATCAATCAACACTTCAGGTGGCAGAAATTCAGCTATCGTACAAAACGAATGTTAAGCCTTCTTTGCGACCTAAACTTACAGGCTCAAAAGACAGCAGCGTGGTCCTTATGCACTCATGGGATCTGTCTAAGATTGAACTGGTAGAACAGTTTAAAGTGATGTTCACTAATAGAGCAAACAGAGTTCTCGGAATCTTTGAACTCTCTACCGGTGGGATGAGTGGTACTGTCGCAGATCCAAAGCTAATCTTTGTTGCAGCGCTGAAGGCTGGTGCTTCTGGAATTATACTTTGCCACAATCATCCTTCTGGCAATCTTACACCGAGTCAGGCAGACATTGAATTAACCAGAAAGATAAAGGAAGGTAGTAAAATTTTGGAGATACAGGTTCTCGACCACATCATACTGACAAGTGAAAACTACTATTCATTTGCTGACGAAGGGTTAATATGACGTTCTGAACGTCTCCGTGAACTATTTTAAAATCCGATTCGCCTTCATCAGATTGTATCCTAACATTACACTAGCTTTTGTGTTAAAGAAAATGGAATTGCGTTTGTAGATGTAAAAACTATTTCGGCCTCTGCATTTCCAGAATCTTTCCCAAAATAAGCAGGCACCGATAGACTGTCAACATTATGATAATGAGAGCTGCGATATTGTAAAAAAAAAGGTACAGTCTAATTTCAATCGGAAAAAACATTTTGACTACAAATCCACATGCAGCAACAAGGGCAATGGATTTAATACAATTCTTTAGATGCTTTATGGTCTCGAAATAATATCCGGTTGAAAAAAATCTTTTAAATAGGGGTTCATCAGTACCTGCAGACGTGGGATTTGAGTTGTCCTTAAAAGTGATAAAAACAGTTAAAATAGTTAGTATAAAGCCGATCAGGGTCAAAGCGATATTTGTCAGATCGCCGGTCAAAGAATATGAATCCTCCGCCTTCGGCAATGACACCTTACCGTTTATTAAAAAAACAGAGAGGACTAGTATCGTGCAAAACGCAAGCAAATAGTCATAAAAGACAGGTCTTCGAAAATATATGTCAAGTATCATATTGTCGCTATAAAGTCATCTAGCTGTGGTTTTACAAGATCATACCATTTTCTCGCTTTTGTAATTTCCTTCATATCAACCTGCAAAACGATTTCCTTTTTGCCACTTAACAAATTAAAGACCTCCTCTTTGCCATCAATGTCTTCATATTTAAACATAAACGATTTGAATGCATCAACATCTACTCTATTACCCTTAATTTTGTTTAAAAGATCTTTGATCATATTAAGCGCATTCGAATTCAACGCTTTGCTTTGGATGCTTCCCCCTGGTGATTGGAAATATGCTTCAATCCTAAGAAACTTAGGATTGAGAACTGCGCCAAGTGTTCTCAGGCCGGTAAAATATTTATTACTAACGTCTGGAGTTAATTTACTTAAATCTTCTGGTACAACCTTAATGTCGATATTGAGGACATTTTTTAACTTTTTAAGTGTCTCATCAATAGGAGCTTCTAAAAAGGCGCTGACTTCGGTTGATTTGCTTTGGCGAAGTACCTTGTGAGCGACATTGCGAAAGTAAAATTCAATGTCTGTGATTCTCGGTCCGTGATGATTATATTCACAACAGATAACGACGGAGTGCTTTGAATAGTCAATGAAAAAATGGGTCTCCTCCGCGATGCTTCCGGTGATAGCTTCCGAGATTGGGACTAATTTATATTCTTCTTTAGGTTTAATTAGCGGAACTTTCCCTCCCCTAAGAAGCGCGATTGAACAACGAATTCGCTTTTCTTTATGCATTATTACCGCACGATTCATGAAAATCTCTCTCCGATTTCCTTGTCTCGACTCGTGTTTATCTATAAGGTGTCCTTGCTTTTCGTTAAGCAATTTGTTGGATATATAGGTGATTATATTGAAAGTGATATCCTTACTACTTAAAGAAATATTCTTTAACGGCGTGAATTGCAACGTAAAAAGTTGATAACGTACCTCTGTAAAATTTTCCTCCATAACAACATTGATTAAACGGGCTAGCGGGTAAATATAGTTAAGTTCAAAGCCATCTCAAATCTTAAGGGGTTACCTGTCCTCTGTCACAAAAACCGTCAAATCTACAGCCAGCGGAAAAACGATTACTAGAAGATTCTCTTTCACTTAAACCGAGCTATTTAGCTTATACCGTGATTCGACCAAAGTTTTGAATTCAGTCACCCTAACTAGTAATGAAAATCCAATATGCGGGGGCACTCTATAGCACGATTTGTATCGTACATCGGAATAGGCATTTTTCAAAAACTCAAATAGCTCTTTTTCATCGGTCGTGTTACACGGAAAGACATCCTTTACAGCGGGAATGTAACAGCTTACCAGCGAGATTAATCTTAAAATGTTATGCGTCGTAGGCCGATACTTGAGGTGTGCTTTAATCGAGGCGATACACAATTGCTCAATCGACTGGTGAAGAAGAAATAATCCAATGTCATGACGATTGCCGCCAAGCGCTTCCGAAGCTAGCTCAAGAAAACTTTCCGAAAGCGCGAACGACCTTTCGTAGTCCTTCCTCTGTTTCGGTTCATCGTTTGACTGGGTTTGATTTCTTTCGTTAATATTAAGTTGAGCATCTTGTTCGCAGTGGAGAATTTTTCCTTCATTAAATATCTTCGAAAAGAAAGGATCGCCTTCCTTTAATGCTAGCCGAACTGAATTCACACTGTGTGAAAGTACGTTAACGGATATGTCGCTTGAAAATCGGTTTGTGATAAGGTCAACAATTTCATGGTCTCTGTACAACGTGGTGCTTGATTGCACAAATAACAAATCATAATGATGATGTTCTGAAGAAAAGACTTGAAAGCAGCTAATGTGTTCTATGGCGCGTGATGCATAGCCAAAGCAAACAATAGCTTTTGGAGTGATCTCTTTCACAAGGTCACTTATGACCGAACGAAGTTCAATCGTTTTTAAGTGGGGCAGGTTCATAACTATTTTGTTTTTGCCACCCTTCTTTTTAAAGCAACAAGGTCACTATAAGCTTTTCTAGATCGATTATGAATTGCTTTAAAATTCGGCTTCAACAGTTGGCTATGTTTGTGCATTACCTGGGAATACAGCTCAAATGTATTGTCCGATCCGTCATCTAATGCCAAATTCTTCAATATGAGATGATCAAGATTGGGTTGAAAATCGTAGCATCCCAGACCTATGCTTTCCACATCATCAAAAAACCTTTTACTCTTCAGTTGCTGTTCAATAAGATATATCGTTATCGATTTATGACTTGCCAAGCGACTTTCGGATATAATACTACAGGTCATGTAATCATATTTATTTTAAACGATTCCGTTCTTAGCAGAACCGTCATAGGGAATAGCCTATACAATAATAGCCAAAAAAGCCATAGGTAATAGCCTATACCTTGAATTTTTTTTATCTGTTCTTTTGAATGTGGCAAAACAACAGATAAGAATACGTTACCAGAAACAGCTCATAAAACTTGGAAAGCACATTCGTTCCGTGAGAGAGGCATATGGTATTAGCCAGGAGCAACTTGCCGCCGACGCCGAAATCCCGTACAGTAGCGTTAATGAAATTGAGGCGGGAAAAACGAACCCGACAATTGCCTCACTAATGGCTTTGGCGGATGCCCTGGAGATCCCCCTAAAAGACTTAGTGGGGTTTTAGGCCTAGATCATCTTTTGTCAAAGCATGAACAATCCCAGTCGCTGGAAGCACTCTCTTGAAGTTATAAGGGCAGCGGAAGCGTTTTTTGTTTTTTAAAATACCAAAATCGTCAAAAAGTTTCACTAGATTTAATTGAGGTCCCTGCCCCACCCGATCTGAAGATCACCGAGCCCACTGGGATTTCAACCTGCGGAAGCATATTTTTTAACGTTTCTTAATTAAACTTTTGGCCGGTGACAATTACTTTTTATTGTACCGAGGACTTGAAGGCCTTAGGCAAAACAACGAATTGCAAGGTATGTTCAATCCTCGTCACAGTCGACGAAATAAGTGACAAAGCAAAACGGATGATTGCCGACATTTCCAATGACAATTGGATTACAAAGTTGGATGTTATCGACAGGGCCTCTTATCGGGCAAAATCACAGCAAACAGTTGATAGATTAATCAAAGAAATTTTCTCTAACGTCAGTACCAAACTTACTGAAGAGTTTGGCGAGTACCTGATATCATATTCTGCCACCAAGGCTCTTGAAAAAGTATATAAGCATGTCCCACTGCCATTGGCGGAACTTTGGAAAGAACGTATTGTTGGTAATGCTGGCTTCGATTTTCATACCGAAAGTCCCGACGACTTAATTGTATTTGGGGAATCGAAATTCAGCAGCAGCAAAAATCCGCATACAATTGCGCTAGATCAGATCGCCGCGTTTGTCAAAGCAAAAAAGGATGAAATGGATTTAAGTGATCTACGAAGATTTGCGAGACAATCATCGGTACAGAATGTGATAGCGAATCACAAAGCCTATGTTGCTGCTTTCTCCCTCAATGGAAAGAGACATCGCCAAATATTCAATACAGCTCTCAAATCTGAAAATATAAATGCATTGCTATGCCATGCAGAGTTATACCTAGTTGGCATAAAATATGAGCCTAAATAATGTAATAATAGGGGGGCCGCCTGAACTGACTTTGATTGAAACGCTAAGGAGAATCCATAGTGAAGGGCCGGTTCATTTGAAAGATTTGGAAACCCTTTCATTTATCAAGAGATTTCACCCAAGTCTGTTTCTTAAACACGAGAATAAACTACTTTTTTTGCTCGGCCTTTTTTATAAGACACGCGCCCCAGGCACGATGTTGGAAGAGTTCTATTTTAATTTTTCGGAAATAATTAAGAAGGAAACGGGTAGAAACTTTACGCCAATTCAGGCAAGAGCGTTTAAGTCGATTAAAGAACGCCTCTACTTTTCATTCTCAGCACCGACGAGTTCTGGGAAATCATTTTTATTTAGAGAATTAATAAAGAATGCTAAGCGAGACATAATAATTGTCCTTCCGTCTCGTGCTCTTATTACCGAATACATGCATGAAGTTCTTAAGATTGTGGACAACACAGTGCTTGTATTGCAGTTTGTTGATCTAGTCAATTTAAAAAAGACTGATAGAAGGATTTTTATAATTACTCCCGAAAGAGGAGACGAGCTGTTCAAACACAAATCTATGTTAGATATCGAACTTCTACTATTTGATGAAGCTCAATTATCAGACGAACCGATAAGAGGGATGCGTTTTGATTCCTTGGTTAGAAGAACAGTGAGAGAATACCCTACAGCTAAGAAAATTTTCACCCACCCATTTATACAAAACCCAGAAGCTCAATTAACAAAACACAACATTATTAAAACTGCTGACTATAAAAGTTTTAGTCAGAATTCTGTCGGCAAACTATACCTAAGTGTAAGAGAAAATAACTTTAAATTTTTCTCGCCGTTCAAGCAAAATCAGGGTATTTCGACAGTGCGAAGTAACCAAAATGTAGTTGTTGAAAAGCTAAAGAGTAAAGGAACCGTTTTAATATACACCTCCAAAAATAAAATATACTCTGGCGTTTTTCTAGACGATTTCAATGACTACGTCCGATTGTGTGGACGGGTTAAGATTAGAAAAGCTAGACAATTAATTAACCGATTACAGACATATATTGGGGCAACAAAATCTGGACCTAAAAAGTCACTGTTGATTGAAATGATGGAAAAAGGTATAGTCATTCACCACGGCTCCATGCCGCTAAAAGCAAGGCTTTTTGTTGAGGACTTTGTAAATAATAATTTTGCAAAAATGTGCTTTTCTACCGCGACACTCGCGCAAGGGATCAACATGCCTTTTGATGTCGTTTGGATAAGTAATTTCCGATTCTCAGGTACGGAGCAGCAAAAGAACCTAGGGTTAAAGAACTTAATTGGGAGAGCTGGTAGGAGTGACAAAAATAATGAGTTCAATTACGGGTATGTTATCGTAGAGGAGCGCAACCAGAAGCTGTTTACGAAACGAATGATTGAACCTTCATTCCTGGAAGAGTCGTCTAAACTTGACGTGAATATCAAAGACGTGCCAGAAGATATGAAGGATGTTGTAGAGGCTATTCAAAATTATACATTTGACGACGAGCTCCAATTAACAAAAAGCCAAGTACAAAGGATAAAAGATGCTGACCTATCAAGCGAAATTCAATTTGTGCTCAACAATCTTTTCGTTAAAGATGCAATTATAAGCGGCACGGATTACTATAAAATCTATAAGGGAACTCGAGACAAGATCGGAGCAGCGTTCAAAAAAATTTTTGTAAGCCATCTTCGTCGAAGTGAGTTAACGACAGCCGAAATGGCAATCCTTGGAACAGCGATTCCAATTCTATTGTGGCGAATTCAAGGAAAGTCATTCAAAGAAATTGTATCTCTTAGACACGCATACTTGTCCCAAAAAGATAAGCAACGACAAATATATTCAGACTTAAAACAACGTCGCATTACAGAAAACGAGGCATCAAAACGTCTGGAAGATCTTAAAATTGTCTATAGTCCACAAGCCCATCCAATTCCGGATCGAACTTTCCGAGCGTTACCGTTATTCAAACTAGGCACGTCAGTTAAAGAGCTTTCATATGATATACTCGTATACGATACATATGACTATATAGACAAGGTAATTTCCCAATGTCTTTCAAAACCACTAACAGCGGCATTCACAATTTTTGCCGAGTCTTTTCAAGATAACCGCGCCAGAGTAATGAGAAACATCGTCGAATACGGTACAAACGATCCTATCGAAATTTGGCTGCTTCGATACGGATTCGATCTTGAGGATGTCCAATGGATCAAAAATCATGTAAAACACATAGATGAGAATGCCATAGAATTTCTAGAAACAATTGAAGAATTGGACCCAGAGCAGTACCGATTGATTGAAAGGTTTGTTTAGTAACCAGTTAAATAGTACTTAGTTTTTGTTTCACTGAATCATATTACGATGAATATGTCTTTACAATTACGGATGCAAGCCGATGACTTCTTAAAAGCGTATCACGTATTACAGAAAAACTACAGCGCCGAAATGCTTGCTGTAGTTGGCCCAAGTATTGTATGTTTAGCCGTAAGCTTCCCCTGAGTAGCTACACTCAAAATTAATAATTGTCGTGATAATTGCCTTGTTGGAATGTTGGATACTCGGTGTCGGCTTGTGCGGCAGGGAGTATTCCACATTTCAACAGGAACGCCC
>NZ_QMFY01000011.1 GCF_003286915.1 Pseudochryseolinea flava
CATAGCGCACAATCTTGCAAAAGCGACCGCATGAGTGACGAAGATTTCACGCGCCTACATTTTTCAAACTAGATTAACCCAAAAAAAACAAAAAAAGCCGCCTCATGACTTTTGAGACGGCCTCTTTCTTTTATGTACTATCCTTACCGACTAGAATTTCTTACCAGGGAAGTAAGCAACTTCACCAAGTTCTTCTTCGATACGGATCAACTGATTGTACTTTGCCATCCGGTCCGAACGAGATGCTGAACCGGTTTTAATTTGGCCAGTGTTGAGTGCTACAGCCAAGTCAGCAATCGTGCTATCTTCAGTCTCGCCAGAACGGTGAGACATAATGCTCTTGTACGCATTGCGTTTTGCAAGATTAACCGCATCGATCGTTTCAGTGAGGGAACCGATCTGGTTTACCTTGATAAGGATTGAGTTCGCTACACCTTTGTCGATACCATCTTGAAGACGTTTTACGTTCGTCACAAACAAATCGTCACCTACAAGCTGAACCTTGTCACCTACTTTATCTGTAAGCTTCTTCCAGCCATCCCAATCATCTTCAGCCATACCGTCTTCAATGGAGATGATAGGATATTTCTTCACCCACTTAGCCCAATATTCAACCATCTCATCTGACTTCAATTTCTTGCCATCAGATTTGTGGAATGTATAGGTTTTAGTTTTTGCATCATAGAATTCAGAAACCGCCGCGTCCATGGCAATGAACACATCAACACCAGGCTTAAGGCCCGCTTTCTCGATCGCTTTCAATACGATTTCAATAGCTTCCTCATTTGATTTAATGTTTGGCGCAAATCCACCTTCATCTCCGACGTTCGTTGAGAAACCTTTATCATGAAGCACTTTTTTCAACGTGTGGAAAATTTCGGTCCCCATACGAAGTGATTCAGAAAACGTATCAGCTTTCACAGGCATTACCATGAATTCCTGGAAGTCGATAGAGTTATCAGCATGGCTACCACCGTTGAGGATGTTCATCATAGGCACTGGGAGCGTATTAGCGCTAACACCACCGATATAACGATAGAGTGGCATACCCGCTTCCATAGCAGCTGCTTTTGCAATGGCAAGGGACGTACCGAGGATAGCATTTGCACCAAGCTTCGCTTTGTTTGCAGTGCCATCAAGCTCGATCATGATCTTGTCAAGGAGGTTTTGATCAAACACGTCGAAGCCAATAATTTCAGAGGCGATCTTTGTGTTCACATTATCAACAGCTTTCAAAACACCTTTACCAAGAAATTTCTTCTTATCACCATCCCGGAGTTCTACAGCTTCGTGCGTTCCGGTAGAAGCACCAGAGGGTACTGCAGCGCGACCAAATGCGCCTGACTCAGTAACTACATCGACTTCGATGGTTGGATTTCCACGGCTGTCCAAGATTTGGCGCGCATGGATGCTTTCAATTAAGCTCATGTTTAAATTAGATTTATGGATTTCGTTATGAATGGTTTATGCTGATACAGATTCCTTCACATCTGCTTTAATCATCGATACAAATTCATCGAAGAGGTAGCGAGAATCGTGTGGACCTGGCGACGCCTCAGGGTGATATTGAACCGAGAACGCCTTCTTATCTTTACGACGAATACCCATGATCGTATTATCGTTTAAGTGAACGTGCGTAACCTCAACGTTGGGATTCTTTTCAATCTCTTTTTCGCTCACAGCAAATCCGTGATTCTGCGACGTCATTTCACCTTTTCCGGATAATAAATTCTTTACCGGATGGTTTAACCCACGGTGTCCATGGTGCATTTTATACGTTGATAATCCTGAAGCCAAAGCCAACAGTTGGTGCCCGAGGCAAATTCCAAATAGAGGTTTGCTTGAATCAAGCGCTTTCTTCACGGTCTCAACCGCATATTGCATTACCGATGGATCTCCAGGGCCGTTAGAAATAAAATATCCATGCGGCTCAAATGCTGCCATCTCTTGGAATGACGTCTTCGCCGGAAACACTTTGCAGTAACAACCACGCGATGCAAGATTATCCACGATACTCTTCTTGATTCCAAGGTCCAGAACAGCTACTCGGATTGACGCATTCGGATCTCCAACGGTATACGCTTCTTTCGTCGTTACAACGGACGACAACTCAAGACCGTCCATCGAGGGCACCTTTTTAATTTCTTTGATCAGTTCCTCAGGCGAAAGCTCGGAAGAAATAATCGCGTTCATCGCACCTTTGCTACGAATGTAACGCACAAGCATGCGTGTATCCACATTGGCAATACCCACGATACCGCGCTTTTCTAAATAACTTTGCAAACTTTCCTTCGCCGATTTCCTGCTAAATTCTTCCGCAAAGTCATTCACGACAAGCCCCGCGATCTTCGGCTTATCAGACTCTTGCTCTTCATCAACCGCGCCGTAATTTCCAATGTGCGCTGTCGTGTTTACAATGATTTGTCCATAATATGAAGGATCAGTATAAATCTCCTGATACCCTGTCATTCCAGTGTTGAAGCAAATTTCTCCACCAGAAGTTCCAATTTTTCCAATGGCCAGTCCTTCTACCAGGAGGCCGTCTTCTAAAAGTAAGTAGGCTTTCTTATGCTGCATGTTGTTCACAAAAATACGTCAGGAATTTCGGGTTATAAGTGTTAGGTAACCGCAATTTTCATCAAGTTCCGTCATAAAAAAAGGGATTGAACTTTCGTCCAATCCCCATTCATATTTGATATCATCAAACACTATTCTTTATCCTTTTTAGCGGACGATTTTTTAGTCTTCTCTGCCTTTGGAGCTTCTGCCGCTGGCGCCTCTTCAGCACCTTCAGCCTTCTTAGCACCACGGCTACGACGAGTCTTAGCTTTCTTCGCTACAGCTTCCTTGCTGTAAAGCGTATTGAAATCTACCAACTCCATTACACACATTTCAGCATTGTCACCCACGCGAACGTCGGCCAATTTGATAATACGTGTGTACCCACCTGGACGATCTGCTACCTTACCTGCGATTTCGCCAAAAAGCGTTTTTACAGACTCTTTATTTTGAAGGTAAGAGAAAACCGTTCTTCTTGAGTGTGTTGTATCTTCTTTAGCCTTCGTAATCAATGGTTCAACATATTTGCGAAGCGCCTTAGCTTTAGCTACAGTTGTCTCGATTCTTTTATTGAGAATGAGTGAAGATGCCATGTTCGAGAGCAAAGCCTCGCGATGTGATGACGTTCTTCCTAACTTATTAATTTTTCTCCCGTGTCTCATGGTTCTTAATCCTCTTCGAGTTTATACTTGGCGAGATCCATACCGAAAGTAAGGTTCTTCTCTGCCACCAATTGTTCCAATTCAGCCAGTGACTTCTTACCAAAGTTTCTGAACTTCATCATATCGGAAATCTCAAGTTGTACAAGATCACCGAGTGTCTTCACGTCAGCAGCCTTCAAGCAGTTGTATGCGCGAACAGAAAGATCTAAATCGTGAAGCGGCGTCTTCAATAGCTTACGCATGTGAAGCATTTCTTCATCCACTTGCTCAACTTCAGCATCCTTACCAGTCTCAAGTTCCATTGACTTATCTGAGAACAATGCGAAGTGCTTGATTAGGATGTAAGCAGCTCCTTCGAGTGCTTTCTCTGGATGAATTGAGCCATCAGTTTCAATATCAACCACGAGTTTTTCGTAGTCAGTCTTTTGCTCAACGCGAGTATTCTCTACGCTAAATTTCACGTTCTTAATTGGCGTGAAAATCGCATCGATTGGAATAAATCCGAATACCTGCTCTGATGGTTTGTTTTCTTCTGCCGGAAGATATCCTCTTCCTTTCTCGATTGTCAATTCAATTTCGAAATGAGCTGACTCATCGAGGTTACAGATTACGTGCTCAGGGTTAAGAATCTCGAACGCAGATGTAAACTTAGCGATATCGCCAGCCTTAAACTGCTTCTGTTTCTTGATGTTAACCGTGATTTTATTATCAAAATTATCAGTGACTTTTCTGAAGCGAGTCATTTTAAGATTTAAAATGATCTCAGCAACATCTTCTACAACACCTTCGATTGTGGAAAACTCATGCAGTACACCTGGGATTTTAATTCCAGTAATCGCATAACCTTCCAGAGAGGACAAAAGAATTCTTCTAAGGGCATTGCCAATTGTAACTCCATATCCTTTTTCCAGAGGCTTGAATGTGAAGAGACCATGGAAATCATCCGCTTTCTCCATCACAACCTTCTCTGGCATTTGAAATGCTAATATTGACATAGTGTTGTTTTGATTAACCTTTAAAATTATTTAGAGTACAATTCAACGATCAATTGCTCGTTGATGTTCTCTGGAATGTCTTCACGACTTGGGAGATTCACCAATTTACCAGTGAATTCTTGGCCATCCCACTCTAACCAGTTGTACTTCTTCGCGCCTTGGATTGATAAGCTGTTTGTAACAACTTCTAATGACTTAGAACGCTCACGAACAGATACCAACTCTCCTGGCTTCAATGTAAATGAAGGTATATTAACGACTTCGCCATTCACTAAAATGTGTTTGTGAAGTACGAGCTGACGTGCAGCGCGACGTGTAGGTGCAATTCCTAAACGGTATACGGTGTTGTCCAAGCGTGCTTCAAGTAATTGAAGGAGAACCTCACCGGTAACGCCCTTCTTACGAGATGCAGTGTCGAACAATTTAGCAAACTGACGCTCAAGCAAACCATAAATGTATTTCGCTTTTTGCTTTTCAGCCAGCTGAGTAGCGTATTCAGATTGTTTACGCTTCTTGCCACGACCATGCATACCTGGCGCATAGTTTTTCTTCTGGAGCGCCTTGTTCTCACCTAAGATTGGCTCATTAAACCTTCTTGAGATTCTGGCTTTCGGACCTGTATATCTTGCCATGATGTATACGTGATAATTCTTTCTTAATTAAACTCTTCTCTTTTTAGGAGGACGGCAACCGTTGTGCGGAAGTGGCGTCACATCGCGAATTGCAGTTATTTCGATACCCGCAATTTGGATGGTACGGATAGCTGATTCGCGGCCAGCACCAGGTCCTTTTACGAACACTTCAACCTTACGCAATCCAAGTTCAAAAGCCTTAGTAGCGCAATCCTGTGCCGCAGTTTGTGCAGCGTATGGAGTGTTTTTCTTCGAACCTTTAAAGCCCATCTTACCAGCGGATGCCCAGGAAATAACCTGTCCGGTTGTATTGGTAATTGTAATGATGATATTGTTGAATGACGCTCTGATGTGAGCCTGGCCTACGGCCTCAACATTCACCACTCTCTTTTTTGCTTTATCTTTCCTCTTCTCAGCAGTTGCCATTATTGAAAAGTTTTATCAATTAACCTTTAGTTGCTTTTTTCTTATTCGCTACAGTCTTACGCTTACCCTTACGAGTACGAGCGTTGTTCTTTGTAGTTTGTCCACGCACAGGAAGTCCCTTGCGATGACGAAGACCGCGATAGCATCCAATGTCCATCAAACGCTTGATGCTCAATTGAATCTCAGACTTCAGAACACCTTCAATGCGGTATTTCTCTGCGATGATCGCACGAATGGTATTCGACTCATCGTCATTCCATTCTTTTACTTTCTTATCCCAGTTTACACCGGCTTGGGTAAGAATATTTTGGGCTGTACGGCGACCAATACCAAAAATATAGGTCAGGCCAATCTCGCCTCTTTTGTTATCCGGGATATCTACACCAGCAATACGTGCCATAGTCTGTTAACCTTGTCTTTGTTTATACCTAGGATTCTTCTTGTTAATGACATACAGTTTGCCTTTGCGTCTGATGATCTTACATTCAGCGCTGCGCTTCTTTATGGATGCTTTAACTTTCATTTCTTTACTATCTACTTGTATCTAAATACAATTCTTCCTTTTGTTAAATCGTAAGGTGACATTTCCAATCGTACTCTGTCGCCAGGTAAAATACGGATATAATTCATCCTCATCTTACCTGAAATATGGGCCAATACCTCGTGCCCGTTTTCTAGTTGTACTCGAAACATTGCATTCGACAATGCTTCACTTATAGTACCATCTTGTTCAATTGACCTCTGTTTCGCCACTTATAGCTATAATTTTCTTCTATGTATCGGTGCGTCGTCAATATCTCTGTCCTATCCTCGTGCACGGCAATCGTGTGCTCAAAATGTGCTGAAGGCTTCCGATCAGAAGTCCGGATTGTCCATCCATCACGCTCCTGAACTACACTCTTTGTTCCTTGGTTAATCATCGGTTCTATCGCGAACACCATCCCAGGAACAAGCTTCACACCCTTTCCACGCTTTCCGTAATTCGGAACCTCAGGCTCTTCGTGCAGCTTTTTGCCAACACCATGACCTACTAATTCCCGAACTACACCGTAGCCGAATCCCTCAACGTAGTTTTGAATTGCAAAAGCAACATCACCGATTCTGTTTCCCGCCTTCGCTTGTTCAATGCCTCGATATAATGAATCGTGCGTTCGTTCAAGTAAAAGCAGTGTCTCCTCACTTACCTTTTCAAGCGGATAAGTATAGGCAGAGTCGCTGTGAAAACCTTTGTGATACACGCCACAATCCACTGCGATTATGTCCGTGTCCTTCAATTCATAGCTTCCTGGGAAACCATGAACTACCACATCGTTAACCGAGATACAAAGCGTCGCAGGAAATCCGTTGTAATTTTTGAACGACGGAACCGCGCCATGATCTCGGATAAAAGTCTCAGCCACTTTATCAAGTTCTGAAGTCTTAATACCAGGTCTTATTACCTTGGCAACTTCACCGTGGGCCTTCCCAAGAATTTGGGCGCTTTCGCGGATCAGTATTAGGTCTTCTTCAGTCTTGAGGTGGACCATTCAGCTTTTAAGCCGCAGCAAATTGAGAACGTCCTTTCACTCTACCAGACTTCATCATTCCCTCGTAGTGTCTCATCAGTAAGTAACTTTCAATCTGCTGAAGCGTGTCGAGAACAACCCCAACAAGAATCAACAACGAAGTACCACCAAAGAACTGTGCGAAGTTCTGCCCAACCCCTGCTAGATTTGCAAATGCTGGAAGAATTGCAATCATCGCGAGGAAAAAGGCGCCTGGAAGCGTGATCCGTGATAACACGGTATCTATAAAATCCGCGGTAGGTTTTCCAGGCTTAACACCTGGTATAAATCCACCGTTTCTTTTCAAATTATCGGCAATATCGTTCGAGTTAATCGTGATCGCAGTGTAAAAGAACGTGAAAATCAAGATCAACAACGCGAACAGTAAACTATACTGCCATGAGTAAGGGTTTGAGAATGTAGCGTTAATAGATGCGCCAATCTCATTCTGCATCAAACCTCCCAACAGGGTCGGAATGAACATCAATGCTTGAGCAAAGATAATCGGCATTACACCTGCAGAGTTCAATTTCAATGGTATGAAATCGCGCTTACCACCGTATAACTTATTGCCAATCACCTGCTTAGCGTACTGAATCGGAATTCTACGAGTTGCTTGTGTTAAAGCGATAACCGCGACTACGATCGCAAAAAGCGCTAGTATCTCAAGTAAGAAAAACCAGAATTTACCAGGTAGCTTAGTCGAAATCTCAGAAGCAAGTGCTAATGGAAGACGAGATACGATACCGATCATGATGATCATCGAAATACCATTACCAATCCCCTTGTCCGTGATACGTTCACCTAACCACATACAGAACATTGTTCCTGTAATGATCAGTACCAGTGAAGTAAACATGAACTGGAAGCCGTTATCGTTAATGAAAGACGCATCAACGCCACCTTTCAAATAACTATAACCTTGGAAAATGGTAATTAAAATTGTGAGAACGCGTGTAAATTGATTCAGACGTTTACGACCAGAGTCCCCTTCCTTCTGCAACTTCTGGAAGTAAGGCACAGCAAAAGTCAAGAGCTGTACGATAATCGACGCAGAAATGTAAGGCATAATGCCCAACGCGAAGATAGAGTGGTTATTAAAGGCTCCACCAACGAAATTGTTGATAAATCCTAAGATTGCGTTCTGCTTTGAACTATCCAGAGGATCGTTATTAGAGTTGATGATCTTTGATGCATCAATTCCAGGCAGAACGATAAAACATCCCAATCTGAAGATGATCAGAAATCCGATCGTGTTCAGAATTCTAACTCTGAGATCCTCGATCGCGAAAATGTTCCGTATGGTCTGAAAGAAGCGTTTCATTACTTCACAATTGTGGCTGTTCCACCTACTTTTTCGATAGCTTGAGTTGCTGAAGTGCTGAAAGCGTGTGCCTCAACGGCAACTTTCGCTTTGAGTTCACCTCTACCTAAAACCTTGATTTTGTCGTTCTTTCCAACAATACCGTTCTCAACAAGGAATTGAATGCTGATCGCGCTACCATTAGTTTTCGCCGACAAAGTCTCGAGAACATCGAGGTTTACAGCTTTGAAATATTCTTTGTTGTTGTTCTTGAAGCCGAATTTAGGAACACGGCGCTGAAGTGGCATCTGTCCACCCTCAAAACCAACTTTCTTTGAGTTACCTGATCTCGATTGAGCTCCTTTATGACCACGTCCAGCAGTGCTACCGCCAGAACCTTGACCACGACCGAGTCTCTTATTTGATTTTACAGAACCTTCCGCAGGTTTAAGTGTATGGAGCTTCATCTTAAAGTTCTTTTACGGTAATCAAATGATTCACTTTTGAAATCATGCCAGCGATCTGAGGTGTTAACTCAACTTCTACCGACTTATTGATTTTGCCTAGACCCAACGCTTGCATAGTGCGCTGTTGTGTCTCTGGTCTTTTAATTATACTTCTCTTTTGGATGATCTGTACCTTTGCCATGTCTCTTAGCCGTTAAATACTTTCGACAATGAAATTCCTCTGTTCTTCGCCACCGTGTAAGCATCGCGCATACTTGTCAAAGCTTTGAAGGTAGCCTTCACCACGTTGTGAGGGTTTGAAGAACCTTTTGACTTCGCCAATACGTTGTGAACGCCGGCACTTTCAAGTACAGCACGCATCGCACCACCGGCGATAACACCCGTACCAGGAGAAGCAGGTTTCAGAAGTACAAAACCACCACCGAACTTACCGATCGATTCATGTGGCACTGTACCTTTAATAATTGGTACTTTCACCAGGTGCTTCTTGGCGTCGTCGATACCTTTTGTAATGGCGTCTGTTACTTCGTTGGCTTTTCCAAGACCGTAACCTACAACACCATTTCCATCACCCACGACAACAATGGCTGCAAAACTAAATCTGCGACCACCTTTCACCACTTTCGCTACGCGCTCAATGGCTACTACTTTTTCCTTAAGATCTATTTCGCTGGCTTTAACCGTGCTGATATTGCTTACTGACATATTTCAGTTTCTTAGAATTTTAATCCACCTTCTCTGGCACCTTCGGCCAAAGCTTTGATATTACCATGATAAAGGTATCCGTTACGATCAAAGATAATCGTCTGCACACCTGAAGCGATCGCTTTTTCTGCAATCTTCTTTCCTACGTTCTTAGAGTTCTCCTGGTTAAGACCAATCTTATCTCCAAGTTCGACCGTCGATGCTGAAGCGACTGTAACGCCTTTAGTATCATCGATAATTTGCGCGTAGATTCCACGGTTACTTCTAAAAACTGATAACCTAGGTCTCTCTGTTGTACCGCTGATCTTCTTACGAACACCAGCCTTTATTCTTTCGCGTCTTTCTCTATTCTTGCCTGCCATAGTTATATGGGTCTATGATGCTGTTCTTGATTCAATTATTACTTAGCAGCAGCCTTACCAGCTTTTCTGCGTACATACTCACCAGTGAAGCGAATACCTTTTCCTTTGTAAGGTTCAACTTTACGAAGCGATTTAATCTTAGCGGCAACCTGACCGATAAGTTGTTTGTCAATTCCTTCAAGAATAATTGTAGGATTTTGACCTTTCTCTTGAACAGCTTGAACTTTGATTTCGGAGGGAACCGCCAAGAACACATTGTGTGAGTAGCCTAAGCTAAGCTCCAATACGTTCGACTGTGCTGTTGCCTTATAACCTACACCGACTAACTCCAATTGGTGTTTGTATCCTTTTGACACTCCCTCAACCATGTTAGAGATCAATGCGCGATACAAACCGTGCAAAGATTTATGTCTCTTCTGATCTGTTGGACGCTCAACTAATAGTTGGCCGTTATCTTGGGTGATTTTGAAATCAGGGTCGATAGCCTGATGGAGCTCACCTTTTGGTCCTTTAACAGAAACCTTTTGGTTTGCAACGTTAACCGTTACTCCACTTGGGATCGATACGAGTTTTTTACCTATACGTGACATCTTCTGTTTCTTTAGGGATTAATACACGAAACACAATACTTCACCACCCACATTGAGGTTGCGTGCTTCCTTATCAGTAATCACACCTTTAGATGTAGATAAGATCGCGATACCTAAACCATTCATAACACGTGGCATTGTGCCCTTGTTAACATACGATCTAAGACCTGGCGTACTTATTCTCTCCAGCTTTGTGATTGCTGATTGTTTTGTCTCAGGATTGTACTTCAATGCAATCTTGATATTGCCTTGTTGATTTGTAGCATCCTCAAACTTGTAATTCAGGATGTAACCCTTATCAAAAAGAACCTTCGTAATTTCCTTTTTGAGGTTAGAGGCTGGAATTTCAACCACTCTATGGTTAGCCTTAATGGCGTTCCTCAGTCGGGTTAAGTAATCTGCTATAGGATCAGTCATTTTCTTCGTCCTTTATATTAAAAAGCAAGCCCGCGCTTTTTCAAACCGGGCTGCAAAGATATATAACAATTCTTGTTATCCAAACTGTTATCTGGTTTCGGTTCATTTATCCTTTTGATAAAGAAGGTCCGACCTGGATACTCAGCAACCTATTTATTTAAAAATCAGACCGTTAAAGGTCATCCGCGAAATTTCGCGTACTGTGCCGGATTTACCAGCTAGCTTTCGTCAATCCTGGGATTTTACCAGCTGAAGCCATCTCACGGAATACGTTACGGCAAACGCCGAACTTACCCATATACCCTTTTGGACGGCCAGTAAGCTTGCAACGATTCTTCAAACGAACCGGAGAAGCATTACGTGGAAGCTTATCCAATGCGGTGTAATCACCAGCTTCTTTCAACGCTTTTCTTTTTGCCGCATAGGTCGCAACGAGTTTTTCTCTCTTTGTCTGTCTTGCGATCACTGATAATTTTGCCATGACTTCTTATATTATTTTTGTGCAAACGGCATCCCAAATGCTTTCAGGAGCTCGAAGCTTTCTTCGTCTGATTTCGCAGTTGTAACGAACGTAATGTCCATACCGCTGATCTTGCTCACTTTTTCGATAGAAATCTCAGGGAAGATAATCTGTTCTTTCACGCCCAAGGTGTAGTTTCCATGACCATCAAAACCTTTATTGCTCACGCCTTTGAAGTCGCGAACACGCGGAAGCGCGATAGCCATTAAACGATCCAAGAATTCGTACATCTTGTCACCGCGAAGTGTAACACGTACGCCGATTGGCATATTCTCTCTCAATTTGAAGTTAGAGATCGCCTTCTTAGAACGTGTAGCCACAGCCTTTTGACCTGTGATGTTTGAAATCTCTTCCAACGCCACATCAATCAACTTTTTATCCGTTACAGCTACACCCATCCCCTTGTTAATGCAAATCTTCTCGATCTTCGGAACTTGCATTACAGATTGATATTCGAATTTCTGCTTTAGAGCAGGGACAATTTCTTTGGTGTACTTGTCCTTTAATCTAGGAGTTGCCATTATTTAATAAGTTCTCCGGTTTTCTTTGCGTATCTCTGAAGCTTACCTTTTTCGTTAAGCTTACGACCAACACGGGTTGCTTTCCCGCTGGCAGGATCAATCAATTGTAGATTGCTCACGTGAATCGAAGCTTCTACTTTCTTAATGCCACCCTCAGGCTTACCTGCAGATGGTTTTTCGTGCTTCGTCACGATGTTAAGGCCTTCAACGACAGCACGGTTTTTCTCAAGAATAACCTCAAGAACCACACCTTCTTTGCCTTTATCATCACCTGTGATCACTCTCACCTTATCGCCTTTGCGAATGTGGAGTTTAGGTTGTGTTGTTTTCTTCTTTTCCATGGCTTAAATAACTTCAGGTGCCAGTGAAACAATTTTCATGAACTGTTTCTCTCTCAGCTCACGTGCCACAGGACCGAAAATACGGGTTCCGCGTGGTTCGTCTTGAGCATTCAATAGAACAGCTGCATTATCTTCAAAACGGATATATGATCCATCTTTTCTTCTAACTTCTTTGGTAGTTCTCACCACCACAGCCTTTGTTACTGTACCTTTTTTTACTTGGCTGCTTGGCAGAGCAGACTTAACAGTAACGACGATCTTGTCGCCTACAGACGCGTAACGTCTTCCCGTTCCGCCGAGAACGTGCATACAGAGAACTTCTTTAGCTCCGCTGTTATCTGCTACGGTAAGTCTGGATTCAGTGCGTATCATGATTACTTAGCTTTTTCAATAATTTCAACCAATCTCCAACGCTTGTCTTTGCTCAATGGACGAGTCTCCATGATACGAACAGTATCGCCGATACCGGCAGTGTTTTGTTCGTCGTGAGCTTTGAACTTAGTCGTTCTGTTCACAAATTTTCCATAGATCGGGTGCTTTACCTTTCTGTCAACAGCAACAGTGATGGTTTTCTGCATCTTGTTACTTGTAACGCGGCCGATCCTTTCTTTACGTTCGTTCCTTTCCATAGGAATTATTTTTGAAGTTCTTTAGCTCTCAATTCAGTGCTGAGTTTCGCGATCAACTTACGTGATTCACGAAGTTTCATTGGATTCTCGATAGAAGAGATCTGGTGGGCGAATTGTGCCTTTCTCAGAGCTTCCTTTTCGCTACCGATCTTTTCCTTCAGCTCGGCTACGCTCAATGCTTTGATGTCTGCGTTTTTCATGGCGATGATTATTCTACGTAGTCAGGTCTAACTGAAAATTTAGTCTTGATTGGAAGCTTTCCTTCAGCAAGTTTCAAAGCCTCTTTAGCAGTCGCCAAATTTACACCACCTGCCTCAAACAAGATAGTACCTGGCTTGATAACCGCTACCCAATATTCTGGTGCTCCTTTACCTTTACCCATACGAACCTCTGCAGGTTTACGTGTAACTGGTTTATCAGGGAAGATGCGGATCCAAACTTGTCCTTCACGCTTCATCGCGCGAGTTACCGCAATACGAGCAGCTTCAAGCTGACGTGCAGTGATCCATCCACCTTCTTGTGCTTTCAAAGCAAATGAACCGAAAGCAATTGAATGACCTCTTGTCGCCATTCCCTTTACACGACCCTTTTGCGTTTTTCTAAATTTCGTTCGTTTAGGCTGTAACATGGTTACTGAGCTTTATGCGTTTGTTACTTTGATTAACCGTTTCTTTTTCCGCCTCTGTTGTCACCGCCGCGTCTTCCGCCGCCGTCACCACCGCGTCCTCTTCTGTCACCGCCTCTACCGCGGCCGCCGCCTCTTTCATTTCTGTCACCTTTCTGGCCACCACCAGCACCACCACCTTGTTGTGCATTTGCGCTCGCCAGCCCTACGTTAGGAGAAAGATCGCGCTTACCATAGATCTCACCTTTGAAGATCCATACTTTGATACCGATCTTACCGTAAACAGTTTGTGCTTCAGAGATAGCGTAGTCAATATCCGCGCGAAGTGTGTGCAACGGAATACGACCTTCTTTATACTGTTCAGTTCTTGCCATATCAGCACCCGCCAAACGACCAGAAACTTTCACTTTTATACCTTCAGCACCAACACGCATCGCAGAGGCAATGGCTTGCTTCATGGCACGCTTATAAGAAATACGTGCTTCGATTTGTTGTGCGATTGACTCACCAACCAATTTAGAATCCAACTCAGGACGCTTAATCTCGAAGATGTTGATTTGAACATCCTTGCTGGTGATCTTCTTTAATTCTTCCTTGATCTTATCAACTTCTCCACCACCTTTTCCAATCACAACACCGGGACGTGCAGTGTGAATAGTCAATGTGATGCGCTTAAGCGTTCTTTCGATTACAACCTTAGCGATACCGCCTTTAGGAATACGCGCTTGAACGTAGTCTCTGATCTTCTGATCTTCAACAAGTTTATCAGAGAAGGTCTTACCACCGTACCAGTTAGAATCCCAACCGCGAACGATACCTAATCTTAACGCTACCGGATTAATTTTTTGTCCCATTATTCCTTCGTTTCTTTTTCAGTTGATACTTCAGTGCCTGTATTTTTCAGGCTATCAATAACCAATGTTACATGGTTAGAACGCTTTCTCACACGGTGAGCTCGTCCCTGCGGAGCTGGTCTGAGTCTCTTGAGAATTCTTCCGCCGTCTACCCAGATAGCTTTCACATAAAGGTCCGCTTCTTCAAGCTTCACATCTGTGTGCTTAGCTTCCCAGCTAGAAATTGCTGATAAAAGCAATTTTTCAAGCTTCGGAGATCCAACCTTAGGCTCATACTTCAGAATATTGAGAGCCTTGTTCACACGCTCACCTCTAATAAGGTCAGCAATCAGTCTCATCTTCCGAGGCGATGTGGGAACGTTCTTCAATTTCGCCGTAGAAGGACCAGTCTTAGCCGCTTCTTTGCGGGCATCGCGCTTCTCGCGCTTAAGAACTGATTTTTTTATTTTTTTCGCTGTAGCTTCCATGTTTACTAAGCGTTTTCTTTCTTGTTACCCGAGTGACCGCGGAAAGTACGAGTACCCGCAAACTCACCGAGTTTGTGACCTACCATGTTTTCCGTTACATACACTGGAATGAATTTATTGCCATTATGTACGGCAAATGTGTGGCCGATCAATTCCGGAACCACTGTTGATCTTCTGGACCAAGTCTTAATTACAGACTTTTTACCTGACTTCTCAGTTGCTTCAACTTTCTTGAGCAAACGGAAGTCGCAATAAGGTCCTTTTTTAATGGAACGTCCCATTATTTTTTCCTCCTAGATATGATTAGACGATCTGAATACTTCTTCGGATGACGGGTCTTCTTACCTTTCGTGTAGAGACCATTACGTGATCTTGGGTGACCACCTGAAGCGCGACCTTCACCACCACCCATCGGGTGATCTACAGGGTTCATCGCTACAGCGCGGGTGCGTGGACGGATACCTCTCCAGCGGCTACGACCTGCCTTACCAACACTTTCATTCATGTGGTCAGGGTTTGATGTAGCGCCAATGGTTGCCATACAAACATCGAGTACGTTGCGCATCTCGCCTGAAGGCATCTTCAATGTAGCAAGTCCGTTTTCACGAGCAAGTAACTGAACGAATGTTCCCGCAGAACGTGCAATTGCACCACCTTTACCTGGCTTCATTTCAACATTGTGAATGATCGTACCAAGTGGAATTTTGTTTAGCGGAAGAGCATTTCCCACCTCAGGAGCAACATCTGCACCTGACACAAGCTGCTGTCCTACTTTCAATCCTTCCGGAGCGATGATATAAGATTTAGCACCATCAACATAGTACAAGAGAGCGATACGTGCTGAACGCGTCGGATCGTACTCAATTGATTTCACTGTTGCTGGAACACCAGTCTTATTACGCTTGAAATCGATATCTCTTAACTTCTGCTTATGACCGCCGCCTATGTAGCGCATCGTCATGCGTCCGTTACTATTTCTACCACCAGTTTTCTTAACTGTTGTTACCAGTGACTTCTCAGGCTTCGATGCTGTGATGTCATCGAAAGAGGGTGCGAGTCTGTGACGCGTTCCTGCTGTTACCGGTTTTAATTTCTTCAACGCCATTGTTCAAAAATTATACGTTGCTATAAAAATCAATTACTTCACCTTGTGCTAAAGTCACAATGGCTTTTTTGTATCCAGGTCTGCGACCAGAAAGGATACCGGTCTTGGTGTAACGTGTTTTGAATTTACCCATGACATTCATGGTATTCACTTTCTCTACGTTCACGCCATATTGTTTTTCCACGGCAATCTTGATCTCTACCTTGTTGGCATCAGCATTCACGATGAAGCCGTATTTGCCTTTCTCGTTCAAGGAAGAAACTTTCTCAGTTACCAATGGTCTCTTCAGGATACTCATTATGCTTTATTTAATAAGTTCTCAACTTTGCTAATTGCGCTCTCTACAAAGATCACATTGTCAGCGTTCATCACATCAAATGTGTTAACCTGATCGAACGTAGTAATTTTTGTATTTTGGATGTTTCTTCCGGAAAGAACGATGTTCTTATTGTTTTCTGGAAGAATGAGAAGTGTCTTCTTGTCAGCCAAAGAAAGGGCATTCAACAATGACACGAACTGTTTCGTTTTTGCAGAAGCAAAAGTGAAATCTTCAAGAACAGCGATAGAGTTATCTTTTGCCTTGTAGGAGAATGCTGACTTACGAGCCAGATCCTTCACTTTTTTATTCAGTTTGAAAGAGTAGTCGCGCGGAACCGGACCGAAAATACGTCCACCACCTTTGAATTGTGGGTTCTTAATGTTACCTGCACGAGCGCCTCCTGTACCTTTCTGTTTCTTGATCTTCTTAGAAGAACCTGAAATTTCGTTACGCTGCTTAGACTTATGAGTTCCTTGACGTTGGTTTGCTAAGAAGCTTTTCACGTCGAGATAAATTGCGTGGTCGTTCGGCTCAATACCGAATACATCATCTGCAAGATTTACTTTCTTGCTCGTCTTTTCACCACTAGATTTTAATACTGCTACTTCCATTATTTCTGAAGGATTACAGTTGAATTCTTTGGACCTGGAACAGATCCGCTCACCACGATGATGTTCTGTTCAGCGATGATCTTAACGATCTGGAGATTTGTCAATTTCACACGAGCATTACCCATGCGACCAGCCAAACGCTTTCCTTTTGGAACACGAGCCGCGAAAGACGCGTTACCCATTGAACCAGGAGCGCGAAGCCTGTCGTGCTGACCGTGCGTTGCACCACCTACCCCAGAGAAACCGTGACGTTTCACAACGCCTTGGAATCCGCGGCCTTTAGAAGTACCAATCGCATCGATGAAATCACCTTCAGCAAAAACATCCTGAATTTTGACTTCCTTACCAAGTTCTGCCAATTGGTCAAACTCAGTCTTGAAATCGCGAAACTCAGCGACATCCTTCTTCGGAGTGGTGTTCGCTTTCTTGAAGTGACCCAAGGCAGCTTTCGATGTGTTTTTTTCCTTCTTCTCGCCAAAAGCAAGTTGAACAGCACGATATCCGTCTGTTTCTTCGTTTTTCACTTGTGTTACTACACAAGGGCCGGCCTCGATTACCGTGCATGCGATATTCTCTCCTTCGGAGCCGAATACGCTTGTCATTCCTATTTTTCTTCCTATAATGCCAGGCATGGTTGAAACCTATTTATGCTTGTTTTTCAGGACTTTTTACGGATTTTCCGCCGCTTGGCAGACTCTTGTCGTAAAAAGGACTGCAAAGATAGGAACTAAAGGATAGTTACCAAATGCAGGTTTCAAAATATTTCAGAAAAGCGTCGTCTACAGCCATTTATAACCCGCATTCAACAACCTTCCGGAAAATTTGCCGCTTTTTTTCGCCTAAAACGCGTTAGAAATCACTTATCATTGGATCGTTTTTTTTAAAACTCTTTTAACCAATGGCTGCTTCCCGGTGGATATTACTCCTCTTGTTGCTAATACTACTCCTTATTGCAAGCTTATCATTAGGAAGTGTCGACATCCCAACTACGGATGTTATCGCTATTCTATTCGGGAAACAATCCAACGAACCCGCCTGGCAAGCTATCATTTGGGACTTTCGCATGACAAAAGCATTCACTTGCATATTGGCAGGTGGCGGACTTTCCTTAGCTGGTCTGCAAATGCAAACTTTGTTTAGAAACGCACTCGCCGGACCTGATGTGCTCGGTTTAAGTTCCGGCGCTAGTTTAGCGGTTGCTGCGCTACTACTCGGTCAGTCTGCCGGACTACCATTACTAACGACCAACAGCACCTCTATTGCCGTTGCCTCCAGTATTGGATGCTTTGGTGTTTTTATCATCATGCTCGCAATCGCTCAGCGCGTTCAAGATAACGCAGCGCTACTTCTCGTAGGCCTTATGATTGGTGCAGCAACGTCTTCTATTGTAAGCATCTTGCAATACATTACACAAGCTGAGGACCTTCAGCTTTACATTATTTGGACATTTGGAAGTTTGGGAAGCCTATCCTGGCAAGAGATAAATCTGCTAGGCATTGTTACAGTAATCGGGACCGTACTTGCAATAGCCTCTGCCAAACCGCTCAACGCTTGGCTACTGGGCGAAAATTACGCGCAAAGTCTAGGCATTAACACACGTCGCGCAAGGCTACAAATCATTCTCAGCGCAAGTATCCTAACCGGCGTAGTGACCGCCTTTTGTGGGCCTATCGCATTCGTTGGATTGGCAGTTCCTCACTTGGTTAAACTCGTTATCAAGACAAGCAATCATCTCATCCTCATCCCCGCTGTGCTTTTGGGTGGCGCTTCTTTGGTACTGTTTTGTGATATTGTCACGCAATTGCCGCGGCAAAACCAGTTACTTCCAATCAACGCAATCACCGCTTTAGTGGGCGCGCCTGTGGTCATTTGGGTTATTATGCGATCAAGAAAGATATCGGTATGAATACAGAGGGCATGCTCGTCATTAAGGATCTTTCTGTTGGATATGGGGCTCATAAACTATTTGAGCATATCTCTCTGACACTTCATAGAGGAGAATTCATTTGCTTGATGGGCCCCAATGGCATCGGCAAATCATCGCTTATCAGAACCATTGCTGGTCTTCAAAAACCCCTGGCAGGGCAAGTCAAAATCGATCATGACAATATTCGTGCGCATAGCCTGGCAGTTGTGCTTACTGATCGCATCACGGCGCAAAACCTGACCGCGCATGAACTGATAAACTTAGGACGTTACCCGTATCTAACATGGCGTGTGAAACTTACGAAGCAAGATCATGCCATTATAGAACAGGCAATAGAGCAGGTCGGCATTCAAGAACTCAAAAACCGTCGCGTGCAAGAACTCAGTGATGGACAGCTCCAATTGGTAATGATCGCTCGCGCACTAGCACAAAACACACCGGTAATTGTCCTCGATGAACCAACAGCTCACCTTGATCTAAACAATCGGCTTGAGATCATGAAGCTGTTAAAAAATATTGCTCACCAGCAGAATAAAGGCGTACTGGTATCGACCCACGATCTCGACCTTGCTTTGCAAACCGCCGACGGTATCTGGTTAACACAGCGCGATAAAACAATCCTTACTGGTTTTCCTGAAGATCTTGTCCTTAACAATGCGTTCGATACTATTTTTCAATTGAAGGGATTCGATTTGAAAACAGGAAAAGTTGTTCACGATTATCAACAATCTTTATCGGTTACACTGGACGGTGATGGCTATAGTTTTCTGTGGACAAAAAATGCTTTAGAACGAAACGGCATTGGAGTCTCGCCCAATAGCGGAGTCGATATTACTATACAATCACATGGCGACCGTTTCGTTTGGCTAGCCGACCGACAACAATTTGATAGCCTCCAAGATCTCGTACATTGGTTGATCAGCGCAAAACACGTTTAGAGAAGCAAACGATTGCAAATTTTCTACGCAATATCTTGGTCAATAAGATGACTTGATTTCAATCTGTTTTATTAGTTTGGACATCTATACATTCAATATGATAAAAGAAACAGAAATATTTTCCTATAGCTTCGATCCAGCATATAGCAAACCGGTCGCCTACTTTTCGATGGAGTTTGCCGTCGACCAACCACTAAAGATCTATAGCGGTGGTCTTGGTTTTCTAGCAGGGTCACATTTAAGAAGTGCTTACGAAAAAAAACAAAACCTCATTGGTATTGGCATCCTTTGGAAGAAAGGTTATTACGATCAAGAAAGAAATCAAGACCAAACACTTCGGGTCAGCTTTCGCGATAAAGACTATTCATTCTTAGTCGACACCAACATTATCTTTCCCATCACCATTCACGGCGCGCGTGTATACGTAAAGGCCTTCCTTCTTAAACCTGAAGTATTTAAAACTGCTCCTCTATTTCTGCTCACTACAGATATTCAAGAAAACGATTACCTCGCACAAACCATCAGCCATCGCTTGTATGATCCAAACGAAACCACGCGAATTGCGCAATCAATTTTATTAGGCGTTGGCGGAGCGAAACTCATCGATGTGTTAGAACGAAAGACAGACATCTATCACATGAATGAAGGACACGCACTCCCCATGTGCTTTTACTTACTTGACAAATTTAAAGACCTCGCCGAAGTCAAAAAACGCGTCGTCTTTACAACACATACGCCCGAAAAAGCAGGAAACGAAGAGCATAGTGTACCGCTGTTAAACAGCATGAGCTTCTTCAGCGGACTTACCCTAAAACAGGTTGATGAGTACATTCAACCTGAAAACGGCATATTAAATTATACGCTATCAGCTTTGAGGATGGCGAAGATCGCCAACGGCGTTTCCCAATTGCACGGTGAAGTCTCTCGAAAGATGTGGGGTGACTACGATGACATTTGTGAAATTACCGCGATCACCAATGCGCAAAACAAAACCTATTGGCACGACGATGTACTGGATGAAGCTCTTCAACAAAACGACGACGCAAAAATAGTTACTCGAAAAAAAGAGCTGAAGCACAAACTGTTCAGGGTAGTCGCCAATCAAACGGGTAAGCTATTTGACGAAAATGTGCTCACGTTGGTTTGGGCAAGACGATTCGCCGCCTACAAACGTGCGAACTTGCTCTTGATGGACTACAATCGATTCTTGAAAATTGTACAAAATCCAAAATATCCCATCCAGATTATTTGGGGAGGCAAACCCTACCCAGAAGATTTCGGTGCGATCAATATCTTTAATGAGATCTACTGGAAAACTAAAGACCTTCCGAATTGCACCGTGGTAACAGGTTACGAGCTGTGGCTTTCGGGACACCTCAAAAAAGGATCCGACCTTTGGCTAAATAATCCGCGCCTTTATCACGAAGCTTCCGGAACATCGGGAATGACCGCAGCAATGAATGCTTCCATTAATCTTTCAATTCCGGATGGATGGATACCTGAGTTTTCAAAACACGGTGAAAACAGTTTCATAATTCCAACGGCAAATGATCTGTTGACGCAAGAATCAAAAGATAAACTCGAGGCAAACGCACTACTTGATCTCCTGGAAAACGAAATTATTCCGATGTATTACGAAAGACCAAAGGAGTGGTCGAAAATTGTAAAACGAAGTATGCAAGACGTTTTGCCATTCTTTGATTCAGGGCGAATGGCATCCGAATATTACGAAAAGCTATACAAGCATTAAGCTCGTCCAAGGCAGTCTACTCTGACTGCCTTTCTTTTTACATAAAATTGCGCGCCCTTATCGCGCATCTTCTTTACTTTGCGCGAGCGTAAGATGCCTGTACAAAACACGGTTGACACGTCGTCAGTTAACAGAACAACATGGGAGATTTAAAGCTATCGGAGATCTGGATCTATCCGGTAAAGTCGTTGGGAGGCATTCAGCTAACCGCTTCTAAAGTTTTAGAAAAAGGCTTGCCTTACGACAGGCGTTGGATGCTTGTTGATGAAAATAATGTCTTCATGACTCAGCGTGTGTTTCCACAGATGGCACTCTTCAAGTTGGCGTTGAATCATACGGCATTAACGATTAGGTTTGGTGCAGACACGATAGACGTTCCCCTTGTGCCCAAAGGTAACAACACTGCAGAAGACGTTGTTATCTGGGACGATCATGTAATGACTTGTGAAGTTGACACTGCCATTTCTCAATGGTTCTCCTACCATCTGCAGAAAAAATGTAAGCTCATGTTTTTTCCTGAAGACTATGTTCGGCCAGTAGATCCGAAGTACAAGGTTAACGATGAACAAGTGAGTTTGGCGGACGCATACCCCTTCTTGATTATCGGCGAGAATGCACTCCAACAATTAAATGACAAACTCGCCAGCGCGATTGGGATGGATCGCTTCAGACCAAACTTTGTGTTTAGCGGCGGCGCCCCTCATGAAGAGGACACCTGGCGAGAGTTTGTTATTGGAACCAACCGTTTTGTCGGCGTAAAGCCATGCGCGCGTTGTGCCGTACCCACGATAAACCAAGAAACGGCGGAAAAGGGTATTGAACCCACTAAAACATTGGCTAAATATCGCGCTCGAAATAACAAGATCTACTTTGGCCAAAATTTAGTGGCCCGCGACCAAGGTGAAATAAAGGTTGGCGACAGTATTCAGATTGTGAGTTATGCCTAATTTTGCCATACCGAATTAGCAATGCATTATTATTACTTAAAGGCCGTTCACATCATCTTTATTGTTGCGTGGTTTGCAGGGTTGTTTTATATGCCTCGGCTTTTTATTTACACGATCGAGGCGAACGATAAACCGGCGCAAGAAAAAGCTGCGATCCAAAATCAGCTGATCATTATGGCGTCGCGGTTGTTATTTGGAATTACATGGCCCGCAGGTGTCATCACTTTTTTGATAGGTGTATTACTAGTTTGGAATAATCCCGGTGTCCTTCGTGAAGGCTACATGCATTTTAAACTATTTTTTGTTTTCCTTCTTTACGGATATCATTTCTCACTGCATGCTATTTTTAATCAACTAAAGAAAGGTGTTTATCGTTATAGCTCGCAACAAATTCGAATTTGGAACGAAGTACCTACCCTCCTACTGATCAGTATTGTTTTTCTGATCGTTGTTAAAAGTTCATTGAGTATGGTATGGGGTGTACTGGGATTGATTGCAGTGAGTGTAGCGATTATGGCTGGAATACGAGTTTACAAGAATCTTAGAAAATAATATGACATCAAGAATCATACAGACTTTATCACGCGTAATCGGCGCAATACTGCTAACGGCAACAATATTTGCATGTTCAAAAAAAGAAGCGGTTACGCCACTTCCTATTTTCGGAGAACGAGAAGTAAAAGGCACAGACACTGTTTACCACACCATTGCCGATTTTAAGTTCATCGACCAGGATAGCGCCATTATAACACAAGAGACTTTTAAAGGTAAAATCTATATAGCGGATTTCTTCTTCACTACCTGCCGTACGATTTGCCCCATTATGAAAACGCAGATGAAACGTGTATACGATTCAATCCAAAATGATCCAGACGTATTGATCCTCTCACACACAATAGATCCTGAGTATGATACAGTGCCCCTATTAAAAGATTTTGCAGAACGCCTTGGGGTGAGTGCTGCTAAATGGCACTTCGTCACCGGCAAGAAAGACTCAATTTATGAAATAGCACAAACCAGTTATTTCGCCACAGCCATGGAGGCCAAAGAAGAGCCCGATGGATTTATTCACAGTGGAGCATTCTTATTGATCGACAAAGATAGACGCATCCGCGGAAAGTATGATGGAACTAAAGTGGATGAAGTGAACCGATTACTGCTCGATATCGAGGCGCTCAAATCAGAATATGCAGCGCAGTAGTATCAAAATGATTACAACGGTTGCCCTAATGACTGGATGTTGGGTCGCCCTTGCGTGTAGTCGCACCGACAACAACCACTCTGCTGACGCTGATAAAAAAACGCGTGATACCTCCGCCAAATTCACGCAATATTATAACCGGGGTGAAGAGTTATATCAGCAACACTGCAGCAACTGTCATCAAGTAGATGGTTCGGGGCTCGGGCTGCTTTTCCCACCGTTAAACAAATCAGACTATCTCGACAAGAATTTAGACGATGTACTTTGCTTGATGCGGTACGGGAAATCGGGGGAATTAATCGTTAACGGGAAACAGTTTAATAAAGAGATGAAAGGCATCGCGACGCTATCGGATCTTGAAATCGCCGAGATCGCTACTTACATCTATAACACGTGGGAGAACGACAGGGGCTTAATTGAAGTAAGCTATGTCTCGAACGCGATGCAAACGTGCGAGACACAGCGTTAATTATTGTTACATGTAATTCAGGTTGATTACCTGGTTTACTTTAGCACCGTCCACTTTTACTTTGGCTTTCGAAAAATCTGGCGGCCCAAACATACCAGTCGCGTTGTTTCCAAAGGCGAATCCTTCTTTTGGTATACCCATCATATTCTTATCCAATTCGCCGTTGTCGTTTTCATCATGCACGACACTAATCGCGTATTCACCGGGCTTCAGATTTTCAAATACGACGACCGCTTCCGTTGATGCCACCTTTACGATTTTCCCATCTAAAGGCGTTTTCAAAAATGATTCATCGTTGTTGTAGATGGCCACACGGATTGATCCTTTTACCGCTCTAATTTCCTTGATCGTTACTTCAATTGAGCTCTGTGCTTTAGAAACAATGGTGAGGGACGTTAACACTGCGAGTAGTAGGATGATCTTTTTCATATTGTTTTCGATTTATACCCAAACATACGGGCCGTTGAGCAACTGGTTAAATCTGATCGTCTGAGCTGTTAATTTTAATAGACCAATTGTTATGCCGCAGCGATGTAGTGTAAACAAATATATATCAGGTGATAGGTGTATTTGGTCTCCCCCGACGTGCTATTCGGTTGAAATTGATAGCAACACCCGCCATTTTACGTAAAACGGGCGTACCTAATCTATTCGGTAACCGATAACAATTTGTAACTTACTCACTGCACCAATCTTTTTAATCATGGCTTCGATAACCCTCAAAATTAATAACAAGGAAGTGTCTGTCGATGTTGACCCAAAAATGCCATTGCTGTGGGTCCTACGCGACGTAGCCGGCTTAACCGGAACGAAGTACGGTTGTGGCATCTCACAATGCGGGGCTTGCACGGTACATCTTGACGGAAACCCAATGCGCTCTTGCATTCTACCAGTGTCCGCTGCCGCTAATAAAAGTATTACGACCATTGAAGGTCTCTCCGACGATAACAGCCATCCTGTGCAACAAGCGTGGATCACCGAACAAGTACCACAATGTGGATATTGTCAGTCTGGGCAAATCATGGCCGCAGCAGCTCTGATCAAACGTATTCCCCAACCTACCGACAAAGACATTGACTCCGCTATGCAAGGACATATTTGCCGGTGTGGTACTTACACGCGCATTCGCAAAGCAATAAAAACGGCTTCGTTGATTTCAACACAAAAAGCCAGCAAAGGATAGTCGTGACCGGTATTACGCAAACCATTCTCCTATGAAAACGAGCAAACAAAATATATCACGCAGAAACTTTATTAAGCTCTCCGGACTTACCGGTGCAGCCTTTACGTTAGGGTTTTACTTTCCTGCCAACGCGAAAGAAGCTAAAATCATTAAGGCAGATGACGCAAGTGTGTTGAATGTCGAGCTCAATGCTTGGATCTCTATCGATACATCAGGAAAAGTAACTATCATCAATCACCGATCAGAAATGGGGCAAGGTTCGTTTCAGTCCGTGCCTCAAATTATTGCCGAAGAACTTGAGGTGGACATGAATGACATTAACATCGTATTCGCACAGGGAAGTCAAACAAAATATGGTAGTCAAATCACCGGCGGAAGTTCGACCATTCGTGGTTCCTACCAGCGTCTGTTAAAACTCAGTGCGAGTGCTAGAGAGATGTTGATCGAATCGGCAGCACGCCAATGGAAAGTAGAGAAAACAGAATGTTACGCTGAACGTGGCCACGTAATTCATAAACCATCAGGAAAAAAATTGCATTATGGTGCACTGGTCGAAGAAGCATCAAAACTTCAACCACCAGCACAAGTGGAATTGAAACGACCTAGTGATTATAAAATAATTCGCAAGCCCTTACCGCGGCAAGATACGCCGCTCAAAACAAACGGTACGGCAATCTTCGGATTGGACAAAAAAATTCCTGGGATGTTGTATGCCGTGGTCGAACGCAATCCGCGCTTTCTCGGTAAAGTAAAAAGTTTTGATGATGCAGCAGCTAAAGCAGTACCGGGTGTTAAACATGTGATCCCTGTTAAGATGCGTGTTTTCTCTCACGACCGAGAAGGTGTTGCTGTAGTCGCTGATAATTTGTGGTCGGCCATGCAGGGTCGAAAGGCTCTCAAAGTGGTTTGGGATGACAACGGTTTTGAGCATCACAGCACTGAACAACTTTATGCGAAAATGAACGAGTCTTTCTCAACTGGCAAAGCACTTTCATTTAAAACGAAAGGTGACGCCGGTGCAGCTTACGCCACCGCTTCAAAAAAACTCGAGGCCGTATATGAAACACCGTACGAATCGCACAGTTGTATGGAGCCTTTAAATTGTATCGCACATTTTAAAGATAACAAACTAGAAATATGGGGTCCGATACAAGGGCCTGATTGGGTTCAAAAAGATGTTGCAGATCTAATGGGGCTCAAGGCCGACGATGTAACGGTGAACATGACTTTTCTCGGCGGTGGATTTGGACGAAAAGCGTTCTTAGATTATCCACACGAAGCTGCTGTCATTTCAAAAGCCATCAATGCTCCTGTGCAAGTCGTTTGGTCTCGCGAAGATGATATGACACAAGGTCCATTCCGGCCTGGTATGGTATATCAATGTAGAGGCGTATTGGACGGAACGCGCATGAGTTCGTTCGAGACAAAAGTTGCTGGCCAAAATATGGGGCATCAAAATCCAGGTGCGAATAAAAAATCTTATAATAGCAGCATCACCGAGGGGTTCCTTGAAACATATCTCGACTCCATCCCAAATTATAGCTTTAGTGACGTACCGTTAGAATCACCCATCCCAGTAATGTGGTGGCGCTCCGTGTATTCGTCAACAAATGGTTTTGCTTTTGAAAGTTTCATCGATGAACTCGCCGTTGCAGCGGCAATGGACCCATTGGCTTTTAGAAGACAACACCTGTGGAATGGCAGGTATCACGATTTGATTAACAAACTTGAAGAAGTTTCCGGTTGGAAATCGCGCAGCAAAAATGCCGGATTTGGCGTAGCCATTACCGAATGTTTTAACAGTATCGTTGGTGAGGTTGTTAAAGTTTCTAAAGCCACCGACGGAAAAATCAAAATTGATAAAATTTGGGCGGTGATGGATTGCGGATGGTATGTTAACCCCGACATCGTAAAAGCGCAAGTAGAAGGTAGTATCGTGATGGCACATGGAGCTGCCGTGAAACATGCCACACATTTTAAAGATGGCATGGCAGTTGAAAGGAATTTCGATAGTTATAAAATGTCGCGGATCAATGAAATTCCCGAGATTGAAGTACATATCATGGACAATGAAGAAAAAGCTGGCGGTGTAGGCGAACCTGCACTACCTCCATTCACGGCTGCCTTGACAAATGCAATTTTCGATCTTACTGGAAAACGTATTCGCAAGGTGCCATTCAGCCTCGACCAAGTTTAGTAATTGTAAGTATCTACTATGAATCGTAACATCACACTAATTATCGGAATGCTCGCAGGGGTTTCTATCACACTATTATCCTTCGA
The DNA here is from genome assembly GCF_003286915.1 of Pseudochryseolinea flava. Lineage (GTDB taxonomy): Bacteria > Bacteroidota > Bacteroidia > Cytophagales > Cyclobacteriaceae > Ohtaekwangia > Ohtaekwangia flava. The sequence goes on from NZ_QMFY01000011.1 coordinate 27,353, forward strand.
TCAAAAATTCGATTTAAAAGCGAGCATCACACGCGGAAAAGAAGTTTACACCACACAATGCATGACCTGCCACATGGAACAAGGTGAAGGTATTGAAGGAGCATTTCCTCCACTTGCAAAATCTGATTATTTAATGGCGGATAAAAAACGATCTATCACTCAAATACTTCACGGATTATCAGGTGAAATAAAAGTGAATGGCGTGACGTATAACGGCGAGATGGCAGCGATTGAACTCACTGATCAGGAACTTAGCGATGTACTGAATTACGTCAGAAACTCATGGGGAAATAAGGGCGAGGCCGTCACTCCAGCAGAAGTTAAAGCGCTTCGGAAATGACCGGAAGAATTACATCAATACTAATCTCATTTACCCTTTGTGTTGGATGCGTATCCAAGCCAACAACAAATCAGCATGAGGTCATCACGAAAGATGAAGTCTCTGCGTTCTTAAAACAGTATGATGTCGCTTGGAATGCGAAAGACGGAAAGTCCATAGAAACGCTGCTGAGCGATCAGTATATCTACTTTAGCTCACTGGGCGAAACAACGAAAAAAGCCGAAACTATTAAATTCCTAACGGATTCTGCTTATGTTATTCATTCCGCCAATCGCAATGAAATAGAAATTTCAGTGAAAGGAAACATAGCCACGGTAAGTTCGCATTGGGTTGGAGATTTGTCGTGGCAAGGTGAAACTATTCATGATAATCAGCGGTGCGGACTAACCATTGCAAAAATCAATGGCAACCTCGAAATCATTTCCGAGCATTGCGTTGCTATCAAGCAAGAATAGCGCGATGACAGTTCTATTGTCGTAAAGCCAGCTTATGAAAGAACTTAAATCCATTCTTACGGCTTATCAAAAAATTGATCTAACAAAACAACGTGCCGCGTTAGCAACCGTGGTAAGCGTACAAGGATCCTCCTACCGCAGCCCAGGTGCACGTATGTTAATCACCGATGACGGGAGATGGGTAGGATCTATTAGCGGTGGGTGTTTAGAAGGAGATGCCCTGCGGAAAGCACGCGACGTGATGCAGCGCAAGCAAGCCATCACCGTAACCTATGACACCCGAGAGGAGAGTAATCAAAATCTCGGGATTGGTTTGGGATGTAACGGCGTGATCGACGTGCTCATTGAACCTATCGATAGCACAAGCGTAACAAATGTTATCGACATGTTCTCAAAAATCACGAACGTCAATACGCCCGTGGCGCTTGCAACAATCTTTAGTGGCCCAAATGCGGTGGGTGAAAAATTACTTCTTAAGAACGATAACACTGTTCACATCACCTTCAACAACGATACACTTGCCAAGGCTTTAGAACGAGACCTGCAGCTGCGATTCGAGACAGGTAAATCCGAAGCGAAGACTTATCACACAGCCGATGGCACATTCGGAGTATTTGTAGAGCTCATTCAGCCGTCCATTTCGCTTATCATTTTTGGAGGTGGATTCGATGCTCGTCCAGTAAGCCAACTTGCAAAATCGCTTGGTTGGGAGGTAATGGTGACGGACGAATGTGTCGCGCATATCGCACCACTATTTTTCCCTACCGCAGATAAACTCTCGTTGTGTCATCGGGATTTTATTGATCGCGATTTCAACATCACACCCTACACGGCTTGTGTTTTAATGTCGCACAACTACGAATACGATCGGGACGTTCTTCGTAAAATCATCAAATCTAACACGCCCTATATTGGTATACTCGGACCACGAAAGCGCTTTGACAAGATGGTACTCGAGTTTACGCACGAGAAGATTACATTCACTGCTCAAGAAAAAGAAAAAATTCACTCGCCTATCGGGTTAGACATTGGCGCTGAAACACCCGATGAAATCGCACTCTCGATCATCGCAGAGATACAGGGCAAGTTTGCCAATCGCTCGGGAGGATTCTTGAAATATCGTCAAGGACCAATTCATAAACGAGATGAAAAAAGTGATCAGGTTTTCAAACAAATTTATCTCAATGAAAACGACAGCAATTCGAAGTATGCATAATGCAAGCCGCTGGCTATTGTTCTTCATGAGCACTACGCTCGCAACGCTGGCCAATGCACAGTCGCAGCAAGAAATCACCGATCAAGTCTGGAAACCTTTCATTGCGTCCTTCAATAGTTTTGATACCGATGGCTTTATGAAACTTCATTCACGCGACGTTATACGTTCATCACGTGATGCAAAACGCATATTAGATTGGAAACAATACGATGAAGAACAACGACAGGGGGATCTCCGATCCAAAAAAGAAAACCGCCGACGAACACTCGAACTCCGTTTTACCGAACGACTTTCAAATCACAACCAAGCTATTGATATCGGCATCTATAGAACAACGAGCTTTAACAGCAAAGGCGAAAGTCGTGCTTTCTACGGAAAATTTCATGTCGTTCTCCGTAAAGAAAACGGCGTTTGGAAAATTCTGGTCGACACCGATTCATCGGAAAACAATACCATCGGCGAAACTGATTTTAACAGTGCAGCTTTAATGGAGTAACATGAGCATTGGGATTATCATACTCGCAGCAGGGACTTCATCGCGAATGGGTCAATCCAAGCAACTTCTTAAGATTGGCAATGTATCGCTCTTGAAACATGCAACACAACAAGCACTGGGAGCTTCGTCGCACGTTACCGTGGTACTTGGCGCAAATGCCAATGAACACGAAGTAGAGCTAAGGGCAACGCCCATCCAAATCGCAGTTAACACTCAGTGGCAAAAAGGTATTGGAAGTTCGATAAAAACAGGCATCAAAAGCATTTTGTCTGTCTCGCCGCATATCGACGGAGTTCTCATCATGTTATGCGATCAACCGAAGGTGACCACAGCCTATCTCAACACCATGATTAAAACGTTTGGCGATTCACATGGCGCCATCGTTGTCTCCAGATACGAAGGCACATTGGGAGTACCAGCCATATTTAGCAACGAACACTTCCACGATCTACTTGGACTCGAAGATGCATCAGGCGCGAAGTCCGTAATTATGCGCTACCCCAATGATGTTTCAGCTATCGACTCTCCAGAAGCAGCCACCGATCTTGATACTCCCGAAGACTATTCACAATTCATCGCTACCTTAAAATAAAAAAGCCACTCAGAAGAATGGCTTTCTATGTTTTTGCAAGCAGCTAACTACACTTTGATTTCAACATCAACGCCGCTAGGAAGCTCAAGTTTCATCAATGCATCTACTGTTTTCGCGCTGTTAGAATAGATATCTACAAGGCGTTTGTAGGTGCAAAGTTGGAATTGCTCGCGAGACTTTTTGTTTACGTGTGGTGAGCGAAGTACAGTGAATTTCTCCTTCTCAGTAGGAAGAGGAATTGGTCCACTAACAACAGCACCCGTAGCTTTCACAGCTCTTACGATTTTTTCTGATGACTTATCAACCAGATTATGGTCGTAAGATTTCAATTTTATTCTGATTTTTTGGTTCATATCTAAACGTCTTTTAGATGTTAATTATTTCGCCATTGCGGCGCCTTTAACTTCTTCAATTACTTTATCTGCAAGGTTTTTAGGAACCGGAGCATAGTGAGAGAACGTCAGGGATGCAGAAGCACGACCTGATGTAAGCGTTCTAAGGTCAGTGATGTAACCGAAAAGTTCTTTCAACGGAACATCAGCTTTAATAACCTGTGCACCTGCACGTGTATCCATACCCTTCATCACACCGCGTCTTCTGTTCAAGTCACCTGTCACAGAACCTGTGTATTCATCTGGGCTCATTACTTCAACTGACATGATTGGCTCAAGAAGTTGTGGTGCGCATTTCGCTGCAGCTTCTTTGAAACCAATACGGGCTGCCAATTCGAATGACAATGCATCAGAGTCAACATCGTGGTAAGAACCATGGAATAGACGTACGCGCATGTTGTCAATAGGGTATCCTGCAAGCGGACCATTTGACATGGCGCTCTCGAAGCCTTTTTGAACTGGCTGGATGAATTCGCGAGGAATAACACCACCAACGATGTCATTAACGAATTCCAATCCATCCTTATCTCCTTCACCAAGTTCGCGTGGCCCGATCTCGAATACGATATCAGCGAATTTACCACGACCACCTGTTTGTTTCTTGTAAACTTCTTTGTGCTCAACAGCTTTTGTAAGCGCTTCTTTGTAAGCAACCTGAGGAGCACCTTGGTTGATCTCTACTTTGAACTCACGCTTCAAACGATCGATGATGATCTCCAAGTGAAGTTCACCCATACCACGAAGGATGGTCTGACCTGTCTCTTGATCTGTATTTACACGAAGGGTTGGATCTTCTTCTACAAGTTTAGCAATCGCCATACCGAGCTTATCAACGTCAGCCTGTTTCTTAGGCTCGATCGCATAACCGATAACAGGCTCAGGGAACACCATTGACTCAAGGATTACTTTGCGCTTTTCATCGCAAAGCGTGTCACCTGTCTTGATGTCTTTGAAACCTACTACCGCGCCGATATCACCAGCAACCAATCTTTCAATTTGGTTTTGCTTGTTAGCGTGCATCTGGAATACGCGAGAGATACGTTCTTTATTTTCGGAGCGCGTGTTGTACACGTACGAACCTGATTCAAGTACGCCAGAGTATGCTCTTACGAAGCAGAGACGTCCTACGAATGGGTCAGTAGCGATTTTAAATGCAAGCGCTGCGAACGGCTCTTTTTCATCCGGTCTGATAACAACTTCTTCGTTAGTATCAGGATTTGAACCAATGATATTATCCTTATCGAGTGGTGAAGGAAGAAGTTCCATCACGTAGTCGAGCATTGTTTGAACACCTTTGTTTTTGAAAGATGAACCACAAACCATCGGAACGATTTTCATATCGATAACCGCCTTGCGAAGGGCAGTTAAGATTTCGCCTTCACTGATTGAGTTCGGATCTTCGAAGAATTTCTCGAGAAGTGTTTCATCATATTCAGCAACAGCTTCGAGAAGTTTCTCACGGTATTCGTTCACTTCATCCTTCATGTCGTCAGGAATCGGAACAACTTCGTAAGTCATTCCTTTATCGTGCTCATTCCAAATGATACCACGGTTGTTAACAAGGTCAACAACACCTCTGAAGTTATCTTCAGCACCAATTGGTAATTGAAGCGCGACAGCTTTGCTACCTAGTTTTTCTTTTACTTGCTTACAAACACCAAGGAAGTCTGATCCAGCACGGTCCATTTTGTTAACGAAACCGATACGGGCAACTTTATAGTTGTCTGCAAGGCGCCAGTTTGTTTCAGACTGAGGCTCAACACCGTCAACCGCACTGAAAAGGAACACCAGACCATCCAATACACGAAGCGAGCGGTTTACCTCTACGGTAAAGTCCACGTGACCTGGCGTATCGATGATGTTTACGTTGTATTTGTTATTTCTGTAGTTCCAGAAAACTGTTGTCGCAGCAGAAGTGATGGTGATACCACGCTCCTGTTCCTGTTCCATCCAGTCCATGGTTGCAGCACCTTCGTGCACTTCACCAATTTTGTGGTTTACACCGGCATAGTAAAGAATACGTTCTGTTGTAGTAGTCTTTCCTGCGTCAATGTGCGCAGCGATACCGATGTTTCTGGTGTATTTAAGATCTCTCGCCATTATCTGATGTCCTCTGATTAGAATCTGAAATGTGAAAATGCCTTGTTAGCTTCTGCCATACGGTGCGTATCATCTTTCTTTTTGATCGCAGCACCTTCGCCTTTTGAAGCAGCGATGATTTCAGCAGCAAGTTTATCCATCATGGTTTTTTCACCACGAAGTCTTGAATAATCAATAAGCCATTTAATGCTTAGGTTGATACGACGGTCAGGTCTGATTTCCACAGGAACCTGGAAAGTAGCACCCCCAACACGACGGCTTTTTACCTCAACCGATGGCATCAGGTTATTCATTGCGCGCTTCCAAACTTCAAGACCGCTCTCGTTAGTTTTCTTTTCAACAACTGCAACGGCATCGTAGAAGATACCATAGGCTGTACTTTTCTTTCCTTGTTCCATCAAATAGTTCACGAACTTGGTTACAAGCGTGTCGTTGAACTTAGGGTCAGGGAGAAGATATCTCTTTTTAGGTTTTGATTTTCTCATGGCTCAATTCCTGTTATTTCTTTCCTTTAGCTGGAGCACCTTTTCCTGCAGGAGCAGCTGCACCTGGCTTAGGACGTTTTGCACCGTATTTAGATCTTGACTGAAGACGACCATTTACACCGGCAGTATCCAAAGCACCGCGTACGATGTGATAACGAACACCTGGGAGATCTTTTACCCTTCCACCGCGGATCAACACGATCGAGTGTTCTTGTAGGTTGTGGCCCTCACCTGGGATATAAGCGTTGACCTCTCTACCGTTGGTCAGACGTACCCTGGCAACTTTACGCATCGCAGAGTTTGGCTTTTTAGGCGTTGTTGTGTACACACGTGTACATACGCCCCTGCGCTGTGGGCAGGAATCAAGAGCCGGTGACTTCGACTTGAAAGTCAATTTCTTCCGTCCCTTTCTTACAAGTTGTTGAATGGTAGGCATTTATATTTCCTTTTAGAAACTTTTCAAAATTAGGACTGCAAAGGTAGCTAAAGTCGTCACCACAGCCAAAGGCACTCGAAATATTTTTGAGGAAAGTGCCTGATTTTCTCCAAAATATCGTAAAATCCTCGCCTTCGACGCAAATTCACGCTTAATACATGTGTCTAATCTATAACTTTGGACTCATGTCTACCTTAGATGCGCCTTTACATTCACTCCTGAAGGACAAAACCCCAGGATCCTGCCCTGGACTCCAGCTACTCCCTCCCAGCAGCGCCAGACTGGAAAATAACAGCGTCCTCCGACAAGAAAGTCGCGCCGCCGTTGCCCTTGCCGAACTTCGCGTATGGTTGAAACTTCACCATACGCCCAACATCTTTCTCGAGAATATGATGATCCGAGAAGCCATCTGTAGCACGGCAATCGAAACAAGAACCGTCCCCTTTGAAGATGTTCTGGAAGCACTGACATCACAGGTCTCACGGCCAACGGCAACAATTAAGAATGTATTGCAATGCCTTCTAGCAATTTCGCATGGAAACTCAATCTTTGCACAGCGCAGGACGCTTGAGCTTACTGACATCTTTCAGATCGTAGCACAACTCCAGGGAATTAGCATCCCTCAAACAGCAAGCATGCCTTACGATGCGCAATCGCCTAACATTAAATTATTGCTGAACCTTATCGGCTACTTCAACGAACCCGCCCGCGAAATATCCCCGCTTATTAAAATGGCAGTTCAGCACTATCAGTTTGAAAGCATACACCCTTTTTATCTCGAGAATGGAAGAACAGGAAGAGTACTGAATCTACTTTTCCTTCAGCAACATCAATTACTTCCTTTGCCCGCACTGTCTGTAAGCGAATACGTCTTACAAAACAAAATCGAATACTACCATTTACATCAGCAAGTGCGTGAACAAAATGAATGGACGAGTTGGATTCTATTTTTCCTTCGTGGAATAGAAACGGTCGTGAAAAAGAATTCCCAAAGACTACTCGCTATCGAGAACCTCTATCAAACAACAACGTCATTGTGTAAGACGGCAGGAAAATCAAACTATACAAAACCGCTAGTCGATGTAATCTTCAAACGGCCCTATTGCAAAATTGAACACCTCCAAGAGTTTAACATTGCCCAGCGCAAAGCGGCAGGCAAGTACCTTCATACATTAGTAGAATTAGGAATACTTGGATTAAAGAAAGTTGGGAAAGAAAATATTTTCGTTCACCGTGCTTTGATCGACTTACTCAGTTAGCAACAATTATGAGTATACTTCGCTGCCATCATTTTACCCGCTTCAGGCTTCACCCATAGTACCGCCAAAATTCATTGGGAATTTCGGAAGATCTTCTGTCCTCTTGATGGGACCAAATGCCGTTTCGTATTTGTCTATGTTGTCTTTTAAAGCGAGTAGGAAACGTTTTGCATGTTCTGGTGTAATCACAATTCTGGACTTCACTTTCGCTTTTGGAACACCCGGCATAAGTCTAATGAAATCAATCACAAACTCACTGTTAGAATGAGCGATCATGGCAAGGTTTGAGTAAATGCCCTCGGCGATTTCTTCCGAGAGTTCAATATTGATCTGATTCTGCTGCTGTTGCTGTTGTTGTTTATTCTTTTCTTCTGCCATAACCTATTCATGTTTATTAAAGCAAAAAGCGGATGGTTGTGACACCATCCGCATTATTTTCAGTTCATTAACTATGCTTAGTCTTGGAGCTCTTTCTCGCGGTCCTTACGATGTGTCGCTGCCATGAGATCGCTGTACTCTTCTTTAGAAGTTACGATCAAATCGTTGAACTTCCGCTGACCCGTACCCGCAGGGATCAAGTGTCCTACAATTACGTTCTCTTTCAAGCCCATCAACCAGTCTGTCTTACCGCGGATCGCAGCTTCGCTGAGAACTTTAGTAGTTTCCTGGAATGACGCCGCTGACAACCAGCTCTCCGTTTTCAACGATGCCTGTGTAATACCTTGAAGTGTCGGTCTAGATACTGCAGCAAGTGCATCTCTAACTTCAACCAACTTCTGGTCTTTACGACGGAGGATAGAGTTCTCATCTCTCAATTCACGAGCAGTAATGATCTGACCAGGCTTCATTGCTGAAGAATCACCAGCGTCTACTACTACTTTCTTATCAAGGATAAGATCGTTTTCTTCACGGAAGTTGAGTTTATCAACGTATTCACCTGGAAGGAAGCTTGTATCACCTGGATCGATGATCTCAACCTTCTGCATCATTTGACTCACGATCGCTTCAATGTGTTTATCATTGATCTTCACACCTTGCAGACGGTATACTTCCTGAATTTCATTCACCAAGTATTCTTGTACTGCAGTAGGACCTTTGATAGACAAGATATCTGAAGGCGTGATCGAACCATCTGACAATGGCTGACCTGCTTTCACGAAGTCATTATCTTGAACAAGGATGTGTTTAGACAATGGAACCAAGTAACGTTTCTGAACGCCATCGCGTGATTCAATAAAGATCTCACGGTTACCACGTTTGATACCACCATAAGTAACTACACCATCGATCTCACTGACAACCGCAGGGTTGGAAGGGTTACGCGCTTCGAACAATTCTGTTACGCGAGGAAGACCCCCTGTGATATCGCGTGATTTACCCATCGTACGTGGAATCTTCGCGAGCACCTGACCCGCTTTGATTTTCTCACCCGCATCAACTGCCAAGTGAGCACCTACCGGAATGTTGTAGCCTTTCGTTTCAGTTTTACCTTTTACAACGATAGCCGGATTCTTAGTCTTATCACGTGTTTCGGTAATAACCTTTTCACGGTGACCAGTCTGTTCATCAGATTCTTCTTTGAAAGTAACACCTTCAATGATTGACTCATATTCGATTACACCATCAAACTCTGACAAGATCACGGCGTTGTAAGGATCCCAGAAGCAAAGCTCTTCTCCTTTTTCAACTTTCTGACCATCCTTCACTTTCATGAATGATCCGTAAGGCACGTGGTTCGTAATCAACACACGTTGTCTGTCGTTGTCTACAATTCGAATTTCACCTGTACGACCCATCACTACTTGAATAGGATTATTGTCGTTATCAGTTGTATCTATTACACGGACACCTTCGAATTCGAGGATACCGCTGAACTTAGCTTTAATGTTTGCATCTACCGCGATGTTCGATGCCGTACCTCCCACGTGGAATGTACGAAGTGTAAGCTGTGTACCAGGTTCACCGATTGATTGTGCTGCGATTACACCTACTGCTTCACCTGCATGTACCATCTTACCGGTAGCAAGGTTACGACCGTAGCATTTCGCGCATCCTCCGATCTTCGACTCACAAGTGAGCAATGAACGGATTTCAACTTCTTCGATGCTGGTTTCCTCTACGCGCTTCGCGATTTCGTCAGTGATCTCTTGATTAGCATCACAGATCATTTCATCTGTCAACGGATCGTAGATCGCGTGAACAGTTACACGTCCGAGAATTCTCTCCGACAATGGTTCAACGATGTCTTCGTTGTCTTTCAATGCTGTAACTTTCAAACCACGCAATGTTCCGCAGTCGTCTTCCGTCACAACAAGATCTTGTGCTACGTCAACAAGACGACGTGTGAGGTAACCCGCATCCGCTGTCTTCAAGGCAGTATCGGCAAGACCTTTACGCGCACCGTGTGTAGAGATAAAGTACTCGAGTACGTCCAAACCTTCTTTGAAGTTCGAAAGAATTGGGTTCTCGATGATCGATCCTACTGAACCCGCAAGGTTCTTCTGTGGTTTCGCCATCAAACCGCGCATACCACCCAACTGACGGATCTGCTCTCTCGAACCACGAGCACCAGAGTGCATCATCATGTAGATCGAGTTGAAGCCCTGGTTATCGTCTTCCAGTTGTCTCATCAGGGTATTCGTCAGCAACGTATTCGTACGTGTCCAGATATCGATAACCTGGTTGTAACGCTCGTTGTCTGTGATAAGACCCATCATGTAGTTATTCCATACGCCATCAACATCTTCCTGCGCACTTGCCACAAGCTTCTCTTTCTCATCTGGAACTTTCACATCGTTCAAGCCCATTGAAAGACCACCTTTGTAAGCCATCTGGAATCCGAGTTCTTTGATATCATCGAGGAACTTCGCTGTTTTTGACTGTCCTGCATGTTTGAAGATGTCGGAGATAATTGTTTGAAGTTTTTTCTTCGTCAACAATTCATCTACATATCCTACTTCTTCAGGAACGTATTGGTTGAAGATTACGCGACCCGTCACCGTTTCAATCATCTTGTACGATAACTCACCTGTCTTCTTATCTTTTACATTCACGCGAACTTTAATGTTAGCGTGCTTAGAAAGTTTTTTCTCGTTGAAAGCAACGATTACTTCCGCTGCTGAGTAAAAGCGTTTGCCCTCTCCAATCACCGGATGCTCTGGCGTGCTCTTTCTTCCTTTTGTTAGGTAGTAAAGACCAAGAACCATGTCTTGTGATGGTACTGTGATAGGCGCACCGTTAGCAGGGTTGAGAATGTTGTGCGACGACAACATCAACAACGATGCTTCAAGGATTGCTTCTTGTCCGAGCGGAACGTGAACCGCCATCTGGTCACCGTCGAAGTCGGCGTTAAACGCAGTACATACGAGTGGGTGAAGTTGGATCGCTTTTCCTTCGATCAATTTTGGCTGGAATGCCTGGATACCAAGTCTGTGAAGCGTTGGAGCACGGTTGAGGAGCACAGGGTGTCCTTTCAATACGTTTTCCAAAATATCCCAGATCACTGGATCTTTTCTATCAACAATCTTCTTCGCAGACTTAACCGTCTTCACGATTCCTCTTTCGATGAGCTTGCGGATAATGAATGGCTTGAACAATTCAGCTGCCATGTCTTTTGGAAGACCGCACTCATGAAGTTTCAATTCAGGACCTACCACGATAACGGAACGACCAGAGTAATCAACACGTTTACCGAGGAGGTTTTGACGGAAACGACCTTGCTTACCTTTGAGCATATCACTCAACGACTTCAGGGCACGGTTTCCATCTGAACGAACAGCGTTCACTTTTCTAGAGTTGTCGAACAATGAATCGACAGCCTCCTGTAGCATACGCTTCTCGTTACGAAGGATAACTTCAGGAGCTTTGATATCAATCAGTCTCTTCAGACGGTTGTTACGAATGATAACACGTCTGTAAAGGTCATTCAAATCTGACGTCGCAAAACGACCGCCATCCAATGGAACAAGTGGACGCAATTCTGGTGGAATTACTGGAACCATCTTGATCACCATCCACTCTGGCTTGTTCTCGATGCGAGTACGCGCTTCACGGAAAGCTTCTACCACTTTCAAACGCTTCAATGCCTCCGCCTTACGTTGCTGTGACGTATCGGTCGCAGCTTGGTGACGCAAGTCGTAAGAAAGTTGATCGAGTTGTGTTCTTGACAACAACATCTCCAACGCCTCTGCACCCATCTTCGCGATGAATTTCTTAGGATCGTTGTCATCTAATAATTGATTCTCCCGTGGAAGCTTATCGATAATATCGAGGTATTCTTCTTCTGTGAGGAAGTCTAGCCTGTTTACACCATCTTCTTCTTTAACACCTGGTTGAATAACAACGTAGCGCTCGTAGTAGATGATTTGATCAAGTTTCTTCGTAGCAAGACCAAGCAAATAACCGATCTTGTTAGGAAGGGAACGGAAGTACCAGATGTGTGCTACAGGTACAACAAGTTCAATGTGGCCCATACGCTCGCGACGCACCTTCTTCTCGGTAACTTCTACACCGCAGCGATCGCAAATGATGCCTTTATAACGAATTCTCTTATACTTACCGCAATGACATTCCCAATCCTTCACAGGACCGAAAATACGCTCGCAGAACAAACCACCCATTTCAGGCTTGTACGTTCTGTAATTGATGGTTTCCGGTTGTGTAACCTCACCGTGAGAACTCTCAAGAATTGATTCCGGAGAAGCCAAACTAATGGTGATCTTTGAGAAGTCGTTGTTGATCTTTTTATTTTTTCTGAAAGACATATGCTTAGTTTTCAGTTAAACAGTTCACAGTTATTGTTTAAGGTTCGCGGTTGACTGTGAACGGTCAACCGTGAACCGTGAACTACTTCTTAATCCATGGTGATCTCAAGCGCCAAGCCTCTGAGTTCGTGCACCAATACGTTGAACGACTCTGGAATATTTGGCCTGCGCATGTTCTCACCTTTAACAATCGCTTCGTATGCTTTCGCACGACCGATCACGTCATCAGACTTAATCGTGAGGATTTCTTGTAGGATGTTCGAAGCACCGAATGCCTCAATCGCCCAAACCTCCATCTCTCCGAAACGCTGACCACCGAACTGTGCTTTACCACCAAGCGGTTGCTGTGTGATAAGCGAGTAAGGTCCGATAGAACGTGCGTGCATCTTATCGTCTACAAGGTGACCAAGTTTCAGCATATACGCCACACCTACAGTTACAGGTTGATCGAACTTATCTCCAGTCAAACCATCGTACAAGTATGTACGACCGTATGGCGGAAGACCTGCTTCTTTCAATTCACCTTGCACTTCATCAATGGTAGCACCGTCGAAAATTGGTGTTGCATATTTGCGACCTAATTTCAAACCTGCCCATGCAAGTACAGTTTCGTAGATTTGACCCAAGTTCATACGTGAAGGTACACCAAGCGGGTTGAGACAGATGTCTACTGGTGTTCCGTCTTCAAGGAATGGCATGTCTTCATCGCGAACGATTCTTGCTACCACACCCTTGTTACCGTGGCGACCCGCCATCTTATCCCCTACTTTCAGTTTACGCTTCTTCGCAATGTAAACTTTAGCAAGCTGTACAATACCTGTTGGAAGTTCATCCCCTACTTCGAGGGTGAAACGTTCACGCTTGAATTCACCAGCGTAAGTATTGCGCTTAATTGTATAATTCTTCACCAACTGCGCGATAAGCTCATTCGTATGATCATCGCTTGTCCAGTTTTCTAAGCTAATGTCGGCAATCAAGTTCACTTCTTCAGGAACGTTGTAATTGCTTTCATCGCGGTAAATGTTCTTATCAGGGAAGAGATTGTTGTCAATTACCTTCTGAGAGAACTTCACGCCTTTGCTTACTAACTCATCACCAAACTTGTGCTTCACACCGTTGCTGGATTTACCATTCAGGAGTGTAGTCAGTTTCTTGATGATCTCTTCGCGAAGTTCAGTAAGCTGCTTGCTGTACTTGTTCTTCAATGCGTCGAGTTCTTTCTTAGACTTCGTGCGTACATCTTTGTCGCGCTTAGGTCTTGAGAAGAGTTTTGTATCGATAACAACACCTTTCAATGATGGAGGTGCCTTGAGGGATGCATCTTTAACATCACCTGCTTTGTCACCGAAGATCGCACGAAGAAGTTTCTCTTCTGGCGTAGGATCGGTTTCTCCTTTAGGTGTGATCTTACCGATCAAGATATCGCCTTCTCTAACTTCTGCTCCCGTACGGATGATACCATTCTCATCGAGATGTTTCACCGCTTCTTCGCTTACGTTAGGAATTTCTGATGTCAATTCTTCTTCACCACGTTTTGTATCACGAACTTCAAGTTCGAATTCTTCAATGTGGATTGAAGTGTAAACGTCATCACGAACAACTTTCTCAGAGATTACGATCGCATCCTCGAAGTTGTAACCTTGCCATGGCATGTATGCCACAAGAAGGTTTCTTCCAAGGGCGAGCTCACCATTTGCGGTAGCGTAACCTTGACACAGTGGTTGTCCTTTTTCAACCTTCTGACCTTTTCTTACAAGTGGCGTGAGGTTGATACAGGTATCCTGGTTAGTTCTTCTGAACTTAATCAGGGTGTATGTTTTGAATTCATCATCGAATGATACGAGTTGCTGCTCTTCAGTGACTTCGTACTTGATAACGATTTTCTTCGCATCTACAAATTCTACGACACCTGTTCCTTCTGCAAGGATAAGTGCTCTTGAATCAAGTGCAACACGTCCTTCAAGACCAGTTCCTACTACAGGCGCTTCTGGTCTCATCAACGGTACTGCTTGACGTTGCATGTTCGAACCCATCAACGCACGGTTAGCATCGTCGTGCTCAAGGAATGGAATCATCGAAGCCGCAACCGAAACGATTTGGTTAGGCGCAATATCCATGTACTTGAGATCTTTTGGTTCAACCACAGGGAAGTCACCTTCGAAACGAGCTTTGATCTTCTCATCGACAAACTCGCCACCATTCTTCAATGGCATTTTCGCCTGCGCGATATAGTTGGTATCTTCTTCCTCTGCTGTTAAGAACACAACAGGATCTTTCACTTTTACTTTACCGTTTTCAACTTTACGGTAAGGTGTTTCAATGAAGCCCATCTTGTTCACTTTTGCATGAACGCAAAGCGACGAGATCAAACCGATGTTCGGACCCTCTGGCGTCTCAATGGTACACAGACGACCGTAGTGCGTATAGTGTACATCTCGAACCTCGAACCCTGCGCGCTCGCGCGAGAGACCACCAGGACCGAGTGCCGACATTCTCCGCTTGTGCGTGATCTCTGCCAATGGATTGGTTTGATCCATGAACTGAGACAACTGGTTTGTTCCAAAGAAGGAGTTAATTACCGACGAAAGCGTACGCGCATTGATCAAGTCCACAGGCTTGAAGTCTTCATTGTCGCGAACATTCATTCTTTCTTTGATTGTTCTTGCCATACGTGCAAGACCAACGCCGAATTGAGAGTAAAGCTGTTCACCTACTGTTCTTACACGACGGTTACTCAAGTGATCGATATCGTCGATAAGTGCTTTAGAGTTGATCAGACCAATGAGGTATTTCACGATAAGGATAATATCCTCTTTCGTTAATACACGCTGATCAGAGCTGATGTCAAGACCAAGCTTCTTGTTGATTCTATAGCGTCCTACTTCACCGAGGTCGTAGCGCTTTTCACTGAAGAACAAGCTCTGGATAATATCGCGAGCAGTTTGTTCATCTGGCGCTTCGGTGTTTCTCAACTGACGATAGATGTACTCAACCGCTTCTTTTTCAGAGTTGGAAGTATCTTTCGCGAGTGTATTGAAGATAATGTTGTAATCCGTGATGTTGATATCATCGCGGTGCAGGATAATTGACTTCACACCTGAATCCAGGATTACGTCAACGTCTTCTGCGCTGATGGTGTGGTCACGCTCGAGTAACACTTCGTTACGATCGATGGACACAACTTCACCAGTATCCTCGTCCACGAAGTCTTCAGTCCAGGTCTTGAGAACCCTTGCTGCGAGTTTGCGGCCGACGATTTTCTTAAGTGTGTTTTTATTTGCCTCTACTTCTTCAGACAAGCCGAAGAGGTCAAGGATGTCTTTATCTGAACCATAACCGATTGCACGGAGCAATGTCGTTACAGGGAATTTCTTTTTACGATCGATGTACGCATACATTACAGCGTTAACATCGGTAGCGAATTCAATCCATGATCCTTTGAAGGGAATAATACGCGCCGAGTACAATTTAGTACCGTTCGTATGTTTGCTCATGGCGAAGAACACGCCCGGTGAACGGTGAAGCTGTGACACGATAACGCGTTCAGCACCGTTGATCACGAAAGAACCTTTCTCGGTCATATAAGGAATATTCCCGAGGAATACTTCTTGTTCGATCGTTTCAAAGTCTTCGTTGTCCTCGTCGTTACAGGTCAATCTCAACTTGGCCTTTAACGGTACGGAGAAAGTTAATCCGCGGTCGATACACTCATCGACGTCATATTTTGGCGGATCGATAGTGTAGTCAACAAACTCAAGCACGAAGTTTTCGCGCGAGTCGCTGATTGGGAAGTTTTCAGCAAAAACCTTGTAGAGACCTTCGTTCTGTCTTTTTTCGGCAGGTGTCTCTATCTGAAGGAAATCTTTGAAAGACTGGAGTTGGAGGTCCAGAAAATCTGGATAGTCAAGGACTTTCTCAATTGAAGAGAAGTCGATTCTACCGTTTATGTTTTTCTTTGCCAAGGTGTTTAACATTTAAGTTCTTGATCCTGGACGGAGAACATTAAGAGAATTAAATACTAGTTTGGGCACAAATAGGAATAGACCCCGTCTCTTCCGGACTGTGCCGGGGTAGAAAAACGGGGTCTAACCGAAGCTGTTAGACGAGTACCCTTCGTCTTTAGAAGCATTACTTCAACTCAACTTCGGCACCAGCCTCAACGAGTTGTTTCTTCAAGTTCTCAGCTTCGTCCTTAGGTAAACCTTCTTTGATAGTCTTAGGAGCACCATCAACTACGTCTTTAGCTTCTTTCAAGCCAAGACCTGTAAGTTCTTTAACCAATTTAACGATTTGAAGCTTGTTAGCGCCAGCAGACTTCAATACTACATCGAAGTTAGTCTTCTCAGCAGCAGCAGCAGCACCACCACCACCAGCAGCAGGACCAGCTACAACCGCAGCAGCAGCAGGCTCAATACCATAAGTATCCTTAAGGTATGCAGCAAGTTCAGTTACTTCTTTAACAGTGAGTTCAACGAGTTGATCTCCGAGTGCTTTAATATCAGCCATTGTCGTAAAATTTAATAAGTTCTTTGTTAATAATTATTTAGATGCACGTTCTTCCAACGCTTTCACCAATCCAGCTACCTTGTTATTGCTGCTGCTTGTAAGCGCAGAAATAAGGTTCTTAGCAGGAGACTGAAGCAATGCAATAACGTCGCCGATGAGCTCATTCTTAGATTTAAGCTCACTCAGCATATTGAGGTTCTCATCCCCTACAAAGAGGTCTGAGTTGATAGAAGCCGCCTTAAGAACGGGTTTACCATCGAGTTTAATACGAAACTCTTTAATCACCTTCGCTGGGAGATTACCGACTTCTTTGGAGAACATTACTCCCGAGAAACCATGTAATGCTTTAAACAAAGGCGAATAATCTGTGCCTTCTTGCTTTTCGAGGGCCTTACGGATCAAAGTGTTTTTGTACACTTTGTATTCGATACCGCTCTTGAAGCAAAGTCTTCTAAAATTATTTACTTGCGCTACAGTAAAACCTGTTGCATCAGTAATATAGAAGTGCGCATTGTTGGCAAACTTTTCTGAAAGCTCTTCAATGATCTGTGCTTTTTCTTCTCTGGTCATGTCTTTAATTCTTAAATGCCAGCAATCGAATTTTTGTCAACCGCTATCCCCGGGCTCATGGTCGTAGAGATACTAATACTTCTAAAGTATTCTCCCTTCGCAGAAGCAGGTTTTAGCTTGGCAACAACGTTGATCATTTCCACAGCATTGTCCCGGATTTTATCGGCCGAGAAGGAAGCTCTACCAATGCTGACGTGAATGGTCCCTTGTTTATCAATTTTGAAGTCGATTTTACCGGCTTTTACTTCTTTCACCGCTTTTCCGACTTCTAGCGTAACAGTTCCTGATTTAGGATTTGGCATAAGTCCGCGAGGTCCGAGTACCTTTCCAAGCTTACCTACTTTTGCCATTACTGTAGGTGTACAGATGATCACATCGATATCTGTCCATCCACCTTCGATCTTTGTGATATAATCATCAAGACCTACGTGATCGGCACCCGCATCTTTTGCTTCCTGAACTTTATCAGGTGTACAAAGAACAAGTACACGAACTGTTTTACCAATACCATGTGGTAATGATACTACACCCCTTACCATTTGATCTGATTTCTTAGGGTCAACACCTAAACGGATATCAAGATCTACAGAAGCATCGAACTTTGTGAAAGTGATTTCTTGCAAAAGTTTTGATGCATCTTCCAAAGAGTATTCCTTCTCTGGATTGTATTTAGCAAGGACTGCTTTTCTGTTTTTAGAAATTTTCGCCATCGCTTTTAGTTTTTATCCCAAGGAGGGGTTCCTGATACTGTAATACCTAAGCTTCTTGCAGTACCTGCTACCATCTTCATTGCAGATTCAATTTTGAATGCATTGAGATCCGGCATTTTGGTTTCTGCAATAGTTTTCACTTGGTCCCAAGTGATTGAGCCTACCTTTGTACGGTTTGGTTCTGCTGAACCTTTTTGTTTTTTAGCGGCATCTAAAATCAGGATTGCGGCTGGTGGTGTCTTGATAACGAAGTCAAAAGACTTGTCGTTATAAATACTAATCAACACTGGAAGCACTTGTCCCGGCTTGTCCTGAGTACGTGCATTGAATTGCTTACAAAAGTCCATGATGTTTAGACCTTTTGAACCCAATGCAGGACCAATTGGAGGTGCCGGATTTGCTGCTCCGCCTTTTACCTGTAATTTCAGATAGCCTACGATTTCCTTTGCCATGTTATCTTAGTCTAGCTTTTCTACCTGCATATAACTCAACTCTACCGGAGTATTCCGGCCAAAAATTTTCACCATTACATTGAGCTTCTTCTTGTCTTCAAAAATCTCCTCAACTGTTCCCGTAAATCCGCTGAATGGACCATCCATTACTTTCACGGACTCACCTTTGATAAATGGTGTCTCGAGCTTTTCCTCGAGTTCGTCAATCTCATCAACTTTACCGAGAATCCTGTTAACCTCTGATTGACGAAGAGGTACGGGATCCTTGGAAGCCCCGGTGCCGTTGGTACTGAGAAATCCGATTACGCCTGGAATACTATTCACGGCGTGAAAGGCTTCTCCGTTCGAGAGATCTGCAGAGATGAGGACGTAACCTGGGAAGAAGTTCCGCTCACGAACTCGCTTCTTGCCGTTCCTCATTTCGTATACTTTTTCTGAAGGGATCAATACTTGCGGAATGAAATCCACGAGTTTTGAGCGTTCGATCTCAGTCTCCAGGTAGGATTTAACCTTCTTTTCCTGGCCACTTACGACCCTGAGTACATACCATTTCAGCTCGCCCATAGTATCCCTCCTTAAACTGATCTATAAAACCATTCAAGACCGGTTCTGAAAACCCAGTCTACTGCAAAGATTACAGCGGCAAAAATTGATGTCGCCACCATTACCAACACGGCACTGCCTTGAAGTTCACTGTACTTGGACCAAGTCACCTTATTGGTGATTTCGTCCCAGGATTCTGCCAGATAGGTTTTAACTTTTTCCATTGATCTTAGTCTTTGTATGGTTCAGGATCAGCCTGAAGTTTCTTGCTACTAAAGTCACAAGCATCCGTGCTTGTTTCTATTTAGTATTTCTATCCAGGTCGCCCTGTATAGATTTTGCACGGGTGGAGAGACTCGAACTCCCAGCCAACGGTTTTGGAGACCGCTACTCTACCAATTGAGCTACACCCGTAAATATGATTCGGATTCACCTTAAGTTAAGTCACTGTCACCAGCACTCTACCTCCCGATCGCTATCGGAATGAGCTACACCCTTTTATTTCTTTGTTTTTTCCGTCCTTATCAGCCTGACCACACACCTACACGCACCCCAAAAAACGGACTGCAAAGGTATAAGAATACCAAACAAAATAAAAGCGTTCCTGAAAATTTCTCCCAGAAACGCTTTTTATTGATTATCAACGAATTAATCGAGGATTTCAGTAACCTGACCTGATCCTACAGTGCGGCCACCTTCGCGGATCGCGAAACGAAGACCTTTTTCCATTGCGATCTTGTTGATCAATGTAACTTCGATCGAGATGTTATCGCCAGGCATAACCATTTCTACACCTGCAGGCAACATGATCTCTCCTGTTACGTCTGTTGTACGGAAATAGAATTGTGGACGGTATTTGTTGAAGAATGGTGTGTGACGACCACCTTCTTCTTTAGACAATACGTAAACCTCAGCTTTGAATTTAGCGTGTGGTGTTACTGAACCTGGTTTACAGATAACCATACCACGCTTGATTTGCTCTTTTTCAACACCGCGGAGGAGAAGACCTACGTTGTCACCAGCTTCACCTCTGTCAAGGATCTTACGGAACATCTCAACACCAGTGATGGTAGATGAAAGGTTCTCAGCACCCATACCGAGGATTTGAACTGGATCACCAGTTTTGATAACACCGCGTTCGATACGACCAGTTGCTACAGTACCGCGACCAGTGATTGAGAACACGTCTTCAACAGGCATCAAGAAATCTTTGTCTACAAGACGAACTGGAATTGGAATGAAGTTATCAACTGCTTCCATAAGTTCTTCAACTTTAGCAACCCATTTTGGCTCGCCGTTCAATGCACCAAGAGCAGAACCTCTGATCACAGGCATTGTGTCGCCAGGGAAGTTATATGCTGACATCAATTCACGAACTTCCATTTCAACAAGGTCTAACAATTCTGTGTCATCTACCAAGTCTACTTTGTTCATGAATACTACAAGCGCAGGTACACCTACCTGACGTGCAAGAAGGATGTGTTCGCGTGTTTGTGGCATTGGACCGTCGGTAGCAGCAACTACGAGGATCGCACCGTCCATCTGAGCAGCACCTGTAACCATGTTCTTCACATAGTCAGCGTGACCTGGACAGTCTACGTGAGCATAGTGACGGTTAGCTGTAGCGTACTCAACGTGTGATGTGTTGATTGTGATACCCCGTTCTTTTTCTTCTGGAGCGTTGTCGATAGAAGAGAAGTCACGCATTGCAGCAAGACCTTTAGTTGCAAGTACTTTTGTGATCGCAGCTGTAAGGGTAGTTTTACCGTGGTCAACGTGACCGATGGTACCTATGTTTACGTGTGGTTTCGAGCGGTCGAATTGTTCTTTAGCCATATTTGAAAATCCCTGTTAAAGTTTAAAATTATAGTGTTAATGAAATAGTTTTTCTAATTCAAGATCCAACCTACTGTTGAATCAACACCCTGAACATTTTAAGCCTTTCGAATAGGGTTTCTGCTTAAGATTTTAGATTGTTGACTGCTGAGATTTGCTAGGTCCCGGCCTGCTTTGTCAAACAATTCGTATCGAATTACTTTTTGGAGAGCTGTTGAAGAGGATTGAACTCTCGACCTCTTCCTTACCAAGGAAGTGCTCTACCACTGAGCTACAACAGCTTAATATCTTAATCTTCACTGTTGAACGCTCAACCTTGGCGCGCCACGCGCCATGCTCTACCACTGAGCTACAACAGCTTAATCGCCGTTAATCGTTATCCGTTAATCGTTAATCGTGATGTAATCCTGATCAACAGAGGACAACGGCTCTTTCAAAGAGCGGGAGACGAGGCTCGAACCCGCGACCTATAGCTTGGAAGGCTATCGCTCTACCAACTGAGCTACTCCCGCATTAAAGTTTAAAGTTGAAGGTTGAAAGTTTCTTCCCCTCACTTCTTGATTGACTTATCGTCAATCACTAATTCCAACAATATTTTAAAGAACAGACAGAGTATTCTGTCGTCTAAAAATCAAAAAGTCTAAAGTCCAGTCTTTCAACTTTTAACTTTAAACTTTCAACTCTTAAATTGTGGGGGAAATAGGATTCGAACCTATGAAGTCATAAGACAACAGATTTACAGTCTGTCCCAGTTGGCCGCTTTGGTATTCCCCCAACTTATCAATCTCTTCGAAGAACGATTAAAAAGCCCCTTTGCTCGGGGCGTTTTCTAAAAGAGTGTGCAAAATTATACGCTTTTCCACTTTTTCAAAACTTATCTGCAGATTTTCCTAAAATATCCTGCATTACATCGCCACAATCTCTGTAATAATACCTTTTCCAAATTCTTTTTGGATCATATCAAGCACCAACTGCCGATGTAACCCGAAATCGTGGCGCATCGTAGGCGAATCGAACTCTATAAAAAGTACTTTATTTCTGATGTAGATTTTTTTTGTTCTGCGTGCAATGGGCTTACCCGCAATTCTCTCCCAAGAATTAATTAAGCTTGCTTCATCAAATTTTGTTGAGAGATTATAATTGTTCAACAAATCACGAAGTGCATTGCCAACCGACTGAAATTCTTCCCGCGGCTTCCTTTTCGCCATAAGATTCTTGATTAGTGTCCTACTGATATTCTTCCCGCATCTACGAAAAGCACCGTCGCCTCTACCCCTACCGCATCGAGTAAGTCTTTGGTGCGGCCAGGACGAGCATCCGTAATGAAAAGCTGTCCAAGGTCTGATCTGATCAACTCCAATAATTTCGTTATCCGCTGATCGTCTAATTTGTCAAAGATATCGTCTAGCAAAAGTATGGGCTTAAATTGATTGTGTTGCTCTAAAATTTCGAATTGTGCTAATTTAAGTGCAATCACAAAAGACTTCTGCTGACCTTGTGACCCTAGTCTTTTAAGGTCTCCTTCACCAAGAGAAAAGATGTAATCGTCACGGTGCACTCCAAAATTTGTGCGCTGCATCACCAGATCTCGCTGCCGATTCCGAACCAATTGCTCCTGAAAGCCATTCGTCAAAACCCCGGATTCGTATGCAAGCGTCGACGTTTCTGCCTCGTTCACCAGAAAATTGAAGTACTTCCTAAAAACTGGCAGGTATTCGTCGCAAAATCGCTTGCGACGTGTATAGATGGCTTCACCGTGCTGTACTAAAAGTCTATCATAAGACTCTATAGCTAACCAATCTGGGCGCCCGCTATCAGCAAACATCTTCAGCAGACTGTTCCGCTGTTTCAGCGCGTTATTATAGACAATCAGGTGATTGAGGTATTCTTTGTCAAGCTGCGAAATCGCAGAATCAAAAAATCGACGTCGCGCTTCACTCCCTTCTTTAATAATATCAACGTCGTCGGGTGCGATCATGATCACCGGGAACCGCCCAATATGATCGCTTAGCTTTTGATATTCATTCCCGCCCTCTCGGAACACTTTTTTTTGTCCCGATTGGATGGCCGAGCTGACTTCAAAAACAGTATTATTTTTTTTGAATGCAGCCTTTACCATCAGAAAAGACTCTCCTTTTCTAACACAATGGAGGTCGGAAGTCGCAAACGCGCTTTTTGTAAAAGACAGGTAATAGATGGCGTCTAATAAATTGGTTTTTCCGCTTCCATTGCGCCCCACCAGTACATTGACCTTACTGGCGAAATCCAAGGCAATTTCCTCGTAATTCTTAAAATTAAGCAGCTGAAGTTTCTGGAGATACATGCAGGAAATACACGGAAAGTTTGGCTAATGACCGTTGGGGGGTTATTTTCGCAACTCGAATCAAAAATAGGGATATGCCTACGACTACAAAAGGTAAAAGCGAACCAGTGGCGGCAAAAAAGGCCGAGAAAACTGAATTTTCAAAGGAGACATACCTTTACTGGTATGAGAGCATGCAGCTTATGCGCAAATTCGAAGAGAAGGCAGGGCAGTTGTATGGTATGCAGAAGATTAAAGGATTCTGCCACCTATATATAGGACAAGAGGCATGTGCTTCTGGTGCAGTAAGTGCACTTCGAAAAGGCGACAAGTGGATTACAGCATACCGTGACCACGGACATCCATTAGCGCTTGGCACCGATCCGAAAGCCATCATGGCTGAACTTTATGGCAAAGAGACTGGTACCACAAAAGGTAAAGGTGGTTCAATGCACATTTTTGATAAAGAACATAACTTCATGGGTGGACACGGCATTGTTGGCGCTCAAGTGCCAATGGGTGCTGGTATTGCCTTCGCTGAGAAATATAATAAGACGGGGAATGTCTGCATGACCTACATGGGTGATGGTGCCGTTCGTCAAGGCGC
Source organism: Pseudochryseolinea flava (assembly GCF_003286915.1). Classification (GTDB taxonomy): domain Bacteria; phylum Bacteroidota; class Bacteroidia; order Cytophagales; family Cyclobacteriaceae; genus Ohtaekwangia; species Ohtaekwangia flava. Next base: position 51,413 of record NZ_QMFY01000011.1, read on the forward strand.
ATTCCACGAGGCGTTGAATTTAGCAATGCTTTGGAAACTGCCTGTGATTTTCGTAATCGAAAACAACGGATACGCTATGGGTACATCGGTTCAGCGAACTTCGAACGTTCATGAACTGTACACGCTTGGTGAAGCCTATGACATGCCATCGGAGCCTGTTGATGCAATGACGCCTGAAGCGGTCCATATCGCCGTAGCAAAAGCTGCGGAAAGAGCACGCGCCGGTGAAGGACCGACCTTGCTTGAGTTCCGAACTTATCGCTACAAAGGACACTCCATGTCTGACCCACAGAAATACAGAACAAAAGAAGAAGTTGAACAATACAAGCAACGCGATCCAATCGAAGTAGTTCGTCAAACAATTTTGGATAAAAAATTTGCGACGGAAGCTGATTTGGAGGCCATCGACAATAAGATCATTCAGCAAGTCGATGAAAGCGTGAAGTTTGCCGAAGAGTCTAAATTCCCGGATGTTTCTGAGGCCCTAACGGATGTATACGTCCAAACAGACTATCCATTTATTGTTGACTAAAACACGATCTTGATTTAACCCGGCAGCACTTGCCGGGTTATTTGTTAAGTATAATCTTATTTGTAGTTTTGCGGCCCTCCCGTTTATGCGGGATTACCTATTTGAACCATGGCTAAGAAAGAAGAACATAAGCACGAGCTTCTCGAAAATCCCGAAGCACTTAAAAACACGCTTGTTGACGCAGAAAACTGGCTGGAAAGAAATCCAAAGATTTCATTAGGCATTGCCGCTGTCGTTGTACTGGCTGTCGCTGGATTTTTCGGGTTTAAGTATTACACCAAAAATCAAAACTTGGAAGCTCAAAAATTGATGTTCCAGGCGGTTTACTATTTCGAACAAGATAGCTTGACTTATGCGTTGGAAGGCGATGGTAACAACCTCGGCTTTAAGGCCATTATTGACCGTTACAGCATGACGGATGCGGCAAACTTGGCAAGTTACTATGCGGGCGCATGTCTCTTGAAACAAGGTGATTTTAAATCAGCGCGCACATACCTAGAAAAATATAGCTCTAACGACGTACTCGTACAAGCACGTGCATACGCCTTGATCGGTGATACTTACATGGAAGAAGGTGCTTTTGAAGATGCCGCTAAGTTCTACAGCAAAGCTGCTAACCACGAACCTAACAAATTCTTCTCACCTGCATACCTGATGAAAGAAGCGCTCGCTTACGAAAAACTTAGTCAAAACGACAAAGCCAAAGAAGCGTACGATAAAATCATCACGCAGTTTGTAGGCTCACCAGAGTACCAAAATGCGCGCAAATACAAAGCAAGATTAGAAACCAATTCTTAATCTGCTGAACCATACTATAGAGGGATAGCCAAAACTATCCCTTTTTTATTTTCTGAATTTAAAATGAACTTATCCTATGGCAGGCCCTCTGAAATCTGGCAAAGTAAAAAGTAACGTAAGCCTCAAAAAGAAACGAATCGCTATCGTTGTTGCAGACTGGAATGAAGAAATCACGGGCGCACTATACGATGGCGCTGTTCAGTCTTTGCTTAGCAACGGCTTCAAAAAGGAACACATCGTGCGTAAAAATGTGCCGGGTAGTTTCGAGCTTACACTGGGCGCGCTATGGGCAGCCGAGGATAAAAAAGTAGACGCTGTCATTTGTCTTGGATGCGTTATTCAAGGCGACACACCACACTTCGACTATATCTGCCAAGCCGTTGCCTATGGCATCACCGAGGTGAATCTTAAAACAAAGAAGCCGGTAATCTTCGGTGTACTAACCACCTTAAATAAACAACAGGCGCTTGATAGAGCTGGGGGCAAACATGGCAACAAAGGTGAAGAAGCTGCATTGACAGCCATTGGCATGCTCAATTTCTAATTTAAGGTTTCTCGGGTACCGTGCACCAATCAATTTTACTTCGCACCCATTAATAGCGCCCTTTCGCATAAGCCAGCGATCAAACCTATTATTTATTAAAGCTCCCGTGGAATGAGCGTGGAGAGAGAGTGGACACAGAGTGGAGAAAGGATTTATCTTCCCTAGACCTAGGTAACGCCATACTTAGTGTCACTCATTGTCTTTACGGTATCCTAAACTTGTTACTGAAAAGTAACCCACTACCGTTATGGCAACAGTCTCAACAGCATGTTTCATCGAAGGATTGCATGGCAAAATTGGCAACAAAATGGTTTTTAGAACAATGCGTGGAAAGACGTTTGTCAGTCATGCGCCCCGAAAAACTAAAAAAATCCAAAGCGAAGCTCAACGACAAACACGGCATACCTTTAAAGAAGCGTCCGCCTGGGCCCGTCATATACTCACTGATCCTGAAAGGAAAGCGTACTATAAACAACGCGCCGAGGCACTAAAATTACCCAATGCCTATACCGCCGCAGTAACTGATTTTATGCGTAAACCTACGTGAACAGGTCTGTCCATCATAACCGGGTCGCGTTCACCATAAGAAAAAAAGATGAAATCAATCAATGGCAAATTTGCTAAGCGATGCTGATGAATGATCAAAAAGCGTTGGGAAAATCTTTTTTGTTCCTTCCGAAGATCCATCGGTGATCCATAATTCTATACTCTCTTGCCCGAAGACTGAAAATACCACCTTACCACCAAAAGTTGAAAAATTTTGTGGGACCGACGACCTGGCACCGGGCGTAATATCTTTCACCAACGTAGTGCCTTCAGGAGACCCGTCCGTTTTCCACAACTCGATTCCTGTGCTAACATCATAGCCACCGAAATAAACTTTCATATCCGCGTTCGACGACACTTCCGCGTGGGCGAATTCGCGGCCCATACGCCATAGCGGACTATTATCGACAGAAAGATGGAATAGCGGCGAAACATCTTTGAGTAAGAATGTCCCTTCAGAAGTTCCATCCGATCGCCATAAACCGTCACCATTCCTGCCGTCATTCGCAATGAACAACAAGATCGAATCTCTCAGCATAAAGTGGCTTGGTGAAGATGAACTCGTTCCTGGATTGATGTCTTTAACAAGGATCGTTCCGTTTGTCGAACCGTCGCTACGCCAAAGCTCCAAACCATGGACGTCGTCGTTTAATACAAAGAAGAAAAAACCACCCGTTGAAGTGATCTTATCCAATGAACTGTAGCTGTGTTGAAACGTTTGTGCGGGGGATACTATCGAGAAAAATGTACCCAAAAGGATAAAGGAGAATGATAGGCGACTCATGATTGTGCGGTTTAGGTATAAGCAAGCAGAAGAACATTCTCACTATTACCATCCGGCTTCTGCGAATGTGATAGACGAAAATCTAATGCCATTCACGAGTCATTTATTGGCAACGTTTGATTGGGGTGATATACGAATTGGCTTAAATGTACCCCAATAAAAAAAGGGGCTTGATCGCCCCTTTTCAAATTATCCTAAAAGACAATTACATTTTCTTCACTACTTCTTCCGCGAATTCAGAGCACTTCAACAAAGAAGCGCCTTCCATCAAGCGGTGGAAGTCATATGTTACGCGTTTCGCAGAGATAGCGCCTTCAAGACCTTTGATGATCAAGTCAGCAGCTTCTTGCCAGCCCATATATTCAAGCATCATTACGCCTGAAAGAATTACTGAGCCTGGATTTACTTTATCTTGTCCAGCATATTTCGGCGCAGTACCGTGTGTTGCTTCGAAGATTGCGTGACCTGTTACGTAGTTCACGTTACCACCTGGAGCGATACCAATACCACCTACGATTGCAGCAAGTGCATCAGAGATATAATCACCATTCAGGTTGAGTGTTGCTACCACAGAGTATTCATCTGGGCGGAGGAGAATCTGTTGAAGGAAGGCATCAGCAATAGCGTCTTTGATAACGATTTTGTGACCGTCTTTTTCAATTACTTGCCAAGGTCCACCATCAAGGTCTTTTGCACCGAACTCGCTTTTCGCCAACGCATATCCCCAATCCCGGAAACCACCCTCAGTAAATTTCATAATGTTACCTTTGTGAACCAATGTAACACTTGGCTTCTTCTGTTCGATCGCATATTTGATAGCTGAGCGAACAAGTCTTTCCGTACCTTCTTTTGATACAGGCTTGATGCCGATACCCGAAGAGTGCGGGAAGCGAATTTTCTTGAACAGTTTAGGATAGTTTTCTTCGAAAAGCTTCAAGAATTTTTTGTTCTCTTCAGAGCCTTCCTGGAACTCGATACCAGCATAGATATCCTCAGTGTTTTCACGGAAGATAGTCATGTCTGTTTTATGTGGCTCTTTTACAGGAGAAGGTACACCTTTAAACCAACGCACTGGACGAACGCAAGCGTAGAGGTCAAGCTCTTGACGGAGGGCAACGTTCAGGGAACGAATACCACCACCAACAGGTGTCGTCAATGGACCTTTGATACCTACCAGATATTCTTTAAAAACGTTGAGCGTTTCTTCAGGCAACCAGTTACCAGTCTGGTTGAATGCTTTTTCACCAGCCAGGGTCTCTTTCCAGTTAATCTTGCGTTTTCCGTTATAGGCCTTTTCAACAGCCTTATCGAATACTAATTTGGATGCTGGCCAAATATCCACACCGGTACCATCGCCTTCGATGAAAGGGATCGTCGGGTTATCTGGAACATTCAGTTTACCGTTACTGATGCTGATTTTCTGATCGCTCATTGCTACAATATTTAAATTTCTAAGTAAAACCTGCCGCGAATGACAGGGGTCCCTTTTGGGCGCGGAAAATTAAAAAATTACAGTCAGAAATGAAGACATTTTTCTTTGGGAACGTTTTTTGATAACTTCTTTCTTATGAAAATCTACGTAGTCCTTCTCTTGCTGGTCCTTTCTACCGCTTTTTCGCCTGAAAACAAACGAATGGCGGCTCCAGAAACATGCTTGAATGCCGAAGAAAAAAAGCTGTACGATATGATGATGGCCTACCGGAAGAGTAAAAAACTACCCCCTATCCCGCTATCCGATAAACTTACCAAAGTTGCGCAAATACACGCACGCGACTTAATGGAGAATTACACCTTCGATCCAGAGAAAAACCAGTGTAATCCCCACAGCTGGTCGAATAAAGGAAAATGGACTCCTTGCTGCTATACCGCCGATCATAAGGAAGCATCTTGCATGTGGAAAAAACCGGAAGAAATTGCCGGATACACTTCGCTTGGGTATGAAATTGCCTATTTCAGCTCCGATGCCGTCGATGCACAAGAAGGCCTTGACGGTTGGAAAAAAAGTCCCGGTCACAATCCGCTAATTATCAATAGCGGGATGTGGCAAAAAGTGAAATGGAACGCCATCGGCATCGCGATGTATAAATCCTATGGTATCGTTTGGTTTGGTGAAGCCGAAGATTCTGTCAAACCTGGGGTGTGCCCTTGATCGGCGCTCTGCCTAACGCAAGATCATAAGCCTCCACATAATGCTTGATCAAATTTTCCCAATCAAAAATCGCAGAGTGTTTCTCAACATTGTTCCGTTGCATACTGCGTTCTCGGCGCGACTGTTCTAAAAATTTGTACATCACATCGGTCAACTGGTTAGAGGACCAATCAAAGGTGCGCTTACCTCTCTCAATCACGTGTAAACCATACTCGTCGTGCTCAGGAATATTTCGCAATATGTAATCACCAAAACCTGATAGGTCGCTGGTGATAGACGGCACTGCGCTAGCCATACACTCGAGCGGCGTGTATCCCCACGGCTCATAGTAACTCGGGAAAATTCCAAGATGACATCCGCGCACAAACTGATTATAATCTAAGCCAAACAGTGGATTACTCGCATTGATAAAATCAGGATGGTATACAATCTTGACAGGATCATCAGGGTAGTTCATCAGGTTTTTTTCCTGCAAGGCAAGGAGTACTTCATCGGTTTCTTCGGCTACTAATTTATGTGTGGCTACATGCGGATTTTTATTGGTCTTCCACGATTGAATCGTTCTTCTAAAACGCAGCTTCCAATATTCATCTACAAAATTATTGAGGTCTGGCAAATGTGTATCCTGACGCGTTGTACTAGCAAAGAACAATTTCCGACCCACTTGTTGTGTAATCGCGTTACACATCTCAAATATTTCTTGCATCATCGCCTTCGACTGCAGTGTTTCTGGCCTGATGTTATGGAAGTCTCGCTTCGTCACAAAAAACATCACCACGGTGATATCTGACTTTTCCTTCTTAAGTTTTTGGTTGAGTTTACTGAGTGCATCGATGGTAAGATCGAATCCTTTGTTCTTAAACTCGTACCTGCCAGAAGTAAAAAAGTATAGCGTTTTCTCAAGATCAAATGAATACGATTGAAAGAAGTGGCCCATTACAAATTTGTGAATAGACTCTTTGTATTGAATGTGTAGATTCTGAAAATCGTGCAGCGCTTCAAACCGTTCAATGTTCAAACCATTTGGCAATATCAGCTCTGGCTTCCTTTTCAGAAGGTGCTTACATTCTCTTGCCGTTACTTCGCTCACCGTGGTAAGCACGTCGGCAGTTTGCGCGCATTTGAATTCAATTTTTGCTTCTGTCTCGATACCAAATTTTTTAGCTTCCTCTTCCCATTTAAAAAATGGAAGATGCGCATAGAACATCGGTGAGTTAATGGCCAGGTGTCTTCCCAGTTGTGTTGCATGCGTAGTGAATACTGTTTTCACAGGCATCTGGTCGCGCTTCAAATCTAAGATCGGCAGTCCCGCCATCCATTCGTGAAAGTGTGCAAGAATATGCTGACCTTCATCTAAGTGTTTCGTGAGTTCATCAAAAAAAAGCTTGGTGAGATAAGCAAATGCAATGACTTGATTCACCAATGGATTGTTGTCAGGAACGTTGATGCCATGATTTTTCCAGAGAAGATATTTGACCACGTTCAACGCTTGGTCTTCAATCGCATTAGGATTTAGAAGTACGACTCTGGGTTTACCGGTAATGAGCCACTGTGCGTAATGTACATCGTAACCACGTTTACGAAGCGTTGCCGCCGTTTGACCAAACATGTCTTGCGAGTCTTCTAGCACTTCTAACTCTGCTTGAATATTACGATTGATGTACGGCCCAATCATACAGAACTGTCCCTTGGCGTGTTCTACCATTGCTGGCGCCTTCGAACGAATCACTGTATAAATTCCCCCTACTTGGTTGCATACTTCCCATGCTACCTCTACCGTACAAGCTGCAGGAAATGCTTTGGTTTGTGCTGTTGATCTTTTTGACATGAATAAAAGTCAGAATGGCCGAAATGGTAAAAATAAAGCTATCAAACTAATGCCAAAATTTCCAACTCAGGTATTAAGCGGGTTATGGATTAACTTTTGATTAAACGGAGCAAAACCCAAGTTATGAACTTTGAAAAATTCACAATAAAATCTCAGGAAGCTTTACAGAAGTCGGCAGAGATTGCCATGGGTCGTCAGCAACAGGCAATCGAACCCGGTCATTTGCTGAGCGCTATTTTGGAAACTGATGAAAACGTTTCCAATTATTTGTTGAAGAAACTCAACATCAATGGTGACGTGCTAAAGACAAAAGTAGAGGAATTGCTGAACGGCTATCCAAAGGTTTCGGGACAACAGCCCTACTTGTCATCGGCTACTAACACGTTATTGCAAAATGCAGATAAAGAGTTACGCGAATTCAAAGATGAATACATCGCCATTGAACATTTGCTATTGGCCATACTCGCATCGAAAGACAAAGCAGGGCAATTGTTGCGCGATGCAGGGTTTGAACGCAACACACTGGTTAAAGCCATTAAAGAATTAAGAGGAGGAACTACCGTGACGGATCAAAATGCAGAAGCGAAATATAAATCGCTCGAACGATACTCGAAGAATTTAATTGAGCTTGCGAAAAAAGGAAAGATCGATCCCGTGATCGGTCGCGATGAAGAAATTCGTCGTGTGTTACAGATTCTTTCGCGACGCACAAAGAATAATCCGATTTTATTGGGTGAGCCTGGCGTTGGTAAAACGGCAATTGTTGAAGGAATGGCACAACGTATCGTTGATGGCGATGTTCCTGAGAATCTAAAAGACAAAATATTAGTGTCGCTCGACATGGGATTATTGATAGCTGGTGCGAAATACAAGGGAGAATTTGAAGAGCGCCTGAAAGCTGTTATAAAAGAAGTCACAGACTCCAACGGTCAGATTATTCTATTCATTGATGAGATCCACACCTTGATTGGTGCAGGTGGTGGTGGCGAGGGTGCTATGGATGCTGCCAATCTTTTGAAACCGGCACTTGCCCGTGGTGAGCTCCATGCGATCGGTGCTACTACGTTAAAAGAATATCAGAAGTACGTTGAAAAAGATAAAGCACTGGAGAGACGTTTTCAAGCGGTGATGGTTGATGAACCTACCGTGGAAGATTCAATTTCAATTCTGCGGGGTATCAAAGACAAGTATGAGTTGCATCATGGTGTTCGCATTAAAGACGACGCGGTTATTGCCGCTGTTGAGTTATCCAGTCGCTACATCAGCGATCGTTTTCTTCCAGATAAAGCGATCGATTTAATGGATGAGGCTGCGGCGAAGTTGAGACTTGAAATGGATTCGCTTCCAGAAGAACTTGATGAGTTGAATCGTCGCATCATGCAATTGGAAATTGAGCGCGAAGCAATTCGACGTGAGAAAGACAAAGAGAAAGAAGCAATCCTCAGTCGCGACATTGCGGAACTGTCAGAAACGCGTGCATCGATCAAGGCAAAGTGGGAAAGTGAAAAGGAGATCGTTCATGGAATTCAAAAGGAAAAGGAAAACATTGACCGCTTAAAATCTGAAGCGGAGCAAGCCGAAAAAGCCGGTGACTATGGAAAAGTGGCTGAAATCAGATATGGTAAAATAACGGAAGCCGAAACGCGTCTTAGTAATTACAACCAAAAGATGAAAACGATGCAAGGTGAAAAAACCTTGCTGAAAGAAGAAGTCGACAGCGAAGATATTGCTGAAGTAGTGGCGAAGTGGACTGGCATTCCAGTGTCAAAAATGTTGCAAAGTGACCGTGAGAAGTTACTGCAACTCGAACAAGAGCTTGCTAGGCGTGTGGCGGGTCAGGAAGAGGCGATTCAGGCGTTGAGTGATGCCGTGCGAAGAAGTCGCGCTGGTTTGCAAGATCCGAAGAGACCGATTGGTTCTTTCATCTTTATGGGCACAACTGGCGTCGGTAAAACAGAGCTATCAAAAGCCCTGGCTGATTATCTGTTCAACGACGAGAATGCACTTGTGCGAATCGATATGAGCGAATACCAGGAGCGTCATAGTGTAAGCCGACTCATCGGTGCCCCTCCGGGCTATGTCGGATATGATGAAGGCGGACAACTTACAGAGTCTGTAAGAAGGAAGCCATATTCTGTTATTCTGCTTGATGAGATTGAAAAAGCGCATCCTGACGTGTTCAATATTTTGCTGCAGGTTCTTGATGACGGTAGATTAACCGACAACAAAGGACGTGTCGCTAATTTTAAGAATACAATCATCATCATGACGACGAATATTGGATCTCATATCATTCAAGAAAACTTTGAAAAGATTACAGATGAGAATTATTTCGAAGTGTTGGAATCAACAAAAGATGATGTGATAAGTCTCTTGAAGAAGTCTGTGCGTCCCGAATTTGTTAACCGGATCGATGAAATTGTGATGTTCCGTCCGTTGAGCCGGAAAGATGTTCGAAAGATTGTCGACATACAGGTGGACATTGTTCGCAAACGACTTGCGGAGGCAGGCGTAAAGATCGACATCTCTGAAAGTGCCAAAGAACGCCTTTCAAAACTCGGTTACGATCCGCAATTCGGAGCGCGACCGTTGAAAAGGGTTATGCAGCGCGAATTGCTTAATGAATTGTCCAAGCAAATCCTCGCAGGAACTGTCCATAGGGACTCTGTAATATTTATCGACCTAAAAAATGAAGTTGAATTCATTTTCGAGAACCTTGAGGCCGAAGAAGTTGTTTAAGCATTAGGTTTAAGGATTGAATTCCCTGGTGGTTCGGGGAATGTTGGTATGAGGGGTTTGGTTTGAACGTCCCGCTATTTGGCGGGACGTTCTTTTTTTGCCCTGTTGCCTCAAAAAGCTAAATAGCCTCTAGTTTCAAAACCGATCCGCTTCACGTAGCAAAACAGGAAACACGGCCGCACGTCACGCTACGTAGCATAAATGAACACGCGGCGACCTTGTCATTGAAAGCAGATTTTCATAAATTTTGCTAATCATGTTTCCGAAGATTAACCCGTTAGCGGTATTCCGCAATCAATATGCGTTTTTCATCACTACCGTTGTGTTGACGATTATTGTCAATCAGGTTATTATTCAATACGATTTAAATCAACAAAACGCGGATGCAAAGCTCATCAACATTGCGGGACGACAACGCATGCTCAGCCAACGCATCGCAAAGCGCGTGCTTTATAATCGCGATGAGCTTCAGCGAACAGGAACATTAGCGCCCGCACATCAAGACACCATTCGAAACCTGATTGAACAATTTGAAAAAGTTCACTTCACGCTTCTCCATGAAGAAACATCGTTAGAAAGTTATCAGTACAAAAAGAGTTTAAAGATAGACTCCCTTCTTCGCGCCAACACCCCTCACCTCACAGCCATTGTAACGGCATGTAGGGCATTTCTCGACAACCCTACCTTGGAAACCGCACAATTGGCGGCTCACACGGTCGAACAAAATGAATTGACATTTTTAATGACGATGGAAAAAACAGTCGCCGTTTATCAATATGAAGCCGAGCAAAAACTGAATCGTATAAAAAACATCGAACTAGGGCTTGGGGTACTCTCAGTACTCATTCTGCTGCTCGAACTAATTTTCATTTTCCGTCCCATGATCCGGAATTTACAACAGAACAATACAGACCTTTTAAATATTAATGAGGAACTCACCACCGCAAACGAAGAGCTAAAGGCGAACGAAGAACAAATCCAAAGCAACCTAGAACACATCATCCAACTACAAAACTTTTTGGAGGCAAGTGAGAATCAATATCGTGGACTCATAGAAAGTGCCACCGATATGATTTACGAACTGGACGACATGGGAAAATTTAGCTATGTAAATCCAGTCATGGAAAGCATCACGGAATATTCCAAAGAGGAACTACTGGCCAAGAACTATTGGGACTTAGTGCATCCTGACCATCGTCACAATACCGTTAATTTTTATAAGACGCAACGCGAAAAGCAAATTGAGTCTACTTACTTGGAATTGCCGATTATGACGCGTAGTGGATTCGAACTTTGGATCGGGCAAAACGTGCGCATGCTTTATAAAGACGGATGGGTTATTAAGGTTAGTGTTGTAGCACGTGATATTACGGTGGTTTACCGCGCTAGCGAAGCGCTTCAGTCAAGTGAGCAGTTATTTAGAACGCTCGCCGAAAAAGCTCCTGTCGGCATCTATCAACTTGATGAAGTTGGCAACGTGGTCTTCGTCAACAACCGCTGGTTCGAAATCATCGGACTCGATCGTTCACAGGCTTCGCGCGACAGTCGCTACGGCGCGATACACAATGATGATCGCAGTTGGGTGTTGAGTTCGTGGAGTCGCGCCATTGAAGACAAAGAAGAAATTACGTTAGAGTTTCGCTACAATACGCTAACCAAAGGATTGACGTGGGTTACAAACAGGCTATCGCCGATCAAAACGCCAGAGGGAAATGTTACAGGTTTTATCGGAACGATGGTTGATATTACCTTGATGAAAGAAGCTACGGCGAAGGTGGAGGATAGTGAACGACAATTTCGATTGCTCTCGGAAAATACATCCGACATGATTGTGCTTACCGATCTTGACACACGGTACAAATACGTATCGCCTTCTGTAAAAGATATCTTACAATATGATCCACAAGAACTCATCGGCATGCAAGCTGTGTCACTTTTCCATCCTGACGATTTCCCCGCCGATGGATTGGAACTCTTGAAACGTGGCTATGAATTCAGCAATGTACAATTACGCATGCGTTCGAAAGATGGAACATATCGATGGTTGGAAACCAATACAAAACCTGTTCACGACGCGCAAGGAAAACTGGTAGGCATTCAAGCCGTAAACCGCGACATCACAAAACGTAAGCAAGCCGAAGACGCTTTAAAAGCTAGTGAACAACGTTTCCGATTACTGGCAGAAAAAGCACCCGTTGGAATTTTCCAAACCGACTCAAATGGTCGTTGCACATATATGAACAAACGGTGGCTAGAAATTTCTGGTCTACGTGAACAACAAGCACTGGGCGACGGATGGATCAACGGTGTTCACATGGAAGATCGTGACAAAGTAGTTGCTGAATGGATGAAGGCCATCAACGAGAATAGAGAGTTCATTCAGGAATATCGATTTCTCAACCCACAGCTAGGCACACGTTGGGTGGTGAGTAATGCGGTTCACATTTTAAGTGAGCATGGTGATATTTTTGGATTCATCGGTACGACGAATGATATCACCGACCTTAAGATAGCGCAAGAAAAATTGATTGAAAGCGAGAAACTCTACCGACTCATTTCAACAAACTCCAAAGATCTTATTTCGCTGTTCAATTTTGTCAACGGAAAATCAGTACGCACTTACATTTCACCATCCGTTCGCGACGTACTGGGTTATGAACCTGAAGAAGTGCTTCATCGAACGTGGCTTGAAATGATCGCACCAGAAGATCAAGAAATGATGGGTGACGTTCTTCAGCAACAAGCGCGCTCGGGCACGTCATCAACGGCGGAGTATCGCATGTACAAAAAGGATGGAACGCTTATTTGGCTTGAGTCTATCTCCCATCCATTCTTCGATAATGAAGGGAAACTTATCGGCTTTCAAACTTCTTCGCGCGACATCACACACAGAAAAGGTTTTGAGGATGCGCTGCGCGTAGCCAAAGAAAAAGCAGAGGAAGCAACGTTGGCGAAAAGCCAATTCTTATCAATGATGAGTCATGAGATTCGCACACCAATGAATGCAATTATCGGATTAACCAATCTGTTATTGCAAGAGAAACCTCGTGTCGACCAACACGAGAGCTTAAAGTTGCTGAAATTCTCAGGCGAAAATCTACTCACCATCATCAATGATATTCTCGACTTCAGCAAAATAGAAGCGGGTAAGATCACCTTGGAAAAAGTTCCATTCGATTTACAGACGCTCATTGTGAGCACGAAGCAGATGTTGGAACAACGCGCGAAAGAGAAGGGCGTAGGCTTGTACCTCCATTTCGATCCACAAGTGCCGCGTGTCGTTGTCGGCGACCAAGTTCGGTTGGGTCAAATCATTACCAACATTGTCGGGAATGCAATCAAGTTCACGGAAAGGGGCTACGTTGAACTTTCCGTAAAACACCAAGGCATGGCGGGCGATTTGCATAATTTACTCTTTACTATTAAGGACACCGGCATCGGAATCGAGCAAGAAAAAATCAATCTTATTTTCGAGAGCTTTTCACAAGCGCGTTCCGACACGACGCGAAAATTCGGAGGCACAGGTCTGGGGCTTTCCATCACCAAGCGGATGCTAAACCTCATGGGGTCGAACATCAACGTCGACAGTAAGGTGGGTTATGGTTCTACTTTCTTTTTTACATTACTGCTTGAGGAAGGTGAACTCAAGTTAGACACTGCTGACGAAGCGAAGGATCACACCAAAGATTTTCAAGAATCGAACATTCGTGTACTTCTTGTTGAAGACAATCGCGTGAACCAGGTTGTGGCTACTAATTTCCTAAGAAAATGGGGTATCGAAGTAGACATCGCCAATCATGGCAAAGAGGCGGTTTCAATGATAAAAGAAAAAACGTATCAATTAGTATTGATGGATCTTCAGATGCCTGAAATGGATGGTTATGAAGCATCGAAGAAGATTCGCGCCATGGATGATGAATACTTCAAGGTTATTCCAATCATCGCACTAACTGCATCGGCGATGATGGACATCAAGGATAAGGTGCTTGGAATTGGCATGACCGATTTTTTAAGTAAACCTTTTCAGCCAGAGGAGTTGCAAGCCATCATTGGAAAATATGTTCTGAAAGGAAATACGCCGACAACAAAGTCGCCTCGGCGCCAAAATAACCTTGAGCTATACTCAGAGGGTGATCCCGAATTCAAGCGAGAGTTGGCGAGTTTGCTGATCAAAAATATAGAAGAACTAAAGCAAGCATTAACCGACACGATGGCCCGAAAAGATGTCGAGATTTTTAATCGTGCATCACACAAAGTAAAAACAACGCTCGGCATGCTGGGCGACGAAGAGTTCTCCGCACTTATAGAGGATGTTAAAACGATCCTGAACGGAAACGTCATGGAGACCCCTACCCTTCGAAAACACATCAAACGCTTCGAGGAATTGTGCTTAAGAATCATTGAGGGCCTCCACGAGGAAATGAGCCTATAGCCCGCCATCGTAACCAACCATTTCTTTATACGTCGAAACGACATCAAAACTTTCTACGAAAATCTTCGTATAAAACTTGCACGGAAGCAATCCTTCGTCTAAGATTGTATTACGAAAACATTCGTATATGAGTAAAAAGAGTGTAAAGCCTACTGAAAAGGAGCTTGAGATCTTGCAAATTGTTTGGGAGAAGGGTGCTGCATCTGTTAAAGACGTCCATGAGGCTTTGGGTGGTGAAAAGGCCAACGGCTACACGACGATTTTAAAGATGATGCAGATCATGCATGAAAAGGGACTAGTGTCCCGTCAAAAGAACGGCAAGCTACATGTATACAAAGCGCGGCAGACACAGGAGAACACGCGCCAACAAATGGTTGATAAGATCATTGACACTGTGTTTCAGGGATCTGCTGCGCAACTTGTGATGAGCGCATTGGGAAATAAAAAATCTACGAAAGAAGAACTCGACGAAATCAGACGATATCTAGATAATCTTGAAGGAGGTGAATCATGAAAGCACTAGCAACTGTTATCGATACCGCGTGGGCGAACGCATTGGGATGGGCAATTATTCATTCGTTGTGGCAGTCCCTTTTGATCTTCTTACTGTGCCAAGTGATGTTTCGCCTATTCGCCAGAAATTCCAGCCAGCGATACGTCATTGCAACAGCCAGCTTGATGGCCATGTTTATGGCTGCTATAGGAACGTTCATCTATTTGTTTGCATCACGCGGCACCGATTTGTCAATTACGTTGCTGCTGCTTCAAACTACCGCGGCCTACACGGCTCACGACGTGGCAGGGGCGCCGTCGTTGCTTGACAATATTCGCGCAAACATTTCTATTCTCACGGTCTTTTGGATTGCGGGAGCAATGGTATTCAGTCTACGCCTCGTCGGAAGTTGGTGGTACGTATCGCGCATTCAGCGTCGTGCCACTGTTGTGGGCGCTTCATTGATAGCACACCTCAATGTGCTAATAAAAAAGATGAACATTACACAGCAGGTGTTGTTGGCTTCATCTGCGGATGTACACGCACCCGTGGTGATCGGATGGATAAAACCAACTATCCTCGTTCCGATTGGATTCCTTTCCGGACTTTCCTCTGAGCAAATTGAAACTATTCTTGTACACGAACTGATGCACATCAAGCGCCATGATTATGTCATCAACTTGATTCAATCGTGGGTTGAATGCATTTTATTTTTCAACCCTTTTGTGTGGTTGATATCCTCCACAATACGTATCGAACGCGAGCATTGCTGTGATGATGCTGTAGTCGCGACCAGCAACGCCAAAGTATACGCGCTAACCTTAGCCCAGCTTGAACATAGACGATCAAGCAGTGCGGGAATGGCTGTCGGGCTCGCCGAAAATAAACATCAACTGTTAAACCGAATCAAAAGAATTATGGAAAAGTCAGTGAGAAATTATTCAGGGAAGGAAAAAATGATTCCGGTCGTGCTCCTTATCATCGGACTAGCATGTGCCTCATGGGTTACAATACAACCACAAGATAAACCGTCATCAACATCATCTGTAATGACGCAGCCCGCGGATACTACAGGAAAGAAAAAAGCACCAACACCCGCAGTGAAACATGTGATCACTGTAAATGCTGAAGGCGAAGTGATCGAAGAAACAGTAGAAACGACTGATGCCGAAATGGCCATCGACTTGGAGCCGCTACCTCCTATTGCGCCAGTACAACCAGTACCCGACTTTGATTTTGACATGCCCTCAATGCCGATGCTGCCGGCCGCTGTTTTTTCTTGGAATGATTCGGTTCCTCCATTTGCATTTGCTGGCGGAAATTGGGAAGAATTCAGTGCAGCATTCGAAGGAAAGTTCAAAGAGCAGTTCGGAGACTTCTACGCAAAGCATCAAAAGGATTTTGACAAAATGATGAAAGAGCTTGAGACAAAATTCAAGGCAGAAGATTGGGAGCACAACATGGCCTTTGCATTTGAGGCCGATAAGCTTCGTGAGCAAGCGAGAGCCGTGGCTGTGCAAGCAGAATCTGCTGCACGTCATCAAGAAGCGTTGGCGCAACACGCTACAGTCATGGAAGCCCATGGCAAGGAAATGGAGATCCGTAGTCGAGAACATGCGGCGCGTGCACGAGAACTTGAAAAAGCTGGCAAGGCCATGGAAGCAAAAGCAAAGGAGTTTGAAAAAGAACTTGCTAAAGAACTTGTGAGCGATGGTTACATCGACAAAACAGAAGCAATAAAAAATATCCATTGGCACAATGGTGAACTCAAAGTCAACGATATCAAGATTAAAGAAGAGCACAAGAAAAAGTACAACGCCATCCATGATAAATATTTTAAGGATGGCGACAACGTGCACTACGTTCATTGATCTACAATAAATGAAAAAGCCGCTTCGTAATATGAGGCGGCTTTTTTACTACCAGATGACGTGATGTATCACGCTTCCGCCTTTTTAAAGATGGAAATACGGTCGTCAAATTGCGATACCGAGAATTGACCGTCATGCCATCGATCAAACTGTTGTTGAACGACGAAACCATTACTTGTCAACATCGTATTAAAATTTTCCAATATCAGACTACTTCGAAAGCCTCCGTGCGTACCACCTGAAGCACCATGATGAATGATAGCCAATCCATTCGTTGTGAGAACTCTATTAAACTCGCTCAGATAACCGTCAATATCAGCGGGCGCGATATGAACGAATACATCAAAAGCCCAGATGTAATCAACAGATGAATCCTTCAGAAAAGACAAATTGTTGCCTTGGGTTCGATGAAAGCGACAGTGTGGATATTGTGTTAATTTGTTTTTACAATAGTTCAATGCACTTTCGCTGATGTCTACCAATATCAATTCCTTGGAGATCGACGCAAGCGTTGTAGACCACTTCGCACCTCCCGGACCAATTTCTAGAATGCACTTTCCAGCGCTAAAATTAGCCAGGAGTATATCATCCTTAATTGACTTTTCCCAGGCAGGGGAATCACTCCACTCTTTACCTTCTTTCGACCAGTCATATCCATCCCACTCCTTTCGATTGTAATACATAGTATTAAATCCCGCGAGCTGATATTTGGCCTCTAATGCAAATCGCTTTCGCGCATATTTCGGTGCAGAAGTTAGTCGTTCAAGCATGTAGAGAAACATCCATCGTGTTCCGTTATCCCGCCACAACGACACAAGCATTCGAAATTTAGACATGCAGATTAGATTCTTTCCACGCCTAATCCAGGCTTATCAGAGCAATACATATAGCCATCTTTCAGTACAAATCCACCTTTCACGATATCCTTACCAAGATCAAAGGAACCGTCAAGATCGATATACTTCGTATTCGCGCAAGCGTAGGCCGCATGTAACGCAGCGGTTATGCTCACGATACTTTCGTCGTTACATCCCCAGAAAAGGTCGATGTCTTCGTGCTGTGCGATGTCCGCAATTTTAAGTGCTTGACTAATACCTCCGCATTTCATCAACTTGATATTATAGATACCGGCTGCGCGCGGTGGTTTAATTAACTCAATCGCGTCAGCTGGCGTGAGTAAAGATTCATCTGCCGCAATAACGTTCCTCACTTCTTTTGGCAAGCTCTTCATTTCAGCAATGTCATGTGCCGGGAGTGGTTGCTCGAACAATTCAATATTCAAGTCATATACACGACCATACAATTCGATAGTTTGATGCACATTATATCCCTGGTTCACGTCCACGCGAATAACAATGCCATTGCCAAATTTCTCACGCAACTTCATCAAGCGCTCAACATCTTCATCGAGGTCCTTTCCAAGTTTAATCTTAATTACTTTGAAGCCGCGTTTGATGTATTCTTCTGCTTCCTTCAATGTTTCTTCAATCGACTTTATTCCTATAGTATTTGAAGTCGGCAATTTTTTAAACTTTTGTCCCAGATATTTCACCAATGGAATATCCAAGTATTTTGTAAAGGCATCGTGAAGCGCAATGTCTAATGCAGCACGTGCCGATGGATTCGCTGGGAATTTTTTCCAAATCTCGAAGGTCAATTGATTTAACTCGCGGATATCTCTTCCGATGAGAAACTCAAGATTTTTTTCTTTCAATGCTGCAAGACATTGGTTGATATCTTCGCCTACGACATACTCGCTTGGATTGCCGGCGCCGATGCCTGTTGTTCCGTTGTCCAACGTTATCTCTACGAAAGCATTGCGAACTTCATCGATCGTCTTGAAAGCGATGGTATATGGTTTTGTGTTTCCCAGGTCGGCGCTCCATACCTGTATATCCTTAATTTTTGCCATATGAATATTATTGACGCGTTATTTCTTTTTGTTTATCAAGTCTTCAAAAACAGGAATCAGCCGATCCAATCCATCTTCTAATGGAAGTACGACGGGTATGCCGAGTGTTTGTTCATAGTCTTCGGCGGCTGCGCGTGCTTCGACGGTAGTCATTTTCGCGGTGTTCAATGTAACCGCCACGGTGTCGGCACCATACATTTTAATAAGCGCAATTTCGTCTTTCGGATTAGCAATATAGGCTGGATAAAATTCCATGTCTTTGTATTGCTTGCGCTGCGGGTGATGTTGAAGAACAACAGCATCGGCATTAGCGGATACGATCCATTCGGCACCCGCCGGACCACTCGGATTACGGAGTGACGATTGCCCTTCAATGAAAATAATATCAGGTTTTTCATTTTCGTAGCAAGAAACAACGGCATGCTCCATCTCACCCGAGATAAAATCATTGAGTGTTGAGTCGAACACAAAACCGTATTTAGCACCTTGCATCCATCCGGTTTGCCCTGTGTAAATCATCTCTGCCTTGTATCCAGCATTACGCATCGTCTCGACAAGGAAACGTGTTGTTGTTCTTTTTCCAAGCGCACAATCGGTACCGAGTACGGCCACCTTCGGGCATTTCACCTTCGCTATACTTCCGCTCCAGAAATGCAGATCCTTAAACTTCTTAGGTTTCCTCACGTCAATCACTTCGAGACCTTTCTCGCGCGCAAGATTAGCAAGCTCCGGTATGTCGGCAATGTATTCGTGCAAGCCATTTACAAGATTAAATCTATGTTCAAGCGCATCGCTCAATTCAGCGCGAAGAGATGGCGGGATAACACCACCTTTTGTTGCAACACCCACAATGCAGTAAGTTGCTTCTACTGAAGATTGACGAAAGGCTTGAATCGTGTCGAAGACAGGAATATTTCTGTGCTTCCCGTCAAGTACAAAACCTGCATCTTTTCCACTGCTCTTCGCGTCGATCACGCCGATGATTTCAAATCGATCAGAACCTCTGATGAGACCATGTGCTGTTTTCGCGCTGTTCGTGTCGAGATACCCGCCGGTGATTAGAATTGCTTTTGGCTTAGACATTGCTACGTGTAGAAGGGCGAAAATTTCGAATAATAAAGTGAGTTTTTCAAATTAGCGTTGCGTTAAAATCGCTTTCTTTTGAAAGCCATGCATTTAAAATTCAGTAAATTTGATATAAACCAGATGTTATGAAACTGCTCATGGTAATGATGTTCTGTGTATTCGCGGTTGGCGTATCGGCGCAGTCTATTGTGGGGAAATGGCAACTCGTAAAACAAACGACTTGTGTAGAGGATCAAATCGACATGCCCGACACAGAAGCCGCAGACATGGTTGACGAAATGCATAATATGTCGGGTACTACGCCGCAAGTTCTGAACCTGAAAGAAAATAATGTTGCCGAAGAAAGCACAAGAATTATCAATCGAAGGAAAACGTATAATTCAAAAAGCTTCCTTTATAAATACACTGGCGATGCGATCTATTTCCTCGACAAACGGTCGCGGACAATTATTGAAGGTTTCACCGTAGAACAAATTTCCGCCGATTCCCTAATCATCACCAATAGCGCACGCGTATGCGAAACCAGAGTGTTTGTGCGGATTAAATAATCGATTGGAATCATTTTCTTCCGTTCGGGTTGTGTTTTGTATTTTTGCACCATGGTAGATACGTCTTCAAAACGCGACATCCGAAAATTAAAACTCGACGAACTAAAGGAGTATTTTGGTCAAATTGGCGAGAAACCATTTCGCGCACAGCAAGTGTATGAATGGTTATGGAATAAGTCCGCGAAGACGTTCGATCAAATGACCAATCTTTCTGTTGGCCTACGTGAGAAATTGAAAGAACATTTTGTCATTAACCACATCAAGGTTGACAAAATGCAGCGTAGTGAAGATGGTACAATCAAAAATGCCGTAATGCTGCACGATGGACTGATTGTTGAATCGGTTCTTATCCCAACAGAAAAAAGAATTACAGCGTGTGTATCGTCGCAGGTAGGCTGCAGTCTGGCTTGTGCATTCTGTGCTACGGCAAAACTGAAGCGTCAGCGGAACTTGTCGGCAGATGAAATCTACGACCAAGTGGTGGCCATCAAAGAGCAGGCAGAAATGTTCTTCGGTCGACCGCTAACGAACATTGTGTTCATGGGCATGGGCGAGCCGTTGTTGAACTACGCTAACGTCACTACGGCAATCGAAAAGATCACGTCTCAGAAAGGCCTGGGGCTGGCGACCAAACGCATCACCCTGTCGACCGTAGGCATCACGAAGATGATCATGAAGATGGCAGATGACGGCGTGAGGTTCAACCTTGCTGTTTCCCTTCACTCGGCAGTCGACAAGACACGTTCGGCGATTATGCCTATCAACGACTCTAATTCACTAGACGAACTTGCGGACGCACTTCGCTATTGGTATCAGAAGACAAAACGGAAAGTCACCTACGAGTACGTTGTATGGAAGGGTATCAATGATACGGAGGAGCATGCGAAGGCGCTTCTTAAATTCGCGAAAGTAATTCCATCGAAAGTTAATCTGATCGAATACAACCCGATCGACGACGGTGAATTTCAACAGGCGTCGGAAGCATCGCTCAACATGTACATGCATCTTTTAGAAAGCAACGGTATCACTACACGAATCAGAAAGAGTCGCGGTAAAGACATTGATGCCGCATGTGGACAGCTTGCAAATAAGGGGTAGTTATTATTTTTTGCTTGCGTGAAAGAGTTTTTCCTTTTCGTCTTTGGTTAAACTCTCGTAGCCACCAGCAGAGATTTTATCAAGGATTGCATCCAATTCTTCTTGCGATACATTTGAACCTTTCGCCGCTTTCGTTCCTCTTGATCCAGCGTCCTGATTGCGGTAGGTAACTTTCACTTTCATCCGAGGTTTGAAAAGGTTTCTAAACCAATCAAGAGTAACAGTAATCCATTGGCCCCAATTGTTTCCAGATTGAAGCTGTTTGATGTAGATGAATCCAATTAGCGCACCTCCTAAGTGAGCGATGTTACCCCCTGCATTTGTTCCAATTGTTCCAAGAAAAGAAATAAACACTACCACTGCCGCGATGTATTTAATTCGCACCGGGCCGATAAAGAACATAAAGAAGGTATAATCAGGAAGAAGCGTGGCCGCAGCAACAACAATGGCATTGATCGCACCGGAAGCACCCACCATTTGAATACCCATTCCGAAGTCGCCATATTTTTGTACAGAAGCCATTTTTGCCGCTACGGCATCGGCAACATAAAAAGGGATCGTGTTATAGGCAAGCAAATAAAACAGTCCGCCGAATAAAGCTCCGAGTACATATACCGCGATGAGTTTGTCACTTCCTAAGTACTCTACAAATAGACGCCCAAACCAATAGAGCGTAAGCATATTGAAGAGAATATGCAAAATACCGGAGAGGTCGTGGACAAATGCATAAGTCAAGATAGTCCAAGGGCGCGTGATGAAATCACCGATGACAGCCGGAATAGCAAGATAGTTATGGAACGCACGAAAATATTCCTCTAGTCCGCTCATGGTCATAAGAACCGAAGGAATAGCTAACGCGAGAAACACGACAATATTGATGATGATCAACTGAACGTGCGCGTTGTTGTATCGACTAAATGCGTCTTTAAAATCGTTAAGCATATTCTAATGATAACCTCTACTTCTATCTTGATTGCGCCACACTGTGATCATGATAAACGCAAATATAACGCCTCCCAAATGCGCGTAGTGCGCTACATTTTGAGGGCCAAACAAAAACGTCATACCACCAAGCAAAAAGACTAAATATTTCGCTTTGATGGGAATTGGAGGAAAGAACAACCTCACTTCCATTTCGGGGTACATCATACCAAATCCAGTAAGAATACCATAAATAGCGCCAGACGCTCCCACCAAAATTCCGAATGAAGCGGATGGAAAGAACATACTGATGAAGATATTAAATATCGCGGCACCAATACCGGTAACAAGATAAAATAATGTGAAACGCTTTTGCCCCAGCGTGCTTTCCAAAATCGGACCAATGGAAATCAGACCGAACATATTGAAAAGGATATGCATAAAGTCACCATGCAGAAACATATAGGTGAACAATTGAAATGGCTTAAAACATTCGGTGTTGAGTCCATACATCGCCAAGTTTCCAGTAACAATGCCCATTTGACCTCCCGGCGTTCCTTCTGGCGCATCATAACAATAAGAGAAGTCACCTATTGGCGCGATTTGTTGCGCAATGAAAGCTATGATATTAATGATTAAAATGGCCTTAACAACCGGTGTAAGTCTGATCATATGCGTTGATTTCTACTATAGTCTATCGGAAGTATGTTTCTATTTTACCCAATTCAAAAATAAAAAATGTCGGTTTTCCGTCAGGGGAATAATTTGGCGTATGACAGGCAAATAGGTTGTCAATTAAACTGCTCATTTCATCCTTCGAGAGTCGTTGTCCAATCTTGATGCCTGCACGTCTGGCCAGCGATCGCGCCAAATTTTCAGGAATCGGTAGCGATAACTCCGATTGATTGACTTTAAACTGTTCTATTAACCCCTCAAACAATTCTTTTTCGCGGCGTGCACCAAGATTTGCTGGCATACCGTTGATCAACAATGTATTCTTCCCGAAAATTTCGAATCTAAATCCAAGCGCTTCTATCTCCTGCTGCATCTCTAGCACTAAGGCAAAGTCGGCAGCTGAAAAACTAACCGGCTGCGGAAACAAGCTCTGTTGACTCTGGATACTCTTATGCTTGAACTGCTGCAGGAATTTTTCAAAAAGAATACGCTCGTGCGCAGATTGCTGATCGACCATCATCATGCCCGAACGAACTTCCTTGACGATATATCGTCCATGAAGTTGAAAGAGAACCTTCTCCACAGCAGCAGGTTCGTCTTGTTTATTCATATCACTTTCGAAACGAAGTGTATGAAGTTCTTGCGAAGACGTTTCTGCAGGTCGCGGCTTTAACGATTCATGTCCTTCGAAAAGTTTCTCCCAATCGTCGGTGTTCTTTTTACTATGAAGTGCCGTGCTAAATCGTTCATCAAAATAAACTTCCTTCGGATGCGCGATGCTGTTGAGTTTGGAGATGATGTTCACGTCGGCGTTAAAGTCCAACGCAGGTGTGAGGTTATGCGATCCAATAGCTTGTCGTGCAGCGGACCTCACAACGGCATAAACAGCGCGCTCGTCATCGAATTTAATTTCTGTTTTGGTGGGGTGAACATTGACGTCGATATGTTTGGGATCGATATCGATGAACAGCACATAAAACGGAAAACTATTTTCAGGCAGTAATCCTTCATAAGCGCTCATGATGGCATGATGAAGGTAGTTGCTGCGAATGAAACGTTTGTTTACAAATAAGAATTGTTCGCCTCTTGTTTTGCGCGCGAAATCAGGTTTACCAACATAGCCGGTAACTTTGATCATATTGGTTTCTTCCTGGCAAGCTGCGAGCTGTTCCTGATAAGCTTTACCAAAAAGATTAATGATTCGTTGACTTAATTTTCCTTCGGGCAGATCGTAAACAAGTTCATCGCCCTGCACCATAGAAAAAGACAAATCGGGATGCGCCAGACTTAATCGTTGAAATTCATCGATGATATGTTTAAGCTCAACGGGATTTGATTTCAAGAAATTGCGTCGTGCGGGAATATTAAAGAATAAATTCTTCACACTAATGCTGGTACCTTTATCGCAGGCAACTGGCTCTTGGCGTTTTATATCGGAACCTTCTACCACAATGCAGGTACCCAGTTCGTCGCTTTCTTTTCGCGTGCGCAGTTCCATTTGTGCTACCGCTGCAATGGAAGCGAGTGCTTCACCGCGAAACCCCATCGTGTAGAGTTCAAAAAGATCTTCAGCTTTTCTGATTTTGGAAGTGGCATGGCGCTCAAGACTCATACGCGCATCGGTGGGTGACATCCCCATACCATCGTCGATCACTTGCAGAAGCGTTTTACCGGCATCTTTCACAATCAGCCTAATATTTTTTCCGCCCGCATCGATCGAATTTTCCATAAGCTCCTTTACGGCAGACGCGGGCCTTTGAACAACCTCACCGGCGGCAATCTGATTGGCTATCGAATCTGGTAAAAGCTGAATGATGTCGGACATTATTCGAAAATAGACGATTTCACTACCTACAAAGTTGCAAATTAAATACGTAATCGTTTCATTTTATTTAACGGATCGTGTAAATCCTGTATGATCACAAGAAGTTTCCATTCGGCATCTTTTTTTAGGCATTTCCATCGTTATAACGGTATTAATATTCAAGACAAGATTGATAACTTGCTTCACTTTTTAATCATAATCATTCAGGCACGATGAGGAAATTTTTAGGATGCTTGGTGTTAACGGTGAGTATTGCCCAGGTTGCATGGGCGCAAGCCGAGAAAGACCGATGGGTCGACAGTGTTCTCGCTACGATGAACATGTCCGACAAAATTGGGCAACTCATGATGATTCGCATCGATGACAAGCCTGCTAGTTTAGAATTTGCAACCGCTCGCATCAAGAATAATAAAGTTGGCGGAATTTATTTCACAGCCGGTCACCCTGTGGCCATCACAGAAGCCGTGAATAAACTACAAGAAATCTCCGATGTACCACTCTTCATTGGGGTAGACACACGCTTTGGACTTGTACTCGACAGTACCATTCACTATCCTACCCCAACTGCGCTAGGTGCAATACGAAACGATTCGATGCTCCATGCGCTGGGAGAAGATATTGGTAGACAGGTTAAAATCATTGGTGGCAATCTCGTGTTTTCGCCTATTGCAAATGTGCTGCAAGCAGGTGATTCAGCAAGCATCATCTCGTTTGGTGAAAATAGATTTCGCGTCAGTCATAAAGCAAATGCATTTTTTAACGGACTAAACAAACGACGTGTTATTGTTTGCGCTACCGATTTTCCCATTCAGTCGGTGAACATACAAGACATCGCGCGGGGTGGAATTCCGCAATCGCGTTTTCGCATCGACACGTTACAAACTTTTGCATTCAAAAAACTTTTTGAACGCAATGTTGATGGCGTCATGATCAATCCACATGAAATGCCGCTGTTCTATTCCAATGTTTCGCTCGCGAAGAAAAATCGATTTACGTCGAAAGCAATCACGTCGGTGTTGTCTGGCGATTGGTTGAAGAATGATCAGAACTTTAAAGGACTAGTCTTCTCGAACGTACCTGAACAATCGAACTTCGGACCGAAAGCAAAGGAAGGCGAAGCCGAAATGTTTGCTTTTGTTGGCCATAACGACATCCTTATTACTTCCGAAGATGTTAGTCCGGGCATTCGCCGTATCCGCAAACTGATTCGCAAAGA
The DNA here is from genome assembly GCF_003286915.1 of Pseudochryseolinea flava. Taxonomy (GTDB): domain Bacteria; phylum Bacteroidota; class Bacteroidia; order Cytophagales; family Cyclobacteriaceae; genus Ohtaekwangia; species Ohtaekwangia flava. The sequence goes on from NZ_QMFY01000011.1 coordinate 77,410, forward strand.
AGAGGTATACGAAAAGCAACTCGATGAGTCTGTCCGAAAAATTCTGTCCGCAAAATTTGATGCAGGCCTTACGGAAAAGCAGCCCGTAGCGACACATGATATTTTAGCGCGTCTTAATCAACCGGGTTTAGATCTCAACGAAGACCTTTATCAAGCGTCTATCACGGTAGCACGCGATATCGCAAAAACACTACCCATTCAACAGCTCGATAATCGGCGATTCGCCTACATCAGCCTCGGTGAAAATTCAAGCAGCAGGATTTTCTTCGACTATCTTTCGAAATATGTTCACGTTTCAAAGTTTGTATTGGGAGAAAAAACTGAAATCAATGCGCTGGCCGCATCAGTAAAAGAGCACGAAGTGATTTTCGTGAGTGTGTTTCCAGAAACTAACGACGTACTGATTGAACGCTTAAAGAGACTTGTTGCTTTGGTATCACCTGATCATCGACTGGTGTTATGCGACTTCGGTAACGCGTCGATGATGCGTGCTGCTGATTTTTTTCCAACGATCATTACAGCATACCACAACAGCGATGAAATGGCGAAGGTTGTTCCTGAGATCATTTTCGGAGCGTTAAAAGCTGACGGCATCCTACCGTACACGGCTTCGAAAGAAGTTGCTGAGGGAAATGGAATTGAAACAAAAGTGTTGAAGCGCCTGAGCTACTCCATTCCTGAAGATGCAGGTATGGATTCGAAAATGCTTTCAAAGATCGACAAAATTGCTTTGGAAGCTGTTCGAAGTGGAGCAACACCGGGATGTCAAGTTTTGGTTGCGCGAAAAGGAAAAGTCGTTTACGAAAAATCTTTCGGCTACTTGCGTTACGACAGTGCAACGAGCGTTTCTTCCGAAACCATTTATGATTTGGCTTCGCTCACCAAAGTATCGGCGACGTTACAGGCTGTGATGTTTATGCAGGAGAAGGGATTGATTGATGTCAATAAAAAGCTTTCTTACTATTTGCCAGAGCTGAAGAAAACAAATAAAAAAGATCTCACATTGGTAGACCTGCTCACCCACCAAGGAGGGCTTGTGCCTTTCATTCCATTGTGGAATCAAACCGTTAAAGACACGAGCTATCTTCCATTATTTTATAGTCGCGCGAAAAGTACGGAGTATCCATTGCAGGTAGCGCCTAATCTTTTCGCATCTCCCACGATACGCGACTCTGTGTGGACGTGGATCATTCATTCAAAAATGGCAGAGAAACCACCGCGCACGCCATACTCTTATAAGTACAGCGATCTCGGTTTTATGATGATGCAATTTTTGTCAGAGCGATTGTTAAATCAGCCGATGGATGAATTTCTACGACAGAATTTTTATGAACCATTGGGCGCGTATACTATGGGTTACACGCCGCTTTTGCAATTTCCAGCGCAAACCATTGCTCCAACAGAAGACGATAAGATTTACCGCAAAACGTTGGTACTGGGAACGGTTCATGATGAGCGCGCAGCGATGATGGGAGGAATTGCCGGGCATGCGGGGCTCTTCAGCAACGCCAGTGACTTGGCTAAGCTGGGCCAAATGCTCTTGCAAGAAGGATATTATGGTGGGGTTCGCTATTACAAACCCGAAACGGTAAGGCTATTCACCCACAAACAATTTGAAAAAAGTAGACGCGGCTTGGGCTGGGATAAACCGATTCAGAGCGATGTTTCTAGTCCTACGTCGATGTATGCCTCCACCAGAACATTTGGTCATACGGGCTTTACGGGAACGTGTTTATGGGTTGATCCAGAATTTGAATTGGTATACATTTTCCTTTCCAATCGCGTTTATCCCGATCGGAGTAACAAGCTTGTCAACAATAATATCCGCTCACGTATTCAGGATGTTGTTTACCAATCGATCTTTAAATATTGTGCTTATTCCCCTTAATTTTAATCCCCATAAGAACTTCCGGGAGCGTTAATCGGTTTAACCGTAAAATATATTCTTGTGGAACAAATCAAAATTGGAATTGTGTGTTACCCGACCTTCGGTGGTAGCGGGGTCGTTGCAACCGAGTTAGGCAAAGCATTGGCTAAAGAAGGGCATAAAGTGCACTTCATTACTTATTCCCAGCCGAGTCGATTGGATTTCTTGAATGAAAATCTCTTTTATCATGAAGTTGATTTCCATTCGTATCCCCTTTTTGAATTCCCCCCCTACGAACTTGCCCTTGCCAGCAAGATGGTAAGCGTTGTAAAAAACGAGAAGCTAGATTTACTCCACGTACACTACGCCATTCCACATGCTTCAGCAGCCTACATGGCCAAGCAGATTTTGAAATCACAAGGTATTACAATCCCTGTCGTTACTACCCTTCACGGTACAGATATCACCTTGGTCGGAAAAGATCCTTCGTATGAACCTGTTGTTACATTCAGTATTAATGAATCTGACGGTGTTACCGCTGTATCGCACGACCTGAAGAAAGAGACTTTCCAACACTTTAACATCACCAATGAAGTTGAGGTGATTCCAAACTTCATCGATCTTGAAAAATTCAAGAAGCAAAAGAAAGATCACTTCAAGAAAGCGATTTGTCCTAACGGCGAAGTATTGATTGTGCACACATCAAACTTCCGTCCAGTAAAACGGATTCCGGATGTGATAAATGTGTTCGCCAATATCCGAAAAGAAATCCCCGCTAAATTATTGATGATTGGTGACGGTCCTGAGCGTTCGCCGGCTGAAAAAATGTGTCGGGAGTTAGGGATCTGCGACGACATTCGTTTCTTAGGAAAATTGGAAGCTGTTGAGGAAGTGTTATCGGTGGCAGATCTTTTTATAATGCCTTCAGAGAAGGAAAGCTTTGGACTGGCGGCGCTTGAGGCGATGGCATGTGAAGTTCCTGTGATTTCTACCAATACAGGGGGACTTCCTGAGTTAAATGTCCAAGGGGTTACCGGATTTCTCAGCAATATTGGCGATATCGAGGATATGACGCGAAACGCACTGTTTATATTGGACAAAGACAACCTTTCGGGATTTAAACAGAACGCATTAAGTAGAGCACAAGAGTTCGACATATCTCGGATCTTGCCCGTTTATGAAGCTTATTATCAGAAAATAATGGAAAGAATTGAAGCCAAAGCATCGGTTTAGACGTAAACACTTGCATAGACTTCAATTTGGTTTTTATTTCGAATTCAAACCCTCGCTATGAACGACGACGTTATACCAAAAAACAAAGGCACAAAACAACTCTTTAAAAATCCGGTACTTGAAAAACTCACGCGCACTCATATTTCGGTACCGCTTATAATCTTTTTTCTATACGCGTCAGCACTGTTGTATTGGAGTATTACCCATACGTCTCTTACACCGTGGACAACGATTGGCATGTTTGCCATTGGATTTGTGTCGTTCACTTGGGTTGAATACAATATGCATCGCTATGTTTTTCACATGAAGACTTATACGGCGTTACGCGCGAAGTTACAGTATACGATCCACGGCGTGCATCACGAATTTCCTAAGGACAAAGACAGACTCGCGATGCCGCCAGTGCTTAGTGTAACCATCGCGACGGTTCTACTGTTATTATTCCGCGTGATCTTGGGCGACTTCGTATTCTCTTTTCTTCCAGGTTTTTTGGTGGGCTATGCTTACTACCTTGCCGTTCATTACATGGTGCATGCATTTCAGCCACCGAAGAATTTGTTTAAAAGTTTATGGGTGAACCATAGTATGCATCACTATCGTGACGGAGAATCGATCTTTGGTGTTTCTTCGCCGCTTTGGGATTACATCTATGGCACAATGAGTGACAAGAAACGAGCAGCGTAGCGTCAGCATCCGGTTTAAAACAAAACAGCCACCTTCTTTCGAAAGTGGCTGTTTTGTTTAGGTTAATGAGTTTCGTTTAAAAATCAGATGCGGCGACCTGCCTTGCTGATTTCCTTAATTTCTTTAGTGTCCTTCTTTGAATAGGTTGGACAAGTAGTGGTAAAGGCGCATGAACTCATGATCATACCAACTAAGATTAAAGCTGCTGCAGACTTTTTCATGTGTCTAATGGATTTATTTACGACAAAGCTACTTTTAGGACGATGAATGGATATTTAATTTATCTGCGCTTTCTTACATAGGTTCCCAAAGAATAGATAAATTAAGATTATCCCTGCGAAACAGAATTTTGGAATTCGTGGTTTAAGGGTAAATACTTAGGTAAAATGCTAGGCTATCGCTTCACAAAATATATTCCTCCGCCAGAACAGGCGAAAAGCGATTTTGAGAAATTACTCAAAATTTTCATGCAATTGGTGCTAATGACCTCCGGCGACGTAAGCGAAGCATTGCAGTGGCTTACGGAAGTGGATCGGCAATACGGCTTGACAAACGACAAGTATGGTATTGGTGATTTTATTGAGGATCTTAAAAAAAACGGCTACATCACCGATAAAGGTCCTAATGGTGAGTTTAAACTCAACGCAAAGAGCGAGCAAAACTTAAGAAGGTCAGCATTAGAGGAGATTTTTGGAAAGCTGAAGAAAAGCAAACAAGGGGAACATAATACCCAACAAAGCGGGCGTGGTGACGAACAAACCACCGAGCGCAGGGATTATCAGTTTGGGGATACTTTGGAACAAATTTCAATGACCGATTCCCTTAAAAATGCGCAAATCAATCACGGTGTCGATAATTTTCTGATGACCGAGGAAGATCTGGAAGTGATGGAAAGCGAGTTTAAAACGCAGACCTCAACTGTTCTCATGATCGACATCTCTCATTCGATGATTCTTTACGGCGAAGATCGCATCACGCCTGCTAAAAAAGTGGCGATGGCTCTGGCAGAGCTCATCACAAAAAAATATCCTAAAGACACATTAGATATTCTTGTGTTCGGTGATGACGCCTGGCAAATCGAAATTAAAGACCTCCCCTACCTGCAGGTTGGCCCTTACCATACCAACACCGTCGCTGGATTAGAACTCGCGATGGACATTTTACGCCGGCGGAAAAATTCTAATAAGCAGATCTTTATGATCACCGACGGCAAACCTACTTGCATTAAACAAGGTATCAAATATTACAAAAATGCATTTGGGCTAGATCCAAAAATTTTAAGCAAGACTTTAACGTTGGCTACACAACTTCGAAAAATAAAAATTCCTGTCACTACATTCATGATTGCTACAGATCCATATCTTAAATCATTTGTGCGTGACTTCACGAAAGCCAATAATGGTAACGCATACTACAGCAGTCTGCAAGGTCTGGGGAATTTAATCTTTGAAGACTTCCGCAAAAACAGAAGAAAAAACCTTTAAGTATAACCAGTACGTTGGTACTGAACTACAGCGCATGCAAAACAATATTACGACACTAGGCGAACTCAAACGATCAGGATACACATCCAGACCTATCAAAACTGAGCTTCGCGAAAACTTAATTCAAAAATTAAAAAGCAAAGAGAATGTATTTGCTGGTATTTGGGGATATGAAGAGACGGTTATTCCAGATATAGAACGTGCTATTCTCGCAGGTCACGACATCAATCTTTTAGGATTACGCGGTCAAGCGAAAACAAGAATCGCGAGGCTGATGGTAAATCTGCTAGACGAATATATTCCTGTGATCGCTGGATCAGAACTGAACGATGATCCTCTTGCACCACTCTCAAGATTTGGAAAGGATGTTGTTGCCGCGCAAGGCGACCTTACCCCTATTGCATGGCTTCATCGTGATGAACGTTATACCGAGAAGTTAGCAACACCCGATGTTTCGATCGCCGATCTTATCGGTGATGTAGATCCGATCAAGGCTGCGTCTTTAAAACTTCCATACTCAGATGAGCGCGTCATTCACTTTGGACTAATTCCGCGATCGAATCGTTGTATTTTTGTGATCAACGAATTACCCGACCTCCAAGCGCGCATACAGGTAGCGTTGTTTAACATACTACAAGAAGGTGATATTCAAATTCGCGGATTTAAACTCAGGCTTCCGCTAGATCTCCAATTTGTATTTACAGCTAATCCAGAAGATTACACCAATCGCGGTAGCATCGTAACGCCATTGAAAGATCGGATCGACAGTCAAATTATTACACACTATCCAAAAACGTTGGATATCGGAAAACGCATCACACAACAAGAAGCAAGACTTCGCGACGAGCAACGGAAAAATATCGTTGTGAATGAAATCGCGAAAGACCTTGTTGAGCAAGTTGCTTTCGAAGCACGGAAGAGTGAATATGTCGACGCCAAAAGTGGTGTATCTGCACGTCTTACCATTTCGGCATTTGAAAACCTGGTTGCTGCTGCGGAAAGAAGAAGTTTGATCAATGGCGAGCGCAGTACAACAATAAGGGTTGTAGATTTCATCGGCGTTGTGCCTGCTATTACCGGTAAGGTAGAGCTCGTATACGAAGGTGAACAGGAAGGTCCTGGTATTGTAGCTCAAAACTTGATAGGAAAAGCGATTAGAACGCAGTTCCTGAATTACTTTCCTGACCCCGATAAATTCCGAAAGCAAAAAGAACAAAGTCCATATAAAAAAATCACCAACTGGTTTAGCGATGGTAACACCATTGACCTGCTCCACAACATGACAGGTACTGAATATGAAAAAACGTTGAAGGGTGTTCCGGGCTTGTCAGATCTTGTTGATGGACTTCACAAGGCCCAAGACACGGCAACAAAAACCTTTTTGATGGAATTTGCCCTTCACGGTTTAGCTGAACATAGTCAGATAAGCAAACACTACCTTACTTCAGGATTACAATTTAAAGATCTCCTGAGTAGTATGTTTACTTTGCCACGCCCAGGGCAAGACGAGGATGAAGATGATGAAGCGATGGGCGGAAAGTTTTAAGAACGATGCATAACCATTTTCATTTCCATTCAATTCATTTTTACAAAAAATGGCTTCATGCATTTTCGCAAACCACAAGAGTCAGCACCGTTCAATCCACAGCAAGTTCAACAACTTAAAAAACTTGTTTCGCAGGGTGAAAGCTTAACGTTGGAGTTTAAACGAAAAGCAGCGTTTCCGGAAAAAATTGTTCGTGAGATTATTGCATTGGCCAATACCAAGGGCGGCATTCTTTTAATCGGAATTGGCGATGATAAATCTATTCCTGGATTAAAGCATCCTGAAGATGATAGTCATGTACTACAAAAAGCGCTCAGGCAATGTCGTCCAGCAATTGTGCTTCATGAGACGTTCATTCCTATCGGCGATGCGCGAACAGTAATTCAATACGAGATTCCAGAAAGCCAAAAGAAGCCGCATTACTTCGTCGATCAAGAAAAACAATTCTCATACGTACGTGTCGACGACAAAAGCATTCAAGCGAGTCGCGAGATGCGTGAAATCACAAAACGTTCACAGCACAAAAAAGATATTCGATTTCACTATGGTGATCATGAACGTCTCTTGATGCAGTACCTCGATGAACATGCCAGCATAACACTCGAACGATTCAGGCAAATTAGTGGGTTAAAAAAATTCTATGCATCGAAGAAATTAGTGATCCTGGTATTGGCTGATGTTTTGAGAATTACACCGACGGAGCGCGGTGATGTGTATTCGTTGGCATTTAAAGCGAAGACCTAAGAAGGAGTGTTGAAGTGAACGGGGCTGTAAAGGTAACAAAAAGATTCTCACATTTTCGCATTGTTTGTTTCACAAGCTTTTACTTACATTTCAGATGTAAGCACATTTTCAAACTAAGTTTTTTGTGAAGCATGGCTAAAACCAAGAAGGAGAAAAAAATCTTTGTACTCGACACCTCTGTCATCATTTACGAGCACAACTCCATCCTTAACTTCGACGAGCATGATGTGGGCATTCCCATCACCGTATTAGAAGAGCTCGATAACTTCAAGAAAGGAAACGACACTAAAAACTTTGAAGCACGCGAATTCATTCGGTTGCTAGACAAATTGGCTAAAGGTCAGATGCTGCATCAGTGGAATCCCATCAACGGAAAAGGGAAAGGTGTGTTTAAGGTATTGATGGACACGCACAGCGCCGTCGATGCGAACAAGGTCTTCAATGAAGCAAAGGCCGACCATAGAATTCTCAATGCCGCGCTTCAACTTCAAAAAGAGGAGAAGGGGAAGAAGGTTATTCTCGTTTCAAAAGATGTGAACCTGCGCTTAAAAGCAAAAGCACTGGGCTTACAATCAGAAGATTACACAACGGGTAAAGTTCAAAATATATCTTCCTTGTATACGGGAAGTACCGTGATCGAGAATGTCGACGCGAACATGATCAACCTGTTGTATGAAAAAGGTTATTGTCCACCGGGCGATCTGTTAGGTAAATTAGAAGCGCAAAAAAATCATTACTACATCTTGAAGAGTGGTAAGAAGTCCGCGCTTGCCTATTACAATCCTTTCAATCAAATGATTGAACATGTGGAAAAGCGCGCTGTGTATGGTGTAAAACCCAGAAACGCTGAACAGACCTTTGCCATTCACGCAGCATTGAAACCAGAAATTAAACTGGTATCGATTCAGGGAGTTGCCGGAACTGGAAAAACACTTCTGGCATTGGCTGCCGCACTTGAACAAAAGCGTGAGTATAAGCAGATTTACCTTGCGCGTCCGATTGTTCCCCTTAGCAATAAAGACATTGGGTATCTGCCGGGCGATATCAAATCAAAAGTGAACCCTTACATGGAACCGCTTTGGGATAATCTAAAATTTATCCAGAACCAGTATAGCGAAACAGACAAAGAGTTTGCTAAAATCACCGAGATGGTGAGCCAAGAAAAATTGGTGATCACGCCATTAGCCTACATCCGCGGAAGAAGCTTGTCGAACATCTGCTTTATTGTTGATGAGGCACAAAACCTAACGCCTCACGAAGTAAAAACGATCATCACACGGGCCGGTGAAAATACCAAAATCATTTTCACGGGTGATGTTTACCAGATCGATACACCATACCTTGATTCACAAAGTAATGGATTATCAACTTTGATTGATCGTTTAAAAGACCACGAGCTATATGCGCACGTTACACTTGAAAAAGGTGAACGTTCGGAGTTGGCTAATTTGGCAAACGAACTTCTGTAGCGTGCAGTAAGGTTACTTGTCTTCTACGATCTCGATTTCTACACGCACGTTTTCCTGAGCGCGACTGTGGTGTTTATCATGGATTGGTTTCTTTCCACCCCACGCTTTTACTTGCATACGAGCAGGGTCAATGCCTTGCGCTACCATGTAATTACGAATAATCTCGGCGCGTTCTGAGGATAACTTTTTAGCGGAACCATAGCCTTCATTGGTATTGGTGAGCGAGAAAAAATGGTCGCTGTCTTTTCCTTTAGAAATAATCTTACCAGCAGCCCCACCGTTGGTATGACCGTGAATTCTGATCCGGTATTTGGGATTTTCATTCAACATTTCTAAAAGACTGTTCACTTCATAGCGTGATTCTGGACGCATTACTGCGGCGTCTTTGAAGAAGTATACATTATACATCACCGCGATGTCTCCTTTTTGTAGGCGAACGAGCTCAAATGGTACCACTACGTTGCCATTTTCATCCGTTTGAATATCATCCGCAACAGGTGCGTCATAGTTCACTTCCCGTTGTACTTTTCGATAACCAAAAACTTCACACGCGAGGGAAAGCGTTCCTGTTTTACTCGCCGGCGAAGGGATTCGCACTTGTGCGTTACCTTTGTACGACGCAATTTTTCGTGATCGCTCTGCGTCAATCGCATCGACATCTCCTTCAACAGGCTCGCTGTCTGTAGCACGATACAGTTTAAATAAGAAATTCTTTCCTTCTACACCGTCGTCTAAATTATTCTTCGCTTGCGTTGACGATTGATGTTCTTGCGCCGGTTGTTTTTCTGGTGTGGCCGCCGTTGTTGGCGATGATGTTGTTGCATTATCCGCTAATGTTTGTTTTGGCAATTGTTGCTGTGGATTTTCATTTGTTTCAGTCACATCAGGTTGTCCCGCCTTTTGTTCATTAGATGAAATCCGCTCCATCTTTTGCTCGGTCATGGGATTGATATCTTCGCCACGTTGATGATTGGGAGACACAACGTCGCCAAGATCGCCGCTGTAAACCCACGTATCTCTAAATTCGGATTCGTTCCGGAGTCGTTTAGCAATGGATATGGCTTGACTTTTATCTGCCGTACTCATCACATAGACGTAGTACAGATTTCTGTCTGTATTTAGCTCAAAACGCGCAGGCATATTGAGATCATTATGTGCATGCGAGACAAAACGGGTTGCGTTGTTGTGAATAGAGAATGCTCCAATTACAACATAGTTCGGATGCCCCAAAGCGTTGATTTGCGCTTGGGCGTTGGTAGGCTTCAAAGTATACAGCACTAAAAAAATACCTACCAGTGCAAAAAGTCTGATTGTCCTCATGACACACTGGGTTAATTAACAACAACTAAAACCGATACGAATTTAGTAAAGAATTAACAATAAGCAAGTAAAATGCTACCTGTCAGCATCTTAACATGTCACATTTTTGATAAAATTTCAAATTTTTGCTCTAAAACTTCGCCTTTTTCATCGATTAGCGTGAGTGTATGAGAACCTTCGGCCGGATTGACCGCCATGTGATGACTCTTTAATGTTTTGCCGATAAATGTTCCGTCGAGATGCCAGAACACGGTGACGGCCGGATTTCTATGCGCCAGATGAAATACAGCTTGGCCGGGTTCACCGTTGAGATCTCTCGGAATATACATGCGTGCATGTGGCTTTGGGTAGATAAGGTCCATCGCAGAGAGCGTCGTTTGGCTAGCGCAATCTGTCCGAAACGGCGGCAATGTTTTATAAGTAGGGTCATGTGGCCGATAATAATACTCGGTAATCGGCGGAAGCACGAACCAACTCATCGTTTCAGTTTTGCTCAATGCCTCACACGCACTGTGCACTCGAAACTTGTGGTCTTTGGTTAACTGTACGCGTTGATGATAAGGGCACGGAGAACTTTGCAAACCTTTTTCGGTAACATAAATTGTATCCACATCATCGCACCGATCTGTTGTTCGATAACCACTCTTAGCGCATACGGGAATGGCGAACAATTCTTGTTGAGGTTTTGTAAACCACCGGTCTCCTGGAAGTTGAGAAAAAATATCGAAGAGAATAGGTGCTGCTGCGTCTGTTCCTGTTAAACCCGGCCGGCCTTCTCCATCAGCGTTGCCTACCCAAATTCCTATTACGTAATCGGGTGTAACACCAACGGCCCAACCATCACGAAAGCCGAAGCTCGTTCCGGTTTTCCACGCGATTTTCTTAGCGCTAAAAAAATTCTTCCAGCCAGATTCCTCTCCCGGCCGCGACAGCTCAACCAGTGCATCGAATGTTTGATAAATTGCCCCTGCATTTAGCACACCTTTTTCTGAGAGCTCACTGTTTCGAAATGCTGTTGAATCTTGTAACAAATAAGTCAAAGGATGAAAGTCAGCTTTCGCATACTTATTCTTACCGGGATGCTCATCAAAGTTATTTAAGGTACGCGCCATCGATGCATACATACCTGTGATTTCCCAAAGGGTTCCCTCTGCACCGCCCAATATCAGTGCGAGACCATAGTGATCGGGCGGTCTTGTGAGCGTGCTCATCCCCAACGACGTTAACAGATGATGAAAGCGCTCGTATTTATACTGCTTCAATTGATACACGGCCGGAATATTTAACGATCGTATCAATGCCTGATCCGCAGCAACCGCACCGTCGTATTGCTTGGAAAAATTTTTCGGAGTGAATCCATTGATGTACGTTGGAATGTCTGGCAATATGGTTCGCGACAATATTTTTCCTTCATCCAACATCGCTGCGAATAAGAACGGCTTCAAAATACTGCCGGTGCTACGAGGCGACTGAATAATATCGACGTCATCGCCATGATAGCTTCCTGGATTGACAACGTTACCGACATACGCAAGAACATTCCCTGTTTTAACATCTGCTACAATAGCAGCAGCATTATGAATTTCATTACCCGATAAGATACGATGACGATCGGCGAGAATTTGCTCTACTCTTAATTGTAAGTCATAGTCGATTGTTGAAACTACTTTAGAACCGTTGGGATTTTGTGTCGCCGTTCGCGCAAGCAAATGACGTGCGTATTGTGGCAGTGGAAATGGTTTATCTGGTAGTGGTTCTTCCTTTGCAAGCGTGGCCGCAAGTTCATCGAGCATCTCGGCTTGATAAAGTCTATCGATCAACGCATTTCTTTTCTTAAGAAGATGATCACGATTTTTTCCCGGATGAATGAGCGATGGTGAATTTGGAAGTACGGCCAGCAACGCAGCTTCTCCCCAAGAAAGATCTTTTGCACTACGACCGAAATATCGCCAACACGCCGCATCGACGCCGACAACGTTCCCTCCAAAGGGGGCGTGGGCAGCATAAAGACGAAGTATTTCCTCTTTGGAACAACGAAGTTCAAGGCGTGTAGCCAATACCATTTCGATCGCCTTCTCAAAAATATTTCGGGACTTCCCCTTCCTTGACAGGCGAATCACCTGCATGGTAATGGTACTTGCACCACTTACTACTTCACCACGCGAAACGTTTTGTTTCACTGCCCGCGCAAAAGAAAGCGGATCAACACCAGGATGATGATAAAAACGTTTGTCTTCAAAAGTGATTAAAGCCTTGTAGAACTTGTCGGAGACTAAGTCCGTCTCTGGAAATCGCCATTGACCGTCCTTAGCAATTGATGCACTCATCAGTTTTCCATTCGACGCCTCTAGTACGGTTGAGTATGGCTCATGGAAGAGTTGTTGGGGAAGACAATAGTAAAAAAGCATGGAGCACACCAGAAAGATTCCGATATAATATTTCTTTCGCGAAATCCATCGGTAAATCTTCGGGTACTCCATGCTGGTGATATCTGGTTACTGTGTTACAGGTTTTACAACCTCAACGATCATGCCTTTCTTACGAGCATAGATCGTGTTGTCATACATTGCTTCACACGATGTAGCGGGCAAATAGAATTTACCGGCGTATGCAGCGGTGAGCATAACACGATACACGCGTTCCTCATTTACAGAAAGTCCGAAGTAAGTGTAAACGCGATCATCGCGAATATCTTGATAATCGAAGTAGCTGTTCTTCAAGAACTCTTCGTCGCCCGTCAATCTTAAATTGCTAATCTCCCACCCAGATGGGAATACTTGCGACAGCGCCATGTTTTCATACCATGACCGAATGCCCGTATGACGAACACTCACTTCGGCAACGAACTCTGTGCCTTGCTCAAGTCGTGTTACATCAACCGCGTTGCCTTTGGTATCGGTATAACGAATAGAAACACTAAGATCTTTCTGAGCATCGTCTTCCTTTCCTTGTGCTGGTGTTCCTTCTGCAATAAGACGAACGAAAAGATTCCCTTTACTCTCATTTGTAATAGATACATTTTCCTTTTTCGTTCCACTAATCGGTACAGGAATTTGTGTGACTGATTTTGCACTCATCGCATCATTCTCTTTACCCCTGAGTGTGTAAGAGAATTTAATTTCGCCACGTTGATTCAATCCGGCAAAACCAGTTACAGCTTTGAGGCAGAATGCAGTTTCTTGCGTACTCATCCAGTAATTGTAATTGCTGAGGTATTTCGATAGATCCGTGAGCACTTCAAAACCTTTCGTTTTATCGCCGAGCAAAGTGAGCGTTTCGAGGATCAACGCTTTATCGCGTACATGTGAACCATAGCTGTATCCAAGCTCGCGGTAAGTTTGAACAAGTGTAGATAGATTGGCTACCATCTTCTTAGCAGCTTCCGGTTGACCAGCTTTCGCGTACGACGCAGCGAGCATCCACACTGCTGTTGTCGACAGGTTAGGCTGTTCGCGAAGACGGTTCATTGCCCCAAGTTCTGCAGCGCCAGACAACGCCAACGTATATAGTCGATACGCTTGCATCAAGGTGGTGTTGTAATATTTGGCATCTTGCCTCCACTCAAGTGCTTTATTCTTCTGATACTTCTTCCACCGTTTCATCATGTCCTCAGGTACAAAGTATCCTTTTGCTTGCGCTTCAATTAAGAAATGACCAGCATAGCTTGTTCCCCACGCATCCGATCCTTCACTTGTACCTGGCCAATATCCGAATCCGCCATCGCGTTGTATGAAAGAACGAAGGCGTTCAATTCCCATTGTGACATTCCGCTGTATATTCATCTTCTCAGTCTCCGTAAGTTCTTTAACTTGATCAAGGTAGAGCTGCGGGAATACCGATGACGTAGTTTGCTCGATGCATCCGTATGGATATTGTATCAGATACCGTAGACGATGTCCCATGTTAATGGCTGGCATGTTCGAAACCTCGAGTATGGCCGTGTTCGTTCCGGCTATACCGATCGGCACAACTGCGCTGCTCCAGCTTTTACCTGCCTCGATCATGGTTTCACTTACCGTAGTCACTGGTAAGTTAGGATTGCGTACTTCAATTTCGATTACATCTGTCGCTTTGAAATTACCGGAAGATGCAATTACCTCAACTTTGGCGATACCGGTTTCGCTCTTTACAGCAATGTCGAAATCAACCGTGAGATCTCCTGAAGCAGGCATACTCACCGCGCGCACAGTTTCTCCTGTGACAGATAGGGGTCCCGTTGTACGCACTTCGATCTTTACATTCTTAATGCTCTTTTGTTGTGTAAAGAGGGTGATCGGAAGTTTCAATGTCTCTTCCGGCCCAAGTACGCGTGGTAATGTAGCAAGCACCATCAATGGCTTTCTCACTGGTGTTACTTTCTCTGCTTTGCCATATGCACCTTCGTAACCCGCAACAAGCATCGATTTAACAGAGCCGATATATTGTGGCATCGTGAATTTGAGTTCCTGCGACCCGCCATCGATCGTATATGGGCCAAAGAATTTTACCACGGGCTTGAATCTATTGGCACGAGCGTCATCTCCCTTCGCAGCGCCTTCACCATCACCACCAATCGAGAGCATACGTTCGAGCTGTGCACCAAAAGCGCCCATCACGTCGTCATACAAATCCCACGTGCGAACGCCAAGGGCCTCACGCGCATAAAATCTATTCCAAGCATCGGGCGTTTTGAATTTTGTAAGATCAAGAAGACCCTCATCAACAATCGCCAAAGTATATGTCATCTTTCGATTCGTTTTCTCTGATATCTTGATTTTAACTTCCTGTCCTGGTTCCAGCTCATCTGGCATCGTGATGATCGGTTCTAAATGCGAACTTGGATCTTCTACTCTGAAATATGAAACGCCATACAAACGGATTGGTCTGTCGTTCTTCGTTTGCGCGTGCGGCTGAAGGAACGATACATTCACGTAAGCATTGGGTGACATCTCCGCCGTTGTCTCAAAGCTGTATTTCGTATCACCTGAAGTTTCTACCCACTCTGTACGAACAACCTTGCTACCATTTTCAATACTTACCAATGCACGGCCACCTGCGCTTCCAGGTATAGTGATATTTACTTTTTCACCAATCTTATAAACTTGCTTGTCGGTTTTAAAAGAAAGTAAGTTAGCGGCTCCTGTTGCGCCTTGATTCTGCGCGCGGCTATACCAGCCCGGTTCGTCAACATATAAAGTGTTGCCGGTAGTATGTCCTGATGCTTCATCTACAATTCGGACAAAATATCTACCATAGTCGTCTTTGCCGGCTTTCATTTGGAAAGACCATGCACCTTTTCCATTGATCGTCTTCACTTCACCTTTGCGAACAACATACGACGCGTGGCCTGTCACGTAACTTGCTAGATCGCCGTAAGAGTTATCCCACCACCAGCGCGAATCAATTTTGTACATGGTTATCGAAAGATTGCGCGAAGTTGGTCTTCCTTCGGCGTCGAGTGTAGCGATGTCAATCGTGTGTGATTTATCGAAATACAGAATATTGCTGTATTGTTCACCTTCCGGAAGTTTTAGTCCGACATACGATTCGTAGGGCGAATACGGTAGACTGATACGATCGATGCTAAAGTTACCGCTTTCTTCGAAAACTTTTCCGCGGAACACAGCGGTCATTAATCCCGGTGCACCAGACGCAAGTTCGCCGAGGTTAACGTTCACGTCGAGTTTCCCTTCCTCGTTAGTAGATTGATCAATCACCGTTTGAGGTGTACTTGAATAATTGCGTGACGGATCTTCGAAAGTATATTCTTCAAATTTTTTAAATGACGTATAGGAAGGAGACAGCAACACATCGAATTCCGCTTTAAGATTTCGACCTGGGGCACCGTGAAGCCATTTCACATCAAGCGTACCGGTTGCAACATCACCTTTCAGTTTATCCGTACCAAAATCCAAATTGATTTTTAGACGATTCGGTTTGATGGTTTCTATTTTCAAGTTCTGCGAAAATTCTGTTCCGCCAACCTTGATGCGCCCTGTCCAATTACCCGTAGGTGCATCTGCTGCCGTCGCCGTCGCAAAAGAATAAAATCCATTCTCCGATGTCGATTTGACGAGCCTATTTACGATTTGTCCCTGTGGGTTCTGCAATTCGAATACAACGGGGTGGGTAGGCGGCAGGACCTTATTTTTGTCTTCGAGAATGAACGTGAGGTAGAGAGAATCACCAGGACGCCATACGCCACGATCGCCATAAATGAATCCTTTGAGTCCTTCCTGGAGAACTTCGCCAGAAACATCAAAGTTGCTTAAAGAAAGAGACTCGCCATCCTGCAACTTCAAGTAGCCTCGCTGTAATCCACTTTTCGCAATCAGTGCAAAAGGTTGTTCTTTAGATTTTAGTTCAGCTTTTCCTTCTGCGTTGGTTGTTGCTGTTCCAATCAATTGTTGATAGTAGTCATACAAATCGACTTGAACATCGGCAATGGGCTTTGCTGATTTGAGATCCGTAACAAATACAATTGTCTTTCCATCGTTGCCGCGCTTGGATGTAATGCCGAGGTCTGATGCAAGAATGTTTTTCTTAATAGCACGACCACCGTAGTAGTACGATGAATGACATGGGTTATCGCGTTCTTCCCAATCATAGTCATCGTAATAATAATAATCGTCTTCATAGTATCCGCCTTCATATCCATAGTCTGCTGACTCATCTTCAAAGTATGTCTGATTGTCTTCCTCCGTTTCTTCACCGTCGCAGTTGTACACAGAATATGCTTTCTTGAAATTCAATTTAACTTGATAAATGGCGCCAGGTTCTGCATTGATCAAGGTGGTGAGGTCAAGGGTGAAGCGATTCCATCTACCTAGGTCTGCAACGCCGGAATTCTCAAGCGAAATAGTTTTCTTCAGGACCTTCTTACCAACGCGATAGAGCTCTTGATCGGAGCCCAAATTGTTTACTTGGAAAAACTGGAGAATATTGTTTTCAAAAACACGCGTGATGGTCACATCTACGGATTTAAGATTGACGGCTTCAAATGGAAGTACTAGGCCGTCAGTACTCGGAAGAATTGAACCGTCGCCGGTAAATTTCACCAGTGGTGCAAGCTGTTCGAATACAACTTCTGCGGTGGTTGTATTCTTCATTTTATAGTCAAGAATATTTCTGACACCAGATTCTATCGTAACAGTCTTCGTTCCAGATTGCCGTGTATCTGGGTAGACCCATATCTCATTATCATGAACGTCGAAGTCTAGTCCGCCCAACCCGGCGATGGTGATCAATCCGTTCAGGTCTTGTTTCTCCTTGAGTGGGTCTGTGAATTGCAACACAACGTACTGGGTAGGGTTTTGAACAACCTTTGCTGTTACTAATTTGAAATCACTAAGCGAAGGAATTTCAATTTCTTGATCTTGATTTCTTTCGACACCTACCGGATTACCCTTAATAGCAAGGGAGACTTTCGATGCTTCATCTTTACGTGAAACATCTTCCACAATGAAGTTGTGTTGTTTTCCTTCTGCGCCGTGTGTCCAGCTTACTTTAAGGTTTTTTCCTTCTTGAAATGAAGAGATCATTTGTTCTACGGCAGTGCCCTCAGCAAAATCGGCCGTTAACAAGGTGCCTTCAATTTTCTGACGTTTTAGTTCCGTTTTAACATAAGGTTTGATATTGTCGATGGAGACCTCAAAGTTCTGCGCCATTACCTGGAAAGAGTACTCAAAAGTCTTTAAGTCGGCGGGAACTTCTTGAAGTTTGGACAAATGAAACTTAGCTTCATAGGCTTGCCCAGATTTCAACCGCTGTGAGGGTTTGAATTCGACGGTGTTTTTATCTAGCCATACCGTTGTACCGCTAATGGTCGGTTGAAATGAGAATAAGTCGACGGACGTTTCTTTACCGATAAGGGTTGAATCGACGGCGTCTTTGGTCAAGATAATTCGGATTGATGATCCTGATGAAATAACGCCAGCGGTGTAGGATGAAATGTATTCACCGAATGCGGGGTTAATGTAACTGGGGGCGGGCTTACTACTTTGGATTTTTGTGTAAAAGAAAAACGCGAGTGCGATGATTCCGATGGCGCCGGTACCGATCGCAATTTTCTTCCAAGGCATGCTTTTCATGGGTGTAACTGTTAGGGAGGTGTAATTTGTGACAATATAACGGATTGCAAATGTAAAAAATGATACAAATAGCCGGAAAAATCAGGTCTGGATTTGCCTTAGTTTTAAGGTTAACTTAGAGGGAAATTTTATCATGGAAATGAAACCGATATCGCTACTTCTGGTCGATGATCAGCAGTTGTTCCGCGAAGGGCTGGCACTCATCCTGAAGCAACACTACCCAATGTCAAAATTACACCATGCTGGAAGCGGACCCGAGGCATTGAAGATGTTAAAACTCCATAAGATTGACATTATCTTACTCGATATCGGCATGCCTGAAATGAATGGCGTGGAAGCAGCGCAACAAATTCTGAAAGATTTTCCGGAGACAAAGATATTGGTATTGACTCAGTACCACGGCGAAGCCATGATCATGCACCTCGTGCAAATCGGTGTACACGGATTCTTATTCAAGAATAGCGGCTCGAGTGAAATCTGCCTAGCAATTGAGAAAATACTTGCCGGCGAACAGTTCTTCCCAGCCACCATTTCGCCTGCGTTGATTAAAAAGACACCTGTGAAGCTTAATCCAACGATAACCTTCAACAAGCGCGAAGCAGAAATATTACTTTTCTTGAAAATGGGACGCTCAAGTAAAGAAATCGCAGAGCGAATGAACCTGAAAGAAAACACGGTGAACAGCTATCGCGAAGACATGCTTCAAAAAACGAAGACGCGTAACGTGGCCGAGCTGATCAGCTACGCTTATCAAAATGGTGTACTGGGTTAATCAGGCGTTGTAAACTTCTTTTGTAGTTTCCGCTGCGCCAAGTTTTAGCTCGATTATCGTACGTAGACCACGCGAAAGCTCTTCCTTTTTCAGTTTCGCGCCAATCACATTGGCACGCTTGATCATGTTGATAGAACCCTGTCCAGAAGTTTGCTGTTCGTAGTCCTGGCGTTTGTATCCTGAGCCGTCATCTTCAACGGTAACCGTAAGTTTTTCATCGTCCCAATGAAGTTGGACTGAAATGTTCCATGCACCAGAGTGTTTAATCGAGTTTGTCAGTAACTCTTGAACGATGCGGAATATGTTGAGCTTCTGCTTTTGTGTAATCGGCGATGGGGTGCCACTCTGCACAAAATGCATGTGAGTACCTTTCAATGCATCCAACTTATTACACAACTCGCGAATGGCAAACGTAAGATTGACCTTTTCAAGAAAATTGGGCGAAAGATTCCAAACCGTATTGCGAATGGTCTCAATCGTAACATTCAAATTCTTCTTAACGGTAAGCAATTTTGCTTCAATATGCGGCGGAAGTACCTCAGCTTCACGCGTAACGAGTTCAAGGTCTAGGTGAATAACGCTTAATAGTGTGCCCAATTCATCATGGAGATCGCTAGCAATACGTTGTCTGTCATGTTCGATGAGTTCATTAACTTTCGACCAGGGCACGAGATCGATGGTAAGAAGCGTCTTCGCATCATACATTCTCTTTAGTGTTAGATATTTATGCTTTCCTTGCCAATAGATAATCAATGCTACAACAAGGGATGTACCGAGTGCAATTAGAATGCAATTAATATATGAAACCATAATGCCAACTGATAAAGCAATTGTAATTTAATACGGAGTTTCGCTAAAAGTAACATGCCATGCGAATAATTTGGATTATCACCTTCACTATGTTGCAAAGTGCATCTTTCAAAAGTACACAACTACTTCATCAACGTGTAAAAAGCGCCTACGCCGAAAAGGAGGATGTTGTGAAAAAATATTTCGAAGAGAAAAAACTTGCACCACAAGGCTACAGCATCTTTATGCGCGCGTTCAAGCAAGAAGAAAAGTTAGAGGTTTGGGTAAAGTATAATAACACGGCTTACACTTTATTGCATACGTACGAAATTTGTTCGAGCTCTGGTGTGCTCGGTCCAAAACGAAAGGAAGGAGATGCACAAGTTCCCGAAGGCGTATATCAGATTAATCATTTCAATCCGCAAAGCAATTTTCACCTTTCGCTGGGATTAGACTACCCGAATGCCTCGGATAAAATACTGTCGGACCGGAAAAGTCCAGGTAGCGCCATTTATATTCACGGAAACTGTGTTACGATTGGATGCATTCCAATAACAGACGACAAGATCAAAGAGTTGTACATTCTTGCCGTTGAAGCGCGGAACAATGGACAGAAAAAAATCCCAGTACATATCTTCCCCAGACAGCTCAGTGATACCAATCTTGCCCAACTTACCAGTGCTAATGCCAGTCATGCATCGTTCTGGAAAAACCTTCAAATGATCTATCGCGATTTTGAAACAACGAAAAAACTGAAATCAATTAAGGTAAATGAAAAGGGAGAATACTATTTCTAGCATCCTCCCTTCATCGATATTTACTAAGCGCTACTTTACTTTCTCTAACACGAGTGTCACTTTGTTAAAATCTGCAGCGGCATTAATCACTTTGCGGTAGTCTTCATATCTCGCGAGCGGCGCATAAATCTGTTTGTAATATTCGTCGATTTTTATCTCAAGCGCATTTCCATTGAGTGAATACGATGAATGAAATAAAAACGGCTTTTCGTTTTTATCTAGATATGCCACGTCGAAATTTAGGTCATTCAAATTCTTGAATGAATAGCCATCCGGAATTTTCACTTTAATAACACGAGCGTATCCACGGTTGTAATCATTTTCGATATCGGTGACACGCTCATCATCGCGATACATTTCCGATTGTGGACCTATCAGTTGCCCTACCTTAAACAAAAATCTTGGACCTGCTTTCTCAATAAAATGCGTCGAGTGATAGGTTGTTGTGATATCAAAACTCAATACATCTTTTCCGTCATCCACCTTTGCTTTCCACGTTTTTATAGTGGCATCAGGCGCGATGCCTTTTGTTAATTCGTCGATCAATTTAGTGCGCTGTTCTTCTGTCATCACATTGTAATAAGGTGCGATGTAAATGGCATTATAGCCGCTGAAAGAACGCGTGTGGTCGACGATAACAGTAGAAAAATCATCGCTGAAACTTGCATTGATGTCCATGTTATCCACATTCAACTGATAATCGGCAGCTGGAATGTCTTGCACAGAACCGAGGGCGGACTTCAAATCACCCATTACAAAAGGCTCGATAAACAAACCTTTTTGCGAAGTAAATTGTGACGGTACCAACGGATAACGCGATTCAAAAGAATATGGCGCTAGAAATCCCTTCGTATCTGGAAAATATAAGATATAATCATCGAGATATCCCCAGCTATCAAACCCTGCATCAAACTTTGCATTTTCGCGGCTACAAGTAACTACTGGGTAGCAATTGATTTTAAGTTTTGTAAACAAAGTCATGAATAGCTTGGTGACGCCTTCACGGGATGCAATTTTGTATTTCAGTATCGACTCAATCTTCGACAGATTCTCGTCCCCTCTCTCCGTGTTGACTTGAATCGTTGTTTTAATTTTCGATTCAATTTTCCGGATGCGCACTTCCGTCTTATCCGAAGGATTATCGCCTAACGTTTTGATAAATTTCTCTAGGGCCTTCTCGTCGTCCTTGCTGTTCTCAGAGAGTACGTTATAAAATTTCTTCGCGGCGTCATCCCAGGTGTACAACCGCGCTTGCGAACGCGCCGTATTATAGGCCAACTTAAATTCTATTCTTTTACGATTAGCATCGTAATTCGAGTAGGATTCTTCTTTCATTGGCGAAACGTTCGTCATCGATACACGGTATACATTCTTTTCCTCATCTTCTTTTTCCTGCTCTTTAACTGATTCATACCCGTTGTACGACTTAAAATCAAACTTCAAATGCTTTGGACAACTTAACATAAACGAGCTATTCTTGATCACAACATCGGATTGCATGTACGCGCGTTCAAAAAGCCCAGGATACATTTTGCGCGTATAATAATATTCGATTTCGCTGCCCATCTCAACGCCTTCAATCGCAAATATGCGATACGCGTTTCCGCTCTCTTCTTCCTTCAACTCTTTCAAATTACTTTTATCGAAGTATACTGACTTGCCGTCTTTGTTAATGGCACGCGCCTTTAAGTCCACTAGCTCCAACGCATTGTTCATCGAAATTACAATACGATTATGTTTCTGAATTGCTTCATTGCTGTTGACGTAGATTATACGATGCGTTGTCGAATACATGAGAAATGCCTCGTCGATGAAAACATATTCATACTGCACGTGCTGCTTCAAGATTAACTCCGTCAGCGATTCTTCCTTTGGCGTCAGTGTAAATCGCGCCCGCGTTTTTTCCCACTCGTATGTTGGATTGTTCGCCAACGCTATCGCCGACACCAAACACAATGCAAAAGCAGATACTATACTCTTCACGCTCATTTCTTTTTCAGGATAATAGATTCTCGATAAGCTTCACTTACTTTCTTCACGGCATCGTTCCATTCTTGAAACGAAGAAGGATTCATCATCAGATAGTTTACATAAAACTTCTTTGTGAATAATATTTTTCCAGGCAAACTCTGGTACGTCATATCGTATCCAACCAAGTCTGCATGATGGGTAGCATTTGGTGGTAGATAGTCAATCACATAATCATCAGGAATGGCGAGCTCAACGACTTCATATTTCACGTATTGATACTCGTTATCCTTCGGCGCTTTACGCGTTTCAACGTTGATGTATGTATTATAAAAGTCTTTGTTGAGATTTAGATTGATGTACATCTCTTCGCCCAACTTTTGAAAATAGTCAGCCACGCGGAAGGTGTAGTTGATCTTCGTTGTTTTATCGCGGTCCTCTAGATCGCCCAGTGAATATGTATCTAGGTAAAATTTATTACTTCCCTTCCCTAACAACCTGGTAACATAACGTTTTACATGGTCTTGTTCAGCGCGGTCTAGTTCGTAGCCACCAAATACTTTTGAGTATCCCGACAGCTCACTTCGTCCAGTTCCCACCAGTTGGGTGCCTTCAATTTTGATGGACATCGAATCTGTCATCACACTTCGATCCATACTCATCACAGGAACTTCTTTGACTTCAAATTTATTTTCATCAATAGAAATGAGTGCTTCTTTTCCTTGAATCATTGATGACGGGAGACCGAATGCTGTGTGATCACTTGTTGCATCGAGAAAATAATATTTACCGTCAGCGGCAACGTAAGTCGCGATCATGTGATTATCAACCAATGGTGTCGGTACCTTTGTATATCGATACGGAAGGTCACGCGTGCCGATCCACGTGTGGTATGCTTTAACATTTGCGAGCTTAAGCATATTCACAATAAGGTTGGCCATGTCCTTGCAATCGCCATATCTTTTTTCACAGATGTACGATCCATTGTGCGGAATAAGTCCTCTCATACCTTGTTCAAAAGCAATGTATTGGATATTGGTTTGAACCCAATAAAATACATTCTTCACGAGATCCAATTCATTCTTACTGCTGGCTTTTATCTTTTCAACAATAGATGTTAGCTCTGGAGATGATTCTTTGTTGAGGTCTTTGATGAAAGTATAATACCACCTATAGAGATCATTCAAATCAGATAACACATTGACCTTTCCCTTTTTTGTCTCGAATGATTTCACGTAACAAACGACATGAGGCACATAATACCTCGCCGATGGACTATTGTCTTCACTCTTCGACGCAGGCATATTTTCCGCAAACCACTCGTAGGTGACGATGCCTCCTTTTTCAGATTTCTTGAATTGAACGAGCTTATTCGGGTCGTTCATTACCTCATAGAAAAGCGTGACATCTTTTGAAGCCTTTACGATGAAAGACGACTTCACCTGTGGTAAATAACTTTGAAAAACATAACCTGACAGAAATTTAGGGTCGCGAATATTTTCCGTGTATTCCAGTTGCGTTCTATTGCGCAATGCGACAGATGGAAAATCGAACGAATAGTAATATGAGTCATCATAAAAAATACCACGATCACGATCACTATTTTTCTTGAAGCTCGTCACATCCATTTCTTTGTAACGATTTTTATCCCAAACCAAAGTCCTTGCTTTAAGATTATTCACTTGCGTGAAATGTGAACCGTAAACCCTTCTTCCTGATAAAAATTCCGTTTGATCTTTAAGGTGCAAAACATCTTCTTTCACGTCAGAAAATACTTGAAGTGAATCTGCTTTGATAACGATGTTCTGTATCTCTGATCGATTCACAAATATGGCGGCTTCATCTGGAAATTTACTTTTGAATTCCTGCCATACATCACTCGATTGTCCAAAGGTGGACATCACAACCATCACAAACGACAGTGACAAAAACGTTTTTTTCATAATTCCCTCCTTGCCTGCGGACACAAGCGCTTTATTTTGACATTCCATTCCAAAGATTATACTCCTTCGCCTTTACGCCTTTGTTGTACAAGATTGTCTTTCCATTCTTGATGCCTTCCTTGTAAGTAATCGTTTTAAGCAGCGTGCCATCTTCGTTAAAATATGTAACCACGCCATCCAATTCATCCAACTTATACGCCCCCTTTACGCGAGGCTTCCCATTTTCATAATAGAAAACGAATGGACCATCATACTCGCCTTCGTTAAATAAATATTCCTGATAAGTATTACCCGTAGGGTAGTAATATTTGCGTGGACCTTGCAGCATTCCGTTAACATACTTCTCTTCAAAAGCCTTTTTTCCAGACGGATAATAAAACGTTATCAAATCGTTTCCAGTATACTTCTTCCACTCTCCGAATTCATTATTAGTACCTAATCCACGATAGGCAATAAGGTCACCATCTTGGTAGTTTTTTTGATACAATGGATTTCCATCGGGGCCGTAGTAAGTCGTTATGCCATGTCGATCGTCATCAACGAAATTCCCTGATGATGATACCTTTCCGTTAAAATGGTAGTATAGCCACGTGCTGTCCATCGAGTCGTTGTAATAGCGACCTTCTGAATCACGCTCCCCCATTTCTCCTTTGTACTGCCAAATTCCATGTTGATTTCCGTTGAGGTATGGACCGGTCGCCATGAGAACACCATCAACACTTTGAGATTTATATAGCCCATGACGATTGCTGCCTAGTAATGGATATTGAAAAGCTAATTTTCCATCATCGAAAGTGAACTCTACTTTGTCTGAGTATGCACCACCGACGAGAATAGCGCGCGTCTTTAATTTTCCATTCGAATAAAACGCTTCATAGCGTTGCTTATCACCATCATTACTTTTTTTGGTGATATTATTTTGTTGTTCATCAAACCAATTGATATCAACTATTTTATCTTCTTGGTAAGTTAATTTTCGAACAGGCTTTCCGTCGACGTTATAATCAACATAGTCGCCACGATAATCATCGTTCAAATAATAGCCTTCCCACTTAGGCGCGCCATCTCTAAAGTAACCTCGCCATTGCTGTTGGCGCTTATCATGTTGAAACCAACCCTCCTCCATTACGCGACCATCCTGATAAAAAAGCTGATAATAACCGTCGAGGTCATTGGCTACATAATTCGCAACAGACTTAATTTTTCCATTCTTAAAATAGGTGGTTTCTTTTCCGCTTTTGTCACCCGCCGAAAGGTTCACCTCGCGTTGTAGTTGGCCTGTTTGATAGTAGAATTTCCACAGCCCTTCACCTTTACCATTCTTGAAGGCGCCTTCACCTTGAAGTGCTCCTGAGAAATAAAACGACTTGGCTTTAAAATTTCCTTTATCATTCGCGAACGTGCCTAACGTTTTTCCGTCTTGATCGAAATACGCGATGCCCACAAGCACATCGCTTTTAAATGTATTGACATTATGCTTTTTCTCGTTTACGTATGTTGTTTGATCGCCCTGAACCTTTCCTTCCTGATCGTAATTTCCTTCCTCCTTCAAGCTTCCGTCAATATTGTAGAACTTCCAACTACCAACGCGCTTACTATTTTTATATGTGCCAACTTTGTCAAGCTTTCCATTCATGAAATAATACTTCCACTCGCCATCATCGTTGTCATTCAAATAGCCTCCCGTTGCACGCAATTTCCCATTGGCGCTATACTGAACATAAGGACCGCTTCGCTCACCATTTTTATAGATAATCTTGCTGAACAACACACCGTTTTGAAAATAACTCAGTGACTCCCCTTCTAACTTTCCATCGACATAGTTGAAAGTCTCATCGATTACGCCTCCTGGGAAAAATATTTCTACTTTACCATGACGCTTTCCATTTTTGTATGTTGCCTTTTCTTTGAGTTCACCTGTAGGAAAATAAATTTCCACTGCTCCATCTACTAAATCATTTTTCAGAAAATAATGTTTTTCCTTTTTACCTGATTCGAAGTAATAAGTACGCTCGCCAGACTTCATATCAACAACAGATGACAGCTTCCCGGAATCATGATAGTAATTCCAGATACCGATTTTTTCACCATTTGTGTTGTAAGATCCTTCCGCCGATTTCTCACTATTGCTGTAAAAATACACCCAACGGCCTACACGCTTGTCGCCACTTTCATCACCAAGTGCTTCGACAGATCCATCGTCGTAGAACCATGCTTGTACCGGTTTATCAAATCCAAGCTGCGGAACCACCAAACGTTTTCGACTCTCTTTCAAAGCATCGGACGCAAAGTTGATGTACGCATCGATTGTCTTGCTGTTTTTCTTTCGCCACTTTTTAACATCGTCGTTGTTCGCGGAGATGAGGATGGTATATAGAAATGGTTCTTCGTATTTACGTTCAACAATACCTTTATAAGTTTTCAAATAATGATTCAACCACCGATCGTCTCCCTTGTCTTGAATCATCGATAGCTGCTGTAGGAACAATTCATACTGCTGTACAACAGGTACTCTTAGTGGCATCTTCGTTTTAAAATCTGATTCGGTGGCAATTTTTGCACGAATCACCTGGTCTAATTTTTCGCAGTTGTTTACATCAAAACCCGGTATAGTGCCTTCGTCTTGCGTAAGTTGGTTGGATAGAAATTTATCCATTAACACAAGGCGCTCGTTGTCGTTTGTGTAAATACTGAGATATATACCCATGGCCATCATCGCGTGCACTTTCCTGCCTTGGCTAATGGCCATGCGTGCTAAATTTAAATGACTGCCACCATGAAAAGGTTTAATTGCCAACGTTTTGAAAAAGCAGTCCATCGCTTTCTCGTATTCCTTGTGATTGTAGTAGGTGATGCCAAGATTAAAGATGAAGCTATGATCGAGTGGGTATTCTAGTTGCGCTTTTTTAAAGGCCTCGACAGATTTTTCATATTGTCCTGCGTGATCAAGAGCAATTGCGTTTGACCTCACCAAATGATTTCTGTAGTGTTCAAGCGTAGGTTGTTTCAGTGCAAGCTCACAGGTCTCGATAGCTTTCTCAGGCTTCTTTAGTGCGATGTACGTGAGCGCCAATTCGCTAAGCATCTTCACGTAGTTTGTGTCTCGTGCAGGGATCGTCTGATACAGTTTTACAGCCTCGTCAAACTTACCAGAATCGTAGAGCGTTTTTCCTTTTTCGATGACTTCACCCGAGTGAATAAGGGGGATTGTTGTTTGGGCGTGGGAAAAAGGCGTAAAAAAAATGGCCATTGCCAGCAACAGGAGGATACGCATAGGGGTAAAAAATTGTCTATCAAAATAAGAAAATATTCCCCTTACGCAAATGAGCCACAACGCAAATGTTGTGGCTCATTCTAACTGGTGTAAGAACTAGACGCGTTCAGCAACTTTATTCATCACCGTCGTCTGAATTTGAATTGACTCTTGGTGGATAAGCTTTAGCAACTCGGCCGTAAACTCTTCGTTGAGACCCATCGCTTTTCCAAGCTTAATGCGTGTTTGAATGATTTCTTCCCAACGTGACACTTGGAGGATCGTCACATTGTTTTCTTTCTTGTATTGTCCGATCTTCTCGGAGATCTTCATACGTGACGCAAGTTTTTGCATGATTTCGTCATCTAACTGGTCAATTTGATCACGAAGGATGCTCAGCGTGTCTTTGAACGTCTTGTTATCAGAAGAAACACTACGAACGACGAGGCTATCAACAATTTTACCGAGGACCGCTGGCGTTACTTGTTGTTTCGCATCGCTCCACGCAGCATCTGGGTTGATGTGACTTTCGATCATCACACCGGCCATATCAAGGTCAAGTGCTTTTTGTGAAATCATAGCGATCAATTCGCGATTACCAGCGATGTGGCTTGGATCGCAGATGATATCAAGATCGGGAATACGCGTTTTTAGTTCGATGCCCAGATCCCACATTGGTGCATTTCTGAAAGGGCCTTTTTCGAATGACGAGAATCCACGGTGAATCGCGGCCAGCTTCGTGATACCCGCTTTGTTAAGACGCTCCAAACCGCCAATCCATAACTCTAGATCCGGGTTGATTGGATTTTTAACCATCACCGGAATGTCAACACCTTTCAAAGCATCGGCAATTTCTTGCACCGAGAAAGGGTTCACCGTTGTACGTGCACCGATCCAAAGAATATCGACACCCGCTTTCAAACATGCATTTACGTGAGCCGCGTTTGCAACTTCAGTTGTGATTGGCAAACCTGTTTCTTTCTTTGCTTGCGCGAGCCACTTCAGACCTTCTTCACCGGCACCTTCATACTGACCTGGTCTTGTGCGCGGTTTCCAAATACCAGCGCGAAGTGCATGAACCTTTCCGGTTGCAGCAAGTTGTTTCGCAGTGGTGATCATTTGATCTTCTGTCTCTGCGCTGCATGGTCCGCTGATGATGACAGGCTTACTGGCTGTTGGTAGCCAGGTCGAAATTGATTGAAGTTGAAGTACGTTTTTCATGACGGCGATTATTTAATTTTTTCAGTTGCTTATTTGATTACCAGTATTACCCAGCTGGTTGTGTCTGGTGTTGATTTTTTGTTTTCAATTCGATTCCTTCAAGTACCCTCCGAATTTCATTTGCTTTTGACATGATTCGATGTAACTCGGTGGTATCACGTTTCAACAGGTGATAGTGGAAACGTTGAAGGTGCATAATGTATTCTTGCAGCGCTTGGCTGAGATAATCTAAATTTTGTTCGAAGATTGGCGCCCACATCTCAGGTGAACTTTTCGCCAATCGAACTGTCGATGCAAAACCACTTCCGGCGAGTGCAAAAATGTTCTTTTCATCTTTCTCAATATCGAGCACCGTTTGACCCAATAAAAATGAGCTCACGTGCGACAAGTGTGATACATAGGCAACGTGTTTATCATGTTCGTCAGACTCCATGAAGATGGTATTCATTCCAAGCGCCTCGAACACTTTCAATGTCAACGCCAAAGCTTGTGGCGCGGATTTTTCACGTTCACATACGATGTTTGTCTTACCACGGAACAATCCTGAAAATGCTGCGGTCGGGCCAGAGTTTTCTGTACCTGCGATGGGATGTGCAGCGACAAATTGATCTCGCTTAGCATGCGTTGCCACAGCTTTACAGATCAGATTTTTCGTAGAACCTGCGTCAATCACAACAGCATCTGCTTTGATTTGATCAAGAATCGATGGCAATAATTGACACATTGCATTCACAGGAATAGCAACGATAATCAAGTCTGCCGTTTGAAGGGCGTTGTCGGTCAAATCTATTTCATCGACTATCCCGAGTTCTATTGCCTTTGCTGCATGATCCGAATTGCGATCAACACCAACCAAACTCGTAGCAATCCCCGCCTTTCTTAAGTCGATGGCAATCGATCCGCCAATAAGTCCCAAACCAATAACTGTGGTTTTCATATTACTTACTTTACGACTATTTGTTCAGTGTGCTTCGCTTCGAGGTGTTTTTGAATTCTTGTCAATGCTTCATTGAGCGACTCAACGGTACAGCAAAGTGAAATTCTGATATAACGTCTTCCGGCTTCACCAAAAATAAATCCGGGTGTGATAAACACTTTTGTTCCATAGAGAATCTCATCAATCCATTTCTCTACATCGGTAACATGCGCTGGTGCTTTTGCCCAAACAAAAAGACCAGATTGTTTTTCTGCATACGTGCAACCTAATAGATCGAGTAGCTTTTTGCCAACGGCTTTACGTTCAGCATAGACTTTGTTCAACGCCGTAAACCACTCTTCACCATTCTTCAACGCTTCCGTCGCAGCATCTTGCAATCCTAGAAACATCCCTGAATCCATATTGCTTTTAACTTTTAAAACAGCGTCGATATATTCTTTCTTTCCAGCAACCCACCCGAGACGCCATCCTGCCATGTTATGCGATTTGGATAACGAATTTAACTCGAGTGCTACCTCTTCAGCACCTTCGATACTTAAGATGCTCATTGGAGAATCGTTAAGAATCAAACTGTAGGGATTGTCATTCACAATCAAGAACTGATGTTTCCGTGCAAGGTCGACGAGTTCCTTCAACTCTTCGCGTGAGGCCGTGCGACCTGTTGGCATGTGCGGAAAATTCACCCACATCAATTTCACCTTCGAAAGATCACTCTTCTTGAGCGCATCGATGTCGATTCCCCAATTGAGGTCTTCGCGAAGATTATACGGTCTTAATTTCGCGCCTACCAAATTTGCAACCGACGAATAGGTTGGATACCCCGGATTAGGAATAAGCACTTCTTCGCCATCGTTAAGGAAAGCCATCGCGATATGCATGATACCTTCTTTCGATCCCATGAGCGGAAGAATATCTGTTTCGGTATTTAACGCAACGTTGTAAGTGTTTGCATAAAAATCAGCAATAGCTTTTCTAAATGCAGGAATACCTTTGTAGCTCTGATATCCGTGGTGCGCTGGATTCTTCGCCGATGCAATCAACGCGTCGATCACCGGCGATGACGGCGCTTGATCAGGGCTACCGATACCAAGGTTGATCACCCGTAACTCCGGCGTATCGAGTGTGCGGACTTCAGCAAGTTTTCTACTGAAGTAGTACTCTTCTACGTTGGCAATTCTATTGGCTGTTTTAATCATATCTTTCTTGTATGCGTGTCGTTCAAAAAGCGACTTATTCTTATTTCTTGTAGTTCAAATTACTTGTACTCGATCTTCGCCTTCTTATACTCACCAAGCACATTCAAATTCTTCACCTGTCGCAGCACTTGTTTTAGTGCGTCATCATAATTCTTTCGTTTCTTCCACTCAACATCGACGTGAATGGAGTATTCACTTGGCTTGCCGATGATTGGAATAGATTGAATCTTGGTAAGGTTGATGCTATTATTTTTAAAAGTCATCAGTGCATCGGCAAGGCTTCCTACTTCATTGGCAACTTCGAAATACATCGAAGCTTTATTTGACGTAGCATTGTCACTACTCCGTTTTGTTAAAATCAAAAAGCGTGTAAAGTTCTTCTTATGCGTTTCGATTCTTTTCTCGAGTATCTGCAGTCCAAACTTTTTAGCGGCAAACTCATTCGCGATGGCAGCTGTGTCTTTTAGCTTCAGTTCCTTCACGCGCTTTGCTGAAAGTGCAGTATCATCGCTTTCTCGAATTTCAACACCTTTCAATGCATGTAAAAATTCAGTACACTGGCGAATTGCCATTGGATGAGATTCTATGCACTTAAGATTTTCAATCTTAACACCTGGCAATGCCATCAAGTGCATATGAATGGGAAGATAAAGCTCACCGATGATGCTAAAGTGATAGCTCTGCAACAAGAAGTAGTTGGGCAAAATGCTTCCTGCAATAGAATTCTCAATCGCCATAACGGCATAGTCAGACTCACCGTTCTTCAGACTTTCACACAGTTGATGAAACGTAAGACACTCTACCGTTTCGACTGATTCACCGAAGTATGTAAACGCGGCTACTTCGTGAAAGCTCGCTGTGATTCCCTGAATTGCTACTCTTGTTTTTTTCTTCTTTGCCATTTCTTTACTGTGTCTTCCGTAATCAATCGCCCCATTTAAGAGCCGATCGTCAAACTATCTTTTGATCGTGTATTCGTACATCGTGGTCAAAAAAAAAGTCCCGGCTGCCCGGGACCTTTTTGAGTTTCTTTGTTATTTATCTTTAACAACGCATCCTCTCTAAAGTCCCGTTCGGGTACTAAAGAAGTAGTAATAAAAATAAAAGAATGTGTTGCTTTTCATATCAAATTGATATAAGTCAAAGATAAGTGCAATTTGTCAGGAGTTCCAAACAGGCTTTAATCTTTTTACAAATTTTTGCAAATTTTTTAATAGAACTAATGCTTGTTAGCGATTTAATAGTCGAAATTTTCAACAGTTAACCGCCGCTTATGTGAAGTTACTGTTATGTATCGTGCTGTGCTTGTACCTTGTTTCCAAAATCAAAAAACATGAAAGCAGTTATCAAAGCCTTCTTATTTATAAGCATCATTGCGCTATTAAGTTGTGGTAACAAACCGCAAGAAGCCGCGGGTGACCCAGTCCAAGAAGAAAGTGCGAATGCAGTTTTAGAACGTGAGATCGACAAGATTCACATGGACGCGATGGAGAAAATGGAAGAAATTCAAAAAATTCGCCGTCAGCTTAAAACGACGCTTTCGGATTCTGTGATGACTGAAACAGGCAAGGCTGCTATTGAAAAATCAATTGCTACTTTGGACTCGGCTGATAAGCTGATGATGGATTGGATGCATAAATACAATCCCCTCAACGATAGTATTGACGGCGTAGAGAAAGCGCGCGAGTATCTCGAAAACGAAATGGTGAAGGTGAAGAAGCTAGACGCGGAAATGCAAGAGGCAATTGAAAAAGCGAAAATCTAAATTCGTATTGATACAAATGGCCTAAATGGTCAACCTCAAAGCCGGTGATCATTCAATTGCGGCATTTAAAAACTAGGCTTTCCGCTTTACCCTTTAAGCTTAAAGCTTATTTTTGCCGCACAAACGATCGCTATGGAAGACATAAAACAAGTACCGCTGAATGATCTCCACGTGAACCTTGGAGCGAAAATGGTTCCTTTTGCTGGGTATAACATGCCTGTGCGCTATTCATCCGACATTGAAGAGCATATGACGGTGCGCAATGGCGTCGGCGTGTTCGATGTTTCGCACATGGGTGAATTTACGTTGAAGGGCCCGGATGCCTTGGATCTCATTCAACGCGTGACGAGCAACGATGCTTCAAAACTCATTGACGGCCAAGCACAATATTCATGTCTGCCGAATGAAACGGGGGGCATTGTTGATGACCTGATCGTTTATAAAATAAAAGACAACGACTACCTCCTCGTGGTCAATGCCTCCAATATTGACAAAGACTGGAATTGGATCAGCAGGTTCAACACAAAAGGTGTAGACATGAAAAATATCTCTTCGGATATATGTCTTTTCGCCGTGCAAGGTCCTAAAGCGGTAGCGACATTACAGAAACTCACCGCCGCAGACTTAAGCGCTATTAAATATTATCACTTCGCAATCGGTGATTTTAGTGGCGTGAAAGACGTGGTCATGTCTAATACAGGGTACACCGGTGCTGGCGGTTTTGAAATTTATGTTGATAAAGCGCACGCGGAAAAAATCTGGAAAGCAATTTTCGAAGCCGGAAAAGAATTCGACATCAAACCAATCGGGCTTGGTGCAAGGGATACACTTCGTCTCGAGATGGGTTTCTGTCTTTATGGAAATGATATCGATGACAGCACATCACCCATCGAAGGTGGCTTAGGTTGGATAACAAAGTTCACCAAAGAGTTTACGAATTCAGCTGCGATTAAAAATCAAAAGGAAGCCGGCGTAAAACGTAAGCTTGTTGGATTTAAGATGATCGACAAAGGCATTCCGCGTCATGACTACCAAATTAAAGATGCCAGTGGAGCAGTCATTGGAAAAGTAACGTCCGGAACACAATCACCAATGCTATCGATTGGTATTGGACTTGGCTATGTTACCACAGAAAATTCATCGGTAGGAAGCGAAATCTTCATTGACGTTCGCGGCCGCGCATTAAAAGCTGTGGTGAGCAAACTCCCTTTAATAGCATAGACTCTTCCTTGTTGAATGCATATATATGTTTTTATGTGCATTCAACGTTAACACATCAACACTGCAACACGTCAACGCACCTATGAAAACCATCGACGTATGTCTAAGTCCTGACTTGATGCACCTTTACAAAGTGCATGACAGAACCGTTGTTGTTGTCGATATATTTCGCGCTACATCGTGCATGACCACCGCGTTTGCACATGGCATTGGCAGCATCACACCATTTGCCAAGCTAGAAGAATGTCTGGCCATGAAAAGTAAGGGCTATTTCACTTCAGGTGAGCGTGACGGAAAAAAAGTAGATGGTTTTGACCTTGGCAATTCTCCATTCGAATACATGGCTGAAGAATTGAAAGGAAAACATATTGCCTTCACCACCACGAATGGAACACAGGCGATCGCAAAATCGATCGGTGCCAGAGAGATTGTCGTCGGTTCATTTTTGAATTTATCCGCCGTCGTAAACTATTTACGTCAGAGCCCTAATAACATTCTTGTGGTTTGCGCTGGATGGAAAGGCAAAGTCAATTTAGAGGACACATTATTTGCAGGCGCCATTGTTGAATTGCTGAAGGATATTTACATGCCAGAGTGTGATGCTCCAACGGCAGCACAGCATCTGTACAATCAGGCAAAGCACGATATGGTAGACTTCCTGAAAGATTCAAGCCACGTTCAGCGTCTGGCAAAATTGAACATCTACAAAGACATTGAATTCTGCCTGACACCAGATCAATATGACGTGGTTCCGCGGTTAAAAGACGGCGTGCTTTTAGTCTAAGATTATACGCGTACGTATATTTTCTTTTTATCCATCACATATCCTATCGCCCAGTTGATCAGCATAAACGTGAGCGCGAAGGCTAGCGATGCGTTGATTGGACTCATCACGCTACCATAAAAGTCTTCAAAAAGCCAGCCGCCAAACGTTTTATCTCCCACCGGAATAATATAGAACAAAGTGATCAGTACATCAGCGAGGATGTATATGAACAAAGGATTTCGCCCGAACACAACAAAGAAGTTTGTCCATTTTACTTTCTTGAGAATTTCGATCACGTAGATTAATGTTCCGATAAACATCATGTCGATGCCGACGGTAACAAGGACGAATGAACTTGTCCAAAGTTTTTTATTGATTGGAAACGCCATGTGCCAGGTAAGGGCAAGCACTACTGCACCCGCACCGTACAACATCAACTTGGCAATCGTCTCAAAATTATTTCCATTTTTTCTAATGAAGTCGCCAGCGAGGTATCCGAATGTAACATTGACAATCGCAGGTAACGTGCTGAGAATTCCTTCAGGATCGAAAGCAACACCCTCACCATGATAAAGATGATTATCACCTAACAGCAATTTATCCATGTCGTTTCCAATAAATCCTGAGAGGCTGTACGGATCATTGGGATCTCCAAACGCATATACGACGATCCAGTACCCCAACAATAACAGTCCACTGATAATGACGATAAGATTTTTCGAGCAATAGTGAATAATAATAGAAGCGAAGAAATAACACAACGCGATTCGTTGAAGCACGCCTGGTATACGCGTATGTCCAATCGCTTTAAACTCACCTGTTCCAAAATTGTAAAACGGGAACCATGACAAGAGGTAGCCGATCAAAAAGATGATACACAGACGTTTTATAGTTCGCGTCCAAAAGATACTTTCCCCTTGTCCTTCATACTTATACATCACGAAAGCCAACGCATTGCCGACTGCAAATAAGAAAGATGGAAATACCAGATCAGTAGGTGTGAATCCATGCCATGGCGCGTGTTCTAGCGGTGCATAGATGTGGCCCCAACTACCTGGGGAGTTTACAATGATCATAAAGCACACGGTCATGCCTCTGAAAACATCGAGTGCGAGATAGCGCTGATTTTCTGCCATAGGTGTCGGAATAAAGTTCTCTACTAAACTGTGGCAAATTTCCCATAGGCGCAAGAGCACATGGACACACTTTTATTATTCGAATGCGACAGATATTGAATTGCGTGATTTAGCGCATTAAGTAAACTGCTTACTGAAGCTTGGGGTTATCGCGGTGGCGGTCTTTATCACGTATTGTCTTCTTCTCAAGGTTTCGTTTGAAAGATTCTTCGAGGTTAACACCGGTTTGATTTGCCAGACAAATAACCACCCACAACACATCGGCAAGTTCATCGCCTAGATCCTTGCCCTTATCAGATTCTTTTTCTGACTGCTCTCCGTAACGACGTGCAATAATCCGCGCAACTTCGCCTACCTCCTCCGTTAGGACAGCCATGTTCGTGAGCTCGCTAAAATATCGAACCCCAATTGTTTTTATCCATTCATCAACTTGTTGCTGTGCTTGTTCTATGGTCATGTAGTGTGTGTTGGAAGGGTTTATGGTAATTCTTCAAAATCGATATCGAGCACTTCATATTGTCGATATCCTATAAAGTCAAAATGCCACCATTCGGAACTGTTCACTTTAAACCCGTGCTTTTGCATGGCATCAATAATGAGTTTCCTGTTCTTACGGGCTTCCGGATCGCTGATAGGTGTAGAAGGCCAGGCTTCTTTTTTAAACGAATCATATGGCGTCGGCATTTTTAATTCTTCGCCAGTCTTTAGGTAGATCAACGTCATGTCGATAGCACATCCACGATTGTGACGCGAGCCGCGATAAGGTGACGCAACATAAGTTGTATCTTTATACACTTCATAAAATTTCACCGTCGCTTTATAGGGTCGGTAAGCATCGAAGATTTTTATTCCCAACCCTTGCGTCTCTAGATCCGCCTGGACTTTTTTCAACGCATCGGCTACCGGTTTTCGCGCATACGCTTTGGAGAGATTGTAAATTTGTTCACCTGTAAAATTATTCGTTGTCGCATACCGTATGTCTAGCACAATACCAGGAATGTGCTTCTCTAAGTCGATCAACGTTTTCTTCGGATCGAGTTTTATCGCTCTCAAATAGTCTGCCTTGTTCGAAACCTTTAAGCCATACTTATTTTGGGCCACAACAAGCGACGTAATACAAAGGCAAAACAATGCAGCGACAATATTTTTCATAGTACTACTTCAAAAGATTTTGATACAACTTATAATTTTCTTCATCAAAACAGCAGAAGATCACTTCCTCGATATACATCGCTGATGCGTCGAAACGCGTTACTGTGTCGATCGCAATTCGCGCAGCTTTTTCCTTCGGAAAATGATAAATGCCTGTGCTGATGTTTGGAAACGCAATAGTACGAACCGCATACGATGTGGCTAATTTCAAGCTATTGTGATAGGCACTCGTCAATAATTTTTCTTCATTATGATGGCCACCATTCCATACCGGCCCTACCGTATGAATCACAAATCGCGCTTTCAGATTTCCCGCCGACGTGATCACCGCTTCACCTGTTTCGCATCCTCCTTGTTTATTTCTGATGAGCATACATTCGGCTAAAATTTTCGGTCCGCCAGCACGATGAATCGCGCTATCAACACCGCCACCTCCCAGCAAACTTGTATTGGCGGCGTTTACAATCGCGTCGACCGAAAGCTTTGTGATGTCTCCCTGTTGCAATATGATTTTCATACCTTGTTCTTGGTATCGATAACAATGGTTACGGGGCCATCGTTCAGCAATGAAACTTTCATGTCGGCACCGAATTCGCCAGTTTGAACCGACCTTTCTAGCTGCAGTTCCACCGTGGCTACAAATTTCTCATACATCGGTATGGCGACGTCAGGCTTTGATGCTTTTAAATACGAAGGACGATTACCCTTCTTTGTACTTGCATGCAATGTAAATTGGCTTACAACAATCACGTCGCCGGCAATATCTTTGACACTAAGGTTCATCACACCAGCATCATCGTTAAAGATTCTCAGGTTGATGATTTTCGCAGAAAGCCATTCGATATCTTCTGCGTTGTCGGCGTCCTCAATTCCTACTAAAACCAAGAGTCCTTTTTTTATAGAAGACTTCACCACGCCATCAATCGTTACAGAAGCTTGTGAAACCCGTTGAACAACTGCGATCATTCTTGCTGTTAATTAAAACTGTTGCAAATCTTTCGATTCATGAATAAATAATCCAGGCTGTTCTTTGGATGCAAATGAAAGCATTGCCCGCGCCACTTTCGCCGACTCTATTGCTTTGAAGCGTTTCGGAATTAAAAATCCAAAGTACTTATAGATGAACTTAGCGGAATCTTCACCGGCACGTTTTTCATCACGTGATCCAAGCAACAGCGATGGTCTAAAAACATGAACGGTAGGAAAGCCAACATCTTCAATCGCTTCTTCAATTTCGCCCTTTACCTGATTATAATAAATAGAAGACTTTTTATCAGCGCCCAACGCAGACACTAGCAGATATTGTTTTGCTCCTTCAGCTTTGCAAAGTTTTGCTAAGAGTAATGGATAATAAAAGTCAACTTGATAAAATTGTTCCTTCGAGCCAGCTTTCGCCATGGTTGTACCCAAACAACAAAAGACATCATCGGCAATCAAGTGTGTTGATCTTTCGCCGATTGCGCCGAACTCCGTTTTGATTTGAGTAAGCTTCGGATGTTGTGGTAAATCTGTTCTCGTTACGGCGATAACTTTTGAATATCGTTCGCTAGCCAAGAGCAACTGAAGTAGTTGCTTTCCGATTAGCCCCGTGCTGCCTGCGATTAGCGCTGTCTTCATAGCGCTTCAATTGAGATTTGATTTGCTTTCTCCCACGCTACGAATTTTTGTACTTCGTCGGAAACACTTTTGTAAACGGTTGTTAAAATACCCAGATCATCCGTGATGCCGAGTCCTGGTATCCAATCCGGAATAAGATCGATGGGATTTACAAAGTATATTACAGCGGCAGCGATCAACAGCAAAGCTTTCCAAGGTACCTCTCGATACTTTCCCGTAGCATAAGCTTTCAACATGCGGCCCATCGTGAAGAACATTTCTTTTAGTTCACCACCTTTTACCTCTTTCCAATTAACGCTTCGAATTTTCTGTGAAAGGTCTACAACAAGTTTTAAAACACGCCCAGGTTTCCCCAACCATTTTGAAGCTTTGTTAAGGGCTATCTTAAAAAAAGGATTGTTGCTGCCCATGTTTGATATAATTTAGAAAGTTTGCTGAATTTCTTTCTTGAGCTCCGACAACGCGTGTGCGATAGGGTCGACGCTTTTATTAACTGACTTCTCAAATATTTTCTTTGACAAATCAAGACTCGTGGCTTCCGGCTTCATTTCCCCTGCTGCATCGTTTATGCTTACGATCAAATCTTCCTTGGCGTTCTTCACGATATTCCAAACGTGCTCACTCATGTAGACTTGCTGCGATACATTATGATTATATTCATTACGAATCTCTGTCAATAGCAGTTGGTGAAATTCTCGTGCCGCGATACCTGGGGTATTTAGACGCACCAGCAGATTCTGCGGCGAAATACGCTCCAGGAATAATGTGATACGTTCATATGCCTGAAGGCGGCTTGGCAAGATCGTTTCGATGCTGCGACCGCGAACCTCAAGCTTACGCATTTCAATTTCTTTATGTAAAAACGATCTTACAATGAGATAAGCTGCATACAAGAAAACGAAGGTGGGAACAAGAAATTTTGCAAACTCAACAAGTGCGTCCATAGGTAAACTAAACTTTATTTAAGATTTGAAAGTTAATACTTTTGCGGGAAATACTGTTGACCGATCTGGCAACACCACCAACGGTTCACGGTATATTTCTGGCGGCAAACCAATAACGAACATGTTCGATCAACTTCAACCAGTTACAATTTCCCAACGGGCAGCCGAAGAAATCCGGAAAATTATGACGTCAAAAAATATTCCGGCCGATTATGGACTGCGTGTGGGCGTTCGTGGTGGTGGCTGCGGGGTTACGTTAATTATCGGTTTCGATAAGAAAACGGAAAAAGATCTCGCCTACATCATCGACGGTATCCCTGTATATCTTGACAAGCGACATACGATGTACATCATCGGCAAGGAAGTAGACTTCTACGAAGGGGCTGACTCACGCGGATTTATGTTCGTTGACAGCGCCACTAAGAACGAAACCGTGTCTTCCTAGCGACGTCGCGTCAAGAGGATCGTAGCTTTTTTGCACTTCCCTCCAATCGGCGGATTTAATTTCGAAATCTTAAGCTCGACAATGGCCACGGGTGGAAGCATTTCCAAAACATCCGACACTATCTTTTCTGCCACCGTCTCTAATAATTTCGAGGGCTTTTCCATTTCATCTTTTACGATTTTGAAAAGCGTCTCGTAGTTCACTGTACCGCGCAGATCGTCATGCGCTGCGCCTTGCGTAAAGTCAGTCTCTACCGCGATATCTATTTCAAAAAAATTTCCAGATTCACGTTCGTGCGGATACACACCGTGATAAGCATGAAACTCTAATCCCTCGAGGGCAATACGTCCGTTCATCCTATCTCGTCAAAAAAAGATTTTTGTACTTTCCGCGGCTGAGGTACATCAACAGGTGGTAGTGTAACGTGTTGCAGCACGATTTCTTTTTCAACAACCGGAACTGGTTCGGGTTTGAGCTTACGATCGAAATCAATATTCGGGAACGCTAATTTTTTGGCTTCACGTTTAGCCATCGCCAAATGCTGATCCGGATTAAAATCCTTAGACATGTTTTTAGCTCTTTCAACTCTTTCCATCGTTTCGTTGGCCATGCGTTTAAGATCAGCCAATAAATCCTCTCGCGAAGATTCTAGCTTTTTGTAGCTCTCAACCAAAATACGAAGGCGGTCTTCCATTTCGTCAACAATCTGACGAGCGCGTTCATCTGATTCCTCGATTGTGTCTTTTGCTTTGCTCTTGGCTTCATTCAACATGGCCTCAGCTTTAAGCTGCGATTCCTTCAGGTGAAGTTCTGCAGCCGTGCGTGCCTGTTCTATTACACTGGCGCCAGTGTCTTCCGCCGTCTTCAAGGTTTTATAGAGTGACGTTTCCACTTCGCGAAGTTTTGTGACTTCACGTTCCGTGGCTTCCAACTTGATGCGTAGTTCTTTGTTATCGTCCGACATGCGCTCCCATTCCTGAGAAAGGGTTTGTAAGAAGGCGTGAACTTCTTCAGTCTGATAACCTCGAAAATTCCTTTCGAAGGTCTTCTGACGGATTTCAAGTGGTGTTACTCTCATAGATATTTATAGTTTAAAAAATGATGTTCCAAACGGAAATGGTGCGGTCATCGCCAGCACTCAGCAGTTGATCATTGTAGGGTGTCCAAAGCAGTTTATTGACGGAGTTTCCATGTCCGGCGTGCCTTGCGCGATCAATCACTTTCAAGAGTTTAAAGGTCGCGGCATCCCACACCTTAATGGACTTATCCATGCTACAAGTTACAAAATGTTTACTATCCGGGCTAAAATCCAGGTGATTTATCGCAAACAGGTGCGCTACCACCTCTGTTGAGAGCGTATATCCACCGTTAGAATCCCATGATTTTAGCCGGGCATCGCGTGAACCACTCACCAATAAGGTGCCATCGGGCGAATATCGGACCACAAAAACCGAATTTGTATGCGCCTCCCACTCTTGTTTTAACGCCATCGTTTCCAAATCCAGAATCCGTATTCTGTTGTCGCTGTAACCGACGGCTATCTCCGATCGTTCAGCGCTAATCGTCATGCACCTAGCACTGCGTTCACTGTATTTTACCTTCGCCTCGATCGTAAGCTCACGCAGATTCACTTTGATCACCTCGCCGTCGCCCGTTGCTATCCAAACCCAATTTCCCAACGACTGAATATCAAAAATGGACCCCTTCGTTAATTGTAACGACCCGATTTCCTTTTTATTCTGATAGTCGATCACATGAATACCATCGTAATTATGACCCACTATCAGCGTGTTGCTGAACTGATGGTAGTGCAAGGCATACACCGAGTTCGGAAGTTTAGCGACGACCTCACCATTTTCCGGATTGCGTAAATCCCATAAAACAACCATGCCATCGCCAGATCCTGAAAAAAAAACTGAGCTTTCAGCAGAAGGCTGG
The DNA here is from genome assembly GCF_003286915.1 of Pseudochryseolinea flava. GTDB lineage: Bacteria > Bacteroidota > Bacteroidia > Cytophagales > Cyclobacteriaceae > Ohtaekwangia > Ohtaekwangia flava. The sequence goes on from NZ_QMFY01000011.1 coordinate 119,686, forward strand.
AGTGTATAAACACAGTCGCGATGACCGGTAAGTGTATTGCGTTTTAAAACTTCTATTTTCGACATTATGCGCTAAAGAAGCCGAAAGTTCTAACTTTCGGCAGGTTTTGAAAAGAACTTTACACATGCCCTTAGAAAAAATCGTACTGGAACAAGACCGTGCCTTAGGACTGTGGCTCATCAACGAAGACGAAAACGCACTAGTTCCGCATCTTTCCGAAGAAAAAATTCCAGAATCTTTTACGAATCCCAACAAACGCCTTGAATGGCTGAGCGCAAGACTATTGGTTAAGGTGCTTCTTGAAAGCTGGGGACTTCCCTACCATGGTATTGCCAAAGACGATCATGGCAAGCCTTCCGTCGCGGTTCATGGCTATCATCTGTCCTTAAGCCATTCCTACCCTTACGTTGCCGCACTTATCGACAAACATCAGCCGGTCGGTATTGACCTGGAGCAGCCCAAAGCTAAATTATTGCGGGTAGGTCCGCGTGTATTACATCCCGATGAACTTTCGGACGCCGGCAGTGACCTTGTTAAACATTGTATTTATTGGTGCAGTAAAGAGGCGCTGATCAAGTTCTATGGCAAAAAAGACCTTACACTAGCGGAAAACCTCATCATTAGTCCCTTTTTGAAGGAAGATGCGGGGGAGATTACTGGTAAGATTATTGTAACAAGTGACGTTACAGTAGTACCTTTATATTATTCGGTACATCCGAATTTTGTAATGGTATTCAATAAAAGAATAGCAACATGAAACGAATTGTGCTTTTGTATTTATTAGCGATTTCATTTCAACTCAGCGCGCAGAAAGTCGTTGAAAATTTCACGCTAACCAATGCGCTTACCGGCGAAAAAATTTCGTTGAGTACCTATCCTTCCTGTGCAGGAATGGTGATCATTTTCACAAGTAACAGCTGCCCTTACGACGAATATTACCGCGCGCGAATTCAGAAACTCGTGAGCGATTATCATGACAACGTTCCTGTGCTGCTCGTCAATTCACTCGTTGATGGCAATGAATCAGTTGAGCAAATGAAAAAGAAAGCTCAGCAATCCGGCATCAGCACACCTTACCTTGCCGATAAAGATCAAACACTAATGCAACAACTTGGCGCGACAAAAACGCCACATGCCTTCTTATTAAAAAATAGTGGCGGAAAATTTACCGTAATTTACAGTGGATCGATAGATGACAACGCTCAAGTAGAAGGTGATGTACACCACACCTATCTTAAAAATGCAATCACCGCGATGCTCGCCAATCAAAGTATAGACGCGGCTGATGTGAGACCTGTGGGCTGCACCATTCGAAAAAAATAAGAGCCGTAAGTTAACGTATTAATGAAAAGGCCTGCGATGATTAGCGCAGGCCTTTTTTTATTAGATATCAATCGAATCGTATACGATCACTTTCTCCCACAGATGAGAATAGTTCTCTACGAACTTTTTATGAATCGGATGTACTTGATAAATATCTTGACCTGCGACATCATCGAAGAAGATTAGTTCTGATGCGCTGTAGGTAGCATCAACCACAGGACGGATTTCGGTGCTTGCTGGAACACCAATGTGAATGCTTCTTACACTTTCAATTTTCTCCAGTGTACGAAGTCCTTCAATAAGTTTATTAAGATCTTCTTTTGAGTCACGGTTTTTCAACCAGAAGAATACATGGTGCGCGAGCATTTTCTTATTTTTTGATTCCATAGATTTTGGTTCTTGTGCCGACAGTGAAAACCCGGAAGCCGTCGCCGTAAGTGCTGCGGCAGTTGCCAGAAAAGTCCGTCTTGTTTGTTTCTCCATACTGATTTACAATAATTGTCGCCTTGAAAATAAATCAAAAAAACTGTCTCTGCTAACAAAAAGTCAAAACGACTATTTTAAACCATAATAAGCAATAAGCTCGTCGAATGTGATGTCGACCCAGCTATTAACCTGCGGCGCTTTTTTAGGATCAAAAAATATAATACTCCATTCCGGCGCACCTTTCTGTCGAATGTCTAAAACCCAGGTTTCAGATTCACCCACAAATCTGATATATCGTTTTTCAGCTTCGATTGTCTTAATTCCAAAAGAGTCGAGCGTTAGTGTCCCTTCTGACTGATAAAAAGAAGCATCGTCGGCAATGGTAGAAAAATCTTCCTCTCCATTTTCTTCGATCATCGATTTGATCTGTTCATCGGTAGGGCTGACAACGACCGCGCAAACTGAGTTTACTTCTTGTATATCTTCAACTGCGACGTTTCCCGTGACCAGGTAATTTCTAAAATCACGGAAGCGCTCATACGTTGAGTCGTTTGGAATACTTTTAACAACCGCCGCATCTCTTTCTACGGCCATCGTGTCAACATTTGCATCCTTAGCTTTCTCACGGTTACAAGCAAACGTTAATGTAACCAATACAACTACCAATATTTTTTTCATACGCAATGAGAACTAATCCTATAAAACCGGGGCGCTATACACGTTCGGTCTATGCAATTCCATAAATCGATCAGCCACTGCCAATGCCTTAAACCCATGACGACTGTAGAGTGTGTGCGCATCGCTGGTGACCAAAACCATTCTTCTTAATCCTTTTAATTCTTCGAGTCCGAAAACAAACTCCATCAGCGATTTCGATAAACCCTTTCCACGGTAACCTTCATCTATAAAAACATCCGCCAGGTAACCAAACGTTGCATAGTCAGTAACGACTCTGGCAAACCCAACTTGTTTCTGATGATGGTAAACCCCAAACGAAAGCGAATTTTCGATACTTCGAACAACAACTTCTTTTGGAATTCCCTTCGCCCAATACGAACGCTGCGATAAAAAAGCGTGAATATAATCTACATCAAGTAGCGATTTGTCGGTACTATAGGTGAACTCTCCCGATTCAAAATTCTTCATCATATTCTGTCAGCTAATTTTTAATACAATCTTTCCAAACTGATTACCCGTTTCCATTCGTTGAAAAGCTTCTTTCACTTGATCGAGAGGATATACTTTATCGATCACTGGTTTGAGATTTCTGCTTTCAAGGAAGTCGAGCATCGACAAAAACTCATCTCTGGTTCCCATTGTTGATCCGAGAACAGAAAGTTGCTTCCAATAGAGCAGCCGCGTCGATAGCTCGGAAATATTCCCTGCCGTTCTACCAAAGTTTACGATGCGTCCGCCCGGTGCTGCAATCTCTATGAGCTTATTAAAATCATTACCCCCTGCGCTATCGATAATGATGTCAAATCCGGCGCTATCCTTTTCCGCTTTCGCTGCCCACTCGGGGTCTTTGTAGTTGTAGCCACCCAACGCACCCAACGATTTTGCTTGCGCTAGTTTTTCATCCGAGCCCGATGTGACGAAAACCTTTGCTTGATAAGCAACTGCAAATTGTAAAGCCCACAGTGCGGCGCCACCACCAATACCTGTGATGAGCACACGTTCTTTCGAACGGAGACGCGCCTTCGAAAACAAAGCACGATAAGCAGTCAACGCCGACAATGGTACCGCGGCAGCTTGTTCCGACGTCAGGTGCTCAGGTTTTTCGAAGATATATTTTTTTGAAACGACAATGTATTCCGCGAATGTACCATGATCAGGAAACCCAAGGATTCGAAATTTGTCACCTTGAACAATTGGATTTTCTCCCCAGTCAAGACTCGGATTGATCACTACTTCACTACCAATCCACAAGTCGTCTACATCCTCCCCTACGTCTTCAATCACGCCACAGCCGTCGGAGCCAAGAACAATACCCTCCGACAACACTTGTGTTTGTTCTTTCATAATCCACAAATCACGATGATTAAGCGCTGCATATTTAAGCTTGATCAATACCTGATCTTTTGTTGCCTTCGGTTTTTTAATGTCTTCAACCACCAACGGCGATGTTGGACTTTTAAAAAGTATTGCTTTCACAAATAATATTTTTAAAGAATAGAACGATCGGGAAAAGAACTTGGCCGATGTTAAAAGAAGAAGTTCAAAAAAAAGTTGCCTGACCGTAGAGATCAGGCAACCAAATTATTTTACGCGAATGATATGATTCCAACCATGAATGTCTGGCTCTAGTCCCATGCGGATGTTATGCAACTTCGCTTTCACTTTTGATTGGAAGCTATCAGCACCCGCTACTGGTATTTGATGATCGTATCCATTAATATGAATCACGGCGATAGGCGCTACAACGGCAGCGGTACCTGCACCGAATGCTTCTGTAATTTCGCCACTCTTCAAGCCTTTTTCAATTTCCTCAACGCTCACACGGCGCTCTTCGATCTGAACACCCATATCTTTCGCCAGCGTTAATATCGTGTCGCGCGTCACACCTTCGAGAATAGCTGATGTCAGCTGAGGTGTAACCAATTTTCCATTGATGACGAACATAACGTTCATCATCCCTACCTCATCGATATACTTGTGCTCCTTATGATCGGTCCATAGCACTTGATCAAATCCTTCCTCACGTGCAATTTGTGTGGGATAGAAAGCGCCACCGTAGTTACCGGCACATTTTGCAAAACCAGTTCCACCTTCTGCCGTGCGTGTAAATTTTGTCTCAACCTTCAAGCGGTAAGGTTTAGGTTGGTACGCTGCCACTGGGCTGTTCATGATAATGAACTTAAAGTGATCAGCAACTTTTACCCCGAGGCGCGCTTCAAAAGCAAACACCAACGGGCGGATATAAAGGGAAGATCCTTCTGACTTTGGTATCCATTCTTTATCAGTTTCTACCAAAGCGTGAAGCGATTGGATAAACATCTCTTCAGTGATGATCGGCATACACATGCGATCAAGTGAACGATTCAAGCGCGCACTATGCTTGTGCGGACGGAAAATATTGATGTTGCCATCAGCCATCCAGAAAGCTTTCATGCCTTCAAAGATCGATTGTCCATAGTGCAGTGAAAGCATCGCAGGGCTCACAGAAATATCTGCAAACGGAACGATGGTAGGTTCATGCCACTTACCGTCTTTGAAATCAGAGACGAGCATATGATCGGCAATGTATTTACCGAATTCCAGGTTATTAAAATCTGTTTCTTGGATTCTGGATTTTGCAACCCGTTGTACGGGAATCGTGGTCGTGATGGTAGTCATATATCGTTAAATTATCGCGTCGACAATTTCTTAATAATCTTCTATAATTCTCACAAATTTCTTCAAAAAAGCCCTCGAGTCGATTTAGACCCGCCTACGTAGTGTGCAAAATCGCCTGATGAACCTGGTTTAGCGCCGTCACCGCGATGGCAATATCTTCGGGTTGTGTCTTCCAATTGGAGATTGCCGCCCGAATTCCTGGTTTCCCTTTGTACATTGTGGGCGTAAAGAACACTCTGCCGTCGTCGCGTATAGCGGCCAAAAATGTTTTGATCTCATCCATCGTAATGACACCTGTGAGGGTAAAGCAAACAACATTCATTCTCACCGGCGCCAAAAGTTGAAAACGATTGGAAGATGCCTCAAGCGCATCGGCCAATAACTTCGCTGCATCACAGTTGCGTTCAATCATCTCGCGATATCCCTCCCATCCATAAGCGAGTAAAGTAAACCAAGCTGGTAACGCGCGAAAGCGCCGTGAGTTTTCAGGTGTGTAGTGAAAGTAATCGGGGCTTGCCAACGGATCGCCAAGGTAAGCCGCACTATTTTGAAATACCTTCAGTTGCAGTGCCTGGTGACGCGTGAATTGCATCGCCGCATCGTAAGGCACATTCAACCATTTATGCGCGTCAACGGTGATGCTATCTGCATGATTCACACCGTTCATCAAATGATCGTACTTATCAGAACATGCCGCGAAAGCACCAAAAGCTCCGTCAACATGTAGCCAAAAGTTGTACTTCTTCTTCAGCTTACCAATAGCGATCATGTTATCAAAATCAACCGTATTCACTGTTCCAGCATTGGCAACGACAATCACGGGATGATTGATTTCTTTCAGCACATCTTCCAGCGCATTTACGTCAATCGCTTCCCTTCCGTCCATGGTTGGAACATGAATCATCGATTTTCTACCTATGCCGAGCATGGACATCGCTTTGAATATACTGGAGTGAGGTGTCGCACTTACAACCTTAATTGGTGCTTTATCTGATATTCCATCTTGGCTAAAGTCTATACCAAATTGCTCGCCCACCCATTGCCGACCGATGGCGAGCCCCACGAAATTTGACATCGTAGCGCCCGTGACGAATGATCCAAAGTATTCCTCATCGATGCCCAAGAGTTGTTTTAGAAAATGAAGTGTTTGTCGTTCCATCTGTGGCGCAATGGAGTCATTACTTCCACAAGCATTTTGATCGTATGCACTCACAAGCCAATCACCTGCAATGGATGCTGGCGTGGACCCACCGGTAACAAATCCGAAGTATCGTGGCCCGGCGCTATTCGCCATCTGTTCAGCGTAATAATTTGCAAAAAGGTCGAGCACGGCAGACGCGCCGATACCAATCCGTGGCATATCATTCAACATCACATCTGGAATGTAGCGACCAGGAGCCATCTCCGTTTGATTGGAAAAATACTCATTCGCCAAGCGCAACGACTTTTGTAAAATGGTATCGAGTTGTTGAAAGTCGTGGTGAAGTGTGGTGTTAAGGTATGACATAAGTGGCTATTCGATAGTGAGGTTTTTTCGTTCAATTTTTTGGATGATGCTTTTTCATTTCGTTCGCAATAGCATGCGCGTTTGCATCGTTACTTTGCTCGAGATGCTTAATGATCGATTGATGATTTTTTGCATCACGATTTTGTGATAGCTTATAACTTGCTTCCATTCGCGAAATCTCAATTTGAAATCCTACCAACGCGCGGAGGTTTTGGTTAACGTATTCATCAGAAAGTGATTCCATCGTTACAGGATGCTCGACGTGCGCTTCATAGGTATCCAACAGATCTTTCAACGACTGGTATAGTTCCTCACCTTCGATTGTTCGAATTGAACCATATACATGTACTGCGATGTAATTCCAAGTTGGTACATTTTGATGATCGTACCATGACGAGGATATATAGGTGTGCGGACCTTGAAAAATAGCCAGCACCTCGTTGGCATTTTCGAACGACTTCCAACTTTTGTTACCGCGCGAAACATGTCCCGACAATATGCTTCCGTCTGCGGACAGCTGCATCGGAATGTGAGACGCCCATAAAGATCCTTCCACTTGTGATATCAATGTGCCAAATCCATTCTCTCGAATGAAACTTTTCGTCACTGCTTCATCAGGCTGCTTAAAATGATTGGGTGTGTACATAATTTCTTAATAGATACATTCAAGGCCTTTTCCAACAGGCTGTACAGAAGCCATTACATCATCTTTAATATTGGCTCCAGCGGTCTTCTCTAACACCCAGCTGATCAGGTCGAGTGCTGCCAGACATCCTGCTGCTGTCGCAATGTTCCCGTGTGTAACAAGCGGTTTCTCTTCGACTTCAACACCAAATGATTTCAATGCTTCTACCGCTGTTGGATACGTGGTCGCAGAAATGTCGTTGAGCAAACCCATGCCCGCAAGCAACAAAGATCCTGAGCACATCGAGCAAATCACTTGCTTTTCAGGATTCAGTTTGAATCGCGTCAGATAGGATTCGTCGCGCATTAGTTTGCGTGTACCCGCCCCACTTGTAAAGAAAACAACGTCAGCGGTGTTAGCTTCTTCAATGCTACCATGCGTATCGACAAACAATCCTGTCTGAGATTGATGGCGCGGTGCTGTTCCGAGAATCTTCACCTCCCATTGCTTATCACGGAGGCGAACCCGGTTGAATAAATCCCAAGGAAGAAATAGATCGATGTCAGTAAAGTTATCGAACACTACGAGGGCAACTGTTTTCATGAATTATTTTTTTTTAAAAGGGTAGTACACTTTTCGTTCGTTACGTCACGACGACAGCCTTTTTCCGAGAATGATGAGACTTCGTTCGACACCATCAAGCTCTGCAACATTTGGAAAGTTTGCCCACTCCGTAAAACCAGCTTGCTTAAAAAGCTTAATACTTGGCTCGTTGTGCGCGAAGATGAATCCCAGCAATGTTTTGATGCCGAGTGGCGAACAACGCTTCATCGCTTCGTTCAGAATTTCCTTTCCATATCCCTTCCCTCGCGCAGCGGTGTCGAGGTAAATACTAATCTCGACGGTAGCGTTATATGCAGGTCTACCGTAGAAAGACTGAAAACTCACCCATCCAATTTCGTGTTGCCCAACAGAAACCATCCACAGTGGTCGTTTCGTCGGAGAATGTTCATCAAACCATTTTCTACGGCTATCCACCGTTACTTCATCAGTATCGGCGGTGACCATGCGCGAGGCGATGGTGGAATTATAAATAGCCACGATTGTTGGGAGATCGTCGAGGGTGGCGTCGCGAAAGTGCATGTTAGTATGTATATCGAAGTTTCATCTCAGCTTTTGCTAAGACCATTAATAGTCAGTTCAAATCTTTCCTCATGAGCCAATCGGTTTGCGCATCGTCGCCGAGCATAAACACGTGTTCACTAAATTTCTTAAATCCATTTTTCTCATAGAAGCGGATAGCCCTGGGATTGTGTTCCCATACACCAAGCCATATCACCTCTACTCCATCTTCTTTAGCACGGCGGATACACTCCTGCATCAATGCATTGCCCACACCACCACCGATATAATCTTTTTCCACGTAGATGCGCTCAATTTCTATTGCCTTACCCTGTATTTCAACTGGATTACCGCCTCGTCGAAGTCGGGCAAACCCAACGCATTCAGCGCCATCGTGTAATAAAATAGTTTGAGCGTTCGTATCAAGGAGTTCTTCCTTTACTTTATCTGAAGAGAAATTCTTCTCGATATAACGCTTCATATTTTCAGCGGTATTGAACGCACTGAAAGTATCAGAAAAAGTTTTACTACCCAATCGCTGCAGCAAAGGAGCATCGTCGATGGTTGCAATACGTATTGAAAATACAGTCATGACTTACAGTTCAAATAAAGATAACTCCATTTTAACGTCGCTTCTTTTATAGGGTCCGTCAACCGGTACATCAACGAATCCAATTTTTCGATATAGTGCGAGCGCAGGTTTAAGTTTTGTGCTTGAATACAAAATGATTTTCCGTGCGCCTTTTGATTTAGCTTTTAAGATTGCAGCCTCAGCAAGTGCCTGTCCAACTTTCATCCCGCGAAACTTCTCATCGACCGCCATCTTCGTGAATTCGTACACACCTTCTTGTACATACTTGAGTGCCACTGTCCCCGCAATTTCTTTATCAACATATGCCATCAATATTGCACCACCGTGAGCAATGATGTATTCTTCAGGATGCTGCAGCACTTGAAAGTCAATCGGCTCCATCCAGAAATGTTCTTCGATCCAAGCGCGGTTTAGTTTTTCAAACCACGGTTGGTGAAACGAAATGTAATCTTCTACACGAATCGACACATGCGTCGTGGTAACATGCTTTTCCATAACAAGGTGTTTATCGATCTGACAGTTGGGCTCTCCATGCATCACGCAATTGATATCCTCGATTCACAACGTAGATACCGGCGACGGTAAGTGCGAAAGCAATCACCGTGTTGAGGTTTAATTGTTCATCAAGTATAAGCCATCCTAGAAACACAGCGACCAACGGGTTGACATAGGCGTACAAAGACACGATTGTCATTGGGAGCTTTCGCAATACAAACGTATAACATGCATAGGCGACGACAGAGCCAAGAATAATGAGATACACCAACGCATAGGCAGCTTCTGGCGTCCACCGAACGGTTTCAAGATCGTCGAAAAATAACGAGAAAGGAATTAGCCACACGCCACCAAAAAACATCTGAATACCGGCATTCAAAAAAGGGTCCGATGTCGTTTTATCTTTCTTCAACCAAATGCTTCCACCTGCCCAACTGATCACGCCAACAAATACCATGATGATTGACAAGAGATATGTTGGATTGGCAAACTCAGAAATATTTTCACCAAAGATCATCACAATACCTGCCAGTCCCATCGCTACACCGAGCAATATCGGTACCGTTGGTTTTTCGTCTTTATTAATGGTGAGGTTTATAAGGATTACCATTACCGGCATGAGCGAACAAATAATGGCAGCAATACCACTTGGAATCTCTACTTCAGCCCAGGCAACCAGCCCGTTTCCGAGAGAAATCATAAAGAATCCTGCAATCGCTTGACGTCTGATTTCGCGCCATGACGGTAAACTTGTTTTACGTACGAGCATAACTCCACCCCCGAGAATCAAACCAGCAATGATCTGTCGGATCACGACAAATAAGAATGGCGGAAAATGTGTTACGGCGATGCGCAAGGCCAAGTAGGTCGTGCCCCAGATCAAACAGATGGAAACGAGCGCAATGTACGGAAGAAGTAAACCCTTTTTCAAAGTATGAGCGGTTGTGGTGAAAACTTGCTGACACTAATCAGTTAACAAAACTTGTGATTTATACGGCAAAAAAACAGTTTCAGTTTTTAGTATTTTGACCATATCAGTTTTAATGTGACAATCAACTCGCAAAAGTCAACCGGATGTATATGAACATCTGTCACGGTTCATGCTTACGTCATCCGGATGCTGAACATCTCTGTTGTAAATAGAGAACTAATAGGTATTTTTGACGCGATTCTCTATTTCGAAGATGTGGGCGACGATCGTTATCTTTGACTTATAAAATCGTAAGCCACCGCGTTAAGACGCCAAGCCCCTTGCTAGTTATGGTATTCAGCTCCACTGTTTTCCTATTTTTATTCCTCCCTTTTGTACTTGTCCTGAATTTTATATTACCACCGCGTTTGCGGAATTTCTTTCTGCTCATTGTAAGTCTTGTCTTTTACGCATGGGGCGAGGGAGCGTTAGTGTTGGTGATGATTGCCTCGACCATGATCAACTACTTCGCCGGTCTTGGGATATCAGGTTTCGCACATCGTCCGAAAGTTTCGAAAGCAATTCTTGCAATCGGCATTTGCATCAATCTACTCCTACTTGTCTATTATAAGTATCTTGGATTTATCGTTTCAAATCTCCCGTTTGAAATTCCTGAGCTTGCATTCAGTAAGACCATGGCGCTCCCGATTGGAATTTCGTTCTACACTTTTCATGGACTTTCCTATCTCGTTGATATCTACAGAAAAGGATTACCGGGCCAGAAGAATCCTTTTGATCTAGGACTATATATTGCATTTTTTCCACAGCTTGTCGCCGGTCCTATTGTAAGATACTCCGACATCGAATCACAAATTCGAGCACGGCAAGAAACATCTCAAATGTTTTTTGAAGGGATCATTCGATTTATTCAGGGGTTCGCAAAAAAAATTCTCGTTGCCAACACAGCCGCGCTTATCGCAGACCGAGCTTTTCAACAATCGAGTGACGGCATTTCGATATCAGCAGCTTGGATTGGTGCCATCGCGTATATGCTGCAAATTTATTTTGACTTTTCGGGCTATTCAGATATGGCCATTGGATTAGCTAAAATGTTTGGCTTCACATTCAAAGAAAACTTCAACTACCCGTATACGGCTATTTCCACACAAGACTTTTGGAGACGATGGCATATCTCATTGTCGACATGGTTTCGAGACTATCTCTATATCCCGCTCGGCGGAAATCAGAAAGGTCCATTCCGCACCTATCTAAATCTGTTTATTGTATTCTTCGTCACCGGGCTTTGGCACGGCGCAAGTTGGAACTTTGTTGTGTGGGGACTTTTTCATGGTCTTTTCTTAATTCTTGAGAGAAGTGAAATTATTCGAACAGAGAAATTTCCATCCGTGCTCAAACATGTGTACGTAATTCTGGTTGTGTTGGTAGGCTGGGTATTGTTTCGCGCGGATAACCTTAGTCATGCTATCCAATATCTGGGCAACATGGTCGGAACCGGTTCTCGTAAAAATGATGTTGCTTTTGTTATGCTAAACAACTACAGCATTTTTCTTTTACTCGCCGGTGTTTTCTTCTCCATGCATGTAAAATTCCCGAAACGATTATCTTCTCACCGTGATGGTGGGCTCGTTCAGCAATCAAGTTTTCGACTGATCGGCATTGTCGTTATCCACATGCTACTTTTCATGTTTGCCATATTGGAGTTAGCACAAGCAAACTACAACCCATTCATTTATTTTAGATTTTAGAAAATGTTGAAATGATGAGCACGAAGAATCTACGTTTTGAATTTCCGATCATAATAGTACGATATGCGACGATCGCAATCTTTAGCGCAATTCTAATCACGCCAATGTTCATTCAAGTTTTTGATTTGGCACCTTCGCAAAATTTAGAAAAGCGAGAGCTCGCAAAAATGCCGTCAATGGAAATGACGAAGACCTTCGCCAAAAACTTCGAAAAATATTACAATGATAATTTTGGACTTCGAAGTCAACTCATCAATTGGGGAAGCTTGGTGAAATTAAAAGTTTTCAATTCGCCCATCAACAACGACAACGTAATTGTCGGTGACAACAATTGGATTTTTTACAATGGTGCTGACGGGAAAGACGCTATCTATGATAGCTATACACACCGCGATAAATTGAATGAGGAGGACCTAGAAGAATATTGTCAAAAGCTAATTGATAAATTCGAGACCAATAAACGAGCAGGCATAGTTTATATTCCAGGTTTTTGGCCACAAACACACACCATTTATCCCGAACTGCTTCCTCAAAAAATGAAGATGCAAATTCGAGGCTCAACGTCAAAAGCAGATCAAATAATAGAATACTTAAAACGTACAAATGCAGCTGTACAATTTTTCGACGTACGGCAAGCCCTTCTCAGTAAAAAGAAGGAACGAAGGCTCTATCTTAAACTTGATTCGCACTGGAACGAGTTAGGCGCATTTTATGCCTACGAGTCATTCTTGAATCAGCGATTTGAGCAACTACAAGTAGTGCCGAAAAAAATAACCGACTTTGAGATTACTTGGAATGAAACAACGAATGGAGACCTCGTGAATTTATTGGGCGTAACCACCACAACGGCATTCAAAGATACAATCCCCACATTCACCTATCGCCATGATGACATTAAAGTGGAATACCTCTCCACTGATGGATATCCAGAAGAAACGATCATTACACGCTGCGAAACGTGTACGAATAAAAAAAGGGTACTTGTCTTCCGTGACTCGTATTCGTCTGCTGTTCAACGATTCCTTTCACTGCACTTTTATGACATTACTTTTTTGTGGAAAAAGTATAACCAGAAATATGTTGATGAGTACAAGCCGGACATCATCATTGATGTTCGAGTCGAAAGATATTTATAACCTACTTTGCAAGGCCTTTCACAATGCGGAAAGGAAGCATCAGAATTTCGCCGATCAATTTGAAGACCGCTTCAACTGTAAATCCTATAATCCGGAAGGGCAATAAGATCAGCCAAATAATAGGATAAAAAATGATGAGTAGTAAGGCTAATGGCCAACACATCATAAACAAAATACACCAAAGGATAACTATCAATAAAGTTCTCATAATGCGGTTTTGACGACGTCTTGCAAATTGAACGCCAGAGATAAATACCACTAGAAAGCTTATTTTGATGTATTTCCTGTTACACGCTGTTACATATTGAACAGCATGATGAACGAAAGTGTACACTATTTATTGAGGGCCGCCTACATCGATCAAAACACGCGATAGAACTTTTTCCCAAGCATCATACTTCGATGGCTTCTGAAAAACATGGGAAGCCCCCGCGTTGCGAAGTGTATCTTGAACCGTTTGACTTATCGTTGTCGAATAAATGATTATCGGTGTGTCATCAAATGTTTCTTGCGAACGCAATTCCCGCAGACATTCTAACCCGGTTTTGCGTGGCATATTCATATCGATGATAATCATATCAGGGGCAACAATAAACTCTGTTGTGATTACACGAACCGCCTCGTCGGGGTAAAGAAAGCTAATACATCGTGCCGATGGCGCTACTTTTTCCAAAGTTTCCTTCATGATGTCTAAATCATCCGGATCATCGTCGATCAATACTATTGTTTTAGACATTTTGAAACTGTTGATAATTTCCTCTAGCACTATCGAAGTCGAACTAAATCATTACACATAAATAATCATTTCCTGTGAAAGCAAAAGAGAATAGCGATGGAATGTATAAGGTATTTTTCGAGTGTGATATCTACATGTATCTTTGTTCTTCAAAGTCAAACCTTGCCGATACTTGAACTCATTCTTACCAGCGCGCTAGCGTTCATCGCCACAAACATCGATGACCTATTTTTACTAACACTTTTTTTTGGTGACAGACACTACAAATCCCCCAACATCTACATTGGACAAATTATGGGTATAGGTGTGCTGATTGGTATCAGCATCATCATCTCCTATGCGGGAAATTTCATTTCACCGGTTTTCATTGGTTTTCTGGGACTGTTTCCAATTTATCTTGGCGTCAAACAGTTATTTAATAATGAAGACGAGGAGAATGAAAATATTTCGATATCACCGAAGAACATGATTATTGGTGTTGCTTTGGTAACAATTGCTAACGGTGGTGATAATGTCGGCGTATATGTTCCGCTCTTTGCAGCGCTGTCATCTTTTGAAAAAATAGGAATGGTCGGCGTGTTCTTGCTAATGACTTTGTTGTGGTGTGTCATTGCAAATTACCTTTCCAACCATCCCCTGCTGAAACTCACGCTATCAAAATATGGGCATCGAATAACGCCATTTATCTTGATTCTGCTCGGTATTTATCTCTTGTACGAGAATAAAACACTGTCGCTCCTATTCTAGTGTCTATATCGCGGCGTTTTCACCAAGCGCTGTTTCCGGATGTTAACGTGTTTTCCTTTAGGATACCTGACGGTAAAAGCATTTGTCAACTCCACGTTCTGGCCTGCAGGAATTGTTTTCAACCATTGCAATCTTCCGGACAAAGCATCCATTGAAGCATTGCTAACATCGTCCCGTTCGACGGTGATATCGCTTTCTTGCGACACCGGAATTTGATCTTGAATCTTGATCGTGATTGGAACGTTCCGATTATTCTTTATTAGGATTTCATATTTGAATGCTTCAGAACGTTTTGTGCCAATCAATTTTGTCTCACCCTTATCTTCCAACTTCGCGCGACTTACAATGATCTGATTGTCGCGCCCTAGCGAAAGTTCTAATGTATCTGACATTGAACGCGTGTTGATCCTGGATTGTCCAATGTATGCGTTTCCAAAATACACATTTGCATCGCCGTCAATCAAATTGAGTTTTTCCCATCCGGCAACTTTCGCGATGAGGAACGCGCTTAAATCGATTTTTGGAATCGTGAGATATTCAAACGTGGCATCAAGCGATGCTGTGCTCAAGTCGATCCAATAAGGTTGTATGCGCGAGGGGACAGAATGTTTTTTTTCAATGGGAAAGGTCGTACTCATTTCCGCAACGGCAATCTCCTCATCAGAAGATTCAGCATTTTGCACAGCCATCGCATTCATGTTGTTATTATACTGCAGCTGACCTTCGTTTGCGGCCGAATTGTAATTGAGCGTCCATGCCGTAAGGTAAGGTCGCGAGGCGTTTAACGATGGATCTCCTGTTGATAGACTAATCTTCACATCCTTCCAATCTATGCCTGAGGCATTGTAAAGCCTTGCTTTGTATTTCAGTGTAACAGGTCTATTAACCTCCGTGGCAACAAGGTCATAAGCCGCGCTCCACCCAGCCTCGGTAATCAAGTAACGATACGTGAGCTCTATTTTTTGTGCAATCGGTGAAGACAAAACAACTTCAACCTCTTTTCGCAGCGGCTTAATCTGCCCTAAACGCGTATCATATTGCAACCTCAGTGTGTCCGATTCTGATTGTAGTTTTTTTAGCTTACGGTTCAAAAGAGAAAGTGCATTGTTGATTTTTAAATTTCTCTCCCGAAAAAAATCCGCTGCTTTATTTAATTCCAGTAGCGACACCGTTGTTTGCGATCCGCCTAAATGCTGATTCTGTTTCAACATTTCTTTTTCGGCATGAAAGGCGTCGACTTGATTTTGAATAACTTCCAAGCGCTGTTGCAGCGACTCAAGCGAATCTCGCAACATGCGCAAATTTTGATCTGCTTTTGTGGGGTCGACTGCGACTTCGTTAGTTGCTACCGAAAGTAGTTCAATGCCCTTGGGTAAGGAAACCTGGACGCTGTTTTCCACAGTCGAGATTGGCAAACCCGCAAATACTACCGTCGTAGTACCCTCTTTTAAGGAAATGGGCGCCACCGACTTAACCTCCGCCGCCGTGAGGTACAGTGTAATTTCATCTGTCTTTGAAAGCAGATGCAACCGTTGCTGACCATATGCCGTCTTTACAAGACAAATTAACAGACCGATGATGATTAAGATTCTATCCATAATATAATATTGATTTAACAAGTTAATCCATTCAAACTAGCGATGCTGAATTTTCTCCTTATCTTTTTATCCTGAATCCAACTATGGAAACGACACTTAAGTTACTCAAGCCCGCGCTCTCACAACGACTTTTTAAAGGTGACCTTGCGCCAATCTTCTACATTAGTGTTGCAAAGCTTGTTTTCCACTTTGTCATAAACGCAACCGGTGGCTACGGAATTTTCCGAGACGAATTATATTATTTAGCGTGCGCTGATCACCTCGCAGCAGGCTACGTAGACCAGCCCCCGTTGTCGGTATTCATGCTAAAATTTTCAACCCTTGTCTTTGGCGATTCCCTTTTTGCCATTCGTGTTATTCCTGCGTTGTGCGGTGCTGCAACGATTTTCATCACAGGCCTCATAACCCTTCGCCTTGGCGGAAAATGGTTCGCTCAAATATTAGCCGGCCTATGCTCATTCACACTGATCAGCATCGGCATGAATTCACATTTCTCCATGAATAGTATTGACATTTTTATTTGGACCGCTGTTGGGTATATCGTGTTGCGCATCATTCAAACTGAAGACAAAAGATTGTGGCCTATACTCGGCCTTGTATTAGGCTTAGGCTTGCTCAATAAAATTGGTGTGCTTTTCCTCGGGTGTGGTCTTTTTATTGGTCTGGTGATTACACCACAACGCAAGTGGTTAACGACAACATGGCCCTACGCTGCGGGTATTATTGCGCTCATCATTTTTTCACCATACATCATCTGGAATATGCAGCATGATTGGGCACATCTAGAATTTATTAAGCGCGCATCCGAGGGTAAATATTCTGGATTAAGTCCATTGAAATTTATTGGCGATCAATTTTTGATGAATAACCTATTGGCAAGTGTCGTGTGGATAGCCGGTTTGTTAACGCTTCTTTTCCACGCACAGCTTAGCCAATACAGGTGGCTCGCGTTTTTATTTTTAGGTCCACTCGCTATTTTCATTTTAAACGGCACAAGCAAGGGCGAGTATCTCGCGCCGGGATATGCAATCCTATGGGCAGCAGGTAGCGTGTGGTGGGAAAATCTCACGGCATCTAAAATGGGAACACTAATCGTAAGACCGCTTTTGATCATCCTGATCTTTTCTCTCACCGTGGTGGCCGCGCCATTGGCTGCGCCTATCCTCCCCGTTGACAAGTACATCGCTTACGCAAAAGCGCTTGGAGAAGAACCGTCATCATCAGAGTCGAAAGAACTTTCCGAACTACCGCAGCATTTTGCTGACATGTTCGGATGGGAAGAGAAGGCACGTGATGTAGCAATTGTTTTTAACAAGCTGTCTGCAGAGGAGAAAAAACGCTGCGCAATTTTTGGAACAAATTATGGTGATTGCGGCGCCATCGACTATTATGGTAAAGCTTACGGACTCCCGAAGGCCATCGGCAATCACAACAATTATTGGATCTGGGGGACACGCGAATACACCGGCGACCTAATCATTATTATGGGTGGATCACTTGAAGACCATATCGAAAATTTTGAAAGCGTCACGCAAGAGATTGTGTCCGACTGCCAATATTGTATGCCTTACGAAGACAACATGAAAATTTTTCTCGGAAGAAAATTAAAAGTCAACATCAAACATGTTTGGCCGAATGAAAAACACTATGACTAGTCTACACTGAAGACAATTTTCTTTACTATAAGGTAGGCGTCTGCTACAAGTATTTCTTGTTTCTTCAGAAAAGGTTTTACATTCGAATAATGAATAAATTCCGTTTATGAAAAAATCGCAGCACACTTCCCTTTTCATATTGATGATCATGACCATTTTGATGAGCTGTAAATCAACAGACCGTGCCACAATTGTTGACCGATCTGGACAATTGCAAGCGAAGGGTAATCGCATCGTCGATCGCAACGGTACGCCTATACAACTCTACGGGATGTCATTCTTTTGGAGTCAATGGATGGGCAAATACTACAACGCCGAAACTGTGTCGTGGTTAAAGCAAGATTGGAATTGCACTATTCTTCGTGCCGCCATGGGTATTGAAGGCGGCGGCTATTTACAAAATCCAGCGAGAGAAGAACAAAAAATTATAACCGTAGTAGATGCGGCAATAGCAAACGGATTGTATGTCATTATCGATTGGCACGATCATCACGGAGAAAACCACCTTCAAGAGTCAAAAACATTCTTTGCATCCATGGCTAAACGGTATGGTGGATACCCTAATGTGATCTACGAATTGTATAATGAGCCGCTTCAAGTTTCTTGGTCGAAAGTTTTGAAGCCATATCATGAAGCAGTCATTGATACGATCCGGAAGTACGATACAAAAAATCTAATCGTGTGTGGCACGCCCAACTGGTCACAATGGGTTGATTCAGCTGCGCTCGATCCGATCAAGGATTCGAATGTGGCATATACGCTTCATTTTTATGCAGGCACACACAAGCAGGAGCTACGGGACCGCGCAAAGTTCGCACTCGACCGTGGTATTGCGCTCATGGTAACGGAGTATGGTACAACTGATGCCAACGGCAATGGCGCAGTAGACACCGAAGAGACAGAACGTTGGTTTGCGTTTATGGACGAGTATAAACTTAGTGGATGCAACTGGTCTGTGGCCGACAAAAATGAAAGCTCGGCAGCACTTAAGCCAGGCGCTGCTCCGAGCGGCGGTTGGTCGGAAGATATGATTAATCCATCAGGGCTTTTAGTTCGATCAAAACACAAGCGTCAAAAGCAGTAACAAAAAAAAACACTGCATTGGTTTTAACGCAATGCAGTGCCGGCGGATACAATTGAATTTTGAACAAACCTAAACCTACTACGTCCTACACGAATTCAACATTCAATCAGTCGCCTATTTAAGAACTAGAATTCTTCGATTTCCTTGCGGATCTCTTCTTTGGTTTTACCGAGTCGCTTTTGCAGGCGTCCGTATAACTCTTCTTCTTTACCTTCTGCAAAAATTAAATCATCATCGGTAAGTTGACCGTATTTTTGCTTCAGTTTTCCCTTCATCTCATTCCAGGAACCTTTGATTGTTAGCTTTTCCATAAAACAGAATTTTAGTTAAAAATGCTCGAAAGCATCCTGTATTATGGCTTAAAAAACTGATGCCAAATAAATGGACGTTGTGAAAACTAAATCTTTTCGATTACCGCTGTAGAATAGCTTGCGGGATTTGAGGCATTCCGCTTGCGACTAGCGGAACGTTTCTTAGGAGAAAATCTTCGTTTTAGGAAGCGAACAATACGTGAAGAACTGCGAAAGACTACAATGGTGATGAACACGAGTCCAGCAATAATGACGATGCTCTTCCAAATAGTGAGTAGAATAAATTCCATCAATTCAAAAAAAGGAGTGAACCAATCTAGAAAAACCGCTTTTCCTAAGCGACAATTCTCAATTAAATATCCTGATTTTTCAACAAATCATTGCAACATCTATTCATTTTCTTTTGTGCAAATCTTACGTCTGCATGCGCTGACAAATTCTACGGAGATCGTGTGCTAAAGCGTAAACGATACCCAGCGGATTTGCCGATTGCGTAATGGTATTCGAAACCTTGATGGGCATTTTATCGGAAGGTGTGCTTTTATGCAGCAGCTGATTTTCGGCATGAGTCAATTCTTGTTCAATCGCCAACGCGAGTTGATCGAGGTGATCATTTGCAAACGCCGACTTCGGAAGCCCGGTCGGAATGGCCGCGATGTGCCCCGTGAGCATGTGGTTAGCAATAACTAACTGATGGATCGCTACCGAATTTCCATTTTGACCAGGCTCAACAAGCATCGCTTGAAATTTATCGGAGAGGTTCGCCAATGCGACAATTGCTTTTGATCGCGACTGTGGTCGTCCTGTCAAATGGCCGTGCTCGTCTGACGTTGAAGCTGTCCAAACATCGTGAAAATATTGTCGGTTCGCAGCGATCATCTCGGCAAGTGAGGCCTCAATCTGCTCATGCTCCCACAGCGGTAAAATGAATCTTGCCGCGATGGCCGCGATCACTGATCCGATCAAGGTATCGATCACACGCTCTTTCACCAAATGTGAAATCTCTCCCGGATTTAAAAAGTGGAAAGTAATGATGATGAATAATGTCAAGAAAAAAACGAAAGTGAAGTAGTTCACCCGCAAGAAGCTGTATGCTAAGAGCATGCACAGTATCATCACCACCAATAGAATAGCCGTATTGGTCACCACCGCGAGCATCCCCAGCGCAAGGAAAGCACCAAAAAAAGTACCGCTCAATCTTTCAATATTTCGTTTTCTGCTTTGCGTGTAGATCGGCTTAAGAATGGTAAGGATCGTTAACAAAACCCAGTAGGTGTGAGACAGCGACAACAATGACGAGAGTAGATAGCCAACAATTAATGCAAGCGTAAGCCGCAGTGCGTAGCGGAAATGATTCGACGAAAGTGTTAAGTTTTCACGAAGTGTGTCCCAGTCAATGGGCTGGGCAGAGACCTGCTTTGCAACTTCCTCAATACTCGAAGTTGCCTTTGAAATATCGACTTCATTTCGGCTATATAACACAAGGCGTTGTAAACCATTCGCCATAAAACGAATATTCTCAAGCGTACCTAACAGCGCGTGAACATCCGCGGCTGATAA
Source organism: Pseudochryseolinea flava (assembly GCF_003286915.1). Lineage (GTDB taxonomy): Bacteria > Bacteroidota > Bacteroidia > Cytophagales > Cyclobacteriaceae > Ohtaekwangia > Ohtaekwangia flava. The sequence goes on from NZ_QMFY01000011.1 coordinate 140,615, forward strand.
ATCATATTGCGGACTTTTAATCAGCACCTCTATCGCAGAGAGGTTTGAAGAAAGATCAATATTCTTTTTTATCGCCACACCCGATTGGATCCGGAACCCGGCATGCTCAATCTCCGCGGCAAGTTGAAGAATCACACCGTGAATTTTCACCAAGATTTCAGAGTCCTTTAAATTCTTGTGAAGAGATTCATATTGCTGATGCGACTTCAAGCTGCTTTCAAACAGGTCCATTGCATCAAGAAAAAGCATCATCATACTTCTGCTTTTCGGGCTGGCATCCGCTACAAACTGTCTTGTTTTGAAGAGCAGGTCGCGTGTTTGCTCTTCCGTACGGCGAACCTCAACCTGCGCAAGCATAATTCGGCGAAAGCAGTCATGAAGATTTGCATTTTGACCATAAAGTGAACCGCGCGCTTTTACGTAGTCCGCAATCGTTATTAAGTTCTCACCAATAGCCTGCTCTGCCAATCGATATGGTCGAAGTCGGTAGAGCATTAGACTCAGCATTGTATACCACAATCCACCTCCCGCCACCAAAGCAACCTCACGCAGAAGAAATTGTTCTTCGTCATAACGGGAGACGAAATTCAGAAGCATGATTACCAACGCGAGCGTTCCAACGGCCCCCGCGCGAGCACCATAGATGCCCAACAACGCGAGCGAAAAACTAAACAGCGTAACGCCCAGCAAGAGCAGCGCTGGATAATCGCGAATCAAAATGGTAATGAACACAACGATGGTATTCAGTGCAATCGCCGCAAGCATTCCATTTCTACGTTGATGAATGGGACCAGGCATGTCGGTGATACTGACGAAAAGCGCACCCCATAGAAATGGCATCCCCAACGTTAGCCAGTCCATCCTAGCCATGATGAACGTTGGTAACATCACGCCAGCCGTTATTCGCAGGCCCGTGCTCCAGTATTGACTTGTTGTAAATTTCTGAACCTCTCTTAAATAATCTCTACCACTAACCATTTCGGTAAAAGTAATGTATCATTCGAAAATTATCTCATCCTACACCATTTACTATTTTCAACATCGTTTGAAAAATGAACTTTGTTCAGATGCATGGGACTACTACCTTTGTTTCTTTCCCATCACACATTATGGCTGAAGAAAATCAAGATCCAAAACTCGTTCCAATACCGCCAACGTTTCATGCGTCAGATACGGGAAAACCATTTGATCATTGCCTCATGTGCAATCAATATCTACTCGACGAAGGTACGCCGTACATGATTGAAAAAGCGGTGAAGCAACATCCGGAGATGAATGTCGTTGAAACTATCTTTGAATATGCGATGTGTATGTTTTGCGCTATTCGAATGCATGAATCGTTAAGCGTGGAATCGCGCGAAAGGATCAGTGCATATTTCCAGTCGAATGTAAATTTTGAAAAGCGACACTTTGATCTTTTGGGTCAAACCGATGACATCGCCAACTGGATTGGTAAATGCGCCGTGAAGCGCACGCCGATTTCAGAAAGTAGCGAGTACCAACTCGTTGCTCAATGTGAAGGCAAGAACTTGGTGTTTTCCGCGATGCCGTTTGCGTTATCGCTTGCCGCAATGGAAGAAATGTCGTCGCTTTTGAGCGCACAAAGTCTTGGTGAAATTGATGACTTTATTGGTAAGTATTTTTCTGGACCACCCGAAGTAGCTGCATTGTTGAAGAAAAAATTCGTAATGGTATAGCGATCGGTACAGATCGACGACAAATGGATATTGATTATTGCTATGATTGATTTAAAAACAGATCACAAGTATAGCGAAGTTGCCGATCGCATTCAGTCATTGATCGACAAACGCATTTTGAAAGTTGGTGACAAGCTTCTTTCGGTTAGAGCTTTGAGCAAAGAACAAGGAATCAGTTTGAGTACTGCATTCCAAGCATATTACTATTTAGAAAGTAAAGGGTTGATCGAGGCGCGTCCTCAAAGTGGCTATTATGTAAAATATTCTCCCGAACATGTCTTAGATCTCCCGCGCGTGTCGGACCCTATTGATGATGCTTTGCCCGTTGGTGTTGATGACATGATCAACAGTGTATATCTCGATCTTCGTTCTGAAAAGCTCTTGAATTTTTCCATGGCAGCACCGTCATTCTCGTTGCTACCAATCGCAAAGCTGAACAAAGCAGTAATGCATACGTTGCGCGAAACGGACGCAAGTTGTACCAATTATGAGCATGTGCAAGGAAGCCTGCCCCTCCGAAAGCAAATTGTGAGACAAGCTTTTAATTGGGGAGGTAGAATTAACGAAGACGATGTCATCATCACGGCGGGCTGTGTCGAAGCTCTCTCACTCTGCATTAAGGCGATAACCAAACCTGGCGATGCTGTCGCGATCGAAAGCCCGACATATTTTGCAATCTTCCAGGTGATGGAAAGTCATGGACTAAAAGTCGTGGAGATTCCTTCAGACCCACAGACAGGAATAGACCTCGATTATCTAGAACAAGCTATCCCGAGATTTGATATCAAGGCTTGTCTATTTGTACCGAACTTCAATAACCCATTAGGCAGTTGTATGCCCGACGAAAATAAAAAGCGCCTCGTCGATATGTTGGCGAAGAAAGAAATTCCACTTGTCGAAGATGACATTTACGGCGAGCTGTATTTTGGAAAGACTCGCCCAAAGACATGCAAGAGCTTCGATAAAAAAGGATTGGTATTGCATTGCAGTTCATTCTCAAAATCATTGGCGCCGGGCTATCGCATTGGATGGACTATTCCCGGAAGATTCAAAGAGAAAGTAATTCGCCTGAAAAGAATGCACACCGTCTCAACCAATACGCTCGCACAATCGGCTATTGCTAATTTTTTAGAGAACGGCCGCTATGAGCTACACCTTCGACACCTTCGGAAAGCTTTGCACACACAAGCACTCCGATATATGCAAGCTGTCTGCAAATACTTCCCAGAAGACACGCGCGTGACTAGACCGACAGGAGGTTTTATTTTGTGGATCGAAATGAATGAGAAAGTCAATGGATTTAAACTGCATAAGAAAGCGCTGAAACACAACATCGGCATTGCCCCTGGACAGATCTTTTCCGCGCAAGGGCAATTCGAAAACTGCTTCCGAATTAGCTACGGAGACCCGTGGAGCGAAAAAATTGAAGAAGGCATTAAAACCTTGGGAAAATTAGTCCGGGATTTCGGAGGTCGTTGATGGTTATGTTTCGTTAATCGTTAATCGTTAATCGTTAATCGTTAATCGTTAATCGTTAATCGTTAATCGTTAATCTTATTTCTTTTCCATCACTGAGATTGGGAAGTCGTTTCCAGTGATATAACCTGTTGGATACTGCGCTTGTCCACCATATTGTTTGGTAAGGTCGGGAACACGTTCTTCCATGTACAGCTTAATTTCATTCACCGTAATCTTTTTATCACCATTGTCTGCTTTGCCGTCGAGTGCCTCAAGTAATGCATACGTAAATACACCGTGTTTCAGTTGCTCAAATTCGGTTGCAAATTGTTTCGATCCACTCGATGCGATCATCACTACGCCAGAGCTTCTTGCCAACTGAACGATAGCCTTTTCATCAGCTGCCGCAGCACGAACGTTCAATGACTTCAGCGCTCCTCCCGAATGACAAGCATCCATCAAGATTATTTGCTTCTGAGATTTCAGTTGTGTTAAGTAGCCCTTCAATTCTGTGGCAGAAATTCCTTTCGCGGTCAATTGTGTGGGATCGCCGTAAAGTTTTGTGATGTCCGTCGGCACAAGGTAATACTCTTCGTTCTTCTCTTCGTCGAGCGTTCCGTGCCCCGCATAATAGAAAACAAAAACATCTTCTGGTTTCGCGCGATTGATGATCGACTTAAAGCCTGTCACGATATGATCCTTTGTTGCATCCTCATCATACACGGGAACAACATTCACGCTTTTAAAAATTGTTTTACCATGATTTTCCAACGCCTTCACAAAAGATTCCGCATCACCACGCGCGTAATTCAGGTTGTATGCGGCGTTCTGATATTTGTTGATCCCCACAGCGAGAACATGCAACGACGAAGTAGCAATCGCTTCACCGGTATAGTCGATTGTCAAAATATCTGGCTTAGATTCAATGCGCTGAAAATTAACAACCTTCACGCGGAACTCATTGGTCTCGTTCACCATCTCCACAGCATAAGTCTTCGACATCTTTTGACCTTCGCCCTTGGTTTTAAATTCTGTATCGCTAATGATTAGCTTATCGTTTTGATAGATGTCGATTTCCTTAATGCCACCACCGCCGTCGTAAACATCGATCGTGATTGGTATCGTTCTGGCTTGCGTAAAGAATTTACCCTTATCGTAACGCAGCAGATCCGTTTGTCGCATCGTTACAGAAATATCAAAAAATCCAACGGAGGGTCTATGCAGTTTGCTAAGGTCAAAGATACGTTCGCCTGATTCCCGTAAGATATCTTCGACACGTTTACCTTGCACAATACTTTTCGCCATCTCCTTCGGGCGATACAGTATTTCGAAGTATTGTTCTGCAGCATAGAAATCCGCGAGGTGATTTATGCCACGGTTCACGTGCCAACCAAAATACTGGCTACCCGACGATGAACATGAAAAATAACCACGAGGTGTCCAGCAAACCCACTCGTTATCTTCCGTGAGAAAGAGCGTAGCAAAGGGTATGACCATCTCTCCCATTGATTTGTATGCAATCTCCAAATCTTTATAGGCCTTATTGCCATGTGTCTTCAAGAAGTCCATGACATCGCGCCATGCTTTTTTTGTTGGTTCCTTCGTGAGTGAATCGATGGGAAGTGAAGAAAAGAAATTCGACCAATCTTCGTCGGCAAAAACTTTGCGAAGCGACGGCGCATAACCTGTCTCATCCAGTTTCCATAAAATGATCGATTGGTCTTCACCGCCCGACGCTAAATACTTTCCATCACCAGTCACAGCAACTGCTCTCACAGCGCCATAGTGACCAACAAATTCCTTGCTGAGGAATCCATTCTTATCAAAAAGTTTCAATGCAAAATCACTCGCAACAAGAATATTGCCGTCGGCCATTACTTGATAATCCAGGATGCGGTCACTCGGATCAATTTCTATAACCTTTCCCTTGGGAAGTTCAAGAACATTGACAGCCGTTTGAACAACATCTTTATTCAGTGTTTTCGCAGTGGATGTTAATGCACCAGGATTTCTATTGACAGTAAGTGATGCAAAATCAAAACTCGATTTAAACTGCGGCTTACCATTGGCCGTTTGTTCACGACATACATAAAGATTCAGGCCTTCTCCAAAGGCAAGATCTTGAATGGCACTCCCCTTACCTTTGATGCGTCGTACAGTCAGTCCGTTGATTGGATTCCACAATAAAATTTCATTGTTCATACCGCCTGCAGACGCCACTACGTAGTTACCACTGGTAGACGGTGAAAATGCTGCGCTGAAAACTGTGTTATCGTGCGCCGTATAATTTGTAAAGAGCGTTCCCTTGGGAAGAGACCAGCTGAAACCTTTTCCAGAAACATTTAATCCGATCAAAATTTTCGAGTCAAAAGAAAAAGCAAGTGCATTGATGGGACTCGTGATCATCTCACTATCGCGTTCATCGCGCTCAGTCGGCTGTGGCGTGCTTTTGAATTCTACCATCACATGCCATTCGCCTTTATCATTTCGCTGCCAGAGACACATTTCATTCATCAGCGTGCTTGTAGCGAGATAACTACCATCGGGAGAATAAAGTAGTTTATTCAAAACACCTTTGTGGTGCTTCAACACTTTAGGCATAAACTTCGCCACACCTTGGTCAAGACCGATCAGTGGAAAAATGAGAATGTCTTTGGCTTCATGCGCGACCGCCAATTCTTGGTTGATACTGTTGAACGACACGCATGCAACAGGCGAAGGAATTGTAAGTGTAGCTACAGAAGTTAGGGCAGGCTTATTTTCAATCTTCCAAACCTTCACGGTACGGTCGGCGCTACCGCTGGCGAGGTAGCGACCATCTTTGTTAAACGCAAGCGTAGTGATGATCTCAGAATGTCCAACAGCTGTTGCCACTTGAACACCTTTTTCGATATCGATTAAGACAATATAATTTTCTTTTTCTGTGCTCACAGGGTAACCTGCTACAGCAAGAAGTTTTCCGTCGGGTGATATGGCTGAGGCATACAATACACCTTCTGAGCCGTCACCAACTTGTGACTCAAATTTCTTAGTCATCTCGCCATTGTCAACGTTCCAGATGCGAATGGTTTTATCTTCCGACACGGAGATAATGCGCGTACCATCGGGCGTGAACAACAGGTTGTTAATTTTGGCAGAGTGACCTAAAGGATTGATCACGATACGAGGAGCTTGCGCGACGGCGGTCGACGAAATAGCTACCAATATCAAGAAGAAAAAAGTATTGAGGCGCGCCATAAAATTTCCGGGATAACTGGGTAAAGTTATCTAAATTTTATGGGGATTGCGAATTACGTTTCGCAGGTAAAAAACCCTTATAAAGGAGGGTTTTACGTGGCGGTAAAAAATAAGATTGGCTCGAATTATGCGTGTTTAGTCACCTTGTGAGGCCAAAGGTAATTGTCATTACTCTTCGCTACATCCCGGCGCTCCACAGCATTGTTCAACCTATCCACCTGCCAGAAGAAGACACCAAAAAATCCAATTACTGAGATAAAGACTAAAATCATATTCGTAGTGTTTGGTTTTGGTTCTACAAAGATGGCCTGTTTCCGAGCGGCGAACGGGTTATAGTCGTCGCTTCCAGCACAGAAGTAAGATCGGTTGAGGATTTGTAAATTTTTGAGCAGAGGAGACCGCCAGTGTAAATGCGCATGATTTTGACTATACTCAAGCTATCTTGCATCCTAGTTGAATTGAAAACCAATGAATTATGAGTATTAATAAAGGAAACAGGGCAATGTTGTGGACCGCTGCCCTGATGTTGACGACGACGGTGACCGTTTCCGCACAGGACGCCATTTCCACCCCGAAAGACTGGTTTTTACGCGATCCTGAAGCAGATTCGCTGTTGGGCGTGAGCGCCGAAAAAACATATCAGACGCTTTTAAAGGGCAAACCTTCACGTACTGTTTTGGTCGCCGTAATTGATTCCGGAATTGATATTGAGCATGAAGACCTGAAAGATATTATCTGGATCAACGAAGACGAGATTCCCGGAAACAATATCGACGACGACAAAAACGGCTACGTTGACGATATCCACGGATGGAATTTTATTGGTGGAAAAAATGGCAACGTTGCAGAAGACACCTACGAAGTGACGCGAGAATACGCGCGCTTGAAACCCAAGTTTGAATCTATCGATTCAACGAAAGTTGGAAAGAAAGACAAAGCTGAATATGCGTACTGGAAAAAAGTAAAGAAGAAATACGACAACGACTTTAGCCACAACAAAAAACAATACGACGAATACAAGAAGTATTATGAGCAATACACTGCGCTTCACCAGAACCTTAGCTACTTCGACAGTTTGTTGGAAGCACGCATGGGGAAACCAACAACGAAGCAGTCGTTAGAAGGATTTACAACAAGCAACGACACGTTAAATTACGCGAAGGAATCTTTGTTGCAGATCATGGACCGTGTGGGAAGTCAACTTCAAGTGGAGCTAACCGGTCAAGAACTGGTGGCTATGCTGAAAGAAAACATCGCTCAAATTCAAGAGGGTATTGATCATTTTCGTGTTGCTGTTGAATACGGCTACAACACAGAATTTAATCCACGTACAGTAGTGGGTGATGATCCAAAAAATCTTACACAGAAAGGTTATGGCAACAACGATGTAGAGGGGCCTGACGCAAAGCATGGAACACACGTTGCTGGAATTATCGGCGCCGATCGCAAAAATACATTGGGTATCCGCGGTATCGCCGACAATGTTCGCATCATGTCTATACGTGCTGTGCCGAATGGTGATGAACGTGATAAGGATATTGCAAACGCAATCATTTACGCGGCGGATAACGGCGCGAAAATCATCAACATGAGTTTCGGTAAATCATTTTCGCCTAACAAAGAGTTAGTAGACAAAGCCGTAAAATATGCAGAATCGAAAGGTGTGTTATTGATTCACGCTGCTGGTAACGACGGCGACAACCTCGACGAAAAAGATAATTTTCCGAACCGTGATTTCAGCGCTGGTGGAAATGCAAAGAACTGGCTTGAAATTGGCGCATCGGCTTGGGGCAAAGACAAAGACTTCGTTGGCTCTTTCTCTAACTATGGAAAAAAATCAGTTGATCTTTTTGCACCAGGCGTACAAATTTATTCGACAACGCCAGGCAATCAATATGAAGACCTCCAAGGAACAAGTATGGCATGTCCTGCAACGTCGGGCGTCGCAGCGATGTTGATGTCATATTTCCCAGACCTTACGGCTGCAGAAGTAAAAGACATCTTGCGTCAATCGACACGTAAATTCGATGGCTTGAAGGTGGTGGTACCAGGCGGTAAAGATGAAGTTTCCTTCAGTGAGTTAAGCAGCACAGGCGGATTGGTGAACGCGTACGACGCTGTGGCACTTGCGATGAAGTATAAAAAACAACCCGCTTCGAAATAGCGTACACAAAACGTCCGCTTACGATACAAAACCAGTATAAAAAAGGTGCAGCGAAAAATTTCTGCACCTTTTTTCATTGGCAAAAATGAAAAAATACCTCGTCTAAAGGGATAAACAAATTTCATAATTACCGATTCATCTACCGACATTGGCTGTAACCTTCTAACCCAACTGAAATAGTAGACTTTTTGAAGTGAAATAAAATCAGCCTTAACGCGTGTACTGCCGCTTTCAGTAGACATGTAGCTTTCTTCACAAATGCAGTAAGTGATGAAGGCGTTCATAAAGTTTTTTTTCCTCCCCATAGTGTTGGTGATTTTGTTCACCTTCACTTCGTTCTCAGCTCCACGGCCTGGTTTTTACATTCCGGAACCCATCGAAGAAGTATCATTTCGTTACAAGATGGCAAACAATCTTATTGTTCTCCCTGTCACCATCAATGATAGTATCAACATCAATTTGATTTTAGATACAGGGTGTCGAAACCTCGTACTCTTTGGAAAGCGCTTCCAAAAACTGTTAAATTTCGACCCGAAAAAGGTTGTGCAATTTTCTGGTCTTGGATCTGGTAGCGCTGTTGTCGGAAAACTTTCGCTTCATAATAAGGTATCCATCGATCAAGTGATCGGCGAAGAAATTCCGATTGTTGTGATAGAAAAGAGAAACCTCTTTCAGACCTTCGACCAAGTTCATGGTGTTATCGGCTATGACATCTTCACAAAGTTCGAAGTAGAAATCAATCCGTCAACCCAGATGATCACGTTCCGACCAGCCGCTTCAGCGACACTTTCATCCGAATTTCAACAAGTTCCAATCCGAGTCGAAGACTCTAGGCCCTTGATTGATTGTCGTGTGGTGTTCACGAAAGACAAAACACATATCTGTGATTTGATGATCGACACCGGCTCTGCATTAGGATTGTTGCTAAAAACTACGGACATCGACCAATACTCCTATAACGGAAGAAGAGCGCTACTTGGACGTGGCTTGAATGGCGAGATTCATGGCTTGGTAACAACTACAGAAAAGTTGATCGTGAGTAATTTCGAGATGAAAAATCTCTCCACCGGCATCATTCAATCGCCGTGGCATAATTACGCATCGATCGGAATGGATGTATTAAAAGATTACAGCATCGTACTGAATTATTGCAAAGGCTACGCTGGCTTTAAAAAAGTGTAAACCATTTTCATTCTGCGACATCCCTCATTTTTAAATCATCCCCTTGGTACATTAAGTGATAAAAGATCATTGCATTTTGCTGCGATGTCTCTAATATTAATGTGTTTTTCCAAGCGGATGATTTGATGAAAAGGCACTTCACTTTGTTTCATGTTTTCGTGCTGTATTGGGCCACCAACGCGGTAGCACAATCTTACGACTATCGCTTTCAGCATCTGCAGGTAGACCAAGGGTTGACGCATAATGAGGTGACATGTTTTTTTAAAGATGAAACCGGGTTTCTTTGGATCGGTACAACCGCAGGCCTTAACCGCTTCGATGGATATACGGTACGCACCTTTGTGAACGATCCTCGCGATTCAACTTCGATTAGCGACAGTTACATTAAACTGATTACGTCATTCCCGGGAGGAAAACTTGGCATCATTACACCGACGGGGTTCAATATTTACGATCCAAAAACGGAGCGTTTCCAAAAATCCTCTTCTAAAATTTTAGGATCTTATGGCCTTCCCGACGAAACACTCAGCGATATCATTCGAGATCGATCCCAAAATTTTTGGACAATCTATCGTGCGGGAGGTGTATATCGCTACAGCTTGAAGAATGGAAACGCACTGCAGATCAAACATCGTGATTCTGATCCGAAAACAATTGCCACCGATTCCGTAACAGGGTTTGCCGAAACGCAGAACAAATACTGGATCATCCATAGCAACGGGATCTTCGAACAGATATCGTTAGAGGGTCGAGTCCTTTATCGCAATGATTTTCTCCACCAACAAAATAAGGGCGTTAACCTCGATTACAGGATATACGGCGACAGTGAAGGTAACCTTTGGATGTATGCTGCCAACGGCACGGCGGGTGTGTATTGCTATCATGTTTCTACCAACCGTTTTCGACATGGCTATCAAGGTTCACCGGATATCAAGCTGAACAATAACATCGTCAGGAGTTTGCTGGAAGATAATCGCGGCCAGATTTGGATTGCTACTGACCACGGGGGAATTAATGTATTCAACAAAGAGAATAATACGGTTCGTTATATCCTTCATCGTGATGACGACGACAAGAGTCTCGGACAAAACAGTATCAATGTATTATATAAAGATCGTGACGGTATCATTTGGGTGGGTACCTATAAAAAAGGACTAAGCTATTTTCATGAGAACCTGATTCGTTTTAAACTTTATAAAAATTCGCCTGCTGATCCCACCAGCATCCCCTTTTCGGATGTTAATCGATTTGTTGAAGACGACGATGGAAATTTTTGGATTGGCACAAACGGCGGAGGACTCATATACTTCAATCGTAAGCACAACACGTTTACACAATACAAAAACAATCCGAACGACCCGAATAGCTTAAGCAACAATGTGATTGTGAGCTTGCTTATCGACAGTGACAAAAAACTTTGGATCGGCACATACTATGGTGGTTTGAACTGCTTTGACGGAAAAAAATTCAAACGCTATCAGCATAAAGTTGGTGATGAAAAGAGTTTACCCGACAACAACATTTGGGAACTTTTTGAAGATTCACGTGCTCAACTGTGGATTGGAACTTTAAGTGAAGGATTAGTTTTGTTTGACCGAAAGAAAGAAACCTTTACGCAATTCAAACCAGGAGATACAAACTCCATTCATGACAACTACGTGTCTGCGCTTCATGAAGATAAAGCAGGGAATTTGTGGATCGGCACAGCGCGAGGCATCGATGTCTTGATGCGCCAAACCGGCCGATTCATTCATTACAAAGCAAACCCAAAAGATTCGACCAGTTTAAGCGACAATGGTGTACTCGACATCTTTGAAGATTCACGTGAACAAATATGGATTGCAACAAAAAGCGGGTTGAACTATTTTGATAACGCTCGTAAGACGTTTACTGTCCTTACAACCGACGATGGACTTCCTAGTAATACAGTTTTAACCGTTCGTGAAGACAACTATGGTGATTTATGGATGAGTACGCCCAGCGGAATTTCTCATCTTGTGATAGGAAAAAATAACGCAGAAAAACAATTCACTTTCTATAACTATGATGAAGCAGATGGATTGCAAGGAAAGCAGTTCAATGAAAACGCTGCTTGTAAAACTGACTTAGGTGAACTGATATTCGGCGGTGCTAACGGCTTCAACATATTCAAGCCTGAACAACTCGGTAAAAATTTACGCGAACCAGACGTTGTTATTTCTGAATTTCAACTCTTTCAACAGCGTGTTAGGCCGGGTGAACAGATTGACGGTAAGCCCCTACTGCCTACATCCATTTCCGTAACAAAAGAAATAACGCTACCGTATGACAAAAACTTTTTCACCTTTGAAATCGCTGCACTAAACTTCTTTCATCCAGAGAAAAATCAATATTTATATACGCTCGAAGGACTCAATGGCGGTTGGTTAAAAGCCGACAACAAATCGCGTAAGCTCACCTTCACCAACCTTGACCCTGGTCACTACGTATTAAAAGTTAAAGCCGCGAACAATGACGGTGTTTGGTCGCATGAGAAAACAGTTTTAAATATTCACATTCTTCCGCCATTCTGGAAAACGAGGATGGCATTCCTTATCTACTTCATTTTACTACTGCTCGCATTGTTCATCACTCGAAAATTAATTCAGCAGCGGGAGCGCATGAAGTTCGCCATCAAACAAGAGCGGCAAGAAGCGATACGAATGCATGAACTTGATATGATGAAAATTAAATTTTTCACCAATGTGAGCCATGAATTTAGAACGCCGCTAACGCTGATATTAACGCCCATTGAAAAAATCCTCCGTCAAACTACCGACGTCGATCATCAAAATCAATTCCGATTAATTCAACGCAATGCCAAACGACTGTTGAATTTAGTGAATCAACTGCTAGACTTCCGAAAGATGGAAGTTCAAGAAATTCGTTTTAATCCTTCCGAAGGCGACATCATCCAATTTATTCGCGAGACTGCAGGATCATTTTCAGATCTATCGGAGAAAAAAAATATCGCTTTCAATATCGATACAGATCTACCTTCTCTCGAAACGGTGTTTGATCAAGATAAACTTGAGAAAATACTATTCAATCTTCTCTCAAACGCTTTCAAGTTCACGCGCGAAACGGGTAAAGTACAAGTTCATGTTTCATTAGATGACGCTGCTAAAGAAAAATGGTTGATCATCTCGGTAACAGATTCCGGCATCGGCATCCCAGCGGATAAACTTGACAAAATATTCGATCGGTTCTTTCAAAATGAGCTACCAAAAAGTATCGTAAACCAAGGTAGCGGTATTGGATTATCGATCACGAAAGAATTTGTTAGAATACATGGTGGTACAATCACTGTTGAAAGTGACGTTGATCGAGGCAGTACCTTCACGGTTCGTCTACCCATTACAGAAGTGTTCGAACAAACTAACATTTCTAAAGTCAACGAAGTTGAAATACAAGAAACACTCACGGCGCCGTTTGCCAATCAAGAATCGGATGTTGCAGCAACCCATAAACCCACGATATTATTGGTCGAAGACAATGAAGATTTCCGTTTCTACCTTAAAGACAACTTAAAATTTGAATTCAAAATTATTGATGCCGCCAATGGCTTAATAGGATGGCAACAAACATTACAACAGCTGCCGGACCTTATTGTGAGCGACGTAATGATGCCGGAGATGAACGGGATGGAGTTGTGCAAAAAAATCAAGCAAGACCAACGGGTATCACATATTCCGGTTATCCTTTTAACAGCACGAACAGAGGAGGAACAAAAGTTAGAAGGTCTTCAAACAGGTGCCGACGATTATATCACGAAGCCATTCAGCTTTGAGATACTTATCTCAAGGATAAGAAACCTGATTACACAGCGTGAAAATTTCCATAAAGCTTTTCCCTTACATCATGAAGTGAGAGCAAGCGAACTCAATATCACATCACTTGATTCAAAATTTATTGAGAACGCCATTAAATATGTAGAAGAAAATGTTGGTAATGCAGATTTTTCCGTTGAAGACCTCAGTCGTCAGATGGGCATAAGTCGCGCCAATTTCTACAAAAAAATATTGTCGCTCACTGGCAAGTCACCGCTGGAATTTATCCGAACAATTCGACTTCAACATGCAGCACAATTACTTGAAAAAAGTCAACTGACGGTGTCCGAGGTTGCATATGCTGTGGGATTCAACAATCCAAAATACTTCGCTCGATATTTTAAAGAGGCATATCATGAACTGCCGTCTTCGTATGCAGCTCGAAAACGCAAGGCGTCATCAAGCTGAATTATTTGTGCGATGGTTTCAACATCCCATCTAAATAAAGTTGTTGACCTGGAGTCGTTGCATCAAGCAGATATGTTGTTGAACCATAGCGAAGCGTGGCACGCTTGCCAAGTTTCGTAAGCACTTCGACGAAATCCAGCTTCCCATCCTTCCATGAAACATTCAACTCAAATCCACCTCGCGCACAAACGCCATTGATCGACCCAGTGGGCCATGCCGTTGGTAATGCTGGAAGAAGTACAATTTCATCTCCATGACTTTGTAAAAGCATTTCTGCGATACCTGCGGTCGCGCCGAAATTTCCATCAATTTGAAAAGGTGGATGATTGTCGAACAAATTCGGTAGTGTAGACTTCTCTAAAAGCGAAGTAAGATTTTGGTGCGCCGCATTTCCATCGAGCAGTCGCGCAAAAAAATTGATAATCCATGCTTTACTCCATCCTGTGTGACCGCCGCCATGTGCAAGACGATAATCTATTGTTGCGCGTGCAGCCTTCATGAGCGCAGTATCCTTCGACGTAATTTGATTTGCAGGATGCAAGCCATAAAGATGTGAGATGTGACGATGCCCAGGTTCCGGCTCTTCAAATATTTTCGACCATTCCATAATGCGACCGTCGTCACCGATCGCTGTTGGTGTCAGCAAGGCCAGTTTCCCTTGAAGTTGCTTTCTGAAATTTTCGTCAGCCTTCAGCACCAACGATGCGGCAATCACATTTGAGAATAGATCACGAATAATCATATGGTCCATCGTCGGTCCCATAACCATTGTAGCCACTTCACCTTGTTTTGTTTTGATCGTATTCTCTGGTGAAATAGAAGGGCCACTGACTAATTTCTTTGACTCAGGATCCTTAACAAGCCACGAAGCACAAAATGTTGCCGCGTCTTTCATCACCGGGTACGCTTTTTCTCGAAGAAACTTCTCATCTCCTGCATATTGATAGTGCTCCCAAAAATGTCGCACACTCCACGCCAGTCCCATGGGCCACATTGCCCATTGCGGATGTCCATATGTTTCAGTGAAGTGCCACGCATCCGATGTAAAATGCGCGACGCTACCCGGCAGGCCGTACATACTCTTTGCTGTCTTTTTACCATCGGTGTTTAAGGCCGTGAGATAATTGAGGAACGGTTCATGCAGTGATGACAAGTTTGTTACTTCCGCGGGCCAGTAATTCATTTGAATGTTAATATTGATATGATAGTCGGCATCCCACGGCGGATTTAGACCATCAGCCCAAAGGCCTTGCAAGTTTGCGGGTAGTCCACCAGCACGTGAGCTACTAATGAGCAAGTACCGACCAAAGTTAAAATAGAGTTCAAAAAGTTTTTCATCCGAAAGACCATCCTTCAAGGCAAGCAATCTTGCATCTGTCGGATAACTGCTTCGACTCGGAACATCAAGAGAAAAACGACACGCATTGAAATATGTCTGATAGTCGCTGACATGTCGTGCTTTTAGTTCATCGAATGTTTTTGATTGTGCTACACTTTGTTGATTGCGTGTGACAATATTCGGATCAACACCAAAATAGTTTGTCGCTGCGGTAATGACGACGGTTACAGAGTTTGCATCGTTCACACGAAGCACTGTCCCGACTTTCTCCACTGCACCACCCTCGACAACAAGTTTAATCTTTGCAGCGAACGTTACACCCTCGGGTTGAACCTTGTGATAAATTTCGATCTCCGAATCGGTGTATAAAACGTTTTGAAAATTCCCAGGCCGTGCAATAGAAAGATCAAAAGATATCGACGCTGGTTTTGACGCGGTTAATCTACAGACTATCGCTTCATCCGGCGCTGAAGAGAACACTTCACGTCGATAGTAAATATCTTTCACGCCATAGCTAACAGATGCCACGGCGGTACCGAGGTCAAGGTCACGTCGATAGCTGTGAACATCATTTTGTTTTGGAAATTCAAGCACTAAATCGCCCAACATTTGATAGCTACTGTGAATTTTCTTGTCACCCATCATCGTTTGCTGAGCAAGCCGCTCCGCTTCCTTGTAGTGACCACTAAAAAGTAAAGCACGAATCTTCGCTAAAGATTTGGCAGCAGCCGGATTCACAAAATCATTTCTGTTCCCAGACCAGATCGATTGTTCATTCAATTGCAGGCGTTCTCTTTCGATGCCACCGAAAATCATGGCACCAATTCTTCCATTGCCGACAGGGAGCGCCTCATTCCAGTTCAACGCAGGATGATTAAACCAAATTTTGGTATCGGCTGCAGTCTGCGAAAAACCGAGTAATGCAGTCACACAAAAAATGATTGTGAGAAATGATTTTGTTATGCCCATCAAAGTTTGTTAATACTTAAAAATAAAAAACGGAGCGTGCATATACACGCCCCGTATTTAGGTTTATGAGAAATTTTATCGTAGCACAAAATGGAAAACCATGTATTCAGCTTTTTCAGGATCACGTTTTCCGAACCAGATACCTTCCACAGCATCGGTAAGTTCATCGCGTTCAACCTTTACAATCTTCCACTTATTTCCGTCCCCAGTGGTAGCATTTACCCACGAAGCAATGTTAATAGAAGGCGTGATTCCAGAAAATGTGATCATGTTTGTTTCTTCGTCGACCGTGTAAGTACCCGATTGCGTTGCGCCATTGTCTTGCGTCACCACTACTTTTCCATCACTTGAAAAACTAATGGCTGCATTATCAATATTAGCAACATCACCATCGCCATAAGGCGCCCAACCTGATGCTACAATGTCAGCGCGGCTATTCCAGTTGTTAAGCATCTCACCTTGAAGGTTAGCCCAATTGTAAGGAACGTTAAGATCAAGTTTCCAAGTCTTTGTCGGTGTTACAGACAAAATTTCTTCTTGATCGCCGTGGTCAAAATTGGGATCTGGTTGATTTGGTGGAACCCAGTTGTCACTGTATTCCTTCGTCACATAGTTGACGATGATGTACTCAGTCTTCGTTTTGTTTTTAAAAGCCAACTGCATTGTACTCTCTGTGAGCGAAACAATTTTCGCAGAATTCATTGTTGTTACATCATTTGGCGCCCATGAATTTGCAAGCGGTGTAGCATTGGTTGTCGTTAACATCAGCGTCTTCGAATTCAAGAAATAAGTACCCGACTCTGTATTCTTTCCGCCGATGCCTTTATGGTCAGTTGTTAACGTTGCGCCGCCGTCCAAACTAAAGGTCATCTGTCCATAGTCTGCTGGATCTGCCACCCACGTATCACCTTTCCAATTTGGTTCATATACAAAACAAATCGCGTCGGCACCACCCGGCTCGCTACACACCTTTGTCCATTTAAGAACATCATCTTCGAACACACTATTCACATTCGATTCACCTGCGAAATAAATTGGGCTAGTGAAGTACTTCGAGATACGTGTTTCATAAGCATCCATGACCCAGGTTTTTTCATGACCAACCCCGCCTGTGAGCAACGTCCACAGTGGATCTGTCACTTTCGAAAGATCATCATCAGTTACGGTGATCGTTACAGGATCAAGTTCCACGAGACCGCCAGATGTAAGCACAGAAAGTTTGATAACATAATCACCTTTAAACGCAAAGTCGATCGTATCTGCCGCGCGTGTAGAGCGACCAGTTCCATAATCCCAAAGAGAAACTGTTCCAGGTGTGTTGTTAATCAGGTATACGGTGTTACCACCAGGTGTACCATCGAAGTCTTGAATCACTTGAAAATTAACTTCAGACTTATCCAGCTTATCTCCCAGTTCGTGATCATCTTGACACGACGTCGCTATCACCACCAATCCAAGGATTGCAAAAAATATCTTATTAAGTTTTTTCATACTTGCTATTTTAAATTGATGACGCATTACCAGCCTGCATTTTGCTTTAAGACATTACTGGAGAGGTTGATCTGATTGGTCGGAATTTGTTGCAACCCTTTTGTCAATTCAATCTTCGACGCCGTAATTGTCTTCGTTGTTGCAATACCGCCATTCTTTACCGTTGTTGTTTCGGCAATGATCGCTGCAGCCGTTGGCACCCCTTGACGGAGGAGATCCCAATAACGAATACCTTCAAGCGCAAACTCAAGCTGACGTTCTTTTAAAATATTTTCCTGAGATACGGCAACTTGTACAAAGTTTGTTTTAAAGGCACGTTGACGCACTTTGTCAAAATAGGCTTGCGCGTTTGCGCTTCCTAGTTCCGCAGCCATCAGCAGTACATCAGCATAACGAATAGAAACGTAATCCTGGAATTGGCCAATCATAAAATTTACAGCACCATTTTCAACAGCAACGCTGTTACCTTCTTCGTCCACCATTGGGGCGTACTTCTTGTTATAGTAGCCGGTGTATTCACGTTGTTTCGCTTCGTGTTCATAGTCGATATCTTCGGCCGAAATGGAAATGATTGAAGCACCGCGACGTGTATCATTGGCGTCATAGGCATTCCAAAGTTTCGGATTGACTGTCGCGCCGCCCCAACCGTTTCCATAAGGAAAACTAAACTGATCGCGCATACCGTACATCACCATCCAATGATTACCGTCAGTGTTTCCATTATAGTCAGAAGTATAAGTATACTTCACCGCGAAAATCGTTTCCTTGTTATCTTCTCCAGCGTATTCTTCGATAGATGCAGCAGGCCAGAGTTTGAAGAAATCGTCGACAAGATCATGACCGCTGTTTGCAATAACATCTTCTACATAGGCCAATGCCTGTGCTTTCGTTATACCAGCAAGCTCTGTCTTGCCATAATATCCCGTATAGTATAGATAAGCTCTGGCAAGAAGCGCCTCCGCGGCCCACTTCGTTACACGACCACGTTGCGAAACAGGTTGAGAAGCATAGGTTGTTGCCGGGAGATTTGCAGCGGCGTAGGTTAGATCTTCCGCAATTACTGCATATACAGCATCAGGATCTGCTTGCGGAATATTGTCTCTCGATGGTGCTGTGAGCAAAGGAATATTTCCCCACAAGCGCACCATGTCGAAATACATATAAGCGCGGAGGAACCGCGTCTCTGCTTCATAGATTGGACGAAGCTCTTCTTTAGTACCCCACTCTATTTGATCCATTTTCCCGATGAGTACGTTGCAACGGTAAAGCGCTGCATAGTAAGCGATCCAATTCGCTTGAAAAATATTCTGATCAGCTGTTGATCTTGATTTATCAAATTCATCGATCATTTGATATCCAAAACCATCTGCATTTCCAGTGCCACCAAAAGTATTATCAGACATTACTTCCGTAGCAATCGGCAGTGCCATTCCGTTAGCCCACACACCTTGCAATCCATCGTATGCACCGACAAGTGCTTTGTAAGCATCTTCGGGTGTCTTGTAAAAATTCACGTCCGATGCAATCACAACAGGTTCTTTGTCCAAGAAGTCAGAACATGCGCTCATCGTCAAAAGCGCGAGTGCGTATAGATATATCGTTAGTTTTTTCATGTTCATCAGAAATTAAAATTTAACATTCAAACCGATGAGGTAGGTACGTGTGCGAGGATAGAAACCTAAGTCTACACCTTGCGACATTGCATCAACCAGAACACCATTCTCTCTGGTGTCGATTCCGTAGCCGACTTCAGGATCCATTCCTTCATACTTGGTGAACGTGAAAGCATTTAAGACTGAAGCATATAAACGTGCTTGTCCTAGTAGTCCTTTCGGTGCAACTCTGGCGAGATCATAGCCCAGTGTGATATTGCTGATGCGCAAAAAGTCGCCGTCGTGGATATAGAGATCAGAGAATGTAGTCCAGTTTCTATTGTCTTCTGTAACACGTGGGATTTTGTTTGAAGATCCCGGGCCATGCCAACGGTCTAAAATCGCACTGGTGTAATTACCCAATGGGTTTGCCATATTGCGATATGATTGCACGATTTGATTTCCGGCGACACCATTCGCTTGGATAGACAAATCGAAACCTTTATAGTTTGCAGAAATTGAGAACCCGTATGTCAAATCAGGATTTGGATTTCCGATAAGCGTTCTATCTTGATCGTTGATTTCTCCGTCATTGTTTCTGTCAACATAACGAACGTCGCCAGGTTGTGCGTCAGGTTGTATCTTCTTGCCTTCGCCCGACAAGTAATTGTTAACCTCTTCCTCTGTTTGAAACAAACCATCAGTCTTCAGTCCCCAGAAATATCCGATCGGTCTTCCATTCTCCATGCGGTAGAATTCCCCAGAATTGTCGAATAACTGATTCGTTTGGCCATGAATGATTCCATCTGCATTGGGGATCACACCCACCTTATTTTGATTGTACGCGCCGTTCACCGACACAGTGTAATTGAGTTCGCCAACGCTACTGGTATACGCCAATGCAACCTCAATACCTTTGTTGGTGACATCGCCACCGTTAATAAATGGTTCATCAGCGCCTGCAGTAGCAAGAATTGGTGCCGCAATAATGAGGTCCTTCGTCTTCTTCATGTACCAATCGAAATTCACGTTAAGCTTTCCGGAAAGAAACTTTGCATCAAATCCGATATTGGTTTGTTCAGAGGTTTCCCAACCAAGCGCGGGGTTAGGCAAACGATTTGGATATCCACCACCGGTAAGCGTGCCCTCTTTATCGCCAAATGAATAGTTGACGTTGCTGAATTGAATTGGTGCAATATACTGGAAGCTTCTTACGCGCTGATTACCGACTTGTCCCCAACTCGCACGAATCTTCAATGAGTTCATCCACGCTGAAGTTGCCGCAAGAAAATCTTCGTTGCTAATTACCCAACCTGCCGACACAGAAGGGAAGTAACCCCAACGCTGGTTCGAAGCAAACTTCGATGAACCATCTGCACGGAAGGTGGCGTTAAACAAATACGTTTCACCCAAGTTATAGTTTAGACGACCAAAGAAAGAGAGTCGATTCTCAAGCACATCGTCGTCTGGTCCACCAGTGAGCGGCGTGATGCGCGTACCATCTCTGTTCATTGCCGTTGAAATCCATGCTTGCTCAAGGTTATTAAAAATCAAACTTGCATTTGTCGCCGACAATCCCAGTGCTCTAATTTGAATCGCTGAACTACCCGCCATAACATCGAAATGGTGCTCTTTAACATCGAAGCCATACGTCAACAAGTTATCCCATTGCAGCGATGTGTACCTTCCCATGGATTGACTTGCTCTTGACACATCATTAAATGTGTAGATCGATAGCTTATATTCGGGTGTAAAGCTGTTGCTTTCATGTGTGTTATATTCTAGACCAAGTGTAGATCTGAATTTTACTGATTTCAAAGGAGAAATTTCTGCAAACAAATTCCCAAGCACTTTCTGACTTAAGTTGTTATTCTGATTCCCATATACCATCGTCGCATAAGGATTGGCTTCACCGTTGTTCCACTCCGAATTACTATTGTCGAAGTAGTTTCCTTCTGCATCGTACATGGGAACGAAAGGGCTTGTGTTGAAAGCGCCACGGAGTGAGTTGTTATATTGATTGCCAACCCCAACACCTTTGTTCTTAACATAAGAAAGAGTGAGATTCTGCCCCACTTTGACAATGTCTTTGTAAAGTTTGTGCTCCGAATTAATTCTAAAGTTATAACGCTCGTAGTTAGAAAGACTTCTTCCACCGACAACACCCTCTTGTAACGTATAGCCGATAGACGTTGAGTACCAAGAATTCTCCGAGTTGCCAGATGCACTTAACGAATAATTTTGTGTGCTCGCATTATCGACAAACATTTCATCCATCCAATCGGTGCCTTTTCCTAATGCGGCGATTTCATCATTGGTGAAATATGGCAGTTTATTAGAATTAACCGCAGCTTCGTTCATGATGGTTGCATACTCTTGAGCATCGAGCATGTCTACTTTGCGGGCAACGTTTTGCACGCCGATAAATGAATCGAAGGTGATGTGAGACTTTCCTTTACTAGCACCTTTTGTAGTCACGAGAATAACACCGTTCGCCGATTGTGATCCGTAGATCGCGGCAGACGCTGCATCTTTCAAAACAGTAATTGACTCAATGTCGTTAGGATTGAGATAATTAATATCGCCAGTCAATACACCGTCAACAACGTAGAGTGGTCCTGATCCATTGTTGGTACCCATACCGCGAATTACCACGCGCATTCCAGATCCTGGTTGTCCCGACAAAGACGAAATCTGTACACCTGGAGTTTGTCCTTGTAATGCTTGCAATGCGTTTGTTGTACTGAGCTTCGAAATATCTTCGCCCTTTACTTGAAGATTAGCGCCTGTATTTAGCACTTTCTTTTGCGTACCGTATCCAACGACGACGACTTCACCGAGTGTTGTCAGATCTTCTTCGAGAGACACGTCGATAGTGGTTTGTTGTCCAACCGTAATTTCACGCGTTTGGTATCCGATAAAAGAGATTACCAAAACATCATCCGGTTGAGCTTGAACGGAAAATTTTCCTTCAACATCTGTCGAAGTACCGCTAGCGGTGCCTTTGATCAGGACGTTGACGCCAGGCATGGAAGCACCGGTTACATCTCTGATCGTTCCAGTGATCACCTGTTGTGCTTGTAGTGTGGTACCTACAAGCAATAGGAGAACAACAGAAACAATTAAGTTTCTGGAGATTTGTCTCATCATACAAAAATTTGGTTTAGTTTGTTATTATGGGTTTATCGTGAGCATGTATCATGCTTTAGTTCATTTTGATTTCAACGGCTTTACCTTCATACCCGACAACCTGTTGAGGTTGAGCATTTGCGCCTAACCCCACAGGATGATCGGTCTTAACCCAAACTATATTGAATGTTCTTTTTTGGAGCATACCATCAAATGAACCTTTTCTTTCGCCAATCGTGAGCGTCTTTGTTACCTCATTGTATTTGATAGGCACCACTGCATAGCTCCCCTTCTCATAATTGTAATTTGTGCCTTCATCTTCGTAGAGATCAAAACTTCCATCCGCACCAGCATAAACAAACAATGTGATTTTGTCAGCAAGTTTTTCGGAAGTGTATTGCAACTCAGGACCAACAGGTAGGATCGCACCATTCTTTACAAAAACAGGAATTCTTTCAAGTGGCGCTTCGGCAGTAATAGTTTGTCCTCCTTCGAAATATTTTCCAGAATACAAGTCATACCATCCCGTTTGTGCAGGTAGATACACTTTCCTATTTCTGCTCTCGTGTGTGTAAACAGGATTGATAAGAAGTGATGAACCACACATAAATTGATCATCAATATTTCGAACTGTTGCGTCATGATTAAAATCCATGACTAGGCCGCGCATGATGGTATAATCATCGAAGTAAGACTTGCCCGCCAGTGAATAGTAGTATGGCATGAGTAAGTAACGAAGCTTCGTGTAGTACACCATACTATTGTAAGCGGCGTGTCCTTCTGGTGAGATGTTGTAAATTTCACGTAGCGGAAATTGTCCATGCGAACGAAAGATTGGAGCAAAAGAACCGAATTGAAACCAACGCGTATTCAATTCACGCCATTCGTCCAATGTAGCGCCTGTCGCATTTTCGTATCGACGTTCAACAGAAAATCCGCCGATGTCCATGGTCCAATAAGGTATACCGGACAGTGAAAAATTTACACCGGTTGAAATTTGATCTTTAAGATCGCTCCACCGCGATACAATATCGCCACTCCAAGTTACTGCACCATAACGCTGCTGTCCTGCATATGCTGAGCGTGTCAAGATAAACACGCGCTTGTCTGGACTTGAACGACGTTGTCCCTCATAAACACTTTTAGAGTTCATCAATGAATACGCATTGAAGTAGCGCGTGCCTGTTCCAATGGCCGTTGGACTCATGTTCAATTTTCTTTCTTCAATAGAAATATTTGAGTGCATATCAGGTTCAGTAGCATCCAACCACCAACCATCTATACCTTTGCTATTCAGTTTTGCATCAATTTGTTTCCAGAACAATTTTCCAGCTTCGTCATTAAATGGATCGTAAAAAGTAGATTCGAATCCTTCACCCACCCAATCTTTTCTTTTCTTCTCGATGTTACGCATGAACAGGAATCCGTTCTTGCGCATCTCTTCATAGTGTTCCGTTCCTTTGTTGAATTTTGGCCAAACGGAAATCATAAGTTGCGTATGCAGATTATCGTGCAGTTCCTTCATCATGCCGTCAGGGTTCGGAAAGCGTGCCGGATCAAAATCGTGTGTTCCCCATTTTGGATCTTCCCAATAACGCCAATCGAGTACGATGTTGTCGAGCGGAATTTTTCGCTTGCGATATTCTTTTACAGTGCTGATGATTTCATCTTGCGAACGATAACGCTCGCGACTTTGCCAAAAACCCATCGCCCACTTCGGTACAATCGGCGCTTTACCCGTGAGCACTCTGTACCCATGAATTACATCATCTGCATTGTCACCTTTTACAAAATAATAATTGATTGCATCGCCCACCTCGGAGTAAAGCGACAATCTAGATTGTTCTTCTGTGGTAACAGGATCAAGGTGTCTAACACCGAGATAGGCGCCGCCATCGGGAGTCCATTCTATCTTGATCTTGTGTTGTTGATCTTTCTTAACATTGACGGTGAACTTATTTGTCCATGGATTCCAACCTTGTCTCCATTTATCAAGAATCAATTCATCGTCGATCCAGACTTTAGAGTATCCTGATGCATACACTAAGAACTTGTGATCACCTTCTTTATCGGAAGTGAATTTCCCTTCCCACACTACTTTTCCACCGCGTGCAACATCTGTTGGAAAGCTATCGACTTGTGGTGTTTCCAAAAATTCATATTCGATCTTATCCTCGGTAGCACTCGATTTGATCGCGTTACCGACGTAGTAATCTGCCGTCAAACCACCAGCCTTACCGTTGCGGTCAAAAAGTTGAAGTGAATTTAAAGACTGGTAATCGCGAGGATCGCCGAATTTGGTAATCGAATAGTTATCCCAAAGGATACCGTAGTTTTTGCTTGAATACAGAAAAGGAACAACGTCAACGATATTCTGTTGCGCGAGTTCAACGTCTTCTCCTTTGTAATTCATCTGTCCATTTTGATGTCCTCCAAGTCCATAGAATGCTTCATCATCGGGAGATTCAAACTGCTGGCGAATGTGATAAGTATTTTCGTTCTCGATTTTTGCGGCAGTGAACGCTTTTCCGCCCCCGTTCATTTCTGATAACAACACGTTACCAGTTTTGTCCAAGAAAGTAACGACGCCATTGGATAAAGAAACTTGCGCTTGAAGTTCTGCGGTTGCGACCGTCACGAAATCTGGGCTTTCTTTTACGCTCCATGCCGTCTTCGTCGTCGATTCCGGCAAAACGATCAAACTTTTTTGTTGTTTGACGGAATCAACTGGAGAGGCTAGCACCTGAATGATCTTATCAGAGATCACTTTTAGCTGGACAACTTTAGCATCGCCCGTGCTGAGATGCACAATAACACCGTCGTCAGTTTTATTGAATTTCGGTCCAGGAGTACACGCCTTTAAAAGCAGTACACATAAAATAATCTTTGCCAGTAGCCTTCTTTTCATCGACTTAATTTTTTTAACACTCGTTTGTGGGTTTCGATTATTCGCGCAAACGGTTGCATAAAAGTAGGGATCTATCGCGACTTTCGAGGGTATGGTTTTGTCTGTAAAAGGGGGCGAAATGGTTGTAATCACGGTATAATTTGTCTCGGATAAGGGTATTTTTTTGATTTTGATTGGGTTTGTGCGATTGCAAACATGCGATTGAGTATTGACTTCAATCCACAGGCGGCATCAGGCACTTGCTTTTAGGTGGTTAGCGAAAAAGATCAAACATGGCGGTTATTGCACGAAAAGTAGACGCATTATTGGAGCGATATCGGAACGACCATCCCGGGAAACCACTCTATATTATCATGTCGACAGATGATGCCGATCATTTGCTGGCCGAAGCGAAAGAACTCGCCGGCCTCTCTGATGGACACATTACCACGAGCTATAAAGACATTAAAGTAGTGAGTAGCCTCAATGTGAAGGATGGCGAATTTTACTTCACAAATGATTTGCCCGAAACCGGGAGCTAAGTGATTACGCGCATTTAAACGCGGTCGAAGGAAAAAATCTTTGCATCGGGGTTTCGTTTTCCTAACAACAGGTCGCGAATGATGTCTGCAGCGATCACGCTGAAGGTAATTCCATTGCCGCCGAATCCCAACGCATAGTATGTTCTAGGGGTACCGTTGTAACTTCCGATAAATGGTAAACCATCGATGGTAGATCCGAATGTGCCTGCCCAACTAAATTCATCTTTAAACGCAACGCCAGGGAAAATTTTATTAAAATCCTTAATCAGTTGCTTCGCTTTCCGACGCACAAGCTTATCGCGCTTTGTTGGATTATAGAATTTCTCGTCACGACCACCAATGAGGACTCTGTTGTCTTTGGTAGAGCGCATGTAAAAATATGGATTGCGTGTATTCCAATATACGGCATCGTGTCTCCACGGTTGGACCGGCTTTGCTTGCGATTCGCTAATGGTAGCGAATGTCGCGAGCAGTTTCACAATTTTCTTCCTAATGAAATTTGTTACCTCGTAGCCCGTTGCATTGATAAGATATCGAGCTCGTATCGAATGTTTTTCTGACGTCTTCAGAACAACTTGATTTTTTTCATGTGATATGCCTGCGACGAATGTTCGATCAAAAACTTGAAGACCTTTTTTGATTCCGTATTGATGCAGATAATTCGTTAAACAATAAGCATCGGTATGCGCAGCAACGTCTGACAGAATCGCGGCGGGCGCTTTAAAGTAGAATAGCTTCTCAACGTCTTTAGTTTCCAGAAAAGAAACTGGGAATCCAAAACGTTTTCTCGCGGCGTATTCTTCTTTTAAAAACGGAATGTCTTTAGCGTTGTTGGCGAAGTAGAGACTTTCACGAAAGTCAAAGTCAGGGAAAGCAACTTCATTTGACAATTGCTCTAATTTATAAATTGATTCAAGACAAAGTTGATAAGCACGAACAGCGTGGCGTGCACCGACTTTATCGATCAATTGAAATAAAGGAACATCGATTTCATATTGCAAGATTGACGTGCTTGCACATGTACTTCCCAGACCAATCGTCCTTCCATCAACCACAACACAATCGAAACCAGCCTTAACAAGTTCGTGTGCAGTAATGGCACCTGAAATCCCGCCGCCGATTATAGCAACATCGGTTTTGATCGATGATTCTAGTTTAGGATATTCAAATGGAAGACCATGCTTGATAAGCGAGAAGGGTAAACCAGATTTGAGATCCATTTGAATAAATAAAAACAGAGATCGCGGTCGATGAAAGACGCGCGATCTCTATGAATTACTTTACCTTTTAAAGATTGAAGCTCCAAAAGCAATTGCCAGTACAAAAAGTACGACAAAGACGAAGAACAGGATTTTAGCAATGGAAGCAGCACCCTCTGCTATCCCGCCAAATCCAAATATCGCCGCGACAATCGCGATGATGAAGAAAATAGCTGCCCAGCGTAACATAGTAGTTAATGTTTAAGATCAACAATGAAAGCAGCAGTTTGCTGCTGCCTCTACTACTTCGATTTTAATACCCAGTGAATTTTCAAAAAAACGAAGGAAAACGGACGGGTGAAT
Organism: Pseudochryseolinea flava; assembly: GCF_003286915.1. Taxonomy (GTDB): domain Bacteria; phylum Bacteroidota; class Bacteroidia; order Cytophagales; family Cyclobacteriaceae; genus Ohtaekwangia; species Ohtaekwangia flava. Next base: position 168,120 of record NZ_QMFY01000011.1, read on the forward strand.
GAGGAATTATTTGGACAAAGTCAGGTGCAACAACGTCGGGACATTAAGAATAGACGATCTATGCGCCCTACGTGCGGCGACATTGAAATGCAATTGAGAGGCCGATTATCCGACGATTCGCTGAAATAAATTCTGATCTACGGCGATCGTTCTCTCGTTGATACGATTGAAAATACCATCTGAATCAAAGAGTGCTTTGGTCAGTTGCTTACGAAGATCTATCTGCATTTTCGTAAGGGCTTCTTGTTGCGCAGCATCATGCTGAATCGCCGATGTTTTTTTTCGGAAAGAAAGTTCTTTCAACTCAGTCATCATCTGCATCACGGTGAAGTTAGCTTTTAACCCAGCTTGCTTAAAGAGATAATCGTCATCCATCATGTCGATGGTGAAGTCTTTTTTCAATTTAGCGATGGCTTCTTTGAGTTGATTTCTAAATGTTACCTTCTGTCCCGGCTTTAGTTTTTCGAATGTTGCAATCGAAAACTTGTTATTGACATCCGAAAGATCGATGTCCTTCACATTGCTATCCATAGTCTAAAAAAATATGCTTCGCGAATAGAAGCGCTTAATATTGGTGCCAAAATAGTGTTTCTTGGCCATTCACCATACAAAATGTACAGTTCTTACTACACTTCTAAGTAAAGAAACGTTCCCGAGCACTAATTCGGACAGGATTTTATGACAAAAGGTAAAAAAAATACCGGTGATAGGCCCCCCTACCACCGGCAAAACCAAGCAATCTATGACTTTAACCCAAGTTGTCAGTAGATCGCTGCATAGTGAAACCACTATACATACCCTGATGAGTATTTTGTTGATCTGCTACGAAGATGAATGCACCGACGTATTGCGATTCATTCATTTGCAGTTATTCGGATTTTGATAACGTGTACCAGAATTTTGTCGAGTAACGAATCTCTTCGCTATCCCAATCTTGATCACCCGTCGGATCAATTGTACCTGGGTGAAACGGTATGACAAGCGTTTGCTTTCCATCAAGCCATTCCAACGGTAACGATACTGCCGATGTAGCTTGTCCCTTGTTAAACGTAATCGTGTTGGTTGCAAAGTTTAACTCCCACGTCCCATTTGTTGCTGGTAGTTTTTTGAACTTGTATCCAAAGTCAACTGAACTTTTGCTGTAGATGTACGTGGCTGTTTTCCCATCATCACCTGCATGATGAACAAACGTTCCATAAACGTTTCCTTCCGGTGTTGCGCCGGTGAGTTCAAACTGAAACGTGTCGTCGTCAGCCGCGGATGCCGTTGGAAGTTTATCTTTCATGTTCTTCGTGCCGGTCCATCCCCATGTTTCGGTGGGCGCGACATGATAATAGTATTGATGATTAACCACACGCCAAGTACCACCGAGATCGAAAGAGAACTCTCTTATTTCTACATCCCATTCGCGCGTCTCGCCCGATTCGGCAGTAACGGTATATTTCACATGATTACCACCCGAGGTAAAATTCACTACATCTCCCGACGCCGGGGTGACTTTCGCTTTATACGAAACCTGGATATCCGGCTTCACTGCCGTGAGATCAGAACCCGCAAATACAAAAACCACAACTTTCGATTCGGTCGCAGTCTTGGTAAATAGCGGCACACCAATTTGACCGGGAACTGAGTACGATAGAATTGATCGCTCATGCGTGTCTAAATCTTTCAGGTAATAATCTTCGTCGCCGGCGCAGGCCATCATGAGTAAACTCACAACGGCACTGAAATAAATGCTACAATATTTTTTCATACATGCTGTCATTTAGGATTAATCAATGAGCGGATTGTTGTCAAGTTCCGCTTGTGGAATCGGATAGAAGTATGCGTTAGCAGGATTCACTTCCTTACCATACTCACCTTCAAGTACCGACTCCACTGTTTTAGTTCTTCGAAGATCAAACAGTCTATTACCTTCGAAAGCAAGTTCGAAGCTACGTTCCTTCACGACAGCCGCGCGAAAATCGGCATCGCTTAGTCCTTCTTCAAGATCGTCCAACCCTGCACGCGTTCTAATCATATTCACCCAACCATATGCTTCTGGTTTTGCCCCCAATGCTTCTGCATACACAAGCATGATGTCGGAATAGCGGATTACAGAAACGTAGTGTGATGTTTGATCTCCTGCTTGATTCTTATCAATATATTTTCTCGTGAAAGGATATTGTAAACCACCGCCAGGAAAAGTATAATCTGTGGTGCCAATTTTCACGTGACTAACAATAAGGTCATTCTTGCGATTGTCAGCTGGGTCGAATGAATTAAAGAAAGGAGTTTCCGTTTGTAAATGATTCCAACCATCGGGAATCTCAACTGTAAAATCTGGACCGAGTTTAATCTTCGTTCCGTTTACATAGGGAACTTGCAGCATGGAGAACTTCGAGAAATCTCCTTCTGAAATACCGCCGACACGATTAAATGCGACGCTAAAAATGAACTCGTTTCCAACTTGATTGTCTACATCCCAGAGCGCTTTGATGTCATCGGTCCAGAAACGAAAACCAGCATCGTTTGTAAGAACCTTTTCTGCATAGAGCGCTGCCTTTGCGTAATAATCTGTTGATCCTACAAAGTCATATTGTGCAACGCCACTTGCACTAGCTGACGCGAGCTGTAGATAAACTTTTGCTAGTAGTGCTTGGGCAGCAACTTTATTGGCGCGTCCGTTTTGAATATTCGCGGCCATCTTCTCTTCTGCAGCCAACAAATCTTCCTCAATGAAAGCGTAGATATCGGCGAGCGATGCACGTGCCGCTGGAATAGCATCGGCACTTACAACAGCTTCTTTGCGTAGTGGAACCGAGCCAAACAATCTCACCAAATTGAAATTGTGAAGTGCACGAAGGAACATTGCTTCGCCTAGAATTTGATTCTTCTTCGTTTCGTCCATCGCAATATTCGGAACATGTTTGATCAACATATTCGTTCTGTTAATACCCATATATGCGTTGAAGAATACACCTTCCAAATTTTCATTTGTCGTCAACACATTCCACTTGTCCAATTCATGATCGGCAGGTTGCGCATCGGGCTTCAATGAAAATTCCTCCGTTCCAAGCGATGCCAGGTAATACAAGTATCGACCGTAGTATTCATTTGTTGGCAGTGCATCATAACAATTCGCGAGTGCAGACATTGCATCCGATTCAGACTTATAAAAGTTTGATGTGCTCAAGAAACCGTAAGGTTCTTCATCGAGAGAACAGGCATTGAGAACAATCATCAATCCCGTCAGCATAAATATTTTATTGATCAATTTCATAAATCAAATTTTAGAAGGTCAAGTTTGCGCCAATGGTAAACACACGTGGTCGTGGATAGCCAATACCACCATAAACGCCGTATCCGCTGGTGTTCAATGAGGCTTCAGGATCATAGCCAGAGAATTTCGAAAACGTCCATAAGTTTTCGCAGTTTGCATTTAGTCTGAGACTTTTCACACGAAGTTTTTCCGGCAGACTCACATTATAGCTCAACGATACATTTTGTATTCTCACATGAGAACCGTCTTCAATGAAGAAATCAGAAAAACGATTTAGGCGAATACCATTCAAGCGCGGAAAATCATTTGTAGGGTTATCGAGTGTCCACCGCTGATATTGACTGCTACCTTGATTGAGGCGTTGCATGTTTACAACGTCGTTACCAACAGTTCCTGTAAGGAAAACACCTAACTCAAATCCTTTGTAGCGAAGGTTAGAATTGAAACCAAAAAACATTTTCGGATTTGGATCGCCAATAAAAGTACGGTCGAACTCATCAACAACGCCATCGCCGTTTCTGTCAACATATTTAATTTCACCGGGCTGCGCTTCAGCGCCTGTCAAACCAGCGTCAAGTCCTTCTTCCACCGTTTGAATGATACCATCGGTTTGATATCCGAAAAACACAAACATCGGTTGACCAATGGCAAGATTGTTGGGTACCGCCCGGAAGTATTCTTGCGTGGCACCGAAAGTTCTTGGCCTTACAAACTCTTCGCCTTGATACATCACCACATCTTGATCTACTTTTCGAACTTCACTCTTGTTGTGTGAAATATTAAATCCTACAGTCCAACCGAATTCTTCGCCGTCGATAACATCAGCATTGATGGAGAGTTCCACACCTTTGTTCGACACATCGCCGTCATTCTGCCATTGCAAATGATATCCGGAAGAAATTGCAATTCGCGCTAAACGCAGGAGGTCATAAGTATACTTGTCGTAGTAGTCGGCGGTAACGCGAATTCTATTTTGCAAGAAGTTTACATCAATACCCGCATTCATTTGTCGGGTTGTTTCCCACTTGAGTCCGCTGTTGGCAATGCCTTCATACAATGAACGTCCCTGTTGATCGACACTAGAAACAAATCCAGGTCCATAACCTGTTGCCCATGCGCCATCCATCCAATACAATGTATTGCTGAAACGATCTAGCGTGCGATATGGTGAAAGTGCTGATTGATTTCCAGTCACGCCCCAACCAACACGCGCTTTGAGTGTAGACACTACGTTGCTCGCCCAAAAAGATTCATTGTGAACATTCCACGCAGCAGCCATCGTCGGGAAGTATCCATACTTGTTGTCGTCACCGAACTTAGATGAACCATCGGCACGAACAGTAGCGGTCAATAGGTAACGATCGTTGTACGAATAATTGGCGCGACCAAAGTAGGACATCAACAATGTTTTTGAATAACCGTTACTAATCACGCGTTCTGTAGCCGAACCGAGATTTTCATTTCTCAAAAAGTCATTTACAAAATTCCTTCCCGTTAAATTCGACGTTCGGTTATAGGCATTTTCGTATGAAGTACCTAACATGACACTCATGCGATGAACGCTGTTGATCGTTTTGTTATACGTAAGGTAATTATCGAATACCCATTTCAATCCTTTATAGTTATTGATGCTGCCTTGTCCATGGTATTGATTTCCGCCACCACCGAAACCGATTGGCTCGTAATAATCGCTGATCGCCTCACCATACGTTGTACGAAGATTTGTACGAAATGAAAGATCCTTTACGATTTCCCAATCGATGTATGCCGTCCCAAAAAGATCAAAAGTTTTCGATTGATCGTGTACAAGTTTTCGCACAGCAACTGGATTACCAAAATCATTGATTGCAAGTTTGAAAAACTGTCCATTGTCGTCATAAATTGGAAATATCGGATTGCGCGCGAGTCCACCGGCCATCCATCCAGCGGATGAAGGTTTGTCTTCGTCTATGAACGCCAGGTTAACGATAAACCCACCTTTGATATTTTTCCGAATACGCTGATCAATGCTAACATTCGTAGTATACTTTCTGTAGTCGTTTCCAATCACAAGACCTTCTTGATCAAAATAACCAAGTGAAAGTCCATATTGCGTTGCATCTGTTCCACCACGCGCTGCCACATTTATATTCTGCGTAACACCGCGCTGAAAGACTTGATCGGTCCAATTTACTTTCTTTCCCCAGGCACCCGAACTGATTTCACTCAACGACGGATAATAAACACCATTCTCTGGATTTACTTGACCAATGTAACGTTGAGGTTGTGAAACATTCGCAGCACCTTCATTACTTAATTGAGCAAAGAGATACGGATCCGTGATAATATCAAAAGCTTTCGGCAATGAAGCGACGCCGACTTGATAGTTTGCTTCGATCGAACTTTGATTTGCTTTTCCTTTTTTAGTCGTGACGATGATTACACCATTCGATCCACGAGATCCATAAATCGCCGCAGCGGATGCATCTTTTAATACATCGATAGTCTCGATATCAAGTGGGTTAATCTGTTTGAGATTTCCTGCGTCACCAACGGGAATGCCGTCGACAACAAGTAGCGGATTACTTGCACCGATATCAAAAGAATTTGATCCACGAATACGGATCGTGGCACCGGCGCCAGGTTGTCCTGAATTACTAATTACTTGTAAACCTGCAGCGCGACCTTTCAATAAATTATCAACTGATGCCGCAGGACTTTGACTAAGATTAGATGCTTTCACTTGCGCCACTGCCCCAGTCAGATCGCTTTTCTTCATTTCTCCATATCCGACGACGACAACTTCTTCAAGTGTACTGATATCTTCATCAAGAATGATATCAATTGTAGTCTGCGATCCGACGAGCAATTCTTGATTTTTGTAACCGATGAATGAGAAAGTAAGAATCGCGTCGGGATTTTCAACGACGATGTTGTACTTCCCTTCGCCGTCGGAAGTTGTGCCTGTGGTCGTTCCTTTAATCAGGATTGAAACCCCAGGCAGCGTATTTCCGGTGGCATCTTTTATAGTTCCGGAAACCGTCGTACTGCGTTGCGCAACGGCACTCCAAGGAATGCTTGCAAGCAAGACAAGAAAGACTAATAGGTAATTGTGTCTGTGCATAAATTTGGATTAGATGGTTAGTGGGATAAAATTAGATTTAGGCGTTCCCTGCCGTTTGAGAAATAGTCCGGATTGCTTGCTAACCCGTCCCAATTTCAACCGCAACCGCAACCGATTGATCTCTTTTCCATAAATTTGATTCACCCTCCTAGTCCAAGTATCCTTTTTAACTCGCGGAAGAAATGATGAGACGGCTGATAATTACCCTAAGCCTGATTGCGGCACAAATCACCGCAACGGCTCAATCCATCGACTATAATTTTTACAACATTGCCGCTGTCGCTGGATTACCAACAAATGAAATTCGTTATGTGTATCAAGACTCATACGGTTTCTTGTGGATGGGATCATATGAGGGACTCCTTCGCTGGGATGGGTATACATTCAAGAAATACACGCATCGTGACGACAATCAAAATAGTCTGTCACATAATATAGTGTACTGCATTTTCGAAGACAGCAACCGAAGACTTTGGATCGGTACAATAGAAGGGCTTGATTATTACGATCGCAAAACAGACCAATTTATTAAATGTGATCTACAACATGCAGAAGAAAAAATTCCCGTGAATGCAATCAAAGAAGATTCAAAACATCAGCTATGGTTAGGAACATCACTCGGCATTTGCAGTTATGATCGCGACAGCCAAAAAGCGAATTGGTATTTTAATGAGCAAGTCGCGGGTAAATCAAGCAGTGCTGATGTCGTATTTTGTTTGGCGATTGATCGGAATGACAATTTGTGGGCAGGTACTTTTAAAGGAGGTGTCAATCGCTTCAACATCAAAACAAAAAAATTCACGAACTACATTCATCGCGAGAACGATGCAAAGAGTATATGTAGTAACGATATCAGTAGCATTTTTGTAGATCGCACCAATCGCGTCTGGATTGGATCTCGACATGAAGGTGTTACGGTAATAAACACGGATGGCGTTGTCATCAAACAATTCGATCAGTTATCGGCTAACAATAAACAAACGCAAAATATTGTTTTTAGCATTTTTCAAGACAAGCACGATGTGATCTGGCTGGGGATCGATCGAGACGCTATTTATAAGATCAATCCGCAAACCCTCGCCGCTCAGAAAATTATTGAAAGCGCCTTAAATAATAGAGTATCCGAAATTCCACACTCCATATCGTCCATCACAGAAGATAGTTTCGGAAATGTTTGGTTTGCCTCTACCAATCAAGGACTCTATTATATGAATACAAACAAGAACGTCTTTGGAAACTACCTCGGAGAGTCACGTGAGAAGAAGCATTCGAATAGCAACGTCGTAACAAGTTTGTATCACGACAGTCAAGGATTAATTTGGATTGGCACCGAGGACGGTGGACTCATCCAATTCAATCATAAAACGAAAAAGTTTAATCTCAATCCTGCCGACAAGGAACTCACGAGTCAAGGCATTACAGAAATCAAAAAAGATAAATCGGGCAATCTTTGGTTAGCGACATGGAGCGGCGGTATTATCAAGTTTAATCCCTCAACAAAAGCCATAAAACATTTCATTCACAATCCAACAAATCATAATTCAATCATTCACAACGATGTCAAATCACTTCTGCCAGACGACACGCTTCTATGGATTGGTACTCACGGTAATGGATTGGCTGTTTATGATCTCAAACATGATCGCTTCATCCACTTTAAGAATAACAAAATTTTTCCATTCGAGATGGATGCACCCGGCTGGGTAAATCACCTTTACAAAGACAAACGCGGTAGACTTTGGGTAAGCAGTTATTCCGGTCTATTTATGTACGATGGCTTAAAGATGCATCGTTATCAACACGCTAACGATACGTCTACTGTCAGTAGCAATTCGGTGAACATGGTAGCGGAAGATCCTTTCGGCAGAATCTGGGTAATCAGTAGCCCGGGGGGCTTGGACGAATACATTGAGGGCGGAAAATTTAAGCGGCACCAGCATGAAGATACATGGCCAGAAAGCATGAAGGGAATCGCATGCGATAATAAAGGTGTGCTGTGGATCAGCTCGAACAATGGCGTATATGCGTTCAATCCCAAAGAGAACACACGAAAGAAGTACGATGCCGCTGACGGTTTACAACGCGATGCTTTCGTCGAGAAGAGTATTGTGATGGCTAATACGGGTGACCTTTTTATCGGCGGGCAACACGGCTTCAGCACTTTTCATCCCGACAGTATACGTGCCATTCACACAAAGCAGAATTTTTATTTTAGTGATGTATACATTTTTAATAAAGTACAGAAGCCTGGATCTGGAGAGGAATCGCCGATCGATCAAGTACTAAACTTTTCAAAACAGCTATCACTTACGCATGAACAATCATTTTTCTCAATCGAATTCTCTGCACTCGATCTCTATTCGCCTTCTAAAACACAGTACGCATACAAGTTAGAAAGTCTCCATAATGAATGGATACCTTTAAACAAGGAGCGAAAAGTTTCTTTCACCAATCTTGACCCGGGCTATTATCGTCTGAAAGTTCGTTACACCGGCTTAGATGGAAAGTGGATTACGGCGTCTCAAGATCTAAAGATAGAAATTCAGCCGCCATGGTGGAAAACGATTTGGGCACGTGTCACCGCGCTTTTATTGATCGGAGCGATCATTACCGTTATATTCTATTTACGGGTATCGTCGATAAAAGCTCGAAACAAAATTCTAAAACAGGAAGTATCAAAACGAACACAAGAGCTGAGTGAAGCAAACGCCTTCTTGATGGAACGTAATGATGAGATCAAACATCAGAACGAAAGGCTCGAACATTACAATGAAGAGATCTTGAGTAAGTCGGACAAAATTTTAGCGCAGCAACAACACATCACCGCACAAAACTACGAATTAGAACATACGGTAGATGAACTTAAAAAGCTTAATCACACGAAAGATTACTTCTTCTCGATTCTTGCACATGATCTCAAAAATCCCATCCTTGGCCTCACAGGAATTTCGGAATACTTGAAAAAGAATTTCGGAAAAATGGAAAAGCGAGATGCATACGAGCATCTCAACAGTATTCACAAAAGTTCAAACGCCGTGTATGACCTGTTGATAAACCTCCTAAACTGGGCAAGAACACAATCGAAAAATATTGAATACTCTCCTACTGATTTGAATGTATATGAGCTGATCCAAAAAAATGCTGCATTACTCGAGCAACAATTCAGCAATAAGAATATTGAACTCATTATCAGTGTAGACTTGAGTGCCTCTGTTTTTGCAGACTACAATATGATCGACGCTGTCGTGAGAAACCTCTTGGCGAATAGTGTTAAGTTTACCGAATACAATGGCAAAGTCACTGTATCAACTCAGCAAATGGGTGATACCGTTACGCTCTGCATCGCGGACAACGGCGTGGGTATGTCAAAGACCCAGCAAGAAAGATTATTTAGAATAGATAAGAACAATGTATCGAAGGGTACAGCAGGTGAGTACGGGACAGGACTTGGTCTTATTATTGCGAATGAATTCGTAAAATCGAACAACGGTTCTATCCGGATCGACAGCGAAGTTGGAAAGGGAACAACATTCTTTATTTCATTGCCACAATCGCACCAAGCTACAACGCCTTCGCCATTGGTAAAACATGGAAAGTCCAGCAGCGTCGAAACCAAGCCAGTGTTGGATTTCTGGGAGAAATTCCCGACAGAAAAGCTACTCAAAATTAAAGGCAAAAAAATACTTATAGTCGATGACAACAAAGAACTTCGAACCTACTTACGTTTTCTTCTCGCACCTACATTTGAAATATTCGAAGCCGAAGATGGAGAAGTAGGTTTAAAAGTTGCATTGGACATTCAACCAACGGCGATCATATCTGATCTCATCATGCCCGTAATGAATGGGCTTGATTTCTGTAAGCGCATTAAAACGTCAACCGCTACCAGCCATATACCGGTCGTTCTTCTCACCAGTCAATGGAATTCCGAAAGTCAGCTTTCTGGATATGAAGCTGGCGCTGACGTATATCTCACGAAACCCATTAAGAAGGAGCTCCTCATTCAAGTTATTCTGAACTTCATTCAGCAGCAGGAAAAAATGTGGACAAAGGTTCATGACAACATTCTGGATGTGGCTGCTACATACCAACACGAACCATCGATGAGCAAACTGGATGAAGCGTTCATCAACAAGCTGGTTGAATACATCGAAACGAACATCGCAGATCCGAATATCGATTCAAAGAGTATTGGCGACCATTTAGCCGTAAGCCGTACGGTGCTGTACTCCAAAATAAAAGCACTTACCGGCCAAGGTGTTCATGAGTTTATTAAATCAATACGACTGAAGAAAAGTCTAAAACTGTTACTAGATGGTACGTACACCATTAGCCAAGTAACGATCGAAGTTGGATTTAGTAGTCACTCTTATTTTAACAAATGCTTTATCAAGCAATATGGTATGCCACCAAAGGAATACATCGCCAAGAAGAAAGGAATTAGAAACGCAGGATAACGTTAAATATATCGGCGCTGACTTGGACCTACATCTCGAAAAACAAATGCGCCACGCTAAAACATTAGTTAGGTGGCGCAAATCGTATTAGCGGTCTAGCTTTGCTTTCTGCTCTTCACCGGTAATGATGAGCACAACTTCTTGATGTTTGTCTAACAATATTTCAGGAATTGTGATCCCGTCCTTGTCACCTTTCAAGCGCGACAATAATGTATTTTCTGTCGTCAATGGATCAAAACGCTTCACGGAAAAATTTCCCTGACCTTCCACCAGTAGCCCAGCCGTTGCGTTGATCGTTTCTCCGGTAGAATTCAAAAGGTATACAAAAAATGTATTTCCGCACTTTACAGCAAAAGTTTCAACATTGGTATTTTTAGTTTCGATGGATTCAAACTTACCGTTCCCCGCCGCCAACATGGCGTTGTTTATTTCGCTTACCCCCTTGAAATATGGCGTCATGTTTCTTTCGTCGAAGAACTCCCACCACCACGTCATTGGCAAAATGGGCGTGGGAGTCATCAAGCCATACCACAGGCCACGTTTATAATCATAGTCAAATCCTTCACCTCGCTCGTGTGTTACATTATCCCAATTCCAATCGTAGCCGAATTCACCAATCACATAGGGCTTTTCATGTCGCTTTGTATACGCTAGAATTGTAGGCGCTAACAAATGCGTTTTATTGTAAATGTGCTTTTGGTTTAGATCGATGTTTTTTAAATCATTCATGCCATCGATATCGCGGTGAGAGATACTCGTTGTTACGATATGTTGGTAGGGGTCGATCGATTTGAGGTACGTGCTCATTTCATCGTGCCACTGGGTGATGGCTTGCAACGGTATGCGTATGCTATCTTGCGGCGTTGCAGTGAAAGCGGCGTTGTCGACCTCATTAAAAAATTCCCACGCTGCAATATTTTTACTATACCCCCAACGCGCTACAATGTAACGGAGTTTATTTTTATACATGGCCTTACATTCTGCATGCGTGAAAAATTCAGTGGGATTTTTCGCGGGCCCGCCATTGACAATATTGTACGGATGGTCTTTCCACTCTCCATCGGCAATCAGCGCGCCATGCCAATCAAAAGCAAGCATCATATAAAGATCTAAAGAGTCGCATAAAGCAACGAGCTCATCCATTCGCTTAACGCCGCCTTGATGGAAGTATTCATTTGAATGCTGATAGCGATTTGTATTTACCACTTTCTTCCAAATGAGCGGCATATTCCAAACACACATCCACGTACGAAAGAAATTTGCGCCGTTGCTTGATAGCGTCGGAAGTAAATAGTCGTATGTCCATTTTTTATCTTCAAAAGTGCGAGATTCCCAACCAACATTTTCCCCGATACCACGGAAAGGTTTTCCGGAATCAAATTTTAATGTCCAATAGTCCCCGATATGCAAGAAGCCGTTTCCCTTCGAAGCTACTGCCGTGAATTTTAGAATTTTACTTTTCGAATCTTTTTTGACGCCACTACGAACGACGAAATGACATTGATAATTTCCGCTTTCTTGAGGAGAAAAATTTGCTTTAAACAATGATTGTCCGTTACGTTCGGAATCGAAGTACGTTGGTAGCACAAGTGTTTTGCCGCTCGGCGTGGAAATTTCCATATCAATGACAATTTCTCGTAAGTCAAAAGGATTTTTAAAAAGTCCGTCTACAATCACCTCAAACTCCCCCTTCTCATACTGTGTAATATTTTTTGATTTCTGTGATACCTTACTAATCCCTTGGCCAAACGCCGCAGACGTCATCACCAGAAGAAATGCAGAGACAATAATGTTTTTCATGATTTGTTAATTTTTTAACCCAACTGCAGATGCTTTGTTGTGCTCCGAAATTAGGCCGTTTCGCTCCGTACCCGTAACACTATAGTCCCGAATAGTAGTCGTAGCGTCCTTCCGCCAACCGGTATTGCCATGGCTTTGTGCTTTTTTGCGATTACCTTTAGCTAAAATCACCAATGACATGGTACTGCTTCCGATAAAAGAGAATTTGGAAGACAACATTGATTTTATTGATCATCCAGATTGTCAGGATACGTTGGAGATGTCGGTCAAATTTTTCAAGAATATTGGCTACCATTTTCCTTGGGTAGGATACTATGCGCAAAAGGATCGGGTTCTAATCGGTACGGGCGCATTCAAGGGACGTCCCCTCTTTGGAAAAATCGAAATTGCTTATGGCATTTTTCCGCAATATCGAAGAATGGGTTACGGCACTGAAATCTGTGGCCGTCTACTCGAGATCGCAACACGAACAGATCCTTCAGTTCTGATCACTGCACGGACACTGCCGGCGGAGAACTTTTCAACAAAGATTTTACGTAAAAACAATTTTCATTTTTCAGGAACAGTTATTGATCCTGATGATGGCGAAGTATGGGAGTGGGAGTATCGGAAGTAATTTACTGCACATCATAAAATTATTTTCAATAGCATTTAAGAATTAAAAATGAACAACCTGTATATCGTAATCTTTTCCTTTCTTCTTTTAACTACGCCGCTTTTCGCGCAACAACCACCTACCTACAAACAGTGTAAAGCAAGTCACGATAGTATTGACGGCATGAAGGTGATGATGGTCACAGAAGAAATGGCTAAATACAGAAGTGGAGAACGTGAGATGGTTCGTATGGTTGCCGATAGTATCAAATACCCTAAGGGCCAAAAGCCACCACTTGAAAAAATATTGGTGGAGTGGGTTGTTGACACGTTGGGACAAGTTCGTAATCCATGCATCTTGAAACGCAACGGTGAGGCTAAGCTCAATCACTACGAACTAGAAATATTACGTGTGGTCGCGCTGTTAAAGGATTGGACACCGGGTAAACACAAAGGAAAAAAAGTTCCTACTTTGATCTCCATGCCGATCATCATCGACGCGCGAGAATGATATTTAGATCGATCCTAAAAAAAAGAGACTGCACCTCGTGCAGCCCCTTCCTACTCAAACTACCAAATTAATGATCAACGCTTTGTTTTAAAAACCGCCTGACCACCTTGCGGTGACCAGACGGAGTCTTGGGTTTATGGTTATTGGTTATTTTTTCACAAAGCGTTGAACAAAACGTTGGTTGTTTTTCGTAATGACTAACATATAAATTCCAGCATTGTAAGACGAAACGTTCACAATATCTGATGTTGCTATTTCCTCACGCATCTTACTTCCATTCGCATTGATGATGCTAAATTGATTTCCCGAAAGCCCCGACACATACAGTTCGTGCGACACAGGATTGGGATACATGTCAAAGGTTTCTGATTCAACGGTTGTTGCTACTCTCGCCGAACATGTCGATCCTACCGTGTAGCCATGTGGCGTCGCAGCCGAGTTACTTTCCATACCACCGGCACTTCTGCGGTAGGTGAAATAGAATTGAATATTCGATCCACTTGGAATGGATACCGATGTTGTAAAGTTTCCAGCTGATGCAGTCATCATATATCCCGCATAACCACCGGTTCCAATTCGGTAATAGAAAATAGCGAGGTCACATCCGTTGATCGGGCTCTTCGGTATAAATTTCACGTTTACATTTCCGCTCGTTGAAATCTCGTAGCTGTAGTCGGCGACAGATTGACCGCTTTGCGTCGGTCCATTACCAGTACAAACGCTTACACCGTTCACCGTTACACTCACGGCCGTCGATGTTCTTGTAGCGCCAAGGTTGTCAGTTGATCGCGCTGTGAGCGAATATGTTCCTGCAGCAACGTTAGTCCATGTGTAGCTATAAGGACTCGAAGTATCTTCACCGAGTTTAGTTGATCCGTTGTAGAATTCAACTTTAGAAACAGTACCATCTGAATCAGTCGCCGTAGCGTTGATCGTTATGCTCGCCGGAGCAGAAAACGTTGCGCCATTGGTCGGCGATGTGATAGCCGCAGTTGGCAACACATTGCTTGAAGTGACCGTGACACTCACACTTGACGACGTTGTAGTCGCGCTGGCATTATCTACAGCACGTGCAGTTAACGAATAAGAGCCTGCGGCTACGCTTGTCCACGTATAGCTGTAAGGACTCGATGTATCTTCGCCAAGTTTCGTTGTTCCATTATAGAACTCTACTTTGGACACAGTGCCATCTGAATCGGCTGCTGTTGCATTGATGGTGATACTCGCGGGTGCAGTGAAAGAAGCCCCGTTTGTGGGTGATGTGAGGTTTACTGTCGGAGAAATATTGCCACCACTACATTGCCCAACGGTGAAGCTATGCGGCGTAGCACTTGAATTTCTTTCCGCCATGGTTGCACCGACACGATACGTAAAGTACATCGCGATGGCTGACCCTGATGGAGCCGTAAAGGACTTCGTATAATTTGATCCAGATGGATCCATGTTCACACCGATGTACCCACCTGTTCCTATTTTATAATAAAGAATAACCATTGTTGTTCCCGAGATTGGAGATCCTGGCACAAACGTGATTGTTGGATTAGCGCTGTTAGACGCCTGCCAAGTATAATCAGGTGTACTTGTGCTTGGCGCATTCGGACCATTGCCTGAACAACCCGTACCGCCACCATTCACGGTAACATTGACAACGGATGATGTGCTGTTTGCATTACCATTATCAATTGCTCTCGCTGCGAGTGAGTATGTACCAGCTGCAACACCTGTCCATGCAAAACTGTAGGGACTAGTGGTATCTTCACCCAGCTTGGTTGCACCGTTATAGAACTCAACTTTTGATATCGTTCCGTCTGTATCAGATGCATTCGCATTGATTGTAATGCTTGCTGGTGCGTTAAATGTGGCGCCGTTTGATGGCGATGAAATGCTCACAGATGGAACAGCGTTGTTACTTACCGTTACGTTTACGGTCGATGATGTTGCTGTTAAGCTGCCATTGTCCGTTGCTCTTGCTGAAAGTGCATACGTTCCTGATGAAACGTTTGTCCACGCAAAGCTGTATGGACTTGAAGTGTCTTCACCAAGTTTAGTAGACCCATTAAAGAACTCAACTTTCGATACAGAGCCATCGGAGTCAGATGCTGTGGCATTGATCGTAATGTTTCCGGGCGCCGTGAATGATGTGTTGTTTGCAGGCGACGTAATGCTCACCGTTGGTGGTGTACCTCCTGCAAAAGCAAATGTCATTCTGCCGAGATTGAATCCACCATTGCCAACTTTTACTCTGATCACTTGCTGACCTGCTGCAAGCGACACATTATTGACAACTTTATTTACATACGTCGACCAATTTGTGTCGTTAAAAGCAACTGTTATATCAGGAGTGATTTTAGTACCCGCCGCATTCTCAAACCAGAATGGTCCACCACCTGCCGTGTTACCTGAAGTATAACGAAGCGTGACGTTATAATTTCCAGCTGTTGCAACATTGACAGTGTACTCTAACCATTCGCCGGCATCAATCCAACCAACGGTAACACCTTCACTCGTTGTTGTACCTGCATCAACCGCTTCACTCGTTCTGTAATTTCCTTCATTCCATGATGTAGCGTCGGAGTATGAAACACCTTGCCCGCTGCCACCTTCGAAGGCGTCGTAGTTACCTGCTTCGATTGTGCCAGGGATTGCCGTTGCTGTTCCACCATACGGAACTTGTGAGCCTGCCTGAACTGCTACCACATTCGAAACGTTGTGGTTCGTTCCCACATAAGCACGCGCATGGAAATTTGGAAGACCTGCAGCCAATGGCTGTGTTGTTAAAGTATAGGGTGAACTTGTATCCGTTCCGATGAGCGTACCATCACGATAGAATTCAACTTTTGTAATACCAGATCCTGTTGTGGATGCCGTCAAATTAATGGTACCATTGGTAGGCACTTGCGTTGTATTACTACTGAGCGATACAGTAACTGCAATATCTCGATTGGTTACCATTGTCTTGGAAGGTACGGACATAGAATATCCGTCAGAGAAGTTTACGGTAATCGTTGACGCACCGTAGTTGTACGCAACATATGTTTTTACACCTGCTTTGTTAAAGACAGCTGCTATCGGATAGTTTGCAGTAACCTCTTCCGCTACTTGCCCCATGGCATTCATGGTGTGAAGCCAATGATACGTTTGTCCATCGGAGATACCAAACTTGATACTCCTGTTAGGGTATGCGTTGTAAAGATTGATGGCTTGTTGTGGATCAAGGAAGGACAAGAAGCTCCAATAAGTATCGTACCACAAATTGTCGTTTGGTGTATTGTTAAGCACTTGTGTTTTTGCTTTCATGCCATCCCAAACTTTTTGTACGTAAGCCGTATTCTGTCCCATGTAAAGCGCGCCACCATGAATAGGATAAAGCTGAATACCATAGGAAGCAGCGATGTCGGAAGTCCACCAAGTGCCGTTGTCGTAGCCGGCGCCCCAAATACGCGCTACCATCTCATGTGCATAAGCAGGCTGAAATGTTCTATCATTTTGATCGAACCAATATTCTTCCACAGCAGATTGCTCTGTTGTATAGAGATAAATTCCTAAATCACGAATAGCATTATTTCCCGTTACCGTTCCCCAGTGAATTAGTGACGAGTTGAATTGCATCGACTCGGATGTAGATTCTTGATCATTTCCAAAAGGTTCTGTTGCAAAACCATTTGCCCAGCAGTGTCCGGCATAGGGACTGAAGTTCCTTAAAAAAGGAAACATTGAATCGGTGCGTGATGGATTCGATGCATCGCGAATGAGAAGGTCGACCATGCCACCCCACTGTGAAGCCCATCCCGGTTGATACTGTTCAATGGCTGCAGCAGCATGAATAAAATATCCCCAATGAAAATGGTGATCGTTTAAATTTTCATCTTGACGGTGACCTGCAGGATAACCAATCAAAGACTTCCAAGTATTGTTGTAATAGAATAGGAAAGCAACCTCGCCACCTTCGGCTTTGAACCAATCTTCAAGACGCGCTTTTACTGTATTGATAAGTTTATCGCGCGCTTCAATGTGACCGATTTGATGCGCGAGATGTGCAGCTTGAATCAAACGGTTCATACCTTGTCCTTCATTATAAGAGTCGGTCCATTCAGCTAAACCATCATTCTTCATGATGTCAATTTTTTTGTAAAGTGCGCCTGGATCAAAACCACCGCTATACTTTGCCAAGTTTGGCAACGTCGGCAAAATTCCACTGAATTTGTTTTCAACAATAAATGAATTTGATGCAAGCATCTTCAATTGACCACGTACAGTATTGTAAGTATATCCTGCAGGTGTAGGTGAGCCCGCGGCGAGACGCGACCATTGATGAGGGAGTAGTCCTTGTAACACTACATTGGCAGATCCTTCCTTTACATCCGGCGTTACAGTAAATGTTGTACGAAGCGCACCAGTCGACGCTGTATAATTCCAAGCAACTGCTGTGTTGGATGGAAACACATATGCATATGCTGCGAGATTATTGATCGCCGTATTAACATCAACACCCGTCGGCAACATGGCCATCGACCAATAGTTCTTGCCATTTAAGTTCGATGTATACACACCGTTGCTACCGCTCCAAACGGTTCCCGCCGGACCGAAAACAACAAAGTTTGCTCCGTTATAGGTATTGGTGATGATGATTTTGTTTCCACTGATAGACGCGCCAGATGGATTGTGGTTAACGACAACTTTTGCAAGATCACTGCTGCCCTTCGTGAAATACGTAAACGGCATACCGATACCCATTAATGCGTTGAAGTTTTTTCCTCCTGCATTCCAGTTCATCGTAACGGTCCAGTCGGTGTGATCAGCTGCCGTTGATTGTGTTGCGTTCAATCCATCGACTCCAACAACAATAGCATTCACATCACCCATCGGTTGACGGTATTCTGATGGACCGGCTCCCGGAGGCACGGTGAGGTTAACAACAATTCCGGATGGAACTGATTTATAAGATAGCGGATAGTTAAACGCTTGTCCGCCGTGACTATTTTTTACAAAGTTTGACCACCAGTCGTTGGTAGGGACTGGTTTGGATGCGGCAGCACCGGAAAGGCCGGGCGAGCCTGTCGGATAAGTATTTCTCCCCGCTGCATCCGTGCCGGGAAACGTAGAAGTGTAGCTTCCACTACCAACAGAAGTGACCTGAGCCACTACGTCGAACATCAAAGAAAGACTCAACAACACAAAAACAACTGCACTAATAATCAACTGCGGGTTAAGCAACTCCACAGAAAGCGGCGAAACGAAGTAATTTCGTCCTTTCCGGGCTGAAATGAGTGATAATAATTCGGTTTTCATGGTTTGGCTGGGTTATTTCAAACGGTTGTGCACGCGTTTGCAACTCGAAAGTCGATTCTTTTCCCCATCTCATTGCAAGAATTGATTACATCAAAAATGCTTTTCACTATACATCTTGACTACATCACAGAACGAATTATTGAAAATTTGTGCATTTAAAGCGAAAATAGGAGCGCAACTCAGCCGCGTTTTTTAGAATGACAACAATCAGTTAAGATCCAACAAAATGGCGTGACACTATATTTATATATTCACATACGTCATAACGTAACTTTATGAACCTTTGGCATCCGACCATCGACAAGACAACAAAAGACTTCGTTTCAACTTTTGGGGACCTAAACGAACGCCAACTGAATTGGAAACCTGCGCCTCAAACCTGGAGCATCGCCCAAAATATTGATCATCTGATTGTAATCAACAACAGCTACTTCGACTGGATCGCTGACATCCGAAACGGGAAGCATCAAGTGCATTGGCTCAGCAAGTTCAATTTCATGGTAAACTTTTTCGGCAAGTCTATCCTAAAATCAGTTCAACCCGATCGAAAAAATAGGATGAAGACATTTCCGCGGTGGGAACCGTCCGCGTCCACCATTCCTGGAGATATCCTTGAAAAATTCCAACACCATCAAGATGATTTGAAAACATTGATTGCAAATTCTCAAGACCTTCTTGAAAAGGGAACGGTCATTTCTTCGCCAGCAAGTCAGGTTATTGTCTACAAATTGGAAACGGCATTTGATATCATCGTCGCGCATGAGCAACGACACCTTGAGCAAGCGAAAGAAGTTTTATCGCACATGCAATAGTAAGTTTAGCGGGCTAAGTCTTGAGTGGCTACGTAATAATTCCGCGTAAGTAGTCTCCCAAAAAATATGCAGCAGCTGCAGCCGCGGCGCCGAGTAACAATGTTTCAGCAATACTTCTAATTAGCCCGGCCTGCGTAACGTATGTTTTTATGTATCCTATTAATACGAAAGCCAGCGCTGTAACAACAGATGATAATATGAATGGATCGAGTGAAGTATTTCCCGAGTAAGAGAGTATGTAAACAATCAAAGGAATAGCACCCGCGATGACAAAAGATACAAGCGTAGAAAGGCCCGCTTTAAATGGAGATTTACTTTCTAACGTAAGGCCCAGTTCATCTTTCATCATAGTATCAAGCCAAACCTTTTTATTCGATGTAATTCGGTTCACAACCATTTCTAACTCTTTTCCGTCGAAACCCTTCTCACGGAAAATATCTTCAATCTCTTTACGCTCGGCGTCCGGAAGGTTTTCTATCTCCCACGCTTCAATCTTCAAATGCTTCTTATAATTATCTTGTTCGGATTTTTTTGAGAGGTAGCTTCCAATTGACATCGACAATCCATCGGCAATCAAATTGGCTAAGCCCAAAATAAGCACGACAGAAATACTCAGTTCGGCACCCGCTGATCCAGCAACAACGGCAAACGTTGTGACGATTCCGTCTATTGATCCATACACCAACTCTGGAAGGTAGCGCTCAAAACGTTTCATCCATGTTGAACTCCCGTGAAGTTGATCTTCTATAGCTTGATGTTCCATTGAAGTTAAAATGGAAAGTTAACAGATAAAGTTCACGCATCTAGCTTTGCATTGACTTAACGATAAACGATATTTCGAAAAACACACGTACATGAATATTCTCATCACCGGCGCTACCGGAAACTTGGGACACGCCGTAGTAGATAGATTCCAGACCGACAATCTTATTGCCATAACCAGCGTCGGCAAATCATCATCGCTGCCCAAAGGCGTTAAGGGCTATGAAGCAGACCTTACGCAAGAAGCCGCTGTCGATGAAGCGATTTCGCAAATATTAAAGGCACACATCACGATCGACGCAGCCGTGTTATTGGTGGGCGGATTTACCTTCGGTGGAATCGATCAGGCAAATGGTGAAGAAGTAAAGAAGATGTTCGACATGAACTTTCACACAGCTTACTTCGTAGCGAGACCGATATTCCAATACATGGCGAAACAAAAAAACGGTAGAATTGTGCTCGTTGGCGCACGCCCCGCACTTGATGCCCACGCTGGTAAAAATACTGTAGCCTATGCGCTTTCTAAATCTCTAATTTTTACGCTAGCAGAACTATTGAATGCCGAAGGTGCGGATAAAAATGTTGTGACTTCCGTAGTCGTACCGAGTATCATAGACACGCCTGTGAACCGTGATGCAATGCCAAAAGCAGATTTTTCAAAATGGGTGAAGCCAGAAGAAATTGCAGACACGATCGCAACACTCATCTCAGAAAAATCAAAATCGTTGCGAGAGCCTATCGTAAAAATTTACGGATCGGTGTAGAGAACTAGACAAGTAGCTGATGTTCTTTAACAACACGTAGCAACTCGGCCACACCCCAGGCTTGGGCAACACATCCTTTCGGTGCATGTGGGGCATCGCCATCGAAAATTTCTGAAATAGAACCAACACAAGATTCGTCGATGTGTTTAGTCATTTTCTTTAATAACGCAGTGGCTTCCGTCTTGCCTTCCTTACCTTTTGTTTCAATCAATGCATCGATGTAACACCCAATCAAAAAACTCCAGACTGTTCCTTGATGATACGCACCATCGCGCTGCAATACGTTACCTTGATAGATTCCTTTGTATGCAGGGTTAGCAGGCGACAAACTTCGCAGGCCCCGAGGTGTGACGAGATGCTTTGCAACACACGCTAAAACTTTCTCCGCTTGCTCTAAAGATAACAATGAAAAAGGAAGACTAATCGCATACAACTGATTCGGCCGGATGTCACTACTACGATCATCGCCATCAATCACATCGAACAAATATTCACCGTCTGTGTTCCAAAACTTGGCGTTAAAATTTTTCGCGACACGTTGTGCTTGATCACGATACAACACCGAACCAACTTTGTCGCCAGCTCTTATCAAGAGATGTTCGAGAATGCAGAGTGCATTATACCAAAGTGCATTTATTTCCACGGGTTTTCCGCGACGCGGTGTCACTACCCAATCTCCAACTTTTGCGTCCATCCAAGTGAGTTGTGCTCCTTGTGCACCACCAGCGAGTAAATCATCCGCCGGATCGACGCCAATGTTATATGCTGTACCCTTGATATGCCACGAAAGGATATCCTTCAAAATGGGGATCAAGCTCTTCACAAATGCTAGGTCATCAGTATACCTGTAATATTTGTAGATCGCATAGAAATACCAGAGCGTCGCATCGATGGTATTATACTCTGGCGACTCGCCATCATCGGGGAATCGATTGGGCAGCATGCCATCTTTAATACTTTCGGCAAAAACCTTGAGTATTTTTTTCGCATCTTGAAATCGTCCGGTTGCCAAACATAATCCAGGCAGTGAGATCATCGTGTCTCGTCCCCAATCAGAAAACCAGTGATATCCAGCAATAATGGTATTAAGGTTGCCTCGCTTTACGATAAATTGATCAGCAGCAAGGACAAGCTTTCTGATCGTTCCTTTTTCATTCTCTACCAGTAATTCGCGTCGCTTGCGTTCATCATCAAAGAGCTTTACGGCGTTTTTTCTTTTGGGATCTTGAGTCGAGAGAATAACGCCCACTACATCACCCTGCATCAGCTCTATCGAAAACTTTCCATGCGAGAATAGATCTTCTTTAAAATCTAAGCCACGCTGCCGCTCTACTTCATATTCGATATTATGGAACCATGATTTTGCTTCCGTGAATGTGGCACCGGGAACGCTAATAAAAAATTCAGGACACCCTTGATAATTGAGTGTCCGGAAAATTCCTTTGTCAAATAAGTATTGACTCCCAATAGAATCGTTGGCAAAGGTTAAATGATGTATATCGCGACAAGAGTATTTCGGAAGCAATTCAAGCGTAAATGAACTTGGTGCGGCAATTACCGCGTATAGTACCACCGTTGTATTTTCGCCGTGAATAGCAGCAATCGTTTTCTGAATAATCACACCATCGGCTTCATATCTAAAAACCGGAAAGAGATCACGTTCGAATGATACCAGATGATTGGTCCCTCGCGGATGGATTACACCTGGATATTGATTTGCAGAAAGTTGAAATTCACGCTCTCCGAAAACGATTGTTTCTTCAAGTTTCGAAACCACGACCATACGATTGACAGGTGGATTAAGCGAAGCCACCAACATGCCATGATATTTTCGCGAGTGTGCACCGGCAACGGTACTGCTCGCATAGCCGCCGACGCCATTCGTCTCCAGCCACTCGAGCGACAAACTCTTCTCAAAATTTTGCAGATCCTTCATGTCATCTCTCTATTACAACGTCTCGAATCCAAATGTAACAACCGTCGTGTAATTATCTTCGCGGTTGAATAAGTTTCGCTACCAAGCCTGTCCAACCTGTTTGATGTGACGCTCCAACACCACGACCACTATCGCCGTGGAAATATTCATAAAACAAAACGTATTGACTAAAGTTCTTATCGGTGTTGAGTTGATCATAATTGCCATTCACGGCACGTCGTCCGTCTTTATCAACGGTAAATATTTTTACCAGACGCTCCGATAGCTCCGCTGCAATTTGTTTTAACGTAAGCATGTTGCCGGAACCGGTAGGGTGCTCCACTTTAAAATCGTCGCCATAGTAATGGTGAAACCTTTGAAGGGATTCTATCAAAAGATAATTTACAGGGAACCAAATCGGACCTCGCCAATTTGAGTTGCCTCCGAAAAGTGATGTATCGCTATCTCCCGGTGTATACTTCACAGAAAACTTCGAACTATTCACGGTCAGTTCGTAAGGGTTCTCATCATAAACTTTCGATAACGCACGAATGCCATACGGCGACAAGAATTCTCTTTCGTCCAACATACGCTTCAACAAACATTTCATACGATGGCCCCGCAACAGCGATAGCAGGTGGCGTTCATTCTTGCCTTTCTCGCCCCACCGCGAAATTAAGTTCGCCAAATCGGGTCTATTCTTTAAAAACCATTCGAGGCGTGTTGTAAATTGAGGCATCTTCTGAAACACCTCTTCATCCAACACTTCCACCGCAAAGAGCGGAATAAGACCGACCATCGACCGCACTTTCATTCTGATACGTTGATCGTCGGGAGTGTGAAGAACATCGTAGAAAAATTCATCTTCGTTATCCCAAAGGTTTATCCCTTCATTGCCAACGTTGGCCATCGCACCCGCGATGTATAAGAAGTGTTCAAAAAATTTCGTCGCTAAACTTTCATAGACCGTGTTCTGCTTGGCGAGTTCAAGCGACATACGCAACATGTTCAACGTAAACATCGCCATCCAACTGGTACCATCAGACTGCTCTATAAAACCGCCTGTTGGAAGTTTACTGCTGCGATCAAAAACACCAATGTTATCCATTCCAAGAAATCCACCTTGGAAAATATTATTGCCATTATAATCTTTCTTGTTTACCCACCAGGTAAAATTCAATAGAAGCTTTTGGAAAACCTCCTCTAAGAATCGATAATCATTCTTGCCTTGCAACTTTTGGTCGATCTTGTAAACACGCCATGTAGCCCAACCGTGAACAGGCGGATTAACATCGCCCAGCGCCCATTCATAAGCAGGAATTTGGCCATTGGGATGCATGTACCACTCTTTCGTGAATAACACAAGCTGCTGCTTTGCGAATTCCGGATCAACCATCGCGAGTGGAATCGTATGAAAAGCAAGATCCCACGCAGCATACCACGGATATTCCCATTTGTCGGGCATCGAAATAATGTCTGCGTTATTCAGGTGAACCCATTCCGAATTTCTTCCGTGACGACGCTGTGCAGGTGGCGCCGGCTGCGCTGGATCGCCTTTCAACCACTGCGCTACATCATAATAAAAAAATTGTTTGCTCCAGAGCATCCCTGCAAACGCCTGCCGTTGAATTAACCGCTTGTCACCGTCTTTGATCTTCAATTGTAACTCGTCATAAAAAGCATCAGCCTCATGCTTACGGCTATTGAAGATTTCATCAAAATCGTTAAACGCATTTTTTAATTTCCGGCTCGACAACCGTAGTTTAATCGTTTTCGATTTCCCCCCTGCAATTTCGACGTCATAATTTATAGCAGCTTTGGTTCCTGATGCGCTTGTATTTAACGCGTCGGTGTTTCCATGAACGAGGTACTCATCGATGCCATCTTTAAATGTCCCAGCAGTATGATAATTGAAAAGTCTTCCGGTGTTGGTTTCATTTTCACAAAAAAGAACACTGGGTTTTTCTTCAAAGAATAAATAGTGATCGCCTAGCTCCATGTGATTCACTACGATATGATCTTTTCCTAAAGTCAAATTCGGTTTGTAATCATCATATCCCCACGACCATGTATTTCGAAACCAAATTTGCGGAAGTACATTCAAGGAAGCCGTGTCTTTACCACGATTGTAAATCGAAAGGCTGATCAATATATCATCCTCGTCAGCTTTTGCATAGGAAATAAAAACATCGAAATATTTGTTATCAGAGAATATGCCGGTATCCATTATTTCATACTCGGGCTCGTGTTTCCCGCGACGGCGATTTTCTTCGACAAGTTTTGAATATGGAAATTCTTGCTGCGGATATTTATACAGCATCGTCATGAACGAATGCGTCGGCGTACTATCGATGTAGTAATAAAACTCCTTGCAATCTTCACCGTGGTTGCCTTCGTTTCCCGTTACACCGAACAGTCGCTCCTTGATGATCGGATCTTTCTTATTCCACAGCGCGAGTGCAAAATTAATGATCTGCTTATCATCACTAATTCCACCGATACCTTCTTCTCCCCAGCGAAACGCTCTGCTACGCGCGGCATCGTGTGAGATGTATTCCCACGCGTTTCCATGTGGGCTGTAGTCTTCGCGAACTGTTCCCCATTGTCGATCAGTGAGGTAAGGGCCAAACTTACGCCAGTTCTTAATTTTATCACGGTCTTGAATGAGGCGTTCTTTCTCCGCAGTCATATGTAAAGGTGTTGGAGGAGTCTAATATATTCGAAAATTTCTGATCGAATATATTAAAAACTTGAACACGTGAATACTTGTACATGTGAACGTTCATCCATTGTCTTCAAACCCTGGATAAAGCAACATTCCACCATCAACAAATAATGTAATTCCATTAACGTATTCCGAATCATCTGAAGCAAGCCACACTGCGGCACGACCTATGTCTTCCACCTCTCCTATTCTTTTTGAAGGAATCAATTTTAACAAGTTATTGTATGCTGCTGGCGTTTGCCACGCTGCGTGATTGATCGGCGTCCTAATCGCACCTGGGCCGATGCTGTTCACCCTGATTTTTTGTGGCGCGTATTCTTGTGCAATACTTTTCATCAACATCATAACGCCACCCTTCGATGCAGAATAATTAGCATGACCTGCCCAGGGAATCACTTCATGAACTGAACTCATACAAATAATTTTCCCTGCCGATAACGATTTAGTTTCATCAATACCGCGGCGTAAAAATTCTTTGATGGCTTCACGTGCGCAAAGAAATTGCCCGGTGAGATTGATATCCATAACACGGTTCCATTCTTCCAACGTCATTTCGTGAAATTTAGAATCCTTCTGCAAACCCGCATTGTTGATCAGGATGTCAACAGTCTTATAACGTTTAAACGTCTCAGCAAACATGTTCAGAACGTCTTGTTCTTTACTCACATCAGCGCGTATGGTAAAACCTTCCCCACCGTTTGATTTGATATCAGTAAGAACGGCCTCCGCTTTATCGGGGCTACTGCTATAGTTCACTACCACCGCTGCGCCCGCTTGCGCTAAAGCCTTCGCTACACCGGCACCAATACCAGAACTTGCTCCTGTTACAATAGCAACTTGACCTGAGAGTTTTTTCTTCGTTGACATGGGAAAATGTTTTACGTGTATGATAAAAAGTATTGCCAGGAATATAACCTAAAAAGGGTTGTGTACATTGGTCGCATCGGGAAACATCTCTGGATCGCAACAAAAAAGCTGCGTGTTCGAGTTTTTATTAACTCGAACACACAGCCTCTAAGGTGTTACAAGTACAGATTATTCGACTACGATTCGCTTGGAATGCGTGCCGTATTCATTTTTCTGAATCACAACGTATGTGCCCGTTCGCAGATGCGTAAGATATGCAACGTCTTTCACACGCGACGACCAAACAGATTTACCTGAACTTGAATCTACAATCGTGATTGATGACGGTTCATGTACTTGGATGCTCAAACTTCCCTGTGAAGGATTAGGGTATACCGACATTGCACTCGTCTCGGAAACTACTTCTGTTGTCGTCGCACTTCTCGCGGCAACACCTGTTCCCCAACTAAACTGTTCCCAGGCTTGGATTGATGCACGATTACAAATCATAGCCGCCGCACCATTTTCAGAAGAAACATATTGACCGTTACTTCCACGAAGTGCAATCTTTCCGCTACCCGCATCCACCCAGTCAAATTGTTCCCACCCGCCAATGGTAGTACGATTACACGTCATCGCGGCTACGCCATTTTCCGATGACACATAACGACCGTTGCTTCCGCGCAAAGCAACCTTGCCATTACCGGCACTCACTACCGTGAATTGCTCCCAAGCTTGAACTGTCGGGCGATTACAATACATCGGCCCTGCGCCGTTTGCTGAAGTAACATACTGATTACTCGGACCTCTTAACCAGATTACACTATTGATTGGCGGATTGCTTGGCGAAGTCGTCGCTTTGTAAACACGAACATAATCAACATACATTTTAGCGGGTAACGCCGCGTCATTGATCGTAAATCCAGGGAGATTTCCACCAATAGCAAGGTTAAGAATGAGGAAAAAGTTATTATGAAACTCATTTGTGCTATTGATATTGTTCAGAATGTTGGCCTCATGAAATTGCACGCCATCGACAAACCACTTAATTGAACTTGGACTCCACTCAATGGCGTACACATGATAATTGGTTACCGATGTACCCGTATTGCCGCCATAGTGAACGTATCCATTATTATCCCAATGAATGGTACCCAGAACCGTGTTGCTTGTATTAGTTTGTTCCATGATATCGATCTCGCCACACTTTGGCCATCCAACATTAGGATCGCCAATGTTTGTACCCAACATCCAGAATGCGGGCCAAGATCCTTGGAATGCGGGAAGTCTCATACGGGCTTCAATTTTTCCATACCGCCAATTGTAACCCGTGGATCCTGTGGTGAGTTTCGCTGATGTATAATTCTGTCCACCAAAATTTTCACGCTTGGCGGTAATCACGAGTTGTCCATTTTCAATCGTTGCATTTTCACGACGATAATATTCGCGCTCGTTATTACCCCAACCATTTGTTCCGTTACCAATATCAAACCCCCAGGCCGGACCAATGGAATTTGTAAATTCGTCAGACCATTCTAATTGCCACGTCTGTGCTTGTAGCGTTAAACCAATCAACATGAGCGCACTCATGAAAAGAAATTTGAAAGAGTTCATGACTTCGTAGTTTTGTTGATACGAGATCTATTGTACAATTACCTTCGTTATCTTTCGCTGCCGACCACTGATGATTACAGCATAAAATCCAGGTTGAAGATTTGAAACAGTGACTTCATCTTTTACGGGTTGATCAAAAACGAAATTCCCCTTATGTATCTCTACAATCCTTACTTGCGATGGCTCATGAACCCGAATTGAAAGATTGCCTTTTGATGGATTGGGAAACACAGCATCGTCTTCTTGTAGCGATGTTTGCGAAGTTTCATCTGTCGCCATGCGCGCATTACCAACAACAGCATACGTAAATACTTCCCAACCTTGAATGGAGGTCCTATTACAAGTCATCGCTGCAACGCCATTCTCCGACGAGATGTAGAGACCATTATTCCCGCGCAGTGAAATCGTTCCACCTGTATTAATGATCCAATCGAATTTTTCCCAATCGCCGATGGTAGTGCGCGTACAGGTAATTGCCTGCGTTCCGTTTTCAGAAGAAACATACTTGCCCATACTGCGCAGCGCTACCTTTCCGCCACCGGCATCAATCACCGAAAATTGTTCCCATGTCTGAGGTGATGGGCGGTTACAGCGCAGCGCTTGCGTTCCGTTTTCACCACTTACATATTGGCTGTTATTGCCACGCAAGGTGATCACTTTTCCGATTGGCGCTACTGGATTTGGGGTGGGATTACCGCGTTCCACCACCACCTGATTAATGGCTGACAACAAAGAATTGGCATTGGTCACATCTTCCGAAAGATCCCAAATCATCGCTCCTCCACAACCCTGATCGAAAGCTAAATTCGTTTTGGCTTTGATGGTAGGGATACCGTTGTAACCGATGCTCCCAAAGAAATCTGAGTTTGGATTAGCACCACGAGAAAGTAATGCTGCGTAGCCAACGTATTCTGACGAAGATCTTCCGTAGAAAGGTAATCCTAGAATCACTTTACTCGCTGGACAACCGCGCCCCTTCCAATAACTGATCGACTGTTGAGCATAACTATACGTTGAATGATTTGAGCCTCCACCATCGTAAGCCATGATGTTTAAGAAATCGACATAACCAAAAATATTATTTTGAATACTCGATCCGCCGACAGCAACAACAGCAGCGGTTAGCAATTTCCCGCGACTGTGCATGGCTGTACTAAGCTGCTGCATCAACAACGAATAGTTATTCGACGAGGCACCGTTGTCGGGATACTCCCAGTCAATGTCAACACCGTCGAGACCATATTGGTTAACCATATTGATCATACTGTTAACAAAGTTGGTGCGGTATGTCGCGTTCGCGGCAAGACTTTCGAATGCGTTATCATTTCCGTTGTTCCATCCGCCAACTGCAATCAGCACTTTCACACCATTGGCGTGTGCGGTCGATACAAGGCTTTGCAACTTGGATGGGTTCTCGAGTGCTTGTAGGCCACCGGTATTGGTTGGTAGCACAAATGCATAATTTACGTGTGTAAGCTTCGAAAATTGTACGGCGCTTACACTTCCTGCCCACGAGGGAAGATAGCCGACAGTTTTAAATTGGCCGAAGGCTGAAAAAGAAAAAAGAATTAAAAATGCGAAGGCAAAGCATGCCCTCTTTAGCGTACAGCTGGTTTCCATGACTGAATAGTTTGAGTTGAACAATTATTAAGAGAAGGAATATTGGGGGTATTCCAGCATATCGTTTTGGCAAGTCCATCACATCAGTGCTACGATGAGACGACAACCGTTTTAAAAGATCTGCGATATTAAATGATCATTGGATCGCGCCAAAGTTGAAGATGTGTAGCGTATGGTTTGCGTAGACAGCAAAACGGCGACGTTTCGAGATTCGCTACTGTGAAGACAATAATCAGATGTCTCAGCTTTTGGTTGAGTTTCATTTTGAATGGGTTTAGGATTGGTTATCGCTTTACTCTTGCCCGAACAAAGCGATGAAAGACAAAGTAAAATTTCAACGTATCAACTGAGAAACCAAAGGCTACGCTTCAAACACTACACCAAGGGCCACAACGCTACGTCTATACCACGTCACGACGAAAAAGAAATTGATCATCAGCTAATTGCTTCACTTCATACCGGATTTTTTGGTTTGTCGCCATCGTCACAAAAAAAAGAGGCCGTCTCAAAAGTCATGAGGCGGCTTTTTTTGTTTTTTTTGGGTTAATCTAGTTTGAAAAATGTAGGCGCGTGAAATCTTCGTCACTCATGCGGTCGCTTTTGCAAGATTGTGCGCTAT
>NZ_QMFY01000012.1 GCF_003286915.1 Pseudochryseolinea flava
GTTCCTGCTCGTTTAAGATCCCAATGATCTGTGCTTCTGTGAATCTTGTTTTTTTCATAACGCTTTTTCAGATGGTTAAAGTTAAAAACTCTAATTTTAACCTGTTCTAAAAAACCAGCCAGGTACCCTACCACCAATAGAATCAGCAGATATCTCGTCATATTAAATTACCGCCAATGTTATGTATAACCCGTGGCGCTAAGCAAAAGTAAAAAAAAATGCTTGCCCGCCGAAGCGAAAGTGGGTCCTCCTTATCAGCGCCATGGATTATACATTTGTGTGCACGCCCTGCATGAGAGGTCTTTGTGTCACGTGTGGCATAAGAGAAGTCAGCAGAGGTCGTAGTAGTTGCCCCGTACGTACAGTGGTGGTGCGAGAGGAGCCTCGCTGCTATTGAGTGGCGGAACCGTCTAGTCGATTGTGAGCTGTTATTTTATCCAATGCTCTTCCAATTCCTCTGTCTTAGTTGAGTCATTTGGGTAAGTTATATGTTTGATTTGATATGCCCTTCCGTTATCGTCCTTTTGCTCAGTAAAATTTCCATTGGCTTCTCTTGAATAAAGCTCATATATAAATTCCATCGGTGATGAACCATGCGCGTCCCCGTTAAATGTCTTAGAAACATAATCAACTTTGCTGTCATTTAGAAAATCGAAAAGCTCTAAGCTTTCATTATTTCTGAATGTTCCGAAGAAGTTTTTTGATTTGGTCGCAACGTCATAGATTAGAAAATACGACACACTGCATCCTAATCCAACACAAGGGCCAAAGTTAATGACCGCAGGAATGACTTTGGCGACCTGCTCCGTCACTGTCAACCGTGACCGAACGGTGTTTGAAACACTACTCTGAACCTCCACAATGGCACATAGTTCCCATGTAATCATCCCGGCTCCGTTTGTGCGTTCGTAAATTTGTTCAAAACACCGGAGATATGGAAACACTTTCTCAACATCTATTCAAATTGTATGTCGGTGTTGACGTATAAAAAAAACAGTGGAGTGTCAGCATCTTCACAGAGGCTGCACATCATCGCACCTTCACGCAACCGCCTTCGCCCAACGCGCTGAAAAATTGCAGCGTTAACGACAAAGCATCCAAATGCGAAGCATGGCAGTTTTGATTTTTCTTCAAATGAAAGTTACAAAAAGATGAACCCCTTTCAACGGCATGTTGAATGGACGCTCCATATCGCCCAGGCGAATTACGCGCCACCCTTGACAGAGCGTTCATTTTTTCGAATACAGCATTTGTAGGAAAATGAAACTTAATATGAATCCTGAGAATAGAAACACTAAATTCGTCTCAACGTTAGCAAAAGGGATTATTCATGGAACACATCGTTAGCTTCAGTTTTTACCCTTCTTTTGAATCACGCGTTCCATACCTTGCCCATGCTGGGCGCACACAATGCATATAAATCCCGTATATGAGAAGGGCGTGAAAGGCAAGTACCAGATTGTGATTTCGGAAAAGAAATGGAAGACGTTAAAGCAAGGGCTTAAACTGATCACAAAGAAAACTAGTGCCCATACATTCATTGAGCGCATTGCTAAGCTAAAAGAACTCTATCGAGGATGGATTAATTATTTCCGCATGGCAAATATGCAAACTAAACTCAAAGAGCTTGATGGCTGGCTGCGCAACAGATTGAGGTATTGTATCTGGGAAGACTGGAAGAAACCTGAACGAAGAAGAAAGAATCTGATTCGGTTGGGCATACGTGCAGGTCAAGCTTATGCATGGAGCAGAACAAGAATGGGCGGTTGGGCAGTGGCTCAAAGCCCGATACTTGGAACGACGATCACGGTAGAGCGACTAGCAAAACGCGGTTACGAATCTTTGCTTTCGTATTACGAAAAAGTATCTCCACAACTTAATGAACCGTCCCGAGTACTCGGGATGGTGTGAGAGGCGAACCTCGCTGCTATTTAGTGGCGGGCCGTCTACTCGATTAGCGGCTGGCACTTATCCGCCAGCGTCCATTGGTTTCTCAAGTTTCCTCAAATTCCAATTTTTACTTATCCATTGTCCTTCGTCCCATTTCTTTGTCCAATGGCTTTTGAATTGCGAATTTATTTTGGAAGAGTCTGGTATGTATGTTAATACGTCCGTAGTTGTAAAATAGAACTCAACAAATTGTCCCAAGTGACTATAGTGAGCAATGTTAATAAGCTCGTATTTATTCTTTAGCGCGTTTAAGTCTACCATGATTTTAAATGGGTCTTTTTTGCTTAAAGAGTCCGCGGATAAAACTTTAAATGGCTTGTTATCCCAATTCTTGCGCAACCATACTTTGTTGCCGGCTTTAATCAGTCCTAATTTGGAAATCGATGTGTCGTAGGCTAAGTTGATACCGAAGTCCTTGATAAATTGTTCCGGTCTGTCGACCCTTAAGTGTATTGTGTCACCTGCGTGAGATATACGAAGATTGTACCATGCGGAGTCGATTGAGTCATTTTGCCAGAACCCGTTTTGTCCCCTATAGATAAAATGTAGGTGTTGGAGCGTCTCTAACTTTTCAGAGTCAATTTCAGTAATAAATTCGTTAGCTCTTTGGCTGATGTCAATTGTGTCTGTTTTCTGTCCTTCACAAGAGTAAAAAAGTAGTCCAATTGTCAGAATTGCTATTTGTTTAATTCTTATCATAAGTGCTTGCCGCTAACGTTCGCATATAAAGCGTGCCGGCAGTCCAATTTAATAATTAATCATCAAACTCTGGGCTTTGTTAAGCGTAGTTATTGTGATAGGTCATTGGCAACAGAAACCAACAATCTTGCTCGTTCGTTCAAGAATTGATCAAAGTTCATATCTAGCGAGCTCGAAGGACAGATTGCGCTTGAAAGTATATTGTCAACTGATTGAGAAGGAAGCAAGGACTTATATACATTAGGATCCTTGTCCTTAATCTTCTGATTGTCGGCATTATTGAGGAAGCAAAAATTCACTAAGCAATTTATTTTCTTTTTATCGACACCTTGTCGCTCTAAATGCTTCTTAGGAAAAATGTGATGAAACTCATTTCTGTTAACTGATTTCAAAACATCGCCTAATCTAACATTTGCCCCTGAGATAAATGACCGAGGGCTTCTGTTGGCCAACATCAAAACAAACGTCTTGGTGTTTACCGAGCCAACGTTAAATGGCGTATCCAAAAAGAACGATTCCTCTAATCTAACATCAAAATTGGAAAGCACGACATCCTCATTTTTTGCCAATTCCCGCATAGCAGCGATATCGAGCTTATGCTTGTCTTGTACGCCGGCATTGTATCTCCTCGAAAAATTGGACTTCCAAAACCATCGAATTAATTCTTTCCTTTGCTTGTCTGTGTATGGTTGACCTGATTCTCGTGACGTTGCAAAAAATGCTGACAATGAGATAAGCATTGATGGATAGGGTAGCCATTCAAGCGAATGTACTTTCAATTGGTCTCTTAGAAATTCAATGGCACCCTTAATACCATTTCGAATTTGATTGAAATTTCCTCGAACCTCTTCGCCTGTCAAACTGATGATAATTGCAGGCGATGTTTCCCCTCTAATAATTCCGCTACTACATTTTAACTGTAAATCCTTGTCCTGGGCGAGATTGCCAAAACCATATAACTTAAGTTCTTCAGCGAGTTCGGAAAACTCCTCTTGAAGATCGAAGTCTGCACTCCAACTCCATGCTGTCAAAAGTTGGTATGTATTTAAAGGCGTTCCAGCTCGGTTTATCCTTTCGAAAACAATAGCAATACTTTCTCTACTATCGGTTTCAAATTCTTGTACTGGCAAGGAATACTCTTGAAACATCTGCTGCACCTTCAATATTTGATCTCGCTTCGTTGGGTCCAATTTGTTCACTTCTTCATAAAATCTTCCGGCGTCAAAAACTACAGCCATGGGAAAATGCCTATTGGATACTACATCTGCTTTAGCAAGAGAGACAAATTTACTGTCTTGGATACCGTCACTGGCCTCAAAATCGTAGTAAATATCAAGCCATTCATAGTTGTCGGAAGATGCCAATTCAGTCTGGAAGACACTAAAAAGCGAAGTCAATCTTTGTTGTCCGTCTAGCACATAGTAGACTGGATGTTCTTTGCGCGGTTCAGGTATTGTATAATTCCCTAAATCTTTTTCTGACTCCAATTTCGTATTTGTCTTCCACAAAAAAACCATTCCTACAGGAAACCCCTTATGGATGCTATCCAATAGAAAGCTCACTTGTTGTGGCGTCCACACCCACTCTCTTTGAAATGCTGGAATTCGGATTTCACCGCTTATTATTCGGTCAACGAGTCGCCGTATTGTAAGTGTTTCAGCCATCTTTTTAAAGTTTTATTTATGAAGAATTACGCTTAACGTTCGGATATAAAGCGTGCCGGCAGACCAAATTTAATAATCAATCATCAAACTCTGTCGGCATGATTTATATGCATTGTGTGCGCCAGCATGCGCAAGGTATGGAAGATACTTTTAATATTCCAGAGGGTGAAAGTCTCTCATTGGCGAATTGGTGAAGCCAGTTAGTAAGTCGCAAGGTGGTTTGCACTGAAGGAAGCGAAACTACAAATTCTGGTGCTGGCGAAGAGAAAAAGTATCTCCACAACTTAATGAACCGCTGTATACGAGGCCCGTACGTACAGTAGTAAGAGGCGAACCTCGCTGCTATTTAGTGACGGGCCGTCTACGCGATTGTGTGAAGGCGCTCTACACCAAACTAATTCCAGTTCCCTTGTCAAACAAGTAGTAAAGATCTCCGTCACTTGTTTCCACTCGAACTCTTTCAAAGTTTAACGAGTCCACGAATTGCTTTAACTCCTTGTCCTTAATTTCATTTTTATTGTCAGGCGTTACTTTTATCGGAAAATTGTCCGCGTTGGGATTTTTGGTATGAATGTAAACGCAGTCCTCTCCGCTGTCGTTTTCGTCAATCATTATCCATAACTGAAAGGCGTGAGGGTAAGTCTGCAATTTTTGTTTCAACTGGTCAAATGTCTCCAAGATTTGTTCGAGATATCTTGTTCTTGTCTTCCAGTCTTTGTTTCCTTTGCCGTCCCAGTCTACATGGGTATGCCAAAGGTCAAACCAACTCTTTGGTCCACCGGAAAAATCTAAATTCAATTCTTTGTTCATGTTCTAAACTGTCCAAGAGCGCTTGCACACAACGTCCGAATATATGCAATTACCTGATATTCCCTTATCGCAGTGTATCGCGCTTTAGTGTCGAAAATCGCGTGTTTTAATTGATTTTCTTCATAATACGTTGATATTTTTTTCTGGTACATGCGGTCAAAGCTGCGAGTTACGAGAAATGCGCTTGTGAGAAAGCTACTGGTTAAGAGCTACGAGTTGCGAGAAATGCGCTTGTTAGAAAGCTGCACGCTACGAATTATGCGCTTCGGGGAATGCCCAACACCTAATACCTAATACCTAATACCTAATACCTAATACCTAATACCTAATACCTAATACCCAATTCCCAACACCCAATACCTAAATCTCCACCTTCTCCGTCATCTTCTCTACCGGCGTATTTTCTTTCTTCTTGCCGATGATCAAACGAATGCCGGTGTCGTAGGTGAAGTAGCTCCACATCCAGTTGATCATCACCATGAGGCGATTTCGAAAACCGATAAGTGATATCAGGTGCACGAACATCCAAAT
This sequence comes from Pseudochryseolinea flava, assembly GCF_003286915.1. Lineage (GTDB taxonomy): Bacteria > Bacteroidota > Bacteroidia > Cytophagales > Cyclobacteriaceae > Ohtaekwangia > Ohtaekwangia flava. The sequence continues at coordinate 5,655 of NZ_QMFY01000012.1, forward strand.
GAACCATGCTTTGAAACCTTGTGTTCGAAAAGTTTTTCCGAAGATGTTCAAGTCTGCCACGGCTTTGTTTCTTCCGATTGTTGCCATCGATCCTTGATCGCGATAGTGGAAGGGCTTGCGTTTTTCTTTCGCGAGTAGGCGTTGAATATTTTTTCCAAGCCACGCGCCTTGTTGCATTGCCGGTTGCGCCATCATGGGTAAACCATCTTTGTGCAGCGTTGTTTTCATGGCGGCAATGTCGCCGATAGCAAATACGTTTTCGTATCCGTGTACAACGCTGTAGTCATCGACGATAAGTCTGTTGCCGCCGGTGATGGATGATTCAGCCAGTCCGTCAATTACTTTTCCAGAAACGCCTGCAGCCCAAATGAGGGTACGCGTGCAGAGACTTTCGCCGGTGTCGAGTTCAACTTTAAATCCATCGTATGATTTTACGCGACAATTCAACCATAATTTCACGCCGGCATCTTGAAGGAAAGTCTTCGCTTTTGAAGCCGCTTCATCGGACATTCCTTTCAACAATTGCGGGCCACTTTGAATAAGATGAATATCCATGTTGACAAAGTTCAATTCAGGATAGTCTTTAGGGAATACAAATTTTTTCAGTTCACTTAAAGCGCCAGCAATCTCGACACCGGTAGGGCCACCACCGACAATGACAAAATCCATTAAGCTGTTCAAGTGTACTTCATCACGAATTTGAAGGGCTTTCTCGAAGTTGGTAAGGATCGTGTTGCGTAAGGCGAGTGCATCGTCGAGGTTTTTAATGGCGATAGCTTTCTTTTGAATTTCTTGATTGCCATAAAAATTTGTTGTGGCGCCGCTGGCAATCACGAGGTAGTCGTAATGGACAAAGCCGATGGACGTTTCAACCATTTGAAGTTTCGTATCGACGGCGAGTGCATCGGCCATTCGGAAGAAAAAATTAGACTGCGATTCAAATATTTTGCGAAACGGATATACGATCGACGATGGTTCGATGCCGGCTGTAGCAACTTGATAAAGCAATGGTTGGAAGGTGTGATAGTTGAGCCTGTCGATCATGACAACCTGAACCTTGGTATTGGCGAGCGATTTGGCGAGTTCAACGCCAGCAAATCCGCCGCCGATGATGACGACCCGAGGATCGTCACTTTTACCTAACAATGCTTCCGCCTTTGGATGATTTTCTGCTTCTTGAAGCGGACATTCTGTTTGCTGATTCATGGTTGCCTATTTGTGACAAGCTTTAAATAATGACGTGCCAACGGCGTGCAAAGCGCTAATTTTTGAATACTATAGATAGTTTTTTCTCTTCTGGGATTGAATAGCGGCAGAACCATTATTGCAACTGACAACAAATTCCGATTTTCGCTATCTTGATTCCGTTTATCCAGCCCATGAAGTATAGTTTTTTGATGATTTTCGTTTTGTATGCAGCGACAGCCATAGGCCAGAATGCAGACAGCTTATTGCGCGAACTCGATAAGACGATTGCGCAACGGGAGCAAATTCATCAAGCGAAACTTGCGCGTATTGAAAAGCTCAGGTCTAATGTAAAGTCTTTAAAAGGGGAGGGGCTTTTTGAGCAATACGTATCGATATACGAAGAGTACAAATCTTTTCTATACGATTCGGCGTTCAGTTATGCGCAGAAACTTCATGTGCTTGCCGTCGCGTCGGGTGATCCGCTGAAGATTGAAATTGCCCGCATGAAACTGGGATTTGTTTTGGTGTCGTCCGGTCTTTTTAAAGAGGCGATTGATACGCTCATGCAGGTGCGATCGACGAAGCTTCCTGCGCGCGAGCGATTTGATTACCTATACCTGATGGCGCGTGCTTGCTATGACCTTGCCGATTTTAATCGCGATGCGTACTATGCGCCGAAGTACGCGACACAAGGCAACGCATTTATCGATTCGGCGATGTTGCTGATGCCCGAAAACTCGCGAGATTTTTTGCAGATAAAAGGACTAAAGCATCTGCACCTGCGCGACATGCCCACGGCGCGATCGTTGTTCGAAAAGATGATTCACGACTTCGATTTAGAAGATCATGACTTTGCTGTGGCGGCCAGTACATTAAGCTTCATTTATTTATATACGAATAACAAGGCGTTGTCGAAAGAGATGTTGATTCGGGCGGCAATCGCCGATATACGTTCATCCACAAAGGAGACACTCGCGACGATTCATCTTGCTGATTTACTTTATCAAGAAGGAAACATCGAGAAGGCTTATGAGTATGTTAAGATCTCGATGGAAGATGCGAATTTCTACGGTGCACGTCATCGGAAAATTCAAGTCGCCGCGATCTATCCCATCATTGAGGGGCAGCAGTTAGGCTTAGTGGAATCGAAAAGAAAAATTCTGATGGTGTATGCATGGGGCATTACTTTGTTGTCCGTACTCATTATCGGTTTTGGATTCATCTTTTATAAACAATTCCAAAAGCTTCAGGTCGCGAAAGGCATCATCTCCAAAGCGAATGATAGTTTGACAGAAACCAATCATCAGTTGGGCGACGCCAACAAGATCAAAGAAGAGTATCTCTGGTATTATTTCAACACCACGGCAGACAGCATCTCGAAGTTGGATAGCCTCAAGAAGTCGTTGGAATTAAAGCTTACCATGAAAAAGCTCGACGATGTGAAGTTTACTGTCGATAGTATTAACATTCGAAAAGAGCGCGACGATCTCTACCACAATTTCGATAAGATTTTCTTGAAACTGTTTCCCGACTTTGTCCAGGTTTTTAATTCCTTTTTTAATCCGGAAGATCAGATTGTTTTGAAAGAGGGGCAATTGATGAATACCGAACTTAGGATTTTTGCGCTGGTGCGTCTGGGGATTAACGACAACGAAAAGATTGCAAAGATCCTCGACTATTCTGTTACCACGATCTACACTTATAAAACGCGTCTCCGCAACAAGTCTATTCTGCCCAACGACACATTCGATAAACAAATCATGACGATTCGCGCAATCTAGTTGCGATGGTTGTTGCGATTGCCGTTGCAAGCGATTTCAAACGCTTGAAATCACGAAAATGCGTGTTGATAACCGCCGAAAAGGCTGAGACAAACCGCTCGTGCCACTCTTTTCAATCGATTGATTGACAGTTTGTTGTCAATTATCAACCCCTTCTTTTTTCTAGATTCTCATCAGATGGGTTGAATTTCGCCCATGGCATCAGCTTCCTTTGTTCAAGGCCGCAATCGATTGATTGTAATTCAACCAAACCATAACCGCGGTCCTAACCCATCCAAACTAAACGCTTATGACAAAACTCTATCGGATCAAAGGAATCAGCTTGTTGATTCTCCTCAGCCTCCTGGTCAGCCAGGCTTGGGGACAAACCCAGGTGGTGACTGGTAAGGTCACGACCACGGACGACGGATCTTTTTTACCCGGCGTGAGTATTCTTGAAAAAGGTACCACTCAGGGCACGGTAACTGACGGCGAAGGAAACTATCGTATTGAAGTGAGGGCTGGCGCAACGCTTGTCTTTTCTTTTGTCGGTTATGCTTCTCAAGAAGTTGCTGTAGCCGCGCAATCGAATATTAACGTAGCACTATCACCCGATATCGCCACGCTCGATGAGATCGTGGTAATCGGTTATGGTACCATCAAAAAGTCAGATGCTACAGGTTCGCTCACAACGGTGAATACCGAAAGCTTCAACAAAGGTGTTGTTGCTTCGCCGCAAGAGATGATCATGGGTAAAATGGCCGGTGTGTCGATCACTACAAACAGTGGCGCTCCGGGTAATGCCGCGACCATCAGAATTCGTGGTGGCGCATCCCTGAATGCTAGCAACGACCCATTGATTGTGATAGACGGTGTACCGATGAGCAACACCAACCTTGGCGGTTCTCCTAATCTTTTGTCGACACTCAATCCAAACGATATCGAAACGTACACGGTTTTGAAAGATGCGTCGGCCACGGCGATCTATGGATCACGAGCGTCGAACGGTGTCATTCAAATTACGACGAAACGTGGCAGCAAGAAATTTAAATTGAATTACAACGGTACGGGTACTGTTTATACAACGCCCAAGAAAGTTGACGTGTACGACGGTAACGAATTCCGCGCATTAGTCAACGAGCAATATGCTGGAAACAATGCCGTGCTTTCATTACTCGGCGACGCTAACACCGATTGGCAAGATGAGATCTATCGAGAAGCCTACGGACAAGATCACAACCTTACTGCTAGCGGAACTTATAAGTCATTGCCTTACCGTGTGTCGGTAGGATACAACAACACCGACGGTATTTTAAAGACATACAATTTCGAAAGAACGACAGCCAGTGTTGGATTAGATCCTTCATTCTTTAATAACAAGCTCAAGGTGAATGTCAATGTGAAAGGTGTTATCAACAATAACAACTTCGCAGATCAAGGTGCTATTGGTGATGCGATTGCTTATGATCCGACAAAGCCTGTGCGCAATGGTAATACAGAATGGTTGGGATATACGACGTGGACAAGGGTGTCGGACGGAACGAGTATCGGACTTGCACCAGGTAATCCTGTAGCACGTTTGGAGCTTACCGATAATACGTCGACATCGAAGCGTAGCATCGGTAATATCAACTTTAAATACGATTTGCCTTTCGTTTCTGGTCTTGATGCAAACTTGAATTTAGGATATGATTATGCGGAGTCGGAAGGACACAACAACGTTGCCGAGAAAACACAATGGATCTACTTGCCGACAGTAGGAGGAGGAAGGTTGAATCCATACGAATCACAAACGAAAAACAAAGTGTTGGATTTCTACTTGCACTATCAACGCGAAATGAAAAAGCTTGAGAGTAAAGTAGAACTGATGGGCGGATATTCTTACAGTAGCTTCTACATTCAGGGAGGAGACTCTACCATGAACAGAAAAGGAGAGGGCGTTACACGTGTGAATTTGTATGAGTCAAAATATGTACTCATCTCATTTTTCGGTCGCTTGAACTACACGTTGAAAGACAAGTATTTGTTTACAGCAACGTGGCGTAGTGATGCATCGTCGAAGATTAATCCCGATAACCGTTGGGGACAATTTCCGGCAGCAGCCTTTGCATGGAAAATCAATGAAGAGCCTTTCTTGCAATCAAGCCGTGTGATCTCTGATTTGAAACTTCGCTTAGGATGGGGTATCACGGGTCAGCAGGGAATTGCTGCAGACTATCCATACATTCCTACTTATACGACCAGTGACAACGCAGCGCGTTACCAATTTGGAAACACGTACTACAACACGCTTCGTCCTGACGGTTATGATGCGCGCATCAAGTGGGAAGAGACAACAACCATCAACGGAGGTTTTGACTTTGGATTTCTGGACGACAGGCTTACGGGTTCATTCGACGTCTTCAAGAAAGAATCGAAAGATCTGCTTGGCTATGTACCGGTCCCTGTGGGAACAAACTTCGCGAGCAAAATTGATACGAACGTTGGGAGCATGGAAACCAATGGTGTCGAGTTAAGCTTGAATGCTTCGTTGATTGAAACTGACAAGTTAAGTTGGACATTAGGCTACAACGTAACCTACAATAAGATTAAGATCACACGCCTCAACCTGAGCAACGATCCGAAATTCCTTGTGCCACTCGGTGGTGTAGGAGGCACGACTTCAGGTACAATACAAGTACACAAAGTGGGCGAATCACGTCAGTCGTTCTTGGTGTATCAACAGATCTACGACGACAATGGAAATCCGATCGAAGATGCCTATGTAGATCGTACAAACGATGGTGTTATCAACACAGCAGACTTGTATGTGTACAAGAAGCCAGATCCGACGGTATACATGGGTATTTACTCAACGCTTAAATATGGTAACTGGGATTTCTCTTTTGCAGGTCGCGCAAGCTTCGACAACTACGTGTATAACAACGTAGCCTCTGGTGCAACGTACCGATCGCTTTACAGCTCACTGGAGTTCCTCAGCAACATGAGCAAGCTTGCTGACGACACCAAGTTTACGACGGCATTGAACACACGCTTCTCAGATTACTACATTGAAAATGCATCGTTCTTCAGAATGGACAACATCGGCGTCGGATATACTTTCAATAATCTCGATGCAAATAACAAGCTTAACCTTCGCATCGGTGGCGGTGTTCAGAATGCTTTTGTGATCACGAAATACAGCGGACTAGATCCTGAGATCTCTGGCGGAATTGATAACAATTTCTTCCCCCGTACACGTTCATTTTTCCTTAGTGTGAACCTAGACTTTTAATTGAAATCGATCATGAAGAAAATTAATATATCATTGACAGTGCTGGCGTTGTTGTTCACGGCAACCTCATGTTTGGATGATCTCAACCAAGAGCCATTAAACAAGAAGATCACAACGGCCAACAACGTTTATAAAGATCCAGCATCGTATAAGCAGTTTTTGGCGAAGTTATACGGCGCACTTACACTCACAGGACAGCGCGGTGAGTTTGGTCAACCCGAGATCAACGCCCCTGATGAAGGCACAACATCTTTTTTAAGAACGTATTGGAGTGCACAGGAAATCACAACCGATGAGTGTATCAGTGCTTGGGGTGACCCAGGTCTCGTTGAGTTTCACGGTCACAATTGGTCAGAGCAAAATTCTTATGTTGAACTTTTGTACCAACGCATCTTCATCAATATTGCCTATTGTAATGAATACATTCGTGAAGTAACGCCGCGCATCGACGGACTATCTGCCGACATGCAGCCGGAAGTAACACGATTTGTTGCCGAAGCAAGATTCTTAAGGGCGTTGTATTACTACTTTGCGCTCGACCTTTGGGGTAACGTTCCTTTTGTTACAGAAGCCGATGCGACCGGTGCGTTCTTGCCAAAGCAGATTAGCAGAGCAAATCTTTTTGCATACATCGAATCAGAGTTGAAATCCATTGAGCCTATGCTTGCTGACGCAGGCCTAAACGAATATGCACGCGCCGATAAAGCTGCAGCATGGATGTTATTGGCGAAACTGTATTTGAATGCAGAAGCCTACCTCGGCACCGAAACAAAGAAATATTCTGAGTGTATTGCCGAGTGTAAGAAGATCATCGCGTCAGGAAAGTTTACGTTGAACGACAGCTATGAAGATCTTTTTCTCGCAGACAATCACACGTTACGCAACGAGATCATCTTTCCCATTGCAGAGGATGGCGACAATACAAGAAACTACGGCGGTATGACCTTCGTTATTCACGCTGCTGTCGGTGGACAAATGGACGCTGATAATGGATTCGGAATTGCTTCAGGAGGATGGAACGGTAATAGATTCACGAATACATTCGTTGAGAAATTTGCAGATACATCAGGAGAAACGGATACGCGTGCAATGTTCTTTACCGATGGTCAGATCCTCGAGATCGAACATCCAACAACGTTCACAGAAGGTTATCTCAGCACGAAGTTTAAGAATATCACATCGACTGGTGCAAAGGGCAAGAACGCGACTTTCGTTGATACAGACTTTCCGCTGTTCCGCCTAGCAGATGTATACCTCATGTATGCCGAGGCAGTGAAGCGAGATGGCACAGGCGGTTCTATCGATGACGCTGTTGATTACGTGAACGCGATTCGCGAACGTGCTTACGGCGATGACTCCGGAAACATTTCATCAGCGACACTTACGCTTGATTTTATCCTCGATGAACGTGCGCGTGAACTTCATTGGGAAGCGCATAGACGTACCGACCTCATTCGTTTCAAGAAGTTTACGGGCGACAGCTACGTGTGGGACTGGAAAGGCAACGTGAAAGACGGTGCGAGTACAGCGGCACACACCACGATATTCCCATTGCCAGCGTCAGACCGCGCGGTGAATACAAACCTTGATCAAAATCCTGGATACTAAACGAACACGATCATGAAATACCTAAGCATATTTTTCATGTTGCTGGTACTGTGTGCCTGCGAAAAAGATGAAACAAAGGCCGTACTGTCGCCAAACTCGACACCGGCAACCATCACAAGTCAAGCCAACGGTTTTGAAAAGGAGATCACACCGGAAACACTTGCGGAGTCGCTTGAGTTTACCTGGAATGAAGCAAACTATGGTGTAGAAACACAAGTGACGTATACGGTTGAAATCGGTACGACAGATGCGTTTGAAAATCCTACCGTAGTAGGAACATCAAATACGAACAAGCTTGCAGTTCTGCTTGGCGACTTGAATACAAAGTTGCTGAACGACTTAGAGCTTCCTGCGAACGAAACATCATCGCTACAACTTCGGGTTGTGGCTTCCATCGGTGGCAAGTACGCTTTACAATCAAACCCTGTAGGAATCAAAATCAAAACGTACAAAGCTGAAGACGCAAAGCCTGCATCACTGTGGCTTCCGGGCGGCTATCAAGGTTGGAATCCTGCAACAGCACCTGTTATCTACTCGATTGGCGGCGATGAGTTCGAAGGCTATGTGTACATCAAGGAAGGTACAGGCTTCAAGTTTACAAGCGACCCCGACTGGGTTCACACCAACTACGGCTACGCTGGCGTGACTGGGAAGTTAACCACCGATGGTGCCGCTGATGGGATGTCTATTCAGACAGAAGGTTATTACCGCTTGAAGGCAAACATCGCAGAACTCACCTATGAAATTCAACTTGTTTCCACGTGGGGAATGATTGGTACGGCAACGCCTAACAATTGGGATGCGAGCACACCGATGACCTACAACAAAGATACCGATGAGTGGACGGCTACCCTTGACTTAAAAGCAGGTGCATTGAAGTTCCGTGCAAACAATGACTGGGGGTTAAACTACGGACCGGAGAATAGCAATCTGCTTACTGGAAAGTTGATTCATACCGATGGTGCGATTAGCATTTCGGAAGATGGTAACTATACAGTCGTACTCGATTTCAGTCGTGCTGTGGCACCGTATGAATACGCCTACAAGGTGACGAAGAATTAATTTGGTAGGTAGTTACTGCCAAATTTTGGGTTCCTTAACCGGAGAAGGCTAGGCCTTCTCCGCTAAGGATAATCCAGATGTAGAAACTTAATAATTGATTTGTAATGTTAGTTAACCTCGCATCGTATAGTATGATGAAGAAAATGTATTTCGCAGCAATGCTCATGATTGCATGCAGTGGGAAGGAAAGTGATCCGGCGCCAGTCACACCAACGACGCCAGATGAGCCGAAACAATATGGAACGCCATTCGCTGCTGTACCAGCGCCTAAAGACGTTGTGTTGTATGAAGTCAATACGCGTGCGTTCAGTGCATCTGGAAATTTTCAAGGTGTGATCGATCGTCTTGATCACATTAAATCTTTAGGTATTAATACCATCTGGCTGATGCCGATTCATCCTGTGGGTGTCGAAAGATCTGCCGGCGGATTAGGCTCTCCTTATGCGGTAAAAAATTACCTCGAAGTAAACACCGAATTTGGTGACCTCAATAAATTGCGAGAACTCGTGGATGAAGCACACGAAAGAAATATGGCGGTCATCATCGATTGGGTTGCCAATCACACATCATGGGATAATCCATGGATCAAGAATAGAACGTGGTATAGTCAAAACGGCAATGGTGATATCATCATCCCTCCAGGTACAAACTGGCAAGATGTAGCAGAGTTGAACTTCGCGAATGCAGACATGCGCAAAGCCATGATTGCCGCCATGAAGTATTGGGTGCTCGAAGCCAACATCGATGGATTCCGGTGTGATGCTGTGGATTTTGTTCCGACTGATTTTTGGAAACAAGCCATCGATCAGTTGAATGCGATTCCGGGACGCGAACTGATTTTGCTAGCCGAAGGTGGTAAAGCCGATAATTTCACCGCGGGCTTTCAAATGAACTACGCTTGGGATTTTTACAATAACCTCAAAGACGTGTACGGAAAAGGAAAAGCAGCAACGTCAATCTTTACAACGCATGCGAATGAATATAACGCGATCCCCGCTGGAAAAGTAAAGCTTCGCTATACAACGAACCACGATGAATCTGCCTGGGAAGCCACGCCGATAGAGTTCTTCAAAGGCGAAGATGGTGCACTCTCGGCATCGGTTATAACGCTATTTACAAGCGCCGTCCCGTTAGTGTATGGAAGTCAAGAAGTGGGGCGTGCAGAGAAGCTTGCTTTCTTCACACGCGATCCCATCAACTGGTCCGCTAACAGTGACATGCTCGACAACTATGAGAAGTTGTTTGCGATATACAATCAGTCTGATGTGTTTATCGACGGTAGTCTTCAGTCTTTTAATGATAATGACATTGCCGCCTTCACGCGTACACTTGAGGATGATCAATACTTCATTCTCGCGAACGTTCGCGGCGAAGCAAAAATACATACACTTGAGGCTTCGGTTAAGAATTCAACGTGGACTAACGCCATGACAGGCGCATCGGTTGAATTATCATCAACCGTAGAACTTGCACCCTACGCATTTTTGATTTTGAAAAAATAAGACGGGTTTAGATTGTTTTATTTGTAAGGGCTCCGTTCATCGCGGAGCTTCTTTTTTATACAATAGGGGAGTTGAACTTCAGTCGTTCATTCTTTTGGTTGTTGAGCACCGCCACTAATCCAGAATGAAATTCTTGAATATTGCTCGGCTTGATCAGGAAGTCTGTAGCGCCGAGTTTGTAGCATTCTTTGATCTCTCTTTCCTCGCTTGAGGTTGTGTACATAATGACTGGTAAATGTCGCAGTCTATTGCTCTTTCGAATCTCAGTGAGACACTGTTTACCATTCATGATGGGCATGTTGATGTCCATGAAAATCATGTCCGGAAGATCGGTTGCGAGTTCAAGGAAGTTCATAGCCTCTTTTCCTTTTTGGAAGGGGATATAACGGATATCAGGATCGATATCCATCAAAATCGTGTAGAGCAGATCAAGATCGTCAGGGTCGTCGTCGACATACAAGAGCGTCATAGCAGTTAGGTTTATACAGGTAAGTTTTAACCCGTAAAAAGACATGCCATCAGGCGACTACTGAGCGGGATGAACTCCTTCAAGGTCCAGGAATCGGCCGCATGCCTGCGAGATTGTGTCCTCAAAATGACCATGGAACTTCTTCGTGATCGATTGGCGCGCGCCAACGCGTTCAGAACGTCTAGGAACGGACGTGGTACTAAGATTTCAAGTGGTAGCCAAAAACAACTTGTTATGGGAACTACAAAGGATTTAACATCAACGAAAGGAATCGAGAAACTCCGCGAGATTGCCAACGATGCAAAGATATGCCACCTGGCGACAGGACTTGATAAGCGTCCTATTTCTGCTAGACCAATGAGTACATTAGAAGTTGACGACAGCGGGGCGATATGGTTCTTTAGCAGTATTAGCAGCGGCAAAAACGATGAGATCGAAGCTGATCCAGATGTACAGCTGTTCTATGCGCAAAATAGTAAATCGGAGTACCTCAGTGTATTTGGTCACGCCGAGATTGTTCATGACCGCCAGAAAATTGAAGCGCTCTGGACCCCCATTGCCAAAGTTTGGTTCACCGAGGGTAAAAACGACCCAGATATTTCGCTTATTAAGGTAACGCCAGTAGATGCTCACTATTGGGATACTAAGAGTAACAAGGCTGTTCAGTTGATCAAGATGTTTGCTGGTGCGATCACCGGTAAAACGATGGACGATGGCGTAGAAGGTGACATTCGTTTATAGGGTAATATTTGTACTGACCTGTTGACGTTGGTGCGTTCAAGGTCAACAGGTCGTGCATTTAAACCCCATATTGATATTAGAGAACGATTAGAAACATTACATCGATCATACAGAACGTAACTGTAGAATAAAAAAAGTTTTTTTCGGATCCACACGGTCAATAGAAACCCATCTTATAAAAAGTATTGTGCTTGTACGCAGTAGACGTTTCTTGTAATCTACACTGGTTTGAAAAATATTAGTTATCAAAATGATAGGGCGTTTTTTGAACTGTACATCGGCCTTTTAACACACGTTTGAAATAAAAAAGTTTTTTCCAACACCATTGCTTCTATACAAACGTCCCTGCTCCATAAAATTGTAGTTAAGCGTGTTCTTGTCTCAGTATTGATTTTTACTGCGAAAGAAAATATAAAATCTTGAAGCGTAACGGTGTTTTTTGAACGGCGCGTAAGTGTGGAGGCACATTGGCAACTGCATCTACGCGTTCAATAGTTTCGTTATTTGCATCATCTTGAATGTCGAACATAAATAGTGCGGCATCTATTTTTTAAAGATAAGCTAAACAAGTAGGCAGTATGAAACAGGTACCATTTAATGAGCTAGCGATGAAACACAAAATTGTGTTGATCGAGGATTTTTCTGAGGAACTAGCATCAATTGAGTTTTACGAACATCGTATTCACTTGTACGCTCTAGATTCTTTGCTGATTGAAGCGTACCATAATATCGATACGAAACAAATCGAAAGAATCACCATCGCAGAATATGGCGACCTCGATAAGTTTCTTCCTTGGATTACATTGTCGTCGCTTTTGGCAAAGATTAAAGCCTAAGCAATTGTATTGTATTAAGGTTACAGGTATAAATTTAACATTCTGACGAGAGGCCTCTTAGGAGGCCTTCTTCAGACTGGCCTTCAGTTGAGCCATAATATCATCATCTTTCTTCTTGCGGTGCGTTACTTTCATCGTCGCCGAGTCATCATCCACTTTCTTTTTCTTGCCCTTGGTATTCGCCTTTGATTTGATCATCTTCATCAGATCACTCGAATACGTGTCTTTAAACCTATTGGGCTTGAACGATGTCGACAACTGATCAATAAGGCTCATGGCCATCTTCAGTTCGTTTGGCTTCGGCTTGGTATGCTTCGGTAAATCAAGTTCTGTTGTATCGCGTATTTCTTCTGCATAGCGAATGGTGTTCAGCACGATTACATTCTTCATGGGTGATAGCACGCAAAGGTGTTCCTTGTTGCGTAGTACAAAGCTCCCGATACCAGCCTTCTCACTTTTTTGCAAGGCTTCCAATAACAGCGTGTAAGCCTTGTTCCCTGATTTTTCGGGAACGAGATAATAGGGACTCTCAAAAAACATCGGCTCTATTTCTTCCTGCATAACAAAGTCGCTGATATCGATGATCGAACTCTTCTTCGGACTTGCTGCTTTGAAATCTTTGTCTTCGAGAATGATATACTGATTCCGGTACTTGTAGCCTTTCACGATATCTTTATAGTTTACTTCACGTCCCGTTTTTTCATTAACACGACGAAACCGAATATGCGCGTGATCTTTTTTATCCAACATGTCCAGGTCCAGTTCGCTTCGTTGTGAAGCACTATAAAGTTTTACAGGAATATTTACGAGACCAAAACCGATGGCCCCTTTCCAAATTGCTTTCATAGTAACTTGATATTTGTTAACCCATTTCAAAATATGATGCCATAGCATGCTGCCTTGCTGGTTTGATGCGCGTGGCACGAGATTAGAAATTGCTATATAAAATCTTGAAAGCTATGGCACTGTCGAAGTATAAGAAGAAAAGAAGTTTTAAGAGCACGCCCGAACCAGTAGGCGGGAAGCCATTGAAAAAGACGTTGCGTTTTGTTGTGCAGAAGCATGATGCTTCACACCTGCACTACGACTTTAGATTGGAGATGGAGGGTGTGTTGAAAAGCTGGGCAGTGCCGAAAGGCCCGTCGATGGATACGAAGACAAAACGCCTCGCGATGATGGTCGAGGATCATCCGTATGATTATGGAACGTTCGAAGGCATAATACCTGAAGGCAACTACGGTGCAGGAACCGTGATGTTATGGGATGAAGGTACCTACGAATCGGTGGCTACTACAGGCGAAGATAAACTCACGCAAGACAAAGATTTACGAAAGCAACTTCGGCAAGGTAAACTGAAATTTACATTGCATGGCAAAAAATTGAATGGACAGTTCGCCTTAGTGAAGTCAAGTGGTAGGGGGGAGAACGCATGGCTGCTGATGAAACTTAAAGATGATTTTGCTTCGTCGGAAGAAATTCTTGACAAAGATAAATCTGTCCTATCAAGGAAGACAATCGAGCAATTAAGCAAGGTTGTAACAAAGTCGAAAGAGAAGAAGCCAACCAACGGAAGTCGTAAGCCCTTGAAGCGTACAACGGCGAAGAAAAAGTCCGCGCCTACGGAGGCTAAAATTCCGAAGAAGTCGACTACGCGAAAAAAATCGGACACTACTATTCAAGCTCTCCTCGATAAAGCCAAGAAAACAAGCTTCCCAAAGAAACTTGCACCGATGTTGGCAACGCTTGTAGAGAAGCCTATCAATACAGCTGGGTGGCAATACGAGATTAAGTGGGATGGATATCGCGCCATTGGATTTGTAGATGGCGCGCATTCTGAATTGCGGTCCCGTAATGATAAGTCGTTCAACGAAAAGTTTTATCCAATTTATCAAGGCATTGCAGACTGGAACGTGTCTGCCGTCGTCGATGGTGAAATTGTAGTGTTGAACGATAAAGGACTTTCTGATTTTAATGCACTGCAAAATTGGCGAAGCGAGGCCGATGGTGAACTCTTCTATTATTTGTTCGATCTCTTATGGTACGATGGCCACGACTTAACGGCGTTGCCCATGCACGAACGTCGCGCAATTCTGAAGTCGATTGTTCCCGAGAACGGAAGTATTCGCTATAGTGAAAATTTTGATACGACGGGCGATGAGTTCTATGCACTTGCCGGTAAGATGGGATTGGAGGGTATTGTTGCTAAGTTAGCCGATAGCGAATATCATCCTGGACAGCGTTCACGGGAGTGGCTAAAGATCAAAACAAACAAAAGACAAGAGGTTGTGATTGGCGGCTTTACCAACAACGACGATTCAAGTAAAGTGTTTAGCTCCCTTCTTGTAGGCGTTTACGATAATGGCCGATTGCAATATACCGGCAAAGTGGGGACAGGTTTTTCAGATAAGACACAACGCGAAATGATGAAGCAATTCAAGCCGCTCATCTCGAAGTCTTGTCCCTTTACCGAAGCACCGGACGTAAACAAACCCTCGCGTTTTCGCCCCGATCCACCCCACGCAAAGGCTACGTGGTTGAAACCAGAATTGGTTTGTGAAGTAAGCTATACAGAGCTCACAAATGATGGTGTGATGCGTCATCCGTCATTTGAAGGGATGCGCATCGATAAAAAAGCTGAACAGGTGGTGGCAGAAGTAGAAACGCCCGTTGCGGAGATAGCGGAAAGTGAGAGTCCGCTCCATCGTCAAAAGATTTTGAAGAAGTCAGAGACGAAATCCAGGCACACGTTACTCAATCCGAGTGAAGAAACGCAAGTGAAGAAGATCAACGCGCACGAAATAAAATTCACAAACCTGAGCAAAATATATTGGCCAGATAAGAAAGTGACGAAGCGCGATATGCTCAATTACTATTATCAAATGGCACCGATCATCCTGCCCTACTTGAAGGATCGTCCACAGTCACTCAACAGGTTTCCGAACGGTATTAAGGGAATGAGTTTCTACCAAAAAGATGTTACCGGAAAGGTTCCTGATTGGGTTGAGCAATACTTATATCACAGCGAAGGAGAGAAGCAAGACAAACATTTTATGGTTGCGACCAATGAAGCCAGCGTACTCTATATGGCTACCTTGGGATGCATTGAAATGAATCCATGGAGCAGTACTGTTCATAAGCCTGATCATCCTGATTGGTGTGTCATTGATCTAGATCCAGCGAAGAACAATTTCGACAAGGTGATCGAGGCAGCATTGGTCACTAAACAAGTATTGGATGGTTTAGCAGTGCCTTCGTATTGTAAGACCAGCGGATCTACCGGGCTACATATCTATATCCCGTTCAACGCAAAATATACCTATGAACAGTCGAAGGAATTCGCACGGGTAGTAGTGACAATGGTAAATGCAGAACTTCCGCGGACAACAAGTATTGAGCGCACCGTCTCTAAGCGTGGCGGAAAAATCTATTTGGACTTTTTACAGAATAGACCACAGGCAACACTTGCTGCAGCGTATTCCTTGCGACCTAAGCCAGGTGCGCCGGTGTCGATGCCGTTGACGTGGGATGAGGTGAAACCTGGTTTAAAGATTACCGACTTTACTATTTTCAATGCAGTCGATCGCGTGAAAGAAACAGGAGACCTTTTTAAGCCAGTACTTGGAAAGGGGATAAGCCTTGAGAAAGCTGTGAAGCAATTTGAATAAGTACTTCACAGCATTCTACTCTTTGTTATTAGAGGAGCTTTACAAAAATATCTTTGTACAACACTTTACTTTTTGGATCGTGACCTTGCAACGCGAAGGTACCAGATGATAATTTTCCGTTTTCACCTTCGGTATATTCGTTCACTACTTTATCATTGATTTTGATAGTGATCTTTTTGCCAACTACAATGATGTGATAGGTAAACCACTCATTGTCCTTGTGTGCTGCTTCTTTTACATCTTGCACAGCATACAAGCTTGCTGTTTTGCGCCAGTCAGACTGAGTAGCATTCACTTGTGCTTCGTAACCTTTGGCTGGCCAACCTTCTTCCTGATAGGTCGTGTGAAAAAAGATCCCTGAATTCGATCCCGGCGTAGTCATCACCTTGGCTTTGAATTCAAAGTTTGTGAAATTGTGATTGCCAACACTGCCCATATAGAACAAATGCGCACGGTCACCGAAGGCTTGAATGGCGCCATCTTGGATTGTGAAAGTCCCGGGACGTTCCGCAGCTTTCCAGCCGTCAAAAGATTTGCCGTCGAATAGGCTGATCCAGCCGTCTTGTGCCTGTGTGACCTGCATCGTCAAGAATAGCAACACGAACGATAGAAGGTAGTTTTTCATAGTCAAATAATGTTAGGTATGATTGATTTCAATGGCTGCAATGTAAAAACAATTGGTCATCGAATACTACCGCTTGTATTATTTTGAATTTATGTTAGATTTGCTAAATCGATTTACTAAATTTGCCCCCTTTATGGCCAGTACGACCTCGCTGACAGAACGAAAGTATATTGTACCGTTCATTTTTGTAACCTCCCTGTTCATGCTGTGGGGGATTGCCATCACCCTCGGAGAAGCTCTCAATCGGAACTTTCAGAATGTTCTTAAAATAAAACCATCCGAATCTGCGCTCGTGCAGTTCTCTATTTTTGGAGCATATGCTGTCATGGCTATTCCAGCTGGACTGTTTATGAAACGCTTCGGCTATAAGTATGGTGCTGTATTTGGTCTGTTGCTTTATGCCGTCGGTGCCTTTATGTTTATCCCATCAGCCAATGCAGGATCATTTCTGTTTTTTAGAATCTCTTTGTTTGTATTGGCTTGTGGCTTGGCTACGCTTGAGACCGTAGCGCACCCGTTTATTGCGTCCATGGGCCATCAAGACACAAGTGATCAGCGCATAAACTTTGCGCAATCGTTTAATGGGTTAGGAACCGTCATTGGGCCTTTACTCGGTGGGCTTATTATATTGGAGGGCACTGCGCAGGAGCAAAGTCTCGAGAGTGTCAAAATATTATACACTGTCATCGGAAGTGTGATCTTTGTGTTAGCCATTAGTTTTGCGTTTGTAAAGGTCCCTGCGCTAACAGATCATCATGACGCAGTCGATGATAAGGTCGCTGCAAAATCTCATGGAAGTCTATGGCAACATAAACACTTTATATGGGCAGCCATTGCGCAGTTCTTCAACGTCGCAGCACAAGGTGGTACGTGGGCGTTCTTTATCAATTATGGCGCGCAAACGCAAGGCCTTCCTGATGAGCAGGCATCTTACTATTTCGGATTAAGTGCCGCGCTCATGATGGTCGGGCGATTTTTAGGAACGTTCCTCATGCGCTTCATTCCGCCGAATAAGTTGCTGGCGATTGCAGCGTTTATGAATATTGTAATGTGCATCATTGTCGCGCAGAATTTTGGCTGGCCATCTTTCATCGCACTTATTCTAATCAACTTCTTCTTCAGTATCATGTTTCCGACCATCTTTAGTCTCGGCTTAAAGAATTTGGGACCACATACAAAGCAAGCATCATCCTATATCGTCATGGGCGTAGTAGGAGGTGCAATATTTCCATTTTTAATGGGGCTCATCGCCGATCATGATATTGCAGCAGCATATTACTTGCCCATTATCTGTTACGTTGTGATTATGTTGTTTGGATGGAGATTGTATAAACCGAGATAGTCAACAGCAGAAATTTATATCGTCGTGAATATTTTAGATGACAAACGAATTGTAATGACCCTGGATGCAGGGGGGACGAATTTTGTATTTTCAGCATTGTCGGGAGGAAAGGAAGTCGTAAATTCAATTCATCATCCTTCCAATGCACATGATCTGGATCTTTGTCTTCGAACGTTGATCAAAGGATTTGAAGAAGTGAAAGCCAAATTGCCGCAGCCTCCCGTTGCGATTAGTTTCGCGTTCCCTGGTCCTGCGGATTATAAAAATGGCATCATCGGAAAACTTCCAAACCTACCGGCATTTAATAAAAGTAATGGTGTTGCGCTGGGTCCCATGTTGGAAGATCATTTTAAGCTTCCTGTTTTTATCGGTAATGATGGAGACCTTTTCACGTTAGCAGAATCTGCGGCGGGTGTCGTTCCCTTCATCAATGAACAACTCGCGGCACATGGTGTGAATAAAGCATACAAGAACCTTTTTGGGATCACGCTCGGCACTGGCTTCGGCGCGGGTATGGTGATCAATAACAGGCTCAACGAGGGCGATAATGGATCAGCTAGTGAAGTATGGCTCACGCGAAATTTCAGAAATACGAACTGGTATTCAGAATGCAGCGTCGGTGTAAGACCGGTGTTAAATCACTATCAAAAGTTTAGCGGCAGAGATGATGCATCATTAACACCAAAGGATATTCATGATATTGCTTTAGGGAATTTAGAAGGCGATCAACAAGCTGCCTTGCTGGCGTTTCGTGAGATGGCGTTGGTGATAGCCGAATCATTGTGCAATGCGATCACCCTGATCGATGGCTTAATCGTGATTGGTGGAGGTTTAGCAGGTGCTTTCGACTTGATTGCTCCCGATATCATTCTTGCTATGAATGGAACAATTTGTAAGACCGATGGAACAGAAATTCCGCGATTGATCCAACGTGTCTATAACCTTGAAGATCCTCATCAGCTTGAACAATTTCTTGCCTATCGAGGCGTGGAGATAGAAGTACCATTTTCCAAGAGAAAAGTGTTTTATGCGGAAGAAAAGCGAATCGGTATTTGTAAAACCAAACTAGGCACTAGCCAGGCCGTTGCATTGGGTGCATATGTACACGCACTGCAGCACCTGTCGTAACTATTTTCGTTTACTCGACTCCCGCACGATAATCGCAGTTCCGAGCACAATCTCATGCTGTACTTTTTTCTGACGCGATGATGTCGGCTTTTCAATATTGTCAAGTAACGTGTTGATCAATGTTGTCGACATCTCGGCGATGGGTTGTGGTATCGCTGTGATCGAAGGTGTATGAATTCGGAATAGGTCAGTATCATCAAAAGATACCATGCCAACGTCTTTTGGAATGGACATTTTCAAACCCTTCAGTGCTTCGAGGCCACAGATGCCAAGATATCCAGTAGCAAAGAATACAGCATCCAATGACGTTGTTCTAAGGTAAGTCGTAATTTGTTCGATGTAGTCTTCTGCATGAAGGGAATAGTTCATCTTCAGCATGTGCTTGGAAAGCTTTGCTTCTTTGATCGCCTTCTCGTATCCCTTACCGCGGCTGACCATCTGTGGTTGATCTGAGTCCAACGTAATAAAAGCAATCTTCTTAAATCCATTTTCGATCAAATGACGTGTTCCCTCGATCGTACTCTTTTCATTGTTGATCATGACATAACTTAAAGGTATGTCTTTGAAATTACGGTCGAATAGGATAATCTGCTTTCCTTCATTATACAATTTTTCGACATCGTCTTCAGCATTATCGGGTGCCGTGATGATGTAGCCGTCCACACGCAATTGGTTGAACATGCGCAAATATTCCTGCGTCCTCTTTTTGTCGTTTTCGGTGCTGCAATAAATGATCTTATAACCGCGCAAGAAGGCTTCGTCTTCAATGTGTTTAGCAACACCCGAGAAGAATGGATCAGAGATGTCCTCTACCATCAGACCAATGATGCCTGTTCTTCCAGTACGAAGGCTTTGTGCTGCCTGACTTGGCGTATAGCCAACTTTATCGACCAGATTTTGTACTTTCTTCGTGAGCTCTTCACTGATGCGCTTTTCTTTTGCCTTCCCATTCAGAATGAACGAAACCGTGGTTTTGGAAATATTGAGCTTGGCTGCGATATCGTTGATGGAAAGTTTTCCTTTTTTCATATAACAACATTAGTAAAAAAGCCTGTACGAATAAACATCGGATGTCAATTCGTCCGGATGCGGACCTGCGGGCAAAACCCTGCCCTTGGGATAGAAAGTATTCACGCTACGGATGTCTGATTTGCCGCGCGAATGCATACCTTGTATGTTCAAAATACTGTGCTATGAGCGGCGTAACGGTAGACGCACCGACTAATGACTCCCAACCACTAAGCAATCCGAGAACGGTACGCGGTTGGTATATGTATGACTGGGCTAATTCAGTTTATAACCTTGTCATTACGACAACATTTTTTCCAATATACTTTGTGGCGATCACGAAGTCGAGCTATGGTGAAAAGGTACCGTTCCTAGGAAGAACTTTCAAAGGGACATCGCTTTACGATTATGCCCTTGCTTTTGCGTATCTGGCCATTGCAATACTACTTCCGATCTTGTCGTCGATCGCTGATTCGCGGGGGAATAAAAAAATCTTCATGCAATTTTTCTGTTACCTCGGCGGCTTTGCATGCATGGGATTGTATTGGTTCGACGGATCGCCTGAATCTCCTCCGAGTGTTGAGTGGGGATTGATTTGTTTCATTCTGGCCGCCATCGGTTATATCGGTAGTTTAGTATTCTATAACTCTTATCTCCCGGAGATCGCGGCGAAAGCGGATCAGGATCGCGTCAGCGCAAAGGGTTATGCAATGGGATACATCGGTAGCGTGATCCTTCAAATTGTAGGCTTCGCATTGGTGGTGTTTGTAGATTCGAAAGCAGGTTCTCTGTTGACGTTTCTGCTTGTCGGCATCTGGTGGATCGGCTTCGCGCAGATTACGTTTTTTACATTGCCCAAGACCCGTAGTACCGGCGTGAAATTCCAGACCAGTGCATTCACCGCAGGATTCCGTGAACTCCGAAAAGTAAGTCGCGAGATTGATGCACAGCCTGTATTGAAATGGTATTTGCTAGCATTCTTCTTCTACAGTATGGGCGTACAAACCGTAATGCTCGCCGCTACATTGTTTGGTGCTGATGTACTCGGATTACCCGATACAAACCTTATCGTCACCGTGGTACTGATTCAACTTGTGGCAATAGGAGGGGCAATGGTGATGAGTAGGCTATCGCACCGTTTTGGTAATCTAAAAGTGTTGATGGGCGTGATTGTGTTTTGGATTTTCATTTGTATCGCTGCTTATCTCGTCGCGCATTTGAAAGAGACGACGCAACAAAACGTAGAATATTATTTCTATGCATTGGCAATCGGTGTGGGGTTGGTGATGGGCGGAATTCAATCGCTCAGCAGAAGTACGTATAGTAAGCTTATGCCTGCCACGGAAGACACTGCTTCATATTTTAGCTTTTATGATGTAGCTGAAAAAATAGCGATTGTCATCGGCATCTTCGCGTTTGGATACATCGACGAACTCTTCGGTATGAAAAATTCAGTATTGTCGCTTATTGTGTTCTTCGTGATTGGATTGATCGGATTACGAATCGCCAGGAAGAAACAAAAGCGTGCGTTGGCAACCGGTAACGCATAGCCAAACCGCGAAGATGAGATGTTTAGTCTCTACCTCCTGGATCGCGTTCGCTACGGTATGTTTAGTATTGAAGATGTTTTACGGTGATTCCGTTGTTGATCAACTGCTTGAGTGAATCGATACCAATTTTTAAGTGTAGGTCAACAAACCGTTGTGTAACGGATAAATCACTCACTTCTGTTTTTACACCATCAGGCACCATGGGTTGGTCTGATACGAGCAGTAGTGCTCCCGTTGGAATTTTGTTATAGAAAGCCGTCGAAAAGATTGTTGCTGTTTCCATGTCGATAGCTTGCGCACGAATTTTTCGTAAGTAAGCCTTAAACTCTTCATCCCATTCCCAAACACGTCTGTTGGTTGTATAGACAGTTCCGGTCCAATAATCTTGGCCGTAGTCTCGGATTGTTGTTGAAATAGCTTTCTGCAAAGCAAAAGAGGGCAGGGCAGGCACTTCAGGAGGAAAGTAATCATTCGAAGTACCTTCACCACGGATAGCAGCAATTGGAAGAATCAAGTCACCAAGATCGTTTTTCTTTTTTAGTCCGCCGCACTTGCCGAGAAACAACGCTGCTTTCGGTTGTATCGCGCTCAAACAATCCATCACGGTGGCGGCATTGGGGCTACCCATACCAAAATTAATGATGGTGATACCTTCTGCCGTCGCACAGCGCATGGGTTTGTCAACGCCGATAATGGGTACGTTGTGCAGCTGCGCAAACATTTTTACATAGTTATCGAAGTTGGTTAAAATGATATATTCTCCGAATTGATTTAAGGGTTGTCCGGTGTAACGCGGGAGCCAGTTCTCCACAATTTCCTGTTTCGTCTTCATAATGATGTTACTTTGATCTTTAAAAAATCGGATGGGTTCCGGTAAAGATTCTGTTTATGAGTTTATAATATAGTATTCTTGCACGTAATTTCCATTGCTTTTTTGAAGTCCTTTCACAATGATCAAGTTGAACCTCCCTGAGTATGCCTATAAGCTTTCTAAAGTAGAGGGAAGGATTATGATCTTCGATCCACTTCGAAAGAAACATCTGGTGTTGACGCCGGAGGAATGGGTTCGCCAGCATTTTGTAAACTACCTCGTTACGGAATTAAAATATCCCAAAGCATTAATTCGGTTGGAGGGAGGTCTGTCGTACAACCAGTTGCAAAAGCGATCGGATATCGTTGTTTTCGATCGTGATGCTAAACCATGGATGGTCATTGAATGTAAAGCTCCTGATCAGATTCTGAGCAATGAAACACTGCACCAAGCTTCTACCTATAACGCAACGTTGCGCGCAAAGTTCCTCGTTGTTACCAATGGGCTTTCTCATTTTTTCTTTTCTACCGATTGGTCATCTGGCGTTGTTCAGTCGCTGAATGATCTACCCACTTATCCGGGGTCTTTATAAAAAAAGAAGGCTATTCGAATTGAACAGCCTTCTTGTTATTAATCGTTAGTGATCACTACTTTTCGTCGTAGTAATTCTCCTTTGTCTGACAATATCTGCAAGATGTAAACCCCAGACGCGAGCTCTTTCGTTTCAATCGTCTTCAGGCGTTCTCCTGTTCTAAATTGGTTTACGTAAACTTCACGACCAAAGTTGTCAACTAAATTTACAGGCATTGCGCGTTTTGGTTTTTCAACAAGTTCAATGTTAAGCTTTCCACGTGCAGGTACAGGATAGATACTGACAAGGTCGCCAAACGTTGGCTCGATGTCTGTGATTATCGCAGGGCTAATCGGAGTATCTTCGAGTTGCGCTTGCCAAACATCTTTACGCCCGTCTCTGTCAATATTTTGGTTCTGCACGAACGCGACAACGGCCATCTCAGAAATATCACTGAACATTTGATCCGTGATCGTGATGGTTTCACTAAACGTGGCCGGTACGCCGACGGCCATCGGGAATGCAAGTCTTTTTCCGACTGCGCTCGGTAACATCTTCCGGAGTACATAACGATATTGCGTCTCGCCGTTATCGCCTGTGAGCGACGGATCGTCTAATACTTTTTCAACCAGTGCGATGTACAACGCGATAGGTTCGTCGGTGTCGATATTTTCTAGTGCAGTAACGGTTACATCGATTTTATATTGACCGTTCGCAACATTTGAAGTCACGATGTCTAACGAGATCGGTGATGATCGCAAACTTCTCAAGTTAAATTCGTCTTCGAACGCCGGCTTCAGATTGGTTGCTGCAGGGATCGCATTAAACGTACCCATCAGGATACCATCTTGCGTACTGGTTACGTTTTGCGTAATACCATAGAACGCGGCGCGTGCATTGTTATCAGCTTTGTTTAACTCGTTTACCGGATCTGCTCCGAAACCTGCCGGAACGATATGATATTCTAATGGTACAAATTCCGTTGGCGACAAATAGGTGCCCAGGTTTCTATAGATCGTATTGTGATTAACCGTTTCTGGCTTAGAGTTGTTCGTGAAGTTTTCAACAAGAATTAGTCTGTTCTTCTCAACGATGTTCACGTTGTTGAAAGCGAACCCTTCGGATTCTGTATCCTGATCACTTGCAAACTTAATGCGGAAGCGAACGTTGTCTCTATCCGCCATCGGTATACCACTTAGGGAGTGGAATCCGGCCTGTACCGTCGTGTCTCTTCCGGTCCATCCAAAAACGTTACCGAGTGCGTTGATAGGGTTCGGAACGTTGTACCACTCAAGCCCTGTTTCCGGTGTTCCTAATTTTGTCCAGGTCACGCCGCTATTGGTAGAGTACTCGATGATGGCGCCGTCACGACCATTCTGTACGTCGTGCATGTAGTTCAATGAAATCAATGGTCGTGCAAATCCTGTGATGTCAAAGCAAGGGCTGTTCACATAAGACACGTCGTTTGGTTTATACGCCGTCGAAGCTCCTGTTACCCAAGCGCTATCGGCCCACTGCATGGATGTTCCTGCAGGTACGTTGAATTCCCACGTTGATGTCGAATCGACCGTCGTTTCAATTTGCCAATACCCGCTCTCATTACCAGGCATTGCTGTTTTCATTAAGTATGGAGCCCCTGACGTTGGAGCAAGCTTTACCAATATCGGTACAACCTTTCTCACCGTGTCAACGCAGCCGATAGACGTCGTTCCAACGATCGTTACATTGTATGTTCCTGGTGCAGCGTACACGTGGCCAGGATGCTTATAGGTAGCTTGCGTAGCGTCACCCGATAAGATTGGCGTAGCGTCACCAAAATTCCAGCTGATATTATCAAGTGGTGGTGAGCTTGTGTGTGCGAACAGCGTGTTATCGCCATCACAAATACGTTGGTACTTCACATCAATGGTTGGGTTGAAGCCCACGAATAAGTTGATGAATGATGAGTTCGTACATGTCGTATTTCCGGGAAGTGTCGTCGACTTCACCAAGAGCTTCACGGTAAATGTTCTACTCTCGTCGAAGATGTGTGTTACCGTACTGTCAGTGCCATGCACGGAGCCGTCACCGAAGTCCCAATCCCACGTTGCAATATTTGTACGTGAACCTTTGAATGTAATCGTATCGCCTGCACATTGACCGATATTCGTGATGTCGGCATCTGGCGGTTGGTTGATAATAAGATCTATCTTTTGCGTAGCACTTTCACATCCATCACTGAACTGAGTAGCGAAGAAAGAAACTGTTTTTGGACTTCCAGTACCCTCTGATGAGGCATCATACACTGGACCGTTACCCAGGAATGTTGTTTTACTTGCGTTGTTGTACCATGCAAACTCATTACCTGTGCCACTTGTTTTGATATAGAGTGGTTGTGTGTCGCCCACGCAATAACCGAATGAAGCCGGTGTTGCTGTTGGCGGATCTGGCGTTTCATTCACACGAACAGAATCTGCAATAGATGCTGTACAGTTCTTGTTGTCGGTAAAGGTGTATGTGATGACGAACTTGGTTCCTTCCAGTGCAGGACTTGGCGTAAAGGTACCGCCGTTATTATTGGCACCACCGTCTGTAACACCAGGGCCGCTGAATGAACCGTCGACTTGGTTACCGGTAAGCGTCACGATAGTTGAATTAGCACAATATTCACCAGTAGCATTGAGTCCTTCAAAATCTACTTCAGCGAGTTGATTGAGCTTAACTGGTTCTTGTGAATAGATTAGCGAAGAACATGTGTTCGATGTGTTCTCAACACAGCCAATACTTTTTACAAAGAAACCAACGTATATATCTGTGACTGTACCGAATTTTGAATTCAGTGTCGATGCCATGCTAGGCCTGAATGAAGTAATCTTGTAGCTGAAGATGTCAACGAAACCGTAGCCGCTCCATACGCCACTAACATTCACCGCCGTGGTGAAGCTGAAGGTGTTGTTATCTATTTTGTTGATCGTATACCAATCGTTGATGACGTTCGATACGCCGTTTCCAGATAAGCCTTGAAGATATATTCGAACCGTTGCACCGGTGCTGAGCCCGTGGTTAGGGACTGTCGCGGTAACGACGTTGTTCAAGAAAGTCACACCCGTGACCTGCGGATTCTGGATGTAGATGTAGCCGTATCCACCTGAGTAAACGCCTGCAGCAGGGTTGAGGTAGCTGATCGTAAATGTATTGGTCGTTACGTTAGCGATCGTGTAGTAAGTCGATTCATCACCTGTCGGATATGGGATGCTAAACACAACATTCCAATTGGCATCATAAACATAATATCCGAGGTAGAGTTTTGAGCCTGCTGTAAAGCCGTGGTTAGGTGAAGTGATTGTAATCGTACCAGAACCGTTGTTATTTACGGCGCTAATGGTTTTGTTCGACGGAATAGAAATAGAATACTCATTCGTGAAAGTGTACCCAAACTCTTTCCAATAGGTCGGATTAGTCGGAGGCTCATGCGCGATCGTTGTTGGGGTTACGCATTGGAAGGCATCACCATTGTAATTTACCCTACTTCCTGCGATATAGAATGCGCTAGCATCCCAGTTTGCATAATATTTTGCCGGACTGTAGCGATCCTTCGGTACACTAAGAGACTTTGTGTTGTCGTCGTTCTCGCAATATTCAGTCAACAATCCAGAGATTGATGTCGCGTACACCGTGAATACTTTCGTCCTCGTTACTTTACAACCGGTGCTTGTTACGCGCGTTGTAAAAGAGATGTTGTAGTTATTACCTACACCCACAGACGAAGGTGAGAACACATAGGCATTCTGCGTATTCGATCGCGATACACCATTACCTTGAAATACTGGATATGACGACGCAGGATTCGATGGCGATGGCTTCAGGATAACACCGAACACCGTATAACTAAATTGGGTTTCTTCAGGTACAACAGGCGTCTGTCCTGGGAAAGCCGCAACTTCAAAATCAAAAGCAGCCGCTGAAGGGTTTGTTAAATTAATAGTACCATGTGACATCGCATTAACCTCTGCGTTGCCCACCATCACTGCGCCAGCGTCGAGTACAGTTACGTCTCCGCCTGCAGTGCCCGTGTAGGTCGAATCTGGCATCACTTCTAATCCTTTGATGGTAATGGCATCTTTCACCACGTCAGTCGTTCCGGTAATGTTATAACGGAATCTGAAAATGTTACTTCCGACATAGTGGTTAGCGGTAGCACCCAATGAGACAATCGTTACTTCATTTCCTGTTTCAGTAATCGTTGGTGCTTTTGCTGTGTTGAAAATAAATCCAGGAGGAAGCTCAAACATGTAGTAGCCGCCACTTGCGAAATCGCCGCGATCTTGTTCTTGAAATTTAATGGTGCCAAGCGAATCATATGTTTTTAATCCAAAGCATATATCGCGGTTGAATACACCACCTGTGTAGCCGTTTGTAATCAGTACGCCGGGGCTGTTAACGGTGATCGGTGTTGTGTCGGTGAAGAGATCATCACCTGCGGGGTCGTCACTCGCTGTTAACGTATAAGTTCCTGCGGCATCGATCGCCAATGTATTGAACGTATACACACCTGCAGAGCCGGCCTTTAACGCACCACCTGTAAGTGTACCCGATCCACCGGATGCGAATATGCCAACCGTTTGTGAAAAGTCTTTGTCAATGTTGCCATGGAAATCTTGAGCCGATACAGTTGCCGTGAAGGTGGCGCCCGGCGCAATAGTTGACACGATGGAAGGATCGATCACGAGTCTTCCGGCAATAACAGTGATGTCATTGTCGGTAGCATTCGTCTTGATTGTTCCAAAAGGTGCGATGCCACTCCCTTGCGTTGTGTCGGCAACAGCATCTTTAAGCTCAACTGTAATGCGGTCTCCGTCTGTGACATTAGGTTGAAAAGAAACGTTCAGTGTATACGTGCGATTTCCGTTATCACCCGCATCAGCGTTGGGCGGCGTTAAGTTGAATGTGATTTGATTAGCGCTAATCACGTCTGATACCTTTGCGCGTACGAGTGGCGCAGTCGTACCATTTACAAAAAGTGCTACGGAGTCAAGGTTGTGGTGGTCTTCAAATTCAAAAGTAAGCGACGTTACTTTTGTAGCACGCATGTCAGGATCGCTATCAGCAACTTGTATCGCGAAAACACGCTCACCCATACCGCTGTTATTGAGTGCACCTTGGTATACATAGTCGGTGCTATCGAGGGAAGACTGTCCGTCGTCAGATACTGTGACAACACTCGACATCGCATACAAGAACTTAAAATTAGCACTGGTAATCGCAGCAGGAACGCTTGCTGTTCCATCCATCGTGATATCAGCGCTCGTCAATTCAAGTTGCAACTTATTGCCGCGGATAGCCGAAATGTCGTTCGCTATATCCGCTACCACGAAGTAATAACGCGTTGTGGTCGTGATCGTTTGTGAAAGGTTAGTGATCACGATCTTGTCTGTATTGCTGAGGTCTACGGAATAACCACTTGGGTCGGTGATTTCAACATCGGCACCTCCGAAGGTTGCATTTGTTGATTCGTATAGTTTGATGCTAGAGAAATAGTCATCTAAGTCTGTTACTGTCGGAGAGATAGGAAACTCAATCGCTGTGATTGTGGCACTTCCATTAGAGGTTGCCGAAAATCCAAGGATCGCTTGGTCTTGCGTTCCTTCAATCAGTGGAGAAGTTGCAACGCCGCCGGTAATGGATGCGAATGTTGTGGTGAGCGACGCGATCGCTGTAGGGCCTTGCGTAAAGGTAAGCCCCGAAGTAGCACCCACGTCTGCGGTGGCAGCATCGAGTTCCACCGAGAAATTTTGCGCACCCGCAGCTGGAGCAACATCTGCAATTAAAAAGAAATACGTTCCACTACCACTGATAGACTGCCCCAAATTCGTGAACTCAACCGTAGTGCCGTTTAAGGTAGACGGTGTCGCACCCAACGGAGCGCCTCCAGAATAAGTAGCTGAAGCACCGTTGTTGACGATCTGAAATCCCGATAATGAACCGGTTTGTGGATTAATGGTAGAGAAATCAAATTTCACGCTCTCCAATGATTGCGTTCCATTTGTCTCTACTCTAAATCCGATGATAGCTTGATTGTTGGAACCCGCTGATAGGGATGCCGGCACACCGCCAGTAGCTTGCGTGAATTCAGCATTCAACGCTTCGAATTCCATGTTCGTTCGAACAACACTAAAAACGTTTTCGGTGCCCGCACTGAATGTCGTGTTTGCATCGTACAAGGTAAAAGTCACGGAAGGGATACCGGCTAATGTAGTTGGAACGCCTGGCTTTACAGTAGCAACGAGGTAAAAATTTCTTGTTTCAGCGCCGCCGCCAAAAGCAAATATGTTGCTTGGATTTCCGGTAAACGTAATATCGTTTGTATTCAGTGCTACTGTTGCATTGGTGTTACTTCCTGCTCCCAACGTTGTTGCTGAAGAAAAAAGTTGTACACTGCTAAAAACACTGTTCGGATCTGTAGCGCCTGTGCCAACAAAGAAGCTCGTCAGGTTTGTCGCCCCACCACCAGTCTTACTCACTGTAAATGCGAAAACGACATTATTAGAAGATCCTGCGATCAATGGTGATGGTGTTTCAGCCGCTGATAAGTGACTAACCGAAATAGTCTGTGCCCCTGCAATGCCAACGCTTCCAAGTAATAGCAATAGATTTAGTAAAAACTTCCTCATATCCTTCTTAATCTTTTAATTCACCATTAGCGGTTGTCTTGATCATAAAGATTGACGACAATCCTGATACGTTGTTCGATCCGCAGATTAATAATCCACCGTCAGCCATCTCGCGAATGCTGCTCACGGTTTCGTCTCCTGCACCGCCCAATATTTTATTCCAAATAATTTCACCTTGTGATGTCACTTTGATAAGCAGAATATCTTTTCCGCCATTTCCGCGATTCGGTGTTGTGAGCATCGAGCCAGCCAATACGAATCCGCCGTCGGAAGTAGCAATAATCGCGTCACCCGTGTCATCGCTAGAAGACGCACTGGCTGCAACGTCGTCGTTGTTTGCCAGCAAGGATTCGCCATCAAAGTAGCGTTCACTCCCTTGAATGATATCGCCATTTTGACTAACACGAACGAAGAACAAATTTCCATTCGCACCGGCCGGTGTTGCATAAGATCCTACGACACCGTAGATGTTTCCCGCAGAGGGTTGGATATCTTTTGGATATAGTTGTTGATCGGTCTGCTCTCCATACTGCGAAAAGTTTTCGAACGTGGAATTCTCAGGAATGAGTGGTACGCCGATATAGGAGCGTGCAAAATTTCCGCTCTCTTTCAAGAGTGCTGTTGCCCAAATAATTTTTCCATCAGGATTAATGTGAACGGCGCGCGAATTAACATAATCGCGATCGAGAACTTCGTATCGCTTCACCCAATTGGTGTCCAGTGACACAGGGTCGAGGGAAACTAGAAAAGGTTTTTCCGTTGCACTCGCGGCGGCCGCCTTGAATGTTCCGAGAACAATAACATCGCCATCGGCATTGGTTGTAAGCGAACTTCCAAAGACGTCGGTGATGTTTTGGTTTCTGGGGTCTGCGATCACAATCTTTTTCATAATGTTCCCGCTTGCATTAAGCTTGAACAATCGGGTAGAGGAAACAATCAAATCAAAGACGGAACCGTCGCCTGACTCGATGTTCACTTTGATACTATCGCCAAGGACGTAGTAACCGTCCGTCGTTATTTTTAGTGCTTTGGCACTTCCATCAGGCAAAACAATATCTTGACCAAGACGTTCACCGCGGTCATTGGTGCGGATAATGACGGTGTTGAAGTTTCCGTTCGCCAACTCTTCATTCCCAAGAATAAGATAGCCGTCTTCGTAAGGTTCGGCCTGTACACCTGATAAATTATGAGGTGCTTCGTAAAAACGGATAAAAGTGTTCCGCTTGGCTGGCGTGGCGTCTTCGATGTTTTGACACGCCCAGCAACACAATGCCGCCACTATTAAAAGTAACCGAGAACTCATTTTCTTTTATTCAGTTTTTTAGGATTGAAAATGTTGTAGACATAACCAGCGGTGATCGAAAGAGAATTCACCTTGTAAATGCTATCGGCGTAGCCGTATGCGAAAGCAAGATCACTATTGGCAAAGGCGCCTTCAGAATTGTTTACATTCAGAAGGCCGTAGCTAAACCGAACTTCTGTAATCACAAATCCACCACCCAATTCGAAACGTGCTCCTGCCGAAGCGATGGCGCTCACGTTGAGCGATTCACGTTGTGGTTTTAACTCAAATGACTTCTCTTCGATGAACTGATATCCCTGGCGTGTTCTGCTGCCGTCAAGCTTCGCGCCTAACAAGAAGTCTCCTTGTATACCCAACGCAAGGAAGGGTTTGAATTTTATTCGGCTAAACTGGTAATGAATAGATATCGGAAGCGATACCCATGTTTGTTTCTCCGTAGCGTCAGTAGTAAACGTCGTGTCCAAGAATGTTACCGCATTGGTGTAACTGAAGTTTCGCTGAAGTAATCCGAGCTCAACGTTCAAGTCGAAATTGTTCTTGAGTGGTATCTCCGCTACGACATGTGCTTGAATACCGATTTTATATTTGTATTCACTTTTGCCATCATTCGCTTCAACACTTTCTGTAACGTTAGGGCTCGTAGCATTGACGCCAATCTTACCACCAATTCGATATACTGGTTTTGTTCGGAAGGTCTTATATAAGGCAACAAACTCCGCTGGGTCTGTCGATGTATTGATTTCGAAATAATGATCGGTACGGAGCAAGTTTAACATCGCCTCATTCGCTTTCTCTGGTTCTTCCAAATAAATGTAAGAGAGCGTGAGCAACTTGTAGGCGGCGACTTTTTCTTGTTTGTTAAAGCCGCTGTTAATACAGTTTTGCAAAAGTACAGGCACTTCGTGTAGGCGTCCTTGCTCATAGGTAGATTGTGCCAGACGAAGTGTTTGTGCACAGGACGTCAATTGACCATATCCCTTGGCAGCCAGTAACGATAGGAGAGAGGCGAGTAAAAATCTTTTCATGCAGATCAATTATTGTTTGCCGGTAGCGATGAGCATGTAGACTCATAAGGAAGGTCATCACCGACGAAGATTTCCCATTCCTCCTTGTTGATGTTTCGTTTTACTTTTTCACAAAGGATACCCGACATCGTTGGAATCTTTGTTGGCCAAGCACGGATCGTGTGCTCAACACCTTTTACCGTTTCGGTAGCACTGTGCACGCTTGCTAAAAGTTGTTCATCGTCGGGGGTGAAAGCTACGCTCCATACCCAATCTTTATGATCGCTCAATACCATGGGCTGTTCTTTCAAGCGATTCAAATTCCACAGGCGAACGGTTTTGTCTTTACTCGCGGTAGCCATGAAAGATCCGGCATGATTAAACACAATCTGTTCGATCGCCGATGTATGACCCGAAAGTGTTCTGATGACCATGCCGCTCTGGCTGTCATAGATCTTCACGATACCGGTAGCGTCACCAACGATAATTCGTCTCCCTTCCGGTGCAAACGTAACGGAGGTGAGATATTCTCCCATACTCTTAATCTCTGTGACAGCATAGTTATTCTTGACGTCCCAAAGGTATAAACTGCCGTCTTCACCAGCGCCAGCAAGTCTACCGCCGTCAGCGCTCAAATGGATTGCATTGATTTTAACTTCGGAGTGAATCACTTCTTTGCTCGTGTTCAGATCCGAGTAGCGAATGCTTCTACCCGAGTTATCACGTGCGAAGAATCCTTTATTGTCTGGTGTGAAGTTTAAGTTCTCAATGCCGAACGAAAAACCTTCGATCCGCTTGGGTGAACTCATCGCATTGAAATTGTATAGCTCGACGAAGTTATTTACCTCGCTACCGCCACTCAATCCCGCTGCGACAAGGTAATTCCCGTCTGGACTGATATCGATCGTATAGTATTGGTAGTCGTTGCTATTCACAATAACCTCCGACTTCCAGTGTTGACCTTCTCCTTTCCAACGGATAATTTTTCCATCGCTACCCGCAGAGTAGAGTTCATTTGTTGCTTTACGCGCAACGATCGCGCGTGCTGCACCTTTTGCATGGGCTTCAAGGCTTAGCGTTAATGGATGGTCAAATTTCTTTAGAGCAGTATAGAGTCCGTTGTAAATGTCATTGTCATATACGTACCCTTGATGCTCTGAATTAAATTTGAACGCTTGTTGTGCGATGAGTGCTTCTTGTTCTGAATCATTCAACTCGCGCGATTTAACCGCCATCGCTTTTGCTTGTGCGATGTAGCGTTGACGAAGTGCTTCTTGAGCGTTCTTGATGGCAATCTGTTCTTGCTCTTTTGCACGCGCTTCATTGTTTTGCGCACGTAACGCGTTTTGTTTTGCTTCTTCCGCATTACGTCTCGCTTCGGCAGCGTTCTTTTTAGCAAGTTCGGCGTTAGCGATCGCGGCTTTCTCTGCAGCTTCGGCAAGTTCACGTTGTTTTGCTTCGGCAAGTTGGGCTTCTTCAGCAGCATTCTTCGCTGCTTCTGCGGCTAACTGAGCCTGTTCGGCGGCCTTTTGAGCAACGACAGCTTTATCTCGATCACGCTTCGCTTCGGCTTCTGAAGACTGTGCACGTTTTAATAATGTATCAGCCTGCGCTTTTTGATAGAACGCATACAACAAGAAACAAAGACAAATAACAACAGCTGATGCCAAGACGAGCGCTACAACGCGGGCACGCCTAAGTTTTCGCTTCTGCTCAAGTTCTTTTACACGCTGCTCCGTTTCCCATTCTTTCTTGGAATATTCAAGGAAGATAATGGTACGCTCGAACGCGGGATGATAACGTTGTCCCCAAACCAAAGTAGGTTTATGTTTCGCTTGCCAGTTCAGCGCAAGTTGCAAATCCGGTGGTCTCCACAAACCAGCTTTTCCCACTTGGTGCATCGAGGCAGCTTCTGCAAGACGGGAATACATCTGCACCGCATCGGCTTCATCATCAACCCAATTTTTTAATCGTACCCAAATACGCATCAAACTCTCGTGGGATATATCGATCATCGACTTTGAGTTGATCGGCAATCCATATCCTGGTGTCAAGAGTGATCTGCTGGGATCGCGAAACTTGTCGAGTACAGCAATGACTTCTTCTTCCGATACATCAGCGATAGCAGCTACTTCATTGAGCTTTGTCGGCCGACGGATACCAAAGTTTTCACCGCGTTTTTCGGTAATCGCTTTGAACATCATCTCGCAGACACGTTTCTGGTCTTCGTTGAGTTCGTCATACGCCTCGTTCGCGTGCATCGACAACGCTTCCGACATTGTACCGATCGCCTCATAATGTTTGAGGTCTACAGGCTCGTCGTCGAAATCTTTATAGTTAGCCCAATAGTTCCACGTACGCATCAGCGCGTGCTGAAGGATTGGCAACTGATCAGGATTATCGCCGAGGTCGTTGAGAAGCTGTTGTGTAAGTCTTGAAGAAATATTCGCGCCACCTACCGCTACAGGGCCTTCGATTGCCTTGCGCTTTTGGTCGCGTGTTAATTGTGGAATCAAGTAGTGACTGTCATTGATCTTACGCGTCAACTCTGGGAACTGTGCGCAATCGCCAATAAAGTCAGAACGCATTGTGATGGCAACATAGATCGGCGCATCAGGATAATTCACCGCTTCCATCAAAAGGTTTACGAAGGCAAGTGTCTCGTTGATTGAGTTTGCATCATGACCTTCCTTGAAGCGGAAAAGCTCTTCAAACTGATCGACTAAGATCAGGTAGTTTACGTCATTGTCTTTTCTTGTTTGTTCAATCGCCTCAACCAATCCCAATGAACTACTGCGTAGTAATGTCGAGAAGATTGTTCGCTTTATTTTTTTCTCTTCGGTGTCGGACTGATTATACTCATCATTATTTTTTAACAGTGCCTCTGCGAGGTTGTCGATGGGACCACCGCCAGGTCTTGTCACCACTACTTCCCAATTCGGCGAAGCGTCCGTGAGGAACCCTCCATAAAGAATGGGCATTACGCCGCAATAAATAAACGATGACTTACCGCTACCGCTAGGACCGATTACGCCGACGAATCGGTTCTTGGAAAGCTTGAGGAGGACTTCATCGCTCTGTCCTTCACGGCCGAAGAAAAGGTGGCTTTCTTCTATCTTGAATGGTCGCAGTCCTGGGAAGGGGTTTGCAACGAGGTTATCAATTACCACACTCATGGTTAGGCGTTAAATTCCTGTAAAAATGATTTCAATGATTCAATAGAGCGCTGCTCATCGCCTTCGATTACGCGAAGGTTTTGACTCCGGAATGACTCAACATTTAAATTCGATCCCGTATTCGCGACAATCGCTTTCGCTACGATTGGTTTCTTTCTTCCAAAGCCAGGTGCTTTTAACAGATCCAGCGCTTTCATACGCACCCACTGCTCGTTTACTTTTCCTTTATAGATGATTGCCGCATCGAGTGAACGGAGGTTGTCTATGTGCTGTTGACGAAGGGCAAGTAGTTCCCCTTCAAATGAAGGCAGAAGTACCTTGAATCCAGACTTCTCTAACAAATCAACAATAGGTTTGATCGCAACCAAGTCTATCTTATCGTGTATTAAATAAATCGTGCGGCCAGTGTTACTATCGATGATTTTTTTCTCACCGGCTTCCAACAACTCTTCACGCATGATGTTTTTGAAATCTTCGAGCGGCGTTTGCAGAATTTCGGCGCCCTCTTGCGCTTCCACATCTCGCTTGATATTATCAATGAAAGATTTCTGACGCTCACTGGCATGGGTCATGTTCGGTGAGATCCAAATCAAACGTGTAAACTCTTGCTTATTTTCTTTGGCTTTAATCGACTTTTCTGAAGCGAACTTATTCTGAAGATCTACAACAGATCGATCGGCACCTTCTGGAATTTCTCCGTAGGCACTGCCGATCAAGTGAATCGAAAGATTACATTCCTCTAAATCCCGACGGACCAGTCGTTCAAGTTCGCTCGCATTTCCCGGAAGTGTTTGATTCGGAAGTACGCTATAACCGTGTCGCTGTAATTCTCGCTTGATGATATTTCGCTGCACGGATAAGTCGTGACCTGTTTCCGCGAGGTAGATTGTTTTGCGTTTGTAAATGCTTCTTACTTCCGATTGCGATGAAGTATCGCGAAGGAAAAGCAGTGTTTCATAAATATCATATGCCAGGTCAACCATTTTCATCCAATACTGACGTTCCGCTTCGGTGCTGAAGTAGTCGGTATACTCGCGGATCTCACCAGAGTCTGGATCTAGTTGGTACATTTCGTATCCCAACAAATCGCGCAAACGTGGTGGTTGTTGCTGAAGGTTGAGTGGTGTTTTGAATACTTTGAAAACACGATTTCTGTTTTTCGGAGCTGATTCAAGAACCTTGTAAAAAGTCTCGACGTGATCAAGGCACTGACCTGACTGAATAAAGTCTTTTGATAAGATTGAAACCAATACCGCGGTGTTATCCATTTTCGGAGAAACCATACTGTCGAACTCGCCTTTTAGCATGATGCGTGGCTTTTCGCCTAACACTTGCGTGAGCATCAGTTCAAGGAATTTTTTGAACTGCGATACCCAGCCGAGTTCGTTTTTAGATGCAGTCTCATTGTCACGATCTGCGAAAGCGATCACAACATCAATTTCAAATGCCATGGGTTTTTCCGGTTAAGCTTGTACTACTTCAGGTCTGTCTGTTATATTTTTGATGAGCCCCTGCACCAATTCATGGTGATTGGCCATTACGAAATAAAAGTCCATAAGGTTAATCTTAAACACAACGGAGCGTTCTGTCGCCGTAATGGTGGTTATCTTTGAAACCGCGCCATCCTGGAAAAGCTCGCCGTACACGCCACCTTTTTTCAAAGTGGTTACCTCAAGACCATTATAATTTAATCTTACCTCACCATGTGCAACAATCAATATTGGCGTATTGATCTCATCATCGGCTGTAAGCTTCAATGTCTCTGAAAATTCAAGATCGATAGGGTGTACTTTGTCGGCGAGATCACTGATTAATGAACCATGGATGTTCTTAAATGCGGGGATCTGCTTGATGAAAAGTATCAGTTCTATCCATAAGAAGAAACCATCGTCAAGTCCATCGAGCAATTGGTTATTTTCGATAGAAGAGTCGAGGAATTTTTTGTCGCGTTCTGGTAAACGTTCCGCGATAGCGTGATATGCTTTTTGGTCCTTGTTGTAGATTACCCATGCGGCGGTCTCTTGTAATAATCGATCCGCATTGAACATCTGTGCGACCAATCCGCGGCTTACCCTAAAGTCTGAAATAAATGCAGAAGCATGCACCGCGCATACTTTAGTCCAGCGATTGTTAAGGTTGAAGTCGCGATTCAGGATGTAGTTGATAACCTGGATCGGATTATAATTTTCTCGCGGAAAGTGAATTTGCAGCTGGGTCAACTTCTCATTGATGTCCAGATCATCTAAGAGCGGTAATAATTTTGGCTTCAGCTCTGGGTCAATAAAAAGATCCAAAAGCTCCATGGCAAACGCGATGTTATCGGGATCTCCGGTTTCAATATTTTCACGCACAAGTTGTACCGACTGAGGATCGTATAAGATCGACAGCAACATGTAAATCTGGTCGTAGTTTTCTGTTGCTTCTTCCTTGAGTGCGTCTTTTAAATATTCGAAATGCTTTTCATTCGGAAGTTCATGGATAGCCGCCAGGTTCCAGATGGCTTTACTCATTTCACTTTCGAGAAGGTTCACTACATCACGCGCTTCTCTATTCATCGCGTGATAGTTGATAAACCGTAGGGAGAAGAGGATTTGTTTAACAATGCGCTTATCCGGATAGTCTGTCTTTTTCCAGAGTAGTTGTAGGGAGTAGCGACCCCCGATGCGTCCCATGATCTGGACGATCCGCAGCATCACCATTTCGTTTTGTCCTGACTTATGGAACGCAGCTTCTAACGTTGGCAATACCGATTCTCCTACTTCCTTCAAGGCAGCTGCTGCATGGTGACTGTATGTAGGCGATCCAAGAAGTTCTATGAGGATTGGCCATGTTTCGTTCCGCTTCACTTTGCGTGCCGTCTGAAGCGCTTCGAAACGTACTTTTGGATCTGCATCACGCAAGAGCTCGAGTAATACAAATATCGTCTTTGGTCCGAGTAAACGTCGGAGCAGTTTCGCGGCAAGAATGCGATCGCTTTGCTTCGACGATTTGCTCATGCGAAGCAGTTTCTCTGGCGAAATTGAAAGCACGTCGCTGTCTTCGATTTCTCCTGATGCTCGTTCTGCTAATGTGCGGATTTCTGATTTGTCCGTGCCAGGCGTGAGGCCCAGCTCTTCAATTTTTCGCACCGCCCATGCCTTGAGCGTTTTTGATTCGCTCGACGAAAGTCTTGTCACGGTGTTCTCAAACAACGCAGGCTCGAGTTTCTCCATGAGCTTCAGTGCATACACAACTTTTTCCTCTACGGATGAGTTGACTTCTTTCTCAAGTACCCGACTTACGTTGTACTCCTTCTCTGATTTTAATGCTGTCTTCCGCTTGTTGCGAACCAATGTGCCGTGAAGCGTATACTGATAGTTTGTATGCAGCTTTCCTGTGGAATAATACCACGCCACCAGAATCGGCAACGTAAAGAGACAGATAAAGATCAAGTCGAAGAAATCAACGCGTGTGATGAGGATGATCAATCCCCCCGCGATTACGCTCGCGAATGCTGTTACAATACCTTCGATTTTTGTCTGAACATCGATGCGAATATTAGATTCTATCGGCAGCAGATAGAGCTTAAAAGTTGGGTTGTCCAAGCTATCTTTCAGCGAACGAATGATCAACTTGCAAAGCGCAATTGTCATGAAAAAGTAAAAGAAGAATTCGTTCTCGGCTGATTTCGTGTATCCGAAAACATTTCCAAGCACCAGTGCGACCGTGATAAATAGTGCAATCAGAATGGGATTCACCATGAGGGAAACTTTCATGCCGTATTGCTTGATGATATAGTCGGTCGCGAAAATCTGGAACAAGAAACCGAATACAACTACCGTTGCTTCGAAGTAACTGATGAAGTTTGCTAAATCTTGTGGATTGGCGGCGAACTCCATGTTGATTACCGTCAGATAGGAGTAGTCCACGAAGTTGATGGCAATCATCGATGCAATGATGAAGAACGACATAAAGAAGATGTAGCGATTCTTAAAGAAGTCGGTTACACCAAGCTTTTGGTACATGGCTTTCTCCTGGGCGAAAGTTTTTCCTTTTGTAAGGTGTCGAATCGATAGGTAGATGAACGTAACAAGAAATAGAATTACGGCTACTAAGCTGATCGTGTAGAGATGTTCTTCGTGATTCTTGAAATAGTCTAGTTCGTTGATTTGGGGGATCGAAAAAAACGCCAAGAATGAAGCCACCATCGCACCCAAGTCAACGGTTCCAACAAGTCGTTTCGATTGTTTGATGTTAAACATCCGGGAGAACGATCCCCAGAAAACTAAGAACAACAGAAAGGTAAACGGAATGAGCGCAACGAAGCCCACAAAAAAGATGGTATCTGGATCTTTGAAAAAGCCTTCTCCAAATTCAATGAATGCTGTAACAGCTGTAACAACCAATAGGCTGATGATAGCAAGGGCTTGAAACGGTATTCTGTTTTGAAGGATGTTATAGAGAATAGTAACAAGGAGTCCGAAACATCCGGAGACGAGAAGCGCTGGGGCGAGCCACTCCGCCTCGTTGAAGTGTTTCAAAAACAAAGCTTGCGACGCCACACTAAGGGTCGCTAAAAATACCCCCATGAAAAAACTCATGATAAGAAGTAAGCCTACACGACCTACCTCAGGGTGCTCAATATCTAGGGTTCTTAAGATATAAGACTTCATAAAATCCGCCTCATAACGCTAAAATTCGACATATTCCAACGAAAATCCTACAAAGCGGTTTAATTTTAGGTAGACATAACACTTATTAAGGGTGTACATAAAGATGTGGTGTAACTGGATGGGTTCAAATGAATTGATCC
The DNA here is from genome assembly GCF_003286915.1 of Pseudochryseolinea flava. GTDB lineage: Bacteria > Bacteroidota > Bacteroidia > Cytophagales > Cyclobacteriaceae > Ohtaekwangia > Ohtaekwangia flava. Next base: position 45,720 of record NZ_QMFY01000012.1, read on the forward strand.
TCTGGTGTTTGTAATATTAAGGGGTAAAATCGCTATTTTAAACCTGCATAATCTTTGTAGTATTGATCCAAAATCAAATTTGCCTTATGGTAAAGCATGCAATCTGTCTTTTCTTTCTTACTTTTTTAACGTTATCCCTATACGCACAAGGGGGTAAAGCGGTCGCGGAAGGCGATCGCCTTTTTGGTGTTAAAAGTTATGACGCCGCGCTGGCAAAATACCTGGAAGCCATTCAGGCTGGGGAAAAAGACCCAATGATCCATTATAAAGTGGCCGTCTGCTATCAGAAGTCTCCAGAGCTTTCGGAGCAAATCAAAGCTATTCCTTATTATGAACATGCCCTTCAACATGCGCAAGGTCTGCCTAATACATTATACTACGACCTTGGCGACATATACTTGAAAGATGAGAACATTCAGAAAGCCATTGAAAACTTTTCGAAGTTTCGTGAGCTGAGCAACAAGGCCGACAAGAAAGTGATGGCGCTCGCCGACGATGCGATCAGAACGTGTAACAATGCCCAAGCTTTGATGTCTGTTCCGCGTAACTTCAAAGTGAACTACTTTAATGCGATGGTGAATACAAAATTCACTGAGTATAACCCGGTAGTGTCTGCCGACGAAAGTATCATGGCCTACACTGCGCTTCGCCCGAACACCGGCAAAACCAGAACAGGTGATAAGTTCATTGAAGAAATTTACATTTCGTATAACACCAATGGATCCTGGTCTGAACCGAAAGTGATTCCTATCGCGCACGATTACAACGTAGGGACTGCTGGTATTTCTGCCGACGGACAGAAAATGCTAATCTTCATGGGAGGAGCGACCGATCCGGGAGGCGTATTTCAAATCAACAGGTCCGGCGAAAGCTGGTCGAAGCCAAGTCTTCTAGCGCCGACTATCAATACACCAAAATTTCTGGAATCAACAGCGAGCATTACGCCCGATGGCAAAACGATTTACTTTGCCAGCGACAGGTTGGGAGGTCAAGGTGGATTGGATATTTACAAAACATCGTTACAGCCTAACAATACTTGGTCTACACCTGTAAACCTCGGACCGGAAGTGAATTCGAAAGCCAATGAAGATGCACCTTTCATTCACCCTGATCAAAAGACATTATTCTTCACTTCGGATGGTCATAACTCGATGGGTGGTCGTGATATTTTCATGACGAAGCTTGTGGGAACAAAATGGACGTCGCCAGAGAACATGGGCTATCCCGTAAACACGACAGCAAACGATAACTACTTTACGTTGATTGCTGACGGTACGCGCGCGTACTTCTCTTCCGATCGCAAAGGTGGTCATGGTGGACAGGATATTTATTATCTGGACTTACCAGCAGAATCTGCAAACATTCCGCTCACAATGATCAAGGGTAAAATTCTGAACGCAGAAACCCTTAAGCCAATGCCGACAAAGATTTATTTGATCGATAATGAGACTGACAAAAAGTTGGATTTCGTGTATGATCCAGATCCGGAAACAGGTAACTACTTGATCATTCTTCCTCCCGCTAAGAATTACGACATGATCATTGAATCGGAAGGTTTCTTGCCGTATACATTGAATATCAATGTTCCGAATCAAACGTATTTCTATGAGCTGTATCAGATGATCTATTTGAAAACGATCAAACAGTTTGATGTTGTGGTAGGTCAGGAAGTACAAGTAAAGAATGCCTTCTATGACACGGATCAAGATGTAAAGGCCGACCTTCGTAAAACACATGAAGCTAAACTGGTGCAAGGTGGCAACGTGGATGTATATGACATGATGCTCGACCTGATGGCAGCCAATGATAAAGAAGGTATTGATTATTTGACAGACCTCATCAACTTGAAAGATCCTATCGAAGAAGTAAACTTTGACGAATCTAAGAACGCGAATATCGAAGTAGCCAGTAGAACATACTACTACGACGAAAGTGATGAAAGTAAATTTGAGCAAAAGCAAGTTGATGGGAAAACGATCTTCTCATTGCCGACTTTCATGGTGAAAGAGGAGATTCAGAAACAAAAAGCGCAAGGACAGAAGAAGTCAAACTTCGATAAAGCAGCCCTTACAAAGTTTGTGAAGATATACTTTGATGCTGGTAAGAGTGATTTGAAAACGCAGTACAACGCGCCGTTGGATGTTATCCTTGCCGAACTCGCAAAATATCCCGATCTCGGCGTTGAAATATCGGGATTTGCTTCAGCGGAAGGTTCTGAGGATTTGAATCGTGAGTTGTCCAACAAGCGTGCGATCTCAGTGCTTGACTACTTTAACCACAAGGGTGTTGTTCGTCGACGCATCGTGGCAAAAGGATATGGCGCTTCGAAAGATGTGGCCACCTCGAAGGAGGAAGGACGACGGGTAGAGGTTCGTATTGTAGATCTCAACGCTGTTGCGAAATAAGGATTTGTTCACAGAAAAAGCTCGACATGTAGTCGGGCTTTTTTTATGTTTGATCAGCACTATGAAAAAAGTACTTCTCGTTAGTTTGATTGTCGCAATGTTTTCCTGCGATGAAAAAGAAAAAGAACACGCAGATCCGTTGACAACCTCACTGCGTGTCTCTACCTGGAAGGTGAAGCAAGCTGATGTGATTGAAAATGGTGTCGTCGTGGAAACATTGTTGCCTGACGCGGACATGAAAGACGTATACCTGACATTTACCGACAATACCAAGATTTACCTTGGTAACGGCAGCTGCGGCGAGTGGAAAACGAAAGAGGGACGATTACAATTTAAAATCTATGGGCAGCAGGTTGTTCCAGGTTTGTGTCAAGATGCGAACGCCAGTAGGATATACCTGAATGATAGTAATGTAAAATTGCCGGATCATGCGAAACTGGAGATAGACGGACTGGGTGGAGCTTTGTCATATTTCGACAATCATATTCAGTGGAGTGAAGTGATCGAAGGCATTGCCGACGGTGAACTATCCGTGCGGATTCAGTATGAACGTACCCAATACGCCGTTACGCCAACTTCGGGTTGCTGCGCAAAACTATGAGGATATGCTGGGGAGTAACAGAGAACTGTCGCCATAACTCAAAAAACGATAGTCGTTTGTCATGGCTTCATGGTATATTTTTTTCCAATCGTCACCGACGAGCGCAGCTACCAACAATATCAATGTAGATCCGGGTTGGTGAAAGTTTGTGATCAATCCATCACACATTCGGAATTGATAGCCCGGCATGATAAAAATGGATGTCTCACCTGTGAGCATGTCAATACCTTTTTTGTCCATTTGCTGTAAAATTCTTTCTAGTATTTGGGTGCGAGTCGCACTTTGTTTAATGGTGTAGGGTTCATCTTGATGAATCGAAAACGAAGCGGCGGGATCGTTTAATAACCTCACACCAAACCAGTATAAACTTTCCAGCGTGCGCATAGCCGTTGTTCCTACTGGGACAATAAAATGATTCGCCTTTAACAAATTTATGATCGTTTCTCTGCGCACAATGATTTGCTCTTCGTGCATCGTATGTTCAGAAGCAACTTCAGCTTTAACGGGTTGGAAAGTTCCGGCGCTTACGTGCAACGTGACGAAGTCTGTACTCATTTTTTGCTGCTGAATCGCGGAGAGAATTTTGTCCGTGAAGTGTAGGCCTGCCGTCGGGGCAGCAACAGCGCCGTCGTGATGCGCGTACACAGTCTGGTAGCGCTCTTTATCGCTGCTCTCAACATCACGCTTTAAATAGGGTGGGAGAGGTGTTTCTCCTGATAACGACACAATCTCGGCGAACGACTGCGAGCTATTCCATCGAAACTCAACAACACCTTTTTCACGATCGATCAAATGTGCTTCAAGTGTCGTACTGCCCAACTTCTTTTGAAGAATAGTTCCTGTTGTCCATTTCTTTAAGTTGCCAATCGTGCATTGCCATGTTGCCGATGGATGTGCTATCATCGCTTCAACGACTAGTGTTGACGGAAGTAACGGGTGCAACAGAAAAGTTTCGATCGACGCACCTGTCTCTTTTGTGAAATGTAAGCGCGCCGGGATCACTTTTGTATCATTAAAGACAAGGAAACTATTGGACGGTAAAAAGTCTAGGATGTTTCGGAAAGCAGCATGCTCAATTTGTCCAGCCTGATATACCAATAACTTTGAATCATCTCTTTTTTCAAGCGGAAATTTGGCGATACGCTCGTGTGGTAGATCGTAAGTATAATCTTTTATGAAAAGCTGCGGCTTCATGTTTGGCTGACGATATGATTCTTAATCTTTGCTCCAAAGTTAATGCGAAAACATTATTTTCGTTCTTTTTAATTCCATGGCGCTTCAAACATCACTTGATAAAAGGGTCTTCCATTTCAATTTCAATGCACGGACGTCGCGCGGTGCAATGCAAGAAAAGGTCTCGTGGTTTGTCAAGTTGTGGGATGACGCGGCAGATCATGTAATCGGCATCGGTGAATGTGGTCCGCTACAGGGGCTAAGCGTCGATGATAGACCTGATCTTGATAGCATACTACGAAATACGTTATTGCAATTTGAAGGTCGTGCTTTTGAACAAACTACATTGGACGATGTAATGTCGTTGTTGCCGGAGGAATTTCCTTCTATTCGATTTGCCATTGAAACAGCATGGCTTGATCTCGTCAACGGCGGTCAACGTACAATCTTTAACAATGATTTTCATCGTGGTACGCCCATCGCTATCAACGGCCTCATCTGGATGGGTGATCTGGATTTTACAATTAGTCAAATCGATAAGAAAGTACAGCAAGGATTCTCCTGCATTAAATTGAAGGTTGGTGGACTTGATTTTGACAAGGAGTGTGGCGTATTGGCCTACATTCGAAAGCAATATGCCAATCACAAAATAACGCTCAGGCTGGATGCTAATGGCGCGTTCACTGTCGATGATGCGCTCCTCAAGTTAAAGGCGCTGAGCAAGTTCGATATACATTCCATTGAACAACCAATTAAGCCTGGCTTGCCGGAAATGGAAGTGTTGTGTAGGACGTCGCCCATAGCCATCGCGTTGGATGAAGAATTGATTGGCGTAAAATCATCCGCACGCATTTCACTGCTACACCGACTGAAGCCACAGTACATCATTTTAAAACCATCGCTTCATGGTGGCTTAAGCGGAAGTGCCGAATGGATTTCCATTGCCGAACACCTAGGAATAGGATGGTGGATTACATCTGCATTGGAATCTAATATTGGTTTGAACGCAATTTGTCAGTTTACGGCCAATTATGTCACAAACATTCCGCAAGGACTTGGAACGGGAGCAATCTATGAAAACAATATCGCGTCACCTTTAGAGGTAGTAAATGGACAGATCAGATATAATGCTGATAAATTATGGGATAACTTTTAGAAAGACGCACGTTAGCGTTTTTGAATATGGGACTAGATATTTATCACTGTAAAGCATCCTTAGAGCGTCCAGAAGAAAGTGCGTTGTTTGCTGGAGATGCTTACATACTTGAAGAAGATTATTCTTATTTCGATGTCGACTTTCATTACTTCGCACCATTTAGTCAAATGATCGACGTGCCTAGGATTGGCAAGACCATTTATTTTCCAAAAAGTGCACGTTATGCGGATATGATAAAGAAATCTGTTCTTATTGACGATAAATGTGAAATTCTTTTGGTGCCAAACGAAATCGAAATGGTTGATAGATTGGAGGCGTTCGTTGAGCGTAATCATTTGAGTCATTTGCTGCGTCACCGTTTCGATATGCTAGGTTGGACACAGTTTGATCTATATGATCATGAGTCAAAATTCGGGTTCTATTCCCTAGAGGTTGGCTATCAAAGAAAAGGCATGAGGCCTGATAAATTCTGGAAAAGATTCATGTCGGATGACGTATACAATTTTACAACGCGCGACGATTTTGAATATGCTTTGAGTTGTGTTGAAAATAGAGTATTTCCTCCATCGGGGCACAACCAAATCCATTTGTTCAAGCGAGATTTTGTTGATGCCTATGAGCAGAATAGAAGCTGGTTGGCGTTAAGTTATTAGTGGAATACGTTGGATCGTTATTGATATATTTAAGACCGATTCATCGATGAATTTGATTCCAGAAGAGAAATTAGTTTGGTCACCGGTTGTTGCAAATACTCGGATGAACCGGGAGCGCAACGCGAGCGGTGTGAATAGCTATGAACAAGAGTTTGGATTTAGACCACAAGATTTTCTTCAGGAAAGAATCCAGCAGCGGGGCTTCGCTTCTTGGTTGGATCTGTGCAGCGGACAGGGTAAAGCGCTTGCCCAAGTAGCCTCATTATTCTGCACCATGGAAATTCAGAATAAAGCTAGACTTATTGGTGTTGATCTTTTGGCCAATGATTTAAATGTAAGCCAAGAGATAACATGCCTCCACTATGAAGTTTTGCCGATATTAGAATTTCAAACGCAAGAGAGATTTGATCTGATCACTTGCGTTCATGGGCTGCACTATTTAGGTGATAAGCTTCAGGTAATCAGTAATGCAATTTCTTTTCTGATGCCCGATGGTCTTTTTATCGGTAATCTCGACTTGAACAACTTTGCAGTAAATGGTCGAAAAGGTGATTCTGTTATTAAAAGGGAATTCAAGAAGAATAAAATTGAGTTTGATCAGCGTACACATATCGTCAAGAAGAATGGGAAGGCAATCATTAAATTTGATCTTCGTTATCTAGGCGCTGACGATACATATGGTCCGAATTATACAGGACAGGAGTCGGTAACGTCTTATTACCAAGTGCCTCAAATCTGATTTATGATCTTGAAAGCTGTAATCATCAAAACGCGTGAAATCTCACGGTGCGTTCTTGTTACGATCGTGATTACAGGATGTCAATCAGAATCAAAGTGGCTTGCTGTTGAAAGCGAACTTCGCTATGGTAACGAAGAAATGGCTGATGAAATGGCTTTAACATTGCAGCGACTTAGGTCTTATGCAGAATGTAGCGACGATCATTTTCTTAGGGATTTTTATGAACGCAATTTGAAACTTGATTCTGCTAAAAAGTATCTACTGAGTTGTATCGACAAAGAACGAACGGATGACGAATTGCGGACTGTTTTGCGTGTATTCAAAGTGAAAGCATTTGCCGCACTTAGCCCGTACACGTCGATCGATGAAGCCGCTCGTTATATTTCGGCAGAGTTGATTTTTCTTAATGAACACGGTAGAGACTTGCCGCCCGGCCTACGCGAGGAATTTTATAAACATGTTATAGAGCGCTTTCATAAAATGACCTATGCGTGTTACTTTAGGCAGATGGGTATCGATAGTCCGTGCTAGTCCTGCGCAAGCGTATTGTTCGCTAGCCAAGTAGGACGAAAATTCGTTCGGTATTGGTACCTTTTTTTTCTACTAGAATAATCATGCGTACAAATATCCTTTGGACAGGTAGGGAATATCATTCCATAGAGCACTGCTCGTTGCAATCGGTCGAAGATGGCTTCGAAGTTTCTTCAACCATTGTTGGTTATTATCAGAATACGATCTATAAAGTGGATTATCATCTAGAGTTGAATGAGCGTTGGGAAACATTATCAATCAAGATAAATAGTAGTCTAAAGAATGTTCTTACTGAATATTCTTTCTATTCAGACGGTAAAGGGAATTGGAACGATCGCGATCATTCATTAGATCAATTCAAAGGTTGTGTTGATATAGATATTCCGCTTACGCCTTTCACCAATACATTGCCGATTAATAGACTTGAACTCAAGGATGGTGAAGAGGCCGAGATTGACGTACTATACCTTGATTTGCTAGCCCAGGAAGTCCGCGCTGTCAAGCAGAAGTACAAACGATCTTCGAACCATGTGTATCACTATGAAAACATTCCGAACGACTTCGATGCCGATATCCAGGTCGACGACTTCGGATTAGTTACAGACTACCCAAAGCTATTTATCATGACAGCGAAATCAACTTGAGATAATTAAAGATATCGTTTTACATCATCTCCCGTAATTTCGTCGCCACTCATAATCACCAGGCGTTCAATAACGTTACGAAGTTCACGGATGTTACCCGTCCAGTTGTGTTCTTTCAAAGCAGTAAGTGCTTTTGTATGCAGCGTTTTCTTTTTCGCGCCATACTCTTCGGCGATATCATTTAAGAATTTGTCGCTCAGAAGACCGATGTCGTCTTTCCTGTCATTTAGCGCCGGAACCTTCACGACGATAACACTAAGCCTGTGGTAAAGGTCTTCACGAAATCTATTTTCTTCTATCTCTTTCTTCAAATCTTTGTTGGTAGCCGCGACAACGCGAACATTTACACTGATCTCTTTGTCTCCGCCAACACGCGTAATTTTATTTTCTTGCAGTGCGCGAAGTACTTTTGCTTGGGCGGACAAACTCATGTCACCAATTTCATCCAAGAACAAAGTGCCCCCTTCTGCTAGTTCAAATTTTCCTAGTCGCTGTTTAATGGCCGATGTGAACGAACCCTTCTCGTGTCCAAATAATTCGCTTTCGATAAGTTCAGAAGGAATTGCCGCGCAGTTTACTTCGACTAATGGTCCCTCAGCACGTTTACTTTTTTCGTGAACCCATCGCGCAACAAGTTCTTTTCCTGATCCATTAGGCCCTGTGACCAATACGCGTGCATCAGTAGGGGCAACTTTGTCGATCATCTCTTTGATTTGTTTGATGGGTTCAGATTCACCCACCATATCGAATTTTTTAGAGACCTTCTTACGAAGTGTTTTTGTTTCTTTAACGAGCGTTGTTTTTTCGAGCGCGTTTCGAAGCGTTATTTCCAAGCGCCCAAGATCGAATGGTTTTTGAAGGAAATCGAATGCCCCTTTCTTCACGGCTTCTACGGCGACATCAATTGTTCCATGTGCAGAAATAATGATGAAGTTGGTGGGAATCTCAGCTTGTTTCGACTTTTCGAGCACTTCAAGGCCATCCATTTTTGGCATCTTGATATCGCAAAGACATAGGTCGAATGCACCTTGCTCAAGTTTTTTGAACCCTTCTTGTCCGTCTGCCGCTTCTTGAACGTCGTGATCTTTTTCTTCGAGAATCTCTTTTAAGATTGCTCTGATTTTATTGTCATCTTCGATGATGAGTATCTTAGCCATGCTTGGAATTGTTAACCGCTAAAAATAAAAAAAACCTGATCGCTTTCACTAACGATCAGGTTTAAAAATAGTAAGCCTATAAGCCGGGTTCTGTTTCCTGCGATTGCTCGAAGGACTCTTATCATTTATCTAGCCCCATCATCACTAATGGGATCAATCAGTCTACCCGCCACGCCTGTTCCAGCTAGCCGGAACAATTCACGAGCCGCAAACCTCCGAAGAGAACGTGGCCTATTTGACCTTTCAGCGTGTAAGGTTTACCATGCACTCAGTATCACTACCAAGCCGGTGAGCTCTTACCTCGCCTTTTCACCTTTTCCTCCGATATGATCAGAGGTAGTTTGTTTTCTGTGGCACTTTCTGTCTTTCCCGATTACTCAGGAAAGCCTTCCCGTTAGGAAGTACACTGCTCTACGCTGCCCGGACTTTCCTCCTTGATTACTCACGGCGATAAGACGGCTTACTCTTGCAAAGCTAATTCTTTTTTGGTTCTGGAAACAGGTGCGGGAAATAGCTGCGAGTTTCGAGCTACGAGTTACGAGAAGTTATCTGTTACTGCCCAGTTTCACCGGGTTTAAACCCGGTGAAACTGGTTATGAGAAGAAGTTATCTGTTATCTGTTGCTTTCCCTGCATTCCCTCGAACACTCGAACACTTGAACACTCGAACACTTGAACACTCGAACACTTGTATTAACCCCAACACGTCAACACTCCTAATGAATATCTTTCCCGGTAAGTTTGTCTTCGTAATGATCAGCGAGCTGGGCTACTTCTTGGATCATTTCTTTTACTTGATCTTCCGATACAGAATTGGCCAAGCATGATGCTTCAACTTTTAGATAGCCGTCTTCGAGTACAAACTTGCTATAGTCGAAGTGAGCATTTTGTTCGAGAAGATTTTTAAGATCAAGACCATCTTTAAATTCACAAACTTTTGAAGAGAAGATCGCTTGGTCACGTCCAGAGACTGGACTCTTTTGCGTGCTGGCGAGAACCGTTTGAAAGCGGCTTCCATTGATTGGAACCACCACTACAGAACGCGTATGGTCGTAGTCTGTAAACTGACCACCAATTTGATCAGCGTACTGCTGAATATGTTTCATGATGCTCATAGGGTCCTTTAATTTGTTAGGCATATTCAAGTTATAAAAATTGGGCGGGAAATTACGCAAAACGTTAGCTTAAAAAAATCAGAATGCCAACGGGCGAAAACGAAAATTACCTTTTGAGTACTCGACAGCAGGGGATGGAAGTTTTAACATGTTTACGAGAAACAATACGGTCTTTAAAAATTTCGATCGGGTATGGATCGCCGTGAGGTCGAAGTCAATACCTAAATAATATTGGCGATATGGATCACCAAACCCTTGCTCGATGTTTTGCTGATCGCGCGCGTATACCATTCCTTCCGCCCCATAGCCTACAGCGATATTGAGCCACTTCGGAAATTTTGTAAACTTGTCCACATCAATGGATAGCCAATAGGTTTGCCCGTTATAGTCTTTTAAGGCTTCACTAAAAAATCCATCACCTAAAACATTCGGACGCTCTCTGGCGAAATCCGTAGGCCGAAAAGAATATTTCGGATAAATTCTGATCTCATTCCATAAACGCGATTGCCCAAAATACAACAACGATCCGGAAGCATTCGCCAACAGGTCGCCCGTCGATGCGCCATAAGCGTCAGAAAATCCATCCATGATTTCAATGGGTATCATAACTGTAAAACCCGTAAGCGCACCTGCAAGGTCTGCTTTTCTATCAGGCACATTGCACCACTTCAATGCCTTCGCGGTGCCGTAACTAAAATAGAATGTTGAAAAAAAATGACCAAGCTTGTCTACCTGTTTCCACTCAGGGTTATCGTTGAAGAATTGAAACGATTGTTGTTCAGCGTTCTTGTACCACAACTGGTGAAGTCCCACGAGCGTAACGCCATAAGCAGCAGACGATGTCCAAACAAGTCGCTTGAGGCGTTTCTTGTTCACATGGGATGCCGTATCGACAGGCTGCGCAGTAAGTGCAAACGATGAAAAGAGTATTAAGGAAAGTATGAAAGACTTACTCGCTGCCGCCATCGTCATCTTCCTTTTTTGCATCCTTGTTCGCACCTGGGTTCTGTTCTTCCGCAGGTTTTTCTTCCGACGCGTCTTCCAGCGCTTTCTTTTCTTCTGCTTTTAGCTTCTTCTCTCGGCTGCGCTTCCAAAGGTCCTTCAACTCGTTAAAGCTTTGTGTATGCGTTAGGCTGGCTCCAGTCGTGATCGTCGATTGATTGTTCACAGAACTCAATACTGAATTTTGATTCGCGCGACTATACATCTTCGCGCGTAGCTTTCCGTCAGGCGTGAGCATGTACTCGATGGTGATATCCCCCGCAACACTCGATGGACTTCGTTGTGGATTTGCGTTGTTGGTGGGTGTGCTGGTGGTGTTGTTAAAGGTACCATCGGCAGTCACCCTAAATCTTCCGAATGGATACGACAACCGAAGCTGGAATGTATTGAACGCGTTTTCATCAAAGGATCCAAGATCAAGATCTACTTCTAGATTTTCATCCACTTGACTTATCCAGTGACTAAGCTGATTCGAGAGCAATTCGCTCACGCTATTACTCACAGAACCACTAGCGTCGAAAGCATCGGGCGGAGAAAACTTCTGTAGTACGATCAATGAAAAAACTTGTCGATAGAGTTCTTGCTCATCGAGTTTGTTTTTAAATACCGTAAATGCAAGGTTAAGGTTCACAGGGTTGCCTTCCGTGTTTGCAATGTTCTGCGGCAGATTCGGTGCAACGATATCGAATGTAAAGGATGGTGATTGCATTTGCCCCTCGAGGCGAAGCAATACTTCAACAGGATATTTTTTTCGCACCTGTGCCAACGCCCTTGCTTTATCATCCAGGATCAGCGGCGCCAAACTAGCTTGTTCCTTGTACGATGCATTGATGTTCAAAATACCCAAGTACGGGTCGCCGTACCAAGCAATTTGACTTCCCCGCTTAATGACGAACTGTTTGTTAATTACGTTATAGAGTGTGAAGTTGTAAAAACCCTCCGTAAATTCGAAAGGCCCAAACATATTGAATTCTCCTTTGGTGTCTAACTGAAGTTTAAGTTCACCATTACCACGACCACGAATGATATCACCCGCTTTTTGGTCGAAGATGATTTCACCATAAGCATCAGGTGTTACATCCAAATTGAGGTCGAATGTGATGCCAGAGAGATCGACCTTGTTACTTTGGCCAGGTCTTAGTTTCGCTGTTGATAGTGTGTCTTTAAAATCGATGAAAGTGATGAAATCTTTTTTGTCTACCGATGAAGTTCCGCCAATGGGAATGTAGACGCGTGTATTCTTTTCTGTTTTCGCCGTGCTTGTGATTTTAAGGTTATTTACTGGCCCATAAAAATTTACTTCTCCCGTGCTATACGCCTGTCCGTAAAAGAGGTTGTTGTCTTTGACAGTTGTGTTCAGTACCTGAAAATTGTTGAACGTAGCATCCAGGTTCACAAACATACTGTAAAAGTTGTCGTGCGATATGGTGCCTTTGAAGGTTCCTTTGTTGCGATAAACGTCGGTTAAATCAAGGTCCTTAAAATAGATTGATGTCGGTGTCAATCCGATAATTCCTTTTACGCGATACATCGTTCGAAGGTAGTCGACCATGAGCATGCCGTCATTGCCAATAAGCCCTTCACCATTGATCATTGGATGAGACAGTGTTCCCTTGATGTCAAAATCTCCAGACACCGTTCCGTTTATATGACTGACAATCCCTTTTAAGAACGGTTCCAATATCTTCAGTTCTGCTTTGTCTAGTTTTGCAACCATGTTCACGGGATCTGTTTTGATTGAAGGCGTATAATCTCCCGTGAGGTTGATAATACGTTTCTCTTCACGGTCTACGAAAAGGTTGACGGTAAACTTGTGGGCTATGGTGTCCCAAACATTTCTGCCTTGAATATCACCGATGAGAAAATCATTCATGGTTAGCCCATGGATGTTGATGTCGTTTTGCATGGACGGTTCACGATAGAGATCATTAACGTCGACACGTGCATCAACTACGCCTTTGAATTTGTTTGATGATAACACGTTCAAGATCGACAGGTCTAGCTTGTCTACGGTAAGCGTTAACTTCTCATGCGGATCAAGTGACATTTTTCCATGTGCACTGATGGACTGATCGGCATTGGTCAGTGTGAGGTTATTAAAATACCATTGATCGCGTTGAATGGATACGAAATTTCCAGGCGCAAACGTCCAGTCGCGCTCCAGTAGCTTGAGCGACGACGGTGCCATTGATACCAATGTAGAGTCGCGCATAAAATCAACGGCACCTTTGAGCCGCACTTGATTAGTTTTATTTACTTGGTTAGCGTCGATGCCGAAGTCGATGTGACTTTGATTCCAAATTGCTTCTGCTAAAAGATTTTCTGTGCTTAAGTTTTTGTTGATGTATTGATTCGTCGATGTCACCGTAGCCATCGCCAATACACTGGTGCTATCGGTGATTTTTGAAACCGTGATGTCTGCTTCATTTTTAGCAAATGACATTCCATTGTAAACCAGGGAATCAAATGTTGTATAGGCGTTAAAGATTGTGGTGCGACCACTGGTGAATCGTCCTTCAATATGGGTATTTTTTGAGATGTCGAAATCAATATTCAAAAGTTCCGATACGGGAGCAATGTCTTTGAGTTGTAAATTGATGGTCGCGGCGTATGACTTGGGAACGTATGTTTTGTTTTGGTAGTAATTTTCAATTTCTTTTTTATCGTTGCGAATGTTCAATGCGACTTCATGCGATAGTATTCTGAGGTCGCGTGATAAATCTGAATAGTAAAAGTTCCCGTTCACCAATAAGTCTACCAGCGACGATTCAATTTGGATGGATCGATTTTCTTTGTCACGTAAAGCATTAACATGTATGTGATCAAGCGAAAGCCATTGATCAGCATAGTTTACTTTTAGGTCATTCACGTTGGCAACACCTTGCAATGAATCCAACGATAAGCCTGAAATGTCGGCATTCACATGCGCGTGGATAAACAGCGGCTCACGTGAAAGGTTAAGTTCATGAAGATAAACGGTGTCTACTTGTCCGATCACACGGATTTGATTTCTGCCTTCACGCAAGTCGATGGAGCCTCTCGCTTTGAGTTGCAAATTAGGATCATCAATTTCAACCATTCCCCGGAAGAGCCCAGAAGCAAAGCGTGCATCGGTAACAATGTTGGTGTAATTGTATCGGTAGATACCAATCGAGTTTACATTACCTGTCAATTGAAAATCTGCAGTGTTTTGTGTAAGTCCAGAACCGCTAACCCTACCGTTGAGATTAACCTTTTGGAAATAGACTGTGTCATTCAAATAGGCACCCAGGTCGAAGTTAGAGAGCGTAAGGCGACCGCTATATTCTGAACGATCAAAGTTCTCTTCATTTACCTTGAAGTTTATGTCGGATCGGATGTTACCGAGCTTTCCTTGGAAACTTCCATTGGCGACAAAGTCGGAGGGGTATCCGAGGAATTGACCGCTCATACTGACGATACCCATAGGCTGAAGTCTGCTGATGACTGTTTCATTGAGAATAAATGATAAGTCGCGTGGGTCGAGGCGTGAGTCTTTTACATTTAAGTTGATGAAGGTTTCATTGATATTCGGAAGCCCATCCATGTCGAGTGCTCCCATAAGCGTTGTGTTGCCGATGCTCAAATCCATTTTGGTGAACTTGAACTTGTCTACTCGTCCGTTGAATGTTCCCGTGAGTCGCATCGGCTTTTGGATGCGTTCAACACCAGGGGCAAAGAGCGCGAGATCTTTTGGATTGATTAGCGTGTTCTTGAGATGTGCGTGAATTTTCACTTTACTTACAAAGTGGTTGAGATCCAGTTGCCTTTTATATTGAAAAATGACGGTGTCGGTGATGGTACTTTCGCCGGCTTGCAGATTAAGGCCGGTAAATTCCATTCCGGTTTGCGAGATCCGGAAAAAGGTCGACAGCTGCTTTATCCCAAACTTCGTTTTCTGGTCTTCAGCGATGAGTGTTTTTACGTTGAACTCAACCGTGTCGCCCAACACAACGAAGCTTTTGAGTTGGCCTTCATCAACAGCCAGTGAAAAATGATGGTAGTCAAAGCCTGACTTGATAGAATCCTGGTCTTGGTTGACGTACGAGAACTGGCTTTGGTTGACGAACGCCTCACCAATGTTTATCCGTGGCGATTTGCCGCCGCCGCCGCTACCGCCAAAATTGCTGTTTATGCGGTTGATGAGTACGTTGATATTAAGGTTTCTGCTGGTGTCGTCTTCCTGGATATTGGTGAGGTAAACGTGTGCGCTGTCTACAAAAATACCGTCGATGTTGATGTCGGACTCTTCAAAAAGGTTAGAAATCTTGAAATTGATAAGGATATTGTCGGCGCGGATCATGGGGTTGCCTTCGGGGTCCATGATTTTGACGCCGTCAAGTTCCAGTCGGTCGAACCAAAGCATGCTGAAACTTTCCACAGAAGTTGGAAATCCTACAGCTTTTGTGAAGTCTTTTAGGTAATGGTTGATAAGATAACTCTGGACGGGGGGCATCTGCAGGATGAGAAAAGCAGATATAATTAGAAACAGTAGCCCCGTAACGGTGTAGGCAAATGCTTTTCGAATTCTATTTTTGATAACTTGCCGATTCATTTGTCAACCTATGCGTCCCGTTATCCTTGCCATTGAGTCTTCGTGCGATGAAACGTCTGCCTCCGTCATAAGCAACGGCAAGGTACTTAATAATATTATCGCCTCACAGGCAGTGCACCAAAAATACGGCGGTGTGGTTCCTGAGTTGGCATCTCGTGCCCATCAACAAAGCATTGTCTGGGTCGTCGACGAAGCCATGCAAAAGTCGGGCAAGAAATTAACAGATTTGGATGCCGTCGCGTTCACCCGTGGACCTGGCTTAATCGGCTCTTTGTTAGTAGGTGTTTCGTTTGCAAAAGGACTGTCGTTAGGACTCAACGTTCCACTTATCGAAGTAAACCACATGCAAGCCCACGTCCTGGCGCATTTCATCGACGATCCGAAACCACGGTTCCCTTTCCTATGTCTAACCGTAAGCGGTGGACATACGCAAATTGTGCTGGTGAAGGATTTTTTGGATATGGAAGTAATCGGCGAAACGCATGATGACGCGGTGGGTGAAGCCTTCGACAAGGCTGCGAAGATTATCGGACTTCCTTACCCCGGCGGGCCTCTCATCGATCACTACGCCAAACAGGGAAATCCAAAAGCTTTTTCCTTTCCCGATAGTGCCATGCCCGGACTCGATTTTTCTTTCAGCGGCATCAAAACTGCTTTTCTCTACTTCATCAGAGACGAAAAGATAAAGAACCCCGCCTTCGTGGAGGAGAATATGAATGATATATGTGCCAGTATTCAGCACCATTTGGTGAAAATGTTGTTAACACGGGTACAGCAGGCTGTGAAGCAGACCGGCATTAAGCAAATCGCCATTGCAGGAGGCGTGTCGGCAAACTCTGGCTTACGGACCAGTCTCGTTGCGTTAGGAGAGAAGCAGGGGTGGGATATTTTTATTCCTGCTTTTGAATATTGTACCGATAACGCCGGAATGATTGCCATGGCAGCACATTATAAGTATTTGAAAAATGATTTTTGCTCGCTCGATGTCACGCCATTGGCGAGAATGCCAATCGGTATTTCTTAAACCATGAAAGCAAATGTCAATGTAGGAGATCAAAAAGTGTATCGCTATCGTGTTACGGCCGATGACGTTGCTGCTTTTCGTGGAGATATCGTGCATCCTGTATGTGCTACGTTTGCCTTGGCTAGAGAAATTGAATGGAGCAGCAGACTATTTGTGCTTGACATGCGCGATGATGACGAAGAAGGCATCGGTACATTTTTAACCATAAATCATAAAGGCCCTGCTTTTGTAGGAGATGAAATTATATTCACGGCTACTGTCGAAACGCTGCAAGGACATGAATTGATTTGTACCTTTCATGCCTATGTCGCCACGCGCTTGATAGCTGAAGGCAAGACGGGACAAAAAATATTAAAGAAGGAAAAGATAAAACAGCTCTTCGGTGCTGTTGGATCGTAGATTAGAATAGAAAAAATGAAATCAAGATTTTCAAACGATATTAACATCAGAAATCGTCAAGCAGGATTTGAGTACGAACTGCTGGATAAGTATATCGCGGGCATGGTATTGACGGGAACTGAAATCAAATCTATCCGCGAAGGCAAAGTGAATCTACAAGACGGATTTTGCTATTTCAATAACGACGAACTTTTTGTGAAGGGAATAAACATCACGCCCTATGCGCAAGGCACCCATTACAACCATGTGGCTACACGCGAACGCAAGTTGTTGCTGAAGCGGGCGGAGATTAAAAAACTCGAAACGAAGACGGAAGAGAAAGGATTTACGTTGATACCCACACGGTTGTTCATCAATGATCGTGGGTTAGCTAAATTGGAAATTGCATTGGCACGCGGGAAGAAGTTACACGATAAGCGTGATAGTATTCGCGAGCGAGATGCTAAGCGCGAATTAAATCGCTTAAAACTTAAATAATATTGGTCTGCATGGAGAATTTGGAATTTGGTGTTTGCCGTCTGAGTGTTGTACCCGTTCGCGGAGAAGCTTCAGATAGAGCGGAACAAGTCACGCAACTTCTGTTTGGAGATCACTATGAACTTCTGGAGTGGCATAAAGAAAGGAAATGGTGTCGCATCAGAATACAATACGATCAATACGAAGGTTGGATCGATGCCAAACAGCACCACGCCATCAATGAAGAATATTTTCATTATCTCGATCGTGCTGAATTCAAGATAACGACAGACCTCACGTCGAGTATGCTGTATAATAAAAGCCCATTACTCATTTTAATGGGGAGCATGATTCCGATCTCAAGCTCCGAACTCTTTAAGATGGAAGAGCAATTCGCATTCAATGGCGAGGCGAAAAATCTTGGGCAAAAACGTGAATACGATTACCTTAAAAATATTGCCATCAAATATTTGAATGCGCCGTATCTCTGGGGAGGAAAAAGTCCTTTCGGAATAGATTGCTCCGGTTTTGTACAAATGGTATTCAAGATTTGTGGTTATAAGCTGCTGCGCGATTCTTCACAGCAGGTAACACAAGGACGGAGTGTAGCAAGTCTTGCTGAGGCGCATGCGGGAGACTTAGCTTTTTTTAAGAATGCCGCCGGAAAGATCAATCATGTAGGCATTCTACTGAACGAAAATAAAATTATACACGCCTCAGGCCGTGTTCGTATCGACGCGCTGACTGAAGAAGGTATTTTCGCAGCCGACACGAAAAGCATTACACATACATTATCCGAAGTCAGGAGAGTGTTTGCCGAGTAAAATGCTGGCGGTTGCTCTACTCAAAGACATTCTTGTCCCTTCGCTGAAGCAATTGGTGATGGTTACCAGTTACCATTTATCGTATTTTCGATAACGGTTAACAGATGACAGTTAACAGATCACAGTTAACAGATCACGGTTAACAGATGACGGTTAACAGTTAACAGATAACTGATAACCGATAACCTAACACCCAAGATTATTCACAACTGTATCCGTATGTGTGCACTACCTCTAGTGTGCTCGCGGTAAACATCTGGGTTTCGAGAAGAACACCGTTCTCATTGCGCACGTAGATTTCCGATGCGCCTAAGGTCACGCCATCGCTATAATTTTTGAGTGATATCAAGTAACTGCTGGCGTCGTATTCTTTTACGATTTTATTCGTGAGCTCATCTTTCGTGTTGCGTTGAACGATTGTTGTGTTCAGTCCATTGTCATAGGTATAGACAGAATAGCCATCGAATGTGAACTTTTGGTCGTCGCGGACGGATTTTGTCAGGAGATTTCCTTCGTATGTATTGGTGTAGATGAGGTGATTCATGATCTCGTCGTTAGCGTTGAGATTTTTGTATTCGGTAATATTGCCTTTGTCGTCGAAGCTTGAGATCTGTTTGTTATTGGTATTGTTATGCAGGTCGTCGACGTGCTGCTGTGTTGTCTCTTGTTTGATCTTCCCATTTTCCCAATAGGTAATGGTTGTCGTTGAAAGTAGCTTCTGATCTGGACCAAATGTTTTGCGTTCGATAGGTTGTCCTGCGCTGTTGTACTTGAACTTGATCTCTTGGATTACGGCGTCGGTACCTTTTTCCAGATAACGAAGTTTGTCTGCGCCGTTAGCGTCTCGCAGCGTTAACGTGGTGATTACGTTCGGTGTTTTGGAGTCACGATGAACGGTAGTCAATACACAATCAGTCGTAATGACTTCTTTTTTGTTGGTGTCATCTTCGGAGCAACCAATAGCAAATAGCGACAATGATAGGCAAATGGCATTGCCAAGGATAGATTTTGGGGTCATACGTAAAACGGTTTTAAATGAAAATTAAAGCATTAAATACTCAGGCTGAGTAAATGTAACCTTTGGAGAGTACATATTTAATGTATCCGTATAACGAAAACGCTTCGAATTTATTTTTTTGTTAAGGTAGCGTGCAACTTGAGTGTCTGCCGTTAGTGATCCGAATGCCAAAAAACTTTTCTTCCTGTAGTATCGGTTAGCAGGAATCGGAGTGGCCTCGTGTGATTCTCGTGGTTACATTGAACAGACCATAGGCGGTTGTGCCTTTGAAGTTTAACGGAAGGTAACAACTGATCCGACGCATCGCTTTGCACTGCAACATTCTCTATGGTAAAGCCTTTCTTCTCTACCATGTATGTAACCGTATTACGGTGAACAGATTTATTTACGGTAGGCTTACGCATAAAATCAGTTACCGCGGCGGTATAGGCATTGGGTAATTTCAGTGCTTTAGCGCGCTGGTTATAGTATGCCTTTTTCTCAGGATCAAGTAGGATTGAACGAGCCCAGGCTGCAGCTTGTCGAAATGTAATACGCGTATTACGCTGCGCTTCGCTCTGGTTGCTGTTCTTCACTGGTTTTCGCAAAGGACTGGCAAACGTCTTTCCGCGCATGGTTCTAAACACTATGTTGTTACCAAACTTGCCACGAAGTCCTTCCATTAAAGATGTATCTGTTACTGTTGCCATAACGGTTTTGGTTTATATACTCATCACAAGTTGCAGCAATGGAATGACAATGAGTGACACTGACCAGCGTAACTATCGAAATTGGTTTGCGGCCCAGCAGTTTGATGCGTAAATTGATGCGCTTTGATGGAATACCTGGCATCGCACTACCATCGTCTTAGTTGCCGATTTCTCCGCTCTTTATCCACTCTCCCTCCGCTTTTCCTCCACGCTCGATCCGCTCTAACCATGTCGTAGTTCTTAGGTAGATCTTACTATCGTTCAGTTCACGGTTCACAGTTCATAGTTCACGGTTCATAGTTCACGGTTCACGGTTCACAGTTCACGGTTCATAGTTCACAGTTCACGGTTCACAGTTCACAGATAACCGATAACTAAAACCCACCCCTTGCTACTTCAAAATCAACTTCTTATATTTCATTATGAACAGCAGGGTCTTGGTACTGAATCAGGACAATAGTCCGTTAATGGTTTGCTCAGTGGAGCGTGCGTTTATCTTGGTGTTCCTTAACAAGAGTGAGATGGTGCGGTCATCGAATGGCCACAAGTTACACTCTGTTACGCACAGCTACCCGATGCCTTCCGTTATTCGCTTAAATCGATATGTTAACGCCCCTTACAAGGGCGTTAATCTTACCCGGCAGAATATATTCAAACGCGATAATCATGAATGCCAATATTGTGGGACTAAAAAAGAGCTCACGATAGATCACGTTACGCCGCGCGCGCGTGGCGGGATGGATACTTGGCATAACCTGGTTACCGCGTGTAAAAGATGTAATGCGAAGAAGGGTGAATATTCTCCCGAAGAAGCCAATATGCCATTGCGCAAAAAACCGTATAAGCCATCGTATTCTATTTTTCTCAAAGACCATATGAGCGGTCAGGCTGGCGAATGGGATGCTTTTCTCGCAGGGCATCATGGTCACTAATTCATCTGTATCTTTAATCCATGTTTAGTCTCAAAGGAAAAAATGCAGTCATTACCGGTGGAGGTAGTGGTATAGGTCGTGCTATCGCGGAATTATTCGCAGCGCAAGGCGCCACCGTTCATGTTGTTGAACTTAATCTTCAAGGCGCCGAAGAAACCATTCACAAAATTATTGCCGAGGGAGGCCAAGGATATGCGTGGTCGTGCAACGTTGCCGATCAGCAGCAGGTACTAGTAACCGTTGGCGCCATCATTGAAAAGCGTGGCGCCATCGACATACTCGTGAACAGCGCCGGCATAGCGCACGTTGGCAACATCGAGAAGACAAGTCCCGACGATTTCGATCGAATCTTTCACGTAAATGTCAAAGGCGTTTACAATACGATGTTCTCCGTTATTCCCGGGATGAAAGAAAAACGTCGAGGTGTGATATTAAATCTTGCTTCCGTTGCATCATCTGTCGGTATTCCGGATAGATTCGCATACTCGATGAGTAAAGGTGCTGTATTAACAATGACACTTTCCGTAGCCAAAGATTACTTGCAAGACAATATCCGCTGCAATTGTATTTCGCCTGCGCGAGTTCATACTGCCTTTGTCGATGGTTTTCTAAAAGCAAACTACCCAGGAAAAGAAGACGAGATGTTTGCAAAACTTTCGAAGACACAACCCATTGGACGGATGGGACGACCAGATGAAGTTGCTGCGTTGGCGCTTTACCTATGTGCTGATGAAGCATCGTTTGTAACCGGCTGTGATTATCCTGTCGACGGTGGATTTATTCGATTAAATAATTAAATCAATTAATAGTCATTTTTAAAATATGAAACTTATTCGTTTTGGAGAACCGGGACAGGAGAAACCCGGCGTTAGCATTAACAATGTCAACTATGATGCGTCAGCATTTGGTGAAGATTTCGGAGAACAATTTTTTGCCTCAAATGGATTGAAACGCTTTGCTGATTGGCTGAGCAAGAATACAAACCTACCCAAGCTCGATGCCGGTGTGCGTATAGGGGCACCGTTTACAAGACCATCGAAGATCATCTGCGTCGGATTAAATTACTCTGATCACGCGAAAGAAACGGGCGCCAAATTGCCTGAAGAACCGATTATATTCTTTAAAGCAACATCGGCATTATGCGGTCCAAACGATAAACTTATCATCCCACGAAACAGCACCAAGACTGATTGGGAAGTAGAACTTGGTGTAGTGATTGGGAAAGCCGCAAGCTACGTTAGCGAGCACGATGCAATGGAATATGTAGCGGGCTATTGTGTTCACAACGACTATAGTGAGCGCGCATTTCAATTAGAGCGCGGGGGGCAATGGGTGAAAGGAAAAAGCTGCGATACGTTTGCACCGATGGGACCTTATCTGGTAACAACCGATGAAATTAAGGATGTTCACAATTTGCGCTTGGTGCTAACCGTAAATGGAAAAGTCTTTCAGGATGGCAATACATCGAACATGGTATTTAAAGTTCCTTTTCTGGTGAGTTACATCAGCCAGTTTATGACCCTGCTGCCAGGTGATGTTATTTCAACCGGAACGCCTGCGGGTGTTGGACTAGGATTTAATCCACCGATCTTTATTAAGCCTGGTGATGTGATGGAACTTGCCATCGAGGGATTGGGTACGCAGAAACAAGTTGCATGGTCATAATGTGATTTGTTGTGGATATGTACACACCTTTGGATATCATCGATACACATCAGCATTTTTGGAAATATAATCCCGTGCGTGATAAGTGGATCACTGATGATATGGCTGTTCTACGAAGAGATTTTCTACCCGAACATCTTGCGCCTTTGTTGGAGAAAAATAATGTGAAGGGATGCGTGGCCGTACAAGCAGATCAATCACTGACGGAAACAGATTTTCTGTTGACGCTTGCACAAGAGAATGATTTTATCAAAGGTGTAGTAGGCTGGATTGATTTGCGCGCCGACGATTTGGACGATCAGTTGAAGTCGTATGAGTCGTTCGAAAAATTAAAGGGTTTCAGACACATCGTGCAAGGCGAGAAGTATGGTTTTCTCAGCGATGAAAATTTTATCCGTGGTGTAGCACGCCTTGCCGACTTTGATTACGCGTACGACTTGCTCGTCTATCATTACCAATTACCAGAAGTACTTGCGTTCCTTCCGGAAGTGCATCATGTGCGGATTGTGATTGATCATATGGCGAAACCATCCATCAAGACCGGCGAGAAAACGCATTGGGAATTAGACATGGCCGCAGTAGCTACTTTTAGTAATGTACACTGTAAGTTGTCAGGTCTTGTAACGGAAGCCGATCCCGAGTATTGGGATCATGATACATTCTTTCCCTATCTCGATGAGGTGTTTGAGATGTTTGGCCCATCACGCGTGATGTATGGCTCCGATTGGCCTGTATGTTTATTGGCTGCCGAGTACAACAAGCAGTTGGATATTATCTTAGATTACATCGAACGACTTTCATCTCGCGAACAGAAAATGGTGATGAGCGAAAATGCCATTCGATTTTATAATCTATAAGTAAAGAGAATAACGAATAACGAATGTGTAAGCCAACGCTCACCCTTCACTTCCCTAAAGGGCCCCGCCCTTAAATCGAGTTCCCTTGAGGGGCCAGGGAGAACACAAATCCATAGCTGAAGGAGATTGTTTTGAGTCAACAACACTGAATAACGAATAACGAATGTGTAAGCCAACGCTCACCCTTCACTTCCCTAAAGGGCCCGGCCGCAAATCGAGTTCTCTTGATGAAGGGCCGGGGGAAGACAAATCCATAGCTGAAGGAGATTGTTTTGAGTCAACAACACTGAATAACGATTAACGAATGTGTAAGCCAACGCTCACCCTTCACTTCCCTAAAGGGCCCCGCCCGCAATGATGTGCTCTAGAAGGGCTTGCACGATTAACTTTAAACTTTAAACTTTTTACGATTAACGATTAACCAAACCCAAAGCCATGGATCTTCAACTTCGCGATAAGGTTATCATAGTAACAGGCGGTGCCAAAGGTATTGGCGAAGGTATTGTACGTGCCCTTGCGCAGGAACGTGCTATCCCTGTGATTGTGGGTAGGAGTGAAGCGGATAATAGAAAAATACTTTCCGCTCTCTCCGACGTTGGAGCGGATGCTTTTCAAGTCGTGGCGGAGTTGTCGAAGCCAGAAGAATGTGAAAGCGCCGTTGCCTCCGTATTGAAGCAGTATGGAAGAATCGATGGACTGGTAAATAACGCTGGTGTAAACGACGGTGTCGGTTTGGAACATGGATCATATGATGCGTTTATGGCGTCGCTGCATAGAAATTTGGTTCATTATTATTTGATGGCACATCATGCGCTTCCGGCATTGATAAAATCTAAAGGAAGTATCGTTAACATTGGATCGAAGACCGCCGATACAGGACAGGGTAATACGTCTGCCTACGCAGCGTCTAACGGTGGAAGAAGTGCATTGACAAGAGAATGGGCTGTCGAGTTACTAAAATACAATATTCGTGTGAATGCCGTTATCGTCGCAGAGTGTTACACACCGTTGTATGAATCGTGGATACAGACTTTCGAAAATCCGGAAGAAAAGCTTAAAGCCATAACCGCGAGGATACCCTTTCAAAAACGCATGACCACAAGCGAAGAGATCGCGAACATGGTCGTATTTCTGCTCTCTGAAAGATCAAGTCACACCACAGGACAACTCATCTATGTAGACGGCGGCTACGTGCACCTGGATCGTGCGTTGTAAAAGTAGCATGACGATAAATTATCAGGTGACACTAAAGTAGCAGTACTGATAACAGATAACCGATAACAGATAACTTCTCGAAGCTCGCAGCTCGCAGCCAAACTAAAAAATACCGATCGGTATAAATTAAAATAATTTGTTATCTTTGCACCGCATGAAAGCAGCGCGTACACGGCAGTTTATTATTGAAAAAACGGCGCCTTTGTTCAATACGAAGGGGTTTGACGGGACGTCGTTGTCGGATATGGAGCAGGCTACCAAGTTAACGAAGGGTTCGATCTATGGTAATTTTCGGGATAAGGAAGAAATTGCTAGCGAGGCGTTTAAATTCTCCATGGAAAAAGTTCGCGAGCTTGCCCGGTCGAAAGTGGATGCGGCGATTACAAATAAAGAACAGCTCGTGGCCTTACTTGGGTTTTATGCAAGCTACGTTTTTGATCCGCCCATAAAAGGAGGATGTCCCTTGTTGAATACGGCGATCGAAGCGGATGATCATCGCAAGGGTATGCGGCGTGTGGTGGTTAAAGAGCTGACCAACACGATCGATTTCATTGCTGGTCTTTTAACAAAGGGGATAAAAGCCAAAGAATTTAAACGCGATGTGGATGCGCGATCGTTAGCGTACACTTTTTTTTGTGCAGTCGAAGGCGCTGTTATATTTTCGCGCGTCGAGCGATCGCGTGAGCCCATGGATATTGTGGTGGCACATTGTAAAGATGTTCTCGATAAAATTAGTACATAAGTAAAATTTATATGAAGCAACCGCGTAGAGTAGTGGTAACAGGGCTGGGGGCATTGACGCCACTGGGAAATACTGTAACCGATTTTTGGAATAACCTCATCGAAGGAAAAAGTGGTGCGGCGGCCATCACAAGATTTGATACGACGAAGTTTAAAACAAAGTTCGCGTGCGAGTTGAAAGGCTACGATCCGCTTAATTATTTTGAGAAGGCGGAGATTCGTAAAATGGACCCTTTCACACATTATGCAATGATTACGACCGCAGAAGCGTTGAAAGATTCTGCGCTTGATCTTGATAAAGTAGATAAGACGCGTGTCGGCGTAATCTGGGGGTCTGGTAATGGTGGCTTTCAGACCTTTCAACAAGAGGTGATGGAATTTGCAAAAGGCGACGGTACGCCCCGTATCAATCCATATTTCATTCCGAAAGTGATCGTCGACATTGCATCGGGCTGGATTTCGATCAAGTATGGTTTTATGGGATTGAACTTTACAACGGTGTCGGCATGCGCGACGTCGACTACAGCGTTGATTGATGCGATGAATTATATCCGTTGGGGTAAAGCAGACGTGATTGTTGCCGGTGGTTCTGAGGCTGCGATTAACGAAGCTGGTATTGGTGGATTCAGTGCGCTCAAAGCATTGTCTACACGCAATGAAGATCCAGCCACGGCATCACGACCATTTGATATTGGCCGCGATGGATTTGTAATGGGTGAAGGCGCGGGATCGCTGATCCTTGAAGAGTATGAACATGCTAAGCGTCGTGGTGCAAAGATTTACGCCGAAGTAGCAGGTGGTGGAATGTCGGCTGATGCTTATCATTTGACAGCGACACATCCTGAAGGGGCAGGTGCTATCTTGGGGATGAAGTGGGCATTAGAAGATGCGGAGTTGAAGCCTGAGGATGTTGACTATCTCAATCCACACGCCACGTCTACACCGGTGGGCGACGAGAGTGAGATGAAAGCGGTGTCGAAGTTCTTTGGTGATCACGCTTCGAAGCTTCACATCAGTGCGACCAAATCAGCAACCGGACATTTGCTCGGCGGTGCGGGAGCAATAGAAGCGATTATCGCGATCAAGGCTTTGCATGAGAATACAGTTCCGCCAACGATCAATACGACGCAAATCGATCCGACGATGCCGCAAGGATTAAATATTGTAATCGGTAAAAAAGTATCGAAAACGATTCATGTGGCCATGAGTAATACATTCGGATTTGGTGGTCACAACGCGACCGCTGTGTTTAAGAAAGTACAGTAATTGTTTTTAGATGCCGTAGACTGCGGTATTTTGTTGAAGAGGCCTCTCGATATCGAGGGGCTTTTTTATTGCACGTTTGGTGTAGAGGCAATTTCTGAATACATGCAGACACAATTTAGTTTGTCGCTCATCGCGTGAAGGATTGAGGCATTTGTTTGAGCCCGAAATGGTCCCGATAGCCATCGGGAGTGGGTTGACTGGCGAGTGCCGAAAGCCTGACCGAGTAAAACGAGGGCACGCCCAAACGACAAAGGAAAAATATCGACAGATGGTAGTTTTCACCGTTTAATAGCTCATATTTGTGCACAGAATTCCACGATAGGTGTAATGGAAGAGCAGGCTTTTGATTTGCTCATGTGGAGTGCCTCCCTTGTTGATTGTTTTTCGGTACGCGCACGAATGCGGCTTTTTCCCTGGAGGGTGATATCGTTGAAGTTCGTTCTTTGTGTCTAACTGTCTATCTAATCTTAATCTTATGAAAAGAAAACTACCCCTCACTATGACAAAGGTTACGCGCAACCGTGCCCGATGTTTGATGTTATTGTTATTGCTATCGATGTCTCAATTTTCTCATGCGCAAATCAGTTTGCTCAAGGATGTCAATCGGTGGTCAGATCCGTACTACAACGACTTTAATTCTATCGAGGGACATGGTAACGGCGCCTTCTTTCATGGTGGCGACTCCTTGTATTTTACAGATGGCACACCGAATGGTACGGTGGCTTTAACGGCGATGGACTATCCGGACGGTGGTCACAGCTACAATGGCTACTACTATTTTTCAAACGGCGAAAGTTTATGGCGAAGTGATGGTACTGTAGCAGGAACTACATTTTTTAAAGATGTGCTGCCATCGGAAGAGTATGTTTTTTTTAATCCGGTCTATGTTGAAATGAATGGTATTTTGTATTTCAAGGGAAGAACGGTATCAACAGGGATAGAGATATGGCGCACGGATGGTACTGTTGCTGGTACGTATGTTTTGAAAGATGTGAAGCCAGGAAGTGCATCCGCAGATCCACAGAATTTAACAGTGGTTGGTAATAAATTATTCTTCTCTGCGCCAAGCGGAAATAACAAAGGAATCGAGTTGTGGGTGAGCGATGGAACACAAACTGGAACAACCATGGTGTATGATATCAATCCCGGTAGTAACAGTAGTGATCCAGCAAATATGGTTGGCGTCGATGGCATTTGTTATTTCACAGCGAAGAATCCTACTTACGGAAAAGAGTTGTGGCGAAGTGATGGTACTGCTGCAGGCACATGGATGGTGAAAGATATTCGGCCGGGATCTGCTGGCACGATTGATAAACTGCGTGCCGTAAATAATCTCGTAATGTTCGAAGCGCATGACGGCGTTCATGGTAAGGAGATCTGGAAAAGCGATGGAACGGAAGCAGGAACGCAAATGGTGAAAGACATTTATCCAGGAAGTAATGGAAGCAGCCCTGAGCCCTATGTAACAACCGAGGTGTTTAGTTATGGCGGCATATACTATTTTATTTCCAGTTACGTAAGCAATCGTTTATGGAGAAGCGATGGTACGGAAGCAGGTACGTATCCGATCACCTCGCCGATGCAAGGTGCTGATTACAGTTTTATGTACATGAACTTCACGGTCTTTAATGATGAGGTTTACTTCATGGCGCAAGATGATTGGCTCTACACGCAGCTTTGGAAAACGGGAGGTACGCTCGCGAACACCGTGAAGCTCGATAATCGTTTTGGATATTTTACGTATGGCAATTCTGCGCGGCTCGCGGCTTGTGGACAGAATTTAATGATGATCTCGCAGGAAGTTGAGTTACCAACTGGCGTGATGTCTCCGACAAAAATCAGGATCGGCGATGGCACACCGGGGGGAACAACAGACGTGTTTACGTTACCGGCACCGTCGGTAGGAAGCTCTCCGCAGTATTTTATCGCACTTGACAATGCGACATTGTTTGCAGGGCAAGAAGGAGGAGATTTTCTCTTCCATAATCTTTATCGAACAGATGGCACATCATCTGGAACATCAGAAGTTAAAAAATTCAAGCACGTGCATACCATGCAGCGTTTGGACAATCAGCGAGTTGTATTGACCGCGCAGTTAGTTGAAGGCGGATCGGCTTTGTATGTTTCTGATGGTACCACTAGCGGGACACAAAATATTACACCCGCTGGTGCACCGCCGTTAAGGATACGATCATCTGCAAACGCTAATGGATGGGTGTTTTTTCATGGTGCCAATTATTCTAGTGGAACGTCGAATGGCTTGTATAAAACGAACGGTACAAGTGCGGGTACGGTATTACTCAAAAGTTTTGAAGGAGATGGCTTTGGTGCATTCGAGATGGCGGCATACGGCGATAAACTTTTGTTTTCTGCGCCAGAGAATCCACCTGCTTACCAACAAGAACTCTGGATTTCAGACGGCACTGCGGCGGGTACGTCTATCTTAGCTAATATTAATCCTGCCGGCGGATCATCGCCACATCTTTTTACGCCTGTAAATGGTAACATGATTTTTACAGCTTGGGATGGAGCTGGTTATGAATTGTACATTACCGATGGCACAACCGCAGGGACTTCGAAGCTAAAAGATTTTTCACCGGCGAAGAATGAAATTCAGGAACTGACAGCGTTCGACAACAAGGCACTCTTTACCGTTTCTAACGATGCCGATGGAAGATCGCTTTGGGTGACAGATGGTACAGCAGCGGGTACGTTGCTTGTAAAAGATTTTGCTGCTGGCTTTGAACAAATTGATATCGTAGAGCAAGTCGGAATTGATATGATGGTACTCGTTACGATCGGTGGACAAACAGCGTTATGGAAGACTAATGGAACAACAGCGGGAACGATATTGGTAAAACAATTTGATGTTCAGTTCACGCATATCTATAAGGCCACATCGGAAGTGATTAATGGCGTATTGTATTTTGCTCGTCAGGCTGAGGGCGGCGGACTTTGGAGAACCGATGGAACTGACTGTGGCACTTTTCAGATCGAATCATCACTGCCTATTTCGGTGCAAGACATCGGATCGGTGGGTGCGACGGTTTTGTTTAACGGAAATATCAATGAACAATCTTATATAAGCGAGTTTGGCCCAGAGTTGTATCGATATGATGTTGAAGGAATCGCGCCTTGTGAGGCGGTGGCGAGAGCGGCTCAGTTTAACGATGAAATGAACGGTGATGACACCATGCGTTCCTATCCGAATCCCTTCAAACATGAACTGATCGTACAAGTGAACGGCGAGGCGAACAGAACGTATGCGGTTGAAGTGTTCGCGCTTAATGGAAGACGAATTCAATCCACGGCTGAACTTATCTTCAATGAAAAGTATCCGATGGGCAGTGAGTGGCCAGAAGGAATATATTTATTGAAGGCCAACGTTAACGGTAAAATTGTTACGCGGAAGGTTGTGAAGACCCATTAGAACTTCAATGTAAAACAGGTTCTTACGTCGGGTTCAGATTCAACGGTAATAGAACCATTGTGCATTTGCATAATTTGTCGAGACAGGCTCAGTCCAATACCTGAGCCTGTTTTTTTTGTGGTGTAGAAAGGAACGAAGATGTGTTCCAATGCTTCTTTGATGATTCCCGCGCCATTGTCTTCCACTTCGATTTTTACGATGTTGTCTTCGTAGATGCCCGTAAGTTTTAAATAAGGATTTTCGGTGTCGCCCAATGCCTCAATGGCGTTCTTTAAAAGATTGATCAACACTTGTTCAATCATCTCTTCATCGATCAGGATCGTGATGTACTCCGATTGGCAATCTACTTGGAAACGAACTTGCGTCTTTTTTAATTCGGTTTTCATGAGATGCGCGACGTTGTCGAGCAAATCCTTCACGCGTATTGACGTGAATTTTGGTTTGGGTAGCGACGTGTATTCGCGGTAAGCGTCGATGAATTTAATCAAGCCTTTGCTTCGATTGGCAATCGTGCTGAGTCCATCGCGCAAATCTTCGGCGCCTTCATCTTTCAACTCGTAATGCGTACCCTTATTCTCCATGTCGTGATCGAGTATGTCGCGCAGGGTAGAGGTGAGCGAGGAGATTGGCGTGATTGAGTTCATGATCTCATGACGGAGCACGCGTGTGAGATTTTGCCATGCCTCAAGTTCTTGTTGTTGCAATTCTGGTTGGATGTTTTGCAACGTAACCAATTTCACATCGGTGCCACGAATACGGAGCTCCGTGGCCTGAATGGTAAGGTGTAAGTCGTTGCTCCCCTTATAGAGTTCACTCTTTCCTGTTTCAACGCTATTGATGGCGTGATACAATTTCGGATTGATGTTGATCAGCTCACGCATGTTACGGATGGAAGAAAGTCCGATAAACTTCTTCGCATTCATATTGATCAATTGCACAGTGCCATCAGCATCGAAAGAAAGAATCCCGGTTCTGACTTGTTGAACGACAGTATTCAAATATTGCGCTTGCTCTTCTTTCTCGGCACGCGCTTTTCGAAAAGCTTCCAGTACTTCATTAAACTCGACGTTAAGTTCACGGAAACTTTTTCCGAGTTTGTTATCGTTGGTGAACCCGGAGATGAAGTCAGAATATTTTACCGATTCGAGGAAGCGCGTGAGTTTACGGTTCGTCTGGCTGACGAATCTGAAGATTTCAAAAAGCTGTAGGGTGATGATGCCGCCTGTGAGGATAGCAGCAAACAGCATGTTGGGATGCGTGACCATGTACATAAACAAGGCCATCGTGATTCCCAGCAGGACTACACGCAGAACGACGCGGGTTCTAAAATCGTTGAATCCGAAGTTCAAAGTTACTGCGCTTCGTACAATTTGAGGAAATCGATTACTTCATTGCGGACGTTGCGTGACTTCTGACCATCGTACGCTTCGGTTGCGATCGATTTGAAAAGATCACTGACTACCGTCGATTTAAAACCGAGTTGCTCAGCATAAATCGTGGCTACTTCCAACTCGATGTCTTCCACCACTTCATCGAGGTAGATCATGTACACCAAGTGATAAATTGATTCTAATTTGACAATCACGTCGCCAGGGTGAGCGAACTGAAGATTGCTTAAATCTACATTGGCGCGTGTAAGGTCTTCCGGGTTGAGGTGCAATTGGAAACCCCATTTGAGGAGGCATCTCAAGAATCTACTTTCGATTTTCTGTTGCCCGAGAAAGAGGGCTAAAATATTGAAATAGCTGTTTTTTACGGATGCAAGGTGCTCCTGATCAAACTGACTTTTTTTCATAAATTACATCTTGGGTCTATTGGAATGCATGCCTTTCGGGCGAGCATTATGGGGTGAAATTACATATTTTTCTTGTATTCGTGGGACGCCACGCCTTCGAGTTCAGGCGTTTTTATTACCGGCAATGCAGCTGAATCAGCGAATCGGCACCTGGGTAAAGACGTTGTTGACTTTCCGTGAGATCATTGCACGCTAAATGGCGTTTGCCCTCCCTCAAGTTGCAAATTGCCCGCAATGCGTAGGGCTCTCCGCGGGTAGGACGAAGCTTCATAGCCCAATCGCACGCACCTTGCGCCATCGCGTTGTTGTTAAGCTGCAAACTAGTCCGAGCCTGACCAATAAATAATTCGTAATACACATCAGGAAGATCATTGTCCGAGAACCTTGATGCGAAATTATCACCATACAGTGCAGAAAGATTTTCTTTGAATTTTTTCTCACCAAGATTGAAATACAATATGGCCTCTTGTGCATTTTCAAGATAGTCGAGGTTAATGATGCCGATGTTATAAATAAGATTGAGGTCGTTTGGGTTTTGATGATGCAGCTGTTTCATCGCGACTACGGCTTCGCGATAGTTGCCGAGGTAGTATTGGCAGAATGCAATTCCTTGAAGTGTTTTCTGTGATGGCGGTGATTCTTTCTTTTCCAGGATTCGGTAGTTCACGACTGCATTAGCATACTGATGAGCGTCGAAGTCTTGCTCTGCCTTTCGACGAATTTCATCCAAGAGACTGTCGCGCGTGAAGGAGAGTTGTAGTGCGCCGGGATTTCTTTTTTGTAGTGTGTCGAGATACGTAATTGCCCGTTCAAAATTTCCTTGAAAAAACATGGCCTTGGCCTGACCGATAGCCTGAGTTTGTGCGGAGAAATCGTTGTTACGATCATTATTCCATAAATAAGTTGCCGTATGGAAGAGTGTTAAGCAAAATCCAGCGATGACAATGAATACAAGAAATGTCAGGGCCTGTATTCGAAAGTATTCACGATCGATGCGATAAACACTTTGCATTGCATGGCGCATTTTGTAATACCGTCGTCGCTGTACTTCGGTGCGCTGTTCTTTTTGCGGGATCTTATAAGACTGAAACGTTTCATCATAACGCGACTTTTTCAACGGGTCGGTCAGCACGTGATACGCTTCATTGATTTGTTTGAATTTTTCTTCGGCTATGATGTTGCCTGGGTTATGGTCAGGATGATACAATTTAGCAAGTCGCTTGTATGCGGCTTTAATTTGCGCGGCGTCGGCGGAACGTGCTACTTGTAAGATGCTGTAATAATCCATATTCGGATTTTATGTTCTCCAATGTTCAACTCAGAAAAGCTAACGTTGAAAACGTAAAAATATTCCTGCAAGTCAAAGGGAAAATTAGAAACTTCCATTCCGTTTCGACTAAGACTTCGAATAACAAAGATATTAATCTTTCATTGACGGGTTGAAGTTTTCTGGCTCTTCGTGCTTATTCGGCAACAGGGAATTCACTGATGCGGAGGGTAGAACATCCATACGGTACAAGGATGATTTCTTCGGGTGGCATCTGCTTGACATGAAATAGCGGTCGACTGTGAGGAAGGGGACCTGGCATGTTGTTGTAAATTTGCCAATCGGGAATAATCTTTCCTTTTGTTTTTAAATAGATTGGAGCATTGCTAAGATTCCAAGGGTACAACGCGAGATCATCTTTTCTGACGACTTGGAAATGTTTCTCTGGATTTCGAATCGCTTCCTCTAACAATGCGTAGTTCCATTTCGATTTCGGAAATACTTCATAAAAACTTCCGAAGTGATCTGTGGCATCACGATACTTCCAATCTTCTTCGATTCGCAGGGCATACACCAACGGACCGCGTTCTACGGAAACGGAATTTTCTATCCAACGCTTCGAACGTATCATCATGGGAAGTTCAAGGCTCACCGTGTCGTTGTTGTTCCATCGTCTCTCGATTTTAATAATCTGATTGCCTGAATATGTTTTATAGAGAGTTCCATTGATACTGACTTTAGCGTTTTTGCACCACGCGGGAATTCGAAGATGCAAAGGAAATATTAGTGGTTTGGATGTATTGATTTTAAATTGAATGTTCTCATCGAAAGGGTATTGCGTTGATTCGTGAATCGTGACGTCGATATTTTGGATTGTCGTGTTCACTTCGCATGCTCCGTAGACGAGGGCTGCGAGACCATTATCGGAAGTCGTGTACCATAGGTTCTGAATAAATTTTGGCCATCCCTGATGCATGTTGCAGGTGCAGCAAGGATATCCGTTAACAAGACCAAAACAAAGGTCTGTGCCGCCGTGAAAATCTTCCTCATAAAAATTACGACGGTGTCGTGAAGCTTCAATTTGGTTTGCGCATTGAAAGTATTGTCGGTTGTTGAAATCGTCCGTCGTTTGTGTAGGCAGTGCGTTGTAAGCAAGCTTCTCAAGATGATCGCCGAAGGTTACGTCGCCGGTGATGGACAACATATTTTCAAGAGAATACATCATCTCAACAATTGAACATAATTCAACACCTTGTGTTGGATTGTTTCCATGGAGTGGCTCATCGCCACCGTACATTCCCTGTGCTTGTCCATGGAAGATTTCAATATCTTGAAATGCTTTCTTCACTGCGCGGAGGTGATTTACATTCTTGTCTTGCTGGTAGTATATGATGGGTGTTTTAATTCCCTGCGCCAGATTCACGCAATGAAAACTTTGAAGTTGTCCGACATGCATGCGATCGATAAGCTTTTGATCAAATGGAAATTTATCGGCAGTATGATGGGGATAGAGGTGATCGACGTTGTCTACTTTCGAGTAATTGTTCAGGAAGATAGTGGTGAATGGTAAAGTCTGTTGTTGGATGAGTGATGCGAGGTCTAATAAATATTTTTCACCAGTGAGGTTATAAAGCCAATAAACCACGATCAAGTTGTCGGCAGCGCGTTGGCTCGCCCAGAATGTCCACGTGTCGAGTGGTTTTGATGGTAGCGTTTTGAGTTGATAACGGAAATATTTATCGAGAACTGAAATCACACGTCGATCTTGCGTAGCCATGTAGTATTGCTGAAGCACTTTAAGCATGACCATTTTTGGCCACCAGTCTTCACGCGGTTCTTTTTGAATACCGGCTTCATCTTGTTGTGGCGTGGTGAACGGTAATGGACCAATATATCCAGAGGGTAGTTGATGCGATAGTGTCCATTCGATCCACGGCTTTACTTTGTTGATAAGCATCGTGTCTTGTAAGATGTATGCGAGTGGTAGTAGTCCGTCGATCCAATAGGGGCCACGTTCGAATCCATCGCCGTCGCCACCAAGCCAGCCATTACGTTTGCCGACGACGAATTCATAACGTTCGTCAAGATGGCCAGTGAGTCCATCGCGCATAATTTCAAGTTGATGACGAAGCATTCCTTTTGGCTTGATTGCACCGATAGGCAGTGTAGCATAAGGCACGCGCAAAAGCGGTGGACGGTTGTGTGGAAAAGTATGCTCATGTACGCGTGGTTGAGCCAATGCAGAAGACGCGGAGAACAACAGAATGGACAGCGAGAGTAGCAGTATATTTATTGTGCGCATTGCGGTGAGTTTTCAAAATTGACGCATACAAAAATAGAAGAACCTCCATCGAAGGTGAGTTAGTGACGGAAAAAGGAGCTCTATATATTATAGGGTACCAAATATCCATAAAAAGAATAAATCGATTTAGCACTAGGAGAAGTTCTTAACATTTATCTATATTTGATTACCCTCAGATCATTTTCGATAAAAATAGATTCGACACTTAATCATTGGCGTGAATGATTGAAAATAGATTAATTGACAACGGCCGGTCTATGCTCATGGGAGAAGAATCTCCTGTGGATGAAGTGGCGCGTATTGTCGACGAGGAAGTATTGATCCGAAAAACATTCGAGCACGATCCGCAAGAGGGTTGCGAATTACTGTTTAGGAAATACTACACGATCTTGTGTAGCCATGCTGTACGTTTTGTTTATTCTCATGATGTTGCTGAAGATTTAGTTTCTGAAATATTTTGCAAGTTCTGGAATGATCAGATTTATGCTTCGATCACAACGTCATACCGGGCGTATCTCTTTAAAGCAGTCCGGTACAGTGCCTATAATTATGTGAAGTGGGAATTAAGTCGTCGCAACAAAACCGTTTCTCCTGAAGAGCACTTATTTGATATTAGTAGCTTGAAGCCTGAGCAAGCATTATTGTATGATGAACTCGCTCATGAGATTAATCAGATCATTGACAACCTTCCGAACCAATGTAAACGTGTTTTTCTACTGAGCCGCTTTGAAAACAAGAAGTATAAAGAAATTGCTGATGAGCTCGGTATTTCAGTGAAGGCCGTTGAGGCGCATATCAGCAAAGCACTCGACATACTTCGCCGAAACCTTAAATCAGAAGATCTGTTAGTGTGGCTAATTTTGTTTGGGTCGATGCAATAGCTAGTCAGCGCGAATTTTCCTTTTTAGTCTTTCAGCTTCAATACTTAGTATTCGATATTCGATGCGTTGACTTAAGCACTTCCTTCGGTATGGATTCGTCTTCACCCCTGGCCCCTGAAGGGGAACTCGATTTGCGTGCTGACCCTTTAGGGGTGGGGTGACATTTTTTATGTCTCCTTACTTAAGTCAATGACATTGATTCGATATTCGATATCGTTGACTTAAGCACTTCCTTCAGGTATGGATTCGTCTTCACCCCTGGCCCCTGAAGGGGAACTCGATTTGCGTGCTGACCCTTTAGGGGTGGGGTGACATTTTTTATGTCTCCTTACTTAAGTCAATGACATTGATTCGATATCGTTGACTTAAGCACTTCCTTCAGGTATGGATTCGTCTTTACGCCTGGCCCCTGAAGGGGAACTCGATTTGCGTGCTGACCCTTTAGGGAACGAAAGGGGTGGGGTGACATTTTTTATGTCTCCTTACTGAAATCAATGACATTGATTCGATATTCGATATTTCTTCAATTCGGAAGTCTTGAAAAATTACCTGTCCTGAAAATATTTTCAGCCCAACATAGGGTATCGTTTCCTTCACTTGTCTATTGCCTGAAATCTAGGAAAAATGAAGGAGAACGTTTCGGAAAGAATTTTATACGCATATTTTGAGAATAAGGCCACGCTGAGTGAAAAGCAGTTGATTAAGCAATGGCTGCAGCAGGAGGGAAGTGAGGAGGTTTACTATTACCATCTTTCGAAATGGGAGGCTCGCCGATTGCAATATCAACCTGACCTGGATCAAGCAACAGAACGCTACAAGCAATTTTTACAAGGTAAATCTAAGACTGCGACCAAGAGCGCCGATATCGTTTCTATGCCCGTCGCTTCATCAAGGAAATGGTTTAAGATTTCAGGGGTAGCGGCCTCATTGTTACTGTTGTTTTCTGTTGGGTATCTATTAACAAAAGATTTCTTTCGATATACCACCTACACTACACCGTTTGGGATGACGCAGCATATTTTGTTGGAGGATGGCACCGAAGTTACTTTGAATGCAAATTCAACACTGAAAGTCCCTAACGATTTAAGTGCAGCGGAAATGCGTGAAGTGTGGCTAGACGGCGAAGGATTTTTTCACGTTGCGAAAAGACCGAATCGTGTTCGCTTTAGTGTCCACACCGACAACATGAACATTGAGGTGTTGGGAACAAAGTTTAATGTTAACAATCGCCGTGGAAATACGGAGGTTGTGCTTGATGAAGGCAGCGTTAAACTCACGTCGCCGTTAAGTCGATCGACAGGAATTATCATGAAGCCCGGTGATTTTGTGTCACTGGCTGTAGCCGATACCACATTTAAAAAGAAGATTGTTCGTCCAGCAAAATACAATGCGTGGCAGAGCAACAAACTCATTTTCGAAGACACACCACTGCGCGTCGTTGCCGAAAAGATCGAGGACTACTATGGCGTTACCATTAAAATTCAGAATCAGGATCTTGCCTGGCGTGAAGTAACCGGAACTTTGCCCAACAATGACCTTGGTGTTGTGTTGAAATCGCTGAGTACATCCCATAAGCTTGAGATCATTCGGGAGAAAGACGTGATTATTTTTCGTTAACCCAACCGCCTATGAAATTATTACTACCTCATAAACTAACCAGCTTGTTCGTGATGGCGATATGTTGTTGCTATCCGATGCATGCGCAGGTTACGGCATCGCTGACGACGCAAGTCGCCCCGCCGGCCTCGCAAAAAACGTTGAAGGATTTTCTCGCATCGTTGGAGAAAACTTTTAAAGTGTATTTCACTTTTGAAAGCGCCATCGTTCGTGATAAGAAAGTAAGCAATGAACTAATGGTTTCTAACAACCTTGAAGAAACTTTGGAACGCGCGCTTACACCGTTGAATCTAAAATTTGAGAAAGTATCGGATAAGTATTATTCTATTTTCAACGTGAATGGCAAACAGACGTTCACTGCCGAGGAGAGTGGCGACTTAGTTCAGACCACAACAGCTGATCTAACGGCAGCGATTGAAGGAGGGGCGCTGTCGTCGTCCGCCGTCATTCGCGTATCGGGAACAATAACGGATGAGAATGGCTCACCGATGCCAGGTGTAAATATTGTTGAGAAGAGTACGACGAATGGTGTTGTTACAGACACCGACGGAAAATTCGCACTTGATGTTCGTAATCAAGAATCTATTTTGGTGATAAGTTTCGTCGGGTATTTGCCCGTGGAGGAGACGGTCGGTACGCGTACGGAATTGAGTGTTCAACTGACGCCAGATATTGCCACGCTTTCTGAAGTGGTTGTAGTAGCATACGGAACGCAGAATAAGAAAGATCTGACCGCGTCAGTAAGCACAATCAAGCCTGATCAAATTCAGAATCGTCCCGTTACAAACATCTATCAAGCACTACAAGGCCTTGCACCAAATTTGACAATCCAGCAAAACAATGCAGAGCCCGGCAGTGTGCAGACATTAAATATTCGGGGTGTAGGAAGTTTTACATCGAACACACCGCTGATCATGATCGATGGTATTTCTGTGTCGGAAGTTGGATTGAATAACCTGAATCCAAACGACATTGAGAATATCTCGATCTTAAAGGATGCGGCGTCATCAGCAATCTATGGTTCACAAGCTGCAAACGGTGTGATTTACATTACGACCAAACGCGGGAATAAATCGGATCAAGTGTCGGTGCAGTACTCTGGGTTATTTGGACTTCAGTCGCCTACAACGTCACCTCAGGCTGTTGAAGCTTGGGAGTTTATGACTTTAAAAAACGAAGCACTCGTAAATTCAGGAGCTTCACCACAGTTTAGGCCGGAAGAGATTCGTGCTGCGCGAGAGAATGGATCGGAGCCTTGGGCATATGATGAAATGGTAAACAACACGGTGCCGCAATTAAATCAAAACATTAGCGTCACTGGAGGTACTAAAAATACGAGCTACTTGCTTTCGGCAGGGTATCTCAATCAGCAGAGTATGTTTAACAACGACTACGTGTCGAAGGCAAATCGTTTTTACTACAAGCGATATAATTTAAGAAGTAATATTTCGGTACAAATCAACAAGTTCGTTAAGGCAGATTTAAATCTGGCCTATACAAATGGCGTTACGCGTAAGCATCCGTTCTCAACAGGTATTCTGATTCGTGATGCGATGCGTACACCGAGAATATATCAGATTAAAGACGACAATGGAAATTTTGTAGTACCAGGTCAAACGAGCAATAGCGTTTTTGCTTCTTTATCGCAGGGTGGTTACAAAATGTTAAGGTCGAATGATTTGTTGGGTGGACTCAACGTCGTAGTTACGCCAGTGGAGAATCTGGTCGTTAACGTTAATACTTCTGGAAATTTCTCAATCTATAATGAGGAGACTCAAATCAAGAAGTTTGAATATGCGCCAGAGTATCGCGCCTCGTCAGCGCCACCGTTAAATAATGAACAAGCCAAGTCGAATTGGAACGACCTTACGCGTGTATTCTTTTCTACCATTGAATACAGTAAGACTATAGGCAATCACTTCGGTAAAATTCTTTTTGGTTATCGTAATGATTTCGAAGGGAAAGGTTCATTCGTAGGCGCACGTCGATTTAATGGTAATGTGCTCGACGATGATTACATGAGTGGAGGGGACTTCAGATATCTGAATGGTGAAGTTGATCTTGGTGTTGACGCATACAATGGAATGAGTAATCCGAGGCGAAAAGTCGTTAACTCGGTATTCGGTCGTTTGAATTATACTTATGCAGACAAGTATTTGGCGGAGTTCACTTGGCGCTACGATGGAGCCTCTGTGCTCGCTCCACACAATCGCTGGTTCTTCTTCCCGGCATTTTCTCTGGGCTGGAGAGCAACCGATGAAACATTCCTCGAATCTGTCAAGAATAATTTTGGAGATATCAAGTTCCGCTACTCATGGGGCCAAGTTGGTAATTCAAATATCGGTGGGTTCGAGTACATATCACTCGTGCGTTTTACACCTGGCCAATACAGCTTCAATAACACGGGTATGCAAGGTGCGACCTTTACGCCGATCAATCCTGATTTGGATTGGGAGCGATCAACGATGTCGAACTACGGTGTTGATGTCGATCTCATCGGCGGAAAGTTGACGGCGTCATTCGACTTCTTTAACAAGATTACCAAGGGAATTTATTTTAGACCGTCGGTACCTGGCACGTTAGGGCAAAGTTCACCGCTGCAAAACTATGCCGAGGTTCAAAATATTGGATGGGAGGCCGTGGTTAGTTATCGCGCGACAACGGGAGAAATTCAGCACACGATCAGTGCGAACATGTCGGATAACATGAACAAGATTTTGAAAATGGGCGAAGCACAAATACAGGGAGCTGATTTCAGTTTCATCAATAAAGAAGGTCATCCCATTTCAGCTTATTATTTATTGAAGTCAGATGGACTGTATCAGAATATGGATGACATAGAGAATGCCCCTGAGGTGCCATTCGCTGGCAACTTACAGGTGAAGCCTGGCGATATCCGCTATGTTGATAAAAATAGTGATGGTAAAATCGATGAGACCAATGATCGTTATATTTTAGATACACCCTTCCCCCGATTTACGTTTGGCGTCATGTACAATGCAACATGGAAGAACTTTGATTTCCAAATGTTTTGGCAAGGCGTTGGACAGCGTGCGCAATATTTGCGAGGCGATATAGTTGAAGCATTTCATAATAACGAGGAGCATCTTTATATAACACATAAAGATCGTTGGACGCCAACTAATCCTGATGCCAGCTATCCGCGCCTCACAACGAGTACAACAGAAGCAAAGAATAATACAGCCTATTCTGACTATTGGTTGTACGATACGAAGTATGCGCGCCTTAAAAATTTACAGATCGGTTACACGCTTCCGGCATCACTTTCAAATAGGTTTGGAATGCAGAGCTTCAGGGTTTATTTCTCTGGTCAAAACCTGCTAACGATTGCACCTGAACGCTTTAGAAAATTGGGAATGGATCCTGAGTTTACACAGTTTGACAACAAACTTAGTTTTTCAAATTATGATCCTGTCGCAGGAAGAAATTATCCGAATGCGAAAGTTTTATCAGTGGGTGTCGATATCAAATTTTAATGAGAAGATCATGACGATAAGAAAGATTTCAATATTGCTGCTGGTGATCGGAACACTTACCGCGTGTGAAGATGTCGATCAGCCTTTGACAAACGATTATCCTGAGACAGCTTTCTGGAAAACACAGGATGAGGCCTTGGCGGCATTAACGGCCTGCTATGAGAATATGTATCGCTCCGATTATTTTTTCGGTAATGAGGCCCTTAGTGATAACGCTTATAACAAAGGCAATGGTTTCGGAAACGTATCACAAATATCGAATGGTG
This sequence comes from Pseudochryseolinea flava, assembly GCF_003286915.1. GTDB lineage: Bacteria > Bacteroidota > Bacteroidia > Cytophagales > Cyclobacteriaceae > Ohtaekwangia > Ohtaekwangia flava. The sequence goes on from NZ_QMFY01000012.1 coordinate 87,609, forward strand.
GCTATGATGGCCGAACAGGACGTGTTGCTGAAGAATGGAGCTATCATTATTGGGGCATCAACAAGTGTAATTTAGTATTAGAGAATGCGGATCGCGCTGTAACCGATGCTAATCTGCTGGCACGCATCAAGGCCGAAGCTCGTTTCATCAGAGCATTTCATCATTTTCAGCTTGCAACCTGGTACGGAGATGTACCATTGGTGAACAAGGTGCTAACATTGGCCGAGGCAAAGGTGATCACGCGAACGCCGCGCGCGCAGGTAATACAAAGCGTACTGGAAGAACTTGAAATCGCCGAGGCCGATTTGCCTGTCGTCTATAGTGACGCCACGGATCGCGGACGCATTATTAAAGCAGCTGCGATTGCTTTGCGCGCACGTGTAAATCTTTATGAGAGCAATTGGGAACAAGTTGTTCAAGACTGTGAAAAGTTGATCAATACAACGGATAATGGGGTGTTTACCCTCGTGCCGAGATATGAAAAGATTTTTACACTTGATAACGAATATAACAAAGAGATTATTTTCGATTTGCAATATGGTGCAGCAAGGACGTACGATGCCCAGCGATTCTTTTTGCCACAGTCTGTAGGGAAATTGCGTTCAAACCTAGTGCCTTCCGAATCGCTGGTATCTGACTATGTGATGATCAATGGTAAGGGCATACATGATGCAGGCTCCGATTATGACGAAGAAAATCCCTATGAGAATAGAGATCCTCGGTTTAAGAAAACGATCATTCATCATGGCTCGAAGATCTATGATCTCGATGGCAAGTTACAGGAGATTCTTACATACCCAGGTTCAACCCCATCACTCAACACAATTGAAAACCAAGTAGCATCGCCCAGCGGTTATTACTTTCGAAAGTATTACGATTCTACAGCTTCAAATTTTAATTCTGGCATTAACCTGATTTTGATTCGCTATGCTGATGTACTACTGATGTATGCAGAAGCAAAACACGAATTAGGGCAGATGAACGCTGCGATTTGGGATAAAACCATTAAGCTCCTCAGACAACGTGCTGGATTCGATGAACCTGAAGCCCTTGAATTTGACGTAACGTTATCGAGTGATGACTTAAGGACGGTGATTAGAAGAGAACGTAGAACGGAACTTGCATTTGAAGGGCTTCACATTTACGATATCCGCCGATGGAAAACGATCGAGAGTGTCTTGAATGAACCTGTGAAAGGGATCAGGATTACCACCAACCAATTTCCAAAAGACGAAAATGGTAATATCCTTGTCGATAGGCGCGTTTTCTTACCGCGGCACTATTTCTGGCCGATCCCTCAATACGAGATCGATCAGAATAAAAATCTTCTTCCCAATAATCCTGGATGGTAAATATTATTTCACTCGAAAAATAACATTGATATGAATACCCAAAAATATTTGACATGGCTTTTCATGTTTGTCGCTTTACTCGGAATCCAAGCGTGCGACGATGAAAAATCACTCAACTTAAACGTAACGGAAGTAAAGAACCTCTACTCCCCCGACGATAATCTTTCTATTGCTTTAAAACCTGAGCTCGAGCTGACGCAAGAGTTTGAGTGGGACAAAGCTTACGCTGAAGATGGTTCGCTCGTGCTGTATGAGGTGGCCTTTGATCAAGTGGATGGTGATTTTTCTGATCCGATCTTCAAAGTTGTATCGGACGGGAATGGACAGCAGACCAAGGTTAGTATATCGCATGGAGACTTGAATCGAATGGCAAAAATGGGCGGCGCTGAGTCGTTTGTTCCAAAGAAATTTAAATGGACTGTTTTTTCTACGAAGGGTGATAACATGGTGAAGGCTGCAATGGATCGTACCATCGAGTTGGAACGACCTTTTGGTTTCGAAGCAATTCCAGGTGTAGTGTATATCACGGGGTCGGCAACGGAAGGTGGAACTGATTTAGCAGCCGCGAAAACAATGAGACCACTTGCAGCCGGCGTGTTCGAAATCTATACGAAGCTCAAAGCAGGTACTTATAAATTTGTGGATGCAAAAACAGGAACACCGAATTCTTTCTTTATCACCAATAGTAACGGTGCTAAGGTTGTTGGTGAAGACGGAGAAAATACGTTTGAAGGTGACGAGAAAATCCATCGCATTAAACTTGATTTTAATACTGGCGCGGTCAATGTAGTCGAAGTTAAATATGTAGGATTTTGGTACTGCTGGGAAAATAAAATCATGTGGGAACTCGGTTATGCAGGAGATGGCGAATGGCGCGTAGATGATGTTACCGTAAACCTTACTGCTGTGCCTTGGGGACTTGAGGAACGTCATAAATACAAGATGATCATCAACGATGGTGAAGGAGATTTAGAAGAATGGTGGGGCTACAAAGACAATGATAGTCCGAGTCAAGATGGTAAATACGGAACAGCGCCAGCGGAATATTTCCATTCCTATAAGGTTAGTGGTGATCAATGGGCTAATGCTTGGAAGTTGGATCGGAATGCTATTCAGGGTAAACAGGTTGATTTTATCCTGAGCTTCAACGGCGCAACACCTTATCACATGAACTACGTGATCAAATAGAATTAACTGACTGATTAGAAGATCATGAAACTAAAAATAAGTAGTACGATATTTCTCGGCACGCTGATTTGCCTGTCGTGTCTTCAATATGACGAAGACAAGCCACAGCCTGCAGTAGAAGAACCTGAGTACGTGTTCGAGTGGGATGCTATTGCAGACAGTGCAACAAGCATGGGGCTGAATCAAAACTTTTGGCATGGCGAGAAATTTTACAGCAATGCGAGCCCAAGCGATGGTAACTTCAATTACTGGCCACAGGCACATGCATTAGATGTTTTGATAGACGCATACATTCGAACCAATGATGCAAACTATAAGACATATATGGACGACTGGTTTGTAGGTGTGAAGATCAAGAACGGAAATCGATTCACAAATCATTTCTATGATGACATGGAGTGGAATGCGTTGGCCATGCTACGGGCATACAAAGCCACTAAAGATGACAAGTGGTTGGACGAAACACTCATTGTTTGGGAAGATATCAAAACAGGTTGGAACGAAACGATGGACGGCGGCATTGCTTGGAAGAAAGATCAGTTGTACTATAAGAATACGCCGGCAAATGCGCCAGCTTGTATTTTAGCCGCACGACTTTACCGCGAAAGAGGTTTACAAGATGATCTTGACTGGGCGAAAAAGATTTACGCTTGGCAAAAAAGTAAATTGGTTGAACCTGCAACAGGTCTGGTGTACGACGGGATGAACAGCAATGGAGATGGTCAAGTACAAAAAGATCCAGGATGGAGGTTTGCTTATAATCAAGGTACTTTTATTGGTGCCGGCTTGGAATTGTATGCAATAACAAAACAATCTGTGTATCTCCAAGATGCCATCAAGACAGCCAACAACATGATTGCTGATGTCGTGATGTCACCGGGAGGAATTATGCGACCAGGAGATAATGGCGATGGAGGTCTTTTCAACGGCATTGGTGTACGCTACTTGTGTCTGTTGTTGCAAAACAGTGGCGTGGGTTCGTCTGCGCGAGAGAAATATGTTAATTACCTGCGAAACAATGCCGAAACACTTTGGCTAAAAGGCACGGACCACGGTAAAGTGATTTTTAATTCCAACTGGACTACATTGCCAGGCGCTACAGGCTACCTCAATCCACAACTTAGCGGTTGTATGTTGATGGAAGCTATGGCAGTTTTGGAAAGTAAAAACTATCTTGACTAAATGAATCGTAACGAATTTTTAAAACAAGCAGGAGTGATTAGCACCGGGTTGCTGTTCACAAACATCCAGGCCTTCGGATTTGGCGACAACTATGTATCGCAAAGACCAGCGGTGGGCTCAAGAAATTTTTCAAGTCCTGCGGTTGAAAAGGCAATTGTGGAGTTTAAGAGCAAAGTGAAAGATCAGGAGCTTGGCTGGCTTTTTGAAAACTGTTTCCCGAATACATTAGATACAACGGTATTCGTAAAAGCGAAAGGTGCCAAACCGGATACGTATGTGATCACCGGCGACATCGATGCCATGTGGCTTCGTGACAGTACCGCTCAGATGTGGCCGTATTTGCCGATGATGAAATCTGATGCAGGGTTACAAAACTTAATTGCTGGGATGATCAACCGTCAAACAAAATGCATTCTCAAAGATCCTTATGCAAATGCGTTTTACGACGACGAATCTAAGCAAGGCGAATGGAAAAATGATGTCACTGACATGAAGCCTGGTATACATGAGCGTAAGTGGGAGATCGACTCGTTATGTTATCCCATTCGTTTGGCGTATCACTATTGGAAAGAGACGAATGATCGCACACCTTTCGATGGCGAATGGAAGAAAGCAATAGAGACAACACTCCGTGTATTCAAGGAGCAACAACGCAAGGACGGCCAAGGTCCTTATACATTCCAACGTAACACGGCTTGGGCAACGGATGGGGTACCGCTCGGAGGTTATGGTTATCCTGTGAAGCCAGTGGGATTGATTTGCTCGATGTTCCGCCCGAGTGACGACGCAACAATTTACCCTTTCCTTATTCCTGCGAACTTTTTTGCAGTTGTTAGTTTAAAACAAGCCAGCGAAATGGTGAAGGCTATTTCGAATGATTCATCACTCTCAACTTCTCTTGCTGCACTTGCACAAGAAGTAGAAGCGGCCCTTAAAGCGCATGCGATCATCGATCATCCTACCTATGGAAAGGTCTATGCGTACGAAGTAAATGGTTTCGGAAGCTTTAACTTAATGGATGACGCGAATGTGCCAAGCTTATTGGCGTTGCCGTATCTGAGTGCTGTAAAAGTTGACGATCCGATTTACCAGAACACGAGAAAGTATTTGTTGTCAGAAAACAATCCATTCTTCTTCAAAGGCAAAGCAGGTGAAGGTATTGGCGGTCCTCACGTAGGTATCGATATGATTTGGCCATTGAGCATTATTATACGCGGATTGACCAGTACGAATGAGCAGGAGATCAAGCAGTGCGTTCAAATGTTGAAACGTACACATGGCGGCACAGGCTTTATGCATGAAGCCTTTCATAAAGATGACGATAAGAAGTATACACGCAAGTGGTTTGCGTGGGCAAATACCATATTTGGGGAGTTCCTATGGCATACCTTTAAGACGAACCCTTCGTTGTTGGTAGCGTAAGAAATTGTTCTGGGTTTATTTGGTAATTGGTTTAGGGGCTTTCGAGTCCCTTCACCAACCTCCCTGTCTAAAAAATACTTAGCCCTTATTTACTGGCTACGAAAGTAGATTTCGTTGACGTTGCTCAATAGCAGCATCATGAAATTGCTATGTTCTTTTTTTACTACACCAACCTAATAAACTATGAAAACAAAATTGACTTCTGTCCTTTTGTGCATCTTACTGATGATGACACATCGCGACGTGTTCGCACAATTCACACGCGACGAAGCGAAAGTGGCGATGCAGTGTTTTAACAATGAGTTCTACAATCAATATGGAACCTATGGCAATTCGTTTAAGGCGATGTATTACGCGAATACGAATAGACACTCTCGGCAAGATTTCTGGCGCGAAATCGAAGCCATAGAAACATTGATCGACGCTTATCAGACGAATAACGATGCCGATTTCAAAAATAAGATTCGCTACCTGTATCATGGGCATTCGCGATGGTTATGGAACCACATGGCCCAACAACATTTACAACGACGACATCATTTGGGGAGCATTGATGGCCATTCGTTCATTTGCAATTTTTAATGACGGTGCGATGAAAGACATGGCGATCAATAATTTTAATCTGGTGTGGAACAGAGGATGGGACACGGCACTTGGTGGTGGCATATGGTGGACAACGGATAAAACCTCGAAGAATGCTTGTGTCAATGCGCCGGCAGCAATTTGTGCCATGCTGATCTACTATGCTACAGGCGATACATCCTATCGAACAAAAGCGAGGATGATCATGAACTGGATGAAGTCACGTCTTTACGATGCGAATACAGGTGAAGTGAAAGGTGCGATAAACGCGGCTGGTGTGATTACAGAAGGCTCACGAACCTATACCCAAGGATGTTTTATAGGCGCGGCAAGTGAATTACAGAAGTATTTTGCGAGTGAAAATTGGATCGCGCTGGCAGTCAAGGCAACGGACTACGCAAAGAACGTGATGTCAAATGCGCAGGGACTTCTTCCTGATGAGTATTGTGGTAGTGATGATTGTCCGGGATTCAAGAGTATTTTTGCGCGGTGGGTTTGCAAATTTGTGAAGGATCAAAATCGTGTTTCATCTTATGGTGCTTGGCTAGATTACAATGCGAAAGAAGCCTGGCGTTATCGAAATTCTAAAGGATTGATGTGGGCGCAGTGGTGGCGAAGAACGCCAGACGGATTTCTGACCTCATGGGAGACAGCAAGTGGTGTGTCGATGATGAATTGTGTGTTTCTTTATCGCACGGGTAACACCGTGTCGCGTGAGGCAACGGAGGAGCTAAGCGCAGACAACGAGCGTATAAATGTATTCAGTGTTTTTCCAACGCGTACAAGTTCCTTGCTCACGATCGAAACGTCGCCATCTTTTCAGCGTGGTCCTTTTCAGATCACGGCGGCAGATGGCACACCAGTCCGTACAATTAAGGATCATCATAATCCCATCGATATATCAAATCTTGCCAATGGGCTCTACTTCATCAGCATTCAACAGGGTGGTGGGAAAGTGGTGAAGAAGTTCATTAAAGAATAGCGCGCGATAGGAAAGGAAAGTGCAATGATCGTTGATGATTGCCGCCGGAAAGTTCCCGTTGAGCTCAACATTCTTGCACTTTTCTATCCCTTTTTTGAAAGGCTTGCGCGTTGCTTTCGATTTGCCGTACTTTGTGCGTTGTAGATGTTTGAAGTGGACGTAACTGCTTGACATCGAATTAACTGAATCGATATAAACGCGAATGGTACTGAACGAAATCGAAGCAAAAGCAGCCAGTAAGCTCATCCAGAAGGGCTATTTGGATATTCCTATTCCCTCAGGACTCGACGTGGTCGCTGAAATAAATCGCCTAAGAAAAGAGAAGAACGCGGTTATTCTCGCGCATTATTATCAAACGGGTGACATTCAAGACATCGCTGATTACGTCGGTGATAGTTTAGGTTTGTCGCAGCAAGCCGCGTCGACCACAGCAGATCTGATTGTTTTCGCGGGTGTCCATTTCATGGGAGAGACCGCGAAGATTCTAAACCCATCGAAGAAGGTTGTAATCCCTGATCTTAAAGCGGGATGTTCTCTCGCCGAATCGGCAGAGCCAAATGCATTCAGAGCATTTCGTGAAGCGCATCCGGATCATGTCGTTATCACCTACATAAATTGTAGCGCAGAAATTAAAGCGATGAGTGACATCATTTGTACGTCTGCAAATGCTGAAAAGATTGTCAATTCTGTTCCATTAGACAAACCAATCATTTTCGCACCAGATAAAAATCTCGGACGCTATTTGATTAAGAAAACTGGTCGCGACATGTTGTTATGGGAGGGTGCTTGCATCGTTCACGAAGCGTTCGCAATCGACAAACTTTTAGAACTCCATAAGCAACACCCGACTGCAAAAATTATCGCGCATCCTGAGTCCGAAGATCACTTGCTGAAGGTTGCGCATTACATCGGGTCGACAACAGGCATGATCAATTTTGTGAAGAACGATTCTAGCCAAGAATATATTGTTGCTACCGAGGCCGGCATTCTTCATCAGATGCTGAAGGAGGCACCTCAGAAATCATTCATCCCTGCGCCAAGTCATGAAGATAATACGTGTGCGTGTAGTGAGTGCGCCTTTATGCGCCTGAACACCATGCAGAAATTGTATTTGTGTTTACGTTACGAATCGCCGGAGATTCATGTAGACGAAGCTATTCAGCGCAAGGCACTTCTTCCTATTCAGCGCATGCTGGAGATTTCCAAAAGCTAATCTATGCCGCAAACAGACGTATTGGTGATCGGTTCAGGAATTGCCGGTCTTTCATTTGCCATTAAAATGGCGACAAGTTTTCCAGAATTAACGGTAACGATCATCACTAAGTCTGGTGATAGTGAATCCAATACGAAGTATGCTCAAGGTGGAATTGCTGTCGTCCTTGACGAGTTGAAAGATTCGTTCGACAAACACATAGCGGATACGTTGCGCGCGGGTGACGGACTATGCGATCGCGACATCGTAGAGTCGGTTATCAAGGAAGGACCACAGCGATTGGAAGAGATCATGAGCTGGGGTGTTTCGTTCGATGTAGATGACGCTGGAAATCTCGCGCTCGGAAGGGAAGGTGGTCATACAGCAGAACGCATTATCCATTACAAAGACATCACGGGGTGGCAAATAGAAAAAAGTCTTCTGCATCATGTTAGTAGATTGCCAAACATTAAGGTGTTGCCCCATCACTTTTCTCTTGATCTTATTACCGAGCACCAATTCAAGCAAAAGATCGTTAGGCCTCAACCCGGCATCACGTGTTATGGTGCTTATGTGATGGATCAACAAACCTGTAAGATCGAAAAGTTTCTTTCGAAGGTGACAGTGCTCGCGACTGGTGGCTGCGGTCAAGTTTATCGAACAACAACGAACCCGACCATAGCGACAGGCGATGGCGTGGCGATGGCTTATCGCGCCATGGCCAGTGTGAAAGAGATGGAATTTATTCAATTTCATCCGACTGCTTTTTATTCAGTAGATGATAATCCGGCGTTTCTAATCACGGAGGCAATTCGAGGATTCGGTGCTTACCTTCGTAATAAGTCAGGCGAGCGTTTTATGTTTCGATATGATGAACGCGCAGAATTGGCGTCTAGGGATATCGTTGCGCAAGCTATCGACAACGAACTGATTACCTCCGGAAATGAATGTGTATTTCTCGATTGTACACACTTAAATAAAGATGAACTGATTGCCAAATTTCCAAATATTTATGAGAAGTGCCTGGAGAAAGGAATTGACATCACAAAGCAATTAATTCCTGTAGCGCCGGCAGCGCATTATCAATGCGGCGGTATTGAAGTTGACAAAGCTGGACGGACAACGTTAAATAACTTGTATGCTTGTGGAGAGTGTGCAAGAACGGGGCTGCATGGTGCGAATAGACTTGCCTCAAACTCACTGTTAGAAGCAATTGTGTATGCTGATCGTTGTTACAAAGACATTAAGGACAGGATAGCGTCAATAGAGATGGCGACAGACATTCCGGATTGGGACGCCGTTGGGACACTCGTGCCGCGTGAGCAGATTTTGATCACACACAATCAAAAGGAACTACGCTCATTGATGAGTGACTACGTTGCTATTGTGCGTTCCAATGAACGTTTGGAACGTTCTCTAAAACGCGTCGACTTGATGTATCACGAAACGGAAAAGCTTTATGACAAGGCGGTGTTGTCACCTCAGCTTTGTGAGCTTAGAAACTTGATCACCATTGCATTTTTGATTATCAGACAGTCGATTCAACGAAAGGAAAATCGTGGCGGGTTTTATAACGTCGACTTAGTGCAGTAGGTGTTTTGCACCTTATTGAATGTCATCTACTGGGCAACGAGATGTTGCTTTATCGAAACTTCCGCTTGGCAATGATTCGGTAGATTAATCGTAAACTTTGTTCCAATCTTTTCTGTCGATTCAACCGTCACGTGTCCATTCATCCTCGTGATCGTTTCCTTAAAGATAAACAGCCCGAGACCGGATCCCTTGGATAGATCATGCGCACGGTAGAACATCTTGAATATGTTTGGGAGGTGTTCTTTGCGAATACCCAGTCCGTTGTCGGAGAATTGAATATCTGCTGCGTCTTCGTTGATATTTATAATTACCCTGATGTAAGGCGACGGCTTTTCTAGATCAGCGTATTTGATGGCATTCGAAATCAAGTTTGTAAAAAGAATAATCACACGGTTTCTGTCTGAATAGAAAGGTATTTTGTTATTAATGGTGATCATTTTACTGATACGATTGGCACCGTGTACAAAACGGTGGTCTTCGAGAATGTGATTAATGATAAATTCTAAATCGATCAGTTCGAAAACTTGGTCCATGCGCTTATTCTTGGAATAGCTTACGATTTGTGAAATAAAGTTCTCTGATCGTTGTACACTTTTTTCCATCATATCGAGGTGATCTTCTAAGTCTGGTTGTTTGTTCTCGTAACGCATGATATTGATCAAGCCGAGTAACGAGCTTAATGGCGAACGGAGATCGTGCGCTGTGCTATAGAGAAAATTGTCGAGTTCTCGATTTAGCTTTTTAAGTTCTCGGTTTTTTTGCTTGAGCAATGTCGACTTTGTCTTAATACGAAGCATTTGCGTTTTTGCTTGATTCAATAATTGGTTGAATGCTCCTGCCAAGGAAGATATTTCGATGGCTGCTTTGTTTAAGCGTAAATCTATTTCCATCGTGTTGCGAAAGAATACCGCGTCTTGAATGACACTGGAGAGCCTGGTGATTGGTTCTGATAGTTTTTTAGATATCCAATAAGCGGAGATAATGGAAAATAGTAAGGCTGCGGCGAGTAAAATAATGTAGAATATTCTGAGGTTGTGGTAGGCAAATTCTGTTCTAGAATAGGAATATGCAGAGAGTGCGTAATACTGTTCTGCGAGTTGATTCGCAAGTGTGTTGAGTTCGCTGCGTAAACCCGTTTTACTGTTCGGACCAATGGATTGTTGTAACGTGGCGAGTTCCAGGAAGAGGCTTTCATATGCATGAAGATGGTTTAAGACCTCGTCGTTATTCTTAGTTTCTGTTAGTTTGGCGAACAATAACTCCACGCGGTCTAAAAAGAAGTTCACATACAACGTGTCATTCCTGAGTAGAAAGTCTTTCTCATGTCTCCGCAGATACAACAGGTCCGCTTTATCTGTTTCTTTTATTGCTTCTTCGAGGGCATGGGCGTGGTATCGCATTGCACCTTCAACACCGTAGTCCATGAACCCCCGTTGAAACAAAAGATTCTCGATTCGGCGAAATCGGAGATCGTATGCTTTTAGGGTCGAGTCAATTTGTTGCAGACTATTCGTGAGGTCGACATTTGAAGATCGTTCCTTGTCTATGATCAATGATATCCTGCTAGTGATGCTTTTAACCAGGGTATCGTGTGTGATGAGGAACGAACTTTGGTGATTCTTAAAATAGTCGCGGTTGATTGTTTCCTGATCGAAGAAATCGTTATCTGATTTGATTAAGTTTAAAGTATGTGTTTCGAGCTGACTGATGGCGCTGTTTACGCGTGCGGCTTCGGTAATGCGTTCGATGATAAAGAGGGAAACTACGGCGAGGATTAAAATCAAGAATGTGAGGAAAAGAAAGCCGGTAACCATCCGACTACGAATCGAATTGAATTCAAAGATCTTGAACATGATCAGGGTGTGCTAAAAAACTTCGCGTAGATGCTAAAAAGTCGACGTGAAGGTAGCTGTTTGATATGTAGACTTCCGGAATGGAATATTATCTTTCTATTAAGAAAGTCGTGCAAATCGCGTACGACGAAAATATCAGCGTCGCAGGCGGTGCGACGCTGATGGGAACTAAAATGATTTGAAAATCATCATCATGATGTGACAGAGCATTAAAAAGTTCTAAGGCTTGAAGTTCTTTTCCAGGAATCCAAATATTTTATCGAAGTGTTTCAATGGTTCACTGTGGCCACCGTCGATGGCGATATGTTCGTAGGGAAATTTGAAGTCGTGATTTTTAAGCCTGTCGATCATCTTGTCGCACATTGGTGTAGTTGGCGCGATTTCGTCTTTCGTCGCTGACAGAAGTAAAATAGGTCCCTTGATTTTTTGAACGTCAATGCAAGCGCTTTGTTCAGCGACTTTATCCTCAAGCATGGCTTCAAATGCGCCTCTTAAATTACGTTGTAGTAGCGCAGGCACAGCTTTTTCATTAACAGGAACGAAAGGGAGTTGCTTCCCGTTGTAGGTCCAGCAAGAAGTTGTGAAGTGCATGGTGTGTCCTGGGAAAGTGACGTGGCTAGGAACGATCGCCACCACGCATTTGATTTCTGAATAGTAACTCGCGATCAGTAACGCGAGATCTCCGCCACGAGACCCACCCACGATGGCGATGCGTGTTCCATCGATTTGTTTGTGTCGCGTTGCAATTTTTATGCTGTTGTAAATGTCTTCTAGCGCAATTTGATCTAAAGTATCTGGGGCGCCGGGCGCGGCGAAATACCCGATCGCAAGAAAAGCATAGCCGCGCTGTATAAATTGGTCTCGCGTTTTTTTCCAGTGATCACTAGCCCATGCGTTGCCACCTTCGGAACCACCCAATCCGACAACTAATGCTTGCTTTTTACCTGCGCCAAGATAAAGTTTGCTTTCGGTGTTTTGTGTCGGCAGAACAATCTGTGCGTACAATGACGATGCATATAAAAAGCCCGCTAAAATTAAGCTAATCCGTTTCATGTGTTGCTTTGTTTTTGATGATACAAAGCAGCAAAAAGTGTTGGAGTTGATTTTTGATCCAGATCAAAAAGTTATCGTTCTGCGCGTAGGCGACTCAATGTTTCTTGTGTAATGCCGAGATAGGATGCGACCATTCCAAGGGGTAAGCGTGGATATAGGTCGCCGTAAACGGTAAGAAAATGGTCGTACTTTTCTTTCGCAGTTGTAAACCTGAGTGAGGTAATACGTTCCATGAAATGACCAAATAGGCTTCCCATCGATAGTCGAGCATATCGCTCCATTTCCGGGAAATTATCGAAGAGGTAGCCAAGGTGGTGGATCTTTAATTTAAAGGCGATGGTATCTTCGAGGGCATCAATGAAATAGATGTCAACCTTCTGTTGGATCATGCTCCGCGGCGAGTTTACCCACTCATTCTCGCTCACAAAATATTCCGTAATTTCTTTTCCATCTTTCAGAAAGTAAGTCCTTAGTATCCCTTTCTGAATAAAGTAGCTTTCTTTACAAATCGTGTCGGCGTTGTGAATTAGATCCCCCTTCTTAAACGTTACAAGGTGCATACGTTCTGCTAGCGCATCGCGTAATGATGTTGATAGTTTAATGTATTGTTCGAAATGTGCAAAAAGGGAAGCAAGGGCAGTGTCAACCATATGTTAAAGATAGCGGCGAATGATAAATATTGTTATGCTGGATTCTTTTAAAAATATAGTGCAAATTGGTTGATCATGGAATTGTCAGTTTATTTAATGCCACGGTATGCATGGATGTTGATCGTCGTGTTCTGGTTTTCTCCTGACATGACGTTGGCGCAGCGAAACACTACTGCCGTTGATAGTCTTGTCTTCGTTCGGGATATGCCTTATATCTGTGACCGTATTCCTGCTGAAGTACTTTCTGTGGGATGCGGCGACGGAATTTTTTGGCGCGTAGTCTCCGGTAAGCAGGCCGTTATATCGGCACTCATCGACCGAGTTTCAGATACGACTCAAACGAATGTATTTGTTCCAAATTTCGGCGGACATTATACAGTCGGTGATGTAGCCTACGTTGCGCTTCAAGAAATAATTCATGGCGTTCCTACGTTCGATTTACTTGGTGTTTCATTTGACGAAAAGGGCTGCGGGTATTGTGTTTATTGGAACACGATCCGGAATTTGAAACGACGATTGAGGTTTCAGAAAGCGCTGAGAGGATGGCACGAAAGTAATCGCAAGGCATTAGTGTGGAAAGAAAGCAATGATTTTGCGACTTGCGATTGTCGGGGTCGTCATCCCAATGGCGGACATTTCGAAATTAAGGGTAAAAATTGATAACGAACGATGAAAGAGTATCACATCAAGTTGTCGTGGTTTGATCGTAAGCGCAAGCTGATTTTGACTGAAAGTTATATCGAATTTGAGGGTGGTGACCTGATTGGAAAAACGATGGTGAAATATTTCCAAGACGATATCGTTGATTATAAGCATTCCAACGATTGGATTGTTTGGTATCGTTTTACCGTGGGTAGACAATTTAATATCTCGGTAAAAATGCGCTCTGGTGAAGAGTTGAAGTTGATGTTTAAAAGTTTTTTTGGACTAGGAAGTAATACATTTGAGCAATACGCTGAGATCGTAAAGCATATATGGGATCATTATGTAGTACATCGTGTCGATGAATTGTTGGATCAACTTAGTTGTGGCAACGCCATTCATATGCTTGGTGTAACCGTGGATCAGGTAGGCGTGCACGATCATCACCAGAAGATTACTTATCCGTGGGAAAATGTCGCTACCCAAGAGTATTACAATTACTTTGCATGCTATCATAACCAGAATGCAACATTGAACACGCGAATTGATTTTGATGCCTTCGGGGCTGAAATTCTGCTTTGTGTAATTAAAAAAAAACGTTGTCAGTAGCAGCGGCTCGTAGAGAAATAATATGATACATTACGATTTAGCTTGGGTTAAAACAAAATACGATAGCGGTGAAACGCTCAAGTTCATTTTCTTCTGGGGACATACTCAGAAAGGGAAGGCGTTAGGGCAATTTGTGTTTAGTCAGTGGTATCCATCTCTGTTTGTTGTCGATGGAGTATCCTACAAGACAGCGGAGCATTGGATAATGGCGCAGAAAGCAAAGTTGTTTGATGATGATGCTTGCTTTGAAAAAATTGTTCGTTCGGATAAACCCGGCGAGGTGAAAGAATTAGGTCGGCAAATTCGGAACTTTGACACTCAGCAATGGGATGCCTCAAAATTCGACATCGTAAAACGGGGTAACCTTTACAAATTCCAACAGGATGCAAAGTTGAAGGATTATCTTTTAACTACACAAGATCGAATTATCGTGGAGGCAAGTCCGGTGGACAGCATCTGGGGAATTGGTTTGAGTCAAGACGCGAAAGGCGCTGAAAATCCGCACCAATGGAAAGGGGAGAACCTTCTTGGATTTGCAATTATGGAAGTCCGGGATTTGTTGAAGTAAGCTTGGTTGAATAGATTTTTTGTGATATCCAAATTGGAAAGTTTATGAAAAGAGTATTGTCGGTTTTTATTCCCATGCTTTTATTAGCGGCTGCAGCTTTTGGACAAGATGTTCCCGTGAGCGGATTTGTAAATGATGAGAACGATAAGCCTGTACCCGGCGTGAATATAATCGTGAAGGGGACATCACACGGCACTGTTACAAAACAAGACGGCAGTTATACCATTGACGTTCCTAAGGGACAATTGACTATCCTCTTTATGCTCAATGGCTACAAAAAGTTTCAGCAGAAATTCGATGCTAAAAATGGGCTCCAGTATTTGTTAGACGTGAAGTTAGTGGCGGATAACCCGGCAAATGTGTTGCTGAAAAGTTATGGAGAGATGGGCGAGTTAAAACCTCAGTAAATTGTGCCTGGTGGCAAGCGGTTGCACCAATAGTGCTAAATCCTTTTACTACAGTCCGTAATTTTGATGGATTCGGGTCATTTTTCGATCGATGTATGATTACCATTGTATTTTGGGACATATTTTCTTTCAAAAAACGCTGTCGTGAAATGAGAGATGATTAATTTCGAATAACCATCGGCAGTGTGAATTGTCGGTAAAGAACCACAAAAACGATCTCTATGAAAAGAAGAATGCTCCTCAAACAGTTGGGGCTGCTGGCAGGAGCGGCAGTAGTATTGCCGCACTGCACAGGGAAAGAGACGGCCCAAGAGGCGACCATTTCCCTCCACAAACTTAAAATTACTGGGCATCATCAAAATTCAGTAACCGCATTAGTCGACGCACTTATTCCTAAAACAGATACTCCTGGAGCGAAGGAACTTGACGTGCAAAGCTACGTGTGGCGGATGGTGGACGATTGTACTTCAGAAGAAGATCAGAAGAAGTTTCTTGCAGGTCTTGATCACCTCACCACAATTGCTGACGATCGTTTTGGTAAAACCATCGCCGAGTGCAGTGCCGCAGATCTTCAGACCTTACTACAAGAAATGAACGATGGAAAAATCACCGAAAAAAATGTTGGTGACTTCTATCAACAATTCCGTCGTCATACCATTCGTGGATTTGTAGGTACTGAATCTGTGATGACTAATGTGTATCACTACAATATGATTCCAGGGCACTTTACAGGTGTAGTTGAAATTAAAGATCCCAACGACTTAAAGGTAATTTTAGGATGAACTTAAATATAGATGCAAAGGATAAAAATACTTTTGATGCGATCGTAATCGGATCAGGTATTAGCGGTGGATGGGCAGCGAAAGAGTTTGGTGAGAAGGGATTTAAAACCCTCGTGCTAGAGCGCGGACGCGATGTGAAGCATAACGTCGATTATCCAACAACGAATAAACGCCCGTGGGAATTCGAGCATTACGGTGAAATGCCACGCGATGTAAAGCAAGAGAATCCTATTGTGAGTAAGTGTTATGCGTTCAATGAAGATGCAGCACATTTTTTTGTGAAGGACAAAGAGCATCCTTATGTTCAAGACAAGCCATTCGATTGGATACGTGGATACCAAGTAGGCGGGAAATCGTTGTTATGGGCTAGGCAAACTCAACGCTGGAGCGAATTTGATTTCGAAGGACCTGCACGCGACGGTTTCGCTGTTGATTGGCCTATTCGCTATAAAGACATTGCGCCATGGTATAGCTATGTTGAAAAGTTCGCAGGCATATCGGGTAATAAGGATGGCCTTGCAGAACTTCCGGACGGTGAATTTTTGCCACCGATGGAGATGACTAAAGTAGAACAATACTTTCAAGCGAAGGTTGCTGAACTATACAATGATCGTCACATTATCATCGGAAGATGCGCACACATCACCGAGCCTAAAGATATTCACATTCAACAAGGGCGTGTGAAATGCCAGCATCGTAATTTGTGTCAACGTGGTTGTCCATTTGGTGGATATTTCAGCAGCAACGCTTCAACCATTCCATGGGCGCTAAAAACTGGCAACGTTACATTGAGACCCAATTCAGTTGTGCATTCAATTATTTATGACGACAAGAAAGGGAAGGCCGTTGGCGTGCGCGTGATTGATACGGAGACAAAAGAGTCGATCGAATATTTTGCCAACGTGATCTTTGTAAATGCGGCGGCGCTGAATACTAACCTGATCTTGCTTAACTCTACGTCGAATCGTTTCCCTGCTGGGTTAGGAAACGACAACGGTTTATTAGGAAAGTATGTAGCTTTTCATAATTATCGCGCACGTGTTTCTGCAGAAGTTGAAGGCTTTGAAAACTTTACAAAATCGGGGAATAGACCCAACGGATGTTATATCCCGCGCTTTAGGAATGTAAGAAAACAAGAAACGGATTTCTTGCGCGGCTATGCCGCGGGCTTTGATGCAAACCGATGGGTGAATCACCATGCAGAAGGTGTGGGGGCGGATCTAAAAGCGAACTTGTTCAAGCCGACTCTTGGCGGATGGCATGTTGGCTCTCACATGATGGGCGAAACAATTCCGAAGGATACCAACTTTGTGTCGCTGGATGCTAATCAGAAAGATGCATGGGGTATACCTTTGTTGAAAATCAATATAGACTACGACACAAATGACGACAAGATGGTTGCAGACTATCTTGAGCAGATGACAGAAATGTTTGAAAAAGCCGGGTTTAAGAATGTTAAAACTCACGATAGTAAACAGGCACCAGGCTTGGATATTCATGAAATGGGTGGTGTTCGTATGGGGAATGATCCGAAAACATCATTGTTGAATAAATGGAATCAGTTGCATGCATGTAAAAATGTATTTGTGACCGACGGTGCTTGTATGACGTCGACCTCGACACAAAATCCGTCACTGACCTATATGGCATTAACGGCACGTGCTGTTGACTATGCTGTAAAGCAGAAATTCTAACAGTGTCGATAATTTAAATTTTAGTCCAAGTTTTTCAGATGATGGAAGACTTGGACTTTTTTTATTTTTTGGAATAGCATCGTTGCAACGCTTTTCAGCGAGGAAGTTTTTGGCTACCTTATTGGTCATGAAACCTTTCGACGGCAGATTGTCACTAAACCTGGGCGCTTTTTCAAGAAAGGTGGAAGGTTATATCGTCTATATTCTGTTTGTTTTGATTTTATCGCTGCTATTGGCCAACATCATTTTGATGTATCAAAATAACAAGGTGATTGAGTACAACAAGGCACAGCAGGAGGAGGCTGAGCGGATTAAAGTAAATACACTCGATATTATTCGCACCATTCATCAACTCGATATGGGATTGCGGGGCTATGCATTGATATTTTCCGATGTTCAGCATGATGTTGTTCTCAAAGGGTTCGCGCAAATGGATACGATACTGCGGCGATTAGAAGTTTCGTTAGCGAAGCAGCATTTTCCAATGGAATCGTTTAATACGCTAAGGGATTCGACCAATATTTACATAGGCACTATTCGCAGCATGCTCGTTCTCGCGGAGCAACAGAAGATCGGTGAGTTTAACGCAATGCTTAAGAAAGATCTTGGCCTTTACGCGTACTTGTCTTATGTCAGATTCACGAATCACGTAAACAGTTTTGAAGATTCAATAGCCAAACAAGCTCACGCTCGTTATCGATTAGCACTTCGAAATGGATATGTATTGCAGATCGTCTTGTTTTTTATCATGGTGCCAGCCTTGCTTTACATGATGTTTCTATTCAACAAGACCATTCGAATATCAACGCAGCTTGCGGCAGCACGGCAAGACACAGCGGATGTTTTGTCGAGACAAAAACTAGAGTTGGAGAACCAAGTGCAGGAGCGAACGAACGAAATTTTAGCACAGAACGAAGAGATCATAGCGCAAAACGAAGAGATTGTATCGCACAATGAACAAATGAATCTTCACCAAGTTGAAATTGAACGGCAACGCAATGCTTTGCAAGAAAGAACGGAGAAGCTTACTGAGGCATATCAGATCATCGAGCGTCAACACAATATGATGCAGGAGCGGAATAAGGAGCTCACGCAAGAAGTAAGTGAGCAAAACCGCGACCTTCGTAAAACTAACCTCGAGTTGATTGAGCAAAATAATAGGTTGGAGCAGTTTGGTTACATTATCTCGCATAATTTCAGGGCACCCATGGCGCGATTGATTGGTCTTTCAAGGTTGTTGAAAGACTCAGATCAAGAGTCAGACCGTGCTAACCTGATCAATTTGATCGTAAAATCGACCAATGACTTTGACAATGTATTCAAAGATCTAACCATGATTTTAAGTATACAGAAGTTGAATACCGATGTGTACACCAAGATAACGTTAGACGAAGTGATGAAGAAGGTGACGTCGATGTTGGAGCAAGAAATTTTCACAACGGATGCAGAAGTACTTACAGACTTTAGCAAAGCGCCCGTAGTGGTATCGTTGTGCCAGTATATAGAGAGTATACTTTTTAACTTGGTTAGCAATGCGATTAAGTTTCGTCATCCAGACAGGAAGCCTATCGTTATTGTGAAGTCTAAGATGGTCGGCCATCAATTCCTTCTCTCGGTTACCGACAATGGTTTAGGTATTGATTTGGAACGTCACGCGAGTACTGTGTTTAATTTGTATAAACGCTTTCATTTTCATGTTGAAGGAAAGGGACTTGGATTATTCCTGGTTCGAACACAAGTTGAAGCCTTGGGCGGAAGGATTAAAATAGAAAGCAAACCTGACTCGGGAACCGTGTTCAAGATCGAGCTGAAGATGAATACTGTTTAGGTGCGTTTTGCGAATCAATGTTAATGAGCAGTGTCGCAGCATTTTAGCCTATGATACGGATTCGTTAGCGCGCTTCGAGTCTGTACTGTAGATGAAACTCGAAGCGCCATTTTTTTTATATTATTCAGATCTTAATGCTTTTACCGGATTACTTTTAGCGGCACGCATAATCGTTGAACATGTTGTTAACATTCCCATCAAGAAAATTGTCAGCGCGCACAGTATTGTAGGAACAGTGCCTACATCAATGCGAAGTGCATAGATTGACCCTAACATCATTTCTGTGAGAAAGTATCCTCCGACAGATCCAAGTATCGCGGCGATAACAAGAATGATTAGAAACTCCTTATTGATCGCATTAATAATGCTCCCCACGGACGCGCCAAGCGTTTTTCGAATGCCAATTTCTTTCGTGCGTTTGGCGATGTTTTGAGAGGCGAGCGCAAAAATTCCAGAGAGCGATAGTAGTCCACCCAAAACCGTGATAAAAATTAGGATCTTCTGTAGATTCGAATTTGTACTCTTGCTGTCGCCAAGCACGAGCTCTTCTTGTGTATAACTCTCAAATGGAATGATTTGGAATGTCTCTTTCCACTTTCCTTCCAAGTATTGGCGCATATCTTTTACATTGTCTTTGTCAACCTTCACAACCATGTTCATGTACTGATGTTTCCCTGCAGGGTAAAAGATGAATGGTTCGACTTCGCGTGCACGGTAAAGGTTGTCGATGTGATTCTCCACTACACCAACGATGATGTGTTTCATGTTGTGCAAGTAAATCACTTTTTCGATCGGATCGTCTAATCCCACCTTCGTCAAAAACGCTTTGTTCACGATTAAACCCTCTTCCTGATCCGATTGGTTGTCGAGATTGAAGTATCGTCCAGCGACTAATTTTAATCCCATCGTTTCTAGATAATTTTTGCCAACGCCCAATGCCTGAACATCATAAGTAGAGGTGTCGGACTTGATAGGTGTCGAGTAACTGTTGGTACCGAGGTTACCATCGGCAATACCCACACTTAGGATTTTAGAATTAGGGGCGATCGCTGAGGCGAATGTTTCATATTCCTTTTCTCCCGAGGTTCTCACAGTGATGATACCATTGGTGTTGTATCCAAATTCCAATGATTCTTGAAATTTTGCATTTCGAATAAAAGTAACACCACCGACAAGCACGACAATCGATAGCGCGAATTGGAATGCAATCAAGGATCGGGTCAGCATGTTTGTGCCATTGATTTTGATGTTACCTTTTAACAACTGCGTTGGTCTGAATCCACTGCTCGATAATGCTGGATATATTCCGGCAATCAAAGCGCATACGAAGAGCAAAATTGTAAGGGCTATTACGAGGTTGATTCCGTTGAGGTCTTGCATGCCATAAGGTAGGTGCCACATCGCAGCAAATATTGGTACGATAAATTGCGCGATGGTAAGTCCAACTAAAATCGATAGTACTACAGTCAATACAGTTTCGAGTAGAAATTGGTAAACGATTTGTCGTCGTGCGGCGCCAATTGCTTTGCGGACACCAACTTCCTTCAATCGCTTTGTTGTCATGGCAATCGACGTATTCGTCAAGTTAAAGCAGGCAATTAGTAAAATTAATCCTGCCATTGCCATAAAAACCGTCAATGCAATTTGGTCCAAGGCAAGGGCTACAGAAGAGTTTCGGATGTTGTCGTGTGAAATAACTTCTTTGAATGGTGCGAGTGAATAAGATTCCACAACCATTTCGGTTCTTAGTTTATTACGCGTAGGAATGTACTTCTGTAACGACTTCGTTACTTGTGGTGCGTTGTCGGCAGATGTTAGTGCAAAGAAAGTAGAGGGGTTGCGCCAATCGCCCCAATCATCAGCAGCGACTTTGTTGAGCGATAGAAAATGTTCCATGCGCATGATTGCATCAAAGTAGAACGAGGTGTTAGACGGCACTTTTTTGACAACACCACCAACGATAACATCAATTTCAAATTCATTGATACTCTTTAATGTCATCATCTTACCAACTGGATCTTCATTGCCGAAATATTTTCTGGCCAATGTCTCCGAAATGAAAATCGAGTTTTTTTCTTGAAACGACCGATGGCTTCCTTTCTCAAGTGGAAAATCAAACATTTCAAAAAATGAGCTGTCCGCGAATGCGATTGCCTGATTGAAGGCATTGTCCTTATACCGCAAAGCTCCCCCGCCAATTTGATATCGCGTATAACTTTTTATGCCTGCAATTTCTTCCAGCGCAATGGGCGCCATAGCATTTGGTGCAGTGTTGTCGATAACTGCTCGACCATCACGTTCATGAGAATGAGTATGCACAGCAAAAATGTTTGCTGTTTTTTCAGCCTTGTGGAAACTGTTGAATTCCATGTTGAAAGCGATGAGAAGATATGCTGTAATGCAACACGCTAATGAAATTCCAAGTCCAACAGTGTTGATAATGACGTAGTGCTTATTCTTCGAGAGGCTTCGAAAGGCAACGATCAGATAATTTTTTAACATAAGAGGAGCTTTACCAAATGTGCTATTGCTAAAACTTAGCCAAAAGTTAGGTAGCTGCTGGTCAATACGTTATCGGGCTCGGATGATGATCGCGTGTTCGATGCAAGACACAAATGGTCGATTACGGGCAATTGGGCTCAACGGCTAACGGGTAAACGAATCAGAATTTTCTGATCAGAATCACGCCACCGATAATGAGTAACATACCGAGAATTCGCGGTAGGTTAATGCTGTGTTGCTGCGCCACGAGCAGATTGAAATGTTCAAGAATGAGCGCAACAATCATTTGTCCGGCGACAATTAGGCTGAACGTCAACGCGGGGCCTATGCGTGGGATGGTGAAGATAACAATCGTTACGTAGAATGCGCCGAGTAGTCCAGCAATCCAGCCTAGTGCGGGTATTGATTTAAACGCTTGTGTATTGATCGTCTCACTGGAGAATACGATGTACATGACAAGTGATAGGCCTCCTACTACAAAGGAGAGCAGTGATGCAGCGACGCCACTTTCAAGTACCTTTCCGACTTTTGCATTTAAAGATGCTTGTATTGGTAAAACCATTCCTGAAATTAAAGCCAGTCCTAACCAAACGAATTTATTCATATGCTTGTGATAATTTGTTTTTGCATAACGCGCTAACGTCTGCGATTCTATTGCGTGAGTATTCAGTAAAGATAACGATGGACCGTCCCAAAATGATAGTGCGGCCTTTGATTATGATGGATCATTTAGTGTAAACGTTGTATTTTTGCTAGCTAACGGTGCTAATCGAAAACAAAACGTTGGCATTATTGTTTAACGATCTACTTCGATCGCCATACTAAAGCAGGAGTTCATGCTGTTCTTATTTCGTACTGTATTTTCTTGTCTCATTCTCGTGTTGCTCTGTAATCTGTGCGTTGCGCAGGCTAAAAAGAAGTTGTTTGGATTCAGTCGTATGGATGATACGGTGACTGTTGAGAAGAATGGATTTTTTGTACTGCCATTAGTCTATTATACGCCCGATACGCGATGGGCATTTGGAGGGGCAGGTGTTTATTATTTTAAGACTCCACCCAAGTATGAGTACGAGCAATTGACGCGTGTGTCGTATGTTCAATTTCTTGCTGACTACACTCAGAATAAACAACTTGATGTGTGGGGCGTGTGGAATATTTTTACACGCAACGAAAATTATTTATTGAAAGGCGAAGCGCGCTATCGGAATTTCCCCGACCGTTTTTTTGGTGTGGGTAACGCTACCCCTGCATCGAATGAAGAACGTTATGAGTATAGTTTGATCAGTTTAAAAAATCTGGTATTGAAGAAAATACAACCCGCGTTATTCGTTGGACTGGATTATCACTTTGAGTACGAATACAATTTTAGTTACACAGAGGGAGGGGTGTTGGAGCAGGGTACGGTGACGGGTTACAAGGGCGGAATAGGCTCTGCTATTGGTGTGGTTGGCGTGTACGATAGTAGAGATAACGCGATCAATGCACGCACAGGGAAACTGTTGGAACTCTCTACCTATGTTTATACGAAGGCAGTAGGAAGTACATTCTCATTTTTTGTTGCCAATGGATTGTATCAGCATCATTGGCCGATAGGGGATAGGCAGTCAATCGGTTTGCAAACAAAAGTGCGCTTGAGCTACGGAGATGTTCCTTTTCTGGATTTATCTGTCGTTGGTGGTGATGATATTTTGCGCGGATATCCGAAGTATCGTTATCGCGATCGCCATTTTTTTGGAACCCAGTTGGAATATCGTCTTCCGTTGTTCTGGAGATTAGGCATGGTAGGATTTGCCGGTGTTGGCGATGTTTTCGATTCTGTTAGCGATGTTAAAGGTGCTACGCTAAAGTATTCGGTAGGCTCAGGAATTCGTTTCGCGGTAAACCCTGCAGAACGATTGAATATCCGTTTCGATTACGCGTTCGGTCGCGATGGTGGCTACTTCTATTTTTCGGTTGCTGAATCGTTTTAAGGGATGCTAAATGCAGCTCTTCTCAGCTGATCCCTATTGTGTTGTTTAGTCTTGTGTTCCTGATAAAATCTCTGACACTGGAATTAAAAATCTTAGCTTTTTTGTAGACATCAAGTTTTTCAAAGTCAAACGTAATGGGGCGATCAATTGCTAACAACCGGAGAGAAATAGAGGGGATGAATGCAGTGTGAGAGCGAAGAAAAAAACAGGGCAAGTCAGCTCGCTCTCGACCTCACACTCGCTCTTTTTTTTGTAATCCCGAGGGTATGAATATCGAACTTTTTTATTGAGATCTTGAGGGAGATAACTAGAATATCGTAGAAGCTTAATGGGAGGAATGCTCGCTTATAATTTCAATACCAACCGTGCTTTGATAACCAAATTTTAGCAGCGTTTCTCTAAGCATAAGTTTAACAGCCTTTTTACCAGCTGAAGTTTTAAAATATGTTTCTCGTTTTCGTGCGTCGACTTCAAAAAGCTAAAACTCACAAAAGATTAACACCAGCGGTCTTCGCGGAGCAGTACTCTTAGTTCGCCCTTCATTATGATCTTTGATTCGTTGCCCGATGTTCGAGGTGAATCCGGTGTAAAGCAGATAGTCCTTATGGCTAAACAATATATAAACGCAATAAGGTAGAGGCATCATGAATCATGGGTTGAAACTCACGTTCATAATAGGGAGTTCGTAGAAACGATGGAATCTAGTTTCCTGACTTTCCTGAACCAGATCTCCTGCGTCGATCGCTTCAGGACGATAAAGTTAAAAAGCCACGCAATTCATTGCATGGCTTTTTCTGCTTTTTCGTAGTCCGTACGGGAATCGAACCCGTGTTACCAGAATGAAAATCTGGTGTCCTAACCCCTAGACGAACGGACCGTTTAGGTTAATCTTGATTCAGAGGCTTCTCGTATTTTATGCGGGTACCTCCTAAGAGGCTGCAAATATAAGGGTAGTATGATGATTTGAAAGACTTGCGAGAAAAACATCTGCATTTTTTTATCGCTGAAATTTGAGGCGAACCGTATTGACTACATTGAACGGCGTTGCGTTCTTTATTATACAAGGCTGTTAAAAATTAACCCCTTCGGAAGTGCAAGGTCACGTGCCTACGAACATCGCTGAAGCTTTTAAGCTTTTTAATGCTGAGAACGAATTTCATTTAAGTTCATCATGCGCCCAACGGTGACTGAAAACAAAAAAAGCCGAAAGATCACTTCTGCTATTGCTACTTTTCTTGTAGTCCCGAGGTACGAATATCGAACTAGTTAATTGAGATCTTGAGGGAGATAACTAGAATATCGTTGAAGCCTAATGTGAGGAATCCTCGCTTGTAATTTCAATACCAGCTGTTCTTTGATAACCAAATTTCAGCAGCGTTTCTCTACGCATAGGTTAACAGCCTTTACCACCTGAAGTTTTAAAATATGGTTCTCGTTTTCGTGCATCAACTTCAAAAGGTAAAACTCACAAAAGATTAACACCAGTGGTCCTCGCGGAGCAGTATTCTTAGTTCGCCCGTCATTATGATCTTTGATTCGTTGGCCGATGTTCGAGTGAATCCAGTGTAAAGTAGATGGTCCTTATGGCTAAACAATATATAAACGCAATAAGGTAAAGGCATTATGAATCATGGGCGAAATTCATGATCATAATAGTGAGTTTGTAGAAACGATGAAATCTGGTTTTCTTGACTTTCCTGAAGCAGATCTCCGGCGGCGATCGCTTCAGGACGATAAAGCGAAAAAGCCACGCAATTCATTGCATGGCTTTTTCTGCTTTATCGTAGTCCGTACGGGAATCGAACCCGTGTTACCAGAATGAAAATCTGGTGTCCTAACCCCTAGACGAACGGACCGTTTTAGGTTGTCTCCTTACGTAGCTTAAGCGGTTCTTTTAGCAATTCCGTAAAAAGTGGTGCAAAGATAGGCTTCGTAACATGATTTGCAAACCGGTGCGTTAAAAAAAATAGAAAACGCAATTTTATTTCATTGGTTTTAGACAACAGGTCTACTATTTTTGGCATCTCGTATTTTAAACCCAATAGAAAATGACCAAAGTAGGTATTAATGGTTTTGGCCGTATTGGCCGTCTGGCATTCCGAGCTGCTATCAATCGTAAAGATATTGAGATCGTCGGTATCAATGACCTCGTTGAGCCTGATTACATGGCTTACATGCTTAAGTATGACTCTACCCACGGCAAGTTCGATGGTACAGTAGAAGTAAAAGATGGTAACCTTATCGTAAATGGTAAGAAGATCCGTGTTACTGCTGAGAAAGATCCAGCAAACTTGAAATGGTCTGAAGTTGGTGCTGAGATCGTTATCGAGTCGACAGGCTTATTCCTTACACAAGCTGATGGACAGAAGCACATCACCGCTGGTGCGAAGAAAGTTGTTTTCTCTGCGCCTGCAAAAGATGACACACCAACATTCGTAATGGGTGTTAACCATAAGAAACTTACAGCACAGCATACAATCGTTTCTAACGCATCTTGTACAACAAACTGTCTCGCACCAATCGCGAAAGTATTGAACGATAAGTTCGGTATTGTAGAAGGTTTGATGAGCACTATCCACGCGGTTACTGCAACGCAGAAAACAGTGGACGGTCCTTCAGCAAAAGACTGGAGAGGTGGTCGTGGTGCTTACCAAAATATTATCCCTTCATCTACAGGTGCAGCGAAAGCAGTAGCGCTTGTTATCCCTGAATTGAAAGGTAAACTTACAGGTATGGCATTCCGTGTTCCGGTTGCTGACGTATCTGTTGTTGATCTTACTGTAAGACTTGCCAAGCCTGCATCTTATGATGTTATCAAGGCTGCCATGAAAGAAGCTTCTGAAGGTGAATTGAAAGGTATCCTTGGATATACTGAAGATGAAGTTGTATCACAAGATTTCCTTGGCGATGCGCGTACATCTATCTTCGATGCGAAAGCTGGTATCTCTTTGAACGACGGCTTCGTGAAAGTAGTATCATGGTACGACAACGAGTGGGGTTATTCAAACAAACTCATCGACCTCGTACAAGAACTTGCAAAAGTTTAATCACGATATAACTGAAATAAAAAGAGGCTGTCTTCGCAATGGAGGCAGCCTCTTTTATTTGAATTCCGTTCGTTTATTTCTTCGACAAATAAGCTGTGAGCGATTAATTTTTAACAACCTTCCTCGCTACGACAGTGTTGTTCCGGTGGATCAATACAACGTAGTACCCAGCAGCATAGTGGGCTAGATTCAAGCTGATGGTTTTCTCATTTGAAATTTTATTTTCAATGGCCATCCCTACGTTGTTACGCAATTCTATCTGCACATTTTCTTTTCTCAGATTCATGATGTCGATCATGCCATTCGTTGGATTAGGGAACACAACAAAATCAGTTTCATTGTCTTCGTCAATGCTCGTTACGATTTCTGTGCACAATGCGGCATCTGTAATGGGTGTCACGCCAGTGTCGCCACCGGAGCAGATATTGCAGACGTCGTACGTTGCTGTTCCATTAGCCTTTCCGCTACAGTCGTAATTGGCAACAACGAAGTGTGATAACATGCGTATATAATTCATTTGATACCCGTTACTGTTTTCTGTGACCGACCATGAGTTCAATGGCCAGCTCGTATTAAAATCTTTGTAAGACTTTTGTGCGGGCTGATTTTTCGGGGGAACCACAGACTCGGCATTACATGCGGTAGTGCTGCATGTATTGTTCGCACAGCAAACATCTTTGTCGTAGCTTGGATTAGGTCCACCAACTACAAAACCAGGTGCTGGTCCATAGGTGGAGACGCCAACACGATCCCACTTGGCGCTACCGTTGCCAAACCAAGTATGATAAAATTCATTAACACCGTTTTCCGCTCCATAGGCATACATGTTCGAGAGGTAAACAAAATTCAACGGGTTCACGCCATGCAAGTAGTGAATGAATTCTTCTGCAGCTGCTAAAGCGATATCATTTTTAGTGTCATCGATGTTGTATCGCTTCCAGTCTAAGAACATCAAACTTTGACTTCCTTTGGTTGCATTGCTACCCCATGTATAATCTTTGATGAATGCACGATAAGGATCGGTCATATTGGTATAGGCGGCGAAATTATTGTCGCTATTCATCGCATTCTTATATGCTGTCTTAATCGCTGTAACCACGTTGGCCGATACGTTGGGTATCGTCGTATAGTGTAATAGTATTTCTTGATTCGCTGTTTCAAAAGGGAAAGCGAAATTCCAAGCGATCAAATGCACCTCGTCATAGTTGTCTTCAAAGAATTGTTTGTACTTCGCTTCTCCGGTGATCTCGAATAAATACATCGCTGCTTCAAGCTTAGCCATGAACCGTCCGTAGTCGTTTGTTTCTTGTTGTCCTGCACCGAGTCCGCTCGTACCGGATGCAGTATCATTGTTTTTGAAGATTACATTGGGGTTTGCAGTCGCCCAATCCCAGGCTTTGATAGCGCGTGCTTTCAAATCAGCAGCATAGTTTTTCATACCACGCGAGCCGTACACTTTTGATGCGATTGCAAATGCAGCCGCCGTGTTAAGCGTAGCCGATGTGCTTGCATTGCCATACAAACTTTGACCTGTAGCACTTGAAGGTGGGCTTGCATGGGAAAGTCCTACAATACTGAGCACGCTTCCATTGGTGTTTTGCATGCGCACCAAATGATCGACTCCCCATTTCGCTTCGTCAAGGAGATCTGGAATGTTATTGCCAGACTCAGGAATGTTATAATCGTCGCTCCATGCGCCAGGATTTTCCAAATAGGCAAGCATAAAGTCGACAACATAGTTTGCCGTCCATGTCGTGTATTTATTGTAGTCGCCGGCATCATACCAACCACCGCGTAAATCACGTTCCGTAGATGCGTTATTCTGCTGATTGTAAACGCGGGCATTTGGATCTTGAAGATTTTTCAAGTGACTAGCTTCGTCGGCCCATGCTGCGCCAGCGTACGTCGCGTCTTTCTTGAATCCAGCGCGCTGATAGAAGAATGTTCGCACGGCATGCTTTAACAATTCTTGATAAAGATCGTCGGCGATTTTAAACTCATAAGAGCGCAGGTTTTGTTCGATATCCAGAATGTAATAATCCCCTGGTGTTTCAAGACTTGAAAAATCGAACCACCATACCTTGTCCCCGGATGAGGCGTCGGTATTGCCACTATTCCAAGATGCGATGGTCCCTGTAAGAACATTTTCATCTGTGGTTGCATCTACAACGGCATAGCTACTGCCCGGTGTAAACGATTCGTCGCTGTCGAAGCCCACCACCGGATCGCGGATCACCGCAACTTTTTTCGATATGGTACGGTAGCCGAATTGATCAACGCAAATGTATTTCGTAGTGGTTTGGGCATCGATATCAACTTGAAACGAGAGGATTAAAAGAAGGAGTATAATTTTTCTCATGGGCAGGTCTGTGGGTTTGGATATTAAAGTTACGCTCGAAATCGTTAGCGTGTAGTCGCGTTTAACAAAGTATCCCGTGAAATGAAACAAACGATGCCTTGAAATCTAACAAGTGGTGTCGTGAATGATATCACGGCGACGCGAATTAGAATCGCAAAAGGGTGGCGTCTTTAAGACGCCGATAGCGACGGTTTAAAATCGTAGATATTATGGCGTCTGCGCGTCATCCTTTCAAAAGCTTCTCGTCTAAGTTTGATTTCCTCGCTTCCTGTGGCAATGCGATCATCTTCATGATAAAATCGATAAGCCTTTTCTCATCAATTTGGATTTGGCCAAGCGATATGTTTAATTCTTGTGCGCCAATTTCTTTGTTTAGTTGCTTGACAAACTTTTTGGCTTTGATCTTGGGCTCAAATTTAGGATCAACGATAAGACAAATGAATTTCTGGCCATGGATATTGATCGGGTAAGCGCTAAGCATTACGTCCCAATTTATGAAATCACGGTAAGCCATGCGATCGAAAATGCCTATCTCATTGATGATGATCTGAGGACGGCGATCAAACAGATGAAAAAATCCGACGGGATAACCAAGTCCGAAAAAACCAATAGACATCCAAGCTACCCATGATGGTGACTTATTGTAGACCAATAGAAAAATTCCCATCACAACAAAAATGGAACACAGCAAGATCAGCTTGATGGCCTTCCATCTGGATTTATACAGTTTAATTTCCATACCAATGCAATAAGGTTTTAAGGGACTTCACTCGCCCAAACAACGGTCCAAACCATCTTTCCACGCATAATAAATACCTTGACTGAACAGACGTTGACGATTAGCATCATTCACCCACGGATAAGCTGTTGATAAAAAGTTTCTAAACATCTCTTCCAGTGCGGAAGGTTTATCTTATGGCCACCATTGGCTGTGGCTTCAAGTTGTTTATAAATGAATTCATGTCCTTTGAACATCACGTCGCGACAAGTTTCGTTGTACTCATCTAACGTTTGTGTTGTGAGCGACGGGAAAGATGCGTGGAGTCTATCTTGAATTGGTTTAAGCCAATTGGGGCCAAACTCCATCGCGAATTCCAGGCCTGTGTTTAAAATTTTATTCGCGCTTGTGCTACTGTCCATATCGAAAGGTAGTAACGCAATGGGACAGCGGCAAGTTACTTTGGGAACGTAATTACCACATTGTGATCAATAGGCGCGTGACTTTTTTCACTTGCTCATCATCTCGGTAGATCGATTTAATAAACAAGCTTTGTGGTTTTTCTTGGTCGGTTTTATTGAGGCTCGCTTTCATTACTTCGATTTCTTATATTTAACAGGTGGCCTGTTTTTTGAAGCGCATCTCGTAACGGCTGGTGATACTCGTTAACTGCCAACGCATGAAATCACAAAATTTGATCGACCGCGATTTTGAAGCGTTCTTCGGTGCGCTTCCCGGTTTTGTCGTTGTGATTGATCTGCAAGCGTCAGTAGTTGCTGCAAATGACAATTTCGTTAACGATCAGAGATCTTCGCGTGAGCACGTTATTGGTCGTAATCTGTTAGAGATTTATCCGTTCATACGGCCGATGGTGGAAAGGGTGGCGCGTGAGAAGGTTGCTATGGATGATACGATTGCAGACGGATCGTCGCGACGCATCGCGATTTCTTATAAGCCAATTTTGAAGGACGGGACGGTGTCATTCATCGTTCTCCAAATTACAGATGATACGCAGGCGACATCAACGGCGTCACCAGAGACTAATCAATTATTTCAAGATCTATTCGAATTTAATCCGGCAGCGCTGGTAATCTCCGGTGCGCGCGATTCGAAAATAAAGAACGTGAATGCTTCATTCTTGTCGTTGTTCGAGTTTGATAGTAAAGACGAGCTGATTGGGAAAACTTCGCAGGAATTAAAGCTTATAGAGCATGATCAACATCGCGGTGATGCCATTCGTGCGTTGATGGAAAAACAAAAGGTTGTAACAGGCGAGGGGAGGATTCGAACGAAAAAAGGTGATTTTAAATGGGCATCCATTTCTGTCATTCTTGTAACCATCGACGAAGAACCATGTTTGATGGCGGTGATGATCGATATCACGGACAGGAAAAATGCGGAGGATAAGATAAAATCTATTAATGAAAACCTAGAGCGAACGGTAGTCCAAAAAACGAAGCGCGTGTTCGAAGCGGAATTGGAATATCGTTCCGTGATTGAACAGGCAAATGACGGAATCTTCATCTCTGATAGCCATGGCAATTATCTGGATGTGAATGATAGCGCATGTAAAATGCTCGGCTATACAAAGGAAGAGCTTTTAAAGATGAACACGATGGACGTTCTGCCTGCCGAAGATCGCGTGAGTAGACCGCCAAACTTTGACGCGCTGATGAAAGGCCAGGCGATGTTGACAACGCGACGACTTCAGAAAAAGGATGGCACCGCGATACCCGTAGAGATTAGTGCGCGTATGTTATCGAATGGAAAGATGCTGGGCATTGTTCGTGATATCACGGATAGAAAAAGGGCAGAGGATGCTATTCAAAATGTGAATGCACAGTTAGAAGTTAAAGTGTTGCAACGAACAGAAGAACTTCAGAAGAAGATCATTCAGCTTCAAGAGAGTGAGGAGAAATTTTATAAAGCATTTCATGCGAGCTCCGCGGGTATAACCATTACCAAACTTTCAGATTCCACCTATGCAGATGTCAATGATGCGTTCTTAAATATGATTGGTTATTCCCGCGAGGAGGTGATCAATCATTCGGCCGCTGATTTAGCGCTTGTTGTCGATATGAAACACCGTGAATACGTGCTCGCGCAAGTACGAGAGAAAGGTGCCGTGAAACAAGCTGAGATGACGGTTAGGCGAAAGTCAGGCGAGCTTATTCATGTTTTATCTTCTATCGAAACGATCACCCATAACAGTGAACGCTATGCCATCAATATTATTTATGACATCACAGAGCGCAAACGTGCGCAGGAAAAACTGGAAGCCGTGAATAAGGAGCTTGAGTCGTTTTCCTATTCAGTATCGCATGATTTGCGAGCGCCGCTTCGATCCATCATGGGCTATGCTGAAATTTTACAACTTGATTTCGGCGATAGATTTGATGATGTGATG
Source organism: Pseudochryseolinea flava (assembly GCF_003286915.1). Taxonomy (GTDB): domain Bacteria; phylum Bacteroidota; class Bacteroidia; order Cytophagales; family Cyclobacteriaceae; genus Ohtaekwangia; species Ohtaekwangia flava. The sequence goes on from NZ_QMFY01000012.1 coordinate 120,191, forward strand.
AAGAGTCACCTTAATCGAATTACCAACAGCGCAAAGAAGATGGGAAGATTGATTGACGACCTTTTAGAGTTTTCGAGAGTGGGTAAGCTTGAAATTGTGAAATCATCAGTCGAGACGACGAAGGTTGTTGAAAAGAATATTGCTGATTTTGGATTGACGCATTCAACCAAGCCGAAATTTATTATTCATGAGCTGCATCCTTCTTTCGCCGACTTTTCCATGATTAATCAAGTTTGGTTTAACTTAATTTCGAATGCCGTAAAGTATTCTGCCAAAAAAGAAGATCCCATAATTGAAATAGGCTCTTACCGTACTAATGACGAGGTAGTTTTTTTTATCAAGGATAACGGCGCCGGGTTTAATATGGAATTTGCAGGAAAGCTATTCGGTGTGTTCCAGCGATTACATCGTGCGGCAGACTTCGAAGGTACTGGCGTTGGTCTTGCTTTGGTTAAAAGAATCATCGACAAACATGATGGTCGCATTTGGGCTTCTGCAACTGTACACAACGGCGCAACATTTTATTTTGCATTGCCGATGGCAAAATCGAAAGGAAAGTAACGAAGCACCGCAGTCGTTACGGTGCTTCGTCTACCTAAATGAAGTTATTCAATGATAATCTTCTTTGTAACATTGAGGTTGCCAATCTTAACTTTAGCAACGTATAGCCCTGGCGTGAGATCGTGCATCACTTTTCCATAACCTTCAATTTTCGTGACCAAAAATGTTTTGCCATGAACATCTAGGATTGTTAACTCTGCGGTTTCATTTTTTTGTTCTCCGTTCACGAGTACAAAAAGTTGGTTTCCTCGCGATGGATTTGGATAAATACTAACGAGCTCGTTTTCTTCGGACGTACGCTCCGATGTCCTTTCGCGTGCCGTGATCGGATTTACCAATTGCCACATCGCGCTATGCCATCCGGTTTGTGCATTCGCATATTGTACATAACCCAATAAATTCTCGAGGTGAATTCGTTGAGATGTCTGCCATCTGTTGATGATGTAGTTCCAGCCGTCGCCCGTAGCAGAGATGGACCATTGTGCGCTCCACCACGATTGATCTCCCGCACTTAACTGCACAGCGCCGTTTTGATTTTCTACGTGCATAATGTTTCCTGTAGCGCGATTCTTTAGCACATAGTAACCGCCACTAACATCGATGCGCGCCCATTGATAACTATTGCCGGAAGGATTTGTGCCATAGCGAACTTGTCCATTGCCGCCGTCGTACAAATAGGAATTGCTTTGCCAGCGATTTACAATTTGATAGTATGTTGTTCCTGTTGATGTCACCGTGATGTTCGCTGTTGCTATTTTGTTGCCGTCTTGTGTCGTGACGGTAATCGTTGCGCTTCCCGATGCTTTTCCAGTTACAAGTCCCGAAGCACTTACTGTAGCGATCGTGGTATTACTTGAATTCCACGTGACGGTTTTGTTAGCGGCGTTAGATGGCGCTACAGTAGCTGTAAGCTGCACCGTGCCATTGATGCTCATGGTTCCGGTGGTGGGTGAAACAGTTACACCAGTCACAGCTACGGGCGCACCTGGATTCGTGTCGTACCAGGTATCATTCATATACCAGCCTGTTTTGTTTCTGCTGAGATCGGAAGTTTGGTTTGTTCCGTCATTAAAGATCAGATTGGTCGACGTCACATTCGTGAAGGTGTGACTGTACCATCCATTACCGACGTTGGTCATCAGCGTGCCGGGCCACGCACCATCAGCGAGAACACCCGATGGTTGGGCGGCCCACCAGTAAATACGAATGCCGCTACCCCACGTGCTCGGCTTGTAAAAGTGAACCGTGAAAGTTGAAGAAGGTGTTACAGTGATCGCGCTGGTGGCGGTTTTATTTCCGTCTTGTGTCGTTACCGTAATGGTTGCAGTACCTGCTGCGACCGCCGTGACTAAACCAGCGGCGTTGACAGTAGCGACTGCGTTGTTGCTTGAGCTCCAAGTTACGTTTTGGTTGGTTGCGTTCGCGGGAACGATGGTCGCAACGAGTTGGCGTGTTAATCCGGCCGATACACTCGCCGTTGCTGGTGAAAGAGAAACACTAGCCACAGCAATCGGTGTAACACTCGCATTTGTTAATACACGATATTGAAATGCGCCGAGAGATTGCGTCGCGCCAGCAGTGAGTGTAGCGGCTGAATTATTGTTAAAAGGATCAGTATAACTTCCTGCCATCGCCGACGGAATAACAAAGCTTGCATTCGTGTTTCGCATATTTACCATCACCACTACTTTTTCCGAGCCGTTGATTTTCGTGAACGCACAAACATCATTGTTTGAGTAATTTGTCACGGTGCCGCGTCTGATGGCTGCACTAGCAGTTCTAAAATTTAGGACCTTCGTGAAATCGGCGGCGGCGGTGGTGTTTGCATTCCAATTGATCTTTACTGAAGTGTAGGGCCAAGGAATTGTTTGATTAAAATCTACTTCTTGTCCACTGGTTAGGAAAGGAACACCGCGCATGTACGCTGATACAAGAAAGTTAGCAACCACGCCATTGTGTCCATTGAATCGTTGTATAGCTGTGATCGAAGTTTCTGAGTCATGGTTAGCCGTATATCGTACTACTTGTTGTACGCTATTGGCATTCGTGTATTCGGTATTGGTAGTTGATTGGATCAATGATACCGAAGCACCTGTTGAGATGTCTTCGATCGCATCGTAGTACCATTTGTCGCCGAAGTTCATGTCGAATCCAGCGTTGAAATTGGTAAGACGATCGCCTTCTGCAAACATTAACAGTTTGTGAGATGTAATGCCACGGAGATTATTGATGGTGTTTGTCCAAAAATCGAGCGGTGCATTGTTTGCATAGTCGCATCGATAGCCATCAACATTCGCTGCAAAAATCCAGTAGCGCATGGCGTCTACAATGGCGGCACGCATTGCCGTGTTGTTGAAGTCTAATGCGGCAACATCGGGAAATGGATTTAAGGGCTGAATAACGCCGCCACTACGAACATAATAGTCCGGATGCTGCGTGATCCATGGGTGATCCCATGAAGTTTGATTGACAACAAAGTCGAGAATCACGGCCATCCCGCGCTGGTGACAGCCATCAACAAGATTACGCAAATCCGTAAGTGTTCCATACTCCGCAGCGACACCTTTAAAATCTTTGATGCAGTAAGGCGATTGTGAACTGCGCGAATCTGTACCATGAGGATAATGAGGCATCAGATACACGACATTTGTTCCAAGCGCTTTGATCTGATCGAGGCGGTTGATCACACCTTGTAAATTTCCGGCCGCGCTATAGGGACGAATGTGCACTTGATACATGTTCACGTCCCGAACATCGGGTACGCCGGAAAATGGTGTTCCGTACTGTGGCGGATCTTGGGCGTAAAGCATGTTGCCCCAAAGGGTGAAGAGCAGCAAGAGGAGGACCGTAATCCCACCTCCCGCGTGCCCGCGTCGACTGATAAAATCTTTCATAGTTGAATGGTTTAAGTGTTTGGATTGTGACCTGATCCGCCAGTGTCGTAATCGATTGATTGACGCGTTACAACGATTGCGTTCGGGTACATCCAAAGCACGAAAATGGGAGAGGGCAAATCAATTTGTCGGCGTCGAATCTAGAAAAATCAACGGGGTGCCTACTGGTAATTGATTGGTAACAAATGAATTAGGATAACGTCCGATCTAGTCTCAATCTTAAGTACCAAGGCATTTGTTAAAGTGATACGTATGCGGTATTCGCAATTTTTCGGCAAGAATGTATTAGTCTGTTGCTATGTGACAGCATTGGAGATAAACAACAAGTTCATTGTCCACAGCATGTGTCTGTGAACAATGAACTACTGTAAACCATTAAACAACGAGTTAAATCAACGGTCGAGGCGAGCCCCGGCGCTGTTGATATCGTTAAGCTTCTTCCTCAGCGGCTTCGTAATTGACATTATTGATGGCAATGTCGGTGAGCAGTTCGTCTGTTTCTTTTTCTTCCATCAATGTTTCGGCGAGAATGTCGGCGATGTCTTCACGACCAATTGTTTTGGCTAGTTGCGTTAAACCGCCGTATGTGGCAATTTCATAGTGCTCCACTTTTTGGGCAGCAAGGATAATTCCGACATCGCGTGTGGCCGTACCGTTGTCTGTATCTTCGATCACCCCTTCACCTTCCTTTACAAGTCCCTCCATGGCATCGCACTTCTTGCCTTGTGCCTTCACTTCTAACAATTCAAAAACTTGTTCTAATCGTTCAACGTGCGTCTTGGTTTGTTCAAGATGTGTTTCGATCGCGTCTTGTAGTTCCGGAGAAGTAGCCGCTTTCTTCATTTTTGGCAACGCTTTAACCAAATGTTTTTCGGCCCAATAGATGTCTTTCACCTCATCAATAAAAAAATCCAATAATGCTGATTGTATTTCTTCTGTCGATTGAGATACCGCTGCTTTCTTGCGCGCTGTCTTTTTTGTTGCTGTTCGTGGCATAGCTATAATGTCTTTTAGTGATAGTATACTTTCGATACAGTGGCGAATTAAAAATATCATGCCGTCAGGAAAGACCTGTTCATAATCAACTGGCGAAAATCGACACGATCATTCATGAATAAGCAATATCTCTTTATGAATAAGCAATATCTCTTTGTCTTTGCCTTAAGCAACCTCCCTCGGCTTTAGATTTCACTCCAGGTCCTGACGTGGAACTCGATTTGCGGACTGACCCTTTAGAATGCAAGGGCAGGATGGAAATTTATAATGTGTGAATACTTAACCAATTGCGTTGGAATAACGAATATCAAACCTCGATCACGGCTAACGAAACTACAGCCATTCTTTCCGCTTAAACCATTTGTAAATGATGAGCGACACCATGGCCATCACGATAATCATCAACGGGTAACCAAGCTTCCACTCGAGTTCGGGCATGTGTCGAAAATTCATTCCGTAAATACCAACGATGAACGTGAGCGGCATGAAGAATACGGAAAACAAGGTGAGGATTCGAATTACTTCATTCGTACGTTGAGACGATATGGAGAAATACAAAGTAAGAATGTGATTGGTGTTGTCGGCCATGGCATCGTAGAGTGTAAGCACACGTACATAGAGGTCTCTGGTGTCGCGTGTTTCAGGATCACGATGCTCAGCGCCGTCTATTTTTTCTAAAATGTCCTTCGAGAGAATGAGGATGCGCTTGATTACTTCGATTTTTCTCTTGGCATGGTACATATCTTCCAATGCCGGCGTATTCTTTTTCAGAAAAACTTTGGCTTCAAAATGATCGATTTCTTGCGCTAATAGAAATGCAGGCTGTTCGAAGCTGAGAAATACCTGCTTGATGATTTTGTTCAACAAGTGACATGTACCATCGCATTTGTTTGTGGAAGTTAAACGATGATGAACCTCGTTGAGGAATTGAATTTCCTTGCGATGAATGGTGATGACGACATTGTCCGTTTGAAAAATGGCAATCTTATTGGTTAGGCCTTGAATCGTATCGGTGAGTTTATCGTCGGGATCAAAGTAGCGGAGAATAAAAAATGAAGTTCCTTCCACCGGTTCGTACTTCGGCAAGTGCTCTGGTTGCAGAACATCGGCGACAAACGCTTCATGAATGTGATATTCAAGCGCGATGTTGTGCATGTCGTCAGCCGTTGGATCTAAAATGTCGATCCATTTAAATTCTCCGGTGAAGAAATTTCGTATCATATCATTGAAGCCAGGCATAAAACCTAGGGCCAATAGCGGGGATAGGGCAACTAACCGGTTGTTTTTTCCGTCAGAATGGATCCGTTAGGGGGATCGTAAAAGAGGTGTTAAGAAGAATTTTATTTTGTTCCCGGAACGATTTTGGTGAGCGTTATCGTTTTCGAGAACGTTATTTTTGAAATTTTATACCGTTACCTCTTTATTTTCTCTGAAACATTTTTCTAATTCGGAGTACTAAACCACTCCTGCCTATGACCAATCTGCCGGACAAGCGCGTATTGCCCTCAGGTGAGCGGACATTCTTATTTAAGTATGGAACGTCTCCGGCTGAAATGGACATTGCGTTGTGGTCGGCATATCGGGCTGGTAACAGGGAAGCGTTGGATCTGATTCTTGAGAAACATACGCGTCTCTTATTAGCATATGGATCGCGCATCACAAAAGATCATTTTCTGATCGAAGACTGCATTCAAGATATTTTTGTAGAGCTCTGGTACAAGCGCGAGGTGATCGGCGATACAGACAACATTAAGTTGTATCTGCTAAAAAGCCTTCGCCGCAAAATCATCCGTGCATTGTCAATTAAAAATAGACTTCACGTGCAGTCGTTGGACGTAGACTACGAAGATGAACTAGAATTCTCAGCCGAGTTTAACCTAATTCAAAATGAAGTTGTCAACGACCGCCGCAAACAATTAAAAGATGGCTTAGCACAACTTAGCAAACGCCAACGTGAGGCGGTCTATCTGAAATTCTATGAGCATTTCGATTACAATGAAATCTCAGAGGCGATGAACCTTACCGTAAAATCAACCTACAAATTAATTGGTAAGGCCATTGAAACACTCCGGAAAGTTATTAAGAGTTAAATATAGAAAGCTATTCAGCCTCCGGGCATCAATCTCATTTCTGTTATCAAGTTCTTTTTGTTAGGTGCTTTTCTTCAGATCTGAAAATATCATACTGCCCGTACGCGTCAACTGTGCAGCGTTTTTTATTGAGGAGCACATTAAATGAAAATATTTCTCAAAAAAGTTGGGGTAAAAATTCCGGTTCCTGCTTTATGCTATTGAACAATCGATAGCAGATTAAATGAACAGGGCAAATTTTACTTCGGATGACTTCATCATGGATGAATATTTCCAACGGTGGATATTTTCTCCGGATGACGAAACCGATACGTATTGGCGGAATTACCTTCACGAAAATCCTCATCAGCAGGCCGTTGTCACAGAAGCCAAGGAGTTCTTGCACGTTTTCACGATCGACAAAAATGATGGCCTTCAATCGCGCATTGGAAACTTGAAGAAGCGCGTCAACCAGGCCATAGATAGCAACGCTCCGCTTCTGCAGGATGAATCAATTTCAGTTCAGTCAGCAGCAGTCATTTCAATAGAAAAAAATACGACACGTCGGATCTGGTATGCAGCGGCGGCCTGTGTCGCAATATGTGCTGTCACCATCCTGCTTTGGGAAGTTGCATTCCCTTCAACACAATTATATTCAACCGATCGCGGCCACCGGTCAATCATCACGCTTGAAGACGGAACGAAAGTTTGGTTGAATGTCGATAGTAAACTCACCGCACCAAAGAGCTTTAATGGAAAGCCATCGCGTGAAGTGACGTTGAACGGTGAAGCCTTTTTTGAGGTGACAAAAAATCCGAATCAACCTTTTATTGTCCACACTGCGGACCTCAATGTAAAAGTACTCGGAACATCCTTTAACGTGAGCGCTTATCCAGAACAACGCAATGTAGAGACAACGCTTGTGGAAGGTAAAGTGTCGATTGCTACCAACGGCAGCGAAACGAAATCAATCACCCTCCTTCCGAACCAAAGGGCAATCTATCAGAAGGAATCAAAAAATATGACGTTGGTTGATCAGAAGAACACGGCGTCATTGACAGGTTGGAAAGACGGGAATTTGAACTTCGAGAACATTCCGTTGGATGAAATTATTGCAGCCCTTGAACGCTGGTATAATGTCACCATACATATTCCGGCCAACACAAAATTGAAATGTCGTTTCTCAGCAAAGGTAGAGACGAAGACATTAGAAGAAGTACTTGAGCTTTTCCAGGCATCGGAGGGAATTACCTACGAGATCAAAGGAAAGGATGTATACATCGAAGGATTTATATGCGCTGAATAACCAACTCATTATACATGAATAACCAATCCATGTACACCCAACCCCAACCTAAACCACGCTTTGTTATGAAGACATAACTACACCAAAAAAAGAATCGGAAGATGTTGGCGCACCTTCCGACCTTAAAACTGTGCATGCCCGGGGGTATGCGCAGTGATTAATAAAAATGGACTCTTTATTAACCTTATTTCAAAAGTATGAAAAAAACTTTACGGGAGCACTATTGGGCGCCCTGGAAGCAAAAAGCAGGTATTCAACCCATTACTACTATGCTAGCGCTTTTATTTTCAACCCTGAGCTTCTTTCAAATACAAGCTGCAGATACCGTGCCGAAAGCGGAAAACATTTCGCTAGGCATTGTAAACACGACGCTGAAAGATGCGATGACAATTCTAGAAAAGGAGACACCCTATCGCTTTTTCTACAATCACCGCGCGGTAGACGTTTCGAAAAAAGTAAACGTCAAACTTACGGGCGCCGATATTCAACAAGTTGTAACGGCGTTGTTGAAAGACACCGACTTCACCTTCAAGATTAAAGGCGATCAAATCGTGCTGCGAAAAAAACGATCGAGTAGTGAGGCTGCAATCTTGATGGCGAGTGCCGACGGCTCAATCCAACTCGTGGAAGCACCACTAGAAGATTCTACAATCGAAAACTATGTGATCTTCGCCATGACCGTATCGGGTGAAGTGAAATCCGAAACAGGAGAGCCTCTTCCCGGTGTGAGTGTTCTGATTAAAGGAACAAATCTGGGAACCGTTACAGACGCCGATGGTAAATACACGATCGATATACCAGATGCACATGCTGCTGATGGCGTATTGGTGTTTTCTTTCATTGGTTATGTGTCGCAGGAAGTAGCGATCTCAAATCGCACGAATGTATCCGTAAATCTGGTTGCCGATATACAAACACTTTCGGAAGTTATTGTGGTGGGTTATGGATCCAAGAATAAAGAAGATATTACCTCGGCGGTTGTAAGCGTTAATAGTGCCGACCTACAGCGTGTTCCAGGATCAACCACTAGTGGTTTGTTGGCGGGGAAACTTCCTGGAGTGTCTTTTAGGATGCCTGACGGTAGACCTGGTGCTTCTGCCGCTATTCAAATTCGCAATATGGGAGATCCGCTATTTGTGATTGATGGCATTCAAAAGGACGCGGGCCAGTTTAATAACATTTCTCCGAACGATATCGAAAGCATTAGTATTCTTAAAGATGCTTCTGCATCTGTGTATGGATCTCGTGCTGCCAATGGTGTTGTGATCGTAACAACCAAGAAAGGTACAGGTGCTCAGGGAAGTCACATTAACGTTAATTCATATTACGGATGGCAGAATTGGGTACGTTTTCCCAAGGGTGTAAATGCATATGAGTGGATGCTCGGAAAAGCGGATTCTGAAGTAAATCAGACCGGAGCAACCAGCATCACGCGCGAAGAACTTGAGAAGTGGAGACAAGGAACAGAATATGGTTATAAAAGTTTCGATTGGTACGACTTCATTATCAAAAGAAACTCCCCTCAGTATTCGTTGAATATCAATGCAACAGGATCGACCGATAAAATAAACTACTATTTGTCGTTTACGAAGCTAAAGCAGGTTTCCGTACTGGGTCGGGAGTTTACATTCGACCGTACAAACATTCAAAGTAACATCGATGCAAAAATTGCCAAGCGATTTAAAGTAGGTGTTCAAATCAACGGCCGTGTAGAAACCCGTGACAACCCCGGTGTTCCAGGGGTTGATGATTATTGGGCACCACGTTTTGCGTTGTTTAGAAACCGTCCTACAGAAAGGCCATATGCAAACGATAACCCGCTCTATCCGAATAACATCGGACACAATGCTGAAAACTGGGCGCTTCAAACCAAGGAAATTTCAGGGTACTGGCGTGAGGATTGGCGTGTATTGCAGTCAAACTTTACCGCAGAGTACGAAACACCAATTAAAGGATTAACTGTAAAAGGTATTTTTTCTAACTACTTCGCTGATCGTCTAATGAATGGTCACGAGTATACCTACGAGGTATATACTTACGACCCTAATACCGACCAGTACAATGTTACAGGCGGTAGCAGTAACCCATGGAGAGAGAGAGGTGCTAACAAGGTTTTGGAGAATGTAACACAAGGGTTCATAAACTATGATCGGTCATTCGGCGACCATACGATCGCTGCAACTTTTGTTGCTGAAAGAATAGACCGGAGAGAGATTACCACTTGGACACACACTGTTCCGAAGACTAACGTGTTGCCATTGCTGCTATTTGCTGATATGGACCGTTATGAAGATACAGACCGAGAGCAAGCGCGTGTCGGATATGTTGGAAGGCTGAGTTATAACTATCGCCAGAAATACTATCTGGAAATTGCGGGGAGAAGAGATGCGTCATTCAAATTTATTGAAGGAAAAAGATGGGGAACGTTTCCGTCGGTTTCAGGTGGATGGCGTATCAGCAAAGAACCGTTCTTTGAAGGACTTCCTGGTGCGAGTGTAATTGACGACTTGAAACTTCGCGCGTCGTATGGTAAGCTTGGAGACGATGGCGTAGCGTTGCCCGATTTCGCGTATATTACCGGATACAGATATCCAACAGGACCTGCAATTCTTGACGGGCAAGTTGTGACTACAGCAGCTCAAAATCGTCCTGTGCCAATCACGAACATATCGTGGTTTAACGCAAATATGACCGACATCGGTCTCGATTTCTCTTTATTGAATGGAAAACTTTCGGGTTCATTAGATTGGTTCTATCGTAAGCGTACTGGACTTACGGATTCAAAACGTGAGGTCGTTATTCCTCATGAACTTGGATACGAGTTGCCTGCAGAAAATTTGAACAGTGATATTCAGAGAGGTGGTGAAGTTGCTCTTAACTACAACGGATCGTACGGTGATCTCACCTATCGTATTGGTGGTAACTTCTCTTACTCGCGTCGTAAGGACGATTATATCTACAAAGAACGGGATCAATTTGGAAATTCACTGCAATATTATCGTGATGCCAATACAGGTCGGTGGACAGGTATTCAGTGGGGTTATCATGTAGTAGGACAATTTAAATCTGTTGAAGAGATTAACGACTATGCGGTTGATATTGACGGAAGAGGTAATACAACGCTTTTACCCGGTGATTTTATTTATGAAGATGTAAATGGTGATGGCTTAATCAACAATTACGATGAGCGCCCAATTGGATATGCACGTGGATCGACTCCGATTGTCAACTTTGGATTTTCGATGTCGTTAATGTATAAAGGATTTGACTTTACTGCAGATTTTTCAGGTGGAGCACTGTCGTCTTATGAACAAAATTGGGAGATGCGTTGGCCATATCAGAACACGGGTAATTTGCTACGCTCAATGTATGATGATCGTTGGCACCGTGCAGATCCCTTAGATCCTGAAAGTCCGTGGGTTGCTGGAAAAAATCCAGCACTTCGATTCAATGATCCAAATCATAGTAACTATAACAAATCATCAGATTGGTGGATGGTTAATCAGCGCTACATCAGATTGCGTACGATGGAGTTGGGCTACACTGTGCCTACGAGTTTGAGTGAGCGCGTGCGCATTTCGAAAGCGAGAGTATATGTGAGTACCTACAACTTGTTCTCTATCGATAATGTGAAGGATTACGGTATCGATCCTGAGATATGGGATGAGAACGGACTTCAATATCCGCAGAACAAGATCATTAACGTTGGTTTCAATCTTACCTTTTAACCACTAATGCATCAACTTATGAAAAAATATATTTTCCTTCTCGTCATGATGCTGTGTATTGCTACAACCGCATGTAAGGATGAAGAATTCATGAATAAAGAACCAAAGGATATTCTATTGGATGACGATGTGTTCAAGGACGAAAAACTTGTACTTTCTGTCGTCGGTGGTTTTTATAACCGATACCCCGAATATCAATCGCTGACAAACTGGTGGGAATACACAAATTTTGACGAAGCATTTGCATCAGCATTTGGCGATTACTGGCGTCATCAGTTTCAGGACTACGGATATGACTGGTGGGGAATGTGGGGGAGAGCCGAGTATGGATATCTGAGAGAAATGAACGTATTCCTTCAGAAAATTGCGCAGGCTGAAGATCTGGAAGAACCGGTGCGCAAAAGATTTGAAGCTGAGGTGAGGTTCCTTCGTTCCGCGCTCTTTTTTGAAATGACAAAAAGGATGGGGGGCGTGCCTTTAATTCTTGAACCGCTTACCTACGATTTCAGTGGCGATGCCTCATACTTGCAATATCCACGCGCTAAAGAATCTGAAATGTATGATTTCATTATCAGCGAAATGGATGCGATCAAAACTATGTTGCCTGACGATCCTAATACGAAGTCGCGAGCAACAAAGGGATTAGCGTTAGCAGTGAAAGCGAGAGCCGCTTTGTACGCAGGTTCTATCGCGAAGTATGGGACAACGACACCACAAGTAACGCTTCCCAATGGAGAAGTTGGCATTCCTGCTGACAAGGCGGACGCATACTATCAAAAAGTATTGGACGCGGTTCAAGAGATGTCGGGATATAGTCTTTACAATAAGAAGCCGGATCTTTCGGATAATTTTGCTAATATCTTCCTCGACAAGGCAAACAATCCAGAGGTCATTTTTGTAAATGATTACAAATTGAAAAGCGGTAAAGTGAATGGATGGACTTTGGATAATACTCCAATTTCTCTTTCGGAAGAAGGTACAACAGGTGGACGTCTAAATCCATCACTCAACCTTGCACAGCAATTCGAGTTATTGGATAATACCTTTGCTCCATTTGAGATTGTTGATGGTGGTGGAGATCCCATTGTGTATGATAATGCGGAAGATATTTTTGCAGGTCGCGATGCACGCCTCGCAGGAACGATCATTTTCCCTGGCTCGACTTTTAAAGGAAAAGAAGTTGACATCTGGGCAGGATTAGTAATGAACAATGGTGCCATTGTAACTGGCGACACACGTGGGCAAACAAAACAGCTTGAAGAAGGAGGGCCACAAGTACAGGTTGTTGGTAAAGATGGACCTATAGATGGTCTTGAATTTACAGCACAAACAGGATTTTACATTCGTAAGCACCTTGACCCAACGGTTGGTGCAGGTCAGATCGGAACGCAGAGTGAGGTTTGGTGGGTGCGATATCGTTACGCAGAAGTTTTGCTTAATGCTGCCGAAGCTGCTTTCGAACTCGGACAACTGAATGTGGCTGCAGACTATATGAATCAAGTACGCGCGAGAGCTGGACTGATTACGCCTCTTCAAGAGAGTGATATTACGTTCGATCGGATCGTACATGAACGTCGCGTTGAACTTGCATTCGAAGGTCATCAGCTCTGGGATATGAAACGTTGGAGAATTGCACACGTCGTTTGGGATGGCTCCAACACTGGACTTCCAACTAATCTTGAAGATGCGACAACACCAAGTACTCAAGTATATGGTTTAATCCCTTATAAAATTCATGATCCAGGGGAAGCGAACCACGGCAAGTTTATTTATAAAGTAGTAAAGCCAGGTCGTGTCACAAACACCCACCGCTTTCGCTTGGGTAATTACTATTCTTATATCGCCGACAACGTGGCAGGCGCAAATCCTAAAATTGTAAGAAACCCTAATCACTAGGTTATGAAAATCTTTAAACAATATTTCATTGGTGCATCTTTGCTCGCTGCATTGGCATCATGTGGTGAACTTGATAATTACGATGCGCCAAGCAAAAAACTCACCGGACGCATTGTGTATAATGGACAGGCGATCAATGTTGAAAAGGGACAAGTTCGTCTTCAGCTTTGGGAGGATGGTTGGAAAACAAAAGCACCAATCAATGTTGCTATAGAACCTGACGGATCATTCTCCGCCCTGCTATTCAACGGCGATTACAAAGTGGTGATTCCACAGAATGACGGACCTTTTATGAAGCTTACAAATGACGTAACACAATCCGATACGATTGCACTAACATTGCGTGGTAGTACCGAAATGGATATCGAAGTAAGGCCATATTATATTCCGCACAGTGCTACGTTTAGTACCGCATCATCTAAGATATCAGTAAACTTTTCAATCGATAAGGTTATTACGGATGCTAACGCAAAAGATATTGAATACGCAGCTCTTTATATCAATAAAACTCGGTTCGTGTCTAAAGGTGTGAAGCTTGCGGGAGGAGAAGCAACAATCAGCGGTGGTAGCATCGCTGACTTGGATGACGTAAACCTTGAGGTTAACATTCCGAACATAGTTCCCGCGCAGCAATATGTCTATGCAATCGTCGCCGTAAAAGTTGCAGGTGTCGAAGATTTGATCTACACCCCCGTACAAAAAATCGAATTCTAAGTTCACTTTAAACAAGAACTTTGGCAGCATGTATATCATGCTGCCGAGATTCTTCTTGTGATGTGGAGCGTTTTTCTAAATAGTTATATTCATGATCAAACAAACTAAACTTTACTTTTTCGTTTTTCTTTCACTACTCGGTTCGTCATTAGCATGCGCACAAGTTCACAAAGCGCCTGCTTATCCTTTAATTACCCACGATCCTTATTTCAGTGTGTGGTCTACTACAGATAAACTCAATGCGACGCCAACCAAGCATTGGACAGGATCGGATCAATCAATCATGGGATTCGTCAAAGTTGATGGAAAAACATATCGTATCCTCGGAAGTCCTGAAACAGCTTTTGAATCGGTAGTGCCTGCATCAGATGATCAAGCGTATGAAGCAAAGTACACGGAAGGGAAACCTGCAGACAATTGGTTCGCCGCCAACTTCAACGATGCATCGTGGAAGACAGGTGGTGCGCCATTTGGAGATAATTCCTCCGTTCATAAAACAAAATGGACAAGCCGACATATCTGGGTACGTCGTGAATTTACGCTCGATCGAATTGACTTCGAAAATCCTTTCTTAAAACTTCAACACGATGACAATGCGGAAGTTTATCTCAATGGCGAAAAAATCTATAGCCATGTTGGATGGTTGAATAAAATGCAACACTTTCCAATGGATGCAAAAACAAAAAAGCTCTTGAAAAAAGGTAAAAATGTTTTTGCTATTCATGTGGAGAACACCGCTGGCGGCGCTTGGGTGGATGTTGGGATGGCGAATGAGAAAGCACCGAAAAAAGAAAACAATGTTTTGCTTGGAGAGCAGAAGAATGTTACGATTAACGCCACGCAGACGATTTATGAATTCACCTGCGGAAAGGCTGATGTAACGCTCACCTTTACGTCGCCACTACTGATGAGTGACCTCAATCTTTTAGCGCGTCCGGTGACGTATGTCTCCTACAAAGTAAAATCGAATGATCAGGCGCAGCACGATGTTGATGTCTATTTTCAGGCGTCGACAGCGTTAGCCGTAAACGTTCCTTCGCAAGAAGTTACTGCCAAACAATACACGGCAAATAATCTTTCAATATTGCAAGCAGGCTCAACACAGCAGCCGACGCTTCAAAAGAAAGGTGATGATCTTCGAATTGATTGGGGATATGTTCATGTTGCCGTAGCGGCTTCGTCATCAGTAGCACAAACAATTATTGCATCGCAGGACGCCACCGCTGCAGTAACAACAGGGAAAGCAACTGCTGTAAATTCAGGAAAGCAGTTGATTCTTTCTACCAAAGTAACGTTTGGAAAAGTTGGTGCTACGCCAAAAGAACAACTCTTCTTAATTGGTTACGATGATGTGTTTTCAATTCAATATTTTGAAACGAACCTCAAACCATGGTGGAAGAACAATGGCGATGTAAGCTTTGACCAACTATTGGAAACGGCAGCGAGAGAATACAGCGATGTGATCAAAAAGTGTGAGGCCTTCAATACATCAATGTACAGTAAGGCTGTAACGGCTGGCGGAAAAACATATGCTGATCTATGCGTCCTTGCATATCGTCAAGCAATCTCGGCGCATAAACTTGTAAAGAGTCCGCAGGGGGAAATTCTATTCCTCTCGAAAGAGAATTATAGCAATGGTTGTATCAACACCGTTGACGTTACTTACCCGTCGGCGCCATTGTTCCTGGTATACAATCCAGATTTGTTAAAAGGTATGCTCAATGGAATTTTCTATTACAGCGAAAGTGGAAAATGGACAAAACCTTGGGCTGCGCACGATCTGGGAACTTATCCACTCGCGAATGGTCAAGTATATGGTGAAGATATGCCTGTAGAAGAAGCCGGTAATATGATCATCCTTACTGCTGCGATTGCGCGTGCCGAAGGTAATGCTGACTATGCGAAAAAACATTGGACGACGTTAACACAATGGGTAAAGTTTTTAGAGCAAGATGGATTCGATCCGGCCAATCAATTGTGTACAGATGACTTTGCAGGTCACCTGGCGCGAAATGCAAACCTCTCGCTAAAAGCAATTGTTGGTATTGGTGGTTATGCTATGCTCGCGGAAATACTGGGTGAAAAAGAGACTGCCGTAAAATACCAGAAGATTGCAAAAGATTTTGCCGAGCGTTGGATCACAACAGCGGGTGACGGCGATCACTTCACGTTGGCCTTCGGAAGACCTGGCACATGGAGCCAGAAATACAATATGGTGTGGGATAAATTACTTCAGTTGAATCTATTCCCACAAGATGTGTACGCAAAAGAAATTTCGTACTACCTCAAGAAACAAAATGCTTTTGGATTACCACTCGATAGCAGAAAGTCCTATACAAAATCTGATTGGACTATCTGGACGGCAACACTTGCATCAAATCCTGCAGACTTCGAAGCATTGGTCAAGCCGATGTATAAGTTCGCAACGGAGACCCCTACACGCGTTCCCCTCAGTGACTGGCATGAAACAACGGATGGAAAGCAGGTAGGATTTCAAGCGCGCAGTGTTGTGGGTGGTTACTTCATTAAGTTTCTAGAGGAGTGGACGAAGAAACCACAACCTTAAACCAAACTAAATGAAAACCCTCTCTATTATTCGAAGCACAATCGGAATTTTGTGTCTGTTGGTCTGTATGCATGTGCAGACCAACGCGCAAACTTTTTCAAATCCTGTAGCCGATCTCGCAGATCCATTTGTCGTCTATCACAATGGTTTTTATTATCTCACAGGAACAACAGGCGGAAATGTTGGACTAAAAAAAGCGGCAACACTCCAAGGACTTAAATCTGCGCCACTGCAAGTAGTATTTACGCCACAGCAAGGAGGGCCTTGTTGTAACTATTGGGCGCCCGAGTTACATCGACTCGACAATAAGTGGTATATCTACTATACCGCGGCAGAGAGTTCGTCGCTTTCAGGACAACGCACTTTTGTAATCGAGAATTCAGCTGCAGATCCACTCACGGGTACGTGGACGAATCGCGGAAGAATTTTTGATTCAAACGCTGACTTCTGGGCTATCGACGGAACGGTGCTCTCCCTAAATAACATCAACTATTTCATTTGGTCCGGCGTAGCAGCGCCACAAGATGGCGATAAGCCGCAACGTATCTACATCGCGCGCATGAGCAATGCGTGGACGCTTGTGCCTGGCCGCACTTTATTAACCAGTCCAAGCCTGCCATGGGAAAATAACGGCGCGGTAAATGAAGGTCCGGAAATATTAAAGAAGAACGGCAAAGTGTTTATGGTGTATTCGGCGAATGGTTGCTGGACACCTGACTATAAATTAGGGATGCTCTCGATGAACGATAACGCTAATCCAATGGTCGCGTCTTCATGGACAAAACACCCGAGTGCTGTGTTTGAAAGAAACGATGCAGTGCAAGCTTTTGGCCCTGGGCATCATGGTTTCTTTAAATCACCAAATGGTGTCGACGACTGGTTTATGTATCATGCTACAACGGTAGGGGCAGGCGCATGCGACAATACACGAACAGATCGTGCTCAGAAAATTACCTGGAATGCTGATGGTACGCCAAACTTCGGTGTGCCGATTAAAACAGGCTTGGTATTGCAAGCACCTGCTGGTGAATCGTCGTTGGCAACGGGTACACCAATTGCCAACGGAATCTATCGAATGATTTCGAAGGCGTCAGGTAAAGTTGTAGACGTTGCTGGATGTTCTCCGGATTTAGGTGCGAACGTTCATCAATGGTCTTGGCTTGGTGGCGATTGTCAGAAGTGGCATTTTCAAGCGACAGGCGATGGGTACTACACGATCACGTCGTTGCAAGGAGGACTAGCAATGGAAGTTGTCGGTGGTTCTCAGAACAACGGCGCGAATGTCGCGCAGTGGGCGCCCAATGGTGCTACGTGTCAGCAATGGAAAGTAGAACCTACCAGCAATGGTTACTATCGTATCATCGCACGACACAGTGGAAAGGTGCTCGATCTATCTGGGGGAAATGTTGCCGATGGCACGAACATTCAACAATGGGAATGGCTCGGCGGAGATCCGCAGCAATGGCAATTGGAGTTGCAAGCACAGCAGCCCATCACTGCAGGTGTGTATCGCATCGTTTCCAAAGTTAGTGACAAAGTACTTGACGTGTCGGGGTGTTCAACCGCCGACGGTGCCAATGTTCATCAATGGATGTGGCTTGGCGGTAACTGTCAACGCTGGAGCGTAGAATCTACTGGCGATGGATATTTCAGACTTGTAGCACAACACAGCGGTAAAGTGTTAGACGTTGCCGGATGTTCAACAACCGCAGGAGCAAATATTCATCAATGGCCATGGCTTGGCGGCGATTGCCAACGATTCGCGATCGAACCAGTAAGCAATGGTTATTATCGAATCGTTGCTAAGCACAGTGGTCTTGTCGTTGATGTCGACAATTGCTCAACCGCCAATGGTGCCAACATAAAGCAATGGACTTGGTGGGGCGGAGATTGCCAGTTGTGGCGATTCGATCGTGTTAACAATAATGCGCGCGAAGCTGCCGCCGTAGAAGAGATAGAAACGGAAGCAGAACTTTCACTTTTCCCTAATCCGGTAACGGCCGCGAAAGATCTTTTGAAGATTAGAAAATATTTTAATCGAGCGGGAGAAGTGAAAATTGAAATTCTTGATGTGAACAGCAAAACGGTATTGCAAAAGTCTGTCGCCGTTGCACGCGGTGTTCAAGAAGTATTGATCGCTATGAAAGACATCGCGCCTGGATTATATGTGGTGTCAATCACCGAGGGCAATAGTGTGATATCAAAAAGAGTAGTCGTGGAGTAAATTGGATTTTTGGGAGTTGGGGGCCGGCAAATGGGTGTCGGTCCCCTTTTTTTTTGTCTTTACATTATCTGTGTGGGCGGACACGTCGCGTTTATCCTGCCGTTCTCGTAAAACCGATTTAGCTTTTTTAATGTGCCGTAGTATATTAACACGAATTTGCACGGCTCACTGTGCCTTTATGCAGCAATCTTAAACACAACGTAATGTCATGAAAAGATTTTCCTTCCTACTATTTCTGACCACTTTAACCCTTTCAGTTTCTTCTTTCGCGAAAGTTACGCTACCCCAAATATTTACGGATAACATGGTGTTACAGCGCGACAAAGCTGTGAAAGTATGGGGATGGGCAGATGCTGGCGAGAACGTTTCGGTATCCTTCAATGGTCAAACGGTCAAAGTAAAAACCGACAAGTCAGGACACTGGATTGTCTCGTTAAAGCCGATGGCATTTGGCGGTCCCTTTGAAATGAAAATTGCCGGAAAAGCAAATAACGTCTCACTGAAAAATGTTCTGATCGGCGACGTTTGGATTTGCAGTGGCCAGTCAAATATGGAGTGGACTATAAAGAATACAAACAACTCGGCAAAGGAAGTAGCCGAAGCGAACTATCCAAATATTAGATTCTTTACGGTTGAAAAAGCCGTGAGTTATAAGCCAAAGGAAGATGTGACCGGACAATGGCTCGTATGTAGCCCACAAACACTCGCTGATTTTTCAGCCGTAGCTTACTTCTTTGGACGGAAACTCAACAAAGATCTGAATGTTCCTATCGGACTCATCAGCACATCTTGGGGTGGAACAAACATTCAGACTTGGATTAGTTGGGATGTGATGTCGAAGGACGAAGCGTATAAGGATATCACGCCGGAAGCGTTCGAAAAGATGGCGTCTCAACAACACGAGAAACAAGCGCAATACAAGGCTGCGTTGCTGAATGAAAAGGGGGTTGCTGAAAAATGGTTCGACTCCAACTACAAAGCCAGCGATTGGAAAACAGTGGAGCTTCCAAAGGCATGGGAACAAACTTCTATTGGTAATACCGACGGCATTATCTGGTTCAAAAAAGATTTTCAAGCGACTGCCGATATGATTGCTAAGAATGCAACACTTAGTCTCGGGCCAATCGACGATGAAGATGTTACCTATGTTAACGGAAAACAAATTGGCCGTGAAGTGGAGTGGAATAAAGATCGTCGCTATGAAGTTCCTGCTGGAACGCTCGTGGCTGGGACAAACACTATCACCATCAAAGTAATCGACAACCAAGGCGGTGGCGGACTACATGGTAAACCCGAACAACTTTTTGTAGATATCGACGGAAAAACCATATCACTAGCAGGCGAATGGAAGTACAAAGAGTCTGTGACAACGTCACAATACGGTGTGAAATTTATTGGACCAAATGAATTTCCTTCTCAGTTGTACAACGCGATGGTGGCGCCGCTGATCTCCTATAGTATTAAGGGAGCCATTTGGTATCAAGGCGAAGCCAACACGTACCAAGCATATCGATACCGTACATTGCTGCCGACTTTGATCAATGATTGGCGCAAACATTGGAATGATTCGTTTGCATTCTATTGGGTACAGCTTGCAAACTTCATGGAGCCATCGGCAACACCGGTCGATAGCGATTGGGCTGAGTTGCGCGAGGCTCAGGACATGACCCTTTCCGTTCCAAATACGGGGCAAGCTGTCATCATCGACATTGGCGAAGCGTTCGATATTCACCCGCGAAATAAACAAGATGTGGGGTATCGTCTAGCCCTGGCAGCACTGAAAAATTCGTACAACAAGAACATCGTTTACTCAGGACCGCGATACCAATCGATGAAAGTTGAAGGGAATAAAATCATCTTGTCTTTTTCTGAAAAGGGTAGTGGTTTAAAGACGAAAGACAAGTATGGCTATGTAAGAGGTTTCGCGATAGCCGGTGCAGATAAAAAATTTGTATGGGCTAAAGCAAGTATCGAAGGGGATAACATTGTGGTCTACAGCGACAAGGTAGCAAACCCGGTGGCGGTGCGTTACGCATGGGGTAACAATCCTGATGACGCCAACCTATACAACAACGAAGACCTTCCAGCGGCACCGTTCAGAACGGACCAGTGGAAAGGTGTAACCGAAGGTCGATAAATACTAACGGATGGGCTATACGTAATTTGTATCGCTCATCCGCTCTTCATTTTCCAGTTAACGCTTCTTTTTAGTTTTCCGCTTCGGTTCTTCAACGGCTACCTCTTTCTTTTCTGCAGGTTCAATCAATCGACGACTGGAAGGAATTGGCGAACCAGCCATATTATAAGATGCACGTTGTGTCGTGTTCGTGCCATCGGGGAGAAGACCGTCGTTGTTTGCCGGTGTACTCGGTGAGCCGCTGCTGCTCGCACTGAAATCGGCGGCGCGATTCATTGTATTCTGTTCGGGGCCTGTTAACGTGCGCGTCGTGTCGGCGAGTCCATTCGTGTTGTTGCCTGATTTTCTGATTTGCATTTTTCCAGACTCCTTCGAAACCGTCTTGTCGTAGTCCTTGTTGGCGGGCGTGTGTTTATCAGTGCCGTGGCCCTTGCTTGTCTTCTTTTCTTGTGCAAAAGCTGCGCAACAACCCAGGAGGAGAATCGATAACATAATTACTTTCATAACGCTTTGTTTTGTACAGACTCCTAAAAATATTGTACCTGAAGCGTGTAGTTTGTCTGCTTTTCTCGGAAAGCAAGCTTGATCGGTTGGCAACTTAATGTTGATAAATTAGTGTAAACCTTACCTTTTTTATAATTTTGACTAGGACCGTACGAGTCATTATGAAGCACGCGCCCATCCCGAAGGATGAAAAAGAACGACTGCTGGCGTTGGATGAATATGCCATCCTAGATTCCGCCGCAGAAAATATGTACGACGAAATCGTCGAGCTTGCTTCATTTATATGTGATGTGCCGATTTCAACGATCACTCTTGTTGACGATCAGCGGCAATGGTTTAAAGCCCGAAAAGGAATAGAGGATTCTGAGACACCACGCGATGTTGCTTTTTGCGCACATGCCATCTTACAAGATGATATTATGGTCGTGACGGATGCGACTAAGGATGATCGTTTTTACGATAATCCCTATGTAACAAATAACCCTGATATTCGCTTCTACGCCGGGATGCCTCTGATTACGCATGGCGGCTATAAACTCGGAACGCTTTGTGTCATTGATCGAAAGCCGAAAGAGCTCTCAAGACATCAGTATTTTGCCCTTCGTGTATTGCGCGATCAAGTGATGAATATGTTTGAGCTTCGAAAGAAGAACATCGAATTGCATCGCATTCATGAAATGCATAATCGCTTGCTTTCTATCATTGGCCATGATCTTCGTGGGCCAATCAATTCTATTGAGGGCTTGCTCTATCTTGCAGAACGCTACGACCTTTCTTTAGAAGAGTATAAAGAACTCATCCCGCGTATGCGGCAGATGCTCGATACCTCGAGTAACTTATTGTTAAATCTTTTGCATTGGGCAAAGTCTCAGATTGAAGGAAAGTTCAACAATGCACAGCGACTCAATCTACAAGTCGTTGTACAAAACATCTTAAATGCCCACGCGCAGATTTTTGAAGCCAAGAAGAATCAAATTGTGAATAACATCAACGCTAATCATGTGATCATGGCTGACCGAAATCGCATGGAGTTTGTTATTCGCAATCTTCTTTTGAATGCCAATAAGTATACCGAGCGCGGTACATTAAGTATCAACTCGCTCGATTTGGGCGGGGCGCTTGAAGTAAATATTTCCGACTCTGGTGTCGGTATCGACGAGCATCGTCAGAATGGAATTTTCTCTTGGACAGAACGCAATAGGACGGACGGTACACGTGGTGAGAAGGGAACAGGGCTAGGTCTTCCGATGTGTAAAGAATTCGTGGAGGAAATGGGTGGGAAGATATGGGTAACATCTAAGGTTCACCAAGGAACGACTTTTTGTTTTACCATCCCACTTGCGAAGCCTCAATAACATGACCCAAAAAAACGCTTAAATCATATCAAAACTTTTCACCAAAATCCCGATGATCAATTTTTCTAAGCGGACACATTTTGCTTCGCTCTTGTTAGCGTGCGCATTTTTAGTTTTCAGTTGTCAACAAAAAGAAGCACGTGTTAAAAATGTAAAACAATTCCAGCCAGAGAAGGTGGCGGCTATGGCTAAGCAGGTTGAATCTGTTGTGTCACCTCAGCTAGCACCAGGTCTTACATTGCGCGCGTGGGCCGTAGATTCTTTAATGGGCGATCCTGTGTCGATTGATATCGATGATCAGGGCAATTTATTTTACACGAGAATCATCCGACAAAAACATTCAGAATTTGATATTCGAGGACACCAAGATTGGGAAATCGAATCGATAAAACTTCAAACCATCGAAGATAAGCGTGCCTTTCTTCATCGCGTACTTTCACCGGAGAATAGTGAAAAGAATAAGTGGCTTGGTGACCTAAACAAAGACGGCTCTCATGATTGGAGAGATATGACTGTCGAGAAAGAGCAAGTGTTCCGTCTTGAAGATACAAATGGTGATGGCCTTGCTGATTTCAGTCAACTTGTGATTGAAGATTTTCATGATGAAGTCACTGACGCTGCAGGTGGTATTGCAAAACATGAAGATGATCTTTTTGTGGCTATAGGACCAGACCTTTGGAAACTAAAAGACAACGACAACGATGGTGTTGCTGATGAAAAGACGTCTTTGTCTCACGGCTATGGAATTCACGTAGGTTTTAGCGGTCACGGAATGTCTGGTGTTGAAGTTGGACCTGATGGAAAAATTTATTGGCAAATCGGCGATATTGGTTTTAACGGTGTTGACGCCGATGGAAAAAAATGGGAACATCCCAACAGTGGTGTAATCGTGCGCGCCAATCCTGATGGAAGTGACTTTGAGGTTTTCGCGTATGGCAATAGAAATACGCACGAGTTTGTATTCGATGAATACGGAAACATGATTAGTGAAGACAACGATGGTGATCACCCTGGCGAGAGTGAGCGTATTGTCTACGTTGTAAATGGTGCAGACATCGGATGGAGAATTAATTGGCAATTTGGAAAATATCGCGACCCTGACAACAATACCTACAAGGTGTGGATGGATGAAAAGCTTTACAAGCCACGCTGGGATGGACAAGCTGCCTACATCACGCCGGCCATTGCCAATTATGTGAATGGTCCTACAGGTATGCTTTATAATCCGGGTACCGCGTGGGGACCAGAATGGAAGAATCACTTTTTTATTGCAGAGTTTGTGGGGAATCCAGCGCAATCTGGCATTCACGGTTTCACGTTGAAACCAAAGGGCGCAACGTTTGAGCTAGGCGAAAGCAAAAAGGTTCTTGGTGGTGTGTTAGCAACAGGAATGGACTGGGGCCCAGATGGCGCGATGTACGTTGCTGACTGGATTGATGGTTGGGACACAAAGGATCATGGCCGTATTTGGAAACTCGACGTCGATAAACCCGATACATTATTGAGAAGTAAAGTCAAAGCAATTCTCAATGCAGATTTTTCTGATTACGGTGACGATCAACTCAGCGAATTGCTCAAGCATGATGACATGCGTGTTCGCCAAAAATCACAATTTGCATTAGCGAAACGCGGCGATGAGGGCCTCAAAATATTTAAAGCTAACGTGGCACAAACAAAGCATCAGCTTGCGAGAGTACATGCGATTTGGGGTATCAGCCAGCTTGCGCAGAAAAATCTCGAGCATGCCGCCTTACTCATTCCATTGTTAAAGGATAATGATCCAGAAATTCGCGCTCAGGCAGCACGTTGGATTGGCGAAGTTCGCTACGCTGGTGCCGGCGATGCGTTAACCGCGCTCCTGAAAGATGAGTACAGTCGTGCTCGTTTCTTTGCAGCAGAAGCTTTAGGAAGAACAGCGTATGAAAAGGCCATTACGCCATTGATAGACCTGCTTGCTGCAAACAATGATGAAGATGCTTACATCAGACATGCCGCAAGTCTAGCGCTCGCGAGAATCAATAAGCCGGAGCCGTTAACGGCATTGACTACACATGCAAGTAATGCCGTGCGACTTGGGGCTGTGTTAGCGTTGAGAAGAATGCAGCACGAAGGCATTCAGAATTTCCTGAATGATCAAAATGAATATATCGTTACTGAGGCCGCCCGCGGAATTAATGACGACCTTTCCATTTTGCCAGCACTCCCGGCATTGGGTAATCTTTTAAAAGCTACAAAATTTAACGGCGAGCCTTTGGTGAGAAGAGCGATCAACGCAAATCTTAGAGTTGGAACAGATGAAGCGATGCAAAATCTGATCAGCTATGCCGCGCGCGAAGACGCGCCCGCCGCCATGCGCGCCGAAGCGTTGGCTGCACTAAGTACCTGGAGCAAACCTTCCGTGGTGGATCGTGTCGATGGAAGGTATCGCGGTGAAATAAAACGCGATGATGGTCCTGTAAAAAGTAAGTCCTCTGCTGCGTTGATTACCCTTTCAACGAACAAAGATGCAACGGTTCGACTTGCAGCGGTAAAAGCCACAGGTAAGTTGAAGATTGCGCTGGCGAGCGATAAGTTGCTCACAATCCTCAAGACAGATAAAGATGCGCGTGTGAGAGAAGAAGCGTTGAAGTCGCTTGCCGCTATTGGCGCAACGAATATCGGCGACGCCATCAAAGCCGGCCTGGCGGACAAAGAAAAGAATGTTCGTGTTACGGCGTTAGACCTTCTTCCGAAAATGGAGCTTGCACATGATCTGATGGTGTCGTTGCTGTCGCAAGTGATCAACACCAAAACGGTCGAGGAAAAACAAGCAGCTTTATTAACACTGGGAAGTCTTCCGGCGCAACACACCACACCGGTGTTTGAAAAATTACTCGTTCAACTTGAGCAGAAAAAATTACCCTCTGAAGTTCAGCTTGAACTTGCTGAAGCGTTGGATAACGTTGGTAACGCTACGCTAAAAACAAAACTGAAGGATATCATATCGAAATCATCTACCGATACGCTAGCCGCTGCTTATGCAGGCGCTTTATGGGGCGGAGATGCTGATAAGGGTGGACGGATATTTTATAGTCATCAAACGGCACAATGTATTCGCTGTCATTCATTGGGTGATCATGGTGGAAACGCTGGTCCACGCTTGAACGGCGTTGCAAATAAATTGTCCCGTGAGCAGTTACTGCAAGCTTTGATAGACCCTAGCGCACGCCTTGCCCCGGGGTATGGAATGGTAACACTCGGCTTGAAGAACGGAAAAAGTGTAAGCGCTATTTTGCAAGAGGAAACAGCAACGACATTAAGGCTGAAATTCGGCGATAAACCTGATACAGTAGTAACGAAGACTGATATCAGCAATCGCAAAAACGCCATGTCGAGCATGCCGCCGATGAGACTGCTGTTAACGAAAAAAGAAATTCGTGATGTTGTCGCTTTCATCGCGACATTAAAGGACGAGTAGCCATTCCGTTGTAAGGCGATCGGCAATTGTTTGCAGATCGCCTTGCTTCGTTGTTTAAACTAAATTTAACTTTCGTGTGTTGATGATGGCATGCGAAAAATCCTCTACGTTGTCGTGAGCATGATACTCCTTTCATGCAATGGTATTAAAAGTATAAAGTCGGCATTCATAAAAAAATCTCCCTATGAGCATTATGTGCAGCGCTTGGAGAATGCTCAACTCGATAAAACTGTATTGGCATCGTCGTGGATAGACGCTGGCAAGCGTGCATTGCAAGACTCCATTACGATATCGCTTCCGTTTACAGAAGGGGGCTCTTTTCAAGCGGGTATTCCGGAAGCGCGGTCGTATTCATTTGCAGCGCGCGATGGTCAGGTGTTGCAAGTAAGCGCGAAGATAAAATCAGCGCAGTCGGCTGCTATGTTTGTTGACCTTTTTGCCCGCACAGATACCACATGGACTGCCTTAGCGCATGGTGATTCAACATTACAGCTATCATATGAATTTGAGAAGGATCAACAATGCTTGATTCGAATTCAGCCTGAGTTGTTGGTCAATACCTATTATACTATTACGATTACCATGACACCCGTACTTGTGAATCCTGTTCAGGGTGCATCGAATAAATCTATTGGGAGCTTCTATGGCGACGCGCGCGACGGCGGGAAAAGGAAACATGAAAGCGTCGATATTTTTGCGCCGAAAGGAACACCAGTAGTAGCACCAACAGCAGGTCGTATTACACGCGTCGGTACAAGCACGCTCGGTGGAAAAGTGGTTTGGATGCAAGATGGTAAGCGCGGTAACTCATACTACTTCGCGCACCTCGACGAGCAATTGGTGAAGCCTGGCGTGAACGTCAAGCAAGGAGATACGCTCGGGTTGGTTGGAAATACAGGTAATGCAAAATATACGCCGTCGCATTTACACTTTGGAATTTATCAAACCAAAAGTAAAGATCCCATTCACTATATACTCACGATGGATAAACTTGATAACCCATCGCCGCTTGATACGGCATTCAATTTTCAGCCTTACCGTGTGATTCAGAAAAACGCATTGCTTCGTGTCGGGCCTGATGTGAAGCAAGGCGTGCGAGAAAAGTTGTCGAAAGATACTTACGTGCGGGTACTTGCGCAGACTAAGACCTGGTATCGCGTGGCACTCCCCGACAACAGGCAAGGATTTTTGCCCAAGAGCATCGGGTCTACAGACAAGGGAAGGCTGATACGATTGAAGAGTGATGCGACGTTGTTATCTGAAAGTAAGGATGATGCCGCGCCCCTCGAGCATCTTCAGAAATCTTCCACCGTGGAAATCCTTGCGCGCTTTAAGAATTTCGATTTTGTAAAGACAAAGGCCGGGCAAACTGGCTGGATCATGGCACTTTAACTATACGAACGACCATACCTATGAATATTTTTAAATCATATCTCATCACCCTTTTCAGCACAGCGGCCATCGTCGCGTGTGGTGACGATGCATCGACGGATAAGCCGATCGCAGGCGAATCAAATAGCTATTTCGTGTCGGCAGAACAAACAGCAACGGTGTCGCTACCGGTTCTTCAGTCGTTCGCGCAATTGTCTGGTGAGACAGAATTCTTAAAGCTGTTGAAGTATGCAGTTACAAAATATACCATCGTTTATAAAACGACTTTTAAAGGTGAGGTGATTGATGCATCGGGTGTTCTTTTTATTCCCGAGGGTATTCGTGATGCAGCACCGTTGCTAAGCCTTCAGCATGGAACTGAATTTGTAAAGTCTGACGCGCCATCCACATCTAGCGATCCCACGGGGATGGAGTATTTTGCGTCTGCAGGGTACATTGCCTTTATGCCTGATTTTGTTGGCTATGGAAAGTCATCTCAAATCTTTCACCCATATTACGATAGAACCTCGTCTGCA
Source organism: Pseudochryseolinea flava (assembly GCF_003286915.1). Lineage (GTDB taxonomy): Bacteria > Bacteroidota > Bacteroidia > Cytophagales > Cyclobacteriaceae > Ohtaekwangia > Ohtaekwangia flava. Next base: position 148,505 of record NZ_QMFY01000012.1, read on the forward strand.
CAAAGTGTGATTGACATGATTAAAGCGGTGAAAGAATACTTACGCGAGCACAAAATCGCATTTAATGATAAGTTGTTTCTCGCTGGATATTCCGAGGGAGGATACGTTACCTTAGCTGCAGCGAAAGAAATAGATACAAATGCAAGTCATGATTTAAAAGTTACCGCCGTAGCAGCTGGTGCGGGAGGCTATGATTTATCGTCGATGTTGGAGAGTGTTACGCAAGCTGAACATTATGCATACCCAAGCTATTTGGCATTTGTACTCACGGCTTACAATAAAACCTATGACTGGGGTAGGCCGACCAGCGATTTCTTTAATGAACCCTATGCAAAAGCTATCGATACTTATCTTAACGGAAATTATTCAGGAAGTTTTCTCAATAGCAAACTTACGACCACGGTATCAGCGCTGCTCAATCAGGATTTTTACGCAAGTCTTAGCCAAAGCAATGGCGAGCTTGTAGTGAAGAGGGCGCTCGCTGATAATTCGGTGTTAGGATGGAAAACTGATATTCCCATCCTGCTCTATCATGGTACTGCCGATGAGATTATTCCGTTCACAAATTCAGAACGCACGCTGCAAAATTTTAAATCAAACGGGGCTAATCAGGTGTCCCTGATCACCATTCCAAAGGGAACACATGGTAGTAGTTTTGTGCCTATGCTTCGTGATTTCGTACCTCGATTCGAAACACTGCGATAAATTTTGAAAATGACTGTTGTTACTGCGCAGCCTTCGCGCAACAATGGATTACTTTTTATCAGGAAGCAATTTTGGTTATCTTCTAAAAAGAACAATCTTTGATAGGAATTCTGTCATGAAAGTAGGATTGTTCATACCCTGTTACGTCGATCAGTTTTATCCGAAGGTTGCTATTGCTACGCTCGAACTCCTTGAGCGATTAGGAATTGATGTTTATTATCCTGTCAATCAAACATGTTGTGGTCAGCCGATGGCTAACGCAGGATTTGAACATCTCAGTGATAAAAATAATAAGCTGTTCATTCACAATTTCACAGGCTTCGATTATATCGTGTCGCCATCTGGAAGTTGCTCGTTGCACATCAAAGATCATTTGCATACACGTGGAGATGATTCTGCAGCAGCAGCGATTCGTTCGCGCGTAATGGAGCTCACCGAATTTCTTACCGATGTTGTTCAGGTAAGATCATTGACCAGTCGCTTTCACTTTAAAGTTGGATTGCATCAAAGTTGTCATGGTCAACGTGGTTTGGCAATTGCTCAAATGTCGGAATTGGTAGCGAAGCCATTTTCAAAATCGGAGTCACTATTGAAAATGGTTGGTGGTCTCGAATTAATTTCACTGGATCGCAAAGATGAATGTTGTGGCTTCGGCGGAACGTTTTGTATTTCAGAGGAGGCGGTCTCCGTGAAAATGGGCAAAGATCGTATAGCTGATCACATTCAACATGATGCGGACTTCATCACCGGAAGTGATATGTCGTGCTTGATGCACTTGGATGGGATTTTGAGACGACAGAAAAGCAAAGTACGTGTTGTACATATTGCAGAAATCCTAAATGCGCAATGATGGGCAATCAACCAACGCAAGACCACGCTACACGTGCAGAGGTATTCAATCGTGATGAAGCGCGTGTCGATTGGCATGATAAGACGTTGTGGTTTATTCGGCAAAAACGTGATCGCGCTGCGTGGACTATACCTGATTGGGAAGCGCTTCGCGATCAAGCCTCAGCAATAAAAGACAACGTACTTTCTAATCTACATGACTACTTGATTTCGTTTGAGGCACAAGCGCAGCGTAATGGTGTTGTTGTACACTGGGCCGCAGATGCAGAAGAGCACAATGAAATTGTCCATCAGATCTTAAAGCGCCATCAGGTTTCTAAAATCGTGAAGAGTAAATCCATGCTTACGGAAGAATGTCGTCTCAATGAATATCTTCATGATCATGGTGTTGAGGTGGTGGATACGGACCTTGGTGAAAGAATTGTACAACTCGCGGGAGAACCGCCGAGCCACATCGTTCTACCTTGTATCCATTGGAAGAAAGAGGAGATAGGCGCCTTGTTTCATAAGCACCTTGGCACCCCTGAAGGAAATGCCGATCCAACTTTTCTAACGGCTGCAGCGCGCACTCATCTGCGGCAATCGTTCATGTCGAGTAAAGTCGCGATAACTGGCGTCAATTTTGGCGTCGCAGAGACGGGTGAAATTGTAGTGTGTACAAACGAGGGAAACGCCGATCTCGGTGTTCAGCTCGCCGATGTTCACATCGCTTGCATGGGGATTGAAAAGCTTATTCCAGAAAGGAAGCATCTCAGTGTTTTTCTTCGACTGTTAGCCAGAAGTGCTACGGGGCAACCCATCACAACATACTCGAGTCATTTTAGAAAGCCGCGGCCGGGACAAGAGATGCATATCGTTCTAGTGGACAACGGTAGGAGTGAACGAATGAAGCATCATTCCTTTAAGAATGCGTTGAAGTGTATTCGTTGTGGCGCCTGTATGAATACTTGCCCCGTGTATCGACGCAGTGGTGGTCATAGCTACAACTATGCAATCGCCGGACCCATCGGATCGATCTTAGCGCCTTCACTGGATATGAAACAGTATGCTGACCTTCCGTTTGCATCGACGTTGTGTGGTTCGTGTTCAAATGTTTGTCCCGTGAAGATTAACATCCATGAGCAACTTTACCAGTGGCGCCAAGTTATTGTTCAAGCAGGTTATGTTTCGAAACAAAAGGAGGTGGGAATCGCCGCGATGACAGCAGTGCTATCGCGTCCATGGTTATATCGCTACGCCGGAAATGTGGGTCGATGGTTCTTGAAAACATTTCCGACGTTGGCATCAAATAAAATAAATCCATGGGCAAAACAACGTGAAATGCCGGCGCCGCCTTCACAAAGTTTTCGGAGATGGTATCAAGATAATCGAAAGAAGAAATGAGTCGCGATAAAATGTTATTGGCAATTCGTGAAGCGTTACCCAAAGAGGCCACCGCGATACCCGATTATCAACCATCGGCAACAAGCTTCGACGTTGTTCAGAAATTTATCGATACGCTTGTTGGTATTGGTGGCGCGGTCATAAAGGTGAGCTCGCTGTCGGTGGTAAATGATTATGTCATTAAACATTTCTCTGGTCAGCGTGTCGTGAGTTTGGTGCAAGGCGTAGATTCTTACGCGACAACATTAGAAGCGGACCCTCATTTACTCGAAAACGTAGCACTCACCGTGGTGCCAGGAGCATTCGGTGTTGCAGAGAATGGCGCCGTATGGATCACAGACGGCAGCATGGGAGACCGGGCGTTGCCTTTCATTGCAAATAATTTAGCAATGATAATTTCCGCGCAAGATATAGTGCCAACACTCCATGAAGCTTATCAACGCATCGGTGCCGATGGATACAATTTCGGTACCTTCATCGCTGGTCCTTCTAAGACTGCCGATATAGAGCAATCGCTTGTACTGGGCGCTCATGGACCGAAGAGTAATACCATCTTTCTGCTCGCGTAAAAACAAAGCGCCCCTTCATTACAAAGAGGCGCTTGAACAAGAGAGTCCTTTAGAGAAAACGATTATGATTTCACCAGGCGGAATTGATGGGTTTCGCTTTGATGAACCACTTTGATAATATAAATGCCTCGTTTAAGTTGCATGAAGCTGGATTCGAGTACGTCATTCACTTTGTCGAGCGCTCCATTTGTATGCAGTAATAATTCTCCTGTGCTACTGCGTAACTCCAGCGAAATAAATGCCGACAACTCAATGCCTTCTGTCACGAGCTTCGCTGTATGTGTCGTTGGGTTTGGCGCGACGTTCATAAAAATGTTTCGCAGTCGGCTGTCAAGAATGGTAAACACGGATACTGTTGGATTTTTTGCAGTGATACCACTGGATACAGAAGCGATCTTAAAGGTCACCACTTCGGCAATCTCACGTCTGCTGTCGCTGAGCGGTGTGATGACGAATGACGTTTCATTGCTGCCAGCGTCAACAGGCAACGTAATCTTACCATTCACAACGGATGGGGTAGTGGTATAATCTGATCCATAACTTGCACCTAACGCATTGGTGACTTGCAATGTAATGTGTTGTTCTGTCGCCACAGGCGTCGAGAGTTTTAACTGAATGGTTTGATCGCCACTACCTTCAAAGGCAGAGGAAATGATTTTTGCAAAAGAAATTTCCGGTATATCGTTATCCGTAATGGTCAACGCGAACATGGAAGAGTCACCGGAAACAAATCCGTAACCCGGTTGAATGGTAAAGATCGCCTTTTCGTTGGTTTCGTCGAAGAAGTCATCAACTACCCTGATGTCAAAATGCGTTTGAAGTGAATCGCTCTCCAGTGTCACATAAATGGTGCTGCTTAACGAATCTCCAGTTACAACATAGTCTTCGTTCACGATCGCGTTTCCGGAAATGTGAACTGCAATTGTTTTGGTTGAAGAAAATCGCTTCGAAGAACGTAGTGTTATGCGATAGGTTGATGAGTCTACTTCTGCAACGGCGGCTGCTGCTGAAACGAAATTAATGCGAGGTGCTGTTAAGGAGTATCTCGTGATTACTGGAAGATGATCGGAAGTTGTGTTGCCATAGTTAGGTATCGTGCCAAAGGGAGTGATAATCGTCGCCGCGCCGTCGATGTATTGCGTGTGCATCTCGTTAGAAATAATTTGATGGTCGATAACATCGTTGAAGCTTACGGTGGATCTTGCACCCGCTTCACTTAAGACTTTAGTAACGGTTGAATAGCGCGCCGTGTCGTTCACAAATGCTTGATAGGGCGATTGTAGTCCTGATGTGATCGATTGATCGAGGTCGTCATTCAAATCACCGAGGATAATAAAATTCGTATTTGCGAAGTGCGTATCTAACGTGTCCTTAAGTACCGCAGCGTCATACAGTCGGCGTGCGTGGTCGGCAGGAGTAGAGCCCGATTTTGCATGGATATCAATCAATGATACTATCGTTTCTACACCGCTGATATTGATGGACGCCTTCAACAAAAACGGAAGTCTTCCACTGGAATAAAAACTGCTCGCACCGCCTCCAGGATAGCCAGGTAGAAGAGATGCATCATAGAGGCGCGCAGAGTCATACAGATTTTCAAATAATGCGCGTGAGGAAAGTGCGCTTACTGTTAATGTGTCGTAGATGTAGCAAACCTTCTGTGGAGGAAAGTTGCTGGGCCCATCAAAAGAGTAGGAGAAGCGATCGGAACAGACACCTTTGTAGTGGCCAAGTTGACGAACCAATGCAAAGAACGACGAGTCATCGGATATTTCTTGCACAGCAATGATGTCGGCCTGCAATGAATCTAATACTTGTTTTACGTTTGCTAACTGTAATGCTTCATCAGCTGGTCCATATTCCTCTGGATAATCTTCTCGCGTGGCACCAAAGAATTCGAGGTTCCAATTTACAATGTCAAGTGTTTTATGTTTCGGGATTGTATCTGATGGGACAGTAGGTTCGTCAGCACCAGGAATGTCAGCGCGGAAACGCGGCAGAAGTTGTGCGTTGGATCGGAACCTTCCGACAACACCTGTGATATCGACAATGCCCTGTGGTTTGGTAAGCCCAGGGATGTCCGTGTCGCCATCAATTCGTAAATCGATCGACGTTGTGTCGTTTGTGATAATCTCTGTGCTCTGCGGATAAAAAACAAAATTTGTGTTGACAAGCCTAACGTTTCTAACCGTTACCAATTGTCCTTCGTGTGCAGCTAATGCGGACGGCGAAATTACCTTTGGTGCTCTGATAATTTGCGGGCCACCAGCGTCGGTGAAAATGATGTTGCTTCCACTGATCTGTACTTGATTATTAAACACGCCAATAGGGCCCGTTACAATAATTGAGTCGCCGATCTCAACCGAAGATGCCATCGTGTAATCGAATACAGGAATGCCGCCTGTGACATCTTGGATATAGGCTGGGTTGCCGTGTTGGTTTGCAACGGTGATCCTACCCGCCACCGTCACACGTGTTCCAATAGGCTGAGTGCGTGCTGCTGCAATAGGAATGATATTCGCAGCCTGAACAAATCCGTTGCCGGTTAAGCTGATCGACCTCTGTACATCGTCACTGACGTGAAGTATCGAATCGCGTGTGAGTCCATTTCTCGTGGGTGTGAACTTTACAACGATGCGGCCGCCAGTAGGTAGCAGCGTAAGTGAATTTGAAAACGTAACGCCATCAACGGATATGCTAAACTCGGAACCGAAGGTAAAAACAGCAATGGAGTCGGGGAGATTTTTTCCGGCTACATGATAGCTTAATGTGTCTGATGAGCCGACAATCACATCTCCAAAATTTAAGGATGCCGGTGAGAAAGTGATGGCTGTTGTTCCAAGATCGATGCCAATGGGTGTAATACTGAAGTCATCAATACTTAGGCCGTCGTCAGCGCCGCCAGCATTGAAGTCATTCCAGCGAATAAAGAATTTTGTACCCGGTGTTATTGTAAGTCCATCGATTGTCGTTATAAGAACAGTGCTGCTGAGCGAGTCGTTGCCATTCAATGCTCCGGCAGTGCCAGTAGAAATCGGACCATTAAAGTCAAGTGCGTCGAGATCGGACCATGTTCCGGTGGTCAACGATGTAGCATCGAGACTGTATTGAAAATCAAGGCGGTCAATTCTATTTACCGCGCCGAGTCTCCACTGTTCACCGCGATAAGAAATTTGTAGCGCGTTGATCACGGTGCCAGTATTGTTGACAAAGCCAGCGCCAACAGTGGGAATAAGTGATCCCGATTGCAATCCTCCAAAGGATCGCTCGCCGTTTGTTCCGAAGCTATAAGTGTTCCCCGCATTGGCACTGCCCGTCGATGACGCATACGTCGTGTTAGCATTCGTTCCTGACTCTACCGCAACCCAACCGTGTGGAAATGTCGAAAAATCATTGGTGGTACCTGTGCTTAATAGTGAGTCAAAGTCTTGACGGTACGAAGCATTGATTTGAAACAAACTGATCTGAGCGTGAAGATGTGATATCGTTGCGCACAAAAACAAGAATAAGAAACTGTAGTGTAGTCTCATGCTGCATTAGGTTAATCGTATGGAAATCTAGGCAAGGCATATGACAGCAATGTTTCCGTCACGTTATCGAATCGTGCAGAAAGATACAGTCAAACGTTAGTCAGATGCCTTTGCTAAAACACACGAAGATAAAGCGACACCCAACGATTGCCGAGGTGAAGCCAACCCGATTTACGAGGGTATTTTTCCGGTCACCAGCAATCCCCAATTTCCACGCCCCAACACCCAAGACCTAATACCTAATGCATGTGCTAATGCTGTTATCGATGCCGTTGAATTGACATGCCGTAGATCTAACGTGAATGTGTATCTTCGCGATAGATCTACGTTTGTATGAAAACAATCCTTTACGGTGTCATTTTTACTTTTCTACTTTTTGCTTGTAGGCGAAGTAATGAATCAACGACGGCTGCGGATTCGACCGGATATGATTCCTCGGCAACAAATGCAGGTGCTCAGCAACTTACCATGAAGCAGTATGATGCACGTCTCACGGCATTGCCAATAAAGCTTTCATCTTCGGGAGAGGGGCTGGAAATTTTCAAAGTGAACTTCAACAAGCAAAATCCGGTATCATGTGATAGTGCGTTCGATCGTTATTTGATTTTTCAGTCGGAACTGATCAATACGCTCCAACAGCAACTTGAGGCACGTGCCGACTACGAGGTGTTGGCGAGCTGGTCTGAAGAAGTAAAATTTTCGGAAGCGACTCAGGCTTATATCGATTCACTAGCGCAAAATGCATTGCGAATGACACAAGAAGAGGGTGTTACGTTTTTAGATGCGGAGCCCGAAATGATCAAGCGCGAGTTTCATCCGTTTATGTCGCCTGCGGGAAAAGATTACATAACGCAATGGCAAATTGAAACGGAACATCCTTTTGCGATTGATGCAGGCTTCACGATTTCTGTTGAACAACTTATTGATCGATTGGTTTACTGGGACAGCTTCCTGGATAAGTATTCTGGCACCATATTTCAAAAAGAAGTAGAAGCAAAAAAGAACGCTTACTTATACTTTCTCTTGATCGGAATGGACAACACACCGGCATTCGACTATGGCGAGACGGAGCGTTTAAGCGATGAGTTTAGGAATGCCTATGTTAACTTCGTTGGCAAATATCCACCGTCGAAAAGCAGATCCGTTATTGAAGAATACTTGAAGTTGTTAACGTCGACCGATTTCAAAAAGACCGAAGCCATCGACAAGTTCGTCGACCGTTACAGCAATTTTTGATGTGAGTTAGTTGTGTTTACAGTAGCGCCATCAATAAATTTTATTGTTGTATAACTTCATAGAATGGCTGTGAGTAACAGCAAGTTGAGTGCTTAGAATTATTCCAAATCACATTTTTCTTTTGTCGACTGTAGGAACTTAAGAAAAAATCCGTTTACCTTTGTCTCATTATGAATACGCCAATGTTCCATTTCGCCGCAATGACGCCGCTTCGCAAGGATGTGAAGTGCGTAATTATTGCCCGGGACAAGATGGTGTTTGTACGATGATAGAAAAAATACAAACAACGATATCGAAAGCCTGGGCCTCATACCCAGGCTTTTTTTTTGATTATTACTGAACAACAAATGACCCTCGAACATATTCTCATTAACCTAAAACGCGAACTCATCCGCACTTTCGCAGTCGTGGACGAATGGTTCGACAAAGAGCACTCGTTGCATTGCTATCGTCCCCAAAATGGCGGATGGTCTGTGAGCGAAGTGTTGGAGCATATCTCCCTCACCACGCAAGACCTGTTAGTACTCGTAGAAAAAGGAAAACAAAAAGCGCTTGCTAAAAGCAGCGATGAACAAGCATTGAAGTCTGCAGTTGAAAACTATTCACTCATGAAGGATGGCTTTCAAGAAATTGCGAAGCCTGGAACGTTTCAATGGCATAGACCAAATCATCATGCGCCGTCGGGAAAAGAATTGCTTACCGATGTACGCGCAAAGTGGCGTGACCAATTGCTGCACTGCCTTTTAACCTTGGACCAACTACCCAATGGTGAAGGGGCGTTGCATCAAACGACAATGACTGTTAACAATCTGGGCAAGTTGGATGTGTATCAATACTTATATTTCTTGGCGTTACACGCACAACGTCATATCATTCAATTGAAAAAGATTGAAGATGAATTCAGCAACGCTGATGTCAATGTAAATGCTTAAAAGAATTCAAGAATACATAGCGCATGTTAAGCGAAAAGGCTGTTGAAAAAGAAATTTGGAAGCAGCCTTCTTTTTGTGTTTAGTAACATCAATGCAACGCACCCTCGTAATCGCTACCTACCGTTTCCACCCATTTCAATCCGTGGTTAATTGCACGATGGCTTTGTGTTCGTTAACGTTTCGCACTACCTATCGTTTCCGCGGAATTCAATCCTCAGTTAAACCGCACGATACTTCTTACGTTTCCGCAGATTTAATCGCACGATGGCTTTGTGCTTGTTGACGCATTCCGCTACACACCGTTTCCGCGGATTTCAATCCGCGGTTAAACCGCACGATACTACTTTCGTTACGCAGATTTAATCGCACGATGGCTTTGTGGTTGTTGACGCATTCCGCTACACACCGTTTCCACGGATTTCATTCTGCGGTTAATCGCACGATGCTTTGTGTTCGTTGACGTATCCGCTACACCGTTTCCGCGGATTTTAATCCGCGGTTAAACCGCACTATGGTTCTGTGTTCGGTGCCGTTTACGCTACACACCGTTTCCGCGGATTTCAATCCGCGGGTAATCGCGCGCCAATCCGCACGATGGCTTTGTGGTGGTCGATGTTTTATACTACGCACAGTTTCCGCAGATTTAATCGTACAACACTGCACACCGGTTCCATAGATTTATTCGCATTATGAAACTCACGATCAAAAAAAGCCCGGAAGTTATTTCCAGGCTTTCGCTATAGTCATCGAAAGATCTTTACTTCGCAGAGCTCAAGTCTGTTGAGTAAAGTGTTTCTTCTACTTCTTCTGTTTGATATGCTTCTTGTTTATCGGACTTCACAAGGAGCGGTGAGATGAGATCTGTAATTTTCATGATGATCATTGATCCTGCAAAAACAAACACGACCACAACGATCAACGCTTGCACGTGAATAAAGAAAAGGGGAGAGTTCCAGTTAAAGAACAGCCCGTCACCTGTTGCATTACCGTAAACTTTTGTATTGGCGAGAAGGCCTGTCATCAACATTCCAACAGCACCGCCTACGCCGTGACAAGGGAATACATCGAGCGTATCTTCGAGTGATGTCTTAGAAGTTTTCCAACTTACCATGATGTTACTGATTAAGCTCGCGAATGTTCCGATGAACAAGCTTGAAGGAATCGTGACAAATCCTGCGGCCGGTGTAATGGCAACGAGTCCTACAACAGCTCCGATACAGAAGCCAAGTGCGGAAGGTTTTTTACCTCTTACGGCATCGAAAAGAATCCAAGCAAATCCAGCAGCGGCAGAAGCCGTGTTGGTAGTAGCAAACGCCGCAGCGGCTAACGTACCTGCGCTCATCGCACTACCAGCGTTGAATCCAAACCATCCGAACCAAAGCAAGCCGGTGCCCAATAGAACATATGGAATGTTTGCTGGTTGTACGTGTGTCTTTGCTTCATTTCTCGTGCGCAAGTAGATCGACGCAGCAAGCGCTGCAATACCGGCCGACATGTGCACCACTGTTCCGCCCGCGAAATCAAGCACGCCCCACACGGCCAAGAATCCTTTTGGATGCCATGTCCAATGTGCTAATGGTGAATAGATGAAGATGGTAAATAGAACGAGGAAAATGATATACGATTTGAAACGAACGCGCTCTGCGAATGTACCTGTGATGAGCGCCGGTGTGATGATTGCAAATTTCAATTGAAAGAATGCGAACAACACGAAAGGAATTGTCTTCGCGCCGCTCCAAGGTTCATGTCCTAATACATTTTGAAACATGAAATGTGAAAATGGGTCACCGATAAGTCCGCCTTGTGAGTCGCCGAAGGCCAAACTAAAACCAACAACAATCCAAACGACGCCGACAACACCCATCGCGATGAAGCTTTGGAACATCGTGGTCACAACGTTCTTCATGTCGATCATACCGCCATAAAAAAAGGCGAGTCCTGGCGTCATCAATAATACAAGTGCCGACGCTGCAAGCATCCATGCAATATCTCCCTGATCATAGGCCCCTGCGAAGGGCGCTTCAGCAGGCATAAAAACTCCTGCAACGCTGACGGCTATCAGCAACAAGAGAAAGATTAAAGATTTTTTCATAGTGGCTTAAAATTCTGGTTGTAGTACCTCAAAAATCCGTTTTTTTAAGCAATGGTGGGTCTGTGCGAATGTGTTTTTGAGATAAAGTCATCGAAAACGTTTGAGATACGTAGAAAATTTAATCAACAAGCCAAAATCTTGTGATTTTTTGAAAGAATTCAAAAGACGGGCAGCCTTTAAAATGAATAATTCAGGTTGTATGGGTCTTTTTTACGGTCATTTCGCCAACAAAACCATCTTTAAAGGAGAATAAGGATATTTTTCGAACTACTGCTTTATATTTTTTGCCATTTGCCAGCCTAATCATCACAAAATCGCCGCTGCTAATGTCCCATGCCGATTTTGCCGCAACACGACAGTCTACTTCTTCATTTTTCATAAAGAGGTCACTAGCATCCCGTTCGAGTTGATACCAATACATTCTTTTGATTGTGTGTGGGGTTTAAAGTTAAAAGTTAAAGGTGGAAAGTAGAACGTTCGTTCATGCCTGGTAGACGTTGACCTTTTGTAAAAGGGTTTGAAGTCGATCATCGATCACCCATTTTTGACAGCTCATCTCCAATTGCCCACACGATATTGATCAATAGTTGCCGATATCTTACACGCTGTAACTCCCATACGATGTGTTGGATATATTTACTTTTCTTTTTAACAACCCCAAAATGAAAAAAGTAATAGTTGCCCTATTGGCTGTTATTTGTAGCCACTCAGCATTCGCTCAGAAAGCTGAAATGGAAAAGGTGGACATCAAGATGAAATCTTTTCCATCGAAACCCCTTCCGTTAGAAATTAAACGTTACCATTATCGAGTCTTAAATTCAACGCCGCTCCCTTTGCCACAAAAAGAAGCTGTTGATGGTTATGTGCGGTTAGACGGTTTTGAATTTTCTCCCACTTCACCTGATGTTATCGTCTTGGTCTACCTTGATAAGTATGATCAAACATTGACCACGGCTGCCGTGAAAGGCATGAACGAAACAAAATATGCGTACGTCATCAAATCATCGCTAAATGTTCGACTTAGTTTGCTCACGGGCGATAGTCGTTTCGAATTTTATCAGACGTCTACCTTGTTAAAACCTAAGGCGACGCAGTATCATTATCAAAGCTCGACAACCTATGCAACCGAAGCTGCAGCGACAGAGGCCGGAAATAAAGATGAATCGATGTTAGCGGCAGCGAAACGTGAATGCATGAATTCAACTTTCTTCGGAATTCAGCAATACCTTAAGTATACGCACGGCTATCCTACTGACGAGATTACGATACCTGTCTGGTCAATGAAAGCTAAATCATTTGATTACAGTGAAATGGACCAAGCTCAAACCAAAGCAATGGACGGCCTTAAAAGTTATTCTGCCAATGGTTTGAATGATGAGAATAGAAAATTATTTCAAGAAGCAATTGCGATATGGGAGAAGGTACTTCTAGAGTTTAATCCAGATGATAAGAAATCAAAAATCAATGTGAAAAATGTGGGGGCACTTTATGCCAACCTCGCGCTTACACACAACTGGTTGATCAATGATAATGAGGCAACACGCTATTTAACCATGCTCAGTGAATCGAGGGGTTCATCGTGGTCGGATATGATCGGAGAAATTGTCAATGATGGTATCAAGGGAAGACAACAAGATTTGAAACGAAAGAGTAACGCTTTGGTAATTGAAAAGATAAAATCCCCATACTATGTATCGCCTGATTTTGTCGTGAACAAACATGCACATCGTATCAGTGCCATTCAGAAAAGCAACTCCTTCAGCAAGAAATTACCGGATGAAAGACGTTACTTCGAATATCTTGATAACGGACTTTTGTCAAGAACATATACAGAAAATTATAATCCGTCCACGAAAGGGTGGGAGAAAAGACGCGATGTCCATACCATTAAATACGATCATGATCTCAATATCATGTATGTGTATGGCGAAAAGTCATCGACCGTGCCATTGTATACAAGAAAATTCAAGAATGGAAAGTTGGTATCGCAGATGTCGCAGCGAAGTGCAAATGATTCTTCCGTTGTAAAGTTTTACTACAATGCTGCCGGGCAATTGGAACGTTATGTGTGTGATCCACATTTGAAAACTCCCAAAGCCGAGGTTAAATATTCCTATGCGAACGACAAGTTGATTCGTAAGGAAGTTTTAACAGAGGAGGGTGGTCAGCTTAAAATTGATTTCAAAGAGGAGTATGTGTGGAGCGGAAATAAGCTTACGACGAAGACTCGTTTTACACTGGATAAGGCAACAGGAAAGTATCCAGAAAAAGGGATGGGTGAGCGCTACGAGTATGATGCGAAAGGATTTCTTGCTGTGTTGGGTAGCGGATATGAAACGCAGACCTTTGGAGCCGACGATCATGGCAATATAATCGAATGTCACACACGTTCGGATGATGGAAGCTCTAATCACAAGACATACGTGTGGGAACCATTGTCGGGTAATGCGATCCAGTATACAACTGAAGTAAGCAGTTACATCGGGCCTGAAAAATATCCAGCGTTCTACTAGATAAGGATCCAATAAAAAAGAGAGGCTGCCTTTGTGAAGACAGCCTCTCTTTTTTTTATGCACCACATCGTTTCGTGTGCCGGGTTGTAATTTATAAAGTCCAGGCAACCGGAAACTGGCAACTGATGAACGAGATAACTTACTTCCCGATCGACAACGGTACGCCTACTGTGAATTGAAGTGTAAGGTTTTTTGTCGTGTAGTCTTCGCGTTGGTCGAAGTTGGTCAAGCCAAAACCGCTGCGGAAATCAAGTAGAACTTTTTCGGCAACGGTGAAACCAAAACCAAATTGCAAGTTTACATCAGTGCTTTCTTTAATGTAATAATTTCCATCGAGCTTTTGCTCGCCAAACTTGACGTCACTCTCAACTTCATCGCCGCCGTCTGCCTTATATTTACTTTTGCCGCCCAAACCGAATGCTGCAGAAGGACCAACATTCAAGTGGAACTTGCCGAAGTTCACCTTGATTAATACAGGAACTTCCAGGTAATTAATGGTGAGCTTTTGTGTATAGTCGATCATAAGTTGAGAATTGTATCCCTCCATCTTCACGCCCTTTTGAATGAAATTAATTTCAGGCTGAAGAGAAAACTTGCCTTCACCGAGCGGCATGTTAAAAGCTGCGCCAAACGTGAATCCAGGTTTAAAAAAAGAATCAGAAATGTCCCCCGTGAACATTGACATCGTAACGCCCGCTTTCGGAATGATCGACTGAGCATAAGAAAATCCAGCTACGAGTACCATCGCGCTTACCAGTAAAATTTTTTTCATAGTGTGTTTATTTTTCTTAACGGCGCAATGATAGAGAAAAAGTAGGCAGCACCGTTCAGGGTGTAAGATTTGAAACACTTTCACGATATTTCAGCTTCGAGAAGTTATCGGTTATCAGTTATCTGTTACCGGTGATCAGTATTTCCTTGAACACTTTAACACTCGAACACTTGAACACTTGCATTTACGTCAGCCCCCCAACACATCAACACGTCAACACATTCCTTGAACACCGGAAATCAGCTTAGAGTTTCGAGCTACTGGAAATTATCGGTTATCAGTTATCAGTAATAGTTTCGAGTTTCGGCGTCGTTCAGTTTCCCCGGGTTTAAACCCGGGGAAACTGTTTAAGCTAGCTGCGAGTTACGAAAAGTTGTCCGTCACCTGCTTCGGTGCTCAGTGATCTGTATTTCCTCGAACACTGGAAAACAGCTTCGAGTTACGAGCTACGAGTTTATGAGCAGTTATCGGTTATCAGTAATAGTTTCGAGTTTCGAAGTTGTTTCAGTTTCACCGGGCTTAAACCGGTGAAACTGTTTAAGAGCTACGAGAAGTTACCTGTTATCGGTGATCAGTGATCTGTATTTCCTTGAACACTTTAACACTCGAACACTCGAACACTTGCATTCAACGTCAACACGTCAACACATTCCATTAACCTGAAAAACCAGGTAATAAGTGTTTCCGGTGTTCTTCATGCCTAACGGCATCGGACTATCTTTTTGAAAAGCACACGAAAAAAAATCTGAAAATTATTGACAGTTTTTTAGTAGCCCGTCGATGATATTGCTGTTCATCTCTTTGTGGCAAATGTAGCCCACCAAATCTCGTTCACGGCGGGTGCATTTTACCGACAGTTTTTGATGTCCGATCATGATGTTCAACGTAGCCCATAATTTCACGCCTATCTTTCGAAATTCGGTCGCAGCGCGCTAGCCAGTAGCCCTTGTCTCAGTACGTCGAGAAGACCATCAAGCCAAGCTATAAAGATGCCTTAACACGGTAGCCCATACTGTTCCAGCGAGCTATAACATCCTCGAGCGCCATTCATCTTAGTAGCCTTATGTGTTCGAACACATTACTTGTGTGCGCGTAAACATGATTGTTCTCGTATGGTAATATCGTTTATCTTCATCGTGCATCTTTCACCCTTCCATCCGGCGGTGATCCATGCACGAACAAAGTTTAAACCTAACCCAATCTCAAATGAAAAGATCTACTTTTAAGATCGTAGCATTGCTGTGCCTTCTGCTCACCAGCGCCACGGTCTACGGTCAAACGGTGACGGGCAAAGTCTCCTCGTCGGCCGATGGTTCTCCTATTCCAGGAGCATCAGTCATCATCAAAGGAACAACCCTCGGCACAACCACCGACACCGATGGTCGCTACACCATCACACCGGCAGATCCAGCATCTGCTGTACTCGTTGTTTCTTTTATTGGCTTTGCTACCATCGAGGTCCCTGTACTCAATAAAACTTCGTTGGACGTTACGCTACAAGAAGACATCACTGCACTAAACGAAGTTGTTGTCACCGCGCTTGGTATCGAAAAAGATTCTAAGACGTTGACATACTCGATGCAACAAGTCAACGGTGATAAACTTAACGTTGCCAAGGATGCTAACTTCATTAACGGTCTCACGGGAAAAGTCCCAGGCCTAGTGATCAACCGTAGCTCAAGCGGTGTAGGTGGATCCGTCAGAATTCTTTTGCGGGGTCAGAAGTCGACGCGCGATAATCAACCCCTCATCGTAATTGATGGCGTACCCATCGCCTCTGCAAACAGTACACAGACAACCGAAATCTGGGCAGGTCGTGATGGCGGTGATGTGTTGAGTATGATCAATCCCGCCGACATCGAAAGCACTTCTGTTCTTAAAGGCGCAGCAGCCTCTACGTTGTATGGTAGTCTCGGTCAAAACGGTGTAATCATCATTACGACTAAAAAAGGTAAGGCAGGTGCTACGAAGGTTGACTTCTCCTCAAACTTCACCATCGATAAGCCTATGTATTATCCGGAGCTTCAGTATGAATATCTTCAAACCGCTACCGATGCAACGGATAGTTGGGGACAAAAAGGTTCTAGTAAAGATCACGTTAAGAAATTCTTCGACACCGGGACTACGTGGATTAACAGCGTGAGCATCTCCACCGGTACGGAGAAATCACAAACATATCTCTCATATTCGAACACCAACAACCAGGGAATTCTGCCGACTTCAGATTTTAAACAACATACGTTGAACTACCGTCAAACGGTTAACATCAATAGCAAATTCTCTATCGACGGCAATGTGATCTTGGGGTTGCAGAAAAATCACAACAGGATGGCCGGTGGATTTTATTTCAATCCGCTCACGGGCTTGTACATGTTTCCACGTGGACTAAACTTCGATCAGTATAAACAGTTCGAATATTTTTCGCCATCAAGATTGATCTATGCGCAGAAGTGGTGGAACATCGACGTGGATGCAAAGCCGGAGCCGAAAGTAGGTCAAGACAATCAGCAAAATCCGTATTGGATTCTCAATAGAAATGCCGCTGACCTGACACGAAGAAATGTTTTCGCCTCTGTCGGATTGAATTATAAGTTCAATGATGTTTTTGCTTTGCAGGTACGTGGTAACGTGAGTGATATCGCCGATAAATTCGAGCAAAAGGTTTATGCTACTACGCAAGGAACATTAACCGATAAAAACGGACGTTTCATTTGGCAAGAAGGACATAGCATGGTCGCTTATGGCGATGCGATTCTCACAGCAAAGAAAAGTCTTACCGATAACTTTGGCATAACCGGTACGTTGGGTACAGCACTACGCTATGAACAATTCACGCAGCAAAATTTAGATTCTAAAGGTTCAGGTGATGGACTCGTATCAGCAAACGTCTTCACATTAGGTGCTGTGGTTCCATCAACGTCACTCACCGCGCTGAAGACTGTAGGCTCTGAAGTGCAAACAGCAGGTCTCTTCGGTTCCGTCTCGTTCGATTACAAGAAGGCTATCTTCCTCGATCTTACTGCGCGCAACGACTGGTCATCTTCACTTGCATTTACATCCAAGATGAATTCAGGTTTTTTCTACTTCTCAGGTGGCTTGAATGTGATTATATCTGAGCTCACACAACTTCCAGAAGTTATCAGCTTTGCGAAGATACGCACGTCGTATGCTGAAATCGGAAATGGACTTCCTGCATACATGACGTCATCGACGTACACCTTCAATGCAGGAAACCAAGTGTTGCCTGAATACTATGCGAAGTATGAACTCAAGCCGGAGAAACAAAAGTCGCTTGAGCTGGGAACTGAAATCCGTTTCCTCGACGATCGTTTAGCATTGGATCTTACATTCTACAAAATCAACAATACCGACCAGTTCTTCAACTTGAATGCATCGAAGACAACAGGCTATCAACGCTTCGGTATAAACGTCGGTGATGTTCAAAATAAAGGGATAGAAGCTGCGCTTAACGTCGACGTTCTACAAAATGGATCATTGCAATGGAACACAGGAATAAACTTTACCGCGAATAGAAACACAGTGACTGGCATTCCATTGGCCGATGGATCATTTGCGATTAGCGCGCCAGGTGTGAACTCTTATGGTTTTTATCTTACTGAAGGCGGAAGCTTTGGCGATATCTACGGTAGAAAATTCCTTAGAAAAGACGGTAAGATCGTGGTCGATAATAGCGGTAAACCACTCGCTGCAGGTGGGCCATTGGAATACGTCGGAAACCCGCAGCCTAAGGCAGTTGTAGGATGGAACAATACACTGACCTATAAAAACTTTACGCTCAACATTCTTGTCGATGGACGCTTCGGTGGCCAGGTGATGAGTATGACCGAGGCATTGTTAGATCAAGCAGGTGTTTCTAAAACTACCGCTGATGCACGGAATGCGGGAGGTGTTAATATTCCTGCCGTGGTAACACTCGATGGAGGAGCAACAACAAGCGGAGATTTTGAAGGTCTTCTCCCTGCGCAAACTTTCTATCAGACTGCTGGTGGAAGAGCAGGTATCTCTGAACATTATGTGTACAGCGCTACCAATGTCAGACTACGTGAACTTTCACTGGGATATAGTTTTCCAACAAAGATCGGCGTCATCAGAGATCTCAAGATTTCCCTCATCGGAAGAAATCTTTTCTTCTTCACGAACAAAGCACCTTTCGATCCTGAATTGTCGATGAGCACAGGTGTAGGTGTACAAGGCGTAGATGCATTTGCTTTGCCATCAACACGCTCTATTGGTTTGAACTTGAAAGCGTCGTTCTAAACTCAAAAAATGAAATCATGAAAAATAATTTATTCTGTAAAATATTAAGCATCGTTGCCTTCGTCGGTATGGCGGCAGGGTGCACCGACAGGTTTGAAGAATTTAACACCAACCCGAATGGTATCACCGAACGTGAGTTGAGTGAAACAGTCGCGATCAACGACTTGATCAAAGGAAACTTGAAACTCGCACAACGGAGTATCTATGTATTTAATCCAGCGTGGTATGTTCAAGTGCAACAAAATCTGAACGCCGATATCTACAGCGGATACATGATGTCGCCAACACCATTTCAAGGAAACTCCAACAACATGACGTACGCGCTCGTCGATGGATGGAATGCTTATGCGTTTGATCCAGCGTATGATTTTGTTTTGACTGGTCTCAAAAAAGTTGAAGACAGTACACTAAACGTCCCGACAAAACAAGATGTGTATGCGATGTCGAAAATTATCAAGGTAGAATCGCTGCATCGTGTGAGTGATGTGTTCGGGCCAATCGTGTACACCAAGTTCGGCGTCATCAACGATGATGGTACGGTGGATTACGACACACAAGAAGAAGCGTACAATGCTTTCTTCGCAGATTTAAAAACAGCCATCGATATTCTTACACCCATGGTTGGCAAAACACCCTCGGCGTTATTTGCGGAATCTGATTTAGTGTATGGCGGAAACTATGAGAAGTGGCTACGTTTTGCCAATTCGCTTCGCCTTCGATTAGCGATGCGTCTTGCTGATGTAGCACCACAAAAAGCCATCGCAGAAGGAGAGGCGGCACTTGCACACGAAGCGGGACTCATCGAAACAAACGATGGCAATTTCAATGTCGATCTCGAAGCAAATAATCACCCGTTGAATGTATTCAACACAGAGTGGGCCGACATCAGATTTGGTGCACCACTCGCGTCGTACATGAAAGGTTACAACGACCCGCGTCTTCCGAAGTACGCGCTACCGGCGACAGATGCTGCCGTAGCAGGAGAGTATATTGGTATTCGTCAAGGAATTAATATCGATGCAAAATCTCGCTACGAAGGATATTCGAAACTCATCACTTTTGGAAATAAGATCTTGCTGATGACCGCAGCAGAAGTATGGTTCTTAAAAGCAGAAGCGGCACTTCGGGGATGGAATAACGCAGGTACAATGGGTGATAACTACGAACAAGGCGTTTCAGTTTCTTTCGCGCAACACGGTGTGTCCAGTGAACTCACAGACTATTTGAATGACGACGAAAGCACACCTGCCGAATACCTCGATCCAAAAGCCGTAACACCTGGCCAGAATGATATCAAAGGAGCAAGTCAATACCTTGCGGATATCACCATCAAATGGGATGACGCGGCTGATGATGATGAGAAACTTGAACGCATCATCACCCAAAAGTGGATCGCCATGTATCCCGAAGGACAAGAAGCATGGAGTGAATTCCGAAGAACAGGATATCCTATTCTATACCCGGTGATTGTAAACAACAGCGGCGGAAAAATACCAGGATTCATCAAGCGTCTTCCCTTCACCTCGAACGAATACGCTACGAACAGAGCAGCGATCAATCGCATCGTAAGCAAAATGGGAGCCGACACCGGCGGAACACCACTGTGGTGGGATGTTGATTAGGATGTAACCATGGTAACACAAATTGGCGTGAGTAGTGATACTTGCGCCTTTTTTTTGTGTTGACGTTCAATTCAAGTGTTCAAGGGATGTGTCGTGTTGATGTGTTGGGGTGCTGACGTGAATGCAAGCGTTCAAGTAAATCCTGATAACAGATAACCGATAACCTCGCGCAGCTCGAAACTCGAACCTAATCCAGTGTTCAAGTGTTAAAGTATTCAGGGAATGTGTTGACGTGAATGCAAGCGTTCAAGTAAATCCTGATAACAAATAACAGATAACCGATAACTTGTAGTAGCTCGAAGCTAGCTTAAACAGTTTCACCGGGTTTAAACCCGGTGAAACTGAAACAACTTAGAGACTCGAAGCTATTACTGATAACGACAACAGATAACCGATAACTTCTCGCAGCTCGAAACTCGAACCTAATCCAGTGTCAAGTGTTCGAGTGTTAAAGTGTTCAAGAAATGTGTCGTGTTCATGTGTTGGGGTGCTGACGTGGTGAATGCAAGCGTTCAAGTCAATCGACAATCGACAAGTTGCCCGTCCCTGATATAGGTTGACCACAATTGGTTAACTTATGACAAAGAAAATCACAGTAAAAACGAATCGAACTTTCACAGAAGAATTCAAAAAATCTTGTGTGAAGGAGTATGAATCAGGCCAGCTCTCGGTGCTGGAACTATCCAAACTTTATCAGATCCAGAGTGTCATCATCTATCGATGGATTTATAAATTTTCTGCGTATAATAAACGTAGAATAAGAGTTGTCGAGATGGCAGATAATAGTAAGCAGAAGTTGAAGGAGATGCAGAAGCGTATTTCTGACCTTGAGCGTATCGTGGGTCAGAAACAGCTCAATATTGATTTCCTTGAGAAAATGATTGAGTTAGCCAAAGATCAATACGGCATCGATATCAAAAAAAACTTCGATACCTCCTACTCGCCATTCGTCGCCATTCCTGCTCCTACTGACGTCGGGGTGATTTATCAAATGAGTAGTACCAATTTCCACAAATGACTATAAAGAATTCAATGCTCTACTTCATGATCTTGGTTATACTTGGCATGATCGTTATGTTATTGTCAGTAAAACCGAGCAACAGTCTTTGCAAGAAGCACGAGGATCTTTTCCATTCCGAAATTAAGTCAGGTATGGTAATAGAAAAATTTATCGACACGTTAAACCATGCGACGGAGACTGTTGTCTTAGTGGATGGGAATAAGAAATACATATTGCTGTTGATTCCAGATTCGAACAATAAGGATTTTGAAAAGATCAGGGTCCGCGACAAAATCACAAAGGTCCCGAACTCGTTCCAATTTACATTGAACGATAGTTATAAGTTTACATTCGATATTCAATGCGATTTTTAATTACGAAAGGAAAACTGTCTGTGTTAAGTGCTGATTACTCAACCGTGGTATTAAATCATTAGTTTAGCAGGAGTGAGTAAGGACGAATGATGAACCAGGGCAGCGAATAGCGATGATATATTCTTTGCTTGCAAGTTGAAAAGTGAACCGGATCGAACCGGTGAGTTGGCTCACGCTTGTGCTTGAAGAGCTTCCGAAGAGAAGTGTGAATAATATTGAAGACGTCCTGCCTGTAAAATAATTACGCTAACGCATTTGCTCGGGTGGTTACGACAAATCTATCCTGCAACTACTTTCTAATTTGATTCCGGCAAATACCTGCAATCGAATCATCACATGAATACAACTCGTAAACGGTGTTACCTATTCGCAACCTATAGTTACAAACAATCGTATCGTTGGCCAGGTTACAGGTACGAAAGTAAAAGTACTTGACGGCAACGTTTCGTCGACCATTTCAGGTGGTTACACGTGGTTGAAGACATTGAATTATTACGATGATAAATATCGTGTGATTCAAACTGTAGCAGATAACTACAAGAGTGGTACAGATCGCACCACACAATTATATGACTTTGTCGGAAAGGTTCTGAAGACAAAGAATGTACACACGACACGTGATATAACATGGAAAAATATAGTTGGTGCAAAAGTGGAAGGAAATAAACTCATTAGAACAGTCTCAGGAAGCTGGGGTACTTCCGGTGCTTCTTCAGTGGAGGCGCTTCCAGCTAATACAGATGGTTGGATGGAAGTTGTGGTGAGCGAGGCGAATAGCAATAGAATGATTGGATTGGCTACTGCTGATCCCAATCAGAATTACACGTCTATCAACTACTGCGTCTATTTTAATTCATCTTTAAACTCGTTGAAGATATATGAGTCAGGTAATCCCAATCCGTGGAATGGTACTTGTATTGCTGGCGATGTGATCAGAATCGAGCGCGTTGGAAATAAGGTGACGTATTATAAAAATAATGCTAAGATTATTGATTCTCCCTTGACCGCGACGACATCATCACTAATCGTTGATGCGGCGTTGAGTACGATCAGCGGTACATTAACAAATGTGAGATCTTCATTTTCGATGCTTACGGACAGCACCATTCGCACTTTCGAATACGACCACGCCGGACGACTCACGCATGTATGGCACCAATACGATACGCTTGATGCTATACTGCTCGCGAAAAACGAATACAATGAACTCGGTCAACTCGTAGACAAGAAGCTACACAGTACAACTGCGAACGCAACGGATGCGCATCAGTCGGTTGATATGCGATACAATATTCGTGGATGGCTCACCTCCATCAACAACGCATCGTTAACGTCTGAGACCGGTGTGAATGATGACGATGCAACCGACCTTTTCGGCATGAACCTCTCATACGATAAGGTTGACAACGAACTTGGAAATCACGCCATGTACAATGGCAATATCGGCGGTATCAAATGGAGCAATTACGCCGGCGAGACAAAAGAGAAAGGGTATACATTCTCTTATGATGCGATGAACCGGTTGGCAGGATCATATTACAAGGAGAAAACTACGTCATGGGCCGATCCATCAAACAATGGTTTTGATGAGCGTGGATTGGTCTATGACTTGAATGGCAACATCAAAAAACTTGTAAGGTTCGATAAGAACGTTTCTGGATTCATGGATAGTCTTGATTACAAGTACACCGACGCGAGTGGGCAGGCTGGCAATAGACTTTATCGTGTCGTTGATGGGGGGAATGACTATAAGGGTTTTGTTGATGGAAGTCCAGGCACAAGTAATGACTACGCGTACGACGCCAACGGCAACATGACGCAAGATCTTAACAAAGGAATTAATGCGAGCGGAATTACGTACAACCTGTTAAACCTCCCGGAGACCGTAACGAAAGGCGGAAATACGATTCGCTACATCTACGATGCCACGGGTAGAAAACTTTGTCAAGTTGTAGCCTCTGGCAGCAATGCAAAACAAACCGACTATGCCGGTGAATTTATTTACGAGAACAACGCATTACAGTTCATCAATCACGAAGAAGGACGTATCGTAGTGGGTGGCACAAAACTGATCTATGAAGATCATGGTGAAGTTACAACTTCGATGACGGCCGTGAATGCAACGTTAGAGACCGCCACGTTAAATGGAACAGAAAAGTATATCAAGATCACCGCGTCAGGAACAACAGCGCGCACGGGCGTATTCCCAATCGGTGGCGCAATTCCTGTAGCAGGAGGAGAGCGTTATAAGATTCGTGTGAAGGGCTATCGTGCAAACACGAAAGATGCATACCTGTTAATCAAAACAAATGGCACGGACTTAAATTGGCCTGGCGTAAAATTGTCATCGAGTGCGGCGGCAGAATCGTGGGTTGAGCAGATTGTAACCATACCAGCGAACAAAACAACACTCGAGGTAGGCGTTGTGTGGGATGTGACCGTCAGCGGTGAAATTATGTATCTCAATGAAGTTGAGATCACGAAGTTGGAGGAGCAAGATCCCGAGTATCAATACTTCATGAAAGACCACTTGGGCAATGTGAGGCTCACGTTCACCACGAAAAAAGAACCTACCGTTGAAACGGCTACGCTCGAGAGCACTAACGCAGCAACGGAACGCGGTCAGTTCTTGCGCTATGACAATGCACGTTTGGTTCATCATCATCTTTTCGATAAGACGAATGGCGGCGCACCAACTACGGTTGCGGGTGGTGCACAACGATTGAATGGTAAAGGCGATGAGATTTATGGACTTGCGAAATCGCTCAGCGTCATGCCGGGCGATAAAATCAAGATGGGAGTATATGCAAAGTACATTGACTCGAATTCGAGTAATAGAACAGCAACATTGAATACACTCATCAGTCAAATTGCAGGAGGTACTGCGCCTAACGGTACTGTTGTAGATGGTAGCGGCTACACAAACAGCACCGAATCATTTCCATTTCCCGGTGGACTCAACGGCACGGGTGACAACACAGACCCCGGACCGAAAGCATATCTTAACTGGTTAGTATACGATAGAGATTACAATCTCATTCCGTCAAAGTCTGGATACAAGCCGATGTCTACTGCCGCACGTGAGACAGGTCAAAACATAGCCCACGAACACTTACTCGACAGCGTAACCATTTCAGAAGCCGGTTATGTGTATATTTACCTATCGAACGAAGAAGGTGAGAATGCTTACGAAGTATACTTCGATGAGTTCAAGGTGGAACACACGAAGTCGCCAGTGATTCAGATGGAGGATTATTATCCGTTTGGTTTGACTTACAACTCTTATTCGAGAGAGAACTCAGTTAATCAAGACTATTTGTACAATGGGAAAGAACTTCAGAACGAACTGAATCTCGAATGGTATGATTACGGTGCGAGGATGTACGACCCTGCAATTGCAAGATGGATGGTCGTAGACCCTTTGGCAGAAAAAATGAGACGTTGGAGTCCGTACAATTACTGTTTTAATAATCCCATTAGATTTATTGATCCTGATGGTATGGGACCGAATGATCACTATTATGGTTTGGTTAATGGTGAGATGAAGTACCTAGGTAATGATGGGCAAGGTGATAAGCTTAGATATGTTCAACAAGAAAATGTTGATGGTGTGAAGTCTAAATTGAATGGCGAAAAAACAACGGAAGCTGATCGCAATTCTGCTCGCGAATCGAGTACTGAGATTACTGTTAATGAAGGTCAAATCCAATCTGATCTCCAAGCTGTAGCAGATCACAGTCTGGTAGATGGCGAAGAACATACTATGCATGTGGTAATGGATATAGATTCGCCAGAACCAACAATTACTTCGTATGAGTCAAATTCCGGTAGTAATGGCAGATCTGAGCTTGAGTATAAACGTTTTGAAGGTGAAACTTATACAGGTGATGGTACATATGTGCTGTTAGCTCAAGCTCACGGCCATCCAGAGTCAGATGACCCAGGGACGACTACCCAGGCCACTATGTCTACAATAGATAAAACAACTTCAAATAATGCCGGTATTCCGATTTATGGGGTTAATGCAATGAGTGGAAGTAAAGGTGATTCCCAATCTATCCATCGGGTAACGCCTGATGGCAAGATTAAGAATAATGTAGGTAGGACTATGGGGTCAGGGACAACTGGCTTTAATATTGCAAGAGATGCTTTGAAAATTATAAGTGGACAGAAATAGCCATGAAAAGAATAATTTTATACGTAATTATTTTCCTTTCTTGTAACGCCTCATTTGCGCAAGATTCTATTGAATACACATTTGATAAGGAGTTGGACCGTGCGATCCGCTTGCATTTAGAAAAGCAACTTGCAAGTGATCAATCAAGCAAATTCTTTCTACGGATGTCCACAGTAAATTCTGAGAAACGTTGTGGTAACTATCAGCTTTTTATAGGCACATATAAAGATCGCCCGTTGGATTTTATTTTTGAGATCATCAGCAAAAGCACTCGGTTTTATTCATTCAATAGCATGAGAATACCGATTTGTTTTGATTATGATTTTCAATTTATCGGATACGGTTCTGGCAAGCGAGGAATTACAAGAAAAGGATATACCGGAACAGATTATGTCATAGAGTTTTCGTCCAGTGGGAAAATTATACGAACAGGAATTTGATAAATAAGCCCAGCCCAGCGCTGGTTTTTTTTTATGCTGAATAGTCTTTTTGTTCAGGCGCATGAGCGAGTCAGCACGTTGGTAATTTTTTTTTAAGCTGTTGTTAGAACTGGTCAGTTCCTGAAATAAGTTGTCATCAATAACAATTGGTCTGTTTTTATCAGTCCATACGTAAGGGCACTGGCGGCTTTGCATCCACCCCATCTAGTCCAAGTGTTCCTGTCACTGCCTGGTTCAAGTGTTTAGCGCAGCGAACCACCTCGCGCAAGTCTTCTATTTGAATGGCTGGTTCAAGTCTGAGCGACGGCCACGCGCTGCTAGCAGGACTTGGACCTAGGATAATTCCAGTCTTCAGACTGCTCGCGTGATGGTGATGCTACGCCGCATACAGTCATACAGTGACTAAATTTCCGTACCGTGAAATAATCTACCGTGATGATATCAACAAAAAGTTCGGGGGCCCCCAATAAAATTTTAAACGCAGCATCACCCTTTAAGAATAATATGCGAGTTAAGTTTCTTTTATTAGTGGTCAGTCGAACACTCTTCGCCATTATCATAATAATATCCCTAGTTGTTGTGTATTTTGTTTTGATGAGTTCCCCGGCTACGAAAGGAATAAGCAAACTGGACTTAGCAAATGCAGCCATCGTTTTATCAAGTCTTGCATTAGGTAAAGGGATAGTTGATTTTTTATTGAAATTTGTTTTGAGCAATGACGGTGATGATTAACATTGGCATTTACCCACCTCGCGCAAGTCTTCCATTTGTATATATGCAAAATACATTGACTCGAATTCGAGTAATAGAACGGCTGCATTGAATACACTCGTCAGTCAGATTGCTGGAGGCACTGCGCCTACCGGTACCGTTGTCGATGGTAGCGGCTACACAAACAGCACCGAATCATTTCCATTCGCCGGTGGACTCAACGGTACGGGTGACAACACAGACCCCGGACCGAAAGCATATCTTAACTGGTTAGTATACGATAGAGATTACAACCTCATTCCGTCAAAGTCTGGATACGAGCCGATGTCTACTGCCGCACGTGAGACAGGTCAAAACATAGCCCACGAACACTTACTTGACAGCGTAACCATTTCAGACGCCGGTTATGTGTATATTTATCTATCCAACGAAGAAGGCGAGAATGCTTACGAGGTGTACTTCGACGAGTTCAAGGTGGAACACACGAAGTCGCCGGTGATTCAGATGGAGGATTATTATCCGTTTGGGTTGACGTTTAATTCTTATCAGCGGGAGAATAAACTGACCAATGATATTACCTTCCAAAACCAGGAGCGACAAGATGAGTTAAATCTTGGATGGGTACAGTTCAAGTGGAGAAATGCGATGCCGGATATTGGTAGGTTTTTTAATGTGGATCCGATAGCAGAGGACTACTACCACAACTCGGTTTATGCTTTTAGCGAGAATAAATTAATTTCATATAGGGAACTTGAGGGATTAGAGGCTCAACTGATAATCGTCGGAGTTGTGGTTGCAGTAACTGTTGAGGAGGTAACGGTCGCTGCTCTTATTAGCGGAGCTGTGGTTTTTGGAGATGAGATTGTTGAGGGTTTAAAGGACATCGCAAATGCGCCTGCTTCCGGTACTATGATTGCCACTTCTCCCGCTTCAGCTTGGAACCAAGAAGCTCAAATTTGGCGAAAGATGGCAAAAGCATCTGAGTCTGGTAGCGATAACACAAAGAAGAAAGAACAGCTACAAAAGAACAAAGAGCAAGGCGCAAAGGCTGAAGAGAAAGTTAAAACTGAATTGAAAGATGAGTTGAAAGAGGGACAGGAGATACTTGTTAAACCAAGAGTTGTGACAGAGGATGGTAAGGTAACTTATCCTGATTATGTTACAGTAGATACTAAAACAAAACAAGTAGTGAATCCGGTAGAAGTTAAGTCGGGTAATGCTAAATTGTCAAAGGGCCAAAAAAGTTTAAAACAAAACGGCGGTTCTCTTCAAGGCAAGCAGTATCCTGAATACAATGGAGCCCAAATTAAGCCAAACGAATTGGATGTCAAACGTCAAAAAAAATGAGAGATGGATATATACCTTGTAAAGGAAGAAGGCAAGCGAAGACAATTCCTACATCTACAACTTGACAGGCATCTACTGACACGGATAGAGGGAATTGAAGGGCTAAAGGCGGTCGAGCGAACGACCCATCTTGGAACTAATGAAAAAGCGAAAATAACACTTCAAGCAATTGTTTCGGAGTATGAGCAGAAAGGATATTATCAAACAAAATCAGATATTGGACTTAATATAAAGCCAATAGTATTCGACAAAGCAGACTGGCATTATGGTGGGGATTTTCCTGCCGACTTAAATGCATATCAAGCATACGTTCACACTGGCTTCTACATTGGATGGCTCCTTGATAGAAAACTCTTTACAGAAGAGTTTATGAACGAGAATGATACCTCAATTAATAAGTTTTTGAACAGAGAAGTCACGTCCGTTTTTTTTTATAAAGATCAGATGGACGGTCTTTTTCAATCGAACGATTTACGGAGCGAGGCGATAGAGTTTACCAAATATTACTTTAATGAAGATTTTTCTAAATCACTTTATATTGAGGATTACATTGAGCTACTATGTTCTCATCTTCCGACTATCTATCATGTGAAGGACAACTGGGAGAACTTTTACACCATCGTAAAGGAGATTGACGGCCGTTTCAAGCAATGGATTGAAAGTTGACCCCACCTCGTGCAAGTCTTCCATTTGAGTGACTGGTTCAAGTCTGAGCGATGGCTCGCGCTGCTAGCGGGACTTGGACCTGACATAATTTGATTCTTCAGACTGCTCGCGTGATGGTGCGTCGCCGCACAATACGGAGTTCGAACTTCGTTGATCGATTTATTGATTTCGGAATCCGGTTCTTCATGCTTGTTTTATTCTGCATAGTGCCGGTTTTTAGCGGGGACAAACTTTATAGACGCCTAGCGAATATTTCGTTAATGTGCTTTTTCTTAGCACTCGTATTCATATTTTATTTGCTTAGCTTGTGAACCCGAACTGGTTCAAGTCTATTGTTATTATAAGATGAAGAAGATTTTAGTTCTTTTGTCGTTGTTCATTTTAATGCATTGTAGTACGAACAATGTAAAAGAAACGGAACAACAATGTAAGCGAGGTTTTGAACGCGCAGAGTCAGATTTAAAATCTGATTCATTGGGATTATTTTTTTTCGAGCTGCCTAGCCCAAAGTCATCGTCAAGGATTCGGATACTAAAAAATGAATACGGTGTACGTGTTGTCGATGGCGGGGACGTCGTAACTGAAGAAGGAAGGTGCTACAATGAGGTCATGGAGCAGGCGATAAAGAAAAAGTTCGGAGATGATGTCTTTCGTAAAATTGAGCAAAGGGTTGATAGTTTGGTTTTGCAAGGGCAGGGTGATCGTGAGGCATTCTATCCAGGTGGTTCCGATGCGATAGAACAGTACCTTGCTTGCAATCTTAATTTTCCTGATGAACTTGAATCAATGGATATCGTCCCAACTGTTTTTGTTAAGGTGACCATTGATACCGCAGGGCGGGCAAAGGAAGTTTCCATCGTTAAAAGTTTTAACGATAAATTTGATCGGGAAGCGTTGCGAGTGTTAACAACAATGGAAGGATGGGAGCCGGCAATTGAAAATCGAATTAAAAAGGAATCGGCCTATGGTTTACAGATTCGGTTTGATCCGAGGATTAAGCGCAAATGTAAACCGTGAGAAGTGCAAGTGTTTCCGGTAGTGTAGGAAGCCTCTTTCGTCAAAGTGTTCGGCATAATTGTCCTGGTTCAAATCTTAGCGATGCCGCCCTGCTAGCAGGGCTTGGACCTAACATCATTCCAGTCTTCAGAATGCTCGCGTGATGGTGATGCTACGCCGCACACAGCGACTAAATTTCAGTACCTTGGTTAACCTACCGTGATGACATCAACAAGAAGTTCGAGGCCCACAATAAAATTTTAACGTAATATCACCCTTTAAGAATAATATGCGAGTTAAGTTTCCTTTATTAGTGGTCAGTCGAACACTCTTCGCTATTATCATAATAATATCCCTAGTTGTTGTGTATTTCGTTTTGATGAGTTCCCCGGCTACGAAAGGAGTAAGCAAACTGGATTTAGCAAATGCAGCCATCGTTTTATCAAGTCTTGCATTAGGTAAAGGGATAGTTGATTTTTTATTGAAATTTGTTTTGAGTGAATATTCCGGAAATCATTTGACCCACCTGATAAGAATTCCGGGAATTGTGTGCCCCGGGTGATTCCGGAAATGAGTTGACCCACCGATTCCGGAAATGGTCAGACCCGGGTATTCCGGAAATTGTTTGACCCACCCTGGGAGGCAAGATTCCGGGAATTACCTGACCCACCTGATGGCCAGGAATTCCGGAAATGATCTGACCGACCTTTGAGCTTGGATTTGATGCCGACAAGCGTTGGTTTACACCTTGAAAAGTAAACCACTAGCGCTCCATGTCACAACCATTACGTATGCATCAGATCAGAAGAATATTTGAATTACAATCCAATGGACAAAGTATCCGGCACACGGAACGACTTACGGGACTGTCCAGAAATACGATCAGAGAATATTTACGCAGGATTAGGCTGGCTGGCTTAACTACGCATCAGGCATTGGGTTTAGATGACGAATCGCTTGCCCTACCGGTACCGTTGTAGATGGTAGCGGATACACAAACAGCACCGAATCATTTCCATTCGCAGGTGGACTCAACGGCACTGGTGACAACACAGATTCCGGACCGAAAGCATATCTTAACTGGTTAGTATACGATAGAGATTACAATCTCATTCCGTCAAAGTCTGGATACAAGCCGATGTCTACTGCCGCACGTGAGACAGGCGAAAACATAGCCCACGAACACTTACTCGACAGCGTAACCATTTCAGAAGCTGGTTATGTGTATATTTATCTATCCAACGAAGAAGGCGAGAATGCTTACGAGGTGTACTTCGATGAGTTCAAGGTGGAGTACACGAAGTCGCCGGTAATTCAGATGGAGGATTATTATCCGTTTGGGTTGACGTTTAATTCTTATCAGCGTGAGAATAAACTGACAAATGATATTACCTTTCAAAACCAGGAGCGACAAGATGAGTTAAATCTTGGATGGGTACAGTTCAAGTGGCGAAATGCGATGCCGGATATTGGTAGGTTTTTTAATGTGGATCCGATAGCAGAGGACTACTACCACAACTCGGTTTATGCTTTTAGCGAGAATAAGTTAATTTCATACAGGGAACTTGAGGGATTAGAGGCCCAACTGATAATCGTCGGAGTTGTGGTTGCAGTAACAGTTGAAGAGGTAACGCTCGCTGCTCTTATTAGCGGAGCTGTGGTTTTTGGAGAGGAGATTGTTGAGGGAATAAAGGAAATTGCAAACACTCCAGTTTCAGGAGGTGTTAGATTCGCCAGTTCTCCTGTTTCAGCTTGGGGGCAAGAAGCTTATGCATGGCAGCAGATGGCTAAACAAGCAGAGTCTAAGGCTAACTCAACAAAGACGTCAACGGGTGATGAGAAGGATAGTAAGTCAAACGGAAAAGCAACAGGATCCTATACGAATACCCATGAAAGCGGTAAAAAGTATCACGGTAAGGGAGGTGAAGACAGGGCTAGACAATCTGCCGACAGAGTAGCAAAAGAAAACAAAGACCCAGCTAAGAAGACAGAATGGAAGCCAGCGAAAAATGACCGTCAAGCATTTAAGGATGAAGCGAAGCGAATTAAGAAGGATGGCGGAGTAGAAAACCCAAATAACTATAACAAGGTTAACTCTCCTGGTAAAAAATATATTGAGGAAGATAACAAGAAAACGAATTGACATGACTTCAGCAAAAGACTTTTGGAATTGGTTTGAAAAAAATAGCGCGAAATACTTTTTCCTGAATCAAATTGAAAGTGAAGAGGAAAGGGAGAGATTGCTTGACGATTTTTTGAATAAACTTCATGCATACTCCCCAAAGCTTTATTTTGAGATTGGTGGGCATCCTGATGAAACCCAAGATCTGATTATAACTGCGGGCGGTAATCTCGATTACTTTTCTAAAGTTGAAGAACTTGTCAGCCAAACCCCTAAACTGCAACATTGGAAGGTAATTGCATTTAAACCACCTTCACAGGAGAACTTTGTTATTGAGTATAAGGGAGTAAAAATCGATCCGAGCAAGGCGTGGTTTTTACCTCTCGAAAGAGAGGACGAGCCAGACATGCTTGGCTTACGAATTTGCACAGCGGGCTATGCTCCTTCAAAAGAAAATGAATTTATCAATGCTGCATATCTTGCTTTAGACTCCATTCTTGGAGAGAAGTCTACTGCTTTAAATGTTCAACATGTTGAAGTAGATGATTTACCCGAAAACCCAGAAGAAGGGGGATTAATGAATCTCACGGAGCTTCCGGAATATATCACATGGAAGAAATCTAAGGCAGCTAAGAAATGACATAAGGCCCCCACCTCGTGCAAGTCTTCCATTTGAATAGCACGTGATGGTGGTGCGCCGCCGCACACAGCGACTAAATTTTGTACCGTGGATAATCTACCGCGATGACATCAACAAGAAGTTCGAGGCCACAATAAAATTTTAACGTAATATCACCTTTTAAGAATGATATGCGAGTTAAGTTTCTTTTGTTAGTGGTCAGTCGAACGCTCTTCGCCATTATCATAATGATATCCCTAGTTGTTGTGTATTTCGTTTTGATGAGTTCCCCGTCTACGAAAGGAATAAGCAAACTGGATTTAGCAAATGCAGCCATCGTTTTATCAAGTCTTGCATTAGGTAAAGGGATAGTTGATTTTTTATTGAAATTTGTTTTGGGCAATGACGGTGATGATTAATATTGGGCATTTACCCACCTCGTGCAAGTCTTCCATTTGAGTGACTGGTTCAAGGTCTTAGCCGAAGCCTAAGAGTATCAGAGTAAATCATCATTTAAGAAGCGGAGATACGTTTAAAAAATGTCTACGGTCATGCCCAGCGCGCAAGATGTGAATCAGTTAAATCGGATGAATATGAGATACCCAATTTTGGTCTTTTTAATTACAAGTCTCGTGGCGTGTGATAGTGCTTATGATGCTAAAAAAGTTGCAGCGCGTTACTGTGATTGCATGCGAAATAATGGTTCTCCTGAAAATTTTGAAAAAGCATCTGAAATATGCGGCGATAGATTTAAGGCAGAAAATAGGTATCTCAAACTATACTCAGTTGACATGCGCGATCGTGTACTAAACAACAAAATCTCAAACGAGACTAGAGATAGCGTAAAATCTTTTGTGGGTACCTTTATAAACCACACCAACACTCAATGTTGTGAAGAAACGTTGGCCTGTCCAGATTCTGCGAATGTAAAATGACGAAGTATGACAGCGAAATCATTCGTGCCTAATGGCCCCGCGCTGCTAACGGGACTTGGACCTAGGATAATTCCAGTCTTCAACTGCTCGCGTGATGGTCACGAATATTCGGCTGCCTTTAACAGTGAATGGTGGATGTGTAGTGAAGCGTAAGGTTCCTGATCAATGGGCATCGCGGGTGTATTTGGGAGTAAAAAAACTCAACTAAAAAGTCATGAAATCGTTATCTTTGTTAGATCAAAAGGAATTACATCATGGGAGTAGCACAGATAAGGGAGGAATTGCACCAATTTATCAATAATGCCGATGAGCGTATTTTAAATCTCATGTATGGGATGATGAAGGCGGATATCAAGAAAGATGAAGCCCTTGAAGAATCTATTGCAAGGGGGCTGGAGCAATCGAAAAAAGGTGAAGTACGGGAGCATGCAGCTGTGATAGCTGAGATCCGAGCGCGTTACAAATCATGATCGTGCGTATAAACTGGACTGCGGAATCTGAGAGAACGTTTAACCAAAACATTGAATTCCTTGCTAAAGAGTGGGACATACTTGTACTAAACAACTTTCTTGATCGTGTGGAAGAAGCTCTTGAGTGGATTCGAGCCAATCCGAAATTATATCCATTACACAGTCCAAAAGAGAACGTACATCGATGCGTAATCCACGAGCGCATTATTTTGTACTACAGAATAGTTGATGATGAGACAATCGATCTATTGACATTCTGGAATACTACACAAAATCCTGACAAGTTGAAGATCTAAACATAGCAATCTAGTCTTCAGACTACTCGCGTGATGGGTGATGCGCTGATAGCGCCTCGTTGAACAAGTAATACCATCAATTTTAAGCACTGAATCCGGCTCACTAGCCTAAATTCACTACCTTTGCAGCATGCGTTGTTGGCTGTTAATCCTCATGTTATTCATCGTGTTGAGTGCGTCTGCTCAGGTGCCTGATTCATTGCGGATTTTAACGCCATCACTGGAGTCGCTCGTCAATCCGAAATCTCAGCAACTCGATTCCATCCAGCAATCTTTCTATGGTGAAGCTGATCATTTAAAAGCGAGCTACAAAACCAAGATGGACTCGCTCGACGCATCCCGTACAAAAATTACAAGCAAGCTGGATAGCTTACGGTCACTTAATCTGAATACCGACAAAGTCACGCATGAACTCGATAGTATCGATACAAAGCGCAAAGCAGCAATAGCGGCGCTGGATAAAAAAATGACAGCATTAAAAGAGAAAGCCTCGAAAGGTGTTGCCGATCTCGGGTTGCCAAATGAATTGCAGTCTAAGGGGACAGTTGTCACGCAAAAGATGGAGACGTTTCAGCTGCCCGTAAAGGATTTAAATATTCCTGAATTGTCGTTGCCAGATAATCCACTAAAGAATCTTGATGGATTCAACACAACGGTGCCGTCGCCGGTGGGAGAGATCGGAAACGTTCCTGATTTAAATGGTTTGGATAAGGTAGGTGAATTAGGTGGTGAGCTCGGTAAAGTAGGCGAGCTCGGAAAAGTAACGGAAGGGCTAGGCGATATTAAAGAAGTCACGGGGGCACTGGGTGATGTTAACAATTTGCCAGGTACCCTTGAAGGCAAAGCGGCAGAGGCTGCAGGATTGCCGGCTACACCCGATGCGAAATCATTGATGGGTGATGTACCGCAGATGCCGGCCAATGGAACAGAAGCGAAAGAGATGGCCACGCAGCAGGTTCAGCAAGCAGTGAATCACTTCGCAGGCAAAGAGCAAGTGCTACAAGAAGCGATGGACAAGATGGCGAAGTTGAAAAAGAAATATTCGAGCTTGAATAGCTTGAGTGATATCCCGAAACGACGTCCGAACGAAATGCGCGGTAAGCCACTGATCGAAAGAATCATTCCTTCACTTACACTACAAGTGCATGGGAGAGGAGAGTATGTTCTCGTGGACTTCAACGCCGCCGCGGGTTATCGCTTCAATGGTAAACTCACTGCGGGACTTGGCTGGAATCATCGCGTTGCTTACAATAAAAAACGCGACGGATTTTCTGCATTGCCACGCGTATATGGTATCCGTAGTTTCGCGGAGTATAAAATTGGCAAAGGATTTTCTCTGCGTGTAGAATTCGAAATGATGAATGCGCCCGTACCGCCGATGATACAAAGAACGAGCGGTGATTATTCTGATCGCCAACGGGTGGCGGGTGCGTTTGTTGGTATTAAGAAAGACTACCGTTTCTTCGGCAAAGTTCGCGGTACATCGATGGTTATGTTTCGTCTCTTCAATCCCGATCGAAAAAGTCCATACGCAGATGTGTTGAATATCCGCACTGGATTTGAATTCCCGATGAAGAAGAAAGTGAAGAAAGAAAAGTCAGGTGCGTGAGCGGTTGGGGGCAGAACCGTGCCGCGAAGTTCTGCGAAGAAAGAAAGTTACGCGAAGGGATAGCATGTCAATCTTGCAAAAGTCTTCACTTATTAGTCTGAGTGTTATTCATCATCATGCATTCCCTGTTCAAGTGTTAGCGATGTTGGTGATGCATGCTGAGGTGAAATTCCCCGAAATAGTAGCTAGTAACTCGAAAACTAATCACGTACATTTGGATCTTAATCTGTAGTGAAATTATGAGAACCCTAATCATCATTGCTGCGCTCGTGGCGTCGATTCAAGTCTTTGGTCGTAAGATTCCAGGTACTATTATATCAAAAGGTCAATCACGGCAAGTGATGTTCGACATCAAAGTGAAGTTACTGTACGACGAGCCAAATTTTGAGCGCATACAATTCAAGGTTCGTTATTACGATGAGGCAGGGAAAAAGCAAACGCTCCGTCCAGACGATGCGGATGAGATCATCTTTGACTATGAAGGCATGGAAGTCCGCATGATCTCGTGTGAGAATACGATTGGCGGAAACATATTTTCATCTTCGAAGCGCATATTTTTGAAGATCGAAATCGATGGGCCACTGAAGTTATACCGCTATTACTATACACAAACTTCCCCTGGATTTAGTGGTGGCGCAGGAGGAGGGTATACACCTGGAACAAGTTATCAGATGGAAAATTTGATCTTTCAAAAAGGTGATGGCCCCTTGAAACAGCCGCGAACACTTGGATGGAAGAAAGACATGCTTGAATATTTCAGTGACTGTCCAGCACTTCGCGAACGTATTGAACAGAAAGATTTACGGAGAAGAGAGATTGAGGCAATCGTACATTATTACAATTCGAATTGTGGTGGATAGGCGGGTGGAAAGTACCACGCAGTTGCGCGAAGGAAAGTGCTCGTGTTAGTAACGGAGATTTAATCCCCGTACCTATCAAAAATTTCTTGTTGCCACGAAGACGCAAAGGCACGAAGGAATTTGTTAATTAAATTTTTAACGATTAACGATTCACGATTAACCATTCTATAAGCCCACGCGCACCCTTCACTTCCCTAACGGGCCCGCCCGCAAATCGAGTTCCCCTTTAGGGGCTGGAGTGAAAAGAAATCCATAGCTGAAGGAGTTTTTTTTCACTTCCCTAAAGGCCCGCCGCAATGATATCCCTTTGAACACCTTTGTAACGATTAACTTTAATCTTTCAACTTTTAACGAATAAATCCTACTTCGTTAAGTTCCATCTCCTCAATTAAGATCGGCAATTAAAATCCTCCATCGTTTTCTAATTCACTTGTCACGAAAACGCAAAGCACGAAGGAATTTTTTGATTAAATTTTTAACGATTAACGATTCACGATTAACGATTCACGATTAACGATTAACGATTAACGATTAAACATTCTATAAGCCCATGCTCACCCTTCACTTCCCTAAAGGGCCGGCCCGCAATTCTCTTGCCACGAAGACGCAAAGGCACGAAGGAATTTGTTGATTAAATTTTTAAAGATTCACGATTCACGATTAACGATTCACGATTAACCATTAACGATTAACGTCCCCTCCCCAAACAATCTTATTCGCCAAATCAATCTCCTCCTTGGCAATGGTGTGTCCTAAGTTTTTATACACCTTCACGGTTACATCAGCTTTGAGATTCTTGATCACGGCTTCACTTGCATTGACACGTGCTACGGGCACATGTGGATCAGGATCGCTGGTGCCAATAAATATTGGTGTGTTCTTAAAGTCGCCTTTATAATTAGCGTGATTGATCGATTCACCAATCAGTCCTCCCGTGAATGCAGCGGCGCCGCCCCAGCGTTGGGCATTGCGTGTCACAAATTCTAGCGTCAGACATGCTCCCTGCGAGAAACCTGCAAAGTAGATTTTGTCTGACGGTATTCCGGCTTTGTTAACATCAGCAACAATGTCTTCGATCAACGCAAGCGCATATGATAGCCATGGCTCATTCTGTTGCACGGGCGCGAGAAACGAGTAAGGATACCACGTGTAGTTCGTTGCTTGTGGTGCGATCAAGGCGTAGTCGGAAACATGTAAATGATTGGCAAGGCTTAAAATGTCTTCTGCTGTAGCACCTCGACCATGTAACATGATCAGGGCTTTACTTGCTGTTGAGATGTCTTTGCCTGCAGTGACTATATTCTTTTTGTGCATGATGATCTTTTTTTAAGTCTTAGCTAAGAACAGGAAGTGCGGCTTCAATTTCTTTGCGATGTTCTTCGTATTGCGCAGGAAGTTTTAGCGATGTACCGAGTGTATCAACACTTTCGTCAACGTCGAAGCCGGGATTGTCTGTCGCAATTTCAAACAGCACACCACCAGGTTCTCTGAAGTAGAGTGAGAAGAAATAGTTTCTGTCGATCTTCTCGGTGATGCGTAAGCCGTGGTCCAATACACGTTTACGGAACGCCATGAGTGTCGCTTCATCTTTAACCCTGAACGCAATGTGGTGAATTGTTCCGGCGGCATTCACAGAAGGAGATCCTTGAGGTAACTCAACGATGTCGACCACGGCGGCAGTGTCGATGGCATCCGTTCTGTAACGTGTTCTGTTGCCTTCTTTACCGATGAGTTTGTAGTCGAAAACGTTCGTCAACACTTTGCCAGTATCGGCGCCATCACGTAGTGTAAGCGTAATACTGTGGAATCCTTTTGTTGCCACGGCTTCGGTCACTTCGTTGGTAGTCCAAGGTGCACGACTATCAACTTCATTTGGAATCAATAAGGTGATGGATAATCCATCGGGATCTTCAAATGAGATATAATTCTCTCCGAAGCGTTTACCTGCGCTTGTGATCGGGATGTTGAGTTGTGTGAGTCGTGCATTCCAAAATTCAAGACTTCCTTCGGGCACGCTGTAGGCGATATCGGTTGCTAATCCTGTACCGGCTTTACCGCGGCGTGTTCCTTCCCAAGGAAAGAAGGTGAGGATAGATCCTGGTGTTCCAACTTTATCACCGAAGTAGAAGTGATAGGTGCCTGGATCATCAAAGTTTACGGTCTTCTTTACCAAACGAAGTCCAAGTACTTGTGTATAGAAATCATGATTTTGTTTTGCGTTTCCGGCGATGGCAGTGATGTGGTGTATGCCTGATATCCTGTTATTCATAAACTTAATATTTAAATCTTGTTACGATTGATAACGTAAAAGTAGGCCTGTCGATCACGTTAGGGGCTTGAACTAGGTTAAGAAATGGAGACTATGTTCTTGTACTGGATTAACTGAAGAGCTGAAAGTTTAAAGTTTAAAGTTTAAAGTTGGGGACGGTGCGTTTCCAACGGGGGAAAGTGGAAAACTTTTGTTGTGAGTGGAAACTATTCTTAATAATCAAATTAACTCTTCTCCCCGGCCCCTAAAGGGGAACTCGATTTGCGGGCTGATCCTTGAGGGAAGTGAAGGGTGCGCGTTGGCTTACAGAATCGCTAATTGTTTAGGCATTTACACCAAAACATTTTGCCTTTAATGGTATCGACTTTCAAGGATCTTAGACCATAAAGTCAAAGGCGCGAAGGTTCACTAAGGAAAACATTCTTTGCGGAACTTTGAGCCTTCGAGTCTTCGTGGCAAGAGTATTAGAAAAACGATAGAGGATATTAATTGGCGATCTTCTTTGAGAAGAGGGAATTTAACGAAGTAGGATTAGTCGTTAAAAGTTTAAAGTTTAAAGTTTAAAGTTTAAAGTTTAAAGTCGAAGACGGTGCATTTCCCGACGCGGAAAGCTTGAAGCTTACAGGTTAAATCGTTAAGTTATTAAATTAAGAATTAAGAATTAACGATTAAGGGCATCTCTAAAAACCTCAGTGAAAAGCGGTAAAGATTTGCGTACTTGCTTTCAAAGTAAGGGAAATGAAAAACAAGGCGAAAGGTCTATTTGACGAACAATTCAGACTGAACA
>NZ_QMFY01000013.1 GCF_003286915.1 Pseudochryseolinea flava
CCATAGCGCACAATCTTGCAAAAGCGACCGCATGAGTGACGAAGATTTCACGCGCCTACATTTTTCAAACTAGATTAACCCAAAAAAAACAAAAAAAGCCGCCTCATGACTTTTGAGACGGCCTCTTAATGTTTGTGCCGACCTATCGGCATTCGGATTCTGTTTGTGCCAGCCTACTGGCATTCGGATTATTCAAATAAACGCATGTTCTCACCAAATAGTGAAAGCATGTAATAAAAAAAACAAAAAAAATAATGCGATATTACGTAGACCGTTAGCTGCAATATTTTAAAAATGCCTACATGGGATTAAACAAAGTAGCCATCCTGATTGATGGTGGATTCTTTATCCAACGATTCAGAAAATTGAATGCGGTTCATCCTACAAAAAAAGACGTCGAAGAATTGATCGCAAAAATCATGGATTTAATTTCTAGAAAAAATCCATGTGCTACACTTCACCCGGACGTGTTAATGCGAACGTTTTATTATGACTGTGAACCTTTTGGAAAGGAACTAAAGCATCCAAATGGTAGTAAAATTGATTTTTCTAAGAGTGAAACATTCATAAAGCAAACTGCCTTTCTGAAGAGTCTTGAAACTGTCGAACAGTTTGCTCTTAGATTGGGCGATTTGTCCTTTAGTGGATGGAAAATCCATGCCGATAATAAGAAGGCTAAGCCCTTCCCGGATTTTAGGCAAAAAGGTGTTGATATGAAAATAGGTTTGGATATAGCAGGGATGGCCGGGAAGAAGACGGTTGATAAGATTGTTTTAGTGACAGGTGATTCTGATTTCATTTCACCAATGAAACTGGCTCGGAGAGAGGGAATCCAAATACATCTCTACCCCATGGAAAATTATTTGAAACACGAGTTGATAAGTCATGCGGATTTTATAATCAGATAGTGTCTTATAGTCAGTTTAATGTTTTCGATACCAAAGTATTTGCCGGAATATTTCTATTTTCGGTACCACCTAATAACCAATGAGATCCAGACGCCGCACCAGTGTACTGGCAATCTGCCTATTTTTCTTTTTCCACGCTTCGTTCGCGCAGGAAGTCATTGCTATTGATGATAATTTAGATCAATACATTTTCACAGTAGATGATCTCGCGTACATAGAAGACGCCGATGGATCTTTCAAGTTCGAGGATGTACTTGGACAATATGCCAGACATCAATTCAAACCCAACCAATTGTATGCACCTCATAATTCGAATCTCAAATCAACCTATTGGGTTTGCATCAAGGTGCAAGGAAACCCGAAGAGTAAAAAGAAATGGCTGCTGGAGATCTTCGATCAGACCATCGACGAAGTAGATGCCTACGTGCCGCTAGCAACGGGTGCATACCAGCAAATTGAAATGGGTGATGCTCGTCCTTTTGATCAGCGTCGCTTCATGCATAAGAATTTCGAAATTGAGATTTCGCATAGCGATACCGTTGTACGGAATTATTTCTTCCGATTTCAGTCGAAAAGCCGTGTAAACTTTATTGTCGTACTCCGTTCCTACGACCGTTTTATCTATTATGCACTCAATGAATATTTTGTATATGGTCTTTTTTACGGGATGATTCTCGTTGTTGCCATCTACAACTTACTGATGTTCTTCGCGATCCGGGAACGTTCATACATTGTGTATATCGTGTACGTGTTAAGTGTAGGCATCTTTACGATGACGGCCGATGGAATTGCCTTTCAATATCTCTGGCCAGAGTTTCCACAATGGAATGACACCGCGCACGCCATTGCCTTGTTTTTATTGGTGCTCTCTGGCCTTGTTTTCACCAAGATGTTCCTGCATACGCGCGCACGACATCCAAAGCTTGACTTATTATTGAACGCGATTATTGTGGTGAGGTCGATTGTCTTTGTTCTCGCCATCACATTTTTACCGGCGCTGTTTGAATTTCGGTGGATTGAATTTATTCCCGTAGCCGCTGCATTCTATTGTGGACTGTACAGCTACTTAAAAGGCAACAAATCCGCACGATTTTTTGCCCTGGCATACGGCCTGTTGTTCCTCGCATTTTGTGTGAAAGTATTGATCAATCTTGACATCGATTTCATAGCAGGGTCAATTGTAACGCACTACAGTATCTCCATTGGGTTTTGGTTCGAGATGTGGCTGCTATCCTTTGCGCTGGGCGATAAGGTGAGAATCATCAAAGACAGTAAAGACCGTGCGTTAAGAAGGATCATCAAACAACACGAAGTTAACCAACTTCTGAAAGACAAAGTGAACCGTGAGCTCGAGCACGAAGTCAGTAAAAGAACGAAGGAGATATCGGATCAAAAGTTGATCATCGAAATGGCGAATGAAAAGCTTCGTGAGCAGGCCGATGAAATTACAAAGATGAATGCGTTGTTAGATTTGGA
Organism: Pseudochryseolinea flava; assembly: GCF_003286915.1. Classification (GTDB taxonomy): domain Bacteria; phylum Bacteroidota; class Bacteroidia; order Cytophagales; family Cyclobacteriaceae; genus Ohtaekwangia; species Ohtaekwangia flava. Next base: position 2,385 of record NZ_QMFY01000013.1, read on the forward strand.
TAACTACAAATTGAAACGAACGATTCACGACGAAATGCTGGCACGCGCAGGAAGTAAAAACATGGACTATGATAAGTTCAAAGAGATTTTCCCAGAAGAGCTTACTTGCTTGCGTTACTTAGAACAACAAAAGTGGGAGAACGGCTACAGCTGCCGCAAGTGTCAACACGATAAATTCCATCTCGCCAAAAATGGTTTTGACCGACGTTGCTCACGTTGCGGCTATGTTGAAAGTCCTACTGCTTACACAATTTTTCGGGGTGTAAAGTTTCCATTAGAGAAAGCTTTCTACATCCTTCACTTGGTGATCACCGAACGCGACGATTTGACCATCGACGAGATTTCTGAAACGCTCGACTTGCGCCGGAATACTTGCTGGGCATTCAAGGACAAAGTGAATAAAATCATCCGCAAACATCACCTCGACAAAGGCCAGGCAGCGCACTGGGAGAACATCATCTTCAAAGTGGAAGACATTCCGGTTTAGACCGCATTTATAAGGTATCGCAATCGTTTTAACGCCTTTTAATTTCGATTGCGATAAATCCGTGATGACAAACTTAAAAACCTTTAAAATCAATCACTAAACCAGATTTTTCGCTGTTGTTGAAGCGTTATAAACGCCCTTTTTTGAAGGTATTCACGACAATTTCTCCTGCATTTTTTATATCGAATTTTATCGACACGCGCGGTGATGACTTATGTTCGGATTGTAAGTCCGTTGACCAGGGCAAATGCTGGCCAGCGACTTTTTAAAACAACCAAACCAAATAAACCTTATGTCACGAATCCGCAGATTCTGGATGTTGGCGGCGCTCATGCTGCTTGCCTTCACATCCCAGGCGCAGACTTCAGAAGTCTGGCTTACCACTGGTAGTCAAAGTGCACAGTTAGCCCAGCAAGGCTCGCTCACTTTCGGTGCTAATTCAGGGTCATCGACCACCATTAACATCAACGAAGGATCAACCTTTCAAACGATCGATGGATACGGCTTTACCTTAACGCAAGGCAGTGCGAAAGTGATTACCAACATGTCAGCAAGTGCGCAGAGCAACTTGTTGAATGAATTGTTCAACACCTCAAGTGGTATCGGCATTTCCGTTATTCGCATCGGTATCGGTGCAACAGATTTGAGCGACTATGCTTATTCTTATCGCGATGGAGCATCGTTTAGTTTGTCGGGGCCCGATCTCACGTACACCATTCCGATTCTAAAGAAAATCATCGCGATCAATCCGAATATAAAAGTGTTAGCGACACCATGGTCGGCGCCCATGTGGATGAAAACCAGTGGATCGTTTGTCGGCGGAACTTTGAAAGCGGAAAATTATGAAAGCTATGGCCAGTACTGGCTTGACTACATGAATGCCATGAAAGCACAAGGCATCAACATCTGGGCAGTAACACCTCAAAACGAACCATTGAATGGGCACAACAATCCAAGTATGACACTCACCAAAGAGAATGAACTTGGCTTGATTAACAGTTACATTGGACCCAAGCTTCGTGGTGCCAGATTTAATTGTAAGATCATCTGCTACGATCATAACTGCGACAATACAGAACACCCGATCTATGTAGCAAACAATAGCGCCTACGTTGACGGCTCAGCGTTCCACTTATACGGCGGAAATATTTCTGCAATGACTACCGTAAAAAATGCCACGAACAAAAATGTCTACTTCACCGAGCAATACACGGGTGCCAATGGTAGTTTCTCGGGCGACTTGGTATGGCATACGCAAAACGTGACGATCGGCTCCGCCAATAATTGGTCGCGCACTGCACTAGAATGGAATCTTGCCAATGATCAAAACTATGGACCCCACACATCTGGTGGATGTACAGATTGTAAGGGCGGCGTAACCATCAATGGAAGTTCGGTGACCCGCAACGTTGGCTACTATATCCTCGCGCACTTTTCGAAGTTTGTGAAACCGAATGCAGTTCGTATCGGTGCTTCGAGTAATCATGGTAACCTTCATACCACAGCTTTTAAAAATTCCGACGGATCGAAAGTAGTTGAAGTATTGAACAACAGCGGTGGCTCGATAACCTTTCGTGTGGTTTGGAATAATTCATCATTTACCTACACGTTGCAAGGAAGTAGTGTGGTCACGTTCAAGTGGAGCGGCAATGGTGGCGGCGGTGGCAACGGTGCCCCTATTGGTAGCGTGATCACCCTGCGTGGAAACAACAACATGTTTGTATCGGGAGAAAACGGAACAACAGCCATGATGTGTAATCGGGCTACAGCAGGAACGTGGGAACAATTTGCCGTGGTCGATGCTGGTAATGGCAAGATCGGCTTGAGAAGTATGGGCAAATTTGTGTCATCTGAAAATGGTGCAACATCAGGGATGACTTGCAATCGCGCGACTATAGGAGGTAGTGGTTCATGGGAACACTTCGATTGGATTGTCAATGCAGATGGGAAGATTTCACTTCGTGGAAACAATGGTCAGTACGTCACGTCCAGCAATGGCGCAAGTTCGATGAAGTGCAATAGTGCTGCGATTAGTGGATGGGAGGCGTTTACATATACCGTTGTCGGAACGGCACGTGAAAGAACTGAGATGTCAACAGAAGACAATATAAACGAGAAGCTTGTTGATGTTTATCCAAATCCTGTACGTGATGGAAAAATTAATGTGATGATTAATGGCCAAGAAAATATGGCACTGGTAACGATCACGAATTCAGAAGGGAAGATGGTAACACAGCGCACCGTTAAAGACACGGAAACGGAACTTGAATTGGACAAGAACTTGAAGCCTGGAATATATTATGTTCAAATCAAAAAAGGTGCTTCGAAAACAATCAGGAGAATTGTAGTCGAATAAAATGGAATTGTCAACATCATAAGGTAGCGGGACAGTCGAATGGCTGTCTCGCTCTTTTTCAGAAGGTTGCATTTGCAGCCGATAATTTGTGGAGAAATATTTTTTCATACTTCCCACTTCAGGCAAGACTTTTGTGTCTATGACTGAAATTATAAACAGAAATGTATATGCGATTTAAATTGATGATGGTTTTGATGTTTGTGGCGACAGCAGTTTTTGCACAAGAAGGATTTAAGGGTGAGCACTTTATAGAAGTTACAGGCACGGCAGAACAAGAGATTGATCCAAATGAGATCACCGTTTTGATCAGACTTCGCGAATTTGAAGAGAATCGTCAGAAGACTTCGTTGGAGAAACTAGACCAGGACTTTCTTGCCGCATTGAAGAATGCTGGTATCGATAAAAAACGTCTTGAGCTGGCTGATGCAGGATCAAACATCGGAAAGTTTGGAAGAAAAGATAAAGAGGCTTTCCGTGTGAAGTCTTACAACTTGAAACTTTCCAGCGGCGCTGAGTTAGAAAAGTTCTTGGAGAAACTTGAGCCGGTGAAAGTAGATCTCGTGAACATCGTTAAAGTGACGCACACGGAAATTGAAAAGCTAAAACTTGATCTTAAAGTTAAAGCGCTTCAGGCAGCGAAAGCAAAAGCTACTACACTACTTACGGCAATCGGCGGCGAAATTGGTAAAACGCTTATGGTAAGAGAATGGGAGGAACCGGTGCAACCAATGTATACTGCAAACGTGATGTATAAAGCAGAAAGTTACGATGGTGACGCTGGTGGCGTAGTAGATCAGCAAAGTGAAACGCCATTCAAGAAGATCAAGCTTAGATCACAAATTGCAGCGCAATTCGAAGTGAAATAAGCGGAAAGCAAAAAGCTTAAAGCGGAAAGTAATGGCCGCACCTCGTAGTGCGAAAGCCCGGTTATCTCAACCGGGCTTTTATTTTTCATGGTGTAATCTCTTCTGGTCCATGCCTTCGCTTCGCTACGGCAGTCAAGCTTTCTGACTTTCGGTCTTTCACTTCCGGACGCTGTGAGCCTTTGTGAAACAGCTGCATTTCGTAACTTACGCCTCCTTAAAAAAGCACGCATGAGCTACATTCCTGTTTCATCACGTTATCAATCCATGAAATACAATCGCTGTGGAAAAAGTGGACTTCAACTTTCTGCCGTATCGCTTGGCTTGTGGCATAACTTCGGTCACGTCGATCAGATGGAAAATAGTAGGAACATTCTCAAGCTCGCCTTCGATTCAGGGATTACACACTTCGACCTCGCCAACAATTATGGTCCACCGCCAGGAAGTGCAGAAGAGAATTTTGGAAACATTCTTGAAAAAGACTTCGGATCATATCGCGATGAAATCATCATATCAACAAAGGCTGGCTATACCATGTGGGATGGCCCGTACGGTGATTGGGGTTCGAAGAAATATTTGATCTCGAGTTTGGATCAAAGCCTCAAGCGCATGCAACTTGATTATGTCGATATCTTCTACCACCATCGCCCCGATCCAGAAACGCCACTCGAAGAAACGATGGGCGCCTTGGATTTGATTGTACGTCAAGGAAAAGCCTTGTATGTAGGGATATCAAATTATCGTCCTGATGATGCAGCGAAGGCCATTAAAATCTTGCGGGAGCTAGGAACACCTTGTTTGATCCACCAACCGAAGTACTCGATGTTCGAGCGTTGGGTGGAGAACGGACTACTCGATTTACTTGGTAATGAGGGCGTAGGATGCATTCCATTTTCGCCATTAGCACAAGGCATGCTTACGGATAAATATCTCCATGGTATACCAACAGATTCCCGTGCCGCCCGAAACGCATTTTTGAAAGAAAGTCACATTACACCTGAGCGCCTTACGCAAATACAAAAGTTGAATGACATTGCACATCAACGCGGCCAAAGGCTTGCGCACATGGCCCTTGCCTGGGTGTTGAAAGATTCGCGCGTCACTTCTGTTTTGATTGGCGCGAGTCGACCAGAGCAGCTCACGGATTCGTTGCAATGTTTGGTGAATACAAAATTCTCCAATGAAGAATTGGAGAATATAAACGAAGTACTCTCCATCGCATAGCTTCGTACTTAAAGAAGGCTGTCCCAATATTCGATTGAAACAGCCTGCCATATTTTTGTGCGATGGGTAAGTGTCGGCTATGGCCTCACCAACTTACAAAGGAAGATTTATCATCCATTGAATACCAAACTTATCGGTACACGTTCCGAACAACGAACCCCAGAACATTTTTTCTAAAGGCATCGTAATTTGTCCACCGTTGGAGAGCGCATCGAACAATCTTTTTGCTTCTGATTCATCTTTGGGCGTAATGTTAATGTGTGTGTTGTTCCCAACAGTTAACCGATGTCCCACAGAAGGTAAAATGTCTGACGCCATCAGTATGCTGTCGCCACCAATTGGAAGAGATACGTGCATGACGCGGCTGCGTTCGGCTTCGGTAAAGTTGCTGCCACCACCAGGCATGTCCTTGATGTATTGCAGGGTTTGAAATTCTCCCCCAAAGACCGATTTGTAAAAATTGAATGCAGCTTCTGCAGTGCCATCGAAATTGAGGTAGGTGCTTAGTGTAGCCATGTCGTTGTATTTGTTTGTCGATTATTTTTCTAGAATCGTTTTCAGGTTGTTCAAGCTGAGGGCAAGATCCTTTCGTAACATTTCTTTCATCCCAAAAATAGGAATCATAATATTCATAGGATACTTCATGCTGCTACTAAAGCTCCATTTTACGTTTGTAGTGTCAGTACCCACTTCGTTCGTTTTTAAAAATGCCGCCGCAATGCCCTCAAAAGGTTCAATGAATTGAATGTCATAGTCTACTTGGCTTCCAGGAATTACGCGCTTGATTGTTTGTTGCCCCTTACCGGCTTGTTTAAGATCGCTTTCCCATTTGCAAATAAACCCTTCGGTACCATCCGCACCAATATACTCAAGTCTTACGTTAGGGTCTAACATAACCCATTTGTTATATTGATTTTGATTTCGCATCTGTTTCACAAAATCAAAAACAGCGTCATTCGGCTTTTGAATGATTACCTCTTCGGTGATGGTGTAGTGTCGGTCCACAAATAGAGCAACGATCAAGATAAACGCAATGAATCCACCGAGTATGAAAAGGATGATGATGAGGATTGTCATGTATTGGTATTTAGGTGTTTGTCAATTGTTTGATGATACAAAGTTAACGAAGTCTTGTATCCGTAACAGGTTGTGATTCCGACAGAACAAGAGGCTTAATGCGACTTTGTTTGTGGTTAACGTTCTTTAGAATGAAAGAATTAGATTCAAGGTTGTTCAAGGAACAATTTTGATGGTCAAGAATTTTCGTGGATAACAATATCTTCCAGCACCTCAGCATGGAAGCCACGTTGTTGAATCAAGGCGATGATAGCATCTGCATCGATGGTATGGTGCACACATTGAACGCGCAAAATTCGATCACAATCACTGAGGTCGAAATTCGCATGATAATGATCAAATAAGCGATGGAGCTCGGTGATCAGTTTTATAGCATCGTCAGCGTAACGCACATTTGTTTTAAAAACTTCTACCATAGCCTTTCAATTATTGATCACGTAGTTTTATCATACACAACATTTTGTAATCACTCACATACCACTCTACGCACGGTTTTGTATCGTCGATGCGTTTGTCTTGCATTAAATCATGGAATACATCTTTAATCGAATCTGTCTTCGAGCGCCAGTTTAGTACCGTGATGGAAAGATAGTCACCGGATTCGATCGTCCATGGCTCGAGCGCGAATTGATCAATTTCTTCGCTGTGTTGTTGTTGCGCGGCCGCATAATAAATGATGTCTTCGCCTTCCATCCAACTGATACCATAGTACGCACGCGACATACTATGCGGTAATACATTGGCCAAATGATCAAACGTTTCGCCGATACCTGCCGGGAATGTTTTTACCTGTTTAGCAACTAATTGAATTGGTGTTTGAACGGTGATCTTTTCCATAACATGATCTGAGAAACAAACCTACGGGAATGGAAAATATTCGACAGGGGGTAAATACGCCATTCCGGGGGGTTGATCGCGACAAATGAATTGTACAACTTTGGGGTATCAGTTGTATTAGTCACCACCAGTTAAATTAATTCGTTTTATGAAACACATTTCAATACTCGTTCCAAAAGGTGCTATTCTTGGTAGCATCGAAGGACCTCGTCAAGTCCTCCAGCAGATCAACAATTTTTGTAAGATGCGCGGACAGGAACCGATGTTTAATATTCAATTGGTTGGTATTGTCAAAGAGACGCCGCTGAGTGGTGGTTTATTTACAGCGCATTGTGATTTGTTGTTGGATGCTGTAACAGAAACCGATTTGATTATCATACCCGCGGTGGACGGTGAGATCAAGCAAGCGCTGGAAATCAATAAGGATTTTATACCGTGGATCGCCAAACAATATAAGCGCGGTGCAGAGGTAGCAAGTTTGTGTCTAGGTGCTTTTTTACTGGCCTCCACAGGTTTGTTAGATGGTAGAAAGGCCGCAACGCACTGGCTAGCTGCAAATGAGTTTCGGGCGATGTTTCCGGATGTAGATTTGCTGGCTGAAAAAGTTATTACCGATGAGCGTGGCATTTACACGAGTGGCGGTGCTTACTCCTATTTAAATCTCGTGTTGTACATTATTGAAAAGTATGCTGGCCGTGAGTCGGCGATTATGGCGGCAAAAGTTTTTGCTATTGAAATTGATCGCAACAATCAATCGGCATTCATGATGTTCAAAGGTCAAAAAGAACACGAAGACGATCAGATTCGTGATGCACAAGAATTTATTGAGAAGAACTATCAAGAAAAAATTACGGTAGACCAACTCGCCAATATGTTTGCACTCGGCCGTAGAAATCTCGAACGCCGATTCAAGAAAGCAACATCCAACACAGTGGTCGAATATATTCAGCGTGTGAAGATCGAAGCCGCCAAGATGAGCTTAGAAACTTCACGTGAAAATGTGAACGAAGTAATGTATAAGGTAGGCTACACCGACACAAAAGCCTTCCGTACCACCTTCAAAAAAATCACAGGCCTCTCACCACTAGAATACCGAAACAAGTACAACACGATGGCAGCGGCTTAGTTACGATTGGAAAGTCGAAGACGGCGCTTTTCGCGACGCAGAAAGCTTAAAGCAGAAGGAGAAAGCTTAAACCTGAAAGGTACTAGTGTCCGGGGAATAAGTGCGATCCGGTTCTTTGGGCCGCTATGAAAATACTTTCTCCGGACACTGATAGCTTAAAGGAGAAAGCGTAGAGCCGAAAGGAGATAGAAACGGTGCTAAAGCTTTCTACTTTAAGCTTTCTGCTTTAAGCTTTAAGCTTAAGTAGAAAGCTTATCTTCGCAGCAAACCCTCTTTTATGAAAAGACTTTTATCCGTTACAACATTTGTTGTTCTTTCCCTTCCTGCGCTTGCGCAAATCAAGCAAAGTGTATACGCCGGACCAGATCAAACAATTCGATCTGGCGATGTGGCCCATCTTGAAGCTGTAGTTATTAATGTTCCTTATGTGATTTGGAATACATCAGGCACCGGAAAATTTACGCAGCGTTATTCGGCAATCTCAGATTATGTACCGAGTAAAGCTGATATTAAAAATGGTCAGGTGAAATTAACCATTCACAATCGGCGCAACCCGAACATGCGAAGTACGCTCTTGCTTACGATCGCGCAGTGTAGCAACAAGATCGACGTTGTGCTTAGCGCTGATACAATCTGTGGATTTGATTCGGGTGTTACCTACGACGTGTTTGCAAACGCTATCGGAACGCACTACTATACACTATGGACAACAAGCGGTTCGGGATTTTTTTATGATGAGAATGCATTAAACACCACCTACGATGCTTCACGGAGCGACACGGGTTCGGGCCGCGTGTGGTTGACCATCACCCTTCACGATTCAACAGGTGTATGTCCATCGATTGCTGATTCCATGTTGTTGAAATTGAATGACCCAGCACGCATAGATTTACCCGATGAAGATCCTTATGTCTGCGGTGATCAACCTGTATTTATCGATGGAAACATTAGTGGAACGGCGACAACAGTTTATTGGACTACAAATGGCACTGGAACATTCTCAGAAAACCCCGGACGCGAAACGTATTACATACCCTCGCAGCTGGATCTGATGGGAGGCTATGCTACCATCATTGGAAGAACGAATGATCCGCACGGCCCTTGTCCAGGACGTAACGATTCATTTACGATTAACTTCTTTGGACCAGCAGTTGACGTTGGTGATGACATTATTGTATGCGGTAATACCTGGGGAGGAGAAATTACTTTGAATGCTTTGATAGGCAACAATGGGGGAGACATTACTTGGACAACCAACGGTGCAGGTGGTTTCGACGATCCGAACATTGCAAACGCCACGTACTACTATGATGGCAGTGATGTTAACATGGCATTCATAGAACTTTATGCTACCGTCGATAATTATTCTTGTCCGACGTATACCGATACCGTTGTGGTGTGGTTGCAAGCAAGACCAAGACTTGAATTTCCAGAACCAAGCGTGTATGCATGTGTAACAGATCCTGTTTACGCGACTGTGTATTTGTACGGCCATGCATCAAGCGGAACTTGGAAAACCACTGGTTCCGGAACTTTTGACGATCCGACGTCTACTATCCAAGCGTGGAGGATGGACTCAGTGGCTGCGTCGATTTGATCTTTACTTCCAACGATCCGTCTGGACCGTGTAACGCTACGAGCGGGTCGATGAGTGCTTGCTTTTATGAATGTACTTGGTCATCAAACCAAGTCGCTGAAGTGCATCCCAATCCAACAACGAGTACACTTCAGTTGACTTCAGCAAACCTGTGGGAAGATAAAATTTCGATTACCGATATGTCAGGTAACGGCGTTGCCTTCGATGCCATTGATGCGAAAACGATTGATGTTTCTGCGCTTCACCCTGGTTTATACACGATCCATATCGTATCGAAAAAATACAAAAGCACGACAACCCGCTTTGTAAAGAAGTAGCGTATTTTGTTATGGGTCAGTTGTACTAAATATATCCCCGCGATATGTGGGGATATATTTAGTTTGAGTTTGCATTGGTGACTGACCGGTGAAAGTGTTAGTTGCAAAAAGATCCAAAAAGCGTTAACTTCAGTTCGAGCCCTTTCCCTCTCCAGATGAGAAGTATCTTCATTTTATTCACATTACTGCACTTCAGCGTTCAGGCTCAGGAATACTATTTTAAACAATATCGTGTAGAGAAAGGATTGCCTAGTGATATTGTGAAGGCATGCGTGCAAGATTCATTGGGGTATTTTTGGAACGCTACAGACGAAGGATTGGTAAAGTACGACGGCGTGAAGTTTACCAGCTATCGTGAAGCAACACATAGCAACTTTGTCAAAGGTTTTTTTACAACACGCAGTGGAAAATTATTTGCCTTTGGCGACCTCGATTTAATTGAAATTAAAAATTACGGTGATACGGTCCTTTTCAAAAAGATCTGCCCTGTCTCGCGGGTTGCAAGTGATTCAGCACTATCGTATCCTAAATTACTGTATGAAGATCTCCAGGGAAATATTTGGGTGAGTGAGTCGCAGGCGGTAGTACGACTTCATCAGAAATCTTTGAAGCGTTACGAGTTTACGCTAGAACATCGATCACCTCAATTCTTAAGATCATTCTCTTTCTTCGAAGATCGAAAACATCGCTTGCATGCGGTGTCATTTCAAGGTACTGTATTTCGCTACAATCATGCCGCTGATAAATTCGAACCCATAACTCTAAAGTTACCAGAAGGTGTTGAGTATGTTTCGGTAAGGGATACAATGCTATTGATTGGTGCCAGTAACGGTGTATTTACCGCAGGCTTAAATGCTGACGGTGATTTTACAAACCCGCAGCAGTACTACGCGGTTCCACAAGTGTCTTTTATGGCGTGGTTGTCTCCTAACAAGTTGTTGATCGCCACACGTGGTAATCGGCATTTCATTACCGATTTGTCGCGAGGCGAGGTTAAACAACTGCCACATATCATCAATAATATCAATCATGTGTACATCAGTCGTGAAAATGATATTTGGGCCTCCAGTAACGAAGGGTTGATCATGATGCGAGAAGATTTATTTCAACAAGCTGATGATGGTGTAGCAGATTTTATTGAATCCATCACAGAAGATCCTGATGCTGGTATTATTTATTATGCAACCAGTACTACACTATACGCCTTTCATCGTGCCACACGAAAAAATGAAGTTGTGTTACATTTACCTACGGGATACTTTCAGTCGCTCTTGTTTACGAAAGACGGCCTTTGGGTAGCCAATGCGTTTCGCGTTTTTCTTTTTTCTCAAGGCCGAATACAGCATGAATTTGATTTCAGCAAGAATGGAAGATTTGTGACGTCGCTAAACAAAGACAACGCCGGGAATATTTGGCTTGCCATTCCTGGGAGTCCGCGAGCATGCATGATCGACGCGAAAAGACAACTAAAATATTTCGATGTCCCCTTGGGAAATGAAGGCGTGATCAACGCTATCTGCTCGGGGCGAGAAGGTGTCTACATTGTTTCGGCGGGGAAGTCAAGCTACTTGTTTTTTAAATCTTATCAGGATAGTACATTTAAAAATGTCAGCATCCCCATAACTTTTTCAACGCAAAGCGATTTTAATGTCGCAGATGCTGTGGTAGCACAAGACAAGTTATGGTTAGCGACATCGGAAGGTTTACTTTCATTCGATCATCAAAAAATAGAACGCATCGATCTAGGTTCACGATTTTCAACCTTGCCGGTGAAGGCAGTAGGCCTGCATCCAGAAAAAAAACTGTTGGCTGCAAATGCCTATGGCATGCTGCTGTACGATACGAAGACAGGCGGAAATGACTTATTCAACGAAAGTTCAGGCCTTCTTTCAAACACCATTACACATCATGGTTTTTTTGTGAGCAAAGATCAGACTGTATGGGTCGGCACAGCGAAAGGAATTGTGTTCAGCGAGCATCCTTTAAACAAACTCACCAAAACGCCACGACCTCAATTCATTTTAACATTATCGAATGGAAAGAAAGTATCAATTGATCATCAAGATATTCCGCATGGCAGCTTCTTGTCGTTTGAGGTATCGTCAATTACTTTCCCCGAGAATGAAGTCACGTTTCAATATCGACTCCTGCCCAATGAAACGTGGATGACAACGCACGATCCGGAGTTAAAATTCTCGGATCTTGACGCCGGCAATTATTCACTTGAAGTACGTGCGAAGAAAAACGGTCCGTATTCGTGGAGCGATTCCTCGCACCTCAGTTTTACAATCACCAAACCGTTTTGGCAGCGGGTTTGGTTTTATATGCTTTGTTTTGCAGCGCTGTTTACCGTAATGACGCTTGTGATCGTTGGTATTAAAGCCCGTGAAAAGGCACGCAGACTAGAACTACAACGATTGATTGACGAACGAACCAATGAGCTTCGCGTGAGCAATGAGGAACTGATCAATCTCAACTTGGAAAAGAATAACTTGATCGGTATTGTAGCACATGATTTAAAAAGCCCACTGAGTCAAATACTAAGCTTGCTCTCGCTAATTAAGCTCACCGGGAAAATTGACGCTGATTCGCAAAAGTATCTTGGATTTATGGAGACGAGTACTTCGCGATTGATGGATATGATCGGGAAAATTTTGGACGTCGACGGAATTGAATCGAAACAGTTGAACTTAAAAATGGAGCGTGTTAGCCTTGATCAGGTATTCAATGCCGTAACAGATAGATTCATCGATGAAGCTATTAAGAAAAAAATTAACATTGCGAGAAATATCGACAAGTCTGCTATTGCGAAAGTGGATAAAAACTATGTCGAACAGGTCCTGGAAAATCTAGTGTCGAATGCCATTAAGTTTTCACCTTTGGACAAAAACGTGTTTGTGAACCTGCACGTCGAAGCGGATAGAGTTATTTGTGAAATCAAAGATGAAGGTCCTGGACTGACCGAAGACGATAAGAAAAAATTATTCAGCAAATATCAAAAGTTAAGTGCACGTCCCACGGGAAATGAGTCTTCTACCGGACTAGGCTTGTCGATCGTAAAGAAATTTGTAGGCGCCATGGACGGAGAGATTTGGTGTGAGAGCGAGGAAGGCAAAGGAGCAAGCTTCTATGTATCGTTCACGAAAGGTTAGATCATCTTGTGGAACCTCATCCAGCGTTTTAATCGCACGTTGATCATTCTTTTCAGATGTTCTTCGTTAAAGAATATAGTCGAGAAACGATCACTTTGTACGCCCATATAATAGAAACACGTTGCTGCACCAAGTAGCGGAATAATACGTCTTTCTTCATCCGTCAATGTCGTCACCGTTTCGTATCCTTTTAAAAATGCCTCCGTCTGATTGTTGAAGTCATCTTCATTTTGTGCTAACCCTTGCATTAACGCGAAGTAGAAGGCAATGTCGATTATTTGAAACCCATTGCCACAGAAATCGAAATCAAACACCGTTATCTGGTTATCACTGTCGATGTGAAGATTGTCGGGCCAGAAATCCAAATGAACTCCACCTTTTCGAACGTTGTCCGTTTTGATCTTCTTAAACTCGCTGAGCAACGTTTCTTTAGTTTTGATCATGAATGCTTCGTCGTCAGCACTTGTTTTTAAGTACGGTTGAATTTTTTCAAATGCATACACCAGCATTGTAACGCCATCGTATTCGGGCCGGTGCATTGTCATGTCGAGTGTTGCCTGGTGTAACTTTGCCAGATGTACACCAAGTGATTGTTGCAGGTCGTTGGATAGGTTGAATTTTTTTTCACCCGCTGCATGAGAGAACAGCACGCCAAATCGATCTCCTTCGGGTGCAAATATTTTTTGGATGTAGTCGCCAGAAGTATCCATAATTGGGTAAGAAACCCCAACGTTAGCTTGGTGAACCGCCATGATCATTCGGATCTCCTCTCTGATTTCGAGCTCTGATCGCCAACCCTTGGTATATACGCGAAAGATGAATTGTTTTCCTTCAGCTGAAATGATGTACGTGTCATTAACAAAAGTCTTCAGCAGTGTACAAGACACATCCTTTAAAGCGTATTGCGTGCCTACTAAAGCAGCAAGTGCGGAAGATGATAAAACTGACGAGCTGACGGGAAAGTGATTCATGTGTGAACGTTGAGACCGCGAATATAACCATGATCATGCAGGACTCAAATTCTCCCAGTTATATCGCACGCTACTTCGTACGTCGCCTAATCAAAGTAAGACATTTTTCAAGCACTTCGTCACTTCCTTTTACAATGCCATCCAGACTTTGTTCGACAACAATGTCGGGCTCAAGATGCTGTAAACTGGAGTTGTTTCGCAACGAGAGTTCGTACCGGCCAATGGGAATTTCCACTTCTATACCGGTATTGGGCAACGTTAGTGTTGGTGTTCCCAAACTATTGTTCCCCCTATACGCGCCACCACACGATTCTCCGATGAAAAGCGCACGATGGTGGTCATGCACAATAGAAGCAAATTCTGCCGCGGTTGAAAATGTGATACCATTAATCAGAACATACAATTTTCCTTTAAAGGCATTTTGTTTTGGTGTTTGCTTCTTTAGGTTTCGATGTTGTCGAAAGGAATATGAATTTCCATGTTCGTTGATACTATTTATAAACTCAGGAAGTGCCTTCGTAAAGTTGATACCGTTAAAATGAAGACGATTAAGTGATGTGGTATCTGGTTTGTTGACTAAAATTCTGTGGTAGTAGTCGAATGTGCTGTCGGTAAGATGTGAATACAATAACGCGCCCAAGCTATCATATCCGCCTTCGTTGTTCCTGATGTCGATGATCACATTTTGGATTTTGTATTTGTGAATTGCATTGAATGTTGAATCGATGTGTCGAACGAAGTTTGTTCCTCCAAAGCTTGGTAAGGTGATGAGAACAGTGCTCATGCTATCGTAACACTTCGATGTAATGCGCGATGGTCCATCACTGCTATAGTCGATGCCAGGAAGTTGAGCTTTTTGCATGCCATTTAATGGTGAAATATATTCAACGTGAAAGGTGTCGGCGCTTGAAATATGATTTTTATACAACGTGGCGAAATATTTACTGATCATGGCATCTTTGTTTGAAGCGCCATCGGTAGGCGTTACGGCGCGAAGTTGTGCTAGAATCGTTTTTACGTCCAATGTATTGATGTTTTTGATCTCCGACGCTTCATTAATGTTACTGGCTGAACTAGTCGTGAAAATGCGATCATTTTTGACGACGACTGCCAATGGAAAGTACTTGCCAAATTGTTGATGATACGCTACTGCCTCCTTTGATGGAATACTCGTGGTGTGCCCACAATGTATACTTTCGATGAGCGCACTCACTATATTTAAGAACGATCGTTCACTGTTATTTTTTTGAACGTTCTTTATTGCGTTTAGGAAATTCTTTTCGAATTCCTGGCGCGTTTGGTAAGTGAATAAGTCGGGATGCACTTTCTCCAGCGTTTCTTTGAGGTATTTCAGGTCAGCATGTTGTTCTTTGATGGAGTACTTTTTCTGTACCGTTTTCTCAAGATACGTTTGCTGTTTACCCAATTCCCATCTCGCGTTTTTCATCGAAAGTGATGCTGCGATCGCTGAGGCTAGCGTGTCCGATTTTAAAACGAGATGATCGTTCCAGTCTTCGTTAATTTGATACGTCTCATGGTGTTGCTTTAAGTAGTTCTGAAGTGTGGGTGTTTTACCGACCGCCTCAACGTTAGAATTAAGCTCCGCAGTAATTGTGGTGTCGATCTTCGTAACAATGTATTCCGATTTTATCGAGAGATTTTTTAACGTCGTTTGTGTAATACCCATTACAGACAATGAAGCGTCGACGGTGTTGAGTGCTGTAATTCGATTTGGATACCATCTGTTTCCGATACGTTTATAGGTAATCTCGAGTTGTTCATCTCTAATGTTGATATTTTTCGGTGAATTGCTTACTACTTCGGAGTTCCAATTTCTATTCACTTTCATGTGCCCGGCACCGTACGCGCTGATGTTGTATTTTATTTTCACGATCGCCGATGTAGTTGCGTCAATGTATATTGTACCATCTATTAAAGATGGTTTTACATTTTTACGTTGGTGAAAAGCGATAACATAAATGTCACGACCATCCATCACAACGGGGTTTTCCCAATCGAACGTGTAGTAACGACTGAGATCATGGTTACTCAGGGCAATCCCTAGGAAATTGCGACGGGAGGGATTTGCTAACGCTTTAGTTGATCGCCAACCCACGGTATAGAATCCGCCTCGTGAGGAATTCCACAGCGGAGCTTTCCATGCTTTATCTTCCATAAATTGTGACTTCAAAATGCGTGGCATCAACGTGCTTCCATCATGTTCGAATACGGCCTCAAACCACTGTACGATCTCCTGGTCGGCGGTAACATACTCCCGCGCAAAGCCTGTTATTCGATATGCAGTAGAGTTATAGTTTACGGGTATCTTATTTAGTGCTTCATAGACGACATCGACAGGGTCAGTTGGTGTGATTAGTATTTCTCCTAGCGTGATGTGTTCAGCTTCGAGCTCAATGACAGGCTGTATATTTAACTCACTTACATTAATAACAACGGAGCGGTAGCCAATGTACGAAATGCGAACCTTTGCGTTTGAAATCGTCGGTAATGTAAATTCGCCTGCAGCGTTAGAAGTCGTTCCTTGCGAAGTATTCTCGATGCCAATCGTGGCATAGGGCAACGGAGCTTGCGTTGCTTTGTCGATGATTTTTCCGGAGAGGCTGTTTTGCGATTGGCCATCAACAATGTAAAGTAGTGCGAGTAATGAGACAACGATTTTTTTCAGTTCCATTTTTAACAGATGTAGCCTAAGCAAAGAAAGTTTTAAAATACGTGACCAATCGACACCGTCATCAGTCAGGCCGCGATGGCAATACTACGCGGTTTGATGAAGCGTTGTCAATCTCGTGAATTTCCTGATTCCATAGATTGTTCAGCGTCTGCCATTGAAGTACATTGCAGCTTATCTCGAAATTACAGCGGAACCATGAAGTGGAATAAGGGCAGAGTAGTCTAATTTATTTTAAAGAATTATGAATATGATACAAGCAAAAGGATATGCAGCACAATCACCGACAACCGACCTTGCACCTTGGAACTTTGAGCGACGCACGCCAGGGCCAAAGGATGTTCAGATTGAAATCCTGTATTGTGGCGTTTGTCATTCTGATCTTCACCAAATTAAAAACGATTGGTTCCCAGGAATTTTTCCGATGGTGCCAGGACATGAAATTGTAGGTAGGGTAACCGTTGCAGGCGCTGCTGTAAAGAAATTTAAAGTCGGTGACGTTGCTGCGATTGGTTGCCTTGTTGATTCTTGTCGGTCGTGTGAAAATTGTAAGGAAGGACTGGAACAGTATTGCACGAATGGTTCGTCGCCGACATATAACGGTAGATACAAAGATGGCACGCCAACGTACGGTGGTTATTCGAACATTATTGTTGCAGATGAAGATTTTGTTTTGAAGGTGTCGGATAAGCTTTCATTAGCTGCTGTTGCACCTCTACTTTGCGCAGGAATTACGACCTATTCGCCACTACGGCATTGGAAGGTTGGCAAAGGACATAAGCTTGCTGTTCTCGGCCTCGGTGGACTTGGCCATATGGCGGTTAAATTCGGCGTCGCATTTGGTGCCGAAGTTACTGTGCTCAGCACTTCAGCGTCGAAAGAAGCTGACGCGAAAAAATTAGGCGCACATAATTTTGTGGTCACCAGCGACAAACAACAGGTTCGTGGTGTGAAGCGCCACTTCGATTTTATCATCGATACCGTTTCCGCTCCCCATGATCTGAATATGTACCTCTCCATGCTTCGTATCAATGGTACTCATATTATTGTCGGCCTCCCTGCTGATCAATTACCGGTGTCGGCAATGAAACTCACAGATTCACGCAGAAGTGTTGCAGGTTCATCTATCGGCGGTATTCAAGAAACGCAAGAGATGCTAGACTTTTGCGAAGCGCACAACATCGTAAGTGACATCGAACTCATTGATATGAAAAATATTCATCATGCTTACGATCGAATGCTCAAGGGCGATGTACGCTATAGGTTTGTTATCGACATGAAAACGCTATAAGAAAATGTCGGCGTGACGTCGGATGATACGACAAAAACTTCCTGACTTCACGCCCAACTTTCAAAACGTCAATTCGTTTCCGCTACCTTTTTGATTTCGACGAGGATTGGATTCCATCCGTCGCCGTTGTTGTATACATCTTTGTAGCGACGTTCACCATCGATGATGTTTGCAAAATCACCCTGCGTAACAGTGAATAATGTCCCGCCATTTTCCGGAACAAGACTATACGTTACCGTCGTGTAGTTTTCAGGAACATCTTCCCATCCCATGTTTGGATCGAATGTGGTATAAGCTAAAAAGTTTTGAGGATCGATTTCGACTACCTTTCCTGTTACGGCGACCAATTCTTTTCCATCAAACACGCCTTTCCAAATTAGCGGGCTTCCGATCTTCCAGTCGCTTAGCGCTTCACAACCGAACATGTATTTCTTTGTTTCCTCTGGCTTCGTCAGTACCTCCCAAACACGTGAAGTTGGTGCGTTGATGCGTATCGTATTTTTAACAATTAAGGAGTGGCTCATATTGTTGATATTTTGTTTAATAAATGATAGTCAAAAGTAACAAACGCCGGTTTTGAGCGATTGCGTTTTAAGAAGTCTTTCTAACCAAAACAGGAGTGATTCCGAATTTCTTTTTAAAAGCATTGTTAAAATGCTGCGGCGTGGCGTAACCCAGCTCGGTAGAGATCTCTGCGGCCGTTTTATCAGTATTAAGAAGGTATTGGTGGGCAAGGTTGAGCCGTTGCTCTGTTAAGTATCCGAAAATTGTATTGTTGAATGTCTCTTTGAAGCCACGCTTGAGTTTGTATTCATTCAAGCCCACGGTCTTTGCAATCTCAGAAAGATTAGGCGGCGATGTAACACGATCATTGATGAGATCGCGCACCGCGATGATTTTCTCTTTGTCGGTTTTGCTTTTGATGATCGTTTCTTTTTGCGTCGCAGCCTTACTGCATGCTTCAGCTGAGAGCACCAGAAGTTCAATGCTTTTTGACAGTAGAAAAAGTTTTTGAAGATCGCCCGTATACCGCGAGTGGATAACCTGTAAGATCACTTGTTCAATGCTTGCGTCGATCACTCCCCAATGATCACTAAGGATCACCGATTGCTCTTGTATAAGTTGTTCGGTAAAGCGCTTGAGGAGATCGTTTGAATTTTGGGTGAACTGAATGAATGTCTCTTTCGGGAATTGTACGCCAAAGGTTTCTATTTCTAACGTTTTATTTTCGACAGTCATGTCGAAGCCTTTTGAATACATGATGTTGTGATGCCCGCCAATGAGATCGTACTTCTTTCCAAGCTGATGGTAGGTGAAAGTGTAATCACCTTTTAAACCAAAGTGTAAACGCACAACGTCATTTTGATTGCTTGCATCGAAGCTTCCGAACGTGTTCCAGCGCGTAATGCCATGCCCCAACTTGATGTCGTCGCACATCCAGGTGGTCGCGGTTAGTTCGCCGTCTTCGTTGGTGAGCATCCTTTTTTCTTGCATGCGTGTCGTATTCGTTATTAGATATTAGAAGGAAAAGAGCAATCTTCTGGAGACTCAACGGCGCAATTTCAGCGCAATCAATCTCTACGCTAAGATAAAAGAAGGATACTTTATTAGATAATAAAAGTCGTTACAGACGTTTCTTGTAGCCTGGTTCTTGTAATACTTTAAGTATGCCAAGCGACTGTTCAAAGAACACGGTAATTTTTATGTGGATTATGACGATACTATCGAAATGTCCTCGTTAATTTGGGGAATGTCTCTTTTTATCACGTCACTGAACTCCGGCAGTAATGGTAATTGCTACTATGTTGGCAATGAAGACGAAGCCGTGCTCATCGACGCAGGAATTAGCTGTCGGGAAACAGAGAAAAGATTGAAGAGACTCGAACTTGATATTAACAAAATCAAGGCGATTTTTATTACGCACGAACACGCTGATCACATTCAAGGCGTACGCGTACTCGTAAAAAAATATCGTTTGCCAGTATATATCACGCCTCGGACGTTACATCAAAGCCATATTTTTATATCGCCACATCTCATTCGTTCTTTTCAACCGTATGAACCGGTAGTGATTGGCAACTTGGCGATTACAGCGTTTCCAAAATTACACGATGCAATCGATCCGCATAGCTTTGTGGTGTCGTGTGGGAATGTTCGCGTAGGTGTAATGACGGACATCGGTCGTGTTTGCCCGCATGTAGTTCATAATTTCCAAAATTGTCACGCGGTATTCTTGGAGTCAAATTACGACGCTGAAATGTTAGAGAATGGTCCGTATTCTTACGGGTTAAAAAATAGAATTCGTGGTGGCAAAGGCCACATCTCTAACAGCGAAGCATTTCGTCTCTTTGTAGAACATCGTTCGCCGTTCATGAGTCACCTCTTACTATCGCATTTGTCGCACGACAACAACACGCCGACATTGGTAGAGAATTTATTTAAATCGATGGCGGGTGATACGCAAGTGATCATTGCATCTCGTTTTGAAGAAACGGCTGTTTATCATATCAGCAGTTCCGTCGACTTAATTCCGCCAATACTTTCCGAACCAGTGATCACCTACGAAAGCCTAGTGAAGATGAAACCGGTTAGGAAAGTAAAGGCCGTCAAGAATCAGTTTCAGTTGAACTTATTTTAGTTCAAATCAATCAAAAAACGTTCGTGTAATCTTCGGGGATCTTTGTGATGTTTTTGATTTGAATTTCTTTGAAGAAAATTTCAGCAGCTTCACTCTGTAGCTGCAGTTTTCCTTTTGTAAGTGGCTTCGCTGTGGTACCGTCAAAGTAACGCGAGTTGCTGATGGCATTCACTACTTCATCGTTAATGATATAGATTGCTTTATCGCCAAAACAGATCAGTTCTAATGTATTCCATTCACCATTGGGTTTCTCCGTATTTTTTCCGCGCAAGCAATGTATGCGACCACCTGTTCCGTGACCGAATGAAGTTGGAATACCACCAGCTTTGTATTGCAATGTATCGGCGGTTGTATCAGCCACAGAGATATCGACTATTGAGGTGCTAATCGGCCAGAAGTCTCCGTTACCCTTTTCGATGATTTGAAATTCCTGCGAAAGCATCCATGAGCGCCAGTAGTCAACGCCGCTTTCTCCTTGCGAATGATAGAGTACGCCAGAGTCCATATACTCGTCTTTTCTAGGATCAGACTTTAGATTTCCCCATTTGAATTTTAATTTGAGGTGGTAATTCTCAAACTCTTCTTTTGTGAAAATGCATCCGTAGATTTCTCCACTGATGCGCAGTACAGTTTCACCGTGCTCTTCCGTCGTTGAAAATATATTTAAGGTGTCTTTGTTGTAACCAATGGGTTGAATTGCATTTCCTGCCGAATCTTTTGGAGCTTCGCCGTTGTATCCAAGCTGATGTCTAAAGCTCAAATAGTTTTCCCATCCCTGCATGTCTTTCGTTAAGAGTGACCGCCATTCTTCTTTTTTTGTCGTACATGTCGTAGTGAAAGCAAGTATGATGAAGATGAGGAGGTGTGTGTAGCGTTTGTTCATGGTATATCGGAATCAATTATCGTTTTTATAATATGTTTTCGCGCGTTAAAAAGTTCCTGCGATTTCACTTCTACATAGTGTGTTATGGCTGGCGCTGCGGATTTTGGTGAACCGTCTTGAAATGGAGGTTGTGGATCATATTCAAGCATGAGTTGAGTTGTGCGTGCGACGTCAGTCCCGACAATCAAGGCGGTTAGCTGTAGTCCGAAATCAATGCCTGATGTCACACCGGCGCCAGTGATTCTATTTCTGTCTACCACGACTCGAGCATCTTCCGTTTCTATTCCAAGTAGCTGTAATAGCGGTAATGATCGCCAATGGGTTGTTGCCTTGAAACCACGCAACGTACCGGCTACTGCTAGCAGCAAAGACCCCGTGCAAACCGATGTGATGTACTTCGCGTTAGCAGTTTGTTTTTTGATAAAGGAAATATAGTGATGGTTGGCCAGGAGTGATGTAATACCGCGACCTCCCGGAACAAAAAGAATATCGCATGGTGGGCATGTTTGAAAATCATATTTTGCCTCCAGTACTAGTCCGCCTTCAGCTTCGATATTTCCGGTCACTGCCGACGTGATGTAAAGGTCAAAACATCCAGCTTTTGCAAATACTTCATATGGCCCGACGAAGTCCAGCGCCGTGAGTTGAGGGAATATGAGCATGCATACGGAGTGCTTCATGAATCGCAATATAAACACTAATTGAGAATTTAAGCATTCACGCTGCGGGCCGTTGCGTCTGCCTCTGCGGTGAAAAAAACATATTAGTAACAGAGACTCTTTTACTTAGTTGTTTTTTTTAAAAACGTTTTTTAACCGCGAAGATGCATGACGCAAAAGGGTTGTTGCTACCGGTTACCCTTTGAAAAAGGTCATTCTAAAGACAGTGCCCACGTTAACTTTACTTTGTACGGATATGCTTCCATTCATTGACTCTACTTGCATCTTGACTAGATATAGTCCTACACCTTTCCCATGTGTGGCAGCGTGAAATCTCTTATAAAGTTTGAAGACGTCTTTTCCATAATTTTCCAGATCGATGCCAATGCCGTTGTCGGAAAATTCGATGATTGTGGCGTTCGTTTTTGCGAGTGATTTCACTTGAATGAACAAGTGCCTTTCTGGTGACTTATACTTTAGCGCATTGCTAAGCAGATTGTAAAAAATACTTTGCACCATTGCCTTTACACCCCAGATTGTGTCGGCGTCTTCAAAATGAACATTGATTGTTGAGTCGTCACTGATTTTGTCAGCCAAGAGCCGCATCGCGCGATTCCATTCATGCATGAGCGATACATTTTCCTTCACCGCATAGATCTCGGTGCCCATGTCTAGAATTTGGCCAAGATCTTTGAGTACTTCATCGAGATCTTGTGCACTCTTGGCAATGAGCTCATTAATGTCGCCATATTCAGGTGTGCGCTTTGCAAGATTTGTCAGTCCTAGAAGACGTGCCACGGGGCCGCGTAAGTTATGAGACAAGGTGTAAGAGAACTGCATCAAATCGTTGTTGCGTTTTACCAGCGCCTCATTTGTTTTTGAAAGTTCGTTTGATGTGGTTTGGACAGAGTGTTCTAAGTTACTTGCGTACCGTTCGAGGTCTAATTTCTGTCGTTGGATCAAACGGTTCGCCGCTTCGAGGTGCTCACTGCTCAGCATTAACTCCTCGCGTTGAAGTAGCAGTTCTTCATGTTGACGTTTTACTTCTTGCTGTTGGAGCGTGAGCGATTCGTTCTGTTCGAGTAGTTGGCGTTCTGCTCGCTCCGTCACAGACCGAAGTACAAAAATTCCGCTGATTAAAATCATGAAAGAAATACCGACAACGTAGCTTATGAAATTATATGATTTAAGCTCAAATCCTTTCTGGTAGTAACCGACACCAAATACTTCATGAATGAGGTCGAATAGCAACAAGCAAATCGCGATGGTGCTGATGGATACGATCATACTGCTCTTCTCCTCAAGTCGAAATACGATTGCAGGGAGAATTGTACTCGCAAGCAAAATATAGCGGCTGTCGAAGTAGGTGATATACGACTGTGGCTGGACGATTTTCATGTAAACCGTAAGGAACATCGTGATGAGCACAGGCGCGATACAAAACACAAGCCGCCCAATCTTATGGAATCCCTGTTGATTGATAAAAATGATCAGGATAAAAAGCGTTGCAATGCCGATGATGAATGGTGACGTTGGCGACCAGCCGAAATCTTTCAACAGAACCGTGAGAAGGAAGAGTGTCAAAAAGCAAAATAATACAGACAATACATTCGCGATGTATACCTGCTGCCAGAAGCGACGAGGTACTACTGGTTTCGGCTGTAGAATAGGGTAGACGGACACATGTTAAAGTTACATCAGATTTCGCATACCGGAAAATTCAGGGCGCGATTTCTTGGGCGACATCTGCTAGCGCGCAAAGCTTAGATCCCAGTCTTTCCAAAGCGGCTCATACCCTGAACGCGCTATCAACGCGGCAATCTCTTTCGATGAACGTTCATCGCTGATTTCAAATTGCTCCAATGATGTTGGTTCTACGGCATATCCACCAGGATTTGTCTTGGAGCCCGCACTCATGCTGGTGATGCCGAGAGGAATGATGTTGTTCCGAAGTTTCTCTGACTCTCGCGTCGAAATGGAAAGTTCTACGTCTTCACAGAAGAGTCTATAGGCGCAAATCATTTGTACTAGGTCGTGGTCCGTTACGATTACATTGGGCTCGATAATTCCTTCGGCAGGACGCATACGCGGAAATGATATCGAATATTTGGTTTGCCAATAGGTGCGTTGAAGATAATCCAGATGAAGCGCGCAAAAGAAAGATTCCGTGCGCCAATCTTCCAGTCCCAACAACACACCAAGACCGATCTTGTGCATACCGGCTTGACCTATGCGATCGGGGGTCTCAAGACGATAATTAAAATTGGATTTTCTTCCTTTGGGATGATAGGTTTTGTAAACGTCTTGATGATATGTTTCCTGGTACACCAAAACGGAGTGAACGCCAGCATCATGTAGCGTTTGATATTCGGCGGTAGAGAGTGGTTGAAATTCAATGGAGATGTTTGCAAATGATTGCTTGATCGCAGCTATTGCCTTCTTGAAGTAGTCGATGTTCACGTGCGCATCAGATTCGCCCGTTACCAAAAGGATGTGTTTGAATCCATTGTTCAGAATCACGTCAATTTCTTGTCGTATTTCACTTTCGGTGAGCGTTTTCCTTTTAACACGGTTATCGAAACTAAACCCGCAGTAAGTACAAATATTGTTACACTCATTGCTCAGATACATGGGCGCGAACAGTTGAATCGTTTTACCGAATCTTTTCTGTGTTAGCTGTTGACTCATTTGCGCCATCGTCTCCAGGTATGGCAACGCAGCAGGGGAGATGAGCGCTTTAAAATCTTCTAACGTTCTATGACTGGCATATAACGCACGTTCAACATCGGCATGCGTTTTCGTGGCAATGGAGTGTTGAATATCCTTCCAGCCGTATGTATGAAAGATGTCGATAAAACTAGTCATGAAGAAATGCTGTTAGAGGACTAGACGCTACGGCATGTTTAATTGGTGTTGCCAACTTGGCTTCATAGGCGATTCGCCCCGCCTCAACGGACAGGCTAAACGCACGCGCCATGGCTACAGGGTCACCGGCAACGGCGATAGCAGTATTTACGAGAACAGCGTCGGCGCCCATTTCCATTGCAGCAGCAGCATGCGACGGTGTTCCAATACCGGCATCGATCACAACGGGTACTTTACTTTGTTCGATTATAATTTCTAAGAAGTCGGCGGTTTTTAATCCTTTATTACTTCCGATCGGTGATCCGAGTGGCATCACGGCGGCTGTACCAGCATCTTCAAGTTGTTTGCAAAGCACAGGGTCAGCATGAATGTACGGAAGAACAACAAAGCCGAGTTTCGCGAGCTCTTCGGTGGCCTTCAAAGTTTCGCGTGCATCCGGCAGTAAATATTTCGGATCAGGATGTATTTCCAACTTCAACCAATTTGTTTCCAACGCTTCGCGTGCGAGTTGCGCTGCGAACACAGCCTCTTTGGCATTCCGTGCACCGGAAGTATTTGGCAAAAGATTGATACCGGGATGTTGCAATGAAACAACCATACCGTCAGTATCTGTTTCCAAGTCCATACGTTTTAGTGCGACCGTAACAAGCTCACTTCCGCTGGCGAGAACAGCGTCGCGCATTTGGGTGAGTGAACCAAATTTTCCTGTGCCCAGAAATAAACGGGAGTGAAATTCCTTTCCGGCAATGCTAAGTGGTTGCATATAATCTTTGATTCAAAAGTTGAATAAGTTCTAATTTGTTTTGATGTTTTGTGATCATACCTGACACGGCAATACCATATACACCGCAGCGCATCAGTTCTTCAAGATCATCTGCGAGAATTCCACCGATGGCATAGACAGGCATTTGGATATCATGAACCTGCATCGAATGCATGATCGCCTGATATCCCGATAGACCGAGGATTGGACTTAACTTCTCTTTTGTCGAAGTGAAGCGATAAGGACCAACACCAACATAATCACATTTTTCGTGCGCGCGCTTGAAGACGTCTTGCAAAGTGTTCGCAGTGCCGCCGATAATTTTATGACTACCAATAATATTGCGTGCCTGTTCTATCGGCATATCCGTCAATCCAAGATGTACACCATCAGCGTCGACTTCCATGGCAAGTTTCGGATCGTCGTTCAGAATGAATGTCGCTGCATATTGTTCGCAGTGCCGCTTCACTTGTGCAGCCGTGGTTTGCAGTACTTCTTCACTCGTGTTTTTGAAACGCAATTGGATCCATTGGCAACCGGCGTCGAGCGCATGGCGTATGTTGTCGATTTGTTCGTGCGACGATACACCTTGAGATATGTATTGTAAGCGATTAAGCATAGTGATATCCTAGTAAAGATGTGTTACTGCTGAGGAATTTTTCGGTGTATGCTTTCCCTTCAAAGCATGATTGCGCCAACGATAAACCGCGCGTGAGATTGGCTGCGATGGCGGCAGAAAGAACACATCCCGATCCATGTTTTGCAGATGTTTTTTTGTTTGATCCTGTTATCGCATGCGCTTCACCTTTGATAAAGAGATGGTCAACGAAGTGATGAGCGTCATCGAGATGACCGCCCTTTAAAAGCACGTTGCAATAACGAGAAAGTTGCTGTGCGCCTCGGATACTATCAACATCTTCGGTAAGCACTTGAACTTCATGAGCGTTCGGTGTAAGCAGGTAAACCAGACGCAATAATTTTTCAAGTTTTGTTTTCTCACCCGGGGTAACGAACGTGAATCCCGTGCTGGAACGTAAGACAGGATCGACAACAATTTTTGCGGTTGGATTTTTTTTCTTGATTAAATGAATGATCTCAGAGAGATATTGAAATGAAGGTACGATGCCGGTCTTCACAACATTAATGGGATACGCTTCCATTAATGTGTCGATGTCACGGAGTACCTCGTGTAACGGTGTCCAACGAATAGCGTGGAATGTATCCGCTGTTTGTAGCGTAGAAGCGGTGCAAACAGAAAGTCCATAGACGCGGTGTTGCTCGAAGGTTTTGATGTCTGCAAGTATACCTGCACCTCCCGACGGATCGAGTCCTGCGACAGTCATCACATAATTACGTGCGTCTTGCATGTTGAAATGTTTTGATAGCATTGTCGGGATCTTGCCAAATCGTGCCGAGTAGTGTTGCGCCGTCGAACTTCGAGAGCGCCGCATCATTCAACTTGTCAGGAGTGATTCCACCGATAGCGAAGATTTGCGTGTTACGTTTTTCAGGAAGATCAAATGCATGCATTGGTTTGTATCCCGGTTTGGAAATACTTTCAAAAACAGGTCCGAGGAACGTGTAATGAAAATGTGGCGATAATTCGCTGTATTCCTCAACGCTGTGCACTGACGTCGACAACGTATAGTTTTTTGAACGCCATTGCTTAAGATCATGCTCGGGTGTATACATTCTTTTTTCGCCTGAAAAATGAATACGCTTTGTGCCAATTTTACTAGCGATAGAATGATGGTCGTGCATGACGAGTTTTTCACGGTGCTCCGTTTTAATACCCAGCAGAAAATCGATGGTGTCTTTCATATTCAATCCTGGCTTTCGAACGTGAAAAATTTCCAATCCTTCGTCCAACAATGCATTGATGATTGCTACTTCATTTGGAATGCTTGTTGGATTTGAAATGACGATCAGCTTCATCAAGAGTAAATCTGTCGTCCTTGCTCAGCAAATGCTTGTGAACGTTCTTTCATTCCTTCTTCAGCATACTCGCGTACTTCTTGAGAGATTTTCATGGAGCAGAATTTTGGTCCGCACATCGAGCAGAAGTGCGCCACTTTTGCACCATCGGCGGGAAGTGTTTCGTCATGGAATTCACGCGCTGTATCAGGATCAAGCGAAAGATTAAATTGGTCTTCCCAACGAAACTCAAAGCGCGCTTTGCTCAAACAGTTGTCGCGATATTGCGCGCCAGGGTGGCCTTTTGCAAGATCTGCCGCATGTGCTGCAATTTTATAGGTAATCACACCGTCTTTAACGTCTTTTTTGTTCGGTAGCCCTAAATGTTCTTTCGGTGTTACGTAGCAAAGCATTGCTGTTCCGAACCATCCAATCATTGCCGCGCCAATCGCCGATGTAATATGATCATATCCAGGCGCGATATCCGTAGTAAGCGGCCCAAGTGTATAGAATGGCGCTTCGTGGCAATGCTCGAGTTGCTTTTCCATGTTCTCCTTAATGAGATGCATGGGTACGTGCCCAGGCCCTTCGATCATTACTTGGATGTCGTGCTTCCAAGCAATCTTCGTGAGTTCGCCCAATGTTTCAAGTTCTGAAAATTGCGCTGCGTCATTGGCGTCGGCGATTGACCCTGGACGTAGACCATCCCCCAATGAGAATGAAACATCATAGGCTTTCATGATCTCACAGATTTCTTCAAAGTGCGTGTATAAGAAATTTTCCTTGTGATGCGCGAGACACCACTTTGCCATGATAGAACCACCACGGGATACAATGCCGGTAACGCGTGTAGCTGTTAGAGGAATATAGCGAAGCAATACGCCCGCGTGAATGGTGAAATACGAAACGCCTTGCTCTGCTTGTTCAATCAATGTATCTCTGAAAATTTCCCACGTTAAATCCTCGGCCTTTCCATTTACTTTTTCGAGTGCTTGATAAATCGGAACCGTGCCGATGGGTACTGGCGAATTTCGAATAATCCATTCTCGGGTCTCGTGAATATTTTTTCCCGTTGAAAGGTCCATAATCGTATCGGCACCCCAGCGGCATGCCCACACCGCTTTTTCAACTTCTTCTTCGATACTTGACGTTACCGCGCTATTACCAATGTTTGCGTTAATCTTTACCAGAAAATTTCTTCCGATAATCATCGGCTCGCACTCGGGGTGATTGATATTCGCGGGGATGATGGCGCGACCAGCAGCAATTTCATCACGAACAAACTCCGGTGTAATAAATTTCTTCGGTGTATTCGCGCCAAAACTATTTCCAGGATGCTGTTGTGATAGCGATTGGTAAGATCCATTGAGTAGCGTCGGTAATAATTCTAATCGCTGGTTTTCGCGGATGGCGATGTATTCCATTTCTGCCGTAACGATACCTTTTTTTGCGTAGTGAAGCTGAGATACATTAGCGCCTGCTTTCGCGCGGTAAGGCGTGTGAAGATGTTCGAATCTTAAATGATTGAGTTCTTCATCACGAAGGCGTTCTTGCCCATACGATGATGATATATTTTCTAAGCGCTCTACATCGTTACGCTCGGTGATCCATGCTTCCCGCAGACGCGGCAGTCCTTTCTTAACATCAACGATATAATTTTCGTCGGTGTAGGGTCCGCTCGTATCATATACTGTAACAGGAGGGTTGTGCTCGATTTTGCCATTATACAATTTACTTTGCGAGAGACTGATCTCGCGCATAGCGACTTTGATTGGGTGCAGCTTACCTTCGACAAATACCTTTTTCGAATTGGTAAATGGGGTTGTGGTAATGGTATGATTTGTAGTGGTCATTTCCTTTTTCATGATCGGTGTGTTTAGCGTCTACTATCCGCCTTGTGTTGCTTTGATGATGATGATTTTATCTTGCCGTTGAATGCGATGATGTTGCCATTCGCTGCGAGGGATCACGGTGTTGTTGATCGCAAGAGCAATACCTTTTTGCCGTTCTGGAATTTCCAAATTGAGCAATTGCTGAACAGACAGGCTATCGTAGCCTTCGAAGATTTTTAGCGTGTTGTTGATTGTAATCTCCATTCCATAAATAGTTGCGCTTTAGGAATGGCATAGAGAAATGACCATCTCGACTTTTCCCTTCGGCAGTACTAACTGCATCAGGTTCAAAGGGTATTATCTCAGTCCTACGTAAGCAGGACACCCCTAAAGCGATGTAAACATAATAAAAAAAGTCACGTCGTCAAGTGTTATCCACTTCACACGTTCATGACGACGGTATAAAACGCGTAAAATTTTTAGCGTGGTAACATATGAATTACGTAGAAATAGCGTTGAATTAGGCACTAACCCCGATGTTGTATGAAATCTTGCGTTGTGTTTAACCTCCGGAAATTTTACTGGCTTTCATTGTGTCTACTCCTCTTTGCTTGCGCTAAACCTCTCGCTGTTTCACATCTTTCTCCGGAGGGTATTGCGTTGACGAAGAAGAAGGGATATGGAATGCCCACGCATAATTTCTTTTCGCGATTTATCTGCTTCGATAGAAAATGTCTCAAGAAAGCTGCTTGGGTGAAGAGTCAGAAGAAACATCGCTTTAAAGGATACAAAAATCCACACGGGCTTCCGTCGTATCACGATCGTCGTACAATAAAAAAAGATTCGAGTATCATCGCTGGGCTTCCGGTACCGACACAGCCATCGCCCGAACAAAAAAATGCTGCAGTCAGTCCGCCCGTAAAGCGCGACAGTATTATAACACTCAATGCAATTTTATTTGAACGCGATCATCACCGCTTGAAAAAGGAAAGTTATCCGCGCCTTGATTCTGTTGTGAATTACTTAAAGGCAAATGCATCGTTGAAAGTGAGCATTTACGGCCATGCCGACAATCAAGGGACTGAACAATATAATTTGCGTTTGTCCGAGAAGCGCGCAGAATCCGTTGCCATTTATTTTGTCGACAACGGTGTGGCTAGTGAACGAGTCGACTTTGATGGGTTCGGTAGTGCGAAGCCTGTGGGTGACAATACCACGTTTTTAGGAAGGCAAATGAACCGAAGGGTTGAAATCGTGATTCATCGGAAATAATCGGGAACATACGCTACATGTAAAAATTTTAAGCACGTAGCGTATGTATTGAGGTTTATTGTCCAGGAATGACCATCGGTTGCGTTGGTTTAATTTTTTCGTAGTCGACTACGCCGGTGCGTTCTGCCCACTTGAAGTATTGCGCGGAGAGATCGTTTACAACATCAGGAAATTTTCCGGCCACATCAGTTGTTTCGCCACGATCTGTTTCTAAATCATATAATTCCCAAGCATACGCTGGATACGTCGACACAATTTTCCATTTTCCTTTACGAACCGCCCTGTTTCCAGCACGCTCCCAAAAGATTGGCTCCTCACGCGGTGTTACAGTAGCCGTACCGTTGAGCACAGGCAATAAACTTTTTCCAACAAGATTATTTGTGGTGATGCCGTTAAATTTCTGTGGATAAGTAGCGCCTGCCAATGCATAGAAAGTCGGCGCCAGGTCGATTAAGTGCGCCGTGCCTTGTACGATTGTTCCTGCTTTGATAAGTTTCGGATACCATGCGATGAAAGGCGAACTGATGCCTCCTTCGTGCATATTGTTTTTGTATTGACGATGCGGCGTATTCGATACGTATGCCCAGTTCTGTTCTTGGTAGTCGTACGACCCCGGTGTTCCAATCGGGCCGGTATTGCGTTGTGGTTTCCGGTTGCTATTCGAGAAACCACCTTGCGCGCCGTTGTCGGATATAAAGACGATCAATGTATTGTCATCTTTTTTGAGCTCTTTTAACGTCGACAAAATTCTCGTGATACTTTGATCCACGCGATCGATCATTGCTGCATAAACTTCCATCTTACTTTTCCAGAGATGCTTTTGGTCGTATGTAAGATTTGCCCACAACGGAACGTCTTTATCTCGCACCGCGATGTGTTGATTATCACTCAATATACCAAGTTCTTTTTGACGCTTCAGTCGTTCTGCTCGGAGTGAATCCCACCCGATGTCATAACGACCTTTGTATTTTGCAATGTCTTCAGGCAATGCTTGCAGTGGCCAATGCGGTGCGTTAAAAGCAACGTACAAGAAGAACGGTTTATTTTCTTTCTGCTGCTCCTTTAGAAAACCAATCGCGTTGTCTGTGATTTTATCGGTGAGGTATTCACCAGGTTTAAGTTTTTCTTTCTGATTGTTTTTCACCAAGATTACAGGTGGAGCTTGTCCGTAATCACCGATGTCGAAGAAATTACTTGCACCAGGAATGAAGCCGTAGAATTTGTCGAAGCCACGTTGGTTCGGCCAGCATAAACTATCTTTTCCCAGATGCCATTTTCCTGACATCAACGTGCTGTAGCCATTTTGTTTGAGTACTTCTGCCAGCGTAAGCGACTCTTTATTAAGATAACCTTGATAGGGTGGAAGCCCCAGGTTAATATCAAAATATCCGATACCAGCGCGGTGAGGGTATTGTCCTGTCATCAAAGAGGCGCGTGTTGGGGCGCAAATGGAGTTGTTATAAAATTCTTTGAAACGAATTCCTTCTGCCGCAAGTTTATCGAGCGTAGGTGTCTTAATTTCTGATCCATAAGAACCAATATCACTGTAGCCCATATCGTCGACCATAATTAAAATGATATTTGGCTTCGTCGTTTTTTGTGAAAACGATGTCGTTGTGCTAGCAATGACGCAGCACATCAATAGAAGAAATTTTCTCGTCATGTTATTTTTGAAATTATATTTTTTGGAAGCGCTTTTACTCAGAGATCTTTTGCGCATCGAAAACCGGCGTGCATCAACGATGACTCCGGTGTGGAGGAAGATCTTCCTTGCACTGTAAAGCCGTGGCACACCAATGGGTCACACAAGAACGAACCGCCACGAAGTACGCGTCGCGTAGCAGGATCGAGTTCTTTATCTCGTCCCGTTGGCTCAATACTATCTTCGGTCCACTGCCAAACATTTCCACCCATGTCGCTTAAGCCCAATTTGTTTACACCGAAAGCACCCACGGGTGATGTATATTCATAGCCGTCTTCAGCTGTATTGTAAAATGGAAAACTTCCTTGCCAAGTATTCGCCTTGTACTTTCCATTCACGATGAGGTTTTGTCCCCACGTGTATTGCTTCGACGTTTGCTCTGCATTTTTTGCTGCGTGTTCCCATTCCCATTGCGAAGGGAGTCTTTTCCCTTTCCACTTTGCATAGGCTTTCGCATCGTTCCACGAAACTTGTGTGACAGGATGATTATTTTGTGCGCGCTGTTTGTTCCGGCCCTGTGGGTAGAGATAGTTCGCGCCGTCGAGCAAATCCCAACCTTGTGTTTCCTTGTTAAATATAGCCGCGCTTCCGAACTGTTCTGCTTCTGTTGTATATTTTGTTGCGCGCACAAATGCATCGAACTCAGCAACCGTTACAAGGTTCTTATCAATAAAAAATGATTTGAGCTTAACTTGTTTTGCCGCTCTGGTTATCGGATCGTTTGTGATCAGCGTGCCGCCTTTAACCAACGCCATATTTTCGGGTATAGCAATCGGGGTACGACTCGATACAAACGTGATCAAGATCGCGACTCCCAGCATTAATTTAATGTTTCTCATATAACAACTTACCTAATTGGACTTCTTGGTTCTTTTTGTTGCAGTGGTTGGCGTTAACGTACATGATGCGCTGCTTGTCTTGAAATTTGCTGAGACCTTTTTTCGCTGAGTATTCAATATGTTCTGTTCAACACCAAGGAAGCCTAGCGCGTGATTGTACTGTTGGCCTTTCGTGAGAACCCATAGCAAGAAAATTCCAGCGGCGTCGTTTTGTTTGCTTTTGTCGAACACGGCATTCACGTTTTCGGTTACGAATTTTGGATGATTCGTTTTTTCTATGAAAGTGATGAGCTCATCAAGCGATTCATAAACTTGTTCATCTTTGTCTACATGCCCGTTCTCGTTGAGATCAAGTGGAATGACCGCTAGGCCTTCCGTTACTTTTCGGGTGTTTACATCATATGTAAATCCTAAGTTGTTGAACGAAATACCATTCACGTCTTCTTTCACAGCCTTTGCTAAATCCTGATCATCACCCTTTACACCGACGCCTTGGATAGATTTTGGATCGTTGCCATAATGCTTCGCGAAAGTAATGGCAGCACATGCTGGCCTTTCGCGTGTGTAGAGTGTGATTGGTGATTGTGATGCTGTCAAGAAATTCGGTTTGTCGCTTGAGAAATACAATGCATTAAGATCGGACGCTGTGAACCCTTTTGCTTGTAACGCGGCGAGTCCTTCACGTTTGTTATTAGCAACGGGTAATTGTACATAGCGCGTGATGCTCACAAATTCCTTTGGCTCGGCAAGGTCGCCATCAACAATACTATACGCCGCAAGGTTTAAATCAATACTGTCGGCAGGAGATTGTTGTGCGATGGTTACTTTTATCGACGGATAGTCTTTATTGAATTCAGCAATCCACTTCCTAACGAGAGGATAAGTAAGTCTCGTACCTTTAACTTTTACAAGACCTTCATGTTGTTTCTGCCCGAACAGACTCGTAGCAATGCTGATGATGAGAATTGATGTGAATAGGTATCGTTTCATGGTGATGAGATTTAAAATTCCTTTTCGCCAAATTCGCTTTCCGTGAATTTGACTTTCTTATTTAGCTTATTGAACTGGTAGCTGAAATTGAGCCGGATGATGTCCGTTTCTTGAATGTAATTTGTTGTGGTGTAAAAGTTTTCACCCACCGTTGTGATACGCTGCTCATTGGTATCGAACATTCCGAGGTCAATGTTTTGCCATTGAAGACTTAATGCGCCCGAACCTTTCAGAATATTTTTTTTAACGGTGACACTTGGAATCAGGTAGCGAGAATCTTCACCTTGTGCGGTAATGGTAGCCGATGTATAGTTCACTGCGAGCTGTATCGTTGTGGCACTCGGAAGCTTGAATGTGCTGCTGCCATTTATGGCGTAGTTAAATCCATTACGGCTGATGTCTTTGTTATATAATTTCCCGTCGATGCTATAGTTGTATGCATTTGTCCCCGCGAATATCGTCCACCACGATGTCAACTTAATATCGACGCTTAATTCGGCTCCCCACGCGTTGGCGTTTCCAGCATTCGTAAACGTGCGCACAAGGATCGTGTCGTTGTAGATATCGTTGACACGGTTGATTACATTCTTGACGTGGCGGTGGTAGGCTGTGAGACTGAGGGAATGATCGTTAATGTCTTTTATGATTCCCAGCTCGCTTACATCAATATATTCTGGTAGAAGGTTTGGATCTCCAGTTTCCAAAACTTCTGAATGTCTCCTTGCTGGAAATGGATTCATCATGTTTGATGTGGTATGGTTGATGCGTTTACTGTAGCCAGCTTTTAACTTTAAGTCTTGGGTAATGGTGTAGAGGAGGCTAGCCGATGGAAATAGGTTGACTCTTTCGAACGTATAGTGTTCTTCGTCGTCGGTCAACACACGGTCCACGTATTCAAGACGCAAGCCGGCCTGATAAGAAAACTTTCGGTCGTCGTGTGAATATTGTGAGTACAGCGCGTGTATCGTGCGTTTTAATTCGATTTCATTGCTGAGATCATTGCGAATAGCCCATCCGTTATTTATGTCGAACTGGTTGTATCTGAAATCGCCCAAATGAAGTAAATACCGGTATTGGTATCCGGCTTCAAGTTTTGATTTATCGGTAATTTTTTTTGTGTAGTCCGCTTTGATGCGATATCCGTCCAATGGGTTCTCCTCCTCTATGATGGCTCGATTATAAACGAACTGTTCATTGTTCGGAGCAACGTCTACGTTATTTGTTGGACCTCCGAGGATAGTTTTTTCATACAGTGCCGAGAGTAGCAACGCGCTCTTATCCTGAAACGAATAGCCATAGTCGAGACTTGCTACAAGAAAGTCGCCTTTTCGTTCACGCAAGTTTTTATTGAAATAAGATAGCGCGTTAGCGACTTGCCCTGTAGTGATGTTTGTACGCGTTTGATCGTAATAGATATTGGCGGTTCGGAATTGAGAACGCTTACCACCGTAGAAACCAGCTTCGATAAAACTTCTTTCGTTGAGCGCGTAGTTCACAACGGTTTTTAGTCCGTAGCTGTATGACTCATAGCTGCGCTCACCGCTCGACGGATTGGTGGTGCGAATATCACCAAGGGTTGTCGTTGCCTCGCCGTCGCGGTAACCGGCAAGATCATCACGCTTGTAATTCGCTGCTAATGAAAAGTTCCATTTCTGTTTTTTGTAATTGAAAGTAACATCTCCGCCGAAGCGAAGTGGTTTATCCTCGTTGCCGTAATCTCGAACGCTCGGAAATCCGGCCTGCGCATTGATGAGCCAATATTGACCATCTGTTGCGCCTTTTTTGGTGATGATGTTAATGATACCTGATTTTCCATCAGGGTCATATTTTGAAGATGGTGTGGTGATCACTTCTACACGCTCGATGTTATTCGCTTGAAGTTGATTAAGAATTACGCTTGGCTCGGATTGCACCGGCTTGCCATCTAAGAGTACGACAAAGCTCGATGATCCACGAAGTGTAATTTCTCCTTCACTATTAACAGCAATCGACGGAAGATTTTTCAGCACGTCCGTAGCTGTTCCTCCTTGACTATTTTGAAATTGAGAGGCAGTATAATGCTGTTTGTCGAGCGTATGGTAGGATGTTATCTTTTGTCCTTCAACAATGGCCGCGTCGAGAAGTTTTATTGTTGGTGAAAGTGTAACATTTTTGATCAACGTGGTTGCATTGGATAATACGCTAACGTTACGCACTTGTCGCGTTTCGTATCCGAGGAAGGATATAGAGAGATAGTATTTTCCGGTAGAGAGTTTATCTAATTTAAAAGCACCTCGTTCATCAGTGACGGTACCACTGATAAACTTATCGTCACTTTCCTGATATAACGCTATTGAAGAGAATGCAATAGGTTGTTGTGCGACGCTATCAATAATAGTTCCTTCAATGCTTGATTGCGCAAAGGTAGAAAAGCAAATAAGGGGAAGTGCAAAAGCGATAAGCCACCGTTTCATTTTGATCAGCGATAATGTATGACGTAGATTATCATGTGGTGGCTTGATTATCTACTAAAATGGTAGACAAATGTATGTGAAAGATTTGAAAAGCGAAATTGTTCTACATGTTTACTTCGGAATTTTTTTATGCTCGCTTCGTTTTGTTCGTCGTCGCGTGTTGTTGCTTTTTTCTTTTTACGACACGCTGTGATCAATACTTTTTTATCAAGCGAGCTGATTGTTATATATAACTATAGTATTGCGTCGATCATCTTGGAGAAGTTGTGATAAAAAATTTTTTATCAGAATTCTTGCATTTGAAACAAATCAATACTTCTTTTGTCTATAGAAATAGTAGATATTAAAAGTCAATCACCACCAGATTGCTTGAAGAAATGATTTTGCATGTAGATAAGATATGCACGATTATTTTCTGGCAACCTCCCACCACAGGGTGCCCGTATCACCAGTTTTTTTTAGAACGTAAAAACAAAATGAACATGAAGCATTATCATGTCGCGTCTGGTATGCAGCATCTTTCTGATAATCAAAAAAGCATGACTGTATTTGTTGGTTTCCTTATGGGGAATCACTTCTGTTGTTGTTTCTAGTTCCCCTTCATATCAATCAAATAATGTTGTGATCTTTTGATTGCAGCAACACATATGGCTTTCAGGTGTATTGTCTTATCGAAGCAATATGGTGGTATTGCTTTGCTAAGCGTGCACCCGTAGCCACCAAGTTGTATCGCGAACATTCGCAGCAAACTTGTACTCAAGCACGATTTAAAATTCTTACAACATGAAACTAATTGTTAAAGCTATTCATATATTTTCTACCGTTGCTATCGTATTCACCGCCTCTGCGCAATCATCCTCTAAAGTTGTCGTCACAGGTGTACGCTTTAGTTATCCACTGGTGAATGCTTGGATCGACGCTTACAAAAAAGCAAATCCTTCAGCGAGTATCGTTATTGAACCACGCACTACAACAGATCCGTCGCAATACGATCTGCTTATTGAAGCATATGAACCTGATTCACTTATTAAAGAAACGCGTGACTTCATCTACATCGGTCGATATGCATTGTTACCGGTAGCCAATCAACAATCAGCTTTTGCAAAGGAGTTTGGCGAGAAAGGACTTACAAGGGAGTTAATCAAGCAGATTTATTTCCAAGACGCATTTGCCGACAAGAAAAAGGAACGAAAGATTACTTCGACCTATACCGTGTATACACGTCTGCAAAAAGCAGGCGCACCAATTACGTTAGCAAAATATTATGGCTTCGAACAAACCAATATCAAGGGTAAGGCGATTGCTGGTGCGGATGAACATCTCATCAAAGCTGTTTTGAAAGATACGACAGCAGTCACGTATGCAACGCTAGGGCTGGTGTATGATATTAAATCACGTAACGCGCTAACGGGGCTTACCATTCTTCCTGTCGACCTCGATGATAATGGTAAAGTTCAATCAGACGAAAAAATATTTTCAAGTCTCGAAAATGTGATCACAAAATTAGAGTCGGAACAAGTAAAAAATGTACCTGTAGAGTACATCCATATCTCCATTGCTAAAAAGAAATCTAATCCTGAAGCATTAAAGTTTCTACAGTGGATTCTCAACAACGGCCAAGATAGCCTTCATGCGTTTGGATTTTTGAATCCAGATGAACAGCGTTTTAAAAAAGAGCGTGACAAATTACTCAAGCAACTAAGCGCGAACTAACCTTTCTTCATTTAAAAGCCCAACAATACTCGTACTAACATGAAAAGAATTTTACCCCTGTTTGCATTCTTGATCTTATCGTGGAGTGCTTTCTCACAGGATCTTATTAAAGGAACCGTGACCGATGGCAGTGGTGATCCACTGCCAGGCGCGACAGTAATCATTAAAGGAACTAATAATTATGCCGTTACGGATGTAGGTGGTCAATTTAATATCAAGCCACCAAAAGAACTTCCTGTTACGCTTGTAACGAGCCTTGCAGGATATAAGTCTCAAGAAGTAGATGTGTATGAACTCTCTGAAGAATCTTTAGAAGTTGTACTCAACAATGATAATGTATTGGACGAGGTAGTTGTTGTAGGTTATGGCGAGCAGAAGCGAAAAGATATTACTGGATCGGTGGCATCGTTGCCTGCGGAATTGAAATATCAGCCAGTGGTTTCCGTGGAGCGCGTGTTACAAGGTGCTGTTGCAGGAGCGATTGTAACACAAACCTCAGGACAACCCGGCGGTGGTGTGAGTGTTCAAATCCGAGGAAGCAATTCCGTAACGGCGAACAGTGATCCACTCTATGTTATCGATGGTTTCCCAATTAACAACGACTACTCACTAACGGATGCCGGAATTACCAATGGCCCAAAAATAAATCCACTTTCTTCTATTGCAACAAGCGACATCGAATCGGTCGATGTTTTGAAAGATGCCTCTGCCACG
This sequence comes from Pseudochryseolinea flava, assembly GCF_003286915.1. Lineage (GTDB taxonomy): Bacteria > Bacteroidota > Bacteroidia > Cytophagales > Cyclobacteriaceae > Ohtaekwangia > Ohtaekwangia flava. Next base: position 41,609 of record NZ_QMFY01000013.1, read on the forward strand.
GCGATTTACGGATCGCGCGGTGCGAATGGTGTGATCATCATTACGACTAAAAAAGGAAAAGCAAATGAATCAGCAATTCATTACGATGCTTTCTATGGTGTTCAACAAGTGGTGAAGACTTTGTCTTTAGCAACGGCGGGAGAGTGGTGGCAACTTAGAAAAGATGCTGCGTTTAATACACTTTCTACCAATGCAAACGCTGTGTCCAAATTAAAAAGCGACAACCTTGCATTTTTGAAAGCTGCTAAAGACGGTGGTTATACATTAGATACAGCAGGCGTAGGAACAGATTGGCAAGATGCTGCGTATCGCGAAGCTGCCATTCAGAGTCATACCTTATCATTTCTCACTGGATCAGATAAAACGCGTATTGGTCTCTCTGCAAACTACCTCAACCAAGAAGGCGTAATCGTCAACACAGACTTTAAGCGTTATTCCTTCCGCTTCAATGTTGACCATGATTTCAACGACCGTTTTAAAGTACTTGCTTACATCAATGGGAGCGCCACTACAGCCAACGTTGCGCCAGACGCTATCGTTTCGAATTTGCTGCAATCACCGGCCGCTGTGCCAATATATAAAGACAACGGCGAATTCTTAATCATCTCCGGACTAGATCAGTCGTTGGCGAATCCGATTAATTCATTGTACAATCAAGTGAACGAAACGAATACGTATCGTTTGTTGTCTAATGTTTCTGGTGAGTATAAAATTAGCGAAGCGCTTACAGCAAAAGTATTGTATGGAACCGACATCGTGTTGAATAAACAGAATCGTTATCTCCCACAATCAACGCAAGAAGGTCGCCAGCTTAAAGGTCAGGCGTTCATAGGTTCTCTTCAAACGGTAAACTGGCTCAATGAAAATACATTATCGTATCAGAAAACAATTGGCGATCACGCACTCAATACGGTTGTTGGATTTACAGCACAACGCTCCGTATCAGAGGGACAAACTTCGGCAACCAACGATTTTCTAAGTGATTTTTATGAGTACCATAATATCGGCTTAGGATTAGGAACTGTCGCAGCGCAATCATCAGCATGGGATCAGTGGTCACTGGCATCTTGGCTCGCGCGCGCTAACTATGGGTATAAAGAAAGATATTTGCTCACGCTTACATTGCGCGCCGATGGTTCATCGAAATTTGGAGATGATAAATGGGGATACTTTCCTTCAGCAGCAGTAGGTTGGAATGTTCATGAAGAAAACTTTTTTCAAGATGTGCGCAATGTATCGTTCCTTAAACTTCGCGCAAGCTTAGGAAGTACAGGAAATCAATCAATACCTACACAACGATCAATTGCACAGCTCGCTGGTTTCCGTTATAATTTTAACAACCAACCTGTTGTTGGCCTTGCGCCGATCAACGTAGCAAATCCTGGTCTCACTTGGGAAAAGACATTTCAAGTGGACGTTGGCGCAGATCTGGGTTTGTTTAACAACCGCGTAAATGTAGTGTTCGACTACTATTACAAAAAGACAACAGACCTACTACTGTTTGCATCAGTACCCGGTAGCTCCGGTTTGGCCGAAGGTTCTAACGTCGGCAATGGACAAATTTCTGCGATCTATCAGAATCTCGGCGCTGTAGAAAATCGTGGTGTTGAGTTAAGCATCAATTCACAGAATCTTACTGGTGCATTCGAATGGTCAACGATTGCCGTGTTCTCCGCAAATAGAAACAAGGTGCTCGATATCGGAAATGGAATACCAAGATTTCTGCCAAACCAAAGTCAACCATCGGTGATTGAAGTTGGTCAACCTTTGGGATCTTTTTTAGTGTATGAAACTGATGGTCTCATTCAACCTGGAGAAGAAGGAGCAGGTGCACTTACTCCGCAGGCGTTTAACGGCGTCGGCGCGCAGAAATACAAAGATCAGGATGGTGATGGAAAGATTACACAAACCGGCGATCGCGTAGTAGTAAAAAATAACCCCGGTGTAAACATCGGCCTTACGAACCGTTTTGCATATAAAGGTTTTGAGTTGTCTGTGTTGCTTCAAGCTTCTGTCGGTGGAACACTTTATAACTTTAATCGTGCACAACTTGAATTGAACAACGGTGCTGGTAACGCTGCAAAAGCTGCAGCCTATGCTTACCGTGTTCCTGGTACGCGTGGCGCAGGCGATCCCGGGTTCACAGACACAGATGTTAAAGCTGCGTATCAAGATCCAGCCATTACTTTATCAGATCGCTTTATCGAAGACGCTTCATATTTACGCGTTAAGAATGTATCCTTCGGGTATCGCTTTCCAGGAAGCATCACATCCAAGTTGAAATTAAAATCCTTGCGCATATATGTATCGGCGCAAAACTACTGGACAATTACCAACTATACCGGATACGATCCTGAAGCAAGTCAGGCTGGACAAAGTTTGCTTACACGCGGCGTAGACAACGGCGTGTATCCTAACAACAAATCAATTCAAGGTGGTGTACAACTATCATTCTAAATGATGCCACTAGACTCAACAATAAGTATTCGTATGAAAAAATATTTTAGCTATATCATCGCTGGCCTTTCTATTTTGTCGTTCTCGGCGTGTGAATCCTTCCTAGAAGAAAATCCAAAACGATTCATTAAGGAAGATGATTACTATAAGACACCAGCAGATGCGTTGACAGCCGTAAACGCTGCATACTTCTTTTTTAACGGTGGCGGTTTAACTGGATCTGGCCAATCGGCATACAATTCACTTCTTCAAGTTGGGATGGAGTTCGCTACCGACGAACAATATCCAGGTCCGGGAGCAACAAATGCTGATGTGAGGTCATTGTCGGTTCATAATCACTCGTCTGCCAACAGAACTTTTTTCGAGAATTGGCAGCAACACTACGCGGGTATACGTCGTGCAAATGCTGTTATCCATAAAGTTCCGAACATCGACTTTGGTACGAATACCGCGCTGAAGGAGCGTTATATTGGGGAAGCTAAATTTATTCGCGCGTTTATCTATTTTAATCTCGTGCGGTTGTGGGGTGATGTTCCATTGATTACAGTATATCAAACTGATGTTGCCGCGTCAGCTTACTACATTGAGAAGTCTACAACGGAAGAGGTATACGCACAAATCGAAAAGGATTTAACTGAAGCTGCGACTGTATTACCTAACAAATATAGCGGTAGCGACATCGGACGAATTACCGCAGGCGCTGCGAAAACGTTGCTCGCAAAAGTATACTTGACAAAAGCTTCATTCCCCCTAAGAATCGATGGACATTATACCGATGCTATCGCGAAAATCGAAGAGGTGCTATCACCAATCGATGGTGGTACAGGAGACTATGGCTATAACCTTCGCTCGAACTATGCCGATGTATTTCTTCCTAACACCGAGAACAATGAAGAGCACATCTTCTCAGCACAATTCATGTCGAACTATCAAAGCTCGGGAAGAAATGATTTCCCGCGAACGTTGCCGCGATTTCCACAGTCGTTTGGAATCATTGGATCATATGCTGATCAAGTAAACTTTTACAAAAAAGGGGACGACAAATCGTTTAGCGTATACAAACTTTACAAGAAGAACGACAAGCGACGAAAGGTCACTTTCGCCACGCGCTTTGTGAATCCAAAGAATGGTGCTGTGTTCGGCACGCCTGTCGCAAACTCAGCATACCCTGGTGATTCAATTCCTTTTTTCAACAAGGCATACGACCCTTCTGCTTTTGTCGGTGTGCCCGCCGAAGCTGCCACGAATGTAACGCTCTTACGTTATGCTGAAGCCCTATTGATTCACGCTGAGGCCGAGAATGAACTTAATGGTCCAACCGATAAAGCGTACAAGTCATTTAATCGAATTCGTAGTCGCGCCGGATTACCTGAACTGACGCCCGGGCTTACGAAAGATCAATTTCGTGATTCTTTATACCTCGATCGTGAATTGGAGTTGGTGTACGAATATCAGCGTTGGTTTGATTTGATCAGACAAAGAAATGCTGCAGATCAACCGGTGTTTGTTGACAAACTGCACGCGGCTGGAAAGACAAACGCGGTGGACAGAAATCGCTGGTTCCCGATTCCACAAATGGAGTTAGACAACAACCCACTTCTTAAACAACATGATCTCTGGAAAGACAAATAATAACGACAACAACCCTTCTCAAAAATATGCTTAAAAATATTCAACATCTTACTGCAGGTGTATTGCTAACGACGTTGAGCGTTGGTATGACATTCGCGCAAAATAGTCCGACGCAACCCTATCAAGGAAAGATCGGTCGTAACCTTGCTGAAACCCAACAATGGTGGCAAGAGAAAAAGAAAGCACCAGCCAACGCACCCAACGTTGTTTGGATTTTATTGGATGATGTAGGCTATGGTGCCATCAGTACATTTGGTGGACTCATTCAAACACCAACACTGGATCATCTCGCGAACAATGGTCTGCGCTACACGAACTTCCATACTACTGCGATTTGTTCGCCTACGCGCGCTGCATTGTTGACGGGAAGAAATTCTCACTCGGTGCATATGGGATTGTTTCCAACAACAGCCATCGGTGCGCCGGGGTATGATGGTTACATGCCATTTGAAAAAGCTACCATCGCAGAGATTTTACGTGAGAACGGATACAACACCTACGCAGTAGGGAAGTGGCATCTAACGCCTCCTTCCGATGCAACTGCAATCGGCCCATTCAACCGTTGGCCTACTGGTCGTGGCTTCGATCACTTCTACGGCTTCTTGGGTGGATCAACCGATCAATGGCATCCTACAACGTGGGATGATACTCGTAAAGTAGAGCCGGAAGCCGATGGAAAACATTTTAACACACGTATTGCAGACAAAGCCATTGCGTACATCGCCGAACAAAAATCAGTTAGTGCTGAGAAACCTTTCTTCCTTTACTACGCACCAGGTGCTGGACACTCTCCTCATCAAGTGGCCAAAGAATGGTCTGACAAGTACAAGGGGAAGTTCGACGCAGGGTGGGATCAATATCGTGAAACAGTTTTGCAACGGCAGATCGCACTCGGTGTTGTTCCAAAGAATACAACGTTAACACCGCGTAATACTGGCGTGAAAGCATGGGAAACGTTGAGTGCCGATGAAAAGAAATTATTCGCGCGCTTTATGGAAGTGTATGCAGGTTTTGTTGAACAAACCGACTACGAAATTGGCAGAGTGATTTCGTACCTCAAAAAGATCAATCAGTTTGAAAATACATTGATCATTGTTTCTGTTGGCGACAACGGTGCAAGTAAGGAAGGAACCTTTGTGGGTATCGTGAACCGTAACGATCCATCATGGACAGAGGAACAACGTTTTCAAAAAAACTTGGAAGACATTAATCTTTTAGGGACAGAAGCATCCAAGGCAAATTATCCGCTGGGTTGGGCTGCTGCTGCAAACACGCCATTCCGCCAATGGAAGCAAGATGCAAACTCTGAGGGGGGTACGCGTAATCCATTAATTATTCATTACCCTAAAGGTATTCAAGACAAGGGCGCAATCAGAAATCAGTATTCCCATTTAATTGACATACTTCCAACAACAATAGAATTGGCAGGTGCACAAGTTCCGACAATTATTAACGGATATAGGCAAGAACCGATTGAAGGAACAAGTTTGGTGTACAGCCTTGCAAATGCAAAAGCGCCATCGCGCCATACCGTTCAACATTATGAAATCATGGGATCACGTGCGATTTACAAAGACGGATGGAAAGCGGGGACGTTGCACAAGAAAGGTGAAGACTTTTCTCAAGATAAGTGGGAGTTGTATAATGTCAACGAAGACTTTAATGAGCTGCAAGATTTGGCGGCGAAGTATCCAGATAAACTTAAGGAGCTTCAGGAACTTTTTGATAGTGAAGCTGCGAAGTTCAATATCTATCCTTTAAAAGATGGCACGGAAAAACAACTTGACTATACGAAGTTGTTTCAAAATCACGATGCGAACCGTGTGGTTTTCTATCCTGAAGCATCACAGGTGTTTGGTGTAGCAAGTCCAATCACACCTTTGAAATCATATACGATTACCGCGGATGCTGAGATTACGAAAGGGACGGAAGGCGTTCTCTTTTCAGTCGGTGGCCGCTTTGGTGGTGTAAGCTTATTCGTTAAGGATGGAAAATTTGTGGTCGCTAACAATAACGGATTCAAGATCACGCACCTTGTTTCCGACAAAGTTGTTCCGGTTGGAAAAGTGAAATTGCGTTATGTGCTTAACTACAAAGAAGCAAAAGAGAGTAATGACGCGGCAGGAATACACCAGTTGTACATCAACGATACAAAGGTGGCAGAAGGGCAGATCGTGAAGTCACAAGCCAACATTAAAAGTAATGATGAGATCAACGTTGGTAAAGATTTGATCACGCAAGTATCAGATCGTTACAAAGGACCGTTTGCCTTTACGGGTAAGCTTGAAAGTGTGGTCGTTGAAAGCGGTGATCATGTTTCGCTTTCACTTGGTTCCAGATAAAAAAAACAGTAGTCAAGATATTCGTGGAAACGCCGCGATAAACCCCACTCTGCTTCGTGGTGGAAGGCGAGTGGGGGTCTTGTCTCTTGAACGTTAAAATGTTGTTTTATATGCGCCTTATTGATTTGAAAATACTTGCGATGAAGATTGCTGTCGGTGTGATCGTAGCGCTCGTGCCATTCTTCATCCTTTACTTAGGTGTTCTGCTTACTCAAAATTTGTTGTCCTAAACTTTTTCCTATGAATATAGAACCAGCCATTGCAAATCGTATAGTCAAGAATGTACTTGTGAGTCTTTTGATTTATGCCTTACCCATCGTATTGATGTTCTTAAGCTTTTATTTGAGCGGTGAACGTCCTTGGAAGAAGAACTCTAACTCGGCAGTGAACAGCCAAAATGAAAAAACGATCCAGCCATGATAAAGTTTATTGAAGCGATATTTCAGAATTTGAGTACCTGGGGATTACCTGTACTCGTATTGATTGTCGGTGTAATTGAGTTTGCACTTGGATTATACAAGAAACATTGGAATAGAAATGAAATTATTCTAGACATTGTTTGCTATACCGTTCCGAAGATTGTAGTGCGTCCTTTTGTTGCCTACTTCGGTTTAAAATTTTTACCGTACGCGCTCCCTGGTTTGAGAGAGGCCTTTAGCTGGATTCCATTCTGGTGGGGCTTCCTCATCATCGCTGTCTTTGATGACCTTACTCAATATTGGTATCATAGGCTTCATCATGAAATACCTTTCCTCTGGCGGTTTCATCGCACGCATCATTCTGCACCTTACATGGGCATGGCCATGGCGAGTCGACAAAATGTGATTTATACGATATTCTTCTCACAAACATATCTCACAACAACGTTGGTGTATCTCGGACTAGGCTATCCTGCGCTTTTTGTAAAAGGAATCAAATCACTGATAACAACCGCTGCGCATTCGAGTATTCCCTGGGATAAACCATTCTATAAAATCAAATGGCTCAATCCTATTGCGTGGGTATTAGAACGATTGATCTCTACCCCAGCAACACACCACGCTCATCACGCAGCGTCAAACGATGATGGTATCGGTCACTACAAAGGAAATTTTGGAAACATGTTCTTTGTATGGGATATCATCTTTGGTACTGGAATTATCACGCGGAAATATCCAGCGGCGTACGGACTGAAATACTATCAAGGCGAAGAGTGGTACGCACAATTTTTATGGCCAATTCTCAAATCTAAAAAAGAAGGAAGTGAGTTGTCCGCAAATGGCCCAATGGTTTCTGATGAAGTGATTCTAAAAGAATTGCCGAAGGAAGACAGTGATCTGAAGGAAAGCACGGCGCCGTCGTTGAATTTGACATGACACAACTTTATCAACTAACTGCTCTCAAATAAAATATGAAAAAGGTATTCAATCCATTTATATACATGCTCATGTTACTACTGGGCATTTCCATTGCTAACACATTCGCTCAAACCGCAGAGTGGAAAGGCACCATTGACAAATCCGTAAAACGTTCACAAGCGTTTAAGCAAGATTTCTCACGTAAATCACCAGAGGGTGCACCGAACGTGATCTGGATTCTTCTTGATGACGTAGGGTATGGAGCAACATCTGCCTTTGGAGGGTTGATCAACACGCCTAATCTTGATAGTCTCGCGAATCAGGGTTTGCGATTTACAAATTTTCATACGGCGGGAATTTGTTCGCCAACGCGCGCTGCGCTATTAACAGGAAGAAATCATCACTCAGTAGGCATGGGGTTGTTTCCGCATTATTACCTCTCTGCAGATTTTCCTGGATACAATGGATACATTCAACCACAGAAAGGCACGATTGCGGAAGTACTTCGTGAAAATGGTTACAGTACATATCAACTTGGAAAATGGCATTTGACTCCTGACGCGGAAAACACAGACCTTGGACCTTTTGATCGATGGCCATCAGGAAAAGGCTTCGATCATAATTTTGGCTTCTTGGGTGGTGCGACTGATCAGTACAAACCCGATTTAGTTGAGGACAATCAACATGTAACACCCGATGGAAGACATTTGAATGAATTGTTAACTGACAAGGCGATTGGTTATCTGAAGCGCCAACAAAAGGGAGCACCTAACAAACCATTTTTCTTGTACTATGCTACCGGTGCTGGGCACGCGCCGCATCAGGTAGACAAAGTTTGGTCGGATAAATACAAAGGTAAATTTGATGGTGGTTGGGATGCCTATCGCGAACAGGTATTTGCAAATCAAAAGAAGCTTGGTGTGATTCCATCCAATGCAAAATTGCCGGAGCGAAACAATTACATTAAAGCGTGGAAGGACGTTCCTGCAGACGAGAAAAAACTGTATGCACGTTTTATGGAAGTGTATGCCGGATTTCTTGAGCAAACGGATCATGAGATCGGTCGTCTTTTTCAATATTTGGAATCATCAGGACAATTGCAGAATACAGCTGTGTTTGTGATCATTGGCGACAATGGTGGAAGTAAAGAAGGTCTTGAATATGGTGTAACGACGAAGTCGATACGCTTTGGTGCCGATAACATTACGCGTGAGGAGTATAAGAAATTTGTGCTAGGTGAGTATGATAAAATTGGTACGAAAGAAGTTGCCACGGTTGCCAACTATCCTTTAGGATGGGCACAAGCAACCAATACACCTTTCAAGTTTTGGAAGAGCGATGCCAACGCAGAAGGTGCTACACATAATCCATTAATAGTGTATTATCCGAAAGGAATTTCTGAAAAGGGTGGTGTAAGAAATCAATATGCTCATCTCATCGATTTGTTCCCCACGGTTACAGAATTGGCGGGCGTAAAACAGCCGGAGACGATTCGTGGAATAAAACAAGACCCTTTGCATGGAACGAGCTTAGCCTATGCGTTGCAAGATAAAAATGCGCCCGCGCGCCATACGCAGCAGTACTACACGATTTTCGGAAATCGGGCGATCTACAAAGATGGATGGAAAGCGGCCGCGGCACATCGACCGAATTCTCTGGATTTATTTACGTATGCTGATGAGGCGAAGACCGTAATTGAAAACGATCCAGATAAAGATGTTTGGGAGTTGTATCATATCAGTGATGATTTTAATGAACTCAATAACCTTGCTGCGAAGCATCCGGAAAAATTGAAGGAGTTGAAAGCATTGTTCGATGCGGAAGCTGTCAAGTACAATATTTATCCTTTGATTGATATTGAGTATGCGGCGCAGCGATTCAAGGAACAACAGGCTCGTCAGCAACAGCAAGCGAAGAAATAAACTGATATGAAAGAGATCGTCATCAAGATTTCATTAAGCATGTTGCTACTCATCGGAGTGACCACAGCTTTCAATACACGTAAGGATCGTGATTTTGGAACACATCAACTCGATGTAGAAACGAAGAAGGCTGTTCTTAAAGTACTTGATGAATACATGATCACGTTCAATGCGAAGAACTTGAAAGCGTGGGAAGCGACCTATCACTTTCCACACTTTCGATTGGCCAGTGGACGAATGTCTGTTCTCGAAAATGCAGGCGAGCGCGATTCTACAAAAGTGTTTGTCGAACTTTCAAAGGCAGGGTGGCACCGGAGTGCATGGGATCATCGAAATATCGTGCAGGGTGATTCTTCTAAAGTACACATCGATACAAAGTTTTCGCGCTATCGCGCTGATGGTTCGAAGATTGCCAGTTATGAGTCTTTGTACATCGTTACCAAAGAGAAGGGAAGGTGGGGCGTGAAGATGCGTTCGAGCTATGCGGAGTAGAGATTATTAAAACTTAAAAAGTATGCGGGAGAAAATATCAAGAGCGTCGGAAGTTAATCTTTATGACGTCGTTAAGCGCTTAGATGATCGCGATCCCAATGTACGCGAATCAGCGGCAACGTATTGTGCGATCCATGGTAAACAAACGACTTGTGTTCGACAGGAATTGATTAATCATATTGATGATCCCGAGATAGCCGTGCGCATATCGCTGGCGGAAGCGCTCTATCATTCTGGTGAAAGACAGTGTAGTTTGCGGGTAATTAATCAAGCGTTAATTAGCCACGATATGGCTATACGCATTCATGCACTGCAACTGCTGGAGTCATTCGGATACGACGTTACCTCAGCAAAACGGATTACAGGTGCGTAGATCAAGTCTTGTTCACGTTTAAAATGATTCTTAGCGGCCACTAGCCGTATCGTTGTGCGATGCCACGTGCCGTAGGGCAACCCATTTTCTCAATGACTTTTGATTTTTACCCTGTTTATTTCGAACGACTGAAAATAAGACTTCAATTACCAAAGCACAGATAAGTGGTCGCATTCGTCGCTCGACTTGTTTTATAAAGCGTGAAGCGTTAAGGTGTAATTCTAAAGGGGGATGATCGTTGTTTGAACTTTATTTTTTTACGATTCATGGGGAATGAATTTTCGGTTACATGTGTTTCGTGTAATGTATTCACGATTTCCAGAGCCGAATTTTTAATCTTAATGAGCAATCATGGTTGTATTATATGTTGACGACGATGCCGATGATCTGCAGTTGTTTAACGAAGCGGTAAAGGAAGTTGACCCCGCCATTATTTTCATTGCAGCAAGTAGTGCAGAAGAGGCCTTAAATTTTCTTCACGGTGAACTTCTCCCTGATCAGATCTTCATGGATATCAACATGCCCGTGATGAATGGTATTGAGTGCCTAACACGCATCAGAAGCACTGAACGTATAAAGCACGTACCGGTCGTCATGTTGTCTACCTCACAGAATGTTTCGGACATAGAACAATCGAACGCGCTTCAAGCGGACTTTATTAGTAAACCTAATTCATTTCGAAACTTAGTGGCAGAACTGACCACGCGGTTGAAGCAGCTGAAGTAAAATGTTGCAAGCCTCAAGTTTCAAGCTGCAAGTAAGTAATCAGGATTGAAAATGAAATTGGTAACCACGTGAGGTTAGTGAGCCTCTCGCACGACTTCCCAATATGCACGTTTCGGTTTGTAATGTTGATCGAAGAGAAGTGGGTAGTTCTTTCTTCCTTTTACAGGATAAAAATCCAGCCAGGTGTATCGATCTGAGACATTCCAGAATGTAATACCTGTAATCACGCTTTTGTATTTTATAAATGTTTCAAAAAACATTTTGTACTGCGCAACCTGTTTTTCTTCAAGATCCGGCGTGTATGTATCCGTTTCTCCGGGCTTCTTTTCGCGATCAAATTTCTCCCACTTGTAAACCGATACATCCAGTTCTGTGAATTGAATTTTTAATCCTAGCGATGAAAACTGTTTAATAGCATCTTCAAGCTCCTGACGTGTAGGTTCGAAAATAGACCAGTGTGCCTGCAAGCCAACGCCGTGGATGGGAACTTTCGCATCAACTAGTTTTTTGAGAAGCTTATATACGCGTTCTCTTTTTTCAGGACGCTCGGTGTTGTAATCGTTATAGAAAAGTAATGCATCAGGATCTGCAGCATGTGCGTACTCAAATGCTTTAACAATAAACTCTTCACCACAGATCTGATACCATAGAGAATTACGGAGAAGATTTTTTGGATCATCATCAATGGCTTCGTTAACAACATCCCATGCATATATTTTTCCTTTGTATCGCGATACCACAGTAGTGATGTGATCTTTCAACCTTCCCAGTAAAACTTGCTTCGATACAAGTTTCCCCTGTGAATCCTTGAAGAACCAATCACCGGTTTGTTGATGCCAGCAAAGTGCATGGCCGCGAACCTTCAGATTATTTTTCTGTGCAAATGCTACAATGTTGTCGGCGTCTTTCCAGTGATAACGATTTTCTTCAGGATGGATTGGCCCCGGCTTCATCACGTTTTCCGGTGTAATGCTGTTGAAATGTTTGAGGATAAATTTTCCTTCAAAACCCTCAAGCGATGCAGGCGATACGGCTACACCCATTGGAAAGTAATCTTTGAAATAATCTTTTAGGCCGATGGTGGTATCTTGTTGTGCAAACAGTGACGAGTGAACAACTAGAAGAAGTATTGTAGTAAACCAATTTTTCATAATGATATTTGTAACTGAGTGGAATTTATAAGATTAAGTTAATGATTTATCTCGTACAGAATCTTATTGAGAAGGAAAACGGCAAGGCTATCACCCTGCCGTCTCGTAACTAAATAAACCCAAAACGTTTACTGTCCCTTCAGTCCTTTGAGCACGCCTGCATAAGCTGGCTTCTTATTATAACTTTCATCAAATAGGAGAGGATAATCTCTTTTGTTTTGGTAAACAACAATCCAGCTATCAGCATCAGTGACACCCCAAATGGTAATGCCATGACGTTGTGGTGCAGGAACATATTGCAGATACATTTTAATGACATGCTCGTACATAGCGGCCTGATATCCCAGGAACATTTCATCTGGCGTGACCACAGATAAATCATTAGGATTGATGCGTATGTCGAGTTCCGAGATTCTGACTTTTAATCCAGTTTGTCCGAGCTTTCTGAACATCGTTTCAATACCGGCATATGATGTATTGAGACTGATGTGCATTTGCGTGCCGATACCATCAATCTTTGCACCCTTTTGTTTTAGTTCTTCAACATAGGCAATCAACGAATCCAGTTTTGCGCCATTTGATTCGAGGTTATAATCGTTTATAAATAGGAGCGCATCCGGATCGGCAGCTTCAGCATACTCAAATGCTTTGAGCGCCCAGTCTCTTCCAAGGTAATCAGACCAGAAGAAGAAATCAGTAGCGTTGGCAGGCACATTGCTGTTTGCACTTGTACGCAATCCGCTGTTTCCGTCAGCCATCGGTTCGTTGACAACATCCCATGCTTTCATGCGACCTTTATAGTGCTCAACAGTTTGCGTGATGAAGTTACCCAGTGCTTCATCTACAGCTTCTGCACCACCACCGGGTTCAGGTTCGGATCCAACTTCTACAAGCCTTGCGTCGTCGAACAAATAGGTAAACGCAGCGGCGCCCATATCGAACACAATGCGTGTAGCCGCCTCGTTGGCAGTAAACTCCCAGCTTAGCAATGCCCAATCAGTAGGAACATTGTAGTTGCCTGAGTATAGGGCCGATGGTTGTGTCGAAAAGCGGATATTACCACCCGCAGCTGTTGCTTTTGCCCACACTGAAAATTTATAAGCCTTTCCGATTGTTGTTGGTGTGAGATCGCTGGCAAGCTGAACAGACCACGGATTTCCTGCAGCGGGTACAGCGACCTTTAAAGCACGAGTTCCGTTTCTTACTTCACTGGCGATAGTCGCTGCTGTCATCTGTGTACCACCATTGTATTTGTTCCAGTTGGTGAAATTGTCACCTGTTCCTGCTTCAAATCCACCATTCAGAAGTAATGGCGGTGGTGTATAATTGGGATCCACTAGGGAAGCATCATCTACAAAATAGGTAAATGCAGTGGCGCCCATATCAAGGATAATGCGTGTAGCCGACTCGTTGGCTGTGAAGGTCCACGTGAGCAGGGTCCAATCGGTTGAGATATTATAGTTTGCGGAATACAATGCTGAAGGCTGTGTGGAGAACCTGATGTTGCCTCCTGCGGATGCGGCCTTTACCCAAATGGTAAATTTGTATTCTGTACCAATTGTTGTCGGTGCGGGATCGCTTGCCATTTGTACAGACCAGGGGTTTCCGGCAGCCGCTACGGCAACTTTCAGTGCACGGTTTCCGCCTCTTTTTTCATTTGATGCAGTGGTTGCAGTCATCACCGTTCCGCCGTTGTATTTACTCCAGTTGTCGAAGTTGTCACCGGACCCACTTTCGAAACCGCCATTCAGAAGAATGTTTTCACTACCACCTGTGGTTCCACCGGCAATGCCTTTCAGATAAGTCGCATTCTGATTTTGATGCCATCCGAGTGTGTGGCCAAATACTTCGACTCCAGCGTTTTCAGCGATGTCGAACATTGCGTCGGATTCCGTGAAATCTATGGTACCACCATCATCAACCAGTGCGCCGTGTTTCATTTGGTATCCAAATGTTACACTGTTGGCCTCACGAAGAACGGTGCTTCTGTACTGTTCATCATTGACAAATAAATAATATTCCACAGCAAGGCCTACCGGAAAGGTAGCAGCGTTTTTAAGTTCGCCGTTAGTGTCGGTATACTTGCCGGTGTTAAGACTTCCAAATTCTTCGTCACGGCATGCACTGAGTATGATGAGCATGATGAAGATCATTAAGTACTTTATTTTTTTCATTCGATGAAAATTTAGAGGTTAGTAACCAGGGTTCTGTGGAAACTCATCCCGGTTTGTGACCAAGTCCATTTGTGATGTTGAAGGAATAGGACGAAGAACATGGTAGTCTTGTATCTTTGGACCTGCCAATGGATTGTATTGTTTTACACGCGTGATCAGCGTCTGCGTACGCACAAGGTCGTACCAACGATGCATTTCGCCGTAGAGTTCTCGTGTTCTTTCTTCAAGAATGAATTTGATATCCACATCACTTTCACTGATTCGTGTGGCAATTGCATCAGCGGCATTTTCTGCAGATGAGTTTGTTGTTCTGAAAGCAGCGCGTTCGCGGAGCGCATTTATTTTGTCTTTTGCATTTGTAAGATTTCCAGCTTTGAATGCTGCTTCGGCAGCAATAAGATAAGTCTCGCCAAGACGCATCAGAATGATCGGACGATCAGAAGGATCGTTGTAGTGCTGACGTGTTGGATCAAGATGTTTGATCATTGTAGGAAACCATTCGTAGCTGTATTGCGAAGGTGCCATGATGAGCCCTTTTACTTTTTTGCGATCAGCCTCCGTTACTTCGTGACCGGGCATGAAAATCGCCGTGTCGCCACGTTGTAAAACACCGCGTGTTGTTGTAATCGTTGGTGCTGCAGTACCAACTGCATCTTCTCCCGCAGGAACTTCTGTCGGACGATTAAACAACCAAACTTTTTGAAAAGTGTTGTCATATCTGGAATCCACATCACGTTTGGTGAAAGCTTCATAGGTGTATGGATTTGGACGGAAGCGTCGATAAGGTCTTCCATACAAAGTTGATCGTGATACAAGTTTTACTTTTACTTCGGGTGCACCTGTAATACCGAAGTTCACATTCTGATCGGCAAGCGTGTAGAAGCTCACCCAATAGTGATTCAACCGATTTTCTTTGTTGCCATCTTCTGCGGTTGTGTTGTTGTAACCACTTTCAGAAAAAACAGGATCCGTATTTCTGTCGAGAACAAAAAGAACTTCACGGCCATACTCGTTTGTGTTACGGTATACGTCTGCATAGTTTGGCTCGAGGCCGATATCATATTGGGCGCTGTTAGCAATCAATGTATCTGCGACGGTGTAAGCACTTTCGAAATCACTCTTACCATCACCTTCTCGCGCGTTCACATTC
Organism: Pseudochryseolinea flava; assembly: GCF_003286915.1. Lineage (GTDB taxonomy): Bacteria > Bacteroidota > Bacteroidia > Cytophagales > Cyclobacteriaceae > Ohtaekwangia > Ohtaekwangia flava. The sequence continues at coordinate 57,365 of NZ_QMFY01000013.1, forward strand.
CATCCCTTCGTTAACAATACTTTGGCAAGCAGGTGCAACGCTGCAGGTTTAGAAGCCCTTGCTTTGGATGGTGACGATGTAGGTTTATTGGGTAATGCGTTTGCTGCATCCTTGAGATCCTGAACAATCGCTTCATACACTTCTTTTACATTTGTGCGATATGCCTTCGTGTTGGGTACGGTATTGAACGTGAGATTCAATGGGACGTCTCCAAAGTTTTGGACGAGAAGAAAGTAAAAATAGGCGCGTAAAAATTTAGCCTCTGCGAGTAACTCGGTTTTGCGATCTTGAGGAAGAGCAGCGTCCGGACCGTATTGCAACACACCATTGAGGTTGTTTATCGCGGTGTAGCTATTGTTCCAGATGGATGACAATGTTCCGTTGTTGGGAAGAATAGTGTATTCATGAAACTCAGGACCACCATCTCCACCACGCGTCACTTCATCAGTGCCTGTTACACTTGATGTTGTAAAACCTTCGCTACCCCAGAAGTATCTTGTAATAGCGTATGATGCATGTACGCCAGCCTGTAGACCATCAGGTGTTGAAAAAAATTCAGGACCAAGATCTGAACGGTACTCTGATTCAAGAATATCACTGCAACTGATTGGTGCCGCCGCAAGTGATATCACGAGAAATGATATAATCTTTATACGTTGATGAATTTTCATAATCGATTGACTTAGAGTTTAATGTTAACGCCAAGGGTATACCATCTGACGGATGGAGTATTTAAACCTACTGTAATGGCTCTGGCGCTGACACCTTGATTTGTTTCTCCACCCTGTGTTTGCACCGCGCCGCCTGTACCTGTTCCTTCCGGATCGAATCCAAGACCATCACGCACAAATGGAGAATAAACTATGAAGGGATTTTGTATCGATACATAAACTTTAAACGATGTAACACGGATGCGTTCAAGCAGTTCAGAAGGTAAATTGTAACCAAGTGTGATATTCCTCACCTTCACAAAAGAAGCGTCGTAGTAACTGAGTGTTGAAGAGTATGGTAGATTGGTAACACCTCCTGTTGGTGCAGGAAATGCATTTGTAGGATTGTTCGGTGTCCAGTAGTCTACTTTATATTGATTAGGTCTCGCGCTGTTGAAGCCAAAATATCCCTGGTCGCCACCACCGTTGGTTGCGAGATATGTTGCCACCAGTGTTCCGCCCATACGTGCAAACCATACCGTCGATAGCTCAAAGTTTTTGAATGCAAAGCGATGCGTCATCCCACCAATCCATTTCGGTTGAAATGTACCAATCACAGAACGATCGAGATCTGTAATTTTTCCATCAGGTGTTCCGTCAGGCCCGCTGATATCTTTGATGCGAATTTCTCCCGGCTTGCGACTGTATGTTGCAGCTTCGACAGCATCTTCAATTTGCCAGATTCCTTCTTTCGTGAAGTCATAAATGACGTTAATAGGTTGTCCAACAAACCAACCATTTCCAATGTCGTTCTTGATCGTTGGGTCGGCAAGTCTTGTGATTTCTTCACGATTAAGTGAAATGTTGAAATCGGAGGTCCAACTGAACCCGCTTGGCGTTTCGATGTTTACGGTGCTCAGGTTGATTTCCATCCCTTTGCTGCGTGTAGACGCTGCGTTGGTCCAGTAGCTGTTGGCGCCATTGCTCCGGGGAAGTGACTTCTGAACAAGCAGATTGTCCGTGGTTTGACGATACAATTCGATAGATCCCGAAATTCTGTTGTTGAATAATCCGAAGTCTATACCAAGATTATATTGCTTGGTATCTTCCCATCGCAGATCGATGTTTGGTAACGTGCTTACAAAATATCCAAACACGTTTGTAGTGGAATAATTGTATCGGTTTTGTGCCAGTGAACCACGCGTTGCATTTGCGGGAATACCCTGATTCCCTGTTACACCATATCCTAAACGAACTTTCAGATTGTTAATCGGTTTGATTCCACTCATAAAATCTTCTTTTGATACATTCCATCCCAAGGCGAATGCAGGATAATTCAAAAATTGATTTTTTGGGAATACAGAGGAACCGTCTCGTCTGAAGGTAGCTGTTAGCAGATACTTGTCATTGAATGCGTAGTTCACCCTTCCCATGTACGACATCAAACCAGAGGTCGTGAAATTGTTGTTGTTTCCAGGAAGTGTAATGGAATTTCTATCGGCGAGACTGAAGTTGTAATACTGAACTTCTCCGAACGGGAAATTACTTCCGTTCATTTGTGTGTTAAAGTTTCTGTCCTTTTGTACACTGAATAATCCCGTGAATGATAAGCGATGTACATCGGCAAAAGTTTTTTCATATGTCAGGAGATTTTCCAAAACGTATGTCCAGGCTTCTCCGTTGGCAACAGTAGCGCTGGCTTGTTTTGTTGTACCCGCTGCAGCGTTCATGATGGTGTTTGGTCCGGTGTATGTTCCGCGATTGTCCTGACGAAAATCAACACCGACGTTAAGGCGATACTTTAGTCCGTCGACAATAGATACCTCACCATACAAGCTGTTAAATGTGCGAAGTCTTCTTCGCCGATCGACAATGTCGGTATCATTCCAAAGCGTGAGAGGATTCATGGTTGCCGTTTCGTCAACGGTTCCTGCTTGCGGATAAAGATTGGGTGTTCCGTTTGCATTGTAAACCGGGGCAAGCGGTGTGATACGCGCAATGGCGTACATTGGATTGACGCCTTCACCATTCGTGTAGTTGAGTGTATTTAAACTGTTTAATCCAACACGAATACGACTTCCGATTTTTGCATCGATGGTTGATCGAAGTGAAAATCTTTCGAAAGACTGCGGATCAAGAATACCTTGCTCTTTGAAATATCCGGCAGAGAAGCCATACGTGACATCATTTGATCCGCCAGAAATTCCAAGCTCATGATTGCTGACGTGACCATTTCGGAAAGCAACATCCTGCCAGTCGCTATCGGTACCATTGGCAATACCTTCGAGTTCCATTGGAGAATATCCTGCAGTATAACCTGAGTAATCACGAAAAGCTTTGAACTCTTTTGCATTGAAGAGATCATACTTTCCAAGTGCTTTGCTGATACCAACATAGCCATTATAGTAAATTTGTGGTGTGCCTGACTTACCTCTTTTGGTTGTAAGAATGATTACACCATTCGATCCACGAGATCCGTAAATCGCGGTAGCAGATGCATCTTTGAGTACATCAACACTGGCAATGTCATCAGAATTGATGTCGTTAATACTTCCCTGATAAGGAATACCATCTAATACAATCAAAGGATCGTTGCTTCCGCTAAGAGAACGATTACCACGAATTCTGATTTGTCCACCGGCACCAGGTCTTGATCCAGTGCGTGCAATGTCTACGCCTGCAATTCGTCCTTGCAATGCCTGCACAACGTTCGCATTGGAAACTTCTGTTAATGCAGATTGGCTAAGCGAAGCTACTGCGCCGGTGATGTCGCTTTTCTTTTGCGTACCATATCCAACCACGACTACTTCTGAAAGCGTAGCAAGACTAGGTTGCATAGTGATGTCTACCGTAGTACGTCCACCGATGGGAACTTCTTGTGAAGTGTAACCGATGAAGGAGAATACAAGTGTAACCTGATTGGGATCGGATACAGTGAGTGAATAGTTTCCGTCAGAGTCGGAAGTCGTACCTGCAGAGGTTCCCTTCACCAAGACGTTCACACCGGGCATTCCCACATTGTTTTCATCCGATACTTTTCCGGTAATGACTTGCTGAGCCGAGACCTGAAATGTTATGAAAGTGAATAAGACTAGGAAAGCAGTCGGGGTTAGTACGCGCCACCGGTCTGGATAGAATAGTAGAGTTTTTAATTTCATAAAGAGATAATTGGTTTGTGTATCGAAATCGTTTGCATTCCTTAAGGCAAAAAAAGTCCACCTCCTAAGCAGCGCATCACCTGTGGTTTAGGAGAAATTCGCGAATCGTTCAACTAAGGTCAGCGATAGAAATAAAAAATGCAACCGATTGCAAAAAATATTTTAATTATGGCTTATTTTTGTGCTTAAACAACGCTTAAACCTATTGTAACCGATTAAATATTTTGGTTATTTAGGTTGGTTTGCGCGTTGGATGTCAAACGCACACCGTATTTTGCAAATGGAAAAGCAGTTCATGACCACTCAGAAGGAAGTCACCATATACGACATTGCCGAAGCCCTCGATCTTTCGCCGGCGACTGTCAGCAGGGGACTTAAAGATCATCCGGCAATCCGCAAAGACACGCGGAAACGTATTGTCGAAAAAGCACGGGAACTCGGTTATCAGCATAACTCGTTTGCATCAAACCTCAGAAGAAATAAAACCAACACCATCGGCGTAATTGTGCCGCGACTCAATAGCTACTTTATGTCAACCGTTATTGCGGGGATGGAAAAAGTCGCCAATGCTGGAGGATATAATCTCATCATCAGCCAATCGATGGAGTCTGTTGACAAAGAAGTTGCCAACGTGAAAACGCTCTTTAACAGTAGGGTGGATGGTTTTCTTGTTTCCCTTGCTTACGATACGGAAGACTTATCGCATTTTGATATGGTGCTCGACAAAAATATTCCCTTGATATTTTTCGATCGTGTATTTGAACATCCAAAATGTATTTCAATTGTGATCGATAACTTCAAAGCTGCCTATGAAGTAACAACACATTTAATTAGTCAAGGATGCAAACGTATTGTTCACATCTCCGCTAATCTCAAACGTAACGTATATACGGATCGTCTTCGCGGATATAAAGCCGCGTTATTGGATCACAATATTCCTTACGACGAGAAGTTGGTATTCTTTAATAACCTCAGTGACCAAGCCGGAATCGAAGTTTCCGAAGCTATTCTGAAAATGGAGCAGCGTCCCGATGGAATATTTTCTTCGAACGATGCGTGTGCGGTAAGTTGCATTCGACAACTGAAACTCGCCGGATTAAAAGTTCCTACCGATATCGCCGTAGCCGGATTTAATAACGACCCACTTTCAAAAGTTATAGAACCGAATCTTACTACGGTAAATTACCCAGGACAAGAAATGGGCGAGCTCGCAGCGTCGACATTGATACGACGTCTCGACAGATTAGAAGGAGCCAACCTCAATACGATGGTCCTTCGTCATGATCTTATTGTGCGTGAATCTTCATTGAAGAAGGGTTAATATTCAATCCACTATTTTGTTATGAACAACCTGGCTTGCCGTATTGGATATTTTTTGTGTTGCCTATTGGTAACGACGATTAGCATTGCCGATGATGGTTATCGGCTCTGGCTTAAATATGATCCATTAACGGATCGTGCAATTGTTAAACATTATCAATCGTCGATCACTTCGATTTTGGTTGACGGAAATTCAGAAACGATTGACGTCATTAAACGCGAGTTGGCGATGGCCACATCGGGTCTGCTTCAATCCAAAATTCCATTCATCAATCGCATCGAAAAGAACGGGACGTTGGTGATCGGAAATATAAATGCTTCGTCCATTGCTTCTTTGCAGTTTGATAGATCATTACTTCAGAAGTCTGAAGAAGCTTATCTGATCAAAAATATGATCGTCAAAGGTAAGCGCTGTATTGTGATTACGAGCAGATCAGATCGCGGCGTACTTTACGGTGTTTTTTATTTTATCCGATTGCTCCAAACACAACAGCGTATTGATGGGCGAGATGTTGTGAACAGTCCGGCAATTGCAAATCGTATTCTTAATCATTGGGATAATCTTGATCGTACTGTAGAACGCGGTTATGCTGGCTTTTCATTGTGGGATTGGCATCGCTTACCGGCATATGTTGATCAACGTTATCACGATTATGCACGCGCCAATTCGTCCATCGGTATAAATGGTACGGTGCTTACCAACGTGAATGCTAATGCACAAGTGCTAACACCTTTTTATTTGGAAAAAGTAAAAGCGCTCGCTGATGTGTTTCGACCTTATGGGATAAAAGTTTATCTCACGGCGAGATTCAGTGCGCCCATGGAAATAGGCGGTTTATCTACAGCCGATCCATCTGAAAAAAATGTTCAGCAATGGTGGAATGATAAGGTGAAAGAAATTTATCGACATGTACCAGACTTTGGTGGTTTTCTCGTGAAAGCAAATTCCGAAGGACAGCCAGGTCCACAGAATTATAAACGAACACATGCTGATGGCGCGAATATGCTCGCTGATGCGCTTGCTCCATTTGGGGGCATCGTGATGTGGCGCGCATTTGTATACGACAACGAAGTTCCCGTTGACAGGACTAAACAAGCGTATAACGAATTCAAACCGTTGGATGGATTGTTTCGAAAAAATGTAATCGTACAAGTTAAAAATGGTCCGTTAGACTTTCAGCCACGTGAGCCTTTTCATCCGTTGTTTGGTGCGATGGAGAAGACGCCGTTGATGATGGAGTTTCAACTCACACAAGAGTATCTCGGCTTTGCTACACATCTTGCATTCCTTTCTCCAATGTGGGAAGAATGTTTGAAGTCAAAAACATTTGCGCATGATAAACCTTCCACGGTTGCTGAAATTATTTCCGATGAGAGCAGGCAGTATCAATCAACGGCGATCGCTGGTGTTGCAAATATTGGCAATGATAGAAATTGGTGTGGACATCCATTTGCACAATCCAATTGGTATGCATTTGGAAGATTGGCCTGGGATCCTTTTTCTAATTCATCGCAAATCGCTGATGAGTGGGCACGCATGACTTTTTCAAACGATCAGAATACCATTCAGAATATTAAATCGATGATGCTGCCGTCACGTGAATTGGTTGTAAGCTATATGACACCGCTCGGACTGCACCACTTGATGGGATGGAATCATCATTACGGTCCAGCACCGTGGATTAAAGATAAACCACGAGTCGATTGGACGTCGGTGTATTACCATCGCGCCGACAGCATGGGCATTGGTTTTAATCGGACATCAACGGGAAGTAATGCATTGGAGCAGTATCAACAACCTGTGCGCGATCTTTATGAATCGCTAGATAAATGTCCTGACGAATTACTGTTGTGGTTTCATCATGTTTCTTGGAATCACAAGATGACGTCGGGGCGAACGCTTTGGGAAGAGATGTGTTACAAATACCAGGCTGGTGTTATCGGTGTTAACAATATGAAAACGTTGTGGGACAAGACTCGAGCACAGGTTGACGAGGAACGTTACAATGCTGTTAAGCAACTGCTCGAGATTCAATATCAAGAAGCGGTCTGGTGGCGCGATGCATGCCTACTGTATTTCCAAACCTTTAGTAAGAAACCGATGTACGGTGATTTTAAACCGGCACATACATTAGAATATTATCAACAACTAGAATTTCCATTTGCACCAGGTATAAAACCGAAGTGGTGAAAAAAAATATTTACAAAGCGAGATAAGATAATGAACGATAAAGGAACTCAAAAGATAGCCATCGTGACGGGTGGTGCTTCAGGATTGGGATTTGCAATTGCGCAAAAGCTAGTGTGTAAAAAAATTACGACCATCATTGTAGGACGTAATGCACAAAAATTACAGGAAGCAAAATCGCAGCTAGGCGAATTTTGTCACATACGGGTGGCAGATCTTACAACGCTCGAGGCAATACCCGCATGGGTAGAAATGATCGTGAACGAATTTGGTAAGATTGATGTGTTGGTCAACAATGCAGGAATCAATATGAAGAAACCGACTACAGAAGTCACCGATCTGGAATTTCAGCAGATCATTCAAACGAATCTGACCAGTGTGTTTACATTATCACGCGAGGTATCGAAGCACATGATTCGCGCAGGTGAGGGAAACATTGTGAATATTAGTTCGATGGCGGCTCACTATGGTATCCCGAAGGTAGTCGCGTACACAGCTTCAAAATCGGCAATAGAAGGGATGACGCGTAGCCTTGCCGTTGATTTATCACCTTTAGGCATACGCGTGAATTGTGTTGCGCCAGGATTCATTGAAACGAATATGTCAGCAGCGGCTTTAAATAGCGACCCTGAAAGGAAAAATAGAGTACTGGCACGAACACCGATGGGAAAACTTGGCGTACCTCAGGACGTTGCCAATGCAGTGTATTTCCTCACGTCAGACGAAGCATCATTTATTACAGGAGCAGTACTTCCTGTCGACGGTGGAAACTCTATTGGATTTTGATGAACAAAGCGCAGAACATCGAGCCGATCTCTACTCAGCTCGATGTCATAGCTCATAGAGCTTTACAGAAGCTGGATGAGGAAATCTGGGAATATGCCCAGCGCCAACGTAATGAGAATCAAAACGACTATAAGCACTTCTTTTGAAGTCGATACTTTCAAAGGTTCAGCAACAGCGTCTTTAAAATACATCGCGATGATCACGCGGAAATAGTAGTACACGCCGATCAATGAAGTCACAATAGCGACGATTACATAAGGGATCATGCCGTTGTTGATGGCCATGGCGAAGACAAGGTATTTTCCGAAAAATCCTGGTAGCGGCGGAATACCTGCCAGTGATAGTAATGCAATGGTTAATCCGACAGCCACGATGGGATTGCGTTTAAACAAGCCGTTGAATCGTTCTACCAACGTGTTCTCTTCTTTACCACCGACAAGAATCAATGCACCGAATGCCGCCAATGAGGATACAGCATAAGCAGCAAGGTAAAAGAAAATGGTCCCATCTGATTCCTTGTGGTCAGCGAGGAATGCGAGGAGGATATATCCAACGTGACCTACGCTTGAGTACGCGAGCATTCTTTTAACGCTATTTTGATAAACAGCAGTGATGTTCGCGATCACCAATGTAAGCACCATGATCACCAGTAAGATCGTATACCAAACTGGTGCAATCGTTGAAAAGCAAGTCGCAAATATTTTAAAGAATGATGCGATCGCGGCAATTTTCACCACAGTAGACATAAAACCGGTTACAGCAGTAGGCGATCCTTCGTACACATCAGGTGCCCAAAAGTGAAATGGTACAGCGGAAATTTTAAAAGCAAGACCAATCAACATCAGCAATGCGCCAGCATAAAAGAAACTTGGAAGTTCACCGGCGTGTGTGAGCACGTAGTTTGCAATGGTGTTGATTTGAAATGTTCCTGTTGCGCCATAGACAAGTGTAATACCAAATAGGAGAAATCCTGTTGCAAAAGATCCCATCAAGAAATACTTGAAAGCAGCTTCGTTCGATCCAAGATCTTCTTTGCGTGAGCCCGCGAGAACGTACAAGGAAATCGACAAGATCTCAATGCCCAGAAACAACATCGCCATGTTATTGAAGGAAGTCATTAACACACCACCAGCGATGGCAAAGAGAATTAAAGCTGACTTATCAGTTTTGTGGAACAGTGCTTCGAAGAAATCACTGGCCGTCCAAAACCAGAGTAGACTTGATCCGATAATTAGTCCTGTAAAGGCAAGGGAAAAATTATCAAACACGAGCATGTCGTGGTAATAAGCTACAGCAGTATTCCAGTCGGCGACAACAAGTGCTGCCGCGCCGAGGAGTCCGAGCACAATGATCGAGATTAACCACTTTCTAAAGTTGGCGATTTCTGCGATCAGCGAAATGATACCAAGACCACAAATGACAAACAGTGCGTTCATATTACTTTACAGAAGCTGAGTAGTTCGAATAGATTTCTACAATATTTTTTACGGCCGATTCAGAGATGTCCAGCAATGGTGCTGGATACACACCGATCACAATGATCATCAGAACAATTGGATATAATACCAATTTCTCATGCCCCGTGAGATCTGTGAATGTCGCTGTTATCGCATTCGCTTCGCCCGACATAGACTGCTGGAACGAACGCAGCATGTATACAGCGCCGAGGATAATCGTCAAACCTGCAACAATACCCAAGGCAAACTTGTATTGCACAAGTGAATTGATCAGTAAGAACTCACCAACAAAGCCGCTGGTTGATGGGAGCGCTACGCTACCTAGCATTACAATGATGAAAACAGTAGTGAAAATAGGTGCAGCGTTACGAATGCCACCAAGCTTAATCAGTTCAGATGTTTGTGTTCTTCTCTGTATAATATCAACAATGAAGAATAACGCAACAACCAAAATACCGTGACTGATCATTTGAATCATGGCGCCTTGAATACCTGTTTCGCTCAAGGTGAAGATACCAGCGGAAATCAGTCCGACGTGGGCAATAGAAGAATAAGCAATCAATCGCTTTAAATCTTTTTGCACAATGGCGATACACGACGCATAGATGATACCGATCACCGAGATGATCACGGCCGTTAATCCCCATTCCTTCACACCGAGAGGAACCAGCGGTAGGAGCCAGCGAATCACGCCGTAAATACCCATCTTCAACATAATGCCAGACAACAACATGGTGCCTTGTGTTGGCGCGTTTGTGTAGGTGTCGGGTTGCCATGTGTGGAATGGGAACACCGGCATTTTAATAGCGAAAGCAACAAACATCGCCCAGAAAATTAGTGCTTGCGGGTAAGGGCCAAGTGCTGCGCCTGCATCATACAATGCGTAAATATTAAATGTGTGCTCACCAGGTGTAAGGAAATAGAGGTACACCAAGGCTACTAGCATGAACAAACTTCCCGCGAGCGTATAGATGAAAAACTTCAACGTGATTCTTCCGCGCTCTGCACCACCCCAAATCAAGCAGATGAAATAAATTGGAATCAATGCGGCTTCCCAGAAGAGATAGAAAAGTAGTCCATCACGCGCCGTAAAAACACCCACAAGCGCCATTTGCATCATCAGTATTAAGCCATAGAACGTAGAAGGCTTTTCGTATTGATGTCCAAATGATGAGAGAATGATGAAAGGAACAAGAACGGTAGTGAGTAGCACGAGCAAAAGACTGATGCCGTCGATGGCTACATAAAAGCTAAGTCCAAGTGAATCAATCCAAGGAACGTTGACAAAGTATTGCAATCCGCCATTTTTATCAAAACTGTAAGCAACGAAAAGAGACGCGGCCAATTCGATTATTGATGCGGCAAGTGCCCACACCTTTGCATGCGCGGGTTTTAAAACCAACAGCAATACAGAGATTAGTAGCGGAAAGAAAATTAAAAATACCGTAAGCATATGTCTATCGTTTTGATCAGCACAAATGTGTCGATCTGATTATTTCAAATTGTTAGCGACCAAGATCAGCACGATGCCGATCACCATAATGAAGATGTAGTACCCGATACTTCCATTCTGTAACAAACGTGCCGTACGACTACCCCATACCACGAAGCTTCCCGAGGCGTTTACAAGTTTGTCGATCCCCAATCTTTCAATGAATGCTTCGAATACCGCAGAGATATGATACAGTGGCTTCACGATGATTGCGTTGTACAATTCATCGATGTAGTATTTGTTCATGAGTACACGTTGCAATCCAGTCGTTGTTTCGTCTGTCGCGGGAACATGGTTGTTCTTTGCATAGCGACTGTAAGCGAAAATGATTAAGATGATAGTAGCGCCTACAATACCGCCCATCAAAGCGTATTCTGTTGCATGACTTAAGTGATCGTGGTGCGCTAGAAATTGTGTTGACGAAGCAAACACGGGCGCGAGATAGTGACTCAGCCAATGCGATCCATGGAGTACTTCAGGCACGCCCATAAATCCACCCGCAAGAGAAAGAATAGCCAACACGATCAACGGAATTAAAATGCTTTTTGGTGACTCGTGTATGTGATGCATTTTTTCATGACTTGCTCTTTCCTTTCCGAAGAACGTCAGGAAGAACAAGCGGAACATGTAAAATGCGGTGAGGAGGGATGCACCGACGGCAAGTACCCATACAATTTTGTTTTGTGCGAAAGCGTTCGCTAGAATTTCATCTTTCGAGAAAAAGCCTGCAAATGGAGGGATTCCGGAGATCGCCAACACGCCAATGAGGAACGTCATATACGTTACAGGAAGATACTTTTTCAATCCACCCATATTGCGTATATCCTGCTCGTTGCCGAGGGCGTGGATTACGCTACCCGCGCCAAGGAACAATAATGCTTTAAAGAAGGCGTGCGTTGCCATATGAAAAATACCCGCTGTAAATGCGCCAAGGCCGAGCGCGAGAAACATCAATCCAAGTTGACTGACAGTAGAGTAGGCTAGAACTTTCTTAATATCGTTTTGCTTGAGTGCGATCGTTGCTGCGAAGATTGCCGTTGCTAAACCAACGATCATGACAACCGTTAATGTAGCAGGTGCCATCGCATAAAGTACGTTATTTCGTGCAATCATGTAGATACCCGCGGTAACCATCGTTGCAGCGTGGATAAGTGCAGATACAGGTGTCGGACCCGCCATGGCATCGGGAAGCCAAGTATACAGTGGGATTTGCGCGCTTTTTCCCATTGCACCAACGAAGAGTAACATGGTAATCCAAGTGATTAAAATGCCATGACTTTTTAGTGCTTCGGAATTTTGTAAGGCATTTGCAAATACATCTGGGTATGAAATGCTTCCAAATTTCCAAGCGATCAAAACGATACCGATGAGCAAACCAAGATCACCGACGCGGTTCATGATGAATGCTTTGTTCGCAGCATCATTATAATTTTGATTCTTGAACCAAAATCCAATCAAGAGATAAGAGCAGAGTCCCACGCCTTCCCATCCTACAAACATGAGTAAGTAGTTTGATCCCATCACGAGGAGGAGCATGAAGAACACGAATAGATTGAGATAGGAGAAGAAACGGTTGAAGCCTTTGTCGTCGTGCATGTAACCAATGGAATACACGTGAATTAAAAAGCCAACACCGGTAATGATGAGCAAGAACAGTGACGACAGCGGATCGAGTAGGAAGCTGATGTTGGCAGAAAAACTACCTGCAGCAAACCATTGATAGAGTGTTACCGTAATAGAACGCTCAGCTTCTGGAGCGCTGAGTAGTTTTGTGAAAAGTACTACCGACGTGATAAATGACAGTAAGATAGCACCACAGGCGATGAAGGCAGTGACGCCATGGGAAAGCCTGCGAACGTTCAGTGCAACAATCAAAAAGCCCAGTAACGGAAATAGCGGAACAAGGCTGATGAGAAATTCTGTATTTACCATTTTAAACGATTCAGAATATTAATGTCTGTAGTTTTTGTATTGCGATACATCATGATCAAGATCGCAAGGCCTACAGCTACTTCGGCAGCAGCCACAGCCATAATGAAGAAAACGAAAACCTGTCCAGCAGCATCGTTTAGATAAGTGGAGAACGCAACAAGCAACACGTTCACCGCATTTAACATCAATTCGATGCACATGAAAATGATGATGGCGTTCCGGCGATAGAGCACACCCAACACCCCAATGGTGAAGAGCGCAGCTGCGAGCCAGATGTAGTAGTCTATCGGAATCCCGTTCTGTGGTTGCATTCGCTGTAAAAATTTATTCCAGGCTTCTTAAATTAAATTGTATCATTTGTCTTCTCTGACTTACCGAGCATTACAGCTCCAACCATTGCCGCGAGAAGAAGGATCGAGGTAATTTCAAAGGGCAACAAAAACTCTTTGAACATTACTTCTCCTAATGTTTTTACATAACCGATTCCAGCTTTACCAGATTGTTGAACAATAGCTTCTGTACCTTTCAAGGAACCAACAAGTACAACGAGCAGTAACCCAGCGCAAATCACTGCTGCGAATTTTAAAATGTTGCTCTTATGCGGTTCCGACTCACGGTTCAAATTTAAAAGCATGATTACATACAGGAACAATACCATGATTGCGCCGGCATATACAATCACGTGTACAACCGCGAGGAACTGCGCATCCAGTAAGATGTAGTGGCCTGCGATGGTAAAGAATGTGATAATCAAATACAGTACGCTATACACGGGGTTCTTCGAGAAGACTACCATCAATGCAGAGAGCACGGCGAGAAATGAAAGAAAATAAAACAAGTTGAGCGTCACGGGGCGTATTATTTATTATGACTTAATTGTTTTTGCTGTTTGAATTCTTGAACCGCAAGTGTTTGACGCTTAGTAACGTCAATGCGATCGTCCACTTTTTCAACAAGTTTATCCTTGCCATATACAAAGCCGGTTCTAGAATAGTCAGTTGTTACAATACGGTCGGTAAGGAAGATTGCTTCTTTCGGACATGCTTCTTCGCACAATCCACAGAAGATGCAACGTAACATGTTGATCTCATAAGTAGACGCGTACTTTTCTTCGCGGTACAAATTCTCTTCGCCTTTCTTACGTTCCGCAGCGGTCATGGTAATAGCTTCTGCAGGACAAGCAACAGCACAAAGTCCACAAGCGGTACATCTTTCTGCGCCTTTGTCATCGCGTTTTAACACGTGTTGTCCTCTCCAGATAGAACTGATCTCGCGCGTTTTTTCTGGGTACTTCACCGTTGACTTTCTGCGGAACAAGTGCCTGATCGTAATCATCACACCACCAAGAATTGCTGGTAGATACATTCTTTCCCAGAAATTCATTTCCTTCTTGACAACTAATTTCGACCTGTTGGTTAATTGCATACGCTTATATTTTTCTTGTGACCTTTGGGGTCAACTACTTATTTGAAAATCAAATACGACGCTACGGTAATGAAAACATTGGCTACGGCCAGTGGAATTAAAATCTTCCACCCTAAGTTCATCAGCTGATCGTAGCGGAAACGTGGAATAGTCCAGCGAATCCACATGAAGAAGAAGATGAAAAACGCTACTTTAGCAAACATCACGACTGTACCGATTATCGTGATCATGTTTTGATCAAGTCCCAAATCGTTCATGAATGGGAAGTTGTATCCGCCAAAATAGAGTGTCGAAATCACCGCCGATGAAATGAACATGTTGATATATTCGGCGAACAAGTAGAAACCAAGTTTCATACTGCTGTATTCGGTATGGTATCCACCGACGAGTTCAGTTTCACATTCTGGCAAGTCGAACGGCGTACGGTTACATTCAGCGAATGCACAAATTATAAAGATGAGGCATCCGAGAGGATGATAGACTACATTCCAAAAATTCCAGTCACCGCCAGTACCACCGGCTTGTTGTGCGCTAATCTCCGAAAGACTGAGTGTACCTGTAATAGCGACAAGAGCGATGATAGAAAGGCCCATGGCGATTTCATAGCTAATCATCTGTGCAGAAGCGCGAATAGCGCCCAACAATGAGAATTTATTATTTGATGCCCAGCCTCCGATCATGATACCATAAACACCGATGGATACAACTGCGAAAACGTACAGTATCCCGTTGTCAAGTTCTGCAATCTGTAGCGCGTATGTTTCACCACCGATTGTAAGTGTTCCGCCCCAGGGAATCAGAACGCCCGCCATCAATGCTGTCATCATGGCAATACACGGACCGAGTATGAATAAAAATTTATTCGATACTACTGGAATGATTTCTTCCTTCATGATGAACTTCAATCCGTCTGCAAGTGGCTGAAGAATACCGAAAGGGCCCGCGCGGTTAGGACCAATCCGGTCTTGAAGGAACGCTGCCACTTTTCGTTCAGCATATGTCGAATAAGCTGCGACCAACAGCGTGATCACGAATACTAACGCAACAAGAATGATTTTAAATGTTAAAAAAGTGATCATGCTTGTGATGTATTAGATTGTGGAAGTTGTTTTCCTTTTTGAAAGGTGAGCTGCCTGTCGACTTCAAGCTTCAACTTTTGAAGATCAATTTTTTCATAGTGATTCTGTGAGATCACTGAGTTTCTTTCTATATGACGTGGTCCTTCAACTACCCAGTCTTTCATGTTCTTGTGATCGTAGCGGCACTCGTTACAGATGAACTCTTTCACTTCGCCGTACTGATCTTTGCGCGCCGACACGCGTAACACTTCTTCTCCTTTTGTCCAGAGTACTACTTTGCCGGAGCATGTAGGGCAGTCGCGATGGGCATCGAGTGGCTTTGTAAACCAAACGCGGCTTTTGAAACGAAACGTTTTATCGGTCAATGCGCCCACAGGACAAACATCGATCATATTTCCAGAGAAGTCATTGTCGACTGCTTTTTCAATATAGGTACTGATTTCAGAGGCATCACCGCGGTTTAATACACCGTGCACGCGGTTATTGGTAAGTTGATCTGCAACGAAGGTACAGCGATAACAAAGGATGCATCGTGTCATGTGCAACTTGATCTTATCGCCGATATCGATCTTCTCGAATGTTCTGCGCTCTTCTTCATAGCGTGTCTTTGCAGCGCCGTGTTCGTACGCAAGATTTTGAAGATCACATTCTCCCGCTTGATCACAAATAGGGCAATCAAGAGGGTGGTTAAGTAATAGAAATTCTACTACGCCCTTTCTAGCTTCGAGCACTTCTGCCGACGAAATATTTTGAACGACCATGCCATCCATCACAGGTGTACGGCAAGAAGCTACGAGCTTAGGCATCGGGCGTGGATCTTTCGCGGATCCTTGTGTTACCTTCACTAAGCACACGCGGCACTTACCACCTGTTTCTTTCAATGACGAGTAGTAGCACATTGCTGGAGGAACAACATCGCCACCAATTTGTCTGGCAGCATTCAGGATCGTTGTGCCATCCGCTACTTCTACTTCAATTCCGTCTATCGTTACTTTAGCCATTTTTTGGGCGTTAATCGTTATACGTTATACGTTAATCGTAAAATGCATTTCAAAGTGCGCTATTACGACGTTTTCGCTTTTTGTAGATAATTAATGAATCCATTCAAAACAGCGATGCAATTCATGATATCCGTCTTCAACTCTTTCAATTGAGCTTCGTCAATAAAATTCTCTTCATGGGATACGATCAAATGATCGAGCAATTCATAAAGAGAACCCCGTGCTTGCCTGCAGAACTGAATATATTCCTGATAATGGAATCTTCCATAGCCCTCGGCAATATTTGCTGTGACCGATCTCGAAGCTCGAATGATCTGATCAACCAATCTATACCTTTCCTCTTTTGGAAACGTCTGGACTATCTTCAAAATCTTCCTCCGAAGAAGGGCAGATTTTTTCCAGCAGTCCAACTCCTGGAATGTCTCCATAACACAACGATTTAAGATGGCTCAAACAACGGCGCTGAAATCAATAAGACCGCAGCATATAATTCAAAATATTTTTTCTTTTTTAACGATTAACGATTAACGATTAACGATTAACGATTAACGATTAACGATTAACCTATCACAGCTACACGCTCGGAAACAAAAGGAGTTATCTCAAAATGCTTCGGATTAACAACCTTCTCCGGGTGCTTCACATGGAATTCAAACTCTTCGCGGAAGTGGCGGATAGCACTGGCTACGGGCCATGCTGCTGCGTCTCCCAACGGACAGATTGTGTTTCCTTCGATTTTCTTAGCGACGTCTACCAATAGGTCGATGTCACTTGCTTGTCCATGGCCGTGTTCGATGCGGTGAAGTACTTTCTCCATCCAGCCAGTACCTTCACGACAGGGACTGCATTGTCCACATGATTCGTGATGATAGAAGCGTGCAAAGGTCCAAAGGTTGCGAACGATACAAGCCGTTTCATCATATACAATGAAACCACCAGATCCGAGCATTGATCCACTTACAAAACCACCATCGGAGAGTGATTCATAAGTCATCAGCCGCTGCTCACCTTTCGCAGTTTTTAATAAAAGTTCGCCTGGCAGAATTGGTACGGAAGAACCTCCAGGCACGCATGCCTTAAGTTTTCTTCCTTTCCAGATACCACCGCAGTATTCGTCACTATAAATAAATTCTTCAACTGGAAGCCCTAATTCGATTTCATAAACACCTGGCTTGTTGATGTGTCCGCTAGCGGAAATCAATTTCGTTCCAGTGCTCTTGCCAATACCGATCTTTGCGTATTCATCGCCACCCATGTTAACGATAGGAACCACTGCGGCAATGGTCTCAACATTGTTAACAACGGTTGGGCTAGCGTACAAACCAGCAATCGCAGGGAATGGAGGTTTAAGACGTGGATTACCACGCTTTCCTTCTAATGATTCTAAGAGCGCTGTTTCTTCGCCGCAGATATAGGCACCTGCACCAGGTTGGACATACAGATCCAGGGAGTAGTCGGTACCGAGAATATTTTTTCCAAGGAAGCCGTTTGCATAAGCTTCGGCAATTGCTTTTTCGAGGATACGAATAACATACATGTACTCGCCGCGTACGTAGATGTACGAAGTTCGTGCACCCAAGGCAAAACTACTGGTGATCATGCCTTCCACGAGAATGTGCGGAATTTTCTCCATGAGATAGCGATCCTTAAATGTTCCAGGTTCGCTTTCATCGGCATTGCATACGAGGTAACGCGGTTTTTCGCTCTTACGATCGAGGAAGCTCCACTTCATACCGGCTGGAAAACCGGCACCACCTCTACCACGAAGTCCAGACTTCTTCACTTCTTCGGTCACAGCATCTGGCGTCATCGTCTTCAATGCCTTCTCGACAGAAGCATAGCCGCCTTGCTTACGGTAGACCTCGAAGGTTTCAATTCCAGGTACATTGATGTGTTCCAGTAGTAACTTCTTGCCCATAGGTTCGTTATCGTTATCCGTTATGCGTAATGCAGTAAGACTACATCACACGGTTATCTTTCATGTATGTACTACGCTGACCATTTGCGCGAAGCTTTTCAATAAGCGTATCAACTTTGTCGTTTGTGAGATTCTCATAGAAATCGCCGCCGCATTGAAGCATCGGCGCTGTGCCACACGAACCAAGACATTCAACTGTCTTCAGCGTGAATTGACCATCTGACGTTGTCTCGCCAACTTTAATTCCAAGCTTCTTCTCGAAATGCTCCACGATGTCGTCGGAACCTCTTGACCAGCATGGACCGGTTTGACAAACTTCAATCAAGCATTTGCCAACCGGATTGAGGTTGTACATCGTATAAAATGAAGCGACTTCGTAAACTTCAATTGGCTTGATGCTGAGTATAACAGCAACATAATCCATAACAGCCGGACTTAGCCAACCATCGAATTCAGCTTGAGCAATGTGAAGTAGTGGAAGGAGTGCAGACTTCTGTCTTCCCTCAGGATATCTTTTAATGAGACGCTGAACCGTGGCCATCGTCTCTTCCGAAAACTGTATCGTTTTGGTCTCGCTCATAATTCTAACTTAAGCATCAAGCTCACCAGCGATCACGTTCATGCTACTCATCGTCAGAATAGCATCCGACAACATCGAGCCTTTGATCATCTCAGGATATGCTTGATAGTAAATAAAACATGGTCTTCTGAAGTGTAAGCGGAAAGGTGTACGACCACCATCGCTGATGAGATAGTAGCCGAGCTCGCCGTTACCACCTTCAACACTGTGATATACTTCACCAACAGGAACATCAGTTTCACCCATCACAATTTTGAAGTGATAGATGAGTGCTTCCATGTTGTTGTAAACTTCTTCTTTCGGCGGAAGGTAAAATTCTGGAACCTTCGCGTAGTGAGGTCCTTCCGGCAGCTTGGCAATGGCTTGTTTGATGATGCTCAAGCTCTGCCACATTTCTTCTTGACGAACCATGAAGCGATCGTATACATCGCCATTGGTTCCTACCGGGATAACGAAATCAAATTCGTCGTAAGATGTATACGGGTTAGCAACACGAACGTCATAGTCAACGCCAGCAGCTCGCAAGTTTGGTCCCGTGAACGAGTAGCTTAACGCTTTCTCGGCTGTAATACCACCACACTTGATGGTACGATCCATGAAAATTCTATTGCGCTCCAGTAGGTTTGCAAACTCTTGCAATACAAGCGGAAACTCTTTGATGAATTGATCGATCTTCGCCCAAGCTTTAGGCGAGAAGTCGCGTTCAAATCCACCGATACGTCCGACGTTTGTTGTCAAACGCGCGCCACAAATTTCTTCGTAAATCTCGTAGATCAATTCGCGTTGTTGGAAGAGATACACGAAGCCCGTAAGTGCACCCGTGTCCACACCGATAACGGCATTACAAATGATGTGATCGCTAATGCGTGCGAGCTCCATCACGATTACGCGCAAGTATTGAACACGCTTTGGGATTTCTACACCGAGAAGTTTTTCTACCGTCATGTGCCAGCCGATGTTGTTGATCGGGGCCGAGCAGTAGTTAAGACGATCGGTGATTGGTGTAATTTGGTTGTATGGTCTGCGCTCCGCTAGTTTTTCGAATGCGCGATGGATATAGCCAATAGTAGGTTCAGCTTCAACGATGATCTCACCATCCATTTTCAACACATTCTGGAATATACCGTGTGTTGCCGGGTGGGTAGGACCTAAGTTGAGATAAGAATACTGTTTTTCCTCTTTTGGATTTTGATCGATGACCGGTTGATTCGCTTGCATAGTATTCAATTATCGTCCAAACATGGTATCGTTCTTATCTTCGCGGGTTTGATCTTCCAGCGGATATTCTTTTCGAAGGGGGAAGATGATCATATCTTCTACATTCAAAATTCGTTTCAACTGAGGATGCCCGGTAAAAGTAACGCCGTAGAAGTCGTATGTTTCGCGCTCCATCCAATTGGCGGCTGGGAATACCGTTGTAAGCGTAGGCGTTACAGGATTCTCGGCCGGTAAGTATATCTTCAGGCGAAGTCTGTTATTCGATACCAAGTTGTGAAGTTGATACACTACGGCGATCTGATTTAGATCCGGATAGTGTACCGCACACATGGTGGTGAGGAATTGAAATTTTGTATGGGGATGTTTGTAAAGATGCTGGATTACCTCAATGATTTTCTCTGATTTTACCGTGATGGTTAGAAAATCGTAGAGTGTTTCAATACGAAGAATTTGATCTTCATATTTTTCGTTGAGCGCAGCGGTGATTTTTTCCTGTTCCGATATTTCCATTTTAGATGCTTAGCGAAAGATCGTCGGCAATAGGTTCATCATTGCTGGCTGATCTTTCCGTTCGGTTACTCTATGCCATATTTGTTCAACATTGCCTTGTACTCTTCTGAATCTCTTCTGCGAACAGACTCTGTTTCTACAAGGTGCTGAATTTTTAAAATGCCATCGATAATTTGCTCCGGACGCGGTGGGCATCCAGGCACGTATACATCTACGGGAATGATTCTGTCGATTCCCTGAAGAACACTGTATGTATCGAAGATACCACCACTACTCGCACAAGCACCAACAGAAAGCACCCAACGTGGCTCGGCCATCTGTTCATACACTTGACGCAAGATCGGTCCCATTTTCTTCGCGATGGTTCCCATCACCATCAATAAATCTGCTTGGCGAGGAGAGAAGCTCAATCGCTCCGATCCAAAACGCGCCAAGTCGTAATGTGCGCCCATCGTTGCCATGAATTCTATACCACAGCAAGAGGTTGCAAAAGGCAATGGCCAGATCGAATTCTTACGGGCCATACCGACTACCTTATCAAGACTTGTCGCGAAGAATCCGGCACCTTCAATGCCTTCAGGTTTCTCGACGAGTGTTACTTTATTTGCAGTTGTTGTTTCCATGATTACTCCTCCCACTTTAAAGCTCCCTTTTTTAAGATATAGAAAAATCCCACGAGCAACAGGGAAATGAATACGGTCATTTGAATGAAGCCTTCCCAATGAAGACTCTTAAAGTTCACGGCCCAAGGATACATAAAGATCACTTCCACATCGAACAATACGAAGAGTATCGCAACCAAGAAGTACTTAATGTTAAATGGTATGCGTGCATTTCCTTTAGACTCGATGCCGCATTCAAAAGTATCTAACTTGATTTTGCTCTTCCGCTTCGGACCCAACACGTGTGTCGCGATCATGGTTGTTACCACAAAGCCCAATGCAAAAATGAACATGAGGGCGATGGGTAGATACTCGGCTAAGTTTGGATTTTCCATAGTATTTCAGGCAGTGCAAATTTCATTTTTTATTGCTTAAACACCACTAACCAATGGAGAAATTTGCGGTTATTCTTCAAAAAATATTACTTCTAAGCGCGTTCTACTGCATTTTAATGCTGTTCTAATTTTCAACACAACAAAAGGCGCTTGCTTATTTTTAATCGTTCTAAATGACTCTGGATTACTCGATATTAACACACGTCATAGCGCTGATGTTCCAGCGGCAGTGAGAAATACTTGGGGTGGGAGGTGGGTATTGGGTATTAGGAATTGGGCGTTCGGTTATTGGGTATTGGGTATTAGTTATTAGGTATTAGGCGTTCGGTTATTGGGTATTAGGAATTAGGTGTTGCGTATTAGGAAATGCAAATGAATAATGCCTGAGAAGGAGGAAGAGGAGGAGATTGGCCTTGGAAGAAAAGCCTTGGCAGAAAAAAGATGAACAACGCTTATCGCTTGATGATGACTGATAGCGTTAAGATAAAACTGAGGACAGTAAACTTAGGGCTTATTTCTTTTTGGTTGCGAGGACCATCTTGATCTTCTGGCTGGTACCGACTTGCATGATGTCCACGAGTTCTTGTATTTCGTGATTGTAAGGCATATGGATCACCACCGTGGGTTCGTCAAGACCTTCACAAGCTTTGGCGAGTTCTTGCTCAAGGTTGGCAGAAGGGACAGGGCGCTTGTTGATGTAGTACTGTTTGCTTTCTGTTACCGTAAGGATTACGGGTTGTTTGTTGAGCGCTTGTGTTGCTTTGGACTGCGGGAGAAGTACTTTAATCACGTTCGGGTTGGTCACCGTAGAGATGATCAAAAAGAACAACAGCAAGAAGAACATGATGTCATTCAGGGAAGAGGTAGAGACCTCTGCTTGAAAGTGATTTTTTCTCCGGATCTTCATCGTGCAGGGCTAACAATTGAACGAATGAATTCCAATGAATCGCGTTGGGCAGTCAATGTAAAATGTTGAATGCGTTGTTGAATTAAGTGGTACCCAGTATAAGCATACACACCGACGATCAACCCGGCACCGCTGGTAACCATTTTAACATACAGACCGCTGGCGATGATACCAATACTGATATTGTCGGACAGTGAGATCTGATAGAATATTTGGATGATACCCCAGATGGTACCGATGAACCCCAGCATAGGAGCAATACCCGCAATGACGCCGAGGTAGTTTGTATTTTTTTCCATTTCGCCGATTTCAACATTGGCGACAGACTCCATCATCGACTCGATGTCTTTTACCGGCTTACCGATGTAGCTAATTCCTGTTCCGATGATTTTACCTACGGCAGAGTCTTCTTTGTCGGCGAGGAGAGAAGCGCCTTTGATGTCGGCTTCACGCAATAGCTTGCTGATGGTTCGTACGAAATCGCCTTTCGTCTTGGTGGCTGCCTTGAGATAAAGGAAGCGTTCGATGATGAGGTAAGTCGCGATGATCCACAAGAGGAAGATGGGGATCATGATCGCACCACCTTTCATCACCAGGTCGGCGACAGAGATGCTTTGTTCAGCGGTTGTATTTAGAGCGACGGAAGTCGAGTCGGATGGCGTTGTAATTTGAGCGAGAATGGCGATCAATCCTGTTTGCATGGAGATCAGTTTGGTTTTAGTTGCACCAATATAACTGCTTTTGTGAAGCAGTATTTTAATTTTTTGATGCGGTTAGTTAAAAAAATATGGCCGGGGCAGGAGCAACGCGCTTCAAAGCGGTTGTTGATTACAAGAATCAACGTTCATGTCGAAACCTTTTAACTGCAAAAACGCATGGATACCGCCACGTTGTCCTGCACGCTCCCTGGCCAAAGTCTTAGTTATTCTTAAGTTGCTGTTGTTGAGCAGCAGCTTTCTTCTGCGCAATTCTAGCTTCAGCGATCGCCTTCTTACCGTCTTTTGCACGTTGATCGTTTGCATCGATGGCAAGAACTTTATCAAGATAGGCTTCGGCTGCATTCATATTGCTATTCACCTGAATTTCATATCCGCTTAGGTAATGATAAGCCTCTATGAGCTCCTTTTTGCTTTTATCAGCAGTAATTAGTGCTTTTTCGATTAGCATTTCAAACCACTTTTTAGCAACACCCTTTTTCATATCTTTTTCCCCTTCTATTTGTGCGTTAGTACGACCAAGCCAGAGGTAGGGGAGTGTTGAATTAGGTTGCAACTCGGCGAGCTTTTGGAATGTTGAGTCGGCACTCGTGTAATCTTCCATTACATACTCCGCTCTGCCGAGGTTATAGAGATTTTGAGACAGGTTAGTTTTTTTTCCTGTAGCAATAACTGCGCGATATGCGAAAACAGCGCTATCATATTTTTTGCCAGTGAAATATAGCTGCCCCACCTTGGCAAGAAGCTCTGTTTTAGAGGTGTCTGCAGCATATGCTTTCGCGAAAGAACGAACAGCTAATGAATCCTGCTTCATCTCTTGAAGCATCTCACCGTGGTAGTTCCAATCGGCAGCAGAAATATCTTTGCCTGCTTTCTGCTGATACTTTGCAAATAGGCTTTTCGCTTCGTCAAATTTTTTCGCTTCCACTGCCGCATAGAAAGCGTATTTGTATGTGGTTAGACTAACCTCAGGCTTCGCCAAAAGTTTGGTGAAGATGGCGTTTGCCTTATCATATTGCTTATCCATGAAAAGGTAGAAAGCATAATTCGATTCTGCTTTTTCAGGATTTTCAATGTTCTTCATGTAATTCTCCCAAGCTGTAACAGCCTTTGAAGATTGTTTTGTTTGATAGTAAAGCTCACCGAGTTCTTTGTATGCCGGGGCGAAGGTTGGATCTGCCGTCGTCGACTTGACCAAATTCTCTTCCGCAACAGCGTTGTTTCTCGATCTGAAATAAACTAAACCAGTTTTATAAAACCCAAGACCATCCGTTGGCTCAAGCTTCGCAGCTTTCTCATAAGCAGAAACTGCTTCACCACCTTTTGGTGGATTCATTTTCATTAATGCGTCACCTAATACAATATTGGTTTGTGCATCAGTGTCATTGATAGCTTTTGCCTTTGTAGCATTAGCCACGGCATCAGCAGTAGTGCGATCACTCAAAAGATATCCTTCAGCGACGGCGCGAAGTACCTCTGCATTTTTAGACTTACTTACAGTTAACGCTTGATCGAACAATTGCTTTGCTTCTGCAGCATTGTTGTCGAGCATTCTCAAATAACCTTTACCGGCAATATTGAGCGCGTTCTTAGGATCTTTTTCAATACCCTTTTGGAAAGTGATTTCAGCAGACTTCTTGTCGCCAGTTTTTGCCTGCACCATGCCTTGGTAGTACAACACGCGAGCATTATCAGGGTAAGCCTGAGCAGCTTTTGTGATTGTTTCAAGGGCTTTGGTGTTCTGCTCACGATTTAGCAATCGAACAGCGTTTTTAATTTCTTGTTCTTGCGCGATCGCGAAATTTGATACAAACAAGGCTGCAAGGGCGAATGCGGCAAACAGCCCTTTTCTTTCACTATTAAACTCCTTCATGTTAATTCTCAATTTTAAAACAAAGTTAAATTTAAAAACCTCCGCGATTAGTTTCTACTATCCGTACAGGCATAGTAGCAGGAACCAAGCCAGATTTTAAAATAATCCGCTGGCCCTTATCGCTTGCCACAAACCTACTAAAACCTGTTGCCAGACCGGTATAGGACTCGGTAACCGTCATAAAAACGTTTCTTTTTAGTGGATATCGGCCCATAGAGATATAGGCTTGGAACGGTTTGCTGAAATCTTCCCCTTCCTGGGTAGCCAATCCGACAACTTTGATCGAATTTCTAAAAACGTTGACCGTTTCATCGTCTTCGTCGCTAATCCAGCTGATGTCAATCAAACCAATGGCTTCGGGATTCCTTGATACATAATCAACCACGGCTGCGTTACTGTCAACAGCAAAGCAATTTGGTGGAAGTTTTGTTAGCGGCATTAATGAATCATTGAGGAATTTGATCATACCAGATTTAGGTTGATCAAATACAACCTTCAATGGTAAGGCGGCGCGCTTTTTACTGAGCTGGTTCCAGTTGTTAACTTTTCCGCTCAGAATGTCTTTCAAATGATCTAGCGTTAGTAGTGTGTCTGGGTTGGATGGGTTTACAATTAATGCAATCCCACCAATCGCGATTTTTTCTTCTTTCGCTTTTGATGAACGACTGGTCAGAATCTGCTTTTCATCGGCAAGCAGATTGCGAGAAATAAAGATCGCCGTTACACTGTCTTTTAGGAGTGTGTCGATGGCAGTCTGTTCAGAGACATAGAATACGTCGATTTTAGCGGATGGGTAAAGCCCTGTGAAAGCATTCACTTCAGCTTCAACAATAGGCTTCAGTGCTTCATCCGCGGCAATCTTGATATAGCCGGAAGTAGGCTTACTTGTTCTCTTGTTATTTTGTTGCTCGCGTGAACCGCATCCCGCTGAAAGGGAAACAATCAGCGCTGCCAGAAACCAATATTTATTCATCGTCTTTTGTAGAAAATTGCCGAAAGGCTCTGTATCCTCTGAAGATGCCATAAAGGATCAGTACAATACCCAATGCGATAGGGTAGGGACCGAGTTTGCCTTTGCCGAGATTGGCTTCGATGGCATCGTATCTAAAAAGGATGGCTGTGCCGCCAAGTAAAAAGAGCACAGCCATCGTTCCACTAAGGTATTTGATTATCGAAGGCGACGATCGTTTTACCTCGTTATGTTCTAAACTCATGTAGCCAGTTTGAATCTCACAGGAAGTACGAACTTCACGCGAACTGCTTTACCGTTTTGCTTACCTGGTTTCCAAGGCGGCATCATTTTGATTACACGTTCTGCTTCTTTATCGCATTCCGCGCTGATACCTTTTACGGTTTTAACATCGGCGATTTTTCCATCTGCGTCAACAACGAATCCTACGAATACCGTACCTTCAACGCCCATACGACGCGCTGCTGATGGATACTTGATATTCTTACCGATCCATGCCATCGCAGCTTGCATACCGCCTTCTGGTTCTGGCATCTGTTCTACGACTGCGAATACCTGGTTTGGATCTTCAGCTTCTTGAACCACTTCTTCAACGGGTTCATCGAAAACTACTTCACCTGTTCCAACGATATCTTCAGAGCCGGTTTCAACCTTTTTAATTTCCTCTACTGTAGGCATAGGTTCTTCCTCTACAATCTCTTTATCGGTAACCTTCGGTGGAAGATACTTGATAATAGTTTTTACTGGAGGAGGAATGTTCACCTGTGGAGGAGGAGGCGTGTTCTGGATTGGTGGCGGCGGCTGCAAATCAGTATATCTTACCGTTTTTGCAGGTTTGTCATCGACCACTTCTTCTGGCGTTAAAAACTCAACAATGTATGGTGATGCCACCAATAATCCGATTGTCAAGATTGTAAGCAACCATCCGAGAACAACGTGCTTAGAGTAAGACTTACGGATGAAATAAGCTCCGTAAGCTTTGTTGCGATATTCGAAGACAATGTCTTCCCACCGCGGCGCTTTCACTTGTTCTGCCTTCATAAATTCGATTCTTTAATAAGTTCTTTATCAGCATCGGTGATTTTGACCATGGCAAAACGTTGCATGTTTGTAATGGTCATTTCATCGAGGATGTCGACTACGTTCTTATACCGAGATTCCTCCATTGGTTTGATCAAAATGATCATGCCTGGAATCTCTTTATTCTTCTCGATCAGTACCTTGCGGATACCAGCATCATCGTAATTGGTAACTTTTACTTCAGGATTTGTAATCCCGTGGTACCAATACACCTTATCATTAGGACCGAGAATAACCGTTACTACCTTCTTCTCATTGACTTCTGGTAGCTTGTCTTCTGGTTTAGGGTCCTCAGGCAGCGTGAGCTGCATTGTTTTAGGTTTATTAAGCGTTGTGGTGAGGATAAAGAAGGTCAACAGGAGGAACGCAAGATCCACCATCGGCGTCATGTCAATTTTCGTTGACGCTTTTTTGACGCGTACCTTACCACCATCCGATTTACCACCACCACCGCCTTGACTTACTTCTGCCATTGCTTTGTGCTTTTAAATGTTATGAACCTTTTTCCATGTTCGTGATGAGGTTGAAGCGGTTAACCTTGTTGTCAGTCAACGTTTTCATTACCTTTTCTACTACGGGGTAGTTGGCTTTACCATCTCCCTTGATAGCGATCCTAAGTTTAGGGTTCGCCATGCGAGAGAAAATGATCCAATCCTTCAATTCGTTATGTAGGGAGTCAACCGGAATACCGGGTTGTTTGATGTGCTTACGCTCATCTGGCGCAAGGCTGATATACTCTCTCAATTGGCCAATCGGTAATCCAATACTAGACATCACCGCAAAGCGAGATGTTTCTTCGGGCGTAAAGTTGACCGAGTATTGCTTACCGATATTTCCCAACAGTTCTTGACGGTGATATTTACCATCGATACTGAAGAACACTCTGCCATCATCTGAAATGGTGATGAGCATAATGTCGGTGTCCGGGATGATGATCTCCGATACTGACGATGGAGCATCAACAGTTACCGGTTCATCTGGAACTGCATTGGCCGTGAGCATGAAGAACGTTACCAACAAGAACCCAAGATCCACCATTGGCGTCATATCCAATGAAGGCGTTGTTCTATGTGTTTTAATTTTTCCCATATCACGTTTCCGTTTATAAGTGAATTAGTGCTTTGTGTTCGCAGAGAAATTCTGAACGATGCTATAACCAGCTTCATCGATGTTGTAAGTCAACGCATCGATTTTGCTCGTGAAAAGGTTATAGAAAATGATCGCGATAGCTGATGTACCGATACCAAGGGCTGTGTTGATAAGGGCCTCAGAGATACCGTTTGCAAGACCTACTGAGTCAGGAGCACCAGCTTGTGCAAGACCCGCGAACGCCTTGATCATACCCAATACTGTACCTAAAAGACCAATGAGTGTAGCGATTGAAGCGATTGTCGCCAAGATCACAAGGTTCTTTTCGAGCATTGGCATTTCAAGTGAAGTTGTTTCTTCGATGTCCTTCTGGATGATAGAAATTTTCTTTTCAGCTTCGATTTCGTTGTTGTTAATAAGCTCAGTGTATTTTGTAAGACCAGCTTTTACCACATTGGCTACAGAACCTCTTTGCTTATCGCATTCTGCGAGTGCTTGCGTAATGTTACCGTTAGCGATCAAAGAACGAACGCGTTGTACGAAGCTCTTTACATTACCTTTTCCTTTGGCACGGCTGATCGTCAAGAAACGCTCAATCGCGAAAGTCAACGTCATCAAAAGAAGACCAATAGCCAAGGGTACGAGATAACCTCCTTTATAGAAGATACCGAAATAATCTCCCTCTTTTGGATGGCCTTCTACGTTACCATCAACAAAGTGTGACGGATCACCTAAGATAAAATGCCAGATCAGAAACCCTATGATAAGTTCAATCAATATAACAGAGGCCGCAAAACCTGACTTAAGGCTTTCTGATAAAGATGAAGAAGATGAATTTGAAGTTTTCATAAGTAGAATTAATTGTTAAATGGTTTTTAGTTTAGGAATAAGTTTGTTTTTGCGTGTTTGTAATAATGCGTAAGTAGTTGAATAGTCACAATTGTTATTAAATATTTTGATCATTTTTTGCGATTTGTTTTCGGTGACGGAACCAAGACACAACCACCGGAACAGCTGACAACAGCACCATGCCGACGACGATCAATTCCAAATGGTCTGTAATCGTTGGGAAGGTTTTCCCTAAAAGATAACCAGCCATGACCATCACCACAATCCAAATTGCGGCCCCTACAATATTGAAAAATAAGAACTTTCCAAACTCAATTTTGACCATCCCGGCTAGAATAGGGACGAAGGTACGAACAATGGGCAAGAACCGCCCCATGATAAAGGCCATCATTCCATGACGCGCGTAGAAATCTTGAGCCATATCAAGGTACTTTTTCTTATAAAAGAAGTTCTCTTTCTTATTTCGAAGGTAGTTCTCTGCGAGTTTTCCGAAGAAATAGCCCACACAAGTTCCGGCAATGGCGCAAAGCACGAGAAGCACGATCAGCAGCCAGACATCCATCTTTAGATATTCTTTGCAGAACAGACCTGCAATAAACAGTAACGAGTCGCCGGGAAGAAAGAAGCCAAAGAACAATCCTGTCTCTGCGAAGATAATGAATAACAAAAGCGTGAGGCCCCCGATCTTTATGATCTCTTCTGGGTTGGTTAAAAAGTCTAGAAATAGTAGATCAAAAATCATATAATGGTTATTAGCTAATGAATGTTAGCCAGTTGATGAATTAGTGATTAAATAAACTTAAAGGCGTTGCTAGTTACAGCAAAAACGTGTGACGCTCAAGGAGCATTGTCTGTCAATTGATTATAGAAGTAATTCCGTTCAGCATGTCCAATTGCAAGCGCCTCACTTAAAGTGACTTTGAGGCCAGCGATATCAACCGGAGCAAATGATTTTATGATCGTGGTAAGAGGAATTCTTGGTAGTGCTTGGTAGATAGACTCCGTGCCAATCGTAACTCTAAAAGTCATCTGTTGCATACAAGCACTGGCTTTCGGAGACGAATCGGTTTCTGCACGTGAATCAAAAGAGCCTTCAGTATGTGCACATAGAAAGATGAAAACAAGCATCAGCGCCTCACAACAAAGCCCCACCCATGGTTTAATATTGACCATCCCCATTTTCATAATCCGCAAATCTAAACGAAAATTCTCCAGAACACCGGTATTTAATAACGAAATATTACAATTTCTTAATAAGGAGAATTTTATAAGCTGGCCTTAAAAAATCAAGCCAGGAGCTGCAGAATACTATTTTATAAAGTAGCGAGCACCGAGTGAAATCGCGTTCAACGTCGTTGATTTACCCGACCCATCTGAATTATATAGCGGAGAGAAAGACTTTGTTCCGGTGGCATTGATCGCGATATGCTTTGTTACAGCAAAAGAAACATTGACAAGCCCCGAAACATTGAAACGCTCGAAATTGCCAATCTCATGTACCGCTTTACTTTTTACACGTTGATCTTGAAAATCATAATAAGATTCTACTTCAGATGACCGAAGCAACATCGAGAGCGATGGCCCTGCACTAATCTTTAGTTTTTCATTGAAGAACGAGGTGCCCGCAAGAATGGGCAATTGAAGGTAAATCAAAGCAGTATTGCCAACATTATCTGGGTTTGCCAATGGCGTAGCACCTAAGTCTTCAGCGACGTCACCGTATTGAATTTGATAGAAGGAACCCATAGGCACGCCTGTCCGCGTAGAACCGAAGTATTCATTAAAATTTTCGCCTTTCAATGAAATCAATGTGACGGATTTTTTATAACGAAAGTAATCAAGCCCGAGACCCGAGGTAATAAAGAATCGTGGATTGAATGTATAGTCCATTTGAAAGGACATGGATGCGCCTGCCTTGCCTTCATAAGATTGTTTGATTGAACTGACGCTCACCGCAGGAAGCGCATAGTATCCGCTGTTACGCGGCGTGTATAATAGTGTTTGATGCTCTGTGACTGAAGGTACAAAGGTGAAATTAGAGGCGGCAGAAATTTGAAAATTGCCAATTTGTGCGGATGAAGAAAATGCACCTAAAAGGAAAAATAGCAGTAACGATTGTCTCATAATGGGGTATATTTGCGACCGAATTTAAAGAAATTATCAAACATGACATCAGATCAATTGAAAGATTTGAAGGCTCGCGTTAGCGCCTTGAGGGGGTATCTTTGACTACGATCGTAAGACGATCGAAATAAAAGATGAAGAATTGATCACGCAACAAGGTGATTTTTGGAATAACCCTAAGCAAGCCGAAGTTATTTTAAAAAATATCCGCTCCAAGAAAGTATGGACGGATGCATTCGACCACGTTTCCAAGTTGCTCGACGATCTCGAAGTGCTCAATGAGTTCCATGACGCCGGTGATGTTGGCGACGATGAACTTGATCGCGAATACGCGCGCACAGCGAAATCCATCGAAGAGCTCGAGTTCAAAAAAATGTTGAGCAAAGAAGAGGATCAACTCAGTGCCGTGATCGAGATCAATCCTGGAGCAGGCGGAACGGAGAGTCAAGATTGGGCCGACATGCTCAACAGGATGTACATTATGTGGGGCGAAAAAAGTGGCTACAAAGTTTCGCAGATCGATTATCAATCTGGTGATGTTGCCGGTATTAAGTCTGCCACACTCGAACTCGACGGACCATTTGCCTACGGTAAATTAAAATCAGAAATCGGAGTTCATCGTTTGGTGAGAATTTCTCCCTTCGATTCTAATCAACGCCGTCACACATCATTTGCTTCAGTCTTTGTTTATCCGAAAGTTGACGACTCGATTCAAATTGATATCAATCCCGCCGATATTGAACTGCACACTTCACGTTCGGGAGGTGCCGGCGGCCAGAACGTGAACAAGGTTGAGACAAAAGTACAGTTGACGCATAAACCAACCGGAATCGTGATTGTTTGTCAGGTTGAGCGTTCACAACATGCGAACCGCGAGCGCGCCATGCAGATGCTCAAGTCGAAGTTGTATCAACTTGAGATGGAAAAACGACATGCAGAACGTGACAAGATAGAAGCTGGAAAAATGAAAATTGATTTCGGTTCTCAGATCAGAAATTATGTTTTGCATCCCTACAAGCTCGTAAAAGATGCGCGCACAGCAGTGGAGCGTCACGATGCACAGAACGTACTTGATGGAGATCTTGACGATTACATCAAAGCGTTCTTATTAGGCGCACAAGAACAACCACAGCAATCATAGGGCATGTTAACGAATAACCGATAACCGATCACCGATAACAAGCCCGCTTTGCGTTACGCTCGAAATTTTTGGCTCGTTTGCCTCAGCTCATTGCTTTTTTTTGCGAGCTTCAACATGATCATCCCCAAGTTGCCTGCGTACCTATCATCGATGGGTGGTGCTGATTACAAAGGGCTGATCATATCTGCCTTTACGCTCACAGCATTGCTTTCGCGGCCTTTCAGTGGAAAACTTGCCGATACCTTCGGGCGTGTGCCGGTGATTATTGTTGGCTCCGTTGTATGCATGATATGCAGCTTAATCTATCCGCTATTAACGTCTGTAAGTGGGTTTGTCATGCTTCGATTATTGCATGGATTTTCAACGGGTTTTACGCCCACGGGACAAGCTGCGTATCTCGCCGATATCATTCCTGCGAAGCAACGTGGAGAGGCAATGGGATTATTGGGCACAGCCGGCGCAGTTGGCATGGCAGGTGGTGCAGCTGTCGGCGGTTTTATCGCCAACGAATTTGGTTATCACGCATTGTTCTTTACATCGTCGGCAACGGCGTTGATTTCAATTGTTGTGTTAATGAACTTAAAAGAGTCGTTGCTCGCTAAATCTCATTTTCATTTCCGTAGGCTAAAGACATCAGCAAAAGACTGGCTAGAGCCCTTGGTATTGATACCCTGTATTGTGATTCTGCTCACGTGTTATGCTTATGGTGCCATGTTCACACTTTTACCCGACGTAGGTCTAGCACTAGGTGTTCGTAACGAAGGTGTGTTATTCAGTGCACTCATTCTGTCGTCACTCGCGGTGAGATTGATGGGAGGGAAAGCATCTGACCGTTGGGGAAGAATTGCCGTGTTGCGCATTTCCACGATGGTTATCGTTGTATCTACGGCAATCATCGCTTTGGCGAGCTCTACGTTGTTACTTTTTGTCGGCATCGTCTTATATGGATTTGGGCAAGGTGCTACGTCGCCAACATTACTCGCCTGGGCTACAGACTTGAGTGATGAAAACTTCAAAGCACGGGGGATTGCATCACTATATATCTTTATGGAGCTTGGCATTGGTGTAGGCGCTTTTGCTTCAGGAATGTTGTATAACAACACGTTCGACAATTTATTTCCTACCTTCATGGTGTGCAGTACACTTGCACTCTGTGCATTCGTCGTGGTCGTTACCCGTAAACCCACTCAAAAATTAGCAACATGAAAAAGATTTCACTAGCGCTATTCGTTGTGGCATCAGTGGGAGAATTAGTCGCCATCATGCTAGGAAATGATTTGTTGCACCAGACCTGCAAGCCACTTATTATGCTGTCGCTTTGCGGACATTATTGGTTTGTGTCTGAAGGAAATCATTCGCGTACGTTTGTCGTTGCCATGATTGCATCGTGGATCGGTGATGTCTTACTGATGGTTGCAGAAAAGGATGAAGCATACTTTCTATTCGGACTCGCAGCATTTCTCGTGACGCACGTTATGCTCATCATTACATTCCATCAATTTCGAGACAACAACGCAGGTAATCCGCTGCGTGGCGTTCAAAGTATTCGCATGGCATTCCCGGTTGTACTTGCCGGTACGGGACTGATCATTTTGTTATATCCGTCGCTAGGTGCTTTGAAATTTCCGGTTGTAGTATATGTACTCATATTGATGTGCATGGTGCTGGCAGCACTCTATCGTTATGGTAGAACGGATTTCAAAAGCATGATCACAGCGTTCGCGGGCGCATTACTATTCATGATGTCCGATTCTATTCTTGCCATTAACAAATTTTTGATGCCGCTCGATCACGCTGGATTTTGGATCATGCTTACCTACTGCGCTGGACAATTTTTGATTGTGCGCGGCGTTATACTTCATCCGTATAAAATCATTAATCGTTGATAAACGCAAATGGTCGTCGTCGATCTTTTTGCGTGAGCAACGTCTGCACTCTTTACAATCTATGACATCAGCAAAACACACTGCGTTCCTCTTTGATCTCAACGGTACAATGGTTGACGATATGCATTTTCATTTGAAAGTGTGGTTCGATCTGATCAATGGTGAACTCGGTGCGGGGCTTTCTCTCGAAGCTGTAAGAAGCCACATGTATGGCAAAAATCACGAAGTGTTTGATCGAATCTTCGGAAAAGGGAAATTTACGACGGAAGAAATTAGTGCGTTGTCTTTAAAGAAAGAGCTGCAATACCAAGCTGTATACAAGCCACATTTAAAGTTATTGCCAGGCTTGCGTTTATTTCTAGACAAGGCGCAACAGAAGAAAATTCCGATGGCTATCGGTTCAGCGGCACCTTCTATTAATATAGACTACGTGGTGGATAATCTTAACCTGCGCGATTACTTTCCAGCGATTGTGAGCGGCGAAGACGTAGTGCAGAGCAAACCTCATCCTTCTACATTTTTGCAAGCAGCCGCTCTTTTAAGCGCTAAACCGGAAACCTCTATTGTGTTTGAAGACGCTCCGAAAGGGGTTGAGGCGGCACAAAATGCTGGAATGAAGAGCGTTGTGCTCACAACGATGCATGATAAGGAGGAATTCAAGGCGTATTCTAACATTCTTTTCTTCGCGAAGGACTATACGGACCCCCGATTCGCTGACCTAATCGTATAAGTTGGCCAGATCGCACTTAAAGTCCCTAACAAGGGATTTTTTTATGCTAAAAATTATAACTGTTATGTTAACACTTATAATAAAATAAGTGTACCTTTAACAAGAATTACAAACGATTGAACATTTTGATATTCAAAGTTTATGGGAAATGAAGCATATGTGATTGGTGTCGATTATGGGACGGATTCAGTTCGGTCAATTATCGTCGACACCCGCAATGGGCAGGAGATTGCCTCTGCCGTTTATTATTATCCACGGTGGCGCGACGGCTTGTATTGCAATGCCTCATTAAACCAATTTCGTCAACACCCTTCCGATTATGTAGAGGGGCTGGAGCAAACGATAAAGTCTTGCCTAAAGAAGGCCGGCAATATCAATGGTGCGATCAAGGCGATTTCGGTCGACACAACTGGCTCGACACCTGTAGCGGTTGATAAGACAGGCACTCCACTGGCACTCACACCTGCGTTTGCAGAAAATCCGAATGCGATGTTCGTGCTTTGGAAAGACCATACGGCAACACGTGAGGCGCAAGAGATTAACGATCACGCCGACAAGTTTGAAACAAACTATTTGCAATATGTTGGTGGTATATATTCATCGGAATGGTTCTGGGCAAAATTGCTCCACATCCTTCGTGTCGATCCTGCTGTCGCGAAAGCATGTTACTCGTGGGTAGAACATTGCGATTGGATTCCCTTTCTACTGACTGGAGGAACCGACGTTCATGAGATGAAACGTGGTGTTTGTTCCGCAGGACATAAGGCATTGTGGGCGGAGGAATTTGATGGCCTTCCGCCGAATCAATTCTTCTCCTCGCTAGATCCATTGTTGGATGGTTTCACCGCAAGATTATTTACACATACTTATACCGCTGATAAACCTGCAGGAAGAATCAGTAAGGCATGGGCCGAGCGTTTAGATCTTCCCACTGATGTTGTGATTGGTGTCGGCGCCTTCGATGCGCATATGGGTGCCGTTGGTGGACAGATAGAGCCGTATCATCTAAGTAAAGTGATGGGTACTTCCACGTGCGATATGTTGGTAGCGCCACGCGCCGATATGCAGGGAAAACTTGTGAAAGGAATTTGTGGCCAAGTAGATGGATCGGTAATCCCTGGCATGATTGGACTAGAAGCAGGACAATCTGCGTTCGGTGATTCTTACGCCTGGTTCAAGAACGTACTATCGTGGCCGTTAAATACATTCTTACCTGCATCGAAAGTGATTTCACCGGAGGTAGCTGAGCGGTTGAAAGCAGAGATTAGCGACAACATGATTGCTGAACTCTCTAAGCATGCGGCGCAACTTCCGTTGCATGTCGACAATGAACTTGCGATTGATTGGCTCAACGGACGACGCACACCGGATGCGAATCAATTGTTGAAGGGTGCTTTCGCTGGCTTAAATCTGGGAAGTGATGCGCCTCAATTATTCAAAGCGCTTGTTGAAGCAACGTGCTTCGGTGCGAAGGCTATCGTTGATCGTTTCAATGATGAGGGGGTTCCTGTAAAAGGATTGATCGGACTCGGCGGTGTTGCGCGTAAGTCGCCGTACATTATGCAAGTGATGGCTGACGTCATGGGAATGTCTATTCGTATTCATCGTTCAGAACAAACTTGTGCTTTGGGTGCCGCGATGTTTGCCGCTACTGCTGCTGGTATT
Source organism: Pseudochryseolinea flava (assembly GCF_003286915.1). Classification (GTDB taxonomy): domain Bacteria; phylum Bacteroidota; class Bacteroidia; order Cytophagales; family Cyclobacteriaceae; genus Ohtaekwangia; species Ohtaekwangia flava. The sequence continues at coordinate 94,106 of NZ_QMFY01000013.1, forward strand.
TATAAAGATGTAGAAGAAGCGATGCAAGTGATGGGGCGTGGTTTTGATCTGGAGTACCACCCTGATCGAAAAGCATCTGCATTGTATGCGAAGCGTTATCAACGCTACCTGCAACTAGGTACGCATCTCGAACAGAAAAAAAATGAAGTATCGGAACTTGTTTCAAACAGGAATTAAGATGAGCCGCTACCAAGATATTAAGCAAGCTGCGTATGAAGCCAATATGCAGTTGCCAAAACTAGGCCTTGTACTTTTTACATTTGGAAATGTAAGCGCAGTAGACCGGGCGTTGGGTGTATTTGCAATCAAGCCGAGTGGCGTTCCTTACGAAGAACTATCGCCGGAAAAAATGGTGATCGTTGATTTCGATAGCAACGTGGTTGAAGGAAAATTGCGCCCTTCTTCTGATACCAAGACACACGCTGTATTATATAAGCACTGGGAGCATATCGGTGGCATAGTCCACACGCACTCGACCTACGCCACCTCTTGGGCGCAAGCACAACGCGACATTCCTATCTTTGGAACAACGCATGCCGATCATAACACTGTTGATATTCCTTGTGCTCCTCCCATGGATGATAAGATGATCGAAGGTGATTATGAATATGAAACAGGTTTCCAAATCATCAACTGCTTGTTGAAGAGAAATCTCTCTTACGAGGAAATTGAAATGATTTTGGTAGGCAATCACGCACCTTTTACCTGGGGTAAAACACCACACAAGGCGGTTTATAACAGCGCAGTGCTAGAGTCTGTCGCGCAGATGGCCTATCTCACGGAACAAATCAACAGAGAGGCTCCACGCTTGAAAGATTCCCTTGTCAGAAAACATTATGAACGTAAACATGGCCCACATTCTTACTATGGACAATAAATTACGCAATACCATTTTTGTTTTATTCCTCTGCTTATCGTTTTCAGTACGCGCACAATTAAAGGACTATCCCATTCAAGGCGTCACTTTTACGCAAGTTAAACTAGACGATAAGTTTTGGTTGCCACGGATAGAAACAAATCATAAGGTCACCATACCAGCATCTTTCGCGCGCTGTGAAGAAACGGGGCGCGTGAAAAATTTCGATATGGCCGCTGCGAAGAGCGGAAAGTTTTGCACCGTATATCCATTTGATGATACTGACATTTACAAGACAATAGAAGGCGCATCGTTCTCATTGAGTTTATATCCGGATAAAAAGTTATCGCAGTATATCGACACGCTGATTATGAAAGTGGCAGCGGCGCAAGAGCCCGATGGATACTTGTACACAGCACGCACCATCAATCCGTCGGCACCACACGAATGGGCGGGACCCGAGCGTTGGATACTGGAGCGCGACAAAAGCCACGAACTTTATAATTCAGGTCACTTGTATGAGGCTGCCGTAGCGCACTTCTTAGCAACGGGGCAAAGAAATTTGTTGGACATTGCTATTCGCAATGCCGATCTAGTATGCAGCGTATTTGGCCCCGGAAGTGATAAACGTCATGTAGCACCTGGCCACCAAGTTGTAGAAATGGGACTGGTGAAGATGTATCGAATCACTGGTAAGAAAGAATACTTAGCAACAGCCAAATATTTTCTCGAACAACGTGGTCATCATCCTTACGATGCCAAGAGTAACAACCCGTGGATGAACGGTTCATATTGGCAAGACCATAAGCCTGTGGTTGATCAAGATGAAGCGATAGGTCACGCCGTTCGCGCAGGCTATCAGTATGCTGCAATGGCAGACGTTGCCGCACTTACGGGCGATGAGAAATTTTTGAAAGCCATCGATGCGATTTGGAACAATGTGGTGTCGAAGAAAATTTATGTTCAGGGTGGTGTAGGTGCACTCGGTGACGGCGAGCGCTTTGGCGATAACTACTATCTTCCTAATGAAAGTGCATACAATGAAACTTGCGCAGCGATTGCAAACGTCTATTGGAACCATCGCATGTTCATGCTGCATGGTGATTCAAAATACATCGACATTCTTGAAAAGTCCTTATACAATGGATTAATATCAGGGGTGGGCATGGATGGAAAATCTTTCTTCTACACCAATGTGTTGGAAGTGAAGAACAGTTCCCACGATCAACATCAAGAGTCAAGTCGATCTGGATGGTTTACATGTTCGTGCTGTCCGACAAATATCACACGACTCATACCATCGGTGCCGGGATACATGTATGCGCAGCAGGGTGATAAGTTGTATGTGAATCTTTTTGCGTCAAGTAAGTCGAAAGTGACAATCAATAAGAAGAATGTTGAAGTGATTCAAAGCAACAATTATCCATGGGATGGCGACTTGAAATTTTCGATCAACCCAGCATCATCGCTTCCATTTAGTTTGATGATTCGCATTCCGGGTTGGGCACAGCAGCAGGCCATTCCGTCTGATCTTTATACATTCTCAAATCCTTCGTCAAGCAAAGCATCCCTCACATTAAATGGGAAGCCCGTAGAATACAAAATTGAAAAAGGTTACGCGGTGTTGACGCGGACTTGGAAGAAGGGCGATGTCGTGAGCGTAAACTTGCCAATGGACGTACAACGCGTGGTTGCCAACGCAAATGTGAAAGACGACGCAGGGCGTGTGGCCATACAACGCGGACCGCTTGTGTATTGCGCGGAATGGCCCGACAACAGCGGTAGAACTGCTAACATTATTTTGCCGCAAGGCATAGCTTTAAAACCCGAGCTTAAAAAGGACTTATTGAATGGCGTTGTTGTACTAACAGGTGACGCTGCCGCAGTCACGGTTGATGCTCTGGGAACAACCATAAGCACTGTGAAGCAACCTATCGTGGCAATTCCTTACTACGCTTGGGCGCATCGTGGAAAAGGTGAGATGACGGTGTGGTTCCCCGAGAAAGTAACCAGTGTTGACCTCAATTCGAAATAATAAGAATACAGATCGTGTGTGATCACGGATTAAAAAGTAATAACAGATAACTACTAGATAAATGATTAAGCTAAAAAACTTTGAAGTTTGGTTTGTAACGGGAAGTCAGTTTCTATATGGTGAAGAGACTTTGAAGCAAGTTGCAGCGCATTCGCAAGAGATTGCAAAGGCGTTAGATTCTTCATCAAAAATTCCGACGACAGTTGTGTTTAAGCCCGTACTGAAAACACCCGAAGAAATTTACCAGCTATGTCAAGATGCTAATGCTGCAAAAAATTGTATTGGAATCATTGCCTGGATGCACACTTTCTCGCCTGCAAAAATGTGGATCGGCGGATTGAAAATTCTGCAAAAGCCATTGTTGCATTTGCATACACAGTTCAATCGTGATATTCCATGGAAAGATATCGACATGGATTTTATGAATCTTAATCAGAGCGCACATGGTGATCGTGAATTTGGATTTATCATGAGTCGCATGCGACTGAATCGCAAGGTTGTCGTAGGTCACTGGCAAGATGGAAATGTGCAAGAGCGCATTAATGTATGGATGCGTGCAGCTGCTGGATGGAACGATTTACAAGGTGCGCGTTTTTGTCGCTTTGGTGATAACATGCGTCAGGTTGCTGTTACGGAAGGAGACAAGGTTGAGGCTGAGATTAAATTTGGCTACGCGGTGAATGGTTATGGCGTTGGTGACTTGGTGAAAGTGATTGGTGCTGTAAGCGATGCCGAGATCGATACATTGTGTGCCGAATATGAGTCACTTTATACCGTAGCGAAATCGCTTCGTAAAGGCGGTGATCAATCATATGCTTTGCGCGAATCTGCGCGTATTGAAATTGGCCTCCGTCAATTTTTACAAGCTGGAAATTTCAAAGGGTTTACAGATACGTTTGAAGACCTTCATGGTATGGTGCAGTTGCCTGGCCTTGCCGTTCAACGATTAATGGCGGAAGGCTACGGTTTCGGAGGCGAAGGTGATTGGAAAACAGCAACACTTGTACGCGCGATGAAAGTGATGGGAAGTGGATTGAAAGGTGGTAATTCATTTATGGAAGACTACACATATCATTTCGATCCATCAAACCCAATGGTATTGGGCGCACACATGTTGGAAATTTGTGAATCGATCGCCGACGGTAAACCATCTTGTGAGATTCATCCACTTGGAATTGGAGGTAAAGCGGATCCGGTACGCCTCGTGTTTAATAGTGCGGCGGGAGAAGCATTGAATGCATCGATCATTGATATGGGAAATCGATTCAGATTACTCGTGAATGAAGTTTCTGCGGTAGCACCGAAAGAAGAACTTCCGAAGTTACCGGTAGCACGCGTGTTGTGGAAACCTTATCCTGACATGTACACCGGTTGCGCAGCATGGATATTAGCTGGTGGTGCGCACCATACTTGCTACAGTCAGAACTTGACATCTGAACACCTGCAGGATTTTGCCGATATGGCCGACATCGAATGTGTTCACATCGGAAAAGAAACCAATATTCATCAGTTCAGGAATGAACTACGATGGAATGAAATGTATTACAACAAGCTTTAAGCAATAACGTCAACAACAACCGCCCTAATCCTAAACCTATATGAATCATTCTCTAGTCTTAGCAGACTATCTGGTCTGTATTATCTACTTTTTAATCGTAGCCGGCTATGGCTTTTGGGTCTATAATCAAAAGAAGAAAGCTGTCACAGATACGAAGGATTTTTTTCTCGCAGAAGGATCGCTTACATGGTGGGCCATTGGTGCATCGTTGATAGCCTCGAATATTTCTGCTGAGCAATTTATCGGGATGAGTGGTGAAGGATTTTTTGTTGGTATTGCTGTTGCTGCCTACGAATGGATTGCTGCCATCGCGTTGATCATCATCGCGGTGTGGTTCATTCCCATTTATCTCAAGAACAAAATCTACACGATGCCGCAATTTTTGAAAACGCGCTATAACGAAACGGTAGCGTTGATCATGGCGGGCTTCTGGTTGTTCTTGTACATCTTCGTTAACCTCACATCAATTTTATACTTGGGTGCAGTAGCAATCAACGGATTGGTAGGCGGCGAATCATTGCACGTGATTATGCTCGGACTCGCCATTTTTGCGCTGGTGATTACGCTCGGCGGAATGAAAGTGATCGGCTACACCGATGTAATCCAAGTGGGTGTTTTGATTATTGGTGGATTAGCGACAACATATTTAGCGTTGACAATTGTGAGTGAGAAATTCGGCTTAGGCTCGAGTGCGTTAGAAGGCTTCAAAGTGTTGATGAAAGATGCTCCGGATCATTTTCATATGATCATCGATAAACCAGGTCCTGATTCAACACAAGAACATATCAATAAGTACTTGGTGTTGCCTGGCATCGCGATGTATTTCGCAGGACAGTGGATCGTAAATCTTAACTACTGGGGATGTAATCAGTACATCACGCAACGTGCGCTGGGGGCCGACCTGCAAACTGCACGCACGGGAATTTTGTTCGCTGGTTTCTTAAAGTTGATGATGCCCATCATCGTGATGCTGCCAGGTATTGCGGCTTATGTGTTGTATAAAAATGGACATCTTCCACAATTGGAAGGCGGAAGTAAAGATGGCGCGTATTCAGCAATCTTAGGTTTCTTGCCAAGTGGATTGAAAGGGTTATCAATCGCAGCGCTCACAGCAGCAATTGTTGCGTCGCTCGCAGGCAAAGCAAACAGTATCTCGACAATCTTCACTTTAGACATTTATAAAAAGTATATCGACGGTGCAGCCAACGAAAAGAAACTTGTATGGGTAGGCCGACTTTCTGTAGTGGTGTCTATGATTGTTGCATTGATCTTTACATGGGAAGATCTCCTCGGTATTGGTGGCGAAGGTGGATTTACATTCATTCAAAAATATACAGGGTTCATTAGTCCAGGTGTGTTTGCCATGTTCATCTTAGGGATGTTCTGGAAACGCACGACGGGCGCCGCGGCGATTGCCGGTGTTGTTACTGGATTTGCGTTATCGGTTTTCTTCAATCAAATGGCGCCACAATTACTCGGAAACGAAACGTTTTTATACACGGCATATCCCAACGGTAAAGGTGGATATGAAATTCCATTCTTGATTTGCATGGGACTTTCGTTCCTCTTCACGGTGTTGGTTATGGTCATAATGAGTTTAAGCGGGCCGAAAATTAATCCGAAATCATTCGACATCGATGCTGAAATGTTTAGAGTAAAGCCTTCAACAACGATCATGATAATTATGACATTTCTAATTTTAGCCGCGCTCTATGTTAAATTCTGGTAATATTGTAGATATTTAGCGGTATAGCCCAAACCAACCAACAAAAGACCCGCAATGGATATTGACAAGTACACAAGTCACGACCGCGTTTTGGTCGCCGTTGACTGCATCATCTTCGGATTTGATGGCAGTCAATTGAAAGCGCTGCTAATTAAAAGAGGTTTTGAACCTGAGAAAGGTAAGTGGTCGCTGATGGGTGGTTTCGTCAACAGAGATGAAAGCACCGATGAAGCTGCTATTCGCGTTTTGCATCAACTCACCGGAATGCACGACATCTACATGGAGCAATTGTATTGCTTCAGTGATGTTAACCGCGATTCCGAAGGACGTGTTATTTCGATAGCCTACTATGCACTCATCAACATTGCAGATTATAGTGAGCAACTTCAGCTTGAGCACGAAGCGCGTTGGTTTCCGCTAAACTCAATACCAGATTTAATATTCGATCATAAGGACATGCTTGAAAAAGCAAAAGATCGTCTTCAACAAAAAGTTGCCAATCACCCGATTGGTTTTGAATTGCTTCCAGGAAAATTTACACTTCCGCAGTTGCAAAATCTGTACGAAGCGATTTATGAAAGTCCGCTTGATAAGCGCAACTTCACCAGAAAGGTTCTTTCATTGGGCATACTTAATAAGCTCAACGAAAAAGAAAAAGAATCTTCGCGTAAAGGCGCATTCTATTATGTATTCGATAAAGCGAAATACAGTAAACTACACCATGAAGGGGTGAAGTTCATTTAAGCACAAAGAAAGTAAAAGTGACCGGTGTAGCGCCGGTCATTTTTTTTGGAACACATCTACATTATTTATGTAGTGAATAAAAATAATAAGTGTGGTTCATACCTTTTAAATAAATAAGTGTAAATTGTACATTATTTACAAACGATTGATAGGATCTGAATTAGGCATTTTCACAGCAGCGTTCTGATCTTGACAGTTGTTAAAAAACAATCACCTAATACGGACTGCCGATTTGAGCAATCCAGATAAACCAGAAAGTATGATGAGACGACCAATCACCAAATCCTTTTTACTTGTTGTTTTTTCAACCTACCTGTCGCTGATGGCGTATGGGCAGAGCAATACCATCGAACTTTTGCCCAATGCGCAAGAGACGGTTGTGAGCAAAAATATTTACGGGCATTTCGCGGAGCATTTGGGTCGATGCATTTACGATGGATTTTATGTTGGTGAAAAAAATACAACGATCCCGCACACATCCGGTGTTCGTAACGATGTAGTGGATGCGTTGAAGAAATTGAAAGTTCCTAATCTTCGTTGGCCTGGCGGATGTTTTGCAGATACATATCATTGGAAAGACGGTATTGGTCCAAAAGATAAAAGACCCACGATCGTTAACCAGTGGTGGGGTGGTGTTACTGAAGACAACAGTTTTGGGACACACGATTTTCTAAATATGTGTGAGTTGATCGGCACTGAGCCGTACCTCGCTGGTAATGTTGGAAGTGGCACGGTACAAGAGTTTGCAGAATGGGTTCAATATGTTAATCATCCAGGTGTGAGCCCGATGTCGAATCTTCGAAAATCAAATGGTAGAGAGAAGCCTTGGAACGTTTCGTTCTGGGGTGTAGGAAATGAAGCTTGGGGTTGCGGCGGTAACATGCGCGTTGAACACTATGCGAATATCTATCGCCAGTATGCAACGTTTATGTCAGACTGGTCGAATAGCAGCAAATTATTTCGTATAGCGTCGGGCGCTAACGAAGCAGACTATCATTGGACAGAAGTATTGATGCGTGACATTCCGCACCACATGCTCGATGGTATTGCGTTGCATCATTACTCGACAGTGGAGTGGAATCATAAAGGATCAGCCACCGCATTTACTGAAGAGCAATATTTTGCTACAATGAAATCTGCTTGGTGGATGGAAGAACTGGTGACCCGTCACTCGACGATCATGGACAAGTATGACCCGAAGAAAAAAATTGCATTGGTTGTTGATGAATGGGGCGGATGGTACAATGTTGAAGATGGTACTAACCCGGGATTCCTTTACCAACAGAATACCATGCGCGACGCGATGATTGCCGGCATGACGCTAAATATATTTAACAACCATGCCGAGCGGGTTCGAATAGCCAACCTCGCACAAACAATCAATGTGTTGCAATCTGTTATTCTTACAAAAGAAGATAAGATGATTCTCACGCCAACTTACCACGTGATGGAGATGTACAATGTGCATCAGGATGCGAAGCTCGTTCCGTTGGTGATTAAATCAGCAGAGTATAAGTTTAACAACCAGTCGCTTCCTGCGGTGTCGGCTTCTGCTACAAAAGATGCGAAAGGAGCAACGCATATTTCATTGGTGAATATTGATTCAAAACAGTCGCAAGAAATTACGATAGACCTTTCTCGTAATGAATACAAAACGGTGAGCGGCCGAATTTTAACGAGCGCGAAAGTTCAGGACTTCAACTCTTTCGAGCAAACGGATAAGATTAAGCCTGCAGCATTCAAAGATGCGCAGTTGAAAAACGGAAAACTTCAAGTGAAACTTCCGCCATTCTCAGTGGTGGTGCTGGAATTGAAATAAGTAGGGGTTAGTCACGATAAATTTTAGTTATGAATCTAAAGAAGTTGATGATCACGCTCGGGTGTTCTGTGATCGCATGGTATAGTTATGGCCAATCGAAAATAACGGTGAATACCGATAAGCCGATCGCGGAAATTCAACCGACGATGTGGGGAATTTTTTTCGAAGACATCAATCTTGGCGCTGATGGCGGATTATATGCTGAGCTTATCAAAAATCGATCTTTCGAATTTTATTCGCCGATGATGGGCTGGAAAGAAATTAAGAAAGACGGCGCAACAGGATCTGTACTTATCGAAAATCGTACGACAACAAACAAAAATAATCCACGCTATGCTCGTTTTACTTTCGATGCATCAAAGGGAAGCTACGGTATTTCCAACGAAGGTTTCCGTGGCATGGGTATCAAAAAAGACTTACAATATCATTTTTCATTGTGGGCAAGAGCAGTCGAAGGAAATGGAAAAATGCGTGTCGAATTAGTGAACAGTGAAGACGAATCTATTGGAAGTGCGACGTTGACGGTTGGCAAAGATTGGACAAAACAAAAAGTTAGCTTCACTGCGACGAGTACTGATCTGAAAGCCTCTTTCAAAATCTGGTTTGAAGGCAAAGGAATTGTTGAAGCCGATATGATCTCACTTTTTCCGAACGATACATGGAAAGGAAGACCTGAAGGACTACGACAAGATCTCGTTCAATTACTCGCTGATATGAAACCTGGATTTCTTCGTTTCCCCGGAGGATGTATCGTTGAAGGGAGAGAACTTGTTACACGGTATCAATGGAAAAAAACTGTCGGCAAAATTGAAGATCGTGAACTGATTGTGAATCGCTGGAATTCAGAATTTAAACATCGGTCTACGCCTGACTATTATCAAACATTCGGCTTAGGATTCTTTGAGTACTTCCAGTTGTCAGAAGACATTGGTGCATCACCTCTGCCAATTTTAAATTGTGGTATGGCATGCCAGTTCAACACGGGTGAAGTTGTTCCATTGGAAGAACTTGATCCATACTTGCAAGATGCGCTTGACCTGATCGAATTTGCCAATGGCGACGTTAACACGACATGGGGAAAGCTAAGATCCGATTTAGGGCATCCCGCGCCTTTCAATTTGAAATTTTTAGGAATCGGTAATGAGCAGTGGGGACCTCAGTACATCGAGCGTTACAAAGTTTTTGCAAAAGCGATTAAAGCCAAGTATCCGGAAATAAAATTGGTAACAAGTGTTGGACCTTCACCAGATGGTGAGCTGTTCGATTATTTAAATCCAACATTGCGCGAGTTGAAAGCCGATATTTTGGACGAACATTATTATAAGAATCCGGAATGGTTTCAGCAAAATGCTTCACGCTATGACAACTATGATCGCAAGGGACCGAAAATTTTCGCTGGTGAGTATGCTGCACAGAGCGCAGGTATTGCTAGTCCGGAGAACAAAAACTCATGGAAGTGCGCACTGTCTGAAGCGGCATTCATGACGGGCCTTGAGCGCAACGCCGACGTGGTGTATATGGCATCGTATGCCCCACTCTTCGCGCATGCAGAAGGTTGGCAATGGACACCGGATCTCATTTGGTTCAACAACCTCGAAGCATACGGAACGGCCAACTACTATGTGCAGAAGTTGTTCGCAAGCAACAAGGGTACTAACGTTCTTTCTATACTTGAAGACAAAGAAAAATTGACAGGGCAGAAAGGAATTTATGCAACTGCCGCTTGGGACAACGCCACGAAAGAAATCATTGTGAAACTTGTGAATGTTACCGACAAGGAGGCAAGGCACAACGTTGAGCTTGCGGGAGGAAAAAAAATCAATTCAACAGGTACGCTAACAATACTGAAGAGTCAAGATCTAGACGCTGTGAATTCATTCGGCTCGCTAAATATTAAGCCGACTGAAGAAAAAGTTTCTGTAAAGGGAAAAACTGTAGCGATAGCGTTGGCGCCGTATTCCATGACCGTGCTAAAAGTTAAAACAAAGTAATCAGTGGTTCGTGTACTGCTAGTCGTGATAATTTTTTGTGGCCTACAATGTAAAACGTTGGCCCAGAATATTCGTGTACACGATCCGGTTATGATCAAGCAAAACGGAGTATACTACTTGTTCTGTACGGGCAAGGGTATCTCCGTTTTTTCTTCAACGGATATGAAAAACTGGAAAGAAGAGAAGCCAGTTTTTAATGCACCTCCTGCATGGGCAGTGGAAGCTGTGCCAGGATTTAAAGGACATGTTTGGGCACCAGATGTTTCTTTTCACAACGGAAAATTTTATCTCTACTACTCAGTTTCTGCATTCGGGAAAAATACTTCATGCATCGGTGTAGCAACCAACGAAACACTGAATTCTCAGGAGAAAAATTTTAAATGGGTTGATCATGGCAAAGTCATTCAATCTGTTCCAGGTCGCGATCTCTGGAATGCCATCGATCCGAATTTGATTTATGACGACGCACAAATTCCATGGCTTGTATTCGGATCATTTTGGAGTGGAATGAAGTTGGTGAAGCTTGACAAGACGCTCACTAAAATTGCAGATCCGCAGGAGTGGTACACGGTTTCGAAGCGCTCACGTGATTTTAAACGGGCGGATCATGATGGTGGCGATGCAGCCGTTGAAGCGCCGTTCATTTTTAAACACAAGCAATATTATTACCTCTTTGTCTCGTTCGATTATTGTTGTAAAGGTGTCGACAGCAACTATAAGATCATGGTTGGTCGTGCTGAGAAAATTCACGGCCCCTATGTAGATAAGGATGGGAAGCGAATGGATGAGGGCGGGGGATCACTACTGCGTGGCGGCGATGCTGCTTGGCCAGGTGTAGGTCATAACGCTGTCTACACTTTTGACGGTGTCGACTATTTAGTCTTTCATGCTTACGATGCTGCGGATCAAGGCAAACCAAAATTGAAGATCGAAAAGTTATTGTGGCATGACGACGGGTGGCCGTATGTGGAATGAGTTTACTTGAGCCGTCGCTACTTCACCCATCAATATTCGTAACATTTTATACGCGCTTCTTCTTTTAAAAACGCATTAAATGCTTCAAGCCTCGCTTCCGTACCAAATACTTCATATACCAGTATTGTGCTGTCTTCTTTCTTCATATCACGTTCTTGCAGATAGCGAAGTTGCAGAGATGATAGTTTTACGTTGATAAGTTCTTTCAGTGCATGCGTGCGCTCAAACTCGATCTTATACGTTCGTGCTTGATGTTGTCGGGAGATTTGCAATTTTACTTTTTCGAAAAGTGTCAGCACGACGATGACGATGACCGACCCCGATAGTGCAATGAAATATTCCCCTGCGCCGACCGCCATGCCCAGCGCGGCAGAAATCCAAATGGTAGTTGCGGTAGTAATTCCACTGACAGTTAGGCCGTCGCGGAAGATTACGCCTGCGCCAAGAAATCCGATACCTGTAACGACGGTGGAAGCGATGCGGTCGGGAGATGCGCCCCCAATAGCGATGGAGATTTCCGTAAAGATTGTGGCGCCCAAGCAGATCATGATAATCGTACGAAGGCCAGCGGCTTTGCTACGATATTCCCGCTCCATGCCAATGGCCGTGCCAATAACAAAAGAGAGGAATAGTCTAAAAGCTGACTCTAAATCAAATTGTAAATCAATTTCCATGGTGAAAGCTATGAAAAATTGATGCCCGAGACATACTCGCAAAAAAAAAAGCTGTCCCAAATTCTTTGAGACAGCCTTTAACGGTTAATGATATGTTCTTAGAACTTGCTTACTTTTCCACTACCTGTTGCGCTGCTATTCACTTTGCTCGGGTTGCCTTTATAAGTAACGGTACCACTACCTGTAATGTTTGCATCCAGCTCATTTGTAACGTTAATCTCTACGTCGCCTGAACCAGAGATGCGCACATCGCAGCGATTTGTTACTAAATCGCGGCACAGAATTTTTCCTGAACCCGTCACGGATGTTTTTACATACTTGGCTGAACCACTTCCTTCAATCTTACCCGACCCTGAAATGGCGAAGTCAGCGTTGTCCGTTATAGCAAGCGTGAAATCAATGCCACCGGATCCGCTTACATCGCTTTCAAGACTTTTTGCGCTTCCTTTCAAATCCATATTACCTGAACCCGACACGTTAGCGTCCATGCTTCCAGAAGCGGCAACGTCAATTTTTAGAGATCCAGATCCACTTACTGATAATTCAACATTGTCGGTTGTGAATTTTGTTTCGCCGATGGCATCACCGGAACCTGCAACATTTAATCCTTCGAGTTTTGTTACTGTGATGTAAACTGTAATCTGGTCATCACTGCCCCAGCTCCAATCAGACCATTTTCCTTTTTTGCCAATCACAAGTTTGGAACCTTCTACTTCGGTTTCAATTTGACTCACGATATCTTTTTTACCTTCGATCTCTACCTTTTGCGAGCTGCCTTGGCGGATGTATAATTTGCCAGGCGTACGGAACGAGACTTTTGTGAACGATCCAACGGAGCGAGTCTCACGATTTTGGGCGAAAAGCGTAGTGACGCAAAGTATGAGCGCTAAGCTGAGGAGTGATAATTGTTTTTTCATAGTTAAATGGATTACGGACTAAGAGACAGGAACAGTTAAAGGAGGTTGCATACAAGATGCATTTATTTCCTTTCTTTGACGAAAAAAAATCAATCAGGTTACATGCCTGTTTTCAGTTATCAAACCATCGAGAAGCCGTGTGAAGGCACGTATAAGGAAAAGGGAAGCAAATTCCTTGCTTTTGCCTACCCTGTGCAATCCGAGGGCGAAATAAAAGAACGCTTAAATGACTTAAGAAAAATTTATTTCGACGCACGACATCACTGTTACGCTTGGATTCTCGGCCCTGAAAAAAAGATATTTCGCGCTGCTGACGATGGTGAACCAAATCATTCTGCTGGCGATCCCATTATCGGACAGATTCGTTCGAAAAATCTCACCGATGTGCTTGTCGTGGTCGTGCGATATTTTGGTGGCGTGAAGCTTGGTGTTGGTGGGCTTGTGAGCGCATATAAAACTTCTGCAGAAGCGGCGTTGAATGATGCTGTGATTATTACCAAAGAAGTCTTCCATACCTTTCAAATTCAATACGATTACCCGGTTACGCCAGATGTGATGAAGTTGGTGAAGGAATTTGAATTGAAAATTTTGGAGCAAGATTTTCAATCACGATGCTTTATGCGCGGTGAAGTTCCCCTTCGTGAGAAGGAAAAATTATCAGCGAAGGTTAAATTGATGAACGCATTGAGTATACCCGTGGTATTAACGTTTGATCAATGATGCGATGGTGGTACTTGATCAGGTGCTACTTCGGTTACCAATAAATTTTTCTTTAAACTCACGCGCGCCATCAGTGCGCTGATGATCATGAATACGGCACCGGTAATCATCGCTGCGCCTGGAAAATATCCAACCGGGTTGGGCTTAGAAAAATAATAGAATAATTCGCTCATCATGATTGGCCCAAAGATCGATGTAATGCTGATCAAACTTGTGAGTGACCCTTGTAATTCTCCTTGCTCATTTGGGGGTACCTGTTTAGACATGATGCCTTGCAACGCCGGCCCTGTAATACCGCCGAGGCAATACGGTACTAAAAAAGCGTACATCATCCAACCTTGTGTGGCAAGGCCGAGAAGGATCAAACCAATTGCGTTGAGGAAGACGCCAATGTATACGCTTCTTCTTTCACCGAGTTTGGGTATAACAAAACGAATGAGTCCTCCTTGCACACCGGCGATAAGTACACCGACAAATGCGAGTGACAGTCCAATGTCGAAGCCCGTCCATCCAAATTTGAATTCTGTATAAAACGACCATGTACTTTGAATAGCATGCGACGCCATGTAGAGTAGTACGATGGAGGCAACGAGCCCGAGGATAACTTTGTAGCGCAGTAAAAATTTTAATGTACCAAGTGGATTAGCACGTCTCCAATCGAATGGTCTTCGATGAGCAGGGTCGAGTGATTCCGGCAGGATGAAAAATCCGTAAAGCCAATTTAGCAACGTGAGTACAGCGGCAGCAGCAAATGGTGCACGCGGTCCAAACTTCGAAAGAACGCCACCTAGTGCCGGACCGAGTATGAATCCAAGTCCGAATGCAACGCCGATGATTCCATAACTTTGTGCGCGTTTTTCGGGCGGTGTTACGTCAGCGATGTATGCTGACGCCGTGGTAAAGCTCGCGCCCATGATGCCGGCAATGATCCGACCGACGAAAAGCCATGCTATCGTCGGTGCAAAAAATAAGAGTAAATAGTCGAGTGCAAAACCGAAAAGCGAAGCAAGGAGTACCGGGCGCCGTCCAAAGCGATCACTCAAGTTTCCAACGAGCGGTGAGAAAAGAAATTGCATTGCACCGAAAGCTGCCAACATCCATCCATTGATTTCGGATGCTTCATTCGCCTCCACGTGCATCAAGTCGCCAATCAATTCCGGCATTACGGGGATGATGATCCCGAATCCCATGACGTCAATAAGCAACGTAACAAAAATAAATCCTAATGCGGCTTTTCTTTTTTCCATCCTTTAATACGCTTCTGTTAGAGTCCTAATACACTCTTCAACTTTGTGTAACCGCTTTTGCTGAGTGGAATGCGTATGCCACTTTTAAGTAGCGCAACGTGACTGTCCTTCTCCAGCGGCTCAATGCGTGTAAGTTGATTGAGTTGAATCATGTAGGAACGATGAACACGTACGAAGGTTGCAGCGTCGAGCGATTGTTCATAAAATCCCATCGTTTTCTTTTTCAGAAACATCTCCTTGGCTGTATAGATCTTCACGTAGTCGTCGTATGCTTCGAGATAGTGGACTTCATGTACGGGGATGATTCGGATATTCCCACCTTCCTTCACGACAATGCGTGTTCGTTCTTCAGGCTGACGAATTTCTTCATTGACAACTACTTGTTGCGCCGTTTTTACTTCCGTGAGTTGATTTTGTTGCTGCCATTTTTGAAGGGCTTTGTCGAACCGATCTTTGCTGAAGGGTTTGAGGAGGTAATCAATGGCGTGTGCTTCAAAAGCTTTCATGGCATACTCGTCGAAAGCTGTTGTAAAAATCACAGCTGGTGGTTGTTCAATAAGCTCCAGCATTTCAAAACCATTGATCTTCGGCATCTGAATATCAAGGAAAATCAAATCAGGTTTGTGCTGTGCAATTGCTTTGACGCCTTCAAAACCATCATTACATTCTTGAAGAATTTCAATGCCCGCATGCTGCTGAAGATATTCGCGAACGATGCTTCTCGCAAGCGGTTCGTCATCGATGATGATGGCTTTAATCATGGTTATTGTGGTTGAGGAATTTTAACGGTAGTTGTAAAAATGTTTCCAGCCTTGCTCGTTTGAAGTAGATCTTGACGAGCAAAAAGCAAGTATAGCCTACGTTGTATGGACTGCAATCCAAAGCCAGTACCTTGTCGCGGCGAGGCCGTATCGGGATCAAAAGGATTGTGGACGCTAATGGATAAGGCATCTGCTTCTTTTGATGCGTTGATGCTGATCGTGATTTCGCCAACCGTATCATATAAACCAAACTTGATTGCATTCTCTACGATGGGTTGTAAGAGCAGGGGCGGAAGTAGCAGGGCGGATAAGGATTCATCGGCGATGATTTCTGTTCGTAGTCGATGTCCAAACCGAACTTTTTCAATTTCGAGATAAAGGTTGAGATGGTGTATCTCTTCCGATAGCGGCACCATCTGACTATTGTCGCGACGAATCGTGCCACGAAGAAAGTCAGAAAGCTGTTGTACCATTTTTCGTGCTTCTTCAGGGCGCGATCCTGCCAGCGCACTGATTGAATTTAAGCTATTGAACAAAAAGTGAGGTTGTAGTTGTTGACGCAGATTTGTGAGCTCCGCTTCACGTGCAAGTTTCAAGGCATCGTTTTGTCGTTGCTCTGCATCTTGCTGGTCGCGCATATAGTACCAGATATAGCTCATGATCACGATGAGCATGATCATCAACCAACAGAACAATCCACGCATAATCGTAGATGCTTGTAAAAAATGTTGGTATGCTTCGTTGTGTTGGAACCAATAATGTGATAGCAGGTAATTATGAAGGAGTACGCACGCACCCGACATGATCACACTCCACACGAGCAAGTACATCGCATTTTTCGGACTTGGTCTGTAGTAATTAAGCGCACTAAACATGAAGTAGCCCGCCGTAGCAATCAACAAGTTTGTGTTCAATGCATCGGTGAGGGCTACATGCCAGTCTAAGTTGAAGGTCTTGATGAGCGCATAAGTTTCTAATACTTCCAATAGAAGCCACCATCCTGCATAGAACAGTGCGATCTTGGTTTTTGAAACTCCGTTTTGGCTCAAGGTCAGGTATCGTTACGGCTTAAAAAAGGGGACGAGCGTTGAGACGAATCGCAATCGCTTTTTGATGTACTACATGAATATAGTTCGCGGGTTCCTCGATCTCATGAATTTTTGAATATACTTCAACGCCGTCTTCCATATTTTTCATTGGAATGAGTTCTGAAACGTTGATGAACTCCCATTTCACGGCGGTGTTCTTATCATTGAAAAACAGATCTTCTTCGTTTAATCCGATGGTACGAGCTTTCAAGAAAGCTTCTTCTTGATTGTCGGCGCTAATGAGTCGAAGTTGCTCATCGAATTGTTGTTTCTGTGCTGCTTCTGTTTTGATGCCGAACACGATTTTTGCGATATACCAGTTCATAAGAAATACGAGGATTATGAGGATTATATGCATGGCCTTTTTTAATAATCATCAGTAGGTTCTGATGTCGATACCTGCAAAGATGCAAGTGCCTTTTAAGATGAGCACTTTATCACTTTCAGTATTAAGCGAGCTTGGACTACGTTTGTCGTCTAAGCCGCCAAAGATGCACACGAGTTCTTCTGTTTGAATTTTCCAGTTTGCAGGCACGATCAATTTTGCGCCGCCAAAAATTTGCACGAGTTCTAATGTCGCAGGACCATTCATGTCTGCTTGTCCAAAGTTAATGTCGCTGCCACCAAAGATGGTTACGACTTCTCCGCTGCGGAAATCTTTTGAGATAACTACTTTTTTTGAACCACCAAATACGTTTACCAGTTCGAAATATTCTTCACCATTACGTCTCGGTGCTTGTTGTGCAGCGGTTGCATAGGGTTCAGGCGTGATCGGCCTTCTCTCATCTAGTCTTCCTCTCCAATGTTCCCATTCTTTTTTTTTAGGTCTGATGATCATGATTAAGCCAACCGCGATGATAATCACAGGCCACATGTAGTGACCAATGTTAAAACCTTCGATAAGGCGTCCGGCGAGGAATGCACCGCCGATCAAGATCAAAATTAACCAAGCCCAATCTTTGAAGCGCTGCTTTACGCCAACAAATATTCCGACTACGATCAATATCATCGGCCAGCTTAACAACCATCCTGGAACTTCAACACCGCTTTGCTTTGCTAAGAAGATTGAGCCGATCGTCATGATGATCAATCCTAAGAAGATTCTACCAGTACGTTCCCCTCTGCCAAATTCCGGATTGCGATCTTGTCCGATGGGTGAAGGGTTGTTGTTGGTTTGCGTTTCCATTTTGTTGTTTGATTTATGATTCAAATATACGGGGAGATTTTAGGGTGGGATATGGGAGATAGGCCACCGCCAGTGGGAAGTAGGTGAATGGCGGATGGTGGGCGGTGAATGCCGACACACCCCCTAGCCCCCTCTCGAGAGGGGGGAGTTTTGCCTGCGGCAAAACGTGGCTACCTTCGGCGAAGCAGCTGATGTGATCACGCTAACCTTGCAATTCCCCCTATCGAGGGAGGGCAGGGGGAGTGTCGCTCTGCGCTCTTGCCCGCACCCACGCGCGAATTGCATTCAGCACAAAGTCGGTTTTGTTTAGCACCTCCTCATCCGTGAATCGAAGTAATGTGATGCCGAGTTCATTCATCCGTGATTCTTTGATCGCATCCTTGATTTTTACAGCAGGATCATCATGGCTACTACCGTCGACTTCGATGCCGAGGAATAGTTCACAGCAATAAAAATCCAGGATAAACCTGTCGATTGGTTTTTGGCGGTGGAAATCGTGCTCCTCCATTTGTCGACCTTTGAGAAATTGCCAGAGCCAAGCCTCGGAGGCAGTGCAATTGTTCCTCAGTTTTCTCGCATACTTCTTGAGGTGTTTGTCATAAGGGATAATGACACGTCTTTGTTTCATGCAACGGGTGATTAAATGACAGCTAACGGTTTTGAAAGATAGGCAAATATGGGTAGGTATGAGGATCGTAAGGATGGTTATTGCGTTAGCGATAGCAGCGGAAACCCCGAAGCGTGGTGGCATGTGGGATGCCGGAGTTGCAGCGGATAGCGCGGCCCGCCGCGGCGGGAAACGCCCCAATATTCTACTTCTTACTACTTACTGCTTAATTCTCTTCTGTCTCCTGACTCCAACCTCCAGGCTTCTTCTTTCCCATCGCCAACAATTTCTTATACACCTCCAGACATACCCAGGCATCGGTGGCGGCGTACTCGATTTGTTTCTCTGTGAGTGTGGGCGCTTCCCAATTGGAGGTCTGCGCGTTTTTTGAAATGCGAAAACCGAGTAGTAGGCCAGTGAGTTTTTTTACGCTTTCGACTTGGAGGCCCGCTTCTTTCGACATGGTGGCGAGTTCGACGAAAGAGGTAGGGTGGAAGCGTTTTATTTTTTGTAGGGCCTTGATGTCGTCACGGATAGCAACGCCAGCTTTGATGATGCCGGGGTTTTCGAAAATATTAACGATGTGCTCATCGATGCCGGTGTGATGAAGACGGATCAAAAAAACTTTATGAGGCACGGCCAATTGTAGCAATGCTACTTTATAGGATTGACCTTTTGTAAAGCTCGGACGCGTTTCGGTGTCGAAACCAATGACGGTGTGTTTGGAGAGTTCTTGTGCGACTTTCGCGAAATTGGTGGGATCAGTAACTACCTGCACCTTTCCGGAAAATGCTTTAAGGGGCAGCGCTGTTAATTCTTCTGCCGTAATATTCGTTTTGAGCCCTGCGCGGTCATGCTGGTCTACACTATCGTGATGATCCTTGGTCGAAGTCATTAAAAAATCCAATTACCAGATGAAAAAATCAAATTGCCATCGATGCATGAAGTTAAGGAAAAAATCATGGCGTGAACTCGTTGGGATAACATTAAAACTTTTTAAGTAAGCGAGAGGAGGGCGGAGGAGTTTAAATCCTGTGGTTTTTTACTATTTTGAGGCCCTCTTAAACCTAAGCTGATGTCTAAGTCCCTATTTCGCAAAAAATCTCTTGATACTATTCTCAAAGATCCTCACCAGGAAACGGACCATGGTCACGGCGGGCAAGGATTAAAAAAGGTACTCACCGTCAAGGATTTAACATCGATGGGAATCGCGGCGGTAGTAGGCGCCGGAATTTTTTCGACGATTGGTACGGCTGCATTTAACGGCGGCCCTGGCATTTCGCTCCTCTTTATTATAACGGCCATTACCTGTGGGTTCTCGGCACTTTGTTATGCGGAGTTCGCCAGTCGGGTGCCTATCGCAGGGAGCGCGTACACTTACGCTTATGTTTCTTTCGGAGAACTGATCGCTTGGATTATCGGATGGGCACTTATTCTTGAATATGCCATCGGCAATATTGTGGTGGCAATTTCATGGAGCGGGTACTTTAACAATTTACTCGAAGGCTTCGGTGTACATTTACCAGCGTGGCTTACTACAGATCCGACCACTGCTAAAAATGCTTACGCCGAAGTAGAAGCAGCGTTGCGCGATGGAAAAGTGTTGGACAAAAGTTTGCTCTTTGCGCAAGAAGCATGGCATAGTGCGCCGGTGATTGCAGGCAAGCACATCTTCATTAACGTTCCTGCGTTTGTCGTTGTCGTACTCATTAGTATTCTCACATTCATTGGAATCAAGGAAAGCAAGAAGACCACGAACTTCCTGGTGATCTTTAAAATTCTCGTGATACTCTTTGTGATCGTTGTCGGATTTTTCTTTGTGAATCCCGGCAACTGGAGTCCATTCTTGCCCAACGGATTTGAAGGAGTGTTGAAAGGTGTGTCGGCCGTGTTCTACGCGTATATTGGATTTGATGCGATCTCGACTACGGCTGAAGAATGTAAAAATCCACAGCGTGATTTACCACGTGGGATGATTTACTCGCTGGTGATTTGTACCGTGTTGTACATTCTTATTACGCTTGTGTTAACAGGGATGGTGCCATTCACATCGTTGAAAGTTGCTGATCCATTGGCGTATGTTTTTGAACTCGTCGGACAAGATTGGATCAGTTACATTATTTCGATCAGTGCTGTTGTAGCAACAACGAGTGTGTTGTTGGTATTTCAACTTGGACAGCCACGCATTTGGATGAGCATGAGTCGTGATGGTTTGTTACCACAGAAATTTTCTAAGATTCATCCTAAATTTCAAACGCCATCATTCTCTACGTTGATGACAGGGATTATTGTCGCCATACCATCGTTGTTCATGGAGATTGGTTTGATGACAGATCTCACTAGCATTGGAACACTCTTCGCCTTCGTGTTGGTGTCTGGTGGTGTGTTAACGCTCCCGAAAGTTGTGAACCTGAAAGGTGAAGTACAAGAGGGAAAATTCAAGCTTCCGTATATCAATGGCCGCTTTATAATTCCGATTCTCTACGCTGTATTCATGTTCTTCATGTTGGATCGCGTGCAAGCTGGCTTGACCAACTTGACCAATGAAGGCCTGCAAGAAATTCTTTTCCTTTTGTTCGTGTTGCTCGCGACCACGCTAACCATTGCGACGGTGGTGAAACAGTTTAATGTTATTCCGATTCTGGGTGTACTCTTCTGTGCTTATCTATTAATTGAAATTCCTGCACTTTCTTGGATCTACTTCTTTGTTTGGATGGGAATTGGTTTGATTGTTTACTTCGCCTATGGGTACTGGAAGAGTAGGTTGGCAAAATAGCAGGTTAAGTAAAAAAGGATTATTTTTGGGGAATTCTTTAGAACCCCATGAAAAAAATCATTCTGACCGCATTGCAGCAATTATTGTCTGCGTAAATGTATCTGCACAAAAGTTCACGGTTGAAAGTTTTAACATCGTCTAAGACAGATGGCAAACTATCGGCGGCGTAATTCCGGAAGTTGATGGTACGTGGGTGACACTTGGCGGCAATATCTATCGAAAAGAGAACGACGAGTTTAACCTCATATATGAAGAAGTGTTCGGCGATGAGTACGATTCTCTAGAAATCGGAAAAGATACGAATGGTTCGCTATGGGTAGGAAGTTACTACCATGGCGTGGCCGTAAAGCGCGACGACTGGCAATTCTATCATAATACTTCAGGCACAGTCGGGGGAAAGTACGTGCGAGAAGTATATGATTTTCTCAATACAGTTGGAGGTTCTGCCTACATTTCATATGCAAAAACAGTAGACAATTCCGCGACATACGAACTGATAGAAGTGCGGTCGGATGGGAGCACAATTAAGTATGAATTATCAGAAGCGCTGGTAGACGCTGTGAGCATTAATGGGAGAGTGTACCTGCTGTCATATGAGCAAATTTACTACCTCGATAACGGTGCAATAGTAGAAGATGACCAAAGTCCAAACGGATATTTTAGGTCATTTGGCATCGATGCAGACAATAGTCTTATCGTTTTTGGTTACAATAGCATAGAACAGGATGGCTACTATATAAAAGATGAAGCTGCGGAATATGAGTTTGTGAAAATTCCTGATGACTTTTGGTGGGTACGTGATGCCGGTGCAGACGGAATGGGAAGGAAAATTTTCTTATCTGGCGATGATATACTTGTACAGGAGCGTGGGAACTTTTACGTTATTAACGAAGAGGCAGGTTTGCGTGATAATGACTATCCTCACGGGATTACGGTGGCAAGAAACGGCGATGTATATGTTCATTATTACCGCGGTTATGATCTCATTCATTTCGAATCGGTGGTTGGAAATGAACTGAAGGGGAAATTATTTAATGATTTAAATGGCGATGGAAAACAGAACGATGAAGAGCCAGGTGTCGCTAATCACATTTTGAAATTATCACCTTCTAATACGTTTGCGATAACCAATAAAAATGGTGAGTTTCTTTTCTCGCCTTCAGTGGGTGAAAATACGGTTAGCTGGAAGGAGAAAGATTTTTGGCAGCAAGGCATCACGCCGCTATCTTATACTTTCACATATCCGAACGAAGAACCACTACCTGATTTTCAGATCGGCATAATGTGGGATGCTGTTCATGATGTCGCGGCTTCCGTGTCGGGATCGGCTACGCGTCCAGGTTTTGATACTTACTATTGGATAAATGTTCGTAATGAAGGAAGTGAAAGCGAGACACCCAAAGTAACATTCACTTACCCTAAGGATTTCACATTGTTAAAAAGCAGTATCGAGCCGACATCTGAAAATTCTGGTCAGCTAACTTGGGATTTGCCGACACTTCCAAGTTTAGGATATGAATACATTACGTTGAAGTTTAATATCCCGGCAAGTACACCGCTGAACACTGAGTTGTTCTCAGTCATTCAAGTAGAAGACGTTGCGGGCGAGGAGGATCTCGGTGATAATATTGATTCGCTCCATCAGATCGTTACAGGTTCGTTCGATCCTAATGATAAACTCGTGCGAGAAGGTATTCTCGCGGAACGCTACGTGCAAATTGGATCGGATCTTACGTACACGATTCGTTTTCAGAATACGGGCACAGATACGGCCTTTACGGTAAAAGTAAAAGATGTTTTGGATCACAACCTTGATATCGCCTCGCTTGAAATTCTGAGTTCAAGTCATCCTATGACATATTTCTTGAATGGCCACGTGTTGAACTTTACCTTCAACAACATCGAGCTTCCTGACAGCGTTCGTGATGAGCCGAATAGTCACGGTTATACAAAATACAGAATCAAAAATATTTCGACGATCGAAGATGGGACGGATGTATTGAATAGCGCGGCAATTTATTTCGATTTCAATGAGCCAGTGATTACAAACATCACCTCGAATCGTTATGTGATCAATCTTCCTAACACTGGGCCTACGGCTGTTGAAGATGACCTCATTGTGAAGGATTTGCTTTACCCGAATCCATCAAGAGGTAACTTTACGATTCGCAATGAGTACGCAGCTCAATTCACGAAGGCTACCTTGACAAGCATTACAGGTCGCCAGATAGAAACGAAACCAGTCGATGGAAACACAATTCAATTGCATGCAACGCCTGGGCTATACTTCCTCCGCCTCGAAGGAAAAACCAAATCGGTTGTCTGCAAAGTGGTGATCGTAAACTAAGATTGATTTTCGGTGATCGTGTAAATCACGCCACGCTCCTTCAGATATTGTAGGATGAATTTGAAACACTTTTCATCCTCGCCTACAAACTCTGGAGGAGATATTCCTTTGCGGGAATAACTTCCGTTCAATACGAGTTCCACCGCGGCGGTGCAGGTATATCCGGTGGTCCGGGCCATCGATAGTGTATTTGTATTTAAGTCGGTTCGGTCGAGGACGTTATATTCATACGTTTTCTGTTTTCCATTCTCTTCACCAATCACGCGAACGCGCATCACGGTAAACTCCTGTTCCCCAGGTTTTAATTTCCATTTTGGAAAGAGGAGTTTAGCGGTAACATCGATCGGACGAATTTTAACGCCTTTTACTTCCACTTCGTCATAAGAGAAAAATCCACTTTCACGAAGTACGCGTAAGTATTCAATACACCCGGGATAGCGAAGTGTTTTCTCAATCATATTTGGAACGCCAGGAATGGTTTTGATTAACGATCGCAGACCATCGCTATTCCAAGACTCAAGCGTTCCGATTCCTTCGAAGTGAATTAACTCAGGATCAGATAATGCTTCCTTCACGACCACCGCACCGTTTTGAACATAGCGTGCTGGACGAATGTATTCTTCAATCACATCAATCGGAGAAAAGACCGCTTTATATTCGTAAGGCCATTCACGTACAACTGGCAGTCCTCCCACAAGGCATTCATACGTGTCAATCTTCATCCGAGGATGATGATAGCCGAGTATCAAATTGCTCATGCCTGGTGCCACACCACAATCTGTAACAACAGTAACATTGTTTTGCTTGGCAATATCATCGAGTAAAAACGAATCCTCAGGAAAGAAAGAAATGTCTACGATGTTCTTACCGGCTTCAATTACATTCTTCACCATTTGAAATCCGAGAAATCCGGGAACAGCACCAACGACTAAATCAAAATCACGAACAAGATTGGTGAGCCATAGCTTATCTGAGAAGTCGCCTTTTATCGTGTTGACATGATGTGGTTTGAGGCTTGATACCGCCTCGTTATTGACATCAACGGATGTGACATCGTGTTTTTTAGCGAGGTCGATCGCGATTGCTTTGCCGACTAAGCCAGCGCCGAGTACAACGATTTTTGACATAGTTTGAAGATTAGTTATGCTAATGTATCAGACTTTTTGGAAGGGACACAAAAAAATGCCCATGCCTTATAGGAAAGGTCATGGGCACAGATGGAACCCCAATTTGTCCAACCGTATCTTGAATTTCTATTTGTTAAGCTGCTACAGCTTGTTGATTCTTGATCATGGCATTGCTGATGACGGCGTACATGTCAACCCATGCCTCCTCTAATTCCTCATTCCATTTATCTTTTAAACCCTGCTGCAAAGTCCAAAGGAACGCGGCACCGACGATTCGGTAGTACGCTGGATCAACACCATATTTATGATGACGCGTAGCAAGAGATTTTATTTCACCTTGTATCTCGTCAAGCTTTTGCAATTTACTCACCATGAGCGTTACCATGTTAATTAATTTTCGGCTTTGTCCTTTGGGCTCCGATTTAAACAAGGATTTTAACTCAGGTGCGATTTCGAATAGGCGGTGATAGAATAATTGTCCTGCCTCTTCGGATTTAACAATCACGTAACTCCAGGAGTTCTTTACGAGAAGAATTTGTCTTTCAGTCATAGAGGGTGGCGTTGAATTCTGAAGCGAATTAACGCCTTCTTGCCCGGAATAGACGCCTCAGACGTGTTGACGCCGCGTTGACATGCTGCTAAATCCTAGTTTACAATAGGTTTACAGTTGTAATTAATATTCTGATAATCAATTCGTTTTGAAACTTGCGATGAAGTCTCCCAAATTTTCCTCCGTCACCAGATTGAGCTTTTTGCGGAGTCGGTGCCGTGCCATTTTTACGCTCTCGGGAGAGATTCCCATCAACTCAGCCATTTCTTTCATGCTCAAATTCAGGCTCAACAGCGCACATAACTTCAGGTCGCTTTGGGTCAGATCTGGAAATTGATCTTTTAACTTCTGGAAAAAAGACGAATGTACCTTCTCGAAATACATCCGAAACTCGTCCCAATCTTTTTCAGATTCAAGACCGTAGTCGATCACCTTAATCAGTTTGGTAAGCTTGACCTTCGAATCTTTGTCGGTAGTAGCCAGCATCTCTTGAATACCTTCCCGCAAGTTTTCCATGAGTGCGTTCTTCTGCACGAGATTCAATGTATAAGTCAATAATTCTTTGTGCCTGAACTCAAGATCCTGTTGAAGTTGTTTTTCGGCCATAGCACGATTTTCCAGCGCAGCATTGGTGAGCAATTGTTCTGCCGCATGAAGTTGCTCGTTTTTTGCGGCCAGTTCCTTTTCACGTTTAATGCGGTTTCGCTGCATCACGATCACCAGGATACCAATGACGATCACCGCCGTGAGACCTATATAAATGATCCTGCTACGCGATTGAGAAAGTTTTTTTTCTGCCTTCAGCAAATTCAGCTCTTGTTCTTTTTTCTCATTCTCGTACAGCGATTGCATGCGCTGAAAATTGCGACTGCTTTCTTGTCCGCGAATGGAGTCGTCAAGCGCTTCTTTCCAGCGATAATAAAATAATGCTTTCTCGTAATTTTTTTTCTTCGTGTAGGCATCTGCTAAAATCCACGCTGCTTCTTGTGTCTCTGCGCGCAAGGCTAATTGTTTGGCAATGCGAAGCTCTTCTTGTCCAAGCGAAAGTGCTTCATCGGTTTTACCTTGCTGAAGGTAAATGCGATTCAAGTTGTAATAGGCCGTGGGTAACTTGGCCATGTTATTCGTGCGTTTGTGAAGCGCAATTGCCTCCTCGATATACTGCTGCGCTTTACCCCATTCGCCACGTGCGCGATACACAATGCTGATGTTGTTGAGAACATTCGCGATGCCTTCGTGATGATTAAGTTGTTTTTCATACTTGAGCGCTTGTTGGTAGTAATGCAACGACTCATCGCGGTTGGTGCTGGCCAGAAGAACGTTGCCGATTTGTCGCAGCGCGTCGGCCATGCCTTGGATATTTTTTTCAAGGGTGTAACGTCGCAATGCATGATCATAATATTGTCTTGCGATGGTGTGCTCGTTCATGCGATAATATGTACGACCAAGCGCGAGGTAAATTCTTGCAAGAAAAATTGAATCTGGATTAGCGGCTGAAATTTTCAGCGCTTTCATTTGTAGGTCTAATGCTTCGCTTGAATTGCTCTTGAGCGCCGATAACAAACTATTGTTGAGCAAGGCTTCTATCTTTCCGGCACTGTATTGAAGTGAATCAGAAAGTGTCAGCGCTTCTAAAGTGAAGCGTCGTGTCTTCTCCGGGTCGGTGGAAAAAGATTGCTGTGCGAGTCTATTCAGGTCATTGACAAACGCGGTATCCTTTGTGGAATGCACAGGGACATCAAGCGATTGCCCGTAAACTGACCAGCTCACTAAAAAGAGTAAGAATAGTAAAAGACGAAACATGGATGGGGGCCCAGAATTTCAATAAATAAAGTAAATTCTATTAACTTCCCGATATACATTCGAAACTATGTTTGATCTTAATACGGTGCTTCAAAAAGCGCAAACCTCAGGCTTCTATCGATGGCTTCTAAACTGGTCGTTGAACAAGATGATTCCTTTCAATAAGCCGCACGACATACAGGTGGTTGAAAGTGGCGAATATCATATCAAGACACGGCTGCCGTATAAGCGAAAAAATTTCAATCATATACGTGGTCTGCACGCCTGCGCGTTAGCGACGCTTTCGGAGTTTACGACGGGTTTTCTGTTGGTCAGCAAATTAGATGGTAAAAAGTATCGTCTCATTATGCAGCGACTTGAAATGGATTATCATTACCAGGGCAAACTCGATGCTACGGCTAGTTTCTCCGCCACACCGGAATGGCTGCAAGAAAAAGTTTATGATCCATTAAAAACACAAGACTCGATACTGCTGGTTTGCGAAGTAAAAATACATGATGCCAAAGGGAATCATCTGACAACAGGAAACGTGTATTGGCAAATCAAAGATTGGCAAAAGGTAAAGACCAAAGTGAGTTCATAGATGCTTTCGGACTTCCTGACTTTTTCCTAAATTTCTTATTCAAACCATTAACCTATGCGCCGCATCGACCAGTTGCTTTCAGAGTATGGCGAGAGTCATCAAAACGAAACGAACAAGTCTATTCACTGGATTTGTGTGCCGTTGATTTTCTTTAGCATTGTTGGACTCGTTGCGTCAATTCCTTCGCAGGCGGTACAAAACGTTTTAGGCCCGGAGAATCCTTACGCAAATTGGGCGACGCTAGCACTCATACTGGTACTGGTCTACTACATCACCCTGTCATTGTCTTTAAGCCTGGGGATGATGCTGTTCAGTGTATTGTGCCTTTTCATCGCCAATGTGATTGCGCGATTGGATATTGCACCATTGTGGATGATCTCATTAATCATTTTTGTGGTCGCGTGGATTGGACAATTCTACGGTCATAAAGTCGAAGGAAAAAAACCATCGTTCCTGAAGGACATTCAATTTCTTTTGATTGGTCCAGCGTGGCTCATGCATTTTATTTACAGACGTCTTGGAATTCCATATTAACAAATTGGAAGACTACGCTTTTACAAATACTTTTCCGGTTCACGCATCTCGCGCAGTTGACGTATCACTTTTCAATGAAGAGTTACATCGCCACATTCAAGCGAGAGAAGGTTGGATATCATTTTATCTACTCAACAACAAACACAACCGCATTGAAGGCCTAGTGCATCTACACGTTGAAAACGCCGTCGCGAGAAGTCCATTAAAGGCGCCCTTTGCGTCGTTTGAATTTGATGCAAGAGCACCTATTGAGCAACGCTATCGTTTTATCAATTTCGTGGAGGAAGAATTGCGAAAGAAACAGGTAGCACGTATAATTTTGAAATGCCCATTGCGCGATTACAACGCTTTCAACAATACATTGCTAGAAGTATTCCTACTCAATCATGGATGGCAGATCGAGGAGGCAGAAGTAGGATGTCTTATTGATTGTAGCCAACCCATAGAAGAAAATTTTGAGGCGTGGGAGGGAAGAAAATTTAGACAAGCCGCTGATGCTGGTCTCTTGTTCAAATCTTTGCCGATCACTAGCTTGGACGAAGTCTATCTTTTTATTTTGGCATGCCGCAAAAAAAAGAATTATAGTTTGTCGATGACCTTGAAAGATCTACGACAAGCCGTGGAAACATTTCCAGAGCACTATGCATTGTTTGGACTTTTTTTAGATAACAAACTCGTCGCCGCGTCGGTGACCGTTCGGGTGACGAAAAATATTGTCTATCATTTCTACACCGATCATGACGATGTTTATGATCATTTAAGCCCTGTGGTATTTTTAACTGTCCAACTGGTAAAAGAAATGCGTGAAAAAGGAATTCAGTATTTAGATTTGGGAACTGCAGCCTTTGACCAACACCCTAATTTTGGATTGTTGAATTTTAAAATTCGTCTCGGTGGAGTACCATCGTCAAAATTTACATTCGTTAAATCATTGATGTAATGCCGCCATTGGTCTCAGTGATTTGTTTATGTTTTAATCATGAGCGTTTCGTTCGTGAAGCGTTGCGTTCTGTATTCCAACAGACGTATCCCAACATACAAATTATTATCGTTGACGATGCCAGCACAGATCAAAGTATGGATGTGATACGCAACGTTGTGGGAAGCAACGCGGATGTGCAAATCGTATCTCTTGATCGTAACATCGGGAACTGCGCTGCTTTTAATCGAGGCCTAGCATTAGCAAGAGGTAAATATATAATTGATTTTGCAACGGACGATGTGATGCATTTTGATCGCATTGCTCACCAAGTGGCGTTCTTCGAATCACACGACGATTCGTGGGGCGTTAATTTCACCGACGCTACTTATATCGATCCTGATGGAAAGTTTATCCGGGATCATTTCGATTACCTACTCGAAAAGAAATTGCTTATGGCCGTTCCTGAAGGCGACGTCTACACGACGGTGTTGAGCACTTATTTTATTCCGTCGCCGACAATGATGATTCGTAAATCGGTGCTCGATGAACTGAACGGATATGATGAATCACTTGCCTACGAAGACTTTGATTTCTGGGTGCGTGCATCCAGAAATTATAAATTCAGTTTTTTAAATGAACGGTCTACCCTCATTCGACGAAAACATGGGTCTATGTCCGACGGTTGGTATATGCCTGGTGATCGTCAACTCCATTCGACGTACTTGATTTGTAAAAAGGCCGTGGCATTAAATAGAACGCAGCAAGATCGTGACGCACTCTTGAAACGTCTCCGTTATGAATTACGGCAGTCGGTGTTTTCTGAGAATCATACAGAAGCAGGTCATTTCTTCGCGCTCATAAAGGAGATGGGTGCTGCTTCTACAACGGACCGGCTACTGCATTTTATCAATGGACTTCACCTTCCGTTGTCGCGTTTACGTAGCTTATATCAAAAGATCCGCTATTAAATTATCAATGTTCCCATAGTCGAATTTCGAGCGAGATTCGCGTACGGTCTGCTTGCAAATTGACGGCGCCGCCATGAATCAGATAAGGAGAAAAGATAAGCACTTCATTGAGTTGTGGATCAGGCCTGACAACATCAAAGTTGCCATCAATGGCGGTAACTGCGGGAACATTAAATTTCATACCATTCATGATTGCGCCACCGATGGTGCGTTCGATCTTCGACTCTGACCAGTGATGACTGCCGGGGACAATGATCAACGATGATTTTTCATTACTCCCCGCAATCGGAATGTATAGGTTGATACAATTATCATAGTCTTCCAACCAAATGTCACGGTGTAATGGATTATTGTCGGTGCTATTGGGTCTGACTACTCGGAAATGAAATATAGATTGATTATCGAATGGATTTCTAACACGAAGTTTTTTGCCGACAACTTCAGAAACGCGAGTTTCCAGAAACGCGATTGGCACAGGAAAATCAGAAACCTCTATTAACTTCGTATGCTCCACAGCAGCAAGGTGCGATGTAAAGTCTTGCACGAGCGTATGATACTGGTCTAATACAAAGTTGTCGGGAATAACGATGCCGGCTTTACGCCAACAGCGTTGCAATAAAGATCGACATGCTGCTTGAAATATATCCGCTAATGGTGCATCAAAGAGCTTCTCGATCGTGTAACCTGACGACGCCATCGCCGTGTTATTGGTCAAGTCGTTTGCATGATGAAGTAACACAACGTTATCACCCCATTGTCGTGCATTTTCAGGTTGATACGAAATCGTCCTATCATTCACACAATATTCCATCTACTTTCTATTATCGTCGTTGTCAATCATGCTTAAGTAACTTTCATAACGTTCCAAAGCTATGACGCCATTTTTCACCGCCTCTACAACGGCGCATTTAGGTTCTTTGATATGAATGCAGCGCGAACCAAATTTGCAGTCCAATCGTACATCACGCATCTCTGGGAAGTAGTCCGAAAGTTCTTGATCAGTCATGTCTACAAGACCCCATTCCTTTACACCAGGTGTGTCAATCACAAACGTTTCTTCTGCAATCTTAAACATTTCCGCGAATGTTGTCGTATGCGTTCCTTTGGAAGAGAAGTCGGAGATGTCGCCTACCGTTTGTGTGATCGCAGGAGAAATCTTGTTGAGCAAGGTGGACTTACCGACGCCAGAATGGCCGGCGACAAGCGTAATCTTGTTGGTAAGCAACTTTTGTATTTCCGATAGATCGTCCTGCTTTGCGGAAATGGAAAAACAAGTAACACCGATGTTACGATAACGTGCCATTAACGAATCAACATAGTCACGCGACTCATCATCCAATAAATCGCGTTTGTTAAAAACGATTACTTGCGGAATACGAAACGCTTCAGCGCTCACTAAAAATCGATCGATGAATCCAAGTGATGTGCGCGGCATCGATAATGTTGCGACCATCATGGCTTGATCGATGTTGGCCGCAAGCACGTGCGAATGGCCAGTTTTCTTTATCGATTTTCTAAGGATGTGATTTTTTCGATCAAGGATTTCAGTGATCGAGCCGTAGTCATTTTCCAATTCAAAGGAAACGTAATCACCGACGGCAACTGGGTTTGTCTCCTTGATGCCTGCGAGGCGAATTTTACCACGAACGCGGCAGATATGCTTCTTTCCTTCCGACAGCACATCGTAGAATGAGCCCGTTGATCGCATTACTAATCCTTTCATGCGGCGGTGTTTTTAGCGCGGAGTGTTGCTTCGCAATAGGTCAATATTTTTTCAGTAGCGCCCAAATTTTCTTCTACATACTGTCGCGTTACTTCACACGCTAAAAGAAAACTTTCCGGGAGCGTTACCATTTCATACTTCATCTTCAAATCGGTGTAGTCGGCAACATCAAAAGCGCCTCCGCGGTTGATGAGGTCAACAGCTTCTTTAAATTTTGTATAGTTCTTGTTGCCAAAGAAAATAGGAACACCATAACATGCGGCCTCAAGAATATTGTGAAGCCCCTTACCATATGCTCCGCCAATGAAAGCAAATTCTCCATAACGATACAGTTTGGAAAGCATGCCTACATTATCGATGATGAGTACTTGGAAATCTTCGAGATTGATGTTTGTTGTCTGCGAGTAGCGAATGGATTTCACCTGCAACGCCCGCTCAAGAGAAATTAAATTTTGCTCTGATATTTCATGCGGTGCAATGATGAACTTCATCCTATTTTCGTTTATCAAAGGAATGAGTACATCAATATCTTCACTCCAGCTGCTACCGACAACGAATATCTTCTGATGGTTTTTGAAGTTTTGTATGGTCGGAAGTTCTTCAGCTTGTTTCACGATTTGATAGACGCGATCGAAACGTGTATCTCCCGAGCGTGTGCAATGATTGAGGCCAATAGCCTTTAATAATTTTAGCGACTCATCATTTTGTACAAAGAAGTGAGAGATTCGTTTTAGAATTTTTCGATAGAATCCACCATAGGGCTTAAAGAAAAGCTGGTCGGGACGAAAGATCGAAGAGATGGAGAGAATAGTTGTACGATTGGCAGCCAGTGCTTGCGTGTAATGATGCCAGAATTCGTACTTCACAAAAATTGCCAGGGTAGGTTTGATGGCTTTTACAAATCGCTTTGCGTTGGCGGCGGTATCCCAGGGTAAATAATAAACGTGGTCTGCGCCTTGGTAATGTTTGCGAACGTCGTAGCCGGAAGGGGAGAAGAACGTGAGCACGATCCGAATTTTTGGAAACACCTTTCGGAGACCTTCGATGACGGGACGGCCTTGTTCGAACTCGCCCAAAGAAGCACAATGTACCCACACCACGGGTGCGGTATTGGTAGCGTAATCGGCCTGGATCTTCTGCAAAAGTCCTTTTCTACCGGTTACAAAAGACTTTGCTTTTGGATGAAAGAGTGCCGCAAGCCGCAAGCCTGCCCTCATTAAAAAGATGGACAAGTTATAGAGAATGATCATCAAGCGTAAAAATACAAAGCTAATGGCACTCGCGGATAATTTTTTATTCCACATCCTGCTACTGCCACGCAGGTAATTTAATTAATTTTAAGACAGTTGAATTTAACATTTATGAATCCCAGCACCATCACGAAAAAGTGTTTACTTCCCGTTTTATTTTTTATTTGCCTATTTTCTTCGGCATCGCTTCGGGCACAAGAAAGTGACCTTGTTGAGTTTTTAAGAGCCGGAAAACAAGACGCCTCGAAATTGATGAACGCCTACATGAACCCCATGATTGAGGGGTTATCGTACGGCCTGAACGGCGGATGGGCACAAACTGCAAAAGCGCATAAGACGCTTGGTTTTGATTTCATGATCAATGCGAACGCTGTCTTTATCCCTTCCTCGAAGAACTACTTTGACCCAGGTAAACTCGGGCTCACAACGGTTACCAGTTTTCAGTCTGACAACGCCAATGGAATGGCGCCGACTATCGTTGGCCCCGCTGATGGAACAACTTATACCACGCAGCTTGATGTGAACGGTGACGGAACCCCAGATCAAAGTTTTGATATCTCTGGTCCGGAAGGTTTGGATCTTAAGAAAAATATTAAAGTTAGTGGCGTTGTTGTGCCTACGGCTACTTTAGGTATTGGTATCTATAAAAATACAGATATCAAAATTCGCTGGATGCCGGAAATTGAAGCAAGTGATTCTAAAGTCAAATTGTTCGGACTTGGTGTAATGCACGATGTCAAACAACATATTCCTGGTATCAAGCTGCTTCCCTTTGATTTGTCAGTCATGGGATCATTCACAAAAGTGAAGGGCTACTCTTCGTTAGAAGGTGTATTTGCTGCACCTCAGGGTGGCGGCGAACAGCGCATCAACTACGAACTGAATGCTTGGCTTGTGCAGGCAATGATCTCTAAAAAGTTCTCGGTTATCACACTTTACGGAGCGCTTGGATACAATGCTGTGAAGACGACGTCAGATGTCGTAGGATCTTATGTGATCTATGATAACCCAAGTGGTAACGACTTAGTGTATGAAGATCCAATTAGCATGACATTCAAAAACAATGGTTTCCGCGCTACGGCCGGATTCCGCTTAAAGCTTGCTGTAATTTGTTTAAGCGCTGATTATACATTGCAGGAATACAGCACCTTATCCGTTGGGTTTGGAATTGCTGTGAGATAGTAATAAAACACCACGGTATGAGATAGCCTGCCAGTAATGGTGGGCTATTTTTTTGTAGGTATGATAATTATATCCATAGTGGTATGATGCGTTGGCGACTACTATTGATGATGTGCATGCTCAGATTGATGGTGCCCACTGGATTTGCCCAGAATAGGGGTCAGGTAAATCCTTACTACCAGACTTATGATAATCAGGTTACTGGCCGCACATATTTTTCGCGGAAGTTTACAACTGTCGTTTTGAATGATCGTGGATCTTATACGCTGCGATATCGCCCCAATACGACCTTGAACTTTGGTGTTGGCGCCACATACAAATGGGCAACGCTAAACTTGGCTTACGGATTTGGTTTCTTAAATCCCGAAGGTGGACGTGGAAAGACGCGCTATCTCGATCTTCAATTTCACAGCTACGGAAGAAAAATTTCTGTCGATGTGCTGGGCCAATTTTATAATGGATTCTACTTGGGTCCCAAAGGTACTGCTGCCCCCGATGATCGATTTTACTTGAGGCCCGATCTAAAAGTACGGGCACTCGGTGGAAGCGTGCAGTATATCGTGAACCACGAGAAGTTTTCTTATCGCGCAGCGTTCCTTCAGAACGAGTGGCAGCAAAAGTCGGCAGGCTCTTTACTGGTGGGACTTGAAATGTTCGCCGGAAGTATTCGGGCAGATAGTACCATCATTCCGACAACGATTGATCAAACATTGGCTGCCGATCAAATCACGCGATTTTCTTTTGTAGAGTTTGGTCCTAACATCGGTTACGCCTACACCTATGTGTATAACAAACATTATTTTGTGACCGGTGCTGCTGTGTTAAGTCTCGACCTGGGTTATAACAATGTTGTCGGTGAACGTACGCGAGATCATCATTTCGGTTTAAATCCCAATACACTATTTCGCATATCGGGTGGATACAATTCGACTTCATGGGCGATCACTGCGCTCTACGTGTCGAATGCATTGAGGCTTGCAAATCAAGAGGGGCCAACACCAACGTTACGCACTGGTAACTTTAGGGTGATACTAACGCATCGCTTTAGGCCGAGCAAAAAAATTAAAAAGTACCTCGAGCCCATCGAAGAAATTCAGGAACAGATAGAGTAATGAAACCTTCTCTGTCGTGGAAGCTGAATCGAATTTATTTCTAAGATTCGTGTAACTTACGCGCTTTATTTATCGATTAACACTGCTATTCCCTGGTAACCATTAAAACGGATAACTGATATGAAGAGAGTGAAATTTGATTTCGAGATTTACTTCACCAACGGCGGGGGTATCAAGGGCGACGACTTTCGTCTTGATATTGCAGGCGACGACATCACGGATCGCGAACTTGCCGACTACATTGTGAACGACATGAGACTACTCATGGTAGGTGAAACTAAAATACTGAATAAGGAAATTATCAGTGAGCCGCATAAACGAAAACCATTCAATGCAGATCCTGCTAAAAGCTTGTTTATTGATTTAAGTCACACCATCGAACACGGATTGGTGACTTATAAAGGGTTGCCAGCACCGATCGTATGCGATTATTTATCGAGAGAGGCATCTCGAAACTTTTATGAAGAAGGTACGGAATTTCAAATCGGAAAAATTGAGATGGTGACGAACACGGGAACCTATCTTGATTGTCCTTTCCACCGGTTTGAAAATGGTAAAGACCTTTCTGCGATTACAATTGAAAGCTTTACAGATCTTCCAGCAACAACAATTCGTGTACCGTATAAAGAGTCGTTGGCTATTACGGTCGATCACGTGAAAAATTATGAAATCAGAAATCGCGCCGTGTTGATTCATACAGGGTGGGGCGATGATCATTGGAATACAGAACAGTACTATGAAAATCATCCCTTCGTAACACAAGTTGCAGCGGAATATTTGCGTGACTGTCATGTGAAACTGGTGGGTATCGATTCTCATAACATCGATGATACAAGAACGCGTAGCAGGCCAACGCACACGACGTTACTAGGCGCCGAGATTCTCATCGTGGAGCATTTGTGTAATTTACACCTGCTTCCGCAAGACGGATATACTTTTACAGCCATGCCGCCAAAATTCAAAGGTGTAGGAACCTTTCCTGTAAGAGCAATTGCTAAATTGTTGCCAAGCTAACGTACCACACACGATCGATGCTCTTCACACTTCTTATTGTCCTGTGTATTCTAACGACGCTTTTGCTCTTTACGGCGTTGATACTTCGACTGCCAGCTTTCGGTAGAAATCCGTTAGGTGATCGGTTGAAACGAGTTCAAGGTTCAGCACAATATAAAGGTGATCATTTTGAAAATATTGAGAAAACGATGTTGATGGCGGAGGGGGCTTCGTATACAAAAATGATGAGCGAATTTTTTAAGAAGGGCATCGATCGTGAACCTAAAAAAAAGTTACCATTCGTAAGGACCGACTTACATAGTCTGGAAAATAATGGGTTCGTGTGGTTCGGTCACTCGTCTTATCTCCTTCGCGTCGAAAATAGAAATATCCTCGTTGATCCCGTTTTTAGTGACCGTGCATCGCCCATACAATTTGTCGGTATGCGTGCGTACGAAGGCGCCAATACATATCATCCACAAGACATGCCGCCTTTGGATGCCATCATTATTACACACGACCATTACGATCATCTCGATTATCAAACCATCAAAGCACTTCAACGTCAAACGAAAATGTTTTACACATCTATCGGTGTAGGACAACATCTGGAGCAGTGGCGTATCCCAAAAGAGAAGATCGTAGAAATGGATTGGTGGGAGTCATTAGAGATCTTTCAAAACGCTACATTAACCGCAGCGCCAGCGAGACATTTTTCAGGTAGGGGCATCGTTAGAAATAAAACGTTGTGGTCTTCATTTGTACTAGAAACGCCGGATCTAAAACTTTTTATCGGAGGCGATTCTGGCTACGATCAATCGTTCAAAAAGATAGGGGATAAGTTTGGCCCATTCGATGTAGCCATTGTGGAGGCTGGTCAGTATGATGTGAAGTGGCCACAAATCCATATGTCGCCCGAGGAGGCGGTACAAGCGAGTCTCGATCTTCGTGCACGCGTGTTGCTACCTGTACATTGGGGTAAATTTACATTGGCGCTTCATCCTTGGAATGAACCGATTGTTCGTGTGATGAATGAAGCTGCAAAACGCGATGTCGAAGTGGCAACACCCATGATCGGTGAACGCGTTTATCTCAAGAAAATTTCTTCTTTGCCACAATGGTGGAACGAGCACTAGTGTCCGCGTTCGCGATCTTCAAACATTTTGTTTAATGCCGCCGCTGACCAACTGTCGGGCATGAGTTTGCTCAGTCCGAGTTGTAATTCGTTTTGAAATCCGATGATCTCATGCTTTTTACCTTGCATCAACGCGTCGTATCCAGCTTGCGCTACGTCGTCAGGATCGGTGTAATCGTCTTGTGAGGATTCTGACGTTACATCCGTACTTGCTTTCCGAAAAGCATCGCTTTGTGTTGCGCCCGGACTAAGAATGGTAACAGTAATATTTTTATCTCGAAGTTCATGCTGCAATGCTTCTGAAAAGAAAAGCATAAATGACTTAGAAGCGCCATATACCGCCATTCGCGGCGTGGGCATAAATGCACTAACAGATGCTACTTGTAAAATTTTCCCGTTGTCTCTCACCAACATGTCTCTTAAAAAGAGTTTGGTGAGGTGGGTCGTGGTCATCACTTGTGTCATGATGAGCGACTGCTCTCTTTCCCAACTGCTCTCAGCAAACAGTCCGACCTCGCTCACGCCGGAATTGTTAACAAGAATGCTGATAATAATTCCTTCTTCAACAATTTCGTCGTAAAGTTCTTGCGCGGCAGTGAGCACTGACAAATCTTTTGGAATTATTGAGGTGATCGTGTGTGGATATAAGTTGCGTACATCACTTTCTAGTTGTAGCAACGCACTTGCTTCCGTATCAACAAGCACCAAGTTGAATCCTTCCTTTGCAAAAATCATTGCGAACGCTCTTCCGAAGCTACTGGTAGCGCCCGTAATCAACGTAAATTGTCTTGTGCTCAGCAAATCAGACATGACTTAACGCATTTCGCTTGTGTACGCCTTCACGCAGTTCCTCTAATAGTTTTTTGTTGAACGCTTCAAGATCTTCTGGTGATCGACTTGTCACTAAACCTTGATCAACAACGACATCATGATCTACCCATTTTGCTCCCGCATTCACTAAGTCAGCTTTCACGGAGGGATATGAAGTCATCTCTTTACCTTCTACAACACCCGCATTGATTAAGGTTTGCGGGCCATGACATATTGCAGCAATGGGCTTACCCGATACATACATACGGCGTACAAATTCAACGGCCTGGCTATTGGTCCGGAGCTTGTCGGGATTTAGAACACCACCCGGTAACACGAGTCCGTCATAGTCGTCAGGATTTGCTTGGTCAAGTACTTTGTCAACCTTCACACGAATACCCCATTCACCGTTGTCCCATGCTTTCACTTCCGTTTCCTGTGGCGAAATAACATCTACCGTTACGCCTGCTTTTTCGAGCGCTTCCCTTGGCGATACAAGTTCTGATTGCTCGAAACCATGTTCCGTAAGAATTGCTACTCTAAGATCACTGAGCTGTGCCATAAATTTAAAAATGCTTTGTTCACGACAACTGCATTAAATGTGATACGCACCGACGGAGAGGCTGGATTTACACGCCCCGGGGAAGTTTTTGGGCGAAGTTAGCGTCGTGTTGCGAGCTGAGAGAGGAACAGCTTTTTGTTCACGGTTCGGAGTTTTGCCGTGAACAGTGAACCGTGACCCGAGAACAGTGAACTTGTAGCTACTTCCCCAAATAATTAGGCTTACGCTTCTCAATAAACGCTTGCATGCCTTCTTTCTGATCTTGAGAAGCGAAGGTGAGATAGAAATTCTTACGTTCGAACTGAAGCCCCTCATCAAGATGTGTTTCGAACGATCTGTTTACGGCTTCTTTTGCAAGTTGTATAGCAATAGGCGACATCTGAGCAATCTCTTTTGCTAGCGTAAAGGCTTCGAACAAATACATTTCTACAGGAACAACTTTATTGATAAGCTTATAGGAGAGTGCCTCGTCAGCGGAGATAAATCTTCCTGTCAGGACGAGCTCCATCGCTTTTGCTTTTCCAATAGCTTTCGTTAAACGTTGTGTTCCACCAGCCCCAGGCATCACGCCAATTTTTATTTCTGGCTGGCCGAACTTTGCCGTCTCCGAAGCAATGATCATATCACAAGTCATCGCTAACTCGCAACCACCGCCCAATGCAAAACCAGACACCGCGGCGATTATGGGCTTCTTTGTTTTTCTGATTTGATCCCATGTTGTGAACTGATCGATCGTTAACATGTCGATCGCGCTTTTATCAGACATCTGTTTAATGTCGGCGCCGGCAGCAAATGCTTGCGCATTGCCTGTGATGATGATAACTTTTACTGCAGGATTTCGATCGAGTTGCGCCAACGCATCACGCAGCTCAAGCATGAGTTGTAGGTTGAGCGCATTGAGTTCTTTTGGGCGATTCAATTGAATCAATGCGACATGTGGTTCATGTTGTTCAGTCACGAGTATAAATTCCATGCAGGCAGGCTTTGTACAAATTTGAAAAGAATCCACAGAATGACAAACACTGAAAAAATAAAAGCCCCGTCAACGCGTGACGGGGCAAACCAAAAGGCGGTTTACTAAGTGTGCTATGCAGTGATTAATATTTACAGAATCGCTTTTGTAACCCACCCGGAATGTATTTTTGCGCCCGAAAACCCAGTTTGCACCATGGTTAAAGCCAAAATACTCTTTGTTTGTTTAGGTAATATTTGCCGATCGCCCCTCGCAGAAGCTATTTTTAAGCATAAAATCAAACAACATAACCTGGATCGCTATTTTGAGGCCGATTCCTGTGGTACCTCTAATTATCATATCGGCGATACGCCCGATTCACGAACTATCGCAAACGCACTCAAGAACGGCGTAAAAATCGACCATCTCGGCCGACAACTTTGCGATAAAGATTTGGAAAACTATGACTACATCTTGGCAATGGATCAGTCCAACTATCAGAATATTCTACGCCTGTCAAATGCGTCGGAGCACGTGGGTAAAATAGATTTGATGCGGAACTACGATACCGTTGATCGCGGCAGTGAAGTGCCAGATCCGTATCACGGTGGTGAAACACACTTTCAACATGTATTCGAAATTCTAGATCGGAGCATGAACAATTTTATCGCTCACCTAGAGCAAAAGCATCAAGTTGAAAGGGTGTAGCCGCGTTATGGCTTGATCAGCACTTGCAACGTTGATCGCGACGACTGTTCCAAGAGCACACCTTTGTGTTTTCGATACGTATCGAAAGAAGCTTCGTCGTAGTTTTTGATGGTGATCAATGTCAGACCTGTGTTGTAATATACCTCGAAATGTTGTTGAAGTTGGTGAATGAGTGCCATCACTTTATTCTCGCGGAAGTCGAGACAAAACGAAAATGTGATCGCAGAGTTTTGCATTACGTTCACCCGTAAACCAAGCTGTGTTAACGCATGGAAGATCAAACTCAACTGTTCCTCACTGATGAATGTGTAGTCGGTAACCTTGCAGGAGATTAAACATTGGTTGTCCTTGAATACGATCAATGGCGGAAGGTCATCTACGGTACATTCATGAATCACGGTTCCCTTCAGTGAAGGGTCGTCGAAGTTTTTGACGTGGAGTGGGATACCTTTGTTGGCTAATGGTTTAATTGTTTTGGGGTGAATCACAGATGCGCCATAGTATGTCATCTCTGCTGCCTCTTTAAAGGGGAGTTCATCAAATACAATCGCCGCAGGTAGTCTCTTTGGGTCAGCGTTCATTACACCAGGTACATCTTTCCAAATCGTTAAAGATTCTGCGTCAAGCGTTGAGGCAAAAATAGCGGCGCTGTAGTCTGATCCTTCACGTCCCAATGTTGTGGTTTGCGCGTTCGCAGTTTGTCCGATAAATCCCTGGGTTATGATCACTTGGTCTCGAAGTATCGTGCGTAGCGGTTGAATCTTATTCGACGTTAAACCCCAATCCACTTTTCCTTCGCGAAAACTATCATCTGTTGCGATGCATGTGCGGGCATCAAGCCAATGCGATGGAATGTTTTGTGCTTGTAGAAAATGATGAACGATGACCGATGAAATTAACTCACCTTTCGCGACCATTTCGTCATAGTATTCATCGAAGTCAGTATCTTTTTGAAGCGCATGACCAAGTTCAACAAAAATTTTCTCCACCGATGAGAAGGCTTCGTGGTCGGATGGAAACAATTCTTTGAGGATATCGTGATGATATCTAAGAAGGGCGTTTACTTCCGCGGTTGCGTCTTTGTTGTAGAAAGACAACTGGATAATCTGTTCCAAGGCATTGGTCGTTTTGCCCATGGCCGAGACAACTACGAGGAGTGGCGCTTTGTATGATTGAATAATTGCGGTGACGTTTCGTACCCCTTTCGCATTCTTGAGTGAGGCCCCTCCAAATTTAAAAACCTTCATTTTTATTGAACTAAATCGTTTGCGGATTAACTTTGAGCCAGCCTATCACCGGTACGACAGGCCTAATTTTACAGCATGCAAAGATCATCCAATATTACCAGCAGCACAAGCATCGAATCATCTAGAATTGCGCAGCCGATAGGGACCGCGCTCGATCGCTTTATTAAGAACAACCAAGATCAATTCGCTTTTGCCAGCGGCGAACTCTCACAACTTCTACGCGACATCGCCCTCGCGAGCAAAGTTGTAAACCGTGAAGTTAACAAAGCGGGATTGATTGATATCATGGGCGCAATGGGTTCGCAAAATACAGCCGGCGACGACCAGCAAAAATTGGATGTACTCGCCAACATTCGATTCACGCGCGCCCTTGCGAAAGGAGGGGAGGTATGCGCACTCGTCTCCGAAGAAGCCGAATCATTTGTCGACCTTAATAATGATGGCAAATATGTGATCGCAATCGATCCTTTAGATGGTTCTTCAAATATCGATGTCAATGTTTCGATCGGAACAATCTTTTCTGTC
The DNA here is from genome assembly GCF_003286915.1 of Pseudochryseolinea flava. Lineage (GTDB taxonomy): Bacteria > Bacteroidota > Bacteroidia > Cytophagales > Cyclobacteriaceae > Ohtaekwangia > Ohtaekwangia flava. The sequence goes on from NZ_QMFY01000013.1 coordinate 136,819, forward strand.
TATCGCCGAAAGAGCCCTGTGCAAACACCCATTACGGAAGATGACATTCTTCAATGTGGGTCAGAGCAAGTTGCCGCTGGTTATGTGCTCTATGGATCGTCTACGATGCTGGTATACACCACCGGCCATGGTGTAAATGGGTTTACGTATGAGCCTACCCTTGGTGAATACTTCCTTTCACATCCACATTTGCAAATGCCTGAAGAGGGTAAAATCTATTCTGTCAATGAGGGATCGGCAAATTCATTTTCTGCTTCTGTTACAAACTATCTTCAGCACTGTAAAGACAACAAATACACAGCGCGTTATATCGGATCGCTCGTGGCAGATTTTCACAGGAATATGTTGAAAGGAGGAATCTACATTTACCCTGCAACTGCAAAGGATAAGAATGGAAAATTACGGTTGATGTACGAATGCAATGCACTTGCTTTCATCGCCGAACAAGCTGGAGGATTAGCGACGGATGGTTTTCAACGGATACTCGACATCAAGCCAACAGAGCTTCATCAGCGTACACCTTTTTTTGTAGGCTCTAAAAAGATGGTAGAAAAAGCAATGAGTATGTAAACAAAAAACACCGCAGATTTCGATGTGCGGTGTTTAGTTCAAAGTATTGAATTGACATACTACGGATTGCTCCGCGATATTATTCTGCTGCAGCGGCCGTAAGAATTTCCGGCGCGTTCTTCAAAATCAGTTCATACCACTTCACCAATTTCTTGATGTCGGATACATATACGCGATCTTCATCGTACTCTGGAAGAATTGCCTTCATGAATGACTTTAGCTCAGATGCATCGGCACTTCCATCTACACCCAAATCATTGCCGAAGTCTGCATGCATTTTCTTGAGAACATCATTTAATGCGACAGTTCCTTCTTTCGTAGTGGTATAAATGGAGATTTCGTTGAGCAACGAAAGTCTGTGATTGGAGGTAGCGACAAGTTTTGTTTTAGACTCATCTAATGACTCTAAGATCACTCCTGATTTGGTCGGTGCCACAACTTTGAATAATCCGCCCTTGCCCGCGATTGTGGCTATTTCTGCTAATGTCATAAAGTCAATTTTAAATGGAGGGCAAATCTAAAGAAAGGATTCAAAAAGTCCACTGTTACGCTAGGATTGACTCCCTTTTTCGATTACATCGTCGATGAATTCCAAAATATCTTCCCGACCGGCTTTTTGTTCTGATGAGGTGATCATCATCGGCGGCAATTCTTCCCATGTCTGAAGCAACGCCCGCTGAAAGGCCGCAATGTTTTTCTGGAGTTCATTTTTTTTGAGCTTGTCGGCTTTTGTAAATACAATAGCGATCGGGATACCTTGCGCTCCAGCCCAGCCGATAAAGCTCAAATCAATTTTTTGAGGCTCAACGCGGGGGTCGATCAAGATGAAGAGGCAGTCTAAGTTTTCACGTTTTGTCGTGTATTCTTCGATCATCTTGCCAAATCCTTCCCGTGTCGATTTGCTTACGCTGGCATAACCGTAACCTGGAAGGTCGACCAGATACCACTCCTCATTGATTAGAAAGTGATTGATTGTCTGTGTTTTTCCAGGTTTTACCGACGTTTTCGCAAGCTTCCTGTTGTTGGTAAGCATGTTGATCAGCGACGACTTTCCCACATTCGAGCGGCCAATGAAAGCAAATTCCGGCTTGTCGGGAGCCGGGCATTTTTTGACATCGGCGTAGCTTGAGATGAATGTGGCGGTGGTGATCTTCATTGTTAAAGTAATGATTGAAGGCCAAAATACTAAGAATGTAAGAAACGTGTGCCTTATGATTTCATATTATTGTTTCGAAATCAGCAGATTTTACTAACTTGGGTTGTCATGGAGTAGCTTTTTTGCATAACTTTATCGTGAAGTAAAATTTTTTAAACAATGTCCAGTATCCATAGAGTACTGATTTTTTTAGCTTCTTTATTAGCGATTTCTTTCCCCGGTTACACCCAGGATAAAACTCCGGCTGAAACTGCGCGCGAATATATGGCAATGGCAGAAGACATCCTCGAGAGTACCAAAGCGATGGACGATGCCCGTGGGCTCGTTGTCACAGCGGCTGATCTCGACACTACGTTCATTAAAGCTAACTACGAAGCCGGTCACTTGCACTTAATGACCATACAACGTGATCAAGCAGCACAATACTTGTTGCGTGTGTTGCGTCAGGATCCTGACTATCGCTTTGATATTGAGTATTCTATTGGTGAAAGTTATCAGTATGGCGAAGACTTCGATAAGGCGATTTATTACTACAACAGATACAAAGAACGCCTCGCTAAAAAACCGAACTATCAAGGCAAAGATCGTGTCGAACAAGTGACCGTCGATCGCGCTATTTATGAATGTGAGAACGGAAAAGAATTTGTTTCGAATCCCAAAAACTTTTCCATTGTAAACATCGGCCGTGAAATCAATTCTGAATACGAAGACTACGCGCCTGTGTTGAATGAAAACGAAGATGAAATCGTATTTACCACGCGTCGTCGTGATGACAACTTGAACCAAAACGTGGCTGATGATAACAAACCATGGGAAGATATTTTCATCGCCCGTAAGTCAGGTAACACCTGGAGCTATGCGAAAAATATTGGCGAGCCCGTGAACGGTCAGAACCACGACTCTAACACGGCCCTCTCGGCTGATGGTAAAACGTTGTTCCTTTATAATGATGAGAACGGTGGCGATATCCTTTACACGAATTTTGAAAACGGTGTATGGTCAACGCCTGTTCCGCTTCCAGGGATTATCAACTCAAGCTTTGCAGAAAAGTCTGTAAGTATTTCTGAAGACGAAAAATCACTCTACTTCTCAAGTAACAGACCTGGTGGTTACGGCGGTCTTGACATCTATCGCGCAACAAAAGACAGTAAGGGTGAATGGGCGAATGTGAAAAATCTCGGACCTGCGATTAATACAGAACTCAATGAAGACGGTCCTTTTATCGACTACGATCTGGTGACATTATACTTCTCTTCAGAGGGAAGAAAAGGTATGGGTGGATACGATGTATTCAAGTCTACGTTTAATCCGAATACCAACGAGTGGACTGATCCTGAAAACCTGGGCTACCCAATCAACACGCCTGATAATGATATTTACATTGTATTTTCCAAAGACAATAAGCGTGCATATTATTCTTCCGTGCGAGAAGATGGTATGGGTTACACGGATATCTATTTGATTACATCACCGGAAGGCATTAAGAATGCGCAACCTGTAACAAAGAAACTACCTGTTGAAGAACCGGTAGCGAAAGTAGACACGGCAGCAACAACGCCACAAGATCCTGTGGTAGTCAAGAACGATCCACCGAAGACAACGGTTGATCCGAACAAGACGAAAACGGAGCCTAAGACTCAACCTAAGGTCGTTGAGCCGAAGAAAGAAATTATTCCGCTTAAATATGTGGTCACTGTTGTCGATGCGGCATCAAAGTCACCATTAGAAGCAAAAGTCAAACTTCAGGGCGCGAAAGACAATGTACTCGTAGGCATGTCGCCGCAGGGTGGTGGTATCTATGAGTTCACCATTACCAATGCAAAAGCAAAAGATTATAGGCTTTCAGTTGATCTTCCTGGATACGTTTTTGTGAATCAGAATCTCAAAATTGAAGGAGCAACCACTACTGCCAAAACAGTTAACCGTACCATCGAGTTGGTAAAACTTGCAGAACGCGTTACGGGTGTTCTTAGGAATATCTATTTTGACTTTAACAAGGCGACCTTCCAGACTGAATCTTATGGCGAATTGAATAAGCTTGAAGCCATGATGCGTCAGAACGAAGGAATGATCATCGAGATATCTGGTCATACCGATGCAGTGGGCTCTAAATCTTACAATGCATTCTTATCGCAGAAACGTGCCGAGGCGGTAAAAGACTTCTTGACGAAAAAGGGCGTGGATACCCGTCGCATCAAGGCTGTCGGATATGGCGAAAGCAAACCCATTGTGAGCAACGACGACGAGGAGGAGGGAAGAGAGATCAACCGTCGTGTCGAGTTCAAGGTAATTCAGAAGTAAATCACCAAGTTTTTTTGAGGATTATCGCGTGAAAGACTGAATTGGTCTGCCTGCTATTGGCTTGCCACGTAGAAACCCATTACCTTCGCCCGGGTTTAAGTAGCAAAATGACAGTAGTTCCATATAAAGAAGAGCGCGCGGGCAAGAAAGAACAGGTTGCCAAGATGTTCGACAACATCAGCCACCGTTACGATTTTCTTAATCACTTTCTAAGTTTGGGCATTGATAAAGGTTGGCGAAAGAAGGCGATTAAATGTCTTCAGCCCATTCAACCCAAAACTATTCTCGACGTGGCTACCGGAACGGGTGATTTTGCGATTCAAGCATTGTCTTTGAAACCCAATAAAATCACCGGGATAGACATCTCTGAAGGTATGTTGGCCGTGGGGCGCAAAAAAATTGCGTCGCAAAAACTCGACAATCTGGTGGAGCTTAAAAGTGGCGACTCTGAAAATATTCCCTTCGCAGAAAATAACTTCGATGCTGTGACCGTTGCATTTGGTGTGAGGAATTTTGAAAACTTAGAGAAGGGCCTGTCAGAAATTTATCGCGTGATCAAACCAGGTGGGATGGTCGTCGTGCTTGAATTTTCGAGACCACGGAGCTTCCCTTTCCGGCAGATTTATAGCTTTTATTTTAAGTTCATTTTACCTAAAATAGGCAGGTTTATCTCCAGCGACAAAGCAGCTTACACCTACTTACCAGAGTCTGTCGAGGCGTTCCCTGACGGTGATGCTTTTCTCGATAGGTTGAAAAATGCAGGATTTAAAAACACGAAATGCAAAACACTAACATTTGGCGTAAGCTCAATTTACAGTGGCACAAAATAGCGATTGCTCTCTTCTTTGCGCTTACGAGTTCGCTCGTTGCGCAGGGCCAGTTGTCGCAAGAAGCAAAATGGGCGCGTAAGAACAATCCCAACTACGACAAGAAGAAGCTCACGTACGGCTTTCTAATCGGTCTACATACATCGACCTATCAGATTAAGTATTCGGATAGAATGACTTCTCAGAAATTCGATTCGCTACATTCTGTTGTACCGGATTGGAATCGTGGGTTTGCGCTCGGCTTTATCGTGAATTATCGCGCGACAGATTTCCTGGATTTGCGTCTTACACCGACGGTTGCTTTTCATGAGCATACTTTGAACTACCGTTTCACCGACCCTGCCGTACCCGACATTCGTGAGCTGGTGGAAACGACGATGGTAGAATTACCGATCCTCTTAAAATACAAATCAGAACGTCGTGGGAATGTTAGAATGTACGTGGTCGGCGGTGTAAAACCTTCCATCGAAGCTTCAGGTAAAAATAAGGAAGATGAAAAGAACGGAAATTTGAAAATCACTGGCTCTAACATCAACCTCGAAGCCGGTTTTGGTTTCGATCTCTATTATCCGTTGTTCAAGTTCTCTCCCGAGATTCGTTTCTCAAGAGGGCTATCCAATATTCTGGCGAATACCACGAATGCGTACGGATTACCGCTGAAGTCGGTGAACACGAATACCATTACCATTTACTTCCTTTTCCAATAAGCTCATGAACAAAAGAATTGCGCTCATCACAGGTGCCACATCTGGTATCGGTGAGGCCACGGCACGTTTGCTTTCGAGAAGTAACTTCCGCTTAATCATTTGTGGTCGTCGTGCGGACAGGTTGGCGGCATTACAACAAGCGTTGCGTGAGCAAACTGAAGTGATCAGCTTAAGCTTTGATGTTCGAGATCAACAATCCGTCGCTAAGGCTATTCAAGGGCTTCCGGAGGAATGGAAAACGATCGATGTACTCATCAATAACGCGGGCAATGCGCATGGCTTAGATCCCATTCAAAAAGGCAGTCTCGAAGATTGGGATGCGATGATCGATATCAACGTAAAGGGTTTGCTATATGTATCCAAGGGGGTTATCCCTGGCATGACAGCCCGAAACAAAGGTCATATCGTAAACCTTGGTTCTATTGCCGGAAAGGAAGTTTATCCGAATGGCAACGTCTATTGCGCGAGTAAATTTGCCGTCGATGCACTCACCAAAGGAATGCGCATGGATTTGAATCCTTTCAACATAAAAGTGACATCGATCAATCCGGGGATGGTGGATACCGAGTTCTCCTTGGTTCGATTCAAAGGCGACGATGAGAAAGCCGCGCAAGTATACAAAGGACTTGAGCCGTTAAAAGGAGAGGACATTGCCGACATTATTCGCTATGTATTGGAAGCCCCGACGCACGTCGTACTTGCCGATATCACAGTGTTTCCCACCGCGCAAGGAAGCAGCACATTGGTAAAGCGCAATGCTTAGATAAACTTTTTCAGGGTGTCTGAATCAATATCATGACCACCCTCAAATGTCGTGTGTGTCGGATTAATTCCCAGCTTATTAGAGATCAATCTCATTTCGGTAAACCGTTCATCGTTTAAAAAGGGATCTTGTGTTCCGTAGACAAGGTGTGTCTCTTTATGCTTAAGGATATCACCGCCGTGCGCAAAGTCCATATCTGGTGGGAACACACCGGCCCACAGGATAAGTCTATCGAATCTGCGGTTGCTCTGTGTTGCCCATCGTGACACCGTTGCAGCACCTTGGGAGAATCCTAGAAACGTAATGGGGACTTGTGGCGCTGGGTTTGTGACATCGTCGTACACCGCATTCAAATAGGTGATGTAGTTGGCAATGTCCATCTGTCTATTTTCTTTGGTCATCCAAGACGAGCCCACGCGATTGTTGCCGCTTTGTTTGCGTGATTGAACGTCTTCCAGATAAAACTTCGACAACCCTTCCGGCGCGACAAAGAAGGTCTGAGCGCTTTCTAAGCTTGTGAATTTTCGAATGAAGTACTGCGCAAGCTGTCCGTAACCGTGGATCACAAACCAAATCGATTTTGTCTGTGATGATAGTTCTCCCAATGTGGCATAACGCGCTTCGAAAGAAAACTTTACAGATTTGAAGGGCATGATGTAAATTAAAAAAGGCCTTCTGTTGAGAAGGCCTTTGGTATTAGTGTTAGAAACTTATTAGCGTTTGAAACCGAGTGCACTTCCACCGCAGTAGGTAGTCGATCCATCGAACGTATACTGGATGTAGTAGATACCGGTTGTGTTGCAAGGATAAGCGATCGCAGAGATGAACTGACCGTTGATCTTGCTCGTCGCTACCTTATTTCTGTTCGAGTCGAAAAGACTTACTACAACTCCATCGGTAGGAGCCGGTGCAGCACAGATGTTAATCATGTACTGAGTTCCTTTCGTGAAAACGTAGGAATATTCTACGAAATCTTTTGCTCCCTTTTCAATCTTGTAGCTCTTTAGGAAGTTGAATCCAGCAGCAAGTTTTGGAATACATTGATTGCTGAGTGCTTCGCTATTGCACTGGCCAATAACTTCAAGGGTACTCAAAAAACACACGGTGAGAACAATAAAAATTACTTTTTTCATATGGCTCCTCATCTTATGATATATACTTATTTCTGATTGTTGTAGTCAATGTCTTAATGTTCTTGACATCGTCTTCGGTGATCTCAATAGTACTTGTACTATTGTCTTTGATGACCATCACGCCATCAACGATCTCGAATGTAGACTCTTTATAAACGTAGGTGATTTTTACTTTTTCGTAAAGTGCTTTAAGCTCCTTCATGTCTTTCAACAATGATGCCATGTTTTGGTCAGTTTGCTCGTAGAAAGTAAGGAGGAGAATAATGTTTTCTAGGATAATCTTTTGTTCACCAATCGTTTCGCGAAGTTGTTTGTTGTTTGGCGTAGCCGCAGAAACTTGCGATACAATGTGTAGTGCTTCTAACCAACCGCCAGTGAGCAAAAGAACGCTTAAACTCTCTCTGTTTTGAGTCTGTAAGTATTGGTTGATATTGTTAAAGTTTTGCGTGGTAATCAAAAGCAATGAGTCAAGATTGCTACTGTTTGTAGCAAGACGTCCAATTGTTTCGATGTCGAAGAATTGGCCAATGCTCAGGTCGTCAGCCAAATCCTTGATAGCACCCATGTACTTAACACCATCTTGGTTTTGTTCATAGATATTGGTATAACCAAGATCGGTTCCATAGATTCCCAAATTCAAAGCTTTCTGGAAATTACTGTTGTAGTTGGGAAGGTTATCTGGTGAATTCAAGTAAGTAGCATTGTACTTCTGGCCAGATTCTTTCAAAAGAACAGAGATCTCAAGCGGTGCTGGAATTTGTTGGAGGATTTCACCAAGCACAGCGCGATCGAGCGGTGGCGCATCTGATTGCGCGCTGTCAAGAGAGGTCTCAAAATCTCCTTCAGTACTTTTATTTCCTGACCCGCAAGCGGTAAAGAAGATCGTTAAGACGACGAGCATTATAATTCTCATAATTATAAAATTATACGTTTACAAAGTTAAAAATATACCATTCACAGCCAAAAAGTTACTTCGTATGCTTTATTTCTTTTTCTGCAGATTAACCTTCGGAAGATTCACCTTGCCGGGCACATTGTCGAATGAGTTAACCAGTTTACGAAGCAGCTCGAAATAGAGGGTGGCGTAGAGAACTAACGTCATCAACCAGATTACCATGATATCAAACCAATAGGTGCTGACGCTGGCACCGAAAAGATTCTTTGTCGGTGCAAAGAATGGCGCACGATAGTTCAATGGATTTTCTGTAGACGCATCCTGGAAGATCGGATTGATCTGCTGGATCAGTTGACCGTTATACTCTATGATACGTTCTTTCTCCGAAATGTTCTTGACCAAATCGGCTAAGCTTTCATTGTAATATTTGTTTTTGTAACTGTTAAGGTTGTATTCGCCGTTGGAAGCATTTTGAAGTTTAAGAATGGTGTTGTCGCGCGCCAGAATTGCTTTGTTGAAATACTCCTGGTTACGTGTTTTGAAAGCGGCTAAGAATTTCTCCAATTTCTCACCGAACGCTGGCGTAAATGTCGCTTTTGTCCACGGTGATTGAAGCTCCTTCTCGATGCCTTTTTTAAATTTCTCCTTCGCAAGGGATGTTTGAATAATCGTGATGTCTTTCTGAACGATCGCCTGAATGGAATCACTCTTGTCATTCACATGGTCGAGGATGTACCGACGTTTTTTCTCAAGCTCATCAACCAAATAAGACGCTTTGAAATCGAATTGAGATTCGAACTTGTCAAATTCATAATAGGGTGCCTCAAAGCTATTTTGCTTGAATTGGTAAACGGCCATGGCCTCGTATGCCCAGCGCGATGCCATCATGTCAGCAACAATAGGTACTTTTCCTTTCGTACTGATGATGTTGTTCAATTTATCGAAGCTAAAGAGCAAACCACTCAAGATCATCTGCGGAATCAAGAGTAATGGAATCATGACATAAACAGTAACGGCCGAGTTAAATGCCGAAGAGATGTTCAGCCCGAGTACGTTCGCCATGCATGATACCGTGAACAGCACCAACCAGAAGGGGAGGAGCATGCTCCACTGGATTTCCAAAATCATGTTTCCGATCAACACAAACAAAAATGTCTGGATGGCTGACAAGGAGAACAAGATCAAGATTTTCGACATCAAGTAACTGTTCCAGCTCAGGTTCAAGAATGATTCACGCCGGAGGATCTTTCGATCACGAATAATTTCTTCTGCACTCACCGTTAATCCCATAAATAGGGCAACGATAATCGCCATCAACATGAAGGCTGGGAAATTATCATTGAAGCGGAATAGATATTCTCTTCCACCCGGCGCGCTTTTGTATTTGATAATAACTGCCAGGATAATTGCCAATAGCGGCGCTTCGAGCAGGTTTATCAGCAAGTATTGCTTGTTGCTAAGCTTGGAAAGCGTATCGCGTGTAGCGAAGATTAACATTTGCTTTAACTTATTCGGAAGCACAAGCGAATGTGGAGGCTCTTCTTTTACATCTTCGACTTTGCTGATTTTGAAACGTTCTTTGTAAAGATCATACCACTGTGGTGGTGTGATCTTGCGTTTACTCGTAGGTTGACCGTATTCGTCAACAACCTTTGCTTCGATGATATTGAAAATTTGCTCGGGATTTACGTTACCGCAGGTCTCACATTGACCACGGTTACTGTCTACCTGATGCGTTGATTTTTTAAAGTAGGTGACGGCTTCTACGGGAGGTCCATAGTAGGCCGGATAACCGCCAGTGTCCATGATCACCATCTTATCAAACATCTTGTAGATGTCAGATGATGGTTGGTGAATCACGACAAATATCAATTTACCTTTTAAGGATAATTCTTTTAGTAAGTCGATAACGTTCTCCGAGTCGCGTGACGAAAGTCCTGAAGTAGGTTCGTCCAAAAAGAGAATGGCCGGTTCGCGAATAAGTTCCAACGCGATGTTGAGTCGTTTACGCTGACCACCGCTGATGGTTTTTTCGAGCGGGTTCCCAACCTTAAGATCCTTGCGCTGATCGAGCCCGAGGTTTTCGAGCACTTCCATCACGCGTGCATGCAACGTCTCCTCTTTAGCGTCGGCAAAGCATAAGCGAGCGTTGTAATACAAGTTTTGGTATACCGTGAGTTCTTCGATAAGCAGGTCATCTTGCGGAACGTAACCGATCACGCCATGTATCTTATCTTTTTGCGAATGCGTATCGAATCCGTTGATCAGGATTTGTCCTTTGGTAGGTTGGACAAGTCCGGCCATAACGTTTAGCAAAGTTGTTTTACCCGCACCGCTGGCACCCATGATGCCGATCAATTTTCCGGGGCCTTCAGAGATCAATACATTGCGCAGACCGATCGCACCATTGGGGAATTTTAATTCATCGATGGTAGCGTTAAAAGAAAGCTTCGTTGTTTTGAGCTCTTCATTGTAGTTGGCAACGAGGTCGCTGTAGTACAATGCATCGCCGGCCTGTGTTTTGATTGTACTACCATGCGAGAACAGGTAAACACGATTGGGTTGCATGATGAATCCGTTGAGTACGTTGGATTCTTCACCTAAATATTTTGTGAAGTACATTTCCACGCTGCGTACCCGCATGAAGATGAGATTACCTTGGATGTGGCCGTGGACGTGTTTATGAAGTTTGCCTTCCTCTGCTTGACCTTTAGAGTTCAGAAGGAGGATGTCATTAAAGTTCAGCGATTGTGCATCTTCGGAGATGACAAAACTTTCGATGAGTTGATACTCGTCTTGGATGATGTTAAAGACCGTAGACACCGTATTGATGATCTCCATACGCTGAGGTGTGAAGTTCTTGTCGGTGCCAACAAGTTCGAGGAGTTTGATGAGTACAACGACCTTTTGTTTCTGCGTGAGTGTTTTGTTGATCTTTTTACAGATCCCCAATGTTTTCACTGAGTCTTTAACAGAAGTGAGTTTCGATTTGCCATCATCTTCTTTTCCATAGCCAGAAAACTGGTCATAGAGATCGAGATATTCTTTGATGGTATCTTGATCGAGTTCAGTTTGGAAAAAGTTGATTACAAACTGACGTTCTCGTTCTGTTACCCCACCATCCTGTTTCGTGATAATTGCAAAAAGTTGGGTGAGGGCTTTGAGTATTTCTTCACTCATAGGCTAAAAAAAGCAGTTTTATAAAGGTATAAAAAAATAATCGGTTACCAGCCATGGCGGGACAGTATGCGCATGCCTGATAACCGATTAATGATGAAGGGTTTAGCACCCCTCAGGATCAATACGTTTTAAATTCAAATGGAATCTCCACAAGTTCGGAGAATTCCTGGCCTGCTTCTTCCATGTCCTCATCATCTTCGTGGAAGTACCACAGTATCTTCATGCCTTTGATGTCTTCTAAAGAAGAGAGCACATCGAGGATAAGCTTGGATGAAGCGGTATTAAAGTATTCTAATTTGAATGCAAATTCAGTGGATGGATTAGGTTCGTTACCATACTTCTCGATCCATTCCAGAACTGGGCGGTAAAACTCTGCAGAATCCTCTGGGAGTGAGCGACCAGATATTTCAAAAATTCCATTTTTCTTATCTAGAATGATTTTCGGTGTATCTTCAGAGCCTTCCAGATTTAATATTTCCATGGTGTAAATCTATTTAAATGTTGGATATTATTCAGCACGGGGTACGTTGACTTTCAGACAAAAGAAGCAATATTCCGATGAAAGTTCAGGGAATTCGAATTCCAGCTTTTCCCCAGACTTCCGAGCCATATCAACGAAGCCTAGTCCTGCGCCTCCTTTGTCGGAGATCGTTGTGTTCTTAATGATTTCTTTGTAAAGATCTTTGAGACCGTCTTTGTCCAAGGCATTGATACGGTCAAGCTTGTCTTTCAAGCCAGCAATGTTCGCCTTGCGAATAGGGTTACCCGACATGATGCGGTAGCGATCAGCCTCTTTGCCAATCAGGAAGATTGCCGCGTGGCTTCTGATCTCGCCATCAACCAACTCGTCGCTGTGCTTAACGATATTCTGGAGCGCCTCCACCATCACATTAAAAACCTTACGCTTGATGCTGGACTCCTCTCCCGAAGAATCTAGATTTCGCTCGGCCATGGCCAGAATGGATTTGGTACTCTCCTGGGTGAAGTCACCCTGATAGACCAGAATCAGTTTCTGCGACATCATGGTGTGGTGCAAGTCATAGATAAAATTCATGCGTCAGAAGGTTAGAATTTGAATAATGAGGTTCGCTAATTTATAATTTTATTTTTAAATAAAACTCCCCGCCCCAATAAGCTGAGGAATCGTTATGGTTTAAAACTTAATACCGATCAACAACACGTCATCAGTTTGCTTTTGATCTCCACGCCAGCCTTCCCACTCATGATCGAATATCGCCTCGGCTTCTTTCATTGGCAAGCTGTGTACTCGCTCGATAATCTCACGTGTGCGCTTCGGTCCGAACTTACGTCCTTCCGGACCACCAAATTGGTCAGGGAATCCGTCTGAACTAAAGTAGATGCTGTCTCCCTTACTCAACTCAACGCGTGTGTTGGTAAAATTAGTCTGGTTCTTATAGATACCACCGCCAATCGGGAATTTATTTCCTTTTACTTCCTCCATCGCGCCATTCTTCATGATATACATCGGCCGGTGAGCCCCTGCATACTCTACTATTCCCTCTGCCATGTTGATCTTACAAAGCGCGATATCCATTCCGTCTTTCGTCGTTGAATCTTCATCTTGACGAAGCGTCGTTGTTACACCTTCATCCAACAGATCCAGGATTTTTCCAGGCTCTGTGATCTTACGGCTTCTAACGATATCGTTAAGCAAGAAGTATCCGATCAATGAAAGTAATGCTCCCGGTACGCCGTGTCCTGTACAGTCTACTGCCGCGATAAAAATATCGTCTTTGATCTGCACGAACCATGGGAAGTCACCCGATACAACGTCACGTGGCTTGTACAAGATGAACGAGTCGGGCAATGCGCGGCTAATCACTCTGTTGTTCGGAAGAATCGCCGTCTGAATGCGCTTCGCGTAGTTGATACTCTCGGTGATCTTCTTATTCTTATTCTGAATTTCAAGCTCGATCATCTTACGCTCTGTGATATCGTGCGACACCACCAGTACTGATTCGAGTTTGTTCGCTTCGTCGAATTCTGGGATCGCATTGACTTGCATCACACGCGCACCTTTTTCAGAAGGGAAATCCATTTCCGTAGAAACGGTTTCGTTAAGCGAGTTAACCTGTTCGACAACCTTCAACCAACCTTCTAATACTGTAAGATCGAGATCTGCTTCTTTTACTTTCTTATTCAAGAATTCAACAGGCTTTTTGCCGGTGTATTCTTCGATTACGGGGTTGATATATGAAATCGATTCGCCTTCAAGTCGTGTGATAAGGTCAGGCGAGTTTTCTGATAACGCCTGCATTTTACTACGCATCCGTTGTTCTTGTTCCGCCCGACGACGCTCTGTGATGTCGCGCGAGTTGAGAATGAAACCGTGGATCGCAGGGTTTGTCATAAAGTTTGTTCCCGTTGATTCAATCCAAATGAAACTTCCGTCTTTTGCACGGTACTCGTACTGAACGGTTGCCTTTTCATCGGGATGATCTTTCATGCGCTTGAACAAATCCTTAAACGTGGCGCGGTGATCAGGGTGAACTTTGTCGATGTCGCTCTTGCCGATCATCTCTTTCTGTCCATAGCCAAGAATGGTTTCCACAGAAGGAGAGATGTAGCGTATGCTTTCATCTTCTTCGTAAATCGTAATAACCTCAGACGCGTTTTCGAGCAGCAACTGCATTCTCTTTTGCGTGCGGTTTACTTCTTCGATTTGTTCTTCAAGTTTTTGGTTCGAACGCTGAAGCTCTTCTTGCGTCGCTTGCATCTCTTCTGCATTTTGACGAAGGACTTCTTGTTTTTCTTTCAACTCGTTACTCATCTCTTGAGATTCAGCGAGGAGTCTACGGGTGCGTTCGTTTACTTTGATGTTAAATATCGTACGGGCAAGAATCAGCGATAGTTCTTTTACGAAGTTTACTTGTGCAGGGTCGAAGCGTTTGAATCCCGCGAACTCCAGAACACCGTATACTTCTTCGTTCGTGATGAGCGGCACAATAAGAATACAGCTCGGACGCTGATCACCTAAAATTCCCGACGTTACAGACACATAGTCGTGCGGGATCTCCGTTCGTAAGATTGTATCTTTTTCAGCGGCAGCTTGTCCTACGAGTCCTTCGGCAAATTTGAATTTCGCTTTCAGGTACTTCTTTCTATTGTAAGCAAAGCTTGATCTTAATTCAATGAGTGCCGGTTGTGATTCATCGTTCACAACATAAAAAGCACCTTGAATCGCACCGATCTTGTTGAGGATAAATTTGATCACATCCTCGCCGAGTTCGTCCAGGGAATCGTGCATACGCAGGATTTCACTGATCTCAGCAACTCCTCTTACAATCCAGTTTCTTTCTTTGTCCTGTCGTTCGTTTTCAACGAGGTTTTGACGCATTGTAATCAGCGACATACCGAGAATATCATTATCACTCGCGGGCTTAAACGCGGTGTCGTATTTACCTTCCCCAATGCGCTTGGCAAAGTCTGCATTGCCGCGTAGGGTTTGTACCAACTCGTCAACCTTCGTTCCCATTTGTCCGAATTCGTCGTTGTTGTGCTCGGTCGAAGCCTCAGGGAGAATACCTTGCGAAACAAGTCCGAGCGTGTTACGCATCGCGTAGAGGGGACGTGTCAACGATCGCGCAAAAAGCATAGCAAACAATGTGGCAAGTGCGACGATGCAAAGCCCTGCGTATAAGAATGTTTTTTGCAGTGCGTCAGAATCGCCCTTCGCTTCATCAATGTCGATCATCGCAATGAGTGCGTAGTTTCCATAGGCGAGTTTCCGTCCTACTTGAAGTGTTTTTCTTCCGGCGAGATCAACGCCGTTGTCAGGGAGTGGATGACCTGCTAAAATTGCCGCGAAACCTTTCATCGCCGGTGTAGCGATTGGTCGTGGCGGGATAGTTTGCGTTGTATCGGTGTCTTTCCTTAGTGGACTGGCAACGTAAATATTTTTACTGTCGCCAAAGGCAACGAGAACTTCACCTGTTTTACCAAGTCCTTGGTAATTTTTTAGCGCTTTGTAAGCGTGGTCCAAAGAAAGCTTTACGATGATGAGATTTTGTTGGCCAGCATTGGTAGTGACACTACCCGCTGCGTAACAAAAATAGCGGTCCTTCTCCAAGATGATTTTGGTATAGTGTATTCCACTTTTAGCGTTGGTAAAGGTGAGACCATCCGGATCGATAAATGCAGTGATGGTATCGGTTTGTGCAACAATGGCGCCTGTTGTGGAGGTGATGTAAATTTGATCGATGTCAGATGAATACTTTAGCTGTTCGAGGTAGTCTTTCAGCGTGAGTGTGGTAGGTGCTCCACCGGAAGCACTTGAGTCAGGGGTAGATGCCGGCATGTCTGGCATTCCCATCATGGCCATCATGGGATCCGCCGCCGGAGCAGCACCACCATTTTTCAAGATATCAGAAACTTGAAGCACTTTTACCGCCGCAGTTCCTTTTTCAAGGTGTGTATTGAGAAGCGCAGCGCGATTGTCAGCGAGGACATTCAACACTGTCGTGTATTTTTCCTGCGTTGTCTTCAGCTGATAATCGTAACTGAAGAAACTAATGGCTGCCACTGCCACTAGCGACACCGCGAGAATCAGGATGGTAATCTTAGTGCTTATGTTAATGCTCTTCATAGGCGTTGAGGCGCGAATTTTTTTTTTATTCTTTAGGGTTAGATCTTTTCAGCGATCAGTTGTGCAGACTCTTCAACAAATTTGCGTTGATCTTCACTCAATGCCGTAAACGAAGCAATTTCGATCACACCTTTAGGAGCTTGATCTTGCTTTTTAACGGGTACGATGAGTAAATATTTGGGCGAAGCGCTACCAAGCCCAGAAAGTATTTTGATATAACCGTTAGGAACGTCGTCGATATACAATGTTTTGCCACCCACGGCAACTTGCCCAATCAGTCCTTCACCGAATTCATATCGAATAACGGTGCTTTCGCCAATCGTCAAGGCATATCCGTGTTGGAGATTTACAAATCTCTTTCCGGCATCTTCGATCACCACATACAAGGCACCTTGTCCAGCATCGAGTTGCTTGCAGATAACTTGTAAAGTAGTTTGTAATGTATCTTTTGAAGTCGCTTGTAGCGTAGCCTTTACACTCTCTAAGCTAATGGTTGTTCGACCTTGTTCAGTTGCTTCGCGATTTACCGACTGTGCGTCGATGGTACGATCGCGGAAAACGACAACTTCTTTTTTGTATCGCATCGCGGAGAAAATCGTGAGTATACCAAAGGCAAAAGTTAACCCGATGACGATATAGACCGGGAGGAATTTGGGTTGAAATCCTTCTGTTAAATGGAGGCCCGCAGGCAGGCTATAGATAAAATATAGCGAAGTGCCGATGCCTAGCAAAAATAGGACACTCAAGAAAAGGTTCAGAATGTGTCGGTCGTTAGCGTAGCCTTTCATCTGTATTGCTTATCTAATTCTTTTAAAAACTCTACAATTTGATCAACCTTCAATACGTGATCAATTTTGGTGACCGCCAACGCCGCGCGCGGCATTGTGTCGATCATACACTCGGCGGGGTCTTGCACAATGGTTAATCCACCGCGGTCGTGTATTTGTTTCATTCCGAGCGCACCATCACGGTTTGCGCCCGAGAGAAGAATGCCTACCAGTTTATCTTTATAAACAAAAGCACTCGTTCCTAAGGTGATATCGATCGCCGGCCGCGAGTTGTTCACCATCTCTTCGGTAGACAGGGCAAAATGATTACCCAACTCCACCGACATATGATAGTTGGCTGGTGCCAGGTAGACAGCGCCTTTCTTTATGCTCTCTTTATCGTGCGGTTCCATGACTTGCACTACGCTTTTAATGGATAACGCTTCGACGAATCCATTACGCACGTGTTTCAGTCGGTGGAGGCACATGATAATGGGCAATGGAAAGCCTTTCGGCAGCTGCGACAGGATCTTTACCATTCCCTGGAAGCTGCCTGCTGACCCACCGATAACAACGGCCTTATAGCTGTTATTTAGGTTGTACTTACTCATGCATCAAGGGCAACTCCACTAATCTTTTATTTTCTTATAAATCTTCTCCTCGTTGTTAACCACGATGAAGCGGTTCGCATAGTCGCACCAGATCAAGGATTCTTTAGATCCAATGGCCAGATAACCATACTTGAACAAACTTTCATGGAATTTTTTCAATACCTCATTTTGGAGGGATTGATTGAAATAAATCATCACATTTCGGCAAAGGATGAGATCGAACTTGTTGAAGATGTCGCCCAGCACCAAGTCGTGGCGGCGGAAGCTTACATTCATCAACAGGTTTTTATCAAATACGGCATTGCCATTTTCTTCTTTGTAATAATTCTTAAAGCTTGAGGTACCCTGGAACCGAATGTAGTTCTTCTCGTTCAGCTCCATGTTTTTGATTGGATACGTAATGTTCTTGGCTTTCTCCAAAATATTTACATCCAAATCAGTCGCGATGATCGTCACATCATGAAGTATCCCCATCTCCTTGAGCATAATGCACATCGAAAGAACTTCTTCTCCCGACGAACACCCAGCGTGCCAAATCTTGAATTGTTTGTGATTGAGCATAATGGCCGGGATGATCTCCTCGCGCATGATGCGCCAGAAACTAGGATCACGGAACATTTCCGTGACGTTAACCGTAAGTTCATCGAGGAACTCGTTGACGAAGGTCGGTGTGTCGGTCAATTTCTTGAGTAACGCTTCAGCCGTTAATTTCTTCAACTCCATAATTCGCAATACCCTTCTTTTAAAAGAAGACATCGCGTAATTCCGGAAGTCGTAATTATACTTCTGAAAGATTAGCTCTGAGATCCGTTTGAGGTCAGCTATGTCAATATCGAGCATGCACAGTCTTTATAAAGCGTCCAAAAATAAGTTTCTTCATAGGTTTGCTTTGCGGTATTGCGCACATAAATCTTACATGCGTCGATTCCTTGGCAAACGCCTTCACTTTCGTGAAGAATCAAATTCTGTACTGCATACTAATTAGTTGAAAAAAAGGATTTTAAAAAACTTTTTATGAAAAATGCTGTACAGCTTGGAGTTTGATCACAGGCTTGGTAACATGTACCTCGGCGACCAGCTACCCGCTTGTTGAACTTCTTATGCGCCGTGGCGTTTTCGATTCAATTCGTCTTGTGTGATCTTCAGCGCCTCCAATTGGATGGTGAGTGTTCTCTCAAGGTCCTCAGCAACTTGCCAGTCGTCGCCTCTCTCTTTCGCCTTTAACAATGCCTGCTCAAGCGACGAGATCTTGCCTTGGAAGTCTGCTTCTAGTTTTGCCGCCTGATGTTTAAGTGTTTCAATCTCTACAGACGAGGTGGCATTGCCGATCTCTTGTTCTAAGGTTTCAATACGATCCTGATACGCTTTTTCTTTACGCACAACTTCTTCTTGCGTCGCCTGAAGCTCTTCCATGTTCTGACGCATTTCTTCCTCTTGCGCGCGCATCTCTTCCGTCTGCTGTTGGAATTGTTCTATCAGGGTCTTGTTCTTCTGTGCCGCACGTACTGATGCTAGCGTAGAAGCAATGGTTTCTCCTAATCGTTCTACAAATGCAATCTCGTGATCTTCGTACAGCTTGAATGACGCTAACTCAACAATACCATACACTTCGCGATCGACTTTCAACGGAACCATCAAGATCGATTTTGGTGCCGCGTCACCGAGTCCGGACGTAATTTTAATATACTCTTCGGGTATTTCTTTCAGATAGGTGGTCTCGCGCTCGAGAAACGTTTGACCGAGAACGCCTTGGCCCAGTTTTACCTTCTGGACCTCATACTTTTTAATATCGAAGGCAAACATGGAAATCAATTCCAGGTGCTTGTTGTATTCGTCATCGTCGTTTAAGATGTACAATCCACCCTGATTTGAATGGGTGTACTTCACCAATGCAGAAATGATTTTATCGCCCAATAAATGGATATCGTTATCCGATGAGCGAAGGATCTCTACAAATTTGGTGAGACCTTCATTTGCCCATTGACGTTTGCGCTCTTCTTCGTTCATCGTCTTGAGCTTTTGCTGCATGTCGATAAGCGAATCGGCTAATTTGTTTTTGCCGAGAACATAGCCTTCATCCAAGGTCTCCTTGTAATTCATCTCTAAATTACCCTTCCCGATAGCCGTTACAAAGTCCGTTGCGTCCTTAAGGTTTTCTAGCGTCTCGTTGATTTCCCAAGCTAATGCGCCGATCTCATCTTTGGGAAGATCAAATTCCTGGCGATGTGCTGCCGTGCTTTCGCGAAGTTTGTGGATAGGCTTAATGACAAACCGATCGAATAGATAGAAGAGTGCGCCAAGCAATAAGATGTCTAAGAAAATCAAGGATATAACCCATGTGTTGACTGAGGCTTTCTTCACACTAACTTCTTCTTCGAGGTCGGCAAAGAGTACGTCGTACCAGGCCGATATTCGAATCCAAAGACTTTCCTGTTTTAGAAGCGCTTCCGTGTATTTCGGGTTTTTGCTGGAAACTTGGATCGGCGTAACGGGGACAGAAGTAAAAGAATCTACCGCCATATCGGTGGAAGCCGCCGGTATCTGTTGAAATGTTGTGTCTGGTGATTGTGTGATCAAAACACGAACGGAAGCTTTATAGTCGTTCCAATAGCGTATCAGATTATCATGGGAGATCTTTGGAAGTCTTGATAACGGTCTCAAGATGAGGTCCGTTCCGTCTACGCGCCCACCTTTTCCCAAAATATCGAGCAGATGATCTTGTTGGAGAATTCGAGCTTCGATATCAGCGGTAATGCTCTTGTCGCCATTGAGGAAACGCTGCACTTGTAAAGCAATTTGCTGACTTGCCAATTGGGAGCTACGGGTATAATCAAGCTTTTGCTCCACCTCATCCAATACGTTGATCTTGTACCGGATCACGAAATATTCAGTGAAGTAAATCGCGAACATCAGAAGCATGATGGTAAAACCAATCTGTCGGAGGGAGCGATCACGCATGAACTTCATAGTCACAAATAAACTAAAATACGCTAAACGCCCAAAAATGAAGCATAAAAACCGGCAAGCAAGGGAGACTTGCCCCAACATTAAGGAGTAAACGCTTGTGTCAAGACTTGTGAGCCCTATAGGTTAACGCTTTAGATAAGGCGAAGCGGGAGACGTCGTTTCATAGATAGATGCGCTACTTCTTACCGTCAGGGAATAGTCTCGGTCTAGTGAGGCTGGCTTGGGCTGTACCCCTTGAGTACAAGATGAGTGCAAGATGAGTACAGGATAAGTACAGGTAAGTGCAAGATCTCTGATGGTTCCTGGAACTATGCAGCGTGCGGTTGCGGAAGTTTTGAATGGAAGGTTCGGTTCGATAACTTTTCAACCTGGTGTATCCTTTCGTGTGTGTTGCGCGAAGGACTAGCCATTTCTGATCACTTCGTTGCAGAATCTTACTTCAGCCGATGCTTATTCTTCGGTTATCGATTCTTCGTCTGCTGGCTGGTTAGCATAGCGTTGTTCCACCTTTCAATTAGTGTAGTTACCCGCCCGGGGGATTAATTTCTACAGCGGGCTGCCGTTTTATATGGTCCGTTTGTTTAACGATATAGGCTAAGATCAGATGCACTTATGTCAGAACTCAAAATTACCGACACGCCTTTCTATCAGAAGCTGAGTTACAATCTCATTACCCTTGCACTGCTTGGCGCGTTGCTTTATCTGGGCCAAGGTATACTCGTACCGTTGTTCTTCTCGATCCTGTTAGCCACGTTGTTGCTTCCTGTTACCAACCGCTTGCAGCAGTGGCGTGTTCCCAAAGTAATCTCCATCATTGTCTCGATCATCGTCACACTTGCCGTGGTAGCCGGCATCCTGTATTTTCTATCGAGCCAGGTTTCGAATTTTCTTGAGGATATTGATACCATCAAGAAAAGGCTTGTCGACTTACTTCATAAAGCGCAAGAGTGGATCAATGCAACGTTCAATATAAGTGAACGGAAACAACAGGAGTACATCAAAGAAACGACGAATAATTTAAAGGATAGCGGTGCAGGCATCGTGGGTCAAACAGTACTCACGATCACCGAGTCGTTAGCATATGTTGTGTTCATTCCAGTCTATACATTTCTGATGTTGTTCTACAAAGATCTGATCAAACGATTTTTGATCAATGTATTTAAGAATGGAAGTGAGGAGAAAGTGCGTACGGTGCTCGAAGAGTCGCGTACGATAGGTCAGCAATATGTTCTCGGTTTACTTACGGACATGGTGATTGTTTTTGCATTGAATACAGTGGGCTTCTTGATATTGGGTATTAAGTATGCAGTATTTCTAGCACTCGTAGGCGCGCTGATGAATTTAATTCCTTACATCGGGATGTTGATCGCTAATGTATTCTGTATGCTAATCACGATGGTGTCGTCGGAGAATTTATCCGATGTACTGTGGGTGGCTATTATTCTTGCCGTGGTGCAGATCATCGACAATAATTTGCTGATCCCCATGATCGTCGGCAATAAGGTAAGAATCAATGCTTTGGTTACGATTGTCGGTGTTGTGGTTGGCGGTGCCTTGTGTGGGATCGCGGGCATGTTCTTGGCAATTCCAGGAATCGCGGTGATGAAAGTTGTTTTTGATCACGTCGATTCTCTGAAGCCTTGGGGAATGTTGTTGGGCGATGAAGTGTCGGACAAGAAGAAGAAGGGGAAAAAACCAATTCGTTGATCTATCGGTCCAGATCTTCCTTCGTAAATGCGAAAGGTAAGAGGGCATGTGCGGATGTCACTTTGATCCATCGATGATCACTTCCCTGCATGACAACCTGAATAGGCTGATGTTGAAATGATTCATATTCAAGAATGACTTGTCGGCAAGCACCACAGCATGTCGCTGGTAGTAGTTCCTTTCCTGTTTTTCGTTTTGCGATCACTGCCAGTTTTACTACTGGTACGCCAGGGTGCAGCATCGCAGCGCTGTAGAGTGCAACGCGTTCCGCACACATTCCCGACGGGTAGGCCGCATTTTCTTGGTTCGAGCCTGTTACAACAATATCACCTTCGAGTAATACCGCAGCGCCGACGTGAAATTTTGAATACGGTGCATGCGCATGTGCTGCAGCTTCACGGGCTTTGTGAATAAGGTAAATCGACTCGGTATCGAGGTCATCGATATTTGCGGTGAATTCAAAATCGCTCATCAGATTGAAATTACGAAAATAATCAAACAACAGGATGGTGATCACGCGAACCGATCGCTTTTCTTTTTCTTTATACCATTTCTTCCTAAGCTTGTGCATGAATACTATTCTCGTTTTAGGTGCTGGTAGATCCTCGTCATCGCTCATCCACTACCTTCTTGATGAAGCGGCACGCCGTAATTGGAAAGTTATTGTTGGAGACACCGCCATAGCAGCAGCGCAGCAGCGAATTCAGAATCATACCCATGGTGTTGCTATCGCGTTCGATATCAACAATCAGGCAGACGCGGCATCGATCATTGCAAATGCAGATGTTGTTATTTCATTACTCCCCGCGACTTTGCATCCTTTGGTTGCAGCCATTTGTCTTGCGTCGAATAAACATCTATTAACCGCAAGCTATGTGTCTGATGAAATGCTTGCGTATCACGAAGAAGCGAAACAGAAAGGACTCTTGTTTTTAAATGAATGCGGACTTGATCCGGGCATCGATCACATGAGCGCCATTCAAGTGATTGATAAAATCAGAAACAGCGGCGGGAAATTAATTTCATTCGAATCATTTACGGGCGGTTTGATTGCGCCTGAAACGGATCGAGAAAATCCATGGCGGTATAAATTTACTTGGAATCCGCGCAACGTGGTGATGGCAGGGCAAAGCACGGCGAAGTATCTGCAGCATGGGCAATTCAAATACATTCCATATCAACAACTATTTCAACGCACTACGCCAGTACAAGTATCGGGTTATGGTGACTATGAGGGATATGCGAATCGCGATTCGCTAAAGTATATCAATACCTATCAACTCAATGGCATCGAAACAATGCTTCGTGGTACGTTGCGTAACAAAGGGTATTGCGCCGCGTGGAATATCCTGGTCCAACTCGGTTGCTGCGACGATAGTTATGCGATGGAGAATGTTTCCGAAATGACGCATGCTGATTTCATGGCTTCCTTTACCGATGGTGTTTCTGAGAATGTGGCATCATGGTTAGCGCATCGATTTAGCGTGACATCAAATGGACCTGAATTGGAAAGATTGAACTGGTCGGGATTATTTAGCACAGAACCTGTAGGATTGGATCATGGTACGCCCGCACAAATCTTGGAGCATATTCTTAATAAAAAATGGAAGCTCAATCCGGACGACAAGGACTTGATTGTGATGTGGCATCGTTTCGTATATAAGGTTGGCGACCAGGTGAAGGAGATTCAAGCATCGTTGGTAGCGAAGGGTGATGACGCTGTGTTCACAGCGATGGCAAAAACAGTAGGGCTACCGTTGGGAATCGCAGCTACGCTATTGTTGGAGGGGAAAATTAAATCGCGCGGCGTTGTTATACCTGTCGACAAAGAAATTTATGACCCCGTGCTTGAACGCTTGAAAGCGTTTGATATCGTACTCGAAGAAAAAGAGATGTAGGTGCTTACTGCTTGGTGAGTTCATATTCGCGGTCTACGAGAAGCGTTTTTCCTGAAGCGGCTTGTACCGCTAAGTAATCGCAGCGTTCATTTTCCGGATGTCCAGCGTGACCTTTGATCCACACAAATTTCGGTTTGAACTTCAAATGATAGGGGATGTACATCAACCAAAGATCAGCATTGGCTTTGTCTTTAAAATTTTTCTTCTGCCAGTTCCAAAGCCATCCTTTTTCTACGGCGTTCACGACGTATTGTGAGTCGGAATAGATCGTTACTGGAATACCATCTTTTTTGATCGCCTCAAGACCTTTTATGACGGCGAGCAACTCCATGCGGTTGTTGGTAGTAAGCCGAAAGCCTTCGGAAATTTCTTTAACAGCGTCTTTGAATTTAAGTATTGTTCCGTAGCCACCAGGTCCAGGGTTTCCCTGTGCGGCACCGTCAGTGTAGATGCGAATCATAGTGCGTGTGTCTTAAAGATTTTAACCGCGATAGCCAGCAAAATAACGCCGAAAACACGACGTAGCACGGCAAATCCCGACTTGCCAATAACACGCTCTAGCCAAACGGAAGAACGCAGCACGAGGTAAACAAAAATGAGGTTGACGACAATACCCGCCAAGATGTTCCACTCCTGATACACAGCGCGCAACGATAGAATAGTCGTTAAGGTACCCGCACCAGCAATCAGGGGAAATGCAAGTGGAACAATGGACCCGCTTCCTTGTGCGTCGGGATCGTCTTTGATAAGTGTGATGCCCAAGATCATCTCCATGGCCACGATGAAAATTACGATTGCACCTGCTAGGGCGAACGACGCAACGTCAAGTCCAAAAAGTTTAAGAATCGATTGTCCGAGAAAAAGAAAGCCAACCATTAATACAGCCGAAATGATCGTCGCCTTTTCAGCGTGAATTCTTCCTTCGCGTTTTCTGATAATGATGATGAAGGGGATAGATCCCAGGATATCGATTACCGAAAAGAGGATTAGGCTTACGGAAAAGATCTCTTTAAAATTAAACATGGTGCAAAGCTAAAAAAAAAGCCGGTGCGAACCGGCTTTCCCTTTTACAATCACTTTATTGCTAAAGTGAAATCGGAACCCCAACCGAAAATTGTAAAACTCTATTCTTCGAATCGACATAATGACTCTTGTTGGTAAGGCTATGACCGTAACGCACATCCAGTTGAACACGCTTTAAAATAGTGACCACTGCGCCCGCTTGAAGTGAAAAATCTACGTTATGGTCAAGCGATGATGTGTTCTCTTCACCGTTTTGATCATAGAACACAACCTTACCCTCTGACTTGTGAACTTCCACGGTTTCACCGTTGTCGACTTTCGACTCAAACTTATATTTCCCATCAAGTCCAAAGGCGACAGCAGGGCCGGCAAACAGGCCTACTTTGATTTTGTCTAAGTCATATTCGAATCGTGCAAGCACAGGAAACTCAAGGTAGTTAAGGGTTTGCTTGCTTTCATTTTTTGATTTGTAGATGGCCTCACCGATTTGAAATTCTCCGTCCGATTTATAGGACGACCCTTTCTGAATGTAGTTTACTTCTGGCTGCAGAGAAAAAACAAGTTTGCCAAGGTTAGCAACAGGAACGTTATAACCGAGGGCAACGGAAATACCTGTAACGGAGCCTGTACTTTGTCCGGTAGTAAGCTCACTTTTTTCAACGGTGCTGGTCGAGGAAGTGATACCGATTCGGGGTACAAGTGTTTGAGCTTTCGTAAATGTTACCGAGCCTACAATGGTGAGAAATAAAACTGCTGACTTACGCATGGTGTAATTTGATTTGTGCGTAGGTACGGACGTGTTGGCGATGAGTTGCCAAACCTACCCCAAGATGTGGGCAATAAAAAAGCCGGATTGTGTCCGGCTAAAGTTCGAGGAAATCTTCATCTGATGAAAAATCAATGGGGAATCCGATTGTAAACTGCCACACGCGGTTATAGGCATTATCGTTGTGGTCAAAGACATCGGTTAACCCTAGTCCATAACGCATCTCAACTTGTACAGTTTTTTTGATCAAGGCGCCTCCACCAAATAGATAGCGCTTTGATCTCGACCGGTTTACTTTTTAATGATCAGTTGAAACGGATCGGGATACCAACCGAAAATTGAAGAACACGGTTTGTTGCTTTTGACTCTCTTTCAACAAACTCGCTTTGCGATGCCAGGTTTACGAAACTGTGGCTATAGCGAAATTCGATTTGTACCTTTTCCATGATGGTGATGCCCGTACCAATTTGAAATCCAAAGTCAAAGCGGCTTTTGATGTATGCGTTTTCTTCATCTTCGGGGTCCACATCGCCGAATTTGATACCATAAGTTTCAGACTCAGTGTTGGATCCATTCGGTGTTTTCATTGTCTGCCTCGTTTCAGCTTTGCCACCAATGCACATCGCTAAAGCTGGGCCTCCAATGTAATGCATTTTGATTTTTTCTGATCCAACCGTAAACTTTAAAAGAACGGGGAGTTCCAGGTAATCAAGACGCGTTCGATTAGCGATACTGACTGACGTGCCTTCAAATTCAATGAAGTCGTCAACTTCTCCTTTTGCCCCTTTCTGTACGAAAGAGATTTCGGGTTGAATTGCGAGCGCGTTGGAAAGATTAATAGCGTATCCCACGCCGACCATTAAACCAGCAGCAGGTTTTTCACCAAGACTGAGGTCTGAATGGATTTTTGACAACGTAAGGCCTACGCGCGGAATTAATGTTTGGGCTTGTAACACGTATGCACACAACACAAGCGAAGTAAGGAAAAATACTTTTTTCATTGGGGTGAATTAAACCCCAAACCTACAAAGAAATTCTAAAAGTTGCGCGTGAGGATAGAACCGTATTTATGGGAAGAATACGCTGCTCATTCAATAACCTTGAAGAAAATTCATCAAACTTTTTATTTCACTTTTTTTGATTGCAGGAAAGTTAGCAATGCGAAATGTCTGCGGTTTGAACGTTCCATATCCTTCACCCAAAAGGAATCCATTCTTCTTGGCGGCTTTTTTGATCTTAGTCACAGCTGCTTCATCACCAAATACTGGAAACACTGTATACGATTGGACGGCTTCATTACGCACAAGGTGACGTACGCTTTTACATTCACTTAAAAATGTTTTCCATTGATTGTAACGCTTCACCGTTTCGTCATGTACAGTCGCGATTTTTTCACAGTTCTCAAGCACACGCATCAACAGATAAATTCCCAATACGTTTGGTGTAAACGGTGTTTGCCACTTATCCATCATCTCGATCATAAATGGCAAGCTATTATAGTGACTGCGCTCATTAATCGCTTTCGCGCGGTCAATAGCCTGCGGCGAGCAAACTAAGATTCCAAGTCCTGCGGGTAAGCCGAAGCATTTTTGAACAGACGCAAACCAAATGTCCGCACTTTTGAAATCCAGTTTAATACCTGCCATCGAAGAGGTTGCGTCCACAGCGACAAGATAAGATGGATTGTTTTTCTTGATCGCACCAATCGTCCGGTTATCTACTTGCGTACCATTAGACGTTTCATTTTGGGTAAGGCAAATGATTCCTTCACGTTGATCGAGTATGAGCTTATTTGGATCTAATTGTTCTTCGGTATCAAATGCAATCGGCATGGCACCCGGGTGCAGGCGTTGGGTATAGTCAAACCACTTCTGACCAAATGATCCATTGTAAAGATGGTAGCTCTTATCGGTGATCAACGATTGTGCGATAATCTCCCAGCATTCTGTCGCTGAGCTTGTAAAGAATATCGTATAATTTCGGGGGATGTTGAGTTTTTCTTTCAACAAGCCAATTGTCTTTTTTGACATGGCCACGAAAGTCTCGCTCCGATGATTAATGCTCATGATACCTTCTTTCGCCGCGTCTTTTACATATTGCGGAAGGGCATCATGCACACGAGATGGACCTGGATAGAAGGAAATCATAACGCTGTTTTTTGTTTGAAGTATTCGAGCGCCAGGGCATAGCTTTCCAGGCCGAAGCCTGTCATCATTCCGATGCATTTAGACGTGATCAGGCTTTTATGGCGATACTCCTCCCGCGCATACACGTTTGAGATGTGAACCTCCACCGTTGGTGTTTTGATTCCGCCGATGGCATCGTGGATGGCAATCGAGGTGTGTGTATACGCACCTGCATTGATGATAATTCCATCGAAAGAAAATCCAACTTCATGAAGCTTGTTAACGATTTCACCTTCGACATTCGATTGATAGTAAGCAAGCTCAAACGATGGGAATCTTTTTTGCAGCGTGATGAAATATTCGTCGAACGACTGACTGCCGTAGATCGATGTTTCTCTTTTGCCAAGCAAATTCAGATTCGGGCCGTTGATAATTTGGATCTTCATGGAAATACTTTCGAGTAAAAGCGAAAGTTAACGGCAAGGTGTTGAAAATAAAAACCTTTCCATGCTAATATTGGGAATGAATTGGTCGCTGCTTATCAAGCAATTTTCACACTATCTCAAAATAGAGCGATCGCTATCGGCGAATTCTATAGAAGCGTATCTCCATGATGTGTTGCTGCTCAGTAAGTTTATGCAGATGCACCATCCGAACGTCTCACCGACGAAAGTCACATCGCAGCAATTGCAACATTTCTTGGGATACGTCCATGAGCTTGGTATGAGTGCACATAGTCAAGCGCGCATTTTGTCGGGTGTGAAGGGCTTCTATAAATTTCTGCTCTTCGATGATTTGATTTCAGATGATCCGACAGCGTTGCTTGAAGGCCCGAAGCTTGGGCGTAAGCTTCCCGATACACTGAGTTTTGAAGAAATTGAACGGCTATTAAATGCTGTTGATTTGTCTACCGCGGAAGGTGGACGCAATCGCGCCATGTTGGAAATGTTATACAGCTCTGGCCTGCGTGTGAGCGAACTTGTTGAATTGAAAATCAATAATATTCATCGCGACGTCGGGTTTCTAAATGTTGTTGGGAAAGGAAATAAAGAACGATTGGTCCCGGTAGGAAAAGATGCCTTAAAGTATACTACACTTTACCTGGATGAAATAAGAGGGAAATATCCGCATAAGCCAGCGCAGAAGAATTTTGAGAATCATGTCTTCCTTAATCGCTTGGGAAAAAAACTCACCCGTGTGATGGTTTTCACAATCATCAAAAACCTGGCAAAGGAAATTGGACTGAAAAAAACGATTAGTCCACATACATTCAGGCACTCCTTCGCCACCCATTTGATTGAGGGTGGTGCTGACTTGCGGGCGGTACAAGAAATGTTAGGTCATGAATCGATTACAACAACCGAAATTTACACACACCTGGATCGTGATTATCTGCGACAGGTTATACAGGAATTTCATCCGCGGAAATAGCGTCAATAAATGCTTTGAAAATAAAATATCTGGATCGATAAGATATCGATGTTTCTTGTTGAAGTTGTTTTATTTTTGCCCATTGAAAGTGTCCTAGCTTCTATTAGGATTACAATTTGCATCAAAAACAAAGCATCGTGTACAAGCTTATCCTTCGCCCGCTATTCTTTCTTGTCGACCCGGAGAAAATCCATTATCGCGTCTTTAGCTGGTTGAAGTTAATGGGTAAAATCCCCGGACTGATGTCCATTGTTCGCGGCATGTTCCAATACCAGCACACCTCGCTGAAGCGGGAGATTTTAGGATTAACCTTCGAGAACCCTGTAGGACTCGCGGCGGGATTCGATAAAGATGCCAAACTCATTGACGAGCTTTCTGCTTTCGGTTTTTCATTCATCGAGATAGGAACACTTACCCCTAAAGCACAGCCGGGTAATGACAAGCCACGCATGTTTCGATTGCCTGAAGACAAGGCGCTCATTAACCGTATGGGCTTCAACAACGGCGGTGTGAATGAAGCAATCGTGAGATTGAAGAATCGCAAGTCGCCAGTAATTGTCGGTGGAAATATTGGGAAGAACAAAGTTACCCCGAACGAAAGCGCCCTTGATGACTACTTGCACTGTGTAAAAGTGTTGCATCCGTACGTTGATTATTTTGTAGTCAATGTAAGCTCGCCCAATACGCCAGGCCTTCGCGAGCTTCAAGAAAAGGAACCGCTTCAAAAATTATTGCGTGAAGTTATTTCGCTCAGCAAAGCAATATCGCCGTACAAACCTGTGCTGCTGAAAATTGCGCCGGACCTTACGCAAACACAACTCGATGATATCGTTGAAATTCTAAAAACGACAGGTACTGACGGGATCATCGCGAATAATACGACAATTTCGAGAGAGGGCTTGAAGACGCCGAAGACAACGTTGGATGCTATTGGCAATGGGGGATTGAGTGGTGCGCCGCTAACGCAGAGGTCTACCGAGATAATTCGTTATCTTCGTGAACGACTCGGAAATCAATATCCGATCATTTCGGTCGGTGGGATTATGACCCCATCGGATGCACTTGAGAAACTTGAAGCTGGTGCTGACCTCGTACAAATCTATACCGGTTTCATTTATGAAGGACCTGGTCTTGTAAAGGCTATCAACAAAGCTATTGCCGCGAAGCGATCATAAAGAACTGTCACCAATTAGGTTCTTGTCGTAACGTGGCGTTGGTTTTGTCGTATCGTGGAAGACTTAATTACTCACGTTCAAAACAATCGTTATGAAAACAAGAACCTCTCGTTGGGTCGTACTCATCCTGTTCATGTCAGTGTTGCTAAGTTGGTCATGGACAAGTTTCAAAAAAGTCGACCCTATCATTTACACGCGTCCTGTTGAAACACCCATCACCGTTTGTGGTTCATTTGGTGTCAATTGGTTCGATACTACGTCGACGGCCACACGCATACTACCCGGGCTTGGCGATCTTCATTATCCGATCACAACGTCGTCAACCAATGCGCAAGCTTATTTTGAACAAGGGTTGAGATTGATTTACGCATTCAATCACTGGGAAGCCATTCAATCTTTCAGAGAGGCTACACGACTTGATCCGAATTGCGCGATGGCTTACTGGGGATTAGCACTTGCATACGGACCGAATTTAAATGACGTCAATCCGAAAGATCGTGAACGCATTGCTTTCGAATCAATTCAGAAAGCCCAAGCCGGAAAGATTCGCGTGTCACAAGTAGAGCAGGATTTAATCGATGCATTAGCTGCGCGTTATGACGGAAAGTCTTACGACAACAGAGATTCTTTGAATCAAGCTTATGCCACCGCGATGCAGCAACTGGTTAAGAAGTATCCGAACGATGCGGAAGTAAACACGCTTTGTGCTGATGCAATTATGAATACGATGCCATGGGACTATTGGAGCAAAGATGGTAGCCCTAAGCCAGCAACGGCAGAAGCAAAAGTAATTTTAGAAACAGCGCTGAAGAAATTTCCCAAACATCCTGGTGCACATCATTTGTATATTCATTTGGTGGAAGCATCTTCTAATCCGGGGCAAGCATTACCGAGTGCGCAATTCTTGGAAGAAGCTATGCCTGGTGCGGGTCATATCATTCACATGCCCGCACATATTTATATTCGTACAGGCCAGTATGCACGGGCAATTGAATTGAATCAACGTGCAGCAAAAGTGGATGAAGCGTATTTGTCGAGCTCGGCAAATCAAGGTATGTACAGGATGGGATATTATCCGCACAATGTCGATTTCATCAGTTTCAGTTCTTATATGGAAGGTAGAAGTGCACTGGCGATTAACACGGCAATGAAGCTCGCCTATAAGGGAAGTATGATTAATAAATCGAACCCAGTTTTTGCGCAGTACTTTGGGGTAGAACCGCTCATTGCTTTTACACGATTTGGAAAGTGGGATGATATTTTGTCGCTCCCGGCGCCCGATGACAATATGTTGTATTCGACTATCCTCTGGCGCTTTGCACGCGGAATGGCTTATACACGAAAGAAAGAAATAACGAACGCGGAGGCCGAACTTCAAAAACTCGATTCGCTTACGAAGCTAGATACACTTCAAACAATTTACTTTTCTTTCAATCCAGTTTCTAACATCGTGAAAGTGCCCTTACACATATTGCGTGGTGAGGTATCGATTGCTAAGGGTAAAGCGGAAGAAGGAATTGAAATACTTCGTGAGGCTGTGAAACTTGAAGATGAACTTCGGTACATGGAGCCACCAGATTGGAAAATTCCATCACGACATTATCTCGGCGCAGCTTTATTTGATGCAGCAAAATATGCTGACGCTGAACTTATTTATCTTGATGATTTGAAAAAGAATCCGGAGAATGGGTGGTC
Source organism: Pseudochryseolinea flava (assembly GCF_003286915.1). Taxonomy (GTDB): domain Bacteria; phylum Bacteroidota; class Bacteroidia; order Cytophagales; family Cyclobacteriaceae; genus Ohtaekwangia; species Ohtaekwangia flava. Next base: position 169,123 of record NZ_QMFY01000013.1, read on the forward strand.
ACTCATGGGGTTGCAACTGACCCAAAATCGGTTGGGTAAAAAATCTGACGTCCTTGCCAATGCAAAAAGATTTAACAAAGCATGGAAGAACGCCGACGTTACCATAACGTCTTCGCGATATTGATGTGCTAAGGTTCAATGTTAATCGATTAGGTGAGATGTTGAACCTTACCATTTTCCCATGGCTAAGAAAATCGGAAACGTGATCAGCTTCTCTTCTTGATCGTGCCATGTATTCCGCAGTTGATCTATGAACGGCGTAACGGGATTCATTTGTTTTTCTTTGATGTAGCGTTGTGTTGCTGACCAAGATTCAAGATACCCAGCGAGGTGCTTCAACGTCCATGATACGCGGATGGAGAACGACGGAGTGTCAATTTTTTTGAAAGGAAAATTACTTTCGCGATAGCCTTCATCGACAAGTTTTCTTGCACGATCCCAATAAGGGCCAACAATATTTTTATAGAAGTGAAGAATCGCTTCGTCGCATTGTTTGTCGATGGAAAGGAGACCATATCCCCAGATAGCCATGAGACCGTTGGGCTTTAACACGCGTTTAGCTTCTGTGAAAAATTTATCAGGATCGAACCAATGAAATGCTTGCGCTACCGTGATGAGGTCGAAATGATGGTCAGGGAAAGTAGTTTTCTCTGCGGTGGAGATGCCGTAGTTGATGTTCATTGCTTGTTGTGCATGGTCAAGCTGCGTTTGGCTAATATCGGTTGCGTGCACCTGTTTAAAATATCGCGATAGAACAAATGCCACTTGACCATTTCCGGTTGCACAATCCCAAGCGTTCATGTGGGAGTCAACGTGTTTCAAGATGAAGTCAAACAATTCATCGGGATACGTTGGACGAAACGCGGCGTATAATCCGGCGTGCCCAGAGAATAAATCTTTTGTAGTCATGCGATGTTTGATGTGCTATCAAGTTACACATGTTTCCATTCGCGAGATTATGATTCCAACCTTTTTTGGTTAGCAGATGTCTAAGAATGGAAAAAGGATTATAATTTCTTTTGATAGTGCGAAACAATTTTAGCTGCATATAAACGAGAAAAGAGGCCGTCTCAAAAGTCATGAGGCGGCTTTTTTTGTTTTTTTTGGGTTAATCTAGTTTGAAAAATGTAGGCGCGTGAAATCTTCGTCACTCATGCGGTCGCTTTTGCAAGATTGTGCGCTAT
>NZ_QMFY01000014.1 GCF_003286915.1 Pseudochryseolinea flava
CATCATCACTTGGTTGGGCGTGTAGTTCTTAAAGACTACTTTTGTTTTAGTACACACAAGCAAGATAACGACTTGCAACTAGAAGAGGACTCACGTTCTCTTCTTTTTTTTTATCCATATACAAAAGAAGAGGCTGCCCTTTTGAGACAGCCTCTTTTTATTTTTCTTATGTTTCTTTTTTTAAGGAAATGTTTCACAACGTGGGCCGACGTTGTGAATACGCGTTAGTCCTGAATTGCACATTTGCTTTCACAAACGCTAACACTTATGCAATTCATTACCTGGACTTATTTTCTTTCCATAGTAGGAATCATGGTAGCCGTCTACTATGCCGTCGCTGTTTTAATATTGTATTGGCACAAATTAAAACAACTCGGTTCTCCCCGCATATCTTCTTCAAGCAATGCTCTGGGTGAGGTTGATGTACTTGGTGAACCGCTTGCCGATCCAGAGATCTTTCACGAGTCAGTGTCGGCGGAGAAAGTCATGTTTTCGGATGCCACACCAGATGTGCCTGACGAGGCTGCGGATGCTACGCAAGTTAAATTCACCGAGTTTCTCGCCGACGTCGCGCTATTGCACCGGATCAGTAAAGAACATGCTGATCAGGATCCCACTTCATTGTTACAATCGCTCGTTCTTCGCTATGATTTATTTGCAGGATCGGTTTATCAGATCATGGCGACGCAATTTTTGTGCGACCAATTCGGCATTGATCACAGCATTGTCTCGCGTTGGTGGCCAGCACACAACTAAACATCAATCAAACATTTATTTTTTTTATGAAACACACACTCACACTTTCAAATTCTCCTTTCCGAGGGAAGGGGCGAATGCCTTTTCATTACATCCTGTTATTCATGCTGCTTTTAATCATCACGCATCATCAAACGCATGCGCAGGATGGAAATGCCGGTATCAATGAAGCCACCACGCTTGTTCGTGGTTACTTTGAAACAGGAACCGATTTGATGTACGCCATTGGCGCCGTGCTTGGTCTGATCGGTGCTGTAAAAGTTTATCAGAAATGGAACGGTGGTGATCAAGACACCGGCCGCGTTGCAGCAGCATGGTTTGGTAGCTGCATCTTCCTTGTCGTGGTAGCAACAGTACTTCGTTCATTTTTCGGCATTTAGTGATGGCTACCACCGTGTATACAATCAACAAGGGGATCAATCGACCCGTTGTGTTTAAAGGACTTAAGGCGCAATACATCGTTTATGTCGCTATTGGTGTGTTAAGTCTTCTCGTACTTTTTGCTGTGCTCTATATCATAGGTACGAACATGTTCCTGTGCATCGCCATTGTCGCCATCCTTGGGGTGCTGCTGTTTGTAATGGTGTATCGCATCAGCGATAAATACGGGCAATATGGTCTGATGAAGCGAAGAGCCTATGGACGCATACCACACACCGTTCGATTGCCTTCAAGATGGGTATTCCTTTCACTTGGAAAAACAAAACAATAAGTAATAAAATATGCACACTCACACGCATGCCCATACATTTCCGATTTACAAGGTGGAGAATGATTGCATTCTGTCGAAGCGCGGTGACATTTCCATTGCTTTCAAATCCACCTTGCCGGAAATTTTTACCCTGTCTGACAAGGAGTACGAATCTTTTCATCAGATTCTAGTAAAGGCTATTAAAGTCCTCCCGTCAAATACAATCTTTCACAAGCAAGACTGGTTTGTCAGTAAACGCAATGTCGCGGACTTTCAATACGAGCTTCCTTTTTTGTCGCATTGCTCGGAGCGCTTCTTTAATGAAAGACCTTTTCTCGACCATCATTGTAATATCATCTTAACACGCAAGGCGTCAACGACGGCGGTCAATTCTTACGCGTCAAGTTTGCTGCGCGGTGACCTGGTGGTGAAAGATGTACTTAGTCCAATTTGGTTGCAAGAATTTTTAGATGCCACTTCTCAGTTCCAGCAAATTCTGTCCGACAGCGGGTTTATGAAACTATCGCGACTCTCAGGTGAAGACCTGATAGGAACAACACGCAACGTTGGCCTTATCGAAAAGTATTGGTCCCTTAATGATTCGGATTTACCCATCGTACGCGACATTCAATTCAAGGATGAGCTTACGGTTGGTGATCAACGCTGCCAAATTTTTGCCCTTTCTGATGTCGAGGACCTGCCGTCGCTCTGCGGCGCACGCATTAACTATGATAGATTCTCAACAGACAGAACAAAGTTTAGCGTTGGTTTTGCCTCACCGCTGGGACACCTGCTCTCCTGTAATCACATCTTCAATCAGTACATATTTGTCGAGGATGCGCAAAAGACGATCAAAGCATTAGAAAGCAAACGTCTCCGCTTGCAGTCACTCTCTACCTATTCGCGGGAGAATGCAATCGCGCGTGATGCGACAAACGAATTCTTGAACGAAGCGATTTCTGCACAACGACTGCCGGTGAAAGCACATTTTAACGTGTTAGTATGGACTACAGATAAGCAGGAACTTAAAGAAGTCAGAACGAAGGTTTCCTCGGCGATGGCACAAATGGATGCCGTCGCAAGGCAAGAGATCCATGGTGCGCCGCAGCTCTTCTGGTCAGCTATCCCCGGAAACGAATCAGATTTTCCAATCAACGATGCATTCGACACATTTCTGGAGCAGGCGACTTGCTTCTTAAATCTTGAAGGAGCATACCAGTCTTCATTAAGTCCCATCGGCATTAGGCTTGGTGATCGTCTTACCGGAAAACCAATACACGTTGATATTTCTGATGAACCTATGCACCGAGGGATTTGTACCAACCGCAATAAAATCATCATCGGTCCATCGGGCTCAGGGAAATCGTTCTTCACCAACCATATGGTTAGGTCATACTACGAACAAGGGACGCATATTGTCCTTGTTGACGTAGGGCATTCTTACAAAGGCTTATGTTCCGCCGTAAACGGCTACTACTTCACCTATTCCGAAAGTCATCCAATTCGATTTAATCCTTTTTTCATAAGCGAGGGTGACACGCTGGATACTGAGAAGAAGGAGAGTATCAAAACCTTGCTTTTGGCACTTTGGAAAAAAGGCGACGAGTCTTTTAATCGCTCCGAGTACGTAGCACTGTCCATCTCTCTTCAAGGATACTACGCACACCTTCAGCAGTCGAAGGATATTATCCCATGCTTTAATACATATTATGAGTATCTGCGGGATGTCTTCATTGATGTACTTAAAGCAGACAAGGTTAAAGACAAAGATTTCGATGTCGAAAACTTTCTTTACGTGCTGCGTCCCTACTACCGCGGCGGTGAATTTGACTATCTATTAAACGCCACAGAAAACCTGGATCTGCTTCGCGAACGGTTTATCGTTTTTGAACTGGACAACATCAAGGATCATCCTATACTCTTTCCTGTCGTGACCATCATCATTATGGAAGTCTTTATATCCAAGATGCGCAAGCTAAAGGGCGTTAGAAAAATGATTTTGATCGAAGAAGCCTGGAAAGCCATTGCGCGGGAAGGTATGGCGGAATATATCAAGTATCTGTTTAAAACAGTGCGCAAGTTTTTTGGTGAAGCCATCGTGGTGACACAAGAAGTGGAAGATATCATTAGCTCCACTGTTGTAAAGCAAGCAATCATTAACAACTCGGATTGCAAAATCTTGCTCGATCAAAGCAAGTATCAAAATAAGTTCGATGCCATTCAGGAACTGCTAGGACTTAGTGACAAGGAGAAAGCAATGATCCTTTCCATGAATAAGAGCAACGATCCGTCTCGAAAGTATAAGGAAGTATTCATCAGTCTTGGCGGGATGCTCTCGCGCGTATATGCAACCGAAGTTTCACTCGAAGAATATTTGATCTATACCACCGAAGAATCGGAGAAAGTGAAAGTGGAACAATATGCAGCGCGATATGGGAGTATCCAGAAAGGAATTCAAGCGTTGGCAAATGAGATTCGAAACGCTAAACCCTCAAAGGCATGAGATATTTGCGAATCCAATTGATTGTCATTTTCTCCCTGGTCGGCTTGTTTACCGCATGGCCCGTCGCAGAAGCTGCTGCCGCAGGATGGATCCAGGAGATCATCAAGAAAATACTCAAGGCGCTAGACTTGATGGTTCAGCGGTTGCAGAATAAAACCATTGCGTTGCAGAATACACAAAAGGCTCTAGAGAATGCACTTTCGAAGTTAAAGCTTCGTGAGATTGCGGAATGGACCGAGAAACATCGGAAGCTTTACGCGGACTACTACAATGAATTGTGGAAAGTAAAAAATCTTCTCTCAACCATTGAGCAAACACGTGCGATCGTAAAGCGTCAAGAGCGTCTGGTCAATGAATACAAAAAGACCTGGAATATCATAAAATCGGATTCCCATTTTTCCGGGTGGGAAATAGATTATATGTACCGCGTCTATACCCGCATCCTGGAGCGGAGCCTCACCAACTTAGAACAACTGTCGATGGTGATCAACTCCTTCCAAACACAGATGACAGACGAGAGCAGGATGGCCATTATTGCGCAAGCTTCCGATCAATCCATTAAAAATTTGAATGACCTACGCCAGTTTAACGAGCATAATATGCTCTTAAGCATCAGCCGTGCAAAAGACAAGCACGAGATCGAGTCTACAAGAAAGTTATATGACCTTACAAATGATTAAGTATGAAGATAGTTTTGATTTCGATTGTCGTGCTGAGCATGACGTCTGCTACCTGTCAGGCTCAATTTGAGGAGAAGCCTAATCAGGATGAATTGACCAAACAGAATCAAACGCAGATCAAGTATTTGTTTCAGCAGATCGCGCAGCTGCAATTATACCACAGCTATGTCAAACAAGGTATGACCATTGTCCGCGGTGGACTACGCGTAATCCATACCATCAAGAATGGAAAGTTTGAGTTGGATGAAAACGTGTTGGCAGCACTGGGACATACGAAGGCCGTAATCAATTCTGATCCACGTGCCAAGGCCGTAGCAGCATCGTCGCGCGCGATTGCACAAAGCGGTGGCAATGTGCAAACCATCTGCAGTAGCGGGCTTCTAAATCTTGGCGAAAGTCAATATGCGCGCGCTGTAATGGCCTCTCTGCTGAAGAGTGCCAGGGAAAATGAGGCGCATTTCGTTGAAATTAATCGTGATAGGCATTTTGAAATGACCGACGATGAGCGGTTACAGCAATTGCAAATGGCATTTGATCACGCACAGCGCTTGGTTGGATTCGCGAGAGTTTTCGAAGGCAATTTGCGTCTCGTTGTCAATCAACGACACCTCGAGTCCGATGAGATCAAGCGATTGAACAGACTTAACCAGGAACATCTATGAAAACCTTGAGAATAGTTTCAATGAGTGTTCTCTGTCTACTCGCGTCTACTTGGTATTGCCAGGCCCAACAGCAGGAAGCAACGCAGCTTGCTTTGAATTTAGAAAAGCTAAGGCAGTTTAAGGCGATTCTTCAAAGTATGTATAAAACCTACCAAATACTCCAAGACGGATATGACAACATCAAAAACATCGCTGAAGGAAACTTCAATTTGCATGATGCTTTTCTCGATCGCCTACTCAAGGTCAATCCCGCTGTAAAAAAATATCATAAAGTAGCGCGCATTGTCAGACATCAACAGCTTTTGGTGGAGGGATGTCGTCGATCGATTCAGCGCATTCGAGCAGATAATAATTTTTCCTCCGAGGATGTGCAATACATGAAATCGGTATTTGATCGACTCATCAAGGGAAGCCTTGATAACCTGGAAGAACTTCTCATGGTGATCACCGCTGCTAAGCTTCGCATGAGTGACCAGGAGCGGCTGCGTGCCATTGATCGCATTTCCGCAACACTCGAAACGAAGCTTCATGTCTTTAGACGCTTTGACAATGATTGCAAGATGCTTTCGAACCATCGGGCAAAAGCAAACAGTGAAATCAATACAACAAAACAATTACACCAAATCGAAATGTGATGTGCATTAGAGCTTTATTTATCAGTTGCATAATCCTCATGCCGATCGTTGTTCATGCACAGCCCAGCGATATGCTAGGATTTCAGGAAGTGCTCGATAACCTCTATGATGAGATGCTGCCCTTGTGCAGTCAACTCATTGCCGTTGGTAGGGGAATTGCTGGATTTGCAGCCTTGTGGTATATCAGTGTCCGCGTGTGGCGACATATTGCCAATGCGGAATCCATAGACTTTTATCCACTCCTTCGTCCATTCGTACTAGGATTTTGCATCGTGAGCTTTCCCTCGGTGATCGCATTGATCAACGGTGTGCTAAAACCTACTGTCGCTGGAACTTCAGCAATGGTTGAGGGCTCTCGCTCATCCATCGCATTCTTACTGAAAAAGAAGGAAGAGGCCATTATGAAAAGTCCGATGTGGCAAATCTATGTCGGCAGCGATGGGGGAGGCAGTTTTGAAAAATGGTACGAATACACCTATGGCGAAGAAGACAATGCACTACCCAATGGGCTTGGCGATCACATGCGCTTTGCCATGGAGAAAGCATCGTATAGTTTTCGAAATACGATTAAACAATGGATGTCCGAAGTGCTCCACATTCTCTACGAAGCCGCGTCCCTATGCATCAATACCATACGGACCTTCTATTTGATCGTGCTTGCCATCGTCGGACCACTTGTATTCGGATTTGCAGTCTTCGACGGATTTCATAACTCTTTGACCATGTGGCTTGCGCGCTACATCAACATTTTCTTGTGGCTCCCGGTTGCCAACATCTTTGGAAGCATCATCGGAAAAATTCAGGAGAACATGCTCAAGATAGACGTCGCGCAAATAGAACGCTACGGCGATACGTTCTTTAGTACTGCGGATACAGCCTATTTAGTATTTCTTGTCATCGGTATTGTTGGCTATTTCACTGTGCCCTCCATCGCGAGCTACATTGTGCATGCCGGGTCAGGCGGAAATTACTTAACCTACAAGTTGTCTAACCTTAGCTATAGCACCGCCCGCACTACATTTTCTTCAGCGAGCACCGTTGCCAGCACAGTTTCGGGCGCATTGACCGCACGCGGTCCAGAAGAAACTAAAAGCGACAATCCAAATGAAAAATCGGGCTACATGAAAGAAAAGATTTCGGGGCAATAATCATCAAACGAAAATAAAATGTTTCAACAACTCAAAAATATTGACTCTGCCTTTCGCTACGTCAGAAGTTTTTCAATCATCACCTTCATCGGAAGCCTTTTGCTTTGCTGCTGTGTAATATTTAAAAGCTATCAAATCGTGCAGGATACACAAGAACGAATTTATATCCTGGCCAATGATAAGGCACTTGAAGCATTTGCTGCAGAGCGCAAGGACAACATTCCTGTAGAAGCACGTGATCATGTAAAAATGTTTCATCTGTTTTTTTTTACGCTGCACCCTGACGATCGTTTTATTCAGGATAACATTAGCAGGGCGTTATACTTGGCTGACGGTACGGCGAAAAAACAATATGATAACCTGCGTGAGAATAGCTATTACGCTAACATCATTTCTGGAAACATCAGTCAAGAAGTGGAGGTAACGGAAATTCAAATTGATGTATCAAGTTATCCGTACCGGTTTCGATGCGAAGCGATACAAACGATCATCAGAACGACTTCGATCGCGACACGCTCCCTCATTACGGAAGGGTACCTGCGCAACGTCGCGCGCTCAGATAATAATCCACACGGCTTTTTAATCGAACGGTGGAAGACGCTAGAAAACAAGGATCTCAAAACGCAGAATCGATAGCCCTATGAATAAACAAGAATATAAACCATCCGCGTCAAAGCTTTTGTCAGCATTTACAGCGAAGGTTGATTCTCGCTGGAAAGTCGCCTCACAATGGCTAACACAAAAATCAGATGCTTGGTCACGTACCACTAAGGCGATCATCTTATGGGTGGGTATCGCACTAGCATCTGCAGTTTTGTTGCATGTGATGTTTACCCCTGCAAACCTACATGTGCTCCGTAACATTTTAAAGCCGTCGATTCCAGAATTTTTTCTGCCGGATACATGCTTTGAGCGAATAGCACCAATACAGCACTATAAAAGCCTAGATAGTTTGCTCAATGATCAATACCGTCACTTTGATTCATTGGTGAGGCATTATGTACCACGCAAATAAACAACACGTAATCGTCATTCATAAACACTTTAAACACACAACACACATATGACACCACACACTGAAAACTATTTACGTCAGCGGAGATTCTACATGATTCTTCCTGCTTTAGTTCTTCCATTCTTAATCATGATCTTTTGGGCCTTGGGCGGAGGACAAGGAACGCCGGCGCAAGCCATGGAAAACACACCGGGTCTGAATCCTGAACTCCCCCAAGCTCAATTGCCAGACGATGACAAGGAATGGAACAAGCTAACCCTCTATGATCAAGCAAAGCGGGACTCGCTCAAATTCGAAGAGGCTAGGCGAAGCGATCCGTATTTTAAATTCACACATCTGACAACATCAATCGACACTGGCGCCACACGTTTTGTAAACAGCTCACTCGGAGAGAAGAACCCTGCCGATCACACTACGTCCACAAGTGTCGAAAATAAGCTCAAACAGCTTTATGCAGAGATTGACGCAGCAACAAATTCCAACGACGAACTGTCTTCCAATGACATCCCTGCCGATGCCGTTTTTCCGACGGACATCGCAGCATTGCAAACGCAGATGGCTTCCTTGACCGCAAGTGAGGATCCAGAGCTTGCTAAAATTGACAATATCCTCGATAAGCTGATACGCATACAACACCCGGAGCTAGTTGTTTCCGCAGATTCAATACACGAGGATGTGCACGCCCTTCGCGCACGCGGCGATGATCTTGGTATCACAAATCTAAGTGATAGTACCGAGGGAGAGCTTTCAGTTGTCCACGATGACGCGCTTGTGATAAATCGGTTTTATGGACTTGATGATGTTTCTATCGATGAGAATCCGTTACCACTTGAAGCGGAAATTTCTCAGACGCAAACCATAACCTCAGGTTCCACAGTAGCACTTCGGATCTTACATGATGCCGTCGTTTCCGGAAAATCTTTGAAGGCCGGAAGCTTAATCTTCGGTGTTTGTAATCTTAGTGGTGAGCGGTTGTTGATATCGATCAAGTCTGTGATTTCTGATCGCACAGTATATCCTGTCGCCATCAGTGTATACGACCTTGACGGAATGGAAGGCATACACGTACCAGGGACATTAGAAGGAGACATCATTCGTCAAAGTTCAAATCAATCTATACAGGATCTTGATCTGCTTTCTATAAATCCGACCATGCAAGCGCAACTCGCCGACACGGGATTGAAGGCGGCCAAGACTTTTTTTAATCGCAAGGCGAAGCTTATCAAGGTTACAGTAAGCGCGGGACACAGAGTATTGCTGGTTGATAAAGGAAGCCGCCATGGGATATAACTTGATCTTCCTCCGGTTAATCAACCTCTCGACGTTGGTTGCTATCCTCACCGCGACATACAGCGCATGTCTTGCACAAGTTTTCCAGGACTCCGTTTCCGGTCATGACTATCGCATTGAAGTGACCTTCAACAAAACAACGAACTTGATTTTCAATAGTGCCATTGTCAGTGTTGATCGGGGCAGCCGCGATGTCTTAGCACAGCATGCCAGTAAAGCCGAAAATGTTCTCCAGGTGAAGGCAGGTAGAAAGGGGTTTGAAGAGACGAATCTATCGGTCATCACCGCCGCAGGAAATCTTTACAACATTATCGTTGAGTACAAAGACAATCCAATGTTTCTGAATTGGCTCATTGGGTATCATTATAATCCTACGGTTAGTTTTTCAGATGAGCAGAATGCATGGGGACCATATGTCAATCTCGCTACTGGGGCGGAACAAAATATAGCATCGTTGAAAACGAATGCTTATGGTATCACCCTTTCGGTGACCGGGATTTATACGGATGGAGAACGGGTAATTGCCAGGATGAAATTGACTAATCGCAGCCCAATAGATTACCATGCTAAAGCTGTCAATTTTTTTGTGCGTGACATTCATGCCACTAAAAGAACTGCCTTTCAGCAACTCACTATTATGCCCTTGCACTTGCGTCCATCAGGTCCCATTGAAGTTGAGCACGGGCGTAGCATCGTGATCGTTGCTGTACTTCCGAAGTTTCCCATGGCCAAGGTGAGAAAACTTTGGATTGAATTCATTGAAGAAAAGGGAGGACGCTTGTTACGATTGGCCGTTCCGTATCGCGTCATCATGCGCGCCAATAGATTCTAGTAATCACACTCACACTTAAATAATAAATTTATGGACAAAGAGAATCTCGAGTATTTAAAAAACAGTTTGCAGCGTTTTGGTTTTGGACAAAAGCTAGACGCGGACCTTGAAAAAGCCATTGCTAGTCAACCTGAAAAATTCACCTTAACACACGCGGGGGAATTTAACAATGCAAAGGATCCGTCACGTGTTGACTTCGCGTTGGAGTTTAGTAAGTCGTCTCAGAATGACCGTTATTACTTTAACAATTACAAGGCTTCGGTCGTTTCTGATGATGCCAGCTTGCAGAAGCAACAAACTTTTTACATCGATAAAAATGCCGGTGTTACTGCAAAAGAAGCTTTCAATCTGCTCAATGGCAGGGCCGTGTTCAAAGATTTTGTCAACAAGGATAAGGAGATGTATTCAGCATGGATCCAGCTCAACTTTGAGGAAACAAGCAATGGCAACTTTAAGATCAAACATTTTACTAGCAATTATGGCTATGACTTGGAAAAGGTATTGTCTGCATATCCAATTAAGCAACTCGATAATCCGCAGGATAAAGAGAATATGATTGCTTCCTTAAAGAAAGGAAATTTAACGCTCGTTTCGGAAAGGGAGGGCAATAAAAAAATGTTCATCGAAGCTGTACCTCAATACAAATCAGTTAATGTTTACGATCAAGATATGATCAAACAATTCAATGGCATTTTAAAGGTGCCAGAAGCCAAGGAAGAACAGCGTGAAAAAAAAGAGAAAGCAATTCGAAATGAAGACGACGGGGAACAGAAAAAATCATCTAAGAAAGGAATGCGACTCTAACGTCTCTTGATGCAATCTTTTCAGTAACGACAAGATCTCGCGGAGGTTTTTCGCCGCGCCCTGATCTGTGAGGCGCAACAAAAAACCTCCGCTTATGAACTTTAGCATTACATGTTACTCGTCTGAAAAAAGCTTCTCGCCAGATATGCCGCATTTTTTTATACTATCCCATGGCTACAATGCTGGAAAACCATTGAAGAAATGTTGTCCAAATTGTTTTGTTTTACAAACATCTTCGGAGTCTGCTAAGAAGATTCTTTTCTGGATAGTGTATTGCCATTGGAAAGCCGGACATTTTATACCATTGCAAGTCGGATCCGTTGTTCCGGTTTTGCACGTAAATGATGTCAGGAATTTAATCAATACTGCAGGGGCCGGTAGCGAGAATAAGAAATTCGCATGCGCCGTTTCCCGACTTGGCGACTTGTCAAAGCTTGAACGTCTTTTGCAACTCCAGCTTAGATTCATAGCAAGAACAAAAACGGCAATCGCGAAAAAGGCAATTGCCGATATGCTTCGAAAAAGTTAAACACGATTTTTTAGTAAAACTAAATCGTATATCCTGCTAAGGTGCTGTTCTTTATTTTCCTTGTTGGGTTTGTTTTAGTCCTCGTGGCAGGCAAAAGCATATTCAAGAATTGATGTTAATGCTCACTAACGAAGTCTCGATGTTGAGTTTATTCCGAGACTTCGTTTCTGAGATTTTTATTATTTCTAGAGAAGGTGTTCAAGATTTTTCCAGCGACTTTGCGAACGCCGCGCGAAAGCGGCGTTTCAATGAAGACGTCATCCCACGTGGGTGTTAGCGCCTTGACAAAAGCATTTCTGAATAAACCTGAAATCGCTGCCTTTACATTGAAAGCAGGATCATCAAGATCACCATCGATGGGAACTGTCGTTGCGAGCTTGCCGTCGCGCTTATTCAGGAGAAGGTGAACTCCGCCGGCCACTATCCTTTCCCAAACTTTGTTCATCAGGGTATCTGTTTTGTCCTGCACGCTTATGAAATCCAAATTGTATAACACAGGATTGATATGACCGTGAATTAAATTATCGTGCACGGATAACTGTCCGAATAAATCCATTTGGCCGCTGTTGAGATCCAGCTTTCCATACTTCTTGATAGCCTGATTAAAAGCGGTGAGATCAATTGTTTTGACTTCGAAAATGGCGTGACATGATAATTTAAATTCCATCGGGTGTAGCTTGCATGCAAGTGCAATGGTGCCTTGATCTAAAAATGCACTGGCTTTTATTTCGCAAGGCTCAGACTGGTTCGCGTAGTTGCTAAATTCTGCTATGCTAACGGTAATGTTGTTCAGGCTTATGTCAAATGGAATCGATGTTTTTTGATATCGAACTGTTCCATTTTCGATTTCAATGTTAATCTTAAAGGGAATGAAATTAACGAGATGGTCATGTATGTTGATCTCGCCACTGTTACTGCTCACCTCTGTTGCGTCGGATGAACTGTTATCTTGTATTATCAGTGTCGGAGCACTCAAAGTAATCCTGATCTCCATCTTTTTTCTTAAGAGCGATCCAAGGTTATACGAGCCATATATGCACGGGATATGAATCTCCGTAATGGTTTGGTCTTTTGCTTGTGGCCGGAGAGAAAAGTCAAGACCGATTAATGTAAAGTTGCTCGAAAATATGTTGAGTTTTATATCATCGACAACGCCATCGTAATTTTCTATTTTGTGAAGTTTGGCTTTAATGATTGCTTTCGCAATGAATGGTAATGTCAGTAGCATTAATATGAGTAACGATACGCTGATAATAACCGCGAGTAGTGTCCCATCCATATGATTAATAATTTAGTTAACGCTTGACAGACCGCTCCTGGGAAGAAAAGAGGCCCGGTAGGGCCTCGATTATATCAAGAGTTTGTAGTGTAACTGTTTTGGGTAGCCTTATCGTGGCCACTTACCTTGACGATCTTGTTGTAGATTCCGAGTAGAAGGAACGACGGTACCCATTGTCCCATAAATAGGGCCAGGTGGTCCTTGCGTGCAATTTTGAAAAGCAACGACGTTCCAATCGCTCCTGCGGCGGCCCACAGAAACAAATCGGAAGGTAATTTCGCCGTTTGTTCTTCGATTGCTTTTGCCACTTCGCCTTCACGTTTGTCAGGATTTATGCTAGCAGCTTTGGATTTAAGTTTTTCTATTACAGCCATAGTTTATTGATTAGTGGTTCGTTTCTGATGTTCGTTAAAATTCGTTAGTCGCCGGGTCAGCTCTGTTTTCCGCCCCCTGTTTTCTTTAGTGATACATCTGTGGTATGATCGCGTAGTTCAGGGTTGTTAGCATTATCACCGTGTATTTTATTGCTGTTTGTCTCAGACTTAATACGCTCATTCTTAGCTTTATCAACAGCACTTTGAAGTTCATTAAAAGACGATCCGGTTTGATCTGATTTGTTCTTATCGTTATTTTCCATAGTTAGAGAGCTTTAACATTTCAAGTTATGCAAAAGTATATACCGTAATAATGGTCCAGCTTTCACCAGCGATAGTATCATTGCGAGCAAAGTTTGTCGCAGCAGGCCAACTGTATCGCTACGTGTTGGAATATTAATTCCACAGTGAGCTGATGTGGTTTGCTTCTCAGCTTGGTAAGGACCTGAAGTATGTAGTGAAGTGAATTGGGGCTAGCGCAATGTCTTTGTGCTCACGTCTGAGGATACAGGGGTTCTTCCAAGTAGTAACAGTCTGTAAACGATTTTCCCTCGAGCTTTTTATATTCTTTTTTCAACGACGCCATATCCATTCGCATTTCTTTTTGCGGTTGCGTTTGCGAACAGAAAGTTAACGTCATGTGAATTCGGTTGTGTTTGAGCACCCGTACCAAATTAATATCCATTTCCCTGCCGCCCACTTACCCTCCTGACCAACAGTTCGCGTCACTCTGAATGTTGTTGTGCGGAGCGTCTGCAGACCAAAATACCATTCAACATGTTTCGACTTAGTCAATGACCGACTTTAAACTGCATTACACAAACAAAAACCTTTCATTCGTAAATACGCTATTTGTCCGTAGGTATGTTTCTTCATCTTTGGGAAATCAACATTACACACTATGAAAAATCTATTGACCATTCCGCTCGTTTTAGTGATAAGCATGACAATCAGTTCATGCAATAACGATGATCACAGAATAGAAAGATTATGTCCGCTAACGGGCTTTTCTTTGCACTATGCAAACGAGTTCTCAACGCGGTATGAAAATATTATTCAAGATGGGGAAATAATAACGACTAACATTTATACGAAGCATGGCGTATTAGAATCCTTGTATGTCACCTCTGACATATCATACGACCAGAAAGGAAGGATAACGTTGATTAGCAGCAAGAAAACAACTGGTGAACCGTTTGATTCCTATTCATTAGAATTTGAGTATGAGGAGGGCAAACTAAACCGTCAAATACTGGCTGGCAGTGAATCTAACATAACCTTTGAATATGATAACGCTGGTCAAGTGACACAACTTACATATTTAAATGATCTCGCGGGAACAGATACCCTGTCGTACATTGTCAATATATTTGATCACCACGGAAATGTGATTG
Organism: Pseudochryseolinea flava; assembly: GCF_003286915.1. GTDB lineage: Bacteria > Bacteroidota > Bacteroidia > Cytophagales > Cyclobacteriaceae > Ohtaekwangia > Ohtaekwangia flava. Next base: position 14,593 of record NZ_QMFY01000014.1, read on the forward strand.
CTCAGGAGCACTTTATTCCAATGGAAGGAAGCAAGTATCTGGTCAAAGATGTGACTTTTCAGTATGGCTACGATGACCATGTCAATCCGTTGAAAGGAATCCATTTATACTATGAAATAGATCCGATAGCATTCTTTTCATCGAATAACGTCTTGTGGAAGAAGGAAATATCTTCTCGTGGCGAAACAACAAGCACAACTTTTTCAACCTATGAATACGGGGTATCTGGTGCTCCAATAAATAAGGTAACATTAGGTGATGGAAATAAAGTTGAAATGAAATTTAACTATGAGTGCCCGTAATGTCAATGTCGGCAGTTAGCGATATAACCTAATCTACTATGCTAAGCTAGCTTACTTCGCAATCAGGTTGAGATCGGATGGGCTTCAATAGCCTGTCCGGTCTCGTTATATTTAACTGACTTCAATTATCTTTGCTTTCCTGCAGGAAAAAGATTTAGACCTAAAATGAAAATAACGGCCCTTGTAGTCGACGATGAAGCGCTGGATCGCGAGTTGCTGACAAGGTTGATAGCACAATATTGTGGTTCGATCATCGTCGTCGCAGAAGCCAGCAATATCCAGGAGGCTATTCGAGAAATTAACATTCATCAGCCCGAGGTAGTTTTTCTAGATATTAATATGCCGCAGTCTGGAGGTTTTTCTCTCGTGCAAAATTTTCCGAACCGCAATTTCCAGATCATATTTACCACGGGCTCAGAAGAACATGGTATACGGGCGATCAAAGCAGAAGCTACCGACTATTTAGTAAAGCCGATTGATGTAGATGAATTAATCGCTTCGGAGCAAAAACTTTTAAAGCATCGTCGGCTTCCTGAGAGGTTTCCGAGCCTCCTCCGTGTTTTTCATAATGGCGAACATATCATGGTAAATGCAAGAGATATTATATGTATGGAAGCTGAGGGTAGTTATGTTAAAATATACCTGACCGGCCAGCAAACGCTCTTGCTTTCAAAAAATTTGAAGCAGATAACAATGGAAGTGAGTCACCCTGATTTAAAGAGAGTCCATAGATCTTATGTAGTCAACATCCAGCACATTCGACGTTATCAAGTTACAGGCAACGAACTCAAAATCTTTTTAAGCAATGACGTCGTTGCCCGCGCGTCGCGTAAATATAAAGCGCAGCTGAAAGGGACAGTACTATGAACTTAAATAAGTGCCTGTTTACTTTTTGCGTGCTTGTAATTTGGGCTGGGAACTCGACGTTGGGGCAGGAGCGGCCAATGATAAAATTTACACCCAGTGACGGCCTTGGGCACGCGGTTGTTTATCGGATAACACAAGATCGAGATGGAATTATATGGTTTTCGACCGATAATGGATTGACGCGTTATGATGGGGAAACTTTTGAAAACTTTACTGCGAGCGATGGCCTAGGCTCGAATTTTATTTTTAGCCTGCATCAAAACGACACTTCGCTGCTTGTTGCAGCGTACGGCCAAGGAATTGCTGCATATCACGCAGATGAAAATCGTTTCAACGCTCTCCCCCAAACGCATGCTGTCAAACATCCGATAGATTTTATGTCTGCAGCAAACAAATTATTTGTGGTAGATCGCGACAAGCAAATGTACGCGTTAACACAAAACGGTATAAAACCTATCCCAGTTAAAATCCGCGATGTAAGTGAGCTCCTGGGTGTTTACCAAATCATGACCCTGCCCTTGATAGGCGTGACGATAGCGTATAGTCATGGACTGGCCCAATTCGATGTTTATCAAAACAAATTTGAAGCGATTCCCCTCAGGGGATTTCCCCCTTTGTCAGGCGCTTATTCTATGGTTCGCGTTGATGATGAGCGTGTGCTGGTGGCAGCTGACGACGGTATCTATGAGGTTAACATCACTAGACGTAACGCAAAGCTGTTCATGAAAGGTAGTTTCAAAAATCACAGTCGAGCGCTATTCAAAGATCGTCAGGGCAATTTTTGGATCACATCCTTGAACGGAGAGCTTTGGTTTTGTTCTGGTGATCTTGCAAAACAAGAACGCTTGCACCAAGGGGTTATCATCAATCAAATATTTCAAGATGCAGCGGATAATGTTTGGCTTGCTACCTACGGTGAAGGTGTCTTCTGTTTTCCAGCAATGTACATCAGAAGCTATCATTCACCGCGCGGCATGTTAGTCACAGATTTACAAATTTATCCTGATCTCGGACAGCCATTGATCTTGAGCAGCAATTTTTTTGCAACACTGATTCCTCAGAACAGTGCACTAACAATAACCGACACAAAATCAGAATTTCCGGCCGTTCTAAAAAAGAAAGTCGTGGTAGCCTTGCTCGACACTACTTATGACGAAGTATTTGCGGCGGGGACATACATTTATCGTCAACAAAGTTCAAGGATTGACAGTATAAAAAGTATTGCGGCGGTATCCTGCCTGCAGCGTACAACGAAAGGTGATCTGTTAGTCGGTACCGGTCGTGGACTGCTTAAAATAGACTCGTCATTTAGAAACAGTGTTGTGATTGATGAATTACGCCAGCGTAAAGTCCGCGCCCTTGGGCAAGATGCTAACGGCGTGCTTTTAGTGGGTACTGATGATGGCCTGTTTATTGGTAACAATAATCGCTGGACTCGACTGAGTATGGATGAAGGCCTACCCAACAATCATATTAATACTTTGCATTCAGATAGGTGGAATACTGGATTTTGGATTGGTACTAATGAAGGCCTCGCTTTTCTGGATCAAAAGCATCGTGTAACAACTTTTAAGCATCCATTTGCGCGTCAGCGTTGCAATGCTATTGTCACTGATAATAACGGAACGGTATGGGTTGCAACAAATCAAGGACTGGTCGCGATTAACAAGGGTAGGTTTGAGTTGTATACCAATGTAGATGGCTTCCCTTCTGATATAATTAAACTTGTTTATGATCATGATTTGCAGCGCCTCTATGCCTTATCTTGGAACAATCTCACAGCTATCGACTTAAAATATTTTTGGCACGCTCACCGTGATACCGGCTCCGCAAACTTATTGTTTAAAGAAATCAACTTTGAAGGCCAGGTGTTTCGAAATACGGATAAGGTTAATCTCGAGACATCTGCAAACTATGCTACGCTAGAATACTCAGTTCCATATTATCAAAATCGAAAACAGTGGCGTATTCGATATCGGGTGAACGCCGAGAGGCCGCAAGTGTTTGATAGTAAAACTACTGTTGCAATGTATGAAATCCCTTATGGCGAAAGCAAAATTGTTTTCCAAATAATTGATTTCAATAATCAGGTTCTAGCAGCCCGCACTTTGACTGTCTACAATCCTATTCCATTAGTTCGTGAAGCTTGGTTTCTCATTTTCATGACGATCGCTTTTGTCGCAGCGGTCGTTTGGGTTACGCGATATTTCGTTCGAAGGAAAAATTTACAGAAGGAGATGGTGCTGTTAGCTATTCAACAACAAATGGACTTGGAGCATAAGGCATTGAATAATATGCTTAGTCCGCACTTTCTCAACAATGCCATTAATTCCATTCAGACTTTTGTCACAAGAAACGACCAACGCAGTACATTAAGCTACCTATCGAAATTCGCAAAGCTGATGCGGGCAAATCTTGAGCTGCTCGAAAATAGTGTGGTGCCTTTAAAAAAAGAGATTCGTAATCTCGAATTGTATCTTACTTTTGAAACGCTTCGTTTTGAAGGACGACTTTCGTATGAGATAACGCAAGACGAAAAAATAGATGCTGATAGTGTAAGCCTGCCGTCGCTGATCCTTCAGCCCTTTGTCGAGAATGCTATCTGGCACGGCATACTACCGAAAGAGGAAAAGGGCCAGTTATGGATTTGTATTTCGAACATAGATGACAAGTTGTACATAACAATTGACGATAATGGTATAGGTATTCTTGCGTCTATGGCGATGAGAAAAACGACTACCGATGATAAACCTTCCCGCGGCCTTGCGATTGTAGAAAAAAGATTTGCGGTCATGAACAGAATTCGTACGGGTCATTCGTTTAAAATAATCGATCGGAGTAAGCTTGATATGCGTCTATCCGGTACGCGCGTCGAAATATGGTTACCCATGTTGTCATAAATTGTTTACACACCAAACAATAACTAAGGTTCATCTATCGATGCAGTAGAGGCGATCGATGATTGTGAAAGTAGATGGCGGCACCCTTTAGAAATTCTTGCGGCAATTGCCTCTATGCTGATGCCGACAATTTCCGAGATATCTTCCATTGCAACCGAGTCCAAATATAGGCACATGAGCATGCGATTGATATAATTCATTTGCTTCAGCCTTGCAAGAAGGATTTGGTAAGCCGTCTGGTGATCCTTCGACCGGTCCATATCTTTTAATTGTGTAGTAAAAGATTTTTTTGACGAGCTAGGATAAGTTAAAGCTGCTATAAAACACGTTTTGTATATCAACAGCTTGATCTTTGATTGATGATCACGTGTTGACCTGCTATAAGCATTCCAACCTTGAATAACTATTTCCTGATAAAGGAAAATCTTGTCTTCAGGTGTGTTTGCGTATAATTCAATTACTTGGCAAATAATTCGGCTATGCGAGGAGATGATCTTAAGATAAGTTGAATGTTTTATAGACAACATGATGGATTAATGGGATGGACGACTCATCTGACATGCAAATGGCCGTGAGTTTACTGTCGATGGTGTGTCTTCGTTAAGTCTGATTCTAATTCTTCTATTGGTATCTGTGCTGGGGAATTTTTTATAAGCACTGCATAGTCGATAAAATCGGTAGTAGCTTTATTGATCCAGTATCGATGGTTAGATTTTTTCATAAACATTTTTACCTTAATGAGATCGATGCGGCAGCGATAAGGGGATATCATGTTATTTAATTTAAATAAAGTAATATCTGCGCATGCCGTTTTTTTTAAATGGTGGATACCTTTAAAGTATTCTTTCCAATAGTCCCCGATTCCAAATCCGTATTCTATCGTGAAGCCTTGATAACGCTTTTGCTGATCGTATTTTTTATCCCACAGTACTTCACTTTTTGTCAGGTATCCCATTACAGTGATAATTTCATTGCGCTTGCAGTGTCCGGATTCAATTAGCTTTGAAAAGAATGATGAACTATTGCCTTCTCGGGCTTTCAATATATGGCTAAATCCATATTTCAGAAATTGGTTTTTGGAATCAAACTCGTAATGCGGTGACAATGTGATGTAATTACGATAGATAATTTCTTCACGGCGGAGGTTCGAATTAAATACGTAGTCGAGGTTTTTTAACAGGTGATAATAGGTTAATGAATCACTAACTATAGATTGATATTTTTTGGGATGCATTTGATTGTCTATAAGAAAGGACTTTAAGGTGGTGCCTATGTAGCTTTTCGGGCGGCGTCGATAATCGGATGTGTCGGCTTTCAATATTTCCTTTAACAGTACCACACTCTCTATTTTATCACCACGATGCAATAGATGAGTGATTAGTTTAATCGGGTACTTATATTCATTGATGATGTCTAACCCTACAACCTTGAACTGACCCGAGGGCGGAAGTTCGTCGTTTAAATTTTTAATTCTTTTCCAATGTTGATAGGTGTCAATCGTTCCTTCTTGCCCTACGATTGTCTGAAATTGCGCGACTAGATCTTTTAATAGAATTGTGTCTCCGAATTCCATGTAATGGTTAAAGAACCAGGCTTGAGCGAAGTTAGTTTCAGGTATATAATACTTTACACGACCTTGTTTGGTTAACGATGAGAGCAACGCATATTCTGCCCAGTAAGTTTTTGCACTGCCATGATATGCCCCAAACCCTAATATTCGGAAGGTGTCTGGATGAAATTGAAAGTCTGACGCAACCATGTTCTCCCGATTTTTTAAGAGATACTTCTTTATGGTTTGCGCCTGGATGCACGTCGTGATTGTCAACAGTACGCATGTTAAAATGCGGTGCATAGTATTGCAGGGGAATTAATTTTTAGTGTTAGGATTGTGAAGTTACAGGAAGAATTGTGCGTGAACGCAGTGACTTTACGAGTGACAGGATTCCTTTTATAAACAGAAATTCCAAGTGGACGTCAACTTGTTAAAAGAAGACAATCTGTATTTTCAATCGGTGTGAATGCGTGCGTACATATATTCTCCTAAAAATAAATTGACCAGTTTTGCTGGCTGTAATATTTGGCTAGGTCGAGCGACATATGACGTACGTAGTGGTAAACTTATTACCTGTGCGCAATAGACGGTAAATAATTCGATGATGAATAGAGTGTTTTTTGTATTTGTAATATGTTGTTTGCTCACGGCGGATCTGAAAGCATGTTCAGTTGTATACTACCGAGACGCTGTAGGTAAAATATATGTGGCTAACAACGAAGATTATTGGTATGATACGAACGCGAAACTCTATGTGATTCCCGGAACAAACAAGAAAAATGCGCGATTATGGTACGGGTGGGATGGCTTTGCTCAAGGTGGGGTTAATGCTCAGGGACTATTTTTTGATGGAGCCGTTACCCCGGATGGGGGAATACCGTCGGGTTATGGCGCACCTAAAGGTAACCTAGGCGACGATATTCTTGCGACATGTGCTTCGGTTGATGAAGCAGTTACATTTCTGGAGACGAAGAAAATTGCACTGCGCAATGGTCACATGATGTTTGGAGATCGACATGGCAATGCCGTCGTTGTTGAATGGGTTGATAGTCGAAGGGTGTTAAATTACATAGCTGGAAATAAACTTATTATGACGAACTTTTTATTGGCCGATCCAACAAGGGGCAATTACCCTTGCATGCGGTACTACGCTATTCATGAGAAATTGAGCATGCTAGATAAGGATACGACAGCGATTGGGCTTGGAAGGTTCGGTAACGCGATAAGTCCCGCAGTTCAACAACCACAGACAGACGCAAGCGGTAGAGTAGGGGGTACTTTGTATTCCACATTTATTAACATTACAGACATGGAGTTCGTAATCGTTTACAAACTAGAGGGCAAGCAAGTTCTAAAACTCAACTTAAATGAGCAATTCCGACAGCGAAAGCGATTTACACTTTCACTTAAAAATCTCGAATTAAATCGTTAAACATTTTAAGTTCGCAAAAAAAGTAATGTTCAAGCTGTTCGTGTAGGCATGGTTAAAATGGTTTCTGATCCTTCAATTAATTAATTTAAGTAGTCGATCCAATCATCCAATAGAAAAGCACCAGGTGCAGCTAATGAATACATATTGTAAGTTGGTATTGATACTGTTTTTCGAACGTTCTCAGACGTTTAAATGAATTGGTCAAAATAATTAGTCACAAGCGCACATCATTTACTTGCACGCTCGCTTCTTAGAGTTGCTATTACTCAAGTAAATAAAAGTTTACATTGTTGTATCTATTCTAATTTCATGTAGCATCTTTGTGCTGTATTAGTCCTGTTGTCGGAAGGTTTTGGAGGACAATACAGCATGCTTCGCATCGAAAGTTTGGGTTAGTGTTTTGAAATTCTTGGCCAGGTAATTCCCAATCGCGCTTTATTACGGCTGTCATGTAGTAATCACTGTTTCTATATTTTAATCTTTTAATCCTATGAAAAATTTAAAACCCTTTCGTCATGTCGCGGACAAACTATACCGTGGCCTGAAAATTCTTGGTATTGCGCTTGTGTTATCATCGATCGTCAACACAACGATTGGTCAAACCATTTACACCACACTTTCACGCGGTGGCTCGGATAACATGGGGGCCATTGGTCATTTTGATGAACTTACTTCGACTTGGACTAAAGATTTCGAGTTTACTACACCATATCCCGGTGGTGCAATCCAAAACAATCATCTTGTTGAAGCCAATGGAAAATTCTACGGACTTTCGCCGATTGGTGGAGAAAATAATTTCGGTCTTCTTTTCTCTTGGGATCCGATCACGAATGAGTACAATGTTCTTTTCGAGTTCGGTCAGAATAATTTACAAGGTACAAATGGATTTAATCCTTCCGGGTCAATGGTTCATCGTGATGGAAAACTATATGGTGCGATTGCAACAGGTGGGATATATAGTGGCGGTGTCATTTTTGAGTTCGATCTGTCCACCGGCGTATTTACTAAACGATATGACTTCGAACAGATTTCGGGGCGTTCACCCATTGGCGAATTGCAATATCATAACTTAAAATTCTATGGCGTTACAGTCGACGGAGGCTCCAACGGAAACGGTGTCATTTTCGAATGGGATCCCGTGAGTAATATTTACAACGCTAAAATAGAATTCACTACAGCACGCGGGCTCGAGGCAGCGGGATCAATGACACTATACAACGGCAAGTTTTATGGACAGACTACGTATGGCGGACCTCATGACAATGGAACGCTGTATGAGTGGGATCCTCTTACTAACATTTTTACTGTTCGTGCAGCACTAGCGGCGACTACAAATGGTAATAGCACACGAGGCCCATTGATATTAAGCAATGGGAAGTTTTATGGCATAGCCCGAAGTGGATCCAGCGACGGAATTTTATTCGAATGGGATCCTTCTACATTCGCATTTACGAAAACATTATCGATGTTTTGCTCCAATAACAATTTGTGCCAGCCTTTTGGATCACTCGCCGCATTCAATGGAAAGCTTTATGGATTTACTGCAGGAGTTCCTGATGGGAAAATCTTCGAATGGGATCCACTGTCAAACACAGTGCAAACGAAAGTGAATTTCAACACTAAAGGTGCTGCATTCCCTGCGGGAAAATTAGTATTTAAAGAAGGTAAATTTTTTGCGATGACGAATTCAGGGGGCCTTGGCGGATGGGGTGTCATCTTCGAATGGAATCCAGGAACAAATTCGTATAAGAACAAAATCAACTTCAATACGGCACCAGACGGAAGTACACCACTCGGTGATCTGATTGCTGTCGATGGAAAATTTTATGGTATGACTTCATCAGGAGGAAACAATGGGAGTGGGGTACTTTTCCGATGGGATCCCGCAATAAATGTATTCACGAAGCTGTTTGATTTTAGTGTAACGCAAGGCCGCAATCCTCAAGGTATTTTAGTTCATCGTGACGGCAAGCTTTACGGGATGACCGTTGCCGGGGGAATTCATCATGATGGCGTTATATTCAGTTACGATTTGTTGACCAATGTTTATTCGAAGAAAGTTGACTTTGATTGCGGCACAACGGGGTGCCTACCGCAAGGGTCTTTGACCTGGGAAAACGGAAAATTTTATGCAACGACACAACGAGGCGGTGCCACAAATGGAGGGACAATTTTCGAATGGGAACCGATTACCAACGTTTTTACAAAACGATATGATTTTCAGCGAACAACAGGCTATCGCCCTACCAGCACGCTTACTTTTCAAAATGGTAAATTTTATGGAACGACAAACGATGGTGGACCTGATCCAACATTTCAAGCCGGTGGTGTTTTTCAATGGGATCCTTTAACCAATAACTATACGCTTCTTAAAAGTTTCACGAGTGCGGTAGCAACTTCCGCGCATGGAGAACTTACATATGTCAATGGAAAGTTTTATGGTTTGGCTTCTAACGGAGGACTCGACGGAGTAGGTACCATATATTCATTAGATCTGTCGTCGAATGAGTTTAAGGCTGAATATTCTTTCATGTTCAATGCGAGCGGAATCGCTCCAAAAGGGGCCTTGACGCTTAGCGATGGTAAGCTGTACGGAACAGCAGAACGTGATGGTCCAAGTGCTGGTGGTGGATATCTCTTTTGGTACGAACCGTCTCAAGGCATCTATAAATCTCTATACAACTTCACGATGTCCTCGGGCTTCAATCCTTCTTTTACAAAGCCTGTTGTTATACCGTCGCCTCTTCCTATTCCTAATGTGTTCATTACTTCTCCCGCCGACGGTTCTGTGGGGCAAAAGATCAAACTGAATCTTACATCAAAGAAATTGACAGGCGCGTCTATCTATACCATTCAAGTAAGCCCGACGTCGCTCTTTGGAGAGGGAACTAAAACGAACTCGGGTGGTATCTCTCAAAGTTTCGATTCACTTGCCTTTAATACAACTTATTATACGCGCGTCAAAACGGATCTTTCTCCTGCCTGGGGAAAAATCACAACCTTTAAAACAGTTGGCGCCTCTTTCTATTCGTTTGTAAAAACGCCATCGCATCAGGCCACTAATATTTTATTATCTCAGAAGATAATAGCCAACACAGTTGCAGGAGCAACATCTTATACGGTTGAATTAAGCGAAGATTCAACGTTCAATCCTGGGACTGTCATGACCCGCACGCAACCTTATACAATATTTGATTTTGGTCGCCTAACGCCCGGTACCACCTATTACAGTCGCGTCCGAACGAACCTCGATGAGGCTTGGGGTGAACTACGTTCATTTACCACACAAACTGCTTTATCTGCTACGTATGTCACGCAACCAATTCAAGGTGCGACTAACGTCAATGCTGAAGTAGTTTATGTGCATGCGAATAACATAGGAGCAGAAACCTATACATTTCAATTAAGCACGCACGCAGATTTTTCTACTATTGATTTTGAACAGACGACAAACTATCCATCAGCTACGTTTTCGGATCTTTCCTACAACACGAAGTACTACAATCGCGTCAAAACCGACCTGACATCAGCGTTCGGTGAAATACGACACTTTACAACCCGAGATGCATCGGCATATGCTTATGTTGAATCGCCAATGACAGGGGCGAATAACTTGGCTTACGTGCTTGATGTTAAATCCAATAATGTTCGTGGTGCGAGCCTTTATACTATCGAGCTCAATACTGAAATAGATTTTTCAGGAACATCAATTGTACAATCAGCAAGTACCAACAAAATCCAATTTGAATTGGACTATGACCAACTGTATTTTGTGAGGGTAAAAACAGATCTTTCCACGGCGTGGGGTAAGACGACTTATTTTACGACCGGAAATCCTGTAAGTCGCGCAACCATCATCGATGAAGAAGTATATGGCTGGCCGACATCGACAACAGTATCGGTCGGGCTACGCGCAAATCTTATACACAACGCAACGCTCTACGGTATCGAGGTAAGTCCGAATCCAGATTTTTCAGGACCTATGATTAGTCTGGATGGCCCGTATCGTAATAAGGTTTTCACGTTACAAACCAGCATGACATATTATGCCCGCGTTTGGACCGACCTCGCTTTTGGGGAACGCGGACCAGTATATCAGTTTTATACACAGTCGCCGCCGCCTAACCAACCGATTGGTAGAGTAACAACACCTGTCGAGGATGAACTTCTCTATCAGGAACATAACGTCAGCAGTTTTCCTAATCCATTCATGAATGAACTTGTCGTCAATGTTCACACGTCAAGAATGGAGGACGTAGCGATAACAATGTTCGATTTAACGGGTAGAGAGGTTCATGCTGCGATAATTTCTTCGAATAATGATCACGTGCTGCACACTAATCTGCTAAACGGTGTATACCTCTTGAAGGTAAAGACATCATCTTACGTGGAAACCATTAAAGTAATTAGAGAACAGAAATAATCTCTTCTAAGATAGAATTGCCTTCTTAGGCAATTCTATCTTTAAGTAATTCGTCGAAATGGATTGGCAGTTTGTAGATGCGTTTCCCAGTAGCGTGAAATATGGCGTTAGTGATCGCCGCGGGCATTGCGATGAGCCCGATCTCGCCCACACCTTTTACGCCAAGCTCATTGATGAGTTCGTCCTTCTCTTCAACAAATACTACATCAAAATCATGAACGTCGGCATGCACGGGGATGTGATATTCGGCAAGGTTAGGGTTCATATATTTTCCTAGCGTACTATCAAGAATAGTTTCCTCTCTTAGCGCTTTACTCAGGCTCCAAACCATTGAGCCAAGTATTTGACTGCGGGCTGTCTTGGGATTGATAATTTTTCCTGCGGCAACGGCTGTGACAGCACGGGTGACATTGATTGTTTTTAATTCTCGATCAATTTCAACTTCTACAAATGCTGCGCTGTGTGTTGCCTTACTATACTTTCTGAGTTTCAAAAGGTGCGGCTTGCCCATGTTGGTTGTTTTGATTGCGCGCCCTTTATTGGCCACAATAATTTCTTCCAAAGAAATCGAAACCGACGGTTCGTGCTTGACCATCATCTTTCCGCCCCGAAATACAATGGCGTCATCTTGGAAAACGTGAAATGGTGAATTAGCGAGTGCCTTCACTTTCTTGATCAGCTTTTTTTTAAGTGCTTTGGCTGCTACCACGATGGCCACGCCTGTAGAAGCGGTGATTGCTGAACCCCCTTGGAACATAGAAAAAGGTTGCTTACTGTCTCCATAAACAAAACTGACGTCCTGAATCGACAAACCAAATTCGTCGGCAGCGATTTGTGTCATGACGGTGAGCGTACCTGTACCGATGTCGGTTGTTGCGTTACTGATAAGGAGTTTCCCTTGACTTGAGATGCTTGCTTCAACACGGGCAGGAAATTGATAGGCGTCCCAGATTCCAGACGCCATGCCATAACCAATAAGTTTGTTGCCCTTGCTCATGCTACCGGGAATCGGATTTCTCTGATGCCAGCCAAATTTTTCAGCACCTTTGATGTAGCACTCGCGCAGCGCTTTACTTGTAAAAGGCTTTTCTGATTCAGGATCCATTTCGGCGTAGTTTCTCAGCCTGAACTCCAACGGGTCGACGTTCAGTTTGAAAGCAAGTTCATCCATCGTACACTCAATGGCATGCATACCTGTTGAGCCGCCAGGTGCGCGCATGTCAATAGGTGAGTGAAGACATAATGGTACAAGCTTGTATTCGAAATGCGTATTTTCCGCTGGGTATAGTCGATTACTCCACGATGAGACAATTTCTATATTGTCCTCATACAAGGACGTTTCTCCAATGGCTGCATGAGACAACCCAGTTACCATGCCTTCTTTATCTGCACTGAACTTTAATATCTGATGCGCTTGCGGTCGATGACTAAACGAGAACATTTGTTTTCTTTCAAGGGTCAACCGAACATTTCGTTTGAGTTCCAGTGCAGCCATAGCGCAAAGAAATAGTTGATACTGCGGACGCAGCCCTGAGCCGAAGGCGCCACCTACATACGGAGCCAATACGCGCACATCTTTATAATGAAGGCCGAACACGTTAGCCACATAAACTTGGTTGTTAACTGTTCCTTGAGTTTTGTCGTAAATCGTCAGTTTACCGTCGCCTTCATAGACAACGGTAGTAGCAAATAACTCGATGGGATTGTGATGCTCAGTGCCGTGAATAAATTCAGTTGAAACTTTAAATGGCGATTGCTCATACGCTTTTTCAAAATCGCCTTTAGGTTTTGGCGGTGGTGGTTTAAGCGCTGTGGCTAAACCTTTTTTTGGTTCCCGAGCTCGACCAAGATTTTTTTCAAGATCAGTTTCGAACGGTTGTTCTTCATATTTTATTTTAACGAGCGTTGAAGCATATCGTGCCGTTTCAAAATCGGTGGCGACGACAAGTGCAATAGGCTGACCATGAAATTTTATGTCACCGTTCTGGAGCGGCTTAAATACTTTTCCGGGTGGGGCATCCATATCGGCGTGCTTCAGATCCAGTGACGCATAATCAGGGCGATTCTCATGGGTGAAAATTGCAATGACGCCATTGTAACTTTTAGCATCGCTTACATCGATGCTGACGATCTTGCCTTTTGTGATCGTACTATTGACGACGTAGCCGTAAAGTAAATTAGGAACTTGATAGTCTCCAGCGTACGCCGCTTCACCGGTCACTTTTGCTTTCCCCTCCAGGCGACTAAGAGGCTTTCCGACCGCGTTATTATCTTGTGTCATCGATAAGTTGTTGTTAGGTGATGCTGCTGTTATGATGGTTGCGCGCCAGGTTTTTGTATGCTGGGATTCAATGCCATTGCTGCATTACGTACAATTGCACGCTTTGCCAATTCGATTTTAAATTTGTTGAATTTAAAACCTTGTGCGCCACTTAGAATAATCGCTGCGGCGCTTTCAAAAGTCTTTTCAGTGGCTTGTTTTTCACGTAAGAAGTCTTCTGCCTCACGGATGCGCCATGGCTTATGCGCGACACCGCCCAAGGCTATTCGAGCATCTTTGATTATTGACCCTTCAAGCTCAAGACCAGTTGCCACCGACACAAGAGCAAAAGCATAAGAATTTCTATCCCTGATTTTTAAGTAGGAGTAATTTGAGGCGAATCCTTTATGCGGGAGATCAATGGATGTAATGATTTCTCCGTGACCTAGCGTATTGTCGAGTTCAGGTGTATCCTCAGGCAAACGATGAAAATCAGTAAACGGTACGCAGCGACTGCTTTTCTGTCCAGCGATGTTCACGCGCGCGTCGAGTGCAGCAAGTGCTACACACATGTCCGAAGGAAATACAGCGATACAATGCTTACTCGTGCCGAGGATTGCATGCATGCGATTGTAGCCATCAATTGCGGGACACCCAGAACCAGGGTTTCGCTTGTTACAAGGGGAATCGGGGTCGTAAAAATAATAGCAACGTGTTCGCTGTAGTAAGTTGCCTCCATTAGTTGCCATGTTTCTAATTTGCCCGGACGCGCCCGCTAGAATTGCTTTGGCGAGAAGCGGATAACGGTTTTCAATGAGCGGGTGATAAGCTGTTGATGCATTCGTCGCAAATGCACTAAGCCGGACACCGCTATCAATTTCCTGAACTGTTATGTTGTTGCCGGTGTGGTTGAGATCTATTAGGGCGGATGGGTTGGTAAGGTTATATTTCCAAAGATCAATAAGATTAGTGCCACCGGCTACAAAAGCAGCATTAGGAATGGATACGATAAGCTCACGTGCCGCTTCGATTCCTTTTGGTTTGAAATAATCAAAGTTATTCATGTGATAATCCTCCGTGTATTTCCATGATTGCATCGATTATCCCAATGTTGGCGCCACATCGGCAAAGGTTTCCGCTCATAAGATCTTTGACTTCTTCACGTGTCTTCGCCTTACCTTCTGCTAACATGCCGATAGCACTACAGATTTGGCCAGGCGTACAGTAGCCGCATTGAAAAGCATCATGATCAATGAATGCTTGCTGAAGAGGGTGTAACTTTTGGCCCTCGGAAACACCCTCAATAGTCACGACTTCGGCTCCGTTTTTCATTATTGCTAATGTCATGCAACTTAGTATCCTTTTGCCGTCACACAGTATTGTACAAGCACCACATTGTCCATGATCACATCCTTTCTTTGTTCCCGTGAGATTCAGACGATCTCTTAGTGCATCGAGTAGCGATACCCATGGCGATATTTCGAGTTCATACATTCGCTTGTTGACATTGAGCTGAATTCTTGGCATACGCTTAATTGATATCGCTTTAGTCTTTAAAGATGATGCCACCCTGTCTGGTCGAGTTCTCCATCAGCGTATTCTATATAAGGGACGGGAATATTGATCGGTTTCAGCGGGAATGATTCGTTACCGAACGAGCAGTTAACGGAATTGGAGTGCTTATTCGATATGCACTGTGGAGAGGATTAGTAATAAATATTTGACTGAAACGATTCCATCATTTCTTTTTGTTGCGTAGCCCGACCACACAACAAGAACGGTTTAAACGCGCTGATAATTGGTGGTCAACTGCGTAAGGCCCGATCTAAATTTCTGTTCTCGTTTTCCCATCAGAAATAATTCTGTCACTAGTTACTTCGGTCGTCGAATGCGTGGCCTTGTCAAAAGACTACGGCATAAATTTCTTTGTGCCTTCGGCTCAATGTCTTGTTCAAATTTATTCCGTTTCCTTTTGACAAGGCTGACGACCTTTGTGTGGATGCGCCATAATTAATTCTTACAATTATGGAAAACACGAACGTCAACCCATTACTTCAAATCTCGGAAATCACCTTACAGTATTATCCAAAGGTAAAGGCTTCATCCAGGCCTCGCATCACGAGCTCCGCAGACGCAGCGAATTTGTTTCGGCAATCCTGGGACGACGGAAATATTGAATTGCTCGAACAGTTTAAAGTCATGTTTCTTAATCGTGCCAACAAGGTTATCGGTATCCTCAAAATATCACAAGGTGGTATCGCTGGAACTGTTGCTGATCCGAAACTGATATTTGCTGCTGCATTAAAATCTGGCGCTTGCGGGTTGATTCTTGCGCATAATCATCCTTCGGGTAACTTGACAGCAAGTCAAGCTGATATCAACCTCACTCAAAAACTTTGCGACGGCGGTAAGCTCCTGGAAGTTCAGGTACTTGATCACATTATTCTCACACAGGAGTCATACTATTCATTTGCCGATGAGGGTTTACTATAACCCTCATCCACAATAGCCCTTTCCCTAGGTTCAAAACTCGTTGAGTGCTTTACACCCAATCGCCTTGCGATAAGTTTTTATCTCCAAATACGCCGAGTGCTGCGATTTATTTCGCGTCGTGTGGTCGGCGTGTAGCGATTTTTTCACCGCAAATGTGGTAAATTCATTAAAATGTCAATACTATTTTAAATAGTATTGACAACTAATAATATTAGTAATAGTTTTGAGCATGGAATTCAATAAGACGATTTTGGCGAGTTGGATTTTATCAGGGTACAGGCACATCCATTATCAAGCGTTTGGTGATTATGCTGTGGTATCGACAGATTTGTTGCTGTTGTCAACCGATAGTTATCTGATTTCGATATCAGATCTACAAGCGCTCGAAATGGCACAGGGAATAGATAATTTTAAGATATATGTGTTATCATAAATCATTAAAAGTAAAACTTGAGAAGCTTGCTGAATATTATCAAGCGGAGTATGATAAAACCATGAGTGAGCTTTATGGTGATAATCCAATTTCTTATCATGAAAATGGATTCGATTTCAAAGCAACGCCGATTGTTACAGCGGGTGTTCCAAACGCATTACAGAATTTTAATTGGGGACTGGTTCCCTTTTGGGTGAAGGACGCAGCCGGAGGAACAAAACTTCGTGTGTCGACCCTCAATTGTATCAGCGAAGAAATGTATGATAAGCCGTCGTTTAGGGATTCGGCAAAGGAAGGGAAACGTTGCTTGATACCAAGCACGGGTTTTTATGAATGGCGATGGATGGACGAAAAAGGGAAGACCAAGATTCCTTACCACATCCACTTTAAAGATCAGGAATTGTTTTCGATCGCTGGATTATATGCGAAGAATAAGAATATGGGTACATCTGGGGATTACCATTCGTATGCAGTTTTGACGACCCGTGCAAATACGCTTATGACTAAAATTCATAATAGTAAAAAGCGAATGCCTGTGATTATTCCCAAGCAGTATGAAAAAGATTGGCTGAATCCAGCACTTTCAAAGGATGACGTACTAGCGCTTTGTAATGTCGTACATGAAATTGATTTAGATGCGCACACTATTTCCAAACGCATCACCGACAAGAAGGAGAGTAGTGATGTGCCGGAAGTGTTGTTGCCGCACGTGTATGAAGAAGTTAGGGACTAGGGGAGGCGTGATGTATGGAGAATTCGGATGGTCGTTTTAGAGGTGTAAGAGAACTAACGTTGTTGCCGGATGATATAGGAGAAGTCATGACACCGAGTGATTGTGCTAAGGCATTCGATTACTTGGAGGGCGTCTTGCATATATCCCGCAATTGGCGAATGGACTTTGAACAGGAATTTTTGGCTCAGCCGCATGCCGTGAGTAAGCAGGAGTTTTTTATTCGTTTCACAGCAAAACATATCGATCCCCACTTGTGTGTGTTACTTCAGCGAAAGCAATCGCCTGTTCAATCACTGCTTCGCTTTCTTCTCAGAGATAGGATCGCTCAAAAAAAAACGAAAGGGATAGGGAGGCCGAACGATTATTACCTAAACCTTCTCGAGAAGAGACGAAAAACGCAGCGCTAAAAACTTTGGGCGGTGCTATTTTATACGTCCTGTTAAGGTACCATGAGCGCGAACTGGGCGGAAATGACTGGGAAAGATTCTGTGGCTGGATTGATCATGATCTTCATGCGCCTTATTGTATAACATATGATCATAAAGGTTTTGTGTTTAGTAATCAAAAATTGAGTGTGAACTATGTTCATGAATCCGGTAAAGTTCCAAGGACGATCCACATACAGGCGCACTGAGATGTTAATATTCAGAATTTTTCAAGCTATTCTAATTATTGTTGATAATGAAAACTGTTGTTACTGCATTTGGTGAAAAGAAAATAGAGGACTGGGACGCAGCGTTAATCTCTATTCAACTAAGGCAAATATTGCAAGAGGTGCGCGCTGGGTTGATCGATAAGTTGCTGGCGGATAGTTTACAAAAATATATATCAACAACATTAAGTTTTACCGCCGACGCATCTGCGTTGTTAGAAATTAAAGGACGGTTGCTGTCGTTGCGCAATGCTGGTATCGACATGGAGAATTACCGATCGGTTCTAAACGCTGTTTTGGAAAAAGAATGTACGTATATTGACACCGCGTTTGCTTATGCTGAGATTGATCATGTGATCAAATTATCGATGCAGCCAGCGTTATATAAACATATGAGTACTTATTCTTTTGATGATATAGATTTGATACAATCAGTCCGACGCGGACTGATTGCTAAAATTTTGACCGAGCCTGGCATTAAAGATTATGTGCATTCTACGTACAATGCGCGATTAAACGATCATGCTAAGCTACACTATTTGCTCGATGAGCTCCGGAATTATTTCTACAATACACCCATTGACTACGCGAAGATGCTTGACAAGTTCAAGCGGCAGAAGTATGAGAAGATTTCTGACGCTTGTCAAGAAATTTTTGAACTTGAAGTAGACGCGATTCTTGAAAAGCATTTTGTCCACAGTTAATCTCTTTTGTAGCAACGGAAATCCCAAAAATCTTTGTCAGGTTTTCCGACGGCCTATCTTACCATTTATAAATATCTTGTTGCTGTAAATAACTACACCAACATGCCCTCCGTCATTCGAAATTCAATTGTCAAGTTGCTGTTTGGGACAATTGTTCTTGAACTGGAAGACACGAAACGCCAACTCGATCAAGAACGCGCGCAACGCAAGGATCTACAAAATCGCGTGCTCAAGGCATATAGAAGGAATCACGAGCTGGATGTCCTTATTCAAGAATTCATTAGGAAATCCAAGGATGGTCGTAAGTATTGCAAGATAGTTTCTTCGAAAAAAGATTCGCTCCGAAAATTTGTAATGACCATAGATCAATTTCCGAGTAGGGTAGAAGGTGAAATTGAAATCTTCATATTTGATCCGGGACATTATTGCGCTGTAGGTCGCACTTATGCAAGAACGGTTGATAACCGTTTGGTTATCGAGGAATGTAGTGCATGGCTCGAGAGTGATCACGGTCTTGGAAGTGCGATGATAACAGAACTTGTTGAAGCTGTTAATATTTACAATCGTGTTGCCAGTGAACGAGATGGTGTCAAAACCATCCAATCTATCTTCTATCAATTCAAGGAAATGGATTTGGTCCTTACTGGTGCAAATAAGCTTAGAGGCTTTTTTGAAAAACAGCAATTCACTGTTATGATCAATGAAATCGCTAACACAGGATTTGCGCAAAAAACATTTTCTGTATCCTGATGCTGGTGAAAAAATGAGCCGCTCTTGGGCATGGCGGCTCATTTTGTCGTTTCGTTTAAATAACTTCTTTCAGTTTTTTTGCAGACATTGATAAGCACCATACGACTAACTCAATGGCCGTTATAATAAAGAACACGTGTAAGATGGAAACTCCTCTAAGTTGCAGAAAAATGATGCTCACCAAAACAGGACGAATTATCCACGGCAAAATGATTATATATGTTCGAAACATGGTCATAAAACTGATCGTAAACCTCCCAAAGTGTTTCGTTTGAATATCCTCGATAGGATAATACATTGCAGCCACTAATAAGTGCGCAAGATTTCGGCACTGGGGTTCGATCACACTTCGCCACGAATGCAAGATCACGTGCCAGTCGTTGTGGATAATAATGATGAGTCTTAATGTCCTTAATACCCACATGATAACTTGCATCAATTGCTCTAGAAATTCCATAGCGTGATTTTTTCTTTTTTTTTATATGATATTTTTTTGCGGTGCTTGACCGGTAGTCAAATGTAGCGTTGAATTTCGCGAACTAATTTCACGCCCTTTTCTTTTTTTTATTTTCTAATGCATTCCAGTCATCAACGGAATCTCAGAATCTTTATGAGCTGCAACTTCCTGATTTACACTCCGTGACATGTTATTGTTTTTTGTTGAATGGTTGATTCGTTTTTGTTGTCAGTCGTTGACACTCTCTTAAATCATCTTTGAATTGTCGGACGGAATTATCAGCAGTGATGATTGCGATCGTAACCATTAATTAACGTCATAAGAAAAGTTAACCGTTATGTGTCATCTGATGATCAGTACAAGTGAAAATGTACTTCGTGATAATTATGTCCATTGCAGTAACTCACAAGCGCGACTATTAAAGAGTATTTGAAAAGTAAAACATAAATATTAATAACGATGTCTATTATTCAACACGCGTTGAGCGCTGCAGTCAGCGGCTCAACATCATGGTCTCCGGTACTTCCTCCTGGCATTAAAGCAGGAATGTTAATTGTTGTACCACTAGCAAATAAACTTTCAACGCAGGCGCCGACGATGTTGTCAGTAGGTTATGTGAAAGGCGCGGAGTATGTCGGTGGTGCGGGTTCAAATGGCGCCGATTCCGGCCCTGCGCGTATAACAGTGTGGTACAAAGTTGCTGAAGGAAATGAAAGTGGTCAAACGCTTGAGATTAGCGCAACATCTGCAAGTGGTAACAATGGTGTTTGTCGTCCAATCGTTTATAAGAAAGACGATAACAAACTTTGGGATCTTCAATTTTCAAAGGGAAAAGATGATACGGGTGCATCCACGCTATACCTGGCCACGTCAGAAACAAACTTAGATATGAACGTTGGTGACTATGTATTGTGTCTTACATCTCAAACAGATGGAACGCAATCGTCGAATGCCACATCTGGGACAGGTGTAAATGGTCTTGCCAATAACACAAGAGCGACGGGGTTCACGTTCACTGGACTTTCTAAGATTGTCGATAATAGATCTTCTGGCGGTAATCATAGTTCACTGCTTGTTACCCACGCTTCTGTTTCATCAGGAATCGGCGCAGGTGCCGTGACAAGTCAGTATACTTTTGGTGGGACTCCGGCGAATGCTGCAGGTGTGTCCGGGGCGACAGTTTTCATTCGAATACGTGAACGTTCAATTCAACCTATTTCTCTTCATGCCGTGAGTAGTCACACCAATGGTTCTTCAAGCTGGTCTCCAGTATTGCCGAGTGGAATCACGGCTGGCATGTTGATCATTGTTCCACTAGCGAGTAAACTTTCAACGCAGGCACCAACGATGGTCACTGCAGGCTTTACAAAAGCAGGTGAATATATTGGTGGTGCGGGTGCTAACGGTGTGGATTCAGGGCCGATCAGAATGACGGTGTGGTACAAGATAGCCGATGGATCAGAAGGAGGTCAAACATTGTCAATCACTGCGCCAGCAGCAACTGGAAACAATGGTTTGTGTAGACCAATGGTCTATGCAAAAGATGTCGATCTACATTGGCAACTTGCATTTGCGATTGGGAAAGATGATGCAGGTGGAAGTGTTGCGTACAATGCTCAGGCTGAAAGCGTGCTAAATCTTACCGCGGGTGATGTGATCTTGTGTTCGACGGCGCATAACGAAAGTACATCAGCTGTGCAAGATAATGTAACGTCTGCGACTGGGATTTCTTTTGGTACGGTTGCAGAAGTGATTGATAGCAGATCTTCGGGAGGATATCATTCAGGTTTATTAGTAACGGAAAATCCGGTCACAAGTGGAAGTGGTGAAGTTCTGATCACCCATCAATTTAACTATACGACCGCTCCGGTAGGTGGTGGTGTTTCAGGGGCAACGTTGTTTATACGATTACGTCAGGGACTTCAATCGTTCAAGAAGGTGACCAGAAAATTAATTGGTACGCTTGGACAAAATATTGAAGGTACCGCGAAAGCTTTCATTCCAGTACCATCGGGTATCAGTGTTGGTGATATTATGATCATGAACGTTGTCTCGAAACATGCAGAGTGTCGTCCAAAGACACCGACTGACCTTGGCTTTAGACGCCTTGCAGAGTCTTTGTCGAATCATGATGAAGCAGGGTCAGATGTAGGTCCGACAGTGTTTAATACTTTTTTCAAGATCGCAGACACAGCGGATACAACGCGTACCTCCGTTGAAATTGATCTTGAACCAGCATCGACGCGAGCAGATCATATTTCCGGGCAGATCTTAGTCTTCTCACGTGATGAGGCTGCGACAGTATATGTCGATGTTGTAGATGGCGGAAATAATTTTGCAAGCAATACAGTGGCCATGTCGCTGAATTGGAGCGCGCTTGCGAACAGACATCTTGCACTAAGAAACGATGATCTTGTTATTGCCGCATCTGGTGCGAACACTGACGCTTACAGCTGGGGTAGCACACAAAGCCTGACAGGTACTGGCGGCGTAACATTCGCGAAGGTGGAAGATTTATATGAGCAGCCTGCCAACTCAGGAAAAGATAGTGAGCACTTTGCTTCTTTGTACCGGGTGACTTCACCAGCAGAGACTTTATCTCAATTGACATTGACTGCAACCGCGACAGGGACTGACGCAGTAAGAAGACCTGCTGGTCAGACCCATTTTATTCGTATACGTCAGACTGCCGCGGCAGAAGCCTATGTGCCAAGCTGTGCGTTCATTCACCATCCGGCTTTCCAACCTAATTCAACAATTGCGGTGAAGGACGGTGTCTCTGATCAGACACTGTGGAACAGAGGTGCTCCTGATTGGGAAAAGGCGATTAATACTTCAAGTGATCCGACTTACAGTATCGTAACGCGAAACAGTAAAAAGTTTTTTAAGCTTAAGCGAAACTTTACCAACGGTGTGTCACCTGCAAACCTCAACTTAATTGAAAGGAGGGCTGAGTATTACTTAAAGTGGCAGCCAATGACTCAGCTGGGGACAAAACGAAATATCACGTGGGAAGTTGAGATCGACTCAATGCCAGCGCCGCCATTGCAATACATCATACACCAGGATCATCCAGGTAGTGCACCTGGCTATACAACAAATCACCCGATTTTTGCGATTGAGATTGCGAGAGCTGATCAATATGTGCAGGATAAGGGAGCGGGAACTCCTATCAAAGCTCCCGCAGGTGCGATTATCTTTTGTCACAATGTGCATTCCGCTGGTGGATCAAGTAAATACTGGATGGCAACACACAACGGCGTTCCGTATGAAGATGGAGGCACACCAATACTATACACGGGCACCAAGCGTCTCAGATTCGAATTTGCTGTGAAGTATGGCATCGCCAGTGAGGGTAGCGTTTACCTGCGCGTGAGTGATTTGACCAATGGGCTGACTTATGTTTACAGCAATTCTACAGAACCAACCGTCGCGCTTACCGCTTCGCAGCTGGGTAGTGTTGAGCTCGTTGGTGGAGCATTCAAACAAGGTGGCTACTTTCATCAAATAAGTGGTAGCAATGCCACAGATGCAGCGGCTGCGTGTCAAGAATACATTGATGCCGGAATGTCAACATATGAAGCTCATTACGCGTATTGGGCGTATGCTGAACGTCAACCAACGGATGTTGATTATGATGATGCGTTCGATGATGTTGTGTTGAATTATTTGAGAAACCAGGTTGAATAATTTTCGTCATGTTTAGAAAGTCAATCCGATCCGGATTGACTTTTTTTTATTTACACTCATTGATCACCCGGTAACGTTTTTAAAAGCGTGTTACTGACTTGAAGATTTGTCTTTAGCATTATTGCAGTTTAAATCTACATTTGCAAGAATGGCCTAAATTAGCCTGAGTGAAATTATTTTGACG
The DNA here is from genome assembly GCF_003286915.1 of Pseudochryseolinea flava. Lineage (GTDB taxonomy): Bacteria > Bacteroidota > Bacteroidia > Cytophagales > Cyclobacteriaceae > Ohtaekwangia > Ohtaekwangia flava. The sequence continues at coordinate 38,425 of NZ_QMFY01000014.1, forward strand.
GTTTATATAGCGTGTATCATCTGATTTATTATTTTCGTTATGGAAGCCCATCCATCGCTCTTATACAGTGAGAGCTATGGATGGGCTTTTTAGTTTATTTTAACAGATACGATCAACGTGATATGAATTTAAATCAAGTTACAGACGGAGTCATTGAGGTTATTGCAATGAACAGCCGATTTACGAAAGACGAAATTGAACAGAATAAACCGCTAGATAAATATATATCCTCCGATATGAAGGCGCGTCTAGCGCGTGAGGTAAAAGGGAAATTTCAAAAGGTGAAAACAATAAAGCTTACCAATGAATTGTTTGTGACTATAAAGAAAGTTAAAGATCTAATACAGCATGTATACCAAGTTTATAACGAAGTTTAATGTAGGTACTTTCGTGATCTTGTTAACGGTCGCGAGTTCAGCTATTGCACAGGAAAGGATATTCTCAATAGGCTATGGGAAAGCGTTGATAAACAACGACTCTTCTACCTACACCATTTCCATTGACTTAAACAGAGTGCCTGGATCAAATGAAAAAGGTAATGGCTACTTTTTTGTTAATGAACGCATCGATAGTACGCGATGGGGCTATTATGCAAAGCCGACAGCTGATATTAATCTTGGAAGTGGAACGAGTGCCGCACCTAATAACGTATCAGTAGGGCTTGCTTTCGGACTCGCGTATGATTTTAAAGAATCAAAAATTGGTATTGCGTCGTTTTGTTTGGAAATGTCTCCCGATTTTGTCGGAGACAAAACGTTGAGGAATTCTTTAAAATACCTGTCCCTTACGCCTTGTTTTCAGGTAGACAATACTTGGGATGGCATCAGTATCTTCTTAGGTGCGGGATTTTCTTATTCGCTAGGGAAGAGAAGCATACTTGACGAGTTGGATCATGCTTATTCGAGGACAAGCGTTCCAGTATCGATGAAGCTCCGCGCATTTAATTTTGCTGAAGGGGAAAAGATGCGATTGCATCTATCGGCGACGTATAAGTTTAACAAGGTTTTTAATGATATTGAAGTCAATGAGCGTAGTTTTGATTTCTTCAACGTGAAAACAGATTTTTACCTGCTGAAAAATCTAGCTGTAAATTTTACTTACAACTGCGGATTTGAAGAACCGCTATTCAAGGAAAATAATGCATTCAGCTTTGGTGTAACGTTAGCCAGATGAAAGTCACAACGCAACCACCCTTCCGATTCACCGAGAAGAGATGACAGAAGATTCAATGCTTACCCTTCACAGTTAAATAGTACGCATAGAATTTTGAATTGAATGTACAGGACTAGATTTATTCCTGAAGGTTTACCCTGGTTCTACCAAGCTTTCTAGAACAGAGTTGCTGTTCCTTTGATCTTAATCGATTCGTCGCTTCTTACACAAATCAATGATGTGTTAAATGTTGAATATTAACATGTGTACAAAGTGAAATTTTTATTTCAGGGCAGGCCTTGTTGCGCACGTTCTTCCAGTGTAACCGCTTATGCGATTGGAACCAGTTTATGCTACAAAATATTTATGCAGGTTATCAACTTGGCAGGGATTATCATCGAAGGTCGGCATTTCTTCGCTCACGAAATGCTCTATTTGTAGATACTGAAATAGATTTAAATATCGTTGACTTGCCTCGTGAAATGAGCTTGAATTCATCTCGATCGCCATCAAAAATCAAGGTGTCAGATATTCGCACTATATCCTGTTTTTCTGTTGATAGTCTACCGAGGTTGTTGAGAATGGGAATCATTACTCTCGCTTTTCGATCATAGATCCTACAAAAATACACGGTTGAAGTGTCTGGAGGGTATTGACTTATGTCAGAACTGATAAGATCTAGATCAACAATTGCATATTGATTCCCTCTTTCGTTACGCTTTTCTTCATATGAAGTGATGATTCCCTTGAACGAATGATTGAAACTTTGACGATACCATTTATTAAATATTCTATCGTCCTCGAGTTCTTGCGGCGCCACAATTAGAAAATTATAACCGATAATTGTCAATGATACTAGAAAAAAGCATACGAATATTCCTACCTTGATTTTTTGGTTTTTCATTTGTAAGTCAAGTATTTACATTTCATAATTACTTAAAACTTTGTGATTCCGCAAAACACCAATTTCAATTAGAGAATCCCGCTTGGTGTTTTTTAAACTGAGATCAGATTCGAGTTAGTGTACAATGGCACATCGGCGGTATCAAATGGAGCAACGACGGCGGCGGCGCCAAAGAGAAAGGGTATAAATTCTCTTATGATGCGATGAATCGGTTGACAAGCGTCGATGTTATTTGCCTCCAAATTTGATCTACCTTACGATCCGTTTAATTCGAAAGGTAAATGGGAATTTGATTTACCAGATACGGATCAAAACTTTAATGAGGGATCATCTCGCTATATTGCTACAGGTTCAGGCGGGGGCGTGGAGCAGAGGACCCTGAAAAAAAGAAAAAAGACACTTCTAAGAAAGAAGGGACGTCAGGTAGTGGAAGTGCGACATCGTTTTCATTTGGATTCGCTTTAGTTTTTGGTATGTCCGGAGAATGGGGAGTGGTAGTGGTTACAGACGCGTCGGGCAATTCAAAAAGCTATTGGACGGTATCGGCAAACTTCGGATTTGGTCTCGATATTGGATTAAATAAAAAAGAGATAAAGATTTTAAGGTGGCCGATTACCAAGGGCGAGGGAAAAACCTAACAGTCGGCGTCGGATTTACAAGTGAAGCAAGAGGAGGTAATACTGGCAGCAATCCAAGTATGGACCCGACAGACTTTGGTGATGCATACAAAGAAAGAACTAACTCCTACTCGCCATTCGCCGCCATTCCTGCGCCTACTGACGTCGGGGTGATTTATCAAATTAGTAGGACCAATTTCTACAAATGACAAAGAATTCAATGCTCTACTTCATGATCTTGGTTATACTTGGCATGATCGTTATGTTATTGTCAGTAAAACCGAGCAACAGTCTTTGCAAGAAGCACGAGGATCTTTTCCATTCCGAAATTAAGTCAGGTATGGTAATAGAAAAATTTATCGACACGTTAAACCATGCGACTGAGACTGTTGTCTTTGTGGATGGGAATAAGAAATACATATTGCTGTTGATTCCAGATTCGAACAATAAGGATTTTGAAAAGATCAGGGTCCGCGACAAAATCACAAAAGTCCCGAACTCGTTCCAATTTACATTGAACGATAGTTATAAGTTTACATTCGATATTCAATGCGATTTTTAATTACGAAAGGAAAACTGTCTGTGTTAAGTGCTGATTACTTAACCGTGGTGTTAAATCATTAGTTTAGCAGGAGTGAGTAAGGACGAATGATGAATCAGGGCAGCGAATCGAATCATCACATGAATTGACAAAACTTTGTCTACCTTTGCACCATGCGTTGGCTTTTAATCCCCATGGTATTCGTCGTGCTGAGTGCATCTGCTCAGGTGCCTGATTCATTGCGGAATTCAACGCCATCACTGGATTCGCTCGTCAATCCGAAATCTCAGCAACTCGATTCCATCCAGCAATCTTTCTATGGTCAAGCTGATCATTTAAAAGCGAGCTACAAAACGAAGATGGACTCGCTCGACGCATCGCGTACAAAAATTACAAGCAAGCTGGATAGCTTACGGTCACTTAATGTGAACACCGACAAAGTCACGCATGAACTCGATAGTATCGATACAAAGCGCAAAGCAACAATAGCGGCACTCGATAAAAAAATGACAGCACTCAAAGAGAAGGCCTCGAAAGGTGTTGCCGATCTCGGATTGCCAAATGAATTGCAGTCTAAGGGGGTAATTGTTACACAAAAGATGGAGGACTTTCAACTGCCCGTAAAGGATTTAAATATTCCTGAATTGTCGTTGTCAGATAATCCACTAAAAAATCTTGATGGATTCAACACAACAGCGTCGTCGCCGGTGGGAGAGATTGGAAACGTTCCTGATTTAAATGGTTTGGGTAAGGTAGGTGAATTAGGTGGTGAGCTCGGTAAAGTAGAAGAGCTCGGAAAGCTAACGGAAGGGCTAGGCGATATTAAAGAACTTACGGGGGCAGTGGGTGATGTTAACAATTTGCCAGGTACGCTTGAAGGCAAAGCGGCAGAGGCTGCAGGATTGCCAGCCACACCCGATGCGAAGTCTTTGATGGGTGATATGGGTGATGTACCGCAGATGCCAGCAAATGGAACAGAAGCGAAAGAGATGGCGACGCAGCAGGTTCAGCAAGCAGTGAATCACTTCGCAGGCAAAGAGCAAGTGCTACAAGAAGCGATGGACAAAATGGCGAAGTTGAAAAAGAAATATTCGAGCTTGAATAGCTTGAGTGATATTCCGAAGCGACGTCCGAACGAAATGCGCGGCAAGGCGCTGATCGAACGAATCATTCCTTCACTTACACTACAAGTGCATGGGAGAGGAGAGTATGTTCTCGTGGACTTCAACGCCGCCGCGGGTTATCGCTTCAATGGTAAACTCACTGCGGGACTTGGCTGGAATCATCGCGTTGCTTACAGTAAAAAACGCGACGGATTTTCTGCATTGCCGCGCGTATATGGTATCCGTAGTTTCGCGGCGTATAAAATTGGCAAAGGATTTTCTCCGCGTGTAGAATTCGAAATGATGAATGCGCCCGTACCGCCAATAATACAAAGAACGAGCGGTGATTATTCTGATCGCCAATGGGTGGCGGGTGCGTTTGTTGGTATTAAGAAAGACTACCGTTTCTTCGGCAAAGTTCGCGGTACATCGATGGTTATGTTTCGTCTCTTCAATCCCGATCGAAAAAGTCCATATGCAGATGTGTTGAATATCCGCACTGGATTTGAGTTTCCGATGAAGAAGAAAGTGCGTGCGGCGAGAGGAAACAATTCATAAAGTTGTTGACTTGGCGTTTATGGCGTGACAATTCCTGTCACGATTTGTCTGGTTTTCCTGACAACAATTAGAAAACGACGTGATCCATTTTGTAATTTAAAATGTCTTTATGACATTTGCGAACCTTAGTTCTCCGGTTCCCCAGTTAGCAGGCATTTAGAATTTGTCGCAGAATTGGCATCCCAGATTGTTTAGACATTAGTCGTACTTCAAGTGCAACAGCATCTTGCGAGTTTGTCGTGAGCTAACCGATCGCGTGAGACTGAGGATAAACATCACGCGGTATGACATTGAATAGTCGTCTTCAGAATTTTACTCTTGCAGCTGCAGGAAGACAGTTTTTTTTTATTGCTTTTGCACTCGCAATAGTTGAATCTACTTTAGCTCAAACAAACATAATATCACAGTATCAACAGAACGTAACGGTAAAGTCGCCAGAGACTGCAGCCTTTGCTAAGTATGTGGAAATACCTGTCAGCCTTTTTAATGGCATTCCAGATATTAGCATACCATTGTATGAGATTGTCGATGGCGACATTAGGCTTCCTATAAGTTTAAAATATCACGCCGCTGGAATCCGTGTTAATGAAGAATCATCTAATGTAGGACTCGGTTGGTCTCTCGATGCGGGTGGAAATATCAGCGTGGAGGTAAGAAACAGGTATGATTTCGAAATGGCTGCGTTTGCTTCTACGTATCCACTACCAAGCCAACATTATTCGATCCCGTTTGACGCTGCGCGATACACCGTTGAGCAACCGCTTAATTGTTCGTATTATCTAGAAGACACTACGAGTGTTAACTATGGAACAACCGTGATGGATCTGGATGGCGAGCCGGACATGTACGTTTATAATTTCCCTGGCTATAGCGGTAAATTTCTGTTCAAAAGATACAGTGAAACTCTTGTGAAAAGTGAGAGTCTCAACGGTGATAATATTTGGTTTAGTCATGATGCCGTGGGCACTATGAAAGCAGTAAGCCCCGACGGATTTCAGTTTTCTTTCGCTGCAGCAGAGGCATCCCCCGTGAAAACTTATCTCGGTGGAACGCAGCTCATGAACACTTCATTCCAACTTACGAATATTAAGAGTGCGCTTAATAGAACTGTCAGTTTACATTATGCTCCTCGTGCGGCGATCGGCGCAGGAACAAGGTCAGTGAGCTTTTCATTTGAAGCACACATAGGATCAAATACGCCGCAAAATTCGAGTACACAGTCAAATCCTGAAAGCTTAGCGCCGCAGCTTGATTCAATTCGATTTAGTGCAGGAACAATTAAGTTTATAAAAAGCGCTCGGCAGGATCTTCTGAATGGTCAGAAGATTGATGAGATTCGGGTTGTTAACAATGCTGGCCAAATCATAAAACGATACATATTCAATTATGACTACTTTCAAGGTGACCTGATGTACGGTGATCGGTATGGTCAATTCGGTGGAACCGTGTTGCCGTCTTACACTTCAAATTTTCGCAAACTGCGTTTGAAACTCGTGTCACTTGATGAGGTCGGATCAGATGGTGCAGTGCTGCGCCATGAATTCGTCTATAATAACACAAGCCTTCCCTATAAAACTTCGCTTGCCACAGACTATTGGGGTAATTTCAATGGGGTAAACAACAACACATTACTTCCAACAGGAGCACAGCTCATGAAGTACTATAGAGTTCATGATTGGTTTATGAATTACATCGGTGCAAACCGTGAAGCTGATACAGTTAAGATGCAAGCTGGTATTCTTACTGAAATCAGATACCCAACGGGGGGATCAATAAAGTTTACTTACGAATCCAATCGCTTTAGAAACTCAATTAATGGGTCTCAAGTTCAAAACAGGGGTGCTACAGATTTTAATCCACTTGCCACATCGCAGGATGTTGTATATAATAATCCTGTCTCTAACGAATTCACAATTCTTGCACAGGTGGTTAAAATAAACTATGCGCTCACCAAAAGTTCTTCAGAGTTAATGAATTGCACCGCAGGCCCGCTGGGTGATTGCATGTGGGCTTCTATTGAAAAAAAGAACGCGAATGGCACATGGTCAATTTTTGAATCATGGCGCTACCAAGGCACAAACGTGATGAGTAACATATTGAACTTATCTCTACCGGCGGGCACATATCGGGTTCAAGCCCATTATCCGGATCAGTTTGTGGGAGACATTCGTAATAATTCGTACGCCACAATTGACGTGCAGTACTTTGTTTCAACTCAGGATAATGCAACCCTAAAAGGTGGTGGCCTTCGTATAAAGCGTATCGAATTTAATGAGCCTGTTACAAATACTTCGTGGAAAAAGAAATACACGTATGGGGAGAGTCTAAACTTGAACATGCCAATCATGACATACGAGGATAAGAACGATCAAAAGTTAGTCATGTGTTTTGAAACACGAACGCCTACGCAAGCCGCACCAGTGCCATGTTTGGTCGAGCGTCCTGGTAAAATTGTTTCTCTTTATTCTGATACTTTCGTGCGGTACTCTAATTCTGCTAATGGATCACCAGTGGGATATCGTTTTGTGACAGAAGAATTCGACGGTGCACAGAGCGGCAAAACGGAATATGTATTCACCCTTCGTGCACCGCGCGATAGCGTTGAAAGGTTGCCTCCTGGAATTCCTACTGAGAATATTTTGGACAATGGGCTCATGAAGTTTCGAAGGGATTTTAAGTTTGAGAATAATATGTACGTTAAAGTAAAAGAGGTTGAAAACGAATACTACTTATTCAATAAAAAGCTTTTTTGGGGTTTTAAAACGGTCATCAAATTTCCTCTTGTGTCTTGTCCACTGGAACAAGCGCATTTTCAAACAAACTGTAAAACGTGCGGAATGGAGATCTTACACTTCTATCCAATACGAGCGGCTAAGGCAGCGTTAAAAACTAGCTTTGAACGTTTTTATGAAAATGGTTTGACCTTCGAGACCCGCAAAGATTTTCAGTACAATAGCATGGGTTATGTGTCCTCCGAATCCATTCAAAATAGCAACAATATTTTTTCAACAAAGGAAATAAAATATCCAAATGATTACGTCGCAACAGGCTGGACATGGCTGAATGATTTAAAGTCCAAGAATATGATGAGTTCGCCACTTGAGACACTTGAAAAAGTAAACGGTAAAGTAATAGGAGGAAGTTTTACAAAGTATAAAACTACTTCCGGCCTGACAACTCCGAATGAGCTTTATGCTATTGAAACAACAGCACCAAAAGTAATTGCTTCGACAACCACAGGTACGGTTCCAGCAGAGTTCAAACTCAAGGGAACTATTGAATTCGATGGGTCAGGAAACATCAAAAGTATCCAACCCACTAGTAACACAATAACAACCTATGTATGGGGATATAGCAACAATTATCAAACAGCGTCGGTTGTTAATGCACTCTCGACGCATATCGCATATACCAGCTTTGAAACAAGTGAAGGGACTGGTGGATGGTCTGGAGTAAGCGCGTCACGCGCCATTGGCGGTGTATCAGGAGAAAGATCTTATACGATAAGTGGCTCGATTACCAAGACGTCACTTCCTGCAGGTAAGATTTATGTCGTTTCTTACTGGTCTAGTGGCGCGGCGGCGAACGTTAATAATGTTGCGGCACAAGTATTAAAGAGCCGGAATGGCTGGACGCTATACCGTCACGTCATGGCGGCGAATGTAACTTCAATTACGATTTCTGGTTCGGTCACTATAGATGAGCTTAGATTGTATCCTCAAGAGGCACAAATGACAACATATGTCTATGAACCTTTGAAAGGATTAAAATCTTCGTGTGATCCGAATGGTGTGTTCACTTACTACGAGTATGACAACTTTAACAGATTACTCACCGTGTCTGACGATCAAAAAAAAATTGTTAAGCACTATCAATATCATTACCGTACACAGCAATGATCAACTACATATTTCTTTTCTGTTTTATCCTCTGTCCTTTTCTCGTTGCAGGACAATCATCATTAGCTGATCAGCATTTGATATGGCATTCCAATCGAAGCAATGAATTGCATTCGAATGTTGAAGTTGCCGCCACTTGCCGGTTTGAGACACATGCAAACAATCCAATTCAGCTTGTTTATTCAAGTGAAACGTTTTCATTCGAAATCGTTTCAGTGGAAGGTACTTGGAATAATATTAACGAAGATGGCTTCCTGACGTACGTTGTTAATTATCAAAATCATCAAGGTCACATTAAGTTCGAACGAATAAATAATGTGATTGCAGTTGTTGTGGATTTTACACAAGCTGCCGCGACAGCCATGCATCAACGATATATCATCAGTGAAACAGAGTAATACCATGCGTGAAAGAATTTTTTTTGTTCTAAGAGTTTCCTTGGTTGCGTGTTTCATGTTGCCAATTCTAGCGGGCCAATCATATGCACAGTTTACTGGAACATCAGGACCCATTGTTGTTGGGTCCACCGGTACTTACAAGTACACTGGTGTTGCGGTGATGCCACGTTGGGAACGAAATGGCGCGAGTACAGTCCTAGCTGAGTGGCAGGATGGATCTACCTACAATATCCAAGTGCAATGGACGACCACGCCACAAAACTCATTTATTGCTTTCTTTGATGGCAGCACGCAGAAGGGGATTGCAAACGTAATTATCTATGACCCAGTGCCAGCTCCACCAGTAGTGTCGTCGGTGAGCAGTCGATGTAATACGGGAACGTTGACATTGAATGCTTCACAAATTTATACCTACCAAGTTGTATTTTGGTATGCAGCGGCATCTGGCGGCAGCCCTCTTAATTCAGGAACCTCCTATACCACACCATCCTTATCTACGACGACGACTTTTTACGCAGCTACGATGGTCCCATACAATGGCGCCTACTCTGCTAGGGTACCAGTAACAGCATTCGTTGGTCCACCGGCGGCGCCGACGGCAAATAATGTTTCGTTTTGTGCTAGTACATCCACGCAGGTTAATGCAACGCCACCTCCGAACGCGACAACAATAAAGTGGTACAGTGCGGCCTCGGGTGGTAGCCTTCTTGCGACGAGCAATACATTTACAACGCCTGTATTGACGGCGAATACAACATATTATGCAGCTAGCTTCAATGCATCTACAAATTGCGAGGGCACGCAACGAACGCCTGTTGCAGTTTCCATTGAAAACGTTCCAATTGCGACCGCGACCGGTAACGCTCGTTTTGGTAGTGGAACGCTCATTTTAACCGGGACTGGCGCGCTTACGGGTGGAACATATAAATGGTATAACAGTGCGGGCACTTTACTAGCCACGGCGCCAACTTATGTAACGCCGGTTTTGAGCGCTACCACCAATTCATACATGCGTGTGAAGGCAGTGAGTGCCGCAGGTTGTGAGAGTCCCTTTTCTTTGATTCACGTCAGTGTGTACGCGAAACCAGTTATTACAGCACCAACATCGTTCATTGTGATGAATAAGTCAGTGACAATGGATGCAGGCGTTGGGTATGACTCGTATCAATGGAAGAATTCGTCCGGCGTAGTAGTCGGAAACGCACGTACACTTTCAACTAACATCAAAGGCAGCTACACGGTTACAGTGACAAAAGGGGGGCTATCGGATACGGCCAATCCCTTTGAACTTAAAGGTCAGCTAGACGGCCAGAATGTAAATTACATAGTCACTAACACAATTCTAAAAGATAGCGTTATTGATGTGGCTTCGATAGAAGGCCTCACCGTTGATCAACGCTCTCAGTCCATCCAGTATTTCGATGGTCTCGGAAGACCATTAGAGACTATAATTGCACAAGGGTCACCGTCTAAGAAAGATGTTATTCAACCGGTAGTGTATGACGCATTCAACCGGCAGCATCGCGAGTATCTTCCCATAACGTATGGACAAGACGGGCGCTTTAAGACAATCACGTATGACGTTTCCGGCAATTATTCTGGCATAGCCGCAAATTTTTACAGTAACAATTCTTCAGGAATGATCGCTCAAGATCAGCGACCATTTTCCGAAACTGTTTTTGAAATATCTCCTTTGAACCGGCCATTGAAAAGTTTTGGATCGGGCAAAGATTGGTTTGACAGAAGCAAAGCTGTTGAAACTGGCTATTTGTACAATGTTGATGGGGCTACTGATGGCAAGGAAAAAATAATTGTGTGGAAAGTTTCTGGAAATATGCCGACTAGGGATACGACGGTTATCTCGGGAAGTGGAAAAGGATATTTTCCTTCATCATCATTAACCGTAAATGTTGTTAAAGATGAGCAAGGCCATGAAAGTAGAGAGTATAAAGACAAGTTGGGCAGGCTATTGCTTAAGAAGATGTATGTGAAGGGTGTCAAAGCAAAATTCAATACAGCAGGAAACTGGACGGAGACTTACTATGTGTATGATGATTTTAATCAGTTGCGTTTTGTACTTCAACCAGAGTTATCGAAAAAACTCTCAGTGAGTGGGAAATTAAATCCGACGGCAACCGACTTGCACGATTTTGCATTCTGTTACCGGTTTGATGCATCACGAAGAATGATCATGAAGAAAGCCCCCGGGTCAGATTCGGTGTTGATGGTTTATGATAAGCGTGATAGGTTGGTGCTTTCTCAAGATGGTATACAGCGTATGTCAAAACAATGGAGTTTTACGAAGTACGATGCGTTGAACCGTCCAATTATTACCGGAATCTATACGCATGCTACGATGGTTAGCCAATTTACCATGGCAGGTCAAATTAGTGCAACAAACTTTTTTGAATCTTACAATGGAACGGCTGCAACGCATGGTTATACGAACGTAGTGTGGCCAACTTCTGGACTAACAGTGTTGACAGTAACATACTATGATAGTTATGGATTTAAGACGTTAATCGGAAGTGCCGCTTACAACTACTCAAACTCGGAAATAGAAGGACAACCCGGAAGCGAAAATAATATCGTTGTTGGGAAAATGACTGGAACAAAAGTAATCGTCTTGGGCACGACGACATACCTATGGTCAACCAACTATTATGATGATAAGTATAGAATTATCCAGGTTGTATCGGGCCACCAAAAAGGAAAAACTGTAACGACTAGTCTCTTTGACTTCAGCGGGCAAGTTATTTCGGCACGAAGGTCTATAACGACTAATAACGTGACGACGTCCATTCGCGAGACTTTCTCCTATGATCACGCGTCAAGATTAAAATTTGCAACACATTCCGTTGACGGTGATACTGCCGTGGTGCTGCTTGCAAATCAATACAATGAAATAGGTCAGCTTGTTGACAAGAAGTTACACTGTGTGAACGGATCTGGGAATGATGCAAAGCAGAGTATAGATTATCGTTATAATATTCGTGGTTGGCTGACCAATATTAATGACGCAGATGTTGGCGCGATAGCATCTGGTGATAATAGTGTTGATTACTTTGGAATGAGGCTTGCATACAATGACACAATAAATGGGCTACCTACGTCGGGAAACTTTAATGGAAATATTTCGGCCGTAAAGTGGAGCAAGGGGAATGGTGGTCCTGTGAAAAAGCATGCTTATGCATATGTCTACGATAGTTTAAATAGATTAATGACTGCAAATCACTACGACTTGCAGAAGGACGAAACTGTTTGGGAATGGAAGAGTAATAACAACGGGTTTGGAGAAGAACTTTCATATGACCTGAATGGAAATATACGCTCACTAGTCCGAAAAGGATTTTCTGGCACTAGCATGGATCAATTGGCCTATGGATATTCAGGGAATCAGCTTATGTACGTTAACGATGCAGCTGACGCGACTAAGGGATTTGTAAATGGAAATACTGGTGCGAACGATTACAGCTATGATGTAAATGGCAACTTGACTAGCGACAGGAATAAGGGCCTTACGGATGTGGCAGCAATTAAATACAACCATTTGAATTTGCCGGTTGAGGTAATTAAGGGTACTGAAAAAGTGAGGTATACGTACGATGCTACTGGCCGAAAATTGGCGCAGGAAGTATTCAACGGTAATAATGTCTTAGTAAAACGGACTGACTACATAGGAGAAATGATTTATGAGAACGATGTATTGCAGTTTATCCTTCATCCAGAAGGACGCGTTCTACCAAAGGGGTCAGACTGGGAATACCAATATTTTTTAAAGGATCACCTTGGCAACGTACGCATCGCGTTTACCGCGAGGCCCAAACAAGCGACCACTGCTTTTGCAAATTTTGAAACTGCTACAAATCCGGAATTTGAGAATTACACTCGGCATGATTTTGATTTGGTCGAGCATACTGACGCAGCCAACGTTTCGACTCACACGCAGAAACTCAATGGGTATGGGAACGGCAGAGTCGGGGTCGCACGATCGTACACGGTGATGCCTGGAGACGAAATTTCTGTGAAAGCTTGGGCGAAGTACATGAATCTTAGTACGTCAGCAAGCCCAGCGGGATTAATAAATTCGTTGTCAAGTGCGTTTGGTGTTTCATCTTCTTCAACGGGAGACGAACGTATTCTATATGACGCATTGGAGAGTTACAGTCTAAGCGTAGTTGGCGGGGATCACGAAGACGACGATGACACAGCACCTAAGGTATTTGCTACGATTTTGTTTTTCGATAAAGATTATAACTTTCTTGACGCCGCATTTGATCAGATTTCGACGGTTGGTGCGCAAACAAGCTCGACTGTGAAGGGACCGCATGATCTAATTGAGATTTCGGCAAAGGCGCCTGAGGCTGGATATGCATATGTGTTTTTAAGTAATGAGCATTACAATCACGTAGACGTGTACTTTGACGATGTTACATTCGCAATTAAACCATCGGCTATTGAGAGTGTAAATGACTATTATCCATTCGGGTTGACTTACAACTCTTATTCTAGAGAGAGCAGCACCAAACAAAACTTTCTGTACAACGGAAAAGAGAAACAAGATGAACTTGATCTTGGATGGTATGATTACGGTGCTAGGATGTACATGAGCGATATTGGAAGGTGGGGTGTGGTAGACGCACTTTCTGAAATATCTAGAAGACATAGTCCATATGCCTATGTGTTTAATAACCCAATGCGATTCATCGATCCGGATGGTAATGCAGCTATGGATCCGGGAGACAAGTTTAAAACGGAAAAAGATGCGGCAACGGACTTTGCCATGCTGTATAATGATAATTCTATAGCTGATAATAAGGAATATGCCACTAAAATTTATAAAGTGACCGACAAGGAGAGCGGTGAAACACATTATACATACAATGTGCCTAACAAAGGATTTGAGGATTTTACGACCTACTATCCAAACGTTATGCAAGACGGTGAAGTTGTGGCACGTGCTCATACTCACGGTGCTGATCCTCCCGTGGCAGCTGTCGATGAATTTTCTGATACCGATATAGAAAATGCGAAAGACTTAGGATTGAATTCTTATGTCGCTACTCCAAACGGAAGTCTTTTACAATATGATGTGAGTTCTGATAAGATTTCCACTGTTTCGGAAAGCATTCCGAGCGATGAAAATCATCACGCAAAAAATGGACGGAAAAATAATATCAACAGCAAAGACTTGCCAAAAGATGAACCGGTGCGTGGAGTTGGAAGCTACATTCTGGACAACATAATTTTGCCATTAATGAAAGGCGCGTCAGCCATAAAGAACTAGATTATGAAAAATAAAGTATCATTTGTTATTTTGATTTGTTTTTGTGCTATTGTGGCTTGTCAAAAGGATCCAAGGTATTTAGGTAAGGAGCGTGCTCAGAAGAGGCTTGAGAAAATTTTATCAGATACGTCATATGTGTTAATTCGGGGAGACACGCTCATTAAAAATGAAAAATCTGCCATTACGATTGCCGAGGCAGCGCTATTTGAGTTTTATGGTGAGGACAAAATACGGAGTGAACAACCTTATGAAGCTTATTTGATCAACGGGTATTGGGTAATTAATGGCACCTTGCCCAAAGGTGCAGATGGCGGCACTTTTGAAGTTGTCATAAATGCGATGGACGGTAGATTTGTTCAGCTTGGTCATAGCAGGTAGAGAGATGCGTTCGTGCGTTTGAATGATTATTATCCATTTGGCTTGCCGTTTAATCAATATACGAGGGAAAACACTAAAGCGCAGGATCTACAGTACAATGGTAAAGAATTGCAAAATGAGATTAGTTTAAACTGGTTTGATTATGGCTCTCGCATGTATGACCCCGCGAGTTGTAGATGGATGGTGGTAGATCCGTTGGCTGATCAGATGAGAAGACATAGCGTATATAATTATGCTTACTGTAACGCGGTAAGGTTCGTAGACCCCGACGGTAGAAAGCCATTTGGCGACTATTATTCCAGCGAAGGCGATAAAGTTTTTTCTGATGGAAAAAAAGATGGCAAAATTCATGTTGTAAATACGAGTACTAAGACTCTCAGCAAGATGTATAAGGGTAATAAAAAAGATGCTACTAAGACTGTAAATGATCTGAAGCAAGGGCAGGCCAAAGTTATTACCCTACCTACTTTCGAAAACAGACAAAAAATGTACAGTTCAATTGGGAGAATGCGAGCGCCCAGTTCTACGGACCCGGTAGGTGCTTTGCATGAAGAAGGCGGTGTGGTGGGTGAGGACAGCGACGGAAATGAAGTCGTTGCCAATGCGAAGCCGGGCAAACCAATGAGTTATAAAAATGGAAAGGTTAATGAAGCGACTTTAGGCCCATATAACTCCGCGGAACCGGACATTAGTGCAAAAATAAAAACAACAATAACAACATTCCATGTGCATCCAACTGGGGAAATAAACACCAGCCGAGGTACTCTTTTTTCCTACCCTACAGTGTCAGAAGGCGACAAAACTGCAGCAAAACTTCATCCCGATGTAAAAGGGCCACATATTTTATTTGATCCTGCAAACAACCTTGTGAGATTTTTTGACAAAACCGGTGAGGTAGCAACCTTTCCATTAAACACTTTTCAATCTGCAACAGCACCATGACCAAAATCTATTATAGATTCTTCCCTGAGATTACAGTATTAACTGTTATGTGTTTCCTATGTTCCACTATTGCTTGCAGTCAGACATGTTTAAACATTTCTGTAAAAGTTGAAGAGATCCCAATTAGAAATGAAGACCTA
The DNA here is from genome assembly GCF_003286915.1 of Pseudochryseolinea flava. Taxonomy (GTDB): domain Bacteria; phylum Bacteroidota; class Bacteroidia; order Cytophagales; family Cyclobacteriaceae; genus Ohtaekwangia; species Ohtaekwangia flava. The sequence goes on from NZ_QMFY01000014.1 coordinate 54,344, forward strand.
GTAATCAAGTTAATTTCAGAGAATGAGATTTTCTTAGCCAAAATCGATGATCAGAAGTTCTGTTTTTCGCTTGTAGACACGACAAACATGCCTTTTGAATTGATCATTGAAAATTCTGAAGGGGTCCTTCTTAGCGATATCCTATATCCAAAATTGCTCAAATTGTTTTACGAGGGAACATCGTGGACCCTTAAGGTCGATCGACGCCCGATTAAAAAGAGTCAATATCCTCGGGTTAAGCGTTGGTATGGAATAGACGTGGTTACGACTTTGACCATTAAATCGAATGATAGCGATGACCTCGCAATAATTTATCGCAGAAATAGTAAAGGTGAATATATTCGGTAATCCGCGCTAAGAAGCACGTTAATTTTGGCTGGTGAAAGGTTAGGATGTGTTAGACATTATGGTGTTTCGGAATTCGATATATTGATGTCAATCAGTACGGTCTCATGCTACGACTACAAGCAATCGCGAACCAAATTTAATTTTTTGACAGAGCGTTTACGCCGAGGCCTACCCTTTGTAATTTTATCGTTATTGTTTTCGCAATAAGCTGTAAGGGTAAAATGTCAGATCCATATTTCTACCAGCGATTTTTTTATATCTTCGGATTGTCTTTTGAATACGAATTGATCGGTGTAAAATTCGGTGTAGCTGATTTTGACTGAATAGAACAACGTTGACTACCAACAACTTAAGTTGAACGTTCGAATCCCTGTCTCTCCGCGATTATACTATCATTAAAGCAAAAAGGCCATTTTTCGTATGAAAATGGTCTTTTTTTGTTTCCTCGAACAATTCGTGCCAATTCGTCGACAATGTGGGCTCGCTCGCCATGCGGCGCCATGTCATGGGTGCACCCCTAATTTAAATTCATTGCATTCGATTGAAAATTCGTATAATAGTATATTAAACACTTATTCGATTTATACACGAATAAACGTGTGCGTACTGAAGGAGCTAAAATGAATGCAGATGCAGATGATGAAAATGATCACGTTAGGCTATAAACATGTGAAGACTTCATCCAATTGGGCTCTTCGTTTATTAATTTTTTTTGGATGCATTTTCTCGATGGCGTACCCTTCATTCGCGCAAGAGCAATCGCCAACCTTTCATGCCGTAGCCCCCGATGTATTATCGAATTCATTTGTTCGCTGCTTTTACAAAGACAGTCGTGGATTTATGTGGATAGCAACGGAAGATGCGCTGATTAGATATGATGGAAATTATACCTATCGCTACACGCATGACGTTAGCGACAAGAATTCAATTCCACACAATACAATCAACTGCATGGCTGAAGACGATGAGAAACAGTTGTGGATTGGCACGGCACAAGGTCTCAGTATTTATAACCGAGAGCTGGATAACTTTATTACCGTAGATTCCATCAAAGGAAATAGAAATTATCTTAACAACAGATACATAACCGACCTTGAATTTGATGCTAAGGGCATGTTGTGGATAGGTACACACGAAGGTGGCATCAACGTGTACGATCCTGTAAAGAAAGCGTTCACTTATCTTGTCGATCAGCCTCGCAGTGGAAGGTTACCGTCATCCAATTTTGTCAACAGTTTGGTTAATATGGATGATAAAATGTGGTGCTCCACAAAGGGTGGCCTGTTGTTATATGACACGCACTCTTTCAAACGTCTTCCGCTTGGGTCTCTGGAGCAATTTTCGAACGCGCAGATCAGCGCCATTGTACCAGAAAAAAAAGGAAGTCTTCTGGTTAGCACCGTGGGCGGTGAGATTATGCGCGTGACGCCAGGAAACGGCGACTATGACGTGGATAAAGTATTGTCAGGAACTATGCTGGGCGAAAGCGCAAATAAGATTCTCAGTCTCTGTGTTGATGCAAATGGAAATATTCTTGCTGGTGGTGAAAACTCTGGCTTTAACATAATCTCGCACGATGGTACTCGCGTGCGGCGATTACTTGCTGAGGAAGATAATCTAAAGCGTCTACCGTCTAACTACATTCAGTCCATTTATGTAGACAACTCAGGTACTATTTGGATTGGCACATTCAACAACGGCGCATTTTTGTTGGAAAACAACGCCAAGAAATTTAACACGTCATCAATCAATAATTTTCCGCGATTGGCAAATGAGGTTAGAAGTTTTGCTGAAGATGATCAGGGCAATCTTTGGTTAGCGTTGAATGGTATTGGTATTGCGCAGATGAATCCCGTTCAGCAGCGTGTTCAATTGATGGATAAAATCAATCGCAAGATCAGTAACAAGAATATTACTTCGATCATTTGTGATCGATTCGGTGCATTGTGGTTAGGCACTGCTGGGAAAGGAATTTTCAAAGTAAATCTAAAAACGTTTGAAGTCACCAACTACTCTTTGACGTCAGAGGGCTTTGGAAACGATCAGGTATTTTGTGTGTATGAAAATAGGAAAGGCGTGGTGTGGGCTGGAACATGGGGCAGTGGACTGTTTTACTTTGATTCGCAGCGGCATCAATTTGTAAGTGCGACAGAATACAAGAAGGTCAATCATATCCCAAACACGGCGTATGTATCAGATATGATGGAAGATTCAAAAGGTACATTCTGGGTAGGAACGTTGTATGGGTTGTACGAATTAACACCGGACGTAACCAACTCGTTTTCGTATCGCCTACATCTGCCAGATGCGACAGATACAACTATTATTGGAGCACAAATTCAGGTTGTTGTCGAGGATAAAAACAAAGACTTGTGGGTTGGTACCACCGAAGCGCTGAATGTACGGAGGCATGGTACGAGTGACTTTATTCGATATCCACTGCAAAGGAATGGATTGGCAAACACAGTCAGGTCCATTCTTCCAGACAATCACGGGAACGTGTGGCTCGGTGCTAGTAACGGGTTGTTGAAATTTGATGCGAAGACGAAAACCTTTATTAACTACACGCGTGAAGACGGGCTGAAGTCAACCAATTTTAACAGGAAGGCGTGTCTTGCAACGCGGGCTGGTAATTTTCTTTTTGGTGGAAACCGCGGTATAGACAGTTTTTTTCCAGACAGCATTCGTACAACACCGACACAAGCAGCATTGATGTTGTGTGACCTGAAAATCAATAATCGGTCGATTAAACCTGGCGATATTGATTCACCATTAAAGAAGCACATTAGCTTAACATCGGATGTCACACTTGCTTACGACCAGCGATCATTTGTCATCGATTTCGTTGCACTTGATCTCGCGCTGTCGCCGGACTACAACTATTGTTACATGCTAAAAGGTTTTGACAAAGACTGGAATTGTATTGGATCCAACCACAGTGCAATATACACAAACATCGATCCCGGTACATATGAGTTCATGGTCAAGGCTTCAAATAAAGATGGTGTGTGGCTGTCTGAATCTTTGCGATTAGAGATCACTATACGTCCCGTGTTTTGGAAAACGTGGTGGGCATTTTCGGTTTATCTTATTGTTCTCACACTATTTGTATACTTCGTGGCGCGCGTTCGTATCGAAAGATTGAAATTGAAAAACGAAATAAAATTTGAAAAGTTAAAGCGCGAGCAAGAACACGCATTGAGTGAATCAAAGACTCAATTTTTTACAAACGTGGCGCATGAATTTCGAACACCGTTAAGTTTGATATTAATTCCATTGGAAAGCCTGATGGGTACCAACGACGTGCCTGGAGTATTACGTGATCGTATTTATACGGCTTTTAAAAATGCATCTCGCATGCGAAGACTTGTTAATGAGTTACTCGATTTTAACAAGTTGGAGGTAGGAAACATAAAGCTTAATGTTCAACACGGCGACGTGGTAAAATTCATTGTTGAAACGTCAGCCGCTTTTAACGAAATGGCGGCCAAGAGAGGAATCAGCTTTTCTTTATCCGCTGATTCGAACGAGGTGCGTGGATGGTTTGATCGGGATAAATTAGAGCGCGTAATATTTAATGTCCTGTCGAATGCATTTAAATTTACTGCCGACGGCGGAGCGATCAAATTAACAATTCAGGTTAAGCATGCTGTTATTCCAAATGGTATGCTTTGTCAATGTATCGAATTGGTTATTGAAGACAACGGCATTGGTATTTTGCAAGAAGAACTGCCACATATATTTGAGAAGTTCTATCAGGCTAAATCGTCGTTCAAAGCAGCAGATCCAGGAACGGGTATTGGCTTGTCATTGGCTAAGGCATTGGTTGAACTTCATCACGGAACGATCAGCGCGGAGAGCGTACCGGATAAGGCTACGGTATTTAAAATTCTTCTTCCCATCGATGGTAAATTATATCAAGTGAGCGATGACACGCTTGCCCCCGCGGATGTTCAACGCGAGGCGTATCACTTTGATTTCGTCAATGCGCCCAGTAGTATTTCTGAAATCGCTCATGATGAATCGACAAAGCCTCGGGTTTTGATCGTGGAAGATAATCTTGAATTAAGAGCATATCTCGCAGCTGAGCTTCGTGTAGCGTTCGCCGTACTCGAAGCTAATAATGGCGAGGAGGGTCTAGCAATCACATTGGCAGAAAGTCCAGATCTCATCGTCAGTGATGTTATGATGCCTGTGCGAAATGGAATTGAATTTTGTCAAGCAGTGAAATCGGACCTGAGCACCTGTCATATACCTTTTGTATTGTTGAGTGCAAAAGCAACAATAGAAGACCAAATCGCAGGCATAAATACGGGAGCAGATTTATACATACCGAAGCCATTTAATATTCGTCACCTGATGGCACACGTTTCACAAATGGTCTCGTCGCGTCAGCGATTGTATGCGCGCTTCAGTCAAGATGTGTATCTGATGCCGGGCAAGGTAGCGACGAATGCCTTGGATCAAGAGTTTTTGCAGAAAGCAATTGATTATATTATCAGCAACCTTCAAGATTCACAGCTAAGCGTTGATTCAATCGCTTCTCTATTTAATTTAAGTAGGATGCACGTGTATCGCAAAATAAAAGCATTGACAGGAAAGTCGGTTGTCGAATTTATCCGGATGGTTCGCATGAAACAGGCTATCAAATTGATGGATTCACATAAGTTGACGTTGTCTGAAATTGCTTTTGAGGTCGGATTCAACTCCGCATCTTATTTTTCTCGAACTTTCAAGGAAGAGTACGGAAGGACGCCGTCCGAATACCTTCAAGAAAAATAGCCATCCCATAACTTAACTCGTCGCAAGGTTGCAACGATGCCTTGCCTTATTGTGCAATTCTTTGCATTGCGCTAAAAGTTATTATCATCCCAATTCTCGTGATAACACGAACAGGATTTCGTTTCCTAATCCGATCAATGATCGGACTCATCCATCTTGATTTTTTTTAGAGCGATCGCTGAAAAAAGCGTCAATTCAATTCAAAAACGCCATTGTTTTAAACTTTAAAGCGAATGTTCTATTCGTGAAAGGCTTTCCATCATTCAAATCCCACATTAGTGAAATCGTTTGCAGTGCGCTTTGGAACGTTTCGCATGCAAGCAATGATGTGTTTTTTAGAAAAGCTTGGGTGGTCGCTCGTGGGCTGTAAGAGTGGATAGATGTGGTGCGTGGAGAAGGTTATTACGGCTGCGGTCATGGCAAGCTGGTCAATGTAAGTACTCAATATTCCAAAATATAAACCCTAACCCAACCAAAGAACAACCCAATGTTTTACAACGAAGCCGAAGCGTACTCACAAACACGCCCGACTCAAAACGCTCACTGTAATAGTTACTGGGAGCGTAAAAACCAAAACCAATTATTTAACAGTACCCGAAATTTATGAGAGAAACTTACTCAACCTTTAAGCATCAGTGGCGCTTGCCATTGCTCAATTTTAATTTACGATCGCTGTTTTCGCTGCTCCTCATTTCTAGCATTGGTGTAAACGCAATTGCTGGTAATACGAAACAATCGTCGGCTGCGATTAATGTGTCTGGTCAAGTTAATGATGAAGCAGGCAAGCCTATGCCTGGCGTGAACATCCTTGTTAAAGGAACGACTAATGGTACCACCACAGATGTTAACGGTGGTTATGCCCTTACTGTCGACAACGCCGATGCTGTACTTCTTTTTAGTTTCATTGGATATCAAAGCCAGGAAATTCAAGTAGGTGCAAAGACGGTAATTGATGTTAGTCTTCAACCAGATCTTGAAACACTTTCAGAGATCGTCGTCGTGGGATACGGCACGCAAAAAAAAGCATCTGTTACCGGCGCAATTTCATCCGTATCTGCCAAAGAGATTAATGCGCAACCCGTCGTAAACGTTGGACAGGCCTTGCAGGGTCGCGTTGCAGGTGTGACTGTAACCAATAACGGATCTCCAGGTGAAGCACCTCTTGTTCGGATTAGAGGCATTGGTACAATCAATAATGCTAATCCTTTATTCGTTGTCGATGGATTTCCAACCTCTGACTTAAATAGTTTCAATCCCAAAGACATTCAATCTGTAGAGGTACTCAAGGATGCGAGTGCCGCCGCAATCTATGGATCGAGAGCATCAAACGGGGTTGTAATTATCACAACAAAGAGTGGATCCAACAACCAGAAGCTCAGTGTAAACTTCGATAGCTACTATGGTGTTGAACAACCTTGGAGAAAACTCGACCTGTTGAATACAACCCAGTACATTGATTACGCCACGGAATTAATGACTAATGCAGATATCTATAAGAATGAAACAAATGGCACGGACCCTGACGTGGTAGTTGGTTCGGGAGTTCCAGACCGCATTGAACTCGGTGGGATGGATCAGCCAATCAATTCTCAGACATCACAGACTTTCAGACAAACCAACACGGATTGGCAAGATGAAATGTTCCGCACAGGTCGCATTCAACAACATAAAGTTGAATTGTCGGGAGGCTCTGCTTCGTCACGAATGTTTGCATCGCTGGGCTATTTTGAGCAAGAAGGTATCATGCTTGGCACTGGATACAAACGTGGCGATGCGCGATTTAATTCTGATCACAATGTATCGAAGAGAGTAACTGTCGGACAGAATTTTTACGTGGCCTTCGATGAAAGAAAAATAGAACAACAAGCAGGAGGGAGGACGCAACTTCAGCATATGTTCAGAAGTGCACCTTATTTTCCCGTATACAACCCTGATAATTTTGGGGATTTTTTTGGAGCACAAGGTGTCGATGGATCAGACCCTGAGAATCCAGTAAGAATTGCAATACAGGATAAGCAAAATCAACAGCGTCTTAAATTTTTAGGTAACGCCTATGTCGATGTGAAAATCTTTGATTGGTTAAGCTATCGATTAAAAGGTGGCGTTGATTACGTGGACTATACGCAGCGAAGCCACTCACCAGCGTATAGCACGGGTGGATATGCATCAAGATCTGCAGCGAACGTGAATCAGAATCGTCAGCACTTTACATCCGTTCTGTTGACCAATCAATTGACCTTTGACAAAACTTTTGGTAAGCATTCGATCAATGCAATCTTAGTAGCGGAACAGCAAACAAATAATTTCTCGCAAACAACTGGCGGTGGTGAGAATCCGCTTTCAAATGACATCCTAGAACCGGTAGCGCTGTCGAAGGTAAGCTTCAATGGAAACAAATCGCAATCGACATTGATCTCCTACATCGGTAGAGTGAACTATGAATTTAATGGCCGGTATTTACTTGGTGCATCGTTTAGACGAGATGGTTCTTCGAGATTTAGCCCTGATAACCGATGGGGAAGTTTTCCTGCGGTGTCTGCGGGATGGCGTATTAGCGAAGAATCATTTTTGGCGAGTAATGAACTCATCAGCGATTTGAAATTACGCGCGAGTTATGGCGTTACCGGAAATAATTCCAGCGGCGACTATGGATGGATATCCACCATCTCTGGTAACCAGGTTTATCAGTTCGATAGATCTGGTGGTACAGCGTCTTCAGGTTATACCATTCGAGCACTGGCAAATTCGAAGCTCAAGTGGGAAACAACGCACATGGCCAATGTCGGCTTAGATCTAGGTGTTCTTGATAACCAGATTACACTCTCACTTGAATACTTTAACAACAAGACCAAAGACATGATTATCCAACGCCCGATTCCGTTATCGTTCGGATACGATGTTGCTCCTTTTGATAATGCAGGCGAAGTTGAAAATAAAGGTGTTGAAGTTGAAATCAGCTACGCGAAGTCAACAGGAAACTTAACGTTTAATGCATCAGGAAACATATCGATTGTTAAGAACGAGGTAATAAGTCTCGGTGGCGAAGGTATTACAATCGCACAAGCGGATTGGTATGGAGACAACCTAACACTTACCAAAGTGGGTGAGCCGATCGGACATTTTTATGGATATGTTGTCGATGGATTGTTCCAGGAAGGCGACTCAAGAGCACTTCAACCGAAGGCACGTCCTGGCGATATTCGATTCAAGGATGTAACCGGCGACGGTGTGTTGGACAGTAAAGACAAAGTTAACATTGGTCACTTCCTTCCAGACTTTTCTTATGGCGTAAACTTTTCAGCAAACTGGAAAGGGTTTGATGCGTCACTGTTCTTGCAAGGTGTTTCCGGAAATCAGATCTATAGTATAGTTAAGTATGACTTGGAAGGCATGACCAGGTTGTTCAATTCAGGTACTGCCGTGTTAGACAGATGGACACCTGAGAATACTAACACAAATGTTCCTAGAGCGATATCTGGTGATCCTAATCAAAACGCGCGAGCTTCTGACCGTTTCGTCGAAGATGGTTCATACTTCAGGGTGAAGAACCTCACACTCGGTTACAATTTCACTTCGATATCAAATTTGACTAAGAACGCATTGACAAGACTACGGGTTTATACAACAATGCAAAATTTGCTGACGCTTACAAAGTACAAGGGCGGATATGATCCAGAAATTGGTAACCGCAATGCCGGAACAAACGGACTCACGCAAGGGATCGATTACGGTCAATTTCCTCAGGCGCGCAGTATTACTGTAGGAGTGCAAGTCGGTTTTTAGTAGTCGAATCATTAAAAAGTTTTCCAATGAAAAGAAAATTAATATTAGCATTGATGGCGACGGTAGTATTCACCGTGTCATGTAACGAGGATCTTCTGGACAGAGATAATCCAAATGAGTTTACACCGGAATCGTTTTATAAAAACGGTGATCAAATTGTCGGAGCGGTGAACGCTGCTTATACGAGCATGCAAAGTTTGGATCTCTTTTGTCGCGAGTATTTCTTTCTGCATGATATGAGAGGTGATGACGTCGTGTCGGGTGGAGGCCAACTTGAAACGCATCGCGACCAATTGTTGACAGGTAACCACGACGCTTCCAATGGTGTAGTGATGCAAGTTTGGCGTGGATGGTACCGACTGATTCATCAGACAAACCAGGTAATAGAAAATGCACCGAAAGCAACGGAAAACGTGACTGACGAATTGAAAGCACGTGTTATCGCGGAGGCGAAATTTCTGAGAGCTTTGGCTTACTTCGATCTTGTTACGATATGGGGCGGCGTTCCTTTGATGGAAACCTATGCTAAAAAAATCGGTGAAGATTTACCGCGTGCGTCTGAAGATGCTGTTTATGCGTTGATCATATCTGATCTCGAGAACGCTGTTGCAAATCTTCCTGTTAAGGCTTCATACAACGCGAGCAACATCGCCAGAGCAAATAAAGAGGCAGCGCAAAATCTGTTGGCGCGTGTGTACATGCAGCGCGGAGAGTATAACAAAGCAGAACCACTGCTGGCATCTATTATCGACGGCGGCGCTTTCAATGGTTGGAAAACTATTCCATACCTCGACAACTTCAGAGAGGAAAATGAATTCAATGCCGAGTCATTATTTGAGGTGGCATTCACCGAAGCATTTGGCGGATCGATTTGGGACAACACGGCACAAGGCACAACGGCGGAAGTAACCTTTCGCGGCCAGGAGTATGGTCCGAATGCGTGGCGAAACTTGATACCATCACCATCATTGATGAATGAATACGAAAAAGAAGCAAAGGGTGACGACAAGGATGATCCACGGTATAATGATTCATTTTATTTCATTGGCGATCTGTATAACGAAGGCACCGATACCCTGGAAAATTGGGGATGGAAAAAATATCAAAAAATATATAAGGCCCCAGCCGAGGATGTTCGATCAGGTATCAATATGCGTGTGATGCGTTACACCGAAGTGTTGCTGAACATGGCGGAGGTGCAAAACGCGTTGGGTAATGACGACGACGCGATTGACTATCTAAACGAGGTAAGATCGAGAGTCGGCGTTGAAATGCCACCATATCCAACAGCGAACTATCCTGTGAATTCTTCTGATGAAGTTTTCAGAGCGATTGTTCATGAGAGAAGAGTCGAACTCGCCGGTGAACAGATACGCAATAGAGATATTCTGCGCTGGAGAAAATTAGGCAAAATATCCACTGTCATTCCGGAGCCAATTGTTTATATGGACACAAAACACTTGCTGGCACCAATACCTCAAATGGAAATTAACAGCAATGCGCTGTTGACAGAAGACGACCAAAATCCTGGATGGTAACAAGCTGATCATTGGTAATGTAAAGGAGCGAGCGCGATCTCGCTCCTTTCTTATTGCAATCCCAGCCATATTCTTCATTCAGACGTGTTGTGTGATTCTACAGCACGCTACAAGCACGTTGGATATGAAACATGCCCCAATCGAGATCAACAACATCAACCCCGCAAAATAATAAACTAACGTATGGAGCTGAGAAAATTCCTTTTTATAGCAACAAAGTCAATCGCCCTAACACTTACTCTTCTTCTTTCGTACGACGAATCGTTTACGCAAGATTTTAAAATAAATGAACAAGATTATTTCGAGACAAGGGGCGCAAATATTCTCGTCTTCAGCAATGAATACAACGGCATGTTTTTCGATGAAAAAACTGCGGGTATTGAATTTATTCATCACGGCGTACGCAATGTAACAGGCGGGGCTGTCAGACTTCAAAACACTCCCGAGCAATGGGATCTTGTTCCCAAGCTGGTTCAACGGAAAGTTGATAAAAAGAATAACAGTATTGATGTAGAGCTCCGATACAACGAATTTGATTTTAATTCAAAAGTGAAAGTCAAAGCTGAGAATGGTGGTATCGTCGTAAGTGTTTTTCTGGACAAGATGATTCCTGAAAATCTTGAAGGGCAAGCGGGTTTTAATCTTGAATTGATTCCGTCTCCTTATTTTGAAAAAACTTATTTGATGGATGGCCGCCCTGGCATATTTCCACTGTATCCGGCAGCCAACACACGTGTTTTACCTGCCAGCAAAAAAATCTCGCAATTCGCTGGGCACAAAACATTCGACGATAGAGGAAAAGATGAATTTATCTCCGCTGATGCGTTAGCCACAGGACGTCGTATCGTGATAAGTCCAGAGGATATTGAAAGACAAATATCAATTCAATCGGACCAACAAGATCTCATGCTTTTTGACGGAAGAAACTTAGCACAAAACGGCTGTTTTATTATTCGTAGTCTGTTGCCGTCAAAAAAAGTGGGCGAGGTGTTGCGCTGGTTTATAAAGCTGAATGTCATCGCGGATTGGAAACGGTCTCCGGTGATAGGCCTCAGTCAGGTTGGGTATCACCCGAATCAGGAAAAGGTGTCAATCATAGAGCTTGATGAGCATGATGCACAGCAGCAAAATGCCACATTGTTTCAAGTCATGGACGATGGGAAAGCAGTGAAGAAATTTACTGGACAGTTGAAGTCTTGGGGAAAATATCTCCGCTATAACTACGTGAAGTTTGACTTTAGTTCGGTTAAAGATCCAGGCGTATATTTTATTGAATATGGTGCGTCGAAGTCAAATACGTTTATCATAGACGTGGATGTTTATAAAGATACCTGGGCTCCAACCCTTGATGTTTGGTTCCCTGTGCAGATGGATCATATGCAAGTGAATGAAGGTTATCGTGTATGGCATGGCGTTCCGTATTTGGATGATGCTTTGCAGGCACCACCTAATCACGAACATTTTGATGGCTATAACATGTCATCGACTACGGACACGAAGTTTAAACCGCTTGAAAGAATTCCGGGACTAGCTGTAGGAGGTTGGTTTGATGCTGGCGACTTCGATATTCAAACCTTGTCGCATTGTAGCGCGATTCTGAGCTTTGTTAATACTTGGGAAAACTTTAAACTCGACCGCGATCAGACTTACATAGATCAAGCAACACGTTTTGTTGACATTCACCGTCCGGATGGTAAAGCAGACATCCTCCAACAAATCGAGCACGGTACGTTAAACATTGTCGCTCAAATAAAGAGCATTGGTCATCCAGTTCGCGGTATCATCGTTCCGAATTTGCATCAATATCATCATCTCGGTGACGCATCAACAGAGACAGATAATCTTCCTTATAATCCATCACTCAAACCTTTTCAGTCCGACGGAAGATCAAGTGGTACGATGGACGATCGATGGGTATTTACAAATAGGATGCCTTTCCTAGATTATTATTCGGCCGCGACGTTAGCGGCAGCACATCGTGCGCTGAATCAGTACAACAAAGCGCTTGCTGATGAATCACTGACTTTCGCCAAAAAACTTTGGGATGAGGCTCGGGCAATGCCTAATACCGACACGCTTCGCGGGCCATCATTTTTTCGAAAAAATGCTGAAATGAACGCGGCGCTGCAGTTATTCATCACAACGAAAGATGAGAAATATGGCAACCGGTTTAAAGAGCTTATCTGGTCTTCACTCGACGGTGGTTTACAGTTTAGTATTTCAATTGCGCTGCAAGCGTGTCCGTATATGGATTCGAAATACAAACAGAAATTGCGCGAGTATGTGCTGACTTATAAAAAATCTATTGACGACCTCGCGAAAGAGAATCCATACGGCGTTCCGATGACCGCGCGCGGATGGGGCGGTAACTTCACGATTGTCAACTGGGCATTGACGAATTATCGTGCGCATCAAGCTTTCCCGGATATCATCAGTGCTGAAACTGTGTACACAGGATTGAGCTACATTTTCGGATGTCACCCGTACTCGAATCTTTCTTTTGTTTCTGCTGTCGGTGTAAAGTCGAAGCGCGTCACGTATGGCAGTAACAGGGCTGACTTTAGTTACATCGCAGGCGGTGTAGTGCCTGGGTTACTGATCTTGAAACCAGACTTTCCAGAAAACAAAGAAGACTGGCCTTTCTTGTGGGGTGAAAATGAAGTGGTGATCGACATTTGCGCCGCTTATATTTTTCTCTCTCGTGCGGTACACGCGCTGGCAACACAAAAGTAAATTCATCAGCACGAATGGACTATATCGCTCAAAATGCGCGATTTAAAACGCTTTGTTCAAAATTTTAAAGCGAATGTTCAATTGTTGATAGGCATACAGCAGTGCCGTGTTGCAGATTAGCAACGAGGTTACCGCTGAAACAAATGCGAATAGGGACGAAGGTTAAGGCCAACAAAACGGCATAGACATTCTCTCTTGATTTGGATTAGTTGTCTTGGGTTACGGAGTGCAGTGAGTTATCCAAAATGGGTAACTCACGGCCTCCATTTAAGCAGAGTTAATAAACGTATGAAGCAGATTATCCTTTTAATATTACTTGTCATTGCGACAAACTACGGCTATGGTCAGACCTTTGAGAGAACGGCTCCTACAGGTTTCGATGAAAGCCGTACAAACATCACGCATGGAAAACTAGACACGATTCAGTATTTCTCGAAGACGGTCGGTGTAAAACGAAAGGCGCTTGTATATACACCGCCAGGTTATAAGAAAAGCACGAAGTATCCTGTATTGTATTTATTACATGGTATCGGTGGCGACGAAAAAGAGTGGCTAAACGGAGGAAAGCCACAAGTCATCTTTGATAACCTCTACGCTGATAAAAAGCTCGAGCCGATGATCGTTGTAATGCCTAATGGCAGGGCCATGAAAAATGATCGTGCGGTTGGAAATGTATTTGATAGTGTGAAAGTAAAAGCCTTCAGCACTTTCGAACAAGATCTGCTTACTGATTTGATTCCTTTTGTGGAAAAAAACTTTCCTGTTCACAAAGATCGGGAGCGTCGCGCAATTGCTGGATTATCGATGGGGGGTGGTCAGTCGCTCAACTTTGGATTGGGCAATCTTGACAAGTTTGCGTGGGTTGGTGGTTTTTCATCAGCGCCCAATACAAAATTACCCGAGCTTCTAGTCCCAAATGTCGATGACGCGAAAGCTAAGTTGAAAGTGCTCTGGATTTCTTGTGGTGATCAGGATGGATTGATAAACTTTAGTAAACGGACGCATGATTATCTATTCGCTAAAAATGTACCGCATATTTTTTACGTCGAACCTGGAGGACACGACTTTAAAGTATGGAAGAATGACCTGTACATGTTCAGTCAATTGTTGTTTAAGCCTGTGGATCAAAAACAATTTGTTCGCTTCACAGTGTTAGGATCGGCTGCGTTTACCAATGTAAGGTCTGCTAAATTTCCACAGATTCTTCCCGACAATCGCGTTGTATTTCAACTGAAAGCTCCCGAGGCGCAAAAGGTGCAGATTGATCTTGGAAAAAAATATGATATGGTAAAAGACGCAGATGGACTTTGGACTGTCACAACGGATACTATCAGCGAAGGCATTCATTATTATTCCTTGGTAATCGATGGTGTTTCTTTGGCGGATCCAGCAAGTGAAACCTATTACGGAATGGGCCGAATGGCTTCTGGCATTGAGATCCCATCGAGAAATGGTGACTTCTATGCGATGAAGGATGTTCCACATGGTGAAGTGCGCATGAAACGATACTACTCAACGGTGTTTAATGAGTGGAGACGATTTTACATCTACACACCAGCTGATTACGGCGCGGATGCTAATAAAAAATATCCGGTACTCTATCTACTACATGGTGGTGGCGAGGATGAAAGAGGTTGGTCAACGCAAGGCAAGACAGACATAATTCTCGACAACCTCATTGCCGAAGGAAAAGCGACGCCGATGTTGGTGGTGATGATGGATGGCAATACTGGATTAGGCGGAATGCGGTCATTTGGTGAGCGCTCATTGCAGGCGTTTGAAAATGAATTAAAGCAGGTAGTAATTCCTGTTGTCGAAAAGAATTACAGAGTAGAATCGAATAATAAAAGCAGAGCGTTGGCCGGATTATCGATGGGTGGCTTGCAAACATTATATGCAGGTATAAAAAATCATGAAATGTTTTCAAGTCTTGGCGTCTTCAGTTCAGGATGGTTTGCTAACAACAACGCATTGTCTGATCCACAGTATGCTTTCATGAAGGAGCATGTATCCGACATTAACAACAACGTTAAATTGCTTTGGATCGCGATGGGAGGCAGGGAAGATATCGCTTATGAGAACTGTAAAATCATGATGAAGAAATTTGACGATCTTGGAATACGATATCAATACAGTGAGTATCCCGGCGGTCACACATGGCCCGTTTGGCGAAATAATTTATACAAGTTCGCGCCGTTGCTTTTCAAATAGTTTATCCGGTTAACAGAATCTTTAAGTCGAAATTTATAAGCGCGATAACAACGCTGTCGAAAAATATAACTCATCGGGTATGGCAACATGGCATGAAGCAACATCAAGAAACAGACAATTGATAGGCGCGATGGTCACCCACTTCAATACGCCAATATCTTCGAATATTCTCAGCGGAGCGGAAATTGCTTCCGGACAATTCGGGTACAGTATGGTGGTGACGCAGTCAATGAACAGAAATGAAAAGCGCATGAATAATCTTGAGCGGCTATTAGCGCTCGGTGTTGATGGGCTCTTTGTGTCATCCGCATATTCGCAGGAGCGTGCGCTGGTCGCGCACTTGGAAGAGTCGGATATACCGCGCGTTGTATTTGAAGCGTCATCGCTTATACCGAGCCAGCCTAAGAAGAGGCTTAACGATTTTCAGAACGCATATGAACTTACCAACTATCTGGTTGAGAATGGGTGTAAGTCAATAGCACATATTTCATTGCCGATAGGCACACAGCAAAATAATTTTTTGTCCGGTTATAAAGAAGCCCTGCGTCTTAACGATTTACTTAAAATGCAACAGGCCGATGAGGATACGCACACGAATGATTCATGGTTAGATGTGCCTGAAATGCTGTTGTCCATGCCTCAGCTTGACGGAATTTTATTTTCCAGTCATTTGATTACTGCTGTTGCATGGAATGCGTCCATGGGTGCAGCAAGTCACAGCAATGAATGGCGGATCACAGGCAAGAAAGGAAGTATTGATACGCGTAATGAAAAAATTGTTGAGGTGGGTAAGCTTGCTGCGACATTATTGATTTCGCTTTGCCGAAGAAAGTCTTCGATTGACAAATTGAAACTGTGTAGCGCTGTGGGATGAAAATTGGAGCGACACCAAGATCGGTCTTGGAAAATGTAATCAAAGAATAATAATTATAAACATGCGAAGGATACCATTTATCTTCATGGCTTGTACGATCATATTCAATATCATTGGGTTTGAAGTCAAGAGTCAATCAAAACGAAAAACATCAGGGAATGCCCCGATTTTTTCAAATGTATTATACCAGGGAAATGATCAAGTGTACAAGGACCATCCGCTTGCGGAAAATGAATTTTATAATCCCATTTTACAAGGGTGTTATCCCGATCCTGCAATCACACGGAAAGGCGACGACTACTACATGGTGTGTTCATCGTTTGCCATGTTTCCTGGCGTGCCTATTTTTCATTCAAGGGATTTGGTTAACTGGAAGCAGATAGGACATGTGCTCGACCGTACTTCACAACTTGATGTACATGATACTGGAATAAGCGCGGGTGTCTATGCTCCGTCTATCACATACAACGCTGGTAACGATACGTTTTATATGATCACGACGGCTTTCGCCGGTGGCCTGGGAAATTTCATCGTTAAGACCAAAGACCCATTGAACGGCTGGAGTGATCCAATTAAACTTGGTTTTGATGGTATTGATCCTTCGCTTTTTTTCGATGATAACGGGAAGGCGTATGTCGTTCATAATGACGCACCCGACGCGGGCAAGGAAATTTATAAAGGGCATCGCGTAATTAAGATTTGGGAGTATGATGTAGCCAGTGATAAAATTATTGCTGGCAGCGACAAGATCATTGTTGACGGAGGCGTGGACATTTCTAAGAAACCAATCTGGATCGAAGCGCCTCATATCTATAAAAAGGGCGGACGTTATTATCTGATGTGCGCAGAAGGTGGCACGGGTGGATGGCATAGTGAAGTCATTTTCGTAAGCGATTCGCCAAAGGGTCCTTTTAAACCTGCACCAAATAATCCAATACTCACGCAACGATATTTTGCTAATGAGCGCACCAATAAGGTTGCATGGGCGGGGCATGCCGATTTGGTATTGGGGCCAGACAATAAATACTACGGGGTATTCCTAGCCATCAGACCCAACGAAAAAGATCGCGTGAACATTGGCCGCGAAACATTCATCTTGCCTGTAGACTGGTCGGGTGAGTTTCCAGTTTTTGAAAATGGGTTAGTACCGCTTGCACCCAAATTGAAAACACCAGCAGGTATAAAAAATAGAACAGGACAAGATGGTTTTATTCCCAATGGTAATTTTTCATTTGCGGAAGATTTCTCCTCTGAAAAAATCGATTATCGATGGATCGCATTGCGAGGTCCGCGAGAAGCCTTCATAGAAAGAACGAAAGGAGGATTGCGAATAACACCATTCGAATCCAACATCAAACAAATGAAACCTACCGCAACGCTTTTCTATCGTCAGCAACACAATAGTTTTTCATTTACCACAACCATGCAGTACAAACCGAATTCAGAGAAGGATCTTGCTGGACTTGTATGTCTTCAGAGCGAGCATTTTAATTACGTGTTCGGTATCACTAAAAAGGATGACGAATATTTCCTCATTTTGCAGAAGAACAGTCGCAAGAACAATGGCACTGAAGTAGTGTCTACGGTAGTGGCGAATTGTAAGGTTGATATTTCAAATCCTGTTCAGTTGAAGGTGGAGTCGAAGGGTGATGAGTATTCTTTCAGTTACAATACCGGCGCAAATGGTTTTGTTAACGTCGGTGGCGTCGTATCGGGCGATATACTTTCGACAAACGTTGCTGGGGGATTTACTGGTTCGTTGATTGGTTTATACGCGACATCGGGAAATGACGCCACGGTAAGTAATCTGCAATAGATGCCTTCGGTCATGACGAATGAATTTGATTTTAGCATTACTTCGTTATGAAAACATTAGTCTGTGTGAAGCCGGGAGAATTGCAATACGCTACTGCAGATCAACCACAGCCTAGTCGCGGAATGTCTATCATCAAAGTAAAGCGTGTCGGAATTTGTGGAACTGACCTTCATGCATTTGACGGTACGCAACCTTACTTTAACTACCCGCGCATTTTAGGGCATGAGCTTGCTGGTGAGCTCGTATATGTGGACGGCGCACAGGAGTTTTCTAGTGGCGACGCCGTGACATTCATTCCATACATTTCTTGTGGACAATGTATCGCATGTAGGCGTGGAATAACCAATGCGTGTGTGCGAATAAGCGTATGCGGTGTGCATTGTGATGGTGGGATGGCTGAGTATTATACCGTACCATCATCATTACTTGTTCATGGTGATGGATTGAGTTTGGATACGTTGGCATTAATTGAACCGTTGGCCATCGGTGCGCACGCGGTGAGTAGAGCAGGTATTACGCCGGGAGAGCATGTGTTGATTATCGGTGCTGGACCAATCGGCCTTGGCGCGATGGAAATTGTTCGTAGCGTCGGGGGGAAAGTAATCATGCTTGATGTCAATAATGAAAGACTGCGCTTTTGTAAAGAACAGCTCGACGTAGCGTATACGATAAACGGAAACGATGATCATGTTCAAGAGTACCTTGAAGCGATAACCAATGGCGAGATGCCGACTGTTATCATGGATGCCACCGGAAACCTTAACGCAATCAACAATGCCTTTCGTTATATGGCGCACGGCGCAAGATATATTTTAGTGGGGTTGCAAAAAGGTGATATTTCGTTCAATCATCCGGAGTTTCATAAAAGAGAAGCGACGCTAATGAGTAGTCGGAATGCCACCCGATCAGATTTTGAACATGTGGTGGCGTTGGTGAAACGAAAGAAATTTAATCCTGTGAAATTGATCACACATCGTGTTCGCTTCGAGGAAGTAAAGGATCGATTTCATGAGTGGTTAAATCCGACTTCGGGCGCTATCAAGGTGATGGTTGAGTTTGGTTAAAATGTTGAACTTTGATGTTGCAATTAATCGCATTCGCATTCTTCATCGCCCTTTTGGCAACACTCCATGTGCAGTTACAGCGCATGTATGAAATGAAGTCAACTTTTAAGACGGTAATTGACGATCCATCAGCAACAAATAAGAAGTTCCGAACTGTTGAGGGCGAATGTGGGTGGGTCACTGTTATTTATGTAATTTGATGAACGCATTGCAGTTTTAAACGAGATGAAAACAAAGTACCAAGAATTTTTGAGCGTAACGTGCGTTGCCTTTATGCTTCTGTTGTTGCAGGTGATATGCGCTACGCAACAGGCTTTTTGCCAAAAAAAAATGTCGTTGTGGTATGATGAGCCCGCGCAATATTTTGAAGAGTCTCTTGTTCTTGGTAATGGAAAACATGGTGCTACGGTATTTGGCGGCGTAAGTTCCGATAAAATATATTTGAACGACGCAACATTGTGGTCTGGAGAACCGGTAGCTGCAAACATGAATCCAGATGCGTATAAGAACATTGCTACAATTCGTGCGGCGTTGGCACGTGAAGATTATCAGCAAGCTGAAGAGCTTAACCGAAATGTGCAAGGAAAATTTTCGCAGTCGTATGCTCCGTTAGGAACGATGTATTTGGATTTCAAACATCAGGCCGCTTACAAAAATTACAAACGGGAGCTTGACATCAGTAAGGCCGTTGCTACTGTCGATTATGAAGTGGATGGCGTCGCTTATCATCGGGAGTATTTTGTTTCTAATCCTGATCAGGTCATGGTTGTGAGATTATCCAGTAGCAAAAAGGGCGCACTTAATTTTGAGCTCAGATTCGAAAGCTTATTGACGTACGCAACTTCTAAGGGCAAGGATATGTTGAGAATCGAAGGGTATGCTCCTTATCATACTGAGCCAAGCTATCGCGGCAACATGCCGAATGCAATTTTATTTGATGAGAAACGAGGGATGCGTTTTTCGACGTTGGCAAGCGTAAAGAATAAAGGTGGTAAGGTCATCATTTCAGATAGCACCATTCAAGTTACGAAAGCAGACGAGGCAATCGTGTATGTATCGATGGCTACAAGCTTCAACGGGTTTGATAAAAATCCTGTGACCGATGGCGCAGACCATAAAGCAATAGCCAATAAGCAACTCGTTTCTTCAATAGCCAAAGGTTACGAAAAAAATTATGCGGATCATGTGAATGATTATCATTTTCTATTTGATCGGGTTAACCTTGATCTTAACGATAACACAACAGCGACATTGCCAACGGATGAGCGTTTGCGCAAGTACAACGAGGGAGTCGTCGATCGTAATCTTGAGATACTTTACTTTCAATATGGAAGATATTTGCTCATCTCCAGTTCGCGAACACTAGGTGTGCCAGCGAATCTCCAGGGAATCTGGAATCCTTACATCAGACCGCCGTGGAGCAGCAACTATACGATGAATATCAACGTGGAAGAAAACTATTGGCTGGCAGAATGTGCAAACTTGTCTGAAATGCATAAGCCTTTTCTAACGTTCATTGGAAATCTTTCGCAGACAGGAAAAGTAACGGCGAAAACATTTTATGGTGTCCACAACGGTTGGGCTGCTTGTCACAACTCGGATATTTGGGCGATGACTAACCCGGTGGGCGATTTTGGTAAAGGGGAACCTGTGTGGGCATGCTGGAATATGGGAGGCGCATGGGCGGTTACGCATTTATGGGATCACTACCTTTACACGCGCGAGAAAAAGTTCTTGAGCGACTATGCCTATCCGTTGATGAAAGGTGCTGCTGCATTTTGTCTTGAGTGGCTCATCACAGATAAAAATGGGTACCTGGTTACGTCACCATCAACTTCACCTGAAAATAAATATCTAACACCAAATGGCTTCAAAGGAGCTACCCTTTATGGTGCTACGTCAGATCTGGCAATGATCAGAGAGTGTTTCATGCAAACAATCAAAGCTTCGGAGATTCTTGAAATTGATGATTCGTTCAGAGCGCAATTGAAAACTGCACTGGAGAAATTATACCCTTATCAAATTGGTGGCAAAGGTCATTTGCAGGAGTGGTATCATGATTGGGAGGATCCGGAACCGCAGCATCGTCATCAAAGTCATTTGTTCGGACTTTATCCTGGCCATCATATTACGCCACTCAAGACAAAGCAACTCGCCCTCGCGTGCAGGAAGACACTCGATATACGAGGAGATGAAACAACAGGATGGTCAAAGGGATGGCGAATCAACCTTTGGGCGCGACTTCATGATGGCGATCGTGCCTATAAATTATTTCGGGAATTGCTCAGGTATGTCGAACCCGATGGCTTAAAGGTAAACTACGGGGGAGGCGGTGGAACGTATCCAAATTTGTTCGACGCTCATCCGCCATTTCAAATTGACGGAAATTTTGGCGGTGCTGCAGGTGTAATCGAAATGCTAATGCAGTCGAATGACGACAAAATTCATTTGTTGCCCGCGTTGCCTGGCGCGTGGAAAGACGGCACGATTTCCGGAATCTGCGCAAGAGGTGGTTTCGAAGTGTCCCTGCGGTGGAAGGAGGGCAAGCTTGTTGACGTTAAGATTCTTTCTAAAGCCGGCGAAAAATGTTCACTTTACTACAATGGTAACGTGACGACATTTTCAACAAAAAAAGAACAATCGTATCATTTTGATGGAGCATTGACGCGCTTGGATAATTAAATAAACAACTCGTGAGTCGGACCTCACTCACTAAACAAATTTTGTAATGGTTATAATCGTACCTTCTTGTACTGAACTAACCAACGAAAAATTATCTGATAACTTTTTCGCGCCCGATAACCCTATCCCAAGGGTTTTACCCGTCGAGAACCCCGGTGCAATTGCTAAATCGATGTCGGCCATGCCAGCCTTTATCCCGAAACGTAACTGCGATGCGTTTCTTTTCCTCGATGCGAACAACTACTTCACCACCGCCACCGTATCTGGTCATGTTGTTCAGCAGCTCACTCGTCGCTATCAACAGCTGCGTACGTTTAGTGTTGTTCATTTTAATGACTTTTGAAATCATAACCTTCTAAAACTTATATCGAACATCCGGATGTTTGGAAATGAAGTCAGACTCCCTACAACCATCCAATAATTTGAATAGCAGGCGCGTATAAATGTTTATTTTTTTCAGTCTAAGCAGAAGTATGATATGCCCAATCGCAAAACTTGAATTCTTTACAACCTGTGAATCCTTTGATATTGGAAACGTTTGCATTATAATTGTATTGATGACATTTAATTGTCATTAACCAATCGTAGAATCTGTTCTCGACATGCCATGCAAGGTTTGACAAGTTGCATCCGATTATTCAAAACGCGACGTTGTATTCAACATTGCTGTCAGTTGTTATTAGGCCTTTTATTATTTTGTTCAGCGTCGCTCTTCGGGCAGCAAGCTAACGTACTTACGCCTTTAGCACCGGAGACACTATCGAATACATTTGTCAGATGTTTTTATAAAGACAGCCGCGGTCTTCTTTGGATCGGTACTGCTGATGGGTTAGTACGTTTTGATGGAACCAATACGCACCGATATGAACATGAATCTCAATTAAAAAACAGTTTATGCCACAATAACATCAACGCTATCGTCGAAGATAAAAATCATCGCTTGTGGATAGGAACAGCACAAGGCATTTCTATTTATACTCCGCAGGCCGATAGCTTTACAACACTTGATTCACTTCCTGGTCTTCAGAATTATTTGAACAACCGTTATATAACAGCATTAGCATTTGATCAACACGGTTCACTTTGGATTGGCACGCATGAAGGCGGCATCAATGTTTTTAATCCGGAGAAACTCCATTTTACCTATTTACTAGAACACAATAATGATAAGAATTTTGCCGGTGCGAATTATGTCAACGCGTTGTTGTGTGTAGATGACATGATGTGGTGCGGTACGAAGGGCGGCTTAAGAATTTATAACACACGAGAAATTCGTCCAGCGCCAATTTCTTTCCGCGATGATCAATTACCTGCCGGACAAATAACAACATTGGTCGCCGATAACATGGGTAATGTCTGGATGACAAACGTCAATGGAGATGTGATGAAGGTTACACCCCGGCATGGATATTATACACTCGACAAAGTAGTGGCCGGCGAACTTTCTCATGGAACAGGGAATACAACGCTGACGCTGGCAAGAGATCTTCATGGTAATTTTTGGTTTGGCGGTGAGAAGTCCGGGCTTAATTATCTCGACGTTAAAACCAGGAAAGTTTCCAAATGGGCGGCTCGCGATAGAAGTAGTGATCAATTGTTGACGAGTTCTATTCGTGCTGTGTATGTCGACGATAAAGGACTTGTTTGGATCGGAACATTCAACAAAGGAGCATACCTGATCAAGGGCGACAGCAAAAAGTTTTTGCGAAATTCTTTTAACGGATCGGAAAATAATTTTGCGGGTAAGCAAGTCAGAGGTTTTGCAGAAGATGGTGATGGAAATATTTGGATCGTCGCAGATGAGATTGGCGTGGGGAAAGTAGATGCTAAAACAAACACACTATCGAAAGTAAACGGGATAAACTCAAAGCTGCCGAACAAATACCTTAATGCCATTATCTGCGACAGGCATGGCGACATCTGGATTGGCTCTGCTGGAAATGGTGTATACCGTGTGGATCCCACGACCTTTCAAATGGTGAATTTTACATTAAAATCAGAAAGTTTTGGTGACAACAAAGTGTCTTGTCTTTACGAAGATAAAAGCGGAACGATTTGGGCAGGCACACTCGGTAGTGGACTTTTTTATTACGACCAACAAGCGCAGGCTTTTAAAGTCTTGTACGAAGCCGATAAGGCCAATCATCTTAATAAGACAACCTACGTGAGTTCTATTCTTGAAGACTCTTACGGGTTGCTCTGGATTGGCACCGCGTATGGTTTATACAGTTTGGAGAATACGCATGGGAAAAATATAAACTATACCTTACATCTTCCGGCAGGCACATCACAAAGTATCAGTAGTTCTGGAATTCAGTGCTTGCATGAAGACAAGCGTAAAAATTTATGGATCGGAACAGCCGATAATGGGGTAACCATAAGAATGGCAAGTGATTCACAGATTTACGTGTTTCGGAAAAGCGATGGCCTTGGGGCCAACAACGTACGTGCCATCACCAGCGACGCATCAGGCGTAGTGTGGGTCAGCGGAAACTCCGGACTTTCAAAGTTTAATCAAGAAAAAAGAACATTCATAACTTATTCATACGCCGATGGTTTAAGTTCCGAAAACTTTTATGGTAACGCTTGTCTGCGAAGCAGTAGTGGCCAGATTTTTTTTGGAAGCAACGACGGGTTTGTTGCTTTTTATCCTGACAGCATTCGTCATCAATCGGATCGTCCCGTGGTGCACTTAACAGATTTAAGAATCAACAATCGATCTGTTCCGATCGGAACAACAGACTCTCCGCTGAAACAACATATAGGTTTTACAAAGTCGATAGTACTTTCTTCCGATCAGCGATCGTTTGTGATTGATTTTGCTACCATCGACATTTCTCAATCTTTGAAACGAAAATATTGTTACAAGCTTGAAGGTTTTGATAAGGGCTGGAACTGCATTGATGGCACATCGAGCGCGACGTATACGAATATGGATCCAGGCGATTACGTTTTCAATGTGAGGGCTTCGGACGGCGACGGTGGATGGAGCGATGAGATAACACGGCTTGAGATTACCGTTAGACCCGTCATCTGGAAAACTTGGTGGGCGTTTCTTTTGTATTGTGTTGTCCTTGCGATAGTATTATTGCTAATCATCCGCGTGAGGAAGGAGCGCGTAAAAATGAAACAGCAGCTCACACGCGAAAGAATGGCAAGAGAAAGGGAGCATACGCTAAGTGAATCAAAGGCGCAGTTCTTTAATAACATATCGCACGAGTTCAGAACGCCACTAAGCCTGATGCTTATTCCGTTGGAAAGTTTAATGGATCAAGAGAATCTTCCAGTAACAGCCCGCAATAAAGTTGCTTCTGCATACCGCTCGGCAAACAAGATGATGAAACTTGTAAATGAATTGATGGATTTCAATAAAATTGAAAGTGGCAATTTAAAACTCTACCTGCAATTTGGAGAAATCATCAGTGTTATTGGCGAGGTAACTTCGGCGTTCGATGACGTCGCACAAAAAAGAAATATTCTATACTCAGTTAATGCAGCTGAACCAATAGTAAATGCGTGGTTTGATCATGATAAGCTTGATAAAATTTTGCTGAATGTACTTTCCAATGCATTTAAGTTTACCCGCGATGGAGGAAGAATCTCCGTAGATGTGAGCGTAAATGTCGTAGCTGTTGGGGAGGAGAAGAAAATGATGCGTTGTCTGGAGATCGTAGTGCTCGATAACGGACTTGGGATAGCGGCCTCAGAACTGCCGCATATTTTCGATAAGTTTTACCAGGCAAAATCAGCCTCGCGTGTGGCCAATCCTGGAACTGGCATCGGTCTGTCATGGACGAAAGCTTTGGTCGAGTTGCATCACGGGTTTATCAATGTTGAAAGTATTCCTGATCAGGAAACGAAGTTCCGCTTGGTCATTCCCATCGACGCGGCAGCATTTCAGTTGGAAATCGCGGAGAATTTATACGGACAAGAAATCGGCTTCGGCAAGAACGCCACGTCAAGCGACTTGAAAATTGCACGAATGAATTCCGAGGCGCATCATGAAGAACAAAAGAGAGCTGACGTACTGGTGGTGGAAGATAATGACGATCTCAGGGAATCGCTCGTTGCCGAATTGCAGCGTGACTTCAATGTATTGCAGGCTCGCGACGGTGTTGAAGGATTGCATCTGGCGCTCGAAAAGATTCCCGATATAATTATTAGTGATATTCTGATGCCCAATAAAACGGGAATCGAATTGTGCGCTACCGTGAAGGCTGATATCAAGACCAGTCATATTCCGTTTATATTGTTGACGGCCAAAGCTACCGTGCAAGATCAGATTTATGGTATCGACACGGGTGCAGACGTGTATCTGACCAAGCCTTTTAGTATACGACTTTTGTTAGCGCATGTGCAAGGTCTGATTGCGTCCCGTGAAAAATTGTATTCACTTTTTAGTCAGGATGTGTATTTGCTTCCCGCCAGGAGCACATCTGATGAGCTCGATAAAATGTTTCTTCAGCGCGTCGTGGATTATATTGTGGAGCATCTCCAAGATAGCCAATTAGGAGTTGATGCACTTGCCGATGCCTTTAACTTAAGCCGTGTTCAGGTGTACAGGAAGGTGAAAGCGTTGACAGGAAAAACAGCAGTTGAGTTTATTCGCAACGTCCGCTTAAAGCAAGCAATCAAACTGATGGAGACTAAAAAATATACGCTCTCGGAGATTTCTTATCAAACTGGTTTCAGTTCTGCATCGTACTTCACCAAGTGTTTCAAGGAAGCGTATGGAAAGGCGCCGTCTGAATTTCTTGCTGCATCGGCTTGATAAATGAACGGCCCTCGTGTAACCCCGCTTTATTATGCAAAGAGTATGATTCAAATGTAACAGCCTATGTTTAATTTGTAGTAGCTCGCCCAATTGATAAAGTTGCATTTTTACATCGCTCGGAAGCTGGGTTGTTTAAAATCCACCGCATGCAATTCTTAGAAGTTTTTTATGCGCTAAATGAATTAATTTATTGGTGCTACTTGTCGGCAACTCTTGTCTGTTGATCTATTTAGTAGCGAAGTGTATTATAAATCATGATTGCAACATTTAAATTTTTAGTAAGCGAATTATCTGTGCGCGTGACGGTAGTAAGATCGTTGGTGCTGTTGATCATAACACTTCAGCAGGGTCAATGCCAGGTAAATCAGACCGACCAGCAAAAAGCGTTTGATCACGTGAATGTGGTCATAACAAATAAGCCGTTTCCACCGTCGTCTTTTCTAACGACAACGGAAACGGAAGGTAAGTTTACGTTAATCGAAAATGGTGTACCATCAGGTATTGTGGTAAGTCCATCAGATCATGCTGGTGTTTTGAAGGTTGCCAGGCTTTTTCAAAAGGATTTGAGTTATGTATCAGGCAGCACAGCTTCGCTATCAATTTCTGATCAAACGGCGGAAAAAAATATCATCATTGTCGGCACTGTAGGTCAAAGCAAATTAATTGACCGTTTAGTAACTGAGCGTAAAATCAACGGCTCGCTACTCAAAAACAAGTTGGAGCAATTCATGATTTTTTCGCTGAAGAAACCAATGGATGGGGTTGATCACGCGCTATTGATCGTTGGTAGTGATAAGCGGGGAACAATCTTTGGGATGTTTGAACTATCGGCAAAGATGGGAGTATCGCCATGGCATTGGTGGGCAGATGCGCCGATACAATCACGCAAGAATATTTATGTAAAGGCAGGCACCTATACGATAGGAGAGCCGACGGTGCAGTATCGCGGCATATTTATCAACGACGAAGATCCTGCACTGTTGGGCTGGGCGCGCGAAAAATTTGGAGGGTTCAATCATCTTTTTTACGAGCGTGTTTTTGAATTGATTCTTCGCATGAAAGGGAATTACCTGTGGCCCGCGATGTGGGGCAAATCGTTATGGGATGATGATTCGTTGAGCGCGCCTTTAGCACATGAGCTCGGCGTCGTGCTATCGACATCACATCACGAGCCCATGATGCGTGCACATGTGGAATGGGATCGCTATGGAAAAGGTTTGTGGAACTATGACAAGAATAAAGATGCGCTTCAGAAATTCTGGCGCGAGGGAATGCTGCGGTCACAAGGCTACGAAAAAGTTGTTACACTGGCCATGCGCGGCGATGGAGATGAAGCCATGGGTGAGTCTACCAACATTGCGTTACTCGAGAAGATCGTTAGCGATCAACGTCAAATCATAGCAGAAGTCACAGGCACACCGCCCGAAGCAACGCCTCAGGTATGGGCTCTCTACAAAGAGGTGCAAGACTACTATGATAAGGGCATGCGTGTACCCGATGATGTAACGTTGTTGTTTTGTGATGATAATTGGGGACAAGTACGAATACTTCCTTCAATGACAGATCGTGATCGGAAAGGAGGATATGGAATGTATTATCATTTTGATTTCGTTGGCGGCCCAAGAAGTTACAAATGGCTTAACACTGTTCAGATAGAAAGAG
The DNA here is from genome assembly GCF_003286915.1 of Pseudochryseolinea flava. GTDB lineage: Bacteria > Bacteroidota > Bacteroidia > Cytophagales > Cyclobacteriaceae > Ohtaekwangia > Ohtaekwangia flava. The sequence continues at coordinate 82,611 of NZ_QMFY01000014.1, forward strand.
TATGGGAACAGATGCGTCTTACTGATGCGTATGGTGTACACAAAATATGGTTAACCAATGTCGGCGACATAAAGCCAATGGAACTTCCTATAAATTTCTTTTTGGATTTTGCTTGGAATCCAGATCTGATTAAGGTACAAGATCTTCCCGAGTATTACCGAAAGTGGTCGGATGCACAATTTGGAGGAACATTTGCGAAAGAGATTGGAAACATTTTGGCGCGCTACACAAAATACAACGCTCGACGGAAGCCTGAACTTCTTGAAACAGGAACATACAGCCTGAATAATTTTAATGAAGCGGAAAATGTTGTAAACGAGTATAGGACGTTACTGGCAGAAGCAAAGGAACTCAGAAATAAGTTGCCCAAAGAATCACAGGACGCTTACTATCAACTCGTATTATTTCCAGTGGAGGCGTGTGCTAACGTAAACGAAATGTATCTCGCAGCGGCGAAAAATAAATTATATCGCAGTCAGGACCGAGCGTCAACGAACTTTTACGCCGACAAAGCAAAGGCACTTTTCTTTAAAGATGCAGAACTCACCGCCCATTATCATGATCTAGCTGATGGCAAATGGAATCACATGGTGAATCAAACGCATATGGGACATGTAAGCTGGAGCGATCCGGCTGTTAATAAAATGCCGGAGGTGTCTTATATCCAGACGAAAACAGGTGCGGGTTTGGGCTATGTTTTGGAGAGCGCTGTCAAATCGCGCAATGGCCGTCCGGGGATGCTTAGTAAAAGTTTTACACCATTCGATCCGATCAATAATCAAACCTATGGGATTGAAATATACAATACAGGAACGGATACACTTCACTACTCACTGACAACGAAGAATGAATGGATCCAACTCTCTTCAAAAAAAGGCGCAGTGCAATTTGAGGACAAAGTTTTTGTAAGCATTGATTGGCATAAAGTTCCGGCTGAACAAAATGAAGGTGAAATTGTAATCGCTGGCTCGGGAAGAGAATTCGTTGTCAAAGTTCCACTTCAAAAGTTCTCTGGTGTAACGCCGTCGGGATTCATTGAGAACAATGGTATTGTCAGTATTGATGCTGTTAATTTTCAGAAGGCCGTTCCCACAAAAAATGTTTCATGGGAGGTTATTCCGAATCTAGGCTATACAGGTGATGCATTAACAACAATACCCGTTACTGCACCAACACAAATCCCCGGACCAACAGGCGCTCATGTGGCGTATAAAATCTTTCTACTCGACTCCGGGCGCTTTAACGTAGACGCATGGTTTTCTCCAACATTGAATTTTCAACGGGGTGAAGGATTGATTTATGCGATCTCTATCGATGACGGACAACCTATTCGAATGAATCTTCATGAATCGGCAAAGGCTCCAGACTGGACTTATCCGAAGTGGTGGAACGATGCAGTTACAAGCAACATGATGAAACAGCGATTACCTTCTACTTTTCAGTTGTCAGCTGGATCACATACGATTAAATATTGGATGGCATCGCCTGGTCTCGTCCTTCAAAAGGTGATCCTCACGAAAGAGAATGTAGATGCACAATGCTATTTAGGTCCGCCGCAAAGTAAATTCATAAAGTAATCCACGATTGATTTTTTTTCTGATGTTTAAGCAATCAACACTACGCCGCTACATTTTTATTGCTCTGTTTTTGAAACTCGTGGCAGTGCCAGGGTTCTGTCAGGTGAAGTTACCGCATTTATTCAGTGATGGGGTGGTATTACAGCGTGGTACCAATATCGTGTTATGGGGATGGGCATCTCCGGGCGAAGTCGTCACGGCCGTGTTCGATGGGAAGCAACGTAAAACCAAAGCAACACAACAAGGAACGTGGAAACTTCTGTTCCCGAGCATGAACGCTGGTGGTCCCTACACGATGAAGGTAAAAGGGAAAAATGAAATCATTGTGAAAGACGTACTCGTCGGTGATGTTTGGCTTTGTGCTGGACAGTCGAATATGGTTCATCAGATGGATATTCACGATGTCACTTATGCCGACGAAATTGCCACTGCGAACTATCCACACATCAGGCAGTTTAAAGTTCCTACGCAGACCGCGCTGAGCGGTGTGAGCGAAGACGTTAAATCGGGTTCGTGGCAGCTTGCTGTGGGAGAACAGGTGCGACCTTTTTCCGCGGTGGCATATTTCTTTGCTAAGAAGATATACGAAAAATATCGCGTGCCCATCGGATTGATTAATTCCAGTGTTGGAGGTACGCCAATAGAATCATGGATAAATGAAGAAGGATTCAAAGAGTTTCCAGCGATACTAAAAGTGATTTCGGAAAACAAGGATACCACATTTGTAATAGACGCAATAAAAGGAGCTGCAGGTAATCGTGGTTCATCGCAATCTAATGATAAAGGTCTAACGGCAGAAGATCCTTGGTATGCAGTGAATTTTCATCCAGCAGGATGGCGTAACATTAACATTCCTGGTTATTGGGAAGATCAAGGCATAAGAGATCTTAACGGCGTGGTGTGGTATAGGAAAGAAATTGATCTGCCAGCATCAATGCAGGGGCACAAGGCCAAAGTACTTCTCGGAAGAATTATCGACGCAGACAAACTCTACATCAACGGGAAAGAAGTAGGGAGTACATCTTACCAATACCCACAGCGACGATACAACATACCGGATGACGTTCTTAAAGCTGGTAAAAATATTTTTGTGATACGCGTTGTCAATCACTTCGGTAAAGGAGGTTTTGTTCCTGATAAGCCCTATTACATTTTTTCCGGACGGGACACAGTCGAGTTGATGGGAACATGGCAGTATAAGGTAGGTGAAGTTTTTGACCCACAACCGATGACGTCTCCAGAGAAAAAGGAAGGAAGGAAAATTTTTAGTTTACAAAATGAGCCCACGGCTTTGTATAACGGAATGGTTGGCCCCTATAAAGACTTCCCGTTAAAAGGTGTGTTGTGGTATCAAGGAGAAAGTAATATTTCAAATGCGGACCGCTATGAAAACTTGCTCCGTGCGTTGGTTAATGGATGGCGTATTGCTTTTCAGAAAAATGATTTACCTGTCGTTTATGCACAGCTTCCCAACTTTGGTGATGTATCCTACACGCCGGTCGAAAGTAGCTGGGCTATATTAAGAGCAGCACAGCTTAACGGTTTGAGTATGCATAACACAGCCATGACGGTTAATATCGATTTGGGCGAGTGGAATGATATTCATCCGGATAACAAAAAAAGTGTCGGAGAACGCATGGCATTGGCGGCGCAGAAGATTGCGTATAGGGAAGACGTTGTGTATTCGGGACCCTTGTATGCGAGTCACAAAATCGCTGGGAATAAAATTGTCATTTCGTTTTCACACGTAGGCGGCGGTCTTATCACTAACGATGGCGACGAATTGAGTGAGTTTGCGATTGCGGCAAGTGATAAAAAATTTGTAAGGGCTCAGGCGAAAATCGATGGTGATCAAGTGATTGTTTGGAGTGAGGTTGTTGCGGAGCCAAAGTATGTTCGGTACGGTTGGTCTGACAATCCAGACAATCCCAACCTGTATAATCAGGAAGGCCTTCCAGCGTCGCCATTCGAAACAAAATAACGCAACGTAGTGGTCGAATAAATGCAGCTTACCAGCCCCAGGCTGCATTGTGTGCTGTCGTGACGGCGAAGTGGATCCATGTCAATTCTTTCCACATTTCCTGACTTTCAATTTTTTTTAACAGTGTGACGAAATGTAAAAAACGAGTATCACATTTGATATCGAAAAGCGCTCGTCGCGTTCAAGAAATGCCTATTTCAGGCTGTTTTTCCATCATGTATGAAATTTACAAGCCGATGTCTGATTTGTGGTAGGCGTCAAAGAGTATAAAAAAGCACATTCGTGCAACCGTTTGCGGTCTGGCCGGCCAAATTTTCCGCGGTGGTAAATAGTGAAGTCTGTAAATCTGAGAAAATCTAAAATCGCGTCATCATGCGATGTGGCAATGCTCTGTTTACAGTGCACGAAATCCAGAAACCAAACCAATAATCCTATGAAAAGATTAATTCTACTATTTCTTTTCCGATGTTTTCCCCGACACCTCGCTTTCACACTTTCGATAGTTTTAACGTTTGCTACCATCACTGCAGCATTTGCTCAGTTAGTTGTAACGGGTAAAGTTGTCGATGAAACGGGTGCCGGATTACCCGGCGCAAGTGTGCTTATTAAAGGAACCCTAACGGGAACAACTACTGACGCTGATGGTCGCTATTCGCTTGAAGTTTCAAATTCGTCATCTGTGCTCGTGTATTCATTCATCGGGTATTCTGTGGTCGAAATCACCGTTGGTGATCGCACTGTCATCGATGTAGATTTAGTCCCCAATATTCAGTCACTGAATGAAGTAATTGTCGTGGGCTACGGAACGCAACGACAAGAGGCCGTTACGGGCGCTGTTGCTTCCGTGAAAGGTGATGTCATTCGAGAGATTCCTGCGTCTAATATTTCGCAGGCACTGCAAGGAAGGGTTGCCGGCGTAGAGATGGGACAAACGTCCACCAAACCTGGCGCCCCGATGCAAATACGTGTACGTGGATCGCGCTCACTGTTGGCAAGCAATGACCCTTTAATCGTACTGGATGGTATTCCCTTTGCAGGTTCCATGAATGACATTGATCCAAACAGTATCAAGAGCGTTGATATTTTAAAGGATGCATCTGCTACGGCAATCTATGGTTCTCGTGGCGCGAATGGTGTACTTTTAATTACAACACATCAAGGTCAGAAGGGGCAGAAAGCGCAAATCACATACAATGGATACTATGGTGTAGAAACGATCTTCGCCAAATATCCGATGATGAATGGACAAGAGTTTTCCGCCCTTCGTGCGGCGAGTGCTCAGAAGTTTACCAATACTATTGATGAAGCCGATGGCACGGACACCGATTGGCAAGATCTTATCTTCGAGAAAGGAATGATTACCAGCCACGATCTAGGTGTTGCAGGCGGAACAGAAAAAGGTAGATACTATTTCGGCGCAGGATATTTTCGTGAAGAAGCTGTTGTTCCATTGCAGAATTTTTCGCGGTATTCAATACGTGCGTCCATCGATCAGGAAATCAATAATTATATCAAGATCGGATTTAATTCTACGTCAAACTTTTCTATAACCAATGGAAATAACTCTCCGGCAGTAGGCATGGCGTTGTCAAGAACTCCGATTACAAATCCTTACAATCCTGATGGTAGCATGAAAGAAATTGTGCAAGAGGCAACTTCCGGCGCGCAATGGGTACCAACGAACAAAAGATTCAGAGACCTTAATGATAAATACATCGATCAGACACGCGCCTATGGATCTTACAATACGATTTTTAGTGAAGTTAAAATTCCACGCGTGGATGGTCTGAAGTACAGAATGAATCTTGGTCTGAACTTTAGACAAAGCAATTCAGGTAGTTACACTGGCCAAGGTGTGTTCAGCGGTGTTCCCACAACAGTTTCTACTGCTGCAACAGGTAATTCACTCACAACAAACTGGGCTGTCGAAAATCTCATCATGTACGATCGTACTTTTGCAGATAAACACGAAGTAAGTGCGGTGTTGCTATACTCTGCCCAACAAGAAAAATTTAACTCTTCTAGGGTAACCGCCAGAGATATTCCTTCGGACGCTTTTCAGTTTTATAACCTCGGTCGTGCTGATGGTGTGATTACAGTCAATCCATCCGAACAAGGTTATAATCAGTGGGGACTTGTATCATACATGGGACGCGTAATGTACGCCTATGATGAACGCTACATGATCAGTGCCACTTTCCGAACAGATGGTTCCTCAAGACTTGCACCAGGCCATAAGTGGCATTCCTATCCTGCGATATCCGTAGGTTGGAATATCGCGAAGGAGCAATTCATGAGTACTGTTGGTCAGATCAACCAATTAAAATTGAGAGTAGGGTACGGAGAAACTTCGAATCAGTCGGTGAATCCATATCAAACGTTGGGACTTCTGTCAACACGTCCATATAACTTCGGCGACGCAACGTATTCTACTGGCTTCTATGTATCGCAGCTTCCCAATCCTTCATTGGGATGGGAGTATTCTAAAACATTCAATTACGGTTTGGATTTCAGAGTTTTCAATAATCGCCTGAGTGGTACGATTGAATACTATGTTCAAAATACAAAGAATGTATTGCTACCCGTTGGATTGCCAACAACGTCAGGTGTGAGTAGCATTATTGCGAACATGGGTGAAACACAAAATAAAGGAATTGAGTTGTCGCTTAATGGTCTCATTCTTGACGACCAGGATGGTTGGACGTGGGATATAGGATTTAACCTTTACGCCAATCGTAACGAGCTTGTTTCACTTGCATCAGGTCAAACGCGTGACGAAGGAAACTGGTGGTTTGTTGGTCACCCGATCGATGTAATATTCGACTATGAGAACATCGGTCTTTGGCAGCAGGACGATCCCCACTTAAGTATTCTTGAGCCCGGAACTGCAAGTAAACCTGGTATGATCAAAGTAAAATATACCGGAACGTATAACGCCGATGGTACACCAACCAGAGCCATTACCGCTGCGGATCGTCAGATTATGTCGATGCAGTCCAACTTTCAGGGAGGTTTTAATACACGCGTTGCCTATAAAGGAATTGACTTAAGTATTGTGGGGATTTTCAAAAGTGGTGGATTGCTGAATAGCACATTGTACGGATCGTCAGGTTACCTCAACAATCTTAATTCCAGAGCAGGAAACAATGTTCGTGTTGATTACTGGACGCCCGAGAATACGGATGCACGTTATCCTGCACCTGGTGGAGTAGGTGGAGATAATCCTAAATATGGCAGCACACTTGGATATTTCGATGCATCATATCTGAAGATTAGAACGATCACACTCGGATATAATTTTAAGAGAAGTCTACTCGATAAGATGGGCATAACCAATATGCGCGTGTACACGACAGTTCAAAATCCTTTCGTGATGTTCTCACCTTATCATAAAGAATCAGGAATGGATCCGGAAACAAATTCCTATGGAAATGAAAATGCTGCAGTGCCATTATCCCAAAACCTGCGACGCATTTTGACCATCGGAACGAACACGCCGTCGACACGCAATTATTTGATAGGTCTCAACCTAACATTCTAAAAACATGAAAACTATACACAAGATATTTTTCAGCGGAACAGCATGTCTGCTGCTCTTCCTTGCAGGATGTAATAGTATCCTTGATGAACAGCCTCGCAGTATCTACACGCCGGACTATTTCAAAACGGAAAAAGGTGTACATGGTGGATTAACAGGAATGTACGCCCATTTGCGATACATCTTTGGCAACGCCTATTTCTACAATTCAACACTCACAGGAACAGATGAAGCAACATGGGGTGCGAGTGGTTCCGGTGGCGGATTTCAGATCTTTGATTTGTCAGGTGCAGGTTTGATTACAGCGTCAAACAGCGATGCAAGCAATTTATGGTTCAATACGTTTCCCAACATCAACACCGCTAATGGTGTTATCGAAAATGCAAGCGCTGTGGGTGTATCGGATGCGCTCATCGCTGAAGCGAGATTCTTTCGCGCATTCGACTACTTCATGCTCGTTCAAACTTTCGGCGGTGTTCCACTTGATCTTGGCGCGGGCGAATTGAAATTCAATACTTCGGTGGCGCGAAATTCTGTTCGTAATACGGTGCCCGAAGTATATACGCGCGCAATATTTCCAGACTTGCTACAGGCTGTTGCAAACTTGCCAGAGACTGGTCGCGTCACTGGTGGTGTCACCAAAACTTTAGCGCGTCTCTACCTGGCGAAAGCTTATCTGACTTATGCATGGTGGTTGGAAAATCCGAATAACATTCCAACGTATCCGGAGACCGACCGTACAGACCCGGACGGACATAATGCACAATGGTACTTTCAACAAGCCTATGATATTGCAACAACGGCCATTGACAACCCTGGTCCGTTTGGGTTGGTAGCGACCTACTATGATCTTCATGTAGGAACCAATGATCGCAACAAAGAGCTTCTGCTATATGCAGATCACACGCAAACCAGCGAACTATATAATGGTTCAAGTTTGTCGTTCGGAAGTGGTGGTGATGCCGACAACTTTGCTGTCTGGATGTTAACGTGGAATTACACGGCACTCCAGAGTTCGAAGACATCATGGGCATCGCCTCAAACTGTTAATTCAGTACAGCGCGAAGCTGCACAAGGACTAGGCAGACCATGGGTTCGTATGGCGCCTCCACACGGCGTATTTGAAAATACTTTTGCAGACAAAGAGAATGACGCCCGTTATGATGGAACGTTTTCGACGTCTTACAGAGGTAACTGGCCGAAAGCAGGTGTAACCAATAGTTTTCTCTACAATGCGAATGACCTTACCGTTGAGCCCGGCGATGCAATCTTAACCTTCCTCGATGAAGTGCCGGCAGATGCTATTGATTATTCCAACAGTGTTTACAAGAGTAACGTAGGCGCAGGTGTACTACCGGGCCGTGCAGATTATGTTATTGCACCCAATGCGTTTAGTCGACTCGTGTATCCAGGCCTATGGAAGCTTGGTACATATCGCACAGATAATGCCGGCGGACTTGGACAACCGAATGCTGCGAACACGAGACCGTTCAACATCGCTAAGTTTTCTGAGCTTTATTTTGTCGCAGCAGAGGCTGCCGTGAAAGGCGCTGCAACATTGCCCGGAAAAAGTGCTTATGATCTTATCAATGTAATTCGTGCGCGCGCTGGTAAATGGCGCTGGAGCAACAAGGAAAATGTTGAGAAGATAGAAGATCATAGCGCAGATGTTGTAGCCGAAACACCTGCTACCATCGACATCAATTATATTCTGGCAGAACGTTCACGCGAGTACTACGGTGAAGGATATCGCTGGTACGATCTTGTGCGAACTCAGAAATGGGAAGAGATTGCTGGTAGCTATACCATCTGTGGCACAGCAGTAGGCGATCGCACACCGGTCACAGTCACGCGTCAAATTCAAATTACAAACTACTTGAGGCCGGTCCCTCAGGGACAACTCGATAACATGAATGTCTCCATCGCTGAGAAAGATGATTATCAAAATCCTGGCTACAGGGTGAACGAGTAAAAGAACTTAAGAAAGCAATCTAAAAGCTCCCAGTATTGGTTTGCTGGTATCGAAATCGGGATTGCTTCTTGAGCACTGGGTTGCCCAGCAATGGGTGACCCTTTTTCTTTTCCTACTGTCGTAGTATGTTTATAATAAACGAAACTGATGATGCAGCTTATGGATTGTATGTTGAAAATGAAAATTGTGATTGTCTTATTATGGTTTGTAACGGTTCCAGTTTACGCCCAATCGATCGCGGCGCGCAATCCAATTATATTTGCTGATGTTCCTGATGCTTCGATTATCCGCGTAAAGAATACCTACTACATGAGCAGCACAACAATGCACATGAATCCTGGTGTGCCGATCATGAAGTCAGATGACCTTGTCAATTGGCGACTGATCAACTACGCGTATGATACACTTGCAAGTACAGCTGAATTAAATCTCGAACATGGGAAGAATACCTATGGAAGAGGATCATGGGCAAGTTCACTCCGTTTCCACAAGGGATTTTTTTACGTTACGACATTCGCGCAAACCACAGGCAAGACGTATATTTTTTCAACACGTGATATCGAGCGGGGGCCATGGAAACAATTGTCTTTCAGTCCGGCGTATCACGACCATTCTCTTTTCTTTGACGACGATGGTAGAGTATACATGATCTATGGTGCCGGCACGTTGAGGTTGATTGAACTGAAAAGTGATTTATCTGGTGTGAAGCAAGATGTCTCAGAAAAGGTAATTATTGAAAATGCAAGTGCTCCCGCTGGAGTAGACATCGGATTGAAAGCGGAAGGCTCACAACTGTTTAAGATCAATGGCAAGTATTATCTTTTTAATATCACCTGGCCCAAAGGAGGTATGCGCACCGTTGTCGTACATCGTGCAGATAAGATCAGCGGACCTTATGAAGGTCGTTTATCCTTGCAGGATCTTGGTGTGGCGCAGGGAGGCCTGATTGATACCCCAGATGGAAATTGGTATGCATATCTTTTCAGAGATTATGGTGCGGTAGGAAGAATACCTTATTTGGTTCCTGTAAAATGGATTGATGGATGGCCCGTACTCGGTGTTCAAGGAAAGGTACCTGAAGTACTTCCGCTATCAGCAAACAAAAGTTTGATTCCAGGAATCGTCAACTCCGACGAGTTCGAAAGGTTAGAAAAAAAATATTCACTTCCATTGGTGTGGCAATGGAATCATAATCCCGACAATCGTTGCTGGTCATTGTCTGCGCGCAAAGGCTTTCTTCGTTTAACAACCGGAAGAATTGACAGCAGCTTTTTACAAGCGAGGAATACCTTAACACAGCGTACCGTTGGGCCGCAATGCTCAGGTATAATCAAATTGGATGTTAGTGGAATGAAGTCAGGAGATTTTGCAGGCTTGTCGCTACTTCAACGTCGATACGGATTGATAGGTGTTAAGGTGAGTGATGAAGATAAATCTATTGTCATGATCAGTGCCGAGTCTGACAATCCGCAAGAGCTGCAGCGAATTCCATTGCACGAGAACATCGTTTTCTTAAAAGTAGAATGTGATTTCAGGTCGATGACAGACAACGCTTATTTCTACTATAGTGTTGATGGCACGCACTGGAATCCAATTGGTGAAAAAATAAAAATGAAATACACCCTTCCGCATTTCATGGGTTATCGTTTTGGTTTGTTCAATTATGCAACGAAAAATGTCGGAGGATATGCCGACTATGATTATTTCAGAATAGAGGAGCGAATCACATCAACGAAGCCATAAATTTTGGCTGCAGTCGAAATTGTAAGCATCGATTTCAGTTTCAGGTTATTTCCAGCTTCCTGATCCGATAGGTTGTTGGGGCATACTTGACCAACGCTGTTCAGCAAATCCCATAGATCATTTTTAAGCAATAGCCCTTACGCGATATCCAGTCAGGTTGTCGAGTTTCTAATAGTGCAAACGTGTGCAAAATTCCTCGGCGGCTTTAATTGGAAGTTCCTCGGTGATCGAATAGCCAATTTCGATTACTTAATTGTCACATGAACACTTAACTAAAGTGTCACGTGAATGCATTATCACCTAACGAAACACTCTATGAGAAAACTTTATGCACTGTTAATCAGTATGCTTTTCTTTCTAGCATGCGAAGATGCGTGGGCGGGGAGCGGTGAACGGGTCATGATCACCAACATTCAACAGCAAGCCATTACTGGACAAGTGTTGGATGAAAGCAGCACACCCTTGCCAGGTGTGAATGTTCTTGTTCGAGGTTCTACAGGCGGAACGGTCACCGACGCTGAAGGAAACTTTTCATTAACCGGTGTGAGTGCCGATGCTGTACTGGTATTTTCTTTCATTGGCTTCAAAACAAAAGAAGTTAGTGTAAATGGGCAGACTGTTATTAATGTATCCCTTGACGCTGATGTGTTGTCATTAGACGAAGTTGTTGTTACGGCGTTAGGCGTGCAAAAGGAGTCAAAGAAACTTGGCTATGCAGTCACATCAGTAAAAACAGATGAACTGATCAATAACAGAACAACGAACGTGATGGAGTCGCTCGAGGGTAAAGTAGCGGGCTTGAATATTTCTCCACCGGCAGCCGGTGCGGGCGCAAGTATGCAGATACGTTTGCGCGGACAAGCTGCATTCGCGGGCGCCAACAATGCGCCACTCATTGTGATCAACGGTTTACCAATGGATCAAGGTGCGAGAAGTGCGAACGGAAATGGTGCGGTAAATCAGCGTGATCGTGGTGATAATTTACAAAACATAAATCCCGATGACATTGAAAGTTTGACGGTTCTAAAAGGGTCAACAGCGGCGGCCATCTATGGTGCACGCGCGGCGAATGGTGCGATCATTATCACAACGAAGTCAGGAGGCAAAGATCAAGGCATCGGAATAGATTTCACATCGAGTTACACCAGCTCTCATGCGTTGAATTTTCTTGATGAGATCACGCAAACAGAATATGGCGCAGGAAGAGGCGGTGTGAGACCTCAGACACTAGGTGACGCACAGTCTAATGGTCAGTTTGGTTTTGGCGAACGATTAGACGGTAAGTTAACCATGAACTTCGATGGTGTAGAACGACCCTATTCTGCATATAAGGATAGACTTTTCGATTTTTTGCAAACCGGATCGAACTTCACGAACACGTTAGGAATTTCAGGCAGCGGCGCCAACGGGAGTTTTCGCGTATCATTTTCAAATACTGATGCAAAAGGTATCGTTCCAATGAACGAATACAAGAAGCGCATTTTCAATGTTGGTATCAATCACAATCTCACCAGCAAGTTGAGCCTGCAGCTTAATGTAAATTATGCTGCAGAACAAAACATTAACCCACCTCAAATCGGAACGCAAGGCGATGGTGCCATCAACTTCTTTACCCGTATGTCGATATCGACACCACTCATAGCTTTTGAGCAAAGCGCAATTAATCCGGATACCGATGCTGAATTTCGCACAAGCTCTTTCCTTGGTACTGTTAATAATCCATATTTTCCTATTCAGAAACGTCAGTTCTTCAATGATGATAGGAACCGCTTGCTGGCAACAGCGACATTACGCTATAAGCTAACCGAATGGTTATACATTCAGGGGCGATATAATTTTGATCGCGGTTCGAACTTCATGGAGTGGAATCAACTCAATGGATCGGGAGCGCCATCAATTGTTGATGAATTTGGTAAGTTCCGAGGACGCTATGATATTCAACAAGACCAAACACAAGACATCAATGCTGACTTCCTCGTTGGCGGTAATAAAGAATTTGGAAAATTTTCGGTCGACGCTAGCGTCGGTGGTAACACATGGCGAACAAAATTCCAACAGCACTCGCAATATTCAAGAAGTTTTACAGTAGCCGATCTTTACACACTCAAGAATGGTACTATCACCTGGCTTAATGAGCCCGACGTTAATCTTCAAAACTATGCACCATACGTCTTTAATAGAACGCGCATCAACTCGCTCTATGGTTGGGCTGAATTTGGATACAACGGTTTAGCGTATATCAATTTTACGGGTCGACAAGATTGGTTCTCTGTATTAAACCCTGATGATAACAGTGTGTTCTATCCTTCGGTGTCTGGTAGTTTCATCTTCTCTGAATTACTTGAAGAGCAAAACTGGTTGTCTTATGGTAAGTTCCGAGCCTCATGGGCAAAAGTTGGAAGCGCTAATGGTGTAAATCCCTACGACGGTATACTGAACTATATTATTAATCCGCCCTTTAGTAATCAGGCAACAGCTGGTTTGTCAGGCACACTCGCGCCAAATCCTTTGCTGCGACCGTTCACTGTCGTAGAGAAAGAAGTTGGCGTGGAGATGAGATTGTTCAACAACAGATTGCTCCTCGATATTGGTGCCTTTGATAAAGTAACCACAGACCAAATATTGGAAGTAGCCATTTCAAGTGCATCGGGTTTCAACAACACCAAACAGAATAAGGCTTCTCTACAAAATCGTGGTTTAGAAACATTGATTGAAGCAACACCGATTCAAGGGCGAGATTTTTCATGGACAACCTCTTGGAATAATGCTTACTTAAAAACCGAGGTGCTCGATGTCGGTAACGAAAGCGGTACGATGTTGGTACTGTACTTCAACGGTACTGGAAACGAGTTCCTTGGCGAATTACGATACACCGAGGGATTGGCGATGAATCAACTATATACAAGAACATACCGACGCAATGCAAATGGACAAGTTGTAGTTGATGCTAATGGGCGATTGTTGGAAACTACACCATCTACGCCGGGTGCCGAAAAGACAAACGGGTTTCTTCCGGTTGGTAGTTCAATCCCTAAACACGTAGGGGGTTGGAATAACACTTTGCGCTATAAAAATCTTTCGCTCGGCATTCACATCGATTATAAATTCGGAGGTACTGTTCTTTCATCAACGCATTTAAATATGCTAAGACAAGGACATTCGAAACTCTCCTTGCAGGGACGTCGCGAGGGAGAGAATGGAATTGTTTTCCCTGCCGTGTATGAGGCATCTGGTGAGCCCAACACAACTGCTGTAACAGACCTTCAAGGGTTCTATGCAGATTATCGCAATAAGCAAATTGGCGACCCTTTTGTCTTCAAGTCAGACTTTATTAAGCTTCGAAATATTTCCATTTCGTACAACTTCACAACCGCACTTCGAAAGGTTTCAGCTTTGAACTTTATCAAGGCACTTACACTTACGGCAGGTTGTCGCAATGTAGCGATTCTCTATAAAGACCTTCCTGGACTAGACCCTGAATCAGTCCAGTCATCCGGCGATTTCCGAGCTGGTTACGAAAACGCAGCACTACCCACCACGCGTAATTACAACCTTACCTTAAACGCTAGATTTTAATATCATGAAAACCATAAAGAACTGCATAATATTGGGCCTCGCACTTTCACTCACCACGGGGTGTGACAAAGATTTCGTCGAGGTGAACACGAATCCATACGCCGTTTTAGATGTAGATCCGGCGCTCCTTTTTGCGGGTGCACAACGCACGCACTTGGGCACTTGGACGGCGGAACACACGATCGTTCAACACTTTGTTTGTCCGTACAATACCGGTGCAAATGTTGGCTTCAACTTCAATGAAGACATCGACTTAATTAACAATCCCAAGTGGGATCAGTCGTATCCCACAGCCATTCGCAACTTGGTGCATGCAATAGATCTCTTGGGTGAAGAAACTAACCGGGTCAATTTGTTGAGCATGATTCGAATATGGAAAGCACAAGTTTTTATGGGTGTCGTCGATGAATACGGCGATGTTCCTTACTTCGATGCCGGTAAAGCATTGGACTTTGTATACTTTCCTACATACGACGACGACGCGGAAATTTATGAACATTTGTATAATGAGTTAAAGGGAGCCATGGCAGCTTTTAATCCTGAAGCCGACTTCGTTCCGGAGGATTTGTTTTACGGTAAAAACAGTCCAAATCCGGCAGCAGATGAAGCAGCACAAATTGAAAAATGGAGAAAACTTGGCAATTCACTTTTACTAAGATTAGGCATGCGTTATTCGAAGCTGGATCCTGATAAGGCTGAAAGTATTGTGAAGGAAGCTATCGCAGGTGGCGTGATGACGTCCAATGCAGATAATGCCTACGTGAAGTATGGTAGTGGCGCTGTACATGCTGACAATAATAACTTGCGAAATTTTTCTCAGTTCAATTATGCAGCGGAGCCTTTCGTCGACCGATTGAAAGCAACCAACGATCCAAGAGCAAAATATATCCTCGCTACCTTCGACGATCCGGGCGCTGTTGTCAATGACACAGACCCTGATACAGAATTAGAAAATCAGTTCGGTGTTCCAATTGGCGTGACCAGTGTCGATCTAGTTAATCCCGCATTACCATACCGCGGCGCAAGAGGAGCAGGTGTGAATTATTCACAAATGAACATATGGACCATCGCTTCGCCATCTGCGCCTGAATTTTTTGTCACCTATGCACAAACATCATTGTTGTTAGCAGAGGCCGCATTTCGGGGATGGATCGATGGTGACGCTCAGGAGTTTTATGAGAATGCAATTATCGCTGATATGGAAACATATACATTGTATCCTCAAACAAAACCTATCACACAAAATGAGATCGAAGATTATCTCGCGGAGCCCGGCGTTGCTTACAACGAAACCGACGCGCTTGAACTCATCAACACGGAATATTGGGTGGTTAACTTACGGAACGGAACAGAAGCCTATGCGAATTTTAGGCGAAGTGGTTTTCCAGAGCTAAGTCCAAATCTGTTTAATACTAAACTCAATGGCGGCTTTGCCAGACGGATGTCGTACCCTGACCGGGAAGCATCGGCTAATGGCGATAGTTATGCTGAAGGCGCGAGCGCCATTGGTGGTGATAACTTGTTATCTCGTGTTTTTTGGGATGTCGAATAAATTTTCTCTCTTCTGGGTTTTGAAGTTTGGTTAAAAGGCGACTGATTTTTTTCAGTTGCCTTTGCTTCTTCCTTTTCAAAGGACAATCTCTGTCCTTATACGATTGCTTTGTCTTTACATTAACCACTGATGCTATGAAAAAAACTACCCTCTTCACTATCGCGTTTGTATTTTTTTGCTTGTTGATACTCTCTTGCGCCGATGATGATGATTCAAGTCAAGAAGAAGTAAGTCAAGGGCTAATTGCCACTGATGCGCAGCTTGTCAATTTTGGATCGGGATATTCCTTCACGGAAGGTCCTGCTGTCGATAAAAATGGAAATGTTTTCTTTACCGATCAGCCCAATGATATCATATACAAATGGGAAGCAAGTAGCGGAACAATCTCGCCGTTCTTAGAAGAAACAGGACGTGCCAATGGAATGGCTTTCGATAAGGATGGTAACCTGATTGTATGTGCAGACATGCACGGAGAGATCTGGAAGATTATGCCCAATGGCACACATCAGGTTCTCATCGAAGACTACCAAGGCAAACTTTTAAATGGACCTAACGACGTTTGGATTAATCCTGTTACCGGCGGCATGTATATCACAGATCCAATGTTTCCGCGTGGTTATTGGAACGATGAAGATCCACGAAAATCGAATAATCCAAATTGGCCACCCACTTATTCGCAACAGGCAGATGAAGGTAAAGGAGGTCACGTTTATTTTCTTGCGCCTGGTGCTGATGAATTGACACGTGTGACAACACAAGCAGGGTGGGATGCTGACGCTTGGCCCAATGGCGTTGTAGGAACAGCGGATGGAAAAAAACTTTATGTGAACAAATGGGCAGGCGATAACATGGGCGGTACATGGGTTTTCGACATCAACGCAGACGGAACTCTTTCCAATATGAAGAAGTTCGCAGACATGGGTGGTGATGGTATGTCGATGGACGAACGTGGAAATATTTATATCAGCAATGGATTTGGTGTTGTGGTATTTGATCCGTCGGGTAAAGAGCTGGTAAGAATATTTACGGGTGGCGGCGCTACAAACAACGTCTTTGGTGGAAGCGACGGGAAAACATTATTCATAACCGGGCCAATCGACAAAGTAAATGGATTGAAAATGAATGTTAAGGGCATTGAAAAATTTGAGTAAACATGTCTTTGTTTAAAATCTTTCACTGTGCATTAATGGAAGTATAAATGGTTTGATCAATCGTTCTTTCAAGTAAATAAGCATACCGCGGATTTGGGAAACCAGTATGCTTCCAATGGTAGATCGAATCGGTCAATACATTCGCTCTGTGTTGATCTTGTTTCTTCGCCAATGGGTTACTGTGGTAGAAAAGGAATTTGAGTAGTTCTCGGACTACTCAGTTCCGTTTTTACCGGATTATTCAACGGGTATCGCTCCTTGTTAATTGATCTTTCGTTTTTATGGGAGAAATTTAATTCCGAAGTATTCATGCCTACGCTCAATCGTTCACTGATCATTGCCTGTGTCTTCTTTGCGCTCTGTTTCATACTGGCAACGTCGTTGAATGCTCATCTTTATGCGGGGTGGTTGCTGATGATGTTTTTTGTTTCACTTGCCTTTTTTCTGCGACGTTATGAAATGTTGAAAGGTTATTCATTTACCGTGATGATTCTCGCGGCAGTGAGTTTAGCGATGTACTATCCGCAATATTTTGTTTCTGTCGGCGAAGTGAAGTTATCGATCTTGATTGTACCACTGATGCAATTAATCATGTTCGGTATGGGCACTGGTTTGAGTATTGATGATTTTTTAGCCGTTGTGAAAATGCCGAAAGGGGTGATTGCCGGCGTTGGCTGTCATTACCTCATTATGCCCTTGGTGGCATTTCTCATTACACGTCTATTTTCATTTCATGATGAAGTCGCAGCCGGAATTATTCTGATCGGAAGTTGTCCCAACGGACTAGCGTCGAACGTGATGACTTATTTAGCGCGTGCAAATCTCGCGCTGTCTGTAACGCTAACGGCGATATCAACATTCATCTCTCCACTCGTCACACCACTATTTATGCAGTTGTTCGCTGGGGAATATGTTCACATAGATTTTTGGGCGATGGTATGGGATATCACGAAGATTGTTATCCTGCCGGTATGCGCGGGTCTTGTCTTCAATAGATTTTTCCATGGTCGGTCCAGATTACTTGATAACATTATGCCTGCCATTTCAATGATCGGTATAGGTCTGATCATCGTCGTCATTACGGCAGCAGGTCGTGATTCGTTACTTGTTGTCGGTGGTTATTTAATTCTGGCGGTGATCATTCATAATATCAGCGGTTATTTTTTTGGTTATTGGTCTGCACGCATGTTGCGTATGGAGGAAAAAGACTGTCGTACAATTGCCATTGAAGTGGGTTTACAAAACGCCGGACTTGGATCAAGCCTGGCATTGGCCATGGGCAAATTGTCGACGGTTGGACTTGCACCAGCAATATTTGCACCCGTCATGAACATCACGGGATCGTCGTTGGCGCTGTGGTGGCGTGGGCGACCGTTGCAGAATGCCGAAGAAAGTATCGATTCACCCAACGCCGACGAACCTATCACCTCACTTCGAAATCATGAATAGAATATTCGAATTAAAAAGATCGTTAACCGTGATAACGATCATGGTACAATCGATCTGCGCTGTAGGGCAACAGATCTCGAAAGAGGAGCTCATCTTTCTCACACCAGAGTGGCATGGCGAACGCTTTGCAGATGGTAGACCGAAAGTTCCTGACGCAATACTTGATCGCATGAAACAGGTCACGCTCGAAGAAGCATGGGCTGTATTGCGTAACGAAAATTTTAAACATCAATTTGATGGTGACTGGATGACCATTAATCCTGACAGCGTATTGGTCGGTAGAGCAGTGACCGCCACATTCATGCCGGGGCGCCCTGATATTCATCGCGTGATTGACGATCGTGGACATACACGCGACAAAAGAGTGAAGTCTCAAAACTCGTGGCCAATCGATTTGCTAACAAGACGCGATGTGTATGTCGTTGATCAATTTGGCGCGCATGAAGATGGACCAACCATAGGGGATAATTTAGGAAACTCAATTTTTACCAAGACAGGAAACGGTATTGTCTACAACGGAGCCGTGCGCGATATCAATGGATTGAAAGCGATCGGATCTTTTACTTCCTTCTTTCGCAGCTATCATCCGTCTCATCATCTCAACGATCCAAAAGGTCAATTGAATACGACTTTAGTAGGTATCAATACGCCAACGCGAATTGGTAATGCGACAGTAATGCCAGGAGATGTTGTGCTTGGGCGTAATGGCGGTGTGATTTTTATTCCAGCGCATTTGGCTGAAAAGGTAGTCAAGATTTCAGAAGTGGTTCGCCTTCGTGATATGTTCGGCCATCAGCGACTTCGTGAACAGAAATATACACCTGGGCAAATTGACACACGGTGGTCTGATGATATTGAAAAAGATTTTTTACAATGGCTTCGATCCAATGCGGAAAAACTTCCCGTGCCCAAAGAGCAGATTCAAGAATTGTTAAAGCAACGAACCTGGTAGGTAAAACTAAATCATACGAAGATGTCAAGTTCAAAATCTAGACGCGCGTTTTTTAAAAGTGCTATGGCCGCAGGCGCTATGCTCGCACCGTTGAGTACAACGTTTGGTAACAGTCTTATTCAGGCGGTCGATAGAAGTAATACAAACTCAAAACCGGCTGACTTAAAGATAACAGAAGTTCATTGTGCTTTTATAAAATATGGCAGTAGTCTTTTTGTAAAAATTCATACCGATCAGGGCATCTATGGATGTGGTGAAGGTGTTGATGCTGTCGCGGGCACATATCATTTTGTGAAGGCGTTAGAGTTTCGTCTCAAGGGAAAAAATCCGTTAAATGTTCATCGAATATTTGACGATCTGCGAAAGTCTGGAATTTTTCAAGGAGCTCAGGCTGGGATGTATATCGCTGTACTCTCTGCAATAGAAACTGCTTTGTGGGACATTGCTGGGAAGGCACTTGGTGTGCCGGTATATCAGTTGCTTGGCGGAAAGTTTAGAGATAAAATAAGAGTGTATTGCGACACCGCCTTATATCAAAGAAATCTTCCAACGCCGGCAGATTTTGCTAAGTCAGCACTTGAAGCAAAGAAGATGGGATTTACAGCGATCAAGTTCGACCTTGATCAACGAAATGATCCAACCAAGTACGATAGCTACAATTGGACTGCAAGTCCTGGTGAATTAAAACGTATGGTCGATCAGGTAACTGCGGCACGCGAGGCAGTAGGTCCTGATATTGATATCTGTTGTGATATGCACGGACGATACGATGCAGTAACAGGACAGCAAATTGCAAAACGTCTTGAGCATCTTAATTTGATGTGGCTGGAAGAACCTATTCCTGCGGAAAATGCAGAGGCATACAAAATCATTTCAGATTCGACAACGACCCCGATCTGTGCAGGCGAGAATTTGTATCTGGCATATGGCTTTCGCCGATTGCTAGAGCTTGGCGCCGTAGACATCATTATGCCTGATCTTCAAAAAGCTGGTGGGCTGGGAGAGGGACAGCGTATTGCCAACCTCGCAAGCCTGTATTATGTCCCTTTTGCGCCGCACATGGTAGCTTCATTTCTAGGCGCGATGGCGTCTTGCCACGTATGCGCGTCCGTTCCAAATTTTATGATCCTCGAGTGGCAAATGTATTTTCATACCGATCCAATGTATAAAGACATTGTAACCTACGATGGCACCATGGTTGAGAACGGATTCATTACGCTTTCAGAAAAACCTGGTATTGGCGTGGATATTAATGAAGAAGGAATGAAAAAGTATGCAGCACCAGGTTATCCCTTCTTTAAATAGGCGCATGCATGTAAACTTTGACGAAGCGATCGTCACACTATTGTATGATGTAATCTAGCGCTAATACGCCAATGAGGCCGATGATCGAAACGATGGTTTCCATTATCGTCCAGGAACGAAACGTGTCTTTGATGGTGAGTCCGAAGTATTCTTTGAATAACCAAAATGCTGTGTCGTTCACGTGTGAGCAAAATAAACTTCCCGCACCAATGGAAAGCACCAGCAGGTTGGGGTCAATGTTCATATGTTGCGTCAATGGGTAAACAACACCAGCAGCAGTAAGTCCTGCGATGGTAGCCGATCCCAATGCCAAACGTAATACGGCTGTGACAACCCATGCGAGCACGAGTGGAGGCCAGTCTAGCAATTTAAATGCATCTGCAATCTCATCGCTAACGCCGCTGTCGAAGAGAATTTGTTTTAATATCCCAGCGCTTCCGATGATTAAGAGGATCATGGCAATGTCCTTGACGGCCTCAGCGTAGATCATCATAATGGACGATAATTTCTTTCCTGTGCGAATGCCGAGCGTGTACGTAACGATGACGATGGTTAGTAACATCGCTTGATTCGGCTCAGCAATAAAAAGAAGTGCCTGTTCCGCGTGTTGATTTCCTGCAAAAATTTTTGACAGCAATGTCGTGAGTCCAATGAGTACGACTGGAAGCAGTGAAGAAATGAGACTGTTAACGGTGCCCGGCAATGTATCATGTGGTCTGTCGGCGCATAGGGATAACGTTGGTGGTTTTGTTTGTATAGATGCTACGGTGCGCGCAAATAATGGACCGGCGATAATGATTGCAGGAATTGCAATGATGATACCATATCCAAACGTGGTTGTAATGTCAGCATTGAATTGTGTTACCAATGCAAGTGGAGAAGGATGCGGTGGAAGAAATCCATGCATCACCGATAGCGATGCTAGCATCGGAAGCCCTACATAGATTAATGGAAGTTTGTATTGATAGGCCACAGAGAATATGATGGGGATCATCAAGACGAACCCAACATTATAGTAGAGCGGAATACCGACTAAAAAACCTGTTAAACTCATTGCCCACACCAAATGACGCGCGCCAAAGAATTGTTGCATCGTCAATGTGATGCGCTGTGCTGCGCCACTTTCGGCAACGAGCTTTCCAAGCATGGCGCCTAATGCTATGACAATGACAAGTGATCCAAGGGTGTCTCCAATTCCTTTGTTCACCGATTTTGAGATATCATCAAGCGGCATTCCCAATAGCAATGCCGCGAGCGTTCCAACAATCAGAAAGGCTAGAAACGGATTTAACTTAACCCACGTGATGAGTAGTACAAGGCAAGTAATACAAGCTGCAAGAAGTATAAATGTCATCTCAATAGAAGCGTCAGTGGGAATCGCGTGCTACCTTTGATCCGGATTTACCTACCAGGAAATTGAGGTCTGCACCTTTATCTGCTTGCTGAACATGATTCACATATAAATTCACATAACCACGATCCGCAATTGCATCGGGCTTTTTCCAACGCGTACGCCGGACTGCAAGTTCTTCGTCAGATACGTGGAGATGGATAAGACGTGCCTCAACATCTAACTCAATGATGTCTCCATTTTCCACCAATGCTAGGTTTCCGCCGATAGCAGATTCGGGTGATATGTGAAGCACTACTGTTCCGTATGCTGTTCCACTCATGCGTCCGTCAGAGATGCGAACCATGTCAGTAATTCCTTTGTCGAGTATTTTTTTTGGTAGTGGCATGTTGCCAACTTCAGGCATTCCTGGATACCCAACAGGACCAACACTTTTCAAAACCATGACACACGTTTCATCGATGTCGAGGTTGGGATCATCTACCCGCTCATGGTAGTCTTCAATATTTTCGAAAACCACTGCGCGTCCTTTATGTTTCATCAGCGAAGGTGTTGCTGCAGAAGGTTTAATGACTGCCCCATTGAGCGCAAGATTTCCTTTAACAACAACGATCCCTGCTTCTTTGATGATCGGATTTTCATAGCTCGCAATCACGTCGCTATTGTAGCAAGTCACCTTACTGTGAATGTTTTCTCCATGCGTTTTTCCATTCACTGTCATGGTGTTCATATGCAAGACAGCGGCTAGCTCTTTCATGATGACCGGAAGACCACCCGCGTAGTAAAAATCCTCCATCAAGAATTTACCAGAAGGCATCAGATTCAATAGTAATGGAATTTGGCTTCCAATTTTGTCAAAGTCATCGAGATTGAGGTCAACGCCAATTCGTCCTGCAATCGCCGTGAGGTGAATAATAAAGTTTGAAGAACCACCGACTGCGGCATTTACCTTGATCGCGTTTTCAAAAGCTTCACGTGTTAAGATTTTTGAAATCTTAAGATCTTCTTTTACCATTTCTACGATTCGTCTTCCCGATAGCTGAGCAAGTACTTTCTTGCGTGAATCTACCGCAGGAATAGCCGCAGCGCCTGGCAGGGTCATTCCCAACGACTCGACCATACAAGCCATCGTTGACGCTGTGCCCATCGTCATGCAATGACCTGGACTACGAGACATACAACTCTCCGCGTGAGAGAATTCATCATAGGTCATCTTTCCGGTCTTCAGATCGTCAGTAAATTTCCAAACAACCGTGCCTGATCCAATATCTTTTCCTTGGTGCTTGCCATTAAGCATCGGACCTCCCGGGACTACGAGTGTTGGCAAGTCTACACTGGCAGCGCCCATCATTGTTGAGGGCGTCGTTTTATCACATCCTGTAAGTAGTACCACACCGTCGAGCGGATTACCTCGAATAGATTCTTCAGCATCCATGCTCGCAAGATTGCGGAACAACATCGCGGTTGGTTTTAATAGTGTTTCTCCAAGCGACATAATGGGAAACTCGAGTGGAAATCCACCAGCTTCGTAGACTCCACGCTTTACATATTCCGCGATATCGCGAAGGTGTGCGTTGCATGGTGTGAGCTCAGACCATGTATTGCAAATGCCAATCACAGGACGACCATCAAAAAGATCTTCAGGAAAGCCTTGGTTTTTCATCCAACTTCTGTAGATGAATCCCATCTTATCTTTTTTTCCAAACCATTCGGCGCTTCTATACTTCATATTCAAAATACTTAGAGATGTAAATTGTTTTTGGGCTAGCGCTAGGTGGGGAAACTAACGCTGTCGTTAAATATTTGCGTTTACTTGATTGCTTCTTTTGTTCGCACGCCGTTGATGAGGCGCCAGATCGCGAGTGGATTTTCGTCTTTCAGTTCTGCTGGCAACATTTGCTGCGGCATATTTTGAAACGACACAGCACGTGTAAAACGGAAGATAGATGCTGTACCCACAGAAGTACTACGACCATCCGTTGTCGCAGGGAAAGGACCACCGTGTACCATCGCGCTGCAAACCTCTACACCCGTGGGAAATCCGTTAATGATAATCCTACCAACTTTTTGTGTCAAAATATCCAACAGATCTTCGTGCGCCAACAAGTCCTCTTCAGTGCCGTGAATGGTCGCTGTTAAATGACCAGAAAGATTACGCGCCGCCGAAAGCATCTCATCTTTAGTTTGCATCTCAACGAGTATACTGGTAGGGCCAAAAATTTCTTCGGCTAAATCTGGGTGATCAGATAATACATGCGATGTTGTTTTGAAAAGCATTGGATGGGCGCTGTTATTTTCGCCAGTTCGTTTTCCTTGCGCTAATACATCTATTTGATCGATTGCCTGATGCCGTGCGATACCGGTGGTGTAGGCGTTGAAAATACCATCCGTTAACATTGCACCACCCGAAGTATTTTCGAATGCTGCTTTAAGATTCTGCAGGAAAATCTCAGATGAAGTATCCTTTCGATACAACATCATTCCTGGGTTCGTACAGAATTGGCCGACACCGAGTGTTACCGAAGCAGCAAAACCTTTTGCAAGTTCTTCAGGATTTTTTCTCAATGCTCCCGGGAGTACGAACACAGGATTCGTACTACCCATTTCGGCATATACTGGAATGGGGTGCTCGCGTTGTGCTGCCGCATCGAAGAGCGCTTTACCTGCAGCGAATGAGCCGGTTAGCCCTACTGCTTTGATTTGGCTGTGCTTCACCAACTGCATGCCGACAACATTTCCATCACCATGTAGGAGTGAGAAAACACCGTCGGGCATTTGTGTTTGTTTTGCTGCCGAAAGAATCGCTTTGGCAACAAGTTCTGATGTTGCAGGATGCGCCGAATGTGCCTTAAAGACAACAGGACAACCTGCGGCGAGTGCAGAGGCTGTATCACCTCCCGCTACAGAAAATGCAAGCGGAAAATTACTTGCTCCAAAAACAACAACCGGCCCCAAACCGACATGAAGATAACGCATGTCCGGTTTAGGTAACGGTTTACGGAGAGGGTCTGCCGTTTCTATTCGCGCATCTAACCAAGAACCTTCACGAAGCATCGACGCGAACATCAATAATTGGTTCTTGGTGCGATTCCTTTCACTCTCGATTCTAGTTTTTGGTAACGCTGTTTCTTGAGAACAAATGTCGATGAGCTGCTCACCAAGTTCTTCAATTTCCATTGCAATCGTCTCGAGAAAATATGCTTTTTCTATCCCTGTTTTCTTTCGGTACGTTTGGAATGCAGTGCCCGCTTTTTCACAAGCCAACGCTACCTCATCGCGTGTTGCCTTGGAGAATGTATACTGAAGTTTATCACCTGTTGATGCATTTGTCGATCGCAATGTTTTTGCACCCTCGGCATGATCAGTAAAACCAATGAGCTGTTTACCTTCAATCTGTATCATGATATGTGGTTATGCAACTGTGTTTTCAAGTGTACCAATATGTTCAATCGTGATTTTTATCACATCGCCTTCTCGTAAGGTGAAGGTGTCCGGTGGAACAATGCCTGTGCCTGTCATGAGAAAAGCACCATGTGGAAAGCTTAGCTCTTGAAAAAGATATTCTGCTAATTCTGTCTGCGTGCGTTTCATTCGATCGATCGATATTTCTCCATAGAAAACTGATTCATGGCTGCGGTCAATAGAAATACGGATCATAGCCTTAGGATCAATCGCTTGCTCAGGAACGTATAAGCACGGACCAATGGCAGCGGATCCGTCATAGCATTTTGCTTGTGGCAGGTATAGCGGATTTTCTCCTTCAATATCTCGCGATGACATATCGTTACCTATCGTATATCCTTCAATAGATCCCGACGAACAAATAAACAGCACAAGCTCTGGCTCTGGTACATTCCACTTCGAGTCTTTTCTTATCCGGACAGTTCCACCCGTTCCGATAACGCGGTGAGGCGCGGCTTTAAAAAACAACTCAGGTCGTTTCGCTTCATACACGCGAGCATAAAAATCTCCACCACCGGCGTCTTTTGATTCTTCCATTCTTGCTTCGCGACTTCTTAAGTATGTAACACCAGAAGCCCACACTTCTTGTTTCGAAATAGGAGCCAGTATGTCCCTGCGTGGTTGTCCCGAGAGAGATGGTTCTGGATCAAGCGTATGAATCTCTTCCAGCACTTTCCGAAATAAGCCAGACCGATTAACAAAAACATCCCAGTCAGATTCTGGTGAAAGAAAATATTCGTTTAAATGTTCGATTACTATTCCGCGTTTCGTGTTGTATATCTTCATGTTCAATTATTGTAATGAAAAAGTTGTCGTTAAAAAATTTGACGTTGCGTCTGGTGACATTATCGGTTGACCACCACCAATAGAAATCTCGCACGCGTTCAAAAAACCTTTCGGTATCTTGATTTGCATACCAATGTTAAGCGATTCTCTTGCGCGCAAATGAATGCGTTTGAATCCGACCAAAGATCGAATGGGCGTTTTCTTGCTGTTGCTGTTTTTTTGAGAAGCATATACTTGAACTACTTCTTCTCCATCACGATCTCCGGTGTTTGTGATTGCTGCTGTAATGCGAAGCGAGTCGTTGGCGATCTTTTGCACAACAAGTTTATCGTAAACAAACTTCGTATAGCTTAGCCCGTAGCCGAATGGATAGAGCGGCGTTCCCTTGAAGTAACGGTAGGTTTGCGTGGTAATTTCGTAGTCATCAAAAGATGGAAGCTGCGAAGTCGATTTGTAGAAAGTCACAGGAAGCCTACCTGCCGGATTATAATCACCGAACAATACGTCTGCGATTGCTTCGCCGGCAGCTTGCCCTGGGTACCACGCTTCAATGATGCCGTCTAAATGTTCATCTTCCCAATTCACGGAAAGCGCGCTGCCATTTAATAGTACCAGTATCACAGGCTTACCAAGTGCATGAATTTCTTTGATCAATTCTTGCTGTGCCGCCGGAAGATCAATGCTAGTCCTGTCACCTCCGCGAAATCCATCTATTTGCACATCCATTTCTTCACCCTCCATATTGGGGGTTAGTCCCATCACCATCACAACAGCATCTGCTTGTCGTGCAACTTCGAGTGCCTTTTGTTTTAGATCGGGCTTCGGCGCTGCCCACACAAGTTGAACTTGCGCATCGGCAAATGTCTCGATGGCTTCAACTACAATTTTGTATTTCTTCCCAGCCTCGAGCTTCAGGGGAATTGATTTACGAAGTCTTGGATCGCCGTATTCGTCGCGAAAGTGATAAACAGTTTTAGCGATGACACTATCATTTAAATATAACTTGGTATTGCAGGTTGATATAATCCCTAAGCGATAAGTACCTGATTGTGTAGGTCTAACTTCACCGCTCCAACGAACGCTGAAATTATCATCATCCATTCCTTGGCGAGGCGCTTTATCAAACCAATTCGCATCGAGTGTGGGTGTAATTTCAGAAAATAGTGGCGGTCCGGTAAGTGAGCTGTTGTCAAAAAACTCAGCCTTAATTCCAGGTTGTCCTTCACTTGTTAGGAGGACTTCCTTGGGGATCGGATAATACATGGGCATACCTTCCGCTAACTCTGATCCTTGCGCGAAAAGTACTTTCGTATTTGCGGATACTTTTTGTTTTATTCCAGCAAGGGGTGTGATCGTTTTTGACGGAACGCCATTGTAGTTACCCAGGAGCATGAGCCATTGATCGGCATTAGGACCAATCACGGCGATCGTGCTGAGATTTTTTTTCAGTGGCAGAATACCACCTTTGTTTTTTAATAGTACGATCGATTTGCGTGCCGCTTCAACCGCTAGGTTTTGATGTTCTTTGCTATCTACAACAGCATACGGTATCTGCGCAAATTTTACTTTTTCTTTTGGATCGAACATACCAAGCTTGAAGCGTGCAGTGAATAGTCTCTTCACGGCCACGTCGATGTCAGCTTCGCTGATGAGGTTTTTATTGACTGCATCCTTCAAAGTTTGAAATACCTTCCCACATTCAAGATCAGTTCCCGCTTTCACGGCAATGCTTGCAGCCTCTTCTGGTGTCTCAACGATCTTATGAAATTTGTAAATGTCTGTGATCGCTTCGCAGTCTGAGACAATAAAGCCATTAAAACCCCATTCATTTCTGAGCACATCGCTGAGCAGGCGTGGACTTCCACAGCAGGCCTCGCCATTGTAGCGGTTGTATGCACACATCACGGAATACGGCTTTCCATTTTTGATCGCCATCTCGAAATGCGGCAGGTATGTGTCGTGCAAATCTTCTTCACTGGTTGTGGCGTTGAAAGAATGACGTTCTGGTTCAGGACCACTATGAACTGCAAAATGTTTTACTGTGGCGATCGTTTTAAAATAGGTAGTGTCATTGCCCTGTAAACCCTTAATGAATTCAGTTGCTAACGTTCCTGTCAGGTAGGGATCCTCGCCATACGTTTCTTGACCGCGTCCCCAACGTGGGTCCCTGAACAGATTGATGTTGGGCGACCACAGTGTGAGGCCTTGATAAATGAACCGCTTATCTTTTTCAACGAAGTTATGATGTTTTGCGCGGGCCTCGTCGGCAATTGCCGTGGAGACACGATTCATTAAGTCGTCATCCCACGTGGCGCCTAATCCGATTGCCTGCGGAAAAACAGTCGCTAGCCCTGCACGTGCTACGCCATGTAATCCTTCCGACCACCAATTATAGCGTGGTATCCCCAGGCGTTCAATGGCAGGTGCGTCGTTCATCATTTGACTGATCTTTTCTTCGAGTGTTAAGCGAGATACAAGATCATCAACGCGTTTGTCAATAGAGAGTGATACATTTCTGAAAGGAACGAGGTCCGACGATTCAGGCTGTTTACAGTCTGTCGCTAGTAAGCATGACAAGAGTGTTATAGTAACAGCGTGCTTTTGATAGAGGCGACTCACAGGTTGGCTGGCTTAGTCATGCAAACTGTTAATTAAGCAGGGCGCAAACTTCCAATATTCGCCAGCGTTGAATTTTAAACACATTCGATAATAAACTTTAAAAATTTCGGACAACGGATGCTTGTTAAGCGCAATGTTTTTTTAAGATTTGTTGTGTGGCCTTTCATGAACTACCGAAAAGCAACGCTTAACTGTCACGTTAATGAACCAGTTTTATCTGCATCAAGGACATTCTTCAGAGCTTACTGGTTTTCCACACATCAGCGAAATCGCTATTCGAAAAAACACCAGTATCCAACTTGATTCGTTGGTCTCATCGATCGTGAATGAGATCAGAATATATTATATCCTTGACGGTAAATTTGATTGGAGTATTAATGAGCGCGCTTATGTACTCTACCCAGGAGACCTGGCGATTATCCTTCCTGGACAAAAATTCGGTGGCACGAAAGGCTGTATGGATATCGGTACGGTATGTTGGTTGTCTATTGGTGTTGAACGTGTCGAGCAGCAGAGGAAGATAATATTCGGGACATGGAGCGGACTATCGGAGACGGAGAGTCTTACAATCGGTAACATCCTGCAGCTTAACAACACATCGGTATTGGTTAGAATGAAGGATGCGTTTACGATCATTCAAACCATCAAAGATGAATTGTCACAACAGGAAATAGGATACGCAACACGTGTGAATCACCTCATCGATGAACTGCTGATTTTAGTTGTACGGCAATCAACGCACCAGATGAATTTGCGTAGAGACTTTCCACAAACATTTACTAAGCTAGAGCAAACGCTACGGCAAAACCTCGCGCATCAATGGACGGTTGAAGAGATGGCCGCGTTGATTGGCTTAGGAACGACTGCGTTTTCAGAGAAGGTTAAGAATTACACAGGATTCTCGCCCTTAAACTACTTGATTAACATTCGTATTTCCGAGGCAACCAGGTTGTTAAAACAACAAGAGATGAATATGACAGAAATCGCTCTGGAAACTGGCTTTTACTCCTCGCAACATTTTTCGACAACTTTTAAGAAGCTTACTGGATATACACCTGTGGAATTTAGAAAGAAGAAATGATAACAATTAATCGAAGGAATATGGAATGCATCATTACGATTGAACTTGGAACAAATGCTGTACGTGTATTTGCGTTTGATCTCGCGGGAAATGTCGTAGCCTCCTCGAAGGGTTCATATCCAACATTTCATAGCCAGCCAGATTATAGTGAACAGGATCCTGAACAGATCTTTATCACCATGCTGTATGTACTCAAGAATTTGATCACAGAAAAGTTGCATCCGAAAAGATACGATGTCCGTTCAATTTGTTTCCTGGCTTCGATGCACAGTCTACTCGCCATCGACAAGCATGGTGTGCCTCTGGGTAATCTCATTACCTGGGCGGACAATAGGGGTAAGAAGGAGGCGAACGAATTGAAACATTCGGACTTAGGTAAACTGATTTATAATGCAACAGGCACGCCGATCCATCCCATGTCGCCGTTGGTAAAGATCGCGTGGGTGAAGAATCATGACCCTGAGCGTTTTAATAAAACGTTTAAGTTTCTGTCAATGAAAAGTTATATCCTTCAACAGCTTACAGGCGAGTATGTGATCGATTATAGTTTAGCTTCTGCAACGGGACTATTAAACATTCACACCATTGGTTGGGAATCTAAGTCGCTCGACTTTGCCGGTATTAACTCTGAACGCTTGCCTGAATTAACCTCTGTGTTTAGTTCTCCTGGTAAACTTCGTAAGGAGTTTCAAACGTCATTGGGTTTATCGCCGGACACACGTATAATGATTGGTTCAAGCGACGGTTGCATGGCAACATTGGGAGCAGGTGTTTGGCGTGAAGATAAAGCAACAGTGACGATCGAAGACAGTGGCGCGGTGAGAATTGTGGGCAAGGAAGTTTTGAAAGACGAAAAGCAGCGATTCTTTAATTACCTGATCACTAAAAATTGTTATGTCTCGGGCGGACCCACCAATAACGGTGGCGTTGTGTTCGAGTGGTTTGCGAAACAATTTGGCGATTTTAGTGTCCCTTTCGATACGGAGCAGATCATGGAAGGTTTAATACGAGACGCGGCGAATGTCAACGCGGGATCTGACGGACTAGTGTATTTACCGTATCTCCTTGGCGAACGGGCTCCACTTTGGAATGCGAATGCACGCGGGTCTTATTTTGGAATCAATATTAAACACGAACGATCTCACTTCATCCGCGCAACAATCGAAGGTATCTTATACGAGGTATACAGCATTGGAAAAATACTCCAAGAACATCGAGCGATCAATAGCCTGTCCGTTAACGGTAGCTTTGCAACGATTCCCTTTTGTACTCAGCTAATGGCGGATATATTTAACAAGCCTGTTCATACTGTGGCGAACTTCAGCAGCGCCGCGAGAGGAGCGTTTCTGCTCAATGCGATCGACATGGGCATATACACCGACCTTGAAGCTGCCGCTGGAAGTACACCTTTCCAGGAAACCATTTATCCAAGACAGCACGATCATGCTACCTATGCAAAGTACTTCAAGATTTTTGAAAAGCTTAGTGTCAAACTTGAAGAAGAATTTGAAGAGATTGCCAATTTGCAACAGGGTGGTGAGTAGTGGTCATCTTGTTATCGTAACTTTTTGTTTAAAATTCAACGGCGTTGATTTTTGGTATTCGATCTGTGCAGAAGTACGCAGTTTAACGGTTCCGCAAATTTGTGTCGCTGTGAATGCTATCGTGATCACTTTCCTCATATGATTAAGAGTGTTTAATCGATCTGCGTTCAACATCACAATTTGCCAACCCGTAAAATATCAAACATGTTAACACAATTCTCCTTACTCGAAAAAGGTAAAGCATTGCTATTTGCTTTATCACTATCCGTCACAACAGTTGCCTACGCGCAAGATGGTACGATATATCCATTGGAAACGCCTGCGGAGCCAAACGCAATTCTACTAGGCACTGGAAAAGTTGATGGCCAAACCTCACCTGAAACATGGTTTCGCCAATGGGGTGATCCTATGGCAAGAAATATCTCGACAGCGACATTGACACCTTTTCTGCCGAAGCCCGGAAAAGGAAACGGTGCGGCCGTGATTGTAGCACCTGGTGGCGGCTTCAGATGGCTATCCCTAAGCAATGAAGGTTGGGAAGTAGCACAAGCATTGGCAGATCGCGGTATAGCTGCCTTTGTTCTCAAGTATAGGTTACATCCAACACCAGCTTCGCTCGATGGTTTTAAGGAATCCATGAACAGAACATTCGCATCCGCAGCGGCGCGCCCTGCTGATGCACCAAAAACTGAAACACCAACAGCACCTCGCTTTGATCTTTCAAACCAACTTAAAGATGCGGAGGCAGCGTATGCGATGATTATCAAGAGATCGAAAGAATGGGGTGTAGACACCGCGCGATTAGGGATGATTGGATTCTCTGCAGGCGCAGGTTTAACAATGCATTGCACGTTAAACTCCAAAGCGATGGAGCTGGATTTCATCGGACCAATCTATGGTGGTATGGGGGCCGTTGAAGTTCCCAAAAATGCACCACCAATGTTTAACGTCATTGCTACAGACGATTTTTTGTTTCGTGGACAGTTCGGTGTTATCGATTCTTGGTACAAGGCAGGAAAGCCGGTTGAGTTTCATTTGTATCAAAACGGCGGACATGGCTTTGGTCTCGGAAATCCAGATCGCACAAGCAATCGCTGGTTTGATGCATTTATTCATTGGTTAGATGTCAATGACTTTTTAGCAGCACAAGGCGTGAACTGATCACACTTGCGCCCGAGTCTACAGCGCGACCGTTAAAACGACTCATCAGTTTAACTTAAATTATTCATTCATATTAAACCTAGTTCATGGTAAACAACGTTCCTGAGAAAATAAAAGTCTCAAATACGCTCTTACCGTTTTTAGTTGTGGCAACTGTGTTGAGCTGCGGCAAAAAGGATAGTCATGATACGGAAACAGTAGCGTCTCAAGCTGATTCTGTAGCGAGTAAAAAACACGCACCGATATCTCAACCCTTGGTGAGTCATATTTTCACAGCAGATCCTTCAGCACATGTTTTCAACGGAAGAATTTATGTATACCCGTCGCATGATATTGATGCTGGAACTCCCGAGAATGACAATGGAGATCATTTTGATATGCGCGATTACCACGTTCTCTCGATGGATTCCATCGGGGGCAAAGTCACAGATCATGGCGTGGCACTATCCGTGAATGATATTCCATGGGCAGGTAGGCAACTATGGGCACCCGATGCGATGTTTGTCAATGGTACTTATTATCTCTACTTCCCAGTAAAAGATAAGCAAGATATTTTTCGAATAGGTGTAGCGACGAGCAAAAGCCCTGAGGGACCTTTTGTAGCAGAGCCACAGCCAATACCAGGAACCTATAGTATTGACCCCACAGTTTTTAAAGATGATGATGGTTCGTGCTACTTATATTTCGGTGGAATTTGGGGAGGGCAATTGCAATTGTGGGACAACAACAAATTCAACGAGAAAGGACAACTGCGTAAACCTGAGCAACAGGCGATACTTCCCCGCGTAGGCAAACTGGCCGCAAATATGAAACAGCTAGACGGCGAAGTAAAAGAAATTAAGATTGTAGACGATCAAGGGAAAACATTTTTAGAAGGTCAGAATGATAAGCGCTTTTTCGAAGCAGCGTGGTTGCATAAGTACAATGGAAAATACTATTTCTCTTATTCAACGGGAGATACGCATTTTATCAACTACGCGATAGGCGATTCACCGTATGGACCATTTACGTATAAGGGCGTAGTCTTAAACCCCGTTGACGGTTGGACGAATCACCATTCAATTGTAGAAGTAAATGGCAAATGGTACATTTTTTATCATGATGTGCAGTTATCTGGTAAAACACACTTACGCAACGTTAAAGTTGCTGAGCTCAAGTACAATAGTGATGGTACTATTCAGCCGCTAACAGCTTATAGTAATTGAGCAGGGTAATGTTATTCGGTAAGAAAGAAATAACCACAATCGATGATGTATCAGGTAGAAATTTGTTTTTCATGGCGTCGTACTGATGGGTAGCATCGTCGATTGTGATGCGATGTGCTCATTCGAGTAGCCCATCGCATGACCGAACAACAAACTTTAATTGAGGCACTCTTCGCGATCCAAAAGTTTGAGCGTACACGCGAAAGCATGAGTGAGTTTACGGGCATGTCGCTGGCATTCGGGCCCGAAAAATTGGCAGTTTGTCTAGGTATACATTCTGACTATTTTTCATTTTTTTTCGTAAGGCATACCGTTTGTTTGTCGCGTTTAAAAATATCATTGGCAATGAAACGCTCAACAGACAACGACAGTTCTTTCGTCGAGATTCTTGAAATGATAGGAGAGAATCTAAGACATTTTCGTAAAGAGAAAGGTTTTAGAAGTCATGCTGATTTTGCTGCTAAATATAAGCTTCCATCCATTCATTACTGGCGCATGGAGAAAGGGAGAACCAACATGACGCTAAAATCGCTTCACCGCGTTCTCAGTATCCACAGCCTTACATTAGGCGATCTTTTCAGTAAACGTATGGCTAGAGCTCATCAGATCTCCGATGTGGCAAGTAGAAGAAAGCGTCGTGGTAGATGATATGACTTTCATGTTTATTCAACACCTGTGTTTTTCTAAAAGCACTATATTGCGCCGCATTATAGTCTGCTAAGTCAAGTGATCCGTACATTTTTTTGCATTATCCTCTTTCAATTATTTATAGTCATAGGCTACGCCCAAATCAAGGGTAAGGTCGTTAAGATATCCGATGGTGATACGTTCACGGTGTTGACGGCAAGTAATGAAACAGTTAAGGTAAGATTACATGGAATCGATTGTCCGGAGAAATCGCAAGACTTCGGACAAGTAGCGAAGCAACATCTGTCGAACCTTATCTTTAACCGCCAGGTGAAGATCATCAAAAAAAATGTCGATCGATATGGCCGTGTAGTGGGCGTTGTATTTGCGGATACGATCAACGTAAACGAGCATCTCTTATCGTCTGGGTTAGCATGGCATTTCAAGAAATACGATACCAATCCGGTTTGGGCAAAACTGGAGACGAATGCAAAGTCTAAACGTCTCGGCCTATGGTCGATGAGCAATTCCGTTCCGCCCTGGATGTTCCGGAAGAACAAAACGAAAAGCATCAAGTAGACTTCGCTTCGGAGAGATTCTGCTCCTCAATGCATGCCTGTGATTTGCATACAACCTTCAGGGGTTTGCATACATCGTTCAATTTCGTGCTGATGATCTTTGTATCGTTAATTTTTAATTGATCGATATGAAAACAACAACATTAGGGCGTCAGGGTTTGAATGTTCCCGTTATCGGCTTAGGATGTATGGGTATGACAGGTTTTGAGGAAGGCAATATGTACGGGCCGTCTGATGAGCAAGAGGCTATCGCAACGATACATCGGTCGCAAGAACTCGGGGGAAATTTCTTGGACACCGCTGACCTTTATGGCCCTTTAAAAAATGAGCAGCTGATTGCGAAAGCGATCAAAGGAAATCGCTCGCAATACATCCTCGCCACGAAATTTGGATGGGAGATCAATGATGCAGGGAAAGTTACATGGGCAATCAACGGCAAGAGGGAATATGTTAAGAAGTCGGTAGAACGCTCTCTTAAAAATCTTAATACAGATTACATCGATCTTTATTATTTGCATCGATTGGACAAAGATACACCCATTGAAGAAACAGTAGGCGCGATGAGTGAGTTGGTTAAAGAAGGCAAGGTTGGATATTTAGGATTATCGGAAGTTTCTTCTGAGACGATTATCCGCGCACACAACGTTTACCCGATTACGGCGGTGCAGAGTGAATACTCTTTATTCGAGCGCACCGTGGAAGAGCGGGGTATTTTGAAAACACTTCAAACACTTGGTATTGGTTTCGTTCCCTATTCACCGCTAGGTCGTGGATTTTTAACGGGGCAGATACGGAGCATTGACGATTTGCCGAAAGATGATTTCCGAAGAGGAATTCCGCGATTTCAAGAGGCACATTTTTATAAGAATATTGATTTGGTTAAAGCCATTGAGTCGATGGCGTCAGAAAAAGGTATTACGTCGTCGCAGTTAGCATTGGCGTGGAGTGTAAGCAAAGGATTTGTGCCCATTCCGGGAACCAAGCGTAGAAAATATTTGGAACAAAATATCGCTGCTGCCGCCGTGCAACTCAGTGAGGCCGATCTCGCAACGTTGGAGCGCATTGTACCACTTGGAACGGATACAGGCAATCCATATGATGCGTTTAGTATGAACCTGATCGATTAAATATTGGTTGTGAAGTAAGAAGCCGAAAAACGAAACCATGAATACCATTCGTACCGTGTCAGAATTTCACAGGTTGCTCAGTTTACCAGCGCCACGACATCCGTTGGTGAGTGTGATTAACTTAACGGAAAGTGTTTTTTTAGAAGACGATGTTTGGAAAGGTTTTGTGAACCAGTTTTACTGTGTTGCCCTGAAGCGTGATGCCAAGGGTAAGATTAAGTATGGCCAACAACATTACGATTATGATAAAGGCGTTTTAAGCTTTACGGCACCCAATCAGGTTCAATATCTCGATCTGCAGACGATAGAATGCGGATCGGGATATCTGTTGATTTTTCATCCCGACTTTCTGCTCTCTCACACACTTGCCAATACCATAAGTCGTTATAGTTTTTTTTCATACGCCGTAAATGAGGCGCTTCATCTTTCGGCGGAAGAAGAGGAAAATCTCATTACGATACTCAATCGAATCGATAGCGAGTGCAGACACATCGACAAACACACGCAGGAGATCATTCTGTCACAAATTGAGTTATTGCTCAATTACTCAAATCGGTTTTATGAACGCCAGTTTATTACGCGGAAGAATAATAATCATCAGCTGCTGGTGAAACTTGAGCAAATCGTTAAACAATACTTCGATTCGGATATGTCGGCCAAGCGTGGACTACTAACAGTGCATTATCTGGCAGAGCAAATGAATTTGTCTCCCAACTACCTTGGTGATTTGCTACGTTTTCACACAGGACAAAATGCGCAGCAACACATTCATGAAAAGCTAATTGAGAAGGCAAAGGAAAAACTTACGACAACAACATTGTCTGTTGGTGAGATTGCGTTCCTGCTTGGTTTCGAGCATCCGCAATCGTTTAGTACGTTATTCAAGAAAAAGACCAGCTTGTCACCGATTCAATTTCGGGAGTCGTTTAACTGAATTCAGCCGCTGTTCGAAAGTTGTGTACCGGGCCATCTTTCGTAAGGCGCTGATTTTCTGATCCAATATTCGGGAATTCACTTTTTTGTTTTACTTTTGTTCAAGGCTTCCTTGTGTTGGAGAGAACCAATGACTGCCTCGGACAGGATCACTTCCTGTCTTTTTTTTGTCCGCCATCGACTGCGAGCATCGAGTCCGACTTCAATGCATTCACTTATCGTGCAACGTTTAAAGATGCAGGTGTTTTATCTTCTTCAGTTTGGTGTTGCATCATCTCCTGTAGTACTAAGCTGTAGCGTGTTAAGTCAGCGAATGTTCCTTCATCGATAATGTTGCCATTTTTTAAGATGTAAATGTAGTCGAAGTATGGAAGGAGATGTAGGCGATGCAAGGAAGAGACTACGGCTTTGTCTGCGAATCGTTCGAATAGGTTTTGATAGAGTAACCTTTCTGTTTTGGGGTCAACACTACTCGTAGGTTCGTCCATGAGGATGATGTCGCTGCTCTGAGCCGCAAGAATGCCTCGCGCCAATGCAAGCCTTTGACGTTGTCCTCCCGATAAGTTTGCACCTTTCTCATGTAAGAACGTGTCGAGTCCGTTGGGCAGTTTGTGAAGTACGTCGAGTAATTGGGCGTTCTCACATGCCTTGAGAATGACTTCTTCGGAAAACGGTAGCCCAAGCGTTATGTTATAGCGAACGGTGTTCTCAAAAATCTCAGGTTCCTGCGGAAACAGCATTACCGCAGAGGCAATGTCGCTAAATGGAATGTCGCCGTAATTATTGATCACGACGTGCGATCCTGGTAATGGCTCATGCAAGCCACGCAGTAAGCTCAGCAATGTACTCTTACCACTTCCGCTTTCGCCGATCAGCGCTATCTTTTGTCCTTTTTCGATCCGCATATCAAGTGCATGAATACCAGTGCCTGTTCTTTCGCCAGCGTTCTCACGTACAAAATTCAAGTTTGAAATCGACATTTCCTTCCAGAGATCAGGTAGGCGATTATCCGACGTCTTGAGAGGATACCTCATCGATGCTTCTTCGAGGTCTCTTGCATTTTGAACATCAGTGTCGAATTTTACAATTTGCGTGTATTGCGCCGCGATGTCATTAAAGACACTCGTGAATTGATTGACATACCCAAGCAAAATAATAAGTCCACCAATCATAAAGGTCTCTCCGGGTACTGCGTGTTGGTAAATGTACCCGACGGTTATCACCGCATAGATTAGTCCAACCATCATTTGGGCAACGAACCACTTCCACTCATTGATCACGACATTCCGCCTAAAAGGAGGATAGACGTTTTTCACTTTCGACATGAATCCCGTTTTCATGCTCTTCTCAAGTCGTAAAGTGATTACCGTAAGAATGTTTGAAAGGCTGTCAAAAAGCGTCGACGATACCTCGTTTTCTTTCTTGTTAACTTCTTTCAATGATTTAATAAACTGTACATCGAATTTCATGATGATAAACACCGTGATGATTCCAAGTAAAACACCAATAGATCCAAACAAGGGCGAGAAGTAGAGCATGGCGCCAAACGAGAATACAAATTTGCCAATGGAGTATAAGTATATGAAGCCGTTTTGGAAGAATTCACGCAATGCTTCATGCGCTTTGCGGAGTTTGCTGATCGTAGCGCCGCTGTGATTTTCTTGATGCCATTTCATTGGCAGGTGCAGCACCTTCGTGTAAAGACTCTCGAGATAGTTTTTTGAAATGTTAAACGCGAGCTTTCGTTCCATCACACGCGCCGGACCATGGAAAGCCCATTCAATAAGCCGTAGGCCAAGAAAAGAGGCTGCGTAGATCCATCCTGTCGAAAGTGCGTCTGCGCCATGTTGCTGTATGTCGTTCACAAACCAGCCGTATAGAATCGGATTAAGCGCAACGATGATATTGGCAACAACGAACATCGTGTAGATGAAAATAAACCGGCCTTTCTGATCTGATGTGTATTGCCAAGCCGTTTTTAAGAGAGCGAAATATGGGTTGCGCATGACCGTACTTTCTGAGGATACAAATTTCTGGTTAATCGATGGGAAATGAAGTTTAACTTCTGCGCTATTATTACATTCATCGATAAAAGCAAGCTGATTGAAGCCTAGCCTCTTTGAGATTTTTTGTTCACTGCAAATACTGACCCTTTGAGGATAGGGAAGTTGTTTTATTGGATGATCACCCTGGTGGTGCCGAAGCAATAGAATGGATTTGAGTCAAAAGAGGTGTAAGCGCATGTTCACTGCTTTCGATTGCATGATGTTGGAATGGCAAATTGACATTTGATCGTCACCGGATTAAGGATCAATGACACGTTATCACCGTACTACGCGTGAAATGGTCGTCCGGCGTTCGATAGAAAAAGATGAAAAGTATTCGAGAAAGTTTAGCAACTGAAATATTGCAGAAACTTGGCGGCGTGACGAAATATTACATCGATAGTTCTAACGATATCGCTATACGCTTTCCTGTATTTCAAGCAACGGCATGTAACGTTCTTTAATCACGTTAAAGTGCCAGCGTTGGTGGCCCGCGATAATGTAGCCGACGATGCGAACAGAGTAGGGGCCTTTGAATCCGATTCCGACGCGCTCCAACATGACGTCGTCAAAGCTATTGAACATTTTGATGGTGGCTTTTCTGACCAAGAGCGCTTCTTCTAAAAGGTCTTCAAGACTTCGCTTGCTGGCGTTGGCATTTCTTCCGTACAGCTCCTCATCAAAAGGGAGCGCATTTTGTTCACCGCGTGCAAAAGACAAGGCGCGATAACAGAAAACTCTTTCCGTGTCGATCACGTGTTGCAAGATGTCATGAAGGGTCCACTTCCCTTCGGCATACACGCGCTTTCCGAGCGCATGCCATGTTGATAGTGGCAAATTTTCCAGTTCCGTTAAACTCTGTTCAAGCGCCGTTTTCAAGCTCACGTCATCAGTAAGATTGACGTAACGGTCGAAATATTCTGGAAGGGTAAGCTGGGAACGTGTGATCATGGTTGCGAATGCGTTTGTAAATAATAACGTAAGACAAAGTAACAGGACTTCAATTGCCGAAGTCGGTCAACTTGCGGACATTTTCAGCCAACGGATTTCAGTAGCCGCGTAACCTGTTTTTCGCTTTGAAGTCCCACACGATTAGCAATTTGTTTTCGCGACAAGTCGGGACTTTTGATCAGCGATTTGATTTTTTCCAGGCGGACATTGGTGATAAATTGATTTACCGTAACACCGGTTTCTTTCTTAAAAAGTCTGGAGAAGTTTCGCTCACTCATGTTGGCGCGTGCGGCAAGATCAATCAAATAATGTTTTCGATCGAGATTCTCAATCAGATAGTCTTGTACTTTGTGGATGCCGTGATGGAAGTGATCACGATACTGGAAGTATACGCTTTGCTGGGAGTGCAGCCCATCACGACGTTTATAAACGACAAGCTCGCGCGCGACCCTATGGGCAAAGTTTCCGTCTGTGTTTTTTTCTAGAATATGCAACATCAGATCAATACCAGAAGCAATGCCGGCGCTCGTGTAGATGTTGTTGTCGAATGTATATAGTACATTCTCCTGTACGCGCGCGTTTGGAAAATTAGTTTGAAGTTTTTCGGTCACGTCAAAATGGGTCGTGCATTCGATACGGTTGAGCAGTCCGGATTCCCCCAAAACAAACGCGCCGACACAAATACTGACCAAGAAAACATTTGCCTCGTGAACATCGCGTAGCCATTGAAACAATGCTTTGTTTGTTTTAAACGCCCGCGATTGAAGATGCTTGACTCGCGATCCAGGAATAATGAGGTAGTCGCCTTTTTTAAGTTTTATCTTAGAAAAATGGGTGAGATTGTTGATGCCCAATCCGGCCGAAGATGACACGGCCTCGTCTATGCCACAGTATTCGATCTGGAAATCAGCACCCAGATCAATCGCTTCGCCAATAACCTGGTTAGGTCCGGCGAGATCCAGTAAATGAACTTCTGGTAAGATCAGAAATGTGAATTTCTTAGGCATGGTAAAACATTATGGTCGTTTATTTCAATTGATAGATCCTGACGTCCCAGGTTATTTTCGCGTCCTGATGTTTTCCAATGATGGTGACTTCGTCAAGCGATTGAAACAAGGTAGCGGTTGTTCGCCAAAGTTTTGCAACCTGCCGCCGTTCGGAAATCTCTGGAATACGATACATCGAGATGATGATCAGTCCATTTGGTTTGAGAAAGTCTTTGTATCGTTGAAGTGTCTGTTGGTAATCCAGATAATATAGAACTTCATTGAAGATGATGACATCGAATTTCTCATCGGTGGTGAAATCTTCGGCACTCACGGCAATCGCGCGGATGTTCTTTTTTTGCTTTGCTCGCGCAACCGCGACAGCGCTAATGTCAATTCCGAGATAGTTCGATTGTTGTTCTGTACTCAGCACTTGGAATAGCGTACCGGTTCCGCATCCAACATCGAGTATTTGTCCTTGGGGCCGCAGGTGAGCACAATACATGGCTATAACAGCCGATCGATTTTTCTCAATTGGTTCTTCGATAAAATTCCAATCGCCGGCTTCATAACCGGCTTCCCATGATTCTTTTGTGCTGTCGAAAATAATGCTCATGTTCTCGTGCCTCGATAGTGTTCCCTAAGTCGCAAGGTAACAAGTAATAGGATGATTTGTATCAAGGCGGTAAACGTGATACGGTAGGTGAGGAGGGATGTGATATTAAAAAAGGTCCCCCGAAGAGGACCTTTCGCTAGATGACAAACCCAAATTATTTGCCCGTAGTCTTTGTTGATGTGATGTTTTTGATGAAGTCTACTTCGTATTGATGATACGGTGTTCCATCCGTACGGAAGATATCGTGGAACCACAGCGGTGGCTCGCTCACGTATTTTTTCTCCCAGCTATCCCAAGGATAAATCGTTTGTGATTTACCGCTAACAAATCCCCAATTGTACGCGCCCACAGCATGTTTCTTAGCAACGGGTAACACACCCTGAAATGTGCTGTTGTTTCCGCGCGCCATGTATTCTGTACAAAGGATTGGTCGGTTATACTTCTTCAAGAATGCAACTTCCTGTTCGAAGTTCGTTTCATCAGAATAGTTGTGAAATGATATGATGTCGGAATTGTCGAGTTGAATCTTCTCGATTGGTTTTAATTCTTTATTCCCATTGAATTCGAGTACCCAGACACCACATGTAAGCGGTTGAATAGGTTTTTGACTTCTTACCCATTCGAAAACTTTTGGTAACAGCGCGATAACCAAATCAACTTTTCTTGGTGATTCAACGCGTTCATAGGAAGTACCCGTCATGTTATCAGGTTCGTTCCAAACGTCCCAACCTAAAATGCGGATGTCATTCGCAAAACGTTTCGTAACCGCTTTTACATAAGCTTCGAGTCGCGGATATTGTGTCGGATCTTCCAGTGCTTTTCTTCCAGGGCTTTGTACCCAGCCCGAGTTGTGTACATGTGGCATTGGGTCGCGTTGTTTACCTAGCTCCGGATACGGATTCCAAACTGAGTCGAAGAATACAAAGAGAATTTTGATGTGATGTTTATCCGCAACAGCGAGGAACTCATCGATACGTTGTAGGAATGCCG
The DNA here is from genome assembly GCF_003286915.1 of Pseudochryseolinea flava. GTDB lineage: Bacteria > Bacteroidota > Bacteroidia > Cytophagales > Cyclobacteriaceae > Ohtaekwangia > Ohtaekwangia flava. The sequence continues at coordinate 125,469 of NZ_QMFY01000014.1, forward strand.
TCGCATTTTGTTGGTATAATAAATCGTGAAGGAATACACGCATCGTGTTCATGCCGATACTTTCAGCTAACGCGAATTCTTTGTCTATCGCTTTAAGGTCGAATGTTTCCGCTTGCCACATCTCTAATTGATTGATCGCATAGGCAGGGGCGTAGTTTGCACCAACAGGCCATTGAACTTTTTTATACCAATCATTGGCTTGTTGCTCTGTCCATCGCTGTCCAAAGCAAAGTGATGTGACGAAGGTTAAGATTAATACAAGTTTTATTTTCATGAACGTTAAATTTTCAAAGGTTGCAATTGCGTGTACTATATTTTGTGTTACAATTGGTGTACTATTCTCCTGATGGTACTGGTTGCGGGCTGTTTACGTGCACTGGTGTTCCGAAATTCGGTGTGCCGTCATTGTTCCAAGTAAAGCGTTGCGCGCGCACATTGCGCTTCGGACTACAACCGTCTCCGCTATTGGTGTTGGCGTGGTAAATAATCCAGTCTTCTTTGTCATCGACAGATTTAAAGAATGCATTGTGTCCTGGGCCATACGCTAAATTTTGTGGCGACTTCGTGAATACAGGTTTGGTGCTTTTTGTCCAATCTGATACTTCCATTGGATCGCCATCAACTTTTAATGTGAGCATGCCGAGTTGATAATCGTCTGTCCAGCAACCACTCGCTGAGTAGACCATAAATACTTGTCCGTCTTTGTTTTTTAGAATCTCAGGCCCTTCATTCACAGGCCCACCATGTACTTCCCACGACAGTTCTGGTGCCGTCAGCATTTTTGTAGGCGTCTTCAACGTCCACGGGTTTTCCATTTCGGCGATGTAGATATTTTGATTCTGAACGGAGATGTCGGGGCGACCGCTCCAGAGAAAATATAATTTTTCTTTGTACTCCAACACCGTTCCATCGATCGACCAGAAGTCGGCATCGCTTGCAAAGATTCTTCCTTTGTCTACCCAAGAAGCATTGAGTGGATTGGCATTTTCATTTTCAAGCACCCATGTACGTTGTGTTTGATCGGGACCTTTTCCAGCCGTGTAGTAGATGTACCACTTGTTGTTGAGGAAGAACATTTCAGGAGCCCACAGGTTTTCTGAATTGTCTTTGCCTGCTTCTGGCTTGAATACTTGATGTCCTGCGACCGACTTCAATTGCGAGACGGCTGTTGTTTTCCAAAGTTCAATACGATTGCCGAGTGTATGGGTGTAGTAATAAAATCCGTCTTTCTTGATGATCCATGGATCTGCGCCGGTAACGAGTGGATTCACAAATCTTTTCACCGTAGGCGGCTCCGGTGTTGGATCGGAAGCGTTACTTCCGCACGAGGAAATTACAAGAATCAACGCAAAGAGAACTTTGCTGATGACGCCTGCTGTCGTTCTTTGAATGTTAAAAAAATCGATGCGTGTTATTCTTTTCATGCTTGCAGAATGAGAAGACAGCGATACAGAACGCATCGCTGTCTTTTATCAATTAATACTTTGGATTTTGTTTCAAGTTTGGATTGATATCCAGATCGTACAATGGAATTGGCAACAACTCGTGTTTGCCGACGACGAAGTTTTCGAAGGCAGCGTCGCGGTCTGCGAGTTCCGGACCAAGATCACCCCAGCGGCTTAGGTCTTCCCAGCGATGGCCCTCGCCCGCAAGTTCAGTGATGCGTTCATGTTTCAGCTGCTCAAGGAATTCGTCATCTGAAAGATTAGGTTTTGCAGACGTGAGTGTTGCAAGACCTGCGCGTTGGCGTACCATGTCTACATACTTGTAGGCACTGGCCGTTTGAGATGTGCGGTTCAATGCTTCTGCGTATAGCAATAGCACATCGGCGTAGCGCAAGTAACGATAGTTGTTGCCAGAGTGGAATACTTCACCATTCATGGTTGCGTCGTTCAAGAATTTTCTCAGGTATACCGTGCGGTTTGTCGCAACACCAATCGGATCGTTTTCATCATCGGAATATTCGGTGTGAGAGGCCCATGTTTGGCCGTACACCATTGTAAATTCCGGACCGCGCACGTCCGTTGAATCATATAAGAATGAGGCTTCGATACGCGGATCTCTTTGGCCATTTGTTTGATTTTCTTCGAGCATTTCGTGAATCACCCAACGCTTGGCCTGGCCATCGGTAAATCCAATAGGGCGTGGTGCGAAAAACGGTGGCAGTGATGATCCATAGTTCAACTTATCGGGTGTGTTGGCGGGATTTCCGTCGCCAGCATCATTGTCGAATGCATCGTTTGGATTTACAGCATACTGCCATTCGAAAACGGATTCTGAATTGTTTTCAGTGGCTTCCAAGAAGTTGTCACGGTAGTTCGGAACAAGTGTGTAGATACTCTTTCCTTCACCTTCCACCAACCATTCTAACGCCGTTTTCGCAGCAGTATAGTTTCTCATTTGCATGTAAGTCTTGCCGAGCATCGCGTACGCAGCACCTTTTGTTACGCGACCACGGTTGTTGTCGTCGTAAGAAACAGGTAGCGCTCCCGTTGCTTCGTTGAAGTCGGTTGCAGCCTGTGCGTAAACTTCTTCTTGCGTAGACGTTGGCGGATAGTCGGTGGGCTTAGATGCATTTAAGAAGATAGGCACATTTCCAAAGTGCTGCGCGAGCGTGTAATAAAACGTTCCACGAAGAAACTTGGCCTCTGCAAGCAAACGTTGCTTTAACGTTTCATCCATGTCGATCGCCGGAACGCGATCCAGAACCTGGTTAGCACGGTTGATGCCGATGTAGCAATCTGCCCATAGGCCGGTGATCAATCCATCATTGTAGTTCTGATAATTGAACAAGTCGAAATAGTTTCTTATCCACGGGGCAGGACTCGTACTGAATGCTTCGTCGGAACGTACAATGGTGATGAATTGCATCCAACGACACATACTGGCGCGGTGTAGTGTACTGTACACTGCGTTTACGGATAGTTCGGCATCCGCAGCGGTCCTCCAGAACTGCTGTGTTGTAATCTGATTTGGGTTCTCGATGTCAAGTTCGTTGTTGTTACAACTGGTGTTAATCAAGAACATCGTAACAATGGCGATATATATTTTACGCATGGTAATTGTAGTTGAGGTTAGAAATCTGCTTGAATACCAAGTGATACAACGCGACTCGCTGGCCAATTGCCGGTGTCAAATCCGCGCGCGATAATGCTGTTACCTTGTACATCTGGATCAAGTCCCTTGTATTTCGTGAATGTCAATAGGTTTTGCCCACTGATGAACACGCGTACATTACTGAAGTTTATCTTGCTGAGGATGCTCTTCGGCACAGCATATCCTAATTCGATATTGCGTACGCGGAGATAGGAGCCACTTTCCAGCCAACGGTCTGACTGTGCTAAATTATTCGTAGATACCGTAGGATCACTTCCTTGGTTCACGGCTAGTCTTGGGTCGCTTCCGTTCGGATTTTGTTCTGACCAAGGATCGATGTCATTACGGAAGTTGGCAAGCTCGTATGAATCCAACACGCGGCGTACATCGTTGTAATTTTTATTGCCAAACACACCAACCAATTGAAGGTTTAAGCTGAATTGTTTGTATGAAACATTAAACTGTCCACCAACCTGAAGTTTAGGCCATGGTGATCCTGCATATTGTCTGTCGTCGTCATTGATTTGACCATCATCATCAGCATCAACATAACGAACATCTCCAGGTTTTGCGTTTGGCTGGATCATAATGCCTTCACTGTTGACATGCGCCTTGATTTCATCATCGCTTCTGAAAATACCGTCGGATTTGATCACGTACCACTGGCCGATAGAATGACCAACTTGCGCGCGGATGAAATTGAAAGGTTCGATGTAGTCTACTCTATTTCCTGATGCATCTTTTCCTCTATTTCCAACTTCTAATACTTCGTTCTTGATCGTTGTGAAGTTTCCGGTAATGTCCCACTTGAAGTCTGAGCTAGATGGTTTGCTTCGATACGTAGCAGAGAATTCTATACCGCTGTTAGAAATCGATGCTGCGTTAACGGCAGGGCTACCGCTTCCGCCGAGGTAGCTTGCAATCGGCAAGAATACCAATACATCTTCTGATACTGATTTATACCAGTCCATAGAAATAGACAGGCGATCGTTGAATAGCGATGCGTCCACGCCGATATTCTTTTGTGTTCTCGTTTCCCAGTGGATATCTGAATTCGTAATCAAAGATTGGTAAGCGCCTTGCGCCGGAATTTGATTTGTGCCGAGTACCGCGCGTGGGAAGGTATTGACCAATGACACATAGTCCCATGAATTCAATACGTCACTGAAACCAAGCTTACCATAAGAAGCGCGAAGTTTCAGGTCAGAAATTTGTGAAACGTTGAAAAACTTCTCGTTGCTGATACGCCATGCAGCGGCAACAGAAGGGAAGTATCCGGTACGGTAATTGGAACCAAAGCGTGAGTCCTGATCGATACGCCCCGTGAGCGTAAGCATGAAGCGTTCATCGTAGTTGTAGTTCACGCGGCCAAGGTATCCGTGTGCTCTCCAAAACATTGGCGTACCACCTGATGCAGAAGGTTCGCCGGTTGCCGAATTGATCGTTGTGAAGATTTGACCATTGGCTTCTGCTAAATCAAGTCTTCCACCACTGGTAGTTTGTCTTTTTTGCTCAGTGCGAACGAAGCCTACTACCGCGGCGATGTCGTGCTTGCCAAATACGCGATTGTAATTGAGTGTATGTTCCAAGAGGAAGTTTGTGAATACTTGGCGTGTTTCGTTTACGCTCGTGTGCGGCATTTGATTCGCGTAGCGCCAGATACCTTCATAACGAACATCTTTGAAATAATCGAAGCTTGTTTCTGCACCGGCATTAAAACGGTAATTCAAACCTTCGATGATATTCAATTGTGCGTAAGCGTTTCCGACGAGCTTCGCATAGTTGTATTTTACTTTATTCAGTTCACTGTTGGCAATGTAGTTTGAAGAATAGGAGGGAACGTCAGATGTACCCATTCCCCAACTTCCTGGGTTGAACGGTATGCCTGCATACTGCGGCCCGCGTACGCCGATGATAGGAAGTGATGTAGCGCTTTCGTAGAACGCGTTCACACCGCCACCAGGGTGGTTGCCGCGGCTGTTGCTCAACATGATGTTCTCGCCGAAAGTAAAACGACCCTTCTTCGTTTCAGAGTTTACGCGAAGCGATGCGCGATCAAAATCGTTTGCGATCAGCACACCTTTGTTTTTATAGTAACCTAGCGATACAAACATGCTACCGTTTTTGGAGCCTTGTGAAATACCGAAGTTGTAGTCGTGAACTTGGCCAGTTCTAAAAATCTCATCTTGCCAATCGGTATTAATCGTATTGTTAGCAATTTGGTCGGCGATACCAGTAGGTAACACAACCGCTGAATTTTGATACTGTTGACTTACGGTCTCGAGATATTTTGGCGCGTCCATAACATCCCATGTCTTCGGTAACTGTTGGATGCTGGAACGTGCAGAGAAACTAATTTTCGCTGGACCATCTTCACCTTTTTTCGTCGTGATGATAACCACGCCGTTACCTGCACGCGAGCCATAGATCGCAGCGGCAGATGCATCTTTTAATACTTGAATGGTAGCGATATCCGCAGGGTTGATCGTGACGTTGGCATCGGCCATCATTCCATCAATAACATATAGCGGAGCCGTACTTCCAAAGTTTGATACACCTCTAATTTCAATTGCTGCACCAGAGCCTGGCGCACCACCGTTACGAACCGATACACCCGGGATTAAACCTTGCAAAGATTCGGCTACAGACTGTGAGGTAATCTTGCGCGCATCCGACATCTCAACAACACCTGTGGCGCCAGTGAGATCTTTTTTCTTCACGGTTTGATATCCGATTACAACGACTTCATTAAGCGTTGCAATGTCGGTGATAAGCGATACATCGATTTGTGTGCGATTGTTGACAGCAACTTCTTGAGATGCGTATCCAATGAAGGATATCACGAGCGTTTCGTTTCCTGTTGGAAGTGAAATCGAGTACCGGCCATCGGAGTCGGTAGTAGTACCATTCGTTGTTCCTTTAACAACAACGCTGGCGCCAACAACAACTTCGTTTTGGTCGTCGGTCACCGTTCCGGTCACAACCAAGTTAGACTGTTGTGCAAACAGCTGGACGCTGATGAGCAGCGCCATTACCAGCGGAAGACAACATTGGATCATACTTCGTTTGTAAATAATCATCATGTGGTTTGGGTTAGATAAGTCTGATTTTGAGAGTATTATTAAGCATGAGAGGAGATACGCGATGTCGGGTATGCCTCGGGTATTGTTTAGTTTAAGTTTTCCTATTGCTGAAAGATCCGCGCATAGGCATGGCGTTGGCCTCTCAGGATTTTTACCAAGAGCTTAAATGGATTGGTGTGAGCAATGACTTGCTACGTCTGATGTCGACGAGCGAGTCAACTCCGAAAACGTTTGTGAAGGTCAGTTTTTCCGATCGAATCGAACGATCTGTTTTGTCTCAATATTCTATCAATTTGTCTCAAAACGCTGAAATCAGGGCGTTACAACGGTTGTGGTGGTCAAAATCGCTTCGACGACAATCGCGATTGCCTTCTAAGGTCGCCAACTTGAGACTTGTTGTTCAACGGGGCCGCTCTTTCCACTTTACTAAGAAGAATGGTGTGTCTTATGTCAATATGAGAATAGGAATGCGAGGACAGGAGCGAAGATCACCGCTGCTTGAGGTATTCGGATGGACTCATGCCGAACTGTTTTTGGAAATTTCGATTAAAATGAAGCGATGAAGCATAGCCCACCATTTCAGCGATCTCGTTGATCCGGTGACTACCTTCCGCCAACAAGTCGGCTGCTTTTTTAAGTCTCGCGATGTTAACCAGTTCGTTCGGTGTGAGATCTGAAATATCTTTAATTTTTCGATACAACGTTGGTCGACTCATGTTCATGTGTTGTGCTAAATGCTCCACGTCCAAATCGATCTCACTCATGTGTGTACTGATCACTGACTGAAGATCGTCAAGAAATTTTTCGTCGGCCTTAGAATATGCCAGCGATTTCATCATCGCCATGGGGGATTGAGCAAAGTATGTCTTGATCTTATTTTTGTTCGTCAATAAATTTGCGATTTGAACACGAAGATGTTTCGGTGAAAACGGCTTGTCGATATAAGCGTCTGCGCCGAGTTCCAGTCCCTCAATCTTTGACTGCAATGTATTTTTGGCAGTCAATAGAATAACAGCAACATGGCTATTCTTGAAGTCAGACTTTATTCGCTTACACAATTCGAAGCCGTCCATCACCGGCATCATCACATCACTGATTACAAGTTGAACACTCTCTTTGTCCATGATGTCGAGAGCTTCTTGTCCATTTCGCGCAATGAGTACGGTGTATTCATCAGCCAAGTCGTTCTGAATGAATTCAAGAATCTGGTCGTGATCGTCCACCAATAAAACTGTAGTCTTCATCGTTACGCTGGATTGTTATTATTCGTTGAGTAAGCGCTTTCACTTACGGTGTCAGCTGCTTGGGTAAAAGGAAGCTGTACCACGAAAGTATTGAAGTTATCATGTTCCTTGTCCAAGTAAAGTTTTCCCTGGTGCAATAACACGAGTGCTTTTGATAGTGCAAGGCCAATGCCATTACCCGGATTAGCTTGCGTTTCCTTCAGTCGAACAAACGGTTCAAATATTTTCTCCCGCATCGCTGTCGGAATAACGTGGCCGTCATTACGAAAAATAATCATGAAATGCGTCTTGTCAACTTGTAGTTCGACGATAGCTTGTCGCTTCCCATACACCAGCGCGTTATAGTAAAGATTGTTCAATATTTTGTGCATTGAATCAATGTCGACGTCTGCGTGCACCGTTGCGTCCGGAAGAAGCAGGGAGAGGTCGATCTTTTTTTGTTCTGCGAGGGTTTTAAAGCTCAGGTGTCTTTCCGATAGAAGTTTATTGATGTCGGTTGTTACACAAGTCAAGCGGATGGAATAATTTTCGATACGTTTGAAATCTAACAATTGCTCGGTGAGTTCAATCAGTCGGTCCGTGTTGCTCTCCATAATTTTCAAATTGTTCCCGAATACATGGCTGTCACCGGCTTTTTCAACAATCTTTTCAAGTGGCGCTTTGATGAGCGTTAGTGGTGTACGAATTTCATGCGCCACGTTAACAAAGAAATCAAATTTTGACTGATATATCTCTTTTTCTTTTTCATGCTCGATCAATTCTATTTTTCGCTTGTTACGTTCTGTCATCAGTGCATGATAGCTTTGGAAGATTAAGTACGTTACCAGTACGGCGAGAAAAAAATAAATGATGTACGCGGTCGTGCTCAGCCAGAAGGGAGGCAGTATGGTGATGCCGAGTTGTGTTTCTTGATTGCTCCATACACCGCTGCTATTGGATGCTTTTACTTTGAAGGTATAGTGGCCGGCGGAAAGGTTAGTGAAGTAAACCTTTCTGTTTTCTTTTAGAGATGTCCAATCCGCATCCACACCTTCCATTTTATACTTATACTTCACCATTCTCGGTGCCGAGAAGTTCAGTGCTGCAAAATCGATACTGAAAGAAGCTTGGTTATGCGCGAGGGAAATCTGCTTCGTGAAAAGAATCGATTGATGTAGCGGTGAGTCCTCGGTGTTAACTTTTAATTCTTCAGTGTTTACTTGAAAGGACGTAATGAATAGCGGTGGAGAAAAAGTGTCGGGAATAAAATCATTTGGATTGAAACTGATCAACCCTTTAGCACTTCCGAAATACATCTTGCCCGATGCATCTTTGTAACCAGAATTGTAATTGAATTGGTCGCTTAATAATCCGTTCGCCGTTGTGTAGACAATTTGTTTGTGTGTGTCCATGCTGAACCGGACAAGTCCTTTGGAAGTGGTTATCCATAAGTTCTTTTTGTCGTCTTCAAGTATTTTGTAGACAGTTTTTCCTGGGAGTTCTTCAATTGCTGGATAATTTTCGAAGCTGTTATTAGCAGGATTGAGCATGCATAATCCACCGCCTTCGCTACCGATCCAAAGTCGACGGTTGCTGTCTTCAAACAGTGTTGTAATCGAATTATGACAGATGCTGTTGTTATTGGACTGCTTTACGAAATGCCCGACTTTCTTTCGCGTTGGCTCATAGGAGAAGAGACCGTTGCCTAGTGTTCCGATCCAAACCACGCCGTTCGAATCTTCGAGAAGTGCGTGAATTAAATGTGTTGTAGGAATGCCATGGATCAGATCGAAGCTATTGTTGGCAGGGTTATGACGATACACGCCGCGCCGTGTGCCGATGTAAGTCTCTCCGCGTTTTGTGCCGAGAATGGTTACGATGAAGTTGCTGCGAAGTGTTGCCGAGTTTTGCTCGTCGGGGAAATGTTTGATAACCCGTCCTGTGGCGATATCCATGATGTGCAGACCATGTTCGAATGTACCTATCCACAAGGTGTTGTCTTTTGCCAGTAGGCCGTGAATGTTGTGATACGAGATATCTGTGCTGGCACCGGATGGTTTATAATGTGTGAACTGATTGGTTTGCCTATTGAATTTGGTTAGCCCTGCATCTTCGGTGCCAATCCATAAGTTACCAAATTTGTCTTCACAAATTTCCCGTACAACATTTCCACTGAGCGATGCAGCCGTGTTGTCGGAAAAGAATCGATCGAATGTCACACCCTGTTTCGGAAAGTAGTTGACGCCTCCAAAATATGTTCCGGCCCACACACCACCTTCTTTATCCTGGCACAGGGTGTACACCGCATTGTCGGAAATTGAATAAGGATTGTTGTATTGTTTTCGATAATTGCTGAATGCTTTCGTCAACTTGTCATAGATAAAAATACCCGTTTCCGTAGCCATCCAAATTTCGTTGTCGGAGCGTTGCACAAAGTTGCGCGCGAAAATAGCAGTACCCTCGGCGTTGTTAACCAATAGATCGCGCGAAGAGAAATCTGTAACGTTAAACTCTTTTACACCATGTGTCGAAGTACCGACGAGTATGGTGTGATGGGGCGTTGCATATATTTTCTCGATCCATTTGATGGTAGCGTTTGGCTTGTCACTGAATACATCGTGCGCTGTGAATTTGTCTGTGTTGGGATGATATTGCTGAAGTAGCCCCGTGGAGGTTGAAATCCATAAATTCTCACGCGTGTCAATGCATATCGAGGTTGCCGCGAAAAAATCTTCAGGTGGATACGTACGGTATTGTTTGGATAATTTTGGGAACTTGATCAGCGTTTGTCCAGCGATTATCCAAAGATTTCCTTCGTTATCTTTTTTGATATCATGAACCTCATCACAAGACAGGAGTAGTTTAAAGGTCTCGCGCCATGCATCATATTGATATACGCCAATGCGTGTGCCGACGTAAAGAATATTGTTGTTGTCGATGTAAAGGCTTCTAATAAAATTATCACCAAGACTTAATGTATCGTTCGGGTCGTGGCGGAAGACTTTGAATGAGTATCCGTCAAACCTATTCAGACCGTCTGTAGTGCCCAACCATAAAAATCCTTGCTGGTCTTGTGCACTGCAAAAAACGGTGTTGTTGGAAAGTCCTTCTTCTACTTGAAAGTTTCGTAAATAGTTTTGAGCGACTGAACTTGCCAACGAGAGCACGGAGAAGCAAACGACGGCGATCCATCGTGTCCAAACGGGTAGTATTGAAACTTGCAAATTTTTAGTCATTACTTCGTTGTCAGCGCATTGGTGCACGTACGAATCAAGTTTCGTTGTGCTTGTATTCAATGGCTGTAAAGATACGCTTACGTTTGTATTCTGTGTTATACGCCACAAGACAAAAAAGCGCTAGCACGATTGGTGCGAGCGCTTTTGGTTACTTGCGCAGTCTATTAGAGTTGTTCGGTCTTTTCTGGAGCAGGTTTGCTGATTCCTTTGCTTACAGCCATCAACTCGTGAATTGTTCGTTTCATGTTGTCGGGAGAACCATCAAGGAAAATCATATTGCCTTGTCCCTCATCCGCGAAGTGACGGAGTGATTCAGTCCACATGGAGAATAAGATGAAAGATGAGTCAAGATTGGCCATCTCCATTTCTTTTGCTGCTTGCGAAATACCTTTGGCGACTTCTTCACGGAACAGTGCAACACCTTGTCCTCTTAATTGTGATGCGACTTTTTCCGCTTCTGCGGCGATCTTAATCGCATTACCGTCGGCTTCTGCCGCTTTTGTTTTTGTGATCAACAGTGCTTGACCCTCGTTCTCTGCTGCGGCACGGAGGTTGTTTGAAGCCACAACACGCGCCATGGATTTCATAATCGTCTCATCAAATGCAATGTCATTTAATTGTAAGTCGATCAGGTGGTAGCCCCAGCCTTCTAGCGTTTGGTCAAGTTGTAGCTTCACTTCTTGAACGATTTCCGTACGCAATGCCAGAATCTCTGACTGCTTTTTTGTGGCAACGAAACTTCTTATTGAGCCTTCAATTGTACGTGTCAATGCCGTGTTAAAACTGTACCGATCGACGAATTTAAAAGCAACGTTCTTGATGGTTTCTTCGCGTTGATCGACAACGGAGAACAATAGCATCGCTTTAAAATTTACATTGGCCTGGTCAATCGTTGTCGCTTGGAAGGATAAATCCACGGACTGGTTTTGTACCGATATTTTCGCGTAGATATTTTCAATAAGCGGGATTCGAACATTTAATCCGGGGCGTAGTATCCTTTGAAATTTTCCGAATATCGTCACAACGGCAATGTATCCTTGTTGTACGGTAACGAACATCGCGAAAACAAATATGACGCCTACCACGAGCGCGGCAATTACAATAATGTCTGAAATTTCCATGTTAAAATTTAAATTGGGTTAGTCTTAAGTATAATATGTGATATGAACGCTATTCAATAATGAAAGCGATTTTTGTTTTGAGAATCAGTTCGAGAGAAGAAGATGCGTGCGTGATAAAAGTGAAGATGCCGATTGGCGGTGAAAGCTCTTGAGCTTCATGTTTTATTTTGGGGTAATACTATGAATAGAAACGGCCCGCACATCCGTGGAGTTGCGCGCGGCGAAGATTTTGACAGCGGCCACTAGAAAATAAAATTTAGTTTTTTATTGGTTACCTATGTGGGGCTGATTGTCTCGGCTTACACTATTGAATGTAGCACCAAGCCTTTATTGGTGCCAATGTTGATTCCAGATGTCGTTGTATTTTTCGGGATGTCTTTTAAATTGCGCGAGCACATAAGGGCAGAGTGGGACAACTTTTAAGTTATTTTGTCGGGCGTAGTCGACCATGGTTGCCAGTAAATTTCCTGCTACGCCCTGTCCCTGGAGTTGTTCCTTTACCTCCGTGTGATAAACGACTAGGTTTTGGTCAATGATCGCAACGGCCATTTCGGCTAGCCTTGTTTGATTTTCTTCTATCACAAAAGCACCGCGGCGGTTATTTTCTAATTTCAATTGAATCCGGTTGTCCATATTTTATTTAATATTTCTAAAAGCCAGTCAAAGCTACGACCTTAAGTTTAAGTCAATCTTGAAATAGGTTAAGAAATCGCATTTGTTGCAGTGAAAATGACGGAAATTTTTGGTTTTTAGATACTGATTTTTTTTAGCCAAAAATGTGATAGATTTTTGTATCTTCGTTGAACATAAAGCCTTCATCGACTTTACGATTCAACATTAGGAACCCCGAGAATATGAGCCGACTCGTTCTGATGCTGGTCATTTTGTTTTCCGTACTATCCTGTACCGAAAGCCAGATAATCCATGACAAAAAGATACTTTTAACTTCCACGCGATGGCGCCTTCAACAGGGAATGGGCTTTCAACGGAGCGATTGGACTTTTAAAAAGGATGGAACTTATGTAGATGCACCGGTCGAAACTGACGGCAAAAAGAATTACATCATCGTTGGTGAGTGGCGCATGAAAAGTCCCGATGAGATAATTCTCAGACAAGAACAAATGATTGTGAAAGGAAGGATGATTGACATCGAAGACGAGAAATACAATTATCACATCCTCCGTATCACTACATTATCAAACACCAGGCTTGAAGGTTCTCTGAGGCATAATGCGGATTTTGAACACGCATTGTTTGCTGAATCAATGACCTTTCTTGCTGAAAAATAGCGTTTGCTGACTACCATCAATTTCATGAAAATTACGCGGTTCATTACGCCATTAAAGTTGGGGATATGTTTGGTTGTCATTGGATTGATTTACAGTGTAGCCATTGCGGGAATTCCGCCGCAAGATCCTCCTCCACACATTCAAGCACGTTATGATAGGGATGTAATGATTGGTGAATGGCTCCTGTATGTAGGCATGGCTTGTATTCTTGTGGGTGTAGTAATTAAAATTTTTCGCAAAATCTTAACGTCATCGCGTTCTCATGGCGGCTAGCGGAAAACATATCCTGAAGTTTTGCCCTAAATGTGGAAAGCCGTTGGTTTCAAAATCCATAGAAGGTAAATCACGACTTTGCTGTGCGGACAATGATTGTGGTTATATATTTTGGAATAATCCAATCCCTGTCGTAGCAATGATTGTAGAAACCTCACAGGGTATTGTCTTGGCCCACAATAAACTTGCGCCGAAGGGAATGTACTCAGTGATTACTGGCTTTTTGGAGTCGGCGGAGTCGCCGGAGGAAGCTGCCATTCGTGAGACCAAAGAGGAGCTCGGTTTGGATACAGATCAAATTACATTCATCGGCATGTATCCTTTTGTGAAAACAAATCAACTCTTGATCGCCTACCACATCATGGCCAGTGGCGAAGTTATGATCAATGATGAACTTGACGATTTTAAAGTGGTTCAGAAAGACGTACTTCATGGCTGGCGCGACACAAATCGTTTTGAGGTAGCACAATGGCTTCAGCGATTAAGCGTTCTTGCCGATGGCGTTTCACTCCTCTAGCATATCAAGAAAGACACAGATTTTGAATTTCCTTAGGTATATATTAAACGGTGCTGTCTTCCTTTGCATGGTATGGTGGATTGTTTTGTCATTTACGATGATCACACAATATCCTCCTTGCGATCATGTAGCCGATGTGGTGTTTAGTCAACTTAAAAATGTGTCGCGCTTTACCGTGCCGCTATTGATTGCGATTACGGTGATAAATTTTGTTTGGGAGCGTAAGATGATGAAAGCGAAGACCACTCAATACCTTTACTTCTTGCTATTCCATCTCGGCTATTGTAGCCTCATCTTTATATACACCGCATATTTGCTAAATAGCCACTGCGTTTTGTTTTGATTCCCTTTTTTTGATTGCATTTTCTGCAAAAGAAAATTTATGACTACCATACTTTGGTAAACGTCGCTTCGTTTTGAAATCAAATCTCTAACCTTTGCGAATCGTTACCTCAATCTTGCTCCTGTTGTATTGTGTTCATGCAGGATGCCAAACTACCGAAGAAGTATTCTTGTTAAAAGACAAGGCGGTCGGAGATTTACGCCTGTTGCAGTCATCACTGTATGAAATTCATCCAAGCGTATTTCGTTATACGTCAAAAGGTACATTTGATGACCACTTTCAAAAGGCGTGTGAAGCCATTGGCGATTCGATTTCTGAGCTCGCGTTTGCGAGGGATGTTGCTTCATTGATAGCCATGGTTCGCTGTGGCCATACCTTTGCGATGTTTCCTCAGAATAGAGAAATTAGACACGTTATTCCGCTTGAATTTAGAATTATTAATGATCGAATATATGTAATCAACAGCGGAGCGCAGCAGCATATCCCAGCAGGCGCGGAGGTCGTGCATATCAACGGAACCACTAGTTTGTCTTTGCTACAACAATTGCGCGCCGTCGAAGTGTCCGATGGCTTTGTGACAACCACGAAAGACCGGCGCATCGAGCGATTCTTTAAATGGTACTACGCCGCTTATATCGGACAGCCTAATCAGTTTATCGTTCAATATAGACATTCTGGAAATCTAGCGACCACAACGGTGAATGGCGTTAGTGGCAAAGATCTAGGGACAAATCAAAGCGTTGTGGAACGAAAGCCTTATTCGTTCACCATCGATACCACGAAAAGTGTCGGCGTGTTACGCATTGAGTCTTTTCTCGCAAAGCACGTGAAGAAACGACACCATCAAAATTTGAAACGAACTGTTAAACATAGTTTTCGCGCGCTGGACGAATTGAAAGTTGACAATCTAGTAATTGATCTTCGCGGTAATACGGGGGGAATGACCTTTGTGCCTCCCTTCTTGTATAGCTTTTTAACCGATCAAGATTTTAAATTTAAGAACAAGCTTGTCTTTAAGCATGGTTACAGGTTTTCTCGTCCTGAAACTCTAAATCGCTCACGCTTCAGCGACTGGGTTAACCGTCAATTGATGAAGGAGGTAAATGATACCACATTTGAGTGGACACTTCACAATAACACAAAGACTCGCTATAAAGCGCAACGTAAACCATTTCAAGGTAAAGTGTTTGTGCTCGTCGATGGAATCACGAGTTCTGGCGCGGCTGAATTTGCCACGCTCGTGCATCACTTTAAAAGAGGTACGTTGATCGGCGAAGAATCTGGTGGCGACTACAATGGTGTAACCGCGTATGACCGTACCTATTTGCAACTGCCAAATTCAAAAGTAGGTGTTTTAATAGCAGGCTATAGAAGTATTATGGCGTGGAATGAAATTCAATATCACGGACACGGCGTACCTGTCGATTATGCGATAGCCCCAACGATCGAAGATGTATTGTTGGGCAAAGATTTAGAACTAGAGATTGTATACAACCTGATCGAAAGAAAATGAAATATACGGGGATAGTTTTGTTGATTATACTCACGTCGTGTGCCGATAAGAAGGTCGAGATTAGCGCGACAAAGGTTGCCGTAACGCCCAATGTTCCCGCGATTGCGTTTCATCGCGATTCTGCAATCTACTTGCAGCGTGAAAATCAAAAGCCGCTATTTGTTGTCAAAGGGTTTAGTCCGGCGATCTCTCCAGACGGAAAACAACTTACATTTCAGAAGTATAGCCTAAACAATGCGTCGGAAATTTTTATTATGGATTTAGCTTCGAAGAAGTGCGAACGCTTAAATGTGAGGAGTAATAATTTTCACGATGCGGTGTGGTCGCCGGATGGAATACACATTGCATTCAACGTTTTTGTCGACAGCGATTGGAAGATTGGAATTATCAAAAGCAACAATGCTGATTTTAGGATTTTAAACGATCCGAGTGAATGGGGTATTCAAAAAATAACATGGGCAACTGACGGTAAATCGATCATCGCACATTCATTCTTCAGCTTGTTAGAGATTAGTTTGGATGGACAGCCATTACAGCAAATGAATATTCGTGATAAGATCAGCGATAAGTTTAACTTGTCTGGCAATGATCGCTTTTGGGCAACCACAAACAAGAAAGGATTTTATTTTACTTGTGGTGTTAGAGAGAAGTCAAAAGGTAAAGAAAGATCCGTAAAGGCGGTGATGTACTACAATCGGAAAACTGATAAAGTAACAAGGTTGTCTCCGACAGACTGCTATGTTGATGATTTGTTTGTTGCAGACGATAGTACAATTTTCTTTTCCGCGTCGCCATTCGAAGGTGACACTGCTCATATTTACCGCTACGATCGCGAGCATGATAAACTCGACTTGTTCGTGCGTGGCGCAGATACGCCAACGTGGACAACAAAGCTGTAGGTAATACGAAGTCCTACAATCTCGAAACCAGCGTTCGTAGCAAGGTCTTCTCCGAACGCTAGTTGTTTCGAGTTTTCTAAAGATGGTTATACTATTGCGTTTGATTGTATTGCCATATCTTCTCTTTTGGCGCTATTGATCTTCAAGCCAAAGAGCATTCTGAATAATCGAATTCGTCTAATCACAAATTCATAAAATCCAAAACAGCCAACAAACGTGAATATCGAGACGAGGACAAACTGAATGCGTACGTCGATATCAAGATTGAACACCAGAAACGAACCCAAGAACAGGAAGATCATGTGAATGATGTAGATGGGATAAGCTGCTTCACTGAGGTATCGCAACGCTTGACTTGGCTTGTTCAGGTAGCGATAGGCAAACGCTAGTACCGACAATATCCAGCAATCCGATTCAGTGACCAACAAGTACACAGGCACATTCATTTGGAAATAAAGAAGACGGACCAATAGCAGTACCGTTGCGATGGACAGGAAAGCCCATTTCCATCGTACGATCATATTCCAGAAAGCTTGGCCGCTGAGAATAAAGCAGAACCCAAAGAAGAACGCAATCAAGCCGAGGAAGTAGCCGTGCCATGTAAGCGCATACAGTTCATAGGGAAATGGTTTGATAATCAAAGCTTCGGCCACAAAGGCCCCAATCATCACGAGTACGCCTAATGGATGGCTTATCGTTTTGCGAATCGCTTGTGCCACTTTGCCATTTTCGTTTTTCTTCATGTAATAAAAGAGTGGCGTGAAGATGAGTACGTAGCTAAAGATGTTACCTAAAAACCAAAGGTGATCGGGGCCTGGCGTATAGGTGTAAGTGAGTTTGTAGTGATGCTGCCATACATAGTGATGAAGCGGCACGATCACAAAAAAGCCAAAGATGAATGGCAATAGAATTCGCGCGGAGCGTTCACCCAGTAGCTGCTGCCAGTTTCTATTTTGCAACGCAAAGTAAACGCCCATCCCAGAAACGAAGAATAGCAGCGGGATTCTCCAAATGTTTAACATCGACATGGGAATCCAAAGCGATCCCCATGTTTTTTCGTTGGCGATAAATCCGATCATGATTCCCCATGATTGAAAACCAATCGCTATGTGATAGATCAAGAGCAGTCCAATGGCAATCACCCTTACCCAATCGATATCATGTCTTCTGTTCATTGTTGTCATAATCGTATTCGTCTGGTGTTATTTATTATTTCAACATTGTCGCGATAACAGGTCTTGTTTTTTCGATGTAGGCATAGTCTAACTTTAAGCCCATCGGTCCAAGTACTTTTCCCATCATGTCATAAGCGTCTTTCACATCGTTGAATGGCGCAGCAACAGATTCGTACGGCGTTGAACCATATTTATTCTTGATGGTTTTATCGGCGCCTTTGTCAAGAAGTACTTTTACAAGCTCGGGGCGGCAGAAGAATGCGCCAACGTGAAGAGCAGTAGACCCATCGTTGTTTTTGAAGTTGAGATCGGCACCTGCATCGATGAGGACTTTTGCAATTTCACGTTTGTCAAACAGCACAGCCGAGATAAGCGGGCTTGAGCCACCGAATGGATCCTTGGCGTTGATGTCTGAACCGGCTTTGATGTGTTGTTTTACCGCGTCGATGTTTTCAGTAATTACCGCAGTATGGATATCTACCGGTGGCGGCTCAACTTTCGTGCTCGTAGCGGTGCTGGTTTGGGCAGCCGTTTCTTTCTCTTTGCATGCGAAGGTCATTAAGGATACGATGACGAGGCTGATGCGCAATGTCGTTTTCAGGGCGTTCATGTTTTGAGTTTTCATGTTCATTATGGTTTATGTCGTTTGTTTTTCGATGGTGTAAAGAACGGTTGAACACCTTGGAACAGGTGAATAGTTATGCGGCGAATACCATCAAGTTTGCGGTGATCACTATAAATTATGACGAATTGATATAAATTATGATGCAATTAGTGATGCAAACCTTTATTTTGAGCAAAAAATGAGGGTCGTGTCGATCGCAAAACGAATTGCCAACAACCCAGAAAACCTCTCAAATAGCCCAACGTCAATGCCTGAGCTAAGCCCTTCGGACCAAGAATTTATCAGTCAACTCAACGCTTTTGTGGATGAGAACATCGCCAATGAGCAGTTTGGGGTAACCGAACTTGCCGATTTGATGAGCATGAGCCGGTCTAACTTGTTGCGGAAAGTAAAAAAGATCACGAATCTCTCCGTAAGCCAATTGATTCGGGAAATCAGACTAAAAAAGTCGATGATCCTTTTAAAAACGTCAGGGTTGAATGTTTCTGAAGTTTCATTACAGGTCGGATTTGGCAGCCCATCTTATTTCATTAAATGTTTTCGCGAATATTATGGTTATCCGCCAGGCGAAGTGGGCCAGCACGACGACGGTGAAGTAATGCCCGCGGTGTTGACGGATGATGTTGAGCCGGCGAAAAAGTCAAAAAGTATTTTATGGATAGGGCTTGCGGCCGCGGTTTTAGTGGGAACAATGACCTACTTCTTCTGGCCTTTTTCAAAATCAAGTGCTTTCGAAAAATCAATTGCCGTTTTACCCTTTAAAAACGATAGTAACGATTCAGCGAATATCTACATGATCAACGGGTTGATGGAGTCTACTTTAAATAGTCTTCAAAAAATCAAAGACCTTAAAGTGATTAGTCGCACATCGTCAGAGAAGTATAGGAATACATCGTATTCTATTCCTGAGATGGCTGAAGAGTTAAATGTAAAGTATTTTGTAGAAGGGAGTGGGCAGAAAATCGGTGATCAGATTCTGTTAAACATTCAGTTGATTGACGGAGCTACCGATAAACATTTATGGTCGAAACAGTATCGGCGTGAAACGAAAGATATCTTTGCGTTGCAGCAAGAAATTGCCAAGAACATCGCTGAGGAGATCGAGGTGATCATCACCCCTGAAGAAGAGGCAAGTATCGAGAAAAATCCAACAGCAGATCTGGTCGCATACGACTATTTTTTGAAAGCACGTGATATCTCGTATAAAGGCGGAACAAAGAACCTGGAGAACGCAATTCAGTTGTATACAAAAGCCATTGAACGCGATCCGAAATTTGCGCTTGCCTATGCCGAAATGGCAATGCTCTATTATTACCTGGATGCATTTCAAACGGAGAAGGTGCATACCGCCGATATAAATTCCAACGCCGACAAAGCTTTGTTATATGATCCGAAGTTGCCGAACAGTCTTGTGGCGAAAGCGGCGTTCTATGTTCATAACAAACAGTATCAGTTGGCGGTACCTTACTTGGAGAAGGCACTCGAATATAATCCGAACTCAAGCCTAGCATGTGGTTTTCTTGCTAGCGTCTATAACTATTACTTGCCTAACACAACAAAATACATCGAGTATGCCCTGCGCGGTGCGCGGTTGGATGTAACCGGAATAGATTCTGCAACCACGAGTATTAACTACTTGCGGCTAAGTGATGCGTTGCTTCAAAATGGATTTATCGACCTATCGCTTAAATACGCGAATAAATCGTTAGAATTTGATCCAAATAATTTTTATTCAAAATGGGTGAAGAGCTTTGTCCTGTTTGCAAAAACAAAAGATGCAAAAGAAACGAAAAGACTTTTGATAGAAGAACTGAAGAAGGATACCTTGAGTTTGGTGATGCTTGAGGAGGTAGGGAAGGTATGTTATATGATGGAGGACTACGATGAGGCATACTATTACTACAGAAAATTTATCGACCTGCGCGAGTCAAAGCGTCTTGATATATTCCGACATGAAAACTTAAAGGTAGCCACGGTTTTTGCTGCAAAGGGGAAAAAAGAAGAGGCTGATAAACTTGCCGAAAGCTATCGCGTTTTTGCTGAAGAAGATCGTTCCATATACCGAGAACTGCAGATTGCGGCCTATCATGCTTACCGCAATGACGATGAAAAAGCAATGGTACATTTGAAACTATTTTCGAAGGAAGAAAATTTCCAGTATTGGGTTTTGTTGATGCGCGAGGATCCTTCGCTACGTGATATCCGAAAGCATCCTGATTTTGAAAAAGTGATGACTACTATCGAAAAGCGATTTTGGGATAATCACCATAAGCTTCGCAAGACGTTGGAAGAAAAGGGTATTCTCTAAATTATTTTATCGATATAGCGTTCGTTGTCGTTCCTCAGGTGATCTCATCTTCAGGCAATAAGATTTGAATATGATTACAGCGATCAATATTGAAACGGAGCAATGGAATAGGATCATCGAAATTTTGATTCGTGATCAATGGAACGTCGTCTATAAGTATGATGCTTTTGATGCTGGCATTGATTTCGATTTGATCGTGATGCATAAAGGTAATGATGAGATTTTGTTAGGGTGGGATAACTGGTTGGAGGGTGAAATAAAATGCTCAGAAGAAATAATGCGCTACATCGAAGTGATGATCAATTCCAAATTCTATATTGGTGACCCTGTTAATTTGAAACCTGAGGTAATTAATTTATACTGGAAATCTGAATAGTCTATGTCTTTACTTGATAGAGTTTTCCTCGCTGGTAAAATCCTTGTTCGTCTTTTGTTATTATTGGCAATCGTATCGTTAGTTGTTTCATTGCTGTTACGAATACTATTGGCCATAAAAGACGGCGATGCCACAAGCTTCTACATTGTTGTTATCCAAAATTCTTTGTCTTTTAGCTATTGGATATTGATCATTTCTTTTGTCTTCTTGTTTTTTTTATCAACTACTCATGGTAGGCGAGATGATTAAAAAGAATACGCCGCGTCAGGAGATCAAGTTTTTTCTAGTAGCCTTGATTTTGGGTGTCGTACTTTGGCTTCTCACGCGCAGCTAAAGTCGTAGTGTGTAACCTTTGCGCGTCGGTTGTAGTTAAGTACTTGTCGATTAAATGCACAATGGCAAATTGGATCAATCACCCGCTTACATTACAAGGTCATCTTGTTGAACTTCGCTCATTTGATGAGTCTCACCTGGAAGCACTAACTTCCTTAGCAAGCGATAAACGTATCTGGGAATTTTATGCTTACGATCCAAGTAGCCCGGAACGATATCGATCGGTGTTTAACTCGGCTTTGAGCGATCGTGAAAAGGGAATACAGTTTCCTTTCAGTATTTTCGATAGGGACACGCAGAAAATTATTGGTAGCACGCGTTTTATGGATATTCAGCCAAATCATAAAAAGTTGGAGATTGGTACTACTTGGCTACATCCAGAGTTTTGGGGAACCCCCGTGAATACTGAATGTAAGTTGTTACTTTTAACATATTGCTTTGAGAACTTGGCGACGTTACGTGTTCAATTGAAAACAGACGAAAATAATATTCGGTCAAGGAAAGCAATAGAGAAAATTGGCGCACGATTCGAAGGAATATTGCGGAATGATATGCTACGGGAGAATGGTACGCATCGTCATTCGGCTTATTATAGTATTATCAACGATGAGTGGCTCAACGTTAAAGCGATGTTGTCTGCATCGCTTGCGAATAGGATAGTGAAGTGAGAGGAAGCTTATTTAAAAGTTAGTCTTTTTTGTAATGATCATAAAATGAAGTTATCTGTTGCTCAGCTTAAGCCAGTGCCAGGCGAAATCCAAAGGAATATTGAGACGCATGTGAAGCTGATCGATATGGCGATCGCGGATCAAGCCGATTTAATTATTTTTCCTGAACTATCGCTCACGGGATATGAACCCTCGCGTGCACGCGAACTCGCTGTTCGTGCTGATGATGCCCGCTTGCAGATATTTCAGAAGATCAGTGACGGAAAGAATATTGTGATCGGTGTTGGAGCGCCAATAAAATCTTCAGGAGGAGTAGAAATCAGTCTATTATTCTTTCGGCCTCGCATGGTACCGATGATTTACGCTAAGCATTATCTTCATGCTGATGAAGAACCGTTTTTTGTCCGGGGAGACAACACAGATGGCATTGATATCCATGGAGAACGAGTTGCGCTTGCTATTTGCTACGAGATTTCTATCGCCGAGCACACTCAGAAAGCATTAGTCAGCGGCGCGCAGGTTTTTGTAGCCAGCGTGGCAAAAACGGAACGTGGCATAACAAAAGCTCATCAGCAGCTTTCGGAGATTGCGAAAGCGTTTTCTGTTTCGGTACTGATGTCAAACGCGGTGGGACCAAGCGAAGATGGTATCTGTGCTGGTGCGTCGGCCGTGTTTGCGGCCGATGGATCTCTCATGACACAACTGGGAACTGATCAAGACGGGACTATCACGTTCGACAGCATTACGAAAACACATACGCTACGTCAAACCATTGTTCCTTCAATTTTATAATACCTGCTATGAAGTGCGAGTACGTTAGAACTGAGATCATCGCGTCGAAAAGCTTCGTTGGGAAATCTTTGCGAACGACGCTTGTCGAGAACAAAACAGGTGTGCTCTGGGGAAGCTTTATGCCCCGCAGGAAAGAAATTGAAAATGTTGTCGGCGCCGAGCTTTATTCAATTGAAATTTACGACGATGCTCAGATGCATCGATTCACCCCGGAAACACCATTCACAAAATGGGCCGCGGTGTCGGTGTCAACACATGAGAATGTTCCAGTGGGCTTGGAAACACTCACTATACCGGAGGGGCTATACGCTGTGTTTATCTATACGGGCCGACATACCGAATTTGCATCGGCATTTCAATATATCTTTCAAAACTGGTTGCCTACGTCTCCATTTCAACTCGATAATAGACCACATTTTGAAGTGATGGGTGCACGATATAAGAACGATGCCCCCGATTCTGAAGAAGAAATATGGATACCTATTAAACACAAGACGCAATGAGTACATCGCCAAATCTGCAGCCGAATACACTAGAAGACAATGTTACCAAGTTAGTGCCGTTACGAGCTGCTGATTTTGATGCATTGTATGAAGTGGCGTCCGATCCCGGCATATGGGAGCAACACCCAGCGCGAGATCGTTACAAGAAAGAGGTATTTGAGATTTTCTTTCAAGGTGCTGTTAGCTCCCAATCTGCTTTCCTAATTTATGATCGTCAGTCAAATGCACTTATTGGCAGTACGCGATACTACGGCTACAATGCAGCGGAGTCGAGTATTGGCATTGGGTACACTTTCCTCGCGAAAGAATTTTGGGGAGGACCGTATAATCACTCAACAAAAAAAATGCTTTTGGACTATGCGTTTCAATTCGTAGACTCAGTCAAATTCCATATCGGCGTCTCGAATATACGCTCACAGAAGGCGGTTGAGAAACTTGGTGCGACGAAGAGCACTGAAGTTGATTTCGAATTGAACGGCGTAAACATTCCACATTTTGAATACTTGCTTCCGAAATCGACCTGGGAACAGAATGTAAAATCATGATGGCCGTGTTTCGGCTTTTGCCTCCATACTTCCTGATGTTGCTGGTCAGCTTTCCTGTAATGTCTTCTGCACAGACGTCGCCGGATAAAATTATCGCCTACACAGTAGATCCTTCTTTGGACTCCGTTGCATTTTATTGGAACGATGATCATGGCGTACATCTTAAAAGTCTCGGACGGTTGAAGACATTTGTCGAAAGTAAAGATCGGCGACTTTTGTTTGCGATGAACGCCGGTATGTATATGGAAGATAACTCGCCGCTAGGATTATTCATTCAGGATGGTGTGCAACGCAGAAAGTTAAATGAGAAAGGTGGTCATGGTAATTTTTATCTGAAGCCGAATGGGATATTTTACATCAATGGTCAAGGGCAGGCATCGGTGTCTGAAACATCGAACTTCAAGTCTACGAGTGATATTAAATTCGCGACGCAGTCTGGGCCGATGTTAGTGATTGATGGAGACATTCATCCCGCGTTTATTCAAGGGTCAGCAAATTTAAATATCCGTAACGGTGTCGGTATCCTTCCTGATGGCAAGGTCATCTTTGCAATTTCTACCGTTGCTATAAATTTTTATGACTTTGCGATGTTCTTTAAAACAAGAGGTTGCTTAAATGCACTGTACCTGGATGGTTTTGTGTCGCGTGCTTATTTTGATGATCGAGATTGGAAGCAACTTGACGGAAACTTTGGGGTGATGATCGGTGTTACGTCACTTAACAAGTAACATGCAAGTCACGAAGTTTCAACCGTCTGCACCACTTCAGCCTTTTGTGAAGGAATACATCGTGGTCGAATCGCAGGCGGAGGTGTTGAACCGTATTTTACCTGATACATCGTTGGTGATGGCTTTTCGATTTAAAGGCGATGTAAATCAGATCGTTGATGCTCATACTTCACGACTGCCTGTGTCGATGATTTCCGGTCTTAGAAAATCTGGTAGACTTATTAATTACACGCCCGGCGCTGGAAATTTTTTAGTTTCATTCCGGGAAGGTGGGGCGAGTGCTTTCTTCAAGGAGCCCATTCACTTATTATTTGATGACTCTATCTCGCTTGATAGCTTCTCGCATTATGATAACGTGGCCGGGGTTGAAGATCGTTTAGCAGAAGCAGCTACGCACGAGCAACGCGTGGATGTGGTCGATCAGTTCTTGCTCTTGAAGTTGCGCACACAAAAAACGGACGATGTCGTGCTGAATGCTATTGCCAGGATACATGCCTCGAAAGGTGTGATCAAAATGAAAGATCTAGCCAGCGCGATATGTATGAGTCAAGATGCCTTCGAAAAGAGATTTCGGAAAGTTGTTGGCGTCTCACCAAAACAATTTGCCAACATCGTGCGGATGAAATGTGTGGTGGCTAACGGAAGAAATAAACCATTATCGACCATAGCGTTGGAAGCAGGATATTTCGATCAGCCTCATTTCAATAAAGACTTCAAGCTTTTTACAGGCCAAACGCCCGGTGATTTCTTTACTACACCACCGGCATGGTAAATCAATGATTTTTTACAATCCTTAGCGCGATGCCGTGGCGATCTTTGTTACATCAAAATAACGATCGCTATGAAGAGATTTTCACTTCTTTTTCGAAAGACCTCACCGGTTATCCTTATGCTCGCGAGCACGTGTCTGTTCGCGCAAGTTTCAAAGTCTTCTCAAACAAATAACAATCGTATGCAAATTATTCAAAACAACCGCGCGCGCTTGACGGAGCTTTATGTTGATGTACTCAATAATCGAAAGTTCGAACGACTCCATGAATTTATTTCGGATGACTATGTGAGTGGTAACAACAAAACGGGCGTTGACGCTTTTAAAGAGCCAGCGCTTGCCGTATTGAAAGCGATTCCTGATGCGCAATGGGAAATTCAAAATTTAGTTGTTGATGAATCAAACGCTTTCGTTCATTGGAAAGTGGTAGGCATAAACACCGGCGCTTTCTTAGTGTTCGCGCCCTCGGGAAAGAACGTAGTTGCCGAAGGAATGGGTATTTTTAGGTTGTCGAACGGGAAGGTAATAAGCTCTCAAGTAATGACCGATCGCCTGGGGTTTCTTCAGCAACTCGGTGTGTTGCCAGAAGATATCACAACGTTAAGTGCTGATAGAATTTCACCGGAAGCGGTGGTGTTCATCGATAAGTTTGTGATACCAGACGGATCCTTAACTGAATTTACAAACCGTCTCGATGTGAATAGGAAAATGATCAGCACGATGCCAGGCTTTATCGATGATTACGCATACGAACGCAAGGATGAACACGGCAATACCATCGTGATCACTGTGGCCATTTGGAAAGATGAACAAGCACTACAACGTGCAAAGACAAACGTTCAGGAGCTTTATAAAAATGAAGGATTCAACCCTGCTGCAATGATGCAGCGACTAAATATTCAAATGGATAGAGCAACCTATACGTTCCGTGGATTAAACTAAATAGAATTTGAACGGTCTATCATTTCGGTAGTGCAGCAATTGTAAGAGCGCATCGATTCGTCGATGCGCTTTTTAGTTTTAGGTCACAGCACAGTTTGATTGTATTAAAAAGAATGTAATTTACCGTTCAAAATATTTTATTATGAGCATGAATCCTTTTGAAATTCTTCTTCAACTACTTGGGCTTGCACCTCAACTTGTGGTTGCAGGAGCTTGTATCTTTTATCTTGCAAAAAAAGGAGCGACGCCGGAAGGAATTTTGTTGACCATTGCAAGTGTTGTGTCCTTGATCCTCCATGCGATAACGGCTGTTGTAATTCCATACCTCATGACAAATGGTACGATGGATGCAACCTCAATTGGTGAATTCTACTCACGGCTTTCATTTGTGTACATTATCATCGGCGCGGCACACGCTGTTGGGTTTATTTTGTTAATACTACAAGCGTTGAAAGCTCCTCGCCAGCAAAACACTTTTTAGCAATCACAATGACGTCGCATAATACGAACAAGGTCATTCATCGCGATGGACAAAGTAGTGCCACGATATTCGATGAACGAACGGTCGAAAATGATTACCGTACCCTTGTTCCATTGTTGCGCGAGGGCATGCGTGTTCTTGATGTAGGATGTGGAACAGGGTCTATCTCCAACGGAATTGCAAAACTCGTTGGTGGTATCGGCCACGTAACCGGTATCGACAATACGGCTCATTTCATTGAGCACGGACGAGCATTGTATCGCGATACAACCAATTTGAAATTGATTCATTCCGATCTTTTCAACTTTGATACAGACCAGCCGTTCGATCTTGTTGTGTCGGCAAGAACGTTACAATGGTTATCGAATCCCGGTGAAGCTATTGCAAAAATGAAGCGGTTCCTAAGATCAGGAGGTACGTTATCAATTCTTGACTACAATCACAGTAAGCTGACGTGGACCCCAGCACCACCGAAAAGTATGCGCGACTTTTATGCAATTTTTCTTCAATGGCGCGCTGACGCGCGAATGAATAATCTGATGGGTGATTCGTTGGCTGAGTTGTTTACCGCGAATGGGCTATCTAATGTCGAGGTGCGCGAATCAAACGAAGTCTATACACGTGGTGAAGATAACTTTGTGTCGCGGCTAGGCATTTGGTCTAAGGTCGCAGGACTGAAACAAATCGTTGATGAGGGGTATCTGCATGAAGCCGATCGTGTGAAAACTATTCACGACTATATGCGGTGGGTGGAGGATGAGGCACAGCAAATGATCATGGACTTAAAGGAAGTACGCGGTACTGTATCTGTATGATTTATGTAACACAAATTGTTTATATTAAAGAAGGGGAGGAGCAGACCTTCGAAGAGTTTGAATCAGTGGCTATACCGGCTATCCGGAAGTATAATGGCAAACTTCTGCTGAGACTTCGCCCGGGTGTAGACAATGTGATAGAATCGACGATTGAGAAGCCTTATGAAATTCACATTGTAGAGTTTGCTTCGATGGCAGATTTCGAATCTTTTAAATCGGACAAAGACAGGCTGAAGTTTTTGCACCTGAAAGAAAAATCGGTGCGTGCGATGATGATGATAAAGGGCGAAAAACTCTGAGAATAAAAAAGGTATCCGATGAAGATACCTTTCTATTTGGTGGGCTTGTAATAACTTATTCGCTTGCTTTCAATTTGATGATTTCCTTGTCAATCTTATAAAGACCGCCATTGTCTAATCCGATAAGATCGTAAAGCTCGATGCAGCGACGTGCTTGGCTCTCTTCTTCTAATTGTTCATCAAGGAACCAGTGCAAGAATCGTTGCGTCTGAAAATCTTTTACTTTCAAGCAATGATCAGAAATATTGTTAAAGCTTCTTGTGATTGAAATCTCTTGTTCTAAAGACTGAACGAGTACATCACGAAGGCCTTCAAAGTTCTTCGGTACTTTTGCAACTTCAGGTGAAATAGGAAGTCCACCGGCATCAACAACAAAATCAAAAATCTTCAGCATGTGCTCACGCTCTTCTGCAGATTGCTTCTTGAAGAAGTCACCACAGCCGTTAAGACCTTGTGAATAGCACCATCCCGCCATGGATAAGTAAGTAGCCGATGAGTGCGCCTCCATAGCAATTTGCTGATTCAACAACTCGAGTACGCTATCTTGTAATGATGTTCTAAGGCGAATAACTGATGTCTCCATAAATGACTTTCTTTTTTAATGTCCAATGATAACGATAAATGGAGAGAAATAGATCGCGCGGAGAGCGACAAACCTCAATTTGAATTCAATCTAAAGAGAATTAGATGCTCGGAGAGATACCTTTTCGATTGAGTAGATCCTCCAACTTCAGGAGGAACATCTGGCGGCTGTACAGCTCGCGAAAATGGATGAAGTCAGCAAGGTCAAGTGTTACCACTTTGCCTTTGCAAGTAAGCGGAATACGAACCTGGTCAAATTCGTCAGAAGGGTTCAATAAATGCTCCTCTACATCCTTTCCGACCAAATAACTGATGGTTTGCAGGAACTCACACACATTCTGTTCAATGCGCTCTCCACGGACCAAAAGCTCAAATTTTCCGCTTTTTCGGCGAAAATTGAGGGAAATTGACTGTTGTAGTACTTGCTCCATATCGACGGTAACAAAGGTACTTTATTTAGATTAAATTTAAATAGATCGGCGATAGAAAATTACAAATCCCTTCAAATACGTACGCTGAAGGGATTGTATCAGCAATGACAGCCATTACAGTTCGGCCGTTTGTTGGTGTCTTAACTTGTGGTGGGAAAGGTAGGACACGATCAAAATACCGAATATGATCAGTGGGAAGAATGTCTGGAAGTCGACGCCGTCAACCACGGCATGGGCGATGCTGGCGGACAAGAAATTGATACCAAACCCCACGTAAGCCCATTCTTTAAAACGCGCCGGTACTTTCGGCAAGATGAGGAGGAGACCACCGATTACTTTGAACACCGTAAGTTGCACACGGAAGTAGTCGGGAAAAGCCAAGTGGCGAATGCCTTCTACAGCTAGCGGTGTATGAGAAGTCAGTGCGGGAATAACAGCATCGAACACAAAGATGATGCTTGTCGAGATCCAATAAATAATCTTACACTTTTTCATAGCGTTAATTTTAATTTTTCTGATTGTGTTCCGGCTTGTGCCTTTTGTTGATACAAAGCTAGTGGCAACGTGACCGAGGCGTGATGTGTGATTGCGTCAAACTATGTGGGCGAATGCGACAATCAATTTCTTGCTTCAATAGCGGTAAAATTGGTTCAATGGTGTCTACCTTTGACATGGTATCAAATTAGTTGTATGATCCAGAAAATATGAAAATGAAAGGAATAGCATCGATGATGATGGGCACCATACTTTGTGTGGCCTGTAACAGCAAGAGTTTAGTGAAAGAAGAGCCCGTTCAGGCGGTGTCATCTGCGGGACAATCTTGCTATCTCTATTTAAACAATAAAGACACCGTAAAAATGACTTTGACTTTCGATCATCAAAGCGTAAGCGGCGAGCTCACCTATAACATCTTCGAGAAAGATGGAAACACGGGTACCCTTCGCGGCGCTGTTGTGGGCGATACCATATATGCCGAATACAGCTTTCAATCGGAGGGCGTAACTTCTGTTCGTGATGTTGCATTCTTGAAAAAAGATTCGACCTTGGTGGAAGGTTTTGCACCTATGGATACGTCGGGCACACGCTTTGCCAATCGCGCAGAACTTGATTTCTCTGGAATTGTACTCAAGCCAACAAAATGTTATGAATAAAACTATATTACTCGTTTTCTTTTTCTGTGTTACGGCAACGACATCCCTATACGCGCAAGGTGATGAAGCTGCCATCAAGCAAAGTATTATTACGATGTTTGACGGAATGTCTAAACTCGATGAACAGATCGTTCGTGGTGAGCTCACGAAAGATTTTCAATTGCTTGAAGATGGAGAAGTATGGAATGCAGACTCACTCACAAGCTTTTTTAAAACCATGGACAAGGCCGCGTTTTCTCGTATTAACAAATTTGACTTTATCAAAATCGAAAAACGTGATAACGTTGCTTGGGTGAGTTACTTCAATGAAGCGCAAATTGCTTACCGCGAACGGAAGTTTACAATAAAATGGCTGGAGAGCGCCGTACTGGTGAAAGATAACAAGCGCTGGCGTATTTCGTTTTTACACTCGACAAAGCTACGTCAATAAGTACGATTCAATGTCGTTGACTTAAGCAATTCCTTCGGTATGGATTCGTCTTCACCCCCGGCCCCTGAAGGGGAATTCGATTCGCGGGCTGACCCTTTAGGGAACGAAAGGGGTGGGGTGGCATTTTTTATGTCTCCGTACTTAAGTCAATGACATTGAAGTACGATTGCTTATTTTAGCATCCCGAGTTTTGAAAGACCAAACCAATGTATTCGAAAACCACCACAATATTTTGTGCAATTTTGTTTTTTACAATTGCGCATAACGCGCTCGCGCAACGGCTGAAGCTTACTGTTAACAATCCCGCACCGCGAATAGGCGACGAGCTCGCGGTATCATACAATATCGACGGCAGCGCACATGGCATGTTGGGTATCGGCGCCGTGTCTATGATGCCCGCGTTTCTGGCGGACAAAGGCCCTGTTACAATCGGTCCAATAGCCATTACGTTGAATGGCGTTCTGTATACCTCCGATTCATTGGTACTGCATGTTGCTCAACCTTTACCTGCTGGCATAAAAGACGGCGTTTGGATACGGAAAGTTGAATCGAACGGTGTTGCATACATTATCGTCGAGCAACGGTTTGAAGTCGGTTCCAATAAAAAATTAGCGGAATTGAATGTCGACAAAATTAAGAAACGTGGAATCTTGGTTGAACTCGAAGGCGCGCAGCTATCAACGCAGTCTACATTAACGGGGACGGTGCAGTACAGAATTTCTATTCACCGTTTTGGAAATGTAGCTCAATCAAAAATGATCGAACTTGAAAGGACGTTTTTTACAAATTTACCTGAGAACGTCTTCTTCGAATAAAAAGCAGAAAGCATAACGTGATGAATGCGTAATGCTTCCTGCTAGTGTTACTTCTTAATCTAGCGCTTTATCCAGTTGCTGATTGCTAAAGGCAAAGGAGAAGTCAAGTCGAATTTCAGGATATGACGTTCTTTTGCCATAGAACTCCTGCATGTGTACGCTTCCGTCTAACTTGATGGCAACGTTAGGGATCGGCCGGTAAACCAAACCTGCAGAGGGTTTCCAGAATACACCATCGTCGGCAAGCCCAGATTCGTCGTCACCACCAAAGTCTTTATTTTGAATCACCTCCGGATAACTCATCCAATCCAAGAATAGGTAAGGCACGAATTGTCCGATATCGGATTGAATATTGTATCCCAATCTGATGTACCAAGTTTGCACGTCAAAGTTCGCAGTGGTTTCGATGTCATCTTCCGTGAGTAAATTGTCTGGTAGTTCTTCATTCGTCCTGATAAAACGATCGCGTTGTGTTGGATTGATACCTGCTTCACGAATTACTGAGAGAACACTTGCCGGGTCACGTACGCCGCTGTGTGCTGCGCGATAGTATTCTGATTGCACCAGCAAGTTGCCAAATTGTTTTTCAAAGTAAACACCTGCAACGACGAAATGATCGCCTGCCATCCATGGTAATATTCCGCCGCGTGGCGAACCATCACCGAGCGAAACGGTTGATGTCGTTTTCTTGTTGTTGATACTCGATGAGTATCCAGACGTACCGAGAATGAAAGAATGCGTCAGTGATTTATACCGCAGGTCCCAGCCAAGCGGAAAGATACCAGGCTTGGCGCCACCTTCGCCATTGTCCGTCATCAAGGCATAAGAAACAACACGACGACTGTTCTGAAGTTCTCCATGCAGCATGAAGTTCGTAGTACGCGTTAAAAATAAGTGGTCTTGATCGAGCATCTCTGGTGGCTCAATACCAATGAACGTTGGAATTTGATCGAGTCGCTCATTGTATAAACCAAACTTGCGATACATCTTTCCAACCCTTACCTGCAAGAAATCTTTGAAAGCAAAATTTCCCCAGGCGTTTCGCACTTCTAAAAACTCATCCACGTAGGCAAGGTTGAATAAGTATGAGATTTTTGTTGAGAAGTTTCCCTTTCCATAAATGTGAAAGTTCCGAACAGGAGTCCACTCTGCAGGATCAGAAACTTTTTTAACCTCGCCACTTTCACCAAGGGTAGGATAGTTAAAAGTCTTTTGCAAGTTTGAATTGATATAACCATACAAGTAAAGCTTGCGGTCGACAAGCTCCAGGTTAAGGAGGTCTTCAAGGGATAAATCGAATAGTTCGTTGCCGGTTTGTGTGGAGTCCGTCTGCGAATAAGCTACACTAGAAAACAGGACCAATAGTGAAATGAGAAACTTTTTCATATTGACGCATTTAGGTTTGTAGACTACGATGGTGTTTGTCAGCTAACGGTCTATGACCTGAGGAGGCCGTAGATGCATAAATATACCTGTATAAGTTAATGAAATTTTCGGTCGATTAGCAATGAAGTCTCTCGGCTTATTTCTTTCGGTGTCAGATCGATAAATAAAAAGGCCCCTTTGAAAGAGGCCTTCTTGGAAACTAATTCTTGAATGTCTATTTATTCACGATTAACGTATACGTAGCCGCCCCGCACCCTTCACTTCTCTAAAGGGCCCCGCGCAATGCAATGATATTCTCTTCGAAGGCTTTCACGATTAACGATTCAATGTCATTGACTTAAGCAACCGCCTTCAGTTATAGATTTCTATTCTCCCTGGCCCCTGAAGGTAACTCGATTTGCGGGCTGACCCTTTAGGGAATGAAAGGGGCGGTGTGTCTCAGTACATTAATGTCTATTGACAATCTAGGCACATCCATTCGACAACGCCGCCACCGGATCCGAATCGTTGCATGGTGTATTTTTCAATGTCGATGAGGAATCCAATACCCCCGGCATTCGCATTCTGCGTGCAGCATCCACCGCAATCTGTATCCGCGCACATGTCATAGACCTTTACATCGATCGTCCGTGTTCCTTGACGAAGTCGGAGTGTCTTCAATTTGTAAGTGTTCGCATCTTTCGAATGAACGGCAGCAATGTTGTTTGCCATCACCCACGACTCAGGTTGTTTGCCATTGACAAAAGCGAAGTAGCCAGCCCATAAACAACCATTGTAGTTGACGCACTCGTCGCTACCAGGATCTGGATAAGAAGTGAAGTTTGTGAGGTTTGCACGTCGCCATGTTCCAGTGGGTGGGGTAGACGTACCCGTCGTAAATTTTTCCCATCCGCCAATCGTTGTACGCGTACACGTCATGGCCTTTGTTCCATTCTCCGACGAAATGTAGCGTCCATTGTTTCCCAGGAAAGAAACAGAACCATCGCTGTTGTCTACGACGGTAAATTTTTCCCAGTCGCCGACTGCAGTGCGACTACAGGTAATCGCTTTTGTTCCATTCTCAGACGAAACATATTTGCCCATGCTACGCAACGCTACTTTGCCACCACCAGCATCAACGACCGTAAATTTCTCCCAGTCGCTTGCTGTTGTTCGGGTACATTGCATCGGAGCGGTTCCATTTTCACCGCACACGAAAAGTCCATTGGAACCTTTAAAGCTCACGACCTCGCCCACTGAGATTCGTGCGTTCGATACATCTCGTGCGACTACTTCATTGTCGGTCTTCGCACGCTTCCTGTTTTTGTCCGTCACATCACTACTGCATGACGAAAGCATCGCTGCGCCCATAGCTAACAGCCAGAGCATAGCACTGAATTGGTTTTTCTTCATTGGTTTAAAGATTTGGGTTAACACGCTAAAGACGAAAAATGAAGGGCGCGAACCTGATTGGAAGATGGGGGTATTTTTTGGGTAGGGAAGGGAAGGGAGAAGCAAGAAGTAAGGAGTAAGAAGAATGGGAGTCAGGAGACAGAAGTCAGTAGTCAGACATTCTTTTTTCCTATCTTCATACTTCTTAATTCTTACTTCTTAATTCTTACTCCTGACTTCTGACTCCTGACTACTTTTAATGAGAAAGATGGTGCAAAACGTTTTGAGTTCTTGAATAATTGAAAGTAGATCTAGTGAGTTTCCTGTGTTGAGCGCTTCTCGGAGAACGTCCGTAATCTTTGCCTTGCCGGCCGCGGTTTCATCTAGAAGACTCACATATTTCCCAACAGAACCATGACAGTCGTACCAAGTAATAACATTTGGTCTGTCAGTCTTAAGGTAGTCACCGAGTTCAAATGGAATAATTTTTAACAGTCCAAGCCCGTTGTCGTTCTCTATTGTCATTTGATCTTTTATATTGGTCTGGGTGATCGTATGCATTTTCAGCTCATCTTCGGCAGTTCAATATAGCCATACCTTCATGATGTTCGCAAAAAAGATATCTTACCAGCCCGGTCCGATTTTGTCTATCGTAGCTCCATTAATGATTAGCGCTGTCTCGGTTTCCATTTCAATTGTAATATCATCACCAGTGGTCGAGTGTAACGTCATCAGCTCCACCAGTCTTTCTGGATTAAGAGGTGAGTATTCCTTTCCTTGTCGGAGTAATTTTTCTGAACCATTGCTTAGCGCTGTCCAAAACTTTTGCCTGTTGTTTTTTGTCAAGCCTCGCAAGTCAGTACATCGAGTCACCAATTCGCCCTTCGAATTCCAAAATACAGTATTGGTTTTTTCTTCGTTTTCATTTGGGAATAGTGTCTTCAGCCAGGCAGTCAATTCGTAGTCTCCTAAAATTTCTGATTCTTTTGCCGCAATTTCCATGATCAGATCATAGCCAGTCCATCGTGTAAAGAAAACCTCACCATTTTCTAATGTTATAAAACCATTTGCCATTGTCTTGAGATGTTTTCTTAAAATTATTCTCGTGCCTTCACTTCAGTTCTTCCTTTTGACATTTAATTTGAAATCCAATGCTCTTAGTAGTCTGATATCGATATCTCGTTACAAAGGACCTTCGAGCTCAGCTCGTTCTGGATCATGTCTTATTTTTATTGTCGGATACAGTACAAGTCCAATGATAAAACCACTTAGAAGTCCACCGATATGTGCAGCGTTGTCAATGCCACCAGTGAGTCCCATCAGCAAATTGAACGCGACGAATATTACTGTACTCACGGCAAATCCTGCGCTAACTTCGCGCGGGAATACTTTCGTTAACCAGAAAGATAGAAATAGTCCATACAGTCCGAAGATCGCACCCGATGCTCCGACACTTACTGTTGCATCATACCACCAGATGCTCGCAATGCTTCCGAGGATACCTGTCAATAAATACGTTGTTAAAAATTTGAACTTGCCGAGTATCGGCTCGAGAAAGATACCGATGAATATCAGTCCGTACATATTTGCAAGTACATGCATAATGCCGCCGTGCAGGAACGTACTGGTTACGAGACGCCACCAATCGCCGCCGGTGGTGAGTGGTCCATAGTTAGCACCCCAACTTACTAAATCTGGTCCGGAGAACGAGATGAATCCCAATCCCAAGAACGCCATCAGAATATAGATGCCGAGGTTGACGCAAATTAAAATGGGTGTGACAAAATATCCTTGTGTGGGTTTTAGAAGATCGAGCGCTTCCTTTATTTCCGCTTGAGCTTCTTCGTCGGGTTTGTTTGCTTTTATTCGTCTCAGTTGATCGTAGTCAATTTTTCGAATCAATATCATGAACAGCCAGATCGTTAGCCCGACTAACGACGAGCCGATGATCCACGATAGCTTGCGGCCATTGCGGGCTTCAAACGAATCATGTACAGGAACTAGAATCGTCTTCGCGTCGTTGCTGAATATGTTGTTCTTGATCGCCGTAACGAATCCTTCTCTTTTGTCGGAGTTACGGATTTTGTCCAGGTAAGTAAATTTCGATACATCCATACTGTCGAATTCGCGTTCACTTCTCTCGACAAATTCCAGGTACCTTCTGTCTTTTTCAGGCTGGTCAAGACTGTTATCAATGGTCTCCTTGAATTCAATTCCGAGCCACGTGGAGCATGTAAAGCTGATCGTGTCGGCCTCTTTTTCCAAGATTGGCAGAACAACATAAATATGCATGTTGAAATTCTCGGTGCCTTTACCCGTTACGTCAACTGCTGTGTGTGTGCTGATTGCTTTTTTGAATACGTAATAATTTTTTACGGTGTAGAACTTCGTCGATTCAGTTGTGTTGATTTCAGCAATAGAATTTAATGTCGTAAGCTTTCCGGATGCCGTGACGATGTATTCTTGCGCGATAATGAGCGGAACTGTAAACACAATCCATAAAATGAGACTATAGATGTCGA
This sequence comes from Pseudochryseolinea flava, assembly GCF_003286915.1. Classification (GTDB taxonomy): domain Bacteria; phylum Bacteroidota; class Bacteroidia; order Cytophagales; family Cyclobacteriaceae; genus Ohtaekwangia; species Ohtaekwangia flava. The sequence goes on from NZ_QMFY01000014.1 coordinate 162,109, forward strand.
GTAAATTTCCTCTCGCTGTTTCCAGGCTAAGTATCTTAAGTCTTGGTCTTAAAAAAATCACAACCGTTAAACCTGTTAACGTGATGGGGATGCCAAAATTTGTAATGACTTCTTTTAATCCAATGACCTCAAGTTTTATAAACAGCATCCAATGGAGGAAGGTGTAGATCGTTAACAGTCCAAGGAAGGCGAGGAGTGTGGGAATGAAAATGATGCTGATCTTGTCTTTCATGTTCTCGCTCAACTTGACGGATTTGGGTAACAGGTTGTGTCAGTCGAAGATATATATAATTCAGGCGATTTTAGAGTAGAAGTATTTTTCTGATGGAATGCGGAAATAAACTTTTGAGGCTGCGTCCAGCACATAAAACTAATCAGCGCTTGTAGTTTTGTTCTTTGTTGACACTGCCCAGTTAAGTGTCATTGTTAAATTTGAGTACCCAGAACAGGCCGAAGGTGATTGTTTACACCGAAGGTAATTCTAAAATCAGAGCGGCATCGAGCCGCCCTGATTTTAACCCAGACACAGAGCCTCAGGTTCATGTTTGCCCAATGGTAATAGATTAGTATAAAACGGTCAACCAATTTCAGGGATCGACACTTTCTTACTCCTTACTTCTTACTGCTGACTTCTGACTTCTTGCTCCTTACTTCTTACTCCTGACTCCTGACTTCTGACTCCCCACATCACTGTTGTAACAAGTGTGACAAATTATGACAATTTCTACCTATGTTCTACCCCGCCTTCCTTTTTGTTCAGATGGCCTTTTCCAGGCTTTCCTTGGTGTTTCCTCCCTATATGTCCCGTATATGTCCCGTATATGTCTGCTACGTGTCCGCTATTTCTCCGCTATCACAGGGAACATGTAGCGGACAGCTCCGTAAAATAGGTTGGAAAAACAACTTAAAAATATTTACAAAAGTTTTTTACTACGCAAACTGGTTGCGAACTGCTCCGATAGATTTGAAACATCAATGGCACGGAAAACGTTAGCCAAACATGCTAGCCAATGGCGACGGTTGAACTGCCTTTGTAGTAAATAAATGTTTCACAAAAAAAATAAAGGTTATGTCAAAACAAATGTCGATTCTGAAATTGAAAGGCAAAATGGACGGGATTTCATTCTATCAGAAAAATGGTGAGTATGTTGCTCGAAAGGCAAGTGGTCCGAGCAGAGAGCGAATTTTTCGCGATCCAAAGTTTGAGCGTACACGCGAAAACCTGAGTGGGTTTACAGGCATGTCGCTGGGCGGGGCCGTCTACGCGATTAGGCGCTGGCAATCTCGCGTCTCAATAGGTGTGTCTATTTATTTCTTCTGTCAGTCCAACAAGCGCGTTTGATGAACCTAAAAATATTCCAAAGGCCATTATTAGTCCGCTGGAAATTGTCAGCAAGATAATCTGTCCATTGTCCTTAACTTTTTCAACCTTTAATTGATAGACTATATTGAAGAGGATAAGTAAGGCCGTCAGTAGTAAAGCCGAGAGAGACCAGTCAAAGGATTCTTGTCTCACCCAGTCGTTTAGCATTTTTATTGAATCGTCCTTTGTTTTACCGTGAGGAGCTCGAACAACAATAGAGAATGAGGAGTAAACAGCATAAACAAAAAGAAACGAAACTGTGTTTAAGATATACTTTATAGTCTCCTTAATAACGTCTGCCTTTCTCTTAACAAGTCCGTATAAAAGTCTTAATGCCAAAACTGTCCAAATTGCAACAGCAGCCATCACACTATACTCCCATAATTTATTTATCAACTCATATGTCATGTATCTCAATCTTCTTATTGCTTGCGCCTAACGCTTGTATATTGACTATTTCGCTAAGTGTGACCCACCTATTTCGGTAATGATCTGACCCACCTTTTAGCTGCGTGGATTTGATGGTTCTAAGCTAGTGTTTTTCGGAAGAGTTTTTTAATGATTTTTT
>NZ_QMFY01000015.1 GCF_003286915.1 Pseudochryseolinea flava
TAGCGCACAATCTTGCAAAAGCGACCGCATGAGTGACGAAGATTTCACGCGCCTACATTTTTCAAACTAGATTAACCCAAAAAAAACAAAAAAAGCCGCCTCATGACTTTTGAGACGGCCTCTTTTTGTTATGCTATCCTATAACAACGACATCGCGTTATGGAGAAAGTTTTTCTTCATGCTCGCTACGCCCTCTCATTTCAACATCAGTTTTTTGAAAGCGATAACGTGTAGCGGGATTGGGCGATTTGGAAATCTATTGCCCGATTCTTTAGTTTGATATGAAAATGCCATAAGACGCATTCTTACAAGAGATGGAAGACTTACGACCGCTGCTTATCGTTTACGCCTATAACATCATCGGAACATACGATGAAGCAAAAGACATTGTGCAAGATGTCTATTTGAAATTTACGTCTGTTGATCAATCTTCTATTATCGACAAGAAGGCATACCTCGTGCGCATGGTAATAAACTTGGCCATCGACCAAAAGCGAAAGCAAAAGAAACTCCGTGAGCAATATCCCGGCGAGTGGTTGCCGGAACCAATCTATACGGATAGCGCAGAACACACCGTCTTCAAAGGACAAGTGCTTTCATATTCAGTAATGGTCTTACTCGAACGTTTGAGCAGTAGGCAGCGGGCTGTTTTTATTCTGAAAGAAGCGTTTGATTACGAGCATGAAGAAATTGCAGACGTGTTGGGCATTACAGTAGAAAACTCACGACAGCTTTTGAGTAGAGCAAAAAAGGATATTCATGCAACCACGGTACAACCTGGTAAAATGGAAACTGCCGTGTTAAACCGGTATCTGGCTGTTTTGCAGAATGGTGATGTAAAGGCGCTTGAAAAAATGTTGCATGATGAAATCACAATGATATCGGATGGCGGAGGAAAGGCTGCTGCGGTGGTCAATACATTGCATGGCGCTGCGACGGTCACGAAATTACTACAGGGTCTTCAGCAGAAAGTTTACGGTCGTTGGCAATTGAAACAAGTTACGCTCAACCATCAGCCTGCAGTGTGTTATTTCAATGAGGGCCATTTAGAATCGTGCCTAGTGTTTGCTATCGTTGGTGATTGCATCCAATCGATCTACACCATTCGAAATCCAGATAAATTAAAAATTCTAGAAAATTCTTTGCGATAGTGTCACGTTTTGCCGGAGCAGTTCGTCTTTAGCGAAATTTTAAGCAACATGGAAAGAATTTCATATCAAGAGTTGCCTAAGGGCTTCTACAATGTCCTCATGAAGGCACAAGAATATGTCGACAATGCTGGACTTGACCATTCCTTACTGGAACTTATTAGAATGCGCGTGTCGCTCATCAATGGATGTGCCTATTGTATCGACATGCACTACAAACTTGGTCTTCACCTTGGCGACACGGCACAGCGATTGACGTCGGTGAGTGTTTGGCGAGAAGCTCCATATTATTCTGAAAAAGAGAAAGCGGCTTTGGAGTTTGCGGAGCGTCTAACGAAAGTTGATAGCGATCATCATCCTGAGACGCTACACGATGCCATCAACAAATATTTTTCAAAGGAAGAAATAGCATATCTAACACTGGCCATTATTCAAATTAACGCGTGGAATCGCCTCGTGCGTTCTTTTGGAACCGTCGCGGGTAATTTCAAAGTTCCCGAAAAGGTCAATGCTTAATAATCTTTTTTAAGCTTATCCATCAGGGGCGCGTGGCATGAGGCTACGCGTCCTTCGCCCATTTAATTCCCGCGCTAACGGCATTCCCGTGTCATTTTGCAGGGATGAATAATTTTTTTGTAATTCCATGCAACTGTTATGGAGTTTTGCCGTCTTATACCTAAGATTGTTATGTATTAGACAATTATGCATTCACCAGAATTACTAAAGGGGACCCTTCAAATGATTATTCTTAAGGTATTGAAGGACCATGGAAAAATGTACGGCTATGAGATCACTCAGCGCGTAGCGGAACTTTCCGATGGGAGAATTCTACTTACAGAGGGAGCACTTTACCCATCACTTCATAAACTTGAAGCGGAGGGGTTTCTCAAAACGGAGGTTGTCAGTATTGGAAAACGCGTGCGAAAATATTATACGCTTACGGCTGAAGGCAAAACCATTGCCAAAGACCGTGTAAGTGAATTTATGGATTTTATCAAAACAATGTCGTCAGTGCTGCAGGTGCAAATGTCATAACAATGGCACAACTCACGAATGACCATATCGACTACATTTTAAAGGACATCAACTATCGAGGTGTAGTCCTTGATGGATTCCAAGATGAAGTTGTGGATCACATCTGTTCCCTGGTGGAGCAAGAGATGTCTAACGGTGTACGTTTTATCGATGCTTACCACCATGTGCTTCGAAAATTTGGCCATACGAATGGTCTTCGTCAAACACAAAAACAGGTTCTTCTATCTGAAAATAAAAATGCTCGGCTTATGTTTAGGAATTATCTCACCATCGCTTTTCGAAATCTAAATAAACACCGCTTCTTCAGTGCCATTAATATTGTTGGGCTTGCTATCGGTGTAGCAGCATGTTTGATTATTACGCTTTTTATTTTGCAAGAGTTATCCTACGATAGACATTTTGCCAATGCCGACCGTATTTACCGTTTGGATGCTGAAATAAAATTCAATGGTAATCATCACCGGTTGGCCGTGATGCCAGCGCCGACAGCAGCAGCAATGCAAAGTGATTTTCCTGAAGTCGAAGCGTCTATGCATTTTCGTCAATCACCGTGGAAACGTGTAAAAAGGACAACGGAAAATTTCAAAGAGCAATTTACAGGCTATGCAAGCAACGGAATATTTAAAGTTTTTTCTATTCCTCTTTTGAAGGGAAACACAGCAAATGCGTTAACAGAACCGAGAACACTTGTGATCAGCAAAAGCATGGCTGATAAATATTTTCCAAATGAAGAAGCCTTGGGACAAACATTGATTGTCGATAATCAAGACTTATACAAAATCACAGGTATATTCCAAGACTTGCCTACCAATACGCACTTTAAGCTCGACTTCATCCTTTCGATGGAAGGCCTTGAGGAATCGAAAGCGAATAATTGGCTGAGTAATAACTTCAATACTTACGTGCTCCTTCGTGAGGGAAACACTGAGGAAGCATTAGAAGCTAAATTTCCGAAATTCGTAAACACATATGTTGGTCCGCAAATAAAGGAGTTCCTGGGCGCGGACGTGACGATGGAGAAATTCTCGGCAAATGGTGATAAGCTTGAATACAGTTTAACACCGTTGTTAGATATTCATTTGCATTCAGATCTCACGGCGGAAATGGCTGCCAATAGCGATATCACATATGTATATCTTTTTGGCGCGATTGCATTATTCATCTTGGCAATTGCCTGCATTAATTTCATGAACCTTTCGACCGCGCGGTCTGCAAATCGAGCAAAAGAAGTCGGTGTGCGTAAAGCTTTGGGTTCGTTACGCGCGCACTTGGTTCGTCAATTCTTAATGGAGTCGATCATGCTTAGTGTCGTATCTTTTGTGATTGCGTTGATGTTAGCTTACGTCGCCTTGCCGGGATTCAATATCCTTGCTGAGCGAAATCTATCGATTCCGTTTAGCGAGCCTGTGTTCATCGCCACGTTCGTCGTGATGTCTTTGTTCGTGGGTGTACTTGCAGGATTGTATCCATCACTGTTCTTGTCGGCATTCAGGCCCGTAAACGTGTTGAAAGGAAAACTGTCTCTTGGTATGAAAAGTGGTGCCGTGCGAAGTTCTTTGGTTGTATTCCAATTTATGATCTCAATTTTTCTGGTTGTCGGAACGATCACCGTACAAAAGCAATTAAGTTTTATTCAGAATACGAAAATCGGTTTCAAAAAAGATCAAGTTGTTATTCTCCATAATACGGAGCTGTTGAGTAGTCACGACGTTCTGAAGAACGAGTTGTTAAAATATCCGGGCATTACAAATGTGTCTGCTTCGGGATATATTCCGATTTCAGGGTGGGGAAGAAGCAATACGAGTTTCTGGCCAGAAGGGAATCAGCCTTCGCAGGATAATATGGTCTCGATGGAGTATTGGCATGTAGACCACGATTATGTTCCTACGCTCGGAATGCAGATAAAAGTAGGAAGGAATTTTTCGAAAGATTTTCTGTCGGATTCTACGGCAATCATATTAAATGAAGAAGCTGTAAAACGATTTGGTTTTAAAAACCCGATCGGTGAAAAATTATCAACGTTCGCTGTGAGTAATGGTACGATTCAACAAGATAAAGTGGATATGTATACCGTTGTAGGTGTGGTTGAGAATTTTCATTTCGAGTCGCTTAAACAGAACATAACACCGCTTTGCTTACAGCTCGGTAAAAGTGGATGGAGTGTCCCGATTCGGTTTTCGAGTGCGGACACAAAAGCGGTTCTGGCACACATTGAAAAAAGTTGGAAAGCCGTTGCGCCAGGGCAACCGTTCGAATACACATTTCTCGATGATGCTTTTGGGAAGATGTATTCATCGGAGCAGCAGCTCGGACAAATATTTGCTGTCTTTGCTGGGCTCGCCATTATCATCGCTTGTTTAGGGCTGTTTGCGCTTACGGCATTTACAGCTGAGCAACGCACTAAGGAGATTGGTATCAGAAAGGTCCTCGGTGCATCTGTCGGAAGCATTGTGCTGTTACTCTCGAAAGAGTTTGGAAAGCTTATCATTTTTGCGTTTTTACTTGCAGCACCGCTTTCTTATTTGGCCGTTGGTAGGTGGCTTGAGAACTATCAATACAAAACAGAAATAGGTATCGCCGTATACATCTTGGCGGGCGTGTCTGCATTTGCCGTGGCGTGGTTAACGATGGGCTTCCAGTCGATCAAAGCCGCACGCGGTAATCCAGTATCGGCGTTACGCAGTGAATAATGGGTACGGCTCCCGTTATCGGCGCCAGAAAGCTTGTCATTTCACCGCACATCACTATTTGGGTGGTGATCATTCGGCAAATTGATTTCATTTATTGCGCAACAACTTAATCTGTGAGCTATGAAGCGCAATGTGTTATTCTTTTTTCTAGCGTCAATTGCAATTTCCGCCGTGGCGCAACCCGCAAAAATTGCTACGTACAATATGCGTTACGACAATGTACAAGATACTGTCAACGCTTGGGCTAAGCGCGTACCAATAATAGGGCAAGTGATACAGTTTCATGAAATAGAGTTGTTCGGTGCGCAAGAACTCCTGGATCACCAAGTGAAAGATGTCAAGAAGCAATTACCAATGTTTGATTGGATTGGTGTCGGCCGTGATGATGGCCAGGCGAAAGGTGAATACGCTCCAATATTTTATCATGCTGACAAATTTAAAGTGTTAGACAAGGGAAATTTTTGGCTCTCGGAAACCCCTGATCAGCCGACAAAAGGATGGGATGCCGCACTCCCGCGTATTTGTTCTTGGGGAAAGTTTCAAGACCTGAAAACGAAAAAGGTCTTTTTTATTTTCAACACACATTTCGATCACAAAGGGGAGTTAGCAAGAATTAACAGTGCCAAACTTATCCTCGACAAAATAAAAACAATTGCGGGTAACCAACCCGTTGTGTTGATGGGCGACTTCAATTTCGACCAGCGCCATGAAGGTTATCAGACGCTGCAATCGTCAACTTTAAAGGATGCGTTCGGCTTAGCTCTATTCAAGCTAGCCAATACCAGTACCTTTAATGGCTTTGATATCCGAACCGCTGGAGATGCACGCATCGACCATATTTTAGTTTCACCACAATTCAAAGTTTCGAAGTATGGTATTCTCACCGATAGTTATCAAGGGAAACTTCCATCCGATCATTTTCCTGTAACAATATCTCTTTCGCTGTCTAAGTAATTTCCGCTTTTCAATGGTTTTCGTTCCTAAAAGCTAAACGCCGTAGCTTTGAATGCATTCTTTTTTCACTTAAATCTTACAGCATAGTGAAAGAAGCGTTGGTGTGAAGACTTTTAATTTCCTGGCTTGTAATTTCGCGTAGGCATTAGTCGTTACTGGCCCCAAGGCGTCCATAGTAGTAATGTAAGTGATTTGTGCCGCTTAGAATTTCTTCGATGATACGCTAAAAACATGAAGAGCTTACATACCGACACGGCGGTAACCATTGCACAGGTTTCCGATGATGCATGGCGAAGCGCGCTTGCGGAAAATACACGACGATTCCATGTTGTGGCGGCTTGGGCTGCCATCATCTTCGACCCAATCTTTGCCATTACGGATTATTTCAACATTCCAGAGAGCTGGCAACTGCTCCTCTATACGCGCCTCAGTGTATCATTGATTTCGCTTATCACGTTGTTTGCTCAGAAACGATATCAATTTCCGGCCTATTGGATCGTGGTTGTACCGTTTATGCTCATCTCACTTCAGAATGCTTTCACCTTTAGCCTCATTGGTAGTGAAGATCTTTTAGGTCACAACTTGAACTACATGGCTTTGTTAATCGGCGCAGGTATGTTCTTAGCTTGGGACTGGCAATTTTCGGTTGGCGTACTTACGCTATCGGCTATCGCGACAGCAATTTTTATTCAATTGAATCCGGCGATTACTGTCGACGCCTTTTTCGTGAAAGGTGGATTGCTGCTGATGAGTGTTGCTGCTTTCATGTTTATTCTCATCAAGACAAGATATAATCTTACCGTGAAGGAAATCAAAGCGCGATTGGCACTGCAGATCAGCAACGAAGAGATTCAATCACAAAACGAAGAGATTTCGGCGCAAGCAGAAGAAATTCGTGGTATCAATGAAAATCTTGAGCAGATCGTCAACGCGCGAACGAAAGAACTCGAAATGAAGAACAAAGCGTTGCAAGAGTACGCCTTCATTAACGCGCACAAACTGAGAAGGCCGGTAGCGAGTATTCTCGGACTGGTAAACATAGCGTCGAAGATCGATCTTCCGGAAGAGGAACGTTCTATCATTTTCCATCTTGAAAAATCAACGCTTGAGCTAGACGAAATCGTTGCGTCCATCACGAAGACAATTGAAAAGGCTGACGTTTAATGGATAACGTTAACGCGCGGCAATAACTTCCACTTCTAGTTTCCACTTTTTCTCTAGCAACTGACAACAGATGACCGTGAGTGACGGCCGGTGATTGCCAAGATATTTCATTCGTAGTTTTACATTGACTTCATCAAAAGAAGGATCGGCGAGATAAGTACGGATCGAGACAATATGCTGATACGTTAAACCTGCCGAAGAAAGGATGCTGCCAATGTGTTTCCAAATTAGCTCACCCTGTTCTTCAAAAGATTCAGGCATCGTTTGTCCGTCGTGTTCATAACCGTTAAGCCCGCTGATGAAGAGTATTTGCGAATCGCCTTTTACTTCGACTGCATGGCTATAGTTTCGGTAAGGTGGAAATACATTTTCTGGATTGTGTAGTGTAATCGGCATAACGTTGCATTTATCAGCCCAAGATAACGTATCCAAATGCCAAGTCAACTCAGACTAGCTGCGATCATAAAACGCAGGAGGTTCAATGCCCAACGAGCGCAGATAAACGTAACCTTGTGCGCGGTGATGGATTTCATTGTCGATCCAGTAGAAAACGATCCAGTGAATAGGGCCGCCCCATTGTCCGAATGCCAAGTCTTCTTCTTGAAAGCGATCTGCAGGAATCTGTGACCATAACTTGGTGATTTCTTCCGTTGCGCGATCCCACGCTTTGAGGAGGTTTTCTTTTGTATTGAGTGCATCACTTGCCGGCTCATAGTTATTCCACTTGCGCGTTACAACGCCCTGCATACCTGGCACGCCCATGCCCAGCATCTCGAAAACCAATTCAGCAAACGGCCTCATGCCGCCGACGGAGTAACTAAATAGTTTGTCTTCTGGGAATGCTTCAATTGCACGACGTGTAACGCGACGGTGTCCCAGCCAATGTTCGAGTAGTTGCGCTGGTGTAATGACAATGGATGCTGATTTCATAAACAATTAATTTTTGATGATGCAGCAAAGTAAAAATGGCGTTATGACAACAGTATGTCAGCAGTGTCAAAGAATTTTAAAAAAGTTTCTCGCCAATGCGTTGCATTGCAAAACGTAGTATTTTTACCCCATGCGTCAATTGGTTGCCATAATGTTTGCCGACATGGCTGGATACACTGCTATCATGCAGGAGAATGAACAGCTCGCTCGGGTTAAACGCAAACGGTTTAAAGAGGTGTTGGATGAATCCGTACTGGCTTTTCAAGGAAGGATACACCAAAACTATGGCGATGGTTCGTTGATTATTTTTAACAGTGCTATTCAAGCTGTTCTTTGCAGCATTGCCATTCAAACCCGGCTGCAGGAATCACCTCGCGTTGATGTTCGTATTGGTGTGCACACGGGCGAGGTAATCATTGAAGATGAAACTATTTACGGCGACGGTGTAAACATCGCCGCACGTGTCGAGTCTACCGCGGTTCCTGGAAGTATTTTGGTTTCTGAGAAAGTTTTTGATGAAATCAAAAATCAAGAAGCTATTAAAACACATGAGCTTGGCTACTTTGAATACAAGAATGTAAAGCACCCTGTGCGCGTATTTGCGATAGCCAATAGGGGTATCGTTGTACCAGGCCGCGACTTACTTCAAGGGAAGCTGAAAGCAGGTGGTAATCGGATTGCGGTACTTCCATTCGTCAATATGAGTGCTGATCCAGAGAATGAATATTTCAGCGATGGCATTACGGAAGAACTACTTAATGCATTGGTGAAGATCGATAATATACAAGTTACGTCACGCACTTCGTCATTCTACTTTAAAGGAAAAAATATCGACATCCGCGACATCGGCATCCAATTGAACGTGGATAAAATTCTTGAAGGGAGTGTTCGGAAAGCAGGCAACAGGGTACGCGTGACAGCGCAGTTGATTAATGCCGCCGATGGATATCATATTTGGAGTGAAAACTATGACCGTGATTTGCACGACATTTTCGCTTTGCAAGATGAAATCAGTATGATGATTGCCAATAAATGCAGGGAAAATCTCTCAACCATCGACCAAGTTAAAGTTCGCCCGGCGTCACCTGTGCATGGCGTCGAGGCTTATACCGCTTATCTACGTGGATTACACTATTGGAATAAGGTTAACCCTGCAGATGCACGACAAGCCATTGTTTGTTTTCAAGATGCCGTTAGACTCGAACCCGACTATGCGCAGGCTCATGCCATGATCGCCATTGTGTTCGGTTACCTGGGCTCGACTGGGCAAATGCAATCAGCAGATGCGTTCAATCATGTGCATCGTCATGCAGACCTCGCGTTGCGTATAGATCCACAACTTCCAGATGGCCACATCGCAAAAGGAACAGCTTATCTCATGTACGATTGGCATTGGAAAGCAGCCCACGATGCGTTGCACAAAGCGATCGCACTGAATCCTGCAGCGATCACGGCTTATAATCAACTCGCATTCTATTATGTGATCATTGGCGACAAACAAAAGGCCTTGGAGGTCATGGAAACTGCATCGCAGCTAGACCCGCTTTCGCCGTTTGTAAACCATCAGCTCGCCAATATGTATGTACTGGTCGAACGTTACGACGAGGCTATAGAACGCGCTGAGAAGTTGCTTGAAATTAATCCAACGATGCGGGCTGCACTCGATCTGAAAGGATGGGCGCTGGTCATGAAAGGACAATTTGATAAAGCGTTGCCGATCTTTCAAGAAGTACATCGCCTCGTCAATCATCCATTGAAAGCATTGATGGGCCTCGGTTACTGTTACGCGCTGATGGGCGAGCGCGATAAAGCGATGGACTGCGTCCATAAAATAGAACAGCGACAACGCGAAGAACCAGATGCTGTTTTAGATGGTGACCTGATCGGGATTTGGTACGGTCTTGGCGACTATGATAAAGTGTTTCACTACATCAATGAATGCATTCGAAAAAGGATATCACCGCCAACTTTTTTCTTAGAGTATCCACCTTTTAAGTCCCTGAAAAATGATCCGCGTTACGAAGAAGTAAAGCGCAAAATCATGGGGCCGAATTGACGACTATCATTGTCGTTCGTCAATCCATGTCTTCAAGATTTTTCGCTCCGTTTCATTTAAAGTAATTTCATCTCCCTTCGGCATTCGCTTCAATGTAAAAACTTGAAACTTAATTTTTCTCGCGTGGCGCGCCATGTTCTCAGTCGTGAATACCATGCGTGGATTCTGTTTCCGATGACACACATTGCATTTCTGTTGAAGAATGACAAATGCTTTCTCTTTCATGTCTTTGTCGGGCGTGTAAATGATCGATAGCACTACCGTTGCGACGACTAGTATTTTCATAGCTGATGTTAATTTTTGTCTCGTAAACATGCGATGATCACCAAAGCAAGCGTGGCAATGCTGCAATAGGTACGGATGGTGTTCAGAAAATTCCAGCGTGACTCGAACGAGATACGTTGTTCCGCAATTTGTGATAAGCTAGCCGAATCGACATCGAAAGCAGCAAGGGATTCGTTCATCGGAACATTGCCGGCAACCGTTGTCCCAAATACGCCAAGAAAATAGAGCACTGTAGCACCAACAAGCAAGTAGAATTTTGGGATGTCATTTCCATAGTTAGTCCATGTTGCCAATGGAAGCAATACGAGTGAACCCATGAATGAAATAAAGAACATGGGGTTCAGGATTGCCTTATTCATCGCTTGAAAAGCCAGAACATATTCTCTGTCAGCCAACTTATGAAGTCCGGGCGTCACCGATATTGTCCAACTGTAGAACAATCCGGCAACAAGTCCTGTAGCAAGTGCTGTGGCAAAGAGGAATGCTTGCGATAATTTGATCATGCTGTTAATTTTACTCAAAGCTATCGCGGAGTAAGCTTGTGTAATTGGATAAAACCGACAGCAGGGAAGAAAGGGTGATGTAGGTTTGGTCCGCAGTTATGATTATTTTCGCCAGTCGATAGTTTGTTTGTATATGCCCTCTACCCAAGAATTATACCTGGTAATTCTTTATGACCACTCAACGTCTTTGCCCGCTGCGCAAATTCCATTTCAGGATTTTCAGAAATTGAGTATCGATTTTGTAGATGATGTAGCGTTACTACTGCCCTTGATAAGGCAGCGTGTACCCAATGCTTTCGTCATCTATAAGCGGCCTGAAGATGATGAGGTCATGACGCGGGTGAAATATCTTCGAAGTTTGCTCCACATTGATGAAGTACCAATTATGGTACTCGACGCGAATCCGAGTCGCGAAGATGTTGAAAACTTGTTGAGCGTACTAACAACCAACAGCTGAGTGGTTTGCTTTGGGGATTTTATACCACAATACATTTTATCTTATAAGGTTATTAAAGGAATTTCGAATTGTTTACTTTGCGGGTTTAAACATCATAATTACAGTTGGTGTTTAATGAGATAGGGAACGTAATCAATTCAGAAAATTAAGTGGCATGCAGACGCTGAACCAAGAAGCAACACATGTGATGTTAGCTGATGATGATGAAGATGACTATTACGTGTTTTCGCTAGCGGTAGCGGAGGTACCGGTAAAAGTATTGCTTACTCGTGCAGAGGATGGCGAAAAGCTTATGCGCTTGTTAGACGAAAAGCTCCCTGACATTTTGTTTCTCGATCTGCAAATGCCGATTAAAGATGGGCACGCATGTCTTCGCGAAATCCGTGCTGATAAACGATTTGACAAGTTGCCAATCGTCATCTACAGCTCTTTGGAAGATCTTAAAAATATAGAGATGTGTTATCGCGAAGGCGCTAACCTGTATTCGATAAAGCCATCATCGCTGGGCGATCTTACCGCTATTCTCGAACGCATCTTGCTCGTCGACTGGAAGAAGATGTTGTATTTTCCGACGTTCTCCCAGTTTGTCGTCCGAGCATCTTGACCTACTTTTTAGTTGTATTAAGATCGATATGCTTAATGCTTTCGCGTGATGGTAAATGAATTGTCGCAGCTTGTGCGTAGTCGATTTGAATTTCCATCATGCGTAGTACAGCTGCCTTCAAATGACCCCCGGTTTCTCGCGCTTCATCAATGAAATGAAAGTGGTAAGCAGGGCTGTTCAACACTTCCGCCGACTTTGGTGTAAAAAATCCCACAATGGTACCGCGAATGTTCTCTTTTGTAAAAACCGTCTCAGTAATATCTGTAATTGGTTTGTATGGCTTTTGTTGTTCTTCGAACGACCGGAATATCGCGTGGTCGAACGTGGCATCCACGCGAATGGCCGAGAACGCATTTACATCGATAATTTTGCTAAGGTAATTTTGTAATTCTTCCAGTGTGATAGGCTTGTCGAATCGAACAGTCGTGTCGGGAACAAACTGCTTGAGGGCGGCAAAGGCAAGTTGATCGTCACTCTTTAGTTGTTCTACTTTTCCACTCGCAGGAATCTTGTAAAACTTCCCGTCAAGCACCACAACTTCACTCTTCAGTTTCTCTTCGCTGCCGAGTCCAAAATTGGCAAGTCCCTTCACCCAAGATACAGGGCTAACACCATCGAATTGACCTTCATGAATGGCATGGTTGAGCGAAACGTAGTGTATAGCTTCGTCAGGTTGTCCTATTGTTCTGAATACGATAAAAATGAGCAGGGTGGTAAGAAATGTTTTCATAAAATTGGGTTGTTTAAAAACAATAAAAGAGGCTGGATTCAATCCAGCCTCCGTAATAATTATGCTTAGGCCTAACGTTACTTCTTATCTTTTTCTTTCACCACATTGCCCTGCGCATCAAACTTCACTTTCTTGGTTTCGTTACCTTTTTTCAATTCTACTGCGTAGAAAGTTTTTCCTTCTTTCTCTTTTCTCCAAGCTTTGTTAGCTGTCCAGCCCGAGTAGCTTGTACCTTGGAGTTGTGTTGAGATTGCTGCAGGAAGGTCACCAATTGCGATCACTTCTTTTTCGCCCCATTCATCGCCTTGTTGTGTATTGTATGATGAAGAAGGTTGTGTTGCTGGTGACTGTGTTGATGTTGTGTCTTGAGCGTTAACTGCTACGACTGCTCCAAACATGAAGCAAAATGCGACCAATAATTTTTTCATAACTGTAATCAATTTTTAAGGTTTATTAATTTCTACTCACATCCATATAATCAAATGCCCGCGTCTACAGCTGTTGGGTTTATCGGTTGTCGCGGCTTTACACGAATTAAGTTTCGATGATTTTGACAAATTTTAAAGCTGATGGGTTGTTGTAATGTCGATTACGTCAATAGCAATTGGGTAAAACTGTTGATGTGAGGTGTAGAAGAATTCAACAACTCTTGGTCTACACGCGCATGATCTCTTACCGTTCTTGATCGCGCTCGCCGTGATGTTTGTTTCGGATGTCCTGTTTTGAAGAACGATTTCAATCTTGTAATTTTTCACATGGTCAAGTCCCAGCTTACAATCGCCTCGATGGTGGTGTCGCTTTTCGCCTGCACAAAGGAAGTGTCGCCCCCTGCACCGGTTAATCCGATTCCCACCGCGGCGCAACTTGCGTGGCACGAAATGGAAACCAATGCGTTTATCCATTTTACCATTAATACATTCACAGACAAAGAGTGGGGCTATGGTGACGAATCGCCCGCGTTGTTCAATCCGTCTCAACTTAACGCGGACCAATGGGTTACGACGTTGAAGGAGGCAGGCTTTAAGGGTATCATCTTGACCACGAAACATCACGATGGCTTTTGTCTGTGGCCATCAAAATTCAACGAGCACAATGTAAAGAATAGTCCCTATAAGAATGGTGAAGGTGACTTGGTGAAAGAAGTTTCGGATGCGTGTAAACGTCATGACTTAAAATTTGGAATCTATATGTCACCGTGGGATCGGAATCACCCTCAGTATGGAACGCCAGCCTATGTTCAATACTACCGAAATCAGCTTCATGAATTGTTTACCCAGTACGGTCCCGTGTTTGAAATGTGGTTCGACGGTGCGAATGGTGGCGATGGTTTTTACGGTGGAACAAAGGAGACGCGTCGAATTCAAGGTGCGACCTATTATGATTGGCCTACGACACTCAGACAGGTTGAGAAACTCGAACCCAATGTTATTTTTTTTAGTGATGCTGGACCAGGAGTACGATGGGTTGGAAATGAAAGAGGCGTTGCTGGTGAAACAAATTGGAACACGATCACGCCAGATACCTTGTTCGCTGGCAAGGCGGGAATTGAAGACCTGTTACAGCGAGGACATCCCGATGGAACAACATGGATACCTGCAGAGGTAGACGTCTCTATCAGACCGGGATGGTTTTATCATGCGAAAGAAGATTCCCTTGTCAAGTCGGCTGAAAAACTCTTTGACATATACCTGACTTCTGTCGGTCGAGGGTCGACGTTGTTGTTAAACGTTCCGCCGGATAAACGTGGTTTAATTCATGAACGCGACATTGCAGTGTTGCGCGCATGGAGAAATATGATCGACAATGCTTTCAAAACGAATCACGCGCGTCATGCGAAAGCCTCTGCAACTAATGTGAGGGGACAGATGTCGGATTATAACGCCGACAAAATTGTAGATAACAATAAGGAAACATATTGGGCAACCGACGATAACGTGACCGCTGCCACTGTTGAATTGGAGTTAAATGAACCCGTCATTGTAAAGTTCATTGTGATGCAAGAATTTATTTCGTTAGGACAGCGGGTGAAGAAATTCAAGATTGAAGCACAACAAAATGGTAGCTGGCAAACGATCGGATCAGGAACTACTATTGGGTACAAGCGAATTTTAGAAGTTGATCATGCGAACACAAAGCATGTACGAATCACAATTGAAGCGTCGCGTGCCTGCCCGTTGTTAAGTAATGTGGAAATCTATTAATCTCCTATTGACACCCCTAGCGTAATTCATCATGCCCGACGTCGGCTACTTTCAATACCCTTGGGAGGCGATGCACTTAACTTGCTCGTGGTAATTTTTTCAAATTCTCACGGAAAACTTTTTTTCTCAACGGCATGCCGTTCATCTTTGATCACTTTCAAAACAAAGCGCGTATTTGTTGAGTGAGGTCAACGTACGTGTTCGGCAAAAATGGGGAGCGCTTGTCATCCAGTCGGGAAGGGAGCGACTCACCCACCAAGCCAATATTTTCAACCGTTAAAGTTTATTTTCATGGGACACGAAAATTCGCGATTCAAAATTCTAAGTGAGAATGTCGATGGTTACATTGGTGTATGTGAGTGTTGTCAACAATTTAATTTCGCATACAAAACCGTATTACTAACTTTTTCGGAGGATGAATTTCATCGATTCTTCGAATGGATCATTGCGAACCGTTACACGCCCCAGTATTACGCCCCGTTACACCACGGAAGAACGAGAATGTATTCGAGCCCACATTCCAATTTATTCTTGGTTTATTCCGACGAAGAGCTTGACGCTGTTACACATCTTTACCAAGAAACGTTGCTCATTTTGGAAGCACAAAAATTGTTACTGTCAAATCGAATGAATTAGTGCAGTTATGATTCTCAAACTTGTTCCGCAATTGCCATCGCTTGACTTCGATCGGACGATTCGGTCGTACACAGAAAAATTAAAGTTCACATTGAATCATCGCTATCATCGCTGTTAATCATGTCGAACGCCGATCTCGAGTTGCACTTTTGGCTTTGTCATGGTTCCGCCATCCCGCAGTCGTCAAGCATCTACATTCGTGTTGCAGATATTGAAACACACTACGAGGATCATGAGCGTTTTGGAATTGTGCACCCCAAGGCCACCTTAGAAGACAGGCCGTGGGGAATGAAGGAATTCGCATCGGTTGACCCTGACGGAAACCTTCTGAAATATGGGCAATCATCGTCAGTGCCTAGTTACTTTAGAATACTTCTAAATATAAGTTTGGCCATATAATCCAATTTCGCATATTTGTGATTATTTAGAATTTTTCTAAATAAATAATTGGATAAAGAGGCTAAAAGGTGGATATAGTTATAGCTGATAATCAGTCGCTTACTGCCGCAGGGATGCAATTTATATTGGGGCAGGATAAAACATTGCGAATTGCCGCCATGGTTTCGCCCGAGGATTCATTTCTTGAGCTGGTGCTTAGTCATCGACCTGCATTGCTCATCGCTGACTACAACTTACAGGGCTACATCAATAAGGAAGATATTGCAGAAGTTCACCGGAATGCACCCCATACACATGTGCTCATTGTTTCTTCGGATGATGACCGCGCCGAAATTCTCGACGTCTTGCGCCTCGGTGTCAAAGGTTATATCACGAAGGACTGTGGCGTTCAAGAGGTGATCAACGCGGTGAAAACTGTTGGCAGCGGCGGAAAATATTTCAGTCAAAAGATTCTCAACATCATTCTGGAAAGTAGCATTACGCCTGAGCCGGAACTTAAGAGAGGAAAGACAATGTTGTCGGAACGCGAACTGGAGTTACTGAAGCTTCTCGCAAAGGGTTATTCAACACACCGCGCAGCAGAGACGCTTAATCTGAGCCCGCACACCATCCATTCACATCGTAAGAACATTATCAAAAAGCTTAACATTAAGTCTCCAACGCAGTATGTGCTACACGCCATTGACTTGGGCTTAATTAAGGCTTAGGTGACTTTCTATCTTATTCCGTTAGGGAATAATTTCCCCAAATTTATTTTGATATTTTTCAATTCCCTGTAAATCTGCATTATATAACCAGACAGGCGAATATATGTGGTTTATATTCCCCACTGTGATAAAGGCATAGCTTTTTCTTTGGGAAAGGCTGACCGGCATCATCTACAAAAATATGGGAAGCACTCTCCCTGTTTCTACATGGCGCGAGGCACATTAAGCAAGAGCATATTTAATCCTCCCATATGAAAAATCAATCCATCAAAGTTCTCCAGGGTAAAAAGAAGCACGTTCTCGAGACCTGGATGAAATTCCAATTGTCCGACGAAAGTTTGCGTGAAGACTTGATGAGCAACGAAGAATTACGCATTCAATCAGAAGAACTACTCGATGCATTCCTCACAAATTTGAAAGATGACACAATCGATGATCCGAAAAGTTCGGCATTCGAAGCAGTCGTCGATATTCTAAGTGGCATTTCGATATCACGCGCAAAGCAAGGTTTTACACCGAGGGAAACTGGGATTTACATTTTCAGTTTAAAAGACGCGCTGCTTAATATCCTACAACAAGAAATAAAAGATCCTCAAGAGCTATATGTTCAGAGCCTTAAAATCAACAAACTGATAGACAGTTTTGGTGTAGTAACATTTGAAACTTTTATTAAAGGGCGTGAAGAAGTAATCCTCCGTCAGACAGATGAGATATCCGAAATTTCAACGCCTGTGATTCGCGTGTGGGATGGTATTCTTGCGCTGCCCATTATCGGAACGCTCGACAGTTCTCGTACTCAGGTGGTGATGGAAAGCTTGTTGCAAGAGATTGTAGAAACAGGAAGTAGTATTGCTATTCTCGACATCTCTGGTGTACCTGCAGTTGACTCGCTCGTTGCTCAACACTTGATCAAAACAGTAAGCGCGACACGTTTGATGGGAGCCGAGTGTATCATCAGTGGTATTCGCCCTGAAATTGCGCAGACCGTAGTTCATCTCGGGATCGACTTGTCGCAGGTTATCACAAAATCTTCATTGGCCAGCGCACTGCGAGCGGCATTCCAGATGCTTCAATTAACAGTCGTAAAAAAACAAAGAGTTCAATCTATAACGGAGTAATTCGATGGAGAAGATTCCTATCCTCCGAATGGGTGACCTGTTGTTGGTTACCATTCAAGTGGATTTATATGATCGACTGGCAGAAACGCTTGAGTCGGACCTTGTACTTATGATAAAAAAAACGGGGGCACAAGGCGTGCTTATAGACATATCAGCAGTCAGTATCATCGATTCGTTTATGGGACGCATCATTGGAAACATCGCGACGATGTCGAAAATTATGGATGCAGAAACGGTCGTCGTAGGGATGCAACCTGCAGTAGCCATCACGTTGGTGGAATTGGGATTGCCGCTGAATGGCGTTCTGAGTGCACTCAATGTAGAGCGCGGTATGGAGTTGCTTAAAGGTAAAATTGCGCTGAAAGGCGCTTCGTTCGAGGACGACGAAGATGGTTATCCTGAATAAAGAAAAGATGACCATCGTTCGCGAAATCGACGTTATTCCGTTTCGAAATCGCTTGAAAGAAATTGCGATCAAGATAGGAATGAGTTTGGTGAATCAAACGAAAATCATCACCGCTGCAAGTGAGCTTGCGCGAAATATGCTGAAATATGCGAACGGCGGAAATGTTACTATTGAGGTCGTGAGTAAAGGACGCGAAAATGGTGTAAGACTCGTGTTCGTCGATGAGGGACCAGGGATAAAAGATATTTCGTTGGCGATGAAAGATGGATATTCGACAGGGAAAAGTCTTGGCCTGGGGCTTCCAGGAACGAAGCGATTGGTAAGTGAATTTCAAATAGAATCGGAGGTTGGTAAGGGAACGAAAGTAACCGTGACCAAGTGGAAGAATGGGTAAACCTTTTGCGAGTTACATTATCGAAGACAGAAGTTATGTGTCTTATGTAAAACGGTCCATTCACCTGGAAGCATCGCTGATGACATTCTCTCCGCAGCAAATCGGTGAAATAGATATCATAGTCGCAGAGATCACATCCAATCTTATCAAACATGCCGGTGGTGGCGAATTACTCTATCGCATGAAGAAGGATGAAGATGATCACTCCACTTTTGAAATAATTTCTTTGGACAAGGGACCCGGAATGGCCGATGTAGCGCGCATGATGAAAGATGGTGTGTCGACGAAGGATACCTTGGGGCAAGGCCTCGGCGCGATTCAACGACTAAGTAATTTTCTTCAGCTATACTCTATTCCTGGTTGGGGAACCATTCTTTACGCGAAGGTGCAGACCAACGTCGACACCTACACGCGAAAACGAGATGTTGAACTGGAAATACGTGCGCTCTGTGTGAATAAACCACGTGAGACAGTATGTGGCGATGGATACCGAATAAAAAAAACAGAAACAGGTTTTCAAATATTTTTTGGGGACGGATTAGGTCATGGTGAATTCGCGAAAGCTGCTGTCGACAAGGCAGGAGATTTTTTCATGCAGTCGCCAGAAGAAGATCCTGTGGAAATCATCAGAGGGATTCATGAAAACGTCAGGAGAACCAGGGGACTGGTGGCTACCGTAGCCAATTGCAATTTGGAAACAAAAACATTTTCAATTTGTGGTGTTGGAAATATTCTAACAAGACTTTACCACGGCATCGTTTACAGGAATCATATGCCATATAATGGTACCGTCGGATTGAATATTCCCACCTCCATGAAAGCATCAGAATATAAATTAGAGAAGAATCAATCGCTAATCATGAGCAGCGATGGGATTAAAACACGCTGGGATATCAATAAATATCCGGCCGTACATCGGTTCGATCCCTTTGTTCTCGCCACCAGTATTTACAAAGATTTTACGCGTGGCAATGACGACTCCTCTATACTCATCGCAAAAGTAATTTGATATGAAGGAAATCGTGCGCGTTAAACTCGAGAATGAAATGGACCTGATCTTGGCCCACAAACGCGCCATGAAATTGTGTGAGCTAACAGGATTTTCGCTGATGGTTCAAACCTCGCTCGCAACGGCCGTGTCTGAAATTGCACGCTGCGCAATCGAACATGGTCAAAACGCCGTGTTAATACTCGGCATCGATGTGTTAACGGGGGGACGGAAAATTCTCAAGATTGTCGTACAAGATCCAAGCGACTTTAGTGGCCGCGCCACGGAGGCTATCTTCTACGCAAAGCGTTTGGTGGATGAAATCGAAACCATAAAGTCTTCGAAGGAAACTAAAATAATTCTCAAACAGCAACTCAACTTTGGCGGAACCATTACCGATACAAAGGTCGACACGTTCGTGAAGTATTTTCAAAATGAACCACCACTGTCACCTTACGATGAGCTGCGTCGGAAAAATTTATTACTACAAGACCTTGCCGATAAGCTCAAGGAAAGTGAATCTGATTATCAGGTTCTAACCGACACACTTCCAATCATGATGTTTTCGGTCAATAACCGCGGGGTGATATCGTATACAAATCGCTGGCTTCAGGATTACCTGGGCGCTACACCCAAAGAATTGACAAATGTAAGCTGGCAAAATTTTGTCCACACATCAGACTATTCGCAATTCTCAAAAGATTTGAGCAATGCTATTCAACGTCAGGTAGCGTTGAAAGGACAATACCGCTTCCGTGAAAAATCAACGGGCGAATTTTTGTGGCATATCCTGTCAGTGATTCCGCTGAAGAATGAAAAAGATATTGTAACACGCTGGATCGGTTTCATCGCTGATATCAACGCACAAAAATTGGTTGAGCAAACCCTCAAGGATAATCGTGGGTTGAAGGAAGCACAGGAGCAGTTATTTATCAATCAGCGTGAGTTACAGCAGAAGATCATTGAATTGAATAGAAGTAATTATGAGCTTGAGCAATTCGCGCATTTAGCGTCTCACGATCTGCAAGAACCATTGCGTAAGCTCTTCTTTTATTCTGACGTGCTACGGAAACGATATGCGACAATCATCGATGATGCTGGCGTGACCATGATCAACAATATGAACCTCGCCGCCAGTCGCATGAAGGAATTGATCAGCGACCTGCTGAGCTACTCGCAGCTACAACAACAAAAACTTGAGTTCGAGCCCGTTGATCTTAATGCCGTAATGGAAGAAATTATGCGAGATCTTGATTTCATAATTCGTGATAAGAACGCGAAGATCGAAGTCGATGCGCTACCGATAATCACGGGAAACAAATTGCGCCTCCGACAACTATTCACGAACCTGATTTCGAATGCGCTGAAGTATTCGAAGAAGGACGTGCACCCGATCATTAAAGTTTCGATTGTACTTCCAGAACCTGATCGTGTGTTAATCAACGTGCGCGACAATGGCATCGGGTTTGAAGATCAATATCGAGAAAGGATTTTTGGTCTGTTTGAACGCCTGCATACACGTGACCAATTTCCAGGAACAGGAATCGGACTATCAATTTGTAAACGTATTGCTGAACTACATCACGGAACGATTGCAGCTTCTTCGATCGTGAACGAATACGCGCTCTTTGAAGTGACTTTACCGGTGAACCAAAATTTAAACTTAGCGCTGAATGACTGATCATTGCCAAATCTTGGTGGTCGACGACGACGTAGAAGATCACCTTATACTCTCCGAATATTTTAGAGATATCGGCAAAGAACGCTGTGTCGGATTTATCGAGAATGGACAGAAGGCCCTTGATTTTTTGTCAACCATTCCTTCTGAAGAACCACTACCGAAGCTGATTGTCCTTGATCTTAACATGCCCATCATGAATGGATCACAGACATTGCTGAACCTCAAGCAAACGTCGCGGTTCAAAAATATTCCCGTCATCATCCTGTCAACATCACAGAACGAGAATGAAAAACGTAAGTGTCTTAGCTTCGGTGCGGTAGACTATATGGTAAAGCCATGTACGCTGGAGGAAGGCCGAACAATCGTAGACCATTTCGTTACCTTCATTTAATTTTAAACATACTGACGATCGCTGGCACGGAGTTTTTATAAATTCCTGTGGATTATTATGCTCACTTTTTAGCCTGGCTAAATAAACATCAGCGACATTCGTTTATGTGCGTGAAAACAAATAATTTGAAAGTTTAATTATTTCGTCGATGTTACATCAGCAGTTGAAGGAACAAACTAAAGAAGCTCACCAGGCATTGGAGCGAAGGATGGTGGGGCTTATCAAACAAATTCATAGCGAAGCACAATACGTTCATTTCCTTAAGCTGATGTATGGATACTATGCCTCACTTGAAGATAAACTAGGTGAGCAGTTGTCAACCAACGATGCACTCGATTTTAATCAGCGAAGAAAAGCATCGTGGATTCTTGATGATATGAATTATTTCGGTTCAAAGGAAAAACCTTCGCGCTGCCAAGCCTTGCCGCCCATTGATTCTTTTCATACCGCGTTGGGCGCAATGTATGTACTTGAAGGGTCGGCACTCGGTGGAAAGATTATCGCGAAAATGATCGCGTCACAAATCGGATTGGGTGATGCTCGCGGACTAACTTTCTTCAATGGCTACGGCGACGAAACAATGAAGATGTGGGAGTTGTTTAAAGAGAATCTCTCGCAGTCATTTGATCCGCCTACCACCGAGACAATTATAACATCAGCCAATCAAACGTTTGATACTTTTAAAAACTGGATTGAAAGCCATGCAGCAGCCTGTTAATTATGATTCTGACTTTTGTGGAAGTCTGCCAATTCACCTCACCAATTTGATTCAGTCCTATGGATTACTCTTAGTGATCGAACCTGTCAATTATACGATTGTTCAGGCGAGCGAAAATACAACAGTGGTTTTTGGAAGCCGTGCACAAGATTTGGTAGGCAATCCGATCGCCAGTTTTATTAGCGAGAAGAGTAATGCAGATTTTTTACAAAGGTTAACCGATGGTGCAAACACGGTGATACCGATGGTTTGGGAAGTAGGACAAAATAATTACGTTGTCCTCATCCACCGTAAGGAGAAGTTCCTTGTTATTGAATTGGAGTTGAAAGCGATCAACGAAAACTCGAATGAGCGTTTTATTGACGTGTACCAGGAAATGAAGTACGCGATGTCTGCGATAGAAGCCACACGCACTATTGAGGAAACGTGCACGCTTGTAGCCCGAGAGCTCAAGAGGATTTCTGGCTTTGATAAAGTGATGGTGTATCAATTCGATGAACAATGGAATGGACACGTATTGGCAGAAGCGAAGGAATCAGACATGGAGTCATACTTTGGATTTACTTTCCCAGCGTCTGACATCCCTAAGCCCGCGCGCGATTTGTATCTACGAAATTCCTTCCGGTTAATTCCCGATAGAAATTATACACCGGTTCGGCTACATCCCGTGATTAACCCGATTACAAATTCATTCATTGACCTTTCTGATTGCAACCTACGAAGTGTTGCCGCGGTGCATGTAGAGTACCTCGGAAACATGGGCGTTACAGCATCCATGTCGACTAGAATATTACACCACGACGCACTTTGGGGCTTGATCGCATGCCACCATAAAACACCGAAATATTTATCGTATGCCATGACGTCGATGTTCGAGATGATGTCTAGTATCATTTCGGTGAAGATCACATCGCTTCAAAATCAGACTTTACATGCCAGCCAAAGTACGCTAACTGCTGGATACGCTGAATTGATTGAAGCCATTTACAAGAAAGAAAAGTTGGACAGTACCATGTTGTCTGCTACGGGGCTGATGAATCTTTTTGAATGCTCTGGCATGACGATATCGCGTGGTGGAAAGTTTACATCAGTTGGTGAAGTTCCTGCTGTCGGAGATTTGGACGAACTCATCTTATGGCTTCACACGAGAGCGCTGAAAAAGGTTTACACCACAGACCGACTTTCGCAAGCATACGAATATGCCAAGCTCTTCGAAGATATTGCAAGTGGATTGATGGTGATCCCGATCAATGCAGCGATAGATGAGTATGTGCTGTTGTTCAGACCGGAAAAAGTACATGTGATCCAATGGGGCGGAAATCCGGAAGAGCGCATACAATTTGAGCAAGATCAGCGTACATACCATCCACGACATTCGTTTAAAGTATGGCAACAAACCGTTCGCGGTATTTCTTTGCCATGGCGCGCGGAGCAAACAGCGGCAGCGGAAGCGCTTCGAAGTTTTATCTATGAATACGAAACTACTTTGGTAAGATAATTCATGGCCGCCAAGTCTTTTCATCGAGATGAATTTGTAGTTGCGATCGGTGCCTCTGCGGGAGGCCTGGAAGCAATCCATGATTTTTTCGACAACATGCCCGAACAAAGCAACCTTTCGTTTGTCGTTATTCAACATCTGTCGCCCGATCACAAAAGTCTCCTTGTTGAATTAGTTGCTCGCCATACCAATATGAAGGTTTATGAAGCAGAACATAATCTTCAGATAAAAAAGAATTGTATTTACATTATTCCGAATAATAAGTTCATTACGATCAGTCAAAATCGGTTGATCCTTTCTGATAAGTCGCGACTCACGTTGCCCAACAATGCGATTGACGTTTTCATGTCGTCACTTGCGAAAGAACGACGCGAGAAAGCAATCGCCGTGGTGTTATCGGGCACGGGTACGGATGGAACAAAAGGGATTGCCGCCATAAAGGACGCAGGCGGACTTGTTATTGCGCAAGAACCTACTTCATCAAAGTTCGATGGTATGCCTAACAGTGCCATCAGTGGCGGCAACGTAGACTATATACTTCCTCCAGCAGAAATCCCACAGCAAATCGTTAACTACCTGGCCGATGTTAATTGGGAGGAAGATGTTTCGATCGATGACGATGTGTTACAAAGGATTTTTGTTGAGATTCAAACACATGCAGGATTTGACTTTCATTACTACAAGACGCCTACGATCGTACGACGCGTTATTCATCGTATGAAAAAAAGTGGCTTTGATAACATCGAAGCGTACTACAATTTTTTAAAGAATGATGCAGGGGAGGCCAAAAATCTAGGAAAAGAGTTTCTTATTAATGTCACCCGTTTTTTCCGTGATAAGGAACCTTTCGAAGTATTGAAGCGTGATGTGTTTCCCAATATCGTCGCCGCAAAATCTTCCGGTGACCAAGTCAAACTATGGATTTGCGCTTGTAGCACGGGCGAAGAAGTTTACTCACTTGCAATATTATTAGATGAAGTGTTGCAGGAACAAGGTATCGATAACCTTACCGTAAAAATTTTCGCAACGGATATTGAAAAGTCGAATATTGATATTGCGTCGAAAGGGGTGTATCCACAAAGTATTGAGGAAGACGTCGATGAAAACCGTTTAAAGAAATATTTTGTAAAAGGAGAGAAGGACTACACCATCATTACGCGGATTCGAAAGCAAGTTGTATTTGCAGTCCACAACGTTATCAAAGATCCTCCGCTTATAAAGAATGATCTGGTAAGCTGTCGCAACATGCTGATCTATATGAATACGGCATTACAACAGCGCGTTTATTCGGTGCTTCTATTCTCGATCGTGCGCGAAGGTTATTTGTTCTTAGGAACAACAGAAAATCCCAATCCGATACGTCCACACCTCGCAGATGTTAGCGCGCGCTGGAAAATATTCAAGAAAGTATCAGACGCAAAACTTACACCGTACCTCGTCGACGTAGGCGTACGTCTGGACAAAGGTAATGGTAAGGTGATCGCTGATAATAATGACAGGCTTAAGAAACGCCGCGGTATTGCTGAGGAATTTAAGGATGCACTATTCAGTGATTTTAATTTCGCCGCTTTTTATATCGACAGAAATTTTGAGATCAAAGAAGCTACAGGGAATTTTGATCGTCTGCTTACACTGCCGCGGAAAACGCTCAAGTTGAACTTGCTTCGAATGTTGCCGTCATCTTTGTCTACGCAGCTTATTACGGAGATAAAGAGCGTGTGGGCGAGCAATCAAAAACGTATGCTCAATAACATTCACTTGGCGCAAGAAAAGGGATCGCTTTCGCTTCAAGTGCTGATCAAGCCTGCAACCATCGATACAGATTACACCATGGTTGCGTTTCACTTTTTAGATATCGAAAAATCGGAACCACATGTTCTCGCGAAAGATGATGTCTCTGCAAATGACTATATCATCTCATTGGAAGAAGAGTTGAGCGATACCAAAGCGCATTTGCAGCATGCCGTAGAAGACTTAGAAACAGCCAATGAAGAATTGCAATCTACAAATGAAGAGCTTTTGTCGTCGAATGAAGAATTGCAAAGTTCCAATGAGGAATTACAATCTTTGAATGAAGAGCTCCATACGCTCAATACAGAACACCAGCTAAAGATTACGGAGCTCATCGAGCTTAACGATGACTTAAATAATTATTTCCGTAGCAGTAACATCGGTCAGATTTTCCTGGATAAAAATATGATCATCCGAAAATTTAACCCGGCATCTGCGCGGATGATCAATTTTATCGAATCAGACATTGGTCGCCCGATTACGCATATCTCCACCAATATCAAATATCATGGATTAATCAGTGACATTGAGGCCGTGTTACGTTATCAAACCACGGTTGAAAGGGAAGTGCAACTGCATAACGGGCTAAATTTACTGCTGCGGATTATGCCATACCTGCGGCAGGATCAAAAAGCGTCAGGCGTTATCATTTCCTTCATTGACATTACCACCATTACGAACCTAAACAACATCATTCGTGGGGTGTTCAATTCGAGTTTGAGTAGTATCGTTGCCCTCGAAAGTGAAAGAGATCATAAAGGTAATGTTGTAGACTTTTCAATTTTGGCAGCGAATCAAGCCGGCGAAAAATTGTTGAGCAAGGACGTTGACAATTTAAAAGGGCTCTCCATTAAGAAGAATTTGAAGACCCCATTCCTCGATACGTTGTTTTCTCAATTTGTTGATGTCGTCCAAAATGATGTGCAACTGCATACCGATATTTTTGTTGAGTCGGAAAAGCTTTGGTTGGAAGTGAGCGCCGTAAAAATGATGGATGGACTTGTAGTGACGCTAACAGATGTGACGCAGAAGCGTAATGCAGAAGAGCGGTTGAAGAAAAACTACATCGAACTCGTGTCGGCGCGGGAAAATCTTAAAAAACTTAACGCCGAGCTGGAGGCGACTGTGTTAGACAGGACAAAACTTTTGGCGGCAAGCGAAGAACGTTTCCGTTTGGTGTCACGTGCTACCAACGATGCCATTTGGGATTGGGGTCTTGTGAATAATCAGATTTGGTTCAGCGATGCTTTCTATCTTCAATTCGGTTATGACCGCAACGAACACTTCGATAGAACCACGTGGCTCGCGAAACTTCATCCAAGTGATGTCTCGGAAGTTGAGCGTAGTATTCAGCACGCAATCAACACGGGGCAAAAGCAATGGACGCGCGAGTACCGTTTCAAGAAAGCAGATGGCGACTATGCACATGTGTTAGATCGCGGATATGTTTTGCAAGATGAGTACGATACACCATACCGCATGCTCGGGTCGATGTTTGATCTGACAGCGTTGAAGAAGGCGGAGCGCGAAGTGGAAAGTAATATATCCCAACGTAAGTTCTTAGCGGAGTCGATGCCGTTTATGGTGTTAACTGCGGACGAGACTGGCGCGATTGATTTTGTGAATAGTCAATTTGAATCGTACACGGGTATTCGCCAATCAGATGCGCTTCAATCAGGATGGAAACGTATTGTTCATGCACAAGACCTAGCGCGACTCGATAGACTTTGGGCGGAGTCTGTTAAGTATAAGGGAGATTTTCAAGATGAAGTCCGACTTCAGTTGTACGACGGCACATACCATTGGAACTTACTGCGCGCGAAAGCGAGAAAAGATAGTGATGGCAAAGTGATAAACTGGGTAATCACCACAGTGGACATACACGACCAAAAGCAGTTGAATGAAGTGTTAGAGCAGAAGGTGGAAGAAAGGACGCTGCAGTTGAAAAAGATGAACGAAGCGCTCGAGGTCAGTAACAATGATTTGCAACAGTTCGCGTCCGTGGCGTCTCACGATCTGCAGGAGCCTCTGCGCAAAATACATATGTATGCGAACATGATTAGTGATCGTTACTATGGCGTCCTTGGTGGGGGCGCAACGTACTTGAAGAAAATTTTGCAGTCGTCAACAAGGATGAAATCAATCATCAATAATATTCTGAGTTATTCTAAATTGTCGGCCGATGACGTTACTTTCGTGCAGACTGATGTGAATCAAATTATCAACGATATACTGATTGACCTTGAAGTACTCATTGCAGAAAAGAAAGCTGAAATTGTGGTTGATAAATTTCCCCTCGTGGAAGCAGTGCCAGGGCAAATAAACCAGGTGTTTCAAAACCTGATAGGAAACGCATTGAAGTTTTCAAAGCCTGATGTTCCCCCTGTGGTCCAAATTATGGCAGAAGAAGTAAATGGAATGGTGAATGAAGATCTTAAGGGAGAGGGGCCATGGTGCAAAATCGTGATCAAAGACAACGGCATCGGATTCAATGAGAAATTTGCAAATGAGGTGTTTATTCTTTTTCAGCGTTTACATTCCAAAGATGCTTATGAAGGAACAGGCATTGGTTTGGCTATCGCGAAAAAAATTATTGATAAGCATCACGGTGCTATTTACGCGACCAGTGTTGAAGGAGAAGGAGCGATTTTTACTATTGTTATTCCTATTCGCCAAAATCGATAGCCATGAAGAAAATTTATTTAGCAGAAGATGATATCGACGATCAGGAAATTTTCCGCGAGATTATCGATGCGTTGGATCATGGAATTCAACTCACCATTTTCCATAACGGCGAAGAGTTGATCAAGGCACTTAATGTGTTGCCAAACGACGAGCTTCCTGATCTCCTATTGCTCGATCAAAATATGCCGCGGTTGAAAGGCAGTGAGACAATTCAACAAATACGTAGTGAACCGCGTTATAAGCCATTGCCTGTCGCCATTTACACAACCTATCATGATGCCAACTTTGCGCGTCTGTGTAAAGAAGAAGGGATTGAACTCTTCCAGAAGCCCGATACGTTCGACGAACTTAGCAAGCTCATTCATCGGTTGGTGGCCATGTATATCAAATAGCGGACAATAGGTAACGCGGTGTGCAGGCACTAGTTTTTTGGCTGATATGCCATGTACGACGCAAAAGTCATCAGCGGTATTAAGAACACATTGATAAAGCGTGGTGAGACCATCGCGGTAGCGGAGAGTGTCACCGCTGGTCATTTACAGGCGGCAATATCACAAGCCGATTTTGCGAAAGATTTTTTTCAAGGGGGAATCACCGTGTACAACATCGGCCAAAAATCTCGTCATCTGTGGATTGATCCGATTCGTGGAGAAGCGTGTAATTGTGTGTCTGCTGAAATTGCCGGGCAGATGGCAACTGGAGCGTGCAAACTGTTTTCTTGTGATTGGGGCATATCGATTACAGGATACGCTGCGCCGGTTCCTGAATTGGGCATTGAAAAACTATTCGCATTTTACGCTGTTGCTTTTCGTGGCGATGTGAAAGAAGTAAAGAGAATTAAATCATCTGGTTTGTCACCCGTGGATACGCAAGTTGATTACACAAATGCCGTCTTGAAACGCTTCCAAAAAATGCTCCGTGACAATCATTGAATAATACCTATAGACGTGAGAACTTCCTTCACGCTACCTTCCGAAATTGGTTTTGTTAAGTAATGGGTTATGCCCAATGATTTTGCTTTTGCAAGATCTTTAGGGTCTTGTGAGGAAGATACGATGATGATAACTGAATGGTCTTTATACGGAATTTCTTGTTTCTGTAGTGCTTCGATGAAAGCAAAGCCGTTCATAATCGGCATGTTGAGGTCCAAAAAAATTACATCTGGGCCATCTTGTAAACTCCGTGACCTGATGAAATTTAAGGCTTCCTGACCATTGCGTGCAGTGTGTACACCAGACGTTATGCCTAATCGTTGCAATAGCCGACTGCTTAATAGGTGAAATACGTCGTCGTCGTCAACTAGTAAAATGTTCTTTTCCATGGCTAACGCCTTCTTATTAGGTAATCCCGAAACAGATTCTCAGCATACTCGCTTAACAGATATCGCGGCTAGTTGTTTCGGAAATAAAAGCCAATATAATGAACACACCCGAAAATTCAAGATGGCGGCTGCCCTTTTCACTTTTCCGCACGAAATAATGAACGATACTTTAATCAAACTCGAACCAACGGTTGCTAATCTTTTACAGCTGCGAATTTCGTCAGCTGATATGCCTTTATCCGCTTTCGATACAACGGTATGGCTGTACGCAGATACGCTGTGAAATTGAATCAACGCGTTCCTACGACGGATAAAAAAGAATGCATTTATCTTAAAATAAATGGAAAGGGTGATAAAAAATATCAATCCCTTTCTTAACTTAGGTAACACACTTTCTCCCGAAACCTTCTTTAGATCAACGTTGGAACAATGGCCCATTAAGGGAAATTTATCCTGGCATAAGAATAATAGCTGAATAACTCTTTAACCGTTTTCCTATGCAATATCTCAACGAAGTAATGCCCACGGAAGAACTATCTTCCAACAGTCAAGTGATGATCCGTGTCTGGGAAAATTTTCTCGATCATCGTCAGAACTTATCAGAAATTCTGGGAATCTATTCCCTCACTGACGTATGCACTGATCTAGATTTCCGAGGCACTGTAACATTTAACTTTACGTTATTCGATTGGCAGCGTACATTAAAAGCGATGCTGGAGAAAAATAATGTCCCCTACATACAAGGGAATATTTCCAATCAAGCCTCGCTTAATTAAACTAAGCTGCAATGCAATAGAAGAAAGGCGTATCGATTGTACGCCTTCTTTTTTTTGGTAGCGCACCTGATCTATGTTGTTTGGCGCATCGCCCTGAATAGCTGTTCCGTGGTCTTATTGGTAATGACGTCGTATCGTTGCGTCATCGCGATGAGGTCACTATGATCTCCAGCGAGCGCTTTTTCGCGTATCGTTTCTACGAGATCTGTCAAAGCATCATCACCTAAAATGGCAAGCGACGTCTTGACTTTATGCACTGCCCGTTTAAGGTCGTCTAAGTTGTCTGTCTTCCCAATGAAATGAATGGCACCTTGCAGTTCCTTTAAGTTTTCCACAATCAGACCCGCAAGTTCCCGCTTGAATTCGATATTCCCATCTGCATATAGATCGAGCTTGGTCGAAAGGTCTTTAGTATCGGTTTCATCGCGGTCGCCGATCGTGATAAGCGAACGAATCTTTTCGTAAAGCTCGGCCGGATTGAACGGCTTTGTCAATAGGTCCGTCATCCCACTCGACAACGCGCGGTCGCGAACTTCACTCATGGCTGAAGCAGTTAGCGCTAAAATAGGAATGCTCTGAAAATATGTCTCCGGCATTTTTCGAATTGTCATAGTCGCCGTGTAACCATCCATCTCTGGCATCTCAAGATCCATCAGCACGAGGTCATAGGCTTTACTTCTTATTTTTGCGACGGCCAACGCGCCATTGTCAACACAGTCTACGGCAATATTCCAGTTCGTTAGAAAACTCGTCGCAACAACTTGGTTAACATGATTGTCTTCCACCAACAATATCTTACGCTGCCCGATAGAAGGCGAGGTAATACTGGTCTTGGTGTGCTGTGTTTCTTCAAAGCGACCTTCTTCCATCACGAGACTAAATGTAAACACCGAGCCTTTGTTAACGATACTTTCCACGGCAATATGTCCGCCCATCATGTCTGCGAGACGTTTCGAGATTGTAAGCCCTAGACCTGTTCCGCCGAATTTTCGTGTGATCTCGTTGTTTGCTTGGGAGAAGCTTTCAAAAATAGTGAGCAATTTTTCCTTCGGTATTCCTACACCTGTGTCTTTTATGATGAAGTGCACCTTGAATGACTTTTCGTGCACTTCCGCATTCACGATGAGCTTAACAGAACCATAGTTGGTAAACTTGATGGCATTGCTTAGTAAGTTCGTAATGATTTGATTCAAACGTACCGGATCGCCCTGAACAACGGTCGGTGTATTATTGTCAATATCAAAATCTAAACGAATTCCTTTGTCACGCGCTTTGGTGATGTTGATATTCACAATCGTTGACACAAGGTCGTGCAGGTTGAAGTGAATATTCTCCAATGAAAGTTTTTCCGCTTCAATTTTACTGAAGTCGAGAATGTCGTTGATGATCGTGAGGAGATTCTCGCCGGAAAATTTTAACAGATTCAAATTATCGACCTGATCCTTTCGGGGGTCGTTTTGCAGCAGTAGATGCGTTAGCCCAATTACGGCATTCATTGGCGTTCGAATCTCGTGGCTCATTGTTGAAAGAAACTGAGATTTTGCTTTGGTAGCAGCTTCAGCTTGTTCCTTGGCGTTGATCAATTGTGTTTCAAAATCTTTCTGTACGGAAATATCTCTCGCTGAAGTTTGTATCGAAACCACTTTACCCGTATCGTCGATAATGGGCTTGGTGTAAGACTCAACCCAAACGTAATCACCGTCTTTTTTTCGCAGTCTGAAGCGAATGTTCAATAACGTTTTTCCATTCAATGCATGTTGGCGTGCACCACGAATGCTTGCTTCGTCGTCAGGATGGATAATGCCAATGCCCGTGGTTCCCAGAATTTCGGAAGGTTCGTAACCTAATATTGTCTGCACGGATGGTGAAACATAGGTGTACGTCCCATCCGGTAAGTATAGGGCAATAAAATCTTGAGAATTTTCTGACACCAACCTGTATAAACGTTCATTCTCTTCAAGCCTGTTTTTGACTTCCAGTAATTGGTCCAAGCTTGATTTAAGTTCTTCTTCCGAAGCTTGTAACTCTTCATTCAAGGCTGTCAAATCATCATTGCGTGTATGGAGATCTTGATTAGCTTTTTTTATCGCCATGGTTTGTTGCGCCACTCGGGTCTCGAGATTTTTGTTCAGGTCTTGAAGGGAGTTAAAAAGTGTGATGTTTCTTTTGTTGACGCGCAGGATGGTTATGAAAGCTAAAATTGAGATGAGTGTCACGAGGGTCAACGACGCATAAATCATTCGCTCGGTAAAATTGCTTGCGGACTTGAGATGTGCTGTTCGTTCTTTGAGCAGATCCTGCTCGCGACGGATCATGAGTGTTATATTGCCTTGCAGGGTGTCGAGTTTAGAAATTCCACGCGCAAAATCGACGATGGATTCTTGGAATTTAAAATTCGAGTTCTGTGCCCGCATAATCGTTTGGTTGATTTCACCAATCCGATCTTCGATGATGGGTTTTATTTTCTTATCGAGGAGGTAGGTTTGTTGTTCGTTGTCGACGGTAAGGTCGCGGAGACTGTTTACGGATTCTCGCAGGTGTTTTACGGCAACACTATAGGCATGTAGATAGGCAGTGTCTTTCGTGATCAAATATCCACGCTGTGTCGTTTCAGTTTCCTTCAGCATGGCCAATAGCTTAATCGTTGTGTCGATGACGTTGTTGGTGTGATCAATCCAAGTTTGGGCCTCACGCTTTTCTTCAAAGCCTTTATAAATGGCTATGCCGGTAAGAATACTCAGTACGACCGATACTATTAAAAGTCGCGGAACTTGTTTCGCTCTTGTCATCGAAATCCGTGGTTTGGGCTTAGTTCCATCGCTCAAAGGTTAGCTCTGGGATGGATAGGTTTGTCACGAAGATAGCCAGAAAATCGGAGCAACGTTGCGTCTGATCGACGCGCTTAACGAACAATTCAAAAGCTTGTTAAAGTGTAGAAAGAACAAGTGAAACTGGGTATTTGCTTGAGAAGCAAGGGATAAAAGCCCATGACGTGGACGTGAAGTAGTGAATTTCTACTACTTCTTAATTTCGCTTGTCGTGAATTTCGGACATGGTCACGATTTTAACGTTGCCCGGTGCAAGCGTTTACGGTATTTTCGAGTCAAACACCCCGATAGTTTAAATACCAATTAGATCAATCAAATGAAAAAAACGTTTTTGATGGCTGCCGCATTCTTGGCTGGCCTCACCGTGAAGGCGCAACAATTGAACATTCCACCGTTGCCAACACCAACAGAAGGAAAAACCGCATCTGTTTACACAACGGCCGAAAATACTGATCTTCGGTTGTCTTCGACTGGCACGTTAGAGTTTAAACCTGCAGGCCAACCGTTGGAGTCTGAAATTTCAATCTTCGTTAATCCTGAAATTCATTTCCAGAGTTTCATCGGAATTGGTGGTGCGATCACCGATGCCTCCGCGGAAACATTTGCAAAACTGACAAAGGAACAACAGACCGAGATTTTAAAGGCGTACTACGACAAACAAAGTGGCATCGGTTATACGATCATTCGTACCAACATTCACAGCTGCGATTTTAGCAGTGGGAGCTACACCTACGTCTCTGATGAAAGCAAGGATTTAAAATCTTTCAACATCGACCACGACAGAAAGTTTCGTATTCCGATGATTAAGCAGGCGACGCAAGCCGCTGGCGGTAGCATCTTATTGTATGCGAGCCCATGGAGTCCGCCGCCGTTCATGAAAGACAATAAACACATGTTGAAGGGTGGTAAACTTTTGCCAGCATATTACGACGCCTGGGCAAATTATTATGTGAAGTTCATTAAAGCATATGAAGCTGAAGGTATGCCGATCTGGGGAATTACGATCCAGAATGAACCGATGGCAACGCAGCGTTGGGAATCTTGTATTTACACCGCAGAGGAAGAAAGAGATTTCTTGAAAAATCATCTTGGCCCTGTGATGCACAAGAACGGCTTTGCGGATAAGAAGATCGTTGTGTGGGATCACAACCGCGACCTGATGACCTATCGTGCCAATGTCATCTTCTCCGATCCTGAGGCAGCAAAATATGCGTGGGGTATGGGCTTTCATTGGTACGAGACTTGGGCTGGCGGTCAACCCATGTTTGAAAATGTTGGCAACGTAAAGCAATCTTTCCCTACAAAAAATCTGCTGTTCACAGAAGGTTGTGTAGAACGTTTTGATCCTGCGAAATATCAGCTGTGGGCAAATGGTGAAAGATATGGTCGGTCAATGATCAACGACTTTAACAACGGAACTACGGGTTGGACCGATTGGAACGTACTACTTGATCAGACAGGTGGTCCAAATCACGTGGGTAATTTTTGTTTTGCACCAATCCACGCCGACACCAAAGAAGGGAAAGTTATTTACACTCCATCATTCTACTACATCGGTCATTTCTCAAAATTCATCCGTCCGAATGCAAAACGCATTAGTTCTACCAGCAGCAGAAGCCCATTGCTCACAACATCTTTTGTGAACGAAGATGGCAAATTTGTTACGGTGGTTATGAACCAGAGCGACGATAAGGTTACGTATAATCTCTACAAGGCAAATGAGAAAGTTGTGGTTACGATTCAGCCACATGCTATTCAAACGTTGGTGTACTAAGATAACCCTACGATCATTAACAAAGTCAGCTTCTGCGAGGCTGACTTTTTTATTGCGCATTTTTGTTTTACTTTTTAAGTACGATGCGAAGATTTGAAAACAAAACTGTCATAGTAACGGGCGCAGGTTGTGGAATTGGATTTGCCATTGCAAAGCTGATGGCGGACAATGGCGCTCGGGTTGTGCTCAATGATCTTGATGAAGCCTTATGCAATCAAGCAGTAGCGAAGATCAATGCAGAACAAGGTACATGTATTGGTGTGGCTGGAGATGCGGGAGACATTGTGTTTATAGAACATCTTGTACGTGAAACAATAAAGCAATATGACGCGATTGATGTGGTGGTCGCGAATGCTGGTATTACCTTGTTTGGTGATTTTTTTGATTACCCACTCGAATCTCTCTACAAAGTGTTGCACACCAATATCGGGGGAACCTTTCTCCTTGCACAGCGGTGCGCGCGCGTGATGAAAGATAAACAACGCGGTGGATGCATTTTGCTGATGTCGTCTGTCACTGCACATCAAGCGCACAAAAATCTTGCGGCCTATGCCATGACGAAGGCGGCTATCGAAATGCTGGCGAAAAATCTAGTGATAGAACTTTCGCCTTACAAGATTCGTATCAACGCGATCGCGCCGGGCGCTACGGCAACAGAAAGAACACAAACGGATGCTGATTATGTGAGCAATTGGTCGGCATACACGCCCTTACAACGACCGGCTTCGAGCAATGACATTGCTAACGCGGCGCTCTTTCTCGCCTCTGATGATGCACGTCATATCACGGGCCAAACATTAGTAATTGATGGTGGGTGGACTGCGATTAGCCCGTCACCATATTAATTCCTACGCTTCAAGTACGCGATACTCTCCGACACAATTATGGTTTGTGCTTCTTCACTAAAATCATGTCCCTCATTTTCGATAAGCTCAAGTTCATTGGCAAGTTTGTTCCATTGTGTGAGCTGCTGAAATAGAATTTCTGATTGCTGATAAGGAACAGATTGATCTGACTTACCGTGAATAAAAAATGTAGGAACAGATGATGGGCTCACATGGTTAATAGGACTCGCGTCTTTGAATTTTTCTAAGTCGTCGCTCCCTACCAAATTATATAGCAACGTTGGGAAGACATCGTTTTCGAGCAGGCCTTCAAGGTCTGTTGGTGCCGATAGCGAGATAACAGATTTCACTTGCCCGCGCGGATTGTTGCGATATGCATAGAGCAATCCAAGGTGCGCACCTGCGCTATGACCGAAAAGATGTACACTGTTACTGTTGTAAACGTACTGCGAAGCATTTTCTGATAAGAATTTCAAAGCCGTATCGATATCGTCGAGAAGTTGAATGTAATTGATGTTAGCCTCTACGTTGGCAGGGCGATAGTTAATGGCAGCTGCTACAAAACCTTCGTCAACAAAATCATCGACGATAGCGGAAAATTGTTCTTTCGACCCTTCACGCCATCCACCACCGTGAATGAATAGTACTATCCGCGTTTCTTTTGTACGTCCCGCAGGTAGATAGAGATCCATCGTGTTGTACGTGTCTGGACCGTAAGATAAATCATTCAAGGTAAGCTCTTCTGCCGTATTTGTGCGCGCATCCTTGTCGTCTTCGTCGCAACTGGTTTGTAGAAATGTAATGCAGATCAATGCGAATACAACCGACATTGCTCGTTTCACTAATCTTTTAGGAAGTGCCGGTTGCTCTTGAAAATTTATATGCGCCATTGGATAAAAGTTTCTTGGCAGCACGTTTAAAAATATCTTGCCAACAACCCCTTGAAACGTGTTATTCATGTAGTAAATGCAGATTTCAAGAGTGAACAATCGATAGAAACAATTTATTGGAAGCTTGTTTTATCACGCGAATAGTAAGCATATTTGAGAAAAATCCTCCTACTTTCGAGTTTAACCTTTAACCGGCCGGCTTGTTGATGTGACATCGTCAAAGGTGCTGTTACACTTCTTCCATGAAATCGCTAATTTTTATTTTGCTACTCTGCGCAGTGTCGTCGCTATCCAGTGTTGTTATTGCGCAACCTTCCGAAATCATTCATAAGAATATCATTTTTCAACAACTACCCGAGAAGCGTAGCCTTTCACAAAGTTCGATCAATTGCGTTCTGCAGGATCGAGAGAAACTTTCGTGAAGCAGGCGTTGGAAACTATGCTGTAGAAGATCTTGGGAAAGATGCTGGGATGAGTCGAACGCAGCTGTATCGAAAGTTGAAAGCGATTACAGGACAATCAGCAAATGAGTTTATCCGGACGATGCGTTTAAAACGTGCAGCGCAGTTGCTTGAGCAACAACAACTCACTGTCGCCGAAGTAACGTATGAGGTAGGATTCACAGATTTGCAGCACTTTCGAGAATGTTTTAAAAAACTCTTCGGTGTGACCCCGTCGGAATATGCGCAGCGCGGACCGGAGAATCCGGCATAACAACTGCGTATTATTAGACGATATTTGGTAGTTTTACTTTTTAAAGTCGCATCAACGCGACAATCATTCAAGCGTAGTATAAGAACATGTCATTAGAAATCAGCGCGATTTGTACCGATATCGATGGTACTTTACTGGATAGTCAGCGACAACTTTCGCAACAAACAATTGCCACGGTAAAAAGATTAGAAAATAAAATTCCATTTGTTTTGGCGTCGTCGAGAATGCCTGCAGCGATGCGTCATCTCCAGGCTGAGTTGGGAATTCTGAAAGATCCATTGATTGCCTTTAATGGCGGCTATGTCATCCAGTACATTGAGGGAAACGATACGCCGGTAGTCTACGATTCAGTTGAGATTCCTGTGTCGATCGTCGCGGCGATTGTTGAGCTTACCAATGGAAGGGAAGTTAGTGTAAGTCTTTATAATCGTGATGACTGGTACGCGCCAGCGCGCGACTACTGGACAGAGCGTGAGGAAAAGATCACCAAGGTGACATCAGTAATTAAAGCGCCCGCAGAAGTAATCGAACTTTGGAAAACGAATGGCAAAGGCGCGCACAAGGTAATGTGTATGGGTAAGGAGCAGCAAATTGATTTTATCGAGCGCGAGTTGAATAACCGTTTTCCGAACGACCTTCATAACTATCGATCAAGACCAACCTATCTCGAAATTGCGCCCAAGGCTATATCGAAAGGGAGTGCATTGGAGATGATCATGAAAAAGCTTTACGGTAAATCGCTAGAACGAGTCATGTCTTTCGGCGATAATTACAACGACATCGAAATGCTGCGGATGTCTGGAATAGGTATCGCCGTGTCTAACGCGCGTCGAGAGGTGCTCGATGTGGCCAGTGAAGTGACCGACAAAAGCACGGATGACGGTGTTGCAAAAAGCATCGCTAAATATTGCTTTAATGCGTAACTTCTAGCGGTACTTCCTTCAATTCATACAAGAAGTAAGGCACGGCATAGCCAGCTTTTGCCAATATCGGTTTGGATACATTATACACTTCTGTTCCGTTGGCCGTCTTTCCTTCTAACGTTCCTGCATGTGCATGGCCGTGAAAGGCAGCTGTTACTTTAATTCGCGTCAATGGTTCGGCTAGGCGCGAACATCCGAGGAAGGGATAGATCGCCTCTGGTTCTCCAACGACAGTTTGCTTTATGGGAGCATAATGGAATACGGCTATTTTATGAACAACATTATGCTGGGCGTCTAATCGTGTCAGGGCACGTTCTAAGTGCAAAGCTTCATCAACCGCTTCTTGAACAAACGCTTTCATGGCACCTTCGCCGAACATCGACAGCATGTGATTGTCGAAACCACCACCGAAGCCCTTCACACCTGCAAAGCCTACATCTCCAATCACAACAGCTTCGCCGTCTAGCACGTGTACACGTTCATTGTGCAACGCTTGACGGATGAGCTTATGTCTTCCTTTTTCAAAATCGTGGTTACCCAATACACACACCACAGGAATCGTACAAGCTTTTAATTCATCGGCAAGTACTTGGGCTTCTACCTCGTCACCGGTGTCAGTAAGATCGCCGCAGATCACAAGAACATCGGCGTTCTTCGAAATGTCTTTGAAGTAGTCAATCCATTTTCCTTTATCAGTATCGCGCACGTGCAGATCGCCAACGGCCGCAATACGCGCAATTCTATTTTCTCCATTCATGTCTATACAGTTTTTATGGTTGTCACTTTGTAATCCCATTCTTTGATATCCACCATGTATTGTGTTTGGTCAATGATAGGTCCGCGACAAACACGTTCAACAGGTGGTGGTAATGCATATTGATCGTGAGCCCGTGACATAAGTTCTTCGAAGATCCACGTTGGAATGATCTGATGATATTCTGACGGATACACAAATTGGAATACCAGGATGTGCGCTAGCAGCAAGTGCCAATGCTGATCCATCCGAGATAGCAATCTTTTCCAATCTAAATTCTTTCCTTGCTTCAGCAACAAGTGATTTACATCCGCACCGTCGAATCGTTCGCGGTTTTGAACATAGATTTTGCACCACAATAGTTCTACAGCTGGGATGTATTTTACTTTTCTTCCTTCGAGTTCATCGTCGGGAGCATTGTCGAGCCACGTGTCATCGACGCGGCAAATGTTGTTCACAGTATCAAATATGATATCAATGAAGTGATCGTCTTTAAAGATTTTTGCGAGCCATCGTACATCGGTGAGTTCAGTTTTGTAACCCTTGTCGGCAAAGAATTTCAAAATCTTTGGATAATCGCTAGCCTTACAAAAAATGTCGAGATCCTTTGTGTCGCGTTGTATTCCTGTGTAAAACGCCTGCGCAAAACCACCACCCAACATGTACGGTATGCCCGATTCGTTTAAGAGGTCAAGTGATTCGTGATAAAAACCACGCGCCTCCGCCTTTTTCTCTTCCGTCATTATCTCCATACCAAGAGCATTTAAAAGACGGTGCCAGTAAAAAAGTTTGGTCTTGAATCGATTGGTGACGCTTTCGAAATCGGTTGGTAATAAAATAACCAACCCTAAAAAGTAGCGATGGCAACTTTAATATTGATAAGTTGCCTGTCAACACAGCTACCCATAATCTCAATGGATGTTGATTACAGTGCGCTTCCGCCGGTGTGCGGCACCATGCCGAATACAACTTTCTTTAGTACGTCGATGGTAACAGGTTTTACCAGGTATTCTTTTACGTCCTGAAGTGACCCCGCACGATTAACGTCTTTGGGATGATTGGAAGAGCTGATAATATAAATGTCTAT
Source organism: Pseudochryseolinea flava (assembly GCF_003286915.1). Taxonomy (GTDB): domain Bacteria; phylum Bacteroidota; class Bacteroidia; order Cytophagales; family Cyclobacteriaceae; genus Ohtaekwangia; species Ohtaekwangia flava. Next base: position 40,082 of record NZ_QMFY01000015.1, read on the forward strand.
CTTCTTTAAAAGCTGATTTTTAATAGCGGAATATTCCTGCAAAAATGTCCATCCATCCATCTCTGGCATGTAGATATCAAGCAGTATAACGTCGGGAAGGTGTTCAACAGATTTTTTGTGGTGCAGTAAATACTCCACGGCACCATGGGCGCGATCATAAATCGTGATGATATTCGCCAACTCTCCTAGCTCGGCCAGTCGCTTAATGTAAAACGATGACATCGGGTCGTCGTCAATTATCCAGAGGTTAGCAATTTTCATCGATATTGTGATTGAAAAATTCCTCAAGTTTACAGAATTCGCGGTCGATGGTATCTATTGTCACAGTAAGGAATGTGATTCATGTATTGTTTCGCCGCAAATTCAATTATTTAGGTGTCAAATTGAGGGGAAAAAGCACTTCTTGGTCAAAATTCCATTGTCGGTGACCGTAAAAGTAGCCCTATCAACTAAATCGGTGTAGCAAAATGAGCTACATCTCCCTGTTTAGGACTCCACCTTCATGGGGTCAGCCTTATAACAGTGTCTAACAGAAAATAATTGTGCCCCGTTCCCGATACCTTTTGCAACCTCAGCGGTACTACCTGCATCTTTCAGCTGCTATGTTCAAAAATTACGTACTCATCACCGTTCGGAAAGATCTTTAAGAGGGACTATTCATTCATCAATGTCGCCGCCTATCAATTGGTATCACCTGCAGCCTGTTGATTTTTACTGTGGTCTTCGATGAACTTTCATTCAATAGATTCTTGAGTAAATCCGATCGCTTAATGTCAAATGAAGTACGGATATTGCCGGTCTGGTAGTTCCCAATCTGGAAAAATATAATGATTGATTGAAATGTGAATCAGGATCGATGCCTTCTGGGATGCATGAAGGTATAGTCATTCACCAGAGTAGCTGGCTTACGTTATACAATGTAAGTACAGGATGAGTACAGGATAAGTACAGGATAAGTATAAGATAAGTGCAGGGTGAGTATAAGATCTCGCATCCATTAATGTAGAGTGATTGGCGGATACAGCGCGCGCGGAGGTTGAGATCAATCCAGAATTGGGAAATTTGAGCGGGAAGAAGTTTTATCCCGGAAAACTTATTCGAAATCTACTACCAGAATTCACATGGCTTTCTACTTCTATTTTTCCTTTAAGGGCTTCGACGCGTGCCCGTACCAAATATAGTCCTAAGCCGCGACCTTCCACGTGTAAGTGAAAACGCTTATAAGGCATAAACAAATTCTGCTTATGCAGCTGAGTGTCGATACCCAGTCCGTTGTCTTCAATTTCTATGGTAAGTTCGCCGTCGGCCTTATACGTGCTAATGGAAATGACCAATGGGCGTTCCAAGCTTCGATATTTCAATGCGTTTTGGATCAAGTTGAAAAAGATGCTTTCGATGTATGCTGGGAGCGACCGGATTACATGCTCGCGGAAATTCGTGTGAATGATCGCACCTGATTTTTCAATATCAACCGAAAGTGATTCAATAATTTTGTGAACAAGATCTCCGAGGTTGATCGATGTAAATGCATTTTCATTAACGTAGGGAATATCGATCATGATACTGAGATCTTTGATGACGCGGTCAAGGTCCAATGTTGAGCTCGACATTTTCTTTGCGAGGTCTTGAATATCTTGTGGTGTAGCGGCGAGGTCCATGATGGATGATAATCCTTGAATTCTTGACAACGGTCCGCGCAAATTGTGGGAGATAATGTAAGCGAATTGCTCCAGTTGTGCATTACGTTCCTTTAACGCCGTGTTTGCACGCGACAAGTAGGTTGTTTGATTGTCGACTTCGTGTACCAGATCAGTGTTATGTTGAAGGATGGTGCTGTGTTGCTGTTCAATTATTTTTTTTGCCGATTTGAGTTCCTCGTGTTGCTGTTGCAATTGCGTATGCTGTTGTTCGATCTGCTCGCGTTGCATAACCAATTGTTCGTTGCTGGTGATGATCTCCTCATTTTGTGTGGTGATCTCTTCGTTCATTGACAGCAGTTCGTGCGTGCGCAGTTGCACTTCCATCTCGAGCTTTTGATTTTGGTTCACCAATATATCGGCCTTCTCTGCTTCTGCTTGATGAAGACGTTTGGCGAACGTGAGTGATTTACTAGAATAATAACCGAGATAGAATAACGTGGGCACGGTAATGAAAAAGACAATCGTTTGGAGGATGGAGTTGAAGCGTACCGCGGCTTCATATTTCGATTTGGCGCGTTGTGCTTCAATTTCTTCAAACTGACGCAGTTCGGTGATGAATGCTCGAAATACTTTTTGCAAACCAAACCCGGGATCGGTTTTGAAGATTTCCATGAACTTGTCTGTATCACCACGGTCAAGATGTTGACGCATGCGCTCGGCGATGCTGAAGTATCGATCGACCTGTACTTTAAAGGAATCATAATAGTGCATCGGAAAGTTCTGTTCTTTCAAATTCACTAAGAGCGTATCCATCAAGCGAGGTCTGCGACGAATCGCGGAGTCATACGGAACGGCCAATTGTTTATTTTCTGGAAGTAACGCATAGCCTCGTAACCCAAGATCAACCGCGTGCAGCGCACGTATCATTTCGACGGCCGTAAGTTGAATGAGTTCTGTGCGATGTTGAAGTTCCTTGTGATGTGTGATCACCTTGTTATTTTCATACACAATAATCACGTTGCAGAGCAGCAAGACAGTGATGAGAATAATCGTCCCGAAGATGAATTTGCGGCTAAAATTTATTCTATGCATAACGAATAACTATCGGATCTCTTGCGGATGCGGCCGATCTGCTAAGGGATCGTGGTCGTTGAATCTAACGATTTCTTGTCGTTTTTAAAAGCGCGCTGCCAACGCTTGGGCTACTGGTAGCGGCTACTTTTTTCGAAGGTTAGGGATCGTCACAACGAAGGTTGTGCCTTCATTGTAAGTAGAAGAGACCTGAATGTTTCCGCCAATCTTTTCAATCGCTTCTTTCACAATGTATAATCCTAAACCCGAACCGGGACCTTTCCCTGAAGCGCGGTAAAACATGTTGAAGATTTTAGGCATAGCATCCTGCGGAATACCTTCTCCATTGTCGACCACACTAATGGTAGCCTTTTCTTGTGTGCATGTAACCTCAACACTTAAGAAAGGATCTCTTTTTTGAAGATCAGCATATTTGATCGCGTTCGAGATTAAATTATTGAGTAAGATGTCAATGCGTGTCGTTGAAGAGTAGAAATGTTCTTTTTGATCAATCGAAATCACTTTCCTGATCCGTCCTACATTTTCCATAAACTGGAGTTGCTCAAACGTCGCTTGAATCATTCTTTCAAAGTTGATCTCTTCTGGTTCGATTTGCAATCGCAGGTTTCGTGAATGATCAACAATGTCTTTGATAAAGCGATCCATTCGCAGCAAGCTTTTCTTTTGCAGTTCTAGCAATTGAATGATCGCGTCGTGATCACGTTCAAGACGCGCAACTTCAATGAGGCCGAGTAGCGAGGCAAGTGGCGCACGCAAGTCATGCGAAGCAGAATACACAAATCGATCAAGCTCGGCATTGATCTTTACGAGTTCTTCATTGCGATCGAGTAATGCTTGCTGCGTAGCTTTTCGTTCTGTGATATCGGTTTCTACCGCGATGAATTGTATAGCGCGACCATCTTTATCGGTGATGGGCTGAACACCGATGGCTACCCAATAAGGCTTGCCTGTTTTGGTGTGTTTAATAAGTTCAATCTCTTTGAAAGCTGTGCCTGCTGCAATATGTTCATCGATCAAAGATACGATCGACGCGTTCGTTTCTGGTCCACATAAGAAGTGGATATTCTTTCCAATAGATTCTGAGAGTGTGTAACCTGTTACTTTGGTGAATGCCGGGTTAACCCATTCGATCAAACTTTGCGGATCAAAAATAACGACCATGTTCGTAGTGGTATTGGCAACCATCGCCAGGCGTTTGTTCTCAGCCTCCGCGCGTTTACGTTCACTTACATCACGAACGATAGCCTGAAGCATAACTTCTCCTTCTAGATCGAGACGGTTCAACGACACTTCGGCGTCGAAAGGTGTTCCGTCGTAACGAATATGCCGCCATTCAAAAGATTGAGGCTTGCCACTGAGGGCAGCATTGATGCGCTCCATGGCAGAATCTTCTGATAGCCGTCCATCAGGCTGCATGAACGGAGAGAAACGGTAGGGTGTTTGTCCTACGATTTGTGCACGCGTGCATTGAAAAATTCGTAACGTTGCTTCGTTGCAATCAACGAATGTTCCATGATTCATGGTAAAGATGGCGTCATGCGCGGAGTTAAAGAGCGTGCGCATCCTGAACTCACTTTTTCGAAGTAGCTCCTCGGCGTTGTTGGTTTCGATCACGGTGGAGGCTTATAAAGTTGGCTATTAAATCTACTAAATTATTAGATCACCTTGTGCGATAGCGCCCATTGAAATCATCGCTTTCTTTTCATGTTTTACGAATGGATATAAAATCGTAAGTTGAGCGTTGCTTTAGAAAAAGTATTGCGATTTGAACCCTAATCTTATCACCCCCACATCCCTTCGTGATCGTATCACGCTATTGGATGCACTTCGAGGTATTGCCGTTTTTGGTATCCTTGTTATGAATATACCGGGTTTTTCGTTACCCTACGCCCAAATTTTCGATCCGTCGCTAAAGGGTGAAATGCGGGGCGCGAACTTTTACGCCTATTACATTCCAGAACTTATTTTTGAAGGCTCTCAACGTGCGCTGTTCTCAATGTTGTTTGGTGCTGGCGTGTTGTTGTTTGCTACTCGCCTCGGAAAGAAAATGGATGGCCTACTCGCTGCTGAAATTTTTATGCGCCGTCAATTATGGCTACTGGTATTCGGTCTCTTCAATGCCTATATATTGTTGTGGTTTTGGGACGTGTTGTTTCACTACGCGATTTTAGGTGCTGCGCTTTTTGCCTTTCGCAGCTGCTCACCAAAAGTATTGATCGCAGCGGCAATCGTCTGCATGTTTTTTTCGATGGTGCGCGAAAACCTACAACCGTTTCGCGATCATCAAACGGTGGTGAAGGGACTGGCCATTGAGAAACGCGATACAACAAAAGTAAAGCTTACCCCCGAACAAAGGGATGTGTTAAGCGATATGCAAGCCATTCGATCGCGAAGTGAAAGTAAAGCGAAGTTGCAACGCGTTGAAGAAAATATTGAATCTGTACGCGGCTCGTATGGTGATCTGTATTTTACGCACAGCTCCCGCAGCTACGAAAATGAAACCGGTGGATTATTTTACTTTTTTGTCTGGGATGGATTGCTCTTCATGCTCTTAGGGATGGCGTTCTTCAAGATGGGAATATTGACGGGGGAAGCATCGCTGCGAACTTATATTATTCTTTGTGTAGTAGGGCTGAGTATAGGCATTACGTTGTCGTATTGGAGATTACACCCGATGATTCAACATTCATTTAACTATTTCGACATGGTGAAGGAAGGTTATCCGTTGTTTTATCAATTGTCGAGGGTTGTGCGCGCGTTGGGAATTTTAGGTTTGATTATGGTGCTTTACAAAACGAGCGTTTGCGCTTGGTTTTTCAAGCTATTCCAGCCAGTGGGGAGAATGGCTTTTACAAACTACCTGTTGCAGTCGCTCATTTGTGGATTCATTTTTTACGGCGTCGGGCTCGGATACTTTGGCAAGTTGCAGCGGTATGAGATATTTTACGTCGTGCTGGGCGTTTGGATTTTTGAATTGATCCTAAGTCATGCATGGCTGCGCGTATTTCAATACGGCCCCATGGAATGGGTCTGGCGGTGTTTGACCTATTGGCGATTTCACCCTTTCCGTAAACGGGAAATCAATTAGCATTCTCCTTAGGCTTCGTGTTCTGCGCCACGACGGAGTTTTCAAGTCGACGCTTGTTTTCAACATTTTTCTTATCGGTCACCTGTTTACCCTCAATGAAAGATTCGAGTGGATAAGGACTCCAATCTAACGACGGCAGTTCACGTTGTTGCATGGTGTTTCTCATGTTATTTGAATGTGCGGAAGCAATTGAAAATGTAGTGCCTTTGCCGAAATCGATAGCTATCACAAGCAGATACGTAGATATGACCATGAATATCCACAACAGAAGCGCTGAAAATTTTATAAGCGGCTATTGAATACCATTCAAAAAATGCCTTCGCTATCTATATTGCAAACGATTTTTAACACCAATCCAAATGAAGAACTCAAGATCCATCATCTTGTCTGTTGTAATGTTATTGTGTGCCGTGTACACAGCGCAGGGACAAGGCTTTCTGAAAGCAAACGGAAAAATTATCGTTAACGAAAAAGGAGAGAAAGTAATTCTTCGCGGCATGGGCCTCGGCGGCTGGATGTTGCAAGAGGGATACATGCTTCGCGTTCACGGTATCGGGCAACAACAACATGTGATTCGTGGTAAGCTTGAGGAATTAGTAGGAAAGGAAAAAACGGATGCATTTTATAGCGCATGGCTTGCGAATCATTGCCGGAAAATCGACATCGATTCGATGAAAGCTTGGGGCTTTAATTCTGTGCGTTTGCCTATGCACTTTAACCTCTATACGCCTCCCGTCGATCAAGAGCCTGTGCCTGGGCAACAGACGTGGTTGGAGAAAGGATTTGCAATGACCGACAGTCTTCTGGCATGGTGCAAAGCCAATCAGATGTATTTGATTCTTGATCTTCACGCAGCACCCGGTGGGCAAGGTAACGATGTTAATATATCGGATCGTGACCCTTCGAAACCGAGCCTATGGGATAGCGAAGCAAATCTTCAAAAGACAATCGCGCTATGGCGAAAACTTGCTGAGCGATATGCAAACGAACCATGGATAGGTGCATACGATATCATCAATGAGCCAAACTGGGGCTTCGTTTCACTCGATGATAAGAACGGTTGTGCGGAAGATAAAAACGAACCACTGCGAAAATTAATGATGGATATTACGGCTGCGATTCGTGAAGTGGATAAAAAACATATCGTGATTATCGAAGGAAATTGCTGGGGTAATAATTACCGCGGCGTACTTCCACCGTGGGATAACAACATGGTGCTCAGCTTTCATAAGTACTGGAACTATACCGATCAACAGTCTATTCAAGGAATGCTTGATCTCCGTAACCAACATAACCTTCCGTTGTGGTTGGGCGAAACGGGCGAGAACTCGAATGTGTGGTTCACTTCTACCATTCGCCTCGTCGAGAGAAATGATATTGGGTGGGCATGGTGGCCATTGAAAAAAATGGGGTTCAATAATCCCATGGAAATAAAAGTAGCCGCTGGGTATCAGAAGATACTTGATTATTGGGCCGGCCGTGGAGAGAAACCGGCAGCAGAAGAAGCGTGGGCAGGTCTCAAGGAGCAAGCTGAAAATTTGAAGCTGGAAAATTGCATATACCACAGTGATGTTGTTGACGCCATGTTCCGTCAAACACGCGAGAATACGTCACTACCTTTTACAAAACAGATTGTAACAAGCAAAGCAACGATTCCCGCTGTAAATTATGATCTTGGTCGCATCGGTGTAGCGTATCATGATCTTGATTCAGGTAATTACTACATCTCTACAGGCAAAGAGCGTACTCCTTGGAACAAGGGCCATGTGTATCGTAATGATGCTGTCGATATCACCAATAAGAATGGCAACTTCTTCATCGATAATTTTGAAAAAGGAGAGTGGTTGAAGTATACCTTGCATATTGCAAAGAAGGGTAAGTATACCGTTAAGTTGCTGGTGGCATCCGAGGAGGCTGGCGGTAAAATTTCAGCAGCGTTGAATGCAGCAAAGACCACGCTTGATGTTCCTGCAAGTGGTAGTGCCGAATCTTTTAAAGAGGTCGTTATTCCAAATGTCACGTTGAACAAGGGAGCTAACATTTTAATCGTTGAAGCGCTTGTAGGTGGATTTACTTTTAAAGAAATTCAAATTTCATCTGGCAAATAATATTTATGAAACACGCGTTGCTTTGGGTTTGCATACTATTAAACGTTAACACTTTTGCACAGTCTTTTACACGTGAAGATTCTTTGCGTGGTTCTATTACAAAAGAACGGGCATGGTGGGATTTGAAATATTATGATCTTGAGGTGAGCGTGTTTCCGGAAACCCAAACAATAGGTGGACGTGTTGTTGTGAAGTATCAAGTATTGCAGGCCCACCAGGTGATGCAAATCGATCTTCAACCACCGTTGAGCATCAGTAAGATCACGCAAGGCGATGAGAATTTATCTTTTACGAAAGATGGACGCAACGCTTATCTCATTGCACTAAAGAAAAGACAACAGGTCAACAATATAGAATCATTAACCATTCATTACAGCGGGAAACCCGTTGTTGCGAAGCATCCACCATGGGAAGGCGGAATACAATGGGAGAAAGATGCGCAAGGCAATGACTTCATCGCGACGTCGTGCCAAGGATTAGGGGCTAGCGTTTGGTGGCCGTGCAAAGACCATATGTATGATGAACCGGAAGGCATGACCCTCAAAGTGACAGTACCGAAACACCTCATGGATGTGTCGAATGGCAGATTAACCAAGGTTACCGACAACAATGACAATACAAAAACCTATGAATGGACGGTTAAGAATCCGATCAATAACTACGGTGTGAATCTCAACATTGGTAATTATGTTCATTTCGCCGACACGCTGAATGGCGAAAAAGGAAAATTGGATTTGGACTTTTACGTGTTGCCAGAAAATCTTGAAAAAGCGAAGACACAATTTAAACAAGCAAAGTTGATGTTGCGTGCTTTCGAGCATTGGTTTGGTGCATACCCGTTTTATGAAGATGGATATAAACTAGTGGAAGTGCCGTACCTCGGCATGGAGCACCAAAGTTCCGTTACCTACGGCAACAAATACCAAAATGGATACCTCGGAAAAGATTTTTCAGGAACCGGCTATGGGTTAAAGTTTGATTTCATCATTATACATGAGTCGGGTCACGAATGGTTTGCGAACAACATTACCTACAAAGACATGGCCGACATGTGGATTCATGAAAGTTTTACCAATTATTCCGAAAGTCTCTACATCGAATACTACTACGGAAAAGAAGCTGCGGCGGCATACATCATCGGAAACAGGAAAGGCATTAAGAATGATAAACCTATTCAAGGGCCTTATGGCGTCAATGAAAGTGGTTCGGGCGACATGTACGTTAAGGGCGGTAACATCTTACATACGCTGCGGCAGGTGGTACAGGATGATGCGTTATGGCGAACCGTTCTTCGCGATATGAACAAGACGTTCTATCACGCGACAGTTGATGGAAAAGACATAGAGCAATTTATCAGTAAGAAGGCAGGTCGGGACCTATCAAAAATATTTGATCAATATTTGAGAACAACGCAGGTACCCACACTCGAATATTCTTTTCATCGGGGCAAGATTTCTTATCGATGGGTTAATTGCGTGAAAGGTTTCGACATGCCTGTTCGAATTCGGTTAAAGGACAAAGGCAGTAGGATGATTACACCATCGCCAGATTGGCAAACCACACGAATGAAATCGAAGGAGATTGACGTGGACCCTAATTTCTATGTAAACGTGTCGCGAATCGAACACGCCAAGTAATATCGTTTACATTCGTTCGATATTGTTGCTAAAAAGTTGTAGCTTCTATTCCTGATACGTCAGTGACGCGATGCGATAGGCATTTCTTTTTGACAAGAGTGGTTCAATCGAACGGTATGCAAAAAATAATCTTGGCTTGGCTACTACTGTGTTTTTGTTGGGGGTGTCAAACCACTCAGCAAGGCACTACCGGTGCGCCTGTGCGCGCGAGGAAGAAGCCTGCCATGGTGTGGCTGGATAAGAGCCCTGGAACACAAAAAATACGCCTATTTAAACGGAAGGACCCTAAACCAAAAGAGCTTAATATCTCAGCAGAACAATGGGACTGTCCCCAAGACCCAAATCGCAAAATGGTACCTTCGTCAGTCAAAAAGAATATCAAAAGGAACAAAAACATCATTCAAAACGAACCTTACTAGGCCGTTGCACAACTAACAAATTGCAAAATCTCTGTTAGTTGCGATGAATTCGTTGTAAATTAGTAAGACCACGTTCAAGAAATAAGTGCTTTTCTTTGACGTTCTTCCATTATTGTCCTTCAGTATTCAGTTTAATAACACCTTCGATGATGAGACTGATGCTTTCAAAATTTCTTGTATTCGTTGTTTTGATTGGTATGGGCTGTAGCAGCGGGGTCATTCCATGTCCAAAAGCGAAAACGGTGAAGATGCGTAAGACTAATCCGAATAAACGATTCTTCCTGCCGTCGGAGTCGTTATCCGCAAGCGCAGAAGAAGAAAAGCCCGTGGCCAAACGAAGTCGGGTCGGTGATCAAAAGACGATTCAGAATGTTACCCTGGAAGAGTGGGATTGTCCGAAGCCAGGAAAAAAGAAGTATTTGCCTAAAAAGGTGAAGGAGAATATTCGCAAGAACATGGAGCGCGTGAATGCTGCTCAGAAGGATTCCCTCGGTGTTAGTACTGGCAATCGCTAGTTGACAGCTTACTATTACAATGTAAGAACCGCGCGACGAAAGCGTTTTTTTTAAGCGCGACGCCCTGTAATTTCGATTACATGAAAATGCGATGGAAAACTATATCGCCTCTGGCTTCTAGGTTGCTCTGCATCCTGATGGCTTTCCATTTGTTTAATATCAGCATGGATTCGAAAGACCAACTTCCTGAATTTCTACCGGAAGATCTTTCGCATAACGACATTGAAAGTATCTCTGAGTTCGTTTCGGAAGTCATGTTCGGGGCTGAAAATACTTTTGCAGAACACGAGGAAAACGACGGCGATTGTAGCCATGAACAAACATCGAAAAATGTGATGATCAGCATCGCGCCCACCGCGCTAGAGTTTTCTTTCGAGACAGCTTGCGTTCGTTATTATGTAATGAATTCACGTTTCGTTAACGATATATATACGAAGATCAAAGTTCCGCCGCCCCAACGTTCGCATAGTTAATTAGCAGTGATGCGTCTGCCGGAGCGATGTGCTCCAACTCACAAACAAAATACTATCTTATGAATATCAAGCGAATGAATATCAAGGGAAGGTTTATATTCAATTTAATTTTTATTGCACTGTTTGCACTCATTGGACTGGTAACATTAGTGCTTTCAATTTTCGAGTAAGAAACTTCCGTTCGGTTATTTGTCATCACTGCTTTGAAAAGCAGTATGTGCTTGTTGCATGCCGCGATGATGACAACCTAACAGCAGTATTATTGCTTTTGGACGGCTTCTGTCCATATTCGTCTACAAAATCTGGACAACCATTGTGTGTTCTGGCTTCTTCACCTTGGCATTGAAGTAATGATATGCTACAGAAAAAAGTCTGTAGTTATGGATACCGAGAGAAGAGGAACGAATACCACCGAATGGCTTATCGAGCTGGTGACGTGGGCAACGTTAGGTGCATTGTGTTTTTATTTCTAAGCACAAAGCCAAAAGAAGTTAGGACAACATAAACGGAAGAGTTATGGAACTGAAAAATGCAGTGGGAGGATTGGCTGGTGCAGCCGCATTAACGCTCATCAACCAAGGGGTAGCGAAATTTGATAAAGATGCTCCGAGACTAGATCTGTTAGGCATGAATGCCGTTGCAAAATTTGCAAAACCAAAGTTACCCGTATTAAAAAACTTGTTTCCATTGGCCATCGGTGGAGATCTCATCAGTAATTCGCTTTATTACGCGATGGCAAAAGGAGATACACAACAGTCTACTTATTTACGTGGTGCTTTACTTGGATTGGGAGCAGGGTTAGGCGCAATCACGCTGCCTCAAAAATTAGGGATGGCCAGTGGTGCCGTGTCGCGAAAAACGCAAACGAAAGTGATGACTGTTGCGTGGTACGTAATCGGAGGTTTGGTGGCTGCAGCGGCAATCAATCTACTAAACAGGGGCAACCGAGTACACACCGCCTAAGTAGTTGTACGTAGGCACTATGGTGTATTTTGTGGTTAAAGAAGCTATTACGACACTTCTTCAATCGAATTGCTTTTATAGCTGAGAAAATCTTTGGTTCTTTAACATAGCTTTAATCTAATGTCTATAGTTATGGATCTGATGAAAATCTTCAAGACCGACACCGAGGGAATACGTCGGAGTCACGTTAAAAATCTCGTAACGGTTGCCATGGCCGACGGCGAAGTTGATCGTGATGAGTGGAGTTTACTCGTTACAATTGCCAAACGTCTTGGTGTATCGGAAGATGAGATTACAACCATTCGCAACAATCCCGATGGCGTTCAGTTTGTGCCACCGAAAAAGTACGAAGACCGTGTTCAGCAACTGCAAGATCTAGTTTCCGTCATGACCATTGATAGCCTGATCAATCTCCGTGAACTCGAGCTTTGTAAGAAAATATCACTGCGATTAGATATTCTACCGCAGATGGTTGACGAGATACTCGAGCGAAACTTTAGCAGAACGTAGTACTAAGCGCCCAAGAAAATCCATTCAACATATTTGGCAAGACCATCGATGTCGGGATACATCGTGGCTGAATTCACGCCATATTGGTGTAGACGTTTCTTGCATTCTCGGAATGCACGATGTTCAATCTTTATTTTAAAAAGTCGGTTGTTGTATCGCGGATTGTGCTCGAAAGGAATAAACTTATTGTCAGGCTCTTCTTCGTGAATGGTGAACCATCCGAGCTGAGCCGAAATTCTTTTGGTGATGTGATTCGGACTGAAGATTTTTGTTCCACCAACCTTGAATGGATCAGTAGCATTATCGGCTTTTACAATATCTTCTTTGGGTACATTAAATCCCCAAACAACAGCATAGTCTTCACTTCTACTATCTTTTTCAAATATCGAAAACCACATGGCGCTCAATGGATTCTCTGACCAGTCTAAAAGACGTGTAGCCATACCGTGGTGCTGCGCAAGCGCCAACCAATCCCACCAATTTCCAGGGTAGTGATCAATGAGGTGAACGCTTCTCCGCTTAAAATCTTCAAGCATCTCTCGCTCTACCGTTCTGACATCTTGCAAATTATACCGTGCGATTTTCGGGAGTAACGGCTTATCAGAAGGTTGTCCACGGTAAAGCGTGAAAGCATCAAGCGGAATATCCATGATAATGTCTTGGTATTCGCGAAATCCCGACACAGTAAATTCTTTATAACCTGACATGGTAAGCGGATTAGTCAATGAATGGGAATCACAATGTCTCTTAGTCCTTGTTGACTTTCGAAATTGAAAATCAGTTTTCGTATTGGTTTAAACGAGTGGGCATTAACCTTCACGATGTGTGCTTTGTTAAAAGCATTCACACCAGTGTACCGTTCGTGAAAAATAATTGTGTTCCCTTCGACAATAGAAACATTGACAGGTGCTGTAGTTTTAAAGAACTCGACTTGCGAAGGTATTGATGATGTTATCTCCAAATATAAACTGTCGCCAGGGTGTACGGTTATTCCCGTCTTCTCTTGTAGAATATTGGCGGAACCCGCATGTACCAGCACAGCTTGCATGATGATTTCTTGTGGAAACAAGTAAACGGTCATTTGAGCGATAAGCAGAATGAGTGTAAATCCCATAGTATTAAAGATAAGTTAATTTGGCGATCTGTAAATCACTTGAAGGATAGAAAAGGGATGGCCCATTGGCGTTCATGAAAGTGGCACTTATTTTTGGTTACTCCCGATGTTAAAAGCTACAGTATGAAAAATCTAGTTTACAATTTGAATAGTGTTGAAGCATCTTATGGTGAATCAACATTGACATCTGTAGTTCAAATTTTTGAACGCCTCGATGAGATTCACAAACAGTTAAAACAACAAGATCAAGAACCACTCAACGACTTCTTGAAAGAGGAGTACACTGGCCGACTTGAGAAATTGTTAGAACTGAATATGCGTATTCAACATGAGCTGCAAGCACAAGAAGAATTGATTCAAAGAACCCGTGCAAATCTTCAGGTTTCGAAAAACCATTTGTTAAGTCCCCGGTAGTTTTAAACCTGCTTTCTTTAAGTCGTCTACTAAGTTCTTTTGAAATTGGAGTTTCAATTGGTTGTGGTTTAACGCTTCGACCCACGCATGAATCATAATCTTGTATCCGTCTGGATCGAGTACAGATACGCCAACATAAGGAGCAGGGTCATCTCGCAATTCAGCACAATGCTTTACGCAATTTTTTACGACTGCCGTGACTTGCTGTAAATCGATGCCGAAAGAGAATTTCATTTCTACCTCCATTCTTCGAATACCTTGTCTGCTGATATTCACAATCACCTCATTCGACAGCTTACTGTTAGGGATAATCACCGTACGATTATCTTGCGTGGTGATAATGGTGTAAAATATTTCTATTGAATCAACTATCCCATCTTGTCCTTGTGCGATGATATTGTCGCCGACGCGAAAGGGCTTCAATAAAAGAATCAAAATTCCTCCCGTGAAGTTTTGAAGTGTTCCTGAAAGCGCGAGACCAGCCGCCACACCAAACGATGTTACAATCGCCGTAAAGATTGTCATCTTTACACTAAGGATTTGCAGCACAACGATCAGCAACAGTATTTGAAGAATCGTGGCAATAAAACTTTGTAGGAATGGGCGTATCGACTGAGATACTTCACGACGCTCCATGCTGTTGTGAATCCACCGCTTTAAAATGCGGATAATCCACTGTCCGAGAAAAAAGATAATAAGTGCTACAAGAATAGACGGCCCGTGTGCTTCCAACCAACGAAAGCCCATGAGTGATAAATTCTCTAAATCAAATTTCTTCATGTCTTGATATTGTTACGAGTTGATGTGTTTACTTTTTCGATTTCTAATCGCGTACCTGCGCAAAATGAACGTGATTGCCTTGGTGACAATACAGAAATGCTTCTCGTCTGTAGGTTAAGTGGAAGGAGTACCCCATCTACACAGACATGCAGCTGGCATGGATAGAAGAAAAATGTAGGCATTTGATTTCAATCCGTGTTGTTATGAAGAAGTTACGAATTGCTCAAGTTGCGCCCTTATATGAAAGTGTGCCCCCAAAATTGTATGGTGGCACGGAGAGAATAGTTTCCTTTCTAACGGAAGCATTAATTAGCATGGGGCACGATGTCACCTTATACGCGAGCGGAGATTCACTTACCGACGCACGACTGATACCCGTGATTCCTGCTGCACTAAGGCTTGATCCGAACAAAGTGGATCAAATTGCCCCGCACATAACGATGGTGCAAATGGTGCAGAACGATAGGCGGGAGTATGACATCATTCATTACCATATCGACTATTTACATTTTCCTGTTTCCCATTGTTCTAAGAAACCTCATCTGACGACGCTTCATGGGCGGCTAAATATTCCGGAGCTTCAAGCCCTTTACAACATCTATCGGGAAGTGCCGGTGGTGTCTATTTCAAATTCACAACGTATTCCGCTCCAGCAGGCACATTGGACCGATACGGTGTATCATGGGTTGCCAGAGAATCTTTTTAAACCTGTTTACACGCCGGGCCATTATTTGGCTTTTCTCGGACGCATATCCCCCGAGAAAGGGCTAGACGATGCCATTGAGATAGCGAAACGTGTAGGCATACCGTTGAAGATTGCCGCAAAGATTGAAGGTGCGGACCAAGGCTACTTTCAGAATGTGATTGAACCGTTGCTAGATCACCCACTGATAGAATTTATCGGCGAAGTTAACGAGAGCGAAAAACAATCCTTCATTGGTAATGCGATTGCCCTTTTGTTTCCCATCAAATGGCCGGAACCATTCGGTTTGGTAATGATTGAATCACTTGCTTGCGCCACACCTGTAGTAGCGTATGCCAGTGGTAGTGTCCCAGAGATTCTCACCAGTGGTGTAGATAGTTTTATCGTGAATGATTTAGCGGGAGCCGTTGCATGTATTGACAATATTAAAACGATTGACCGTCATTCATGCAGGGCGTCATTTGATCGCAGATTCACAGCGAAGCAAATGGCAGAAAATTACCTGAAAGTTTACCAGGAAGTAATTGCATCGAAAAAGGAATCTTTAATCATAAAAGAAACCGACCATGAGTATAATTGAAATTGAAAGTCAATTTTATATCCTTGCCACATCATCCTTCGCAGATGATAGAACTGTTGTGCTCAAACAAGGTGATACTTTTGCAATCTTAGATCGATTTGGAGATGTTCATCCGATTGGAACGGGCACGCAAGGTATTTTTCATGAAGATACGCGATACATTTCGCGGATGGAACTCTCCATCAACGGCCAACGTCCGATGTTGCTGAGCTCTAGTCCGCGAGAAGACAATCAAATGTTTATCGTTGACCTGACCAACCCTGATTTTCAAACAACCACAGGGCGGTTAATTCAACGCGGTACGTTGCACATCATGCGTTCAAAGTTTTTATGGCAAGGTGCATGTCATGAGAAAATCAAAATTGTGAATTATGGCCTAGAAGCTGTGGACTTTACATTGGAGATGAAGTTCAACGCAGATTTTACGGACATCTTTGAAGTACGCGGGATTCACCGAACGAAGAAAGGAAAGCAACGCACACCGAAGCAGGATGAAGGTATGCTCAAATTTGTCTATGAAGGCCTCGATAACACGAACCGGATTACAACCATTCAATTTGCTCAACCTCCGGAATCATTTTCAACAAAGTCTGCGTCCTACAAATTTCATTTGCTACCGCGACAAGAGACAGATATCGAAGTGAACGTTGGTTTTGGCAAAGAGAAGAACGTAACAGAACTGCTTGGATTTGATGTTGCGCGAAACAACATGAATGCATATATGGAAAAGACCCGGCAGTATTGTGCCGATGTGTTTACAAGCAATGCGCAGTTCAATGACTGGATTAATAGATCGAAGTCTGACTTAATTACCATGGCGACACCGACGCCACATGGGCTTTATCCCTACGCTGGAGTGCCGTGGTTCAGTACACCTTTTGGGCGCGACGGCATCATCACAGCGCTGGAGTGTTTGTGGGTTGAGCCGGAACTAGCTAAGGGCGTGTTGCAATACTTGGCATTTACACAGGCGAAATCGTTTAACGATTTTCAAGATGCAGAGCCCGGCAAGATATTTCATGAAACGCGCGGCGGAGAAATGTCGGCATTGGGAGAGGTACCGTTCGAAATGTATTATGGTACGATCGATGCGACACCACTCTTTGTGATTCTAGCAGGTGCATATTTAGAACGAACAGGGGATTTTGCGCTGGTTAGAAATATTTGGCCAAATATTGAGCGGGCGTTAGCGTGGATTGACCAGTATGGCGATATCGATGGTGATGGTTTCGTTGAATACAAAACCAAGTCGGAGAAGGGGTTGACCAATCAAGGCTGGAAAGATTCTCAAGATTCTGTCTTTTATGAAGCGGGAGAGTTGGCGTCCGATCCCATTGCTTTGTGCGAAGTACAGGCCTATGTATATGACGCAAAGGCAAAGGCCGCGTGGATCGCTGAGCTTTTAGGTCTCGAAGACGTCGCTGCGAAATTGAAGAAAGAAGCGGAAGCGTTTAAAGAAAAATTCAACCAAGTTTTTTGGTCTGAAACGAAGCAAACTTATGTGTTGGCGTTAGATGGAAAGAAGAACCCTTGTAATGTACTTTCATCAAATGCGGGTCATTGTTTATTCTCAGGTATTGCAACGCCTGAACGTGCACGTTTGGTAGCGTGGAATTTATTAAGTGAGTCGATGTTCTCAGGATGGGGAGTTCGTACAATTGCCACGACGGAAGCGCGATACAACCCGATGTCTTATCACAACGGATCCATTTGGCCGCATGACAATGCGATGATTGCGTATGGTTTTTCAAGGTACAATCTTCAACGTGAAGTGAAGCGATTGCTCACCGGTATGTTCGATACTGCAGTAGCCATGGATGATCAAAGATTGCCTGAGTTATTCTGTGGATTCGAACGTAGAAAAGCACAAGCGCCAACAGCTTACCCCGTAGCGTGTTCGCCACAAGCATGGTCTGTGGGAGCGGTCTTCCTAATGTTACAGGCTTCACTTGGTATGAAGATCAATGCGCTCACCAACACCATTACATTTTGTCATCCTGTGCTACCAGACTTTTTGCAAGAGGTCACCATCACCAATATTCGCATCAACGATAGACAAATAATCTTGCAAGTACGGAAAGGGAAAGAAGGTATAGAAGTGAATTTATTGACACCAGGAACAGATGTGACGATCGATCTTCAGACAGAAACGATGTTGGAACCGGTGTAACTTGAAATGATAAGGCATTAGAATTTTATGTTCAGAAAATCAAAACTAAAAAGGAGGTAATTATGGCGACGAGTTTAGAAACATTAACATCAGAGGTAGAAAACTACAATACAGAACATCGCGAAGGCCGTGTGGCGAGAGCGATTGAAGAGCAAACAGCAAAACTTCCGTCGGATGTGTTTTTATGGACATCCGTTGGTGCAATGGCCGGAGCACTTACATTGAAATTGCTGAAGAAGGATCACCTTGCATTGTTCGTTGGACAATGGGCTGCACCGTTCCTACTATTGGGCATATATAATAAACTTGTAAAACTTGAAGGTCACGATAAGCAAGACGCATAATACTACGTCTGCAATATGGAAAAACAAAACAGCCCGGACGTGCGTCACGGGCTGTTATCTTTTGGTTGATTAGGGGTCGCGCAAAATATCACATCGCGCCGAACTGCTTCAGAAATTTTTCTGAATTCGCACGCACATTAGCAGGAGGGTTAAGGCTCAACGATTTTTTAAAATTCTTAATCGCATTTTCTTTATCACCTTTCGTCGCATAAGCTTCACCCAAGCTATCCCAGGCATTGGCGCTCTTGGGGAATCGCGTCGTGTTTAAAGCGAGTATATCGATTGCTTTGTTTACATCACCTTGTCCCATCAATTGATATCCATAGACATTAAGTTCTGCCTCTGTGGCCATCGCCATGGCTTCCTTCAATAGTTTTTCACCTTCATCGTTTTTGCCTGTTTTCTTCAGTAAATCAGCCTTCGTGCGCAGCGTAGGAAAAGATTTGTTTTGTGCGATTGCTTGATCAATCCAATTAAGTGCCTGAGGCAAGTTAATGTTGTTTTGCAGTGCATAGTTTGCAGCACTTGCATAACCTTGCCATGTGAATCCGGTTACACTCTTCAACTCTTCCGTTGCATTTGCCATGACAATATCATCTACTGCGAACTCGATCTTAACAGGGAATTGTTTTTTCTCCCAATTGAGCATGAGCTCACAGTTATTCTTCGCGATATTTCCGAACTCGATACTTAACAACTCTTCATGAGCAATGTCGCGGAGCTGTATTTTGGCGCGTAGTTGATCTTGTTTCGCGTCGTACCAAAAGCTTCCCCATGAGCGATAGTCTTTTGATAGAATGACTTCACCGGTATTGTCTTGGTTGATGACAAAGAATAAACCATAAGAGCCAGCGGATACATCTTTTCCTTCTACTTTGACTGGATGCGAAAAGGTTATCACCGTGTTTTCATTCGCGCCAGCACGCCAAGGAGCTTCATTCCCGGAGCCGAAACCTTGTTTATTCCAGCCATAAGGTACCAGCGCACCCCATACTTGTCGACCTTTTACTGCGGGGCGCGAGTAGTCTACGTTGATTTTCGAAATGCCAATGGTTTGTGAAACAGATGCTGCCGGACTTGCAGGTCGCGGCGTCGTAATGCCTTGTGCATGAAGCAAACAATTGACCAGTGAAACCAAAGCCATGGTGATCACCAGGAGGGGAGTGATTTTTTCATAGTAGTGTTAGGTTTCAATGAATCTACGGGTAACATTCATGACCATCAACACTTCCGAGGATGAACGCGTTTAATCACGCTAAGCGGTTTAGAAATGTTGTTAGTGGTAAACGAATGAATAAATTCTTCGAAAGTCGCTATTGCGCTGCGATAATTTTGTTCCCGTCACTTGGGGGATCGACGCCACGCCGTAACGTATGTAATCGGAAGCCCCACAGCCACCACTAATATTGCCGCGTTGATGACAGCTTGTATGAGATTAAATTCTTTCGCAGCAGGAACGTTCGATGCAGGAACGACGATTAAATTCATACCGAACCAAATCACAATACCATAAATAATACCAATGATGATTTTATTTTGCAACGATTGGATTACGTAAGGATATACAACATACAACAGCAGCGCCCATCCTGTAGCGATGATGTAGTGAAATAGAATTCCGTACATGACCATGGCAGTGCCACCTTTAAACGCTTCTGGCCCAAAGTAGCCACTGGCGATATACTTGAACACAACCTCAGGTTTTACACCATTCCTGAAGTAAGCGAGTATCATCGCGCCAATACCATCGAGTGTTCCCGCGAGTAAACCAGCAATAAGAATAGTGGAAAATGGTGGTCTGATGGACGTTGTTCGAAGTGGATCAGTTATCATGGCTACCGGGTTGTTCATCTAATTTAAGGCGTAAAACGATAACTCCGGTGCTTCGAAACTGGTGAGTTTTTAATGCATGCAAGATTTTCTGCTTTTTTGCACCTGTTATTGGGCAAACTGCTCTACATTTCAATCTTTCTCAATTGAAAATTATGCATGGCACCCGTATCTTACCCCCTCGCAGGAAGTGCCGTAGGCTATGCAACCAATCATCAGAAAATTCGTCGAAAGACTCCAACAAATTTGGCTTTGGGTCAAACTGAAGTCACAACCCGTTACCGATAAAATTACTTCGCTCTATCAGCGCGCCGCGTTATATTATCGCACACATCCAAAAGCAAAGCGGTGGTCGATTATCGCCAGCATTGTGTTAGGTCCGCCATTACTGCTGTTGCTAATCGTATGGATTGAAATACCAAGTAAAAAAGAATTGCGTAACATTCAGAATCATGAAGCTACCGAAGTATATAGCGCCGACAGTGTACTCCTTGGAAGATTTTATATTCAGGATCGGACAGCAATTAACTTCGACGAAATTTCACCCATTGTTGTACAAGCGTTAATCGCGACTGAAGATATTCGTTTTTACGAACATGACGGCGTAGACTATATCAGCTTGGGACGTGTAATCGTAAAATCGATTTTCATGGGAGAGGAGTCTTCGGGTGGTGGAAGCACTATTTCACAACAGCTTGCAAAGAACCTTTACCCACGAAAAAAATACTGGGTGCTTTCTATGCTCATCAATAAGATGAAAGAAGCCATCACGGCACAACGACTAGAAGACATTTACGACAAGAACCAATTGATCACCTTGTATTTGAATACAGTACCATTTGGTGACGAAGCGTTCGGAATTCAAGCTGCTGCTAAAAGATTCTTCTCGACAACGGCAAAAAAACTCACTGCTGGTGAAGCCGCTGTGTTGATCGGTATGTTAAAGGCGACACATACTTACAATCCAAGACTTTTTCCAGATCGCTCAAAAACACGCCGCAATGTTGTGTTGTCACAAATGGAGAAAGCCCACTACATAGATTCGGTTGCATCAGATTCTATTCGTGCCACACCGTTAACTTTGAAGTATACCAAACTTTCGTTTCATCAAGGACTCGCGCCATATTTCCGTGAGTTCCTCAAGACAGAGTTGATGCAATGGTGTAAAAATCATAAGAAGCCGGATGGTACGACGTACAACGTTTACACCGATGGATTAAAAATATATACAACAATAGATTCACGGCTGCAGGAGTATGCAGAGATCGCGGTGGAGCGCCATATGAAGGAGTTGCAGAAGCAATTTATTGATCAGCTTGGAAAAGATAAGCCCTGGAAAGACAATGAAGCAATTTTGCGTGACGCTATTTTGAGAACATCTCAGTACAAAGCGCTCGCGGAAGATGGTATGTCTGAAGAGGAAATCATGGAAGAATTAAAGAAGCCGATAGATATGCGTCTCTTCTCATGGAACGGAATTCGCAAGGTGAAAATGAGTCCCATCGATTCGATCATTCATCATATTCAGTTTTTAAACGCCGGGTTCTTAGCCATTGAACCACAAACGGGTGCCGTTAAAGCATGGGTTGGAGGTATCGATCATGATTTCTTTCAATACGATCACGTAAAGACAAGTACAAAGCGTCAAGTCGGTTCGATCTTTAAGCCAATTGTGTATGCGATGGCGATTGAGAACGGCGCTTCACCCTGCGAATACGTTTCTGCAGAACGCCAAACTTACATCGACGACGAAGGAGAGAAGTGGACACCGAAGAACATGCAGAACGACTATCAAGTGAAATATTCGATGCGTGGAGCGTTGGCGTATTCGGTAAATACAATCGCAGTGAAGATGATTCAACGTGCGGGCGTTTCCAATACAGTTGAGCTTGCACGAAATATGGGAATACTGAGCGAGATGCCGAATGTGCCATCTGTCGCTTTGGGCTCGTCGTCCATTTCATTGATGGAAATGACCACCGCGTATGGTTGTATCGCCAATGAGGGACTAACAACACCGACACACTACATTACATCGGTGAAAGATCAATACGGAAATTCATTTACGGATTTGATCAGTGACAAGAAACCGAAACAAGTTATTTCGAAGGAGACCGCGATGCTGGTTCGTCGAATGCTTCAAACTGTGGTGCATGAAGGCACAGCATCTCGACTACGCTGGAAGTATGGCGTGTATAACGACGTCGCTGGAAAGACGGGTACAACACAGTCAAACGCTGATGGTTGGTTTATGGCCATCACGCCAAATTTAGCTGTTGGTACGTGGGCGGGAGCTGATGATCCGCGTATTCACTTTAAGAGTACGGAACTCGGACAAGGATCGAACACAGCACTTCCTATGTTTGGCTATTTTATGGAGCAAGTGAACAAAGACAAAGCGTTCGCGACGTTATCCAAAGCGACCTTCCCAGCGATGCCGTCAACATTACAACAAAAACTCGATTGCGATTTGTATGAGCTCGATGAATCATTACAACTTGATATTGCACAGATGATTCAGCAGGCGGATTCCCTGATGAAAGCTGATACCCTTGCGCCTCCACACAAAGAAACATTCCTCGAAAAATTGTACAAACGTAAACTCAAAATGCTTCAGGCAAGCATGCCGCAAGATAGTACGGATGCGGAGGAGATGGAGGGAGTTGAATTGTAATAGCTCTCGACAAGCAAACTTTTTTATCTATTGAAGTGCAGAATAGTCCTCGCAAATTTGGGGCTATGGTATTAATATTTTTTAACCATAATTGAATTAATGAAACAGCTTATGAAAAAAGTAATCTTGTTCGCGTGTTTGGTCGTACTATTTTCTTGTAAAGATGACGACAGTGGCCCAGGTTATGATTTTGAAGATCAAGATGCTATGGGCGAGATTGATGGCAAAGAGTGGCGATATCAAGATGGCTACGCCGACGTGAGTAATAACGAAGTCAGAGTAACATTGATGGTAGCGCAAGATGGTGAATCCGGATGTGATGTGTTTCTGGCTGAAGGTGATCAAGTTTTCTTCACTGTTCCTGCAGAGAAAGGGATATACAAGCTTTCACTTGGAGCGGACTCAAGAACGGTAACACTTTTGAGCGATGAAGAGATTCCTGATAACCATATCGCGAGTGAAGGCGCAGTTGAAATTGTAAGTATTTCCAGCACGGATGTGAAAGGGAAAATAGACGCGCGCAGCAGTGACGATAGTTTTGTAAACGGTGACTTTAGAGTGCTGATTTGCAAATAGGTTTGTGCTCGCTCAAATAGAAAAAGCTGAGATTACTCAGCTTTTTCTATTTATAACGGAGCGTACGATGATCTATTTGACTACCATCCTGTGTGTGACTATTTTCTCGCCACTCATCAGTTTGTAGTAATACGTGCCGGAGATATTTCCAGTTGTAGCGATCTTGTCACTGCTAACTTCGACAGTGTGTTCCCCAGCACTTAATTCTTCATTCAAAATAGTGGCAACCTCGATTCCTTTTTCATTAAAGATTTTGAGTACCACATGCTGGTCGCGATCTAATGTGAAAGGGATCGTTGTACTGGCAGAGAACGGGTTAGGGTAATTCTGTCCAACGCCAAATTCAAACAGAGATTCCTCCACCGATGTTTCATCCGCGGACGAAACTTCCGTTGACATACGCGCAGACGTGTTCGTAATGCCCGGTTTTACGGCGAGCCTAACAATAGAACTCGCAGTCGCACCTTTGTTGTCTTTCACCGTCACTTGGAAAACGTAGGTACACTCCACTGCATTCGATAATGAAAGCTTCGCTGTGGTAGCTCCGGACATGGTAATCGTACCGCCACCAATTTTCGTCCATTGATACGAAACAATGCTGCCATCCGGATCTAATGCTGTTGCTGTGAATGAGGCATAGTTAGTTGGTAGATAGATGTATTTTTTTTCGCCCGCACTAACCACTGGAGATTGATTTGTGTTAGAAGTTGTATTGACGACCAAGTCGACTACGTCGCTACTGGTAGCGCCTTTGTTATCGGTGACCGTAATTTTGAAAGAATATGTTCCTGCTAATGCCTGTGTCAGCTTTAATGTTTGTGATGTCGTACTGCTCATGGTGATGGAACCGCCACTGACTTTAGTCCATGCGTAAGAGACGATTGATCCATCACTATCTTTCGCAGTCGCCGTGAATTGGGCAGAACTCGAGGGTAGCAGAATAGTTTTATCTGCTCCTGCATTCACAGTTGGTGTAACATTCGGTGTGCCCGAACTTTTCACAGTGAGTTGTACATCGTCTTGCCCTTGCAAATTGTGATTGTCTTTAACCACTACGCGAAATACATATGTACCTGATTGTGCATTCGACACAAACAATGTGTTGGTTGCTGTATTAGACAGGGTAACAGAAGGGCCCGACACCTTTGTCCAGTTGTATGAACTCACTTCTCCATCGGCCGTAGCACTCGCGGTGAATGATGTATTTGCAGTAGGCAGTGTAATGGTTTTATCTGCGCCAGCGTTGGCCACTGGTGGATCAGGATTTGAGATTGGCGGAGGAGGCTGAGGTACAGGTGCGCCGTTTCTTCTTTTCGTTAAAAACCATTCGTACACGTTAGGATTATGATACGTGTGGTCGGTGCGATATGCGCGATCCCAACATCCACCGTGACCTACACCAGGATATACTGTCCATAGTGGTGATGGATTCGCGCTAAGATTCAACATGCCAGTGATTGGAAGTAGTCCACCGCCGATGCCCAAAGCTGTATCAGCGTCACCATGAAATGCCCAAACATTGATTTTTCTCAAGGCTGTATTAATGCCATGCTCTAAAGTACCGCGGCCCGCCATCACAGCGATTCCAGCCAAGAGGTTCGGGTTGTTGTCGTCTAGCCCAGACGTTAGCCATGCGCCTTCGCCACCCATGCTGAGACCGGTAACAAAAATTCTATCAGGATCTATTTTATAGTTAGCCACCGCCCATTTAATGAACGGAATCACATCATGCTTCCATGACCAGTCGATAGTTTGTGGAGAGAGCACCACGAAGCATTCTGTTTTTCCATTGACTGTGAAACACATATTATGTCCTTCAGCAATGTATTTTGGAGGGCCATTGCGCTTTACCTTTTCGAGATCTGAAGCTGACCCTGTGCCACGCTCACCGGAACCATGTAAAAAAATGATGGCAGGATATTTTGAGGATGACGATGCGTAACCGCTAGGAAGGTATTCAAGAAATCCGCGACCATCGGGTGTCATCTTAGCTTTTTGAGGATCTTGCCCTTGAGCAATGACGGAGGCAAACAAGAAGAGTAGGAAAGGCAGCATCTTGAATGTTGACTGTACAGGTTTAGGCATAAAGTGAACAAAGTTTATCCATGCTCAACATTAGTTCTGAAGCTGATGTTGAGTAAGGGAGTGAAACAAAATTTGTATTTGCGCTAGTGGGCTACTAACAAGACGAGTGCAAAGGAAGAATAAAAAATTTTCTCACTGCTTAAAATGCAAGTTTAGTAGTGTTGTGAAAAATTTTAAAAGAAGTAACCGGCTGTAATGCATGCTTCACATCGAAACGATCATGTGAAGCATTGTATTGATCATCATACTAATCGACTCACTGCGATGTCGTTCATCTGCACTATCAGAATTTCGTGGTAACAATAAACGTTTACGATCGTCGATAATTGATTTGTGTAAGCTTTGTATGGTCCGCGAAATGCCAGAAGGTAAAACTTTACTCATGTGCGGGTATTTTTCCCCTTTCGTGATGTAAGGTATTTCGAGAAAAGTTAAAATATCGCTGCTTGTTCATCCCCCAAACCAGGCGGTCGCGCAGTAGACCGACCGTTGCAAGCTAACGGAGGAGCATTACATTTCCTTTAAAGTTGTTTTTATTAGAGCTCATCCCAAGATCGATCGTGTAATAATAATTGTCGGTCGGTAATTTTTCACCATGGTAGTTTCCGTCCCATTCGTTGGTTATGCCCACAGCACGGTATACTAAAATGCCGCGACTATTGTAAACACTCACCACGGCAGTCTTGAGTCGCTCGCTATCTTTAACGGCCTGAATCCTCCACGTGTCGTTTGCAAGATCACCATTTGGGGTAAATGCGTTTGGAATGTCGAGCGCAATCTCTTCACCCATAATAATCTCGCGATGGTAAATTTCGCTCACCATTTTTCCATCATTCAACTTGATGTACAAAGTTCTGTTCTCTTGCTCTAGTGGAATTTCTTCGTTGTATCGGTAGCGTATTGAACGTAATGCATCTTGATACTGCCCAAGTGACGCTACACCGATCAGGGACAATACACCTTCCTTTGGGTCGAACACGCCGCGGATGCTTTCGGTGTTCGCGAATTCGAGCAGGTCGCCGTCGGGTGTATAAGTTTCAGAAGTGAACCCTACTTCCGCTAACACGATCTGCTGATCGTCAGGGTCAGTTACTTGTACAGTGCTTGAGATGTTAACGGCCTCCATACCGACCATGTGACGGAGCGCAGTAGTCTCCAGGTCGATAAGCTGAGGTGGATCGTTAATAGGATTGATCGTGACCTGAAACGCATACACGTTACTCGCATCCGGCCCTTTCTGTACCGAGACGTTCACAATCAAAGTACCACTAAAATCAGGCGATGGAGTAATGACTTGATTGTCCACTTGGTAATTCTCTCCTGCACTTATATTTAGCGAAAATCCGTTTGGATACGTGTTACTTGGATCGAACACAACCAAATCAGCGAGCTGTATGCTAAAATTTTCTCCCTCATTTGAAGCAAGGCTCTTTTGGCCGGTAATTCGAAGCGATTTCGTAACATCGATTCGAAGGTTAAAGGGCGGACTATCTGCTCCACCATCGTTAACAACGGTTGGCACAGACAGTGCGCCCGAATAATTTGGCGATGGTGTCACGGTCGTGCCCGACACGGTATAGTTTGCGCCTGCTCCCAATCGCATCGTAAAACCAGTTGGGTATGTGTTATCGGGATCAGAAACTTTTAAGTCCGCTAACTTGACAGTCAATGAGCCATTCATGCCAATGCTCAACGCATTTTGTCCCGTAATTGCCGGCGGCGTGTTGATGTCAACAACGTCAATAATCAAGTTGAATGGATCACTACTATGTTCACCGTCATTGACAGTAACGGGGACGGTCAGCTTTCCATGAAAGCCTCGCTCAGGCGTAACTGTTTTGTCAGCAAACGTATAATGCTGACCGGCGTAGAGTGTCATCGTGAATCCTAGTGGATAAAACCAATCATCACGATCTCTTACATCCAGATCGTTAAAAGTAATGGTGATGGGCTGATTTTCATTTGTACTGAGAGGTCGCTGCCCGCGAATGACGGGAGCATTACGCTGTGCAAACGTCGACGTTGAAGCGAGGCAAAACAGGATCAACAATATCCGCATAAGGCTGTCCGGTTAAAAATTTGAGGCCAATCATCGGTGCGTTGATTCCAGGGGTAATCTTCAAATTTAAGCCATTCTTAAACTCAAGTTTCATTTGCTGTCAACCACAAGTGACCATGAACTTCTACATCTAACGCGTCGCATACTTATCGAAAGCTTCGTAAAGTTTGTCCTTGATTTGATTACAAGAAATGAAAAAACTCTTTTCAACAATTTCGATTTCGAGAACACTTGTTGGTTGATTCCAGGCGTAACGAATGACTATCCCGAAAGGTCCATCTACCGTGCCGGAAGTACCAGTAAGGTTAAATCCCGCTGCAGAGAGATCTCTTTTTACATTGTTAAAAATTTCCTCTGATATATCGCTCAAAACGATCGGTTCACATGCTGCCATAGCTTAATAGTTAAAAAATCGGTGCCCACACAATTGAACACTTTACTGTTCGTAAATGTACAATCTTTTACAAAAGCCTTGCAATTTTCTTTCCATTGCAAGGATAGGAAATGGCATGATGTTGCGTGGTAATAATTTGATGGCGTTTGCCGTTGTATTGTTTCATGAATAGAATAACCTCTTTTTTTTGGATCTGCTCCGGTGCCGATAGAAACCTGCTGCAAAAATGCCCAACCGAATCCAGCAAATACGCTGGGATAGGCGCTACGATTTTTTTTACCGGACTATTCGCTGCTATCGCTGCTGGCTACGCACTGTTTACAGTGTTTGACCACCTTGGGCTGGCAACTGCTTTCGGTTTGTTGTGGGGACTCATGATCTTCAATCTCGATCGATATATTGTGTCGTCCATGAGGAAAGAAGGACGTACAAAGTCGGAACTTCTGATGGCATCACCCCGACTAATTTTGGCTATCATTATTTCAATTGTAATCGCAAAACCCTTAGAGCTGAAGATCTTTGAAAAAGAGATTGAACCGGAACTCGTGATGATGGAACAGGAGACTTATGCACGACAGGAAAAGGAATTTTATGCGCGTGTCAATCCATCACGAGATAGTTTGGGTAGGCAAATCGATATTCTTAAAAAAGAGATTGCGTTGAAAGTGCTCGAACGAAACTCACGTGTGAGGGCCGCGCAAGAAGAAGCCGACGGTACAGGTGGAAGCAAAAAGAAGAATCTGGGGCCCATCTATAAAATCAAGAAGGCCGATGCTGATGCTGTTGAGAAAGAGTTGCAAGAACTATCAACACGGAATAATAAACGTATCAACGAACTACAAGACGCTGTTGATCGTAAAGATTCACTTATTGCGGGCGAATATAATTTACTCGAGAAAAAGAAAATGAATGGGCCGGCTGCGCGTATGGAAGCACTGGATCGAATTTCTGACAAGAGCAGCGCCATTGCTTGGGCCAATTGGTTTATCATGTTGCTTTTTATTGCGATTGAAATTTCTCCCGTGTTGGTGAAGTTGATGTCACCACGTGGACCGTATGATAATCTACTGCGGCAAACTGAGCATGAGTTCAAAGTTCAAGAACTAGAAAGTGTTACGAAACAAAATGCCGAGGCCAAAGAGAAAGCCTCGACATTACCGACACATGAAAAGAATTTTCTATCTGACAAACTAGATGCGTCGCTGTAGTAACTAAACTGATTTTACTTGCTGTTTAGTCTTCTTTGTTACACGGCGAATCAAGAAATACACAATAGGGCCGACAATGAAAAGCGGCCATAGGTAGAGTAGGGCGATTAATACTTTCGTAATACCGTTCCAGCCAGCGCCCAATGCTTCAGCTGAATCTGACCAAAAGGTGTTTTCTATTTTTGCAATCTCTTGCGTGATTGTTTGATAATATTCTAGTTGAAGTGTACTGTACGTAACCTGATCTTTTAAATAATTCAAACGACTAATGGTCGCTTCAATTTCTTCGTGGAGATCTCCAATCTTTTCCTCGGCTTCCAGTAGCTCTTCAATACTACCCGCTTTACTTCGCAAGATTTCCATGTAACGTTGCTCAACTTCACGTTTTGTTTTCAGCCTCGACTCCAGGTCAACAAAATCTTTCGAGATGTCGTCGGTTGTGATGTTTCTAAAATTTACAAACACAGACTGTTGATCGATCTCCTTTAACAGGTCTGCAAATGATTCATTAGGAACCCTGATGGTAATTTTGTTTTCGAGGATCGGATTTTCTAACACCAGTTGAGAGGTTTCTATATACGCACCGAATTTTCTGGCTGCGCTTTCAATCGCTTCCGTTGTTGTTTTTACGTTGTTGACTTCAAATCGGTAATGTGCTTTTTTGATAACCTTCTTTCCGTTCGAATAAATGTCAGGTATCGGAGCGTTGATCGAAACCTGCTGAGATTCAGTTTTTTGCTCTAGTTCCATTACATCGGCCGTAGCCTCGCTTTTCATCGATTGACCACAAGAAACGAGCATGATGCACGCGACAAAGCATGCAAATAGTTTTGCATTCATAAATGATAAAAGTTTTAGTAAAAGAGAAGAAAGGGGCCGTCCAAAGAACGAGGGACGGCCGGAGGAGGAAATGCTAACGAAGTGTTAGCCAGTATTATTTAGCGATAACGCTATCTTGCGCGAGAGAGTCAGTAGAAACGGTGGTTGTAGTATCCACAGGTGTTGCTTCAGGTGCAACAGTTGCTGAATCTGAATCTGCTGCTGTTTTTTCAGATTTTCCACTGCATGAAACGGCCGCAAAAACGATTACCATCAATGCAAAAAGTGACTTAACGTTGTTTTTCATATGCTTTTGGTTAAAATTTTCCTTCATACCAAAAAACTTTGTGGGTAACCCAATCAGAAATACTTTTCTTTTGGGTTACCTTCTCACCACCTTTGTATAAAGTCCGCCTGTGCAAGGGCGACGTCTAACGTATCGATGAATTATAATTCCGACGATCTCATTATCGCCGAAATCCGCAAACATAACCAAATGGCCTTGCGAGAGTTGTATCGCGCACATTATCCAATGGTGAGAAATCTCATCACGAATAATAGTGGCTCGGAACAGGAGGCAAAGGATGTTTACCAAGAGGCTGTTATCGTGTTTTATGAAAAGCTTCAGCGAGCGGATTTTGTTCTTACCTGCAAAATCAAGACCTACTTGTATGCGGTATGCAGAAGGCTGTGGCTGAAAAGGCTAGCTGAAAAGAAGATGTATACTGGGAACATTGAATCTTTGGAAACGTTTTTGGGTGTTGAGGACGAAGTAAATGACGTCGAAGAAAAGGCGCTTGCTTTTAAGAAAATGCAGGTTGCACTAGGAGGCTTAGGAGAACCTTGTAAAACCATTATCACAGATTTTTATATCGGTGACCTAGGCATGGAAGAGATCGCGATAAAATTCGGATATACAAATTCCGATAATGCAAAGAATCAAAAATATAAATGTTTGCAGCGGTTAAAGAAATTATTCTTCGCTGACGACAAAAGGAATTAAATATGAGTGAACGAGACTTGATCGAATTATTGGATAGGCAATCTCGTGGCGACCTGTCGCACCAAGAGACTATACAACTTGAGGAAGCTTTGAAGCATCCTGAGATGCGAGCTGCTGCTGAAAAGCATGGCGTGTTATTATCGCAACTGCACGCTTATGGAAAAAGGCAAGCGTTGCACACCATGATGGATTCGCTCCACGAAACCATCGACGAGCAAAAACCAAAAGGCAAACGTGTATTCTTACGAAAAGCATATTGGCCCATCGCGGGAATAGCAGCGTCGATAGCACTCATCAGCGTTATTTTTACGTGGTCATTGAACCAATCGGTTCAAGATAAAATGGAAGAATATAAAGAACTTCGGTTGGAGGTACAGCGCATCGAAAAATCACAGAATGCCATCGTTAAAGAAATAAAAGAAAAGGAGAAAGCTATTCAACCAAGTCGCTATAGCGGTACGGGATTTTTTATTTCGAGCAAAGGCTACTTAGTGACGAGTTATCACGTGGTTAAAGACGCCGACTCCGTGTACATTGAAAATGGCGCCGTTGGCAACCACAAGGCGGAGGTGATATACTTAGATGCACTGTCTGATCTTGCTTTGCTGAAAGTTGTGAGCGATACATTTGAAATGAAAACGAGTATTCCATTTCTTATTAGAACTGCTGAAGCTGATCTCGGAGAAGAGGTTTATACGTTAGGGTTCCCACGAGAAGATATCGTATTCGGAGAAGGTTCCATTAGTGCACTCACGGGTTATCGACAAAATCCAACGGCATATCAAATTTCAATTCCTGTAAATCCAGGTAATAGTGGGGGGCCATTGCTGAATTCGAAAGGAGATCTAATTGGGGTGATCAGCGGTATACAAACCAAGTTAACCGGAGCAGCTTTTGCTGTAAAGTCAACGTCGTTGTATGAAGTAGTGAAAAACGATTCCATTCATGAGACGATACCGTTGCCACGTCAAAATACAATGCGTGGCAATCGAGTTGATCAGGTGAAAAAATGGAAAGACTTGGTGGTGATGGTTCGAGTTTATAATTAAACAGAAGGAGATTTACCCGACGTATTTTGTTACGCGATCGTGAATAAATGTTTTAAAATCATCAGGGCCTTCTACTTTTATTTCGTCGATAAGTCCCATGGTAAATCTACCTGCACCTTCAAAGCTCACCACAGGAGCGTGGAATTGATAATGATCCTCACGTTTTTCCAAATAAGGTATCGCGAGTGGATATTCTTCGCGGAGCAGTAGGTAGGCTCGCATCGTCATTCGAAGTGTAATCCAAGTATCTGCATCACCCGTGTAACCGAAAATGTCGGTCTGCGTTTTCTTGTGCAGATTTTCAAATGCATAAGATTTGTTCATTTCCACGATATCGCCGATCCGGTCTAGTTTGAATTGCTTGCAAACTTTGTCTTGTGTGTCTAATGCCATTACCGATTGATAATTGTCGCCAAAGTGAATCGGCTCAACG
The DNA here is from genome assembly GCF_003286915.1 of Pseudochryseolinea flava. GTDB lineage: Bacteria > Bacteroidota > Bacteroidia > Cytophagales > Cyclobacteriaceae > Ohtaekwangia > Ohtaekwangia flava. The sequence continues at coordinate 72,762 of NZ_QMFY01000015.1, forward strand.
AGTCTATCGCGAATCTCGTTACTATTTGCTGAGTGATAATTTTTGAGTACAATCTGCTTCTTACCGCGAATGGCTTCAGAGACTTGTTCGACAATCTTACTAAGACGTGCTTTAACGAAGAGTTGTGGAACGCTATCCAACTCAGAGTTGAGGGATAGCTTTCGTAAAAGTGAATTTTTTATCGGTGTATCTGTGGCGGCTGATTTGATCAACTTTTTAATGAGACTCATCTCATCAAGCGTGAACTGGGCTTGAATTGGGTCGTCGTCGGAGGTGACGATGAAATAACGATTATTAAAGTCGGTTTCCACGAGAAATTCAACCTGCTCCAAAATTTTCATGTAACGATACATGGTGCGCTTACTGGTGTCAAATCTATCGGCAAGTTGTTGGATTGTCCAATGCCCAGATTTAAGCACGGCTATGATTTGAAATAAGCGGAGAAGCTTGGTTTGAGGAATGAAAGCATCATCGGTGGCTTTAACGGTTTTCGCCTTTGCCTTTGCCTTCGGTTTTGTTTTCGCTGCTTTGGCCATATAGAATCTCTGAGTAGCAATGTTACGCAATTCCAACTTTACAGCACAATTGTTTTTTGCGACCAATATTTTTAGCGGCCCGTGGCAAGTGACAGCCATTGACACTGGGCGCCCATACTTTCGAGCTATCAATTCAAGGAGGACTTATGAGCACCATTAGCAATCCATCGTTATTAGTAAAATGTCCGCATTGTAGTGGCACATTTACACCTGAAGATGCCATTGGCCATGATATTCGTATTCAACTGGAGAAGGAATTTGAGCAAAAACTGCATTCAGCAGCGAAGGCAGTAGAGGCGCGCGTTGTTAAGCAAGAAAGTGACCGCTACCGCGAGAAATTTCTAATGCTGGAGGAGGACCGTAAGATAAAGACGCAACGGCTGCAGGAGTTTGAACGAAATGCCTTGGCGCTTGCGGAACGGGAACGTCATCTAAAGGATAAAGAGGAAACGATGGAGGTTGACATGAAGCGACGTCTGTTAGAGCGTGAAAAATTACTACGCGAACAGGCGGATAAGTTTGCATATGAAAAAGCAGCACTAAAGATTCGAGAAGAAGAACAAAAGCTTAAGCTAGAGCGGGAGCAAATGGAATTCATTTTGAAGAGACGTGTACAACTTGAGGCGGATAAGGCGAGGGACGAGGAACGGATGAAGCAACTGGAACTACAAAAAAAACTAGACGATCAGGCGAAACTCATCAACGAGATGAAGCGAAAGTCCGAGCAAGGTAGTATGCAGACGCAAGGGGAGGTGCAGGAATTAGCCATCGAGACATATTTAGAAACAACGTTTATGCGCGATGAAATTGAAGAGATTTCGAAAGGGAAACGTGGCGGCGATTGTATTCACGTTGTAAAAGATCACTATGGAAATCGATGTGGAAGTATACTCTACGAAAGTAAGCGTACGAAACACTTTAGTAACGAATGGATTCCCAAAATCAAAGATGATCAGCGTTTAAAGCAAGCAGATATTGCTGTCATTGTTACCGAGGCGCTACCAGAAGGGATGAGTCGATTCGGTGAGTTGGACGGCGTATGGGTCTGTTCCTTTTCTGAATTCAAAGCGCTTGCTGTACTTCTCCGCCAGAATTTGGCGCGTATTGGTGAGGTATTAGCAGCGCAGGAAAATCGCGGCGATAAAATGCAACTCATCTACAGCTATGTGACCAGCAATGAGTTTAAACAGAAGTTGGAAGCGTCGTTCGAGTCTTATCATGGTATGCAGGAAGATTTATTAAAAGAAAAAACAATGATCACTGCACAATGGGCGAAACGAGAAAAGCGATTGCTGAAAGCTATGGAGAATCTGGTCTCGTTGTATGGAGACGTTCGTGGCATAGCGGGCGGCGCTGTGCAAGAAATTAAGGCGCTCGAAATACCCGACCTTCTACTCGAGGAATAAAAAGAATTGAATAACAAACGATAAAAACGTTAGCTGTAATTTTGCCATAGTGTTTGGGGAAGACTGCGTCAATGCAGTCTTCTTTTTTTATCGGTAGCGAGAACTAGACAAGCTATTTAAATGCATGCTCCTTCTGGTGCATTAACGGTAAGGATATAATGAACGTAGATCCTTCATTGATCTTACTCCTTGCTGAGATGTAGCCATTGTGCTGTTCAACAATTTTTTTGCAAAGCGCTAGGCCAATACCAGTACCTTCAAATTCTGCATGACGGTGAAGTCGTTTGAACATACCGAAAATTTCTTCAGCATATTTTTGATCGAAGCCAATGCCATTATCCTCTATGTAAATTCTGCAATAACGATTATCAACGGTTCCACCATTCCTTGTGCTGGTCGTCATAGACAGTTCGGATCGGATTTTAATGATCGGTGTAATATCTTTTTTGGAGTACTTTAATGCATTGTTGATGAGGTTATAAAATAGGGGGCGTATCAGTCCTGGGTTGCCTTGTATTGTGTACATATCATCGACTTCAATTTGCGCATGGCGTTGTCTTACTTCCTCGTCGACATCGGCAAGTATATCGTTAATCACTTCCTTCAAATTGCATTCTGAAAAGGTCATTTTTTCGGCTGATACTTTCGAGAACGTGAGGATGTCTGTGATAAGCGCTTGCATTCTTTCCGCGGCCTGCTGAATCCGATTCAAGTTGCTTTTACCATCATCATCCAGAAGCTGCTGATATTTGTGGAAAAGACGATCACTGAAAACACGAATTTTTCGGAGAGGCTCTTGTAGGTCATGAGACGCCATGAATGCAAATCGATCGAGATCGCGGTTAGCTGACTCTAGGTTGCTAATGTTTTCGAGTAAACGGTGATTAAGCATTTTCACTTTCTCTTCGGATGCCTTTCGTTCCTTGATCTCATTCTCCAAGCTTCTGTTGATCGCAACCAACTTCTGCTCCTGCAAAATGAGTTGCTGATTTTTTCGATATAGGTCAATGAGTACAGAAACCTTGGCACGCAATACGTTCGGGTTGATTGGTTTGTAGATGTAATCCACGGCACCGGCCTGATATCCCTTGTATGCGTTTTCGTCGCCAAAATTGTTTGCAGTAATGAAGATGATCGGAATATGCTTTAGCTTTTCACGCTCGTAAATTAACGACGCTGTCTCGAAGCCATTGAGGTTAGGCATTTTTACGTCCATCAATATGAGTGCGAAATCGAATTCTGTCAATAGGATTTTTAGCGCCGAACGGCCAGAGTTTGCTTTAACAAATCGGTATCCGTCCGGCTCAAAAATGGCCTCGATAGAAAGGAGATTATCCTCCCGGTCATCAACAAGTAAAATCTTCGGTTGCATCAAGCCAATATTATTTACAGAACCACAATCTCATTAAAGACAAGAGTTGATCAATCTTTAAAGGTTTTGTGATATAATCGGAAGCGCCTGCTTCAATACATTTTTGCCTGTCGCCCTTCATCGCTTTCGCGGTTACGGCAATGATAGGCAGAGAGCTGTTTTTGTGTTCTCTTCGGATTTTTTGCGTGGTTTCATATCCGTCCATCTCCGGCATCATGATATCCATGAGCACCATGTCTATCCTTGGATTGTCGTTCAAAATCTGGATTGCTTCTTTACCACTTTCTGCTGTAATCGCGTTGATGTTAAAACGTTCGAAGACGGTCGTGAGTGCGAAGAGATTTCTGACGTCATCATCGACGACCAGAATCGTTTTTCCGCTAAGGATATCTTCTTTGCTTCTAACGTTTTCAATAATTCGTTTTTTCTCCGGCGCTAAATTCTTATGGTTGATGTGCAGCAATGAAACGGTTTCTTCAAGCAGTTGATCGAGAGAATTCACGCCTTTGGTGAGTACTGCATTGCTATTATGGTTTACATAATTTAGTTCGTTTTTGTTGAAGTCTTTTGCGGAGTATACAATCAATGGCGTGAGACGTTGCTTGGCTTTACTCGTCTTACTTATTAAATCAGTACCAGAAATGTCTGGCAAAGTATAATCGAGAATGATACAGTCGAAATCTTTTGATTCGATCTGGTGGAGTCCTTCTTCCCCGGTCTTCGCAATCGTTATTCCAATGTTGTCGTCAGTCAGAATTTTAGCGATTTGAGAGGCGTCAAGTTCGTTGTCTTCTACGACGAGTACGTTACGCATTTCTTTTTTGCTATACTCGATAATATCCTTAAATACTTCATTCAAAGATTCATTGTCGAGTGGTTTTAATAAGAAGTTTCGTGCGCCTCGTTTAAGGGCCAATGACTTATTCTCTTCTCCAGAGATCACATAGATTGGGATATGGCGATAGGTGAGATCGTTTCGTAATAGGTCAATCACTTTCCAACCACTCGTGTCTGGTAGTTTTACATCGAGTGTGATGGCGATTGGGTTGAATCGATTTATAAAATCAAACACCTCAAGATAGTTGGTTGCGACGACAGCTTTCATGTCCATGCTGTGCGCTTTCTCGACAACAATTTTTCCAAAGCGAAGATCGTCTTCAACGACTAACACTACCTTATCGTTGGATTGGATATTGTTTCGGTCATCGCCGGAGTCATTGATCATCTCATTCACGATTTCCAGATTACGATTTTCGATGCCTTCGTTCGTGATACGAAGTGTATTCAGCAACGAGTCGATTTCTTCGGATTCTTTGTCGAGCTGTAATTTCTGAATCGCTTTGATGCTTTCGGATGCTTCGCGTGTAGGGGTTACGTTAGTGTGGCTATCCAATGGTAGGTAAAGGGTAAAAGTACTACCTCTGCCAGACACACTTTCAAGTTCAATTGTTCCACCGAGTAGCTCCGCTAATCCGCGACTAATCGACAGGCCAAGACCCGTACCGCCATATTTGCGACTGGTTGATCCTTCGGCTTGTTGGAAAGCTTCGAAAATAATTTGCTGTTTCTCAAGCGGGATACCGATGCCGGTGTCGCTGATCGAGAAAGCAATCACTTTTGAGGCATTGTCTAAGTTCAAGTTGCCCGCCTTCCAGCGGCGTTCGGCTTGATAGATACTTAGTGATACTTCTCCTTTTTCAGTGAACTTGAATGCGTTAGACAGCAAGTTCTTCAGGATTTGGTTGAGACGCTGGATGTCGGTTTCAACATTCACCGGTAAAGCGGAATCGGTTTCAATCTTGAAGCGTAAGTTTCGTGCCTCTGAAATCGGTTTGAACGTTGTTTCGACAAAGCTGGTGATCTCAGAAAGTGAAACAGGAGAGATGTTCGCTGAGATGAAACCAGATTCGATTTTTGAAAGATCCAGAATGTCATTAATCAATTGGATCAAGTCGTCGCCGCATGAGTGAATTGTTTTTGCGTAGCGGATTTGCTTTTCGGTTAAGTTACCTTCGAGGTTTTCGTAGAGCTGTTGCGCTAAGATTAGCAAACTGTTGAGTGGTGTTCGCAACTCATGAGACATGTTCGCCAAAAATTCCGACTTGTATTTTGATGTAAGTGTTAATTGTTCGGCCTTTTCCTCCAGTGACAAACGCGCTTCTTCTACTTCTTTATTTTTTGCTTCTACTTCGTTTTTCTGTTTAACGAGTAGAAGGGCTTTGTCTTGCAGTTCATCATTTGTTCTTCGGAGTTCTTCTTGTTGACTCTTTAATTCACTCGCAAGCGATTGTGATTGAGCTAGGAGTTCTTCTGTTCTTGAGTTAGCCTCAATCGTATTCAATACGATACCGATACTTTCTGTTACCTGCTCAAGGAAGTCAAGGTGAGTTTCGTTAAACGGTTCAAGCGAAGCGAGTTCCATTACGGCTTTCACGTTACTCTCGAATAGTACAGGCAGAATAATCAAGTTGGCAGGAGTCGCTCTACCAAGTCCAGAATTTATCTTAATATAACCATGGGGAATGTTCGTTAGTAAGATGCGTTCTTTTTCAAGTGCACATTGTCCGACGAGGCCTTCGCCGATGGCAAATTCTTTTGGTGTGTTTTTATCTTCTTTATAAGCGTATGCGGCAAACAAGTTCAATTTCACCTGAGGGGTTTCTTCATCTTGTTTGAGAATATAGAACGCTCCGTAGTGTGCATTTACAACTTGTGCGAGTTCCGAAAGGATGCGTTTTGTTACCGTGTTTAGGTCGCGTTGGCCTTGAAGCATTTGTGTGAACTTCGCGAGGTTAGATTTTAACCAATCTTGATCTTGGTTTCGAAGTGTTGTGGCGCGAAGGTTTGCGATCATTTGGTTGATAGTATCTTTCAATGCCTCTACTTCGCCTTTTGCTTCGACGCGAATCGTTCTTGTTAAGTCTCCCTTTGTTACCGCAGATGCCACTTCTGATATCGAACGAACTTGTGTTGTTAGATTCTGTGCGAGCTGGTTTACGTTTTCGGTTAGATTTTTCCAGATGCCCGATGCACCCGGTACGTTTGCTTGACCTCCCAATCTTCCTTCGACACCTACCTCGCGGGCTACTGTTGTTACTTGATCTGCAAATACAGCAAGCGTCTCGATCATTTCGTTGATTGTTTCAGTCAGCTGTGCCACCTCGCCTTTTGCATTGATGGAAAGTTTTTGACGGAGATTTCCTGTAGCTACAGATGTTACCACCTTTGCAATACCACGCACCTGTGATGTTAAGTTGGAAGCCATCATGTTTACCGAGTCGGTGAGGTCTTTCCAAGTACCAGCAACGCCCTTCACTTCAGCTTGGCCACCAAGTTTACCCTCTGTACCTACTTCTCTCGCTACCCGCGTAACTTCAAAGGCGAATGAGTTCAATTGCTCCACCATGGTGTTGATGGTGTTTTTTAACTCAAGGATTTCACCCTTTACGTCGATGGCAACAGTCTTCGATAAATCACCAGAAGCAACTGCTTTCGTAACCTGGGCAATGTTTCGTACTTGCGCAGTGAGATTTCCTGTCATCTGGTTTACGGAGTCAGTAAGATCTTTCCATGTTCCAGCGACACCGGGTACAAACGCCTGTCCACCGAGTTTACCATCCGTTCCTACTTCGCGTGCCACACGCGTTACTTCAGAAGCAAATGCGCGCAACTGATCCACCATCGTGTTCAGGGTTTCTTTCAACTGGAGAATTTCTCCACGAACATCTACAGTGATTTTTTTCGAAAGGTCACCATTGGCCACCGCGATAGCCACGTCAGCGATATTTCGAACTTGCGCTGTAAGGTTCCCTGCCATCTGGTTAACTGAATCGGTGAGATCTTTCCACGTACCTGCTACACCTGGCACGTTAGCTTGGCCACCGAGTTTACCTTCAGTACCAACTTCACGAGCAACACGTGTAACTTCTGACGCGAAGCCACGCAATTGATCCACCATCGTATTGATCGTATTTTTTAGTTCGAGGATTTCACCTTGAACATCTACTGTAATTTTTCGCGACAAATCTCCGTTTGCAACAGCTGTTGTTACTTCGGCAATGTTGCGCACCTGTGACGTGAGGTTCGAAGCCATTTTGTTGACCGAATCTGTCAGATCCTTCCAAGTACCACCAACGCCTGGTACATCAGCCTGGCCTCCAAGTTTTCCTTCTGAACCTACTTCGCGGGCAACGCGTGTTACTTCAGATCCAAAAGAGTTGAGCTGATCAACCATTGTGTTGATCGTATTTTTCAACTCAAGAATTTCGCCCTTAACGTCTACCGTTATTTTCCTTGACAGGTCACCCTTCGCTACTGCGGTAGTTACTTCCGCGATGTTACGAACCTGGCCCGTGAGATTAGAAGCCATTTGGTTTACCGAGTCGGTAAGATCCTTCCAAACACCACCGACACCAATAACCGTTGCTTGTCCACCGAGTTTCCCTTCTGAGCCTACTTCTCTTGCAACCCTTGTTACTTCCGATCCAAAAGAGTTGAGCTGATCCACCATGGTGTTGATGGTGTTCTTCAACTCTAAAATTTCGCCCTTCACATCTACAGTGATTTTCCGCGATAAGTCACCATTCGCTACGGCCGTTGTTACCTCAGCGATATTACGCACTTGCGACGTTAAGTTACCGGCCATCTTGTTCACCGAGTCGGTCAAGTCTTTCCAAGTACCGCCAACGCCGGGTACATCGGCTTGTCCACCCAATTTTCCTTCTGAACCCACTTCGCGTGCCACACGCGTTACCTCTGAAGCAAATGAATTTAATTGATCCACCATTGTATTGATGGTGTCTTTTAATTCAAGGATTTCTCCTTTTACGTCCACAGTGATTTTTCTACTGAGGTCGCCGCGTGCCACTGCTGTAGTCACTTGCGCGATATTTCGAACTTGTCCTGTGAGGTTAGAGGCCATCTGGTTTACGGAGTCAGTAAGATCCTTCCACACACCACCGACACCTTTCACGGTAGCTTGGCCACCAAGTTTCCCTTCGGAACCTACTTCGCGAGCAACGCGTGTTACTTCCGATGCAAATGAGTTTAGTTGATCCACCATCGTGTTGATGGTATCTTTTAACTCAAGAATTTCACCTCTCACATCTACTGTGATTTTTCTGCTGAGGTCACCCCGTGCTACCGCTGTTGTTACCTGTGCAATATTTCGAACTTGGCCGGTGAGGTTCGAAGCCATTTGATTTACGGAGTCTGTAAGGTCTTTCCACACACCTCCAACACCCTTTACTGTAGCTTGTCCTCCAAGTTTACCTTCTGAACCAACTTCTCTTGCTACACGAGTCACTTCCGCTGAGAAGGAGTTCAACTGATCTACCATCGTGTTGATGGTATTTTTTAATTCTAGGATTTCGCCTTTAACGTCGACGGTAATTTTTTTCGATAGGTCACCTTTCGTCACGGCCGTCGTAACGTCCGCGATATTTCTAACCTGACCAGTGAGGTTTGATGCCATCTGATTCACGGAGTCGGTAAGATCTTTCCACGTTCCCGCCACACCTTTCACTTGTGCTTGGCCTCCGAGCTTTCCTTCGGTACCAACTTCAAGCGCTACACGCGTTACCTCAGAGGAGAAAGAGTTAAGCTGATCCACCATCGTGTTGATGGTATTCTTCAACTCAAGGATTTCTCCTTTTACATCCACCGTGATTTTTTTGGAAAGGTCCCCTTTCGCTACGGCGGTTGTTACTTCGGCAATATTTCGTACCTGTGCCGTAAGATTGCTTCCCATCTGATTCACAGAGTCCGTCAAATCTTTCCACACACCGGCAACGCCTTTTACTTTTGCTTGACCTCCGAGTTTACCTTCAGACCCTACTTCGCGCGCCACACGGGTTACTTCCATGGAGAACAGGTTAAGCTGTTTTACCATGTCATTTACTTCTTTTGCAATTTGTGCGAACTCACCCTGCAACGTATGACCACCAATTTCAAGCGGCATTTGTTGGGATAGATTTCCTTTTGCTACAGAACTGATAACGTGTGCAATCTCTATGGTAGGGTGTACAAGGTCGGAGATTAGCACGTTCAATGAATCAACGCCTGTGCTCCACGCGCCCTTTGCTTTTGGTACTTCTATACGCTGATTTAACTTCCCTTGCTTACCAATGATATGTCCTGCGCGTGTAAACTCCAACATCATTTTTTCATTGAGCGAAATGACTTCATTCAATGTGTCGCACACCTTTCCACTTAAGCCAACTTGGTCGAACGGCATCCGCGCTGAGAAATTTCCGTTACGGACTTCCGTCAGCACGCGTAGCAGTTCTCGGTTATCGATGAAGTCTTGATTTTGTACGGAGAACGAAGGAACAATTTCTTTGTTTTTCTTCGCGACTTTTTTTGCAGACCGACTCGGTGGTGTCAGCGTTGCTATTGTCTGCTTAGCGGTATCGTGGTTTTTCTTTCCATTCGTACCTGATGAAGCCTTCTTATTCATAGAAAATGTTGATTCAAAGTAGTGATGAAATCAGTACACTAAATGTAGACATAAAATGCTGAGCGCTGAGAGAAGTTCATTGCTAAATCGTGTGTTAACAAAGAAAAAAAATGTCAGTGATGATAATCATCCACACGCGATCCTTCGTAAAATCTTATGCCAGCTTGACCGCTATAGATTTGTCAATCTTGGATTCGAGAAGGGAACAGAAAGTGCGTGAAAAAGATGCTACTCACTACGATCTCTTGATAAACAAGAAAGAGCGGTATCTACTCAATTAACTAACTTTTAAAACATCTCAGGGGAGCGCACTCTTCAAACTGGCGTAGCCTGTATCGTTGCTCAGACTTGTATCACAATCAAGTTCTTCTGCTTTTTTGTTGATGTCTTCGATTCTGTTTTCGGGATTTGGATGTGTACTCAAAAATTCGGGAGGTTGGCCTCCGCCTTGTTCTTCTAATTTAATGAAAAATGTAGCCGCACCGTTGCAAGCGTATTTCGTTTGAGAAAGATATTCTACAGAGTTTGCGTCAGCTTCGCGTTCAAAATCACGACTGAAACTCAAGCCAGCAAGAGAACCGGCTATCTGAGCTGCGATTTCTTGAAGGGCGGAAGGATTTTGTCCGAGCGCGATCGCCAGAAGTGCATTAACACCATACGCCTTTTGCAAATTTCGCACAGTATGTCTTTCGTCCGCGTGCGCTAATTCATGCCCCAATACGCCCGCGAGATCGTCAGCGTTATCAAGATATTTAATCAATCCAGTATAGATGTAAATATATCCGCCCGGCGTGGCAAACGCGTTAAGGACGTTGTCGTCATGAATGACATGTAATTCCCACGCGAATTCCTCTTTATAGGCCAGCTTTCCCGAATTTAGTATTTCGTTTTTCATGCCGTTTAGGTAAGCGTACACTTGCGGATACTGACTTTCTGAAAGGATTTTATATTCCGGATTTGCCATGATTTCTGCTTTCACCTGTTGTCCCAGGGCGACATCATCTTGAACCGAGAATACAATGAAATTATTGTTCTCATCACAGCTTGTTGCAAGTAGGAGAGAACTGAAGACAAATAAACAGATCAGACGTTTCATAATCTAAGTTTGTATACAATCTCAATACCAGCGGCTATTCCAGGATTTTTCCCCTTCTACACATTGTTTCGAAACTTCCTAGTGCCACTTTCCGAAAACGACTTCGATAAATGTTTATCGTTGGCATACGATTTCTATAATCGATTATCGCCGAGTTAATGTCGGAGGATTATGGAAGTTATGAAAAGTATAGCGAAAGATTCCACCAATTGTATGCTGAGCTATATGTTATCGCAGCCGGTGGAAATTGATTTGATCATGTTGTTATTATTCATTCTCGAATATGTTGGCGTATTGCGTGTAGGTGAGGCGTTGCGTAGTGTAAGGTTGATGTTCGATTTGACACTTAAAGCGTTCAAACATTTTTTGTACTACGCCGGAAATCTAACGGTATATGGACGGTCGCGCGAATGATGTGGGATGATGTAGGCAACCGAAGATAAATGTGCAGTATGAATAATTTCCTACAATAAATTCTTCTCCTCTGAGTCAATGAGCTTCTCCACCCACGAAGTTATCATCAATACAAAAAAACATTTTGTTGTGCATCGGTTGGAGGTGTTCGTCACAGTAATCGTTCGCGGTGATTTTTCTTTATCATCCTTATGATAATTGCAGTGCAATGTGAAACTTCGTAGTAAAGCTTTCGTATTGAGAGTCGAAACGATGTAAGAAAACAAGCGCAAAGAAATAGGATCGCTTGATCGTAAAAAGAAACGTTATAAGGCAAACCGGCTAACTGACAAAACTTTTTAAACTTAAACTAAGCCGGGGCAATTTTTAAAAATGAATATGAATTGGAACACAATATACATTACGGGTAAACCTGGTTTTCAGCAGGAGTTGCGTCGTAAACTTGAGCACACTGATTTAGAGTGTATGCCGGGTTACGTAGATAATTCCACAGCAGATGTTAGCCATGATTTGTACTGGCTCGATGAGCGTACTGAAATTCGTGAGCTAAAAGAAGCGATTGGAAGCAAAATGGTTTGGAAGTACAGGTTGAAATTCTATGCGTCGCTGGAATCATTTCTCGAAGCGCAAGAGCGTGGAAAGCCGAAGGGATTAACAAAGGACGAAATGGACCTCATGGCGCACATGAGAGAAGTGGCATAAGCGCCTTTATCGTTAGCCACCATTTATTTTTTGGAACTTCATCGTCTACCGAACTGTTAGGGATAATTATTGCTGGTAGGCGTCTCTATCGATTGAAACTCATCACAAACACTTGTTTGGACTTTTAAGTGGAGAGAAAATATCTCGGAATGATTTGAATTGATGAATAATATCTATAATATTGATCGATATTTAGGACAATGAGAAACAATAAGACCTGTTCGAGCAAGAAGTTTGCAGCCAAGATGTGGTGCTGTAAACAGGTACGCCGTGCAGGAATTATGGATTCGTGATGATCTCTGATAGACTAACACAGAAATTAATAGCATAACGAGCCTTTCCTGCACCGAAACACGGGGAAGGCTCTTTTATTTTATAAACATATACCCGAACTAACAGCCCTTAGCCATATGCAAAGCTTTCGTTCTGAACTTGAAGATTTAAATAACCCGGTTGTCGCGCGCGATATTATCGATCTGGAAAAGAAGATCAGGTTATTTCGTGAGGGAAAAATTGATGACGATAAATTTCGCAGCCTTCGCTTAGCGAGAGGAATTTACGGCCAGCGTCAGTCGGGTGTGCAAATGATCCGCATAAAGCTTCCCTTAGGACGCGTATCTACGAAACAACTTCGTACCATCGCCAATATTTCAGATGAGTACGCGAGCAAGAATCTGCACGCCACTACGCGTCAAGATATTCAAATTCACTTTGTGAGTTTAGATCGTACACCAGAGCTGTGGGCGCGACTCGAAAAAGATGACATCACAACGCGTGAAGCTTGTGGTAATACTGTTAGAAATATCACAGCGTCTGACTTAGCTGGTATTGACCCGAAAGAACCATTTGATGTGTCGCCGCATGCTTATGAGATGTTCCGTTATTTCTTGCGCAATCCGATTTGCCAAGAGATGGGTAGAAAATTTAAGATCTCTTTTTCATCTAGTGAAGACGACTCTGCTTTCAGTTTTATCCACGACCTTGGTTTTATTCCCAAGATCGTTGACGGTAAGCAAGGCTTCAAGGTAATGATTGGCGGCGGGCTTGGTGCAAATCCATACCTCGCGCTCGTTGCCTATGAGTTTTTGGAAAGCGATCAAATCATTCCATTTGCAGAGGCTGTGCTTCGCGTATTTGATCGTTATGGAGAACGCAATCGCAGGATGAAAGCACGATTCAAATTCTTGCTTGATGATCTCGGATTGGAAAAAACGATGGCACTTGTCGAGGAAGAAAGACTAGCGATAAAACACAAATCTTACGCGATCGATTTGAATGTTCTTCCGCAGTCTACCAGCCCAGTGTTTAGAGGTGTAGATCCTTTTATAGCAGACCAAACCAAATTCGAGCGCTGGAGAAAGACCAATGTGTTTGAACAAAAGCAAAAGGGATTTTACGGTGTCTATGTTAAACTTCCGTTAGGAAACATGTCATCAGACCTGGCGCGTACATTTGCAGACATTGTTGATCAACATGCGTCAGAAGAGCTTCGCATTACAGTGAATCAAGGTTATTTGATACGTTACGTACGTCCCGAAGCGTTGAAATCATTGTATGTCGCGTTAGATCAATATGCGCTTGCAGAACCTGGTTTTGATAGTGTTGCTGATGTTACTGCATGTCCTGGAACTGAGTCGTGCGCGTTAGCAATTTCTGACAGCACGCATATTTCGCTTGCGCTTGAGAAGGTAATACGCGAAGAATTCCCTGACATGATTTTTAATACTGATATTAAGATTAAGATCAGCGGATGCCCTAATTCATGCGGCCAACATGGTTTAGCTGCGATAGGGTTACATGGCAGTACAATCAAGGATAAATCTGGTAAACTCCTACCAGCATTGGTTGTCTTGTTAGGGGGCGGAAATCTGAAAGACGGAAATGCGATAATCGCGGATAAAGTTGGTGTGAAGATTCCGAGTAAGCGTGGTCCAGATGCGTTGCGTTTAATCTTAAATGATTACGAAGCAAATGCAATTGATGGCGAATATTTTCACGATTACTACAAACGACTTGGGCAAAAGTATTTTTATGCGATGCTTAAGCCATTGGGAGATTTGACGACGGTGACGCCAACAGATTATATCGATTGGGGTGAAGATCATAATTTTATTCTTCATACGTCGGTAGGAGAATGTGCTGGTGTGATCATCGATTTAGTTGCTACGTTGCTTTACGAATCAGAAGAGAAGATCGGATGGGCAAATGAAGCGATTCAGCAGAAGCAGTATGCTGATTCAATTTATCACAGCTACAATACGTTCATCAACACGGCAAAGGCAATGTTGTTAACCCGCGAAACAAAACCAAGCACACAAATCCAAGTGTTGAATGACTTTCAAAAAGAGTTTGGTGCGAGTGGTATTTTTGGCGCTGCAGATTTTAAAGAATTTGTACTGCGGATTAACAAGCAGGAGCCATCAGAAGAATTTGCGATAGCATTTTTAGAAGATGCGAAACGCTTTTTAGCAGAAGTTTCTGCCTATAGAAAACAAGAGACAACAGAGAAAGAAGCAGTAGCGAAATGATTCCTACGGTATTTACTTTTCATAAAGAACCTCGTCTGACCTTAGTAGGTGCAGGGCCTGGTGATCCTGAGCTGATCACCGTGAAGGCAATAAATGCGCTGAAGGAGGCAGATGTGGTTCTGTATGATGCCTTGGTGTCGCCTGAAATACTACGGCTGATTCCGAATGGCATTCCTGCATTTTCCGTGGGGAAACGTGCTGGGGAACATTCGCATACGCAAGATGAAATCAATCAGCTCATTGTTGAGTTTGCTTTTCTTTATGGCCATGTGATTCGATTAAAAGGTGGAGATCCTTTTGTGTTTGGACGCGGATCAGAGGAGATCGAGTTCGCAGAATCGCATGGTATTGCCACGCGTGTGATTCCTGGAATCACGAGCGCACTTGCTGTACCTGCAAGTTTGAAAATACCGGTGACTGCGCGGGGTGCCAGCGAAAGCTTTTGGGTAGTGACGGGTACTACTAAGGCAGGAAAGATTTCTGGTGATATTGAATTAGCGGCACAGTCTACCGCTACCGTTGTGATATTGATGGGATTACATAAAGTGGATGAGATCATGGCAAGCTTTTGCAGACATGGCAAGCATGACATGCCTGTCGCTGTGATTCAAAATGGAACCTTACAGACCCAGCGTAGCGTTATTGCTACAGTAGAAACTGTAACGGAACAAGTGAAGGTCAATAAAATTGAAGCGCCGGCTGTCATCGTCATTGGTGAAGTCGTTCGATATGCAGAAACGCTTCGCCACATCATGACCAAGGTCAAATCGGCCTAATTTCTTTCGCATTTTTTCTAAAAACGAATAATTTACAAATGACAATGCACGAGGTATGGAACGCAACAATCTTTTTCCGGTTTTCTTAAAGTTAGAGTCGCTTGAGACTTTAATTGTTGGTGGTGGACATGTTGGTTTGGAAAAACTGACAGCGCTTTTGAAGAACAGTCCATCAGCGAAAATTACATTGGTAGCACGCGCTATTGGTGAGCCGATAAAGGAACTTGCACGAAAACATACCCAAGTCAAATTGTTCGAGCGAAATTTTAAGTTGTGGGATCTTTGGGATAAAGATCTTGTGTTGCTTGCGACTGACAATCGTCAACTTCACGAGACGATTCGGAATTTTGCGCGTACGCGTCGTTTACTTATCAATGTAGCCGACACACCCGATCTCTGCGATTTCTATTTAGGTTCTGTGGTTACTAAGGGTAATTTAAAGATTGGTGTTTCGACCAATGGAAAATCACCGACGATATCGAAAAGAATTCGAGAGTATCTAGAGGATGCGCTTCCTGATAATACCAACGAGTTGTTGGATAACATGCAAAAAATTCGCGACCAAATTAAAGGCGACTTCAGCAAGAAGGTGCAAGTGCTCAACGATGTTACGGCAAGTTTCCTAGAGCGCGGCGGCGCTTAGGGATACCGTTGTATTGGTTCACAGTTCACGTTGATATTGTGGCTCATGTTAGTCGATGTGGCGTGCGTTGTGAACCTACATTTGTCTATCGTTTTGCACGTGCCGTTTTTTTCGAACGCTTTGCCATTCGTTTTGTAGGCTTGCGTCTGGCTGATTTTTTTGCGCGTGTTTTTGAAGGTGTTTTCTTGCTCGGCACCTTCGCTCCTTTCTGTCGTGCTTCCGACAGACCGATTGCAATGGCTTGTTTACGACTTGTGACTTTCGCACCGCTGCCGCTTCTCAGGGTGCCCTTTTTTCTGCGCTTCATCGCACTGCGTACAGTACTTTGAGCCTTCTTTCCATACTTTGCCATAGTTGTAGTTTTGGAAAGAGGCCGAAAATGTGATGCCATATTAGTTCAGGCACCACGTCTAAGTATAAAACAACGGAGCGTTTATTTCCACAGCGTGATGATGTTATCGGAAGTTCACGCGTCGAAGAGAACGATGGTGCAATATCTGACAACAGTATAAGGTCGTTGTTTAGCGTAAACTTTTATTAGAGGCTGCCTTGGTGTTACTGATCTTGTTAAGAGACGGTGGACATTAAAATTTGTGCGACGAGTTCTCCTAACGCGGGTCCATGCTTGAATCCGTGACCCGAGCCACCTCCGAGGAAGATAACGTTCGAGGCGTTGGGGTGGGCTTCTAGAATGAAATTTCCGTCGACGGAGTTTTCATATGGGCAGACACGATTCTCTAGGAGTGGAGCGTTTTTTAAAAGCGGAAAACGATGTGCGATAAAGTTTCTCGCTTTTGATAGTACCTCTTGGTTAATGATTCGCTCTCCATTACTAGGATCGAAAATTTCTCCTCTAATATCAACGCCGATTTTGAATCCACGATTCGCATTACCTGGGATGCCGTAGTAAAAGTCTTTGCCATCGACATCAATCCACACAGGTAAATCATCGAAAGCTTTCGCGGAGGTTTGTGGTGTGCCGAAGTAATATACTTCTTGTTTTGTGCAGGTGATAGTTTGTGCGAGAACCTCCGGAAACATTTTACCGAGCCAAGCGCCACAAGCAAAAATATAAGCGTCAGCGTACAGCGATTGCCCATCGGAGAGTTTAATGTTCTCAATTTTGCCATTGGTAATACGTCCAGGCTGTGCCGCGGCATTAATCAATGTGCCGCCTTCTTTCACAAATGCTTCTACCACGGCTTGTGTTGCTTCACGAGCTTTTAAATAACCGCCGAAAGGATCGAAGAAGGCATGGTGAAGGTCGTTGCTGTTAATGACCGGAAACCGTTTCTTCAGCTCCGCGGTTGAGAGATACTCAAGCGGCATATTGTGTTGAGAAGCAAATGGCAGTGATTGATCAACGATAGGTGTTTTTTCGTCGTAGCAGAGCCAGAGCACGCCCGTGTTGAAAAAAAGCTTTCGCTTAAAGATAGCTTCATTTTCCTTCCACAGTGAAAACGCCCTTACATTCAAGTCGAAATAGAATTGGTTGTTGCCGTACGTTGAGCGAATGACGCGTGTTTCATCGCCTGAGCTTGATCGTGCATTTCCTGGTCCCCAAGCATCTACGAGCGTAACTTTACATCCGAGACGTAGAAGGTATAGGGCAGTCCAACCACCAAACGCGCCCGCACCAATTACAACGATAGGGCTACTGGCGTTTATCTTTGCAATATCCTTATTGTGAAAAGGATTCTGAGCAGGTGCAAAGGTGTTGATGTTTGGACTGGCCATTTATTTTTTCCAGTTCGAAGGATCAACGCGCCACGCTTTTAGCGAAGTTAGCTGATCGTCGTTAATGTAATTTTTACTTTGTGCGTAATTCAACAAAGAGCTGTAGTCAGAGAGACTGATGAGTGACGTGTTTGCTTCGTAGAAGTTCCGTTTGGCGATATCGAATCCGTAATTGAAGATTGACACCATTCCAAGTACTTCGAATCCGGCGTCGCGAAGGGCTTGCACGGCTTTTAGAGAGCTGCCTCCGGTAGAGACTAGATCTTCGACAACGACTACTTTTTGATTTTTTACAATGCGGCCCTCAATCAAATTCTCCATGCCATGGTCTTTCGGTTTAGGTCGCACGTAAAGAAAAGGCAGTTCCATGTCTTGTGCCACCAGTGCACCTTGCGCAATACCTGCCGTAGCCACGCCGGCGATTGCTTCAACGGTGAAGAAGTTTTCGCGAATGGCTTGAATTAAGCCCGCTTTAATGGCCGTACGAATAGCCGGGAATGATAATGAAAGTCTGTTATCACAATAAATCGGCGATTTCCAGCCGGAAGCCCATGTGAAAGGTTTTTCTGTGTTGAGTTTAATGGCTTCTATTTGCAACAGCATATCAGCGATTTTGCCGGCTGTTTCATCTTGAACTTTAATGATAGGCATATGCCGAAAGTTAGGACTAAAAGTTGACCAGAGAAAAGCGATCGATGTGATTCCTGTAGATTGAAAATATTATTGAAAATAGAAGCCTAAAATCTTACCTTGCCCTTGACTGCAAGGGATAATTTTATTCTTTTGCGAACCTCGTATCGTGTAAATGCCATTCGAATGATCATTTTTATCAACGACATTCCTGTCAGGATTTGGAAGGCCGGAAATGAACCTGAAAGTGGGCGGATCAATCATGTAGTGGATGCTGCAACGGAGCCAGTAACACAATCGAAGATGATTCACCATGTGTGGGTGAAAAATGCCGAGGCAAAAGACCTTGATGCACTTTTAGCGCTTTTGGATTCGAAGGTTCCCACGAACTTACTTTCGCTGGATATTACCGCTAAAGATTACGACACGGCTAAAGATTATCTCTTAAGCAAATTTAAAGTTGTAAAGGCTGCAGGCGGACTTGTTCGCAAGAAGGAAAAGTTTCTCATGATTTATCGCATGAAGAAATGGGATCTTCCAAAGGGGAAGAAAGAAAAAGGGGAGAACTACAAAGAGGCTGCGGTGCGTGAAGTAGGTGAAGAGTGTAATATTACTGTGAAGCGCGGTGGAAGAATTTGCACCACTTGGCATACCTATACAATGAATAAAAACGCCATGATCAAGAAGACCAAATGGTATATCATGGATGTTATTGACGATACGCGCTTGAAGCCCGCATTGGAAGAAGATATTGAAGAAGCTCGTTGGATGAGTCAGAAGGAAGTGTACCATGCACTGGAGCATTCTTACAAATCTATCCGCTATGTGGTGGAGCAGTATTATTCTTTGCGCGAACTGAAGTCCACGAAATAGTGTTTTGAATAGCCTCAAGTTGCAGGTTACAAGTTACAAGCATGCGCAAAAGATCATAAGGCTTTGCAGCTTGAAGCCTCTCTACAAAGTATATGGGAGAAACTTTGACACGTCGCCGCCATAGCGATGTACTTCGCGAACGATCGATGAACTGATCCATGCCAGAGTCGGCGTTGTGATAAGGAATACGGATTCAAGTTCGGCGTTCAACTCCCGGTTTACCTGGCTGATGCTGTTCTCGTATTCGAAGTCGGTGGTGTTACGCAATCCACGGAGTAAAAATTTAGCACCATGTTTCTTGGCCAGGCCCGCGGTGAGCTCTGAATAGGTGATCACCTTAACAGGGCGATTATTGAATGTTTGCTCGATGTAACCGAGCATCTTATCTATGGGAAAATAGCGAGCATTTTTTTGACTATTGAATCCAACTGCGATAATAATCTCGTCGAACACTTCAAGTCCTCTGAGCACAATGTCTTCATGTCCTTTCGTAAATGGATCAAAAGAACCCGGGAAAAGTGCAATGCGTTTGCTCATAAATGTGGCCGTTAGGCTTGAATGAGATGTATCGAGTACAGATCGAAGAAGTGATGTTCTTGGATCTCATCGAAAATGTAATTGAATTGAAGATGGTCCGGACGATTTCCAAAAACGACGTTGCTAACGTATTTGTAAAATTCGTGGTAGTGCGGCGAGTTCTTACCGATATATCCCCATAAAACAACCTTGCTAGACTGTTGATCCATGTTCAGTGACTTCATCACGAGCATGATATATTTTACGTAGTCAGAAAATTGTTTGATCGCGAATTGATTATAGTACAAAAGCTTACCGTCGCGACATGCCAACAGGTGGAGTTTGAATCGATCGACGTAAATGTATAACGGTTCGTCTTTTCGATTGCCAGCAAATTGCATCATGCCTTCGATTAGAGCCGCGGCTTGGTGTGTATAGATCGGCGGGTTGTTAGGATAAACGCTGTCGAGCCAAAGTTTAAGGTCCTTGTTAATGGCGAAAATCGTAACCGCATGCGCGCGTTTATTGACGGTTGATAAGAATACTTCTTTGTCGGGATCAACTTGGGCGTTGAAGCGGAGGTATTCTTCCATTGCTTCTTCGGCAAACAAAGCCTGTGGAACTTGAACGAACTTCAGGTTTTTGATCGAGACTTTTATTTGTTTCCAGAAGCCTGCTTTCAGCAATGCGTGAGAGTCGAACAGTTGATCTAACATGTTCATCAACTCTTCGTGCGAGGTGAGGTTGGGCAGAACGAAATCTTCGAGAAGCAGTATTTTATTATCGCTCGGGTCGACAACCAGAAGTTGGAAGTCGCGGGTGCCCAGTTGAATCAAGAGATGGTAGTGATGCAGGAACTCTTCATCAAAACGTTCGTCCTTGATTTTCTTGATGAGCTTGTAGTTGAGCGAGGTTGTTTGCAAGACTTTTGATTAACGGTCCAATTGCAATAATAAAAAATAAAAGCCGAAAGCAGAAAGCGAAGCGGGTAAAGCACTTTCTGGTGTTTGCGTGAGCGATAGGAGCGGCACCCCGCAGTGGCGGAGGGTGTGCTGTGGCACGAGGAGTATAGCGGATAGCGCGACCCCGAGTTTTCGAGGGGGCACGCCCAATGGAAACGTAGCGAAATTTATATCTTGTAGAACCCTTGGAGCTGGGAAAGGTCGGTAATGTTGCTGACGAGGCTGAAAATGCCGTGGCGTTCATCCTTTACAATGCGGAAGATTTCGTCGTTAGAAAGGAGGGCAACGGCCTGAATGATGTTGTATTCTGGATCGTGGCCTACGCCGATGGACCCTGATTTTACCGATACGTTGTAGAACAATTCGACGGCGTGTAGGGGCGGCTGAATGAATTCGACGCCAAAAGCAAATGAGCCGACATTGATGGTGAGGCCAGTTTCTTCAAGAAATTCTTTTTTTAGGGTTTCTTCGATGGAAAAACCAAAATCGACACCGCCGCCGGGTGGCGCCCAAAAGTTGCCATTTTTTATGCCGGAATGATTGACCATCAGCATTTTACCCTCGTTGATCAAGAGCCCACAAGCACGGATTCGCACCTTGTTTCCGTATATTTTGTCGATTTCAGGGTCGGTCATTGATCAGGTGCTTGGTTATGGCTTGATTTCTCGCGAATTCTGGTAGTTGTCAGAATTTTCGTTTTTCTGGCAATATACTTGCAGCGAGGTGCTTAAATTTGTAAAAAATTTTCTGTTATGAAGAAATATCTGTTTTTATTGTTTGTGATTGGACTATGCGCGCCGGCTTTTGCTCAACAGGCAAATCAGAAGGGTCCAGTGATCACATTTGAAAAGAAGACCTTCGATTTCGGTGACATCAAGCAAGGTGATAAAGTTGAACACACCTTTACGTTTACGAATACTGGTACAGAGCCTTTGATCATTACAAATGTTGAGGTGACTTGTGGTTGTACGACACCAAAAGGTTTTACGCGTGATCCGATAGCACCAGGCGGTAAAAGTGAAATCACCGTGGCCTTTAATAGTGCGGGCAAACTTGGACGTCAGAACAAAGTAGTAACGGTTGTGTCGAATGCCGTGAATGCTGGCGGAAATAAAATTTCATTCACAGCAAACGTGTTGGCTGGCGAAAGCGTGCAGTAGCACTGTTTCGAAAGAGATTATTAGGTCGTTAATCAAGGATTTGGTTAACGACCTTTTTATTTGGTAAGTGCGTCTATCGTTTGTTGGTGTTAAACAAGGATAGGAGCATAAGGAGCCACGCTACAATCAGCAGTAACCCTCCGATTGGTGTGATGAGTCCGAAGCCGCCGCCTATTTTTACAAAAGACATGGTGTAAAGACTGCCACTAAAACACACCACGCCGAGTACAAAGAATAGTGCTGCATAGCCAAGGCGATTGGCGTTAAAATTATTCATGAGGATACCTGTAGTGAGAAGCGCAAACACGTGAAAGAAGTGGTAGCGATTGGCGAGTTCGAACATTTCGGTGGTTTGATTTGCGGCGAGCTGTGCCTTAAATCCGTGGGCGCCAGAAGCCCCCAAGACAACAGCGGTTAACCCAAGTATTGCAGCGGCGGCGAGCGTGATTCGTTGATTCATTCTATGCGTACTTTTTAATGATAATTACGTTCTCCAAATAAAGCGGTACCAATTCTAATCATCGTACTTCCTTCTTCGATAGCAATTTTATAGTCGCCACTCATGCCCATGGAAAGTTCCTTCAAATCAACATTGGCTGGAAGCGATAGCGTTTTGAGGTCGTCGAAAATTTTTCTTAATGATTTGAATTCTCTTCGAACTTGATCGTGGTTGTCGGTGAATGTGGCCATGCCCATGAGTCCGTGAATTTTAATGTGCTTATATTTTTCAAACGTTGGCTCAAGTAGGAGTGATCTGATTTCATCTGCTGAGAAACCAAACTTTGTTTCTTCTGTGGCGATGTGTACTTGTAAAAGGCAGGCGATAACGCGTTGTGCTTTGTTTGCTTGTTTGTTGATTTCGTCAAGAAGTTTTACGCTGTCGACGGCGTGAATCCAATGCACAAAGGGTGCGATGTATTTCACTTTATTGGATTGCAGATGGCCGATCATGTGCCATTGGATGTCTTTTGGAAGGGCTTCAAACTTAGGGACAAGTTCTTGCACCTTGTTTTCGCCAAAAACGCGCTGTCCGGCATCGTACGCTTCTTGAATAGCGCTGATGGGTTGGGTCTTGCTTACCGCGATAAGGTTACAACGTTCGGGTAAGTTTTGGCGGAAATTATTGATGTTATTCTTAATATTCATTCCTATTTTAGCCCCTTAAAATCCACCAAAGCTAATTGAATATGGCGATACTCGGAACATTGCTAAAAAAAGGGATACGCATACGTGAGATGTTGGAGCAGGAGTATACCTCGCCATATGATCTGCAGAAGAAAGAGCTGAAAGAATTGTTGATTACCGCAGCGCAGACGGAGTTCGGCAAGCATTATAACTTCTCTGATATTCTTGGGAAGTTTCGCCGTGGCGACAAGGGTTTTTATAATCAGTTTAAGACGAATGTGCCGATCCATGCCTATAACAAAATGTATAGCGATTGGTGGAACATGGCGTTGAAAGGAGAGAAGAATATCTGCTGGCCGGGGCGCGTAAAATATTTTGCGTTGAGTTCAGGTACATCGGAAGCGTCGTCGAAATATATTCCGGTAACGAAGGATATGACGAAGGCAATTCAGAAGACAAGTATTCGTCAGATCTTAACGTTGTCAAAGTATGATCTTCCGCCGGAGATTTTTGAATCCGGGATTATGATGCTTGGCGGAAGTACACACTTAAATAAACGGGGTAGTTTCTTCGAAGGCGATTTAAGTGGTATTCAAGCGGCGCGTCTACCTTTTTGGTTTCAACATTTTTACAAGCCAGGAAAAAAAATCGCGAAGACGCGAAACTGGGATGCGAAGTTGGACGAGATTGCGGCGAAGTCGAAAGATTGGGATATCGGAATCATTGTCGGAGTTCCCGCGTGGATACAAATTTTGATGGAGAAGGTGGTGAAGTACCACGAGGTGAAGAACATTCATGAAGTGTGGCCAAACTTGATGGTGTACGTTCATGGCGGTGTGTCTTTTGATCCATATCGAAAGGGATTTGAGAAGTTGTTGGGACGTCCAATACACTACATCGAAACCTATCTCGCATCAGAAGGATTTATTGCGTTTCAAGCTTATCCCAATCGCAGGTCGATGCGTTTGGTGTTGAACAATGGAATTTTTTATGAGTTCGTTCCATTCGATGAAAAGAACTTTGATGCCAATGGTGAGATCAGGCCAGATGCTGAAACATGTTTGATCGACGAAGTGGAAGAAGGAAAGGAGTATGCGATTCTATTGTCGAGCTGCGCGGGTGCATGGCGTTATTTGATTGGTGACGTTATTAAATTTACATCGCTGGAGGAGAGCGAGATTGTGATCACTGGCAGGACGAAACACTTCCTGAGTTTATGCGGCGAACACCTTTCTGTTGATAATATGAACAAAGCGGTGGAGCTAGCAACGAACGACTTTAATATTAATATTCCTGAATTCACGGTTGCGGGTATTCCGCATGGCACTTTGTTCGCGCACCACTGGTACATCGGCACCGATGATCCTGTAGATGAGAAGGCTTTAAAGGAAAAAATTGATTTTCACCTGAAGGCATTGAATGATGATTATGCTGTTGAAAGAAGCGCTGCCTTAAAAGAAGTGATTGTTGAAGTACTTCCGGTAAGAAGGTTTTATGATTACATGGAATCGAAAGGGAAAGTTGGCGGTCAGAATAAATTTCCTCGCGTGATGAAGAGCGCACAGCTTAGCGATTGGAAGAGCTTCCTTGAAAAGAAATAAGGATGGACATTATTTCAAAAGGCGTTGTATCAGGTTTGGTATTGGCCCTTATGATCGGGCCTGTCTTCTTTACCATTATTCAGACAAGCATTGAGCGCGGCTTTTCAAATGGCGTATTCGTTGCCATTGGTGTATCGGTAAGTGATGCCATGTACATTCTAATCTCCTACTTCGGATTAACACAGTTTTTGAGTCAGCCTGATGTTCGTCTTTATATGGCGTACGTTGGCGGAGCCGTGTTGATGGCTTTTGGTCTTTACTATTTGTTTGTGAAAAGTCGAAAGCTAGGGAAAACAGATTATGGGAGCTTGCCGGCGAAAAGTTGGCGACGTTTAGCGGTGAAAGGTTTTATCATTAATGGTCTTACACCAACAGTATTTTTCTTTTGGCTGGGTGTGGTTAGCGTGGCCACAACAGAATTTGGATATCGAACCAATGCGCAAGCGCTAACATACTTTGCAACGATTGTGGGTACTGTCTTTATCACCGACGTGATCAAAGCGAAGCTTGCAGACAAACTTCGTGTGGTGATGACGCCGCGATTTATTCAGGTGATGAACATCGTGTTGGGTGTCGTGCTTGTGGTGTTTGCGGGCAAGCTAATTCTCTATCCTGAGATTTGAGTTAGCATTTACTACATGCATTCAAGGATCTTATGATATGGATGAAATGGAAGATGATTACGGTTTGCTTTCTCGCGATAACGGTGAGTCGTTTCTGAACGATACAATGGTCATCAAAAAAGCCGGTTAATCTTGCAATACGTTGCTTATAAATGTGCTCTTCAATAACAGCCACAGCAAGAAAAAAGCAATGGCCCATTGCAGGTAGATTGTGTAGAAGTCGGAAGTGTTTTTGAACCGCGTTTCTTTGATCTCTGCTTTTTCATATTGATCGATTTTGGCAAACACTTGCGACAGTGCGCGGTTATCGGTTACACGAAAGAATTCGCCTCCACCAATGCTGGCCATTTTGCGCATGGTTGTTTCATCTACAGTGTTGTCGTAGTACACTGGCCTTCCAAAGAAATCTTTCCCCATGGGCACACGTCCTTCTTTTCCAACAATAATAGAATAGATTTTAATGCCGTATGCAGACGCCAATTCTGCCGCCGTGACAGGATCAATATTGCCCGCGTTGCTGTCGCCGTCGCTAAGGAGAATACAGACTTTTGATTTCGCTTCCGATTCACGCATACGATTGGTAACTACCGCCATCGCGCTCCCAATGGCCGTTCCTTTCGCATCGATCATTTCGAAGTTGATGTCTTTGAGATAGTTTTTCAGTAGATCATAGTCTGTGGTGAGCGGTGCGAGCGAAAATGCATCGCCGGAGAAAACGACAAGTCCGATGCGATCTTGGATTCTACCTTCAATAAATTTCTTAGCAACCTCTTTGGCTGATTCCAAGCGATTCGGACGGAAGTCTTCCATCATCATGGATTCAGAAACGTCCATGGCAATCATGATGTCGATACCTTCTGCCCACTGCTCTACTTTTTCGTTGCTATGTTGAGGACGCGCAAGACAAACGATGATCAAAGCCGCGGTGATCATTAACAGTAATTCTGGTATGAGCGCGAGTAGAATAATGGGTGAGAGTTTTAGATCGCGACGTACTACAGCGATAGGCACTTTTTGATCGTTGAAATATTGTAAGACGTGGCGAATGACAAAGACCACAGGCACTGCAAGGAGAAGATATAAAATCCATGGTGTCTCCCAGTTGTAAGCCTTCAAGGTTGAAGGTTCGAACCATTCCAGTGAATACCAGGGTGTAAGATCCTTATCCATGCTTCACTTCCTCCAATTTCTTGTTGAATCTGTTTTGCGCGAAAGTTTTTAAGCTCTCGAATAGCACAGTAGTCTGCGTGTTATGTCCATAGATCGCTTCGTCGATTCCGTGTAAAGTTTTTCCAAGCTGATCATCTTTCTGGATGCGTTGAATCTCACGGCTCGTAAGTTTAGTGTATGGAAGGCGCTCGAGCTGTTCCAGGTATCGCTTCCAATACACTAAGGTGGCTTCTGTTGAAAGCGGCGAATACTGTTTTTGTAAGCCTGATATATTTGAATCGAATCCCACCAGGAATGCCTGATGCGCTTTCATCATGCGTTTGATCTTGAAATGTTTTCGAACAGGCTTTCCAAAGAAGAACCAACCGAGGGCGACTAATACGAGTGTAATACCGACAACAAAAATCAGTAATGGGTAGTTGAATAGTTTATCCGTAGGTTGATAGGTGGCTTGATGTTTCAAGTCTAACCGTGCAATAGAGACGGTGTCGACGTTGGGCGTTGTCAACGTTAGTTTGATACTGTCGATATTCGAAACGTGCAGCGTACAATCGTTGGGGTTAATTTGAAATATTGGGAGGCTTAAGGTTTGGATTGGGTCGATGCTAAATGAAGCGAGATGATATACAACGCTATCGTAGCTGATGTCATTTTTTGTTTCTGTATCGAAGTACTCTTTGCTTCGAAATTCCAAAGAGGCGAAATCAAAAGTCGAGTCAGGAAAGAGTATGTTTATCTTGCTTGGATAACGTGCGGCAAGGTAGAAGCGCGCGGGTTCTCCCACTTTAATGCTGTCTTCAAAAAATCCACCTGTCACTTTAATTTCTTGGCAGAAGCTTTCTGAAAAAACGAGTAGGAATGGAAGGAGAAAGAGTCCTTTAATTTTCGTCAGCCGCATCATGATGTTTTCATCGATTTGTTTCTGACTTTGAAAAGACGAAGGAGTTTCGGCACATAATCTTCATCGGTATCTAAAGAAATAAAGTTGATCTCATGCTT
The DNA here is from genome assembly GCF_003286915.1 of Pseudochryseolinea flava. Lineage (GTDB taxonomy): Bacteria > Bacteroidota > Bacteroidia > Cytophagales > Cyclobacteriaceae > Ohtaekwangia > Ohtaekwangia flava. Next base: position 100,088 of record NZ_QMFY01000015.1, read on the forward strand.
TCTCGATAATTGCGTGAGGTAGTCCTGACGTTGTCGATGGTGTAAGCCTACGTTATTTCGAAACTCGCCAAAGGAAGTATTCACCCAAACAGTTTTTTTAGTTTCCTTGTCAATCACAGGAATGATGCCCAGTCGCGGTAAATCAGTTTCGCGTTTATCGCTGATGTGAATTACAACAAGGTCGTGTCGTTGTGCCAGTGCTTTAAGGTTATGTTCGTACCCTTCGTCAATAAAGTCTGAAATGAGAATGACGACACTTCTTCTGCGGATGGCGTTTAGTGCAAAGGCCATCGCTTTTGTCAGGTTTGTACCTGTTGACGTAGGCTTCAGAGACGTTAGCGTACTAATGATCTCGTATGCTTGAGAATGACCTTTCGTTGGTTTGATGTAACGTTCGCGGATGTCGGAGTAGCAGATTAGTCCAACGTGACTTGACTCTTTCACGGCAGCGAGGGACAATACACCGCAGATTTCTTTGCCAATATCAACTTTTGTTTTTCCGGGAGCGCCGATATCTTTTGATGCGGATACGTCAAGGATAAAAAATACGGTTTGCTCCTTTTCTTCGCGAAAAGTTTTCACGTACATGCCGTGGCCTTTTGCCGATACGTTCCAGTCGATGGTGCGAATGTCGTCGCCATACTGGTAGGGGCGTACGTCATCAAATTCCAATCCTGTACCTTTAAAAACCGAATGGAAGTCACCTTGCATTTGGCTGTTAATCGCCTTGCGGATTTGGATCTCGTATTTTCGAAGCTTCTTTAGTAACTCTTTCATTGCTCCTTAACTTTTTTTCCGCCGTTCGACAGCAGCTTGGGTTAAGTTGATTGACACTGGCCAAATTATTGTTTGATGGACAGCGTTTCTGATGTGACACTCCTGTTAGAGAGTACCTCAACATCCAAAAATATAACAATTATGATTATTTTGCCCACCCTTTGCAGTGGAGGACCGACAAAAGTGAGATGAGGTTGATACACCCTGTAAATGGTAGATTAGAACGAGCGATGACCATGAGAACATTCTTGATAATCGGATTGATCCTGTTCGGCTGTGCCAGTAAGGAGGCTGTTCCGGCTGGGATCCTAACGTCCGAGGAGATGGTGGAAATGTATTCAGAGATGTATTTGGCTGAGGAGAAGGTCAACCGAATGGGCCTTCCCCGCGATTCAGCTGTAAAAGTCTTCAAGATCATTGAGCGGAAAGTATTTGAGAAGACTAAGGTTTCGGATACTGTTTTTCGCCAATCCATTCATTATTACATGGATCGTCCGCTGGAAATGGAACAGATTTACACGGCTGTCGTTGATTCACTGAATCTGCGTGAACAGCGCACGACCGTGAAGAGTGTGAAAGAATGATTTATCCCGAAACTTTTGAACAGAAATTAGGCTTCGACCAAATCAGGCAGAAGCTTGTAGCGTATTGCTTGTCGCCAGCGGGTGCCGCTTGGGTAGATAAGATGCGTTTTAGCAGTGAAGTAGATTTTGTAAAGATACTCCTGAAACAAAATTTAGAATTCCGGCAGATTTTAGAGAAAGGTGAGCCTTTCCCATCGCAGCATTTTTTCGATGCCACTGACTGGATCAAAAAGATTTCACTCGAGGGAAATTGGTTAGAAGCTGAGGAGTTTTTGCATTTGGCCTATGGATTGGAAACCATATTAGCATGCAAAACCTTTCTCGTGAAATCCGCAGAACTCTACCCTGAGTTGCATAAACTTTCGCAGCCTGTAACGATCACGAGTCAATTGTCGCAGAAAATTTTTACGACGATTGACGATAAGGCGCAGGTAAAGGACAGTGCGAGTGCTGATCTTGGAAAAATCAGAAAGAGATTGCGTGATGAGCAATCACGACTGCGGCGATTGGCAGAGCAAATATTTCGTATGGCGGTGCAAGAGTCATGGGTTCCTGAAGGTGCACTTCCGACGATTCGCGAGGGAAGGTTAGTGATTCCTATTCAAGCGGAGCATAAACGCAAAGTGAAGGGTTTCATTTTAGATGAGTCTGCAACTGGGCAAACCGTGTTCATGGAGCCAACGGAGATGCTAGACGCAAACAACGAGATCCGCGATCTTGAACATGCCGAGAAGCGTGAGGTCATACGAATTTTACGCGATTTAACCGGCGACTTTAGAACTCAGCTTCCTGTTTTGAATGCTGCATTTCAGTTTTTAGCCCAGATAGACTTTATCAGGGCCAAGGCTAAATTTTCTTTGGAGATTGGCGGTGATCATCCGGTGATCGAAAAACATCCTGAGTTGATTTGGTATCAGGCGAAGCATCCCTTGCTTTTTCTGAGTTTGAAAGGTAAACGAGATGTAGTTCCGTTAAATATCGAACTTGATCAACAGGATCGATTGCTGTTGGTGTCGGGGCCGAATGCGGGCGGTAAATCTGTTACACTCAAAACCGTGGGGTTGCTTCAGTACATGTTGCAATGTGGGATGTTGATTCCGCTTTCAGACCGGTCGCGTGTAGGGATTTTTAAAGACATCTTCATTGATATCGGTGATCAGCAGTCTATCGAGAACGACTTGAGTACCTATAGCAGTCACCTTCGAAATATGAATGCGTTTATACAGCATGCCGGTGATCGTTCTTTGGTTTTGATGGATGAGCTTGGTTCTGGTACAGATCCAAATTTTGGTGGTGCCATTGCTCAAGCTATTTTGGAATCGTTGTTGAAAAAGCGCGTATGGGGTGTAGCCACAACACACTACTATAACTTGAAGTTATTTGCGGGACAACGGCAAGGTGTGAAAAATGCGGCGATGCGTTTTGATGACAAGAATCTGGTGCCGCTTTATGTATTGGATATTGGTAAACCGGGGAGTTCGTTTGCGCTGGAGATCGCACGTAAAACAGGGTTACCACAGTCGGTATTGATGGAGGCGGAGAAACTTGTCGGAAAGGATCTGGCTGGGTTTGAAACGTTGGTTCGTTCGTTGGAGAAGGAGCGTGTGCAGCTTGCGGAAAAGATCAAAAAGATGGAGCGACAAGAGGCAGATTTAAAACAATCGCTTGCGAAATATCAGACACTCTCATCAGAACTTGAAACGAAGAAGAAGGAGATTATAGGCAAAGCAAAAGAAGAAGCAGCGAATCTCTTAAAGGACACAAATCGGGAGATTGAAAAAACGATTCGACATATTCGCGAGAATCAAGCTCAGAAAACAGAAACACTTCGCGTTCGCAAGGGGCTGGAGAATCTCACCAAGAAAGTGAATACGCAGCAGGTGCAAAAAGAAAAACCTGTTCAGCAAAAGGAGGAATTGAAAGAAGGTGATCGTGTAAAATTGCTAGGTCAGGATAGTAGTGGCGTAATTCTAGCGATCCAAGGAAAAAATGCGACGGTTCAATTCGGTGAATTGAAATCGGTAACAAAACTTGATAGGCTTGAAAAGATTACGGGTGCCGTAGCAAAAGAGATGGCGTCGCGTCTGACTACATCGAGTTTGAATGTTCATGAAAAAAGATCAACGTTCAGTAACACACTGGATATCCGCGGACGTCGTGTCGATGAGGTTCTATCCTTGGTAGATCAATTTATGGATACGGCAATTTTATTAGGGCAAAGTGAATTGAAAGTGCTTCACGGGAAAGGAGAGGGCGTCTTACGAAAAGTTGTGCGCGATCATTTACGTCGCTACAAGGAAGTCGCGTCCATAAGCGATGAGCATATTGAAAGGGGAGGCGATGGGATTACTGTGGTGGTCTTGAAGTGAACCTGTTATATGAAAATAAAAAAGGGCTTCCGACGAGGAAGCCCTTTTTGTTATTCGATTGCGAATTAATTCTTGGTAAGTGTGAATTTCCAGTCACCCTCAACAACAGCAACGCGTGCTTCGTGATCGTAATTTTCACCGGTATAGTTGTTCAAGTCGATTGATAATGTGTTACCTGACACGCTATACGTAGCAGGAATGTTGTCACCATTCCCATGAACAAAAGTCAACTGAGAAGTAATGTCTGATCCAAATTCAAAAGTTCCGCTGGTTGGCCAAGGGCTTGCAACGATGGTACTTGCAGCGTCAAAGGCGAAAGTTTTGCCACTTGTGATAGAAAGTGTTGAATTTACGAATTCGGTTTTAGCAGCGCCCTCAAAAGACGCGGCTGTGATTTTCCATGTACCCACGAGTAACTCGAGTTGTTTGTCAGCAGCAGATGGCTCATCGCCCCCGTCAGATCCGCAGTTAGTTAAAAACAAAGCTGTGCAAACGAGCACGAGTAATGAAAGAATTCTTGAAAGATGTTTCATGGGATTTAATTGTTGTTTTTGGCTTCCTCCCGCCCCGATGTCTATCCTTGCCGGAGCAGTGACTTCCAATTGGGGACGGTTCTTGTCAAACCAGTTCTAACTACGAATATGTGGGTAAAAATTATCAAAGTCAACTGTGATAACCCGCCGGTATTGTTAATCTGCGAAAACGAGATTGTGTAACCTCATTTAAACTGCATAATATCAATTTTATGAGCACTTTCTGGGTATTCGGAAGATTGATTGCTGGCAATGAGCACCATACACGTGGGGGGCAGCAAATGGAGCTGTTTCCTGTACCATTCAAACGCTTGTTGATCGAGGTTTGTACTCGGCTCGTCCAGGAAAATAATGTCGGCCTCAGTAAAAAAGGCTAGCCCTAACTTCACCCTTTGACGCATGCCAGAGGAAAAATTGGAAATGAATTTATGTCTTGCTTTACCGAGGTATAACGTATCAATCATTTCATCGATGGATAGTCCGCGGCTCTTTCGAAGACTAAAATGGAATTTGAGTTGCTCTTCGAGTGTAAACTCTTCGATCAAATCCATGTAGGGTGTAGCGATCGTTAGCGATTTAAAAATTTGTTCGCCATCAAGTTCCTCGGTGCAGCGGTAGTATTTGATCTCCCCGGAAGTAGGTGGTGTTTGACCCCAAAGGATTTGAAGCAATGTCGATTTTCCGGAACCGTTCGCGCCCGTAATAGCGTAGGTGTTTCCGGAAGAAAATGTATGCGTGAAGTTTCTAAAAATCCATTCGCGGTTAAAGCGTTTAGAAAGTGATGTGGTTACGATGGAAATCGGCTCTAAGGCTTTCGGCTTTTCGCTAGTGGCTCTAGAAATCATGATGAGCTTGATGTCTGCGCTTGCGCGACGCGTTGTTTTTTATCACCGTAAATACATGACCTTCAAAACGCTGAAGCTATGTTGAACATTGACAGGATTGTGTTGTTGCGCTAGTCGTTGCCGCCGTATCCTTTCATTATGCCACGCTCTGAGGTGCGAATAAATTCGAGGATGTAATCGCGTTCCGGACTTGGCGCTACTTCCTTTTCAACTAATTCGATAGCCTTTGAGTTGTTTAATCCCTTTAGGAAGATGAACCGATAGATTTCTTGGATCTCTGAAATTTTCTCAGAAGTAAAACCTCTGCGACGGAGTCCTACTGTATTAATGCCGGCATACGTGAGTGGCTCGCGTGCTGCTTTTGTGAATGGCGGAACGTCTTTACGAACGAGTGATCCCCCTGAAAGCATAACGTGCGCACCGATTTTTACAAATTGGTGAAGGGCGCTTGCACCACCTACGATTGCCCAATCATCGATCGTTACGTGCCCTGCGACTTGCACTGTATTCACGAGGATACAATGGTTTCCAATAATACAATCGTGCGCCACGTGTACGTAGGCCATCAACAAACAGTTCTTACCGATAACGGTCTTGTATTTATCGGTTGTTCCACGACTGATGGTTACCGATTCACGGATAACCGTATTGTCGCCGATGTGCGTTTCAGTTTGCTCACCTGCAAATTTCAAATCCTGCGGGACTGACGAAACTGAAGCGCCAGGGTATATTTTTACATTTTTGCCGAGACGAGCGCCATCCCAGATGATCGCGCCTGGACCAATCCAGCAACCATCATCGATGACAACATCTTTTTGAACTGTGGCAAAAGGCTCGATGATAACATTGTTACCAATCTTAGCCTCGGGATGTACGTTAGCTTGTGGGAATCTGCTCATGAATCTTTTCGAACTATACTTGCTGTCATAGTACCTTCACATACCAACGTGTTGCCAACATAAGCTCTGCCGCTCATTTTCGCGATACCACGTTTGATTGGCGCCAATAAGTCACATTGAATGACCATCGTGTCGCCAGGAAGAACCATCTTTCTGAATCTCATATTTTCAATGCCCAAGAAGTAAGTCCAGTAGTTTTCAGGATCAGGCACTGTGTTCAATACTAAAATACCACCAATTTGAGCCATGGCTTCTACTTGGAACACACCTGGAAATACGGGATTCCCTGGGAAGTGTCCTTGGAAGAAATACTCATTCGCGGTTACGTTTTTCACCCCTGCGACACTTTCATTGTCGAGGTAAATAATTTTGTCAATCAACAAAAAGGGATAGCGATGCGGAAGCGTCGCCGTGATCTTGTTGATGTCCATTACTGGCGGAAGGTTCGGGTTATATTTCGGTCTTCCTTTTTTGTCGGCTTCAGCCATTGCGCGCTTAAGCTTTTTGGCGAACGCAACGTTAGCAGCGTGTCCAGGACGTGCTGCAAGTACTTGGGCTTTCAACGGTCTTCCCGCAAGCGTGAGGTCTCCAACGATGTCCAGCAGTTTGTGACGCGCTGGTTCATTTTTGTAACGGAGCTCGATATTATTAAGGATACCTTCTTGCTTCACTTCTACTTTTGGTTTGCCGAGCATCTTGGCGATGTTCGCAAGCTCGTCGTCCTTCACAACACGGTCAACAATAACGATGGCGTTGTTCAAATCTCCACCACGAATAAGGTTGTTGTTATACAACATCTCCAATTCGTGGAGGAAGCAGAAGGTTCTACAAGAGGCAATCTCTTTCTCAAATTGTCTGATGTCAGTAATCGATGCATGTTGACTGCCGAGTACGGGCGAGTTGTAGTCGATCATTACCGTTACACGATAGTCATCGAGTGGGAGTGCGGCAATTTCGACATTGCGTGCGGCCTCACGATAGAAGATCGGCTCTTGTACTTCAAAGAAATCGCGAAGGGCGTTTTGCTCTTCCGTGCCGGCCTCTTTTAAAACTTCAACAAACTGGATTGAGCTTCCATCCATAATCGCGCACTCAGGGCCGTCAAGTTGGATCAACACATTGTCGATCTCGAGACCCGTGAGGGCAGCCAATGTATGTTCGATAGTGCTTACACGAGCACCACTTTGTTCGATAGTCGTTCCCCTCGATACGTCGGTTACGTTATCGCAATCTGCGTCGATGATCGGAGAACCCGGAATGTCTATCCGCTGAAACTTAATACCGTGATTAGGCTTCGCGGGAAGGAATGTCATGTTCGTCTGAACACCGGTGTGAAGGCCAACGCCGGAGATGGTTACAGACTTCTGAATGGTTTGCTGTTTGATGTTAAGCATGATCTGGAAAAGTGGGCAAAGTTAACCTCATTATCCAGATAATCCAATAGTGGCCGGTTTGGCCCGCTAAAACGATTGTACGCGCTCTAATCAACCGATGAGTGGGCATTATTATGCTTGAGCACTTTCGATTCCAGTTCGCGCAATCGGTAATTCAAATCTGGTAGTTTCTTAAATACGGCGTACGACTTAAAATACTCTTTTATGTCGAATACAGGGTAGCCAATTAATTTCTGACCTTCTTCTTTGATTGATTTCGAAACACCTGCTTGTGCGCCAAGGCTCGTATTGTTGGCGATCACTAAGTGTCCAGCAATTCCTACCTGGCCGGCGAGTAAACAGTTTTCGCCGATTTTTGTAGACCCCGATATCCCGGTTTGGGCAGCAATTACGGTGTGCTTACCAACTTCAACGTTGTGAGCGATTTGGATGAGATTATCGAGCTTCACACCCTCGCGAATAATGGTCGCGTCTCCGAACATCGTAGCACAGTCGATTACAGTGTTGCCGCCAACGGTTACGTTATCTTCTATGATCACATTTCCAAGCTGTGGAATGGTCTTGTAAGAACCATCTTCTTGGGGAGCAAAGCCAAAGCCATCGCTCCCGATTACAGTGCCCGAATGGATTACGCAGTTGTTCCCGATACGGGTACCGCTATAGATTTTTACACCTGGATGAATGATTGTATTGTTTCCGATCTGGACATCGTCACCAACAAAAGCCTGCGGATGAATTTTAACATTATCACCGATCTTGACATTCGTGCCGATGTAGGAGAACGCTCCGCGATAGATATTTTTACCGGTAGTTGAATTGTCGCCGATAAAACTTGGTTGCTCAATTCCTGATTTTTGGAAACTGATGAGCTTATGATATTCTTCAAGCAATGCCGTGAAGCTGCTATAGGGGTCATCAACGAGAATAAGTGTTGATGTCACTTCTTTGCGCGCCACGAAGTCTTTCTTCACGATCACAGCCGAGGCTTGCGTTGTATAAATGTATTGCTCGTATTTAGGGTTCGACAAGAACGCGATCTGTCCAGGTTTTGCATCCTGGATTTTAGAAAGCATTTTAATCTTTGCTGATCCATCTCCTTTAACTTCGCCGCCAAGCATGGCTGCTACTTGTGCTACGGTAAATTCCATTCGTTAGGTATTTTGCATTGGCATCAGGCATTCGTTCCTTCTCACAATAAATGTCTAAATGCTCCCGCGGTTTGGTCTCAAAAAATAGGCCGGCATTGTTGGACCTGAATACTTGGTTGGCCAATGCCGGGAAAGTCACAAAGATACATTTTTAGGCCAGCAGAGATAGTTTTTTTTAACGATTTTACTGATTGCCTGGATGTTGGGGAGATCGGATGCCTGAGCGATGTCAAGTAGCTCGCCGCTCCGCATGTAAATATTGATTTGCTTCCCTAGTGCGTAAGCCTCATTGGTCACTTGCCCGTGCGAAAAAAGGTATGACGTTTCAGCTCTAAGTGTATTGAAGTCGCGCGAAATAGCGTCGCGAATTTTCTCTACAAATTCTCTGCTGATCGGATCGGCGCTGAGCCTGATCTGGAAGAGCTTACGCTCCAATAGCATGCGCGACAGCATCGATAAAATTCTATCGGGATGATCGCACCACAACTTGATCGCGCCCCAAATATCGTGGTCGTCGAGTTGGCCATAGGCATCTAGCAGTTCAACGCGCTCGGTAAAATTCGCCAACGTAAATTCACCCTTCAGGAAGGTCTTCAACGGATTACTCGCTGGGATATTTTCATCTGCACGCATTAGGGTTTGCGAGCGGCGTATAACATTCACCAACATGCGCTCAGCGCTCACCGAGGTTTTATGAAGGTAAACTTGCCAATACATGAAACGACGCGCGTTCAAAAAGTTCTCGATATTGAGAATACCTTTTTCTTCAACGACGAGTTCTTCTTTGTGAACATTGAGCATGGCAATGATGCGCTCCACGCCGATGTTTCCCTCTTGAACGCCCGTGAAAAAACAATCACGGTTTAGATAGTCAAGACGATCGATATCGAGCTGGCTGGATACCAATTGATGGAAAAATTTTCGTTCGTAACTATTCTGGAAAATTCTAATCGTTAGGTCGAGTGCATTATTAAATTCTTGATTAAGCCGTTTCATGAATAGAAATGAAAGGCTTTCATGGTGAATGCCGGGTAATAAGCTTTCTTCTAGCGCGTGCGAAAATGGTCCATGGCCAATGTCATGAAGGAGGACGGCTAGTTGGGCAGCTTCAAACTCTGTGGCGCTGATTTCTACATTCTTCGTCCGCAGACTTTCCAAGACTTTGCCCATCAGGTGCATAGCACCAAGGGCGTGTTGGAAGCGTGTGTGGAGGGCTGCTGGATAGACTAGGTCAGTCAGTCCGAGTTGTCGAATATGTCGAAGGCGTTGGAAATATGGATGCTCGATAATATCAAAAGCAAGCGACCCAGGGATGGTGATGAAGCCATAGACGGGGTCGTTGATGATTTTCTTCATGGGAGTCGTTAATCGCTATTCGTTAATCGTTAATCGTGAAATGCAGGTAAACGGACGAAAACGGTCTTGGTAAGATGTTTGTGTCAGGTATCAATATTTCTATGTAATTATCGGATTAACTTTTTTGTTTTCAAGATTAAACGGTAAAATTATTGGCTTTTGCCATTCAGCAAAGGCACGGATACGATTAACGTTTAAAAAAACGTTTAACGATTAACGACTAAAAAATGCAGCGCTACAACATACTTTGGGCCGACGACGAGATTGATCTTCTGAAGCCACATATACTCTTCCTCGAGCAACGAGGCTATGACATTACGCCAGTGAACAACGCTTCGGATGCCGTTGAACTTAGTGATGAAAAACATTTCGATGTAGTTTTCCTCGATGAGCACATGCCGGGTATGTCGGGACTTGAAGCTTTGGCATTGATCAAAAGCAACAAGCCCAATCTTCCGGTGGTGATGATCACCAAAAACGAAGAGGAACATATCATGGAAGAGGCCATCGGTTCCAAGATTGCCGACTATCTTATTAAACCTCTTAATCCAAGTCAGATCCTATTGTCCGTTAAAAAAATTCTTGACAACAAGCGATTGGTGCTTGAGAAAACGAATCTGAACTATCAGCAGGAGTTCCGGAAAATTAGTATGGCGTTCATGGATGACATGAATCATGAGCAGTGGGCTGACATTTATCGCAAGTTGGTACACTGGGAGCTTCAGATGGATCAGCCCGATAATCAGGAGATGGGCGACGTGTTGGATATGCAAAAGACTGAGGCAAATGCCAACTTCGCAAAGTTTATCATTCGCAACTATGAATCTTGGTTGAATAACCCAAGTTCCGACAAGCCGATGATGTCGCATCAGTTGATGAAGAAGAAGGTCTTCCCAGAACTCGGAACAAAACCGGTATTCATGATATTGATCGATAACCTTCGCATTGACCAATGGAAGGTAATTGAGCCAGAGTTACTAGAGTATTTTACCCTCGACAAGGAAGAATCGTATTATTCGATCTTGCCAACAACAACGGCGTATGCGCGAAATGCAATTTTCTCTGGACAGCTTCCTTTAGAGATGGCGAAGACGAATCCTGACTTATGGGTAGGTGAAGATGAAGAGGAAGGTAAGAACAACTTTGAAGATGAATTCTTGGCGAAGCAGCTACGCCGTAACAACCTCAATGTAAAAATGTCTTATCACAAGATTAAAAACTTGGAAGAAGGGCGGAACCTTGCAGATACGGTTAATAATCTTTTCAAGAATGATCTTAACGTTATCGTCTACAACTTTGTGGATATGCTTTCGCATGCGCGCACCGACATGGCGATGGTTCGCGAGCTAGCGCCGGATGAATCTGCCTATCGATCGATTACGAAATCATGGTTCTTACATTCGCCGTTGTATGATATTTTGAAGAAGATCGCCGAGAAGGATGTAAAGGTTATCATTACCACCGATCACGGCACGATACGGGTGAAGAGACCTTTCAAGATTATTGGTGATCGGAATGTAAATAGCAATCTACGGTATAAACAAGGTAAGAATTTGGGGTATGAGGGGGAGAAGGTGATGACGGTAGCCAAGCCGGAGAAGTTGTTTTTACCAAAGCCCAACGTGTCTACAACCTACGTTTTTGCAATTGAAGACCAGTTCTTTGCTTACCCCAACAACTACAACTATTACGTTAATTTCTATAAAGATACTTTTCAGCACGGCGGTGTGAGTATGGAAGAGATGATCATTCCTATAATTTTCCTATCTTCGAAGAATGTATCATGATCATGACGGAATATGTGTTTACTGCTGTGTCCGCTGAAGGACTGGAAGCAGTCGCGGAAAAGGTAGTGGAGCACATTGACCGGTACAAGGTCTGGATCTTTCACGGTGAAATGGGGAGTGGCAAAACAACTCTGATTAAAGAGATTTGCCGGAAGCTAAATGTTTCAGATGTGATGAGTAGTCCAACCTTTTCGATCGTGAACGAGTACGCAACAACGGGTCATGGTAAAGTTTTTCATTTTGATTTTTACCGGATCCGTCATGAGGCTGAAGCTTTTGATATCGGTACTGATGAATATTTTTATTCGGATTATCCATGCTTCGTGGAATGGCCCGAGAAAATACCGTCACTTATTCCATCAGCACATGGCGTTGTAAGCGTAACCATCACTAGCAAAACTGAACGCACTATAGCGATTTCTTTACATGACTGAGAAGAAGAAAAAACCTGGGTTTGAAGCATTGGCTAAAACCAGCTTAATTACCCAGGAGAAGTTACTAGAAGTAAGAAAGCGCCGACACGCTTTTTTTATAGGTCTTCCCAAAGAGATCTCCCTTCAAGAGAACCGTATTAGCTTAACACCTGACGCTGTTGAATTGTTAGTCAATAACGGACACGATGTTTGGGTGGAAACAAAAGCTGGTGTTGGCTCTAAATTTAGCGACAAGCAATACAGTGACGCGGGTGCTAAAATTGTTTACTCTCCGCAAGAAGTCTATCAGGCCGATGTAATCCTGAAAATTGAGCCACCGACATTAGAAGAAATAGAGTTGATGCACTCGGGGCAAACACTCATTTCGGCTATGCAACTTGGTCACATGAAAGTTGAGTGTCTTCAAGCGTTGCTGAAGAAAAAAGTTACGTCGCTTGCCTACGAGTTTATTGAAGATAAAGTTGGAGGTATGCCGATCATCCGTGCGATGAGTGAAATCGCTGGAAGTACGGTGCTACTCATTGCGTCTGAATTTTTGAGTACAGCCAATAATGGAAAGGGAATTATTCTCGGTGGAATTACCGGTGTGCCACCGACGAAAGTTGTTATTATCGGCGCAGGAACAGTAGCCGAGTATGCCGCCCGTGCTGCGCTCGGACTAGGTGCCGACGTTCAAATTTTCGATAACCATATCTACAAGCTGCGAAGAATTAAACATCTCCTCGGTCAGCAAGTGTATACGTCTACAATCGACACGATTACGTTGAGTGATACGTTGAAGACTGCCGATGTAGTAATCGGTGCGTTGCGCGCTGAAAAGGGAAGAGCACGCCATGTGATTACGGAAGATATGGTTGCGCAGATGAAGCCGGATTCGCTGATCATCGACTTAAGCATCGATCAAGGAGGTTGTGTTGAAACTTCGGAGATCACAACGTTGAGTAAGCCAGTTTTTAGAAAACATGGTGTTATCCATTATTGTGTGCCGAATGTTGCTTCTCGCGTGGCGCACACCGCGACCAATGCGTTGAGCAATATTTTCACGCCTACCATTTTGCGCGCAGCTGAGGAAGGTGGCGTGGAGGCGATGATATTCTCACACAAGTGGTTCATGAAGGGTGTGTACACCTACAAGGGGGGCCTTACCAACGAATACGTCGCAAGAAAATATGGATTGAAGTACCGAAGCATCGAACTGTTGATGGCGGCTAGATTTTAAGTATCGTTCGTAACCTTGGTTCGGCATTCTATTGTTTGTTATTGTAAAATCAGTTTTTCTATTTACGTACCCCAACGCTCAGGTGAGCTTATTATGATTAGACCTTTATTCCTTTTCGTCGTGTTTTTGTTTGCAACTGTTGGTGCATTATCAGCGCAAACTTATAAACAATTGATCAGGCAGGCAGATTCACTGTACCGTGCCAAGGATTATAAAAAATCACTTGGAGTTTATCAGCAAGCCATAAAACTCGATGCGAAAAATTATAATGATTTGTACAATGCAGCATGTGCCGCGGCACTAGCAGGAGATAAAACGAATGCACTGAAATTTCTCAGCGCGTCCATTGATAATGGCTGGACGAATATCAGTCATATGAAGCAAGATTCAGACCTCAATGCGCTTCATGATGACAAACGTTGGGCTGCACTGGTAAATGAACTTCAAAAAAAAGTAGATGCAATTGAGGCCCGATATGATAAGCCTCTACAAAATACGTTGTTGGAGGTTTTGAAAAGCGATCAGGATATCAGACAGGTATTTATGAAGGCTTCGAAGGAATTTGGTTATACACATCCAAAAGTTGATAGTTTGGGACGAGTGATGAATGCCATCGATAGCGTTAATTTGATTCGGGTGCGCCAAATTTTAGATGAACGAGGTTGGGTAGGAGAGGAAATCGTTGGACCAAGAGCAAATCAAGCGCTTTTTCTCGTCGTGCAGCATGCTGATTTAGCGACGCAAGAACAATATCTTCCCATGATGCGCGACGCCGTGAAAAAAGGAACTGCGAAAGGTGATGCGCTTGCACTATTGGAAGATCGGGTTGCGCTACGAAAGGGGGATAAACAAATTTATGGTAGCCAGATTTACCGTGATCAAAATAAGAATGTTTTTTACGTTGCGCCATTACTTGATCCTGACAATGTAGACAAGCGCCGGGCATCAGTTGGATTAGAGCCGATATCGGATTATGTGCAGCAATGGCAAATCGTTTGGGATGTCGTACAATACAAAAAGAATTTGCCTGAATATGAGCAATTATTAAATGCACGCACGAAGGCGAAATGATTTCTTGTCAATGCCTGTAAAAAAAGATGGCTGTCTTTACAAAAGGCAGCCATTTTTTTTGTGGAAGCGTTTAAAGTCTCGCTAATGATTCTTCGATCGCTTTAATTTTTGCTTCGGCGTCAGCTCTCTTCTTACGTTCGCCAGCCACTACTTCTGGTTTTGCATTGGCTACGAATTTTTCGTTTAGTAGTTTTTTATCGACTGAAACGATGAACCCTTGATGGTATTCTAATTCTTTCTGTAACGTTTCGCGCTCTTTCGCCGTATCGAGTTTTCCTTCCAATGGGATGTAGAATTCTGTCGTTCTAACCATGAAAGACGTCGACGTAGTAGTTGGCGCTTCATTTACAAAAACTACCTCGTTGATGTTGGAGAGTTTTTTTACAACGGGCCAAAAATGTTTGAGTGGCGTTTGATCACCATTGCGCACAAATAGTTTCAAAGCTTCTTTCGGTGATAGACCTTTTGTATTGCGCGTGTTTTTTACTGCGGTAACAACATCGAAAGCAATTAAACTTTCATCTAAAATAGATTGTTCGAATTTGCCGGCTTGTGGCCATGGTGCTGTAATGATGCAATCTTTTTCGTCACGCTGTTGAAGTTCATGCCATAGCTCTTCGGTAATGAATGGCATAAATGGGTGAAGCGCTTTCAAAATAGTCTCGAAATATGCGATCGTTTTGTTGTAGGTTGTTACATCGATTGGCTTCTCAAACTCGGGCTTGATAATCTCCAAGTAAGCAGAACAGAAATCTGTCCATACAAGCTTGTAGATTGTATGAAGCGCGTCAGAGATTCGGAACTTATTGAGGTGATCGTTGTATTCTGCGAGCCCTGCATTTAGCTGGCTATCAAACCACGTTACACTCGTTTTGTTTTCTTCAGGTGTTTCAATAGGTGCAGTTTTCCAGCCTTTCACCAACCTGAATGCATTCCAAATCTTGTTCGCGAAATTTCTACCTTGTTCGATCAACTTCTCATCATACAACAGGTCGTTTCCAGCAGGCGAACTAAATAACATGCCGGTGCGAACGGCGTCTGCACCATTCACGGCGATGAGGTCTAATGGATCTGGCGAGTTGCCTAACGATTTTGACATTTTTCTTCCCTGGTTGTCGCGAACAATACCTGTAAGGTATACATTCTTGAACGGCATTTGGCCGCGGTACTCATAACCGGCTATGATCATTCGAGCAACCCAGAAGAAAAGAATTTCTGGTGCTGTTACGAGATCGTTGGTAGGATAGAAATAATTCAGATCAGCATTCCCTTTATTACCATCTTTGAAAATACTAGCATCAAAAACTGCGATTGGCCATAGCCAGCTTGAGAACCAAGTGTCCATTACATCTGGATCTTGTGTTAGCCTTTGATTGCTCGCCGAGGGCTTTTTATCCTTCAGTTGTTGTCTTGCTTCTTCTTCTGTTCTGGCAATGTAATGGTCACCATCTTCGTCATACCACGCGGGTATACGATGCCCCCACCAGAGTTGACGAGAGATACACCAGTCGCGTACGTTCACCATCCAATGGTTATAGGTATTCTTGAACTTTGCTGGAATGAGCTGGATGTCATCGTTCATGACATGTTCGAGCGCAGGTTTTGTAATGGTATCCATTTTCAAGAACCATTGCAATGAAAGTCGAGGTTCGATAACAGCATCCGTACGTTCGGAGAACCCAACGCTTGAGTTATAATCTTCAACTTTTGCCAAATGACCCTTTGCATCTAATTCTTTTGCGATCTTCTTGCGTGCGATGAATCGATCGTCGCCAACGAAGATTTGCGCTTTATCATTGAGCGTGCCGTCTTCATTAAGTATGTCGAGTACCGGAAGATTGTGTTTTCTTCCGAGCTCATTATCATTCATGTCGTGAGCAGGCGTGACTTTCAAACAACCTGTTCCGAAGTCCATCGCGACATAGTCGTCTTCAATGAAAGGAATCGCGCGATTGATTAGTGGAATCAGTGCTTTTTTTCCTTTGAGATGTTTATAACGCTCATCATTTGGATTCACACATATCGCGCTATCGGCCATGATTGTCTCCGGTCTTACGGTAGCGACAGTTACGAAATCAGAACTTCCTTCAATTTGATATTTGATGTAATAAAGTTTCGATTGAACTTCTTTGTGAATTACTTCATCATCGGAAAGTGCAGTTTTTCCGAGCGGATCCCAATTTACCATTCGAAGTCCGCGATAGATATAACCTTTTTGATACAAGTCGACAAAAACATCAATCACAGCATCGTAGTATGCTTTGTCCATCGTGAACGTGGTGCGATCCCAGTCACACGATGCGCCAAGTTTTTTGAGCTGTTCGAGAATAATTCCGCCGTACTTCTCTTTCCATTCCCACGCATACTTTAAGAAATCCTCACGTGATAAGTCTGATTTCTTAATCCCTCTTTCACGAAGCATCGCTACAACTTTGGCTTCTGTTGCAATAGATGCGTGATCCGTTCCAGGAACCCAACATGCCTCTTTACCTTCCATGCGCGCCTTACGGATTAGCACGTCTTGAATTGTATTATTCAACATGTGCCCCATGTGAAGTACCCCAGTGACATTCGGCGGAGGAATGACGATCGTGTAGGGCTCCTTGTTCGGATTTGGCTGTGAACGAAAAAATCCATTATCCATCCAGTAGCGATACCATTTGCCTTCGACTTCCGATGGATTGTATTTGGTTGATAGAGACATGCTAGAATTTTCTTGAATCGGCAAAAATAGTTATCTGTTATCAGTTATCCGTTATCGCGCTTGGGTCGAAAATGAAAAAAAATAGGTATGCTCTATATTGCTGAAAGTCAGTGAGTTTTATGCTATCATACACGGGTCTTGGGAAAAGGAATCTTGGAAATGAGTACTTCCTCAAATCCGGGATGGGCTTGCGCTGCGTAGATGAAGGTGTAACCCACACAGAAATGAACACATTCTCAATACCCCAACAGCATTTGACATCGTCATCGACAGCGCGTTGGAAACAACTTTGGAGTTTGGTCGCGCTCTACGCATCGGTAGTCATTGGTTGGATAGCCTATCAAAACTATCAGCCAAAGCTTCTGGTTAAATTCAATTTTACCGATTTTACAATCTTACTGGTTGCTGTTGAAGCGATCATTTTGGTTATCACACCACCATTGGCAGGAAGACTTGGTGATCGATACCGTTTCAAACAAGGTCATCGAATACCGGTGATCATGGCGGGAATTAGTTTTGCCGCGATGATTTTTATGGCAGTAGCCTTCACGTTGTTCAGTAATCCTGGTGAAATTTTTAAGTGGATACTACCTGTGTTGATCGTGCTTTGGCTCATTGCGATGAGCATATTCACGAGTCCAGCGCTTTCAACGATGGAGCTATTTGTGCCTGTGGACAAACTCCCAAAGGCGATGGCGATTATGACCATCGTTGCTAATTTGATTTATGCCATTGAACCGGTTATTGTCGACATCATTGATACACTAGGCGCACCGTTGACATTTATTACGGGTGGCGTTGTTGTGTTGCTCTCAGGATATGCATTGAAGAAAAACTTATTTGATCTGTTCAGCACAACGAACAACAAAGAGTCGTTTCCAGTAGATTCTTTTCAAAAAGATAACCGAAAGTCGAGGTATGGTATGATCATGTTACTTGGAACTGCCCTGGGATTATGCACCACAATTCTGTTCAATGTATTTCCGCAAACACTCGATGCAAAGCTGTCGGACGTTACGGCACTCGATGGTAAGTTACAAGTGGTTATGGTCTTGCTGTTGTCTGCTGTTCTTTCACTACCGGTTAGTACTTGGGTAAATAAACTCGGACTGGAGAAATCCTTTTATGCAAGTGCTATCGTAAGTCTGTTGAGTATGGCGGGGATCATTTGGTTGCCAGGCGTGTGGGTTGTGTTGCTGGCAAGCGTGGTGTTCGCCATCTCTTTTACTGCATTGTCGATTAGTGCATTGCCTCTGGCTTTGAAGAATTCGAACTACTATGAAAAGGTGTTCTGCGTTGGGATATTTTTTAGTGGTGTGGCTCTACCGGATGGTGTAGTAGAACTCTTACAAGTCATTTGAAGGTTAGCTAGATAAATTTTTTAGGAGAAAGATTTTTAGGAGAGTTGCCTTCTGTCTGGCAACTCGGTGCTTGATGCACTGTGAGGTTGGTTCCTTAGGCCGGTCTACGAAAGTAGCCGGCTTTTTCTTTAGACACGATCAAGCGATCACTATTTCATCCTGATCCGCCACTCTGCAGGATAAAGATTGTTGATTCTGTTAGACAATACATTCGCCCAGCCGAGCGGTGTATGTTGGTAGGTGATTAGATTAAATCCAAGATTACTGCCATCCGACGGTAATGTCTCCTTTCTGAGATACTTCAGAGCTTGATCTAACGGCATATCGATCTTTCCAAAATGATCGCCATTTAGTGCATTCGACATGGCAAGTGCGTGCTCGGGAATGAGTTTTTCTTGTTTGACGTTCGCTGTAAACGTACCCGCGATGACGAGCTTGAAATTTTTGGAGAAGAATGCGATCTCATCGGTAAATGCTTTCGGGAAAAATTGAATGAGTTCGTCGCGTTGAATGAATTGTTTTTCTTCCGCATGACGGATCCATTTCACCAGCGAATCCATTACTTTCTTCGTTGGTGTGCCGAACGTGTTCTTAGACGCCTTTATTTTTGTGGTGTCTTCAGACTCCTTTTTTCGAATAATAGACATGAAGAATCCTTCTCCAGCTACTTTGTGTGGATAAAATCTATATCCTTTGACTTTGTCTTCAATAATTTCTTGGACACCCCAAGATGAGTCTGTGTCAACAGCAAGAAACTCGACATCATGTTCGTTTTTTATCCATTGGAGATTTTCTTCGTTCTCAAGCCTGTTGTATGTACAGGTCGAGTAAATCAGGATACCGTCTTGTTTCAGTGCAGGCCAAATGTCTGCAACAATTCGTCGTTGACGTTTCGAACAGAGGTCAACATTTTCTTCCGACCACTCTTTCATCGCGTCAGGATCTTTTCGGAAAAGTCCTTCCCCAGAGCAAGGCGCATCAACAACAATGACATCAAAGAATCCATTCAACGTTTGAAAATCTTCGGGATCGTTGTTGGTAACCACGATATTGTCATTACCCCATTTCTGGAGATTTTCCGCCAGTATAGACGCGCGCGATCGGATAACTTCGTTTGAAATCAATAGACTATTTTCGTTTATAAGGCTCGCAAGTAATGTAGACTTTCCGCCAGGCGCAGCGCAGAGGTCAAGTACATTTAATCGCTTTTGAAAATCTACATTTTTTTTCAGTGCATGTTCGATAAACATACTGCTTGCTTCTTGCACGTAATATGTTCCCGCGTGAAAAAGAGGATCGAGCGTAAATAGAGGACGTTCGGAAAGATAAAATCCAAGGGATGTCCAAGGAATAGGTTTTAGATTGGGGACCGATTCTATTTTTGAAGGATTGAATCTAATGCTAATCGGAGATGGTTTTTGAATCGCTTCTGCAAATTGCTTCCAGTTCGAACCAAGCTGCTGTTGCATAGTCTGCGCAAAAGCTGCCGGAAGAGTATCACTCATGATGTTCGCGTTGTAATTTCTGATCTGTGTACTCCAAAATACGTAATAATGTCTGTAATGTCTTGTCGTAATCTTCAGCGCCGATTAAAATTCTGTATTCATCCATTAAGTCCTTGACACACAAGCGCGCTTCAATCACTAATTTTTTTCCTTTTTCTGTAAGAATAAAGATGGTACTGCGCTTATCTGTCGGATCTGTTTTCGTCTTTATAAATCCCAGGTCGATCAACTCTCGTGATACTTTGCTCATCGCTTGTTTTGTTACGCGCGCTAACTTCGCCAACTCATTGTTGTTGGTACCATCGAGACTGATATTCATCAACACAGGCATATAACCGGTTTTGAATTCGTCGTAACCGTTTTCGGTGAGCTTTAGTGTTGCCCAATGATCAAACTGACGTTTTAGCAACGTGATTAGTTTGCCCCAACTATGGGTTCTTAAATACTCCGTATCCCTTAATTTCTGATCCAGACTCATTTTTCAATCGCTTGTGACAAAAGTAGTAAAAAAAATTTAGTCAATAAAGTTGACTAAAATAGTCAACTTGGTTTACCTTTGTCCGTATAACGGTTCAGAAAAGCAAAAAGTTTATGGAAAATACTACCCCTCCAAAAAAGAAAAGCCCAGCAATTTTTATCGTGCTTGGCGTATTGGCGATTGGAGCCTTCTTTGGCGTTCGATCATTAATTCACCGCATGCAATACGAGTCGACCGACAATGCACAGATTGAATCGCGGTCAGTTCCGGTCATCTCGCGTGTTCCTGGTTTTATCGATTCTCTGCAAGTAGATGACTATGGGCACGTACAGGCGGGTACTACCTTAATTAAAATAGACGATCACGAATATCGTCTTGCGGTTATGCAAGCAAAAGCAGACTTGATGAATGCCGAAGCAGATTTGGCGAATGCACAGGCTGCGTATCAAAATAGTTTAGCAGCGAAACGTGTTGCTGCAGCAAATGCCGCGGTTCAAAAGACGAGACTTGATAAAGCGCAAAACGATCTTAAACGCGATGAGGCACTCGTAAAAGAAGGGGCAATCACGCAAAAACAAAGTGAAGATTCACAATCGAATTTTGATGCAACAAGCAAACAATACGCCGTAACTTTGGAGCAGGTTAACTTAGCATCTACACAGGTTGCTACAGGAGAAGCACAGATCAAGAAAGCACAAGCGTTGATTGACATTCGTCGTGCGGCATTAGAAACAGCAACGTTGAAACTCACCTATTGCACCATTACGGCGCCAGTGTCAGGAAAAATCGGAAAGCGTAATGTTGAACGTGGACAATACATTAATCCTGGTGCGCCGTTGTTCTCTATCGTAAATGATGAACGCTTTTGGCTTGTCGCGAATTTTAAAGAAACGCAGCTCGAGAAAATGAAAGAAGGTCAGCATGTATCCATTAAACTTGATGGCTATCCGGACCTCGACATTGAGGGGAGCATCAGTTCGTTTAGTCAGGCAACGGGTGCAAAGTTTTCTTTATTACCACCAGACAACGCTACTGGGAATTTTGTGAAAGTAACCCAACGTGTTCCTGTTCGGATTGATATTGTACATCCTGAAAAATATAAAAGATTGCTTCGTGCCGGACTGAGTGCAGAAGTAGAAGTTAAAGTTAACTGATATGGCCGTTAAAGGTTTTGCAAGGGTTATCATCGTACTCACAACGATTTCGGCAGCGATCATGGAATTGATCGATACGTCGATTGTGAACGTTGCGCTTGCGCAAATTAGCGGTAACCTCGGTGCTACCATCGAGGATACATCATGGGTGATTACCGCTTACGCTATCGCGAACGTGATCATCATTCCTTTGACCGGATTTTTTGCACGATTGTTCGGTAGAAAAAATTACTACCTCTATTCGATCATCTTGTTTACGATCGCATCTTACATGTGTGGAAATGCGGGAAGCCTATTGTCATTGATCATCTGGCGATTTGTACAAGGTGTTGGTGGCGGCGCATTGCTTTCGACATCACAAGCAATTTTGTTTGATGCATTTGAGCCAGAAAAACGTCCGATGGCAGCAGGCATGTTTGGAATGGGCATTGTACTCGGCCCAACGATTGGTCCAACATTGGGCGGTATCATCGTTGACAACTACTCATGGCCATTGATCTTCGATATCAATATTCCTTTTGGAATTGTTGCAGCGCTGTTAACCTTACGTTTTGTTCCGAACGATACAGAAGAACAACTGGCGGCGCGGAAAGATGTTTACATTGATTACCTGGGAATAATATTCTTGGCTGTGGGCATTGGAAGTTTACAGTATGTGTTGGAGCGCGGTGAAGCAGAGGATTGGTTTCAAGATACAGGAATCATTCTCTTAACGGCAGCGGCAATATTTGGACTGGGTTCTTTTATCTATCGCCAACTTACAGTAGCCCAACCGTTGATCAACTTACGGGTATTGAAGAGCCAGAACCTGATCGCGAGTAATATCCTGACATTTGTTTTGGGATTCGGTTTATTCGGCTCTGTTTTCATCTTCCCAGTGTTGGTGCAACGTATCCTTGGATACACGCCAACGGATGCTGGGTTTGGATTGGTACCGGGGGCAATTGTTGCAATCTTTTGCATGCCCATTATTGGCAAAACATTGCAGAATGGCTTGTCGCCAATTTATTATGTCGTGGTCGGTTGTATTTGTTTCATTCTTCATGGTTATACTTCTTCGTTAGCGGACTTAAATGCTGGCTTAGAATTTTTCACCATGCCGCAAATATTTCGTGGTATCGGTACAGCATGCTTAACCGTTCCGCTGATTAACCAAGCTGTAATTGGTATCAATCCGAAGGACTTGCCATCGGGTATCGCGCTCACCAATATGATTCGTCAACTCGGCGGTGCTTTTGGTATCGCAGTGATGAACACCTACGTAGCACACCGCTACATTGCGCATCGCACTGACCTCGTGAGTAACCTTCAGGAATCAAGTCCCGAAATGTTAGAGCGACTTGCCGGTTATCAGGCGAATTTAGGTGTGCAAGGTTTCGATCCGTCGTCGGCACAACGGTTGAGCTATGGGATTTTAGATTCGGTGGTGATGAAACAGAGTTACTTGCTTTCATACCTCGATGGATTTAAACTCATTAGTATATTTTTCTTGGCTGCCATTCCAATCATGTTCTTGCTGAAGCGGCAGAAGATGGATAAAGCCACCATGCAGAAAATTTCAGAAGAAAGTCATTAGTCAAAAGATTATGAAAAAAATATTGTTTTCAATTGTCGCGCTAGCTTTTACAACCCATGTGTTGGCACAGACCAACGCAGAATTGCGAGCGCTTATTCAAGAGTCATTTCAATATCAACCGAAGCTGCAAGAGCTTAGCAAAGCTTCTGAGATCGGGGAGATTCGTGTAGGAATGGCAGAGAGTGGATATCTCCCCGTAATCAGTGGCAATGCATCGTATAGTTACATTGATCCGGTGGGTGAAACGAAATTCCCAGTGAGTGCAACGGAAACACGTACAATACAATTTCAGCCGAACAACAACTACAATGTTAATGTTGGTTTGAATCAAGTGATCTGGGATTTTGGTAGAACACAAGCTCAGATTGAAAAAGCAAAAGTTGATTTACTTGTTACGAAGCAAAACACAGAGGCCGCAAAGCTGCAACTCGCCACACAAGTTGTTAATATTTATTATTCGCTTGTTTACTTGAAGAAGGCGGTGATTCTTCAAGACTCAGTAATCGCGTCCTATACTAAGAACAGAACGCTTATCGAGAACAAACTTAAGCAAGGGGATGCGCTGAAAGTAGATCTTTCTAATATTGATAATACTATTCACCAAGAGTTGAATCGCAAAGTGGATTTTCAACGTCAGTACGATCGTCAGCAAGCGCTGCTACAGTATACAACAGGCAGAACTGCGGAACTTTCGGGCGTTGAGTTTGATTTTCAATTTGCATCCACTACTGAATTTTCGGCGGTTGCCAACCCTGATCTCATCGCCGCAGATCAGCGAATCACAGCATCTTCAGCGGATTTTAAATTAGCACAGCGTAACCGCATGCCCAGCTTAAATTTTCAAGCGAGTGCAGGTATGCGTAACGGATATCAACCCGATATCGACGAGTTCAGGTTCAACTACTTGGCGGGCGTCACCTTGTCGATTCCTATTTTCCAAGGAGGCCGTATTCGTCAGAATGTTTCGCTTGCGAGAAAGTCGATGGAGTTAAGCGAGATTTCAAAACAAAATCTGAATGCGACACTGCTAAAAGATTGGCAATCGGCCAATGCAGATCTGTGTGCTTATAATGAACAATTAAAAAATGCGATGATACAAATTGAAACCGCGCAAGAGGCGCAACGTCTTACCCAGGTGCGTTACGACCGCGGCGTGGCAACGTCTGTTGACCTGGTGTTTGCAACCACAAATTTGCAGCGCAGTCAGTTAAATCAATTGCAATATCAATATCAAGCTTGCCTTGCCAATGCGGAGTTGGCGAGAGTTGAAGGGCGAAAGTTTTGGGAATAGGGATAGCACATGCAAGGTGCGCTTATTACTAACAAGAGCGATTGTAAGTTGAAGAAAAGCAGCGGAATGTTGTACGAACCGTTAAAAGTTTGGAAAGCGCTCGCTGCTTTTTTCTATCTTTCCAAATGCTTTCATCAAACGATCCAAACCGCAAAAGCTGGGTGGAGGTACCACCGCTGTCTGATTTTCCTATTCAAAATCTTCCCTTCGGAATTTTTAAAACTTCCAATCGCAGTCCAGTTGCTGGTGTTGCGATAGGGGAGTACGTTGTTGATCTTGCTCATTTGCAAGACCATGGATTCCTAGATTCTGTGGATTTGCCCAATAAAGTTTTCCATCAAAAATACCTCAATGATTTTCTTTCGCTGGGAAGAAAAAAAATCCGAGAAGTTCGGGAATGTCTTAGCAATTTATTGAAGGCAGAGAATCATATTCTGCGCGATCATGCGTCACGAAAGATTGCCTTGGTTCCCATGCACGATGTAGAAATGATAATGCCGGTGCGCATTGGAAACTATACAGACTTCTATAGTAGCGAGGAACATGCTACCAACGTCGGCTCGATGTTTCGTGATCCTAAAAATGCGCTGTTACCAAACTGGAAACATTTACCGGTGGGATATCATGGGCGTGCGTCGTCAATCGTCGTTACAGGTACACCAGTTCGTAGACCGAAAGGACAAATTAAACCACCTGATGTAGCCTCGCCAATCTTTAGTCCTTCTCGGAAATTGGATTTTGAATTGGAGGTTGCATTCATTACCTGCGGCGAGAATGCACTGGGCGATCGCGTTACAACGGAAGGCGCGGAAGATATGATTGCTGGCTTGGTGTTATTCAACGATTGGTCTGCACGCGATATTCAGCAATGGGAGTACGTTCCGCTTGGCCCATTCCTTTCTAAAAACTTTGCGTCGACGATCTCCCCGTGGATAGTCACACTGGATGCGCTCGAACCTTTTCGTGTTGAAGGGCCAACACAAGATCCTCCTGTATTACCATACTTAACTTTTACCGGTATACGGAATTTTGATATTCATCTCGAAGTATTTGT
Source organism: Pseudochryseolinea flava (assembly GCF_003286915.1). GTDB lineage: Bacteria > Bacteroidota > Bacteroidia > Cytophagales > Cyclobacteriaceae > Ohtaekwangia > Ohtaekwangia flava. Next base: position 125,627 of record NZ_QMFY01000015.1, read on the forward strand.
TCTACCGAAAGCAGGGAAAGAGACCTCGATCAGCAAATCGAATTTTAAGTATATGTATTGGAACATGGCGCAGCAATTAGCGCATCATACCGTGAATGGTTGCAATATACAAGTCGGTGATTTGTACGCATCGGGAACCATTAGTGGACCAACACCGGGATCGTATGGATCGTTGCTTGAACTGAGTTGGAATGGTGAAAAGCCTTTGACATTGTCGGATGGCACGTCGAGAACATTTCTTCATGACAACGATACGTTAATCATTCGTGGCCACGCTGAAAAGAATGGTGTGCGTATCGGGTTCGGTTCGTGTTCGGGTAAGGTACTTGCTTCGCATGAGTAGCGTGATAATGTAAGTTGTATGAAAAATAGATTTGTGTTTTATCTGTTCGTAGCCGCATTGGTGGTTCTCGACAGTGTACTGCTGCGAAGTCCAAACGTGCTAGGTAAAATTGGATTGATCATTTACAAGTATCATTACCTCCGAACTTTTCCAAAGACCTTACTAACCGTGTCATGTGTGGTTGGCGTCGCGGTTTTTATTGGAGAAATCGTACGTTGGCTTGTGCGCAACGGTACCCTTAAGCGTACAGTATCGCTAGCTATATTTCTGATACTGATTGTTGCGGCATCGGCGGTTGTTGCGAAAACAGGTATCGACTTTTCTTCCTGGACTTACAGCCACACAGGAAGTCGATTCAAGTACGGCGCATACCTCTTGCCATGTATCTTGATTCTCATTTTTGTTTATCATCTAATCACCTTACCGAAAGCAGTGCAGCCAGTTGATGTTGTGGAAACAACGACGTCGGAAAAAATGTGATTGCAACTGCTTACTTCTAACTTCATTTCATATGACAGTCGATTTCAAAGATCTTTCAATTCCGAAAATACATGCCTTGCTTCTTGGTGCCGTAACGCCACGTCCAATTGCGTTTGCGAGTACCGTCGATAAAGATGGGAATGTTAATCTTAGTCCGTTTAGTTTTTTTAATTGCTTTGGGTCTAATCCACCATTGTTAATTTTTTCACCTGCGCGCCGAGGCCGAGACAATACTGTAAAGAACACATACGAGAACGTGCAGGAAGTTGCCGAAGTAGTCATCAACATCGTTTCGTATGATATGGTGCAACAGGCGAACCTTGCAAGCGCAGAATTTCCGAAGGGTGTAAATGAATTTGTAAAAGCTGGCTTTACAGAAGTACCGTCTCTAAAAGTAAAGCCACCTCGGGTGAAGGAATCTCCTGTATCGATGGAATGTAAAGTTTTACAAGTGATTCGCACTGGCGATCAGGGTGGCGCAGGCAACTTGGTCATCTGCGAAGTGGTAATGATGCATGTGAAGGATGAAATCTTAGATAACGACGGAAGAATAGATCCTTTTAAGCTTGATGCTGTCGCGCGACTTGGAGGCGACTGGTATTGTCGCGTGCAAGGTGATTCGATATTTAAAGTGCCGAAGCCATTGGACCGCGCGAGTTTGGGCTTTGATAATATTCCGGAAGCAGTTCGCAACAGTTCCGTTCTAAGCGGAAATGATCTCGGTATTTTAGGGAATGTAGAAAAACTTCCGACAGATATTTCGGTAGCGCATTTGCCTGCGTATGCAAATGCAAAAGCGCGGGGGACAGATGAAATTCATCGCTTGGCAAAACAATACATTGCTGAGGGGCGCGTTGAGGATGCGTGGAGGGTACTGCTTTCGTAGTTATTGTCAAATATCTATCTTTACGCATTATTGAACCCTAATGAAAAATAAAATCTTCTGGATGACAATCGTCATCATGATGTCCACGATAAGTCTAACGGTGGCACAACTTAAGCGTGTAGATGTGTTTGTAGGACCTGGATTAATGTCTATTCGCTCTGAAATTCCAATCGATCTTTACGACCCGAAAATTGGTATCGGCGGCGGCATAAGTGCTTCTTATGGTATATCCGATGACCTATCGCTTAATGCCCAATTGCTTTATGAAAGAAAGGGCGCACAGGAGAAAGTTGCATTTAGAGATAACAACAACATCTCGTTAGGCGAGGGTACGATTTATACCCGGTTGAATTCGATCTCCATTCCCGTTACACTTGGTTATGAGTTTGGCGGTAGCGTCCGAATGCAAGTCGCGGGTGGATTCTTTGTAAGTAGTCTCATTACTCAAAAAACCGTTACGAAAAACGGACATGGTGAGTCATTCAATGGCGACGGAAATCCGAATTTCAAGAGTTTTGATTTTGGTGCAACAATTGTGTACACGTTATACATTCCCGTTAGTGACAAATGTGACATTCGGATTGGGTTGCAAGACAACTTTGGATTGAAAGATTTATCAAAGGGAAACTGGAGCTTTAGAACAAACGCATTGAATTTATTTGTCGGTACGTCGTTTAAATTTTGAAATGATGTTAAGGGGAATTGTAAGTCTGGTTTTATTTTGCTCGACGGTCTCTGTGATTTCGGCGCAAGTTCGTGTTGAAGCTGTAATTGGCCCGAATCATAGTTTTACCTGGGGCGCCGACGGATCTGATGATGGTCCATCTTCAAAATTTGGTTTCACAGTTGGTGGTGGCGTTAGCTTTAACCTCCGTCGTGATGGAAGATTTCTCTATGGACAATTGGTGTATGAGCAGAAAGGCGATGTGTTAAAGTCTGGGCAGTACCGGTACATTGATGGTGGTGATCCAATGGTAGATGCAGGTACTGCTAAAATAATTCGTCGATTTAACTATTTGACTATCCCTATTAATTATGGTTTTGAGGGTGGAACGCGAGTACGATGGACGTTTTCATTCGGGCCTTATGTTTCCGTGCTGTTAAATGCTGTGAGCTTTTCGCGTGATGATCGTGGTAGTAAATCAAATCTCGATCTACAGTCGTTAGACGCCGGATTAAGTTTTAATGCCGGTATGTACATCCCTTTAAAACAAAATGTCGATGTTAAAATTGGGTTGCAACAAAATGTGGGACTCACGAACGTGTACGAGGATGTCAACTTAAAGAATCATAGCCTAAACCTGCAAGTTGGACTTTGTTACAAAATCAGTGATAAGATTTTGTAATGGAACTCAATCAAAAATAATCGTTCGGTTTTTGTAAACGAAAACACTGTCGCTTAAGACAAGCTTCAGTGATCTTGCCAAAACAATTTTTTCGACATCTCTTCCCGCTTGTGCCATTTCTTTTGCGCTGTGGCTATGTGCTACAGGAATGACACTCTGCGCAATGATTGGTCCTTCATCAAGGTTATCATTCACGAAATGAGCGGTCGCACCAATGATTTTCACGCCACGTTCATACGCTTGATTGTAAGGATTTGCGCCGACAAATGCCGGTAAAAATGAATGGTGGATATTAATGATTCGGTTGTTGAACTTGCCAATGAATGTCGGTGATAAAATTCGCATATACTTCGCGAGCACCAGAAATTCAGGATTATAATTTTCGATGATCTTTAGCAGCGCCACTTCATGTTCGGTACGCTCAAGACCTTCTGCCGGTACATAATGAAAAGGGATGTTGAACTTGTTGGTAAGGTCTTCGAGGTTTTGATGATTGCTGATGACGCATTTAATATTTGCATCGAGGTCGTTGAAAGCATGTCGTACCAAAAGGTCGCTCAAGCAATGGTATTCTTTGGTTGCAAGAATGGCGATGTCGCGTTTTTTCCGTGGAGAAATTTTGATAAACGCTTCGTCTGATAAAAACGCTTTTAGCTCTTGTGTGAACAATGCCACATCGACGTCTCCTGAGAACTCAGTACGCATGAAGAAATAGTTAAAATTTCTTTCCACAAACTCACCGTTACTAATGATGTTGAGGTTGTGTTTGAAAATGACTTGTGTGATTTTGTAGATGAGTCCGGGCTGGTCAGGACAAGCAATGAGGAGAATGGTAGCGTTCATAATGCAAGCTTCGCGTTTTGAGCTGCGAGCTTCGAGTTTTTGCAGCTGGTCGCGATAAATGCTTTGTTAATAATACGATGGGTTTACCTTATTGGCAAATGAGGTTGCTGGGATGTGGTAACGGATGCCTAAAAGACGCAGGTTTTTTGACCGCCATGAGTTGCCGGAGCGGAGTTGCGCTGAGTAATGCTGCAGAAAATGCAATAGGGATAGCAGCGGTACACCGCAGTAGCGCGAGAAGGCGTGCTGGCACGAGGAGTTTAGCGGATAGCCCGGCCCGCCGCGCGGGATTGCCCCAATTCATAGCTTGTAACCCACAGCTTGTAACTTGAAGCTATTAAGTGTCCGGAGAAAGTTTTTCATAGCGGCCCGAAAAACCGGATCGCAATCTACTCTTATCAACTTTTGAACGTTCTACTGAGTCCGTCTGATTATTTCATGCATCATCCTCTTCTTACTTTTCTTTTTGCTTCCCCAAATAGAAAAGTAACAAAAGAAAAAGGGGAAACTTAAACATGCTGCCCATCGCACATGCCGGGGCTCCCCCGCGTTTAAGTTGGGCCACGCGCACGCTGTATTAAATTTTAATTTTTTGAGCCCCTCTTTTTTACGCACTTCAAAAAACATCTATTAGTGATAAAAACGTGGGTTATTTGCAAAACTAAAAATTCACCGGACACTAGTAGCTTGAAGCTTGTAACTTGAATCTTTTAACTTGAAGCTTGTAACTTGAAGCTTGTAACTTGAATCTTTTAACTTGAAGCTCTCTACAACGACTTTCTGCCAACAAAAATGATTTCGCCTTTTACCAATCCAAATTTCTGACGGACGTCGTCGCTAAGTTCGTTCACAAACGGATCTTCAATTGCGTTCAAACCCGCCATTTGCATACGCTTGCCGTAGTCGTGACCATATTTCCGAACGTGATCATCTTGTCCGAAGATTTTTTCGCGTTCGCGTGGATCGGTGATGGTGTTATCTTCGAACGTCGTAGCAGGGACGGGATTAAAAAAAGGAACTTGTTGAATGGAGAATCCACCGGGTTTAAGTACGCGGTGAATTTCGCGCATCGCTTGGATGTCGTCACGCACATGCTCGAGTACGTGGTTGCAAAGTACCGCATCGAATGTGTTTTCAGAAAAAGGAATTGAATGGATATCCATCTTCACCTTTGCCAGCGGTGATTCAATGTCAGCGGTGATGTAGCCCTCGCCATGAATTTTTTCGAACGGCGTAATGAAGCATGCTTCAGGGGCAATGTGTAGCACTTTCAGCTTGCGTTTGAAAAAATCAGTTTTTTCATTGAGATACACCCAGATCAGTCGATGTCGTTCGAGGGAGAGGCAACTTGGGCACAAGGCGTTTGGTCTTGGATTGATACGCCCGTATGGGAGAAACGTTCTGAAACCAGTGTTGCATACAGGGCATTGAACGGCGCTTCCACGATAGAATAGGGATGCTATTTTTAAGCCTACACCCGCTACTCTTTGGAGATATTTCCGCGGTACATAACGGATAAGAAAGGCGATTATCTTTTTCATAAAGCGGGCAAAGATAATAGAAAGTGTTCAAGTGTTCAGGTGTTCAAGTGTTCAAGTTGGTTAGGGCGCAATAAGGGAATAGGAGCGGCACCCGCGCCCCGAGAATTCTGGGTAGCAGTATAGCGGATAGCCCGGCCCGGTTTGTCGCGGAGGATCGCCCTAAAAAATCTCTTTAGTGTTAAAACTTTCCGAGCAAGGTCATCATCTTTGTATTAGAAACCGGTAAAACGGCGCAAAATCAAACCTTTTCCATGGCGGAAACTTTAGTCGACATCGCGATGATGCATTCTGATACCCTTATTACCCGGGCAAAACAAGGGGACCAGAACGCCCAAGGAAAGCTGGTGCAGCTGTGGTACAAGCGAATTTATAACTTCAGCTATAAGTTCTTCTTGGATCACGACCTGGCCATGGAAGCAACTCAGAAAACATTTATCTCGATGTGCCGCAGTTTGGCAGGTCTCCAGGATGTGGCCCGTTTCAAGTCCTGGCTCTATAAAATCGCCGTAAACTACTGCCGCGAAGAAGCCCGCCGAAGAAAAGGTAGTCGCGCGTTATCATTCGACATTGTGTGGAATAAAGAAGCTGAAGATTCACCACAATGGGAAGGTTCCGGACACCGTCATCATAATCCTGAGAGTCAATACCATCAGTCTGAGCTTTCAGAAATCTTGCAAGAGGCCTTGTTAGAACTCAGTGAAGAGCAGCGTGAGGTGGTGATCATGAAAGAGTACGAGGGACTGAAGTTTCGGGAGATCGCTGAGGTGTTGAACATATCTGAAAACACAGTGAAGTCTCGAATGTATTATGGACTTGACGGATTGAAGAAAATTCTCGAAAAAAAGAACTTGACAAAAGATACATTAGGCTATGAGTTATAAACCACAAGAACACGATTGGCTGTCATACCTCTATGGCGAACTCGAAGGCGTTGAACGCGAAAAAGTAGAACAATACCTGCTAACGAATGCCGCGGCCCGAGAGGAGTACGAGTCTTTTAAAAGATTGCGCGGGGTAATGAGTAGCGTAAGCGACAAAGAAGTAATTGCACCTCCGATATTTGTGGGCGATAATAGTAGACAAGTCTACTTCTGGCAGTCGTCCGTATTTAAGACGGTAATGAGCATAGCCGCTACGTTGTTACTGCTGATGATCGTGGGGCGATTAACCGACATTCGTGTAAGCACTGCTGGGAATCAGTTTACCCTCAGCTTCGGAGAGCCGACGAAACCTCAACGAGAAGTTCCTGTGCAAGTAGCATCGATCAATGCTGAAGACGTGCAGAAGATGATTAATACATCGCTTCAGCAGAATAACGCGGCCATGCAAACATCATGGAATGCGTCGCAAGAAAAATTAGATGCATCGATTCGTCATAACTTAGCGACGAACTCCGGTAAGATCGATCGGTTGGTACGCGAAGCGTCGACAGCCTCACAGGATCAAATTCGATCGTATGTAACATCACTGCAAACAGAAAATGTTGCTATGGTGAAAAATTACTTCGAGCTCACAAACTCGGAGCAGAAGGAATACATCGAGAACCTACTTGTGGATTTTGCGAAGTATTTGAAGCAGCAACGTAATGACGACCTTCAATTGGTAGAAACCCGATTGAATAGCCTTGAGCAAAACACAAGTGTGTTTAAAGAAGAAACCCAGCAAATTCTATCGAGTATTATCACAACGGTAGGGGCACCGGTCCAAACAAAAGAAACAAAGTATTAAGCAATTATCAGAGCATTTAAGAATAAATTAAGTATGAAAGCAATGCGATTATTGATCAGTGCGGTTCTCTCGATTTTCATGGTGACTGTTGGATTGGCCCAACAAACGAATGACGATCGGATGAACCGTGATATAGAAGTAGCAGAAAATGTGTTGGCGACGTTGATCAAACAACAATTCAGTAAGGAACGCAATTTTCTTGCGATCGAAGTAGATGGCAACTATCAGGCTGGATACGGAATCACCTTTACAATTCCCACAGACTTTACAGTGCCGATAATTTTCTCGGATCCGGGCGATATGATGATCTACAACAGTGGTTCAAATGGAGGACAATTTCAGGTGAGTAATCCAAATAATGAAGACGTGATCATCGGCCAAAATCCAAGCAACAACAACGCTTCAGGGAAGGACACGGAAAAGTTACAAGACAGAGCTTCTAAGAAACGTAGACTTGATATGGACAGTGTACGCGAGTCGTATCATACACGTGTGCTTGACGCTGCGAAAACATTCCTTGCCGATTACAGTGACTTGCTAACGGCAGTGCCTACCGGAGAAAAGATCATGATTACCAATCAAGGTGCGCAGCAACGCATGTACAACTTGCGAATCTTTGGCGCACAGAAAAGAACATTGCTTTCAGCGGAAGCACAGAAGTCAGATCTCGTCGCATACAAACAAGGTAAACTAACCCGTCCGCAGTTGTTGGCGAAGATCAAGTTGACCAATACGCAAACTGTTGACGAAGTAGAGCCAGATCTTGAACTCCTGAGCAGCATCTTCAACAGACTTTACCGTGCAGATTTATCCAAAACCTATTTTACTGAGGATAACATCTATTACGAGCATTTGAAGAATTTCGGCGTGATCTTCTACATGCAAACCTTCAGCACCAATGGGCAACAAGGCTATGATCGATATGATATGCCAACGGTAGGGCTAAGCAATATTGACCTGGATACCCGTAACAAAAAGGTTACTGAGTTATATCCTAAGTTCGAGCAGGAATTAAAAGAAAATATACTTGAATACGGTAAAACGGTGAAAAGCTTAAAGGATGATGAATCATTGATCTTTCAGGCACGCATTACACGTTGCCCAGAATGCGGAATTCCAGCGTCGTTAGAGTTAAATATTAAAGCAACGGTGCTCAAAGATTTGGCCGCTGGTAAAATTGATAAGACCACAGCATTGTCTAAGATTATCGTCAAAAAGGGCGCAAACCAATAGTTAAAGTGTTCATGACGCTTAAAAGATGCCGGTTTGAGAAGTCAGACCGGCATTTTTGTTTAAGATTTGTTTACAAACGTTGCCGTTGAACGTTTCTTTCGGCCGATGGTTAAATATATTCTGTAACCTATACAATCTTTTTCAGTACTTAGAAGTTGTATATCCTAACGTTGTTCGGTTAACTATTTATGCCTCAACCTCAATTTGTCATGAAGAAAAAAAATCTAATCATTGGTGCAAGCGCGCTCGTCGTTGTCATTCTGGTCTTATTATTCTATTTCAGGAATAAGCAGGCAGGGGCGGCAGAGGCGTTAATGGCAACGGTGAAACGCGGGCCGTTTAAAGTTGAAATCGAAACTACGGGCGAGCTCGAAGCAAAGAACTCGGTTAAAATCTTGGGGCCGACTCAGCTTCGTGATTTCAGAATCTGGAATGTTACCATTCAAAATATTATAGACGAAGGTACGGTTGTTAAAAAAGGAGAATGGGTGGCCACACTTGATCGCTCTGAATTCCAAAACCGCTTTAATGAAAAACAGATCGAGCTTGAAAAGGCAAACTCCAAGTTCGTACAGACTCAGTTGGACACAACGTTGCAAATGCGCCAGTCACGTGATGAGCTGATCAATTTGAAATACGGCTACGAAGAAAAGAAGATCATCTTGGATCAATCGAAGTTTGAGCCGCCAGCAACCATCAAACAAAATGAAATCAATCTAGAGAAAGCGGTACGTGCATACGAACAGGCTCAAGAGAACTATAAAATCAAGAAGAAGCAGAATGTTGAAAAGATGCGTGAAGTTTCGGCTGAGCTAAAGAAAGTGCAAAATGAATTTGGCGCGATGATGAAGGTGATGGAAGCGTTCAATGTTACTGCACCTGAGGATGGTATGGTGATTTATGAAAAAGGTTGGGACGGAAAACCAATCAAGGCAGGATCTCAAATCAACATGTGGGAGCCTACTGTAGCGACGTTGCCGGATCTCACAAAGATGATGTCTAAGACGTATGTGAATGAAGTAGATGTTCGTAAAGTTAAGGCTGGTCAAAGTGTTGACATCGGCCTGGATGCATATCCAGATAAAAAATTGTCAGGCAAAGTGATTCGAGTTGCCAACGTTGGTGAGCAGCGTCCGAATTCGGATGCCAAAGTATTTGAAGTAGCTGTTGAAATTGCCGGCACAGATCCAACCCTTCGCCCATCGATGACGACCAGTAACCGTATCGTTGCGCACGTTATTGACAGCGCGCTGTATATTCCATTAGAAAGTCTGCATAGCCAAGCCGATACCGTCACATTCGTTTACAAAGTTGAAGGATTGAAGACTGTAAAGCAGGAAGTCATGATCGGTCACACCAATGCGAATGATGTTGTAATTCTGGGCGGACTGACACTTGAAGATAAAGTTTATTTATCCGTTCCTGCAGGTTTGGAGGAAGAGGAAGTTGCCTTGTTAAAAGAGATGAATGGTAAGCGGAAGAAGGAAGATCAGCAGGAGAAGCCTGCAGAAACAGAGCAGAAGAAAGTAGTACCGACAGCATCAGTCCAAAACTAATCGCATGTTTTCACAACGTGTCATGGCAAACTTTTCAATCGCAGTCGGTGCGGTTGTTGCCAATAAAGTTCGTTCACTTCTTACAGGTCTAGGAATCATCTTTGGTGTCGCGGCTGTAATTGCCATGCTTGCCATTGGTAATGGCGCACAGCGAGAGCTACAAGAACAGATCAAATTGGTCGGGGTAAATAATATTGTTATTAAACCCATCGCCGAGCAGAAAGAGGAGAAAATAGAAGAAGCTGTTGGGCAAAAGGAAAAGAAGAAGTTTTCTCCTGGGCTCACCACGCGTGATATGGAAAGTATCACGGACGTGATTCCAAGTGTGACGAGTGTAAGTCCAGAAATCATCTTAGATACCTATGTCATCCGCAAGGGGCTTCGTCGGTCTGCGAAACTTGTGGGTATTGAACCGTCATATTTTGAGATCTTTAACTTCTCGCTGCAAGATGGGCAAATGTTCAATGAAGAGCAGTTGAAAGTAGGCGCGCCAGTATGTGTGATCGGCAGTTCGATCAAAGCGAAATTTTTTCCAACAGAGTATCCGATCGGAAAGAATATTAAAGTTGGCCAACATTGGCTTACCGTTATTGGCGTATTGACGGAACGCGCTGTTTCATCCAACAGCATAAGCAAGCTTGGTATTCGCGATTTCAATATGGATGTGTACACGCCTGTCCAATCTGTTTTGGTTCGTTATAAGAATCGCGATAAAGTTACGGCTGAGGCAATCCGTAAAGAGTCGATGCGTAGTCGCGGCATGTTTAATAGTGGAACGCAGTCTTCTCCCGAGTCGGAAGCAGAAAAGAAAAATTATCATCAGATCGATCGTCTTGTTGTACAAATAGACAACACCAAACAGCTATCGATCACGGCGGAGATTATTTCTCGATTATTGCAGCGCCGACACTACGATGTCATTGATTATGAAATCGAGATTCCTGAGTTGTTATTAAAGCAAGAGCAACGTACCAATGAAATTTTCAATGGTGTATTATTGGCGATTGCATGTATCTCTTTGTTGGTAGGAGGTATTGGCATTATGAATATTATGTTAGCATCGGTATTGGAGCGCATCAAAGAGATAGGATTGCGGCTTTCTATCGGCGCAAAGAAAAGTGACGTTGTACAGCAGTTTTTGTTTGAAGCGATTATGATCAGTGTAACAGGGGGTGTGATAGGCGTGATGCTTGGTATTGGTATCGCTGTAGGCGTGTCTTTATTTTTAGGAATTCCAACAGTCATTACTTTTTTATCTATTCTCATTTCATTCGGTGTAGCGGCATCTGTCGGGTTGATCTTCGGGATCGCCCCCGCAAATAAAGCTGCTAGTCAAGATCCTATTACTTCATTGCGTCATGAGTAAAAAATTGGTGTATTTATTTTTTAGCGTCGCTGTTAGTATGACTACGCTTCAAGCCCAAGATTCTTTATCGTTAGATGATATTATCATTCGCGCGAAAGGAGAATCTCCCGCAGCCAAACAGGCCGAGACACGCAAGGAGAACCGTTACTGGCAGTTCCGCGTGTTCAAGACGAATTATAATCCGCAGCTGAGGTTGAACGGTTCGCCGAGTTATCAAAAGGCTGTAGTAGAGGCGCCGCAGCCTGATGGAACAGTTGAATATCCCACAGTGGAACAGACCAATAACTATCTGAATCTCGGTCTTCTTCAACCTATCCCATGGACAGGTGGCACGATATCTGCGAACAGCAACCTGAATTACTTCAACAATTTTGCTTTGGATGACGGTCAGTTATGGCGGGGCGATGTAATGAACCTGCGCCTAGACCAACCGTTATTTTCATTCAACCCACTCCGGTGGGACAAGAAGACAGAGCCTTTGCGATATGAGGAATCGAAGCGTGAGTTTGTGGAGCAAATGGAGTTTATTTCTCAGGAGGCAGTTGACCGTTTTTTTGATGTAATGCAAGCGCAGGTAAGTCTTCAAATAGCACAATTCAATTTGGCTAACAACGACACGATCTATAAAATAGAGCAAGGTCGATATAATATTGGTACGACTTCTTTGGATAAACTTTTACAGGTAGAACTTCAGTTGCTGCGCTCACGACAAGATGTAGCACAAGCGAATCTTGATATGGAGACCTCCTCTTTATTGCTACGTTCGTTTATTGGACTTCGAAAGGAGGAGAGTTTGCAATTGTTGTTACCTGAATTGATACCACAATTCACATTGACGGTCGATGAAGCGCTAGAACATGCAAGGGGGAACCGTGCTGCCTATATCGCGTTTGAGCGTCGCAGGATTGAGGCAGATAGAGAAGTTGCTGTGGCGCGTGGGCAAAGGTTCTCAACTAATCTTTCTGCGACGTATGGTTTGAATAATACCGGTCCGAGATTAGACGACATCTACGTTAAACCAGAAGAGCTTCAGCAATTTAACCTCACCCTAAGTGTTCCGGTTCTCGATTGGGGACGTAACAAGGCAAGAATGCGTACAGCTATTGCAAATAAAAAGCTTAACGATTATGTGATTGCCCAAGATGAGGTGACCTTCGAGCAGGAAATAATGACGCAAGTTCGACAGTTTGAGATGCTTCGATTACAGATTGATATCACCCGAAAAGCAGATGAGGTTGCAGCGGAGCGATATAACGTCGCGCAGAATCGCTACTTGATCGGGAAGATTGATATAACAAACTTAAATATCGCGCTCACAGAAAAAGATGACGCGAAACGTAGTTATCTACAAGCATTGAAAAGCTTTTGGACAGCGTATTACAATCTTCGAAGGTTAACCCTTTTCGATTTTGCTTCCAAAAAGCTTTTGTATACGCCTGAAGAAAAATAAAAGGTGTGCCGATACGCTCGGACACACCGCCATTTGCCATAGCGTCAAATGTTTATTTTTCCAAGGGAACGATGATGGAGTTGTTGTCACTGTAACATTCCGCTACTGTTTCTCCATTGGGAACATATAGGTTGATGATAAAATAGTTGTACAGGCTACTGTTAGACAAGCCTGCATATGCATGTATCGTGTATTGTTCACCAGTTTCTAAGGTCACATTCTCAAAGATGAACGATCCGCCACCACCGGCATCATCGCCAACCATGTTGTCTTTCGAAGCATAATTTTGATAAGCCCACTGCGTAAGATCGATCGTTTGTTTTCCTACATTTTTTACCACGATAATCGCATGTGTGTTGGTGGCATCCGTGAGTTCTGCTGTAGCACTCACAATGATCAGTTCAGCATCATTGCAAATCTCAAACTCTTCAGCACTGGTTCCTTTGTTCACGCCAACTTCTACCGTCACCTTTCCTGTTGTTGCTCCCGCAGGTACGGCGACTTCCAATGCATTCGCAGAGGCGTTCAAGACTTCAGCTATTGTACCATTGAATTTTACAATGTTAAGCGTCGGCGTTTTTACCGAGAAATTCTCACCCGTGATGACTACAGGAAGTCCTTCTCCGCCAAGCAATGGAGTCACGTCGATAATTTCAGGTGTAGGCACCATGAAATCTGTCTCACTTTTGCCCACCTTTTGTAAGACCTCTACCGTGATCGGCCCAGTAGTAGCAGAAGCAGGAACCGCGACTTTAAGTTGTGTGGGGGAAAATGTTAACACCTCGGCGATGATGCCGTTGAATTTGACAATGTTGAGATCTTTTGAAGTGTTGAAGTTTTTACCATTGATAGTAACTTCATCCATGAGGATGCCGGATGTCGGTGAGAAACTCTCGATAACAGGAGTGTCTACTTGTGGCTCGTCGTCGTCAGATTTGCAACCATCGAACAGCAAGATGACGCTGACGATGACTACCATTGAAATGGCATAACGTAAATTCATAAGGTTTGCTTTACTATAATTTAGTACAAGTTCCTATGAATTTACGCTTGCTTTGGACTGATATGTTTAAATGAACGATAGAACGATTAAATCGGCTTACTAAATGCCGGTGTATGTAAACGGAGTGATTGCCTTTAACCTTGTTTTTAAGGTATCAGAAATCTTCAGCTCATCGATAAATGTAGCCAAGCTTTCTTGTGTTACTTTTTCATTCTTGCGTGTCAGTGCTTTCAATGCTTCGTAAGGATTGGGATATCCTTCTTTACGCAAAATAGTTTGAATAGCCTCGGCAACGACAGCCCAGTTTTCATTGAGATCGCGCTCGATAGCTGCTCTGTTTAATTCTAATTTGTTGATGCCTTTCAATAATGAATGAATGGCCACGTAAGTGTGCGCCATCGGCACGCCGATGTTTCTTAATACCGTCGAGTCGGTGAGGTCACGTTGCAAACGCGAGATAGGAAGTTTACCCGAGAGATATTCAAATATGCCGTTGGCAAAACCGAGATTCCCTTCCGCATTTTCAAAGTCAATAGGGTTCACTTTATGAGGCATTGCTGAAGAACCAACTTCGCCCTCTTTGATTTTTTGTTTGAAGTATTCCATCGAAATGTACTGCCACATGTCGCGACTGAAATCAATCAAAATCGTATTGATGCGTTTGATGTTGTCAAACAATGCAGCAAGATTATCGTAGTGTTCGATCTGCGTCGTCGGATAACTTCTCGAAAGCCCGAGGTGTGTACAGAACTCATCGCCAAACTTATTCCAATCGATGTCAGGATAAGCAACGTGATGGGCATTAAAATTACCTGTTGCGCCTCCAAATTTAGCCGCGTGTGGTACAGTTTTTAGTTGCTGCAATTGTTTCTCTAAACGTTTTGCAAAAACCATGATCTCTTTACCAAGACGTGTTGGTGAAGCAGGCTGTCCATGGGTGAATGCAAGCATTGGGATATCTTTCCAATCTCTGCCCAGGAGGTTAAGTTTGGTGAGGAGGCTATCGATGATATTGTAATATTCTTTCTCCATGAACTCTTTCAGCAACAACGGGATTGCCGTGTTGTTGATATCCTGAGAGGTTAATCCGAAGTGAACAAATTCTTTGAACTGATCGAGCTTCAGTCGATCGAACTCGCGCTTGATGTAGTACTCAACCGCCTTCACGTCGTGGTTGGTTGTTTTTTCGATGTCTTTAACTTCCTGCGCGTGGAATTCTGTAAAATTCTTGTAGATCTTGCGAATCTCTACCAGTTGGTGAATAGGGAAGTCTTCCAACTCTTGAACGGTTGCCGACATGTTGATGAGGTATTCAATCTCAACCTGGATGCGGTACTTGATCAACCCTGCTTCAGAGAAGTAAGGCGCGAGCGGTTTTACAGTCTCGAAATATCTGCCGTCAACGGGCGAGATGGCAGTAAGTGGATTTAATTGCACGGTAATTCAGTTAAAGTCCAAAATTAACCTTTTCCTCCTTACTTTTGTGCCTGTTTCAGAACCGGCATAGGTTTTCTTTGTTGTTAATTAGCAGGGACTTATGTTGAATAACTTAAAAAATTAGCAATTCAGTATGGCATTTAGCTTTTTCAAGAAATCAGAAAAGAAAGAGGCAGCACCAGCGGGCCCGCATTATTATGACCTTAAGGTTAAGCAGATCGTTCAGGAAACGAAAGACGCCATTAGCATTGTTTTCGAACAGCCTCAAACGAAGATCAATTATAAATCGGGTCAGTTTTTAACACTCATTACTACGGTTCAAGGTAAAGAGGTGCGCCGTGCTTATTCGCTTTGCTCTTCACCATTTACAGACGCCGACCTTGCTGTTACCGTGAAACGCGTAGATCAAGGGTTGATGTCTAACTGGCTTCCTGATAATTTGAAGGCCGGACAAACGATCAAAATCATGGAGCCGATGGGACAGTTTACCACGGAGTTTGATGCGAAGCGTAAACGCCACCTCATCATGTTTGCCGGCGGTTCTGGTATTACGCCCATGATGTCGATCATTAAAAGCATTCTTACACAAGAACCTGAAAGTATTCTTTCGCTTATCTACTGCAACCGTGATATCGATAGCATCATCTTCAAGCAAACGCTAGAGAAATTAGAGACGCAGTATGAAGGGCGTCTACACGTCATCCATGTGCTCGATAATGCACCGATGAACTGGCAAGGTTACTCGGGCTTGCTGAATCACGATATGCTCACAAAGCTTTTTGAACGCATTCCTGATTGGGGTATTGATAAGACAACCTACTTGATGTGCGGACCAGAGGGCATGATGAAGAACGTAGAAGGTTTACTCGCTGAACGCAAAATTCCGCAAGACAAGATCTTTAAAGAAAGCTTTGTCCAGGGTACGATCAAAGATGCGAAGAAGGATGAGGTTGCCGCCGCTGGAGGCGCACTGCAAGCGCGTGAGGTAACTGTTCGTTACGATAACCAAGAATTCAAGTTTGTCGTGCAGCCAGATGCTACCATTCTTCAAACTGCATTGGATCAGGGTATCGATCTTCCTTATTCATGTCAGAGTGGTTTATGTACAGCGTGTCGTGGTAAATGTCTATCGGGTCAGGTGAAACTTGATGAAGAAGAGGGATTATCTAAATCGGAACGCGCCGAAGGATATGTACTCACCTGTGTGGGACATCCTTTGACAGATGATGTTGTGATTGAGATTGGATAATCTCTTGGTTATCAGTTATCCGTTATCTGGAGACATCGGCCAAATTAGTCTAGCCGATGTTTCTGGTCAGAGGAAATATTTTCGACGGTCCATTCGATTTTTTTCTCGAAAGCGTGATGGCGGACAGCACAGTCACCCTTGTCACAAAGCCGACATTGGAAGGGTAGGCATCCGTCTGTGTGAACGAAAAATTCGATCGTTCTACCAAAACGCGCTCGTACTAATCCCGTCAGCTCGTCAATCTCGCGGTGAGCTTCGTGCACGTTCAAAAACCATGGCACTGTAAGATGACAATCAATATGAAGTACGTTCCCGTATTTGATGATACGCACGTTGTGCAGGTCCACCCAGTTGTAGTGGCGATGGTTGTTTAACATGCCAACCATTTTCACCAACAGCTCGCGATCAGATTCGTCCATAATACCTGCGATGGATGTGCGAATAATTTTATAGCCCGTTCTAACGATAATGACGGCAACGATGATCGCGATTACACTGTCGAGCCAAATGACTTTCGTAAAGAACACAATGATCAATCCAGCAACAATTCCAATGGTGGTGTAGGCGTCGGACTGCAAGTGCTTTCCACTGGCAATAAGTGCAATGGAATCGCTTCTTTTTCCCGCGCGTAAGCAGATAGCGCCCACGAAAAAATTGATAATCGCGGTGATGCAAATGAGGATCATGCCCACGTCGAGTTGCTGCATTTCGGCTGGGTAAAACAGATTTTTGATAGCGTGGTAAAAAATAATTGCACCAGCGACCAGAATCATTGAACCTTCAAGCGCAGCGGAGATAAATTCAATTTTGCCGTGGCCATAAGGGTGATCTTCGTCACGCGGCTTTGCGCTGAGATATAAACTGTACAATCCCACGAATCCTGCAATGATGTTTACAATGCCCTCCATCGCGTCGGTGAGGATGGCAACGGAGTTCGTCAAGTAATAAGCGCCAATCTTTACAACGAGCAGTAAGATCGAAACACCCGCTACGATTTTTTGAATCCAAATATTTTTTTGTGCGAGCTGCATTACACTTTTCGAAATGATTTAATTAAACCGGGAATGGCAATAATCACCCAAACAACGTTGATAAACACATTTGGGTACGCCTCCTTGTAAACTGAGAATAAGATCAACAACAGACCACCTGCCAAATTCATGATGTAGAAAAGCGGCGACGTCGTTTTGATGACTTGAAAACTATTGAGACCGTATACAGCAACTACACAAATTGAGCCGACCCACCCCAGTATGTTCATCCAAAGATCCATAGGTAAAATCCCCGATGCAAAATGGACTTTTAATTGGAGAACTAAAACTTCAATCGTGCCTGAAACTTTACATCACTTTCCAAATCACCTTTTATCATCTCCAAATCTGTTCCAATCTCCTCCCGGTGCGCGTAACGTGTTTGTGTATACCGAAACCACAACGTTAAAGATCGGCTAACTTTGTATTCGAGCATAGCCAGGTGACGGACACCACGTCCGTAATACGATGGTAGACTGTAGGCCAGTAGAACATCCTTTTCATAGGCGTATTGTCGATTGTCAAAATCATCGGTGTCGAACAGCGCATAGCGTGCGGAAAATTCAAATTTACCGGCTTCAAAACTAATGTCTTGCATGACTGCTATTCCTCCGCTGTAGTCACTATTGAACTTGAAGTTACTGCCTTGCAGCCTTGTTTGTAATCTTAATTTCTGACCGATACCAAACACTGAACTGACTACCCAATTTTGTTTGCGTGTAGCAGACGATATATACAATGGCCCCTCATTCGACTGATTGCGGCTCTTTTCCTCTTGCCGAAACTGCACAAAGAATTTTACTTTGCGATTGGGCGTGTAATCTATTTTCGCGAGCCATTCACTACCGCGAGAGGGTTGATAATTTCTGAACTTTATCCATGGAAATACAAATAGATCGATGTATCCGCTCGCGGTCCATCGTCGGTTCATTCGGTATTTCCATCCCCAATATAACGCTTGTTCATTTTGTGCTGTCGTATTTTCCGCAAGAGCATTTCCATACAACGCATGGTAATTGCGTTGGTAAAATCTGCCGACCAACGACAAATCGAAAGTTGGGTGAAGACTTGCCAATACACCGGTAATGAAGCCACTGCCAGCCTGCATCGAATTTGCAATCTCCGAGAAGAAGGAAATATTCTGCCAATTGTAGTTCAAATAGATGCTATTGTTAAGATTCGTTTTTCCTGAAAAAGAAAATTGGTTGTAGAGTGCTGCTTTTTTAGTCAGTGGTTTGTCGTAGGACAAGTAATGAGAGATGATGCCCGCTTCCAATCCTTGATGCTTGAATTGCAAAACGATGCCGGCATTTGTTTCCGTGCTTTGCTTTCGCATGGCCATTTCTTTTTCATTGCGATGAAGTCCGGTGGTCTGAAGCGTGGTGATGAATTCAGCGTCTTCATTTTCTACTACGCGCGCATCACGGTTGTTACGTGCGACAAAATTGGTAATTATGAATTTCCGTGAGAGTTCTACTGTTGCAGCGATGCCTCGGAAAGCGCCAGCTTCATAGAATGAAGTATACGGAAGTAACCCAATATTGCTTTTGCGAACACTCGTAATCGTCTCTCCGCCTTTACCCATACCGAAGCCGCCACCGAGAACAAGCCCTTGTCCAAACTGTACTTGAAAATCACCAAGGATTATATTTTTTAGTCGTCCCTTGTTTACAAGTTGTAAATGAAAAGAAGAATAGTCAAAACCATATTGTTTGTTTCGTGTCGACCATCGCATGGGTTCTCCTTCATCTTTTTCAAAGGATAAACCAAAACTAAAATCGCCAGGCCTTGATGATCGCAGACGAACCGCAAGTTTTCCTGTCGAGCCTTTAAATTGCTTGCTGCTATCACTTTCTGTAAAGCCAGCTTTGCGTTGCAGAGATTCGCCATAACGCAGTAGTAGATAGTGATCACCTTCCTCGCGTATTC
The DNA here is from genome assembly GCF_003286915.1 of Pseudochryseolinea flava. Classification (GTDB taxonomy): domain Bacteria; phylum Bacteroidota; class Bacteroidia; order Cytophagales; family Cyclobacteriaceae; genus Ohtaekwangia; species Ohtaekwangia flava. The sequence continues at coordinate 145,048 of NZ_QMFY01000015.1, forward strand.
TTTGAAACAGCCCGCGTGAAATTACCGCGGAGGGGTCGGGCACAAACACAAAAGGAATGAGCTTGTAAATAATCGGTAAATCAAAATCGGGAACAGCTTGTAATTCATAAATAGAAACAAATTCACCGACGTTGGCGCGATAAGTCAATAGACTTTGTATCTGTGCCGGTGTCAACACATGCAACTCAAGCAGACCGTCTGCGTCTATTTTATTAAGATTTTTCGGATGCGAGCGAAACTGTAAAAGATTTTCATAGAGCTCATCGTAGTTCAAGACTTCTTCTTGGTAGCCATACGCGTCATCAATAATGTTTTGGATATCGATTTGGTAACGCGGATAGTCTTGTGCATGACAGTAGTAACAAGCAATCAGGAATGAAAGAAGGATAGGAAATGTTTTCATTCTTTGGCGGCGCGAAAATGATAAATGATGGAAGCCTGATGCGATACACCAGCGCGACGTAAAAAGGTAGCCGCATAGTCGAGGTGCATTTTTTGGAATCTTGCACCGAAGCCAGCAAAAGCTGCATCGGGATGGATGTTAAAGCCTGTCCTGAATAAGAATTTTTTGAAGGGCTGGTATTCAATACCACCTTTCCAAAGTGCGTCGTACTCTAAATCTTTTTGTACCTCGGTGACTACAGTCAACTTTGTGAAAGCTTTGAAAGCAATCCCAACTTGAAGGATGGTAGGAATTCGGTCTATTCCGTCTTCCGTTAGTTTCCCTTGGTTGATGTTGATGATGTGCGCCCCCACGGATAGTTGGTCGGTGAGTTTTGCAATCCCTCCAAAGTTGAAACTGAAGAGGGACTTATTTCCGGAGCCTTCCACGTGGTATTGAATGTAGTTTATCTTTACACCGATTGAAGCGAGTCCGAAAGTGCTTGCGAATGCGGTACTTACAACGTGTTCGTTATAGAGATGATCACCAAATCGCTGTGCACCCACGCCAAAGGCACCGAATTTGATTGGGATGCTTGTAACGAAAGCAGCGCGATTAAAATAGCTAAATCCGGGATTAGCTTCATAGGTGAAGCCTGCGGCAAGGTGCTTGATATTGGCAACTCCTGCTGCGTTGTTGAACAATGACCATTCATCGTAAAGGCACGCGGAGGAATATCCAAGGGCCTGAGCACGAGAACCAATAAGGGTGTTTGCGCTTTGCGAAAACAAAGCAATGCCAGTGCACACGAAGTACACAACGGGAATGTATTTTAACACAACGGGTAATAATTACTTTTTAAATTTAAGTAGAAATGAACCACATACTCAACTATGTTTTCCTGATCATTTTTTGTCAGGCTGCGCTGGCACAGGAAAACAAAATCGATCGGTATTCGTCGGGCAAAATTCGGTCGGAAGGTATGGTCATGAACAACCAGAAAGAAGGGCCATGGACTTACTATTATCCCTCTGGAAAAATCATGGCGCGCGAGAATTTTAAAGACGGCGTACTTGACGGTTTGATCGAGTATTTTTTTGAAAGCGGTGTGAAGCAGGGTATTGAGCACTGGAGGCTGGGCATGCTTCACGATTCATCACATTATTACTTTGAGAATGGTGCACTCGATCACAAAGGAATTTTTGTAGAGAGCAGTTATCAAGGTGAGTGGATCTACTTTCACAACAATAGCAAGTTGAAAAAGATCGTTCATTACCAGAACGGCTATCCGGAAGGTGCCGTGAAAGTTTATAACGAAGAAGGCGTTTTAATTCAAGAAGGAAGTTACCACCGCGGAATGGAGCATGGCGAATGGAAGTTTTTCGACGATGACGGTAAGCTTACCTACTCGGGTAATTATGACGCCGGTAAACAAGTAGGCGCGTGGTTGAAATACGATAAGAAAGGAAAAGCGAAACCGTGGAAATATTAGAACTCGCGCTTCAAGTGAATAAAAAATCCACCGACGCCCATCACGTTAAATGAATATTCGAATCGAATCACGGCGTCATAGGATCCTACGACGTCAAGTCCTACACCTGCACCTGTTAAGAATCGATTGCTCAGTAGCGTATTCTTATTCGTTTCTTCGTAGATCGGATAGTTTTGCACATAGCCGAAGTCACCATACATCTTGATGTAGATCGATAGTGGTATGTGTCTGAATTGACGTATCGCTATCGACTTCCAGTCATACGTCTTGCTGAAGATTCGTTTTTTGAATGTCGTCTTATTGAGGAAGTAAGTAGGGCCTTCGACAACGTATACTTCATAACCGCGAATAAATTGTTTTCGATACCCCATGGCGCCGAAAGCATTGTAAGGTTGTCTATCCGGCGTACTCCAGAATCCAATGATGTTGTTGGAGAGGTAATAATTCTTGCCGAGGTTAAAGAATTTTGCGTATGAAGCTGTAATCTCAAATTTGTCTAAATCATCTCTTCTAAATATTCCTGATTTCGATACAATGGTATTGAAGTAGTATCCATTCAAGGGATATCCAAAGTAGTCGCGATGATCGGACGTAAATTGATAGGAGAGCACAGTGTATCGTTGTAATCTTTCGCCTTCACCAAAATAATTGGGGTTGACTTCAGTAACCGTGTCAGCAATGCTGTTGCTTCTAAATTCAGCCTTGAGTACATGGTGATCGTAGAATGAATTTCTGTACGTGTATGCCACGGAACCGCCGCGATGAACCCGGATGACATGGTCGTCTTCCAGAAAATCCAGTTTGTGCTCATCGGTCAATACTGGAGCATTTTTGGTTTCCGAATATTCGAAATCGAAAATGAGTCCTTGTTTTTGCTTCTTGTCGAAATAAGGAATCTTATAATTGATTTCGAATTTTCGATAGAACCCCAACTGTGCAACCAATCGTAGCGTTTCATTTCGTCCACGCATATTGAATTGATAGAGACGTAATCCATAATTGACGCGCCTAAAATCGTGCTCATAGTTTTCCCACCATTCATTAAAATTTCGATCGGCTAACTCGAATATGGGCGAAGGAAATGTATACCACCTTTCGTTAACACTCACCACAAGGTCAACCTCCTCTTTGCTGAACGGAAGGGATTTAATTTCAACTGTGTTGAATAAGCGTGTGTTAATTAGTTTCTTCTTGTCGAGGTCAAGTATATCTTTCAGGTCGTTGCTGTAAACAACGTCGCCTGATTTAAGACTCAACTCACGTAACAGGATACGATCACGTGTGATGGCATTCCCAACTAAAACGATGCGATTTACTTTCAGGAAATGTCCTGTGGAATCTGTAAGACGGCGTTGAACATTACTTTTCCAAACAGTATCGGCAGCCTCTACCGAAGAAGCAGGCGTCGGTGCTTCTTGCAACGAGAGGAAACTGAAAAGACTAATAAATACTGCCAGCATACAAAAATCCTAGGTCCACACTACCCATCAAGATAAACGTTTCGGGAGTATGATTCGGATTTCTAGGCTTCCTTTTTTCGATAGGAACGCACGAGGATGATGATACCCGCGATAATTAGCGGAATACTCAAAGCCTGCCCCATGTTTAACCCGAAAAAGCTAGTCATATCCTCCTCGAACGTCACCTGAGGTTCCTTAAAGAACTCGATCAGGTAGCGCATTGGCCATAGCCAGAGTAAGAATATTCCGAAAATACGGCCAGGAACGAGCTTTTCTTTGTGTTTAAACCACATGCCCATCAGTAACAGAAACAGGGCGACACATGAGATTGCCTCATAAAGCTGTGCCGGGTGACGCGCAATACCGACAAGGGAAATTTTAGAGACAACACCTTCCGCTGTCTCTACCGTACGTTGTTGTGCTATCGGCTCAAAATGATCACGATTATCCGATACACTGTTTACGGCATTATAGGCGATGCTAGTCGCTTTGGCGAGTGAGGTGCCAGTCTTGTAGGTGATATACGCATACATGGGCCGTTGTCCAGGCTCCCGCGATGATGTAGAGGCATCTGAAGAATCGTTCTGAACATAGCTGATCGATTCGATGTCTTTGTTGATGTCGTTACGCTCGATGTCTTTTGTTAATGGATTCACCATCACTACCGCCCAAGGTGCATCGGAAGGCTTTCCAATGATTTCAGAGTTGAAATAGTTACCGAGTCGAATCATGGCGCCTGTAAGCGCGATCAGAATTACAATCCGATCTAACACATACAGATAAGTCTGTCCAGGTTTACGCTTTCGACTATAAATGTATAAAGCGAGCAAAATCCCAATGGCTGCCCCGTGACTTGCAAGTCCTTGCAGACCGGTGAATTGAAAGTTTGGCGAGAACTCAAAGGGAAGAAAAATGCTCAGCGGTTTTTCCCAAATGATATGCGGTTCGTAAAATATAACGTGGCCCAATCGTGCACCAAGGATAGTGGCAATGACCATGTAAATCGTTAGGGTATCCACATCGCTCTCAGGCTTGCCTTCTTTGCGATACATGTAATACAGAATCTGCTGCGTGATCAAAAAACCAAGCGCGAATAATAAACCGTACCAACGTAGCGAGAACCATGTAAAGGAAAAGATCTCAGGACTTGCGTTCCAGATGAAATAGTTGAGGATACCCATAGGCGGCAAATATAGTATTAAAGCTAAAAGCGGAAAGCAGAAAGCTCAAAGCTGAAGCAGAAAGTTTGACCTTTAATCGATTTCTACCCTTCTAAACCGTATTGTCTAACAGCATCAGTTCTTCCGAGAAGCCTGATGACAGAATGGGGAATCGGCACCATGTTCTTGGATCAACATTGAGGTCATCTAAATGGAATGAAGGCGCGATACGTTCGCGTTTCCATTGATTGATGGTCCAAAGTCGGAAGAATTTTTTGATGTAACCCTTCAGCGCGGTTGGGTCATGCTGGCCCTTCAGGGAATCAAATACCTGTAGGGGCGACTTTCTTTGGAAGATGGCGTGATGCTCGATTTCTGCCAAGAGGGGATAAGGCATCAAATCCGCTTCATCGGTTTGGTTACGCTCGAGAGGCCGAAGCTCCGCCGTCGGCTGAAGATTGTTAACAGGGGCAAGGCCTGCATATCCCAACGTTTTTTCGGCCCATCGTAGCCACTGTAAAATGAAAACTTTACTGAGTCCCGCGATCGGCGCAAGACTACCACTCGTATCGCCGTCCATGGTGGCGTAACCAACATCACCCTCACTGCGATTTGACGTTGTTAGCAGTACCGCGCGGTTGATGTTTGCGAGCATCCATATGATGGGTGAACGCGATCGAGCTTGAATATTCTGCAAGGTGATGTCGTCGGTATCCCACGTTAGACTTCGACCTATGGTGTTCTCTATTTTTTTCGTGTACGAATTTACTTCATCATCGATCGTCCATTGATGGAAACGTGCGCCGATGGAATCCGCTAATGTCTTGGCCGCGTGAAGCGTCGTATCAGATGAATTTTTTGTTCCCTGGTAAGCACATGCTAAGATTTGTGATACAGCATCCTTCCAATGCGCTATCGGCTTCTCCAAACTCAACGCTTTTGTGAACGCTTCTGCACCAAGTTCCTTCACGCCACGTTGCACCATCTCGGCAACAAAGATTGCGCAAATGGAAGAGTCAGCGCCACCACTTAATGAAAGCACATATCCCCTCGATTTGCTCTTGCGCATGTAGTCGAACAGCGCCAGTGCAAGCGTTTTACTGAGTTCCTCATTTTTATCTTTGCTGTCTGTAAGGGTGATCGTTTCGCTATGTTGAGGATTGCTAAAATCAACCTGACAACTAAGTACGTTATATGACTTAAATGAAAAGCGTTCGTTTACCGCGAGCAGTTTTCCTTTTTGTGCGATAATGATATCGCCGTCGTAAATCATTCGGCCCGCTTCGTTACCAAGCAAGTTGGTAAAAAGATATACGCAGTTAAACATGCGTGAGCCATCCATGACCACCTCTGATTCTCGCAGCAAACTCTTACCCATCGCAAAGTGACTGGCACTTGGATTCAGAATTAATTGCACGCCACGCTCTTTCAATCGATAACCCGGACGTCGTGTTTTTCGCCAACCATCTTCGCAGATTTCAAAGCCGAATGAAATTCCTTCGGCGTGATAAATCAGATCGCCTGCTTGAACAACTTCGCTTCCGATATAAATCTCTACTACTTTGCCAGGCTGCCATGGTTCAAACCAACGTGGTTCGTAGTGAACACCATCATTGGCAAGATTTTGTTTCAACGTAACACCGAGTATTTTTTTATTGCTAATAACACACGCGCCGTTATACGTGGTGTTGCCAATGCGTATTGGCAGACCAACCGAGATCGTGATGTCCGCTGTATAATTGATAAACTTGTCGATCTCATGTTTCGCGCGCTCGCTAAGCCAGTCGCTTAAGAACATATCTTCACAGCCATAGCCTGTGACACAAAGCTCAGGAAGACACAGGATTTTAATCTGCTGCCGTTTCGCTTCTTCAATCGCTTGAATGATGTTCTCTGAATTATTCTTCCAATCGAAAGGAATTTGGTTTACCGTGGCGCCGCCGATTTTTAAAGTCATAATGCAAATATCGAATATCGAACACTGAATATCGAACATCGAAATGAATGAATAACGGTTACAACTTCAAATTTTGAGCGCTGTTTGAATACTCTTAACGAAGATGGAAATGAGTTCATTCGTTTCATTCAGGATGCTGTTTAATGAATCATCCGATTGTACTTCATCTGAATTATTCTCAGGTTAATCCTAGATTCTCGTAACTCTTTAAGCGCAATTTTCATTTTATGACGAAATCTCATCTGGATTCAGCGGATCGGGCTTCTCCATACAATAGTGCAGGAGCTGGTCCAGAACTTGCTATTTGTCCTGAAAGATGAATTCCTCCCTTGGTTGCGGGCAATACTTCTGATAGCTCCAGAATAGCTACGGCATAATGAACTAGTCGTTCTTCTAAATCAAATTTCATAACAGCTAACGGTTTGATGAAAACAAATATTTCTATTCGATATTCGGATATTTTACGGCTCCATCAGATTCAGCAGCTCACACGTCTTGAACGCAGCATCTTGCTCTGCTTTCTTCTTGCTATTTCCATACCCGGTGCCTTGGGGGGCATTGTCGACCATCACCTGTGCGGTGAATTCTTTGTGATTTTTTCCTTTCTTAACGTTCAAGATTTCGAAGCGTACTTCCTTTCCTTCGCGTTGTGCCCACTCGATGATTTTACTTTTATAGTTGGAATTAGAATTGACTAATTCGTCGAGATCATAGTTTGGATTGATAAGCTTGTCGATGACAAACTTTTTGGTGCGCAGATAGCCCTTGTCCAGGTAAATCGCGCCCACGATCGCCTCCAAGGTATTGCCGAGAATAACTTGTTGAAGGTGAGCGTTCTTTTGATCGTATTGGACAATGTTACCGACGCCAATTTTTCGCGCCAGTAAATTCAGCGCCTCACGATTAACGATTCTGGAGCGAATCTCTGTCAGAAATCCTTCGGTACGGTAGGGGAATTTTTTGAAAAGATAATCGGCAACGGCAGCACCAAGAATAGCATCGCCGAGGTACTCGAGACGTTCGTTTGACTCTTTAAAACCTTCACCATTTTCTTTGGCGATAGAGCTATGAACCGTAGCAAGTCGGTACAATTCGATATTTGACGGAGACAAACCAGCAATGTTTTCAATTGCACGGATGAGTTTCTCATCTGTCTTCGCTTTTCTCTTCGGTATCTTTAGGATTTTCCAGACCAAGCAGTGTGTGTTGTATTCCTCAATGCTAATTTAATAAGTTATTCCATATCCTCATGTCACTGTAAGATTGATAACCAGTGGGATAGGTAACTTGATCCGGCGAACCGTTAGCCACGCGCGTCGAGCTTAAATTTTCTTAAGAAGAACTGAGAAATTGTGTCCACCAAAACCGAAGGTATTGCTGAGAGCAATGTTCACTTTTCGCTCTTGTGCTTTGTTAAAAGTCAAATTCAGTGATGGATCCAATCCTGGATCATCTTCAAAGTGATTGATGGTCGGTGGAATGATTGACTCGTTAATGGCCAAGAGACATGCGATCGCTTCAATAGCGCCTGCTGCTCCGAGCAAGTGACCAGTCATAGATTTGGTTGAGCTGATATTGATCTTCTTGGCATGATCACCAAACACCTTTTGGATCGCCTTGATTTCGCCAAGGTCACCCAGTGGTGTTGATGTACCGTGTGTATTTACGTAATCAATTTGATCAGCCGTGATACCTGCATCTTCAAGGGCGTTGTACATCACTTGAATGATACCTGCGCCGTCAGGGTGAGGAGCAGTAATGTGATAAGCATCCGATGACATACCGCCACCGATGATTTCACCATAGATTTTTGCACCACGCTTTTTAGCATGCTCATATTCTTCGAGGATCAGTGCACCAGCACCCTCGCCAAGTACGAAACCATCACGATCCTTATCATAAGGACGCGATGCTGTTTCAGGGGAGTCGTTTCTTTCCGAGAGCGCTTTCAACGCATTGAATCCACCAACACCGGCTTCACAAACAGCAGCCTCAGAGCCGCCAGACACAATGATGTCTGCTTTTCCAAGACGGATAAATGTGAAAGCGTCATATAGGGCATTCGTTGATGACGCGCACGCAGAAACCGTAACATAGTTAGGGCCTCTGAAACCGTACTTAATTGAAATATGACCCGCGCTTAGATCGGGGATCATTTTAGGAATAAAGAAAGGATTGAAGCGCGGTGTGCCGTCTCCTTTCGTATAGCTTTTAACTTCTTCTTGGAAAGTGAGTAACCCCCCGATACCAGATCCCCAAATAACGCCAACGCGGTTTGGGTTAAGATCCGCTAACGGGAGGTTTGAATCTTTTATCGCTTCATCAACAGCCACCATCGCATATTGTGCGAACGGGTCCATCTTACGCGCTTCTTTTCTGTCCATGTAATTGCCGACATCGAAATTTTTAATCTCGCAGGCAAACTTGGTCTTGAAGTTTGTCGCATCAAAGCGTGTGATCGGGGCTGCGCCACTCGTTCCTTTCTTTAATCCGTCCCAGTATTCCGGTAAAGTATTTCCGATGGGAGTGAGTGCACCAAGTCCTGTAACGACAACTCGCTTTAATTGCATGATGGATAGTATGTGGTTGTGATGAGACGCTCGTCAATTATTTCTTCACGTTCTGCTCCAAGTAAGAGATAGCTTGGCCTACTGTAGAGATATTCTCTGCTTGATCATCCGGAATAGAGATGTTGAATTCTTTTTCAAATTCCATGATCAATTCTACAGTGTCAAGTGAGTCAGCGCCTAAGTCGTTAGTAAAGCTAGCCTCGGGAGTAACTTCAGATTCTTCAACACCAAGTTTCTCGATGATGATCTGTTTTACTTTTTGTGCAATTTCAGACATGTTTTTAAGGTTTATGATTTAAAAATCTGTGCAAAGAAAGAGATTTGCGTCAATATTGTCAAACTTTTTTGATCTTGCCTAGAATGACCAAAAACAGCCTTTTTAATATACCAGATGAAGAAAAGCAAGCTGATCATCGACTATGAGTTCAACTTTGACCTCCTCGGTCTCACTTCTACGGTGAAGGGATACAAGCTGGCGTGGGACTTGAATCAAGCACTCCACATTAACCTCATAAAACAGCCCGATTTGGTCGTCGGATTCAAAAATAATGAAGAAAAGTGCTTTTCTTTCTATGCTTATGAAACACAACTCAATCGTTTGAAATTATTCAAAAACAAAGCTTTTGAGAATGACCCCGGAAAGTATTTTTTAATCCCTGAATTTCCTCACTTCGATTTTATAATTTTGGCGGCTATGGAAGATCAGTACGCTCATCAGCAATTGCTTAATTTGATCAAGTCTATCCCATCTGTTCAGTTCGTTGCCACGATTCCTTTGGAAGGGCTGAAATCCAAATCAAACTTTATCTTCTGATCGAATGCCGTACAACGCTTACCATACCACTCAATATTACGACTTACCATAAACCCTATGTCAGACAAAGTATCGTACAACAAGACTAAAATTGTTGCCACTGTAGGCCCTGCATCAAACTCTAAAGAAATGCTGGCTTCCCTCATTAATGAAGGAGTCGACATCTTTAGATTGAACTTTTCGCACGGCAAACACGAAGACCACCTGAAAGTAATTCAATTTGTTCGTGAACTCAATAAAGAACTCGGAACAACAGTCGGCTTGCTTCAAGATCTTCAAGGTCCTAAAATCCGCATCGATGAAATGGCGCCAAACATTATCATTGAAGCCGGACAAGAACTCGTCATTACCACCAAAGACCTGATCGGTAATGAGAAAATTGCCAGCACATCGTACAAAAATCTCCCTAACGATGTTAAGGTTGGCGATATGATCCTCGTCGACGACGGCAAAATCGAATTGAAAGTAAAAGAAGTTCGTGGCGAAGAAGTTGTCACCGAAGTAGTGTACGGAGGCCCATTGAAATCTCGCAAAGGTATCAACCTGCCGTTCAGTAAAGTGTCGGCTCCTTCACTCACCGAGAAAGATCTTAAAGACCTTGAATTCGGGATTGCGAACGACGTTGATTGGATCGCGCTCTCTTTCGTAAGAAAAGCGTTCGATATCCAGTCGATGCGTAAAATGATCGATGATAAAAAATCGTCAGCAAGAATCGTGGCTAAAATTGAAAAGCCAGAAGCGCTGAGCAATATCGATGAGATCATCGAATGTACCGACGCCATCATGGTTGCCCGCGGTGACCTCGGGGTTGAAATCTGGCTCGAAGAAGTTCCAATGGTGCAGAAAATGCTCGTGGAGAAATGTAACAAAGCTGGTAAACCTGTGATTGTTGCTACGCAGATGATGGAAAGTATGATCGAAAATCCTCGTCCAACACGTGCGGAAACAAACGACGTGGCCAATGCTGTAATGGATGGTGCGGATGCCGTAATGCTTTCTGCTGAAACTGCTGCCGGAAAATATCCAATCGAAGTAATTCGAAGCATGGTGCGTACAATCGCTTCCGTTGAAAAAAATCCAAACATGTATTTCCGTTTCCGTGATGTAGATCCAAAATCTCCAGTGTACGTAAACGATAGCCTTGTACTTGCCGCTTGTAAGTTGGCAAAAGACGTAGGCGCGAAAGCCATCGTCGGCATGACAGCGTCTGGCTACACAGCCTTCAAATCATCTTCGCATCGCCCGAATACAAATATTTTCGTATTCACATCTAACAAGTCACTCATCAACAAAATGAACCTCGTGTGGGGATCACGCGCTTATCATTACGATAAGACAAACTCTACCGATGAAACGATTGCCGATGTAGAAGCGAAGTTGAAGGCTGAAGGTCACGTTAAATCCGGCGACATCTTCATCTTCATGGCCAGCATGCCAATCCAAGATCGCGCGAGAACAAACACGCTGAAAATTAACGTCGTGAAATAATCGCGACAAGTAATATTATTCGTTAAAAGAGAAGACCCCAAAAGGTCTTCTTTTTTTTATGATAGAATATTTATTAATCAACGATTAACGATTAACGATTAAGGGCATCTCTAAAAACCCGATTTTGGAGATGCTTCGTTTTTTTAATCATTTTTAGAGGCATCATCCGTACGGTTTTTATGTCGACGTTGATTTTTTTTCTCCTCTATAGGAGGATTCTTGCCCTCATCGAGCGGATATCTACCTTTTTAGACTAACGTTCAGTTGAGTTAGCCTGAATAAATTGTATGTGATGTTCATTAAACCAATTGAAGTCTCGA
>NZ_QMFY01000016.1 GCF_003286915.1 Pseudochryseolinea flava
CGTTAACTTGTTCAGTCTGAATTGTTCGTCAAATAGACCTTTCGCCTTGTTTTTCATTTCCCTTACTTTGAAAGCAAGTACGCAAATCTTTACCGCTTTTCACTGAGGTTTTTAGAGATGCCCTTAACGATTAACTACAATCCAGGAACAACCATCACAACCGTCTCCTTCTCCACCACAACCATTCCCGCGGGGTCACCCTTTCGCTTTCTGACAAATTTTTTAGGCGTTACGATTACCGGGCACAGCGATTCTGTTTTTCTTTTTGAATTATACGCTGCAAGTTGCGCAGCGCGTTCAATAACATCCTTCGGAAACGTTTTACCGGATTGATGCTTGATCAGTACATGAGACCCAGGAACGTCTTTTGCGTGAAGCCATAAATCTTCTTTGTAACTGTATTTTAATGTAAGCTCGTCGTTACGCTGAGCATCTTTTCCTACCCAAATTCTGAATCCCTTAAATTCGAATTCGTGATAAGGAAGACTAATGTCTTTTTTACGGTCTTGTGATGATTCAATCGCTCCCGAAACTTGACGAATCGATTTCAAGTCGCTTGCCGATTCCAATCGCTCCAGCTTTTCTGTCAACGATACGATAAGCTTTTCTTTGCTGGCGATTGCCTCCTGCAACGTCGTGATTTCGATGTGCTGATTTTTTGCCTTTCTGTAGAAGGCTTCTGCATTCTTTTGTGCATTCAGATCTTTCTTCAATTTGATTTCAAGCGGCTTATTCTCGTTATAGAAATTTTCAAGCGTTACTTTTTCTTGTCCTTGACGAATTTGGTGGAGGTTTGCCATGATCAAATCTGCCCAAACCTTGTAATGGTTGTCGCTTTCTATTTCGTCGAGCTTCGATTTATTCTTTTTGATGAAACTTTCGCTCGATGAGATTTTTGTTCGGATCGCTTGTAACGCATCGGCATGTTCTGAAAGATATGCGTTCTGTTGCACAAACTTAAAGTAAAACTGTGTTGCCGCTTTTAGGGGATCATCAAGCGTTTCGATTGCATTGTTAGTAGGAAGCATCCATAGCGATATTGTTTTATCGATGATGATGCTGAAAGATTGCGTTTCTTCAAGTGCTTTCTTTACCGCCTGAATTGAAGACCATTGCACTGATTTATCCTGATCGGCAAATCCTTGTTGATTCAAATATTTCCAAACGGATTTTCCGAATGTAAAGTACAACGCTTGAAGATTGTGATAATGTGCCTCAAAGGCTTCATAACTGAAATCTATCTGACGATCTAACGTTTTGAAATTGGCATCCTCATCATCGGTAATGTTTTTCCTGAACGCATCGATAACATTGCTTTCTTTGACAAGAATGATGTTCGATCGATTGCCATGCATCTTAAACAGTAACGCGAAGCCATCGGTCATGGTTAGCGCAAACGCCCTTTCGTTTTCAAACTGCCTTACATCCGTGACGTGAAGTCCGATGAGTGATGGGAACAGATCGATATTGTTTTTTCTTGACCGTTGGTGATCCTCCGGGAACGATAATGTCGATAACGTTGGTGAGAGCGTGGCTTTGATATAAAACGACTTTTGCTTCGTCTCAAAGCGAATAATCAACTCATCTTTCTGTTGACTGTAACACTCGGAAACAACAGCTGATCCGACGAGAATATCTTTTAACCGCGAACTGACCTTGCGTAGGAAGTAGAAATTATTGTGCACGGAGCAATATAGCGAATCGCATGTAGATTGCTTGCGATTTAATTACAGCGATAGCTGAAGTCCGTCGTAGCTTAAGTGAATGCCCTTTGGAAGGGTTCTTTCAACATCAGCATGCAAGCCGAGTTTGTGACTGATGTGTGTAAAGTATGCCTTCTTCGGTTTGATACGGTTAACCATTTCGATCGCTTCAGATAAATTGAAATGAGAAATGTGTGGTTCGTTTTGTAGCGCGTTGAGAACAAGGATCTCGGTGCCTGCTAATGCGGCCATCGTTTCATCCGGAATGAAATTCGCATCGGTGATGTAGCTAAAATTACCAAGGCGAAATCCGAGCACGGGTAGTCTCATGTGCATCACAGGCAATGGAAGGATCCCTACGCCGTCAATGTTAAAAGGTGCGTGACCGATCTCATGAAGTTGCAATCGTGGAATACCAGGATAATTATGCTCGGCAAACGCGTACGCGTACTCCACACGAAGCTGCTCAAGCACAGGCAGCGTACCATACACAGGCATATCCATTTGCTGCATGAAGTTGTACGCCCTCACATCGTCGAGACCAGCGGTATGATCCCGGTGCGCATGCGTAAAGAGAACAGCATCAAGTTTGTTGATTTGCTCCCGAAGCATTTGCTGTCGGAAATCTGGTCCAGTATCGATCACAAAACTTTTACCGGACACTTCAATATGGATCGATGTTCGGAGACGTTTATCGCGATAGTCGAGAGAACGGCAAACAGCGCACTGGCACCCAATTACGGGCACTCCTTGTGAAGTACCGGTACCAAGAAAAGTTACGTTCAAGCAGCGGAAGATTCAGTAGGCTCCGGAGATTCAGCAGGAGGTGTCTGTGGCTGTTGGGCAATTAATTCTTCCCAAAGCTTAAGACTTTTTTCCGTGAAGCGCGTCGTGTCGAGCTGCACACCTTTAAGGATATCAAGCAGTGTGTTAATCTTTCCTTCTGTTGTGAAGAACTTATTGATAATCATGATCTTTTGATCTTTTAAAAGGCAATATCCGCTCTTAAAATTGCCCTTTTCATAGCGGAGTGTGTAGTCCGATTCGGCAACCATATCTTCCAGTTTCAGGAGGAATTGTGGCGTATATTTGATCATGATCGTGGTTGATTTCCGGGCAAGTTACTTTGAAAATCGGAAGATTGAAAGTTGGAAAATTGTATTTTGCCGGCCGTTTTATGGTCGCTAAAAGTAAAAAACTTGTCGTTGTCGCTGGCCCTACTGCCGTCGGCAAAACTGCTACGGCCATCCGTATCGCACAACATTTTTATACCGAAATTATCTCGGCGGATTCAAGACAGATTTTCAAAGAGTTGACCATCGGTACCGCTAAACCAGATGAGGTAGAACTGGCGGCTGTGCCACATCATTTTATCAATAGCCACACCATCAGCCAACAGTATGACGCCGCCACATTTGCAACTGAGGCATTGGCCGTAATTCAAAATCTTTTTTTGAAAAATGATCACGTGATCCTCTGCGGTGGATCAGGATTGTATATCAAAGCGCTCTGCGATGGCTTTGATGATATTCCCGCAGTCGATGAAAATATCAGAAAAGGCCTCGTTTCCAAATTCGAAGCATTGGGTATCGAATGGCTTCAACACGAAATGGAACGTCTCGACCCCGAACATTACAAAACGCTCGATAAGTTAAATCCACATCGACTAATTCGGGCGTTGGAAATTAAGATCGGAACGGGCAATTCAATCGCCAGCTACCGGACGAATTCAAAACGTAAACATGATTTTGATATTGTTAAAATCGGACTAACGTTGCCACGCGAAGTTTTGTATGAAAGAATTGATTTACGCATGGATAAAATGATAGAAGCAGGATTGTTTCAAGAAGCGAAGGAGATGCTCCCTTTTGAACAACACCAAGCGTTGCAGACAGTAGGGTATCAAGAAATTTTCGGCTACTTCCATGGGGCGTACGACAAAGAGGAAGCTATTCGATTACTGAAAAGAAATTCACGCCATTATGCTAAGCGGCAACTTACGTGGTTTAAAAGGGATGAAGAATTTAAGTGGTTTCAACCGACTCAATTAGACGACATACTTCACCATATAAACAGTTACAAGTAATACTTCGTATCTAACGCGAATACTTTGAACACCTGATCACGGCTCATGCAAACAAAAAAAGTACTCATCATTGCTTATTACTGGCCCCCGAGTGGCGGAAGTGGCGTTCAGCGTTGGCTGAAGTTTGTCAAGTATCTGCCAACGGTAGGTGTAAAACCATACGTGTTCACACCCGCTAACCCTTCATTCGCCATTAAAGATGAATCGCTATTACTCGATGTGCCGCGCGAGGCAGAAGTGATCCGGTATCCAATATGGGAACCATATGAAATTTTCTTTAAGCTCTCTTCGTTGTTTGGAAAAAAGAAAACAGCGAAGCCAACGGACGTAGTCTCTTTGAAGTCCGAATCCATTTTTCAGCGGCTGAGCACTTGGGTTCGTGGAAATTTGTTCATTCCTGACCCACGCAAATTTTGGGTGAAACCATCCGTTAAATTTCTTGAGCATTATCTGCGTGAACATAATATCGGCACGGTTATCACAACAGGCCCGCCACACAGCATGCACCTCATCGGCTTGAAACTAAAACAGCGAAATTCATCGCTTAAATGGATTGCCGATTTTCGTGATCCTTGGAGCGAGTGGGGATTTCTCGATAGCATTCGTGCGGGTGAACGCGCGAAAAATAAACATCGTAAACTTGAAAGGCTAGTGACGACAACTGCGGATGAGGTGCTGACCATCACACCATTCTACGTGCGCCAGTTTGAAAGATTGTCCGGTAGAAAAGTTCAATTGCTGACAAACGGTTTTGATGAGGATGATTTCAAAAATCTGGTGGTGAAGAAATCGTCGAGCTTTATCATTCGACATGTCGGAATCATCAACGAAAAGTGCAATCCCAGACCTTTCATGCGCGCCATCGAGAAAGTGCTCCAGGATTATCCGCAAATGAAACAACACCTTGTGGTTGATTTTATTGGTGATGTCCATCCGGCTTTTAGAGCGTTTGTTGTTTCTAACCCATCGTTGAAGGCAGCGACTACCTTTACGCCAAGTATCCCACACAAACAACTTATAGCGAAGTATGGTGAAGCGTCGGTGTTGTTACTCGTGCTCACCGGTTACAAGGATGCTGAAGGGTACATGCCGGGTAAGTTGTTCGAATACATTGCTACGTCACTTCCTGTACTTGGGGTGGGACCCGAAGTAGGTGATGCTGCCGATCTTTTACATCGCGCGCAATGTGGTCGCATGATTGACGGCGAGAACACCAATGATATTGCTGATTTTATTGTGAAGCAATATCGACGCTGGGAAACAGAACAGTCGATGCAACTGACGACGTCAGCAGGATTGACGTATTCGCGTCGAAAAATTGCCGAGTCGTTGGCAGCGCTGCTGTAGCATCGTACGTTTATTTCCGTGTGATACTTTTTAGCGAGAAGAAATGCAACGTATAGGCTAGTGGCACCAGAAAGCCTGGTAGCAATATGAATGGAAATGTTGCTACAATAGTGTTAGCGGGTTCATTCATAAATACACGGAATGGCGTCGGCATCGAGAGTATTGCTGTTGTGACGATGTTCACAAGTAGCGCTAGGCAACAAACATTCCACAGTACCACAATTGCTTTCGACACTTTCTGTTTATAAACAAGCCACGCCATCATGGGTGCCGTGAGTCCGGAGATGATATCAAAGTTTCGACCATCGAAGGTCATTTGTTCCGGCAGTAACCCTTGGATAAAAAGCGCCCACAACAATATTTCAACAAATACGCGAAACACTTGCAGGGTGATGAGTTTATGTGGTGTTATCGCATGAATGACGATTGACGCCGTGTCATTATTGAGAAGCCAGATGACAACGGCAAGCGGAACGATGAGCACAATAAAAAGTACCGGTGGCATTGTACTGAAGTCGTTGAAGATTCCCATCAACGATAAGACTGAGATGATGATTAGCCATGAAAGAAGCGAGAATAATGTCGTGTAAAAAATGCGTCGCTGCCTTGTTTGATCAAAGTCAGTGCGGGCAAGTGCGTGCTTGATTTCGCGTAGAAGGAGGATTCCAAACACGACGGTGAGCGAAATAAATCCGAATTGGGTAAAGAGGAAGTTGAGGGTATTCATAAGGTGATGGAAAATTACGCCTTTGCATCATTTAAGCGGATGCGAGTTATGTATAAATGATGTAAGGTTGTACGTATATTTACCGATATTGGTGTGTCAGGATTTAACTGATTTTAGAATTTTTTCCCAAAATGAAAATGAGTAATTAGGCTGGATGGCATAATTCGGCTTAATTTGCCAAATAAATTAAGGTTCAAACAGTCAATTTCGATGTTTTCTCTTGATTCCGGCCGCATTGGCAATGTAAGGTATGAATTGGAATTTCATTTGCAGTTGAAAAGGTATAAGAGACACATATGACAACATTCTTTGAACATCAGCGAACCAGTTTCAAGAGAAACTACCTGAGCAATCTTATCGCCTTAGCATCATCGGATGGGAATTTGGATGAACTCGAAAGACAACTCATTCATAAGATCGGAAAGAAGCGTGGTTTAAAAGAATGGCAAATCAATGAGCTTTTGGAGGATCAAACACCGAAGCAAGCTTTCGTTCCGGATTCGATTCACAACCGGATGGAGATGCTATACGATTTGATGCAGATCATTTATGCCGATGAGAAAGTAACTGACGATGAGGTTGACTTTATCACCGACATCGTGCGCGCGTATAAACTTAAACTTGAAATCGTTGACCATCTCATCGCGATGTTCAGTACGGGCACACCTCTTGCCTATGAATGGAAGGAGTTTGTCGATAGGGTAACACTCGAAACATACGAGCCTCGACCTACGATTCTCTAAAAGATTTTCGCATCATAACATAAAGTGATTTCTCGATTTGAATAACTTGGTGCTTTATCAACAAGCATCACGTGAACAACCCCTTCGTTTCCGCTATCTGCATCACGGAAAAACGTCCGCACCTTCTCGAACGCGCCGTGACGTGTTTTCAAGCTCAGTATTATCAGAATAAGGAACTCATCATTCTTTTTCTCAGCGACGACATTGCAACGGCTGCCTATGTTCGCACGATAGAAGATCCTTCGATTAAGATCATGTCGATACCGGCTCCCATGACTTTGGGCGAGAGGCGTAACTTGGCCATTCGTGTAAGTCAAGGGGAATACTTTTGTGCTTGGGATGATGATGATTGGTATCACCCATCGCGGATCAGTGAACAGATGAATCACATCCAACGGACGAATCTACCCGCTTGCACATTGAGCCGGATAATTTTAATGAACGTGGTTTTAGAGAAGGCATATTTGTCTTTTCATAGGCCTTGGGAAGGATCACTGATTTGCGCGCGCCGTACCTTTGATGAAGGATTTGTATACGGTAACTACAACCGGGGCGAAGATTCAATTCTTGTTCAAGCACTCCTCGACCAAAGTCTAGTAGCTATTCATCATAACCCCGTGCTCTACATTTACAATTACCATGGAACCAATATTTCTGGAAAAGATCATTGGGACAATAATATTTTCCAACACGGAATGCCGCTCGGACAAGAAGCGAGAGACCTGGCATTGTCTATGTTGAAGAATGAAGATGTTATCAATTTATCAAACCAATTGCGCCCCTTTGTCGATGCGCTGATTGGATAAGTTATTTATATTGAGGTCGAACTAAATATAGTTTTGTATGAATGTGATTGAAGTGCCGAAACGCCCAGTGCGTAAATTTCTACCTGAAAAATTTGAAGTGACCACATGGGAAAATCTAAAGCCCTATTTCGATAATCTCCTTGCGCGTGAGATCAGCGCCATGAACGATCTCAAAAAATGGTTGCAGGATCGCAGTGAACTTGAGTCCATCATTTCCGAAGATATGGCATGGCGCTATATCCGAATGACGTGCTATACGGAAAATGAATCTTACAGGAATGCATATCAAGATTTTGTTGAAAACATCCAGCCGCAAATTGCACCGATTGCCGATCAACTTAACAAAAAGGCTGCGGCCTCTCCATCGCTCGATGCGCTGGCAAAAGTTGAAGGATACGATATCCTGATCCGGTCACTGAAAAAAGAGATCGAAATTTTCCGCGAGAAGAATGTCCCGCTTTACACGGCGCTGAACACGGAAACGCAAAAGTATGCTCAGATTTCAGGCGCGATGACGATCACGTGGGAGGGTAAGGAAATTACGCTTCAACAAGCATCTGTATTACTCATGTCTACCGACCGTGAGCTCCGCGAAAAAGTATATCACAAAATCTCCGAACGACGTCTCAAAGATAAAGACGCGTTGGACGAATTGTTTACCAAACTCATCGGACTTCGTCATCAGGTTTCGGTGAATGCTGATTTTAAAAATTTCAGAGACTACATGTTTAAATCGCTTGGGAGATTTGACTACACACCCCAAGATTGTTTTAATTTTCATGAGGCTATTCAACAGGAAGTTGTGCCCTTGTTAAATGCGTTTACGCAGGAAAGAAAAAAAGCGTTGAAGGTAGACAGCCTTCGTCCATGGGATAAAGCCGTTGACGCTGACGGCAGAGATGCATTGAAACCATTTACAACCGGAAAGGAGCTTACAGAAAAAACAATTGAAGTTTTTCAACGTCTAGATCCGTATTTAGGCCAATGCCTTTCGATCATGAAAGAAATGGGGCACCTCGATCTTGAGTCAAGAAAGGGAAAAGCTCCAGGAGGATACAACTATCCTCTTGCCGAAATCGGCGTGCCGTTCATTTTTATGAATGCAACTTCGACGTTGCGTGACATGGTAACGATCATGCACGAAGGCGGCCATGCTATTCACAATTTCCTCACGCGTGATCTTGAATTAAATGATTTCAAATCAACACCGTCGGAAGTAGCTGAGTTAGCGTCAATGTCGATGGAGTTGATCTCAATGGACCATTGGGATGTATTCTTCACCGATCCCGTGGAGCTTAAACGTGCGAAACGAGAGCACCTTGAAGATATCATCGAAACACTGCCATGGGTTGCTACGATCGATAAATATCAACATTGGGTTTACGAAAATCCCAACCATACCCATGAAGAGCGAAAAGCTGCATGGAATAAAATCTTCGACTCGTTCGCTGATACCATCACCGATTGGAGTGGTCTGCAAGAAGCAAAAGACTATTTGTGGGAAAAGCAATTACACTTGTACGAGGTACCATTCTACTACATCGAATATGGTATGGCTCAGTTAGGCGCAGTTGCGGTCTGGCGTAACTTTAGAAAAGACCCGAAGCGTGGGCTAGCGGGGTACCAAAACGCATTGAAGTTAGGATACCTCAGAAGTATTCCCGAGATCTACAAAGCTGCTGACATTCGTTTTGATTTTAGCAGGGCCTATATCAAGGAACTCATGGACTTTGTAAAAGACGAGCTCAAAAAGATTTAGTCTTCAAACACTTCCGAATTAACATTGCGGCATTTGTCGAGGAGGTCGCTTAATAAGACGGCCTCTTCTTCAGATAAATTCATGACGCGATCGCGCTGTGGTAGAAATTTCTCCATCGACTTCAACAGATCCATTCCTTCGTCTGTGATGATAACGTCGAATGCACGTTTGTCTTTCGGACAGGTGCGTTTAATGATGAGATTTTTGGCTATCAAACGATCCAACATCCTGGAGACGTCTGAGTTTTTGTCTAGCATTCTCGATTTGATTTCTGTAGCAGAAATGCTTTGTGGATGCTGCCCTTTAAGAATTCGAAGAATGTTGAATTGATGTGCAGTAATGCCATAGTTCTTAAAAAACTCTTGGTTCTGACTCTGCATCCAACTTGCCGTAAAAAGTAGATTGATCACGGCTTTTTGAAATGGATCGCGAAACTTTGGCTGCTTGATTTCTTCTTCAATTTTCATAACGGGTGGAATAACGGATAAAACAAAAAAAAGGCAGGCAATGGATGAGAGATCATTGCCTGCTTTATAATTTCAATTAGTCTTTTGCAAATTCAGTCTTCGCGTTAAGCGTTACTTCGTCGCCAACCACAGCGCTTGAAGTGCTCGCACCTACGCCGAAGTCAGAGCGTTTGATGATACCGCCAACTTTAAAGCCAGCAATTGTCTTTTTGTTGTAAGGGTGAACAGCCGTGCCACCAAATGTAACGTCAAGCTCTACTTGCTTTGTAACGCCGTGCATCGTGAGGTCACCAATAACTTTATACTTTTTAGCATCAAGTTTTTTGATTGATTTACTCTTGAAAGTGATCTTCTCGAATTTTTGCGCATCGAAGAAATCAGCACCTTTCAAGTGACCGTCGCGTTGTTCGTTATCGGTAGAAATGCTTGCAACTTCAGCAGTGAAGTCGATTACGGCATCCGTAAAATCTTCTTTTGATGAAGTGATCTTAGCGTCGAAATTTTTGAAAGAACCATCTACTTCTGAAACCATTAAGTGACTTACAGAGAAGCCCAAATTAGAGTGTGCTTTGTCAAGGCTCCAAGTTTGTGCGAACGATACAGTTCCTGCCAACAGGAATAAAATGAGGAAGTTGAGTTTTTTCATTGTTTGTTTATTTTATGATGCAAGTATAACGCAAAGTGCAATTTACATGTTCCAACAAATAAAAAAGTTACGCTAACTTGCTGATCGACAGCGATTAATTTTTATTGACTACCGGATTTGTCCGGTGTTTTAACACTTAAATCGGTCACAGTTTAAGATAAAAATCGCGTGTGAGCGCGCGATATTCAGAAGACCAGTCATTATCGCCGTTATACAGCAATATTTCCCCATGATCGACAGCTGTCATTTGTAGCGAGAATGTCAGTAATAAACGCTCGATCGGTTTGTCGGCCCGCGTTCGAAAATTCCATTGCTTCACACAATATAAATCGTGACGCAACGCTAGGGCTATGCATTGATGCCCCTCAGTGTATGGAAGAATAACTGAAAAATGTCCCGATGGTTTTAATAATCTTGCCACAGCTTGCAGCATGGCGTCGTGAGAAAGCAATGTTGTATGGCGCGCCTCAACACGGCGTGCATCTGGAGGTATCTGACTATTGTTAAAGTACGGCGGATTGGAAACGATGAGATCGTATTGTATACCTGGATAAAAATCTTGAATAGGTGATTGAACGACATGAACTTTCTTCGGCCATCGCGACAAAGAAACATTTTCACGCGCCTGCAATGTATCTGCACTTTCAATCTCCACAGCATCGATAAACGCATCGGTTGCGCTGCGTTGTGCAAGCATTAATGCAATCACGCCTGATCCCGTGCCGATATCGAGGATCGATTTAACATCATTGACATCCGCCCAAGCACCTAGTAACACACCATCTGTTCCCACTTTCATGGTAGATTGATCATGTCTGATAGAAAACTGCTTAAAATGAAAGTGCGATGCACTACGCGACATTGATTCCTTATTGCTTAATTTGAAAAACAAAATTACGCTTTATGGCTGAAGCGGAAAGCTGCTGCTGGCCTCAACAATTACACAAATGAAGAAAATAAACTGGGGGATACTAGGTGCTGGGAAAATAGCCAACAAGTTTGCTAACGACCTCAAACTTGTTGAAGACGCTACATTGGTTGCCGTTGCGTCACGTGATGATGCGAAAGGAAATGAGTTTGCCGCGCAGTACGGAATTCCTGTGGTGTTTAATACCTATGAGGCGCTAGCATCTTCTCCAGAGATTGATGTTATCTACGTAGCAACGCCACATAGCTTTCATCGCGAGCACACATTGCTTTGTTTGAATCATGGTAAAGCGGTGCTATGCGAAAAAGCATTCGCCCTCAACAGCAGGGAAGTTTCGGATATGGTTCGTGTGGCGCGCGAAAAGAAAATATTCTTGATGGAAGCTTTTTGGACGAAGTTCTTACCTCAATTTGATAAAGTCAGGCAATTGATTGCCGAAGACGCTATCGGCGATATCCGATGGATTCAAGCTGACTTCGGGTTCATTTCCGATCCGCCGGCACCGCGATTATTTGATCCCGGTTTAGGTGGAGGATCACTACTCGACATCGGCATTTATCCTGTCTTTTTAGCGCAGACGCTTCTTGGCGTACCTAAACATGTGCAGGCTACGATTGTACCTTTTTCCTCTGGTGTTGACCAACAATGTAGCATCACGTTTACTTATGACAATGGGGCAATGGCTTCGTTGTTCTCAACACTAACAGCAGATACGCCTGTGGAGGCAGTTATTGCAGGAACAAAAGGAAGAATCGAGATGAGAAATAGATTTCACAACGCCGTGGGAAAATTGTTTCTAATAGGCGATAAAGATGAACCAAAAGAAATTGAAGTATATCGCGAAAGCGGATATGGTTATCAATTTGAAGCGCGACATGTTACGGCGTGCTTACAAAAGGGTTTAACCGAAAGCCCAATCATGACACTAGACGATTCTATTCAACTCATCAAAACGTTGGATAATATTCGTCGCGTGGCGGGCATAAAATATAGCGTAGATTGATATGAAGCCATTTGTCGTTCCTGCGAAGGTAAAGCGTCTCGACGGTAAAAGGATCACTGCCGATGCAGACCTGCTCGCTGTTGAAGAGCCATTGGAAATTAAAATAGGGTACGGGGCTGCAGACGATCGCGATCAATTCAATCTGGCCGTTACGATGCGCACGCCCGGAAACGATTTTGAACTCGCCGTGGGATTTTTATACGCAGAGGGCGTCATTCGGAAATACACAGATATTGAAGCGATTCACTATTGTCCGACGGCGAAAGACGAAGAAAAAGATAATGTTGTCCGTGTCGAACTAAAGCCAGCCATACAAATTGATTTCACCAAGCTGCAGCGGAATTTTTATACGACGTCGAGCTGTGGCGTCTGCGGCAAATCATCGATTGACGCGATCGTAACGCAAACGCATACGGTCATCGGTAACCATTCAGTAAGTGATGTTGTTATTAAGTCACTGCCGGAAAAGTTGAAAAAAGCACAGACGATATTTGAGCACACCGGAGGACTACACGGCGTTGCACTGTTTGATCTTGAGGGCACATTGCTTTCAGTTCATGAAGACGTCGGCAGGCACAATGCGTTTGATAAGGTGGTGGGGGAGGTGCTGATCGCGAGTAAAATTCGACTCACGGAAACCATTGTCTTGCTCAGTGGACGCGCAAGCTTCGAGTTAATCCAGAAAGCAGCGATGGCCGGTATCGCGGTTGTCGTGGCGATCGGCGCACCTTCAAGTCTTGCTGTGAAATTAGCCCAAGCATCCGGGATCACCTTGATAGGTTTTGTGAGAGGCGACAAGTTCAATGTCTATCATGGCGATGTGATTGTTGCGTAGCGCCGCTGGAAAAAGATTTTATCATTCGCATTTATTTCAACTCAGTATGAACGCAGCCCAAGAAGATGATCATCTTAAAATAACAAAGCCTCAGAAATCAGCAGGTGGATTACAAGCTGTGATTCAATCGGCCAAGCATGTCTTTTCAGAAGTAGGCGTCGTGAATGGAACAAAGGCGTTGCTTGAATTGAATCAGTTCGATGGCTATGATTGTCCAGGGTGCGCATGGCCAGACCCGGATCATGAACGCTCTGCTGTGGAGTTTTGTGAGAACGGCGCAAAAGCCGTAGCAGAAGAAGCGACGACAGAGAAATGTGATCGTGACTTCTTTCAGCAGTACAGCGTAAAGGATATGGCAACCTGGACCGATTTCCAAATCGGTAAACGTGGGAGAGTAACGGAGCCGTTCTTACTCGAAGAAGGTGACACTCATTATAAACCTATCGCTTGGCATGATGCGTTTAAGATGATCGCGGAACATCTTCATAAACTAGCAACACCAGACGAAGCGATATTTTATACGTCAGGAAGAACCAGTAACGAAGCGGCCTTTCTGTATCAATTAATGGTGCGCATGTATGGTACGAACAACCTACCGGATTGCTCCAACATGTGCCATGAATCTAGCGGCGTCGCGTTGAATGAAACTGTTGGCATTGGGAAGGGCTCAGTCAAATTAGAAGATTTCAATTATGCTGAGGTGATCATCATCATTGGACAAAACCCAGGAACAAATCATCCAAGAATGCTTACAGCTTTGCAGCAGGCAAAAAAACATGGTGCAAAGATTATCACGATCAATCCACTGGAAGAAGCAGGGCTGATCGGATTTAAACATCCACAGCACGTGATGGATTTTGTTGGTAAGGCCTCGCCCATTACAGACTTATGGTTGCAAGTAAGGATCAATGAAGATGTTTCTTTACTCAAAGCAATGTTGAAACTCCTGTGGCATGAAGAGCAACGACATGTAGGGACAGTCTTTGATCATGCATTCATCAAAGCCAATACTACCGGATATGATGCACTCATCAACGATTTGGAGAAGTATAAGCTTAGCGACCTCATGGCAAGATCCGGTGTGCCGTCGGAAAAAATATTAGCGGCGGTGCAGATGATTGCCAACAGCAAAAAAATTATCGCGTGCTGGGCGATGGGGCTCACACAACATAAAAACGCTGTCGATAATATTCGCGAAGTGGTAAACCTCTTGTTGCTAAAAGGAAGTATTGGTAAGCAAGGCGCCGGTACGTGTCCTGTGCGAGGTCATTCAAATGTGCAAGGTGATCGCACCATGGGCATCTACGAAAAACCTTCTGCTGCATTTCTAGATAGCCTAAAACAAGTTTTTGATTTTGAGCCACCGCGTCATCACGGCTATGATACTGTTGAGTCAATTAAAGCAATGCACGATGGAAAGGCAAAAGTGTTTTTCGCCATGGGTGGCAACTTCTTGTCGGCAACACCTGACACAAATTTCACCGCGTCTGCATTGAAGAATTGTGAACTCACGGTGCATGTGTCTACAAAATTGAACCGTAGCCATGTCGTTCACGGACGGCGCGCAATCATTCTTCCTTGCCTGGGGAGAACAGAAGAAGATGCTCAACGCTCGGGAATGCAATTTGTAACCGTTGAAAATTCAGCGGGTGTTGTGCATCAATCGAAAGGTAATTTGCCACCCATATCGCGTGAACTTTGGAGCGAGCCAAAAATCGTGGCTGGCATTGCGAAGGTACTCTTACAAAAAAGCAAGTTAGACTGGGATATGTTGACGTCTAACTATGATCATATACGCGATTTGATTGAACAATCGATACCTGGATTTGAGCACTACAATGAGCGTGTTCGAAAACCTGGGGGATTCTATCTCCCTAACGCAGCACGCGAAGGCAAGTTCAACACCACTACCGCGAAAGGTATTTTTAGTATCAATGTCTTGGCATCACATCATTTAAAGGACGATGAATTTTTGATGATGACGATACGGAGTCATGATCAATACAATACAACAATCTATGGATTGAATGACCGATACCGTGGTGTTCATCATGGTAGGAGAGTTGTATTCATGAATGCCAACGACGTCAGCAAACATGATTTGAAGGCCGGAGATCGCGTAAACTTATACAGCTACTATGATCTTGTGGAGCGTCGCGCTGAATCGTTTGTGGTGATACCGTACAACATACCATCTAAGAATATTGCAACATATTTTCCAGAGGCAAATGCTTTGATCCCTTACAACCGATATGCGGATAAAAGTCAGACGCCGATATCAAAGTCTGTGGTGGTAAAGATTAAATCAAAACCAGTAGCAACTATTGAATGCCGGCAATGATGCCGCGCACCAAGGCTTCGAGATCAAAGTTCTTATTGTGTGTAACACCCAACCGCACCACGACAAGTTTTTTCGAGGGCACGACGACAACGAAATTATGTTCGAATCCGTCGAAGAGAAATGTGTCTTGTGGTAGTGTGGGATACAGTCTATTCTCGGGGTCATTTGGAGCACCATGATTCAACCAAACTTGTGCACCGTACTCTCCACGGGGCGCCACTGCCGAAGGTGTCGTCGAGTACTTTACCCAACCCTCGGGAAGAATCCGTTCGCCCTGCACCACACCATCATTGAGGTAAAGCAGTCCAAACCGGGCCCAATCACGAGCGGAAGCATAACTATACGAAGATGCGACAAACGTTCCAGATGCATCGGGCTCCATAATGGCGCGACTCATTCCAACTTTGAAGAATAGTTTTTCATACGGGAATTTGTAATACTGGTCGTCACCAACAGTTTGTCTGATGATACGAGACAAAATATTCGTACTACCGCTAGAGTATTGAAAGAAAGTACCGGGATCTACCTTCTGCTTCATGCTCGCGGCATAGGCAGCTTTGTCATCGCGGTGAATGAACATCGTATGGAAATCTGCTGATGGATTGAAGTAAGATTCATCCCATGCCAGGCCCGTGGTGGCTTGAAGTAAGTTATTGAGTGTTATATTTTTTCGAATGTCGTCCTCCCATTCCGGCACAGGCGCACCGGCCTCTACCGTTAGCTTGCCCTCTTTGACCAATATCCCAATCAACGCGTTAGTGATGCTCTTCGTCATCGACCATCCCATCATGCGTGATTGCTTGTCGAATCCGTCGGCATACTTTTCCGCAATAATTTTTCCATCGTAAACAACAACGACGGCATGTGTAAAAATTGGATTCTCTGGATCTTTATCGAAGAATGCTTTGTCGACAGCATTTTTAATGGAATCGTATTGCACGCCTGTTATTGCACCTTGTGCTGTGAGATCATCACCTAAAGGCCATGCGACTGAATCGCGGTTGACGTTGGGAGCAGTAGACAAAACCGGTTGCTGTGATCGAACCTCTTCTTCCGTTCGTTCCGATAGTAGGATACAGCCTAATCCTTTTCTATAGATAGCCTTCCGTGTCGTGCCAAGAAACGATGCCGATACGCTAGCATCTTCGATCAACATGTCCATACTTGAAAGCCCAGGGAACACTTGCAATTCTTTGTCGCGAATACTTTGTTCAGAACGTTCTGCAACAAATAAGCATGAGCACATGGTTTTCGCGGCCATGCCTGTCATTACCGGCGGGAAATAAATTCCGACGTAAACGACAGCAGCTAAAATGATGATAATGATGAGTACCGTGAGGAAGCGAAAGAGTTTTTTCATGGGTGGCAGTTAACGCGACAGTGGCACTAAAATAACGAAATTCAGGTTGACGAGATCACATACCGACGTCTGCGGCATATTAATAATTCACTAGTTTATTTAATGACGATGGTGTAGTTTACTGGCACGATATGGAGTACCGACAATATCAGCCACCGAGAGTTTTAGAGCGCTACGTGCGCTACTTTTGGAGCTTTGATTCGTTTCAGAACCCCAACGCCACACTGCAAATCAAAAGTTTTGCCGACAAATATCCGCGACTCATTTTCCAGAATCTTGACGGCTTTGAGGCCCTCACAAATCTCAGTGGCGACAAGCTCCCGGCATGTTACCTTAGTGGTATCGACACGAAACACACCGAGGCGATCATAAACGGAAATTTTTCGCACTTCGGTGTAAGCTTTTACCCGCATGGATTGGCAGCTTTCTTCGGCGAATCGCCCGTCGCTTTGATCAATCAAATGCCTGACATCAGATTGATTTGTCCCGCTGAAATTCAATCACAATTGCAACGCGCCACTAACCATCATGCGCGTGTGAGTTTGATTTCTAAGTTCCTATACGAGCGTCTTCGGGCCATGCGTCAAGATCAGCTCATCAACAAAATTGTCCACCACCATGGCCTCGATCGTGATATATCCCTCGATGAGCTTGGACGTCATTACCGCATTTCAACGCGGAGTTTGCAGCGACGATTTAAAGCTGTTGTGGGTATCTCTCATAAAAAGTACCAGCGTATCTTACGCTTCGAAGAATCTTTGAAGCAATTGGCCAATGCGTCGTTTGCGGACCTGGGCGTAGTTGCCTACGACTTGAAGTTCACCGATCAATCGCACTTCATCAAAGATTTTTCTGCATTCTCAGGTATGTCGCCTTACGCTTTTGCCAAAAGAAAAAGTGTCGGATCTGAAAGTTCCTCCTTTATCTATACGAAAGATGCCTGACGTTTTTTTACAATTTTGAATTTTGAGTAGGCTTTACTTTTGGCGTGGTTCAAACAGTAAAACTTATGAAAAATAGACTAGCAATGTATGGTTTGGTATGGGTGTTGGCAATGGTAGCAATGGCTTGCTCAAGCGACGATGGCGACGATAACGCAGGAAGTCGTGAAGTAAAATTCGAGGTAACAGGTAATTTCACAGGTCAGTTAAATGCCGTATTAATAACCGCGAGCGGAGGAGGTACTAGTGAGTCGATAAACGCTTTGCCCTGGTCAAAAACGATCACGTACGAATCCAACGTTCCAACGACCCAGATTTCAATAGCCGGCGCGGGAGGAGACCCTGGTGAGACGATTACGGTAAAAGTTATCGTGGGTGGAAAAGAAAAGTCTTCGACGCCAGGTACAGCGACAAATTCGGGAACGATCGCCGTAGCCGCCCCGTCTTATGCATTCTAAAATCAACATATGATCGATACCATCAAGAACTATTTACGCCATGATGCGACCATCGTTTTACGCATCACCCTTGCAGCGATTTTGATCATGCATAGTATTCCCGGAATGCTGGATGGTGGCGTAAATCTTTTTGGTAACGAATATTTAAACAAAGTCGGCTTTGCACCTTTTGGTCTTGCCATAGCGTGGGCGATTAAGTTGTCCCATGTCGCCTGCGCTATCCTGCTGCTTCTAAACCGTTATATCGTCGTGACTGGTGTGGTAACGATATTCATTCTGGTCGCTGGCATTGTGATGGTACATTACCCGGAAGGGTGGTACGTTGTTGGGGGCGGAAGGAATGGTGTTGAATTCAACGTATTGCTGATTGCTGTATTCCTCTATCTCATCATTGTCCATCGGCGCGTGCGTTGATTATCAAAAGACACCTGTGCCCGGTTTTCTCCCGACTATCCTTACCTTTCGACTTTTACGTTAAGGATGGCAAAGAAAACCCAACGCCTGCTCGACCTGAAAGATTTCCTCGATGAGAAAGTGTCGCGCTACAATCAACCTGGTTTTATCGCGAATGATCCGATCTCGATACCACACCTCTTTAGAAAGAAACAAGACATTGAAATTGCGGGCCTGTTTGCCGCCGTTCTGGCGTGGGGACAACGTGTGACCATCATCCGTAAATGTCATGAACTAATGAACATGATGGACAACGCGCCCCATCAGTTCGTACTTGGTCATAGCAAAAAAGATCTAAAACCACTCTTAGAATTCAAACATCGCACATTCAATACCGTCGACACATTATACTTTATTGAATGGCTGAAGTGGTTTTATAAGAAAAACGAAAGCCTTGAAAGTGCTTTCGCAACCTTACCCGGCGACGATACCATTGAAGGAGGGCTCAATCGCTTTCGCGATTTGTTCTTTAGTTTAAAAGATTCACCACAACGAACACGTAAACATATCCCTTCACCCGAACGCAATGCTACCTGTAAGCGCATGAGCATGTACCTGCGCTGGATGGTTCGCAGCGATGGGCAAGGGGTCGACTTCGGTATTTGGAAAAACATCTCGATGGCACAGCTCGTGTGTCCGTGTGATTTGCATGTGGATCGCGTCGCCCGCCACCTGAAGTTTATTACCCGTAAACAAACTGATTGGCAGACCGCCCTCGAACTGACAAAGAACCTCCGGCGCTTAGATCCAAAAGACCCAGTGAAGTATGATTTTGCACTCTTTGGGCTGGGGATTGAAGAGAAGTTTGGGAAGGAGAAGCAAGGAGTAAGAAGTAAGGAGTAAGGAGGGATTGACTCCTGACAACTCCAACTACTGACTCCTGACTTCTTACTTCTTACTCTAGGCATTCAGTAGACATTCGCGGGTGGTAGATGAAGCGCGAACGATGGTTGGTTTCGAAAAGTTTAATCAATTTTTAATGCCGCCAAATTTAAGGGCGAGCGGCGCCGAGTTGTCGCATGATTAGACGATAAAACGTGAGCATGTTTGAAACGTTGAAGGGTATTTTTCAAGTGATCGAGCATTGGTGACATCTTTTGATGCCGTGCTTTGAGGATTCAGGTATTTACCCAGCTCAGATCGATGCAGGCAGCTAGGCATTTGCAAAATGCGTGGAAGGCCTCGCGAGAATTCATCGATTAAAAGATAAAAACGAAGATAAGTTAGAAGGCGAGATCATTTGCAGCAGTGAAAATGTAATCGCAATGTTGGTGATAGCGTAATGAAAAGATAACGATCTGACTGCAGCGAGAGATTAATTTAAAATGATTCTAAATTACAATTTAGAAGCAGCATCGATTCATTCCGTGATTACCTTTCGAGCCGTTTACCAGAGGCCAATTATCCGCGAATAGAGGGTAATTTCCTCATTATTTATTGTGCAACGACCTAAATTAATTTGAAAAAATGAGTTCCGATAGTAGATTTGCGCTGCTTGTTTTGAAAACGGACATTGAACCTCACATGATAAAAAACTTTACTTCCGCTTGCAAGTTCTTCATTCTAGTCTTCGTTTTCGCATTCGTCTCTAGCACCTCCAGCGCCCAGGAAATCTCTACAGATCCGGCTGCGATTAAGGCAGGTGAAGGGATCTTCAATGCGAACTGTAAGTCTTGTCACAAAGTAAAAGAGAAATTGGTTGGTCCAGCCTTGGCCGGTGTTGATGAAAGAGCACCATCCATCGACTGGATCAAGTCTTTTATTAAGAACCCTCCCGGTATGATTGCCAGCGGAGATGCATACGCAAACAACCTCTACAAGGACTACAAACCTACAATGATGACTGCCTTCTCTTCTTTGAAGGATGAAGACATCATGAATGTTCTTGCTTACGTGAAAGCAAAGGAAGCAGAGGTTCCGAAAGATGATGTCATTAAAGATCCTGTCCCTGGTGGCGAAAATACTGAAGCCGGTGGCAGCGACCTGTTGAACCTGGTTGCTATTGGTGTTG
This sequence comes from Pseudochryseolinea flava, assembly GCF_003286915.1. Classification (GTDB taxonomy): domain Bacteria; phylum Bacteroidota; class Bacteroidia; order Cytophagales; family Cyclobacteriaceae; genus Ohtaekwangia; species Ohtaekwangia flava. Next base: position 20,615 of record NZ_QMFY01000016.1, read on the forward strand.
TAATCGTTCTACTCCTTCTCGTCGTTACACTCGCCCTTCTTATTTCTTCACTCAAACGCTTCCTCGATCAGAAGAATCTTAACGAAGAAGAAAAAGAAGTTGTACACTCGCCAATCACATTGAAGTCTGCTTTGAGCAGCCCGGCGTTTATCTTCATCGTTGCTTTCTTGGTAGCAGCGCTCGGATTCAAAACTGTCATCAACAACTTGTTCGCCATCGGTGTTCAACAAGGATATGCGCCTAAACAGCCAATCGCGTTCTCACACAAAATTCACGCAGGTGATCTTGAAATCGACTGTAAGTATTGCCACGTAGGCGTTACGAAAGGGAAGAGTGCGACGATTCCTTCTGTGAACATCTGTATGAACTGTCACAACCAGATCAAAGAAGGTGCGCAGACTGGTGCTTCTCAGATTAAACAAATCACGGATGCTTATGCGAACAACGAACCTATCAAGTGGGTGCGTATCCATAACCTTCCTGACTTAGCATACTTCAACCACGCGCAACACGTCGTAGTTGGTGGTGTTGAGTGTCAGACTTGCCACGGTCCAATTCAAGAAATGGAAGTTGTAAAACAGCACTCTTTATTAACGATGGGTTGGTGTATCGACTGTCACCGCAAGACAGACATCGATACGACCCGCAATGCGGAATACTACGACAAGATGTTGAAGATCCACGCAGAGAAGAAGGGTAGCAAAGCTCCTTTCAAAGTGGAAGACATCGGCGGTTTGGAATGTTCAAAATGCCACTATTGATCTACCGATCAATTACTTGAAGAGAATTAAAAATAGAATCACGCTTCGCGATTAATATATATGGAAGAATCTAATAAGAAGGTTTACTGGAAAGGCTTAGAGCAATTGACAAACAGTCCTGAGTTTGTGAAGCATGCTCATCAGGAATTTGCTCAGCCGGGTCCGGAAGAAGATTTGGGGCATTCCCGCAGGGATTTCTTAAAGATGATGGGTTTCGGTATGTCGGCGGTAGCGCTGGCAGCTTGCGAGGCTCCAATCCGTAAAGCGATCCCGTATGTGAACAAGCCAGTAGATGTGGACCCTAGCGTTCCTAACTACTACGCATCGACCTATATTAATGGCGGCGACTACGCGAGCGTTGTCGTGAAAGTTCGTGAAGGTCGTCCGATCAAAATCGATGGTAACGCATTGTCATCAGCTACGAAAGGTGGTGTGAGCGCGCAAGTAGAAGCATCGGTTCTTTCCCTCTATGATAACGATCGTCTTCGTGGTGCTAAAATTGACAAGAAGCGTGTTGATTGGAAAGACCTCGATCGTGAGGTAATAGCAAAACTCAACGCAATCGCTGCGCAAGGTGGCCAAATCAGAATCGTGAGCAACACGATCCTCAGCCCAAGCACAAAAGCTGTTATTGAGAAATTCAAAGCAAAATTCCCAACAACGCAACATATCCAGTACGATCAGTCATCTGCGTACGGCATTCTGAAAGCAAACGAAGAATCTTTCGGTTCTGCTTTCATTCCAACGTATGACTTCAGCAAAGCGAAAACTATCGTTAGCGTTGCTGCTGATTTCATCGGAAGCTGGATCGCACCAATCGAGTTCACAAAAGGTTACGCGCTGGGTCGTGAAGTGAATGAAGAAAAAACAGACATGTCGCGTCACTATCAGTTTGAATCGATTCTATCGATCACTGGTGCGAACGCTGATTATAGAACACAAATCAAACCTTCGGAAGAAGGTGCGGTAGTAGCACAACTTTACAACTTGATCGCAGCAAAAGCTGGTCGCGCAACTGTTACAGGCGGCGTTGAGAAAGCAAACCTTGCAAAAGCTGCTGACGATCTTTGGGCAACGAAAGGAAGCTCACTCGTTGTAGCCGGCTCAAATGATAAAGCCATCCAAGTATTGGTTAATGGTATCAACGACATGCTCGGATCTTATGGAACGACAATCGATCCATCATTGACTGTCAACTACAGACAAGGTGACGATCAAGCAATGTCTGCATTTGTTGGCGAACTTGAAGCTGGCAAAGTAGAAGGCGTTATCTTCTACAACTGTAACCCTGTTTACGATCATCCACAAGGCAAGAAGATCGGTGCTGCATTGAAAAATGTAACGTTATCTATTGCTACTGGCTATAAAGAAGAAGAGACTGGCGACTTGGTGAAATACCTTGCTCCAGATCATCACTACCTCGAATCATGGAACGATGCTGAGCCTAAGAAAAACTTGTTCAGCTTATCGCAGCCAACCATTACACCAATTTTCAAAACACGTTCAGCGCAATCAAGCTTCTTGACTTGGGCGGGAGAGTCTGAAACAGACTACTTCGAAGTGGTGAAAGCAAACTGGTCTACATGGTTTGGTGCATCTGCAGGTGTTAACCTCCAAACGTTCTGGGATAAGTGCCTGTACGATGGTGTTTACGAGAAGCCAGTAGAAGCAAAGTCGGTTTACTTCTCAGGTGATGTAGGCGCTGCAGCAAATGCTATATCGAACAACTACAAAGCTGCTGCAAGTGGACAGAAAGAATTGGTGATCTACGAAAGTGGTAACATCGGTAATGGTTCACAAGCGAATAACCCACTTCTTCAAGAGTTGCCAGATCCAATCACAAAAGCTGTTTGGGATCACTACGTAACGGTTGCACCGAAAGAAGCTGAAGGCATCAAGTTCTTTGAAAGCAATACACGGAAAGCAAAGATCACAGTAGAAGGTCAAGAGCCAGTGATCGTTGCAATCCTTCCGCAGCCTGGTCAAGCCGCTGGTACAATCGGACTTCCATTAGGATACGGTCGTACGAAGGCAGGTAAAGTAGCTGACGGTAGAGGCGCTAATGCGTATCCACTGATCGGATTATTGAATGGAAGCCTTAGCTATGGTGCTAATGTGAAATTCGAAATCATCGAAGAAGAATATCAAATCGCGCAGACACAAACGCACAATACAGCAATGGGTCGTGCCGCGGTTATTCAAGAAACAATACTCTCTAAGTTCAAGAAAGATCCATCAGCAGATAGCTATCAGCCGAAGGTTACGACTTGGAATGGAACAGAAGATAAGATCGATCCAGAAACAGCAACGCTCTGGAAGAACCACGATTATACCAACCATCATTGGGGTATGTCAATCGACTTGAACACCTGTACAGGTTGTGCGGCTTGCGTGGTAGCATGTAACGTAGAGAACAACGTAGCGCTTGTCGGACGTGAAGAGGTAATCAACCGTCGCGAAATGCACTGGTTGCGCATCGACCGTTACTACAGCAGCGATGCACCAGTGACAGATTGGAAAGGACTTGAAGAAGCTTCAGACAATCCTGAAGTTGTATTCCAGCCGATGCTTTGCCAACACTGTAACAACGCACCTTGCGAAACAGTATGTCCGGTAGCAGCAACAACACACAGCACGGAAGGTCTCAACCAAATGACGTATAACCGTTGCATCGGTACACGTTATTGCGCGAACAACTGTCCATATAAAGTACGTCGCTTCAACTGGTTCAAATATCATGACAACAAGCAGTTCCAGGATGTTAACACAGCCATGAACACAGACCTTGGTAAGATGGTATTGAATCCAGATGTAACCGTACGTTCACGCGGTGTGATGGAGAAATGTTCATTCTGCGTACAGCGTATCCAAGCTGGTAAACTTACAGCGAAGAAAGAGAAGCGTAGAGTAGCCGATGGCGAAGTAAACGTAGCTTGTGCGGCAGCATGTTCTACGGGTGCTATTGTGTTCGGTGACTTGAACGATAAGGATAGCAAGATTTCTAAGTTGTTGAAAGTGCGTCCTACGTTCGCTGATCGTCCAACGGTTAACGATAAAGACGCAGACAACCCACGTGCTTACCAGGTGATCGAAGAAATTGGTGTAAGACCAAACATCTGGTATCTCAAGAAGGTTAGAAATAAGGATGCGGCAAAAGCTTAATCCAACGAAAAAGATAACTGATAACGAATAACTTTTAAATAAATGCAGGTAACGTCAGTAGTTCGCGATCCCCTGGTAACCGGTGGCAAAACGGTTAAGGATGTGTCGCACGACATCAGCCGACAAGTAGAAGGAAAACCAACAAGATCATGGTGGATTGCCATGGCCATTTCAGTAGTGCTATTTGCATACGGCTTTTATTGCGTGTGCACAGTTCTCTGGAACGGTATCGGCGTCTGGGGTCTTAACAAAACTGTAGGTTGGGCGTGGGATATCACCAACTTCGTATGGTGGGTTGGTATCGGTCACGCAGGAACGCTGATCTCTGCGATCCTCTTGCTCTTCAGACAGAAATGGAGAATGTCCATTAACCGTGCTGCGGAAGCGATGACGATCTTCGCCGTTATTTGCGCGGCTACATTCCCGCTGATCCACATGGGCCGTCTCTGGCTCGGGTTCTACTGGGCATTGCCACTGCCAAACGCTTTCGGTTCTCTTTGGGCAAACTTCAACTCGCCGCTTCTTTGGGACGTGTTCGCGATCTCAACATACTTCACCGTGTCGCTTGTATTCTGGTACATCGGTCTTATTCCTGACTTTGCTACAATCCGCGACCGCGCTGTAGTACAAGGCAATAACATCCGCGCTCAGATTTACAACGCCCTTAGCTTCGGATGGCAGGGTGGTGCTAAAACTTGGATGCGTTACGAATCCGTTGCATTGATCCTCGCAGGTCTTTCAACACCACTCGTACTTTCTGTTCACACGATCGTATCGATGGACTTCGCTACATCGGTTATCCCAGGATGGCACACAACAATCTTCCCGCCATACTTCGTTGCGGGTGCGATCTTCTCTGGCTTCGCCATGGTATTAACACTCCTCTTGGTTACACGTGTCGTATTTAAACTTGAAGATTATATCACGATCTATCACATTGAATTGATGAACATCATCATCATCGTGACAGGTTCCGTAGTAGGTATCGCATACATCACCGAGCTCTTCATCTCTTGGTACTCGGGTGTTGAATATGAAGGATATGCTTTCTACAACCGTGTACAAGGTCCATTCGCATGGTCATACTGGTCTATGATGACTTGTAACGTGATTTCGCCACAACTTTTCTGGATCAAGAAAATCAGAACAAGCATTGCTGCGACATTCGTGCTCTCGATCATCGTGAATATCGGTATGTGGTTCGAGCGTTTCGTGATCATCGTGACCTCACTTCACCGCGATTACATTCCATCAAGCTGGACGGGATTCCATCCAACCATGTTTGATATTGGAGAATATGTATTCACGTTCGGATTGTTCTTTACCGCTTTCTTACTCTTCGCGAAGTTCTTCCCAGTGATCAACATGGCCGAGGTGAAAAGCATTGTAAGATCAGATTCTGAAAAGCCACACCACAAGGAAGGTTTGGGAGCATAAGGTGAATTAGAAACTATTAAAGGATACAACTCATTCGAAATACAATGGATGCAGACAAGAATTTTCTGGTAGGTGTTTTTGACGACGAAGATGCCGTATTGAAAGGCATCAAGAAAGTGCGCGGCGCCGGCCTCAAGATACACGATGTGTTTTCGCCATTCCCAGTTCACGGAATCGACGACGCACTCGGCATTAAGAAATCAAGATTGCCAATCGCAGCATTCCTTTTTGGTCTAACAGGAACATCACTTGCATTGACCATGCAAATCTGGATGCTGGGTTACGACTGGCCGATGATTATCGGTGGTAAGAACTTCGTATCACTACCCCCATTCATTCCTGTAACGTTCGAGCTTACCGTGCTCTTGGCAGCACTTGGTATGGTGGCAACGTTCATGATTGCCAGCAACCTGAAGCCTTACAGCTGGCCACGTCAGTTCGACGTGAGAAGCACGGACGATAAACACGTGATGGCGATCGACCTTGACCTTAACGGCAAGAGCAAAGCTGAGATCAGCCAGATATTGAAAGATGCAGGTGCATCTGAAGTGAATGAAAAGAACTTTGAATAATCGGAGAACAATAGATATGCGTTTAGTGAAAAATTTGTTCGTAGGGATTTCAGCGGCTGCATTGTTAACGGCATGCGGCGCTGGTGGAAATGACCAGGGTACAGAGTATGCGCCCAACATGTACCACTCAGTAGCTTACGAACCATACTCACAGATTGACGATTGGGAAGCTGGACGTTGGGTGACTTCCATCGAATATCCAAAATTGGATTCGGTAACGGAAGGTCACGCTGAGTATTACAACTCAAACAACTTCAATCCGCACAAAATGAATATGCGCGATCCTGCTCCGAATACAGTAAGTAGAAACAAGCAAGGATGGTTGCCATACCGCCTTGGTAAAGATAGTCTTGCGTATGCTGCAGCAACGTTGAAAAATCCATTGGATTCTACAGCGTCTGTTATCGCCGACGGAAAGATTTTGTATGAGACCTATTGCGATCATTGCCATGGCGCGAAAGGTAACGGCGATGGTAAAGTTGCCGGTGGCGCAGAAGGAGAGGGTATCAAAGTTGTGGTTAACGGTGAAACAAAAACACGTAACACATACAATGGTATCGCCAACTTGAGAAGCGATGCGCTTAAAGGTATTTCAGAAGGTCATATCTTCCACGTAATCACACAAGGCAAAGGTTTGATGTGGGCTCACGGCTCGCAGATCAGCCCTGAAGATCGCTGGAAGATCGCGAAATACGTGAAGACGCTTCAGAAGTAATAACAGGAATTAAGATTAGATTTTAACGATAACCGCGAACGGATAAGACAATGGCTCATCATCACGCAGAAGTTCAAGAAGAACATTATATTTTCAAGCCGGAGACTAAACGCAAACTCTTCATGCTCCTTATTGCTGGAGTGGTATTGTTTGCTTTGGGTCTATTCATGGCCATCTCTTCAGAAGGAAAACATGAAGGTGGTGATCATCATGCGGCAACAAACAGTCATCAACTGGTGGCGAGTGTTGCGCAAGATTCTGTTGCATCCGATAGCGTTGCAGCAACCGATCATCATGCTACTGAAAACCCTTCCGATAAGTCTGCGGAACACAGCGATGCGCATGCTGCAGAACATGCTGCACCTGCTCACGGTGGAGAACACCATGCCGCTGGCGGTCATCATGACGAAACACCAACGTGGAAGAAACGTCTTTTCTCGACGCTTTGGCATAACAACGTATTCTTCGCAGGTCTCGGTATCATCGGCCTTTTCTTCGTGGCGATTCAATACGCAGCGCAAGCAGGTTGGTCAGTAGGCGTGAAGCGCGTTGGACTAGCTTTAGGAAGCTGGATTCCATTCGCCGGTATCCTCATGTTAGGTCTTTACTTTTTAACACACCACGATATTTTCCACTGGACGCACAGCTATCTCTATGGTGAGAAACTTGCTGATGGTTCAGTGAATCCTGGTCACGACGAAATCATCGACGGCAAAGCACCGTTCTTCTTCTGGCCATTGGCTGGTGGTACTTTCCCATTGTTCTTCATCGTTCGTATGGTAGTATTCTTCGGTGGTTGGTATATTTTCTTCAACGTGATCAAAAAGAACATGTTGAAAGAAGATCTCGAAAACACAACTGCATACTGGTTTAAAATCAGAGGTATTTCAGCATGGTTCCTAATCTTCTTTGCGGTGAGCTCTTCAGTAGCGGCATGGGATTGGGTAATGAGTATTGATACACACTGGTTCTCAACGATGTTCGGCTGGTATGTATTTGCGAGCTGGTGGGTAACAGGTTTGGCGACGATCACACTCATCGTTGTGTTGTTGAAAAATGCTGGCTACCTCAAAATTGTGAACTCAAATCACCTTCACGATCTTGGTAAATTCTGCTTTGCATTTTCTATTTTCTGGACATACATCTGGTTTGGTCAGTTCCTCTTGATTTACTATGCAAACATTCCGGAAGAAGTAACATACTTCATGGAAAGAATGCGTAATAGTCCTTATAGCTGGATCTTCTACCTGAACTTGATTGTAAACTTCGTGTTGCCATTCTTGATGTTGATGACACGCGATGCAAAACGTCAGCTCTCGATGTTGCGCGTGGTATGTCCAATCATCATTATCGGTCACTGGTTCGATTTCTTCAACATGGTTACACCGGGTGTAATGAAAGAGAATGGCGTCCTCGGTTTGCTTGAAATAGGTACAGCATTGATTTTCGCCGCTACCTTCCTGTTGGTAGTGTTAGGCGCGCTGTCTAAAATGCCATTGTTTGGTAAGCATGATCCAATGTTACAGGAAAGTATTAATCACCACATTTAATTTATAAGACACTGCTATGATGAGTTTGATTATTGGTCTTGGTGCGATACTGGTACTTGGGGTCCTGTACATGATCTTCAGAGTAACCAATCTCGTTGCCATTGCAAAAGGAGTTAAAGATGATAAGGTAGGCCCTAACAATAGCCTTCACGGTGTATTGTTCATCATCTTCATGGTCGTGAGTCTGGTAGCTTTCTTCTGGTACTCTTTCGCCCATTTCGATGGTTACACCCTTCCAATTGCCTCTGTGCATGGTAAGGAAACCGACCACTTATTCTGGGTAACCATGGCGATCACAGTGGCAGCATTTGTGATCATCAGTATCATCATGTTTGTATTCATCTATCAATACAGATATAAAGAAGGTCGTCGTGCGAAATTCTATCCAGATAATCACTATTTGGAATTGACTTGGACGGTTGTACCGGCGATCGTATTGACCGTGTTGATCTTCACAGGTCTTAGCACTTGGAACGATATTACCAGCCCTGCAAAGAAGAATGCTGAAGTAATTGAGATCGTCGGTCAACAATTCGCTTGGACAGCGCGCTACCCTGGCGTGAAGGACAACCAACTTGGTAAGGTGAATTTTAAACTCATCGATAACTTCGGAAATGAATTCGGACTTGACCTCGCGGATAAGAACTCATACGATGACTTTAAGTCGTTGGAGTTACACATTCCAAAAGGAAAAGAAGTGTTGTTGAAAATTCGTGCGAAGGACGTGTTACACAGTGTATTCTTGCCACACTTCCGCGTGAAGATGGATGCGGTACCAGGTATGCAAACACAATTCAAGTTTGTAGCAACCAAGACAACAAAGGAAATGCGTCTTGAAACCAGCAACCCTGACTTTAACTACGAACTCGCATGTACTGAAATTTGCGGACAAGGTCACTTCTCGATGAAGATGCCAGTCGTAGTTGACGAGTGGGATGACTATGTGAAGTGGAAGCAAGCGCAAGAGACGTGGTTGAAGCAGAACCCGAAATATCTCGACAAGGTACCAGCTGACTTAAGAGAAGCTGCGATGATCAAAGCAGGTTTGGAGAAAGATCCAGGCGCTACAGTAGCATCCGTGAACGAATAAGAAGCAGTAAGAACTAAGATTTAACAACGACATGGCAACAACTGATATTCACATTCACTCAGACGTTCATCATCACGGTGATCATGATCACGAGCATGAGCATCATGAAGGTAACTTCTGGACAACTTATATCTTCAGCCAGGACCACAAGGTAATTGCGAAGCAGTTCCTTATTACCGGTATTTTCTGGGCATTGATTGGTGGTGTTCTTTCCGTGATCTTCCGCCTGCAGCTTGGATTTCCGGAGTCTAATATTTCATGGTTGAAACCACTTCTTGGCGGCTGGATTACAGCGGATGGTAAACTCGATCCTCAATTCTACCTTGCATTGGTTACGATGCACGGTACCATCATGGTGTTCTTCGTATTGACAGCCGGCTTGAGCGGTACGTTCTCAAACTTCCTTATTCCGTTGCAAATCGGAGCCCGCGATATGGCGTCAGGATTCTTGAACATGCTTTCTTACTGGTTCTTCTTTATCTCAAGCGTGTTGATGTTCATCTCGTTGTTCATTTCTACTGGCCCTGCTAGTGGTGGTTGGACTGTTTACCCGCCTTTGAGCGCGTTAGAACAAGCGATTAGCGGTTCTGGATTAGGGATGACCCTATGGCTTGTTGCCATGGCTTTCTTTATCGCTAGCTCTTTGTTGGGAAGTATCAACTATATCTCAACAGTCATCAATATGCGTACTCGCGGTATGTCGTTTACAAAACTCCCACTCACAATTTGGGCGTTCTTCTTCACGGCGATCATCGGTGTGCTTTCATTCCCAGTACTATTTGCAGCAGCATTGTTATTGATCTTCGACAGAAGTTTCGGTACAAGCTTCTTCTTATCCGATATCTACATCAACGGTGAGCCATTGGCGCACGAAGGTGGTAGCCCAATTTTGTTCCAGCACTTGTTCTGGTTCCTTGGTCACCCTGAAGTGTACATCGTATTGCTTCCAGCACTTGGAATTTCATCTGAGATCATTGCCACGAATTCGCGTAAGCCAATCTTCGGTTATAAGGCCATGATCGGTTCGATGCTCTTCATTGCGATCTTATCGTTCATCGTGTGGGCTCACCACATGTTTGTAACGGGTATGAATCCATTCTTAGGATCAATCTTCATGTTGTTGACGCTTATCATTGCGGTACCTTCTGCGGTGAAGATCTTCAACTATGTGACAACACTGTGGAAGGGTAACATTCGCTTTACACCTGCGATGCTCTTCTCGATCGGTCTTGTTTCATTCTTCTTGACTGGTGGTATTACCGGTATTTTCCTTGGTAACTCTGCGATCGATATTCAATTACACGATACATACTTCGTAGTAGCTCACTTCCACTTGGTAATGGGTAGCGCCTCTTTCTTCGGTATGCTTGCTGGTATCTACCACTGGTTCCCGAAAATGTTCGGCAGAATGATGAACGAAGGTCTTGGTCAATTGCACTTCTGGTTGACGTTCATCGGTGTTTACCTCGTCTTCTTCCCGATGCACTATATTGGTATCGCTGGTTTCCCAAGAAGATACTACTCATGGACAAATTTTGATACATTCTCAGGCTTTACCGATTTGAATATGTTGGTAAGTTCTGCGGCGATTGCAACATTGGCTGCGCAGTTCATCTTCTTGTTTAACTTCTTCTACAGCATGTTCCGTGGTCGCTTGGCGCCCATTAACCCTTGGAATGCGACTACGCTTGAGTGGACAACACCACGTAATCCAGGTCACGGAAACTGGCCGGGCGAAATCCCTGCCGTATATCGTTGGCCATACGACTACAGCAAGCCTGGTGCAAAAGAAGACTTCATTCCTCAGACTGTTCCTTACTCGGAAACACCTGAGTCTAACCTTCCGCATGAAACTAAATTGATCAAGTTAGAGTCATCCAATGGCGATAACGCGATCATTGTAGAAGGAAGTCACTAATTCGAAAAACATCATAAGGTTTCAGATAAAGGTCCCTTACCATGTCGGTAAGCCTTCGTCTGAAACCTTAATCTTTTAATAGGCATGCGATCATTTAGAAAACTCACACTGTCGACGCTCGTTGCTGTGTACATCCTCATCCTCGTGGGTGGCATTGTGCGTAGTACTGGCTCTGGTATGGGATGTCCGGATTGGCCGCGTTGCTTTGGAAGTTGGGTTCCACCTACAAGCGTAGAAGAACTTCCGGCGAACTATAAAGAGATTTATTCTGAACATCGTAATAAGAAAAATCAGAAGTTCGCGAAGTACCTCACGGCTTTTGGAATGGAAGATACCGCTGCGAAGATCTTGAACGATCCCAACGTATTGGAGGAAGCGGATTTCAACCCCGTGAAGACATTGATCGAGTACATCAATCGCATTGTCGGCGTCATTATTGGCTTTCTGATTTTTGCTGTCTTTATATCGTCATTGAAGTTTAGAAAGTTTGAGGTACGTCTTACGATCATCGCCTTTCTTACATTTTTATTGGTAGGCATCCAAGGGTGGATTGGATCCGTTGTGGTGTCTACAAACTTGACACCTTGGGTGATCACCGTGCATATGTTTCTGGCGTTGGTGATTGTGGCGCTTTTGATTTACCTCTATCATGAAGCTGGGGAAATTTATTCGATTAAATCTACCATCGGATTTTGGTGGTTATTATCGTGTATCGTTGTGTTGCTTGTGCAAATTCTTTTAGGCACACAGGTGCGAGAGGGGATAGATGTTGTGGCGACCCTGTTAGCACGAGAGCAGTGGATAGAAAATTTAGGTCAATCGTTTAGAATACATCGTTCGTTCTCATGGTTGGTATTACTGCTTCATGTAGGACTTATTTTGAGATTGCTGAAAACTGGGGGGCCAAAAGTTTTCCCTCTAACCCTAATCCTGTTAATTTTGGGAACAATTTTGACGGGTCTTGGAATGGCTTTTTTTGCAGTTCCGCCCTTTCTTCAACCGGTACATTTGCTGCTCGCCACCATTACCTTCGGCATGCAGTTTCTGCTCTTGTTGAAGGTAAATCGTAAAGAAGAACCTGTAGGAATTTAAGACATGGTAGCCGGACAAACCGACCAACTTTCAGGACTTGCCCTCGTAGGCTTAAAAAGCAGAGCTTATTTCGAGCTGTTAAAATTCAGACTTTCCTTTTTGGTATCGTTTTCTTGTGCATTCGGTTATGTGTTAGCCTCACCGTCCTTTGCAAGTATCAACCTGTTGGACTTGGCCATGGTTTTCATCGGTGGATTCCTGGTGTCTGGTGCTTCTGTAACGATCAATCAGATTATCGAAATAGAACTTGATAAAGTGATGACCCGCACCATGACAAGACCGCTTCCCACAGGACGTCTGTCAATCCAAGAAGCAATGGTGTTTGCTGTGATTTGCTTCGTTGCCGGTATCGCGATTCTCATCACTTTCACAAATGTGCTCACCACGATGCTTTCCGTGGTATCGATGATTTTATACAGCTTTGTATACACACCATTAAAGCGTGTTGGACCGATCGCCGTTTTTGTTGGCGCAATTCCTGGAGCGCTACCACCACTCTTAGGTTGGACTGCTGCTACAGGAAGTATCACGCACGAGGCACTTATCATTTTTGGAATACAATTCATCTGGCAGTTTCCGCACTTCTGGGCTATTGCCTGGGTTGCGGATGATGATTATAAAAAAGCGGGATTCAAATTGCTTCCTTCCGGTGGGCAAAAAGATCTGAATACTGCGATTCAAATTATGATCTACACGATGTTCCTTATTCCACTGGGGCTGTTACCAGCAACATTTGGGATTACAGGTACGGCGTCCGCCATCGTGGCCACCGTATGCGGCGTGCTTTTCTTCGCGCAGACTTTTTCATTGATGAAATCCGGTGACCGTAAGTCGGCGCTGAAGATTATGTTTGGATCATTCTTGTATTTGCCGATTGTACAAATCGCTTATTTGTTGAATAAGATTTGAGGGGTTGAATAAATAAAAATAGAAGAGATGGCTATCGATATTAAAATAGTTGAAGAAGCGAAGAAGCCCATTGCCATGCATCCGAAGAAGTTTGCATTGTGGCTTTTCATTGCAACCGTAGTAATGGTTTTTGCTGCGCTTACAAGTGCATATATCGTTAGACAGTCTAACGGAAGCTGGCTTGTGTTTGACTTGCCCAATATGTTTTGGGTAAATACAGCCATCATCTTGGCGAGTAGTCTCACGATGCATTGGGCCTATGTATCGGCCAAGCAGGATAAGATCGACGTCACGAAATTGGCGATTACACTCACGACGATACTAGGTACTGCATTTCTTGTGGGACAGTTCTTTGCGTGGGGTCAACTGGTGGATAATCAAATTTACCTTCGCGGAAAGGATGCCACAGCAGTGTCGGGATCCTTCCTATACGTGATCTCATGGCTCCATTGGCTTCACGTGATCAGTGGTGTTGTTGTGCTGGTGGTGTCTACAACCTCTGTTTTTAGGCTAAAAGCGAACTCAAAAAACCTTTTGGGGCTAGAAATGTGCGCAACGTATTGGCATTTTTTGGATGTTCTTTGGCTATATTTGTTCGTCTTTTTATTATTGAACCGTTAATGGGAAGGCGAGTGGAGAGCCGGTAGTGTAGCATTAGAACTTGATTAATTGAAATAACTTTTAAAACGTAATATGGCAAGTACTTCAGTGGCAACAGCTCCCGGTAGGAGCGAATGGGATGGTGGATCATCACCAATGGGCGCCAGCTATGGCAAACTCATGATGTGGTTTTTCTTATTGTCCGATGCTTTTACTTTCTCTGCACTCCTGATCACTTATGGTTTGGTACGCTCTGCACATAAAGCATTTGATTACACTGGCGAGTTTGTGTTTTCGCAGAACTACTGGCCAGTACCTGAAAAAGTTTATGAAGCTGTACCTTTTCTAGAAGGTTATGCTTTGCCACTGGTATTCGTTGGTATCATGACATTCATTTTGATCATGAGCTCTGTAACGATGGTGTTGGCTGTTGAAGCTGGTCACCGTATGGATCGTAAAGCTGTTGAAAAATGGATGCTCTGGACCATCCTCGGTGGTGTTGCCTTCTTGAGCTGCCAAGCTTGGGAGTGGGCTCACTTTATCCACGGATCACACCACGGATCAGCTGTTGCAGAAGGAACTACATTCTTTGGTGCGAACCTCGTTCAAAACCAATACGGACCTCCTGCGTTTGCTGACTTCTTCTTCTTCATCACAGGTTTCCACGGCTTCCACGTATTTAGCGGGGTTTGCTTAAACTTTCTCATCTACTACAATACGGTAATGGGTGTTTACGATCGTCGTGGCCACTATGAAATGGTAGAAAAAGTAGGTCTCTACTGGCACTTTGTAGATTTGGTGTGGGTATTCGTATTTACCTTCTTCTACCTTGTCTAATTTGATTGATTAAAAGATTACAGAAATTATAAAGCTTACTAAAGATGGCTCATTCTGAAGAAACGGTTCATATCAATGTTCTTCCACCAGATAAAGAGAAGATCAAAAAACTGTGGATGACAGCGCTATGGATGTTGATCATTACAATTGTTGAATTTATCATCGCGTTCACGATGGATCACGGCCAATTCAAAGTTTGGCTCTTCATCGGGTTGACGATCGTAAAAGCAGCTTTCATCGTGGGTGAATTCATGCACTTACGTTACGAAGTGAAAGTACTATTCTGGTCTATCCTTATTCCTTTGGTATTCATCGTTTGGATGCTTGTTGCTTTCGTCTACGAAGGCGTTGCAATCGGAAATGCAAGATTCTAATAGTCCACTATAATATTATCTGGAAAAGGCTTAGGTGGTCACTTAAGCCTTTTTCTTTTTAGTCCGTCACATGAAAAGTAAATTCATATACTTATTCTTAGCGCTCCTTCTACCAGGATGCATCTTTGTATTTCTCAAGCTATTTGGGCGAAATGAATTTGCCGTAGCACCACTATATCAGTCAGCTCCTCCAACTGTTACGGGATGCTCGAATGTTACGTTACCCTATTCCGTACCCGATACTGTTTTATCGACATTGAATTTTGGTCGCGACAAGCTTGTTGTCGTTATCTTTGATGAAACGACAGTCGATGGACGAGCACAGATAGATCGTGTTACTGACGAGATCAAAGACGATGCAGTACACATCATTCATCACACATCATTAGATGTAAAAACGTCGTCGTGGAAGCGTTGTACATTCTTCCTTGCCGAGCCTCGTAATACCGTATTGGTTGACGCGCAGGGAAAAATTCGTGGCGAATACACCATGAGCGATCGGGAAGAGGTTGATCGCTTATTAACAGAAATAACAATCATACTTAAGAAATATTAGACATGGATAAATTGGAGATGTCTCCATCAGTGAAAGGGGAGAAGTATAAAAAACTAATTGTCGCGGTTTCGATCATCATTCCGGTTGCGGTAGCCGCCTTGTTTAAGGTAAAAATTCCCGGATACGATTTATCTTTCCTTCCACCGATTTACGCTGGGATAAATGCGGCAACGGCCATATTGCTGGTGATCGCGGTCGTGGCGATCAAAAACAAAAAGCAAATACTGCACGAAACGTTAATGAAGGTTTGCATCGGCCTATCTATTTGTTTTTTAGTCATGTACGTCGCGTACCACATTACTAGCGAAACAACGCATTTTGGTGGCCAAGGCGGGATCAGAATCGTTTATTTTGTATTACTCATCACCCACATCGTACTGTCGGTTGCCATCATTCCATTGGTGTTATTCACTTACGTAAGGGCTTGGTCGGGCGACTTTGTAAGACATCGGCGATTGGCTAAATTTACATTTCCGCTATGGCTGTATGTGGCTGTAACCGGCGTAGTAGTGTACTTGATGCTTAGTCCATACTACAAGTAGATTGAGATGTTCACGACGGCGAAAATGAAAGACGTGCTTATGAAAAGAATTGTGGTCTTGATCGGAATACTGATCCTTGCTATTTCCAACGTAAACGGACAATGCGCGATGTGTCGCTCAACGTTAGAGAATAACTTTTCTAATGGAGATCCAGGTCTTGCTGCGGGTATAAATACAGGCATCCTTTATCTTCTGGTGATGCCTTACCTGGCTGTAATGGTGATTGGATATTTCTGGTATAAATCGAGTAAGCATGGTCAAAAGGGGGTATCTCACGGGACTACTGCTCGGTAAATGTCCCCGATGTCGTGAGGGCTCAATGTTTCGATACCCGTTAACAAAAGTGTCGAAGTTCAACCTCATGAACGATACCTGTCCACATTGTGGAATTAAGCTCGAGCCGGAGCCAGGTTATTATCAAGGAGCCATGTTCGTGAGTTATGCTTATGCGGTGATTCTCATCGGTATCGTGAGCGCCGTACTATATTTTCTCTTCGATGATCCGTCCGAATGGACGTACATTACGACATGCATCGTTGGCATTCTGGTGGTCGTGCCGTTGAACTATCGTTACGCACGCATCTTATTCCTTTATCTTTTTGGAGGCCCGCGCTATCGTCCGGGTGAAACAGAATAAAGTTTATTGTTAACTTTATCGATGACCTGAGTTGAATTTGAAAGTGAAATCATCGATAGCGCTTATTGTATCGGTCGTGCTCTTCGCAGCAGGATGTGCGTTGCTATACTGGACAAAAACGAATGATGATCCGCAAATCATTGCGACGAAATTGTCGGAACGTCTTCAACAGGAAATTCAACTTGTTGATGACGACGTAAAGCGCATTGAAGGTAAGGTATCCTCTGGGAAATACGTAGACGAATGTCAGTATCCATATTATATCTACCAGTTTCAAAGTCTTAAATATTGGTCTGATCACACATTCGTCCCGTCATACCCTGCGGTTGCAGATTCATTTAAACTGAAACTTCTCAAGTATGGAAATAGCGAGTACGTTGCCGTGAAGCACGAACTCAAAAACGGCTACACGTTGGTTGCGATCATTCCTTTGTACCGTAAATACAGTATAACGAACGACTACCTTCAGACAACGTGGAATGAAAAGATATTTCCCTCGCGAAGTTTTGTTATTCATGAGGCTAACGCATCGCAAGGAGAACCGATCATCGTTGATAAGCAGGTTGTATTTCGTGTGAGTTTTGTGAATGGTGAATTCACTTTTGGGCATGCGCTGAGTTGGATTGGCGTTGCCCTCATTCTTGCATCACTGTGTTATGCGGTGTACAGATTGATGCGTTTCTTTTCTGCACTTCGCTATGCAGATGTCGGGTTCGTCGCGCTGTTCTTGACCCTTCGGCTTCTTCGCCACGTGATGATCACGTTTAATTTCCCGAATGATTATCTCCATTCGGATTTGTTCAATCCTGGCGAATTTGCATCGTCAAATCTCAATGGTTCCCTCGGAGATTTGTGGCTCAATGAGCTCGCACTTCTGGTATTGTGCCTGTTTATTTTTCAACACTACCCGAAATTATTTCTTCTTCGTGTTCAGCGCAGGAGCGCCTTGCTAAATTGGACGATCTCCGTTTTTTATGCGTTAGCGGTTTTGTTTGCTTTTATGTTTCCATTCATTGTTATCCAGACACTGGCTAACAATTCATCTATTGTACTCGATGTTTCACATTCGCTAAGTTTTGATACGCCACGCGTCGCGGCCCTCGGAGCTGTACTGCTCGCAGGTATATGCTCGTTCCTCTTTGCGCATGCTTTTATCCGTCTACTCATTGGTGATAAAAAGCGCACGCGAATCATGATTAGTTTTTTCATCGCCGTAATTTTCTTCGTCGGTATTAATGAGTGGACAGGGCAACGGTATATCTCCTCTGTTATACTCGGTACAATTTACATTGGCGTAGTATATGTTGCAGGGTTCTCAAGCAGCTTAATGCGTTTACGGTTTTCTACCTTCGGGTATTTATTCGCGTGTATTTTTTTCTTTTCCGTAAATGGAGCGTATGCGATTTACCACTACAGCTGGCAGCAGAAAATCGACGATCAATTTCGATTTGCAAATGAATTTCTAATCGATCGCGATATTTTTGGTGAATACCTGTTGCAAGAGACAGCTGCAAAAATCTCTCGTGACGTGTTTATTCAAACACGTGTAGCCAGTCCGTTTTTGAATCGCGACGCCATTCGCCAAAAGATCAGACAAGTTTTCCTCCCAGGATACTTTAATAAATATGATGTTGAAATCTTTTTGTTCAACAGTTCTGGAGGTTCCCTTGACGAAGGCGTGTCCATCACTTTTGCTGAGTTGATTCGAAATAACAAAGCGGCGACGCAAACGGGCTATGGCGATGTGTATTACCTAAATAGCATAGATGGTACGGTAGCGCAGCAATACGTGGTAGCCGTTCCTGTAAAGCGTTCCAGCTCAATTGCAGGATATGTCGTTCTTACACTAGGCTTGAAACGCGTGATTCCACAAAATGTGTATCCTGAACTTTTAGTCGACAATCGTGCACAGCAAGTCTTTCGTGAGCAAGATTTGAGTTACGTGGTTTTTTCTAGAGAAGGAATTCTTTACAGCGCCGGGGATTTTAATTACGAACAATTCGACCGCGAATGGCTTGGTAGTATCGATATTCACACGCAAGGATTTAATGCCGCGGGGTACGATCACATCGCAGAAGAAGATGACAATGGCAGGGTTGCTGTAGTATCTTCCCCTGAAACCACGAAGACCTATGCGCTGGGAATCTTTTCATTTTTAATGGTGCTTGGATTGATGTTGGTACTCGTGTTTATTCTCATTCAAGGCCTCGTTAACTACTTCCGTGGCGATAAGTTATATTTCTCTGCACGCGTGCAGTTATACTTGAATCTAGCGTTTTTCTTGCCGTTGATTGTTGTCAGCATAAGCACGTTAAGTCTTACCAATAGATTCTCACAGAATCAATTGAATCAAGAATATCTCGATAAGGCTCGCGCTTTTGGTGACCAACTTTCGGTCACATTGAGTGAGGTACTTGAGTCGGATGACGTAAATATTCCGACGTTCAATAGTTCCGTGGGAGATTTGGCGAAGCTCACCAACATGGACGCCAATGTGTATGACAAGTTCGGTGTACTGATGGCGACAAGTCAACCGCTTATTTTTGAGAACAATTTATTGAGTGATTACATCAATCAATCTGCTTTACAGAAAGTCCGCATTGGTGATAATGCTTTTATACGAACAGAGCAAGCCGGTAAATTGATGTATTATGTTGCTTACGCGGCATTGAAGAAACCCTCGAGTGGTGAGTTGATCGGCATCGTGGGGATACCTTTTTTTCGATCGGCATTCTCGCTAGAGAAAGTTCAGATCGGAATATTTGTGAACATCCTCAATACATTCTGTTTGATCTTTATTGCGCTTGTTATTCTCTCATATTTTGTTTCGCAGTGGCTTACGTTTCCGTTGAAGTTTATCACCCAAAGCTTGCGGCGAACTTCGCTTACGAAGACAAACCAACCTTTGGTATGGAAGGCCGATGACGAAATTGGTTTGATGGTACGAGAGTACAACCAGATGTTATTTTCTTTGAGCGAGAGTAAGGCTGAATTGGAGCAGACGCAACGCGAGCGGGCATGGCGAGAAATCGCCCAACAAGTAGCACATGAGATCAAGAATCCCCTGACGCCCATGAAGCTGACGCTTCAGCAACTGGAACGCGCGCTTCAATCCGGAAAAAGTTCCGAGGAAAAAACACAGAAGGCAGTTTCATCATTGCTAACACAAGTCGATACGCTCAATGAAATAGCGTCTTCATTCAGTTCGTTTGCCAAGATGCCGGAACCGGTTATTCAAAAACTTGAGATCACCTCATTGATCAAGCGAATTGTAGACCTGCATAGTCCGACGGGAGATCTTTCTGTTCGGTTACCACATCGGGAACTGTACGTGATGGGTGATGAACAACTTCTGGGGCGAACGTTCTCTAACATCATTCTCAACGCTTTTCAAGCCGCCATTCCGGGGAGAAGTAATCCCGTGGTCGTTGATGTCGATGTTGCAAACAAGCAATGCGTTGTAAGTATAGCGGATCGCGGAAAAGGGATCGAGCCCGCGATCGCCGAGCGGATTTTCATTCCTTATTTTACGACAAAAAAATCAGGCTCAGGATTAGGTCTTGCAATTGCAAAACAGGGAATCGAGCAAATGAAGGGTAAGTTGTGGTTTGAAACAAAGCCCGGGTTAGGCACGGCCTTTTTTATTGAATTGCCGCTGATTGAATCGTAACGAATATATTTTATTTCCGCTGTAACCATTCGTAGAAGGCTAAGTATCCTTCATGCAACATCTCTTTTGTTGGGTTGTCATTAGTACTGCTAATCGCTTTTATCATGGTTAAAAACTATTTTACTATTGCTTTTCGAAACATTTTTCGAAATAAGCTTTTCTCAACTGTCAATATACTTGGCTTAGCACTCGGTATCTGCAGCACACTACTGATTCTGCTGTGGGTGAATGATGAATTGAAAGTCGATCAGTTCCACCGCGATGTGGAGCGACTATACATCGTCAGAGAAAATCAGACCTACACTGATGGGAAGCTCTTTACGTTCAATTCCACACCGGCGCCCATGGCTCCATTTATTAAGGAGAAGTATTCTGAAATAGAACGGACATCTCGTTTTACGTGGCCAGTTACCCATTTAATGCAATTTGAAGAAAAGGCTTTTTACGAAGAGGGTTTTTATGTTGATCAGGATTTTGTAGAAATGTTCAGCTTTGAGCTAAAAGCAGGCAATGTAAAAACTGCCTTGGTGAATAAGAATAGTATTGTGATCAGCGAGAAGATGGCGAAAAAATATTTTGGTGACGATAATCCACTTGGGAAGATTATCGTAATGGATACCAAGAATACATTTGCCGTTACTGGCGTTCTTAAACCTATTCCGACTAACTCATCTATTCGCTTTGAATATCTGCTGCCATTTCAATTTTTCTTTGATGAGAATAAAAGCTGGTTAGATGAGTGGGGTAATAATAACGTGAGGACTTTCCTTCAGCTACGTGCTGGAGCAGATGTCGAAGGATTTTCAAAACGATTCAAAGATGAAATTCGAGCGCACGAAGAGAAGACCAATGTAGAGCTACTGATTCAACCTTTCAAAGATGGTTACTTGCACGGCGACTACGAGAACGGGGTACAGTCGGGAGGTAGAATTGAGAACGTTAAGATATTCTTCGTTCTATCAATTTTTGTGTTGATCATCGCCTGTATCAACTTTATGAATCTCGCCACAGCACAAGCGACGAAGAGAGCAAAAGAAGTTGGGTTGCGTAAAGCTATCGGGGCCTCGCCGAGCCAGTTGTTTAGGCAATTTATGGGAGAGTCTTTTCTGACCGTTTTGCTGGCATCGATCATTGCATTGGTGATGGCTTTTGTTTTGATGCCGATGTTTAATCAGATCACCTCGAAGGATATCGCATTAGATTTTTCTAATGAGTATGTGATTTTGACTTTTGTTGGAATCGTGTTTATCACAGCTTTTATCGCGGGAAGTTATCCTGCTATATTTATTTCAGAATTTAAACCAGCGCAAGTCCTAAAAGGTCAGTTGAAGAGTGGTAGTCGCGCAGCAACGTTTAGAAAAGCACTCGTAGTTGTACAGTTTTCGCTGTCAATCATTTTGATCATCAGTACTACGGTTGTCTTTCGCCAGATGAGTTTCATGAATAACCACGAGATTGGTTTTGATCGTAATAATTTATTCACGCTGTGGATGGAAGGGGATATGCCTAAAAAGTTTGAGACCTTTCGTGCGCGGCTGTTGCAGATGCCAGGCATTGAGAGTGTAACGGCCTCCAGTCAATCGCCCATTCAAGTTGGTAATTCGACCTATGGTTTAGATTGGGAAGGAAAAAGTCCAGATGATCGAATTTTGTTTTCTAACATGAACGTAGATTTTGACTTTATCCAAACGATGAAAATGGAAATGGCAGAGGGGAGGCCATTCGATCGCAATCAAATTACGGATAGCTCGAACTACATCGTGAACGAAAAGGCTGCGGCGAAGTTTGGTTTTAAGGATGGTGTTGCCGGAAAGGATCTCACCATGTGGGAAGAGAAGGGAAAGATTATTGGTGTGGTGAAGGATTTTAATTTCGGTTCTTTGCATAGCGAGATCGAACCAATCATTATGCGCATCGACCCGTCATGGATGAATTGCTTAATTGTAAGGGCACGCGACGGTCAGAATGAAGCGGCGATCGCATCGGTTGAGAAAATCTGGAAAGAATATGCGCCGGCCTATCCGTATCGTTACACTTTTATGAATCAAGATTGGGAGAAATTTTATAAGGACGAGGGTCAACGCGGACAGTTGTTTAATGCACTTGCTATACTCTCAATTTTTATTTCGTGTTTAGGACTCTTTGGACTGTCAGCATTCTCAGCTGAACGACGGACAAAAGAACTTGGTATACGCAAAGCGTTGGGTGCTTCTGTGCCAGGGCTTGTACGTTTGATGGGAAAAGAGTTCGCTGTTTTAGTAATGATTGCCGCGTGTATCGGTTGTCCTGCTGGATGGTATTTTATGTCGTATTGGCTGGGAACGTATGCCTATCGCGTTGATATCGGAATCGCGACTTTGCTTTTTGCGACATCGATTTGTCTGTTGATCTCGATGATTACCATTTCTTATCATTCGTTAAAAGTGGCATCAAGTGATCCCGTGAAAAGTTTACGATACGAATAGAATCGTGAGGTGCTATGAAGATATTGGTTAAAAAATTATATTCGACAGTCGTTCTGCGAATCAATATTTTCTACCGACGTGTTCATAGCACCTTTTACAAAATCAGATTTATCGTCATTGGCTGCGCTTCAGCCCGAGGGTTGGGGTGATATCACGCAGGCGTTTGAGTGGTATCTCGCTTCATCGTTCTGTACACCGATGAAAGTAGAAGCGCAGGGAACGATCATCGGCGTAGGGACCATCATCAACCATGGGAAAACAGCGTGGCTCGGGCACATTATCGTCGCTTCAAACCAACGCGGTAGAGGTGTGGGTACCTTCATCACGTCGGCACTTGTTGCCGAGCTACGGCACACATCGTGTGAGACGATCATGCTCCTCGCAACGACGTTAGGCGAACCGGTGTATAAGAAAGTTGGTTTTGTTGCTGAATCAACCTATACATTTTTAAAAGGTGGCATACTTCCAACATCACCATCGACGAACATTGAAAGATTTGAAAGCAATAGACGGGACGAATTGTTGTCGGTAGATTTTAGCGTTGTCGGAGAAGATCGTTCTCGATTGATCTTACCACATTTGAAAGAAGCGTCCCTTTATCTTGAGCATGGAAAAATAAGCGGCTACTATTTGCCGACGATCGCTGATGGCCCCATTGTTGCGACGACCAAGGAAGCAGGTTGTGCCCTTTTGACAACACGAAGTATCAATCAAACGAAGAGTGTCATTCCTTCAGAGAACGAAGTAGCGATAAACTATTTACTTGAACGAGGTTATCAAGTAAGCAACCAAGGTACACGAATGCGTCTGGGAAAGTCGTTCTCATGGCAACCCCAAGCGGTCTATAACAGAATAGCAGGAAACGTCGGTTAGTAGATTACATATCTCTTTTCACAAGCGAGTACAGCCGGTCAAAACTTTTCCTATTTTCGCGCACACAATCTACACCATGCAGCGGCTTAAGGCTCTTGTCGAATTTTTACAGAAGACATTTATCATTCTGTTCGTAGCGCAACTTTTATACATCATCGCTTTGCGCTGGGTAGATCCGCCGATTACGGTCATTCAATTGATGAGCTGGATTGAAGGCGATGGTTTGAAGCGCGACTACGTTGCTTACGAAGATATTTCTCCCAATGCTCCTTTGGCTGTGATGGCGGCAGAGGATCAAATTTTCCCTGACCACAATGGGTTCGATTGGAAGAGTATCGAGAAGGCGATGGAGAATAACAAAACCAAAAAGCGTATTCGTGGTGCATCGACGATTAGTCAACAAGTGGCGAAAAATGTGTTCCTGTGGCAGGGGCAATCGGTGTATACGAAGTGGTTTCGAAAAGGTCTGGAGGCGTATTTTACTTTTATGATTGAAGCTGTGTGGGGAAAGAAACGCATATTGGAAGTATACCTTAACGTATCAGAGATGGGCAAAGGAGTATTTGGTATTGAAGCAGCGTCAAGAAAATATTTTAAGAAATCGGCCAAAAAACTCACGCAGACGGAAGCTGCAATGATCGCTGCGTCGCTGCCGAATCCAAAGAAATATACCGTAAAACCTCAATCACGATACATCAGCAAACGGTATCCATGGGTACTGCAGCAGATGAACAATTTGCGTGGTGATCCGGAGATTGATGCGCTACTGGAGCCAGCCAACAATGGGAAGACGAAGAAATAGGGATTCTTTATTTTCCACGTAATCCACTCATGACTTTATTTGAAAACACAAAGTCATCGAGTTCTTTAACGTTCGAGTGCGTGATGTTGTCTTTTGTCCCTTCCCAAAGTTTCTGTCCTTTGAAAATGAACATGATGCGCTCACCGATACCCATCACTGAGTTCATGTCGTGCGTAACGACTATGGTAGTGATATCAAATTCTTCGGAAATATCTTGAATCAAATCATCGATGAGTACCGATGTTTGAGGATCTAACCCGGAGTTTGGTTCATCGCAGAATAGGTAGTTGGGGTTATTGACAATTGCGCGCGCAATGCCGACGCGTTTTTTCATACCACCGCTAATTTCAGATGGCATTTTCCGATTGACGTTCTCGAGACCAACGCGCTTCAGACAAAAATTCACCCGGTCGAGTTTCTCTTCGCTCGACATTTTCGTGAGGACATCGAGGGGAAACATTACGTTTTGCTCTACTGTCTTTGAATCGAACAAAGCTCCACCTTGGAACAGCATCCCCATCTCTCTGCGGATTTCGATTTTTAGATCACGGTCGCCTTCGTAGAAATCGCGACCATCATAGAACACTTGACCGAAGTCTGGTTTCGATAACCCGACGATACATTTCAAGAGCACACTCTTCCCTGTACCACTGGCCCCAATGATGAGATTAGGCTTACCTTTTTCAAACGTACCACTCACGTCGTTGAGGATCATTCGATCGTGAAATGATTTGGTAATACTTTGTATTTTGATCATTGCGCGAGAAGTAGTTGTGCTAGTAAATAATCTGAAATCAGAATCGCGATCACGCTATTGGTAACGGCTTTTGTACTCGACACGCCCACTTCCAATGCACCACCATGGGTGTAGTATCCTTGATAACATGAAATGGAAGACACGAGGAATGCAAAAACAACTGACTTTATCAGCGCAAAGGTAATCGTGAATGGATTGAAAGAATATCGTAGTCCGACAACGTAATCATTAGGCGTGATTACCTCTGCGAATATGCCGACAATGTAACCGCCGAGCAATGCACAAACACCCGCGACGATAACCAGCATTGGATACATTAAGATTGATGCAATGATCTTGGGGAGGACGAGATACGATACGGAATTAATTCCCATCACTTCGAGTGCATCGATCTGTTCGGTGATGCGCATCGTTCCCAAAAGGCCCGACATACTTGACCCTACTTTACCGGCAAAAATGATGGCGATGATTGTTGGCGCGAGTTCCAATACAGTCATCTCACGAACAACTTGAGAAATCACAAATTTAGGAATCAGTGGGCTCACCATATTGAAGGCGGTTTGAACCGTGGTCACGGCACCCATGAATGTGGCAACCAGGGCAACGAGAAAGAGCGATCCTAATCCGATGCTCACGCATTCTTCCATCACCAGCCTATAGTACGTTCGGAACGCTTCGCGATTCACGAAGAGGTTTCCGAGGAACATAAAATACTTACCAATCTCAGCGATCATACCTGCAAGAAAATAAAGGCAATCATTATCTTGCTAAAGATAGTTGAAAATTAATTCAACTGTGAATATTCGCATTTTAGGAGATTATGAACAAACTGATTGTTGTTACGGGCGGGACGAAGGGAATTGGAAGGGCGATTATTGAAAAGTTTGCCCGTGAGGGATTTGATGTTGTTACTTGTGCGCGGAAAGAAGTGGATCTTCGTCAGCTGGTCGCGCATGTTGAGAATACGTATGATGTTCGTTGCCATGCGCATGTGGCCGATATGTCGGAGCCTGAGCAAGTGAAGTTGTTCTGTGAAAAGGTTTTACTTCTTCGGCAGCCCATCAACGTGTTGGTTAATAATGCAGGCTTTTTTATTCCTGGCGAGATTGCGACAGAGCCGGCAGGGACGCTGGAAAAAATGATCGAAGGAAATCTGTACAGTGCTTATTATACCACCCGTGGACTGGTGCATGTTATGAAAGACTTGCGGCAAGGGCATATTTTCAATATCTGTTCCATAGCCAGTATCCAAGCGTACGCGAATGGCGGGTCTTATGCGATCTCGAAATTCGCATTGCTGGGTTTTTCCAAGTGTTTGCGTGAGGAGTTAAAGCAACATCAGGTGAAAGTCACAGCTGTTTTACCCGGTGCCACACGTACCGCGAGTTGGGATGGTACGACGTTGCCAGACGAGCGCTTTATGCCTTCCGAAGACATCGCGGAAACCATTTATTCGACGTATTCCCTTTCGGACAGGACGGTGATCGAAGAGATCCTAATCCGACCACAACTTGGCGATATTTGATTATGCGCGTAGCCTGTTCTCGCGTACAAAACTTTCTTTCCACTTGATCCATGGTTCAGCTTCGCTCTCCATGCGGATCAATTCATCTTTGGAATCACCAAGAATGATACGCTTCCAGTCGCTTTTGCTGAAATAAGAATTCACCAAAGGGACATCGAAGGTGTTCTTTACGAACATGGATTGTTCGTAGCGAGGGTCATACACGGGATAGATATGTGGAATGACGATCGGGTTGCTGCAATGATCACGGAAGAAGTAATCAAAGCGCGAGATGAAACGTTTTCTTTTCTGAAAATACTCGTCGTTGATTTGATCGGTGAGATTCCAATCTTCCGCGACGATAAAGCTAAAGTCTTCAAAGTCGGAAAAGTATTGACGATAGTAGTCTGTCACACGGAGATATAGACTGCGTTCGAGACGTTTTTCAAGTTTTGCGCGCATGGCAGGCTCGCCGGCATAAAGGCCAGTGAGGGCTACCACGATACATTCCATCACGTTCTTCTGAGTAGAAAATCGAAGAAACTGGTGCAGCCAATCCGGCAGCATGATGATAAAATATTTATGGTCGTAATTAAGGGCGTTGGAATTGCCGTTGACAAATTCCCAAATTTTGTTGTTACGCTCAAGGTCTTTCGCAGACGTTGGAAGAAAAGAAAATTTCAGTTGTCGTGAGGTTCGAATACGTTGAACCAATTTTACTTTTTCAAGAAACACATCGGGTTGGAGATTTTCCTCTTCATAGATGCGCGTGTTGTAAAGTATGACGTTTCCTTTGACCTGCATGGGTGAAATGGTTTTTTGACACTTCAATTTTAGGAGGTTTTTCACGCGTAAACTTGGGTATTGATAAGCGGATTTTGCTTATGTAATTTTTATTCAGAAACATGCGGAATAATGCCAGACGACCGAAGGAAAAATTGCATTTCGTGGGGCAATTATTTAGCCGTTTGGCCGAAGAATCTTCCGGTGTGCGAAAACAAAATCGGCATTTTAAAGTTATTTTTGTCAGATAAAATCTCATCTGTGAACGCCGAAATCGCAGCCCTCAAGCAATACTGCAACAGCCTGGTTCAATACAGCCGCCGCAAAACCATCGAAGTGAAAATTGGAGATGTACCCATGGGGGGCATTAATCCTATTCGCATTCAATCGATGACGACCATCGATACCATGGATACGCAGGGTTCTATCGAACAAACGATACGCATGGTAGATGCTGGCTGTGAGTATGTTCGGATCACAGCACCCAGTATTAAAGAAGCGCAGAATCTTGACGAGATTAAGAAAGGGCTTCGCTTAAGAGGATATAACGTACCGCTCGTAGCCGATATTCATTTTACGCCGAACGCAGCGGAGCTTGCTGCGCGTATCGTTGAGAAGGTTCGAATCAATCCGGGCAACTATGCCGACAAGAAAAGATTTGAAACAATCGATTATACAGAGGCTTCGTATCAGGCGGAACTTGATCGTATCCGTAAGAAATTTGTGCCGTTGATCAAGATTTGTAAGGAATATGGAACAGCTATGCGTATCGGTACAAACCATGGATCCCTTTCAGACCGTATTATGAGTCGCTATGGCGACAACCCAGCGGGAATGGTTGAGTCTGCCTTGGAGTTTTTGCGCATTTGTGAGGATGAGCAATTTTACAACATTGTCATCTCCATGAAATCGAGTAACCCACAAGTGATGGTGCAAGCATATCGTTTGTTGGTGCAGAAATTAGAAGAGGAGGGACTGAAACCATATCCACTTCATTTAGGCGTTACCGAGGCGGGCGATGGCGAAGATGGTCGTGTGAAGTCTGCAGTCGGGATCGGAACATTACTCGAAGATGGCCTGGGCGACACGATTCGCGTTTCCCTCACCGAGGAGCCTGAAGCTGAAGTTCCGGTTGCGCGCGAGTTAGCCAAACGTTATGATGATCGTGTGGGACATGAACCAATAGCCGCGATTCAACACTATCCGATTACGCCGTTTGATTACAACCGACGGAAAACACGTGAGGTTGTAAACTTTGGTGGATCGCATCCGATTCCAAGAGTAATCGCAGATTTCTCGACGAAAGAAAAAATTACGCCAGCATCATGCTTTGCGTTAGGGTATCACTATGCAGTCGCGCTCGATAAGTGGAATATCACTGATACAGCATGTGACTATATTTTTCTGGGCGACAAGACCATTGAGTTTGAAATTCCAGGTACACTGGGATTGATCTTCAATCATCAGACATGGCAGACACAACGACATCGAGATAGAGCTTATCCGTTGATTAAGGCTTCTGATTATCATAAGGGAGAAGTTGAATTATCGGATCGATTGAATTTTATTTACACGCTCTTGAAAGATATTGATGAAGCTTTTCTCGAGAAAGTAAAAAATGAACCAACAGCAGTTTTGTTTATCAACACGTACAATAAACACGGCCTCGCAGAACAGCGTCGTTTGTTTGTTGAATTAATGAATGGGCGATGTGATGTACCTGTTGTTATAGGGCGTGCATACGCAGACCTTACCAGTGATCAACTGCAACTGTATGCTGCGACCGATCTAGGAGGGTTGCTTGTCGATGGATTAGGTGATGGTGTTTTTATTGCTGCCGAGCATTGTGGATCTGATAAATTTATCAACGATACAGCGTTCAATATTCTCCAGGCGACGCGAACAAGAATTTCAAAAACAGAATACATCTCTTGTCCATCGTGTGGGCGTACTTTGTTTGACCTCCAGGAAACGACTGCTAAAATTCGTGTGCGTACCAGTCATTTGAAAGGTATCAAGATTGGCATCATGGGATGTATTGTGAACGGACCTGGAGAGATGGCCGATGCGGATTACGGATATGTTGGTTCCGGGCCAGGACGGATAACCTTATATAAAGGCAAGGAAGTTGTTCGTCGGAACGTTCCTACCGCTGAAGCTGTTGACGAATTGGTTGATTTAATCCGCGAACATGGCGACTGGATTGAACCAGCATCTTAACATTAATACAAACGCAATGGAAAATACGAAGCCTCGTAAAAGCTCATGGAAAGATTTTTTTAGACTTGGTGAAGTTGGCACTTACTTCTTTCGCAAGCGTGATGCATCACGTCCAGCCAATGTTAACCTGCGCATGATGCATGGTGTGAATAAGTTTTCAATCGTTGTGTTTATCATCGCGGTGTTTTACCTCGTTCTGAAACGCATCCTCTAGCCATGAATATTGAATCGTTTCGCGCTTATTGTTTGAATAAGAAGGGCGTGACCGAAGAATTTCCATTTGGCGAAGAAGTGTTGGTGTTTAAGGTGATGGGCAAGTTATTTGCCTTAACGGACGTAGAGAGTTTCGCCAGCATTAACCTTAAGGTTGATCCCGAAAAAGGGGCTGAGCTTAGAGAGACCTATCCAGCCGTACAACCTGGGTACCACATGAATAAGAAACATTGGAACACCGTGCTGATGGATGGATCTTTGCCCGATAAGCTTGTCCGTCAATGGATTGACGATTCTTATGCTTTAGTGGCGTCGAAACTCACTAAAAGTCAAAAATCAGCGTTAGAATCGATGTAAATTGATAGTCAAAAGGTTATAAATGATGCTAAAATCTTTATTTTTGTTTGAATTAGCCTGTCCATGATTAGGGCATTTTTTGTAATCTTCATTGCGAACCTCCTTTTAAGTGGCTGTACACAGCGCATGATATGCCCTGCCTATCAGAGTGCGTACATCTACGATAAAGACGAGCTACGCAAGAAATTCAGCTATTTTGAGAACGACACCATGCCTAAGGTGTACACTGCGAGCAAGAATAAATATCTCGTCGCAGAAGATGTTTCCTATAAAAAGAAATTAAGACAGTTACAGACTGTCGTCATGAAACCGGTAAACGTGGTCGTACCAGATTCGCTACAGCCGGGCTATGTGCCTGGTATGGACGAAGACGGGGTGGTTCCTGGCGCTGAGCTCGACCTCGCGGCGCGTTCTGTAATCGACAGCACATATATCGTTGATGTGCCAACCGATAGCGTTGCAGCACCAGAAGAGGACAGCGTTTATATGATCTCTAAAGACAAAGAAGTTCGCGTACTACGATACAATTTCCCCGATAGCTTAGTGTACGATTCTGCGTCTGGAAAATATGGTCGGGAGACTCCCACGTACTACGTGGAGGAAGTAAAATTCAATGTTGATCAGGATAACTACATGTGGTATCTCCGTGATTACCTCGTGTTGCCTGATGTTCGCTTAGCGCATTTAGGACAACAAGAACAAGCTTCCGGAGCATCCGCAAAGAAGAAGAAGGAAAAGAAAGGCTTCTTTGGATTCTTTAAGAATTTGTTCAAGAAGAAAGATAAATCTGCTGCAACGGATTCCACGGATGTTGCCGAGCCACCAGTCAAATCAGAGGACGACTTTGATTATGTAGACGAAGATTCGGTGCAGCAAGCAACGACTGCTACCCAGGTGGCCCCTAAAGCAGAAAAGAAAGAGAAGAAAGGACTATTCGGACGTAAGAAAAAGGCAGATCAAGATCAACCTGCGGAAACATCTGACGAGAAACCAGCACGTCGTAAGAAGGACAAGAAAAAGAAATCAGAAGAGACTGAAGAAGCGCCTACCGAAGAAGAAAAGCAGAAGGAAGAGGAAGACGGATTCTAGTGTTAACGGATAACAGTTCACGGTAACAGTTCACGGTTCACGGATAACAGTTTACAAGATAACCGATAACCGATATAACTAATCAAAAAGTGTAAGGTTCCCGTGTTGATCGGCAGGAGGCGTAGGATGTATAAGGGACGGCACATCTAAAGCTGGATTACTGATTCTCGGAGAAATGGAATATAGATTTAATTGGTTCGCGGGTATCGCTGTGAGCACCGAAACCAATTCTTCTTCTTTAGTTTCTTTGTTGAGCCATTGAGCCTCCGTTTCAGGAGAAAGAATGACAGGCATACGATCGTATATGGGAGTCACCAGTTCATTAGCGGGCACCGTAATAATTGAGAAAGTCTGAAGCTCGTTGCCATCGGTATCTTCAAACTCTTCCCATATCGCAGCGAAAGAGAATATTCCTTCATTCTTATCAACAAAACGATAAGGGATCATTGATTTTTTTCCGGCCTTTTTCCAGGCATAAAAACCATCAGCAGGCACAATACATCGACCACGCATCATGGAGCGTTTGATAGCCGGTTTTTCAAGAATCACTTCAGCACGAACGTTGATGATTTTTTCACTAAGCGTTTTATTCTTGGCCCATTCGGGAGAAGTTCCCCAATAGAAATTAGAAAGTCCTTCTGGAGCGTTGCTTGTAATCACGCCGATCAACTGAGTAGGTGCTGCGTTGTACTTCGGGGTATAGAAATCAGGAACTTCAACGGAGAATCGCTCCGCTATTTTCGTTGCGCTGGCGGTTATGGTGAAACGGTCGATCATGATTGCGTAAAAAATTTGATAGCACGCTCTTCACTCCAATATAGTCCATTTTTATTGAACTGGGCGAAGCCTACATGTCCGCCAAAGATAGGTGTCTCTAGCGTAACCACAGGATGATCTGTCAATATATCCTCAGGAAAACAATCAGAACTTAGGAAGGGGTCGTTCTTTGCGTTTACGATGAGGGTAGGAATATTGATATGCTTCAGAAAGTAGAGTGAACTACACGCCTCGTAATAAGCGATCGCATCTTTAAATCCATGGAGTGGTGCTGTGTATTGATCGTCGAAAGTTTTTAGGTCAGTAATGGCCATCAACTTCCGCGTGTCGAGTTCGGGATAGAACTTCGCTTTGGCCAACACTTTTTTCTTTAAAGAATTCAGGAAACGTCTTTCGTAGATCCAGTTCGATCGCTCGCCAATGCGTTGACAACTCGTGTGAAGGTTGAGTGGTACGGAGAAGACAACAGCCTTCTTGATGTGACTGTGGTCGACCGGCTCTCCCAAAAATTTTAGTGTTAGGTTTCCGCCAAGACTAAATCCCGCGAGATAAATCTCATTGTACTGTAGCCGTGCATGATTCACGATAGTGAGAAGATCGTCGGTGGCGCCACTATGATAAAAACGAAGTTGCTTGTTAATCTCACCACTGCAGCCTCGGAAATTCCACGCGAGAATGTCGAAGCCAGCAAGATATCCTGCACGTGCGAGTCCCAGCACATAGGTGCGCGTTGAATTTCCTTCTAAGCCGTGAGAAATGATCAGCAACTTTTTGGAATTCTGCCGATACCAATCAAGATCGAGGAAGTCATTATCGGGTGTAACGATACGTTCGCGCTGCGCTTGCTGGAAACTTACCTTACGAAGAAGCGATGGAAAAATTGTTTCCAGGTGAGCGTTGAAGAGAATGGTAGGTGGTTGATATGGATTCATTTCTCTTCAGCGGTTAGTTTTATCATTTCGTGGCCACGAGGTTAAGGTGCCCGAGGTGGTGCTCACCATGCCACGCATACATGGCGATTGCCTGATCGAGCCGCACGTGTTTCTTAGACTCAGGATGAAAATACTGTCGACTGTAGTCAGCCGCAGGTATTGCCCGTAACAAAGCTACCCATTTTACATGTATTGCTTTCAGCAGGTTTATAGATATTACCGGGTCTAACGCGTTTTCAGGTGTTGTAGACCACGCGCCTTCATTGTAAGGTTTTATCGTCGGAACATCCTCCGTAAGCATGAGCTTGATGCGTACATATGCGTTAAGGTGGCTATCCGGAATGTGATGGATCACTTGAAGCGCAGTCCAACCGCCATCGCGATAGGGTAGTTGAAGTTGCTTCGGCGGTAATGTTTTTACTAGCGTTTCTACTTTAATCGGTAGTGCTTCGATGCGGTCAATGCACAGACTGATTTCATCTGCACGATAACTTTCTTTCGACTTATGCTTACCAATTGGGAAGCGTAGTGCGTCGTCACTACTCATGGAATTCTTCTTTTGCCTTCTTTCGTCTATTCCGAACACGAATGTTGATCATTTCGATGATCATGGAGAATACGATCGCAAAATAGATATATCCTTTTGGCACTTCTTTGCCGAGACCTTCGAGGAAGATCATGAAGCCAATCAAAATCAAGAAGCCTAATGCAAGCACCTCCATGGATGGATGTTTGTGAATGAACTCACTGATGCGGCCTGAGAAGATGATCATGATACCGATGGAGAGGACAACGGCAATAATCATGATGATGATTTCGCTGGTCAATCCAACCGCGGTAAGAATGGAGTCGAATGAGAAAATGATATCTAAGAGAATGATCTGCACGATCACGCCTGTAACTTTTGATTTGCCACTGGCTTCAGGTTGGTCGTCCTCGTCTTCACCTTCCATTTCGTGATTGATCTCACGGGTACTTTTCGCAATCAAGAACATACCCCCGAAAATGAGGATGAG
This sequence comes from Pseudochryseolinea flava, assembly GCF_003286915.1. Lineage (GTDB taxonomy): Bacteria > Bacteroidota > Bacteroidia > Cytophagales > Cyclobacteriaceae > Ohtaekwangia > Ohtaekwangia flava. The sequence continues at coordinate 54,825 of NZ_QMFY01000016.1, forward strand.
GTCTCGTCCGCTGATGGCGCCATCTTCGGCAATCCAATGGGGAACATTGAACAAGGGTTCGGTGAATTTCATCACCCATGTGATGGTGAGGAGGAGTAGGATTCTAACGCCCATGGCGAGCAGAAGACCCATATTCCGTGTTTTGGCCCTGATCTCAATTGGCAACTTGTTGGAGACAATGGAGATAAAGATGATATTATCAATACCTAAAACAACTTCGAAAAATGTGAGGGTTAACAGGGCAAGCCAGGTTTCCGCGTGAAGGAATATTTCCATGCAGAGGGGTTTCAGAATTTGTTTAAGCTTTAAAAATAGAATAAGTATTGCGATCCACCAAAATCGCAGGGTGCCCAGGATGATTTATATTCACTGTTGCACCTCACTTTTCCAGTAAAAAAGCCGTACATGAATACGGCTTTTCTATTGTTCTTGTTATAAAAATTTCTTGACGTCGGTGTACGGAAGGTTAAAGGCTTCTGCAACAGCCTTGTAAACAACTTCTCCTTCAATCACATTCAGTCCACTACGCAACTCCATGCTTTCTTGACATGCTTTTTTCCAGCCAAGATTAGCCAGTTTAATGGCATAAGGCAATGTTGCGTTGGTAAGTGCAAGGGTAGAAGTGTATGGAACGGCACCAGGCATATTGGCTACACAATAGTGCACAACGTCATCGATGATAAACGTTGGATCTTCGTGCGTAGTAGGTTTACAAGTTTCAATACAACCACCTTGGTCAACCGCCACATCCACTAGCACTGTTCCTGGCCGCATTGTTTTCAGCATATCGCGGGTAATTAGTTTTGGTGCTTTTGCGCCAGGCACCAATACACCACCAATGATGAGATCAGATTCCTTAACCAGTTCGCGAATTGTGTAGTCGTTCGATACGACGGTATGCACATTCTTCGGCATGACGTCATCTAAATAACGAAGCCGATTTAGGTTGAGGTCCATGATGGTTACATCGGCACCCATACCCGCTGCGATTTTTGCAGCATTTGTTCCCACAACACCACCGCCGAGGATGAGCACCTTTGCGGGCTTCACACCAGGGACACCGCCTAACAAGATGCCACGACCTTTCAATGGCTTCTCAAGATATTTAGCACCTTCTTGGATTGACATTCTTCCCGCGACCTCTGACATTGGTACCAGCAACGGAAGACTTCCATCGACGCGCTCAACAGTTTCGTAAGCAAGGCAAACACCTCCACTGGCAACCATGGCTTTCGTTAGTGGCTCGTAAGAAGCGAAGTGAAAATACGTGAATACCAGTTGGCCTTTTTTGATCAGTTTATATTCTTGCTCAATAGGTTCTTTTACTTTCATGATCATCTCTGCAACGTCGAAGATAGCAGCTGCATCAGCCAACAACTTGGCGCCCGCTTTTGCATACTCTTCATCGCTAAAACCACTACCAACACCTGCTGTTTGTTGAACGTAAACGGTGTGTCCACGCTTCACGAGTTCCTGCGTGCCAGCAGGGGTGAGCGCAACACGGTTTTCATTGTTTTTGATTTCCTTAGGAACACCTATTATCATGTTTCAATCGATTTAGTCGTGCAAATATAGCATGGCTTTTTATCGGAAATTCTGACCGATCCAATATGATTTTTTGGCAGAATAAACCTCCGTGATCGAATTTTATTGTCCCTAATTATTTCGATGAATGTGTTTTTACGAAAGAAAATTCGTGACCGCAAAACTTGCGTGTGGTTCACGGTCGCCCGTGTACCGTCGCTTAGCTTTTGAAACCTTAAACTATTGTCTATTTTTGGCTGAACGGTCTAAATAAATCCCACATATTTTGAGCGCAACCAAAGAAGTGAAAGCAAGATTCTCGCAGGTGAAAGTGAAAGAGATTTTATCGGATTACCGCCTGGCTGTAGAGAGTCGTGAAGCCAGTCTTATTGGCCGTAAAGAGGTGTTCATGGGCAAAGCCAAGTTCGGTATTTTCGGCGACGGAAAGGAGCTTGCCCAAATCGCCATGGCGCGTGTATTTAAGAATGGTGACTTTCGCTCGGGATATTATCGTGATCAAACGTTCATGTTTGCTATCGGCGAACTCACCATACAGCAATTCTTCGCTCAACTCTATGCGCATACGGACCTAGAAGCGGATCCATCAACGGCAGGACGATTGATGACGGGACACTTTGGTACGCGCACGCTCGATGAATATGGTAAGTTTAAAGCGTTAAGCGATATCAAAAATAGCAGCGCTGACATTTCACCGACAGCAGGACAAATGCCGCGGTTACTTGGGCTAGCGTACGCTTCTAAGTTGTATCGTCAGAATGATGCACTCCATGCTTATGAAAACTTTTCGAAGAATGGAAACGAGATAGCTTTCGGTACAATCGGAAACGCATCAACTTCCGAAGGAATGTTCTTCGAAGCCATAAACGCTGCAGGTGTATTACAAGTCCCGATGTTGATGTCTATTTGGGACGACGATTATGGGATTTCTGTTCCGCAAGAATATCATACAACAAAAGGAAGTATTTCTAAATTGTTGGCTGGTCTACAGCGAAACGAAAATGAAAAAGGCTTTGAAATTTTCACCGTAAAAGGTTGGGATTACATGGCGCTGGTAGACACCTATCAGAGAGCGGAGAAAGTATGCCGTGAAGAACATGTACCGGTATTGTTGCATGTGCAGGAGATGACACAGCCGCAAGGACATTCAACTTCGGGATCACATGAGCGTTATAAATCGAAAGAGCGCCTTGCTTGGGAAGCTGACCACGATTGCGTTAAGAAAATGCGGGAGTGGATCATCGACGAAGTCAATATTCTACCTGAAGAAGTAGAAGCTATTGAACGCGAAGCAAAGCAAGCCGCGAAAGAAGCGCGTGATAAAGCATGGCGCGCGTTTACAGATGATGTAAAGAAAGATCAGCATATCATCACCGGCATCCTCGATAAAATTGTGGGAGAAGGAAAGTCGTCTGACTCACTTGAGAACATCAAGAATGATCTATTGACGACCATCAATCCGACGCGTCTTGATACGATGAAAGCTGCAAAAAAGGCGCTTCGCTATCTACGAGACGAGTCGAGTGATGCCAAGCTGGAACTTTTAGCATGGCTTGCATCGGCAGAAGGTGATAATTATAGTCGTTACAGTTCACACGTATATAGTGCTTCTGATGACTCAGCGTTTAAAGTGGAAATTGTCCCTGCACAATATAGTGAGTCTTCTTCGATCGTTGATGGAAGAGAAGTGTTGCAAGCGTGTTTCGATGCTGCGTTGACACGCAATCCACTAGTACTCGCTTTTGGTGAAGACGTTGGAAAAATAGGGGACGTAAATCAAGGTTTTGCCGGTCTTCAAGCGAAGCACGGCGAACTGCGTGTTACGGATACCGGTATTCGCGAGTGTACAATTATCGGGCAAGGTATCGGAGCTGCATTACGCGGCTTAAGACCGATCGCCGAAATACAATATCTCGACTATTTCATTTATGCATTGCCAACACTCTCTGATGATTTGGCGTGTTTACAATACAGAACAAAAGGAGGGCAAAAGGCACCCTTGATTATCCGTACGCGCGGACATCGCTTAGAAGGTGTATGGCATGCCGGGTCGCAAATTGGGATGTTGCTCCATAGTTTGCGCGGTATTATGATACTCGTGCCTCGGAATATGACACAAGCAGCAGGTTTTTACAATACGATGTTGCGCGCCGATGATCCTGCGGTCATCATTGAATGTTTGAATGGTTATCGATTGAAAGAAAGAGTTCCAGATAACATTGGAGAGTTTACTTTGCCAGTTGGTGTTCCAGAGGTATTGAAAGAAGGTTCAGATGTAACGGTTGTGACCTATGGTTCTATGTGCCGCGTAGTAATGGAAGCGGCTAATGAACTTGAGCACTTTGGTATTTCTTGCGAAGTAATTGATGTTCAATCGCTGCTGCCATTTGATATTCATCATCGTATTGTTGAATCGATCAAGAAGACAAACCGCGTTATATTTGCGGATGAAGATATTCCTGGTGGAGCGACGTCGTTCATGATGCAGCAAGTCTTGGAGGTCCAAGACGGATATCAATATCTTGATTCAAAGCCAATAACAATTACAGCAAAAGAGCACCGTCCAGCGTACGCATCGGATGGGGATTATTTCTCGAAGCCTAATGCTGAGGAAGTGTTTGAGAATGTTTACCAACTAATGGTAGAAGTAAATCCGCAGCGGTTCCCTTCGTTATATTAGTGACGAGTCGTTATCGGAAATAAAAAAAGGAAAGTAGAGTTGCTTTCCTTTTTTTATTGCAGGCTGTTGAATGTTTTAGGGCCTCAACTCGTCGAGCGTGTAGACTTTGGTTTCTATTACGTTTGATTGGTTAAGAGCTCGATCTACAATGGATATTTCAAATTTGAACAACCTTGGAGAAAGGACGGTAAGAAGTCCGAACGATTTCAAGGAATATGAAAGGTCACCTTCTAATGGTGAATTGGTGTCGTCCTTTAAAACGGGGAATCTACCGTCAAATGGAGAGTAGCATATTTCGTTGTTCTCACTGGACAAGAATATTTCTTCAAATTTATTAGTTGCCACTTGCTCAAGTATTCGTACGTGGTAATTGTTAACATATTTGTTTCGTGTAAAGTAAAGGTTGCCCTTCAAAAGCTTATAGGAGGTTGGTCCAATGGTTGTGTCTTTAAGATGGAATTCATCAGGGACGCGGTCAATATCGCCCATTCGTACCAAGAGCTTCATAAGCCGTCTGTCGCTGCCAATAAGCATGTAGCGATTACAATTGCTACTTGGGTCGAAGGGCGGAAGAACATTGGTGTATTGCGGGTGGGAAGCGAGATCGGACATGACTAACCGTCCAGTCGTATTTCCGAAATCGAGGACTAGTAGATCAGTTCTGGTTGGGAATAGCTTAGGCACAAGGATAGGCTTAATGACACCGTTATCAGCCACATAGGCTTGGTATGTCTGATAGGGAGGTACCGTGTCGCTGTCGTTAAGACCTAAGTCACCGTCGCCATCTCTAAACGATAAATCAATGACGATCGAGTCTTGTACTTCGGAACTCAGGGATTCTGTGAATGTGATGGAGTTCAGCGAAATTTGTGGCACTGTCGAAAATTCTGGCGGGTCGAAGCACGAGCTGATCGAAATGACAATACTTGCAAACAGTATCAATCCCTTTATTGCTTTCATTCTGTATTTTTGATGCTGGACAAGTTACTTAACACTTGGAGACTTTTAAAAGTTTTAAATCGAATTTATACAACGTTAACGCTGACAGCTTCGCGGATATTGCTTTGGCAGTATTTCGTTATCAAGCGGTTCAGAATGCGCCATATCACGCATTTCTCCAGCATCTGGGTGTGAATGTCACTGATGTTCGCAAGATTGACGATATTCCGTTCATGCCTATTTCTTTCTTTAAATCGCAAACGATGATGAGTGGGAAATGGGAGCCGGAAGTAACTTTTACCAGTAGCGGAACTACGGGGGCGCAAACCAGCAGGCACCCAGTACGAGATTTGCAATTCTACCTTCGTCATTCTAAGCGATGTTTCGAGTATTTTTTTGGAGCGCTCACCAACTACAATTTTCTGGCGCTTCTACCTTCGTATCTGGAGCGGTCTGGATCATCGCTGATCGCCATGATGGACTATTTCATTCAAGAAAGCCGTTCTCCGTTTTCGGGTTTTTATCTGTATGATGTAGACCGTTTATTGCGTGACATTGAAGCGACAAAGACTGATGCTCGTAAGACTGTCGTGTGGGGTGTATCATTTGCGCTTACGGATTTAGTCGAACAATTTAGTCCCGATCTTAGCCACTGTTTGATCTTTGAAACTGGTGGCATGAAGGGACGGCGTAAGGAGATGACGCGGTATGAACTTCATGAGAAGTTGACTCGCGCATTTGGTGTACAGCAGATTTATTCGGAATATGGCATGACCGAGTTGTTGTCTCAGGCTTATTTGTTAACTAACGAAGGATTTCAATTGCCACCTTGGATGTCGGTAACAATTCGAGATTTGACGGACCCTTTTGCGAAGGGGTTACAAAGTCAGACAGGCGGTATTAATGTCATCGATCTGGCGAATTGGAACACCATCTCTTTTATTGAGACGGAAGATCTAGGTCGATTGCATCCGAATGGTAGTTTTGAGGTGTTGGGACGAATGGACAATAGTGACGTTCGGGGGTGTAATTTGCTAGTTGGGTAATAAAAATTTCGAACTAACGACTTAAGGCACCTGTTCGTTTGTTTTCTTGATAAGAAATTCTATTTTTGTTTTAATCAAAGCCAGTGAAATGAAAAAGATCGTAGCGTTTGTCCTTCTTGCCGCCTTTATTTCAGCGTGCAGTCAGTATACATGTCCAACGTATACAAAAAAGGAAACTCCTAAGCCTACAAAATCTGCTACACAACAGCGGATCTAAGGTATAGCGATATAGCATCAGATATTCAGGAAACCGTTACTGGTTTCCTTTTTTATTTACACGTCTGAAGTACCAGTACAAAGGAATTCCAGTGCCCGTCAGTGCCAGTCCAAGTACCGAATGAATGATGCTGGTATTTCCTGCGTTGTAATTCGAAATGTCGTTCACCAATGTGATGATTAAAAACGTCGCAGTAAACACGACAAAAATCGCGGGCACGACAGGGTATCCCCAAGCTTTGTAAGGACGCAACTCGTTCGGCATTTTTCGCCGTAGTATAAAAATTCCAAACGCGCTAAGGCCATAGAAAACCCAGCTGATAAATATCAGCATATCGGTCAGCATGTCAAACGAGCCACTAATGATCAATACACACGTCCAGACTGCATGTAGCCAAAGCGCTTTCGCAGGTGTATTAAAAATAGAATGCACGTCGCCGATACTTTTGAAAAACATTCTTTCTTGTGCCATAGCGAAAGAGACTCGTGCCGTCGCCAATATATTCCCATTAGTGGTTCCGAAGGTTGAGATGATCACCATCAGTGCGATCAATGCGCCGCCGATACCACCCAACACAACAGCGATTGCATCTGTGGCCACCATCTCCGATTGGGCAATGCGATCAACGGGAAGGATGTACAAATACGCGAGGTTCATCAACGTGTAAATCAGAATGCAAATCGTTACACCAACAACTAACGCTCTCGGAATGTTGCGCTGTGGATTCTTGATTTCTCCTGCGATGAACGTGATGTTATTCCATCCATCATAACCCCAAAACGCGCCCGACATAGCCATCATGATCGCCATCACTAAAGCCCATCCCTCAGGATGAATGGTGCTGCTGTTTGTGAAGAAGTAGGTACTACTTCCTGCACCCGAAAAAAGTAATCCGAAGATCAATAACAAGATTGCGATAACTTTGATGATCGTCAACACAACTTGCACGTTCCCCGCAGTACGTGTGCTCCTGTAATTTATCCAAGTCAGGAACACGACCACCAAGATCGTTATCGACTTAACGCCAATATTTTCCAGGGGAAAAATCTTTCCGAGATAGGGGATGTGTACGAATATTTCTTGCTCTATCGCTGTTGGAAATCGAGGAAGTATAATGAAGTATTCCGTGTAAATTCCCAGCATGTATGCGATAGATGCGACACCAGCAGTGTTAAAAACGATGAAGCCTGCCCATCCGTAAAGGAACGCAACCATATCACCATACATTTTCTGAAAGAACACATACTGCCCGCCAGTTTCAGGAATCATCGTGGCAACCTCTGCGTTGCTAAGTGCTCCAAATAGTGTAATGACTCCCGCGAAGATCCACACGCCAATCAGTAGCGTAGGTGATCCAAGGACTCCAGCCATGCTTGCTGGCTTCATGAAAATTCCTGAACCAATAATGCCGCCGATAACCATCGACACACTGGTCCACAAGCCGAGCGTTGGAAGGAGGTTTCGATTCGTCATTACATATCAATCAATTTGGCTAACAAGCGATGGAAGTGATGGGTGCCTTTTTCCATCTTCGCCGAGTAACGACCGTGATGATAGAAGCGAGAGCGAATTCCTTTTTGCACTTGTTGTACAACGTCTTCGTCTTCCATTTCAACTTGATGAAGATTCGCACCTGCGCCTTGCCGCAATTTGTTTTCATCCCACACATATGAAAGAAATGAAACTTTGCTTTGCGATGGGGATATTGGTTTTACAACATTGATTGATAGTCCCCATGGATAGAAGTTGAACATCATGTTTGGAAAAATCCAGAAGTAGTAGCCCGCGACTTTTTTACCATAGTCGGGAGAGTTTTCTGGTAGGTCGAACACGTCATCATCGTCTTTGGCCAGTCCGAGTTGCAGTGAAGCGTAAGGATAGAGTTCGGTAGTGTAGTTACCGTAGTCGATTACAGCATTAAGTCCGGCATGAACAAACGGAATGTGAAAACCTTCGAGATAATTTTCGCAGTACAATGCCCAATGTGCATTCACTATATAGTCGCGTGAAAGCTCCGGGCGGAAATGAAAATCCTGCAAGGGAAGCCATGACATTCGCGTTTGCATTTCTTTGAAGAAAGATTCCGCAGGTGCAAGCGGAGAGAGCGATGTGAAAAGAAATTTTCCCCACTGCGATAATGGAACGTTGGTGAGATTGTCAGTCTCCGCAGGAAAGTTTTCGACCTCCTTAAATTCAGGCATCGATAGAAATTTGCCATCAAGTTTGAATCTACGTCCGTGATATTTGCAGCGGAGATCTTTTGTTTTGCATGGGCGCTCAATGATTAGATTCGCGCGGTGTGTGCACACGTTAGAAAGACATCGGATGGCGTTGTCTTGATCGTGCGCGAGAAGGAGAGGTTCGTCTACAAAATTTTCGAGGAAGGTTAGCGGCGTTACCCAGCCTGCTTCTTTAACCCGGTCGGTATCACCCATAAATTGCCAGGTACTGGGAAATAACTTTTGTTGTGTGTATTCGAAATATTCGGTTTGAAGATAAAAATCGGTCGGGATCGTAGTCGCTTTAGCGATATCAGGATGAATATCGAACTTCGGCATAGGCTAATGGTTATATGGCAAAATACAAAAATGAAATTGTAACTGCGATAACGATAATTCGGTGCCTGATGGTGTAGGTGCAAAAAAAGAATGGCATCGATTAAATCAATGCCATTCTTTCGTGTTTTATCAAGCTGCGAATCTATTGAATTTCCTTCAACGCGGCTTCAAGTTCAGGTTGAATTTCTGGTGCTTTCAAAATACTACGCAACCCATCAACCATAAAGTTTGGTACTTTCTCAGCACGCGCAATCTTGCCTTTAATTTCAGTAATCATCTCAAGTGCATTGTCTTTGCCCTCTAAATCAGCGGTGCTTTTAACCTTCTCTTCCAATGCTTCCCAGGGATTCAGCTTTGCCGTTTGTTGCTTTTGTTGAGCAATTTGCTTTTGTACTGCGTTGAACCTTCCTGTAATACATTGGTTGTATTCGTCGATAATGCGATCGAGGTCGTTGCGTGAAAATTCACCAGCCTCGATGCGTTGACTAAGCGATGGGCAATCCTCTAGAAAATTGCGTAAGGTCTTCTTAAAAGTAAGGTTCGGTACCTCTACCCCTTGACCGCCTTTCTTTTGGAGGTAGCGACCATCATAACCTGTTTGATTTTCCAACTGAAATGCGAGCAGCGATAAGAATCCTTCCCTGACAACCTTCATGAAAGTATAGCCAGCAGGACCTTTGGCGGGTACATATTTTTCGTTTTCGAACATGACCATTTTCACTTGGAAGAGGCTAAGGTTGTTTTTCTTCTTGTCTGCAGTGGTAACCTGTACCTTTTTCTCCACTCCGAAATTGAACATCTTTACTTTTCCGGCGAGGCTGTCGCCTTTTACGGTAATCACATAATCTTGAGCCGAAAGGCTTGTGCCGATGGCAAAAATGAAAAGAGCAGTTAAAAGCGACGTGGCGCGCATAGTTCTCATTGTAATAGTTTTGACCAAATAAAGAATAAACGCGCTATGATGCAATCTATTTCTGTCGACCTTTTCTTTCTTCTTGGCGATACAAAACCTTTAAAAAAGCGCTCTTCGAATTATATTTGCGCCCTTATCAGTCTATTATGGTCAAATACAATCCGAAGATCTGGTTCTCAATCATCTTCCATTCCTATAGCAAGCACGTTTTAAAAACACTATTGCCGGCCCTGGCCATGTTGGCTGGTTTCAGCGCCTTTGTTTGCTATTTGATCTTGGACTATTTCGCATTTCAGCCTCACGAATTTCAAGGCTCAACAACGGTGCACTCGTTATTGGGTATCGTACTCGGTTTGTTCTTGGTTTTTCGTACGAACTCAGCCTACGATCGTTGGTGGGAAGGCCGAAGATTGTGGGGAGGATTAGTGAATAGTACACGTAACCTTGCACTGAAATTGAATGCCTATATCGAACCACAAGACTTGGAAGAGCGTACCTGGTTTGCAAAGATGATATCGAACTTTATTTATGCTACCAAGGAGAGCTTACGACAAGGTGTACAGCTATCTGAATTAGACCCTCCGCATGAGACGTTCCTTCAGGAATTGAAAGCGGTTAAGCACAAGCCTAACAATATCGTCGGACAGATTTATACGCGGATCAACACGCTGTATCGCGCGGGTAAATTCACGGGCGATCATTTAATTAATGTTGATAAAGAATTAAAAGACTTCATCGACCTGATGGGAGCATGCGAACGTATCCGGAATACGCCGATTCCATATTCCTACTCCATGTTCATGAAGAAATTTATATTCATTTATCTTGTAACGCTTCCTTTCGGTTTCGTAACCACATTTGGGTATTTCACCATTGCCACAGTGATTCTCGTAGCCTTTATCTTGTTGAGCGTGGAGTTGATCGGTGAGGAGATTGAAGATCCTTTTGGTCGAGACGTAAACGACTTGCCGACAGACGAACTTGCCAAGAAGATCAAGGACAATGTGAAGGAAATTTTATCTGTACGTTAAGCTGGAGCTTGGTTCTCTGAGGACTATTGTACTTGTATGGGGTTAACGAAGCGCTGAATAAATGCCATACATAATGATCATCAAGATCATGACGCCGTACATGATAAGGTCCACACGCACATAAGCGCGATACTCTTTATACAATTCTCGGATTTTTTTAATCATTTCAATGGTAAAAGTAACCATTTCAAACGGTATCCGTCAGAAGGGGAGTTGTCTACGCAAATAAATTTACGTGAGCTATAGGGGGGCGCATCAAGTCGATTGTCTGTAGTTCGTTTTAAACCTCATAAAATGATCCGATTTTTAACCGTTCTAACATTTGTACTACTAAGTTTTACTGCTCGATCGCAGCAGAAAGTAACCATCAATGGTTATGTTAAGGATGCCGCCAATGGTGAAGAACTCATTGGTGTAGGTGTCTACATTCCTCAACTTAAGGCAGGTACAGTGACCAATGCTTATGGATTTTACGCCATAACTGTGCCACCTGGCTCTTACGAAATTGTTTTTAGCTATATGGGCTACACGCCTTACACCTACAAGGGTGAGCTTACCACCAACGTTTCTCAAAACATCGAAATGGAAACAGAAGCCAAGGTGATCCAAGAAGTAGTCGTCACTGAAAAACGCGTCGATGAAAATGTATTTGACGTTCAGATGAGTAGAAATACAGTCGACCTGGCGCGTATCAAAAAGTTGCCAGCACTTTTTGGTGAAGTGGATATTATCAAAAATGTGCAGATGTTGCCTGGCGTTGTTTCCGCAGGTGAAGGAACGTCAGCTTTCTTCGTTCGCGGTGGAAGTGCCGATCAAAACTTGATCTTAATCGACGAAGCACCGGTTTACGACCCTTCTCACTTGTTTGGTTTGTTCTCTGTATTCAATGCCGACGTGATCAAAGATTCAGATCTTTACAAAGGCGGCATACCTCCACGTTTTGGTGGACGACTTTCGTCTATTCTTGACGTGAGAACGAAAGATGGTAACAACAAAAATTTTGGTGTTACCGGTGGTATTGGTACGCTTGCAACGCGCGTTGCTGTTGAGGGTCCGTTAAAAAAAGAAAAGAGCTCGTTCATTCTCTCTGGACGTCGTTCTTATGCCGATATTTTCTTGAAAGCATCTGGTGAAGAAACGGATATATACTTCTACGACATCAATGCGAAAGTAAACTGGCGACAAAGCAATAAGAATCGATTTTTTGTGGCAGCCTATGCCGGTCGCGATGTGTTGAAACTCGATGATCAATTCGGTTTTGGTTGGGGTAACATGACGGCTACTTTCCGATGGAACCACTTGTTCAATGATAAGCTGTTTTCTAATATTTCTGTGATCGGAAGTAACTTCGACTACAAGCTTGAGATTGAAGATGAAGTGCAAGGATTCAAATGGACATCAAACCTTCAAGAACTCAGCATGAAAGCTGATCTTTCTTATGCGATTAGCGCTAACAACGAGCTTTCTTTTGGATATCATCTCACAGGAAGAAGATTTTCTCCTGGCGAAATAGGTCCGAACACAGAAGGGTCCATGTTTACGGAATTGAAGCAACAGCACATGTATGCGCTCGATCATGCGCTATACATCGGGAACCAGCAGCGCGTAAATGATCAGTTGAGCTTCGACTATGGCGTACGCTTATCGATATTCCAAAATATGGGCAAAGGCTATGTGTACAAATACGAAGATCCTCAAGATCCAATCGGTAAAAACAGAACGGATACGCTGCACTATGATGGCTGGGAAACAATCAAGTCGTACGTGAACCTAGAGCCACGTGTTGGTATTCGCTACATGTTCAAAGAGGGGCAATCACTTAAGTTGTCATACAATCGCATGGTGCAGAATACGCATCTTGTGTCCGCGTCAACAGTTCCTGTTCCGTTCAATACATGGAATCCAAGTAACTACTATCTCAAACCACAAATTGCCGATCAATTTGCCGTCGGGTATTTCAGAAACTTCAAAGACAATATGTTTGAAGCGTCAACGGAAGTGTTTTACAAAGACATCAACAACGTGACTGACTTTGCCGACAATGCAGATCTTTTCTTCAACGAAGATTTGTCGACAGAGTATCGCCAGGGTGATTCATGGGCATATGGTGCCGAGTTCATGGTTAACAAAACTTCAGGAAGATTGACGGGTATGGTGAGTTATACGCTTTCAAAAGTAGAGCGTAAAATTCCAGAGGTGAATGGTGGAAAAACATTTGATGCGAACTACGATCGACGAAATTCCTTAAATATTCAAGCAGCTTACGATCTTAACCCGAAGTGGACTTTTGGAGCGTCGTTTACCTACAACACGGGAAGACCTATTACGCTGGGTTCAGGTAAATGGGAGTACGGTCAATATAATCCTGATATCATCACGGAACGTAACGGTTATCGTTTGCCTGACTTTCATCGTTTGGATTTATCGGCAACACTCACGCCGAAAAAGAATGCCAATCGCCGATGGAAAGGACAATGGATCTTTGCGATCTACAATGTGTACAACAGAAAAAATCCTTTTACAATCTATACACGCACGAAGCAGGATGATGACGGAAACATCATTGGTGATGGACGTCAGAAAGAAGCGCGTCTCGTATATCTTTTTCCAATTCTGCCTTCCGTTACTTACAACTTTAAATTCTGATCTTGTTTATGAAAAGTATAACCTATATTCTCTCAGCAATCATTGGTGCAGCGGCGCTTTCTGGATGTCAGGAAACAGTTCAGCTGGACTTGAAACAAACACCTCCGAAAGTTGTCATCGAAGGTCAGGTAACCAATCATCCGGGCTATCAGTCGGTCAAGATATCGCGTTCTGTTGACTTCTACTCGTCTGGACAATCACCCCGCATTACCAATGCTACTGTAATCGTTACGGACAGCGACGGCAATGAAATTGAGTTTGTTCATAATCCAAATAATCACCCCGATTCAGCAGGTGTCTACATTCCATCACCATCTTTTGTTGGTGAAATTGGGAAGACGTATTCGCTCCGTGTGTCAGTAGGCAGCGAAATTTTTGAAGCTAGTGATAAGATGGTGAGTGTGATTGATATGGATAGTCTAAAATATCGTATCAACGAAGACGAGCGTGAAGATCCGAAAACCGATGGTAAATTCTATGAATTGTTGATGTACGCGAAAGAGCCCCAAAACGAATCAAATTTTTACCTATTTAAGTTCTATCGTAATGATTCACTAACGACCTATGGCGATACAGACATCTACTACAGTGACGATAAATATTTGGCTGAAAATATAGATGGTGTTACGTCGCCGATCTATTATGCGCCGCAAGACAAGGGTAAAGTCGAGATGTATAGCTTGTCACGTGTGGGCTATGTATTCTTCAATGATTTATCAACCTTGTTGAACAATGATGGCGGCGGCATGTTTGGTCCGATACCATCAACACCACGCACAAACCTTACCAATGGTGCCTTGGGATTCTTCCAGGTAAGCGCGGTGAATAGCATTGAGATCACCGTGGAGGAATAAGTTTCCTAAAAAGTTGCATTTCACGAAGGGGAGTTTCATCTTTCATTAGCAAAATTTGCCAATGAAAACGAGACTCTCCTTTTTGTTTTTAATGCTTTCGTGCTGCATCCTGCAGGCGCAAGACATTCTCGAGAACAACCCACCTTCACTTCGATGGTATCAAGTCAACACGGATCATTTTCGCGTATTGTATCTAAAGGGCTTCGAAGTCCAAGCACAACGGATGGCCAATACGCTGGAATCATTGCATGCTGCAGAAGCTAAGTCATTAGGACCGATACCAAGAAAAATTACCGTGTTGATGCAAAATCAATCGTCGGTATCGAATGGTTTTGTGTCGATGTTTCCAAGACGTTCGGAGTTTTATACAATGCCACCTCAGGACTATAATTTTCTGGGGACCAACGACTGGTTGAATTTATTGGCAACGCACGAGTATAGGCATATTGTGCAGTATCAACATGCGCGTCGTGGGCTAACCAAGGGTGTATATTACTTATTCGGAAATCCGACTTTTGCGGCTGTTGCGCAGATGGCAGCGCCGCCATGGTTTTGGGAGGGTGATGCAGTAGCTACCGAGACGGCGTTCACGCCAAGTGGACGTGGTAAGATTCCTAACTTTGGGCTCGTATTCAAAAGCAATCTGATGGAAGGCCGAACCTTTCATTACAACAAACAACACCTTCGATCTTACAAACATTTTATTCCTGACCACTATGTATTGGGTTATCACATGGTGAGTTACCTAAGGAAAAAGACAAATGATCCGGAGATTTTTGGAAAAATTACGCGACGTTCCTGGAACATGCCTTTTATTCCATTTGCGTTTTCAAATGCGATCAAGAGAGAAACCGGAATGACCGTATCGGCGCTTTACCGCGATATGGCCGCTAGTCTTAAGGCAGAATGGAAAAACGAAATTGAATCGCGTAAGATATCGACGTTTGAAAATGTGAATGTTCGGCGTACGAAAGCATACACAGACTATCTTTATCCGCAGCCACAATCCGATGGAAGTGTGATTGCCTGGAAAAAAGGTATTGGCGATATTGATCAATTCGTCAGGTTAAAGGATGGTGAAGAGAAGCACATCTTTACACCGGGATTTGTAAATGAATCCGGTATGCTCTCAGCGCATGCTGATGCTATCCTCTGGAATGAATTTGGATATGATCCGCGATGGCGCGCTAGAAATTATTCGCTTGTAAAAATCTACGAAACGAAAACGCATAAGAAGCGCGTCATTGGTGGAAAACGTGAGCGACTTGGCAGTGCTGTCTTGTCGGCGGACGGATCGAAAATTGCCGCGGTCCGCACAACCACGGATTACAAAACCTCCGTAGTTGTTTTCGAATTGTTTACAGGTAAACAAATCTTTGAGTATAGCGTAGAAGGAGAATTCTATGCAATGCCACGATGGTCTCCTGACGGAACTAAAATTGTTGTCCTCAGAACAACAACACAAGGCAAGACGATCTCTGCGATCGACGTGAATGCAAATACGATTTCCGATTACCTGCCCATCACGCATGAAAACGTCGGTCACCCAGTATTGCATGGGACATATTTATTTTTCAATTCACCTATCAGTGGTGTTGATAATATCTATGCTTTGGATTTATCCAACAAACAACGCCTACTGGTCACCAATAGTAAATATGGCGCCTACAACCCGGCGATCTCTGCCGATGGAAAACACGTTTACTACAATGACCAATCTAAGGACGGGATGGATATTGTGCGGATCCCTTTTGATCCGACTGCGTGGGCAGTTTTTAATGAGTATGCACGACCATCATCATTGGCGAGTACGCTCGTAGAACAAGAGCACCACCAACATATTTTAGACAGTGTTCCACAAAATCAACTGTCAGCAAAGCGGTATACGAAGATTAGCGGTCTACTCAATCCTTATAGTTGGGGATTCAATGTGTTGAGTAATGATTTTTCACAACTACTCTTTGGTATTACTTCACGCGATTTATTGAGTACAACACAGATTACTGCAGGTTATGTATATGACAGCAATGAGCGCACGGGCTTGATTCGTGCCGGTGTAAGTTATCAGGGTTTGTATCCGATCATTGATTTGACGGTAGAAACCGGAGATCGAGATACGGATCGTTCATTCTATAAGTACGACGCGGAACAAATTGGCAGAAGAACCGATATCAAAACGACGTGGAATGAAACAACCGTGGAAGGGGGGATACGCGTTCCGTTGGTATTGACCAACTCAAAATATATGCAGGACTTGTCTATCGGTACTGCTGTTGGATTAACCCGATCTATAGATTATGAAAACTCAATCTATGAAGGGGATAAACTCATTTATCAAGGGCCATCACGCATTGCAATCTTCAATGACTCACTACGATTCATTTACAAGGATGACCTTAATAACGGAGATTTAATCTACAATCGAATATCGCTTTCGTACGCGCATGTGATGAAAACAAGCTATCGCGATTTTCTATATCGATGGGGACAAACATTTTCTGCCGACGTGATGCACACACCGTTTGGCGGCGATTTTCAAGGTTACTTGTGGGCGGTTAGGTCCACATTGTATTTTCCCGGGATCTTAAAACATCACTACTTATATTTTAGAGGCGGGTATCAAGAGAGTCGTCAAGGTGTTGAAGGTGATTTGTATACCTTCAGAAATCGAATTTCTAAACCACGTGGCTATGCGTATCCCGCTGACGAAAAATTTGCGTCACTGTCGGCAAACTATGCTTTTCCATTATGGTATCCAGATGTTAGCATTGGACCTTTGCTGAATATTCAACGAATTAAGGCGAATGCTTTTGTTGATTATGGTAATGGGAGCGGATACCGCTACTTCTATCATACGTCGGAACCTGAAGTTTACGTTAGTTTAACGGATGCCAAGTACCTGTCGACAGGTGCAGAAGTGACTGTTGACTTCAACGTGATGCGCCTTACGCAGAAATTTGAATTAGGTTTTCGTGCAACCTATCTCGCGCAAACAAATCGATATCATCCTAACACCGGCATGGTCTACGAGTTTTTGATTGGGAATATCGGATTCTAACTTGAAAATCCTGTTTTATACCCTATTTTTGGAGGCCTAAGGAGAAAACAAGCTCTTGCAAAGGTTTGCAGAGGCGTTTTTTTTGGTGATCTATAAAAAACTTTAGAAAAGAAAATGGCAGAAATAGTACGCATGCCTAAGATGAGCGACACCATGACAGAAGGGGTGATCGCTAAATGGCACAAAAAAGTTGGTGACTCGGTGAAATCAGGCGAACTGATGGCAGAGATTGAAACGGATAAAGCGACCATGGATTATGAGTCGTTCAACACCGGAACCGTACTTTACATTGGCGCTAAAGAAGGACAGGCTGTTAAAGTTGATGACGTATTGGCCATTGTTGGAAATAAAGGCGAAGACTACGCGGCATTACTTCAAGGCGCTTCGTCAGCAGCGACTTCAGGTGGCGCGAAAGAAGAACCAAAGGCGGCCGCACCAGCAGCAGCTTCTTCGTCAGGTCCTGCCATTGATATATCTGGCATTAAAGCGGAAATTGTTCTCATGCCTAAAATGAGCGATACCATGACTGATGGTGTTATTGCGGCATGGCACAAAAAAATCGGTGATCCAGTGAAAACTGGTGAACTCCTCGCGGAGATCGAGACCGATAAAGCAACGATGGAATATGAGTCGTACAATGCTGGTACATTACTGTACATCGGCGCTGAAGCCGGAAAATCTGTTCCTGTCAATGGTGTTTTAGCGATCATTGGTGAGAAAGGTGCCGACTGGGAAACGCTTTTAAAGGCAAACTCTCAGAAAGGCGGAAGTAGTGCAGCACCAGCTTCAACAGAAAAAGCGGAAGCAAAATCGTCAGCAGCTTCATCTGCACCGACAGCAGTAGCGGCTGAGTCTGCAAACGGAAGAGTGAAAGCATCTCCACTCGCGAAAAAATTAGCAAAAGATAAAGGTTACGATATCGCTTCGATCAAACCAAGTGGTGAACATGGTCGTGTTACGAAGAGCGATGTTGAAAACTATAAGCCTTCTGCGGAAGCACCAGCAGCAAAAGGAAAGTCTGCAGCACCAGTGTCATTGCCTAAGGTAGTAGGACAAGAAAGTTTCGAAGAAATTCCAGTGTCACAGATGCGTAAGACGATTGCAAAACGTCTTGCTGAAAGTAAATTCTCTGCGCCGCACTTCTATCTCACGATGGAAATTAATATGGACAAAGCCATTGAAGCTCGTAAGAGCATCAACGAAATAAGTCCAGTAAAGATTTCTTTCAATGATATGGTGGTGAAAGCCACGGCCGCAGCGTTGCGCCAACATCCTGATGTTAACGTAAGCTGGCTTGGTGATAAGATGAGAAAAAATCATCATGTACACATCGGTATTGCGGTAGCTGTTAAAGATGGCTTACTCGTACCTGTTGTACGTTTTGCCGATAACAAATCGTTGTCGCATATCGCAACAGAAGTAAAGGACCTAGCTCAGAAAGCGCACGATAAAAAACTTCAACCTGCAGATTGGGAAGGTAGCACGTTTACCATTTCTAACTTAGGTATGTTTGGTATCGAAGAATTTACGGCGATCATCAATCCTCCAGATGCGTGTATCCTCGCAGTGGGTGGTATTAAAGAAACCGCGGTAGTGAAAAACGGTCAACTTGCAGTAGGTAACGTTATGAAAGTAACGTTGTCATGCGATCACCGTGCCGTTGACGGTGCCGTTGGATCTGCATTCCTTAAGACTTTGAAAGGATTACTCGAAGATCCTGTAAGAATTTTAATTTAAGAACTTTGATCAATAACACGTGCCTCCGAATAATCGGGGGCACGTCTGTTTTAACCTGATTCTCTCATGGAAAAAATACATGCAACAACCATCATCGCGATTCGACACAATGGACAAGTAGCGATCGGTGGTGATGGACAAGCTACGATGGGTAACTATGTGGCAAAGAGTAACGTCAAAAAAATACGCAAGCTCCAAGAAGGCAAAATATTGACAGGCTTTGCCGGATCGACAGCCGATGCTTTTACATTGCTAGAACGTTTCGAGGAAAAACTGAACAGTTATGGTGGTAACATGAAGCGTGCTGCGATCGAGCTGGCCAAAGATTGGCGCATGGATCGTTACCTCAGAAAACTTGAGGCTATGTTGATAGCGGTGAACAAAGAAGATCTATTACTGCTCAGCGGTACAGGCGATGTGATCGAACCCGATCATGACGTATGTGCGATCGGTTCTGGATCGATGTACGCGCAATCCGCAGCGTTGGCGTTAAAGAAACATGCACCGCATTTAACAGCTGAGGAAATGGTACGCGAAAGCTTAACGATTGCGGCGGATATTTGTATCTATACGAATCACAATCTGGTGATTGAGAAGCTTTGAAATAATTGAAGTGCATCGAAGTTTTACTCTTGAGAGGAGCTCTGCATAGGCTCCTCTACACTTTCTTCAAGCACAGTCTCTTTTTTAGGAGAAGAATCTTCCAGTAAAATCACAAAGTGTTTCAGATGTGTCGAATGTGAAATCAAAATTTTCACTAGCCCGATAGCAGGTACCGCCAAGATCATACCTGCGATGCCAAGGATTTTTCCACCGATCACCAAGGCAACGATGGCCGCGAGTGCATTGATACTTACTTTCGATCCGGTTATCCTCGGTGTGATAAAATTACCTTCCAGGAATTGAACAATTGAAAAGACGATCACAACGCCTATCGCATACCAAAGACTGTCTTTTGTGATCAACGCCATCACGATCGGGAACAAGGCTCCGATAATGATACCGACATAAGGAATAATGGTAAGTACGCCTGAGAGTATACCGAAGAAGATTGCGTGATCGATACCGACGATCATCAAGCCTATCGCGTTGAGTGTTGCAATGATTAACGTTACAAGAAATAATCCGGAGAGATATCCTTGAACGACGCGTTCCACATCTTTCTTCCAGGCAAGGTCTTCGTTTCCGGGGAGTAGACTTACGAAGAAGTCACGGAACTTGTGACGATAGATTAAGAATAAGAAGATGTAGATTGGAATTTGTACGAGCGTTGAAATTGCATTCGTTGTACCCAACAAAATTCCCGCGGCCATGGCGCTAAAGGTTTTCATCAGATCACGAATCATGGCGGATTGTTCAGCGCCACTGATCCCAAAATCGCGAAGGAGCATGGTCTGTAGATTCGAAATGAACGCATCAAACTTGACTTGCAGATTCGGTAAGTCATTCACCAATGAAACCATTTGACCGATGATCAGCCATATGAAAAGTCCGAAAATCACTATGGTGACGAGGAGCACAATGGTAATCGAAAGCCAAGTTGGAATTTTACGGCGCTCCATTTTTTTGATGATAGGCAGCACCATGATGGAGAAGAGTCCGGCAAAAGCAATGGGAATGATGATGTCGCTAGCGAGAATGATGGCCGCAATGGTTAATGCAACAACGACCATCAACTTGTAGACGTAATCGAGTCTATCAAAGGAGCGAGGGGTATTTTCCGTCATCCCCTAAATTAAGCATTATCGATAGCCTGCAAAATCATCGCGCACGATTCCCTGATTTCTTCCTCCGTAATAGTTAGTGGCGGTGCGATTCTAAAACTGTAAGGATGTGACAGGAACCAATAGCAGATGACGCCAAGTTCTTTTCCTTTCTCGACAATGCGATTAACCCGTTCTGCCGAGTCGAAGTCTATCGCGAACATTAATCCTATTCTTCTAATCTCTTTGATATGCGGATGTGTGAGCAACGATTCGATGAGTTTCCCTTTCGCTTCGACTTGTTCGATTAAATGATCAGCAGTAAGCACCTCTAACGTTGCCAGGGCAGATGCGCAGCACACGGGATTACCACCGAAAGTAGTAATGTGTCCGAGCATCGGATCGTGTGTTAACGTATCCATGATTCTTTTGCTGGCAATGAAGGCACCTATGGGAAGACCGCCACCAAAAGCTTTCGCGATCGTGAGAATATCGGGTACGATGTCGAAATGTTCAAAGGCAAACAGCTTTCCTGTTCTACCCATGCCACATTGAATTTCATCTAGTATTAGCAACGCGCCAGTGTCGTTGCAACGCTTTCGCAATGCTTTCATGTATGCTTTATCTGGAACACGAACGCCGGCGTCGCCCTGAATCGTTTCCATAATCACGCATGCTGTACGATCTGTTATCTGTTGGAGGTCGGGTAAGTGGTTAAAGGTTATAAATTTCACATCCGGTAGTAGGGGGCGAAATGCAGCTTTCTTCACTTCGTTTCCTGAAACACTCAAGGTGCCGTGTGTACTACCGTGATAAGATTTTCGGAACGATACGATCTCTGTTCTTCCGGTATAGCGCTTGGCGAGTTTAAGTGCGCCCTCGTTAGCCTCTGTACCTGAGTTGGTAAAGTAGCAGCAGTGAAGCGAAGGTGGAAGTAGCTCGGTGAGCTTACGTGCGAGTAGGTTTGGTGTAGCTTGGATGAATTCGCCATACACCATCACATGCAGGTGTTTGTCAACTTGATCTTTTATGGCTTGTACAACCTTGGGATGTCGGTGACCGATATTGCTGACGCCGATACCTGAGATCAGGTCGGTGTAGCGTTTTCCTTCTGGTGAGTAGAGGTAAATCCCCTCCGCACGAGCAATGCTAATCAGGTAAGGGAAGGGTGTAGTTTGAGCGATGTTGTTTAGAAAGATGTCTTGACTGAACTCCATCCGGCAAAACTATGCAATTGGATTTTGGCAGCAGCATGTGTTGGAGGAAAAGGCTGGTGCGATAAAAACCGAAACCCCGCTTGCGGCGGGGCTTCGGAAACTAATTAACCTTAAAAAAATCAGTGTGAAGATGAAAAAATGTACAGTTCCAGCTTAAAAAATTGAATTTCAACGCTGACCAGGACGACGTCCAGATCATTAAGGAGGCCTGATGACCTGATCAGAGTTGAGATTCCGTGGGGGAGCCGAAGCTCACTATCTTTAGGAATTTACCGTCACAGAAATCAAAATGCCGGCCACTACAGTGAGCGCCAAAATTAAAACTTGTCTTAAACGTCCAGAGATCCTTGTGTTGGATACAGCGCGGTAGTTTGAGTAAGTAGGCATAGTTGGTTGTTTTTAACAATTCAAAATTCGTAAAAACACACCCCTGTTTTCAACCGAAAGATTGGTTAAACCATACATCGGTAGCTTTACACTTAAAGCATTGGAATAATGCGAGTTATGAAATTCGACATCAAGCGCTGTTAACGCTTCCGCATGTTGTAACTGTCGACGAGTGAAATAAAATCCCTGATAATATCATTCGGCACTGTTACGGAGAGATGATATTGTTCGATTTTCCAGCCGTTTGGGGTTTTTCGGAGCACCCCAGAGCCACGACATACTCCCATCCATGTCGTTAAAAGTTCGGAGAACCATGCACAATCGCCTTGAGATGTTACATGAAGGTCGCGATCGTAAGGTTTAAAGTCCCAAGCTTTTCCTTTGTCGAAGTAGGGCTTTGCAAAAGAATAGAACTGTTCTTTCGTCCAACGCTCGCTCGCGTCAGTGCCGATGTATACGGCGTCTTCAGCCATCGCGGCAAAGAAAACATCACCCTTCGCTTCGGCAGCAGCACGATGCCAGCTGTCGATTAGTAAATTGATATCCTTCTCGTGGGTGGCCCGGTCTATGGCGACTGATGATGACGAGGCGCAGCTGGCGAGTATTAGACAGGTGGCCACAAGAATAATTGGAAGTGATTTCATTGCATGCGAGATTAAACGACACGGCCGCAAAATATTGAATATCGGCCGGATAGCAATCCTTATACGGATCGGCTGCTTTCTGTCGTCGGCAGCGTGTTGTTGGAGAATGTTAAAAACCGCGAATGACTAGTGAGCCACTCGCGGTCCTGATGCAGTTTGACGTGGTAAAATTATGGAGAGCAGTAAAACGTGATCGCCTACAAGCCATGTTTCTCCAATCGGCGGTATAACGATGATCGCGTCAATCCTAGTTCTGAGGCTGCTTGCGTGATATTTCCGTTATACTTCTTCAATACTTTTCGGATGAGTAATTTTTCGACTTCATCAAGATTGTATTGTTCTAGGCTCAGCTGGCCTTCTTCTTTTCCACTAGATGCGGTGAATGTGAAATCTTCTGGCTGGAGTACGCTACTGTTGCTGAGGATGACTGCGCGTTCCACAGCATGTTGAAGTTCGCGGATGTTTCCTGGCCACGGATGTTTATGCATGCGCGACATGGCGGCTTCACTAATTTTGTTGACAGACTTTTCGTACTTCGCTGCATAATGTCTTAAGAAGTGATTTGCTAACAGCGGAATGTCTTCGAAGCGTTCTCGTAGTGCAGGGATTTCAATCTCGATGGTGTTGATCCTGTAAAGAAGATCTTGACGAAAGCGATTCTCCTTCACCATGTCGTACAATGGCATATTCGTTGCACAGATTAACCGAAGATCTACAGCCGTATCTTTATTTGATCCCACACGACTTACTCTTCTGTTTTGCAATACCGTAAGTAGCTTTGCTTGAAGCGGCATTGAAAGATTTCCGATCTCATCGAGGAAGAGGGTTCCGTTATTGGCCAATTCAAAACGTCCAGCACGATCTTCTTTGGCATCGGTAAAAGATCCTTTTTTGTGACCGAAGAGTTCACTTTCAAATAGTGTTTCGGTGATGGATCCCAAGTCAACGCCGACGAAGTTTTCTTTTTGCCGCGATGAGTTACGATGAATGGCGCGTGCGATTAACTCTTTCCCTGTTCCATTTTCTCCAAGGATCAAAACATTAGCATCCGTTTTGGCAACACGCTCGATGGTTTGAAAGATTTTCTGCATCGCCGCGCTTTGTCCGATGATTTCACTGAAACGATTATTCAATGTTTGATTGATCTCCTGATTTTTGATCTTCAGATTTTCGATCACATCACGCGACTCACGTAATCGCATCGAAGAATAAAGTGTAGCCAACAATTTCTCATTCTCCCAAGGCTTCAACACAAAATCAGTCGCACCTGCTTTGATTGCTTTCACGGCCATTTGAACATCACCGTATGCTGTTATCAAAACGACAACTGCTGAGGGATCAATTTGAAGAATGCGTTCAAGCCAATAATATCCTTCACTACCACTGCTAACATCTTTTGTGAAGTTCATGTCGAGGAGGATGACGTCGTAATCCTCGTTGTTCATGAGCGCAGGAATGGCTTCGGGATTTTTTTCTATATCGACTTGTGCGAAATGACGCTTCAGGTGCATTTTCGCTGCCTTTAATAAATCTTCATTGTCGTCTACGATGAGAATTCTGCCTTGCTTTGGTTCCATTAGAAAAGGTATTTCGGATGATTTAGGTGTACAAATACAAACATCATGTCCGGTACCGGGCAAAGGCCATACCGAAACTGTTAGTCGCTTTTCTGGCATCAAAATGCCGGTTTTCAAATGAATCGACTGTCCGATAGCGTTCGATTGCGGACAGATCCGTTCACGGTTGAACGAACACCGGACGCCCATTCTTCTCAAATTATGCGATTCCTGTAGTAGAAAGCGAGATTCTGTGCTTGGCACGCTTGTTGGCATCCGGCTGTCCAGGGAATCTTCTCTATCGATATCGAAATGAGGTGAAACCCCGAAGCAAAAAACTTAACCAATGGATAAACAGATTGTCAAGAAGAAGTGGACGTTAAAGCGTATTGCCACGTTTGGAGGTATCTCTCTATTTGTAATTGTTGTCGCTTATCAACTCATCTTCGCCGATAGACGAAGCACGCTGAAAATTGATAAAGACAAGATCACAATCTCTGAGGTTAAGCGTGGAAATTTCCAAGAGTGGATTCCGCAAACGGGTACTGTTGAGCCTAGCCGTACAGTATATCTTGATGCTGTTGAAGGGGGAACGATTAAAAGAGTGGTAGCTGAAAGTGGCGCCATGCTAAAAAAAGGCGACGTTATTCTTGAGTTAAGCAACCTTAACCGTGAGTTGGATGTCTTAGCACGAGAAGCTGCTCTGAACGAAAGTATTACCCGCGTTCGTGATACCAGACTTGCCATTACCAGAAATGACTTGGAGCAACGTCGTATGTTGGCGGAAATTGACGGGCAATTGGCGATTCTTGAACCACAATATTTACGAGAGAAGCAACTATTTGAAAAAAAGCTGATCTCTAAGCAGCAGTTTGAAAAAACTCAGGCTGACTATAAGTATAACATCCAGCGTCGTGATATCACCTATGGTGGTTACCGTGCAGACTCAGTAGATCGTATTCGACAACTTCGTGAGTTGAATTCTGCCGAGTATCGCATGGGCGAAAACTTGGATGGGGTAGGAAGAATTTTGGATAACCTGGTGATCCGCGCCCCGATGGATGGTCAACTTTCAAGACCACAGTTGGACGCGGGACAAAACGTGACAGGAGGTCAACGTCTCGGCCAAGTGGATGTAGTGGGTAGTTATAAAGTGAAAGTACCGATCGATGAGATTTACTTGCCAAGAATTTCTACCGGATTGATCGCGACGACAACACTGAACAATAAGGACTATACTTTGGAGATCACGTATATTTATCCAACCATTCAAAATGGACGATTTGAGGTGGATATGAATTTTACCGGCGACTTGCCAAGTGGTATCAGAAGAGGTCAGTCAGTTCGTTTAAGAATTGGATTAGGTCAGACTTCCGAGGAATTGTTGCTGCCAGTAGGCGGATTTTTCAAGGACACCGGCGGAAATTCAATCTTTGTATTAACAGCCGATAACAAGGCAGAGAAACGTCCGATTAAGTTGGGCCGTAGAAGTGGCAACGAATACTTTGAAGTGCTAGAAGGATTACAGCCTGGCGATAAAGTGATCACATCTTCCTACGAAAATTTTGGAACGAGTGAAGTGCTCGTACTCAACTAAAATGTAACCTATCGCATCGAAATGTTGTCAAACGATGTAACGATTCGAAAAAGACACAGTATATAAGGAATTAATCGATAACCATTATTTAAAACACCAGCCATGATCAAACTTAAAAACCTTGAAAAAGTGTACACCACCGAAGAAGTGGAGACAACAGCGCTTAACAGCATTAATGTAGAAATAAAAGAAGGCGAATTCGTCGCTATCATGGGACCGTCAGGTTGCGGAAAATCTACGTTGCTGAACATCCTTGGCTTGCTTGACAATCCTTCAGGGGGTGAGTACTTCTTCGGCGAACATGAAGTTGCGAAATACTCAGAGCGTCAGCGCGCGCAATTACGCAAAGGTTCTATAGGTTTCGTTTTCCAAAGCTTCAACTTGATCGATGAGCTTACCGTATTTGAAAACGTAGAGCTTCCATTACTGTACATGAAAGTACCGGCAGCGGAGCGTAAGCAACGTGTAGAAGAGGTGTTGGAGCGCATGAATATTATGCATAGAAGAAATCACTTCCCGCAACAGTTGTCGGGTGGTCAGCAACAACGTGTAGCGATTTCGCGCGCCATCGTTGCCAAGCCGAGAGTGATCCTCGCCGATGAGCCTACAGGTAACTTGGACTCTGCCAACGGCGAAGAAGTGATGAAACTCCTCTCTCAGTTGAACGAAGAAGGAACAACGATTGTGATGGTAACGCACTCTCCGTATGATGCAAACTATGCACACCGTATCATCAACTTGTTCGATGGAAAAGTTGTAACTGAAAATACACAGAAAGCTTTCCATATTTAGTCTTTTCTAAAGAATTCGTTAAAGAGACATCAGGTGATCGTGGCCTTTCATCAGTACCTGATGTCTCTTTTATTTTCTCTCTTTTATCTTTCTACTTCGACGGAACCAGCTTCTCTCCGCGAACTCCTTTAACGCGATATCGCTTTTGAAAAAACATACACCCTCACCCATATGATCAAGAACTTTCTACTGATCACGCTAAGAAGTATGATGAAGAATAAGCTTTTTCTCTTCATCAACATATTCGGCATGGCCATCGGTATTGGCTGTTGCATTGTTGCTTATTTTAACTGGGAGCACGATGCAAGTTGGGATGCACACCATACCAACAAAGAAAAGATTTATCGTGTTAGCATGACGCGTGAATTTGAAGGGCAAACGCGATTACATTCTCATGCTTCTTTTCCTTTGGGCGAAATTGTTCAGCAGACGATACCAGATGCATCAAAGTCGACGCGATTTTCACTGTCGTGGTCAAATTTTAAAATAGGCGATAACCTCTTCTATGCAGACCTTGGTTATGTCGATCCTGATTTCTTTGAAATGTTTTCGTTTGAGTTACTCTCCGGTAAGCCGGCAGATTTGAAAGATAAGTCTAAACTTTTTGTCAGCCAGGAAATGGCGATGCGATTGTTTGGCTCGCAAGATGTTGTAGGAAAAATGGTGACACAGGTAATTGGAAACGATCTCAAAGAATTTCAAGTAGCCGGCGTTTTTAAGAATCAACCAAAGAACTCAAGCTTTCAACGTTCTTCATATGCGAATTTTGAAAACGTGTTTGATGACGATAAAAACCTGAAGCGCGATGATTGGCGCGCTCAAACGACACTGTTCTTGCAGGTGGATGATCCAACACGTGTCAACACGATTACGGCGCAGCTGCAACAATATAAAACGAATCACAACAAGGTTCGTGAAGATTTTCAAATTCAAGCCTATGTTGTTGAGCCATTTGAAGGCATGGCGCATCGTGATCGGGCAACAGATACCTGGGCTGATACCCGCGAGTCGAACCCGATACCGGCTGTGATAGCACCGATTTTCATGGCCGTCCTTTTATTATTGATCGCATGTTTTAATATGACCAATACTTCCATTGCCATTTCGTCGCGCAGACTAAAAGAAATAGGCGTTCGGAAAGTAATGGGCAGTATGCGCATGCAGCTCGTAGTTCAATTTATTGGCGAGACAATGTTCATTTGTGCCATCGCGTTAATCATTGGATTGTTCATGGGAGAATTATTGATCAATGCTTGGAATTCACTTTGGGAAGAGATGAAGATTACTTCGCACTACCAAGACAATCCTGGGATCGTTTTGTTTTTATTGGGTATGCTGTTGTTTACCGGACTTATTTCAGGCGGATATCCCGCCCTATACATCAGCAACTTCGAGCCCGTAAGCATTTTAAAAGGTAAACTTCGTTTTGGTGGTACTAACTGGTTTACAAGAGTGCTGCTCGGACTACAATATACTTTTTCATTTATTGGATTAGTTTGTGCGATTGCGTTTTATCAAAACTCTATATATCAACGCGACTTCGATCTTGGTGTTAATCAAGACGGTATCATCATTGCGTACGTCGATAACGGTAGTGAGTTCGAAGTGTATCGAAATGCGTTGCTGGAGAACAAAGATATTCTAGGCATTGCGGGATCGGAGCATAGTGTTTATTCGTCGCGGTATTCTACGCCAGTGAAATATCAATCCAAACAAACAGAAGTAGAAGCGATAAATGTGGGAGATCACTATTTGAAAACGATGGGGCTTACCTTGTTGGATGGACGTGATTTCGAAAAGGATTCTGAAACGGATCAGAAAGAGTCGATTATCATCACCGAAAAATTTGCGGCTACATTCAACTGGGATAAACCGCTTGGTAAGGAAATTATCTGGCATGATTCCGTAAAGCTTTACGTTGTTGGGGTTGTAAAAGATGTGTATACACAGGGATTGTGGCGCGAGACTCAGCCCATGATGATCCGATATGCCAATAAGGAAAAATACACACACGTGATCGTTAATGTGCCGGTGGAAAAAGCTACAACCGTGAATACGTTCATGGAATCGCAATGGCGGGAAGTATTTCCCAATAGACTTTATAACGGCAGATACATTAATGAGATTATGATCGAGGCCTATACTGTAAACAACAACATCGTGAAGATATTTGTCTTCTTGGGCGTTGTAGCGCTGATGTTATCAGCCACGGGGTTGTTTACATTGGTTTCGTTGAATATCATCAAACGTATGAAGGAGATAGGTGTGAGAAAAGTACTCGGGGCATCCGTTGGAAATATCAGCCGCATCATCAACGCGGAATTCGCGATCATTTTGAGCGTTGCTGCACTGTTGGGATGTTTTCTCAGCGCGTTGTTGGTTGATGCGCTCATGGATAGCATTTGGGACTATTATCAGGCAACAGGTTCATTAACTTTTGTTATTGCAATCGTGTTGATGTTCATTACATCAGCAATAACGATCGGTGCAAAAGTACTGGGAGCGGCTGCAACAAACCCTGTCAATACGCTGCGCGTGGAATAGTATTCTCGATAAAATTAAATTTACTGTTGTGGTAACCTGATGCATAGGCGAGGCGTCTTATATCGGGTTACCACAATTCTTTTGAACTCAACTCAATAACCATATGCTAAAAAACTATTTCACTGTCGCGTTAAGAACGATCATGAAGCACAAGTTCTTCTCGGCAATAAACATTGTCGGTCTTGCTATTGGGCTAACGGTGTGTTTGCTGGTGGGCATGTACATTGCTGACGATCTGAGCTATGACAAGTTTCATCGCGATAACGATAACATTTATCGTGTTGCGCTGGATGGGAAACTTGGTGACCAAGAAATTAAGTCAACAACTACTTGTACGCCGTTGGCTGATGCACTCGTGCAGGAGATTCCAGGCGTTGAAGCAGCGACACGTATTTGGCAATGGCGAAACACGGTGATCCGAAATGAAGATAAATCGTTCATGGAGCAACACGTGATGATGGTTGATTCAAACTTTTTTCAATTCTTTTCTTTCGAACTCATTGAAGGCGATCCGTCAAAAGTACTCATGGAGCCTAACACCATGGTTGTGACGCGCGCTGTTGCAAGTAAATATTTCGGAACAGAAGAAGCGATTGGTAAAATGCTCAGTGTAGGAGACGATAACAAAGCCTACAAGATAACCGGCATTTGTGAAGAACCGCCAGGGAATTCACACATCAAGTTTGACGTCTTATTAGCAGGGTCGCAAGGAGACTTTTTTAGACAACCTGTTTGGACAAACAACTCATTACATACCTACTATCGAAAGAACGCGCAAGTATCGGTAGCTGATATTGACAAAAAATTGGAAGCGATTACGATACGGAATGTAGGCGCCGAGTTGGAGAAGTTCCTCGGAATGAGCTTCGAAAATTTTGTGAAGAACGGCGGTAAGTACGGATACTACTCATTCGCTATGACCGATACGCATTTGTATGTGCCTCATTTGGAACACGACATTGCCGTGCATGGCGACATCAAATACGTTTATGTTTTAGGTGCGATAGGAATATTTGTTTTGTTAATCGCTTGTATAAACTTCATGAATTTATCGACTGCGCGTTCTGCAGGTCGCGCGAAAGAAGTAGGACTTCGAAAAACATTAGGGTCATTCAGAAGTCATTTGATCGGACAATTCCTTGCTGAATCTGTGATTTATACCATCATCGCCGCAGTAATTTCTTTGCTTGCCGTGTATGCACTTCTGCCTTCGTTTAATTTATTGTCAGGGAAGGAATTATCATTTGGACTCCTTTTGTCTGGTCCGTTTTTATTAGCCATTGCAGCTTTGATTGTGGTGGTGGGTTTGATTGCAGGAAGTTACCCAGCGTTCTACTTGACATCATTTAATGCAGTTGAAGTATTGAAAGGCAAGGTTAGAGCAGGAGCAAAGAGTAAAGGTATTCGCAGTTTCTTAGTGGTGTTTCAATTCTGGATTTCGATTGTGTTGATTATTTGTACAGGCGTTGTTTATCAACAACTTCGGTTCATGCAAGAGAAAAATCTTGGTTTGGACAAACACAACGTTTTGATTTTGCGAAATATGGCACGCCTCGATAAAGGCCGTGAAGCTTTTAAAAATGAACTACTCCGCCATACCAGTATAGAGTCAGCGAGTTATTCTAATAATATTTTTCCAGGTGTTTCTAGCAATTCAGTATTTCGCGCGAATGGAACGGTGGAGGATAAAATCCTTGGTTGCTACTGGGCAGATCACGATCATCAAAAAGTTATGAAATTTGAATTGGCTGATGGACGCTATTATTCGAAAGACTTTCCAACGGACAGTTTGGCTTGTATCATTAACGAGGCAACGGTGAAAGAATTTGGCTGGACTGATCCTTTGAACCGGAAGATCGTGTCTTATCAAGGGAATAGTCCGGATACACTAACGGTGGTTGGCGTCGTAAAGAACTTTAACTTCGAGACGTTAAAATCGCAGGTACGTCCACTGATTATCATGTTATCAGATGTGAATAACACTTTACAAATACGATACAAGGGTGCACCTCAAGAAGCGATCGCTGCGGCGGAGGAACTTTGGAAAAAACAAGCGAGTGGTGAACCTTTTGAATATGTATTCTTGGATGAAAGTTTCGATGAGATCTTCCGTGAAGAGCAACGATTAGGAAAGTTAGCCACCGTTCTTACAGCGCTAGCCATCTTAGTTGCCTGTATGGGCTTATTTGGATTGGCGGCATTTATGGCAGAGCAACGCACGAAAGAAATTGGTATCCGGAAAGTAATGGGTGCATCAGTAACGAATCTGAGCTTATTATTATCGCGCGAATTTATGGTATTGGTAGCCGTTGCATTTCTCCTTGCCGTGGTGCCGGCATGGTATGTGATGAATGGGTGGCTGGAGTCGTTTGCATTTAGAATACCCGTTCCGATTTGGGTTTTCGTTACGAGTGGTGTTGTGGCGGCCCTTGTGGCGTGGCTTACCATAAGCTACCAGGCTATTAAAGCTGCGGTAGCCAATCCGATCAATTCCATTCGATACGAATAATCTTTTATTCATCGACAATATAAACAGAAGGTACTCGAAAGGGTACCTTTTCACGTTGATTCGCCGAATACCCAATGTTAAGTTTTTGTTAAGAACCGAGTTATCGGGTTTTCATTTACTATTTTACGTTCCCAATTAACAATGGACATGGAAAAACAAAAGTCATCTAAGAAGGAATTGAAGGGGCTTATCAATGATACGCTTCAAGAAGCCATTAGTCGTCTCGCATTGCCTGAACCAACAAAGAAGGTTAAGAAACTGATTTATAGAAACGCTAAGAAATTGGCGACGGTTTATTCAGATATGATGAAGCGTGAAGAAAAGAAAAAACGCAAGCTTGAACGTGCCGATGCCGCGCCGAAAATCAAAAAAGCGAAGAAAGTTAAAAAGCCTGCACTTGCTGAAGCGATGTAGGACTGTTATAAGTGAGAATGAAAGGCCCTCGTGATGGAGGGCTTTTTTATTTTGTCAATTCCGGTGAGACTTACGCCAACTTAGACTGGATGCTTTTTCTTGTAGCCACTCATAGATAGCTACATTCGATAGAATCAAAAGCATTCCATAAAAGATATCTTCTACTGGGATCGTGCCAATGCGGATGCCAAGATTATGCGTGTTGTTGTACCAAACTACTTCACCTTCGATAAATGATCCTGTGAGAATTCCATTCACGATAAAAAAAGGAATGAGAATGACGGCGTAAGCAAAATAAAATCTTCCCATGTAACGCGGACGCAATTTTAATACAGACCACGCTAGGAAGAACGCGAGCATAATGAATGTGATGCCCGTATAAAGTCTTTCCATATAGGCCGCGCCGATTACAAGCAATGTCACAATGAGGGCGCTCGATATCAGCTCGTGATGAGGATAAAGGAAATCATTTTCCATTAAGTGATTCAATGCAAAGTACGTGAATACGCAGGCGTAAGGAATGCAGATGAAGAAAAGTACTTCCTCAAGTGGGAGTGTGCCGATATACCAACCGGTGACATACTCGTTTCGGAATCCCCAAATATTGGCTTGGGTGAATACTTCATCCCAGACGAGGAAGATTATTGCCGGTATGGCGATCGCTGGAAGCAAGTATTTCCATTTCTTGTAAAATGGCGCTTTAGGGTAAAAGCTCGCAAGAAAGGGGACAAGAATCGTGAGGATGTCGATTGTGAGATATAAATATTTGGGGTTCAATGGATGATACTATTGAGTTTCTTGACGGTTTTGCTTAAAGCTAAATATTTTTGGCTCATATTTCTTCGGCGCATACAAAAAACCGAATGCTTCACAGTCTTCTTTCGTGTGTTTTGCATGATGAACGTAATGCGCGTTGATCATTCGTTGAAGGTAACGGCTCCTTTTCACCGGACGCCAACGTATCCGCTGGTGAACAATGATGTCGTGGAAAATGAAATAGAAAATCCCATAGCATAAAATTCCTATCCCGACGGCAATCATATATGGATTGTAATGTACGATTGTGAAATAGTAGAAAATTGCGATCGAAGGAATGCTGAAAACAACAGCGAACAAATCATTGCGTTCTAGTTCGTGGTTGTGCACGGTGTGATGGGATTTGTGCCACACCCATAAGAAGCCATGCATAATATATTTATGTGAAAACCACGCTACGAATTCCCAAAACAGAAATGTTGCAATCACGATGAAAGCACACAGTATGATTGTAAGTATACTCATGTTCTAATGTTTAAAATCGTGATCAGTTTTCTTATCGAAATATGTTTTTAACGTTTCGAACCTGTAGTCAAAAATACGACTTACCTCGCGTCCTACAAAAAGC
This sequence comes from Pseudochryseolinea flava, assembly GCF_003286915.1. Classification (GTDB taxonomy): domain Bacteria; phylum Bacteroidota; class Bacteroidia; order Cytophagales; family Cyclobacteriaceae; genus Ohtaekwangia; species Ohtaekwangia flava. The sequence continues at coordinate 88,793 of NZ_QMFY01000016.1, forward strand.
CAATTGGCCAACTGACCGATCACGCCAAAGGGTATTGCATAATGCAATTCATCTGTCATCAACGTTCCGCCATTGTCTTCTGAAAAAGAATGTTGGTGATGCCAAAGTGCATAAGGGCCGAACCGTTGGTCGTCAACGAAATGATGAGGTTCGTTAACATGTGTTATCTCAGTAACCCAATGCAATGTCCACCAAGGGAATAGTTTGATCTTGTAGCGAATCAATTGACCAGCGTACATTTTTTCACCTCCCGAAATCGACACGATATGAAATTTCATTCGCGGTGGAGTAATGGCGCCAAGATTGGCTGGCGATGAAAAGAATGTCCATGCCTCTTGAATTGAAATCGGAAGAAATTGCGTTCGCTTCAGGTGATATATTTTCATTCTCCACTAATCGTTTAAAGCTTTCTTATAAGTTTCCAATACACGTTCACGCGCAATCTTATGGTCTACTACCGGGGCTGGATATTTTGGTGTGCCCCATTCGGGAACCCACTGCTTGATGTATTTGTGGTCCGCGTCAAACTTATCGGTTTGTAATTCTGGGTTGAACACGCGGAAATACGGTGCTGCGTCGCATCCAGAACTCGCAGCCCATTGCCATCCACCATTGTTTGAGGCTAAGTCGTAATCTAATAGTTGTCGCGCAAAATAAGCTTCTCCCCAGCGCCAATCGATAAGGAGATGCTTGACAAGGAAACTCGCGGTAATCATCCTCACCCTGTTATGCATAAATCCTGTTGCATTCAATTCGCGCATGCCAGCATCGACGATTGGATAGCCGGTTTTTCCGTCACACCATTTCTCAAATTCTTTCTCATTATTCCGCCAGCGAATTTGATCGTATGCTGGCTTGAAAGCCTTATTCACAACGTGCGGAAAATGGAAAAGGATCATCGCATAGAAGTCGCGCCAGATTAATTCATTTAACCAAACTTCATTCTTTTTCAAAGCGATCTGCGCGAGTTTTCGGATGCTTACCGTTCCAAAACGAAGATGAACACTCAGCCGCGTTGTTCCCTTAATAGCCGGATAGTCGCGCGTCTTGTGATAGTTTTGAATAATGGCCTGTGAAATTACCCGTGGTGGAAAATAAGCATCACTTTTTCCAAAACCGATATCTTGAAGCGAGGGTGTATTTACCTTCTTAAACTTTTTAAAGTTATTGAAGTACTTTTCTGTAGGATACGATTTGAGAAAGAACTTGTTCAGCTTGGCTTTCCACTTTTTACTGTAAGGCGTAAAAATAGTATAGGGCTTCCCATCATCTTTTATGACTTCGTCCTTTTCAAAGATGACGTGATCTTTGAAGTGATGAAAAGCAATGTTTTTTTTCATCAGCAACGCCTTCACTTGATCGTCACGCTTGATCGCATATGGTTCAAAGTCATGGTTTGTATAAACAGCCTTCGCGTGAAGCCGGTCATACAATTTTATTGGATCACCATAAAAGATGAGCAACGAAGAGCCGAGTTCTTCAAGCTGTGACTTCAGTTGAAGCAACGACTGATAGATGAAGTCAACACGTCGATCATTCTTATCCTCCAGTTCGTTTAAGATTACTGAATCAAAAATGAAAATGGGTACGACTTTACTGTTGCCATGCAAGGCGCGATAGAGGCCAGCGTTATCATCAAGACGCAAATCTCTTCGAAACCAGAAGATCGTGTCTTCAGGTTTAATGATCTCAAACAGCTGTTCATTAGACCACATCAAATAGATAATACTTAGTGATGCGGCATCTCATAGCGTGTAGTGTTGGTACTCGCCATGGTTGATAATCAATTTAAACCATTCGGTGTATTGCTCAGGATGACGTTTGATGTCGTCTTTCAATGAACCGATGTTGATGTATTTCCAATCTTCCACTTCGTCTGGGTTTACATTCGGAACGTTGTTGTACTGTCCGAAGTAGACATAGTCGAGTTCGTGTTCAGTAAGCCCTTGGTCGAGTTTTGCCGTATAGATAAATTTGTACGCGAACTTCGCTTGCAGATCGATACCCATTTCTTGGTTTAACTTTCTCCGCGCTGCGTCATCCATCGATTCGTCTGGTAGGGGGTGGCTGCAACACGTGTTCGTCCACAAACCACCACTATGATATTTTTTCTTTGCTCTCTTTTGGAGAAGCAGTTCCCCCTTGTCATTAAAAAGTAGAATTGAAAAGGCGCGATGAAGTTTTCCACTGCGATGCGCTTCCATCTTTTCCATGGTCCCTATCGCATTGTCGGCTTCATCTACAAGTATTACTTTTTCCATTAAATCAAATTCAGTTGATGTTTAACAAATGAATAGGCCAATAGACCAGCCTTATGCCGATTTCTAATTCTAATTCGGTGCCGCATCACCAGCTCCGATGGCGTATTCTTAATTTTGTTGAAGAGTGCTTTGTAATAAACATAGGCTACGTACACGCCGAACCTGGCGGACTTGGGAAGTTGTTTTATTCCTTTATATCCTTCATCGAAATCGTCTTTGATTTGCACTTCAATTTGCCGCTTACACTCTTCTGTAAAATGGTCCAGGTTGACGCCCGGAAAATAGCTTCGTCCCATTCCCGCATAGTCCGCATTCAAGTCACGAAGAAAGTTTATTTTTTGGAAAGCAGCTCCTAAACGCATCGCAAAAGGGGTAAGCTTATTATAATTTTCTTCGTTGCCATTGCAAAACACTTTCAAACACATTAATCCAACAACTTCAGCAGACCCTAGGATGTAATTTTCATACGATTTTTGATCGTGCTCTTTGCATAAGAGATCCATCTCCATGCTTTTTAGAAACTGTTCGATAACGTCGTGGCCAATGTTATATTTATTCACCGTTGCTTGAAAACTATTAAGAATAGGATTTAAGCTAATCTTTTCTTGAATCGCTAGATAGGTCTCTGCTTTAAATCGTTTGAGGAGTGTATCCTTATCATAGTCATGAAAAGTGTCGACGATCTCATCGGCAAAACGCACAAATCCGTAGATCGCATAGATTGGATCGCGAAGTGAATGATCTAAACAACGGATGCCTAATGAAAATGACGTGCTATACATTTTGGTCGTTAGCCTACTGCAACGCACGGATACTTTGTCGAAGAGTTCTTTCATAAGCGACTTTTTGTTTGCTGATGTCTTTTGATCAATTCATTAGCAACCACTTCACCCGAAATAATGGATGGTGGTACGCCTGGTCCGGGAACAGTCAGCTGTCCTGTATAAAACAGGTTATTTATTTTTTTGTTTATAATGGACGGTTTAAGATTAGCCGTTTGCCGGAGTGTGTTGGCAAGGCCATATGCATTTCCTTTAAACGCGTTGTAATCGGAAATAAAATCATTGTGCGCGTAGCTTCGTTTAAAAACAATATGGTCGCGGATCGATTCACCGGTAAGCGCCTCGAGTCTTTCCATCACAAGGTCGAAGTATGTGTTGCGCACAGCCTCGGTATCATTCAAACCAGGAGCAACAGGAATAAGAATAAAAATATTCTCCGAGTCTACTGGGGCCACGCTGTCGTCTGTCTTCGATGGACATGAAACATAAAACTGTGGCGCCGAGGGCCATTGCGGTTGCTCGTAAATTTCTTTTGCGTGTATTTTAAAATCTTGATCGAAAAATAGAGTGTGATGCAAGAGTCCTTTGATGCGTTTGTTCACCCCTAAAAAGTATATCAGGCTCGACGGCGCAAGCGTTCTGTTGTCCCAATAACGCGCATCGTATCGTCTGTACTTTACAGGAATCAAATGTTGTTCAACGTGATGATAGTCGGCACCGGCAACAATATAGTCGAATGGTCTGAATTGTTCATTGACAACAAGGCCTTTTGCGCCGACGCCATTCATTTCAAGTTGCTGCACGGTGGAAGAAAGTTCGATTTTTACACCGCTTTTTTTGGCAATGGTAGCCATCGCGTCGATCACTCTATGCATGCCACCCATTGGATACCATGTTCCTAACGACATGTCGGCGTAGTTCATCAAGCTATAAAGTGCGGGTGTCTTTTCGGGTGTGGCACCTAGGAAGAGAACAGGAAATTCAAGCAGTTGTATCAGGCGTGGATTCTTGAAGAATTTTCTGATGTATGAAGATATTGAGCTGAAAACATGTAACCGTGCAGCGTCTCGCATCAACTTAATGTCAAAAAATTCAGTCAATGAAAGGCCAGGTTTGTACACGAGATCCTTGATGCCAACATCATATTTGAATTTCCCCTCTTGCAAAAACTTGCGAAGTTGCTGGGCGCTTCCCGGTTCAATGCTTTCGAATAGTTTACAAAGCGCATCTTCTCCTGCGGGGATATCGAGATAGTCATCTTTCCCGTAGACAACGCGATAAGATGGATCTAATCTTTTAAGCGAGTAAAAATCTTTTGTGTCGAAGCCAAAGGCGTGAAAAAATTTGTCAAAAACATCAGGCATCCAATACCAACTTGGGCCCATGTCGAAAGTAAATCCAGCAGATGTAAACTTTCGCGCACGTCCACCGATCGAGTCGTTCTTTTCAAATAGGGTTACATCGAATCCGGCCTTTGCTAGAAAGCACGCCGATGAAAGTCCAGCGAATCCAGATCCAATCACGCCGATTCTACTCATAGCTTTATAAGGTAAGCAGGAAGTTAATTAATATCCTTGTAATCTTTTTTGGATTTCCTTGCGTGCATGAAAAATACGGTTCTTCACCGTACCAATCGGTATATGAAGATGTTCGGCAATCTCGTGATACTTATAACCAGAAGTGTACATTTTGAATGGCGTAAGAAACTCGTCCTTAATGTGGTTTACGTTCTGCCAAATTTCTTTGAACTCAACACTTTCCTGTGGTCTGTTGAAGGTGTAGTCTTCTTCAACATTTAGATAATAAAGATCTTTTGTCCGATCATGACTTGTACGTTCGCGCTGCACACGCCTATAGTTGTTGATAAAGGTGTTACGCATGATCGTGAACAGCCAGCCTTTCAAATTTGTGTCTTCTTTGAATTTGTCACGATAGGTCAACGCCTTTAATAAAGTGTCTTGTACGAGGTCATGTGACTCCTCTTTGTCGCGGGTAAAGCGTTTTGTGAAAGTCTGAAGAGTGCTCCGCAGACTTGCAATTTTGTATGAAAATTCAATGGCGGTCATGACTTTATGTTTAATTGTTCGTTTTAAATGTTAAACAAATATAGGGCAAAGACGCAATTATGGTATATAATGTTTAATAAAAATGTTAGAACATTAAACAAAAATTAACTTAAAGGATTTCAATAGCGGGGTTGAGAGTCGTTACTTGGCCAGCGTGGGAAGAATGTTTTTCAGCTCAAGGACGGTGGAAAAAGTTTGAATGTTGTTGACTTTCAGTCCTTTGTAGCGCTGTATCTGTAAACCAGAGGCGAGGATCAATAGGTCGGGGAAGTCGTTGGTAAGTCGTTGAAAATACTGATCGATTGGTTTGCTGGGCAGCGATGTAATGGAAGTAATAAGTGTTTGCGGTCGATGGATTTCGACAATTTTCATGAGGTCATCGTGGGGTACGTTTTGCCCAAGGTAATATGTTCTGTAGCCGGCTTTTCGGACCAGATAGTGATAAAATAATAGTCCAATTTCGTGCAACTCGTTTTCTGGAAGAAACAACAATACGCGATGTGCTGACGTTGGCGGTAATGCTAATCCATCGATGGCAACGATAATTTTTTGTCGGACTAGATTAGAAATGAAATGTTCGTGCGCTGGTGTGATGTTTTTGGTTTGCCAGAGTACGCCGATTTTTTCAAGAAATGGATAGATCATCTCCGTGATCGTTTTCTCGAACCCGTAGCGAAGGATGAGTGTGTTTAGAATTTTTTCGAAATGTGCTTCGTCAATATCGATCATGGCTACCACCAATTGATCGATATGGATTGTTGCTTCATTTTTGATTTCGCTGATCTCTAACACTTTTTCATGAACCTCTTTATCGGTCATGCTTGCAATGCGCGAGATTTTTATTCCGTAGTTGTTTAGTAAAGAGATGTTGATAATTCTTTTCAGATCTTCATCGGAATAGAATCGGATATTGGTTTCAGTTCGGCTAGGGCTGATGAGGTTATGTCGCTTCTCCCAAATACGAATGGTGTGCGCCTTAATTCCCGAGAGTTGTTCCAGATCTTTTATGGAATATTTCCCCATGATCTACTTTTATCAACCTTTAAACAGGTTGATGGGTAAATTGTTTTCCTGCCTTGGCCGGAAATTATAACTTTATTTTTCATGGCGAAGGATTCTTTAAAGTTAGGAAAAGAATGGTTTGAAAGTAGGGGGTGGAAAGCTTTTCCTTTTCAGTTGGAGGCCTGGCACGCTTACCTCGATGGCCAGAGCGGCTTGGTGAACGCACCCACCGGTAGTGGAAAGACCTATTCACTGATGATGGCCGTCATGCTGGAATTCATTCGCGATAATCCCGACTGGCAAACAAAAAGAAATAATGGACTTCAGGCGATTTGGATCACGCCAATTCGAGCGTTGTCGAAGGAAATTGAGCTATCTGCAAATCGTTTAATTCAAGGATTGGGTCTCCCGTGGAAAGTGGGCGTACGATCTGGCGACACATCCGTAAAAGAACGCGCACGCCAGAAGGAAAAACCTCCCGAGTTACTTATAACCACGCCTGAAAGCATGCATCTGTTATTGGCCAGCAAGGGCTATCCAGAATTTTTTCAAACGTTAAAAGTAGTGATCGCCGATGAATGGCATGAACTCATGGGATCCAAGCGTGGCGTCCAAGTTGAACTTGCGTTGTCGCGATTAAAATCCATCGTACCAGAATTAAAGGTATGGGGCATCTCGGCAACCATTGGCAATATGGATGAAGCACTGCATGCTTTACTCGGCAACTATTACCATGAAAAGAGATTTACGATTGTAAAAGCAGATATCGAAAAAGTAATCGAGGTTGTCTCCGTGATGCCCGACTCGCTCGATCGAATGCCTTGGGCAGGACACCTTGGGATTTTACTGCTTCAAAAGGTGGTGGATATTGTGAGAGCCAGTAACACGACATTGATTTTTACCAACACCCGGTCATTTGCAGAGATATGGTATCAGAAAATGTTGGATGTGGCGCCAGAGCTTTCAGGCGTTATTGCAATGCATCATGGATCGATTAGCCAAGAGTTAAGAAACTGGGTAGAAGAACAACTTCACGAGGGGAAGTTGAAGGCGGTTGTGTGCACATCAAGTCTTGATCTTGGTGTAGACTTTCGTCCCGTGGAAACCGTTGTTCAAATCGGGGGACCTAAAGGCATCGCGCGGTTTCTTCAACGTGCAGGACGAAGTGGTCACCAACCTGGCGCGACCAGCAGAATTCATTTCGTGCCAACGCATGCATTAGAATTGATGGAGGCTGCTGCAATCCGTGAGGCGATTGATAAGAGGATTGTGGAAGACCGATATCCGTATGTTAGATCGTTCGATGTGCTGATGCAATACCTTACAACACTCGCGGTATCCGATGGATTTAAACCAGAAGAAATTTATCCCGAGATAGTGAAGACTTTCAGTTTCTCTACCATGACCGAAGATGAGTGGCATTGGCTGTTGAATTTTATTACAACGGGAGGTGATTCGCTGCAAGCATACGATGAATATCGAAAAGTAATTATTCAAAACGGTGTGTATCGCGTTGAGAATCGAACCATCGCTATGCGCCACAGACTTTCCATCGGCACAATCGTGAGCGACAGTTCCCTGCATATTCGATTCGTATCCGGGAAGTATCTTGGCACTATTGAAGAGTATTTTATTTCACGACTGAATCCAGGCGATGTGTTTTGGTTTGCAGGAAGAAACCTTGAACTGGTTCGGATCAAAGACATGGAAGTGCAGGTACGGAAGTCGAACAAAAAATCTGGACTTGTTCCCTCGTGGCAAGGGGGAAGGATGCCGCTGTCATCGCAAATGAGCGAGTTGATCAGAAATAAAATTGATGAAGTGGTACAAGGTCGAGAGAAAGATGAAGAACTGAAATTTCTACAACCCCTCTTTGAACTGCAGCGAGACAGATCACACCTTCCAGGTAAGAAGGAATTTTTAATTGAATATTTTCAGAGTGATGAAGGGTATCACTTATTGATGTATCCATTCGAAGGAAGGTTTGTGCATGAAGGTATCGCTGCGTTGGTTGCTTATCGCATCGCGCAAATTCAGCCGATAACCTTTTCCATCGCGATGAATGATTATGGATTTGAATTGTTATCAGATCAACCTATCCCCATTGAGGAAGCTGTCGAAACCGATGTATTAGGGGAAGACAATCTGTTGAAAGACATTCAGGCAAGTATCAATTCTACCGAAATGGCGCGGCGGAAATTTCGTGATATCTCCGCTATTTCTGGTCTTGTTTTCAAAGGTTTCCCAGGAAAGCCTGTGAAGGACAGACACCTTCAATCTTCATCTCAGCTTTTCTTTAATGTGTTCAACGATTATGAAGCGCACAATCTTTTATTGCGTCAGGCATTTGATGAAGTTATGGATTTTCAATTGGAAGAAGCGCGTCTTCGAAAAGCGTTGAAGCGCATAGCCCAGCAGAAGATTGTGATTACGCGGCCGGTGAAACCAACGCCTTTCGCGTTCCCAATTATGGTCGATCGATTACGCGAAAAACTGACTACGGAAAAGATCGAAGACCGTATTCGGAAGATGGTTGTTCAATACGCGGAATAAGTGTTGGTTTGGCGGCAATTCGATAGATGTAAGTTTTTGGCAGATGTTCGGTTTTGATTTCCGCGAGAGCATACGTTATTGCCAATCAAATTGATTGACATGGCTTTGGTTACGCGAAAGGGAATAGCACGCTATTTATACGAATCACTCACGGGAAATTTTTTAGGATTTCTGATCGGTATGTCGGCATCGGGTCTGGTGTCGAGATTTTTCGAAACAAAGGGCCTACGCAACTTATGGGGATTAACGGCAAAGAAAACAGTTGTCAGTAAAGAAACATTTGGTTGGTTGGAGTGGGTGATCGCACTTGTGATTGGATTCGTGGTATTCGAAGTTGTGAACAAAGTATTGAAGGCGTACATACAAAAAGAATTCCCCAAGTTGAAGGTTCGTCTTTTTAGATTATTGATCCAGAAACAGTGGCACCTTCGTTTGCGTGATTTGTCTTCGAACGTCCGTGCGAAGCGCGTTAGTCTCTATACGATGATGTCGATGAGAAACGGCACAAAGTCTGAATGATTTCGAGTAGTCGACGTTCATGCCGCCGCAGCTACAATTTTAACGGTGACTTTTACATTTATTTGACATGGAAACCGCGATCTTCTACTATATTTAAAAATTCAAGACTGTAGAAAGATAGATTAATGTACAAGGGTTTCAAACGCGTCGTATTTAAGCTCAAGGATAAACTTTCACCACGGCAGTTTTTTATTGCATCGAGTATCGTCGTAGGCCTTTCGTCAGGGTTGGCTGCCGTCGTATTGAAATCGTTTGTTCACTACATCGGCTCACTTGTATCGATGTATGCCTTAACATATGAGGAGTTTTTCTTCTTCGCACTGTGTCCGCTGATCGGATTAATACTCACAGTCATTTTCATCAAGGTTGTACTAAAAGGACATTTTGCGAAAGGCAGTGCAGAGGTCGTTTTTGCGATCGTAAAAAGATCCAGTCTTCTCCCATTAAAGAACATGTATACGCACATGGTCACCAGCGCATTGACTGTTGGTTTTGGCGGATCGACAGGGTTGGAGTCGCCTATGGTTAGCACAGGTTCGGCAATAGGTGCAAATTTCGGCAATACCTACCGGTTATCGTATAAGGAAAGAACTATTCTTCTAGCTTGTGGTGCGGCAGCTGGTATTGCAGCCGCATTTAACGCACCGATTGCAGGCGTTCTTTTTGCAATCGAAGTTTTACTCACCGATGTAGGAGCATCTGCATTTATTCCGTTGATTGTTGCGGCAGCGTCGGGTGCATTGCTTTCGAAAATCATTCTTGGCGATGGTATTTTACTTTCATTTTCATTGCAGCAGCCTTTCGATTATCGAAACGTTTTGTTTTATGTAGTGGTGGGTGTTTTAGCCGGATTAGTGTCCGTATTATACGCGCGCGTGTTTACTTGGATTGAAGAACGCATGAAGGCCGTTGATCAAACATGGCTTCGTGTTGCGGCAGGTGGAATATTATTATTTGGTTTGATGATTTTGTTTCCGCCTTTATTCGGCGAAGGATATGAAACCATAAAATCACTTGCTGCGCTTAATCCGGAAGAGCTTATTAAAACAAGTATCCTTTACGAGTTTATGGGAAATGAAACGCATCTCTTGATGTTCTTAGGTGCACTCATTTTTATGAAAATAATTGCAGCCGCTGTGACAATTGGAAGTGGTGGTAATGGTGGAAGTTTTGGTCCCTCGCTTTTTGTTGGCGCGTATTTAGGGTTTGTATTCGCAAGGTTGGTAAACATCAGTGGACTGGGCCGAATTCCTGAAACGAATTTTACATTGGTTGCTATGGCGGGTGTGTTAAGTGGGGTGTTCTATGCACCATTGACTTCCATATTTCTTATTGCTGAAATCACGGGTGGTTATGGATTAATGATACCACTGATGATTGTTGCTGCTTTAAGTACGCTGGTGTCGCACTATTTAGAGCCATTGTCGATGGAAGGGAAGAAGCTCGCCGCAAAATTGAATTCACCGGTCGATAACAAAGATAGTTTCCTGTTGAATAAACTTGATCTCACCGAGTTGATCGAGAAAAACTTTTCACGGATTAATCCGGATGCGACGTTGAAAGATCTTATCAATGTAATTGCAATTTCTACGCGAAATATTTTCCCAGTAGTAAACGACCAAGATGAACTACTTGGATTAATCTACATGGATAACATCCGTAACATCATGTTTAATACAGAGCATCAAGAGAAGATGCTTGTGCGCGAACTCATGACGACACCAGCTGCCGTTATTCAATGCACGGAGAATGTTCACAATGTCCTTTTAAAATTCGAGGAAACCAATCAATGGAATCTTCCAGTGGTTGATGGCGGGAAGTACGTTGGTTTCGTTTCTAAGTCAAGCTTGTTAACAAAATACAGAGCGGAACTTGTCCGCTCTGTATAGTACATTATTTATTTGTAGGTGCGGCGTTGAATTTGAGCTATGTGTGCTTCACATAGCTGTCAAGCCGATGCTCTTCGTATTTCACACCATACTGTTCTAAGACATCTGCAGGCACACCGTCCCAGCTATTGGGAGTGTTACCCTTGTATCCAATGTCAGCAATCCCAATTTTACTTGAGAAGAAACCGCATGCCGTGAGGTCACGCATTGTATTAAAGAACGCAACGCCTTGTTGCATCTCTGGTTTAGCTTGCTCAGGATATGCTATTTGATCGATAATCTGAACTTGCTGTGTTGCATTGAGTGACGCAAAATCGGCATTAAATTGTTTCATACACTGCACGTCGAGCCATTTCAAACCACCACGCAATGGTATTTGATATCGTGGCATGTCTTTCGCGATGAATTCAATGAAGTCATGAACACCTGCGTCAGATGCGCTACCAGAAGTTTCATCTTTGGGGATGATGATGTCGACAAGAATTGTGATGGTTTTCATTTCATGCGCATCAAAGAACTGTTCCGTGAATAATTTTTGCTCGCGTTCTTGTTCAACGGGAGTTCGGTCGTAATTCACAGGCGCTTTTGGCGGGGCAGTTTTAGCAGCGTCTTCCGGTTTGCACGCATGAAATAACAGGCCTAAGCCTGCTGTTGAGGCGGCCAATGTTTTGAGATATTTTCGTCTATCCATGGTCGTACTGGTTAGATGTTTTGTTTCTTCATTTCTTCAATGATGTATTCCGACGCACGCATCGCGAGTGCAAGTATTGTCCATGTCGGATTTTTGTCCGCTTGTGATACAAATGGTCCTCCATCAACAACAAATACATTTTTACAATCATGTGCCTGATTGTACCGATTGACAACAGATTTTTTAGGATCGTCGCCCATGCGTGTAGTACCCACTTCGTGAATGATTCTTCCTGGATTCTCTAAGCCATAATTATTCTCAGGCCCGCTCTTCCCAAACGTGACAACGCCACCCATCCTATGAATGATTTCCTCAAAGGTTTCCTTCATGTGTTTAGCTTGTTTGATTTCATGCTCACTCCACGTATAGTTGAAGCGAAGTACGGGTATTCCAAACTTATCGACAGTTGTAGGATCGATCTCACAATAGTTATCTTCTCGTGCAATCGCCTCGCCGCGTCCAGCCATCCCGAACGTTGCACCATAGAAATAGCGATAGTCATCTTTCAGCGATGCACCATAGCCACCCGCAGGTTTTGTATTACCATCTCTCCCCGGATATTTTCCATTGTGTTTATGCATGCCAAAACCGAAACCATAACCTGGTTGTGTTTGACCTCCACCATATTCGATGTGGTACCCTCGTGGAAAATCTAACTTCTTATTGTCGAGCCACCAAGGTGTATACACGTGCATGCCGCCAACACCATCTTCGTTGTAACGTTTACGCCCGACTAACTTCGGTAATATCCCGCCCATAGAAGCGCCGGTAGAATCGTGAAGATATTTTCCGACGATGTTACTTGAATTCGAAAGCCCGTTTGGATGAAAGGTAGATTTTGAGTTTAATAGTAGTCGCGCGGATTCACATGCGCTTGCAGCAAGCACAACAATGCGTGCGTTGACTACATACTCTTGCATGTCATCTTTGCTCACATAAGAAACGCCAGTTGCTAATCCTTTTTCATTCGTCAATACTTCGCGCGCCATCGCGTTAGCAATCACATCAACATTACCTGTTTCAAGTGCAGGATTTACCAATACCGATGATGAAGAAAAATCCGCATATACTTGGCAACCTCTATTACATTGTGAGCAATAGAAACACTTGCCACGCTTATCATTGTTCGGGAGTTGTTTTGTTAGGATCGATAGGCGAGAAGGTATAACCGGAACGCCCATCGAAGTTGCAGCATCGCGAATGAATAATTCATGCAGCCGTGGTTTTGGTGGTGGCAAAAATATCCCGTCAGGTTCATTTTCGATTCCCTCTTTGCTCCCGAACACGCCGATCAATTGATCAACTTTGTCGTAGTAAGGAGCAACGTCTTCATATCCGATTGGCCAGTTGTCGCCGAGCCCGTCAATGCTTTTGCGTTTAAAATCCTTTGGACCAAAACGGAGTGAGATTCTTCCCCAGTGGTTTGTTCTGCCCCCTAACATGCGCGAGCGGAACCAATCGAATTTGGTGTCATCTTTATGCGTGTAAGGTTCGCCTTCAAGTTCCCAGCTACCGTAAGCAGCGTCGAAGTCGCCAAATCCACGCGTAAATGTTGCTGCACCGCGACGCGGTGATTCATAGTTCCATTTCAACTGCGTCACGTTCTTCCGCGGATCGTACATTGGCCCAGCTTCCAGCATCACTACCTTGATGCCCGCGTTGGCTAAAACATATGCCGCCATGCCGCCACCGGCACCAGAGCCGATAATGCATACGTCATACGACTTAGAAGTTTTTTTAATTTGAAAATCAGGCATAGTTCAGGGCATCGACTTTTTTGCTAAATCGATTTTCTAAGCTACTCTTTTTCGCGCGAAAAAGCTGACGGCAAATGATTTGATGTAGGGATTAATGATGATGATCGGTAGACGTGTGGTCGTGCTTTTTGGGAACAGGATCATATCCGCTTGTACCCCAAGGATGGCATCTACCTATTCGCTTTGCACCGAGCCATATTCCTTTGATCACGCCCCATTCCAGGATAGCCTCGATTGCATACTGCGAACACGACGGTGTGTGACGACAGTGTGTTCCCAGCATTGGCGAAATGGCCCATTGATAAAATCGAATGGGAAGGATGAAAATTTTCTTTAGCACGTTAATGACCTTATCATTTAGTAGTCGGCGCTAGCCAGTAAGTTCGAATGCCCACAATATGCAAGACACTAGAGCGCAAGTTTTACTCAACAGAAAACGTCATTTCTCCGTCTTTACCATCTTTCAGTTGTACGCCTAATTTTTTAAGATCATCGCGAATTGTATCAGAGAGTGCGTAGTTACGCTGTTCACGAGCCTTCTTCCGAAGCTCGATCAATACATTCACGACACCTTTCAGTAACTCATGATTATGTTCTGCTTCTTCACGTAGTCCGAGTACATCTTCCATCATCTTGACATAGCTGCCTTTAAAGATGTTGAATTTTTCCTCACTAACATCGGTCATGGATATGTTCCCCGATTTCAAATCATTGATGCGTGATGACATTTCGAAAAGTACCGCCAATGTTTTGGCTGTATTGAAATCGTCACTCATGTTCGTGTGCAACTCAAAGACAAGGCGCGAGAACTCTTCGTTAACCTGTGTTTTTCCTTCTCCTTTTCCTGAGTAAGTAAGTTTTTTAATAATACCCAAGCTGTTGGAGAGTTTCTTAAAACCTTTCTCGGCGGCGTGCAATGCTTCGCTCGAAAAGTCGAGTGTGCTTGAATAATGTGATTGCAACATGAAGAATCGTACGGTCATTGCGCTGAATCCTTTCTCAAGGAGTGGATGGTTTCCAGAGAAAAGTTCGTGTGGTAAAAATGAGTTACCCAACGATTTGCTCATTTTCTGCCCGTTCACTGTAAGCATATTTGAATGAAGCCAGTAGCGAACAGGATCCTTACCATTGGCACCAACAGCTTGCGCAATTTCACATTCGTGATGTGGAAACTTTAAGTCCATACCACCACCATGAATGTCGAATTCTTCACCGAGATATTTTGTACTCATTACCGTACATTCAATATGCCATCCAGGAAACCCGTCGCCCCACGGCGAAGGCCAACGCATGATGTGATAAGGAGACGCACGCTTCCACAGCGCGAAGTCTACTTTATTTCTTTTTTCATCCTGACTGTCAAGCTTGCGACCACTTTCCATTAACTCCTCAACAACACGTCCCGATAGAATGCCGTAGTGATGATCTTTATTATAACGAAGTACATCAAAATAGACGGACCCATTTGTTTCATAGGCCAACCCATTGTCAATGAGCTTTTTTGTGATTTCAATCTGTTCGACAATATGCCCTGTAGCAGAAGGCTCAATACTTGGCGGAAGGATATTAAATTGTCGCATCACGTGATGAAACCCTTCAGTATAGTGCTTGACGATTTCCATCGGTTCAAGCTGTTCGAGCCTCGCTTTTTTCGCGATCTTATCTTCACCTTCATCAGCATCATTTTCTAAATGCCCAACATCGGTAATGTTACGGACGTAGCGAACCTTGTAGCCTAGATAACGGAAATAGCGCGCGACGATGTCGAACGTCAAGAATGTGCGGCAATTTCCAAGATGGACATCGTTGTAAACTGTAGGTCCACAGACGTACATACCCACATGTCCTGGATTTACGGGTATAAACTGTTCCTTTTTTCCGCCGACCGAATTGGTCAAATGCACAGGGTATTGATCGTAAAGCATCATAATTAAAAGTCGGCCGAAAATAGGGCTTTTTCATTTCTGTTGTCGACCTGTATTTAAAAAGTGTTTGTACGAGTAATCGCCCAAGCTTGTTCACCCCCTGTGATGACAATCGCACCCTGGAAGGAAGCGCGAAATATTATGTGTTCACGATGATAGGTGTCATATATACACTAAAGTTAAGCATCGCCGTTTTGACGCCAATACCTTATAAATCAGGTGCGTGTAGTTGTCGAAAACGATCTCGGAATAGGTACTGGTAAGGAAGTCGCAATCGGTTTCACAAACGTTTGAATTAATTTTGTTTTCGATTATGCTATCGGTTGAAACCAAATTTTATAGCTTGTGCGCGCCATCATTCAATATAATACACTGAGGTGTTGTTTGAATGATGGCAACTAAACCAATTCAAAACCCAAATAATGATGAAAAAACTCTACCAAAAATTGAGTTTAGCAGTGCTTGCATTGCTTTTGAGCGCCTCGGTGCTCACCGCGCAAAATCGGTCCGTATCAGGGACAGTGCTCGACGAAAGTGGACAACCACTCCCCGGTGTTAACGTCGTCGTGAAAGGAACCACCAATGGTTCAGTAACAGATGTTGAGGGTAAATTCTCACTCAGCAATGTTGATGACAACACAGTATTAGTGTTCAGTTTTATCGGTTATCTGGCCCAGGAAGTTGCTGTCGGTACGCAGACATCAATTAGCGTAACCCTAGCGTCAGATATTACGCAACTTGGTGAAGTTGTGGTTGTCGGTTATGGTGAACAGAAGAAAGCCCTATTGACTGGTGCAATCTCGTCTGTTAGATCGGAAGATATTAGCACAGTTTCTGTAAGCCGCATTGATCAAGCCTTGCAGGGTAGAACGCCTGGGGTTAATATTTCCCCTACATCAGGGTCACCAGGTGCCGCAACTAAAATCCGTATTCGTGGTGTGTCATCCAATAACAATTCAAACCCGCTATACATTATTGATGGGGTGAGAACATCAGCTGCGGGCATGGATTTTCTATCGCTCAGTGATGTTGAGAGTATCGACGTATTAAAAGATGCAGCATCGACCGCAATTTATGGTGCTGAGGGGGGGAACGGTGTGATTATCGTTACGACGAAGAAAGGCCGTTCAAATAGTTCTGAAATAACCTACAACGGCCAAATTGGTGTGCAATCTGTTAGACCAAATGGTTTGAAGGTGATGAATGCGCCGCAGTATCAACAATATCAGCAAGCTGCCGGACAAGGTGCACGGCCTTACGTGGGTACGTCGGGTGACGGGACAGATTGGTTAGATGAGGTGTTTAAAAATGCGCCACAACAAAACCATTCCCTGAATTTCAGCGGGGGCACTGATAAATCAACCTATTTCGTCGGTGGGAACATTTTTAAGCAGCAAGGTATTGCCGGTGGAGACAAAGCGAAATTTGACCGTTACTCTATTCGTGTAAATACGTCGCACAAGTTAAAAGAATGGCTTACAATTGGTGAGAACCTCTCAATTTTACGTACTAATAGAGCAGGTTTAGCTGAGGACTCGGAATTCGGATCGCTTATAGGCAGCGCAATTGCACTTGATCCTACAACACCTGTAACGTATGCTGGTATCAATCCAACAAATTACCCTCAGCACGTAAAGGATGCAATTGCAGCGAATCGTGCTTTGGTCCGCAATGGAAATGGTGAATTGTATGGTATTTCTCCATATGTGCAAGGCGAGTATGGCAATCCGCTTGCTAGAATTGATCAATCAATGGGCAGAACGGTTCAAAACAAAATGTTGGGCAACGTCTACGCTGAAGTACGCCCGATTACTGGTTTGACAGTAACAACTCGCTTCTCGATCGATGCAGCATTCCAACGCAATCACAACTGGAATCCTACAAATTGGTATTCACCAGAAAGCAACAATGGTACACCAACAGGTTCCGATGCTTGGCAGGAATGGTATACTTGGCAGTGGGAAACTTTTGGTGAGTACAACAAGTCTTTCGGCGATCATAACTTTAAGTTCCTAGCGGGGGGAGCCCAACAGAAGCTTACCGATAATACTTTGGGTGGATCGTATTCTGGATTGTTCAGAGAAGAAGATAAGTGGTCTTATGGCAACTTTGTTCCTGACGCCATTGACCGAATCGGAAGTAACCAAGAAACACGTACACTTGTCTCAGTATTTGGAAGAGTAAACTATGACTACAAAGAGAAATATTTGGCTGCTGTGACCTTTCGTCGAGACGGCTCGTCGATGCTAGCAGATGGGAAAAAATGGGGTACCTTCCCTTCGGTCTCCTTGGGTTGGGTGGTCTCTGAGGAAGATTTTTTTGGTGAGAGCCTCGGATCAACAATTAGCTTTGCCAAAATTCGCGCGAGCTGGGGACAAAATGGTAGCTTGGCAGGACTATACCCAGGCATCTGGCAGAAGGCGATCTCGACGAATGTGAATGGTCAGATTCGTTACCCTTCCAATGATGGATTGTACGTTATCGGTGCTGCTCCTACAAACTTGGAAAATAGAAGCTTAACGTGGGAAACTAGCGAACAGATAGATATTGGTTTGGAACTTCGATTTATGAATGACCGCCTGTCGTTTGTTACAGATTACTTTAACAAAAAATCAAAAAACCTTATCACGCAAGGTAATCCTCCTGGATTTGCTGGTAACGGAATTCCATTCTTTAACGGCGGTGATGTTGTAAATAAAGGGTTTGAATTCGAACTCGCTTATCGTGATAATGGACAAAGTCAGTTGAAGTATGAAGTCTCTGTAAACATGACGACGCTCGATAACGAGGTTACTTATCTTCACCCAGCGGTACCTGAGATCTTAGGCGCTAACGTTGGTACAGGATGGGGGGGAGCAACAGCTTTCAAACAAGGTTATCCGGTGTGGTATTTCAGAGGTTATCAAACCGACGGAATTTTCCAGACACAACAGCAAGTTGATGCTTACAACGATGAAATCTATACGGGCTACTCTGGTGCGCTTGGTATGCCAGTAATTGTTGATCGTGACGGTAATGGTCGTATCACACCGGAAGATATGACGATGATCGGTAATCCGATTCCTGATTTCTATTATGGTGGTCGTGTAAGTTTGGCCTACAAAGGATTTGACTTCTTGTTTTTCATTCAAGGACAAAGAGGAAATGATATCCTAATGGGCTTTAACAGAACAGACCGTCAAGGAGCGAATAGACCAGAGTTCTTTTTAACGGATGCTTGGACTCCCGAAAATCCCACGAATGATTGGTTCAAAGCTAACACTGGAGACGAGAAAACTTACAGCAGTGATTATATGATTTTCAATGGATCGTTTGCGCGCATTCGTCAGTTGCAATTTGGATACACGCTCCCGAATTCGTTGACAAGCAAAATGAAAGTGAAGAATGTTCGTGCGTACATCTCTTTAGATAACTTCTTCACATTCACAGATTACCCTGGTCTAGATCCAGAAGCTGGTAGTAACAATGATAGAAGCCAAGGCATTGACCGCGGTATTTATCCTGTTCCGAGAACATTCTTGGGAGGTCTTACTTTCACATTCTAAGAATTTAACTAAGAAACACGTATGAAAAAAA
The DNA here is from genome assembly GCF_003286915.1 of Pseudochryseolinea flava. Lineage (GTDB taxonomy): Bacteria > Bacteroidota > Bacteroidia > Cytophagales > Cyclobacteriaceae > Ohtaekwangia > Ohtaekwangia flava. The sequence continues at coordinate 107,814 of NZ_QMFY01000016.1, forward strand.
TAATATTAAAATCTTGTATTGTGCTGACCGCGATGATGGGCGTATCAGCATGTGATGATTTTTTGGACGAAACTGTCAACGGTCAACTTTTTGAAGAAGCATTCTACCTGACAGATGAGGATGCCGCGCAGGGCGTGATTGCAGCCTATGATATGTTGGGTGCTGAATACAATACCATTTGGGCAAGTTCACTCATGATCAAGACGATGCCATCTGACGAGAGTAATGCTGGCGGTGCTAACAATGGTGACCAAGTAGGTTATCAGACGCTTGATGACTTTGCTGTAAGTTCGCAAAACGATAAGGTTGTTGCGTATTGGGCTAACCTGTACAGTGTAATCTACCGTGCCAATAAAGTGTTAAACAATGTTGAACCTGGTTCCGATTATAGCAAAAGACTGCTCGCGGAAGCCAAGACACTCCGAGCATATGCATACTTTGAGTTGGTATCGCTTTGGGGAGGTGTTCCTATTATTCTGGATGATGTACTTGAGTCAGAGTTTACAACGACAAAACGTGCTACGAAAGATGAAGTGTACGCTTTGATCGAAAAAGATCTGACCGAGGCAATTTTGGTGTTGCCGGTGAAAAGCGACTATGATGCAGCAGATACTTTCCGTTGGTCAAAAGGCGCGGCACAAGCATTACTTGGAAAAGCACATCTCTATCAAGGAGAGTGGGCCGCCGCTGTTACAGCGTTTAATGCCGTAATCTCGTCGGATGAGTATGCCCTCGAAGAATCTCTTCAAGCCGTGTTTGACAGAACTGGTGAGTTTGGATCAGAATCGCTGTTTGAATTCTCATTCGTGAGCAGCGAAAAGTATACTTGGGGCAATTTCCCTTGGGGTAATCGTCCGGAAAGTAACATTCACGTGCAATTGATGGGCCCTCGTGAAGGTATGTATACCCCAATGACTGGAGACTCTTTGCAAGCTGGTTGGGGGATGAATGCAGGGAAGAAAAAAATGTATGACGCCTTTGTCGCAGCGGGTGATGTTAATAGAAGACGCGTTACAATTTTCTCAAAAGCAGAACTTGAAGCCGGAGGTGGTAAATTTGTTGGTGATGCTTGGGATGTCGAAGGATACTGGCAGCGTAAATATGGTTCATTCGCCCAGGCAACTACTGGTGATGACGGAGCCACGCCGCAGTTGAACTATAGCACAAACGTCAGGGTAATTCGCTACGCCGACGTTCTATTGATGGCTGCTGAAGCGAACTTCAGAAACAATGATCAAGACGCTGCACGTGACCTGATCAACCAAGTTCGACAACGACCAGGGACAAATTTGGCGCCATTAGCAGTTTCTGTAAAAGACGATGCATTGTTTACCGCGTTGGTAACGGAGCGTCATTTGGAACTTGCATTTGAAGGGTTCCGATACTTAGATCTTGTGCGTTGGGGGCTGGCTGATGAGGAACTTGGAGCACTTGGATTTCAGACAGGTGTTCACGAACTTCTGCCTATTCCATACAATGACGTGAATGCTTATAAACTGGAACAAAATCCTGGTTACTAAGATATCGTCCTTAATAAAAAAGGACGCCGTTCACGGCGTCCTTTTTTGCTAAATAATCGGTCAAGAGACGTTTTTATTTCTCTCGTGCCCCTTTCTTTTTCGCCCCTGGTTTCGCTTTAGCTACCATTGTCTTGTTATTTTTTGAAGCGGAATTTTGATTGGGGATTTTCTTAGTTCTTTTTGCTGCATCAATTGCTTCCAAAATTGAAGGCTCGGCCTTTACAAATACCGGCTCCGGTATCGACAACCCACAATGCAAATTCAACTGTTGAATAACATACTTACTCAACTCGGGTGAGTGTAGTTCTTCATGTTGATGCATAAAGAAGTATACCTTCTGTATACCTTGTGCCATCCAGCTTTTGATCCGCTGTACCCAATCATCAACCCGGGTGTAGTCGGTCGGATGAAGTCCATTGCCGACAAATCGAATAAAAACTTCTGGCGTCGTTAATCGCATATGCACGCAGTCTCGTCGGCCCGAAGCATCTGTGATAATCGCGCCTGATCCTTGGCGCTCTAACATGTGAAAAACGTTGTCGAATGCTACTTGGTCTTCAAACCATTGCGTATGGCGAAGTTCAGTAAAGACCTGTATGTCTTTCGGTAGTGATTGAAGAAAGGTTTCGATCGTCTCGAGCGTCTTGGGCCCCATGCCGGGGTGTGGCATTAAGAAAATGGGACCAAGGTTATCGCCAAACCCTGAAATACCTTCGAAGAATCTGTCGAGTAGTTCTTTCGTTTCCTTCAGTCGTCTAATGTGTGTGATTTGATCAACAAACTTAGGGCAAAACTTAAAATCAGGTCCTACCTTGTTCTTCCATCCTGACGTTTGCGCGAAAGTTGGCATCCGATAAAACGTCGCATTCAATTCGATGCAGTTGAAATGCTTTGCGTAGTGATTTAGAAAGTCAGCATCTTTCGTTCCCTTCGGATAAATTTTTCCAACCCAATCTTTTCGTCCCCATTTTGCGCATCCCACAAAAATCTGTGGCGTTGGATGAAGGGATGATGAGGCTGCTAAAATGCGAGTTGTATCAGCGCGGTCTGCAGGGAGAGAGAAATCTACACCTGAGAGTTCGTCGGTAGTAATGCGTCCAAATTCCATAAAGGAAAGATAAGTAAAAACGTGTTTTCAATGGCCATGCATCTCGTTTTAACAGCGCGTGGTCAATGTTCTGTATTTACTTTTTCTTTCGCACCAGTGATTACGGCCAAGTTAAGATCTCGATCTGTCGGTCCGTTTAGCACTTTTCCATCAACAGAATAACGCGCACCATGACAAGAACAGTCCCACGATTTTTCCGTACTGTTCCAATGCACCGGGCAGCCCATGTGTGTACAGGTCGCGCTGACTAAATGTATCGCGCCGTTATTATCTTTATAAGCGCCAACGGTTTCGCCTTCAATCTTAGCAACCTTTCCTTCGCCAGGAGCTAAGTCGGCAAAACTGTTGAGCGTTTCGATGGGCTTTAATTTTTTGAAAAGCTCTTTCACAACGTCGGCGTTGTGTGATACAAAATTCTGGAAGCCGGCAATTGGTTTGATGCGGGACGGGGAGAACAAATCGATCAAGGCATTCTCGTTAAGTGTGATTATATCGGTCAGTACGCGTGCGGCTACGGCACTATATATCATCCCGTTTCCGCCAAACCCTGTGGCAACGAGAATATTTTTTGAATTGCCTGGCAGAACACCAATATAAGGAATGCCATCTGCCGGTTCATAATATTGTGACGACCATCGTTGCGTTGTGCGTTCAACATTGAAGTAGGATCGGACGTGACTTTCGAGATTTAGGAAAACGCTTTCGGTGTTTTTTTCTTCACCCGTTTTATGATCGTTACCACCAACAATTAAGTATGATTTGCCGTCAATCTCCTGTGTACGGTAATAGTGATACGGATCATACATATCATACGCCAGATGCTCTGGATATTTTGCATCTTTCAGTTGCACGGCCATCGCGTATGAACGGAATGGCGAGCATCGAAGATGGATAAGGTTTATGCCCGGCGGAATGTGCGTTGCGTAAATCAATGTATTACACGTTACACTGCCGATGGATGTCTCGACATGCACAACGTCATCCTTGCTCTCGGCGTTCGTAACACGGCAATATTGGGTGATCACTCCGCCATTCTCAATAAATATTTGCGCAAGTTTATAGACATAGCGTAAGGGATGAAATTTTGCCTGCCCCGGAATTTCGATAGCACGAGTAAAATTAATGGGAACGGGGATTTCATGAACTTCATTCACCACAACACCCGCGTGTAGGGTTGCCTCAATTGTGCTATCAAGTTCTTTATTTTGTTTTTCATCCTGCGCAAATAAATACGCACTACATTCTTGGAAGCCACAGTCGATATCGTGAATCTCTACGTGTTGTCGAATTAGGCTGATAGCATCTTTTGCTGCCTGCGCTATCATTTTAGCGCTGTTTCTATCAAAGTTTTTAATAATCGTCTGGTATGGCGTATCGAGCAATGTGTTGAGATGGGCCGTTGTTCCACCTGTGGTGCCGAAACCGATGTTTTGTGCTTCGAGAATGATACATTTTTTTCCTGCCTGCTGAAGCAATAGGGCAGTCGTTATACCGGTGATACCGCCGCCGACAATAGCGACATCAAACTGCTGATTGTTTTTCCACTGGCTTGTCGAATGATATTCGAATGTTGTTTGTTGCCAAAGGCTTTCGTGTGCTCCGTCTCGTGCAATCATAGGTAATGTGTTTGATTACCTTTGGTGTTAAAATGTGAAGCCAACGTTGCCTGTTGAGCAAAGCAGTATTTGTTGTACGAATGCCGCTGTCGCGTACAAGGTTCTCACACGTCGACAGCGGTTTGGTTTATGAAAGCCTATTCCGTTTTAGTGAGATTCATTTCGAAAAATTTCCCCCAGTTAGTTCCATCGACCGATGATTCGCCAATTTCGTTCCATGTTTTTTTAGCAGAATCGATCGTGATGTTGTAGCGGATTTTTCGTCCGGGAACATCAAAGCCCCATTGGAATTTGTTATCACCGAGAACGGTGAACCACGCATCGGCACTGCGACCATCTTTTAAATATGTCTTGAATTTATATTGCGAAGTGTTTTTGTCATAGGAGAGAACAGCGAGTGCATGGTGTACAACAGTCTCTTCTTTGGTTGCGGGATTAACCACAAAACCTTTACCTTCTACAAGCAGCACCATGCCATCAAGTTTTAATTGAACGATTTCATCGACTTTGGATTTCTTCGGTTCGCCCGGACCCATTTGCATGGCACCTTCGCCTTGCCAACGACCAGCCCATCCTTCAAAGACTTTCATTTTTTCTTTGTCACCCATTTCTTGTGCAATCACCGTGCTGGTGTAGCAACCAAAAAAAGCAATCATAATAATGATGAGGTTTTTCATAAAGTTATTTGTTAATGTATTGTTTTAGCGTGTTCACATATTTTTCGAAAGCTTGAATTCCCTTTGTTGTAATGCGACAAGTGGTCAATGGTTTTTTTCCTTTGAAAGATTTCTCCACCGTGATATATCCTGCTTCCTGAAGTTTGTCCAGCTGCACACTGAGATTACCCGCGGTCGCATTTGTTTTTTCTTTCAAGAAAGTGAATTCGGCAGCCTCTGCACTAATCAGCAGCGACATCACAGCAAGACGTAATTGTGAGTGGAGTAGTGGATCGAGTTCGTCAAACATATTATTGTGATTCCTTGCGCTTCAATAAATATCCTGGCACAAGATAGCCGAACGCAATTGCTGCTGCGCCACTGAGGAATTGATATTCATGTCCGACGATGAAACTCACAATTGCGAATATCCAGAACATTACGCCGCCGAATTTTAAAGGTGTAAAACGCAGAATAACACCCGACATAAATGTAGGAATGGAACAGAACAACAAAATCACAGGGTTGATTTGAAAGTTAATGCGATAACCAAATGCAATCAATGTGATGATGCAGACACCAAACGTAATCCACAGCCATCCACTGATGCTGTCGAGATGCGTTAACGCCGATGTTTCTTTTTGGCGCTTGAAAGACGCGTACATAGTGTAAGCCCAAGCCGGGATTGTGATCAACCATATCGCAAATGGATACGGATAAGAGAGTTTGATTAATACAAACATTCCAAGGTTGGCAATCAGCACGATCCAACCCCAGAGTAAAAAGTAAAACGCATTGCGCGTTACATTTCCTTTTGCCTGATCAATCATCCTGGTGATTAATGCAAGGCTTTGTTCGGCTGTCATGGGTGCTTCTGGTTTCATACCACATAAATACGCAATTGTTATAAACTAGTTTATATTATAAACCATAATATTTTTAAAACACCATTTTTAGCGTAATTTCGGCCATGTTTACAGGGATTATTGAATCAATTGCCTTGCTGAAGGCTATTCAAAATGAGGGATCAAATCGTCATTTCTGGTTTTCAAGCGTGTTGACGCCTGAATTGAAAGTCGACCAGAGCGTATCGCACAATGGCGTTTGCTTGACCGTAGTGGAAATTCAAGGCGACCAATATCGGGTAACGGCGATTGAGGAGACGCTCATCAAATCGTGTCTTGGAAATCTTCAAGTTAAGGACAAAGTGAATTTAGAGCGGTGCATGCTCAACAATGGACGGTTTGATGGACATATTGTCCAGGGGCACGTGGATCAAACAGGCGTGGTTGAATCAATCGAAAACAAAGACGGCAGTTGGCTATATCATATTCAATATGATCCTTCACTCGGTAATGTAACAGTCGAGAAAGGATCGATTGCTGTAAATGGTGTAAGTCTAACATGCTTTAATTCACGTGACAACGGTTTTACCGTGGCGATCATTCCATATACGCATGAGCACACAAATTTTCATCAACTGAAAACAGGAAGCGTTGTGAATTTGGAATTCGATATCGTTGGTAAATACATCCAACGAATGATGCGCATGAATAAATCTTAAACTTTCGCTAAGCGTTTACTTTTTGCAATGTAACCAGCGGTACATCGCGCTTGCGTGCGATCCATTTCGTTAATCTGAATCCTGCAATGCCCGAGAGCACACCGATTATTCCGCCAACGAGAATATCGCCAGGGTAATGAACGCCAAGATAGATGCGCGTGTACGTCATCACAGCGGCCCACAAGAATAAAATCACAATCCACTTTTTGGAATGTCGATAAAGCAGAAAGAAAAATGTTGCTGTACCAAATGTATTAGCGGCATGACTCGACGCAAATCCATACTTGCCACCAACGTAACCATCGACAAGATGCACCAGTCCCTGGAGTGTTGGTTCTCTCGAAGGCCGCCATCTTTCGAAATATGGCTTCATGATACTCGCTGTAATTTGGTCGGCAAGTAAAATTGTAAGGACAATACCAAGCAGAATGATCCAAACTTCTTTTTTGTAGTCACGCGAGATAAGGTACACCAAAAATAGGTAGAGCGGGATCCACGTTGTTGTATGCGTGATGAACAGCATAATAGGATCAAGCCAGGGGGCGTGAAAACTATTGAGGAAGAGTAATAGTTTTTTATCGAGTTCTATGATCTTTTCCATTTGTCATTTGTCTAAGCGCTGCTTTTTCATTTTCGCGTTCAATCCAAGTTACAGCTTCGTCCATAGATAGGAAAAATTCCTGATGAACACCCAGCGAAGATAACGTTTGATTGATACCGGCAAGATATTCTTTTACTAATGGTTCAGTTGCATCGGGGCGAATAGCAGCAATGCGTGAAAGTCCATTGTGTGATGCCTCAGGAAGAATCTTGTCAAACATCCATTGTTGATCTTCACGGGCGATAATTCCTTGGTTTGATAGATCGGCAATGTAGTTAGGTGTGTTATAGGCCTTCACGAAATCTAAACATTTCTGAAATACCTTGCGATATTGTGTGCTCGTCACAGGTCCCTTCCAAATAATGCCCGTTGAGTTAATCTGTGCGTCAAAGAAAATTTCTGCGTGGTCTTCTTTGTACAATACCTGCCGTGAAATATTAATTGGCTTACGAAGGTACACGGTGAAGCGTGTCGATCTATTGATTTCTGTATCAACATGCACTGATCCGCCGAGTGCTTCGGTCTGAAGCTTCACCAGATAAAGTCCGAGCCCTTTACCCTCGGTGTGATAATGAAAACGTTTATAGAGTTTGAATAGATCATCTTTGTAGCGTTCCAAATCAATACCAAGTCCGTTATCTCCTACCTCAATGATATAATGCTGTGGATTTTCTCGGAAGGTAATCTCTACTACAGGGCGTCTTTCTGGTGAGCGATATTTGATCGCGTTGCTGATAAGGTTATAGAGTATGCTGTGAACCATCGGCTGAACCGAGTATAGTTCGTCGGTTGTAGCAATGTGTTTTTCTATTTTGACGTCGAATTGTTCGATGTCTTTTTGCAGCACTTGTGTGATCTCATCGACTTCTCTCAGCAAGTTTACTTTTTGTCTGATCTGGAAAATGTCATGACGGATGTCGATAATTTTTCCAAGATCGTTGATGATCGTATCGAGGCGTTGAGCAGATGTTTTTAAGTGAATAGAGATTTCACGATCATGCGGCGTTAATTGTTCTTCACGCAGCAGCGAAATCAATCCTAGTAAACTCGCGACGGGGCCACGTAAATTATGCGATACGGTATAAGAGAATTGTCGAAGCTCATTGTTGTGTTTAATGAGTTCTGTATTGGTCTCCGTTAAATCCTGATTCTTTTTAATCAACTCTGTCGACAAGTTTTTGTTTTGTCTCAACAGCAGGCTTCGTTGTTCTTCGATGATATTATACGCGTCTGTGAGTTTCTGCTGGTTGTAGTTGAGATTGTCCGACTGCGCAATGATCTCCTGATTTTGTGCCTCGATCTCTGCATTTTTTTCAACCAGTTGATCGTTGCTTTTATTGAGGTCAGCGATCAATAATTGATTCTTCTCTTCAAATTTTTCGGAGAGGCGTTTCATAAACCAGATCGCGCCAGCGATAAGCGAGAATGTAATGGAGATCACTACGTTGGTGAAATAGTAGTGTGAAATGGTGAGCGATTCTTTCGCATAGGGCACACCAAACATATAATGAAGAGGATCGAAGCAGAGTAGCGTTAAAAAATCGAACGCGAGGAACAAGATCAGATATCCTTTTTCTCGGATGGAGAATAACATGAGCGGAAATGTACATCCGGCAAGGATAAAAAAGCGAAATGTAAAGTAGTCGAGTTCTTCTTGTCTTTCGTAATAAAGTGTTTTTGAATAGATCGAAAGTGCAGTGACAATAACCGGGATCAGAATGCTTAACCATGCGCGACTGAGTATGGTGTGGCCACTTCTGTTTAGCAGTATGGGAATGAGGTAAAAAAAGATGAAAATAGGCATCGCGGCGGTGATCGCGCTCCATCCGTACCACTGGTAGTAGAGGAGGAATAGTGTGACTTGGGCGCCAACTAAAATTGCGCTAATGATATTGGCTAACGAAATGCCACGACGTTCGGCTGGGGTCCGCGCAAAATTAACTCCTGTATTTGTGATCTTACTCCAAAGGCTCATGACCTTGCCGATATCTTACAAACTACCTAATATCAGGTAAAGGTAGTTAATTATCAACAACTTGAGTGTAGTTCTCGGTTATCCACACGAGTTATAGATAGGGGTGTTTTTCTGGGGAATGATTGGGATGAATTAAAAACTAATCGAGTATTACGGTTAACTGACCTCAGATAGCTAACTTTAAAATGAACTAAAGTTTGCTTTACATCTTATGGAGAAATTTGATCTGGTCGTGATTGGTGCAGGACCATCAGGATACGCAGCTGCTATGCGCGGCATTGATTTCAAGAAAAAAGTATTGTTGATCGAGAGAATTAATGTTGGCGGCGCCGGGGTTACCAATGGAGCATTGTCGTCAAAAACGTGGTGGGAACTTTCGCGCGAAACGGCATCCTTCTTAAAGAACATCAAGCGTTTTAATCTACAGGGACCGCAGATCAATTACAAAGAAATCCAATCGGAAGTACGCCGTGCAGTAGATGAACGGAAGTCGCTTCTTGAAGATCACATGGCAAACCTTGCAGATGCCCGACACTCCGAGTATCTCACGTTTAAAAAGGGAACAGCGCGTTTGGTTAGCCAGCACGAAGTAGAAATTGATGCTGGACATTTTGAGAAAGAAATTGTTAAGACAGACTACGTCGTATTGGCTACCGGTAGTAGACCTCGTCATCTTCCAGAACTTCCCATCGACGAAAAGATTGTGATGACGAGCGACGGTATCGAGGGGATGGAGGACTTTCCTGAAAGCATGGTGATTGTCGGTGCCGGGGTAATTGGTTGCGAGTATGCGACAATTTTTTCTGGTTTCGGAAGAACGAAAGTACACCTCATCGACAAAGGCGATCGCATTCTGCCATTCGAAGATGCAGACATTGTGAATGTGATCGAGCGTAATATGGAGAATAGCGGCGTTCTTATTCACCGTAATTCAAGACTGGTGCGGATGGAGATCAAACATGGTCGCGTGGAGTATGAGCTCGAATACAATGATGGCAGCAAAGAAGTTTTTAATGTTGAGAAGGCATTGGTTGCTGTGGGGAGAACGCCGAACTACGAAGACCTGTGGCACGACTCCGTGGGCATCAGTATTTCGAAGCGCGGTATTGAAGATAACGATACACAAACCAATGTGAGTAACATTTATGCAGTTGGAGATATTACCGCCGATATATCACTTGTAAATGTCGGTGAGCTAGAAGGACGTTACGCGGTTGAAAAAATATTTGGTGATCCTCAGCGTAAACTGCTCTACGAAAATATAAGCACAATTATGTTTCTCAACCCCGAGGTTGCCGGTGTAGGAATTAACGAAACTACCGCGCGCGAAAAGGGGATTGATTATAAGGTCGTCACGTTAGATTACAGTTGTATACCTCGTGCAATCGCCAAACGAAACACGCAAGGCTTTATCAAGTTATTGGTCACGAATGATGTGCACATGAAAATTCTAGGCATGAAGGTTATTGGTAATCATGCCTCAAGCGCCATCCAAGCCGTTGCATTGCTCATTTCCATGGATAAAGGAATAGAAGAACTTGCAGAATGCGTTCATCCGCATCCATCGATAACGGAAGGCATTCAGGAATGTGTGCGTATGCTTTTGGGTAAGTCGTTGTTTAAGCCCCACGCATTGAAAGGAAAATTGTCGTGTAGAACAAGCACGGCAGGTATCTATGCCGATATCAAATTTTAGAGAATAGGGAGTGTAATGCTCCCTATTTTTGTTTACCGTGACGTTGTTTTAAAATGTCTTCAACTTGTGATAGAGAATATCCTTTCGCACTAAGGAGTACCAAATAATGATACATTAAATCAGCAGCTTCATTGAGGAACAACGATTCGTTATTGTCTTTCGCTTCGATAACAAGCTCCACAGCCTCTTCACCAACTTTCTGAGCAACTTTGTTAATGCCCGCGCTGAATAGCTTATTGGTGTAAGAACCTTCTTGCGGATTGTTTTTCCGATCGGTAATTAATGCTTGCAACGCATGAAGACTGAACTCTTGGTTAGTTTCATTAAAACATGTATCGGCGCCGGTATGACATGTTGGACCGATAGGTTTTGCTTTAACGAGCAACGTGTCTTGATCACAATCGATAAGCATTTCGACTAGTTCAAGGTAGTGTCCTGAAGTTTCGCCTTTCGTCCATAGCCTATCTTTGGTGCGGCTATAGAAAGTAACTTTATTTTCGCGTAATGTTTTGTTGTAGGCCTCTTCGTTCATGAATCCGACCATCAGCACACGACGTGTAACAGCATCTTGTACAACGGCGGGTACAAGTCCGTTAAGCTTTGAAAAATCAATCGAAAGGTTACTCATTATCGTATGTGAATTGCTTGTTGTTTTAGAAATGATTTAAGCTCGGGAATTTTCACTTCTCCGAAATGAAAGATACTTGCGGCAAGCGCGGCGTCTGCTTTTCCTTCTTTGAAGGCACCGATAAAATGCTCTTTATTGCCAGCTCCGCCGGACGCGATTACCGGAATGCTAAGAATAGCATTTAGTCTAGCGAGTGGGTCAATAGCAAATCCGCTTTTCGTTCCATCGTGATCCATGCTTGTAAAAAGAATTTCACCGGCACCGCGGTCTTGGCCTTCTTTAGCCCACTCGAAAAGTTTTTTCTCAGTTGCTTTCTTGCCGCCATGTGTATGCACCGTCCATTGATCATCAACGCGTCGCGCATCAATAGCGAGTACGATGCATTGCGCGCCGAAAGCTTTCGAGAGTTCGTCGATCAGTCCTGGATTTCTCACCGCGGCAGAGTTAACACTAACTTTATCGGCACCTGCCTCCAAAAGAGGGGCAACGTCAGCAACGGCGCTGATACCACCACCAACAGTAAAAGGGATGTTGATGTGTTTAGCAATATCGCGAACGAGCGATGCAAATGTTTTACGTTCTTCGTTTGTAGCCGAAATGTCAAGGAAGACAAGTTCGTCTGCACCTTGTTGGGCGTACGCCGAGCCAAGTTCAACAGGATCGCCTGCGTCTCGTATGTTCACGAAATTCACACCCTTAACAGTGCGGCCATCTTTGATATCGAGACAAGGTATTATTCTTTTGGTAAGCACGATAGTATTTTTAGGCTTGCAGTTGCAATTGAGAGAGTTCTTCAAGTTGAATCTTTCCTTCGTAAATCGCTTTTCCGACAATTACGCCGTCGACGCCGATACGACGAAGCTCGCGAATGTCGTCCATATTACTCACACCACCACTGGCGATGAGCTGGAGCTGCGGGAAAGTGAGGAGCAATGTTTTATAAAGTTCGATGTTAGGGCCGCTGAGCATACCGTCAGTTGCGATATCCGTACAGGTAACGAATTCTATACCGTGAGCAAGATAACCTTTCAAGAAGGCATTGATGGTTAGTGCTGAGTCTTCTTGCCATCCGCTGATGGAGATCATTTCATTTTTTACATCAGCAGAAAGTATAATTTTCTTCTTTCCGAATTTCTGTATCCACGATTTTACCTTTTGAGGTTCCTTTACCGCGATACTTCCGAGATTAACTTGTTGAATACCGCGATCAAATAATCCTTGAATCTCTTCTTCGGTTTTGATACCGCCACCAAAGTCTACTTCCAGTTTGGTTGCCGCCGTGATTGATTCGACAACTTTCCAGTTAATTACTTTGCCTGCTTTGGCACCGTCAAGATCAACAAGGTGTAGGTATTTGATACCCGCGTCTTCGAAGGATTTAGCGACTTCAGCAGGATTCTCATTGTAAATGGTTTTACGTCCATAATCGCCTTGCGTGAGACGAACGCATTTACCATCAATAATGTCGATTGCAGGAATAATTCTCATCATTTTAAAAAGCTTTTAAGTACACGTTCACCGGCTTCTGCTGATTTTTCAGGGTGAAATTGTACGGCGTGGAAATTATCTCTTTTCATCGCCGCACTAAACGGAACGATATAGTCAGTACTCGCAGCGGTGTTGGGATTCACGGGTACGTAGTAGCTGTGCACAAAATAGATGAACTCGCCTTCTAACGACGGATCGAGCCAAGAATCTTTTAGCCGCAGCTGGTTCCATCCCATGTGTGGTACTTTTTGGTCTTGTGCCGTTGGCTTAAACAGTTTTACCGACTCATCAAAAATGCCTAGGCACTCCGTTGCGTTCTCTTCCGAAAACGTACACATCAGCTGCATGCCGAGGCATATGCCGAGCACGGGCTGTTTGAGGTCACGGATCACCAAGTCGAGTTTTCGGTCGCGAAGGTATTTCATCGTCGTACTGGCTTCGCCGACACCGGGAAAGATAACTTTGTCTGCGGTCTTTATTTCTTCTGCGTTATCGGTAATATGGAAATCAACGCCGAGTCTTTCTAAGGCGAAAGAGACCGACTGAATGTTCCCCGCGTTGTATTTAATGATCGCTAGTTTCATAGGTTATAGAACACCCTTGGTTGATGGAAGTTGATTACCTTCTTTCTTTACCGACATCTTGATGGCTTTTGCGAACGCTTTGAATATCGCTTCAATTTTGTGATGTTCGTTTGTGCCTTCTACTTTTACATTGAGATTACTCTTCGATGTGTCGGAGAATGATTTGAAGAAATGATAAAACATTTCTGTCGGCATTTCGCCGATCTTCTCGCGTTTAAATTCGGCATCCCAAACAATCCACGGGCGCCCTCCGAAATCGATGGCTACTTGAGCAAGGCAATCATCCATGGGCAAACAAAATCCATAACGTTCGATGCCACGTTTGTCGCCAAGCGCTTTAATAAAGGCTTCGCCTAAGGCGAGTGCTGTATCTTCAATAGTATGGTGCTCATCGATATGCAGATCACCCTTTACGTTTATTTTTAAGTCGATATTGCCATGACGCGCGAGTTGATCGAGCATGTGATCGAAAAATCCCAACCCGGTATGGATTTCAGATTTTCCTTGTCCATCGAGGTTGATGGTGATGTCGATGTCGGTTTCTTTTGTTGTTCGGCGTACTGAAGCAACGCGCGCAGGAGAAGTTACGGTTCGATAGATGTCGCTCCAATCGGTGGACGTAAGCGCGCAAAATGACGTGAGGTTTTTCTCTTGTAGTTTTTCAACAAGGCTGCCATTATTGATAAAGATAGCTTTCGCACCCAAGTTTTTAGCAAGCTCCACATCAGTAACACGATCACCGATCACGTATGAATTTGCAAGGTCATACGCACCGGTCATGTACGCGCCAAGCATGCCTGTGCCTGGTTTACGAGTTGGTTTATTTTCGTGTGGGAAACTTTTGTCAATCAGCGTATCATTGAAACGAATGCCTTCGTTTTCAAAAGCTTTCACCATCTTGTTGTGTGCTGGCCAAAAAGTATTTTCAGGAAAACGATCAGTGCCTAGTCCATCTTGATTTGTAATCATCACCAATTCATAATCTGATTCTTTTGCAATTTTAGACAACCACGTAAAAACGCCGGGATAGAATTCCAGTTTTTCGAGACTATCGATTTGTTCATCCGCGGGTTCGAGGATCAGTGTGCCATCGCGATCGATGAAGAGTGCCTTTTTCATTTTGATAAATCTTTTAATGCTTGAAGTAATCGTTTATTCTCTTCTGGTGTACCGACGGTAATGCGAAGACAATTTAAACACAATGCTACGCTTGAACGATTACGGACGATAATTTTCTGATCGGTAAGTTTTTGGTAAGTGCCATTGGCGTCATCGACCTTAATCAAAATGAAATTGGCATCAGATGGATAAACCTTCTGTACCATTTTCACACTTGGCAGCGCTTCTATCAGGGCATCTCGCTCGCTGGTAATTTCGGCAACCATGGCATCCTTCTTTTGTACGTCCTTAAGCGCTTCTAACGCATGCGCTTGTGTCGCAAGGTTAATGTTGTAGGGATATTTTACCTTATTCAAAATTCCGATAATCGCTGGCGAAGCAAAGCACATCCCCAGTCGTAAGCCGGCGAGTCCCCAGGCTTTAGAAAAAGTTTGAAGTATGACGAGGTTTTCATAATTAGAAAGTTCAGCAGCAAAACTTTCACTACTGGTGAAATCGATATACGCTTCGTCGATGACAACCAGTCCGTTAAATTGCGCTAACACCGTTTTAATTTTTTCGCGCGTTAAGAGATTTGCTGTTGGATTGTTGGGGCTGCAAAGGAAAATGATCTTGGTTTGATCGTTTACTTGCTTGAATAATGATTCAAGATCGAGGTCGTAGTCCGCCGTGAGTAGGACTTTCTGAATCGTGACTGCATTGACGTCAGCGCACACGGCATACATGCCATAGGTTGGCTCTGTAATGAGTATGGCGTCGCGGTTGGGTTCACAGAAAGCGCGGATTAAAACATCGATGGCCTCGTCGCTACCATTGCCTAAAAAGATTTGCGTAGGATCAATGCCTTTTAGTTTAGCAAGCTTCGTTTTTACTTCCCATTGCAGCGGATCAGGATAACGGTTAAAAGCCGAGTTGTATGGATTTTCATTTGCGTCGAGGAAAACTTCTGCTTCGCCCTTAAACTCATCGCGTGCGGATGAGTACGGCTTCATGGTTAAAATGTTCTTCCTAACGAGCTGCTTAATATCGATTTGTGTCTTTGGTTTCATAATTGTAAAAGATTACTGGCTATTGCGGATGTTGTCGAGTCGAACTGTTACGGCACGACGATGTCCGACCAGTTGTTCAGCTTCTGCCATTTGTTCAACAACAGGTCCCAGTGATTGTAATCCTTCTTTTGAGAGCTCTTGATAGGTGATGTACTTCATAAAGCTTTCGAGTGAAACGCCGGCAAACGACTTTGCAAACCCATTGGTAGGTAGCGTATGATTCGTTCCACTGGCATAGTCACCGATCGATTCAGGTGAATAGTTCCCTAAAAATACGGATCCCGCATTCGTGATGGTGTCGGCAAGCGCGATCGGGTTTTCTGTACTGATGATCAAGTGCTCTGGTGCGTAAGCGTTGATGAATGCGGTGGCTTGGTTTATATCGTCGAAGGTAACGACACGGCTATTGGCCAATGCTTTCTCTGCGATCGCTTTTCTTGGCAATGTTGAAAGTTGTTTTTCTACTTCTACCTTCACCGAGTCAACGAGACTTGTGTCGTTAAGAACAAGTATCACTTGACTATCTTCACCGTGCTCGGCTTGTGAGAGTAAGTCTGCAGCAATAAAAGCAGGGTTGGCTGACTTATCAGCCCACACGAGTACTTCAGAAGGACCAGCAGGCATATCGATAGCAACGCCCTCTTCGGTCACCAGCTGTTTTGCTTTTGTGACGTATTGATTTCCTGGGCCGAAAATTTTATAAACATTAGGGATCGTTTCTGTTCCGTAAGCCATCGCGGCAATGGCTTGTGCACCGCCGACTTTATATATCTTTTTGACACCAACAAGTTGTGCGGCGAAGAGTATTGCAGCATTTATTTTCCCTGATTTGTCTGGCGGTGTGCACAAGACTACTTCTTTGCATCCTGCGAGATTGGCTGGAACGCCGAGCATGAGCACCGTAGAAAACAGCGGTGCCGATCCACCAGGGATATAAATCCCAACCTTGTCGATGGGGACACCTTTTCTCCAGCACGTTACACCGGGCATAGTTTCCACTTTCAGAACATCGCGTTGTTGTGCTGCATGGAATTTCTGGATGTTGCCGGCTGCGACTTCAATGGCGTTCTTTAGCGTTGGGGATAACGACATTGTTGCGTCTTCAATCTCCTGCGCTGACACACGAAGGTCGCCGATCGATACTTTATCGAATTGAAGTGTCAGTTCGCGCAAAGCTTCGTCACCAGATTTCTTCACGCGGTTTAACACATTACGAACTGCGCCTTCAAGGAATTCCAAGGCGATCTGCGGGCGCGTGGTGAGTTCGGTCCAATCGGTGGTGGGCGGGTTGTTGAATATTTTCATCTTTAAAGATTTGAATCGTTGGGGTGCTACACGATCATTTTTTCGATTGGAACAACGAGGATACCTTCTGCGCCAAAGCCTCTGAGCTGATCGATCTTTTCCCAGAAATCATTTTCGTCAACGACAGAATGTAGTGAGCTCCATCCCTGTCGCGCCAAAGGGATGATTGTTGGACTCTTCATGCCAGGAATAACCGATGTGATTTTATCAATCGCGTCGTTGGGGATGTTCATCAAAATGTATTTGTTGTTCTTGGCTTTTTTTACGGCTTCAATTCTGAATAGTAGTTTATCCAAGATTTTTTGTTTCTCCGCATCGAGATTTGGATTGGCAATGATGACAGCTTCTGACTGCATCACAACTTCAACTTCTTTTAATCCATTGCTAAGCAAAGTACTGCCCGTACTTACAATGTCGCAGATGGCATCAGCGAGACCAATTCCAGGTGCAATTTCTACGGAGCCGCTGATTTCGTGGATGCCTGCTTCAACACCATGTTTGGCTAAGAATCCTTTTACGATTTCAGGGTAGGAGGTAGCGATGTTTTTACCGTGCAGCCATTTTACGCCGGTGTAATTTTCGGACCGAGGAACCGCCATGGCAAGTCTGCATTTTGCAAAGTCAAGACGTTTTACAATCTGATTCTGTTTCTTCTTTTCAGCGAAGATATTTTCTCCAACGATACCGACATCGGCAACTTTATCTTCAACATATTGAGGAATGTCATCATCGCGAAGGAAGAGAACTTCTACAGGGAAATTTCTTGCTTGTGTTTTCAGTTGATCTTTTCCGTTGCTGAAAGAGAGTCCACTTTCTTTGAGAAGTTCGAGAGATCCCTCTTGAAGGCGACCGGATTTTTGAATTGCGATTCGGAGTAATGTGCTCATAACTTGGTTTCAATGTTTTCCCGCCAAGGGCAGGAGGTCAAAAAAAAAGGCTTGCCACACGTGACAAGCCCATTTAAATCTTTTATGCTAGAATCAATGTAAAGCAATGCCACGCATCATGTGAGTCACATGGTGATGGTGGTGGAAGCCTTTGTTGATTGTGTTGTTCATATTTGAAATCGGATACGAAGAAAGCAAGTAGATGTGAGAAGTCAAAATGTTCTCCTCCCTTTTAATAGTAGAAACGATAAAAAAATGAGCATTGCTGTAAAAGCTATCATGAAAAGGAAGCCTAACCAACGATCGCTAAAGGTGTCAAAGACTACATTGCTATTTTTTTCAGGGTCAATAAAGAGGACAACGGTATCGCCCACATGATACGTTCCTGCTGTAAACGATCGACTTGTTTTGAATTCTACTGTGGTTGTACCCTTCTGATACTCAAAAACGGGCGATTCTTTTTCTTCATCCTTTTCGATTCTCACAACCATTGCCGTAAACTTATTCTCCTCCCTTACCAACCTGCTGTGGTCAAGGTATAGCGCTACTAGTCCCACGATGCACAGTGCCGCGAAAACGAGCATGAGTATACCAAAGAACTTTCTCGCGGTCCTGCCGGACTTTGATCCACTGCGTTCAGGAATGTAAATAATGTTACGTTCTTTCTCCACCTCTTCCCCACTGCAGCGGACGCCGTTTTTAAGTCCATGCGATGTGCTTCTTGAACGTACTTTACCGCTTCGGGCTTTTTTCCTTCAAGTAAAAGTATTTCCACCTGGCGTCGTGATGTTGGGCCAAGTTCGTCGTGCGCGGGTGAAATAATTGAAGACTCAACGTTCGGTCTCGTTTGCGCCTTGCCCAGTTCGTTTTCAACGGCTTCTACAAGACTTTGTGCATTAAAAGAAGACACCTGGAAAACATCTTGAATGTATTGAATGGCTTCACTTTTTTGGCCCAGATTTAACAATCGTGCTACTTCTTGTTTAGCTTCGCTGGTAATTAACATGACTAAAGAATTTTCATTGAAATTTATAAATCATTTTCTTGAAATCGGAGGCGGGCGTAAAATACGTTGTCTTCATTTTGTTTCATTCACTTTACTATTGATAGCATGTAGCGACAGCAAGGAAACACGTGTGCAACGTTTTTTATTGCAAGGTAATGAGAAGGCCCTGTTGCAGAATTTTGATGAAGCGGAATACTACTACAAAGAAGCCATCAAGATCGATTCCTGCTTTGCCGATGCCTTGAACAATCTGGGAACGCTTTACTTCAAGCAAGGGAATTTTCAACTTTCGATTGACTACTATTCGCGTGCCGTTGAATGCAGACCTGGCTATGTTGATGCGCTGATGAATAGGGCCAATGCTTTTCTCGAATCTAAAGAATATTATCGTGCATTGGATGATTTGTCTAAGGTCGAAAAGGTGCAATCTGATACGGCGCGTGTACCTTTCATGAAAGGCCTTGCACTCACACAGCTCTCGCGACATGAAGAGGCGATCACCGCTTTTAAGCGCGCGCATGCATTGCAGCCTCAGAATGCCGAAACGCTCGTTAACTTGGGGAATGTGTACTTCTTTAAAAAGAATTATGACAGCGCTACCGTTCATCTACAGAAAGCACTACAGTTAGATTCTGAGCAACCTAGCGCATATAACACGCTGGCGATTATCTTGACGGAGAAAGCCCAATATGCAGCGGCGATGGATATGGTGAATAAAGCGATTGCGTTAAACGCGACAGATGCATACGCGATAAACAACAGGGGATATATTTATCTGCTCACCGGCGAACAGGAGAAAGCGAAAGACGACTTCGATCAAAGTATTTCGATTGATCCCTACAATGGCTGGGCATATCGCAATAAAGGTTTCTACTTTTTGAAAGTGAAAGACTACGAAGCATCAATCAGAATGTTGACCAAAGCCGAAAAAATTGATCCCCACATCGATCAATTGTACATTGCACAGGCAGAGGCTTATCTTCAGATGAAAGACTTCTCAAACGCTTGCAAGGCTTACGAGAAGGCCGTGGCAAGAAATGAAAAAGGAAATACGTCCATGAAACCGTGCAAGTGATATGGAATTGTCGGCGCTGCGTGAAAAATTATTGAAACGGTTACTAGAAGCGTTGCCCGGTGCGTTGGCACACGAGCCGATGCGTGCGGTTCCAGTAGGGAGTACGATTCCAAATTTTCAACATAAACTTCCACCGAAACCCGGCGCAGTATTGATACTGCTCTACGAGGAAGCTGGTCATATAAAATTTCCCTTAATCGTGAGACCCGAGTATGCGGGAGCACATAGCGGACAAATTAGTTTACCGGGTGGAAAAGCTGAAATAGGTGAGGATGCTATTCAAACGGCGCTTCGCGAAGGGGAGGAGGAAATCGGTATCGATCGCACACAAGTTGACGTTATCGGTAAGCTCACTGACTTTTTTGTGATCCCCAGTAATTTTTTGGTAACACCGGTTGTTGGTATTATTCATGATCCAATTTTTCGAGCTGATGCGCGAGAGGTATCACGTATCATTTCGTGTACATTATTTGATTTGTTGCTGGAAGGCGCTATCAAAACGAAAGAGATTACCGCGGCGGGTAAATATCGGATGATGGCGCCGCATTTTGAAATAGATGGAGAAGTCGTGTGGGGTGCAACCGCGATGATGCTAAATGAATTTAGAACCGTGCTGCTCGAGCCTTAACGGCTTATGCGAGTCCATTATAATATAAGTTGAACTCCAGCGGACTTGATTCGACAAATTCATCGGCTTTCAAATCGTCAAAAATATTCTGGTCGAATTCCAATTCGCGAACTTCCACCTGCCCATCTTTCGCTACCGTGATTTCAGTGCCCGTGAAATGAATCGGATTTACTTTAACGATGATGGTTGCTTCTTCAAATTCCTTCTTAAAATATTGATGAACAATATTGCTGCCCTTGGCCATGCTTTAATAATTTTACGGTTTAAAAGACTCAAATGGTAACGCTTCATCTTCCAGAGAGAATAGAAACAGACCGTTGTTTAATTCAGCGGCTAAGGTACGAAGATGCAGATGAAATATTCTATGCGTATGCCAGTAAGCCTGAAGCGACGAAGTATGTTGCCTGGCCAACACATCAATCGATCGTGGCAACGCGAGGTTTTATACAGTACGCAATCGCCGCCTGGAACGAGGGGATGGACTACAGCTATTCTATTCGGATGAAAGAAACGAATCGATTGATTGGAAGCTTTGGTGTGATCAATGAAAATGGGAAGATCCAGTTTGGCTACATCTTCACGCCAACGCAATGGAGGAACGGTTTTGCTACAGAAGTATGCATTGAGATGATGAAACACCTGAAAAACGAAAAAGGAGTGTACCGGATCGGCACTTGCGCAGACGTTGATAATGTTGCATCCATTAAAGTGTTGTTAAAGGCGGGACTTATCGAAGAAGCGCGACTATCGAATTGGATGATGTTTCCAAATCAAGGCAAGGCAAAAGATTGTGCCCTCTTTGTGTTACAGTAAAACTCAGTTAACTGAACGTGTAGCGGCCCCGTTAGACAGTCCTTATTTGGTCCGGACCAACCATGCTAGGCTTGCATCGGCGCGCCCTGCGTATTTTTTGTGATCTCCCGAAACAGCTGGTACAGAGAGTCCTCTAATCAATTGATACAAATGCACCTTGCATTTTGCAGATGGTGTCCAACAATAGAAGAAGAACAAGCGTTAGGGATTTAGCTTAAAATCTTTGCCTTTTCCGGGATTTATATCTCAGGTCTTCCAGATTGGGAAAAAAGCTGCGGCGCAATGCGCGAAAATACCTGAATTTGGGCCTTTAATCGGTTGGCACGTGCTTGGAAATAGGAGAGACAAGAAACAAATTTTTTAAGCATATGTCAGACGTTAAAGTAGCTTGGATAATAGGAACGAACCCTGTGAGCCAAAGGAGAATTAGAGAGCGTGGATATAAGATCAGGTTATTCAAGAGCGACCGTCAGATGATGAATAGTTTTGATGAATATCCGGACCTGATCATCTTTTCAGAGGCGGAGATCAAGGACTTCACGATTCTTTTTAAGATTAGAGAATTCTTCCCCGGTGTGGTGATCTTAAGCCTTCCGCCTGAGCCTGTTGAAGTTAAATCCACAGTTCAAGTATTAAAGCCATTAGCCGAATCTATGGATCGATTGATTGATGCAATCCGAAAAATTGAGGACGAATAGTTTATTGATACAAGTTTAAATCGGGTTTCAACCGATTTTTTTTGCAGACTTTTTGGAATCCGTCAATACTTTATTAGTATTGCTGGCGAAAATCAAGAATATTCCCATGGGAAGAGGAGATAAAAAGTCTGCAAAAGGAAAACGCACAAAAGGTTCTTACGGAGTTACCCGTAACAAGAAATCTATCAAAGCACAATTGAAGAGAACGGCTTCAAAGAAATCAGGTGCACCAGCAACTGAAGCTTCTGCGAAACCAAAAAGAACTGCTGCGAAGAAAAAAGCTGAATAAGTTTTAATACAAATGGTAAAGTATACAACAACTGCATGGTGGTGGCAAGGGTCTAAATTAGATCGGTGCACTGCTTTGCTTGTATAGTTGCCACACTCAGCTTGAGATATTATACAGACCTGCTCCGATCACACGGAGCAGGTTTTTTTTTGTCATTACCCAAACGAACATTGATTAAAGTATCTTATGAAATATAAGCTCATCACCCACACTAAAAAGTTGCTTGCAGATACGCTTACGCCTGTGAACATCTACCTTAAACTGCGCGATGTCTTTGCAGGAAGCATTCTCCTAGAAAGTTCCGACTATCATGGTCATGAAAATAGCTTGTCATTTATTTGTTGTGATCCGATTGCATCCTTTCAGGCAAAAGAGAATGTCGTCGAGATTCAATATCCTGATGGAAAAACTAAAACAGAACAGGTAACCAAAGTCGGTCACATCACAGACCTGCTCGAAGATTTTCGAAATGCTTTTCAGGTTGACGAACAAACAGGTAAGTATGTCAACTGTGGATTGTTTGGCTACATCGCATATGATGCTGTTCGTTATTTCGAAGATGTTAAGATTGATCAAGAAAATAGGAATATACCCGACGTATTGTACAAACTTTATCGGTACGTAATCGTCGTGGATCATTTCTCGAATGAGCTTAGCCTATTTGAACATGCGTACGAGCCGAAAGGCACGAGCAATCTCGATCGTGTAGAGCAAATTATTTTTAGCAACCGCTTTTCAACCTATAAGTTTTCGCTTGTTGGGCAGGAAGAATCAAATTTTACCGACGATGAATTCCGTGCTGTAATTGAAAAGGGAAAGGAGCATTGCTACCGTGGAGACGTGTTCCAAATCGTATTGTCACGTCGGTTCCAGAGCGGCTTTAAGGGTGATGAGTTTAATGTGTATCGCGCACTCCGATCGATCAACCCATCACCTTATTTATTCTACTTCGACTACGGAAATTTCAAGTTGTTCGGATCATCGCCAGAAGCACAATTGCAGGTTGGCAACGGTAAGGCGCATATCTATCCCATTGCCGGTACATTCAGACGCTCGGGCAACGATCAAGAAGATGCGGCCATCGCAGAGAGACTTGCAGCTGATGAAAAGGAGAATGCAGAGCACGTTATGCTCGTAGATCTTGCACGGAATGATATGAGCCGAAATGCTGATCATGTAACCGTTGAGGTATTTAAGGAAATACAATTTTACTCGCACGTGATTCACCTGGTATCAAAAGTTACAGGTACGTTGAATGAGCAGGCATCGATTGTGAGAATGGCCGCGGATACGTTTCCTGCAGGCACACTGTCGGGCGCACCGAAGCACATGGCCATGACGCTCATCAATAAATATGAGAAAGGTAATCGCGGATTTTACGGTGGAGCAATCGGCTTTATCGGATTTGAAGGAACATTCAACCACGCCATCATGATCAGAACGTTTTTAAGTCATGAAAATAAACTGATTTATCAAGCAGGTGCTGGGGTGGTGTCGAAATCGTCGTCAGAAAGCGAACTGCAAGAAGTTAACAATAAACTCACGGCGTTACGCAAAGCAGTTTTGTTGGCGGAAAAAATTTAAGAATGTCTAGAAAGCAATGTCATGAAGAACGCAAAGATTAAAATACTGGTACTCGATAACTACGATTCGTTTACGTACAACCTCGTGCACATTATTCGCGCGCTAGGCTATGATCATGAGGTTCATCGGAACGATAAGATCTCAGTCGAAGCCGTAAAGGCTTATGATAAAATTATGCTGTCGCCGGGGCCGGGTATTCCCGACGAGGCAGGCATTATGAAGCAAGTCATTAAAGAATATGGCGCGTCAAAAAGTATTCTTGGTGTGTGCTTAGGACATCAAGGCATCGGCGAGGTGTACGGTGCAAAGCTGTTTAATATTCCGAAAGTGTTGCACGGCGTTACGTCAACAACGGAGATTAAGGACAACGACGAATACATGTTCAAAGGAGTGACACCGACATTTCAAGCCACACATTATCATTCATGGGCAGTGTTACCAGAGAGCTTTACAGGCGACCTTAAAATTACGGCGGTTAATGATGAAGGTCTAGTGATGGCATTGCGCCACGTTAGCCACGATGTGAGAGGTGTCCAGTTTCATCCGGAATCCATTATGACACCCGAAGGCCCGAAAATGATTAAGAACTGGCTAGAACACTAATAAGCTTAAAGCAGAAAGCTAAAAGCTTTATTAATTTAATTAAAACGATTAACGATTAACGATTAACGATTAACGATTAAGGGCATCTCTAAAAACCTCAGTGAAAAGCGGTAAAGATTTGCGTACTTGCTTTCAAAGTAAGGGAAATGAAAAACAAGGCGAAAGGTCTA
>NZ_QMFY01000017.1 GCF_003286915.1 Pseudochryseolinea flava
GGCGTTCCTGTTGAAATGTGGAATACTCCCTGCCGCACAAGCCGACACCGAGTATCCAACATTCCAACAAGGCAATTATCACGACAATTATTAATTTTGAGTGTAGCTACTCAGGGGAAGCTTACGGTATCCCAATAATAATCCGACATCATTGGGAAAAATATACTTGCCATCATCAATGCAGTAATGGCTAACAATATCAGATTTGCGGAGTGAGTCTTCATTTAATTTTACTATTCCAAAAAATTATAAATGTAAATTAATCGCAATTGAGCGGAATCAACACCTGATCAGATCCTTGATATAAATTGAGTTACATTAAGCTGATCAAAAATCACGAACAAATAAGTAAGCTACCATCGATGCGAAAGTAATTACATATATTCGTTTTTTGTGACAATTTTTAATGACACCTTAAAACATAAGATCGGAAATGAATAGAATTTTTCAGTTAACAGTTTTACTTTTTTTACTGGCAACAACATGTAGCGCACAATCCAACAATACCGATCGCCTAAAAAATAGCATCAAGAAAATATTATCTAACAAAAGCGCTGTAGTGGGTGTGTCTATAATTGGCACCAATGGAAAAGACACACTTTCAATACACGGAGATAGGCGATTTCCTATGCAAAGCGTATTTAAGTTTCATATAGCATTAGCCGTATTGTCGGAAATCGACAAAGGAAAGCTTTCTTTAGATCAGAAAATTGAGATTAGTAAGGACGAACTTT
The DNA here is from genome assembly GCF_003286915.1 of Pseudochryseolinea flava. GTDB lineage: Bacteria > Bacteroidota > Bacteroidia > Cytophagales > Cyclobacteriaceae > Ohtaekwangia > Ohtaekwangia flava. The sequence goes on from NZ_QMFY01000017.1 coordinate 735, forward strand.
TACCAAGTAGTATTTATAGTCCCCTTAGAGATGAAAATCCTAATGGAGGAACGTTTACGATTGAAAAGCTAATTCAATATTCTGTATCCATTAGTGACAACACCGCGTGCGACGCATTAATACGCCTTATTGGAACACCTAAAACGGTGGAAGCCTATATTAAAAGAAGTGGCATCAATGATATACAAATCACTTTCAACGAAGAAGACATGCAGGCGAAGTGGGAAAATATGTTTCAAAACTGGACTACCCCGAAAGCAGCAAGTGAAACGCTTAGATTATTTTATGAAAATAGAAGCAACTTACTTTCAAAAAGTAGTTATGATTTTTTTTGGAAAACAAATAGGGAAACAACAACTGGCAAAATGCGGATCAAGGGACAATTGCCTGCAGGAACCATTGTTGCTCACAAAACAGGTTCGTCGGGGATAAACAAAGAAACGGGAATTACTGCTGCATTGAACAACATAGGAATCGTTTTCTTACCGACTGGTGAATATTTTATTATCAGTGTTTTTGTAAGCGAGTCGAAAGAAGATTCTGCCACAAACGAGAAAATTATCGCAGACATTGCAAAAGCAACATATGACTTTTACACTGGGACGGAAAATTAGAGAAGATGCCCGCGCTTCTCACGTTAGGACCAGCGAAATTTACTGCAAAATGAGAAAGAAAGGGAAAGGGTACGCACCTAAATCGGAGGTGTGCTCATCACGGCATTTTGAGCCGGCTTGAAATAGATAAGAATATCCGTTCAGCGCATTACTATTAACGGATAACGATTAACCCTGAAGACAGGTAGTCAACTAACTAAACACAACGTTTTAAATAAGAAAAGGCATCCACGTTTGTAGATGCCTTTGTATCAAGAGCCCCCTGCCGGAATCGAACCAGCGACCTACTGATTACAAGTCAGTTGCTCTACCAGCTGAGCTAAGGAGGCTTTCCTTTTTCTCTTCTTTCGACCCCACTTTGCAGTGGTGTTGTTCAAAGAGGTTGCAAAAATAAGTTAAGAATGGATTTTCGCAAATAGTGGATGCAAAAATATGCGATAATTCTTGAGTTTTTTTTCGCAAAAAGCGCTATTCAAGGATGTATCAATCGTTTTTCAGCCATGTTGCGAGAATCTTCGCTTGTTGCTTCGTGGAATTTACAGTGAATGAAAGGGATCTTCCTTTGCCATCTTTGTTCTCTTTAAAGTCAAGTCCCGCGGCAGTAAAGTATTTCGTGTAATCAATAGGCGTGAGGGTGTAAATGTAATCGAAGAAATCCGTCAGCTTACTTTTGGTGATGTGTTCACAAACTTTCCTGAACTCTTCTTCTGTGAACCCACGTCCATGTTTCTTGTAATATTCGTAATAGACAGTCTTCATTACATCGTCAAGAGATTTGCGACCTGCAGTTTCTGTACGAATACGCAGGTCAAGGAGTAGCGCTACAATTGTTCCTTTTTCATACACTGAGATTGTTTTGTTTACAGCGTCACCTTGTCGACCAAAAGGACCGTCGGACCATGTATGATAACTTGCGTCTGCGAGTGTCTGGAAATTTTTTCCTGTGCCTGATTCATAATGGTTGATCAGTGCACTAAAGCTTTTCAACAATTCGTCGGCGGTTGAGAGACCGGCACGCGCTAAGATCAAATGGTCATAATACACTGTAATTCCTTCAGAAATCCAGAGTTGTTTCGTTCTGTTTTCATGACTGTAGTCAAAAGGTCCGAGTTCTATCGGCCTGATTCGCTTGACGTTATAATGATGGAAGTACTCATGCGCAAGGAAGGAATACATCCGTAGCTGACTCTCGCGTGTAGCCATAGCGTTGCCATCGAATGCGACCGTTGTTGAATTGCTGTGTTCGATTCCGCCTTGGCCGGGGCCGATGCCCAAAAAAGTATACTGTTTGTAAGGAATGTCGTCGATAATACTTACTGCGGTTTCGACGATCTTTTGAAGATTTGCCGTGAACGTATCGCGATCAAAATTTCCAAGCTTATACCCTTGGAAGATGTGGGGTACATTTTTAACGGTGAATGTTTGCAGTGTTTCAATATCGCCGATGAGAATAGGGCAATCGTAAAGGTTATCGAAGTCAGTAGCTGCCAACTTGTGCTGTTGATTTGTTACTTTCTTTAATCCCGTGGCGATCGTTTTGTTTTTCTTGTCGGACGTTACAGTGAGTAGAATAGGTGTTTCGATTTGCCTTTCAGGATGCATGATTAGGCTTGTTGGCACGAGGTACGTGAAATCTGGCGTGACGGTAGTTCTGGCGACGAACTTGTCCGACGACTTTACGCGGTATCGAACGATAACAGTTGAGTTATTTTTGCTTGCAATTTTCCAAACGTTAGGATATTGTTTTCGCCAGGTCAATGCACGATTATGGCTACCGGTGGGAGCGAAGTCAAAAACATTGTTCGGATAATCCATGATTTGATAATACCCTGGAGACCATCGCGGCAAGAGGAGCGAAAGTGTGTCGCCGCGTATATTTGTAATCGAGATCGTAACGTCAACACATTGACAAGCGTGGTCGTCGTGAAGGTTGACGTTGATGGAATCCGTCGAATTGTGTACTTGTGCGGATACATGCGCCATACTCGCGCATAGTAGTATCGCTGCTGTGAGCGTGATGATTTTCATGAAAGTAAGTTAGCGCCGGATTGTTGAATTATGCACGCTGAGTTAAGATCGTACAACGTTCGGCTAATCCGCTATGATACGCTCGGAATTTTAAACGATGCCGTTAGCGAGTGTAAGAATTTCGGGAGCGTTTTTCGTAACCATCAGGGTGTGTTCATGCTGCGCGACAAATCCACCTTTGTTTCCAACCAATGTCCAGCCATCGCGTTGTGTGTTAGCCATGGTTGATTTGGTGGCGATGAACGTTTCCACAGCGACAATACTATTGGCTTTGAACTTCGCTTTATATTGATTGTTGCGATAATTGGCGATTTCTTTTGGCGCTTCGTGCAAGCTTCTGCCGATGCCATGGCCGGTAAGATTTCGGATCACACGATAACCGGCGCGGCGCGCTTCATCTTCGATGAGTCCTCCGACATCCGAAATGCGTACCTCATCACGAATGGCCATAAGTGCTTTGCGAAGAATGTCTTTCGACGTGTCGATAAGTTTTTGGTGGCCGTGAACATCTCTACCAAGTACAAATGAACATCCGTTATCAGACCAATAGCCGTTAAGTTCTGCAGATACGTCGATGTTGATGAGGTCTCCTTCTTGGAGGATAACCTTGTCTGACGGAATGCCGTGAGCGAAACTGCTGTTAACGCTAATACAAGTGTGTCCAGGAAAATTGTACGTAAGGTTGGGAGCAGAGCGTGCGCCACTTTGCATCATTTTTTCGCCGCCAAAATTATCGAGCTCCTTTGTAGTCATTCCAGGCTTTGCATGTGCAATCATTTCCCGAAGTGTGTTGGCAACAACATCACTGATCGCCTTCATGCCTACCAATTCATACGCCTTTGTAATTGACATAATTGTTCATGTTATCGCGCTCAAATTAAGGGCTTATGGTAAGAAATACAAAATGATTTGGCTGGACGGTGAGATGTCAGCATTCATTAAATAATTTATGAATGCCGAACTAACCAGTGGCCTCGGCTGTTACGTATCCATCGAAATAATTCGATATATTTTTGTATGGCGATAAATCTAAAAGATATACCGGTTTCTGTGCTCGATTTGGCTGGCATCGTCCAGGGCGATCGTTCCGCAGGAGATGCATTTAAAAGAAGTTTAGCTTTTGCACAGCATGCTGAACAGCTCGGCTACAAGCGCTATTGGTTTGCGGAACATCACAATATGGAAAGTGTGGCCTCTTCAGCGACGAGTGTGCTTATCGGGCATATTGCGCAGGGCACCTCAAGTATCCGTGTTGGGTCGGGGGGAATTATGTTGCCCAACCATGCACCCCTCATCATCGCTGAGCAATTTGGAACGCTGGAATCACTTTACCCAGGGCGTATAGACCTTGGGTTAGGTCGCGCGCCGGGCACAGATCAAGCCACGGCATATGCGTTGCGTCGGAATTTGAACGGCGACGTGGATTCGTTTCCGAACGATGTGGCAGAGCTGTTACAGTATTTTGGTTCCCCTGACAAGCAAGGAAAAGTGAAAGCAATTCCAGGCGTCGGTACCCATGTGCCAGTGTGGCTTTTGGGTTCGAGTACATTTAGTGCACAACTCGCGGCGAAGCTGGGCTTACCTTTTGCGTTTGCATCACATTTTGCCCCCGCACAACTTTTCCCAGCGCTGCAACTTTATCATACTAACTTTCAGCCCTCACAATACCTTGATAAACCGTATGCGATGGCCTGCGTGAATATCATCGCTGCGGAGACCGATGAAGAGGCTGAATTTTTAGCATCATCTTTTCAGCAGTTAGTATTAGGGATGGTAAGAAATAACAGGAAGCCCTTGCCGCCCCCTGTTGCTGATATGGAAAGACGGTGGTCGCTTGAAGAGCATGCTGCGGTAAAACAAATGCTATACTATTCTTTTGTGGGAAGCCTTGATACATTGCAGACAGAACTCACCTCGTTTGTCGAGAATACACATGTGAATGAATTGATGGTGGCGACACATATATATGATTTTGACAAGAAGAAATCGTCACTCGAACGCACGGCATCTTTGTTTAAGACTGAAGTTGTAGAAATATGATGATAAAGTATTCTGAATTTTAGTAACTAATATTATTAGTTATATTTGATCTGTGTTAACCAAAAATAATAGTTGATGCAGTGGGATCCGATTCAGGAAAAGTTGGAGATTTTAGCAGAGGCGGCACGTTATGACGTCTCATGTTCTTCAAGCGGCAGTAAGCGTGCGAATAAAAGCAACGGTCTGGGTAACAGCACGGGCGTAGGCATATGTCACAGCTATACAGAGGATGGTCGCTGTGTTTCGCTTTTGAAAATTTTATTGACTAACCATTGCATTTACGATTGCGCCTACTGCATCTCGCGAAGAAGTAACGATATACCACGAGCAGGTTTCACGGTTGATGAAGTCGTAAGCTTGACAATCAATTTTTACAGGCGAAATTACATTGAGGGGCTTTTCTTGAGTTCTGGCATTTTTAAGGATGCTGATCTCACAATGGAGCGCCTCGTGCGTGTAGCCAAACGGTTGCGAACCGCGGAGCGCTTTAACGGCTACATACATCTCAAAACTATTCCCGGATGTTCAGAAGAACTCACGCACGAAGCAGCGCTGTATGCTGACAGACTAAGTGTTAACATCGAATTGCCTACAGAGACCAGTCTCAAAACATTAGCGCCGGAGAAATCGCACGTTGATATTATGAAGCCAATGGCGTTTGTCAGTGAAAACATCCGTGCCTTGGCGTCTGACAAAAAGATCATCAAAAGCACGCCCAACTTCGCACCCGCAGGACAAAGCACGCAGATGGTGGTCGGCGCGAGTCCGGAGAACGACCTGCAGGTGATGTCGATTGCTGACTCGTTGTATAAAAATTATCAGCTTAAGCGTGTTTATTATTCGGGTTACGTACCGATCAGTAATGACAACAGACTTCCCGTACTTGGTACGCCCGTGCCGGTAATTCGAGAGAACAGATTGTATCAAGCGGATTGGCTTACACGTTTTTATCAATTCTCCGTAAAGGAGTTGGTAGATCCGAAAAATCCGAATCTTGATCTTGATATCGATCCGAAGCTGAGTTGGGCGCTTCGCAACCTAGATCAATTTCCAGTGGATGTTAATACGGCACCATACGAAATGATTTTACGTGTTCCAGGCATCGGACTGAATTCAGCTAAGAAAATAGTCGCAGCTCGAAACTTTCAAAAGTTAGGATGGGAACACCTTCGGAAGATCGGCGTCGCTTTCAACAGAGCGAAACATTTTGTGATTTGTCAATCGTCGGCAATGCCTAAAGAGGTTGACGCACGAAAGCTTCGTGCACACATTCTTACGCAGAGCAAATTTGGAACTTCATTCTCATCGCAAACTTCCTTATTCCAATGACTACACTGCTTTACGACGGAAGTTTTAACGGCTTGTTGACGGCGATCTTTATTGCGTTTGAATACAAGATGTATGACTGCAGCATCGACACTAAGGAGCGGTACCAGGCTACAATGTTTGATAGCCCTGAAACGGTTATGACAGACAAGTTGAAAGCGCAGCGTGTATGGGAAGGGTTGTGTAAGAAGGTAAGCAATCATGCAAGGCGAGAATTTTACTACGCTTTCCTATCGGGACTTCCCGGTATCGAAGACACGTTGCTAGCGTATGTTCGGTATGCATTTCAAAACAATTCCACGATAGAGAAAAATTTTGCCAATTCTGTTGTGAATATGGTGTCACAAACAGCACACAGTGTTCACCGCGAGAAGCATCGTATGGAAGCATTTGTGCGTTTCATAAGACTGCAAGACGATTTGTATTGTGCTTTTATTTCACCTGACTTCAATGTGCTTCCGCTTGTTGCATCGCATTTCCAGGACCGTTATGCAGATCAGCATTGGTTGATTTACGATCGCGACCGCGACTATGGAATTCACCACGATCCACAAACGCGCCTTGTTTCTGACGTGATAATTGAAAAATCCACCGCAGACACCTCGCTCTCAACAACTGTGCATGAGGAGGAGGTCGCGTATCAAACATTGTGGCGGAGTTATTTTGATCATGTAAATATCCAGGAGCGCCGAAATATAAAGCTTCACTTGCGCCACGTTCCCAAGCGCTATTGGGCTGATCTGACAGAAAAGACTGCAGGGGTGTAACATCATGCTCGTTTTATGATAACACGACAACATAAATTCGGTCGTAGGCTGTCAATCGTGCGGTATTTGTTTGAATCGTCGATATCAAAGTATTCTGTAGCCCCCGTGGAAACCGTGGTAGGTTCGTATGTAGCCCACGAAAGTTTGAGTAGCCAAGAGATAATGTAAATCTTCGCCGTCGCCTGGAAAATTCCTAGCGCCATACTTGACTTATACTTTAACACTGATGCGTACGCTTGTTTTGATTCATTCCCTGTTCGTGACTTTCCTTTTTTGTTTATGTACATCAACGCTGACGGCGCAGTTTAAGATCGTCGGGTACAGTTATACAAGTGGTGATGCCAACGCGATCGATTGGTCGAAAATTACGCATTTGAATCTTGCGTTTGAAAACCCTGACATCAACGGAAATTTATCGTTCAATACAAACAATGCCTCTTTTGTTACAAAAGCTAAAGCCAATCATGTTAAGGTGCTGGTTTCTATTTGTGGAGGAGGCTCGTCGCTGGATGCCACGATGCGTGCGCGCTACTTTACATTGATTGACGATAATCACCGAGCAAGCTTTGTCAGCAAAATTGTGCAATACCTTAATGATCATGACCTCGATGGGATCGATCTTGATTTGGAAGGCCCAGCCATCAATGGAGACTATGGAAAGTTTGTCGCCGACCTTAAGCAATCATTGCCAGCCGGAAAATTGATGACTGCGGCGTTATCACACCTGAACAATGGCGACATGGTTGCTTCGGAAACAGTTCAGCTTTTTGATTTTCTAAACATCATGGCATACGATTCAACGGGGCCGTGGAATCCTTCCGCGCCCGGACAGCATGCTAGTTATGAGTTTGCAGTAACAAGTTTGAATTGGTGGGTAACACATAAGGGGCTTCAAAAAGAGAAAGCTATTCTTGGTGTGCCATTCTACGGATACGGCTTTGGCGCAGATGCAAATGAAGGTGTGTCATATGCTCAGATATTAACACGATTTGGAAGCGAAGCACAAAATAGAGACGCTTCGGGTAATACAATTTATTACAACGGGGTTCCTACCATTACCAAAAAAACACAGTACGTAATTGACGAAGGTTACGGTGGAATTATGATTTGGCAACTCGCGCAAGATAGACCGACGAGTGATAGTAAATCATTGCTGCGAAACATTTATAATACCGTGTACACACCAACGCGGGTGGCTGAATCCATTGATGATGCGTTCACCGTTTTTCCGAATCCGATGGAATCAGTCGTGAGTATTCGCGTGCATGATCGTTATTTCAATGGTGCCCAGTTTAGCATTGCTGATACTACTGGTCGGATTTTCCCCAGCGTTCAAAAGAGCATCGATCAATGGGATGTGTCTGCACTACCCGCCGGAATGTATGTGCTCAAGCTCACGAAAGGTGCGCGCAGTGTTGTGAAGAAGGTCGTTAAACGATAAGCCAATTATTGATAAGAAATGTCGCGCTGCAACGATGTTCGCGGCGTCCCGTCCAAGTTAGATTTGGTGCGCGTAATCCAATTGCCAACCTTGTCGTAGGTGTATGCAACTTTGTAGCTAAACACAGAATCGATCTTGTCATTTGCGTGACGGATATATGCCAGCAGATTACCAGCTTTGTCGTATTGCATTGTTCGACCGTGTTTATAACTTTTGTATTCGGTGGTATGCGATATTAACTGCTGACGGTCGTCATATTGTTCAATGGTTGTGTTATCAAGAACGCCATCAATAAAACGCGTTGTCGTTACCGTATGCAATGCGTCGTCGTATTGGATTTCTTCTTTCACCTGATGTTTCCCTCCGGTCACATCCTCTTTTAAAATACAGCGACCTTTTTCGTCGTAGGCATATTTGCGTTTGTAGATCACGGCAATTGGCGGTTCCTCTTGTTTTCGCTCAATCACGTTGCCATGACCATCGTATTTGTAAGCAATATGATTTACAAGTTTACCATCGTAGTTTGTATTCTTGACAGCGATTGCATTTCCGATTGAATCGAGGATATTCTCCGATATGTTTGTTAGCCTCCCGCGTGCGTCATTGGACGATACCTTGATGGTATTACCGTATGCGTCATATTCATAGCGGTGAGAGAAAGCAGACTTTTGCCCTTCACCAAAGGTTTCGCGTGAAATAAGGTTCCCCAATTCATCAAATGTGAAGTTCTCGCGCGTCACTACGTCCTCAATCATCGAATCAGGTACAAACTGTTTATAATTCGTTTCGATAATCTGCGTTGGCTTGCCAGACAAGTTTAGCGTTTTCCAATTTAATTGAAGCGACGGGTTGGGTTTTGTCTTTATTTCAACAGTTTGCTTGCAAGCGAAGACAATGATGAGTAGAAAAAAGGGAAGGACAAAGAGTTGCTTTTTGGAGGACATCGCTTGGTGCTATTTCAATTTGATTTGCAATAATAGTCCATGAACCGCGGAAGAGTCACAGTTAAAATCAGTTTTTTTTGTTTCTCGGTACATTAGCCTGAATAAATTGTAAATCAATGGATTGCAATAGAAATAAAATAACTGGATACCCCGTATTTTAAGTGGCGGCAATTTTTAACTTAGCAGACATTCCCCTTAATCCTGCGCCGATGAAAGCCTTAGTTTGCGACGACGATATTGCTTGTTTGCGGATCATTCAAAAGAAGCTTGAAAGTGAAAACTTGATCGTCTTCACGGCAAAAGATGGGGAGGAGGGACTTCGCAAATTGAAAGAATTCGATTTTGATATAGTGATCACGGATATTCACATGCCCTTTCATTCTGGCGACGAGCTTGTATCGTTCATTCGAGAAAAGCAGAAGAAAGCGACACCCATTATCATGCTTTCTGCTGACGGCGAAGAGGAAATTATCGCACTGGCTTTTCAACAGGGTGTGGATGCATTCATTAAGAAACCTGTAAAACCAGACGACCTTATTAGAACTGTGCGCAAAGTGGCGAAGAAGTAATTTATAGACAAACAAAAATAATAGACTATGCTAGATCAACTGATTAAGCTCGTGGAGCAGAACGCAGGGAAAGCAATTGTTCAGAACGATGCGGTTCCTAATCAGCACAACAATGCTGCCATTAAAGATGTGGCGACCCAGATTTTCGATGGTCTTAAGGGACAGGTATCACAAGGTAACATCCAAGATGTGGTATCGATGTTTAAAGGGGGACAACAATCTTCGTTGACGAACAATCCAATGGTGACGCAACTCATCGCGAAAGTGGCGGGAAGTCTTGCGTCTAAGTTTGGTGTATCACAACAGCAGGCGCAAAGTATTGCCGCAAGTCTTATTCCTACAGTGATGAATCAGTTTGTGAATAAGACGAACAATCCGAACGACAATGATTTTGATCTTCAAGACGTCATGAAGAATTTTACAGGTAATAGCAACTTTGATGTGGGGAGTATTCTGAATTCAGACAAGGCTAAGGATATGCTCGGCGGTCTGGGCAAGATGTTTGGCGGATAGTGCTTGGATAGCACGCGCGAACAGGCGGACATGGAGATTTTAAAGCGATCTTCATGTCCGTTTCTTTTTTAGCCCACCGCACGTTTGAAGTTGGAAAAAACGTTTGATGCTGTAGCGCATTCGATGGTGCCCGGGAAAATCCCCTTTGATCGCCCGCCCATTTCTCTCTAGTTTGGGATTAAATCAAAGATCCCCTCATTATGAAAATTATCTCAGTTATGCGTAAAACAACAGTGTTGTTGGTCATTATGGTGGCATTTGCCGTGGGTTGTCAAAAGCCGAAGGGCGGAGACGGCGACGCTGGTATTGTATATGAAAAACCTAAAGAGACAATCACACTCGAGCAAGCTACTGCTATGTACGGTGCTTACCAGAAAAGATATGAAGCTTTAAATGCAAGTGTTGGCAAGGAAGATGCGCGCTATGGATGGCACTCTGTGGACTTTTATAAAGGTTATATCGGATTTTTGGAACAAGAGGCGAAGAAGGTGAACATGAAAATATCAGGCCTCCGAATGTACTATGTTGCCTATCCTGCGGACTCCATCAAGTATGGTATCCAGGCCGACTATCAAACTTTTATTTACGTGCCGACATACTACGATGAGAAGAAACAAGCACACATCGCATTCGACCCATTACATGTAGAAAATGGCGTGCCGAAACCGATCCATGAGATTATCACCACTGGAAAAGATCGTGCTGCTAACGGCACGTCGATCTATAAGTTGACATCGACGGCAACAGAGACGACAAGCTCGGTTGCTAACATGGGAGAGATGTGTAAACCGAATTGCCGGGATTAAATCGTGAGGGAAATGTGAGATGAATTTGTTGGGGTGGATTAAATATTTGGAACTCGTTACGGCAATTGCAGGAATAATTTTCTATCGAAAATATTCCAACTCCAACTTGAAATACTTTGTGTATATGCTTTGGTTCATCGTCCTGGTTGAATTTGCAATCGGGACGTTGAAACAATATACCGAAGCTCGTCTTCAGAACAATTACATCTATAACGTTCTCACTTCCCTTCAATACGCCTATTACTTCTTTTTATACTATTCGATTATTACCATTCCACGCTACCGACAATGGGTGCTGACGTTTCTAGTAATGTTTGTGGTAGCCGTCGTCGTCAATTTCCTTTGGATTCAAAAACTTAGCGTCACAGCCGCGTTCGCCTCCTACACGTTCACCTTGGGCGCAATTTTGTTGATGATGACCATTGCACTGTTCTTGGTCGAAATTCTCAATACAGAAAAGATTCTCTACTTTAAAAATTATCTGATGTTCTGGATTAGCATCGGATTATTCGTGTTCTATACTGGCATTATCCCATTCGTGCTAAGCATTAACTTGCTTCCCGATTTTCTAAGCAACGACGCGTTAGCGATTATGTTTTTCACTTTGAACTTGGTGATGTACAGTTGCTTTACGCTTGGGTTTATTATTAGTAGACCGCAGGTGGAAGGATTAAAACAATAGCGACGGACGTGTACGATGGAAAGAGAGGTTATTTTAGTAGCTACTTTTACGTTAATTATTTTGGTGGTTATCATCATTATATTCTTTGTAATTTTTCAGACGAAGAAGAATAACTACATCATTGATCGTCATTCTGCGGAGCAAAAAATCGAACAAGAGATTGCTAAGTCGCAGATGGAAATACAAGAGCAAAGTTTCAAGAATATAGGTTGGGAACTTCACGACAACGTCGGGCAAATACTATCGACGGCAAAGATGCAACTGAGTATTCTGCAACGTAAACTCCCGGAAGAGCACAAGCAAGCGCTGTCAGAAATTGGAAATCTAATCGGCGACAGCCTTCACGAAATCCGCCTGTTGTCTAAAACGCTTAATCATGAAGTGGTCAGTAACCTGGGGTTGGTAAAGTCGGTCGGTTATGAGCTGGAGCGATTTAACCGTCTTAATTTTCTAAAGGCTTCATTGTCTGTAAAGGGCAATGTAGTTCCGATCGATGGGCGCGACGAGATCATCATCTTCCGTATTCTTCAGGAATTCTTTTCCAACGTGGTACGCCATTCGAAAGCCACAGAACTCACGGTGATAATCGAATTTTTCGCGGATCGGCTTGAAGTTGCAGCTCGTGATAATGGCGTTGGGTTCGACCCGGAAAAAACACAGGTAACGTCGGGACTGATCAATATGAAAAGTCGCGCTTTAATGGCTGGGGCTACATATAGTATCCGCACGGCGCCAAATGAAGGCGTGAATTTAATTCTTTGTTATACCTTTAGAGAACAAAAAACAAAAACCTCCTCCCATGAAGAATAGCTACTCGATAGTTATTGTTGACGACCATTCATTGTTTGCACAGGCGCTGCAAACATTGCTCAATACATTCGAGAATTACAAAGTGCTTTATACCGTAAAAAATGGTGACGAATTTATAAAACAACTTAAAGCCTCGCCAGTACGCCCGGACATTGCGCTGATCGATATCAATATGCCCGTGATGAATGGTATTGAAACCACACAATGGCTCACGAAGAACTGTCCTGAAATTAACGTGCTTGCGTTATCGATGGACGACGATGAAAATACAATTATCAGTATGTTACGCGCTGGCGCAAAGGGCTATTTGTTAAAGGATATCAACCCTGTCATTCTTCAGGAAGCCTTTAAGGACATCGTCGAAAAAGGATTTTATCATTCGGAACGGATTACGAATACTGTGTTGAGTTCACTTCACAAAACAGAGCAAGCGCCGATACAGTTGAAAGAAAGAGAAATTGAGTTTTTGAAACTGGTATGCACGGAGAAAACATACAAAGAGATTGCGGGTGAAATGTTTCTCAGTCCGAAGACGATCGACGGTTACCGTGAAACCCTTTTTGAAAAACTGCAGATAAAAAGCCGCGTTGGACTAGCGGTTTTTGCAATCAAGAATAAGATCTATATCATCGAATAATCTGTCTTGATCGGATTAGCGAACGACTACCGTTTCCCCTTTTTTATGGGGTGTTTTTCCTGTGATATCTAGGACGTTTTTCCTCTGTTCTAAACCTCACATCGATGTTAACTTTGAATCATTAAAGCAAGGCGTAAGCAAGCTTCTTCGATTGCAAAAAGTTTTTTCATCGTCTATATAGTTAGGTTTGGTTTTGGTATAAAAGGTGTCCTGAGCAGACACCTTTTTTCATTCTGGCTGGGTAAGCACTGGTGTAATCCCCATTTTCCGGAGCACCAGATTTGAAATGTTATATTGCTCGTCGGCGAAAAGGAGAACATCACCGCCACCTGTTACTTGCGGATTGATGATGTATGCAAACCCATTTTCTTTTGCAACGGCCTCAATAGCTTTTCCTACCTTATCGAATACCGGCGCCATTAATTCAGATTCTTTTTTCTGAAGATATTGTTGTGCTTCTACGTGGAACTTGCGCATGTTCTCTTCTAGAAAAGCTAATTCATCTTGCTTATCTTTTTTGATCGTCTCAGGCGTTGTTGATGGTAATGATTGAAACGCTTTGTACTTCGTGTCCCAATCTCTTTTTTTTGTCTCGAGTTGCCCTGTTAATTGCGCTTCGTGTGTTTTGAGCACAGATTGGATTTCCTTCATCTCTGGCATTTTACTGAAGATGTATACCCAATCGGCATGACCGATTTTTTGAGTCTGCGCAGCAAGATGAAACGGTATCGATAATGCAATCAATACGATTAGTTTTTTCATAGGTCAGATTTGCTCTTGAGATGTAGCGTAGTAGAAAAAAGTTGATCGTCGTCTATTTTAAATTCAAACACTTATTGACTACACTTGAATTTTGATTGCCGCATATGGAATTGATCTCGCTGCTGGTGACAGCAATAACTACTGAAGCCTTTGATACAAAGTCATTTGTACTAAAGCCGGTGGGGAATCATGACGTTACCTATGAACCTGGACAATTTTTAACGTTAGTTTTTTCTGCGACGGTAGATGCGCGGCGTTCGTATTCAATCTCCTCTGCTTCATTTTTAGGCGAGCCCTTGACGATTACCGTCAAGCGCATTGACAATGGTGCCTTTTCAAGGTTTTTATTCGACACCTGTAAGGTCGGCGATACATTGCAGTCGATTGGCGTGTCCGGTTTTTTCTTGCTACCTAAACCTGTAGAATCACATCAACAGTTTTTCTTTCTGGCCGCGGGAAGTGGTATTACACCGGTGCTCCCTATGATCAAAACGTTGTTGCATCAAACTTCTAACACAATCTATTTATTGTATAGTAATAAAAGTGAGGAAACAATTGTTTTCAAGAGCGCGCTTCAATCTCTGAAACGCGATTTTCCTTCTCGCTTTCATGTGACGTGGCTGAATAGTAATTCAAAGAACCTGCTTCAAGCGCGGTTAACGAAAATTTTCCTTACCGACTTTGTCAAACAGCATGTGAACATCGAGAAGTCCAGTGCGTTATTTTATCTGTGCGGTCCCAAAGACTACATGCAAATGGCTACCATCACGTTGTTAACGACGGGAATTCCTTCAGCCAACATTCGTAAAGAAATTTTTGATACGACAAAAGTTAATGTAAGAGAGTTGCCACCCGATACAGATGCGCATTACGTCACGCTCATTCAAAATGGAAAGCGGTACAAATTCACAGCACAATATCCGGAAACAATTTTGGTAGCGGCGAAACGCGAAGGCCTAATATTACCTTACAGTTGTGAAGCAGGAAAGTGTGGTACCTGCGCGGCCACTTGCAGCAGCGGTCGCGTGTGGATGTCATACAATGAAGTACTCGTTGAGCGAGAACTGCAAAAGGGTAGAGTGCTAACTTGTACGGGCTATGCAGTGGCGGGCGATGTGACTATCGACTACGACGCGTAGTCCTATTTTTTTACAGGCTTGGTTATCCGTTCAGCAAGCGCCAACTTTTGCGCCTTAATTTCTGCAAGTATGATCTGGGCAATTTTGCGTGCACCAAGCTCACTAAAATGTGTATTGTCTTCCTTTCCATCTGGATAATTTGGATGTTCTCCGGGCTTCAAATGAAGAAACAGTAGTTTGGAAGATTCTTCACCAAATGACTGGTACAGTTCTCGACTTTTTGCATCAAGATCGATGAGTGAAACCCCTTGCGATTTTGCTACTTCGATTACTAAAGGCGAATATGCTGGATGTGTTTCAATGACTTTGCCGTCGACAAACTTCCTACGCGACACGGGTGTCAATAATATTGGTGTTGCTTTCCGCGCCCTCGTTTCAGTAATGAATCGCACGAGATTCTGTTTGTAAGCGTCGGGTGCAGTGTATCGATCGACTTTCTCTTTTGATTCGTCATTATGACCAAACTGGATGAATACATAGTCGCCTTCTTTCAAAGCATCGGCGACGGGTTGCCAAAGATTTTCAGAAAGGAAAGTGCGCGTACTTCTCCCGTTTTTTGCGCGGTTGTCGACCGTTACGGTTGAATCAAAAAAGAACTTGAAAGGCATTCCCCAGCCGGTCTCAGGGTAAGCGCTGGTGAGTTTGTTAGCGATGGTGGAATCGCCGATAAGGTAAACGGTAATCGGCCGTGGAGATGGAACGGAGGCTGTCATCAGTAAAGCAAGCAAAGCAATAAGATAGGGAGTGAATTTTGTTACCATATGCGCAATCGATTGCTTAATTATAATCATTCTTTTTAGATTGAAGCAAACACAAGGTGTAGTGAAATTTTTCGGCATTGTTTGTGCATTCGCAAAACAGTAATTAACTTAACACCGTTAATTAACATATTTTCGAAAGCAATGAGTATCACTGCGAGGAAGGAACGACAGAAAGAAGAGCTGAAGGGAAAGATTCTTCAAGCTGCGAAAGCTTTATTTATGGAGAAGGGTTTTGAGGAAACGTCGATTCGGAACATTGCTGAGAAGATTGAATATTCTCCAACAACGATCTATCTATATTTCAAGGACAAGGACGACATTTTTCATGCGCTTCATACAGAGGGTTTCGTTCTTCTGAATCAGTACTTCCGGCCGTTGGCACACGTGTCGGATCCTTTTGAACGATTGAAAGCGGTAATGAAGGCTTATATCAATTTTGCTAAGGAGAATGGGGAGTTTTACGACCTCATGTTTATCATCAATTCGCCGATGAAGTCGGTGGAAAAGGAAGCGGGTGAATGGGAGGAAGGAAAACGAGCGTTTGAGTTTCTAATCGGAACGGTTGGAGAATGTATTCAAAGGGGATATTTCCACGGAATGGATGCTGAAGTAGTCGCCTTTACGCTTTGGTCTATGGTGCATGGAATCTGTTCGCTAGAAATCCGTAACCGTTGTTCCGTGGTGTCGGCGTTGAACCAAGAAGATCTCGCCAACAAGGCAACCGGCGTGATTCAAGAAATTTTGGAAAGAATGCATAGCAAGCCACAATAAATTTTTTTGCTTATAGACTTAACAGTGTAAACTTTATAATCAATGAAAACTAACCCCCTCATTATTCGCATTTTAGGTCTTTCGTTAGGCCTGTTGTGCATCTTGTTCAACGAAGTACGAGGACAAAACGAGCTCGACCAATACATTGAACAAGGGATCCGAAGCAACCTAGTAGTTCAGCAAAAGCGGATCACGTTGCATCAGGCGGAGCTCGCGCTGAAATCGGCGCGGAGTCAATTTCTTCCCTCAATCAACTTCCTGACAGACTATACTAGCGGCGACGGCGGCCGGAGTATTGCCTTGCCGATTGGTGACCTCCTGAATCCGGTGTATACCACGCTTAATCAAATGACAAGCAGTGATGATTTTCCAACTGTTGAGAACGTTAATCAGAACTTCTTTCCCAAAAATTTTTATGACGCGCGTGTTCGAACATCGTTGCCGTTAGTCAATACCGATCTGCATGTAAATAAAAGTATACATCAGCAGAAGGTTGTTCTTGAGACGTATGAGTTGGAGCGATACAAACGCCAATTGGTGATGGACATCAAATTAGCCTACTACAATCTGCTGTCGGCAAAAGAAGCGATTCGGATTTATGAGAGCGCTTTGGTGCTTGTTCATAAAAATCTTGAGCTGAATGAGTCACTGCAAAGAAACGGAAAAGCTGTGCATGCTCAGGTGTTGCGTTCGAAGAGTGAGGTAGAAAGAGTGAAGGCCGGGTTGAACAGTGCGAAGAACAACGCAACGAATGCCCAACGATATTTTAACTTTTTATTGAATGCCGACTTAAATGCACCAATAAATACGACGCTTGATATGAGCGCTGTTGGCGTTCCTGTGTCAGAAAACGCGGAGAGCACGCGGGAAGAAATATCGATGATCAAGGCTGTGCAAGAAATTAATCATGCATCACTGCAGCTCAATAAACTTAGTCGTTTGCCAAAGGTAAGTGCATTTGTTGATCTTGGTTCACAGGCGTCAGATTGGGAGTTCAACAATGACTCACGATACTACTTATTCGGTGTTCAATTGTCTGTGCCGATTTTCAACGGTTTTAGAAATCAGTATAGTATTCGTAACAGTCGATATGAAATTCAGAAAACGGAATATCAGTTGAATTATACATCACAGGAGTTGGATCTTTCTAGGCGTGTTGCTCAAAACGATTTTCAAGTAATGCTCGAAAACTTCAGCGCATCCGAAGTGCAGCTCAAAGCATCACAGAGTTATTTCAATCTGATTGAGAAAGGATATCGTGAGGGAATCAATTCGCTGATAGAATATTTAGATGCGCGAAATCAACTCACAGAATCGGCCCTGCAAACCAATCTTCGGCAACTTGACGTGTTGACAGCCTCAGCACGACTCGAACGCGAGAATGCTTCATATCAATTCAAACTATAATCGAAACCTCTTGTACTATGAAAAAAAATACGATGAAATTAATGTTGGGCGTAGTTGTGGCTATTGCGGCGGCAGTGGTCATTCAAGCGTGCACGGAAAGCCAAGGCAAAACGAATACAATTCCCAAAGCGAATGAGCCAATTCCGGTAAAGATTATTCAACCGTCGAAAGCAACGGGTATAACGTCATTCAAACTTTCAGGACAAGTATCGACAGATGATGAAGCTGTTCTCGCCTTTAAAACAGGAGGTGTTGTGGAAAAAGTATTGGTGAAGGAAGGCGACCGCGTGAAGAAAGGCCAGGTGTTGGCAACGTTGGATTTAACGGAGATCGAGGCACAAGTATCGCAGGCGCGATTGGCTTATGAAAAAGCACAGCGCGATTTTGGGCGGATGGGAAAGTTGTATCGCGATAGTGTGATCACCCTTGAGCAATTCGAAAATACGGAAACCGCGCGAAACATCGCGAAGGAGCAATTGGATGCGGCGTTGTTTAACAAGAATTTTTCATCGATTCACGCCCTTGCAGATGGATTTGTGCTGAAGAAATTTGTGAATGCAGGTCAAGTGGTTGGTGTTGGTGATCCTATTCTTAAGACAAATGGCGCAGCGAAAGGGCAATGGATTTTAAAAGTAGGTGTAAGCGATAAGCAATGGGCCGTAATACAAGTAAAGCAAAAGGCAACCGTTCAATTTGACGCTTTTCCGGAACGGACGTTCAATGCCCAAGTGACCCATAAATCAGAAACATCCGATTCGCAGACGGGCGCATTCACGGTTGAATTTAAAATCGAAGACGAGGGCGTGAAGTTTGCGACAGGAATGTTTGCGATGGCCTTGATCAACATCGGAGAAGGAGAGGACACATGGAAGATTCCTTATGAAGCTGTGCTTGATGCCAACGGTAATGTTGGCTTTGTGTTTGTAACGACGGACCAAAAAACAGCCGTTAAAAAAGCTGTATCCATATCGTCATTCGATGGCAGTAGTGTTCACATTAGCAAAGGACTTGAGGGCGGCGAAGCGTTGATCGTAACGGGTAGTGCATATTTAACGGATCAGTCTGCTATCACCGTTGTAAAATAACAAACCATGAAAATTTCATCATACGCAGTTAAGAACTATCAGTTTACACTGATCATGTTTCTCATGGCCGTCGCTGTTGGTGTGACAACGTTGTTTACGATGCCCCGCAGCGAAGACCCAGAAATTGAGGCACCACAATTTGCCATCGTCGTCGTATATCCAGGTACGAGCCCTGAAGATATGGAAGAGCTTGTTGTCGACCCTGTGGAAGAAAAGATTCACGAGTTGGAAGATATGAAGAGAATCAAAACCACAATAAGCGACGGGTTAGCAGTATTTCGTGTGGAATACAAATATGAAAGCGACCCCGATGATAAATATCAAGAGCTTGTCCGCGAAGTGAATAGCCTTCGAGCTGCATTGCCGCAAGACATTTTCAGTGTAGAGATACAAAAATTCCAGCCCTCGGATGTAAACATCGTACAGATCGCACTTGTGTCGGAGAATGCATCGCGTAGTAAGTTGAAATTTCATGCAGAAGCGTTAAAAGATGAGCTTGAAAAAATTACAATGCTCAAGAATGTTGAGATACAAGGTTTACCAGAACAAATTGTAAAAATAGAGCTGCGTCTTGAAAAGATTGCCCAGATGAAAATTCCATTGAATGCGATCATTGGTTCTATTCAAAGTGAAATGGCCAATATTCCGGGTGGTAGTGTTGTGGCCGGTTCAAAGTCCTTCAGTATAAAAACAAGTGGTAACTATAAAGATGTTAACGAGATCCATAATACAATCGTCTACTCTTTAAACGGCAAGAATATTTTGTTAAAAGATGTTGCCGATGCAAACATCACATTTGATGAAACGAAACACATTACACGACTCAATGGACATCGTTGTGTATTCGTTGTTGCAGCGCAAAAGTCGGGACTGAACATTACGAATACGCAAAAGGTTTATCAACCCGTGTTGACCAGTTTCAAAGAACGACTGCCGGCGAACATCGACATGGTTCATCATTTCGATCAGGCAGATAATGTCAATGGGAGATTAGCCGGTTTGGGCAAGGATTTTCTAATAGCGATTTTACTAGTAGCCATCACGTTGCTGCCGCTGGGATTCCGTGCCGCTGCCATTGTGATGATTTCAATTCCGTTGTCGTTGGCAATTGGGCTGGTATTGCTGAATCTCTTTGGGATAAGTTTAAATCAATTGAGTATTGTGGGCCTCGTGGTTGCACTAGGCCTTCTTGTGGATGACAGCATTGTTGTGGTGGAGAATATCGAACGATGGATGCGCGAAGGACATTCACGTCTCGATGCGACGCTGAAAGCGACAAAACAAATTGGGTTGGCGGTTGTGGGATGTACGGTCACACTCATCATAGCATTTATGCCGCTTGTGTTTCTGCCAGAGGGTGCAGGTGATTTTATTCGCGGATTGCCATTGGCGGTAATCATGTCAGTACTTGCGTCGATGTTGGTGTCGCTTACGGTGATTCCATTTCTATCGAGCAGATTACTAAAGGACCATGGCAAATCAAAAGGCAATGTGTTCATGGAAGTCTTGCAACGTGTCATTCACGGGAGTTATTCCAAGTTCCTTGATCGTGCGTTGAAACATCCGATCATTACAACCGTCGTCGCGGGGCTCATTTTTGTAGGGTCATTACAACTTTTTCCAGTGATTGGTTTCGCATTGTTTCCGGCGTCTGAGAAGCCGCAGTTTATCATCAATACGATTACACCACTTCAAACAAATTTGGATAAGACAGATGAAGTAGCACACGACGTCGAAAAGATACTAGCAGACATTCCCGAAGTTTCCTTCTACGCCACCAATGTTGGTAAAGGAAATCCACGTGTGTATTACAACGTAATTCAGGAAAATGAACGAACAGACTTCGCTCAGACTTTCGTTCAATTGGCCGACAACACAACGCCCGAGCGTAAGCTTGCGATCATCAATTCGCTACGAGAACAGTTTAAAAATTATCCTGGCGCTAAAATCGAAGTAAAGAATTTCGAGCAAGGTCCACCGATTGTTGCTCCCGTTGAGGTGAGGTTGTTTGGTGATAATCTTGATACACTTCGGGCATACGCTGGTGAAATTGAAAACCTTTTAAAACAGACTAACGGAACACTTTACGTTAATAACCCAGTCAGTAATTTGAAGAGTGACATTCGTGTTGTCATCAATCAAGATAAAGCGCGGATGACCGGGATTAACACCGTAGACATCGATAAAACGATTCGTCTTGCCGTTGCAGGACTGGAGATGGGAAATTTTTCGGATGCAGCAGGAGAGGATTATGATGTTCACTTAACGACGCCAAAAGGTGAACGCGCAACGTTAGCTTCTTTCGATAACCTTTTCGTAAACACCTCGGTTGGGGCGCCTGTGCCGTTGGCGCAAATTGCCTCACTCAAAATGGAAACATCGCCGTTGAGCATTGACCACTATAACAAAATTAGAATGGTGTCGATCTCTGCGTTTGTGCAGAAGGGATATCTCAACGATAAAGTTATTGCAGATGTGATTGCGCGTATGGATAATTTTAAGTTGCCAGCAGGATACACCTACATGATGGGCGGCGATGTCGAAGCGAGTAACGAATCATTTGGTGGGTTAGGGATCATCATCATTGTGACTGTGTTTATGTTTGTCGCGGTACTGGTATTGATGTTCAAAACATTCAAAAGTATGCTCATCGTGCTAAGTGTAATACCGCTCGGAATAGTTGGCGCAGTGTTAGCATTGCTGGTTACAGGAAATCCCCTGTCGTTTGTGGCGATCATTGGCTTGATTGCACTAGCCGGTGTGGAAGTTAAGAACTCAATCTTGCTCGTTGATTTTACCAATCAACTTCGAATGGAAGGGAAAAGTGTTGACGAGGCCATTCGCGAAGCCGGTGAAGTTCGGTTTCTTCCGATCGTATTGACATCGCTTACGGCCATAGGAGGTTTGTTGCCGATTGCGTTATCAACAAATCCACTGATTGCACCGTTGGCAATCGTATTGATTGGCGGGCTTATTAGTTCAACAATATTGTCGCGAATCGTTACGCCTGTGGTTTATAAACTTATTCCACCGAAGATAGAATAGAAACAAAAAGGGTAAGCCCATCGCCGTTCAAATGAACCGTGATGGGCTTTATTTTTAATTCCTAATGATCTTAATGATCTTCTTCGATGTTCCTTCTTGCACTGTTAGCAAATACAATCCTGGTGATAAAGAAGTGATGTCTAATATATTTTCGTTGACAGTGACCATTTCCCTTTTTCCAAGCAGGTTGGTAATCGAAAAAATCATTTGACCGCTCTCACGACTGATTGTCAATTTTCCGTTTGATGGATTCGGATAAACAGTAACGCTGGCAAGTACACCTTCGACGTCAAGGATTGATACGACTAATGTTTGTTTTACATCGGCAGCGGCCAGGTAATTTTCATTACCAATTTGTGATGCTGTGATTTCTACCACGCCGGCACTATGGATCTTCACCACATTTCCTTGGATTGAAGCGATTTCTGGGTGATTACTAGAATATAAAACATCCAATCCAGAACTTGATGTAGCGCTCAATTCGATATCATCGGGCGCTGTTATTTCCTCGAAAGGTGTGAACGCGATGCTTTGCGCTGCTTTATTGATGGTGAGCGTTTGTATACTTACTACGTGCGCGTAGGTGTCGTTGCCTTCACTGATTGCTTTTATTTCAGTAGTGCCAGCCCCCACAATATTTATATAGCCGTTTTCAATGATGGCAACCGCAGTATTCGTACTCACATAGGAAAGCGTCACGGGCGCATCCGATGAGGCCACAATTTGAACAGGATCATCGCCATATGTGGCAACGTCAAAATTTTCGAATGTGATGGTAGGTTTGAGTTTTACAGTTTCTTGTACATCACCCAATAGATCCGTTACAATGATCTCAACGTTGTTTTGTGTAAGGTCCACGTCGAGTGTAGTCGTGGATAACGAAGATTCAGTTGCGCCGCCGATCACAACTTGGTAAACGCCTTCCGGAAGATTTGTAAATTCAAAATTACCATTAGCATCTGTTTCTGTTGTGCCAACGATTTGTTGATTTTCATTAAGCAAGGAGATGTTAATTACTGCAATAGACTGTATCGTGTTCGTGCCACGTCGGCCAGCGGGATTTTGTTCTTGCACATTACCACTGATCACTTTTGTGCCCGCAGGTAGTGGCTGTAGCTTCAAGACTTCAAACACGATTTCGGTATCGTCGCTCTGTGTGAAGAACGACGTTGATCTCAAGTCGACTGTTTTACCATATACTGTTGGAACGTAGTCTGGAAACAGTGTTGGATCCGGGATAAAATACAGTGTATGAGCATGCGTATCAATTCCGAAATTAAAAGTTTCTCCCTGGTAAGGGTCGATCTTTTCGATAAAGGCAATTTTGCCATCATGCTGTTTTTGATATAAGAACAATTTCCCTTTCGATAGAACCGTGCCATCTTCTCCTTTAACAACCCCCATTAGTGCTGAAGGAGACTGCAGGATCGTGAGGGATGTTGTGGCCTGCGTGGAATTATAGCTATCCCGTACAACAACGTTGTAACTTCCCTCGGGGAGTGGCTGTTCAAGGTTATGTGTCCAAGAAACTGTTTTAGTTTCACCAGCATTGAGCATTAGGAATTCAAAATGGCTGGTCTCCGATACCTGCTGTTGACTAACAGCGTCGTAGATCGCAAGGTAGTAAACATCTGAGGTTTGTCCGTTCGTGCCAACGTTTTTGAAGGTCACTTCAATATCATATGACCTGTCACGATTATCATACGTATCTTTTAATTTCAAGTCATCAAATCGAATGATAGGATTTCGAACCGGGATATCGATCGTCGAAGATGCTACGGCCATGTTATCGGTGTAGTCCGTTTCTGTAATTGCATGATCCTGGTTTAAGGCGAGGATGACATACTTCGTTCCTGGTACGTTTGGCCAGTGTCCGAATTCATCGAGATATGCCATAACGGAGTGACTACTGGTTCCATTACCCGCTATATAATAGGAATTGTGGCGGGCGATATAACTGGAAATTTTAACATCGCTAGCGTCGAACTGATTATCTTCCGAAACATACACGTCATAAAGATAGTTAATCGTACCTGTGGTACCGGTGTTACTGATATCGTAACGAATTTCGATGTGTGCCATTCCAGTGATGTCAACATATGCTGCATGTATAATACTGTTGCTAATGTCAAGGTCTATATCGCTTTCAATAATTTCTATTGACGTCGCGCGCGTATTGTTATTCTCATCAGTCTCATCAAAGAGCGAATTCCCCTGTGGGTCGACGTCAGCTTTCCCGATCAAATAATAGTGCCCTGTAGCGATGTTGGGAATCTGAACGAGGTTCCAAGCGTCACCCTGAATAGTATTCTCTCCATTAAAATTCTTATAAAAGCTTTCGAGTTTTGTATCTCCCGCGTCTAAAATATTGTCGCTACTGATGTAAAATGTCGTGTAATAACTTCCAGTCGTGTTA
The DNA here is from genome assembly GCF_003286915.1 of Pseudochryseolinea flava. Classification (GTDB taxonomy): domain Bacteria; phylum Bacteroidota; class Bacteroidia; order Cytophagales; family Cyclobacteriaceae; genus Ohtaekwangia; species Ohtaekwangia flava. The sequence goes on from NZ_QMFY01000017.1 coordinate 25,298, forward strand.
AATGTTCCAAAGTTTTTCACTTCGTAGGTCGGTGCAAAGGCATCGAACTTCGCGATTTTTGGCGGAGCAGAAAGTTGTGTTACCTGGTAGTCGATGCTTGCTGTATTGATCACAAAACCTGGAATTGTAAATATATTGTTAGTCTCATCGGTCTCCTCGACGGTTTTATTATTGTCGGCGGTGAGTAATAGAAAGTACGATCCTGGGGGCATCATTAGTCCACCATCAGAACTAATGCTATATGATTTGCTTTGATTTGAACTTAAGGGCGATATAAGGACCGATCCAAGATAGATGTCATCTCCCACAGCGTTGTCTGTAGAAAGTTTTGCCGTCACCAAGGTATTCTCAGTGACCGCAACGATACCGCTATTGGTAATGTCAAAAGAAAATTGTGCTGGCGGGTATTGATCGAAAATGAGCGGGCTTTGTACATTAAGAATTTGAAAGTCTTGCGCGAAGATGGATGCAGAAATGCATAGGAGCAGTAGGAGTACTGGTGTTACTTTTTTCATAACTGGGGTTATGTCGATAAAGATACAGAATTTTTTGAGTGCATGGGGCGGCTTAATTCTCGGATCAACTTTTCTCAAAAGCGTAAGCATATCCCGACAAGGAGGGAGTTTCAACAATCGATACTTGTCAATTTGACTATTATCTGCCTTGGTGCCGGCAACGTTTTTTCAAGGTATACGCGTTGCAACCGTTTGCATGGCAGTTTTAATTTTCTATAATTGTCATCAACAACCTAAACCTAACGCTGGTGCTATCGGCCTCTGATCATTCTACGACAGTAAAAAAGCACGACCCAATTCTTTTCGGTCCTGGGATTTCGCAGCGTGAACGCGATGTGATTACGTGGACGTCGTTTAAATCTGGAAACAAGGAAGCTTTCAATTTTATATTCAATTCCTATGTAAAAGTGCTGTATGCTTATGGCGACAAGATCACAAAAGATAAGGCATTGGTACAAGATTGTATCCAGGATTTATTTATCGACTTGTGGCGTCGGCGTGAATCGTTAGGCGAGACAGATTCCATTAAATTTTATCTCTTCAAATCACTTCGTCGGAGCTTGTTGCGCAAGCTCGCAGGTGAGGCTAAGTTTATCAAGAAAAACGTTTCTGAGAATGATTATCCTTTTGCCGTCGAGTTTTCTGTAGAGCAACAGTTGATTCAGGATCAATTTTCGCAAGAGCGGTTTCAACATTTGTCGAACGCGCTTGAGAAACTGAGCAACAGACAACGAGAAGCGATCTATCTAAAATTCTATCAAAAGCTTTCGTCGCAAGAAATTGCCGACACGATGGGTATCGATATCACTTCATGCTATAATCTAATAAGTCGGGCCGTAGAATCGTTGCGCGCAGGGTTGAATCCGTCCAAAAACCTCTTCTTTTAAAGCCTATCAATTTTTTTTTAATTTTTTTTGATCCCAGGTATTAGATTCTGGTGCTTGATGCCTTTGTAGTAATAAGTAAGGTTTCGTTACTGGGCATGAAATATCAAGAGTATAACGTTGCGGATTTTATCAATGATCAGGATTTTATCCATTGGGTGAAAGATCCTGATGCGTCGTCGGATAGATTTTGGAAAGAGTTTTTGAAAAATCACCCCGATCGCGCTGTGTTCATTGACGAGGCTAGACAGTTCATTTTATTGATGAACTTTTCTGACGCAACGCCCGAGGACGCATCGATTATTAAAATGAAAAGCAGTATCGACTTGGCTATCCTTGAACCAGACATGGTGGAAACGAAGGATACGATTTCATTTTGGCGTGGAGGATGGTTTAAAGTTGCGGCTTCTGTTTTGATTCTTGCGGTATCGGGAAGCATTTTTCTGTTGTCACAAAATGGGGCCGCTGATCGCGTTATCGATACGGCCTTCTCGAAGGCAGAGCATCAAGTTCTAAAAACGGTGAAGGGCAAACGTACGATGATTACCTTGAGTGATGGTACTAAAGTTTGGTTAAATGCGGATTCAAGAATTGCTTACGATCGGAGCTTCGGCAAGGGTGAGACACGAGAGGTATTTCTCGACGGGGAAGCATTTTTCGACGTGACGGAAGACAAACAGAAACCTTTTATTGTCAATACATCAGGGGTGGCCGTGAAGGTATTGGGAACCGCGTTCAATGTTCGTGCTTTCAAAACAGATGCGACAATTGAGGCAACATTGGTTCATGGAAAGATCGCACTAAGCACAGACGACAATCAGGAAGATATTTTGCTTTTGCCAAATCAACAGGCCGTGTACTCGAAATCATCGAAGCAGGTGACGCTAGAAAATGAAGTTAACACCTACGAGTATACATCATGGAAAACTGGCCAAATCAGTTTCAAGGATGAAACCTTTGCCGTGATTATGCAGGACCTGGAGCGATGGTATGACGTGACGATTCATGTTGATAATACGCAAGCGCTTGAGTGTCGGTTCTCGGCAAAGATTGATAATAAAACCCTCGAGGATGTCCTTGAATTATTCAAAGACGCAGGGCCTTCTTTTGATTACAAGATTGAAGGGAACGAAGTATTTATAACCGGAAATTTTTGCGACCAATAAACCCAAACCCAATCAAAACAACGATGAGCAACTAATACTCATAAAAAAAAACCGAAAAGTGCTCGAACACCTTCCGGTTTTCAAACCAGCGCTCGGTGAGCGCATGGCGAAATCAATAAAATTAATTACTGACTAATCATTCCAAAGTTATGAAAAAAACTTCATTGGGAAAGCTTTGTCTTTTCCCCAGTGGAATATTCACTAAAAGTATGCTGGCAGCCCTATTGATTACGATCAGCACTTTTCAGCTTCACGCCGTTGATACAACAGGAAAAAATAGTATTTCGCTCACTTTCGCGAATGCGAGACTTGAAGAAGTTCTCCTTTCGGTTGAGAAACAAAGCGGGTATACGTTTTTTTATCAGTCCCGGAGTATCGACCTGTCGCGCAAAGTCACGATCAATATTAATGAAGCGTCCCTCGACGAAACCATGAAGCTGATCTTTAAGGACAGCAACATTGCCTATAAAATTAAAGGCGATCAGATCGTTCTGCGAAAAAAGGATAAATCGGGCGTAACCACCACAGCAATAGATGTTGAACCCGTCGAAAGTATCAAAGGTGATGAAGTGTTTGTGGCGGCAATTGTAGGTAAAGTAACCGACGATACTGGCGCAGGATTGCCTGGCGTAAGTGTAGTCGAAAAGGGCAGCACCAACGGTACTACGTCCGACGCTAATGGTGACTACTCCATTTCGGTTTCAAATGATGATGCGACATTGGTCTTCTCGTTCATTGGCTATCAAACCATGGAGGTTAATGTTGGGGGAAGAACAACCATTGATGTTTCTCTTGTTCCAGACATTCAATCGTTAGCGGAAGTTGTCGTCATTGGTTATCAGACGGTGAAGCGCAAAGATTTGACCGATGCTGTTTCTGTTGTGAAAGTAGATGATGCTAAGAAGATCACGGCGACAACAGTAGCGGAAGCGTTGCAAGGACTCGCAACGGGTGTGAACGTAAGAAGCGGTGGTCGCCCTGGCCAAGAATCTATCATCGAGATTCGTGGTGTGGGGAGTCTTGTGAACAACAATCCCTTTTATGTAATAGACGGTTTGCCCTCAACCATTGCCAATCGCGACTTCAATCCGAATGACATCGAGTCTATCCAAATTTTGAAGGATGCATCTGCTGCTGCCATTTACGGTGCGCGTGCCGCGAATGGTGTTATTATCATCACCACTAAAAAAGGAGCGGAAGGTCCACTGCAAGTTAACTTCTCGGCCAAGTACGGTATTCAACGTCTTCCTAATCGTTGGGACCTAACCGACAATGTAAGGTTTGCTGATCTCAATAGAACGGCCTATCAAAATGGTGGAGAACTTCCGATGGCCAGTGTGTCAACGGAATTTAATCCGGATATCAATACAGACTGGCAAGATGCTGTGATGAGAGTCGGTTATGTTCAAGATTACGATCTGAGTTTTTCAGGCGGCGGTAAAGCTTCGAAGTATTTTATTTCTGGCAATTACTTTACAAATCATGGAACCATCATTGGTACTTCCTATGATCGCATATCTTTTCGCGTAAATTCAGAAGGACAGAAGGGAAGGTTTAAGATCGGCGAAAATCTTTCGATAGTAAGTTCCGATGAAGATAGAATGGAAGGCAATCCATTCATTGATATGGTGCGCATGCTTCCTGTCATTCCAATCAAAGATGCAAACAACCCTGGTGGATACGGTTATGGAAGTGATAAAGCTACTACGTTTGGAACAAATCCTGTAGCGCTAAATAATCTCGTCCAAAGCGGATTAAAAAATGTAAGGATGCGTGGAAACGCTTTTGCTGAACTCGAAATCATGAGTTGGATGCGTTATCGTTTTAACTTGGCGATGGAGGCAAACTTCGATCGTTTCGCTTCGTTCCGTGAGCTTGGTAGCTGGACGTATAATCAGCCCGTTGAACAAGCAAGTTTGCAAGAGTCGAGAAGCCAGTCAATCAATACATTAACGGAACATACGATAAACATCAACAAGCGTATTGGCGAAAACCACAACATCGACGCTGTACTTGGATTCAATTTCCAAAAAGATAGATATGATATGACAGGTGTATTGAAGACCGGTTTCGCGCCGCTTCCGGATGGGTCGTATCAGCCTGTACTTGATCAAGGTGCGACGCCTACATCGGTTGGTGGAAATATAACAGAATGGGCTTCCTATTCTTTCTTTGGAAGAGTCAATTACAATTATGCTGATCGCTATTTTGTATCGGGTACGGTGCGTCGTGATGCAGACTCAAGATTTGGACCTACAAACCGCGTTGGATATTTCCCTTCAGCGGCATTGGCTTGGAGAATTAGCAATGAAAAATTCTTCCAGGTACAAGCGATTAATGATTTGAAACTCCGCGCCTCCTACGGACAACTTGGAAACGTAACGATCGGCTCTTACCAATTCGTTGGATCGATCAACCCGAACCCAAGATTCGTTTTCGGTGATTCACCAATTCTACTTGGCGCGACGCAGACAGGGCTTGTAAATCCTGAGGTGAAGTGGGAAGACCGTTCCATTACCAATTTCGGACTTGATTTAAGCTTGTTGGATAATGCGATTACCATGAGCACAGAATATTTCATTTCCGTAAGTCGCGATGTATTGACATATGACGTTCCATTTGCCCGTTACTTAGGAGGTACAGGGAATCCTCCGGTTAACGCAGCATCGCTCGAGAATAGAGGGATTGAGTTAACCGTGACTTATCGCAATGAAAAAAATCCTGTGAAGTTTGATGTGACAGGAAATTTCTCATCCATTAGAAACGAGATTCTAGAGCTTGGAAATCTTGGTGAGGGGCGAACTTATATTCAGCGTGGTTTAACGCGATCAGAAATTGGACGATCTGTAGGTGAATATTATGGATTGAAGACCAATGGAATTTTCCAAAACCCAGACGAAGTGCTTGCCCACGGCGCGCAACCATATTCACAGCCTGGTGATATCCGCTATGTGAATAATGTTGCCGACGGCGTACTTGACAATAATGATCGCCAGTATCTCGGAAGTCCTTGGCCAAAACTTACGGCGGGTTTGATCATCAATGCACGCTATAAGAATTTTGGACTTGGTATCCAGTTCTATGGTTCGTACGGACAAAAGGTATTCAACACAGTAGGTAGTATCATTGATCGTTTTGACGACAACTCAAACTATCGTAATGGTATAACGCCATGGACGGAAGAAAATCCGAACACAAATTTTCCGCGCATTGTTCACAAAGGCGATCAAGCAATACAGATGAATACGCGCGGCGATACGGATCGTTGGCTTGAAGACGGTTCCTTTACACGCTTGCGTAATGTTGAACTTTCCTACAGTGTACCCGCGGCAACTTTGAAGAAAATCGGATTTGAAACAGCACGTATTTATGTGTCGGGTCAAAACTTATTGACGTTCACCAAATATTCAGGACTTGATCCGGATGTTGTTGGAACGAATTTCTTTGAACGTACTGTTGATGCCGGAAACTATCCAGCGAGCAGAACATTCTCACTCGGTCTTCAATGTGGATTTTAAATCAAGATTGTAACCACTATGAAAAAAATATTTGCTTTTGTATTGTTAGGTTGCTTGATATCATCGTGTGACGAGTATCTAGAACTGCCTAACCCCAATAGACAGACTACAGAAAATTTTTGGACTACGCAGGAAAGTGCGCAGCAAGGTGTTACGGCCATATACTCGATGTTTTCGAAACCTGGAGGAATGGCCCGGTGGATTTACTTCGATATCGATCTTCGTTCTGATGAAGGTTACAGCGCGAGTCCATGGGTTGAGTTGGCGAATGCTTCAAAGTTCATTGTAATAAACTATGATTTTGTAACGTTCCGTTCGGTGTGGGATGATCACTATCGTGCGATTTACCGCGCCAACCAAGTGCTCCAATTTGTTCCTGAAATTCAAATGGACGAACAATTGAAGGCTCGCTTATTAGGTGAAGCGAAATTTTTGCGCGCATTCTTCTATTTCAATTTGGTGAATCTCTGGGGAAATGTTCCGCAGATCACTGTCCCGAACGATGTAACAACGCTTGTTCCGTATAGCACAACCGAGCAAAATTGGGCGCTTATTGAAGCTGACTTAAGAGATGCGATCGCTGTGTTACCAGCAAGTTACACGGGGGGTGATGTCGGAAGACCAACGAAAGGTGCTGCGTACGCATTGCTCGGAAAAGCATTGCTACAACAAAAGAAATATCAACAAGCACTCGACGCGTTTGAATATTTGGTTGAAGGTGACGGTAAGTCTCTGTACGGCCTCATGGAAAACTATGCAGATAATTTCACCCATACGAGTGAGAACAACATCGAGTCTGTGTTTGAAATTTCTTTTTCAGATAAAATTGCAGGACCGCCAACAGAAGGTGAAGATTTTGCTGATCACACCTTGGGAAATCACCGTGCTCAATTTTTTGCTCCCCGCGGCATTGGTTGGTCAGACGGACAATGTCGTCGTTGGGTTGTTGACGAGTTTCTAAAAGAAAATACTGTTGACGATACACGTGACCCGCGCTTGGCGACAACATGTCTATTTGATTATACAGATGAAGGTGGACCAACGGAAACAATGGTATACGGTGAAACATTTCAAAAGCGATTCGGTGACTCTCAGGAAGTTTGGTTTCATAAATATCAAAACGATTATTGGAGGTCATTTGAAAATTATCACTCACCGATCAACTATCGTGTAATTCGTTTTTCCGATGTACTGCTGATGTATGCCGAGTTATTGAACGAATTGAATAGAACGGCCGAAGCGTATCCATATGTAGATCGCGTGCGTGAACGGGTTGGCATGGCGAAACTTTCTGATGTGAAACCAGGAATGTCGAAAGCTGATTTTCTTGATCAACTCAAGCACGAACGTGTTGTTGAGCTTGCAGGAGAAAGTGTTCGATGGAATGACTTATGTCGTTGGGATGATCTCGATTCACAAGCGGGTATTGACGCGATTGAATTAAGAGATCCGGATTTTGCGAATTTCGTGTTGGGCAGAGATAAGCTTTTGCCGATTCCGCAAACCGAACGCGATATCAACGTTAACTTACAGCAAAACCCAAAATGGTAATCAGTTTCTGATCCATTGCTCCGGATGATAACCTCGTCCGGAGTTTTTATCCTTCTTGTAATTTTCATACTAACTCTACTTATTGTGAACCGTAGATATCTTATTGCTCTTTTTTTTGCGCCGATGCTTTTTATAGCCTGTAAAGACGGCGAGAGTCAAGAGGATCCTAAGCCGATTACGCTTGCCACAGAAACACCTGTCGACGGTGTGCGTATCGCGTGGGATCGTCGTACACTAAAGAAACTGTCCCCGTCGTCCTCCGGATATTCGGGATATGCTAGAATGATCGTGCTTGATGATGCTTCTTTGTTTTGTGTTTTTGAAAATGATGGAAAAATTCAGAAGACAACGAGTTCAGATGGCGGTGTTACATGGAGTACGCCAGTTACGATTGCGGTAGGCGATGATGGGATAGCGGCCACAGTTCCAGAGATATTGTTACTCGCCGACAAGAGTCTTTTGCTTTCTTACAATATGCGACCTCACGGCACACCAGTGCCTTCAAAGCGATTCGGTATACGCGTAAGCCGTAGTACGAATGGAGGTGTTGATTGGTCGGCGCCGAAAACAGTTTACGAAGCTGGGCATGAGTTTGCGAATGGATGTTGGGAGCCTGCGCAAATACAATTGCCTTCAGGTGAGATTCAACTTTTTATAGCGAATGAAGGACCTTACACGTCAAGCAATGAGCAAGAGATTACCATGTTCCGTTCGAATGACAATGGCGATACTTGGAACGTTGGTGAGAAGGTAAGCTTTAGGGCTGGCCATCGCGACGGGATGCCTGTGCCATTGATTCTTAACAACCGGAATGAAATTATTTTATCCATCGAAGATAATGGTATTATTCCAACGGAATTTAAACCCATGATTATCCGTACTTCTTTGCAGGACAGTTGGAAGAATGCACCGGTACTCGCGTCAAGCGTTTCGCGAGAGCAACCCATGGACAAGCTCAACCGCATGGTGGGCGCTAAGTATGGTGGTGCGCCGTTCATACGACAGCTGAAGTCAAATGAAGTTGTGCTATCGTATCAAAGCAATGAATTCAGGAAAGACAATATTTGGGATCGTAGCGATATGGTGGTGTGTATTGGTGACGATAGTGGAAAGAATTTTAATCGCAAGAGTAGACCGTTCTACTTCACTGACAACACAAGATCATGCATGTGGAATTCACTTTGTGTGGCAGATGATAAAACAATTTGGGCGATAGGATCCACTAATGCCTTCGGCAATAAGAGTGAAGTCTGGATCATTAAAGGTATTGTACTGCCCAATATGGTTGCACGGAAGCAATCGCTCGCTGTTGATGGGGAATCGGAAGAGGATCTGTGGACGAAATCTCCTCAGGCTTTTATCGGTGGATTCGGAAATACGCGTTTGATGTTAAACACCAGTTACGATGATCAGATGCTATACTTTACAGTGAAGATAGAAGATGAAAATGTGAAAGGTGGCACAAACATATCATTGGTGGATGGATTTAGACTTTACATTGATCCGATGAATAAAGGAAGCATCGGGCCAGACCAAGGAATTTTTTCGCTTGCTGTTACGGCGTCGGGTGTTGTTTCGTTTCAGCAGGGCGCCGCAGCCACCTGGAAGGAAGAAGAGAGCAGTGGTATCGTGGTGAAGAACAAGAATGTGACAGGTGGCTATCAAAGCGAGATTGGAATTCCTTGGTCTAAGCTGGGCGGCAAGGTATCGTTAGACAAACGCATCGGCTTTCATGCATGCCTATACGAATCTGTAACAGGTTCGCAACATGTGTACGAGGAGCCTCTTCAAGGTAACGTTAACAATGCTGCGTATTCCTGGTCGACATTAATATTGAAATAATATTTTTTTGAGATGAAGGATTCGAAGGAGGAATCTTTCACGGTATCACTATGTCTATGTTGACTGCATCTGCGTAAGAAAAAATAGTTTCCGAATATCGATGAGATTGATCATGATGATGTCTTTGATAATTAGAAAACGATTGCAATTGTGATCGTGAGTTTAATACTATAAACCTTAAACCTTTCTCTTATGAAAACATTATTATCAGCAGCAGGGATGGTGGCGTTTATGTTTTGGTCATCGGTTTCGAGTTACGCGGTGACACGTTATTTAGCAGCAGGTTCGTCTGATCAGACGGTTGCGTTTCAGAATTTGGTGAACGAATCTGTCAGTGGTGACATCATTATTGTGCGCGCTGGCGATCATTTTTTGAGTGGCACGGTGAACGTCAATAAAAATGGCATCATCGTTCGCGGTGAAAATGGTAACGTCATTCGCAAGTCCGGCAATGTTTCATGCATAGACGTGTCAGGAAATAACATCACGATCGACAATCTTTATATCGACGGCGGGAATCGTCCTGAACCATGTGCGCGGGTTTTTGGCGATTACAATTTGATTTTGAATTCTACCTTTCGGAACAGTGGTAACAGTGGTTTATTGCTCCATGAATGTCACCACAACACCATTCAAGGCTGCAAGGCTTTTTATAATCACATGGTGGGCATTTCACAGTGGGCGCATAGCGAAGGCGTTGTACGCGATTGCCAGATGTATGAGAATGGAGCGGAAGGACTCACCATTGACGGTGCTACCCACAATAATCGTGTTTTTAATAATTGGATTCATCGAAATAATTTGCCGCACCGTGGCGTCGGCGGAATTGGTGTAGACGCATCCAATGGCGCTTGGATCTATAACAATACGATCGACTTCAACGGAATGTCTGGTATTACTTTGCAGAATAATCTATGCTGCGGTATTGACGGCATGCGCGTCTACGATAATCCTAATATTAGTTACAATCAGGAATGCGCTGTGATGCATCGCACTGTTCAGCCAATCACGAATTTCGGATTTTGGAACAATAACTGTGTAGGAAATCCGAATGGTGTGCAGTGCTCTAGAAACTTCAGAACGGCAACACACAGCGAAGAAAATGTAGAGGTTGCAGAGGACGATGCAATTGAATTATATCCGAATCCGGTTGGAAACGATTTGCGCATCAGCAATACGAGTGGCGTCAAAGAAGCAATTCTATTTGGCAACGCGGGTCTATTGTTATTTCATCAGAAAGCAGACAATGCTCCAAGCATGACGCTCAATATGTCGTCGATGCCAAAAGGATTTTACGTGTTGAAATTAAAAAAGACAGATGGCAGCACGTTAACGAAAAAGTTCATCAAGGAATAAAGTAAGAATTCTGGGTTACGAGGTGTTGATCGAAAGGTCAGCACCTTTTTTTAATCTTTTTTCAAGATGGGTAGCGTAATAGAGAATGTTGCACCCATTCTTTCTTCGCTATCTAAGAAGATAACGCCACCCAGCTTGTCAACAGCCTGTTTTACGATATACAATCCAAGTCCCGCACCCTGCGATTGGTCACTTGCGCGGTAAAACATATTGAACACACGCGACAAATGTTCTTTCGGAACACCTTGGCCATTGTCCTTGACGACCAATTGAAGTCCGTTTACAGAACGACGCACAGTAAGTTTCACATATCGCTCGTCTTTACGGGGGTCGCAATATTTGATTGCGTTTGAGATCAGATTATTGAAGATGACACTCAATCTAAAAGTGTCGATCATGACTGGAAGATCCGTGTCGCCGGTTACTTCGAAGGTCATTCCTTCTGCTTGCGGCATATTTTGATGAGATTCGACACTTTGTTGCCAGATGTCTTGTATGAATACTTCACTCTCCTTGATGTCAAGCTTTCCGTTGCGCGAGTAGTCCAAGATTGAGCTAATGGTATTGTCTAGACGTCTAACACTCTCGCGAATACGTAAAGTGCAAGCTTGTATATTCGCAAGGTCATCCTCTTTTAACATGATTTCCACCAATCCTAAAATGGAGGCTAGTGGTGAACGAAGGTCATGCGAAGTACGATAGACGAAACTGTCGAGCTCAAAATTGGTGGCTTCCAATTCGTGCAGCGTCCGTTTTAATTTTGCAGCTTGTATTTTACTCTCGGTAACATTTTGGGTAAGTAGAATAGCGGTGGGAATGGTTCCATCTTTTTCAATACACGGTTTGCCGAGAAAAATATAGTCTTGGTTGTTGAACTCCCAATCAAAAGCAACGCTTTCGCCGGCGAAAAGTTTTTCAAAGTAATAGGAGAGACGTTTAAACCTTTCTGGGGAATAAAGGTCTTTCGCATTTTTACCAACGTAGTAGCTACTGGTCCTTCCGAGCTTTTCGAATTCTGTTCCTTCGGCGATAATGTAATTATATTCGCGATCGATCATAAACACAGCACCGTTTGGAATGTTGTTACCTAAGGTGCGATAGTAATTGTAGAAGCGTTGCTTTTCAGCTTCGGCTTCTTCGCGTTCGTGTACATCACGCGATGTACTTAAAATGAGTATCACATTTCCATTCCTGTCGAAGATAGGTCTCGAGTGAGATTCCATCCATCGAAAGCCGCGGTCCTTGGTTTTGAAAAGGTATACCATTTTAGGTGGCGGCCCTGAAGGTCCGTCAGGAATTTCTCCAGCTTCTCTTCGACGATGATCTTCCTCCAAAGCCTTAATCATATCGGGATGAAAGAAGTCATAAGGTGACCTTCCTTCCATTTCCGTTGGAATGTATCCGGTCACATCTTTGCACGAGGGGCTAACATACAGATATCGTGCTTCGTGTGGTTCATGTAAGCATACAATATCGCTTACATTTTCGGAGATGAGTTTGAATTTGTCTACCTCCTCGGCGAGTACACGTTGAATGTCAGTCAACCTGCCCGAGTAATTTTTGTCAGTTTGATTGAGTTGAATTTCTTTGAGTGCCTCAGCAAATTTATCTCCTTCGGATACACGTTTATTACCAAGATCTTTTCCGATAAAGGTCAGCGTGTCTGCAGAGGCGACAATTTTCCAATGTATTGTAGCGCTTTCATTGGGTAGTTCAACGAGGATTTCCAAAACGTTCCCAGTCGTGAGGCATTCCTCAACAGCTGCAACCGAATAGCTTTCTGTGATGCCAAGGCTTTGATATAAGTCGTTGGTCGAATGAATATTTTCGATGCGAAGCTTTAACGCCTTATTCGCAAAAAGAATTTCTTTTTCTTTGCCCAAAATCAAATGCAACTCTTCCGACAGATCAGAGAGGTGCCTGAAAGAGAGCGCTACAGTATCACTCATGAGGGGCTTTTTAATCGGTTCAAACTGAATATTAAGAAATTCAAGTTTACAATGAAACCCTTGTGTATGGTTTTTGGTAGAAATGGAAAATTAATCATGGTGTAAATGAGTGAAAAATTAAGTGTCGCATTACGCGCATGGACGAAGTTGCTGACTTCGAAACGGGTAGTGGTTGATGAAAGTTTCCTTGATAAGGAAAGCACAGCCACGTTCGATACACATCAACGCGTGTTGGCCGTGCTAAAACCCAGGAGCACGAAAGAAGTTGCTGCTATTGTGAAAATCGCGGCAAAGTATTCAATCCCGATATATCCGGTAAGCGGTGGAAAAAATTGGGGGTTAGGTTCTAAAGTTCCTGAGCGAGATGGTGTACTCATTGATCTGTCGCTCATGAAAAAGATCACTGGCTACGATGAAAAGATGGGATACATTACGGTACAACCTGGCGTAACATTTCGTGCGGCCGTTGACTTTTTAATGCGTAAGAAATCCTCATTGATGCTCGATACGATTGGGAGCACACCTGATGCTACCATTGTGGGCAATACTGCCGAACGTGGTCACGGCATGGCCATGTATGCAGACCGATTTAATTTTGTGTGTGCATTGGAAGTTGTATTACCCAATGGTAAGGTAATTAACACCGGCTTCGGCGACTTTAAGGATTCAGCGTTAGCACCACTGGCCAAGTGGGGTGTGGGACCTTACTTAGATGGTCTATTCACACAGTCGAATTTGGGGATTATCACCCGTCTAACGCTATGGCTACGCGCGAAGCCTCAACACTTTACGTCGTTTATATTTCATGTTGATGATGAGAAAAGATTGGGCAAAGTTATCGACGTGTGGCGGCAACTTGGGCTTGAGGGTTTGCAATCATCGTTGCGTGTGTTCAATGATATGAGAATGATTTCGTTTGGAGAAAGATTTCCTGCGGCAGAAAAAACGCCTTTGTCAGAAAAGACGCGGCGTGCCATGCGACAGAAACTCATGATAGGGAAATGGATAGGACTTGGCGGATTGTTTCCCCCGAGTGAGGCACATGCCATGGCGGATCAGGCGCTGATCAAAGAACGAATTGGAGGCCTCGTGGATCGTTTAATTTTCTACGATCAAGCACTGATCGATACAACGTATGAACATGCGGATGTACAATCGAAACAGCAGATGGATTTTATGTTCAACAAAACGTTGTTGAGAGGAAATGTATCCGAGGCAGCAATCAACATGACCTATTGGAGAAAATCCGCAGATGTAAAAGTGAATGATTTACATCAAGACAAAGCAGGAGTGATATGGTATTGCCCTGCGATTCCGATGACAAGCACAGCAGCACAAATGACGATTAACGTTTGCGAGAAAGTGAGTCGCAAATATGGCTTCGAACTCAATTTGGGATTTCTGTTTATTTCTGAACGAACACTTGATATAACGGGTGCCCTATGCTACGATCGCGAAATTGCAGGAGAAGATAAGAGAGCAATGGATTGTCATGATGAGATCATGCGCGTGCTCAGTGCAAAAGGATATAGTCCATATCGCCTAGGTGTGCAGTCGATGTCGTTGATGAAAAACCACGGTAGGGATATACGCAGATTGATGAAAACATTGAAAAGCGCATTCGATCCGTGTGACATCTTAGCTCCGGGACATTACTTATTGTAAATTTTTTCGAGATTTTTTTACCTGCGCAAAGCAGTTTGTGCATCCGATTGCACGCTCAGGAGACGGATTTTTCCGGTTTATGTCGTTCGTCGGTGATTTATGTTGATTCATCTGTGCTATTGACCGATAATCTGGAGATTTATACTTTCGCGCGCCTTTCATATGGAGCCCAACAAAGTATGAACAACAGAAAATTTACAATTAGGATGCTGCGATCGGTGGATCATCCTGGAGTAGCGCAACAATTTGCACAAGAACAGAAAGAAGTGCTTCGTGCATTTGGTGTGACGGGAGTTACGTCGGCGAAGCAGGCTTGGCAATCCGATCCCAACACGTACATGTTTATAGCCGAAGATGTAAACAGTGGTGAAATGGTTGCCGGAATGAGACTCGATCGTGAGTCTGATGCTAAACCAATTCCAATGTCGGAAGCGCTGACAAAGATCTCATCGGAGTTCAGAGATTTAGTAGAAAACTTAAGACCCCTTGGTCTTGCAGAAGGATGTGGATGGTGGGTAAAAGATGGATATGCAGGCATGGGGCTCCCGGGAATTCTATTACGCGCTGGCGTGAGCGCATCTCCTCGACTCGGAATCAATTACATCTTCGGATTCCCGCATCAACACACGAAGCCAATTATGTCGAAGTACGGCTTTATCGCCGTAGATGTTATCGGTGATAATGGCTCCTTCGTGTATCCAGATGATCGTTATCGTTCGACAGTGGTGGAATTGAACACGCAAACCTTACACACTACACCACGGGCAGAACGTGAGCGTATATTTACGCTTCGCAGTAACCCTGAGCTTGAAGTCAGGGAGGGGAACTTGTCACTGCACTACTATTTGAATTACAATTAGACACTTTGCATTCAGCTTTTCGATGGTTGGGCACACGTGGGATCTTAAATTTGAGAGGTAGAATCCTACGTTCATTGCTAAAAACTAACATCGACCTTCAAAAGCTAAATGCAATCTGCAAAAGCTACTTGCTATTTTGTATGTTGCGACCCTATCCCAATCTAAACTGTATGTGCGCTAATCGATGTAGCACGCGCGTGACGCAGGCGTTATTAACGACCCTGATATTTTTCTTTACTCACTTGTCCTTTGCGCAGAAGCGTAAAGAGATCTTGTATGTAGGTACGATGGCTGTTCGCGAAAGTCAAGGTATCTATGTTTTCAAATACGATCCTATAAAAGCAAAGCTAACGCTGCTTCAAACGATCAACGATCGTGATAGCCCGAGCTTCCTGACGGTTCATCCGAATGGAAAATTTCTTTATGCTGTGAATCGCATGGCCGTTGACCAAACGCATAGTGAAGTTGGCTCAGTATCGGCCTATCAAATTGACCAAAAAACAGGTAAGCTAACGCTGATTAACCATGTGTCGGCATTTGGTAAAGGGCCGTGTCATATCAGCGTCGATCGTACGGGTAAATTTGCGTTTGTGTCGAACTATCACGAAGGCAACTTGGTAGTGTATCGCTTGTTATCCGATGGCTCTTTGGGAGAAGTAACGGATAGCAAAAAGTATAGTTATAATGGTAAGCAGTCGCATGTTCATTGTGCGATACCATCGCCCGATAATAAGTTTTTACTGGTGACAGATCTCGGCGCTGACAAAATTTACAAATACAAACTTGACTTAGTCAATGGGAGAATAATACCGGCAGATCAACCCGAATTATCGGTTGCTCCCGGTGCAGGACCACGACATCTTACGTTCAGCATGAATGGAAAGAATGTTTACCTCGCCGAGGAGTTGACATCCACGATTGCAAGTTTTAGTTATCAACCCCTCACGTCTAGTGCAACGATTCTTCAGGATACACTGCGTGCCATACCTGCATCGTATAAGGATAAAAATTCCAGCGCTGATATTCGCGTTGATCCGAAAGGTAAATATGTATATCAATCACAACGTGGACTTGATGCACTGTCGATTTTTGCAATTGGTCTTCATGGGAAATTGAAGTATGTCGGAACTCAATCTTCGGCAGGAAAAACGCCTCGTAATTTTGTGTTTACGCCCAGTGGCCAACATCTGCTTGTGGCCAATCAGGACACGGATAATGTTGTGATTTTCAAACAAGATGCAAAAACTGGCAAGCTGCGATCAACGGGGTTTGAAGTGAAGGTTCCTTCTCCAGTGTGCTTGCAATTTTTGAAAATCAACCAGTAATGAAAATTGATCAAGCCGATGCCAATCCACCTAGGAAAAGAGACATCAGCTTGACAAATCATCGAATCAGTTAGTATAGCGCTCTAACCGGTTTGTTTAACCAGCATAGGCTTGTGCGAATTCAGTCGCAAAATCTTCCAGTTTTGTTGGGCTTAATGTTGGTTTATGCTTGCGCGCGTCGCCTTGCATCAAACCATCACGAATAGCTTTGCCCATTTCAGTGTAGGCCTGCGCATGTATTTCTGGGACCCCTGCTTGAAGAAGACCTTGCTTCTGTTCTTCATCAGAGAATACGACCCAATTGACTTCGCGACCAATGGCTTTACCCAGTACACTTGCAATTTCTTTTCCGGAGCGTTCATCTCCAAAGATGTAACGAACGGAAGCGCCCGAGAATTTTAATGTTGTGAGTTCTTCAAGCGCAGCGGCTGCAATATCTCGCGTATGCACGAGGAAAACTTTTTCGCCATCGCCAAAATTACCGCCGAGTATACCAGCTTGTTTCACAAGGCCGATTTGGTTCAACAGATTGTAGTAGAAATAAGACGGGCGAAGATGTTTAACATTCAACCCGGAAATTTTGTTGAGGAGTTGTTCAAAGTCATACAGTCCATCAACAGGTCCGACACCGTTGCCCGCGTGCGCACCAACGCTGCTAAGGTTCACAACATAAGCGATTTTATTTTCGCGTATAGCGTCGGCATAGTTCTTAGCAACCTCATTTTGTGAAGCGCGCCAATTTGTAGTCTGCCATATTGGTGGTATCATGGTGTAAATCACGTCTGCACCTTTAAACGCAGTGCTCACAAATGCAGCATCAAATACGGATCCTACCACTGCCGAAGCGCCAAGGGATTCTATGTCTTTCACGCGATCGTGGTTGCTCGTCACCACGCGTACTTTATTTCCTGCTTTCACCAATGCTTCTACAACTGGTTTACTGATATGGCCGATTGAGCCTGTAATGACATAAGTTTTCATTTGTCTTTTGTTTTGTGTTTGATGTTGCAAGATTACGGGCAAAGTCTTTATTTTGTTGGTAGTTATAAATTACTGATGTAGTCATTTATTTCAGACTAATATTGATTAACAAATAGTTATGGAAAAGACGATCATGAAGAATCTGCTCCATTGCCCAGTGACGGCGACCATGGAGGTGATTGGTGGCAAGTGGAAACTGCTGATTATTTACCTTATCAGCAACGACATCAACCGCTTTGGAAAGATGGGAATGATGCTCAAAAATATCAGTAAACAGATGCTCACAACGCAGTTACGTGAACTTGAAAATGATGGCATCATCGAACGAAAAATATATGCAGAGATTCCGCCGCGCGTGGAATATTTTCTGACCGCGAAGGGAAATTCATTAACACCCGTGATTGAACGGTTGCGCGATTTTGGGATGGAATTCTTGATTCCCCGCGAAGAAGCGAGTGTTGACCAACTACACGTATAATCCAATTAGACTTTTTGATAATGCAAGTTGCAGAAGATTACAACGCATGGGCTAGTGCCTACGATACTGTAATGAATAAAACACGTGATCTAGAAGGTGTCGCTTTGCGTGACATGCTCGGAGCCCTTTCTTTTAGATCTGTCTTAGAAGCAGGATGCGGCACTGGTAAGAATACGTCTTTTTTTGTGGACCGTGCAGAACATGTGCTATCCGTAGATTTTTCGGCAGCGATGCTAGCGCAAGCGAAAGAAAAAATTAAAAGCGAAAAGGTTGAATTCAAGCAAGCCGATCTTATGCATGCTTGGACATTTTTGGATCGACAGGTTGATCTAATTTCGTTTAGTCTTGTGCTTGAACACATCCCTGATCTTTCAACGATTTTTAAGAATGCATACAACACGTTGAACCCTGGTGGTTATTTATATTTGGGTGAACTTCACCCATTTAAACAATACGCCGGAAGTAAAGCGCGCTTTGAAACAGCATCGGGAGAGACTCGTGTGTTGGATTGTTTCACTCATCATGTCTCTGACTATTTCAATGCGGCCGTTAAAGCTGGTTTCATTTGTGAATCACTCCAAGAATGGTTTGATGATGACGCTGTTCATCTTCCACGTGTGCTGACAATTGTTTTTCGAAAACCAAAGTAGCAATCAACGTAATTCAAAGTATATTGAGTTTAATTTAAACTCATGTACGTTAAACGCTACTTCAGTTCCGGCATCCTTTACTACATTTCATGGCGTATGATATTGTGGTCGTTGCTTACAGGAACGATTGCTTTGTTAAGCTATCATTACTTGGGCTGGCACTGGGTTGCAATTCCATGGCTTCCGGTTTCGTTGATTGGTACTGCAACGGCATTTTATGTTGGTTTTAAAAATAACCAGTCTTATGATCGGGGATGGGAAGCGCGAAAAATCTGGGGAGGGATCGTTAATACCAGTAGAAGTTTTGGCGCGGCAACAAGGGCCTTTATACGTGCGACAAGTAATGCCGATGAGGCCATCGTAGCGCAAGAAATCAACACGATTATTTACCGACATATCGCATGGCTACACGCTTTGAAACATGCTATGCGCACGCGTACAATATGGGAGCACAGCTACAAATCTTCAGAGCGGCAACGTAAGTTCTTTGAGAAACGAATTGATTTCTCTGATTTGAATACGGACCTGGCACGTTACCTGAGCCAAGAGGAACTAGCATGGGTGAAGACTAAGAAGAATTGTGCGGCGCAACTTCTCGATCGTCAATCGCAGCACATTGCGTTGCTAAATAAAAAGGGACATATAGACGACTTCCGTCACGTCGAACTTCAAAAACTGATTGGTGAATTGTACAATGAGCAGGGCAGGAGCGAGCGTATCAAGAATTCACCGCTGCCGCGACAGTACTCCACATCAAGTGCGATTTTCATCATCATCTTTACGTGGATGTTGCCCTTCGGGATGATTAAAGAATTCGAGAAAGTCGGTGACGGGATGATTTGGCTATTGATCCCTTTTAATCTCATCGTGTCGTGGGTGTTTTCGTTGATGGAGTATACAGGAGACTATAGCGAAAATCCATTTGAAGGATTGATTAACGATGTGCCCATATACAGCATCGTCCGCAATATAGAAATTGACCTTCGTGACATGCTCGACGAAAAAGATCTTCCTGAAAGAATGAAACCAGAGTATAATGTCTTATTCTGAAAACTCACTTCTTCCGTAACAAAAAAGTATGCTTCCCTGACGTCAGTGTAAACGTTCCTGGTTGGCGATCCATTTTATATGTTGAAGGTATTGTGACAGCAGCAGTGGTATTTGCCGGAATGGTGACATCCCACGTTACACTCGTTTTCGTTCTTTTCCAACGTGATATTATTTTACCGTATGGAGATTCATGTTCACTTTCAAATGAGGTTAGTTCATCCGGAAAAAATGGAGTGAGAATGATTTTCTTGAATCCAGGTTCCTCGTGTGTGGGTTGCATTCCTCCAAGGGCACGGTAAAGCCACCCGCCGATATCACCAAACATAATGTGGTTTAGACTGATATCGTTCTTTGAATCGATCTTCCAGTTTTCATAAAGTGTTGTCGCACCATTTACGATCCACCATCCAAAGGAAGGATATGTATTTTGCGAGGCTAGTTTGTATGCAACGTCAGGATATCCATTTTCACTCAGTGCGTTGAGGATTGCCCTTGCGCCAAGAATACCAACATCGAAGTGATAGTGATCTGTTGCAACACGGGATGCTAGGTTTGCCGCAACTTTTGCGCGAAGTGATTCAGGAACAATATTCCAACATAGCGGTGCGCTTAATTCTGTTTGCAAACCCGCGCCATACATCCCTGTGGCTGTATTCAAATATTTTAGATTGATTGCATTTTTGATCTTCGTTGACAGCGCTGAGTAATGTTTTTGATCTTCTTGCTTATTAAACAGGGCTGCAGCTTTTGCCAGAATGTCTACATCGACGTAGTAGTATATCGATGATGTTAATTCCAAGGGCGCTTTTGAGTGCACAGGAACCCAGTCGCCTAGCCCCCACGTTGTAAGCCCCGTCGGATATAGCTCATCGATGTGATCAACATATCGTTTGATGTTCTCATAGTTGTCGAGAAGAATTTTTGCGTCGCCAGTGAAGCGATAAACATTCCAAGGAATCATGGCGATCGTACTTGTCCAGTCCGGTCCGTTGGCCCAGGTGTAGCCCCAACCACCAGTGGGAATGATCGCAGGCAATACGCCATTAGGTTGTTGTTCGTCGCGATGATCTGCCAGCCACTTTTCATACACGGTGATGCCGTCAAAGTTGAACAAACCCGTCTCAATGGCAATGTGTGCATCGCCGGTCCAACCGTTCTTTTCGCGTTGCGGACAATCCGTGGGGTAGCCATACAAGTTGGAGCGGTAGGAGTTGTTCGTGGCTGCCCACAATTTATTAATCAGCTCATTAGATGTCGATATTTTTCCAATCACCGGAACTGCGCTGTGCATAAAGAAGCCCGTCACATCATCAATCGTCAACGATATTGGTTTTGACGACGTCACTTCGATGAACTGAAATCCTTTGTAATTGAAGCGTGCCTTAAATGTCTCTTCTCCACTTCCACGTGCGGTATAGATATCTGTTTGAAATGGCGTATGTCGGTTATTTGATTTATGAAAGATGTCAATATTCGACATGTCGACACGCCCTTCTGAATTAAGACGTTCACCGTGTTTAAGCCTTACAACGGTACCACTGCTGGCCCGAAGTTTAATCGATGTAACGCCTGCAATATTTTTTCCAAGATCATATAGGTAAGTGGTGTCGTTTATTTTTTTTAATGTCTTTGGTTTGATTTCTTCGACAGCCTTAATTCCATGCATGACTTGCGCTACAATCTCCTGTGATGGTGCTTGGCGGGGTGACGCATTTTTCCATTGCGAATCATCAAATGAAACCGTGTTCCATCCAGGTTGTTCTTGTGTTGCGTCGTAGTGTTCGCCAACATAAATCGCGTTAAATGTTAGTCCACCGTTTGACGTTTTCCAATCTGTCCCAGAGGTTATTGTCTCCACACTTCCATCGTCGTACTCAATGCGTAGATCAAGACAAAAGGTTGGCCGTGCTCGCCACGGTGCGCGATGAAAATCCCACACGGCAAGCGGTTGATGGTTGTACCAGCCGTTCCCCAACAAGACTCCAATCGCATTCCGGTCTTGCTGAAGAATGTTGGTAACGTCGTGTGTCAAATAAAGTGTGCGTCTGTCAAATCGGGTGTAGGCAGGAGTGAGTAATTCGTCACCAACCTTTTTTCCATTAACATACAGTTCGTATAACCCACCGACAGCGATGTAAGCGCGTGCTGTTTTGATTTTTTTATTGACATTAAACGTCTTCCTAAAGTATGGAGCCGCCGCTTCATCTTCACCTTTCGAATCTGATATCCACGTTCCTTTCCAAGTCGCACCATGAATGAAAGCTGTCTCGAAATGCGAGATATCCGATGTCGCTTCCTTGCCAAGTTCATTCCACACGGTGACGCGCCAATAATATCTCGTAAATGCGCTAAGTTTTTTACCATTGTAAGCGATCAACACGTCATCGGATTCGATTCGTCCGGATGACCAGACATTGCCATTGTTGGCAGCAACGGCGAGAGAATCTGTACTGACTTGAATTGCGTAGGCTAGTTGCCGTGCGCCGTTTCTTGCGTCTGATAGTTTCCATGAAAGGCGTGGCGAAGGATTGTCAATGCCTATGGGACGTTCAAGATGTTCGCAGCGAAGTGCGACTACTTGCGATTGAGCAACGATGTTGATGAAACAAAATAAAGCAACGAAGATAGATTTTAGCATCATAGATTTTCTGGCTGTGTTTTAATAATACAGCTTCCAGTCATTGAATGCAACTGCAATTGTGAGCGGTGGTTAAATGCGGATGGCGGGGAGCATTACGGTGAACGTAGATCCCACACCTACTTCGCTCTTGATATCGATCGTACCTTTAAGTCTGTCGACGGAGCGTTTCATGATATATAAGCCAAGGCCTGTACCATTTGCATTTTGCGTAGCACGATAGAACATCTCAAAAATCTTGTGTTGATGTTCATGGGGAATTCCCTGGCCATTATCTTCAACTTGGATCTTTAGCCAATCATATTCATAGCGAACCACGATATTAACATATGGTGCGTTTTTACTTGCGTACTTAATCGCGTTCTCAATAAGGTTCTGCAAAATGGCATTCAACAGCGCCCACTCGGAATGAAATTCAATGCCTTCTTGAACATCCTTCTTAAAACTCAAACCTTCAAAGTTTTCAAGTGCATTGAATGAGGCGATACACTCATCGATCATTTTATGGAAATCGATTTTTTCGCGCTGCAAATCCGCGTGACTTAATTTTGTGAGATTTATCAGGCCGGTGATGATGTGGCTGAGGCGCTCCACTTGGTGATGCTGTCGCTCGATATATTCCAACGCTTGTTCATCCTTGACTTCTCTTTTTGCAAGAAATGCTAGTCCGAGCAAAGACGAAATCGGTCCCTTTAGATCGTGCGAGATACGGTAGAAGAATGCATCCAGCTCTGCGTTTTTGTTCTCAATGATTTTTGTTTGTTGCTTATTCGTCTCAAGTGTAGAGTGTAGTTCTTCGTACGCATTAGAAAGCTGGGCCGTGCGTTCTTTAACTTTTGCTTCCAGCATTTCTGTGGTCTGCTGTTGAAGTTTTAAGGCTAGCGCTTGTGCTTCTTCTTTCTCTTGTTTGTAGCGACGATAGCGATCACCGAGTGCAAACGCGATGATCATTGTTTCCATGGCGGCGCCAATCTCGACGAAGTGCGTCGTCCAAAAATTGAATTCCAGTACACCGCTATTTCGCAAAGTGAGTAAGAGGCCACCAAAAAAGTAAATGGTCCATGCTGCGATAAAATACGTTGCAATGCGATTCCCTTTTATGCGACACACTGTACCTGTCGTCATGAAGCATATGGTTGCGAGAGAAATGAGGTTGTTTCCTGCGGACGGCATGATACGAGTTGCTACCAACACCGTGGCGATGATCGCGAGCGGAACTAAGGATACTAACACATAGTACATCACTCTCGAATATTGTCGCACTTCAAGGAAACGGATGGTGAAGATTGCAAGGAAACTTATCAGTAGCCCCATGCTCATTCTTCCTGCATAGAAGTTAACGTTTGGGTTTTCTGGCCAGAGGAATTTTCCGCCATATCCCGAGGCGGCTGCGAAAATGAGGAACGTACAAACTATTGTGCAGATGTAGAGTAAATAATTCTGTTGCTTTAAGGTTAGGTAGAGTAAGAGGTTGTAGAAAAACATGACGACCAATATTCCAAAGAATACGCCATAGCCAATGTCTTCCCACCGTGTCTTCTGAATGAATACTTCCTTCTCCATCGCGTAAAGCGGAAACGTTTTTGGACTAAGTCCACCAATCTTGATGTACACCACGCTCAGTGAGTCCGTGCCGAATTGTAAGGGAATGACATGGCCCGTATGCGGAACGATGCGAATAGCCTGGGGACGATAGTATCCAGCGGCGTGATGTTTAAGAACCTTGTTTTCGTGTTGATAGAAATCAACGTACTCAAGAAAAGGTGCAGGAATTTCAAGATACCAGTCCCGCTCAGGGTGTGTGGCGACAGTCGTGACCTTCAACCAAATGTTTGCTTTCGTGTACCCGAACGTTAAGTCGTTTCGGCTCGGTGTAAATTTTTGTTGGAAAGACGGCGATGATACGTCGTCAATCGATAGTGTATTGGTAGAATCTATAAATACGGTTGCGAAAGCATCCAGCCTGTAGATTTTGGCTGAATCCGTTAGCGCGCATTGTGCTTGCCCAGAAACCCGTTCCGTACTGATCAATAGCGTCAGCACTGTTACAACAGCGATTGGCAGGTTTAGGATTTGACGCATCATCCGGAGTGTCAGGGAATCTTAAAAATAGCTTTTTTGACGCAATTGGAGGTTGACTGTGTGCAATTAATTTGGCTCCTAAAGTTTTGACTGTCAGATTGTGAAAGTGATTTTGCCGGGGGGGGAAACCAGTTGGAAATTGTGATGGAGGGAGTGCTTCGGGCCACGCACGAGGCACGGGAGAGTTTACTTCTTTACGATTACAACGATTGCAGTAAGCACGCGGCAATTATTTGGAGGATTTGGCTAGGAAAGTTGAATCTTTCCGCTGTTACTTTGCGTTAACAAAATTGTTAAACAAAAAAGATAATGGGTAACGACGGCGTCCAAACCGAGCTTTTGATCAAGGAAAAGGCTAAAATCCTGTTTTTTCAAAAAGGATTATTGAATGCTACGACGCAACAGATCGCGGATGAAGCCGGGGTGAACCGTGCGCTTATTCATTATTATTTCCGCTCACGTGATCTCATGCTGGATTTGTTATTGGAGGAAACGCTGCAAGAGAAAAAGGCGAGAACGAGAGCATTTTTAGTATCAGATCTTTCCTTTCGTGAGAAGATTGCGCGGTTTATTGACGCCGTTGTGGATTGGGGGTTAAATTATCCATACCTCGATAATTTCATTATCAGTGAAACCGCACGCAATCCTGACAAAATCAAATCATTTTGTGCGAAGGACAATGTAAAGTCTAGTGATCTTATTCGCGAAGGACTAGAAGCAGAAATTAAAAAGGGTGCGATCGCGCCTATTTCTGCCGAGCACTTCATGGTTAACCTCGTGGCGATGTGTAACTACCCGTTGTTGGCAAAATCTGTTTTGCAAACCATTCATGGAATGACCGATGCCGCGTACCAGAAGTTCTTACACGAAAGGAAGAATGTGATTTATGCATCCATCTTTAATGAAGACATGCCGAAGATCTACGAGAAGAACGGAAACTAGTTTAGCATTTTAACTCATTAACTTTTTTACTCTAACCAATGCAATTGACTTTAATCAAAAGAGAAACATCGTTCTTGATGCTTTTGTTATTGCTCGCGATTCCGGCAATAAGTTTTGCACAAGCAACAGGAAATGACAGCACGCTGCAGTCGGCGACGTTGAATGATGTAGTGACCTACGCCCTTCAGCATCGTCCTTCGGTAAGACAATCACAGCTCGATCAAGAGATCACTGAAAAAGTGATCAAAGGGAAGCTTGCGGATTGGTATCCGCAAATCAACTTCAATTATCAGTATCAAAGAACAATCGATCGTCCCGTAACTGCTTTCGGTGACAATGTGATTACGGTCGGTTTGTTTAATACCTCCCTGGCGCAGGTAGAAGCGACGCAAACTATTTTCAACCGCGATGTCTTACTCGCAAGTAAAACTGCTTCGAAAGTGAGAATTCAAGCAGAGCAAAGTGTAGTGAGCACCAAAATAGAAGTAGTCGTATCAGTGACGAAAGCATTCTATGGATTGTTGGCCACCGCGCAGCAAATCAAAGTGAATGAAGAGTCGATTGTACGTCTTAAGCAAAGTTTAAAGGATGCCTATTCGCGTTACCAAACCGGCGTTGCCGATAAAACGGATTACAAACGCGCGACAATCCTACTTCATAATTCTGAAGCTTCACTCAAGACAACACAAGAACGACTGGTGTATGAGCAGCAGTATCTCAAAGCCTTAATTGGCTACCCTGCAGATAAGACGTTCACGCTGCAATATGATACTGCGCAAATGGAAAGTGAGATCAATATTGATACGCTTCAGCAGTTGAACTACGCGCAGCATATTGATTACAAGATCATGTTTACACAACGCGAGCTTCAGAAAGCTAATGTGCGCTATAGTCAATGGGCTTTCCTACCATCGGCTAGCGCATTCGGTGCCTACAATTTGAACTATCTCAATGATAACTTAGGAGAACTTTATAATACAAGTTACCCCAACTCATTTGTAGGAGCGAAATTGACGTTGCCAATTTTTCAAGGTGGCAAACGAGTCGCGAAGATCAAAGAGCAAAAGCTCACGTTAAGAAGGGTAGACGTGGGACTTGAAAATCTACAGAACACGCTCGATGCAACCTACACGAAGGCTTTAACAGATTACAAAAGCAATTTGAAAACCTATGTCGTCCAAAAAGAAAATGTCGTGCTCGCACAAGAGGTTTACGATGTGATCAATCTTCAATATCGCAATGGTGTGAGAACCTACTTAGATGTAACTGTTGCGGAAACAGATCTTCGTACAGCGCGTATCAATTATTTCAATGCGCTGAACTTAGTGCTGACAAGCAAGATGGATGTGCTTCGTGCGCTTGGACAAATCAATTATTAATTATTTAGAAACAATACACATTTATGTCATTGAAATATATCCCATCCGTTTTTTTAGCTGTGGCTGTAGCGATTGCCTTGGGCGCTTGTGGAGGAAAGCAACAAGGGATGCAAGCACCGCCACCGGTAAACGTGAGCGTACAAACTGTATCAACAGCCGATGCTGCTTATTATGACGAGTATCCTGCTATCGTGCGCGGTGTACAAGAAGTAGAACTTCGCCCGCAAGTATCTGGATACATTACAGGAATTCATTTTACAGAAGGATCACAAGTAAAGAAAGGGCAGAAGCTCTATTCTATAGATCCACAGCAGTCTGAAGCATCGTATAGCCAGGCCGTTGCAGGGTTGGCGGTTCAAGAGGCAAACCTTGAGCGTGCAAAACGCGACGTAGAGCGTTATCGTGAGCTCGATAAGAAAGATGCGATCGCGAAACAGCAAGTTGACAACGCAGAAGCAACTTATGCGGCGGCGGTAAAACAGGTTGAGGCGGCAAAAGCATCCGTGCGCGCTGTACAAACCAATGTGCGGTATACCACTATCGTTGCACCATTCGATGGTACGATTGGCATTTCTGCGGTGCGTCTCGGGGCATCTGTTTCTCCAGGGCAAACCTTATTAAATACAATTTCTTCCGACGACCCAATCGCGGTTGATATCGTGATCGATCAAAAAGAGCTTTACCGTTTCTCAGATCTTCAGGCGAAAAACATGACGGTAAAGAATGATTCAACGTTCAAAGTCTCTTTCGGCGAATCGGTGTATCCGCACCCTGGCAAGATCAGCATCATTGATCGTGCTGTCGATCCACAGACAGGTACAATCAAGGTAAGACTTACATTCTCAAATCCTGACCGCGTGTTACGGTCCGGTATGAGTGGAACCTTGATCGTGGAATCGAAGGTGAGCAAATCGGTTGTGATTCCGTATAAAGCCATTAACGAGCAGCTTGGAGAGTTCTTTGTATACGTTGCCGATAGCGCGAAAGCAACGCAAGTGAAAGTGAAGTTAGGAAAAGCTGTCGGTAAGAATATCATCATCAAAGAAGGACTCTCAGAAGGTGATGTAATCATTACAGAGGGAATTCAAAATCTTCGTGAGGGAACGCCCATCAATATTGCGGCTCCAAATGCAAGTGCTCCAGCTCCTGTAGCGAACAAAAAATAGTGAACAATTCCATATTTAATAGAAAGCAATGATTGCAGATGTTTTTATAAGAAGACCTGTCACGTCTATCGTTGTGTCGATTGTGATTGTGTTGGTCGGAGTGATCGCCATGAGCACACTGCCGATCTCACAGTATCCCGACATCACACCGCCAACGGTGAGCGTGCAAGGAACATACATTGGTGCGGATGCGCAAACCGTTGAACAAACAACGACGACGGCGATTGAAGCACAAGTCAACGGAACGCCAGGGATGTCGTACATGTCAAGTAACAGTACCGCCAGTGGTGTGAGTAGCATTACCGTGACATTCGATATTGGAACGGATATCAACATCGCCACGCTCGATGTACAAAACCGTGTGAGTGTTGCAGAACCATCGCTTCCTGAAATCGTAAAGCGGTTGGGGTTAACGGTGAGAAAGCGGAATCCAAGTATCTTTCTTGCGCTCGCATTGTACTCACCCAATGGAACGCACGATGCAACTTTCCTCGGAAACTATGCCAACATCTACTTGAAAGATGCGCTACTCCGCGTGAAGGGTGTAGGTGATATTGTGACGGTAGGTGATGATTTCGGTATGCGGATCTGGTTGAATCCGGAGAAGATGGCGAGTATGGGTATCTCGACGCAAGAAGTGAATGCGGCTTTAGCGGAACAGAACTTGCAGATTGCCGCGGGTTCCGTCGGTGGAAGTCCGCAACCTCGTTTACAAGCGTTTGAATATAACGTACTGACGAATAGCCGCATTAACCAAGTCGCAGATTTCGAGAACATTGTTGTGCGTACAAATCCAGCACAAGGCAACATGGTTTATCTGAAAGATATTGCACGCGTTGAATTAGCGAAGTTTAATTATGGTAACAACCCATTTGTTATGGGCAAGCCCTCTGCTTTTATGCTCTTGTATCTTGCTCCTGGCGCCAATGCCTTGGAGACAAACCAAGGTGTAACGAAAGCGCTTGGCGAATTAAAGCAAAGTTTTCCAAAGGATTTAGATTATCTCGTGCCGCTGGAGACAACATCCGTAGTGGAAATTTCTATCGAAGAAGTGATTCACACATTGGTTGAAGCTCTTGCACTTGTGGTATTGGTAGTATTTTTATTCCTTCAAAACTGGCGTGCTACATTGATCCCTGTGTTGGCCATTCCGGTATCGTTGATCGGTACATTCATATTCTTCATACCGTTCGGATTCACCATTAACACATTAACGCTATTTGCGTTCGTATTGGCGATTGGTATAGTGGTGGATGATGCGATTGTGGTAGTGGAGGCCATTCAACACAACATGGATCACTACAAGCTTTCCGCGAAAGAAGCGACAATCAGAGCGATGAAAGAAATTTCTGCGCCAGTAATTGCAATCGCATTGATTCTTGCGGCGGTGTTCGTTCCTGTAGGTTTTGTGCCTGGTATCGTTGGCAAACTTTATCAACAATTCGCGATCACAATCGCCGTGTCAGTAATGATTTCGGCGTTCGTTGCATTGTCGTTAACACCTGCATTGAGTATGCTCTTGCTGAAACCGCATGACGAAAACCGTAAGAAAAATTTCCTCGATAAGTTCTTCGATAAGTTCAACGGCTGGTTTGGCAAAGTGACAAATTCATATACCAAAGGCGTTGCAGGATGGATTAAAGCTACACCTTACGTATTGGTGATGATGGTGTGTCTCTTTGTTGGTTTGGGATATATGTTTAAGACGAAACCCACTGGTTTTATTCCGACAGAAGACGAGAAGCGCATGTATGTCTCTTATGAAATGCCCGAAGGCACTTCGATCAAGCGTAATATTGAAATGCAACTTGAGATTCAAAAACGTATTCAGTCAATTCCTGCTGTTGGTGTTGTTGGGGGACTTGCTGGGTTGAATATTCTTACATTCTCAAATAAATCGAACGTTGGCACTGTGTTCGTTAATCTCAAGCACTGGAATGACCGCGATCTTGAAACAGAAAGCGTAACCGCCGTAATGAAGGAGATTCAAATGCGTACAGCGGATATTAAGGAAGCCCGCATTCGTGCGATCGCTCCCCCTGCTATTCCTGGCTTAGGACAATCATCCGGATTTACATTTGAACTGCAGCAAACAACGAGCACAGATAACATTAAGCAGTTTGAAGGTGTCATGCGTAAGTTTTTGGGAGCGGCAAATCAACGTCCCGAAATTGCTATGGCGTTTTCGTTCTTCTCGGCAACAACCCCAAGTTATCAAGTTGAACTCGATAAAGAGAAAGCGAAGAAGCTCGGTGTATCGGTGTCTGATGCTTACAGTACCTTGTCGACCTATTTAGGTAGTAGCTACATCAACGATTTTAATATCTACGGACGAAATTTCCGCGTGGTTTCTCAAGCGGATACTGCGTTCAGAAAAGATATCAATGATATTGGTCGATACTTCGTTCGTAACAGTACGGGCAACATGGTTCCGTTGAGTGCTTTGGTAACATCGAAACTAATCGAAACACCCGCTGTTGTTTCTCACTATAATATCTATCGTTCTGCTGAAATCATCGGCGAAGCAAAACCAGGGTATAGTAGCGGGCAAGCCATTGAAGCGTTGAAAGAAGTGGCTGCTCAGACCTTACCAGTAGGTTATGGCTACGAGTTCGGCGGTATGAGCCGTGAAGAGATCAAAGCCGGTAACAGTACTGGGTTGATATTTGCCGTCTCTGTCGTCTTCGTGTTCTTGTTCCTCGCTGCGTTGTATGAGAGCTGGTCGGTACCGTTCTCCGTATTGTTTGCCGTACCGATCGGTGCCTTCGGTTCAATCTTGACATTGACTTTATTACCGAATCTGACGAACAATATTTACGCACAGATCGGGTTGATCACGTTAATTGGTCTCGCAGCAAAGAACGCGATTTTGATTGTCGAGTTTGCGAAAGAGCGTGTGGACAAAGGGATGGAAATTGTTCCGGCTACATTGGAAGCTGTTCAACTTCGTTTGCGTCCAATCATCATGACTTCGCTGGCATTCATTCTCGGTGTAATGCCGTTGGCATTCTCTGTTGGTGCTGGTGCTGAGGCTCGTAAGACAATCGGCTGGACTGTAGCCGGAGGCATGGTCGCAGCAAGTTCGCTTGCCATCTTCGTGGTACCGGTACTGTTTGTATTGATCACGAAAATAGCATATCGCAATAAGCCAAAGACTGTAGAGCCAGCTTATCCAGAAGAATCATAAAGATAGTTTTTAGGTTTACAGGTTAAAGCCCCGTCAATTTTTGATGGGGCTTTTTTATGAACAGCATTTTGAATGGGAGTTTACTTCACGTGTTGGTCAGCAAATGAAAGAAATACAATTTGTGGCTTTCACACCAGGTGTAGGTAGGAGGAGCATTGACATAAAAAAAGCACCTCAAGACAGGTGCTTCTGGATTCTCTGATCAACTGAAATTAATGATGTGTCAGCGTTGGAGTTTGTAATCCCAACACTTCGTTTGTCGTTGTTCTGACTTGGTCCAGCAAGTCCTCATTCTTCGATAACGACTGACCGAATGAGGGAATCATCTTTTTAAGTTTCGATTGCCATTCGGGAGAAGCCAAGTCTTTGCTGAAGCATTTCTCAAGAAGCGTTAACATGATTGATACAGCAGTTGATGCTCCAGGGGAAGCGCCAAGCAACGCCGCTATCGACCCGTCTTTGGCTGCGATTACCTCTGTACCAAATTCCAATACGCCCACGTGCTCTTTATCTTTTTTGATTACTTGAACGCGCTGTCCTGCAATTTCTAATTTCCAGTCTTCGAGTTTTGCATCCGGTATAAAGTCGCGCAGTGCTTCCAAACGATCCTCAGGGGATTGTCTAACCTGATTAATCAGATAACGTGTCAATGGAATATTATCCAAACCCGCAGCGATCATGGGTACCAGATTGTCATATTTAATAGACTTGAAAAGATCGAGGTACGATCCTTCCTTCAAGAATTTCGTTGAAAAACCTGCATAAGGTCCGAAAAGCAATTCTTGCTCGTTGTTGATAATACGGGTGTCCAAATGCGGCACAGACATCGGCGGTGCACCAACAGATGCCTTGCCATAGACTTTCGCGTGATGACGCTTAATCACTTCGGGATTAACGCACTTCAACCACTGACCGCTTACCGGGAATCCACCGTAGCCGCGCCCTTCTGGGATACCAGATTTTTCGAGCAGTCGAAGAGAACCACCTCCCGCACCGACAAATACAAACTTGGCTTTTATTTTTCGTTTATCTCCTGTCGCGCGGTTCTTCACTTTCACGATCCAGGATCCGTCCTCGTTCTGTTTCAATTTTCTCACTTCGTGATTGAAGTGAAGTTGAACGTCGCTTTTCTTTTGTAAGCTACTAAACATGCTTTGCGTGAGCGATCCGAAATTAACATCTGTACCAATCTCCATGCGCGTCGCAGCAAGCATTTCTGAAGGTTTGCGATTTTCCATCATGAGTGGCATCCATTCGCGAAGAACATTATGGTCTTCGGAATACTGCATGTCGGCGAAGAGCGGATTCTTCTGCATCTTCTCAAACCGACTACGTAGGAATTTCACATTTTCCTCACCCCAAACGAAACTTAAGTGTGGAATGCGTGTGATAAAAGATGCAGGCACATCAAGATGATGCTGTTGGATAAGATAGGCCCAAAATTGTTTTGAAACTTCGAATGATTCCGCAATTTTAATTGCTTTTGAGATGTCGATTGAACCGTCCTTACCTTGTGGTGTGTAATTCAATTCACAAAACGCCGCATGCCCTGTGCCGGCGTTGTTCCAGGCGTCTGAGCTTTCGGCTGCAGCGATGTCCAACCGCTCGAAAATTTGAACACTAAGATTAGGCTGAAGTTCTTTCAATAAAGCACCCAATGTGGCGCTCATTATGCCCGCACCGACTAGAAGTACGTCGGTCTCTGTTTTGCCTGCCTTTGTCATCGCTCTACGTAGTTAAAATCAAATACCAGCACCATCTGATATTCGAGGGCGAAAATAATAAAGGAATGTTTTTTTACAACGGAAATTTTCACTTCATGCAAGAGTGACAACGATTGCAATTTTACACCAGAAAAGAAAAAATGTTAGATGTAATTTACGTCGAGAATTCCGTCAAAAGTGATGTCATTTTCCGAACGTTAAGTAGGTGTCAGCGCATTACAATTCATGTTCGTAACCTCGCGCGCCGACAGTCAATATTGTGCGATGTGTCTTGTGCAACGTTTAACCCCCTGTAAGGAATGCAAGCCTTCGACTTTCGGTTTAAGCTTTTACTTTTGCACCATGAATCTCTGGAAATTCCCGGGCGCGATCTACGTATTGCTGTTGCTAAGCACGGCATGCACCAAAGAGGCGCCCCCGCTAACGTCTTTTTATTACTGGAAGACAACTTTTGAACTGAATGACACCGAAGTAGCAACGCTGAAACAAAACAGCGTCTCGAAACTCTATGTACGTTACTTCGACGTTACCTTGATTAAAGGTGCACCTTTTCCTGTGCGTCCCATCGTTTTTAACGAACCTCCACCCGCAATTGAGATTGTTCCAGTTATCTATGTTCGAAACCAAGTCATGCTTAGCCCAACGGTAGGGGTACCGGATCTTGCAAAAAACATAGTCGACTATATTGATCAGATCAATGCCAAAAACAATGTGTCCATTGAAGAAATACAAATTGATTGTGACTGGACGTTGAAAAGTAAAGATGTATTCCTCCGTTTTATTGATGCGTTGAAACAGCAAACAAAACATAGGCTGTCGGCAACGATCAGACTACACCAAGTAAAATATTTTGAAACGACGGGTGTTCCTGACGTTGATTACGGCGTTTTGATGTACTATAACATGGGGCACATTAATGCGGACGATTCTTCGAATTCCATTTATGATCGGAAGACTGCAAAACGATACCTGGCATCGTTGAAAAATTATCCCCTTCGATTGGATGTCGCATTACCCTTGTTCTCTTGGGGCATTCATTCACGCGACGGAAAAGTAATTGGACTTCTCAACCAATGGTCTCATGAATCGATAGATTCGACAAAATTCAATAACCAAGGTGGCGATCTATACGTTGCAAAAGATAACTTTATTACGCTTGGAAATTTCTTTAGAAAAGGAGATTTCGTTAAGATTGAAGCTATAGATAAAGATCAGATCAGTGAAATGGCCGATGACATTGCGCGCAGTATTGCGAAGAAACCGCAGACCGTTATTTTTTATGATCTTGATGAACCGCAATTAACCTACCATGACGATGAAGACCTCTTTGAAGAAATTACTCGTACTTTTTAGTTTTTCCATACTGTTAACGACGAGTGTGATATTTGCCTGTGCCGACTGGTACATGGGCTATGATTCGGATTCAAGTTTTACCCCCGAGGTTTTTGCGGACGAATCGTATTCGCCGCTCTTCTATTCTTCGCAGGAACCGTTTTACCGTGTCAACTACGACACCGAGCATCGGTCAAGATTTAATAATGACATTACCGCGGATTGGTCAGCGTATTTAAATGGAAAGATTTCAACGGAAGACGTGAAGTACCTTTTGCTTGACGAAAATGCAAACGCCGACATCGATCTGCTTTTTAAGGCAGTGCAAGCTAAGAAGGGGCTTCCAGCGCGATTTGCGTCTTTAAACATCGCTGACGATAAGGTTAAATCATTCATTAACTTTTTACACTTCGCGAAGGTCATCGAAGCGTGCAGTATGCGATCACCATATTCTTGGGATTATGAAGAGTCAACGACACCTCCACAAGTAGCGCAAAAAACGATCGATGAGATTACCAAACTCTACAGCCTTGCGAAAGATCCTTTCATTAAGAATAGATTGTGGTTTCAAGTAATGAAAGGAAGTTTCTACAGCGGCAACACCAAAAACGTAATTGATTTTTTTGACAAAACGAAAAGCTCAGAACCTGAAAATGTACTTTACTATCGCGCGCTGTCCTACGTGGCCGGTGTGCATTATAGTCAGAAGCGTTACGGGATGTCGAACTACTTGTACAGCGTGGTGTTCGACAAGTGTCCGGAACTTCGCATTGTGGCTACTTACAACTTTCACCCCATCGAAAACTCGGATTACCAGGAGTCGCTAGCGCTCGCAAAAACGCCTGAAGAGAAAGCTGCCTTATGGGCGATATTGGGCTTTTATCTCGACCCAAAACAGTCCATTCAGGAGATTTATAAACTGAATCCGAAGAGTGCTCATATCGATTATCTTCTCACAAGATTTGTCAACATCAAGGAAGTTGATTTGTCGGAAGATCAGTATACTTCCCTTGCGCAATACAGAGCGGCCATGAAAAAATTGGTGACGGCAGAGGACCTTCAGTTTGTTACATCCATTGCAAAAGACAACAAAATCGGTAATCCATTTTTGTGGAATACCGCAGCCGGATACCTTAGTATTTACGCAGGCAAGAACGACGACGCAACACAATTTTTCGACAAGGCCCTGAAAGCGAATGCTTCACCATCCGAGATGTCGAATCAACAAATTCGGTTGCTACGGTTAATCAATACCTTAACGACCATTAACAAGCTCGATTCAAAAATTGAAGGAAAACTCGTAGCCGATCTTACTTGGCTTTACAATGAACTTTCAGACGACGACGATACATTTAGAAAAAACAATGTTAGGCGCTGGAGTAAAAAGTATCTCTCATCAATTTACAAATCGCAGCAGAATGTTGTGATGGCGGAGCTCCTTGATCGCAACGATAAATTTTACATCACGCCTTCGAACGTGGAGTTGATGAAGACCTTCTTCATGAAATCCGGTAAAACGCCTTGGGAGGAAATGGTAGCGAAGAATTACAGTTTAACGCTGATGGATCTTTACGAGTACCAAGGTGTCGTTAGCGCCTACAATGGAGAACTTGATAAGGCGATAACGTTGCTCACCGCGGCTAACGGAAAAGCTGAATTACTTGGGAATCCTTTCAATGGAAAGATTAAAGACTGTCATGACTGTGATCATGCGGCAGTGCAGAAAACAAAATATACAAAGCTGACACTCGTTCAGAAAATGAAAGAGATGCAGGATCATGTTATTAAGGGCGAGGACGTTTATAATAATAGTCTGCTGTTGGCGAATGCTTACTATAATATGAGCTACTTTGGAAATGCGCGGGTTTTCTACTACGGTGAAATCATTGATCAAGGGAGCAACTACATTAAGAAGGACTTTCAATCCATGTTGTTCAGTTGTAGTAAAGCAAAAGAGTTCTATCAAAAGGCGTTCGATGCCGCGGCCAATGACGAGCAAAAAGCTAAATGCGTTTACATGATGGCCAAGTGCGAACGAAATGAATTTTATGCCCGTGAGTATCACGGCAACGATGAGTTTTACGGCGAACCTGATGTTGCATTCTTGGCATGGGATGGTTTTAGAAAACTAAAAAGTAACTATGCCCACACCAAGTATTACAAAGACGTTATCAATGAGTGTGGATATTTTGGTAAATACGCTGGTAACTAGTCATGATGAACTACGAATTGCTTGAGGAGATTAAAAAGATCAAATCCATTGCAGAAATAGGTTTGCAATACGCGAGTTCCGGGTATGAAACAGAGCGCTACACTGAACTTCAACACATCAGCTACACGTTGTTGTCCAAAATATCGGATGTGCCCATAGAACGGTTGAAGGTGAGCTTGCCGACAGCGACTGATTACCCAACAGCGAAGGTCGATATCCGTGGTCTGCTGTTGACCGAGGATAACAAGGTGTTACTTGTGCGAGAAAGTGCCGATGGAAAATGGTCGCTGCCGGGAGGGTGGGCAGACGTGGGACTCACGCCAAAAGAAGTAGTGACGAAAGAGTTTAAAGAAGAAACTGGTTTAGATGTTGAAGTAAAATCTCTTCTGGCGGTGTTCGATAAAAAGATGCACCCTCATCCACCACAAGCGTTCTACGTGTACAAAATGGTGTTTTTGTGTAAGGCTGTATCGTCAGAAATCGTAAAGGGATTTGATGTATTGGATGTTGGCTACTTTTCTATTGCCGATTTACCGGAACTATCTGAAAATAGAATTCTTCGAAGTCAAATTGAGTTTGTAGTTGATCGCATTCAACGTGGTGATCAAACCGCCCATTTTGATTAATTCTCACGTCCGAGCAATGGCTTGTCTTTCTCCGCGAGTAGTAGGTCTTCCAATAATCCGTGTTGCTTAAAGAACGCGACGAGGTTCGCATTGCGTTGGCCTATATCGAACCCTAAATTCCATTGTAACTTGTGAAGACATTCTGAGCAAAGTCGATTCGGTTTTAAATCAGATTCAGGTAAACTATTGGAACCGTTGAGCACACATACGGCATGTGTACAATGGAGACAAGAAAACATATGACCTATTTCATGGGATGATGTCTTGATTAAGCGCTCGAGACATCGCTGGTAGTTTTGTGTTGTGAGCGCTTCGTCTGAAAAGTGATATATCGAAGATACGCCGACACGCGCTTTCGTAGCAGCTTGACCCAAATACGAAATTCCAATCGTCTGCAGGATAAAGGTCTGTAGCCGTAATTGCCATCACAACAATGCCATCTTTTGGGATATGATTTTTTAAGTACGTCAGGATGTACGTCGATTTGAATTGTTCGTGATTGTCCTCGCGCATTCTTCTTGCGTGAGAAGGAATAGCGGTATCATCTGCACCGGGCAGTAGCGAAACAGAAAGGCCAAAGAAAATCTTGAGATAATCGGCCGTATATTGAATTACTTTCTTTTGTGCTTCATCAAATTTTCCAATAGGGAGTAGATATATTTTGTTTCGCGTCGCACTTGGTCGAACGGGGTCGTAGGCGATGTAGGTTTCATAATTTTGTCCTTTTTCTGTGTGTTCAAAGAGCCAATCACCAGGTTGTGGTTTTTCAAGAGCAACATCATTTTGGCGAAGCTTGATGATGTCTGTACTCGTTCGATCGAGTTTTTTCTCATTTCGCGATGTACATGAAAGTAAAGCAGCAATCAGGAAAATCGAAAAAGAAATCCTCATGTTAGGTAGCATTATCCGTTCGGTAAAATACCAAGATATTCTAGAAAATGTCGTGCGGATAAATGAAAAAGAGTGATTCTGTTGTTCGTAACAAAAAGTCTGTGTTAGCTTTCGGAAAATAGAAGCCGTGGCAAAGATAGTAAATGATCGCGAGGCCCTTGCGATATTTCGTAAACACCTCGAAGTTTACACGACTTTATCCGACGATGAGTATGAGAGAGTCTTGACCTATTTTGTTCCTAAAAAATTGAAGAAGCATGAGTTTCTGGTGCATGAAGGAGATTGGGTAACGAATCACCACTGGGTCATAAAGGGATTGTTGGTCTCTAACTATACCGACGATGAAGGCAAAGATCATATTATGCAATTTGCTATCGAAAATTGTTGGATCACTGATCAGGATGCTTTTTATAATCAGACAAAAGCAATCTTTAATATCACTTGTCTGGAAGACACAACATTGATGTGTTTATCATTCTCAAATCGTGAAAAGATGTGTGCCGACATGCATAAAATGGAGCACTACTTCCGTAAAAAAGGTAACGATAGTTTCGTAAAGCAGCAGCGACGTTTGTTAAGCTATATGACGAACGATGCAAAAGGCCGCTTTAACTTGTTGATGGCTGAATATCCGGGGTTATACCAGCGCCTATCAAAAAAGATCTTGGCAGCTTACCTTGGCGTTACACGCGAAACCTTAAGTCGGTTCAAGTTTTAGATTGATCAAAAAATGTGATCTATATCAATTTTTTGGGCATGGATTCATCGTTGGTTTGTGTCATTAAACACAATCAATTATGAAAATGATCTTTTTAGCAGCATGTATGGGTAGCATGTTTTTAACAACCGCGGGTGTCGTAGAATCTGAGCCAAAGAATTCTCTCGAGGAAGCACAAAAGGAAATTGCCGCGAGCAATGCAGTCTATTTTGAAGCCTTCGTAAAACATAATCCCGCAATCTTTGTAGAGCGTTACGCGGACGACGCTTGTATCATGGCGCCAAATGCTCCTCAGATGTGCGGCCGAGACGCTGCAACGAAGTTCTTTCACCTTGCTTATGACGAGTTTGGACTTCGAAATGGAAAGTTCATCACCACGGCAATTTATGGCGATGGTGTGAACTTCGTGACCGAGGAAGGATTATGGCAGTCGTTCAATGAGAAAGGAGAATTGTTCGACGATGGAAAATTTTTAGTGCTGTGGAAAAAGACTGGCAAAGGATGGAAAATGTTTCGGGATTCATTTAGCAGTAACAGAAATCAAAAATAAGAAATATCATGAGCGAAAGATTTAAAAAATTTTCGGCCTTACATCATCAAGCGTCTCCGTTGCTTATTG
The DNA here is from genome assembly GCF_003286915.1 of Pseudochryseolinea flava. Lineage (GTDB taxonomy): Bacteria > Bacteroidota > Bacteroidia > Cytophagales > Cyclobacteriaceae > Ohtaekwangia > Ohtaekwangia flava. The sequence goes on from NZ_QMFY01000017.1 coordinate 64,604, forward strand.
GAAATGTTTGGAATGTACAAAGTGCAACGGTTTTTGAGACACAACAATTCAAAGCAATCGCCACCTCGAGCGCGGCGGTTGCTGCCACGCTAGGATTTCGCGATGGCGAGTCAATGCCTTTTTCGGCGTACTTGCAAATTGTTGGCTACATCGCACGTGCCACAACGCTGCCGCTATCGGTCGATTTGGAGGCCGGTTACGGTGAGACTGTTCAAGAAATTGTCAGTAACATCAAGCAACTCGCCGATGTTGGCGTTGTGGGCATTAACATCGAAGATTCGAGGGTGGCGAACGGGAAAAGAGAATTTGTAGATAGCATTAAGTTTTCCCAACTACTTGAAGGTATCGTCAGCGGATTGCGTGAAAACAGTATAGATATGTTCGTCAATGTAAGGTGCGATGCATTTTTACTTGGCGTGCCTGATGCGCTTCATGAAGCGGTGCGCAGAACCAAATCGTATCAGGTCACGGGCGTGAATGGATTGTTTTTTCCTTGCATTACAGACTTGTCCGACATCCGCGCTGTAGTTGATGCATCAACGCTTCCTGTAAATGTTATGTGTATGCCTGGATTGCCATCATTTGATGTGTTAAAAGGTGCTGGCGTTAAGCGCATCAGTATGGGGAATTTCTTCAATTCGAAAGTGTATCAATCTTTGGCGGATAACGTTTCGCGAATTGTATCGGAGGAAAAATTTGATTCGTTGTTTTAGTTCGTTCGAAATATTTTAACGCATCGGAAGCTCGCCGACTACTGTTATTGCTATCCAGGAGAAAACCGTTAATTTTGAAGTTTGTTTCTTATTAAAGCGATGATCAATTCAACGGAACGGGAAGAGCGAGAGTATCTTGAAGAAATCAAGGAAAAGCTAATATTGGCAATAAAGCGCGTGGACGATAGCGTTCGTCAATACTCCACTGAGCTACGGCAGAGCAAACAATACATTTACGAGAATCAGTCTGGAATGGACGAGGCCGATATGGTCGCGTCAGAGCAGTCGATCAATAGAATGGCGTTTACCGGAGAGTCTGCAGTTTCGAAAAAACGTAAGTTGATCAAGCTCGGTCAATCGCCCTACTTCGGCCGTATCGACTTTGTTCAAAAGAATGAGTCGGATACTTCTGCTATTTACATTGGTATTTATTCCTTCGCTGATGAACGATCGAACCTCGTCTACGATTGGCGAGCGCCGATATCGTCTATGTTCTATGATTTTGAGCTCGGCGAAGGTTGGTATAAAACACCAGGTGGCATCGTGTCTGGAGAAATTGTGCTGAAGCGTCAATACAAAATCCGCGAAGGCAACATGGAGTTCATGATTGAGAATGACGTGAATATTCATGACGATGTATTGCAAAAGGAATTAAGCAAGTCTTCCGATGATAAAATGAAGAACATCGTCGCGACGATTCAACGCGATCAAAATGCAGTGATCCGGAATGAAACTTCGCCCGTGATGATTATTCAAGGCGTTGCTGGTTCCGGTAAAACGTCTATCGCACTTCACCGGATAGCTTTTTTACTATACCGCTTTCGCGAAGAAATTTCTTCCAAGGATATATTGATCATTTCTCCCAATAAAGTTTTTGCTGACTACATCTCGAATGTGTTGCCGGAATTAGGAGAGGAACAGATACCAGAAATGGGGATCGATGAACTTGCAGCTGAATTATTGGATAATAAATTCCAGTTTCAAACTTTTTTCGAGCAGGTATACACGTTGCTTGAGCACCACGATGCCGGATTTATTGAACGAATTAAATTCAAGTCTTCGTTCGAGTTTTTAGGAAAGCTGAATCGCTACTTAATTCATATTGAGAATAACTATTTTGAACCAACCGAGATTCGCGTCGCAGGCACAGTTGTTCCGTTTCCGTTTATCATGGAGAAGTTCAAAGCGTATTATCGTATCCCGTTGTTGAAACGATTCGCGGAAGTCACGAAAGATGTTTTGCAGTTTGTTCGCAATAATGTGCAACGAAAACTAAGCGGAGGCGAAAAAAACAAAGTGTGGGAAGCTATCCCGGCTATGTTTAAGATGAACAACATCTTGGATCTCTATCGCGACTTCTTCAAGTGGGTAGGTAGACCTGAACTTTTTCGTTTTCACCATGGAGAAGCACTCGAGTATGCCGACGTTTTCCCCTTGATCTACTTCAAAATTCGTTTGGAAGGTTTGAAGAGTTACGATCATGTAAAACACTTGCTCATTGACGAAATGCAGGACTACACCGCCGTGCAATATGCTGTGATTTCACGGTTGTTCAATTGCAAAAAAACCATTCTCGGTGATGTGAGCCAGAAGGTTAATCCTTACAGCGCGTCATCAGCAGAGGCAATTGAAGACGTGTTTCCACAAGGCGAGGTAGTTAGACTTTTTAGAAGTTATCGTTCGACGTGGGAGATTACGGCATTTGCACAACACATCTCTCCAAATCCGAATATCATTCCGATGGAGCGCCATGGCGACGCGCCGGTGATGAAAGGTGTTGATAGCAATGCTGCCGAAGTAGAAGAAGTTCGAAATTGTATCAAGCGTTTCAAAGAATCAGGGTACAGATCTATGGGCATTATTTGCAAAACGCAGGAACAAGCGGCGTTTCTGCACCACGAATTGAAAATGAGCGAGGTGCATCTACTTTCTGTCGATAGTACTGTTTTTAAAGAAGGGATCATCTTAACCACGGCGCACCTCGCAAAAGGTTTGGAGTTTGATGAAGTGGTTGTTCCATTCGCATCGATTCGGAATTATCATACCGATGTTGATAGAAGTATGTTGTACATCGCCTGTACACGCGCCATGCACCAACTAACGTTACTCTTTACGAAGGAAAAGAGTTCATTTTTGCCCTAGACGCAACGCGGCTTGTAGTCGCTGGGTGTTGTCCATGTGAAATGGCACCGTTTTTTAATCAGTGCTTAAAAAAACATGGACAGCATCAACAAACAACAGCCTGAGGATAACCACCGCGATCTATTTAATGGTGAAGCCGCAAAGAAGATCAAGAGCCTGGTTGAAAAAGCAAAGAATTGTTTTTTCTGCACGAATATTCACACTGAAGCGCCGTTCTCAACGCGTCCCATGTCGGTTCAAAAAATTGACAACGACGGTACATGTTGGTTCTTGAGCGCAAGTGATAGTCACAAAAATGCGCACGTGAAAGACGATCCGAACGTGCAATTGCTATTTAAAGGTTCCGATTATTCCGACTTCTTAAGCCTTCATGGGGAAGTTTCGATAAGTCGTGATAAGTCAAAAATCAAGGAGTTGTGGGAGCCAATACTGAAGACGTGGTTTACCGAAGGTATAGATGACCCTCGAATTACCGTACTTCGGTTTGAGCCGATCGAAGGATATTATTGGGATACCAAGCATGGGCAGGTCGTAGCGTTCGCGAAACAAGTTGCCGGCGCCGTCATTGGAAAAACACTCGACGACTCGATAGAAGGAAAATTGAAGTTGTAACGATTTCATTTAAGACTACACGCAACGTTGTGCCTACTGCTCGATCAATTGTTAGCCTTTTGGGCCGTTTTGGCTCTATGGCGATCGGCCTTGTTTACATAGCCATCGGGGTGATCGCATTGCTTTCTTTGTTGGGATTAAAAGATGGTGGCGCAGACGAAGACAGTTTGCTTGAACTGTTGGATACGACGGTCGTCGGTGAAATTTTTTTATGGGTAATTATTCTAGGATTACTCGCGTACGTAGTGTGGCGGATAGTCGAAGCTATTCAAGATCCACTTAATTATGGCAATGATTGGAAAGGTATTGCACGGAGAATTGCAATAGTGCTTGCGGCTTCAGCGTATGGTTTAATCGCGTGGTCTGGGATTAGGGCAATGATCGACGACGCTGATGGGAGTGAAGGTTTCGAAGAGCAAAGGCAGATGGTGTCGACCGTACTCGCTTGGAACGGTGGTGATTGGCTCCTAGGCATTTGCGGTGTAATGGTTGCCGTCACCGCATTACTCGAACTTCGTTACGTCGCAAAAGGCGATCATAAGCCGCACCTCGATATTGATCACCTGCCAACGTGGAAGAAATTTTCGATTCATGCGCTGGCGTGGGTGGGGCATTTTGCCCGCGCAATCATTTTAGCAATCATCGGATACTCCTTGATACGCGGCGCCGTGCATGCAGATCCCACCGAAACGGTCAACACAGATAAGGCCTTTAACTTTATTGGAGAAAGCATGTTAGGCCATCCGTTGTTTGTGGCAGTGGCTTGTGGAACAATAGCCTACGGAGTCTATATGATACTGCTGGGAATTTATCTAAACCTTGATAAGGTGACGCGTATCAAATAAATGCGCGCTCGGAAACAGTTAACTGTTTGCGGTCGAGTTGTGTCCTGAAATAAAAAACAGGTAACTGGAAACCGGCTACCCCGGAAACTGGCTACCTGCCAACCCCCAAACCGCCTCACTAGTCAGATATTCCCTACAAACCTGCTAACATATCTTTTCTTTTTCCGATATTTGGGCAACATTTTTAAACAGAATGAACCCCTCGTTTTGGCCATTGTCTAAGCTACCCCTCAGCGGGGTCCATTCTCACAATTGTACTCCCGTCGTAACACATTCTCTACTTTAATGATAACAGTTATGCAATTTGCAAAAAACACACGATCGCTCCGTCACGGATTGGTCATCCTCTCATTGTCGGCACTTGTATTGGTGTCGTGCAGCAAAGAAAATAGACTGGCTACTCACATTCCTAAAGATGCTACGGGCGTGTTAGCATTTGATGTGAAAAGCTTAGCCATGAAAAGCCTCGACTTCAAAGAGCTTTTGAGTGTTGAAGGCGTTAAGAAAGTATTTACAGATCTCGACGACTCTGTTAGTACTGCACTTCGTAATTCTGGTATCGACTACATGAACAAAGCGTACATCTTCGGAAAGATCGAAGGTGAAAATTCTGGTTACGGTGCTGCGATCGTTGCCCTTACCGATGCGAATAAATTTGAAGCGTTCGTTAAAAAGGCAAGCAAAGATGTTGTCATCACGAAAGAAGGATCTTATTCATTGGCGACAATCGAAGACAAGTCGATCATCGGCTGGAGCGAAACAGAATTGATCGTTCTCGTCGGAACAAATGACAAGGAAAAACTTATGGCTATTGCCAACTTGAAGAAAGAAGAATCCTTGATCGCGACGAGTGAAACTTTCAAGGACCTTGAAAAACAAACTGCTGACATCGCTTGGTGGATGAACTTCGAAGGATTCCAAAACTTTATTCCACAAACAGGAATGCCTGGAAGCAACTTCAATTTGAAAGAAACGTTCATGATGGCTACGTGTAATTTCGAAGATGGTCAAGTCGTGGTTGATACGAAATACCAAGGCAACGATGAGATGCTCAAGAAATTCAACTTCATCAAGAATAATGTAAGCAACGATGTAGCCGGAGCAATGCCCGGTAAAACGGTAATCGGTATGGCAGGTTTTGGTTTGGATATGGACGCACTTTACCAGTATTTAGAGTCTGAACATTTGGTAGAAGCCATGGGCGCTCAAGCGGAACAGATGCTTGGTCTTACACCAAAAGAGGCTTTCGAAACTTTTAGCGGAGACATCGCGGCTACCGTCAATGGGGTGAGCATGAAGGAAGTGAAACGTTTGAACTGGTCTACTGGTGAAGAGTACACCGCACAAGAGCCTGAGTTCGATTATTATGCTTTGATCGGCATCGCTAAGAAAGAAAACGCAGTAAAAATTCTTGAGCAATTCGTGGCACAAGGTATGCTTACAAAGACTGATAATGTATACAGCTTCCAGGATAAAGTCTTTATCGTTGAAAAAGGTAACGCGATTGCAATTACCGGATCTTCAGCTTTGAAAGATTTCGCAGTAAGCGGAAGTGGCGAAAAACTGAACGGTGAGTTGTCAGGTCTTTTGACAAGCAATGCATCATCGATGTACGTAAACTTTACAAATATTCCGTCTACGTTCTATGAAGGAAGTAATGCTTCTCTTGGTGAGCACATTGGCAACATCGCTGTAGAAGAAATCGTCGCGACGAGCTCAGCAGTAAAAGACAAAACTTCTACTGGTAAGTTGGTCGTGAAGTTTAAGAACAAGAGCGAAAACAGCTTGCTCACCATTACGAAGATCGCTAAGAAGTATGGTGACATGATTCCGACAGAACCAACATTTACGGAACCGGCTATGGATTCAACTGCAGTTACTGAAGAACCGGTTGTTGCCATAAACGAGTAGGTCGCATTGAAGCTTGCGTAACTAAGGGAATGTCATTAGATTCAAACCCAAGAAGACATTCTCACAACGCGCCAGTTTGATCACCATGACAATAGAATTTAATAATGTAACCCCGGCTCCTTTGGCTGGGGTTATTTCTTCTACCACGGATATCTGGCAATGCACGTGTGCCTTTGAAGCCGCCAAACGATATCGCGTCGTGGCGCCATCCGGAAAAGGGAAGTCTACTTTCATTCACTATATCTACGGTCTTCGGTTCGACTTTACCGGCAAAGTTCGGTTGAACGGCGTTGAGTCGTCTCACTTTCATGCCAACGAATGGGCAGAAATACGTCAGGACAAGATTTCTATCGTTTATCAAGACCTTCGGCTGTTTTTACAATTGACGGCGTTACAAAACATCCAAGTTAAATCTGCGCTCTATCCAGGTAATTTTGATGATCGCATTCACGCTATGGCCGAGGCATTACAAGTTTCACATTTGCTGAATAACAAAGCGCACACGCTATCGTATGGCGAGCGTCAACGTATCGCCATCATTCGTTCGCTCATACAACCCTTCGAGTGGATATTATTAGATGAGCCGTTTAGCCATCTAGATCTTGAGAATAGTAAACGTGCGGCAACGTTGATTGATTCCGCAGTGCGCGAACGAAATGCAGGACTGATTGTAACTTCGTTAGGGCAAGACAACCAATTTAACTACGATAAAGAATATCAATTGTAACATTCGATGCGCGCGCTACTCAATAAAATCTTTCTGCGAAAATTGGGAATTGGAAAATTCACACTTTCTGGTGTTGCATTCCTTGTTGGATTTACGCTGGTGTTGCTTTCGCTGCAAGGATATTTTAAGCTTACCGATGTTATCAGTCCCAAGAAGAATCCTTCGAACTATATCATTCTTAACAAAGAAGTGGGATTCACGAATACTATCTTCGGTGCAAGGGCACAATTTACACCAGATGAAATTCTGGAATTTCGTAAACAAACTTTCTTAGACGACTTCGGTGTTTTTAGATCAAGTCAATTTCAAGCAACAGCACACCTCGGTGGAGATCTTGGTTTTTATACAGAACTGTTTTTCGAATCAGTGCCCACGCAGTTCATCGATAATAAACCTGCCACGTTTGTGTGGGAAAAAGGTGATAATTTTTTGCCCATTATCATTTCTCAAGATTTCTTAAACCTATACAATTTTGGGTATGCTATGGGTAAGGGAACACCACAGCTATCAAAAGCCACCATTCAACTCGTACCGCTCACTGTGGTCATTGAAGGCCCTGGTGGTAGACAAGCATTCAAAGCGAAAGTAGTCGGCTTTAGCGAACGAATTTCTTCTATCCTCGTGCCAGAAAAATTTTTGACGTGGGCAAACAAAACAGTCGCTGGCGTCGATCAATCCCAAGCTGCCTCTCGCGTCATTGTGAAATTGAAATCAGATCAAAGCGCCGCGTTTGACGATTACATCCGTAAACATTCCTTGAAGATCAGCGACGAGAAACAAAAATTTAATAAAATTCTTACGACGATCAATGTTGTGATGTCGGTATTGGTGGTGATCGGAACAGCCTTCATGATCTTCGCATTGGTGATTGTGATGTTGAATTTTTCACTGATGGTCGCGCAAGCAAAAGATGAGGTGTCGTTATTACTTCAACTGGGATATAAGACAACACACTTGGTGCGTCACTTACTTTCGTACTTGATTATCTTCCTGGCATCGGCAGTTTTACTCTCCCTACTTGCTTTCATACTTGGAAACCAAATGCTCGTAACTTTTTTCGCGGACAGCGGCATGGACATATCCACCGCTATTCACGGGAAGGTGATTGGCGTCGCTGTGGCCTTCGTCGTGCTTTCTTTTGCAGTATCTTTTTTTGCGATTACCCGGGTTGTTGTGTCGGTGAACCGATAGGCAACTGCGGTATGTTTACAACGCACATGACGCAATCTTAATTTACGGCAACGATAATTTTTGCAGGTCGGTTCTATTGCGTAATTTTTCAGACCAAACCCGACAACCATGCTGAAACATTATTGGAATACTGCTATCCGAAACCTTTTACGCAACAAGCTTTTTACAGCCATCAATATTGTCGGGCTTTCGATCAGTATAGCCACCTTTTTAGCACTCACCGGTTACGTTCAATATCAATTCAGTTATGACGATTTCTATGAAGACGGCGATCAAATCTATCGCGTTGACTATTACGAATACCAACAAGGGGAGCCTGTGCTGCAAAGTGCGCGCTCACATGATCGTGCAGCGTTGTTGCTCCATGCCTATGTTCCTGAGGTAGAAGCTGTCGCTAGAGTATACAATGAAAAAGCATATGTCTTTAATGAGAAGGTCAGGATCGTTGACCAGGATATGCTATTCGCCGACAGTTCTTTTTTCAAAGTCTTTAAGTTAGACATGATTAGTGGTTCGGCGGAAACTGGACTTGTTGCACCGCATTCAGTGATGATCTCTCAATCGCAGGCGAAAACGTATTTCGGCGATGACGATCCGATGGGAAAAATTTTGTACTTCAATGAAAATCTGGTGTTCACCGTTACTGGTGTTTTTGAAGATGTACCAGAAAACACATCGTTGAAATTTGACTTCTTGCTGTCGTGGTCAACGATGCCATTTAATGGTTGGATTCTAAAAGACGGCGAGTTCTCTACACCGTGGACCTTCACGTTTGTAAAACTCAATGAAAATGCATCGAACCTCCAAGCGATCAATGATAATTTGTCGCGTATTGCTTCGGAGCATATCACACACTTGGAAAAACGCGGCCACACTGGGCGCTATGAACTGAGACCTTTCCAGGATTTGCACACTGGGAAGGAATTGTCTGGAGCGATCGAGCCTGGCGTGAGTCAAACGCTTTTATTTACGCTACTCTCATTAGCTGTTTTCATTTTAATTGCGGCTTGGATTAACTACATTAATCTTTCACTAGCGAGGTCGTTGGATCGCGCGAATGAAATTGGTGTTCGTCGTGTGTTTGGGGCTACAAGAATTGCAATAGGAGGCCAGTTTTTTCTTGAAGCAGCATTACTTGCAACGGTCACGTTTGTTTTAGGATATATCCTATACGGAGTTTTTACAGGACCGTTCGCGAGCTTACTATTTTCGGATGTTAACTTTATTCCGACAACAACGTTTACAAACATATTGTACTTCGTCGCCTTTGTCGTCGCTACCACGCTGATCGCTTACTATCCGGCGTACTTCATTTCAAAATATAAGCCAGCCCTCATCTTGAAGAATAAACTCGGCAACGGTAAAGGCCGTGCAAACATACTTCATCAAGGCCTAATGGTATTTCAACTTTTTCTAGCGGTGGGCATAGTAGGTGTCACGATTATCGCAGGAAGGCAAATCGCTTTCATGCGCACCTATGACTCAGGTTTTGACACCGCGCAAACAATCACGTTGCGCGCACCTGCATCTACCAATTCCGATTCACTACGCTACACACGTTTCAATGCGTTTCGTGATGAAGTTCTTCAACTGGCAGCGTTTAAGTCAGGTGCTGCAACAATGAATATTCCGGGACAAGAAATTCGCTTCCACGACGAAGGTGTACACGCTGTCGGTACCACCAACGAGAAGAAACAATCGTTTTGGGTCATGTGGGCCGATGAAGGATATCAAGAAACTTTCGGAATGAATCTTATCGCTGGAAGAAATTTTAAAGATAATGAATCAGGCGCCAGCGTTTGCGTGATGAATGAATCGGCAGCGAAAGCACTTGGCTATGAAAATCCAGCTGATGCTGTCAATACGACGATCATTACCGCGGAACAAAAACAGTTTACCGTTGTTGGCGTTTGGAAAGATTACCATCATGAGTCGCTGCGTAAGGCGGTAGAACCAATCATTTTTTATCACCGTCATCCGCATGAATACGGCTATTATTCTTTTAACGTTAAGACACAACAAGGTGACTACCTCGCATCCCTTGAAAGTATTTGGAAGAAGCACTATCCGCATGATCAATTCATTTATTATTTCATGAATAGTTTCTATGAAGCTCAGTACAAACGCGACGAACTCTTCGGAAGACTGCTTAATATTTTTAGTTTCATCTCAATCGTTGTTGCGTGCTTGGGACTTTTTGGAATGGCATCACTTGCCATGGTGAAGCGCACAAAAGAAATTGGTGTTCGAAAAGTACTCGGCGCCACAGTTTGGAACATCCTCATGCTCGTTTCATCACGATATGTAAAACTGATATTAATTAGCTGTGCGTTTGCATTTCCGCTGGCGTATTATTTCACACGTCAGTGGCTCAACGGATTTGCCTACAAAATCGATATCAGCTGGTGGATGATTGTGCTTCCTGGCATCATCGTTCTCGCCGTTACGTTGCTAACAATTTCCGGGCAATCGCTCAAAGCTGCAATGACGAATCCCGCGAAATGCATGCGCGAAGAATAGGACAATGAAATCTTGTCTCTACGCTTCTGAAATTAGTCGTTAATGATCTGAAATTCCTACACCGTAGTATACATCAGACGCCGGAAAATTCCCCCCAATTCCTATAGGGAAAACAACCGTGCTTTATCCTGCATGCATATTTTTATTTGTGCACGTCTTAAGATGAAATCAGTCATTTTAAAGACAACTCCTCCGACAACGGTTTATTATTCGTCTGAAGATGACCTACTAGGTTATTTGTAAAATCGTTGTGATGCTAAATCAGAAATCAGTCATGAAGAAAAGAAAGAGCAGCACTGCCACGTTCGTTTCAGGAGTTTGGCCATTGGTGCAATGCGTAGTTGTTGTAGGTCTACTGTCTGCTATCGCCCTGATGAGCGGCTGTGATGATCCCCATGATCATCAGGATAATCCTCACGCGCGTCCGCAGGAGGGAGGAAGGATTGTGCCGCGTCCGGATGTGCCACAAGATCCGAAAGCGCTCTCGACTATTATCATCGTTCCACCACTATTAAACTGCGCGAATTCAGTTACAGTGAAAGGATTTGTTCCTGGAGCGCTTGTTCGTATTTATTCAGATGGTACAAAAATCGCCGAGAAGGTCGGCAATGATCCGGAGGGTGAAACGTTTCAGGTTTCTTCGCCATTAGCAACAGGCAAAAATATTACGGCAACACAAGAGTTCGACGGTGTGGAGAGTCTTCCATCGGTTCAAGAGCCTGTGCAGGACGTCAATGAAGTATATCCCGCAGGTATTCCCAAACCCAATTTTCCTTTTTTGTATCTCTACAATTGCGGCATTGCAACGTATGTTAACAACCTTCCCCCCGGCGGAGATCTGCGTGTTTTTGAACAAGCATCCATCACCGATCCTAAAAATCTAGTGGGTTCCGTCAATGGCGTCGCTGAAGGGCAATCGATCGGAATTCATCCTTCATTTAAGACAGATCATCTGGTGAGTGCAGAATCTCAGATATGCACAGACGTGGCGACCTCCGATATTCAAAAGGTAATGCCCGAGCCGGCTTCACTTCCTGATCCAACCGCCGATCCTATTTACGAAGCGGCTACGTTCGTTGCTTGTCATAGCCTCGTGAATGGTGCCAAAGTTACCATTGAACGCAGCGGAACAACGATCGCTGTATTTGGCGCACCTGCATCTCACGTTCGTGTTCTTGGCGTAACAGTTTCCGCAGGTGATGTTCTTGATATCACACAGGAACTTTGTGGTGTGAAAAGCAATACGACACATGTAACGGTTCAACCGTGTAGTGCACTTCCGCCGCCTGTATTGATTGGTCCACGTGCGGGTGATGTTGTCGCGCAACTTTCTAACGTAGTGGCTGGATCGCGTGTGCGAATTTATTCGGGTACGGAAGAGATTGCTGATGGTGGCGGTAGCACGATTATGTATACGCGACCACTCATAGACCATGAGACGTTAATCGTCATTCAAAGTTTTGGCGCATGTATAAGTTCAGGGTATCAAGTTGTCGTAGGGTCTGGATTACAAGATCCAGGTGTAGCAGGTCCGTGTGGTCGCGTGAAATCATGGGAGTATGGTCATGGTGGTGATCCGGATCGTAGGACAACGGATGTGAGCAGCTATTTTAGTTCGCCAGGATTTTGTGTTAACGTTCCAATGAATGCTGTTCCGCTTCATGCCGTTGTTCGTTATCCAGAAGGACCCGGTCCCTTTCCGTTAGTGATCATTGTTCACGGAAATCATCATGCGAATGACCCGAGTTATCGAGGTTATGATTACCTGCTCGAACAACTCGCAAGTCAATGTATGATCGGGGTATCTGTCGAAGAAGATTTTCTAAATCTGTGTGATCAAAATAATGTCGCAGGAGAGATGGATGCGCGCGGCATTGTATTGCTTCGTCATCTACAATTGTGGCGCGAATGGAATCGTACCCCCGGTCATCCATTCTATTCTAAAGTCGATATGAACAGTGTTGGCTTGTCTGGGCATAGTCGTGGGGGTGAGGCTATTGTCGTTGCTGCACTCTTGAATAAAACGCTGCACATTAATACAGATCCGCCTGTCGGACCAACGTCGCATAACTTTGATTTTGGAATAAAATCACTCTACGCCATTGCGCCTGTCGATGGACAGTTCGACCACGGTGCCATTACGTTAACCAATGCCGACTACTATGTGATGCATGGATCGCATGATGGCGACGTTTATGATTTTGGCGGACAACGACTCTACAACAGAGCTTATCCTGTAACCAATACCACGAATCATTTCAAAGGATTTGTCTTCGTTCACGGAGCCAATCACGGACAATGGAACACAGGGTGGGGAACGTGTTGCGAAAATACCGTTGGACCATCACCGCTAATTTCCGCTGCCGATCAACAACAGATTGGTAAGACGTACATGAGCGCATTCTTCTTGGCAGGATTGAAGGGATGGAAACCGTACCGCCACTTTCTATCCGGTGAAGCATCCTTCGCATCGGTGCCCCCAGGCGTAACGCGAATTACGCAGTATCAGGATCCGGAAAAGATATTTGTGAACCATTATCAAGAAGATTACGATCCAACAACAGGGTCGCTCATGGGTGTTGAAAATTGGCGAACAGGTTCGTTCCCGAACTATCTCGTGTATTCTTTTAGCGATGATGATCGTCCTCATTTTCTCTGGGGAGAAACAAGAGGCCTGATCGCCGGATGGAACGAAGAAAGATCCATGATCACCATGGCGCTAAAAAATGGCGGCGGCGTAGATTTCAAATACCTCGCCATGCATGTTGGACAAACGCATGAAGATCCTACTGATTTAAATACACCTGGCGTTGATAAAGATTTTAGCGTTCAACTGGAGTTCGAAGAAGGTGCAGGTCCTGAAGTTGCCGTGTCTTCTTATGGTACGTTAAGTTATCCGTTGATCACATACTATAAAATGAAATCAGTTCAACAAACTATTCGTATCCCGTTTGAGGATCTCCGCATTTCGCCACAAGTAAAAACCGCCGATGTGAGGGCGATCAAGATCAAGTTCAATCGACAATCACGTGGGAACATAGCGCTTGATGAAGTACAGTTCTCCAATTAAATTAAGTTCGAATCGTTATCTTCATTTATATGAAACGCATGAAATATATTACGACGTTGCTCATCATGGCAGCAACCTCTTTACTCATGTTCTGTCAAGAAAAAAAGCAGCGCGTAGAATCTAGTGCTGTAATGCCTGTAACCGCTAGCGCCGAGCAAGATTCAATGAAAGTGGTCGGATATACAATTCATCGTGTCAGACTTCGATTCGAATACACCGCGAAAGATGCGCGTGGAGAAGCTGTTAAGTATAAGGAAGCTTGGCTTGTGAAATTGACGTTAGAAAGAATGCTCCGTTATCCGTCACTGCGGGTTGAATTCGCAATTGGCGATTACATTATTCCAGAATACGGCAGTTGGGAAAAAGGCATCTACTTTAAAGTTTACGATCAGGCAACGTTCGATAAACTATCTCATCAGGAAATAAAATTCCGTTTACCGAACAGTGTTGATTTTATCTCCACCAAGAAACAATTTGAAGGCGCCGCCAATAAAAGATTCGCAGTCGAAGATGAACGAGAGGCATTAAAGCAATAAGACTGACGAGGGAATATAATTTCCGTTCTTTTCACGTTTTTGCCCCAGAAAGTCATTCATTAATAATTAGCATGTCGATTGACTAACTAATAAAATTAGTTACCTATATTTGAAGACTAATTTTATTGGATATGAAAACCATTAAAACCCCGAGCGGCGTTAAGAGAATCGAGGATTCTGATGCCACGCTTAGTCTATTCAAATTGCGCGAAATTCTGACCGACGAGCGAAAGTTGATCATCAATCGCTTGGAATCAAATTTGACCTCGTATTTAGATTTTCGTTTTCACACCAAACCCAATAGCAAGCAAATCGATGGTATCAAAAATCAGTTGGCGTCTCTAAAAGCGTCAAATCTTGATTTAGAAAAGTACAATGCCGTGGTACAATGTTTTCTTTCCAACGAAAACACGCATGTGAATGCCGCGCAATTTTACCAAGAAATTGATGTTTGCATTGAGGACGAATTGAATTCTGCCCAACTACGATTAGTTTAGCGCTCGAGTAATATCGAACGCGAACTATGTGCAACAGGATGGCCATGGCCTGGGATAAAATGTCTGACCTTGAATACTATTACACCGCGGAGTATTCAGGGGAAGTTGACGGCATGAATGAAAATGAAGGTGAATGGCTTCCTTGCTATCACACCAATGCTTACGATCACATGGCAACCCCGGTCATTACATCACGTGATCCGGGAAAAATTCAACTGTTTCATTGGGGACTCATTCCACATCGAACCTCGTCGCTCCAAGATGCCTTGTCGATAAGGCAAAGTACTGTGATGTGTAGGAGTGAGGATATGTACGATAAATACGCTTACGGTGAACTTGCAAAAGCAGGGAAGCGTTGCTTGATTCCTGTCTCGGGATATTTCGAATATTTTTGGGTCGATGCGAAGGGTAAAACAAAAATACCATACTATATTTTTCTGAAGGACCGCCCTTTCTTTTCAATCGGCGGACTCTATTCACGCTGGACAGATAAGACTAGTGGTAAAGATTTTTTTACATACACCGTGTGCACAACAGCTGCCAATGAATTTGCAGCGAAGATTCATAATCAGGGACAACGTATGCCCGTGATTTTACAAACCCAAGAAGCTGAACGGGCGTGGCTCAATCCAACCATTACGAAAGATGATGTCGTAGACTTATGTCGTGCCATTCCCGATGAATTTATGGCTGCCCATACCGTTTCACGCGTGATTACTTCTAAAGACAACAACGTTCCAGAAGCGATCCAACCGTTTTCTTACACCGCGAGTTCATCGCCTTCTCTTTTCGAATAGACATTCTATCTCAAAAAAAGAACCCCGAGATTTTCACCTCGAGGTTCAGACGAATTGGGGAAAAAAGAACTTAGAACTGTAAGCTAACACCACCCAAAATCATACGCGGCGTAGGATCGCTGTCGTAGTATTCTGATGAGTTACGGTTCAAAAGATTTTTTCCGTTAACAAAAATCGTTACTGCTTTCACAGGCGTGTATTCAAACTTCGCATTCACGATTGCTTTACCTTCAACATTTCCTACACCATGTACACCATCTTGTTTTGATGTGTTATCCATGTGGTAGAACGTCTGCTGAGAGAACCAATAAGTGCTCATATTCAAATTGAACTTTGAGCTCAAAGCATAGTTTGCATACAAGCCACCATAAGCTTTCGGCGTGAACTTGTGATTAGTCTCAGTGCCTACACCGGAATTCACGTTGTTTGCTGCCGGATCAAAGTTGTTGTTCTCTGAAGGAACAGCTTCTGTTGTATTAAAGAACTGTGAATAATCTTTTAGCGTTGTTTTCTGGAATGTTACAAACGGTTTCAATTGAAGCTTATCAACAACCCAAGTCATGCTGATGCTTGTTCCAATCTGATGTACCGTCAACGGAATATTTTCTGTGCTCAAGTACGTATACGCTACTACTGGAAAGTTGCTCATGTCGGCGGCAGGAACCGTTGCACCCTGCACGAGAGCAGTGTAATTCTCGGTAGTTGTATAGTAAGCTTCAATATCAAGCGACAGGTTACTTCTCAGTTTTGTACGGTAGCCAAGTTCTGCCATCGTTGAATTCAACATGTCAAGATCTTTGTTACCCGTTGAGATCGCCTGCATGATCATTGATCCATCTGGAGGCAGTGGAACGTTCGTTGTATAGTTCAGGTAAGTGTCGAAAATGAATGGCGAGCGATATGCTTTCGAGTAGACAAACCGTATTAAATTTTTATCATTGAACTTGTAACTGCTGGCGAACTGATAAGAAAGAAACGCGCCATCAGGGTGTGAGAATCGGTCCACACGCGCACCACCTGTTAAACGAAGTTTGTCACGAAAAGCTTTATAGTCTAAGCGTACGCCACCACCGATCGTTTCCATCGTGCGTGATCCATTTAAACTTCCTTCACCGTTTTCAATATCCCAATACTCGCTGTCGTCGTACGTCGCTTTGCGGTAAGTGATGCCAGGCTTGATCGATAAAGACTTGATAATAAATTCATATTCCGCGGTAGCATCGATTACATTATAGTCATATTTCGAACCTTGCATTCCTACGACAGGAGCTTGCGCTGCATCGGTATAAGAAAGTTGTCCTGTAAATCCTGAAACGGAAGCTTGTAAGTCTATGTACTTTGACTTCGTGCTTGACGTGGCGATAGCGGCAGCCGCATTCACACCAGAATTATCGAACATGATATTCTGCACTTCAGCATCTTGCAATCCCGTCATCAAATTGAACTGTACCTTTTCTTTCGGCGCGTATTGTGCAAAAGCATTGATACCATACTTGTTCATCGATTGATCTGGATTCGGATAACGCGCCTCGTTGTTATCGAATGGCAACTCGCTCACCGAACTTGCCGTGTAGCGTGACGGCTTGTGAACCATGTATTCAACGTCACGACCACGTAACTGATAATTGCCAGATACGCCCACACTCAATTTAGGATTGAATTGATAAGCTGCCGAGATGTTTTGAATACTTGTTGATTGCGATCCCAACTGTGAATTTGCGCGAATCGAAAATCCATCTTTACTTGTCTTTGTCGTGATGATGTTAATCACACCTGATACCGCATTGGGTCCATACAACGTCGAGGATGGACCGCGAACTACTTCTATTTTCTCAACATCATTCAGATCGATTGGAAGCGACTCCCAAAACGTTCCGCCTTGCAAATAGTTATACACTGGTCTGTTGTTAATCATCACCAGCGTAGTCGTGTTCGTCGATGACAGAATAAGAGAGTTCGGCGGTACGTTGTCGAGACCACGAACGTGTATGTCGTAGTTTCCATTTGTCTGTTCACGTACTATAACGCCTGGTACCAAACGCAAAGCTTCCATGATGCTGTTCGCACCAGATCGCTGAATTTCCTCTCTTGTTAGTACGGACGCTGAGAGTGGTGCATCAAAAAGACTTTCAGCTTTTTTAGACGCCGAAACAATTTCAATGTTCATCAATTCCTCTAAACTCAGCGTGTAGACATCCACAGAATCTTGCTGGGCCATCACGGTTCCGGTGCCTAACAAGAAAGCTGCACATAAATGATAAATCTTTCTCTTCATAATCAATTACTTTTTTCTCCGCCGCACAGTAGGCAAACGCTTATCCCAACTTTCGCGGTCACACTTTACTGTCGTAAAGAATTCAATTTTAACGCGACGAAAGCCAATACTTACATTGAAATATGTATGAAAAGAAAATTTATGAAACGTTTTTCCTAACGGTATGGCTAGACGCTATTTCCAAATTGGGAGCATTCTGCACTGTCTTGGGAATGGCCGGTTGATGAAAGCTTTCAATTTGAAAGACGGATCAAGGTAAATGCTGGGGATGAAATTGCCCAATATCGGAGTGTAGATGAGTTGCAAATCTTGTTAGGCTACTAAAGCTTGCTCAGTGCTTCCATTACAGAATCTCTTCGCTCGCGTGCAACGGGTAACTTTGATCCGTCGGACATTTGCGCGAATCCTGACTTTCCTTTCACAAGCTTTCGGATGAAATCTAGGTTTACCAAATGAGATTGATGAATACGCAGAAAACGTTCCTTGGGAAGCAGACTCTCAAACTCTTTCAACGTTTTACTCACCAGATGCTTACTGCCATCCACCAAAAAGAAATACGTGTAGTTGTCGTCGCTTTCTGCGCGTACCACATCCTCTATTTTAATAACCATCAAACTGTCGGAAGCCGGAAGTACGATGCGTGGAGATGTTTGTTGATGTCGTAAATTATTTTCAAGCGCCTCCAATCGCGCCTCAATGCTCTTAACGTTTTTTTGATCTTGTAGTCGCGCGATCACAGCGATCAGCTCGTCGATGTCTATTGGTTTTAGCAGATAGTCAAATGCAGCAAGTTTAATCGCTTGTATCGCATATTGATGATATGCCGTCGTGAACACTACGTTGAAGAAGGGTTTGGCAAAATATTTCCAAAGCTCTAGGCCACTCTCATCAGGCATCTGTATGTCGAGAAATACCACATCAGGTTTGGTCTCTTCGATCATCCTGCATCCTTCCTTTAACGATGGATACATACCTTCTATCTTAACTCCCGCTGTATGCTGTTCAATCAAAACGGAGAGCGCGATTCGCGCATTCTCTTCATCATCTATGATTATGGCTCTCATCATCTCTGTCTTCAGTTATCGTTCAGTCTATCGTGGTCAGCGATGCCCGGAAAATTTATAGGTATAGCAGTACCCTTGTTCCTTGCTCTGGTGGTTTCTGGTCCACAATTTCCATGCGGTATACTTTATCGCTTTTGTTGCTCAATATCGATAGTCGTTCTCGAATCAAATTGATACCGCGTGGTACATGTGTGCGATTGTGGTTTATCGTCCGACCAACGCCATTATCTTCAACTTCAACATACGTTCCGTTCTCAAGCATCGAGAAGCGTATAACAATTCTTCCTTTTTTTTTCAAGGGCATGATACCATGGATAAGCGCATTCTCTACAAAGGGTTGAATGGTCATCGACGGAATAAATGTGTTGGCTGTATCGAGATTCGGCGCGGTAAGAATCTCGAAATCGAATTGCTGATTAAAACGCATGCTTTCGATTTCCAAATAATGATTTAGAAATGCGATTTCCGCCTCTATCGTTACAAACGAGCGCGATGTGTTGTCAAGAATCATGCGCATGAGTTTACTGAAACGACTTAATAATCGATTTGCTGTTTTGGTATCAGACGTGATGAAGAACTTCTGAATCGTATTGAGTGTGTTGAAAATGAAATGAGGGTTCATTTGTGCTACCAGTGCTTTCAGCTCAGATTCAATCAATCGATCGTGGAGTAAAACTTTCTTGTAGTTAGCATGGTATGCATTTCGGATGATTAACGACGTGGTGAAAATAACGATAATCATGGCGCCCATGATAAACCACCACTCATACCATATTGGTTTCTTGATTTGTATCGATAGTGACTTCGTATACTTACTCCACTGGCCGTCGGCGTTACGCGCTTGCACACTGAAGTGGTAGTCCCCAGGTTGCAGCGACGAAAACTCAAGTTCATTCGATTTTGTCATTGTCCAGGTTGAATCTGTATCCCTAATCTTATAGCGGTAGTAGATATCATTCGTAGTGAACGATCGCGCTGCGAGCACTAAACGAATATTGTTTTGGTCGTAGGGAAGTATTAGTTCACGGGTGGTCATCGCCTGTTTTTCACCATTAACAAACATGCTGGTGACATGTGCGCTAATTTCATTTTGCTGCTGAAATGTTTTGGGAAGGATGATGATACCTTCGGCAGTGGCAAGCCATAGGTTTGTGTTGTCTGATGTGATATCGTTGAAGTCGACAGTTTCGGATGTGAAAATTGCACCAAGTTGAATTTTGTTTTCAGCGACACTTGCCCGATATACCTTATGGCGCGATACGATCCACGTGACATCATTCTCGTCGATGTAAAAACGAATTGCGGCATGCTGTCCAATGCCGTTACTGTCGTCGAGCACACTCACGAGATTAAAGTCTCGATCAAGCACCACAATAGCGGTAGCGTCAACCAATATCCAAATATTGCCATCACGCGCCTGTTCAATTTGTTTGATTCGATGTTTCAGATAAGGATGTATGCTCGAGAAATTTGATGTCTCTCCATTTTCAATTTTTACAAGACCTTTTCTTGTACCGCATAGAATCTGCTGTTCAGCCGTAAGACATAATGCATTCGTACGCTCGAAGAAAATGCGACCTTCCGGAGCGTAGAAGAAGGCGACATCTTTTCGTTTGTTAAGGTCAGACCGGTTAAATACTTTTAGACCAGCGTAGCCTGTTTCAAGAATAAAGCGATCCGGTAAAACAGCGATTGAATTTATTGTTGCACGAGGAAAGGACGTTTCCACTTGATTGCCGACAAGCTTAATGATACCAACAGCTTTGCCAGTTATCCATGTTGTATCGCCATCGGAAATGATTTCATCGACACGAACGTTGTCGGTAGGGATCGGAGAGGGGAAATGCCGAATAGAATAATCTTTCGCATCGATGCTTGCAAAGGCACCATTTTCACGAACGGCAAGAATATCGCGTTTCGGCGTCAGGTGAATTCTCCGTACTGGATTCTCAAGGGAGTTTTCGAATGGAATTCTTTTGATGTGCGGCGAGGGTACATAATAAACGCCGCGATTAAGGGTTGTGAACCAAAAGCCGTTGTCGGTATCTTTTAAAGCGTGAGAAACAATGGCACCGGGTAAGTAAGATGTCGCTTCCTTTATAGTCGGTGTCTTGGAATTCCAATGCGTAACGCCTGCTGTATGATAGACCCACGAGCTATCACCTGTGATGGGAAGCATCCCGAGGATGGTCAACTCGGAGGGCTTTCTTGTAAACGTAAATTCGCCATAATTAATGTCGGCGAGTGAGCTTCCTTCTGCAGTGTTATTGAAAAGCGGAAAATGCAATGTCGTCTGTGCCGTGTCGATGTAGATTTTACGACTGGCATCTGATGTCAACGACATTCCTGGTATTTCTCTGAATAGATATCTCTTAGGATCAGCGGGATCGAAAATCAGAATTCCCGTAGATGTGAGCGCATATATTTTCTTTTGGTGCGACCACAAATAGAATACCGTATGATCTAACGCAGCGTTGTTGTTCGCCAATTTACGTGGAAACGCCGTTGAAGAACCATCAGCATGCAATAAAAATATTCCCTTCGTCATCGCGCTCACCCAAATGTTCCCGAGATGATCTTCTTGGAAACCACTGTAGATGTCGTTGAGATCAAGGGCGGCTAACGTTGAATCGTTGGAAGAGTTGAAGAAGCTCCCATTCTTGTAATAGCTTATTCGACCATTGAAGGGGAGAAACCAAAGACGTTGTTGTGAATCTTCGATGATGCGGAATATCTCGTTGTCAGATAAATGGTGCTGCGGTGTGTATGTAGTAAACGAGTGCCCGTCATATTTGCATACACCAGCGTCTGTGCCAAACCATAGGAACCCATCGTGGTCCTGCGTTGCATAATATACAGTATTACTCGGGAGGCCCGCCGAGGTTGTGTAGTTATTGTAGTACAGTGTCTGCGCAAAAACCGAACAGGTACCTCCTAAAGATAGAAGCACGATCAAGAGGCGTTGTATGGGGCGTTGCATTGAATTATTTACAAACGCAAGATACTGTAAAGTTAGCCGAAAATCGCTACCGGAATTCTAACCTAAAGGTACGGGATACTCAACAGACAACACGGAATACTCAAGCAGCGCTTAAGGATACCAACAACCTTTCCGCAGCAAAGTAAATTTACTTCCTCAAGCGGAATTGAGCCAGCCACCTTGAACAAAACAAAACCAATTCAATTAAAACCTCAATGAAAACGAAAACCATTTTTTGCGCAGTAGTCTGCAGCTTGTCAATTTTCTCATGCTCCTCATCTTCTGACGAAGATCCTGGCCCTTCGATAGACACAAACCCTTTCATTGCAACGATCGGATCGACGAAGCAAGATCAAGGCAATGCGATTGCTGTAGATGCCTCCGGAAATACGTTTGTCGCGGGTACGTTTGTGAACGCGCTTAAAGTTGGTCCAACAGATTTAAGTTCCGATGAAGATGGTGGGTACAACTTGTTTATCGTAAAATATAACAGCACGGGCGCACCGCAGTGGGCCAAAAGTGCAACAACAGAAGACGGTCAAATGTCTGCCCATGGTATTTCAGTAGATGCTGATGGCAATGTATATGTTGTAGGGAATTTTACCATCGACGCTTCATTTGGCGATATTAAAAAGACCGGAACAGAAGCCACGGAAATATTTTTTGCGAAATACAACAAGGACGGTGTTGTGCAATGGGTTAAAACTTTTGGTGGCGCCGGTACAGACAACGGACTCGAGATAAGAACGGATACTGATGGAAACACGTATATGGTAGGTTCATTCTCAGGTACAGCCACGTTTGGTGAAACGGTATTGACATCAAATGGTAATGCCGACATTTTCTTAGCGAAGATAAATAAAGAAGGATTAGTGTCTTGGGCTGCGCATGTTGGAGGTGGCGCGGGTGACGATAAGGGAATAGGTGTCGCCATCAATGGATCATTCATTTATGTAACTGGTATTGCACGCGATAATGTAAAATTTGGAGGAAACGATTTTACGGGCAGCGGCACGATGATGTTTGTCGCACAGTATGGTAAAGACGGTAGCTACAAGTGGGCGAAGCGTCCTGCGGGGACGGCTACAGAGGGAAGCTCGGTTGCACTTGATAGCGAAGGAAATGTTTATACGATAGGAACATTATATGCGAAAGCAGACTTCGGGTCATACGCGCTTGTACCGGTGGAAGGTAAATATGCCTTTCTTGCGAAATTTTCTTCAGCCGGTAATGTTCAGTGGGCGAAAGTTTTTCCCGGTGATGGTGCAGAATTAACATTAGCAGCAGGACCGTCAGATAAACTGTACGCTATCGGAAGATTTTCAGTGGTAGCCGGATTTGCAGCCACGCATCAATTCAATTCAGCAGGATTCTCCGATATCTACCTCGCGCGCTTCAGTAAAGAAAATGGTACTGTCGATTGGGCTATGCGCGGCGGCGGAACGGATTTCGACGTTCCTGGAAGTGCTGTTGTCGACGCTGCTGGCAACTTGTATTCAACTGGATTTTTCCTCGACGAAGCAACGTTCAATTCAACCACTGCCGTGAAGACCGCTGGGTTACACGATGCATTCGTGTGGAAAGTTCATCCATAACGTTTCCTAAAAATTCTGTAGACACATAGAAACAAATCATATATGAATAAAAGTATTAAACTATTTCTTGGCTTTCCTTTACTGATTGCCGCGATGCTTTTTCTGAATGCATGTTCTTCCGATAGCGATCCTGAGCCTGATCCTAATCCAGAACCAGAACCTGAAGTGCCAAGTAATAAAACACCGTTTCTAAAAAAGATCGGTGGCACAGGCGATGATTATATCTCAGCATCAATTACGGATGACAAAGGAAATCTCTATGTTACCGGAGCCTTTAATGGTACAGCGTCGTTCGGAAAATCTGATCTCACCTCTTTAGGTGGCGTTGATGCTTACGTTGCAAAATACAATACGAACGGAGATCTCATATGGGTTGTGCCAATCGCCGGAACGCAATACAGTTATGGTCGCGCACTCACATTCGATAAAGCAGGCAATGTTTGTGTTGTTGGTGATTTTAACGGGACCGTAAATGTAGCGGGTACAAATCTTACGGCATTCGGACAATACAATACTTTCATTGTGAGGGTCACGTTGGCGGGCGTGCTCGTATCGGCGATTAGAGATGGTATAGGCACGGCGAACTCGGGAAGTTCCGGTCTCACATGGCCAAGGGCAGTAACTTTCGATAGCGATGGCAATATGTACATGGCCGGATCATTTTATTATGAAGCGAAATTCGGAAACTTATCGGTGATCGGCGATCCGGATATGGACGGGCAAATGTTTGTAGTGAAATACAACCCTGACGGAAGTGCTGCCTGGGTACAGAAGAGCTCTGCGGGAGCGAATGCCAGCGGTATAGCCGTGTCGCCATCGAGCGCACTCGTTTATGTAACGGGTACGTTATACGGAAAGAGTAGCTTCGGCGCAACGGAGCTTACGTCGAAAGGAGAGGGAGATGTGTTGTTAGTAGGCTACCAAATTGAAAACGGTGCTGTGAATAGCGCGCAAAATTTTGGCGGTACGGGTGGTGATGGTGCAACCGACATCGCTTTTGATCAATATGGTCAAATTTTTTTAGTGGGATATTTTACAGGACAAGCAACATTTGGAAAATATACACTCGATGCTGGCGCATACAATGATATGTTCTTGTTTAGAGTGGGCAACGGCGGCTACTACTGGACTAAACAGTTGAAGGGATACGCGATGGCAAATGACCTGATGATCAACAATAATGGTATATACGTGACAGGGTGGTTCAGTAATAAGGTAACATTTGGAAGCACAGACGTAACGTCTCGTGGAAGCCTGGATGCTTTTGCAATGAAGTATAGCTTAGGTGGCACTGTACAATGGTATGGCACAGCCGGCGGTACTGGAAATGATCGTGGCGAGTCAGTTGCAACCGATGCACTGGGCAATGTATTCATGTCTGGTGATTTTCAAAGTACTATCCACTACGGTGAGAAAAATGTAGCCAGTGCAGGTGCCACCGATGCCATGATGGTTAAATATGTGATGGACTAAATCATAATGTTTGTTGGCTTTAGGAACCTTGCAGACTGTGGTTTGCAAGGTTTTTTCGTGCTTAGTTTTCTCCTGGCACGACAGCTCGATTTTTTGCCTGCGCTTCAAAGTATTTGTATTTTTACAACTCAATCAACGCTATGTCAAAAGATCGTGTATTTGTGCCGGAATGTGTGTTGTATGCTTGCTGCGGAAGTAAATGTAAAAAGCATGGCGGTAAGCAGCTTTACAAGTCTTTAAAAGCTGATGTGAAGTCTCGTCATCTCAAGCGCGTCGTTCAAGTCATTAAAACAGGATGTACTGACCGCTGTAAACACGGCCCAGTCCTTGCCGTGATGCCGCAAAATGAATGGCACTTGGGCGTTGACGAATTACGAGGTAAACAAATCCTCGACGCTGCGATTGAAAACATCAAGATCTCTAGAACTTAAATGCTGATGCGCGCGTTACTTTTTTCTCTCGTTACACCATCCAATCACGCTCATTTATCATAGCATGTCAAACATAGACCTCATCATCGAAGAACGCCCTGCGGACATTGGAAATTTTTTAGTCGGTAGACTCTTACCTTTTCGTTCCAAGCGAATGGTTGGTCCGTTTGTTTTTATTGATCACATGGGGCCGAAGTGTTTAAGTGATTTCGAAAACATGGATGTCGGTCCGCACCCTCACATCGGGTTGTCGACTTTGACATACTTATTCGAAGGAAGTATCATGCACCGTGATAGCCTCGGGACTTCTATAGAGATTAAACCTGGACAAATCAATTGGATGACGGCAGGGAAAGGGATTGTTCACTCAGAGCGTACACCTGAGTATCTTCGGAAATCAGAGAAGATGTTGCACGGACTACAGATATGGGTAGCGTTGCCGAAATCATTGGAGCAGATGGAGCCCAATTTCTATCATGCCTCTGAAGAAGACATTCCGACCTGGACAGAGGATGGTGTGCAATATAAATTGCTTGCCGGAAAAGCATTTGGTAAAACGTCGCCTGTTCCTGTTTACAGTGATTTGTTTTTTATCGAAATAAAAAATACGGAAGAGCGCTCAGTACGTATCGGGCAACACCTATTCGGTGAGGCAGGTCTATACATTTTAGAAGGTAGTATTTTCAACAACGGCATTCGGTATGAGCCGAAGCGTATTCTTGTTTCTAAAGAGCCAAACCTTTGTGAGTTCACCATGGCTCCCAATACAACAGTTTACATATTCGGAGGCGAGCCTTTTGAAGAAGAGCGATTTATCTATTGGAATTTTGTAGCCACGGATAAAGTGCTACTAGAGGCAGCGAAAGAACGTTGGCGGAATCAAGAATTCCCTAAAATTGACGGCGAAACAGGGTTTGTACCCTTACCGGAGCGCTAGCCAAATTGTTTGAATTTCGCAAGTTTTCCTTTCATAAACGCAACCGCGTGCTGTACTGAGGCACTATCTTCGTTTTTCGTTTTATGCGTATGACAAAAAGTAGCAAAACAGAAACGTTGGAGGATTTTTATCGCCGCAAACTTGATTGGCTACCTGAAAATCTTCGGAACGATATCGGACATTTTAACGTGTTTCGATTAGAAGATTGTGTAGGCCCAAACAAAGAACCCGTCGAATACGCACGTCGCGATTTCTACAAGGTAGCTTTAATGCGTGGAAAACATGCATACCATTATGCGGACAGAAGCGTCGAAGTAAACGGCACTTCTCTCATATTCTTTAACCCAAATATCCCTTACACTTTCGAACAACTTACGGCCAACCCGACTGGGTTCTTTCTCATTTTTCGCGAAGCATTTTTTACTTCTCATATAAGAGGCCGTATGCAGGATCTTCCAATGTTCGCTCAAGGAAGTAAGCCCGCTTACATTCTCGACAAAAAACAAGACAAACAGATCTCTACTATTTTTGAGAAAATGTTGGAGGAGATTGCTTCAGATTATGTCTTTAAATACGATCTGCTGCGAAACTACGTGATGGAAATTATTCATGGCGCCATGAAAATGCAGCCCTCGGAAACATTGTACCAAGATACAGATGCCAATGCACGCATCACGGCGGTGTTTGCAGAGCTGCTGGAGCGGCAATTTCCCATTGAATCACCAGCACAACGCTTTACACTTCGATCGGCACGCGACTATGCGGAGAAACTTGCTGTACATGTCAATCACCTCAACCGTGCTATTCGGTTAACAACTGGGAAAACAACGACGGACCTTATTGCGGACCGGCTCACCAGTGAAGCTAAGATTTTATTGAAGCGAACAACGTGGAATATTTCAGAGATCAGCTACAGTCTTGGCTTCGAAGATCCTGCACACTTTAATCACTTTTTTAAAAAACACACAGCGGTTACGCCTTCAGCATATCGCGCATAATTCCTCCAGCAGTGGATGTTTGAATTCCGCAAGTATCTGTTTTCTTTCAACAACTGATCGGGTTCGCGGTGCACTAGTTTTGTCTTATCAAACAAAACAGTTAAGCAGATGAAGAAAAAAGTATGGTTTGTAACCGGGGCCTCGAAAGGTCTAGGATTATCACTCGTAAAAAGATTATTGCAGGAAGGATATGCAGTAGCGGCAACATCGCGGAACATCAAAGAGCTTCAACAGGAAGTAGGAGCATCAACTGAAAATTTCTTGCCCCTGCAGATGGACTTGCTAAGCGAAGAAAGTGTTCGCCTGGCAATTGAGAAGACAATTGAAAAATTCCGTACACTAGACGTCGTTGTCAACAATGCTGGTTACGGATTGGCAGGTGCGATTGAAGAACTCAGTGATCGCAAGACGCGCGGTAATTTTGATGTCAATGTCTTTGGATTGTTGAATGTTATTCGTGTAGCTATGCCGCACCTAAGAAGACAACAATCTGGACATATATTCAACATCGCATCAATCGCCGGATTTACTGGTGCGTTCCCCGGATTCGGAATTTATTGTGCTACAAAATTTGCCGTGCATGGATTGTCGGAATCTTTAGCGGAAGAAGTAAAACCCTTCAACGTAAAAGTGACAATTGTTTCTCCTGGATATTTTAGAACGAAGTTTCTTGAATCTGGATCGCTTAGTGTTCCGAAGAATGAAATCAAAGACTATAAGACAGTCCGGGAGATTCAATCCTTGCATCAGAACGATTACAATGGAAATCAACAGGGCGATCCTGACAAAGCTGCAGATGCGATGATCAATGTTGCAGAAAGCACCGACAACGTTCTTCATCTTTTCCTAGGACCTGATGCATATCAATTTGCGGAACAAAAAATGTTGTCTGTGAAAAAAGATTTGGAAGCTGTCAGAGTAATCGGGACATCAACAAGTTTCGCTTAATACCGAAAATAATCGGGATTTATTTTTCCCCGAATTTAATGTGGATTGATTGTTCTTAGCCGTGGATTTCTTTTTTATCGCTATATGTAGTTTCACATAAACAAAAAAAACAAACTACATGAAAGCACTAAAATTCTACGACAAAGAAGGAAATGGCTTTGAATTGTATGCCGATCACGAAAGACAATCAATCATCATGGAGATTGAAGCCGACCAAGATGAACAACAGTTTGTCGAATTCGATGACGACGATATTGATGATATCATTATTGCGTTTGTGAATTTGAAAAATGAATTAATCGCCGAACGGAACGTCGGTAGCAATTAATAATTAATCTTTTCTTTACCGCAGTGGCGCAATGGCACAAAGATTCGCAGATGAATCGTTTCTCTGTGTCATCGCGCTTTCGCGGTAACAAAAGGCTTATCTTGAAAGGACCACAACTAAGCACAAGCTACCATATAAAATTTAAACTTTTAGCTTTCTGCTTTTATCTTTCTGCTTTCTGCTTTTAGCTCTCAAGCCCTAGTTACATCCAACACTCGCCGCCCAAGCATCGTTGAGTCCACCGCCGGGAACAGTCTCCACTTCAAGCGTGAAAGTAGATGATCCATTGACAGGCGCACTGATTGTAATGTTTGACCCATTGCTTAATGAACTTCCCCACGGACCAGGATAATTTGCATAGCCAATCCAACCAGATGACGCTACGTTGTTCCCAGCACCATTGCGTAATGTGAAACGATTGGGAACATCGTATGCCGTGCAGTATGCAGAAATGGTTGTTGAACCAGGTGTAATGTTAACCGTACTAACCGGGTACAAGTAGTATTGTGTTCCATAATAAGAATTGTAGAAGTATCCACTGCATGCTTGAACGCGCGCACTGGCTTGTCCACCTTCTAGAATAGGGTCACCTTTCGGTTTTTGTGCGGCTTCGTGATCGGCACAAGCTACGATTGTTGTAATCACGAATAACAGAGATAGGAGGGATTGATTTTTTTGTGTTCTCATGGTTTAACGGGTTTAATGACTGCTAATTGGTTATTGCCTGAACGTGCGTTGCAGGTAAATAAAAATAAGTAAACACGCGCCACAAAAAGCACCGGAAAAATTAGGCGACTTATTAAACGGTAAATGACGTACGAAGCCGCAAAGATTCGCTTTTGTCCCTCGCGGTAGTAAAAAACGGTTACCTTAAAGCATCACAACCAAGTACCAGCTCCCTCTCGCGTCAAGTTCTACTTTTAACTTTCAACTTTCAGCTTTAAGCTTTCCGCTTTCAACTCAGTTTCCTCACGGCACCCAAACGTACGTCGTCGCAAGCGGAGTTACTTTAAATTCTTTAGCGCCTTCATTCCAAGTGATGTCCGCATCAAAATAGAATTTATGATTGTTAGGCGCGATGTCTGCAGGTACACTAAAAGAGCCATGCTTTACAAAGCGTTGAAATTTTTTATTTGAGAAGGAATAAACCTTGTACATGTATTGTACCGTAATCGGCGTTGTCTTTTGGATATTATCAAAGAAGTAGAATCCTACTTTCCGCGCGACACCCGGTGTAAAATTCGCTGGCGTAGTGACGATTCTTTCGTATGACGATTCATTTGTAGAACCTTCTTCGAGGTCTTCAGATGTTTCGATGTCATCTTTTGCGATGTTGTGGAGATACAAATCTAGGTCAACATTGTGATAACCGTGTTCGTCATTGTTTGTCTTCCAGAAAAAGTCGATGTAGAGTGTTTGCGATCCGAATGTTGTCGTGTTGATAACGTCTGACACGCGATTTTCTCGAAGCGGTTTCTCAAGTTCCCGAATCGAATAGGAGCGATGTTCTGCATCAAAGGGGCTTTCGTTAACATCCATCCGGAAGTCGTAGTTCACAAAGGTTTTGGCCGCATCACTGCTGCTGTTGATGTTGTAAGTGCCGGTAATAATCTTTAACGGCTCGTCTTGATTTCGTTGTTTCATGACCAACTGATAATCGATCGTTGCTGGATAGACTATATCGGGTGAAACAATGCCATTGAATGCGACGCCGATATAATACCGATAGAAGTCGGGAAGTTCGCGCTGGGACGGAACCACTCTCACGCCGCCATAATGGTCGAACGTCGATATGTAGGCGGTACTTAGGTCATCGTTCTTTTTTGAAAATTCAATACCCGTTGAAGGTGCCAGGTAAATCGCAAGATCAGCTGTCATGCCGTGGTCACGTTCACCATTAACAGTCCAAGTCAAGACAAACTCCAGTTGTCCATCGTTAGCGTTTTCGTTCACCATGAAGTGTTCCATTGGAACAGGATCGTCGACGGACGCACAACGTGTACAAAATATCGCGGCTACTAAAATGATTAGCAAGATATGTTTTTTCATAGTGCGTGTTTCCTCTTTTTAAATCGCACGTCACCCCAGAAGGATGCGGTGAGACAGTAACTACTGCGTAACCGTTGTTGATAATCGGTCATGAACTCATAGGAATACGGAAGATCTTTGCGAATGATACCCGGGTTAAAAACGCATCCAACGGCAATGCCCAATCCGTTGCGAGCGTGTAGAAGCAATCGAGCATTGTGAGAAATCATGTACGTGTTAAGTGCCTTCTTCCCGAATTGCATGTATTGTTCGACTTCGCCACTTGCTCTGATCAAGAAATTGTTTTCTAATGAGTAGCTGGCGCGTAGCCACGTCGTGATTTTATACTCAAGCCCAATGGGTATATTAACATAAGAGAACCGAAACGTTTCGCGGTCGGTAATATAAAAAAACTCACCATCGTATGCATCGCGCCAGTACGTCACAAGATCAGTGTTGACGGAAAGATCACGAACATTTGAATCGAAGAACCGAAGGGTCGCACCACTTACTAAATTAAGCGTTGGTGTGAGATTCTTCTTGAAGATCACGCCGATGTTAACGTAATGATTAAAAGGTTGTTCTTTAGAGATATCGCGCCAGAAAAAGTCAAGCGTTCCGCCGATGCTCATTTGTCCTTTTGTTGATTGCACCATGCCTACGAGCAGGAGCAATGCTAATATTGATGATCGCATCATGATTAAATTCCTTTTATAACAAAAGCTCCCCATTGTACTGGACTTTCGTATTTTGATTTGACAATAAGTTGGGCTTCATGAAACGCTTCGATAACGGGTTTCCCAGCGATCATGTTAGCATAAAATTGTTGCATCAGCAGCGACGTTACTTCATCATCAACTTTGAATAAACTCATCACGAGGTAGCGAACACCTGCCACTTGGAATGCACGTTGCAATCCCCATACACCTTCGCCTTCTTCAAACGCTCCTTGTCCTGTTTCGCACGCAGATAACACCACGAGATAAGTTTGTTTGAGATCAAGGTTTGATGCCTCGTATGCTGTAAGAAAGCCATCGTCGTTCACAGTAGTTTGTGCTTGGCCAACCGCCAATACGAGTCCGGTGGTGTGCATTGGATCTTTGAGCTTTTCGGTATGGAAGAAACCATGGGTGGCAAAATGCAATACCGACGATGATGCAATTTGCTTAACAATAGATTCGGATGCCGCGCCTTGAAGGTAGATGTGACGGTCTACAGAATTTGGCAACTGTTTCTCAATGCCTTGTATTTCAGTTTGTGTTCCGGGAAGGTCAAGCGGCTTCTCGCCATAAAGCGACAAATGTGTATCGTAATCAGGAAATCCAACCAAAGTGACATCCGTGATTGCATTTTCTCGAGGAGATGTGTGCTTCACGAGATCCTTTGCACTCACCACAGAGAAGAATTGATATTGTCCGATGAGGTATTCCTTGCCGTTAAATAGAATTTCAGGATTGATCAGATTGTAAATTCCGTCACCAGAAAAGATAATCTTTTTGTGATGAAGTTTGTTTTCAAACGGATCGAAGTAGGCGTGGTACACTTGATCGTTCTGCAAGTTGTTACGCGCGAAGTTCAAATACGCTTGATAATATCTTCCTTCAAGTTGCTGGTCTGTAAGATTGCTTTGCACAAGTTCAATGGGTTTGCCTGGCTCGAAAACAAAGAATACATATTTACTTTCTTTTGTTTCTGTCAATGATGTTTGATTGTTATCTGTCTGTAAAGCGAATACTTTCACTTTGGCGATGTCGACGAGGTGAGTTTTTTCGGGAATGGCCGTCATAATTTCCGTCGCGCTTACATATTTGTCGGATTCGATTGATAGCTTACTTCTGATCTGTTTTTCTTTTGCAGTAATCTCTTGATCGAGTGACAAAAGTTCACTGTGTTCACCTTTTTGAAGATGTTGCATTTTCTTCTCGCGTAACGCGCGAATTTGTTGATACGCTTGAATCAAATTGGTATCGCCTTTTGCGTAAATTTCATTGAGCAGCTTAGAGGAAGAGTTCAGTAGAACACCTTTGTTGTTTAGCTGTATTTCGTACAGTGCCTCGACCACATAATTTTGTTTGACGCCCTGCTGAAAATACAAATGATGGTAGTAGCCCTTTGCCAACTCAACAAAGTGTTTGTTTGTCCGATAGAAATACGCTCGCTCGGGCTCTGAGAGGTAGGAAAAATTGTGTTGGGTGTATTGGGAAAATACATCCATAAGCTCTTGAAATGTTTTGTGAGCATTTACGGTGTCGGACAGTGCCCAGAATATTTGTCCCCGTACGGCAAGGACCGGCAATTTTTCGGGACTGACGACTTTAATGTGCTTGTTGAATAGATTAAATGCTTTGTCGTTCCAAGTTAAGGCCTTGTCATAATCATTTTTAAGTCTGTATGATTCAGCAACAAGATTGGCCGATGCTATTTTGCCGAGGTAGTTTTTTCCATCGGTGGCTCTTACAAAACGGTGCTTTTCTAATTTGTATCCTTTCTTAGCAGCCATTAATGCTGAATCGTATTCCTGGAGGTTGATGTACGCTTCAGCCAGTCCGTTGTGTGCGTCGCCAATGCGTTTGATAGAAGTGTCGACATTGCTCGGATCACTGTAGAGTTCAATAATGTACTTGTCGAAGTAGTACCGGCTACTGTCGAAGTCTAATGTTGTTTGAAAATACTCGCCATACACCGCGTACGCAGATTTTGTAAGCGATGTGTTTTTTTCATAGGTTGCTCGCAGCTCAATCATCATTTCGTCGAGCACTTTCCTGGAGGCTTCGAGCTCTCCGAACTTGAGGTACATTCTCGCGATTTCCGCCCGACGTACGAAGTGACGATTGGCCTGCTTGCTGTTCATGATCGCGGCGCCTATTGTTGAATAGCGAGTGGTTGGCATCCACTTCTTCGTGTTCAAGCGCTCGCGCATGGCGTCTTTAAAAAGGAAATAAATGCTATCAGCTTTCTGAAAATTACGTTCTGCTTCGGTATAATTGCCTTTGAACTTCTGCACAAGACCAAGAACGTGGTACGGCGTGATCCGCTTCACATAATCATGTGGCATGTAGGCTTCTTTCGTGGCGGCGCGCACGGCATCGTCATCACGCAAATCCAGCAAGGCTTGTTTACTTAAGTCCTCAGCTTCTTCGAAGCGTCCACGATTGACTTTCTTAATGGATGATTTCTGTGCATATGAAAGATGGCACAGCAATACCAGGATGCCTGAGAGCAGGCATAGATTGAATTTCATACAGAAGGCTCCAGTATAGACAGTTAAAAATTAAACCGAGAAGGTTTTAATCCGGAAGATAAACAAAACTAACTCAAGCGGCCAAGCATGAGCATGTGGATATTTTACCACATTGTTTAATATCCCTGAAACGTGATTTACAACGGTATGGATATGCGCGGGAAGGCGAGAGGGTTAAAAGTTAAAATTTTAAAGTTCAAAGCAGAAAGCTTAAAGTGGAACGTTTGAAAACAGCTCGCCTCGGACTTCAGTCCGATGCTTTTTAATAAACTTGCCCCGGACTTTAGTCCGGGGTGGTGTAATAAAAGTTGCCCCGCTTTAGTCGGGGGTGAAATGATTGAATAGAATGCTACTGCAGTTTCGCCTTCAGCGCTTCTCTGACGGCGGGCGCTACCTTTGTTCCGAACAATTCGATAGACCGCACATCTTATCGTGCGGCAATGTTCCGACAGACATTTGCACAAGGCAACGACTGTGTTTGAACAATTCATGGTGATACAGAATTTTATCAATCACTTGTTGAGGGCTACCCACGAGTAGGTTGCCCTGCTGTGATGTTTGTAATTCAAACTGTTCGCGGTCTAATGGTGGCCATCCGCGTTCACGACCAATATGGTTCATCACCATGGCGTATTGGGGATAATAGTCATTTTCCGCCTGTTGTGAATCGTCAGCAATATATCCATGCAAGTTTATGCTTACACCTAATGTGCTAGGATCATGTCCCGATTGCTGCGCAGTTTCACGATAATATTCAACGTAAGGTGCAAATCGCGCGGGAGCACCGCCGATGATGGCGAGGGCCATTGGCAGTCCTAATGTTGCAGCACGTTTTACCGATTCGGGTGTGCCGCCAATGGCAACCCAAATAGGAAGCTTCTGCTGATGTGGTCGTGGATACACCGCGAGGTTATGGAGTGGCGCGCGATGCTTGCCTTGCCACGTCACCCTCGTGCTCGCATTGATCTTCATGAGTAATTCCAGCTTTTCGGAGAATAAAGAATCGTAGTCTTTTAAATCATAACCGAAAAGCGGAAAGGATTCGATAAAGGAGCCGCGACCAGCCATGATTTCTGCGCGGCCACCAGATAAAAGATCCAGCGTAGCAAAGTCTTGAAACACACGCACAGGATCGTCGGAACTTAATACCGTTACGGCGCTCGATAATTTTATACGTTTTGTCTTTTCTGCCGCCGCTGCCAAAACCACCGCGGGCGACGACACAATATAGTCGGGGCGATGATGTTCACCGATCGCGTACACGTCGAGCCCTGCCGCTTCTGTTAGTGCAACTTCTTCCATCAAATTGCGCATGCGCTGGTGCGGTGTAAGCATAACGCCTGTTGACGGGTCTGGATGTAATTCTGCAAATGTGTAAAGTCCTAGCTCCATGGAATAAATTTCAGTTCAGATCTTAAATGCTTTTTATCTCGTTTCAGTTCCTTTCGGCGTGTAGCCCACACGTCTCGCTCACTTCAGCGTACTTCTTCTTTACGTCATGGTCAGGTAAAATTCAGGTCCTGCAATCGATGACGCGTGAGCTTTTTTACTTTTAACCGCGATGAATTTCCCGCGTGGTTAACCATAAGCGGTGGTTCTCCGCGAAAATTTACTCAACCTACCAATCCAAAACCCATGATGAAATTTACTTTATGTAAAAGGTCGACGTGTGCAAAATTTGCGCAGTTGACCTGCTTCGTTTTACTACTGTCAACCATACTTACCACGCATTCTTATGCGCAGCCCCGTTTCAAGGTGATCGCATTCTACAACGGTACTTGGGATGCCGCCCACATCAACTTTGTTGCCGAAGCGCGACAGTGGTTTCCGCAAATGGCAGCCCAATACAACTTCTCGTTCGAATCGACAAACAACTGGAGTCTTCTCAACACAGCCAACCTTGCGCAATATCAAGTGGTCATGTTTTTAGATGATAGTCCCCCCGCGGCACAACGCCCGGCATTCGAACAATATATGCGCAATGGCGGTGGATGGTTCGGATTTCACGTGTGCGCTTTTAATACAAATCCTGGTGCATGGGGCTGGTATCACAATCAGTTCTTGGGTACAGGCGCTTTTAGAACAAATACCTGGGGGCCAACACCCGCGATTTTGAAAGTAGAAGACCAAACACATCCATCAACGGTAAGGCTACCGCAAACTTTTACCTCTGCCGTAAGTGAGTGGTATGGATGGAACAACGACCTACGCAACAATGCCAATATTAAAATTCTTGCATCTGTTGATCCTGCGAGTTTTCCCCTTGGAACAGATCCTAATCAATCTTGGTATAATGGTTATTACCCCATCATGTGGACGAATAGAAATTACAAAATGATCTATGCCAACTTCGGTCATAACGATATGGACTATGCTAACAACGTTGGTAAATCATCGACCTTCGCGAGTGAGATTCAAAATCGATTTATCATCGACGCACTGCTTTGGCTTGGTGGCGTTACGGCAACAGAAACGCCTATTCCAGGAACTGTACAAGCTGAAAGTTTTAGCGTTATGAGTGGTGTTCAATTGGAAGCAACAACCGATACGGGTGGCGGACAAAACGTTGGTTATATCGATGCTGGTGATTGGATGGATTACCGTGTGAATGTTCAAGCTGCAGGAAGTTATCAGGTGCAATATCGGGTCGCGAGCCAGAATGGCGGCGGTAGCATTCAACTTCGATCAGGAACCTCAACCCTGGCTACCACGGCGGTGAACGCAACCAATGGCTGGCAAACTTGGACGACAGTATCGGCCACCGTGAATCTTGCTGCAGGTGCGCAAACGCTACGGCTACACGCAGCAGCCGGTGGTTTTAATCTCAATTGGATTCAGTTCACTTCTGGAAACACTGGGCCCACAGTAAGCATTACATCACCCGTGAACAATGCGAGCTTTACGCCGCCAGCAAACATTAATATTCAGGCAACGGCAGCTGATGCGAATGGGGCTGTTACGCAAGTTGCATTTTATAACGGCACTACGCTACTGGGAACCGATACGTCCAGTCCGTATAGTTTCAGCTGGACAAACGTGGCCGCGGGAACATACACCGTTACGGCGCGTGCCACAGACAACGGAGGGGCTACTACAACATCGTCACCCATCACAGTACGTGTTAATACACCAACCAATGCACCCATTGGACAAACCATTACGCTGCTTGGAAACAACGGCAGATATGTGAATGGGATGAATGGAACAGCGGCGATGCAGTGCAATAGCGCAGCCGTTGGAACGTGGGAGAAGTTTGTCGTAGTCGATGCCGGGAATGGAAAAGTAGCATTGCGTAGCATGAACAAGTATGTGTCATCTGAAAATGGAGCGGCAACAGGGATAACATGCAATCGCGCTGCGATCGGCGGGTGGGAGGTTTTTGATTGGATCGCGAACAGTAATGGAACAATTTCACTCCGTGGTAACAATGGATTTTACGTCTCGTCCGAAAATGGCACCAAACCAATGACGTGTACGCGAGCAACATCGGGAGGCTGGGAAATGTTTACCTATGCCATCACATCGGCGGCACGTGAACATACCCTTGTTGAAGAGGAATTAAAACTTAACATCGAACACGATCTAACGCTGTCACCCAATCCAGCAAAAGAAGGAGCGCGTTCGTTAACGCTTAATTTTGATCGAGCTCCCGGCGATATTGTCGTGGACTTCCGCGCGATCAACGGCACGTCACTATTTTCTCAGGAAGTTAGCAACGCGGCACAGCAAGTTCAGATTGGGCTTCCGCCATTGGCAAAAGGTATGTATCTGGTGAAGGTGAAAGGCTTGAAGCAATTCGTGGTGAAGAAATATCTAATTGAATAGTGCGGTACGTAGTTGAGGTGTATGCGGTAAAGAAAACTGTAGCGTATACACCTCAATACTACACCATACGCTGACACATTTTTCCGAAAAAGCACATCGCAATTGTTGCGGAATTCCGGGGCCAATAGGCGGACTCCCTCAGATCATTATATTTGTTGTTTGCCTAACCCTAGCCCACGATTGTTATGAGTAAAATGACTCGTGAAGAGAAGCTCTTTCGAAGAGAAAACGAGATATTGACTAAGTACACCGACTTGATTGCGAAGGAGAATTCCCCCGAGGAAACATCCAAAGCACTAGAAAAACTTACATCAAAATACGGCGACCTTCTCTTGCAGACCCGTTTTATGACCTGGGTAAGTGGACGCTTAGAACGCAAATTGCAGCGAACCAATCGCGAACTCATCAACAACAATAAAAAGCTGCAAACAACTCTTGATGAACTTACACGTGCTGAAGCAACACGAAGTGCTTACGCGATTATTTATTTCATCGCCATCGTCCTCTTTGTATTAGAAGAATTTCTGGTTGAGCCACTCATTACCGAGCTCGGTGGTAACGTTGGCTATGGTATCCTTATCAAACTAGCCATCGTATTGTTACTGAAGCTCGCTGAAAATATCATCGAACGGAAAATCCGGATGAACCGGAAATTAATGCAACGCAAAAGCAGACAGTAGGGATCAACATGGCCTTTTAAAAAACGACCCGTTCTACAATATTAAAAACTTTTTTAACCAAGCGTTTCTTACCAATTGTTAAAGGTGTACTCGTCGACCTTGGGCATTTTTGAAAAAAAAGAAATGAAGCGAGTACTACTAACTGGCGTAACGGGATTTCTTGGATCTCATACAGCCATTCAACTCTTGAACAAGGGCTATACCGTGATCGGAACCTTGCGTGATCATAATCGGACTACATCAATGAAGGATGTTATCGCGCGGCACACTAAAAATATTGATCATCTCACCATTGTAGAAGCGGAGCTAAACGACGAAACCATCTGGCATCGTCTGATGCGCGATATCGATTATGTGCAACACATAGCGTCGCCTTTCCCACGTAAACTGCCAAAACATGAAGATGAGTTGATTGTGCCGGCGAAAGCGGGAACGCTAAACATCTTAAAAGCGGCAGCAGCAAATGGCGTCAGCCGCGTGGTGATGACCTCGTCGGTTGCGTCTATTGTTTACGGTAAGAAACAAGAAGACCTTCATCACCGCTTCAATGAAAATGATTGGACAAATGCATCGGTAAAAGGAGATTCTACACCATACTTCAGAAGTAAAACCATTGCAGAGAAAGCAGCGTGGGAATTTATCAAACAAGCCCCAACAAGTTTGGAACTCGTTACCGTTTTGCCTGGCGCAATTCTAGGCCCCGTACTCGAACAGGATTTTGGAACTTCAGCCAACATTGTCATGAAGATGCTTGATGGAAGTTCGCCGGCGCTACCCAAACTTGGTTTTGATATTGTTGATGTACGATCTGTCGCCGACCTACTCATCCGTGCGATGGAGCTACCACAAGCGGCAAACAATCGATACATTGCCTCTTCGGGTTACTTGTCTTTCAAAGAAGTAGCCGAAATATTGAAGCGTCAATATCCCAAGCGCAAGATACCAAGCGTCGAATTGCCTAATTTCGTTGTGAAGTTATTCTCGCGTTTCGATCCTTCCATCAGACCGATATTGATTGATCTCGGTAAAGTAAGGAAGGTGGATAATACAAAAGCGAAAAACGAGCTGGGATGGAATCCATTACCAGCGAAAGATGCTATAATTTCATGCGCAGAAAGCGTTTTTAACGTTGGCCTTATTCAGTAATGGAAAAACTTAAGCAAGCATTAGGATTCGGTGGTATTCTCTCACAAGATGATATTGATTATATAGTCTCTCATTTTAAAGTTGTGAACGTAAAAGCCAGCGCGCATTTTCATTTGATCGATGTTGTTGCCAACGAAATAGCATTCGTGTGTAAAGGTATTTTCAGAGTTTATGCTCTTGATCCGGAAGGCACAGACGTGACAAAATATTTTGTGCGCGAAAATCAGTTCATGGTCGATTTAGAAAGCTACTATGCAGCAACGCCCAGTAAAGATGCTTTTCAAGCTGTAGTCGGAAGTGAGATTGGAATTATTCACAAAGCAGCGCTGAATAAACTCACTGAAGAAATTCCGAACATGTACATTTTCTTGAAGAGTATTACGGAAGCGCACCTGTTGAATAAAATTAAAGACAACGACTTTCTGAATTTCGGCGATGCAAAAACCAAGTATCTTGAATTTACGCGGCGTTATGCCACGCTAGCCCAACAAGTTCCGCAGCAATACATTGCATCTTACCTAAAGATAACACCACAATCGTTGAGTAGAATAAGAAATGAACTAACCAAACAGAAGTGTTGACGTGCTGATGTGTTGGTGTGTTGACGTGCGGCTCAGACCATATAGCCTCGGACTTCAGTCCGAGGCCTGCGTTATAACCTGTTTCCCCGGACTTTAGTCCGGGGCTAGCGTGTGTGTAGCCGCTCCACTAGTTTTTACGTTCTACATCACGCAGGTTTTCTAACTTCTTGTTACGCAAGAAGCCGGTGATGTCTTCGAAGTGTTCTTTGATGCGTTTGTTTCCGAATTCAAATACTTTGTTAGCTAAGCCGTCGAGGAAGTCGCGATCGTGAGATACCAAGATCAGCGTTCCGTCGAAAGCTTTGAGGGCTTCTTTCAGAATGTCTTTTGTCTTAATGTCCAAGTGGTTGGTAGGCTCATCGAGGATGAGGAAGTTCACAGGGGAAAGTAGAAGTTTGATCATCGCCAAACGCGTCTTTTCTCCGCCAGAGAGAACCTTCACTTTTTTATCGATTGTTTCTCCGCCGAACATGAATGCGCCAAGGATATCTTTGATTTTTGTTCGGATGTCGCCTTCTGCAATTTGATCTATAGTTTGAAAGACGGTCAAATCGCCATCGAGTTTCGCCGCTTGATCTTGTGCAAAGTATCCGATCAAACAGTTGTGACCAAGTTGCACTTTCCCTTCATAATCGATCTCGCCCATGATGGCTTTCACCAACGTGGACTTACCCTCACCATTTCGTCCGATCAATGCAACGCGCTCACCACGATTGATGGTAAGTGATGCGTTGGCAAATACGACGTGATCGCCATAGCGTTTAGTGAGGTCTTCAACAATTACCGGAAAGTTTCCAGAACGTGGCGCTGGCGGAAACTTCAAGTTCAAGTGTGATGTATCAACTTCATCCACTTGAACGATCTCGATCTTCTCCAACATCTTTACGCGCGACTGCACCTGAAGTGTCTTCGAGTATGTTCCTTTAAATCGTTCAATGAACTCGGTGATGTCTGCAATTTGTTTCTGTTGATCGTCGAATTGTTTCTGTTGTTGCTCGCGACGTTCTTTACGGAGTTGCAGGTAGTGTGTGTAATTAGTCTTGTAATCGTAGATTCTACCCATCGTAATTTCGATGGTTCTGTTGGTAAGATTATCGACGAAAGCTTTGTCGTGAGAGATTACGATAACGGCCTTTGCATTGTTTACCAAAAAGTCTTCAAGCCACTGGATGGATTCGATATCCATGTGGTTGGTAGGCTCATCCAGCAAAATCAAATCAGGTTTTTGAAGCAGAATTTTTGCGAGCTCAATGCGCATTCTCCAACCACCACTGAACTCTTTTGTTTGACGTGTGAAATCACTTCTCAAAAAGCCGAGGCCCATCAACGTCTTTTCAACTTCAGCGTCGAAATTGATTTCTTCTATCGAGTAGTATTTTTCACTAAGCTCTGATACTTCTTCAATGATCTTGGCATATTCGTCCGATTCGTAGTCGGTTCTTGTTTCCAGTTGGGAGTTCAGCTCATCGATCCGCTTCTTCATGTTAAGGATCTTGCTGAACGCTTTTGACGCTTCTTCAAACACCGTAGCCGTGTCTTCGGTCAATAAGTGCTGCGGAAGATAAGCGATGATGGCATCTTTGGGTGCCGATATTTTTCCGCGTGTCGGCTTGCCCGCCCCGGCAATAATCTTCAGTAACGTTGATTTTCCAGCGCCATTCTTGCCCATTAAGGCAATTCTGTCGTTTTCGTTGATGTTAAAGGTGATGTTGCTAAATAGGGCAGAACCATTAAACTCTACACTGACCGCGTCTACTGATATCATTGGGTATAAAAATAAGGGGGCAAAGATAGGAGAAAGTATGAAAGTCTGAAAGGGTGGCGTTGCCTGTTAGCCGGTTTCCGGTTGCCAGTTTCCTGTTTCGTTAGTTCTCTGAAATGCTGCCTCACGACGAAACGAAAGGCGAGGGGCATACAGGAGAAATCTCACGTCAACGAGAGCAAGGTTTGTTACCTTCTTCTTGCCGGATTTAGTTCAAACCATTTTGCTTGCGACGACGCCGGGATATTTGACTTGTGCACTTCCGTAATTTTCTTTTGCGCACGTTTGATAGAGTTTGAAATCATCGAATGTCCAATCGCCTCATGTTCGTGCATGCCCATGCGTTTCATGAGTTCAATTGTTTTCGCACCGTTGAATGTCATAAAAAGCGGTTCATCTAATCCCGACAAAACATTCACCTCTTTTAAATTCAACTTTTTGAAGATCGTTTGTTCTTCGGCAATTACCGGGTGATGTTCGACAAAGACTATCATTCTATCGCGAACACTTTCTACACTTACTTCCGAAGCCAGCAACACGTGGACGCCCTGAAGTACTGCTTGAAGTTCTCGTTGTGTTTCTTCAAAGAATGCAACAAACGCAATCGACGGATTCAGCGCGGCCATGTCCCGACACGCATTAAACTTACCCTGACGATACATCCAAACTTTGTCGATAACTTTTGCAGTATCGCTTTTACTCTTAAACAGACCGAACATGGTCGAAAGTTAACCTAAAAATTGGATTACAGTTCACGGATCACAGTTAACAGTTCACGGTTCAACTGATAACCGATAACAGTTAACCGATAACAGCCCAAGGTATTTTTCAGGTCTCGCCTGAGATATCCGACCAAACATTCCCTGAGTTAAAAACAGTTCTCTATTTTTCTTCATTCATTAACCTAAATCTCACGTATGAAGAAAACTGTACTCTCAACAGCAGTACTCTTGCTGTTAGTTTGTCTATCGTATGGGCAAACCCAGAATTTCTGGAAAAGTGCTTCGACACTGCCGTCGAATCAAATCTTAAAAAATGCGAAGGTCAGTGGTGGTACGCCCGGCTCAAGCTTCAAAATTTTTACGCTCGATGTGCCTGGCATAAAACGTGTGCTTTCTGCTGCCCCCGATCGCGCTGGCCGCGTAAGCTCTAATGTCATCATTTCTTTTCCGAATGCCGAAGGTAAACTGGAAAGATATCGTGTCGTTGAAGCGTCGGTATTGCATCCTGATCTTGCCGCAAAATATCCTGGCATTACTTCCTATGCGGGACAAGGTATTGATGATCCTACTGCGACAATTCGTTTCAGTTTGACAGAGCAGTTCGGATTTCACGGCATGATCCTTTCCGGTACCAAGAGTACCGCATACATCGACCCTTATTCATCTGATCGAACACATTACTCCGTTTACAGCAGAACAGACTTGGGTGCTGCAGAAAGGAATTTTTCTTGCTTGACAGAGAATGCTGATCGCCCTGCAAACGTAGAGCGTAATGATGCTAACGCGAAGACTAACGACAAAAAACTTCGCCGCTACCGTCTTGCACTATCCTGTAACGCCGAGTATGGTAATATATTCGCCGGAACAGGTACCGATGCACAGAAGAAAGCAAACATCCTCGCGCAAATGAACATCACCATGACGCGTGTAAATGGTATCTATGAAAAAGACCTCGCGATCACCATGCAAATTGTTCCCAACAACGACTTGATCATTTACCACGGCAGTACAAGCGCCGACCCTTGGAGCGGTGAATTCAACAATAAAACACAGCAAGTAATTGACGCAGCCATCGGTAATGCGAATTATGATATCGGTCACAACTTTAATACTTCTGGTGGTGGCAATGCAGGATGTATTGGATGCGTATGTACAACAGGAAGCAAGGGCAGTGGTTACACTGGAAGCTCAAATCCTACAGGCGATCCATTCGATATCGATTACGTTGCACATGAAATGGGACACCAATTCGGCGGATTTCACACACAGTCAAATGCAAGTTGTATTTCAGGCTCTGGAAACACAGAAGTGGAACCGGGTAGTGGAAGCACCATCATGGGCTATGCCGGAATTTGTTCGGCTAACGTTCAGAACAACAGCGATGCCTATTTTCATTATGTAAACATCCGCGATATCTCAGCCAATGTTCAAAGTGGTGTGAGCGCCGCGTGTGCTGTGGTGGTAAACTTGACAAACAATCCACCCACCGCGAACGCTGGACCAGACTATGTCATTCCAAGATCAACAGCATTCGTACTCCGTGGATCTGGTTCTGACCCCGATGGCGACGCACTCATTTATACTTGGGAACAAAATGACGTTCAACCTTCTGGTAGTGCAAACAACTCGGCACCGTCGCCGACGAAGACAGTTGGTCCAATGTTTCGCAGTAGAACAGGAACATCATCACCAGATCGTTATCTTCCTCAAATCAGCGACGTTGTAGCAAATAACCTCACACCAACATGGGAAGTAATTCCATCGGTAGCGAGAACCCTGAACTTTGCATTAACCGTACGCGACAATAAAGCAGGAGGTGGGCAAACCAATGATGACTTAATGGTGGTAACCGTAAATGGCAGCGCCGGTCCATTTGT
This sequence comes from Pseudochryseolinea flava, assembly GCF_003286915.1. GTDB lineage: Bacteria > Bacteroidota > Bacteroidia > Cytophagales > Cyclobacteriaceae > Ohtaekwangia > Ohtaekwangia flava. The sequence continues at coordinate 109,056 of NZ_QMFY01000017.1, forward strand.
TGTTACCGCACCGAACACTGCCACGAGCTGGACCGTCGGCACAACGCAAACCGTAACCTGGAACGTCGCGAATACGAATGTCGCACCAGTGAATACAGCAAACGTAAATATCTTATTGTCTACTGATGGTGGATTTACATATCCTGTTACGTTGATCAGCGGCACACCGAATGATGGATCGCAGTCAATCACGGTTCCCAATAACCTCACAACGACAGCACGTGTAAAAGTTGAAGCTGCAGGAAATATTTATTACGACATCTCTAATGCCAATTTCACCATTACAAACAGCGCCTCTTGTACAGCAACAGTACCAACAGGTTTAGCAGCGTCTGGAATTACGACAACAGGCGCGACACTCAATTGGAACGCGGTTCCAAATGCTACATACGATGTTCAATATAGAACTGGCAGTGGTGCTTGGACAACCGTAGCGGCGTCAACAAACACGGTGACGTTGTCGGGATTAACAGCGAATACCGCGTATGAAGTACAAGTGAGAAGCAAATGTACAAGTACAACATCGGCATGGAGTGCATCGGTAAACTTTACGACCTTGAATACCGGTACTACGTACTGCGCATCAAAAGGAAATAGTGTTGCGGATGAATTTATCGGGCGCGTTCAAGTCGGTACGATCAACAATGCTTCGGGCGCTAATGCAGGCTACGGAAATTTCACAGCGCAATCGACCGATCTCACGAAAGGTTCTAGTAACACCATCACCATTACGCCGACATGGACTGGCAGCAGATACAATGAAGGATATGCCGCATGGATCGATTACAACAAAGATGGTGACTTTGCGGATTCAGGTGAACTTATCTTCTCAAGAACAGCAAGTCAGACAACACCGGTAAGCGGATCGTTCACCGTTCCGAATACGGCAACCAATGGACCGACGCGTTTGCGTGTGTCGATGAAATACAACGCTGTGCCTACTGCTTGTGAGACCTTCAGCTATGGCGAAGTTGAAGACTATACCGTGAATATCACCGATGGCGGTGGCGGATCTTGCGCGAATGTTACGGTAAGCATCACATTCGATAATTATCCGGAAGAAACATCATGGACAATCAAGAACAGTAGCGGAACAACGGTAGCATCAGGAGGTCCTTATGGATCACAGCCTGACGGATCGACAATTACGTCAACGGTATGCTTGCCTGTGGGATGTAACTACACCTTCACGATCAACGATAGTTACGGCGATGGTATTTGCTGCTCTTTCGGAAATGGATCGTACAACGTGAAGAACGCTACGGGTGCTGTTTTATTTTCAGGAGCATCATTTACGAATTCCATCTCGCATACATTCTGTTCATCAAGCAGTGCAAGGCCGGGTGCCGGGTTTGAAGGTGAGGAAATTACTTCCCTTAAAAACTTCGTTCATCCAAATCCTGTGACAGATATGCTGCATATCACATTGCCACAAGATGTTGAAGTGCGCGAAATGAAAATTGTTACCATGACAGGAAGCACGCATTATCAAAGCGGCCGTTTCGAAAAAGATATTAACGTTTCGTCGCTCCCTGCGGGATTCTATATCCTTCAATTGAACACCAATAGAGGATTATTATGGAATAAGTTCTCAAAAGAATAGTTTAGCCGCCGGATAACCAGTTGCCTCAAAGTATGTTAAAATGCTTTGAGGCAACTTATTTTAAAACAGTTGTACGATATGAATACAATGAACATCTTCTTCTTGATTGTCAGTAGCGCCTTCAACGCGCGACAACAAACAAAACCTGATGAAGTGACACGCATTGAGTTCACTTCCATCACCCGCGGATATCAAGAGCATTTGATCCTTGACAACGACAGCGTCGTGTTCTCCTACACATCAGGCACGGATCGCCAGGTAAAAAGAAATGCTAAAGCCAACCACAGACAGGCCTGGAAGAAAACGCTGCAAGCAGTTTCCAATATCGATTGGACATCCTTCGATAGTTTGAAATCTCCCACCAACAAAAGAGCCTTCGACGGCGCCAAACATTCATCGATTGTCATCACCACGCGCACTGCCGGAACGCACAATCATACGTTCGATGATGAAAACCCGAACGAAACCCTCGGGAAACTCATGAGGTGTATTCAGGAGCAGAAGAAAACAATGCAATAGACGAGGCGGTTATCGGTTATCAGTTATCGGTGTATCGGTTATCAGTTATATCAGTTATCGGTGTATCGGGATTTTTTGTTGTATTCGTTTAGGAAGTGTTCCGCAAAGATGTTATACATCGCATAGCTTTTCATTGAGGGTAGTTTGCCGCTTGCTGTTAGGTTGCGGAGCACAACATCATTTCAGTTGGATATATACTATCAGGTATTGATAAGCTGAGACAAAATGGGTAATCTTTTATCATGTTGCTTAGATAAAAAAAATACCCATGTCCAAGCAATTTCTAAAACTGATGTTGCCGAACCCTAGGTGGATCCGCACATGCATGACCCTTGTCTTATCACTGACGTTACTCTTTCGATGTAGTGAAGAAGTTGATAACCCTGCACGAGACCAGGAGGTGGATGATGTGTCAACGCTGAGTGAAGATGATAAATCGGTGAATGATCCACCAGTATCGCAAGCAGCGGCTTCTGTATATATACCCGTAGAGCTGCGATCAAATGATTTTAATAACGCCAACAGTACATGGAGTTGGTCACGCAGCCGTCAATCAGAGCACTTCGTTGTTTTTTGGGGAAAGGGCTATGGTACCAATGACCCGAATTCATCGGCAGTACCTTCTGCGTATCGCGTAAACATCAATGACCTGCTAACGAAAGCCGAAAGCTTTTTTCAATTAAATATCACGCAGTTAGGATTCGCGAATCTTGCGTCATCAAAATTGAATACGTACAAGATGATGATCTTCTTGTACTATCAAACAGAGTGGATGGCTACGGGTGCAGGCTACGACGACACCATCGGGGCGCTTTGGATCAGTCCCAATACATGTCAGCCGGTAGGCCATACGTTGGGGCATGAGATCGGTCACAGTTTTCAATACCAGGTTTTCGCAGATCAAGGTGTCGGTGGATTTCGTTACGGCTTTGGTGGCCTTGGTGGCAATGGCTTTTGGGAGCAGACTGCGCAATTTCAGGCGTTCCAAAGTTATCCATCCGCTGTGTTCACGGCGTATGACTTTACGGTGTATAAACAAAACTATAACCGACATCTTCATCACGAGTGGTATCGGTACGCAAGTTATTTTATACACTACTATTGGGAATACAAGCGTGGGCGCAATTTCATCGGACGGTTGTGGCGCGAGTCGCGTCAGCCTGAAGATCCGCTCCAGGCTTATATGCGACTCACGGGGATCAATGTAAGTCAGCTGAACGCCGAAATCTATGATCAAGCAGCGCGATTTGTTACGTGGGATATTCCTGCATTGAGGTCACTTGGTGCAAACTATCATGGTGCACAAACATTTAATTATACAAGACTCTCCGACGGTAGTGTTCAAGTTGCTTACAATCGTTGTCCAGGTACTACAGGGTATAATGTTATTCGCTTAACTGTTCCTGCATCGGGCACTAACGTGACGGCCACATTTACCGGTATGGTGAATGCTGCTGGATATAATCGTGTAACCAATGCATCGCGTGCAGGTTGGCGTTACGGATATGTCGCGCTGTTGAATAATGGTCAGCGTGTATACAGTCCGATGTTTTCGGCGAATACAGGCACAGCGAATTTCACAGTGCCATCGGGCACCACGAAATTATGGTTCGTCGTTACCGGTGCGCCAAACACATACGCGCCTCATCCTTGGGACGAAAATGAATCAAACGATGATCAGTGGCCTTACAAGGTAAGGTTTACGAATACAGGAGTCATGTGATTTCAACTTGAGGCGGAAGTAGTTTCCGCCTCATCTTTTTGCTGTAATACAGTGTCGCTAAGTTTCGCGAAGGAGAATGCGCTACGCGAAGGTTGGCTACAGATGAGGTTATCAGAAATAGACTTCGTGCTACAGCCGAGTGGAAAGTATCGCTATGGCTACCAAGGGCAATATGCAGAGCGAGATGAAGAGACAGGATGGAATCACTTTGAGCTGAGGGAGTATGATCCGGTGGTGGGGAGGTGGACGTCGGTGGATCCTGCAGGGCAGTTCTACTCACCGTATGTTGGAATGGGGAATGATCCAGTTAGTGGATTTGATCCGAATGGCGCCTGGGTTCCAGGTGCAGGACTTTGGAATAATCTTTTTAAGTCGGACCAGAGAATTTGGTCAGAGCGACGTGCAGATGAATGGGGAGGCAGCATCCTGTCTCAGGCTGGTGGCGGCGTAAGCTACTCAGCCGGGAAAAATAGCGATGGAACTTGGGGAGTTTGGGGCTCGCAAAATAATCCCGCAGATCGCTCTGTTACCGTTTCCTTCACTCCCGTTGACGCTTATGGCAATTTAGGTGAACGTTGGGAGTCAATTGCTAGATGGTCGCCAGCGCCAGGAAATATTGATTTTGATGCAGGGACTCAATTGGCATTGGGTTTTGCCGCCCGTGGTGCAATTACTATTCCCAGCACCTCGGCAAGAGTAGCAACTAGTTTGTATTGGAACACTGGCGCGATGTATAATGCTGGGAATATAGTAGTGACGCAAGCAGCAAGAAATTTGTCTTTCAATTTAGCGACAAGATTAAGAGGTACACTTTTAGGTCCAGCGTTCGGCAGCGCAGCCTGGAAGGTAGGAAGCAAGACTTATATTGAAATGATACACTTCAGTAGAAAAGGCAATGTCGATCTTTATAAGACAGGTAAAAAATTATATGACGCTTACGATAATGTTGGAGATCTGATCGAGTAACTTAGAATTTTAATATGGAAGCAGAAAAATTTATAAATTGGATATTGGAAATGGAGGCATTTTTGGGCGTATCTGGAAAGTCAGTTCGCCGGCCTAGCGACGACAATGAAGATGATTTCGTTGATCACGTGGTCGAATTATTCAAAGAAAATCGTCGTTTTTTTAATCAATTTTTATTTAAAATTTTTGATTTAAAGCTTAGAGCTTCTTTGAAGACACTTTATTCAATGAGTGATTTTGAAGATAAACTATTCAATGAAATATTTCCAAGCAGGACGGGGCGGTTAAGGGTGAAAGCGTTGGAGTCAGACACTGGCCTTGTTTTTCCCAAACTTATGTTGTCAACTCGCAATTTGGTTATTCAATTGTGTGTGTTTATTGTCCCCGTGTTTTCCTTTGTCATATTGATGCTTTTTAATATTGAGATCTTTGTTGCTATTTACAGTGCTGTTAAACTTTCAATCTTTTTACCTTTGGTAGGTATACCTTATTTAATCTTATACATATTTTTCCCTGCATTCTATCATCCAAATGAAATGAAAGGAGTTCGTACGTATAGGGATTTAGTGGAGGATTTAATTGTTTTTAATCGATATGCGTATATAGAAGATGACTACCGACTCACGCGACTTGAACTGCGAAAACTTTTATTACGAGATAATTAACTTCAAGTCCCACCTCGAGCAAGTCTTCCTCTCAAAGCCTGGTTCAAGTCTGAGCGATGGCCACGCGCGGCTGCGGGACTTGGACCTAACATAATTTCAGTCTTCAGACTGCTCGAGTGATAGCGTGGCAGGGATAGCAGCGCCGGTGCCATCGGGCATGTTGCGCATCATCAAGTTGCGTTGTATATTTTGTTACCGTTAGCAGTTAAGATGTATAAGTAGAAAATTCAAGATCCACCTCGTGCAAGTCTTGCTCTCAACGCCCCACCTCGTGCAAGTCTTCATCCCCACCCAGCCAAGTGTTCCCTATCATTGCCTGGTTCAAGTCTGAGCGATGGCCACGCGCGGCTGCGGGACTTGAGCCTAACATAATTTCAGTCTTCAGACTGCTCGCGTGATAGTGTGGCTAGGCTACATGAACGGCTGCATCCGTAAGCTTCCCTAAAAAGCGAAGAATTCAAAAGTAGGAATTTTTAACTTTAGGGAACAATGAAGAAAAGTCGATTCACCGAGACACAAATCGTGTCAATTCTCAAACAGTATGATGGTGGTACCGC
>NZ_QMFY01000018.1 GCF_003286915.1 Pseudochryseolinea flava
TCGTTAACTTGTTCAGTCTGAATTGTTCGTCAAATAGACCTTTCGCCTTGTTTTTCATTTCCCTTACTTTGAAAGCAAGTACGCAAATCTTTACCGCTTTTCACTGAGGTTTTTAGAGATGCCCTTATCTGTTATCGGTAATGCACTTCTTTCAGACTTTTGGTCTTTATGTGTGAGTGCGATAGCAGAGGCAACCTATGAGTGTTGTCGGTTATCTGTTATCCGTGAACTGCGAACTGTGAACCGTTATGTGTGAGCGATAGTAGCGGCACCCCGCAGCAGCGTTGGGTTGTGTGTTGGGGCGAGGAGTACAGCGGATAGCGCGACCCGAACTTGAGAGGGGCACACCCAGGTGAATGAAAGTTTAAAGTTTTAAAGTTTAAAGTTTTAAAGTGAACCTGTGAACTGTGAGCTGCGAACTGTTATGTGAGCGATAGTAGCGGCACCCCGCAGCAGGGTTGGGTTGTGTGTTGGGGCGAGGAGTACAGCGGATAGCGCGACCCGAACTTGAGAGGGGCACACCCGGTGAGTAAAAAGTTGAAAGTTTAAAGTTTAAAGTTTTAAAGTGAACCTGTGAACTGTGAGCTGCGAACTGTGAACTGTTATGTGAGCGATAGTAGCGGCACCCCGCAGCAGGGTTAGGTTGTGTGTTGGGACGAGGAGTACGGCGGATAGCGCGACCCGAACGTGAGAGGGGCACACCCGGTGAGTAAAAAGTTGAAAGTTTAAAGTTTTAAGTGAACTGTGAACTGCGAACTGTGAGCTGTGAACTGTTATGTGTGAGCGATAGTAGCGGCACCCCGCAGCAGCGTTGGGTTGTGTGTTGGGGCGAGGAGTACAGCGGATAGCGCGACCCGAACTTGAGAGGGGCACACCCCGGGACCTTTCTAAAAGCTTCACTTTCTCCCACGACGAAATCAAATCCGGCTAACCACGATTCAGTAATAAAATCGGTTTTGCATGCAACGTCAACACCTCAACACGTCAACACCTCAACACCTCAACACATTCTTGACCACCTTCCCGCATTTCGACGGCAAAGTGGGGCGATTTGGGTGAAAAAATGTAAAAAAGTGGAGTAAAGTGGTTGAAAGTGGAGGAAATTTGAATATGTTTGCTTAGGAGAAAAAGGCAACCACTACGTCTAATGACTTTCTTCACCAGTGAATATGAGGCCAAGCTAGATTCCAAGGGCAGAATTGCACTGCCTTCGCGGATAAAAGCTCAACTACCGGAAAGCGGTGGTGATGAGCTCGTTATCCGTCGTGGATTCGAACAATGCCTGATTATTTATCCAATGGTGGAGTTCAAAAAGGTCTTCTCAAAAATTTCCGGTTTGAGTGAATTCAATGAAGAATACCGCAAACTCCAGCGGAATTTCTTCTCGGGAACAGCAACAGTTGAAATGGACAACACGGGCCGTTTCCTGATCCCGAAGAATATGCTCGGCTACGCTCAGCTCGACAAGGATGTGATCCTGGTGGGGATGGGTAATAAAGTTGAGGTTTGGAATCCCTCTATCTATGAGAAGCACCTAATCCAAGACCCAGGTGAGTTGTCGAAACTAGCGGAGAAGTATTTGAATGAGTAGCGGAGGCTGAATGCCTCAAGCTACAAGCTGCAAGTTTCAAGCTGTTTACAAAACCGTTGTGTTTTTAAGAGAAGCGCTTTTGCTTCGTCCTGTTGTATGAGAAATTATAAGAAGCTTTTCATCTGGCAGAAGGGGATGGTTATTGTCGAAAAGACTTACCGAATGGTCAAAAGCCTTCCTGATGAAGAGAAGTACGGATTGAGAAGTCAAGCTACAAGAGCTGCGGTTTCAATCGTGCTAAACATTGCAGAAGGCAGTGCGAAGACCCGTAAGAAGGATTATAAAAAGTATCTCGAAACATCATTGGGTTCGGCGTTTGAGTTGGAAACGTTACTCCTTGTTGTTGAAAGACTGAAGTTGGTAAATCGGGAAAGTACAGTGGATATTCTTGATGAAATTATCGAGGAGCAGCGAATGATTACCAGTTTCATAGAAAAAATAGGACGCGACAGCCAGTAGCAGCAAGTGAATGTCAGTGCATTTATGGCTTGCAGCTTGAGGCTTGAAACTTGAAGCCGAAATGCCAAAAGAAAAAGAAGATAAGGTTGAGGCCAGTGGATATCATAAACCTGTCATGCTCCAAGAGTGCATCGCTGGTTTGCAAATCGAGCCAACAAAAGTTTACGTCGACGTAACATTCGGCGGCGGGGGACATAGTAAAGAGATCTTAAAACATCTCGAGGAAGGAAAAGGAAGATTGATTGCTTTCGATCAGGATGATGATGCTAGAAAGCAAAGTGAAAAAATAGGAAGTCGTTCTTTAACATTTTGTCAGGCCAATTTCATGTACATGAAAAAGTATTTGAAGTTGAATGGCGTAACGAAAGTCGATGGGATATTGGCAGATCTGGGGATATCGTCGCACCAGATTGATTCTCCCGAAAGAGGATTTTCGACACGTTATGATGGGCCGCTCGATATGCGCATGGATCAGCAAGCTCCGAAAACAGCGGCTGATATCTTGAATACATACACAGAAGAAAATCTCCACAAGATCTTCGGAATGTATGGTGAACTAAAAAATGCGCGGACAGCTGCGGGACTTATCGTAAAGACGCGCGTGAATAAACCCTTTGCGCGTACAGAGGATTTGAAATTGGCACTGCAATCCATTGCTCCACGGGGCAAGGAAAATAAATACTTCGCACAGGTGTTTCAAGCTTTGCGCATTGAAGTGAATGCTGAGATGACCGCACTTGAAAATTTTTTGCACCAGTGTGCTGAAGTAATGGAAGAAGGCGGAAGGCTCGTGATTATGTCCTATCACTCGCTGGAAGATCGGATGGTGAAGAACTTTATCAGAACTGGTAAAGTCTTCGGTGAAGTAGAGAAGGACTTTTATGGAAATGAGATCAAACCTTTTGAGGCGGTTACGCGCAAGCCGATTGAAGCTTCAGAAGAAGAGGTCGAACAAAACAACAGAGCGCGAAGCGCAAAACTTCGCGTTGCTGAAAGAGTAAAAGAGAAAAAATAAACGTAAAGCTAAAACGCGGAGCGCGAAGCTCACAGCTCGAAGCTAATTATGGGAGAGAACAAGTTCAAGATTGGTCAACCGAAGGCAACGACTTCTGAAAAGAAGAGCGGGACAGGTGGGAGCATGTTTTCTGGTCTTGAGAAAAAGTTGAAGTTGGAAAGCTACTTCGAAGAAGGGTTTCCGGTACAACATCTACCAAAGATATTGTTCGTGTTGTTCTTGGGAATTCTTTATATCAGCAACTCTCACCACGCTGAAAAAACAGTGCGTGAGATTCATAAGATTGAAGAAGAAGTAGAGGATCTGCGTGCGGATTACACTACGCTGAAATCAGATCTGATGTTTTCAAGCAAACAGTCTGAAGTAGCGCGAAAAGTGAAAGAATTCGGTTTAAAAGAAAGTTTGACACCACCTGAAAAAATAGAAGTAGAAGAAGGTGAATATTAAGCAGTCCATATTATTAAGAGTACGCGTGGCATTTTTGTTCATGCTGATTTTTGCATTGGCAGTAGTTGCGAAAATCGGTCATTTACAATTTGTGCAGGGTGACAAGTGGGAGAAAATTGGTGAGCGCATTTCTTTTGATAACAAGCGCGTGAAAGCGACGCGTGGAAATATTTATTCTGACAACGGAAGTTTACTCGCAACGGACTTGCCTTTCTATAAAGTTGCGTTCGATGCGACACTCCCTGCCGATACTGTTTGGAAAAAAGGCATTGATAAACTTGCTAACAATCTCTCCGCTTTTTTTAAGAATAAGTCAGCGAAAGAGTATAAGCAGATGTTAGCAGATGCGCGGTCGTCGGGCAAACGCTACATGGTGTTGAGTCGGAAACAGATCGATTACCAGGATAAGAAAATGATGATGGAGTGGCCAATTTTTCGCGAAGGTAGACTTCGTGGCGGCGCCATCTTCGAGAAGGTGAATGTACGTTACAGGCCCTTCTCAAATCTTAGTCGCCGTACCATTGGTTTCGTCAATGAAAATGACAAGGGTGCCGGATTGGAATACAGTTTCAATGCACAGCTCGGCGGACAAGATGGATACGCCTACTATCAAAAGATTGCTGGTGGCGTATGGAAACCTGTATTCGATGCGAACAACGTGAAAGCTGTTGATGGTCTTGATATTCAAACAACGTTGGATATCAACCTCCAAGACGTAGCGGAAACTGCGTTGCACAATGCGATGATGAAACACAATGCCGATGATGGCTTGGTGGTGGTGATGAAAGTGAACACCGGAGAGATCAAAGCGATTTCGAACTTGAGTAGTGATGGTAATGGTAACTTCTATGAGAAGTTCAACTTTGCTGCGGGTATGGTTTTCGAACCAGGCTCGACCTTTAAGTTGGTAACCATGATTGCCTTGCTGGAAGATAGCCCCGTCGAGTTAAACGACAGCATCGACGTAGGTAATGGTGAGTACACTTTTTACAATCGCACGGTTCGCGATCACGAAGAAGATGGTCTCGGTGTAGTGTCAGTGCAGGAAGCCTTTGAACATTCTTCGAATGTGGCGATGGCCAAACTGGTCGATAAACATTTTGGTGTACGCCCCGAGAAGTTTGTAGACTACATTGATAAACTGAAATTATCGAAACCACTCGGACTGCAAATCGCAGGTGAACCAATGCCGAAGATCAAACGTCCGGGCGAAAAGGGATGGAGTGGTATCAGCTTACCGTGGATGGCTTATGGCTATGGATTTGAAATTACGCCGATGCATACCCTTGCACTTTACAACGCAGTAGCGAATGAAGGCAAGATGGTGAAGCCGATCATTGTGAAATCAATCCGGAAGGCAGACGAAGAGGAGGAAGAGTTTGAGACCGAAGTAATCAACAGCAAGATTTGCTCAAGCGAGACATTAGGCAAATTAAAAACACTTTTGGAAGGCGTTGTTGAACGCGGCACTGCTCAGAATATCAAGGGTACGCACTATCGAATCGCTGGAAAAACAGGGACAGCGCAGATCTTAGATAATGGCCATTACACTAAAAAATACCTGACCTCATTCGTTGGTTATTTTCCAGCGCACAACCCTCAATACAGTGCGATTGTGTTGATCAAAAATCCAAGAGGCTGGTATCAATATGGTAGCAGTGTGGCAGCGCCGGTGTTTAAAGAAATAGCGGATAATATTTACGCGCGCGATATTGATCTTCATGAGCCGATGGCGGTGAGAAAGTTTGCGCATGGTGAAGATGAAGTATTGCCAGTGATCAGAGCAGGTAATCAGCAGGAGTTAACGATGTTGTGCAATGAACTTGGAATTTCAAATCACTCACAAACGGAAGAGGAGTGGGTGAAGACATCACGAAACGGCGCAGCCGTTAATTGGAAGAAGACGACAGTTGGAAAAGATTTGGTGCCGGATGTGACGGGAATGACGTTCAGAGATGCTGTGTATCTGTTGGAAAAAAGTGGACTACATGTTTCTTACGAAGGTAAAGGCCGTGTGAAGCAACAATCGCTAACACCTGGCGGACGCGTAGGAAAAGGAAATAGAATTTATCTACGCTTGGGATAATTATGAGTAGCCAGCAGCTTAAATAGAAGAGGTATAATTTGACTTAAGATAGAAGTGCCAGAATTAAAAGACATACTTTACAAAGTTTCGCTCACATCAACTTATGGTGACATGAATGTTGATGTGAAAGGAGTATGCTCTGATTCACGTAAGGCAGCTGCAGGAACATTGTTCGTGGCTGTAAAGGGCACGCTCTCGGATGGCCATGATTACATCTCGAAAGCCGTTGACCTTGGCGCAACAGCTGTTGTTTGTGAGAAGTTACCGGAAGCCATAAACGACAAAGTAGTTTACGTAACCGTGAAGAACAGTGCTCAAGCACTTGGTATTATCGCTGCCAACTTCTTTGGTAACCCTTCAGAGAAAATGAAACTGACGGGTGTAACAGGTACGAACGGTAAGACTACCACGGCAACACTACTGTACCAGTTGTTTACAAAACTTGGCTATGTAGTGGGTTTGATTTCGACGGTAGAAAATCGCATAGCCGATAAGGTCATCCCTTCCACGCACACCACACCTGATCCGATTCAGCTTAACGAGCTGTTAAAAAAGATGGTGGATGCAGGATGTGCATACGTATTTATGGAAGTTAGCTCCCATGCTGTTGACCAGGATAGAATTGCTGGCTTGAAATTTATAGGTGCAATCTTTACAAACATCACGCACGATCACCTCGACTATCATAAGACATTCGAGAATTATATCAAGGCGAAGAAAAAATACTTCGATGAACTTCCTTCTGAAGCTTTTGCCATTGTGAACGCGGATGACAAACGCGGCATGGTGATGCTTCAAAACACGAAGGCTACTAAGTATACTTTCGGGTTAAAGAAGATGGTTGATTTCAAAGGAAAAATCATAACCAATTCTATTGAAGGACTCGAAGTGGAGATTGCAGGGAAGAACGTATGGTTTAAGATGATCGGCGACTTCAATGCTTACAATCTTCTTGGCGTTTACGGTGCAGCGGTATTGCTGGGACAAGATTCGGATGAAGTGCTTACGCAACTTTCGACCTTACAAGGAGCCCCCGGACGATTCGAGTTGGTGCTACCAGGTTCAAAAGTGATTGCTATCGTCGACTACGCGCATACGCCTGACGCTTTACAAAATGTGCTGGATACGATCGCGCAGTTCAGAACAGGAAATGAACAAGTGATTACAGTCGTAGGATGCGGCGGTAATCGTGATAAAACAAAACGTCCGTTGATGGCGTCGATTGCGTGCAGGCTTAGTGATAAAGTAATCCTCACGTCCGATAATCCGCGTGACGAAGATCCTATTGAGATCATCAAAGAAATGCAAACAGGTGTAATGCCGAGTGAAGCAAGAAAGACACTCGTCATTGCTGATCGTGAAGAAGCTATAAAGACAGCGTGTATGATGGCAAAGGAGAGAGATATTGTTTTGATAGCCGGAAAAGGACACGAAGATTATCAGGAAATAAAAGGTGTGAAGCACCCCTTTGATGATCGTAAAGTTGTGGAAAGGATGTTAAACCTCTTTTCAAATTAAGTATGTTGTATTATTTGTTTGACTATCTCGATAAACTTGACATACCTGGAGCCGGGGTGTTTCAATATATCTCTTTCCGTGCAGGTATGGCGGCATTCGTTTCGTTGCTGATTACCATCATGTTCGGAAAGCGTTTGATTAACTACTTGCGTAAAAAACAGGTCGGTGAAGATATTCGCGATCTTGGTTTGGAAGGTCAGATACAGAAGAAGGGCACACCGACAATGGGTGGCCTTATTATCATTGCAGCGATTCTCGTTCCTACATTGCTCTTCGCAAAATTAGATAACGTCTATGTTATCTTATTAATCGTTGCGACTTGCTGGCTAGGATTGATTGGCTTCCTTGATGACTACATTAAGGTTTTCAAAAAGAATAAGGAAGGTCTTGCAGGTAGATTCAAAATTGTCGGCCAAGTAGGTTTAGGTTTAATCGTAGGTCTGGTGTTGTATTTCAATGATGCCGTTGTTGTACGCGAGGTGAAACCATCGTCGTTGGCAAGTATTGAGATCAATGACCTTCAACAAGATGAGGTAGCGATCGACTTTAACGACGTGAAGTCGACAAAGACAACGGTTCCTTTTTTAAAGAACAACGAGCTCGACTATAGCAAGGTGCTGCCGTTTATTCCGGCAGAGTATACATGGGTGATCTATATCGTTGTGGTGATCTTGATTGTGACGTTTATCTCTAACGGTGCAAATATCACGGACGGAATAGATGGACTTGCCGCAGGGACATCAGCGATTATTGGATTGTCACTCGCAATTCTGGCGTATCTCTCGGGACGTATTGACTTCAGTAGTTATCTGAATATCATGTACATTCCAAACTTAGCTGAGCTTGTGATCTTCTGTACGGCATTCGTGGGCGCGTGCCTCGGATTCTTGTGGTACAATGCATATCCAGCACAAGTGTTTATGGGCGATACTGGAAGTTTAACACTGGGTGGTATCATCGCGGTGTTGGCGCTTGCAGTGAGAAAAGAACTTTTATTGCCTTTGTTGTGCGGAATATTCGTGATTGAAAACCTATCGGTAATCATTCAGGTGTCGTACTTCAAATACACAAAGAAAAAATATGGTGAAGGAAGACGGATCTTCTTGATGTCTCCGCTCCATCACCATTATCAAAAGAAACAGATTCATGAGGCGAAGATTGTCTCGCGTTTTTGGATCGTTGGAATTTTGTTGGCAATCATCACGTTGGCAACGTTGAAACTTAGATAAGGCATGGCTGAGAGAATCGTCATATTAGGAGCAGGGGAGAGCGGAACTGGTGCGGCATTGCTTGCGAAAGCAAAAGGCTTCGATGTGTTTGTATCAGACCAGGCTGTTTTAAAAGATAAGTATAAGACGGAATTGCAGAACAACGGAATTCCTTTTGAAGAAGGGAAACATACCGAATCTGAAATTCTTAACGCAAACACAATTATAAAAAGCCCTGGCATTCCTGATAAAGCAGAGATCATTAAAAAAATCAAAGCTGCAGGTATCACGGTTATCGATGAATTGGAATTTGCTTCTTACTACACATCAGCAAAAGTTATTGCCATTACCGGAACTAACGGTAAAACAACTACGACTTTGCTGACATACCACCTCATGAAGCAGGCTGGGTTCAATGTTGGACTCGCAGGCAATGTTGGTCAGAGTATGGCGCGCCAGGTCGTAGAGAAAGATTTTGATTGGTATGTACTGGAGATGAGTAGTTTTCAGCTCGATGGTACGAAGAAATTCAAACCAGAGATTTCCATACTGCTAAATATCACGCCTGATCATTTGGATCGTTATGAGTACAACATGCAAAATTATGTTGATTCAAAATTCCAGATCATCAAGAACCAGCGTGAGTCACAACACTTCATCTATTATGCAGACGATGTGCATACCGATGCGGAAATTAAGAAGCGCTCATTGGTGCCGCATCAGGTGAAGGTAACATTGAAAGCGGATGCGACGAAGAATGTTTACTGCAAGGGAACGGAAATGTTTTTTCAGTTGAAACAGTCATTTAGCATTCAACAATCAGATACAACGTTGAAAGGTCCACATAACCTGATCAACACGATGTGTGCGGTATCGGCAGTTCAAATCGCAGGCGGAAAATTGGAACTCATTCGTGAAGGATTAAAGAGTTTTATTAACGCGCCACACCGACTCGAATCGGTGGCAACTATTAAAGGCGTTGAATTTGTAAATGATTCGAAAGCTACCAATGTCGACTCTGTAGTGTATGCATTGGGTAGCTACGAAAAACCGTTGGTGTGGATTGCTGGTGGTGTTGATAAAGGTAATGATTACAACATCATTAAGGATGAAGTAAAGAAAAAAGCGAGGGCGCTGATTTGCCTCGGCAAGGATAACGAAAAGTTGAAAAAAGCTTTCGGAGATGTTGTCCCAACCATTCGTGAAACGCAAAGTGTTGCTGAACTGGTGAAGATTGCTCTGGAGGAGGCCAAGTCTGGAGACGTTGTATTGCTTTCTCCGGCGTGTGCAAGTTTTGATCTCTTTAAGAACTATGAAGATCGTGGAGATCAGTTTAGGAAGGCTGTGTTGGAGTTGAAAAAAATAGTAGAAGCGTAAACCGATGATAAAGCTAAAAGCATGGGCCGATAAACATCTGCAAGGTGACAAAGTCATTTGGGCAGTCGTGTTCGCGTTGTCTGCGATCAGCATACTCGTGGTGTACAGCTCTGTAGGAACGTTGGCGTACAAACGCTCGAAGAGTCCAGAGTGGATTTTGATCACGCATACGGCACACGTATTCATTGGTCTTGCTGCCATGTGGCTCGCGCATCGCGTGGACTATCGATACTACTCGAAGATCTCCCGTTTCGCATTGTTGCTTTCAATTCCGTTGTTACTCTACACATTTGTGGGTGGGGTAACCGTGAATGGTGCGGCACGATGGATCAGCTTATTCGGTGTAAGTTTTCAGCCTTCAGACTTTGCTAGTCTTGCCTTGATTGTAAACTTGGCGAGCATGCTTTCAAAACGTCAACAGAATATTGACGACATCAAAGAATCACTGATCCCCATTTTGTTCTGGTGTGGAATGATTTGCGGATTAATCGCTTTAACAAATATGTCGACAGCGATCTTGCTGCTGTTAACATGCATGATCTTGTTGTTCATCGGTCGCGTACCGACAAAATACTTGGCCATGCTATTCTTTGTCGGTGTATTGTTTGGGTCACTTGCATTCACGTTTGGTGTAAGAGGCGGTACGATGATCAGTCGTGTGAAGCAATGGATTGCGTTTACGATCAAAGGTGAAGGTGAACCGCAGTTTCAATCAAAGCATGGTTACATCGCTGTCGCAACGGGAGGGCTAACAGGAAAAGGCCCAGGTAACAGCGATCAACGCAATATCCTTCCGAATCCTTTCGCGGATTTTATTTTCGCGATCTACATCGAGGAGTACGGAATGATTGGCGCAATTGTGTTAATCGGATTGTATTTGCTGATTCTTCATCGTGGAATGAAAGCAGCTTATAATAGTGAGCGAGCGTTTGGAGGACTGCTCTCGGCAGGCTTGTGTTTCGACTTTGTCTGTCAGGCGTTCACCAACATGGGCGTTGTTGTTGGACTTGGTCCCGTAACAGGACAGCCGTTACCCTTGATTTCAATGGGTGGAACCTCGATGGTATTTACAGGTCTTGCTATCGGTATTGTTTTGAGTGTGAGTCGTGGAGAGCAAGATGAGAAGTGGGGACAAAGCACATCAACAGAAGGAAAAGAAGGAAATAAAAATGTAGCGGCGCAAGCAGCATAATTGAATTGAGTAAGAAACAACCATATCGATTGATCATAAGTGGTGGCGGAACCGGCGGACATATTTTTCCGGCGATCGCTATTGCGAATGCTTTTCGTGAACGTCACCCAGATGCTGAAATTCTCTTTGTAGGAGCAGAAGGCAGAATGGAAATGACGCGCGTACCGGAAGCCGGATACAAGATCGTTGGGTTGTGGATCAGCGGATTGCAACGAAAGCTTACGTGGTCTAATCTGATGTTCCCATTAAAAGTGATCGTGAGCTATTTCAAAGCAGCACGCATTGTGAAGAACTATCGCCCTGATGCCGTTATCGGAACAGGTGGCTATGCGAGCGGTCCCATCATGATGGCAGCAACGCGTTCAAATGTTCCATCACTGATTCAAGAGCAGAATTCTTTTGCCGGACTTACCAATAAACAGGTGGGTGGAAAAGTGAGCAAAGTGTGTGTAGCCTACGAGGGAATGGAAAAATATTTTCCGAAGGATAAAATTGTCTTGACTGGGAATCCAGTGAGAAAAGACATTTTGAGTGTAGAAGGGAAAAGGTTGCAAGCATTGTCACATTTCGGATTTGACGGTAACGTGAAAACTTTGCTGATCATCGGCGGAAGTCTTGGTGCCCGTACCATCAATGAGAGTGTTATCGCCGGCATAAGCAAACTGATTGATGCACAGATCCAGGTGATCTGGCAAACTGGCAAAGGGTATTACGATGCCTACAAAGCCAAGCTTGGTCAGTATGATTTAAAAAATATCCGTGTACAAGATTTTGTTCGCGAGATGGATCTTGCATACGCAGCTGCTGATGTCGTGATTTCACGTTCGGGGGCGATTGCCGTTTCGGAATTGTGTATTGCTGGGAAGCCTGCGATACTGGTACCTTCTCCGAATGTGGCGGAAGATCATCAAACGAAAAATGCCATGGCGCTGGTGAATAAAAATGCTGCGCTTATGGTAGCCGATAAAGATGCGCAAGATGTGCTTGTGGACGAAGCGTTGACATTGTTATTCGATGATCAACGCGCGAAAAAATTACGTGAGCAAATCACATTGCTTGCCAAGCCAAACGCGACGCAGGACATTGTGGTTGAAATTGAAAAAATGATTCAAGCATGAGCAAATTTTTATCGACGCACATAAATAAACTGGAACTCAAAAGAACACGTCAAGCGTGAAGATTGAACACTACGATAACATTTACTTCCTCGGGATCGGTGGCATTGGTATGAGTGCGCTGGCACGTTGGTTCATGAAAAAAGGACTCAAGGTGTCGGGCTACGATAAGACTGCGACGGCATTGACCTCAGCCTTAGAGCAAGAAGGGATGAACATCCACTACATTGACAGCGTTGATGCCATTCCTGCTGAAGTAAAATCTCAAAAAGATAGAACCCTCGTTATCTTCACGCCTGCTATTCCGAAAGATCACCAGGAGCATGCTTTCCTTAAAGAGCAAGCGTACACGATCTTAAAGCGATCTGAAGTACTAGGCCTCTTAACGAAGGGTTACAAAACGATTGGTGTTGCAGGTACGCATGGAAAGACGACCACATCATCGATGGTTGCGCATATCCTCAAAACAGCGGGTAAGCCGATGGTTGGTTTCTTGGGTGGGATTACAACGAATTACAATTCGAACCTTGTGATGCAAGGGGAGATAACAAACGATACATTAGTGGTTGTTGAAGCTGATGAATTCGATCGCTCTTTCCTGAGGTTATTCCCAGAGATTGCGATCGTTACTTCAGCCGATGCAGATCATCTTGATATTTATGGCGATCATCAAAGTGTGATTACGTCGTTTCAAGATTACATCAAACAAATTAATAGTGGTGGTACATTGATTATTCATGAAGCGTTTGCAGATATGCTCGCGGCGAATGTTAATCATGTAACCAAAATCACTTACAGCATGAGCCGGGGACGATTTTTTGCCGGCAATATTACCGCGAGTAGCGGATTTTTTGAGTTCGACCTTCATGGATTTGAAAAAGTTGAACATGTGACGCTCGGTGTCCCTGGTTTTCATAACATTGAAAATGCTATCGCCGCATCGGTAGCAGCGCATCAATGTGGTGTTTCTGTTGCGACCATCAAGAAAGCGCTCGAGTCTTTCTCAGGTGTGAAACGCAGATTTGAATTCATTCTCAAAGGAAAGAAGGTGATCTATGTCGATGACTATGCACACCATCCTACAGAGATTGAAGCATTCTTGAAATCGATGAAGTCGATGTATCCAAGACGTAAGGTAACGGCGATCTTTCAGCCTCACTTGTTCACCAGAACACGTGACTTTGCTGAAGGGTTTTCGAAGAGCCTCAGTCTTGCAGATGAATTGCTCCTCCTTGATATCTATCCGGCACGCGAATTACCGATCCCCGGCGTCGACTCGGATATGCTCTTCAAGGACGTTACCAGCGCTTCGAAGTTCAGGGTGAACAAAGGCAACCTGATGGAGAAGCTGGAATCCCTAGACCTTGATGTAGTGGTGACCATTGGCGCCGGCGACATCGACACCTTTATTGATCCAATTAAAAAAATGTTAGTAAAACGGTATGAAGTTTAAGTTTAACCTGAAGCGGGAAATTAAGATTGGTGCGGCCATTATCGCGGTGCTCTTGCTTATTGCCTTTACAGAGCGAAGACAAGGTGCCGTGGCCATCAAGGATATTTCCGTGAAACTTGAAAATGTAAATGAAAATCATTTCATGGACGAGTCTGATGTTTCTGAACTCATGCAGTTGAGTCAGGAAAATTTGCGCGGTGCAAACATTGAGAAAGTTAATCTTAAGTCAATCGAAAAAAAGATTAAGCAAGATCCGTTCATTCACGACGCTGAGTTGTATAGTGATCTGAAAGGGAATGTTGTGGCCCGCGTGGAACTTCGTCGCCCTGTTGCACGTATTGTGCGCAACGATGGGCCTGATGGATATATCGCTGAAGATGGAACGTTAATGCCTGTGTCAGACAAGTTTACGTCGCGTGTGGTGCTGGTTAGCGGTGCCTATGCACGAAAACTTTTGCTTCAGGATAATGTGATGAAAGCGCACGATGGAAAAGTAAGTGAAGAAGGTGTTCAATTGATGCAACTGATCAAAACGATCCGCGAAGATGAATTCTGGAGCGCTCAGATCGCACAACTCGATATCGATTCGAAATGTAAGATCACCATTTATCCACAAGTAGGAGATGAGCAGATTGAATTCGGAACGCCTGATAACCAGGAATTAAAATTTAAGAAACTGATGATCTACTACAAAGAAATCCTTCCACGGGTAGGATGGAACAAGTATGATCGCGTGAACTTGGAATACGAAGGACAAATAGTAACAGAGTAAGTTCACGGATAACAGTTCACGGTTTACAGCAATGCATTAACCGTCAACTGTCAACTGTGAACCGTGAACAAAGAGACAACAACCACTAAAAAATAGTTATCATCATGGAACATGAAAAAATAGTCGTCGGGTTAGACATAGGCACAACAAAGATCTGTGCTATCGTCGGCCGTAAGAATGAATTCGGTAAGCTTGAAGTACTCGGAATGGGTAAGGCGGAGTCGGAAGGAGTAGTGAAAGGTATCGTTTTCAATATTGACAAGACTGTATATGCCATTGAGAAAGCTATTAAAGAAGCTAGTGATCAGTCTGGTATCGATATTGGCGTGGTTAACGTTGGTATTGCCGGACAGCACATTCGCAGCTTTATCCAACATGGTGGTATTACACGTTCCTCCAAAGAAGACGAGATAACAATCGACGACGTAGAACGTCTCACCCAAGATATGTATCGCATGGTTGTTCCTCCAGGAAGCCAGATCATCCACGTGATGCCGCAAGACTACATGGTTGATTATGAAGATGGTATCAAAGAACCGGTGGGAATGTCAGGTGTTAGATTGGAAGCTGACTTCCATATAATCACGGCGCAAACTAATGCGATCAACAACATCAACAAATGTATTCGACGTGGTGGTTTGGAAATTGACGACTTGATTCTGGAGCCGTTGGCGTCTAGCCTAGCCGTGTTGAACGATGAAGAGAAAGAGGCAGGTGTTTGTCTCATTGATATCGGTGGCGGTACAACAGACATCGCAATTTTTTACGATAATATCATTCGTCATACTGCAGTTATCCCTTTCGGTGGTAATATTGTAACAAATGATATCAAGCAAGGTTTGATGGTGTTGCCGCAGCAAGCTGAACAGTTGAAGACGCGTTTTGGAAAAGCCATCGCAGAAGAAGCATCTCCAAATGAGATCGTATCGATCCCCGGAATCCGTAACCGTGCTGCGAAAGAGATCAGCGTAAAAAATCTTTCGAACATCATCCAGGCGAGAATGGAAGAAATTGTAGAGATGGCGCACGCCGAAATCATCAGCTCTGGTTTTGAAAACAGACTTGCCGGTGGTATCGTGATCACAGGTGGCGGTGCGCAACTTGCTAACTTGAAACAACTTGTTGAATATATGACTGGTATGGATACCCGTATCGGTTACCCGAACGAACACCTTGGCAAAAGCAAGATCGAAGCAGTGAAGAGCCCGATGTATGCTACAGCAGTAGGGCTGGTGTTGTCGGGATTCCGCTCACTAGACGAAAGAGAAGATCGCTACAAGGAGGCACGTGAGGTAGTACGTACTGCCAAAGTGAAAAAGCAGCCCGTTGCTGCATCGAAAAGTTTCTTCAATGATATATTGAATAAAACGAAGAGCTTGCTAATCGATGACTTAGACGGTAAGAACGAGTATTGATTTTTATCCAACAGAAACAACCACTAAATAATAGATAATCATGTTCGAAACTGGATCTTACAAATTTGAAGTTCCCAAACAAAGCGTGACACGCTCGATCATCAAGGTGATCGGTGTTGGCGGCGGGGGAAGCAATGCTGTAAACCATATGTACAAGCAAGGCATCAAAGATGTTGAGTTTGTGGTTTGCAACACTGATAACCAGGCGCTCCTTGGAAGCCCGGTGCCAAATAAATTACAGATCGGAACCAACCTCACGGAAGGTCTCGGCTGTGGTGCAAATCCTGAAGTAGGAAAGAATGCCGCGCTTGAAAGCAAAGAGCAGATTCGCGAAATGCTAACCGGTACCAAAATGGTGTTCGTCACAGCCGGAATGGGGGGCGGAACAGGAACTGGTGCTGCACCTGTCATTGCGAAAATCGCGAAAGACATGGACATCCTCACAGTAGGTATTGTGACGGCGCCGTTCATGTTTGAAGGAAAGAAGAAAATGAATCAGGCTGAACTCGGTATCGATGCGCTCAGAGCGAACTGCGATACTGTGCTCGTGATTCTAAACGATAAACTCAGAGAGATCTTCGGGAACCTCTCGATCAACCAAGCTTTCGCACAAGCCGACAACATTTTAACGACAGCAGCAAAAGGAATTGCCGAAATCATTACCCTCGCAGGTTATGTAAACGTCGATTTTCAAGATGTGCGCACCGTTATGTTGAATGCAGGTGCAGCGGTAATGGGATCAGCAGAAACGCGCGGTGAAGATCGTGCGAAGAAAGCTGCGGAAGGTGCTTTGTCTTCGCCGCTGCTTGACAACCGTGATATCATGGGCGCTAAGAAAATTCTTCTCTCTATCATCTCTGGTGTTGAAGCAGAATTGCAAATGGATGAACTCAGTGAAATCACGGAATACATCCAGGAACAAGCTGGTGATGAAGCTGAGATGATCTTTGGTCACGGTGTTGATCCTGACCTGGGCGATCGTATCCGTGTAACGGTTATCGCTACTGGTTTTCAAAGCAGCGAGTTGAAGGAAAACGCAACTGCAGCGAAGAAGAAAGAAGAGAAAAAGATTCATGACCTCGATCGTTCACAAGGATGGTTGTTTAATAGCAACGCTGATCATACGGTGAACAACACGGTTAATGAATCTCAACGCGACATTGAACTCCGTCGCCGTATCGAAGAGGAGACCAGGAAACAACAACAGAACGATCAGAAATCATCTGAGCGTGAGGTACATTTCTCGGGGCCATTCAACCGTACGGAACAGCAACAGCCTGTGAACACCGATGATGATGGTGAAGAAGGCTTGTTCAGAGACGATGAGTTCGACGTTACCTCAAACTACGGAGATCAAACCATCAATGACGATGGTATGATGGAACTTCGTTCAACTAAACAAAGACTCCAGCAACAAGCTGAAGAACGCAAAGAAAAGTTGAAGAAGGCTCGTAAAGGTGAGATGACTAAAGATGAGTTCAATGAGAAATGGTCATTGCCGGCATACCTTAGAAGAGGTGTGAAGATGAATGATGTACCGCACTCATCCGAACAGTTTATTTCGAAGTATAACCTGAATGACGATAACAATCTTTTAGGTAACAATAAGTTTCTCCACGATAACGTGGACTAGACTCGTAGCACGTAACGCGTAGCTCGAGGCTTTGAAGGTATGGCATTTCCGACGCGACTGGTGATTTACTCCATTCGTAGTGGTTGTTGGTTGTAAATATTTTTTGCCGGTGTCGGAATGCCAATTTTTTACAGTGAAGTAGGCGCGCCTTTTTTGTTTGCAGTTTTTTCTTCAGCAAATGCGCGCAAGTGATGCCGAACGTTGACCGCGTTCGGCATCTGCTTTTTACGGCGTTCAGCATTCAGGTATGGGTCTCTGCCTCGTCAGTGTTTAACTACGATAATGGATGGCAGATAATGTATGGCGCTGCGAAATGTTGTACATGCCGATGCTGTTGATCAATCACTTCAAAAGAAAAATTCATTCGGCAATGTCAGAGAAAATGAAACTCGTCCTGGGTTTTATCAGCGCACTAGTAACTGCAGCGGCAATCACTTTTTAAATGTTTATGCTTCCCGGCGCAGAAGAATTACTATTGGGGTGGTGCCGTAATTTTCAGTTTTGGATTTCTACCATTTCTGTTCTTCACGATGTACAAGAAATCCATAGCATAGCTGTGTTGAAACCCATGCCTGATCTCCAACAACCTAATACCTAATACCTAATACCTAATACCTAATACCTAATACCTAATACCTAATCTCCAATACTCAACTACTTATTCTCAATTAAAGTTAATCGCTTATCCAGCAGAATGCTTTTTGAGTCTTGTAGTTTGATTTGATAGGCCGACTCGTGACGCGGGTTGATGATGTAGTTGTAGGCGTCAGAGATAAGCGCAGAAGGCACTTTCATCAAGAGATGCGAATTGTTTTTGGCAAACTGATCACCTACTGCCCGCGTTGCTTCTTCATCTTTATACCATGTTTTCGAGAGTTTGGGAATGTAGGGTTCGATACCGTCAGGAACTTCGATTCCCATCATCACATAATCTTTTCCAATTTGTTCCAAAGGAATTCTGATGGCGATTTCCAATGCCGCGAGAATGTTGTTCTCTGCCGTATATACGAGAAATGTTCCCGGATTATTCCAGCGCCCGCCGTACATGGAAGCGCCGGTTCCGCTGAGATCCTTAGACCACTTCGATAAACAACAACGATAAAGAATCATGCAAGGATACCGTGTTCGATTCTTCCAAGTGTTCGCAGTATTTCATCAATACCACGACGCGTGTTAATTAGCTCGATGGGTTTCTCTCCATGGAAATCAATGGAAGGACGATTGAGCCATTCGTTGAAGTACTCAAGTGAATTAAAAATTTCTTTTCCTTTAGCGTATAATTCTGCAAGGTGAATTAACCGATCGCTGATATACAAACGCAAACGTTCTTTTGGTTTGTAATTGTCAAGTGTACGTTTTGTTACATCCAGGTAGTTGAACAAACGACGCTCATCGAGGTTTACTTGGGTCATAAAGAAAACAAGGGATTGCTTTGGAAGCCCCTCTTCCGCTAGATCGTCAAGGTCTTTTGGTTTGCCGAGAACTTTACTGCCACCCAATAAATCGGTAATCTTGTTCTTTGTCATAACCGGAAAATTTTCTATAAAGCTAACGAAAATTTTCCAAATATGGTTCGCTAGTCCCGCAGGTCTTTGCGCATGTACTTCGAACAGATTGGGCATTCCGTCCAAATATGGCCTCTGGCAGGGCAAAACGCCCTTCCAAAATAGATAATTTGTAAATGCGCTACATTCCATTTTGACTCCGGAATAAGTCTTTTCAAATCTTTTTCCGTCTGCTCAACACTTTTCCCATTGGTTAAACCCCAACGGTAAGCCAACCGATGAATGTGTGTGTCGACCGGAAAGGCAGGAATGTTAAACCATTGTGTCATCACTACCGAGGCAGTCTTGTGTCCTACAGCAGGCAGAGACTCGAGCGCTTCAAAAGTATTGGGAACTTCTCCATTGTACCGATCGATAAGTATTTGTGACAGCCCATGTATCCCCTTAGACTTCATCGGAGACAATCCACAAGGTTTGATGATCTCTCGAATTTCCTCCACCGACAACTTTATCATATCGTATGGATTATCGGCCATTTTGAAAAGCGACGGCGTCGTTTTGTTTACGCGCTCATCGGTACATTGTGCCGATAATAAAACAGAAATCAACAGTGTATACGCATCCTTATGATGAAGGGGGACTTCGGGTTTAGGAAAATGTTTATCTAAAATATTTAAGATGTCGCTTACTTTTTCCGCTTTTGTCATAATGACCAATAGGCTTTAAGGATACAATAAATATTTTGCGCGCATCTTTTCATATTGGGCAAGACCATCTTTCCACGAGTCGCGAATTTGTGCTTCGGTCAATCCGTCTTTCAATTGTTTTTTGAAAACATCATTTCCCATGATTTTATCAAACATTCCAATGAAGAATTTGTCTTTCTCGGGATACGCCTTATACATTTCAAAGATGTACTGCAGATCGATTTTGTCAGTCGGCACACTGGCTTGTCGAAGGTCTAATCCATAACACAGCTTATTCTCGTGCGGAGGATTAACCGCTACACCAGGCATATTGATCGGCGTGAATTGGAATGCATAAGATTTTAGCAGTGGGTTTCCTAGAACTTGAAAGGGGAATTCTGTTCCTCGTCCAATGCTGATCACAGTTTGTTCCAATAGACAAACGGATGGATATAGTTTGATCGACTGTTGGTTCGGAAGGTTGGGAGAAGGTTTCACCGGAAGTACATACTCGTCATGATGTTTCCAGCCGTGGACCTTGACGATCTTCAGCTCACATTTTTTTCCGCCTGCAAGCCAGCCTTCTCCGTTGATCATCTGCGCGAGCTCAGCAACGGTTAACCCATGAACGATTGGAATAGCATGCATACCAACGAACGATTTGAATGCGGGTTGAAGAATAGGTCCGTCGAAATACCCGCCATGCGGATTAGGACGATCGAGCACAATGAGCTGCTTATTGTTTTCAGCACAAGACTCCATCATGTAATGCATGGTGCTGATGTAAGTATAGAAACGTGCACCCACGTCTTGTATGTCGAAAATGATTACGTCGACATCGGCAACTTGTGCAGTTGTGGGTTTTCGGTTTGCGCCATAAAGTGATACAATCGGAAGTCCCGTTTTTGTATCCACGCCATCTTTTACGTGCTCGCCGTTAGCTGCCATCCCGCGAAATCCATGCTCTGGCGCGAAGATCTTCCGTATGGTAACACCGAGACTGATCAGTGTGTCTGCGAGGTGAGTTTGATTATTGACCAACGATGTATGATTCACCACCAATGCCACATTTTTTCCCTTTGTGAGCGGCAGAATTTTGTCGAGCTGATCGGCTCCCATCAATACTTTGCTGGGCACTGTGGCAGCTCCTGAGGGCGATTCAACTGTTGGACGCGGTGGTTGGCCCGTGCATTGGCATGTCCACAGAACAAGCAGAACGAAGGTCGATATTCTAATCATAAGACGGCGAGTGTTGGTTGAGACGGAATGTTATTCTATTTTGCGACAACGCCGAAAAGTTAGTAAGAAATTGAACCTTTCGTATTTCATATCCAAAAGAATCACGCGCGAACAGAAAGAGGGTTTTGCTTCAACGATTCACACCATCGCCATTGTGATTATTAGCGTTGGATTGGCAGCAGCCATCATTTCGTTTCTGGTGATGAAAGGTTTTCAAAATACGGTGAAAGAAAAAATATTCTCCTTCACGGGACACCTCCTCATTCAGAAACAATCGCTTGAACGTTCGATGGAAGAGGAACCGTTTAACTTTTATACACCTGCCTTTACCAATCCACAAGGCAACGATAATATTCGTCACAGCCAAGAGTATGCGCACAAAGTTGGTATTGTAAAGGCTCAAGATGAAGTACTCGGCGTCGTGTTAAAAGGCGTTGGTAAGAGTTTCGATCAGAAGAGCTTTGAGCCGTACTTGATAGAGGGGAAGTTTATCAAATTTCCAGACTCCGCGTATTCTAATCAGGTTGTGGTAAGTAAAATAATTGCCGATAAGTTACGCGCAAAAGTAGGTGACGACTTGGGCGTTCACTTCCTTCAAAATCCACCGCGCTTTCGGAAATTGAAAATCGCAGGCATCTATCAAACACATTTGTCTGAATACTTCGATAGTAAGATTATCATTGGCGATATACGCTTGATCAGAAGGTTGAATGATTGGTCGGACAGTCTAGCGGGTGGTGTGGAGATTTTTTTGCATGATGTCGAAAAGGTTGACGCGACGCAGGAATGGGTAGGGGAGTCGATGGATTTCGATTTGGATGTTCAGAAGATTAGCGATCTGTATATGCAGGTATTTGAATGGCTAAATCTAGTAAGTAGGCAGGTGAACATGATATTGGCCATCATTCTCCTTGTGATATGTGTAAATATGGTTTCTATTGTGCTGATCTTGGTAATGGAGCGTACGCAAATGATCGGCATGCTAAAGGCGCTGGGCGCGAGTAATGGCGCCGTGCGATCTGTTTTTATTTTTCAGGGCATGAATCTGATCTTAAAGGGCCTTTTTTGGGGTAACGTTCTTGGGCTTTCATTGTGTTTCATTCAAGATCAGTTCAAAATAGTGAAGCTGAATCCGCACGATTATTACATGGAATTCGTGCCCATTAGCTGGAATTGGGAAGTTGTAGGTTTGCTGAACCTGCTTACATTTGCAGTCGTTACGTTGGTTTTATTGTTGCCTACAATGGTTATTTCCAGGATTAACCCAATACGGGCTATTAGGTTTGATTAATAGCGTTTAAACTCTAATATATTTTATACCTTTGTAGATGTAAGGAGCCCACCTTATATCCGAAATGTTACTGTTATGCAGCTTAAATTTAAAAATCCGGTAAGACCGGACTTGACCTCTACTATCCAAAAAAGGAACCGCAGATTGCAGGCATTCTTTAACGCTAAGAATCTTGACATCCGGTTACATGGCGATGCCCAAAATCCACTGATGGTGTTGTGTGGTTGTGTTGGTTTATCCGCTTACGTTCACAATTTTGATTTGCGTATGCTCGACAAACCCAATCAAGGTGAAGTGATGAAAATCTTCAAGCTTACCGAGATTGTGCAAGGAACCCGCGAAGAAGTTGTGGAATGGCTTCAGAAGTACCCGCAAATGCCATTGTACCGCATTCAGCACGCTGGAAGCAAACTTTTCCTTTGTGGTTTTAACTTTGTTGACCGCGAACAAAAGCTTGGACGCTATCCTGTTTTTGCACGTGAAGACTATCATATCTACAAGCAGAAAGAAGCTGCGGAAGATATTCTGAACATGCTGAAGGAAGATGGCTACGAAGCGGAAATCACCGAGCCAGATTTAGAACTTGTGAAGTCTCACGTAGGCCCGATCTCTTTCGTTGGTTTGGAAGACTAAAAGTTTGTCAAGCAGTTTATCCTACCGGGATATATTTCTTGAACCAACTTTGAATGGTCATTTGCAAAACGCCGAAGAAGGCTTCTTTGAAGATGCCAGCAGACATCTTTGACTCTCCTCGTGTGCGGTCGGTGAAGATGATAGGTACCTCTTGGAGATTAAAACCGAATTTCCAGGCTAGGAATTTCATTTCTATTTGAAATGCATAACCTACAAACTTGATCTCGTCCAGCGGGATGGTCTGCAGCACCTTCCGGCGATAGCAAACAAAACCTGCTGTCGTATCTTTTACCGGGATGCTCGTAATCAGGCGCACATAGGTACTAGCAAAATATGACAGTAGTACGCGGCCCATCGGCCAGTTCACAACGTTCACGCCAGTCGCATATCGCGAGCCAATAGATACATCGGCTCCGCGCGCTTCACATGCGGTATGTAAATGCACCAAGTCTTTCGGATCATGCGAAAAATCCGCATCCATCTCCAAAATGTAATCGTAATTTTTTTCCAGCGCATACTTAAAGCCGGTGATGTAGGCCGTACCCAATCCAAGCTTTCCAGAACGTTTATACAGTTGAAGTCTATTCTCAGTGGTGTTGTAAACTTGCTGGAGTTCTTCAACAATCTGCCCTGTTCCGTCTGGCGAATTGTCGTCAACAATCAGTAAGTGAAATGATTTTGGTAGTGCAAAGACAGCATCAATGATCGCTCGGATATTCTCCCGCTCATTGTAGGTGGGTATAATGACAATCGCGTTTTGCACAGCCTAATGGTTCCTAACAAAACTAGGAAAAACACCACTTTAAACAATCGTTTTCCAACGCCGAAAATGCTTTTTCGACGGTCTTTCGATCGATAGCCTGTTTTTTTAGACATCTTGGCGTAGTGTGTCGGCGTGTTCGTGTTGATACACTTTTGTCCGCGTCAACACGCCAACATTTGCAACCATCAAACTACTGCCGCCTCGTGATTCATCTTTGCTAATTTCAGTTGATGATCCGTAGGCACAGGTGCATACTCGGCAAATGTCTGTGTGAAATTGGCACGTCCCTGCGATAATGAACGCAGTGCCGTCGAATAACGATCAAGTTCTGCCAGCGGCGTTCTGGCTTTGATCACTTGAAAATTTTCGGCACCATCCATCCCCATGATCAACGATCGTCGTGTTTGCAGATCGCTCATCACTTCGCCCATCACTTCTTCCGGCAACCTGATTTCAACATCATAAATTGGTTCGAGTAATTGTGGCTCTGATTTTAAGAAGGCTTCTTTAAAGGCCATCATTCCCGCAATCTTGAATGAGATGTCATTGGAATCGACTGGATGCATCTTTCCATCGAATACCATCACGCGTACATCACGCACATAAGATCCTGTGATCGGACCTTCTTCCATTTTTTCCATCACACCTTTTAATATCGAGGGAATGAAACGCGCATCGATTACGCCGCCGACAATACAATTATAGAAGACGAGTTTGCCGCCCCATTCGAGATCGATTTCCTCTTTGCCGCGCACCGAGTACTCTGTTGGTTCCGGCATGCCTTCATAGTAGGGCTCGATTTTTAGATGAACTTCACCAAATTGTCCTGCGCCTCCGGATTGTTTTTTATGCCGATACATCGCTGATGCCGACCGTCGAATAGTTTCGCGGTAAGATATTCTCGGTGTTACAAACTCGATATTCAATTTGTAAACATTTTCGAGATACCATTTGCACATCGCCAGGTGTAATTCTCCTTGTGCGGAAATGATGAGTTGCTTCAACTCCTTCGCGTAAGCAACTTCAATCGTCGGATCTTCCTGATGAATACGATGAAGAACTTCGCCGATCTTTTCATCGTCATTTTTGCTTTTGGCGACGACTGCCGTTCGAATGCGTGGCGCCGGAAACTCAATCGGCTGAATGGTGATGTTGTGCCCTTTTGCATGAAGCGTTTGATTCGTAAAAGTATCCTTTAATTTTAACGTCGCACCGATGTCGCCAGCAACAAGTTTGTCAATAGTGTGTCGCGTCTTACCATCCATAATAAAAAGTTGATGAATTCGCTCCGCTGTACCGGACGCACTGTTTATCAATTCATCGCCAACTGCGATTTCCCCAGTGATCACTTTAAAGAAAGATAACTTTCCTAAGTTAGGCTCAAGGTGTGTTTTGAAAATGAAAATACAAGTAGGTTGTGTTCTATCGAAAGGAACAGGTATTCCACCTGTAGACAACTCAGGTTGGGCTTCTTGTGGCGTTGGTGCTACATTGTCGATAAAACCCATCATACGACCGCTTCCCATATTCTTTCTTGCAGACATAACAAAAACAGGAAATACATCATGTCTGACCATTCCGATCTTTAACCCTTCGCGCATTTCGTCTTCATCGAGCGTGCCTTTTTCAAAATAGTGTTCCATGAGTTTCTCATCGTTCTCGGCCGCTTTTTCGACCAACGCATTGTGTAATTCATTCGCGCGTTCTAGCTCTGCTTCTGGAATGGCTAGCTTTTCCGGTTTACCACCGCCTTCCGGAAATTTGTACATCACCATTTTCAACAAGTCAACGATCGCGCTAAACCCTTCGCCTGTGGTGAGCGGATATTGCATTTGCGTGACGGCGCTACCAAATGTTTTTTGAAGCGACTCCAGTGCATCGTCAAAGTTTGCTTTCGGATGATCTACCTGATTGATGGCAAAGATGGTAGGCTTTTGAAAACGGTCGACGTAATTCCAAACGAGCTCTGTGCCCACTTCTACGCCGTGTTGTGCGTTGATGACCATCACGCAAGTGTCCGCTACGCGTACAGAAGAAATCATCTCACCAATGAAATCGTCGAAGCCAGGCGTATCGATGATGTTAATCTTGTAGTCTTTCCATTCGGTATGGAGCGATGTTGCGAAAACAGAGTTACCTCTTTCTTGTTCAATGTCGTGATAGTCGGATACGGTGTTTTTACTTTCAATGGTGCCACGCCGATGCGTGATACCGGCTTCAAATAGCATGTCTTCGGCCAGCAAAGTTTTGCCAGCCTTAGGCGCGCCCAACAGAACAATGTTCTTCAGATGTTTTTCATCGAATACTTTCATGGCGGTAATGTTTTGGTGGAACGATAGATTTTAAAACAGACGGATGCCAGGCTTCGGTAAGCTTCAATAAAAAGACGCTCGACTGAAGTGATTTCATAGGCAAGCGATTAAGGAGATTGGAAAGGAAGGAAATGTGAAATGAATATACTCTAAATAATCGGATTTGACTATTTGGTTATTGCTTTTCGTCAATTCGATGAGCATGCGTTAAACAGCTGTAAACTGCTTTCGGTTTAAGTTTTCTGTTTTAAGGTTTCTCTATCTTAGCATCAAATTCAATCATCATGAAAAATGTATTAACCCTCTTTGCATTTCTTTTTTGCTTCGCTTCTTACGCACAAAATTTCGAAGGTATCATTAAGTGGACTATCACCACCGAAATCACAGACCCGGAAACAAAAGCTAAAATGGAAGAAGCATCGAAGAAGATCGCCGATCCGAATAATCAAGCCAAGATGCGCGAATTGCAAACAAAAATGAATGATCCCGAATTCAAGAAGATGATGGAGGCGAACCCTCAGATGAAAACGCAAGTGGAAGCAGCTTTGAAAATGATGCAAGGTGGAGGTCTACAGAATATGCTGCCATCAGGGTATGAGACGCATCTCAAGAAACAGGATATGCTCACGAAGATTCAAGGCGGTGTTGCCGACAAACAAACCATGTTGTATTTGAAGGATAAGGACAAAGTATACAGCATCAACCACGATGCGAAAACATTTAGTGTACTACCTAATGGAGAGAAAGGCGCAGTTGAGAAAGATGCCAAAGTGACTAAAACAACAGAGACCAAAAAGATATTGAATTACAATTGCTCGAAGTATGTGATCGAGTCGGAGATCAATGGTAAAAAATTTAGTCACATTGTTTGGGCAACGAATGAGATCAAGAATATTGATTACAAATCTTTTTCAAAGCATCGTTATCAGGGAAGTAAGGTATTTTCATTTGAAAAGATTGATGGCGTTCCATTGCTGATGGAGATTAATTCTAAGGAGGGAAAAATGACGATGGAGGCGGTACAATTAAAAGAACAGACTTTGCCGGCAGAAGAGTTTGTGGTGCCTGCTGCCTACAAAGAAGTTCCACCTGCGTTTGGGTTTTGACCTTTTGCCTAACAATCAATGTTAACATAGATCAATAAATAACAAAACTAGAAGTACACACCGTACACACATTATTGCGGCTACCGCGCTTCGATTATCTTCGTTGGAAAATAAACCCCTATGAAGATAATCGTTTTACTGTTTCTAGTCAGTGTATCAAGTTCTCTCTACGCGCAAAATTTCGAAGGTATTGTTAAAGTCGCCGATCGTGTTCAAGTTGGTAGTGCTGAAGAAACGCAAGCCATGGAAGAACGTGTGAAAGGACCATTACGCAAAGAAATCGCGAAGAAAAAAAAGAAGCTTAATAGTAAGTCGCTTACGCCCGCGCAAAGGGCGTCGCTAGCAGCGGAAATAAAAAGTCAAGAAGAAACGATCAGCCTTCCACTAATGTCGAATATTGTTGAAGTTTGCGTCAAGAATCGGAATTTCTGTTTAAAGTTTCGCAATGGAACTTCTGCTAACCTCATGCTCGATAGTGCCAGTAAAGTGTATGACATCTCTCATAATAGGAAGACGTTTCAGGTGGATGATACCAAGCCTTTTTCAACATTTGGCAATGCGCCCGAGGTAATAAAAACTTCTGAAATGGCTACATTCATGAATACATCATGTGTGAAGTATGTTGTTAAGAGCACCGATCAAGAGAAGAAGGCTGTCGGTACATTTTGGGTTGCGCCCGATATCAAAGACGTGGAGTGGAAGTATGTGCTCATGTTTGAAGACGAGGATAGTACGTTGTTCAGTCAAATCGTAGGCCTTCCACTAAAAGTAGAAGTCATCTCTGGGAATGTAGCTTTTTTTAAAGATGTGCTGTCGATCGAAAGAATAGCCGTTGCAGACTCAAACTTCGAAATTCCGGCTGGCTACCAAGAGATCTTGCCCACAGCCGACACGAAGAAAGAAAAGTAGAACGCTGATAACATTAAAAAAGGCAGCCTATTGAGACTGCCTTTTTATTTTATATCTGTATCTCAATGTATTGACATCAGCACGTCAACACACAAACATCTTAAACACGTTAGGAAGAATATCCCAACACCTTCAACATACTTTCACTTGTTTGTTCTGAAGCGAAAAGTTTTGTTGTGATTTCTCCATCTTCATTGCGGTCGATAAGCACATGCTTCGGTGCAGGTACAAGGCAATGTTGAATTCCACCGTATCCACCAAGTGATTCCTGATAAGCCCCCGTGTGGAAGAAGCCAATATACAACGGCTCTTCATCGTTGATCATCGGCAAGAATACTTCGCCAGTGTGGGCTTCAGAGTTATAGTAATCCATACTGTCGCAGGTCAAGCCACCCATGTTCACTTTGTGATATGGATCATCCCATTTGTTAAGCGCGAGCAACACATACTTTTGGTTCAATCCCCACGCATCCGGTAAGTGTGTGATGAACGATCCATCGATCATATACCACAGCTCTTTATCGTTTTGGAGTTTTTGATCGATTACGTTATACAGTACCGCGCCACTTTCACCAACGGTATAGCTACCGAATTCGGTGAAGATGTTTGGTACAGGAACGTTGTTCTTATCACAAATCCACTTGATGTTTTCAACGATCTGTTCGATCATGTATTTGTAATCGTAGTGGAATGTCAATGATGTCTTGATTGGGAATCCACCACCAATATCGATCGAGTCGAGTGTTGGGCAGATCTTTTTCAATTCGCAATACTTGAATACAAAGCGGCTGAGTTCGCTCCAGTAGTACGCGGTGTCTTTGATACCGGTATTGATGAAGAAGTGAAGCATCTTCAGGGATGCTTTGCTGCTGGTTTCAATTTTTTCTTTGTAGAAATTGTTGATGTCGCTGTAGCGTATGCCCAGACGTGAAGTATAGAATTCGAATTTCGGTTCTTCGTCGGCCGCGACGCGAATACCTACTTGGTAGGGGCCAGTTACGTTTTGCTCGTAGGCATCGATCTCGCCCATCTTATCAAGGATCGGAACGCAGTTTTTGAAACCGTCATTCAACAATTCCGAAATGTACTGGGTGTAGAGTGGCATTTTGAAGCCATTGCATAGGATATAAGTATCCTTATTTATTTTTCCTTTGCTATAAAGCGATCTGACGATCGGAATATCAAAAGAAGAAGACGTTTCGATGTGAACGTCATTGTTTTTGGTAGCCTCCTCAAGGACGAAAGAAAAATGAGAAGATTTAGTACAATAGCAGTAAGTGTATTTGCCGTTGTACTTGAACTTTTCCATGGCGCTATTAAAAAGAGCCTGGACAGACCGAATATTCTCGCTAATTCTTGGGAGGTAGGTCAATTTTAGGGGGGTACCATACTCTTTTATGATCTCCATTACGGGAACATCATTAAAAAGCAATTCGTGGTCGCGGACCTTAAATTCTTTCTGAGGAAACTCAAAAGTTTGCTCAATAAGTTCGCGGTAGCTCTTCATCTATCGTTAAAACCTCCTTTAGCCGGCAGGCAGGCTTATCGTTTGTGTTTAAAGATGATTACTCGGCTTTTCGTTATACTCATTACCTTTTCGTTAGGTTTTTGTAAAACCGGCCAATTAGGGCGATGAATACCGTTTCGGGCTTTATAAAGGGTGCAATATTGTGATAAATTTGCCATCTTTGCAATACACATTCAGAACCATGGTTAATCGATTTTTCTGTATCCCGTTTGTTGAGGCTCACGCCTTACCCGACTTCTAAAGGGCGGGCAGAAAGAACGTTTTTTACATCCAACGGTTAACCTATTATTCATCAACCATAATTGCATTTGTCGTGAAAGAGTTAAAGATCATTGAAGTGAAGTCCGAAATCGGTGCCGGAACGCGTGGCGCCAGTCTGGGCGTAGAAGCAATGAAGATTGCCAGCCTCGACCTCAATTCCGATTTTTTTAAACAGCATGAATCCGTAGAAGTAGAGAACGTTAACGAACTCCTTTTTGATGGTGCAAAACATTCTTACGCCAAGTTTATCGACGGTGTAATGATCATGGAAGAAAGGGTATGCCTCGAAGTATACGAGCAAATCTTTGACGAATTTTTTCCGATCATCATGGCCGGCGATCATAGCACGTCATATGGAACAATTGCCGGTATCAAAAAAGCTCACCCCAAAGCAAGGCTTGGCGTGATTTGGATCGATGCCCATGCCGATATCCATACACCATTCACAACACCATCGGGTAACATGCACGGTATGGCACTTGCCATGGCAACAGGCATGGATAACCTTGAATGTAAAGTGAATGACCCGCGCGGCGAAACTCAAGAACTATGGGAGCAACTTAAGAACGTGGGCATGCCTGGACCGAAAGTTCTTCCTGAAGATATCGTCTACATTTCCGTTCGCGACCTTGAGAAACCTGAGAACTATCTCATCAATAAATACAACATCAACTTCATTGAAACGGAAGATGTGAAAAAAGCAGGACCAGCTGCGAGTGCAAAACGCGCCCTCGAGATGCTTGACCACTGCGATTTCATTTACGTTTCATTCGATGTCGATAGCATTGATAGCCGCGTGTCAGCTGGAACGGGTACACCTGTTCCGAATGGTCTAACCGTTGAAGAAGCTAAAATATTAAATGCTGAACTCGCCAAAGATCATAAAGTGTGCGCCTGGGAAATCGTTGAAGTAAATCCAACGCTTGACACAGAAAACCGAATGGCCGAGAGTGCCTTCGAAATTTTGGAGGCGACGGCGAAATCTATTGTGAACCGGCCGGTATTGGCGGAATAGACGATAGAAGGTGACATTATAAGAAAGAGGGGAGACCTGTCGACCGGAATGAAATGAAGGTTGGGGTAACTTCCCTCTTTTTATTTATTTTCGCCCCTGAATTTGAACTTATCGATAAGACATGAGCCAAAACAGACCGATTTCATCATTTATTGAGAAACACTACCTCCACTTCAACGCAGCAGCTTTAGTGGATGCAGCAAAAGGTTATAAGAAACACCTTGCCGAAGGAAAAAAAATGATGGTCACCCTTGCCGGTGCCATGAGTACAGGCGAACTAGGGATCAGTTTTGCTGAAATGATCCGCCAAGATAAAGTGCATATCATCTCTTGTACAGGTGCAAACCTAGAAGAGGATATCATGAATCTTGTAGCGCACTCACACTATCGCCGCATTCCAAACTACCGCGATCTCACGCCAGAACAAGAGTGGGAGCTTTTGGGCAATCACCTTAACCGCGTGACCGATACTTGTATCCCTGAAGAAGAAGCTTTCAGAAGATTGCAAGCACATCTTTTCAAAGTTTGGAAAGATGCTGAAGATAACGGCGAGCGTTTATTTCCGCACGAGTTCATGTTCCGCATGATCAACAGCGGCGACTTGAAACAATACTATGAGATCGATCCGAAGAATTCCTGGATGATCGCTGCAGCAGAAAAGAATATGCCGATGGTCGTTCCCGGTTGGGAAGACTCAACCATGGGTAACATCTTCGCTTCTTATGTGTTGACTGGCGAATTGAAAGCAAGCACCATGAAGTCGGGTATCGAATACATGGTATGGCTCGCAGACTGGTATACAGAAAATGCAGGCACTGAAGGTATCGGTTTCTTCCAAATTGGTGGCGGTATCGCTGGTGACTTTCCGATTTGCGTTGTTCCAATGCTTCACCAGGATCTCGAGCGTGACAACGTTCCTTTCTGGAGCTACTTCTGCCAGATCAGCGACTCTACGACAAGTTATGGTTCATACTCAGGCGCAGTTCCCAACGAAAAAATCACTTGGGGTAAACTGAGTATTGAAACACCGAAATACATCGTTGAATCAGATGCGACCATTGTAGCGCCACTGATCTTCGCGTATGTATTAGAGTGGTAATCCGAAATAATAGAATCAATCATTTTAGCTGAAGCAATTTCTCCGAACGGAATTGCTTCAGTCATTTATAAGAATCATGAATCTCGATCAACTTCTTCGTTCAGAAATCCAGAAAGCTGTTACTGCAGTTTTTCAACAACAAATCGATAATCTTCAACTTCAACCTACCAATGCAGAGTTCGAAGGATCACATACTTTGGTGTGCTTTCCGCTGACTAAAATTTCACGCAAAGGTCCTGAAGAAACTGCGCGCATGGTGGGCGACTATCTCGTGCAAAATGCGGGCATCGTAGCACGCTTCAATGTTGTAAAAGGGTTTTTGAACATCGTGTTGAATGATTCTGTTTGGGTGAATG
Organism: Pseudochryseolinea flava; assembly: GCF_003286915.1. Lineage (GTDB taxonomy): Bacteria > Bacteroidota > Bacteroidia > Cytophagales > Cyclobacteriaceae > Ohtaekwangia > Ohtaekwangia flava. Next base: position 31,985 of record NZ_QMFY01000018.1, read on the forward strand.
TATTGCAGAACATCTATGCGAATAAGCAATACGGACAACTTCCATCGAATGGTCAGGAGATCATGATCGAGTATTCTTCACCGAATACAAACAAGCCATTGCACTTAGGTCACTTGAGAAATAATTTCTTAGGATGGAGTGTAAGCGAAATCTACAAAGCGAATGGATACAATGTGCACAAAGTACAGATCATCAACGATCGGGGTATTCACATTTGTAAGTCGATGGCTGCGTGGGTTCTTTATGGTGATGGTGAAACACCGAAAAGCTCTGGCGTAAAAGGAGATCACCTCGTTGGAAAATATTATGTGGAATTCAACAAGGCATATGTTGCTCAGGTAAATGCTTTGGTGGAGAAAGGTTCTACAAAAGAAGATGCAGAGAAGAATGCGCCCATCATGCAGATGGCTTCTGAAATGCTTCGCAAGTGGGAACAGAAAGATTCCGAGACCGTCGAGCTCTGGAAGACGATGAACGGCTGGGTATATGAAGGCTTCAATGAGACGTACAAAAAAATGGGCGTCGATTTTGAAAAGCTTTATTATGAATCCGATACTTATCTGCTCGGGAAAGAAGAAGTGTTGAAAGGCCTTGAATCCGGTGTGTTCTTCAAGAAGGAAGACGGTTCAGTGTGGGTTGATCTTACGGGAGATGGACTCGATCAAAAAGTGCTTCTTCGTGCCGATGGTACTTCTGTTTATATGACACAGGATATTGGTACGGCGATTCTTCGCTTCAGAGATTTTCCAAACATCACCGGACAAGTATATACTGTAGGGAATGAACAGGAATATCATTTCAAAGTATTGTTCTTAATCTTGAGCAAACTTGGATACGATTGGGCGAAACGTTGCTATCATTTGTCTTATGGCATGGTCGATCTCCCTACCGGGAAAATGAAATCGAGAGAAGGCACTGTGGTAGATGCGGACGATCTTATTCAGGAGATGGTTACGGAAGCGGAGAAACAAACCCGTGAACTGGGCAAGCTTGATGGTGTAAGTGCTGACGATGCACATAAGTTATTCAACATGATTGGCCTATCGGCATTGAAATTCTTCCTGCTGAAAGTTGACCCGAAGAAAAGAATGCTCTTCGATCCGAATGAGTCTATTCAATTACAAGGATTCACCGGGCCATTTATTCAATATACACATGCGCGTATCAAGGCGATTCTTCGTAAAGCAGAATCGTTGAACTTGTCGATCAGCGCTGATGACTTGAGTGCTATAACATCGCTTGAGCCAGCGGAGCGTGATGCGTTGCAAGTATTGAATTCTTTCGAATCAAAATTGAAAGAAGCTGCAAAAGATTATTCTCCTGCCGTAATCGCCAACTATGCATATGATCTGGCGAAACAGTACAATCAATTCTATCAGAACATTCCAATCTTCAATGAAGCAGATCAGGCGAAGCTGAAATTCAGAATAGCGTTATCGTCATCCATTGCGAATGCTGTTAAGAAAAGTATGGCGTTATTGGGGATAGAAGTGCCTGAAAGAATGTAAGGCGATAGCTGCGAATTACGAGCTACGTGCTGCGAGTTTTACGAGTTTGCTGTTCACGGTTGCGCTAAGTTGCGCCAAGGAAGAGAAAGTTTCGCGAAGAGTTTTTGCTTTGCGAAACTTTGCATCTTCGAGCAACTCGGCGGTATTGTCTGTTACGCGCTAGACGAAGTTTCGCGAAGCATTCAACTTGAACACTCGAACACCTGCATTTAAACATAGCTCAACCACCAATGCGAATGCGTACTCTTATAACGATTGTACCATTTGCAAAGCGGATACAACGATGCTACGATCGTTATCCAAATCAGGTAAACCCACGGCAAAGAGAATCCACTGCCTGGAATCACGCCGCCGAACCCATTGTTGAAATGAAAATTCAGATCAGCGAATGACATGTCTCGCATGATCATCATTGTCACGAGCGCCGTGAAGTGGATAAGATAAAAATGCAAGATGTAATAAAACATCGGCACACGCCCATAGATCACGAAAGGATTCGACTGTGAAATTGGTGTTTGTCGCATTTCCATAAGCGCAAGGATAATGAGAACAGGGCCAACCGTCATTAATGTATACAGCAATGAAACTGGATATTTAGTTACATTCAGGAAGCTGAGGATGGTGAAGGTAAAATCTTTCTGCACACTCCATGGGGCAGGGTCGCCGTAGACATTAATACCTCTTAAGATTAAGAACAAGAGCACCGCGCCAGCGCCAGAGTACAATAACAGGTCGAAGCGTTTAGCGGCATTAAAAGATTTTGCGAACCATTCGCCGATACCATAGCCAAGCGCCATAATACCAAGCCATGGAAGCAGTGGGTATGCAACAATGATTGCATGTTCTTGATCTAATGGAAGGAATCCTTGCTGTCTTAAAATAACCCAAAGCGCGTATCCGGAATCTTCTGGCTTTAAAGGGAAGAAGTCAAAGATGTTATGAAAGAAGATGAGGAATAGTCCGATTCCTAAAACGACACGTCCAGGTAAAAATACCAATCCTGCGAGAACAACCATCGACGCACCGATCACCCATATCACTTGGAAGAACGTGAAATCGTAATAGAAGTTGAAGAACAATCCGAAACGCACCACAACAACCTCAAGGAGAATGAGCCATAGCCCACGCGTTAGCAGGAATAGCGAAAGTTCTTTTGTTGTTTTTCTTTCCGTACTAATACGAATAGCGACGCCAGAAAGGAGTACGAACGTCGGTGCACAATAATGGGTGATCCACCGGGTGAAGAATAAAATTGGCGTTGTGGTTTCGAGGTTTGTAGGTTGATCGGTGATGCCGTAGATGTGAAAAAAATCTCGTGTATGATCTAGGGCCATGATTACCATGACAATCCCGCGGAGGATATCAATCGAAGCAATACGCGACTTCTGCGTAAGCATGCCATTGGATAGGGTGGAGGTCATACGTAAATGTAGAGTTTAAAGCAGAAAGCGGAAAGCTTAAAGCAGAAAGCTTACACCGGAAAGCTTGGATCGAGGAGAACATCTGTTTAGATCTTTGAGGTGGTGCCTCAAAGTCTCACCAAGGAATGCAGAAAGTTTCCCCAAGGAAATCCCTGCGATGATCCGTTGTTATCTCGGCAGAAAGTATAGTAAAAAAGAAAAGGCTACTTCAATAACTGAAGCAGCCTTCGCGAATCGAACCCCTCTAACCGATTACGCTAAAATTGTATGTAAAGACTTGAAGCTAGCAGCTTGTGGCCTGCAGCCATTTACAAAAGCTTACGCTACGATTTTCGTCAACTCGATATTGAAGTGGAGCTTCACTTCTTCTCCTACTACCATTCCACCCGCTTCTGTGAGTGCGCTCCAATTCAATCCGAAATCCTTGCGGTTAATCTTACCATTCACCTCAAATCCAGCTTTGATATTTCCCCAAGGATCTTTTGTTACACCGCCGAAATCAACATCCAGCGTGATAGGTTTTTTAACATCTCTGATCGTCAACTCGCCGACAAGTTTATAGTCGCCATCAATTTCAAGCACACCGTTGAAGGTAATATTTGGAAATCTTTCGGCAGCAAAAAAGTCTTCTGACTTCAAGTGACCATCACGATCTGCTTGGTTCGTGTCGATGCTATTGGTCTCGATGGTAACGTTAACCTCAGCGCCGTCAAATTTTTCGTCTTCGGCCGTTACATCGCCTTGGAACTTCTTGAAGTAGCCTGTTACTGTAGAGATTACTAAATGTTTTACTTTAAACTGAGCTTCTGAGTGTGTAGTGTCGATTGCCCATTTTGTTTTTGTTGCTATTGCAGTTGCCATAATGTTTTGTATTTAGTTCGTGTTTGATGATACAAAGCTATGGCAAGACTGCCCCCTGGCGCTTGAACTGGATTAAGATGTATGGGGAATGTTCTTGAACTAGGTTAAGTTCTGGTTCAGTAATCTGTGAGCTGTTACCGGTTGCCGGTTTCCAGTCGCCAGTTACAGCTATCCCTCAAGACGAAAAAGAATTCTTGCGATTCATCTGTATTTAAGCTTTCCGCTTTAAGCTTTCTGCTTTCCGCTTTAGGTTTTCTGCTTTCTACTTCTCCATTAGTTTCCTTCTGATCTTGCTTAAGAACTCTGGCGTAATTCCCAAGTACGAGGCAATGTATTTTAGCGGAACATATTGCTCTAGATTAGAATACTTTTCTGAAAAGTGAAGATAACGTTCTTCAGCCGTAGAAGCGTAACTATGGATGATGCGCTGCTGCGATACCACCAATGCATTTTGAAAGATGATTCGGAAGTAGCGCTCGAACTTTAAATATTTTTCTAGCACGAGCTCTAACGATACTTTGGGGAGTAATAAGATTTCGCTTTCAACGAGTGCTCTTGTGGAGTAGATGGAAGGTACCTTTTTCTGCAAGCTGTGTAAGTCGCCAGTCCACCATCCTGTAGTCGCGAACTGGATCACGTGGTCAGTTCCGTCTTTATCGGTATAGTAGGTCATGAGGCAGCCGGAGTTTACGTAGATCATAAACTTGGTCATCTCACCACTTTCTTCGATGAGTTCTCCGGGCTTGAGCTTCTTTGGTATCAGTTGCTCCGCGAGGAAATTTGCCTCAGCTTCGTCGAGGGCGACGTGTTTTTTAATGGCGGCGAGAATTACAGCTGTATTCATGATCAACAAAAATAAGTTTCTTTTCTCAACCTGCGATGAATAACTTTGCAGGATGGATCTGGAACGATTTCGGGAAAAGGCACACAATCGCTCGGCTGAAAATAAGAAGTTTCTGCTAGGATTAAAGCGTAAAGACCCACGTAAAGTCGATGACGAATTTCATGCTATGCACGAAGAGGTTTTCGAAGAAATTGATTGCCTCACCTGCGCAAACTGCTGCAAAACCACCAGTCCGATTTTCTACCCGACAGACATCGAACGTGTCGCCAAAGCGCTGCGAATGAAACCCGGCGACTTTATTGAGAAATATCTGCGCATTGACGAAGACAAGGACTATGTGCTGAAGTCATCACCGTGCCCGTTCCTCGATGCTGAGAACTATTGTATGGTGTACGAGGATCGTCCGAAAGCATGTCGCGAGTATCCGCATACGGATCGGAAAAAGATGGTGCAAATTATGGAACTCACGTATAAAAATACATTGGTGTGTCCGGCTGTTTTAGAAATGGTGGAAAGACTTAAGGAGTTAAAAGTTTAAAGTTCAAAGTTGAAAGTTGAAAGTTTAAAGACTTAAATTAACGATTAACGAATAACGAATAACGAATAACGAATAACGATTAACGATTAACGATTAACGACTACAAATTCACAATAGATGAGAAAAACAGTTCTCTTAATCACATTGCTGGTGGCCACAACCACCCTCCATGCCCAGCTTCGGCTAGCGTCGCTCTTCACCGATCACATGGTGATTCAACAACAATCTCCTGTGCCGATTTGGGGTTGGTCGTATCCATCACAAGAAGTTGTAATCAAAGTAAGTTGGGATACGACGACTTATCGTGTAAAGTCATTGAACACAACCGAATGGAGAACCTTTATCTTTAGTCCCGCCGCTGGTGGACCTCACACCATCACCATCAAAGCAGGATGGGAGGAACGTGTGCTGAAAGATGTGATGTCTGGTGAAGTTTGGTTGTGCTCCGGACAATCGAATATGGAATGGGGAATGCACATGTCTGCGGATGGGAAAGAAGTTACAGAACAAGTCAATGACCCGAACATTAGACTTTTTCAAGTGTCAAGATTTGCAGCTGATGCTCCTCAATTGCGAGGTGAAGGTGAATGGAAAGTGTGCGATAAGGAAGCTGTTCGTTATTTCAGTGCAGTGGGATATTTTTTTGCAAAACGACTGAACGGTCAATTGAATGTGCCTGTAGGAATTATCAGTTGTGCTTGGGGTGGAACACCTGCTGAAGCCTGGATACCAAAATCGATTGTTTACGGCAACCCAACGCTACGGGATGCTGCGGCAAAACTCACAGATGATAAACCATGGTGTCCAACGAAACCTGAAGTTGTTTATAACGGGATGCTTCGTCCATTAATTCCGTACAGGGTTGCCGGTGTATTATGGTATCAAGGAGAAGCGAATGTTGGATCGACAGCCTATAAGCCTTTAATGGAAGAGCTGATCAAAGATTGGCGCCGTGAATTCCTTTACGATTTTCCTTTCTACTATGTACAAATCGCACCGTTTGCAGGGTATGGAGAATTTCCTTCCGGTGCATTGCTACGCGAACAGCAAACAAAGATGCTAGAAATCCCAAATACAGGAATGGTCGTCGTGACAGACGTTGTTGATGACGTGAAGGACATTCACCCGAAGTATAAAAAGCCTGTAGGAGAACGTTTGGCAAATCTTGCTCTGGGGGATCGTTATGGTAAGGAAGGCATTGCGTATCGCAATCCTATCTTCAAGCAAATGAATGTTGAGAAAGGTAAAGTGAGAATTTCATTTGACTATGTGCTCACCGGCCTTGTTTCAAAAGGTGGAGAGCCTAACGAATTTATGATTGCTGGTGCTGATAAAAAATTCTATCCAGCGAAGGCAAAGATCGAAGGAAAGACTGTTGTGGTCTCCGCGAAAGAAGTGAAAGATCCTGTAGCTGTACGTTTTGCGTTTAAGAACGGATCATTGCCGAACCTCTTTAGTACAGAGGGATTACCGGTGAATGGATTTAGAACGGATAGTTGGGGGGAAGAAGAAGTAAAGAAGTAAGGAGTAAGAAGTAAGTGTCTGTGGAAGAAAACAGCTTCTATTCCTATTAACTGATAACGAATAACTGATAACTAAAAAAATGCCGGAACTGCTCCGGCATTTTTTTTAGTATTAAGATCAGAAGGACTTACGCTACTTGTGCAGCAAGTTTCTGAGAAAGTACTGATTTAGGTACTGCGCCAACTTGTTTGTCAACGATTTGGCCACCTTTGAAAACGAGCAAAGTAGGGATGCTGCGAACACCGAAACGCGCTGTAACCGATGGGTTCTCATCAACATTCAGTTTACCGATAACGGCTTTACCTTCGTAGTCGCCTGCAAGTTCCTCTACTACAGGTCCAATCATCTTACAAGGTCCACACCACTCAGCCCAAAAGTCTACGAGTACAGGTTTATCAGAGTTTATGATCTGATCAAAGTTAGCGTCTGTGAGTTCAATTGCTTTTCCCATAATATTAAAGATTCAAAATTTTTATTTGCCTTAGTGTTCAATTATACAAACCCAAAGGTAGTAGTAATAGTTCAAATTTTATTTCTCGCGTTGCGATTAACTGGCGCATCCGAGATTCTTTAACATGAACGCCAATATTTATGGCCTCGCGGCGGCTACGTAGCCAATCATCTTCGGACCTCCGCCTGATTTCAATATAAAATTCTATACCATTACCTCTACTTCAACTTCGCCGGTTTTCTTCATTTTCGATACCATCTCGTTAACCGGATTCACCCGGAAGCGACGCGACATAAGCTCTAAATTGATGTTTTCTTTATCATCTCTGAGCTTCAAATACAACGGTGTACTTCCGCTGTACTCTTGGCAAACCAATTCAATTTTACCGATCAAATCTGCCGTGATATCCACTGCATTGAGTCTGATCTGAACACCTTTGCTTCGTTTTAGCCCAATTTCGTTCAGCAGATCAATATTTCTGATCTTATACTCAATGTTCATTTGCCCCCATGAATTTTTGATCACCGCGCCTTCGATGAATACAAACCACCCAACGTTCATGAAGTTCTTAAATTTCAAATAATCTTCACCGAACAGCGTGAACGTACAATTGCCGTTATAGTCTTCGAGTGTGAATTTCCCGAAAGGCTTGCCGGTCTTGGTCGTACGGTGTTCGACTGCCGATACGATGCCACCAAGTTTCAATTCGCGACCGAGCAATGGCTCAAGCTCATTAAGCTGCGAACATGTTGCTGTACAGAAACTATCAATTTCAAAACGGAAATTGTCGAGTGGGTGACCAGAAATATAAATACCTACAACCTCTTTCTCAAGATTAAGTTTTTCTATTTCACTGAAAGGCTCAACGACTTCAATTTTTGGTTTCGGCATTACCGTGCCGCTGCTTCCACCGAAAAGACTAGCTTGATTGCTTTGTTCTTCTTGTGTTGTTTTCGCTGCATACTTGATTGCTTTTTCGAGCAAGCTGATGTCGCCATCTTTTGCATATACATATTGGCGACGATGCACATTGGTAAAGCAGTCGAACGCACCCGATAACGCAAGACATTCAAACGTCTTTTTGTTGACGGCACGATTGCTAAGTCGCTTTGCAAAATCAAAAATATCTTCAAACGGACCTTTTGCTTCTCGCTCTTGAATGATGGCTTCAACAGCAGCTTCACCAGCACCTTTAATAGCGCCCAGTCCAAAGCGTATTTCACCGTTTTTGTTTACTTCAAAATAGACACCTGATTCGTTTACGTGAGGACCGAGTACTTTCAATCCAAGGCTTCGACACTCTTCGATGTGGAAAGTAACGCTCTCTAGGTTGTTTTGCGAGTGTGTTAGTACGGCTGCCATATATTGGGCAGGGTAATTCGCTTTCAGGTATGCTGTGTGATACGCAACAAGTGAATAACACGTCGAGTGAGATTTATTGAAAGCGTATTGTGCAAATGCTTCCCAGTCGGTCCAAACTTTCTCGCAAATTTCTTTCGCATGTCCGCGTTCTCCAGCACCCTTGATGAATTTATCTTTCATCTTATCAAGGACCGCTTTCTGCTTTTTACCCATCGCCTTACGCAGTACGTCGGCATCACCTTTACTGAAGCCCGCAAGACTCTGCGACAACAACATTACCTGCTCTTGGTACACGGTAATACCGTACGTCTCGGCGAGGTATTCCTCCATTTGCGGGAGATCGTATTTGATTGGCTCACGTCCATGTTTACGATTAACGAACGCCGGAATGTATTCCATCGGTCCCGGGCGATACAAGGCGTTCATCGCAATCAAATCTTCAAACTTATCCGGTTTTAATTGACGCAGATATTTCTGCATCCCCGGACTTTCAAACTGGAACGTTCCTCCCGTTTCGCCGCGTTGGAAAAGTTGGTAGGTCTTTACGTCATCCAGTGGAATGTCGTCGACAACGATATCAATGCCGAAGCTTTTCTTAATGTTATTCCTCGCGGTATTGATGATTGAAAGCGTAGTCAATCCCAAGAAGTCCATCTTGAGCATACCGGCACTTTCTACAACGCTGTTGTCGAATTGCGTTACCAACATCTCCGAATCTTTCGCCGTCGATACAGGAACAAGATTTCGAAGATCTTCTGGTGTAATGATCACGCCACAAGCGTGTGTTCCCGTACTTCTCACAGAGCCTTCAAGAATCACAGCTTGTTGAAGAACTTGTGCTTTGAGATCGCTGCCTTTTTTAATGTCGGCGAGTTCCTTCACTTCGGAGAATGCGTCGTCGAGTGATGTACCAGGTTTCTCTGGGATCATCTTCGCGAGAATGTTCGCATCCATCAGCGGAAGTTCCATCACACGTGCGCAATCTTTAATTGACGACTTCGCCGCCATCGTACCGTACGTGATGATCTGTGCAACCTGCGTCTTTCCGTATTTCTCGATTACATATTTTAATACACGATCGCGCCCCACGTCATCGAAGTCAATGTCAATATCGGGAAGTGATACACGGTCTGGATTTAGAAAACGCTCGAAGAGTAGGTCGTACTTAATCGGATCCACGTTGGTGATTCCGATGCAATAGGCCACGGCAGATCCTGCAGCAGATCCACGACCTGGTCCTACCGACACACCGATCTCGCGCGCTTTTGAGGTGAAATCTTGTACGATAAGGAAGTAACCCGGATATCCTGTTTTCTTGATTGTCTCTAATTCGAAGTCGAGGCGTTCGCGAATTGGATCTGTGATTTCCGCATATTTCTTTTTCGCACCTTCATACGTGAGGTAGCGCAAATAATCATCTTCTGTTTGGAAGTCAGGTGGGATGTCGAACTTGGGAAGAAGTACACTACGCTCAAGTGTGTACGATTCTATCTTGTCAAGGATCTCACTGATGGTTTCGATCGCTTCAGGCATATCGCTGAAGATCGATTTCATTTCTTCCTGCGACTTGAAATAGTATTCTGAATTCGAGAGTCCATAGCGGTGGCCGCGTCCGTATCCGATTGGCGTGGATTTGAATTCACCTTCTTTGATACAGAGCAGAACATCGTGCGCACTTGCTTCTTCTTTGTCGATGTAGTAGCACTCGTTCGCAGCGAAATATTTTACCCCGTGTTTCTTCGCAAAGCGTAAGAGTGTCTCATTCACGTGATCTTCTTCCGGAATGCCGTGACGATTTAATTCGATGTAGAAGTCGTCACCGAATTGCTGATGCCACCACATGAATGCTTCCTCTGCTTGTTTTTCGCCCACGTTCAATATGAGGTGAGGTACTTCGCTGGAAAGATTTCCGGTGGTTGCAATCAAGTCTTGCTTGAACTGCGTAACAAGTTCTTTGTCGATACGCGGATGAATGCCATACAAACCTTCAATAAATCCATAAGAACTCAACTTCGCCAAGTTGTGATAACCATTTTTGTTTTTGGCAATCAGTACCTGGTGGTAGCGTTTATCAGGATTGTCTTTCGTGAATTTGAGTTTCTTTCGTTCTTCTGCAATAAAAAATTCACAACCGACAATGGCTTTGATCTCCTGATTGTTGGCCTCGCGAACGAACTTGAAAACACCGTACATGTTACCGAGGTCTGTCATCGCTACGGCCGGCATGTTGAGTGCTTTGGCTTTGCTGACTAAACTTTTTACTTCCGGTGTGGCTTGAAGTACGGAATATTGAGAGTGCGCATGAAGATGAACAAAAGGCTTGTCGGTCATCACGGCCTTTTCTCCTCTTAGGGAGTAGCCCGCATCTTTCTTCTTTTCTTTCTTTGCAAAGTTCGCCGCATCAAGATTGGGTTCTTCGTAAACGATTTGGTCAAACGGTGTTTCATCGAAAGGCTTAACAACTTTGTGTGTGATCAATCCGAAGAAGCATCGTGCCGTTGCAGCAACGTCGTACGAGGCATCGTGTGCATCACCAAAACCTTTGTTAAAAAGTTTTTCGTGAAGCTCGATCAAACGCGGCATTTTTAATCGACCACCAATACCACCGGTGAGTTGGCAGAACTCAGTAGAAGCGAGACCGGTATCAACTTTAGCAAGGTTGAGGAATTGTTCCGGCGCAAGCGATTTACGGATGAATTCTGCGCCGATGATGTTGATATCGAACTCTATGTTATGACCGACGAGCTGTGATGTTCTCGATAAATCTTGGATGAAGTATCCAAGGACGGTCATCAAGTCATTTCCTTCTTCTAACGCACGCTTCGTTGATATTCCGTGGATCTGTTCCGCTTTGTAGGGGATGTCAAATCCTTCAGGTTTTACGATGTAGTTATGGTGGGAGATAAGTTTTCCGCCAGCATCATGAAGCTGCCAGGCAATCTGCACTAATCGAGGCCAGTTGTCAAGGTCAGTAATGGGTGCGGACTTATTGTGCGGAACGCCTGTGGTTTCCGTATCGAAAATTAAATACATCCGGTAAGTTCAGTGGTTGTGAAGCCGTAAAATTAAGGGAAGCAGCGGTTTGGTAAAGCTTTCGTCAGACGTAAATCGCATAATTAATTTTTCATTTTGGGAAATATTACCAAAATAGAATCTTAAATCTGTCCTGTCGCTTGCTATCGACTTTCGTAATCATTTGAATGATAGATATTTAGTTCTTTAGGCCTGATTATTGGGATTAGCGTTCGAAATTGAATTCGAAGAGTTTTATGAAAACCGTGATGAAGTTCCTAAAAGAGTTTTTACGCAAAGAATGGTTCCTGCTAATTGCAGTCGGATCGATTGCTTTGATTATTCTCCTCTTCGAATTTCTGTAAGTCAACAGTCGATTGCGCTCGGGTTATTTAGAATTTTTATAAAGTAAACTTAGCCTTGGTGAAATAGGCTTTGGGGAGTATTTTTCGCAAAAATTTTCCAAACGCCATATATGAATTGGTTCACCAAACTTCTGTCGAGTACTTTAGGCAGAAAAGTTCTCATGGCCCTTACGGGGCTCTTTCTCATTCTGTTTCTCGTGGTTCACTTGATCGGGAATCTGCAGTTGTTGCACAGCGACCAGGGACAGGCTTTCAACATCTATGCAAGGTTCATGACCACCAATCCCCTGATCAAGACGGTCAGCTACGTAAACTATGCGATCATCCTCGTTCACATCGTGTGGGCATTGTTGCTTACGATTCACAATCGCAAGTCACGCGGCCCTGAAGGTTATGCTGTCACCAATGGTTCATCAGCATGGACGTCACGCAACATGGGAATTCTCGGTACATTGATCCTCATCTTTTTGGTAATCCACTTGAAAGGATTTTGGGCTGAGATGCATTGGGGTGGTATCAGTACTGTTACGTACGACAACGAAGTGTACAAAGACCTTTATACTGTAGTTGATAAAGCTTACACGATGGAATGGTATGTGGCGATCTACGTAGTGAGCATGATTGCTTTGGCCTTCCACTTATGGCACGGCTTCATCAGTGCATTTCAAACACTCGGTTTGAATCACTCGAAGTACAATGGCCTCATCAGATTCGTTGGAAGAGCTTTCGCGATCATCGTGCCTGCACTTTTCGCACTCATTCCAATTTGGATGTATCTCGATAAATAATTGTTAAATCCCTCGCATTCGCGTAATCATATTATCTCATATGAAACTAGATTCAAAAATTCCTGAAGGACCGCTGGCAGAGAAATGGACCAAACACAAGTTCAATCTTAAACTCGTCAACCCGGCCAATAAGCGTAAGTACGATGTTATTGTTGTCGGAACTGGTCTTGCGGGTGCTTCAGCAGCAGCATCTTTAGCTGAACTTGGTTACAATGTAAAAGCATTCTGCTTCCAGGATAGTCCTCGTCGTGCACACAGCATTGCAGCACAAGGGGGTATCAACGCAGCAAAGAATTATCAGAACGATGGTGATAGCGTTTATCGCCTTTTCTACGATACCATTAAAGGTGGTGACTATCGCGCACGCGAATCTAATGTGCACCGTCTTGCTGAAGTAAGCGTGAACATTATCGATCAGTGTGTTGCGCAAGGTGTACCTTTTGCCCGCGAATATGGCGGACTTCTCGCGAACCGCTCTTTCGGTGGTGCGCAGGTTTCCAGAACGTTCTACGCACGCGGTCAGACCGGACAACAACTTCTGCTCGGTGCATATTCTGCTTTGAACCGTCAGATTGCCAATGGTAAAGTGAAGATGTATACCCGCACAGAGATGCTCGACGTGGTACTCGTCGATGGCAAAGCGAGAGGTATCATCACACGTGACCTTGTAACCGGTAAACTCGAATCGCATAGCGGACACGCTGTACTGCTTTGTACGGGTGGATACGGTAACGTATTCTTCTTGTCTACAAATGCGAAAGGCTCAAACGTAACGGCATCGTGGAGAGCGCACAAGAAAGGTGCATTGTTCGGCAATCCTTGCTATACACAAATTCACCCGACTTGTATCCCTGTATCCGGAGATCATCAGTCGAAGCTGACGTTGATGTCAGAATCACTTCGTAACGATGGTCGCGTCTGGGTTCCAAAAGTTGCCAAGCCAGGACTTACCGCGAAAGAAGCGAAAAATATTCCTGAAGCAGATCGTGATTACTTCCTCGAAAGAAAATATCCATCGTTCGGTAACCTCGTGCCACGCGACGTTGCTTCACGCAATGCCAAGATGATGTGTGATGAAGGGAGAGGAGTTGGTAAAACAGGTCTCGCGGTGTTCCTTGATTTCACCGATGCGATTAAACGCGATGGGAAGAAAGCCGTAGAAGCTAAATACGGAAACCTCTTCGATATGTATGCGCAGATCACTGGCGATAATCCATACGAAGGTCCAATGATGATCTATCCTGCAGTTCACTATACAATGGGTGGCCTCTGGGTCGATTATAACCTCATGACTACTGTTCCTGGTCTTTATGCGTTGGGTGAAGCGAACTTCTCTGATCACGGCGCTAACCGTCTTGGTGCGAGTGCCTTGATGCAAGGTTTGGCCGACGGATACTTCGTGATTCCTTATACAATCGGGGATTACCTTGCGGGAATCTCGCAAGAGAAAGTATCGACTGATCGCCCTGAATTTAAAGAGGCGATGGATAAAGTGAATAACACGATCAATACCATTCTGAATATTAAGGGTAAGCGCACGGTTGATGAACTTCACCGCGAGCTTGGCTTGATCATGTGGAACTACTGCGGTATGTCGCGTACAGATGCCGGACTTCGTGAAGCGAAAGGCAAGATCCAACAACTTAAGAAAGAATTCTGGTCGAACGTTGCTGTGCTGGGAAGCAATAATGAATTGAATCAAGAACTTGAGAAGGCGATGCGTGTTGCTGATTTCATCGAGCTTGGTGAATTGATGGTAGATGATGCTTTGAACCGTACAGAATCTTGCGGCGGTCACTTCCGTGAAGAATCACAAACGCCAGACGGCGAAGCGCTGCGCAACGACGATGATTTCTCTTATGTGGCTGCATGGGAATTCAAGGGTGAAAATCAGCCTGAAGTTCTTCATAAGGAAGAGCTCAATTATGAATTTATTAAACGGACTCAAAGAAGCTACAAATAATATGAAGATCACGCTGAAAGTTTGGCGCCAGAAAAATAACGCTACCAAGGGTGGCTTCAAGGTATATCCGATCGAACATGTATCGACCGATATGTCATTTCTGGAAATGCTCGATGTATTGAACAATGATCTTGTTCGCAAAGGTGAGGACGCTGTAGCCTTTGATCACGATTGTCGTGAAGGTATCTGCGGAATGTGCAGTCTCTATATCAATGGAAAACCACACGGACCTCAGCAAACAACTACATGTCAGTTACACATGCGCTCTTTCAAGGATGGCGACACTATTACGGTAGAACCATGGAGAGCAAAAGCATTCCCTGTAATCCGCGACCTCGTGGTCGACAGAACTGCTTTCGATAGAATTCAACAAGCCGGTGGATATGTATCCATCAACACGGGTGGTGTTCCTGATGCGAACGAGATTCCGATTCCGAAGAAGATCGCTGACGAAGCTTTCGATGCAGCGGTATGTATCGGATGTGGTGCCTGTGTAGCAGCATGTAAGAATGCGTCTGCCATGTTGTTCGTGAGTGCTAAAGTTTCTCAGCTTGCTTTGTTACCACAAGGTAAACCGGAACGTAAAGAGCGTGCAGAGAAAATGGTAGCGCAAATGGATGCTGAAGGTTTTGGTGCATGTACGAACACTGGCGCATGCGAAGCAGAATGTCCGAAAGGTATTAGCTTGACAAACATCGCGCGACTTAACCGTGAGTATTTGTCGGCATCGCTTACCTCTTATGAAGTCGAAGTAAAAGGCGGCGACTAAGCCTCTTGTTACGAAAATATGAAGAGCCGTCTCAAATTTGGGGCGGCTTTTTTTGTGCTGCTTGGTGTCAATTTGATTAGCTTAAGTTACCTTAAAATAACAACGTTGTTAAACAAACCAATACCGTCACCATGGGACTAGACATGAGACCAATGGGGAAACCCAAGCCAGGATTCGAAGATCGATTTGAGGAAATTTATAAGATGCTATCAAGCAATAAGATTCCTCCATCGTCATCCAAAGAAGATTTATTGAAGGAATGGTTTACAGGACAAATTAAGACCTAAGATACCATCAACGCTCCAAGAGTCGGGCGAGACAAAGAAGCCGACGATTGGATTAAGATGAAATATGATCAACTCGAACAGAAGCCACCGTTCGATGAGGTGATGCGACAATACAATGGCTTCTATGTGATCGAGCTTGCAAAAGAACAAGACGGTGTTCCTGTTTACAGGGCGATGGGGCAAGATGAGAATGTGTTTAGAGGGCAATTTATGTCAGATTGTGTTGACTTAATTGGTGACGAATTGGTGAGTGAAGCTTGGCAAACGAAGCTGGCAAAAGAAACGCTAGACTATGGCAACAGGCTCATGCGTGTGGCAGATGAAATCGCGAAGGACCAGAACTTGGAATATCTCAAGTCGCAACGCCAACCACCTGACACTGCCCAAGAATTAGTAGCGAGTAAATTACACATCGTCTATTCATTGGCGCGGTGGTTGATTTTCTATGGCAAAAATGGGCACGGTTACGAGGCGGATTTTTAGTATGTCTTAGGCGTAGATAGTGGCAATGCAAATCGAAAAGCCATCTTAAAATGTAAGGTGGCTTTTTTGTTGCCCGCCCATTCTATGCATACATTGCAATGATCAAATCACATTCGTGAAAAAAGATCTCAGAACAATTGCGCATACAGCAAGTTTGGATTTGAAAATCGTAAACGAAACAATGAAAGTCAGCGCTAAGTTCAGCCTTCGCAATAGATTTAATATTGGAATGTTGTTGATTTTCGTTGTCAGTATTACTGTTTTGTATTTCTTGATTGATCGGGTTAACAACATCGATTGGGCTTTCGTCGTGATGATGCTTCTTGTCACCGTTCTTCTGATGCTTTCGTTACTTTCCCTGATTAAACAATGCACCGATTTTTTGCTCATCACGGGAAAAGAAATTGTATTCAGAAACAGTTTGCGTACGCGTGTAATTAAAGTTGAGCCAGCGTTGAAAGTGAACACGTCAATACAGAGAATATTTACAAGAACGCAATATGCATCGCGTGGCTCATATTCTTGGCAAGTTGAAATCACGATTGAGAAGCGTGAAGCGAAAATCAGGATCTTGGATTTTAGTGTAGACCACGATTATTTCGATGGAGCAGATTATCTGCGAAAAACCATTGAACGATTTTTAACACAGAAGATAGAAGCCACTCACGCCGGCAACTTGCCGCACAAGAACTAAAAAGAAAAGGCCATCTTCATCTTAAAGACGGCCTTTAATGTTATACCTGGAGATTTGCTAGTTAGAGCGACAGGTGCTGAATCCGAGACGTCCGGCGGCACCATCATTGGCAAACGCCTTACCGATATTTCCACCAGCTAAAACAATATCCTTATCAGGGCCAGATGCTGCTAAATGCACTTTAATACAAGCATCAAGGCCGATGATATCGTTGTATGTAATTTTTGATTCGTCGGCGAGCTGCGACAAAATTGTTTCGCTTTTACCATTGCTGCCTTCGACCGGCATGAGTTGAGCTGCTACATCCGCATCGGGGGTGCCGATATTGCCGAGGTGCAGGTGAACAGGATGCTGAAGCTTACCTTCGGTTCCCGTAAGCTGTAAGGTTACGAGTATCGTGCCGTCCACCTTTTCCTGAAAGGTAACGGCGCCTTGAACAGCGTATTCTGAGCCTGGTTTCAATGCGTAAGTCGCCTCATTTCCGGTGAAATCATTCTTCTTCACAGATTCGTTTTCTTGGCAAGCAACAAGGGCCAACGAGATCAAGCCGATTATCATGAGATATTTCATAAAACACCTTTATTTATGATAAAATTAGAAAATTCGCTGATTAAAAAGCTAAATTTCCTGCCAGAACCTTATGTGATTCCTGATGATTTGGCACGGATGTAGCAAGCATAGGAACGGAAAAGCGTAATATTTATTTTGTGAAGCGACTTTACACACTCCTCTTCGTGATCGCGGCCGGATGCAGCCCAAAAGTCCAACCGCCCGACCCAGAATCGCTCAAACCAGCGTGGTTGAAAACCGAACCTTATCAGGACGGTTACTACACCGGTATTGGCCATTCCGTCAAAGATGGCACGAATAACTACATTCAAGCCGCCAAGAAAAGTGCGCTCGATGACCTTATCTCCGATATCAAAGTCAATATTTCGTCGACATCCATTTTAAGTCAGTTCGAAGCCGATAAAAGTGTATCGGAGCAATACGAACAAATTATTAAAACCACTGCAGCCGACGAAATTGAAGAGTTCGAACTTGTTGATGCATGGGAAGATCCAAACAACTATTGGGTATACTATCGCCTCTCCATCTCGCGCTACAGGCAAATTAAAGAAGAGCAAAAACGAAACGCGACATTACTTGCTACCGACTACCTGCAAAAAGCGAAAGATGCAGAGCGCGCTTCGGAAAGATTGCAAGCCATCAGTTTCTACTTCCAAGCATTTAGAAGTATTGAAAAGTATTTGGGTGAAGCCATTCGCGTGCAAGTCGATGGTAAAGAGGTACTGTTGGTGAATGAAATTTATGCGTCAATTCAAACTACGCTCGACAAGGTTTTTCTAAAAGTAGATCCGCCGGCATTGAACATTAATCGACGACTTCAGCAGAGTGGTCAGTCGGTCGTAGCGAAGGCCAATTACAAGGACAATAGCAAACTGGTTGCAGACCTTCCTTTGTTTGCTGCGTTCGAAAAAGGCGCTGGCGACGTGTTTCCCAATTATAAAACCGATGAACATGGTCAAGCAAAAATTCTGTTGACCAAAATCGGTTCGCGTGATCTTGAGCAAACGCTGAATGTAAAAGTTGATATTGACATGTTGAGCGGAAACTCCAGTTCGCCAATATTCAAATTGATTGCAAAAACTTTCCATGTTCCGCAATCACAGGCAATGCTTCGTGTGCAACGTCCGGTGGTTTACATGACATCGCTAGAAAAAAGTTTAGGCCAAAACAAAGCCAGTATTCAAATCAGCAACAAGCTCCGGAATTTACTGGCGAACAACGGATTTGAATTTACCGATTCGAAAGGTACCGCAGACCTTTGGTTCGATGTGCAATCAGATTCGGAGCGCGGTTCGATTACGGGTAGCATCTACATTACCTATCTTACGAGCAATATCAAGGTGATGGCGGTAAAAGAAAATAAAGAGATCTATGCGACGACATTAGACCGCGTTCGTGGTTATGGATTGGATTATGATAAATCAAGTATCGACGCCTACAGTAAAGCCTTGGAAACGCTTGAAAAGGAGCGTATGAGTGAATTACTGAATACAATTTTGCAGTAGGTTGAACTAAAAATCAACTTTTTCGCAGAATCATCAGGTTTGGTATTTGATTTGCCTAAGTATAACTTGTAAACTAAATTTTCAATTGACATATGAAAAAACTTGCCCTATCTGCACTGACGATGATTGCCCTTGGGACTGTCTTTGTAACAGGCTGTAAAAGCAAAAAAGAAGTAAAGGCTCCTAAAGGTGAAGTTGAGGTTTCTGTTCCATGTTCAGGTCCTGATTTCTTTACGACCAATAAATTTTTCCGCGCGAATTCAATTGGTGAAAGTGAAGATCAGGTAGTATCAAAGAAGAAAGCGTTAACAAACGCACGCAATGAACTCGCACAAGCAATTCAAACTACCGTTAAGACCGTAACCGACAACTATGTAAACTCTCGCGAAATGAATAACCGCGAAGAAGTGGAGGAGCGTTTTGAAAGTCTTAACCGCGAAGTAGTAGACCAAACTATTTCTGGTGTGCGTACCATTTGCGAGAAATTAATGAAGACTGCAGAAGGTAGATATAAAACATATATCGCAATTGAATTGTCTGCCGATGAACTGGTGTCGAAGTATAACGAACGCATCTCTAAAGATGAGCGTTTGAAAATCGATTACGACTACGAAAAGTTCAAGGAGACTTTTGAGAAAGAAATGGAGAAAATGGGTAATAACTAATACCATCCTCCTAAAAACAATATTGCAGAAGCCCGGATATTTCGCCGGGCTTCTGTATTTTTGTGAAGTCCCCAATCCATCTCGTATGGAAACGCCACATCAAATAAAACTCGGTATCAAGCCGAGCCAACAAATTTACCCCTATCAGGCTTCCGCCGAATATTTCACCTGCCTTTCGCCATTGTCTTTGAATGTTACTATCGATGACAATATCACCTGCCATTACCGGTTAGAAATAGGTGTCAGATGAAAGATTATTATGCAATTTTAGGCGTGAGTGATCACGCGCATTCATCTGAGATCAAGCGTGCTTATCGAAGACTAGCTATTCAGTATCATCCCGACAAAAATCCGTCACCAGAAGCGCAGACACTCTTCGTGGAGATCAATGAAGCATACGATGTCTTGATCGATCCGCAAGAAAGACGTGCTTATGACCTTCGCCGGTATAAACCTTTTGCTGAATTTGTTCAAGAGGAACAGCTTCCGAAACATCGAGATCCTCGATATCGACCAAAGCCGAACTACAAAAGAGAAAAGTCGCAACAGCTACGCTTCATGGAACGCATGGCGCAACCCGCGCGCATGTTGAATATTGTCGGGCTTGTTCTTGTTCTCCTATTTACTGTAGACTACATCATGCCTTATCGTCAAACTTCAGAAGTGATCACCAATGGCCCTGAAATTGAATTACAGCGTCGCGGTGCGCCTTATTATTTGACGACAGCTTCTCATAAAACGGTTAAAGTGTACCGAAAGCTCAGTGAGTTTGGTGGACGCATAAAGCTTACGCAGACACGTATTTTTGGAATCACGATGTCGGTGAGTGATCTGTCAGGGTTTAATCAAGTAACAATGGGCTACATGTATCGCGGGTATATCATCTTTCCGTTATTTCTGTTGATTGCTTCCGTAGTGGGTGTAATCAACCGAAGGAACATTATTATTAATTTTAATTTTGCTGTGGGTACGGGCCTCATGTTGATCATTAACTATTTCCTGGTATTCTAACTAATTGAAGAGATGAAAGACTACTATGCAATTCTCGGTGTCCGCGAAGCGGCAAGTTCTGCAGAGATTAAGCGCGCTTATCGTTTGCTGGCCGTGCAATATCACCCCGACAAAAATCCGAGTGCAGAAGCAGAGTCATTGTTCAAGGAAATAAACGAAGCATATGATGTGCTGAGCGATGTAAATAAAAAGTTTTTCTATGATCAACGACGGTATAAGTCGCTGCACGAAGTGTTGGCCGAAGAGCCGGTAAAAACGCACCGAGATCCGCGCTATCGAGCAAAAACAGCAACAACGAATCGAACAGGGAAACCTAGAAAGCCACCGGAGTATTTGTTGATGGAGAAGTTGAACAAGTATGTGTTATGGATAAATATTGCAGGTGCGGCGATTGTTGTATTCTTTTTATTTGATTATGTCATTCCATACAAAACAACTCAGGAGGCAGTCTATTCCATTCGTGAGGTACGGAATGTAAGATCCCGAGGTATTGTGTATTATATGATCACGACGGAATCAGATAAAAAAATAAAAGTTTATGATCTCGTTCCAGGAATAGCCGATGGATTTACGCTAGACTCAAGTCGCATTTACGGTATGCCAATGGCGATTTCAACGAGTAGGGGAGAGTTCAAGCTTGCCTACATGTATAGTGCACTAATCTTTGTTCCTTTGTTGTTGTTGCTTATTGCCAGCATCGGAATCTTGATCAAGAAAAATATCACAGGGGCTTTTAACTGTGGTATTGTAACAACAGTACTAATAATCATAACTTTGGTGTTGATCTACTAACTCACAAGCCATGGCAAAGAAAAACGATTGGAAAAATAGGGAAGGCGTTGTTTACTCCACCAATTCTGATTTTGATTACGCCTATCAACAGCAAGAGGAGGCAACAACGCTATCGCCGCAGCAACAACAGCTCCGTGTTCAGTTGGACAAAAGCATGCGTGCAGGGAAGCAAGTTACGTTGGTAACGGGGTTCGTTGGAGCGTCGACAGATCTTGAGGCGCTCGGAAAAATGCTCAAGTCGAAATGTGGTGTTGGCGGATCTGTGAAAGATGGCGAAGTACTCATTCAAGGCGATCATCGCGATAAAGTCGTCCAAGTCTTGATCAAAGAAGGTTATAAAGCAAAACGCACCGGCTAACCTTTAATACCGTTTTAATCGACATATCTTTTATTTCAATAGAGATTCATATATGTTTCTCGCCTGGTAGCGGACGCTCATGTATTGCCGCTAGATTTGATTATTTTTAACACATGTCTACCCAACAAAGATTTGTAGAGCTTCAGGCTATTCGACTGAGAAGAATTAACCTGTGGCGCTGGATTAAAGATATTGCTTTTATATGTCTGGGCGTAGCCGCCGCCACCTTTGGACTAAAAGGTTTTTTATTGCCAAACGAATTTCTCGATGGTGGTGTCGTCGGGATCTCCCTATTAATCAATGTACTGACAAAACTCGATTTATCAATTTTGTTGGTGGTGATCAACATTCCATTCATGATCATCGGTTATACGCAGATATCAAAAGTGTTTGCGCTCAAAACATTTGCCGCCATCATTACCCTCGCGATATGTCTTGAGTTTATTGAGGTGCCTTTTATCACGCACGATAAATTGTTGGTCTCTTTCTTCGGCGGATTCTTTCTCGGCCTAGGAATTGGTCTTTCAATTAGAGGTGGGTGTGTGATTGATGGAACCGAAGTGCTGGCGATTTATACGAGTCGAAAGACTGCGCTCACGGTAGGCGATATTATTCTCATTTTGAACATCATCATTTTCGCCGTTGCGGGCTATTATCTCAAAATTGAGATTGCACTATATGCTATTCTCACCTATCTCGTTGCTTCTAAAACCGTCGACTTTGTTGTGCATGGTATTGAGGAGTATACAAGCGTGATGATTGTGTCACAAAAAAGCAATGAGATTATGCATGCCATTAGTGATCATATGGGTAGGGGAGTAACGATCTTAAAAGGCAAGCGTGGTTTCGGAAAACACGGCCATCGCGATGATGATATCGATGTTTTATTCTCAGTAATTACACGTCTCGAACTTCAGAAACTGAAAACAGAAATCGCAAAAATCGACGAAGAAGCTTTTGTTGTCGAAAATAGCGTCAATGATATTAAAGGCGGAATGATCAAGAAAAGACCGTTACATGATTGATGTGTTGGCGTGTTGATGTTTGGCATGTTGAGCGTTAAAGGGTCTTCCGCCGGAATTGGATGTCGGTTAGTGAGGGCTTTTTCCTAACGGTCATTGGTGATCATCGTATCATAGGGCCGTGATTGTTAATCCAGCTTAAAATCATTCCTACGCAGTGGTCAATCGAAAATGTTGAGCGTGTAACTAAACAGGGTTTCACAATCCACTTCAATGCTTATCTTTGATTCCGATTATGAAGCAAAGTCTGTCAGCATTCGGAGAAGTATTATTGTTTATCGCCGGCGGCACGATCTTTATTCTAGTCACATTCCTGGTGTCGCGCCTCATTCGCCCTGCGAGACCCAATCCTGAGAAGTTATCGACCTACGAGAGTGGTGAAGAGCCAACCAGCGAAGCGTGGTCGCAATTCAATACACGGTTTTATATTGTTGCCCTCATCTTTTTACTTTTTGAAGTGGAGATTGTGTTTCTTTTTCCTTGGACAACAATCTTCGCTAAAAGCGATTTGATTAAAGCAACAGACGGTCAATGGGGATGGTTTACCCTCCTGGAGATGATAATCTTTATTGTGATTCTTGCCTTAGGCCTTGTGTATGCGTGGGTGAATGGACATCTCGATTGGATCAAGCCTGATCCGAAACCGACTCAGATCGATTCGCCAGTACCGCATGCGTTGTACGAGAAGCTTAACGAAAAATTCAAGAACTATCGAAAAGAAGGAGAACGCTTATGAAAGGGTTGCTGGATCAACAATTTGCGCAGGGAGGTGTAATGGTGACGCGATTGGAAGACTTGCTTAACTGGGCAAGACTTTCTTCCATGTTCCCGATGACCTTTGGTATTGCATGTTGCGCAATAGAGTTTATGAGTACGGGAACAACCGTTTACGACATGGATCGTTTCGGAATGGCACCACGCGCAACACCGCGACAAGCCGATGTGATGATCGTCGCCGGAACAGTAACATTTAAAATGGCGGATCGCATTAAGCGTTTATATGAACAGATGGCCGAGCCTCGCTATGTGATCTCGATGGGCTCGTGCTCGAATTGTGGTGGTCCTTACTGGCAGCATGGTTATCATGTGGTGAAAGGCGTTGATCGCATCGTGCCGGTTGACGTATACGTGCCAGGGTGCCCACCAAGACCCGAAGCATTGATCGGCGGATTTTTGAAACTTCAGGAGAAAATCCGTGCCGAATCGCTGGTGGCACCAACTGCTATTGAAAATCTGTTGAAAAAAGAAAATGTTGATCACACTGTTGCATCATGAGCTTAGATGAATTCAAAAATATCATTGAATCGACTTCACTAAAACAAGAAGTGAAGTTTGATATGAATGCTCGTCCTCATGCAATAATTCTTGCTGCCGAAGATTTGCTCGCTGTTTGTGAAATACTTCAACGTAATCCTGCAACCTATTTCGATATGCTTTCATGCATCACAGGAATAGATAATGGCGCTGAAGCAAATACGATGGAGGTAGTTTATAATTTGTATTCAATACCATTCAACTTACACTTGATGTTGAAAGTGGTATTGCCACGTGAAAATCCGCGGGTCGAATCAGTCAGTGGCATTTGGAAAACTGCAGATTGGCTTGAACGCGAGGTGTTCGATATGTATGGAATTCAATTCTTGAACCATCCAGACTTACGCCGAATTTTGATGCCTGCTGACTGGGAAGGATATCCTCTGCGCAAGGATTACAAGCATCAGGATTATTACAGAAATATCAAGGTGGAGTATTAAAGCGAGTACATTGTCAAAGGGCATTCAATATCAATATAAGGAAGGAAATCTTTCAGCGTCAGAACCTAACAAGTTAAAGGCGGAGAATCTTCATTCAGAAGAGATGATCTTAAACTTGGGGCCGCAGCACCCGTCCACGCACGGTGTGCTAAGACTTGAGGTACTCATGGAAGGTGAAATCGTAAAAGAAGTTGTTCCTCACATTGGATATCTGCACCGTTGTTTCGAAAAACACGCAGAGAATCTTCCCTATAATCAAATCATTCCGTTTGTCGACAGACTCGACTACGTGGCAGCCATGAACAACGAGCATGTGTATGCGATGGGCGTGGAGCGTATGCTTGGTATTGAAGAGCAAATTCCCAAGCGTGTTGAATATGCAAGAGTATTGGTAGCGGAACTTAATAGGATTGCTTCTCATTTTATTGCGATCGGCACGTATGGAATGGACATCGGGGCGTTCACACCGTTCTTTTGGATCATGCGCGATCGCGAACATATCATGCGGCTGCTAGAATGGGCATCGGGTGCGCGATTGCTCTACAACTACATTTGGATTGGCGGACTATTTTATGATTTGCCGATTGGGTTTGAAGAGAAGTGCGAAGAATTTGTTCGTTACATTAAACCGAAGTTTCAAGAACTCGAAGAGATTCTTATCAATAATAAAATTTTTATTGACCGTACAGCGAATGTGGGTGTGTTACCGCTTGATTTAGCGATCAACTGCGGTGTAACGGGACCGATGTTAAGGGCCTCGGGCCTTCGCTACGACCTGCGACGCGTTGACGGTTATTCTGTATACCCTGCGTTAGACTTCGAAGTCCCTATCGGCGAAGGGAAAATGGGCAAGGTCGGCGATTGCTGGGACCGGACGTATGTGCGTTATCTCGAATTACACGAATCAATCAAGATCATTGAGCAATGCTTGGTTCAATTAAAAGGAGATCATAAACGCACGCGTGATTTTGATCCACAAGCGCTTGTGCCAAAGAAGATTCGCCCGAAGATGCAAGACCTTTATGTGAGAGGTGAGATTCCAAAGGGCGAGCTTGGTTTCTTCTTCCGTGCCGACGGTCGCAATGATTTTCCTTTTCGCTGCAAGTGTAGGTCATGCAGTTTTGTAAACTTGTCTGTACTCCCAGAAATTTCAAAGGGAATTCTTGTTGCCGATCTAA
The DNA here is from genome assembly GCF_003286915.1 of Pseudochryseolinea flava. Classification (GTDB taxonomy): domain Bacteria; phylum Bacteroidota; class Bacteroidia; order Cytophagales; family Cyclobacteriaceae; genus Ohtaekwangia; species Ohtaekwangia flava. The sequence continues at coordinate 57,710 of NZ_QMFY01000018.1, forward strand.
TCGCCATTATCGGTTCGTTGGATGTGGTAATGGGCGAAGTAGACCGCTAGTGATTTTAATCGTCTGGATATAAATTATGACAAAGATCCTGACTGTAAAACAAATCAAAGCCTTGGATGAATACACCATTCAACATGAACCCATTGCTTCGATAGAACTCATGGAACGTGCTTGCCGCGCTTTTACGACGTGGTTCACCGAAAGATTTCATGCTCTCAACAAAGTGGGGATCGTGTGCGGCACTGGCAATAATGGTGGCGATGGTCTCGGTATTGCACGTCAGTTGAAAGCGTGGGGATACCCTGTGAAAGTTTGGGTGGTTCGCGGTAATATGAAGGAGTCCGATGACTTTAAAGAAAACTTCAAGCGACTTGCAGGCTATGTTGTCGATCTCGTGAACATTTCGTCCGAAGCTGATAAAGGATTGTTTGTTGAATGTGATGTGTTGATTGACGCCATTTTCGGTTCTGGATTGTCGCGGAAACCTGAGGGAATTTATGCACAAGTGATTCAGTGTTTTAATCAAGCAACGGCAACCAAGATTGCAGTAGACATTCCTTCAGGATTAATGGCTGATCAAAAATCGGAGGAGCCCATTGCGCGCGTTACTTATACATTAACATTTCAACTTCCTAAACTTGCCTTCCTATTACCACAGTCGCAACAATACATTGGCGAGTGGACAGTTCTCGATATCGGATTGAGTAAGAAGTTTATCAAAGAAGTAGACACGACTAATTATTTACTCACGCAAAAAGATATCAAACGCTTAATCAAACCGCGATCAAAGTTTGATCACAAGGGAACATTTGGTCATGCGTTGTTGATTAGCGGAAGCTTCGGAAAAATGGGCGCTGCAATACTGTCTGCGAAAGCTGCGTTGCGCAGTGGCGTAGGATTGCTCACGACACATGTTCCCCAGTGTGGTTACTCAATCATGCAAAGTTCTGTTCCTGAAGCCATGGCACAAGTTGACGATGATGACAATCGTTTCACAGCTTACAGTAATCTTGAGTCTTACAACGCGCTGGGTATTGGTCCTGGGATAGGAACACACGAGACATCGGTTAAAGCGTTTATATCGGTACTGAAATCTTTTGCAAAACCTGTTGTGATCGACGCCGATGGATTGAATATTCTTTCGGCACACTCAAATAAATATGAGGTTGTGCCACCGGGAAGTATTTTAACACCACATGTAAAGGAATTTAAAAGACTAGTCGGTGAGTGGAGCGATGATTTTGAACGGTTAGAAAAACAAAAGGAGTTGGCGCTGCAACTGCGTAGTGTCGTTCTCGTGAAAGGGGCGCATTCAACCGTGGCAACGCCAGAAGGTAAATTGTATTTTAATGGAACTGGAAATCCAGGGATGGCAACAGGAGGCACGGGTGATGTACTCACGGGAATTCTAACGGCCCTATTGGCGCAAGGATATACGGCAGAAGACGCCGCGCGCATCGGCGTATACGTCCATGGCTTTGCGGGTGATCTTGCAGCGTCAGACAAAGGGATGATTTCGCTGATTGCGTCTGACTTGATCGAATACCTTCCGGCCGCTTTTAAATTATTGTCTAGATAGTTATCAGAAAATAAAATAGTATGTCTCTACAAGAGCAAATAAAAAGTACGATCCGCGATATAAATGACTACCCCAAGGCTGGCATCGTATTCAAAGACATCACGCCCGTGTTAGCAACGCCGAAATTGGTAAAGGCAATTGCTTCAGAACTACGCGCACAATTTGAAAATGAAAAGATCGATGCGATCGCAGCTACAGAAGCACGCGGTTTTATTTTCGGATCTATTCTCGCATTAGAACTCGGTTGTGCCTTCATACCGATTAGAAAAAAGGGCAAGCTCCCGTACGCCACGCGGTCTCAAGAATACCAATTAGAATATGGCACCGCTTCGGTCGAAATTCATACGGATGCTGTTAAGCCAGGTGCGAGGGTATTAATTCACGACGACCTACTGGCTACCGGTGGTACTGCGGGTGCAGCTGCCGACTTGATTAAAAGTTTCGACGGCGTTGTTGCAGGATTTTCATTTATCATCAACTTAAGTTTTTTACCCGGTGAAGAAAACCTTATGCAGCGCTACGGTGTTAAACCCCATTATCTCGTGAAGTATTAAATGATTTAACAGCGATGGCAGGCTTTGTGAATATTCCTATGTTTCCCTTGTCGATCTTACCTATGCCTGGTGAGTTGGTACCACTGCACATCTTCGAGCCTCGCTACAAACAATTGCTTCACGATTTAGAAGTAGAAGATATACGCTTCGGCATTTATTTCGCCAGTGATTTGAACGAAGAAAAAATCGGCTCGCTCATGCGCTTGGAAAGCATCATTAAGCGCCATCATACTGGCGAATGCGATATCATCGTTAAGTGTGAGGATATTCTAAGTTTGGGTCAACTGTTCCGTACCTACCAAAATAAATCATATCCTGGCGGCGACGTTCGGTTTCATCAGGTTGATGGTTCACGATTGCCGAGTACACCGTTGCATGAAATGTTTGTGGAATATATGCGGCTGCGAAAAATCACAAAGATGGAGGAGCCGATTTCTATATATAGTGTGGCGCAAGAACTTAGTTTGGATCTTCAAGATCGTTATAAGTTTCTGTTGTTGTCAGACGATCGAAAGGATAGTTTTCTCATCAGCCGCGTGCGCTACCAAACCGATATCTTCAAGCAAGAAGATAAGAGTCGTGACCTCTATCACCTAAATTAGGGGAGTACCCCTGTTCATTCTTGAATTTCGACTGTACAGTTTTGAACGAATTGTTATCAGCGCGTGAGTTTTACGCTTGATGTATCAATAATTTTTTTCGAGTCATTGATGTTCAGTTGTGTGAATTCATTGTACGCTTTCGAACGAAACGAAAAATGTTACTGATTTTTTTATCGGAATAGTAACCTGAATGACAACGCATCGTTTGAGCGACCTTTCTTATGTGAAGCCAATTTTATCACCGCGAAAAAAATCTTAACAATAATTAACGATTGCGCTGCAACATTTAACGATTGCGTGGCGTCTTAGAGTTGTAAATAAAACAACAGCGATATGAAAAAGATCTTATCAATGATAGTAGCGATTGCAATAAGTGGTGCAGTGTTCGCTAACAATTCAGCTCGTGTTTCCGGTACAGATGCAATCGTTACGAACAACGGTGCAAATGTTAAACTCTACTACAAGTCACAGACAACTTCTAAAGTTGTTGTTTCAATCTATAACGAATCACATAAGCTAGTCTTCTCAGAAACTGTTCATCAAGAGAATGGTTTTGCGAGACCTTATAATTTTTCTAACCTTGAAGAAGGGACTTATACCATTGATGTAAACGACGGCGGTGCACATTACGCAAAACAAGTAACATACAAGAAAGAGAAGCGTGAGAAGAGTGAGATGCATGCGCGACTCACGCAAGTAGTTGGAGAAACAGGAAAGTATATCTTATCTATTCCAAAGAGTGCATACAAGACTGTAACGGTGAAAATTTACAACGAGAGCAATCGTCTTACGTACAGCGCGGAAGAGCAATTGGATGGCGATTTTGCAAAAGTGTATAACATTGGTCGTTTTGGAAGTAAAGTTTCGTTTGAGGTGCAAGATGCCAAAGGAAATGTTATCACTGTTCTGAATTAATTAAATACGATTCGTTTTTACGGTATAAAAGCGAATAAAATGAAAGGTAATCTCTGGTAGCGGAGGTTGCCTTTTTTTGTTTGATTTCGTTATGCAAACGTTTCATGCAAACGATTTATAATTTTTCTGAGCACCGAATGCGTTTGCACTGCACGTTTCACTCTGTTTGAATCGTATTTCGGATTAGAAATTTACGCAAACGTTATTTATAGAATTAAAACATGTTTCCTTACAACTTTCGTTGTTGCATGATGCAAGCCCGTACATTTGTATCGTAAACAAAACGAAAAAGAAATATGAAAACGAAATCTCTGTTCATCGCAGCTGTTGCCATGGTTGTAGCCCTGTCAGCATTCGGAGAAGAGCCATCGAACAGCAAAGGTTTAGCTGTTGTGCCTGTTAAAGGAAGCGAAGTATTCAAAGTCATCTACAAAGGTGAGAACACTGGAAAAATCAAATTGAATATATACAACGAACAAGCTCAGCTTGTTTTCTCAGAAAGCATCAGCGGTCTTGATGGATTCATCCGTCCGTTGAACTTCAATGGTCTTGCAGCTGGTCAATATACGTTCGAAATCATCGACGCTACTGGCAAGAAGACTGAGAAAGTTGATTACAAACCATTCACAGCGAAAGCTAGCAACGTACACGTTACGAAGTTAAGCGGCGAAGGGAAGTTCCTTCTTGCGATTGCAGCTTCTGGAAAAGAAACGGTTAACGTAAAAATCTATGACGCAGCAAATACACTTGTTCACAGCGAAAGCAAATCAGTTGACGGTGCATATGCGCAGATCTATACTGTAAAGAACGTAAAAGGTGCTCTTACTTTCGAAGTAACTGACGCCAATGGAACAACTAAAACAGTTCGGTTTTAATCTATAAGTTTCCAAGTCTTAAGAGAGCCCTTCTATCCGGAGGGCTTTTTTTATGATGTTTATCAGCCCCATAGCTGAATTTTGACATTTTGATTTTTAAGGTAAATGGTTACTTTTACCTCGCTACAAAGCTTAAAAATCAAGATTTATGAAAAGAATTCTCGTTCCGACAGACTTCTCTAAACCAGCACAACTTGCAACGGATGTTGCAGCTGATATCGCCCGAAAATCTGGCGCTGAACTCATTTTGCTTCACGTCGTTGAAGGCGCCAGCGAAGGCTCATTCAATATTGAAGGCGAGGCTACCTACAGTGGCAATTGGGAGGATAAAATCTTTACCCTCAAGCTGATCGAAAAAGCAAAGAAGCAAATGGCGAGGTTTTCTGATGATTCCAAATACGGCGATATCAAAATCCGCCAGGAATTGAAACTTGGAAGCCCTTACCACGGTATGAATTCAATCATCACAGAAAAAAAGGTCGACCTGGTAGTAATGGGAACATCTGGAAAGTCGGAATTGGAGCATATGATCATCGGTTCCAATACGGAAAAGGTGGTTCGTCATGCACATTGCCCGGTGCTTACCGTTCATAACAAACCTGCTCGCAAAGATTTTAAAAATATCGTTTACGCAACCTCTATGGATAAAGACGAGGAAGTGTTCTCGAAAATCATTCGTCGTACTCAGCAAGTTTATGATTCAACCATTCACCTGGTAAGAATCAATACGCCTGGTAACTTCCAACGCGATGCTGTTGTAAAGAAATACATGCAGGATTTTGCGAAGAAGCTTCAGTTGAAGAACTACACGATCAATGTATTTAACGATTTGTCGGAAGAGGAGGGAATTGTATACTTCGCCGATAGCATCGACGCCGACCTCATTGGTATGGCAACGCATGGTCGTACCGGTTTTGCGCACGTTTTGGCAGGTAGTATTGCCGAAGACGTTGTAAGCCACTCACGTCGCCCTGTGCTGACCTTCGTAACGAAACATAGAAACTAAGTTCGACACGAAGGATTGTCGTCATAAAAAAGCCAGCTTGGTAGTTACCATAGCTGGCTTTTCTTTTGCGATCGCGTCGCCTATTCCAAGCCAATAATCATAAAGGCACCCCAGTAAATCGGTTCTGGTCGCTCAGCGCGGAGCTCAATTTTTGCCTCTGTAAAGCTTTGTCGGAAATTTCCGGAATTCAACCATTTCTGATAGAATTTCAGCATCAATTTCTGAGTGGCATCGTCATCTACTTTGAACATACTCATCACCAAGAATTTCGCGCCAGCAACCATAAAGGCACGTTGTAGACCCATAACGCCTTCGCCTGCCTCCAAATCGCCTAGCCCTGTCTCGCACGCGCTAAGCACCACCATATCGGTTTTATCCAAGTTTAAGCTCATCGCTTCTTGTGCTGTGAGGATGCCACTTTCCATGTTGTAATTAAAATCTGTTTTCTCCATCAAATCTCCAGCACCTTTTAAAAGGAGTCCATTACGCATAAAAGGATTTTGTGTTAGAATCGCTTCGTTACCTTGAATTTCTTCATCTAACGTTACAGGCACAGATGGTTTGTAAAATCCGTGTGTCGCCAAGTGTACAACTCTCACGTTGTTGATCTCTTTAATCTTCTCTTCAGAAGCTGTATTGTCAACAAAAACCGTCGTGAGCCAAGCTTTCTGCTTCAACATGAAATCAAGCTGGTTAATCTCTTTTTCAGTTCCTGGTAGTTGAGAAATAGAATTGTCGGCGGAAGCCGTTTTGTAGAATGCAGGATTACCAATCAGGTAAGCGGTGTTGTCGCTTGATTTCGCACGACTTTTAATCTTCCGGAGATATAAATCTTTGGTGTTACTGATCAACACAATATTTGAATTGTCGATTACATATTTTCCATCAGGTGTAGGCAGCGATTCAAGATTGATTTGATTATACACACCATCTGCAGACAGGTAGATGGTTGATGCTTGGCCAAGTTCATCGGCGATAGGTTTCCAAAATGCAGTATAAGAATATTGATCTGGAATCATACCGGTGATGGCATAGCGGTAATATTTAAAGAATCGGGTCTCTAATCTCTTGCCGTCATTAAGGATGATAACTTTCGGTTTCGAGAAATCGCTCTTGATATAAAGCGCAGCATATATGACCGAATCCGTAAGGTTGTGGTTAAAGTAACGATAACGGATCATTTCAATCGCTACTTCGTTAGGCTTTAGCGATTTCTTCACGTCTTCGAATGTGATCCGTTTATTGTCGAAGCTTTGACCGAATAGTTCAGATTTTTCGCTCAATTCTTTTTCAAGGCGATCTACCTCTTGTTGTAGGAGCGTCGGATCAATGTTCCGCTCTGATAATTGCGCAGGGCTCATTGACAGGGCCAAGGTCATCAGTTCCTTTTTCTCTGTCCAAGTATTGTACTGATTTTTTAGCTCTTCATCGGTGCTGTTTAAGATACGTTCGCGCATCTTCAGGGTTGAGCTAAGAAGTAATGCCTTCGTGAGCAGCTGGTAGTTGTACACTTTGCCAGCAAGATCTTTGAAGTCCTCAAGATTACCGAACGCCAAGGTATTGTAGAATTCAAAGTCACCCTTGATGGTATTCCAGTACTTGGCTTTTTGTGCTTCCGTTTGCGCAGGGAAATACTGTTTAATGTAATTCTCGTAGTTGTCAAGCGCTTCTTCGATGAGCTTTTTAGAACGCTTGTAGTCAGCTTTCATGTAATAAACTTTTCCAAGCTTGGCGAGAATCTTCACGTATTCAGGATGCTTGTCGTTGAAGAAGCGTTCGTAAATTTCTTTACCGCGATCATAGAATTCTTGCGCCTTGTTATAGTTTTTTAATTGATAGTATACATCGCCTGTCAGGATGTAGATACTGGCAAGGTTGATATTTGTTTTGGAGCCTGTTTTCGCGCGCCAAATTCCTTCTGCGACCGTGAGTGAATTAAACGCGATATCGAACTTCTTTTCGGAGATATATAATACCGCCACGTTTTTTAGAATTTCAGCATACTGTGGGTTTGTGTTACCCAACTTGTCGAGCATGATCTTCTGCGCTTCGTTCATTAATTTTTCAACCTCTTTCTTACTGTCACCTTTGTGGAATTTTGTAAGCGCGAGTTGTGAAATAGACTTGGCCACTTCGATGTGGTTTCTTCCGAATTGTTTCTCTTGACTGGCCAGCGCTTTAATCAAGTTATCTTGTGCGCGATCATAGTCACCCAACGTATAGGCGATGTCGCTCAACAGTCGTTGCGTTGGCGCGGTCTTGGTCGAATTGTCGCCGTACGATTTTACCGCGATTTGGTTTGCACGCATCGCCGTCTTTTCTGCTTCTGAATAATCTGCGTTTGCAAGCAAAATGCGTCCTTCATTGGTGAGCGGCTCAATCAAGCGCAACGAGTTTCGTCCATACAATTTTTCGTACTCTGGAATTTGCGTGGCCAGGAGTTTGGTGGCTTCCGAGTATCGGCCGAGTTGAATGAAAAGTGAAGTCAATTCTTCCGCGCTCGACAATTCATTGCTTACCAATACATCGGCTTTGTTGAAAAGCTTTTTAGATTTTTCCAGATTCTCAACCGCTTCGTCGAACATCCCCTTGATACCATATAGTTTTGCCTGTGTCTCCAGGGCGTCGATATAGGTAGGGTAGTACGCCGCATTTTTGCTGTCCTTCTCTGCAATGATTTTTAATGATGTATTAAGATCTTCCCCGGCAGATTCATACTCGCCAAGTTTAAGTTTCAACTTCGCGATATTATTCATTTCGCGTGCGTACAGTATGTCAGTGATGTCATACTTTTCTCGTACAGCTTTTCCTGCGATAGTGAGTGTCTTGGATGCTTTGGCATATTGATCGATCAACTCGTAATAATTTGCAAGGTGATTCAGTATTTCTAAGTAATCTTTATGTTGAACACCGATCGTGGACGATAACTTATTGATATAACTCCCTTCGAAGATTTTGCCAGCGTCCTCAATTTTATTGGTGTAGTCAAGGTAAAAGTTTGCAAGCTTCAACTTGTGGAGATGGTATTCGGGTGCCTCTTCTCCATACAATTCTTTTTTAACTTCTCCCATTTGATTGAGATACCCTTCCGCATTGGTGTAACGCTTTTCCGTTAATGCGATGTCATACAAAAACTGAAGGATGAGCAGGTTTGTCTTATGATTTTTGGGAAGTGATTTTGAGTTCAGTACACCAAGCGCATCGGCTTCTAAATTTTTGGTTTTATCGCGACTTAATTTTGAATCGAATTCAACAGCACGAAGGTTGATGTTGTGAAGCGATATTTTAGGATATGACTTGTCGATGATCTTCTGATATTCAAGTTTTACATTGATATAACGCGCGCGACTGTCACGTTTTAAAAGATCTTTTAAGTATAGGAGGTAAAGATTGTGAGCGAGTGAATTCGTTGGACTTGTTTTTGATTTTAAATCCGAAAGAATATTGTCGAGTTGAAGGTTCTTTTGTTGTAAGCCTTCTTCGTTACCATTTTCAATTAAGACTTGCGCCCAGTCGTAACGATATTGAACCGTTGCCAAACTTGTCTCTGCGAAATATTTTTTACGGTCTTTAATCCAGCTGTTGAGTTGACTAAATGTTTTGTCGGCGTCTGGATCTGTAGAAGCGAGGGAGATCAATCCTTTTGAAGCGTAAGCATCGCCACGGAGCGTGAGCAATTTCACATAGTCACCAAAACGTGTTGGAAGCTCCTCTTCGGGTACACGCTTCGTTTTAATGTTGCCATCCTCTACTTTTGTTTCTTTATCAACAGCTCTCTTGATATAATAATCTTCAACCGAAGCGAGTAGATCAAGGGCTTCGTCCCAATATCCTTGACCAATCATGGCTTCCGCTTCAACCAGTGCGAGCCTTCCTGTAAGCACATCGGTAAGCTGATCCGTTTTCTTCAAAAGGTCGCGTGCTTTACCGAGGTATTCGCGACTGACTCGGTAGTTTCCATATTCGTTATAAATTTCAGCAACGTCGATATAGGTGCTTGCATAGCTGGTGCTATTTTCTCCGAACACGGCGCTGCTGCTGGTCAGGGCATTGTTCAACGTATGATCGAAAGTTGTGAAAACCCCTAAGGCCATCGTTATGCGCGCTTCCCGAATATACAAGGCAGGCATATAAGGATTTTCTGCGCCCATTTTAGCCGTAATGGTTTTTTTAAGCTTTGCGAGTGCACTGCTGGCTTTGCTGAATTTTCCTGAGTTGAAAGACGCATCGATTTTTGCGAGCGACTTATCGAACTTTTTGTTTTGTGCGAGAATTGGCTGAACCAGAACGATTAGCAAAACGAACAGGGAGAACCTGACATTCTTCATGGCGAAAGGGGTTGAATTCAACCTCGAATGTAATCATTTCGACACGATTATTTATGCCATCACAGGTGAGATCAGCTGAATAGGGAAAATTCTTGTCTCGGAATTTAGTGCGTGCGCGCCATCAACTTTTGCAAGATGCCACGTGCTGCGTCGGTAATGATCGTTCCGGGACCAAATATAAAAGCAACACCTGATTGCGTTAGGAAATCGTAATCCTGTTGGGGAATAACGCCGCCAGCCACAACCATGATGTCGCTACGACCAATTTTTTCCAACGCTTGAATTAAGGCAGGGATGAGCGTTTTATGTCCACCGGCAAGACTGGATGCACCAACAATGTGTACATCGTTTTCCGCTGCTTGCATGGCCACTTCGTCTGGTGTTTGAAAGAGTGATCCAATGTCCACATCGAAGCCAAGGTCAGCAAAACTTGTTGCAATTACTTTTGCGCCACGATCGTGGCCATCTTGCCCCATCTTCGCAATCAGTATACGCGGTCGTCGTCCTTCCCATTTTGCAAACGCGTCAGACAGTGCGAGCACATCTTGAAAATCTTTTTGATTTTTCATTTCACCGGAATATACACCTGAAATAGATTTGATCACCGCCTGATGACGCCCAAAAACTTTTTCAAGCGCCATGGATATCTCACCCAATGTAGCGCGACATCTTGCGGCTGCAATCGACAAGGCTAACAAATTACCCTCGCCACTTGCTGCAGCGGTTGAAAGTTGTTGTAGCGCATCTGCAACTGCGTGGTGATCGCGCGAAGATTTGAGTTCTTGTAATCTCGCGATTTGCTCATTCCGAACTGCGGTATTATCAACTTCTAAAATTTCAAAGTCAGGTTTTTCGTCCGTTTGATATTTGTTCACGCCTACTATCACATCGCGCGCCGCATCTATGCGAGCTTGTTTCGCCGCTGCAGCCTGCTCTATGCGCATCTTTGGAATGCCACTTTCGATGGCTTTCGTCATTCCGCCAAGGGATTCAACTTCCTGCAGTAAAGTCCACGCCTTTTGTACAAGTTCGTGCGTGAGTGTTTCTACATAGTAAGATCCGCCCAGCGGATCAATTAACTTGGTGATCCCGGTTTCTTTCTCCAAATAAAGCTGTGTGTTTCGCGCAATACGCGCCGAGAAGTCTGTCGGTAATGCGATGGCTTCATCCAAAGAATTTGTGTGCAGCGATTGCGTACCACCCAGTACGGCAGCCAATGCTTCAATGCAAGTGCGTGTCACGTTATTGTAAGGATCCTGTTCTGTAAGACTCCATCCTGACGTTTGACAATGCGTTCGCAGTGCCATCGACTTGGAATTTTTTGGATCGAACTGCTTCACAATTTGTGACCACAATAAGCGACCTGCTCGCATTTTAGCCACCTCCATAAAGAAGTTCATACCAATACCCCAGAAGAAAGAAAGGCGTGGCGCGAAGTCGTCGATCGCTATTCCCGCTTGAATACCTGTTCGGATATATTCTAAGCCGTCGGCTAACGTGTAAGCGAGCTCAACATGGGCAGGTGCGCCGGCTTCGTGCATGTGGTAGCCGCTAATGCTGATCGAATTGAACTTCGGCATGTGCTTCGACGTGTAAGCAAAGATGTCTGCCACGATGCGCATTGAAGGTGTAGGCGGATAAATGTAAGTGTTCCGCACCATGAATTCTTTCAGGATGTCATTCTGAATCGTCCCGGTCAGTTGATGAGGCTTTACACCTTGCTCTTCTGCGGCAACAATGTAAAACGCAAGAATCGGAAGCACCGCGCCATTCATCGTCATCGATACAGACATCTTATCCAATGGAATCTGATCGAAAAGAATTTTCATGTCGAGAACGGAGTCAATCGCGACACCCGCTTTGCCAACATCACCCGATACACGAACGTGGTCGGAGTCGTAACCGCGATGAGTAGCGAGGTCGAATGCAACAGAAAGTCCACGTTGCCCAGACGCAAGATTTCTCCTATAAAAAGCATTGGAATCTTTGGCAGTAGAAAAGCCTGCGTATTGTCGGATCGTCCAAGGCTTGGTAGCAAACATCGTTGCATAAGGCCCACGCAGATAGGGAGGAACGCCAGAGCCAAATACAAGGTGCGGAAGTGTGTTGATATCTTCTTCCGTGTACTGCGGTTTTATAGGTATGCCCTCCGCGCTTAGCCAACCCTTGTGATGATATGTATGCGACAGCCCCTTGTCCTCGGTGTCGGTTACGAAATGCTGAACCCCTAATGTCTCCCCGTTGTCCAAAAACTTTTTCCAGGCATAGTCACGAAGATCGTGCGTCATTTTTTCTAACGCATAAGCGCCGGCAACAGCATCAGATACTTTGTCCATGTGTGACTCCTCACGAAGTATAGTGGTCACGTTGCGTGCAATGCGAAACAGTGTTGTATTATCGATATCGTCTGGATAAATCGTCAATGAATCGCATCCACCACAGACGCCAGCAAATGCTGCATAAGTACCCTTGAGCATATTGCCATGCGGGTCGTAGTCTGTTTTTTTTGCGGATGACCGTACATGAACATGTAGGTTGTCGAATGCGTGACTTACCTGATAACTGCTTGCGAGCTGGTACCAGCACAAGCGTAGTGCTTTTAGTTTAGCGATTGTTTCAAAAATCTGTGGCGTTGCTTCAATCGAAAAAGCAATTCGTTCAAGGAAATCTTTTTGATCTTCGGGCGACGATAATTTTTTGATGGCTTCAGCAACGACAACCAAAGAATCTGCGATTTCCACGGCAGATGTACTTTCTGGGACTGTGAGTCCAAATATTTTTAAGTTGGGCTGATCTTTCGGGAAATATTTCGGTGTGAAAAATTGCGTACTAAAAAAAGCACCGTGTACCGCAGCCGTCGGATACGAGCATGCATGTTTGATTAGTTCATCGAATGTGATCTGTGAACTGATTTGAAATGAAATATTGCAATAACCCCAATTAATATTTTGGAGTAGTTCATCGATGTTATAGTTTGTTTCGGCGCGTAAATCAAACAAGATACCATCAGCGCCATCGTTGAGATGCGCCAACGCAAGTTTATTTGCCTGAGAAGAATTTTTACCGTCGATCGGGACAAGATTCGCCCATGTGCGCGGTGTTTGATGCGATTGACGGGCAGGAGAGCGTTGAATTTTTTTTAGTGCAGCAGTATCGGCAGCGTTGTAATAGGGTAAAAAAGATAGCTGATCTGCATTTTTCCACGCCAACGATATGAATGGGTCTTTACCTTCAATCTCCTGACTAGCTGCGTGTTTCCAATCGCTGGGTAACACGGGAGAAAATGTTTCACGGAGCAGGTCGGCGATTGTTTTTTCTTCCATAGGGTTTAAATCAGCTCAATTTTAAAGAAGTTTTCCTCAAACGATAGTGGCTTTTGTTTAAATTTTTCGATGGAAAATATTTCCGTAAAATCAAGGATCAATACCCTTGTTTTCTTAAAGTCTTTTTTCACATCTTTGTCTCCCTTTCGCCCTGGCGAAACCAGAATCAACCTTCATCAGCTCTTTAACAATGGAAGTTACCAGTGGTACCGTATGGAATGATTGTCTCGAGATAGTTCGCGAGAATGTTGGTGAAGAAAATTTCACCACATGGTTCAAGCCCATTGTTCCTTTGCGCGTCGAAGGTGATGTACTCACCATCCAGGTTCCTTCGCAGTTTTTTTACGAGTGGCTTGAGGATAATTATGTTCCGGTTCTAAAAAAGGCGATTCACACCGTACTTGGCCCAACAGGACGTCTTGAATATTCAGTAGTCGTCGATAGTGGAAATCAACAAGCACCAGCAGTGTCTGTTAATTATCCCGTCAATGGCGCGGGCAATCGCAGAAGTGCTATCAACAATAATGGCTACGGGTCTGAAGATTATTCGCCGTTCACATTTAAGGCACTGAATCCGCACACCGTTAATTCTCGACTCAATCCCACATACTCTTTCGATAATTTCGTAGAAGGAGATTGTAATCGCTTGGCGCGGTCGGCAGGGTTGGCTGTTGCTAAAAAACCAGGCGTCACGTCTTTCAACCCGCTCATGTTGTATGGTGGTGTGGGCGTAGGAAAAACGCACTTAGTACAAGCCATCGGTAATGAGATTAAGACCAACATGCCTGGTAAAGTTGTGTTGTATGTCGATCAAAACGATTTTACAACGCAGTTCCTCAATGCACTTCAAAATCACAAGATACAGGAGTTTCAAAATTTCTACTTACAAGTAGACTTGTTGATTCTTGACGACGTTCAATTCCTTGCTGGTCGTGAAAAGACCCAGGAAATGTTCTTCCATATTTTTAATCAACTCCATCAGTCAGGTAAGCAGATCATCATGACAAGTGACTGCCCGCCACGCGACATGAAGGGCTTTCAAGAACGCCTTCTCTCGCGCTTTAAATGGGGATTGACAGCGGATTTACAAGAGCCAGATTTTGAAACGAAGTTGGCGATCATCAACCGGAAAATGCAAGCCGATGGAATTCAAATTCCAACGGAAGTTTCTGAATACCTTGCCTACAGTGTAGATACCAATCTCCGCGATATGGAAGGTGTTTTGAACTCTTTGATCTTCCATGCAACGCTGTTGAAAAAAGAAATCGACCTCGAATTAGCAAAAGAGGTATTGAAGAACATCATCAAAGAAATTCAATCTGATGTTAGTGTTGATTTCATTCAGAAAACAGTAGCTGAATTCTTTAAGGTTGACCTTGAAGCAATGAAGGGAAAAGTGAAGAAACGCGAAATCGTAATACCACGTCAAGTAGCAATGTATTTCTGTAAACGCTATACGCAATTGACGCTCGCATTGATCGGTGAAAACTTTGGCGGCCGTGATCACAGTACGGTAATCCATGCACTTGAATCCGTTGAAGACATGATGAAGACGGACCCTAATTTCAAATCTTCTGTTGATGAATTGGGCAAGAAATTGAAACTGCGCGTGAGCAATTAAAATTGTTGCGTAAGCAAAGCGAATAACAAAAAAGCCTGAGATCAATCCCAGGCTTTTTTTTGTGATGTATCGTTACCGTCGTTACGTATCAACGAATCATAAAGGGGATTTCCATTTGTTGTTTCGCGCTGGTTACGCCATACACGTAGCCGCTCTTCGACTTCTGGAAAAATTGAATGACTTCTTCCGGTTTTGCTACACGCTCACGATTGAGTGCGATCACGGTGAAGTTCTCTGGTATACCAATTTGTTTTGCTAGACTGTTGTCTTTGATCTTGAAGATCTTTACACCGTACCGGGTCGCTTCTAATTGCGCACCAAGATTTGAGTCTGTGAAAATTTTTCGTTTAATCAGCTCTGGTGTGCCTGATGAGTTAACCAACGTAATGTCTGCAATTTTTTCTTTGCCTTCGCGCAAGTAGGTGAAGGTGATCTTGTCGCCCGGATTTTTATAACTCATTTCTTCTTCAAAAGCACTTTGGCTATTGACGACAACATCATTCACTTTGATGATGATATCACCAAGCTTCATACCTGCACTGGCAGCTTGTCCATCACGATCGATTTGCTCAAGCAACACACCATTGAAACTAACATCCGTAGGGAGATCGTATTTCTTTGCATGTTCGAAGTCGTAGTCTACAACAGATCCGCCGTAGAAAGCCTTCTGAACGACGCCGTATTTCACCAGGTCGTTAAATACTTTCTTCGCGATATCGATCGGTATAGCGAAAGCATAGCCAGTGTACGAGCCTGTTCGCGATAGGATTGCCGAGTTGATGCCGACAAGTTCTCCAGATTTATTAACAAGCGCTCCTCCCGAGTTGCCGGGATTGATCGCAGCGTCGGTTTGAATGAACGATTCGATTGGGAATTTGTCTTCCAAAATGCCGATGCGACGTCCCTTTGCACTCACGATACCGGCGGTTACTGTCGAAGCAAGAGAGTACGGGTTTCCGACGGCAATCACCCATTCGCCAACCTGAACATTTTTAGAGTTGCCCAGCGTGATCGCCGGTAAATTGTTTTCTTTTATTTTAATCACCGCTAAATCGGTCGACGGATCAACACCTACTAGCTCTGCTGGATAAACGCGCTTATTGTAATTTACTTCGATGCGTTCAGCGGTTTCAATCACGTGGTTGTTTGTCATGATGTATCCATCCGCTGTGAAGATCACGCCAGAGCCACTGCTTACTTGCGTACGGCTATTGCCACCACCGCCTTCACCGAAAAACCAGTCCCAATAGGAATAAGAAATTCCACGCGATATACTGTTGATGTACACCACACTTGGCGTGGCTTTCAATGCGGCTTCACTAAAATCCACGGGTGTAGCATCGGATGGTACAGCATTGTTCGTTGCGTATTGCCTTGATGGATGAGGATTGTCGTCGCTAACCTGACTAAATTCTTCTTGAGCTGTGGCTTGTGCCAGATCAGGCTTGATGTAGAAATGGTAGAATGTGAATGATCCGCCAAAACCGGCTATAAAAGCGACGAGTATAATTCGGATGGTATGCTTCATAAATGTGATGATAAACGGATATTGATGTAACGCGAAGTACAAAAGTTTTGCCACATCGATTTAACGTGTAATAAATGAATTCTTGACAGTTTTTAAAAACATTTAGCATTTTCAGGCGTGGTTAGACTATTATATCTTGCAGCATGGGAATCCGTTCAGTTCTGGCTAAGCCCTTCGCTGCTTATGTTGTTTCCAAAACACGTAAATGGTCGGCCGAGCCTGGTAAATATCAGCTTAAAACGCTGTCGAATATCGTACAGACCGCTAAATCGACGTCATTTGGACGTGATCATCAATTCGCCGACATCCGTCGTTACGATGATTTTAAGAAGCATGTACCCATTCGCGACTATGAAGCGCTTAGGCCTTACGTTGAGAAAGTTATTGAAGGTAAGCCTGACATTTTGTGGCCCGGTAAGCCCGCGTATTTTGCCAAAACGTCGGGAACAACTTCCGGAACGAAATATATCCCCATCACAAAAGAATCACTGCCTAACCATTTCAACAGCGCACGCGATGCTGTCATGAGCTATGTTCATGAAACAGGTAATGCGCGGTTCCTCGACGGTAATCTAATCTTCCTCTCAGGAAGTCCTGAACTCGATGAAGTCGCAGGGATTAAAACAGGTAGGCTTTCGGGTATCTCGAATCACCAGGTTCCCGCTATACTCAAGACCAATCAGAAGCCTTCGTATCAGACGAATTGCATTGAAGATTGGGAAGAAAAACTCGAGCGAATTATCGATGAAACTTTGCCCGCGCCCATGTCGCTGATCTCTGGTATTCCACCGTGGGTCCAAATGTACTTCGATCGCATTCAGGCACGTACTGGCAAAAAGATCAAAGACGTTTTTCCACATTTCGAAATGTTGGTATATGGTGGTGTGAATTTTGAACCCTACCGTGCAAAACTTGAAGATTCAATCGGTAAGCGCGTGCCTTCTATTGAAACCTATCCAGCATCAGAAGGTTTCTTGGCTTATCAAAATTCACAAACTGATCCAGGACTGTTACTGTTGCTAAACACCGGAATCTTTTTTGAATTCATTCCAACAGAAGAATATTTCAATGAGAATCCGACGCGGCTGTGCATCGAAGAAGTGGAACTTGGAAAAAACTACGCCGTGATTATCAACAGCAATGCTGGACTGTGGGGATATTCCATCGGCGATACGGTTAAGTTCATCAATAAAAATCCTTATAAAATTATTGTCACGGGCAGAATCAAACACTACATCTCAGCTTTTGGTGAGCACGTGATAGGAGAGGAAGTTGAGCGCGCACTGCAGCATACCATGGTGAAATTTCCAGAAGCTGCTGTCGTCGAATTTACGGTTGCGCCACAAGTAACACCAGCGGAAGGATTGCCCCATCACGAGTGGTTTATCGAGTTTGCAAATCCACCACACGACATGCAAGCATTTTCTCGTGAACTCGATAAACAAATGCAATCACAAAATGTTTATTACGACGATTTAATCACGGGCAATATCTTGCGTGTGCTGAAAATTTCTACGTTGAAAAAAAATGCATTTATCGACTATATGAAATCCGAAGGAAAACTCGGCGGGCAAAACAAAGTACCCCGACTATCCAACGACCGTAAGATTGCCACGGCATTGCAAGCGCACATCATTTTTTGATTGCAACAAATACGCACACCTTGAACGAAAAGAAACACATTGCCATTTTAGGCTCTACAGGATCGATCGGAACGCAAGCACTCGAAGTCGTTGCTGCTAACCCTGATATTTTCCAAGTCGAAGTATTGACGGCACAAAACAACGCAGCGCTCCTTATTGAACAAGCGAAACAATTCAAGCCGAACGCAGTTGTAATCGTGAACGACGATCATTATGCAATGGTCAAAGAAGCGCTTGCCGATGAAGACATCAAAGTTTATGCAGGAGAGAAATCACTCACGTCGGTTGTGCAGATGGATACCATTGATTTGGTGTTAACCGCATTGGTTGGCTATTCTGGTGTACGTCCTACGTTGGCGGCGATTGAAGCCGGTAAGCCGATTGCACTGGCCAATAAAGAGACGCTTGTTGTGGCGGGCGAGTTGATCACGCAAAAAGCGCGTGAGAGGGCTGTTAATATTTATCCGGTGGACTCAGAACACTCAGCGATCTTTCAGTGTATTACAGGTGAGTTCCATAATCGAATCGAAAAGATCATCTTAACGGCGTCTGGTGGTCCGTTCCGCGGAAAGAAGCGCGACGAATTAGCGCATGTAACGAAGGCACAGGCATTAAAACATCCCAACTGGACGATGGGTGCAAAAGTCACCATCGATTCGGCTTCGTTGATGAACAAAGGGCTTGAGGTGATAGAAGCAAAATGGCTGTTTGGCTTAAAACCGTCGCAGGTAGAGGTGATCGTGCATCCACAGTCGATCATTCATTCGCTCGTACAATTCGAGGACGGCTCCATTAAAGCGCAACTTGGGCTGCCTGATATGCGTTTGCCAATTCAATTCGCAATGTCCTATCCAGAACGCTTAAAAGCCGATTTTCCCCGTTTCGATTTTGCCAAATACCCTGCGCTCACATTCGAGAAGCCCGATACCGAAACTTTTCGTAATCTTGCGCTGGCTTTTGCATCCCTTGAAAAAGGGGGAAACATGCCTTGTGTGCTAAATGCTGCAAATGAGGTAGCCGTGGCTGAATTTTTGAAGGACAACATTGGTTTCCTAGAAATGTCGACGCTTGTTGAGGAATGTCTCGCGAAAATGGATTTCGTAAAACAACCGAGCTTAGACGACTATGTTAATACCGATAAAGAAACACGCATCTTCGCCTATGAAATGATTAAGGCGGGGCGGTTCGCGAAGACTGTCGGTTAAAAAGTAAACGAAGTAAGAACAATACAACAGGATTATAAATGGAATGGATGATTAGTTTAGCTCAGCTTTTGTTGAGCTTGTCGTTTCTAGTAGCGGTTCACGAATTCGGACATTTGTTAGCAGCAAAATATTTTGGAATGCGCGTGGAGCAATTCTCTATCGGGTTCCCGCCAAAAATATGGTCGTTCAAAAAAGGTGAAACTGAATATGCCTTAAGTGCAATTCCCCTCGGCGGTTATGTGAAAATCTCCGGAATGATCGATGAATCACTCGACACCGAAACGATGAAGCGCGATCCGCAGCCTTGGGAATTTAGATCCAAGCCAGCATGGCAAAGACTAATCGTAATGCTCGGTGGAATTTTTGTTAATGTTGTTATTGGTATTTTGATTTTTATCGGATTGACATTCATCTACGGAGACGTCAATTATAAGAAAGAGGTGGCGAATGAGCGCGGTGGATTTGCGGCAGGACCTTTGGCAACGAAGTTGGGAATTCAGAGTGGTGACAAAATTCTGAAGATTAATGGTAAAGACTACAAGTATATCGAAGAGCTATACTCGGTTTCTAATTTCCTTGCCGACAGTGCAAGCTATACGATCGAGCGCGATGGCAAAATCCTGACGATCGATATTCCGAAAGGTTTCATAAGTGAATTCGGCAAAGGCGGTGGCGCACCTTATTTCCTAATGCCACGTTTTTCAACCGTGATCGATACTGTTTTGTCAGGTAAAATTGCAGACAGCCTGGGGTTGAAGAAAGGGGATCGTATCCTGGAACTTCAGGGAACTGCTGTACAATACAACGATCAGGTTCAGAAGATCACCAGATCATTTGAAGGTGATACTCTTAGATTTTCAGTACTTCGAGGCAGTGATACGATCGCGTTTGTTACGCCATTTAAAGCAGGACGCCAAATCGGATACGCTCCGTCTAGCAAACACCTGAAGGATGCAGAGGTTATCACACACTATAGTTTTGGTGAGTCAATTCCCCTTGGCACAGAAAGAGCTTTTGGTACGTTGTTCGACCAGATTACCGCGTTTAAAAAAATGATTACACGTGAGCTTCCCGTTGCAGATTCACTTTCAGGGCCGATTGGTATCATGGATGCATTTGGAACAGAATGGAATTGGGAACGTTTTTGGAAACTGACAGGGGTATTGTCTCTCGTACTGGCGTTCATGAACTTGCTTCCGATCCCGGCGCTTGATGGTGGCCACGTAATGTTCTTAGGATATGAAATTATCACTCGTCGCAAGCCGTCCGATAAATTCCTGGAGAACGCGCAGAAGGTAGGCATGATAATATTACTGGCGCTGATGGTATTTGTCTTTGCAAATGACATTATAAAGAAAGTGAACAAGTGGCGCGGTAATACGACGGTGTCAAAATAATAACACTATAAATTCAAATTGAATTGAAAGAAAGGTCTGCGACGGTAGACCTTTTTTTATGATCAAGATAAATAGGAAGTCGTCGATTAATTTCCGCTCGCTCCTTTCTGATGTTCGTAAAAAAAAGAGAGCTGCAGCTAAAAGGACACATTGAATCGCTTTGAGCTTTCCGCTTTCTGCTCTAAGCTTTTTCACTCCTCTTTCTTCAACTCAAATTCCACTCGGCGATTTAACCTTCTGTCGTCATCGGTATTTTCATCTACCAATGGTTTGGCACTGCCGTAACCGTGCGCATTGATACGACCAGCGGCGATCTTAAATTGGTAGATCAAGTACGCCTTAATGGCATCCGCACGCGCTTGAGAAAGTCTTAGGTTAGATTCTTCCTTTCCTTGTGAATCGGTATGCCCCGAGATACTTAAATGAAACTTCGGGTGGTCGATCATAAAGTTGGCGAGTTTATCCAAATCCTTGTGCATCGATTCCAGGATGTCTGCTTTTCCGTTCTCAAACTCCAGTGACTTGAACGCCATCTTGCTTTCGATTGGCTCTGTTTCAAGATTGATTTCTTTGTCGCCCTCCATGTAGAAGATCTCTTCGATGCGGAAAAAATCATCCCCTTGAATGATCAATAAGTAGTTGCGTTTGTTAATCAGGTTGAAGTCGAAGGATCCGTCTTCTCGAAGAAATTTAGGTGCCACTTCAACGCCTTTGTCTAAGTCAATCACAGAAACAATTCCGCGGAACGGTTTTTTAGTTTCCGAGTTAATCAATGTTCCTTTCAACTTTGCCGTGGCGTTTGGCTGTGCCTCCATCGGAACAGGGAAGGAGTGTAAGTCTAAATTTTTGAGATCACTTTCGGCAGATCGTGCATAGTATAGGTTACTTGATTCTGAATCGATCGTAAAGTAATATTCACTTCCCGCACCGTTCACCAGCGGACCAATATTCTTAGGTTCTTCCCAAAGATTCTGCTTATATAACGACTTGTAGATATCAAAGTCTCCAAAGT
Source organism: Pseudochryseolinea flava (assembly GCF_003286915.1). Taxonomy (GTDB): domain Bacteria; phylum Bacteroidota; class Bacteroidia; order Cytophagales; family Cyclobacteriaceae; genus Ohtaekwangia; species Ohtaekwangia flava. The sequence goes on from NZ_QMFY01000018.1 coordinate 79,298, forward strand.
TCAATGGCTGCCCATTGGAGCTGAAGTACAATACGTTGAATCGATGGTGGTAGAATGGGCTCACTTCAAAACCACGCGTGTTTATGATCGGACCAACATTCTGTGCTTTTCCCCAATTGCCCGCGGCATCTTTAACGGAAAAGTAGATGTCTGAAAATCCAAAACCACCAATGCGATCAGATGCAAAGAACAAGGTATCGCCAGTGTGGGAGAGAGACGGTTGTGAGTCCCACGAAACTGAGTTGATACTCGTTCCAAGATTGCGCACAAACCCCCAACTGCTATCAGGCTTTAAATCAGCAACGAAGATATCGCAGTTTCCATAGGAATCAGGCGAATTGCAACGCGCAAAAAAGAGCTGTTTACCATCGCGACTTAAGCAAGCTGAACCTTCATTGTATTGGGTGTTGATGTTTTTGAACTCCTCCGAGAAACCCCACACCGTATCGGACTTGATCGCGTAAAACAGATCTTCATTCGGTACCTTTTTAAAGGCATCGGCGATGGTGTTTCGCTTCGACGTAAAGAGTAAGATGTTATCGACGTTTCCGATGGTTGGTCCATAGTCTTCCTTCTCCGAGTTTACGCCGTATCCCATGTTCAGTAACACGCCTTGTGGAGGCCGCAATGTGTCGATCTCTTTACGGTATGCAACGAGTTCATAGTATTGTGCAAGCGGCACGTACAGGTCTTTCTGATTCTCAGTGATCTTATCGAATTCCTTTTTTACTTCCTTGTCGTCGAAAGTTGCCTTGTGATGTTTCAGGACAAGTTTGTAGAGTAAGATGGCTTCGCCGGCGGGTCCAAGTTTTTCTGATAATCGGGCGAGGTCCCACAGCATCTGTGTATCCTGATAGAAGTTTTCAATGCCGAAGTTCTTAACGTAAGCTTTTAATTCAGCGTAGTGCGCTTCGTAATCGCCGGCTTTGGCTAGGGCCTTTAACCTGTTGTTTTTATTTTCGTCGTAGTAACGGCGAACTTTATTAATGTTAGGGAAATGGAAAATGTCAGATTGACCGTAGCTTGTCAGGCTATCGTTAAGCTGAATGACCCCGCCTTTTTTGTATTTGGTTTTTGGCTTTTGGGCCTTCAAGGGCGTACATAACATGAGCCAAAAGGCTGCAAACAAGATTAAAAAATAGGTTTTCACGGAACCTGCGTTAGGTAAAAATTCACACCAACAACTTAAAGTTGCCATAATTTTACTTCTTTTACAACAGTCTTGGCACTAGTATTGTCCCTTACGCAGCCCTGGATACAATAACCTCGATAGACGGGGTGTTGTGCCAGATTGACACACGATAAAACATGTTTAAAGCACTCCCTATACAATTGGTTCAAGAAGATTCGGAAGACCTGATTCAACTCATCAATCCTGAGCAGGATTCGGATCTCAAACCAGAAGACCTTCCCGAAGAACTTTCTATTCTGCCGATAAAAAATACGGTTCTGTTTCCTGGTGTTGTTATTCCCATCACCGTTGGTCGTCAAAAGTCGATCAAACTTGTCAAGAAAGCATATCAAGGAAATCGGATTATTGGCGTTGTCGCACAAAAAAACGCGCAAGCTGAAGAGCCTGCCATTGAAGATCTATACCGTGTGGGTACGGTTGCTAGGATCATCAAAATGCTGGTATTACCTGATGGAAATACCACTATCATCATACAAGGAAAAAATCGTTTCGAAATCAACGAGTTTGTCCAGGAAGATCCATATCTCACAGCGAAGATTACACTTCAGACGGAGCCAACGATGAACGTTGATGGTAAGGAAGCGAAAGCCTTGACCCAATCGTTGAAAGATGCTGCCACGAAAGTATTGAAGCTGAACCCTGAAATTCCGCAAGAAGCTCAAGTAGCGCTCGATAACATATCGAGCATGTCGTTCTTGGTGCACTTCCTCTCTTCGAATCTGAACGTCGAGGTAGTCGACAAGCAAAAAATTCTCGAAACTCAGAACATCATCGACCGCGGTACATTGTTACTGCAGTATATGTTGAAGGACATTCAGATGTTGGAGATCAAACATGAGATCCAGAAAAAGGTCCATACCGACATCGACCAACAACAACGCGATTATTTCCTTCGTCAACAGATTAAAGTTCTTCAAGATGAACTTGGTTACGATGGTCCTGACAAAGAGGTAGAGAAATTTCGCAAGCGTGCTGAAGCCAAAAAATGGCCCAAGGCAGCCATGGATCATTTCAACAAAGAACTCGACAAACTCCTGCGGATTAATCCCATGGCGGCCGAGTATCCCGTAGCCATGAACTATGTTGAGTTTATGCTTGATCTTCCGTGGGAAGATTACACGGTTGACGACTTCGATCTAAAGCGTGCAAAGAAAATTCTTGACCAAGATCATTTCGGACTCGACAAGGTTAAGAATAGAATTCTCGAATATTTGGCGGTGCTCAAGCTGAAGCAAGATATGAAGGGACCTATTCTCTGTTTGTATGGTCCTCCGGGAGTTGGTAAAACATCATTGGGAAAATCAATCGCCAAAGCTTTGCAACGTAAATACGTACGCATGTCGCTAGGGGGCGTTCATGACGAAGCAGAGATCCGTGGACATCGTAAGACCTATGTCGGTGCGATGCCAGGTAAAGTGCTACAACATATCAAGAAATCACAGTCGTCGAATCCTGTTTTCATCCTCGATGAAATTGATAAAGTGAAGTCGGATTTTCGCGGCGATCCCTCGTCGGCATTACTTGAAGTATTGGATCCAGAACAGAATAATACTTTCGGAGACAACTATCTTGAAGTAGAGTATGACCTTTCCAAAGTGCTCTTCATTGCTACCGCCAATTCGCTGGATACAATTCAACCCGCATTGCGCGATCGCATGGAGATCATTGAAGTAACAGGCTATACGCAGGAGGAGAAAATTGAGATCGCGATCAAACATTTGATTCCGAAGCAGCTTAAAGAACACGGATTAAAAAATGCGGATGCAAAATTCTCAAAAGCCGCGATTGCCAAAGTTGTAAACCAATACACGCGTGAATCCGGCGTTCGTAACCTTGAGCGTAAGATCGGTCAACTCGCAAGAAGTATTGCAAAGTCTGTCGCACTCGAAGAAGAGTTCGATAAGAATGTCACTGAGGAAACAGTGCGCAAAGTATTGGGCGCAGAAATTTTCGACGAAGAACTCTACCAGGGAAATGATATCGCTGGCGTGGTAACAGGTTTGGCCTGGACACAAGTGGGCGGCGAGATTCTTTTTGTCGAATCGAGTCTAAACAAAGGACGCGGTGCATTGACGATCTCAGGGCAACTTGGCGACGTGATGAAAGAGTCGGCTGTAGCTGCGCTTTCTTACCTTAAATCGAACGCAGAAAGTTTGTCCATCGATCATCGGGTTTTCCAGCAATATGATTTGCACATTCACGTTCCTGCGGGGGCGGTTCCGAAGGATGGACCTTCCGCAGGTATCACGATGTTCACGTCACTGGCGTCAATCTATACGCAACGAAAAATCAAGGCGAAGTTGGCGATGACGGGCGAGATCACATTGCGCGGTAAAGTATTGCCGGTAGGGGGGATTAAAGAGAAGATCTTGGCGGCCAAGCGAAGTGGTATTCGTGAAATTGTATTGAGTGCTAAGAATAAGCGCGATATCGATGAGATAGAGAAACACTATTTGAAAGGGTTGACGTTTCATTATGTAGAAACGGTTGATCAGGTATTGGGCGTAGCGTTGCTGAAGGATAAAGTGAAAGAGCAGATGAAGTTTGTTTTTACAGAACAACCTAAAGATAATAGCGCGCCTGGAATTCAATTGGTGTAGAATCCAGACCTGTCTGTCGTTGCAGAGAGGTTGTTTTCAGAAATAACAGCAAAATTGCTTACTGTGCGGAAGACTTTATTTTTTGTATTGCTTCAATTGGGATCGCTCACAGTCTTCGCGCAAATCGGCGGACAAAAGTCTTTTGAGTTCCTGAATGTTCCAAATCATGGACGTCTCGCCGGACTCGGCGGTGTGAACGTATCACATCGCGACAAAGATCTCAACTTGCTTTTTTCAAATCCATCGTTAGCGGGCGACACGTTAGCGGGTATAGGTACAGCGAGCTACATGTTTTATGTAGCCGACGTTGGTGAGGCTACCTTTGCATACGCACATCGTTTTCGTAAAATAGGAATGCTCTCTTTCGGTGTACAACATCTTGGGTATGGCACGATAACAAGCTACGATGCGACCGGCGTTGAACTTGGCGATTTTAAATCTTCGGAGACAGCCCTTGTCATAAGCAAGTCACATCTTGTATCATCATTTCGATTAGGCGCCAATTTGAAAATGGTTTTCTCCAACATTGCGGGCTACCGGGCAAGTGGAGTATTGTTTGACCTCGGTGGATGTTTCATTCATCCTCACAAAGATTTGACTGTCGGGTTAGTGATTAAAAATTTCGGATTTGTATCGTCGGATTACACTGCGCAGGACCGCCCTTCGCTTCCATTCGACGTTCAGATAGGGACAACGTTTAAGCCTGAACACATGCCGATACGATTCTCATTAACGGCCTATAATTTGGACGAGGATGATGTTACATATTACAATGCTTCATCGGATATGGACAAACCGCGTGCATTGGATAAAGTACTGCGACGTTTTAACTTTGGCGCCGAGATTTTAATACATCGAAAATTCAACGTCCTCCTGGGGTATAACTATTTAGTGCATCAAGAGTTAAAGCTTGAGAACGGTGGAGGTATCGCGGGTGTGACATTCGGATTTTCTCTGCAGATAAAATCGTTCGACTTCGTTTTTAGTCGCAATGGCTATGTCGTTGGGAACGCAGGGTATGGGTTTACCCTGTCGAAAAATATTGATAGCATAATCAAAAGAAAGTTATGATGGACGCAAAATACCTCACGCCACAACAGATCGTGGCTGAACTCGATAAATATATTATAGGTCAACATGAAGCCAAGCGAAATGTAGCTATAGCATTGCGAAATCGCTGGCGCAGAATGAATACGAAGTCGGACATTCAAGGTGAAATTGTGCCGAACAACATCTTAATGATTGGTGCGACGGGTGTTGGTAAAACGGAGATTGCGCGCCGATTAGCACGCATCGCTGATGCTCCTTTTGTAAAGGTAGAAGCTTCGAAATTTACGGAAGTTGGTTACGTTGGGCGCGATGTTGAAAGTATGGTACGCGATCTCGTTGAACAGTCTGTCAACCTTGTGAAGGCGCGTAAAAAAGAAGAAGTGAAAGAGAAAGCGGCGCAAGCTGTCGAAGATATCATCCTTGATGCGCTTATCCCTCCCGTTAAACAACATTCGAGACCTACTGGCTTTTCGCAGAATGAAAACAACAGCCAAGATCCACCGGAAAATGATGTTGAGTTAAATGAGCGTACGCGATCACATTTTCGTGAAAAAATCAGGAGAGGTGAGCTTGATGATCGAAAGATTGAGATCAATATTAAAGGTGGCAGTGGATCAAACGTCGGAATGGTTGGCGCCGGCATGATGGATGAAGTGTCGATGATGAACCTGCAGGAGATGCTCAACGGTATGATGCCCAAGAAGAGTAAGAAACGGAAGGTCACTGTTGAGGAAGCACGCCGAATTCTTTTAGAAGAAGAAGCTGCGAAGTTGATCGATATGGACGAAGTGAAGGACGAAGCTATTCGACGCGCCGAGGATGCCGGAATAATCTTTATCGATGAGATTGATAAGATTGCTTCCGGCGCACGTAAAGGTGGTGGAGGTCCTGACGTGAGTCGTGAAGGTGTTCAACGTGACTTATTGCCAATCGTAGAAGGGAGTACCGTCAATACAAAGCACGGCATCATCAAGACGGATCATGTGCTGTTTATTGCAGCGGGAGCTTTTCATATCTCAAAACCGTCTGATCTGATTCCGGAATTGCAAGGACGTTTTCCGATACGCGTGGAGCTTAACAATTTGACGCGTGAAGACTTCATTAGCATTTTAAAAGAACCAAAAAACGCTTTGACGAAACAGTATCAAGCTTTGTTTGAAGCGGAAGGCGTGGAAATTAATTTTACAAGCGATGCATTGGATGAGATTGCCCAAACTGCTTTCACCATCAATGCAGAAGTGGAGAATATCGGCGCAAGAAGATTACAAACGGTTATGAGTCGTTTGTTAAATGAATTCTTATTCGATGTTCCAGATAAGATTGGGCCAAACGCAAGAATAGTTGTGAATGCAGAAATGGTGAAGGAGAAATTGAATGGCCTGGTGAAAAACAGAGATTTGAGCGAGTTTATCCTTTGATGAAGAAAGTACTAATTATACTTTTCGTTTTTTTCTACACGGCTTTATCGGCGCAAGACGATATTGTTGTGACGAAGTATCCAAGAAGTGCTGGAGACTCGCTAAGGGCGAATTACATCAAACCCTTTCCTGATCATTTTTTTTTATGGCCCGTAATCAAACAGCGTAAACTGGCTTTTGAACTAGAACGCATTACCGATGGCGATCGCAGAGTAGCTTTTGAATCCAATAAACCTTATAGTTTCGGTGTTGGGTTATACGTATTTGAGCTCGCACTTGAGCTTGCGTTTGCTGTACCGTTGGATGAACAAAGTAAATACATTTATGGCGAGTCGTCGGCACGGGACATTCAGTTGAACGTGCTGGGAAAAAAATGGGGAAGCGATTTATATTATCAAAAGTACAGCGGTTTTTATATTAACGATGGCGCGCGAAAGGTTGCTTCTGGTACGCCATTTCCTCAGCGCCCAGATATTACCACGAGAAATTATGGCGTATCGATCAACTATACGTTTAACTACAACAAGTTCTCGTTTCGGTCGGCATACAACTACATTGAGCGTCAACTACGAAGCTCGGGATCGTTCTTACTGGTGAGTTCTTTGAATAGTTTTCGTGCCGCGGCGGATTCGGCATTGTTGGGACAAACATATCAATCGGAGTTCGGCATCGATTCAAAAATCAAATCAATTCAAGTTACCTCACTCAGCTTAGCACCAGGATATACTTACAGTCTGATTTATAAAGGTTTTTTTCTCAACGGAGCCTTGGCTGTAGGGCCGTCGCATAATTGGATTACGTACACCCCCGACGATGCAAAACCGAAGCACGATATCAGGTTTAACGCTTACGTTTCTGCGCGAATCGGTCTTGGCTATAACGGAGATTATATTTTCGGTGGTATAAGTTTCATGAGCCAGGCCAATACGGCAAAATTCGAAACCGCGCGATTGAGCAGTGCCAATAACCTGTTTAAAATTCTGATCGGTTACAGGTTCAGGGAATTCGGTGTGCTGAAGAAAAGAGTGTGGGACATTCCGAAACATTTGTTTTAGCTATCCGTGTTTGTGAAAAACAGCACTTCGTAGCGAAATATAATCATGAAGAAGATCGTCATCATCGCAATACTTACACTTGCTATTGTGGGGCTGTACTTCGTGCCCTGGAGAAAAGCGCAAGTGCTCGCAACATTACGTGTGGGAGATCCCGTCGACAGCCTTCATGGTGTAGTGGTTTATTACAATGGCGACGTTTCGAATGTCGGGGAAAGGAATCTATCAAGTGATGGCTATAATCTCGGCATCAAATATCAATGCGTTGAATTTGTGAAGCGTTACTACTATCAACATCTTCAGCACAAGATGCCTGATAGTTATGGGAATGCAAAAGATTTTTTTGATCAATCGCTTGATGACGGAACGTCAAATGTGCGTCGCGATTTAACGCAATACAGAAACAGAAGTAAATCAAAGCCTCAGGAAAATGATCTTTTAGTTTACTCGGCAACTAGCGGCAACCCGTACGGACATGTTTCGATCATTGCAAGCATCGACGACGATGAAATTGAAATCATACAGCAGAATCCAGGTGCTTTCGGGAAGTCACGTGCACGATTCAAATTAATACATGAAGATGGAAAATGGTGGATTGACAACGATCGGATATTAGGTTGGCTCAGAAAGTAGTAGCGTTGTTGCCGTAGTACAAATTGTGCCAAGAGGAGTTTACACCCGAAGTCGTATTGTAAATACTTTGGCGAGTTCATCTTCTTCGCCAATCACGCAGTAGGTAAGTACAAGCCCATTATCGTCAAGATGTTCAATTTCATAGAACGCATTATTGTCAAATTGAATGATATGCGTTTTGTTCCGAATAGAAAAGTAGGGAACATCCTGCTTAAATGAATTCCCGGTAGGACGTAGCTGAATATTTCTCAGGTCGAAGATTTTTTCAGAAGAATCGTCAAGATCCCAATAACCTCTTAGGTGGAAGTCGAAGGACTCAATACGCCAATTTTTCTGCAATCGATTTAAAATGCTTTGATCCGTTGTCATAAGTCGTAAATTGAAAGGATGGGCGGAAGGGTAAGAGAAGTTACAAAAAATGTATCATAGTTGAAAACGTGCTTTACGGACTTCGCACAATTGTTTAACGAAGCATTTATCGTGAGGTCTAATGCTAGCCGTAAGCAGATTTTGTGAAAGTAGCGCGACTTTCCCTGTCGATAATTGTACAACGCCGGTGAATACAGCGTCGGTGTCAAGTTCATCGCAATACGCATCGTTGCGTCTGTAGGTATGATGAATTTGCATGACATCCTACCGCGACTGTTCTAAAAAATAATCCTGTGTACTACGATTAGTCATCCAATCGTTTCGGGTAATCGAAGAACACCATCGTTCCTTTACCCCACGATAGTTCCTTCCAAGAGTCGATCTTTAACTGAAAAGCAGCAACACCGCAGGTTGGAATATTGTCAATGTCAAACTCTTTGTCTTGAAGTGAGTTTACAAAATTTGTTAGCCCTGGGTTGTGGCCAAAAAGCATTACGCTGTTGTGTTTGTCTTTCAGGTTTCGGATCACATCGAGGATAACGTCTTCCTCGGCATGGTATAGCTTGCGTTCTTCTTTGATGTCGTCCTTTTTGTATTGAAGTGCTTTGGCGATGCGTCGGGCAGTAGCTCGCGCGCGTTTCGCAGGGCTGGTGATCATCAACGTGGGGAGAATGCCCTTTTCCTTCAGGCGTTTGCCCATGCGCGGGGCATCGCGTTTTCCGCGTTCATTCAGAGGGCGGTCAAAGTCATCCGCGAGCGGGTCGCTCCAGCTGGATTTGGCGTGGCGAACGATATACAGTGTTTTCACGTTGAAATTTACTTCCAATTAATTAAAAGTTATCTTCGCGATTCATGGGAAGTGTTAAAAAATTTAGGAGAAAAGTCAGGTATGCTATCGTGTACCGTTTTGTGCAGTTTCTCATCTTCATTTCACAAATCACGCCTAGGGTGCTTTGGCTTCGATTCTGCGGCTTCCTCGGCAGACTGGCCTACCTGTTTGCCAGTCAAACAAGAAGGCTCACACAGCGCCATCTAATCTTTGCTTTCGGAAATGAGAAAAGTGAAGCGGACATTAAACGCTTGTCTAAAAAATCATTTGAAATGCTTGGCAAAAATGCAGGGGAAATCTTACGTGCCTCACGCATTAAAACCATCGATCAATTGGAACAGTTTTTAGTCGTTGATGGCTTTGAGAATTTTGAAGCCGCTAACAAGAAGAACAAAGGCGTGATCTTCTTAACCTGTCACCTCGGTGCGTTTGATTTACAAGTGACCACAATGGCCATGCGTGGCCTTAACCCCAACATCATCGGAACACCGTTGAAAGACGAACGCTTGAATAAGTTACTCTGGGACTATCGCAATGGACATGGCGCCATCGCCATCGAACGCGGGCGTGAGACTTTTCGCATGATCAAGATTTTGAAATCAGGAGGCTCAGTGGCATTACTGATCGATCAAGATACCAAAGTAAAAAGCCGTTTTGTAAATTTTTTCGGGAAGCCAGCCGCCACTCCTGTCGGCGCTACAGTCCTCGCATTGAAAACCGGAGCCGCGATCGTGCCAACATACGTTCATCTCGGAAGTGATTGGAAACAACACATGCATATTCTTCCGGAGATCCCCATGCATATCACAGGAGATGACGAAGTAGATATGGTCTACAACACGCAAGTGCTCACAACATTTATTGAAGATGTAATTCGCAAACACCCCGAGCAATGGGTATGGATGCATGAGCGATGGAAGACCCAACCAGGTGAAGAAGTCGCCTAGTCGAAAGTTATCGGTTATCGGTTATCGGTTATCTGTTATCGGTTATCCGTGAACCGTGAACCGTGAACTGTTATCTGTGAACTGTCATCCGTGACCCGTGAACTAACTGTTATCCATTAACACTTTTCATAAACAACAAAATCAAAAGCATACTTATGTTTTTCATCTGTTGGGTGATGTCTTCTTGATATTTCCTTCCATTGTGAATGATCAACAGGTGGGAAAAATGTATCACCGTCCACCGTCGCTTTGATTTCCGTTAGATAAAGACGATCCGCGTACGAAAGACTTTGTCGATAGATTTCGGCTCCCCCGATAATGAAGGTCTCGTGCTCGTTGGCTTTTCGAGCGATGTCAATGCCTGCTTCGATACTGTTTACAACGGTACAGCCAGGCGCAGTAAAATTATGCTGTCGCGTAACGACAATATTTTCACGGTTGGCTAAAGGGCGAAACTTTGCTGGAATAGAATCATAGTTTTTTCTTCCCATGATGCAGTGATGACCTTTCGTGGTTTCCATGAAATATTTCATGTCATCGGGAAGTTGCCAAGGTAAATCGTTATTCTTTCCTATCGTACGATTCTCAGCCAGCGCGGCGATCAGTGATATTTTCATAGTGTTAGTTCGTCGTGTTAAGTTTGTTCCCTCTGAAGAAGTCTTGAATACTCATACGCTTCTTTCCCTCAGGTTGAAGTTCGTCGATTTGAATCCAACCGTCTGAAGTTTTTACCAAGAGTTGTGTTTTGTCGTCACTCCACCATTCACCAGGTTTTCTATTCTGATCTTGTTTCGATGCAACAGAAGTTTTAAAGATCTTAAACGTCTTTCCTGCTAAAGTGCACCATGCCGACGGATAGGGACTAAGACCGCGAACGAAGTTTACAACGTCAACAGCAGATTGATCCCACTTGATCTCGCACGTTTCTTTGAAAATTTTGGGTGCATGTTTGATTTCTTCGCTCATGGATTGCGGTACAGAAGGATACGTTCCTGCTTGGATTGCTTCAACGGTTTTTAACACCAGTCGTGATCCTTTTTGCATCAGCCTTTCGTAGAGGGTTCCAACACTATCGTCGTCGGCGATGGTTTCTTTTTCTTGGAAGATTATACTTCCTGTGTCAATCTCGTGTTGTAAAAAGAAGGTCGTTACGCCTGTTTCCTTTTCGCCATTGATGATGGCCCAATTGATCGGCGCAGCACCGCGATATTGAGGAAGGAGTGAGGCGTGTAGGTTGAAGGTGCCAAGACTCGGCATGTTCCATACGATCTCTGGAAGCATCCTGAAGGCAACAACGATTTGCAAATTAGCTTGATAGCTTTTTAGCGCTTCAATGAATTCCGGGCTTTTTAGATTTGTGGGCTGAAGCACCGGGATGTTGTGCTTTAAGGCCGCATCTTTCACGGGTGAATAAACAATCTTCTGCCCACGACCTTGGGGTTTATCGGGTGCGGTAATCACAGCGACTACATTGAATTGGTTTTCGACCAACACTTCAAGACTAGGCACCGCAAACTCCGGAGTACCCATAAAAATTATACGCAATTCATTCATAAGCACCGCAAAATTAAGCTTAAAGCAGAGAGTTGAAAGCCACCTTTGGACGCGTAGCAAGGATTATTGATTCTCCAGGCAACGTCGGAGCTCAAAGTGCCTTTAAAACGCCAGTTTACCACCACACCGATAACTGATAACCAATAAACCGATAACAAAAAAATGTGGCCTTAAACTTGCAATTACCCTTGTAGAACCCAATAACTACGATTATGAAAAAGGTTTTGCTTGCGGTACTTGTCATTACATTAATGGCTTCATGTGATGTTTATTATGTCGAGCCTCGTTATGATCATCGCGACCAGATTACTGGCTACTACGACGTTGAAGACTACAGTAGAACGTATGATGAATTTCACTACTATGGCGTCACGATTACAAAAGTGGGATCGTATGGTTCGTCAGAGATAATGCTGCGTGATTTGTATGCCGATGGTATTGAAGTGTACGCATATTACAATGGAAATTCGATTGATATACCGTTTCAAATTGTGGATGGATATGAGATCGAAGGTAGCGGAAGTTTGAGTCATGGGGTGTTAGACCTCCACTACCGTGCGAAGGATCGTCACATTGGTGTAAACGATTTCTGTGAGTTGTTTAGCGAATGATAATCTTTCAACAATCAGTGTATCATAACAAGTCCGGTAATATCTTTGCCGGACTTTATTTTTAATACGATGACAAATCTTTTAAATACATCGCTTGGACGTTTGCGTGTTGTTGCATTTTTGGAGGGAATGTCGTTTTTGATTTTGTTAGGCATTGCCATGCCATTGAAATATTATGCGAACATGCCAGGTGCTGTGCGTGTTGTAGGAATGGCCCACGGCGTGCTTTTTATTGCATACATAGTCTTCTTGTATTTGGTATGGGATGAACACCGCTGGCCGTCCTGGAAAGCATTACTCGCGTTTATTGCATCCCTCGTTCCGTTCGGAACATTTTATGCCGATAAGAAATGGTTTAGAAGTTGAAAGTAAAAAGTTAAAGTTTTTTAGTTTAGAACTGCCTGGACGATATCACTCGCTGATAAGCACCTTAAACCTTAAACTTTTAACTTTTAACTTTTATTTGATCGAAAGCAAATACGCTTTCAGTTCCGGTTCATTCGTAAACTGAACCACTTCGAAATCGTCGGCTACTTTGGTTGATTTATTCTTGATGTTTCCTGCCGATACTTTCGATGTATTTCCGATGCGTCCAGGAATTGAGCATGGTACAGCTTCTTACCATTGAGATGTTTGAACATGCCGGGCAGTAGATTTTTGACAACCCAATCTTGTGCACCCAGACTAATGATTCCCATCTTCCGAATGTCGGCGACAAATTTTTGAGTTTTAAGTTTTAGAAAAGCATCGAGCACAGCCTGGTTAACGGCAATGAACTGTGCATCATTCGGAACCTTATTCGTATACTCCAAGAATAGCGTGTCGAGCTGTTGGTCATAGTAGACCCGTGCAAAGTTGTTTTTGAGGAATTCCATAATCCGGTAGCGTTGTCTTTGGGGTAGTAAGATAATTGTAAAATGTGAACCATTAAACGAGAGGGGGTATTCAAAGTGTTGCGACTTTATGTGTTTTTATTGTATCATCCGTCACGAAAAACCTGAACCGTGAACACTTGAGCACTTGAACACTTTTTCACTATCTTACCCGCTTAAATTAACCTAACCTACATGAGCGAAACGAAATTTAAACCAGTCCTTGGTCTCTGGGATGCAACGATGATCGTTGCGGGGTCCATGATTGGTTCTGGGATTTTTATAGTTAGTGCAGACATCACCCGAAACGTTGGAAGTGCCGGATGGCTTGTGGGTGTCTGGTTGATCACTGGATTTATGACCATGGTTGCCGCCGTAAGTTATGGCGAGTTAAGTGGTATGTTTCCCAAGGCTGGTGGTCAATATGTTTATCTTAAAGAAGCATTCAATCCGCTCGTCGGATTCTTGTACGGCTGGAGTTTCTTCGCAGTAATTCAAACAGCAACCATTGCTGCGGTAGGTGTAGCATTTGCCAGATTTTCTGCATATCTCTTCCCATGGATGAGTGAAAGCAACATCCTGCTACCGTTGGGCTTCATCGATATTTCTGCGGCGCAGGTCACGGCCATTATTATGATCATTTTCCTCACCTGGGTGAACACGCGTGGTGTGAAAGAAGGTAAACTCATTCAGTCAACATTTACAGCGTCGAAGCTTATCGCTGTATTTGGCTTAATTGTTTTCGGATTTCTGCTCGTCAAACAAAACTACTGGTCTGCAAATTGGCAAACTGGTTTTGGTGCCATGCAAGATCTGGGCGTTGGCAATAACGGTGTGACGCCAACAGGATGGAAGGAGATTGGTGGTATCGCGTTGCTCGGTGCGATTGCAGCCGCCATGACCGGCTCGTTGTTCAGTAGCGATGCTTGGAACAATGTAACGTTCATCGCGGGTGAGATTAAGAATCCACAACGCAATATTGGGCTAAGCCTCTTCTTAGGTACACTCATCGTAACGGTACTTTACGTAACTGCTAACTTGATGTATTTGTATGTTCTTCCGTTGGATGGCATCGCATATCCGAATGCAGACCGACTCGCGATTGCCGCAGCGAATCAGATATTCGGCCCTGCGGGACAGACCGTGATCGCCGTGTTGATCATGGTTTCGACGTTTGGTTGTAATAATGGATTGATCCTCGCAGGCGCGCGCGTTTATTATACGATGGCGCAAGATGGCTTATTCTTTAAAAAGGCCGGAGAACTAAATAAAAACGCTGTACCACAGTGGGCATTATGGGCACAATGTGTAGTGGCATGTCTCTTGTGTTTAAGCGGACGATATGGCGATTTGTTGGATATGATTTCATTCGTCGTGGTGATCTTCTACGCACTCACCATTGCCGGTATTTTTATCCTGCGCAAAACAAGACCTGATGTGCCGCGTCCATACAAAGCCTTTGGTTATCCTGTGCTTCCAGCACTTTACATTGTGATGGGATTAACTTTCTGTGTGCTCTTAATCTGGCAGAAGCCAGTTTTCAGTGGCGCAGGACTATTAATCGTACTCATCGGAATTCCACTATACTACATCGCGTTGAAAAAGCAGAAAGCAGAAAGCTAAAAGCCCGATCGAGTAAAAAACAAAGGCTCAGCATTGCTGAGCCTTTGTTTTTATCAACTTTCAACTTTCAACTTTCAACTTTCAACTTTCTGCTTTTTGCTTTTTGCTTTAAGCTTTTAGCGTATCTGCTCCGCCAGCACACCAATTCCTTCCTGAAATGAATGCGGTTCGTACCCAAGATCTTTCTTAGCCTTATCGATAATAAATCCTGTCTTCGCCGGTCGACGTGCAGGTTGTTTGAACTTTGAAGAATCTGTTGCTTGGATTAAAGACTTGTCGAGGTTAAAATAGTCGGCAGTAGCAATCGCTATGTCGTAGGGTGTTAGGAAATCTTTTCCCGAGATATGGTAGATACCCTTTGCTTTTTTAATAGCAGCAAGATAACAGCCCATGGCGAGATCTTCTGCAAGCGTAGGTGTTCTCCATTGATCGTTTACAACTTGAATGGTCTTGCCTTGTTCTAAACTATTCTTTACCCATAACACGATGTTCGAGCGACTCATATCATTGGTGATGCCATAGACAAGCACAGTGCGAAGTATGGACCAACTTGCATGACTACGCATGATGAGTTGCTCTGCAGCGAGTTTACTTTCGCCGTAGTAGTTGACGGGGTTTGGTTTTTCTTCTTCATCCAACGGGCCGTGACTGCCATCAAAAATAAAATCGGTAGATACATGCACCAGGTGAGTGTTGTGTTGAATGCAGGCATCTGTTATGTATTGTGTAGCATCAACATTTGTTTTCCAGCAGGCTTCACGATCCGTCTCACATTGATCCACTTGTGTCATCGCGGCTCCATGAATGACCACATCAGGTTTAACACGTGAGAAAATTTCATCCACTGCATGCTTGTCTGAAACGTCCAGCGAAATGAATTGTCCATTGGTAATGTCCAAATGAGATTTCCCTCTTGCAGTAGCAATAAGTTCAACGTTTTTATCCTGTTGAAGCAACACCGAAAGTTTTTGTCCTAACAAACCATTTGAACCCGTTACAAGAATTTTCATTGTTATAATTTTTATCACATTCGCGGCATCCTTAGATGCAAATGAAATGCCTGAGAATATTTTCTCAGGCATTATATATTTTAAATTAAACTTTAGCGCTTTAAGCGCCGCGAAGCGCGCCGTCTTCGACTTTCTGCTTTAAGCTTATTTCTTCGGTGCAGGTTCTACTTTGTAGCCGTATAACTTTTCGATTTCGCTTACAGAAACTTCTTCAACAGAAACAGTCATGCGTACATCTTTCACAGGACGGTCAGAGCGATCTTTCTGAACTTTGGCAATCTTGTCGATCACATCGAGTCCTTTAATTACTTTTCCAAACACCGTGTATTGGTCGTCGAGTTGAGGTGTACCACCGACGGAGCCGTAAGCTTTCTCTTTTTCTGGTGATATGTCTCGCTCCGCTTTAATGCCGGTTTCCTTTTCAGCAATTACTTTGATGTCCATGAGACATTTTTCATATCCTTCACGATCATTTTTCTGTGCGAAGCCCATCAGTGAATCGCGGTATGTACTGTTCGCTGGATTGTTAAAGAACGTACCCATCATTTCGTTAAACTTAATGGGATCGATCTTCAACTGTGCCGTGTTTACAGGGCCACCTTGAACGATGTAGAATTGACTTCCGCTGGATGCTTTGCTTGGATTCATGTTATCGCCAAGACGTGCTGCCGAGAGTGCCCCCTTTTCATGAAAATACTTAGCATTAATTTCTGCCGGAACGGTATACCCAGGTCCACCTTGTCCGAGCATCTTTCCTGCTGGAGCATTCTTAGAATCGGGGTCGCCACCTTGAATCATAAAGCCGTCTATTACGCGGTGAAAGAGCAAGCTATCGTAGAAATGTTCTTTCGCAAGCTTGAGGAAGTTTGCTTTGTGAAGCGGTGTTTCATTATAGAGGATCGCCACCATGTCTCCGTATTCGGTCTTGATGGTTACGACGTAGTCTTTGTCTTGTGCGCAGCTGGTCATGAGTAAACTAATTGATAAAAGCGTTATGGATAATATTCGTTTCATAAATCTGAAGTATAACAGGCAAAGTTAATGATTTGTTCGATGTGCTATTGCAACGCCATTTTATGACGAATCTCTTGCAAAATCTCTCTTCCGCCCGATTGCAATACATCGTGTCCTACCGATTCTCCCAATGCCTTGATATCATTTAAGGAAGATGATTTTTTAATTTTAACAACACGTTGTCCATCTAACGAAATAATGCCAGCCTTCAGTGTGATCAGATTCTCTTCGTAATGCGCGTAGCCGAAAGCTGGAATGCTGCAACCACCCTGTAGTGTTTTCAGAAAAGCCCGCTCTGCACGAACACAGTTTTCTGTTTCTTCGTGATTCACCCAACGGCGAATTACTTCTTTCTTTTCAAATGCAAGTTTCTTGTGGCACTCAATGGCAATGCTTCCTTGTCCAACAGCCGGAACAAAATAACTGGTCGGGATTTTCTCAACAATCAAATTATCAAATCCCATGCGGTGTACGCCGGCATATGCGAGTAATAGTGCATCGCACTCACCGGATTCTAATTTTGCGATACGGGTTTGCAGATTGCCGCGTATCGATACCGTTGTGAGTTGCGGATAGAAGTGTTTCACAAAGGCAACACGTCTCGTAGCCGAGGTTCCGATGCGAAGTCGATCATGCGTAAGATCAACACCACCGCGGCGACTCAATACCACGTCGTTAACAGGCTCTCTTTCTGTGAAGGCGATAAGTTCCAACTCTTCTGGTAGTGTTGAAGAGAGATCTTTCGCGCTGTGCACGGCGATGTCGATCGACCCATCTAAAAGCATGGCTTCAATTTCTTCGGTGAATACACCCTTGCTTCCAATCTTGGCTATACTTACGTCCAGGATCTTGTCGCCTTTCGTTTCCATCGGAACAAGTTCTGTTCGGTAGCCGGAAGGTTTGATTAATTCGGCAATGTGCTCGGCCTGCCAAAGGGCAAGCTTGCTAGCGCGTGTTCCGATGCGAATAACTTTGTTCATGCAGCAAGAGTTTTTCAATTGGTTGTTAACGCTCTGGATAATTTTAATGACAGATCTAGGAAGATCATTTTGGCACTACCATTTCGTTCGAGATGGTACGACGCGTCGTTCATCAGCGTGAAAGACTTTTCTGCTTTCGATACCGTCATCACTTTGCTAAAGTCTTGAACGAATCGGAGTTCTTCTCCGCGTGTTCTATTGATGGTATTAGCGCCTGATAAGTGCAGCAATGTCTCTCGAATCATGTTCATGGCATAACTCAGCATATTGCGTTGGCTCAACTTATCCAATGCATGATACTCATCGGCGAAGTTTACCAACACGATGTATTTCTTTCCAAAGCACGCGCGCATCCATTCGATGAATCGCTGTGTATTGTTATCGTCGGGTTTTTCAAGTAGCCTAAGCGCGAGGTTTAAGTTTCCATCGGCAAGCTGTGCTACCTTTCCTGCACGTTCTTCTTCAACGCCATGCTTTTTGATCAACAACGATTCTATTTCCTTGTCTTCCAGTAGCGGTACCGTTACAATTTGCGTCCTTGAGATGATCGTCGGCAACAATCGTTCCGATGCGTTTGAAACGAGAATGAAATAGGTAAGCGGAGGAGGCTCTTCCAAAATCTTGAGAATACCATTTGCAGCGGAGGGGTGCATCAGCTCAGGCTGCCAGATAATCATCACTTTATACTTGCTTTCAAATGATTTTAAAGCGAGTGTTTTAATAATTTCTCTGCTTCCTTCGCGTGAGATAGCAGCAGCTTTGTCTTCACCGCCGTAGTAGTTCGTCCAATCGTCGAGGTTTCCGAAGGGTTGCTCTGTTAAGAAAGCGCGCCACGATTTGGTGATCTCTGCTTTAAAACGTTCTTCATCTTTGTCATTCTTTACATTGCTGAGCGGAAAAACAAAGTGTGTGTCGGGGTGGATGAACTTTGCATTTTTATAACACGCTGCACACGTTCCGCAGGCATCGTGCTCCCCTTTATTTTCGCAATGAAGATAATTTGCATAGGCGAGGGCCATTGGAAGGTTTAGCGATCCTTCAACCCCTAAAAATAACTGTGCATGTGCCGTGTGATTGCTGGCGACTGCCTCGGTGAGCAGTGTTTTTACGTCATCAAGACCTGGAACGTCAGAAAACTTCATCTGTGCTTATGGCTTTTCTCGAAGTGTTGCTGTAGTAGCAAACACATGTTTTAATATATCAAGTTCAATCGTATCCAAAGGTATATTTCTTCTTTCCAACACACGGGTAACGGTTTCCATAGCTTTATCAAACTTGTAAGTTTCAGCACCTTCAAAACCTCCCCACGTAAACGATGGTATGTAGTTTTTTGGAAAACCTTCGCCGAACACATTGGAAGAAACATCGACAACTGTTCCTGTATTGAACATGGTGTTGATCGAACATTTACTGTGATCACCCATCATCAACCCGCAGAACTGAAGTCCGGTGTTAACATAGCCTTTTTCGGCGTGACTCCATAGCTTCACGAAGTCATAATTATTTTTCAAGTTAGAAGTATTTGAATCGGCGCCAAGATTACACCATTCACCGATCACAGAACAGCCCAAAAATCCGTCGTGTGCTTTGTTGCTGTAACCGAAAATTACTGACGCGCTTACTTCCCCACCAACTTTTGAAAACGGGCCAACGGTAACATCACCACGAAGTTTTGCGCCCATGTTTACGTGACCACCTTCACACAACGCAAAGGCACCACGAATCATCGCGCCCTCTTGAACGGTAGTGTTTTTGCCGAGGTATATCGGTCCATTTTCTGCATTCAAAATCGCCGCCCGAAGCGTTACACCTTCTTCCAAAAAGATATTTTGTTGCCCGTACACGACGGTATGTCGATCTTCTATTTTTGCGGAAACCCTGCCAGCAGTAATCAACGCGAAGTCAATTCGAAGTTGGCTGCCATTCTGGTTATAAATTTTCCACGTTTTATCGATCACCGTAAGATCGTGTGGATAGGTGATTGTGTTGCCATCGTTCATATCGCCTTGTGGTTGACGTGCGGCAATCAGCAAGCTGCCCTTAACGAGGAAATATCCCGGAGGAAGTGTTTTGATGAAATCGACAAGCTTCTGGTCGGGGCAAATCGCACCGTTGATCAGCGTGTTGTCTGCGGTCGTAACGAGGGTGAATTTCTTTTGGAGATAGTCTTCCGTTTTAAAGGATGGTTTGTGGCCGAGCCACTTTTCCCATTTTTCGGCGATTGTTAAAATACCGACTCGGATCTTTGAAACCGGCCGCGTGTAAGTGAAGGGGAGAAGGTCCTGGCG
The DNA here is from genome assembly GCF_003286915.1 of Pseudochryseolinea flava. Taxonomy (GTDB): domain Bacteria; phylum Bacteroidota; class Bacteroidia; order Cytophagales; family Cyclobacteriaceae; genus Ohtaekwangia; species Ohtaekwangia flava. The sequence continues at coordinate 99,340 of NZ_QMFY01000018.1, forward strand.
GATAACCGGATCATCGAATAAGATTACATTCATTGGCCAAAAATAAAGCGTGAATGATAAACCTGGTGTGTGTTGTGTGTTTTTATTATTCCAATAAAAAAGCCCTCCTGAAGTAATCGGGAAGGCTTTTCTCTCCAAAAAGAAGAAGAATATTTATGCTTTCTTCTGATACTTGTTTTTGAATTTTTCTACGCGGCCAGCTGTATCCATGAACAACTTTTTACCAGTGTAGAAAGGGTGTGAAGCAGAACTTACCTCGACCTTAATGACAGGGTATTCTTTACCATCTTCCCACTTAATAGTCTCCTTTGGTGACTGGGTAGAACGGCTTAAAAACTTCGTGTCGCTGGATGTATCCCAGAAAATCACGTCTTTGTATTCAGGATGAATGCCTTTTTTCATATCAATTTTCGCTTTTTCCCTATAAAGGACTGCAAAGATACGCACCAGTCTATTATTTCCAAGAACCAGTTTCTCAAAAATATTAAAAACCACCAGGATACGCCCAAAAGCCGTATTTTGCGCCCTTATGCTTAAATCGATTGTTTCTGCACTGGTTCTCGTGCTGCTCTTAGCCGGAACTGTCGCTGCCCAAAGCAATTATGTCCCGTACAACGAGGACTATTATCACCTCATTGACCGCTATGAAGTAAAAACGGGCCAGATACTGCCGCACTTCTTTAGTACGGTGAAGCCCTACAAAAGACAAGATGTTGTCGCCTTCATGGACTCGATCAAAAGCCTCGATCTAATTCAATCGCTTGCCGATCAATTTAACTATGACTATGTTCAAAACGACAGCTGGGAATGGTCTTCCGCGGAAACCAGCGATTCGAAGAAACCTTTTCTAAAACACTTTTATCGCAAGAAAGCTGATTTGTATTCGGTGAACGATAAGTGGTTCGATTTGCATATCAATCCGGTGTTATATGTTGGTGCAGGAAAAGATTCGCGGGTTGATGATATGCTTTTTGTCAATACGCGTGGTGCAGAAGTGCGAGGTATGATCGATAAAAAAGTTGGTTTCTATACGACCCTTACCGACAATCAAATGATGATGCCCGAGTATGTACAAGATGAACTCGTGCGTACAGATGTCGTTCCTCATGAAGGTTTTTGGAAACAGTACAAAGAAGGGCGCGGTGTTGATTTTTTGCAGGCAAGAGGATATATCACGTTTGAAGCCACGCGTCATATCAACCTCCAGTTCGGACACGATCGTTTCTTTATCGGTAATGGATTACGCTCATTGGTATTTTCGGATAATGCACCACCGGCATGGTTCCTGAAAGGAAATGTGAAAATCTGGAAGTTGAATTATTTGTTCCTGGTAAATCAAATGACGGCGGATGTTCGATCCAATGGAGGCGGACTCATCGCATCAAATAGAGGATATCCTAATAAGTTCACGGCGCTCCATCACATCAGTTTAAACATCGGGAAGAAATTGAACATCGGCTTGTTTGAAGCTGTCATTTTTAGCGAAGACGATTCGACAGGCACCAATGCCATTCGATTGGATTACTTCAACCCGATCATCTTCTATCGTGCAATCGAACAACAGAATGGTAGTAGTGATAACGTTTTGCTGGGGTTCGACTTCAAATGGAATGCATTGCGTAAACTTTCATTCTATGGACAGTTCATGCTCGATGAATTTGTGCTGCGAGAAATCAAGGCAGGCAATGGCTGGTGGGCTAATAAATTCGGCATTCAGGCAGGAGCGAAGTATGTCGATGCTTTCGGTATTTCCAATCTTGATTTGCAAGGTGAGATTAACATCGTGCGACCTTACACCTACACGCATAATACGAACTATGGAAATTATACAAGTTATCGACAATCGATCGCGCACCCACTGGGTGCTAATTTTAAAGAGATCGTAGGTATCGTGCGTTATCAGCCTATTCCAAAATTAAACGTGATCGGAAAGTTGATCATGATGCAGACAGGGAGAGATTCTGTTGATGCAAAGAAAACGTACGGCGGAAATTTGCTGGTGCCGAACACCAACCGATACGACAATTACAATAACAAAATTGCACAAGGCATTTCGAACGATGTGTTATACGGATCGTTGACCGCCACCTTTCAATTTCGACACAACGTGTTTATTGAAGGCACAGTTGTAATACGCCGTAGTGAGAGCCCAGTAGCTGTATACAATAAAAACGCGTCTATTACGTCACTTGCTTTGCGCTGGAATATTGCGCGAAGACAGTATGAATTTTAATTGAAGATGAATAAAACTTATTTCAGAATACTTCGATACGCACCGAACCTTCGCCCACGCATGGTGAAGTTTTTTATTTTCGCTGTTCTTGGCGTTGTATTTCAAGCGATCTATCTCGGCCTGACCATGCCGATGATGAAAGTGCTCTTCGATAAAAAAGACGACAAGCCGGTGGTTTATCCAACTGAATTTAATCTTAATTACCCTGGCGATCTTTTCAAATACCACTTCAAGCAATATGCCGATCAAGATCCGATCAATGCACTGATATTTGTTTGTATTGGTATTGTCATTTTTGTGTTTCTCTCCAATATTTTTCGCTACCTCGAACGAATGGCCGCCTCACGCATCAAAGTTGATGTGGTAAAAAACATGCGAATGGATATTTTTTCTACTGCTACAAAACTTCATATCGGATTTTTTAATGATCAACGACGGGGCGATTTGATGTCGCGGTTTACAAATGATATTGGTGAAGTAGAAAATTCGATCGTCAATACGTTAAAATCAGTACTCAAGGAGCCGATTACGATCATTGTCTTTCTCGGAGTACTTTTTAGTATTTCAGTAAAGCTAACACTATTCACCTTAGTGCTTCTTCCGGTTATTGGTGGATTGATTGGGGAAGTAATAAAACGTTTGAAAAAGAAGGCTAAGTTGAGTCAAGAGGCGATGGGTAGAATCGTTAATATTCTCGATGAGACGTTCTCTGGAATGCGCGTGATTTTTGCTTTCAATGCACGGAATTTTCTGCTGAAGAAATTCGATCAAGAAACTTCTTATCATAGAAAAGTGAATTTGTCGATGTCGCGCAAGAATGAGTTAGCGTCACCGATGTCGGAGTTTCTGGGCGTCGTCGTTGTTGCCTTCATCATGTACTATGGCGGCACGATGGTGTTGAGCCATGAAGAAGGAGCGCTGGAACCTGAGAAGTTCCTACTTTTCATTACCATGTATGCATCCATGATTCAGCCGGCGAAGAACTTTTCGAATGGACTAACATCATTACAGAAGGGAACAATCGCCGCAGAAAGAATCTTTAGTGTAATTGATATTAAACCAGCCATCGATAATAGGCCTGACGCCGTATCGCTTCCGGAATTCAAGGAAGAGATTGAATTTAAGAATGTTTCTTTTGCTTATGATAAAGAACCTGTTCTTCAAAACTTAAACTTGAAGATAGGGAAAGGAAAGACTATCGCTTTAGTCGGACCATCAGGTGGAGGAAAGTCTACACTCGCAGATCTCGTTCCAAGATTTTATGACCCCACCGCTGGGCAAGTGCTGATTGATGGCATTCCTTTAACTGATTATAATATTGAGTCGCTTCGTCACCACATTGGTGTAGTGACGCAAGAGTCAATTTTATTTAACGACACCATCTTCAACAACATCGCCTTTGGCATGGAGAATGTGAGCAAGGATGACGTTATCGCTGCTGCAAAAATTGCAAACGCACACGATTTTATCACGCAAACTGAGAATGGATACGATACATTAATTGGTGAACGCGGCTCCAAGCTTTCCGGTGGGCAACGTCAACGATTGAGCATCGCGCGTGCCGTACTAAAAAATCCAGCAATCCTTATTCTTGACGAAGCAACATCTGCACTCGACTCAGAGTCGGAGCGCCTCGTTCAGGATGCTTTAAACAATCTGATGAAGAATCGTACGTCAATCGTGATTGCGCATCGCCTCAGTACGATTCAACATGCCGATGAGATTATTGTAATCCAAAGTGGTCAAATCGTAGAACGCGGAACACATGATTACCTGATTAAACAGCCAGGACTGTACCGGAAGCTGAATGAGATTCAGAGAGTGTAGTGAGTTGCCAGTTTCGGTTACCAGTTACCGGTTTGCCAGGTGCCAGTTATCGGTTACCAGTTACCAGTTATCGGTTTGCCAGTTCACAGGTCACGGCTGTTCCCGATTAACGTATAACGATTAACGAATAACTGGCTGTTCCCGATTAACGTATAACGACTAACGATTCACGGGCTGTTCACGATTAACGTTTAACGATTAACGAATAACGGGCTGTTCACGACTCACGGCAGTTCCTCATTACTTTTTTACAAACCACTTTTCCCATTCAAAAAAAATCTACTACCTTTAGTATAGGCGATTTTTAACCGCTCCTTCATGACTAAGATCCGTCTCATCTTCTACGCTGTGTTCGCTGCGTTTCATCTTGGTGCTTTCATATTTACATTGATTTTACAGAGCAATACATCGTTGCTTCTCAAGATGGCCGGTTATGTATCGACGTTGAAGTATGTAACACTTTTTGGGTTGTTGCTGTTTGTGATCGATGTGGTCTGGTCTTTCAAAAGCAACCGCGAAGCACAAGAGGAAAAAGCAGCGCTTGCACATGAACTCAACATGCTTAAGGCAAGATTGTACGACATACAAGAAGGAAAAGAAGCGGCAGCTTCAAAACCACAGCCCCCTAAAATTTAGCGTAGCGATACGTTCTTTCTTCTGATGCTTTTTTTTAAATCGTATGGGTCGGTAATTTCGATACGGCAGCCCCATCACGAGTAGCTAAATCTCATGCCTTTTGGTATTCTATACACACGCCATCCAACTTTCAACCTTTCACTTTGAACTTTTAACTGTTTTTGTCAGGAAAACCAGATAGCGTCGTTCATAAAAACTCTCTAGGTTAACGGTTGAATAATTTACATGCCGTTAGCCATCATTTCATTCATCGAAGCAACCCGTAAATCATGGTAGCCAAAACTTTTGGCGGTGCCGTTCACGGTGTTGATGCCCGCACAATTATGGTCGAAGTAAGTGTCGACCAAGGATTACGCTTTTTCATGAGCGGACTTCCTGACAATGCCGTCAAGGAAAGTCAACACCGCGTTGAATCAGCTTTACGTGGTGCCGGATTCTTTTTTCCACGACAAAAGGTTGTTGTCAACCTGGCACCCGCCGATATACGAAAGGAAGGGTCGGCCTATGATTTATCCATTGCCGTATGTCTACTGAGCGCCTCGGGCCAACTGGTCACCAATATGCTGGAGCAGTACGTGGTCATGGGCGAGCGCACATTAGAAGGTACGTTGCGCCCAATACGCGGTGTATTGCCCATCGCCATACAAGCACAGCGCGAAGGCTTCAAAGGATTTTTGCTACCGGCCGACAACGCTAAAGAAGCTGCCATCGTCGAAGGACTAGATGTCTTTCCAATCACCAGTTTACAGGAAGCAGTCGATTTCCTCGGACAAAAAAAAATAATTGAGCCCGTTAAGGTCGACGCGAAAGAAGTGTTTGCTAATCGCGTAAACCACTATGACATTGATTTCAAAGATGTTCAAGGTCAAGAGAACATCAAACGTGCGCTTGAGATTGCCGCCGCCGGTGGACACAACGTGATTATGATTGGTCCACCGGGGGCTGGAAAAACCATATTGGCGAAGAGACTACCCTCTATTCTTCCGCCGCTTACACTGACGGAAGCACTGGAAACAACGAAGATCCATTCCGTCGCTGGGCGACTTGGTCGCGACGCTACGCTCATGACAACGCGCCCATTTAGAAGTCCGCATCATACCATCAGCGACGTTGCCCTCGTTGGTGGCGGTGGTAATCCACAACCGGGTGAGATTTCTTTGTCGAACAACGGCGTGTTGTTTTTAGATGAGCTCCCGGAGTTTAAACGCACCGTATTGGAAGTAATGCGACAACCCATGGAAGAACGTCGTGTGACAATCTCAAGAGCAAAAACTTCCATCGACTATCCCGCGAACTTTATGCTCGTGGCAAGTATGAATCCTTGTCCTTGTGGATACTTCAATCATCCTGAGAAGGAATGTGTTTGTGGCCCTGGTATTGTGCAGCGCTATTTGAGTAAGATCAGTGGTCCGCTATTAGATCGCATTGATTTGCATGTTGAGGTAGTGCCCGTAAGCTTCGATGAGATGACAGCCAATCGGAAAACGGAGACCAGTGACATTATTCGCGACCGCGTGGTTCAAGCGCGCGCTATCCAATCTGCGCGCTTTAAAGATCTGGATGCTATCCACTGTAATGCGATGATGCCTTCTAACATGGTGAAGGAAATTTGTGACATCGGTGAAACAGGCAAATCACTTTTGAAAACAGCAATGGAACGATTAGGACTTTCAGCGCGTGCCTACGATCGCATCTTAAAAGTATCACGAACGGTGGCCGATCTTTCAGGGTCTGATGAAATCAAAGTAGAACATCTTGCCGAAGCGATCCAATATCGAAGCCTTGACCGCGAAGGATGGGCAGGGTAGGTGATGCGCACCTCAGTGCCTCGAACACTTGAACACTTCTTCAGATACACCCAGGAACCGCTTTTTGTTATTGGTTGTCGCTGCGGTGTGATGGAGTTGACGAAATTTCTATACGGGTTGATAATTTCTTATATTTCTTTTTTGAAGTTCCCCATATGCGACTCATCATCATTATTACACTACTCACCATTCAACAAACTTTCGGGCAGGGCCAGAAATTCGAGATCAAGGAAGCAAACATGATATTTCAAGTGCCCAATAAAGAATGGTCACTTGCAACAAAGAAGGAGGGTGATTTGGTGTCTTACATATTTAAACGAAATCCCGTCACCGACAGTAACGGGCGCAAGATTATTCCTGCGATGATGATTTATGTTGAAGATGCTGCGGATTACGATCAAGACGTCACGATGTATACAATTAACAAAAGGCTTCAATTTCAAGTTGACGTAGATAAAATGATGATTCATGAGAATGAAAATTATCCGATCTCATACAAGAACTCAATCGTTACAATGTGTCGTTATTCCGATGGTGGGCTTGATCATATTCTCTACATGATTCACATCATCACAAAAGAAAATAAAGGTATTCAGATATACATGGACATGACAAAAGACTTAGTAGGTGAATATGAACAAGAATTTTGGGAAGCCATGAAATCAATCAAGGAAATCTAGTATTATTACCGACGTTAATTAAAGCAAGATGAAACAAAGAAGTCTATCAGAACTTACAGACCAGGAGTTGCTACAGGAGGTAAAAAAAAGGAAGTCGACGTCAATTGTGAATGCATTATTGGTAGGCTTTCTTATCGGTGTTATCGTGTATAGCGTGATAAAAAATACATGGGGATTTTTAACGCTAATCCCGATATTCTTTGCATACTGGCTTATCAATAAGTCGAAGAGAGATGAGCAAGAACTTGAAAATTTGCTAAAGCAGCGAAACTTAAAATAAAACTAGTGGCATAGCTACTGAAGTTTGCTCTTCTTAACATCTTGGATGATCGCTTTGGAGACGATAATAAGTTTTTTCTCGATCTGCTTAGCGAGTAGTTCAAGGTCATCAAAATTGGGAGCGTCGATCAACGATGTTTCGAGAATTGCATAAGTAGGTTTAGTGGTTCGCCCTTCGTTCCACTGTGTTGTTTTAAAAAACGCCCAATACTTTTCTTGAATCGGAATAGTTTGTCCGAGTAACCAAATCTCGAATCGCATTTTGCTGTGGTTAAGAACCAATCCGAACTTTAGTTTTCGTTCTTTGAGGAAATCGTTTGTGTAATAGAAGTAGGTATAATCCATGTATCCTTGAAACAGATTCCCGACGGCATAATGCTTCGCTAATTTCTTTTCAAGGGTAGATCCTAATCGCATCACAAATTTGACGAGCCCTGCGTAAGCTTGTTGGATGTCACCTTTGTCGAGTTGAGCTTTGTACGCCGCAACGTGGTGAGAGAACTTTGATGGAGGCGTGTTCATGAATTAAGATTTCTCGCTGATCTTCGGTCAAGATAAACTTATTGTATGGGATTCTTAAGATTTATTTTTTTTCTTGGATTTCAATGTTACGTTACGCATGAAAATCCTTCATAATAATATAAGATGGTCAATTATAAGGGCTTCTTGTCGGTGCAATCTTTTTGATGCCCTCCCTTTTTCAGAAAGGCGGCGTTAGGGATGTGTTTCACTATTGTACGATACTAATCGTGATAGTCGTTTCGGCTGTAATGAACATTCCTGTAAAAAGGTATTCATTTTTCAAGTGGGTTGTCGTTTCACTCACGTTTTCCATCGGTGCGCTGTATGTAACAACGTTCTTCCTTGGAGATATTGTCATTGAGATGTGTTATGGTGACAAGACGTGGATGTTATATGACGGTAAGCACAGACTCGCTGCTAACTTCATGTACTACGGATTTAATGTTTTAATTTTGATGATGTTAAATTTGGTATATAACAATATTGCTCGACGAATTCAGTCACAAAGCAATAATAGTAGTCAACAAAATTAATTTTCTGATGACAATTTCTCTAAAACAATTTGAACTGACATTGGTAGATGTTCAAGTTGAGCTGTGTGAGGCGTGGAAATATTTTTTTAAGGAATTCTCAGGCGTAATCATTCATCATGGAAAATTTCAGGAGGTAAAAGAATTCGATTGCTTGGTGAGCCCGGCCAATTCTTTTGGATTGATGGATGGAGGTATTGACTTAGCCATAAGAAATTATTTCGGAATGCAAATTCAAGAAAATGTTCGAAAGGTAATTGAGGAAGATTTTTATGGAGAGCAACCGGTGGGAAGCTCCATTATTGTAGATACTGGAAATGAAAATCACCCGTTTTTGGCACATACGCCGACCATGAGAGTTCCCAGCGACATTTCAAACACTGACAACGTTTATAATGCGACATTCGCCATGCTTCGCGCCGTCGCCAACCATAACAAGCATGATGCGCGTAAAATCAAGAAAATATTATGTCCTGGATTAGGAACAGCCACTGGTAGAGTGTCACCCAAAGAAGCAGCAAGACAAATGGTCTTGGCGTATCGTAATTTTATTAATCCGTCGACGAATTTAGTTTGGCCGGATCTGATGAAGCGCAATCGGGAAGTCATGAAGTCTGATGAATGATTTAGAAAGATGTTTTAAATGAAATTAAACTTAGTCGTATTAAAAACTTTAACACCCGATGCGCTCGCAGATTTCTATACGCAATTGGGGTTGACCTTCGAACAGCATCGTCATGGTACAGGGCCGCTGCATTACGCCGCGACGCTGGATGATGTTGTGTTTGAAATTTATCCCTTACCAAAAGATAAAGAAAGAACGGACGATACCCTGCGACTCGGTTTTAATGTTAACAACTTGGATGACCTGATTCAGCGATTAAGAGCCAACGGAAACAAAATCGTGAAAGCACCAGCGCTAACAGAATGGGGCTACGTAGCTGTCGTTGAGGATTCTGATGGTAGAAAAATGTCAAAAAAGCTTGATGCGCGTGTGAGCCCAGCTGTAATTGGGTGTATTGACGACTTTGGTGGATAATCAATATCAGGGAGCTGAAAGGAGTCTCTTTAGGCGTTAGATTTACTATGTTACGGATAAAATAATTGGCGTCCACTCACGCGGAGCAAAAGCAATTCGTAATTTCGTGCCGGCACACTCGGAACCCACGTTGGCCAACATTTCATGATTACACGCATAACTTCCCTCATCACTGTACTTATTTTAACGATTGCTTGTGCTCACGGGCAGGCTTATGAGCCACTGGCATTAGCAAAAAAGATATTCGACAAAGATACGTTGTCAAATATTGCCACTTATGTAATTGGCGAATACAAGGGGAGACCGCACGGTGGAGACTTAGGCAAAGGTGCAAAAACGCGCTTCATGCTTCTTGAGCAAACTGCGGAAAGCGCTGTCGTTAATATGACTGTGTTGGATTCGACTGGCGTAGGGTTTGATACTTATCTTCATTTTAAGAAAGAAACCATTTGGAAGATGAGTGCCTTTAGAGCATTAGCGCAGACGGGCATCATTGATAGAATTAAAACGCAACTTGAAAAGATGTCGCAAGCCGACGTCGATCGTGTTGTTGCTGAAGTTAAAAAGAATGGGAAGGACAAGTTCTCAATGTTCTCCTCACAAGAAGAATACAATTTCCTTCTAGGAAACGCAAAACTCACACTTGCGTTAGATGATCATATTGTTCAGCATTTTGTTGAGAATATGGCGGTTTTTGAACAGCTCAAAGACCTTGCGATAGCGGAGCTCAAGAACAAAAAAAATGATGAAGAGGGAAGTATTAAGTTGATTGCACAATCGAAACGTGAATATGAAAGGCTTTTTATCGCGCGTGTCTCCTCGGGAGGCGATGAGTTGGGCAATGGTATTAATTTTTTTATTGGCGGGGTAATCGATAATGCCGTTGGCTATATCTACGTACAAGACAAAAAAGACTTGCCAAGGATGAGCCCGAATGGTGTAATCATGATCAGAGAGATTGGTGCGGGATGGTATATTTATAAGACTACATAATGTGTACATCTGAATAGTGCATGAAGAAGTTTGTCATCATCGGAATAATTTCTGTAGCCGTTATCGGTATATGTTATGCTTACCTGATTTTCGTAGGGCAGTTAAGATTTAACTACCCCGACAAAGACGAGTTTCCAATCGTTGGAATAGACATTTCGCATCATCAAGGTAAAATGAATTGGGCGGCGTTGCGGACGGAGGATATTTCGTTTGTGATTATCAAGGCAACGGAGGGAGTTGATTACAAGGATCCGCGATTCAATACGAATTGGACCATGAGTAAGCAACAGGGTTATAAAACCGGAGCATATCATTTTTATCGCATTTGCAAAAATGGAAAAGAACAAGCCGCAAATTTTATTGCAACGGTGCCGAATGAAGACAATAACTTGCCACCAACAATCGATCTGGAATTCGGTGGTAATTGTAAAACTGATAAGAGCAAAGCACAAATTCTTGAAGAGGTAAATGAATTTCTGCAAATATTGGAGAGTCATTATAACAAAAAGCCGATCATTTATGTGACGCATGAATTTTATGACGATTACTTGGTCGATGAATTTACAGAATATCCGATTTGGATCAGGGATATTTTTAAGAGACCTGTATTGCGTGATAAGCGTGATTGGCTCATCTGGCAATTTGCCAACAGAGCGCATCTCAACGGTATCGACATGTATGTGGACTTGAATGTTTTGAATGGAAAATCTATCGATGTACTGCAGTAGTAACACGCGACCTAATAAACTCTTACTAGTGGAGTATAACAGAACATATTAATGAAATTTATTACATTTTTCGCGCTGATATTTTCGCTGTCGCTGTATGTGAAGGGGCAAGATGCCTTAGACTCTCTACTTAATGCGCAAGGACTACACGGACTAGCGGTATCGGTTAATCGTAAAGTTAGTGTTGAACCTTTTTCGCAAGTGCAATCAGTAGGTTACGTTTACTTCTCTACTAGTTCAGACACTGTCGGGTTTTATATTATTGAGCATAATTTGAGCGACTCACAACAGTTCCAGGACGTCATGCGAAAGAGATTAATTTCGTCGAGCTGTCAATTTAAACCCCATCGGAATTGGAAGAAGAACTTCATGAGTTTCACAAAAGGTAATTTCTATTTTGTTGCACCACTTTGTGCATGCACTACTGTTCGCGATAGCGGGTGTGCGAGACTTGCTCGGAAGATTAATCAGTGGGCGCTTTTAACAGTTTCGCCGGGTTTAAACCCGGCGAAACGTTGAGTTCGGTGACAGTCACTTTATACTCGTGCTTTTAAATTCCTCATCCTTTATTTCTGGATTTTGGATAACGTCGCTGATGACAACCGTTAATATTGTTTGATCTCCAATTTTACTGACCTGTTTCGTGGATATCATCAAGCCATTAAAATCTTTGTAGTCATAGTAATATGTATCGTATCCACCCGACCAACTACATCTTTACCGGCGCATAAATTAGGTATTGCTTTGTGATAAAAAAAAACATGAAGCATTCACCAGAACAAATGCAAGCCACGATAAATGAGTGGAAGAATTCAGGGCT
>NZ_QMFY01000019.1 GCF_003286915.1 Pseudochryseolinea flava
CCCGGGTCAAATGATTACCGAAACGGGTGGGTCAGATAATTAGCGAAATACCTGGGTCAAACCATTTCCGAAATAGGTGGGTCAGGTAATTACCGAAAGGGTGGGTCAGACGGTAGCGAAATATTCAGGCGAGAATAAATCCTACTAACGTAAGGGAAAAAATTTCAAGTCATCAAAGCGATAGACTTGGAAGAGCCATGTTGAGCTTAATTCAATATGTGCGGAATAATACAAGTGAAGGATTAGCGGCTTGCTATAGGAAACCAGATGATAAATTCACTCCCCTTTCCTTGTGCAGTGATCAATTCAATCTTGCCCTTTAAACGATCCACGAGAGTCTTCACGATTGCAAGTCCCAATCCATTAGAAGTTTCTCCGGCTGTGGGACGAGCACTGAGTTTCTTGAATTTTTGAAAGAGTGATTGTCTATCCTTGTCTGAAAAGCCTGGACCTTGATCTTTAATAGATATCCATAGTTGCCCTTCTTTCTTGCCCCCTGAAACATCAATGACAGAATCTTTCGGCGAGAACTTGATAGCGTTGGTGAGAAGGTTGTCAAGAATTCGATTGAGGTAGTCGGCATCAAGCGTTATCTCTTCACTTTCAACTCGCGTGATGTGTAAGTGAATATTTTTAGCCTCCGCTGCAGGTTTGAATGCCGCCACTTTCTCAAATAAAAATTGACTGATATCGAATTTGCTGTGTGTGGGTTCCACATTCTCTTCTAGCATGTGTACATCCAGTAGATCTTTAATCAAATCTAAGCCTGATTGCGTCGCATCATTCATCAGTTTCACGTACATAGTCTGATCTTCGGTCAAGCCCTGCTCCGCCTCCATAATACTGATGATACCCTTGATTCTGTTTAATGGTGATTTTAAGTCATGGGCGACAATACTCATTAACGTATCTTTCTCATGGTTCAAATCAGATAGCTCTTGATTTCTCCTAAACAGTTTTTCATTCTGCTGCACTATTTCAGCGCGTTGATTTTGAATGAACTGATTTTGCTGTGCAAGTTTTTCATTGCTTTCTCGGCGTTTTTTGCTGTTGCGATATTGAGCATAGCCAAGAATACTGATGAATCCGATAACAACAAATAGGATAATATTCTGGAGTTTCTGTTGTTTGATGGTCGATGTATTTTCCGATTCGGTTGCCTTTAATAGATTGTTTTCTTGCTCCTTACGTTGTATCTCAATTTCAAATTGAAGCCGCTCTACCTGTCGCGTTAAATCCAAATCTTTAATGGAGTCTTTTAAAATCAGATATTCATTGTGATTTTTTAATCCTTCACTTCTATTATTCTGCTTGATCATGATTTTCCATAACCAATAGTGCGCCTCCATTTTTGAAGTGAGATCACTTGTTTTGGCAGCCACTGCAATACCCAAGTCTAAAAATCTTTTCGCCGCGCCAAGATCGCCAGATTCCATTTTGATCTGCCCCATCGTTACATACGCGTGTGGGAGAATCTTTAAATTGTTTGTCTTGGTAATGGCGTCAAGTCCTTCAGCACACATTGCTTCAGCCTGCTTAAGCAGACCCTTGTTGAGGTAACTTTCAGCGAGAAACGTTTTGATCTCGGCAAGGTTGATATGATCTCGAATTGCATTTCCGGCAGAATCGGCAAGGAGGAAATATTTAATTGCTTTGTCGTTTTGGTCGATTTCTTGATATAGGCGCCCGAGTTGCGTAAGCGCAGACATGATGTCACGTGTATTGCCAAGGCCGATACGCATGGTATACGCCTTCAGATAATTGCTTTCGGCTTTCGTGAAATCCTTTTGTGATTTGTAAAGGTTAGCAAGGCTTTGATATGTGTAAGCAAGTCCTGACGAATCTCCCAACGCATCGAAGATCGCGAGACATTTAACAAAATGCTCATAGGCTCTGGAGAGAAGCCCTTGTTCGAAAAATAAACGACCTAAATTATTATTCGAATAGGCAATCTGAAGTGAGTCTTGCTGATCTAAGGATGTTTGCAGGGCGCGCTGATAATTTTCAAATGAAAGGATATTGTCACCCTTATAATTGTACGCAACGCCAATGAAGTTTAACGGTTCAGCAAGCTTATTGAGTTTAAGCGAATTGCCGAGTTTGTACGCTTCATTTGCATAATAAATCGTACTATCGGGAAAAGCCCACCGGTATTCCCAGGCAAGATCATCGAGAAGTTCAAATTTCTTTTCACCCTTTGCAATTTTTAGCTGCGACTTAAGGCTGTCAATTAATTTGAGATTCTGTGATTTAGCTGAGAAAGACCAACAAATAAAAATGAAGAAAATGAAAAGGGGCTTATGATTCACGGGTTCGATCTTTCTAACAGTAAGATTGGAATAAACTACCGATTTCCCAAACGGCCGGAGCACAGAAAGGTTTACACCTCTTCTTCGAAATTCAGATCACGACCATAAGTTTCATCAATGAGCGTTAAAGAGAAATATGCAATAACGATCGTTAATAAGCCGACGATTAGTGCGCCGTAAATGATCCCGTTGTTCGTGGCCATCGTATCCGTGGATGAACCGCTAATTAAGTCTCTTAAAAATTTGAATAGTAAGGTTAATGGTATCACAGTTCCGCGTATAAAATTAGGAACGGATGTAGCGACCGTTGCTCGAAGGTTCGTTCCAAATTGTTCTGCAGCAATAGTCACAAAGAGTGCCCAGTATCCGATGCCGATGCCGAGAATAAAACACACGGCGTAAAAGAATGTACTCGTACGGATAGGGAGAAAAAGATAGAGGACAATCAGCAGCATCGTGAATGTGATAAACGCCGCCACAACTTTTTTTCTATTGTGCAGTCGTTGGCTGATAATTCCGCTGGCAAGGTCTCCCACAGTAAGTCCTAGGTAACTAATCATAATCGCTTTCCCTGCTTTAATCGGCTCTTCAATAGATAATGCTTTTGCAAACTCTGGAGAAAACGTGATCAAAATACCAATCACATACCACAAGGGTAGTCCAATGAGGATGCAGCCCGTAAGTTTTCTCAATCTTGTTTTGTTTGTAAATAGTTGAAGGAAATTTCCGCGCTGAATGTCTTTTGTTTTTGCTTTTAAGAATATTCCGGATTCAAAAACACTCACGCGTGTTACCAACAATGCCAGTCCCATACCACCGCCGATGAAATAGCATACGCGCCAATCTTGCCACTCCGAAATAAAATAAGCCAGTACGGCGCCCAGAATTCCAAAGGAGGCAATCACGGTTGTACCGTAGCCCCTAATGTGTTTGGGAAGTGTTTCTGATACGAGCGTGATGCCAGCACCAAGTTCGCCTGCTAAGCCAATACCTGCGATTAATCTAAGTACAGCATATTGATCGACAGTCTGCACAAAACCATTGGCGAAATTTGCTAACGAGTAGAGTAATATAGATCCAAAAAGTACTGATAGTCTTCCTCGCTTATCGCCCATCACGCCCCATAGAATACCTCCAATGAGTAATCCTGCCATTTGTATGCGAAGAAGATACTCTCCCTGTTCGAAGAGTTGTTCATCAGGAACTCCCAGTGCTTTTAAGCTTTTTACACGGACAACGCCGAAAAGAAGTAAATCGTAGATATCGACAAAATATCCGAGTGCTGCCACAACAACGGGCAGGCTGAATAATTTTTTTAGGTCATCACGTTGCATGGAGAGCAATGGTCGATGAGTTATAACTTAATAATATTTCGGCTCACAAGAAGCCACGCGAGCGCACCGAGTATCGGAAAGAAGACAACAGCCAACACCCACAGAATTTTCTTTTCACTATCTCGGTTTGAATTAACAATATCAACGATTGTGACGATCATCACAACCAATACCAATAAACCAATGATCCTTCCCATAGTGCTTTAGTTTGATTCTAGAATTCTGAACAGTTCATCAAGATTTGGTGTGATGATAATTTCTGTTCTTCTGTTTTTCTGTCTGTTTTGAGGCGTGTCATTCAATGATAACGGCATAAATTCTCCTTTGCCGGAAGCCGTAACCTGAGTAGGCGAAACACCTGCTTTTGTAAGAATCTTCGTTATCGACGTAGCGCGCATCACACTTAGATCCCAATTGTCCTGCATGTATGTCGACTTCTTCGATACCGGAACATTGTCGGTATGACCTTCCACCATGATGTTGATGTCTTTTTGATCTTTGACTGCTTTTGCTAGCTGCTGAAGTGCCGTTACCCCTTTGGAATCAACTTCAATACTTCCTGACCCAAAAAGTAATTGCTCGGCAAGTGACACATATACTTTTCCATTCTTAACCTTTACCGTGATGTCGTTTTCTTTAAAATTCAGCAATGCGTTGCTAATCCGGTTTTTTAGATCTTGCACAACTTTATCCTTATTAGCAAGTACTTGCTCTAGCTCTTGAACTTTTCGCTCTCTTTCCGCAAGGCTAACACTCAATGAGTCGTTTTCTTTTCTGGTCTTCTCAAGACTTTGTTGTATGGCAAGAAGTTGTTCTTGCTGTGTTGATAAGTCGCGATTCAGCTTTCCGCTATTACTTACCAGATTTTTATAATTGCTATTGAGTTGTTGATGCTCCTTTTCGAGTGCTGCTAGCCGTGCATTGTTTAAACGTTTTTGACTTCCCAGTGCACTCGTGTCGCTCTTAAGGGTCGACAAAAGTTTTTGTAAACTGTCGATTGAAGCATTTGATGTTTCAAGCTGAGCGGTTCTATCCTGCAGATCGGCTTCGAGTCTTACTTTTTGAGCAAGGAGGTCATCGTATTTTTTCTTGGTTACGATACAAGATGACAATAGCAGGAGTGGGCAAAAAATAATGATTAATCGTAATCGCGCCATAATTCGGGTTTAACAATCCTACAATATTATGGATTAAAAATTAACATTCAGCAGTAATCAAACGGTTGTTTCCTGTGGATATATGGTTTGAAACGTTAGATTGCGACCACATCAAACTAACCAATTTAATATGGAAGGCATGTTGAAACCTGGAAGTCTAAAAGATAAAACCATCATTATCACTGGCGGTGGAACAGGACTTGGTCGATCTATGGGAAAATATTTTCTTGAACTTGGCGCCAATCTTGTTATTACAAGTAGAAAGAAAGATGTACTTGACAAGTCCGCCGAGGAATTGATGAAAGAAACTGGTGGTAAGGTATTGGCAGTAGCCTGTGATGTGCGTAAGTATGAAGAGATTGAAAATGTAATTAAGGTGACTGCGTCGACATTCGGACCAATTCATGGTGTACTCAACAATGCAGCTGGAAATTTTATTAGTCCTACAGAAAGACTTTCTCACCGTGCTTTCGATATTATCGTTGATATTGTTTTGAAAGGCACTTACTATACAACACTTGCCGCTGGTAAACATTGGATCACTAATAAACAACCTGGTGTGTTTCTCAATATCGTGACGACATATGCTTGGACTGGATCTGGCTATGTTGTACCATCTGCTTGCAGCAAAGCCGGCGTGTTGGCGTTGACGAGATCATTGGCCGTTGAATGGGCGAAATATAAAATTAGAAGCAATGCCATCGCTCCTGGACCTTTCCCGACGGAGGGCGCTTGGAGTAGACTCCTTCCTGGTGAGTTAGCTAGTAAATTTGATCCAGCGCAACGTGTTCCATTGAAGCGTGTCGGTGAACACCAGGAGCTTGCTAACCTCGCTGCTTATTTGATGTCGGATTATAGTGCTTATGTAAACGGTGAAGTTATTACCATCGATGGTGGTGAATGGCTGCGAAGTGGTGGGGAGTTTAGTGATCTCGAACATATTCCAGAACACATGTGGGATATGCTGGAAAAATCTAGAGGTAAGTAACGATCGGTAGCGTGTTACAGTCTTGGTTTGAAAAAAAAATAAACGAAAGGAAGGAGAATCTTCTTTTGCGAAAGCTCACGGTTTCGGAGGGGCTCATTGATTTTACGTCGAATGATTATCTCGGTCTGGCAAGGTCCGAAGAGCTTTCAAGGCAGATCGTGCTACGAATGAGAGATCTTGGCGTCCATTCGAATGGCGCTACAGGTTCACGGCTGCTGTCGGGAAACGATGCATACACTCAAACTGTTGAACGGAAACTCGCAAGAATATTTAAAGCCGAAGCCGCACTGATATTTAACTCCGGATACGCTGCGAACCTTGCGGTGCTTTCATCACTTCCACAACGCGGCGATACAATACTTTACGACGAATTATCTCACGCGTGCATCAAGGATGGTGCACGATTAAGTTTGGCAAGTCGCTTTAGTTTTCGGCACAACGATCTCGACGATCTTGAACAGAAAATAAGAAGAGCTAAAGGGCGAGTCTTTGTTGTCGTGGAATCGATTTATTCAATGGATGGCGATGAATGTCCATTGATTCAATTAACAACTTTGGCAAACGGATACGGTGCTTCGCTAATTATTGACGAGGCTCATAGCACCGGCATTGTGGGAGAAAGTGGCAACGGGTTAAGTGTATCGATTGGTGTTCACGAACAATTTGCAGCACGTGTTTATACTTTCGGAAAAGCCATGGGAATTCACGGCGCTGTTGTCGTAGGATCTCAATTGTTGATCGACTATCTCATTAATTTTTCGCGCCCGTTTATTTACACAACAGCATTGCCGCCACACAGTGTCGTCGCCATCGAATGTGCCTTCGATTTTCTCTCGAAAAATATCGCATTGCAAGATGCATTACGAAATAAAATCAATCTTTTTTGCGAACAAGTTGCAAGCGTCGACAACCGGACAGACAGTAAAAGTCCGATACAAACTGCACTTTATCCTGGCAATGAAAATGTAAAGAGAGCAGCTCAGAAAGTTCAAGCGCAAAACTTCGACGTTCGTCCGATTCTCTCGCCAACGGTACCGGTAAACGCTGAGCGTCTTCGTATATGTCTCCATACTTTTAACACCGATGATGATATCGTGGCGCTGGCTTCATTATTAAAGTCCATGAATGGCCTGGTGTAAATTATTCCATTAACTTTCCGTCATGAATTATTTTGTAACAGGGATTGATACCGACAGCGGAAAGACATTGGCCTCAGCAATACTTTGTGAAGCACTCGAAGCGGACTATTGGAAACCCGTACAAGCAGGGTTGCCTCGCGATAATCAAACGGTGAAGAATCTGATCACAAATACCACAACAGAAATATATCCAGAGACATATCTGCTTAAGGCACCAGCATCTCCGCATGCCTCTGCCAAGAAGGAGGGTATTACGATTCAACTTAATGAGTTTAAACTACCTTCCAGTAAAAATAAAAATCTTGTGATTGAAGGTGCGGGTGGATGTCTAGTACCGTTAAATGATAAAGACGTCGTTATCGACTTGGTGAAAATTTTCGATGCGCAAGTAGTACTCGTAGCCGATCTTTATTTAGGAAGTATCAATCACACTTTACTCACTGTTGAAGCTTTGCAAAACAGAAATATTAAAGTGAAAGGAATTATCTTTAATGGCGAATCAAATCCTGAGAGCGAAAGGATCATACTACTTAAGTCGGGCCTGAAATGTATTTTACGCATCGATCAAGAGCGACACATTCATCCGGGAATTGTAAAGCAGTATGCTAAAACATTGATTGCCCATTGGAATGATTGATTTTCAAGCGGAAGATAAAAAGAACATATGGCATCCGTTCACGCCACTTATCGGTGCGCCTGATCCAATTCTTGTCGAACGTGCTGAAGCAGAATATTTGTATACGCCTAGTGGACGGAAAATTATTGATGCCGTTTCTTCTTGGTGGGTGAATTTACACGGTCATTCTAATGCCGTGATTGCGGCAGCCATTGCTAAGCAGGCCACTACTTTAGAACATGTGATTTTCGCAGGCTTTACCCATCCCCCAGCAATAGAGCTTTCAAAAAATCTCCTATCGATTCTTCCATCGAATCAGAAAAAAATTTTCTTTTCTGATAATGGCAGCACCGCTGTTGAGGTTGCTATTAAGATGGCGCTACAATACTGGTACAACCTGCGGCACAGAAAAATTAATATCATTGCGATCGACGGAGCCTATCACGGTGATACTTTTGGATCGATGTCCGTTGGTGAACGTGGCATGTTCACGGCACCATTTCAAAGTCGTCTTTTTGATGTTCATTTTATTCCTTACCCGACGAAAGGAACAGAGGCAGCGGTGTTAAAGCAATTCAAAAAACTGATTGATGATTCCGCAGCCGGTATTTTTATTTACGAGCCGCTAGTACAAGGCGCTGCAGGCATGCGTATGTATTCGTCGGAATTACTCGATGAACTCATCAAGGAAGCAAAAGCGCGTAAGGTAATTTGTATCGCGGACGAAGTATTTACGGGCTTTGGGAGAACGGGAAAATTATTCGCATCACTTCACGGTAGTCAGCTACCGGATATAATGGCGGTGTCGAAAGGGATCACCGGAGGAGCAATGCCATTAGGGGTAACCAGTTGTTCTGAAGAAATCCTTTCACCTTTCGAAACGGATGATTTCATGAAAACATTTTTTCATGGTCATTCCTATACCGCTAATCCTCTTGCTTGTGCTGCGGCCAATGCAAGTTTTCAGCTGCTAACAAGTGAGTCCTGTCGGCAGGCCATACAATTCATCACCGAAAGTCATGAAGCATTCAAGGCTAGCGTCGCGACACATCCTGCGATTTACGAAGTGCGGTCATTGGGAACCATCCTCGCAATCGAACTGAAAAGTGTTGATGGTTCAAGCTATGCCAATCCAATTCGCAAAAAGATATACGATTTCTTTATCGAACGTGACGTGTTGTTGCGTCCCCTGGGAAATACAATTTATGTATTGCCTCCTTATGTAATGTCAAAACAAGCACTTGATCGAACCTACGATGTTATTCGTGAATTTTTGTCTGCGATCTGACCATTCTACAAAGGCATAATCGATAGCGATTTTCCTTCAATCGCGAACACTTTTGGTTTGTCTGTTCTCGATGGACGCACAATAATCGATCGGCTCTCAATTGGAACATTGGTTAACAAATTTCCCTTCGTATCATAGACAAAAGAAAGGTCTTGCGTCTTGTCCGTTAAGGTGATGTATTCTTTACCTCCGCCAAATGTGTAGAGCTTAACGTCTACGGCGTTGTTGCCAATAAAATCGGCTGATAAAACTTCGTGAAGATTCTCATCAAGCACCGTGAGACGTCGAGAATCTTGACGGACGATAACATAATTGCGATCGTTTTTATCGCGAATAAGCTTGAACACTGCATCAGGTGAAGTCTTAATTAACGATTCACGACTCAAGATTTTTCCTTCTAGATTAAACTTGATGCGTAAACCGTCACGTGATACGACAACGAAGCTTGTTGTCGCGGTGGAATTTCCGGTTTCCAAATAATAGTCGCCACTGAATCGTGCATCGAGATTCAACGGGAAGTTTTTTAGTGTTTCACCCCGTCTATTCATTAACAGCGCAGTTCCATCTTCACGAACGGCAATCAAATAATCTTTTCCGCGAATTCTGTGGTGGTGTGCTGCTGTCGATAATTTTCCACCGACCGCTTTAGGTTGCCAACCCTCCAGGTTTTCTCCCCCTTTATCATGCATCCATAATTTTCCGGATTTGCCTGAGATTAAAAACCTATATTTTTTACTGTGGTCATAATCGACAATACTTAAAAAATCCGGATCATTTTCTTTTATCGTGAGCGGGAATGGGCTTACATAATTCCCCAGCCTGTCAATCAGATGTAATTGGCCGGCTGTGGCAAAAAGAACTTGTAGTTTGCCGTTGTTGAAATAATCGATTTGTGAAATGTCACCTTGAATAGGCTTGTTTACGTCAACACTCCATAGAACTTTTCCATCATCGCCAACGAGGCTTACCGTATTGCTAGAATCTTGAATGAACACATCATCTTTCTTTGTGCTGTGATTTTGCACGACAAAAAATCTCGAGATACTCTCACTGAAGTTTGTGAGGTACTTGTTTGTTTTATTACGGTCTTTATTGTCTTTTTTATCATTCTTATCGTTTGTGACTGCTGCGCTTGCTGATTCATCAAAAGACCAAATCGCGTTTGTGTAGTAGCTATTGTTCAAGTGGCTTAGTTGTACAGCACCCATACCGAGTGCATCGAGCGACTCTTGATGTTCTTTTACAAACCGTGCCCACTTCGGATGAAGTGAGTGCGTTAAAATATTCCAAGCCATCGGCGTGTTCAAATACAAGCTGATGTTGGCTTCAAGTAAAGTAGATTCTAAGAATTTGTTTTGAGCCACCGATTTACCCCATGTATTTTCTTGGTCGATGTCATCAAGGAATTCTTTTAGCTCATCAAGATTTTGGGCCATCACAATGATATTGCCCGTGCGTGTGTAAAAACAGTTTGGGAAATCTGTGACCAATGGCCAAAGGATTTTCTCTGCAAAATTAACCACAGGTACTTCCCTGATTTCGTAGTCTGAATATGTTTCCGCAAAGATCGTATCGACACTCGTTTTTTCTGCGATCGTGTTAAGTGACTGTATCCATTGATCGCCGTTCGATGTTTCGAGCAAAAGAACCTTCGACAATGTTTCGTCTTTCGATTCAAGAAAACATACGCCAATCTCCTTTCCTATACTGCTGTAGAGGTTCTCTACTTTCACGCCAGTCATGTTATTCACATAGGCAATGGAATCTTTAAACTTTGGCTTTTTACGCGCCGCGAATTTCTGAAGTGCATCGCCGAATTTTGTACCATCACTGATACCATAACTCATGAACATCACCGACCTATTTGACACAACTGTCTTCAAATTGAAAGGAACCGGAACTTGATTGGTAAAGATGGACAACAGGAATCGTTGGTCAGCGCTATCCAAGCTGAGTCCGTTCAAGACAAGGCTTTCAGGTGTACTCTTGATGTCTAACAACGAAGATTGGCCAAGGTATTTGATAAGGTCCGGAGATTCTGTCGTAAACGAGCTTAGCCACTGTCCAAATTTTTTGATGTTCACATAAAGATTGCCGGCATCCGATTTAACTGGCGCGAGTTGATAAGCAGCGGCAATATCGTTTTTGAATGGAGAGCCATCGTCCGCTGCATATGTTCTGATTACATCTTCAATTAAGAATGGCGTAAAACTTCCTACCCACACCTGATCTATCAATGACCATGAAAATATTTGTTTGTGAAGCGAAAGCTCATAGATCTTAATACCATTGAATTCGCGTTCGGATACTTTTAACTTACTCCAAGCTTCCGGAACAGCGGCTGATTTTCCTGCGGGTATGTAAAAAATGAAATCAAAGTCGTCTTTACGAGTAGTGTGCGCAGAGATTAATTTTCCCGTACGATTCGCATTCAGAACGTCGAATATTGTAGACAATGAATCCGCTGGCTTCTCGTAAAAGGCAGCTTTGCGTAGTATCGACCACATCGAAGTTTGCTGGAGTTGTTCTACACACGATTTGCAGTCGTTAGTCTCATAGACAAACACAGATGAAGCCGGAACAAGGTCCCACGGTGACATGGGGGCTCTTCTGATCAGGTACTCATAAAGGAAAAAGCTCCCAGCAGCGAGTGCTACCAGGCCTAAAGTAAGTAACAGGGGAAGTCTTTTCACGCTATTGGATTAATAGTATTCACCAAATAAAAGGTAAATATAATTTTGC
The DNA here is from genome assembly GCF_003286915.1 of Pseudochryseolinea flava. Classification (GTDB taxonomy): domain Bacteria; phylum Bacteroidota; class Bacteroidia; order Cytophagales; family Cyclobacteriaceae; genus Ohtaekwangia; species Ohtaekwangia flava. The sequence goes on from NZ_QMFY01000019.1 coordinate 11,574, forward strand.
TGGGGAAATATTCTTTCATCGACGGTTAAACCTTCTGTTCTGAAGCGAGTCAAAGGGACGTAAATGTTAGAAACATGAAAAATATTAGGGTGATAATGGCTATTGCCATGCTACTATGCACAATGACGGTGTTGGCACAAAGTACCGAGACGCCGGTAATCGACCAAAGACAGAAAGTACAACGAGCACGAATCCGTAGCGGTGCTGCAAGTGGGGAGCTAACGCGTCGGGAAACCGTTAAAGCTAGAAGCGACCAGCGAAGAATTAGAAGGACGGAGCGCCGGGCTAAGGCCGACGGTGAAATGACAACCGAAGAACGTGCCCGCATACAGCGCAAACAAAATAAAGCTAGCAGAAGCTTGCGCAGAAATAAGCAAGATGATCAGCAAAGACCGGGTACTAATTAGTTAGCGATAGTTGGGGTTCGCTGGCCTTCCCGAATTTTCAGGAAGGCATTTTTTTTATCAGACTTTAGCAAGGGCCCGCTCTAGGTCAGCGATCAGGTCTTCACCATCTTCTACACCAATACTTAGACGGATTAGTGAATCCACCAAACCGCTCTTCAGACGTTCTTCTTTTGGAATACTGGCGTGCGTCATGGATGCTGGATGGTTTATCAGTGACTCAACACCACCAAGCGATTCAGCCAGTGAAAACAATTCCATTGACTCCATCAACTTGATAGCTTGGTCAAGATTATCGCCTTTTAATGTGAACGATAACATCCCTCCAAAATCGCGCATCTGTTTCTTGGCGATAGCATGGTTGGGGTGATCTGAAAAACCAGGCCAATATACTTTTCCAATCTTCGGATGCTGCTTGAGATACTCCGCTATTTTACGTCCGTTGAGGCAATGTCTTTCCATCCGCAAATGCAACGTCTTAATTCCCCTGAGCACAAGAAAGGAATCTTGTGGTCCAGGAACGGCGCCACAGGAATTATGAATGAATGCTAATTCTTGATAGAGCTTTTCATCATTGATTACCAATGCACCCATCACAACATCAGAATGACCGCCAAGATACTTTGTGACAGAATGCATTACGATGTCTGCTCCAAGGTCTAATGGATTTTGTAAATATGGTGAAGCGAAAGTGTTATCGACGGCCACCCAAGCCTTACATTGTTTTGCAAGGTCGACACAAGCCTTAATATCGACGATATTCATTAATGGATTCGTGGGTGTTTCAATCCAAAATAATTTTGTTTTATCGTTGATATATGATTTTGCGTTGTTGACGTCTGTTAAATCAATGAAGTGGAATTTGATCCCGTACTTTTCGAAGACACGACGAAACATGCGATAAGAACCACCGTAAAGATCGTTGCTGGTAATCACTTCGTCACCGGGGTTGAGCAATTTTATGACGGCATCTGTTGCGCCCATCCCTGATGAAAAACATAATGCAAATTTTCCGTTTTCGAGGGCTGCGATACTTTTTTGTAAAGCGTTTCTTGTAGGATTTGCACCACGGGCGTAAGCATATCCCTTGTGTTTGGCTGGCGACTCTTGAACATACGTTGAAGTCTGATAAATGGGAGTCATGATCGCACCTGTCGATGGGTCCGGTTCAACACCGGCATGGACAGCCTTCGTTCCAAATTTCATATGTCGTGATTTAAGGGAGCAAATTAAAGTTTAAAGCAGAAAGCGCAAAGCTCCAAAGCAATGCAAGAAGCAATAGAGGTGGTTAGCGTGTTAAGCTTGCGACTGAATCAATTCAGCCTTTCGCGCGCCAGTAGTCGCGTATAGCATCCTTCCAACGTGAGCCGTTCTTGAGATAGAGAATAGTATTGATAAGTACTTTGTCTTCAGCTTGCGATACACCTTCTTCGCTATCGGCTGCTTGTAGAACAAGGTCGTAAACTTTTTTGCGGAAACTAGTGCCTTCTTTTTGCGCAAGCGTTTCGAGGTCTTCGAGGATTTTTTCGAGTGAGAGCTCTTGCGTTGGCTGCTTTGCTACTGATGCAGCGGCAGCTTCGGTAATTTCAGCAACAACTTCTTTCGGTTCAATCACCGGCTTTTCTTGCTCCGATGTCGGTTTCTGTTTTTCAACTTTTTCGCTGAGCGGCGTTGGCGGAACGATTGTTGCCGCTTGTTGCTTCAAGAATTCGTCGAGATCTTTTAAGGTGTTCTTCTTCTTACTCATGCGAGGTATTGCAAAATAGCTTGTGCGATCGGCTGATATTCTTTCTCAGCTTCCAACGTACTGAAATTTACGAAAAGATTTTTTTGCGGAACGATCACTGGTAGAATAATCGCGTCGAGATTCTTCAAACTTTCGCGTACCGTATAAACATTGGTTTGACTGTGAATACGATTAGGAAGAACAATGATCTTCAGTTTTGGATTAAGGTCGCGGGCAGGAGCAAGATCCGTGACGGTTTGGTACGTTACCAACAGATCATTTTGCGTCAAGCTTGTGGGAACAACCACGGCGTCGCTCGCGAGACATAGTTTTTTTATTCCTTCATCTGTGGTTTTCCCGGCGCTATCAACGATGATGAAATCTATTTTTTTATTCTCTTTCAATTTGACCAATTCATCCGCTACGTCATGGTCTTTGGATCCTAGAATTTCAAAGCCAGTGACGTCTTTTGCTTTGAACTGCTCCATTTTTCGAAGCGTATGAAGAGTGTAGTTCTCATCCGTTTCCACAAGTAAAACACGCTTGCCCATGGTGGTCAATGTTGTTGCAAGGTTGATGGCGTTGGTTGTTTTTCCTGTACCACCTTTACGACTAATGAAGGAGATTATCTTCGACATATTCCTATAAAATTAAGAACAACCACCAGAAAATCAACTTAGATGGATGTTGTATCGAATGTCTTTAATCACACGATAAATGAAAAAGGGGATTGTTAGTCCCCTTTTTTATCAAATGCTTCTGTTGACATCAAATTTCTCAAGATAATCGGCTACACGCCTTACCAAACTTCCACCCAACGCGCCATCGACTACGCGGTGATCATAAGAATGGGAAAGAAACATTTTATGACGGATGGCAATGACATCACCATAAGGTGTTTCAAGCACAGACGGTTTTTTTTGAACCGCACCAAGGGCAAGGATACCTACTTGCGGCTGCATGATGATCGGCGTACCCATCACGTTGCCGAATGAGCCTACGTTTGAAACTGTAAAAGTTCCACCAGCCAAATCATCTGGTTTGAGTTTATTATCACGCGCGCGTTTGGCAAAATCATTTACAATCTTCGCCAGGCCAGCGATACTATATTGGTCAGCTTTCTTAATTACCGGTACGATCAAGTTCCCTGAAGGTAGCGCTACGGCCATACCAATGTTGATGTCCTTCTTCTTGATAATCTTGTCGCCATCAACCTGAACGTTGATCATCGGAAAATCTTGGATAGCTCTTACAACAGCTTCAATAAAGATCGGTGTAAAGGTAAGCGCATCACCATCGCGTTTCTGGAATTCATTTTTTACTCTGTTCCGCCAGAACACGATGTTGGTCACGTCGGCTTCAACGAAAGATGTGACGTGTGGAGAAATTCGTTTCGAATCTACCATGCGCTCGGCGATCATTTTACGCATGCGATCCATCTCGATGATCTCATCGCCAGCGCTGATCGACACATTCACTTTCGGTGCTGCTGCGGATGCAGAAGAAGTTGACGTAGTCGCCTGAGTTGTTTTGATCGCAACACCCAGCTTTCTATTCTGAACAAAATCAAGGATATCTTTTTTCGTAACGCGCCCTTCAGCTCCAGTACCGCCAATCGTCTCAAGTTCTGCAACGGAAATGTTTTCTTCCTTTGCGATGTTTTTTACTAAAGGCGAATAAAAACGGTTACTCGATTTATAGTCTTCGGTGTTTGACGAACCATTCACGTGAGACAGGGCCAATTCTTGTTGAACCGGTTCTGTATTTTTTTGTGTAGTAGTGGCAGGCGTAGCAACAGGTTTGTTAACAGCGCCGTCGGTACTAATAATAGCAATCGGGCTACCTACTTTAATGACATCGCCCACTTTGGCGAGTACCTCTTTCAACACACCAGCATGTGTTGACGGAACTTCGGTGTCGACCTTATCGGTGGCAACTTCCAGCACAGATTCATCTTGCTCGATCTTGTCGCCAGGCTTTTTGAGCCAGGAAAGGATCGTAGCTTCCATTATACTTTCGCCCATCTTAGGCATGATGAGTTCTACGTCTGCCATGATTTCAATCGTTTGTTTTAAAGCGTTGCCAAGTTAGTTAGTATTTCGGGTTACTTCAAAATGAAAATCGGCAAGACCAATTCTATTTGGAAGAACCGCAAAATATCAGAATAAAAATTATGGAAAAACGTAACACATGAATCTAGCCTATAATAAATCGAATCAGTTGGTGGATAGACGCAACCACCCGCAAGTCATATTGGTTGACCGCCGAATTTCTCGGATGCAATACTGCATCCGAGCCGTTACCATCGCCCGGTATGTATGAGGCTTGCTGAACCTTTCTTTTGGATACGCAGATGTTAAGTACGCTGCCAGAGATCGAAAGGTGCTAACGGTCAGAAAAACACGCGATGGTTGGATCATCCGCGATGTCGATGATCGTAAACTATATTTTACAACACAGTCGTGTGGTGTGATTAATCGGCTGGTAAATGTTGGCGCATTAAATTCAACGTGGCTATAGATGCCAACCGAATGTTGATCATGCGGTCTTTTGACAGTTGAAGTTTACGCGCGACTGTTTGATGCTTATCTGAGTACGCGATCCATACCGTACCTACAGGTTTCTCCGGGGTCGCGCCACCGGGCCCGGCAATTCCGCTCGTTGCTATACCAATGTCTGTTTTGAATTTTGCGCGAACGAGGTTGGCCATTTCAATAATCGTAGGCTCGCTTACGGCACCATGCTTTTCAAGTGTTTCTGGTCTAACACCGAGTTGTCGCATTTTGATTTCGTAATCGTAGGGAATAATGCCGCCGAGATAATATGCAGAACTTCCAGGTACACTCGTAAACAAGTGTGAGAGATACCCACCCGTACAACTTTCGGCAACAGCAACGGTGAGTTTTTTTTCGGTGAGCTTCTGTCCCATCACAACCTCGAGTGGATTTTCATCATAGCCAAAGATGTAGTCACCAGCAAGTGGTTTAAGCTTTTCAATTAAACTGTGTGTCTCTTCTAATAACGTCTGCCGATTTTCACCCAAAGCAGTAAGGCGTAACTTTACTTCACCGAGACTTGGCAGGTACGCGAGCTTAATGTGTGAAGGAAGAGATTTTTCCCAGTCGGCAATTTTCTCGGCAAGGAAAGATTCACCAATTCCTACGGTCCTGATAAGTTGATGAAAGATCGCTGGCGTATTAAATGTCTTTATCAATTTGGGGACGACGATGTCCGTCATCATTTTTTTCATTTCATGCGGCACACCAGGCATGGACACAAACACTTTTCCATTTCTGTTGAACCACATTCCCGGCGCCGTTCCCATGGCATTCGTGACTTTCTCGCAGCAAACTGGCAATGCGGCCTGTTGACGGTTTATCTCTGTAAGCTCCCGTCCGCGGCTCTTGAAAAATTCTGTAACCTCAACAAGCGCCTCTTCATGCATTTTGATCTCACAATCAAAGTACTTCGCGAGACAGGGCTTCGTAAGATCGTCGTTGGTTGGTCCAAGACCACCGGTTATGAGTATGATATCAGCTCTTTTTTCTGCTTCAGCAAGCGCCGTTAAGATTTCAGATTCAACATCGCCTACCGAGGTTTTGCGGATTACTTTAATACCAGCATTGCTTAAAGCCACGCTCATCCATTGTGAATTGGTATCCACGATTTGACCGAATAAGATCTCATCGCCGATGGTAAGTAGTTCTGCTACGACGTTCCTCATAAAAAGTATAAAAAATGTTTGATGCTTTCCAGCGTTTTGCAAAGGAAACAGGTCTTACCTTTAAAACAAATACCCGTATGATTAAGATACCCCATAAGATAGCAGCAATAGGTTCGGTAATGCTGCCCATCGGAGTTGCCTTGTTGGTTGCGGCCTGCGATGTGTTCAACGATGACGTAAAACCTTCGAAACCCGTCATCGAAAATGAAGTACACGTACTCAAACATACCAGTGCTTACATTGATTTTAAATCACTATTGAATACGAATGGCGAAATACAAGTAGCTATTTCAAAAGCACCACAGAAAGGGATCTTAACAAATGTAGCGCCCGGACTATTAAAATATTCACCCAACCATAATTTTACTCACGGTCACGACGTTTTTAAGTACGACATTTTCGACGCGTCGCATGCCTTGTTGAAGAGTGATAGCGTGATTATCATTGTAGAAGATGACACAACAAATCTTCCATGCGGATTATATGCCCACGACGATGTAGTGACAGCAACCTCCTCACCCGTAGCTATTGAAGTGTGGAAGAATGATATTATCTGCGGCGATACGACCGATTTGAAAATCGAAGTTTTCCGTCCTAATCATACTTTTCCTCCACATCAGGGTACTGCAGCAATTTCCGGTGGCCACATTTTGTATGAAACAGAACTAACAACAAGTGTAGCCGATACCATCATTTACCGAATTTCTCGTATTTCAAATCCGTCCGTGTATGCTTATGCATCAGTGCATGTGTTGATCAATCCGGATGCTTGCAATTTTACATTGTTCGATGATCAATTTTCGTTTGATAGACCTGTTGGACAGGATACCGTAACCTTACCGGTAACACTCAATGATCTTTTATGCGAGTCCGTAATTTCTTTTACGATTGAAGAAGAGCCACATCTTGGTGAATACCTGATCGGGCAAAATGCGGAACTCGGGTATTATGTCAAATATCATTATGACTTACCTGGCCCCGACACCGTTGTCTTCGATAGTCTACTATACAAAGTATGTGTACCAGGTCAATGTAAAACTGGGAGAGCAAGATTTGCCATCTTTTAATCAATAACAATCTAACAAGGAAGTCCTCATGTTGCATGAGGATTTTCTTCATTATATGACAGTAAACAAAAAACTGTTTGAGCAGTGTAAAAAAAGAGATGGCAGGGCACAGCGTGAACTGTATGATCTCTTTAAAGCCAGGCTCATGGGGTTGTGCAGACGCTATACAAAAGACCGCGACGATGCGCAGGATCTTTTGCAGGATACTTTTATCAAGATCTTCTCGCGAATCGATCAGGTCTCTAGCGAAGAAAAGTTAGAAGGCTGGATGTTATCGGTGGCCGTGAATACCGCCATTGACTTTTACCGGCAGAAGAAGCGCAATGAAGTTTTTGTTAGTTCAACCACTGATCACGATGTAGCCGATACCGCGTACGAATTGATCCTCGATAATCTCACCGATGAATATCTCATCCAACTTGTTAATGAACTTCCGGATGGATGCCGTGTTGTGTTTAACCTGTCGATTGTTGAAGGATATAGTCATCAAGAAATTTCGAAACTTCTTGATGTCACTGAGAGTACTTCGCGTTCACAATTGCATTATGCGAAACAACTCTTAAAAGAAAAGCTGAGTAAAGTAGGAATCAAACATTATGAAAAATATGCCTGAGAAAGATTTCTGGAATAGCATTAAGACGCGTCTCGGAAATTATGAAGAGGTACCTGCCGATGACGCCTGGCACAAGATCGCCGGCGCGCTCCCTCCGGCGGTGTCAAACAGGGGAAAACTTAAGAAAGGTATTGGCACCGCCACCGTCTTTATTTTAGGAGCCCTTGCTGGCGCTGGTGTCACCCAATTCTTCAGTCATCACGATCAGAGAAACGTTACGTCTGAACAAGAAATTGCGGGGAGGGGCCCAAACAATTCTACACGAAATGATGAGCGACGTTTGAAGGATGAAATAGCGACTAACGGCCATCGTGATACAAGCTCGTTACAAGTAAGCGATTCCGATCGATCGACCACGACTACTACGACATCGGGTTATCCCTTGATAAATGATCCAGGCAAGTCAGGTGGTTTAGAAACTACGGTTGTTGAGCAACATAGCATAGCGAACCTCGCCAGGAGCAGTGACGGGACGCATCCACCATCGTTGTCGGCAGAGCAGATCAAGCGTCGTAAAAATTCTGATGTGGTCCATTCAGCTGAAGACAACGGCACCGTGCATGCAGAGCAAAGTGCAATAGCAACCGCGGATACCAATCCGGTTATTGCTATGAATGATAATAACAGCATCAGCGATAGCGCTAGCGCGGTGCACGATACAGTTGGCAATGCACATGTACCTTCTGTGTCAGCAAATCTTAGACGTAGAATGTCGGCCAAACCGCGTGGTGATGAAAGCATGGATTCAACCGACACAAGCGTGAAAGAAAGTGAACAGCGCGCTGTAACGAAGACGAAGCAAAAAGAAGATTTGCGTAAACCTAAAATATTGCGGAATGCGAACGTCTATGCTGTAATAACGCCGTCGCTTTCTTTTCAGGAAATAACGCCCGTTAAGACGGATGGTATTGAAGTGCTAGATTTTGAATCGCCTGGTGTGATTGATAACGCGCGCCTCGGATGGTCTTTCGATGCGGGATATCAAGGGGTAATCAAAAAGAATCTCGAATGGTACGCGGGACTTTCTTACTATCAACAACAGCAAACCCTGTCATATCGATACAACACAGGCAAGTTCGACGTAACACAAACTCCAAAGGGCATCACCATGACGCCGCAAACAGCAACAAAGTCATTTAGCTATAACATGCGAAATGTTGGTGCATCGGCTGGTGTGTTTTATACAATAAAGCAAGGTGGTCTGCGACATAAATTCGGCGCAGGGTTACAATTCCATCAAGGACTGTTGAAGTCAAGTGGTGAGTCTTCTTATAACAATAAACAGTCAAGGTACTTGAACTATCAGCTGTCATACCGTCTAGAAATGTCAGCAAACCAACGGTGGAATATCTTTCTTCAGCCCTCGTACACGCATGCAATTATATCAAATGAGAACTTGCGTGAACCCTTTAAGTTAAAACCTTATCGCGCAGGCATTGGCGTCGGTGCGATCTATCGCTTTTGAAAAATGATCTGGCAGGCGTTACATTTATAGTGTAACGCCTGTTCTATGGATCAAACGGCAGCCAATTGGCAAAAGGAAATTTATCTCAATGGTTTTGCAGGACATCGTTCGAAAGTTCCTGTTGATTTCTCAAGACTTGAAGCCGAAGCAAAACGAATCATGAGTCGTAATGCCTATGCCTACATTGCTGGCGGCGCAGGTGTTGAATCAACGATGACGGGTAATCGGAAAGCTTTTGATCGCTACAAGATCGTTCCGCGAATGCTTTGCGATGTGGGTGCACGCGATACTTCGATCTCAATCTTTGGCCATACATTGCCTTCTCCTTTTTTGATGTCACCCGTTGGTGTATTGGAGATGGTTCATTCACAGGCCGATCTCGCGGTGGCAAATGCTGCGAAACGATTGTCGCTTCCCTACATTTTTTCAAATCAAGCGAGTTTTCCTATGGAGGAATGTGCCGCATTGATGGACACAAGTCCCCGATGGTTTCAATTGTATTGGAGTAAATCGAATGACCTTGTTGAGAGTTTCGTCCAACGAGCACAACGGTGTGGCTGTACGGCCATTGTTGTTACGCTTGACACAACGTTGCTTGGATGGCGTGCACGAGATCTAGACATTGGCTACTTGCCATTTCTCGAAGGGAAAGGAATCGCGCAGTATACATCAGACCCCGTATTTCAAAAGATGATGGACGAGCCAGACCTCGGGCCCGAAGTTCAAAGAAGAGTCACACCGTCGAGCTTGGTAGGATTAGTGAAGATGGTGAACCGTTATCCCGGCAATGGCTTCTTCAAAAAATTGAGAAGTGGACGTCCCCTGAAAGCAGTACGGAAATTTGTTAGCACGTATTCAAATCCACGCACAACTTGGAATGACCTAAAACTTCTTCGCGAATACACCTCGCTCCCAATTGTATTAAAAGGAATTCTTCATCCCGATGATGCCCGGAAAGCAATAGATCATGGCATCGACGGCATCATTGTTTCGAATCATGGTGGACGACAAGTTGATGGAGCTATCGCAACGTTCGATGCGCTTCCTGCTATTGCAAAAGTAGTTAACAAGAAAATCCCAGTGCTCTTGGATAGCGGTATCCGCGGCGGTGCCGATGCATTCAAAGCAATCGCAATGGGCGCCACGGCAGTTTGTGTAGGTAGGCCATATGTTTATGGACTCACCATAGCTGGAGCGCAGGGTGTTTATGAAGTCCTTCGCAACATCATGGCTGATTTTGAATTAACGATGGGACTGGCCGGGTGTAGGAATATTCGGGAGATCGTGGAAAATACCCTTGCTCGACCGTAGAAACTCCTCAAGTTTGATGGTAAACTTTTTCTAAATTACCGTCAGTTAAAACCACTATGAAAGGAAAGATTTTTATCGCTACAGTTTTTATCGCTTGCGCTTGTACCTCCGCCCAGATTAATCAAACTATGTCAGAGGTTAACAAAGCTTTGGGGTCAGAACAACCGCTCACAACGGACGAAGTGATTGCTGGACTAAAAGAAGCACTCGTGAAAGGAACATCGGAGGGCTCGGATCAGGCTTCCATGCTTGATGGATATTTCAAGAATCCAGAAATTAAAATTCCATTACCGCCAGATATTCAAAAGATCGAAACCAAGCTTCGTAATATCGGCCTCGGTAAGGAGGTAGATAAATTTATTCTCACATTAAATCGCGGGGCCGAAGATGCTGCCAAGGAAGCAAAGCCAATTTTTATCTCGGCGATTAAGCAAATGACTGTGCAAGATGCATGGGGAATATTAAAAGGCGAGAATAATGCGGCAACGGAATATTTGAAACGCACTACCACGTCGGCGTTGCGTGAAAAATTTCAACCGGTTATCGCAAACTCGCTCACGAAAGTGGAAGCAACAAAATACTACAGCACCATTGTAACGACCTATAACAAAATTCCGATGGTGGAGAAGGTGAACCCTGATCTTAACGACTATGCGACCACCAAAGCCATGGACGGATTATTCCTGTTAATTGCAAAAGAAGAGAAACAAATCCGTGAGAATCCGTTAGAGCGAACAACAGAAATTCTAAAGAAAGTATTCGGCTACAAAAAATAAGACGTAGGCGAACATTTGGGATTGAACTCATTACTCATTAACCTAAATATTTTCAAATGACGCCCTTTGAAAAACATAAGGCTTTTATCGATAAAGCGGTAAAGGCATTGCATGAACGAAGTTTTTTCGCAGCGTATCCAGAACACCCCGCACCTGCCATCTATGGAGAGACTGCGGATGCCGATGGACAACAGACATTTAAAGCTGCACTGAATCAAAAGTTCACAGAACTTCTCCAATCTGATCCCAACGGTTGGGTTGGACAAGAAGAATCTCCCTATTTACAGGAGCCGCTAAAAATAGCATATCCAAGCTTTGCAGTCTCGACGTTGATTGATCGCGCAAAATCAAGTTATCATCAGTGGAGAAAAGTATCCGTTGAAAGTCGTGCCGGTATTTTGGTTGAATCTCTTGAACGCATAAAAGGGCGTTTTTTTGAAATTGCATACGCAACCATGCACACCACTGGTCAAGGATATATGATGGCTTTCCAAGCATCTGGTCCGCACGCTGCAGACCGTGCTCTTGAAGCTGTGGCAGCGGGTTATGCAGAACTGCAACGTTTTCCAGCAACGGCACTTTGGGATAAGCCGATGGGAAAGTTTAACATTCAACTGAATAAAGAATGGCGTGCAATACCTAAAGGTGTGTCCGTTGTGATAGGCTGTTCAACTTTTCCTACCTGGAATTCTGTACCTGGAATTTATGCAAGCTTGATCACAGGAAACCCTGTAATTGTTAAGCCTCATCCTGGTGCAATTCTTCCCATCGCCATCGTGGTCGCGGAAATTCAAAAGGTACTTGCTGAAAACAATCTTGATCCCAATACCTGCCAACTTGCGGTCGATACATTCGATAAAATGATCACGAAAGATCTCGCTGAACATCCTGATGTTAAGTTGATAGACTTCACCGGTAACGGTGTGTTTGGAAGCTATCTGGAAGCGCTTCCTGGCAAAACAGTTTTTACAGAAAAGACTGGTGTGAATTCCGTAATACTTGACTCGGTAGACGACGTTGATAAAGTTGCCGCTAACTTGGCTTTTGCACTCTCGCTCTACAGCGGTCAAATGTGTACTGCGCCCCAGAACTTTTACATTCCAGCCGAGGGTATTAAAAGTCAAACAGGTGTAATCTCGTTCGATACATTCGCGCAGAAGTTAGTGGATAACATCAACGGACTTATCGACAACCCGAAGGCAGGTCCATTTGTGCTTGGCGCGGTGCAGAATAAAAAAACATGTGACCGTGTTAAAGATGCTGAAAGTCTGCCCGGTAAAGTTTGGTTGACGTCGAGGACGTTCGAAAATCCAATGTTCAAGAACGCCCGCGTGTCAACACCCGTCATTGTTGAAGTCGACGCACAAGCAAAAGATGTTTATGCGAAAGAATTGTTCGGTCCCATTGCTTTGCTAATCAAAACTAAAAACACGGATCAATCTATTTCACTCGCACAACAGATGGCCATGAATCATGGCGCGATTTCATGTGGCGCATATACAACCGATCCTGTCGTGAAAGATAAGATAGCCGATGAAATGTCATTGGCAGCAACGCCTGTATCATTTAACCTAATCGGCGGTATCTACATGAATCAAAATGCTGCCTTCTCAGATTTTCATGTCACGGGTGGAAATCCATCAGGGAATGCGTCGTTCACCAATCCAGAATATGTTGCTAAACGATTTACATGGGTAGGTCATCGTGAGCCGGTAAAAGCCTGATCACGTAGCGATACCATGGAAAGGATGAGGGATAAAAATTCTTCATCCTTTTCTTTTTGGCTGACAGTGAAACGCGCGAAGTTCTTTTTAAACGAATTGTCCGAGAGTAGGGCATGAATCTTTTGCTCAATATCTTCAACACGATCGGACAAGTCTCCTCGTAATCCTAGTTTATGATAGACTACGCGGGAAGAATTTCCAAGGGGATCTGTTTTCTTATCGATGGGATAAACAAGCATGGGGACACCATGATCAATAGCCTCTTTGATCGAATTTAATCCACCATGGTTGATGAAAAGATCCGCATGCTTTAGGATTTCTATTTGTGCTAGCTGCTTGTACAAATACACATGCGTGTATTGTTTGGTAGGAATCATGGTGTGATCAACATCAACAGCGCAAAGCAATATGCACTTAAGCTTAGCCGTTGCCGCTATAATATGGTTGACCAACGCGATGATTTCATTGTGATATTGGCTCGCACGCGTACCGAAGCTGCAATAGATTACCTTTCGTTCTTGGGCGGTGGCACGACCGAATATGGCGTCGCGATGTATCAGGAATTCTTGGTTTTTGTTTTCTACCCGTGTGTAATCGACGAATGTTCCGCAGTAATGTTGATGGCTATTCATCGGCGTCTCGTTAAACTCAAAAGCTTGAGGAGCGAAGATGAATTCTCGAAGGCCACTGATCGTCAAATGAAAACTGGAGTCAGAATCCTTAAAGTACACTAAAGGAACGTTATTCCGACGGATGCGTCGCGCGATGATGCCATTGTCGGTAATGCCAAAGCGTAAATATTGGGTGATGCGTTTCAGAAAGTTTCTGAAACGGATTGCACGATGTGACTTAGTGATAGCCTTAGCTTCGCCGGGTAAGGCGAGACTGTTCATCGGTGGCAATCCTTTAACCAATCGTAGAGGAAGCATGGTGTGTATCAGTGCAATCTTAATGTTGTCGTCAATCACCTTTCGATAAATTGCAATGAAGTCTGAACTTTGTTGAGCGTCGAGCAATACATGGGTAGGCTTAATGCGCTCCAGTATTTCTACCAATTCGTTTTCTCGCTCGCGATAGAGCGTATCACGCCAACGATCTTTAACCGTGTTGATGTAAATAGGTTTTTTTTTAAACACTTCATTGCGCCATTGCTCAAGTCCTAATCCAAACGGTAAGGTTTTCAAAGGGATGTAATCGAACCCTTGGCTAGTTACATATTGCTGAAAGAAAGGAACACCTGCAAAAAATATATTGACATGTGTAGCAAGGATTTTTGCGGCATGAAAGCAGGCATTGAAATGGCCAGTACCGTGATAGACGAGGAAGAGTAAATTTTCTTTTTTAGACAACGATATTGAGTTTAAAGAACTACCTCACTTTTGCAGTACGCATGTAGCGTGAGAATAATTTTGGAAGTAATCGCTTAAATCGTACACCCAACGTTTCGATACCACCAATATAAACTTCTTCTTTTTTCTTCTCGATGGCATTCACAATACGCGCGGCACACCATGATGCTGGCTTACCTTTATATTGCGCATCGTCCATTTTGCCAAGGGGAGAACCATCGCCGGTTACAGCAGAAAGTGTAATAGGGGTATGAATGAATCCAGGGCAAATCATTGTTACCGTAATTTTCTCTTCGACATCCTTCCAAAGTTCGGCACGTAATGAATCAAAAAATCCATGGAGTGCGTGTTTGGAGGCGGCGTATCCCGAACGATAGGGCGTTCCAAAAATTCCAGTAACACTAGATACCGTAACAAAATGTCCTTGCTTCCGCGCTAGGAAATGAGGAAGAATAAATTTCGTCAACGCCACCGCGCCGAAATAATTCACTTCCATAATTTGCCGGTCAACTTCTATCAATGTATCCTTTGCAAAACTTCGCTGACTGATTCCGCCGTTATTGACCAGGATATCTACATGACCGAATACTTGAATGGCAGCGTCGGTAGAGAGCTTAAGTGTTTCTGTTTTTGTGAGATCGAGTGGTAGCGTTCTGATGTTTGCATGCGTCGACGGTGAGCAGTTTCCCCTCACGCGCTCAAGTTCTTCTTTTCGTCGTGCAGAAAGAATTAAACGAGCGCCTCGTTCAGCAAGTGCATATGCAAGCGCCTCGCCAATACCGGAAGATGCCCCCGTAATCCAAATAACTTTTCCTTGTAAAGATCCCATAGTTCAAGTTACACCATTACCTTACAATGTTAGGAGCAATGGCATGATAGTTATTTCTTAAAAATGAAATACACAGCCAAGACAAGAAATAGAAATCCAATCAGGTGATTCATTCGAAAACTCTCGGTCTTAAAAAAGAGTGTTGAGAAGATGAAAAAGACCACAAGCGTGATTACCTCTTGAATTACTTTCAACTGAACCAATGTGAAGGGGCCGCCGTGTTCTTTGAACCCCAATCGGTTTGCAGGTACCTGCAGAATATATTCGAACAACGCAATGCCCCAACTAATTAAAATTACCACAATGAGCGGCAAACTCTGACTCCACTTCATGTCTTTAAATTTCAAATGCCCATACCACGCTAGTGTCATAAAGGCATTGGAAAGAACAAGGAGGAGTATGGTGTAAAATCCGCGCATGTTGAGTTGGTTGTCGGTTATCAGTTATCTGTTATCGGTTAATGGTAAATCTTGGATCACCGATAACCGATAACTGATAACCGATAACTATTTAACAAGTTTCTTATACTTAATACGATGTGGCGTGTCATCGCCAAGTCGCTTCTTCTTATTTTCTTCGTATTCGCTGAAGCTACCTTCAAACCAGAATACTTGAGAGTCTCCTTCGAAAGCAAGAATGTGTGTGCAGACGCGATCTAAGAACCAACGGTCGTGGGAAATAATTACCGCGCATCCTGCAAAGTTCTCCAATGCTTCTTCTAGTGCACGAAGTGTATTTACATCCAAGTCGTTGGTAGGCTCATCAAGGAGGAGAAGATTTCCGCCTTGGCGCAACGCTATGGCTAGGTGCACACGGTTACGCATACCACCGGAAAGTTCTTTTACTTTCTTCTGTTGGTCGTTGCCGTTGAAGTTGAATTTTCCAACGTAAGCGCGTGAGTTAAGCGTTTTGCCACCCATCTCGATCAATTCATTCCCGCCGGTAATTGCCTGCCAAACTGAATCCTCTGGCTTCAAGTCGTCGTGCTCCTGATCTACGTATGCGATCTGTACAGTTTCACCAACTTCAAAACTTCCCGCATCTGGCTGCTCTTTGCCGATGATCATTTTAAACAATGTCGTCTTACCCGCGCCGTTCGGTCCGATAATACCTACAATGCCCGCTGGTGGAAGCGAGAACGTTAAATTCTCGTACAGCAACTTATCGCCATAACCTTTTGCTACACCTTTTGCTTCAATTACCTTGTTACCAAGTCGCGGTCCAGGCGGAATAAACAATTCTAATTTGTCTTCTTTCTCTCTGGTTTCTTGACTTAAGAGTTTTTCGTATGCGCTAAGACGAGCTTTACCTTTTGCTTGTCTTCCTTTTGGATTCATGCGCACCCACTCCAACTCGCGTTCGAGGGCCTTCTGACGTTTCGATTCTGATTTTTCTTCTTGCGCTAAACGCTTTTGTTTCTGGTCGAGCCACGAAGAATAATTTCCTTTCCATGGAATACCTTCGCCGCGGTCAAGTTCGAGGATCCAACCCGCAACGTTATCAAGGAAGTAACGATCGTGGGTCACGGCGATAACAGTTCCTTTGTATTGTTTCAAGTGCTGCTCTAGCCAATGTACTGACTCTGCGTCTAAGTGGTTGGTAGGTTCATCAAGAAGGAGAACATCTGGTTCTTTTAACAAGAGGCGGCAAAGCGCTACACGTCTTTTCTCACCACCTGAGAGGTGCTCAACTTTTGCATCCGGAGGAGGGCAGCGAAGCGCGTCCATTGCGCGTTCAAGTTTGTGATCAAGATCCCAAGCGCCAACAGCATCAAGTTTCTCCTGAATCTCGCCTTGCTTGGTGATGAGTTTATCCATTGCATCTGGATCTTCCATCACCGCTGGGTCAGCAAACTTTTCGTTGATCGCTTCAAATTCTTTTAGCAAAGAGATTGTTTCATGCGCACCTTCTTCGACAATTTCTTTTACTGTTTTTGTCTTGTCAAGCTGCGGCTCTTGTTCCAGTAGCCCAACCGTGAACGAAAGGTCTGATACGACCTCGCCTTGGAATTCTTTATCGATTCCTGCGATAATGCGGAGAAGAGAAGATTTTCCTGAACCGTTAAGACCTAAAACACCAATTTTAGCGCCGTAAAAGAAGGAGAGGTAGATATTTTTTAAAACTTGTTTGCTGGGCGGATAAATCTTATTGACGCCCGCCATTGAGAAAATAATTTTTTCGTCTGCCATGAGTTATATATGAAATCTTGAATGATCAGGAGCGTAAGAGGTCTACAAATGACCAAAATTCTAGTAACACTCTTTAATAATCTGAATTGGGCGCAATATGGGCTGTTTTCGTTATTTAAGGAATACTGGACTGGAATAAAAATGTAAAATGCGCCGTGATGGCCAGAAAATTGTGCTTAGTGGTTACCCTTAAACCATTGTCAAGATGAAGCTTTAATTGGTCAACCGACGGGAGTTTCCGTCTTTCGGTAGAGGGGGGTTGACTCTTGATGATTTAATTTTATTTTTGCGGAAAATTAAAAGGAGGAAATTACGCTATGTATTGGACCCTTGAACTTGCATCCTACCTCGAAGATGCGCCATGGCCTGCAACCAAAGATGAACTGATCGACTACTCTATCCGTTCGGGCGCCCCACTTGAAGTCGTGGAAAACCTCCAGGAACTTGAAGATGACGGACAACCTTATGAGAGTATCGAGGAAATTTGGCCGGACTATCCAACGAAAGAGGATTTCTTCTTCAATGAAGATGAATACTAAAAGGTAGAAATACCATTTTCCCTGAAAGAATACAAAGCCAGCTATGCTGGCTTTGCTGTTTTTTGAGACTGAAGATATGCTTCCGCAAAAACTAAGTCCTCTGGCGTCGTCACTTTGATATTATCGTAACTGCCCTCAAACAATGTGATGCTATGTCCACCACGCTCCGCTACGCTTGCATCATCCGTGAGTTGAAGATCTTCCTCCATCTCATAGGCGCGCTTGATAAGTGCTACTTTAAATGTTTGAGGTGTCTGGATTAATTTAAACTTGGTTCGATCCAGCGCTTTCGTACCGCCCTGTTGAACTTCTCGAATTGACTCCTTTAAGTTAACCGCTGCAACGGCACTATTCTCCTTTTCAGCAATGCGAAAGGATTGATCAATTACTGTGGCGGAAACCAGTGGGCGGACACCATCGTGAATGGCAACCAATCCGTCTCCTTCAATCTTGGCCAGTCCACGCTTTACCGACTGGAATCGTGTAGCTCCCCCTTGCTGGAGAACAACCGGTCGGTTAAAATGATGTCGCTCACAAAGCGATGTCCATGTCGAAAAATCTTCTTGAGGCAATACCAGAATGACTTGAATCGTGCTCGAATACGCGTAAAACGCATTGATCGTGTGCATTAAAATGGGTAAGCCATCAATCGCAATAAACTGCTTCGGCAGTGCGCTACCCATTCGCGTTCCCTTACCGCCCGCTACAATCAAGGCATATTCTGGATTCTTCATAAATGTATTTTATAAAGGTAAATCATCGCAATAGACTTTACACATGTCGTGTAACATCCATAAAAAAAGCCAACCGTTAAGGCTGGCTCTATAAAAACCTGTGATAACTCCTTAGATGATAAGCATCGCGTCGCCATACGTGAGAAATTTGTATTTCTCCTTTTTAGCAACCTTATATGCTTCTGTAATCAATTCATAACCTCCGAAAGCTGAAGCCATCATCAACAAAGTTGATTCAGGCATGTGGAAGTTTGTGATCATTGCATTGCAAATTTTGAAGTCATATGGCGGGAAAATGAACTTGTCTGTCCATCCTTCACGTGCTTTTAAGCGATTCGTAGCCGATACTGCCGACTCAAGTGCACGCATGGTGGTTGTACCAATAGCACACACTTTATTTTTGTTATCCAATGCCTTGTTAACGATGTCAACAGCCTCGTTGCTCACGATGAAATTCTCAGAATCCATCTTGTGCTTCGTCAAATCTTCTACATCTACCGGACGGAATGTTCCTAAGCCGATGTGCAACGTAATAAACGCCATGTCAACACCGCGTAATTGTAAACGCTTTAGCAGTTGACGTGTAAAGTGAAGACCTGCTGTTGGTGCAGAAACCGCACCTTTATTCTTCGCAAAGATGGTTTGGAAACGCTCCTTGTCTTCTGACTTAACTTTTCTCTTGATGTACTTCGGAAGCGGCGTTTCGCCCAGTGTTTCAACAACTTTATCGAATGCTGCAGAATCACCGTCGAATAAGAAACGAATGGTTCTTCCACGGGAGGTCGTGTTGTCGATCACCTCGGCCACAAGATCACCATTGCCGAAGTAAAGTTTATTACCCACACGAATTTTACGGGCAGGATCAACCAACACATCCCAAAGGTGCATATCAGCATTTAACTCGCGGAGGAGAAATACTTCGATTTTTGCACCGGTCTTTTCTTTACGACCATATAATCGGGCAGGAAACACCATTGTGTCATTTCCAACCATTACGTCGCCTTCTCCAAAATACTCCACGATATCTTTGAAGACCTTATGTTCGATCTTTCCGGTGTCCTTATGAACCACCATCAACCGAGACTCGTCACGGTTTTCTGCGGGATCCAAGGCAATAAGACTATTGGGGAGTTCAAATTTGAATTCGGATAACTTCATATTCGGTAAAGCAAAGTACGCCCAATTAAGGGTAGAATTTTAGCGGTTGCAAAAATAAGCCAACAATTGGCTTTTGCGACAAAACATCGTCCTTTTTTTCCTTACGATATGCAAAGGCGATAAATCCTGTAACAAAAACGCCCTTTTTTAGTCATTACCGGTAATTTGTTTCGCCTACCGTCGACTAACTTTAACCAAAAGCGCGCGATACCATTGTCCCATGAAGACGTTAAACCAGATTTTTGAAAGCTTTCGATTTGCCTGGAAGGCCCTCAAGTCGAACATCTTAAGAACCGTGTTATCTCTTTTAGGGGTTACGGTCGGCATTTTTGCCATTATCGCCGTGCTCACGCTCGTAGATTCTCTCGAAAAGAATATTAAAGACAGCTTGAATTTCCTCGGCACCGACGTAATCTATGTTGACAAATGGCCATTCACAGCCGATGCCTCTGGTGAATATCGTTGGTGGGACTTCTGGATGAGACCCAACCCCTCTTACCGTGAATTTGAAACGCTACGCGAGTCGATGAAACATCAAAGTGGTATCACCATTTTCGCGGGCCGTGGAAATCAGGTCGTCAAATACGGAAGTAACAGTATTGATGAAGCGCGTCTGCAAGGTGGCGATCATGGATATAATACCGTATTCGAAGTTAACGTGGAAAACGGTCGATACTTCACGCCCGAAGAAATTGAGTCTGGTAGAAATGTTACCCTTATCGGACATGAAATCGTACAGTCCCTTTTCAAAGGAGAGGATCCTATCGGAAAGGTAGTGAAGATTAAAAACCTCAAGTATGTCGTTATTGGAACGATTAAAAAGGAGGGCGAAAGCTTTTTGGGAACACCCAGTAACGACTTCACGGCAATTATTCCCTATCAGTCTTTCCGTAGGCTATTTCAAACAGGAAGCGGAGCATGGGATGAACTCACATCACGTATTGGTGTAAAAGGTTATGAAGATGATATCGGATTGGTTGAGCTCGAAAACGAATTGCGTGGTATGCTTCGCGTTCGTCGTGGATTGAGCCCTACCGAGAAAGATAACTTCGCCTTGAATCGCCCTGAAGCCATTGCCAACATCATCGGCGGTATCTTCGATGGACTGAGCCTTGCTGGGTGGATCATTGGAGGATTCTCCATTCTCGTCGGTGGATTCGGCATTGCCAACATCATGTTCGTCTCCGTAAAAGAGCGTACTCCAATCATCGGACTACAAAAATCAATGGGTGCGAAAAATTACTTCATCTTATTCCAATTCCTGTTTGAAGCAGTTTTCTTATGCCTCATCGGTGGTATGTGTGGTTTATTGTTGGTTTTCCCAGTTACCCTCATTCCAATGGGCAGTTTGGTCGTAACGCTTTCCATTCAGAATATCATACTTGGCCTAGGTGTATCCACTGCTATTGGATTGATTTGCGGAATTATTCCAGCTGCCCTTGCCGCAAGATTAGATCCTGTGGCTGCGCTGCGGGCGACGTAGTGAAATAAAGGGCTATGAGTTGCGAGTTATTAGTGCCCGGAGAAAGTATTTTCATAGCGGCCCAAAAAGCTGATCGCACTTACTCTTATCAACTTTTTGAATGTGCTACTGAGTCCGTCTGGATTAGTTCATGCATCATCCTCTGCTTACTTTTCTTTTTGCTTCCCCAAATAGAAAAGTAACAAAAGAAAAAGGGGAAACTTAAACATGCTGCCCATCGCACATGCCGGGGCTCCCCGCGTTTAAGTTGGGCCACCGCGCGCACGCTCTATCAAATTTTAATTTTTTAGAGACAAGCCTCTCTTTTTTAAGCACTTCAAAAACCGTCTATTAGTTTCGAGCCACGAGGGATATTTTTTGGCCGGACTGATTGCCATTTTCCGTTTAACCTGGTGAAAATGAAAAAAGCACCAGTTTCCCAGTGCTTTCTTCTATTACGATATAGTATATAAGGAACAGATTTTATTCTGCTTCTTTTTCTTCGAGTACTTTCTTCGCTTCGTCGCCGGCGAGGGTTTCTTTGATTTTCTTTTCTAACTCGTCCAACAACTCTGGGTTGTCCTCAATGAGTTGTTTTACAGCATCGCGACCTTGGCCTAGCTTGTTTCCATTGTAAGAGAACCAAGAACCTGATTTCTGGATAACGTTCAACTCAACACCTAAGTCAATAATTTCACCTGATTTGGAAATACCACGACCATACATGATGTCGAACTCGACCACTTTAAACGGCGGTGCTACTTTGTTTTTCACCACTTTTACCTTCACGCGGTTTCCTGTAATGTCGTCAGCAGCTTCTTTGATTTGCCCGATACGACGAATATCCAAACGAACTGATGCGTAGAATTTCAAAGCATTACCACCCGTGGTTGTTTCTGGGTTTCCAAACATTACGCCGATCTTCTCGCGAAGCTGGTTGATGAAAATACAAGAGCAACCTGTTTTGCTGATCGTTCCCGTAAGTTTTCTCAACGCTTGCGACATCAAACGCGCTTGAAGTCCCATTTTACTTTCACCCATTTCGCCTTCAAGTTCCCCTTTCGGAACAAGTGCTGCTACTGAGTCAATAACAATGATGTCGATTGCTCCAGAACGAATTAAATGATCTGCAATTTCGAGTGCTTGCTCTCCATTGTCTGGCTGAGAAATCAATAAATTCTCGGTGTCGATACCTAATTTCTCTGCATAAGATTTATCAAAAGCGTGTTCCGCATCAATAAACGCTGCAAGACCACCTCTGCGCTGAGCTTCAGCTATACAGTGCATGGTTAGCGTCGTTTTACCAGATGATTCAGGGCCATAGATCTCCGTAATTCTTCCCTTTGGAATACCACCAATACCCAATGCAATATCCAATCCTAGTGAACCCGTAGAAATTGAAGCGATGTCAACTACCTTTTCATCGCTAAGTTTCATCACCGTGCCTTTGCCATACGTCTTGTCAAGTTTGTCTAAGGTTAACTGAAGTGCCTTCAGTTTTTCTTTTGCGTCGCTCATGTGTTTGTTTTATTAACTCTTATGTTCAATCAACAACTTCTTGTTGAAAACGATTATCAACGATGTACTAATCAATTTAGGTTGTTCAAAGAAATAAACTAATTTAATTAGTTGCAAGTATTCAGCTGATTTTGTTGTGTTTAGCCTTTTTATGAGACCTCAACTTGTCTGGTTGTCATCCCTGATTTCTTGCGCTGTAATAACAATTCGAAGGTAGCACAGTTTTGTGACAACTAGTGTCAAACGTTTTTATATTGCGGGATTGTCGGGAAAATTATGAAGCGTATTGTCTGGAAAACATGAAAGGCAAAATCAAAAAATGGATTAAACGGGCGTTGTGGGGATTGCTGGGTGTGATTGCCATTCTTGTTCTGATCTATTGGGAACTCGTGAGTTATGGCGTTCAGCAGGGATACGGACAAATGAACATCATCTGGAATGCCCGGCCGGTAGAAGAGTTCCTTGCCGATCCCAATTTTCCTGATTCTTTGAAAGCACGCCTGAACCTCATTCAAGATGTAAGACGCTTTGCTACGGATTCACTAGGATTAAAAGATACCGAGAACTATAAAACCATGTATGATCAAAAAGGTGAAGAGATCATGTGGGTGGTGATGGCGAGCGAACCATTTGAATTGAAACATAAGGAGTGGAAGTTTCCGGTGATCGGTTCAGTGCCCTACAAAGGTTTTTTTAATAAGGAACGCGCTTTTACCTTGAAGCAGTCACTCGAAAAGGAAGGGTTCGATGTGATCGTTCGAAATCCTGGTGGGTGGTCCACGCTGGGATGGTTCACCGATCCAATCTTAAGTAAGATGCTGAATAGGAGTGAAGGTGACCTAGCAAACCTTATTATTCATGAAATGTCGCATGCAACCATCTTTGTCAAAGACAGCATCGACTTCAATG
This sequence comes from Pseudochryseolinea flava, assembly GCF_003286915.1. Lineage (GTDB taxonomy): Bacteria > Bacteroidota > Bacteroidia > Cytophagales > Cyclobacteriaceae > Ohtaekwangia > Ohtaekwangia flava. The sequence continues at coordinate 35,071 of NZ_QMFY01000019.1, forward strand.
AAAACCTCGCCACGTTCATCGGTGATCGTGGTGCAGAGAGATTTCTTATCGCCAAGTATGGTGAAGGATCAAAAGAATATCGCGATTACATCAATGAAGATAAAGACTATGTAAAATATGTCAATCATATGCTGCGTGGCGCGCATGCGCTGGATAGTATTTACAAGAGCATGAGGACAGAAGATCCTGTCGAACAGAAGAAGCGGATCAAGAATGAAACGATAAAAATGATTGTAACGGCGCTTGATACATTAACGTTGGATCTGAACAAGAAGCCATCGGAACGCTTCAAGGAAAAATTACCAAACAATGCCTACTTCATGAACTTTCGGCAATACCAGGCAAAGCAAAATGATTTTTGGGAAGAATATAATGGTGCATTCGGGGGAGACTTGAAAAAGTACATAGCACATTTGAGTACACGATATCCTTTTCTTTGACCTGTTGATGTGTTGGATGTTGACGTGTTGAGGTTTAGTTGAATTCTTCGGTAGATACACGTTAACAAAGATGTATGATTGACGTGTTGATGTGTTGATGTGCTGACGTGTTGAGGTTTAGTTGGTAGGATCTGTTAAGTGCAGGTTAACAGGATGTATCATCGTTTTGGCTGACGCATGCGGGTTGTCACCTTACCCAAGGAGCGACGAAGACGGCTCATTTCTCCACTCTGTGTCCACTCTCCATCCACTCAAAGTCTTATCAGAGGCTCGTGGATGTTTTATGAGTACATTACTTTAGGTGATTAACGATCACAAATATAACTGATAACCGTTGTATTTCCTTCCTGTGGCCTCTGTTGCTTTTGTGTAACTTTATGAAACAGCTGCATTTTGTATTCGTCTTAACGGACTTCCCGGTTGTTGTAGACTTTCAAACTCTCAGGCGACATTAAGGAATTGTTAATAAAGCATACCTCATTTTTTAAGCCCCCTTTTCTGTCTACTTTTGATGCAAATAGTTGAACTATGGGAAACAAGCAGATGCACAAAGTGCTTGTCGTAGATGATGAGGAACCTATCCTCGAATTGCTGAAATACAACCTTGAAAAAGGTGGCTATGAAGTAAAAACTGCATCCGACGGATCGAAAGCTGTAGACATTGCAAGGAAATTCGTGCCAGACCTAGTGTTGCTGGACATTATGATGCCAAAGATGGACGGTGTGGAAACATGTCGCATGCTTCGCGATATTCCAGAACTTCAACAAACCTTTGTTGTCTTCTTGACTGCTCGATCGGAAGAATACTCTGAAGTAGCAGCATTTGATGTTGGCGCCGACGATTACATCACCAAGCCGATCAAGCCACGGGCGTTGATGAGCAGGATTAGCGCGTTGTTTAGAAGGGATTCTAAAAAAACTTCACCGACTAGTCTGATCAACATCGGCGATCTCACCATTGATAGAACAAGCTACACCATTAAAGTGAATGAGAAGGAGATCAATCTCCCTAAAAAAGAATTTGAGCTTCTCTACTTCCTTGCCCAAAATCCCAACAAAGTATTTAGCCGCGAAGATCTGCTGCAAAACATTTGGGGATCGGATGTTTACGTACTGGCAAGAACGGTTGATGTTCACATCCGAAAGGTTCGCGAAAAAATCGGAGAAGACTACATCACCACAGTGAAAGGTGTGGGATACAAATTCAGCCTCAATTAAGTAGAAAGTTTAAGGCTTAAAGCAGAAAGCTTAAAGCAGAAAGCGGAAAGCGGAAAGCGGAAACTTCTTTACGTGAAAAGTTCTTCGGAATTTTACGGAAAGTTTTTGCGTATAGAGATTTAATAATCCGATTAACGATTTCCATCATTAACTGGCAACCGATAACTAGCAAGAATGGTAATTAAGTAGAGTGTTTAAAGTTCAGGGTTAAAAGTTTTAGGTTCTCGAATACCTTTGATGCGTGAATCAACTCCTTTATTTCTGCCAACGGTTGATGTAAAGGCTCATTGCATTCACTATTAACTTATAACCGATTAACGAATTAGCAGAAAGCTTAAAGCGGAAAGCGGAAAGCTTCTTTACTTGAAAAGTTCTTCGGAATTTTACGGAAAGTTTTTGCGTATAGAGATTTAATAAGCACTCCTTCAGGTATGGATTTGTGTTCACCCCTGGCCCCTGAATGGGAACTCGATTTGCGGGCTGACCCTTTATAATCCGATTAACGATTAGTTGATGTAAAGGCTCCTTGCATTCACGAATTAGCAGAAAGCTGAAAGCAGAAAGCTTCTTTCCGTGAAAAGTTCTTCGGAATTTTACGGAAAGTTTTTGCGTATAGAGATTTAATAATCCGATTCACTATTAACGATTAACTTGTAAAGATTAACGAATAATGGTCTACAGCTCAAGAGTACTTGCACTACTCCTCGCACTCTGCATCGCGTTGATCACTACGCTCTTTCTTTCGCTTTTTGATTCCGCTTCGTCTGGACTTTTATTGGTCGCGTTTGGGATAAGTTTTTCAGTTGCTTACCTACTCACTTTTGTCGTATTAGAGTTTCTCATCTTTCGTGAGATCAATCGGATCTATAAGTTGGTGACGAAATTAAAGAAGAAAGAGTTTGCGCACCTCGACAAACAGTCATCATCGCTTAACCCACTAAAGACGATAAATGAGGATATCTATTCTTTTGCGGAAGTAAAACAGAAAGAGATCGATGAGCTCAAAAAGCTGGAAGCTTTCCGGAGAGAGTTTATCGCCGATGTTTCGCATGAATTGAAGACTCCCATTTTTGCTGCCCAAGGTTTTGTGCACACGCTGCTCGACGGGGCCGTGAACGATCGCGCGGTACGAACAAAGTTTCTAAAGAAAGCAGCGAAGAGTCTCGACGGACTTGATATGCTCGTCCAAGATTTATTAACCCTTTCGCATATTGAAACTGGCCAGATCAAAATGCATTTCGAAAATATAGACCTCTATCATTTGACGGAGGAGGTATTCGAGCAGTTTGAAGGAAAGGCTGATAAGAAAGATGTTAGTCTTAGTATCGCCGGCTCCGAAACAAAAGTAATGGTGTACGCCGACTGGCAGCGCATCAGCCAAGTGATGACGAATTTGATTTCTAATGCTATCAAGCACTCACAAGATGGTTCCGATGTTATCGTCAGCTTCGACGTCACAAAGAAAAATGTGGTGACGAGCGTACGTGATGCAGGAGAGGGGATTCCTGCCGAGCACCTCGGACGAATCTTTGAAAGGTTCTACCGGGTCGATAAGAGCCGCAGTCGTGAAAAGGGCGGTACAGGCCTAGGATTATCCATCGTTAAACACATCCTCGATGGTCATAACACCAAAGCGGAAGTTAAAAGTGAGCCCGGTGCAGGATCTGTATTCAGCTTCAAACTCCCGCGTGCAAAGCCAGAAGTAACGGACTTGGAGGAGGATTAATTAACTTTTTTTGATTTGGTTTGCAGTTGAAATTATCACTGCCACTTGAAAGCATCTAAATTAGACCTGCGCGACATCATCCTTTACGAGGATAATGACTACTTCCTCATTAACAAACCTCCTTTTGTTTCAACGCTAGCCGATCGCCATGACAAGGTGCATCTATTATCGTTAGCGAAAGAATATGTTGCCGATGCCCAAGTTTGCCATCGTTTGGATAAAGATACATCAGGTGTGCTGGCGATTGCGAAAAATCCGGAAGCTTACCGACACATGAGTCTCCAGTTCGAGCATCGTGAGGTAACCAAAACATACCATGCTGTGTCTGACGGTATTCACAATTTTGATGAGACCCTGGTGGACCTCCCCATTCTGAAAATGGACGATGGGGTTGTGAAAATCAGCAAGAAGGACGGAAAACCTGCCCAAACTTATTTCAGCACCGTAACGGCCTATAAGTTTCATACGCTAATTGCCTGTAAGCCGATCACCGGCCGGATGCATCAGATTCGTATTCACCTTGCAACGCTAAAAGCGCCCATTACGGGCGATGATACTTATGGCGGCAAACCCTTCTTTTTGTCGAGTGTAAAGCGAGGGTTTAATCTTAAGAAACAGACCGAAGAACAACCGATAATGAAACGCATGGCCCTTCATGCCCATGCATTGCGCTTTAAAGACCTGAACGGTGTTGACCGCGAGGTGATAGCGCCTTATCCAAAAGACATGCAGGCACTCATCCGCCAACTGTCTGAGAATAAGTAGTTCGGCGGACCAGGTCAGGAATACTTCACGAAGCGGGTTTGCGATCTTCAGGATGGTGGCAAGAAGGAGTGATTTTTGGGAACCACATGTTTGTTTTTTTTGGTTTGATGGGGGCACGAAGTCGTGAAAGCGAGGTTAAGGGCAAAAAAGAGGGTTTGTAAGTGACTGGCGATAAATATCTTAAGGGTTTTTCAAGCAATTTCACAACTATGCTTGCATTTCCGCGAGGAGCAATTTACCTTTGTGTCCCTTTTTGAAAGGGGTAGTGTTTCTAATTGATTATTACATAAGAAAATGGATCATAATAGCTATAAAACACTGAATGCCAACAAGGCAACAGTTGAAAAAGGCTGGGTAGTGGTAGATGCCAACGCCAAAGTATTAGGCCGTGTGGCAAGCCAGATTGCTCACATCATTAAGGGCAAGCATAAGCCAAGCTATACGCCAAATGTTGATTGTGGCGATAATGTTATCGTAATCAATGCTGAGAAAGTTAGAATGACTGGTAAGAAGTGGACAGATCGCGTGATCTTCACTCACTCTGGTTATCCTGGCGGACAGCGTGAACACACGCCAACCCTTATCCGCTCTAAGCACCCTGAAAGATTGATCGAGCACGCTGTACGTGGTATGCTCCCTAAAAACAGACTTGGACGCGAATTGTTCAGAAGCTTGCATGTTTATGCAGGTGCAGAACATCCTCATACAGCTCAACAACCTAAAGAAATTAAGTTCTGATATGCAGATCATCAACGCAATCGGCAGAAGAAAAACCTCAATCGCCAGAGTTTATGTAAAACCTGGTAAAGGTGATATCAAAGTAAATAACCGCGATCTTAAGGAGTACTTCCTTTCAGAGATCCACCAAACATTGGTTAAGCAGGGTCTTGTTGCTGTGAAAGCAGAAGGCGCGTATGATGTAACTGTAAATGTTGAAGGTGGTGGCATTAAAGGCCAAGCTGAAGCGGTACGTTTAGGTATTGCTCGTGCGTTGGTTGAGTTCAATGCAGAAAACAAACCTGCTCTTAGAAAAGAAGGTTTGATGACCCGCGATTCAAGAATGGTAGAGCGTAAGAAGCCGGGTAGAAGAAAAGCAAGAAGAAGATTCCAGTTTAGCAAGCGTTAATCATAGAGAAATGGCTGAAAAATTAACATATCAGGATTTGTTGGATGCAGGTGTACACTTTGGTCACCTTACCCGCAAGTGGAACCCTAAGATGGCTGAGTACATCTTCATGGAAAACAATGGTATCCACATCATTGACCTGAATAAAACGCTCAATTGCCTCGACGAAGCGTCTTTTGCCCTCAGAAACATCGTACGTTCTGGTCGTAAGATCATGTTCGTAGCAACGAAGAAACAAGCTAAAGATATCGTTACGGAGGAAGCTAAACGCCTCAACATGCCGTTCGTAACAGAACGTTGGTTGGGTGGTATGCTCACAAACTTTGCAACGATCCGCAAGTCTCTTAAGAAGCTTGCGCAAATCGAGAAGCTTATGAAAGATGAAGCTTTCTCTAACCTTGCAAAACGCGAGCGCCTCATGATTACACGTGAGAAAGCTAAACTTGAAAAACTCCTCGGCGGTATTGCTGATCTTAACAGACTTCCTGCTGCACTTTTCGTGATCGACGTAAAGCGCGAACACATTGCGGTAACGGAAGCTCAAAAACTCAATATCCCTGTATTTGCTTTGGTTGATACAAACTCTGATCCTTCAGGTGTTGATTTCCCCATCCCAGCGAATGACGACGCTTTCAAATCAATCTCTATCCTTACTAAAAACATTGGTAAAGTGATTGAAGAGGGTTTGATGGAACGTAAGAAGGATAAAGAAGACGCTGCTCACAAGAAGGAAGAAGACGAGAAGAGAAGAGTAGACGAAACTGTAGAAGAGTCGAAATAATCCTGATTTAATCACCGGTGGGCGACATGACGATGTCTGCAAACACGGTTGTGAAATAAAAGCAATCAAACATCGGTCTACAAGCCGATGTTTGGTTTTTATAGCCATACGTAACTGTAAATTCAAACTTGTAAAAATCTAAAATCATATGTCAGCTATTTCTGCACAAGACGTAAACAAACTCCGCCAGATGACTGGTGCCGGTATGATGGATTGCAAAAAAGCACTCGCTGAAGCCGAAGGAGATTTCGAAAAAGCTATCGAGATATTAAGAAAGAAAGGTCAGAAAGTTTCTGCTTCCCGCTCTGATAGAGACGCGAAAGAAGGCTCTGTGTTCGTGAAAGTTAGCGACGATAAAAAAGAAGCTATTTTGATCGCATTGAATTGCGAAACTGACTTCGTGGCAAAAAACGAAGAGTTCCAATCGCTTGGTAAACTTATCGCTGAAACGGCTTTCACTACAAAAGCTGCTGATAAAGAAGCACTGCTTACTCAAAAAGCTGGTGCCCTTACAATCAATGACAAGATCGTTGAGCTCGTCGGTAAGATTGGTGAGAAGATCGAAGTATCGGAATTCATCCGTATGACTGGCGAAGCCGTTGTACCTTATATCCACGCTGGTTCTAAACTTGGCGTACTCGTTTCATTGAAGGGTGTAAACGGCGCAGACGTAACAGAAGCTGGTAAAGACGTTGGTATGCAAATCGCCGCGATGAATCCAGTGGCGGTTGATGAGTCTTCTGTCGACAAAGAAGTGATCGAAAAAGAACTTGAAATCGCAAAAGCGCAAATCAGAGCGGAAGGTAAACCAGAGAACATGGTTGAGAAGATCGCTGCTGGTAAACTCCAGAAGTTCTACAAAGAGAGTACTTTGCTCCATCAAATCTTCGTGAAAGATAACGCTAAGACTGTAGCACAGTACTTGGATAGTGTTACGAAAGGTTTGACTGTAGCAGAATTTAAGCGTGTAACAATCGCTTAAGAATATATTAACACTTGAAGTTGAAGAAAGGTCAATCGAAAGATTGACCTTTTTTTGTTAGTGATCAATGATCAAATGCTTCAACCAGATATAGCCTACTAACAGATACCAGAAGGCTGCAATGAACACGACCGTCATTACCAATGCCTTCAGAATGCAGACGAATAGGTTCTTTTTGAAGAATTGGTGATAGGTAACGCCCATATAGATCGCATAGATCAAATGAAGAACCATGTTGTTGATTTGGAATGTTCCGGGCATCAGTAAAAATGCGGGAATGAAAATGAGCACCGAAACAACGTAATACATCCCAATCGAATAGCTCTGCAATACAAAATGTTCAGCGTAGTTGTAGCGCGGCTTCCAGAAAAAAAGCCACGAGATCAAGGCATACAGTGGAACAATTACGACCAAGCCAATGAGCTTGCCATAGTTGATGCTGAGTTGCATCGCTTCCTGGTAATACATATTGCTCGGCCCTCGGTGACCATCGCCAGCTTGTTGCAAGTATCCTGATTTGTACGTGATGAATGCCGACAGCGCCGACATGATCACCAGGAAACTGAAAGGATTGAAATATTTCTTTCGCCTGCCCTCTAAATATTCTTTGGCAACAAAACCTGGGCGATACAAAAGCTCTTTCACCAAGAGGAGAAATCCTTTATCGGCGTGGGTAATCGCATGACTGAGTTCGTGGGCCATGTGCCCGACTGTGATGCGATGGACATGAGCATTCTGCCCGCAGTTGGAACAGAATTTTCCATCAAAAGCAGTGTCACAATTTTTACAGACTGTCATGCATGAATATGGTTTAGCGCGTGTTTGAGGTCTTCGGGTGTATCGATACCAATCGTTTCTAGAGATGTTTCTGCTACCGTAATCTTGAATCCATTCTCTAACCAACGCAATTGCTCTAACGACTCCGCTTTCTCTAAGGACGACACGGGCAATTTAGTGAGTTGTTCTAAGATGTCACTGCGATATCCATACATCCCAATGTGCTTGTAAAAGGTATGTTTTGATATCCACAATGATTCTGCCGCACTACGAATATGAGGAATCGTTGATCGGCTAAAATACAGGGCTTCAGAATTTTTGCTGAGGACTGCCTTTACAATATTGGGATTGAAGAGCTGTTCAACTTGATCGATTGCTTTCACCAACGTAGCAATCTCTGTTTCACCGGTGAGCTTCGCAGCAAGTAAATCAATCTGCTCAGGTTTTATGAAGGGCTCGTCACCTTGAATATTGATCACGTAGTCAAATTTCTCTTCTTGTAACGTAAGCGCTTCGTAACAACGGTCCGTGCCACTGACATGGCTTTCCTTCGTCATGCATACACCACCATCGAATTGCTTCACATGTGCGAATATTTCTGGATGATCTGTAGCAACAACAACTTTATTGATAAACTTCGACTGAACAACTTGTTCATAGACGCGACGAATCATGCTCTTTCCGCCAATGTCAACCAAAGGTTTAGCGGGAAAACGTGTAGAGGCATAACGCGCCGGAATTAATCCTAAAATTTTCATGCTTGAATTTTCTTAACTTTTAACGACGTGGTTTCGTGGGCTACGACTTCAATCGCTTCTCCCTTGTCGATATATTCTCCACGGCTATAGGCATCATAGAACTGTCCTTCAATTAAAACTTTCCCGCTAGGGCGCAATACAGTGTGGGCAATCCCAGTTTTTCCATTCATGGAATCAGTAATCGTGGTAGCGACGTAACCATCCTTGCTGTCTTGCGTATTGGCGAGCGCAATTTTTCTAAAATGTTTATTGTCAAGTAACTTGTTACCAACCAAAAAGAATAAGACGACCCCGCCCAATAATCCGCCCATTGATACTAATAGTGCGGCCATAAGACTTGATTCGGGAACGAAGCCGAAATCGAAAACGTCGTTGTTCACCATAATCAACACGAGTGATACCAGGACCAAAATGATTCCGCTGATTCCCGCGACACCAAAACCAGGAATCACGAAAATTTCGGCTGCGAGTAATGCAAATCCGAGGAGCAATACCAGGATCTCCCAATTGGTAGCAAGGCCATTGAGGTAGTACGGAATGAGATAGAGAAGTAGTGCGATGAGTGCGACGGCTCCAGCGAATCCTAAACCCGGCGCTTGCATTTCGAAGTAGATACCGGCGAGGATCAACATGATCAACAATCCGCTCAGATATGGATTCAAGAAAAATGCAATAACTTTTTCGACTGTGCCGAGTTCAAATCGCGTGATGGTATAATTCGTGATTTTGTTTTTCTTTAAAATCTCTTCGATAGATTCTGCTTTTCCTTCGCAGAAACCATATTTGATAGCTTCCGATGTTGAAAACGTAATCACCTGACCAACTTTCTTAAGGCCAGGGATAGCAAAGTTTTCTTCCACCATACCTTGCGCGATTGTTGTGTCGCGATGATTTTCTTCTGCTGTAGAGCGCATCACCGATCGCATGTACGATTGATATTTATCGATTGCCTTGATGCCTTCACCATCCACCACCGTTGCTGCACCTATGCTCGATCCGCCCGACATGTATATGCTATCGCATGCGATAGAAATCAACGCTCCCGCAGAAGCTGCATTGGTGTTGATGTAAACCCATACAGGCTTTTCAAATTTGAGCAGCATTTGTACAATGTCAACAGCGTCCGTTACACCACCTCCGTAGGTATTCATTTCCAATAAAACGACGTCGGCTTTTGTATTGGCAGCTTCTTCCAAGGCCAGTTTCACGTAGCGCGATGTACGGGTGTCGATTTCTGTTTTGATTTCCATGACCATCACTTTGGTTTGTGCCATCAGTGAAAAACTCAAGAACAGGAAAGAGACGATGAGGAAACTTCGTATCATTTGATTTGTGTTATTCATTCTGTTTATACCTTGCACTAAATTAACCAATTAATAGTAGTTGGCAGACAGGCTACAATTTAAGTTTTCGCATCGCTTTCAAGGGAATATCTGGAATATGATATCCGTTCCCCAGCGAAGAGTCCTTTTGCTTGAGATTCGCGATCAAACGACGAAGACGGTTTCTTTCAACGCATTGAATCTGGAAACGAACTCATTTTTGTGGACTAACTTGGTACTCGATGAACCGTGGTGGGTCAGTTTGGCAGGCGCCGAAGATGATACGATGTTATTTACAATTTACCTTGAGCATCAAAATCCCGACAAGAAGGGAATTTTGGCGTATGGTATTCACAAGCCTTCATTACGCTGGTGGAATAATGATTTTTCTTTGGTCACATTGAACCGAAAAAGTCTATTGGGATATTCATTGAAAATGGGACAGAAATTAGTGTTGTTGGATTTGCAAAACGGACAGGAACTTTTGTCCGCTACAACATCCGACGCTACACCGATACCCGGACCTGTTCAATATTTGGAAGGAACTACGCATTTCAATACAGTAAAAACATTTTTAGATCGCAAACTAAATTTATCCGTCGTATCAGCGTTGGAGTATTTTGAATACGACGATAAAATATTGGTGTCGTATTATGTGACGGAAAATGGTTTGGCCAATTATTTGATAGTATTTGACACGAAGGGGACCGTTCGTTTGCACGAAAAACTGGACGAACACCTCAAAGGAATCGGCCTGGATACTTTTTTCGTCCTTTCAGGTTGCGTAATTTTCGTAAAGAATAGAGAGGAGCTGGTAAGTTATTTTTTATGATTGCAGAAATTATTTTAGCGGGTGTTTCATTTTTTCAGCCGCAGGTCCAACAGGATTCTCTGGGAATTGAAACAGTCAATGGCAAAACCTTTGTCATTCACAAGGTGAGTGAGAAGGAGACTTTGTACGGCATCTCGCGTCGATATGGCGCTACGGTTGACGCTGTGCTTGAAAACAATCCAACGGCGGGCAGTGGTCTCGAGATTGGGCAAATATTAAAGGTACCCTATTCGAAAAAAGAAAATGCAGCTTCACAGGTTCGTTCGAACGCTAGTGTAGTCATCGCAAACAATAGCGGAGGTATTATTCACGTCGTCGCACAAAAGGAAACGATGTTCTCCATTTCGAAGGCGTACAATGTTTCTATTGATGAAATTAAACAATGGAATAATCTTTCTGATAACAGCCTTTCCATTGGTCAAGAGCTTTCAATCAAGAAACGAAATACGCAAGGAACAGCGAGCTCCAACGTGTCGACACCAGTTATTACGCCTTCTCAGAAAGGTGTTCACGTGGTTGATACGAAGGAAACGATGTATTCTATTGCTCGTCAATACAACGTTACAGTAGACCAGATCAGAGAGTGGAACGGTATCCAGGGAAACGATTTGAAAGTGGGGCAATCCCTGATCGTTGCTAAACCTGCGGCCACTACAGCTGTTGTCGATGCGTCGAAGGGGCAAACTTCAACGGGTACCATAGCAAGTAACGCGAATGGTACCGCTACATCAACAACGCCGCCAGTAGTGTCGTCGTCAAGTAACTCATCGAGTTCAACGCCAGTTGAAAAATCTCCTGAACCACAGTCAACATCAACAAGTGCGGGTACACAAACGGCGAGCACAACGACTACGCCTGTCACCACGCGCGACCAGCCAGTTCGCGAAAAGCCGATTGTTGTAACAGAACCGATTAACAATGCCGACGAGATTTCGGAAGGTGGTTTAGCTGAATTAATCGATGGTACAGAAGGTAATCGAAAGTACCTGGCCCTTCATCGTACTGCGCCGGTAGGAAGTATTCTGAAAGTGAAGAATGAAATGAATAATCGCGAGGTGTTTGTTCGTGTTACAGGTAAACTTCCAGAGAATGCACTGACGGAGAAAGTTGTTATTAGAATTTCTAAATCTGCCTATGACAGACTCGGCGCGATTGATCCAAAATTTAGGGTTCAAGTAACATACTACAAATAAATGGCCGGTCGTTATTGCGTTAACCCTAAACAGTTGACCAATTACAATTCAATATTATTCAGCAAAGCAGGGGTTATACTTCTGCTTTGTTTTTTTGTATGCGTGCAGATATTATCGGCACAGAATCTCGTTCCGAATAATGGGTTCGAAGAGTTCTCGCACTGTCCAGGAAGTCATTCCCAGCATCCTGCAGAATTTCGCGCTGTTAGTTGGACGTCAGCAACGAATGGCACGCCTGATCTTTTTAATCGGTGCAGTGTTGGCGAGGCCGATGTACCGCACAACTGGGCCGGTGTATCGGAAGCATACGAGGGCGGTGGCTATGCGGGTATTTATCTATGGACAGACTATCTGAATTATCGGGAATACCTCCAGTGTCAACTCACATCACCCCTGATTAAAGATTCAACTTACATCATCGAATTTCACTATAGGCTCTCATCCTATTCTATGTATGCTGTCAATCAGATAGGACTTCATTTTGCGGATTCATTGGTGAAGATTAAAACTGATAAAGTAGTTCGGATTTCACCGGCAGTTCTTGTCAGGAAGGATTCTGTTCTGACGCCAAACACAGGTTTGTGGGAAAGCATTCATCACGAATACAAGGCAACAGGAGGAGAACGTTTCGTGATGATCGGAAATTTTATGGATGATTTCGAAACGAAAAGTTATCGACTGCAATTTATACCCGTGCAGCAGGTAATGCTTAAGGCAGCGTCTTACTATTATATTGATAACGTACTTGTTGAACCCAAATACACGCGTGAGAAAGCTATTGTGTCCGATCTCGCACCTGAGTTTGTAGGAGAAGATGTTGTGGTGAATAAAACTTATGTGTTAAAGAATATCAACTTTGAATTCAATAGCTACAAACTTTCTTATGCTTCTACAGAAACACTTGATCAACTTGTCTTATGGCTTGAGAAGCATCCGAAGCTACACCTTGTGTTGGGAGGTCATACTGATGATGTCGGTAGTGATCAATTCAATCTTACCTTATCCAAAAATCGTGCGCGCACCGTGGCTGGATATTTAGTAGGCCATGGAATAGACAAAACAAGGATTACACATAATGGATTTGGTGAGCAGAGGCCATTGCTTGAGGAGACAACGGAAGTTGCAAGAAAGATTAATCGACGCGTGGAGGTGAAATTCCTGGATTAGCGATGTAAAGCACCTTATGGTAATTCTTCGGACACCATTTGAAAAAGCGGCTTCTTTTCTAATGTCGAATCTGGGGCAATGTCAGAAAGAAACATTTTGTTCTGCTCGAGGAACGTGTTGTATCCGGCAACGATCGCATCATAATCGGCGCGATAGTTTCCCACTCTCTCATCTGCTAACCTGATTTCTTCTGCTAATGTTTGTAGCGTAGCGTTGTATGCAAACTCTGGCTGTGTTTCAGCTGTGCTTAGAAGTTCGGCAACCAAAGAACTCGATGCGAAATCATATTCCTCAACAGCATCTTTATTGGCAATAGACCTTTGATCGTAACGCAACTGAACGAGATTGTCTAAACGTTCTTGAAAGTGTGAGAGATCTTCACGCTGTTCTGGATTGGAAACGGAGAGTTCATGTAGAAGGCTACGCATGGCGTTTATTTTCTTGTTATCGTCATTGATCATCACATTCCAGGCTTGCAGGATGCTATCCTGGTAGGCGAGATAAAAATCAACGACGGAGTCTTGTTTTGTAAAGGCTGTTTCTTCGGTCCTGCGCTCTGATTGAGAGCAGCTCAGACAAAGGATGCCAAAACAAGCTACAAGTGCGCCAGAAAAAAGTGTTTTCATAAGCTAAAATAAGCCAGTATCTGCGAAATACGGGTAAATGACAGAAATGTTCCTCCGGTTGGAAGGGATTTAGTAGAGATGTATGATTTGTTAACGAATAACATGAAATACGGAACAATAAACATCAGATTGGTTTGAACTGTTCAAAGGCTTCTCGACAATCGAGGCAATAATGTATTGAACGGCAGAGGGTGGGGCCAAACGTGTTCTTAAGTTCTGTATGCGTGCCGTTACATCTTGGGCAAATAGCATGTTCCAGAACGTCTATATCGTCGATTAAACCTTGTGATGGTGGCGGGGCCAGTCCAAACTTCTTTAAAGCAATCTTGCCCTTCTCAGAGATCATGTCTGAAGTCCATGGTTCTCGAAATGTCACTGATATCTTAACGTCTTCCACGCCGTGACCTTTTAGATTCGAGGTTATTTCATCTTTCATCATATCAAGCGCGGGGCAGCCGACAAACGTTGGTGTTAACGCGATCGATACGTGGTTGCCCGCGATGTCGATGCCGCGAATAACCCCTAGATCCACTAAGGATAGCACAGGTATTTCCGGATCCTTCACGTCTTCAAGCCAGCTCAATATCATTTCTTGTGACAAGGTCGTCATGGGTATTTGATGTCAAATGCGTTAGGAATAATTTGATTTAGATGATGCTTCAAATGTTTTACGTAATCCTGTGCAAGCCATGCGAGCGTTCTTGCATGACCACCCGCAATGCATTGTCGTTCGTAATTTTCGGAAGGCATCGTTTCTAAGATGACAGATATCCGCTCATTCAAAAGTTTCCACAAGTTGATGACGTCGCTCGTCGTCATGTGTTGATATGCATTTGCGGTTACCCAAAAATCTTGTTCATAGCTAATACTTGGGTTGCTTTCATATTGTCCGCAAATAAATCGGCGCAAGTTGTTTTGTGCTGAATCAACAAGATGTCCAACGACTTCCTTCTTGCTCCATTTTTCTGGACGAGGCTTGACAGACATTTCTGCGTCGGGGATAGACGCTATCCTCGATGCATATTCGTTGATGACATGCCGAAGCTCCTTCACTGAATCTTGTACGACCACATTCATTACCATTCTGCTGTTGGATCAATTTTAAATACTTCAGACATCTCGTCGAGTAGGGGTTGAAGATGCTGACTATGTTTCCCGATTCTACCGCCAAGGATAGGTGTAACGGTTTTCCAATCGGGGAGGTTTAGCTGGGTTTGCTCCAGTATTGATATTACACGTGATTGCCATTCCGCTTGCAAAGATGCTTCACCCTGAAAAAATCCAGCGTCCATAATGATGTTTTCGTTAGGCGAGGGTTCGAATATTCCGAGTGCATAGGGGAGTGCATAGTTTAAAGAGGTCTGAAGTCGGGCGATGCTCTCCGGAGTCGCGTTACCAAGTTGTTTGATCCATGTGTTAGCATGAAGCGTGTGATAACGTAATTCCCCTTTTATTTTTTTCGCGAGATCAGCCAAGGGTTCAAATGACGAGCGTGTCAGCATATCGAATCGTAACGCTTCTGCGGTGTCGAAAAGAAAGTGTCGAATCAAACTAAAGTCATATTCACCATTGGGCAGCTCGACCAAAACGCAGTTGTGAAATTGATCTGCATGACGCATGAAGGCGACGGTGTCGGGAGCTTGCTCACCAGCATGATGCAGCATTTGATACAATGCATAACTCTGACCAATTTTGTCTTGCGCCATCGAGGAGAAGGCAATGTCTTCTTCAAGAAGTGGTCCGAAACCCGTCCATTCCGAATTGCGATGACCAAGGATGAGTTGATCGTCAGCAATTTTATAGAGAAGTTCTTTTAATGCGATGGCTTGTTCTTCACTCATAGTGCTTGGCTGTTGCGTTCGAGAAATGTTTTGAGTTTGTCGCCGCCCTTGTACGAAGCAGCGTCACGAAATTTTTTTTCGGGTAGCGTACCCCAGAGGTCTTTCTCTGATTCTTCCGTGAAGCGAATGTCTTTCGTGCGAATTGCCCAGATGTTCATGACAGGCGTTGATGTGTTGAACATCGTCTTGGCTTGTTGCATGGCGGCATCGGGTGTTGATGCTTTTACGGTTCCAATGTGAACGTGTTGTTTGCCACGCTTTAACAGATGGTAAATTTCAAAGGTGTCTTCAGAAATTGAGTGTTGCTCCTGTTTTTGTTCCAGTAAGTCGTACGCATTTGTAGTTCCTTCCGCAAGGGGAGATACAAACACGGAACGCGTATCTACGACATATAAGGAAGTGCATGTGAAGCGACGCGTGAATGCTTCTTTCGCCAGCACGTATGCCATTTCAAGCTCAGGTGCATGAACGATGCCTTCATGTTGAAACGGTTTTCCTTCTTTCGGTTGAACGAAAACTTCGAACGTTCCAAATTGATCCAAAGGTGCTTTCGGAACAATATCTTTCGGTGTTTCCGGCAGTCTATTTACACGTGGGTCGAGCGATTTCACAAGCTGAAAATTTATTGCAGAAATTTTATATCCTATTATCTTTAAACTAAATCGTTGTTTGTCATGTTCCTAAATTATTCCACCATTATGAAGTACCTGGATTTTCTTTGGGCTTTGGATATTCTTCATCGGTATTGTCCGAAGTACCACTCGAATGAAATTTTTATGTTGGCGGATGATATTTTACAGTGGATCAACAATGAGCTTCCGGAGGATAGTAGTAAACTGTTGTATTTGAAAAGCTGTTTTGATTCTCCTCGTGAAGCGATGATGGCGTTATGGAAAGAGATCATGTTGTTTGCTGATTCACTTGGCCCGTTGCGTAGGAACTAGCTAAGCAAGCGGCATAACATAAGAAGCCTTTGGAGAACGCAATGCTTCGCGTACCCATTTGCCACGCTCTTCAGCGATACGTCGTACAGCAAGGCGTTCTTCGTTACAAGGACCACCGCCATTGATTACGCGTTTGAATTCTTCCCAGTCAGGCTCGGTATAATCCCAACGACCAGTGTCTGTATTTTTCTTTAACGCCGGATCAGGAATGGTAAAGCCAAGTTCCCAAATTTTAGGGACGTACATATCCAGGAATTGATTTCTTGTATCGTCGTTGGTTGCCATTTTTACTTTCCAATTCATGAGCACTTGCGTGTGTGCTGAGATTTTATCCGCAGGTCCGAAGAAATGCATCATTGGTGCCCACCACCGATTGATTGCCTCTTGGAACATGTCGCGTTGCTTTTGCGTGCCCGTAGCAAGAAAGATGACGCAATGATGGCCATATTTCAAATGAAAAGATTCTTCGGCGCAAATCCGATCCAACGCTCTACAGTAAGGACCGTAGCTTCCTTTGGCGTTGGCGAGTTGGTTTACAATGGCACCAGCATCTACCAGCCAGGAGATGAAACACGCATCGGCCCAAGTGAATGCGGGATAGTTGAATATGTTTGAATATTTTGATTTACCTGTTATCAGGTCGTGAATCATTTCTTCACGCGTTTTACCTAGCGTTTCGGCCGCGCTATAGAGGAGTTGCGCGTGACCCACCTCATCTTGGACTTTGGCCATGAGCGCGAGCTTTCGTTTAAATCCAGGGGCTCTGGTAATCCAAGTCCCTTCGGGCAATGCACCAATAATTTCGCTGTGCGCATGTTGTTCGATCATGCGAATAAGTTGCTTGCGATAGAGTGCGGGCATCCAATCGGCAGGTTCAATTTTTTCGCCACGCGCAATTCGTGCTTCAAACTCAGCAAGCTTGATGGGATCTTCCTGGGCAAGACTGTCGGTCTTGATTCCTTCGAATGTATTTCCTCCGCCGTACATAATCGTGATTTTAGGATTGGAAAAAGGATTCCAATCACTGATTAATCAGCGATTTTACGACATAAAAAATTGTGAACCAAACGATTGTTAGCCAATCTGGACTTGAAAACGCTAGGCGTTCTTTTTCAAGCCATTCACGAGCATATCGGCAAGCTGTTGGCCGAGCTGTGAAGGGTCAATGGCAGATCCTGGATCGTACCACATTGGCATCCAGTTAAGAGAAGAGAATAGCGTCATTACAGCCAGCTTTTTGTCGATGCTGTCTTTAAATTCGCCTGTACGCACACCTTCTTCGAGAATGCTTTTGAAGCGGTTTATGTAATTAATGCGAAGGAGCAGGAACTCACGGAGGAAAGGCTGGCTTAAATGGCGGTGCTCATTCATAAAAACGGCTGACGCAGTAAGATCCTTGGCCATTACTTGAATGTGGCCGATGATACCTTTCTTTAATTTTTCACTTGCCGAAATTTTTTCTTTCTCAACATCATCGAGCGATTTTCTGAATTCGGCAGCCATGTCGAAACAAAGGCTTCGCAGAATTTCTTCTTTTGATTTGATGTGAGAATACAAGCTAGCAGCTTCGATGCCCAGTAGTTGAGCAAGATCTCTCATTGACGCAGCTGCATAGCCTTTGTCTTTGAAAAGCTCGGCAGCTTTTCGGATCACTTGTTCTTTCCTAGATAGATTTGCGATGGCGTCACTCATATTGACAATAAAATCAAAGTTACAAAATAAAAATCTCTCTAAATTAGCAAGGAGATTAATGGATTGAAAGCTTCGTGAAAAGAAAAGCAATTTGATTTATCGAAAACGACTGTTAGTTATTAAAAACAAAAACCCGGTTCGAATTGAAACCGGGCCTTGAGATTAGCGAGAGTATGTATCGCTTAGAAGGTAACACCGAAGCTGAAGGCGTTCAACTTAGGGCCTTTATTTTCCGCGAACAGCTCATTCAAATCATAGTTAAAGAATAGATCAGTAGAGCGATAGCCGATTTGAAGGCGCAAGCCATAGCGGAAATTATTGAGGTAGAAGTTGTCGCGCTCTTTATCTTTTTCACGGTCTCCATCTTCAACATAAACCATTTTAGAATGGCTGGAGATTCGATATCCCACATAAGGGCCGACGCCGAATCTAAATGCATCGCTATCGTTATCCCACAACCGAGATTTGTCGGCGCTGCCACCGAAATCGATAACGGGTACAATCGATGCCATAACATATGACGACGTAAGCTTGCTTTTTTTGAATTCTAGATCGCGTGTGTCTTCTGAGAAAGTCACGCCGTCGTCTGTTTTTTGAACGATCACATTGTCTTTTTCGAATTTAAAGTTGTACCAGCTCGCGCCGATACTCCACTCGAGGAAAAACTTATTTGATAAACGTGTTCTTTGTACCGATGCGATTCCAACGTACCATGATCCCCAAGGACGAACAGCGTAAGGTTGGTTATCAGCTTCCGGGAATTTTCCATCGGCGAGATAGTTGTTTGTTCCCAGATCGAAGTTGAATGATTGCGATGTGCCACGTCTGCGTCTACCACGGTTGTTATCATTGTTGTCATCGTCATTGTCTGAAGACCAATCTTCTTCCACTTCTTCTTCTTCCTGGGCAATGGTGGGTTGTTGTGTAGTAGAGTCTGCAGCAACCGCTGTAGTGTCGCGGGATTCAAGTTTTTTCAGGATGTCTTTAAATAGTTCATTGAAGTCATAGTGTTTTAAGATTTCCAAATCTTGTTTGTCGCGCATGGTGAAGATTACACGACTTGTCTTTGCGAGTTCTATGATAACCGTATCTTGTTTTTGCTGAGCTTGGATTGTGAAAGCTGCGATGAGCATGGCGATCACTAAAAATGTTTTTTTCATGTGTGTTACTTGTTTTGTTCCCGATCTTTTTCACTTCTAAAATTCAGCGCAAGAATTTCATTTTTCGCCTGCCGGAATTCGCCAATAGGATCTTGATTTGTTTTCAAGTCTTCAGCTTTATCAAGCAGTCTTTGCAACCTAGATGTCTTTTTCGTTTCGGTGGTTGCTTCGCTGGGAACAGTTTTCTTTAAATATTTATCAGCTGCGTTCGCACTGTATACAAGTTTGATGTTTTGTTGGTCTTCTACCTTAGCGATCATAACATCTTGCTTAGGCTCAATCGCTGTGGTGTTTTCTTGTGTAGGAATTTCTTTGATAACATTATTACTTGCATGAAGTGGTGTTTGAACTTCTTCGAGTTGTTCCACTTCCTCATGTGTCTCTTTCTTTTTAATAACAGGCGATGTGTTGATGTTCTCCTGTATTTCCTTTGATGATGGAGACTTCTTCCCTACAGGTTCTATGTCTTTTGGCTGTTGTTCTTTCGGAAGATCTTTTTCAACTGGTGGAAGTACTTTTTTCGGTACGCTTTTATTCTTGTCAGACATTTGTTGAGACTGATCGATGGTTGCGTTAGACGGCCAGAAGAACCATGTACCCACAGCAAGGAAGAGAATCGCGGCGGCAATGCGAAGCCATAACCATGCTGGCTTATTTTTTTTATCTAGCCCTTGTTCAATGCGATCCCACGCGGGTGCAGGAGCGGTACGTTGATACTGCTCAAGTTTGTCGCGAAAGAGTTTGTCAGGTTGCTGATTCATCGTTGCTCAATTTTTTTTTTGAAATCCAATCTTGGTCAGCGAGTATTTTTTGCAAGTAGGTGCGAGCGCGGCTCAGTTGTGATTTAGATGTATTCTCACTGATACCGAGTTGTTCAGCAATTTCCTTGTGCGAATAACCATCGATCGCGTACATGTTAAAGACAACGCGATATCCCGCAGGCATTTCTTGAATCATGTTCAGGAGATCTTCTGCTTCGAGATGATCGCTCAGGTTATCATAATCGGGTTCGCGATCGGCTTGCTCGAGCTCCGTCTCTAAATACATGGCGCGATTTCGTCGCAAGTGGGTGAGGGCCTCGTTGACCACAATTCTTCTTATCCATCCCTCAAAACTTCCTTCCCGCTTGAATTGATCAATCTTGTCGAAAACCTTCATAAAAGCCGTTACCAGTATGTCTTCAGCTTCCATTGGTTGCCGAACATACCGGTAGCATAAGGCGTACATTTTGGACGAATATTTCTCATAAAGGGCTTTTTGAGCGCTTCTGCTGCGTTTTGCAACGCCATCTATGAGCTCTTCCTCCTTAGCACGGTAAATTTGTAATTCCATTGAAGGGTATTCATTGGCAAGATGCATAAATGAAAAGGGAGGTTGCTTGGGTGGGAAAATATTTTTGCAACCCTTTTGCCAAAGGAGAACGGGCGATGCTAATAAGGAAAAGGGCTAATCCCCACCACCGCCACATCCACCGCATCCACTGCTGCAGCCGCTGTCTCCACCACCGCTGTCGTCAGATCCAGAGCAACCGTCGCTATCACCCCAGCCGCCATGACTACTTGAGCAACTAGAATCGAACATCATTGCTGTCACTGCCAAGCCGTGGCCGGGTGCTACATCCACTGTCATTCACGTCTACTTGGCGACGCTTTTTTTCATGATCGAATACATTTCCAATTTCTTGGAACATCACGGGTGTCAGTGTGGGTATCAGGAAAATATTCCCGTTAATCTTCTTCAGTATGAACTTGCTCTTTTCTTGACGACCGCCCTTCGTTGGGCCGTGATGAATTTCTTTTCCGATAGTTTTTCTGCAGAAGTCAACCCAATAAGACCGAGTGTATAACAGATGAAGATGCCAAACTTGATCGACTTGATCGGAAGGTGTTAGCGGGTGGGAAGCGACGCAGGTCAGGAATATGAATTTTTATATTCGTCTATGGCGCGTAATGCATACTGTAATGACCATCCATTTTCGTGTGCAAGACGATCTGAGAATGTATACGCTGATTCAGGGTCGTCTAGTTCAAAATCCTTGATCTTGAACCAGAGTGCTTGTTGTTCTTGATCAGACATAGTTGTGCTATGGTGATTATAAAGTTGAATGTAAAGAACGGGGTGAATTAGAAGGAGAAGCAGCAGGAAGGATGCGAGACGATCAGTTAGTTTTTACGATTGTCATGTTTAGGTTGTTCTATCCATAACAACGTGAGCTGTTTTACAAAGATGCACAATCCAGAAGAAGAATTTCTGCAAACGAATTTCTATTCAAACAATGGGATAAACTAATACGCGGCGTCGTAATCTACGCTGATGATTACGGGGGTGAATTCATTGGGTTTGACTTCCACGCAATTGATACAACCTTCACCGTCATATTGATTGGCAAACAATCCGCGTGCTTCTTTGGTAAAGACCGAATATTTGCCCGGTGGTAGTGATGCTTTAAACGTGCCATCTTCAAGCGATTTTACGACTAGGATGGGCGTTCCGATTGTTTCATCAAAGAAGCTTCCATCGTGGGATTGCACTTTTCCGATGAAGATTGCTTGGTAGATTCTAATTTCCCGGACAACACCTTTTGGAGCGGCATTGTTTTTCTTGTCGGGGCCGGGCATTTGGTTGCCGCTGATCCAGTTTACAGTTCCTTGAATGCCCTGTGTTTTAACGGTTTTACACGATGCCAATAACGAAATTGCCGCGATGATTAAGATGATCTTCTTCATACGCGCAAGGTAGGCGATTCTACTTGGAATCCTAACCGTACGGCAGCTATACGATCTTGAAAAGGAAGAAGAAGATATAGAGTAGAACGAAGAGTAAAAGTAGGATCATGGGTTTGGGGGTTAGCTTTTTTACTTACGTAAAATGGGGGATAAGGTTAGAGATAAGAAGATCCGGCATTGAAAAATCTTTGCCGGATCTTTTGGTGTTAATTCCACTTTTTAATTTTTGGATGGCCTTTGTATTTGATTACGTTGACCGACCGTTCATGCATATCTAATGATTCGCTAGCATTGATTTTGGCGGAAGAGTTTCCGTGTGCCTCGACCGTTGCGTGTTTAACTTCTAAAAGAAACGCGTCGAGGTGTGAGCTACCGTCGATAGAAGCTTCAAGATTTTCAGCTTCACCTTCAATCTCAGCACTTGCTTTCCCGGAAAGATTAACGTCAATATTGGTTGCGCGACCTTCTGCTTCCAACTTCACTGGCCCGCTCAAATTGATGTCGAGGTTGTCGGTTTCAAAATCTTTCAGATCAATACGTCCTTCGCCATGTGCTCTAATTTTTTCGAGTTTTGGCAAGGTTATAGAAATCTTAACCTTTTCGATATCAAAAAGATTTTCGGTCCAGCGACCATTGTAGCTCAACACCACGCGATCTCCTTCTTGTTTGAGTTCGTAATTCTGCTTGGTGTTTTTTGTCCCTTCCAATGAGATGCTATAGTTATCACCGCGATGAATTTCGACTTCATACGCACCGTGTAATTCGATCTCATCAAAGTCGCCATAGTCGATTGATTCTTCAATTTCTTCCTGCGTTTCAGGATCACCATATGCTGTTGGGCAACTTATACAATCCAGTCCCTTCTTCGACATTTTCCATTCATGACCATCGAGGTAATCATGATCGATTTCCTGACGGAAGAAATTACTTCTGCTAAATTCTTCACTTAATACAAACGGTGCATCATAAGGTACATACAGTGTTAATTCAACACGCTGGAAATGGAATGGGAAGTTTTTCTTGAAAGAAATGTTGGAGTCGAAGGTAAACACAGAGTCGTCAAAGGTTACGTTGTACATGGCGAACTTAGCGTTCTCGATTGCTTTTTGGCGTGTACTTCCTTGCGCTTGAAACTCTTGTTCAAGTTTAAACTCTTTTCCATCGTAGCCTAGTATTCTGAGTGACGCGGCGTCATAATCATCCATTCCTACTTCATTCAATTTGAAAATGGCGCGTTTGCCTTGTAGGTTGTAGGTCGTGATTACTTTGTAGCTACCATCTTCTTTATTGGTGAATATTACCCGCGGAATGCCCACGCTCAACAACGCTACACTGATAAAGAACAAGATGAATAAACTCCAGCCTGCAGCAGGTCCGAAGACCATTTTTTTAGCAACCACAGATGATCCTAACAAGATCACAAATATCCCAGGCACAATTGCTGCAATGAATCCTGCGAATCCAAGCCAACCTGGAAATGTTTCAGTGAATTCGCGTAATGGGAAACTACTCATTTCATTCCA
Source organism: Pseudochryseolinea flava (assembly GCF_003286915.1). Lineage (GTDB taxonomy): Bacteria > Bacteroidota > Bacteroidia > Cytophagales > Cyclobacteriaceae > Ohtaekwangia > Ohtaekwangia flava. The sequence goes on from NZ_QMFY01000019.1 coordinate 58,670, forward strand.
CGAGAATGCGGAGGTAGACATCACGCCGAAAAGAACAGCGCCAGCAACAACTGCCGCGAACACAATGACGACACCAAACATCACGATGAATACACCGATGATCACGCGAACAACTTCCATAACAGGTCCTAAGGCGCGTGCAATTCCCGTCAGTATCATTCCTAAAACTCTAAAGGGAAACAGAATTACTTTGGTGACAGGAGACTCTTCCTTTATGTCGTTAGGGTTCTGATTTTTTTTTATGTTCGTTTCAATGTTGGAAAGCGTAACGGCTTCACCCTGCATTTGCATTCGATCCGTAAGCGTTTTTGCTTCCGGCACTACGATCCATAAAACGATGTAGGCTATAAATCCTAGTCCGCCAGGGATGATCGCAAACACAACAAATAAGATTCGCACAGCGACAATGTCGATTCCCAAGAAAGCAGCTACGCCCCCGGAAACACCGCCCAGTACTTTCGTATTGGCATCGCGAAAAAGTTTTTTATCTACTTGCGGTTCATCAAGGTCGTATGACCCTGGAACAACAGCCCACATAATGAAATAAGCGAAGATTGAGATACCAACGAAGATCACGAACAATAAACGGATCCAAACGGCATCGATATTAAAGTGACTCGCTAAACCCGCACATACGCCACCAAGTATTTTTCGTTTTTGATCGCGGTGAAGTCTTTTTGTAGCAATTGGCGGCGGCAGCGTATTTGTATGCGTGCTACTTGACGATCCTTTATTGGCGTCGCTGTTGCCGGTAGACGATTCTGTTGTTGATTCATTTGCCGTCGTTGCAAACTCAGGTTGGTCTTCTGCGGCTTTGAAATCGCTTACGCTACCCATGGTTGTGATAAGGGCGTTCACATCTTCCGCCGTAATCACCTGCTTACCTTCATTGAGTTTTGATAAGAAGATCTCGGCGATTCTACTTTCAATGTCGGCCAAGATTTCGCTACTATCTTCAAATGAAGAGAAATATTTGTTGATCGAGTCGAGGTATTTTCGAAGGTTTTCGTACCCATCTTCTTCGATGTGGAAGATGATACCGCTAATATTGATGCTTATATTCTTTTTCATATCGAGGTAAGTCGTTGGTGTTAAGCGTTAGATTTGTTCGTGATGGTTTGCGTTGAGTGAACCAATTCATCCCAGGTTTCAGTTAGCTTTTCCAGGAACTTAGAGCCCTTGTCCGTGAGCTTATAATATTTCCTTGGTGGACCCGATTTTGATTCGATCCACTTGTACTCCAGAAGGCCGGAGTTTTTCAGCCTGGTCAGTAGTGGGTATAGTGTACCTTCTACCACGATAATCTTCGCTGCTGTTAATTCGTCGAGCATGTCCGATGCATAAACTTCGCCTCGCGAAATAATATGGAGGATGCAGTATTCCAAAATGCCCTTTCTCATCTGTACTTGTGTGTTTTCAAGGTTCATACATCCGATGTTAAATCCAATGGTCCTTTATACGGTTTGGTACCTTGCATGACCAAGTACTCGGCCAGATTTTGCCTAAAATAGATAAAACCTCGTTTCTATCGAAAAATGGCACTTTTTTTATTCAGCAGATGCCCAGCAGTAGGCCGAACTCGTGTCCATACCCTGGAAACTGTACGGATATGAACTATGAAAATGTACGGGTTTGAACTTTCAATTTGCTGTCTTTAACGCTGGCGTATTGCCAAACCACTTTTTCCGGCGCTGGAATACCAATCTTTCAAAAAATTTACCGCTGTTAAAATATTTTGCATTTTATCGTTTATTCATGTTCACTCGTCGTCAAAAATCATAACTTCGTCCCACAATTTGTCTGTCACTTTAATCTTTGTGAGTCATGCAACAGCAGAAAAACCCCTCTCTGCGAAGAACTGTGCCATTTGATGTGCCCTTTCCTCGCGCTCAAACAATCTCCTTTTTACACACTTGTTCGCCACCCATTGATCTGAAAACACTTTTCAGATAAAGCCCTCGTGCTTTCATTTCTAATTGCCGTTCAACCATGGCTAGCGGCCAGTGCGAACCGGCTCTGTCTTTTCAAGAATTTGTCTTTAACTCTTACGTTTCCCCTATGAAAAAAAAGCTTACGCTCTTCATTGCATTAGCGCTCGTCTTCATCAACACCATATATGCCCAAGAAAGACTTTGGGGCATTTCGGATGGTGCAATTTTTTCTGTTAATAAAGATGGATCTGATTATGTGAGTACGCACCTATTAGGCAGCGGTGTCGGAACGTCCATCATTGGTTATGCAAAAACAACGAATGGAATTATTTATGTTACCCACGACGATGATTCGGAAGAAGGTGAGGTCGGTGTATTGAATCAAGATGGTGCACGTGATTTTTATCATCATTGGTATCTTGGGCCACGCGGCTCGGAAGGAATGACTTTCACACATGACGGTAAGGTCTACATGCCTGCACGAAGTGTGATGAGCTCAAAGATTGTCGGCCTCGGCATTACAGATCCGACAGGTTCTTTTGTCACGCGACACGGCTATAGCAATACGAGCTTCTTATCATCTGAGCCATTTCTTACCGCAACATCTGACGGGATATTTGGTGTCAGTAGTGGTACAACAGGAAACCTTGGCGGTATATTCAAACTTAGCAGTGATGCAAAAAGCATTCAGGTCATTCATCAGTTTGTTGCAAGTTCGCCGGGCACACGTGCCACAGGTAAATTGATCGAAGGAACCGATGGGACACTTTTCGGTGAAACACTTCGTGGCGGAAAGAATGACAAGGGAATTTATTTTAAGATCAATAAAGACGGATCTAACCTGATCAAACTTTTTGACAAAGCAGATGGTCTGTTGAATGTGCCTAATGCGCAAGGAAAGTATCAATTGTTAGTTGACTTTATTGCATTAGGGTACACACCGTTGCGCGACAGTGATGGATTTATTTTCATCAGTACGCCTACTGGTGTCTATAAACTTGCCAATGATGGTTCACCGCTATTACAAGTCACGGCGACTGCAGGGGAATTGCTTTCGTTTATTGATTCGCCGATTCAACATCACGTTAAGGTAAACAATGTCATATCTGGAGCAACGAATGTGACAACGCATGTGACATTAACACTCGATACGTTGCAGGGTGCGAATTCTTATGAAATTCAATTGAGCACAACAGCGGATTTCAGCGGCGGCGTACAATATCAAAGACATCATGTACCCTCATTCGATTTTTCTCTTGAGGGAAGTACGACCTATTACGTTCGCGCGCGGCCGATGACGTGGCCGTACTTCGGTGCTACCGTATCGTTCACGACCGAAACGAGACCGGCTCAAATTGAAGAAAGGTTGTGGGGCGTTCGTGATGCATACGGTTTAGGTTATTCAAGCGTCATAAGTGACAAAGTTGTGTTCTCTATGCGGAAAGATGGCTCAGATTATATCGAGCACAACACTTGGCGTAGCGAGCAAAATAATCTGACTTCCGGTGGGTATAAAAAATTGTCGACTGGGGAAATATTAACGACAGTAGCTGAGTACAATTCTGGCGACGAGTATGTTAGTAAGATTACTAAAGATGGTGTGATAAAGCTGTTTGACGTTTCGTATATGCAAGCTTTTACGCTCGGCGCTAGCATGGTAGAACTCGGTAACGGAAGATTGGTGGGATCGGAAGCCGGAACAGGGCCAAAATTTCATGGTGTGATAGCGTTTGCAAGCGATGGCGGATACTACAAGCAGACAAATTTTTCTTCTACGAAAGATCTCGCTGCAGATTTTTATCTCACGTCTACATCGAACGGTGTTTATGGTGTTAGTCGAGGAGACGCAAGCAATAAAGGTTTTGTTTTCCGAGTGCGTGATGATCACAAAGGATTTGATATCGTCTATCAGTTCTTAGGACTAGCAGATGGAAAGCAACCTACAGGACGCATAGAGGCTGGTGCTGATAATTTTCTTTTTGGACAAACACAACGCGGTGGAAAAAATAACGCCGGGATTTTCTTCAAAGTAAAAGATGACGGTAGTGCCTTTACAAAACTATTTGATCGTGCCGATGGCGAAATTTGGAAACAAGATGTGGATGGTAAATTTTCTAGACTGTTAGATTTCATCGCTGCAGGTTATACAAATATTACAACTGACAGCGAGGGATTCTATTACCTGGGAACGCCTACTGGAATTTTTAAGATTCGGCCGGATGGATATCCAAACGCCATAGTGAATAACGTACGTTTTGCTGAATCTCTTTCATTTGTGCCAGCCACATTCTCGCCAAATACTTTCGTTAAAAATATTGAAGAAGGTTCGCAGGGACTTCCAACAAGCTTAACGTTGCGAACAGATTCTTTCCCTGGAACGACCACTTACATTTTTGAACTTAGCAAATCACCTGACTTTAATAACGTCGTGATTAAGCAAAGCAGCACACAAAATTTTGCCAGCGTTCAAGAACTCGATGCGAATACATTGTATTATTCGCGCGTACGTCCTTCGGCATGGCCATATTTTGGTAAGGTGATATCATTCACCACAGCACCGAGTACACCTAATAACGTTACTTCTCAACTTGCTCTCGAGACGAATGCCAATACATTTTACGTCGACAAGAATGGATCTAACGCACTGGAGTTGGCCTATGCAATGCAAGACGAACATGATTGGGGCGGTGCGGTTCAGGTATTGCAGCTCTCAACTGGCGAAATTCTGGCTGCACGCGGAATGATATTGTCGAAAATTTCTCAGACAGGACTCACCAAGCTCTATAATTTGGATTATGATGAGTTTTATGGTGGACAGAAGTCATGGCTCGAAAAAGATGGCTACCTGTATTATCTAAACTTTAATATTATCGGTTCCGAATTGCACGGTGTTTCAAGATTGAAGCTCGATGGAAGCCAACGCGAGCGGTATCGTTTCACTGTAAAGGATCTTCATCGCGGGGCGGGTCTTACTGGATTTGACACCGGTATTTACGGTGCTAACGACAATGTTGGCGATGCACCGGGATACATCTTCAAGCTCAACGACGATCTTTCGGGAATCGCGGTGATTTATACTTTCGCACAAGGTTTGAAACCTATGGGAAGATTATTGAACGGCGGCGACGGTTTCATGTACGGCGTAACACGTTCTGGCGGAGATAACAACTGCGGTATTATCTATCGGGTCAAACCAGACGGTACAGCGTATCAGGTGTTACATCACTTTACCAATACGACGGGTAGGGGACCCGTTGTAGGATTGCTTCGCGGTAGCGATGGATTACTTTACGGTGCTACGCGTATCGGTGGTGCGTCAGGCAAAGGGGTTATTTTCAGAATCCATAATGATGGCACTGGTTATGAAGTATTACTTCATTTGTCGAGCGTGGGCGGACAATTTATCGAGAAGCCTTTATCGATTGATGAAGCATTAAACATTTATGGCATTGCGGGCGGCGTCGGATTTTTTAAGTTCGATGTTAACAGCCGCACTTTCTCGGTTGTCAGTAGCGCATCTTATCCAGAATCAATAACGCTATTGCGTCAAGCCTTCACACCAGATATTACAGTGACAAGTCCTGCGGATCAGTCGTCGGGTGTGCAGACAACAGCGACTTTCGTTGTGAACGCGTTGCCTGGTGCGAATCATTATCAAGTTGAAATTAGCGAGTCTCCGCTGTTTACTGGAACACCTTTGGTATTCAACAGCGATACAACCTTGGTGAATGTTTCGGGACTATTGCCGTCGACGACATACTTTGCACGTGTACGCACAGGATTGACTCCGTGGTTTGGAAACGTTACGTCGTTTACAACCAGTACATCGGAGGAAGATGGCGTTTCGGAAACTTTAGCGGCGCGTGAAGAAATTCTGAATGATCAAACTTTATCGCAAGCTTCCGTATTTCCAAATCCAACGTCTTTCGAGTTTTCACTAACGCTATCGGCAGATGAGAAAGCTGTGAGTATTGAAGTTTCTGACATGAATGGGTTCATCGTTTACAAGGAAGCGATGGTTAAGAAAGAAACGCTTTCTTTCGGGCGTGACTTCAAGAAGGGCGTATACATCTTAAAGCTCACGACAGCGAATGGTGTTCACATGTCGAGATTGATCAAGCAATAAAATTTAAATACATAAAAACCCACTTTAAAATTAGTTATCTATGTTTAGGAAAGGCTACATCTATTTTTTAATGATTGCTGTATGGCTTTGCAGCATTACAATTCAGGCCCAAGAAAGAGTTTGGGTGCTAGACAGAACATTTGGCATTTTGTATTCTATGAATACGGAGGGTACAGATTTAGTGACGATGTCAAGTTTTAACGAGCCTGATTTTGGGGCGAGCGTCGGAGCGTTTGATGTCGTTAAGTATAATGCAAACTACAACGGACAAGTTCTCATCTCGACGACTGAGCCGCGTGATGGTGAAAATTTAGGCGGCGCTGTTTGTTTACTTGGCCCCACTGGACTTACGGCGCGTTACAATCACGTCTATGGGCAAGACGATGCGGCGACCTCTGTGGCTGCAGGCGCGAGTGGCATTTACATTCCCCTTAGCCGTCTCGGAAAATGGTCGGGGCTAAGAAAGTTCGGATATGCGAGTGGCCACGACATTTATAAGAAAGTCAACACCGATCTTTCCAATGAGTATCGAATGATTGCCTTGGGCGATACAATTTTCGGTGTTAGTTCGGGAGACTCGAACAACCAAGGTTTTGTTTACCGGATCACACCCAATCAAATCCCAACCAACGCAGCACCTGATCGAATATATTCTTTTGGCGGAGGTGCTAACGGTGCACGTCCTGTAGGTAAGTTGCATTATAGTAATGGATTTTTATTTGGCTACACGTCAAAGGGAGGATTGAATAACAAGGGAATTTTCTTCAAAGTAAAAACCGATGGAACAGGTTTTGAGAAATTGTTTGATTTAGCATCGACGTCGCTTGTTGCAGTAGACGAAAACGACAAATGTCAAACGCTTCTTGACGTCATCGCGAAGGGTTATGTTCCAGCGACATCTCAAGACGGTAATTATTTCGTTGGTGGTGAAGACGGATTGTACAAGATTAGTGCATCCGGTCATGTTATTGCCAGGCTCATGGAAAGTCAGAAACTCGTAGATGATATTGCGATAATCTCACCACAATTTCAGCATCCATTAAAAATTCAAGAGGTAGAGAATGGAGCAACAAATGTTCCGACCATCGTCGGATTTACGGTTCCTAATTTTGATGGTGCTGAATATTTCCAGTTAGAGGTGAGCACATCGCCAGATTTTAGTACGGGTGTTGAGCGACACAGTAGCCATAAACCGTACTTCAATCTAGTACTAAACAATGCAACAACTTATTATACACGCGCTCGCGCGAACATCTGGGCGTATTGGGGTGAAGTCGTTTCATTTTCGACCGTAGATGTTTTTGCTCCGAAACCAGAAAGACTTTATGTCTCCAATGATTCCGTGCACTTTTCTGTGAACGTCGGTGACGCTAGTGACTATCACTTTTTCAGAGATGCATCAGGTGAAAAGGAGATTACATCTTTTTTCAACTTGAATAACAATGAGAAAATCTTTACTACACGGGAAGGCGACTCTCAAGGTCGTGCAGGAAAGATGTATAAGATTTCGGGTAATGGAATGACGTTGCTGTATGATTTAGAAGGTTCTCACACGGGTGTGAACCAAGGACCTTTCGTGCATTATGATGGTCACATCTATGCGCTTGAATACAGTGCGGTGAGTGTGCATCTGCTGCGTGTCACACGGTATAAAACAGATGGTACAGGTGTGGAGTATTTCCCGGCATCGCATCCTGGCATTCAGCGTTACGCACAAATAGCAGGAACAAGTATGGGCATATATGGTGTGAGTCCTGGCCAAGGTGCGAATAATGGATTCATATTCAGAGTAAAGCCAGACATGAGCGGCGTTGAAGAAGTATTTACGTTTTCCGGTGGTGTGAATGGCTCGCGTCCTAAGGGAGCAGTTGTCGTTGGAAAAGATGGGTACTTGTACGGCACGACGCGTTCGGGTGGTTTGAACAACGCAGGTGTTATCTACAGGGTTGACCACTTTGGAAATAACTACTCCGTCATTCATCATTTCAATGGCATTAATGGAAAAAATCCGGAGACCGCATTGATTCGTGATGAAGCGGGTGTGTTGTATGGAAGTACAACGTTAGGTGGAAAAAATGGCTACGGCGTTTTGTTTAAGATCAATCAAGATGGCACAGGTTTTCAGAAGCTGATTGACTATTTTAATACAGGCGGAAAAAATCTGTCGAGTAGTATTAGCATTAGCGGTGACGATGTTTACGCGATTGGCGGTGCTGGATTATTTAAAGTGAAGAAGGGTGGAACAGGATATCATGCTTTTGGTATTTCGGCAACTAGTTTTAAACAAATGCCAACAACCTGGAGTAACCTGTTCGTTAATCCGGGTAACGCGGGTGAAACAGATACAAACGTTACGTTTACAACGAATCAACCAGAAAATCTGGTGACTTTAGAAGTAAGTAAGTCGGCAACATTTAGCAATGATGTTCAGAAATTTTCTGGAATAGGTCCAATTTCAGTGACTGGTCTTGAGTATGGCCAAGTGTACTACATTCGCCCGCGCAGCAATGTGTCGCCTGCCTACGGTTATACATCTTATATTAAAGTCAGAAGCGTTCGTGAAAGTTCGATTGTGATAAGTCCCGCAGACCAAGCTAGTAATGTCGGAGAAATCAACGGAACGCAAGTGGATGTTGACGTTACCATCAACGATGTCGTTGGCGCAGAATTTAACGCGCTGCAGATGAGTACTGATTTGGATTTTACAAACATTCTATTAGACTACTTTTTCTGGATAGATGCGCCGCGGACTGTAAATTTTCCTTTGCAACCGAACACCACATATTACGTGCGCGTTCGATCGGATCTATCACCTTTCTGGGGACCAACAACGACGTTCACAACAAGAGGGCCAGCAGAAGAGGAGGAGGAAGATGACCAACTCTATGGCGTTTATCCTAACCCATCTACGAGTTCATTCATGTTCATCCATAGCGATGTTGCTGAGCAGCGTGTTGTGTTAACCGACCTTATGGGAAATATTTTGTATCGAAACGATGCTCTTGGTATCGGCGAACCATTCGGTGAAGATTTATCTCCGGGAATTTATATTCTCACAGCGGAAACACCAACGGGTATAAAAACCGTCCGTTTAGTAAAAGAATAATTTAGTTTTTTAAGAGCGTCGGTTTAGCCGACGCTCTTGCTCTTTGTGCCCCCCTCATAGTTTGACAACCTATCTACGCTTAGATCAAGCGATCGATGTTTACTAATTTTTTGTCAACCGTTTTTTGTAAACCCTTAAAGCTATGTTTAAAAAAACAACCCTCTCCCTATGCGCACTATTCTGCGCATTGTTTGTGTCTATTACGTTAGAAGCTCAGCAGCGACTTTGGGTGACTGATGTGCACGGCGTATTGCATTCGATGGATTTGAATGGTGGTGATGTCTTCAGCAATTCGCAATTCGGCGACCGAAAGTTCGGTCGATATGTAAGTGGCTTTGATGTGGTCGAAAATGTTCCGGGCTACACGGGGCATTTTGTCATTCCAACATCGTTGGGTGATGGTTATGATGACAACTACCAAGGGTCTGTCAACATGGTAGGGCCCGCTGGCTTACGCAAAATTTATAACCTCGATTATTTGGAGGATCATTCTTCATCGGGGATACGAGCAACTTCGTCTGGACTTGTTATCGCTTCCGTCGATGTGATGTGGTCGAAGTGGCGCGGCGTTGTTAGCATTCCTTACGATGGTGTTACTGATAGAACCTATTTTGTAAAACCGAGCACTGACTATTCAAGCGAATATCAGCTTACAGTAGTGAACGATACGATTTACGGCGTGAGTAAGGGTGATTCAAATAATTATGGATTCATCTATCGTATTGCACCCGATGCTAGTGGCTATGGATCTCCATCGATTCACGTATATGATTTTAATGTTGCTGCGCAAGGGTTGCGTCCCGTAGGTAGGCTCACGTTCGCGAATGGTTATTTGTTTGGCGTGACGATGTCAGGGGGCGTGAATAACAAAGGTGTATTCTACAAAGTAAAAACCGACGGTTCTGGTTTTGAAAAACTCTTTGATCGCGCTTCAACCAATCTTACCAAGCGTGATGCCACAGGTAAATATCAAACACTATTAGACGTTATTGCAAAGGGATATATTCCCGTTACAGACGAGATCGGAAATTATATTATATCAGATGAGTTCGGAATTTACAAAGTGAGTGCAGTTGGAGATTGGCTCGCAACGATCAGTACGGTGCATGCTCAGAAAATGCAATTGATCGCGCCGCATTTCCAACATGTCGTGAAAGTGTCAAACGTTCAAGATGGCGCCGTCGGATTGCCGCAACAATTTACGCTTGCACTGCAAGAATTTTCTGGCGCTCAGTTGTACCAATTGCAAATAAGCACAACGGCAGACTTTTCAAGCAATGTTCAAAATCTGCCGTTGAACACATCGATCTACTTTGATGTTTCATTAACACCAGGAACTAAGTACTACACACGTGCACGAACTGACTTGTGGCCATACTATGGAGAGATCGTATCGTTCACAACTGCGAATAAATCTTTACAGGTAGCGACCAGACTTGAATTACATGATGATACGTTTGTGAAGTCTATTGCCTACGATGGCAGCGATGTGCATGCTTACCAGGAAAGTATCTATTCTGATTTCTTACAACTTGCCAACGGGGAGAAAGTTTTTTTAGGCCCGACCGATCCGAATCTTGAATACGGAGATGGTGCGCTGTGGAAAATTACACCCGATGGAAAGCAGTTTCTGTATCAAGATCTTTTTAATATGATGGGCGTTGATCCGGCGTACATGGCAGATGGTGGTGATGGTTACTTTTACGGCTTGAGTTATTCTGTGATGGGAAGTGAAATGTCATCGATCTTGAAATTTAAATATGATGGATCAAGCATGGAAAGTATTTCTCCGGCCGGAACATTTAATGCAGTTAGGTCAGCGCATCTTACAAAAACGCCACAAGGTATTTACGGTGTTACAAGAGGTATTGCATCCAATCAAGGTTTTATCTTTCGTCTAAAAGCCGACCTTAGTGGTCTTGAAGAAGTTTTTACCTTCACTGGGCCAACCACGGGTATTCGTCCGTATGGAAAGTTATTGTATGGTCGCGATGGTTTTCTCTATGGCACGACGCGCGCCGGCGGAACGAATAATGCCGGAGTAATTTTTAAAGTAAGTCTCGCTGGTGATCAATACACCATTCTACACAATTTCGTCCCTTTATATGGAAAAAATCCGGAGACAGCATTGGTACAGGATAGTAATGGTACGTTATTCGGTTCAACCACGTTGGGAGGAAAGAATGGTTTTGGTGTGCTTTACAAAATTGAAGAAGATGGTACAGGCTTTCAAAAATTGTTGGACTACTATTACACCGGTGGGAAGAATGCAAAAGGAAGTATTGCTGTTAAAAATTCATTTGTGTTTGCAACAGGAGGGCAAGGTGTTTTTCGAATTAACAAAGATGGCTCAGGATATCAAACATTGGGCGTAACAACGTATAGCTTTCAGGCACTGCCCGTCACTGGTAGTAATATCGCGGTCACCTATCCTGTCGACAATCACACACCAATAGAAGTCAACAGCGTGATTACGGCAACGCCAATTCAAGGTGCGCGTCGATATTACTTAACGTTGAGTTTGTCACCTGCGTTTGATGGAAACGTGATAACCCTCGAAAATGATAGTGCTCATTTTGAAACGGTCGGATTAGATTATGGAAAGCTTTATCACGTTCGAGCGCGTACCAATTTGTCTTCCGCATATGGACCAGTATCAACCATTGCAACTTCTGATGAAGCGGCGCATGTGTATGTTATTGATCCCGCCGATGGCAGTAGCGACTTTGGTTCCATCGCGACTTCAGGGTATGTGGTGGGACCGATGACAATAAAAGGCCTCCCAGGTGCAACACACTATCAAGTGCAGGTTTGTAGTAGTCCGACATTTTCGGATGCCATCGTGGATTGGTATGAGGCCACTGCGTCATCAGGAAACCCAAGTGTTTTTGTCAACCACTTGTATCCAGGAGAGCAGTACTTTACGCGCGCGAGGTCAAATGTTTCTTCCGAATGGGGCCCAGTGATTTCATTCACAGCCACCACTACGTTTGATGCAACGCTTGAGCGTTCTGTCGAGGTTTTTCCGAATCCCTCAAGAAATTCATTTACGCTAAAAAATGTAAGGGCGTCCCAAGAAATTATTGTATCGGACGGATCAGGAAATGTTGTCTATCGAAACAACAATTTAAAAGATGGTGAAATATTCGGCGACAATCTTCCGCGTGGTGTTTACATCCTTACCATTAAGGGAAAGGACGAGAAACAAATCGTTCGCCTTGTGAAAGAATAGTGTTCACTGCAGCTTGAATACGATTTGAAGGGTGCTTTATCGAAGGCGCCCTTCTTTTTTATCATAGCCCAGATAACAGTACGGTGTTATACGCAAGTATTGCTACGGATTGTGAATTCGTATTCAATGTTGTTGTTCGTCAATACCGCCTTTACAATAGGGACCAAATTTGCAGTATAAAAACTTTGCAATTTTCGCGTGCTTTTCTAGCGATACATTATTACTTTATAAGGCTACTTCGTATGTATCTTTGTCAACATTAGAAGGTTCGATTACCTTTATAGACTGAATGAAGAAGGTCCTATTATTTTTTACCCTTTTTACGGCAATCACTTGTGCGAACGGGCAAACTGGCAACGAGTGGATTGATTTTGGTCAGTCATATTACAAGGTTCAAACGGCACAAGATGGACTCTATCGTCTTACGTATAACGATTTACAGGCGGCTGGTGTACCCGTCAATGCTATTGACCCGACGACACTTCGTTTATTTCACCGAGGCGTTGAGCAAGCAATATATGTTCAGGGCGAAAACGATGCACAATTTGATGCAGGTGATTTCATTGATTTCTTTGGTCAAAGAAACGATGGAACGCTAGATGCTCAGCTATACAAACCTGCCAGCGCTCAACCGCATAAGCTCTACAATCTTTACTGCGATACGACAGCGTACTTTTTGACTTTCGGAAGCGCGCCAGGAAAACGAATGGATTCTTACAATGAGAGTAAGGGAACGTTGACAGCAGAACCTCATCACCTCAACCAGCCGATTAGACATACGATCCAGCAATATGGAACAGGTGCCGTTTATGGACTTGATGTGCAGCAGACCTTTTTCGATAAAGGTGAGGGTTGGATGGGTGCGTTGATCAGCCAAAATCAAGTAAGAAGCTATCAAGTTTTGGGTGTGACCAACGGCGATGTTGGTGCGGGCAAACCACAACTCGAAGTTATGCTCGTTGGAAGGAATGAAAATAATCACCTCACCGAAATATCTGTCGGAGGAAGCATGCGTGTACTCGGTAATGTTACGTCGTCGGGTTACGATGCAACATTGGCCAGTTTTGCAATTGAATGGAGCGATATCGATGCGTCGGGCAACTTAACCGTTTCTGCAAAATCACTGAACGTTTCTGATTGGATCAGCGTCAGCTATGCGAGGGTAATTTATCCGCAGTCTTTTAATGTTTCGGGAACACCACAGAAATTTTTCAATCTTCTCACGAACCCTGTGAACAAATCGTACATAGAAATTCAGAACCCAGCACCAGGAGTTCGAATCTTCGACGTTACAAGTCCCGACGACGTTGTGCGTGTAGAAGGTACGTTGGCAACGACATTCAATGCTGTTGTTCGAAATACCATGAGCAATAGAAGGGTGTTGGCATCTTCTTCGACGCTTACGCCTGTTATTCATCAAGTAACATTCCGCCAAATCAATCCGGAAGATCATGATTACGTAATTCTGACACACCCTGTATTACGTGTTCCTGCTTCTGGTTATTCTGATCCAGTTGAAGCTTACGCAGCGTATCGAAGTTCTCCCGAAGGCGGAGGTTATGATACGCTTACATTGAATATCCAAGATGTCTATGATCAATTCGGCTATGGCGAACTTTCACCGGTCGGCATTTTTAACTTGATGAAATATCTGACGGCTGTAAAAGTGCCGCGCTATTTTTTCATTATAGGCAAGGGACTAGAAGTCTTTTATGATTACAATAGAGATCAGGGGGCATTCACCACCCATGCTGACTTGATTCCATCGGCGGGGCATCCTTCGTCGGATAATTATTTTACGGTTGGCCTAGCGGGAAGCACGCATGAACCCGCTGTGCCTACTGGCAGACTCACAGCCTCCAATTCTATTGAAGTCGCCAACTACCTCAACAAGGTAATTGAGACAGAAGCGTTGCCGAAAAATGATTTGAGACGAAAGAATTTACTACACCTGAGTGGTGGAATTGAAGAAGGCGAACCTGAACGATTTAGGAATTATGTTGAAGGTTTCGAGTCGCGTGCAAGATCATACTACTTAGGCGGAAACGTGTCAACCATTGCAAAGCGTTCACGTGATATCAAATTGATTAGTATCGCTGACGAGATCAATGCAGGATTGGGTCTCGTTACATTCTTTGGTCACTCATCGTCCAGTACACTCGACTTCGACATTGGTTATGTAACGAACCCGGTGATGGGCTACGACAACAAAGGAAAATATCCTATGATGTTGATTCATGGTTGTAACGCTGGGTCATTTTTCATTGATGATTTTTTGTTTGGTGAAGATTGGATTATGGCCAAAGACAAGGGTGCTATTGGATTTATCGCGCATACCTATTTTGGCTTGGAAAATAACCTGCGGAAATATGGCGATACTTTTTATGGTGTTGCTTATAACGATCTGGGATTTATTTCGAAAGGCGTAGGGGATATTATGCGAGAGACCGCACGGCGATATATGACGACAGCAATAGCATCGCCGGCCAATGTTACACAAGTGCAGCAAATGGTGTTGCTTGGTGATCCGGCTGTGGCATTGTTCGGTACATCGAAATCTGATTTGGCTGTTGACGACAATACCATTTCGTTCTCTTCTTTCAACGCATCGCCGATCACGGCCCTTACCGATTCGTTCAACGTTAACGTTGTGGTGAAGAATTTTGGTATTGCAAAACCCGAGGACAAATTTAGAATCGAGATCACCCGTTTGTTGAATGATGGTAGTGCTATAGTTTACGATACGATTGTTGACCCCGTTTTATTCAGCGATACAATCGCTGTTGTAATTCGCGATGCTTTTGGAAGCTTTGGTAATAACTCCTTTACGGTGACTGTTGACGCGGATAACTTGATCGAAGAATTGAATGAAGCTAACAATACGGCGTCGCACGATTTATTTATTCCGCTGAATGGTACAAAAAATCTCTTTCCTGTAAACTTTTCAATTGTGCATGAACAAGACGTAACCTTGGTATGGCAAACCACGGACGCCTTGTCTGATGTGCGAACATTTGTGCTTGAGGTTGATACCGCTTCCACATTTGATAGCCCGTATCGTAAAACTTTTGAGGTAGCTGCAAAGGTTCTGGGTAGACAACTCGTGTCATTACTGCCGTTAGATTCCGTCGCTTATTATTGGCGTACGAAATTGTCGGCGCCGCTACCGGGTGAAAATGATTCATGGGAAGTATCGACATTTTCAATAATTGATAACGCAAATGATGGCTGGGCTCAGTTACATTTTCCACAGTATACAACCAACGCAACAGAGGGACTTCTGTTAAACGATGATGTCAGAAAGATTACATTTGAGGCAACTGTAACGGATCTTTCGATCACAACATTCGGGGCATCACATCCTACTACAAATCGCGATGTGAGTGTCAAGATTGCTGGTACAGAGTTCAACTTGTACACGCAAGAAGGGGGCGCATTTGGCTGTCGCGATAATTCTCTTAATCTAATCGCATTCGATAAAAATTCAACGACGCCTTACATCGGGATTCCATTCAAATGGTACAACCGCTTGGAAAGATCATGTGGTCGGGAACCTTGGGTTATTAACAACTTTGTTCCAGGCGAAATGGTGACGGGGAACGGTGACGATTTAGTTGCTTACGTTAACAACATTGCCGCGGGTGACTCTGTGGTGCTGTACTCGATAGGCAACGCGGCTTTTAGCAACTGGCCTATAGACGCCAAAGATAAACTCAGTGATTTTGGAATATCGCTCGCACAATTATCGACACTAGTCGATGGAGAGCCGGTGGTTATTCTTGGGAAGAAAGGATCATTGCCTGGTACAGCAAAAATTTATCGCGTATCATCTTCGCCAAGTACATCGGAGTTGAATGTGAACGAGACAATTACTGGCGGATTTTCATCAGGCACGATGACATCGCCTTTGATCGGTCCCGCCCTTTCATGGCAACTGTTCCAAGAGAAGTCAAATTCAAAAGAATTGCAAGATGAAGCTTCTTACAGTATTGAAGGCGTCAAACTTAATGGAGAAAGTACTACACTTTTTTCTGATGCGTTGCATAATCAAGACCTTAGTACCATTGATGCTACGGAGTATCCATACTTGCGCGTACGTTACCATTCTACGGACGAGCTTAATCTTACACCAGCGCAACTGAATCACTGGATTGTTTATTATACACCAGTTCCAGAAGGTCTCGTGACTTATTTGGGAGAACGATCACAAGAAAACATTTCTGAAGGCGCCGTATGGAAGGGTAACTATGGATTTATCAATATCGGTGGAAGAAGTTTCCCAGATTCATTGACCGTGAAGTATGAGTCGTACAATCATAGTTCTACTGTAAGCGAAATACAAACGATGAGAATTAAATCACCAGCGATTGGTGATACAACCAAATTTGTCGTGAATATCAATACACAAAACAAAGATGGCCTTAATGATGTGGGTGTATTTGTAAATCCTAGGATCACACCGGAACAATATTTCGATAACAATGTGATTACATTGGTGAAGCATGTTAATGTAGAGCAGGATTTTTTTCATCCTGTGATGGATGTTACTGTAGACGGTAGACGGTTGATTGAAGGTGATTTTGTTTCTCGAAATCCGCTCATTGCTGTGCGTGTATGGGATGAGAACCGAAATTTCCTGAAGAACAACCTAGAGGGTGTGAGAATGTTTATCACGTATCCGTGCGATGAATTCGAATGTGATCCCGTGCAAGTTGATTTGAATTCTGCCGAGGTGAAATGGTCCCCAGCGACAAGCACGAGTGATTTCATGATTGAGTACCGTCCGGTTGATCTTGCTGATGGTTACTACATTTTCACGGTTGAAGCCCAGGACGCACAAGGAAACCCGAGTGGTGTTGAGCCTTATAAGATTGGATTTGTAGTGCAGTCCGAAACAGTGATAACATTCTTACCTCCATATCCCAATCCTTCGTCTGGAGAAATTAGCTTCAGTGTTGTGGTTAACGGACCTGGCGAGCCTGTTGATGGTCGATTGGAGATTGTGGACGTGAATGGCAAGATGGTGAGAACTTTCTCTGCAAGCTCCCTTTACATTGGAACAAATCGCTGGATATGGAATGGTACAGATGCCTCAGGAAGCGCCGTGCGTAGTGGCGTTTACATTTGTAAAATGTTCTTCGCGTTAAACGGAAAAGAATATCAAAAGAACCTTAAGGTTGTTATCGTGCGTTAGATCTACAAACCACTGGTATTGTAAATCACATTTTTCGACTTCATTCCACTAACGAGTTCTTGGGATATTTCATTGTTGAGTTGGATTTCAGCACCACTGCAATCTCGTACGTTGCAAGGTAAGCAACTCATAACGTCAGCTTGGTGTGTTATTGCGACACCACCGCTGTATTTGAAAGCATATATCTTTCCTCTGAGGGTTGGACCGTCGGCTTGTCTTAGCATCTCATCAACCCAATCTAACGATGGGTCATTGGCAGGAACGCCACACAACGAAGCAATTCTTTTTTTTGCAGATTCCTTACTGGTCAGGTGGTCGGCGTCATCGTCGCAGGGGCCACAGCCACAAACGAATCCTAACATAAGCATAAGGTAAAGTAGGGGGGAGCTAACTGTTTTCATGCATATTAGACAACGGCAACGCGGAAAAAGTTGTAGCAAGCATGGCGTATTCATGAATTAAAGTATTTTCGATCATGAAAAAAATAGTATTCATGATGGCAAGCCTTTGTTTGTCAATAACGGCTTGTACGCAGTCCACGAAACCCGCGCGTCTTATCGTGAGGGGTGATGATATGGGTTTTTCACATGCCGGGAATGAAGCGCTTATAAAATGTTTTAAGGACGGTATTGAAACATCGATCGAAGTCATCGTTCCATCGCCGTGGTTTCCGGAAGCCGTGCAAATGTTGAAAGATAATCCGCGTGTTGATGTAGGGATTCATATTGCCCTTACCAGCGAATGGGATAACGTGAAATATCGCCCCGTTGCGAACGTGCCAAGTCTTACAAATGAAGACGGATATTTTTTTCCGTTTATTCATTCCAATACAAATTACCCTGGCCAGGCGCTGAAAGAAAATAAGTGGCGTATTGAAGATATTGAAAAAGAGTTTCGTGCGCAGATCGAATTGGGGTTGAAGAAAATTCCGCAGGTAAGCCATGTGTCGGCGCATATGGGATGCTACCACATGACACCCGAAGTGGAAGCTGTAATGACGAAATTGGCAAAGGAATATAAGATTGATATTGACCCAGAAGCGTATGATGTTGAATACGTTAGTTATGCGGGCCCGAAGAATACCTCGGAAGAAAAAGTAAGTAGCATAATCAAAATGTTGCAATCGTTGAAAAACGGAAAGACCTATTTGTTTGTGGATCATCCTGCGTTTGATACGCCAGAGCTTCGTGCTATTCATCATATCGGATACGAAAATGTTGCTGTTGATCGTCAAGGTGTAACCGATGCATGGACAGACACGCGTGTGAAAGCAACGATTAAGCAGTTGGGGATTGAATTGATTAGTTATAAACAGCTAACAGAATAGTAAGACTATGGAATTGGAAAGATTACGAATGTTTTGTCTTTCCTTGCCTGGTGCAACGGAAGACATTAAGTGGGGACACGATTTATGTTTTAGCGTCGGCGCCAAAATGTTTTGTGTTGCGTCAATGGAGTCACCTTTGACTTTTTCATTTAAGGTGACCTATGAAATGTTTGACGAAGTGTCGTCACGCATAGGCTTCGAACCCGCACCTTACCTTGCGCGCAATAAATGGGTGCTTGTAAACGATACTTCTAAGATAAAGGTGAAAGAAATGGAAGTGTTTGTTCGACAATCTCATGAACTTATTGCGGCAAAGTTGTCAAAAAAGTTGCGTGGTGAACTCGGTATCGGTTGATATGGTATTGACATCGCGTTCATAAAAAAAGGGGATGACGAAATCCCCTTTTAATATAATCGTAACTTATCTTAGTGGTGATGTCCACCAGCGCCATGTACATGCCCGTGCGATACTTCTTCAGCACTAGCATCTCTCACTTCCATCACTTCAACATCGAAATTCAATTCAACGCCAGCAAGTTCGTGATTGGCATCAACAGTAATTTCTTCAAGGCCAACATGGGTTACTGTCACTACGTTCCCATGATTCGTAGAGAACTTCATTCCAGGTTTAACTTCTTGTCCACCGAAAGCGCTGCGCGGCACTTTTTGAACCATTGAAGGATCTTTTTCACCATACCCTTTAGCCGGTTCTATTTTCAATTGAAATTTGTCGCCTTTCTTTTTGCCTTCAAGTCCTTCTTCCATGCCGAGAATAAGATTACCGGCGCCATGAAGGTAGTGAAGCGGTTCCCGTCCGTCACTTGTATCGATAACTTTCCCGTTATTATCGCGAAGTGTGTAGTGAATGGCTGCAACTTTGTTTTTAGTGATTTGCATAAACTTTCTTTTAATTAATAAATACGAGGCAGTGGTTGTGACTGGAAACAGCGCGCAAAAGCTGACTCTGGGTTAAAGGGCCAAAGGTAGACTTTTGATCACAAAATGCTAAGTAATGCACTGGTTCAGTTGTGAGTTTTCAGCCTATAAACAACGCCCGTTCGGATTGTAGCCCGAAATTCACATGCCACTTTGTTAATCACGCAGATCGTCCAGCTCCGGATCATAATTTGTCCGCTCGTCCCGGAATGTTTTCTCTCCGTCCGTTTTAGGTCTGAGCACCATTGCAAAACCTCATTTTTTGAGATTTTTACGCACTTTGTTTTCACACGACACAAATGTCTTTGGGTTTTGGACGAATAGTCTTTCCTTGATGTAGATGAAAAACCAAAACTTTAAACCTTATTTTTTTCGATCAAATACTTGGGGTAGGAACGATAAGAAAAGTAGTAGTATGCAACGGAATGGAGGGCCACGAGAATCAAGCTATCTTAGTGGATAGCTCATGACCTTTAAAAGTTGTAGAGGTAAATGTGAGAATAAAAGAATTACGCCATGATAACGACTGTGAAAACCTTAATCACTTTTTTAATGATCACCCTTGCAACGCATGTTGGGTATCCGCAAGCATTGATTGATAAAAAGGCAACGAAAGAAACGAAAGCGCTATTCGTCAATCTTGTGAAGATCTCGCAGAAGGGAATTTTGTTCGGGCACCAAGAGAGTGAAGCGTATGGCGTAGGTTGGAAAGAACTACCCGGTACGTCTGACATAAAGCTAGTGAGTGGATCTTTTGCAGCCGTGCATGGATGGGATGTTGGAAATGAAGGTCAAGAAACGAACGTAGACGGTGTGAAGTTTTCTGATATGCTGAAGTGGATGGATGAGGCTTACAAGCGCGGCGGTGTAAATACAATTTCATGGCATGCTGATAATCCGGTGACGGGTGTTGATGCTTGGAACAAAACGCCTGTTGTTAAAGATTTGCTTCCTGGTGCCGCTGGACATGCAGCGTATGTTCGGCAACTTGGATATGTCGCTGATTTTTTAGCGAAGTCGAAAGGTCCAATTATCTTCAGGCCATTCCACGAACACAATGGCGATTGGTTTTGGTGGGGTAAAGGAAACTGTACGGAAGAGGAATACATTCAACTTTGGCGATTCACTGTCGACTATTTAAAGAATACAAGAAACCTTCATCACCTGATCTATGCTTTCTCTCCCGATAGAAGTCGGATCAACTTAAACGATGGGAAAAAAGATTACCTCTACGGTTATCCAGGCGATGACTATGTTGATGTGATTGGTTTAGATAATTACATGGACGTAGGTGTCGCGTGGAATACAAAATCTGTTGATGAACAACGTGCCGATTTAGTGACGGTATTAAAGTTAGTTTCTTCCATTGCGAAGGAGAAAAATAAGATGGCGGCACTGACCGAAACAGGAATGGAGGGAATAAAAAATGCCACGTGGTTTACCGAAGTGATTCTCAACCCAATAAAAAGTAATTCGGATATTCAGCTTGCGTACTTCATGGTTTGGCGTAATGCGAACACAACACATCATTATGCGCCATATCCTGGTCATAGCGCGGTTCCTGATTTTCTTAAGTTTTACAACGACCCTTACAGTTTGTTCGAGGTAGATATTCAAAACCTCTACAAAAATGATAAACCTCTATTGAAATGAAGTTAAGTATCCTCGACATCTCGATTGTTGCATTTTACATTATAGCGGTGCTTGTGATCGGCTTTGTGATGAAAAAGCAAGCCGCTAAAAACATCAAATCGTATTTTTCTCGGTGGGAATAAACTTCCGTGGTATATGCTTGGGCTTTCCAATGTATCAGGCATGTTTGATATTTCTGGTACCATGTGGATGGTCACGTTACTGTTCGTATATGGTGTCAAGAGCGTTTGGATTCCTTGGCTATGGCCCCTACCACAATGGTCGCGCTGCGTTGGAAATAATGCGGAGGTTGTGATGAAATAAAAGTTACTGTTATCTTTCCGCCGCAAAAGTTAAAACAAACCAAGTAACAATTATTTATGAGCCTTACGTTTTCAAAAGCGGACTCTAAAGCTGAGACTTTCAACAAAGTGCAGCAATACCTCGACAGCCTTGGGCTGAAGGTCGTTGCAAAGGATTTCGAAAGACCATGGGGCGGTTTTTTCGTTATTGATGAGACTCAAGCGCAGGAATTTGCTAAAAATTTCTTCCCAGGCATTAATGTGAGTGACCTGAAGATTAGTGGAAAATTGAGTCCAAAGATTTTGATGGTGCAGCCTGAGCGCAGATTGTCATGGCAGTATCACCACCGTCGTGCGGAAATCTGGAAGCTCGTTGCTGGTGAAGCTGGAATCGTTCGCAGCGACACGGATGAAGAAGGTGCAGTCGAAAAATTGACCATCGGAGAAATTATTAGACTTCGTCAAGGACAGCGTCATCGTTTGATTGGCCTTGCTGGCTGGGGGATGATTTCAGAAATTTGGCAACATACAGATGCATCACGTCCGTCGGATGAAGATGATATCGTGCGTGTTCAAGATGATTTCGGCAGATAGGAAAGTGCTGGTACGACGGCGTACTCATGGATTTTTGCTAAATGCATTTAGCCATTTTCGCGCAGTACGCCGATGTACCGCTTCCGATCCCCGTTATTGCAATCGCCTCTGGCATAACGCCAACCGGGCGTCGTGACATTACGCCGCATCTTTCATGACAAACACATGTATTGAGGAATTCCCGCACCGATCTTTCTGGAAAAGTAAGGGTATACATTTTTTTGTGTTGATCGCCTAAGCTACTAATCATGGAACAAATCGGCTCAATTACCGCAAGCGTCCAAACTGCCGCCTACAACGAAATTGTAGATGTCCTACGCCACAATAGAAATGATATTATTAAAGACTTTCTGGATGAAAGAAATATCCGGTCTTATTACGCGGATCGATATCATCTGAATGATGTTGAATCTCCCAAAGTGATTGCTATCCGTGATGAGCTCAAATTGATGTTAGACACGCCGTTGGATCTTGAGCATTATTCGATATTAGTCGATCAAATAAAACAGGCCGGAGTGTCTGTTCATCATGTAGACATCAACCCCGACCTGTTCTTTAAGGAAATTCAGAAAATATTTCTGAAATACATGTTTTGATTATTTGTCTTTCGTCAAAATCACTTTACTTCTAAATGTCTTCCCATTCATGCTGAATTCTACGATGTACAGTCCAGCGGAAAGGTCTGCTACATTTTGTCTTGTAAAATTTTCATAAGACAACTGTTCCAGATTCCGCACGGAAGTGCCTGCGATAGATCTGATGATTAGCGAATTCTTCAGGCTGTATGCTTCTTTCGGGAAATCTATATACAGTTCGCCTGATGTTGGATTCGGAAATAGATTCAATGAACCTGTTTTTTCTTCGTTGCTACTAATGACATCAGGCTCCCCGAATTCGTACCAGTTCAAGTTAAATTCAGGTTGTAGTACACTGACACGGAGTATACTTGTTCCCGCTTCAAGATCCATCATAGCATTTACAGTTGTCCACGATTGCCATCCCCCGGTAACGGGCATGTTTACGGTTACGCTATTTAGCTCAGCTCCGGTAGAATTATGTTGCGTAAACTTTAATTTTCCCGCAGCGCCATTGCTAGCAACGCGAACTTTTAACGGGTAGTGGCCAGTCTCTGCAACACGTATTCTATATTCAACATAGTCGTTTACGTTTGTGTAGCCCAAATTTTGACCACCGCCTGTGTCAGTCGTCGTTTCGAGTTGTAATCCGTTATTTACCGTGAATCGCTCAGCTTCAATTCGTGTCGGTATTGCAAAATGAAAAGGCAGAGCGTTGGTAATCGAAAGGTCGGTGAAATGATTTAACAACTTTGCATCTTCTGATTTCACAACATCGCTATTATAACTCACACGCAAATTGTCGGCATCCGTGAAAGTTTGATCGAGTGTAATTTTGATACGGTTATTTCCTACGTCGGTTATGGATTGAATTGTTGCTGTGTTGCCATTGATTTTTACCGTAAATCCTGTTCCATTAGTGAGCGTAGACGCATCAACTTTTTTATTTAGCGTTAACGTAATGGAATTTCCAAGGGTATTGTCGGACTCGCCAGTGAGTGCGAGGAAAGCGACGTCGCTTACTTTTTTGCTTAACACAAATTTCAAGAAGCTCAGGTTTGCGCCGCCTTTAATAAACTTGAGTCTTATTTTCTGAAAGCCTTCAGGAAGAATGATATCAGAAATTGTTGCGTCTTGATAAGTTGAATATCCTCCTGTACTTGGTAGTGTGATAACGCTAGAACTTACATTACCATTTGTGGTGAGTTGAATTTGTGAGTTGCCAGATGCTGCAGCATAACGGATAACAACGTTGTAACCTGCGTTTGAGTCAACATCAATAGTGTATTGCATCCATTCGCCATCTTCTGTCCAGCCGATGTTGTAACCGTTTGCGTCAGCATGCTTGTCGTCCGTGGGTTGAATATCAACACCATCATTTCTATACGCCCAGCCAGTATTCCATGCTGTGTACGTTTGCGTAGCGACATGATAGTTCGCCGTATCTTTATCGGCATATGCGAAATTATTTCTACCAAGATCAAAATCCGTAGCAGGAACAACGCCTGGTGCCACGTGGTGTGTGTAGGGAATGGTTGCTGTTGTGTTCACTTGACGAATCATTGCATCAGCAATATCTTTTCGATAAAGCGTGTTATCGATTTTTAATCCTTCCGCCAATTCCATCAACGATGCTTTTGCTACGGCGACAGAAGGTTTCCCTGAACCCGTCTGCCAATACGATAGCAACGCAGAATAGCCGCTCTTTTTTTCTACTGAAAAGGAACTGTTCACGCCACCTACTTTTTTCAATGGCCACCACGACCAACCGATATGGTTTTCCTCGAGAAGTTTGATGGCGTTGGTAAACCACGTATTTGAGTTTTCACCGCTTTCGCCCATCCAAAGCGGAACGTCTTGCGCATCGCGAAGGTTGAGCAGTCCTTGGATAGAACCTTGATCATTGTAGTTCCAATACTTATGGAAACTGGCAGCTATGTTTTCATCCCAACGCGGCCATAAGCCATTGTGATTATTCGCCCAGCAATTGCCTTCAATGAAGATGAGGTGATTGGCATCTACTTCTCTGATGGCATTCGTGATGGCGATGAGTAAAGTTCGAAGTGGAACGTTTGTCGATTCATTGCAGCCATTAATGTTATCGCCGGTAAACGCCCAGTTCGTTTCGTTGATCAGGTCGTAACCGCCAATCCATTTTTTTGTAGCGTAGCGTTCAGCCAATTTTTTCCAGAGGGCAATGGTCTTTTGTTTGTTAGCTTCACTTTCCCAGAGCGACGGTTTGTCTTTATCGTAGTCAGAAATTCCAGCGTCTTTTCCTTGTCCGCCAGGTGCGGCATGAAGATCGAGGATCAAATACATTTCATTTTTTTCGCACCACTGCAGGAGTTTGTCTGTCAGTTCGAAACCTTTTGTTAGCCATGTGTTCTGGCCAGCTACTGGCTCTGCTTCGATGGGAAGTGTATACAGGTTGTAATGCATGGGAAGGCGCACGGAGTTAAATCCCCATGCTGCAAGTGAATCGATGTCGCGTTCCGTTACGTGATTGGCAAGCCAAGCATCATAAAATTCAACGGTGTTCGCTTCGCCGACAACATCGACAATGCGTTCGCGAATTTCGTGTTGCGGGTTTGCAAACGCACTTGTTTCAAGCATGTATCCTTCTTGGAGCATCCATCCCCCCAGTCCCATACCGCGCAAGATGATCTCTTTACCATCACCATCGACAATTTTCTTTCCGCTACGGTGCAAGTATTGACCGTTTGATATTAGCGGAAATGAAAACAACATGGTGAGTGTAAAAATGATACTAAAAGTAGAACAGGTCGGTGTTTTCAGGCAATGCCCTGAGGAAATCGGTAAAGGTTTCTTCATTGATAAATGGATTAGGTTGGTATGGTTTCAATCGATTCCGAATACCAAGTATATCCTTTGATTTGCTTAATATTACAAACGATAAATACATCTAATATACTTCACCAAAAAACGGGTCATACGCCTTAGGTACTTCAGGCACCTAGTTCGTATTGATAGTCAATAATTTAAGAAGCGATGAGTCTGAACAGAGCGACGGCAAATACAATGATGCCCTGGAGCCTAATGTTTTTATTGTTTGCGATGATTTTTTTGCGGTTCGATGGTGCGGCCCGTACAAATGTTCAAGATACGTCGCGCATTCAAGGCACGCCTAGGATTACACATTACTCCAAAAAAGAATTCAATAGCGATTCACAATTCTGGACGATGTGCCAGGATAATGAAGGCGTACTCTATTTCGGAAATAACGACGGTGCACAAATCTTTGATGGCGAGCAGTGGCGTGGTGTTAATCTTCCGAACAATTCCTCCATACGCAGCCTGATGGTAAGTTTCGAGGGCAAAATATTCGCCGGAGGTTTTAATGAATTAGGAACAATCTCACGCGACGAATTTGGGAAGTATCAATACACCTCGTTAATCAACTTGTTACGATCTGAAGATAGAAACATTGAAAATGTCTGGCAGATCCATGAGGTTCAGGGTCATATTGTATTTCGAACCTATAGCATGTTGATTGCGATTGCTAATAATAAAGCAATAACATTGCCGTCGGCGAGTAAATTTAGCTACAGCACGGTTATACAAGATAGACTTTACGCTACCGATAGCGAAGGATTGAAAAGCGTGGATCTTAATTCGCTCGATGTTTCTTTGCTTGTTCGATCGAACGAAATTAATGGCGAAGAGATTGTGTCTCTACTTCCAGGAATTCAGCAGGATGAATTACTCATTATCACGAAGCCGGGATCATTTTACCGATACCAGATCAACACGCGCCGTCTTGCGTTTTGGAAAAAGGTGATACCCATATCGTCAACGAATTTAATCACCTGTGCAATCAAAGCATCAACAGGAAATTACTATCTCGGTACATTGGGGAAAAAAGTAATTTCGTTAGACGGCGCAGGCATGCTGAACAATACCGAAGCATTTTACAACTTGCAGGACAACACCGTTCTGAATCTTTTCGAAAGTATTGAAGGAAATATTTGGGTGTTGTTAAACAATGGTTTGGATTGTATTGACGTGAAAGCGCCTGTAACCACGTTGTTTGAGAACGCATCGATTTATGACGCAACCTTGAAAGATGATAGGATTTACTTGGCGACCAATCAGGGTATTTTCATCTCGCGCGGTATCGAAAAAAATCCGCTGCTTACAACTTCTGATTTTGAGAAAATTGCCGGACTTGATGGACAAGGTTGGTCGTTTCAATATTATGAAGGTCACGTAGTGGCTAGTCACGATCGCGGCGTTTTTGTTATCAAAGGGAAAACATTTTACAAAGTTGGTGATGTAAGAGGCGTGTGGAAAATACTGAAGGTTACTGAGCGAAATAATTACTATTTGGTATGTACTTACGAAGGACTTTGGTTAATGACCTATGATGCAAAACGTGGGTTTGAAATCAAACATAAGCTTGAGGGTTTTATCGAATCAAGTCGAGATATTGTAGAGAGCGATGATGCTGGTATTTTTTGGGTGTGCCACGGCTATAAGGGTGTGTTTCGAATCAAGATTGATGGGCAGTATAAGCGCATCTTAAGTGTTGAACACTATAAAGATCAGAATGGGCTTCCTTCGCCATTTAATGTAAACGTCTTTCGGTGGAATCGCGAAATCGTCTTTACCACTAATCAAGGTATTTTCACCTACAACGCCCCTGAAAATAAATTTAAGCCTCATGTTTTTTTGACCAGGGTTTTTGGTACGAAACTTAACGTTCGAAAAATTTTACAATACGGCGATAAAACTTGGTTTGCGCACGACAACGAGGTTGGATATTTTATCTCGAACGACGAAGATCCAAAGCTGCAAAAAGGATTGTTTCTACAATTGAAGGGGTCGTTTAATGAAAGTATGGAATGCATCGCTCCCGTTGACGCCAATACCGTGTTAATGGGGACAAACACGGGTTTGTATGCCTTCGACTTGAATTATGACGCCGCGAGGAGGCCTGCTAAAACTGTCATCAATGCTGTGCGTTATAGATCAGATACAGGACCAATTTTTTGCACGCTTGCGACGGATTCCCAGAACAGTCAGAAACTTCCATACAAAACGAGTGGCGTCACACTAGATTTTTCGGCGCCTGGATTTCAAGATCGTCTGAATGTGCAGTATAGTTATTTATTGGAAAATGTCGACGATAAATGGTCGGAGTGGCAAGATGAGGCAACGAAAGAGTATAGTATGTTGGCGCCAGGGAGATACGTGTTTCGTGTGAAGGCACGCAGCTTACTGGGTGAGAGCGCTGCGGAGGCAAAATATTTTCTCGAAATTCTTCCGGTATGGTATCAAACGACCTGGGCTTATATTTTTTATTTAATACTTGGTGGACTGGCCATTTTCCTGATTGTGGGTTGGGTGCGACGCAAGATCCGTCGTGAGCGCGAAAAGACACGGGCGGAAGAACACGAGAAAAGAAAAGTGCTGGAGCTTGAGCTTGAGCGATTTAAGCTGGAACAGGAAAAAGAAGAGATTAAGAAAGACAAAGATTTACTCGAAGAGGATGTTATTCACAAAAGCAAGGAGCTTGCAAACTACACCATGCTGTTGGTTAAAAAACGCGAGTTACTGGCAGACATTCAGGATGAGCTCAAGGATATTAAGGAGGCGGTGAAGAATGATACGTCCCGTCACAAACTTCGGGAGCTTGTCAAAAAGATAAATTTCAATTTGGCTGATGAGGAGCATTTACAAGTTTTTGAGTCCAATTTTGAACGTGTTCACCATGAATTTTTTGCGGAATTAAAAACAAGTTTTCCTGATTTAAGCCAAAAGGAACTTCGTCTCTGTGCTTTTGTGCGTATGAATCTCACGAACAAAGAAATTGCTTCCATACTCAATATTTCTGTTCGCGGCGTTGAGACTGCCCGCTATCGACTTCGGAAGCGACTTAGTTTAAATCATGAGGAAGATATGGCCGGTTTTCTTGACAAATTGTCGTCGTCATCAGCAGATTCTCATGGCTTTGATGGCGATGAAAAGGATTTGCAGATGTAACCGATGTTACGCGCCGTTATCAACTTGGTGGTGAGGCACAAAAAAAATCATATGACAGCATACCCATGGGGTGGCGTACTAATGATGTAGTATAATTTTCGCGTGTGGTACTTTTGCCGTAGTCGTTTTTCTCGGTTTCAATAGCGACACAATTTACTTTTACGACTCATTCTTCGAATTTACAGATCGTTTTTACCAAATATCAGCTAGACGCTAATAACCACAATTCATCCCATGAAACGTTTTTATGTTACCGTCGCCCTCGTGGCGGCAGCAATTGTCTTCCCTTCTTCGATTCCTGTTCCTCATTCCGACACGACCAAAGTGAAGGTTGATGACCTGCTTTCTAAAATGACGTTGGAAGAGAAAGTCGGACAAATGGCACAGGTCACACTCGATGTCATTACGAAAGGCCCCAATGAGTATGTGAGCGACGAACCCGTCACACTCGACCCGAATCTCGTACGGAAAGCGCTTCTTGAGTACAAGGTTGGATCGATTCTCAACACGGCCAATAACCGCGCACGCACACCTGAGAAATGGCATGAACTCATCAGCCAACTTCAAGAAGTGGCGATGAAGGAATCCAGACTAAAAATTCCTGTGATTTATGGCGTTGATGCCAATCACGGAACAACTTATACTGCAGGGGCAACGATGTTTCCACAGGAGATTGGCTTGGCCGCAACATTCAATAGAGCTATCGTGAAGCGTGGCTCGGAAATCTGCGCGTACGAAACACGCGCCTCATCCATTCCTTGGAATTTTTCACCCGTGCTCGATCTTGGCCGTGATCCTCGCTTTCCACGCATGTGGGAAACTTTCGGCGAAGATGTATACCTCGCATCGGAAATGGGCAAGCAAGTTATTGATGGCTATGAAGGCGATGATAATAATGTAAAGAATACAAAAAAGGTAGCCGCTACGGTGAAGCATTTTTTTGGATACTCGGTACCCAACTCGGGAAAAGATCGCACACCCGTTTACATTTCTGAAATGGAACTTCGTGAGCGCCATCTTCCTTCGTTCAAAGCCGCCATTGATGCCGGTGCACATTCACTGATGGTCAATTCTGGAATCATCAATGGTGTGCCAGTGCATGCAAACAAATATCTTCTTACAACTTTATTGAAGGAAGAGATTGGATTTAAAGGTGTAGTTGTTACAGACTGGGCTGATATCGAAAATCTTCATAACCGCGATAAAGTTGCTTCGTCTCATAAAGAAGCCGTGAAGCTAGCCATTAACGCAGGTGTCGATATGTCGATGATCCCTTACAACTTTCGTTTTTGCGATTACCTTGTTGAGCTTGTGAAAGAAGGCGCTGTGCCAATGTCAAGGATCGACGATGCCGTTCGCAGAATTCTCACGCTAAAGTATGAACTCGGTTTGTTCGATAAACCAGTCACGAACTATAAGGACTATACAGAATTCGGTAGTGCAGCGTACGAAAAAGTTTCTTACGATGCAGCTGCAGAATCAATCACACTTTTGAAAAATAAGAATAACATTCTTCCCGTGAAGAAAGATGTGAAAGTGCTGGTAGCGGGACCAAATGCAAATTCAATGCGGTCACTGAATGGTGGTTGGTCATACTCCTGGCAAGGCGAAAAAGTTGAAGAGTTTGCAACGAAATACAATACCATTTTAGAAGCCCTTCAGAAAGAGCTTGGAAAAGATAAAGTTGTGTTTGCGCAGGGTGTTGCTTACAACGAGCAAGGAAAATATTATGAGGAGAAAGATGTCGATATCGATGCTGCTGTAAAAGCTGCTGCCGGTGTTGACTATATCGTTCTTGCGCTTGGTGAAAATACTTACACTGAAAAACCTGGCGACTTGCATGACCTTACGTTATCACTCAATCAAATCAACCTTGCTAAGGCGCTTGCAAAAACCGGTAAGCCAACAATCCTTGTGTTGAATGAAGGTCGTCCTCGTCTCATTCGCGACATTGAACAAGATATGGCTGCGGTGGTTCAATTGTATCTTCCAGGTAATTTTGGCGGAGATGCGCTTGCTGATATTCTTTTCGGTGATGTGAATCCAAGCGGAAAACTTCCATACACGTATCCGATGTATGCCAACACATTGGTAACGTATGATCACAAACCATCAGAAGAACAAGTGAAGATGGCTGGGATGTATGACTATGCTTCAGACTTTGCTGTACAATACCCCTTCGGATTTGGTTTAAGCTACACAACATTCGAGTATTCCAATCTTCGTGTAAGCAAAACTTCTATCAACGCAAGCGAAGAACTTACCATTACCGTGAACGTGAAGAATACAGGAACGGTTGAAGGTAAAGAAGCTGTGCAGCTTTACATTTCTGACAAGTATGCTTCCGTAACGCCCGACATGAAAAGACTTCGTGGCTTCGAGAAAATTAACTTGAAAGCAGGTGAGTCCCGGGACGTAGTGTTTAAGATTACTGGCCGCGACATTGCATTCGTTGCAACTGATCTACGCTGGACAGTTGAAGCTGGTGAGTTTGAAATCAACATTGACAAGCAGAAAGCCAACTTTAACGTAACGGAAACGAAAGCTTTTAACGAAGTGAAAACGCGCCTCTAGCGTGTAGAACGCCTCGTTATTTTACGGGTCCCTAGTTTACAGGAAGAGGCTGTCTCAAAAGGGCAGCCTCTTCTTTTGTGTATGGATAAAAAAAAAGAAGAGAACGTGAGTCCTCTTCTAGTTGCAAGTCGTTATCTTGCTTGTGTGTACTAAAACAAAAGTAGTCTTTA
>NZ_QMFY01000001.1 GCF_003286915.1 Pseudochryseolinea flava
CCAAAAAAATGGCATTGAATGGAGCGCTATCCCCAAAGCATCACCACAACAGAACGCGATCATTGAACGATTCAATCGCACCTATCGCGAGGATGTTCTAGATGCTAACATTGTTTTTTCAATCGAACACGCGCAGCAACTAACCGATGCGTGGCTGATCGAATACAACACAGTGCGAGAGCATGAAGCGCTCGGATACAAAACACCAGCCTCTTATGCAGCATAAGGTTTTTTTAGGCATATGCCCTCCAGAATATTTGAAAATGAAAAAGGATGTTGACTCAACAACATCCCTTTCAATGATCGACATTCTGTCGGGAGAACCTATCCCTGGCAGGTTGCTCCTCAGCAGAGCCTTGCTTCTGTTTTGGTTCAACAACACAAAATTCAAATCAGCAAACTATATTTACAACCTGTTCAAATTCACAGCCACTTTCACGCTTCACCCCTAGCCCCTAAAGGGGGAAACTATTTCAATTAATATTCATGTGTGATGAGCTATTAGGGATAAAGGGTGCAAAGAAGTAACATCTACTGCGTTCAGAAACGTCATCCTGGCTTCATCCTCTAGAGAAGCTATAGACATCCTTTCATTTTCTCCAGATGTCCTCCATACGCGTCCAGTAGTTCTATCATTGTTCTATAGATGTTGGTTCATCACGCTATAGATGACGTATCATAAATTTCGGTGTTTGGTTCATTTTTCTCTCATCGCGCGTTCATTATTCTCTTATTAATTCGCAGTTTCTCCAGATGTCCTTTCATTGCGCTCTCATAATTCTGCATATCTCCCCTAGGAAGATGCGGTGTTTGTTTCATAGAATGGGTCGTTTATGAAGCAAATAGGGAAGCTACACGGGAAGATCTTTAAAGCTAAAAGCTTAAAGTCGAAGACGGCGCGTTTCGCGACGCAGAAAGTTTAAAGTTGAAAGTGGAAAGTTGAAAGTTGAAGACGGCGCGTCTAACCACAGGAAAGCTTCGAGTTGCGAGAAATGCGGTAGACGTCAGGAAGGCTGCGAGCTCCTTGGCTAGCATGCCTTAAGGTGAACGATTTTTTTACCGCAAAGTCGCGAAAGTGCGGAGGTGCGCGGAGGGACACGGTAAAAAGCATTCAACACCAACACGTCAACACGTTCCTAGAAAGCTGCGAGCTACGAGCTACGAGTTGCGAGAAATGCGCTTGTGAGAAAGCTGCGAACACCATGAACGATGCATTCAACACCAACACGTCAACACACCAACACTTCAACACGTTTCTAGAAAGCTGCGAGCTATGAGCTTCGAGTTGCGTGTAGCTACGTTGCCTCACCTCACTCTTGAACACCTGAACACTTGAACACTCGAACACTTTAACACCTTAAGCCTTGACAATGCTCAGACATTTCCATAAATTATTCTACGTTTCGTTTTCAATCATTGAAGCGAGCGGAACAGTTTTTTTTACCTAAATAAACCACAGAGATGAGAACAGTTACAAAACTCAGGTTACTGATGATCGCCATCGTGTTGGCATCAGGTACAGCATTAGCACAGAAAAAAAAGCAAGACGCAGCGCCACCAACAGACGCCAGCCGGTTCAATTGGGATAAATCTAAAATCATCCCTAAACTCGAACGGCTCGCTATCGTTGAGCTAACCGTCAATTATAAACTCACCACAACAGCAAAAACCATTACGCAAGAAGATCGCTCCGGCGGTAAAATCGCGGGTGCGCGCGTAACTGGATTTCTAGAATTTACCGACAGCGAACCAACTCAGGCCGATTACCAAGCCATCACCGATCACTTCTATCGTTACTTTCAAAAGAAACTTAAAGAAAACGGTATCGACACCGTTGGTTGGGATCAAGTGACAGCTTCCGAATTCTATCAAAAGAGTGGCGGCGAAGAAGGTGAAAAAGAAGATGCGCAGAAAGAAGGCGGTGGAAATAAATGGGTGACCAGCACGGCTAACAAAGGCAAAGTGATTCACAAAGGTCTCACTGGTTTTGCTGGCGGAAAAGGAAAACGCGCGATGGAGTTCGGCAAGGAATTCGGTACCGCTGCGACCTTCAAAGTAAATGTCGACTTCGCTGACGTCATGGTAAACCTGGATATCAAATCAACAGACCGAAGGGATGTCGGTGGTGGATGGTACTATCCTGCAACTACATCGAAGAAATATACGTGGGGCGTTCATGCACAGATGATGGTGGGCGACCAAGAAAATAAAGAGTACACCTACATCTGGGCAGGCAAAGGCTTTCCTGAATTTCTAATGCAATGGAGCGATATTCCCGTTGCTGGTGAATATGCAGAGTCGGTTACAGAAGATGTTTCCAAAGCTAGAAGTGGGCTCGCAAAAGGATTTGCATTCCGAAAAGAACTCGACCCTGTATTGATTCAAACATCTCGTGAAAAATATATTGCCGCGGCGAGAAATGCCGTCGAAAAATGGGTAGACGCTTTTGTTACACGCGCTGTTCAAATGCGAAAATCCTAAAGTCAATCGCCGACGATACATTTAACAAAAAAAGCGCAGTGAGTACCTGCGCTTTTTTTTATTGGTATCATGATGCTAGATCATCCACTCGTTAAACTTATGTCCGGTATAAAACCGGCGCTCAATGGCATCGAGAATCATCTCGCGCTTTGCTTTCAAAGCGTTCCGCTCCTGCGGTGTTCGTAAATTCAGAATATACTTTTCGTCCTTCTCCGGGATCGCAGCATCGGATTTATACAATGGCCAAAAACTATCTTCACGCACATAGTTCATCAGTTGTGTACTTGTGATGCCATTCTGCTTCATCGTCGAAACGAGATGCGCTGTTGATATCGATTCATCCATGATCGCGGTTTTAACAATCCACTCGATCAGTTGTATTCCTTGAAGCATATAGCGTAATGTAAACTTATTGTACTCAAAACGTCTCCATCGCTACTCTCGTCCGGCAAAATGACTTAACATCTCATCGCGCCTATCGGCGTCAATCGATTCAACCACAAACAACACATCGCCATTCACCGTCCACTTTGTGTTTGGCTTTTCATCAAAAGCATTTGCTTCCCCTATCTCGTTCGCATCATCATATGACGCTGCAAATATTACCGTAATCGCAATCATGTTGTCGGTACCCTTAAATTTAAATCCTTGCACAATTGCATCAGACCGCTTCAATTCGTTCGCACCAAACAACACCTGCTCAAGTTTTACATCGACGTTGTTCAGAAAAAATTCAACACGCCGTCGGTTAGGATGATCAAGATCCAAAGCAAAATTATTCTTCATGTGAATAGCAAGTTATGGATTTTGTGGGAATGATCATCAAAGCATAGTCGCTACCATGTTCTGTTATTGATCGCGTTTATATTGGTTTGCTACAACGCCATTAGAAAATGCCATGGACTTGATGAGCGTTAACTTATGCTGGCCATCAAAAATAATCTTGCCGGCGCCAATTGCTACAGGATTCACAAGCAAGTGAAATTCATCTACGAGGTTTTGCTTGATCAACGCCGACGCGAAGCTTGCACCACCATAGACAATGATATCTTTCCCGGGAAGATCTTTCAATTTTGTTACTACCGATGTTAGGTCACCCTGCTCAAGCGTTGTGTTCTCGCCTAGCGGTGAGCGAAACGTTTTACTGAAAATAATTTTGGGCGTCGACACAAACGTTTTTGCATACTCCCACTCCGCATCACCTTTTTTTATTTTTGTTACATGCTCCCAATGGGGAACCGCTTCTTCAGCCATTTTTCGCCCGAGCAGTATAGTATCCATCGACGTGGTGAGGTCTTTTAAATATTGAACTTGCCGTTCATCTGTCTCCGGTGTCATCCAATCAAGTTGCCCCTGCGATCCGGCTACGTATCCGTCAAGTGTAATTTGCATCTGAAGTTTTAGTTTTCTCATCGTAATACCATTAGATTCAACGATCAAATGATAAAATTCTGATGCCTTTGTGTCGACGGTCATCCTAATTACTACAGTACCGAAAGCGTGAATTCAGCTTGTTTCGCCACAATGTCGGGTGAATGTCGGGTATTTGTAGTTGTGTTGGCTTGCGCTCACTGCGGTTATTTGTCAAAAAACTTTTATGAAAACAGGTGAACTAATAAAACAGCTCAGGTTAAAAAAGGGTATCACCCAAGATGAACTTGCAGAACGAACCGACATCAGCGTCCGCACGATTCAGCGCATCGAAAGTTGCGAAGTCGATCCGCGCGCCTACACCCTTCAATCTATCGCCACAGCTTTAGAAGTAGATTTCGAAATGTTGGCCGGAACCGAAGACAAACCCGAAGCAGGCAATCCAAAAAATGAAGAAAGTAAATGGCTCCCATTGATACACTTGAGTGGCTTGCTACTGCTCATCATCCCGCCAATTATTCTCTGGATATGGAAACGCGATAAAGTCGAAGACATACAACGCCACGCATACGATGTCATCAATTTCCAACTCAGCATGACACTCTACCTTCTGCCGTGCGCGCTCTTTCACATCATACCTTTTCTCATCGTGCTTGGCATATATAGTCAAGTAGTCATTATCGTGAACACGATGAAAGTGACAAGCTCCCGTCCGTACAAATATCCGTTGACAATTAAGTTTTTAAAACAACAGGCGTAGCCATAAACATCAATCCCATGAAGCGTTGTATCTATTTCCTTTTTCTGATAGCTTATTGCGCAGCAGGAACAAGTTCATTGCATGCTTGCCAACCTGATTCATTAACGCAGATCATCGATTCGATCCTTTTCAATCACACTGGATCAGATCGGCCAGGTGCAACGATCGGCGTTATCAAAGATGGTGAACTCATTTTTCAAAAGGGATATGGTATGGCGAACATTGAATCGCACACGCCTAACCATCCCCAAGTTACTTACAACATCGCTTCCGGTAGTAAACAGTTCACGGCTGCCATCATCGTATCGCTTGCCAGAGAAAATAAGTTAAAGCTCACCGACGACGTACGAAAGTATATTACCGAACTTCCCGATTACGGTAAAACAATCACCCTAGAAAATCTTCTTTATCATACCAGCGGCTTACGCGATTACCTGGTACTGATGTGGCTCACTGGCAAAAGTTTCGAAGAAAAGTTCACCAATGCAGATGCGCTGAAAATAATTACAACACAAAAAAAGCTAAGTTTCACGCCAGGAGAGCGGTGCACTTACAGTAACACCAACTACCTTCTTTTGGCGGAAGTTGTTCAGCGCGTAACCAAGAAATCGCTGGCACAATATGCTGAACGACATTTATTCAACGTACTGGGTATGCGCAAATCCGGTTTTGGTCGGCAGATGAATGTTGAAGGTAACAGCGTGAGTTATTACAAATCCGAAAAAGGATACGCGCCATTCAAAAACAACAATATAACGGCCGGGGATGGCGGAATGATCACCACGCTGCCGGACTTGTTACAATGGGATCGCTCATTTTACGACAGCTCGTCATTAGCACACCACATCCTTACGCGCGGCAAATTGAATGGGGAAGAACTTCGCTTCGGAATGGGTATCATCGCATCGCGTTACCGCGGTGACGAGGTTCATACACATCCCGGTGCATTTCTGGGGTACCGCTCCGAGATTTTACGCTTCCCGCAAAGTCGCATCACCATTGTTTGTCTTGCAAACGCAACAGACATCAATCCCGAACATATCACACGTGCCATCGCAGACCGTTACATTTTCGGAGCACAAACTGTTGTACGTCATCCCAAAACTAACACGCTGAACGCAGCTCAGATCAGCGCTATGATTGGAACATACCGCGTGAATAATACTATCTGCGTCGACATCAGAAATGAGGATGGCATCCTGACAGGGCAGGGTACAGGACAACCAAAAGAAATTTTACACGCGGCATCACACGACACCCTACTGATTGGCGAAACTAGTGACCGTGTGGTTTTCGAAAGTTTCGAGCATAACAAATTCCAAAAAATAATCATACAACAAAAACATGGTAATACAACGGCCCAACGATTGGTTCCAGCAACTGCTGAAGAGCATTCGCAGTTCACCGGCGAATACTACTGCGAAGATCAAAACACGTCATATCATTTTTACAGTGAAAACGATGCGTTATGGTTTAAAGTTGGTACCAATCCGCCCGTAAGCGTAGAGGCATTTAAAAATCAGATGCGTATTACGTTCTCTTACTTTGATCTGGAACGTGCTTCGATCGATTTCAAGGTCAACATGGACGGTAGCATACGAGGATTCGTTTTAAACACTGGGCGTATACGTGATCTTGAGTTTGTAAAAAGGTAACTCACTCAATCCACAGTGGATACCAAATCACGAAACAAACTGACAAAAGTCTTACTTTCCAACAAGCACCATGGTAATACAATGAACATCAGCATTTAACGCCACGTAATATTTTTTTCACCTGCCTGATCTAAGTCATAACGGGGGCGGCACTTTCGATCTAGATTTGACATGTGAAGAAAGTCATCTCATTTGCGCTTATCGTATTAATGTCTATCCAGAGCATTTACCAGCTTGGCGTAATTGGGTACTTCCAAGTCAACAAGACATACATCGCAGAAGTGCTTTGCATCAACAAGGACAAGCCACTTTTGAGCTGCCACGGAAAATGTTTTCTGAAACGAAATTTAAACGAGCGCGACAAGACCGACACAGCGCGCGCACTAGGTAAAAACAAAGTTGAAATTCCGACTTTTATAGTAACAGAAGCGTGCACGTTGTTATTGCGCTGTGCGACCTCATACGTTACAAATTCAACGTATACAACGATCTACGCGTTCACCTACACACCATTCACTTTTCATCCACCATGCTGCCCGTTGAATAAAGTTTAATCGTCATTCAAACTATTCACGGCCATACGGCAAGTCTTCCGCGTGAAGACATGAACGCCCATGGCCAAAATTCAACACCATGAAAAGTATATTTCCATTCCTTCTGTTTCTTACCATTCTTTATAGCGCTGCACTTTGTCAGAACATCTGCAAAGGAAAAATATTTGACAGCGAGACCAACGAACCGCTCGTCGGTGCCGCTGTTATAATCGCCGGCACACCATTGGGCAACGTCACTGATCTTGATGGGGTGTTTCTAATTGATGCGCCTACGCCTTTCGATTCCATTGTCGTCTCCTACCTTGGCTATGAGCGAAAAACGATTTTCGTATCGGGAAGAGAAATCATAGTTGCCTTACAGTCATCCACCAACAACCTTCAGCAAATCGTTGTTACTGCAAATCGTGAGGCATCGCTGCGAACGGAATCGCCTGTAGCCATTAGCAAAATATCAGCTGCAACGATCAACGACACAAAACCTATTCTCCTTACGGAATTGCTCAACAAAGTTCCTGGCGTTGTGATGCTAAACTATAATAATGAACAGCATGCTATGTCTATTCGACAACCGATGGGCACCTCGTCTTACTTCCTTTATCTTGAAGACGGGCTACCGGTGCGCCCTATGGGCATCTTCAATCATAACGCGTTAATTGAGATGAACATCTTGGGTATTTCAAACATTGAGGTGGTGAAAGGCCCTGCCTCGTCGTTGTATGGTCCTGAGGCTGTGGGTGGCGCCATTAACTTCATTACAAGAAAACCGTCCGCAGTTCCTACTTTCCAAATCGGCGTTGCCGGCGATGCATGGGGATATAAAAGAATTCAATATGGTGCGGGTGGAGTGATTGGTAAAAAATTAGGCGTGCACATTAGTGGATTCGAAGCGAACCAACGCAACGCATGGCAAACTTATTCTGACTACAAAAAATCTTCCGTGAATTTACGCGTTGACTATTCCCTCTCAAAACGCACAAAGCTTAGCGGCGCATTTTCGGGAAACGAGTATTATTCAGATATGGCTGGCAGTGTCGATAGTTTAGCATTCTACAACCGTGAATATTCAAGCACGACTGACTTCACGTATCGCAACGTGCATTCGCAGCGAATACGTTTTTCCATCAACCATCAATGGAACGATGGTCAGGAAACATTGCTTACGGTTGCCTATCGTGATAATTACATAGAACAAAATCCAAACTATGCTATTCGCTGGACAAGTGGAAGTGAAACAGCTTCGGGAGAACGAAATCGGAATTCGTTCTACAGCCGCGTCGCGCTCGTGCAGCACAGTGTAAAGTTTAACTTTCTTGATTCAAAACTATTAGCGGGAGGAAGCTTCGACTACTCACCCACAACATATTGGGCATATAAAATCGATATGGCTGCGCAACTGCGCCCCGATGGAAAATCTGTTGAACGTTATCGCATCCTGCAAGAGCAACCAGACCAGTTCCTATCAAACTATCAAGCCGATCTCAGCAATTACGCCTTGTATTCACAATTCGAAGCAAGCCTTCATAGCAGAATACGTGTTACCCTTGGGGTTCGCTACGATAGGATGGCCTTCGATTATCTTAATCGGCTTGAAGCGAGTACGGGTAAAAAGTCATTTGAACAAGTTACACCCAAGATCGGTGCGACATTCGATTTACTACGCGACAAAGGTTTATACGTAAACTATAGCCAAGGTTTTTCACCACCGGGACTCACCTCTATCTTCAGAAAGAAACCGGGCATGTCTGGTGCGACTTCCGAGTTCTACTACAATCTTGAGCCGGCACGGTTCAACAACATTGAGATAGGCGGATGGGGCGCATTCTTAGATAGCAAAGTGTATGTAGATCTAGCGGTTTATCAAATGATAGGACACAAAGAGTTGCTTAATATTCGACAGACAGATAACACGACCGATTATCAAAGTGCCGGGAAGACATTGCACCGTGGCATTGAATATGGATTTACGTTTAAGCCTACACCGGAATTGTTTATCCGTTTCGGTGGCACCAATGCGATACACCGTTTCGAAGATTTTACGCTCAGTGCCAGAACTTCAGACCAAACAAAAAATGTAGACGGCAACGAAATGCCACAGTCGCCGCGATGGATCGCCAATAGCGAAGTCACCTACAAACCTAATTATGTCGACGGTTTTAGTGTTTCGATTGAATGGCAGCGTATCGGAAGTTGGTTTCAAGATCAAACCAACAACGTGAAATATGATGACAAAGGGCTGCTTGGATTTCGCGGCGTGAGCTATCTAAATCTTCGCATGGGATACGAAGTAAAGGGCTTCGAGTTTTTCACCAATGTGATAAACATTACGGATGAACTTTATGCAAATGCTGCCACAAGAGGAAATGGAGTACACGACAGAACAACTTTTACACCCGCCGCACCGCGAACATTTGTACTCGGACTTCAGTACACGTTTAAAGGGACACAAAAATCCGTACTATGAAAATGATTCGTCTTCTTGCATTGTCTGCTCTTTTTATCGCGATCTTTGTTCGGTGCGACAATACACAGCGTGAGATACAAATTTGTTCCGCAAATGCCGAATCTGTTTATCTGACACACGACAACCTCGACAATCCGGTTGTTGCATGGACGGAAAAAAATAATGGACAACTGCATTTCACTTTTTCTATTTCCCAGGATGATGGTAGTTCGTTCGTTCAAAAAGCATCGATATTGTTAGGTTCATCTGTGGCAACGCATGCAGAAGGAATGCCTAAAGTTGCGTTCAAAAGAGACGGCACCATCCTGGTAGCATATGAAAAGAAAATCCCCACAGCGACGAACAAATATGCCGGGTCAATTCACTACAGAACTTCGGAAGACGACGGCAGGACATGGTCTACAGAAAAGACGATCCATCGCGACACCACTTCAGGCAGAAGTAGATCGTACTTTGACATCGAAGTGCTTCCCGATGGAGAAATTGGTGCAGCATGGCTCGACATCAAACCACGGCACGGAAAAGGCGGGAGAATCGTACTGTTCTCAAAAACAGATGCAACCAATTCTTTTTCAAATGAAATCCTCATTGATTCATCAGCATGTCAATGTTGCAGGATTGATGTTTACACCGACGAGAACAAAAAAATCTACGTTGCTTATCGGGGATTGCGTAGCGGAAAAATGGAT
The DNA here is from genome assembly GCF_003286915.1 of Pseudochryseolinea flava. Taxonomy (GTDB): domain Bacteria; phylum Bacteroidota; class Bacteroidia; order Cytophagales; family Cyclobacteriaceae; genus Ohtaekwangia; species Ohtaekwangia flava. Next base: position 9,972 of record NZ_QMFY01000001.1, read on the forward strand.
AAGCAAATTCGCGATATGATGGTGGCGACATCAGCGACAGATGGCACAAAATTCTCGCAGCCCATCAACATCAGCGCCGATCAATGGAACATCGATGGCTGTCCTCACACCGGACCAAGTTTGTGCAGCAACAAAGCGGGGCTGTTTACTATGTGGTATACTGAAGGTAACGGCAGCGGTTTGTATTATGCACATAAAGCTAGTGACGAAGACAATTTTTTTCCAAGGGAGCTTGTCTCGCGCGCTGGTCACCATCCTCAGGTAAGTTCGAACGGTGATGTGATCGCCATGCTTTGGGAGGAAAACATGACCACAGACGGAAGCACAGCTACAACGATTCATTGTCGATTGATCAAGGATGGAATAGACATCGAAAAGCGTGTATTAACGCCACGAAGTGCAAATTCCATCGCGCCGGTCGTCACCCATACGAAAGATGGTTTTCTCGTCGCTTGCCTGATGGAAAACGAGAATGGCGTAGCCGTGTATGCTATGAACCTTAAGCTGTAGTCCGTCGCGTACTACCTCAAAAAAAATTCTGTGGATATGATCGCGATCATACCACAACTTTCGTTGCGCACATAGCTTTGATAAAAATCAAAAAATTATGGGCACATATTTGAATAACACATTGGAGGGAAACCTACAGACGGTTGCCCAGCTTGCCATTTCACATCCTGGCGCGTTAGCTGTATTCACGAAATACAATATCGACTACTGCTGTGGTGGAAACCGAAGCTTGGAAGACGCTTGCAGAAGGATCGGCTTAGCGCCTGAAAAAATAAAAGCTGAGATCATTCAACAATCACAAGGGGAGATTAACGATGCGGTTCATCCGCAGCATTGGCGATCTTCATTCCTGGCAGACTATATCATTGAAAACCATCATCACTACGTAAAAAGAGCGATACCAGAAATTCAAGCATTCCTCGACAAAGTTTGTGATGCACATGGCAATGACTGCCTGGCGCTGTTACAGATACGCGAACATTTTCTTGATCTATCAGAAGATTTAACGAGCCACATGAAAAAGGAAGAGTTAGTGCTTTTTCCAGCAATCAAGAGACTCGAAGCACAACAGCACTTGGATCATCCGCTTGCAGATTCCATTCAGGCACCGATCGAAGCCATGGAGCATGACCATGTTGCCGCAGGAGAACTGATCAAGCAGATCAGAACATTGTCGAACAACTATACACCTCCTGACTTTGCTTGTCCAACATTTAAAATTACATATCAAAAGCTACATGAATTCGACAACGACTTGATGAAGCACGTGCATCTTGAAAACAATATTTTATTTGCGCGCTACAAAGAAAAGGCTACGCTTGGAGGAAGCTGTTCACTTTAAAATAATCCGACAACACCACTACAAGTCATTATGCAGATCAATCAACGAATTCTTAGTGATCTCATTATTTACATGAAGTATGCACGGTACGTTCCCGCGTATCAGCGTCGTGAATTGTGGCCAGAAATCTGCGAACGATACGCGCGCATGTTGATTGAACGATATCCCTTACTCGAAGCTGAGATTAGGGAGAATCTGCAATTTGTTCTGGACAAGAAGGTATTGCCGTCGATGCGTGCGATGCAATTTGCTGGCATCGCCATAGCGCGGAACAATAGTCGTATTTACAACTGTGCATACATGCCTGTCGATGATATCCGTGCTTTTTCTGAAGCGATGTTTTTATTGTTGGGAGGAACGGGGGTTGGCTTCTCCGTGCAAGTTGATCATGTAGAACTTCTCCCGCCCGTCAAAAGGGCACAGAAAAAAAGAAGGTTTTTAGTTGGTGATAGTTTGGAGGGATGGGCGGATTGCGTGAAGGTTTTGCTGAAGGGGTATTTCGGAAAAAGCGATTATGTTCCGGAATTTGATTACTCGGATATTCGACCGAAGGGAGCGCGATTGGTTACCGCTGGTGGAAAAGCCCCGGGGCCTGAGCCGCTCAAAATTTGCATTGCACACCTAACAGCTATACTCGATAGAAAAACAAATGGAGAAAAACTCAGTACACTTGATTGTCATGATATGATGTGCCATATCGCGAATGCGGTATTGGCGGGCGGGATCAGAAGGTCAGCCATGATCTCGCTCTTTTCCTATCACGATGAAGAAATGTTAACCTGTAAATTCGGCAATTGGTGGGAACTCAATGAACAACGCGGTCGTGCCAATAATTCTGTAGTGTTGCCAAGGAACAGCATAACGAAAGATGAATTTTTCGCGCTGTGGAAAAAAATAGAATTATCGGGATCGGGAGAACCAGGATTCTATTTCACAAACGATTTGAACTGGGGGACTAATCCGTGTTGTGAAATTGCATTGCGACCATTTCAATTTTGCAATCTCTGTGAGGTAAATGTATCGGATGTTCAAAGTCAGGAAGACTTAAATGAACGCGCTGCAGCAGCCTCGTTCTTCGGAACATTACAAGCAGGGTTCACAAATTTCCACTACCTGCGAGAGATATGGAAAATAACCACTGAACGTGAAGCACTAATTGGTGTTGGTATGACCGGTATTGCCAGTGGTAAAGTGGCTGCGCTAGACCTTAAGGAAGTAGCAGAGGTAGTAAAAAAAGTAAATCTCCAACTATCGAGTCGTATCAATATTCAATTTGCTGCGCGATGCACTACCATCAAACCTTCGGGAACTTCATCGATTGTACTCGGCACTTCCTCGGGAATCCATGCGTGGCATAATGATTATTACATTCGGCGCGTGCGTATCGGGAAGAATGAAGCGTTGTATGATTATTTGAAAGCCAATCATCCGGAGCTTTTGGAGGATGACCTACTGAATTCCAAGCAAGGTATTATCAGAATACCACAGTGTGCGCCAGAGGGATCAACACTACGAACTGAAAACGCTAGAGAGCTGCTGGATCGAATAAAAAAGTTCAACCTAGAATGGGTGCGCAACGGATACCGAAACGGAAGCAACGCCAATAACGTCTCAGCAACGGTGAGCATCAAAGACGAAGATTGGCAACACGTTGGCGAATGGATGTGGGAAAACAAGGCATCGTACAATGGTCTCAGTGTGCTGCCCTATGACAACGGTAACTACAAACAAGCGCCGTTCGAAGATATTGACCAAGCCACATTCACTTCCCTGGCCTGCAGCTTAACCGAACTTGACCTATCGAAAGTATTTGAACCCGATGACGAAACTGAACTTCAAACCGAAGCTGCTTGCGCGGGAGGATCTTGTATCATTACATAACCATGACAAAAATCATATTTTATTATCTACCCGCGCGCTAACTTTCTCTGAAAAACGGAGACATGTTTCCTGCAAAGACACTCGAAAAATATCATGCAAAGCTCGTACAGCTAGGCAAAGATCAAGTTCTATTTCATGAAGGAGATAAAGCCATAGACTATTTTCAAGTCGAGGAAGGTTCAGTCAAGATGTTTATATCTAGTAACGATGGACAGGAATTCATTCAAGGAATTTTTACTGCTGGCGAAAGTTTTGGCGAGCCAGCTTTGATTGGAAAATTCCCCTACCCCGGCAGCGTATCGGCTATTGAAAAAACCAAAGTATGGAAACTACCCGGCGATTACTTTCTTCAAATGCTTCGGGAGAATTTTGACCTGCATTTAAAAATGGATCAGGTCTTGTGTCAGCGATTAAAATATAAATCAATGGTGCTTTCGGAAATTTCTTCCTACGAGCCGGAACACCGCATTCGTACGCTACTCAAATACTATAAAAGTAAAAAAGCACTATCAGGCACCGGTGAAAAAATAATCGTTCCTTATACGCGTCAACAACTTGCCGACATGAGCGGGCTTCGGGTAGAGACAGTCATTCGAACAGTAAAGAAGATGGAAAAAGAAGGAAAGCTTTCGCTTGAGGGACACAAAATCATGTTTTAATTGCTGCGATTTAAGATGATGTCTTCTGCGACATCGATCCATTTTTCAGATAAAACGGGAAGCACTTCCGATGTGACATAGTGTTCCTCATCGAAATCCGGATGGTTAACATAAGGGGCCACGTCGAAAAAAATATACTGTTCCTCGTTGATTCCCTGAAGGAGAACGTGAAGACATTTAGACCGGCAGTTATTAATAAAAATCATTCGTCGTTGTGTGCCAGGAGATGTCGCATGCTGGCGTGAAAGATCTTGAAGACTTCCCAATTCCGCGATTCCTAAAGATTCTAATTGTGTCGCGATACGATACGACAGCTTCTTCTCGCCGGCATTCATTGCACCCGAACAAAGAAAAACTAGCACTTTATTTGACTCCATGACGAAACGTTTACACATAGGTAAAAAAACGTCACGTTATGAAACATGACAAAAGACAGGAAGTCTAATTTTTTACGCGCTGAGATTGATTTTGCTTTCCATTGCTTCGCGCAACACCGCCAACTCCCCTTCGCACATAAGAAGTTCTTCCGTAAATGTAGCCGACGAAATGTGATCAGACAATGAATGGTAATAGGCTATGCCGGCAGAAAGTTGAGCGACAAATGTTTGTATTTCCTTCCGCCACTTCGTGTCCTCCATATCATTTGAAAGTATTTGATCGCGGACGTAATCAAGGTTTAACTTCAACTCTTTGATAAACATGTGGGGTCGCGCCGGATCGGTGATATCCGTTCTGCCGTAGATATGATCAGTCATTTCCCGCAAGGAAACCACTTTGTTGAAATACGCGATATTGGGTCCAGGACAGATCGTGACTGCCTTCAGGTTCTTTATCGGCGGAAGATCATACGTTACAATCGCAGCATTGCTAAGTCCGATGCAAAGACATTCCTTACTCACAATTTCCGCATGCTGCTTGTCATAATCCGATGATGACAGGGAAAGGCTTTTTAACGCGGCAATTTTCTTCTGCTGATAAACCGTCGATGCTGTACAGATCGGATCCTTTGTAAATTCCGTATTCGACACAAGGTGTTTCTCGGTACAAGGACTGCCAGGCTTTCCCTTCTTAACTCTCGCCATTTTTTCACGCTCAGAGCTTGTTCCTTTAAGGTAGTTGAAACGAATACCCAGTGGTGAGTTTTTACTAAGTATAATATCGCTTTCGAGCGCACTGGATAATAAATTCAAAGTTTCTTCATCAACAGTTGTCGCTTCCGGACAAAGCAAAAAGGGTGTTCCCCATCCAGTACTTTGCACATCATAGCGCGAGGCGAGAAACATTGCTTCGTGGTAGGTTCCTATGCCACCCTGCACGGTAATGGCAAGAGGATGCGGCTTGTCAAAAACCTCGAGACCTTTTGTTTTTAGTGCAGCAACATACAACGCATGTAATGAGGTGATGAGTTCTTCACGCTTTAATTTGAACTCTTCCAGAATCGGACCAAGTAATGAACCGTCTGTGGCGAATGCGTGTCCTCCACAGTTAAGTCCCGATTCTATCCTGAATTCACTTACCCAGATACCTTTCTTCGCTAAATATTTTCCCTGAATAAAGGCAGAACGATAATCGCTCACTTTGATTACAATCTTCTTGTCGAATGTAGCCCATGATTTTGCATTGAACGCTGGTAATGTTTCGAGATAGTTAAACAAACGGGGATTCAATCCAGCAGAGAAAATTACGGATGAGTCAACGAGATCGCTATTGGCGTAACCCCGAAGTGCTGCAACGGCATCCGATCCATCGGTAAGTTGATGACCTGATCGATCATAATTGTTTTTGTCGACCTTCGTCATGATGTTGACGTCGATGCAACCTGGCTTGATCTGACTTGTCAGGAATTTTACCAGCGTATCGCGTTCGATTTTATCTTTTGCTTGCAACAGGCGTTCATACGAAAGTCTTAGGATGCTATCACCCGGGAGCATCTCAAAATATTTAGTGAGCTCGCTACCGACACAAAATGTCGAGTGTCGTAAGTCTTCGAACTGCTTTTTGACGATGCGATTGAGTAGATTCAAATAGTCGGTAATTCTTTTAGCGCGGTAGTCTTGCTCCTTTGGCGTAATGGGAACATATTGTTCGTCGTACTTCTCGCAGTAATATTTCCGCATCAACTCCACCAACTTATCTTCGATAATCGATACTACTGAATTAATACCATACCGTGCTACTTTAACAGGCGTATCGATGGTGTAAGCTAATCCCATAACAGGGATGTGGAATGTATGAATTGGAGTTGTCGTGTGCATAGTGCTGGGATTCAAAGCACCGGCAATTACGATGTTAATAACATCACCATCTATGATTAAAGTCATACTGGAGAGGATAACTTATAATCTTAACACTACATGATTAAGTATTTAATCACCGAGACGTTGCAACCCCATCTTACGTTGGAATATCTCCGCGATAGCTTGAGCTCGACTTTTTGCTTCATCAGCTCTCTCGCCAAAAAAATTGTCATTCACGGTTTCCTCAAATAATAAAAGCCAGCGATCAAAATGACGCCTGTCGATGGGTAAGTCCAAATGTCGTTGCAGCGGATTACCGCGATAAGTGCGATCGCCCAATAACATAGACGACCAAAAATCATACATCACAGGCAAATGTTTTATCCAATCGACGTGACTAAACGCAGGACCTAGTAGTGGATCTATTTTTACCTTATCATAAAAAAGATCGACCATCAGATGAACATCCTGGTGACAAACAATATCATGCAACAATGCGTCTGATGACATACTCATAAATCACTTTACATTATGTGTGAAAAAATTAACGAAGGGCTCACCAATTTAAGCGAGCCCTTCCTACTAACACATTCTACTCATGAAACTATTGATACTAACGATGCTTTTAGAGCTCATACGGCCCATCTATTCAGGCAACAAGACAGTATCGATTACATATACAATTCCGTTCGACGTCTGTATTGTGGCCAATACATTCGCACCATTTACTTTAAGTTTATCACTTTCTTTCGTAATGGAAACATTCTTACCATTCACTTGATTCAATTTCATTGGTCCTTGTACCATCGATTCACGGATCACGCCCACATAGACGTGATACTCAAGAATGTTCTGAAGTTTGAGTTTGTTTTCAGGCTTTGTTAAATCTTCTACCGTTCCTGCGGGCAACTTTGCAAAGGCTTCATCGGTGGGTGCGAAGACGGTAAACGGTCCCGCATTCGAAAGCGCGTCGACATAGGCGGCGGCCTTCAGTGCTGCGACGAGTGTAGTATGCTGCGGCGAACCGATAGCGGTTTGAACAATGTTCTTCTGCGACTCATCATCTTGCACGGCAGACTGACCTGCAGCTTGTTCAATATTAGATGCGCTAGCATCCACGACATCCTGTGATGGTTGTGAGCAAGAGGAACCGACCCAGGCGATCATCGCTAAGGCGAAAAGAATCCGATTTGTTTTCATAAGCGTTTATTTACTCATCAAAGATTCCACTTATGCGCCAGCCCTCCTATGACTACAATCATACGCGGGCGTCCTACAAATCTTTTTTACTGAATATTCTTAGCGCAATAAAAAACGGAATGATCACCCACAGAAAAAGAATCAACGTAGAGAAGATAATTCCAAATGAGCTTCCGAAAAATTGTCTGTAAAACGCGCCTGTGTATCCCATCAACGCAGATATATCCAGTTGAAGCAACATTATTACCCTTGCCAGATCGACAGGATTGAGCGATATCAAGCCCAACGTAATTTTCTCTAATGGGTAGTCGGCGAAGGCATATACAAACCACAAAAGGAATCCATCATAGATGAGCGAAAAGTAAAACCAGAACAGCAATGCGATTCCAATTGCTTTTGCTTTATCGCGCGTGAGTACAGCGGCTAAAAACGCCAAAGAGACAAACACCAGTGTGAGAATGATTCCGCAAAATAGAAGTGACATGCCCGTTGCGCTTACACCGTATATCCCCAGCGGAATGCCTACACCCACGGCGAATGCCATACAAAGAGACATGGCAACCGCCAAGTACTCTCCGATGAAAATTACTCGTCGATTGATAGGCTGTGCAAGCATGAGTTCGATAAACTCATAAGAATTGTAAAAGTGAATGGTGGTGAAGACAATGCTCACCAAAGGTACAACCATCAGCACCACGTTCAGCAAACTCATCACTACTTTGTTGGGATCGCTATCGAGCTGAAACATGGCGAATGTGCTGACCAGCAACAGCGCAGTATAGAATATGATGAACCGTGTGCGGAGTATATCGTAGAAGACATATTTGATTATCCTATTCATAAGCTATCGATTAACAGAGTCAATTAATTGCTTTTGTCCAATCATGGTGGCTATCGCCTTACCTAACTTCTTCTCTTGTGTTTCTTCCTTTAAGGTTTGAATTGTGTTGTTGTAGTGGACTTGGCCCTCGTAGATGTACACCATGTCGGAGGTAAGTTCGTCGAGATCACTCAGGATGTGGGAAGAAATGATCAACAGTTTACCGCGATGCTTTTCTTCGAGTATTTTTTCTTTCAATATCTCCACCGAAATCGGATCAAGACCTGCTGTAGGTTCATCAAGAATCAACACAGGCGGATTAAAAAGAAATGCAAGTGCGGCGCTCACTTTCTGCCGTGTGCCACCGGAAAGCGCGTGCATTCGCTTGTCAAACATTTTGTAAAGCTTGAAACCTTCAATAATACTATCGTCAAGGACTTCTGCGTTTTTTCGAATATTCTTCATCATATCTATCAATTGACCGATAGTCATGTTCTCGGGGTATCGTCCTATCTGGGGCATGTAGCCGATTTTCTCGCGATACATCCAGTCCTTGGCTATACTCTTACCTTCAAAAACAATTTCACCAGAGGATGGAACAACGAGCCCCAGTATACTTTTGATCAAGGTGGTTTTACCCGAACCATTCGGGCCCACCAATGCATACGATCGCCCCATGCTCAGATCAAGGTCTACTTGCTTAAGAACATGAAGCTTTCCAAAATTCTTATTGACTTTTTGTATTGAGATCATAGGGCTTCATTGCAGGTGATTCGTCTTTTAAATTTTGCGGCGTCATGACAGGAATGGCTTTCTCTGCTTTATCCATTAACAGCACAAGAAAACTTCGCCATAACAAGACCGCTGCAGGCATCTGCTCAACAACCATCGAATACATGCTCACAGGGTGATGAGGAATATCGCCGACGCTATCCTTGTTCAAATCATACCCTTCGTATTTATCCCAGTAGTTTCCGTTAACACTATTGAGCACTAAACTTCCGTTGGTTGCCAGATCAAAGGTATTTGATGAAAAATTATTGCGTTTGAAATTATTATCGTCGCAGCTGGCCTGAAGCTTGATCGCGTAACCATTTTCGGAGAAAGTGTTATTGTCAAATTGTATTCTACTCGAGCCTTCCATCAAAATACCAACAGAATTTTGCAAGAATCGATTTCCTGAAACAAAACTATCGCGAATGTCTTTAAGCAGTAAACCGTAGGCGGAAGATCCCCAATTGTGTTCAAAAGTATTGTTGATCATCTTCACACCAGTTGTGTACATCACCGCTACGCCCGCCCCGTTTTCTACAAAAGTGTTGTTTCGATATTCATTATTATGGGAAAACATAAAATGAAGCCCATAACGCATATTGCCTTTACTATAATTTCCAGTGATCAATGAATTGGTGACGAACTCGAAATAAATACCATCACGATGACCTTTCACGATGTTGTTATCGACTGTGATATGATCGCATTTCCATAGATGTATACCATTTCCAATTTGATGCTCGGCTTTTGCATCGGACTGCAGCTGATTACCTACAATCCAGGAATGCGAGGAGTTCGAAAAATGTATTGCGAAGAAAGTGTTTACGAAGCGGTTGTTTGTGATCCTTAGCCATTTTGAGTCAAGCACTTTTATGGCTGCAAGATCATTGATACTTGCAATACCGGTGTTGATAAATTTCAATCCCGATATCGTTACATAATGCGCATGAATCGTAAAAATCTCCACCTTATGATCACCATCAAGTACTGGAAAATTTTCACCAATAAGTGTAAGACTCTTTTCAATAATAATATTGCCCTCCTTATAAGTGCCAGAGGTGATGTACAGCGTATCTCCTGGTTTGGCCTGGGAGATCGCTTGTTTAATGCTTTTAATTTTCCCCTGTTTACTAACCGTTATCGTACTGCCGTAAGCAGTTATGGCCACGAAACAAGACAGGAAAATAATTTTTAGAGCTTTCATGCATTGATGACCAGACTTCATGTGAGCGATAGAACGCCATTGAAGTTGTCATTTATATTGTGTCTGTAATTCGCCCCAACTCATTTGAATACCTTTCCATTCGGCATTCATCTTTTGGAGCGCATCACTCGATTCAAAGGCGGCAACCTTACTCGCCATCGGACTTTTAATCGCTTCTGCCTTAATGTATAGCGCGTTTTTGGCGTCAATTAGTTTTTCCGGTTTAGCAAAATCGACAATCAATAAATTTTTTACATTTTCAATTGAGACCTCATTACTGTTGTAGAAACTTAGCATGCAATTCACGTCATCGAATTTGTAAATCTTGCCCTTCGTTGTTACCAACTCAGCGCCAAACTTATGATCCATTAAAGTCATCTTACATGTATGACATGCATCCTTTCCATAGACCAGTGGTTCAGGCTCAACGGAGCACGCCATCATGCACCATGCCATCATCACGATCATGGCTACTGTAGTTTTCTTTGTTTCCATTCTTGATTTCATTATTTCTGCAGCAAGGGTAATCATTGTTAGCAGTCCGGCAATCAAAAAAATCCACCCACCAACATCAGGACCAGAGTATGCTGTAAAGTTGAGAAGTTGTTTTGTGCCAATGAGTGGCGGCTGGTACGACATACCTGGCACGACAATAGGTGCTGTCGGATCGAGGTTGTGGCCATAATCATAGCCCCATCTATAAAAATCAACGAGTGCAACGATGCCACAGGCAACAATCAAGGTGGCGAATGCAATAAGCATATATCGGCGATTGACAATAACTGTTAAAATACCCATGGCGATTACACCACCCACAATGTATATCATATATTTAAACTCAGGAAACATGCTGACCTCGATATGCTTCATACCGATATAGTGATTGAGTGCACTAATAATTTTAACATCTCCCGTCAAATTGTCTATCCATATTTTCATATCCAAACCCTCCGGATACTGCGGCGCCCACATGAGAATTTGCCATAGCGGAACGTAGTAAGCCGACACCATTGATAACGCAGCTAACAGAATGACAACACGCGATATTGGTCTGAGCTTTTTCATTGTATTATTTTTTTAGAAGCCCTATCCCATCTCGGGGATAGGGCTATCAACCTGCAAACTATGAATTTGAATCTATTGACCAGCCCCGGTGATCTGATCTTCGATTTTACCGGTTGAGTATTTTATTTCAACATTATTGTTCGGTGCAGACACGCGTGCATATCCTTGCATCTCCTGATGTAGTGCTGAACAGAAGTCGGTACAGTAGAAAGGGAACACACCAACACGATCGGCTTTCCATTTCAATGTTTGTGTTTCTCCAGGCATGATTAAGATCTCGGCATTGTTAGCACCTTTGATAGCAAAGCCGTGCGGAACATCCCAATCTTGTTCTAGGTTCGTAACGTGGAAATATACATCGTCACCTTGCTTAATACCTTCTATGTTGTCGGGTGTTAAGTGCGACCGGATCGCTGTCATATATACGTGTACTTCGTTTCCTTTTCTTTCAACTTTAGTTTTGCCTTCGCCAAGCGCGGCATAAGGGTGCTTGTTGTCTTCGAGTCTGTATATTTTTTGTGACTTTGGCATGAGCAATTCTGCGGGTATTGCTTCAGCATAGTGAGGCTCACCGGTAGTCGGAAAGTCAAGAATCAATTTCATTTTTTCACCGCTGATATCGTACAATTGGGCCGACTGCGTAAGCTCGGGACCTGTAGGCAAGTAGCGATCTTTTGTAATCTTGTTATATGCGATTACATATTTGCCATGCGGCTTCTTTGTTGGTCCACCAGGCACGCAAAGGTGTCCGATGGAGTAATAAGTAGGTGCACGATCAAGTACTTTCAATTCTTTTACATTCCACTTTACGATTTCAGAAGAAACGAACATCGATGTGTATGCATTTCCGTTCGCATCGAATTCCGTATGCAATGGACCGAGCCCAGGTTTTTGAACCTCACCATAGAGGGCTGATTCATACTTTACAACAGGGATACCCGCGAAATCACCTTCGAAAGATTTGTCGGCAATAGCTTTCTGCAATTTTGAGAAGGAGAACACCGGGATAAGCGCTGCAAGCTTGCCACTGCCGACGATGTATTCACCTGACGGATCTACATCACAGCCGTGGGGTGACTTCGGACATGGGATAAAGTAAACGATATCTTTAAGTTCAGCCGGATCGAGTTGCATCACTTCTTCCAAAATCTCAGAAGACGACATATGCGTTGACTCATTTAACACATTGTGTGCATATTTCGACTTCACTGTCTTTCCTTTTCCTTGCTTCAGGTACTCTTCCGCCTTCTTCCAGTTAACAGCCATGATAAAATCTTTGTCTTTTTGTGACGCATTAACTTCGAGCAAAGTGTATGCTTGTTCGGTGTTGTAGGTTGAGAAGAAGAACCATCCATGAGAAGGACCTTTGCCTGCACGTGCAAGGTCGAAGCTTACACCAGGTGTTACAAGTTGGAAGGCGATATTCATATGTCCGGAAGTATCGACCTTTATAAAACTTACTGTTCCTTTGAAATTCTTTTTGAATGAGCTGATTGGAACATCGGTATTGTCGCCAATCGGAACACTGAAGCGTGTACTTGCCACAACGTACTCCGTATTTTCCGTAATGTATGGTGACGAGTGATTGCCTCCGCTATTGGGCAACTCAAGGATTTCGACAGTCTTAAAAGTTTTTAAGTCGATGCGCGCAACACGCGGTGTGTTGTTACCATTGGCAAATGCCCAACGTCCATCATGTTCGCCATTTGTTGTCGACAATGAAATATGGTGCAAGTCATCCCAGGGCACAAAGCCGTTGGCAGTATTTAACATGGGCTTGCTTTCTTCGCTATAGCCGTAACCGTTTTCAGGGAAAGTGGCGAAAACAGGAATGATCTTGAACAACCGCCCTGAAGGAATTCCGTACACGCCGATCTGACCATTAAATCCGCCAGACACAATGTTGTAAAATTCATCATATTTTCCGGGCGCAACATACGCTTTGCTAGCAGCGTCTCCAGTGATAGCTTCACTTGGACCAGATGGCTTACAACTGTATATGGTGAAGGCAGCGAGAATGCCAGCCATGCCCCATACAAATTTATTGAGCGTTTTCATTTTGTTTTTATTAATTGAAGAGATGTAAATCTATTTTTCGCCGTCATTCTGCCTCATGAACTCCAAGATGTCGCGAGAGTCACCGACACTCACATTCTGATTCGGCATCCGAGTCAAACAGAGTTCGAGAAGTTTTTGTGCTTCGGCATCTTGATCAAGCATCACATCGACGTTGGTGATCATATTCATAATCCATTCTGGCTTTCTTCGCTGTGTAACGCCTTTCCATCCGGGTCCTACTACCCGTTGATCATCTAGTTTATGACATGCAGCACATTTCATTTCGTAAATGGCCAGCCCTCTCCCAATTCGATCTTGCTCAAGCGGCGTATTCAACGTAACCTCCTTAATCTCCCCGATACCCTTACCCTCATCTACTTTCTTTGGTGTTTCAGCTACTTCATATTCATCGGAACCATTACTAGAATTTTGATCTTTTGGTTTTTCGTTACCACATGCTGCCAGCATCGCCAACAGCATGACTACAGGAAAAAGCTTTTTCATAGTTTTCAAGTTTTATTTGAATAATCAGATATGTTGTCCCTTTTTATTCAGTGCTAAAGTAGTCCGAGAACAAGCGACGCCTTTATGACTTTAGTCATATCCCGAACATAATTTTAATCAGGTGCAAACACGTGACTTCAAGATATCCAAAGTCAACTAAATAATAAAATGAAATTTCAATGTTAATAATTGTCATTAGATTCAAGCGAGCACACTTGAAGAGTAGTTGCAATCCAATGCGAATACTACGTGAATCGCTGAAAGGACATTATTACGATCACACTAAAAACGCTTTCGCCCGCTTCGAGAAACCCATCATCAACAACAAACAACTGATGGAAAGACCAATGGAAAAAAATAACAGAACGTCTGCGGCACTAATGAAATGAACGCCGAAAATAGCTCGCCACCAGGGTGACAACACCAAACAAATTTCCATCGCTATAAAACATATAAAAAAAAGTTTGATACCATTCCAAAACCAGATACTCACACGCTCTAGTTCACCATACCATGCCATCAAGAAAAAACTAATCACACCCACCAGCGCCAAATGCAAATACGCGATTACAACGGGGCGAAGTTCATAAGCCAATTGTGCTGCGATCGGAAATGCAGAGAGGAGTTGCAAAATCAACTTTATCAACAACGCCATGGTGACTACAATCAACAGCCATTGCACTTCCGGACGAAACTTCGTTCGCATATGTGCAAAAACTTTCCGAAGCAAGCCAAGCATAGCCATGAAAGCAACAAGTTGAATAATAGCAGCAATCGCGCTAACTACATTATAGCTGATACCTGGCTTAGCCCACAATACGCTGAGGAAGTACGCCGGTACGCATGCGAAAGCAAACATCTTACATATACGCTTTGCGCCGAAGACGTCAAACGGAATCTGCCTTCGCTCAAGAAGATTAAAGAATAAGCTAAGCACGCCAAAAAAGAAAAATCCATTGTACTGAAAATGGAGATAAAAATAGATAGAGAAAAAATACCATTGACTTTTGCCCAATCCAGAGGCCATCAAATAGCCAAGTGAAAATGGTCCAATCGATGAAATCATGAAAAACACAAGCGCCACGACCGCGCACCATGCCGAAATTGACGTCATCGATTTAACTTTCTTTATAAACTTCGCGATGAAGAAAAATGCAGCCAGTGTATGCATCGTCGAAAGTAAGATACTGAAGAAGCCGTAGCCCTGAATGGGAAACGACACAAGCATACCCAGCAATAGAAACTGTAATATGATAAAGAGTAGGCGAACACCGCGTTGGTCATCTTCACGAATGTGGTTCAACGTAAAACCAATCAGCAACACGTTAAATACCCATCCAAGGAACATCACGTGGGAGTGTCCATGTAAAAAATTCGAATAGTTTATACCCGGGGTTGGTGACACAAACTGCAACCGAAGGAATACGCCCAACAACGAACCAACAAAAAGAAATATGAATGGTATCTTAACGAACTTTTGCATGCTGCCTACTGCTGAACGTAAGTATTGCCATTGTTACAAAATATCCGACAATAGCGATTGCACTGAGCATTCCACAGACCCTGCGGATTTCCATCGCCATATAAATATCCGAGATAACGCGTAGCACCCACGACGATTGTAAAATCACGAGCCACACATATAACACTTTACTAAACGGTGTCCCATAGAGACCCATTATTCCAGGAAGTATCATCGGACCGTGCGCAAATATCATTGAAAAAACAAAACCCAAAAAGAACGCATGTACAATCGCGTCATAAGCGAGCCATTGATCTGAAAGCGACCAAAAAAATATCCCGGTTAACAATAGCGCAATGTATCCACACAATAAAGTGATCGCCGTAAACTGTGGCAGACGTTTACGCTTGAGATTGAGTGTAATTGTATCGTGCTTCATAAGCCATGCAGCTATCGCGATCAAGCTAACCGCACTCACCATGCGCCCCACACCATGGAAAGACAACACTACGCCGATACCAAAGATGAAAAGGAGCCCTATAAAAAATTGTTTCGCTGTGCTGCTCACAGGCAAAAATTTCATGATCTCCATTCTTTCCGCTGCAATAATATAGAGCGCAAACGCAACCCACCAAGGAAAAGCTAATGGATAAAAGAAACTTGACAACAACAACACGTTCCCTACTAGCCAGCAAACCGCACCGAGTGACATCAACACGTAGATAATTGAGCGCTGGCTACGAAAATAGTACAAGAACACAAGTACAAGCGATGCGCTAGATAAAATCAACAAATAAATCGACACCTTGATTTGGTCGGCAAAAAAAAATGCAACGCTCACTGCATTCAATACAGGTATTAAAAACAATATTCGTTTCCGCAGCGGAATGATTTTCTCCAATGCAATGAGCGTTCCTAAAAAGCCACCCACCATAATAGCGCCGTGATGCGCCACCATCGGCGACAATGCGATATTCCATCCAATACGTTGCAGCCCCGACCATAGTCCACATACAAGACAGAACATGGCAAAGAGAATAATCGGAAGTCGTTCAGTTTTTATCATGGGAACCAAAACACATCAATACGATGAAACATAAGCGTCAGGGCTAATACTCTGTTCTTTCAAACTCGTAAGTGTGGAAGCGTTCAAAGGCCGCACGTTCAAGTTCTTCGCGATGATTTGGGTGCGCTACTTTAATGAGTTCTTTCGCACGCTGACGCATGTTCTTGCCATACAAATATGCAATACCATACTCTGTTACGATATAGTGCGCATGTGCCCGCGTCGTTACCACACCAGCGCCTTCTTTTAAGAATGACGAAATGCGCGATACACCTTTCGCCGTAATCGAAGGAAGCGCAATGATTGGCTTTCCGCCCTCCGACAATGACGCACCGCGAACAAAATCCATCTGACCACCAACGCCTGAATAATGATACGTTCCGATAGAGTCAGAACATACCTGACCCGTAATATCAACTTCAATGGCGCTATTGATCGCCGTAACTTTCGGATTGGTTCTAATAACAGCTGTATCATTCACGTAGTCGATGTTCAACGCTACTACCGATGGATTGTCGTCTACAAAATCATAAAGCTTGCGACTTCCCAGCAAAAACGATGTAACTGTTTTTCCTCTATACTTACGCTTGTGCTGATTGGTGATCACACCTTTTTCGATCAACGGAATAATACCGTCGGAAAACATTTCGGTATGCACACCAAGTTCTTTGTGATTCGTTAATGAAGCAAGTACAGCATCGGGAATTGACCCGATTCCCATTTGTATTGTCGCGCCATCCTCCACTAGCTCGGCACAATGACTACCAATACGCATATTGATTTCATTTAAGTCACCGCTAACCACCTCAGGAAGTTCTTGCTCGTGATACACGACAGCATCAAAGTCGTCGATCTTTACAATTCCGTCGCCAATGGTGCGCGGCATGCGTGGATTGACTTGCGCGATGACATGCTTAGCCGTCTTCACGGCAGTCGCGGCGATATCAACAGAAACACCGAGTGAGCAAAAGCCATGTTTATCAGGCGGCGACACTTGCACCAACGCAACATCAATTGGCAAAATATTACGCCTAAACAAAATTGGGATCTCACTGAGAAAAATCGGCACATAGTCCGCACGCCCGTCATTAACCGCCGACCTGATATTTTGCGACACGAACAATGAGTTGATCCGAAAACTATCTTTATACTTTTTGTCCGCAACAATCGCATTGCCTTGCATACTGATGCTCACGATCTCAATATTCCAAAGTTCCGATTGTCGCTCCGCCAGCTTCTGTAATAAGTAATGAGGCGTTGCAGCACCACCGTGCACGAACACCCGTTGACCTGGCTTAATTACTTTTACAGCATCTTCACCTGTGATATAATTCATAGCTACTCTATTTATGGTTTGACAAAATTTACCACCTTCAAAAGACACATCTTCCGGGATAGTTTCATTTTCGTTTCAAAAGTATTTCTTTCACGTCCAGTGTAGGGTGACGTCGCTCAACCAAAAGCCTGATTTATGTCATGATTGCAAGTCGGTCGCATCCGTAACGCTGATACTGTTTAGTGACGCTTGTGACTGAAGTCATAATTTAGCGAAAGAAGGTCAAGTACCTTCGCATCATAACACACATTTTATGATACTCGATCACACGTTTGTTGCGCACGATCGGCGACACGCCGGAATGCAGTTGGCTGATAAACTTAGCGAATTCAAAAACAGTAATGCCATTGTTGTCGCCGTATCGCAAAGCGGTGCCGTAATCGGCTATTATATAGCCCAACAACTCGGGCTCCCATTCGAGGTTTGCCTTTGCAAAGCAATTGAACATCCCGCTAATCGACGACAGACACTCGGATCCATTAGCGCCGATGCCGTACTCATGCATAGTGACAGTTACGGTATACCGCGCGATTACATTCACCATCAGATTATCCTCAACCAAAGTATACTTAAATCACAACGGCAATTTTACCGCGTCGATCGAATGCTAGACGTACGCGAGAGAAAAGTCATCCTCGTCGGTGAAACTTTCCTTACCATGGATTCACTCGCCGCATCACTTCATGAAATCCGTCGACAACGTCCTGAGAAAGTTGTTGTTGCTGCAGCTGCATGCACACCGGAAGTGGCTTCGGAACTCGCACGTTGTACAAACGACGTCACGTTCCTCGTGGTAGAACACAATATTAAAACTGAAAAATTATATCACCAATATTCAACGATCGACGACAAGGCAGTAAAATATTTGTTGCGCATGGCCGCTGTTAAAATAAATTACAATTAAAAACGAACAACATTATGATTGGCGCATTAACAAATGAACAAATCGAACACGTACTTCGCAGTGGTTTGATTGGACGAATAGGCTGTTCCAATGGAGCAAATGTCTACGTTGTCCCAGTCACGTATGTCTTTCACGACAAATACATTTACATCCATTCGCGTGAGGGATTAAAAGTTCAAATCATGAGAACGCATCCTCAAGTCTGCTTTGAAGTCGACAGTATTGAAGGCATGACAAACTGGAGATGTGTGATTGCGCATGGCACCTTTCAAGAATTGAAGAACGAACCCGATCGCACAGAAGCGCTGAACATCCTGAAAAATCGACTCGTGCCGTACCTTCTCAGTGAAACAATGCGACCTCAAGGATTCGATCATGCACCGAAGTCTATTGAGAAAGAGCGCCAGCCTATTGTGTACAGAATTCAGGTTACCGAAATGACGGGGCGCTTCGAAAAAAATGTGTACTCAGAAAAGCTATTGTAAACGGGCGAGAATATATCACATCGCTAGCGGAATCTCGTCTTTGTACCATTGGGCGTTCCCCACTTTGCCATCGCGCACTTCCATCACACGCGGGTCAGGCTATCCGCTGCAACGGGCTCCCCACGCAACGCGCAGGGCTACACGCGCCATTTCGGTTTCCGCTCCTATCCTTAACGCGCGGCTTATTGTACTCGCTCTTCAATTAAACGATTGTCGGAATTCCAATGGGGATTGACTCGTCTTCGTCTTAAAAAATTTACTGAACGACTGCGGATGTTCAAAACCTAGCTGATACGCGATCTCACTCACCGAAAGATTTGTTGTCGACAGTTTTTCTTTAGCTTTTTCAATGAGCTTCTCGTGTATGTGCTGCTGCGTATTCAGGCCCGTCAACATCTTCAGCAAACTCCTCAAATAAACAGCTGACACATTGAGATTAGCCGAAATAAACTCAACCGTAGGTAATCCTTTGCTGAGCAATTCGTCATTGTTAAAGTACGATGTCAGCAGTGTTTCGAGCCGTTCAAGAATTTCATGACTCGATTTCTTTCTCGTGATAAATTGTCTATGATAAAATCGCTCCCCATAACTTAACAGCAATTCAATTTGAGCAACGATGATTTGCTCGCTAAAGCGATCGATGTTCGACTGATACTCCGTTTGAATTTTCCGGACGATCTCATTCATCGTCTGCTCTTCTTTTGTAGAAAGGAACAACGCTTCATTCACCGCATAGTCGAAGTATTCGTACTGCTTGATCGTTTTTGCGAGCGATGTGCGCCAAAGAAAATCAGGATGAATCAGCAACATCCAGCCCGTGCGTGTAGCGTTGGCGTTGGGCGCTCTTTGAATTTTCAGCAATTGTTTCGGCGCCATAAAAAACATTACGCCCTGATCAAAATCGTATGACTGTTGTCCGTACTGCATCTTCCCTCCGACACCTCTTTTAATAGAAATCAAATAGAAGTCGAACAACAAACCGCGTTCATCATCAGTATGTGAACTTTTCATCTTCGCGTAATCAATAACACTAATCAAAGGATGTTCCGGAGGCGGTAACCCCCGGAGCTTGTGATATTCACCAATCGTCTTAATGTGTATGGGTTCTTTCATCTTGCAATCTAAAAATAGTTCTTTCGCATGTCTTCCACCAGCCCCATGTGTTCCGGTTTCCAACCCAATACCTGTTGTGTTTTCAATGACGTAGCAGGACCATCGATATTGATAAACCTACTCATCCAATCAAAATGTTTTAGTGAGTCATCACCCGATACAGAACCAACGGAAACGCCTAACGAATCACCAATGATGTTGGCAATTTCTCGTAGTGTAATCCCATTGTCGCCGATAGCGTTGTACAAAGCACCCTTCGTCGGGTGTTCCAATGCCAATCGAAATAATTTTGCTGCGTCTAAACGATGTACAGCGCCCCAACGATTTTCACCTACGCCTGGATAAGCCGCGATGTTATACTTACGTGCTTGTCGAATCATAAACGGAATAAATCCGTTATCGCCCTTATCGTGCACCGACGGCGGTAAACGAACCACCGATACGTTGACACCTTCTTGTGCCCACTTCATGGCTGTACCCTCAGAAGAACGTGGTGCGTTAACAGCCTTACTGTCCTCCGTGATATTTCCATCCATCAGCGGCAATCCTAAAATCCCCGCGGTGACAATAAGCGGTTTATTCGTACCAACAAGAACCCCCGCCATCGCGTTGATCACTTCTTTCTCCACTTCATTAGCTTTCACGTATTGCGTGAAGTCGTGGATGAAAGCCGTGTGAATAATTCCATCCGCCAGCAATGCACCTTGCTTCAAAACATCCAAGTCCTCGAGGCCACCCATTAACACAGCGGCACCACTATCGGTAATCTTCTTCGCCGAAGCTTCCGTACGCGCCAGTCCTATTACCTCATGTTTTGCATCTCGTAGTTCCTTCACGACGGCCGACCCTATAAAGCCCGACGCGCCCGTTACAAATACTTTCATATTATTTTGTTTTGTGAAGTACAAAGGTCATCAATCACGCCCCGTAGCATGTATCCATTACGTTGTTCGTTGTAGTCAAAACGAATCCATTTATCATCATACATCTCCTTACCATTGCAGTAATCTGCGTATCTTTACACCGATTTGCGTCAATCAATACATTTACGCACGCATTAAAAGACGCTGGCAATGGTCGGCCAAATGATGATCTTTCAACAAAACATGTTCAAAAGAGTTTATCTCGAGATCTCCAACATCTGTAACGTACAGTGCTCGTTTTGTCCTGTTGTAGAAAAGGATAAGAAGATTATGGATTTGGCAGAATTTGAAACCGTACTAAAAGACGTTGCTCCCTTAACAGAAATTGTTTGTCTACACCTACTCGGTGAGCCGCTTGCGCATCCAAAGTTTTCAGAGATCTTGGACATCTGCGAACGATACAACACGCAGATCGATTTGACCACAAACGGCATCCTCATCAAACGATATCGTGAGCGCATCATTCAATCCGCTGCCGTGAGACAAGTCAATTTTTCTATTCAGGCATTTAAAGACAATTTTCCTGAGCGTGACCTCGATCCGTATCTGCTCCCTATATTTGAATTCACCAAATCAGCGCACGCATCGCGGCCAGAACTTTACATCAACTACAGATTGTGGAATCAGCAAAGCAACGACGCCGACAATGAAGACGTTTTTCAGAAAATAGAATCGAACTTCGATTTGCAGATCAACCGTAATGTCGAAACGGGTGCGATCAAGTCTAAAAGAATTTGGAATAAACTCTACCTTCATTTTGATTCACGTTTTGAATGGCCTTCTTTTTCATTGCCACATCAAGGTACTCACGGACGTTGCCATGGCACAGTCAACCATATCGGCATTCACGCGGACGGAACAGTGGTGCCTTGTTGCCTGGATAAGAATGGCGCAATCAATCTTGGCAATGCGAAACAACAATCATTGCAAGACATCCTCAACAGCGAAAGATTTGTGAAGATGCGCGATGGATTTTTAAATGGCGTGTTGGTTGAAGAATTTTGTCAGCATTGCTCGTTTATTACACGGTTCAATAAAACTGCGGCTGCGAAAAATTAAATCGCTTTACGATACGGCGACATACAAAAACCGCTGTAGGCGAAATTCCTAACAAAGCTTTTCATTGTTAGTTCGTACAATCGACAGGCTCGGCAAATCAATTTCATTTCCATCCTTTTCGTAACAGCCGCAAATATGGCGCAGCTGAATTCTGTCGATTTTTTCCAAGTTCTGAAACAATCACTTTTGCAACTTTACTGCATACAAACCATCCACGCTATGAAAACACTGTTTCTATTAAAGCTCACGATATTCATGTTACTAAATCACATCGCACCAGCACAAACAAAATCTCCAAACGTTATGAACAACTCAACCTACACAATGACGATAACACAAACCTTCAATGCCCCTCTTGAAAAAGTATGGACAGCATTTACCGATGCTGAATCCATAAAACGTTGGTGGGGACCAGTCGGATTCACAGCTCCGATTGCTAACATCAATTTCCGAGAGGGAAATGTTTCACTTGTCTGCATGCGTTCACCTGACGGGTTTGAAATTTTTAACACTTGGACATATCAGAAAATTTCGGCTATGAAAAGCATTGAGTTTATCCAGCACTTCACGGACAAGTCCGGTAAAAAAATTAAACCTTCCGATATCGGTATGCCTCCAGGAATACCAGACGAAGTGCCACATATTATTACGTTCAAAAAAATTGGCGATCAAAAAACGGAACTCACGATCGTCGAGCATGGATATACAAATCCACAGATTGTTGAAATCTCAAAGAATGGTACCGCTTCAATGCTGCAGAAATTCGCAACAGAAGTGGAACGGTAATCTTATATATACCGACGACGTAATCATCATGAATCAAAACAGTCAGACAATCGATCAAATTCCGCATATAGCCCTTAGCGAACTTACACGTAACATAGAACGTATTAATAAAATCCTTGATCGATTGTCTGACGCAACATTATCACGAAAAACACAGCTTCCTTACGACTGCGGACTTTACATACTTGGCCAATTGATATCACGACTTGATATCTTGCTCGAGAGCTTAGGCACAGCGAAGCAAAGGTTTCATGAACTTGAAGAAATATACATTTCTAGCTGTAGTTATAGGAACATAGATCAACTTAGCGCGCCGACACTACGCGCGTCGTGGAATATAATCAGTATCATTTCCATTGCTGAGCTTAGTCAGATATCGTTAGTCGATTGGTTTGCCTGTCCCCCTGACAATCCGCGAAACATACTTGAGTTACCGCGACGTTCGCGCATCAGCATATTACTTTTATTTTCTTATAATATCGGCTACAACACAGGTCGACTGAGTCGCATCGCATAATCTTAGGCCTTACCTTTTTTGTTACATACACCATAGCGAGTCAGAATATGCCTCATTAATGTCGCATTTACACCCGCCGCAAACAGGATATGTGTTGTTGTTTTACACAACAATCAAAGTGTATGAACGTCTCTCATATCCAATACAGAACATTCGATGTTCACGTAAAACTTCGCAGCATCGTAAAATGTATTTGGTCGTGTGATGCTACCCCCAACAACGGTGATCATTTCATTTTCAGAACATACGCTAGTCTTTATCCGACGATCATCTTTTGTAAACAAGGATGGGTAACGCCCGTTGATGATCGTACCCGGGGAGCGGTTTTATTGCTTGGTCAGGCTAATACTTGGTGTCGCTTCCGAACCAGCCAGGATTTTAAGTTACTAGGCGTAACACTAAATCCATCGGCACTACCACGTCTATTCCACATTGCCGCTCATGAAGTGACAAATAGGATCTACGATGACAAACGCGTGTTTCTAAATGATGCATTGGCTACGTTTTGCCGTGAAGTGATTGGACATTCATTCAATCCCAAACACATTATTAACTTGCTGACAGAAAAAAATCAAGAAGACGTAAACTATGACGATCCAATACTTCCCTTTATCATGTCGTGCTTTCAATGCGATATGCGATCGCCTGTCACTGATTTACCCAGACAAGTTTTCATGTCGCAGCGGAATTTTGAAAGGAAGTTTAAGTACTATACTGGATTTACACCGAAAGCGTTTACAAACTTAGCACGCCTTATCGGAACAATAAATTCGTTATCGGTTAAAACCAAAAAACTGTCGGATACAGCACTTGAGCACCATTACTTCGATCAATCACATTTCTCCAATGAATTCAAAAGGCATACTGGCTTTCAACCCAGCGTTTTTGCAAAGAGTGTTGATGACCAGCGCGCCGTCTGGGAGCACTTTTTAAAATTCTTCCACACGTTGTCAATCTGCCCTCCGATGTTGTGCAAATCATAAGGCACAACAAAGCGCGCTTAGATTAAAAGTGAAGGGAGCTCCTTCTGACACGTGCAGCTTTCGAATCTTTAAACTTTAATTTTCGGGCCTTTTGTGTGCGACCTTTCTTAGCTGACTTTTTGTTTTTCTTAATATTGAGTTCTGTGTTGATCTCCGGTAGCGAATAAGCTGCACGCGCGGAAGACGTATAGGCATCGCGTTGTGCAAAGGCTGGCGTTGCAAGGAAAGCAACAAGCGTCAGCAATATCAAAACTTGTAAATATTTCATAAAGGTAGTTTCATCTATGCTAGCAAAATCATGCCAGCAAGCGCAACGAAGGTTATATGGTCATTCATAATGCCCACCGGTTCCCTGGCGGCTATTCATTCCACCGTTCACCATGCACATTTACCCTATTTTACCTAAGTTCATGATGAGACCTGCACAAATAATTACGCATGAATTATTATACCGTCAAGCCGAGTACAAAACTTGCGAACATCGTTCGCTTTTACTGGGTATTTGAAGGGGCTGCCAGTCCAGATAATCTGTGGGAGGAAGAAAAATAATTCACTTGCATCATCGATTCATCACAACATCAATACTTCACAATCCACTTTAAAACGCTATCAGCGATGATGCTAGAGTCACTGCAAAATAGCCATTCGATGGTCTTGGCCACTGGAAATGAATAGGGAAAAATGTACAAGGATCGTGGACATTCGTCCATTCCGGGAGCTAATGATATGATGCACTTTTGTATCGTTCATTATCACAAACAAAACACAAAGTTCTTTATGAAAACCACGTTATTATCCCTCATCCTTCTACTGACCGCATTCAGTCACACCATCGTTGCTCAAGGGAAAAGAGTACCAGCTTCAGCCGGGAGAGCAGAATTCATTGAAGTAGAAAAAGGCGTTAAGCTTCACGTCACCGACCTTGGAGAAGGTCAACCGATCGTTCTCATACATGGATGGCCGCTAAGCGATGCGATGTACGAATACCAGTATCAAGCGCTTTCCCGCAGAGGTTTCCGCGTGATCGGAATTACGCTGCGAGGTTTCGGTGAGTCCAGTAAGCCCTACGGAAAATATGACTTTGACGTTTTCTCTGACGATATTAAAGTTGTCCTTGAAAAACTCAATATCCAAAATGCCGTGCTTGGTGGTTTTTCGATGGGCGGTGCCGTTGTAACTCATTACGTAACAAAATACAATGCAGCACATGTAAGCAAACTAGCACTATTTGCTGCAGCGGCGCCGTCATGGAAAAAACGCACTGACTTTCCTTATGGTGTATCGGACGCCGATGCTGAAGGATTGATAAAAGCTACCATGACAGCAAGACAAGACCTTATTCAAAGTTTTGGTGCAGGCTTTCCAGCGAAAGAAGGCGGTATCTCTAAAAATGTAGAGAAGTGGTTAGAGAACATCAATTTGCAAGCGTCGCCATATGCGATCACTGAATCGATCACTGCGTTGCGTGACCTGGATCTCAGGCCAGAACTTTCTAAGATCAAAATTCCAACGGCGATCTTCCATGGTACGCAAGACAAACTGTGTGATTTCACATTCGCAGAACAACTTAACAAAGGAATCAAGAACTCATACATTGTCAAGTTTGAGAACAGTGGTCACGCGCTGTTCGTGGAAGAAGCTGAAAAGTTCAACAGTGAGCTTGAAAAATTCGCAAAAAAATAAATCATCGCAGTTGACGTTTCGGAATACTTGCTATTCCGAAACGTTTATCTTCGTGCCATATCAAGTCATCATTAGGTCCAATGAAAAATCAGAACGTATTTGAAAGCAGTCTGAAAAAATTAGGTCTCGTCCATATCGGTAAAAGGGATATCCACACGATCAATGGCGACACCTATAAAGATTATATCAAAGCATTGTATTTACCAAAGGGACACACATTGAAGGTCGACTTCACCACATATGTAACGCGACAGCCCTCGTTATTTTTCATCGCGCCAAATCAATTCCTCACCATTGAAACATCCGGAGAAGAAGTTGGATTTATGGTGTACTACAATCGTGACTTCTATTGCATCCATATTCATGATCAGGAAGTCGCATGCGACGGGTTGTTGTTCAACAATATTCACAATATGCCTACTGTGCAGGTGCCTAAAGAAGATCAAGAATATGTAACTAATTTATTCCACCAGATGGAAATGGAATTCAAGCTCAACGACACATCGCTCGAAGAAATGAACAGAACCTACTTAAAGCAGTTGCTCATTAAAGCAACGCGTATGTGGAAGAAACAGCATTTGGAAAAAATCGTAACATCGCAAAATAACGATCTCGAGTTCTTCCGAAAATTTACGTTACTGGTAGACGAGCACTATAAACAAAAACACTCTGTTGCAGATTATGCAGACGTGCTGAATATGGCACCGAAAACAGTAACACATAAATTCAAGCGCCTCAAATTGCCACAGCCGAATGAGATCATCAAAAACAGAATAATCCTGGAAGCAAAAAGACTGTTGGTGCACACTGCATTGACGGCAAAAGAAATCGCGCATGAGCTAGGGTACGATGACCCAGCCTATTTCAGTCGTCAGTTTCAGATAAAAACCGGCGATTCTCCTTCTGGTTTCAGAACCAAATATCTTACCACCGTCATAGATCGATGATCCGTCATGATTGTTTTGATAACTGCCACTGGATGCAATGCATCATGACTGCACAATAGCTTTCGCCATGCGCGGAAAAATCAGCGCGTGAAATGGCAACACACTAAACCAATATAGCCGTCCCCATAGGCCCAACGGGCGGAACGTTGCCGTCTGCACAAGCTTATGTGTCTGGTCTTCTGATTTGATAGTAAACTCTAACCACGCTTCGCCAGGCAATTTCATTTCAGCATAGAGTATCAATCTTCCTTTAATTGGATCTGCCAAAATTACGCGCCAGAAGTCGAGTGCATCACCAGTCTTCAACGCGTTCTCGCTTCTTCTGCCACGACGAATCCCAACACCACCTACAATAGTATCAGCGAAGCCCCGTATTCGCCAGAGCCAGTTCCCCGCATACCATCCCTTCTTCCCGCCAATAGACCATAAGTTGGCAATCACTTCTTTGACAGGGCGCGTAAAAGAAATCTCACGTCTATCCGTGAGAACACCATGCGATGGCACTTCAATATTATTCATGACGTCACGTCGACCCGTTTGAAGGTAGAAAGAATCTTTCCAACTCGAGATGATATTCTTATGGCTAATCTTATCGAATGCAAGTTCCAGCGCCTGACGATAGCTAAATAATGTAATCGGAACAATCGATTGGATTTCATTGTCTTTGCATACCACCTCGTTCTTCATGCTATCAACGAGTGACTTTGCTAGCGCGTACGAAGTAGCTGTAACGAATACCAACCACATCGACGACAACCTGGGCGTAAGAACCGGAACTGTAATGATCATGCGCTTAAGCTTCCTGGCTTTTGCGTACGCGTAGAGCATTTCTTTGTAGGTAAGCACATCGGTGCCACCAATGTCGAACGTTTTTCCTAGCGCTTCGTCTTTGGCCATCACCCCGACTAGATATTCGAGAACATTTCGAATAGCAATGGGCTGACATCGTGTGTCAAGCCACCGCGGTGCGATCATCACGGGAAGTTTTTCTACGAGGTCACGAATGATTTCAAATGACGCGCTTCCAGAACCAATAATGATGGCTGCGCGAAGAACTGTGAGCGGAACGCTTGCCGAGCGAAGAATATCTTCGACAGCTGTTCGGGATGTTAGATGACTTGAAAGATTCGCACTGTTAGCGATGCCTGACACATAAATAATTTGTTGCGTTTTTGTTTGATTGATACGCGTTGTGAAATTCTTAGCAGATCGTTTTTCAAGTTCCTGAAAATCTTCATTGGCGGAACTCATTGAATGGAGAAGGTAATAAGCAATGTCTATCTCTTCCGGAATGATGTGCATCGACGACGCGTCCGAAAAATCGCATTCAAGCACTTCAAAGTTTTTATAGATCTCTCTCGGGAATGCATCCCAATCAAACTTTTGACGATGGCGAACCGCACAAAAGACGTGATGTCCTGCGTCAAGTAAAACTGGAAGGAGGCGTCTTCCGATATAGCCGGTAGAACCTGTGAGCAGAATATTCATAGATGCCTTCGCGCTTGGTCGTGTTAGTATTAAGAACAATTGTGCGCGGGAAGTGTTTAAAAAAAAAGGAATTGAATTGGTTGCCGTCGCAAAATACTCATTCCGCTGAGATGTGATTGTCGACGTCCGTGACGACGATTCCGAAATAAACTGAATGAGATGAGTACGATTTTAAAAGCCGGACCATGCGCTCAAGATGAAATAGCATCCTTAGTCTTCATAACGAAAGCATTGCGTCGCGCAAACGCCCATTGCTCAACTTACAAAAAACAATCGCTTCTCGCAGCGAAAAATCTTTATGTCGTACTCCAAAAAACTTAGTTCCCGAAATCTTTTTTTGTAGCTTGTAAAGCATACTCCGTGATAAGCAACAACGTGGGGAATTCGTTACAGCATAACGCAAAGATCGTGAAAACCGGACGCTACATTTTAATTATCCTACTTTTCGTATCCTGTACAGGCTATTCACAATCCGGCAAATTTTTCAGCGTTGACGCTGATCTTTCCAGCAGTCTGGTTCATGACATTTACCAGGACCATAACCAAGTTATCTGGATTGCCACCGATAACGGGTTAAACCGTTACGATGGGTCAAAATTTAAGGTTTACAAAAGCGATAAAAATGATAGCACGTCGTTGCTACATAATTACGTCCGCGTTCTTGCGGAAGATGGAAAAGGCAGATTGTTTGTTGGTCTGGTGAATGGCTTGCAGATATATGATGATGCATTCGATTCATTTCAGTCTGTGCCGTTGCTCATGATAGACGGTAATCCGTTTCCGGCGCACGTCACCACAATTTTACAACGAAAGAATGGTGACATTCTCATTGGTACAACAGGCCACGGCATATTCATTCTTAAGAACACGAACGGAAAAATCTTTGCACAACAGCTTTCGTCACCGATGCCGAGTTACCTGATCAAAACGCTCTTCGAGGACACGCATCAAAACTTATGGATATGTACGCAGGACAAAGGCCTCTTCCGGGTGGACGAACATCATCGACTTACGCAGCCAGATATTCATGGAGACAGTAAAAACATTTTTAGTTTGTGTGAGGACAGCGAAGGAAAATTATACGCAGGAAGCATTACTACAGGCCTCTATACATACAACGAAAAATCAGACGCTTTTTTTCCGACACTGGACACTGAGAATCGCTTGCCCATCACAAAACTTTTGGTGACGCGTTCGGGCCGAGTGCTCATCGGTACTGAGGGTCGCGGCTTAAAAAGTTATGATCCTAAAAAACGAGAATTTTCAAATGCTGATTTGACAACGAACACCGTTGATCTTTCACGCAACAAAATTCATGCGCTGCTTGAAGACAATGCCGGTAATCTGTGGATCGGAATATTTCAAAAAGGAATTATGTTGGTGCCTGCCAGAACAAATCGTTTTCAATACTATGGTCACCGCTCAGTATCGAATGACATCATCGGCTCTGCCAACGTTACGGCATTGCACAAAGATCGCTTTGGTATACTTTGGGTTGGTACAGATGGTGATGGTGTTTATGCCCTGGACGCTGCAGGAAATAGAAAAGCATATTTCAAACCCTCTGGCAAGTCCGGGAGTGCACCGGCAACCATCCTTGATATTTACGAAGATTCTAATGACAATCTATGGCTGGGATCTTACGATAATGGTATTTGTGTCCTGAATCGTGCGACGGGACAGTGCCAATACATGAACAACTTAATTTCACCTGATGGTGAAATACCAAAAGTATTTGAAATTACCGAGGACAAGGAGAAGCGCCTCTGGATTGGAACCATGGGATTGGGACTTTATTCGCTCGATTTGAAAACATCCGTTGTAGAACAATTTAGAGCAATCGGTCCTGATTATCGACCAGACATTGATGTGTTACATAATGACTGGATTAATGCCGTGTTGGTGAGCAAAAACAACAAGCTTTACATCGGCACCGCAGATGGGCTCGGATGTCTTGACTTAAATACCGGAAAGTTTAATACTGCATTCAACGGCACAAACCGCCTCTTAGCTGGACTCATTGTTCACACGCTGCATGAGGATAAAAATGGAACGATTTGGATAGGAACATCTGAGGGCGTCGTCTCATATCAACAGAATCAAAGCGGCACCCAAGATTCTTTGATGCAGTTGACGACAGACCACGGTCTGCCCAGCAATGTAATCTTTGGTATACTCAGTGATACATTAAATCATCTCTGGGTCAGCACAAATTATGGGCTGTCACGGATAGACAAGAAAACACATTCTATTGTCAACTTCTATCAGGATGATGGGTTACAGGGGAATGAATTTTCAGACGCTGCGTGTGTGGACGGCGCTGAAATGTTTTTTGGTGGAACCGATGGGATTACGTTTTTTGATCCGAGCCGTATAACGGAAGAAGTAAAAAAAATTGAAGTACGCGTCACAGGATTTTACATACACAATCAGCCGGTCAAAAAAGGAATGAAGTCGGGTATGTATAACATCGTTGACACTACCGTGATGAATGCTGCTGTGTTTGAGCTTTCACAAAAAGATAATTCATTCACCATCGAGTTTTCTGTGATGGAATTCAGTAATCCAAACCGGATTACGTACCTGTATTCGCTAAATGGTAATGGTTGGATAGAACTTGCGCCAGGAAAAAACACCGTAACCTTTAGCGATATTTCTCCGGGTGACTATGAGTTCCGAATACGCGCTAAGGATCATGGAACGTATTCCGAAGCGAAGATAATTACAATCACGGTTCATCCCTTGTGGTACTTTTCATTTTGGGCCAAGCTATGCTATGCACTTGTCGCATTCGTTACCATGACTGTTTTTATTCAGCAGGTAAGGCAACGACAAGAAGCGAAGCGAAAAATACAAGCGCACGTTCATGCCAAACAACTTAACGACGCGAAGCTGCAGTTTTTCATCAATATCGCGCACGAGATCCGCACACCTGTTACACTCATTCTTAGTCCACTGAAAAAATTGATTACAAAAGACAAAGATCGTGAACGACAGCGCTCCTATGCCGCGATGGACAGGAATTCAAATCGTATCCTGCACCTTGTCAATCAGCTGATGGATGTTCAACGTATTGATCGCGGCCAGATGATGTTAGCGTTTCAGGAAACAGAAATGGTTGCGTTCATTTCAGACTTATGTTCTGCGTTTGATGAGCAGACCCGCATGAAGGAAATTGATCTTACCTATAAACACGATATGAAGGCTCTTCACGCGTGGATAGATCCTTTCAATTTCGACAAAGTAATTTTGAATATTCTTGCCAATGCGCTCAAGTTTACACCTGTCGGCGGAAAAATCAATGTTGCTTTACGTACGGTCAAAGAAGACGCGGATCTTACTACAGGTCAAGAATATTTCCAGGTTGAAATTTCCGACACTGGGAGCGGAATCAGAGAAGGCGAATTGGAAAAGGTCTTCGAATGTTTTTACCAGGCTCGCGACAGCCATCATAATTTTAGCTCCGGCGCAGGCATTGGCCTTCATCTTACCCGCTCAATCGTGGAACTGCATCACGGCAGGATATGGTCGGAGAACAACAAAAATGGAAAGGGATGTAGCTTTATTTTCCGCCTTCCATTGGGGAACCAGCATCTGAATCCAGAACAGATGTTAATTGCAGAGGCTTCGCAAAAAACAGAACATGCATTTGAAATGCAGGCGATCCCAGTAGTGAGCACGCCGGAGGTGAAAGTCAAACCTAAAAGTACTTATCGAGTTCTGGTCGTAGACGATGATCCGGATATCCTCCAGTACATCAGAACAGAGATGGCTAGTGATTATCACATGATCACGTGTAAGGACGGAAAAGAAGCCTTGTCATATGTATTGCAACATACTCCGGATGTCGTCGTATCCGACATAAAAATGCCCACGATGGATGGCATTACGTTGTGTCAGAAAATAAAACAAAACGTAAACATCAACCACATTCCCGTCATACTACTCACGGCCAAAGTTGAGGAGGAATACAATCTCGAAGGGTTAGGAATTGGTGCAGACGGGTACCTACAGAAACCTTTCAATGTAGAAATACTCCGCAAAACGATTCAAAATGTGATACGCACACGGGAAATTCTTCGTAATAAATTTACAGGAAGTCAGCAGCAGAAAGACAAAGTGCAGGATGTTGTGTTGGCTTCGTCGAACGAGAAATTGCTGACGCGGATTATGGACGCAATCAACAAAAATATCGCTAATCCCGGATTGAATGTCGAGATGCTATCGCACGAGGTGGGCATCAGTCGCGTTCATCTGCATCGCAAGCTAAAGGAGTTAACGAGTCAGTCGACACGAGATCTAATTCGAAACATACGTCTTCAACAAGCTGCCAAATTAATTTCAGAAAAACAGATGAACATCACGGAAGTTGCTTTTGCAACTGGCTTCACTAACATTGGACATTTCTCCAGTGCTTTTAAAGATTTTTATGGGATCCCACCTTCTCAGTATATGGAAAATCACTTACACACAACCAAAATTAAAAAGTCAACGGAGCGCAAACGTTCAAACTAAATAATGAGTGGTGACACGTGAGACCGATACCTCATGGCTACTACACAATCAACGCGCGTCGTAAATCCCTTTATATCATTTGCAGCTCTTCAAATTCAATAGCGCTAGATCCTGTTGAACGTAAAAGAGGTTGCCAAACCAAAAGCAACCTCTTGACTACGTGTTCCAACCCAAAAATCCTAGTTTAATATCAGTGCCAAAAAATGTCGATTAGTTTTCTTTCAAAGCATCTGCCACTGCCCCATAAGCTCTCTTTCGATTAAATCCCAGCGTCCATACTCCAATTGGCTCGCCTGCGCGCCAGGAAGATCCTGTTGGACTATCTTTCGGACTCCATAATGTGATACCGTACTGTTGTTGTGCGGGAATGATCTCAAAATATTTTTGTACTACAAACTTGTACATTTCAGCTTGTGCTTTGTAATGTTCGTCTGTTGCATCGTTGGTCTGAACACCAACACCGATATCCAGTTCAGAGATCTTAATCAACTTGCCAGTCGCCGCCAGCAATTCAAGCATTTCTATAATTTTATTTTTATCTGAATCTGTACTGATGTGCATCTGTGTACCGATACCATCAACACGGCCGCCGTGACTATCGATATACTCGGCATATTCAATCAGACCTTTGCATTTATCAAGGTTATACTCAAGATTGTAATCGTTGATGAATAGTTTATCAGAAGTGTTGCCGTAGTGCGCCGCCATTTTAAAAGCTTCGACTGCGTAGTCCTTGCCCAGGTAGTCCTGCCAGTAAAACTCGTCTGCTGCGAGTTCCCTGCCAACTCCAGTTTTTAGTTCGTAAGGGTTGCCATCATCCATCGGTTCATTCACAACATCCCATGCTTTCACGTAATCTTTTGAAACCTCCATCATTCCGGCGATCCATCGGTCAAGTTCATTGTGAATAATTTCTCTTTTTTCTTCAGGTGTTTTCTCTATCACCTGCGCTCCGCCACCATCAGGATTTATTCTACTTAGCGTCACATCGTCGACGTACACCGTTCCAGCAAAGTCGCCAAAGCTGAAAATAAATCTGTTTCTATCTGCTTTGCTAGCTGTTGTCTGTAATGTGTATTCCTTCCATTCCGTAGAAATAGCAAAAGTACCGAAGCCATCACTTGAATAGTCAGCAGTGGATTGGATCTCGGCACGAATAGTACCAGCTACATTTGACTTCACTTTAAAATTCAAAACGTAAGTTGATCCCGTCTGCAATGCCGGTGACAGATCATAGGCAGTCTGTGCTTCCCAAAAATTTACAGCAGAAGGATTTGTGAACGTGTACGCGTAGCCAACATTGTTATGACCACTACCTTGTGTTGAAATTCCTCTGGTCGATCCGTTACCCCAGCCCATCCAACCAGCTCCGCCTCCGCTTTCAAAGTCTGAGTTGGATATAACGCTGGCCTCCAGTGACGGGCCGCCGCCACCCATCTCGTTGTATTTTTCCAGCTTTATCTGATCGAAATAGTAATTGGTCGCTTTACTTCCGAGATTAAAGGCAATCGTTTTAATCTGTTTTGTATCATCTGTGATCGTTGCCTCTGCAACATATTGCGTCCATGTTGTTGTCGCGCTAATGTCTCCGAAGGTTCCATGATGTTTAAAGGCGCCAGGTTCTCCATGACCTTGTGTAGGAAATGTGGCGGCGACATCTGCCCGCACATACATGGTTAATTTATACTTTTCACCTACCTGCGTTTCGTTAGGAAATGTAACAAACAACTGACTCTCCCAATTGTTGGTCCGAACCTCAGGATTGGTGACTTTCAAAGCGCGATCTGAGGCATCTGCACCCGGCGAAGAATAACTTAGTTGTGCGCCAGCGTTTGATGTGAAGTTAGATTGATCATCGGTTTCAAAATCTGCAGTGGTAACAGGATCCCAGGTTGGCTCACCTGTTATAATAGTAGGTGCAATAGTTTTGTTCAGGTACGTTGCATTTTGGTTTGCATGCCAACAGAGCGTGTGACCGTAAATACCAATGTTTGCAATACGAGCAGCCTCGACAAGACTTTTAACGGGCCCGAGATTTAGACTTCCGTCGCTCTGCACAACCGCGCCATGTTTCATTTCCCACCCTGCAACCACTTCATCAAAATTAGAAACTAACATGCTGTAGTCTGTTTCTTTTTTTAAGAAGTCGCTTACGGAAATACCGGCACCAAGTTTAAAATTTGGGTTGGCGTTTCGATTAACGTACGACTTTAATACATCATATTCCCGAAGGTACTCGAGCTCCGCCATACGCGCGGATTTTTCAACTTCGAAAAGCAGTTTGCTTTCATCGGCACAAGATGCTAAAGCCCATAGCGCAATAGCACTTATCCAAACTTTTTTAGAGCGTATCATATCTATCGCTGTTTATCTGGTCCATTAATTTTTATAGAAAGGGGTCAACACTTCCACCTTTACGCCGCGATCGCGAACCACCAAGGTATCGCTGGTAACATAGCTCACCTGGTCAGTTCTGTTGGGTAGCCCTGCATTAGGATATGTTGTCTCCACTTCGTAGCTCACGTTGTATTGAAGGTATAACACATCTCTGTCCTTGTTACCCCAACTCTTCTTTTCTCCCTTTTTAACAAATGCTCCGCTTCCTGTCGCTGAGATATTGTACACGCTTACAGAGTCATTCACGTCATAAGCAGTAACATGAGGTTCAACGGTACATGATTCATCTTCATTGAAGTTCAGTTTCAACGCCAAGTTCAAATTCAATCCGGAGTAACCTTTGTAATCTTGTGTATACTTCAGTTCATGCAGGGAGAGCGTACTCAGTGAACGAAGTTCGTCGGCCTCCACCGTGGGCTGATGACGCGTTATTGTGGAAGTAGCTCCGTTAACGGTGATTTGATCCTTACCACGTCTCAAGTAGTTTGCGTGCCAGGGATTGATGTATTTAATGAAATAAAGAACGTAATCTTTCGGTTGGATATCCCAGTGCGAGGCATTCACTTTGTCTGGCTCCTGAACTTTTGGTAACCCTGAAAGAATTGCATCGGCATTAGTAACATTGAGCATGCGTAACGGAATGACATAGGTATTTTGCAATGCGTTGGCGTCTGCAAAAAATGCATCCGTCAATTGCACACCTACGGCTCCCTGCAGTTTATGATCAAGAGATATCTGGTTACCGGAAAGTGTGTAGTAGTTCGCGGGCATCGGCTGTACCGGAACGGTGAACGCAGCGTCGAGATACAATTTGTTACATAGGGAATTATCCACCGCGATGTCAATATCTATTTTCTTTTTGTTTTCATAAACACCGCCCATCGTTGCATATATCTGACACTTATAATCGTTGTCAAGCGAAGTGTCGTAAATATCTTCTCCAAGCACGATTGTTCTTACCGGATATTGGTATGCGAAATACACCGTGCTCTTGTCGTAATCAGGGAAAGAGATTTCCTGATTTTCGCACGACATCGTCAGCGCTGAAAGACTTATACCGCACAATATTGATTGTAAATTATACCGTTTCATATTTTGCTATTTTTCATCATTAGTATTTCAATCATTACCAGCCTTCATTTTGTTGGAGCGCACTCCACTTGGTGATTTCACCATAGGGGATTGGCCCATAGAACATATGCTGCTGGTAATTTCTGCTTTCAACATTGATCGGCGTATAGATTACGGTATTGCCAGGTTTTGAAACCTGAATACCCCGCGCAGTTTCATTCAACTCATTCAAACTTACTTTCCAACGGCGGATATCTCTGAAGCGGTGGTTCTCAAAACAAAGTTCCAGGCGACGTTCGTTGCGTATCATTTGTCTCATGAGTATCTGATCACTTTTTATCGACTCGAGATAACCATCGCCGCCTGTGATACCAGCGCGTTGACGAATCGCGCGAATTACATCGTACGCCGAGTATGCGTTGCCGCCAGCGCCTGTAGGACCCCAAGCCTCATTCGCTGCTTCCGCGTACGCGAGAAAGATTTCTGTGTAACGAATGCGCGCAGTGTAATGCTTTTGCGTTGTGTTGAACTCCCCGTTTGGATTAACGTCAGACCTGAGCAACTTCCTCAAATAATAACCCGTGCGTGTAGAGAATCCTTTCTCCCGATTGATGACATCGTTTTTTGTGCCGTAGGTTCCGGTAATAATTACATCGGACCCTGGACCTTGCTGGCTTTCGTTGAGGACGATATATTTTGCCAGTCGTGGATCACGATTTGCGTATGGATTGTTGGGATCGTAATCGCTCGATGGGTTTGAGATGGGATAACCATTGATCATCGGGAATGCATCCACTAAATTTTGAGTCGGATTTACACGACCGTTTCCGAATAGAGACGGCGGAAAATTATCTCTTTCTAACTCCAGACTTTGTCCTATATCACTACGCCAAATTATTTCAGCCGGTGTTTGGCCTGAAGCTAGTTGCTCTATGCCTGAATCCTTGGTATACCACGTTCCGCCATTCGGTGCGAGACCACTGACGCCGCCAATGCGATTAAGAACCTGAGCAGCATAGCCTGCAGCTTCCTCCCAAGTCATGTTGGTACCTTCACTGTACGCCGGGCTTGCAGCGAGTAACGCTACCTGCGCACGAATCGCTTCCACAATTCTTCCAGAGATGCGACCGCGCATATGCTCTCCGTTTACGCGCTCATATTGTGTGGCGCCAAGTCCCTCTACATTCGCATATTTAGCAGGAACTTCAGCGTCCGTAAACTTTTTATAGTCAAGGGGCAAAAGTTCAAGTGCCCTATCAGCATCTGCTATAATCTGGTCTATACATTCCTGAAAAGTGTTTCTGGGTTTGTTGAAATCCGACGTTGGCGTTTCCGGATCATTCACAATAGACACACCCATCAATCGACCATCTTGCGTCCAGCCTCCGTGCGCTAATAAAAGATGATACATTTGCAATGCACGTAATCCGTAGGCTTCACCTTTCAATCGATCGTTAAAAAGCATTCTGATCACTTCATCATTTGCCCAGGCAACCTGATCCGCATTCGCCAGGAAAATATTTAAATATTGAATCGCATTCTTTCTTCCTTGCCACTGAGAAGTTGGATCATCAATAGCAGACCATGAACCCGTCGCCATTCGGAGAAAGTTGTTGTCAATGTTGTTTGAAACAGCATCATCTGTCGCCACATCAGTGTTGGGTGAGGCCGAGTAAGGAAGAAGTATGTAAGCATTACCGAGAATGCCCTGTGCAAAACCAGGTTCCTTATACATGGCATCAAGTCCCCGGATGTTTTCTGTAGCCGGTGACAAAACATCCTCGCAAGCTGTGAGCAAGAGGATGATTGCCGATAGTTGTATAAAATTTTTCATTGTATAATTCCTATTTCGTGAAGGATTTTAAAATGCTGCTCTCACGCCAAGATTATAAAATCTTGTTTGGGGAGCGCTTGTGAAATTTGTTTCCAGAATCTCCCGCTCTTTAGAAAGCGTTAGCAGGTTTGCACCGCTGATGTAAACTGAAACGTCTTGCAAGAAGGAGTTCTTTAAGATTTTATCTGGCAATGCATACGACACCTGAACCCGCGCAAGATCGAAGCGGTTGGTTTTGTATAGCCAGAAATCAGAGCTTCGGAAATTATTTGCGCTACTCTCCGTTGTCAATCTAGGATAGGTAGCACTTTCTTTTGTTTCTTCTGTCCAACGGCCGCGGACTACTTCAGAATATTTCCTGTTACCGTAAACCCAGAAATATGAATTACTCTTCATGGCGAAAGCACCAAAACTAGCTGTGCCAAGTGCGAAGAATGTAAAGCCCTTCCATCTAGCCGTTACATTCAAGCCGCCTGTAAATGGAGAACCATTTACTCCTGACTGCCCAAGAAAAA
Organism: Pseudochryseolinea flava; assembly: GCF_003286915.1. GTDB lineage: Bacteria > Bacteroidota > Bacteroidia > Cytophagales > Cyclobacteriaceae > Ohtaekwangia > Ohtaekwangia flava. Next base: position 48,809 of record NZ_QMFY01000001.1, read on the forward strand.
CTTCATCCTTTTCATCGATTATGTTATCGTTGTTTTGATCCACATACTTAATATCTCCCGGACGTCGCTCTCCACCAAAGATTTGACGAGGGCTGTTATCAATCTCGGCCTGGCTGCCGAACAAGCCTGCACTCTGAAGGCCCCATATACCGTCTAAAGGTTTGCCTGTGCGATTTCTATACGTATCTACAAAGTTTTCGTCAAGACGGGTTGCTTCGGTTGTTAGATACAAACCCATCAATCCCAAAGAAAAATCGATTTGCCCTACTTGCTTGTTGATGTTTACATTAAAGTCGACTCCTCTACGTTGATGGTTATTGTAATTCACGAAAGGCATAAATGATGCCGGTGGAAAATCTGTTTCAAAATAACTTGGATACAACGTTGATGGCTGAATGATCAAGCCATGTATCGTGTTTAAGAAGAAAGACGCGTTGACTGTTACCAACCTATCCCACAAAGAAGTCCTCGCATTCAAGGAGATCTCCTTCCGCTTAACAAAATCCAATCCTTCCTTACTGCCGCGCAGCGAATTTGTTGAGCGCTCTGATGCACCATCAAACCACCCCCACCACGAACCCTGTGCTTGCGTATAGTTAGTTTCTGACATATAATATTCCGCGATATCTAAATCAGTTTCGAGAATACTTCCTGAAACACTTACTGATAGGTCATCTACTACATTCGAATTAACGAGAAAGCTCTCCTCGCTCAGCTTCCAGCCCAGCGTTAGGGAAGAGGATAATCCATTGCGGTAATCTTTAGCAAGTTTTGCGGAACGAAGTAATGCACCGCCCAGGCTTGCATAATACTTTTGACGGTAGTTGTAATTCGCTTCCAGCCCAAGATTAGCGTTGCCTATCCTGTGATAGACCTGCGAACGTGTCTGCTGAAATCCTGTCGCCAGAAGCTTCGCGGAGAAATTATGCCCTCGCTGTACCGGCGCAACATAATCGAAGTAGCTCGTGAACGCGATGGTTTGTCTGTTGCTGCTCCCGGTGATATTCTGAACGCCCGATTTTTTGTCGTTGTTGTATTTAGCAACAAAGCCTGATATCACATCGCTGCCATTGTAGTCAGACCATATCGGTTCATACACCGCATATGAGTTGTTATACGACGACGTGTATGATGTTGCGTAGTCGACCGCATAATGGGTATGAAATGTGAGGCCATTCAAAACACGCGAGAGATCGAAATTCAATCCCGCGTCAAATTGAAATTGACGACTCGTCCATTTACTGCTACCGCCAGCGTAGTAATCTGCGAACACGTTTTGACGATCGGTTTGAGAACCGCCTAAGAAGTATTTACCGTCGATGATGTTACTGCTACCGCCGACTGCATCAAGCGCGCTTAGGGCATTTGGATCAATGTAACTCAATGGAAGCAAGGGTGACACACGATTCGGGCGCATCGTGGCTGCATATGTCCAATAATTATCCACGTTGACCGGATCGTCGGGATTACTATCGGCGGCATTTCCACTGAGTGAATTGTAAAATGTTGCATTCGCATTTACAAAAGCGGTGATCTTTTTTGTGATGTTCAAATCGATATTGCCGCGTACGTTCAGGCGGTCAGTATAATTGTCTTTCACTTCGCCAAAAGTAAACACATCGCCTTGCCGCTGATAGCCGATGTTGGTATAGAAACGCGACAACTTGTTACCACCTGATAATTCAGCGGTCACGTCAGAACGGTTGTATGCCTTTTTCAGATAATCTGAAGAATAGAAATCAACATCGGGATAGCGATACGGATTTGAACCGGAAGCGTAGTGATAAATTTCATCGGCAGTAGATTGCGCTGGGTAACCATCGTTGATTCGCGCTTCGTTATACAACGTCATGTACTCTGCTGATCCAAGATACTTGGGGTAACGCTTCGACACATGGAAACCCGTATTCGCACGTACACTAACTTTCAAAGGTTCAGCTTTACCTCTTTTGGTCGTGATTTCAACCACACCTTTTGCCGCGCGGCTACCATAAAGCATGACAGACGCTGCACTTTTCAAAAAAGTTATTTGCTCAATCTCAGTAGGCATTACATTGTTTGCGTCGCGTGGAACGCCGTCAACCAACACCAAGTAATCATTCATGCCCCACATGGCATTGCCTGTCCATCCACTCACCAGGCCCTGGGCATTGTCGAGACTGTAAGTGGTGTAGTTCTTTTCGATGAGGCTGCTCATGTCGATGACAGATGTACCGTCGGGAATTCCATTGGGAGAGACGGTGCGAAATGGACGATTTAAAAAATTATCGGTCGAGGTATCAACCCCGGTGGAGTCCGTCGTATTCGCTTTAATGCTTTGCGCAGACACCATTGAGGGAATGCCTAGCGCAGCGCCTAAAATGAAACTTATTCGTATATAATATTTCATGTGGTATATTTTTTTGTCTAATAAGACATGTATCATCGTGAACATGTTGAATAATATTCAGCAGTAAGGTGATTCATATGTCTATTTTCTTGCTTGAAAATATTTATGTCAGAGCGTTACCATCCTGGATTCTGTGCGAATTCCGGATACATCGAAACATCCGCAACTTTGAGCGGGAACCAATAGTGACGCGTACCAAACTGCCGGGTCAAAATCGGTACTTCCCTGAAGTTTGCTACACGGGCGTCTTTTGGATCGTTCTCTTTGAAGAAGTCGACATTTTCAAGTCGATCAAATTCCTGTGATGTCTTAACATTGTAAGGCGGTTCCGTAAGCAACAGCCACCGTTGCAAATCATTGAAGCGATATCCTTCGAAAGACAATTCTACAGCACGTTCTCTACGTACCTCATCCAGAAACTTTTCACGATTTCCAGTATAGGAGGCGTGCACATGACCAGCACCTGCACGATCGCGGATAGTGTTGATTGCATCTTCTGCGGTTTTGGAAAAATTTGTTGCTCTGCCAGCTGCGCCATCGAAAGCTGCGCAAGCTTCGGCATACATCAGGTAAATGTCAGCGAGGCGCATGTAAGGAAGGTAGATGTGAAGATTACCGCTCCAGTTGTATGCACCATCGTACTTATTCGCCGTATGCGGCACCAGCTTTTGAATAAAGTAACCTGTGCGACTGCCGTTGGTCGCGCCTCTCATGGTGCCATTGCTGTGTAAGCCCGCATATCGCAGATACTCCATATCTGCCGGCATCGATGCATTAACATATTTAAAACCATCAAAAACGATATCGTGGTAAAACCGCGGATCGCGGTCTTTAAAAGGATAAGCCGGATCAAATCCTGAGGCTGGGTCGTTCAATGGCAAACCATTCGCCATACCATAGAACTTTACATAGTTCGCTGTGGGTTGGTGAATAATGTTATCGTGTTCGACAATGCCTTCTACTTTTGGACCGAATGTTTTTGTTGTATTCCAGTTACTTCCGTTGACGTCTGTAGAAGGGCCACGGAAAATTGCTTCGGTTGATCCAGGCATGAGCCAGTTCTGACCCATGGTATAAAATATATCGCTGAACTTTGACGTAACACCATCAGCCTCTTCGTGGTCATAAATGTTCTTGTAGTCAAATTGTACAAGTGCGTATTGCGTTTGACCACTCTCCACCAGGGCCAGTAATTGACCAAAGGCCTCTGCTGCTTTTCTACTGAATGTGTCGTCATAATTATAGGTATTTCCTCCGCCGAGTGATGCCCCATTCTTCATCAGTGGACTTGCGGCCCACAAATAGTTTTTTCCCAGGTAGCCAAGTGCCATGATTTTATTGGCGCGCAACTGATTTTTTCCTGCGGTTTTCGTGCCAACAGTAGTCTTATCCCAATCAATCGGCAAGAGTTCGGCTGCCCGCGCAAAATCTTCACCTGCTTTGTTAGCGCATTCCTGATAGCTGAGCCGTGGTAACATCGGCGCCTTGTCTGCCGGAAAAACTTGATCGACGTAAGGTAGGCCTCCGAAATATTCCATCATTTCAAAATGCCACCACGCCCTGAAAAAATACAGTTGACCTGCAATGAGATTCTTCTGCTCTTCCGTTCCTATGAGCTTATCGATATTAGCAAGGCCAAGATTTACCTTACGGATACTATACCATGCGTGTGGCCACAAAGCATGTTCAAATTTATTGGTTGATGTCGGACTAGTAGTCGGCTTGTCGAGCCATATACCAGGCTGACTGAGTCTTCCTGCTTGCCAAGCCCAAAAATTTCCAAGATCAACCTGGTTCGTCATGTGCCAGTTTCCTTCGATGTTGAATACTTCATCATCACCCCAGTTCCACGACGTTGTCCAGTAGTTTTTTTCCTTATCGGGGATACAGTTATAAATTTCTTCGATGTAACCCTGGAAATTAGTGAAGGTCTTAAATGCCTCCCCTTCCGCTACAATTGCGTCGGCCTCTTTATCTAAAAAATCTGAGCAGGAAAAAATTCCTGCTGCGGTTACCAATAGTAAGCCGCACCATAGCAGTGTCTTATAAATCTTCTTCATTGTCGTCAATTAAAGTGTGAGTCGGAGACCTAAATTGTAACGCTTCACTGTCGGATAAGCGCCTTGGGAACCTGCGCCAGCAAAATTGGATTCGCGGTCGTCAGGCATGCGCGACCATACCCACAGATTGTTTCCATTGAGGAATATGCGCAATGCTGTAAACCCAACTTTGCTAAGCTGTTTCGCACTTAACGTGTAAGCGATTTCAGCATTCTTCAAACGAACATAAGAGCCATCGTACAAAAATTGTGTACCGTTGTAATAGCTTGGTGTTGACATCCAGCGGGGCACAGGTACATCAGCGTTAGGGAGATCTCTCGACCACCAGGTGCCCATATCATAGACTGTATTCAGGCCGCTACCGAAACTTGTAAGCGGAACTTCACGCGTAACATTGTTCACGCCATAAAACTGCGCGAAGACACTAAAACCTTTCCAATCAAAACCGACGGTTGCACTGTAAGTGTTCTGCGGAACATCTGAGTACCCATACGCTACCCTGTCGAAATCATCTACAATACCATCGCCATTAAAATCGATGATGTAATAGTTCCCAGGCAATTTCTGAATATCATTTGTATTATGTTGAGGACTTCCGTAAATCTCATCGTATGTATTCACATAGCCAGCATCAATAAATGAACGATGTTGATTGATGGCGAAACCTGCCTGCTTCCGGTAGTCAGGATACAACGCCGGATCATCTCTGTTCAGAATTTTATTCTTTGCGTGCGTGAGATTGAGACTTGCCCACAAGCGAATTCCATTCGATAACGTTTTGTCTGCATTCAGCACAATTTCGAAACCCTGCGCTTCCACCGATCCGATATTTGCTGTCGGTGGTGTTCCACCGAAGTAAGAAGGAACAGCGCGATCGACACCATTGACAAGAATGTCAGTACGCTTGTCACGAAAGAAATCTACACTTCCGGAAAAAAGTCCATCAAAGAATGCGTAGTCTATTCCTATATTAAACTTCTTTACAGTTTCCCACCTGACATCAGGGTTTCCAATCGCGGCTTCCCTGTACCATGGATATGGACTTGTACCCTGCGTTACATCAAGCGATGTAGTGCCGCCATACGCCCATTGCGTTAGGTACAGCCAGCGGTCACGTATGTTATCATCACCAATTGCACCGAAAGATGATCTCACTTTAAGAAGATCCAGGAACGAAAGATCTTTCATAAAAGATTCTTCAGAAATCATCCATCCGATTGCGCCAGAGTTAAAGAATGCATATCGATAATCTTTGCTGAATTGTTCTGAACCGTTGTACGCGCCATTGTACTCCGCGAAATACTTGCCGTTGTAATCATACGTTCCACGGAAAACCCAGTCCTCCCGGTATCGCGGCATTTCACTTCCGGTTGCTCTCTGTTGACGCATAAACATGGCCATCGCGGCAACGTTGTGTTTATCAAAAGTCCTCGCCCAATTTGTTTGAAGCTGATAGTTCAGATTCCGCTGCGTATCATTGTTGCGCACTTCGCCACCCGACGTCGACCATAATACACCTTGCATGAAGTCGAAGTGATTATTCTGATCATAATCGTACTTGTAAGTGACACTACCCGTTAGCGGATTAATCCATTTTTGTTGAGCATTATTGAAAAGGTCATTCACACCGCGGTTCCATTCTATGAAAGCATTATCCCACGATATCGAGCCTCTGAAATTCAATCCCTTCATGACAAAGTTTAAATCCTGCTGAAGAATAAAATCTGTATTGATACGTGTGTTGGTAGTAGTCATTGCGCCGCCTAGCGCCAGGTTTGCCGCTGAATTACTGACGTTGGAGATATCAGGATAAAATCCCCAGGAACCATCCGAATATTTTGGCATGAATACATCGGGCGCAATGTTGTAAGCACCTGCCCACTGTTGTGCGACAGCCCAATCAGAAGAATTGGATTGATTCCACGGACTCTTCCGAACACCGTTTGAACCTGCAAGGTTTATTTTGAATACAGTGGTCTTCGTTAATTGAAAGTCAAGATTACTTCGAACGTTAAGACGATTATACCCATAACCGGCGTCATAATTACGGCCGTTGTCCCACATTCTGAAAAGGTCTCCCTCATGCTGAAAGTCGGCCGAGGTAAAGTATTTCACGAAGCTAGTACCGCCAGACACACTCAAGTTCGCGTTGTATGCCATCGCATAGTCTCTGAAAAGTTCTTCTTGCCAGTCGATATTGGGATAGCGTTCTGACTCTTCAAGACTTGCTGGATTACGATACTTATCGATAAACGATTGTGGCCTGATGTACGACCATGAACTCGGCGACACGCCAAGTTCGTGCTCGATGGCAATATTGCGTGCCATCAGTGCGTCATATGAATCTAATTTGTTCGGAAGTTTTGACGGAACTTTTAATGTCGTACTACCCGTGATCTCAATTTTTGCAGCGCCTTCTTTTCCACGCTTGGTGGTAATCAGAATAACACCGTTAGCACCTTTCACTCCAAACACTGCTGTGGCGGAAGCATCTTTCAATACTGAGATGGACTCGACAGCGTTTATATCGATCCCTTGCATGGGCCGTTCAACACCATCAACCAGGATGAGTGGCTGTCTGTTATTCCATGAACTTGCTGCGCGAATTAATATCATTGGGTCTTCTTCGCCTGGCATTCCACTACTCGACATCGTAACAACCCCTGGCAAATTTCCCGTCAGTGCCGCCCCAACATTCGAAACACCACCCGTGCGTTGCAATACTGTACCACTTGTTTGCGTAATCGCGCCTACAATGCTTTCCTTTTTTTGTTCGCCGTAACCTACGACAACAATTTCATTCAGTGTGCTGATGTCTGTGATCAACCGAATATTAAAAACCGATAACTGTGCGACGGGAACCTCCTGAGACGCATAGCCAATTGCGCTGAATAATAAGATGGCGTCATTAGATGGAACCTCGAGCGAAAACGCGCCTGCAACGTCTGTAATGGCCCCCGTATTCGTACCCTTGATTACAACGCTCACACCCGGTATTCCTTCGTTGGTTTCATTGTCCAACACAGTACCTGTAACCACCCTGCTCTGCAAAAGTGCTCCCGCAACGAACGAGTCGTTGTTTACAACCTCAATGGCGCTATGCTTACTTAAAGCATAACCGTCTGTTGAAAAAAAACAAAGGAAGCAGAAGCCAATGGCCAGACACTGTACAATGAAAGGAAGTGTTTCTGGTAGATTTTTTTTCATGCTAAATGCTCTTTTAGGTTTTAAGTTTTTGGTAAAATTTTATCGTGCTCATAGTGTTATGTATGCGTATTTCGTGTTGCCATATTGATCGTTGGTTAGGGTTGATCTGGTAGTAAGAAAATTTCATTTGAACTATTATGGATGTCGCGTTGCGTATAGCCCCACATTGGTTCCGGTAAATCCAAATGAATTCGCCGTCGATAAAAAATGCGCATCTATACCTTTCGCTACCGTTTTCCAATCGCCTGATTCTTCAGCGGCATAGAAGTTGAAACTGGTGCCGTCGGATTCTATTTTAAGTTGAATCGTACCCTTCGATAGCGACAGCGTCATCGTGTGCGTGACTTCAGTTCCCTGCGGAGTTGTTTTTTCTAACGTCACTTTCCGGGCGTTACCACTTTTGCGGATCGCGAGGAAGTAGTGATGTCCTTCATCTTTCAACAGTAGCATTCCTGCAGCATCATTGTCATCCTGTGGTTGAAAGTCTACTGTCGTTGATGCACGGAATTTGTGATGCTGAAGGCGTCGTGATACATAAGCAAGTTCTTTTCGTTCCGCAGCCGTTGCTGGGATGCATTGCAAGGAGAGATAGCCAGGCTTTTTACTGAGTGAATACAAATTCGAAGCGGCGCCACGCAATGTCATCCAGTCCATGCCGAGCACAGCTTTATCAAAATCATCTCGCTTCGAAAAATTACCAAACGTAGTGTTGGCTTGACGGTTTGCGCCCTTCATCTTTAGAATGCGCGGAACAACTTCATCGTCTTTCGTCAAATATGGGAACCCGTCTTCGCTCCATGTGACGGGCATCAGAAATGTTTCCCGCCCGAGATTCTCGAAGCGATTTTCAATGGGTCGGCATGCAAGGAAAACAGACCACCACGATCCATCCTTCGATTGAATCAAGTCTGCATGACCAGCGCAAGTAATCGGGTCTGGACGACTAGGATCAAGATGCTTCTGAGTCAGGATCGGATTTCTCTTCCACGGTGTAAATGTTCCCATCGGAGAATCACCGCTGAAAATCACTTCGCGGTGGTCTGGGCCTGTGCCACCTTCAGCAGCCATCAGGAGATATTTGCCCTTAATCTTGTAAATGTGAGGCCCTTCGATCCATACCGGTTTATCAGCGAGATTAACACCTCCGTTAACAAGCATTTTCCGAGGCCCAAAGGTCTTGTCTTTTAATACATCAAATTCCTGAATCCGAATCGCACGATGGCCATCATATCCTACAGTACCTTCAGGAGCATCGTTATTAACAATGTAAGCACGTCCATTGTCATCAAAGAAAAACGACGGATCAATACCGTGTACTTCAGGTAGCCAGATTGGATCGGACCATTCACCAAATGGGTCCTTCGTCTTGACGAAAAAGTTTCCACCGCCAATATTGGTGGTAATCATGTAATACGTTTTGTTCTGCGGATTGTAGCTTATCGCCGGCGCAAAAATTCCTTCACTCACTTTCTGGTTTGTAAGCTTAAGTTGAGAAGGGCGGGTCAGAACGTGTCCGACTTGTTTCCAGTTTATTAAGTCCTCACTGTGAAAAATCGGTACACCTGGAAAATAAGCAAATGTCGATGTCACCAGGAAATAGTCTTTTCCATTTGTGCAGATGCTTGGATCAGAGTACCAACCCGGCAAGATTGGATTGTAAAACTGATCGGCGGAAGTAAGCGGTAGCCTGGCATAAAAATCGTCTTCTCCGTTGTAAAAAAATAAATCGAAGTGCGCAAAGGATGCCGCCTCGGCTGACGGCTCAGGCGCAATGGATGGTTGAGCGTTTACCCCAAATAAAAGGGCAAATGTCAGGGAGCTGACGAGTAAAGTTCTTATCATAGGAGGTCAGGGAGCGCCACGGGCGCAAACGATTTCTGTAAATATGGAGGAGGATAGGCTGATTACGCTTACGCCAGTGTTACACCATTTTATGAGCATGTAACATCCAACTAACAAACTGACTATCTGCAGATTAAAAATGATCTTCAAGATCACGCGACCGACAGAAGAACAATAAGTGCTAGCATACCGACAATTACTGACAGTAAAGGGAGAAGAGGTCGGACTGGTTTGTGGATTCGCTACATCGGCGTAATGATAGACTTCCGAGATCGTGAAGGTATATGCTTGACGACTTGGCTAGAATCGAGTTGCTGTCCCGTAGTCAATTGGATCTGCAGTTGCGAAACCATTCCTGGCACTTGGTCGGTTTTACGCTAATACCGCTCTCGACAAATTGAAAGTGTCGTAAAGATTTAGTTGGCCGATTAGCCACGCAAGGAATGATAAAATCTCGGCAGCGTTGTTCCATCTTTTCCCAAGGGGTGGTTGTGTACTAGCCAAATTTAAAGTTTACTCATAGATTTTGTAAACGATAGCGATGTCATTGGGCACTGTCGCGGGCATTTCGATTTCCAATGAATCTTTGTTTTGGCTCCACTTTACTTTTTCTCTACTGCCAAGCAATTGTATTTTTTTGATCTTACGCGTTGCGCGAGCGGTGCCGAGGTTTCTGATGATTATTTTTTCATCGGGCTTACCGAGTATCGTGGCATATAAGATGTTCGCTTTTTTATTGAAGCGTATATCTTGAGAAGAGAACTTGACCCGTCCTTCATTGAATCCCTGAGCGTTTAAAGGATTAGCAGCATCAGCGGCCGGACCTTCACCGAATACTGTCCATGGGCGGGTATCGAATATGCTCTCCCTATTGATGTCCATCCAAGCTGTGATGCCTTGCAAAACCGCAACCTCCTTCTCATCGATAGTTCCGTCACCGCGTACGGGAATATTCAAAAGTAGATTACCATTTTTGCTCACCACGTCTACAAGTTGATGTATAACATCTTTAGCGGATTTATACTGATTGTTTTGATATACCGAATTGTTATAATGCCAGTCACCAATGCATGAACAGGTTTGCCATGGAATATCTTGAATTTGATCGGGAGCACCACGTTCAACATCCCATACTAAACATTGCTTTTGATCGTCAGTAAGAATTTTACCAAACAATACAGCTTCAAGTTTACCATCGTGCTTGGCAATGTTCGTGTTATAAAAGTGTGTGGCGATCTTTAAACCGGCGTCACTTACAGGGTAAAGCGGCAAGGCTGTGTCATCGAAATATAGAAGATCAGGTTTAAACTGATTGATCATGTCCAACGTGCGATTGTAAAATTTTTCACAGTATTCTTTCGATGGAATAGCCACACCGTTTCCCCAATTCCACTGACTATGGATTTTATTTATATCGCTGTAGCCCGCACTAAGTGAGTGATCCTGTGCATATAGTTCTTGTGGATCCAATCCTTCCCACCATGTCCCTTTTCCATCAGCAGAATTGAGCTTGCCATCATAAGGAATGCCAGCGTAGTTCCCAACAGTATCTGACTGTTGAGAAGTTTCGAGCCAAGACCATGCATGCGCTGCATGAACACTCAAGCCAAACATAAGATTGTTATTCTTTGCCGCTTTTGCCCATGCTGCAAGTATATCTTTACGTGGTCCGACTTTTACCGTGTTCCATTCCTGATATTTACTATTCCACAGATCAAGATTATCGTGATGATTGGCCATTGCAAAAAAATATTGAGCACCGGCTCTTTTATATAACGCAACCAGTTTCTCTGGATCCCAACGATCAGCTTTCCAACTGTTGATTACTTCTTTGAATCCGGCTTTAGAAGGATGCCCATAATTCTTAAGGTGCCACGTATATTGACTGCTACCTTCTTTGTACATAAATCGCGCATACCAGTCGCCCTGCCCGGGTTGACATTGTGGTCCCCAGTGTGCCCAGATTCCGAACTTGGCATTCCGGAACCATTCAGGAACTTCATATTGTGCTAACGATTGCCAAGTAGGTTCAAATTTCCCCGCTGCAACGGGTTCGTTTCCCGCACCGATCGGAACCTTGAAGTCCTCTTGAGCGAACGTTGAATATACTCCAAGTATTAATGCTAGTGCGGTGACCGTAAGGGTTTTCATTTTTATGTAATCTTAGCGTTACAGTCCTTCCTTATGCAAAGGCACTGCTTGTGTAATTTATTTCTAAATTAAATAGCACTTCCGAATGAAACAATTTTCGGTGAGATTGGCTAAGTCCATCGGACGTCAATTGATCACGTCCCAATAATATTAGGAATACACCTTTTTCGATGGCACAACAAGAGGACCCTAAGCATAATACCTTTATCGTTCACGACACGATAATGCTTCCCATGCATTGCTTATGGAATATTTCATGAAGCTTCGGTTATGATATGTTTGGTAGTACCTTACCTCAACACGAATTTGAAAGTCGCGCCAGTCGGCATCGCCCAACGATTATCTCAGAAACTATATGCATACGCAAATGTAGTCGTGACTGCGGTCGTTACGGGAACTTCTAAGCGCTCCCGGCGTTGCCATACTGCGTTTAAGGTGAGGTTATGTTTCTTCATGAATATATAGCCAACGTTACCTCTAAGGTTTAATACTTTGTTTTCTGCGGTACCATCATTGTAACTAACGTTGTATGAAGCAGACATTCCTGTTAACATTGTTTTCTTAAAAACTTTTGCGCGTACCCCTAGCGTTGGCCCCGTAATCCAATACGTTTTACCGCCGACGTGGTTGTATGTTGTATTGACAGAAGCCGTGAAATGAATGGCCTGCGGCACAAACAACAATCCATACACTGTACTCATGTTATAAAACTGCGAAACCGCGCCGGGCTTAATAATGTCTCCCTGTTTATCTGCAGCCTCTTGAAAACTGAGGTTAACATTAATATGCTGACGCTTATCTTCATTCTTGTAAAAGTTATAGAGCCCACTTAGGGAAAGATTCACATTTGGCTTTCGTATGCAGCTTTTTTTATGTATTCGTTGTATCAAGGGCTTCTTTTAAAAAAGCAACCTTGAAGTCCGAGTAAATGTCAAGCAGGTCTTTCACAATCATTTTCATCTCCACGTAATCGACGAAAATCGTGGACGGGTTCATTAGTCTATCCACATCGTTTAACAGGTATTTATAAGTAAACACCAGATTCGGATAAGGGAATTCAATTTTTTCATCGTTCAGAAAAACATAGACATACCCCAGCACGATACCACCATTCACATCGAGGACAAAGCGAAACTTGAATTCACCATGGACCTCTTCGGAGACATATTCTGGCCCTGGTGTGCGAACCTTGAAAGTATATCCCAATTCACTCAGGATGCTGATGACTTGCTTCTTATCCGTTTTGCGCAGACGATTGGCAAAATCTGTATGCACCAGTATGTTCTCAAAACGGCTGATGAAGTTTATTTTTTCATAAGCGCGGGTTATGGCATCGACGTACGCTTGACTCATTGCTACTCGGGTTTAAACACTATTGTTACTTTGTAATCCGTTGCAAGTTTCTTCAATTCTTCACTGGCTTCAAAGAAAGCTTTGTTGGTATCCAGAATCTCCAGGAAAAATTTTCCTGGCAAGGCTGTGTCATCGAAATATAGAAGATCAGGTTTAAACTGATTGATCATGTCCAACGTGCGATTGTAAAATTTTTCACAGTATTCTTTCGATGGAATAGCCACACCGTTTCCCCAATTCCACTGACTATTATCCGACGTTAATTTTCTTTTTCAAATCCCTAAACATATCCGGTATAGGAGAATTTAATCGACTTTCCGTCTTCGGTGGTACCTTCGAACGAGTAGTCGAGGCTTGCGCCGTTATCCACGGTAGATTTCAGAACACCGCTGGTGATTTTATAAACTGTTCCATCGCTGGTGCCAGGTTTAACACCTATTCTAACGGAGGCATCATGAAAGGTGAACACTGCAGCTTCGCCTTCAACCGCATCGGTTGCCACGTTACTAACAGCTTTGAACGTGATGAGATCACCAGCGCCTGATACTGTTGGCGGATTCGTTTCAATATCATATTGAAGACCTTCACCGTAGGACGTGATGTCCTGATCGTGTACAGTTGTTTCTCCTACTGCTCTTCCGAAATAGTCGTACATCGGCAGTGATCCTGTAAGCGTAATTTTTGATCCATTGAACTCCGCTTGATTGTTGAGTTTATTTCCATCGTCGTCATCATCTTTGCAAGCTGTAGTTAGTGCTACGATCACTGTGAGAGTATTAGTTTAAGAGGAAATTTTGGTTTCATAGTTTGTTGTTTAAATCGTTTTAAAAAATACATTTTCGTCTGCCTGCTATTCCTCAATCACAATCTCATAGGGTAATGGTTTGAATTCCAGTCCTTCAATATTTGCTGACTCAATGGAAAGCTTGAGTTTTTCTGATACTAATTCTCCGCTTTGGTTTATACCGAACATCGTAATAAAATCAACCGTATTTTTCAACACTATTCTCTGAGTGATCAGATCCTTCGATATCCCAACTTTTATTTTTTTTCGTTCCTTTTTATACTCTGCGAAATTCGAAACAACGAGAGGTTGATTTTTGTCTTAAAGGAAAATAGATCTATTAAAATCTATCATTGTGTTAGGATCGAAGGAATGCCCGAGGATTCCGTAGTGGAACATCCAATAAGCAAGTTTCTCATCTTTGAATTTCAGCTTGGTTGCATAAAAATGGAATGCTTTTGCAATGTTGTGACGTGTGATGAGTTCCTTAAATCTGTCAGACACATACCATGCAGATACAGCTGGATATTCGCCGGAAAATCCGTGTACGTCCTGCAGTCGCCACTCGGCATCTTCTTTCGGATCATAGGTTTGCAAATAAAAATAGTCGAACACAGGAGCATCGTAAATCACCTCACTGTTTGAGATTCTCGGAAAATACAATTCACGATTTTCCACCAACACGCCATTGGCATAGCCTAGAATTTTGTCGACTTCGGGGAAGCTGCTTTTGATCTTAGTTTGGTAGTATTTCATAAATTAAAAGTCAACAATTTCATTTACATTTTTACTACCCATGATTGCTTCATCCGTTAATGTTCCCTTCACCTGAGAAATCAAATCTCTAACGTTTTCAAACGCCTCGTCAAGATCGCCTCCCGCGTCGTTAATCACCTGAGTGATTTTATCATCGAGTGCTCTGGTGTACTGAGGGTGGCTGCCGTGACCTACCTGATCCATCTTCAAACTTTTCTTTTGGACCATTATCGATCCCATTGAAATCGAGATCCTTTCCTTTTTTATGCATTTCAAAAAGCTAGTGCTTGAGTCGTGCATTGCTTTCTAACGCTTCAATCGGTATGACGCGGTGCGCTTCAAAATTGAGCGTTCCTTTTCTGTGTAGTTATTGTTCTGATCGCGTTTCTAAAAAGAAACAATTGCAGCCTGCTGTTGTTCTACTGCAGTAGTAGTTGTGCTGGCACCGTCAGTCTGCGCGTGCGAGGTAGAAGCAGCGATTAACACAAACAGAAATGACAACATCACCACACGACTTGCCAATGAGCGCATCACGCCTATGAAAAAAATTTACAATCGTAATGATTACAATTATGGTGTGCAGCAACGGTGAAGGAGATCGTCGCGGTATAAGAATATCGAAACCGTGTAATGAACCGAATGAACTCGCGCGTAGGAGCGGCACGTTAATCAAAAAGATGGGATTGGGGTTGTCCAGGTGAATGGATCACATGTATAATCCTGAACAAAATTATGATGAATTGAAAATACAATTCAAATTCCCGACAACGCCTTACCAGGAGATGAAACAGTGGGGCCATCTGTTACATACGCGCGCCTACTCCACCATAAATTCATTACCAATAGCATGGTCATCTTTTGTTTTACCTTGCGAGATCGATATTGGCCCATGCAGGTTATACTTTCCTTTTTCTCTGGGAACAAAAATGAAGATGTAATGTAATCCTGTTTTTACGATGC
The DNA here is from genome assembly GCF_003286915.1 of Pseudochryseolinea flava. Classification (GTDB taxonomy): domain Bacteria; phylum Bacteroidota; class Bacteroidia; order Cytophagales; family Cyclobacteriaceae; genus Ohtaekwangia; species Ohtaekwangia flava. Next base: position 64,311 of record NZ_QMFY01000001.1, read on the forward strand.
GTGGTGAGATGCTATTTCCTGTTACACTATTCTTGCAGGCTACACGTTTGAAATCAATGTTCCATTTTTCAAGACCCCTTGCACCTTCAACAAACACGAATACCGTATCACCGAGCGCGACCGAACTATCCGATACAATCGTGGAAAATAAAGGCCAAAGGGATCTCCAACAATACCCAAGCGATAACGATAATCGGCAAGTACAACTTGCTCCGCATACAGCGTGTACCAGGTGAGATTTAAAATGCTTATTGAATCTCTGGCCTCAAGAACATTCCGCTTATAATAGTTGAGACCCTTCAGAATAAATGTCTCTTGACGATCAAGCAATTGATATCGGCTAAAAATTGAATCCGCATAAGCGACGAGACTTGGAATATCTTTTTGTTCATTGTAACGTGCCCGAAACGAGGACAATTTTTTATTTCCTGTAACAGTCGCATTACAGATTTCCTGGTACTTCTACTTCCATCCACTTCCAATTGGAGCGATGCCCGATCATTATCCAGCATTCGATCCGCGATTGCACGTCTTTTCATGTCGATGTCAGATTCATCAACCTTAGGTGCGCAACTTGTCAATGCAAGTGCAAAGACTAAAATGGTCAAAACACGCTTCATAGGATTTTCGGGGTAACGAATTGTCCGACATACTAAATGTCGGCACTGCACAAGGATTGTATGGTGATTGGCATTCCTGGGATGCCGTCGAAGGGTTAATGGGCACTAGGATGGCTGGGTAAGTAGAAAAGCCCGAGCTAGTATCTCAGGTTTTCCTTCGCGATCCCGCTGGGAGCAGTACAACTTAGTTTGATTGTAACTGCGTATTGTAAATCAATAACTTACAAGCGAATTTTCACAGAGTTAAAAACAGCGTACCTAAATCCTCAACCATCAAATCATTCATCCAGACGCAAACTCTATTAATGATTAAAAATAATGATTCTTCTCTATTTATTATAGAGAAAAAGGGCCCTTAAAGCACCCCTTCGTCAGCAAAAGAATAATAACCTTCGCTGGTGATGATGATGTGATCGAGCAGTTGAAGCTCTAGAAGTTTACCTCCTTCTCTTAGCTCTCTCGTTAAGTCAAGATCTGCCTGACTCGGTGTTAGATTTCCGGAAGGATGATTGTGCGATAGAATAAATCCAGACGCTGCACATTTGAGAGCAGCTACAAAGATCAACTTTGGATCTGCAACTGTTCCGGCAATTCCACCTGTTGAGAGTTCATAGATACCAAGTACTTTGTTTGCTCTGTTGGTAAACATCACCTTGAACTGTTCCTGAAGTTCTAGTTTGTTCTTGTCCCAAGTTTCGTAAAGCAAATGATGCACGTCTTTTGAACACGTGATCTTTGGACGTAAAGAAGGTTTCACGTTTGGCTTGTAGGAGAGCTCAATCTCGGCTACCTGATACTGTGTTGTTTCTTTTTTGTTTTCCATAATCGTTAGAATTAATTATGGTGCACACACAGGCTTATGACGGAAGGCGCGGCGGCAAAGAGAGAAGATCATGCACAAGGAGGAACGGAATAAATGGGGGTTCCTGTAAGCGATAGCTGAAAGGGGGAAACCGTTTATGCCGTAGTTCCTTGCAAGCATGTTCCGGCATAAGCCTAACTTTGTACAATGATTAATGAAAGAATAGAAGAATATGAATTCCAAAATTATAAGACAAAACAATGAGTAAACGAACAGTACTCCTTTTCGGAGCTGGTGCTGCAATTCCGTGGGGTGGGCCAACTACAGCCAGTCTTACTACTATCGTAAGAAATGCAGGTAAATCGTTTCGAGATAAAACGAATGTACCAATCACTGAACTCGTATTCGAAAACTTGAAGCAGGCACTGCCCGAACCTGAGATCAACTTTGAAACAATCATTAGCGTGATCGAGGACCTACTTGCATATTATGCATACTATAATGGAGAGGAACGACTGCCATCTATTACTAACGCTTTTTTTAAATCTGTTTTCGGAGAACACAACTGGGACTTCACGATCGCAGGTGCAAAAGAAGAACACGGTTATCGCTTAAATATTCCTTCCAATACTGAGTATGCTTTTGGTAAGATTTCCTTGAACTACGAAAATCCCACACAATTCTATTTTCAACACTTGTTTTTCAACACTTGTTAGCGGAAATTCTAACTGACATTTCAGCAAGAATTTCTAGTTATTCATTCAGAAGGAAGGGTGACGTAAAAGATGATTTGCGAAACGAATTAAATCAATTGTTTATGGCTTGGTATACAAAGCTCAGCAGTCTAGGGCTGGTGAGAATGTACACCCTGAATTATGACAGGAATTTCAAAATGCTAGCCAAGGCAACTGGTGTTGATGCTTTTGAGGGGTTCAAGGATCATAAGGATGAACTCGGTGACCGAAAACTTGATCTGCATAGGATTTTAACAGATATAGATTCACCGGTACATTACAATCTCCACGGGTCTACCCATTGGCAAGTTCATCCCCGCGATGAATATACCCAACTAATTAATCCGTGGATTTCACTGACACCATTCCACTCGTTTGAGATGAACTCTTCCGAGAGCACTGTGGCACAAGTAGATCGAGGACGAAGCTTTCAAGTGTCGAACATCATTTCCGGGTATCAGAAATCGCACAAATCATTAATAAGTCCGTTCAGGCAGATGCAAGCAGCATTTGATAGAGATTGTATGGTCGCAGATGAAATCATTGTTATCGGTTACTCGCTGGGTGATTATCACATCAACAGCAGTATTATCAATGCATTAAAAGCAAATCAGAAAGTCAAGATTCATTTAATTGATCCCATCTACAGCGGAAAGCAAGGTTACGACATATTAGTACAACGGAAGATTAAGATTCTATCTGATTTGTTTCATTTTAAGAGAACGGAGCTTGTTTATTCCGATGACAACCATACTTGCTCATATTTTGAAGACAGGCTGTGTGTCACAAGTACAGGTTTTGCAGAATTTCTTCGGTATGTGTAACATCTGATTTCTATAGTTCAAAGCAGCTATTCCGAATTAGTTTCTTAGTACTAAATTATTTACCGCGCGAAAATTCTTATCACTTTAGTTTTGGTGCTCGCTTTTTCACCGTCAATCCTAAGTCTTGAAGTTTCCGGCCCAGCTGATCATCGCTTGCAACCTTAAGCATATCCTTCTCCAGGCCGAGAACAAAAAGTACTTGGAGTATGGCTCCAATTGAAACGCCAGTAGAACCTGACTCAATCGCTAACAATGTAGGTCTACTAATGTTAGCGCGCTCCGCTACTATTGCCGAAGTGAATTTTCTCCGGAGTCTAGCCAACCGTATGTTCTCTCCAACTGTTACTAAGATCTTTTGGTTACGAGGTAAGAGCAAGACCCTATCGCGTCCCATAACATAAAATAGTTTTGACCAAGGTGAACACGGTGTAAAAAGTATTTGCCCTTATTATCCCCAAGTGGTTCAAGGCATGGACATCTTGAGTGAGGCTCATTGTCATAGTACATTTATTATACTAATCGCTTAGCATCATTTAAACTACCGGTCTATGAATAAAATAGTCACGTACCTGGAAAGTAAGGAGGTAGTATTTCATGCCGCGCTCGCACTGATCATCCTTTATATTCCACATGCCGGTCACCTGTTCAAACAGATTGAACATATTGACATGACCATCTATGGATTCACGGTCATGAACTGGATCTATGGTATTGCACTCGCCGCAGTGATCGAAATTTTGATTCTTGTATTCATCATCAATGGATATCAACGCGCGGGAAAGGCATATGCATTGGTAAGCTTCTTTATTAATGCACTCTATTATGATTACTGGTTCATCACACTTCAAGAACCGACAATCCTTAATATCAAGTGGACCGCTACAAGCTTACTGATATGCTTCATGCATTCACTCGCGATCTGGCAACTGAGTGATCTGTTCTTCAGACGTGTGAGAGCGGATAAGGAAAAAGTCGTTGAGCATTGGTGCACCGAATGTGATATGGGTCCATTTCCGAGCAAACGTTCTTTGGATGGCCATATAGCTAAAGCTCATAGGTATGTAAAAAAAGATTTTCGGCAAGCCGAGGCATCTGGTGACGTTGATCTTAAGCATAAGACTCAGGCTTGACCACCTTCGCGTTTCGCGAAATGCGAAAAGACAAATGACTGTAGGCTATTTGGGATAAATCCCGCCAATCAATATGGGTTTTTAATCTTTCATGGGCATATATCTAGCATATATGCTGGATATATAGAATCGTATAAACATGAAAGAAGCTGAGGTATATGTAAATAAAGAGCCTGCGGGGGTCTTGACAAAAATGAGTGATAAGACATTCCTCTTTCGTTACTATGACGACTATTTTGTCAACCCTAAAAAGAAGCAATCAGCCTTACCTTACCTAAAACGCAGCAGGAGTATCGAAGCAATTTCCTGTTCCCGTTCTTCTTTAACATGCTTTCAGAGGGATCGAATAAAGAATTACAATGTCGGTTATTACGAATCGATGAGACCGATCATTTTGCTCTGTTGCTGGCGATAGCGAATTTTGATACAATTGGAGCGGTGACAGTTAAGCCTTTACAGCCGCAAGAACAGCCACAAACCTGATTTATTTCATTAAAAATGTAATATTTTAGGTATTACTAATACCTTTATAACAACATTTTCAATGAATTTAGAACCATTTCATTAAAAATATTGTATTATTGGTACTATGAATACCCAAAATAGATCAAAATTAAAGAATCTATTAGCCCTCCATAAGCCCGGAACCGTCGTGTTACCAAAATGGCTGGAGGAAATTGGAATATCACGCGACCTTCAAAAGGTATATAAACGAAACGGATGGTTGGCTTCGCTAGGTACAGGTGCGTTCATAAAACCTGACGATGATGTATCCTGGCGCGGTGCATTATTTACAATCCAAAAACAGGCCGGGCTGTCCGTGCATGTTGGTGCGGTTTCGTCACTTTCCCTACAAGGCTTAAGCCACTATGTGCGTTTCTCTCAGGAACAAATACTGCTCTTCTCTCCGCGCGGCGTAAAACTTCCCAGATGGTTCGTCGAGTACTCATGGAGTCAATCATTACTTCATGTGAGAACAACGCTCTTCCCCGAGAACATGGCACTCACCGAATATCTAGACAAAGGTTTTTCGATAACGGTATCAACTCCTGAACGAGCAATCATGGAGTGCTTGTATCTTACACCGAAGAAGATGGATATCATAGAGTGTTATCATTTGATGGAAGGGCTTTCAAATCTTCGCCCAAAGGTAGTGCAGGAACTTCTTGAGAAATGTACATCGGTAAAAGTCAAGAGGCTATTCCTCTTCATGGCTACGAAGGCAAAGCACCAGTGGTTAAACTATGTCGACCACACCAAAATAGACTTGGGAAAAGGTGACCGCAGCATCCTGCCTGGAGGAGTATTCAACGCGACGTTTCATATCAGCGTACCAAAAGAACTGGCAGAATGATCGATGAAAAATACCGCTCTCAAGTAGATCTTCTGTTATCAATTCTTCCTGTAGTAGCTCAGGAAAAAATATTCGCGCTCAAAGGTGGGACTGCAATCAACTTGTTTGTGCACGACATGCCCAGGTTATCCGTTGATATTGATTTAACATATGTCACCGTGGACGATGATCGCGCAACTGCTCTCGCGAAAATTTCAGATGCGCTTGATAGAATTGAAACAGGTATCAAGAAGGCGGTGCCCGGTATTTCGATCACGCGTGTGCCTGAGGGCCAAGGCGAAGATGTAAAATTGAACTGCCAGACAAATTCCGCGCATATCAAAATTGAAGTCAACACAACAACGCGTGGTTTACTGCTTCCTGTTCGTGAACTGCCCGTAACTGATGCCGTTCAAACTGAGTTTAAGAAATTCGCTGCGATGAACGTTGCCTCGCATGCTGAACTTTATGGAGGTAAGATCTGTGCTGCGCTGGACCGGCAACATCCACGCGACATTTTTGATATGCATGTATTTTACTTGTCTGACTCCATATCGGAAGAAATCAAGCAAGGCTTTCTCATGTTCCTCTTAAGTCATGCGCGACCGATGCATGAACTTATTTCGCCTCACTTGTTGGATCAAAGAGAAACGTTTGAGAAACAATTCGCCGGGATGACAGCAATTCCATTTTCATATGAGATGTTCGAACAAACGAGACTTAAATTGGTCGACGACATTCAGAAAACTCTGACTCCACAAGACAGGGAATTCCTGATTTCTTTCATGACTGGTGAACCGGATTGGAGTTTGTTTCCATTACCCGTTCAGCACCTGCCTGCGATAAAATGGAAACTGCAGAACATTAACGCTCTTAAAGAAAAGAATCCGGACAAGCACAAAAAAATGTCGGATGCCTTGGCTTCTGCAATTGGTTAAATAAGTTGGTTTACATGCAATCGTCTATTGTACATATTCAGCGTTCGACCTATCAAACCTTGAAGTTGTCACTGTATGCACTCGCGGAAAATATAGATCAAATTTTTTCACATAAAGCGCCCTGCAAATAAAGACATGGAAATATTGGGATCTGCCTTGCAAGTTGGCTACGAACTAATGTACGGCCAAAAGTTTTCTGGTGATCGTAAAACTTTATTGCAAGGGCTTCCCAAGCGGAACCTAGTTTACGAATTAGCTGGCCTTAACAATATGCTCAAGAGTGCAATTGAAAAGGAGTTTAAGATAGATCCAGAAGAGCAGATGAAAATCCTGATGTATTTCTGCAACGGGAATTATAATGCTTCCTTACCCTATCGACAAAGACTGCAGTTAATTTATAATTACCTGCAGCAGAAACCTGGTGGTGGAATGCCTGTTCTTTTTAGTAGAGCGACGATTTTAGTCTGCTTGAATGAAATCTTGGCAGAAACAGAATTAGATGTTGATGATTCATACGGGTGGACAATTGAGGCAAGGAAGAAATTTCTGGACTATTTTCTATGCGTTACTGACTTGGTCTCGTCTTACCAAGTGCAGGATGATTCAGATAAGTTCCGACCGATCGAAAATCTTGCTGCAGGAAGCGGATTTTTAAACGAGCTTAATGTCGTTAACGACCCATTTTTTACTGTGTATCGTTTCGTGTGTTTGTCAGAATTCATGGAGAGTGATGATGCATTGTCATCGTCATTTGACCAGCATTTCAAGAACATGAATATTGAACACTTGAACTTTGCACGTCACGTTATGTCGATGTGCATGTTCTCAAAAACAACGGATCATGACAATAGATTGGCGGAAAGCAATGTTGTTTCCAACGCTGTCGGATTTTGTATTGAGATCAAACGATCCTGAGTGAGGTTATCGCCATATGCAGTGTCCGGAGGTTTTCTGCCGCAGGTTAAAACTCGAGTACGTTCATTTTTACTATTAACTAACTTTATAATAAAAGCTGTTACATGTTGGTGCTTGCAGTAGACGATGACGATGACGATCTCGACATGCTTAGGGAAACTTTGTCGCAGATTGATGAGTCCATTGTGTATATAACAGCGCGCAATGGACTGAACGCGATTGATTATCTAAAAAATGATGTGATCGCCATACCGGATGTTATTTTTCTGGATATCAATATGCCCTTGCTAAACGGCAGGGAAATGCTCCTTGCTATCCATGAACTCCCTGAAATGAGCGATACGAAGGTCGTGATGTTCTCGACAAATATCAGTCCTTCTGACAGGGCATTTTTCCAACAGCATAATGCAGCGTGTGAAATAAAACCAAGTTCGATGGCTAAATGGACGGATGTGATCCGGAATGTGATCGGGTGCTGACTTTCGAAGTGATCAGCCTCTTATCTTCATCGGTGACAATTCCTGTTTCAGGTTTTCGTGGTGCATAGACATTGCCTGGCCCCGTCGACTCCGGGGCACGAAACAAGGCATTCCTAATAATGGATATCCATCCCGATGATAATAGCATCGTCACGGAAATTACCGCTAGCGTCAACTGAAATGAAAAGTCGTCAACCAATCCTAAACTTTTGGCTACTGTGCAAAGAACCAGACTGAACTCTCCGATTTGCGAAAGCAAGGCGCCGGCGTAAACGCTGTTTTTCCACGTCTCCTTAAACAATCTGAACACACATGCATTGATGAGACTATTAATTCCAAAGATTAATATCACCAGGGTGGTGATAAGTGCGATGTGTTCCATCACAAAGCCCCAGTCCAACTGCAGGCCTATAGAAAAGAAGAATAACGACAGGAAAAATACACGAAAAGGAACGAGGGTGTGGTCCAGCCATTTCATTGACTGATTCTGCGAGATGATGACGCCAGCGAACATGGCTCCCATAGCGGCGGAAAGGTTCAGCAAACTGGTGATCCAGGCAAACCCGAAGCACATCAATAGTCCGATGAAGACCTGCATTTCGTGATCCGGTTGGAAATTGATAACGCCTGTTGGAAACAATTTTCTTTTAAGCACAAGCATCCGGAGCAACAATATAAAAACGACGGTTACCACCAGACCAAGCACGAGTTGTCCCGTGTTTACATCACCGTTTGTCAGGAAGTTCAATATCATGATCATCGGTACGATCAGGAAATCCTGCAGTATCAATATACCCGTAGTGAGATTGCCAAGCCGCGAATTGATCTGACCATTCTTATGCAGGTACTCCAGGATAATCGCAGAACTACTCAGGCTGATAATGAAACTGAATAAAACGATCTGCTCGGTGGACCAGTCCAATTGATGACCGATGACAGCGATGAAAATGAAGCTCAGAATCAATTGAACAAATACACCGATCGCTGACGTATTTAAATTTTTAACCAGCGCGGGTATCTCAATTTCTGCCCCGATGAAAAACATTTGTATGATCAGACCAAAAGACCCAATCTGGGCGATGGTCGTTACATCGGTAAAAAGTTTCAGACCATGGGGCCCGAGCAAGATTCCAGCGATAATATACGCGCTGAAATACGGTTGACGGAAACGCTTCAATAGCCAGCTCAGCAAGAGGATGCTGAGCAACATGCCTACAATACCTTTCAATAAATGTTCACCTGGTTCGAGCACAAATAAGACGCGTTAGAAGGGACCGTTTACTGGTTTTCAGAAGGATGCAAGAATGATACTGTTCATTCTTTCCTTTAAGTTCTTCCACCATCCATTAACCCCGCCAGTATTCTTGTCGGTATCGCCGCCGAGAACTTTGATGGAATGCTTTTTACCGTTCCTTATTTTTTCAACCGTAATGGTCAGCAATCCCTCACGGCATTTTGCCTCAACGCGTTCAGGGTCGGCACCTTCGGGCAGAAGACATCTGTATTGAAACCTTCCGGTACTGAAGCCTGAGGTTTGTCGAAACCATGCGGGCCGTGTCTTCTCTGATACAGAAAGCACTCGTCCCTCGATATTGAGATGCAGATCGTTTCTTGTCAATCCGGGCACGGCGAGGTAAAGCACAAATTTATTTTCTTCCTCATGCCATGGAGAATTTAACGAATTATAGGAAACGTTAAAAGCTCGGCGCGGTAACGTTGAAGATGGTGCAGCGTGCAGCGCGATTGAGAACGGATCGATAGCTTGAATGCGTGTTTTCATAAGAGGTCATGTTAGAATGAGTTTAAGAAAACATTAATCCTAAAAAACGATAGTGTGGCCGGACGAAAAGGAGATATAATTGGACCGTTGCAATTTGTCAGACCACCACTATCGATATGAATACTATCCCAGAGATATTTGATGAATTGGTTGATGCGACAGATTAACCGATAGTGATTTGCTTGATCGGTTTTACTTTCGCTTCATCCTTCTTGGGCACGGTGATATGAAGAATACCGTCGGCATAACGCGCAGCGATTTTTTCGCCTTCTACTTTATTCTCCGGCAGTGTAAAGCTACGCTGGAAAGACTGGTAGTTGAATTCGCGGCGTGTGTATGTTCCGTCCTCATCGTGTTGCTCCTGTTTTTCTTCGCGTTGTGAAGAAATGGTGAGCACGTTGTTGTCAAGTTCCACTTTGAATTCATCGCGCTTCATACCCGGAGCGGCAACCTCGATGATGTAGTCTTCATTGGTCTCCCTGACATTCACGGCAGGAAGTGTTGCTGAATAATTTCTGTTGGCCAATGTTGAATCCGCCCAGTCCCGGCTAAAGAAATCCTCGATCAGTGAAGGAAGGGATGGAAACAAAGTAGCATTTTGTCTTACTAAGGTTTTCATAACTTGATTCTCCTTTCAAGATTTAGTTAAACATGTTGATTTAAGAAACTGAATTTTGAAATCGCGACTTCGCTGATCCCTTTTCCAAAAGTTATGCCCTCTCTGTAATCACCTCTCAGTCGGACAAAAATCCTGTCAAAAATTCCGCGTTCCTTTTTTTGATACCTGGAGAGTGACGAAAATTCTTTTGATTCAGCGGACGCAAAAATGTCAGAAAGTCATCATGACATTTTCCTCAGGCACGCCGACTCCTTAATTTATTGCGTCACGCAAACGCACCCGGGTTGCACGGGAATTGCTGGCGGGGTTTACGTCAGAGAATGTAAAATGTAAGGCTATGAAATCACTTTTTAAAATGGGTGCGCTTTCTGCCAGGCGGGGAGCCATCAATCGTAACACTTCACAACTTTTTCGCGCGGGGGCATTGGCAATGATGATGACCCTATTAGCCCTTTTGGTTTCCTCTTGCGACAAGGATTCCCGTAGTCAAATCGCGCAGCTAAAAAAGAATTCGGCCGACAGTGTGATGAAACCCAAAATTGATATCAAGGTGAACAGGCGCTTTGATGAAAAAGGGAACATGATTGGCTTTGATTCAACCTATACTTCCTATTATTCCAATATGAGCGGGGACACCGCCGGAATGGATAGCCTGATGGGAAGTTTCGACCGGTACTTCAAAAAGGATCACCCTTTGTTCTTCAAGAACCAGTTCGATCCATTATTTTTCAATGATTCAACGCGATATCCTGATTTTTTTCATAACGATTATTTCATGAGGCGTTATGAGCTCAATGACCAGTATATGCGCGGCATGATGCAGCAAATGGATTCGATCAAGAATAAGTTTTATCGCGAACACCGGCGCGTTGACAACAAACCGAAAACATGATCGGATTGAATGCAGCCGGAGTAAATGTCATGAGACGGAAGGAGGTTCGCGCCTCCTTCTTTTTATTGACCCCTGAGCATTTTAACATCGGCGTTCCAGGCCATGCTTTTCAGTAATTAGTTCCAAATAATCTGCATCTCATATTTCCCTCGGCGGGAGATCTGGTTTTGCATACCGCAGCCGGGCAACTTCTTTTGTGATGTGATAACTATCCAAACCACTGCATGTCATGGTACCGGCATGCTGCAGGTTGATAAACCCATCGCCATTCAGGTATTCGTCAGGAAGAATTATCCGCATGATCCGTCCAATGATGATGAAGGTGCCATTCACGTCGATGTCGATTTTTCGCTCGAGCTTACAGGCGAATTTGATGTTGCTTTCTGCGACAAACGGCGCGGGGATCCCATCGAAGTATTCCGGGGTTAGTCCGACTTCTTTGAACTCGCTGCGACCGTGTTCGTAGCTCGCACTGCACTGGTGCGCCTGCCGATAGAATTCCGGGCGCACATGATTTAGCGTGTAGTACCGGGTATTGATGATGTTGCCAAGCGTATTTTCTTTTTCCTCATTGGGACGCACGACTATCCCGCACAAGGCTGGATTTGCGCCAAGGTGAAACAAGCTGTTGAACGTTGCAAGGTTCTCGTTGCCGTTGCAGCTTTTGGTGCCAATCAATACCAGACCCTTGAATCCTCCCAAAGAATTAATCAGGTTCGCCCGGTAGCGTGTCTCCATTTGGACGAGGTGATCGTTGCTTAAAACCATTGAAACAGTTGATGATAAAACACGATTTGTTAACAGGGTATCTTTCAAATTGTTATAAGTAAACCTTGTGACGAGCCTGCGCTAAAGCGATAAATCACTCTCCCGGAACGGTGCGCTTTGTTGCTCGTCAACGGGGTTGCTTCGGATAGTCTGTTTCCATTAATTTCGCTTCGTATACTGTTGGAATTGCAATGAAAAGTCCGGACGAGCATAACATGAATCAGCTTAACGGGAGTAGCAGAGAAGAGATTGCCGCCCTCCTTGCACAGTTAAATGATGAAACAACGAAACTCAGAGATCGTGAGCAGCAACTCGACGATCAGGCTGAGGAGTTGTCATCACAAAAGGAAGAACTTACCGCTGCCATTGAGGAATTAATGTCCAAGAACGCCTCCCTTGAGCGTACTCTTGTTCAACTGCGAGACCGCAGCTTCGAACTGGACCAGATACTTTACCGGACCTCGCATGATCTCCGCAGTCCGTTATCTTCCATCAAAGGAATTCTTTCTCTGCTTCAACTCGAGCCGCAGTCAGACATCATCAGGAGCTACGCAAGGCACATTGAGGATAAAGCCGTTCAGATGGATAATCTCCTGCGTTCGCTGGCATCGTTTTCCAAATCGGTGCTGGAGGAACCACGACTTGAAACGATTGATCTCAACAAAATTATCTGGCAGGTTGTTGGCGAGTTCCGGCATCTTCCCGGCTGGCATCTCGTCGACGTGACAGTAGAACTTGGCGAACCCAAGGTATACACCGATCCTGCATTGGTAGTGATCATTTTCCAATCGTTGTTTTCCAATGCTTTTGTCTTTCGCGACCCGTCGAAAAAGGGTACCCTCGTTATCCGTACACAACAACAGAACGGAAAATGGACGCTGGATGTGATCGACGATGGCGATGGTATCGATCCATCGATAAGCCAGCATATCTTCGGGATGTTCTATCGCGGCTCGGAACGTTCGATGGGCAATGGACTTGGACTTTATGTGTGCAGGAAAGCGGTTGAGCAACTGAAGGGCAGTATCTCGTTTCGGCTTGAACCCGCGGGCACACATTTCACTGTGACGCTGCCTTTACAGACTAATCCAGCGAACGGGTCGCGATGAGTTTCTCCTCCAGTCGTTTTATATACGCCAGGTTATCTTCCATCATGATCCGTTGGGCCACGTTGAGCTCTCTCAGATAGTCGATCTCGTTTTCGAGATCTGAAATCCGTGACTGGTATTGCGCGTTCACGGTCGTGAGAAGCTTATCGAAATTATCGGTGAGTGTTTTCAACTCGATGGTATTGTCCTCGCGAATCCGGTCGAGTTCGCTTCGGTGGCAGGAGGAGAGATTACGCACCTCTTCCTCGAGCTGAGCGATCAACTTCCCGATCTTGGCCTGAAGCGAGTGTTCTTCCACGGATCTACATCCTCATTTTTTAAAAAACTTCAATAACAAGTCCTGTACTTTTGCTCCATCGGCCTGATTGCCGTTGACTATCTTTTTAAAAATTTCCTTGTCACCCGGGGTGATATCGGTCACAAAGTCGATATCGTTGGAGGCTAGTTTGCGACTGCCCATTTGCCAGCTCGGGAATATTCTGGACTGAATTGGATTGTAGGAGATCATCACTGCTTTTTCATGACGAGCGTCCTTCTTGATCTTGTCGTAAAGGGCCATCAGGGATGTCGACTCTCCCTCGACGTACTGTATAAACTTGGTTTCTGAATAAAGAAGGACCCCTGTAATATCGAGCGGGGCATTATTGATCTTGCAGGCCGCAAGGATTTTTTCAATCTCTTCTTCGGTACAATTTTTTTTTCTTACGCTTACGTAAGCCAGATGTGCTAGCATTATAATTATGGTTTACTATTAGAGTGATAATTCAAATGATGCTTCAGAGTGCGACAGCTTCCTCCAGCGTCTCGGCATATAAAATCTCCATCGTGTGAAATTTGCCGTTGGGATAAGCTTCATTGATCTTGTTACGCCCGATCCTCACGCTCTGGCGAAAGACTTCGTCCTGCGGCAGGATCTTCACATGCCTGGTCAGCCCGGCAGCGTACATTCTTTCTTTCCAGTCAACAAAATACCACTCCATGGAAGGCTGGTGGAATACTGTAAGTTGGCGTTTATCAAAAATGAGTTTTTGAATACTGTACTTTTCCACCCAATGCGCGATCTCGTTGAAAATCGATTTGAACTGATCAATGGGAATGTACGTAGCGGTGGCAGTCACCAGCAGGGTGCCCTGATGTGCATCCGCCAGCGCTATGGACGCGTGTTTGAAATCTTTTCTTCGTTCTTGGTAATCCTTTACCATGTTGTCAATCGTTATATATGTTATAACATGGATCAGGAATGAATGTTTAATCTTTTCGACATTTTTATCCACAAATTCACAAAAACGACGCTAATGCACTGTTTCAGAGGGTTATAGACGGGCTTCCGGCTTCTGTAGCACGTACCGGTGGTAGACGCCCGAGCCATCTCTCAGGCTTTGGTGCACCCTTGATCCAACAACGGCGGCCACCTCGAAAAACACTTTTTGATAGCTCTTAGGGACGAGTGATTCGATTGTTTTTCTTTTAGCAGCATCGTCGGATTCGATGGCTGAGAGCACGTTGACTGTGATGTCTTCGTGGTTGATCATGAGCAGCCCTGAAGCCATTAATTCTTCCCGGAAGGATTCCATCTCTTCCAGCGAGTCCCTTAAATCAGTCAGCAGAAGGTGCCCGCCGGGTTTGAGTACACGGAGAACTTCGCTCAGGAATTTTTTCACATTTCCGAGCGCATGGGAAGACTCCACGGCGAGGACCACGTCAATCGAGTTATCGAGTACCATAAGGGATTCGGCCGTGCCATGAACAAATGAAAGGTTTGGGAGGTCATACTCTTTGCGCGACAGGTGAACTGCGTGTTCTGCTACATCTACGCCTGTGCACCAGACGCGATGGAAGTTGCGCGCGATGTAAGCCGCTCCGCAAAGTAATTTTCAAACCAATGTGAGGATGTTGACCGCGATAATCCGGCGTGACGAAGGGGTTAATGTTCGTCAATGATAATAACTCATCTATTTCTTGGTGGCTTGATTAACAGAGGAGTAACGAGACAGCAAAGCGTATAAAAACCTAATCGCTGTATATCGTACCAACAATATCACCAAGCGCCTTATTCACGCTGCTAGGAAGCTCTTTGAACTGTTTCTTTCCGGCTTCCGACTATCGCGCTGTCCAGCGCTCTCCTTCCACATTCGATAATTTCAACGGCCCGATAAAATTCGAACACGCCGCATGCATCGCGTGATACATTGACCACGATGTCGGGCTGATGAATCTGAATCATCAACTCGGTGAGTCGATCTTGTGTGAGTTCGTATGATTTTGTTAGAAGATCAAACCACCCGAGGCGTTCGATGTTATCTTCTGCGGCACTGTCGATTCGAAGGATCTGTGATCGAAACGTATTGAGCATTCGCAGATATGCTGCTTTTTCCTTGTTCTCTTCAAGACGCGGGCTCGGCCCAGAAGCGATATTGCTGTTCAAGTTCACTGCTACAATGAGTTCATCGTCCTTTTTTGACACCGCGTTTAACGGCAATGGATTGAGCACGCCCCCATCAACGATTTGTGACTGACCGATATTCACGGGCTTGAATACCGTGGGGATTGCCATTGACGATCGCAGTGCTTTGAATAAGCTGCCGCTTTTATAATGCATTTCTTTTCTCTGCGTGATATCGGAAGCGACGGCGGTAAACGGTATGGTGAAGTTTTCGATCGCACTGTCTCCGACGAAAGCCTCCATGGCTCTAAAGACACGTTCTCCCTTGACGAACCCTTGAGATGACAATGTAAAATCAAGGAGACGAAACACGTCCAACTTGCTAAGCGTTTGAAGCCAATGCTTATACTCTGTCATATAGCCAGCACAGAAGATACCACCAACGACGGCACCCATCGAGCTACCTGCAACTTCTTTGATGGTGTAACCCCGCGCAATCAGTTCTTCGATAACGCCAATATGGGCCATTCCCCGCGCGCCACCGCTGCCCAGCACCAGCCTTACGTTTTTCACAGTGTATTGTCCTTTATCCATTAACCCGCAATTTAGTTTCAAAAGAACTAACTGAAACGTTAACAACATTAAACGTAAAAGAAAAGCCGTCCCATGTTTGAGACGGCTTAGTTAGCACGCTATGGCGTTATGAATTACATCATATCGTCCATGCCGTGTGGCACACCCGCTGCTTTCTGTTTCTCCTCTTTTACCTCGGATACGAGAGCGTCGGTAGTCAGCAGCAGACTTGCGATCGATGCTGCATTCTCCAGTGCAAGTCGTGTGACTTTTGTAGGATCGATAATTCCGGCTTCCACCAGGTTTTCAAATTTATTTTCACGCGCATTGTATCCCCAGTCCTTTTTACCCTCGCGGACTTTATTGACGATCACGGAGCCTTCTTGTCCAGCGTTCTCGGAAATGGTGCGCAACGGTGCTTCAAGAGCTAGTCGGACGAGGTTCACACCCGTTTCCTGGTCATCGTTATAAAGGCCAAGGGCCTCGGTGTTTTTGATTGCCTCGATCGAGCGTATATAGGCTACACCACCGCCTGGAACGATTCCCTCTTGCACCGCCGCGCGCGTTGCGTGCAATGCGTCGTCGACGCGGTCTTTTTTCTCCTTCATCTCTACTTCTGTAGCCGCGCCGACATAGAGGATGGCAACACCACCAGCGAGTTTAGCCAGACGTTCCTGTAATTTTTCTTTATCGTAATCAGACGTGGTTGATTCGATTTGTGCCTTGATCTGATTGACGCGGGCGTCGATCTCGGTTTTTTTTCCCGCACCATTGACGATGGTCGTGTTGTCCTTGTCGATGTTGATCTTTTCAGCGCGTCCGAGCATCTCTAGGGTTGCGTTCTCCAGTTTGAACCCGAGTTCTTCGGAAATCACCTTTCCACCTGTGAGAATCGCGATATCTTCGAGCATCGCTTTCCTTCTGTCACCAAAACCCGGAGCCTTCACTGCCGCCACTCGGAGGGCACCGCGGATCTTATTTACTACCAATGTGGCCAATGCCTCGCCATCTACTTCTTCGGCAATAATGACCAATGGTCTGCTGGTCTGGGCTGCTTGCTCAAGTATTGGAAGCAAGTCTTTCATCGCGCTGATCTTTTTATCATAGATCAGGATGTAAGGATTATCCAGTTCCGCCTGCATTTTTTCCGTGTTGGTAACAAAGTAGGGAGAAAGGTATCCACGGTCAAATTGCATCCCTTCGACAATCTTCACTTCGGTCTCCGTCCCTTTCGCTTCTTCAACCGTGATGACACCGTCCTTGCCTACTTTATCCATAGCATCAGCGATCATTTTGCCTATGGTCTCATCGTTGTTAGCAGAGATCGTTGCTACCTGCGCGATTTCAGCAGAGCTCTTTATTTTTTTGCTTTGTTGGCGAAGGTTGTCGATAACGGTGGTGACGGCTTTATCGATACCTCTTTTCAGGTCCATGGGATTGGCGCCGGAAGCGACGTTCTTGATACCATGTGTGTAGATCGCTTGTGCTAATACCGTTGCCGTTGTGGTGCCGTCTCCGGCAGCATCGGCGGTCTTGGAGGCCACTTCCTTTACAAGTTGTGCGCCCATGTTTTCAATTGGGTCGCTCAGTTCGATTTCCTTCGCTACCGAAACACCGTCCTTGGTGACGGTAGGCGCTCCAAACTTTTTGCCCAGAATGACATTTCTTCCTTTTGGACCGAGTGTGACTTTTACAGCATTGGCGAGTTTGTCAACACCTTTGCGGACCTTATCGCGCGCATTCGCATTGAATAAAATATCTTTAGCCATAGTTGTGAATGTTAATTGTTAAACGATTAGTTAGATGATACCCAGCACATCGGAGTTGCGCATGATGAGATATTCTTTACCGTCAATGGTGATCTCTGTCCCTGCATATTTTCCGTAACATATCTGATCACCTTTTTTCACCGTGACGGGTTTATCTTTCAACCCTTCCCCCACAGCAACAACTTTTCCGGATTGAGGTTTTTCTTTGGCAGTATCCGGAATGTAAATACCGGAAGCCGTTTTGCTTTCAGCCGCTATTGGCTCGACTAGAATCCTGTCTTCGTTTGGTTTAAAATTAATGTTCATAGATTTTAAATTTAAAGACGACATGTTTTTTCGGCTAGCGACTTTTGTGCCATTCAAACTTTCAGGGCACGGCACTTTAAAAATGTCACACAAAAAGTCAAAATGTCATTTGTAAAAATGTCACTCTCCGTCTATTGAGTGCGAGCACGCGTAACGATTAGCATAGTTCGATCGGCAGGGAACCATCCGTGGGCGCTAAAATATTTTAAAAACCATTTTTGATTTTTTATCTCGTTTTTATTTTTGCCGCATGTACAAAAAGTCATTAAAAATTTATGAAACAGTTTTTACTGCCAAGGCGTACATTGTTCATCGTTCTGTTGTTCACCTCGTGGATGACAACATTCAGTTACGTTGCAGTCGCCGAAACTGCCGTGACACTCTACACGCCTTTCACCAAGATTTCGGTACCACCAGGACAGTCAATTGATTATACCATTGACGTCATTAACAATTCCGTAAGCGTAAAGAATGCTACTATTCAAGTCGTTGGACTTCCCGGCGAATGGTCTTACAGTTTGAAATCCGGTGGATGGACCATCGGGGAACTTTCGGTCTTACCCAAGGAGCGAAAGAATCTGACCTTGCACATTGACGTGCCTCAAAAAGTAAACAAGGGTAGCTATAGTTTTCGTGTTGTAGCTCCGGGTATGGGCGACCTTCGGCTCATCATTGTGGTATCAGAGCAGGGAACATTCAAGACAGAGCTCTCTACTCGCCAGCCGAACATGGAGGGGAATGCCACGGCATTGTTTACCTACAACGCAGAATTGAGAAACCGTACCGGTGACAAGCAACTCTATGGACTAAGGGCGCAGGCACTTCCTGGATGGAACGTAGCTTTTAAATGGTCAGGGAAACAGGTCACGGCTGTACCCGTTGAGGCAAATCAGGCTGAAAATATTACGGTTGAGATTGATCCTCCTGACGGAATTGAAGCGGGAACTTATCGCATACCAGTGGAGGGAGTAACCAGCGCATCCTCCGCCCGAATGGAATTGGAAGTAGTCATTACTGGTTCTTATCAATTAGAACTAACGACACCGAGCGGATTATTAAGTGCCAGTATAACGGCTGGGGATGAAAAACGCATAGAGCTCGAAGTTCGAAATACCGGATCAACCGAACTCAGAAATATCAAATTTTCGCACGCTGCACCTGCTAATTGGGAGGTCACCTTTCAACCCACCAGCATCGACAAATTGGAGGCTGGTAGATCAAGCGTTGTTTATGCGACCATCAAGGCAGATCGGAATGCGATCCCTGGTGATTATGTAACCACACTTGAAGGTAAATGTCCGGAGGCCTCGTCGAAAAGTTCATTCCGGATTTCAGTAAAGACATCTATGCTATACGGGTGGATTGGCGTATTGATTATTGCAGCGGTCGCCGGAGGCATCTATTACCTGTTTAAGAAATATGGAAGGAGGTGATCATGGACCAGCGCATTATCGAACTGACTGGCTTAACCAAAAAGTATGGGCAGTTTACTGCGGTCGATCATTTAACGCTCTCCATCAGCAAAGGTGAAATATTTGGATTGCTTGGTCCAAATGGCGCGGGCAAATCAACCACTATCCTGATGATGCTGGGTTTAACCGAACCTACTTCAGGTGTTGTAAAAGTTTGCGGCAAGGACCCGGTTCGCCAACCCGTCGAAGTTAAGCGCAAGGTAGGCTACCTTCCGGACAGCGTAGGATTTTATGATGACTACAGCGGCCTTGAAAATCTTATCTATACAGCGCAACTCAATGGAATCAACAGGACCCGAGCCGCCGATCTTGCCGAATCATTATTGAAACGCGTGGGGCTTTCTCATGACGCGCATAAAAAAGCAGGCACATACTCAAGGGGTATGCGTCAGCGGTTGGGACTTGCCGATGTGTTGATCAAGCGCCCTGAGGTGATCATCCTGGATGAGCCAACGCTTGGAATCGATCCGGAAGGTATCGTCGAGTTGCTCACCCTGATACGAGAACTGAGTAAGGAGCAAGGCATCACCATTCTGCTGTCCTCCCATCACCTCCACCAGGTACAGGAAGTATGCGACCGCATCGGACTATTTGTAAAAGGAAAACTACTCGCGGAAGGAAATATCACGGCGCTGGCGCAACAACTGTTTTCACACCAGCCGTATAGCATCGAAGCCAGTGTTGTATTCCCGGACTCCAATGGTATGGCCAAGCAAAAATTAACGGACACCATCTCACGGATCGAAGGGGTATTGAGCGTTGAACTAGACGATAATAAATATCGTATCGGTTGCTCTAGAAATGTGGCGCCTGCCATCGCCAGATCCATTACTGCGCAAGGTGCCGATCTGATGCATCTACATAACGTAGAGTACGGTCTATCCGACATCTACCATCATTACTTCAAAGAAACCGCAACACCATGAACAAGATAAACAGCATGATCTTGCCCTTGTTGAACCAGGTGAAATATTCGCTTACCAATCCGGGACGTGATCACTCCTCGAGAAGCAATCATCCCTTCTGGCTCATTGTCCGCAAAGAAGTATCGGATCATATTCGCAGCTGGAGATTTATTATTCTGCTCATCCTCATTGTACTGACATGCATCGGATCGCTTTACACTGCGCTAAAAAATTTGCCTGACGCTATGGCGGGTGCGCAGGATGATACGTTTCTATTTCTAAAATTATTTACGGTCACCGATGGTTCACTTCCATCGTTTGTTGTGTTCGTGGGTTTCCTTGGGCCTCTTCTTGGCATCAGCCTGGGATTCGACGCAATCAATTCCGAGCAGAACAACAATACATTGGTACGACTCATGGCCCAACCGATCCATCGCGATTACGTGATCAATGCCAAATTCACGGCCGCGCTGACCGTGATCAGCATTATGCTTTTTTCGCTCTGTATTTTAATGACAGGTTTAGGTTTGATTCGAATCGGAATTCCGCCCAGCGCTGAAGAATTCTGGAGAATAATTTTCTTTGGCTTCATTACAATCTGCTATGTCGCCTTCTGGCTAAATCTTTCTATCCTTTTTTCGATACGGTTTAAACAGCCCTCTACTTCAGCCTTGTCTGCGATCGCTGTATGGATTTTCTTCAGTGTATTTTATCCCTTGATCGTGAAGGTGATCGCAAAAGCGATGGAGCCGTCTGCTTTGGCATCCCCTGATCAGATTATTAACTATCAGGGATTCGTTAACAATTTACTGAGATTAATTCCCAGCCAATTATTCAGCGATGCGACGACAACGCTGATGATGCCTTCCGTAAGAACCCTGGGTCTGTTGAGAATGGAACAGTTAGTGGGTACCGTGCCTGGCTCGCTGCCTCTCGGACAGAGCCTGCTTCTGGCGTGGCCGCAACTGACAGGACTCATTGGAACAACGATGCTTTGTTTTGGTTTGTCATACTATTCGTTCATGCGCCGCGAGATCAGATCATAATGTCAAGCAGACTTTCACTGCCAAAACGCCCGGACAAAACCAGGGCCTCAACTTCTTAGTCCATAGATGTCCATGGCATAACTATTTAAGCATAGTGCTTAAATTAAACTTACTGGTATGGCAACAAAAGCACCCGCGAAGAAAGGCACGAAGAAGGCTTCTGCTCCTAAGCAATCCACCGAAGAAATTCAGTCCGCTCTGTTAGAACTCTTCGTTGATGAAATCAAGGACATCTATTGGGCGGAAAAACATCTTACAAAGGCACTTCCCAAAATGCACAAGGCTGCATCGTCGCAGGAATTAAAGGATGCATTTGCAACCCATCTGGAACAAACGCAGGTGCATGTGGAAAGGCTTGAACAGGTTTTTGAGCTTTTAGACAAAAAGGCACAGGGCAAAAAGTGTGATGCAATGGAGGGTTTGGTCCAAGAAGGGGAGGGAATCATTGAAGACACCGATGCGGGTACGGCGACGCGCGATGTTGGATTGATCCTGGCGGCACAGAAAGTAGAACATTATGAGATCGCCACTTATGGTGGTCTTGCGCAACTCGCCAAGACCTTGGGACGTGAGGATATCGCGGATATTCTGGCAGAAACATTGGCCGAAGAAAAGGAGACGGATGAATTATTGACCGAAATCGCGGAGAGCGATATTAACTATGAAGCAAGCGAAGAAGAGGCTTAAGCTTCTTCTTCCATTCGGCAGTTAACCTCGTATCTGAATTAAGAAATCAATGGAGCACATTTCGATAGATGATTCCAATGTTTGACTGGAACCGAATATTATTTAATGATGCACCCGGCAGCTTTCTACTCGAAGTTGCTGTCAGATCGACGATCATGTTCCTGGGCCTGCTACTGGTGTTAAAGATTGCCGGTAAAAGAGGTATTAAGCAGTTGTCTATTTTTGAAATGGTCATCATCATCTCGTTGGGTTCAGCAGCAGGCGATCCAATGTTTTACGACGACGTTGGTATCTTTCATGCCTTTATTGTTTTCGTTGTTGTGATGCTTCTCTATCGTCTCATCACATGGCTTACAGGTAAGAGCCCGTTTGTGGAAAAGCTGTTTGAGGGTAAAACAGAGTGTTTAATAGACGAGGGGAAATTTTCCATGAAAAAGTTCAGACGCGAAAGCCTGGCGCAGGATGAATTCTTCGCCGAACTCAGGCTACGGAATGTCGAACACCTCGGACAAGTGAGGAAAGCTTATCTGGAGACATCCGGCGACATCAGTGTATTTTTCTATCCCGATGACGCGGTAAAAGAGGGGCTGTCTATATTACCTGAATTATTTCAAAAACAAGTTTCCTATATTTCCGCCTCCGGCACCTATTGCTGCTGTAGGTGTGGTGAGGTGAAACAACTCACTACAGGCGCGCATTCTTGTTTCATCTGCCAGGGAACCAATTGGGTTGTACCGATTTATACAAAACGGACAACGTAAATCTCAGGTTAATTTCTTGCAGCCTCACAAGCAAACTGCATACGCACTATCAATCATGAGATCAACCTTTCTTTTGACATTATCATTGGCATCTTAACTGTTTTGAAAAGGTATGAAGACCGACCCTCCGTTTACCGAAGAGCCGAGTTGGCCGGGTTGCGTGGTTTTTACAATATTCGAATTGGATACATTTTCTCCGTTTGGGCTGTGAGTTTTGACTCCACTGCGTCATTATATATTGCGAGCAATTTTTATCGTAACAAAGCCGGCTCGTAAACCTAGTTTGTTCGACCTTCAATTGAATCTCTTAGAAAAGATTTTATCTGATGACCGCATCGGTCCTTCACATGTAAGCATGTATATCGCACTAGTTCTGGCTAAGCGATGTAATCCGTCCGTTGCAAAATTTCGGGTGACCCGCCGAAGGATCATGGATCATTCACGTATCAGTTCAATTGCGACGTACCATAAAAAAATAAAAGAGCTCAAGGCGTGGGGATACATCGAATACATTCCATCCTTTCATCCAACCAGAGGAATTACAATTATGCTATTATCCAAAACACCGACGAATATGCCTGCTTCAATCATTACTCCTGACGATCTTCAAACATTCAAGCGTGAACTCCTTGAGGACATCAGGAAAATGCTGACACAACAAAATCCCTCAGCCGATCGCAAGTGGTTGAAATCGCATGAGGTTAGAAAGTTACTTTCATTATCACACGGCACACTCCAGAACCTGCGAACCAAAGGTGTCATTCCATCCACAAAGGTAGGCGGTGTATTTTACTATAATCATGATGATATAAAAAAGGTTCTCGAAAACCACCAGCCAAATCTGAAGTGATCTAATGCTATGGAATTTCACAAGCGCTATAATCATCTCGGCTATTCATTTCCATCCGTGCCCGAAGGTTGGATGCCGATCGTTACGAAAGCGGTCGCCGACATTGAAAAACACATGTGGCCTCAATGGCTTCCTTGGTATGTGTGCAACCTCATTCACTGGCTTGCAACGGGGAATTCAGTCGTAAGGATCAAATACCGGTGGGCCTTTAACCTTCGGCAGCGACTGACAAAGGGACAAATGATCACCGATATCAAAGAGAAGTATGCTACGCTTCGGATATATGGTTCTTTCTGTAGTGAAATCGATGAGATTATAAAACAGGCGGTAAGGGCATGTAACGAAACGTGCCAGGAGTGTGGTTGTAAGGGAGCAGTTGATCGAGTCTATGCCGGGTGGGTCTACAATCTTTGCGCACGATGTTCCAGGAAAATCTCGGATGACGAATAAGACACTCAAAGATTCAAAGCGATGGTGCTTCCTTTTTTCGGATGATAGGACGGTTTGTAGGTGATATAACCAAGGGAGGTCAATTCCGAAATGATCTTGTGATAGGTAGCCTTCGAACGTATGCGTGACGCTTTCATTAACACTCTTCTGGACACTCGATACGGATTATCAAATTGATTTACAATCCACAGATGACACAACGCCGTGGCCAGCGCAATGTGGACCGGTTTGATCCTATCGTCGACCAATATCCTATCCACGTATGAACTAAGTTGATCGAGCCTATCCATGCCTTAAGGAGTTTGATATCTCGTTTTCCTCAAGCACTCTGATGATGTCATCGCGCTTATAAAGAATGATTCCGCCAACCTTGGTATACGACAGGGTTCCATTGATGCGTAGATTCTGCAACGTGCCAGCGGAGACGCTGAGCATTTTGCGAACTTCATTTGAACGCACCCATTGTTTTGGTTGAAGCTTCCCGCTGTCGTTCAGCAACGATTTTATTTCAGAAAGCAATTCGATTTTAAATCGCTGTAAGTCGCCGACGGTTAATAACTGGTCGCGATTGATTCCGGCTGAACTGTCCAAGCTCATAAAATTGTCCTCTTCAGCAACTTGGGAAACATTCACTAACTTATTTCACAAGATGGTACCA
Organism: Pseudochryseolinea flava; assembly: GCF_003286915.1. Classification (GTDB taxonomy): domain Bacteria; phylum Bacteroidota; class Bacteroidia; order Cytophagales; family Cyclobacteriaceae; genus Ohtaekwangia; species Ohtaekwangia flava. The sequence goes on from NZ_QMFY01000001.1 coordinate 89,114, forward strand.
ACTTGGTATAGAAATCTGATACAAACCAGTATAAAAAATAAACATCTTGAAGTGAAGCAATCATTTGTAAATCTTTGGCCCAAACAAAAATTACCATGACCTTTCAAATCTGCTCCGATCTTCATCTCGAATTTGACCTTAACAATAGATTCATTCACAGAAATCCGATAATACCAAAGGGTGATGTACTCTTATTGGCAGGAGATATTATGCCATTTACAGCCATGAACCGGCATGAGGATTTTTTTGATTTCGTTTCAAATAATTTTGAGGTGACATACTGGATTCCAGGTAATCATGAATATTATCACTCTGACATAGCAGAAAGGTTTGACCCATTAAATGAGAAAATACGAAGCAACGTAGTGTTGGTCAACAACCAGTCAGTAATTCACGGGAACACCAAGTTGATCCTATCGACCCTGTGGTCATCGATAAGTATTGACAATGCGCCAGAGATTGCACGAAGGATGAATGACTTCCACGTCATACGAAACAATGGGAAAATCTTTACACCAGCGGATGCGACTCGATTGCATGAAACTTGCAAAGCATTTATCACCAGCGCCCTCGCTGAGAAAGAATCTGAAAGAACTGTTATTGTCACTCATCATTTACCGACATTTCTCAATTACCCTGAGCGGTATATAGGTGATATACTAAACGAGGGATTCGCTACAGAGCTTCGCGATTTTATCGAGCGTTCGCATGTCGACTATTGGATCTTTGGCCATCATCACCACAATTCGCGTGAGTTTAAAATTGGTGCAACAAGACTGACCACAAATCAGCTAGGCTATGTTCACCGCAACGAGCATTTGGAATTTCGTTCTGACTATGTGATTGAAATTCATTGAATCAACGAACTCCTACATTGTTTATAAAAAATGCTTTCTTGGTATGGAACCAAAACTGGTCGTCACAATGACCGTGACAGAACTTAAGAGCCTGATTAACGAAACCATCAGCACGCTTCTTGATGAGAGGGGCCTAAATAAAAATGGTAGCGAGACATTGCTGAATGTTCAGGAGGCAGCTGCTCTGCTAAGTTTAGCTGTGCCGACGCTCTACGAAAAGACTTCGACGCGAATTATTCCACATTATAAGCATGGCAAGAAATTACTTTTTAAAAAATCAGAACTGTTGGCGTGGGTCGAGTCGACAAAAAGAAAAACGGTTCACGAATTAAAGCAGGAGGCACTCAGACGCACATTAAAACAAACGTAGACTTCTGCTGATGCAGATCGCTGCAACTAATGCTTATCATGATTTTGTCTTCAGTATCTTTACGACACGTTTATAAATAATGTCCGATTTTCCCCAATTGTTTCCCCCACTTGTGTTCACGAACTGGACAACTACCGCATCAATGTCTTTATGATAGCGTGCAATGCTCATGTACCCAGGTAGCAAACCAGTATGGCCATACTCGTAAACAGCTGAATAAATTTTCTGCTCTTCATCATTGAGCAATGAGCCATCGTTCAATGCGCGTAAAAATATTCCAACATCTTCAGCGGTCGCAACCATCGCTCCACTTGGCGATACAAAATCGAGCATCTTAACATCTCCTTGGTAATGTGAGTCATATCCACACATAACCTGTTTGGGATCAACCTCGCTCAGTGATCCAAACGTATGTACTAATCCAAGGGGAGCCAAAATTTCCTTTTTTATATACTGCTGATGGCTGTAACCAAGTGTTTTGTCTAAAATATTTCCTATTAAGAGGTAGTTGGTGTTGGAGTATTGATAGCGTGTGTTCGGTTTGAAGTTTGCATCATCATCCAACACCAAGCTCAGAACTTTGTTAACATCCGTTGGTGGACTGCCCCAGGGAAACGCTTTGTCATTAATCCAATCCGGGATACCACTTCGATGTGTTAGCAGCATCCTCAACGTAATTTGATCAGCATTTTCAATTCTACCTGCGATCTCTGGCAAGAGTTTCGACAAGGTGTCGTCAAGAGCCAAACTTTTGTTGTTGACTAATTTAACAGTAGCAACAGCGAGGTACAACTTACTTATACTTGCGATTTTGAATAACGCATCCGGTTCGGTCTTAACGTTGTTCTCCTTGTTCATCAATCCACTTGCATAAGACGCAGGTGGTTTGCCGCGTTGATTCACATACACAATAATTCCATCGAATCCCAGACCAGTTGCGTCGTTGACTTGTTCTTGTATGGATTCAGGAAGGGGTGTTATCCATATCCATAGAGTTTGCCAGGGAGTAAAAATGAAAGTACAAACTAGCGCTAATGCAGCCATGATAAGTTTTATAAGTTTTTTTATACGTTGCATTTTAACATGACTGTCTCCTTCAAACGTTGACCGGATCTGTTTTCCAAATATATTAAAGTGATCTGATCAGTAAACAACTTATGTCAGAAAACGGTATTATCACAATGATTCCCGCAGTAGTAGTCTTCGCAGGTTATTTCCTGCCAAAGAAAAGGCGGCAACTTTGATGTTGATTGCGCTTGTCGTGAAGATGCTACAATTTCCACAAGGAGTCGTAAAGCAGACGAGACTTGGTAGCCTTTTATAACGCGAAGTTGGAAGCAGCAAGAAGAAAAGATGATCCACGAACGATTCAAGATGCATTTCGATGTCTCTTGACGCATCGCGGACCATGCTTTATAAATTTAGCTTTCCTTCGCTTTTTCTGAATTTGAAGGCAGCTGAAATTTCGACCTCAGTTTCAACATATCGTCACTAACCTTGCGGTCCAGAATTTTTGCATACTGCTGTGTTGTTCTCAAACTTTTGTGACCTAACATTTTTCCGACAGTTTCAATTGGTACACCATTAGTTAGAGTAACAGTTGTGGCAAAGGTATGTCTGGCACAGTGGAACGTGAGTAGTTTTTGAATTCCACATTGGTCAGCAAGTTCCTTGAGGTAGCCGTTCATTCTTTGATTACTGACTACAGGTAAAAGTCTTCCTGAATAAAGAAGATCTGGTCGTCCTTCGTACTTGGCCAGGATCGCAAGCGAAGGCGGAAGCAAAGGAACTCGTGTTGCTGTATCCGTTTTTGTTCGGGTTGTCATTATCCATTTCTCTCCATCAATGCCCGTGCTTATCTCAGCTGCTGTTAGTTTCTCAACGTCGCTGTACGCAAGTCCTGTGTAGCAACTGAATAAGAAGATATCGCGGATCTGGTCCATCCGTCCGATCAGTGTCTTCTCACTCATGATCTTCAGCTCTTCTTCATTGAGAACCGTTCGATGTGTCTCGCGAAGGGTAACTTTGTAAGCCATGAAGGGATCTTTGTCAAGCCAGTCTTTGGCAACACACTGACGGACGATTTTCTTGAGTTTCTTGACATAACCCATGACCGTGTTGTGGCTGCAATTGCGAACTGACTTCAAATAAAATTCAAAGTCATTGATGAATTCGAAGTTGAGCTTCTTTATGCTGATGTCTGTTATTTGGAATTTCCATTGAAGAAATTCTTCCAATGCTTTTACCACAACCTTAAAGCGTTTCAAGCTTCCTTTAGAAAAGTCTTTTCCGACCAACTCACCGAACTGTTTGTTGTGCTCTTCGAAGATCTCCAATAGCATCCGCGGCTTATCGATATCAACTCCATGAAATTTTGCTTTGATAATGTCGCCGGTAATTTGCTCACCATTTGCGACTAGCTCTTTATAGATTTCATAGATTCTGAATTCAACGGCATCGAGATATGAGTTGAACTCTTTCGCCTTTGGAGTTTTTCCATTCATGCGACGAGATTGATCATTCCAGTCTTTCAATTCAATTTCACGATTGATAGTGAACTCCGAACGCTCACCATTTACAGTGAGACGTAGATACATGAGAGCGTAACTCAGCGTGGCTTTTGATTTCTTCGGATAGAAAATCTGATTGAATGTTCTTCTTGTGTTTGTGGTCATAACGTACCGGGTTTAATTGTTGTAAAACTTCGGTTTGCGTCAGACAAAATCAAGATGTTCATTATCTGAACTACTTGACTTACTGTCAGTTATAGCTTATTAGGAGCGTTCTGTTTTGAATAATTTGGTAACGCACCTAAACACTCACCTGACAATTGAACTTTATGAATGAAATGAGGTGGTGTAAAAAGAAAAAACCCTCAAAACAATTTGCTTTGAGGGTTCTTAAGTTTTGTGTTTTAAACACTGTGATCCCGCTGGGATTCGAACCCAGGACCCATACATTAAAAGTGTATTGCTCTACCAGCTGAGCTACGGAATCTTATGTCCCCGATTTTGTTTTGCTTATGCTCCTAGCTATCGGGAAGCTACGGAATCTTCAATTTTTTCACCACTTCTATCGACCGTTGCCGTACTTCGGTGGCGTTTCCTTGTCAATTTTCGGGTTATTCCCGTAATTGAGGGCACAAAGGTAATAGGATAAAAAACATATGCAAAGGGTGATTCTAAAAATTCTTTATACATTTTTCTTTTCAGCAATTATTTTTTCCTCGGCCCTAAATGCCCAGGACTCTTCCTTCCGTCTCCAACAAGCTGATTCGCTTTTCAAAACCAAACAATACACGCAAGCATTGGATCTCTATAAAACAATGTTTGAGCAAAATAAATATACACCAGCCATGCTACTCAAGATGGCCTATATCGAAGAAGGTCTTGCTGAGACTGGTCAAGCACTATATCACCTCAACCTCTATTATAATGTGTCGCACGATCCAAGTGCGCTCGATAAAATGCAAGAACTCGCCAGCAAATATGGTCTGCAAGGATATGATGTTGAACAAAGCATCCTCCTCTCCTATTTCCATGAGTATCATCGCTATGTATCACTCGCACTCGCTGCGCTTGTATTTCTTTTGTTTGCTATCGCGGTGTTCTTGAAAATCAGGAAGTCGAATCCAATCGGTCCGGTAATCGCTGCGATCATTTTTATGATTCCACTCGCGCTTAACGTAAACGTTTCCGAACAAATCTCGACGGGCATTATCACCGAATCAAAAACATATTTGATGGAAGGACCTTCTGCAGGTGCACCTGTTGCCGGCATCATCGGCGGTGGACATCGTGTGATCATCGTAAAACAAACCGATGTATGGCTGCAGGTTTATCTCAACCAAAAATATTACTACATCAAACAAGGAAGTATACTACCGATCACGATTTGAGTTGGTGACCATCAAAAGGTTAGCACAATCGTTCCTTTGTAGTCGAACGTCGAATACTTGAGCGTATAGAAGTAAACACCACCGTGATCATCTTCCGGCGACCATTTGAAATCTCTATCGTTCGTTTCAAAAACTTTCGTTCCCCATCGGTTATAGATGATGAACTTCACGAAAGTGCCCGTGCAATTATCATTTGGCAAAATGCTAATGAGGTTGCCGCTGTCATCGCGTCGCGCCATAGCAAAGAAATCATTCTTACCATCATTATTGGGTGAAATCACATTGGGTGGTAAAAAGCTAACCGTCTCGCGTTCAACATCCTTAATGGAAAATGTAACATCGAGCGCAGTATCTTTTTCATTGTAGCATCGGTCGTCGAGTACGCGAAAAGTAAAAGTATAGTCGTTGGTGTAGACATCGTTAGCGAAGATTTCGCATCCAGGGGTCCACGAGAACTTTGCATTGGGGCCAAAAGGCGCATCGGCCTCGAGCGTGTAGCCCTGGGGTGGTGTCGTACCATCTGCGTTAGCCAATTCTATTTTTAGTTTATCCGTAGGCGAAACGTCGACATCAGATCCTACTAGTTCAAAAGAAATTGTTTCACCCAAAGTATAAGCGTCTTTGTTTCCGGTGACTACCAATTCCGGATTTTTATTACTAGGCTTCGATACCTTCACCTTTACATTGATCGAATCGGCGAGATAATAGTGACAGCGATTTTCTTCATCGACTACAATAAACTGCATGCGGAATTCTTGCTGATCATCCAACGGGATGTTATCACAATTTAGCATCCACACTGCAGGTGATACGACGTTTCCCAATGCACTACGCTCAGTGAAGGAAATACCACTGGTAGCAAAATCAAAATCAAGACCACGGGCAATTAATTTCACTTTGTCGTTGTCTTGATCTTTCCCGATCACATCGAAGTCAATCGTTTCGAAAAGCTTCGCGTTGATGATACTATCCGGTGAAATTTCTGTTGAGATTGTTGGGGAATGGAAGTCGTACAAGTCGATTGCCAAATCAAACTTCATGGTATCCGCTGGCGTGTAATCACAGAAGTCGTTGTCATTTGCTAAGAAGTAAAAATCAAAATTCGTCCGATCACTAAAGTCAACAACATCGCAGCGCGTATCCCAGCGAAGAAGACCTTCTACTAACCCGAGCTGGTCTTTGGTTTGTTCAAATGTAAATCCGTAATCGAAAATATCGTAAGGGTCTGTTGCAGGTGTTCTTAATCGAATGCTGTCGAGGTTTGCATCCGTAGCTTTCACCAACCAAGTCGGCGTTGCTTGCCCTTCAAGGTACGTTGCGGTAACTTGATCGTTTTGAAAGATCGCTGGATTGTTATTTGGAATATTGATATCCACATCAACAAAAATCGTATCCAGTCGCGGCAATGGACACGCATTATCTTGAGCAATGATACCAAGCTTAAACGGTCCACCGAGGTATGGACATTCCGGAAAACAGATTTCGAAGATGGCGGTGCTGCCATCTTTTAAAACGGCAGTCGTATCTATTGGGAGAACTTCTTTCACGGCTGGATCTTTGAAGCCGATCGGTATTACGCGAATGGATATATTTTCTTCTTTATTGTCATTAGGGTTTTGTGAATCTGCATCGGACACACGCACTTGAATACACCGATTTTCATCTGATACATCGTGCGCATAGTTTACTTGAATATTGTTTGCTACGAAAGCATTGTCGGGCGCGTCTTTCGGTTTTGCTTCAATAACAGGAGGCTTTGGCGTTGGGCATTCGAGTCCATCGAGTACAAACATCTGAAAGTCGCGACGTACTTCTCCAATCTTCACACCGTCTCTATACTCGACGCAGCGTACACCAAATACAAATAATCCTGACCGTGTTGGTGTAACGGTCAGTAGACCATCTTGTGTAATGCGTAAATCAGGATTGCCCATCATTACATTCGTTCTGCTGAAGCCAGGTTTCCATCGCACGGAATCAAATGGCGCAGGACCACTTTGCGGAAATGCGACGGTTTGATGTGTATTCATCGGCGTCACGATAGAGTATGCTAACGAATCGCCATCATCATCTTTGCCTGCAAAGTCAATGTAGTAGTATTGATTAGGGCAACCATAGTCGCTCAAAGGAGGAAACAAACGAGGTGACGAATTGATGAAGGGCTTGCCATCTTTCACTACCGGCGGAAACTCGAGGTAAAATGATTGTCCAGCAGCTTCGGGATCTTTGTCTGATCCATCTTCAGGTTGTTGGCTGTAGATGTTGGTGATTTGATAATTACGGCAGCAACGTTCCCATACAATGTAATAGCCTTCGGGATGATTATACGTTGCGCTACTCATTACCTTCGACGATGGAACACCACCTGATAATGGCAAGGTGTAAATAAGTTTTAGCGTGACAACGGAACCATTGCTACAGTCTTTTTGAAAATACTCCACGTTGACGGTGTCATACAGATGCAACTGAACATTTTCCATCAGTTGGTTATCGTGCTTTCTGAAAATTCGCGCGTTGATGATCTGGTCCATTGCATTGGGTTCGCCAAAAAGCCCGTCGAAATAGAGGATCAGCCGCACGTCATAACGAAAGTTCGATCCAGGAATGTACCGGATCTCGAATTCGCCACCAACAATGTGGGAGGCGCTGACTTCGAAAGCAATCACACAAAACAACAAGAGAATCAGTTTTTTCATACGTCTAGGCGGCGAATACTAAATATAGAGAATCGCGTGGAGGAGAGAAACCCTGAAATGTGTATTTTTGCGCGCTTTATGCGTAAAGGAGATATCATCGAAAACATTGTGGTGGAAACCATGGCAGCCGAGGGCAAATGCGTTTCCCGTATTGATGGAAAAGTAATTTTTCTTGAGGGTGGTGCACCTGGCGATACCGTCGATGCGCAACTCACGAAAATTAAAAGCAGCTTTCTTGAAGCCCGCGTTACAGCCATCAAAAAATTCTCACCCGATCGCGCAACGCCTTTCTGCACACACTTTGGTACGTGTGGTGGTTGCTCATGGCAACACATCCAATATGAAACACAACTTCTTTACAAACACAAACAAGTTGTAGACAACCTCGAACGTATCGGCGGCTTAGTACTTCCCACGATCAAACCTATTGTTGCCTCTGAGAAAACGAGATTCTATCGCAACAAACTTGATTATACTTTTTCGGCACAACGCTGGTTAACGAAAGCAGAGTTGCACGATGAAAATAAACCTGGTCAAGGTGAAGTTGCTTTGGGATATCACATCCCTAGGAAATACGATCTCGTATTTGATGTGAAGGAATGTCATTTGCAACCTGATCCCTCAAATGCAATTCGCCTGGCTGTTCGCGATGAAGCTGTTAAAGAAGCAATTCCTTTTTTCGACCTCAGAAAACAAGTTGGTTTCTTACGAACGATTACGATCCGTACTGCCATTACAGGAGAAACGATGGTGATCCTGCAGGTGACGTACGACAAGATGGAGTGGATTGAAAAAATTCTTCTTCGTCTTGAACGCGACTTCCCACAGATCACTTCTTTTCAATTTGTGATTAACGGAAAGAAGAACGATACTTTCGCCGACTTGAATATTCAAACATGGAAGGGCAACCCATACATTACGGAGACAATGCAGAAGCCCGATGGAAGTGGTGTGCTGAGCTTCCGTGTCGGACCTAAGTCTTTTTATCAAACCAATTCACAGCAGGCATACGAACTCTATCGCATTACGTGGGAGATGGCTGGTTTGAAAGGCGACGAGCTTGTGTACGATTTATACACTGGAACAGGAACGATCGCGAACTTTGTTGCAGGGCAAGCCAAGAAAGTAGTTGGCCTCGAGTACGTGGGCGCTGCTATCGATGATGCAAAGGTGAACTCACAGATTAACGGTATTACCAACACCGACTTTTATGCTGGCGATATCAAGAATCTACTCGACGATAATTTCTTAAACGTTCATGGGCGTCCGGATGTGGTGATCACCGATCCTCCACGCGCCGGTATGCACGAAGATGTTTGCCGTATGCTGCTTAAAGCCGAACCGAAAAAGATTGTGTATGTAAGCTGCAATCCAGCAACGCAAGCGCGCGACCTGAGTATTCTTTCCGAAAAATACGACATCATCGCCGTTCAACCTGTCGATATGTTCCCGCATACGATGCACGTTGAGAATGTAGCTTTGTTAAAGCTTAAAGCGTAAAGCAGAAAGCGCAAAGCTTAAATGCAGAAAGGGAAACTGCACCGCATTCTTTGCTAACTGATCCGATCGTTAAAATAAAAAGTGATCTGCATCGCTTCGTCGAGAAGGTTTTCAGGTTGATGGTGGTGCGCAGATAAGTCGTGCTGCATTCCTTCTCAAAATAACTTTCAGCTTTAAGCTTTCTGCTTTCTGCTTTTCAAGAACTAACAGTTGTTCACGAAAAATATTTTCGCGCTTCTACTTGAATCCTTCCTACAAAACTCTCAACATCGCTTTTTGAAATTTTTTATAAGACCATGCGACAGAGATTACTCAGTGAAGGCGCTAAAGAATTAAGCTACGAGATCCGCGAAATTGTAAAGAAAGCAGATCAACTCAAGAAGCTTGGCCTCGCCATATCCTGGGAAAACATTGGTGATCCAATACAGAAGCATCACAAGATGCCAAGCTGGATCAAAGACATCATCAGCGACCTGATGAAGATCGACGATACGTACAGCTATTGTCCTTCGAAAGGAATGCTGGAAACAAGAGAGTTCCTCGCGAAGCAAACCAATGCCATGGGCGGCGTTCAAATTACTGCCGACGACATTTGTTTTTTCAACGGACTGGGAGACGCCATTTCTAAAGCCTACCAGTTTATTTCACGTACATCTCGCGTAATCGGTCCATCGCCTGCATACTCAACACACAGTAGCGCCGAGGCGGCACACGCTGCTCACGAACCGCTCACCTATAAACTCGATCCGAATAACAAATGGTATCCGGATCTCGATGATTTATACAATAAGGTAAAATACAATCCCAACGTAGTGGGTATCCTCATTATCAATCCCGATAACCCAACGGGAATGGTATACCCACTCGAAACACTCAAGCGCATTGTACAAATCGCGAAAGAGTTTGATCTCTTCTTGATTGCCGATGAAATCTATTTGAACATCACCTACAACGGCGCACGCGCATATTCATTAGCAGAGATTATTGAAGATGTTCCGGGCATTTCTATGAAAGGTATTTCAAAAGAACTGCCTTGGCCAGGTTCTCGCTGTGGCTGGATGGAATATTACAACCGCGATAAAGATGTTGAGTTCGGCAGACTCTGCGCAGCACTCGACAACGCTAAGATGATTGAAGTTTGTTCGACAAAGCTTCCGCAAGTTGCTATTCCGAAAATTCTCGGTGATCCACGATTCAAAACCTATCGCGATCAAACCAATACCAATATCGGAAGACGAAGCAAAATCATCTCCGACATCCTGGGTACCGTTCCCCAACTCACGTTCAATCCAACATACGGTGCGTTCTACAACACCATCATCTTCCGCGATGGTACCTTGAAGCCTCACCAAAAAATGAACATCAAGGACACCAAAATCAAAGACCTTGTTGAAGGATGGGTGAATGGTCAAGACATTCAACTTGATAAACGTTTTGTATACTATCTACTTGGCGCCAAAGGAATTTGCGTCGTGCCGATTTCTTCGTTCTGCTCCGAACTGCAAGGCTTCCGCGTAACACTGCTCGAAGAAGATGAAGAAACGCTCGTGAAGACGTTCACAGCTATCAGAGATGGCATTGTAGAGTATTTGGAAAGCTGATTGGAAAGCTGCAAGCCTCAGGTTACAAGCCACAAGCTACAGGTCTCAACGCTACAATTTGTTTATTGGTTAGCGTTAGTGGCCAGTAGCCAGCTGCACCTTTGTAGAACAATCTATGAACCAATAGAGCACCATACGTTTTATACTGTTTCTGCACTCTTCGTGCACTCCCAGGGTGTAGCTCACGCGTTTTAAATTCGGTCGATTTCGGACATCATGTTCTATATACGAACGAATTCTATTTCAAAAATCCCTCATTCTACGTCAAAAAACGCGATCTTGTGCTGGTACGCCGTTTGTCATAACGCCCTCAAACAACATCACTATGTTCCGGTACTTTGCTGTTCTTTTCTTCAGAAACCTCCGCCGTCAGAAGTTATTTTCGACCATCAACATCCTTGGACTTACGGCCGGGATTGTGAGCACGATCATGATCTATCTTTATGTGCAGTTCGAAAAAAGCTACGACCGGTTTCACACCCATGCTGACAACATCTATCGTGTAAACCAGACTTTCATCTGGGGCGAGAACGACGACAATCAATTTGCATCACTTGGCCCCGGTGTGGCCACGGCGCTGAAGATCGAACTTCCGGAAGCGAAAGAAGTAACACGTCTGCACCCTCCCGGAAATTTTCTGGTGAGCAACGCTGAAAACAAAAATGACATCCGCACTTTCGATGAAGACAAAATTCTCTGTGCCGATTCAAACTTCTTCAGCGTATTCGCATTTCCCTTGCTAAAAGGAAATGCTAAAACAGCACTGAAGCATCCGAATACGGTAGTGTTAACGGCTTCCGCAGCGAAAAAATATTTCGACGATAACAATCCCATCGGAAAACTTTTGATCTTCGAAGCAAAGGGTCAGAAAACTACTGTAGAAGTTACGGGTGTGGTCGCCGATGGACCCGCGAATTCATACATCGAATTCGACATGCTCTTCTCGATGATGAGCTTGCCACGCATCCAGTTCTCAAACGATCATTGGCTCTGGACAACTTTCGAAACATTTGTATTACTCGACGAAAAAGCAAACATCGCCAGCATCGAAGAACGCCTGCTGAAAATGCCGCGCAAATATGCCGAAGCAACCTTGAAGAACGGCATGCACCAAACCTTCGATGAGTATGAACAAAGCGGCAAGAAGTGGGAGCTATTCCTCCAGCCTTTCACTGCCATCCATTTGTATTCCAATAATGTTTACAACAGGCTTAACGAAGTAGGCAACATCACGACAGTAAATGTGCTCAACGGTGTGGAGATCTTTATCATCCTTTTGTCATGCATTAACTTCATGAACCTCTCGACGGCGCAATACACCAAGCGCATCAAAGAGTCGAGCATTCGTAAAGTATTGGGCTCCGACAAATTTCAGTTGTCGTTACATTTCTTTGCAGAAGCACTGATGTACTGTCTGATCTCTGCACTGATTGCCATGTGCGTGGTGCAGCTTTTACTACCCATCTTCAACTTCATGAGTGGTGTTCAATTGTCATTTGATGTATTTGAAAATCCGCAGATGCTATTGCTCGTCGCAGTTTTAGTAGTGATCATGAGCTTATTGTCCGGAAGCTATCCTGCAATATTCCTGAGTAAATTCTCTGCAGTTGAAACGATGAAAGGAAAACTACGCACCGGTAAAGGAGGGCAGAGCATCCGTAATGGACTGGTGATTCTTCAGTTTGTGATTTCTATGGTGATGATTGTTTTCACCGTCGTTGTTTTTGATCAGATCAAATTCCTCGGCCAAAAAGATATCGGTTTCAAACGCGAAAACCTGATGGTGATCAACAACGCAGAATGGGCTACCAACAATGAAAGTTTCGTGAATGAGTTAGCAAACATCCCGGGTGTTGTTGATGTATCGTATAACACATCGGTTCCGCCTAACTTGTATGATGGCGATCAGTTCGGTGCCGTGGGAAGTGATAAATACATTCCTATCAATTACACAAAAGCCGATGAAGACTATGTGCCTACGCTGGGATTGAAAATGTTATACGGTCGTAATTTCTCCAAAGACATGCCTGCGGATTCGAGCCGCGTGATCCTCAATGAAAATGCCATCAGTGCCCTAGGATGGGCATTGGATGAAAGTGTTCTCGGGAAGAAGATCGACTACGTGGGAAAACATTTTGAAGTCGTTGGCATCATCAAAGATTTCAACTACTGGTCATTGGAAGTTCCGATTCAACCGATGGCGATTTTCCACAGCAAATCTTCATTGTATGCAACACACAAACGCTTTATTGCCATCAGAACAAAATCGGCACAGGAAGTAAACCTTCAAGAAATCGTCGCGGCAACACAAACGAAGTGGGAGAAATTTTCAGGAACAAATCCCTTCCGTTACAGCTTCGTAGACGACGATTTTGCGGCGGATTATCTTTCGCAAAAAAGATTCGGTGGTGTGCTGAGCATCTTCGCGGGCCTTGCTATTCTGATTGCCAGTTTAGGATTGTTAGGAATGATCATTTACAACTTGGAACAACGTACCAAAGAGATTGGTATTCGTAAAGTGGTAGGCGCATCAACCATTAACATCTGGGCGCTGATGATCAAAAACTATTTATACTTGATGCTCGCTGCTTTCGCGTTGAGTGTTCCATTCTGCGTATGGTTGCTGAACAAATGGCTGTCGAACTTCTATCATCGTATTGATATCACCGCGTGGCCGTTCATTGTCGCGATGGGAAGTATCCTGATCACGGCACTAGTGATTACATCATATCATGTTGCCAAAGCAGCACAGATGAATCCGGTGAATGTGTTGAAAGACGAGTAATGCAGGAGTGTTCAAGTGCGCAAGTGTTCACGTGTTCAAGTGATTTTCATCGGTTTAACCACCACAACCTGAACACTTGAACACACGAACACTTGAACACTTTCTCCGTCCTAACATTCGTTTTTAGCGAAATTTCGAAATATTTTCTCCAAATCACTTGAACGGTAAACGATAATTTGTGACAATTGTATTCGCACAGAATAAAATGATTAACAAATTGAAAATCACCGAACGCTTGTTCAACCTCAACCGGTTGCAGAACGTTACTGTGCTCGTCATTATCGTCATTCTACTCGTCAAACCCGCGGGAGCGATAGTGATTTAAATTTTAAAAAGAAATGATCATGAACCGCCCCGACAAACTTCGGGGCGGTTTTGTTTTATACAGATCAGAACAAACTAACAGTTGTAAAATGTACTACACGAAAGACACGATCTTGTTTTTGAATGGTAAGTTCATCAAGGCAGTCGACGCGCACACTGACCTCTACAGCCAAACGCTGCACTATGGTTTCGGTGCGTTCGAAGGTATCCGCGCTTACCAGACGATGAATGGCGTGAAGATCTTCAAGGCGTACGAACACTTCGAACGTCTAAAGAAAAGCTGCGCACTTGTAGGCATTCCTTTCAACTACGAAACTGAAGAGCTTGTACAAATCGCGTATCAACTTCTTGAGAAAAATGAATTAAGCGACGCATACATTCGCCCGCTTGTGTATTGTGCGCCAAACATGCAGCTTACACAACCAAGCGAAGTGTACTTGATGATGTGTACATGGGAATGGGAAAAGTATCATGGTGCCGATCGTCAATTGAAAATGTGCATCTCATCTTACCAGCGACCGAATCCAAATTCACTGAAGATGGAAGCCAAAGTAACCGGTCACTACGTGAACTCAATTCTCGCGACAAGCGAAGCCAAAGTTCGCGGCTATGATGAAGCCCTCATGCTCGACATGAACAGTAACATCGCAGAAGCTCCGGGTGCAAATTTCTTCCTCGAAAAAGACGGTGTGCTTCATACGCCTTCTCTCGGACACATCTTACCAGGCATAACACGTCAAACCGTGCTCAACATCTGCCGCGAGCTTGACATTCCTGTAACAGAAAGACAAATCAAACCTGAAGAATTAGAATCAGCTGATAGCGCTTTCCTCTGCGGAACAGCAGCGGAGATCGTCGGTATTGAATCCATCGATGCTAAACCTTTTCGTAAACCTTGGTTCGATTCACTTGGCGCTTCTATCCAAGAAGCATACAAGTGCCAAGTTCTCGAAAAGTCTTTCAGCTACGTCATCATCTAACAACCAGATGTTCGGGGACGTGAAGTATCCAAGTGATACTTCACTCCGTCCTCGTTATCAAAATAGATTTTTTAAACTACCATCAGAATAACTCAAACGTGAACAAAGAATTAAACAAATACAGCAAGACGCTTACGCAGGATCCTACACTTCCGGCAGCGCAAGCGATGCTTTACGGAATAGGTCTGACAGAAGCTGATATGGCAAAAGCGCAAATCGGCATCGCGAGCACAGGCTATGACGGGAACACTTGTAACATGCACCTTAACAAACTCGCACAAGATGTAAAAACGTCTGTGTGGGGGAATGATCTCGTAGGACTCATCTTCAACACGATCGGCGTGAGCGATGGTATGAGCAACGGGACAGAAGGCATGCGTTATTCATTGGTGAGTCGCGAGATTATTGCCGACTCAATCGAAGCTGTATGTGGCGCACAATATTACGACGGTCTCATCGCTGTGGTAGGTTGTGATAAAAATATGCCTGGCGCACTCATCGCGATGGGACGTCTCAACCGCCCGTCAATCATGGTGTATGGTGGTTCTATCGCCGGTGGTCACTACAAAGGAAAAGAACTAAACATCATTTCTTCTTTTGAAGCACTTGGCGAAAAAATCGCCGGTAAACTTTCGCCAGAAGATTTCAAAGGTATCATTCAGAATTCCTGTCCAGGTGCAGGTGCTTGTGGTGGCATGTATACAGCCAACACCATGTCATCGGCAATCGAAGCGCTTGGTATGTCGTTGCCTTATTCTTCTTCTAACCCAGCGTTGAGTGCTGAGAAAGTTGCAGAATGTAAAGCAGCTGGCGAAGCGATCAAAAATCTGCTCGCACTCGATCTCAAGCCTCGCGACATCATGACTTTCAAAGCATTTGAAAATGCTATTACTGTGGTGATCGCTTTGGGAGGATCAACAAACGCCGTGCTTCACTTAATCGCAATGGCTAAAGCTGCTGGCGTAAAAGTGACGCAAGAAGACTTCCAACGCATCTCTGATAAAACACCGTTGATTGCCGACCTTAAGCCTAGTGGAAAATATTTGATGGAAGAATTACACCGTCAAGGTGGTGTTCCTGCCGTAATGAAATATCTCCTTGCAAAAGGATTCCTCCACGGTGACTGCATTACTGTAACAGGTAAAACGATCGCAGAAAACGTGAAAGATGCGAAGACGCTCGACTTCACACAACAAGATGTAATTGTTCCGATTGAAAAGCCGATCAAGATTACTGGTCACTTACAAATCATTTACGGAAATCTTGCAGAGAAAGGATCTGTCGCGAAGATCACTGGCAAAGAAGGTGAGATGTTCAAAGGTCCGGCACGCGTCTTCAATGGTGAATTCGAAGTAGTACAAGGTGTACAATCAGGCAGAATCAAAGCTGGTGATGTGGTGGTGATCCGCTACGTTGGACCGAAAGGCGCACCGGGTATGCCTGAGATGTTAAAGCCTACAAGTCTTATCATGGGCGCTGGTCTTGGTAAGAGCGTAGCGTTGGTAACAGACGGAAGATTCTCCGGAGGCTCTCACGGATTTGTAATTGGTCACATTGCACCTGAAGCTTTCGAGGGTGGTATGATCGCCCTCGTAGAAGACGATGATCTTATCGAGATTGACATCAGAAATCACACCATCAATTTGATGGTTGATGCACAGACAATAGCGAAGCGCAAAGCAGCGTGGAAAGCTCCAAAGCTGAAAGCGACGAATGGAATTTTATTGAAGTATGCAAAACAAGTAAAAACTGCCGCCGATGGATGCGTTACTGACGAAGACTAAACCTGCTGATGACAAGAAGGAAGAGCCTAAGAAGATGATTACAGGTTCGGAAGTGTTGCTCAATTCTCTTGTTGCAGAAGGTGTTGACATTATTTTTGGATACCCTGGCGGTGCGATCATGCCTGTATATGATGCACTGTATTCTTACGCTGACAGACTCAATCACATTCTTGTTCGTCATGAGCAAGGTGCGATACATGCAGCACAAGGATTTGCACGTGTATCTGGAAGAACAGGCGTTGTGTTTGCAACGTCTGGGCCAGGCGCCACCAACCTTGTAACGGGTCTTGCCGATGCATTGATCGACTCTACTCCCTTGGTTTGTATCACAGGACAAGTATTCGCGCACCTCTTAGGAACAGACGCGTTCCAGGAATGTGATGTCATCAATACAACAATCCCGGTTACAAAATGGAATGTTCAAGTAGCCGAAGCGAAAGACATCGCCCCTGCTGTCGCCAAAGCATTCTACATCGCCTCTACAGGAAGACAAGGTCCTGTGTTGATTGATATCACGAAAAATGCACAGAATGAACTGATCGAAATGGTGGAGCACAAAAAATGCTCAGAGATCAGAACGTATAAACCAAAGCCGGTACTCCAGCCAACACAAATTGAAAAAGCTGCCGAGCTGATCAATTCAGCAAAACGTCCTTACATCCTCGCGGGTCAAGGCATTTTGCTTGGCGACGCCACACAGGAACTGATTGCGTTCTCTGAAAAAAGTGGAATTCCAGTAGCCAGTACGTTACTTGGTTTGGGCGCGTTCCCAACAAACCATCCAAACTATGTCGGCTACTTGGGGATGCACGGGAACTATGGCCCAAATGTAAACACCAACGAATGTGATGTATTGATCGCCGTGGGCATGCGTTTCGACGATCGTGTTACGGGGAATGTGAACAAGTATGCAAAGCAAGCGAAAGTAGTTCATATCGACATCGATAAAGCCGAGATCAACAAGATCATTAAGGCAGATGCTGCGGTTCATGCCGACGCCAAAGAAGCACTTGTGGCCCTAACCGATAAAGTTAAAGCAGGGGCGTTTACCGAGTGGGTAGCCAGCTTCCACAAGTTGAACAACATCGAGTTCGAGAAGATTATCAAGCGTGAGCACAACCCATCGGAGATGATCACTATGGGCGAAGTAATCAATCACTTGTCGAATCAATCAAAAGGTGAAGCTGTCGTTGTTACTGACGTTGGTCAACATCAGATGGTAACATCGCGATACTACAAATACAGAAACCCACGCACGAACGTAACTTCAGGTGGTGCAGGCACAATGGGTTTTGCATTACCAGCAGCGATGGGTGCTAAACTTGGTGTTCCGCAGAAACAAGTCGTCGCTGTTATCGGCGATGGTGGTTACCAAATGACGGTGCAAGAACTAGGAACGATCATGCAATACAAAATACCTGTAAAGATTCTTGTGTTGAATAACAACTTCCTTGGCATGGTGCGCCAGTGGCAACAGCTTTTCCATGGAAAGCGCTATTCATTCACTGAAATGACGAATCCAAATTTTTGCAAGATTGCCGAAGCGTACAGCATTCCATCACGCAAAGTTGAAGACCGCAAAGATCTTCAAGCTGCGCTGCAAGAAATGCTAGACTCACCAACATCATTCTTCTTGGAAGTTATCGTTGGAAAAGAAGACAACGTATTTCCAATGGTACCAGCGGGTGCAGGTGTTGCAGAGGTGATGCTCGAACCGCCAGCGGGACTTTAGGGATTGGGGAATTGGGCATTTGGAATTGGTGAATGTGCAAATGTCGAAGATTTGAACAACGAATATTGAACAACGAAGTAACGGCTAAGAGCCGACAGCTAACGGCCATTTCTCGCGGCTCGAAGCTCGAACTCGAAGCTTAAAAGAATAGAACGATGAAAGAAGATTTCACACTAGAGATACATTCAGATAACAACTTTTCGGTTTTAAATCGGATCGTTAACATTCTGAACAGAAGAAGGGTACGCATCAAGAAATTGGTGGCACATGAAAATGAAGATGACTTCAAGAGAGGTATTGCTGTACTGCTTCTTCATACAACAGAAGATATGATGGAAAAAGTAAAGCATCAATTGGAAAAACTTATTGAAGTCGAACAAGCACTATACTACAAGGGAACTGAATTGTATTGTGAGCTTAGTGTTCGCGCTACCGTCGTAACAGAATAAATGAAAACCGGACACATTTGTGTCACTGCATAAACAAACCAAAAACAAAAATTAAACAGTAAATAAAATGGCAAAGATCAATTTCGGAGGTACCATTGAAGAAGTAGTAACTCGTGAAGAATTCCCGATGGAGAAAGCCCTCGAGGTTCTTAAAAACGATACCATCGCGATTATCGGATATGGTGTACAAGGTCCTGCTCAGGCTTTGAACCTTCGCGATAACGGATTTAAAGTAATCGTAGGTCAACGTAAAGGTTCTAAGACTTGGGATAAAGCTGTAGAACACGGATGGGTTCCTGGCGAAACTTTATTTGAAATTGAAGAAGCTGCAAAACGCGGAACAGTAGTTCAATTCTTATTGTCTGATGCAGGTCAGATCGCACTGTGGCCAACATTGAAACCATACCTCACAAAAGGTAAAACGTTATATTTCTCTCACGGCTTCGGCATCACGTTCAAAGAACAAACTGGCATCATTCCGCCAGCAGACATAGATGTAGTATTGGCTGCACCTAAAGGTTCTGGTACATCTGTTCGCAGATTGTTCCTCCAAGGTAAAGGTATCAACTCCAGCTACGCTGTATTCCAGGATGCAACAGGCAAAGCAAAAAATACTGCCATCGCCCTTGGTATCGGTGTAGGTTCAGGATATCTCTTCGAAACAGATTTCAAAAAAGAAGTATACTCTGACCTTAGCGGTGAGCGTGGTACTTTGATGGGTGCTATCGCCGGTATCTTCGAAGCACAATATCAGGTACTCCGTGAAAACGGTCACTCACCTTCTGAAGCATTCAATGAAACCGTTGAAGAACTTACACAAAGCCTCATGCCACTCGTTGCTGAGAACGGTATGGACTGGATGTATGCTAACTGCTCTACAACAGCACAACGCGGTGCACTCGACTGGAAAAAGAAATTCAAAGAAGCTACACTTCCGGTGTTCAAAGATCTTTACAAGTCTGTAGCAACAGGTGAGGAAGCAAGACGTACAATTGAAACTTGCTCTAAGCCTGATTACCGTGAGAAACTTGCAGAAGAGTTGAAAGAACTCCGCGAAAGCGAACTCTGGCAAGCTGGCGCTGCAGTACGCTCTCTCAGACCTGAGAAGCAAACTGTTGAAGCGAGCATGATCAACTAAAAA
Source organism: Pseudochryseolinea flava (assembly GCF_003286915.1). Classification (GTDB taxonomy): domain Bacteria; phylum Bacteroidota; class Bacteroidia; order Cytophagales; family Cyclobacteriaceae; genus Ohtaekwangia; species Ohtaekwangia flava. The sequence goes on from NZ_QMFY01000001.1 coordinate 109,231, forward strand.
AGTTACAAGCTTCAAGCCACAAGCTTTAAGTTAAAACTTTCGTTAGAATTTATAGTGTTAATAATGATCCCTCTTCGTTACTGGAGAGGGATTTTGTTTAAAAAGCTTGTGGCAACAAGCCAATAGCCAATAAATATGAGTCAAGTCGGGAAAGAATTTAATATAGATATCAATGCGGCGGCCGATGCATTGAAGTCGGTGGTGTTGAAGACTCCATTGCAGTATCATCGGAAGCTTTCTGAAAAATTTAAGGCAGAGATTTATTTGAAGCGCGAAGATTTACAAGTTGTACGCTCCTACAAACTTCGTGGTGCTTATAATTTGATTAACAGTCTTACGGAAGCGCAACGCAAAGTTGGCGTTGTTTGTGCAAGCGCTGGAAACCACGCGCAAGGTGTAGCGTTCGCGTGCAAATACCTCGACATCAAAGGCGTGATCTACATGCCGGCAATCACACCGAAACAAAAGATCAATCAAGTTAAAATGTTCGGCGGCGAAAACATCGAAATCGTTTTGACTGGCGACACATTCGATGATTGCCAAGCGCATGCTTTAGCGTTCACCAAGCAAAAACAAATGACATTCATCCCTCCTTTCGATCATCCGAAAGTAATTGAAGGACAAGGAACTGTTGGAAAAGAAATTCTTGATGAGGTGGCGGACCTAAACTACATCTTCATTCCAATTGGCGGAGGAGGATTGTGCGCAGGTATCGGCGAATATTTTAAGACCTACGCCCCTACAACAAAAATTATTGGCGTTGAACCTGCCGGTGCACCTTCCATGAAAGAAGCACTTGCTGCGGGTAAGCCTGTAAAACTTGATAAGATTCAACGCTTTGTCGATGGTGCTTCTGTACAGAAAGTTGGCGAAGTAACTTTTGAAATTTGTAAAGATGTTCTATCGGATATGCTTCTCGTTCCCGAAGGAAAAGTAAGCTCAACGATTCTTCAGCTGTACAACGAAGATGCGATTGTTGCCGAACCGGCTGGAGCACTTTCGATTGCGGCACTCGATCAATACGCCGACCAAATTAAAGGTAAGAAAGTTGTCTGCATTGTAAGTGGTGGAAATAACGACATTGATCGCATGCAAGAGATCAAAGAGCGTTCACTCCTCTTCGAAGGGTTGAAGCACTACTTCATCGTACGTTTCGCGCAACGTCCTGGAGCATTAAAAGAATTTGTAAATGAAATACTTGGACCGACAGACGATATCGTTCGTTTCGAGTTCATTCAAAAACATAACAAAGAAACAGGGCCGGCGCTGATCGGTATTGAAGTAAAATCAAAAGAAGATTTTAACACGCTGATAGCAAGGATGAATAATCACAAATTGAATTTCACATTGGTAAATCAGCAGGAGAATCTATTCGAATATCTTGTTTAACAAATTCGTTAATGCAAGCATTACACAGAGATACACAAAGATTAGGAGTCACACAGAGAATGCAAACGGCAACGCATCAACACACTATCACTCGTTAGCGATTGCAAAAATTTATTAACAATTCGTTGATGTAGGGCTTAACTTTTGTGATCTTCGTGGTTGAACTCTCTCTGAAAAAGACGTCGAATAAAGAAGTCAAAAGTCATCTCATGAGATGATAAAAATATAACGAAAACAAACGTTGCCGTCCCGCCAAAAAGCGGGACGGTTTCATTTTTTAAGGGTTTGAACAAACTAACAGTTGTTCAATTTTACACAGAAGCAATAACAAAAAAGGACAATGAGTCAACCGAAAACACTGTTCGACAAAATCTGGGACGCGCACATCGTGAAGCAAAAAGAAGGTCACCCAGATGTATTTTACATCGACAGACACTTCATTCACGAAGTAACAAGCCCTCAGGCATTTGAAGGTCTCCGTAAACGCGGTGTTAAAGTTTTTAACCCAGCACGTACTACGGCTGTTCCTGATCACAACGTACCGACGATCGATCAGCATCTTCCTATCAAAGAAGCTTTGTCACGTCATCAAGTTGAAACGCTTCGTAAAAACACAGAAGAATTCGGCGTTACGCTTTACGATCTCGGTCATCCTTATCAAGGTATCGTACACATCGTTGGTCCTGAGTTGGGTTTAACACTCCCGGGAATGACTATCGTTTGTGGCGACAGCCATACATCGACACACGGCGCATTCGGAACCATCGCCTTCGGTATCGGAACAAGTGAAGTAGAACAAGTGCTTTCTACTCAGTGTATCCTCCAGTACCGCCCGAAAACAATGAAGATTGAAATCAACGGCAAACTCGGAAAGGGCGTCGTTGCAAAAGATATTATCCTTTACGTGATCAGCAAGATCTCGGCAAGTGGTGCTACAGGATACTTCGTTGAGTATGCCGGTGATGCCATCCGCAATCTTTCGATGGAAGCACGCATGACCATCTGTAACATGAGCATCGAAATGGGTGCGCGTGGCGGATTGATTGCGCCTGATCAAATCACATTCGATTACATCAAAGGTAGAAAGTTTGCGCCTCAAGGTGCCGACTACGATAAAAAAGTTGCCGAGTGGAAACAACTCAAGACTGATGAAGGTGCAAAGTACGACGAAGTACTTACGTTCGACGCCGCCGACATCGCGCCGATGATCACCTACGGAACAAATCCAGGTATGGGCATCAAGGTTACGGATCGCATTCCCACAGCAGCAGAATTAAAAGATATCAGCGAGCAAACTTCTTTCAACAAATCACTTGAATACATGGGACTTGAAGAAGGAACACAATTGCTAGGCAAGCCTGTAGATTATGTATTCATCGGAAGCTGTACCAATGCGCGCATTGAGGATCTCCGATTGGTAGCCGAAATCGTAAAAGGCAAAAAGAAAGCTGAGAATGTAGAAGTTTGGGTGGTACCAGGATCCAAGCAAGTAGAAGAACAAGCACGTAAAGAAGGTCTCGATAAGATTTTTGAAGAAGCTGGATTCCAACTTCGTCAGCCAGGATGTTCAGCATGCCTAGCTATGAATGAAGACAAAATTCCTGCTGGCAAATATTGCATCAGTACATCAAACAGAAACTTCGAAGGACGTCAAGGACCAAAGTCAAGAACATTCTTGGCAAGTCCACTCAGTGCCGCTGCTGCAGCGATCACTGGAAAAGTAACAGACGTAAGAAGTATCGTTTAATCACGGCCCTTATTTTAAAGTATCATGGCAAAAGAAAAATTCACAACGTTAAAAAGTCAGGCAGTACCGCTGCCGATTGAAAATATTGACACAGACCAAATTATTCCAGCGCGTTTCTTGAAGGCAACAACACGCGACGGATTCGGAGAGAATCTCTTCCGGGACTGGCGCTTTAACAACGACGATACACCAAAAGACTTTGTGTTAAATGACAAAAAGTATACTGGTAAGATTCTTGTAGCGGGCAAAAACTTCGGATGTGGTAGTAGCCGCGAGCACGCCGCATGGGCAATCCACGATTACGGATTCCGTGTGGTGATCTCTAGCTTCTTCGCCGATATTTTCAAGAACAACGCATTGAACAACGCTACCCTCCCAGTAACAGTATCCGAAGATTTCTTGAAGAAGACCTTTGCTGCGATCGAGAAGAATCCTGCTACAGTGATCACCGTCGATCTCGAAAATCAAAAGGTGTCACTCGAAGACGGAACTTCTGAATCATTCGACATCAATGCCTACAAGAAAACTTGTCTTGCAAATGGTTATGACGATATCGATTACTTGCTGAGTCTCCGCGAAGAGATCAAGCAGTTTGAAATAGCGCGATAAAAAGCTACAAGCCTCAAGCTACAAGCTATTGGCTTTAAACAGACCAAAACAAATTCCCATACTAAACCAAAAGCTAGAAGCCAGAGGCCATTAGCCAGCAGCTTTTAGAAGACTCAAGATGAAAAAGAAGATCGTTATTCTCCCAGGCGATGGAATCGGCAAAGAAGTTACTGCCTGCGGAAAAAAAATTCTCGAACAAGTAGCTGAATGTTTCGGACATCAGTTCTCATTCGACTATGCTACCATTGGTCACGAGGCTATCGAAGCTACTGGTAATCCATTGCCAGATGAGTCGCTTGCTAAAATGAAGAATTCGGATGCTGTGCTCTTTGGCGCAGTAGGTCATCCAAAATATGATAACGATCCCACGGCGAAAGTTCGTCCAGAGCAGGGGCTATTGAAAATGCGCAAGGAACTTGGTCTGTATGCAAACCTTCGTCCGATCAAGTTATTCGATGAGCTTCTTGGTGCATCGAGCATTAAGCCAGAAATCTTGAAAGGTGCTGATATTCTTTTCTTCCGTGAGCTTACAGGCGACGTTTACTTCGGCGAACGCGGTCGTAAAGACGCAGGAAGCACCGCATTCGATACGATGATTTACTCACGCTACGAAGTTGAGCGAATTGCTCACAAAGCATTTAAAGCCGCATTAACGCGTAGCAAGCGTGTAACTTCTGTTGACAAAGCTAACGTACTCGAGAGCTCACGTCTTTGGAGAGAAGTTGTTCAGGAAGTTGCTAAGCAGTATCCTGATGTAACGGTTGATCATATGTTCGTGGATGCTGCAGCGATGAAGCTTATTCAAAATCCAAAAGCATTTGATGTAGTGGTAACTGGAAATCTTTTTGGTGACATTCTCACAGATGAAGCATCTCAGATCGCAGGATCTATGGGTATGCTTGCGTCTGCGTCTATCGGTGACACGGTTGGGCTATACGAACCAATCCACGGTAGTGCACACGACATCACTGGAAAAGGAATTGCAAATCCACTTGCATCAATCTTGTCAGCAGCATTGCTTCTTGATATTTCATTCGGACTGAAAGAAGAATCAGAAACGGTGATCAAAGCCGTTGAGCAAACATTGAAAGACGGCTACCGCACACGCGACATCGCAGATGCATCGACGCCACATGAAAAAATCCTCGGCACTGAAGTAATGGGCAACGTAGTATGTAACAACGCCAGAATGCTCGCCAATTGCTCAGTGGCAGTCTAATCGAATTTGATTTTTTTAAACTAGAGACAAAATTTATAAAACAACTTATGAGCCAGAAAATAGAGATCTTCGACACCACGTTACGCGATGGTGAACAAGTACCAGGCTGTCAGCTTTCAACCGATGAAAAGATTATCGTTGCACGCGAGCTGGAAGCACTCGGTGTAGATGTTATTGAGGCTGGCTTTCCAATCTCCAGCCCTGGAGATTTCCTTTCTGTAATTGAAATTTCAAAAGCGGTTAAGGATCCAGTTGTTTGCGCTTTGACGCGCGCGAAAAAAGATGACATAGATGTTGCTGCAGAAGCCCTACGTTACGCAAAACGTGGACGCATTCACACCGGTATCGGATCATCTGATGTTCACATTAAACACAAGTTCAACAGCACACGTGAAAAAATTCTTGAACAAGGTGTGTGGGCCGTTGAATACGCAAAGTCAAAAGGTGTACAAGTAGAATTCTTCGCAGAAGACTCTGGACGCGCTGACCTCGCATTTCTCGCGCAGATGGTTGAAGCCGTGATTGCCGCGGGTGCAGATGTCGTGAACATTCCTGATACTACTGGCTACTGCCTTCCACACCTGTATGGAAAACGCATTGCTTATTTGTACGAGAACGTAAAGAATATTCACAAAGCGACGATCTCAGTTCACTGCCACAACGATCTAGGATTAGCAACGGCGAATACAATTTCCGGATTGATGAACGGCGCACGTCAAGCAGAAGTAACCATTAACGGCATTGGAGAACGCGCTGGCAATACTTCATTAGAAGAAGTAGCGATGATTGTTCAAGTACACAAAGACTTGAATCTTCACACCAACATCAAGTCGGAAAAACTTTATGGTATCAGCACATTGATCTCTGATCTGATGCGCATGCCGGTTCAGCCGAACAAAGCAATTGTCGGTGCGAATGCTTTTGCTCACTCTTCTGGAATCCATCAGGATGGTTTCTTGAAGAATGCTGAGAACTATGAAATCATCAATCCTTCTGATGTTGGCGTTCCGTCATCGTCAATTGTATTGACTGCAAGAAGCGGCCGCGCTGCTCTCAAACACAGACTCGAGTTGCTTGGGTACCAACCTAGCAAAACGGATCTAGACGTGCTTTATGACAACTTCCTCGTTGTTGCTGATGAGAAGAAAAATGTAAATGATGAAGACCTTGTTGCGCTTGTAGCCAACACACCGATACTCGTTGCTCAGAAATAATAACCAAACCAATTAAACCCGTCAATTTTCAAAAGTGCCCTCAATCGGGGGTACTTTTGATCTTGATGTCGCTCCGACGCTCCTACTTTCTCCTTATCGAGCGAATTGTTTCTTCAAAGCCTTTAATTATCTTCGGACCAGAGACTAAACGCTCCTGTCTATGCGGCTTTCTACCCCTCTCGTGATCTTGTCACTCGTTTTCGCTATTTCCATCCAAACGGTATGCGCGCAAGAAATTGGACTGCAACTCTATAGTCTACGCGAGCAATTCTCGAAAGACGTTACCGGCACCATGGCAAAAGTGAAAGCAATGGGTGTGACCGAAATCGAAATGGGCAGCACGTATGGACTATCTTTTCCAGAATTCATCAAGCTCATTGCTTTAAATAATCTAAAAGTCATCAGCTTTGGAACCAACTTCGAACGCTTAGAAAAATTTCCGCAGGCGGTTGCAGACGAAGCAAGATCTTATGGCGCCAAATATGTCGTTGTGTTTTGGATTCCCCACGATGGTGACATCTTCACTATCAACGACGTTCAACGGGCAACCGAAGTCTTCAACAAGGCAGGTAAGGTTATGGCACAAAACGGACTGCTCCTATGTTATCATCCACACGGTTATGAATTTCAAATTCACGAGAAAGGAACGTTGTTCGATGTGATGATGAAAAGCTTCGACAAGCGATATGTTTATTTTGAGATGGACGTGTTTTGGATCAAACAGGCTGGCCAAGATCCATTAGCGCTTCTTAAAAAATACAGTAGTCGATGGATTCTAATGCACTTGAAAGATCGCAAGAAAGGCACGCCAGACAGTATGAACGGACAGGTGGATCTCGACAGCAACGTAGTGTTGGGTACTGGTGATGTGGGCATAGAAGCGCTCTACAAGGAAGCGAGAAAGAATGGCATCCAACACTTTTTTATCGAAGACGAGTCGTCTGTTTCTGAAGAGCAAATCCCAAAAAGTATCGCTTATCTGAAAACGCTCAATTCAAAAAGTAATTAGAGCCCAAGCTTTTCTCGAAACGATTCGGGAATCACCGCTACTTTCTTGAGGTCATAATTAAAGCAGACAATGCCCGTCTTACCACGCGCCACTTCCTTTCCTGTGGTTTTATTTTCGACTTGATAGAGCATGTCGAATCCATACTTCGTCACATCATCGATAAAAATCTTCACCGTCAATACGTCGCCTAAAAATGATTCTGATTTGTATTGCAATGCAGCGTCTGCAATAATTTGTCCTACCGCTCCCTCGAAGCTAAGTTCATCTTTAAATCCAACACTGCGATAAAAGCCGATTCTTGCTTCTTGCATTAACGTGAGAATCGAATCGTGACCAACATGGTTACCGTAATTGAGATCGCTCGCGCGAACGATTATTTCGGTGATATAAATAAATTTCTCCGGAAGGCTAATATTCATGCGAGGCATGATTCAAAAATAAAAAGACAAGCCCGAAAGTCGGTAGTTTTATATATTTATAATATTACAGCTTATGGATTTTCCAAAATTTGCTTACGCTGTCGCCCTTGCCGTTTTCATTACACCAGCCATAGTAAGCTACGGCCAATGTGATTCGACTCTTCAATCACCATTAGCCCGCAAAATAACATTATGGCATTATCAGATCGGCAACGGAACAGATGCCGTTGATGCGCAACATGGGTTAGCCGACGCCAAGAATTTTAAAGTATTTGGAACCATGAATGGTGACGCGTGTTCGCCAGATAAAATTGCCTCGTTGATTGCGCTTCTCGATGCCGGAGTAAAAAAATTAACGCCTGAGGAAATTGATAAGTTAAAGAAAAATCAGTCGAGTGTTAGTTGGGGCATTCGCGGCGGCGTGGTTATTAAGTTTCGAACGCCTATTACTACCGCTCACCTTTTTACTATCCTGAATCAATGTCAGCACCATGAGGTATATGCCGATCTCATCGCCAATGAAATTTTAGTAACGACAAGAATACTTAAACAATGAAACAGATCAGTGCACTATTCTTAATCCTGGTATTGGTTGCTGAGTTTGATGCAGGGTTCTGTCAAGAAAAAACATCTGTCATTCAAAGCACCACAATGTACTTGCCTGGTGCAGATACCCATGGAAGTTTCGAACAGTATACAACAGCAACGCTGAAGGAGAGAAAACGTCGCTCTACAGAGGTTCTTTCAATCGCCTTCACCGTCAACTCATCTCCCGATCAAATCGACAAGCTACTGCAGAAGCATAAAACTTTACAGCTTTCAGAAAACAAAAAAGAAAAAGAAGCAAAAATACTCCGAACTAAAATCACGCTCCATCCAGCAGTACCATTGCAAAAATTCGTGGCCCTGGTTCATAAAATTGGTGAGCATACACAAACGTATGATATTGATTTCTCACGTAATGAGATATTCGTATACATTCTAGCGCAAGACGATCCTAAACGTGGGTGGCTATCGGGAAAATTTGAAGTTTTTGACGTTGAGTCTAAAAAGGGCGCACTTGACTTTAATGGTGATACGCTCATCCAACCTATCTATGACGAACTCGATTTCCGCGGCGATATTATTATCGCTACACGAGATCAAAAACAAGGAATACTCTCAACGACAAACAAAACGATAATTCCCTTGCGCTACGATGCCCTCGAAATTCTAAAAATGAAAGATGCCAGCGAAGTTGTAAAAGTTAGAGAAGGAGAACGATGGGGCATTGTTTCGATGCATGATGAGCCTTTACTACCGATCATCTACGATCAATTGGATTATCTTAATATCGACAACTTATTTCTCTTTTCTACAGAAGGCAAACAAGGGTGGCGGACGCTTCAAAAGGAGTTGACGACGCGGCGATATGATAGCGTAGATCCATTCTTCACGACGGGTTCAGTACTCTTTTTTACGAGCAATGATGGCTATTTAGATATTCGCGACAAGGATGACAAAGTAAGCCTCGTTCCGATGGGTACTATTATTGTCGAAAGATCAGGAGATCATTTTATTGTTAAGAAAGACAAAGCGGAAGGCGTGATGGATCTTAATCAGAAAATTGTACTGCCGACCATTTATGAAAACGTTTTTGCCACGCATAGCAATCGTTATTGGTTTGTGATGAAGAACAAAAAATATGGGCTAGCAGATTTAAAAACTAGTGACAATACGCCATTGATCTACGACGAAAAAGTAGAAAGCTTTGGATCCGAAGAACGCGGTATTTTCTGTTTCAAGTTACGAGTTAATAAAGCCAACGAGTTGAAATGTGGCGCGATCGATACAAACGGTAAGATTGTCGTTCCATTTAAGTACGATGCTATTGCGTCTCACGATGGTAATTTCATTGTAGTAAATGACAAACAAAAATACGGTGCATTCAATTTGGAACTCGGTGTTACTATAAACTTAGAATATGATTATTTGGAATCAGCATCTGACGTTGTCGCACAAGTGTATAAGCGCAATGGAAAATATGGATATCTGTATGAAGACGGACGTAAAATGACAGAGGCTTTATTTGATGAGCATCAGGCTTTTTCTACATCGGCCATGAACATCAGTGTTTTAAAAAACGGTAACGAAGTTTGTCTTACAGCCGAAGGTCAAATGTCGGATGGCGCCTGTGAAGAATAGTTATTTTCTTTGCTTGGCGTAGCTAAGAAAAAGCGACATCATGTGCGCGACGAGCCCATCCGATCGACCGTACACACTATAGCGAAACTCAATTTCTTCAAACGTTCTTCTCTTCTTCACAATAAAAGGCGCATAACGAAATCCCATTCCAACTTTCACACTTTCGAATTGTGAAAGGTCATAGTCCGAAGTATAAAAATCTTCGGCAGGAGCATGTGCTTTGTAAGGTTTAAAATAGTCGGAAGCAGACTGTGTATAAAACCTCACGGATGGAAGTAGTGTCCAAACACGTGACATTTTGTAAGGGGCATCAACGGATAGTGTATGCGCAGAAATACCAAAGTCATCCCAATAGAAACGATAGCTCGCTTTCAAAATAGTTTTGAATCCCAAAAACGTATTCAATTCAACACCGATCGGAATTTTTATTCTTGTATCCGGTAATACCTCTACCCTTAGGGCATTGTCCTCGAAATACACGCGATGAAAAGGTGTAGACAGAAGCCCTTGTTGAAAAACAAACCCCGGATAGAATCCAAGTGTCGTTCTTTTTGATATTGTCTGATGAAAATAGATCTCAGCATTTACCGAATACCGATTGTGTTCATCGAACCATTCTTTATACCGGAGCTCAGACGGGTAAAGTAATTTCTGAGCGCGTCCATTATCCAATCTACCCCACCGTAAATCATCTGCAAAACCTTGTATACTAGCCCCCAAAGATCGCGATTGATCGGCCGATACGTGAGCAACGTTTGCGCCGAGGCCAAACGATGTATAGTCCGATTCAATCGAAAACGCGCCATTAACACCCGCAGAAAAATTATTTTTTAGAACGCGGTCATACGACAAGTTTACATGTGACCTCACATCTTCGCGAGAGGCGGAGGAAAAAACGAAATTGATATTGTCCGTAGACGCCGAGGAAATTATATCTGCTCCACCATCAAGTGTAATGGTGTGTACCGAATCTTGTATCCACGCCATAGACAACGACGTTGCATAGACTTGGAGATCTTCCGTACCGATACCGCCAGTTACTGCGGAATGATCATTGTCTTGTGTGTAAAACGACATCAGCAACGATACATCTTTCGATCTTAACGACTGCTTTGTGTAGGGCGCTTCGGTCTGTTGAGCTTTCGCCGACAGAAATGCTGCTAAGAGTCCTACCACGATGTATCGTTTCTTCACAATCGAGGCGAATTAATTACAACCACAACCGCCACTAGTCTTTCCACTGCCGCCGCCCGAGGCACCTTCACGATAGGTGAACGCGTTTCGTTCCTGCTTTGTCGACGCGCGTTGACCTGGCTTCATCTCATGATCATTCAAATAAACGCGTTGATAAGGTTTCACCGTTTGACATGAAGAGGCGTAGATCAGTATCCCTAATGATAATATTGAAAACATTCGACGCGTCACATTCCCGTTGTGTTAAACTTCATATGTGACGTTGCTAATATTTTATTCTCCGCTGTAATCATCAGCGCATGAACTTGTGGAAGTTGCTCAATGAAATTCATACCTACATCAGGTCCCATAACAAACACAGCTGTCGCCAATGCATCAGACAACTCAGCGCTTGGACTCACAACAGTCACGCTCTTTACGTTGCTCACCGGTATTCCTGTCTTGGGATCTATTGTATGAGAATATCGCTTTCCATTCATTTCGAAATATTGTTCATAGTCACCCGAAGTTGCTAACGAAGCATTTTCTAAAGGAATAGACAACAACACTTTTGATTTATTATTAGGATCCGCGATTCCAACTTTCCAAGGAGAACCATCCGCGCGTTTTCCCCACACTGTTAAATCGCCGCTTGCGTTGATCACACCGCTTTCAACACCTTTTTGCTGCAACAGCGCTTTCACTTTGTCGGCCGCGTAACCTTTTCCGACACCGGCAAAAGTTAAACGCATGCCTTTATTCTTCAAGAATACATGCTGATCATTATGCATTTCAATCTTGTCGGTGCCAACAAGCGTTAACGTTCGATTGATATCAGATTGATCTGGAAACTTAAAATCACCGCCCTTAAAATTGTAAAGCTTCTTTAATGGTGCCGCGGTGATATCAAAAGCCCCTTGTGAAAGGGAGGAAATTTTCTTACAACGTTGAATGAGGGTAAACACTTCGTCGTCGACACGCACCGGCTTGAGACCGGCGTTGTCATTGATCATTGCTGTTTGAGACGTCTTCGAGAATTCTGTGAGCAACGCCTCGAGCCGTATTACCTCATCAATAGCATGCGTTAAATATATTTCAGACGAATCATCACCAACTACAACAAATTCAAAAGCCGATCCCATAAGGCGAGCTTGCTTTCGAAATTCTGTCTGCAATGTCGCGCTCATGGTGTTGAGGAAAGTAAGCGTTTGACGGAAGTAATAAAACTGTCGGCGTTCTGATGTTTGAAAGGAACGGTGGCTATCAAAGAGCGATCACCACGAACCAGCAACAACAAGGGAAAAATTCCTTTCGGATTATATTGCGTAGCGAGTTCTTCGTTTTGCGCTTGAAGTTCGGCAGATAATACTTTGCGCTGTGGGAAATCGGCTTTTAAAACGACCAACGATTGATCTGCAAAACTGGTAAACGAATCTTGCTGCATCACGTTCTTATCAAACTCAACACAAGGGGCGCACCAATCAGACCCAGAGAATACCAATAGTACTGGCTTACCAGTTTCTGCAGAAGTCTTAAAAGCTTCCTTAGCATTCGTAAAAGATTGGGCATTCGCTACTGCACAGACGAAGAGGAACACACACGACAAAATATACTTCATCACAAATCAATTACTCCGAATTTATAAAGGTAATGATTTCAATAAATATCTTACAATAGCTTAGAATACGTGACTGGTCAGAGGCTTTTCCACAGATACAGCGTTGCATACGCCTCCCAGCCTTTGTATTTTTTGAACGCACGTCTTACCTGATCTAAAGTCGGCTTAACTTTCATGTTCTTCAGATTCTTAATAGCATTATGTACGCCGGCATCTTCCAATGGAAATGCCTCAGGATAATGGAATGTTTTCATCAGCGCATAATTAGCCGTCCAATTACCAATACCCTTTATTTTCATGAGCGCTGCTTTCGCTTCTTCAAATGGTAATTGTTTGATTTGATCTTTCGATACTTGGCCACTCGCAAAAGCCTCCGCAAGAATTACCACGTATTTGCTTTTCTGTCGTGAAAATTGAAGTGGCAGAAGGTGACTATCATTCAACAAGGCAACAACTTCAGGCTTGGGGAACAAATAATAATCTTCATCGCGCATGACGAGCTTTTCTCCAAATTGTTCTACAAAACGTTGTTTCAATGTATAGGCAAAGGTGAGGTTGATTTGCTGGCCGAGAATAGCCCACGCAAGAGATTCAAAAAGATCCGGCTGACCCACGATTCTGTATCCGTAGAATTTTACAACCAAATCCTTCAACAACTTGTCATCGGAAGCCAATTGATAAAACGGTTTTAAATCCGTTTTCAGATCAAACCATTCACCCACGTAACGCACCACGGCCTGTTTGGTTTCCGGCGTCGCATCAACATTTAACACCTTCGCTTTCATTTTATCGCGCTGTCCGGAAAGTTCGAACAAAATCGTATCCTGCCCTTGGCGAATGAGTTTTCGCACTGTCACCTCGTTACAGCGGTGTAACAGTTCGCGAGGAGACCGCTTCAAAAAATCAAGACACAATTCGAAATCGAATTCTTGTGGCGTCGGAATATTAAAAGACTTCATGCTATCATTTTATCATGTTGTTCATGAGGAACGCGATAGCAATTTATAAGTTTTCAATGGTGTATAATGGTGAGGCATCCATAAAAATGATAAGCAAGAATCGGGTTGGCCTGGCTTTAGCTTGTTACGATTTTTGCTTGAAAAAAATGGATAACAATATTTCGTGGAAACATGTTTCACGTTCGCTTGATGAAAACGGTTATGCTTTGTTAAAAGGCGTTTTAAATGAAAGCACTTGCAAAGAATTCATCGCGATGTACAACAACGACACCTTATATCGCAGTGTAATTAAGATGGAGCGTTACCGATTTGGCAAGGGAGAATATAAATATTTTAACTATCCCTTACCTGATGCACTTTCCACGATGCGCGAAAAGTTTTATCATCAGTTGGCGCCGATCGCAAATGGTTGGATGAAAATGCTTTCTATCGATACAGAATTTCCGACTAAACATCACATGTTAATTGATTTGTGTAAGACAAATCAACAAATGCGTCCGACACCACTCATCCTTCGTTACGAAGCAGGAGGCTACAATACGCTACACCAAGATCTTTACGGTGAGGTGTATTTTCCGTTTCAAGTTGTATTCGCGCTTACACAAGCAGGAAAGGACTATACAGGAGGCGAGTTTGTATTGACCGAACAAGTTCCCCGGGCACAGTCGAAAGCACGTGTGATATCGCTAGACCAAGGAGACGCACTAATTTTTACAACGAACTTTCGTCCGGCCAAAAGTACACGCGGATATTACCGCGCTACCATGAAACATGGTATCAGTGAAGTAACCGGTGGTGTGCGCTATGCATTGGGACTAATTTTTCATGACGCAACTTAAAAGTATTCAGATGTTATACATCGCATACTGTAGATCACATCAATACCATTCTTTTGTTTCTTAATCATACAATATCAAAACGCGATATACTGCGCGCCATTAGGCGTGGCGATATTGTTTTTGCGGGCCATGCAAAGTTGAAAATTTTTGGACGTTTAAATTGTCGTTCTGGAAAGCGAATGAACAAAGTGCATCGCGTATTTTTTAGAAGTGAAGGTGAAGCAATTGCTGCGGATTTTCGTCCTTGCGGCCACTGCATGCGACAACAATATCTGCACTGGAAGAACGCAAGTTCCGGGTTGAAAATAGGATGATACAACGCGAAGTTTGAGTCACAAATTGATATTATCTTTATGGCAACAATCATGACTAACGCCGACGGACAATCGAACTACAGCCGCATTGAAAAGGCGATTCAATATTTAGAAGAAAACTTTAAGCAACAGCCCGACCTTGACGCTGTGGCTGAAAAGGTTCACCTGAGTCCTTTCCATTTTCAACGGATATTTAGTGAGTGGGCCGGTATAAGTCCAAAGCGGTTCCTACAATTTCTTACCGTAGATTTCTTAAAAACAAAATTAAGCGAGTCCAAAAATATCGTAGAACTTGCCGATGCTGCCGGGCTCTCTTCTCAATCACGCGTGTATGATCTTTTCACAACACTTGAAGCCGTAACACCACAAGAATATAAACAGCACGGTGCAGGTATTCGCATCAACTATGGGTTTCATGAAACGCCATTTGGTTTGTGTCTTCTAGGCGTCACCGAAAGAGGAATCTGCTGGCTTTCATTTTTACAAGCCGATGGAGATCCTAGGAATGAACTTGACAGTATGAAACATCATTGGAACAATTCAGTGTTCTATCAAGATCAACCATTGACCGCATCGTTTATCGATCAGATTTTTTCAAATCAACGTACCGCCACGAAAAAGCTTCATGCATTTGTAAAAGGTACTAACTTCCAAGTAAAAGTGTGGGAAGCGTTGCTCAGAATACCCATGGGTAACGTTGTGACATACCAAGACATCGCTGCACAAGTGAACAGTCCGAAAGCCGTACAAGCTGTTGGATCAGCGGTGGGCGCTAATCACATTGCGTTTTTAATTCCGTGTCATCGGGTTATCAGAAAGGATGGTATCCTTGGCGAGTACCGTTGGAGTGCAACGCGGAAGAAAGGAATTATCGGCTGGGAAATGGCAAAGTTTAAAGCTTAAAGCAGAAAGCGGAAAGCAGAAAGTCGACGATGGCGCCGTTAGCGACACGCAAGCTTGAAGACAGTACCATCAAGTTACACGAAGAAATGCAGCGAGTTTCGCGAAGGAATGTTTTAGATGTATTGCATCAACAACACATCACTTTAATACTTTTCATCTTGATTGGGAAAGTCTTTTGCTTTCACATCTGAAACGTACTGCTTTACGGCGCCATTGATAATATTGTTTAAATCGGCATAGCGACGAAGGAAGCGTGGTTTGAATTCTTGTGTAATGCCGAGCATATCTTGCATCACAAGCACCTGACCATCCACGTCGGGACCGGCACCGATGCCTATGGTCGGGATACGAATTGATTTGGATACTTCAGCTGCAAGTTTCGCCGGAATTTTCTCCAGCACCACGCCAAAGCATCCGCACTCTTCTAACATCTTGGCGTCTTCAACTAACTTCTTGGCTTCGGCTTCTTCTTTTGCGCGTACTGTATACGTTCCGAATTTGTAGATCGACTGTGGTGTAAGTCCAAGATGCCCCATCACAGGAATGCCAGCGCTGAGAATGCGAATCACAGATTCTTTTACTTCACTACCGCCTTCGAGTTTTACGGCATGAGCGCCTGACTCTTTCATGATGCGAATAGAGGATCGCAATGCTTCACCAGAACTACCTTGGTAAGTTCCAAAGGGAAGATCAACGACAACCAGCGCTCTCTCTACTGCACGCACAACAGAAGCTGCGTGATAGATCATTTGATCGAGTGTGATCGGCAAAGTAGTTTCATGTCCTGCCATCACATTCGAAGCAGAATCTCCCACGAGTATAACATCAATACCACCGCTGTCGATAATACGCGCCATGCTGTAATCGTAGGCTGTAAGCATCGCTATCTTCTCACCGCGATTCTTCATTTCTTGAAGCTGATGCGTGGTGATCTTCTTGATCTCTTGTTTGTGAACAGACATTGGAAAACTTTTAGTGCAAGTATACGGCTGTGTCCTTTCCGAGAACTACTTCGATGTGATCTTTAATTGTAGTCGACAATTCGTATCCGGTATATTGGGCATGGACTGGAAAAATAGTTAATCCACGGTCTACCAATACTGCCACTTCAATTTTTTTTACTTCCGTATCGAGAAACGGTTTTATGCCATAGGTAAAAGTGCGTCCGGTATTCAATACATCATCGACGAGGACGATACATTTTTTCCGAAGTTCTTTCAGATCACAGTCGACCGTGATTTCACTTTGTGCTGGCGCCGACTTATCGAGATGCAGCAGGACCAGTTTTACTTCCAAAGGTGAAATGTTTGCTACTTCTTTTGCCAGAAGTTTGGCCAATACATATCCTTGTCCGTCGATGCCTGCAAGCACAATTGTTTTTTCTTTCACATTGCGCTCATAAATCTCGAACGCCATGCGGCGAATCTTCTGCTTTACTTGCACGGCATCAAGGATGAGACTTTTCTCTGTTGTCATAAAACCGTAAACGGAAATATTAAGCTTGTTGGTTCGGCAAAGCTAACGATTTGCTGTCCTTGAACGTCGAAAGAATGACCATCGATTGTAGGCTATCGACGACTTCGATGTTGGATACTTTTTCAAGCATTAATTGCTGATACGCAGCGATATCAGCGCATACGATCTTCAAAATGAAGTCGCCTGCACCGGTGATATGATGACACTCTACAACCTCATCAATGCTTTTAATGGCAGAAATGAATTTGCTGATGTTGTCTTTGTTGTGACCTTTGAGAGATACCATCACGAAAGTGCTTACACCTAGTCCGACAGCTGCAGGGTCAATAACCGCGTGATAGCTTTTGATCACGCCCGTAGTTTCCAATTTATTGACACGTTCAAGCGTCGGCGCAGGAGATAATCCGATTTCTTTAGCCAATTGTGCATTGGTAATGTTGGAATTCTTTTGCAGGATTTCCAGAATTTTCTTATCTGTTGCGTCTAGTTTTATATTGCCTTTCATGGTTAATGAGGGGTTTATTCCAAATAAAATTTGGTCAAAAATAATGGAAATCACAACACTTTGCCTAACAGATGTTCAATAATTCTTAGAATTTATTGGGGCATTGAAGGCGAGGCTCGCAAGAAATCGAGGCTTCTATATTCGCCGACAATCACCAGCGTATCACAATGGCCCTTTGCAGCCATCACATTGGCAATAGATTGCTGGGGCGCCAGGTATTTATTGTAGTATGCAATGACGTTCTTACGCATTTCGGCCACAGCCGATGGCGGCATCGTAAGCGCTTCTTGAAGCTTGGCGACCAGGGTATGTTCATTTGAAAAGGCTAGACAATTTTCGCCGTCTACCAATGCAGGATGGTATTGCAGCGGGTTTTGAATAATCGGGATGCTGCCGAATGCCATGGCTTCAACAACGTTGTGACAGAGCGGCATCACCACGCCAGCGAAAGAGAGGAAAAATTCAGCCTTACTCAATGCCTTGTAAAGTCTATGCGGTGGGACGTTCACAATATCGCGATCAACAATAACAATGTCGCTGCGTTGTTCTTCAAGGACGTCAAGTGTGGTGGGTGTAATAACCATTCCCGTAAAGTTTTTCTTCACTAATGCGAGCTGCTCCAATCTACTATACATATTGAAATAGTCTTTTAACTCCGACCGGTTATATCCATCGCGCACAAATCTACCGGCAAAAAACACTTTTAGATTTCTAACATCATTTTGCTGATACTCTTTTGCGTATTGAAAGATCGGGTCGACATAAAACGAATCAACCATCGGCATCGATAAGTACCAAGCGCGTTCATGGTTGGTGAAATAGTCATGCGTAAGAAAAAAATCGAAGGCATGTTGCTTCCCACTGATATTGGTAACAGTTAGTACAGCGCTATCTGGTTTAGAGAAAGAAAAATATGCATTGACGTTTGCGCGAACTATCATCGATGTTGCCCAGCTCCCCAACAAACCATAGCGCATGCGAAACACAACGTTGTATCCGCTAATCTGAAAAAACAAACACCATGAATAGAGATAGCGATCGTAAGGATTACGCTCTAAGTCTAAATATACTATTCGTTTTTGATCGCTATCCCTTTGATAAAACCTCCCCATTCTCACCACATCTTTGATATTGATAAGAAACCATTTTAACCTTGAAACTCGATTGCGTAGGCTCATAGGTTTATCTTTTTCGATTTCTCGATTACCAAATTCTCGAGCTCGGGTATATCAACAAAAATATCGCCAGTCGCCAGCGTATTATCATTTCCCGACGAGTCACAAAACATAGCTCGATACTGGACATTCATAATCTCGCACAAGTCTTGGTACAAAACATCTTTTTGCATACCGGGGGCCGGATGATGCTGCAATTCTATCACATGTGAATTTTCGGATAGAAATAAAACGTTACTTAACCCAGCACCATGAATAGAAATCAACAGCTGAGCTTCGCACATCAATTGAACTTGTTCCCAAAACGTACGGTCTTCAAAGCATACTATTTCAAATCCGTATTGGTGCAACATGTGCTCTACCGCCACTTCGTTTTCGACCCGTCTGCGTGCAGCCTTCTTTCGCGAAATATATATCCTTTTTGACGGCACCAATTGTAGATTCAAGTACCCCATATAAAGCTCACGTAGCGCCTTCATTAGTGATGGTTCATAGCGTCCACTAAACGGATTCTCCGGAATCAGTAAGTCATCGACCAATAAATTTTTACTCTCTGGTATCCAAAAAATCTCGCCTTGATATAATGGTGCAAGGCTTGCGCCAAGTTTCTCTTGAAATGAAATTGGCAGCACCAGTATCCGATCTTCAAGCATCGTATGTACAGACAAAAGTCGTGGTAGTGCCTCTGTGATCCAATGGTAGTAGCCCGGACACCAATGATTATGAATCACAAAATATTTGCCTTTCAACTTAAGTTTCTTTCGAAAAAAGAATTGAAACAATGTGTATTTCCAAAAGTGTCTACGCTTCCCGGGATAGCGATGAATGGATTCGTCGATCAAACGAAATGCCTTCATGGCAATACCGCTCCGGGTCAGAAAAACATTATGAGCAACAATGGTTTTCATCCTATAAATTCATGAATGATACGATGATATGCTTTTTCCAATAACATGACATTGCGATATTGTCTAGCCAAAGCAAACTGCTTTTCACGCACATTGCTGTCGCTAAGTTGCATGGCAATTTGATGAAGGCCCGCAGCACCATCTTTATCCTCAAAACTAAAAATAGAGCCGCATCCCGAAGCATGTATAATGTCAGCATCGTCGCCAACGCCTTTGGTTAGCATAACAGGCAAGCCACATGACCAATATTCGCCTACCTTAATCGGGCTTAGAAACCGTTTTGACGGTGAAGGTTTATAGGTTGCAAATGCAAAATCAGACATCGACAAATATCGAGGCACATCGCGATAAGGAACATTTTTTACGATGTATTCATCTTCATCGAAGCCTGCACGCGTCATTTTCAAGGTAATTTCTTCGCTTGGGTGAGGCGTTAACACGATCATTTTAAACTTCGGAAAAATTTTCCGTGCTAGGGCGAATATTTCAAAGGCCTCACGATCGTAGTATAATCCATCAAACTTGCCAACGTAAATTCCGACAGTCGCGTCTTGTGAAATATTTAAAGCATTTCTTCCTTCTTGTGTGTGCTTCCTGACGAACAAGTTATGATCAACAACACAAGGAACGACCATTATCTTGCTTTTCGACACCCCCTGTTCTTCAAGAAAACTTGCATAATGGCTAGAAACTGGCAAAAGAAACGTAGCGGTTTTATTTTGTAATGCTTGAAAGGCTCTTTCAAGCCAGTATCTCGGATCCCATTTTTTCCACACCTTCGACTCTAGCATATAAAGCGCGTGTGGTTCATACGACTCCACGATGTACTTAATCCCCGTAGCCCGATGAACGAGATATCCAATCGCTCCGGCCAATGATGTCCGACAGATCATCAGCCCCACATTTTTTTCTCGAACAAGTTGCTGAATCGATTTACTGAATGTTACGAAATCGCTGACCTTATTTACGATTACGTTACTATAATTTTTGGATACGAGTGGCACATGTAAAATCTTCTCCCATTGAAATAGCGAAAAGGATGACTGTCGTTCAATTGTGCACAGCACAACTGATTCGACGCTTTCAAACGAAGCCAACAACTTTACATGCGGCACGACAGTGGATTGTGTCAGACCCTCGTCAATTCCCCAATATGATAAAAAAAGAAGCGTCAATGGATTTCGTTCATGTTTAGTAGTTCGGGCGTAACTAAGAAATTACGACCTTGACGGAAGGCAAGTGATTGCACTTTATTCAGTCCACCAGATTCGTGTATCGCATAAAACTGATAACCGGGAACAATTTCGTGAAGCAATTTTCCAACCGCTTCACCAGAATGCTCCGAAATCTCAATCACGATGGCAGGTTTAAACTTAGCGATGGTTGACCGCGCACCTTCAATCGCCGACAACTCATGCCCCTCGACGTCAATCTTTAAAAGGTCAAGCGCTTGAATGTTTGATTTTTCTACATAGCTATCAATTGTAATGGTTGGTACCGCTGTTGGTAGTAATGCTTTGTGATGGCGATGGCCAAGAACAAAATCCTTATCGAATGAGCCTATTGTATTGTCGTAGTCATCCATGTCATAGAAGGTGAATGTTCCTTCTTTATTAGACACGGCAGCCTGCACCACTGTAATATCATAACGATTGATTTCATTGTTCTTCGAAATTAAGTCGCCGTTTCTGCGAAGAGGCTCGAAACAAAACACCTTGCTATCAGGACGTATGCACTTACTGATCAACCCGAACAAACCAAAATTAGCGCCGACATCAAAAATATTCTTAGCCTTCGCGCTAAGTTTCACCCACAACTTCAGCGTTTCTGGCTCGTAGCCGTCGATACCTTTCCAAAATAACAAGGTAGGAACAGTGAGATTGTTATTGAAAATTCTAACGTGCCGCTCGCCGAAATGCATTTTAAATACGCCCTTGAACTTCAGGTAGCCCGCAATCGAAGCCCGCGGCTTATACAATAATCTTACGAAGTGATAGAACTGCGTCTTAAACGGGACAGCGAAGTATATTTTTTTGACTATCCGATTCATCCGATTTTAGCTAAGTGTGTAAAAAGGTCGACTAAACGTGAGGCATTAAACTTCGCCGAATACTCACTACCAACTTCTGACTTGGTAAAAAATGCCGCATCGTTCTGTAGGTATCGTTGATAAACGTGATACAAGAACGTTGCTAACTCTTTCACTTCTGTGAATGAAAAGCAATCTCCGAGTTTACCATGAACAACATCGTGCGTTGTACTGTGACGATTTGTTATGGCGATAATTCTACGCTGCGCAACCATATAGTCGAGCAACTTCGACGGAAAAAAAACGGCATGATTTGGATCGGGAATATCAGAATCAATATTCACCAAGATGTCAGCCTCGCGTTGCATCGAAACCACATCGCGATAGGCGATTACACCGCGGTGATTGATCCAGGAAATATGTCGATAGCGATCGAATATCTCTGTATTCGCGCGGGTCATCTCGCCTGTGAATAAAAATTCAATAGCGTTTCCAATTTCTGGCTGATGCGCTTTCCACAGGCTAGCAATAGCTTCAAGATATGGCAACGGCGATCGCGCATCGCCAAATCCGCCGTTGTACACGATCTTAAGCTTTTTACCACGAGCATATGGATTCGACTGAATCAACTCGTCATCAAATACATTCGGATAGTACACAAACTTCTCACGAAATTGTGGATAGATCTTCGCATAAAGGTCTATCGTTTTCTGTGATGTTAACGAAATCCGATCGGCGAGAGAAAAACATAACAACTCTTGTGCTTTATTCCACACCCTAGCACTCTCTGTAAATTTTGTTGCAGGAGAAAGAAAAGACGATGAAGACTGCGCCCAGGGATCACTCAGATGAAGCACCCAAGGGATATCCCACTTCTTTTTTAGCTGAAGCGCCAGAAGCGTCGAACTCACCGGATATGATCGCGAATATAGAATGTCGGGCTTATCCTTAATCGATGCAATTGCGCGCTGACTTTGCCACCAAAATGAAAATTTGCTATCGGGTCGCTGCAACCATGCGGGATTTACTTTTCGGATCAGATAGTTAATGTAACGATTCTCGACAATGTTTAAAGTAGTTGCTACATCTATACCTTCACCATAGTGAGAGAGTGAAGCATCAGGCTCCATGAACAGTGTCGGGTCCTTCGACGTAATGACCGACAAAGCAATTCGATTGTCCCGTTTCAAAAAACTACAATACTTAGCTACCTGTAGCGACTCGGGATCCCGCTTCGGTGGAAATGCGATGCTAGTTAAAAGTACCTTTACAATCATTTCACCGACGTTACACGTGAGAAGATACTTTCAATTGTTTTGATATTTTCATCAGATACAAACAAATAATTTGAATCATCAAGTACATCATGTACCCCAATGTCGTCGATCGGTTTAAGCGAGCCTGTGGTTTCAATACGAAAAATTTTATAGCCCGCTCCTTTCATTGCCATCACCAACCGCTGCTGTCGTTCAATACGAAAAGTATTTTGATTGGAATACGCTGGCAAGATCTCACAAATCACGTACGGATGGTCTTTTTCAATGATTGGCATGAAAGCCTCAACAACATCAACTTCGGCTCCCTCAACGTCAATTTTAATCACGCCCACTTTTCCAAGTCCAATATTTTGAATCGTCTTTGTTGATATGGTGGGTACAATCAACTGCTCCTTTCCAGCGGTATCTCTGAAATGCTGTATGATAGTTGCTTCGCCATCGTCCATTTGATTTTTGCTTCTGTAAAGGACAGACACGCCGTCCGATGCGCCAACTGCCGCCGGAATGATTTTTACATCCCGTATGTTATTACACTCTACGAGCCGTTTGAGAATAACAACACACGATGGATTAGGTTCGAAACCGAGATAGGCCAGACCACTATCAACACTCTTTGCCGCGAGCATGGTTTGACCAATATTCATCCCAACGTCGACAAACACTTTTCCTTTTACTTCAGGAATTAATTTTCTGAGAATAGAAAGCATCCAAGGCTCAAAGTCACCTAAGAGACCAAGGCCTGTTCGTCCATGCAGGGGAATACTATAACGTACTCCGTTGTACACCTTCCCCGACGTCAGGTTAAGGAATGAAAGAAGATTTAACTTATTTAAGATGCGTAACAACAGCAACATAATTGAAGTTTAGGTACGATTAATGGTTAGCGACCTATCGCTTAAGTTACGAAGAAGTAATTCAATCTCGCGTATTCGATCTTCATAGGTATTCGACTTCGCAAAATTTATTCGACTGCTGACTAGTGCTTCGCTATTGAGCTCCGTTAAGTGCGACAAAACATATTGAAATACATTTATAACAGAACGATTTTCATCGGACATCTCAAGTAAATGGCGCTTATCGGCATAGTCAGACAGATAGCTGCTTACAATCGCCTTACCCGCAAAAAGATATTCAAGTACTTTGTGCGCGTTGGTAAGTTGATCTGGAAACCGTTTCCAATCGTAGAGTAACAGAAGAATATCCGCTTGTCTGAGGTAATTCATAAGCAGATGATTTGGAATTACACCGCACTTAACAACATTTACACGTTCAATGATATGCTTACCACCCGAGCCAAAAAAAATAAAATCCACGTTTGGATAATCTTTTATTAGGGCGTTCAAACTTTCGTAGTCGAGGTACATGCTATCTAAATTACCCGCATATACCGCTTTCAATCGATTCGCGCCTGGCAACGTTACAGCTACTGTGGTGTGATTCGTATGGATGCCGTGAGATACGAGATACGCATTGTTGTTGAATTTATTTAAACGGCTCACGATTACGGGAGAAACTCCAAAACAAATATCAGCAGTGCGGGCAGCGCTTGCCAGTTGAAAATCTTGCGAATAGTCAACAATATGATTGATGGCCAGCACATGTTCTGGTAAAAATGTATAGTCAAAGAACACAGAATTATCGAAAGACCACACAACGTCGAATTTTGTCCCGGCAAGGTTTTCTAGTTGTTTATATTTTTTCCGAAAACACAGTCGTTGAAACCAAGACGGAAAAAAACGCAGTCCTTTTATGAAACGAGTATAGTTTATTTCCCATACATTCGAGTATGACGTTTGGTTAATCGACCACTGATCTCCCGGAGGATTAAGAAAAAAAACAGTATTACCGAGAGTAGCCAAAGCGATACTGTAATTATGTTTTGATACGAACAAGTGACTCCAAGATTCTGGAGAGATCAACAAGATCTTCTTTCCTGTCAAATAACGCTTATCTCGGATCGACAACTTCATGAAACGCCTCTCAATCGTTTTAACAATAGCCACATTGGCCGAACAAATTTTATTACCGGGAAGCGATCGTAAAAGCTCGGTTCTACACCATAAAATGAATGTGGCTTCACGGGGAGATTCATAATTTCTGTAAATTCCTTTTCCGATAGGTTAAGTTTCTTTAACACGAAATCATAATCGCTTTTGAAAAGCGCTTCAGGATAGGGGGCGGCCTTCAGTTCCTCGAGTGCCTCATCGCGTGTTAGCTGACGAGAACAAATTAGATTTGATAAATGAGCGCGACGTTTGTCTATTCCAAATTTTTTCGGAAGAATGTATCCCTGATAAAATCTTGTAAAGATCGATTCATAGTGTTTTCCACCATAATCGCGCCAGCCAAGTTCTTCTGTAATCAGTTTTTTTACGGCCTTCTTCTCGTAGGGTAGTGAGTCGAGTAGCGCCACACTTTGAATTCCTGCCCAAACCACACGCAACTTACGCGCGGATGTAAACAACGGGTATGTCTTCATTGGGACCTTCCCAAATTGTCTGTGGATATTTCGTATGTTAACATGATCCTTCTTACTATGAATCCATGTCGACGGCAGAATTGCCTCCGTCACAATGTTCGTTCCGCTCAACACGTAATCAATACTATGTTCCAGCGCTAAGTCATACAATTTGGTAATAATAGCATGGTCCGTCACCATCTCAATATCGACAACTGAGGCCTTCAGTACGGCCAGTTGAATATCACGAAACTCTTCCCAATCCACTACAAAAGTTTGCAAAGGAATATTAAGTTTCGTCACGATCCGTTCGATATTTCCAACGGCTAATTCTGAGTTCCAGCCATTATCAAAATGCACGGCCAGCGGCCTTAAGCCGAGCTTTTTAGCGATGTATGCAAGGTAGGTACTATCGACACCACCGCTGAGTCCGAGTATGCAATCATAGGGCTTGTCTTTGCCTTTTTCCTTGATCGTGTCAACAAGTTCAGTGAGATATTTTTCTGCCACCGCATCGCGACGAACATATTTAAACTCCACGATGCGATACGCTTGACAATGGTTACAGATGCCCGTGATATCAAAGATAATAGCGGGGTCATCATTTGTGTTGAGAACACAATTTACGCATTGTTGATACACACGTTCGCCATCATTTAACACGCGCTGATAGAAGCCAAGTATATTTCGCTCGAATGTTTCCTTTGAAAAAGCTGTCACAATTCGATCACGGTTTCTCTTGCTGTATCCAACTGTAGAGGCTTTATGAATTGCTTCAACGTACGCTGCTATATTTTTCTCAGGCGATAGAAATACCTCCTCATTACCGCCAATAAGCTCGCGAATACCGGAATGGTAAGTAGCGACTATAGGAAGTTCCATCGACATCGCTTCCATAATGGCGTTTGGAATTCCTTCCTGATCGTTGTGATCGGACGTGATGCTGTTATGAACAAATACATCGGTCTGTTCAAGTAATGCCAGAATCTCTCCCGGAGAAACCTTGCCGGGAAAATTTATCCTATCAGCAATAGGTCCTTTTTTTGCTCGGTCTATAAATACTTGTGCTTGCGCATCGATCCCTCCCGCAAAGTTCACTTCGAAATTCACTTCGGGATATTGCTCGGCAAATTTTTCGAATGCCTCAAGCGTATAGCGATGCCCCTTTTTCTCTCGAAAGTTGGAAATCTGTGTGAACACGATTTTCTCACGAGTTGCCTTATACGTCTTTCGCGTATAAAATTCTGTATTCGTGTTCGAATACACGACAGCACGTACCGGGTTCAGGGCAATAGATTTTTCCTGTAAGTTGTACATCAATGCATGACATACGAACACAGGATATACATTGGGCTTCGACAAATAATAATTGAGTTTGTCTCTGTATTTACTTAAGATCAGCAGCAGACTCGCATCGAAACCACGAAAAGTAATTACATACTTACGATCATCTCTGTAAAAGTTATCGAGCATGATCAAGGCATCGTAGCCGTACTGACAATGAATAATATCGGGATTAACATCAAGGACTACACGTTCAATTTCAGATGCTGTACGGGCGTCATATAGGTTCAAATACAGATCACTTAACTCCAGCTTTGTTTTAAGACGTTGCCACCTTCCCTGTTTCTGCTCGGAAAGCTTAATCACTTTAACATTCGAAATCTCGAGAGCCTTCGGCCGATCTATATCGAAGCAAGCATAGTAGCAGGTATGCGTGTCCGATACTTCGGTAACCTGACTGCCTATGAACGACGTGCTTTCAAAAACCCTCGAGAAATAAAGAATCTTCTTCATAAAGATTGTAAGATACGGTACGGATCAGAATTTATTCTCCTGTGCCCAGGTGTGAAATACGTATAACGCCCAAAGTTTTTCCGCATGATCCTCGCCCGACTTATGCTTCGCCAGTAGCTGTGCAATGAGCGTGTAATCAAGGTCTATATATTTTTGTTTTCCTTCCAATACACGTTCACGGAATTTTTTTTCAAGATCCTGTCGAAACCACTGCGCCATCGGTACGCCGAAACCCATCTTGTGACGATGCACGAAATTCTTCGGAAAATACTTTTCAGCAATCGCTTTCAATACTGACTTTGTTCCATGAGCTGCAAACAAGTCGTTACGCGTAAGCGTGGCTGCAAAACTAGCCAGGTCGCGGTCAAGGAATGGCGAACGCATTTCTAGCGATGCAAACATTGACGCGCGATCTACCTTCACCAGGTAATCATTCACCAATCTTGTATGAAGGAATGTCGCGAGAAGATTTTTAGATAAAGATTCTTCCTTTTTTGACGCATTATCCCAAATTGCACGGTGCTCGACTGTGGTAGCATTAACTGCCTCAGTGCATGTCGTTAATCGAGACATATCGGCGATAGAGAAACTCATATTACGATGGAGCAGCATATAATCATCCTTTCGCGCTGCGTCTAGAAGTTGCTTGAGTAGTCTTAAACGATACGATGGTGCAATTCGCGCTGCAGCATGGGCGAATGGCTTTAGGAATCCAAGATGCTTGACGCTATCGAGCTTATTTACAAAATGGTTGATGTGATAGCCAGCAAACAATTCATCGCCGCCGTCACCACCGCATACAACTTTCTCGGTTTTCGAAATTTCTTTACATACGAGATAAGTCGGCAACATAGAAGTATCCGCAAAAGGCTCACCGTACTCAGCGATGATGTCATCAATTAGACCAAGATCCATTTGCGACAGCTTGATTTCTGTATGATCTGTTCCAAATCGCTCCGCAACGAGTTTCGCATATTTACTTTCGTCAATCGATTCATCATCGAAAGAGACATTGTATGTTTTCACAGGACCAGACTGCAAACCGGCCATCATAGCAACCACCAACGAGGAATCTATCCCACCACTTAGCTGCGCCGACACCGGTACATCTGCAACAAGACGTTTGCGTACGGCCTCGCGAAGCAATTCTTCAGCGCGCTCTACGGTATCTGTCCATGGCAAATTGTTGCTACTACTGAAATCAAGCTTCCAATATTGCTGCTTTGTCAGACCTGATGCATCGAATTTAGCAAAGTAACCCGCGGGGAGTTTCTTAACTTCATTCCAAATAGTGTGCTCCCCCGGGCTCGAAAACTCGTACAGAAAATAGCCTAAACTATGATAATTGATTGTCAACGACAGCGACGGAATTGCTTGAAAGGAACGTACATCAGAACTTACAATGAGTCCTTCTTTTGTGCGAGCATACAAGAGTGGTTTTTTTCCAAAGCGGTCGCGTGCTAACCAAGTTTGGTGGGTACGTTTATCGAAGAGCATGATCGCGAACATTCCATCGATCAACTGCATGAGCTTCTCAAAACCCCAATAACGATAGCCATGGATTAACACCTCCGTATCGGATGAAGATTGAAAAGAAAATCCAGCTTGTAAAAGTTGCTCGCGTAGCAGCTTATAATTATAGATTTCGCCATTAAAAACGATCGCTATTTCCTCTTCACGATCCAACATCGGCTGGTGCCCCGTGGGTTGCAAATCGATGATGCTCAGCCGCGCATGAAACAATGACACGTTCACTTTATCATCACGATACTGCCAGTCACCTTGATCATCCGGCCCACGATATTGTAGGCATTTCGTGAATTGCATATGACGATTCCCCGGTAGGAGCTCCTCTGTACTAAAATTGATCACACCCGCTATTCCACACATATCTAATTACGGATTGAAGACAGTAAATATTTTCGAATACAATATTGCAACGTTCGCCAGTTTACGAACTGCATTGGTCGCAATCGAATCGCGGTTACCGACGCACCGATCGCTTGACGATAAAGTCTACCATACATGTAATGACTGGCATATTCGCGGTAAAGCCGCGCAGGATCATCAGCATAAGGTTGTGACAAGCCATCAAGAAATTGATTAAGTGCTTTCAAATTACCAGACTGAATGTCGTCTTTTCCGTTTTCCCTACGTTGCTTGGCGAGGTGCTGCACCAACGCACCACTGATCGAACGCTTAATACTTATTTTTTTGGAATTACCGCTCTCGCTTTGTCGATAATAATATAAGCGGTGGGGGATATTTATACTCTTATATTTTTCGGCAATACGATACGCCCAATCATAATCTTGATAAGCATAGTCGTTAAAAAATTCGCGATATCCACCGATATCCTGATATACTGACGCTCGGATCATGATCGTCGCGCCATTGAACTGACTAGCCGTTGGAAGCATCTGAAGAATTTCTTCATACGACGTTTTGCGTTCATCGGCATCGATAAAATTTCCGGTTAGATCAACGATGTTTGCCCATGTTCCCACCATCCCTAATGTAGGATCTTCGTCGAAAGCATGGCGTTGTTTTATGAGACGCTCCGGGTCGGCATAATCGTCGGCATCTTGAAACGTGATATACTCGCCACGGCATAAAGCAAATAACTTGTTGCAAGTTTTCAGATAGCCTAGGTTGTGATTGTTAGACAACACCGTGATACGCGGATCTGCAAAATTTTTGGCAATGGCTAACGTATTATCACGCGACCCATCATCACAAACTAACAATTCGAAGTGCGGGTAGGTTTGCCCGAGAACAGATCGAATAGCTTCAGCAATGTATTTCTCGGCATTGTAGGCCGGCATGATGATCGATATCACTGCTTTTTCCATGCCCTAAACTTTTGTCGTAGCCTGAGACAGAGTTTAAAAAAGAATGGAAAATAATATTTCCTATTCACCGCTATGATCCACCCACGATTAGGTGACTGATTTAAAAATACACTAACAAGCCCGGCTCCTGCGAGTTTGTTCACCAGTTGTTGTGTTGTATAGGACGAAGGTGCAAGATCTTCGTGATACAAGATTACAGCACATTTGATTTTTGCTAACAATGTGTCGGGACTGTTGATGAGAATATCGAACTCGGCACCCTCACAATTAAATTTAATTAAGTCTATTTCGCGAATTTGTTCCTTGCTCACAAACGTGGAAAATGCCAAGCCATCAACAACCTCAGAGGAGGCAGAAATTTCTTTTGAAATTGTATGCCCCCAGTTACCGTCCACAAGATTATGATAAAGCGTCACAGGTTGATCTATTGAGCAAAGTGCATTGTGAAAAACCTTAACTTGAGGGATAAGCTTATTCTCGCGTACATTGGTATCAAGAAGAGAAAAGGTATCCCTGCTCGCCTCAAATGCAAAGATCTTGGATGCAGGATATTTCATGCTGCTAAACATGGAAAATGTGCCGATATGCGCCCCTACGTCGACAATAACAGGCTTATCGCTTACTTTCAGGTAAGGCAGCTCTTGGTAAAAAATATCATTATCGAAGCTATCCGCTAAGACTTTCTCGTCTTCAGTTTTTTCTCTGAAGCGAATATTCAAATTTTTATATTGATGCTGATTAATTGACTGCACTCCACTCATTGCGTACGAAGAAAAATCCGTGTTGATTGATGTTGTGTATTTTGCCGGTTTGGAACACATCACTCTTTTCCACCTCAAACTTAAAGGCATTTTCCACAGTATGAAATGTTTCATAACCATCAGAACACCATAAATTAACGAAATAATGCGACGGTAATAATGGAAGGTCTTGAAGCACACATACAACAGTCTGCCGCCCGGTATGTAGCGTAAGCGGTTGGTTTGTGTACAAATTATCAAGCGTAAACAACTTATTCCCTCGATTATCAAAAACTGTTATCGCTATATACGTTTTTACGTGATGGGGTAAATCATTTTCGAGTGTTACTTCAAATCCAACATTTCCACTCGTGGCAATGCTGTTAACGTATCGCTTTTCGGCATTTTCAGATTGAAATAATTTGATCTCTGTAAACTTTACTGCCTTCGTTCCTGAAGCATTCTCTGCTGATATAATTCCGGAACTCGTGTACTTACTAGCTTGCAATAGATATTGCTGTACAACGTCGGATGCACTGCCCTGCATTTTTATATTGCCTTTCTCAAGTAAAATCGCACGTGAACATATATTGGTAATGGCTGCCATATCGTGACTTACCAACAGTATGGTTCTCCCCTCGGCCTTGTTCACTTCATTCATTTTACCCATGCATTTTTTTTGAAACTCTGCATCGCCAACAGCAAGTACTTCGTCGATGATGAGTATCTCCGGTTCCAGAAATGCAGCCACGGCAAATGCCAGACGCAACTGCATGCCACTTGAGTAATGCTTCAAAGGCGTATCGAGAAATTGTTCAACGCCAGAGAAATCGACGATCTCATCGAACTTACTAACGATCTCTTTTTTTCTCATACCCAAAATAGATCCGTTGAGAAAAATATTCTCCCGTCCTGTAAGTTCTTGATGAAACCCAGTGCCAACTTCTAACAAGCTCGCCATTCGACCGCGTGAGATAATCCGGCCCCGTGTTGGCGGCGTAATTTTCGAAAGCACTTTTAAAAGTGTTGACTTGCCCGCGCCATTCCGGCCGATGATCCCAACGGCTTCGCCAGGCTGAACATCGAACGAAACATCGTCGAGTGCCCAGAAGTTTTCCTTCTTGCTTTTACTGGCTTTAAACAAGTCTGTGATTTTATCGCGAAAACTGAGATAAGGACCTTGTTCGTGACCTATCGTAAATCGCTTTCCTATATTTTGAATTTCTAAGATGGGCTTCATCACGCGAGGTCTGCAAAGTAGCGTTCGGTTCTTTTAAAATATCCCGTGCCTATTAAAAACAGCAGTACTCCGCTGATGACACTCACAAGCAGCAATGTATTGGGTGTTGTATCAAACATCATTGGAGTTCTAAAAAACCAAATTGCTGCGAACATGGGGTTCATAGCCATGACGTACGTTACCCAGATGCTCGTACGTGGTGTGATCGGATAAATAATAGGCGTTAGAAAAAGAAGCGCTTGCAACAAAAAAGGAATGACGTATCGGAAATCGCGATACTTTACCATCAACGCGGATAACCAACAGCCTGCGCCCACCGACGCAATCAATGTTATCAATATTGCCGCTGGCCAATAATAAACTACGGAAAGGTTAACAGGTACTTGAAAAAAAAACAGTGTGATGATAAAAATCAGTAGTGCTATGAGCATATCAAAACCAGCGCTGATGACCGCCGATAATGGAATAACGAGACGTGGAAAATAAATCTTTTTGATAATATTCGATTGACTGACCATACTGTTACCAGCGTTGTTAACACCGGCGGAAAAAAAATTCCACAACACTAAACCTGAAAAAACAAACACCGGATATGGAAGTGACGATTCATAGTTCAACACCATTCGAAGTGAAAATGTAAAAATGAGCACCATGAACACAGGTTGCAGAAAAACCCAAATCAACCCCAGGGCAGTTTGCTTATATTTTACTTTGACATCTCTCCAAGTAAAAAAATAAAAAAGCTCACGATAGTCCCACAACTCTTTCCAGTTAAAAAAACTGGTATTATCTGGACCTATCACATATTCACGCTTTGACGCTGTTTCCATAATTACAGATCACAAATTAAGAGTAACTGATAGAAAAACAGGAGATTTTCACTTTTTTTGTTTTATGTCCGTGCTTCGTATTGTGTTCATTACGCCTTATCCTCAGGGTGAGGCACCCTCGCAAAGATTTCGATTTGAACAGTACTTCCCACTTCTCGAAAAAGCCGGATTTAATATTTCCATCAAACCATTTTTAGAAGGCGCCGACTGGAAGGTAATTTATCGCCCTGGTGAATGGACGAAAAAGGTGAAACTGCTTATTAAGAGTTTTTTTAAGCGCAGCATGCTCATCTTCACTTTGTTTTCTGCCGACTTTGTATTTATCCATCGCGAAGCTATGCCTTTCGGCCCGCCCATTATCGAATGGGTTATTGCTAAAATATTACGAAAAAAGATCATCTACGATTTTGACGATGCCATTTGGGCCACGGATAAAGTATCGGAGTCGCTTGTCAGTAGGATCATAAAATGGCGTTCTAAGACAAAAGCCATTTGCCAGTGGAGTTATCGCGTAAGTTGTGGCAACCAATATCTTTGCGACTTTGCCAGCCAATACAATAAGAATGTAATTAGAAACCCTACGACCATCGACACGGTCAACGTTCACAATAAAGAACGATTTGACAATTCCAAAAAAGACAACACACGCATCGTTATTGGGTGGACAGGCTCGCATTCTACGCTAAAATACTTGACAGCAATACAACCTGCGTTGAAAATTATTGCTGAGAATTTACCGCAGGTAGACTTTATGGTTATCGCCGATCGCGACCCACACCTTAATCTTCCGCGTTACTATTTTAGACCATGGTCGTTACAAACTGAAATCACTGATCTGTTGAAATTTGATATTGGCATTATGCCATTGCCCGACAATGAATGGTCACGTGGCAAATGTGGATTTAAAGCGCTTCAATATATGTCGCTAGGTGTTCCGGCTGTTGCGACACCCGTGGGCGTTAACACTGAAATCATCGATCATTCCAAAAATGGTTTTCTCTGTGGTCACGAAAGCGAATGGGTGGCTATACTCACGCGTCTTGTTGAAGATGCCGACTTGCGAAAGAAAATTGGTGCCGCCGGAAAAGAAACGGTTATAAATCATTACTCTGTTGAATCCAACGGCACTACCTTCTTGTCGTTCTTCCAAGCGTAATAAATAATACCAAGACCGATAAGGTAAAATGGCATCAACGGAATTTTATACCTTGCTAACGTTCCAAAATTGTAGGTCGAAACGCCCACACCAAAGGCAAAGATGATCGCAAACACCACACAAAAGAAAACTTCTGGAATCTGCATGTATCTAAAAATCTTTGTCCTTATTTTAATAAGGATAAACAGTGTGAATAAGAAATTCAATAAACTCTCCAAGGCAGAAAGGAGCATTAATGGATTTTTGACTTCCCACAAATAAGGTCTGAAGAGTGAAACATTCACGGCGGCAGGCGCAAGCCTAGCGACACTCCCAAAAGTACCGTCAAGTTCACCCAACGAATATCCCGACCCTGCATCTTTCCCCGTCCAATAACGAATATCATACGCCGTAACCCGCACAGTCTCTGCCAAATTATTCAGAGAGTAACGCGGGTCATCTTCTACAATTTCACTAATTCCTTTATATCCCATAAATGAAACACATAACACAACGAAAGGAATTGCCAGTAGTCGCAACGCGATGTTTTCGATTCGAAAATAAAACTTCGAAAAAATCCACAATAACGCACCCGCCAAAAAGCACATGAGAATGTATACCTTAACCGAAAAAATGACAAACAAAGAAAACAACAACAGAAAAATAAATCGAAGATTAATCCGCCATTCTATAAACAGTCTATTCACGCAGTAGGTTGCTATACAAAGGAATGATAATGTGACGGTATCTTTTAAAATTCCGGAGCCCCAAAAAACAATAGAGGGAATAAACAGACAACTGAATGCCAGCCAACCATGTAGCGCCGGATACTTCTTATAAAATGTTAGAAACAACATCCACCCACCTACAAAACTCAATACCGCAAACAATGTCGCAGTACCGCTGTAAGATGAAAATGTTAGCAGGTCCAGGACCGTTGCAATTCGAATGATCACGAAAGATTTCTGATCTCTAAAATACCAGATCTTTTCGCTAATGTCCCAGTTGCGACCATGCATTTCACCATTGGAAAAAAGGAGCTCAAATCCTCGCTCAGAAGATTCCATAAAAGCTTCCCATATGTGCCGGCTACCATGCGTATGATAAGCAAATGTATCACCTCCACCATAATAAAACTGGTAAATCACGCCCAACATGATAGCGCCAAATATCTTGAGGGAGAGTGCGGGAAAATAATACTTGTAATTAATGGAGTCCGTTACAAACGGCCTGATAATATACGCCGCCAAGAAAACTAGCAGAACAACAATAGGCGTTACAATTAGATCACGAAGCTCCAAATGAAAAATGATTTTCGAAAGATACCTTGTTAGTCACCTTTCTCCAAGCCCTTCAACCTGCGCTTAGCATCCTTGAAGGCTTCATCTTTCCGATCTGCCTTCTTTTTAACCAACTCAAAATATCGCTTCGCTTCCTTTTTGTCGCCTTGTTGCTCGGCAATTTCTCCCAATGCAATGAGGGAGTATAAATAATATCCTGTTTCTGTCGCTTCGATCTCTTCTGCATATTTCAAACAACGTAGATAAAATCCTTTCGCTTCTTCGGGCTTGCGACGCGCTTCGTAGATCTGCCCTAAAAAGAATGAGGCATAACGGCCACTGGTAGCTTCATATCCAACTTGCGCCGAGTCAATTCGAGCAATAATATTTCTGCATTCTGGCTCAGCTTCCGTAAACCTTCCCATCGAATAAAGCATGCGCGCATAATAGCGGTGGAAATAGGGATTGTCAGGATACTGTTCATGTAAGTACTTACTAATCTGGAAAGCTTGCGGCTGATCATTTTCGTAGCTGTTCAATATCCGCATCAGCCAAACCATCGCCTCCGTGCGTGTATAGAAGGCGTTGTAAGAAACTTCTTTGAGCTGTTTTAATCCTAAGGCCTTATCACCTTTTCTAAAAAACCACAGCACAGGTTTAAGCGCAGGATAATTTTCCGGCACCCACACAGAAAAGTAGTTGTACAGGGCATCGCCAAACAGCAACTCGGGACTTAAATTCTCTTTCGTTTTTCCTTCTTCAAGATAATCCAAGGCATCTTTTCCTGCAGAGGCCGCCTTGCGCCAATTTTTTCTTTCTTCATCAGAATACAATCGCCCCTTAAATCCATACGCGGCGGCTAAAAAGAAAGAAGCTTCCACTCTATACTGCGGGTAGTCATCATAAAGCTCTTCACCTACCTCGATTGTCGAATCCATATAGGCCAGGAATTTTTCATCGTGAGAGGTATCTTTTGTATTTGGCATGATCTTCCACCATTCGATAAGCCCCATCAGAAAGTAGGGTAATGGATGCCACTTGTACTTCGCGCGGAGATACTGAAACTGATATTCCGCTGCTGGAAATTTGAAATTATAAAGATCGTTTAACGCTTGTGTGCATTCGAGTTGGACGTTCGGATCGGAGATTAGAATGATCGTGGTATCTTTATCCGTGATATATTGTGCCGAAACTTGATTTTGCGCGACGAATAGAAAAAACGCGATGATCACGTAGCGAAAAGAATGTTTGACAGACCTGATGATCATTCGAAAAAATAATATAACGTCCTGATTTTTAAACATAGCAAGTTAACGCAAGATCGCCTCGACGGTTACGACAGCCTTTCCCATGAATCAACCTTCCTCAACACCCGAAACTAACGCATTCTTTGCAAGCGACAAAAGACTATTGTTTTTGCTGCTCTGCTTAACCACCCTGGCCCTGCTGTTCGTCAAAATAGCGTTCATCGAAAACGAAACCGCCGCTTTTGAATTCCTTCAAGATCGTCCTGAAGGGACCATTTTACGCCTGATGAACACCATCAAATATGTGTCCATTCCATTAATCTATGCCTGGAAATTTTTAGTAATCGCCTTCGTGATATGGGTGGGGTGTTTTATGTTCGGCTACCGCGTGAACTATCGACAATGCTGGGGTGTAGTTATCGCCGCTGAATTCATTTTCATGATACCCGAAGTGCTGAAAATTGCCTGGTTCATGATCGTTGAAACAGATCCGACTTACCACGACATCCGCGCATTCTATCCTTTATCGCTCATGCACTTTGTGGACTACCAAAGTATCCATCCCCGCTGGGCTTACCCCCTGCGCGCGTTAAACCTCTTCGAAGTGGCGTATTGGTTCTTGTTAGTCGCTGGCATTCACCACTATGC
Organism: Pseudochryseolinea flava; assembly: GCF_003286915.1. Classification (GTDB taxonomy): domain Bacteria; phylum Bacteroidota; class Bacteroidia; order Cytophagales; family Cyclobacteriaceae; genus Ohtaekwangia; species Ohtaekwangia flava. Next base: position 146,424 of record NZ_QMFY01000001.1, read on the forward strand.
CAGAAAAAGTAAGCGCTATGTCTGGATCATCGTGGCGTGTTCCTACATCCTCATTTTCTTTCTCTGGCTGTTATTTTACGCTGGCGTCTACAAGTAATGATTCAACCCCCCTGCTCCCAAAACATCAAATGTCGCCGTTAGCAGCGAATAGTCGCCCACCAACCAACTAAAAGCTAACGGCTTAACGCCAAACGCCTTTTTTACTATCTTCGCCCCTTAAGTTTTTGAAAAAATATGAATTCAAATTTTCAGAAGTACAATAACATCGTTGGGTGGATTGTTTTCATCGTATCGCTCGGAACCTACTGGCTTACGATGGAAGAAACTGCAAGCTATTGGGACTGCGGTGAGTTTATTGCCGTTTCCTATAAATTAGAAGTGCCTCACCCTCCTGGCGCCCCATTCTTTCTACTCATTGGAAGAATCTTCTCCTTCCTCGCGTTACAAGATGTTACGAAAGTTGCCTACTGGATCAATTTCAGTAGCGTACTCGCGAGTGCATTCGCGGTACTATTCCTCTTCTGGTCAATTACCTTGTTCGGCCGTAAAATTCTCAATATCAAATCTGACGACGAAATCACTTCAGATAAAATCATTGGTCTCCTCGGTGCTGGCGTTGTTGGTGCATTGGCGTACTGTTTCTGTGACTCTTCATGGTTCTCGGCAGTCGAAGCTGAAGTTTATGCTATGTCTTCATTCTTTACGGCGTTCGTCGTATGGGCAATGCTGAAGTGGGACGTTATCGAAGATGATTCGAAAGCTAACCGTTGGCTCATCCTCATATTCTATATGATGGGACTTTCCATCGGCGTTCACTTGTTGAACTTGGTGACTATTCCTGCGCTCGCACTGGTATACTACTTCAAAAAATATCAACCGACATTCATCGGTGTTGTTATCACGATGATCATCAGTCTCGCGATCATCTTTTTCATCAACGACATCATCATCATCTGGCTTCCAAGTATTGCAGGCGAATTCGAATTATTCTTCGTCAACAGTATCGGATTGCCATTCGGACTTGGCGCTACTTTCTTTGCACTGCTTCTTTTCTCTGGATTGGCGTTTGCCATTTACTACTCACAACGAGAAGGCAAAGTGGTGTTGAATACATTCCTTAACGCGTGTGCATTCATCCTCATTGGATATGCGTCTTATGCATTGGTCGTTATTCGCTCGAACGATAATCCGCCGATCGATGAAAATGACCCACAAGATGTGATGAGCTTTGTGAGCTACCTAAAACGCGAACAGTATGGAAGCCGCCCTCTATTAGTTGGTCCTTACTTCACAGCACAGCCTGTAGATTATAAAGAAGGCGCTCCGATATACATGAAAGGGAAAGATAAGTATGAAATCAAAGATCGTAAAGGTGAGTACGTTTACGCGCCAGAAGATCAGACTATCCTTCCACGGATTTATTCAAGCGACCCAAGCCACGCCCAACTTTACCGTGAAAGTTTGAAACTCGGACCAAACGAAAAACCTACGTTCGGCGACAACATTAAATTCATGATCGATCATCAAATTGGTCATATGTATATGCGCTACTTCCTGTTCAACTTTGCCGGAAGAGAGAGCGACATTCAAGGTGCAGGTGTGCCATCGCCAAGCGAATGGTTTGAAAAACTCCCTCCAACCATTGCAGAGAACAAGGGATTGAACAACTTCTTTTACATTCCTTTCATTCTCGGCTTAATTGGTATGTTCTACCAAGCAGTAACCAATACCAAGAATTTCGTGGTTGTTGCCCTACTCTTCGTACTCACTGGTGTAGCCCTTGTTGTTTATTTGAACTCTCCACCTACAGAACCACGCGAACGCGACTACATCTACGCAGGTTCATACTATGCGTACTGTTTCTGGATTGGGTTTGCTGTAATCGGCATTGCACAAGCACTGACAGCCGTGATCAAAAATTTCAAAGTGTCGGCAATCATCGCGATCATTATCGGACTGACTGCACCAGCACTGATGGCTAAAGAAGGTTGGGATGATCACGATCGCTCTGATCGCTATTTCTCAGTTGACTCGGCTATAAACTATCTACAGTCATGCGCGAAAAATGCGATACTGTTTACGGGTGGTGATAATGACACCTTCCCTTTATGGTATGCACAAGAAGTGGAAGGCGTACGTACCGATGTTCGCGTGGTCGTGTTGAGCTATTACAACACCGACTGGTATATTAAACAATCCCGCGATCAGCACTACGATTCGCAGCCTTTCCAATACACGCTCACAGACAAAAATTATCAGCAAGGCGGATTAAACGATTATCTACCACGCGTTAAAACAGGCGTAAAAGAAATTCCGCTTCAACGCTTCTTAGAACTTCTTAGAGACGAGAATAAAAATCTCCTCCACCCAGAGTATCGTGGCACACGCAACATGCTCCCAGCAGATGAGATTGTCTTGCCTATCGACGTTGAGAAGATCAGAAAAATGGGTATCGTGCCTGCAGAACTCGACAGCTTGATCGTTCCTGAGCTTCGTCTTAAAGTTCGTGGTGGTGGTCTCGAGAAGAAAGATCTCGCCATGCTCGATGTATTGGCAACATCCGATTGGACACGTCCGATCTATGTTAACAACACGTCACTTTCGCAATTCTCCGTGGATCTTGCCCGCTGTGTTGTTCAGGAAGGAAATGCCTACAGAATTCTTCCGATCTACAACCCGCTTCCAAATGTATCGGCTACCAATGTGCGTATTGCCAATACAAAAGTTGCGAAAGAAAATATGCTCAAGAATTTCCAATACCGGAATCTTGACAATCCAAATGTGTACTACAGCGACGACTACCGCAAGTTCGTTCTCAATCACCGCAGTAGTTTGAATGCACTCGCACAAGCGATGATCGACCAAGGAAATACAGCTGAAGCACGTGAAGTCATTCTCTTCTCGTTAGCCAAAATTCCTGATGCCGCTATTCGTTACGATTACATTTCAGCGTTCACAGTTCCACTGTTGCTAGAGGTAGGTGAAAAAGAGAAAGCGCTGGAAATTGCAGAAGTGATGTCAAAACGTGCGGATGAAGTATCAGCCTTCTATATAGCAAAAGGTGAAATCAACGAGAGCGTTCAAGAGAGCATGCAAATCTTAAGCATCTTGCAACGTGCACTCTTGCGCTACGGAGAAAAAGACCTAGCCACTAAAATCGAAGAGATGTACAACCGAAACATCGGCATGTACGAAAAAACGCAAGGCGCGTTTTAGTTAGTTATCGGTTAATAGTCGATGCAACAAACCGATAACTAATAACGGATAACTGATAACTATCCCAAAGGGCTCATGGAGAAATCTGTGAGCCTTTTTAGTTGGTTATTGGTTATCGGTTATTTGGCATTTGTCAGTAGTAACCAAACCGATAACAGATAACAGATAACCGATAACAACCCACAAGTTGGAAAAAAAAAGAAAGGATACCGGTATCCGATATCCTTCTAGCAAAACTTATCGCTTATCGCTTGTAGCTTGCAACTATTAAATGTGAATCACTTCACCATAGGCCGCAGCAGCAGCTTCCATAATCGCTTCGCTCATCGTTGGGTGAGGGTGAACTGTTTTGATAATTTCATGACCTGTAGTTTCGAGCTTCCGCGCAGCAACAACTTCAGCAATCATCTCTGTTACGTTAGCACCGATAAAGTGCGCACCTAACCACTCGCCATACTTCGCATCGAAGATTACTTTTACAAAGCCATCTGTTGCACCTGCAGCTTTTGCTTTACCGGATGCACTGAATGGGAATTTGCCAACTTTGATTTCATAACCTGCTTTCTTCGCGCCTTCTTCCGTGTATCCAACAGAAGCAATTTCAGGTGAGCAATATGTACAACCTGGAATATTATTGTAGTTCAAAGGCTCAGGATGATGTCCTGCGATTTTTTCAACGCAGATAATTCCTTCCGCAGAAGCCACGTGCGCCAATGCTTGTCCTTTTACAATGTCGCCGATTGCGTAAACACCAGGTACATTTGTTTTATAGAAATCGTCGACGATAACTTTTCCTTTGTCTGTTTTTACACCCACTTCTTCAAGACCGATACCTTCAAGGTTTGTAGCCACACCTACTGCAGAAAGTACTACATCGGCCTCGAGCTTAACTTCACCTTCCGGTGTTTTTACCGTAGCAACACATCCGCTTCCTGATGTATCCACTTTAGTCACCTCAGAATTCACAAGCACCTTGATGCCGCTCTTCTTGAAAGACTTATCTAACGCTTTCGATACCTCTTCATCTTCTACAGGAACAATGCGCGGAAGGAATTCAACGATGGTAACTTCTGTTCCAAGTGAATTATAGAAGTATGCAAACTCAACGCCGATTGCACCTGATCCTACGACCAATAATTTTTTCGGCTGTTGTGGTAACACCATGGCTTCACGGTATCCAATAATTTTCTTTCCATCGATTTTCAATGCAGGAAGTTCACGTGAACGACCACCTGTTGCCAAGATGATATGTTTTGCTTCGTAATCAACTTTCTTACCAGCAGCATCAGTCACTTCTACTTTGCCACCTTTCTTCAGTTTACCGAAGCCTTCGATCAAATCGATCTTATTCTTTTTGAAAAGGAACTGCACGCCCTTGCTATTGCTGGCAGCTACATCGCGGCTACGTTTAATGATACCACCGAAGTCGGCACTAAAGTCTTTTACCTCTATACCATAATCTTTCGCATGGCTGATATATTCAAATACCTGCGCACTCTTCAAAAGCGCTTTGGTTGGAATACATCCCCAGTTCAAACAGATTCCACCAATCTCAGCTTTCTCAACAACGCCTACTTTCATGCCCAGCTGCGACGCTCTAATAGCGGCTACATATCCACCGGGACCGCTCCCGATTACAATCAGATCATATTTTGACATAGTGTGCTTTTTTAACAGCGGGTAAAGATAACAGCGGAGGCCGAATCGTGAAAATGAAATACAGGTCCGGGAGTCCGAAACACCGGAAGTCCGGAAGAAAAGACCGCCGATTTAGAAATTTATGGGCAATACCCGCGAAACGCTGGCCCGGGCTATCCGCTGTACTCCTCGTACCCCCGCACACAGCCCCTGCTACTGCGGGGTGCCGCTCCTATCCCTATTGCAGTTCGCCTATAATTCCCACAAAAAAAAGGGCCTGTCATCCAAAATGACAGGCCCTTTGCTATTTAAATCTCCTTAATATCTACTCATTAAAGAGCACCTGGATTTCGTCAACAGAAAGTGGTCTGTTGTAAATCCTGATGTCGTCTATTTTTCCAGTAAAGAATCGGGCAAGTTGGCCGCGTGAACCGATCGAGAGCGGCGCATCGTTAGCCGGGTTACACCATCCGCCATCGTAGGTTGTCGGATCTGTCGTTTCCGCTGCAAGCTCTCCATCAATAAATGTTTTTAAACTTGATCCGTCTTTTTGATAAACAATGTGAATAAATTGATTGCGTGGCACTACGGCTGTAAACGATTGTCCAATGTTACCACAATTCAATCCGTCTTGACGAACCGTTACGATTGAATTTGCATTGTACGGCGCACTTTGATCGAGCGATGCAATGCAATAAGGATAGCCTTGGTGATCGCCAACCCATTTTCTGATGATGTCGTTGATGCCGTTTGCATCTGTCTGATCACTGCTGATATCAACCCACACCGAGATCGAAAAGTTTTCATTGTATCCAAAGTCGATAAGGTCGTTGTCTTCAACAAGAATGTAGTCATAATCGCCATCAAAACGATAAGCAGCGTTTGCATTACCATGTCTATCCGTGGTGAGCGTAGCGCCTGTAACAACACCATGTAAATTGTTACGACTATCGTTGGCGTTTCCGTTGAAAAGGTATTCCGCCACAAGGCCATCGGTAGGAATGGTGTTATCATTTGGCCAAAGTTTTACGATCAACACATGGTCAGTAGTGTAGTAGGCCAATGAATCTTGAGAATACGTGGCCGTGAAAGGAGCATAACCACTCTTTGAAACGGTAAGTTTATACTGAGCATCTTTCTTCACAGAAACGCGATTTGTTTTTGCCGGAAGTTCTCCGTCAAAAAGAACGATGGCGTTATTGGCAGATGTAACCGTTACGCTGCTTGAGGTTAATTCAAAATTTTCTGTCGAAGGATCGTAAACGAACACACCGAGTTGAAAGCTCACTGTTTCCACTACGTTGAATGAGAACGTTGTGTAACCAAAATCTTCTGCATCTGAAAGTTCATCAATCGCGAGAACTTCAGGCGTAATTTTTTCGGTCTGATCGTCGGTGACATCAAAACTAATTGGAAGCGGATCGGCAACAAGATGCGCTAATGCCGAGCCTTCGAGAGGCGTAGCATAGATCACGTTACCATTGCTATCGAGCACAAGAAACTCAGTCAGGTTATAATGTCCGGGTTTGAGTTCAATTGGTTCACTAACAAAGTTGTTCCCAAATGCATACAAGGCAATTTTTTTCTTGTCGTACACTATGTTGCCAGCATCACTTTTAACAGACACAAGGAGAAATGCCGCATCAGTGTTTTTGACGCGTCCGTTGACAGATGTGCTTTTATTTCCAAAACTAAAAGTGACTTTGCCTGCTTTGTTTTCGGCGTCTTCCTGAAAACAAGAGGTGGTGATCAACGCCGTGGTCATGACAACGACGAGCGTCAAACTGCGATAATTCAAAAAACGTTTCATAAGATTTTAGTTGATTAAGAGGCGAACTGTTATTCCGAAAGGCACAGTGACGACCGCGAACTTAAGACGAAGAGATATTGGCTAAAGCAGCGTCCATTTGATGGCTTAAATCGGGGTTGAAACAAAAATAACAAAAATTTCGACACCGGATAGTCGTTGAAATTTAGGTGCAACTAACTATCCTTTCACGAATAAAACTATTAACGATTAACGGATAACGATTAACTTTGCTCCCGCCATTAAAAAATCCATTTAAGAATGAAATTACTCCAAGGCAAAACCGCGCTCGTAACAGGCGCTTCGAAAGGTATCGGCCGTTCCATCGCCATCCGGTATGCAGAACAAGGCGCAAACGTAGCCTTCACCTACCTCTCCAGTGTCGAACAAGGTCAGGCACTTGAAGCTGAACTCGCTGCAAAAGGTGTGAAAGCTAAAGGTTTCAAATCTGATGCATCTGATTTCGCACAAGCTGAAAAACTCATCAACGATGTGATCGCAGAATTTGGATCGCTCGACATACTCGTAAACAATGCTGGTATCACACAAGATACTTTGCTACTCCGAATGACGGTTGAGCAGTGGGATAAAGTAATCAACGTCAACCTCAAGTCTTGTTTCAACACCGTGAAGGCGGCGACGAAACAAATGATGAAACAGAAAAGCGGCTCCATCATCAACATGACTTCTGTTGTTGGTATTAAAGGAAACGCTGGACAAGCAAATTACGCTGCGTCGAAAGCGGGTATCATTGGTTTCACAAAATCAGTGGCGCTTGAATTAGGCTCACGCGGCATTCGTTCAAATGCGATTGCCCCTGGCTTCATTGAAACAGAAATGACCGCTGTGCTTGATCCGAAAACTGTACAAACATGGCGCGATGCTATTCCATTGAAACGCGGTGGCCGTCCTGAAGATGTTGCTGATGCCTGCGTATTCTTAGGATCAGATATGTCGAGCTATATCAGTGGACAAGTATTGCAAGTGGATGGTGGAATGCTTACTTAGAATGTATTGAGGTGTTGGTGTTCGGTGTACTTATTGCAAGAACTCACCTCACCCATTGCGAATGATTCAGAGAAAACTGTACAGCGGAAAGGCTGTTTAATTTAACAACTATGCGCCTTTCAAACATATGTCAAGAATTGTTAAATATCACGCGTTAGGAATCATTGGCGCGTGATATTTTTGATACTGAAGATCCCCAATTCAATAAAATGAAATTCATTTCTTTTAAGTTATCGATTGTTCTATTCTCCTGCATTATTATTTGTTCTGCGTGTGACAATAGCGACGACGAGGACAGCACTCCATCCAACAACATAACCGCTACCGTGAGAGGTGTCGTATCGGGTATCCTTAGAAATGGTGAACCGATAGAAGTTCCCTTCGAGTTATTATCTAAAAACGTGCATTCAATCGACAACTTTCTTAGTAGAAAGCAAATCCATATACATGCGGAAAACGATCCTCAATCGTTTACAAACATCAGATTAATTTTTGACCTCGACGGAAATCAAATCCTTGCACCAACATTGGAACATTTCGACCTAAGTCTTATGTCTCCCCTTTCACCCTCATCAATATTTTCACTTGGTGCAACTGCTGATTTTTACGAGCGCGATGCACTCGTTTTGATAAGTGACGAAAATAATGCGCCTTATAAATTGACTTATCTTGAGCACAATATGGATGTTGGTACTGGTCAGAGCGTTACCGTGAATACGCCGCTGGGAGCTTTTGTTCATGAACTTGGCAACTATTGTCACATGTTTAGAACATTAGATGAATCAAAGGAGATATATTTTTCTTTGCAACCCAACGGATACAATGAAGAGCTGGATTTAGACTATCATAGTTTTGTTGGAATCAGAGACGTTGCCTCTGGAGAATTTTCAGAAACATCAGCACTTTACGGTAGCTTGAAACTGGCTAGAAAAGTGTATAAGAATGCACAAGGGATGATTTTACTAGACGGCAATTTCACTGATCTTTCCACCACTACACTTTTGTCACGCGACGAAGCGTCAATAAAAAATATCGATTACGATCCAAACGACGGAAAGTTGTCATACGATTTTGTTATAGAAATGATCCGTCAGGATTTCACGGTTGATGGGAATCGAATTAACACCACGCACCATCCTCTAAAAATAACCGGAACGGTCGATTGTAAAATCTACAATGTAGTTCGTTAACACAATATTTACCGTGTCAAATCCACTATGCTATTTTCAGACATATTTCAATCATTGTTAAAATATCACGCGTCAGGGACCATGGCGCGTGATATTTTTCGGACTTCACGACTTTCGGACTCTACACACTGATTCTCAATACATTCCGAACGTATGTAAGGAAGACGTGTAAGATTTTTTCAACTTTTAATTTGGAAACACGTTATTCCAATTCTAGTTTTGTGTCCTCAAGTCGAAGAAGCGATCCGCTTTATCGATTTATAAAGAAGCGTGGAGAGACAGGCTCTTAGAAACGCTAGCAACCTCCTGAAAACAGAAAGGTGCTAAATCCTGATCCGATCTCAATTGGGACGGAAAATATAAACCGATTAAAAAATGAAAAATTTCATTTCAAACATTGCCGGTAACACCCTTAGCAGGTTGCGTTCGATCCATTCCACCAATTTCCAAATTATTTGTTGCTGCATGTGCGCCATGTGTTGTTGCGCATGCTGTTGCTGCTAATTCGTAAGCGCTCCGCTTCCAACAGCAAACTAGCCAATGACCTTGCCAAGTGACAAGCACGGTTACCGCTACGTCTAACATCGACTATCCAAAACAAGAGTTCCACGCGTCTTAAAACATTTAAAATTTTACAGTTATGTCAAACTTACATTTCGAAACCCTCCAACTTCACGCCGGACAGGAAATTGATCCTACTACACGTTCACGCGCCGTTCCGATTTATCAAACAACATCGTATACTTTCCGTGATTCTGAACATGGTGCAAACCTCTTCGCATTGAAAGAATTCGGAAACATCTATACACGGATCATGAATCCGACAACAGATGTATTCGAAAAAAGAATTGCTGCCCTTGAAGGTGGTGTTGCTGCACTCGCTACAGGGTCTGGACAAGCTGCACAATTCTTAGCACTCAACAATATTTTACAAGCGGGTGACAATTTCGTCTCGACATCGTTTGTGTATGGCGGAACTTACAACCAATTCAAAGTCGCTTTCAAACGACTTGGCATCGACGTTCGATTTGCTGATGGTGACAAAGTAGAATCATTCGAAAAACACATCGATAAAAATACGAAAGCACTCTACCTCGAAACGATTGGGAATCCTGGCTTCAACATTCCTGACTTCGAAGCCATCGCGGCGCTTGCGCGTAAACATGATCTTCCATTGATCGTCGATAATACTTTCGGTGCCGCAGGATATCTCTTCCGTCCATTGGAACATGGTGCCAACGTAGTAGTAGAGTCTGCAACAAAATGGATCGGTGGTCACGGTACTTCCATTGGTGGCGTCATCGTTGATGGTGGAAATTACAATTGGGCAAATGGTAAATTCCCGCAATTCACTGAACCATCAGAAGGCTATCATGGATTAAAATTCTGGGATGTGTTCGGCGAAGGAAATCCGTTGGGATTGCCAAACATCGCATTCATCATCCGCGCACGTGTTGAAGGTCTTCGCGATTTCGGACCCGCGTTAAGTCCATTCAATTCATTCTTGTTATTACAAGGACTCGAAACATTATCACTTCGTGTCCAACGTTCGGTAGATAACGCGCTTGCACTAGCGCAGTGGCTTGAAAAACATGAGCTCGTCGAAAACGTAAATTATCCAGGACTTGCGAGTAGCCCTTATCATAAGCTCGCGAAAAAATATTTACGCAACGGATTCGGCGCTGTACTCTCTTTCACCATAAAAGGAACGAAAGAACACTCCGCAAAATTCGTCGATCAATTGAAGCTTGTGAGTCACCTCGCCAACGTAGGCGATGCAAAAACATTGATCATTCAACCATCGGCAACAACACATCAGCAGCTTTCGGATGAAGAACAACTTGCCGCGGGTGTATTGCCAAACCTGCTTCGTATTTCAGCTGGTATTGAACATATCGACGACATCAAAGCAGATCTTCAACAAGCTTTCGCTAAAGTTTTTGAAGGTGAATTAGTATCCTAAGTTAAAGTTTAAATAGTGCTCCGACCTCTCCCGATTGTATTGGGAGAGGAAACGGAGAAAAGTAGAAAATGGAAAAGCACGATCACACCTTCCACCACAACCAAACCTTCACGCTCGAGAGCGGTGAAACTCTTCCTGGTTTTCAGTTGAAGTACACCACGCTTGGGAAATTGAATCATGAACGTAGCAACATTGTTTGGGTTTGTCATGCACTGACAGGTAGCTCTGATTTTACCGATTGGTGGGGAGAGCTTTTTCGTGAAGGCAGTACATTCGATCCGCAGCATTACTTTATCATCTGCGCGAACATGCTCGGTGGATGTTATGGATCAACAGGACCTCTTTCATTGAACGCATCTACCGGGAAACCTTTCTTTCATAGCTTTCCAACCTTAACGAATCGCGATACTGTTAAAGCGTTCGATCTTCTTCGTCAAGAATTAAAAATCGAAAAAGTTCATACGCTACTCGGAGGCTCACTTGGTGGTCAGCAAGTATTGGAATGGGCGATACAACAACCAGCGGTATTCGAACACATTATTCCCATGGCTTGTAATGCTGTGCATTCACCTTGGGGTATCGCTTTCAACGAAGCGCAACGCATGGCCATCGAAGCCGACCCTACGTGGAAAGAAAATGATCAGCGTGCAGGTAGTGAAGGACTAAAGGCAGCACGCGCGATTGGAATGATTTCATATCGTCACTATGAGACATTCAATCAAACACAAGCTGAAAAATCTAATGATAAGTTGGACGACTTCAGAGCAGCAACTTACCAACGTTATCAAGGCGATAAACTCGTTAATCGTTTCAATGCGTTCTCGTATTGGACATTGAGTAAAATGATGGATAGCAACAACGTGGGTAGAAACCGCGTGAGCGTTAAAGATGCATTAGCGACGATCAAGGCAAAAGCTTTGGTGATCGCCATCGACAGCGATATCCTTTATCCTCCAGTAGAACAAAAATTCTTAGCAGAGTATATTCCGAATGCCCAATTGAAAGAGATCACTTCACTTTATGGTCACGACGGATTTTTAGTTGAGTTCGACCAACTCGACACCATACTTAAACAGTTTTATCAACAAAAGAAATTTAGCACGGTATTATCATGAGAAAGAAATTGAAACTTGGGTTATTCGGATTTGGTTGCGTCGGACAAGGATTGTATCACGTACTTCACGAAACACACGGTGGTGTTCAGGCAGAAATAAAAAAGATCTGCGTAAAGACAAGAAACAAAGAACGTATTCTACCAGATCACTTCTTTACATTCGACCGTGCAGAAATCCTAAACGATCCAGAAATTGATGTTGTTGTTGAATTGATCGACGATGCTAGCGTCGCTTACGAAGTTTTAAAAACCGCCCTGGCACATGGCAAAGCAGTCGTGACGGCAAACAAGAAAATGCTTGCTGAACATCTTGAAGAAATTTATCATTTACAGAAAAAATACAATAAACCCGTCATCTACGAAGGAGCCGTTTGCGGGAGCATTCCTATCCTTCGCAACTTAGAAGAGTACTACGACAATGATTTGATCAGTAGCATTGACGGTATCTTCAACGGCTCTACAAATTTCATTCTTACAAAAGTATTTGAAGAGAAGAAAAGTTATGCTGAAGCGTTAAAGACTGCGCAGGAACTCGGATTTGCTGAATCCGACCCTAGCCTTGATGTAAAAGGTTTCGATCCAAAGTTCAAATTGGTCATCGCCATTGCGCATACCTTTGGACTTTTCGTTAAACCTGAGAATGTCATCAATATCGGTATCGATCACATCTCAGATCTCGATCTCAAGTTTGCACGTGAGAAGGGCTATACAATCAAATTGATTGCACGAGCATTCAAACAAAATGGAAACATCTACGGATTCGTAGCACCACAATTTGTCGACACACACAATCCGCTTGCTTCTGTGCGCAATGAATATAACGCCGTTCAGGTGCAGGGAGCGTTCGCAGAAAAGCAATTGTTTATTGGAAAAGGTGCCGGAAGTTATCCAACAGGATCAGCAGTATTATCTGATATCTCTGCATTGTCTTACGACTACTCTTACGAATACAAAAAGCTACACCAGGAAACTGGACTTACATTCTCTAATAACTTGTTACTCGACGCGTTTGTAAGCTTCGACCTCGATGTAAATATCACCGTTAAAGATTTTGAAAGACTTGATTCCGGCTATGCTGCCAATGGAAAACAATACATGGTCGGACAAGTGAAACTTGAAAAACTTCGCGAGTGGAGCCTCATTCCAAGTGTCGGCGTTATCCTTGCACCGGAATGCAAATTCGTATCGCAGGACGCTTCAACTAAAGAATCTCTTCTAGAGTTAAAAACTGTTTAAGATCATCTATAAAAAAAAGAGATTGGCTATCACTAACCAATCTCTTTTTTTTATTCCAATTTGAATATAATCTCTGCTTTAACCCTTACTTCGTCGCCCGTTCCACACGAAGCCCTACCGCCAGAATTCCTTCCAACGAATCCGTTCTCATGTAATGCTGGTACTCAACGGTAAATTTTCCTTTATATGGAAACTGAAAATCTTTCAAGAGCAGAAATTGATGATCAAAAATATCACCCAGGCCACTATTGCCGAAAGGCTCGCCTGACTTCGCATGAAACAGAAATTCGTTCAGCAAATTTTGCTTCAGTACAGCTCCTGTTGAGTCTTGCAGGGTGTAGTTCATAAAAAAACGTGACCATGGATACGAGACAGAGTTGCGCACGTTGCTGTAAACATTGTATCGCATGCTAGGATCGTCTATCACAAAATCAAACTTAGGTTTCTCGGCCATCTTCCATTGCTCTTCGTCGAAGTCATGGTACTGCTCAAACACGCGCGCATCATCGCACGACATACAGAGCATCATCAACGAGATTATCAACAAGTTTCTCATTCTTGATCTCCCGTTTTTGGTTGTTGATCATCAGAACGTTGTTCGCGCGGAGGACGAGGTTCACGTGGCTGTTGGTTTCCACCTTGACGCTGTTGATTCCCTTGACGCGGCTGACCTTGATTACCTTGGCCTCCTTGGCGATTTTGGTTTCCCTGATTTCCTTGGCCTCCCTGTCTATTCTGATTTCCTTGACCGCCCTGCTTATTCTGATTTCCTTGATTGCCCTGACCGCCTTGACGATTTTGATTGCCTTGCTCTCCTTGGCCACCACCTTGACGATTCTGATTTCTCTGTTGCCCCTGACCGCCCTGACGATTCTGATTGCCTTGACGATTTTGATTGCCTTGATTTCCTTGCCCCCCCTGACGATTCTGGTTTCCTTGCTGTCCTTGACGTGGCGGCTGATTTTCTCGACGCGGCTGTTGTTGCGTTTGTTGTTTCGGCGCTTGCTGTTCTGCAGTAGGTTGCGACTGCTCTGCTCCTCCTTCCGGCGCCTGGCCCTCCCGTTGTGGACCTTTCTTTTTCTTCTTCTTATTACGCGACTTGCTCTTGAACTTCTTGTCCATGCGATCGAGGTCGCTGTTCAACGTACTCGTCGGTATCTTTTCTTCTTCTTGATCGATATCTAAAGTAGCCGGACGTTTTCCCTCACGATTCATGCGAAGAATGTGATTAACACGTTCGATGTTGACTGGATACCAAGTGTTCTCTTCTTGAAATCCAAACCACATGATCTTTCTAAAAATATCTGTTTTCTGAAGTGTTGCCTCACCTTTTTCCGTGAGCAACGGTCCTTCAATTTTCGGAATATGCTCCAACGCTTCCATGTACGTATCAAGCTCATAGTTGAGACAGCACTTGAGCCTTCCGCATTGTCCTGAAAGTTTGCTTGGATTAAGGGAAAGATTTTGATAGCGTGCAGCACTTGTTGCAACGTTTTTAAAATCACTCAACCACGTTGAGCAACATAATTCACGTCCGCATACGCCAATACCGCCCAATCGACCTGCTTCTTGACGCAAGCTAATTTGGCGCATCTCTACACGGATTTTAAACTCGCCAGCAAGAATCTTGATGAGTTCGCGAAAATCTACGCGATCGTCGGCAGAGTAGTAGAAGGTTGCTTTTGTATTGTCGGCTTGATACTCAATGTCCGACAATTTCATTTGCAGTTTGAGGTCACGTGTAATTTCACGTGTGCGGTATAGTGTAGGAAGTTCGCGTTTCTTTACTTCCTCTAACTTTTCAAGATCTTTTTGCGTTGCTAAACGGTATATTTTTTTGATCTCGTCGTCGTCAGCAATTTTCTTCTTTTGCATTTGAAGACGAACCAATTCACCTTGCATGGAAACATATCCAACATGGTGACCATTCGGAACTTCAACGACAATAGCATCGCCCGTATGAAGGTTTAATCGTTCTGTATTTCTATAGAATTCTTTCCTTCCGTTTTTAAAGCGTACTTCTGTAATCGGAAACTTATCTTCTTTTGGCATATCCATGTTAGACAGCCAATCAAACACATTCATTTTATTACAACCACCGGTACCACAAGCGCCGTTGTTATTGCAGCCTGCTGTTTTTCCGTTCTTGGTTGTTCCACATGCACATCCCATCGCACTTAACTTTTATAGTTCATTAAATCCTGGCCGATGTCTTGTCGATAATACAATCCATCCCAATCAATTTGCGCGGCGGCTGCGTATGCTTTTTTACGAGCATCATCAAGCGAATTTCCTTTGCCTGAAATAGCCAACACCCGGCCACCATCGGTAACAACTTTTTGTTGATGTCCTTTAGTTCCTGCGTGAAACACAATCGCCTCGGTTTTCTTTTCCAAGCCGTTAATTTCTTTCCCGCGTTCGTAGTCGCCAGGGTAACCGCCGGATACCAATGCCAGTGTAACAACATGGCTATCGTCTATTTCAATTGTTTTTTCTTTTAAGCCCGTGCCTGCAGCTGCCACCAGAAGATCGAGAAAATCGCTTTTGATTCTCGGCATGACCGCTTGTGTTTCCGGATCACCCATCCGCGCATTGTACTCGATCACGTACGGCACGCCACCAACATTCATGATACCCACAAAAATGAATCCTTTGTAAGGAATACCTTCTTTGTGAAGTGCATCAATCGTCGGCTTCACGACTTCAGTTTCTACGCGTTTCATAAATACCGTATTGGCAAACACAACAGGCGAAACAGCGCCCATGCCACCGGTATTCGGTCCTGTGTCGCCTTCGCCAATGCGCTTGTAATCCTTCGCTTCAGGAAGAATCACATAATCTTTTCCATCGGTGAGCACAAACACAGATACTTCTATTCCGCTGAGGAACTCTTCAATCAATACCTTCGCACTTGCTTCACCAAATTTCTTGTTCACCAGCATGTCCTTTAAGACTGCTTTTGCTTCCGCCTGACTAAGGCTGATGATCACACCCTTACCAGCAGCCAATCCATCGGCTTTCAATACGATTGGTGGCTTGCATGTTGAGATATAATCGAATGCTGGATCAAGGTCGTTGGCGGTAAACGTTCTTGCTTTCGCGGTAGGAATACCGTTGCGAAGCATAAACTGCTTAGAAAAGTCTTTGCTGCCTTCCAATTGAGCGCCAAGTTTTCCTGGGCCAATCATGGGAATATCTTTGAGCGATGAGTCTGCTTCAAAGTAATCGCGAATACCTTCAACGAGTGGGCCTTCAGGACCGACCACCACGAGTGAAATGGATTCGTCTTTGCAGAACTGTCCAAGCTTCGCGAAATCATTGATCGCTATGGGTACATTTTGAGCTACCTCGGCTGTACCAGTGTTACCGGGGGCGACATATATTTTGCCACAAAGTGGGCTTTGGCTAATCTTCCAGGCAAGAGCATGCTCTCTACCTCCATTACCAATCACGAGAACGTTCATTCAGGTTGGGTTGAACCCCAAAGATAACCGCGAAATCGGTTAAATAAAACCCAAAAAAAGACCCCGGCAACGTGTTCGCTTCCGGGGTCTTCAAGTCCTAATGTAAACTCCTAATTGGCGTATTCCGACATGAATTTGATACGCATCAACCGAATCTCCTCTTCGGAGTAGTCGCCCATCGAATCATCATTCAAGGCAGCCTCAATGCTATCCGTATCGGCATTCATGAAGTAATCATGGATGTCTTCCTGCTTATGTGAGTCTATCACCTGATCAATGTAGTAGTTCAAATTCAGTTTTGTTCCAGAGTAGCAAATGTTCTCGATCTCTGTCAACATATCTTCGAACGAAAGCGTGGTCGTTTCGGCAATCTCCTCCAAATCCACTTTCCTGTCGATTTGTTGAATGATGAAGATTTTAGTTTTCGATTTATTGACCGACGACTTTACAACAACATCGTTGGCTGTTTCAATATCATTGTCGTCGACATATTGTTGTATTGTTTCTAAAAACTCTTTACCAAACTTATTCACCTTACCCATACCCACACCGTTCACTTGTGCGAGATCTTCTTTTGTGGTTGGATAAGTCGTGGCCATTTCTTCCAGTGACGGATCTTGGAAGATCACGTATGGTGGAAGATCTTTTTCTTTTGCAATCTTCTTGCGAAGCGCCTTCAGTATCTCGAACAGCTTAACATCATACGACTTCGCATTCACGGGAGCCTTCTCTGCTGATTCCTCCTCCTCATCGATATCGGTTGTGAAATCATGATCACGTGCGAGTTCCACTGGATGAGGATGCTTCATGAATTCAGTACCTTTCGCTGTAACCCTCAACGCGCCGATGTTATCGATATCTTTCTCAAGGTATTGATATATCAACGCTTGACGAATTACTGACTTCCAGTAATCTACGTCCTCATCACTTCCTTTGCCGTATACAGCAAGATCGAAATGACCATAGCTCTTCACGTATTCATCTTCAACACCGCGAATAACATTCACCAAGTGATTTAATCCGAAGCGTTCGTTAGTAAGTTTTGTTGTTTGAATAACAAGCTTCACAGCATCTGTTCCATCGAAGCGCTCACGAGGATGAACGCAATTGTCGCACATGCCGCAGTTCTCTTGCTTATATTCTTCACCGAAATAGTGAAGGAGTTGTCTTCGGCGACACACGGGTGACTCCGCATAGTATTCCATTTCCTGTAACAGGATGCGCGCATTCTCGCGCTCTTGCACAGGTTTATCTTTGTTGAATTTTTCGAGCTTGTTCAAGTCGTTATGACTGTAGAACATCAAACAGTGTCCTTCAAGTCCATCACGGCCAGAGCGACCAGTTTCTTGGTAATAGCCTTCAAGAGATTTTGGAACATCATAGTGCACCACGAAGCGAACATCTGGCTTGTCGATTCCCATACCAAATGCGATCGTTGCTACGATGATATCAACTTCTTCATTTAAGAAATCATCCTGATTTTTCATACGCACGTCTGGATCTAAACCAGCGTGGTAAGGTGCAGCTTTGAAACCGTTTACATTGAGAAGCTGTGCGATCTCTTCTACTTTCTTTCTGCTAAGACAATAGATTACACCTGACTTTCCTTTATTGTCTTTCAGGAATTTGATCAGTTGTTTCTTCGTTTCTTTTTTAGGGCGAACTTCGTAGAAGAGATTTTTTCTATTGAAAGATGAAATGAAGACATCGGCTTCTTCCATCTGCAAGTTCTTCTGAATGTCGATTTGGACTTTCGGTGTTGCTGTTGCCGTGAGTGCGATCACGGGCATATCACCGAGGTTCTGAATCATAGTTTTAATTCTTCTATACTCAGGGCGGAAGTCATGCCCCCACTCGGATATACAGTGCGCTTCATCAATGGCAACAAACGAGACATTTACTTTCTTGAGAAATTCGATTGTCTCTTCTTTATTGAGTGACTCAGGTGCAACGTAAAGAAGTTTTACGTTGCCGTTCATACATTCTTTTTTGAGTTTAGTGATTTCCCCTTTGCTTAGCGTAGAGTTCATGAAGCGAGCGTTGATGCCGTACGCGTTCATTTGATCTACTTGATTTTTCATGAGGGCAATAAGCGGGGAGATTACGATGGCAAGACCATTCGTAACCATGGCTGGCAACTGATAGCATAAAGATTTACCAGCGCCAGTAGGCATAATGACAAAAGTATTTTTTCCTTCCAGTAAATTCCGGATGATAGTCTCTTGATTTCCTCGGAACTGACTGTAACCGAAAATTTCCTTGAGTCTTTCTTTTAACGCGTCTTTCTCTTCGACCAACATCATTTCGTCTTGATAAATTGTATCTTTGCCCATAGGACAAAGCTAACTTTGAAAAGGAATTGAATTTAGTAAAAAATATTAAAAAAATTGCACAGGATGTGTTAATAAATGAATCCCGAGCAATTCACAATCTCATCAATTTTATTGATGACAACTTCGAAGCTTGTGTAAAAGAAATTTATTCTACAAAAGGGCGAGTTGTCATTACAGGCGTTGGCAAGAGTGCCATTATTGCCAATAAAATTGTTGCTACGTTGAACTCTACTGGAACGCCTTCAATTTTCATGCACGCTGCAGATGCGATTCATGGCGATCTTGGCATGATTCAAAAAGATGATATCGTGATTTGTATTTCCAAGAGTGGAAACACACCCGAGATCCGCGTTCTAGTTCCGTTATTGAAACGAAGAGGTTCAAAGCTTGTTGCCCTTGTGAGCAACACAAATTCATATTTAGCACAGCAAGCCGATTTCTTGTTAAATGCAACGATTGCAGAGGAAGCTTGTCCTCACAATCTCGCACCCACGACAAGCACGACAGCACACCTTGCTCTTGGAGACGCACTCGCGGTGTGTTTATTGGAGCTTCGCGATTTTTCGAGCAAAGATTTTGCAGAGTATCATCCCGGAGGATCATTGGGCAAACAACTCTACCTCAAAGTGTCTGACATTTACACACACAATCAGCTTCCCGCGGTAACGCCACACACATCCCTGAAAGATGTTATCCTTGAAATTTCCTCGAAAAGGCTAGGTTGTACGGCTGTTTTATCACCGGACAATAAATTGATGGGGCTCATCACTGACGGGGACCTTCGTCGAATGCTGCAAAAAAATTCCAACCTAACAGATGTAAAGGCGAGCGATATCATGTCGACCAAGCCGAAGACCATTGAAAAAGATGAATATGCGGTCAAAGCCTTACATCAAATGCAAGAGGCAAATATCACACAACTTGTGGTTGTCGATGGCGAAAAAGTTGCGGGATTTATACATTTGCATGACCTACTCAAAGAAGGAATCATTTAAATTGCGCAGAAATTCTTTGTAAAAATTTTGTGACACACCTCATTTACGAAACGTCTTACGTTTAAAATCCGAATGAACAAAAATTTATATGTAGTACTGATGGCTGGTGGCGTCGGCGTACGCTTTTGGCCATACAGTCGTAACTCAAAGCCGAAACAATTTCTGGACGTACTTGGCACCGGAAGAACATTACTTCAATCAACGATCGATCGCTTCTTGCCGATTTGCCCGGTTGAAAACATATACGTCGTTACGCATGAAGAACACACTGCATTGGTGAAAGAACAACTTCCTCAATTAGGGAGTCATCAAATTCTTTCCGAACCGATGCGTAAAAATACCGCTGCTTGTATTGCGTATGCGAGCTACAAAATCGCTCAGCAAAACAGTGAAGCCGTAATTGTCGTGACGCCATCCGATCATTTGATCCTGCGCGAAGAAGAATTTCAAGAAGTTATTCGCAAGGCAGCAGATCAAGCAAAAAGTCAAGACAAACTTATCACCCTTGGAATTTCACCGACAAGACCTGAAACAGGTTACGGTTATATTCAATATCACACCGAGAAATCTTTTGCAAAGAAAGTGAAAACCTTCACGGAGAAACCTGAGCTTTCGCTAGCAAAGAAATTTCTTGAAAGCGGTGACTTCGTATGGAACTCTGGAATTTTTATTTGGGGCGTTCAAGCCATTCTCCAAGCGTTTCACCTTTACTTACCAGAGATGGCGGAAGTATTCGACGAACAAGTTAAAGCACGGCTCAACACGAACGACGAACGCGAAGCTATTCTTAGCGCTTACTCGCAATGTAAAAGTGTGTCCATCGATTACGGAATCATGGAAAAAGCACAAAACGTTTTCGTCTGTTTAGGAAATTTCAATTGGTCTGACCTCGGCTCGTGGGGATCAATTCACGAAATCTCTTCGAAAGACGAAAACAATAACGCGATCAGCGCCAACGCCATTACGTACGAATCACGCAATTGCATTGTTAAAGGTTCACCTGATAAACTGATCGTTGTTCAAGGTTTGAACGGCTATCTGGTTGGCGAATTTGGCAACGTGGTAATCGTCTGTGAAAAAGACCGCGAAGATCAGTTTAGACGCTTCGTGAACGACGTAAAGGCAAGACCTAATTCAGGGGAATATATTTAAGTTTAAAGTTCAAAGTTCAAAGTTCAAAGTTTTGCTACATAGACATAGAAGACTTTGAACTTTATAACTTCAACTTTAATCTACTTGCGAAATCCATTTAGGTTAAAAGTCTAAGGTTTGAAGTTTTGTTACAGATGTACATTAAAGAACTTTAAACTTTTAACCTTAAACTTTAAACTTTGCACTTTCCTTACCAAAGCACCTCAGGATAGTCTCCCTTCTTAATCAATTCCTTGATCTTTGAAGAAACTTCTTCCTTATCTTCTTTATAGGTAACACCGAACCAGATATTTCCGCCACCGAGTACTTTTACTTTTCCTTTACCTGTTTGAATCATTTGATTGGCAATGAGGGGAACGTAAAATTCTGACTTAAGATTATCGTGATTGGTTTTCAAAAATTCATCAAACATTTCTGATGCAACATCCAATACGTTTGGACGGAAGCCCCAGAAGTTCATCGACGTTGGCGCAGTTGCGCTTAACTCTCGATCACCCTCCTTCTCTTTCGAAATGATCTTTCCATTTTCCTTCACAATGGTTGTGCGCTCAACAACAGATTTTAAGTAACCGTCTGCATCAGCTTCACCTACACCACGCGAAACACTTCCATGCTCAGAGAGAACGTTCTTCAACGTGAAACCTACCATCGCGTGTGAACCAGTAGTATCGTTGTTGAAAAAGTCAGCCATGGCCGCGAAAGAATCTTTACCATAAAAATCATCGGCGTTGATCGCGACGAATGGTTCTTTCAAAACATCTTTTGCGCATAACACGGCATGCCCTGTTCCCCATGGCTTGACACGCTCTGCATTTTGATATTCCGCAGGGATCATTTTATCGAGTGACTGCACCACATACGCTACTTCAACTTTGCCTTCAAGTTTCGGTTGAAATTTTTCGCGCACGATGTCTTTGATTTCATCACGAACGATGAACACTACTTTCGTAAAACCGGCACGTACAGCATCGAAGAGCGAATAATCCATTATTGTTTCACCGTTCGGCCCAAAGCCGTCGATTTGTTTAATACCACCGTAACGGCTTCCCATGCCGGCAGCGAGGACGAGTAAGGCTATATTTTTGCGTGTGCGATTTGGTGTGTCCATTATTGTTTCTTTTATTTAAAACTGTGTTTGCGCAAACATTAAGCTAAAATTGATATTTTGAAGCTTTATCGAATTCAAAAAACGCTATTTGGGCGCAAATTAAAGGATTCTAATTAAACATTGTGTGCGAAAGGCACACATTTAGCGAAGCAAACAAATACCTCAACCTTTAACCTATACCACGCATCATGACGAATCAGAAAAATTCATATGCCGTCCCGATGATTATCATTGGTTCGCTGTTCTTCATCTTCGGCTTTGTTACTTGGCTCAACGGTCCACTCATCACGTTTGTAAAACTTGCATTCAACTTACAAACCGATGGAGAAGCTTTTTGGGTAACGACAGCTTTTTATATGTCATACTTCGTTCTTGCACTTCCTTCCTCATGGATTCTTGAGAAAACCGGCATGAAGAAAGGTATGGCACTCGGATTACTTGTTATGGCTATAGGGACATTTTTGTTCGGGCATTTTGCTACAGCAAGAAATTATCACATGTCATTGTTTGGGCTATTTGTCATCGGCTCTGGACTAACATTTCTTCAAGCAGCTTCCAATCCTTATATCAGCATCATAGGGCCGATTGAAAGTGCTGCGCAAAGAATCAGCATCATGGGGATCTGTAACAAGATCGCTGGAATTTTAAGTCCAATCATCATAGGCGCATTTGTTCTTACCGGCGTTGATGAGTTCGAAAAAAATGTGAAGGCTGCGACAGACGAGGCTACGAGAGAAGCTTTGCTGAATGAATTTGCTGCCAAAATTTATACGCCTTACATGATCATGGCTGGCGTGCTCGTCCTACTTGCTTTTTGGATACTTAAATCGGGGCTACCTGAAATTAAAGCATCAGAAGTAAATCAAGAACCTGTCGGCACGTCTGAGAAAGGAAAGACAAGTTTGTTTCAATTTCCGCATGTATTACTTGGCGCCTTATGCCTTTTTCTCTACGTGGGCGTTGAAGTTATCGCCGGGGATGCAATCGGTACTTATGGCAAAGGTTTTAACATCCCGTCAGATGAAACCAAGTATTTTACATCCTATACATTGGGCGCAATGTTGGTTGGCTATCTCATCGGATTGTTCACAATTCCGAAGTACTTATCTCAGGCAAACGCATTGAAATTCTCCGCCATATCAGGCGTGATTTTCACAATTGCCGCAGTATTTACACAGGGATATACATCTGTAATTTTTGTCGCACTGCTTGGACTCTCAAATGCATTGATGTGGCCTGCTATTTGGCCACTTGCAATTAGCGGTCTTGGCAAGTTCACCGAAAAAGGTTCTGCGCTCCTGATCATGGGTATAGCAGGTGGAGCTGTCATTCCAAAAATCTTTGCTGAAATTAAAACTGACACTAACTTCCAGATGGTGTTTCTTGCACTCATGCTACCATGCTACCTTTTCATCCTCTATTATGGATCGAAAGGTTATCTCGTTGGCAAGACTAGCAAAGCATAGAAACAACTATTTTATAATCTAAAAATATCCTTGCGTTCCGCAGTTACCTTTCAATTAACTGCAAAAACGCAAGGATATTTTTTTCTAAAAAATGTAGTCTGTGCTTAAAAACTGTGATTCGTGATTGCGAATAATATTACTTATGATCTGTTTATTCGAATCGATATTCTTCGTCGCGACTATCGTTCTGATCGAGAACACACGGAGCGCATCGGCAATCGACAACGTTCCCTCCGCTGAATCTTTTCTTCCATTGAATGGGAAAGTATCTGGACCACGCTGACTTTGTGCGTTCAGATTGATTCTTCCAACCTGATTGGAGAATGCATCGATCAATACTGCAATTCTCTTCGACGTCGTGCCGAAAATACTTACTTGTTGTCCGAAGTTTGAGTTCACCACATAGTCAATCGCTTCTTGATCATCATCGAAAGGTACGATCGGAATAACCGGACCGAATTGCTCTTCAGCATACAACCGCATTTTTGCGTTCACCGGATATACCACCGCAGGATAAAAAAATGAGTTCAAATGTGCGCCGCCATTTTCGTTCATCACCTTTGCTCCATGCTGTTTCGCATCATCTACTAGCGCTTGTAGATATTCAACTTTACCGGGCTCTGGCAACGGCGTTAAAGCTGCGCCACTATCCCAAGGCATGCCGGGTTTCAACTTCTTTACACTATCATTAAACTTCGATATGAATTGGTCAACGACGCTGCGATGCACAAACAATATTTTAAGCGCGGTACAGCGTTGGCCATTAAAAGAGAGACTTCCTGTGATGCATTCATTTACAGCATTATCAAGATCTGCATCCGGCAATACGATGGCTGGGTTTTTCGCATCAAGTCCTAATATTGCCTTTAGACGGTGTGATTTCGGGTGAAGCTTCTTCAGTTCATTCGCGCCTTTGTTTGTTCCGATAAAAGCGAAGACATCGATTTTACCTGTTTCCATAAGCGCCCCTACTGTTTCACGTCCGCGTCCGTAAATGATATTGATTACACCTGCGGGGAAGCTTGTGCGAAAGGCTTCGATCAACGGCCTGATCAGCAGCACACCATATTTTGCAGGCTTAAATACAACCGTGTTGCCCATGATGAGTGCTGGTATCAACGTGGTGAATGTTTCGTTGAGTGGATAGTTATAAGGTCCCATACACAACGATACGCCTAGTGGCACGCGACGAATTTGCGCCATGAACCCTTGGTCTTCTGTTAACTTAGCCGACTCGCGATCAAGTTCTTTGTAAGCCTTTATCGTATCGACAATATAATCGCACGTACGATCGAATTCTTTCTCTGAATCCTTCAATGTTTTTCCAATCTCCCACATCAACAACTTGACAACGGACTCACGTTGCGCGCGCATGGCCACTAAGAATTTCTCAACGTGTTCAATACGTTCGGTAACGCTCTTCGTGGGCCACTCGCCATTTCCGAGGTTATATGCTTTCACGGCAGCATCCAACGCTTCAAGCGATTCCTTCGTTGTTAACAACGGGGTGCTTCCGATTACTTTCTGTTTGTATTCATTGCCTTCCTTTATAAAAACAGGACTCAACACTGGATTGAGATTCCCGTTCCAGATCTTCATTTCGCCATTGATAAGATATTCGCGTTGATCAACCGTCTCGTTGATTCTAAACTGCTCCGGAATGTTTTTTTCTTCCGGAAAAATCGTTGCTAAAAATTCACTCATTCTATTTGGTTATAATTTGGTTGTAGTCACAATTGAAATTCCCGACGATGTCCCGATTCTCGTAGCACCAGCGTCTATCATACTAACAGCACTTTCATATGATTTAATTCCACCCGATGCTTTTATGCCAACGCTTGCGGGTAAATTATTTTTCATAATTTTTATGTGTTCTACTTTCGCGCCATGGGGAGCAAAGCCCGTTGATGTTTTTACAAAGTCGGCACCGGCATCTGCGCAAATTTTGCACGCCTGTTCTATTTCGCTATCCGAAAGATAAGCGGTCTCAATGATTACTTTCAAAAGTTTCTGATGATCGTGCATTAGTTTGGCGCACTTCGCCACTTCAATCTTTGTCCATGGAATACCTGTTTTGAAAGATGTGATATTCCATACCATATCAACTTCATCGGCACCATTATCGATTGCGCGCTGCATTTCATCCAGCTTCGTCTCTGTCATGTTGTAGCCAAGGGGAAATCCGGCAACCGTGATCAGTGCAATTTTTGCACTGCCAATTTCCCGCTGCGCACGCTTCACCCAAAACGGAGGAACACAGATGCCGAAGAAGTTGTACTCAATAGCTTCCGCTACCAGCTCATCGATATCTTTAATGGTAAGCGTAGGACTTAGATTCGTGTGTTCGATGAAGGACGCAATGTTCATTACTACAAGTTACATGCTTGCCACTGAAATCCCAACGAGACGCCGAGTGTTACCACGATCAACGACTGTGTTCTCGTAGTTTATCCAATATTATTGGTGAAATCTACATGTCCCGTCATCGACAAATAAAAAACGCTTCCTTGTTAAAGAAGCGTTAGTATTGTTAGTGACGTATCCCACACTCTTTGCAAAACTTCATTTTGCGTGCAGATCTTTTCTTGGGTGGTCTTTTATGGCCGAAGTATGAAGGATCTGAATACTGTGGTTTCTCCATCATCTTTTCATTATGCCGTTTTGTTTTTTCCATCTGCTCACGGCGTGCATAATATTCTTGCTCTGAATCGTAAGTAGGGCCTTCATCCTTTCTCTTCGATGACTTCTTACGTGATGGCTGGTAATCTTTCTTTGGGTAATACGGCTCTAACGTATTATCGCTTTTCCGAGGGGAATCCGAGGACTTTTTCTTCTTGACAGACTGAGCCTGCGCTACACCGACTATCAGTGTAAAGCACAGCATGAGGAATAAACGCATGGCAGGTTTAAGGGACACAAATATATTAACTTGATCGAGCTGGAAAAATTATGTGCGTGTAGGTGAGCGGTTGTTTTCGTCGTTATACAGAAGTTGCTAACGATTGTAATGGTTAGCGCAATCGCTCGTTAGTCAATAACTGTAGGCGTATTCACAATTACCTTAAAAGTTTAGAGGCCTTTTGCCTCTAGCATCGTCTGCTGGCGACGATAGGTCCATGGCGGTGTCGGATTTTCAGATTGCCAAAGGCCTTTTCCTTTTTCTTGCGCCTTTAATTTGTATCCATCCAATTCCGGGTCAGAATTTTTTTCCGCTGTCCAAGCAAGCCCCTCTTTCAAGAGGTCGATACGTGGATCTTTGACGCCTTTTATTTTTACAACGGCGAGCCTATTGCCCCACCTGTCCTTCCCTTCCACTGCTATCGTCACATTTTTATGGAGAATCATTTTCTCAAGAAACGACTTTGCTTCTTCACCATATGCTTGACCGAGCTCTGGACAATCTATGCCCGTCAGCACGAGTTTATACTTCTGTTGATCTTTGCCAGCAACCTCGATGGTGTTACCATCTAAAACCGACACCACAGTGCCTTCCACTAAGTCATTTGCGCAAGCGCTAAACGCGCTCAACACCGCAAGCAAAGCCATCAATATGAATTTCATAAGCGATTCGGTTTAAACCATTTCAAAGCTGCAATCATTTCAGCAACTAATATCAGATGTTACTGCAACCGTCTTTCGTGTGTAAGAATTCAGCAGGAGTTGAAACGGATTTCAAAAAGGCTGCAAAAATTTAACCAAAACGCAGATCGTGCATTTCTAGAACGAAAAAAACATTCGCAACTTGTCTTATCGCGAATGCTTTTTATTATGGGAAGATTAGAGAATAGTTTGAGACGCTATTTGCAATAGGTATCAATCTGGAATTTTGCTTTCTGATCACCAAATTCAACGGCTTTACGCCAATCGAAGCATGCCTTTTGTTTGTCTTGCATCTGGTAGTAAAAATTACCACGTTGCTTGTAATAAGACGCATTCTTCGGTTCGAGTTTGATGGCTTCGTCCATGTCAGAAACGCCTGCACCGTAGTCATCCATGTTCGCTTTGCATGATGCGCGGTTGTAATACGCGATGGCGTCGTTAGGGTTCATATTGATTACCTTGTTGTAATCGAGGATAGCGCCTTCAAAATCTTCAAGTCCTTCTTTTACCAACGCACGATTAAAATGTGCATCAACATTTTTCGGATCAAGATCAACGGCTTTATTCAGTTCAAGTACGGCAGACTTGGGATCATCTAACGCAATGTAAGCGCGACCACGATTCAAATAAATCGCAACGGTCTTCTCTCCTCCTTTAATGGCATTTTCAAAATCACTTAAGGCACCCGTGTATTCTTCAGCTTCCATTTGCATGAGGCCACGTTTGTAAAAGACGTCTTTATCCTTAACACCCGCATCGACTAACTTATCGTAGTAGTCGCGCGCCGGCGTAAACTTTTTCACGTTGTAGTAAGAATCTCCCAACACTTTATAAAGTTCAGGCTCTGGTTTTTCGGTGAGCTTCTCCACCTCGCGATAATCTCTGATGGCTTCTTCAAACTTGTTTGACTTATAATATGCTTGTCCGCGGTTATCATACGCTTTGGTATAGTCGGGCTTACGATCTATCGCTTCTGTAAAATCCTTGATTGCAGCAGCGTTGTTGTCGGTTTTGAAATAAGCCTTACCACGATTATTGAAAAGGATGGGATCCTTAACGCCGAGTGTAATCGCTTGTGTATAATCTTCAATGGCTCCAGGTAAATTATTCAAACTAAATTTTGCATCGCCGCGATGGTAGTAGGCACTGCCAAGTTTCGGATCTTTTTCTATGGCTTCAGAGAAATCACGAATGGCTTCATCATAGCTCTTTGCATCATAGCGGCAATGACCACGCATATCGAAAGCAAGTGCATCTTTCGTACCGGTGTTGATTGCTTTATCAAGATCTGGGAATGCGCCTTTAAAATCACGCTGCTGATACTTCGCCGCACCACGGTGATAGAACAATTCGGTATCTGTCATGCCGCCGTCAATAGCTTTCGTGAAGTCGGGAATCGCTTTTTCGAAATCCTTCAGTTCGAAATAAGCGTTACCGCGTGCTGCGAGTACCTTCATATCTTTCGAACCCCCTTCTGCGGCTTTTGTTAGATCTGGCACTGCACCTTGGTAGTCTTTGGTGTTATATCGCGACAACCCAAGCATGGTATATTCATCGACGCCAGCTTCAGCACGCGCCGCTACGATGGCGAGATCGGCAATCGTTCCGGGATAGTCTGCAAGTTTATACTTTGCCGCTGCACGATTTTTCAAAGCTTGTGTATAATCCTTTTTTAAACCCAACGCGCGATCATAATCGACGATTGATTCTTTCACTTGGCCAGCGTTGAATTTCGCTTTACCACGATTATTAAAAATCACTTCATCGTTAGCTCCTAGTGTTACGGCTTTATCGTATGCTTCAATTGCGCCTGTAAAATTATTCTGCTTGAACCGTGCATTACCGAGTTGATAGTAGATGTCTTTATTTTTTGTTCCGAGCGCCGACGACTTCTCTAAATGCGGCAAAGCTTCTTTATCCTTTTGCAAGGCCATGTACGACAGCGCAAGATTTTCGTATGCAACGAGATCAGCCTTACCCTTTGCCACAACTTTCTCCAAGTCAATTGTTGTGGCATTGTAATCTTTCAGTTGGAAAGCCGATTTACCACGCTTCAAATAAATATCATCATCTTTTTCACCACCCATCTCTGCTGCAGTAAGCGCATCGATCGTTCCTTTGAAATCATTTGCATCAAATCGAAGGTAGCCTGCATACAGTGCAACTTTACTGTCCTTCACACCTGCTTGCAGCGCCTTATCTAAGTTCGGCTTCGCTTGATCTTTCTTCCCTGTGAGATAGTAGGACAAGCCAAGCATTTTTAAGAGATCAGCATTTTCACCTTCTGTCGTTTTCGATTTCTCTAAATCTGGCAGCGCTCCGGCATAGTCCTTTGTAGAAAACTTGGCTATCCCTCTATTGGCGGTAGCTTTTACAAGGTCAGGTTTAAGTTGGAGTGCCTTATCAAAATCGGGAATTGAACCTGCAAAATCATTTTGATTCATCTTCGCCTTACCGCGATTGTTAAACAAGATAGGATCGGTACTTCCTCCGGCAATCGCTTTATCATAGTATTTAACGGCATTCGGGAAATCACTCTTTAGAAATTTGATATCGCCGAGATTTTTAAACGCTTCTACATCTGTAGCACCAAGAGTGATTGCTTTCTCCAAATCTTTTACGGCATTGTCATAATCTTTCTGGTAGAAATGAGCATTGCCTTTCATCAGAAAAACTTCTTTCGACGCAACACCTGCTGTCACGGCACGACTAAACGATTCTATTGACGCGACGTACTCTTTGTTTTTATATTGACACGCTCCCAATTGATAGAACACATCTTTGTCGGTGAGTCCCATCGAAACAGCGGCGCTTAAACTCTTGGCCGCCTCTGTACATTCGCCTTGTGCCGTTAAGCTTAGGCCAAGCATTCTAAATATCTCTTTATCCTTTACGCCTTTTTGAACTACTTTCGATAGTGCATCCGAAGCAGCTTTGTTGTCTTTAAGATTGTAGTAGGCCGTTCCTACTTTCTGATAAATTTCAGTGTCGGATCTTCCACTGCTGATCAATTTCTCAAAATCAGTAATGCTTCCTTTCCAGTCTTGTACTTTATAGCGCGCTTCACCGCGATTTTCGATGGCCTTATCGTTACCCGGTCTTAGTTCAAGAGACTTATCAAAATCAGGAAGTGAGCCTTTGAAATCTTGAAGGTTAAATTTCGCCTTACCACGATTGTTATAAATGATGGCGTCTGCTTTTCCTGCAGCAACAACTTTGTCGTAATTGGTAATGGCTTCGCGATAATTATCCATGCGGAATTTAGCATTGCCCAGGTTTGTAAAAGTCTCCACACCGTTGGCACCCATCGACACCGCCTTATCGAGGTCAGTAGCGGCACCTTGATAATCATCCAAATGATACTTGGTATTTCCGCGGTGTTCAAAAAGTTCGGCCGTATTGATACGTGCCTTTACACTTTCATCGAAGTCAGCCTTAGCTTTTTCGTACTCTTTTAAATTGTAATAAGCTACACCACGTTTAAGGTAGATTTCCTTCAGTGGAAATCCGGCATTGATGAGCGACGTTAAATCTGTACTGGCGCCCGCGTAATCGGCGGACTTAAGCTTCTTTTGTGCTGCGTCCCACTGCAGTTGTTGCAGCGAATCGAGCTTAACTTGCGAAAAGGCTGGTGAAAGCAGGAATAGTAAACCGGCAATCAAAATGGATTTTCTCATGGTATGCAAATTACAAAAAGAAAGCCAAGGTTTGCAGGGTACGAATGCTGTTGCCAGTTGCCAGGGAGGCAGGTTGCCAGTTGGCGGAGTGTTTGCTAATCAGTGGAAAATAATCGCGATTTGCCGGCGACCACGTTGCCCATTACTCGTGAATATTTTTTGTGATTACGCTGCTAACCAAAACTGGAAACTGGTAACCGGAAACCGAAAACTAGCGAACCAAACTACCCCGCAACTTTCCCAGCAACCTGCATAGTCGAAAGTGTTGGCGATTCTTTTCCACCACGGGGCTCTATTGTAACAGCAAACATGGCAGCGCCATTAGCCACCTTTTTCATTTTAATAAGACCTGACATATCGGCATCAAAAACACCAGCGTCAACAGGTTTATTGTCTATAATTGCCCAGAGCTGGAACTGATTTTCTTGTGAGATCTCTTTCAAACTTTGAACATCGAGATATACCTCATTCGTGTTTTTGTTCCAATACACTGTTGCCAATGAGCCATCAGGAACGGCAGCAGGGCTCGTCATCGCTACGCGTTGGAAATCAGGATTTGAAGTGATATCAAGGTCGACTTCAATTTTATCGAGACGTTGATTTACTTGATTGTATTGTTCTGCAACACGTTCGTTTATGGCTTGTACTTCGGCAAGCTGCGTTCGCGTTTCAACCCATTGTGATCGGTACATAAACGCGAAATAAGACGCAATTAACGCTACGGTAACGGATGCTGCGGCGACCCATTTCCAAGGATTTACAGATGGCTTATCGCCATGCAACGGAATAACCTTTGCTTCTTCTTTACGCGAATCAATTTTTTCGAACAACGCATGCTTCACAGCTGCGCGCGGATTGATGGCCGCACTCATCAGCAACTGTTCCTGAACCTCTTCGATGCGTGCAAGCTCTTCCCTCAACTCAGCATAAAGGGCAAGGTTTTTCTCCACCTCGCTGCGCTCCGTTGCTGAGAGTTCTCCGAGTGCATACGCCTCTAGGATTCCGGACGATATGTATTCGTGTATGTTCACGTGAGTCCCAATGTCGTTCTTAATGTTTGCATCGCCATGCGTAGGCGTGTTTTCACCGTTCCCAACGGAATATTATACTCCTCAGCCAACTCCGACTGCGAGTATCCTTTCAAATACAAATATTCAACGACGAATTTTTGCTCCTCCGGTAGGGAATTCAACACCTCTTTTACGCCAATACCATCAATGCGCTGCTCTATATAATCTTCGCTATCGATTCTATTTACGAGATTATCGATACCGCTGGTTTTCTGTCCTTTGCTAATTTCTTTCGATCGTGTTTTATCGATAGCCTGATTGCGCGCAACATTCAATAACCACGTAAAAAGCTTTCCTTTCGAGGCCTCGTATTGATCAAACTTATCCCAAGCTTTCAGAAATACATCCTGAAGGACTTCTTCGGCAACTTCTTCCTTCTTGATGATTCTGAAGATGACGCCATACAACGCGCCGCTATAGTGGTCGTAGAGATAATCCAGCGCCGCGCGATCTTTGGCCTTTAGCCGTCTAACAAGATCGTGTTCTTCAATATGTGATTCGCCGCGGCTGATGGGTAGTCGATTTTATCCTAAGTAAGGTAAAAGAGTTGAGAGTTTAAAATCAGCTTGGAACTTCTTCAGCAATCAGGGTCACCGGTAATTCCAATAGTTGCCGTGTTAGGGCAAATCCCTCGATTCCTCGGGCCGCGCTATCCGCTATTGCAAATACCGCTTTAAAACAACGACCAAATTACTTCCTTACAATCAGCAACAAATCCAACGCATCTTTCGCATCGTCTACTACAATGTAGTCGCTATGATGAATGTCAGACACAAGTTTGTTATCGCCCGACTGAAGTTTGTTACGGTTGTAACGATTCAAGATCTCGTACGGAATTCTCAGGATTGATGCCGGGAGACGATATTGCAAATTGAATATATCAAAACGTGTAATCTTCTCTACCGACTTTTTATTCTCTTGATAGTAGCTCATCACTTTATTGTTGCCTGTGATGCCCTTCATTTCCACCGACGGAAATATTCTCTTGGCGAGGTCCGCTAATTCTTGTGGCAGATATTCACGAATGTGCCACGGGTTTCTCGACAACGACATTTTGCGATTCGGTGTCGTAATCAATGCAACACCACCTGGTTTAAGTACGCGGTGAATTTCCTTGAGGTACAGAAAGTCATTTTGAATGTGCTCGATTACTTGAAAACTAAAGATGCTGTCGAAAGTATTATCGTTCAGGCCAGAAAGCGGCGGGATATTCATACTCATGAACTTGCCAGCAGGAAAACGCTGCTGAAGTTCATCTATTACTGGCTTGATCTTATCTACTGCCGTAAATGATTTCGCTTTCTTCATTAACGTCTCTACACCGCGACCTTCGCCACAGCCAACTTCCAAAACATCGCCCGACACATAGTCTTCCGCCACAACATAAGCCTTAAACAATCGTTGATGAATAGGATTATCGGAGGCAATTTGCTCGCTCGCGATCTCGGTAGTATAAACTTTAGCCATATCGGCGGCAAAAATAAGGAATCTCTACATATTTAGAGGCCAATTATAGCAATCGAAGCGATAAAGAATTACCTCAGATTTATCCTTTGTTTTTTACTGTATCGGCCAATATTTTTACATCCATGCGATCTTTTTATACGACTATTCTTCTACTCGCCATAACGATGGCAGTGCAGGCGCAAACGTTACGCGACATTAACTACCGGTATCTCTACAATCCCGAAGAACCATTCACCTTCCAGATGCATCCCATTCGAACAAATGATGGCTGGACGACATTATTCAAGCTAACCCTACGCGACTCGTTGGCGGACCCGAAAGAATATAATATCCAATGGGAAATCAGAACGGACTTATCTGACAAGGAAGGAAAACAAGTCACTGCCGACACTATCGGCACTGCGTACCGTGTACAAAAGCATGGCTTCCGTGGTCAAGTCAATACAGCCTTCCAAACTGGCAAGGTCTACCTTACTGCAAAAGTTGTTCATCCTGGTCAGAAAAGGGCTTGGTATTTCTATCAATTCCTTGCTGAAAACCTTTCAACGAATTGTTACATTCAAAGCAACGGTCAGGCTATACTCGATGCGTATCTAAAAAAAGAAACGCCATTTCAAATTGCAGGCACAGGGGCATCATCGATCATCACCTACTATCGCGATCCTTTTCCCGCAGCTGCGCCACCATTCTCCGAATCGCAAGCGCGCGTCGCCAAACGTATTCAAGCTGACTCCATCTTTCAGTGGCAAGCCGGTATAACGTCGTCGCTAAAAAGCAAAGGGCTTTATCTCGTTCAGCAAGATACCGCATCACAAAACGGCATAGCCTTTCGCATCGAAGACGATTATCCTCGTTTAGGGAAAGTTGAAAGCTTGGCCGATCCACTGGTTTATATCTGCACAAAAGACGAATTCATCAGAGTGAAGATGGCCAAAGGAGATAAGAAGGCGTTCGACAAAATCATTCTCCAAATCACGGGCGATGCTGAAAGAGCAAAGACTTTATTCAGAAGTTATTTCCGCCGCGTCGAGCTCGCGAACGATTATTTTTCATCTTACAAAGAAGGCTGGAAAACTGACCGTGGAATGTGCTTCATCATCTTTGGATTACCAGAACAGGTATTCAAATTTGAAGACCGCGAAGTTTGGGTCTATAAGCAAGATGACTTCAAGCTGAATCTCAATTTCACACGCTCATCTACCTTGTTCGATCCTGACAATTTCGTTCTCACACGCGCTAAACGCTTCAATGAACTCTGGTTCTCGACAATTGATTTGTGGCGGAATGCGAGATTCTAGAGATGAGGTGAGTAAAAGTGTTCAAGTGTTCAAGTGTTCAAGTGTTCAAGTGTTCGAGTGTTCGAGTAGTGCAGGTGTTCAAGTGTTCGAGTGTTAAAGTGTTCAAGGGGAATATAACGGCATCTTTGAAAGAGCCAGCGGCCAGTACCATAACCCTGTGGCTGTTTTCTCGTAGCTCGCAACTCAAAACTCGCAGCTAAATAAAGTGTTCAAGTGTTCGCGTGTTAAAGTGTTCAAGAAATGCAATTGCATCTTTAAGGAAGCATAGTTTTTTTCGCTTGCCTCGTAGCTATTCCAGCCAGAAACCAGTAGCTCTTTTCTCGTAGCTCGCAACTCGCAGCTCGCAGCTAAATAAAGTGTTCAAGTGTTCGGGTGTTAAAGTGTTCAAGGGAATCGTAGCTATTCCAGTAGCTCTTTTCTCGTAGCTCGCAACTCAAAACTCGCAGCTAAATAAAGTGTTCAAGTGTTCGAGTGTTAAAGTGTTCAAGGGAATCGTAGCTATCCAATAGCTCTTTTCTCGTAGCTCGCAACTCAAAACTCGCAGCTAAATAAAGTGTTCAAGTGTTCGAGTGTTAAAGTGTTCAAGGGAATCGTCGCTATCCAATAGCTCTTTTCTCGTAGCTCGCAACTCAAAAGTCGCAGCTATTTTAGCATGAATAGATTACCAAATTAATGCTAGCTTCTCGCCAGTAGCAATAACGGTCGCAAATTGTTATTTTCGCGGCTGATAATACTTTACAATGGAAAAAGCGGATATGATCTATGGTACACGCGCGGTGATTGAAGCCATCGTTGCTGGAAAAACCATCGAGAAAGTGATGGTGCAGAGTGGAATGAACAATGATCTCATCCGCGAACTCATTCAAGTAGCACGCGAGCATAAAGTGCATGTCACGTTTATCCCGCCGGAAAAATTCAAGAAGATCTCCGCGAAGAATCACCAAGGTGTCATTTGTATTTTATCGGCGGTCAACTACGCATCCGTCGAGAATATGATCGACAAAGCTTTTAGCGAAGGACGCGAACCCTTCTTGCTACTACTGGATCGCATCACAGACGTAAGAAATTTTGGCGCCATTGCACGCACCGCCGAGTGCGCGGGTGTCGACGCGATTGTTGTTCCTGATAAAGGTAATGCACCCATCACGAGCGATGCCATGAAAACTTCCGCCGGTGCGTTAAACCATATCACGGTTTGCAAGGAACGCGATTTGAAACGCACCATGAAAACACTTCGAGAAAGTGGTATTCGTGTAATTGCCTGTACCGAGAAAACAGATAAGAACATTTATGACATTAATCTGAGCGGTCCCATTGCCATCATCATGGGATCTGAAGAAGATGGTATTTCAGATACACTTCTTCGCGATGCGGATGAGTTGGCAAGAATTCCTTTGCATGGGAAAATTGAATCGCTCAACGTATCGGTTGCTGCTGGTGTAGCAATGTATGAAGTGATCCGACAGCGAGGAAAAGAAAAGTCAGCCTAAAAAAGCTGACTTTAGCACGCATACTTTTTTCATTTATCTGTCTTCGTCTCACCCTCATTTGTAGGTCAAGTAAAAGACTCATCTTTCATTTTTACTTCTTTTCTTCCGGCAATTTAAACTTCACGGGAAGTACAAATTTTGTTCGTACAACCTTCCCCTGGTTCGAACCCGGCGTCCACTTGGGAAGCGTTGAAAGAACTCTAATGGCTTCTTTGTCCAACAATTCAGAAGCACTTTTCTTTACAACCTGAAAGTCCACCAACGAACCATCCTTATTAACAACAAAAATGACGAACACAGTACCTTCAACGCGATCCTTCAGTGCTTTCTTCGGATACTTCAAGTTGTCTTTTATTGTTTGATTCAACTTGGCCATTCCTTCTACTGGCTGCGGTGGTGTATCAACAACTGTGTAAATATGATTTTCATCGTAAGTCTCTTCTACCACAGGCGCAGGCTCATCAAACGATATTTCGTCAACACCCCTGACGTTTTCGGTACCAACTGCTGGTCTCTTCTCTTCTTCTGGTATTTCAAATTTTATGGGCAACACATAACGTGTGTCGACTTGCTTTCCATTTTTCATACCAGGCTTCCATTTGGGCATCAACGAAACAATCCGCAATGCTTCTTGATCACATTCCGGCGTTAATCCCTTGATGATCTTCGCATCGCTTAAACTGCCATCTTTTTTTGACACAACAAAACCAACAAATACTTTTCCTTCCTGACCTTGTAATTTGGCAACCGCTGGGTATTCCATCGTTTTCTTGATGAACCGGTCCATCGCAACGGTACCACCGGGATATTCTGCAGCAATTTCTACCGAGGTGAAAACAGTATTCTCTTCATCAGCCGTTGCTGTTTCCTTCTTTTCAACAACTATATCTTTTTTATCTTCCACTTGCGCATACGTGGAAAGCATCGTTAGTACTAATATTACCAGGAAAGTGTATTTTATCATACTTCTTGAATTTACGTGCATATAACGATCGTTCGAATTAGCTCATCGCCAGTGGAGACAAGGCTAGTTTGTCTTTAATTTCTTAGGTAGTCCGGTCAATTTAAAATTTATGGGACACACGTACTTAACCTTAACCGGCACGCCATCCTGATAGCCCGGCTTCCATGTCGGCATCAATTTAATGACACGCTCGGCCTCTGCATCGAGCAAAGTGCTAACGCCCTTTATCGTTCGGACACTTGTAATTTCTCCGGTCTCTGTGATCACAAATCCTACATAGACCATTCCTACTTCTCCTTTTTTTCGGGATTCTTTGGGGTAAGAAATATTTTGCGAGAGGAATTCCAGCATCTTACTCTGGCCGCCAGGATATTCTGGCATTTGTTCAACAACTGCAAAAATTTCGTCTGATGTTGTTTGTGAAAAAACTGTTGTGCCCGCGATCAGGCAAATAAGAAGTGCCAAGTATTTCATAACGTTAAATTGGGTTTACAAAGATAAACTAGCCGATACCAACTTTACTATTCGCACCCTTTATTTTATCGCGTCGACATTACCAAACATTATTTACTGACACTCAGCTTTGTCAGCTTCCAAGAAGAAACGTTCTTGTCCTTCTTATATACTTCAGATTTTACAACACCAAAGCCAGGCACAAACCACTCTATTAATTTTTGTTCCACGGGCGCATAATCGAGTTTATTATCCAGCGTCGTTCGACTTGTAATCTTGTATGCACTGAACGTACCAGCTGGCGTTGTCACCTCTTCTTTCATTTCAACTACGCGGCTTTCGATGGTAAATGTGGCCGTTGTTCCAACTTGATTATTTTTCGCCACCGCCGGACCAGCTTGCGTTGCTACCTTCGGCGCTTTTACCGCTACATACACGATCGTGGCGCGACGCAATTCTTGTCCAACTTCTAATCCTTTAGGATAAGCAATGAAAGATGGCTCTGTGCGCCACTTGTACGAAAAATCATCCCGCATCATGAAGTAATTTTTCATATCAACAAACAAGGTATCATGACGATCATGATTGGTCATGTCTATTTTCCTGGTTTGCTTTCCCTTCGCATCAAAACTTGTTGTTGTTATACGAATCTCTTTTTTGACGGTATCAACACGAACGACTTTATATGTAATGCGCTCGACTAACTTTCCTTTTTCGTTGTGCGTTTCTTTTTCCCACGTATTTCCCTCGCGAAACGTTGTTTGCGCACTCATGGATGACATCACAAAGAGAAAGAGGATAAAACAATATTTCATATCTGACCGTGCTTGTTAAATAACATGTAAAGATAAAATTTGATTTTATTCTTTCTTAGTCCATCCTCACGTCCTTTTTGTTAACACCGTCGAGCCATTGAGCTTACCATTCTTGTTATAGGACTCTGTCTTCACCATGCCAACCTTTGGCGCAAGCCATTCTACAGTTGAAAACTCAAACGTCATGTTAATACCCATTTGATTTTTGAACGTTCCCTTGCTGGTGATTTTATAACAATCGAATGTACCCGCCGGCGTAGTGACTGACTCTTTCGCCTCCACTTTTCGATCGGTGATGTTTACCGTCATCTTCATCGGCATCGGCGCGTTGGTAGCCGTTAGCGTAACTGTTCCGTTCTTTAACGTTTGTCCTACTGATAACGCGCTTGGCAATTCAAGATTTTCCGATTCCACCTTAAGCTCATAACTCTGCAACGCTTTCATTTGATCTTCATTGATGAAATTTCGCATGTCGATGTAAACCGTACCGCCCGCGCACTTAAGTTCAAGATCGCCCTTCATCAATTCTTTTCCCTTTTCATTTAAGGTCGTACTGTTGATGGTTGCTGTAAACCCACTTGCCGTACCATTGTACTGTATTACCCTTTGCTGATTTTTTCCCGTGAGCTTACCCTTGCCGTTGTATGTTTCCATTTCCCAGTAGCTACCATTTTGAATCGGGTAAAACTGATTGCATTGCGCTGCCGCAGAAGAAATTATAGCGATAGCCATAAGCATTGTTACAAGTATTTTCATAGCGTCGGTATTTTTGTTGAGACTAAAGACGCCATTATTGCGGTAAAATGGTACCGGGTTATCACCCATTGTGTCCTATCACAAACAGGCGTGGTAAGCATAGCGCAAAAAAAAATGCAGCACGGACGTACTGCATTTTATATTTCATTCGGAAATAATTCTATTTCTTGAACGCGAGCACGCACCGTTCGATGATGTCACAGCATTCGTGAACTTGCTCTTCTGTGATTACCAGTGGTGGCGCCAAACGAATAATGTTGCCATGCGTAGGTTTTGCAAGCAGTCCATTTTTACTGAACTCAATACAAAGTTTCCACGCTGTATCACTTGAAGGCGAATCGTTTATCACGATAGCATTCAACAAACCTTTTCCGCGCACGAGCGTGATCAAATCAGATTTCACAATCAACGACTGCATGCGTTCGCGGAAGATTCTTCCTAAGCGTGTTGCATTTTCTGCAAGGTGCTCGTCTTGCACAACTTGTAGCGCCTCCATACAGACCACGGCCGCCAATGGATTTCCGCCAAACGTAGAACCATGTTCTCCAGGTTTGATCACCAACATGATTTCATCATCGGCGAGCACACAAGATACCGGCAGTACGCCGCCAGATAACGCCTTGCCTAAAATCAAAATATCTGCGCGAACATCTTCATGATCGGATGCCAACATTTCGCCAGTTCGTGCAATACCGGTTTGTATTTCGTCCATCATGAGAAGGACGTTATGCTTGCGGCACAATTTCTCTGCTGCTTTCAGATAACCATCTGATGGAATGTAAACACCGGCCTCACCTTGTATCGGCTCAATCCATAAGGCGCAGACGTCCGGATTCGCGAGCGCACGTTCCATCTCTGCAAGGTTATCGTATTCGATAATCTCAAAGCCGGGCATGAACGGACCAAATCCGTTACGTGAATCCTGATCTGTAGAAGCAGAAATTATCGTTGTGGTGCGACCGTGAAAGTTACGTGTTGCTGCGACAATAACAGCCTGATTATTCGGGATACCTTTTTTTGTATAGCCCCATTTGCGAGCAAGTTTGATAGCTGTCTCATTGGCTTCAGCACCGCTGTTCATAAACAACGATTTTTGATAGCCAAACATGTCGCAAATAAATTTCTCTGCTAGTCCAAGCTTGTCGTTATGAAATGCACGCGAAGTAAGCGTCAATTCTTTTGCTTGATCAATTAATGCCTGAACGATTCGCGGATGACAGTGACCTTGGTTAACAGCGCTGTATGCCGATAGGAAGTCATAGTAGCGCTTTCCTTCAACGTCCCACAAGAAAACACCTTCGCCTTTGCTTAGGACGACGGGCAGCGGATGGTAATTATGCGCGCCATACTTGTCTTCCAATGCGATTGCCTCACGGCTCGATGTTATTGATTCTACCATACTGAGTGTATTTTTTTTCCAAAGCGAACTGCAAAGTTAACCAAACATGCCGGAAAACCCTAGCTGTTTTCACCGGAACGAAGAAGGCAAACAAATTGTTTATTTAAACTTTAATTTCGAACCTTTTTGATGATGCTGTATTGATAGATTTTTAATTCGATGCGAATAAAATGAAAGATTGCTACGTTCAAGAAATGAATACCTTTGCTTTATGGAATTCATTTTTTTAGCGCTCGGGGTCGGCACCGGCCTATTGTTGGGATGGTTTATTGCGCGGGCCAAGTCTGCACGTGATGTTAATGCCACGCAAGCAGGGCTTTTGGTAGAGCAAGAAAAAACAAAAAGTCTTTCATTACAGATTGCCGATATCAAACAAGAGCTGCAGTCAGCGCGACATCAACTGCTTGAGTCTAATAACGCATTGGCGGCCACAGAAGCCGACTACCGTAATTTGCAGGAGAAGTTACTCGATCAAAAACGAGAGCTTGAGTCAACCCACGAGAAGTTAGCACTGCAATTCAAGAATCTTGCAAATGAAATTTTTGAAGAGAAGAGCAAGAAGTTCACCGAGCAGAATAAGACACACATCTTCGATTTACTAAAACCGCTCGGCGAAAAAATTATTGACTTCGAAAAGAAGGTTGAAGAGACGCACAAAGACTCGATCTCCAGAAATTCAGCCCTCAAAGAACAGCTGGAGAATTTGCAACGGCTGAACGTCCAAATGACGCGTGAAGCCGAGAATCTTACAAAGGCGCTCCGTGGTGATTCTCAAACACAAGGTGCATGGGGTGAATTTATTTTGGAAAGTATCCTCGAGAAATCAGGGTTGGAACGCGACCGCGAATTCTTCGTACAAGAATCTTTTACCACTGCAGAAGGAAGACTTAGACCAGATGTTGTCATTCGTCTTCCGGAAAAGAAACACGTCATTATCGATTCGAAAGTAAGCTTAACAGCGTATAACAATTTCGTGAATGCTGTAACCGACGAAGACAAAATTGTATTTCTGAAAAGCCACTTGACTTCTGTTCGCCAGCACATGCGTTCTTTAGGCGACAAGAACTATCACAAGCATATCAGTGAAAGTAGTCTAGATTTTGTGATCATGTTTATTCCGATCGAACCTGCTTACATACTTGCAATACAAACTGAAAAGACTTTGTATGAGGAGGCCCTTGAACGACGTATTGTATTTGTGAGTCCGTCGTTGCTCATTCCGTCGCTGCAATTGATTAAGAATACTTGGAAACAAGAATATCAAACACGACACGTACTTGACATTGCAAATAAAGCTGGCGACTTGTATGATAAGTTTGTTGGCTTCACCGAAGATCTGATTACGCTAGGAAGGCACCTTGACACCTCAAAGAAGATGTATGAAGAATCGATGAAGAAACTTTCTATCGGCAGTGGAAATCTGGTACGTCGCGTAGAAGATCTTAAGAAACTCGGCGCAAAAGCGAGTAAGAGTATCGATCCGGGTTTACTGAAGCGATCGGAGGATCAGGGTGATCTTTTTGGGTAGGGCGTTAATCGTTAATCGTTAATCGTTAATCGTTAATCGTTTAAAGTTTGCAGAATTCGGTTCGCCAAAAAGAGCACGAGGAACACAACGCGGTACTTCGGCATTCCATTGTGAACATTGTGTTCTTCGTGGCTAAACTTATACACGCTCAGTAGATACCAGAATTCATTTCGCAACGAAGAGCACGAGGAACACAAGGCGGAACTTCGGAATTTACTTGTCGACGAGGTCACAAGCTAACCCGTAGACCTCGGACTGAAGTCCGAGGAAACATGAGTGCGAAATCCTACGGACTAAAGTCCGAGGCTATAGGGCTCAACAAGATTCTTTTTACGTCAACACCTCAACACATCAACACGTCCACAATCAAATCAATATATCCTGCCAATATGTTCGACGATGATTTTTTTAAGTTCGAGCGCATCGATTAAACCGGGTTTGCCGTAGATGATCTTTCCGCCAGGGGCAATAAACAGCGTATAGGGTAATGCGCCTTGCCAGTTCTTGTCAAGTGCTTCGATGAAGGCGTACTTGTTGCCGTTGAAAATGAAGTTTTTCATTGATGCTTGTTTCCGGGTAAGGAAATTCAATGCATTTGTTTTCTTTTCAAGATTATCCATACTGATCGTGATGAGTTCAAACTCGCGATTGCGATACATACGATTCATGTTCACGAATTCGGGAAACTCAGTAACACATGGTCCGCACCAGGTAGCCCACACGTTGATGAGCTTGTAATTTTGTCCCTCGTTTTTGAGTAAGGTGCTCAGTTGCTCAACCGTCAGTTCATCAAGCGCTACTTTTTCAGCGGCCCATTCATCTATTGCTTTGGCCGCATAGTCGCGTTTGTCAGGCCATTTGATAGAGCATCCGAATGTTTTAGTTTTTTCTACTGTTACTGGTTTACCTGCTAGCATTGCATCGATCGCTGCTTTTGCATCGTGCGTTTTAGCAGACCCGGGCTTTTCGCCGTCGTCAATTCTGCCTGTATAACGTAGTGTACGATTCGCATCGAATATAAAAACATGGGGCGTGGCCTGTGGTCCATATTTGATAGATGCCTCCGAGTTTTCGCCATCATAGAGATAGGGAAAATTAAAAGCGTGATCCTTCGCCCGTATCTTCATTTCGTCGAAGCTGTCGCTCACGTCAGTATAACCAAGTTCGTCTA
The DNA here is from genome assembly GCF_003286915.1 of Pseudochryseolinea flava. Lineage (GTDB taxonomy): Bacteria > Bacteroidota > Bacteroidia > Cytophagales > Cyclobacteriaceae > Ohtaekwangia > Ohtaekwangia flava. The sequence continues at coordinate 189,802 of NZ_QMFY01000001.1, forward strand.
ACCGCACACTCATGGGGTCATTGGGAGATATGGCAATTACAGAAACACCTTTAGATTTGTAGTCGATCACCATCTGCTTGATCCGCGCTTCATAAGCTTGCGCCGTTGGGCAGTGATTGCACGTAAACACGATGACGAGGATTTTAGCATCGGCGAAATCCTTCAACGTGTATGTTCTGCCGTCGACACCAGGCAAGGAAAAGTCTGGTGCTTTGGCACCGATCGCCAACGGTTGTGGATCGATGCAAAAAGCTAAGGAGGCGATGAACAGCGAAAAGATGGTGAGCATTGTTTTCATAGCGTGAACATTTGATTAACGACTGGTGAATTTAACGATAAAATCATCAACTATTTTTCGTCATTTTGTTAACGATATGAGGACACTTTTATTTAAGTTTAAAAATTGTTGACGAAATTTTCTCCGTTGAAACATTTGTCCGCAAAGGTCATATTATAAACAATCAACCCTCTATGAACACCACTCCAATCTTTCATCGCACGTTGTGGGGAAACTTGCAGTCGCGTATGGACAGTTCGTATTGGCCCACTGCCACCGATGCGTGGAAGGAAGGTCGATACCTCGATTCTTTTTTTGCCGTTCTTGATTACATCAATCCTACGCTACGGAAGACGCGTGGCAACACTACCCAAAGCGATTTCAGTATTCCGCATGGATCTGTCGTCGTGAATCTTTCTATTAAGAATGATTCCCTTTATGTACATACGCCGTTTGTCAGTACTGCCGGCGCGTTACGAGTGCCGTTGTTACGTCGCGTAGCGGAATTAAATTTTTATCCGCTCGGTCTATCGCAAATTAAGCTTGAGGGAGAAAATCTCAACTTCCATTATCAATGCACCTTGGATACGTGCGAGCCTTTTAAGATCTACTATGTGCTGAAGGAAATTTGTAAAACCGCAGACCAGTACGATGATGACTTCCGCGAGAAATTTAAGACTAAAAATTTAGTTGAGCCGAAAGTGACGCCGTGTACGCCTCAAGAAGCAGAACAAGCATGGAAGACTCTTCAAGATATTATTACAGACACGCTAAATTTTGCAAACTACTTCGACAGTCAGCGCTGGTACAATCAAACTTTTGATATTCTGAACATCGGTTTAAAGCGGATTGATTTCGCTGTTCAGCCGCAGGGATTTCTGAAGAATGAAATCGAGCGTGTAAACGCAGAGATGGGAAATCAAAATGCAAACGTGATGGACCGCAATAAATATGCGCGTACGTTACTTGCGCAATTCCAACAACTCACGAAAGAAAAACTGGCAGAGAGTCTTTATAAGACAGAGGTCTTTGTTCCTGAAAAATGGAATTTGAATCTCGAAAGCACCCAGAAGAATTTAGAAGGGTTTGGCAACAATGCACGCAAGTATTTGAATGAGCAAAATTATATCATGGCGGTGATGGAGTGTATGTACGCATTCTACAATTTGTACTACAGCAACTACGTCGAGAAACGCATCTCCGATGAAATCAACGCGGGCCTTGAGGCAGCATCAGGTAAATCGTGGCAAGAAGCTGCGCCTGCGCTTGTTGGTGCGCTGAATAATGTAATGAGCGGAATATTCACTGTTAAAGCCTGATCACATGACACATAATTTTGAACCTTTTGTTTTCAAGGTAATCACTGCGTCCGGTTCAGGATCGAGCTTTTACCTGCGCGATAAAAAGATATTTGTAACCAACTACCACGTTGTTGGACAGTTTAAGAATGTTTCTCTTCAAGATCCGACGGGATCACGTCACCTCGCGCAAGTGATCTTGGCTAACCCGTACGAGGACATTGCGTTCTTGAAAGTCGAGCAAGATTTTGAAGTACCGTCACTAAACCTGCAAATGAATCCGGTGGCGCGCGGTGAACAAGTTTACGTAGCAGGATTTCCATTTGGAATGCCCTTCACGGTTACTGAAGGTATTGTTTCTGCACCAAGTCAATTGATGAATGGAAAGAACTATGTGCAAACCGATGCTGCTGTAAATCCTGGCAACAGTGGTGGTCCTGTTTTCAATCAGCATGGCGACGTCATCGGTATCACGACATCGAAATTCACCAGTGCCGATAACATGGGTTTTGCTGTTCCAATTGCGTCACTCGTTGAAGAGTTCGATAGTCTGCCGCACCTCGTTAACAATACTTTTAATCTCGTATGTGAATCGTGCTCAGCATTGATTCAAGAGCGTTCTGCGTATTGTAACAATTGCGGACAAAACATCGACGAGAAATTATTCGATGAACCATCCTTGACCGATCTGGCGATCTTTTGTGAGCAAGCCCTTGTTGAACTCGGTGTGAATCCGGTGCTTGCACGCCAAGGTCATGAGTTCTGGGAGTTCTATCACGGTTCTTCGCTTGTGAGAATGTTCGTCTACAATCAAAGTTATTTGTATGTAACCTCTCCGATCAATCAATTGCCAATGCAAAATATGCAAGCCTTGTTAGAGGAGATCACTTCGAAAGACGTTGAGCCTTATAAGCTAGGTATCTGGGAGAAAGAAGTGTATGTCTCGTATCGTATTCACATCACAGACATCTATGGACCACGCCATAACGAAGTGAAACAGAATATTGCTGGTCTCTATCGTAAAGCGAATGAGCTAGACGATTATCTGGCAGAGAAATTCGGCTGTAAGTTCTCCGTTCATTCTTTGAAGAATAGACAATAAAAACAGACTTCCACAAAAAAAGAAAGCCTCCATACTACTGGAGGCTTTTTATTTATCGCGAATTATTTTGATCAACGTACTTCGTATGCTGGCGTTTTTGGTGCCGTGAATTTTTTCGTTTTCAACAAGCTTTCTATTTCAACAATTGCGCGTTCAAGTTGCGCATCTTTTCCTGAAGCTGCTTGTGTTAAATCTTCTGGTACGGAAATATCAGGATCGACACCATGACCTTCCTTGAACCATGTACCATCGAGGTTATACATTCTGAAAGTCGGAACGGTGATGCTGCCACCATCGATCAATTGAGGCACACCACTGATGCCGATCAAACCACCCCACGTGCGCGCGCCGATCAATGGCCCAAGTCCTGTTTTACGGAAGTAATCTGGGAAAGCATCACCCCCCGAGCCACTCCATCCGTTGATCAACATTACTTTCGGACCGAAATGTCCTGCTGGTGGCCACGGCCATGATTGCCCATCGCGCGTTGCCCAAAATACCAATGGCGGACGGTTCAACATTTCAATAAAGCGATCAGGAATTTGTCCACCACTATTAAAACGTTCATCCACGACAAGAGACTTTTTGTTTAGCTGCGCGTTTAACTGACGTATCAATTCATTCTGCCCATCAATACCCGTACTTCGCACGTACACATACCCCGCATTACCGTTGGTAGCAACCTCAACGCGTTTACGATTTTGTTCGATCCACTCGAGGTGACGCAGACGTGATTCATCTTTTAGTGTTTCAACCACCGCCGTTTTAGCGCCCACTAGCGATGCCGTTGTATTGTAAGTGATCTCAATTGTTTTTCCACTCAAACCCTGAAAGGCAGCGAACGGATCTGACGTTGTTGACAACTTGATTCCATTAATGGCTAGGATGTAGTTGCCTTCTTGAATATTGATACCTGGTGCATCAAGCGGAGACCTAACTTCTGCATCCCACGGGGCGCCACGAACGATCCGTTTCACTTTATAAAACTCACCATCAGTTTGCCAATCAATACCCAGATATCCGACAGCAACAGACTTAGCAGATTCTTCACTTCCACCACCCTTATAGGTATGTGATGCATTCAATTCACCAATCATTTCACCCAAGATAAAATTCACCTCTTCACGCGTCAGTGCGCCTTTCAACATGGCAAGGTATTGCGTCTTTATCTTGTTCCAGTCTACACCATGCATAGTCGCATCATAGAAGTAATCACGTTGTAGTCTCCACGCGTCTGTCAAGATTTGCGTCCATTCCTCTTGTGGATCGACCAACAACTGCATTTCATCTGTGCGAATCTTCTTTTCTGTTTTTTGATTTTCTTCAGGTTTGATCACAAACAAGCCGCCTTCTTTATCGATCAGAAGTTTGTTACCGTCGGCAGAGAGTTGGTAGCCATCAACGTTTTCCATGATCGTTTTCTCTTCACGCTTCTTAAGATCAAAATACTTCAAGAAACGTTTACGATCGCTTGCACCCGTGTTCGCGAAATGATGATAGATAATTTTACCTTTCACCGCCGTAACGTTTCCATAATTGCCTGGCGATGGTGGCAATACAACAAGTCGTGACTCAAGACCATCAATATCAATATCAACAGGCGACACTTTCTTTGCAGGCGCTGCCTCTGATTTATCGTCCTTTCCTTTCTTATCTTTTTCTTTCGAAGGTTCTTCGGTTTTCTCTTCCTTTTCATTCACCTCATCATTCTGCGCGAACAATGGCGATTGCGTAGTCTTCTTCAAAGCAATGGCAGCGAGCTTCGTTGAGTTTGTGTAGATAAAAGTATTATCAAAGTCGCTGTAAGAAGGTTCAAAGAAGTTGCTTGTGAGCAAGTAGAGATATTTTCCTTCTGGATCGAAGTACGGTTCGAAAGCATTATAGTATCCGCTTGTTACAGGGTACAGTTTTTTACTTTGGTAGTCATACAAAAATACACCTTGGTGGTAGTTGTCTACGTCGCGGTCGTACGTTAACCATCGGCTATCTGCGGACCAGCTTGCAGAAAATCCTTCCAAGCCACCATGCATCATGCGCAGTCCTTGATCCACTTCTGTTGTTTGATTTGTTGCAAGGTCAAAGATTTTAATTTTCATGGCCTTGTCTATAAAAGCAATCTTTTTGCTATCGGGTGACCAGAACAAATGGTACCTGAAACCGGGGCCGTAAGAAGTTAGTTTCTTTTCAACGGAAATATTTTTGGTTTCGCGAAGGGTGAGTTCATACTCACCACTTTTGTCGCTCCAGTAAGCGATGTGTTTTCCATCGGGCGAGTATGATGGATAGCGTTCAAATGCACCCGACGATTGCGTGATGTTTTTAACAAAGCCATTTTCCGTAGGGAGTGTAAAAATTTCGCCATGCGCCTCGGCAAGTACACGATTTGCATCGCCGGCAATACCAACGTGAACGGGGGTACCAGCGGAAACCACCGATGGCTTCAAGCGCATACCATCTGTGACCACATCCACTTTTACTTCTTGGTATTTCGCATCTGCGATATTGTACAGGTATAGTTTTCCTCCGGCTTCGAATACAATTTCTCCTTGTCCAAGTGAAGGATAGTGTACGTCTACGTCAGCAAACTGCGTGATTTGTTTAAATGATTTATTGGTAGTACTGTATTCCCAAAGATTCATTCGCTTTTCGTTGCCGCGATCGGACAAAAAGAAAATACTCGTCCCTGACCACATCGGAAGTTCATCTGCCGTATTGCTGTTAAGGGAAATGTTTTCCGACGCATAGGTTTCCAAATTGAACGTATGAATTGCGGCGTTCCACCCACCGCGATAGCGCTTCCAGTTTCTAAATACTTGGGATCGGAACGTTAGCGCGATTTGTTTTCCATCGGGCGAGAAAGACGCAAATTCACCATAGGGAAGCGGAAGTTTTTCCGGTAGGCCACCCGTTGCTTTTGCTTTAAAAAATTGATTAAATCGTTCGCGGCCGCTTTCACGTGGGGACGCAAAGAGGATGTTTTTTCCATCAGGATACCAGTCAATCACGCGATCAGATTGTCCATGATAGGTTACGCGGGTAGGCACACCACCAAGCATCGGCATGGTGTAGACGTCATCATTGCCATCGTAATTGCCGGTGAAGGCAATCGATTTTCCATCAGGAGAAAATTTTGGAAATGATTCTATACCCGCAGGTGAACTCAAGCGATAGGCAAGTCCTCCACTTTTTTGAACGATCCAAAGGTCGTTTCCATAAGTAAATACGATATGCGTCTGCGAGACATCCGGGTACCGAAATAATCCGGCATGGATCTGCGCATTGGCCGCATGAAATCCAAAACACAATAACCCAATTAATAAGAGTCGATTCATAGCAAGCTAATTTTAGGGTGGGAAAGTAAAAGATACGATCTCGACAAAAGTATGTTTCATTGAAAAACTTTTTATGCGACATTTGCCTTTCTCTATATAAATGGTGAAAGAATGAAAATTACTGCCGATAATAAATTGAAAAAGTTGATTGTTGTGGGTGACAGGGTGTTGATCAAACCCACTCAGCAGAGCGAAAAAACCGCGAGTGGCCTCTATCTACCACCTGGGGTTCAAGAGAAAGAAAAGATTCAAAGCGGATATGTGATTAAAGTCGGCCCCGGATATCCACTACCGCTACCGGCGGATGAAGATGATGTTTGGAAAGGTAAAGAAGAGCAGGTGAAGTATCTTCCTTTACAATCGCAAGAAGGCGACCTCGCGATATTCCTACAAAAAGGCGCGATCGAAGTAATTTATGAAAACGAAAAGTATTTCATCGTTCCACAAGCGTCGATCTTGATGTTAGAACGTGAGGAGGATTTGTAATTGGCATTTTAATTTTACAGACACAAAAATTATCGGTGACTATGGCAGGGCTATCACTAGATGTACTACGGGCAGGCAAGAAATATCGCTTGATCAACTTCGGCGAGCGACATGATTTTGAAATTGAAAACGTGCTTGCCGATGGCGATTTCGAAGTGAAAGACCTTGATACGCTTGAACGTTATAATCTTAAAGAGTTGATCAGCTACGGCAAAGGCAACGACTTTTTGCTTGAAGAGCTATAATTGTAGGCCATCGCTTTCGCATTACTAATCTCCGGAGAAAGGTTTTTCATCTCGGCCCAAAAGCCGGATCGCACTTTACTCTTATCAACGCTTTGAATCTTCTAAATGAATTGATCTGATTTGTTCATGCATCGTACGCTGGTTACTTTTCTTTTTTGCCTCCCAAATAGAAAAGTAACAAAAGAAAAAGGGGAAACTTATCCCGATAGCTATCGGGAGCTGCCCATCACACATGCAGCCCCCCGCGTTTAAGTTGGGCCACCGCGCACACGCTTATCAAAATGAGTTTTTCGAGACGCCCTCTTTTTTAAGAACTTCACAAAAGATCGATTGGAGATTTGAAGCGCGCATTATTTTCAATACGAAAAATTCCCCGGACACCAGTACATTCGCCCCGTGAACATACTCTACACAGCCGCCACCCTACAAGGTATTATTCTCGCTGTCCTGCTTGCACGGACAAAAGTCAATCAGCCTGCAAACAAGGTGCTTGCCGTTTTATTAATCCTGCTATCATTTCATTTGGTGCTGGTTGGCAATGATAACCGCTCTTTCTTTATGTCATATCCACATCTCAGTCGTGTATCGTGGATAATTGGTTCGCTATATTGGCCCTTGATATTCTTATTTGTCCAAAGTGTAACCGAGAATGGCGAACGACGCAACCGTTACGACACATTGTGGTTTTTCATCCCGTTTGTTGTCTTGCTTATTTTGATGCTACCGTACTATATGTTACCTGCTTCAGAAAAGCGTAGTCTGCTGAATGACTTCAACAAGGCATCGGAAGCGGACTTTGGCCTCATCAATCAGATTGTGTCGCTCCTTCATCTTTTTTTTCAGACGTTTAATTTGATCTACTATTTAAGGCTTGAAAAGAAATGGCGCAATGAATATTCTGCCGTAGAATCTATCCGCATCGGTTGGCTAAAACAATTTCTCATGTTGACGTTAATCGCGACAATCTTAGCGGTGATGTCATTCTTTTTCCGAACGTGGAATATTCCCGTTTTTTCAAATCTTTATTCTTACCACTTCATCGGCATCGTCGCGATCTTCTACTGGATGTCGTACAAAGCGCTTAGCCATCCCGTTATTTTCGGATTAAGTCATGTTCCGAGCGTTTCCCCGGAACCCGTCACCATTACAGTTCAGGCACAGGAGAAGTATGCTAAATCTGGTGTTGATGAGCATCGCTTGCAAGAAATTTTTGATGCCGTTCAGACCGTTTTACGCGACGAGAAAATTTATACGAAGAAAGATTTGACCTTGAGCGAACTGGCGGACAAGATCGGCATACAACGTCATCAAGTCTCGCAAGCCATCAATGCAATTTACGACGGCAATTTCTTTGACCTGATTAACGCTTATCGTGTTGACGAATTTAAGCGTCTAGCGTCCGATCCTTCGAAAAAACATCTCACGCTATTGGGGATTTCGCAAGAATCTGGATTCAATTCGAAGGCTTCTTTTTATGCGATCTTCAAAAAGAAGACAGGGCTTACCCCTTCAGAATACATCGAAATGCAGTCTAATGAAGCAAAATAGTCCAAACGGATAGGATTGGACTCCTTTGCAATGCGGGCGGAGCAACTTTTCAGAGTGCGCGCGTTCATTAGCGCAAACAAATTTTTGACATGTTGAAATTCAAGATCACACTACTTCTGCTTTGCCTCTTTTGGAAGGTATCAGCACAAGAAACCGCCCCACCGTGGATGCCGATGCAAAACTGTATCGGGTTGGCTATTGGACTCGGCACGGTAAGCTGGCTCGACAAAAACAGCTCGCCCATCGATTACACCAGTAAACCCAAGCACGTGCGGCTTTTCTATAACCTCGAGGTGAAATCCATGTTGTTCACTGTCGACTTCGATATTAAGCTGGGTGGCATGCGCGCTAAACACCTCGCACAAAGAATGGTCTATTTCCAAGAAGAAAACTACAAAGGCAAAAAAGAGGACAAAAAATTTCCGGTTGGAGCATCCTTTCTTGCTGGGAAACTTTCTTTTGGTGCTTACTACAAAATGAAACAATCAGCTTCAGCTGAATTCAGGGTGGCCCCCGGCATTAAACTCTCAAATGAAATGTTCTATCCGCAAGGATGGGTATCGTCGGGATTGTTCAATGCGATCAGTTTCAGCCCTGCAGCGAATGTTCAGCATCGGATCGATGCAGAACATGATGTGACAGCAACTGTTAGCCTTCCCGTTGCGACTTACCTTGCAAGGTTAGCCTATCACAATACCGTATCGGCACCGAACAAGAGTCTCATCGAAGGCTTTATAAGAAACTCGGCGTGGGCAGGGCTCGGAAGGTTCTTCTCCCCTGCTGCGGAGTTGCAATATCACTATCAATTTCACAATCACATTGGAACCAGTTTAACATACGGATTCAATTATTATCTTATTGAGCAATCTCAACCGATGCGCGCTACAAGTCACACATTCCTTGCTGGTATTCACAATCAATTCTAAAAGTATGAACGCAATCAAAATATATTTTAAACGCACTACGATCATATTGATCTGTTGCACTGTGCTGATGGCAGCGCATCCGCCAAAACCGACACCAACAGAGAACTTCGAATATTTTTGGAAAACGTTCGATACACACTACGGACTTTTCGGTGTGAAGCACGTGAATTGGGTTGATGTATACAACCAGTTCAAGCCGCGTGTTCACGATAGCATGACCGACGAAGCATTGTACGCTTTACTTTCAGAGATGATCACACTACTAAATGATAATCATTTAAATCTTTATCCGACCAATGGAGATCTGCCTGCTTTTCCTGGCGGTATTCTCCGATACGTAAACGGTAAACTCACTATCTTAAAAGCGCAGGAAGATTACGATCTAGACGTTGTTAAAAAATATCTTACGAACTATCACGAGGCCACTGGAAGCGTACGTTACGGGATTCTGCCTGACAACATTGGCTACATCACCATAACATCGCATGGAGATTCGCGAAAAGACATTCAACAATCGATGACGACGATATTGGGAGCGCTGAAGGATACGCGAGGCATGATCATTGACGTTCGCGGTGACTATGGCGGGCACGACGCAATCGCCCAACTTATCGCAGGGTATTTTACGGCGGAAGAAAAGTTGTACATGATTACAAAGAAGAAAAATGGCCCGGCACATGATGACTTCACACGGCCGGAGCATTGGACAATTGCTCCTAAAACAAAAACACCGTATCTAAAACCGACCATCGTACTCACGTCGCGTTTCACCCAAAGCGCTGGAGAAACATTTACACTTGCTTTGCGTGAGCTATCGCATGTAAAGATCATGGGCGATACAACGGCAGGATCATTCTCTGATAATCCAACCACAGAGATGCCCAACGGTTGGATGTTCACCGTGTCTATTGGTGATTACCGCGATGCGCGTGGCAAAAGTTTTGAAGGCATAGGTATTGCGCCCGACGAATTCATTCGAACAACCAAAGAAGATTTACTGCAAGGAAAAGATGTGGCGCTAGAGGCAGCGCTCAAGAAATTTCAGTAGTGAAAAAGCGATGCGTTGTTAGTTTAACGCATCGCTATTACATTATTCCGCTGTTGCTACGGCACTCGCTGTTTGCGTTACCTCAACGGCTTTGCGATTTGGTTTCAGTCCAAAGAATAGTCTCATGATCGCGAAGGGTCTTATGCATGTCACATAAAACATAATGCAACTTATGCCAGCTAAGAGACTTATCGTCCAGAACTTCGCCGTTATACTCCAACTCCATTGACATACATAATATCCGATGGCGATGATTGCTGTTTGATGCAAAATATAAAAAGGGTAAACACCTTCATTGGCTCGCGACAACCAAGGATGCGGTCGATTGAGATAGCGTTGACCAAATGCAACGATTGTAACTACCCAAAACCAGCTACCGATGTTAGCGGATACATGGAAGACTACCTCGATCGTTTCCGGCTTCCAGGGCAACGTAATCGTCTTATAGAAATTAAAGAACATGAGATAGAAAGGGATCAGTACAATTACACTCGCGACCAAAAGGAACTTTCTATTTTTTTCAATGGAGCACCACAAGTTTTGATTTGAATAGAAGATCATTCCGAAGATGAAAAATGAGAGGTAGTAAACAAAGTAGGCCCAATCGTTAACCAACGCATGCGTTTCTTCTGGAAAGAATGGTCGCAGAAGTACTTGAGACATCACGATGATCGCGGCAGGTATGAGCAACATTCCCGCGGGACTTCCCATCGTTTTCCAAAGTTTATCACGAAATGACTGTGACCGAGGAGATCTTAAATAGGAAAGCAACGGGAGTGCGATCAATGAATAAATCAACAAGTAAAGTATAAACCACAGGTGGTGCCAACTGAAGCTCCCGCCTTGAGGGTAAGGTTTGAATTCGAAAACAGTTTTATAGAAGTCGCCATAGTTTTGGAAGCGGCTGATGAATTCAAAGTAGATCTGTGGCGGTACGACGACGAAGATTCCAAAAACGAGTGGGATAAAGAGTCGTCGAAAACGTTCCCCTGCAAATTGCGCCACTGTTCTTTTGCCGAGCGCCATATAGGTGCCTGCTCCCGAAATGAACAATAGTAGTTGCATACGCCATGCATGTGACCAAGCCATCCAGTAGCCGAAAGTGCTGCTGGTTTCGGCATTCTTAATATGAAAGTCCCATTTGTTGAAGATCATTCCTGTATGGAAAAAAAGGACGATGGCAATGGCGATTAGTCGGAGCCAATCCAAGTCGTACCGGCGTTCGGAAGCGTTGGTGATGTGCATATTTTTTTCTTCCAAAAGACGCGCGGGAAAGAGCCTCGCAACGACTTTTCTTATAATGTGGACGTACGATCTTATAAAAAAGCACGTCTATGGCAGCAAAAATGCCATTCACCAATTTAAAACTGCCGGAAATAAAGTCGGGAGGATGACGCACGGAAAAAAATTGCGACTTTAGGGCATAACTCATTAAACAATGAAACGACTTCTAACCCTACTCCTGACGGCCATTATCTCGGTAACGTACGCACAGGTTGCTGAAAAACCACAAGATTTTCTTACCAAGGAATTTCATAAAGATCGCCGGGCAAAGCTTCGTGAGAAACTACCTGCAAATTCGGTGGCGGTATTTTTTGCAAATGCTGTTCGCAATCGGTCGAATGACGTAGATTATGTCTACCATCAAGATCCTGATTTCTATTATTTCACTGGTTACAAAGAACCGAATGCCGTGTTGTTGATCTTCAAAGACAACCAAACTGCCGCTAACGGTAGTACTTACAACGATATCATTTTCGTACAGCCACGTGATATGCAGCGCGAGATGTGGAACGGAAAACGTCTTGGCACCAACGGCGTGAAGGATGAGCTCGGACTCACCAATGCGTTCAACAACGATGAGTTCAAAAAATACAATGTAGATTTTTCGAAATTCGATCAGATACTCTTCACCGATTTCCAAAACGATGTTCGTGATGAGCCATACGATTCAGCAGACCTTTATGATCTCATCGTTCAATTCAAAGGTAAGACAGGTTATCCATCGAAAGATAAGACGACATTGAACCTTGAGCCAAAAAAATCTAATCTCAACACGAACGACCTTGAAGGTATCATGAATGCTCTTCGTGGTATCAAAACAAAAGAAGAACTCGATCTTCTTCGCAAGGCTGTGAGCATTAGCTGTATTGGTCAACGCGAAGTAATGAAAGCGATCAAACCTGGTATGTCGGAGCGCGAGATTCAGGGTATTCATGAATTCGTATTTAAAAAGTATCAAGCGGAAGATCTTGGCTACCCTTCAATTGTCGGTGCCGGCAACCACGGTTGTATCCTGCACTACATCGACAACTATACACCGATGGTTTCGCCAAAAGATTTGATCTTGATGGATCTCGGTGCTGAATATCGTGGCTATACTGCAGACATCACGAGAACTATTCCGATCTCAGGCAAATTCACAAAAGAACAAAAAGCGATCTATGATCTCGTGTACAAGGCACAAGAAGAAGCAATGAAAGTTTGTAAGGCTGGTGGTAGCTTCAAAGATCTTAATGTTGCTACACGCGTAACGATCAACAAAGGACTGAAAGAGCTTGGCATCATCAAAACTGAAGATGAAAAGAATCAATATTACCCACATGGTTGCTGCCATCACATCGGTTTGGATGTACACGACAGAGGTGCTTATAAATTACTAGAAGAGAACATGGTGATTACGATCGAACCTGGTATCTACATTCCCGAGAATTCACCATGTGATCCAAAGTGGTGGGGTATCGCTGTTCGTATCGAAGATGATTATTTGATCACGAAGACTGGTTACGAGCATCTTTCATCAGGCGCTCCCCGTAAGTCGGAAGAAATTGAAGCGCTTATGAAGCAATCAAGTGCACTGGATGATTTTAATCTTCCTGCATTGAAATAGTCGAAAGATAAAATGACAGTAAAAAAGCGGGCTAGGTCCCGCTTTTTTTTATGCACGGTGTTCGCGCGTTATCGCGATAATATTTAGGCAAGTAGAAGGATCAGCAGGATAATCAGCAGCAATGCACCAACGCTGATGTAAACGCCACCGCTTATTTGCGCCATTTCTTTTTTAATTGCGCGGACCTCTTTTCGAAGGGCTCTCTTTTCGGCAGCAGAAAGACTTTTGTGATCCATTGATTTAATCTCTTCCAAGCGATGCTCAAGGCGTGCAACTTGTTCGGCTGGTGTCTCTGTCGGCGTGGCAGGAACCACGGGCTTCGTATCGACTGCAAATGAAGGATTGAAAGTAGTCAAGAGGATGGCCACGATCATGAATTTTACAATGTTGTGCGTTTTCATATAGAAATTTCTTTGCACACCATGACTAAAAAATTGGTGCCTTCGATCGTCTCGACGACTGCTCTCTACTTGCTACGAAATTCCGACGGTGTGAGCCCTGTGATTTTCTTGAAAGCCGTGTTGAAAGAAGATTTCGACATGTAGCCTACTTGCTCCGCGATCTCCTCAACTTTGATATTGGGTTGTTCTTTTAATAATCGTTGCGCTTCTTGCACACGGTACTCAGCCGCCATCTCGAAAAAACTCTTCCCTAAACTTTCATTGATTACTTGTGAAAGAACATGAACCGATACACCTAATCGTTGCGCAAGATCTGGCAGCGAAAATGAAGGCTCCTTATATGGTTTATCATTCTCCATTAGCCGTTTCAGACGCTCTAATGTCGTGTCATTGATCTCGGGTTGGAGTACCGTTTTATATTTCTTTGTGGGTTCAGTAAGGGTTGGCTGCGTAAAGAAACCAGAATGTTTCATCACGTCGAAACTAGTAATATAAACCATAATCGACGAGTAGGCAGCAAAAAGATGATCACCGGTGTCGTGTGACTTAATGAGTTTCACAATCAACACGAGTACAGACACACTGATACATTCAAACACACCCAATCGAAGGGCTCTCAGTACAGGATGCTTTGGTCGAAGCCACGATTCTCTTCTCGCACGGAATGCTTTGATCACGGCAATCAATCCGAGTATCGCATATACCGCTAAGCTGATCAAGATTACTGTCGTCGCATGATTCGTCACGCCATATCGGCCGTCCGTAATAAACACTTCTCTATACGGAAGTTCCGGATGATATGAGTAGATCCATGCATTGTATTTGGTATCTTCTCCGCGAAGCAGAAATTGAAGTTGCAGTATCAAATAAATGATAGGAACAATAAAATGCAACCATTGTCGACGATCCACCTTTCCATGGATTAAACTCATGGCCATGAGATAGAATGCTGGACCGATAATCAACGCAACAGATTCGGAGAAGTCTACCAGGTAAAAACAATGGACGATGTAGCCAGTATACATCAAAAATATTTCGAGCATGCACGCCGCCATCGACAGCAACATGATGCCATGAAAAACATTTGCTTGATTTTTTCTATTGGATGGAGAAAAGAAGAAAATAGATAAGAACACAGCCTGAACAATGCCAAGAAAAATAAAGACTGCAAACAAGTCTATTCGATAAGATTGTTCAATCATACGTTATCTTCTCACTTCGAAATTTTTAAATCCAGTTAGTGAAGCTTCGATTATATCGACAGCATTGACGTTGGCCATACGTGGACCTTGTTTACACCACGAAACAAACTGCTGCAATACGGCATCGTCACCCTCGACTTCGATATACACGCTGCCGTCATCTTCGTTTCTCACGAATCCTGTAAGCGCAAGTTGATCTGCAATTTCCTTGGTCGAAGCGCGGTAGAACACGCCTTGCACTTTTCCTGAGACTTTGATAATAAGATGTTTCTGCATGGCTACCGTTTCGGATGGATGTTCAGATTTCGTTTGATCCAGTTTACGATTACGTCTTCACGTTCGCGAAAGTCACCCTGCAACAAGGTGTAAGCAATGTTTCGTTTTTCCAACGCCGATTTAAAGATAGCAAACATCTCCTCACGTTTATGCCCTAAGTCGCGCAGACCATCGGCTACCCATGGAACATCGATGTCCATTAGAAAATAATGATCATACGACATTTCCGCTTCCAACTTGTAAAGGATTTCAGGAACGACCTGAAGATAATATTGCGCGTAAATTTGTGTGGTGATCACATCTGTATCACAAAACAGTATTTCATTCGCTGAAGAAAGTTTATCATTGATTCTCTCCGCGTGCGCTACGCCGATGTTGATAATATCTTGCTCAGAAAAATCGTTCGTGATCAGCATTTCTCTGGCTACTTCAGGAACGAAAGTGGTTTCAAAACGATGCGCAAGATTAATTGCAAGTGTGGATTTACCTGTGCTCTCCGGGCCGTACAAACAGATTTTTTTTATCATGCTCGCACTTTTTTATAGTCGTTGTGTTCTCGAATCCAATTGAGCAGTCCATACGATGCGAGGAAACAGAACACGAGGTATTCGAGCCCAAGGAATTTGACATCTTTAGAAAAGTATAATACCGTCGCAACAATATCAACGGCGATCCACATGATCCACGATTCAATTTTCTTTTGAATCATGAGAAAGGTGGCAAAAATACTCACGACCATCACGAAGGAGTCGGCGTATGGGAACGCGGTAGGTTCTTTGAAGATTTCAGGAAATAATCGATTGAGATTTTCGGCAAACATTCCGAGTACTACCGTGCCGATAGCCGATCCAATGGCGATCAACAATAGATCGCGTTTATTCATGTAGCTTATTTTCAGTTCGTGTTTTTGATCTTCTTCCTCCGGTGCAGGATGTGCCCATCGCCACCATCCGATCACGTTGGTAATCAGGAAAAACACCTGAAGAAACATATCCGGATACAATTGTATTTGATAGAACAGGAAGAAAAGCAGAACGACATTAATGACACCGATAGCCCAATTCCAGATGTTCGCGCGCGCCGACAACCATACGGCTACTGCTCCGGCGATGGTTCCAAAGAATTCGAGGTAGCTCATGGGATACCCCCAAACAGTAAAAAAGATGTGATCGATGTCGAAGAAGCTCATAAAAACAGGTTATCAAAGATGAGCAAAATTTGTATTTTTGAGGTCCCCATTTGACGACTTCTATGAAATATCTCCTTGCAGCACTCCTGCTGACCAATTCGTTACTGCAAATAACCGTCACAATCTCGGTCGCGCAAAAGAACGAGCCTCTAGTACATATGGGCCTCAACGCTCCATGGCAAAAAGGTAAAATCACATTACTAAACGGCGATATTCTTTTGGGGAAGATCCGTTACAACGATAATCAGCAAATTGTTTCTTTCCGATCCATCGTTGATGGTGAAGAAATAATGCACTCTTTCCGGACCAAAGATGTGATCTCTATGGTTCTTCTGGACAGTGTAACGAAAGAGAACAGACATTTTTTATGCCTTCAATTTAATCCTCGTGATAAAGAGGAGTTCAATGGAAATTTTGACGCCAAAGTACTCGTATCGTTTTTTGAAGTTCATTATGAAGGAAAAAAATTCGCAGTAGTGTCTCACATCAACGCTATAGAAGCTCAGCAACGTTACAACACTACCTCTTACGGTCCTGGTACGGCGCCGACAATAACTAACTCCTACATGCTAATAGAACAGCAAGAGTACATTTTCTTCGTCGATGAAGATGGCATCTTCGATCGCTATGTATCGATTAAAAAGCGTTCGATTGATGACAGAAAAGCAAAAACGAAAAGCTATGCACGCGAATTTAATATACTCGAAAAATATCTCGGAAACGATTGGCCGGTACTGAAAGAAATGGCCAAACAAAATGACCAAAATTTAAAAACATTGGAAAGTCTGAAGTGGCTCCTAGCGGAATACGATAAGATCTTACAAAGTCGCTAAAGCTTAATACAAACGTTCTTCGTGTCTGTAAAAAATTTCAGAGCGTCCCATCCACCTTCCCTTCCAACACCCGATTGTTTCATACCACCGAAAGGCGTACGCAGGTCACGGAAGAGCCAACAATTTACCCAGATGATTCCACTCTTCACCTTTGAAGAGATTCGGTGCGCGCGTTTTAAATTCTCTGTCCAAATTGTTGCCGATAGCCCATACGTTGTACTGTTTGCATACTGTAACACTTCATCTTCTGTGTCAAATGGCATAATGGTAACCACAGGACCGAAAATCTCTTCCTGATTTGTTCGGCAGTCATGTTTCAACCCAACGATTACAGTGGGCTCTACAAAAAATCCATCCGCACATCGCCCTCCAACGTGAACTTGGTTTCCGCCCGTCAAAATTTTTCCACCTTCTGTTGTCGCAAGATTTACATACGAGAGAACTTTCTTCATGTGTACTTCTGAAACAAGTGCACCAAGCTTTGTCATTTCATCCAACGGATCGCCAACCGTGAGCATTTTTGTTCGTTTCACAAATTCATCAACAAACTTTTCGTATAACGGCCGCTCCACAAAAATGCGCGAGCCACACAAACAAATTTCGCCCTGATTAGAAAAAGATGATTGCAACGAAACCGCAATGGCGTTTTCAAAGTCACAATCCGCGAAGATGATATTCGGATTCTTCCCGCCGAGTTCTAATGAAAGCTTCTTGAACATCGGCGCAGCGGTCGCGGCAATTTTCTTTCCTGTAACCGTTCCCCCTGTAAATGATATTGCATTCACGTCGGGATGCTCAACAATAGCTTGCCCGGCTTTTGCACCTAGACCATGAATTATATTCAGCACGCCTGCAGGCAACCCTGCTTCCATGCACAACGAAGAAAACAAAAACGCTGTCATGGGCGTGAGCTCAGAAGGTTTCGCTACAACGGTACATCCAGACGCCAATGCTGGCGCAATTTTCCACGTAAACAAATACAGTGGAAGATTCCACGGTGAAATGCAACCTGCAACACCCACCGGTGTGCGCGTTGTATAGTTGATAGCATCTTCATCGGTAATGTGCGCTTCGCTTGCAAAATGAATAGATGCTGTGGCGAAGAATCGCATGTTTGCAGAGGCGCGTGGAATATCAACAACCTTCGCCAGCTTCACGGGCTTACCGTTGTCAATACTTTCCGCAAGTGCGAGCTTTTGATGATCGCGATCGATGAGGTCTGCAATTTTGTTCAGGATTAAACTTCGTTTTTCCACGGGCATAGTAGACCACGACACGAACGCCTTCTTTGCAGCAGTAACAGCACGATCTACATCTTGCGCCTCCGAATCTGGAATCTGAGCATACACTTCTCCGGTAGCGGGATTAATGTTATCAAAATACTTTTCCGATACAGGGGGATGAAGAGCGCCCGCGATATAGTTTTGAATTTTAATCAAAGGAATTGTTTTTACATTTTGACTAGCACGCTACAAAGTTCCGGTTCTTCCGCCATCGACAGGAACATTTATGCCGTTGATATATCCCGCTGCCGGCGTCGCAAGAAATGCTACCGCTGCAGCAACTTCATAGGCATCCGAAATTCTCCCCGCAGGTATTTCACGAACCATTTCTTCCTTCACTTCATCGTATGACTTTCCTGATTGCTCAGCTTTGTTTCTGATAATGGCTTCTAAGCGCGATGTCATCGTAGCTCCAGGCAATACATTATTTACGGTAATGCCATAGGGCGCGAGTTCTACCGACAGCGTCTTCGACCAATTTGCAACCGCGCCGCGTATTGTGTTCGAAACGCCGAGGCCGCGAATAGGAATTTTCACTGAAGTAGAAATAATATTAATGATCCGCCCGTAGCGTTCGTTCTTCATTCCAGGTGTAAAGGTTTGCGCTAAAATTTGATTGCATAATAAATGACTCGCAAACGCTTTGATAAAATCCTCAGGATGTGCATCGATGGCTAAGCCGCCAGGAGGACCTCCGGTATTATTCACCAAAATATTCACTGGCCATTTCGCCGCATAAGCAGCCGACACCTTCTTAAGTTGTTCGGGCTCGCTAAAGTCAGCCACGAAATAATCATGCTTTTGTCCTGAATATACTTGCAGCTCTTTTACGGCAGCTTTCAATTTTTCTTCATTACGCGCAACGAGCGTAACGTGCGCACCGAGCAGCGCCAATTCTATTGCGGAAGCTTTTCCAATACCTTGTGTGCTTCCACAAACGACGGCGCGCTTACCATTCAAATCAAGATTCATATTCCGATCCAATAAATTCTTTAGTAATTTTAATGAATTATTGGATCAATCAATAGCGTGATGGTACGCTGTTCACTTAACAAATTAAAGCCATGCCTGTAAGAAGACCTTTCAATCTTAAGCAGTGGATCCAGGATAATCGCGATCTGCTGAAACCTCCCGTTGGCAATAAGAATCTCTATGCCGATGCTGGAGATTATATTGTCATGATCGTTGGCGGGCCAAATGCGCGAAAGGATTTTCACTTCAATGAGACAGAAGAACTGTTCTTCCAGCTAGAAGGTGACATCAATGTAAGGATACAAGAAGACGGCAAACCTGTTGATATTCCGATTCGCGAAGGTGAAATGTTCTTACTCCCGGCGCGCGTGCCTCATCGTCCAGAGCGACCAGCAAACACGGTTGGTTTGGTGATTGAAACAAAACGCCCAGAACAAGATGTTGAAGATGGATTAATTTGGTATTGTGAAAACTGTAATCACAAACTTCATGAATACCGGTTCCACCTTGATAATATTGAAAAAGACTTCTTGCCAAGGTTCCGCGAATTTTATGGCTCCAAGGAATTTCGGACCTGCAAGCAGTGCGGCACGGTGATGGAAGCTGACCCTCGCTTCATTTAGATTATGAGCATGCATCACCAAGGCATTGGTTATTATGAATCGCCGGTTGGAACGTTGCTGATCGAATCGCAAGACGACGCCATTACCACCGTTAACTTTTTAAAAGATATTCGACGACAACCGATTGTAACACCCGTTATAACACAGTGTATTGAAGAGCTCGATGAATACTTTTATAAAGGGAGAAAATTCTTTACGGTGGAGATCCAACTTAACGGCACCGATTTTCAGAAACGTGTATGGAATGAACTAACGACAATACCATTTGGTACGACAACTTCCTATGAGGATATCGCGCTTCGCATTGGCGATATTAAATCTATTCGTGCGGTAGGGGTAGCGAATGGTCAAAATCCTATTGCAATAATTGTTCCCTGCCATCGCGTGATTGGAAAAAATGGCGATCTTGTTGGCTACGGCGGTGGGATGGATAACAAAGAATGGTTGCTTCACCACGAAGGCTCACTGCTTAAACAACTTAGCCTATTTGATTGATGAAATTTGAGAACGCACTACGTTTTGCAAAGTCCTTAGATCAACAAGATCCACTTCAAAAATTCCGTTCACAATTTTTACTACCAAAAGTAAACGGTAAGACTGCAATCTATATGATCGGCAATTCATTGGGATTGCAACCGAAAGGAACGAAAAGATTCATAACAGAGGAGCTTGAAGACTGGAAGAATCTTGGCGGCGAAGGTCATCTACATGCACGAAGACCCTGGCTCTACTACCATAAATTTTCGAAGAAGGTCTTGGCTAAACTCGTGGGTGCGAAACCGACTGAAGTCGTCGCGATGAATCAGCTGACAGTTAACCTGCATTTAATGATGGTTTCGTTTTACAGACCAATTGCGTCACGGTACAAAATCATTTCTGAAGCTGGGGCTTTTTCTTCAGACCAATATGCATTCGAAACACAGATACGTTTTCATGGATTCCATCCTGATGATGCGCTTATTGAATTGCATCCGCGCGAGCATGAGGTCACACTTCGCACAGAAGACATCCTCGCTACCATATGTGAGCACGGTGATAGTGTCGCACTTGTTATACTCGGTGGTGTGCAATATTATACAGGCCAATTCTTCGATCTGAAAACCATCACGAAAGCAGCGCATGATGTTGGTGCAATCGCCGGATTTGATCTCGCTCATGCCATTGGAAATGTGCCTTTATCACTTCATCAAGATGATGTCGACTTTGCTGTTTGGTGTAGCTACAAATATCTTAATGCTGGTCCAGGCGCGATTGCGGGTGCATTTGTCCACGAGCGCCACGCAAAAAGCAACCGTCAACGTTTTGCCGGATGGTGGGGACACAACGAAAACGAACGTTTTCAAATGCAGAAAGGATTTCACCCGATAGAAGGCGTGGATGGATGGCAAGTATCGAATGTTCCTATTTTACAAAGTGCAGCACTACTTGCCTCGCTGGATGTTTTTCAACAAACCAATATGACAGCACTCCGAAAGAAAAGCGTTCTACTAACGTCGTATTTGGAATTTCTTCTGCACGACATTGATCCTGATCATAAACAGTTTCACATTCTCACGCCAGCTGACCATAAAGCTCGAGGATGCCAACTGTCAATTTTCATGAAACAAAATGGGAAGAAAGTTTTTAATGCATTAACAAAAGCAGGCATCATTGTCGATTGGCGAGAGCCCAACGTAATACGCGTGGCGCCTGTGCCGCTTTATAATACGTTTGTTGAAGTTTACGCATTTGCAGAAACATTGAGGAAAAGCTTGAAAGCTTAAAGCAGAAAGCTTAAAGCTTAAAGTTGAAAGTTGAAAGTTGATGGGCGGAAAGTATAAACAATAAAAATCACATTTAACCACCTCATTCATTAACCCGTTCACATTATGAAGAAACGAATCGCTATTGTTGGGGGAGGTCTTGTGGGTTCGTTGTTGGCCATCTATCTCGTGAAGCGTGGCTATGTGGTAAATGTATTCGAGCGCCGTCATGATCCTCGTAAAACTGATCTCTATGCAGGGAGATCAATTAATCTTGCGCTCAGTACACGTGGATTGAAGTCACTCGAAGAAGTGGGACTCGCTGCGAAAATTCGGCAAGAAGCGATTCCGATGCACGGGCGGATGATGCACAATATAAAAGGTGAACTGAGCTTTCTTCCATACGGGAAAGAAGGTCAATTTATCAATTCAATTTCTCGTGCCAGCTTGAACGTGATGCTGATTAATGAAGCTGAAAATCTCGGCGCCCAATATACATTCAACCATCGCTGCACACATGTCGATCTCGATAAGACTACGCTAACATTTCAAGACGAAGATCACCACATCACGCAGAAGCAGTTTCATCAAATTGTCGGTGCCGATGGTGCCTTCTCAGCAGTAAGGGGTGCAATGCAATTCACCGATCGTTTTGATTTTAGTCAAGACTACATCGATCATGGATACAAAGAGTTAACAATACCGGCTGGTCATTACGGAAGTTTTCAGCTCGAAAAAAATGCGCTCCATATATGGCCTCGCGAAAGCTTTATGATGATCGCATTGCCTAACCCGGATGGTAGTTTTACGTGCACACTCTTCTTTCCGTTTGAAGGAAAAAAATCTTTTGACGCACTGAAAGACTTATCCAACGTAGAAAAATTCTTTCAAGATCAATTCCCCGATGCTGTCAAGCTGATGCCCGATCTGTTGAAAGATTTCCAAGAGAACCCGACATCCTCGCTCGTAACCATGCAATGTTATCCGTGGTGCAAAAACAATACGTTGCTCATTGGCGATGCTGCACATGCGATCGTACCATTCTATGGTCAAGGTATGAATGCTGGCTTTGAAGATTGCCGCATTCTCAATAAACTGTTAAATGAAACGCACGATGATTGGTCCGCCGCTGCTGCAAAATTTCAAACACAGCGCAAACCAAACGCCGATGCAATCGCCAAGCTGGCGTTGGATAATTTCGTCGAGATGCGTGATCTGGTTGGAGATCCTGAATTTCTACTACGAAAAAAGATAGAATCACATCTGCACACCTTGTTCCCGACACAATGGATTCCGTTGTATTCCATGGTGACTTTTAATGAAAATATTGCCTACGCAGATGCATACGCGATTGGTCAGAAGCAAAAGAAAATCATGGATGAAGTAATGCGTGATCCGAACATTACCACTACCTGGCAGTCACTACCGTTTCAACAGATAGTTGATCAACTGAATCTCTGATGTGAACTTTGTACTCATCGTACCGGCTCAACACATGACGCACATAATTCACAGGTTCCTCACATTTGCAATAACCTGTCTTCGCCAGAGGATCACGGTAGTATTGTGGATCGGATTTCTTCAATAAGTAGTACTCTACATTACCATTCCAACGCGTCGAATCCTTTCCATACTTCGCGGCGAGCTTCTTTGCGTCGATAATATGTGACAAGCCAACGTTGTACGAAGCAAGAATAAACTTCAAGCGCTCATTGGGATCAGCAACAGATTTCGACCAGAATTTATCCAAATACTTAAGATACTTTACACCGGCTTTAATATTTTGAACAGGATCGTGAATATCCTTCACGCCATACTGACGCGCTGTTTCGGGCATCAACTGCATCAATCCTTTTGCACCTGCCCATGATTCATCGTCGGGAACAAATTTAGATTCTTGATACACCACCGATGCAAGTAATCGCCAATCCCAATTGAGCTGTGCCGCGCCGTCACGAATGAGATCATCATAAGGAGAAAGTTTATTTCCACCCAATGAAGAGTAATCACTATTCATGCGCATCACCGATGTGCGGGGGCTTTTAAAGTAGCGATTATAAATTACCATGAACGTTGGCTGCTTCTTCACTCTTGTTAACCACGTGTTGGTTGCCTTTAGTAACAGCGGCGAATTTTTGCGTACTGCCCATGCTATTTGTTGTGCAACACTGAGCACTGTACTCACATCAATGTTCGGATAGTATGAAGCATTTACACGCGCGATGGTATGATCAGAAACCGTGTACTCAATATCACCCATGGCCACACGACGAATAAGCGACTCACTCTCTGCGTTAAGAGTATCGAGCTCAATGTCGATGTCACCACCAATTTCCTCAGAAAGATTTCGAAGACGTTGTTCGTAGCTCGTTCCAGTAATCACACTCACTTTTTTTCCAACCAAGTCGACAGGGTTTCGAATCAAGCCTTCATTGATTTGATCTTCATTCATTTTTCGCCAGCCATCAGGTTTGCGTTGTACAAGAACTTGAAATGAGTTGTAGTGTGGCTTCGTGAAAGAGACAAAGTCTGTTCTATTTTTTGTTACTGTTAAAGGGAAAGCGAGTAAGTCGCCCTCACCACGATTAAGTTGATCGATCGCGTGCTCTACACCTGAAGTAACCTTTATGCGAAGTTCAACGTCGAGCTCATCAGCAAGCAAAGTGAGTAATTCGTACTCATAGCCCATCGGTTGTCCTTTGTAGATGAAATAACTAATAGAATTATTATCAACAAGCACATTGATGAAGCCGCGTTTCTGAATTGCATCAAGGTCCAATTCTACTCGTGGATTGGAGACGAAGGTTTTATTCTGCGAGGGATTGCAAGAAAAACCAAACAGTAGCAAGACAGCGACTAGAGATAAATTGCGCGATAAAGCAACCATAGCAACCCCAAAATTATTTATTTCTATGTTGAAACAAAAAGATGCCAAGGGCACACGGCATCGCAAATCGCTTACTACAATTTGTTAGGGGCGATTAAACGCCGTCTGCTAAGATTTCGAGACGTTGCGGTGGAAAAAATATTCTCAAAAAAAATTTCATGCCAGGGCTAAAAATAAAAAAAGAGGCTTCGGAAGGGAAGCCTCTTTTTATCAACCAAAATTATTATTAGTGTTTGAACACGCCATACGAAACAGCGAGATCAACAGTTCCATCAATAATTCCTTTCGCATAAAGCGTATAGATGCCTTTTGAATCAAGTTTCAAATTGTTGACAACAAAGATCACCTCATCATTTGCGTTTCGTGCTTCGAAATTATATGTGCCAGCGGGTATTGTGGTAAACCTTGCAAAGTCTGCTTTTGCATCATTAAATTTTCGTATTGAAAATGTAGTCGTTCCATCAGCTGTATTAACGATTTTCAAATCTGCAACACCATTCGCAAAATGGAAAAATCTCAATTTCGCCATACCAGGATCAGGCAATACTAAATCGTCAGCAACGCGTGTGACTACAGTTTTGTCACCATTAAGAACAATGAATGATGTGTTATTCGTTGCTGCTGTAGCGGCATAACGATCTGTCACGATATATGCATCGCCCGTATATTCAGTAACGGCAATATTTCTGTTTGGACCTGCTGGCACTGCGAGCGTAATTGTATTGTACAACTTACCATCAGGAGCTTTCACAAAACGGACCGTATCTTTTGCAGTAAAACGATTATCAACTCTGATTTTAAATCGTTTGTCCGTTGGATGCACATCGATGATCGTGAGCTTCGATGACAGCGTTGTTACTGACGGTGTTGGCTCTGGATAATCTGGTTCGCCGCAGCCTACCATTACGAACGCAAGCGAAAAAATTGAAATAATGTATATGAAATTTTTCATGTTATTGCTTTATACGTTGAGCGTTGATTAAAATATATATCGCAAGCCAAACTGCATTCTCCAAATAGATCCTACATTCGACACTTGATATGCTTCTGTCTTAGAATTATCGAAGCTATACACCGGACGTCCAGTGTTTCCTGGCCCTTCATAACCTTGAAGTGCTAGCAAATTGTAGCTATTGTTCAATACAAAATAATCGCGGCCATAATCCTGGTCTATAAGATTACCAACATTCTCAATATCTGCAGTGAGTTGAAGTGTGTGCTTATACTTTCCAAACTTCGCAAAGAACTCCATCATAAATCGCAAGTCAAATTTGCTTTCCCAAGGTGTTCTGGCCGCATTACGTGCCGCAATTTGTCCACGGTGGCTGTTTAGATAATCATCGTTCGCAATGAAGGCGTTAAGCTGTGACCATATCTCATCCGGAGTGCGAAGATCCGATGCAGACATTGGTGCTAGAAGAATTTCGTTCTTGTGACGCGGGATGTAAACCAAATCATTGCCAAATGCGCCATCACCGTTCAAATCACCATTGATCGTATACGAAAAAGGTTCACCAGATTGCCCATTGTAAAACACCGATACCGTAGCGGCCATAAAGCCCAGGAACTCTTTGCGATAGGAAATATTACCCACCACGCGATGTCTTAAGTCCCAAACAGAATAACTCAAGAATTGATCGTTGCTGTAACCTGGTGTTGGATTAAATTCCCATCCTGATAACGCTGTTGTATTGGTACCGCTATTCACATCACGAGACTGTCCATAATTGTACGCGATAGAGGCAAAAAGACCTTTATCCCAAGACTTCTGAAGTGATCCCGTCAAACTGTATTGATATCCTTTATTGGTGTTGTTGATCAACAACAAGTTCTGGAATTTAGAGTTCGCCAACGCAGCTGTATGACGTGGCCTTCCATCGCCCACAACTTTTTCGGTTGGATAAGTAAGGTTGACGTTCTCGTAATTTATTTCATTGATTGTTTTCGAATATATCGCCTCGAGTGTTGCTGTAATTCCCAATGGAAGTTTAACATCATAGGCGACGTTTGCACGGAACACTTGTGGGAGACGGAAATTACGATCCATCAAGTTCACTTCGGATGTCGGAATATTTTTCAATTCACTTTCAATTTTCGTGCGCACGGCGGGGTCATTCACATCAACGCCGAGTTGATCAGCCCAATAGTATTCGAGTATGCGATTGCCATCCGCATAAAGTGGCATAGCGCCATTGTTGCGATTAGCACGAATATCCAATGTTGCGAGCGTAGCACCAGAATTCGTGTATTGGTTTGCGACCCACACAAAAGGAATACGGCCAGTAAAAATTCCTACACCACCACGAATTTGGTGCTTACCTGATTCATTAACGTCATAGTTAAAGCCAAATCTTGGCGACCACAGGAGTTGACCTGATGGTACATCACGTGTATCTAGGCCGTATTCATCCATGAGTCCTTGATTAGCATTTGGTTTATCAATGAACACCGGAATATCAACACGTAATCCTGCTGTTAGACGAAGGCCTTTGCCTGCATCGAATTCATCCTGTGCATAGAATCCTGTTTGAAGAAAACGTAGTGTAACAGCCTTGAAGCGGTCATTAAAGTAATCGAGAGAATAAGACAAGCGAAAACGCCCCGTAGATGTAGTGCTTCCAAGTAAGTCGTTCTCAAAATCATTCAAGGTGGCATATTCGTAATGACCGTTGTAGCGATTTACGAACGAGTTGAAAATTTTATAATACTCGTTGTGTGTTCCAATGGTAATGGTATGCTTGTTCTTAAACCAAGTAAAGTTGTCGGTAATTTGGAGAATATCTTGGCTCTTTAAATTTCCTTGTGAGCTACGCTGACCACCAGCGCGAATAATTCTATTGCTCCCTAAGTTAATATCAAGGTGTGGAAATAATCCGTTCTTATTTTGTGATGACACGTCGCGATTGTCATCTACTGTTGTCCATCCTGCGATAAAACGATTTGAAGTTGTCGGCGAGAATCTGCTGTTTAGCTCGAGAATTGTCGAGTTGTTTTCATAATCAATAACAAATCCATGGCCCGAAAATTCTAACACAACCTGTGATCGCGCCAAATCATCTTGCTCTGCCTTTACGTAATTGTGTCGCAAAGTAAGCTGATGTTTGTCGCTGATGTTCCAATCTAAACGAGCGAATATCTTGTTATTTTCTGACGCTGGTGTAAATTTTCCATACGTACCTGGATCGTAACTGTAATTATCGATGAGATGCTTCCGAACGCGTTCTGCTTCTTCTTCCGAAATGAGCGATACGTTTGCTGGCAAACCATTCTTTTGAAGTTCTGTGAGCTCTGCTTGTTTCACCAGGTTTACCGCAAATGGTGTTTCTGCTTTCTGCTGCTCGAAACTTCCAAAAAAGAAAAGTTTGTTCTTAATGATGGGACCACCGATGCGGGCACCTGTTTGCCTATTGAAAAACTCGTTTTGACGCTGCCTGGTTTCACCCAACGTTTTTCCTGAAGTCTTCTCATTTCTAAAAAAATGGTAAACAGATCCTTCAAACTCATTTGTACCGCTCCGTGTTACGGCATTGATACCGCCCCCCGAAAATGATCCTTGGGTTACATCATAAGGAGATACAACGATCGAAACTTCTTTGATCGCGTCGAGACTCACGATTTCCGTACCTGCATTACTTCCTGGTTGACCACTTGAATTGAGACCGAAAGCGTCATTGTTCACAGCCCCATCGATTGTCACATTATTGTAACGACTATTTTTTCCTGCAATAGAAGTACCTCCATTACCAAGGCCTGATGCGGCTTGTGGCGTAAGTCTGGTGAAATCGCTTAGCGACCTAGAGATCGATGGATTTCTTTCAATAGTAGCTGAACTAATATTAGTTGCTGCTCCCGTACGACCTGAGTTGATCACATCATTCGGATTTGCCGTCACGACGATCTCGGTAAGTGTATTGCTTGCTTCTGATACCGTGATCGAAAGATTTCTATTTTCCCCAAGCGCCAGGGTAAACTCTGGTTCTTCGTAATCGGTATAACCAACGAACGTAACTTTCACACTATATGGACCGCCAACACGCACGTTGGGAAAATAAAATTTCCCGACTTCGTTTGTAACGACACCATATTGCGTTCCTGTTGGTTTGTGAACGGCCACTACCGATGCACCTGGCAAGGCACCTCCATTCTGATCTTTTACAACACCATTGATGGCTGATGTTGTAATACCTTGTGCCCACGCCGCGCTGGAAGCCGTGATCACAAAGAAAATTAACAGTAGAATTCTCTTCATAAGATGGGTTTAGATTAAAGGGTTATTGAGTCGGGCAAAAATACCGGAAGCAGAACAAAAATGCTTTACTGCTCCTTTAATTCTTTCCACAAAATGTTTACAATAAGTTAACAGGATTTGCGATGGATTTGACAAATTATGTACTGTTGTGTTAAACCAAAACCAACATTTTTTCGCTATTTGACCTTTCTAACGATTGCACTCATGATGACAAGAATTTTTGCACTGCTATTTTTTTTATCGGCGATCACCTTTCATTCACACGCGCAGCCTGCACTCGGTTATTATTTACCAGAAAATATTTCTTACAATCCACAAATTCCAACGCCCAAATCCATCGTCGGACATGAAATCGGCGCGTGGCACTTGTCACACGACAAGCTCATTCAATATCTCAAAGCCCTCGACGAATCTTCCGACCGAATTTCAATGAACGTTACTGGCGCTTCTCACGAAATGCGTCCACTCATTAATCTCATCATTACTTCTCCACAGAATCATCAAAATCTTGAAGATTTACGACAACAGCATGTCGCCCTTACAGATACAAAACTTTCCACCAACTTAGACACGCGAAAAATGCCGGCCGTTTTCTATATGGGCTTTAGCGTTCACGGCGATGAAGCGAGTGGAACAAATGCCGCCGCACTTACGGCTTACTACCTCGCAGCGGCCCAAGGAAAAGAAATTGACTCGCAGTTACAGAACGTCATCATCATTCTCGATCCATGTCTCAATCCCGATGGCATGCAACGTTTTAGTAGTTGGGTAAATGTACGAAAAAGTATCACACCTTCCGCAGATCCAAATGACATCGAGCATCGCGAAGCATGGCCCGGTGGACGATTTAATCATTATTGGTTCGATCTCAATCGCGATTGGCTGGTCGCGCAGCATCCAGAGTCGCAAGCACGCGTCAAAGTTTTTCATCTTTGGAAACCAAACGTACTAACAGACCACCATGAGATGGGCACGAACGCGACGTTCTTCTTTCAACCCGGTGTGCCATCGCGAAACCATCCGCTTACACCTTCAAAGAATTATGAACTTACCAAACGCATGGCATCCTTTCACGCGCGTGCGTTAGATGACATTGGCTCGCTGTATTACACGCAAGAAGACTTCGATGATTTCTATTATGGAAAAGGATCAACTTTCCCCGATGTACAAGGTGCTGTTGGAATTTTGTTTGAACAAGGCAGCGCTCGCGGACATGCGCAAGAAAGTGTGAATGGCATCGTGCGTTTTGAGTTTGCTATCCGCAATCAGTTTGTTACCTCGCTGAGTTCTTTGCGTGCCGTACATAATCTTCGTGAAGAACTCTTGAACTACCAACGTCAATTTTACAAAGATGCAACAAGCGAAGCCTTGAAAGATCCAATCAAGGCAATTGTTTTCGGCGCAAATGACGATAAAGTTCGCGCATTACACTTTGCTGAAATTTTACACCGCCAACAGATCGATGTGTACCCGCTTACTGCATCACAATCGATCAATGGAAAAAATTTTACGAACGAATCGAGCTACGTCGTTCCACTTCAACAAGCACAGTACAAACTCATCAAAAGCATGTTCGAGAAAAGGACGTCTTTTCAAGACAGCATTTTTTACGACATATCCGGTTGGACATTGCCGCTAGCATTCGGCCTTGATTATGAAGAACTCAAAACGGTGCCACAACACAATAACAAAACACCGACGTTTTCAATTCCTGCAGGAAAACGTATCGGTGATAAAACAGACTATGCCTACGCCATTGAAACCAAAGGCTTCTACACACCACGATCACTTTTCAAATTACTTGCGCATGGCGTGCGTGTTAAAATTTCAACCGCGCCTTTTAATCACGAGACAGGGAAAAAGTTTTCGAATGGTACCATCCTCATACCGCTGGACAACCAAGACCGCGTCAATGCAAACCAAATTGAATACCTCCTCGACGACATTGCAACGCAGGATGGAGTCGACGTATATGCATGTCGCTCGGGATTAGATCTTGAGGGAACGAGTTTAGGCAGCAACAGTTTTCAGGCGTTACGCAAACCAGAGATCGCATTGATTGTAGGCGAGGGTGTGACGGCTACAGATGCTGGTGAAATTTGGCATTTGCTTGACACGCGTTACCGTATACCCGTAACGTTGCTTTCTACTGATGTATTAAACCGCGCAAATCTTAGTCGATACAACACGATTATTCTTCCCTCCTACAGCGGAACTTCCATCAACGAGATTGGGCGCGAGAAATTAAAGGCTTGGGTTCAAAATGGCGGTGTATTAATCGGTTTTGAAAATGCTGTATCGTGGATCAACAACAATGGTTTGGGGAGATTTGAAATGAAAAAAGACGAAGTCGTTGCCGAAAAGAAAAATGACGTATTGCTCCGACCGTATGCGTCCATTGCGCGTTACACCGATGCACAAGCTACGAGCGGGGCTATTTTCGAAGCGCAAGCGGATCTAACGCACCCGCTACTGTACGGATATGACCACCTGACAATTTCGGTGTTTAAGTCGAACAACATCTTCATGGAAAAGTCAAAGAATCCCTACGCCAACCCGCTTGTGCTCACTGGCGCACCGCTCCAAAGTGGCTACATCTCCAAAACAAATTACCCAAAAGTGAAGGACACAGCCGTCGTGGGCGTTACCGGCATTGGACAAGGGCAAGTGATAGGCTTCACGAACAATGTTTGCTTTCGCGCTTTTTGGTTCGGCACGCACAAGCTTTTAACGAACGCGATCTTCTATGGGCCAATCATCAGCAGCAAGTCATCGCGGTGATCGGGGTTAGTATGATGAGAAAAATGTGAAGAGCCAAAAAAAGGTGCATTTCCCTGATAGCGAATCACGGATAAGCGATAAATTTTTCAAATCTTTGCACCGCAAAAAAACGATCCATGATTGCATTTTTAAAAGGTAGATTGGTGCATCTCGACCCAACGCATGTTGTAATCGACGTGAATGGTGTTGGCTATCACGCAAACATTTCGTTACAGACCTACTCGGACATAAAAGAGCAGGAAAATATTAGCCTGTTTACACACTTATCGATTCGAGAAGATGCGCATGTTCTCTTTGGTTTCAGCGGTGAAGCTGAGAAAAAGTTATTCCAGCAATTGGTATCGGTGAGTGGTGTTGGGCCAAGTACGGCGATCGTGATGCTGTCGTACATGAACAGCAACGAATTGAAGACTGCGATTGTGCGTGAGGATGCTGCAGCGCTCCAATCGATAAAAGGTATTGGTGGCAAAACCGCACAGCGTGTGATCATCGAATTGAAAGACAAACTGAAGAAAGAAACGTGGGAAGATTCACAGCCCGTTATTTCTGTGGGGCCTCACAATACATTACGCAAGGAAGCGTTATCAGCTTTGCTTACATTGGGTCTACCGAAAGCTGCGGCTGAGAAAAGTGTTGATGCTGTTCTGAAAAAATCAGGAAATACCATTACCTTAGAAGATTTAGTGAAGCAGTCTTTAAAAAATGCTTAATCAATTACCTAACCTGAAGTGCCATGTTGCTTGTGGCGTTGGTCTGCACATTCCGGCGGGTGGATATTGTTTGATTAACGACACAATTTAGTAACAACCTAAAACTACGGGTACGTTTGGCGCGCTCTATACTGAAGAATCAGATTTTGCTAACATGCAGACAGCTATTAGCATTTTGCTTGTTGTTCCTATGCCTTTCCATTCAAGTCGCGGCGCAGCAACGCCAAGACTCCACACGAAATGCGCAGGACACAACGAAGAATAAACCCTATCAGCCCAGTAAGAGGCCAACTTTCCGCCCTAACGATCGCTATGGCGATCCATTCTCCAATACACAAACTGAGTCGCCGCTTTTTCTGAAAGATCCCAATCAGATGAAGCTCGATGTTGAGATCGATACTGCCCTCAACTACACGATCTATGAAAAAATTGGCGACCTCAACTATCGCCCTACCTCGAGCATGTCGTTCGAAGAGTTTAAGCAATATCAAGACCGTCAAATACTAAAAGATTATTGGCAGAGCCGCGCGCGTGCTCAGGATGGCGAAAGCGCAGTAGCAAGCCGTGGTCTTATTCCGAAAATTTTCATTAGCCCTATACTCGACCGCATTTTTGGTGGCAGCTATGTGGAACTCGTACCCCGTGGATTTGTGACGTTGGATTTCGGCGTCTCTTCACAGCGTGTGAACGCCCCAGGTATGACGATACGTCAACAACGCAACACTGGTTTTGAGTTCGATCAACAAATCAACATGAGCGTGGTAGGTAAAGTCGGCGAAAAACTACAAGTCACCGCCAACTTCGACAACAACAACTCTTTCGACTTTCAAAACAACATGAAGGTTGAATACACCGGATACAAAGAAGACATTCTGCAAAAACTTGAAATCGGTAACGTCAGTCTTCCATTGAACAATACCCTCATTCAAGGCGCACAAAATCTATTCGGTATTAAAGCAAAACTACAATTCGGTAAACTCGACGTTACAGCAATCGCAACAACACAACGCGGAAAGACATCCTCCATCGACATCGGTGGTGGTGGCCCCGGTGGTGGTGGACAAGGAAGACCATTTGAAATCATTGCATCAAACTACGATGACAACCGCCACTTCTTCCTCGGGCATTTCTTCCGGGATCATTACGAGCAATGGCTCAGAAATCTGCCTCAGATTTATTCGCAAGTAATCATCAATCGTGTTGAAGTATATGTGCTCAACAGAACAACTGATACACAAACGTTAAGAAACATCGTCGCTTTCACCGACCTTGGGGAATATCGTCGATTGTTCAACAACGCCATTATTGCGCAGGGACCGAAAGGAACCGGCTCATTCGCATCGAACGACAACGAATCGAATTCACTGTGGAATCTCATCAAAGATTTAGATCGCACGAATATCGAAGCTGGTCTGCAAGGTTTGGGAATCAACATGCAAAACGAGTTCGACTATGAGAAGATTAATGGGGCACGTAAACTGTCACCGACAGAATTTACATTCCATCCACAACTCGGTTACATAACACTGTCACGTAAACTCCAAAACGACGAAGTGCTTGCCGTCGCATACGAATACACCTACAACGGACAAGTGAGAACAGTTGGTCAGCTTTCAGATCAGTATGGAAAACTAGACGACGAGCAGTCTATCTTCTTAAAACTTCTTCGTCCGCGCAGGCCAGCTATTCGCGACAACCAATCACGCATCTTTCCAACTTGGGATTTGATGATGAAAAACGTGTACAGTTTGAATGTAACACAACTTTCGCGTGAAGGCTTCCAACTGAGACTTATCTATCGCGACGATCGCACCGGTATTGACAACCCGCAGTTTCAAGATGGACCAACATCCGTACGAGAAAAGCAGTTGATAGAAATATTTGGACTCGATCGACTTAATCCATTAAATGATCCGGGGCGCGATGGCAACTTTGACTTTGTTGAGGGCGTAACTGTTAACACGGCGACAGGCCAAATCATCTTCCCTTACCTTCATCCTTTCGGAAGTCAGAAAGATGGGCCACTGCATCGTGCTTTCTCCACTACACCAGCATTACTTCAGAAATATTCTTACGACACACTTTACAGAACCACCAAAGCGGATGCTGAATTATTTGCAACGAAAAATAAATTTTGGTTGAAGGGACTCTACAATGCAGGATCTGCTAAAGAGATTCTCGTTCCTGGATTTGGATTATCACAAGGGTCCGTAAAACTTTTTGCTGGTGGAATTCCATTAGTCGAAGGCTCCGATTACACGGTAGATTACACCTTCGGAAAAGTTACGATCCTCAATGAGTCTATTCTCAGCTCAGGACAAAACATAGAAGTGCAATACGAACAATCAGATCCCTTTGCTTTCCAAACACGAAGCTTATTGGGAACACGCCTCGATTACCACTTGAACGAAGATGTCAATCTCGGATCGACGTTCTTGTACTACAACGAAAGGCCGATTATTAGTCGCAACCAAATTGGAACAGAACCTGCGCGCAACATGCAGTATGGCTTTGATTTTAACATCAACAAAAAAAGCAGATTACTCACGCGGATTGTCGACGCGATTCCGATCATTCAAACCAAAGAAGAATCCAGTGTTAACCTCACGGGTGAATTTGCGCAGCTCATCCCAGGTACATCCAACAAAGTAGATGGAGAGGGTACTGCATACATTGACGATTTCGAAACATCAGCCACGCCTTATTCTTTGATGAATCCGTCAACCTGGAAACTTTCGTCTATTCCGAAAGATTCGAAGTATGATCCATACAATGGCGCCGTTGACAATAACTTGTCTGGTGCATGGCGTGCAAAAATGGCGTGGTATCAAGTCGACAATCAATTCTATCGTGGTACAGGGCGCTTCAAGCCAGACAACATCACGGATGAAGACACGAAAAACCACTACGTGCGTGGAATCGGGCCAAAAGAAATATTTAAAGAACGTCAGCTTCCTCCGGCAGTGTACTTCGAGAATATTTTTGACATTGCGTACTACCCAGATTTACGCGGCCCCTACAATTACGATCCACAATTTAAAACAACCGGCGCTGCCGATCTGCGATCGCATTGGGCAGGGATCACAACAGCGGTAAACACCGAGGTCGACTTCGATAAAGCAAACATCGAGTACATTGAATTTTGGATGCTTAACCCATTCTTACCAGGTAAATACGGAAGAGTAATTACAGAAGGAAGAGACGTTGGGAAAAACAACGAAACCGGTGGAAAGCTTGTACTTCACTTGGGTAACGTATCAGAAGATGTTACGCGCGATGGACGACATGCATTCGAAAATGGACTACCTCCGTCTGGTGATACCAATCAAGCTGTTCAAACACAATGGGGATATACGCCAGGCACAAGCTATCTCAATAATGCGTTTGATAACAATGCTTCGAATCGACCTAATCAAGATGTTGGCTTGGATGGTATGTCTGATGGCATTGAAAAATCTGCTTCGAGTCCTATTCCAACAGAACTGAAAAACCTTGAAGATCCTTCAAGCGACAACTTCCGATATTTCTTAGACTCTTACTACGATGGGCGGAATGCACAAATCCTCGAACGCTATCGTGACTTTAACGGACATGATGGAAATACCCCAGTAATTACCGGAAGCGATCTTTTTACGCCTGCCGGAAGCACGATTCCAGACAACGAAGATTTAAACGCCGACAACACTTTAAGCACCTCTGAAGGGTACTATCAATACACCGTCAACTTAAAACCTGCCGACATGGTTGTAGGTCGTGGATACATTGTAGACAAAGCAGATCATACCGATGAGGCCACTGGCGAAACAGTGCGCTGGTTCTTATTCCGAATTCCGGTTCGTACACCTCCGTATGAGACCGTTGGAAATATCGAAGGCTTCAAATCCATTAAGTATTTACGAATGATCGCGACTGAATTTAGTGATCCAGTCGTTATGCGTATGGCGAACTTCCGGATGGTAGGAAGTCGCTGGAGAAAATATACAGGAACGTTACGTGAAGACGGTGTATCGAACACAACCGACTTTAGCAACATTACCGTTTCTGTGGTGAGCTTGGAAGAGAACGTTGCAGGCAGCGAAACAAAATCTCCTTATCGTGTTCCGCCAGGCATCAACCGTGATCGTGATCAAACGGCAGCGAACTCAAGACTGCTGAACGAGCAATCGATTCAAGCATGCGTTGAAGATCTTGAAGACGGCGATGCACGTGCTATCTACAAAAACCTTTCCGTGGATCTTTTCAACTATGGTCGTGTTAAGATGTTCTTGCATGCCCACAGTCAAAATACTGAAGACGGCGAGGTCAGCGCATTCTTAAGAATGGGGACGGACTTTGATCAGAACTACTACGAAATTGAGATCCCTTTGAAAGTCACAAGTCCTGCTTCATTCGAAGGCATGACCGACCGCGATGTTTGGCCAGAAGAAAACGAAATAGATTTAGCATTGAGCGAACTTTATCAACTCAAAGCCGAACGTGATAAAAATAACTTCACACTTTCAGAACCTTACCCAGCCGGTGGACGCGTGATCGGCAAACACAAAATACGCATCTTCGGTAGACCTGATCTTACGAGTGTTCAAGTGTTAATGATCGGGATCCGTAACCTTGAATCAAGCGATAAGAAATCACACTCCCTCTGTATTTGGGCAAACGAATTACGCGCAACTGATTTTAACAGAACCGCTGGATGGGCCGTAAGTTCTACGTTAAGTGCTAAACTTGCCGACTTCGCTACGGTTAACGGCGCAATCAGACATACATCATTTGGATTTGGTGGTGTAAGCTCGAAAATTTTTGAGCGCACACGTTTCGAAACTACCGCTTATGATGTTTCTGCCACGGTTAATCTTGATAAACTTATTCCTGGAAATACAGGAATTAAAGTACCGATGTTCTTGGGATACCAACGCGAAACCATCACGCCACTTTACGACCCTGCCAATCCTGACATGAAATTAAGTGATGCGCTGGAAGGTTTTGACTCGGAGGCCAAGCGTGAGAACTATTTGAAAATCGTGCGAGATCAACTTACAACGCGAAGTATAAACTTTGTGAATGTTCGAAAAGTCAAATTAAATCCAGAATCAAAAGTTCGTCTTTGGGATATCGAAAACTGGGCTTTCAGTTATTCTTACAGCGATCGCATTCGAACAAACTTCAATACGGCAGAAGATTTTCAACAATCGCACAAAGGTTCTGTTGCCTATACGTTCAGTCCGAAAGAGACAGGCATCGAACCATTCAAAGATTCTAAATCACTTTCTTCTCCATGGATAAAAGTGATTAAGGATTTTAACGTAAGCTTTTTACCGAGCAACATTTCGGTCCGTTACGATCTCGATCGTTCATTTGGACGACTTGTGTATCGAAATTCTTCTGGTGACGGAACCTTCGTGACATCGGCACCAAACTTCTTAAAGTATTTTACTTTCAATCGCACGTATAGCTTGCGTTGGAATCTTTCCAAAAATTTATCCTTCGAATACAGCTCACGCGCGAATGCCGTTATTGACGAACCTGACGGTGAACTTGACTCCCAAGAAAAGCGAGACAGCGTAATGCATAACCTTAAAAAGTTTGGTCGTATGAAAAATTTCGACCAGAGCGTTACCGTGAACTACACACTGCCGCTGGATAAAATACCCGTAACGGACTGGGTAGGCGCAGACTATCGTTATCAAGTAAATTACAATTGGAAAGCAGGGCCGGTAAATAAGCCAGACAGTCCAAACAAAGATCCATTCGACCTTGAACTCAATGATGCGTACGACTTCAAGAATACCATTCAGAACAGTCGCGAGCAGAGCTATACGGGGAAACTCGACATGGTTAAGCTTTACAACAAGATAAAATTCTTAAAGGACATCAATACACCGAAGAAGCAAAAGGCACCAACAAGGCCAACCACACAACGAACGCAACCTGTCAGGGCACAACAGCCGGATACACTGAAGACTAACACCACACGAGAAACGCCACCGTTGGCAAGAGGTTTTTTCAGAACGCTAATGTCATTGAGATCGATCAATGGAACCTATACGTTGAATGAAGGAACTATACTTCCTGGGTTTACGGAGACGCCCAAGTTCATGGGAATGGACGGCAACTGGTCATCGCCAGGGTGGAGCTTTGTATTGGGAAGTCAAAATCCGAACATCAGAAAAGAAGCTGGAGAGAAAGGTTGGCTCACCACCAACAGTAACCTTACGATTCCATTCCAGCAAGTAAAAAACCAAGTGATTAATATTCGCGCGAATGTAGAGCCATCGGCAGATTTCAAAATCCAAGTAGATTTCAGAAAAGAAAAAGCAGCGATGTATCAGGAA
Organism: Pseudochryseolinea flava; assembly: GCF_003286915.1. Lineage (GTDB taxonomy): Bacteria > Bacteroidota > Bacteroidia > Cytophagales > Cyclobacteriaceae > Ohtaekwangia > Ohtaekwangia flava. Next base: position 228,431 of record NZ_QMFY01000001.1, read on the forward strand.
ATTTACCGCAACATCGATACCACAGGCGCCGTTAATTTCGAGTCTCAAAATCCAGGGCGAAGTGGAAGCTATAAAATATCTGTACTGACAATTAACACGGCTTTCAATTCGTCTAATGGGAAAGTTGACTCTGATGTCTTCCGGGAATTTGAGCAAAACCTCACCGTTATTCAACGCCGGTTTTTAACAAACATTTACACGGGATCAAATGAAGAAGAAGTTTCAACCACATCACAAGATGTTTTGATTCCGGCTTTCATTGCCGCCTATACGGGCAAAGATGCAAATAAGGTATCACTCTCTCCGTTCCCAAACATGCCCATGCCAAATTGGCGAATTGATTACACGGGCTTAAACAAAGCAGCATTCTTCAAAGATATGTTTCAGTCGATCACGTTGTCGAATGGATATCAAAGCACGTATAGCGTAATGAATTATTCAAATTCACTTACAACCCAAGCTCCAGTAGAAAATCTTGAGCTTGATCGATCCATTGAAAGTTATAACTCAACCTACTTTGGAAATGTTGTTGATGGTAACTTGCAAGCAGCTTACGTCATTAGTCAAGTTGTTATTTCTGAACAATTCTCGCCGCTGATCGGTATTAACATCCGTACGAAAGGACGGTTATCAGCAAACTTCCAATACAAAACGAAACGTGATCTGGCGTTGAATATTTCCAATGCTCAAATCACGGAACTCTCGAACAAAGATGTTGTCCTTGAGCTTGGGTACACGAAGAATAATATGCGTCTACCATTCAAGTCGCAGGGGCGCACGATCGTGTTGAAGAACGACGTCACTTTCAGAATGAACTTTACGATTTCTGACAGCAAGACCATTCAACGTAGAATCAACGAGCTGGCTGTTATCACAAATGGAAACATCAATATTCAGCTTCGACCAAACATTACTTACGTGGTGAACCAAAAATTAAATGTGCAGGCATATTTCGAACGAAATGTAAATGAACCGCAAATATCGAGTTCACCTAGACGGGCCAATACCCGATTCGGTATACAAATCCGATTTAGTCTCGCACAGTAGATATCTACAGCCATCGAGAAGTCAGGTCAACCGCCTGACTTCTTCGTTTATAAGCGTGTACATTTTCAATGTCTTTAATCTTTCGTTATTTTTGCCGCTTACAAAACATAACTCATTGATCATGAACATTCCTGAAACACTTCAGTATACCAAAGACCACGAGTGGGTAAAGGTTGACGGCAATATTGCAACCGTTGGTATCACAGAATTTGCACAAAGCGAGTTAGGAGATATCGTCTACGTGGATATTGCTACAAAAGGCCAAGATCTTAAAGCACATGATATTTTTGGAACAGTTGAAGCGGTAAAAACAGTGTCTGATCTTTACATGCCACTTACAGGTAAAGTGGTGGAATTGAACGCGATTCTCGAGAAGAACCCAGAAAAAGTTAACGAAGATCCATACGGAGACGGCTGGATGATCAAGATCGAATTGAATGGCGCAGCATCAGGATTGCTTAGCGCAAGCCAATACAAGGAACTAATCGGCAAATAATTAGTTTATATTCCAGACCAACGCTGGTCTTGAAGTAAATCGACAACCATGATAGAGCTTCCTGTTATTTCTCCCGATGAAACCCGGAAACGCAAACCCGATTGGCTTAGAGTAAAACTCCCTGTTGGTCCGGAATATGCAAAAGTGCGTCGCCTGGTAGATAATTATAAGCTTCACACGATTTGTGAAAGCGGCAATTGCCCGAACATGGGCGAATGTTGGGGTGCAGGCACAGCTACATTCATGATCCTCGGCAATGTTTGTACACGAAGTTGCACCTTCTGCGCAGTAGCCACCGGAAGACCAACAGAGTACGACATGGATGAACCTAAGCGTGTTGCTGAGGCGATTAAATTGATGGGCGTAAAACACGCCGTCATTACCTCCGTCAATCGCGACGAGTTAAAAGATCGCGGTGCTGAAGTATGGTATCAGACTGTTATTGAAACAAAAAAATCAAGTCCGGAAACAACCATTGAGACACTCATCCCCGACACGAAAGGGAATTGGGATGCCTTGTATCGCATGATCGAAGGCAAACAAGAAGTTGTATCACACAATATGGAAACTGTTGGCAGACTTTACCGCATGGTTCGTCCGCAAGCGAAATATGAGCGAAGCCTTGAACAGATCCGAAGAATTCGTGAAGCGGGTATGCGTACCAAAACCGGTATCATGCTTGGCATTGGCGAAACAAAGGAAGAAGTTTTCAAAGCAATGGATGATCTTGCCGCTAACGGCTTAATGATCCTCACGCTGGGGCAATATCTGCAGCCAACAAAAATGCACCTCGAAGTCGCCGAATTCATTCATCCAGATACATTCGAGATGTATAAAGAAGAAGGCCTTAAACGTGGACTCAAATATGTGGAGTCAGGACCGTTGGTACGCTCAAGCTATCACGCGGAAAGACACGTGAATGTACCCCTTTAAGGGAGTGTTCAAGTTGCAAAGTGTTCAAGTGTTCAAGCGTAAAGCACACTAGCATTTATTAAAAAAAAAGGCGGAAGTAAATTCCGCCTTTTTTAGTTTATTTCAACTTGAGCACTTTAACACTCGAAAACTTGAACACTTATTTCTTATCTACCGCCAATCTCGCATCTCTGTTTGCAACTTCCCATGCTGTATAGAATACGGCTTGAGCGCGTTTTGACAAAAGATCGAATTCGATTTTAGAAACTTCATCCGAAGGCTTGTGATAATCTTCGTGAATTCCATCGAAGTAGAATACGATCGGAATGTTGTTCTTGGCGAAGTTCCAATGATCAGAACGATAGTACAATCTCTCCGGGTGATTTTGATCGTTGTAGGTGTAATCAAAAATCAAGTTCGTGTAAGTCTTGTTCTGATTCTCGTTGATATTATGAAGCTCAGTAGAAAGCTTATCTGATCCAATCACATACACATAGGGAGCAGAATCTTTGTGCTGAGGGTCTCTTCTACCAACCATGTCGATGTTTAAATCAACAACCGTATTGGCCAATGGAAATACAGGATGTTGGGTATAGTAGTCTGATCCTAGCAAACCTTTTTCTTCACCTGTTACAGTCATGAAAAGAATGCTGCGGCGTGGACCTTTACCATCTTTCTTCGCGGCTGCAAAAACCTTCGCAAGTTGAAGTACCGATACTGTTCCTGATCCATCATCATCAGCACCGTTGTTGATCAAGTCACCTTCTCCAGATGGCTTTTTGCCGATGTGATCGTAGTGCGCAGTGATTACAACGAGTTCATCTTTCTTGTCTGTTCCTTCCATGTAACCAAGTACGTTATCAGACTTCAATACTTTCACGTCAAGTGCAGTCTTGTAGCTGATCGTTGCAGGTTTGAACTTCTTCAATCCGTTTTTAGCAGCATCTTCAGCAGCGAGTGCTGTTAGTTTTTCAATTTTTGTATTGAAGATTTTTGCTGTTGCATCCGGTGAAAGGAAAAATACACCAGCGCTTTTTGCCGCACCAGGTTCCGGCTTGTTTACCGACATTGTACCGCCGCTGAGATACTCTTTAAATTGTCCGAGCAATTCATCGAACTCTTGACGATTCGGATTATAGAAAAACGCAATTTTAGCTTTACGCTCGCGTGCAATTTCAAGTGGCTTGCGGAAATTTTCATCGCTGGCGATTTGAATCACCACTGCTTTTCCTTCAACATTCAACTGATCGAAATCCTCTTTACGGCCACGGCCAGCAAATACAATTGGAAGCGTTTGTTCTCCACCACTGTCGGCATTTCCGTAATAAACTACTTCACTAAAGTTTGCCCATTTGTTTTGGCCAGCTTTGATATAAATATCTCCGGGGATACTGGTGTAAAGTTCAACTGGCTGATAGTAGCTGCCATCAACAGGTCCAGTCAATCCGAGTTCTTCGAAATGCGCGCGAATGAAAGCGGCAGCCATCTTCTGGCCACGTTTTCCGGTCTCACGACCTTCTAGCGCATCAGACGCCAAAATGGACAGATTTGCTTTTAGATCTTCGGGGGTAATCTGGTCACCGTACTTTTTGGCAACCGGGTCCTGTGCCTGGAGCGCAAAACTCGTTAGCGTTCCTGCCAGCACCATCATCTTGAATTTATTCATCGATTAATGAGTTAAATGTTAACGGCGAATATGTGGAGGATTTTTCAATTTTGTAACACCCTCCACACGGCACTTTTGCTTTTTTATAATGGCGGTCATTCAATTGTTTTGCGTAAGCGAGACTTTTCTATGGGCGGTCGACGGATAGCATTCAACTATATATTACCTTTGTGCCCTTACAGCCGTTTGGGGCTGGAGGTAACATATAAACATTTGATAATCACAATTATAAGATGAATATTGATTCACAGTACACCGAAAAATTTGAAAGTCGTCACATCGGACCGGATGCGCAACAGACAGCAGAAATGTTATCTGTAATCAAAGCCAATTCAGTGGATGAACTAATCGCGCAAACTGTACCTGCCAACATCCGTTTGAAAAAGGCACTACAACTCCCTGCCGCAAAATCTGAATTCCAATTCCTCCAAGACTTCAAAAAAACGGCTTCTAAAAATAAAATCTACAAGTCTTTTATCGGTACTGGATACTATAACACAATCACACCGGGCGTAATTCTCCGTAATATTTTAGAGAATCCAGGATGGTACACAGCATACACGCCATACCAAGCAGAAATTGCCCAAGGACGACTTGAGGCATTGATCAACTATCAAACATTAATCATCGACCTTACCGGCATGCAAATCGCCAATGCGTCCCTCCTCGACGAGGCTACCGCTGCCGCAGAGTCTTTGCATCTTCTCTACGCTTCTAAAAAATCTTCTAAGAAAGACGCCCATAAATTCTTCGTCGATCAAAATACATTCCCACAAACCATCGATGTATTAAGAACACGCTCTACGCCTATTGGTGTTGAGCTGGTGGTTGGTGATTTAAAATCATTAGATCTCGCTGATGCAAACTTGTTCGGTGTATTTGTTCAGAACCCGGATAACAACGGCGCGATCCACGACCATACAAACTTGATTGCTGCAGCACATGAGAAAGATATTTTTGTAGTCGTCGCTGCAGACATCATGAGCATGGTGTTGGTTAAATCTCCAGGAGAGATGGGCGCCGATGTTGTTGTCGGATCGTCACAACGTTTTGGTGTTCCAATGGGCTTCGGTGGTCCTCACGCAGCCTTCTTTGCAACAAAAGATGAGTTCAAGCGTCAAATGCCAGGACGAATCATTGGTGCGTCGATCGATGCCTCAGGAAATCCAGGCTACCGCATGGCACTCCAAACACGTGAACAACACATCCGTCGTGAAAAAGCGACGTCGAATATTTGTACTGCCCAAGTGCTCCTCTCCGTTATGGCAGGTATGTACGCGGTGTATCACGGCGCTGATGGCCTCAAAAAGATCGCAGGACGAATTCATGGCCTCGCCCATACACTCGATGCTGGTTTGAAAACCCTTGGCATCAAACAAGTAAATGAGTTCTTCTTCGATACACTCAAGGTTGACGTTGCTGATACGAAGGCTGTGCTCGCAGAAGCTGCAAAACAGCAAGTGAACTTCCGTGCATTCGACGACAACCATATCGGAATCTCCATCGATGAAACAACCACGGCAGATGACATTAACATCGTGCTGGCGATCATTGCCAATGCTTCCGGTAAAAAAGCGGCTGCCGTTTCTGCTAATGGAAAACAATTGAACTGGCCTGCATCGCTCATTCGCAAGTCGACTTTCTTAACACATCCAGTATTTAACACGCATCATTCAGAGCACGAAATGCTGCGTTACATTAAGCGTCTCGAGAACAAAGATCTTTCAATGGTACATTCCATGATTTCTTTGGGATCGTGTACGATGAAGCTCAACGCAACAGCAGAGATGATTCCTGTTACGTGGCCGGAACTCGGTGGCATTCACCCGTTCGCGCCAGTAGACCAAACGTTAGGTTACCAGGAAATGATCACGCAGCTAGAAGATTGGTTAAAAGAAATCACAGGCTTCACAGGTGTATCGCTTCAACCAAACAGTGGTGCTCAAGGCGAATATGCCGGCTTGATGGTTATTCGCGCATATCACCAAGATCGCGGCGATGATCATAGAACGATATCGCTTATTCCTGCATCTGCGCACGGCACAAATCCAGCAAGTGCAGTAATGGCTGGTATGGATGTCGTTGTCGTGAAATCTGATGAAGAAGGTAAAATTGACGTTGCCGATCTCAAAGCCAAGGCAGAACAATACAAAGACAAGCTTTCTTGTTTGATGGTAACCTATCCATCGACACACGGCGTATTCGAAGAATCAATCGTAGAAATTTGTGAGATCATTCATCAGAATGGTGGATTGGTTTATATGGACGGCGCCAATATGAATGCGCAAGTCGGATTAACATCACCAGCAAACATTGGTGCTGACGTTTGTCACTTAAATCTTCATAAAACATTTTGTATTCCGCACGGTGGTGGTGGTCCTGGTATGGGCCCAATCTGTTGCAACGACAAATTGAAACCATACTTACCAGGACATGCTGTTGTAAAAACCGGTGGTGATAAATTCATCCACGCAGTTTCTGCAGCACCATGGGGTAGCGCAAGTATTCTAGCGATCTCTTATGCTTACATTGCTATGATGGGCGGCGATGGATTAACAAACGCGACCAAGTATGCGATCTTGAATGCAAACTACATCAAAGAGAAACTAGCGGGACATTACAAGATCCTTTATACCGGATCAAAAGGTCGTTGCGCACACGAGATGATTGTGGATTGCCGCGACTTTAAGAAAGCCGGAATTGAAGTTGAAGATATCGCAAAACGTTTAATGGACTATGGCTTCCATGCACCAACTGTATCATTTCCAGTAGCCGGTACGTTGATGATCGAGCCGACAGAAAGCGAACCAAAAGAAGAACTCGATCGCTTCATTGAAGCACTGATTGAAATCAGAAATGAGATCCGTGAAGTAGAAGAAGGTAAGGCTGATAAAGCAATTAACGTATTGAAGAATGCGCCACACACAGCGGCTGTCATTACAGCCGACGAATGGACTCTTCCTTATACAAGGTCAAAGGCTGCGTATCCACTTCCATTTGTGAAAGAAGCGAAATTCTGGCCAAGCGTGAGTCGCGTCGACAATGCGTATGGTGACAGAAATCTGGTTTGCAGTTGTCTCCCACTTGACGTCTACGAAAAGGAGCTTACCGCTTAAACAATATCAGAATGAGCAGCATCCCTGCTCATTCTTTTTTTAAGGCACTATGTTTGTTTGATCATTCAAGAAATCGATTTGTGATGAAAACTTTGAGGATACTTATTTTGATTTTATTTCCGATTGTAGGATTTGCGCAGAAAAGCACATACAAAGGATTCCCTTCACTGATTTGGCCCAAGCTTTACGACATCACCTTCGTGAAAGCGACGGATGATCTTGGTGAATTTGACAAACCTGTTTTCACCGACAAAGTGAAGGCATTAAATGGAAAGTTAATCACACTTCCGGGATATATGGTTCCATTTGAGAATGGCATCAAAGGCGCGCATTTTATGTTTTCATCGATGCCGCTAAATGCATGTTTCTTTTGCGGCGTAGGCGGTCCTGAAACTGTTGTCGAAGTATTCAGTAAGGAAGTCGTTACCTATACCGAAAAACCGATTGAGATAAAAGGTATTCTTCGACTGAATGAAAAGGATCCTGAAAAGATGATTTACGTGATTGAAGGCGCGGAAATCATGGGAGAAGCAGGCTTTTAATAAGCACGAGTGCCGCTGTAATTTTGATGCGTTTTTTTCTACCAATTCGCAAATTCAGGCACATGAAAAATCTAATCTCTACCGCATTACTCCTGGGCTTGGTGGTGCTGGTTCGCGCGCAAGAATTCGAAGACAAAAACCTTCAGTCACTCGTCGAAACAGAGATTGATTTCGCGACACTCGCAAAAAAGAAAAACAATCGAGAGGCTTTCCTAGCCAACGTCGATCAGCAGTCAATCACGCTAAGTGAAAAAATTCAATCAACAAAAAGCAATTGGGAGAATACACCTGTAGATTCAATGTGGTTGAATTGGTATCCCTCGTTCGCCGATATTTCGATCCGGGGCGACATGGGATACACGTATGGTCCTTGGAGCGGGCATCCTTCAAAAACATCCGCTGCGCAGTTCGGCGGGCACTATGTAACCATCTGGAAAAAACAATCTGACGGTGCATGGAAAATAGCGATCGATGCCGGTATCAATTACGAAACATTTGCGCTAGTATCAACACATCCAGTAAAGACCACGAACTTAGAATCAAAATCACGCGCGAAAACAGTTAACGCAAAAAAGGAACTTCTCGAAACGGATATCGCATTACAAAAATCTCTCAAGCGAGATGGAGCTAAAGCATATCAATCTGTGATTTCTACCGAGATCAAATTTTTCCGACAAAATCACGCGCCGTTCACAGTTATAGACGTAGAGAAAATTGGCACTATCGGAACTGTAGGCCAACACGCGTGTGACGTATCTAGCGCTGGCGATTTTGGCTACACGTATGGCTTGCACGAAATACAAACCGGCCCTACTAACGCTCGAACATTCCTTCGCATTTGGAAAAAACAAGATGGCAAAACTTGGAAGCTTGTCTTCGATGCGGCATTCTAAATTCGTGACAGTTCCCTGCAATTATTCCCTGTGAACTATCCACTAATTTTCCGACCTTAGGGCAATAACGCATTAACCATGGCATTCCTTTTCGAATCATTTGAAGGGTGGAAAGAGTATTGTATTAAGCATCAACGAACACTTGAGCAAGTTGTTCTCGAATACGAGCAGCAACAAAAGGGACGAACACCCGAGGAAACACTTTCAGGATTACAAAAAGCTTGGGATGTTATGAAGGATGCTGTTCATACAGGACTTGAGGAAGATATGACGTCGCGTTCCGGAATGATTAACAACGGCGCTAAGAAAGTTTACCGCTATCCAAAACCTGTACTTTCAAAAGAATTTCAACAGCTCATCTCGCGTGCGTTAGCGGCAAAAGAAGTGAACTCATGTATGGGCCGCGTAGTGGCCGCGCCAACGGCTGGCGCAAGTGGTATTATGCCGGGTGTACTCTACACGCTGCAAGAAATACATCACCTCGGTGATAAAAAAATAATAGATGCGATGTTAGTGGCCGCTGGCATTGCGTTGATCATGGAACAGAAGGCTTCTATTTCCGGCGCCGTAGGAGGATGCCAAGCGGAGACAGGAACTGCCGCTGCCATGGGCGCAGGCGCGATTGTGTTTTGCTTAGACGGAAATATTGATCAAGTTTTTAATGCTGTAGCCATTACCGTTCAATGTATGCTTGGACTCGTCTGCGACCCGGTTGCAGGGCTTGTTGAAGTACCTTGTGTGGTACGCAATGCAAGTGCCGCTGCTATTGCTAATAGCTCTGCACAAATAGCGTTAGCCGATGTCAGCAGCGTTATCCCCGTGGATGAAGTAATTGAAGCAATGGGCGAAATTGGGGCGAGCATGGAGACGCGCTATAAAGAGACAGCACTCGGCGGACTCGCAGCAACCAAGACAGGGAAAGCAATCGCAAAAAAGGTTTTAATTCATGATATCGAAATCTTACCCAACGAAGAAAATACATCCGCTTAAATAACAGTTGTCACAAGTCGACCATGCTCCAAAACTTTATCAAAATCGCGATGCGCATTTTTTTGCGCCAAAAATTTTATTCATTTATCAATACCTTCGGTCTCGCCACAGGGTTGGTTTGCACGCTGTTTATCTCACTCTGGATCTACGATGAATATCGAAAAAACAAATTCCATGACGATGTTGACAATATTTATCAGATCGTTAGCAATGTAAAGTTAGATGGCCGCATCGTAACATGGGGCACGACACCTGGGCCGCTCGCCGATGAAATCCGTCTCAATATTCCTGGTATTGATCATGCCGCACGGACAGCAAACTATGGACAGTTGCTCATTCAATCGGAAGAGAAAGATTTTTTAGAAAACGGATTATTTGCCGATCCCGAATTCCTGGAGATCATGAGCTTTTCGTTGGTACAAGGCGACGATAAAAATCCACTTCCCAATCAGAATGCCATTGTTATCAGCACGCGTCTAGCAAAAAAACTTTTTGGTGATGAATCCGCCTTGGGTAAAGTGATCCGTGTCAATCAACAGTTCGATCAAAAAATCACTGCCGTTGTAGACGACCATGCCAACGAATCATCAATTTCATTCGACTTCCTCATGCACGTTGATCTATACAAAAAATTTAGAAATCCGGATTGGGGTAATTTCGAATATGATCTCTTTCTAAAACTGGCACCCAAAACTGACCATCGCGCAGTGATCGATAAAATTAACGCCCATGTCGCGCATGTTGCTGGAAAAGATGAAGACGATTATAAATCGGGAGATATTTCATTCTACATGCAACCATTCAACAACCGGTACCTATATGGAACTTTTGAGAATGGCATGCCTACCGGTGGAAGAATCGACTACATCAAGATTTTTGCATTCGTTGCAATCTTCATTCTCCTTATTGCGAGCATTAACTTCACGAACATGGCAACGGCACGCGCTGCTAATCGAAGTAAAGAAGTAGGCATTAGAAAAACAGCAGGCGCCGTGCGTTTCGGACTCATCTCGCAATTCATTTTAGAGTCGATACTCATCAGCGCTATCGCATTAATATTTGCATTGATTGTTGTTCAACTACTGTTGCCGATGTTCAACATGTTGGTCTCCAAAAATATTGTACTCCCATTTGATAGCGTTGCGTTCGTACTATCGCTGATTGCAGTTGTGATCGCCACAGGGGTATTAGCCGGAAGTTATCCTGCATTCTTTCTATCTGCATTCAGTGCAGCTCGCGTGCTGAAAGGAAATACAACGGCTAACCTAAGTGGCAGCAGACTACGCAAGTGGCTCGTAATTTTGCAATTCAGTCTAACGGTTATTCTCATTGCGAGCGCCCTGGTAATCTCTTCTCAAGTCGAATTCATTTACAATAGAAATCTTGGCTACAGCCGAGAATCTATTCTCGCATTTGATGGCCGGGCCATTGATCGTGACTTTGAAGCGTTCAAAAACGAAGCGTTAAAAAATCCAAATATCAAAACCGTCACCCGCGCAAGCGAAGTGCTGGTGCAAGTAAATAATCAAAACGGAAGTGTTCGCTGGCCCGGCAAACCGGAAAACACCCGCCAACTTTTCCGAACGGTGGTGGCTGACTATGATTTTATCGAAACGATGGGATTGCAAATAAAGGAAGGGCGATCGTTCTCAAAACAATACCACGATACCGCCAGTTTTATCCTTACACAAACCGCGGTTGACGTGATGGGGCTTCAACATCCAATCGGCACACAACTATCGCAATGGGGCACACAAGGAACGGTTGTTGGTGTGATTGAAGATTTTCACAGTCGATCGGTGCTTGAGGAAATTGATCCCATCATTATCATGAGCAAACACCGCGAAGTCAGCGTCGAAATAATCCATGTCGCATTCAATCCTGGCGCTTCCGAAAATGTTCTTCAAACGTTGGAATCCCTTTATAAAAAAGCGAATCCAGCATATCCATTTGATTACTCATTTTTGGATGATCGATTCGATAAACTTTATCAAAACGAAAAAGTAACATCATCGCTAGCGCTCGCCTTTACATTCATGGCCATTATCATCTCTGGGCTTGGCATGTTGGGGCTCGCTGCATACACGGCCGAACGCAAGCGGAAAGAAATTTCTATTCGTAAATCACTGGGAGCATCGGTGACTGGTATCGTCTCTTCAATGTCGATTGACTTTGTAAAGCTTAGTTTCGTTGCCACACTGATAGGATGTCCGATTGCCTACTTTTTGATGCAACATTTCTTGGCGGGATATGCCTATAGTACACCACTGAAGTGGACCGTCTTTTTGTATACCGCGATTTTTACCATGATTATCACAGTGCTGACAGTTGTATTTCAAGTCACAAAAGCGGCTTTGATAAATCCGGTAGAAGCCCTGCGGAGCGAGTGAGATAAAGCAATACCTTTGTCATATGCATCTTGCTGCACGAACACAATTTATTAAGGAAACGGCAAAGTCGTTGGGCTTTAGTTTCTGCGGCATCTCAAAAGCAGAATTCCTGGACGAAGAAGCGCCCTTACTCGAACAATGGCTGCGCAAACAATACCAAGGAAAAATGCTGTATCTCGAAAATCATTTCGACAAGAGACTTGATCCTACATTGCTAGTGCCTGGTGCAAAATCCGTGGTGAGTCTGCTTTACAACTATGCGCCTGAAAAAGATATTGCTGCAGAAGGAGACTTTAAAATCGCCAAGTACGCGTACGGAGAAGATTATCATTTCGTCATCAAAGACAAACTGAAACATTTTCTCCATCTGCTCGAAGAAAAAATCGGTCATGTTGAAGGGAGAGCGTTTGTTGATTCGGCGCCGGTCATGGAACGCGCATGGGCCAAACGAAGTGGACTCGGATGGATTGGAAAAAACAGTTTGCTTCTCAATCGCGGCATGGGCAGTTTCTTTTTCATCGCCGAACTCATCATCGACCTGGAACTTGACTACGATGGACCGATAAAAGATTATTGTGGTACCTGTACCGCATGCATGGATGCTTGTCCTACAGACGCCATTCCTCAACCTTATGTAGTCGATGGAAGCAAATGCATTTCCTATTTCACGATTGAACTTAAAGAAGAAATTCCTGCAGACGTCAAAGGAAAATTCGAAAACTGGATCTTCGGATGTGACATCTGTCAGGATGTATGCCCTTGGAATAGTTTCGCCAAGCCTCATCAGGAACAAAGATTTCAACCTTCCTCAACATTACGAGAAATGAGTCCAGGAGATTGGCGAGAAATAACCGAAGAAGTTTTCAAGACACTTTTCAAGAATTCCCCGATTCAGCGAACGAAACTGACTGGTTTGAAACGGAATATCAAGTTTGTGTCGGAATCAGGTTAATCGTTAATCGTTAATCGTTTAATTTTTGATTTTTTCTTTGTTATCCGGCTGCAGATAGAGTTGTGCTAATGGTTCTCCTCTTCTTTCGAAAGCAAGCAGAAAATTTTTTGTATCTCCGTTCATGACGAGTACATATTGTTTTTGGGGGTCGACGTAAACTTCATCTCTGGTTGCGCTTTGTAGTCGCGTTAAATTCTTTTCTCGAATAAATTGCTCAAGCGCTGCACTATCGAATTGTGAAGTAACCGACGATGCGTGTACAATATTTACACCACCTCGTGTGGCAAATCCAATGGCGTTGCAGTTCGCGCGATACTCCCACAGAATCTGTTTACCATACGCGTCGCGCCATCCTTCGCGGGTATACAGCATACTACTTTTTACTGAACCATCAGCTTTCACTTCTAGCGCTGTCCATCCTTTATTCTGCAGCAACAGCGGTGCAACTGTAGCGGAGCTATTAAATACTTCGAACACCTCATCTATGGATTGAGCGGCCAATGTATAAGAGAACAACAACTGCAATAGCAACAGAGGGATTTGTGTTCGCATGATGAATTAACATTCTTAATCTTCCTCTACGGATGATGGTCGATGATTATAAGTTTCAATAAAAAGTCAAAGCCTCCCTTGTGAGGAGGCCTTGTAGGTTTAGGTTTAGGTAAGTCAATTTGTTTAAGCAACCACGAAGCATCGATTCAATATCGCCTCATGTTCCATCCCAAATCTGGCATAGCACCAGTTTTTGAGTTCATTTACTTCATCGGCTATCAGCGCTCTGATCGCCTTTTTAAGCTCTTTCTCGAAAAGAAGAGCGTCAAAACTCACTTTAGTGAGCACAGTTTTGACATAGTTGAGCATGGCAAAAGTTAGATAGTTAAAAAAATCAAAGTCCTAACGAGCGTTAAGGTATAAAATTCTGTAGACATCCAAAAGAAGAATTTAAACTTTCGATCACAATCCTTAGCGGGTGCCATTTTATTTGGCAGTGTTCTACCTCCGATTAGGCCGCAAATTTGACCGTCAGGTATCTATTTTGTGCATCATTCCGCGGTAAAAACATATTTTTACAACCTTCGTATTTTTGAAAAAATTTATGCGCTTAAGGCTCTTCTCGATCATCTTTTTCTGTCTTCTGGCTGGCAACGCCCTAAAACTTAATGCCCAACAAATAAGTATTGTGTTGGGCCCCGACGAGATTGGCGAAAACCAATCCTGGACAATTACGATTACCGTACAAAATGAGCGTATTAAAAGCTATGACAATTTTCCTGAGATCGACGGCTTTAGAAAAAGAGGTACATCAAGCCAGCAAAGTGTGTCGATCATCAATGGACAAGTTTCAAATTCGCAAAGTCTAACGATGACGTATCTGCCAACGAAACAAGGCAAGTATACCATACCCGATTTTACGATGAAGGTGAATGATAAACCGATTCGCGTCGCGGGTAAAAAAGTAAAAGTTGGTCCACCACAGCAACGACAAGCTGATCCTTTTCAAGATTTTTTTGGACGACCTGATGACTTCGGCGGAAGAAATGAAACAGAGTTCGTCGACGTTAAAGACGAAGCATTCTTAGCCGTGCGATCAAACAAAGACGAAGTGTATGCGGGTGAAGGTGTCAATGTTACATTGGCATTTTATGTTCCGCGTTTCAACGAAGCACCACTTGCATTTTATGAACTCCCTCGACAACTCGGAGAGATTCTTAAAAAAATTCGCCCCGTGAATTGTTGGGAAGAAAAATTTGAAATCGAAAGCATCGAAGGCGAAAACGTTACCATCAACGGAAAGGATTACATGCAGTATAAAATCTATCAAGCAACGTTGTACCCGCTGAATTCCGAACCCATTCGTTTCCCGACCGTTGGACTTGAAATGATCAAATATAAGGTGGCGAAGAACCCGAGCTATTTCGGACAAAATCGTAAGGAAGATTTCAAAACATTTTATTCGAAGCCGAAAACGATCAAGGTAAAAGAGCTTCCACCACATCCACTCCGCGATGTTGTTTCCGTGGGCGATTACCATCTGCAAGAAGCATTGGGTAGCACTGATCTTGAAACTGGAAAAAGTACGCCCTACAGCTTCAACATTTATGGCGAAGGAAACATTGCATCGATTGAAAAGCCGACGGTACGTACGTCAAGCGCGTTTGAATTTTATGAACCCAATGTGCGCCAGGATATTAATCATGCAAACAATCGCGTAACGGGCACCAAGTCGTTCAACTACTTCATCATCCCGAAAGAACCAGGGCAATATAAAGTTGGTGATTATTTTCAGTGGGTATTTTTTAATACAAGTAAAAAACGATACGACACATTACGTTCAAACCTTACGGTATTTGTGAAGGGAGAAAGCAAGAAAAATCTGGCGATTGAATCGAATGATGCCGGTAGTTTTTACGATCGGATCAATGGTACCGAAAACACAATTCATCACATCCGGGATGATCGCTGGATGCGCTGGACCTTCAATGGATTTATTGTGCTTACGCTCGGCGCATCAATCTTTTTGCTTACACGTAAGCGCCAACGTAATTCATAAAACACAACCGGGATTTTGAAATTATTTGAATTTGTCTGCGCTCATTTGGAGCGACTATCGCAGCATCCTTATCTTCAAGGCTTGATATGAGTAACACGTTCGGAAAAATTTTCAAGATTACAACTTTTGGCGAGTCACATGGTGTTGCCATAGGCGTAACAATCGATGGATGTCCTGCTGGCCTCGATATAGATGAAGTTTTCATTCAGTCGGAATTGGATCGCCGCAAACCGGGGCAATCAAAGATCACCACACAGCGAAAAGAAGCCGATACCGTTAAGATATTAAGTGGCGTTTTTGAAGGGAAATCAACCGGAACACCTATTGCTATGGTCATCGAAAATGAAGACCAGCGCAGCAAAGACTATAGTCACATCGCAGAAACATTCCGACCATCACATGCCGATTATACATACGACGCAAAATACGGTGTCAGAGATTACCGTGGTGGTGGAAGAAGCTCAGCAAGAGAGACTGCTGCGCGTGTTGCTGCAGGCGCCATCGCGAAATTGTTCTTGAAAAAAGTCGGCATCGAGATCAACGCATTTGTATCTCAGGTTGGTGACATCAAAGCGCCGCATTACACCACATTAGACCTGTCTAAAACAGAAGATAACATCGTTCGCTGCCCTGACGCAAAAACAGCAGAGGCGATGATTGCCCTTATAGATGAAGTGCGTCAAGATCGCGATACCATCGGTGGGCTTGTAACCTGCGTAATCAAAAATACGCCTGTAGGTTTAGGAGAACCCGTATTTGATAAACTGCATGCTGAACTTGGCAAAGCGATGTTGAGCATCAATGCAGTGAAAGGTTTCGAATATGGCAGCGGCTTTGAAGGAATTCGTTTAAGAGGATCTCAACACAATGACGAATTTTATAACGACGCCGGAAAGATCAAGACGAAAACAAATCACTCTGGAGGTATTCAAGGTGGCATCTCTAACGGTGAGGACATTTATTTTAATGTTGCCTTTAAACCCGTTGCTACCATTATGCAAGATCAGCAAACCATCAATAAAGCTGGAGAAGAGGCCACAGTAAGCGGTAAAGGAAGACATGATCCCTGTGTCGTTCCTCGTGCGGTTCCTATTGTTGAAGCGATGGCTGCGTTGGTGTTACTTGACTTTCACCTCCGTAACAAGTCCTCTAAAATTTAATCGCCATTCTTCCTTAACAGGGGTAAATCTGTGGAAGATGTACCCCGTAATCGCCGTTCGCTCATGCATGGCACACGTGCTGCCATAGGGCACACACTTTTCTGCACGATCAGAAAAGATTACAACTATGAAAACAATTGGAATTGTACTCATCGTCCTCGGCGGAATCATGACCGTATTCACAGGCTTTAACATCATCACAAAAAAGGAAGTGGCAGATATTGGTCCGATCGAAATCAACAAAGAAGAAAAAACACCGATCTATTGGTCACCCATCACAGGCGCAATCCTGCTCGTCGCGGGGATCATAGTAGTGTTGAGTGCTCGGAAAAAATAGCGTCGACCATGAAGCTCCGAGTTTTATCCTCGGTCCTACTCTTGTAGCTCGAAGCCAGTAACTCGAAGCCTTACTCCGCAGAATCAGGAAACTCCCCTTCCCATCTGGCAACTACTGCAGTAGCTAGACAGTTACCAATCACATTGACAGATGTTCTTCCCATGTCCATGATAGCATCGACGGCAAGAATGGCAAATGCTTTGAAGGGATCTAGGCCCAGTTGCTCAACAGTACTGATGAGAATCAAGAACGATGCACCGCGTACACCGGCAACGCCTTTACTCGTCAGCATGAGTATGAGCACCATTTGGATTTGTTGCCCGATCGTGAGTTCCACACCGGAAGCTTGAGCGATAAACACAGATGCAAGGGAAAGGTATAATGTACTTCCATCGAGATTGAAACTATATCCCGTGGGTAACACGAACGCTACGATCTTCCGTGGTATGCCAAACTTCTCCAGATTCTCCATGGCTTTTGGCAAGGCCGCTTCACTCGTTGAGGTAGCAAACGCAATGGATACAGGCTCACTTATCGCAGCAATAAATCGTTTGAAAGGAAGTCGAATGATAAACCCTACGGGTACCAGCACCAATAGGATGAATGCGATCAGTGCCATATACAATGTGCCGACCAACATGAAAAGATTTTTGAGCACGCCGAATCCCATCGAGGCGACCGCGTAGGCCAACGCACCGCCTACTGCAAATGGTGCGACGTACATCACTAAATCTGTAAATTTGAACATCACCTCTGCCAAGCTCTCGGTGAAGTGCAGCACAGGTTTCTTTTTTTCTTCTGTGAGTTTCGCTAGCGCGACACCAAAAAGAACGCTGAATACAACGACTTGTAGCACACGATTCTCGCCGATTGCCTTCGCTAGATTTTCAGGAAAGATCTCAAGGATAAAATCGTGCGATTCTTTTCCTTTCTTCAAGCTCTCGGCCTTTTCAACCTGAGCTTGTTCTACTTTCATTTCAGCGCCTTCACCAGCGCGGGTAAGGTTGATCGCGACCAACCCCACAACCAAGGCAATGGTAGTGACAATTTCAAAATAGAGAATTGCCTTCAATCCCATGCGACCAACTTGTTTTAGGTTGGAATGTGCGGCAATACCAACTACCAACGTCGCGAAAATGAGCGGCGCAATGATCGTTTTTATCAAGCGAAGAAAAATTCCGCTGAGGACATTCAGTTTCAAAGAAATTTCCGGAAAAGAATATCCGAGTTCACACCCGAGAAACATACTCACCACGATCCAGGTTGTAAGTGATCGTTTTTGCACGGCAAAGGCAATAAAAGATAGCCAAGTGATCCACCGTGCGCCGGTGAGAATTTGGTCAGCGACACCTAAATTAAAATAGTATTGGGCGAGATGGAGAGCGGTTGCAATCGTGAAAAGGATAGCCGCGGAAAACACAATATGCTTCTGTTTCAATGGTCTTCGGTTTAGCAGTGAACAACTGTTAGGTCGCGAATATAGTGCTTAAAAGCAGAAAGTCGAAGACGGTGCGTTTCGCGATGCTAAAGCTTACAGCAGAAAGCGCGTTTCATGTTTATCCCGACAAAGATGGACGGTTGATAATACTTTAGTTACGAACTTTAATTCCGTAATTTTGTTCGCAGTATAAATCTGACATTATGTTACAGGCAGCTCCTAAAAACGTCCATATTTATTTGGAATCAAATCCCAATCCAAATTCATTAAAATTTGTGGTTAACGAAATGTTGGTTCCAGAAGCCATGAGCTTTGATTTTCCAGATGCGGAAAGCACGGGAATCTCTCCGCTCGCGAAGGAACTGTTTACCTTTCCCTTTGTGGACCGTGTATTTTTTGCTAGCAACTTCATCACGGTTACAAAAAAAGAGGACGTTGAATGGCTTGAAATTCAGAACACGTTAAAAGATCATATCAAAAAATATCTGGAGGCGGGTAAATTCATCATTGAAGTAAAAGAAGAAGAGGCGCCTTTAGAAGAAGAGACCGAAACGATCAAGAAGATCAAAACGATTCTCGATGAATATATCCGCCCTGCAGTGGAGCAAGATGGTGGTGCGATCACTTACCATTCGTTCCAAGAGGGTATTGTAAAAGTAAAACTTCAAGGTTCTTGCAGCGGTTGTCCGTCGTCGATGGTTACGTTGAAAGCTGGAATCGAGAATCTGTTTACACGCATGATGCCTGGCGAAATTAAGGCTGTGGAAGCGCTGTAAGAAGCTGCGAGCTTTGAGCTGCGAGCCACGAGTTTCTTTTAGAAAAGTTTTAAACAAAGTGCCCACACGCGTGGGCTTTTTTATTGGTGTGGATAAAGTCTGAACATGGGGCGTTTCATTGCCTGCAGCGGTCAAGCTGTCTCGCCGTCTTAGAAAGATCCGATAAACCAATACTGGATTTTGATTCGGTCAGAATCTCAACTTTACTAATGGCTTGTAACTTACGGCTTGCAACTTGAAGCCTTAACCCGTCTAAAAAGAAAAAGCACTCCGAACCTAATCGAAGTGCTCTTTATAATAATGTATTCTTACAAATTAAGCTTCTGCTACAACAGAAACGTAAGATTTGTCAGCTTTACCTTTTTTGAAAGTAACGATACCGTTAGTCAAAGCGAATAACGTGTGATCTTTACCGATACCAACGCCAGCGCCGGGGTGGTGTTTAGTACCACGTTGACGAACGATGATATTACCAGCGATAGCTTTTTGGCCACCGTAGATTTTAATGCCGAGGCGTTTGCTTTCCGATTCGCGGCCGTTCTTTACTTTACCTTCACCTTTTTTGTGTGCCATGGTATTGTGTCGTTAAGTCGTTAATGATAATGGAGGCTGCGGATTATCCGATGCTCTCGATCTGTACTTTTGTGAATTGCTGACGGTGACCGTTTCTCACGGCATAACCTTTTCTGCGTTTCTTTTTGAAGACAATAACTTTATTGCCTTTTACATGTTCCAGTATTTTACCAGAAACTGCGAAGCCACTAACAGTAGGGGCGCCAATAGTGATCGAACCACCATCATCAACGAGAAGAACTTTGTCGAACTTTACAGTTGCGCCAGCTTCTCCATCCATTTTGGGGGCATAGATATATTGATCTTTAGCCACTTTGAACTGTTTGCCTGCGATGTCTACGATTGCGTACATAGCTTTTTGAAAAATTGGACTGCAAAGGTAGCAAAAGAAACCAGATACACCTTATAGGGTTGAAATATTTTAGCAATCCTAAGGGGGAAAAATCCGTGAAAAAAAAGTTTAAAAATTTTAACCCGATATTTCAGGGATTTTAGGTGGTAACCGAGATGATTTAAGCAGCTATTTTACAGGAACTTATCTATCCACAAACCATCAACAAGTTATCCACAATCGTTGAAATCAAATCAAAAATGCAGTTTTGCATAATTAGCGGCGATCCCTTTCATTTGTACACTTGTCGCTGAGCAGGGCGATTTTCTAACTGCTCAACCAAGCAATCAAAGATTTTATTAAGAACTAAATACGGGTGTTGGCCTGCCTAACGTCCGAATTGATATTTTATTGGTTAGTACCCTTAAAAACCCATTTGTCGCATGAGCCAACTTGAAGAACCTATCCTCAAAGAGAACAAAGATCGCTTCGTTCTCTTTCCTATCCGACAACATGAAATCTGGAAGTTCTACAAGCAGGCGGAAGCAAGCTTTTGGACTGCCGAAGAAATCGACTTAAGTCAGGACCTCACGGATTGGGCTAACCTCAATGATGGCGAAAGACATTTCATCACACACGTGCTCGCTTTCTTTGCTGCAAGCGACGGTATTGTAAACGAAAACCTCGCCGAGCATTTTGTTTCAGAAGTACAGTATACAGAAGCGAAGTTCTTCTATGGTTTTCAGATTGCAATCGAAAACATTCACTCAGAAACCTATTCGCTCCTCATCGACACTTACGTTAAGGATCCAAAAGAAAAAGATAAGTTGTTCCACGGTATCGATACCATGGAATGCGTACGCAAAAAAGCAGATTGGGCACTCCGTTGGATCAGCCAGGGATCATTCCAAGAAAGACTTATCGCTTTCGCGGCCGTTGAAGGAATTTTCTTCTCAGGATCTTTCTGTTCGATCTTTTGGTTGAAGAAACGCGGACTCATGCCGGGTCTCACTTTCTCAAACGAGTTGATCTCTCGTGACGAAGGACTTCATTGTGATTTCGCTTGTCACCTTTACACTTCGCACGTAGTGAACAAGTTGCCAGAACAGACCGTTATCGACATCATTAAAGATGCCGTTGAAATCGAAAAAGAATTTGTTACCGACGCGTTGCCTGTTAACCTCATTGGTATGAATGCAGCACAAATGCGTCAATACATTGAATTCGTTGCTGATCGTTTATTGAATGAACTCATTGGCAAGAAAGTTTACAACGCTACTAATCCATTCGACTTTATGGACATGATTTCTTTGAGAGGTAAAACCAACTTCTTCGAGAAACGTGTAGCGGAATATCAGAAGGCAGGTATCATGAACAGTACAGAAAAAGATTCTGCACCTAAGTTTTCCCTGAACGAAGATTTTTAATTACATTCAGTCACTTTTTAATCTATCCTCCCACAACAACCACACTATTTTCAGAGATGCTTGTACTAAAACGCGACGGACACAGAGAATCAGTTAAGTTCGACAAAATCACCGCTCGTATTGAAAAACTCTGCTACGGATTAGATCCGAAGTTCGTCAACCCAGTTGAAGTGGCCATGAAGGTGATCAATGGCCTGTATGACGGTGTTTCAACTCAGGAGTTAGACAACCTTGCTGCCGAAATCGCAGCAACGATGACTACCAAACATCCTGACTTTGCAAAGCTTGCTGCGCGTATTGGTGTTTCAAACCTGCACAAGACTACAAGCAAGTCCTTCTCGAATACGATGAAGAGACTGTACACGTACGTTGATCCGAAGACTGGCCAAAATGCGCCGCTCATCTCGAAGGAAACGTGGAAGACTATTAAAGATCACGCGCAAACGTTAGATGACGCTATCATCTATGACCGTGATTTCAGCTACGACTATTTCGGATTCAAAACCCTGGAGCGTTCTTACCTCATTCGCATCGATGGCAAAGTGGTAGAACGTCCACAGCACCTGCTCATGCGTGTAGCTGTTGGTATCCACGGAGAAGATATTAATGCGGCGATCGAAACTTACAATCTCCTTTCAGAGAAATGGTTCACGCACGCAACGCCTACATTGTTCAATGCGGGCACTCCGAAGCCACAGTTATCATCTTGCTTCCTCCTCACGATGCAGGACGACAGCATCGACGGTATCTATGACACATTGAAGCAGTGCGCTAAAATTTCTCAGTCTGCGGGCGGTATCGGACTCAGCATCCATAACGTTCGCGCGAAAGGTTCATACATCAAAGGAACAGGTGGTACTTCAAATGGTATCGTTCCAATGTTGAGAAACTTCGACATGACTGCTCGTTACGTTGACCAGGGAGGCGGTAAGCGTAAGGGAAGTTTTGCGATCTATCTCGAACCATGGCACGCCGATATTTTTGATTTCCTTGACCTGAAGAAAAATCACGGTAAAGAAGAAATGCGTGCACGTGACCTTTTCTATGCACTTTGGATCTCTGACCTTTTCATGAAACGTGTTGAGAACAACGAAATGTGGTCGTTGTTCTGTCCGAATGAAGCGCCAGGTCTTGCGGATGTTTACGGAGAGGAGTTCGAAAAATTATACGAGAAATACGAGAAAGAAGGAAGATACCGTCGTCAAGTGAAAGCACAGGATCTTTGGTTCGAAGTGCTTGAATCACAAATCGAAACTGGTACGCCATACATTCTCTATAAAGACGCAGCAAACAAGAAGTCGAATCAGAAGAACCTCGGTACGATCAAGTCAAGTAACCTTTGCACAGAGATCATCGAGTACACTTCAGCAGACGAAGTAGCGGTTTGTAACCTTGCTTCTCTTGCCTTACCTAAGTTCGTAGACGAAAACGGTAAATTCGATCACCAGAAATTATATGAGATCACTAAAGTTGCTACCCGTAACTTGAACAAAGTGATCGACATCAACTACTATCCAGTAATTGAAGCTAAAAATTCTAACATGCGCCACAGACCAATCGGTTTGGGTGTTCAAGGATTAGCCGATGTATTCATTATGTTGCGTATGCCATTCGATTCAGAAGAAGCACGCCGCCTCAATGAAGACATTTTCGAAACCATCTACTTCGGTGCGATGGAAGCTTCAATGGAACTTTCAAAAGTTCAAGGTCCTTACGAAACCTTCAAAGGTTCACCTGTATCGAAAGGTATTTTCCAATTCGATATGTGGGGTGTTAATCCAAAGAGCGGTCGTTGGAACTGGGAGCAATTGAAACAAGATGTTAAGAAACACGGCGTACGCAACTCATTATTGGTTGCGCCGATGCCTACAGCTTCAACATCGCAGATTCTTGGAAACAACGAGTGCTTTGAACCATACACTTCAAACATCTACACACGCCGTACGTTATCTGGTGAGTTCATTATCGTGAACAAGCATCTCATGAGAGATTTGATGGCTGCTGGTTTGTGGAGTGAAACAATGCGTCAGAAATTGATTGCAGGTAACGGTTCAATTCAGGGCATTCCTGAAATTCCTCAGAACATTAAAGACATTTATAAAACTGTTTGGGAAATTTCTCAGAAAGCAATTATTGATATGTCAGCAGATCGCGGTGCTTACATCTGCCAATCACAGAGCTTGAACATTCACTTGACGAATCCAAACTTCGGTAAGTTGACGTCAATGCACTTCTATGCTTGGAAGAAAGGTTTGAAAACAGGTATGTACTACCTCCGCACGAACGCTGCTGCTGATGCGATCAAGTTTACACTTGACAAAGCTGCTATCGCGCAACCAGCCGCTGTTGAAGCAACTGTTGCCGCAGAAGGTGAAGTTGTAACAGTAGCAGAGCCAGTAGTTGTAGACGCATCACAACAGACATTACAATATGGCGGAATCAGCTACGAGCAGAAATTGTCAGATATGGCATGCTCGCTGGATAATCCAGATGCTTGTGAGGCTTGTGGAAGCTGATTAGAAGAAGTAAGAAATAAGTAGTAAGAATTAAGAAGCCTGGTCGAGAGACCGGGCTTTTTGTTTATCGCTGCGCTCAGCGCATTCGCGTTTTTGTGGTGAAAGAAGTTATCAACCATCTTGTTCGTAATTTCAATAAATGAAACGCTTTTTCACCGCGGACGAACAGGGGCGCAAAGATTTCGCAGAAATAAAAAAAGCCGCCTCTTACGAGACGGCTTCTTCATGAACAAATATCATCTAGTGGATCTCACAAAAGCGCTTGCGTTTTGACTTGCTGGCTGACCTTCCATTCGGACTCGTATACTTGTAAGTAATCTCTGTATACACGGTACCTGGACTGTTGAAGGCATTGATACCCGCCTCCTTTTTGCCGACGAAGTCGAGAAAATCATTGTATGAATCGATCGATTCGTGTTCATTTATTGTGTACTCTAACGGTGCATCAAATTCAGGAAAATATTCTTTTAATGCTTCTGGAATTTCGAATGCTGGTACTGATCTGCTTGTTGAGCTCTTTGGCAATAAATAATACCAATAAGCCTTGTCGCCGTCATTGTCATATCTGAACCCAGTGGTCAGAAAATCGAACTCACCGGTTGCAGCGTAAGTCAGTTTACCATTGCTAAAATCCATCGTCACATCAGATGTAATCTCCGGAAAACCAAGCGTTGCTGTCAGACGCGCGCCGTTGGAATATTCTATCGTTTCATTCTCCATGAACGTTTCGACATAATACTCCTGAAAAGCATTTCCTGGAAATAATATTTTATAACTCGGATCTTCCGGACCATTGCGGTAATAATCACCTATTCGATAAGGGTTACTATAATCCTTTTCATTTGGAAAGGCTGTCAATTCAGAATTCATGTAAGACATTCCGTCTGGCACCTGAACGGTTACAAACATATGCTCTTTACTTACATCGTTAAGATTGATCGTATTATTTCCCACAACGACATTGGAGAACACATTGTATCTAATCGTACCTTCGCTATTTCTTGTGAGATACAGCAAGCTTGGCGATTTTATCAGTCTTGCCGACGGAGTTCCTTCCCCATTGTAATCAACTTCATCTCCATTTGTCGTACCGTAATAGTAGCTGTCTTCGGCGTAGTTGGTAAACGTAAATTTTGCATCACCGACATACTCTGGGTCCTGTGCTGATTTCTCATAGAAAACAGACCAATCCTGGCCGCGTTGAAAATCAGCGTATGTCCATGCATTCACCTGAGTTTCGTCTATGCCATCGCCATTTACGTCACCGTCATAATAAACTACTTGTGTTAGGTAAAATTTATCACCTTTAAATTCCGAAGACGTTAAGGTAACGTTCTCGCCGTTCTTGTATTCTTTAGAAGTAATCAGTTTTCCATTTTCATCTGATAAGAAAACGAAACCGCGTTCTTTCATTTCCTCGCCATCCCAAAGTGCATCGTTAGGCACAGTAAAAGTTAAGAGTGCGTTTTCTTCAACGGAGGGTTCATTTTCATCATCGCTGCAGGATTGAAATCCGATTGCAACGGTAGACATGAGGATAAACGCAGCAAGCTGCTTTAGAGGATTCTGTAAAAGCATAATAACGGTTTTAAATTCTAAACGACAAAACTATCGCAAGGGGTTAGAGAAAAAACAGAATACATCCGAAAATAGTACATGCGTCGACCACGATGCCAACATCAAAGGAATGAAGCCACCGAGATAATTGTTATAACTCAAGAAAGATAAACTCAACACGCCTATTCAACAGTTTTCCTTCAGGGGTTTTGTTTGATGCAACAGGCTTCGTATTTCCATAGCCACGCGACGCAATACGATGACGAGCAACACCTTTTGAAGCGATGTAGTTAGCAATCTCTTGCGCAACTTTCAATGTTGAAGTTTTCACACCACTCTCCACGTGCGCACCAAGTTCTATTCTAATTTTCGGGTGAGCTGTTAAAAACTTCGCGAGACTATCAAGTTCGGGATATGACTTGGTAATATCCACCTTGGTACCAACATCAATCGTATTCAATCGAACAACTTGCCCGCGCTCAATAGGAGTTGCTGTGAGATCTTTTGCAATCACAACTTCGGAAGTCTCCTTGCTCACATCGATGATTTCATTTACCGGATAATATCCTTCAGCAGTAATTCTGATAATATGCTTTTCTTTTAACGGAAGTCGAATTTCATAATTTCCTGTGAGTGAATCGATCGCTGCTGTCAATGACTCAACACCTTCGACTTCCACTTTCAGCTTCAGTGAAGAAGACAACGGCTGTCCCGTTTTCCGATCGCGCAGTGCACCTGAAATGATCGCCATCTTCTCTGCATCGGCCTGGAGGTCGAGTTCGATTACTTCATAGCCATCAATATCCTTCAAATCCAATATCGCGGGAAGCGATTCAAATCGTTTGGCTACTACTTGTACATAGTAGTGCGTTCCATGATTCAACTTTAATTCATACTCTCCGTTCGACTTTATGATCGCTGAGTCTACTTCCATTCCGTCAACAACAATTTGTGGTTCTGCTTGGATAGGAATTGGTCGATCCATATTTTTTATGAGCGTTTTGCCTTTCAAAAGCACATATGGCGTTGGTATTTCTTCGAGGTCAAGTTTCATCGTTGTGTATTCTCGATATGCCGTCGCATCGACGGTAAATGACACAGGCTTGTAATGATCAATCGCGGCTACGACTGCATACTTTTTACCAAAAGGCAATTGCACCTGATATGTTCCCGAGTCTTTGTTTACCTCGAAATTCTTCGCGATGGTTCCATCGATCATAATTTGAACATCCTTCTTGCGAACAGATCGTTTGCTGACGTTGTTCAGTATTCTTCCAGAGACCAATACATACGGATGATCTTCGTACAACTTCACAACAAAAATATCTGACTTGCCCGTGGCCGTAACGGATGCATAATATCCCCAAGCTCCGTTGGGTGTTGTGTGCAACGCAGACTCAGATGCTACGGTGTTTATTGTATCACTTAAGAATACAGGCGTTTCCCAGTTGTTCCAATCTGTTCCGATACGTTTCGACTTGCAAAGATCAAGTGATTTGGTTTTTCTCGTCACCGAAAAAAACAAAGTACCATCGTCGAGTAGTACGGGTGATGTTATTTTTCCAATTGTAAACGTGTGGATCAATCTCGGAGCAGACCATGTCGCATCATCAAGGCGTTCTGTGAGATAAAGCTTATTCGACTTACTGAAAACTATTTGCTTTCCGTCGCCCGTCATGGATGCGTCGTGTGTGGCCTTTATCTTTAGTGGGCTGATGATTTTTTTATCAGCATCGTATAGCGACAATCCTTTATCATTGAACAACAAGATTTGTTTGCTATCATTTGTAATCGAAAGCACTTGATTATGTTTTCCTTCATTCAAGTGAGGCGCAAGCGATGCCGCAGACCAGATTCCTTTTTCGTCGCGTTGGGAGATCCAAATCGCAGAAGATTTTTTCGAAGCAATGTTATTCTCAGGATGATTGACTCGTGTGAAATACAAGGTTGATCCATCGGGAGAAATGAGCGGATGTGTTTCGTCAAAAGGTGTGTTAATGGCGAGCCCGAGATTCTTAGGAATAAATGACGACTGCGCGCTAGCAAACGAAACCCCAGACACAAAAAATGCAGAAAGTAAAAGTATTCTTATCATCGAAAAAGCCTTGTTAACTCGAGGTGCCTAAATTAGGATGTAGTCTTGGCTGGCGGAATAGGATGTAATAAAATAGAGGAAGTCGGAGAATCAGGAGACAAGAGTCAGGAGTCAGAAGCCAGAATTTTAAGGAATTTCAGATGAAAAATTTTACGACGGAAGCACAGGACACGAAAAGTGCCCTGCGCCTGGTTGTAAAAAATGTATCTATACGCACGTTTTTTACTCCAGAACCATCTGGTTTTGCTTTGGATAGCGAATGGCATATTTGAATTTCAGCAATTCAGATTTTCCAGGCTCAACTTCTTTCTTCCATTTCAAGATGCCGGTTTGTTCATTGTGCTCCGCCTTAGAGTCTTCAATTTTATCGACCGTGATCTCTTTGGTGTTCGGAATTGGCAGTTGGTCTTCGACAACGATTGTGATCGGAAAATTCTTTTTGTTTCGAACGGTAATGTCGTAAGCGAAAACAGACTTCTGGTTGGCGCCAATGAATTGCTTTGAAGAAAGATCCTTTACTTTCTCGCGCGTTACCACAACGTTTGCATCTCTGCCTAGCGACAGCGTAAGCGTATCGCCGGTGTTGTGCGCATCCATAATCGACTTGCCAATGTACTTTCCTTCAAAGAAGAGACTTGCTTCACCATCCAGAAAATTATACTCTTCCCAACCCAATACTTTCGCAACAAGAAATGCATCGTTATCCATCTTGGGCACGCAATAGTATTCATACAGTGCATCAAGATCGTATTCAACCATGTCAGTGATTCTGAATTCTCCATCGGAAGCGATTGTAAATTTATCTTCCAAAGTAAATTCAACTGTTGTCTGACGTACAACCGGCGTCGCGGTGATTATTCTTTTTTGTTTGAGTTCTTCTGCTTTTACGGTAGCGACCGCACCTGTCATCATACTTTTTTTCTGTGTACCATATCCCATCACCACAACTTCGCTCAACATTGATTGATCAGCGATCATTGAAACATTTACAACTTCGCGATTTCCAATGGGTTGCTCAATAGCCTGATAGCCGATAAAAGAGAACACTAATGTTTGTGCATCACGCGTGAGCATCAGCGAATAGTATCCTTCACTATCTGTAACAGCACCTACCGTTGTTCCTTTGATCATGACATTGACGCCAGGCAATGGTTGTCCTGCGTCGTCTGTTAAACGGCCGCGTACCATTCCCAAGGTAGCGTGTGATCCATCGGAGTTTGCAAGTGAACTGATCGCGCTTTTACTTACCTGATTATTGAATCCCAGAAGCCAGGGTTTGATCTCGGGCTTTGTTCCCGCCTGTGTTGGATTGCCCGAGGATATGGTAAGTTTAACGTTGTCCCAATCTTCTCCCGACTGTTGTGATATATTTGCTTTATAGGTAATGGCGACGGGCGATTTGATATCTTTTGCACGGATGTCGTAAGAAGGAAACCACTTTGCGTTTTGTACAAGATAACTCAGTGTCAGAGTTGTTTGCACGGCGCTCTTGGCCGATAATTTCACAAATATTTCACCGACTGATTTCAACTGTGCTTCACCACTAAGTTCCTTGATCTGCGCTTCGATTTTTCCAAGAGCTTCATTATGTTGTCGTATATTTCTATCAATCTGCAGTTCTTTTTGTTTGATCTCCGAGAATCTTATCCTGAAATAATCAGCAGCGGCTTTCAACTCATCTACTGCTACACCTTTTTGTCCACCCAATGATCGGTTGGCTTTCAGAACAGCTTCTTCCTCTGCATATACTTCGCGTTGTGACTTCTCTTCCGCAATCCTTTCCATTAATTTTCTTCGCTCTGATTCGAGAAGGGTCAATCGTTCTGGCTTTGTCGTTCCCTGAAGATAGTTCACCTGAAAAGATACTGACAAGATCTTTACCGCATCATTCGACGATTCCGCCCGTAAACTTTGCTCGATAATGACTGGCGCGATTTCCGATAGCTTGACAACCGAAACGCCTGCTTTCAATGTAAGTGGTGCCTGGCGCGTAATCTGCGCACCTTGCAGAAAAACGGTGACCTGTCCGATCCGGGACTTTGCATCAACCGTAATTTCCTGTGCATTAACTGCCGACATGATGATGCAGCACAACGCGGTAAGCATTCGTTTCATAAGCATTTGAGTTTAGTTCTAATGCCATGATGCCGCTTCTGCCGTTATTCCATAAAAATTAAAAGAAAATTTACGGCTGTATCCATAAAAAAACAGCATCACCGAAGCAATGCTGTTTCCATAAATTTCCTGTTTCTAACTTAAAGCGCTCCGGCTTTAATCTCATCCACAACATTGGGGTCCAGTAATGTTGTTGTGTCGCCGAGATTTGATGTATCACCTTCCGCTACCTTACGCAGAATGCGTCGCATAATTTTTCCAGAACGTGTTTTCGGAAGGCCACTTACAAATTGGATTTTATCCGGCTTTGCAATCGGACCGATGATCTTCGAAACCTTCTCTTTTATTTCCGAACGAAGTTTTTCTTCCTCTCTTGGCTTGTCGTAACAAATCACAAACGCATAAATGCCTTGGCCTTTGATATCGTGCGGGAACCCTACTACAGCGGTTTCACATACTGCCGTGTGTTCATCGATAGCACTTTCAATTTCAGCAGTACCGAGATTATGACCAGATACGATGATGATGTCATCGACGCGGCCGGTAATGCGATAGTATCCTTCATCGTCGCGCTTACAGCCATCGCCAGTGAAATATTTCCCTGGGAACGTCGAGAAATACGTATCCTTAAAGCGCTGATGATCGCCGTAAATTGTACGCGCCATCGATGGCCATGGGAATTTAATCGCAAGGCGTCCTTCAATATTGTTGCCTTGAATTTCCAGACCGCTTTCATTCATAACGGCGGGTTGAACTCCCGGTAGGGGTAACGTTGCAAGCGCAGGTTTCAACTTTGTTACGTTCGCGATTGGCGCAATCATGAATCCACCGGTTTCAGTTTGCCACCATGTATCGATGATAGGACATTTTCCTTTGCCTATATTTTCATCGTACCAGTGCCATGCTTCTTCATTGATTGGCTCGCCTACGCTTCCCAAAACTTTCAATGACGAAAGATCGTGTCGTTTAACAAACTCGGGCGGTGCTTGCTGCAAAGAACGAATGGCAGTGGGTGCTGTGTAGAATATATTTACTTTATGTCTTTCAATCGCTTGCCAAAATCTTCCCCAATCTGGCCATGATGGCACGCCCTCGAACATTACCGTTGTTGCACCGGCCGAGAGTGGTCCATAAAGAATGTATGAGTGTCCTGTAATCCATCCGATGTCGGCGGTACACCAGTAAACTTGTCCTTCTTGATATTGAAATGTTGTGCGAAATGTATAGTTCGTGTAAACCATGTAGCCGCCGCAAGTATGAACCATTCCTTTTGGTCTACCGGTTGAACCCGAGGTGTACAAAATGAAGAGCATGTCTTCAGCATCCATTTCTTCCGCATCGCATTGTGCTGAAGCCTTTTGAATTTCATCGTCCCACAGCACATCACGACCTTCCTTAATGGCAGCTCCTTTACCGATGTACTCCTTCACAATCACGCGCGAAACATCAGGACAACTTTCGAGTGCGGTATCAATGATACCTTTTAAGTTGATCGTTTTATCACCGCGATAAGATCCATCCGATGTGATGACGATTTTACATCCTGCGTCATTCACGCGATCACTTACCGATTTTGCTGAAAAACCTGCGAATACTACGGAGTGAACAGCACCGATGCGCGCACAGGCCAATATCACATAAGCGAGTTCGGGAATCATGGGTAAGTAGATGCAAACGCGATCACCTTTTTTCACGCCATTTGCTTTTAACATGTTGGCCGTTCTGTTTACCTCTTCGAACAACTGTTTATAGGTAATGTGTTTTGCTTCGTGCGCGGGATTGTTAGGTTCCCAAATGATCGCTGTTTGATTTGCTCTGGTTGCCAGATGTCGGTCGAGGCAATTTTCCGTGATGTTTAACTTGCCGTTGATAAACCATTTTACATCGGCATTGTTGAAATCCCAGGCTAATACCTTGTCCCACTTTTTTCTCCACGTGAATTCGTTGGCTATCTCACTCCAGAAAGCTTCGGGCTGGTCGATACTTTTTTTATACTGATCGTGATAATCTTGAAGGCTTGCAATACTGTGCATAGGGTCGGTTGTCGTTGTTTCTTAAAGTTTTTCTGATTGTTCCGTCACAGTTTTAGTGACACACTTTCCGGATAAAATTCTACTCTTTTTCCGGAAATTCAAATATTGTTACGACGTGTGTCTTCAACACATGATAGAATTTTCGTAATTTTCATTTTACCCTATAACACATTGAAAGAAGTTGAACACGATATTGAAACCAATGTGCTTCAAATACACATTATCAAGGCGCTTCTTTATTACGATATCTTCAATTATCCGCTAACGGCCTCCGAAATCATGCGTTTCCTAGGCACGCAACAAAAAGACCTTGCATCACTGCGGCATGAACTCGCCGTACTCACCGCATCCAAGCAGATATTTCAGTTCGATGAGTTCTACTCCATACAGAACTCACGTGCCAACATCGAGCGGAGGTTGCGGGGCAACGGAGAGGCTGCACGCTTCTTACCCATGGCAAAAACTAAAGCCAAATTTATCGCCCGCTTTCCATTTGTCCGTGCGGTGTTTGCTTCTGGTTCTTTATCAAAGGGTTATATGGATGAAAATGCAGACCTCGACTTTTTCATCATTACCAAACCCGGACGACTCTGGATTGCACGTACACTCTTGGTGATGTATAAAAGAATTTTCCTCTTCAATTCTTACAAGTATTTCTGCGTGAACTATTTCGTCGACTTTGATCATCTTGAGATCGAAGAAAAAAATCTGTTCACGGCAACGGAGCTTGCCACCGTGATACCATTGTACGGCGCTGAGTACTATCATCGCTTGCACAACAGCAACACGTGGCTCGGCTCGTATTTTCCCAACTATTCGAAACGGCCAACACAAGATGTGCCATCATCCGCGACGAATTGGTTTACACGTACGGTGGAAAATTTAATGAACGTATTGGGAGGAAATAAACTTGAAGAATACTTCATGAAAATCACCATGAACAGATGGCAGCGCGTACATGGCGATTCATATGGCAGTGATGATTTTAAGATCGCATTTAAATCGAAGAAGTACGCTTCAAAAAATCACCCGAGACATTATCAAAAGAAAATTATCAGCCTATATGCTGAAAAGCTTCAAGCGTATAACGACAAATTCAATCTCACGATGAAATTATGAAGGGCTCTGTTCTTTTTACGCATTCTTATTTTTACAAGTTAGACCCGAAGCAATGGCGATTCAAACAGCCTTATGCACCGCTTGCTACCCTACTGGCTGCTGCTGTTATTCGTGACGCTGGGTTTAATGTATCCATGTTTGACACCGGCTTAAAAGATTCGCCTTCAGAAATTATACCATCGATTCGTTCTCACAAGCCGGAATATTTGGTGATCTACGACGATGGATTTAACTACCTCACGAAAATGTGCCTCACCAATATGCGTGAAGCCGCTTTCATGATGACAAAAATCGGGAAGCGTTTTGGCTGTACCGTAATTGTATCGAGTTCCGATTCTTCAGATCACTACGAAAAATATTTACAAAACGGCGCTGACTATGTCGTTCGTGGTGAAGGTGAGGAAACACTGAAAGAATTGCTTTTAGCTTTGAAAGCGCGAAAGACTACGAGCGAACTAGCAGGCATCGCCTACTTACGTGGATTAGAAACCGTAGTTAATCCTGCGCGCCCCGTCATGCGCGAGCTCGACCATCTTCCGCTCCCCGCATGGGATCTTGTCGACCTTGATCCATATCGAAAGATATGGATAAAGCATCATGGCTACTTCTCGGTAAATCTCGCAACCACACGCGGTTGCCCTTACAAGTGTAATTGGTGCGCCAAGCCGATTTATGGCAACCGCTACAACTCGCGATCGCCGCAGCACGTGATTCGCGAAATTGAAATGTTATTATCGCAGTACAAGCCAGATCATTTTTGGATGAGCGACGACATCTTTGGATTAAAACCGGGATGGGTACAGGAATTCAACAAACTTGTTAACGCGAAAAAACTTTCCTTTAAATATAAAATTCAATCGCGTGTAGATTTGTTATTAGAGGAAGATAATCTTGCCGCGCTCGCTGAATCTGGTGCGGAAACGATTTGGGTGGGCGCTGAATCCGGCTCGCAGGCGATTCTTGATGCGATGGACAAAGGAACCAAGGTTGAACAAATTTATACCGCAGCTCGATTGATGAAGGAGAAAAACATTCGTGTCGCATTCTTCCTTCAATTTGGCTACCTCGGAGAAACAAAAGATGATATTGATGCAACCATTCGAATGGTGCTCGATTTAATGCCCGACGAAATTGGAATTTCCGTTTCATACCCGTTGCCTGGAACGAAATTTTACGAAAAAGTAAAAGGACAACTGAAGGATAAACAGAACTGGAGTGATTCTGACGATTTAGCATTGATGTTCTCGAGTACATTTAACAACCAGTACTATAAAGAGCTTCACCGTTATGTGCACAGCGTCTACCGAAAACATAAAGGTTATGATAGTTTGGGGAAACTGTTTGCCAATCCATTGCGTCTAACGTATAAAGATGTACGTGCTGGCCTCGCTACTTTGTATTATCTGCCAGCAAGTTTGATGCGCGAGAAAAAATTAAAAAAGCTGCAGACTGCTGAATAATGGCATTGCCCTTCGACCATATTGACGTAAAAAACGACACGCTCCTGACGCCTTACGCGGTTGGTCAATTTCAGCGTAAAATCGTGTGGGACTACCTTAGCCAACTCGCTATTACATTAGACGGTTTCGAGATTTTAGAGTTGAATGTGGGCAGCGGCGACGACGCACTTCTCTTCAGCGAAAAAGATTTTAACATCGTTGCAACAGACATTTCTGAAGCAACACAGCAAGTTACTACACAACGAAACACCACGCTCACATTTCAGAGAAACATCAGCTCTCAATATCTTGATCTTGAGGGTATCAATGAGACTGTGTTTCATAAAAAATTTGATTTGATATTTTCAAACTTCGGCGGCATCAACAGCATGAGTCCGGAAGTAGCGCAGAAACTATTTCAACGTATTCCTGCTATCCTAAAACCTGGAGGCCGCATTGTAGCGTTGGCGATGTCGCGATTTTGCCTTTGGGAGTCGCTGTATTTTTTACACCGATTTCAATTTAAAAAAGCATTTCGGCGTTGGACAAACACTGATGTAAAGGGATACTTGAACAATCAACAGTGCAAAACTTGGTTCTATTCTCCGGGACAAATCGGTGCTTGGTCGAAAGAACGTTTCAAGGTAAAGCGAATTATTCCTGTTGGAATTGCGCTACCTCCATTAAGTCTTGAGGGACTGTTTACGTCGCGAAAAAAATTACTACTGAGATTGAGTTCCATCGAACAACGTTTCAAAAACATATCTTTATGTTCGCGCATGTCGGACAATTTTTTAATCGATCTACAGCTCATTTGAAGTTCTTAATTGCAGATGATGTCTTCTGAAAATTTTGATGCAGTTAATAAAGCATTTAGTAAGCAATCGGGTACATTCGATGCCGACGATCGCGCAAACATTATCCTCACCGATATGCGCGAACAGGTTTATGCACACGTCAATACGTTCATAAAACCAAAAAGTGTAGTGCTTGAATTGAATGCAGGTACCGGCATAGATGCGTTGCATTTCGCTAGTCAAGGACACAGCGTTCACGCCACCGATCTTTCTGATGGAATGATCGAACAATTGAACGAGAAAATAAAAAAACACTCATCCCTATCCATCTCAAGTCAACAGCTCTCTTACGATTCGCTTGACGTTTTACATAAAAAAAAATTTGACTATGTGTTTTCAAACTTTGGCGGATTGAATTGTATTGATGATCTGAGAAAAGTAACGAAACATTTGCCGGGGTTACTTCATGCTGGAGCTTACGTAACATGGGTGATCATGCCGCCGGTTTGCCCTTGGGAACTCGCTGGTATTTTCAAAGGAAGATTTCGCGGTGCACTTCGACGTTTTCACCGCGACGGTGTGATGGCACATCTCGAAGGCGAATATTTCAAGACATACTATTTTTCGCTTCAGCAGATCAAGGAGGCTTTCGGAAATGATTTTGTTTTCATAAAATCAGAAGGACTCGGCGCTATCATCCCGCAGCCTCATCGACCTGATTTTCCGGTGAAGCATCCATCGCTTTACAAAGTGTTGCGTGCAGTTGATAAGGGGGTGAGGAACAATATGCCATTTAACCGCTGGGCTGATCACATTATTGTTACCTTTCAACGCAAATAGTTTTATCGATGTCAATTCAATCCTTTCTTGCAAATCATCCTGATTTCTATCGCGAGGGTTTGTTATTCTTCCAGCGACGTCTTGCAAGAGAATCGGATTTCGAAAAAGCCTACATTACGTTACGTGAAAAAGAAGGCCGTGTATATTCGGATGATGTAGTGAAAGCTCTGCCCGTTTATCGAGGTGGCGCAATGCTTGAAAAGGAATGGAAGATTCGAAAACGCTCTGCCGATAAACTGATTGGATATCTGAAGAAGAAGCCATTCAATTCTATTCTTGAGGTCGGTTGCGGGAATGGATGGCTTTTAAACTATATCAACCAATCGATGAAGATTGGCTTACTGGGCATTGATATTAACGAAACAGAACTTCGACAGGCTGCAAGCTTATTTTCTCCTAACATCTCATTTGCTTGTGCCGATGTGGATAGCGATCTACCGTCTAGCTTACGTGCTGATGTAATCTTATTGCCCAGTGCTCTGCAGTATTTTGAAAACCCTATAAAACTAATTACAACGTTGATAACTAAACTAAACCCGAATGGAGAGTTGCACGTCTTCGATTCACCACTGTACAATGCCAACGAAGTCGACGCTGCCCAATCGCGATCAAAAGAATATTTTACGAAACAGCGCGTCGAACCGATGAAGGGCATGTACTATCATCATGCCTGGAATATTTTAGAATGCTTCGAGCACGTAATCATGCACGATCCGCGTTCTATTCGTAACCGAGTTTTTGCGAAGGTGGGAACTGTGTCGCCATTCCCTTGGATAAAAATCAAGGCTAAGTAGTATTTATCGAATTATATGGCGAATATCAAACTCAAAACATCAACATTTTATGCTCAGGCATACGATCAGGGATGCGTTCAGATTGATTCGTCCTACGCAACGCACTAAGGGTGGACTGATCCTCTCGTTATTAATGATCCAATCCCTTCTTGACTTTTTGGGGTTACTATCATTTTTGCCGCTTTTTGGACTCATCATAAACCCGGATTTGCAAGATAGAATAGGGAATTATGGGAATGTATTCCCAGCTCTCAGCCAGCAAACATTGCTGATCGCCCTAACTCTTGCTGTTCTCCTTTTCGTTTTGATAAAAAATTGGCTAGGGCTGTTGATTGCAAAAACAAAAGCAAAATTTATTTATAATGTAGCCAAAGATTTATCTGCCCGTGCGATTGAAGCCTATACACGTCGGAATTATAATTCATTCTCGAAGACCGACTTCAGCAGAGAAGTGAACATCATTGCAAACTACCCATTCGTTTTTGCAACAAACATTATAACGCCGATAGCAACGTTGATATCAGAGACATTGGTAGCAACATTAATTCTCATAGGCCTGATCATCCTTGATTTTAGAATACCGATTTTACTGTTGCTGCTGGCCGCACCGCTATTCTTGCTGTATCGATCGCGAAAGAAAAAACTCGCTGCCGTCCGAGATACGTTGAAAGAACAGTACCCGTTACTTTTGAAAAACTCGCTTCAGCTTATAGAAGGGCTGATGGAAATTAAATCTTCAGCAAAGGAGCATTACTTCATAGATAAGCAGTCTGGGCCAAGTGCAAAACTGTCAGAAGCCTATGTGCGTGATCATGTAACGCAAACCGGGACAACAAGAATTACCGAAATCGTTGCAACCTTTATCATCTGCGGATTGATTCTTTACACCACGCTTGCTACAACGCACTATCAGGATACCATTTTTATGCTCAGCATCTACGCCAGTGCTAGTTTCAGAATCATTCCGTCTATCAATAGAATTTTATTAAGCATATTACAGTTTAGGACGCATGATCATGTGATCGCAATTTTGGGTGAGGCGACTAAGGCAGACGACACCATCAAGTCCTCCCCTGCCGAAAGCGTCCCATTATTTAATCGTCAAATTAGGCTTCAAAACATTAGTGCGAGATATGCAGGCGGCCCTTGGATTTTAAGAAATGCGAATATCACGTTGAACAAAGGGGATCGCATAGCGCTTACAGGTAAATCTGGTGAAGGCAAATCTACTTTGCTACTAGTTCTTCTCGGGCTTCTCGAAACAGAAGAGGGAGAATTTTTTATCGACGATGTGGCTGTAGGTGCATCATCGCTCAGGGATCTCATCGCTTACGTTCCACAAAACCCTTACATTCTTGACGCGTCTCTTATAGAGAATATTGCGCTGGGAATTCCTGAACAACAAATCGATCGTTTGAAGATCACAAAGATCATTCACGAGTTAAGACTCAATGACTTAGTTGCCCTGCTTCCTGAAGGAATGGATCAGGGCATCGGAGAAAGAGGTGTAAAGCTTTCCGGTGGTCAACAACAACGTTTGGCGATTGCGCGAGCGCTCTATTGCGACAAGGAAATCCTACTTTTTGATGAAAGTATGAATCAAATTCATGAATCGCTGGAAAAGGAAATTCTAGACCTTGTTTCTGGCTTGTCGTTAAAAGGAAAGACTGTTTTGATGATTACGCACAAAACGCATAACGCGAGTTTCTTCGACACTGTCTACACACTTGACAAAGGTAGTTTTACTAAAGTTAATGATACCGTCACTTTTTCCGACCGCTAATCCCATCCAAAAAATTCAGATAATTAAGGTAAGCATACCGGGCATCATGTTGTTTGATCCAATCACGGGCTGTGCGTGTGATCGAATCGTAACGGTGCTGATCGTGCACGAGCCGCAAAATTTCAGCAGCCAATTCATCTGTCGATTGGGGTTCAACGATGTTCGCATACTGATTTCCAAGATCGGCTAATATTCCAACATTCGTTCCACAAACGGCAACGCCACTAGCCATAGCTTCTTGAATTACTGCACAGCCGGTCTCGAATCGTGCTGTATGTAAAAGTATATGTGCGCGATCGTAGTATTCATGTAACTTCGCACGCGGAACAAACCCCACCCGCGTAACTTTATTTTCAACACCTAGTTCCGTTAACATCGCATTCACTTTCACATTATCGAAGCCGTAGCCGACCACAGTGAGATGACAATCTATTTGTGTAGCAACTTTGGCGAACGCTTTAAACATCGTATCCTGATCTTTCACGATACCATAAAACCCAACCTGAATAAAATGAACAGGGTATTCAATTTTTCGTTTACGGTAAACAAAATCATTGACGTTAATACGTAACGGTAACACGTCTATATGACGTGTGGTCGGGAGACTGGTTACAGCTAGCGTGCGCTGATAATCGGCAACGGTGATTAGCCTATCTGCGTGTTTACAGACAAATTTTGTAATAAATCGCCGCCACGGAATCACGAGTTGCACACTAACATCTTTAATCCGCGTCGCTTCTGAGGCGATCAATTGTACGAGCACTGGTCGATTTATAAGCTTACCCAAGACCAATGAAAAAAGTCCAGAAGGATACACCGAAACCGAGAACAGCAGAGTAAACCGATTTTGGATATGATCC
This sequence comes from Pseudochryseolinea flava, assembly GCF_003286915.1. GTDB lineage: Bacteria > Bacteroidota > Bacteroidia > Cytophagales > Cyclobacteriaceae > Ohtaekwangia > Ohtaekwangia flava. The sequence continues at coordinate 267,976 of NZ_QMFY01000001.1, forward strand.
GCTAGGGCATGAAAAAAAAGAATTAGATATTTTAAGCGCCAAGGAAATTTCATCGCGATGATTTGGCGCACGACAATATTCGTAGGAATATTGTCCTTCCTCACACGCGTAAAAGAATAGTAAACAATATCATATTGCTCAGACAGCCGTGAAAACAAATCAGCGATCACAGGAATTCCTTCGCCGGACTGATCTCCCCCAAGTGAGCCCACTCCAAAAAGAGCGATCCGAGGTTTATTGTTAGCATTGCTCATAGCGCCCGATAGATTTGTCTTGTTCGATCAATCGTCCAGTGAATGTCCTGTTGTGTTGCCCACCGACGAGCGTACATCAGACAATCATCGATCGCTTGATGATTCTTTAGTATTTCTAAAACCAATGTTGCAAGATGTTTATGATCCCCTACATCAGCGGTGAGGCATCCTTCACGCACATCAAACATTACGCCTACTCGGGTCCCACACACCAATAGTCCACTGCTCATCGCTTCTGTGACTACCTCACTTTGCCCTTCCGATAAAGATGTATGCAACAACACATCAGCAGCATCGTAATATGCTGGCAATGATTCGTAAGCCAACGGTTTCAATAACGTGACATCGTTCTTGAGTTCAAGTTCATTGACCAAATTAATAACTTTATTGTAGTCTGTTCCTTCTCCGATCATGGTGAGATGACCATCAACGTTATCCCGAATGATCCTAAACGCCCTAAGCAAAGTAGTTTGATCTTTCACGGGTGTTAAGTTGCCAATATGCAGGAACTTTACTGGTGCCGATATCTGTCTTGTCTTGAATGAGAACAAGGAGGTGTCTATTCCCCAGGGAACAACGACGATCTTTCTTTTCAATCCATGGCGTGTGAGGTTATCGACAAGATATTGCGTGAGTGCCATAGGGTGAGTTGCGTTGGTCAGTGTCCATAAGACCAATTTCCTAGTAAGCGGCTTTCGCAGCAGTCCATAGTTTATTTCCGGTACGGAAGCACCATCTCCACCTAAAACGCTTACAACACTTCGAATACCAAAAAGTTTTCCAATGAACACAGCGAGAAACCCTGAAGGCAAAGCCCAGAATCCATGAATGGCAACAAATTTATTTTGACGATGGAGTTTTCTGAATGCGTGCAGAAGTGCGACGCTTTTTCTAAATGTACTGCGAAAGGGAATACTGATTACCTGAAACCCATCAGGAATATAATCGGCATTCACCGGAAATAAGGAGAAGACCGTGATATCAAAATCCTTTGCCAGCATTCGAACTTGTCGCTCCAGTACGGGCACGCCAATGTTGTTTGCACCGGTGCCAATCCCACCGGGAACAATAATGGCTATGCGCAGTCTTTGTCGTTCATCCATCCGCACCGTCATTAATTACTGACAACATTTTGTTAGCAATCGCATCATGTGAAAGATGTTTCGAAAATTGCTGGAGAACTTGTTCGCGATATTTTTCGACATCAATGAATGAGCTCTTTTCTAACGCGTTGGCTAATGCTTGCGCGTTGCCGCGTTCAAATAAGAAACCAACTTTACCACGGCCCGTCATAAAAATAAAAGAAGGAATCTCTGACAGTACGGGAATGCATCCGCACGACATCGCCTCACAAACAGCAGTACCGCTTCCTTCGTAGTGCGAAGTGGCGATTACAAAGCTACTCTGATTATAATGATGTTCTAGTTCAATGTGCGGAACATCTTCAATCAAGATCACGGAACCTGAGAGTCGTTCCTCTTTTATTATTGCTTCAACTTCGCTTCTAAGTGTTCCGCCACGAAAAATAATTGTCAGAACGCAATGTGGATTTTTTTTCAAGAAAATTGAAAACCCATTTAACAATGTAAGCGGATCTTTATTGTGATCCAATCGTCCAACCCAAAGGTATCGTTTCTTATCCCGATCAACATTCGTGCATTGAAAGGAAGATGACACCTCCATTACTTCATGAACTTTTTCGTTACGTTTGATTTGCTGAGCATCTATCCACGGGCGAGCAAGTCCCGCTTCGGTAAAAAAATATCCCTCAATGCGTTGGTCTGCATAACGCTGAAAAAAAGCTTTATGAAATCGAAGCGGTTTCTCTGCGTGATGCTGCACAAAAATCCTTGAAGATTTACGTAACGTGTTCTGGAGCTGAATCAGCTGCCAAGGAAATATTAATCCATGAACGATAACAACATCAGCATCGAGTTTTGAAACATATTTATGTAGGCGCAATGGGAAAACGATTCCCAATTTTAATAGGCGTAAGAAATGATAAGTAACGTCATGCTGTTCAAGGGTACCCTCGTAATCGATACAATGCACGCTTTCAACTTTTACTTTTCGTGCCATGGCCTCAGCAATTCCAGTATAAAAAATTATTTTTTGAAGCCATGTTTTTGGATCTGACTGATTCATGACGCGCGCGTAAGAGAGAAACACCACCTTCATAAATTCATTAACATAGTGAGGAGAGTAGATATCCCACGCGTGAGGGTATTGGCCATAAACCGCACTGATACTTCTGCAGAACAGAGTGACCGTTAAGCAATTTCCGCAGCCGGTTCTTGAGCATTAAAATATGACGATTGTTTTGAGTAAAAATAAGACATCGTCATTTGGAATCAAAAGCTACGTTGTGATGTATTAAGTGTCATTAAATAATTGTTGGCGCCAATTAGGTTGCTTACTTTAGAGAGATGAATAAGGTTATACTATTCAATCCGAAGAGCGCGCGATCCAAACATCGCATACCGAATTCTATTTTGCAGGTGGCGGCATCCATCCACGGTAAATTCGAATATGTGATTGTAGACGGAAACATGGAAAAAGATCCATGGATTAAGATCAAACATTATCTCGACACAGGCGACTTCCGGTTCTTTGGTTGCACGGCGATGCCCGGACCACAATTGCGACAGGCCATTCCTTATACAAAACAAATCAGGCAATTATATCCAAAGGTGATTAACATCTGGGGTGGATACTTTTCTTCGAATCAACACCCGTCGGTATTGAATTCAGGCTACGTTGATTTCGTGATTAACGGCCCTGGCGATGAGGTTTTTCCACGACTCCTTGAAGCGCTTATTGAGGGGAAGCCGCATCATGAGTTTGAAAACCTGATTTATAAAGACAGCAACAACAAAATAATTAAGACAAGACAATCTGCCCTACAAGATCAGGATACGTTGCCGCAGCTACCCTATGATTATCTGAATCAATTTTATCCTGTCAGGAATTATCTTGGTAAGACTTTCCTTGGAAAACGGACCGCTGCGTATCATTCCAGTATGGGTTGTCCCTTCACCTGTTCATTCTGTGCTGTGGTTCCATTGTACAATGCGCGATGGAAGGGAAAATCTGCCAAGTTGATTTACGAAGATGTGAAGTATCTCAAAGATGTTCATGGTGCTGATGCGATTGAATTCCATGACAACAATTTCTTCGTGAGTGAAAAGCGTACAGTGGAATTCGCAAAGCTCGTCCGCCACGAAAATATCAGCTGGTGGGGCGAAGGACGAATTGACACCATTGACAAATATTCCGATGACTCACTCGCCATCATGCGCGATGCCGGGTGCCGCATGATCTTCTTCGGTGCTGAGACAAGCAATGATGAGCTTCTGAAAAAAATGGACAAAGGCGGCACACAGACAACTGCGCAAATGAAAAAGTTTGCTGCACGCATGATGAAGTTCGATATTATTCCAGAGTATTCATTTGTACTGGGTTTCCCTGGCGAAACACCAGAAAAAGTAATGGAACAAATCGATCGCGATATTGCCTACATCAAAGAAATTAAAGCGATCAATCCGAAGACAGAGATCATCATTTATGTATACAGTCCTGTGCCTGTTGAGGGTTCGGAGATGTATGAGATGGTGAAGAAGTCGGGATTCAAATTTCCCGAAGTGCTTGAAGACTGGCTTGGCGCAGAATGGCAAAACTTCGATTTGCGAAAAAATCCCCTGACGCCCTGGCTGACACCAAAGATGGTAAACAAAATACTTGGATTTGAAACGGTGCTCAACGCGCAATATCCGACGGTTTCTGATTTTAAAGTGACAAACCTCCAAAAAAAGGTGATGCATCATCTTTCCTCCTTTCGTTATCGATTCAATGTATTTGCATTCCCTTATGAATTAAAAGCGCTACAAAAGTTTTGGCTGCGCTATCGTCAGCCGGAGATTGAGGGATTTTATCAGGAATAGTGGATGAGAAAATTCTTTACAACCCTCGTCGGATTTCCGTTGCGTGTAGCCACACAGTGGTATCTTTCCAAAACCAGAATCTTTCGTTATGACGCGTTACGAATTCGAGTCTCTTCCGGGGTATTCCATCCAGGTTTTTTCTTTAGCACGCGTTACCTTCTTTCGTTTCTAAAGACGCAACAACTTACGGGTAAAAAATTTCTGGAGCTCGGGTGTGGCAGTGGTGTAATCTCCGTTTTTGCCGCAAAGAAAGGCGCAAGGGTCACGGCTTGCGACATCAATGAAAAAGCCGTTGCTGATGCAACCGAAAATGGCCTATTTAACAAAGTCCCATTAACCGTTGTGCATTCAGATCTGTTCAGCAACTTGACAGAATCATTCGACTGGATTGTTATCAATCCTCCTTACTATCCTGCCGATCCAAAAGACGAAGCACAACATGCGTGGTACTGCGGTGAGCATCATCAATATTTCGAAAGATTATTTTCTGATGTAGGAAAGTATACAACCCAAGATGGTAAAGTACTGATGATACTTTCTGAAGTATGCGATCTTCAAACGATATTCAATATTGCGGCGAAACACAAATTTGCATTTGAGACGATCAGCGAACGCAACGTATGGGCCGATGGAAAGAACTACCTCTATTGGATTGTCCCGTCAAAGCATCTGTCGAAGTCCGAGGTGTAGAGAACACACACATTTTTGACATGTGGCGTTTTCACGCATATTAAGATTCTTTCGATAAGCAATCGCTTGTTGTGAATTGACTATCTCAGAAAAGGAGTGTTTGTAAATATTCCCGTAAGCAGGAAGAAAGAAGCATGGCTTAACCTCGCCATCAGTTTCAATCACCGCGGATACCCAGGGCGCATTGCATTTTTTTGCAGGAAAATCAATCAGCCCTAATGAGGCACGATAGTATTGCACGATATCTAGCATCTTTTTCTTGGATTCCGCGACGAAACGTTGCTCATACAATTCCGCATAGTCCAGGAATGATTTCTCAATGATATCTTGAAGTTCATCTGTTTCATTTTTATCAAGACCAACCTCCACAACTTTGTCTTGCGTCCACGGATTTTCGCGATTGAAAGCGGTTGATGAAAGATCGGCGGGCAGGAAAGATATCTGATCTACCGCTAAAGATTTTGCTGCTTCCAGGATGTGTGGGAAGTCACGGTAGTTTAATTTCTGGATAACGGTGCGGGCGGTAATTCTAAAATTTGTCTTGATTATTTTTATAGCCGCGATTCCTTCCTGCAATTTCTCATATGCTCTTGGAAGGTTTCTGATTTGATTGTGAACATCATGCGATCCATCGAGGGAGACCGTTACCTCATCGCACCAATGTACGACTTCCTTTGCGTGATTTTTCAGCGTTATCCCAGTGGACAGCAAGGTGATTTTGACTCCAATAGTTTTGAGTTGTTCACACAGCTTCCAGAGATTATCATGCATCAACGCTTCACCACCGGAAAAAGCTACATGCTTCACCCCGAGTTTTCTAAAAGAATCAATGTGCAGCGCGAGTGTATCTGAATTTATCTCTTGTTTGTTATGATTTGCTTTCCAGATGTCACACATCACACAACGGCAATTGCAACGGCTATGCGGCATCAGCACCAGTACGGGTAGTGCAGAAATTCTGTTCGTCGCTAATGTCAGCAATCGATTAAGCATTCGGACAAGTTACGCAAGGAGATTAGTTCACAAAAGGTATGATGTCACTAAATAGTATCCGATCACGTGCCCACGTGGCGTACCTCTTTCGCGTTAGCGTTATTGGCTAATGCATCATCTGCTCCACCACCACAGCAAGCAATGCGCCCACAACGGCCACGGCCATCTTCTTTGCATTAAACCTATGCTCGGGACTGCTTTCAAAAACGATCGTTGTGGAGATATGCAAGAAATTACCACTCACCAATGCATTCAGTGCGATCATTCCTGAGGCCGTTAAAATCTCTTCGTTGGCGAGGTAGGTGCTGAGTAAAAGTCCGGCTGGGGCTGCAATTGAAAATACCAATAAATGCGGAAGGGCTTTTTTACGGGACTTCAACTGAAATGCAAGAACCGTCATCAAAGCAAAGGCTGCAGGAGCACGGTGTAACGCAATGCCCAAAAGAATTGCATTCTGATCGTTGTGCGTTCCGCCGAATGTCATTTGAGGTTGCGCTAACATTCCGCCTTCTAAAAATGCGTGAACGCAAAGGGCAATGAGCAATACGATAGCCGATACGGATTGCTGGGTTTGATCGAAATGATGATGGTGATGATGATCGTGGTTATGGCTGTGATCGTGGCCGTGGGAATGTAAATGGCCGTGCTCAATACCCGAGGTGAAGTATTCCAATAGCTGTTGCAGAAAAAATCCGCCCAACACAAACAAACCAATCCACTCGTATGATCCACTTTGGCGATAAAGCTCAGGAAGGATGTGGATGATGGTAATTCCAAATAAATAAGCGCCGGCAAAAACGAGTAAAAGCTTAAAGCTTGAATTCTTTCCCTTTGGAACAAAAAAAATAGAAAGTCCTGATAGTAACGGTGTTAAGAAGAGGACGGCGAGTTTGATTAACATCTCCTATATGCAATATTGTTGCAATTTAGCCCCTTTGACTTATTCTGCATACTCCATTAAGATTTTTGTTTTGCGGGCCGAAACAATCGTACTTTTGGGAAACTTTTTACGAGCATGCGCGAAGACTATTTAAAAGGAGAGAACGAAGGGTTAAGTGCCGGTGAAAAAGAATTTGAGAAAGCACTTCGTCCACTGTCTTTTGACGACTTCACAGGTCAGCAGAAAGTTGTTGACAACATCAAAGTATTTGTATTGGCGGCAAAACAACGTGGCGAAGCCTTAGATCACGTTCTACTCCATGGCCCTCCGGGTCTCGGCAAGACAACATTGTCGAATATCATCGCGAATGAACTTCAGTCGAATATAAAAATCACGTCCGGTCCTGTACTCGACAAGCCCAGTGATTTGGCTGGATTGCTTACGAATCTTGAACCTCATGATGTGTTGTTTATCGACGAGATCCATCGCCTAAATCCTATCGTAGAAGAGTATTTATATTCGGCAATGGAGGATTTTCGTATCGACATCATGTTGGATGCCGGTCCGAATGCTCGCTCTGTGCAAATCGGGTTGAACCCATTTACCTTGATTGGTGCCACAACACGCGCAGGACTCCTTACCTCTCCGCTTCGCGCACGATTTGGCATCAACGCACGGTTGGAATATTATGATTCGACATTGCTGACACAAATCGTAAAACGCTCGGCGACGATACTGCAAGCTCCGTTTGAGGATGACGCTGCGTTTGAAATTGCTAGGAGAAGTCGTGGCACACCACGTATTGCAAATAATTTACTGAGAAGAACGCGTGACTTCGCGCAGATTAAAGGTGATGGTGTCATTACAAAAGCGATTGCAGAGATGGCCTTGAAGGCACTTGATGTTGACCAAAACGGACTTGACGATATGGACAACAGGATCTTGCAAACCATTATCGAAAAATTCAAAGGTGGGCCTGTTGGCTTAAGTACCATTGCCACGGCTGTTGGCGAAGAGAGCGAAACGATCGAAGAAGTTTATGAACCCTTTCTAATTCAAGAGGGCTACATCAAAAGGACATCACGCGGAAGAGAAGCAACAGAGCTTGCGTACAAGCATCTTAAAATTGTGACGCCGCTCAATCGTAGCAAAGGTCTCTTCGACGCCTAACCCACATGTTTTTTCACGCCAATTATCGCTCATTGACATTCAATGAGTTCTAACAGAATTGTATATTTGATTCTATAGCCTCACCTCTATGAGAAAACTTTTCATTCTTACCAGTGTCATCCTTTCCGCATTATTGATGCTGTGGGCGATCTTCTGGCTTCCAGCACTTTTCGGATTTGCCATTGTTTTGCCGCTCATCATCATGGGCGTGCGCGATATGAATCAGACCAAGCAGTCTATTCGCAGGAACTTCCCCGTGCTTGGAAGATTGCGTTATGTTTTTGAAGATATGCGTCCAAAAATTCAGCAATACTTTGTTGAATCTGATACTGATGGTGTTCCGATCAATCGGAACGATCGCTCTGTCATTTATCAACGTGCGAAAAAACAAGTAGACACAACACCTTTCGGAACACAACTCGACGTCTATGCGGAAGGCTATGAATGGATGGGGCATTCTATCGTGCCGGTTGATTTTCACAAAGTAGATCATCATCCGCGCGTGTTGATCGGCAATAAAGATTGTAAGCAACCGTATAATGCCAGCGTGCTTAATGTTTCGGCGATGAGTTTTGGATCGCTCAGCGGAAATGCCATCGAAGCGTTAAATGCCGGTGCAAAATTAGGTGCGTTTGCGCACAACACGGGTGAAGGCGGAATCAGTCCACATCACTTAAAGAATGGTGGCGACATCATCTGGCAAATTGGTACGGGCTACTTCGGTGCGCGCGATGACAATGGAAATTTCTCGGCCGAAGCATTTAGCAAGAATGCTACGCGACCTGAGGTGAAAATGATTGAGTTAAAAATTTCACAAGGTGCTAAACCAGGCCATGGTGGAATATTGCCTGCAAAAAAGAATACACCTGAGATCGCAGCCATACGCGGCGTGAAAGCCGGTACGACCGTATTTTCACCGCCGTTTCATAGTGCCTTTAATTCACCACGAACGATGGTGTTGTTCCTAAAGAACCTGCGAGACCTTTCTGGTGGAAAGCCAGTAGGCTTCAAGTTGTGCATCGGTCGAAAAACAGAGTTTATTTCTATTTGTAAAGCGATGGTCGAGCTCGACATCTATCCGGACTTCATCACCGTTGATGGAGGCGAAGGTGGTACCGGTGCTGCGCCGCCAGAGTTCTCGAATTTCGTGGGCATGCCGCTTCTTGATGGTCTGGCATTCGTGGAGAACATGCTGAAAGGCTTCAATATTCGTCAGCACATCAAGATCATTGCCTCAGGAAAAATTCTCACCGGCTTTCAAATGATCCGTGCTATCGCGTTGGGTGCCGACATGTGTAACAGCGCGCGTGCCATGATGATGGCGCTGGGATGTATTCAAGCATTGGAATGTAACAAGAACTCCTGCCCTACTGGCGTTGCGACGCAAGATCCGGAATTGGTTAAGGGACTTGTGATTGACGACAAGAAGATACGGGTAGCCAATTACCACAAGCATACCGTTGAAAGCTTTGTAGAATTGCTGGCAGCCTCGGGGCTAGATAACCCGCGCAAATTGAATCGCCATCAAATCAGTCGCCGGGTATTTATGAACGAAGTCAAGACGCTCGAAGAGATTTATCCATCGGTGGAAGCAGGCGCGATGGTGAATGGAAATGTTCCGGAACGATACAAAATGTCGTACGAGCACTCCAGCGCGGATGAATTCTAAAAAATCTGAAAAAAGATTCCCAAAAATTTAGGGAAGAGACATCTTTACTTCAGTCTGTAAAAGGTTTTTTACTACTTTTGGGAAACTCTTAAAACCTGTGCTTCGAAAGTTTTTCCCCCGCGACAAAAACTACATTCTTGAACAAGCACAATTGTCTCTTGAAAGCAGCCTATTGCAGCACCTGGTTGACTTTGTAAAAGTTGAGTACCTGCTCAATTATAACCCACTGGGTATTTCCGACGCTGCTTCTGATAGAATTCAACACCATACCGGCACAGAGTACATCCAACTCCACGAGTTTTACCTGAACCTTGCTGGTGTATTCCGGTATAAGTACTACGGCGACAATCAGCTCGAATTTATTTTCGACGGTCGTGATCCTTTTGAGCGCTACACAGACGAATGGCAGACCGTTTTCAAACAATGGATTAAAGAATTTTGCAAGCACGAAAACTTCATCAAGGCCGTTCTTGAATTAACAGTTTTCTACCCAGAAGATTATACGCCACAGATGGCCGGCTTGCGCCTCAGCAACTTCATCACCAAGTTTTTCGACCTGAAGATTGATGGTCAAAAGGGTATCGTTAAGCACAAAGTAGCTTAGCCTGCTGCTCTGCCTTCACTTTTATTGCACGCAACATTTCTTTTCGAATCAAGCCGCTGAAAGGTCTGATAAAAAACCAGTATCGCGAAAATGATTTCTTGATCGCCTCATCGTTGCACGCAATTCTAGTTTCGGTAATTAATCGATTTCTTTCACCTTCTTTGACTAATGCAAAATTCCAAGTCGCTTTCGCATACGGGCCATGAAATGATTGAAATTCATGAGGCTCGAAACTTTGGAGTTCGCCAGTCGGTTTCCAGAACTGTCCAATCAACCCGATCAGTATTTCTTTATATTGAAGTTCTTCGAGGAGATTAAATTTCTGATCGCCCAAAACTTTGATGGTCACACCTTTTGCGGGTAATCCACGGAGAAAAAATAATGTCCTGATAATCCACGACCCACTGAAATCTTGATTCCGTATGATTGGGTAAATAATTTCCGACGATGCGTTTATTGTGGTTTCATGTACTTCATGAAAGTCATAAGCCGGAAGATATTTATCGTGCAGGCTCATCGTCAACCGTGTGAAGCCGTTGAAGGTATCGGCGCAGAGACTGGTGTATCGGGGAGCTCACAAGTAGCTTCTTTTGGCAGCGAGAAAAAGAATGTTGTGCCTTTGCCTTCTTCAGAATCGAACCAAATCTTACCGCCATTCTTTTCAATGAATTCATGGCAGAGCATAAGTCCAAGGCCAGTTCCTTTTTCAAGCTTCGTTCCTTGTGTGGTGATGCTTTCGATTGTGAAAAGTGTGTTCCTGTTCGCCAACGGAATGCCTACGCCTGTATCCGCCACGGAGATGATTACTTGCTGATCATTCATCCAACAGTTCAGGGCGATGGTACCACGCGCGCCCGTAAATTTCACAGCGTTCGTCATCAAATTACGCAGCACAGAACGAACCATGTTAGGGTCAGCAAATGCCGGAAAGTTTTGGGAAACATTATTCCGAATGGTGATTTCTTTCTTGCGAATATCTAATTCAAGAAGCCCTACTGTTTCATTAACAATCTCTGAAAGATCGATCGTCGTCGGCTCGAATATTTCACCTTTCAATTGGAGCGTTGCCCACTGCAGAAGGTTCTCGACAAATTCAGTTGTCTGTCCAAATCGCGTTTCGAGTGCAGAGGTCAGATGTTGAAATTCTTCAGGACTCACTTGACCGGTTTTCATCATCGTCAGGGCTAAGCGCAACGACCCGAGTGGCCCTTTGATATCGTGCGACACCAGAGAAAACAACTTATCTTTTACGCGATTCACTTCTTCGAGTCGCTCGCTCTTGGTTTGAATTTCTTCCGTCCGAACTTTTACCTCGTGTTCCAGTTTAACTTTCTCTTGCTCGCGGAGTTTAAGTTCAAGTTCTTTAGCCCGTTCCGTTTCACGCAAAAGTTGATTCCACCGATCGCCAAGCGCGAATGAGATGAAAAGCATCTGCAAAATACAGCCGATCATCAAACCGCTATAGTTTGTACTGAGGTATCCTGGTACAAAACCGAGATTACTCATGGTGAAAATAACAGTTGCTAACAAAACGCTCACCCACGCCAGCAAGTAGTATCGCGCTGGTTTATAATCGCGGTAGAAGCAGTATCCAGCCGCTGCTAAAACCAAGGTACAATGGATCAATACAAAGTAGTGATGATAACGATAAGAGATTTGGTTGTCAGAAAAATACATGGCAATACCGGCAACAACGTCGATTGTCATGTTGGCCAGCAACACCTTATCGAGAACGCCGCTGAAATATTTCAGGCTCAAGAATTCTCTGGTCAGCAGCGTTGAGAACAATAAGAAAATTGGTCCGGCAAACATCGCCATCACATCGTTGTAACTTGGTGTAGCCGGATAGACATACCAAAACGAATATCCTTGAAACATTGCGACTACGTTCGTCATCGACAATAACGCCATGACATAAAAGAAGGTAATCTTATCGCGGATAGAAAAGAACAAGAAAAGTTGATACAATGCCATCAACAACATGGCGCCGTAGAAAAGACCATTGATGATCTGTACATGAAATGAGGCCTCTACAAATTTATCGGGTACCCATAACGTAAGCGGAAACTGTATGGAAGAGTTACTGTTCACTTTAAAATAAACAGTCTTCGTTTCACCTTTTGCAACCGCCACTGGAAATACCGGGTGACGATAATCAATCTCGCGCTGCCTGATGGGAATGTGATCACCAGAAGACTTCACAATCCACTTACCCGTTGAGTCAGACTCATAGAAATCTACACGATCGAGCGGTGCAAAAGGCACTTCAAGAAGCCAATCTTCTTTTTGTGTTTTATTTTTTATCTCAAGCCGAAACCAATACGTCGCTTTGTCGAATCCGAAGTTAGGCGCTTCGGAGTGTCGGAGTGTTTTCATTTCCTGCCCTACTACCTCTTGAATTGTAGCAGTGCCTTTTGAATCTCGCCAATAAAATAAATCGTCGTGTACATCCATTCTGGCGCTGTCGCCAACAATGAATGCTTGCGCCGACGCTTGGAACGAGAAGGCAATAAAGAGAATGAACAATGAGAGGGTCCTGCAGATCACATTTTTTACGTTTTATTTAAGGCTGCAAATTCTTTTGCGAAGTAGGTGAGAATAACATCGGCTCCTGCGCGTTTGATGCTTAACAGCGATTCTTTCATGACACGCTCACCATCGAGCCATCCTTTTTGTGCCGCTGCTTTAATCATCGAATATTCACCACTCACATTGTATGCTGCGATGGGAAGGTTCGAATTATCTTTCAATAACCTGATGATGTCCAAATAGGCAAGCGCAGGTTTCACCATCAGAAAGTCTGCACCTTCTGCTGTGTCGAGCTCCGCTTCTATCAACGCTTCTGTTCTATTCGCTGGATTCATCTGATATGTTTTCTTGTCTCCAAATTTTGGTGCCGAATCAAGCGCATCACGAAAAGGATTATAAAATCCACTCGCATACTTTGCCGTGTAGCTCATAATGGAAACTTCCGTGAACCCATTCTGATCGAGAACTTGTCGCAGATAACCCACGCGACCATCCATCATATCAGAAGGCCCAAGTATATCTATTCCAGTTTCCGCCTGCGCAAGTGCCATCTTACCGAGAATCTCCAACGTCTCATCGTTCACGATCTTGCCGTCTTTCACCAAGCCATCGTGTCCGTCGGAGCTGTACGGATCCATCGCCACATCGGTGATGATACAAGCTTCCGGAAACCGTTGTTTAATTTCTTTCAACGTCTTTAAGTAAAAGAAATTACTATCGTAGCTCTTCGTGGCGTGTACATCTTTAAACTGATCTTCTACAGCTGGAAAAATATCGAAGGCTCTGATGCCCAAACGAAGGCATTCTTCAACCTCCTTTAACATGAGATCCGACGACAAGCGAAAGATGCCAGGCATCGATGCTACTTCTACTTTTTTATTTTTGCCATCAATCAGAAATAAAGGAAAGATCAAATCGTCGGTGGTGACTTTTGTCTCTTCGACCATTGCTCTAACGGCTTCACTTTTTCTGTTTCTTCTTGGTCTTCTAATATTCAACATGTAAAAAATAACATAAGGTTTTAAGATACATTCAAGAGGGCAATCACCATGTAGGCGACAAATACAAGGCCCAACCCAAGCAGGATCAACACGGTGGCAATCAATGACTTTAAAATCGTTTTCCACCACGATTGTTGATATAAATATCGTAAGGATATTGTTGTATAAACCATAATTAATCCATAACTGCTCCATTTAAGCGGCGAGTCGAGTATGGGAATTAAGAAAGCGAGGAGGGTAAAGACCAATTCACTCAGGAATGCAAACGACTGCAGGTGCATCGCGTAGATCAAATGATCTACATAGAACGATTTTCGACGGATATATAATATCTTGAAAATGAGCGCATAAAGAGGAAGTAGTCCGAACAGAATGAACTTCAGGTGACCGATGAACCGATCAAGGCCAATTGAAATTTGCTCCCGAGCATCACCACCCTTTTGCGCTTTTAAGGCATCAACATCAGTTACCGTGGAATCCGGAATATCTCTGGTCCAGGAGATAGATGCGCCGCTATCTTCGCCAATTTGCACCTTGGTTGTGTCATTGTCGGTAACGGTCGTCTTAATTATCCGGTCTTTGATATCATTCTTATAGTGCTCGAAAAATATCCCGCCCATCAGCACACCGATGACGACGATAAAAAAATACAAACGCAACGGATGGATATACGCCACGCGTCTACCGTCCCAATATTGCTTTGTTAAAAATCCAGGTCGAAAAAAAAGAAGCTTCATGCTCCTTAAGAACTTTGAATCGTAATGAAAATAGTCGGCCACAAAATGGCCAACCAAGTGAAAAAAGCTATCGTGTACTTCGATATTCTCTTGTCCACACGCGGAGCAAAATTTGCCTGTTACCTCGGCACCACAGTTTAGGCAGTCGGTTTCAGTACGATACTTGTTGTGGCTCATTGCGTAGGCGTTTTTTAGGGAGGTTAAAGGTACATCATCCGATAGATCAAAAAAAACCTGAATAGCATGACCTCCGTTTGATAACCATCCCCAATGAGCATGAAGAAATTATTGAAGAAACTCGCACTACTCATCGCAGCCGTATTTATTTTGATGAATGTTGTCGCCTACATCCACGCTTATCGTTTCACCCATTTTTCTACTACTGCGACAGCCCGAACGAAAGATCCTACTGAATTAACGATACTCGATAAATTGAAAGTGCTTTTTACTGGGATCGCCAATCCCCGGCCACTGCATCAAACAATCCCGAGCAATGCTTACGAGACGTTTTCAATCGCCAGTTCCGAAAAACTAGAATGCTGGCGTGCGCAAGTGCGTCACGCAAAGGGAACGGTTATTATGTTTCATGGCTATGCTGGTGAGAAATCATCGCTGCTGGAGCGTGCTGAAATTTTTCAATCCATGGGATTCAACACGATACTCGTGGACTTTGGTGGCTCCGGTGGTTCCGCAGGAAATAGTACAACGATAGGCTTTGATGAAGCACAGCAAGTAAAAGATTGTTATGATTTTATCGCACAACAGTCGGAGCCGATAATTTTGTTCGGCACTTCGATGGGCGCAGCAGCGATTCTAAAAGCGATTGACGATTACAAGCTCAATGCAAACGCCGTCATCCTGGAATGCCCTTTCGGATCTTTAGCAAAAACTGTTAGCGCACGTTTTACGATGATGAATGTTCCGCCATTTCCCATGTCTACGCTTCTTACTTTTTGGGGTGGCGTTCAGCATGGCTATTGGGCTTTTGGACACAATCCAATATCATATGCGAAGTCGGTCTCTATCCCTACTTTAATTCTCTATGGCGAACAAGACGAACGGGTAACACTCGAAGAATCGCAGGAGATCTATAAAAACTTAAACGGCCCTAAACGATTGGTCACCTATCCTCATGCAGGGCACAACGTGTTCTTGGTTGACAATCAAACTCGGTGGAAAAAAGATGTTACTGATTTCCTTCACCAATACAGTTCGCGTTAACGCATAGCCAGTCCGTTATTGATGATAGGTATTCACGATATGCTGACTTACCACTTTATATATGTCCGAAACCTCCTCGTCTTCATTTAAGAATTCCATATGACGATCTAAAATCTCCAGGTCACCTCTTCGGGCCGGGCCTGTCTGCGCTTTTTGAGGTCCTATTTCCAACCCCTTGTTTAATGTCTCGGCAATGAGCGGTTTGAGAAGATCAAAACTAAGGCGATGATGTTCCATTATATTTTCCGCTATGGTGAACATATGGTTCGTAAAATTGGAAGCAAACACCGCAGCAACATGGAGCGCCTTTCGATCATCGGAAGATATTTTCAATACCTTCTTACTTATCGCTTTGCCCATCGCAAGCAATATTTTTTCAGTATCAACATCTTCGCTTTCTACAAAAAATGGCACGTGCTGAAAATCGATCAGTTTACCTTTGGTAAAGGTCTGCAAGGGATAGAATACGCCGACCTTCGTTGTTGGCGCATAACCCAAAGCACTCAGCGGTTGGCTACCTGATGTATGTACCAAAATTGCGTCGTGAGGTAACTTCAAATCGCGCACTACGTCTTGAATAGCATCGTCAGCAACGGCAATGATAAAAATCTTAGACGTGCTCTCAGAAAAATCAAGCGTGGGATTGACTTCAGCTTCATATAATTTATCGACAATAGCAGCAGCATGTTTTTCATTTCTGCTGTAAACTTCACGGACGGCAAACTCTGTGTTGTCAAGCGCGGGTGCTAAATGCCATGCTACATTTCCTGCACCAATAAAAGATACTGTCGTCGATTTCATAGTGCGGTAAAAGTATATAGAAATGCTGAACCGTTTTTTAATTCTTTGATTCAAATCGGCAACACCGTCGGAATCACTGTTGAGGGTCGATGAACAGCCCGGACACAAATCGATCCTTACCGCTGGCATCCTTGTGGATGTTTACGTCGACGAATCCCGCTCGCTGCATGCATTGTGCCACTTCTTTCCCAAAACGTTCGTTGATTTCAAACCATAGACTTCCGTTAGTTTTCAGCATCAACTTCGATTTGTCAGTAATGACATCGTAAAAGAGCAGCGGGTTCTTATCGTCAACAAACAAAGCCAAATGCGGTTCATGATCGACTACATTCGAATGCATTGCTGATTTTTCTTCATACGCTATGTACGGTGGATTACTGACTACGATATCAAGGTCGCTGAGTACAGGTTGCTCGTGAAGAATATCACATTGCATAAAGTTCACAACAGCGTTTAACCACTCTGCATTTCGTCTCGCGGTAGCCAGTGCTTGGTCGCTAATATCAATTGCTGAAACCTTTGCGTGTTTATGCTCAAGGTTCAGCGTTATGGGAATACAACCGCTCCCTGTTCCAATGTCTAAAATGTTAAGTTGGCGTTCGTCTTTGGCATGGGTCGATAAAATCAAATGAACAAGTTCTTCCGTTTCGGGTCTCGGAATAAGCACTGATGGATTGACGAAAAAGTATCGGCCGTAGAACAAGCTTTTCCCAAGGATGTACTGCACAGGCTCATGGTCATTGATCCGTTGTGCGATCTGTGACAGTTTACTCGTTGTGAACGCGTCTGCAGGAATAGACTTTCCCAGCAAGATATCTGTTCGTGAGAGATCAAATTGCGCTTCGAACACCAAGTATGCCAACGCTGTTATTTCATCACGGCTTTCCGGAAGTGTTATTTCTTTTATGAAATCATCAAACAGTATTTTGGAATTCTTCATGGGTTGGCAATCTTTGCAATAATACGCCAATGAAGAAAGACAATCATCGCGAACACGAAATTTTCATGCGCCGCGCCTTAGAACTTGCCGGTCGTGGACGCGGTAAGGTGAGCCCTAATCCATTGGTTGGTTGTGTGATCGTTCACGATGGGCGAATTATTGGCGAAGGATGGCACCAGCAATACGGCGGACCTCATGCCGAAGTCAATGCTATCGCATCGGTTCAAGAAAAAGCGTTGTTAACAACCAGTACAGCGTACGTAACATTGGAACCTTGTTCGCATTTTGGGAAAACACCACCTTGCGCCGATTTACTTATCCGCGAGAAAATTCAAAAAGTAGTGATTGCCAACGTTGATATCAATCCACTTGTTTCTGGTGCAGGTATTCGAAAACTACGTGCCGCTGGAATTGAAGTCATCACGGGCATTTTAGATCACGAAGCAAAAGAATTAAATAAGCGCTTCTTTACTGCTATTTCAAAAAATCGTCCGTACATCATTTTAAAGTGGGCACAAACAACAGACGGTTTCGTAGCGCGAGAAAATTACGACTCAAAATGGATTAGTAATGAATATTCGAGGCAACTCGTACACCGATGGCGGACGGAAGAGGATGCCATTCTGGTCGGCATGAAAACCGCGCAACACGACAACCCCCAATTAAACGTACGCGATTGGACAGGTCGGAACCCAACACGTGTTGTCATTGATCGGTTTTTAAAATTAAGTCTGAAGCTCAATCTTTTTGACGGCACTCAGAAGACCATCTGCTACAACGTATTGCTGCATGAGGAGCGTGACAACAACTTGCGCATTCGTATTGCTGAAGAGAATTTTCTACCTGAGATGTTACAGGATCTTCATAAGCGAAAACTTCACTCATTAATTGTCGAAGGTGGATCACAAACACTATCGGCATTCATTGCATTGAATCTGTGGGATGAAGCACGCGTTTTTGTTTCTCCGCAGCGTTTTCAAAAGGGAATTGCTGCGCCAATAATCAAAGGAGAAACGCATTTTCAACAAATTGCAACAGATGTATTGCAAGTGATTTACAATCGCTAGTTACGCGTCAAAAGAACATTCATGAAGAAAGTCTAATACCAACGGATTGGGTTGTTCGAACGACGATACCAACGGTGGCTGAAACAATGTGCCGCGATAAAAACGATGCGCCTTTAATTCGAAAGCGCGAGCTTCTCCTGTAGGTGAAAACGCTGTGAACACAAATGGATATTGATTGATCATGCGTTGGTGAACAGGATTCACACCGTAATTGCAGTTAAAGTGCCCGGTGATCTTATTGGTTTGTAAGATCTTGTAAAGCCAAGAATCGAGATCGGTGATATGAACTTCCTCTTGTTGTCCCTTCAGCGAACAGCTTAATTTAGATACGATAAGTTGCTCTGCATTTGGATCACTTTCTTCATGAGCGGCATTTTTAATACCGATTACATGCTGAGCATATTCGATCACCATGTATTGAAACCCACCACATGTTCCCATGGCAGGAAAGTTATTTTCTCTACTCCAACGAATGGCCTCGTACACGCCATCATCGTTGAGGTAGGGCGAACCTGGGGTGAACCAAAATCCTTTATAAGGATTGTCGGCAAGAAAAAAACTATTTACCTCCTTTGTTGGAACCCACTCCGCTACTAATTCAAAATGTAGTTTCTTTCGGCAATGTTCAATACAATCATTTAGCGCGACGTGTGTATGTTTATTCGCGCTGAAATCGCCAATCAGTCCGACATGAATTCGTTTCATTGTTTATTTTTAATGGAAATTACGGTTTCAAATTATTTAAAAAGCCTATGACACCGAAAAAAGTTATCATCGCCGACAAAATGAATCAGTTCAGTGATCACTGGAACCCTCGTGTGATTGGTGAACTTAACGGCCAGCAAGTCAGAGCTGTAAAGCTGAAGGGGGAATTTGTATGGCATGACCACGACCACGAAGATGAACTTTTTCTCGTGATCAAGGGTATACTTAAGATGGAGTTCCGTGACCGAACTGAAACAATCTATCCAGGAGAATTCATTATTGTGCCACGCAAAACAGAACATCGACCTGTGGCCGACGAAGAAGTAGAGCTGTTACTCTTTGAACCCGCATCGACAGTAAACACTGGAAATGTTGTCGATGAAAGAACAAGAACTACCTTGCAGAAGATTTAACGAATTGATTTATGGCTGAAGAACTTATTGTGTCGACAACGGCAGACAAAGAAACGAAATACAACACGCTACTTCCACAGATAGAAGCCTTGGTAGCTGAAGAACCTGATATGGTTGCCAATCTTTCGAACATCGCGGCTGCGCTCAAACAAACGATGAATTTTTTCTGGGTAGGTTTTTACCTCGTCAAAAACGACCAACTTGTGCTGGGTCCATTCCAAGGGCCTATTGCTTGCACAAGAATCAATTTTGGGAAAGGCGTATGCGGTACTTCTTGGAAAGAAAAGAAGACGATTCTTGTGCCTGATGTTGAACTCTTTCCTGGACATATTGCATGTAATTCCGCATCAAAGTCTGAAATCGTATTGCCTGCCTTTAAGAATAATGAGGTTGCCCTTGTTCTCGATGTCGATAGCGACGCCTTAAATGATTTTGACCAGGTCGACCAAGTCGCGTTGGAAAAATTAATGCGGATCATTGAAAGATTTGTCCTCTAACCATTTCCTTAATGTTGTAATGGAAGCGTCGTTAGAGCGACTCATACCATATTCACTTGTCCGTCATGAATTCAAAAGACCTTCACGCGTTTTACACAGAAAGGGAAGAACGCTTTTCGCTCTCGCTCAAAGACATCACCAGCAAGATCAATGTTGTTTCTAACATCAGGTTGACGACGGCAGTATTATTTCTGGGATGCATATACCTTGCGCTCACCAAAAGCACTTCGTTCTTTTACCTTTTGCCAGTACTCCTCATTGCGTTTGTATGGATGATCTTCAAGCACGCACAACTTTTTAAACAAAAGGTTCATCTTGAAAATCTTGTCGCGATCAATGCGCGCGAACTAAAACTTCTTGAAAATCAGTATGAGAAAATATATTCAGGCGCTGAGTTCAATGACCCAACTCATCCGTATGCGCATGATTTGGATTTGTTTGGTGAAGGTTCATTTTTCCAAGCCGTTAATCGATGCAATACAATTCAAGGCAAGCATAAATTTGCGCATGGATTAAAGACACCGCTTCAGCACAAGCAAGCCATCATCGCGCGTCAGGCGGCTATCAAGGAACTAAGCCACCGCGTAGACTTTCGTCAGCATGTTGCTGCTGCAGGAAATGAAACTGAAGAAGAACGTGGCGACTACGATGAACTGTTGGCTTGGCTCAAGCAACAGCCTTTCGTTTATTCAAAGAAAGGATTTAAATTTTTACTCGTCATCATCCCCGCGATTACGACCGTGGCCGTGGCTGGAGCATTCTTCAATCCGTGGGTGAAGACGCTGGCAATTCTGTTGGCGATTTTTCAATGGGGCTTTTTAGGAATCTACATCAAACGTGTCAATGCCTTTCATGAGAGTATTGGAAGAAAACGCGGCATCCTCGAAAAGTACGCGCATGTACTTCACTTCTTGCAGCGGGAAAAATTTGAGTCGCCCGTTCTCACTGGGCTCACAAACAACGCACAACAGGCGGATCAAAAACTAAAACACCTTGCAAACTTAGTAGGATCATTCAACGCCAGATCAAATGCGCTAACAAGCATCTTCGTCAACAGTATTTTGATGTATGATCTGCAATACGTCTACCGGCTAGAACGTTGGCGTTCAGAAAACGAAAATAATCTTCGGCGATGGTTAGAAGCAGTAAGCGACATCGAAGTGCTAAATACATGGGCAACATATGCTTTTAATCATCAGCAATTTGTTTATGCCGACATCAGCGAAAACCTCGCGTTAAGCGCACATGAACTGGGACATCCGTTAATTGAACCGACGTCGTGCGTAACAAACAATGTCCAACTTGGTGAAGGAGAAAGTATTTTGATTATTACCGGCGCAAACATGGCGGGAAAAAGTACATTCTTGCGAACTGTCGGAATCAACATTGTGATTGCGCTGAATGGTGCGCCTGTATTTGCAACAAAGTTTAACTGTCCGTTGATACTTCTGCAGACCGGCATGCGCACAGCGGATTCGTTGAAAGATCATCAGTCGTACTTCTATGCAGAATTAAACCGGCTTAAATCAATTGTCGACCAACTTCGTAGCAAATTACCATTGCTTATTTTATTGGATGAAATCTTGAAAGGCACAAACTCCACCGATAAACAAGCCGGATCGATAGCGCTGGTGAAGCAATTGATACCACACCATTGCTTGGCGATGATTGCCACACACGATCTTGCATTGGGCGAGCTCGAAATTGAATTCCCCGATCATGTTAAAAATTTTCATTTCGAACCCAACATCGAAAACGATCAACTATCATTCGACTACAAGTTGAAACGCGGTATTGCCGAAAAAATGAACGCTACTTTCTTGATGAAAAAAATGGGTATCATCCCTAATTAAAAGGTCGTATGTTCATTATAGCTTAGAAAAAAGAAATCACCCGAAAACGGGTGATCCTATGATTGTGATTGATGGTAGAGCTTACGTTACTTATTATCAAAAAGCGCCATGGTGATGAGTGACTACTGATTATCGAAACGCAGAACAATGTGGTAAGACTCTACGCCTGTTAGTACCACCTCTACATCTCCTGTGCCATCAATATTTGCGCGCTTAATAACTTTGTTTGTTGGTTCTGTCCAATAAATTTTTCCTGAACCCAGGTCTACTGCAATACCAGCAGGGCGTGTAATATTGTCTTCGTCATCATAAATCATTTGATACGCCAATGACTGACCGTTGCCCACTGCCAACGTATTGAGTGTTTCGTCTGCCCAATAAACATTTTGGGAACGATCGTCAAAGAAAATCTGTGATGGATTTCTAAGCAAATAACTTTGCGCGAATAATCTGGACGGGCGTGTTGTTGTCATATTTCCAAGCGGGTTGACATAATATACACCTGCATATTGGCCAAAATCAGAAAAGAAAAAACCTTTAGTCTCATTATTCCAGGCCATCCCATAACTGTAGGTCAACACTTCTGCAGAGTCGTACATCTCATTCACGCTTGCAGATCCATCTTGGCTTCCTTTACTCAGTCGGCCTGTACCAGAGTTCGCCCAATACAAATCATTTGTTTCCGGATCGAACGTAACGGCAGTAGGCTCGTATACTGAGCTGTCACCGTTAGACAATTCATACAACACGTCGAGTGCGCCTGAACCATCGAGATTGAAGCGAACAATTCTATGCTTCAATTCTTCGGCTGCATACACTTTACCATTCACAAAATCGATAGCGATTCCAGCAACCGTATCCAATCCATCGGTTTCATCCATGATGGTTGTTGCCGTGTTCAAATTATTTAAATCAACAACGCCAACTTTCTTTCCACCAAAATCAGAAAAATATAAAGACGTAGCCTTCGGATAGGGTTGTTCGCCATCGTCGTTACTACATGATGTAAATACCACAACGACAGCAAGAAGACAGATAATGGACCAGCTAAATTTCATGATATGGATACGAATTGATTAATAGTGTTATGCAGGAATTTTACAGAGATCTGCAAGTGCCTTAACGGCAACGTCGACCTCCTCAGGTTTGTTGTATTTGCTAAATGAAAATCTTACCGCGCCGCGTTTTGAATCCGGATACAATGTTCCCAACACGTGCGATCCTTGTGTTGCGCCACTAGAGCAAGCACTACCACCCGACGCAGAGATACCTTGAAGATCAAGATTAAAAAGGATCATATCGTTTTCTTCCGATTCTGGTAAACATACGTTCAGCACGGTATACAAACTGCGCTCAATATTGTCAGAGTCTCCATGGAAACTAACACCTGGTATAGTGGCCTTTAGTTTATGGACCATTCTGATTTTTAATTCTTCAATATGTTTTTTATGATCAGCCATCTCGCGATAAGCAATCTCCAAAGCTTTTGCTAAGCCGATGATACCGTACACATTTTCCGTTCCGCCGCGCATATTACGCTCTTGCGCTCCACCATACACAAAGGGCGCAATCTTTTTGTCCTTTCTGATGAACATAAAACCCGCGCCTTTCGGACCATGAAACTTGTGCGCCGCAGCAGTGATACCATGTACATTGATCTTACTCAAGTCATGCACATAGTGTCCTACTGTTTGCACCGTATCTGAATGAAAATAGGCTTGGTAGTTTTTGCACATCGCACCAACACGTTCGATATCAAGCACATTTCCGATCTCATTGTTCGCATGCATCAATGATACCAGCGACTGTGGATTTTCTTTCAAAAGGGATTCAAGGTGATTAAGATCAACGTGCCCCTTTTCATCGAGATTCACCCACTTAATATTCACGAGTCCGCGCTTAGCAAGTGTTTCCACCGTATTTTCTACCGCATGATGCTCGATATGTGAGGAAATCACCGTTTTCAGACCATACGATTGAATACTGCTGGTAATAATCGCGTTATCTGCCTCGGTACCGCCTGAGGTAAAGATGATCTCACCCGCCGTACAGTTGAGTAATTCCGCAATTTTTTTTCGCGCCGATTCAATCGCAGCCCGTACTTTACGGCCGTGGCTGTGCGTTGACGACGGATTCCCAAAATCCTCCAACATAAAAGGCTTCATAGCCTCAAATACTTCAGGATCAAGGGGGGTAGTAGCCGCGTTATCCAAATAAACTCGCATGGTCTCTCTGCTTTTCGGGGTGCAAAGTTAATGGTAAAAGCTATTGGCTGTTAGCTCTAACCACCCTACGTAAGCGATTTTTCAGAAATGATTTCTTTGATATCCGAGATGATCTTCTTGGCGAGATTATCGGCTTTTATCTCCATGTCCGACTCGGCATAGATTCGAATGATCGGTTCTGTATTCGATTTGCGCAAATGAACCCACTCTTTATCAAATTCGATCTTCACACCATCGATCAAATTGATGGGCTGCTTCTGGTATTTCGCCTTTACCGCTTCCAATACCTGATCGACATTAATATCTGGTGTAAGCTCTATTTTGTTTTTGGAAATAATGTAGTTCGGATAAGATGCTCTCAAACGCGAAACGGATATGTTTCGCTTCGCCAACAGAGAAAGAAACAATGCGATTCCCACGAGTGCATCGCGTCCGTAGTGTAGCTCAGGATAAATCACGCCTCCGTTACCTTCTCCACCAATCACGGCATTGCTTTCCTTCATCATCGTCACCACGTTAACTTCTCCTACCGCCGCCGCAAAATATTCGCCGCCAGCTTTTTCAGTCACGTCACGTAGCGCCCGCGTTGACGACAAGTTCGAAACAGTATTTCCTTTTTTCTTCTTGCCTGCATTTAACACGTAGTCAGCAACGGCAACGAGTGTATACTCTTCGCCGAATGGCGTACCATCTTCATTGATCAACGCAAGGCGATCAACATCTGGATCGACAACAATTCCGAAATCGTATTTACCTTTCTTTATCTCACGACTGATGTCCGTGAGATTCTCCGGGAGTGGCTCTGGGTTGTGTGGGAAATGGCCTGTCGGTTCACAATAAAGTTCCTTTACTGAAACCCCTAATGCTTTCAACAGCATGGGCACTGCAATACCCCCAGATGAATTCACTGCATCGACTACCACTTTAAAACCCCTTGCGCGAATCGCTTCTACATCTACTAGTGGAAGGGCTAAAATCTGGTCAACGTGTTTTTGTAGATATGTATCGTTCTTCTCGTATTTACCGAGTTTTGTTACTGGCGCGAAATCAAATTCTTCTTGTTCGGCAATTCGCAGTACTTCTTCGCCGTCTTTGCCAGAAATAAATTCTCCTTTATCGTTAAGCAATTTTAGCGCATTCCACTGTGCCGGGTTATGACTCGCTGTCAGAATAATACCACCGGCCGCTTTTTCTATTGGCACAGCAATCTCAACGGTAGGGGTAGTGGACAAACCAAGATCGACTACATCAATGCCCAAACCTTGCAGAGTTGAAACGACTAATGCGTTTACCATTTCGCCAGAAAGTCTAGCATCTCTACCAATCACCACCTTCGTAGTACCTTTTTTCTTTTTCAACCACGTACCAAATGCGGCTGAAAATTTCACAACATCAACAGGCGTAAGATTGTCGCCCGCTTTTCCTCCAATAGTTCCCCGGATACCCGAGATCGATTTGATTAACGTCACTGAGATTTTTTTTAATTAGGTGGCAAATATACAAATGTTCATGGTTTACGGGACACAGGATGTATTCGTACGCATTCAAGTTTGTGTCATCATTTCATGGCAACGATCATTAACGTGTTAACTTTTTCACGACTTTTGTAGCTGTGTTTCCGGAAACATCGAACATAATTTGTGCTTCGCGTAAATTCAGCGTACTTGTTCACGCCAAACTGCCAACACGTCAACTAATCTTATGAAAAAAAATCTTTCCGCGCCTGATCCAAATCGTCAACAGAAACTTCAGGCCTTTGATCGTTTGCTCACCATCATGGATGAATTGCGGGAGAACTGTCCATGGGATAAAAAACAAACACTGGAAAGCTTACGACATCTCACCATCGAAGAAACATACGAACTATCGGATGCCATTTTAGAAGGCGACTTGCAGGAGATCAAAAAAGAGCTTGGCGACCTCATGCTTCACATGGTGTTTTACGCGCGCATTGCTTCTGAAAAAAAATCTTTCGATGTTGCCGACGTACTGCATTCCATTTGTGATAAACTCGTTGAGCGTCATCCGCACATTTATAGCGACGTCGTGGCAAATGATGAAGAAACCGTGAAAGCAAATTGGGAGAAGATCAAACTCAAATCTGGCAACAAATCTGTTCTTGAAGGTGTGCCTACATCACTTCCCGCCCTTGTAAAAGCAGTACGCGTACAAGACAAAGCACGCGGCGTTGGTTTTGATTGGGAAAAGAAAGAACAGGTGTGGGAAAAAGTCGAAGAGGAGATGCAAGAGTTCAAAAATGAATTCAACGTTAGCGACGATAAACCCATCGATCAAGAAAAAGCCGTAGCTGAATTTGGCGACCTATTATTTTCATTAGTGAACTATGCTCGCTTTATTAATATAGATCCTGAAGAAGCGCTGGAACGTACCAATAAAAAGTTCATCAAGCGTTTTCAATATCTCGAAACAGAATCGGCACGCGACGGAAAAAAAATGGGAGAAATGACGCTGGCAGAAATGGATGCCTACTGGGAACGTGCAAAATCAATTCGATAAAATAACCCTTCATCGCTAACAACAACGACTGGTGGAAACCTATCGTAGTTGTCTGGCAGTTTTTTGCGAAATCTTTATTTTTGACGGTTCGAAATATTTTAGCGAAGGCTCATGACGAAAAAACTTCTATTCTATCTTATTCTCATAGGGGTCTTCGGTGGACTGATTTATTGGGTAACCATCCAGGGAAGTCTGTTGGAAAGTCAGAAAGCTGTGAGTGACGCAACGCAAATAAAGGGCGACTACACACCCTTTGAAATGTTTCAGGATACTTTCCATCACAATCTCGTTCATCCGCTAGCAAGGTTAATTCTTCAGATTATTTCGATCATCTTGATTTCACGGATATTCGGTTTCATTTTTAACAAAATTGGTCAGCCAACGGTCATCGGAGAAATCATCGCGGGTATTGTGCTCGGGCCTTCTGTGCTTGGTATGTTCTTTCCAGAATTCTCATTGTTTCTGTTTCCTCAAGAATCACTCGGCAACCTGCAGTTTCTAAGTCAAGTCGGATTGATTTTGTTTATGTTCGTGATTGGGCTTGAACTCGATCTTAAAATCTTGCGCGGCAAAGCTAACGATGCTGTCGTGATCAGTCATGCGAGTATTATTATTCCCTATTTTTTAGGTATGCTACTCGCCTACTTCTTGTACGAAGAATTCGCGCCGGCTAACATTTCTTACATTTCTTTTTCTTTGTTCATGGGAATCGCGATGAGCATTACGGCATTCCCTGTACTCGCGCGGGTTATTCAAGAGCGTGACTTGACGAAAACGCGTCTTGGCATTATCGCCATCACCTGTGCCGCTGCCGACGATGTAACAGCGTGGTGCATTCTCGCCGCCGTAATCGCCATTGTGAAAGCTGGTACTTTTGTTAGCGCGCTGTACACCATAGCGCTCGCGTTGGGTTATGTTCTATTCATGCTCTTTGTTATTCAACCATTCCTAAAAAGAATTGGTACGATATACTCCGATCGCGAAACCATTAGCAAAACAATTGTCGCAGTTGCGTTTCTTGTACTACTCATTTCTTCTTATCTGGCTGAAATTATCGGCATCCATGCGTTGTTCGGTGCATTCTTAGCCGGGGTGATTATGCCACCGAGTTTTAGCTTCCGAAAAATTTTAACAGAGAAAATTGAAGACGTGAGCCTTGTGTTGTTGCTTCCGCTCTTTTTTGTGTTTACCGGATTACGAACGCAAATCGGTTTACTCAATGAATCTCATCTCTGGATCACGTGTGGTTGGATTATCCTTACAGCCGTAGTCGGAAAATTCGGAGGAAGTACATTGGCGGCACGTGTCGTTGGCACAAGCTGGCGCGAAAGTTTGGCGATCGGGGCATTGATGAATACGCGTGGATTGATGGAGCTTATCGTATTGAACATCGGCTTCGACCTCGGTGTGTTGTCGCCACCTGTGTTTGCCATGTTAGTATTGATGGCGCTCGTAACCACTTTTATGACAGGGCCTGCGCTGGACCTCATCAATTACTTTTATCCAGAACGCGATGGTGAAACATCGTCGGCAGCAAAGCTTTATAAAATACTCATCTCGTTTGGGCCACCTTTAAAAGGAAAAATACTATTGCGTCTAGCGGATCAAATCACGCACAAGAAAAAAGAAGAAGCTGCCATTACAGCTTTTCACCTCACACCAAGTGCAGATATCAACCCGAAAGAAGCACGCGAATATGAATTAGAAAGTTTCAAACTTGTGAAACAAGAAGCTGACCAACTGAAGATAGACATCACAACGCTTTACCGCGCAACAAATGATATCAGTAAGGAAATCACCACACAAGCCAATCGGGGCAAATACGATCTGTTGTTGGTGGGTGGATCTAAGTCGCTATTCTCCGCCGACGTTTTGGGCGGAAAAGTCAAGGACTACTTAGAAGATGTACATTGTCAAATAGGTGTTTTTGTTGACAAAGATTTCGATGTCGCTGATAAGATTCTGGTGCCGCTACAAGACAACACCGATTTATATCTAATTTCTTTCGCCGAAAGGTTCATTCAAAATAACAATGCCAAAGTCGTGTTGTATGACCGGAACCGACTATTGAAAACGAACATGATCTTCAGCATGGCTGTCGAAAAAATAAATACGGAGTATGCCGATAGCATTTCAGTTTTAGAAAGTCATCAAATCTCTGGCGATTATCTCAAGGCTTTTAATTTGGTGATGATGAGCTATGGACAATGGAAAGATTTTTCCCGCCAAAAAACTTCATGGATAAATTATACGCCGTCTGTGCTCATCTTGAAATCTCAAGAGAATACGTAGCCCATTCGTAAATCAGTTTTAAAGTTGCTGATTCCAACATTTTGGCACATTGTAGAGACTGAGCGCGATTCAGTATGGTTAGGTAAAATATTATTTGCCGTGTGCTCGTGCGGTCCAGAATAAAAATTCAATTGCCTGAATATCAAGGACTGAATTTTTGCAAGCCGATCGATAAAACGTAATTCGGGATTTTTGAAAAATGTCCGTCACACCCGAATATTCCGGCAAAACCTTATAAATCTTTTTGCTTTCGCCGGAAAAACTTGCACACCTGCCCTTCCGGTGTCAATGAAAAAGTCTGAGGCTGATGTTCGCCATAATTTTGTAGTGTGAATAAGCCGACAGAAATAAAATTATCACCGTTCAGGAAGTGGGTTAGGAATCTGATCATCGGGCCGGATACCTATATTGAGTCTTACGGCGAATTTAAACAGGTCATTCTCTCTGGACAGTTTGCGCTCATTGGCATCGTGCTCTGCCTCATGTACGCAACGGTTGGCGCTTGCCTCGGTAGCTACGTAGGCTTACCAATATTCATCACAACCATTTTTTTTCTCGGTCTTTCCATCTTCATTCATCGTCAAGGAGATCATTGCCTTGCCAATTATTTTCTGCTTCCTACCATAAACATCGCAGTATATCTTTTCGCCGCGAGTGAATCCGCAGGTAGCGGCGCTTTCTTGTTTTTTATCGTCAATACACTTGCCGCTTTTTGTGTATTCAATTACAAGCAGCGCCTGCTATCAATACTATTTGCTGTCTTCACGTATTTTCTTTTTGCACTCGCCTATTTTGTTGACTTCAGCATATTGCCATACCGTCACTATTCAGATGAAATTATGCTCTTCAAACTCGTGCTTAATTTCTCTGTTGCGCTTCCTTGTGTTACCATGGGGGTGTATCTTTTGATCAGCCTGAACCACTACAACGCTTTACAGTTAGTGCAGAGTAATGCCGAACTCGTCAAGACAAACACGGAGCTTGATCGCTTTGTATACAGTACATCACACGACCTTCGTGCACCATTATCGTCTGTACTCGGACTCATCGATATCGCCCATCGAAGCAACAGCGAACGTGAGGTGAAGCAGTATCTGGGAATGATGAAAGACCGTATCCATTCACTGGATAAATTCATCAAAGACATTACCGACTACTCGCGTAACAATCGACTTGAGATTATCCGCGAGCGAATCAATCTCCATGAACTCGCCAGCGAAGTGTGGGATAGTCTGAGATTTTCTCCAGAAGCCGAGCATATTAAATGTGAGATCGATATTCAAGAAGATCTTTACATTGAAACGGACAAAAATCGCTTGCGCGTAATCCTTGCAAACTTGATATCAAATGCCATCCGATATCACGACGTTCGGAAGAACAATAAGTTTATCCGTCTGCATTACCAACTCAATGGACGTGTTTTCTTTCTAAAAGTAGAAGACAACGGACAGGGTATTGCCCCTGAATATCACAACCGCATATTTGACATGTTTTATCGCGGCAATGAGCAATCGAAAGGATCGGGGCTTGGTTTGTACATCGTTAAAGAGGCGCTTGTCAAATTGTCGGGATCAATCCGTTTAGAGTCCGCACCCGGTGTCGGTTCTACCTTCATCGTGAAGTTGCCGCAGAAATAGCCTGTAGTTCACGGCTTTTCCGTTCACAGTTTACCGCATTCAGCTTACTGTCACTAATCCGTGATCAGGTTCTCGGTTTTATTGTATAGATTGTCTGTAATGTAAAACCGTATGCCGTAAACGGCACCTAAAGACACACCCCTCCATGAAATTCAAAATGCGGGATATCCTGCTTCGCAAAGACCTTTTCATTGCGTCGCAAAACAATTTTAAGCGTGCTATCCTTACCGGCTATCTCGCCTTGTTATCTACCCTCGTCGGTGTGTTTTACACAATCTATCACACCGCTTATCTTATCGACGACGCCTACTTTGGTTACTATATCCTGATGACAGGCGGCATCAGTTCACTTATCTTAAATCGTAATGGCTATCATACTATTGCCAAATCTATAGTGTTGGCTATTGGCACATTTGTAATTTTTCTATTCACGACAAAGTCTGATTTTGTAACCGACGCCCATTTCTACTATCTCATTCTCGCGATGAGTTCATTTGCCATCTTTGGGTATGAGAACCGCGGTTTCGCCATTGGGTATTGCTTCATTGTTGTCATTTTATTTTGGGTAAGCTTTGTAAGCGGATTTTCCATGTTGCCCAAAGCTGGCTACCCCGAGGCGTATGTAAAGTCAAATCAACTAATCAATTTTAGCATCGGCCTCCTCACGTCGGCAATGGTACTTTACTTTATGGTTCGTTTGAACTTCAAATCAGAAGCGATCCTCAATAGAAAGCAGGAGGAGATTAGTAGGCAAAACCAAGCGCTTACAAAAGCGAATGCAGAACTCGATCGATTTGTTTACAGCGCCTCTCACGATATGCGTGCACCGTTAACGTCAATGCTCGGCCTCATACACATCGCTCGAAAAACGGAAGACCCACGAGAGGTCGACCAATGTCTTCAAATGTTGGAATCACGGATCCATCGCTTGGACGAATTTATTCACGAGATCATTGATATATCTCGAAACGCACGAATCGATGTAATCAAACAACCCATCCACTTAAAGGGATTATTGAACGAGGTGCTCGAAAATTTACGGTACGCAAAAGATTCGTCGTTGCAGGTGAATGTCGAAATACCGGCTGACTTTAATTTCGATACAGATCCCGCGCGCATCAAAATCATCTTGAGTAACCTCATTGGCAATGCCTTCAAATATCAGGATCGACGTAAAGACACACCGACCGTATCGATACAAGCGCTTGCCGACTCACGCGGAATGACCTTGGTGGTTGAAGACAATGGTATTGGAATTTCGCCCGATCACCACGCCAAATTATTCTCCATGTTTTACAGGGCTAGCGATCAGGCCGAAGGGTCGGGGCTCGGCCTTTACATTACCAAAGAGGCTGTTGAAAAACTCTCCGGCACCATAAAATTCCAGTCGACACTTGGCCAAGGTTCTACTTTTACGGTTTGGCTCCCACGCTAACAGGCGTTAAGCCCCGCATTTTTTTTTACCTGGCTCACCGTCAACTGATCCCTAATATTATCTTTGCCCCTTATGGCAAATCAAGAAGACAACCTTTTTAAGAATGTAATCGCCCATGCGAAAGAGTATGGCTTTATCTTCCCTTCCAGCGAAATATACGATGGCTTAAGCGCGGTGTATGACTACGGTCAGAACGGGGCCGAGCTCAAAAATAATATCAAAGAGTACTGGTGGAAGTTCATGACGCTTCTCCACGATAACATTGTGGGTATCGACGCGGCTATTTTCATGCACCCCACGACTTGGAAAGCATCAGGTCACGTTGACGCGTTTAACGACCCGATGATTGACAACAAGGATTCTAAAAAACGCTATCGTGCCGATCAGCTTATCGAAGGATACATCGAGAAGCTTGAAGAAAAGATTGAAAAAGAAGTTGAAAAGGCTGCGAAACGTTTTGAGAATTTCGACCGCGACATGTTCATCGCTACGAATGGTCGCGTTGTAGAATACAAAAAGAAGATCGATGAGGTAAACGAGCGCATGAAAAATGCGATGGGTAGTGGCGATATGGTAGAGATGAAAAAGATCATCGACGACCTTGAAATTGCCGATCCTATTTCCGGTACACGTAACTGGACAGAAGTCCGTCAGTTCAACTTGATGTTCTCTACCGAGATCGGTTCATTGGCAGACGATGCGAATAAAATTTATCTCCGCCCTGAAACTGCGCAAGGTATTTTTGTAAACTTCCTCAACGTACAAAAAACCGGTAGGATGAAAATCCCATTCGGTATTGCACAAATCGGTAAGGCATTCCGTAACGAGATCGTTGCACGCCAATTCATTTTCCGGATGCGTGAATTTGAACAAATGGAAATGCAGTTCTTCGTTAAACCAGGCGAAGAAGGAAAATGGTACGAGTACTGGAAAGAGAAAAGAATGCGCTGGCACCAGACCCTTGGTTTGGGTGCAGCGAATTATCGCTTCCACGATCACTTGAACTTGGCGCACTACGCGAAGGCAGCTTGCGATATCCAATTCAATTTTCCGATGGGCTTCCGTGAACTGGAAGGAATTCACTCACGGTCCGATTTTGATTTGAAGAGCCACGAAAAATTCTCCGGCAAGAAATTACAATACTTCGATTCAGAAGACAACCAGTCTTACGTGCCCTATGTCGTTGAAACTTCTGTTGGCCTTGACCGCATGTTCCTTTCGGTGCTTGCGAATTCATACAAAGAAGAAAAACTTGAAGATGGCAGCGATCGCGTGGTATTAAGAATTCCTGCACCCCTTGCACCACATAAAGTCGCTATACTTCCATTGATGAAAAAGGACGGCCTACCTGAAAAGGCAGCTGAAATCATGAATGACTTGAAGTACGACTTGCGTTGTTTCTACGAAGAGAAGGATGCGATCGGGAAACGCTACAGAAGACAAGATGCCATTGGTACTCCTTACTGTATCACGATCGATCATCAAACACTCGAAGACAACACGGTAACCATTCGCGATCGTGACACGATGAAACAAGAGCGTGTTCACGTGAAAGATTTGAGAAGCAAACTCATCGATGCTTGTTCAATTAACAATCTTTTGAGAAAGATTTAATCCAATGGAAAGCGTAGTGATCGTATTGATCATTGTTGTGTTAGCCATGATGCGATACGCACAACATATCAAGCACGGTTACCAATATGTCGATCGGCAAGCGGCACCTGTGAAAGCAAAAGTTCTTCCGGTGCCGCAAGCTTATCGCGACATCCTTCAAAAATACTTTAAGTACTACCAGGCGTTATCACCTTCTGCAAAACTTACTTTCGAACGCAAGGTGACTTTGTTTGTGTACAGCAAACAATTTATACCACGCATGATCGACAGCATTACGCTCGAAGCAAAAGTGCTTATCGCAGCCTCGGCGGTGCAACTTACTTTTGGACTTCCCGATCATCCGTTACAGCATTTTAATAAGATCTTAGTCTATCCCAACGATTATTACTCCGGCATCACAAAGCGTTATCACAAGGGAGAAGTCAACCCACGGTTCGGCATCATCGTGCTATCGTGGCAAAGTTTTATCGACGGCTACATCAATCCTAACGATGCATTTAATGTGGGCCTTCATGAAATGGCACATGCCCTTCGATTAGAGTCGATGATGCGTGAAGAATCGCAAGTATTCGATGAAAATCTTTTTGATACATTCGATGATTATGCCGATCACATTTGTTTACAAATGGAAATTATCCCGAACAAAATCATTCGGCCTTATGCTTGCACGAATCGTCATGAGTTTTTCAGTGTAGCGGTAGAAAACTTCTTCGAAAGGCCTGCACAATTCAAGGCAGAACTACCTGAAGTGTATGGCATTCTTGGAAAGCTTTTACGACAAGACCCCTTAAATCTTAAATAACAAAACGTTTATATGAACCCCATCTTACAAAAGAACATCTTCTTTGTTAAAGAACATGTTGGCTTATTCAAAGCGTCAAGTAACTTCGATATCTACGATCCAACGTCGCAGCAAATGATCATGACCTGCCGCGAAGAAAATCTTGGTTTCTTCACCAAGCTCTTCCGTTTTACCGATTACAAGCGCATGACACCTTTTGACATCACGATCAAAACTGCCGAAGGTGCAAAAGTGATTGCAGTACGTCGCGGTGTGTCTTTATTCCTCTCCACTGTTGAAGTGCTCGATGAGAATGACATGGTTATTGGAAAGTTCAAACAGAAATTCTTTTCTATCGGCGGAAAATTCGAAGTACTTGATGCACAGGAACGCTCCCTATGTATGCTAAAAGGACATTGGGCAAGCTGGGATTTCAAATTCGTTTCGAGCGATAACCGCGAGTTTGCCAGCGTATCCAAAAAATGGTCAGGATTCGGTAAGGAGTTCTTCACGTCTGCTGACAATTATGTTCTGCAAATCAGCCCCGATGTACCTGAAAACAGTCCACTGCGCCAACTTATTCTCGCGGCCGTGATGTGTATCGATTTTGTTCTAAAAGAGTAATCGGTGACCGCTAATTTTTTACAGTTCGCGAGAGATCATGCAACGCGACATATTGCGCTATTACGCGAACTGTAAAAATTGTTAACGATGAACTTTCGCTACCTTGCACACCAAATTGAAATCTGTGAATTGGAAGTCCTTACTCTCTGCACAACGCTCCGAACGCACACCTGCATATTCAGAACCATCGCGGAGTGCCTTCGAACAAGATTATGATCGTATCATTTTCTCACATCCTTTCAGACGACTGCAAGACAAAACACAGGTGCATCCGCTACCAGAACATGATTTCGTACACACGCGCCTTACCCACAGCTTAGAGGTATCGAGTGTTGGAAGAAGTCTAG
Source organism: Pseudochryseolinea flava (assembly GCF_003286915.1). GTDB lineage: Bacteria > Bacteroidota > Bacteroidia > Cytophagales > Cyclobacteriaceae > Ohtaekwangia > Ohtaekwangia flava. The sequence continues at coordinate 303,413 of NZ_QMFY01000001.1, forward strand.
GTAAGAAAGTTGGTTCCGTTATCCTGGACAGAAACCCATCGCTAAAAACTGACTTTACGTTATACGATTTCGGTGCTATTGTGGCGGCGGCTTCTTTAGCACATGATTTGGGTAACCCGCCTTTCGGTCATGCAGGCGAAGATGCGATCTCAGATTTTTTTAACCTTCATCCGATCGGAAAATCTTTTCAAGACAAACTTTCGGTAGAAGAATGGTCCGACCTAACACATTTCGAAGGTAACGCTCAGGGATTTCGTATCGTGAATAAAAATCAATATGGTTTAAAACTCACGTACGCTACGCTTGGCGCTTTTACAAAGTACCCATGTACCTCCCATTTTCCTAATCGAGACAAGTCTAAACGGAGTCAAAAGAAATTCGGTTTTTTCGAGAGCGAGAAGAAGATATTTCAATCCATTGCCAGTGCGCTTCAACTCAAACAGCAAGATGAAAATAGCTGGCACCGCCACCCCCTCACGTATTTAGTAGAAGCCGCTGATGATATTTGCTACAGCATTATCGACCTGGAAGATGGTTGTAGCCTGGGACTGGTTCGCTACGAAGACGCGCGTGAATTATTCATGGGGGTGATCTCGAAGAATAAAGACAAACTGGCAAAGCTCGATCAACTATCAAGTCAGCAAGAAAGAATTGGCTACCTCCGCGCGTTGGCGATTGGTGATCTGATGGAAGAATGTAGTACACTCTTCCTTGATCATGAGCGAGAAATCTTGGATGGAAGCTTTGACCAAGCGTTGGCTGACCTTTGCTTTTCCCGTCATGCGTTAAAAGATATCATTGATGTTTCTGTAGACAAGATTTATCGCGCACGAAAGGTTGTAGAAATAGAAGCTGCAGGGCATCAGGTGATCCCGGGACTGCTAGAAGAGTTTACAACAGCGGGTGTACACTACATGGAGAAGTCCAAAAATCGAAAGTATAGTAATCTGCAGAAGCTTCTTCCAGCGGAGTTTGAACCTGCGATGGCCATTCATCCGAGCGATTACTATCGCATGCTAAGGCTCATTGTTGATTTTGTCTCGGGACTAACTGACAAGCACGCAATTTCGCTTTACCAACGTATCAAAGGTATGGCGTAGATGATGATTATGTGTGGAACTTTTGCCTTAGCTACTCCCTTTCTGCTGAGTTTGCGCAAACATATTTTGGCGAGGTGCATGTGCTTGCAAATAAATCCGCTCGCTTCCTTCGCGTCTTCATTGTTTCATCCTAACTTAAATCAATGATCGTGTGCGTCAATGACCGATCGAGGCATGACAAATCTGCGTGAGAAAAATTTTATTTATGTGGTGGTGGCGATCATTAACCTGCTCTTGCTCGCCGACATCCTGCTGACGTACTATAACAATACGATCATTGAAAAAAATCGTGCGCTCCAAAACGAGGCCGAGACGATCAAGCTCTTCACCGAACAAATTGGAAAGTCAACCATCCATGGTATCGACATCGGTATTCGTGGTTATGCCATCATTCGCGAAGAGAGATTCTTTTCACCTGTCGACAGTGCATTACTCCGAAAGGATTCTATTCTCAACAATATCGAAACGCGCCTTGTAAAACAGGGATACGATAAACTGGGTGAATTTCACGCCTTGCGCGATTCGCTGCAAAGTTACGTTAAGTTCTGCCTCGAGATGCGAAACCTACTCGCACAAAATCGCGACGATGATTTCAAAAAATTATTCACCTCCGACAGAGGCCTCTACTTATGGCTACAATATCTTCAATGCCAGAAAAATATTGCAACCTTCGAAGATCGCATCAATGCCGAAGCACAATCGCAATACGAATCGGCCTTAAAGCGAAATCATATTCTTCAAATCGTTCTCTTCTTAATCTGTTTACCGACATTACTCTACACTGCCTACCACACGCGTAAAACTTTCAAATTATCAACACTGTTGCACGAGTCAGAAGCCGACAAGAACAAACTGCTGACCGAGCAAAATCAGCAACTTGAAACCAATGTATCGGAACGCACCAAAGAGATACAACAGCAAAGCGATGCTTTACAACTTCAGTCAGAAGAAATTGCTGCACAGCGTGACGCCCTTGCTGAGCAAAACAAAAAGCTCCAGCACGCGCACAACATCATTGAGCGCCACAACGAGGTGTTAGAGGCAGAAGTAGACCTACGAACACAGCAGCTTAAACAAGCCAATCAAGAGTTGATTGAACAGAACAATCAGCTCGAACAATTCGCTTTCATTTCAGCCCATAACCTTCGCGCACCGCTTGCTCGAATATTAGGTCTTGCCCACGTGATGGAGCTCTCAGATTCACCACAGGAAAAAAATTCGGTGATGCAAAAGCTCGTCAGTTCAACAAAGGATCTTGACAATGTCATCCGCGACTTGAACACGATCTTGGACATCAAAAAACACACGAGTAATTTCATCGAGGTTGATCTTCAGGCTTCCCTTGACCGTGTGAGTAAAATATTAGAGCGCGAGTGTGAAGAAACAAATGCGCGGTTGAGCAGCAATTTTACTGAAATGCGAAAAGTTTACGCCGTTGGTCCTTACGTCGATAGCATTCTGTACAACCTGATCAGCAATTCGATCAAGTATCGTCATCCCGACCGTGTACCGGAAATTCAAATACAAACCCAACTCGAACACGAGTATGTTAAGCTGTCCGTTGTCGATAATGGATTGGGTATCGATCTCACCAAGTACGGCAACAGCATGTTTAATCTTTACAAGCGCTTTCACCTTCACATGGAGGGCCGCGGATTGGGATTGTATCTTATCAAAACCCAGATGGCAGCTTTAGGGGGAAAGATCCACGTAGAAAGCGAGCCGGAAGTGGGCACCACCTTCTCCGTTTATTTTAAGAAGGAAGCACTGGTGTAAAAAGCCCAGAAAAATGAGGGTCCAAACCAAAATTCGTTAGTTTTGGGACGGTATTTTGCGCTGTCGTCCAGACTACCGACCACAACCAAACTTTAAAGCGAAAAGAACATGTGGAATCGTCTTTCACAATGGATTATTGACTATCGATTAACCTCAATTTTGGTCATCATCGCCATTACCGGTGTAATGGGATACTATGCTACCAAAGTTGAAATGAGTTATGACTTTGCGCGCACCGTGCCCCTCGACGATCCTGACATGGTGTATCTTCAAAAATTTAAGGCGCAGTTTGGCGAAGATGGCAATATCATCGCCGTTGGCGTAAAGGACAGCGCACTCTACAAACTCGATAACTTCAACGCATTTCGTCAACTCACCAAAGAAATACGAACCATTGCCGGCGTAAATGAAGTCGTTTCATTGCCTGTTATAAAAGCAATCCAAAAAGATACTGCCAACACCAAGTTTTTCTTGGAACCGATCTTTCCAGAAACAATCGACTCCCAGCAAAAACTGGACACCGCTTTGGCTTTCGCACGCGGACAAAAAGTGTACATGGACCGCATCGTGAACACAGGAAACGGTGCAACGATGATGCTCATTTCCGTTCAAAAGGAAGTAATGAATTCATCAAAGCGTGAAGCATTGACAGAATCACTTCTGGCCGCAGGAAAAAGATTTGAAGACAAAACAAAAATCACACTCCGTTACGCAGGCCTACCTTTCATTCGCACGATTGTAGCCAACAAAGTAAAACGCGAGATGAATATTTTCCTCTATGCGTCAGCCATCATCACGGGCGTAATCATGTTCCTGTTTTTCCGTTCGTTCCGCGCCGTGATTTTTTCGATGATCATCATTGGCATCGTGGTGATTTGGACAATGGGCACACTCGGCATATTCGGTTACAAGATCACGCTTCTCACAGGTTTAATACCGCCCGTGATTGTTACGATCGGAATTACAAACGCCATTTATCTTCTCAACAAATACCACCTCGAATACGCGAAATCAAAAAACAAGCTTGAGGCTATTCGGGTCGTGGTGATGAAAATGGGATTGGCAACATTTCTCACCAACCTCACGGTGGCCATCGGCTTTTTAACATTACTCGCAACAGACATTATCATTCTTCGTGAGTTTGGTATCGTGGCCGGGATCAACATCATGTCGCTCTTCTTTGTAAGCCTCGTCATGATTCCAGGAATCTTCTCGTGGCTTCCTACACCATCCGAGAAACATTTGCGCCATCTCAACTTCAAAGTCATGGGTGGCTTCTTGCAATGGGTAGATGGAATGGTTCATCGTCACCGCGTCGCGATCTATGTTACGTCGATTGTATTTGGATTACTCTCCGTGTATGGCATTACCAAGCTGCATTCTGTGTCGTATATGGTTGATGACATTCCGGAAGAAAGTCAGATCAAAAAAGATCTCAAATTTCTTGAAGAAAACTTCAGTGGTGTAATGCCATTAGAAATTGTTGTGGAGGTTAAAACGAAGAAGAAGCGTCCCCTTATCGATTTAAAGACCATGACGAAAGTAGAAGAACTCGAAACGTTTCTTGACTCACTTCCTCATGTATCAAAACCCCTTTCAGTTCTCAGCTTAGTGAAAGCTTCACGACAAGGATTTTACAATAACAACCCTGCACGGTACGCTCTTCCAGACAAAGGTGATAGAAACTATGTCTTGAATTACATGAAGGGACAGAAAGACAACAGTGGTCTCTTCAAATCATTTGTCGATTCATCATTTACAAAGATGCGTATCTCCTGCCAGATCGCAGACATTGGTTCGGTAAAGCTAGATTCATTGGTTCACAACACCATCGAGCCGCGCATGGAGCAGATTTTCAAACCAACAGGTAAGGACACCATTCGCGCAACCGTAACGGGGTCTACGAAAATCTTTATCAAGGGAAACAAATTCTTGATCGACAACCTGAAAGAAAGTCTGCTCCTAGCATTTTTACTCATCACCCTCTCGATGGCAATCCTTTTTGCTAACGTAAGAATGATTGTTATATCGCTCGTTCCAAACCTTCTCGCGTTGATGATCACCGCAGGCTTGATGGGCTTTTTCGACATCCCGCTGAAAGCAAGTACGGCACTTATCTTCAGCATTACGTTCGGAATTTCCGTTGACAACTCTATTCGCTTTCTCGCGAAGTATCGTCAGGAAATTTTGTCGAATAATTTCTTCATACCAAAAGCTGTTAGCGACAGCATTCTTGAAACCGGTAAGAGCATCATGTACACTTCGATCGTGTTGTTTGCAGGCTTTATCATTTTTGCATTCTCCGATTTTGGAGGAACAATAGCCCTCGGGTTATTGACCTCCACGACGTTGGTGATTTCAATGTTTACAAACTTGATTTTACTACCAGCGTTGATCATGACGTTCGATAAACCGAAGCGAAAAAAAGGTGAGCACTTGCTTATCGACGAGTTTGACTCGGACTTCTATGGCGAATCTGAGGACGAAGAAATTGATCTCGACAAGATCAAAATTCACAATAGACATTCGGCAGCAGAGTAAACCGATTTCACTTATGAGGTTGTGACATCCTCATGAAACTCCCTGTCCCTTTGTGAAATAGCGTCTAAACTGGATGCATTTCTTTCCCACTTCCGGACCTCGGACTTTCGGACTCTTTGTTATCTTTGCCGTCTTATCAAAGAACCGAAGTCTAGTTAGTAATCATGGCGGGTAAGTACCAGGAGTTTAAAGAGTTAAATTTTGCAAAAATTGCGTCCGAAATCCTCGATTTCTGGAAAGCAAAGCAGGTTTTCGAAAAGTCAGTGTCAAACCGGGAGGGCGCCCAGACGTTCACGTTTTACGAAGGTCCTCCTTCTGCGAACGGTACGCCGGGTATTCACCACGTGATGGCCAGGACTGTAAAAGACATCTTCTGCCGCTATAAAACATTGCAAGGCTTTCAAGTGAAACGCAAAGGCGGATGGGACACCCACGGTCTTCCCGTTGAATTGCAAGTCGAAAAGCAACTCGGTATCACCAAAGACGACATCGGCAAAAAAATTTCCATCGAGGAGTACAATCAAAAATGCCGTGAAACGGTAATGATGTACAAAGATCAGTGGGACGACCTGACCATGAAAATGGGCTATTGGGTTGATCTTGAAAATCCTTACATCACTTACGAGAAGGAATACATCGAATCGCTCTGGTGGATTCTGAAACAATTCTACAACAAAGGATTGCTGTACAAAGGCTACACCATTCAGCCATATTCGCCGTCGGATGGAACGGGCTTAAGCTCACACGAACTCAATCAACCGGGTTGTTACAAAGAGGTAAAAGACACATCGATCGTTGCCCAGTTCAAAGTGAAACGCGATGCAAAGTCTGAATTCCTTTTCAGCGCACCGAAAGGAGATGTATTCGTTCTCGCTTGGACAACCACACCTTGGACACTCCCTTCGAACACGGCCCTTGCTGTTGGTGAGAAAATCACTTACGTTCAAGTCAATACGTATAACGCCTACACTCATCTTCCGATCAGCGTGGTGATGGCAAAAGACCTTGTTGGAAAATATTTCTCCGAGAAAAATAAAGACCTGAAGCTTGAAGACTACAAGAAGGGCGACAAAGCTGTTCCTTTCCAAGTCGTGCAAGAATTTACCGGCAAACAGCTTGTTGGCATTGCGTACGAACAATTGATGCCATACCTACTACCCGCATACGACGCCGATAAAGCTTTCCGTGTGATCGCTGGTGATTTCGTGACAACAGAAGACGGTACGGGTGTAGTACATACTTCACCAACCTTCGGTGCTGACGACTTCAGGGTAGCGAAACAAAATGGTATCCCTGGACTCACCGTAAAAGATGACGCAGGCAACGAGATGCCTACGGTTGATAAAAAAGGAAAATTCATCAACGTGATTGGTGAGAAGTTGAAAGAAGGTGTCGCCAAATTCAACATCAAAACACATAAGCCACTCAACGCCGATGATTTCTATGTGAAGAACTATACCGACGAAGATGAAAACCATCCCGACTACAAAACGACGGACGTTATCATCTCGATCATCTTAAAAGAAGAAAACAAAGCATTCGACGTTCGCAAGTACGAACACACCTATCCACATTCGTGGAGAACAGATAAGCCAGTGTTGTATTATCCGCTTGATGCATGGTTCATCAAAACCACGGCAGTAAAAGACAAGATGGTGAAGTTGAACAAAGATGAAATCAATTGGAAACCCGAATCAACCGGAACAGGTCGTTTTGGTAATTGGTTGGAGAATCTTGTTGACTGGAACTTATCGCGTTCACGCTATTGGGGTACACCACTTCCGATCTGGCGTTCGAAAGATGGTCAAGAAGAAATCTGTATCGGCTCCATTGCTGAATTGAATACAGAAGTGGCAAAAGCAGTAAAGGCCGGTTTGATGAAAACTGAACTCGCCAAAGATTTCGATTTGCACAGGCCATACGTTGACGACATTGTTCTTGTGTCGTCTACAGGACAAGCCATGTACCGTGAACCAGACTTGATCGACGTTTGGTTCGACTCCGGTGCAATGCCCTACGCACAATGGCACTACCCATTCGAGAACAAAGATATTTTCGCAAAGAGTTACCCAGCAGATTTTATTGCCGAAGGTGTGGACCAAACACGTGGATGGTTCTTTACACTCCACGCGATTGCGGCCATGCTAAGCGAAAGCAGCGACGAAATCAAAGCCGTAAACAAACAAGTTGGCAACGGTGGTGTTGCGTTTAAAAACGTAATATCCAATGGACTTGTACTCGACAAGAACGGCGAGAAGATGTCGAAGCGAAAAGGGAACGTCGTGAATCCTTTTGAAGCACTTCCTAAATACGGTGCAGATATCGTGCGCTGGTACATGATCGAAAACGCGCCACCGTGGGATAATTTGAAATTCGACATGGACGGCATCACAGAAGTTCAGCGTCGTTTCTTTGGAACGTTAATGAATACCTACTCTTTCTTCGCACTCTACGCCAATGTGGATGGATTCGTGAAGGATGAAATGAACAACGTTCCGCACAATAATCTCACACACTTAGATCGTTGGATCATTTCTAAATTGCAGTCACTCGTTATTGAAACGACAAAAGCATACGAAGAGTACGAACCGACACGTGCCGCACGGGCAATCCAAGATTTCGTCAATGATCATTTGTCCAACTGGTATGTACGTTTAAATCGTAAACGTTTCTGGAAGGGTGAGATGTCGGAAGATAAGAAAGCAGCGTACGAAACCTTGTACACTTGTTTATTGGTCGCTGATCAATTGATGTCACCGATTGCACCGTTCTATGCAGAATGGTTGTATAAAAATCTTACTGACAACATTCGTGATCGCGCGGTTGCAAACAAAACGCCGCTTCGCCACGAATCCGTTCACTTGACAGATCTAGTAAAGCCTGAGACTCAGTTGATCGATGTGGAATTGGAAAAATCAATGGAGTATGCACAACGCATTTGCTCTTTGGTTCACTCCATCCGCAAGAATGCTAAGGTAAAAGTAAGAACACCTTTGCAGCGCATCCTGCTTCCTGTGTTGGACAATGCATTCGCGAATAGAATTAAATCGGTAGAAGAAATTATTCTCGCCGAAGTAAACGTGAAACACATTGAATACATCGACGACACGTCTGGTATCGTCGTGAAAAAAGTAAAACCGAATCTTCCAAAACTTGGCAAACAATATGGCCCAAAGATGAAGGAAGTGTCGACTGTCATCAGTGCATTCACAAAAGAAGACATTGCTGCAATCGAGAAACAAGGAAAATTATCGAAGGACGGCTTCGACTTGGTACTGGAAGATGTGTTAATTTCTTCGGAAGACATTCCCGGATGGTCTGTGGCGTCTGAAGCAGGTCTTACAGTTGCGCTCGACATCACCATCACGGAAGCGTTGAAGAAGGAAGGTATTGCACGTGATTTCGTTAACCGTGTTCAGAACATCAGAAAAGACATGGGCCTTGAAATTCTCGACAAGATTAACATCGAAGTAGAGAAAGATGGTGAAGTTGTAACAGCCGCGCTTACCGAATTCAAAGAATACATCAGCACCGAGACACAAGCCTTATCGCTGGAGTTAAAAGAAAATTTGGGCAACGCTACGGAAGTCGACATGGATGAATTTATGTTGAAAGTGAAAGTGAGTGTAAAGAAATAAGTTGTTCGCAACAAGACGCAAATCGTTAAAGAACCGGCATTACCATGAAGATCTATAAATATTTTTTGCTCGCGCTGTTCATCATTCTCATCGACCAAACATCTAAAATTCTCGTGCATGAGTATATGCAGGTGGGTGATGAAATCAAAATCATTGGCGACGGTCAATATGGATTTCGTCTTCATTACTTGTTAAATCCGGGGATGGCACTTGGCATCCGCTGGGAAAATGAATTTGGTAAACTTGCGCTTACACTTTTTAGAATCGGCGCCATGTTCGTGATTGGCTATTACCTTTATAAGATGGCCTTGAAAGGTGCACATGCTGGTTTTCTCTGGTGTATGGCTTTGATTCTTGGCGGTGCTGTTGGAAACGTGATAGACAGCACATTCTACGGTGTCTTATTTGACAATCATCTCGTTGATTCGCCCACACCATGGTTCCACGGGCAAGTGATCGATATGCTATTCTTTCCGCTGTTTGAATTCACGTGGCCGTCGTGGATCCCTAAACTTGGCGGTGATTCATTCTTATTCTTCAGTCCAGTTTTCAATATCGCTGATTCTTCCATCTTCGTCGGCGTTGTTCTCATTTTGATATTTCAGCAAAGATTTTTCGCGCAACATGTTGATGGCGATGCAGAGGTCAGTGAAGGAGAACGCGCAATTCCTACTGTTGAAGACGCTAATGGCGCAGCAACGAGCAACGATGCAAGTGCATCAAACTCCGTACAGCAGGATCAAGAAACTGAACCGAAGCCGTGAGTTTCTTGCGCTTTAATTCGGTCTTGACATATTTTGATATAATCGACAGGTGCTACTTTATGAAGTAGCACATTTTCATTTTTTTCGATTCCAATAAATTTCCGATTTTCTAACAGCGCTGCCAGCAGGAAGCTACCGCTGCCGCACGCATTATCGAGCACTACATCACCAGGATTGGTAAACGTTCGAATTAAATATCGGCCGAGTTCGATCGGTTTTTGCGTTGGATGAACAACAGGGCCTTCTGTTTCTGCCGTCTTGACATAGACAAAATCATCAATATTTTGTTCTTCAATAAAAATCGTATCACTCGGATATCGAACGCCGTCGCTACGCACGTGCATTGGTTTAAACTCGTTATAACACCCAGTGTATTGATCTTTCCGAACGCCTTTATCATACGCGTTGCCGTTGATCATCTGCGGATGATAAACAGGCTGCTTCTTGTAGAAAACACAAATGTCTTCGTGCTTTCGGAGTGGTTGTTTTTTCGCGTTTAGAAAATTGGTCGACTTTGATTTAATCCACACAATTTTATAACGAAAGAGCTTTTCGTTGCTTAGAATCAGCTTAGCCGTAAAGAGACCCTGTGACGTAAGGGCAATGACGCCGTGATCTTTGATAATGCGTTCGTATTGGATCCACAACTGAGAAAGGTCTATCACCGAGTCCCACTTGTTCTGAGTGGTGCCATACGGAAGATCACAGAGAATCATATCGATACTTTTATCTGGGATCCCCGTCATCACCGCAAGGCAGTCGCCTTGGATGACTTGGTTGATATGGTGGCTCAGGTTTTGTTCCATGGGAAATTACCCTCCCTGGAAACGTTTGATATAAGATAAGTAAAAAGTAGCGAAGTGGAAGGTGGGGATGACGGATTTCGGTGGGGGGGTACCAGACTTTCAAACTTTCGGTCTTCCTTTCGCATAACACGCGTTAGCCAAATAGATTATTCTTCCTTACTTTAGGGCCGAATAACTTTTGACCTATAAACCTAATTTTCACTTTTAACCTTAGAAGAATTCATGAGTTTGTTTATTAAGAAGCCTCTGGAGCAGCTCCTTGCTCAGGCGGGGGACTCAGAAAAGGGAGGCTTGAAGCGCACGCTAGGTGCCGCCAACCTTGTGGCCCTTGGGATTGGTGCCATTATCGGTGCAGGCTTGTTCGTAAGAACTGCTGCCGCCGCTGGTCAAGCCGCAGGCCCTGCCGTAACCCTATCATTTATCGTTGCTGCCATAGGTTGTGCTTTCGCAGGATTGTGCTACGCTGAATTTGCCGCCATGATTCCGATCGCTGGTAGCGCTTATGCCTACAGCTACGTTACAATGGGTGAATTTGTAGCCTGGACCATTGGCTGGGCGCTCATCATGGAGTACGCACTCGGTGCTGCAACGGTATCAATCGCCTGGAGCGAATATCTCAACAAGCTCTTAGATAATCGAATACCCTACGAATGGTGTCACGCGCCCGCGGAAAGTTTTACAGACTCTGCCGGTGTACTACACCAAGGTATGGTTAACGCACCCGCGTTAATTATCCTGTTAGCCCTCACGTTGCTTCTCATCAAAGGAACGTCGGAGTCGGCTTTCGTCAATGCGATCATCGTATTTATTAAAGTGAGCATCGTTCTCATCTTCATCTTCGTAGGTTGGAAGTTTATCAATCCAGCAAACCATACACCTTACATGATTCCGGAAGGAACGCCAGCCGTTACTGATTCAGCAGGAAAAGTCATCGCCGACTATTCTGGTGTATTTAAACATGGTTGGGGTGGTGTTCTGGGTGGCGCTGCTATCGTATTCTTTGCATTCATTGGATTCGACGCCGTATCAACTGCTGCACAAGAAGCAAAAAATCCGAAACGCGACATGCCTATCGGAATTCTCGGGTCACTCGTGGTTTGTACAATCCTTTACATCTTGTTTGGCCACGTATTAACTGGTGTCGCCAACTGGCAGGATTTTGTTGATCCAGAAAAAGGAAGGGAAGCTTCTGTTGCTTATGCAATCACCACGTATATGCATGGCTACGGATGGTTGTCAACAGCTGTTACGGTTGCAATTCTTGCCGGATTCTCATCTGTAATTCTTGTGATGTTACTTGGCCAAAGCCGTGTGTTCTACACGATGAGCGGCGATGGTCTCATTCCAAAAGTATTCAGCGAACTCCACCCGAAATTCAAGACACCTTACAAAGCAAACTGGATCTTATTTGTATTCGTAGGATTGTTTGCCGCTTTTGTTCCAGGGCACGTAGCAGGTGATTTAACGAGCTTCGGTACCTTGTTTGCGTTCGTGTTAGTAAGTGTTGGCGTTTGGATTCTCCGTATGAAGTCGCCTAACATCGAACGTCCTTTCCGTTCACCACTTTCTTCACCAACGCTTCCGCTCGTACCGATTCTCGGTGCTGTGATTTGTACGGGTATGATCGTCGCACTTGACATCACAACATTGAAAGTTGCCTTCGGTTGGATGCTCCTCGGATTTGTAGTGTATTTCCTCTACAGCAGAAAACACAGCAATCTCAGAAAAGGTAAATAGGCTCACCCCTTTTAGAAAATAAAAGAGGCTGCTCCGAAAGGGCAGCCTCTTTGTTTTAAAGCTTTTGATATTAGAACTGTTCCGTTCCAGCAAAGAAGAAGCTACCTTCAATTGCAGCATTCTCGTCACTGTCAGAACCGTGAATCGCGTTTGCCTCAATTGATTTTGCAAAAAGATTACGAATCGTTCCAGGAGCTGCTTTCGTTGGATCAGTTGCTCCGATCAACTTTCTGAAATCTTCAACAGCATTGTCTTTCTCAAGAATCATCGGAACGATCGATCCAGATGACATGTATGCGCAAAGCTCACCGTAGAAGCCACGTTCCTTATGAACTGCATAAAATTGACCTGCACGCTCTTTGGTAAGCTGTGTTTTCTTCATCGCTACGATACGGAAACCAGCTTCCTCAATCAACTTCGTGATTGCGCCAGTATTGCCTGCTGCTACTGCATCAGGTTTGATCATTGTAAAAGTTCTGTTTCCAGCCATATTCAGTATTTGTTATTTTAATCTCTCTTAGGGCCCGACGGCCACAAACGGCCGCAAAAATAACAGATTAGTCCATAGTGGGCGAATGCCGGTACGTAGATTTTGAACTTTTCGGGCGCAACGGATCTTTTACAAGGTTTCGCATCTAAAAAATTCCCATTTTTGCGCCTCGCTTTCACTGACCTATGGAGAATATTTCCGAATTCAAGCAGTTTTTAAGTCAGCCGAGAAATGCTGTAATCCTTACACATTTTAAACCTGATGCCGATGCCTTAGGGTCGTCGCTGGGACTGGCTGGATATCTTAAGAAACGGGGCCACCAGGCTACGGTTATCACGCCAAGTGACTATCCGGATTTCTTGAGTTGGATGAAGGGCAACAGTGAAGTTGTTGTTTTCCAGAAGGACAAAGCAGCCATCGCACAGCGTATCATCGATCAAGCCGATATTATTTTTTGCCTGGATTTCTCAAGCCTTAATCGCATCAACGAACTTGGCTTAATGGTGAAAGCATCGTCGGCAAAAAAAGTGTTGATCGACCATCACCTCGAGCCAGAACGTTTTGCTGATTTTGAGGAATGGGACACAACTGCCGCCTCCACTGCACAGCTCGTTTATCACGTGATCAAAAACCTGGGTGATCAAGCATTTATTGATGCCGACCTTGCCGACTGCTTATACGCAGGCATCATGACTGACACGGGTGGCTTTCGACATGGCAACACGAATCATAAAGTGTTCCTTGCCGCCAGTGAGTTGGTAGCGTTGGGCGCGAACCCGTACCAAGTGTCGAAATTTATTTACGATACGAATTCTATCGAACGACTGCGATTGATGGGATACGTGCTCAGCGAAAAATTGAAAGTACTTCCAGAGTATAATACAGCGTACATTGTGCTGACAGCGGAAGACTTAAAAAAATACAGTTCTCAAACCGGCGATACCGAAGGACTTGTGAACTATGGTCTGTCGATAAAAGGTATTCGTTTGTCGGTGTTAATCTCTGATCGAAAGGAAAACATTAAATTATCATTTAGATCTTTAGGAGATTTCTCAGTGAATGACTTAGCCCGGAAACACTTCAATGGTGGCGGTCATCGAAATGCTGCGGGAGGACAAACCGCTTTAACGTTGGATGAAACGGTAAAACAATTTTTAGACTTATTACCGGCGTATCAACAACAACTTAAAAATTGAAAATCAATTACAACTTTATAATTCAAATTAGTGTCAAATCATGATTATGACGAAAAAATCTAGCGTGCTCATCGCATTGCTTGGGTTGTGCCTCTGCATGGCCTGTGAAAAACCGACTGAGAAAGTAACACCGAAGGGTGTAAAATTCACCGTCGTAAAATCGGGTACTGGAGAGAAAGCCAAAAAAGGTGAATCCATTGTATTCCACTATATCATCAAAGACTCAAAAGATTCTGTTTGGAATGATTCGTACATTAACGGTATCCCAGGCATTCTTCCAATCGAAGATAGTTCATCGCTTGAGCAAGAAATCGGAATTCAGCACATTGGTCGCATGATTTCTCCGTTGGACAGCGCAACGCTAACGCTACCCGCATCTAAATTCTTCAGTGAGATTTTCGGCGCCAACGTTCCTCCTGGTTTTGACACGACGCTGACGTTCACGCTTACTTTCCGCGCGAAAGAGATTATCGAATCGCACAAGGCACCGCAATACCTGGATGAACTCTTCAAGAAAAGAGTGCCCCTTCAAAAAGCCAAAGACATCAAAAAGATTGATGACTTTTTAGCATCAAAAGGTATTAAAGCAGAACAAGATACAAGCGGCTTACGCTATGTGCTTCACTCCAATAAAGGTGGTGTAAAACCTACTCCAGAGAGCTGTGTTGAAGTTTCGTATCAAGGTTTGTTCTTAGAAAATAATCAAGAGTTCGACAGCGCACCGAGTGCCGTATTTCCATTAAGACAAGTTGTTCCAGGATGGACATATGGCATTCCTAAACTTGGTGTGGGCGACTCTGCAACACTTTATCTCCCATCGGGCCTGGCATATGGCGCGCGTGGTAGAGGAAGAATTCCACCTGATGCCATTCTTGTCTTTAACGTGAAATTGATTCGCGTAGGCAATGCATTTGATCAGGCGACTGGCGCATGTCAATAAGTGAATCTTAAATAATTGATCGTATGAAAGTGAAGTATTTATCATGTCTGCTTCTCGCAGCTGGTTTAAGCTTGGGATTGCAAGGATGTCTTTCTGACCCACCGGAAGAAGACAAACAATTAAAAGCCGAGGTACTATTAATCGACGACTACCTGAAAGCAACAAATGCGCAGGGCGTATATTATGATAACACAAATGGTATTCGTTTTCAAATTTTGCAACCAGGTTATGGTGTGATGCCGAAGACGTCACAATCCATCGACGCTGAATACTTTGGTTCAATTCTTAATCCAGGTGGCACACTCTCTCCTTTTGATAATGACATTATCGAGGATCAGCTTTCTGACGTAAAACCAGAAGGATTAAAATTTATGTACTCTATCATGCAAGAAGGGGCGAGAGCGCGTATTTTTCTTCCCTCAAAATACGCCTTTGGAGAGGCTGGTACTTCGGGCGTACCGGCAAACTCTACCATTGTGTATGATGTTGAGCTTAATGAAGTGGTACGCAGTACAGCGGAACAAAACCAGTTTGTTGCCGATACAACAAAAATCGGGGAGTATGTACGCGAAGATGATCCTACAGCAGTGAAGGATCAAAGCGGTATCTACTACAAAATCACAGCAGTAGGATCAGATCTGAGTCCTACACCTTACGATGTAGTGACCTTCAATTACAAATTGAAATTGTTAACCAACGATGGTCCAAGTGCAAATCCGATCCAAAGTAGTACGCTAACACAAAGCTTGTTAGGATTAATTGATGGCTTTAGAATCATCCTACCAAAGATAAAAGAAGGTGGTAAGGTTACATTCTACGTTCCGTCATATCTTGGCTACGGCGCAAGCCGCGATCAGTCTGGCCAAATCCCAGCTAATTCAATTCTGATCTTCGAAATCGAGTTAACGGATGTTGTGAAACCACAATGATCGAGATTTGCTTCGCGACGAATAATAAGCATAAAATCGAGGAAGTTCAGGCGGCATTGGGAAACCAGTTCCGCCTGATCAGTCTCGATGAAATTAATTGCAAGGAAGAATTACCCGAAACACAAGACACGCTAGAAGGCAACGCACTACAAAAGGCCAACTATGTGTTTCAAAACTATGCAACACCTTGCTTTGCCGATGATACCGGCCTAGAAGTTTCTGCACTCAACAATGCGCCTGGCGTCTACTCCGCTCGCTATGCTGGCCCGCAAAGAAACAGCGACGACAATATCGAGTTGTTGCTCTCTAATCTCTTAGCACACAAAAACCGGAGCGCGCAGTTTCGAACTGTTATTGCGCTCGTTGGACTAACACCAGATCCCTCATTATTCGAAGGCGTCGTAAAAGGTATTATCACCCCTGAACGTCATGGTAGCCATGGTTTCGGCTATGATCCCGTATTTATGCCAGAAGGACGACAACATACCTTTGCCCAGATGGATCTCGTTCAAAAGAATACCCTTAGCCATCGCGGACTCGCCGTAAAAAAATTAGCTTCCTTTCTCAAAAATTATAAGCCCTGATTTCCGGTTCGTAATTTTACGCCACTATGGGCAAACCATTTATCATTGGCGTTACTGGCGGAAGTGGTTCCGGCAAGACACATTTTCTTAAACAACTCGAAGCATCGCTACCAGAAGGTATGTTATGCGTGATTTCACAAGACCACTACTACAAGCCCATTGAGCAACAAATAATCGACAAACAGGGCGTCCATCATTTTGACCTCCCCGAGGCTATTGATCGTGAGAAATTTCACGATGATGTAGTGCGCCTGAAGCATGGTGAAACGATCCATAAAAAGGAATACACTTTTAACAACCCACACGCTACCCCCACCTTCATCACATTCAAGCCCGCGCCTGTTATCGTTGTTGAAGGCTTATTTGTTCAGTATTTCGAAGAAGTTGCCAATGAGCTGGACCTGAAAATCTTTATCGAAGCAAAGACCCATTTGAAGCCTACACGCCGGATTATCCGCGATAACGATGAGCGTGGATATGATTTAAACGACGTTCTTTATCGCTTCCAACACCATGTAATGCCCGTCTACGAATCGCTTATCAGCCCCTTGAAAGACACAGCCGATCTGATTATCCCCAATAACAAAAGCTTCGAAAACGCACTTAAAATCGTTACTTGGGCCATCCGCTATAGACTCACTCAAACAGCGGAATAGCTCCCGGGCAATTCGCTTGCACATTTGAGCCAAATTTCTACTTTTGTACCCCGCCCTTGGGCAGGTTTTATCAATTTATGGGAAGAAAGCCACATTTAAGGATTTTTGCACTGATCATCGGTCTCATCACCGTTGGTGCAATCGTCTTTTCGCAGCTTTTCTATTTCCAAAATTCAGCCCAGGCGAAGGTTAAAAAGGAAACTAAAACGGAGCAACAGGAAGAAAATGAGCACGATGATGTCTTCATTTCTCTGCCGTCGCCAAGCCTCCCGTCGTCATCACACGTTATCCTTCAATTAGAATCATTTTGCCTTTTTGAAACGTCTTCTAACGACGAAGAAATTTCTGACAACGACACAGACATCCGTGTCCCCGTCACACAATTTTTCCAGACGCTCGTCGGCGCAATCATTTCGCCAAACGCTCCCTGATCTTCAAACCATGCCGAAGATTTCGATAGGTTGATTTCTTCGATCTATCTGCACTTGTATCTGTATTATTTTTCTTGAATTCTTATTTATAACCCTATATGCAAAACAAAGGTCTAGTCGTTTTCCTTTCTGTAGTCACCACGATATGGTGCTTCTACATGTTCTCCTTCACGGTCGTCTCGTACCGTGTGCAATCTAAAGCGGTGGCAGCGGCTACCGACAAGGATGGCAACATCGATTTATTAAAGAAGCAGAAATACCTTGACTCAGTATGGACTGCGCCTGTATACAACTTCCTCGGAATTGAGTATACATACAAAGAAGTTAAAGATTATGAATTGAGCCTTGGTCTAGATCTTCAAGGTGGTATGCACGTGACGCTTGAAATTTCACCTGCTGACATTATTCGCTCACTCGCCGCTAACAACCAAGATTCAGCCTTCAACAATGCATTAAAAACTGCATCGCTTCAAGCAAAGTCTAGCACGAAAAGCTACAGCACACTTTTCTTCAATGCATATCAGAAAGAAAACCCAGGCAGGCGTTTAGCATCAATCTTCAACAACGCTTCTACAAAGGGCATGATTTCCTCTACGGACACGGATGCAGATGTTATTGCAGCGGTAGAGAAATCAATCGAAAGCGCTATCTCTCGCTCGTATACGATCATCAGCAACCGTCTTGACAAATTCGGCACATCACAGCCTACAGTTCAAATTCTTCCTGGAACAGGACGTATTCAAGTAGAGATTCCTGGTGCCGACAACCCACAACGTGTTCGCAAACTCCTTCAAGGTGTTGCAAAACTTGAATTCTGGGATGTAGTAGAAGTTGGACAAAATCCACAATTGATGAACGCGCTCGCACAGATCAACAAAATTGTTGTTGACGAGGCGAAAGCTGCAAAGAAAACTACAGCTACAGCGGCAAGTGATTCTTCAAGCAATGAAAATCTTTCGTCTCTCCTTGGCGCCGACTCAACAGCGACAGGAAATGATTCAACAGCAACAAAAGGACTTGATTCACTCACCAATACAGACACATCGCCATTGTATGCTTTGAACGTTGGTATGAACTCACTTCGTTACCAATTAAAAGATACGGCACAAATCAACGACATTTTCAGAAAGCCACGCGTACGTGCGCTCATCCCACGTAACATTGGAATCTTCTGGGCTAACAAAGCCGACAAGAATTATCCAGGAATGCCTGAAGCGCTTGATCTATACTTCTTAGAACTTGGCCGTAAAGGCGAAGCGCGCCTTGATGGTTCTTCAATCACTTATGCGAAAGAAGATATCGATGATAAAGGAAGACATGCTGTAAGTATGAGCATGAACGCAACAGGTACACGCACATGGGCAGGGTGGACTGAAGAAGCGGCTAACAAGAATCCGCAAGGAAGAATCGCGATCATGCTCGATAACGTAGTATTCTCTGCACCGGTAGTAAATACGAAAATTCCAAATGGTCAGTCTGTTATCAGCGGTAACTTCACACTCGAAGAAGCAAAAGACTTAGCAAGTGTACTTCAAGCAGGTTCACTTCCAGTACCAACCAAGATCGTAGAAGAAACTTCTGTTGGTCCAACACTAGGAGCTGAATCCATTCGCAACGGTATCATTTCTATTATCGTTGGTTTCTTGATCATCATACTCTTCATGTTCGTTGTATACAATGCGTCAGGATGGGTTGCCGATTTGGCCGTAATTCTCAACTTGATTTTCTTATTGGGTATTCTTGCGTCTTTGAACGCAGCACTTACACTTCCTGGTATTGCCGGTATTCTATTATCACTTGCCATTGCCGTAGATGCTAACGTGTTGATCAACGAGCGCGTTAAAGAAGATATCAATTCTGGCAAAGGCATGGATGTTTCATTACGTGCTGGTTACAAAGGAGCATTCACAGCCATCATTGACTCGAACGTTACAACCTTGATCAAAGGATTTGTGTTGTTGGTATTCGGTTCCGGACTTATCTACGGATTCGCTGTTACCCTGATTATCGGTATCCTCTGTTCGTTCTTCACATCGGTATTCTTTACCCGTGTTATTTTCGAATACTACATTCGCAGAGGAAAGAACATCAGCTTCTCACAAGGCTGGTCTAAGAACTTGTTCCGCAGTATCAATATCAACTTCATTGGTAACAGAAAAATATACTACACTATTTCTTCAGCTATCATTGTAGCAGGTATCGCATTGGTTTCTATTCAAGGTTTCAACTTTGGTGTTGACTTCAAAGGCGGTCGTACTTATGTTGTAGGTTTCGAAAAATCACTCACGTCAAATGAAATCCGTGAGACGCTTAGCAAAAACTTCCCTGGATCACTTGAAGTGAAATCTTATGGTGGTAATGCGAAATACAAAATCACAACAGACTTCCTGATCGACGACGATTCTGACGATGCTACAGCAAAAGCAGAACAACAATTAACCGGGGGATTGGCGTCATTTGCTGGTAATAAAGCAACGATCCTAAGTTCTTACAAAGTTGGTCCAACCATCGCTAACGACATTAAGATCAACGCGGTCGTTTCATTGTTGGTCGCTGTTGTATTGATGTTCCTTTACATTCTTGTTCGCTTCAGAAAATGGCAGTTTGCATTGGGTACAATTGTAAGCTTGTTCCACACTGTATTTGTATTGCTTGCGCTGTTCATCTTACTTGAGCCGATTATGCCATTCACCATGGAAATCGATCAAGCTTTTGTGGCGGCTATCTTGACGGTAATTGGTTACTCAATCAACGATAGTGTCGTGGTGTTTGACCGTGTACGCGAATTCCTCGCGGGCAAGAAGAGCAATGAATCAACTGCGTTCGTTGTTAACAATGCCTTGAACGATACCTTAAGTAGAACACTTATCACCGGTATGTCGACGATTTTCGTAATCTTGATTCTCTTCATCTTTGGTGGAGAAAGTATCAAAGGCTTTACATTCGCGATGTTGATCGGTGTATTGATCGGTACATACTCTTCACTTTGTATCGGTACGCCAGTATTGGTTGACTTCTCTAAAGAAGACCTCAAGCAACCTGATAACAAACCAACTGCAAATAAGGCTGTAACAGCTTAAGCATGTTCGCTAAAAAGAAAAGCTGCTTCGAAAGAGGCAGCTTTTTTTATTTTCATCTAACTAACACATGAGAGGCTAATCCAAAATCATATGCGATCAATAAAATGGGGACAAATTAGATTTTGCTTTTCGCTTTCTCCGCTTTCAAAATAGCGTCAACATCCAGCGCGCCACATTTGCCACAGCCAGACGCACAACCAGATTTCGCTGTAAATTTTTGATAGATCATTTGGGCGACATAATACACCGCACCAATGAAGATTATGCCGATTAATATCTGCTGAATCATATTACAAAGGTAAGCAACACCAGCTAGTAACAAATCTGTTCATGGATTTAGTTCACGTTCAAAACCGGACGCCTTTGAGCATGAAGCGAACATTTCCAGAAATCAAAAACCGCTAAATTCTTACCAAATTGCATATTTCTGTCGTGGCATTGTACTTGGATAACGGACATCTCATAACTTAAAGTACGATGCTCAAAAACTATATCAAGACTGCCTTCCGTAACTTGCTAAGAGAGAAAGGAAGTACATTTATCAATATCGCTGGACTTACGTTGGGTATCACCAGCAGCTTGATTCTCTTTCTGATCATCACTTTTCATACAAGTTTTGATCAAGATCTTACGAAACGCGATCGCATCTACCGCATCGTGAATCAATCCAATGGAAATCAAGGAACAGAATATCAGTCTGGCGTACCTACCGTATTACCCGACGCTTTTCGCGTTGACTTTCCAGAAGCGGAAGAAGTAGTATTTTTCTCTTACCGTTCCGGCGTGCTAGTGCTCATTCCACAACCCGGCGGAGAATCCAAAAAATTTCAAGAAGACCGCGGCGTTGTATACACAGAACCGTCATACTTTAAAATTTTCGACCGCGTTGTCAAACAAGGTGACGCCATCAAAAGTCTTGACGAACCGAATGAAGCTGTCATCTCAAGTTCATTCGCGAAGAAATACTTCGGTCGCGATGAAGTGATTGGCGAGCTCGTTCGCGTTGAAAACAATGACTACAAAATATCTGCCGTCATTGACGACGCTGTGTCCAACAGCGATTTCCCCTTCAATCTACTCCTTTCCTACACGACGATAAAAAAAGAACGAGAAGAGAATGGATGGAATAGCATCTGGAGTGACGAGCAATGTTATTTCCTTTTGAAAGAAAACGCACAGATTGCTAGTGTAGAAAGTCGTATGGATGCGTTTTCAGTAAAACATCTTGGCAAGGACGATCCCGACAAAACCAGATTCTTCACACAGCCCGTTACCGAGTTACATTTTGATAAGCGATTCGACACGTACACATACATCAAAGCACCGCGCGCCATGCTGGTTTTCATGGGAACGGTCGCACTCGTACTCATTATCACCGCGTCAATCAATTTCATCAATTTATCAACAGCAGAGGCTATCAAACGCTCAAAAGAAGTTGGCATCAGAAAATCGCTGGGCAGTAGTCGCGCGCAACTCATATTTCAATTCCTCGGAGAAACAACATTCATCACGATCATTTCAGTTTTTCTGTCACTGGTTATCACCCAAGGATGCTTGTCATTTGTAGCGAACTTCTTAGAACTCGATCTACAAGTTGTATTCGGCTCTAACATGCTGATGTGGACATTCTTGATTTCAATCACAGTGGTTGTATCGCTGCTCTCAGGAATTTATCCCGCATTTGTAATCTCGGGGTTCAGTCCAGTGCTGGTTCTCAAGAATAAGATCAGCAATAAGAATTCCTCAAGCTATCTACTGCGCAGGATGCTAGTCGTTGTCCAATTCACTATCTCACAGCTACTCATCATGCTTACCATTGTCATAATCTATCAGGTGGACTATTTCAGCAGTAAGGATTTGGGATTCAATCAAGAGGCCATTGTCATGACCTCCGTTTCTACTGAACGTGATCGCGATGGAAAAAGTAACAGCAACACGATGCGCGTATTGCGAAATGAGATGGAACAAGTTCCTGGAGTTGCGTTGGCTAGTTTAAGCAGCGCACCGCCATCATCAGGGAACGTATCAGAAACAAATTTCATTGTAAAAGGTGAACCAGAAACCTATAGTACACAAGTTAAACTAGTAGATAAAAATTATATTGAGCTGTACGGATTAAAACTCCTTGCCGGTCAAAATGTACAAGACCTAGACACTACGGTTGGCTTCCTCGTCAATGAAAAGTTTGCACATGTTGCTGGTGTCCAAAATGCATCCGATATGATTGGAAAGGTGATTCGAATTTGGCGAAAAGAATATCCTGTTGTAGGTATCATTCAAGATTTTCACACAAGAGATTTGCACGAGACGATCGAACCTACCGTGATGTTTAATCGATCAGATAGTTATGATGTTCTTGCGTTGAAAATCGATCAAAGTAAAGCCGACGACATTTTGAGAGTATTAAAGACAAAATGGGAAGCCGCGTATCCTGATCAATTATTCAGCTACGAATATCTTGATGAAAGCATTCGCGAAATGTATGACAAAGAAAAAAAGATGTACTCAGTACTCGTAGCATTCACGATTATCGCAATTTTAATTGGCTGCCTTGGTCTTTTTGGATTGGCAACATTCATGGCAAATCAAAAAACAAAAGAGATTGGTGTGCGAAAAGTTCTTGGCGCTTCCGTTGAAAGTATCGTGCTGAGCTTCTCGAAGGAGTATCTAAAACTTATCCTCATTGGATTTCTGATTGCTGCCCCGGTTGCATATTTCGCTATCGAAGGATTCCTCTCCTTGTTTGAATTTAAGATCGACACCGGACCGGGCATTTTTATCATGGGACTTGTGATCACGGCATTTATCGCGATGTTGACAGTGAGCTATCGGTCTATCAAAGCTGCTGTTGTCAATCCCGTGCAATCGCTCCGATATGAATAGAAAATCGTAGTAGTTAGTTGTTATAAATGGTAAAAGGTCTTCGGGAAATCTGAAGACCTTTTTTATTTCTAGCGTTGGTCATTTAGTTTCTTGTGCATGAGATTTTCCACGGCCTTTTACGAAATGAACAACCATGGAAATCAGAAAGGCTAGTGATGCGAAAAAGCAAACATAGGGCAATCCTTGCTTACCTTCCTTCAAATACAAATATCCAACGAGCGCGATCACAATGCTCTCGAGCAAAAAAACATATGCCTTAAAATTCTTAATAAGGTGCTCAAACTTATGGTGAAACAAAGTACCAAGCGCGATCAATATTCCGACAATAATAAAGAAAATTGAAAACGCAAGTTTGTCCGGGTTCTCAAGTTTAGCTACACCTTTCATGATCACTACAAAAGCAGTGAGGTAGTGAGACACATTTTCAAGAAAGTGGAGTCGTTGCGTGCGCGCGTCGGTGCTCATGCTAGATGTACGTTAAGCAAAACGCCTTTCGACGAGTTCCATAAATTCATGAAACTCTTCGCTATCGTGATCCCATGTAGAAGCATATTCTTCTTCAAGATAACGCATTGCCGCTTGGATCGTGTCGAACTGATCTAATCTATCGATCGCTTTGCTGAATAAATCGAAGTCGCCATGAAACAATACTTTCGTAAACATGAACTTCTGATTGATCGTCAAGCTATCCTTTATGCGCGCAATCTTCGCGAGATTTTGAACGACCGTTGGTTTTTGTTCACGCACAGGCTCCGATACAATATGATTTTGTCTTGGAACATTGGCAGCCTTAGGCTGATTAACCTTTATCGGCTCTTGCTTGGGAGGCTCAGGTCTTGGTTGTTCAACCACTTTAGGCGCTTCCACCTTCGGCGGTTCTACTTTTGGAGGTTCTACTTTTACAGGTTCCTGCTTCGGCGATTCAACCAATATGATCGGCTCCGATTTTGTTTGCGGAATAATTTCGTCTAATGAATTCTTCGGTACATAGAAAGCAGAAGGATCAAATGGTTTCACCGCGGAAAACTTCGCGATGTAGTCATCAACATCTTCTGGCGTAAAATTCACTTCTTCTAAAATGATATCCAGCACACTGAATGCTTCATTCCCTGAAATTTCTTTCACACCTTTCTCTTCTAATTTGATCAACATTCGCTCTAGCGGCGCTTTGTTGATCTTTAAGTACTTGATCTCCTCCCGGAACGGTTCCACCTCCAGCTTGTTATTTTTTCCCGTGATAATCATTGAATAAAAATCGTACGGGTCGAAAATTACAAGCAAAGCCTGGCTTGTAGCTTTCTTTAAAAGCGGCGCGAAATGTGTTTTATGAATTGCGATATGTTGAGAAAGCACGTTGATAAAGTTATCAAGCGCTTCTTTGACGTCGGCGTTTTCGTAATCAAAATAAGGACTCTTCAGTTTTTTTGTTTCTTCCTTCCAGACTTTGAAGAGTTCACGTACTACAAACAAATTCACTTGCTGTACATTACAGAGTGTGAGAATCTCCTGGCCCGTAATCTTCTCCCGGTCGGCAAAAAACTTTTTCAACACATTTTCGGCATAGGCATCCCCATACAGGGCAATTGCTTCCAGACTGATCTTTTCGTCCATGTAGTGGTTATCGGTTTTAATGACTTATTTAGTCGGCTATAAAGTTAATGGATATTATGTCACCGCAAACTGCTAAGCAATAACGTTTTATGGCGTCAATTCTGATAGAAAATTTGGACCAACGGAAAGTTGAGGCGATCGACCTTTCTAGGCCTGTGTTGAAGCATCTTCAGGATCAACAAATTGACTGGATGTTTGCCTGCGGTGGCAAAGGGCGCTGCACGACATGTAAGTTTGAATTATGCTCTGATGCGCAGGCACTTGAACCCGATTCGGAAGCAGAAACTCGCTACCGACGGCAAGGAGCCCTAAAGAAAAATGAACGCTTAGCATGCCAGGCAAAGCTCACCGGAGACATTCGCATCAGAGTTCCAGACGAATGCAAGCTGCCCCATATGCACTACTCCGATGAGTAGGCCCGCATAAATCGCAACCAGCTTCGGAAACCTTTGTAGGTTCGTCGCACATTGCCGCATTCTTCATAATTTTAGCACATGTTTATTGAACCACACCTGGGCAGTAAATCACGCCAGGGAAACGCTGGATGGATCGAAGTCATTGCGGGATGTATGTTCTCCGGAAAGACAGAGGAACTTATCCGTCGCTTAAACCGGGCACTCATTGCCAAACAAAAAGTCGAAATCTTTAAACCCGTTGTCGACAAACGCTACGATGATGAAAAGATCGTGTCACATAACGCCAACGCTATACGCTCGACGCCCGTAAATTTTGCCAACGATATTCTGCTCCTCGCCGGAGACTGCGATGTGGTCGGTATTGACGAAGCTCAATTTTTCGATGAAGCAATCGTTGACGTCTGCAATACATTAGCTAACAGTGGAAAGCGTGTTATCGTTGCTGGACTAGACATGGACTTTGAAGGAAAACCGTTTGGCCCAATGCCTTTTCTATTGGCTGTGGCCGAATTCGTCACAAAAGTTCACGCCATCTGTGCTCGAACCGGAGAGCTGGCTTCGTTCTCTCATCGTCTTATTGAAAATGATAAACAAGTAATGTTGGGTGAAAAGAATGAATACGAAGCGCGAAGTAGAAGCGCATTTCTTGCCGGTAAACAACAGAAAAAAAGTAAATAACCCGTTGATCATGAAACGTCGCTGTGTCAACACGCTGATCGCCGCCTTCTCTATCCTGTTGTCAATTCTGTCAACGACTAAAAATTTTGCGCAAGATATCCCACTGGGTACATGGCGAGCACATATTTCCTACCAATCAATCAATAGCCTATCCATTACAAACGATAAAATATTTGCAGCTTCCTCCTCCGGATTGCTCGTCTTAGACCGATTGGACAAAAGCTTTCAAACTTTCGATAAAGTAAATCAGAGCTTATCTAACGTGGGAATCTCTGATATTGAATTCAACGATAGTCGCGATGAACTTATCGTTGCTTACGAAGACGGAACATTAGATGTAATACGCGACAATGACCTGATCACGATTAACCCCACCAAGAACGCTCAAGTTACCGGTTCGAAAAAAATTAATCATATCCTCATTCATCAAGCACTCGCCTATCTATCGACAGACTACGGTGTCGTTGTGATCAACCTCGCGCAAGGTGAAGTGAAAGAAACGTGGCGTGATCTTGGCCCGACTGGCGAAACATTAAAAGTTTTACAGGGAACCATTAAAGGCGATAGCATCGTATTTGCCACAGCAAAAGGTGTGATCATGGGCGATCTCGACGATAACTTACTAGATTTCAATAGCTGGAAACGATTTGACTCTGGCGCATTCAATACAACAATCAATTCCATTGTGCTCTTCAACAACCAGATCTATGCACCGATCAACGGCGTGGGAATCATGGCGTATGCAAACGGCGCTTGGATACAAGCTCCTTTTTTACCAGCCTTAAATTATACATCGTTAACAAATTCTCTAAATCATCTGTTCGTAATAGAGAACAAGAATGTTTGGCGTATTGATACTAGTAATGATGTAATTCAAATTGTTGACGACCACATCACACAACCGATGATGGTTACAGAAGATGCCGCTGGCGCGATGTGGGTGGGTGACAATGAAAACGGTTTACTTTCTAATGAAGATGGCCTCTTCAAAAGCTATCTCCCAAACGGGCCATCCATTACAGTACCTTTCCGACTCAAATATGCTTTTAATAAAATGTATCTCATGCCAGGTGGATATTCATCAACCTTTCAACCGTTAAGACGCGATGGCACCTTGAACATTTTTAACAACGGCATTTGGGAACAAGTCAAAACGAATATCAAAGACATCACCGACGTTGCGATCACTGAATCTGGCGATACATATATCAGCTCGTTTGGATCTGGTGTTGAGAAAAGATCGCGAGAAAACGATGTAACCTTGTACAACACGGAGAACAGCACATTGATCAACACAAGTCCTCCTGGTGATTTTATAACCGTGAGCGCTGCTGAAAATTCACGCGAGGGGATTTGGTTTGCCAACTACGGAACAGCAACCTCCCTTCATCTAAAAAAGAATGACGATAACTGGGAACAAGTTTCATTTGCTACTTCTGCGGCGAGATATCCAACAGACCTCGCTGTAGATTTTCTCGGCCAAGTTTGGATGTTGATTAACCCTTCTCAAGGCGGAGGGCTTGTCGTGTACGATCCGGCCAGCAAAGCAGAACGATACATTACAGAGGCTAATAATAACGGAGAATTGAGTAGTCGATCGGTTCGCTCAATCGCACTGGATCGTGACGGAATGTTGTGGGCAGGAACGGACTTTGGTGTTTGCTACTTTTATGCTGCTGATCAAGATGCCATCCGCCCGATTTTCGAAAATAGATTTCTCTTGCGTGATGATCGTGTAACGGCAATAGCTATCGATGGTGGTAATCGAAAATGGATGGGTACTGAACGCGGCGTTTGGTTATTTGATCCGACTGGCGAAAAACTCATTTATAACTTTACGACCGACAACAGTCCCCTACTCTCAAATGTTATTCATGATATTGAAATCCAAGGCGAAACCGGTGAAGTATTTATTGCCACACAACGAGGATTAGTCTCGTTTCGTGCGGATGCTACTGAGAGTACAAGTCGTTTTCAGAATATTAAAATTTTCCCCAACCCCATTTTAAGTACATTCACAGGAACGGTAGGCATAAGCGGTCTTGCTACTGACGCGACTGTAAAGATCACGGACATCAGCGGTAAACTCATTTGGGAAACCAAAGCTCACGGTGGCACCGCGAGTTGGAATGTAAAAGACTACAATGGCCGACGTGCTTCAACAGGTGTTTACATCGTATTCTGCGCTTTGTCAGATGGCAGCGAACATGCCGTAGGAAAAATAGCTGTCGTTAATTAGATCATGTTACACAAAACACAAGGCGTAGTTTTCAGATTCACGAAGTATGGAGAAACATCCATTATCGTTACAATTTTTACAACGCTTTTTGGAATCCAAAGTTATATCGTAAACGGCGTAAGAAGTAAATCACTGAAGAGCAAGATTGCGCTTTATCAACCGCTTACGTTGCTCGACTTGGTGGTGTACTATAAAGAGAATGCAAGCATCAAGCGGATAAAAGAATTAAAATGTTTGCATCCCTATCAGACAGTGACGTCCGACATTCGAAAATCATCTATCGCGATGTTTATTGCTGAAATTTTAAACAAAACGGTAAAAGAAGAAAGTCATGCGCAAGAGCTTTGCGATTTCATTATCACGTCTATGATCATTCTCGATACACACGAGAAGACCGAAAACTTCCATTTAATTTTTCTATTAAAACTTAGCCGCTATTTAGGATTCGGAGCGCAGTTTGTCAATGAAGTATTGGGCGGAAGATTTACAGATGAAGCAATCGAAAAAATAATTGACCAGCTGATCAAGGCCGACTATACAGATGTCATTTCGATGACCATAGCACAGCGAAGAGAAATCCTGGAATTACTGGTAAGCTTTTATGCCGATCACGTTGAAACAATTGGTGAACTAAAATCACTTGCCGTCCTTCGCGAAATCGTTAGCTGATGTCAACTAGAATTCTTTGCCCGCAATATCGTTCCGGAACATCTCCATACCTTTGCGATCTTGTAACGTGACAAATACTAGCTTTCCATTGAGGCCTCCAAAAACTAGATTGCTACAATTTTTTCCTTTCAATGTTACTTCACGAATAAGATCACCCGATGGTGACAGCACAGCGATCACACCCTTACCATAGCGCGTAACATATAGATTACCTTCTTTGTCGCATTTCATGCCATCGAATCCAAAATCTTCAAACGCTTTAAACAATCTTTTGTTAGAGATATTACCCTTAGCATCTACGTCAAACGCCCAGATTTTACGCTGCACACTTTCATTCACATACAACGTTTTTTCATCCGGACTTAACTCAATACCATTCGTAGTTCCCATTTGATCCGTTAATAAAACAGGTTTTCCTCCGCGATCAATTCGCCAAAGTTTCCCTGTGCTTTCCTTCCAATTCGGATCGGATGCAAAGAGCTGATTTCTGCTATTGATGCAAAGATCGTTTGGCTGATTAAACTGATCGGTATGTGCATACACGGAGACTTTCTTTGTCTTCATGTTTACTTTCAAAACATTATGCGCGGAAAAATCGGCGAGATACATATTTCCCTTGCTGTCAAATTTGATACTGTTTGCCGTTGAGCCTGCAGGTAAGGTGAGAAACAATTCAACTTTTCCATCCGGCTTTACTTTGCCAATCGTGCCATCTTTTTGAAAATTTACAACGTAGAGATTTCCGTCGTCATCGAAACACGGACCTTCAATGTTGTTGGTAAAAAGATTCTCTGCCGTGAAATCTTCCACCAAAAACAAACGCTGCATATCCTGTGCTTTTGCGGTGAACGTTACCATCAAAATCACCAACAAAGAAGTTACTTGTTTCATATCTATCATTTTAGGAAGCTTAAAAATACATCGCGATTCGAATCGTCGCGCATGAAGAATTATTTTTTGTAATTTTTTTTTACTTCTCCAACGTAGAAGTGTTACCAAACTGCACCTGTTCTTTCGCCTTTAACACATCACACAGTTTGCACACGCACACTACATTTTTTCAACAACTGAGTTATAAGAACTGTTCAATATCACCAAGTCCTTGTCGAAGGATTTGGATGTCATCGCTTGTACAATCGACAATTGTAGAAGGTACATTACCGCCAGGGCCACCATCAATTACCACATCAACGACGTGTTTAAAATCTTCATAGATCTCTTCAGGGTCGGTTGTGTATTCCTTGATCTTATCATCGTCCTTGATGGAAGAAGTAATCAACGGATTGCCTAACAGTTCTACAATCGTGCGCGGAATCATATGATCCGGAATACGGATTCCAACTGTTTTTTTATTCACATCTAAAATCTTCGGAACTTTTGTGCTCGACTCAAGAATGAATGTAAAAGGCCCGGGAAGGGATTTTTTCAACAGTTTAAATGTTGAGGTTTCAAGCCTTCTTACATACTCGGAAATATGACTAAGGTCGTTGCAAATAAAGGAAAGATCCAATTTTTGAGGTTTAATGTCCATGATTTGACATAACCGGGCGATAGCTTTCCGATTCATTAGGTCACAACCAATGCCATAAATGGTGTCGGTTGGATAAACGATTATACCGCCGTCACGTAAAACATCGACAACATGATTGATCTTCCGCCGTTCTGGATTTTCGGGATGAATTTTAAGTAATTCTGCAGCCATTTCAGGGGAAAGATAACGAATCGGTAGCTTAAAAAAACCGGCTGATCGTTACGCCAAGATTTGTTATTTTTGACGTTCACTTTTACTATGAAACCGAATAAGCGCCTCATTATTTTTATTGTCCTCTCTGTGTTGGGGATTTCATTTGCTTTCTACGCCTATCAAATGATTTATACGCCAAACATCCTGGTAGGCGATCATCCACAAGCAAGACTTTTTATCGTCGAGGATTCCATGACGTTTAAAGACATCCAAAAGAAGATGCATGAAGAACGTATCGTAAACGATTTGATGTCGTTCAGTTTCTTGGCCAAGCTCGCTGGATTCGATTCTGAAATTAAGCCTGGCCGCTACATTTTGAAACCTGGCATGAGTAACCTCGAAGCGTTGCGTTTAATGCGTTCGGGCAAACAAGAGCCTGTACAAGTAACATTCAACAATGTCCGGGTCATTAGCGAGCTCGCTGAAAAAATTACACGAAATCTTGGCATGCAGCCTGCTGAGTTTGAAGCTGCCATCATTAAGTTCTGCTCCGAGAATAAATTCGGCTTCAACGAGAACAACGTCATCTCCATGTTCATTCCGAATACCTATGAACTCTATTACAATACATCACCAGATCGCTTGATCGAAAAGATGCACGAAGAGTACGTGAAATTTTGGAATGAAACACGCGTGAATCAAGCGAAAGAAGTAGGGTTCACGCCACTAGAAATATCAACACTTGCATCCATTGTTCAAGCCGAGACTATTCGCGCTGATGAAGCGCCGATCATCGCAGGACTTTACATCAATAGATTAAAGAAAGGTATTGCATTGCAGGCCGATCCGACACTCGTCTTTGCTGTAGGTGACTTTGGATTAAAGCGCGTGTTGAATGAGCACAAAGCGATAGACTCGCCATTCAACACCTACAAATATCCAGGTCTTCCTCCGGGGCCTATCAGCATGCCTGAAATCAGATCGATCGATGCTGTATTGAACTACACTAAATCAGACTACTATTACATGTGCGCGAAAGAAGATTTTTCAGGGCGCCATAATTTCACCAATAGCTACCAGGAGCACATGCAAAATGCGGCGCGCTACCAAAAGGCACTTACTATCGAGCAGCGTAAGGGTGAAGCATTACGGAAAAAGCAACAGCAATAATGTATCAATCCGAAACTTCTGTACGTGTGCGCTATGGTGAAACCGATCAGATGGGCTACGTCTATTACGGATTTTATGCGATGTATTACGAGGTAGCGCGGGTTGAAAGTCTTCGCCAATTAGGATTGACGTACAAGGAAGTCGAAGAAATGGGCGTGATCATGCCGGTACTTGAGAATCATTCGAAATACATGGCGCCAGGGCGTTACGATGAACTTCTTCGAATTGTCACTACCATCCGTGAGAAACCTGGTGTAAAAATCAAATTTGAGTACGATATTTATAACGAAGCGAATACGCACATTCACCATGGCGAAACGTTGTTGGCATTTATCGATAAGAAATCCAATCGACCTTGTCGGCCGCCAAAAGCTATGGCAGATGTGCTCGAACCGTTTTTTAAATGAAGTATAAACACAAGCGCCTACTACTTCAATTTAACCCTGCGCGTGGAGTTTTCACGTGGATGAAACGCGTGCGATTTCAGAAATACGAAAACGTTTCGCTTTACAAAATCTTTAGGCTGTTCATCCAAAATCTAATGGATGATGAAATTCTCGATCGCGCGAATGGCGTTGCTTACAACTTTATTCTCGCTGTCTTCCCCGCGATCATCTTTTTATTCACACTCATTCCGTACGCCAATAACTTCTTCGCAGACGTAACTACAGAAACAATTATGGCGCGATTGGGTGAAGTGATGCCGCCCAGTATGTTTGAGGTGATCTCCCCTACCGTGTTGGACATCGTTAGCAACCAACGAGGAGGCCTGCTCTCATTGGGTTTTGTTTTCTCTCTTTACCTTTCGACAAACGGTACACTCGCTTTGATGCGCGCATTTAATGCTTGTTACAGAACTGTAGAGAGGCGCAGCGGATTTAAAACAAGACTGATCGCAACTGGTCTTACCATCAATCTTGCGCTTGTCGTTTTTTTAGCGATCGTATTGCTCGTCGTGGGGCAATTGGTGCTCGATTACATTACACAACTGGCGTGGTTTGACTTATCAGACTTTACTGTATTCCTGCTCTTCTCGGTGAGATTCTTGGTGATCTTTATTGTCTTCTTCATCGCAATCTCTACACTTTACTATTTCGGTCCGGCAATTCACTACAACTGGCGTTTCTTCTCAATAGGTTCTTTCGTTGCAACGCTTCTCACGATAGCCGTTTCTTACGGATTCTCTTACTACGTTACAAACTATAGTACGTACAATAAAGTATACGGATCGATCGGTGTACTCATCGCTATCATGGTATGGATTCAATTGATCACTGTGGTGCTTTTAATTGGATACGAAATCAATGCAAGCATTCACAATGCCATCCGCAAACAAGCGCTGTGGAATGCAAGAATGTATCGGAAAGACAAATCAAAAATTGATGTTCCAATCAGCACCGGAAGACCATCAAGCTACGAATAGGTTCCCAACTCGCCGTACACATTAAATGCGCGACCATACCATACCTTAACTATAAGTGCCTTCAGTACAATTCCGGCAAATATCAATTTCACTTCTCGAGCGAAATAGCGAAGCTCTGAAATCACCGTAAGCTTCTCCTCTCCAGATTTCGGAGAATGTGTTTTTAGAAAGATCGCCCAGTACATACTTTCCATCTTTATCGAAGCAGCATGGAACAACTTTACCATCCCAGGTTATTACACAGCTGTGCCACATCTTCCAACAACGATCATACATTTCGTTTTTAATCGCGTATGTACCATCGCCATTTTTTTGATATCGAGAGTATTGATCTTGTGTCGGTATGAAAGGAGACCCATTCTTGTAATCATAAACCTGCGCCGTCTTCAATACAACCTGATCAACACCAAGTTTCTTTGCGAGCGCAGACACGTCTGGAATCTGATGTTCATTCTGTCGAACCACGAGAAATTGAAAGATCACATGCGGCGTCTTCGCTTTCAACTTTTTTTTCCAACGAATTACATTCTCTGTTCCTTCAATCACTTTATCCAGGCTTCCACCAACACGATAGGATTCGTATGTATCCTGAGATGTTCCATCTATCGATATAATGAGTCTATCAAGACCTGACTCAACTGTAAGACGTGCTTGCTCATCTTTGAGATAATGTCCATTGGTCGAGGTCGCTGTATAGATCCCGCGCGCAGACGCATATGACACCATCGGAAGGAATTGTGGATGCAGATACGGTTCACCTTGAAAGTAAAATGTGAGGTATGATAACGTTGGTACAAGCTGATCAATTACGCGCTCGAACATGTCGCGATTTAACATTCCGGTTGGTCGTGTAAATGAACGTAATCCGCTGGGACATTCAGGGCAGCGAAGATTGCACGACGTAGTGGGTTCGATGGAAATACTGATCGGCAGACCGTGAATCTGAGGTTTTTGCAATGACCGCGATAGTTCATAGCTGGACATGATCTTCAATGCATTCAGTGCCCGACGCGGCGTCACCTTCTTTGCAAAATTCCATTGATCTGTCCATCCTCCCATCATAGACGCAAGATACTCGGTAATTGGCGTTTTGGATATTGATAATGTCGTTATCTTTCGAACGGTTTGAATCACATCATGAAACGAATTCTCCTTTTCGTCCTACTTTCGCTACCTGCCTTGTCAGGCGCGGCACAAATCAAGCTTTCACCCACTGCCAGAATTTCAGCCATCACCTGCGGGCCCGGCCAAGAAGAACTTTATTCTGCGTTTGGACATAGTGCATTCCGTGTTTACGACTCTACACAACGCCTTGATGTCGTCTTCAATTATGGCATGTTTGATTTCGATCAACCACATTTCTATCTCAACTTCACCCGCGGATACCTCTACTACCATGTTGCGGCTTACGACTATCGCGATTTCCAATACAACTATTTAGCGCGTCAACGATTCATTCACGAACAAGTATTGAATTTTACACCAGAACAAAATCAGCGTGTGTTCGACTACCTGGTGGATAACGTTCAACCTGGAAACGAATCTTATCGATACGACTATTTCTACAACAACTGCGCTACCAAACTACGTGATGTTCTTATCGCGGTATTGGGTGAAGAAATTGAATTTGATTATAGCCACATTAAAACACAGTACTCTATACGTGATCTCACCGACCTCTACATTGAAAAACAACAACCCTGGGGCGATTTAGGAATAGACATTTGCTTGGGACTACCGATGGATAAAATCGCTACACCATTCGAGTACATGTTTCTACCCGACTACATTGAATCATGCTTCGATCATGCTACGCTGTCGCGAAACGGCGAACGCGTACCGCTGGTGAAAAGAAAAGTTGATGACACAACTTTGATCAGAAGCGAATGGGAACCTGAGCAATCGTCGCTATACATTCATCCACTCACGGCAATGATCGTTTTCATGATGGTGTGCATCGCGCTTTCAATTTTTGAAATTAAACGAAATAAGCTCACAAACTGGCTCGACATCATCTTGCTCGTCATCACGGGATTGATCGGCCTTCTATTAACGATTCTTTGGTTCTTTACCGACCACGCTGCTGCTGCTAAAAATTTCAATCTCTTATGGGCATTTCCTTTAAATGCAGTTGCTGCCATGTTTGTAAGAAGAAGTTTCAACTGGCTAAAGTTTTACTTCCTCTTCATTGCTGTGATCGCGATGGCCGCTGTTGTTTTCTATAAACTGCTACCGCAAGAAATACACTATGTTTTAATTCCGCTGATGATTGGAATCAGCGTGAGAGGATTCACACAGTATTGGATCAGAAATAAGAATGCAATTAAAGGATAGTTGCATTCTCCTTTTGTTGCACAGGAATATCAGATGTGCGTGATGGGAGCGCTAATTTGAAAGACGTACCAGTTCCAACTTTCGAGAACACCGTTATTTTTCCGCTCAACTTTTCAACCGTTTCCTTTACAATGTAAAGTCCTAAACCGGAGCCCTTGGATTGGTTTGTGCCTCTGAAAAACATATTGAATATCTTAGGCAATAGATCCTCTTCAATACCCTGCCCGTTGTCAGCCACCGTTATGTTAAGCATATCGTCTGCAAAACTCGCATCGATGCGAATCCAAGGATCTCTAATGTCAAGGCGATGATAGCGAATGGAATTAGAAATGATATTGTTTAGAATGACCATCAGCCGCACGCGATCAACTTCAACCTGATGATCAAACTTAAAATTCTTTTCAAAGCGAATACGATCAGCGCCTTTAATGAAAGTAAAATTCTGGAGAGCATCTTCAATCAACAGCGCTACGTCGACCGGCTCAAGCTTAACTCCCATTTCAGAATTTCTTGCATAGTCGATAATGTCGAGCAAGAAACCATCGAGTTTTTGTGCACGCTCTTTCAGTAGCTGAAAGTATTCTAAGATGTGTTGATCTTGGACTTCACTCATCGCCGCGTTTATCACGCCCTTTATGTCCATCACAGGGATCTTCAAATCATGCGATGCACTATAGAAGAATCGATCCAGTTCGCGATTTACTTTTTCAAGATCATTATTCTTTTCTTGCACCTCCTCGGCCAACGCCATCAATTTAACTTCCGATTGCTCATTCATGTTCACCATGAATACAATGAAAAACACCAACACAGCAATACTGGAAACGAAATTGATGATGAAGGAACGCTGAATATCAACCGCCGCAAAATCTGCCGTACCAAATGCATCGAAGTCTGTTGCGAAAAGCATAATGGTAAGTACAATGGAAAGCCCAATGAAAAAGAAGCGATAGAAGTTCTCATCAATTTCGAAGACAACCGCGGCTAATCCAACCCAAGAAAAGTAATATAAATAAATACCAAGCTCATGATTCGCCAACGAAGAGTAAACGAAAAAGAAAAGATTTAAAAACGACAGCAATACTATTCGTGCGAGTTTATGACGTCCGCTTTCATTAATAACATAGCAAATGAAAATGGACACAGCCATGATAAAATCCATCATGGGCATAAAGCGTTGTCCGTCGATGAGGTCCTCTACGGCATGCAGCACGCCGACCACAGCGCCAAACAACGCAAACTGAGACAATAAGATGACACGCTTGTACTTGCGCAATCCTTCCTGATCGCCAGAAAACTGTCGGCTATATCTCGACCAATTTTTAGGAAGAAGGATATTCATAACGAGTGAAATTTAAAACAACGCGATAAAACACACGGCCAATACCGTTGCCATTACATATGGATCGGCCTATTTTCTGTAGCTGCCAAACAAGCTTCCTTCACTGCTTCCATGTACGTTGGATGCGCATGTGACATTCTTGACACATCCTCAGCAGAAGCGCGGAACTCCATTGCCGTTACCCCCGCCGCGATCATGTCGGCTGCGCGTGCTCCAATAATGTGAATACCCAATATTTCGTCAGTCTGTTTGTCCGCCAAGATCTTTACAAGACCATCAGTGTCCATACTCGCGCGAGCACGACCCAAAGCTTTATACGGGAAACTACCAACTTTGTATGCTTTACCGGATTCTTTCAACTGCTCTTCAGTGTATCCTACACTTGCTACTTCCGGCCAAGTATACACAACACCCGGTATCAAATGATAATTCACATGTGGCTTCTGACCAGCGAGCGTTTCTGCAACGTATACGCCTTCCTCCTCAGCTTTGTGTGCAAGCATTGCGCCACGCACTACATCGCCAATGGCATAAACATTATCAACCTTCGTCTTCAAGTGATCATCTACCGGAATTTGTCCTTTCACGGTTTCTATCCCGATTTTATCTAAGCCAAGTCCATCTGTGTAGGGCTTTCTTCCGATACTCACTAAGCAATAATCACCTTTCAATTCAACAGGTGCGCCACCGTTCTTAGGCTCTGCCTTTACGGTTACTTCGCTACCTTTATTTTCGACCGCAGTTACTTTGTGACCAAGGAACAAATCCATCTTTAATTTCTTGGCAATCTTTTGAAGCTCTTTCCCGAGGGTTGCATCCATCGTAGGAATAAGGTTATCCAAGAATTCTACAACCGTAACTTTTGTACCGATGCGCGCATAAACCGAACCTAACTCCATCCCAATTACACCACCTCCAATAACAATGAGGTGTTTCGGAATTTCTTTAAGCTCGAGCGCTTCAGTGCTCGAAATAATTCTCTTCTTATCGAATGCTGCAAATGGAAGTGGCGTCGGCTTGGATCCTGTCGCAATAATCACTTTCTCCGTCGTAATCGTCGACTCCTTACCATCTTTTGTTATTTTGATCGTGTTCTTATCCACAAAAGACCCGACACCTTTTAAAACGTCGATCTTATTTTTTTTCATCAGGAATGCGATACCGTCGACGTTTGCTTTCACCACATCACCTTTTCTTTTGATCATCTGACCAAGGTTAACTTTCGGTGCTGGAATTTCGATACCGTGTTCCTTAAAGTGTTCTTGCGCATTGATAAAATGCTCCGAAGAATCAAGCAGTGCTTTAGAAGGAATACAACCTACGTTAAGACACGTACCACCGAGTGTATCGTACTTCTCAATAATTGCTGTTTTAAAACCAAGTTGCGCGCAACGAATCGCTGCAACATATCCACCTGGGCCGGAGCCAATAACTGTTACATTGTATTGCATAATGATTTCTATTCAAGGTTGAGGTATCATGATTCACTTGAGACACCGGCACCGGTACGATGATTATTTTAAAAGATAAACGCCTGATTATACAAACAACACCCAGTCAGCATTTGTCGCGAAAGGGTGTTGTTATAAATGTTCTAACTAAACGCCAAGAATTAATCTTCCTGGATCTTCCAACAGTTCCTTTACGCGAACAAGGAAACTTACAGACTCTCTTCCATCGATAATTCTATGATCATATGAAAGCGCCACGTACATGATTGGCCTTACCACCACTTGTCCATCTTTCACTACGGCACGTTCTACGATATTGTGCATACCGAGGATAGCCGACTGTGGAGGATTAATGATTGGTGTCGAAAGCATTGACCCGAATACACCACCGTTGGTGATCGAGAATGTTCCGCCTGTCATTTCTTCGATAGAAAGTTTTCCATCTCGACCCTTTCCTGCCAAACGAATTACTTCACCTTCAATTTGTGCGAAGTTCAATTGATCCGCATTACGAATCACTGGAACAACAAGTCCTCGTGGTGTTGATACGGCAATTGAAATATCACAGTAGTCGCGATAGATTACTTCATCTTTATCGATAGAAGCATTTACGGCTGGAAACTCTTTCAATGCCACACAAACTGCTTTCGTGAAGAACGACATGAAGCCAAGGCCAACACCGTACTTCTCTTTGAATTTATCTTTGTATTTCGAACGAAGATCCATCACGGGCTTCATGTCAACTTCGTTAAAAGTTGTCAGCATGGCCGTTTCATTCTTCACTGACACAAGACGTTTTGCAATCGTCTTACGGAGTGATGTCATTTTTTCTCTCTTCTCTGTACGGCTTCCAGCGCCTGCAATGACAGGAGGGCCTGATGCCGCAGGTTTTGCCTCTGCAGGTTTAGTTGTTGGCGCTGATTGTGCCTTCTGCGCATCTTCTTTCGTGATACGTCCGCCGACACCTGATCCCTGTACCTGATTTGCTGCGATACCTTTCTCGTCGAGAATTTTTGCTGCGGCTGGCGAAGGATGTCCTGCTGCATACGTTTTATCTTCAGAAGCCGTTGCTGCCGTTGCAGATTGCGCTGCTTGCTTTGTAGAGGTTGCTGGCGCGCCTTCGGCGATTTCAATTTTGCAAATCAATCCACCAATTGGAAGGGTTTCCTTTTCCTTTGCTACAATCCGCAATATTCCTGTTGCTTCAGCGGGCAGTTCAAAGGTTGCTTTATCAGATTCAACTTCAGCAATGATGTCGTCTGTTTTCACAAAGTCACCATCCTTTTTCAACCACGTTGAAATGGTTACTTCGGTGATCGACTCACCGACAGCTGGCACTTTCATTTCTTTAACACCACCCGTTGCTTTCGGTGCTGATGTTGGCGCGGCTTCCGCTTTTGCCGGAGTAGCTGTGGGCGCAGATGATGCTGCTTGCGCGGCTTTTCCTTCCGCGATTTCGCAGATGACTTCACCAATTGGAACTGTGTCGCCTTGTTGTTTTAAGATTTTCAACACACCGTCGCTCTGCGCGGTTAGTTCAAATGTTGCTTTATCGGATTCAAGCTCTGCAATTACTTCATCGAGCTTAACGGTATCGCCATCTTTCTTTAGCCAGTTTGCAATAGTGACTTCTGAAATTGATTCACCTACTGCTGGGACTTTTACTTGTAATGCCATTTATCTTAAATGTTTACGATGTATGGATTGTTATTTAGCAACAAGGGTCTATTTCAACAAACAGACCCTTGTGTTTCTATTCTGTTTAGATTTCGAACGCCTGATTTACGATCTTCTCTTGTTCCACTTTGTGAATCTTAGAGAACCCGGTAGCCGGTGAAGCACTCGCTTTACGCGATACATATTCGATATCAACTTTCGGCATCATGCGCACGATATATGATTGCGCACCCATGTTTGCGGGCTCTTCCTGTGCCCAGACAATTTTAGCGTCTTTGTATTTTTTCAAAACAGCTTTCAACTGCTTCTCTGGGAATGGCGCAAGTTGCTCGAGACGAACAATAGCCGTGTCTTTATTCTTGCGTTTCTGTTGCGCTTCTAGAAGGTCGTAGTAAATTTTACCACTACATAAAATCACGCGCTTCACTTCTTTCGCAATAACACTGTTGTCATCCAATACTTCTGTGAAGGCTCCGGATGTAAAATCTTTTAAAGGAGAAATTACAGCAGGATGACGTAGCAATGACTTTGGCGAGAACACAACACATGGCTTTCGGAACGACCATGTAACCTGCCTTCTCAATAAATGGAAGAAGTTCGCTGGTGTCGTCGGGTTAGCGACGATCATGTTGTACTCTGCAGCTTGTTGCAAAAATCTTTCAGGACGGCAACTTGAGTGCTCAGGACCCTGGCCTTCATAACCATGCGGAAGTAACATCACCAAACCATTCATGCGCTGCCATTTTGATTCAGCACTTGAAATAAACTGGTCGATCATGACTTGCGCGCCATTCACGAAGTCCCCGAACTGCGCTTCCCATAATACAAGAGCACTCGGTGATGACATCGCATAGCCGTATTCAAAACCTAACACACCGAATTCTGATAGCAGTGAGTTGTAGATGTGGAACTTCGCTTGGCTCTTATCAAGGTTATTCAGTCCACAATATGGATCGTTCGTGTTTGCATCGAAGAAATAAGCATGACGATGGGAGAATGTACCACGCTTCACGTCCTGGCCAGACATACGAACTGGTGTCTTCTCTAATAAAAGCGATCCGTATGCTAGCAATTCCGCTTCCGCCCATCCGAGCGTTTTCTCTTCAAAGAACGCTGTCGTTCTATCCTTGATTAACTTCTCAATCTGTTTGAGCGGCTTAAATCCTTCCGGAATGTTTGTTAACGCCTTGCCTACTTTTTCAATAACGCTCTCTTTGATACCGGTATCAGGCGACTTATCAAAATCATCAGGCTTTGCCCAACGCATCTGCTCCCATTCCGCTTCGATCTTCTGCGGCTTATAGGGAAGAGGCTTCTGCTTCACTTCGTTGAGGCGATCTTGAAGTTGATTTCTAAAATTCTTATCAAGTTCATCTGCTAAAGCTGCATCAACTTCACCACGCTCAACGAGTTTCTTTACATAGATCTCGCGTGGGTTCGGGTGCTTCGCGATAATGTTATACAATTTCGGTTGCGTGAACTTCGGCTCATCACTTTCATTGTGACCGTGACGACGATAGCAAAGCAAATCGATGAATATATCTTTTCCGTATTTAATTCGATACTCGACAGCAAGGTTCGCCGCGAAACTTACTGCTTCTGCATCGTCGCCATTGACGTGAAGCACTGGTGCATCAACAATCTTCGCGATGTCCGTACAATAAATACTAGTACGTGCATCATCATAATCTGTGGTGAAACCAACTTGGTTGTTGATCACAAAATGTATCGTGCCCCCAGTCGTATAGCCTGGAAGTCCGGACATCTGCACCACTTCGTATACAATACCTTGCCCAGCAACCGCTGCATCACCGTGAATGAGGATTGCCATTCCTTTAGAAAGCTCTCCTTTATATTCATCGTCAATTTGACCACGCGTATATCCCAATACCAATGGATCGACGGCCTCTAAGTGCGAAGGGTTTGGCGTGAGCTTCACATAAATCTTCTTACCAGATGGTGTATTGATATGACTTGAATATCCCAAGTGATATTTCACGTCGCCGTCACCCATCGTTTGCTCGGGACTTACATTACCTTCAAACTCAGTGAAAATCTGTTCGTATGTTTTCCCTAGAATATTGGTCAACACGTTCAAGCGACCGCGGTGCGCCATCCCGATAACCACTTCTTTTACGTCCAGCTCTGCCGACTTATTAATGATTGTTTGCAGCGCAGGAATCGTATTCTCGCCGCCT
The DNA here is from genome assembly GCF_003286915.1 of Pseudochryseolinea flava. Lineage (GTDB taxonomy): Bacteria > Bacteroidota > Bacteroidia > Cytophagales > Cyclobacteriaceae > Ohtaekwangia > Ohtaekwangia flava. Next base: position 345,856 of record NZ_QMFY01000001.1, read on the forward strand.
TCAAGCGAGAATCTTTTCTGACCGAGGAATTTAGTATGAAGGAAGTTTTCGAATACTACCGCTTCGTTAAGCTTACCCAGAATACGCTTTTTCTCGTCTTGACTTGGGTTATAGGTGTAGTATTCCTTTTCAATTTTCTGATAAAGCCATGCGCGGATGTCGTCGTTACGAATGAAGTTGTGCTCAAAGCCGATTGGGCCAAGGTAAACCGCATTCAATTTCTCGATGATTTTGCGCAAGGTTGATTTTGGCATCCCTATTTCTGCAGCTACGTCAAATTCGGTGTCGAGATCGGCATCTGTAAGTCCGACGCTCTTATGATCGAGATTAACGTTGTGATTCCTGCGTTCGCGCACTGGATTCGTGCGTGATTTCAGGTGGCCAAACGAGCGGTATTGGAAAATAAGGTTTCTGACCTGCGTTTCTTTGATAGAAAGGGAGTCCGAAACTGTGGCGGTGGCGCCATTTCCGTTTTCGCCGTAACGTTGTTGGGAGAAGTCGTACCCTTCGAAGAACTTCTGCCAGGTAGCATCAACAGAGGTCGGATCTTGTTTGTAATTTTGGTACATCTGATCGAGGTATCCGACGTCCGCATTCGATATATATGAATATTTATCCATGTTTTTATTTTGAAAGCCAACAAATGTATAACGCGGAAATAACTTTAAAAAATTGCATAAACGAGTATACAAATACTCTTTCTGAAGAAGTTTTTTAGGTTTCTTAACGGAGTTGATTGCCAGGATTTCAAAATCCACTATCTTTGCGTCCTTTAAAAATTAGGACGAGTTCCAACATTTTAACAATTAACAAATGGTTAAGATTAGATTGGCCCGCAGAGGCCGCGCAAAACTGGCGTTATTCGATGTAGTCGTAGCAGATGCCAGAGCACCACGTGATGGTCGCTTCATTGAAAAACTTGGTACGTACAATCCGTTGACAAACCCTGCAACGATCAACATTAAAGATGATCGCGCTTTCCATTGGGTAATGAACGGTGCGCAACCTACCGACACTGTAAAAGCTATGCTTTCCCTACGTGGTATCCTTTTGAAAAAACACCTTCAAATCGGTGTTAACAAAGGTGCAATCACACAAGAAGCTGCCGACAAGAAACTCAACGAGTGGATTCAGGCTAAGGAAGCAAAATCTCAGTCTAAAGTTGAAAAACTTACTCAGTCTAAACAGGCTGAAGCTAAGGCTCGCAGAGAAGCTGAGACTAAAATCAAAGAAGCTCGCGCTGAAGCTATTCGTAAGAAAGCTGAAGTTGCTGCTCAAGCCGCTGCTGCTGCTCCTGCTGCTGCAGAAGGTGAAGCTGAAGCTCCTGCCACTGAAGGCGAAGCACAAGCTTAATTCGAACAACGATTATTCGAAATGCCAATGCGAAAGCGTTGGCATTTTTTTTAATACGCACGCCAACTTATGCTCAGGTATCGAAGCAATTCATTGTCGTTAAAAGAATGGACATTAATTCAAGCTATAAAGTAGGATACGTCCTCAAGCCCCATGGCCTTAAAGGCGAAGTAACCATTTCGCTAGAAGATGACGCGCCAGATTTCTCAGCAATCGAATCCGTCTTCCTCGAAAAGGATAATCGTCTGGTTCCTTATTTTATCGAGTCGATTTCTATTCGCGATGCTAAAGCCTTTGTGAAATTTGAAGAAGTAGACACCATGGATGCAGCGCAAGCTATTTCCAAACGCGCACTTTATCTTCCCAAATCATCGCGACCAAAATCTGGTCGTGGCGAATTCTACGACGACGAAATCCTAGGCTTCGATGTTGACGATGACGCTGCAGGAAATCTCGGAAAAGTTACGACTGTGGTCGACGCCGGCGCAAACAAACTACTGGTTGTCGTTGACGCCAACGCAAAAGAAGTATTGATCCCCGTGAACGGCCCTTTCATTACCAGCATCAACAAGACTAAAAAGAAAATAGCAGTTAGTCTTCCCGACGGTTTTTTGGATATTTGACCTATTCCCAAAAAGCTACACGCACACAGCCCACGCGAGCAAACATTAAGATTGAGACCACGCTATCATGCATATTGACATTATAACAGTATTGCCCAAGTTGATCGAAAGCCCTTTCAATGATTCGATTTTGAAACGCGCACAGAAGAAAGGACTCGTCACTGTCAACGTAATTGACCTTCGACCTTACTCGACCAACAAACACAACACGATCGACGACTATGCCTTTGGTGGTGGCGCGGGAATGGTAATGATGGTGGAACCCATCGATCGCTGTATCACTGACCTCAAGTCAAAACGTGAATACGACGAAGTGATTTACATGAGTCCCGACGGCACGCTATTAACGCAGCCCATCGCAAACGAACTCAGTATGAAAAAAAACCTGATTCTCTTGTGTGGGCATTATAAAGGGGTTGATGAACGCGTAAGAGAACACCTCATTACACGCGAGATCAGTATTGGCGACTATGTTTTGTCGGGCGGTGAATTGGCTGCGGCTGTGTTGGCCGATGCCGTTATTCGCCTCCTTCCAGGGGTGCTGTCGGATGAAACTTCGGCGTTGAGTGATTCTTTTCAAGATAATTTAATTGCGCCCCCAGTCTACACGAGACCGTCCGAATATCGAGGCTGGAAGGTTCCGGACGTGCTACTTTCTGGTCATGAAGCGAAAATTCAGGAGTGGCGTCATGAAAAATCCCTGGAACGAACCCGCGAAAGGCGCCCTGAATTGCTTAAAAAGCACTAAACCAGGCTTTTTTCAAAAACAATGAGGCCGACCTTCTGAAATGTCAATACTTTCTATACCTTTGCAGTCCAAATTTTGAAAACCATCGAGTTATGGCAACAAACTTCATTCAAGTAGTAGAGCAGGAATTTGCTAAAGTCCGTGAATCACATCCAAGCTTCAAGCCTGGTGATACAATCAACGTTCACGTGAAAATAAAAGAAGGTAACAAGGAAAGAGTTCAGCAATTCCAAGGCACTGTGATCCAGCGTCGTGGTGAGGCGAATGGCGAAACTTTCACAGTTAGAAAAGTATCTAATGGTGTCGGTGTAGAAAGAATTTTCCCTTTTGTATCTCCTTCAATCGATAAAATTGAATTGATCAAAGAAGGTAAAGTTCGCCGTGCGAAATTGAACTACCTCAAAGGACGTCACGGTAAAGCAGCACGTATCAAGGAGAAAATCTAGTCCGGAAGGATTATTTATCATACCAAAAAGCCATTCCAAATCGGAGTGGCTTTTTTATTTCCCTTCAGGTATAAAGCTGCAGCTCAGTTGTGAGCTTTGCGACACGAAATGAAATCGGTAACAACTACATTTTTTTCGTTCCCGTTACTACGCTTGTTTCATCTGACCGTTACGCGTTCGTTCGATCGCGCCAAAATTTAATTTTGCACTGTCACCGTTGATAATCTAATTCGATTGCATACGGTCAAAAACAGCGAAATTTTAATGGGTTAGCATACATTCAATTATTTAATAACTTTGTCCCCGCTCATTAAATTCCAATAACCAGACCGTAACCATTTATGGCTAAAAACATCGCTGAACTTTTGGGAAAGGATGCAGATTTCCTTCTCAAACACCAAAGCAAAACCGTCTCTAAAGACAGACTACACTTACCTAACCCGGAGTCCGTTGCTAACATCTTCGGACAATCAAATCGCTCTCCTCAAGTATTGAGAAGTCTTCAACAACTTCACAGCACTGGACGCTTAGCCAATACTGGATTTGTTTCTATTCTTCCAATCGACCAAGGTATCGAACACAGCGCAGGTGCTTCTTTCGCGAAGAATCCTGATTATTTCGACCCTGAAAATATCGTGAAGCTTGCTATCGAAGGTGGTTGCAACGGTGTGGCTACTACATTCGGCGCCCTTGGCATGGTGTCAAGAAAATATGCTCACAAAATTCCATTTATTGTTAAGATCAACCATAACGAACTTCTCACTTATCCAAATAAAGCTGATCAAATCATGTTCGGCTCTGTGCGTGATGCATGGAACCTTGGTGCTGTAGCAGTTGGTGCTACTATCTACTTCGGGTCAGATAATGCAACACGCCAAATCGTAGAAGTTGCTAAGGCTTTCGATGAAGCACATCAGCTTGGTATGGCTACTATCCTTTGGTGCTACACACGTAACAATGCTTTCAAACAAGGAGGCATCGACTACCACGTATCATCAGATCTTACAGGTCAGGCAAACCATCTTGGTGTAACGATCCAAGCGGATATCATCAAACAAAAGCTTGCTGAAAACACGGGTGGTTACAAAGCATTGAACACTGGCGGAAGCAGCTACGGAAAACTTGACGAAAGAATTTATTCTGAACTTAACTCAGATCACCCAATCGATCTCTGCCGTTACCAATTGTTGAATTGCTTCAACGGTCGCGCAGGTTTGATCAGCTCAGGTGGTGAATCTAAAGGCGCGAGCGATTTAGCAGATGCCGTTCGCACAGCCGTTATTAACAAGCGTGCTGGTGGTATGGGCTTGATCTCTGGCCGCAAAGCATTCCAACGTCCTTTGAAAGAAGGTGTGGAGATCCTCAACGCTATTCAGGATGTTTACCTCGACAAGTCAGTCGATATAGCATAATTTTATTACCTTTCAAGCCGGTGCTGTTCGCGGCGCCGGCTTTATTTTTTTATTTAAAACGATCAGTATGTCTTGGTTCAAACGCAGTGATAAAGGAATTCTAACACCTACCGAATCAAAACGCGAAGTTCCCGATGGACTTTGGTTCAAATCTCCTGCAGGAAAAATTGTTCATACACGTGAACTGAAAAATAACGCCTTCGTCGTACCCGATGAAGAATTTCACGTACGCATCGGCTCCGCTGAATACTTCGAACTCCTTTTCGATGAAAACAAGTTTACAGAACTCGATGTCAACATGGAGTCTGCTGATCCGCTTAAATTCAAAGACACTAAACCATACCCGAAACGCATCAAAGAAACTCAGGATAAAACTGAACTGAAAGATGCAGTGCGTACGGCCTATGGTAAAATGAATGGACTTGATATCACCATTGCTTGTATGGACTTCAGCTTCATCGGTGGTTCGATGGGATCTGTTGTCGGCGAAAAAATCGCGCGCGCAATGGACCACAGTATCAAGAACAAAATTCCATTCTTAATGATCTCTCGTTCTGGTGGGGCGCGTATGATGGAAGCAGGTTTATCGCTGATGCAAATGGCGAAAACATCCGCGAAGATCGCACTCATGGACGAAGCAAAAGTTCCTTACATTTCGCTACTCACAGATCCTACTACAGGAGGCGTTACTGCTTCTTACGCGATGCTTGGCGATTTCAACATTGCTGAACCTGGTGCACTCATCGGATTTGCTGGACCTCGCGTAATTCGCGAGACAATTGGCAAAGATCTTCCGAAAGGATTTCAAAGCGCGGAATTTGTACTTGATCATGGCTTCCTCGATTTTATCGTCGATCGCCGTAGCCTCAAGAATAAATTATCGACACTCCTAAGAATGATCGCACAGTAACTGGCTGCGAGTTTTAAGCTGCGAGCTTCGAGTTTTTTGTATTTACCTTTGCGTAACTTCACTTCCTTTGTGAAGCTTGTGGAATCCATTGCCAATGGTGGCGTCTACATAAAACGCGTAATAAAAAGACATGAACGCATTTGAACTTCCCGTTATAAAAAAGGTCGCGATCATCGGGCCTGAGTGCACAGGCAAATCAGACCTGTCAAACTTCCTTGCCGAGCACTTTAAAACGGTCTGGGTTCCAGAGTATGCACGTGCCTATATCGACCGCTTAACCCATCCATACCAAGAGCATGACTTGCTGACCATCGCGCATGGCCAATTGCGTTTAGAAGACGAATGGCTTCGTGATGCTAAAGATGTGCTGATATGCGACACAAACTTATATGTGATCAAGGTATGGAGTGAGTTCAAGTTCGGAACAGTTCACAAACAAATATTAGAATCTCTCGCAACACGCAAATACGATCTATATCTTTTAACATACGTAGACATCGCGTGGGAAGACGACCCTCAACGCGAACATCCTGAAAAACGTCAACAACTTTATGACATTTATTTGAATGAAATGAAGCAACAATCTGTTCCTTTCGTAGAAATCAAGGGCGAGCGTGATGAAAGAAGAAAGATAGCCGTTGAAGCCATTGATAATTTGCTAAAGAAAGGATGACCGAAATTAAGAATGATCCCTACGCACCGCTGCGTATTCCAGACTTCTCGCTTTTTATATCGGCGCGTTTTTTGGTGACGCTTGCTATTCAAATTCAGGGCACAGTAGTAGCATGGCAACTTTATGAAATCACGAAAGATCCCTGGGCTGTTGGACTTATTGGCGCAGCGGAAGTAATCCCTTCCATCACGGTGTCACTACTTGGTGCTGGTCACATTGCCGATGTAGTAGAGCGAAAGAAAATCATTCTCGCGTGCCTCACAACGTTGTTGTTGTGTTCAGCGCTGTTGCTTTCGTTTACCGTGAAGCCCGAAGCAACGATTGGCGTCTACGGCGCTATGCCGATATATGCTGTCATCTTTCTCAGTGGTATTGCACGTGGATTCTTAACTCCTGCACTCTTCGCATTCATGCCACAACTTGTGTCGCGCGAATTGTATAGAAGCGCAGTCACACTCAATAGCACGCTCTGGCAAATCGGATCCATTATCGGTCCCGTAATCGGTGGGCTCATTTACGGGTTCTATGATGTAACCGCAGCTTACATCGCCGACACAGTCCTTGTACTCGCGGGCGTATTGCTTGCTTTGAATGTAACGCGTAAACCGCTCCCTCCGCCAAGCCACAAAGAAGAAAGTATCTTTGATAAACTTTCTGCGGGACTGCGATTTGTATTCAACAACAAAATTGTACTCAGTGCAATTTCCTTGGATCTATTTGCTGTGCTATTCGGCGGCGCCGTAGCGATGCTCCCATTCTTCGCCAACGAAATTTTACATGCTGATAAAATCGGGTTAGGATTCCTTCGTGCTGCTCCCGGTGTTGGCGCAGTGATGATTGCGTTTTATCTTCTTCACTTTCCGTTGAAGAAAAACGCTGGAAAGATATTATTCCTTGCCGTCGGCGGATTCGGACTTTGCATGATTGGCTTTGCGCTCTCTACGTCGTTCTGGCTTTCACTATTCATTCTTGCGTTAAGCGGTGCTTTCGACGGTATCAGTGTATTGATACGGGGAACATTACTGCAAACTCTTACACCCGAAAATATGAAGGGCCGTGTTTCTGCGGTCAACAACATCTTTATTGGTTCTTCTAATGAATTGGGGCAAGTTGAATCTGGAGCCGCCGCGAAATTAATGGGTGGTGTGGTGCGTTCTGTTGTATTTGGCGGATGTGTTACGCTTGTCGTCGTCGCCTTCACCGCCTGGAAGAGTAAAACGCTACGCAACCTCCAAAAGCTAGATTAATTTTTATTATTTTAGACTACACTGTCCCACTACAGGAGATATGATTGCTACAACCCTATGCAATATATGGTCTAGTCCCCATAACATTTCGATTAATACTCCCGCACTTCTTTTTCCGGCGATCACGTTGCTAATGCTAGCCTATACCAATCGCTTTCTCGCCTTGGCAACATTAATCAGGAATCTTCATGCGAAATACAAAACGATTCAAGAAGAAAGAGAAATCATTAAGGCGCAGATAAAAAACCTCAGTCGCAGATTAAACTTAATCAAACTCATGCAAGCAGCGGGTATCATAAGCTTCTTCTTTTGCGTGCTCTGTATGCTGTGTTTTTATCTTAACTATGAGATGGCAGCAAACATTATTTTCGGTCTAAGTCTGGGATTCTTGCTGTGCTCGCTTATTCTTTCGTTGACAGAAATCTACATCAGCACGAAAGCACTTGAGATTGAACTAAAAGACATGCTCGACGAATAATCATCATGAGAACCTTCAAACTTGTGATCAGTTATTTGCTGATGTTTGCGGGCATCGGCCTCCTGGTTTTTGCGAACCAACGCGGAAAGCTTCCTTACAATGAAAGGGGAATGTATTTCGACACAGAAAACATGATTGTTTACCACCAACAAACTGTAGAGGTCATTGTATTTATTGGCGTAGTGTCAATTATTGTAGGCTTTGTAATCTGGGCTGTGACGGCTAGGATATAGTTATCGGTTATCAGTTATCGGTTATCGGTTGTTAAGCAAAGTTTCACCGGGTTTAAACCCGGTGAAACTTAAAACTCTTTAGCGTACCGCCAGGTCTTTCAAACACGCTATCCATGTAGGGTGCTCATTCAAACTTTCTACCAATTGAACTTTTTCGCCGCCATGTTCGTGGAAAATTTCCTGATACTCGTCGCCGATCTCAATGATTGTTTCAAGACAATCTGCCGTAAATGCAGGCGAGAAAATAAGTAGTTTCTTCATGCCCTTACGACCACATTCGCGAACCACTTCATCGGAAAAGGGCTTCAACCATTTTTGGTCTAGTCGCGATTGAAAACTAACGGTATATTTTTCTTGAGGGATATTCAATTTTGCTGCGAGCAATCTTGTTGTCGCGTAGCACGTTGCTTTGTAACAATATTCATTTTCTGCGGTGATCTCGTGTTCGCAATCATGATCTGAGCAAAGTCCTTCATTGTAAACTTTGTCCACTTGTCGTTCCGGCAGACCATGGTAAGAGAAAATCACATGATCATATTCATGGTGATTATATTTTTTGCCTCTTTCAACAAAGGCATCAATATAAAGCGGATGATCATAGTATTGTGAGATGATTTTCAGCTCTGGAATTACCCACCAGCTTTTCATGACACGCATAACTTCTTCGATGGCAGATCCTGTAGATGCTGATGCGTATTGCGGAAACATTGGAAGCACTACAATTTTTTTATACTGCTTCTTGCGCATCGTTTCCAACACATCAGGGATGGATGGATTTTTGTATCGCATGGCCAAGTGCACATCGTATCCTTCACCCAGAGATTGTTGCAATAGCTCCTTAGCCTGTTCGCTATAGTACAGTAGTGGCGACCCTTTATCGGTCCACAATTCTTTATAAACTTTGGCTGACTTAGGAGCGCGAAAGGGAACGATAATCAAATTGACTAACATCTTCCGCGATAGCCAAGGGATATCGATTACCCGCGGGTCGTTAAGAAATTGTGATAAATAAGAACGCACATGCCCAACTGACGGACTATCGGGTGTGCCAAGATTGATTAAAAGAACTCCTGTTTTTGTCATAACGGCAATTGCTGCAAACTTAGCATTAAACCATCCGAGATGAAAGAAGTTTATAAATCTTGAAAGATTCTATTTCAAGATCGGCGCGCGTTTAAAAGGCTTTGTCTCATCAAACAACTTCCTATACGTAGCATGCTGTTTGGACATCCTTCCTCCTACCTGAAGCACAACGTTGATCATTTTAGGATTAAAGTCGCCGATCCAATTCATCTCGTAGAAATCATATCGATCGTATTCCTCTTGGAGAACTCTCCGCGCCGCCATCACCATCGCGCCATCTAAACCTTTTCCTTGATGCTCAGGAACAATCCCAAACAGAATTCCGAAGGCCTTGCGATTTGTTTTTCTGAACGTGTGCCACAGAAACTTAAACTTGCCTATCAAGTCTAACTTGCCATTTACATACTTAAAAACTTGGTTGAGTTCGGGGAGCGAGATAAAAAACGACACAGGTTCTTTTTTGTAGAAACCAAAATAGATGAGCTTTAGATCCAATATCGGTTTCATTTGCTTTACCATGATTTTTGCTTGCGCCATCGTCAGCTCTGGATTCTCGGAACGATTTGCCCAAGCCCCGTTATAGACCTTTAGGATGTATTCTGGCAGCTGATCAATTTCATCCTTACGAATGTGTCGGAATTCATAATCGGTGTTCTGAGCAGTAATATCGGCCTTCTCCTGCAACCTCGGATCCAGACCATCTCTGATAGGACGGAAGTACGTATTTTGATAGAAGTAAACCTGAAACCCGTACGATTCAAAAAAATCCTTGTAGTAAGAGAAATTGTAATTGCATTGGTAGTTGGGCTCATGCTCAAACCCTTGGATTAACAGTCCCCACCAACGGTCGCGGCTTCCGAAATTAATCGGACCATCCATCGCTTCCATTCCCTTCGACTGCAACCAACTTTTACAGGTATCGAACAGGGTGAACGCAGCTTGGCGATCGTTGATACACTCAAAGAAACCCATACCGCCTGTGGGTTGGTCATTGCCTTTCTTCACGATCTTGTCGTTTACAAAAGCAGCAACACGACCAATTGTTTTGCCTGCGTCCGAGCGCAATACCCAACGAATACATTCGCCGTGCTTGAACGTTTTATTCTTCTCCGGATCAAAAACATTTTCGACGTCTTTGTCCAGTGGACGAATCCAATTTTTCTCCTGTTTGTACAGTTTAACGGGGAATAGCAAGAACTCCCGAATCAACTCGGGTGTAGTAACTTCAATAATTTTCATTGTTGTTGTTCAACGGCTCTAGGTGAAACACGTGTCATCACGCTATTGATTCGATTCGGTAGTACGATACTAAATCGCGTACCATGGTTTGGCTCACTAGCAACAGTCATTTGTCCGCCCAATTTATCGACGGCATTTTTTACGATGTATAAACCGATTCCGGATCCATCGGATTGTTCTGTCGCACGATAGAACATCTCAAAAATGCGTGCAAGGTTTTGTTCATCGATTCCAATACCGTTGTCGGCAAAGCTGATTTCAGCACGCAGATTATCGATCAGAATCTTGATCTTAATTTCAGGATCAGCAATGCTTAACTTCCGATACTTAATGGCATTGGAAATCAAATTGCGCAAGATTTCTGAAATTCTCCAAGGGTCACTATAGAAATCGATACCTTCAATCTTCACAATACGATTCATCTCTTGTGCACCGATCAGATAACTAAGCTCATTAAAAGTACGATCGATAATTTGCTCGAAGTCAACCTTACTCGTCGTGACTTCCATTTTTAAATTTTTCGAATGACTCAACACATCACCGATAAAATGATCCAGGTGTTCTACCTTGTCACCGATGATGTCAATGTAGTCACTTGGATTATCGGTATTACCGGGAAGTTTCGCGAGGTTTACCAATCCTAAGATCGACGACAATGGTGCACGAAGGTCATGAGAAACCTTGTACACAAAATTATCGAGCTCAGTGTTTCTGATTTTTAGTTCCTCCTCTACTTTCTTACGATCTGTAAAATCAACGTAAACACCGTAAATACCGAGTGTCTGATTTTCCAACACCACGGGCATACCGTAGAGAATTACATTGATAAATTTTCCACTGCGATGTTTTCGAATCGTCTCAATACTCACCACGCGATTGCTGGTAATTAAGTTATTGAGATCAACGCCTTCATGAACGAGATCTTCCGGAACGATAAAGTCGTTGATGCTATTGCCGCGAAGTTCTTCAAGACTATAGCCGAACATTTCTTCGAAGCCTTTATTTACTTGTTCTACTTTCCCAAGATCATTCAAGAGCACAACGGCCATTGGAATATTCTGGAAGAGTTGCGCAAGGAGTGTTTCGTTTTTCTTGATGCGTGCTTCTGTTTGCTTACGCTCAGTTACATCGCGGAAAATTACCTGAACAGATTGTTCTCCTTTAAAATTAAAGGGGAACGCCATGGTTTCAACATCAATCACTTTTCCATCGAAACGAACATACTTCTGTTCCGTCATCGGGAAAGGCATTCCTTCGGCAACTTCTTTCATGCGACGAAGGATACGCTGATGATAATCCGGATGAACAAAATTCATCACGTCGGTACCGATCAATCCTTTTGTTGTTTTACCGGCTGCAAGAATCAGATGTGCCTGTGCATTCGCGAAGAGTAGCTTGCCATTTTTATGAACTACTACACCGATGGGCAATCGCTCCATCAGTGAGAGATATTTTAATTCAGTCTGCTTGGCAGATTCTTTTCTTTCAGTGATATCCTGAATGATACCTCGTCGGATAATGGTACCGTCAGTTTGAAGTTCATGGTTTGATCGTACATCGACCCATACTACTTTTCCAAACACCATCATCCGGCCTTCCCAACTCCATTCCACTGCTTCGCGAATGCTGCGTTCGGAGCTTTCTTTTAGGCTTGCCAAATCATCTTCGTGCACAATAGCTTCGAGAACACTCGGATCTGCCATGACCGATTTCGGCGACAATCCCAAAATACTTTTCGATGCATCACTGATGAAAAGAAAGCGTGTGGTTCCGTCCGGATAGACAGCGTATTCATAAATTACGGCTGGAAGGTGCCTGATTAGATCCTGCATAGTTTACGATGACAATCAATTGACATTAATTTCACAGGGGGCCTTCGTTTAGCGTACAGATGGGTTCAGCAAACTTCGCAAGATAACCCGTTGGCAACCATAAAACAACCGTAAATGCTTCATTATCAAAATATAATTGTGCAAACCTAGCAGGCTATCAAAAACCGATTGCAAACAGCTTTTTTCCATTTCGTACATTAATTCATCCCCAAATTTCCGCATCTTCAGCTTTGGACACGGCCTTGAAATGAACCAAAATAGATTAGGAAGTAGCGGACAAGAAAATTCTCGGCATGCCAACGTCAATCACTATCGAAATAATTATCAGTCATGGCAAACGCTATTTTCGCTAAACTCAAAATCAAGCCTGGTCAGAAGGTACTGATCTTGAGCGGTCCTGCTGGTTATGCAAAAGCAACGGCCGACGTTCATTTAAAGATTGCCGCAAAACAGCAATACGATGCCATTCAACTATTCGCAAAAAATATCGCGGACGTTAACAAGCACATCGGCGCCGTACTCAAAGCATTGCATGACGATGGCCTGTTGTGGATTTCTTATCCGAAGAAAACATCTACTATTAAAAGCGATCTTTCGCGTGACCATGGTTGGGATAAATTAATTGCAGCCGGGTACGAAGGCGTGTCACTGGTGTCAATTGATGAAACGTGGTCGGCATTCCGTTTTAAAAAAACTAAAAAGCAGAAAGTAGAAACTTCTCAATCGAAAAAGGCGGTGAGCGAATCGAAAGACGAAGTTCAACGCGGGAAACTGGATACAAAAATCCAGGTCTTTAACGCAATCCTTGTAAAAGACCCAAAGGATAAAATGGATACTGCCTTTGTCAATATTCCATTCGATGTGGAAGAAGTCTATGGAACGAATGGCTTGGTAAAAGTAAAAGCTTTGTTTGATGGCCATCCGTACCGTGGAAGTCTCGCAAACATGGGCACGGGCTCTCATATTCTTATCGTGCGCAAGGATGTACGCGATGCGATCAAGAAGAAAGTGGGTGACAGAGTGCATGTTCAAATTCAGCGCGACACAGAAGAACGCGTCGTAGAAATGCCTGCAGATTTATTGGTGGCCCTTGGCGATAATCCTAAGGCAAGTGCAATCTTCGATAAACTATCTTTTACAAATCGTAAAGAATATGCGTCTTGGGTCCTATCCGCCAAGCGTGATGAAACGCGGTTGAAAAGATTACGAGAAACAATTGAGAAACTCATCAAAGGTAAGAAGAATCCCAGTGAAAAATAGCCCTCAGAAAAACGACAAACTTAGAAACTAACCTTCCCTTCCATCTGCTGAATGAGTTCTGATTTCTCTTCCATCAACTTGATGATCTTGCGGAGATAGTCAACTTCTTTTTTCGACAACTCAAGTTGATTACGATAGTCTGAGGCTTCGTGTTTAAGTTGTGTAACATTCTCGTTGTCGCCTTGTCCCTTTGGCGTCTCCACGTAGTATTGAAAGAAATTATGGTGCAGAACCTGGGAAATTTTCAGGAGTAGACCCGTATCGAGGTGACGTTTGCGAAATATGCGGTATACATTCTGGCGAACTGTGCCCAATTCGTCAGCGAAGTCAGTGAGTTTAATCTGACGGCTGTCAAATACTTCTTTGATTTTCTGACCAATCTCGACGTGTGCCATAAAGATGTGGTTAATGGTTTTACAAAGGTATGTAAAAAATAAGTTTACAGTCACGCTTTTAGGCACCTCGGGATGTAACTAAAAATTTTACAGTCCCGTTATTTGTCCGTAAAATTACAAACCAAAGCAGCTACCATGAGCTTTGCACAAACCCTCACAAGTTCACCGTCCATGATTAAGCCGTTTTACCAGGATGAATACGCCACGATTGAATTGGATGATTCCATTCCATGTATTCGTCTTACGCTAAATGGCCTTCCGCGTTACAGCGAGCACTACGAAATGGTGCAACAAAAGCGTCTTGAATTGATGCGCCAAGAAATCAAGAACTATCCCAAGCTACACATGCTTACTGATAGCAGCACAGCAGGCCCGGTTCTCGATGAGGATGTTCTTCACTTTAAAACGAAGGTGATGCCGGAAATGGAGAAAGCTGGTGTTCGCTACCTCGCCATAGTGATGCCGACCAGCAAGTTTACTCAGCTTACAATTCGGGAAATGACAGAAGATGTACGGCAAATTTCTGTCCGCTATTTTGATTCTATGCGTGAAGCAAGAGCATGGCTCCGCAAGATGACGCTGCTGTAATTAGATCGTTAATCGTTTTAATCGTTAATCGTTAATCGTTAATCGTTAATCGTTAATCGTTAAATAAAATTATTTACTAAGTCGTTCGACGCGTACGGCAAAATATTTTGTATCGCCACGCCAAGGGAACGCAGCATAGCGTTTGATAAAATGTAGGTTCACGTGTTCACCATTGAGGGCGGCGTCGCTCAAGTCTTTTATCAGTGCATCGTTACCCTTCTCAACGGAGAAATCAAAAGACTCTGCAATTGGGCTGGCTCCTTTTAGCGCACCAAATGTTTCAAGGTTGATCTTACCTTCATAGGTCTTGAAAATAACGCCTTTATGACTGATGCTGATGATTCGTCCTGACTTGAATCCTTCATCATAAGTTCCCCAGTAATAGAATGAAAAAATGCCAATGGCAGCAATCACAAGCGTTATGATGATAACACGAATTACCTTCTTTGTTGTGCGTTTTACTTTCGATCCAAAGCTTTCTGATTCCATCTTAATCGTTAATCGTTAATCGTTAATCGTTAATCGTTAATCGTTAATCGTTAATCGTTAATCGTTAACTATAAAACAAAAATAGCATTTAAAATGATCTTGGCTACTTTTCAGCTTCAAGTCGGTATTCATAAAAGCTCAGCCCGCTATACTTTAGACTTTAAACTTTAAACTTTACCACTATTTTTGCACTTCAATGTCAGATCATAAATTTCGTATCGCTATTCTCGCATCCGGGAGTGGATCAAACGCTGAAGAGATTTTTAAGCACTTCAAAAATCACCCTGCAATCGAAGTATCGTTACTTCTGAGTAATAATCCAGGAGCTTATGCGCTTGAGCGTGCTAAAAAATTTAATATTCCCGCAGCTGTTTTCACGCGGGAAGAATTTAAAAACGGCGCCATTATTCAGTCGCTTTTCGCAGAACACAAAATCACGCACATTGTTCTTGCTGGATTTCTTTGGCTAATTCCCGATTATCTGATCAAAGATTTTCCGAATAAGATAATCAATATTCACCCTGCCCTTCTACCAAAATTTGGTGGCAAAGGCATGTACGGCATGAAGGTTCACGAAGCGGT
The DNA here is from genome assembly GCF_003286915.1 of Pseudochryseolinea flava. Taxonomy (GTDB): domain Bacteria; phylum Bacteroidota; class Bacteroidia; order Cytophagales; family Cyclobacteriaceae; genus Ohtaekwangia; species Ohtaekwangia flava. The sequence goes on from NZ_QMFY01000001.1 coordinate 361,447, forward strand.
TAAAGCAAATCTAGAATCAGAAACGGGAATTACTATCCATGAAGTGAACGAACACTACGACGAAGGAAAAATCATTTTCCAAGCGTCATGTTCTGTTACTGGCGATGACACGCCGGAAAGCATTGCAAAGAAAGTTCATGCGTTAGAATATGAACACTTTCCAAAAGTGATCGAGCAATGGATTACTGGGTATCGAGCTTAAAGCAGAAAGCTCAAAGCAGAAAGCTTAAAGCTCAAAGCAGAAAGCTTAAAGCACAAAGTAGAAAGTTTAAAGTAAAAAGTTTAAAGTAGAAAGTCGGGTGTCTCGCGACTATCCGCCCTTACTTTATTTCCACTCGAATTCCGGCGACTTTGGAAATTTTTCGAAGACGTGTTGTACAAATTCATTAGGGATTGCAAGCTTTCGTTTTTCCATATCAATCCACGCGCCATCTAGATTGAGAATAGCGGCAAGTGTCCCATCCGCTTTAATGAATTGATGGCGCAGACTCCAACGTGAATAATCCTTTGTGGACTTTAAGAGCTCGACTGTAATGGTTACTTGATCTTCAAGCTTGATCTCTCTTTTAAACAAAGCTTCTTCCCGAAAAAGAATGGGACCAATTTTGAGTTCCTCAAGTTTCTGCGTTGTCAATCCTTGCGAATACAGCACGTGCATACGCATCATCGCTCCATAATCATAATAAACGGAGTGGCGCATGTGACGATTCTGATCGATGTCGGCCCAACGAATTTGCACGGGCATAGTGAAGTCAGTCATAGGTAGTATAGAGTTATCGCAAAGATAATGATCACGCGATGATTGTGTATTTGATAAAGTAGTAGGACATCACAAAACAAGCAACGAGTTTGATTAGCGTTCCGACCAAAAATCCTACAAACGATCCAAAAGCTGCGCGCCAAGCTTGTTTTGTATTTGTGTTAGCTATCAATTCGCCGATAAACGCACCGATAAATGGACCGAAGATTATACCCAGTGCGCCAAAAAATATTCCGATCACCAGTCCAATTGTACAGCCCCATACGCCATACGTAGAGCCGCCGAATTTTTTGGTACCATAAATTGGCACATAGTAGTCGAGGATCGTAATCGCGATGGTGATGCCTGCCCATACCCATAAAAACTCAGCGGTAAATGGCGGATCTGTTTTAAGCTGCTGCAATAATAACCCGACGAAACAGAGTGGCGGTCCTGGGAGAAAAGGAAGTACCGAGCCAGCAATTCCGCCAAGCATGCATAAAATTCCGAGTGTTAACCAAAGCCAATCCATTGTATATCGTTAAACCTTCCTGTAATTTATCATTAAATCTTTGTCATGCTTTACCTTCAGCATATTCATCACATCGCAATCATTTGTAGTGACTACCAAGCTTCAAAAACATTCTACACGAACGTGCTCGGGTTTCAAGTGCTCGCCGAACATTACCGCGTAGAAAGAAATTCTTATAAACTTGATTTAACCTTGAACGGACAATATTGCATCGAGTTGTTCTCTTTTCCATCTCCGCCTGCGCGACCGTCGGGCCCCGAAGCGTGCGGATTAAGACATCTTGCATTTCAAGTGCAGAATATTTCCGAGGCCGTCAACAAATTAGAAGCGGCAGGCATTGAAACTGAGCCGATTCGCCGCGACGAATTCACCGGCAAATATTTTACTTTCTTCAGAGATCCCGACAATTTACCGTTAGAACTCTACGAGCAATGATCGATTCCATCCACAGAAACATTTACTTGATACTTACGACGGTGTGACAAGGTGTGGCAGCAGAATTGGGGCAACTGCAGCGTTATCACTTGAAGACTATAGTACGCAGAAATCCATTGTGAAACGATTGGATTTGGTAGAACAGGTTCGGTATATTGCTTGACGAGATTCACTAACACGTTATGTTTTCGAATAGGAAAATCATTTTGCTGATCATTTTGCTGATCACGATTTGCTGTACGGCGTATTTCATTGTGGTGTACGTACCAGCGTCGTTAGCAAGAAAGAGTTACGATGGTGCAAAAGAAATTGGGAAAGATATCCGCGATCTTTTTCATTTCACGCCGGAGGTGAAAGTAAATAACACCGTTGTTTTGCAACAGCAAACACCCATATTAGAACTTGCCACGATCAACCAAACTTTTCAACACCGCCACGAATGGATGAACACGTGGATGAAGAGCACCAAAAAAATTACCATTACGGGTACCATGGAGGCGAAGGCGGGATTCGATCTCAATCAAAAATTTAGCATCGACATTCGAGATGACAAAGCTTATGTGACGTTACCTCGTGCAAAGCTGTTATCCATCGAAAGCAAAGGCGACATCGTATTCAAAGACGAAAACGGAATTTGGAATTGGGTTGACGCAGCAGATCGCTCAAAAGCCATTAATGCATTCACGAACAGTGCGCGTGATTACGCAGCAAATGCTAACTTCATTCAGGAATCTCAGAAGCAAGTCGTGGATAAGCTTACGCAAATACTTCAGGCGCATGGAAAAACGGTGATCATTCAATTCGACGATATGCCAGCAACTACGCCTGGGCCATTTATCGAGCAGTAGCGTAAGCTTTCAATACGTTCGCTAAAATGTTACCATGAAAAAAGGTCACCTTGCGAGTGACCCTTCTTGTATTCCTAAAAACAATATCTCAGACAACTTTCTTACGGATAAGTTTCGCATATGTGCGACTCACCGGGAAGCTTTTGCCGTTTTGCATTTTCACAACCATTCCGCCGTTAAAATGCTTTTCGATTTCTTTCAAGCTGTTGATGTTGATAATCGTACTGCGGTGAACGCGGATAAAGATCTCCGGATTCAAAATCTCTTCTAGCTTGCCAATACCTGACGAGCTTACGAACTGGTCATTTTTCGTTGTTAGTATTGTATAATCACCAGACGCTTCGAGGTACACGATTTCGTCTACAGGCAGATTGAGAAGCTTCTCAGATTTCTGAACGAAGATGTGGCTATCGTAGGAAGTTTTATTTTCTGTTTTAAGATTCCGTAGCAGTTCACCCACATTGTTCTGCTCCATCTTCATGCGGGCAATGGCGCGTTCTACGGCTTGTCTGAAACGTTCTTGATCGAGTGGTTTCAGAATGTAGTCGACTGCATTTTTCTCGAATGCTTTGATGGCATACTGATCATACGCTGTACAAAAAATCACATAAGGATCGTGCGTGATCTCGTCCAAAACATCAAAGCCGGTCATGCCAGGCATTTGTACATCCAGAAAAACGAGGTCTGGTTTCACCTTGTCGATAGTTTCAACCGCTTCTTTTCCTTTTGAACACTCAGCAACGATTTGAATGTTTGGAATCTGCTGAAGAAATTCCTGGAGAAGATCGCGGGCTAGTTTTTCATCATCAACGATGACACAAGTTATGTTCATGTATGTAGCGTTTTAGTAGGATTAATTGTTGTTGTTGTTGTTGTTTATACGGCTTGACTTTTCAAGGTTTCCTCGGATGAAGTTTGGCCTTCTTCCTCAAAAGGTATGAAGAAACTTACGGAATATCCCCATTCGTTAGAACGAATACGGAGACTAGATCCTGGACCAAAAATACTTCGTAAGCGTTGATCTGTATTTTTCATGCCTACACCGCTGGAACTACCATCGATTACCTTTTGGGCATTCGATCCCAGTCCATCGTCTTTTACCTCGAAGAAGATCATGTTGTTGAAACGTTTTACGGTCAACACAATTGTACCGCCGTCGTCTTTTGGTGCGATACCATACTTCACAGAGTTTTCAACCAATGGTTGTAAGATCATCGGTGGAATTGGAACATTGAGACAAGAGAAATCAACTTGTTTGATAAATTTCAGTCGATCGCCAAAACGCACTTGTTGGATGCGAATGTAGTTGTCGATAAAGTCGAGTTCTTGGATAAGTTTTACCATTTGATCGCCATGAGAATCCAACGCATAGCGGAAAATATCAGACAGTTGCGTGATCACTTTTCGCGCTTGCTCTTTACTTGAACCGATCAACGTATTGATTGAGTTTAGTGTATTGAACAAAAAGTGCGGATTGATTTGCGATTTCAATAGTGAAAGCTGCATCTCACGATTTTTGAGATTAAGCTCGCTCTTCTCTGTTTCTTCTTTTTGCAATCCAAGGAAATATCGGATTACGTAGTACACACCTATAGTAATGATATATTGATCATGGAAATGAAGACCTTCCCACTTCAGCAGACTAATGATGTGCGCCTTCCAAAATTCCCAACCGCTGTAACCGACCACATGATCTTCCACGATATACGACAGCGTTCCCATGATAAAGAAGTGCGTCATTGCGCCGGCCACGTGTCCAGCAACCTGGAAATAGACACTAAAGCGAAAGAGCCAGTTTGAATAAAAGAAAATAGCGATGATGAGTAGGCAGAGTGCCTCAAACATGTATAACGCGTTCCAGAAAATATATGGATCCCGAAGCTCTAATTTCCATTCCAAAAAGGTACCGACAGCATACTTTGCCGCATACCAAATACACAGGAGTAGATAAGCTCGCTTCCAAATCCGCGGTATGTCCTCTATAAATTTCAAGCCGATAAAATTCTGCATTAAAGTTACGCCATTCAAAGTAAAACCGTTTAGAATTGGTTTCCGGCGGTAAATCCTCGATTTAGGGGATTATAATACACATTATTTTGGTCGAGCTGCCGTCGGGTTATCTCTTTGATTTATAATGTGTTTGTGTGACGCGTCTTTTCCGCCATTCAATAAAAAAAAGAAGGTTCACAAGATTGCCCCATGAACCTACTCAGTCTTTATAAAACCTGTATGACTTATTTGAACGTTGCAAGCGTCGTTTTCAAACGCTTCATGGCCTCCACGAGGTCTTTTTCAGAGGCTGCGTAAGAAAGTCTTACACATGTTTCGTCACCAAAAGCGCCTCCTGGAACAAGTGACACGTGCGCAAGCTCAAGCATATACAAACAGAAGTCGTCGCCATTTTTAATGGTGCGTGTTCCATCCGATTTGCCGTAGTAGTAGCTCACATCAGGGAAGAAATAAAAAGCACCTTCAGGATAATTTGCTTTCACACCAGGAATTTCTTTCAAGAGATTGTAAACTACATCGCGACGCTTGCGATACTCTCCGACCATTTGATTTGTCGGTGCAATATCGCCCGTTACAGCCGCAAGTGCAGCACGCTGTGCGATAGAGCAGTTTGCTGAAGTCACTTGACCTTGCACTTTGTTACAACCATCGGCAATCCATTTTGGTGCTGCGATGTAACCTACTCTCCATCCCGTCATAGCGTACCCTTTTGCAAAGCCATTCACCGTGATGGTACGATCAAACATACCCGGGAAAGATGCAATACTTACTTGCTCTCCAGTGAAGTTGATATGCTCATAAATTTCATCAGCAATAACGAGCAGGTCTTCGTGTTTCAAGATTACATCGGCAATTGCCTGAAGTTCTTTTTTAGAAAACACAGATCCTGTTGGATTACACGGTGATGAGAAGATCATCAACTTAGTCTTTGGTGTGATTGCCTTCTCCAGCTGAGCCGCTGTTACTTTGAAATCATTTTCAATTCCACCTTTTACAATCACAGGCGTTGCTTCTGCGAGGCGCACCAATGCATCGTAGCTCACCCAATACGGAGAGAACACGATTACTTCGTCGCCAGGATTAAGGAGTGCGAGCATCGCATTTGAGATAGATTGCTTTGCACCATTCGACACAACAATATTTTCGGCCTTGTAAGGGACGTTATTTTCTTTCTGATATTTCGCTGCCAATGCTTCACGAAGATCTTGGTATCCTGCTACCGGAGGATATGCGAAATACTTTCCATCATCTATCGCTTTCTTCGCTGCATCACAAATGTGAATTGGTGTTTTAAAGTCAGGTTCTCCAAGACTTAAACTGATCACATCGATACCCTTCTGCTTAAACTCACGCGCTTTCGCGGCCATGGCCAGGGTTGCTGATTCTTCGATAGCTTCGATTCTGTTAGAAAGTTTTTTCATAAGCGGGTAAAATTAAACCGGGCAAAGAAAAGCATTATCTCCGTATGGTGTGTCGGAGACGTTATACTATTTTTTAGTCCTAACAATTGTTGGTTACGTTTTCCACGGAGGCCGTGGGCGTTAATCGTTAAAATGGTTAAACGTTAATTGTGAAAGCAAGGAGCTGCTCACGCTCCGTTCGATGTTAATCGTGCTTCCGGCTGATCTGCCAAACTTACTCGTGGCTCGAAGCTCGCAGCTGCATTAAAAAGCTATTGAAAAAGTGTTCGTCCGGCAATACTTCTTCCCAAGGTAATTTCGTCTGCATATTCGAGATCGCCGCCAACGGGTACGCCACGGGCTATCACACTCACCTTTACAGTGAAATCTTTGATCCGTCGGTTGATATAAAATGCTGTTGTGTCGCCTTCCATCGTAGGGCTCAAGGCAAGGATGATTTCTTTTACTTCGTTTTGTGCAGCACTGATGCGCGTTACGAGTGAGTCAATTTTTAATTCGGACGGGCCAATGCCATTCATCGGAGAGATTACGCCGCCAAGCACATGATAGAGCCCAACGAATTGGGCCGTATTTTCAATGGCCATCACATCTTTTGAATCTTCGACGACGCATATTACGGAGCGATCACGGCGCTGGCTTAAGCAGATAGAACACACATCGTGATCGGAAATATTATGACAGCTAGAACAGAACTTAATATTGCCGCGTAGCTTCACAAGCGCGTCGGTGAGGGCGTAGGTGTTTTCTGATTTGTCTTTGATAAGGTGCAACACCAAACGCAACGCCGTTTTTTTTCCAATGCCAGGAAGCTTTGCAATCTGGTTGACGGCATCTTCAATTAATTTCGATGGATACTCCACTCAGCTTTTATTCAACAAGATGGAAAAAACTAACGGTCGCTTACAGAATACGGGCGTCAATACCGGCTTCGCAGATCGCTTCACGCAAAGGCTTTAAGAATTCAAAGCTCCCGCTCTTAACAGGGCATTTTCCTTTGTAATGAATGATAATAGTACACTGCTCGGCTTGTTCGTTGGTGTGCTTACACACCCGGATTAACGTGTTGATCACGTGATCGAAAGTATTGAAGTCATCATTAAACACAACAAGATCCATCAGATCCGTGGTTTCCACGGCCTCCATCACATCGACTAACTCTTCTTCTTGGAATGCGTGCTTCATACGATTTGGGCAGATTTCATACAAAGGTAACAAATCGCACCGTCATTTTAATTCTTTCCACCGCCGATTTTCTCGACTCCATTTTGCTTTTCGTGGGAATTCACATTCTTTGCCAAAATATTTTTTTCTCATGACGCCCGGATTAGTTCTCTCCATCATGATTGTGTACTTCGGCATGCTGATCACGATTGCTTTCGTGACCGCCCGCGGTGCCGACACGAACACCTTCTTCACCGCTAACCGGCAATCGCCATGGTTCCTTGTTGCCTTCGGTATGATTGGCTCCTCGCTCTCCGGACTTACCTTCATTTCGGTTCCAGGAAATGTGGGCAAGATCGGCTTCACTTATTTTCAGATCGTGCTCGGATACCTCGTCGGCTATTGGGTTATCATCGGAATCTTGATGCCGCTTTATTATCGACTGAACGTAATATCTATTTATTCCTACCTGGAGCAACGCTTTAATACATGGTCGTATAAAACCGGTGCCTTTGTTTTTCTTGTGTCAAGAACACTGGGATCGTCGCTGCGACTTTTCATCGCTGCACAAGTACTGCAAATATTTCTTTTTGATGCGCTTCATGTTCCTTTCGCAGTCACCGTCGGCATCACGATCGCACTCATCTGGATTTACACTTTCAAAGGTGGCGTAAAAACGATCGTGTGGACCGACTCTTTTCAAACCATATTCCTCGTATCGGCAGTGATCATCGCCGTGTGGCAAATCACCGACCAACTCGGATGGTCATTCTCAGAAATGGTGAGCACGGTGAGCGCTAGCGACTACAATAAAATTTTTCAGTTTGAAGACCCACTTGCTGGATCATACTTCTGGAAACAATTTATCGGCGGTGCATTCATCACGATAACCATGACAGGTCTCGATCAAGAGATCATGCAAAAAAATCTGACGTGTAAAAACATCGGCGAAGCTCAGAAGAATATGTTTTGGTTTAGCATCATTCTCGTTATCGTCAATGTACTCTTCTTGATACTCGGCGCATTACTTTATTTCTATGTACAGAAAAATGGCATCAACTATACAGGGCCATCCGACGAATTGTTCCCCACACTCGCGTTGAACAACCTTGGACTCGCAGTGGGAATATTTTTCTTACTCGGTATTACAGCTTCATCATACGCTAGCGCGGATTCCGCTCTTGCCGGATTAACAACATCGTTTTGCATCGACTTTCTTGATTTCAAGAACAAGCCTGAGCCTGTTCGCAAACGTCAAAAGTTTATGGTCCACTTAGGATTCTCTGTTTTGTTTCTGCTCATCATTGTGGTCTTCCGTGAAATCAACAATCGATCTGTGATCGATGCAGTATTGGGCATTGCCACATACACTTATGCGCCGTTGCTTGGATTATTCTCCTTCGGATTATTTACAAAACGTCAATTGAAAGGATGGGCTGTACCGATTGTTTGTGTGATCGCACCAACACTTGGATACTTGCTGAACTTATATTCTGTAGAAATCTTTAACGGCTACAAATTCGGATTGGAGATTCTCTTGGTGAATGGCGTTATTACGTTTGCGGGACTCTTTGCTATTTCAAAGCGGGCATAAGGTAAATGCACAGAGATACAGAAAAAATACCTCTGTGTGACTTTGCGGTCTTCACGTTTGTCTGTGGAACAACCTGCATTAAAAAGGAAAAGGCTACCTCAACCCGAAGCAGCCTAGACCCGATTAAAACCAACCCCACTTATTTTGCAGTGCACATCGTGCAGCTGTTGTTATCGTTTTACAAAATGAAACTCTTTTGTTTCATCACCTTTTGAAACCCTAATCGTATACGTTCCGAATTTCACAGCATTGAAATCGATCACCACTTTTCTTTTTTCAAGATTTCCGGAAGTGATCACATTTCCGTTTGCGCTCAACACTTCGACTCTTGCACCGCGAAATTTTTTCTCGGCTTTCATGACGAATAAGTTGCGCTGCCTTTCTTTTTCATAATCACTTTCTTCTCTATCATTCGCTAATGCATGCGTAGATAAGAAGAGAAAGAAAATGGCGAGTATGTTGATGAGGGTCTTCATAGTCGATTCTTTCGGAATCACTATAGCGAAGGGTATGCCATCAGGAGAAAAATGGCATTTTCAGGAATATTTGAGCGATGAACCTATTGGCCCTCTCCAGATTTGGGACGTTTTTTGGCTCGTTTCTTCTCATTCAGAGACAGCTCTTCCGACGGATTCCAGAATACTTCTTTGAATCGCACAATTTTATCGTTAACCACCACTAGCTTTTCTTTTTTCAACAGCTCAGCCATCTTTGAAGGTGGTTTAAAGTGATGTTTTCCGGTGAGTAGGCCCGCACTATTCACCACACGATGTGCAGGAACATCTTTCGGGCAACCATGCATAGCCCAGCCTACCATTCGTGCGGAAGATTTTAATCCAAGGTAATGGGCGATTGCCCCATAGCTCGTAACGCGTCCAGAAGGAATTAATCGCACCACCGCATACACATCATCGAAAAAATTGTAATCCCCAGGCTTCTTTTTTATCGGTGGCATATCATACCATTTCGTTCTTGTTAAATTTACGCCGCATTAACAATACACAAAATTATCGTGAAGCGCATTGTCCTTTCTTTTTTGTTGATCCTCTCAGGTTTTTCATTTCTAAACGCACAGAACAACGGTCTGATCTTTCCTGATTCTGCCGGCTGGAACACGCTTAATGAAAATGAATTGCTTTCGTTTCAAGTGAAAAGTTCTCATGAAAGCGTGAAGAAGTTTTCCATCGAGGGCACAGAAGGTCTCGACATCCACTTCGATACATTGGGATATTTCTCATGGAAACCATCCTTCGACATCGTTGATCGTGTTACGAAATTCAAAGACTTCACCGTCATTTTCCAAGCACAACTTGCTGATGGCAAACGTGAACGAAAAGCAATTACGTTCACGCTCAATCACGTAAACCGTCCTCCTGTTGTTGACGAACTTCCAACAGCTTATGTCAAGCAATCGAACTTAAACACCTATCAGATCGCATCCGATTTTGTTTATGATCCCGATGGCGATCCCCTTGTGTTTAAAAGCATTCAGTCGCAGATGCCAGAAGGTGCAAGCATTTCTTCTGCTGGTCAATTTACATGGACTCCATCACGCACTCAGTTTGCCAACTTAAAGAACAATCCACTCAACATCGAGTTCATCGTACAAGATCAACCTGACAAAGCCGAGACGAAAGGCAAGATCAAAGTATCACAAACTCAACAAGACCTTCCTTCAGAAATTAACATCGTCCCTGGAGACACTTTGTTTTCGATCAAAGAAGATGAGACCCTCAACCTGAAGCTCTACATCTCAGATCCGAATGGCGACGACAACATCCGCAGCGCAGGATTTATTCCAACCGACAAGCGTATCGCGGCAACATCGCTTAAAGAAAACACTGCACAACAATATGAATTCATCTGGACACCAGGGTACGAATTCGTAGACGACACGCAAACATCATTAACCTCCGAAATCATTTTCTTCGTTCTCGACAAGTCCAACAACCGCGTTCAGAAAAAGGTAAAGATCAAAGTCTTCGACACCGAGAATATGGTGAAGAAAGATGCACATCTCTTCCAGAAGTACCGCACAAACCTCGTCGACGCTATGGTGCTGATTCAGCAACTCGACGCGCACCAGAAAAAATTAAATGGTGATTACAAAAAAGCGAAGAAAGGAAAGAAACATCGCTCTATCGTAAACGCATCGCTTGGCGCCGTAACAGGTTTTACGCCTATCGCCGTAGATAATCCGGATCAAGCGAAGGTGGTATCGGGCATTGGCGGAACAACGGTGTTGACGTTGGGTACACTTGAAGCGACGGAAGTGATCGGTCGTTCGAAGGAGAGTATTATGGACAAGATCAAGATCGGAATTGACATCCGGAATAAGACGCAAACAATGGGCGACGAATTTGCGCGTAAGTATGCGTTGAAGTCATCGCGTCGTAGTGCCGAGTTTGACAAGGACATTGAAAAGCTTCGAGCCGCGTTGAACGACCAGCGTATCGTGTTATTGGAGCTCGACGCGTATAATAAGAATGCCGGAAAAATCGACGATAAGGATATCAAGAAGGTTTTTCTTGATTACGGCGAAGAATCGAAGTAAAAAATGCACAAAGTTTGCGTTTTGGATTTGCCAAAACCCCGAAAACGTATAAATTTGCAGCCTCATTTTAGATAAACCGAGTCCCACCTGCGCTTTCAGAAGCTCGGGAGGGTAAACACAGAGGAGTGGTAGAGCGGTTTATTGCACCGGTCTTGAAAACCGGAGACCGTAACAGGTCCGGGGGTTCGAATCCCTCCTCCTCTGCTGAGTAAAAGTCAAACAAAGTCAAAACCTCGAAATCATCACGATTTCGAGGTTTTTTCGTTTTGGGGCCTACCAAAACAACCATAAAATCATAATCCTCTGGCGCTTAGAAAGGTAAAATGCATCCATGTTCGCCAATATCACCGAAGAAAAACTCAGAAACCTCGCGTTAGATTATGGCTATTATGACCAGTCACATTTGAATCACCACTTCAAAGAATTCACGGGCATAAGTCCAAAAGCCTACTTTAGCAATTTTATTTCAGCCGACAACGCATGACTCAATGTCGTTTTCATACAATGCAGCCTTTGCAACAGCGCCGACATTTGTATCACATTAAAAACGACACAAATGAATATTACTTCTTTATCTGTTTCCCTCACGGTGAATGATGTAAAATCTTCTAGTGATTACTTGATGCGCCACTTTGGCTTCAAAAAAAAAATTGCCGCCGATGGTTTTGCCTCGCTAATGCATGAAGCCTCTGGGATAAACATCATCTACATGCAAACGGGACTTGAAGTACTACCCACATTTTTAAGAGACGTTCCTGTTCGCGGTACTATACTCGCATTTGTTACCAACGACATTGAAGCAGAAGAAGCAAGACTGCAAAACGAGGGCGTTAGAATCTCACTGCCGCTGCAAAACCGAGGAATGGGGTGAAAAACTATTTATGGTTACGGACCCCAATAGCGTTGTTATCGAGGTCGTGGAATGGGTAAACCAACCAGAAGGTTCGTGGAATGGATAAGTTTTTTGAGTGATGGGCAATTGGTTACTAGCTAGTGTCCGTAAAAAAATTTTCATCACGGGCACAAAAACCGGATCGCACTTTACGCTTATCAGCTTTTGAAAGGCCCACTGAGTCGTCTAATTCAAGGCGTGGATTATTTGCAAAAATAAGAATTCCCCCAGGACACTCGTAGCCATTGGTAGCATGCTGTAAAAATCCGTTCTAAAGTTCTCGTGAATTATTTTGGCTTTATAAAGGACTGCTGACATACTGTTGACAGTGCGTCAATCAACTTTGTATCATGATCATAAAAAACATAGCAGCATTTGACGGACAGCATTGCGAAACCACTACCACTGGCACGTTGCTGCGTCAATTGGATATTAACCTTTCTGAGCCGATGTTGTTCGGGCTCGGCGAAGGATTAGCCTTCATCTTCTGGAAGATGAAGGCTATGGACTATCCTTTCATCGGGGGTCGTGTTAAACCAGATGTTCTTACACAAAACATCTGTCGTCATTTGAAGCTTGACTTAGTCTCGCAAGAAACGACTTCTATTTCAAAAGCGTGGGAGAACGTTACGCAACAACTCGACAAGGGAATTGTCGTGGGATTAAAACTGGATTGTTATTACCTAGAGTATTTTTCACACGCCATTCATTTTGCCGGCCACTATGCTGCGATGTATGGCTATGATCAAAACAACGCATACATGGTAGACACCTGTCAGCAGGGTGCCCTGGTGAAGACAAGTTTAAAAAGTCTAGCGTCGGCGAGAGCAGCAAAAGGTCCTATGTCATCCAAAAATTTATCGTACACCATCACTAAAACAAGTCGGACTTTTGATCTTCAAGTTGCTATTCAAGAGGCGATCAGAAATAATGCAAACGCTTACCTCAATCCGCCCATCAACAACATCAACTTCAAAGGGATAAAAAAAGCTAGCACTCAAATCATCAAATGGTTTAAGTCCAGCCGTGACATCACCGGTGACTTTAGCGGTGCGGCAGCACTCATGGAAAAAGCAGGCACAGGTGGCGCGCTGTTTAGAAATTTGTACCGTGATTTTTTGAAAGAAAGCTTCGCGCTATTGAAACACGAGTTGCTCGAAGAAGCACATCAAGATTTTATCGGCATTGCCGGCGATTGGACCGAAGTGTCAAAATTGTTCTTGAAAACAAGCGAAACCAAGGACATTAAATATATCGAACAGGCTTCCGAAAAAATGAATCTGTTATCATCGAAAGAAAAGGAAGCGATGGAGAAGCTTGCGCGCATTTAAAGTTTGACAAGTTGCGCTGAAAATCTCTTTCGCATCTGGAGGAAGTCGATGGTTTTAAACGGATCAAATGTTTCCATATGTGAAACGTGTAGACTTGCCGAAAAAACTTGATTGACTTCGCGTGAGGGATGGAGGCATTTGTTTGAGCCCGAAATGGCCCCGATAGCTATCGGGAAGTGGGTGGACTGGCGAGTGCCGAGAGCCCGACCCGAAGGGGCACGCCCTATTACAAGCACTCTTGCAAACCACATCTCACCGAGTTTAAAACTGATGAAACATGCCACTGAAGAAAACACTATTCAACGCAATTTCACCTCTTACAAATAACCCAAATCTTTCAAGGGCTTGTTAAAGTGTACGTCGTTTGTATTTGGATTAAGACACATTGCCACTGCCGTGTCTAGTGCGACAATTTTTTCTTCGTAGTCGTAGTACTCCTGTTTACCTTCGTATAAGGATAGGTCGTGATAGAGCGCTGGCACAACGCCGATCAGCTGATACATCACGTCTTTGGGAACGTCTTGTTTTGTTGCCCATTCTTTTTTTACAGTCTCTAAAAAATCATACAGCTTGTCAAGAAGATGGTAGTCTAGCCCGCGATTAAAATGGTACTTGATAAGTAGTCCATTCTCTTTGTTATATAGTAATTCGACCAGTTGATTTGCAAAATTTTCCATGTGTGATTAAAAGTAAAATTTCCTTTGAACTACCGCAATTATCGAAAGGTCTTCAAATAAAAAAAGCTCGCTAAAAAAGCGAGCTTAAATAAGCAGGGCAAAAGGCGATAAGCGAACGTTTTGGTGCTCTATCCGCTTTTTTTGGGATGGCCAGCGTGATCGTATTTTTCCAATACTTGATCCGGAGCCAAGAAAGGCGTTAACTTTAATAAATACTTTCTACGATGAACCCCACACCTATCATCAGTGACAAACGTCGACAACTCGAAATCTGCGCCGTAGTTTCTACTGGCATCGGGAAATTTGTTTTTATGGACTGGCTGGGTTGGAAACTTCCATTCATATCCGTCGCCATCATAGCGTGGGTCGCTTATGTGATTATCCGCCAGCGTCAAGAACCGGGTATTTTATCTTACTGGGGCTTTCGTACTGACAATTTTAAAGAAGTACTACGAATTGTATTGCCCTTCGGGATCGTGGCCGTGGTGCTTTTCTTCATCGTAGGTTGTTCCTTAAACACGATAAACCTATCATGGCATATACTACCGATACTCATATTGTATCCGATATGGGGCACGATACAACAATTTTTGGTGATTGGTCTCGTAGCCGGAAATTCAAAAGACCTGGAGCGTAACAAATTCTCCAACGCGTTGATTATATTCTTAACCGCGTTACTCTTCGGACTGCTACACTATCCGTTTTATTGGCTTGTCGCTGGCACTTTCGTACTCGCACTATTTTATGGTTATGTGTATTTGAAAGCGCGCAATGTTTACGTGATGGGAATATTTCATGGCTGGTTAGGTGGATTATTCTTCTACACTGTCGTTGGGCGTGATCCGCTCCAGGAAGTATTTGGAAAGTTTCTACATTAACGTAAGTAGTTGAGCGTTTCTTAGATCCTAAATTGTGATCAATTTCAACTTCAAATTGTAAACCATTCATGATTTTATTGATTGTAAAAATTCTTATCGCTATCGCAGGCACACTTGCCGCAGGCTTCTTTGTCGTGGTGGGTTTGACTAATCGCAGTCGGTCTTATGTTAGAACTGGGTTAATTGTTTTTCTTGTCACTGTTGCGATTGTGGCGATAGTCACTTGTCTGAATGGTGATTTCGGGGATTTAATGATGGGCGTTGACCGATATTGAGGAGATGTAACAATGGTAGAATCATTTTTTTAAGAAGCGCGACATTTGTCTTCTCCGACTGAAAATCAATTTACGTTCTAAAGTACAGTTGGGGCAATTAGAGCTTGATATCGAACTTACCTTAAACACATGATTCGAAATCAGAATAAAAAAATATTGTTACGCTTTAGGTAACAACAGAAAAGTTGCTTTACCTTTGTATCACAAGAAATCAAAAATGACAATGAAACTCGGCATCAATACATTACAACTCAGCTCATGGCTTCAGGGCACGCGTTTTTCAGCGGCTGGGGGGTCATGGCATTATCCGGGGACGTCTATATTATAGATAGAAATTCGATTCGCAAAGAATAGAAGCCCTGGGTAATCGCTCGGGGCTTTTTCTTTTTAAAGCTCCCGACTCGCATCAATAAGCATTCACATTCAAGGTTGATTTTATCATCCTCCTGGAAAGCTATTGCCTTGCGCATAGCGCTCACGTTGGATTGCCAAAAAAATTCATTTGCAGCATACGCATACATGGTGGTGCACCTGGCCTCCAACTAGGAATAGAGTCGGTTCGAATCCGACATGCTGCACATTTACATCGGAATGCCAATGGTGGCGAACTGGACTCCAAATCCGGTTGTGGTGAGTTCGATTCTCACGCGATGTGCAACAGCTACGGATCAAACTGTGCTGTTTATATTTTATAAAAACTAAAATTGGAGGTAACTATGAAAGAGTACCACAAAATTCAAACGGTGTTCCTGCGTACGCCGGAAAGTAAATTTAAAACCTTGATGGAAGGTCATTGGGCACTTCCTGAATTTGAGCTATTAAAGGATGTTCAATGGGTATGGTCAGAAAAGATTGATGGAACTAACATCCGGATTATGTGGGATGGAGAACAAGTCCGTTTCGGCGGTAGAACCGATGATGCTCACATTCCATCATTCCTACTAAATGTACTGCAAGAAAAATTCACACCGTCCCTATTGCGAGCTGTATTCAAAGACGCGAAGGCCGTCTGCATTTACGGAGAGGGATACGGTCATAAGATTCAAAAAGGCGAGCACTACATCGCCAACGGTTGTGATTTTATTCTGTTTGACGTGCTTGTTGATGGATGGTGGCTAACCCGTAGCAATCTCGAAGATGTATCCACAAAAATGAATATTGCTATCGTACCACTAATCGGTAAAGGTACACTGATGGAGGCTATCGACTTTGTGAAGAAAGGTTTTACATCAACGATCGCACAAAATAAAGCATACGTTGCCGAAGGTTTGATCTGCAAACCAGCGATTGAATTATTCAATCGACAAGGCACCCGGATTGTTGCCAAGATCAAACACCGCGATTTTATTGGCAAGTAATGATCAGGGCACACTACCTTGTGTGACCCTGATACATTAAACACATTTTACATAACCAAACCCGAATTGGTGCGTGTATATTACTTTTTTGATTATGGTCGAAGAACACATTATAGAACTAGAACGTCCAGCGCACTTGAGCTTCTGCGGAAATCTCTTCCGACTTCGCCTCAGGAATGTCTGAGATTTTAAAAGACGAAGACGTCATGATGTCGATGACGGTACAGCAAATGGTTTTTAATAACAGAACAGGAGAGATTACCGTCGTGAAGATAGAATAGCATTCGTGCATGGGTTGGGCGATGATTCCTCTCATCCCCCACTTCCAAATACTTCCTCAAACTTTGTTTTTATTGCCAACGCGGCCTTGTCGGAAATTTTATCGCGACTGTCATCGACGGTGTAGGTAAACTTGGCTGACGCATGTTGACGAACATTCACAAAAACATAAACAAGCTTCTTCACTTTGGTGGCTGCCTCCGCTCGCAATATCTCAGTGACGGCATCGGAGAAACGCTCTACCTTCGCCATCAATAGTTTTTCCTGAACGCTATTTTGTTTTATATCTGAAGCGAACTTTACGTGGGACATCGTTTGGTAAGGTTAATCGTTAATCGTTAATCGTTAATCGTTAATCGTTAATCGTTAATCGTTAATCGTTAATCGTTAATCGTTATTCGTTAATCGTAAAAAATTAATCTCTTCAAGAGAACACCATTGCAGGGCGGCTTGTTATCGTTATACGTTAATCGCCGTCAATTTAAAACAAACTAATGATTTCAATGTATCCAGTATAAATTATTTGCAACAAGGGCACGTGGAAACTACAGGTAAAAAGTAGTCGCGGCGTGTGTGGCACTTTTGCGTAAACACAAGAAAGAATGATGAAGAGAATCTGATTGTCCTCTTCATCATCATACTTGACGTTTTTAGATTTCCGATTTGTGAGGAAGATAACTTACTCTTCTTACTTTGCTGCCTTTCCGAAGGGTGTGTAGTCGCCATACTCTACATCTTGCAGCCAGAGGACGCGACCACCTTTGATCGCCGAGAAGTAGGCGTTGTATGTTTTTGGCTTATTCTCAATTTTCGAAAAAACAACTTGCCAATTTCCTTTCATCGTAAAAGTACCTGAAGACTTCGCGTTCTGTGCCACAGTGCCCCCATTCGTGCTGTTGGCCGTCCAGATCTGCCAATTGTAAGTTCGGTTAGTGCCGAATGAAAAATTCTGGCTCGATGAGTATGCATTGTATCCTGCATAAGACCCCGTGAATGTATTGTAATATTGCAGCGACGACGAAAAATCTGACGTCCACTTACCTTTCAAGTCATCTGACGACACTGCAAATCGATTGAGACCGGAAAGATTAAATAGTGCTTGCCATTCACCAAAATATGAATCCGGTCGATCCACACCGAACACTTTCACAAAGTCCGCTTTGGTAGGCATGATGACCTCAATCCAACCTGATTTCGCTTTCGAGAACAACGCAACGAACTGAGTCTTCCCGCTTTTATCGGTGAGATTTGCTGAAGCAAAATAGGCCGGTTCAAACGACGTATTGTATTCATAGAAAAAGAAATCGCTAGCACTTACATATCGCGGAGCGACTAAAAGATCCCAAAAACGTTTCGTTCTATCTACTTGCTGCGAGATATATTCACCGTCTTCCTTCCTTGGATAATGCAACACCACTTTGACATTGCCTTTGGTCGACTCAACCCAATCGGGTTTCACAACACTGGTCCAGCCATCATCAAAGTTTGTGGTACTGAAGTGAAATCCATCGGCAACGGTCGCGTCATTTCCTACCGGTAATTTTGATTCCGCGGGTTGCTGCTTCGACGACGTGTTCACAACCGTCGGCTGAGAAATTTGAATCGATGCAATGAATGCGTCGAACTTTGCACCATAGGCTGTTGTATTGCTCATGATAACAAAGCTTATGCAACGTTGACCGTCACTAAAACTGCTTAAGATGAGATTTGCGTTCTCGTTATTGAAAACAAATTTTCCACTGCCACTCCAGAAGTTCCATCCATTAAAGACTTGTTTATCGATCGCCTGTGGCTGTTGACTTGTACCGTATGGTGTTACGGCAAGATCTTTCCATTCACTTTGAAAATCGTTTTCCATGTTGCCTTTGCTAACAGTACTTTTCACAATACTGATTTGAGCCCACGTACGCTTCACATTATCAGTGAAAGAAAAGGCAATTGCATTTTCGCGTGTAATTTTAGTCCAACCGGAAGGTGGCGTGAACGAGAGCAAATCATAAGTCTGTTGCTGCGCAAAACTACCAACAGCCATCAAAAGCGAGAATGTGAAGATGACGTATTTCATACCAATGGAATTAGGGTATGCAAATTTCAATCAAAAACCAGATAAATAAAATCCCCGAAAAAAGGGATATACAGCACCTTCAATGTCTCTGTGCGATTTCCATCTTATGGGCTACTTAAACCACGCCCGTTCAGTCAATCACAATACTTGCTACGCCCCTTTCAAATCCCTGCTCTTTAATTCCCGTCACCTTCAAACCCTCGGCTCTAAATACGGATACGTCCGTTATGCCGAGGAAGCTAAAGAATGTTGTCAAGTAAGGCGCTACAAAGTCATACCCTTTCGCAGGACCTTCCGAATATACGCCGCCGGAAGACATCGCCACATACACTTTCTTACCCATTAATTTTCCCACCGGACCATGCTCACTATATGCGAACGTAATACCTGCGCGTGTAATGTGATCCATCCACGATTTCAGCGCACTGTGTACTGAAAAGTTATAGAGCGGCGCACCGATCACGATAATGTCAGATGCCATGAGTTGTTGCACCGCTTCGTCCGAATATCGTAATGCTGCTTTTCCTGCTGACGTCAGTTCTTCTTCAGGTGTAAACATCGATTGTAATGTAGCGGCATTAAGGTGTGGGAGTTCTTTCTCCACCAGGTCCACCCTCTCGACGGTACTGCCAGGATATTTCGCGATCACCTTCTCGACGATGGCGTTGCTGAGTTTTGTGCTGTATGCATTATTGCCTTGGATGCTTGAAAGCAAATGAAGAATCTTTTTCATTATCAGATAGTTTGTTTCGTTTCAATTTGTGATGACAAAATTATGCACAGCAGCTATGCAAAGGATAGTACTTACCTAAAGGAAAGCGCTTACGTTTAGGAAAGTGTGTACCTTTGCTCCATGGATGATCTTAAACTCGCGAGCAAAGAAGAATGTAACAGTTCATTGAAATATGTTTTCGACGCGCTGTACGTACTGGGTGGCAAGTGGAAGTTGCCGTTGATTTTATGTTTGATGCAATCGCCGAAGCGCTTCAACGAAATACAGCACGAGATGACCGGCATCTCTCCGAAAATACTGGCGCAAGAATTAAAAGATTTGGGACAGAATGAATTCATTACTCGCAACGTATATGCTACTACGCCTGTCACAATCATCTACGAAGCGACAGACTACAGCCGAACATTGAAGAGCGTGCTGAATGAATTGAGCAGCTGGGGCATGCAGCATCGGGAGCGGATTATGCGCGGACGAGTTGTGGAAGAAAAGATGGACTAAGCTATTCGATGAATAGATTCGTTAAGCCATTGTATGCTCCTCACCCAAGCGAAGGATTGCCGCCGAAAAAAAACGCAATGGAACACGAACCTCGTCCAATGATGCTAAATCTTATTACAAAGTCTCAAGGCCACTAAGGTTCGCTAAGAAACGGGGCTTCGTGATTTCTTGGTGGCAAGATAAATTTCCTCACACTCCACTAACTTGATTTAAATTCTTATTGGTTAATGGCAACCTAACGGTAAAGGTTGTGGCGACATTGACGATTGAATGAAGCGTGATATAACCATTAAGTCGAGAAGTAGCTTTGCTCGCAATATACAAGCCGAGGCCGTTACCTTTCGAGGATGCGTTCGCACGGAAATACATATCGAATACGCGCGGCTGGAATTCTTCAGCAATACCCTGCCCATTATCTTCAACTTTAATAACAATAAAGTCATTTTCTACCCTCGTCGTGATCTTGATATATGGGGCCTCGGTTGTTGAAAAATGTATTGCGTTCTCGATCAGATTTTCAATAATCACACGTACCAGTGCGGGATATGAATAAAACTGCGTATGATGTGATGTTTCTTCTAGCGTCAACTTTATTTTTTTTCGATCGACTTCCTCTTGAAATTCCACCATGATTTTAGAAATGACTTCGCGGATAACAACTTCCTTATAAATCAAATCTTGTGAACCCAGGTCGCTGATCGACTGCAATTTCTTCAACATCTTATCTAATCCCTGAGCGGTCTCTTTCACTTTTTCAAAAAGTTCGATAGCGTTATCGTCTTTAACCGTAATCTTTGCTACTTCTGCCAAACCCATAAATGTGGTCAATGGTCTTCGAAAGTCATGCGACGATCGGTAGAAGAAAGTGTCAAGTTCAAGATAGGCCTGACGCAATTGAGATGTTCTCTCGGCTACTTTTTCCTCAAGCGTCTTGTTCATCTGGGTAATAAAATCGTTGGCATCTTTCAATTCCGCCGCCTGGCTAGAAATCTCTACCTGCTTTTGCTGAATGTCCGCATTTAATAGCACCAGCGCTTCATTTGATTTAGACAGCGCTTCTGTTTGTACCAAAATCTCTTCTTGCTTTTCGGATAATTTCTTATTGAGCGTCGACAACGACTCATTTGTCTCACGCAACTCTATGGTGTGCGTATTTAATTGGTCATTCAACTGTCCTTGTTCCTGTCGCGCTAATACCAATCGCCGATTGAGTTTGATCACATAAGCGCTCACGAACACAACCAACACAAGGAGCAACGACCCGATAAAAATTATAATGGTTTGGTTTCTGATTCGAGCATCTTGCGATAAGATACGGCTTTCATCTAATGCCTTTTGACTATTCAGTAACTCAATCTCTTTTTCCTTTCGCTCTACCTGATAAAGACCTTGCATGTCGGCAACTTTCCGGCTGATGTTTTCCGAGAAAATACTATCATTAATGGACTCATACTTTTTCCTGAAAGCAACGGCTTCTTGAAAGTCATGTTTTCTTTCGAACAATTCAGCAAAATATTGATAACCCTTTCTTCTAATCAATTTCGAATTTGTAATCTGAGAAAGAGAAACAGCTTTCTCAAGATACGCTTGCGCTTCGTTTAGTCGATTTTGCTGCATGAGTACATGTGCTATTCCGAAGTAGGAATTAGCCACGCTATTTTTATCAATTACATTTTGCTTAAGCTGAAGCGATTCGTGCTGAAGTTGCAGTGCTTTGGTGAGATCGCCCAATGCTTCATAGTTGAGCGCAAGGTTAAAAACAGACGCGGCTACACCCTCCGTGAAATTGATCTGCTTGCGTAGCACGAGTGCCTTACGATGTTCCTCTATCGATTCCTTATATTTTTTTTCAGAAAAAAGCACTGCGCCGCGTGTGCCATGACTATCGGCAATTCCCTTTTGATCTTGGATACTATTGAAAATCATTTGTGCGCGATCCACATATTGCGTCGCCAATGCAAGATTTCCCAGGTCTTTATAATTCCATCCTATTTCATTATAAAGTTCCGCATTCAAAGGTTGCAATCCCGAAGTTTCCGTAATTGCTAAAGCCTTAAAATAAAAGCTTTGCGCAAGATCGTAGTCCGAAAGTTTCCGATAGATCTTTCCTATCCTAAAGTATAGCTGCGCGCGTTGTAAATGATAGTTAAATATTCTTGATGACCAAAGTGCCCGAAAGCAATGATTAAGCGCATCCTCGTAATGACCCTTTGCATAATCGAGATCTGCTTCGAAAAGAAAACACATCCCTTTGTGATAGTTATCGTCGATCTTCGCTGTAATTGCACACAGCTTATTCGCATATAACATCGCGTTTTCAAAGTCGAGGATATTGATGTACACCTTTGTACACGTCGCATAAAAATCAGTTCGACTATAGGCTGTTGAGTCTTGCTTGATCTGTTTTACGCGACTTAAATATTCAAGCGCTTTTTGATTCTGCCATCGTTGCGTAGAGAGCCTGGCGTAAGCGCAGTAAATGTTGGATAGCCGTGTAGTGAGATTATTTGTCGCTGCGATTCCTATGGCATTGTCAAATGCTAACGCGGCACTATCATATTGACCAACGTTGGATAACACATTTCCCCACTGTGTTAAATTGTAAACCGTATTATCAATTGATTCTTCCGAAGGGATTTCATTGGAAAGGCGAAAATAACGCAGCGCTTGCTGGTAATTTCCGAATGCATCTTCACCTATTGCCAATAGGGTGTAGGCATATTTGAGACCCCGACGATAATCCGACTTTTCCGCAATTTGAAAAGCTTCTTTTGCGTAGTTAACGGCAAGACTGTCGTCGAAGTCGAAATATTCCCAAGCGAGATTGTTCAGCGCGTCCACTCTCTCTTCCGAAGTCCTTGCTTTTGTTAGGCTGTCCTTTAATTTTCTTTTAACCTCGTAGGTCTGGCCCAATACGCGACTGCCGTTCACCAGAAACGAAAAAAAAATAAATATGAAAATTGCAGATTTCAAGACCCACTCATGGCTAAGACTCAGTTAAAATAAGACTATTATTTCAATCAAGTTTAAATTCGTCGAGAAGAATGTGATCGTGCTATCCTTCTCCTCAATGAGGCTACGCATTTAATCGATTGGCGGCCAAAATGTCTTAAATTGGCTGTTCAGAAAGCTTCGGTAATTGCATTTGTACATACAAAAAATGCGCACCGTTAACCAGGTACGCATTTCATTCTTACTGACGTTCATGTTTTTCTACCGAACTACATAAGCAAAAGTTCCAGTCACGGTCTTTTTCCCATCACAAGCGTTGGTATTGTTAGGCGTAGTAGCGGTGATCAAAAAATGTCCAGTGACTAATTCGCCAGGCGTAGTCGAAAACCTAGTAAACCTCCATCGCGAAGATCCATCCTTCCGGTAGTAGCAGTTATTAATCGCGGGTTCAACAAATACGGTATTGACCGTATCACTAGCCGTACCGTTGGATGTTGTAATTCGACCTAAGTAAGAACTGTGTGTTTCGTAGGCACTTCCCATCACTGTTGAATCTATACCCGCACGAAAATAGAATTCATTATTCTGCGCGCGAAAACTGGCGGGATTGGGATTCTTCGTTGATCGCAAAACAGCAAGTGTTAAATTCTCGTGATCAACGCCATCAACAGAAAAATTTAATGTCCCGTCAACAGCGATAATTGTCCAATCGCTAAAATGATCGACTTGTGCACTTAAGGTTTTATCTTCCTTATCAATTGTAAA
Organism: Pseudochryseolinea flava; assembly: GCF_003286915.1. Taxonomy (GTDB): domain Bacteria; phylum Bacteroidota; class Bacteroidia; order Cytophagales; family Cyclobacteriaceae; genus Ohtaekwangia; species Ohtaekwangia flava. The sequence continues at coordinate 385,444 of NZ_QMFY01000001.1, forward strand.
ACCATCGACCACTTGCCAGGCATCGGCAGAAGATGGACGTGTCATCAAACGAAGTAATTCGGGATGTGATTTTTTAGCCGCTACATCAGCGTCAGTGTACTTCAACTCAAGGGTTACGGGCTTCAAGAATTCCTGCGAAGTGAGTGAATATATTTTTCCCACACCATTCGTAAGGTCACTTACTGATTCCTTCACCTCTATATTCACCGATTCACCAACGGCGCCCGCAGGGATTTCCACGGAAATATTTTTATCGGAAGACTCGAGTGATCCACCATCTTTTGTAACCGTTGTGCCGGCAGGTTCTGGCTCAGGATCTGATTTTGAATCATCGCTGCAGCTAAACTGGACAAGGAGCATGCAAACAACTGCGTAGAGAAAGTGCTTTTTCAACATAGGGCTATTTTATAATTTATTAAGAATAGCCATAAATCGCAGTAATCAACATGATGTAACCGCCAAGATTAGTTTATGGCGTTGATCGTTCTTGAAATCCGACTAAACGCAAGGCTGCGTTTTAACCAAACCATACGTTCACTCCCTCATGAAAGCGCGCGACGCAACCGCTCCTTCATCGACACTGGGCAATTACTCCAAAGATTTAATTAAATTTTCGTTCAACTTAACGTAGTTATTCCTATTGTGATGTTCCTTTGCTTGTTGCAATGACAACTTCGCAGAAACTAGCGCTTCCTTCCCTCGCCCCAAGTCTTTCAATATTTTCGCTTTGTAGTAATGTTGCCAATAAGGCTTACCGTTTACTTTCTCCCATCCTTCAATGGCTTTATTAATCATCTCCAATGCAACCATTGGTTTGTGATCGTACTCATAATAAAACTGAGCAGCATACCAGTAATTGGGATTTGTGTTTTTCAAATCCGATTCGATCTGCGCGCGAAGTTTGTTAGTAATATCCGTTTTGATTGGTATCGTAATCGACCAATCTTCCCAGCTTAGCACAAGGTCACAGCGTTCCGCTTTAACATTATTAAACTCAAATGTAAGTGTCTCTCTAAAAAGTTTAGAATCTTGTTTGTTGGTTTGAACCCTACACACATCATCGCTTATGCTATAGCCATCGGAACCCCAGTTTTGCACGCCCTTATTAATGATAACAGTCCAGGTCTTCTTTGATGGGATTGTGTAGAGTACGTATCTACCAGAGTCGATTTTACATCCTTCAATTTCCACAGCATCAAAGAATGTGATCTTTGTTGCTGCATTTGCACCTGTCCGCCATACCGAATCGAAAGGTTCGACATAGCCGATCATCTTTCTGCCCTTTACGCCCGGTCGGGAATACTGCAACTTAATCTTCGCCATGCCGAAATCTTGAATGATCGTCTGCATTGGACTTGGATTCGGAAAATCAACTTGCGCGTTTGCACCGAGACAAAAGATGAATAACGCACAAGTGATGTTTACATATATTATTCTACGCATGAAACAAATTATTGTACTACGTGTGTAACCGCGATAACGGCGCCAACAGGGTCCTGAAGCATAGCATACACGTGATTACCATTGGCATCAAATACTTCTTTGATAATCTTACCACCAAGACGCTTACATTTTTCAACACTGTCCTTCACACTATCAACATTGATGTAAACAATCCACTGTGGTGGAATGCCCATGTTGCCACCTTGTGCATGACAAACGCCTGCTACCCAACTTCCCGCTGAGTCCTTCATGATGTAATCCACATACGACTGTTGTTCGCCCATTTTTAGTTCACCGGGTGTCCATCCAATTACTTGCGTGTAAAAATCTTTGAGTTCACCTGCATTGGGGACAGTTATGTCTGCAGATACAATTGCACCGACGTTATACTTCTTAACATTCTCACTCATATCGTTTCTAAGTTTAAGGAATATGCTAAATAGCATTTTCTAAGTTCCGATACTATAGTGAACAGCAATTTCGCCTTGCGAAAAACGAGTTGAATTCAAAAGCTTCATCCGCTTTACATCTTGTGGTTTGTCGAACAACGAAATCCCGTTGCCTAGCAATACCGGGTACATAATAATGCAGTATTCATCAATGACGTTAAGTCCTGCGAGTAGTTTATAGACCGACGGGCTGCCGAACATCAAGATATTTTTCCCTGTTTTGTTCTTCAGGGCGTTAACATTTTCAACGATGTGATCGGATATCACGGTGATACCACGAGCCTGTTCTTGACGTAAAGAATTTGACAACACGATTTTGTTGGCACTGTTATACCAATTCGAATATCTCACTTCACTGCTTGAAGCATTTTGATTAAGGTGCGCTGTCGGCCAGTAGGTGTCTAACATTTGAAACGAAACACGTCCAGCTAAAAGAGCGTCGGCGTCATCGGTGAGAGAACACACGAAGTCCAGATTCTCCGGACTTTGTGTTAGTTCATCAAATTCACCGGCTTCACCAGCGACAAATCCATCTATGGATGTATGAACGACGAATATCAATTTTCTCATATTCCTTTATTAACGTCTATACTTCATACGCGTATTCATCCCTTACTTCAGGGTGAAAAAGAATTTCTTCAACTCGGCTGCAAATACATCAGGAACCTCAAGTGCTGCAAAATGTCCTCCTTCTTTCATTTTTGTATAGCTAACAACATTCACAAATCGCTCTGCCCACTCTTTTGGGAACTGTGCTTCTCTCGGAAACACAGCAATGCCTGCGGGCACATTCGACTTCTGTAGTGGTGGTGTACCGCTCCACTGCGCTATTGCATCTGCCTTATACATTCGCATTGAGGTACCGATCGTTTGTGTGAACCAATAGATTGAGATGTTCGTCAACAATTCGTCTTTGCCACCGAACGCATTCTCTAAAATATCAGGTGTGGCACCGGCCGCGCCAAAGCTAACGATCCATGCTGCTAATCCCGTTGGAGATTCGTTTAAACCATATGCCAATGATTGAGGTTTCGTTGCTTGAACCATCGCATAAGCTCCTTCCGTATACCACCATTGTTGTACGAATTGAGCAAATTGTTTTTCATCCTCACTCATTGTAGTAGGATCTTCCTGTCCCATGGGGTAGCCGATATCTGTGAAGTGAACACCTGCAACGACATCAGCATATTTTGACGCTAATGCTTTCGTAACGCCCATACCTACATCACCGCCTGCAGCGTAGAATTTCGTGTAACCAAGATTTTCAGTCATCAACTTCTTCCAGAGATCTGCTACCGCTTCGGTTGTCAATGATTTTTTTTCGGAGAATCCGAAACCAGGAATCGAGGGAATCACTAGATCAAAGCTCTGCTCACCTGTTGTAAGCTGCGGAATAATTTTATGAAAGCGATAGTAGCTATCAGGCCAGCCATGTGTAAGAATGAGTGGCTTGCTATTTTTACCACTACCCTTTATGTATTGAAAATGAATTTTTACTCCGTCTACTACGGCAATGTATTGCGGGTATTTGTTCAGCGTCGCTTCTTGCTTACGCCAGTCGAAAGTTGTTGCCCAGTAGTTTACAAGTTTCTTCAAATAGATTTCGCTTGTGCCAAAAGTCCAGTCAGATCCTTGTTCTTCCCCGGGCCACCGCACATTCTTCAAGCGTGCTTTCAAATCATCAATGTCTGACTGTGGGATACTAACTTTAAATTCTGTTACGTTTTTCATAGTGCTTGTCTTCATGGATTGTGAATAAGAAATTTTAATACTCGCCACAATTGATAGCAAGATCATTGCAGTGCATTTCATCATCGTTTTGTTTTTTGAGTGTCCGTTAAATTGTTCTTCGCAGGAAAGCATCCGCGCATTATGCTCGATCGCAGGCTATGCTGTAAAAAATTCAGATGCTGTAAAACAAAAAAAAGGCAGGAAAGAAGTATAGAATAAATCCGACATCGTCACCCTGCGAGGAGTGATCCGCTTTCGGCAACAAGCTCATTTTTTGCACCTAAAAGCAAAGGCGTTAAGCCAGAAAATTGTTTGAACTCACGATTGAAGTGTGATTGGTCGGAATAGCCTAATTCGTAGGCTAAATTTGAAAGTGTTTGATAGTTTCCGCGTTGAATGCGAGAAAGCGCTCGCTCGAAACGAACAACTCGCTTATAATACGAAGGCGTAAACCCGATAGACTGCAGAAACTTACGTTCGAACTGCCGTTCACTAATGCCATAATTCTTCAACAGTTTGCCATAGTTCACGCTTGGGCAAAGATTCAAAAAATTCACTACCCGGGCATCGATTGACTTCAGTGCATAAAGGCGTTTCAGCAAACACGCTTCCAAAATCGCAATCCGCGAACGCGTATCTCGCGCAGCCATGATTCTTTCTGTGACATCATCTGGAAAAAAATGTTTCAACTCCATCACAGCGTCGAGCGTTTCATGGCCGTCGATTCCAAATAATGCTTTGACACCATGTGAGAAAAACGAAACAGCAAGGTGCGAATAGGTAGGCTCCATTTGAAAGAATGCTGGTTTCGATGTGATGCCTTTCAAACTTGCGGCATAGAGACAACTGTAGTGAGCGCTATGAAGAGCATTCTTGCCGTTTAAACATTGAATAACAATTCTTGGATAACGGTCGGCCATCACCTGAAGATTTAGCATCGATGCGCCGGCGGCATAGATGTCCAACGACCAGTAATACCTTACGTACGGTTTGAGAGCTGGGTGCGGTTGATAGATTAGCATCGGTAACGTGCGCTACTTTCGTTCAAGGGTAAAATGTGCGAGCATCGTGTTGCGCACAAACAAATTATAATAGAACATTCAATTTAAGCCAAACACACATTAAGTGTTAAATGAAAGTTCCGATGAATAAAACGCTAGTGCCGCTAAAACGTTGCTGGATTAGAATCAGAAAGATAAACAGATACAATACACTTATTAGTTTGCCCGTGCAGTACGTTTAAACATGCCACATGAATAAATAACGTTTTGCCCTTACGTTTTAGATCGCGCTAACCATGAGGCAGCATTACTTATCATTCACTCTTCAAACTATTCACGGGATTGTCGTATGCCGCCTTTGCAGTTTGCGTCGTCACGGTAAATAAGGCGACAAAAAGAATGAGAATTGTTGCCAATACAAAAATCCAAACTTCAAGATCTATCCGATAGGGAAACAATTCAAGCCAAGCAGTCATGGCAAGCCACGCTAGTGGTGCAAATATTAGAACAGAGATCGCGATTGGCTTCAATGACGAAATGCTCAACATCTTGATAATGCTGTACACCGATCCGCCCAACACTTTACGAATACCGATTTCTTTTTTCTTCACTTCAATCATGTACATCGCCATACCAAGCAGACCGATACTGGCAATGAAAATAGCCAACAATGTCGCTGCTGCGGAAACCATCTTCATAGAATCAAGAATTTCGAACTTCTGAGCATATTCCAGATCAGCAAAATGTAGTTCAAAGGGATAATCAACATTATACTGACGATGTATCTTCTCGAGACCATTCTTTAATTCAGCGAGAGATTTGGTATCATCAAGTTTAATATAAACAAATGACAGCGCTTCGCTGAACTCACATCCAAACAACACGACCGGCGACTTCCTCATGAACGGTGATACAAAAACGAAATCTTTCACGACGCCGACAATCTTCCAATCCTTGCCGTTATCTTTTATTGTTTCACCGATAGGATTTTCAAAGTTCATCAATCGCCATGCACTTTCGTTAATTACAACGGCATTCGAATCGCTGGGGAACTTATCAAGATCCAGGTCTCTACCGGCGATCAGCGTGAGCGATGACGTCGAGACGATTTCTTCATCCACCACAATTCTTTCTATATTTGTACGCTCTTCAGGGTTCTTGCCCGCCCATTGCATACCACCTGTACTGCTCCACTGTTCTGTAAAAGGTGTGCTCGTACGTGTGACTGAAGTTGCGAATCCTTGTGTCAATAATTCGTTCTTAAAGGCAGTAAAATTCTTGAGCATGTCGCCTGTGATGGGAACGTACGCGAGTCGATTCGTATCATACCCTTGATCCATTGCACGGAGAAATTGTGATTGCCTAAATACAACAGTAGCACCAACCATGAGCATGATTGCAAAACCGAACTGCACAACGACAAGACCGCTACGCATCAATTGATTCATTTTTCCAGAACCACTGAACTTAAAAACACGAATAGCACTAAGGGAAGAAAGATAAAAAGCAGGATAACCTCCGGCAACCAATCCAACACTCAGCACAGCAGCAGCAAAGCAGCCCCAAAACCAAATCGGTGCTTCTTGGAAACTAAGCTGCTCGTACATCATGATATTGAACCATGGAAGTAATAGATACGATAAAACGAGAGACAATGAGGCTGCAAGCGAACACATGATAATGGACTCAACAATAAACTGCATGATCAGCGATCGTCTAACCGCGCCAGTTACTTTTCGAACCGATATTTCCTTTGCTCTTTTCTGCGCGCGTGCCGTACTCAGGTTGACGAAATTAATACATCCGATGAGCACTAAACATACGGCGAGAATGCCGATCACTTTCAATTCATCAATTTTTCCACCGGTTTGAACGCCGTTCTCAAATCCAGAATACAACCGGCTCTTGAGGAGTGGGTGCAAGAATATTTCAATATGCTGACCATCTTTGAAGTGCTTTTTTTCTACATCCTTAATTTCCTCGGCAAGTTGGCTTTCGTCAATACCTTCTTTCGTCATCACCAGTGTTGTCACTGAATTATTTCCCCAAAATTCATCCACACCTGAAACGCTTTCCAGGAATGCGAAGGGTATAATGTAATCAAAATTAAACGCCGTGTTGCGCGGTAGTTTTTTAAGAACGCCTGTCACCTTTAATTCGAAAGTATATTCACCTTCACTTACTGTTATCATTTCACCGAAAGCTTCGTCATCGCCGAAAAGGTCATACGCAAAATCCTCGGTAATCACGATCGATTGAGGGTGCTCTAATGCAGACTCAGCATTACCTTTTATCAATGGGAATGAAAGCATTTTTAGAAATGCAGGATCTGTATAAACACCGCTAGTCTTTAACATTTTCTTATCGCCAACTTTGAACCGTTGCGTACCTTCCCATTGCGCAAAGCTCACCGCATGATCGACTCCAGCGAATTCGTTTTGTAATGTTGGCGCCAATACACGTGGGGTTGTGTTCCAGCAATTAATTTGGCCATTTTCAAATGACCTATTCCAAGCAATGTAAAGGCGATCTTTATTGGTGTGAAATTGTTCGAAACTGAATTCGAATTGTATCCAAAGAAATAAAAGTAAGGCACTGGTAAATCCTAAAGCAAGGCCGGAAATGTTTATTGCAGAAAACGTTTTGGTCCGCGCCATGACGCGAAAGGTGATCTTCGTATAATTTGCTAACATATGCGTGTGTGATAAAGGGTTCGAGAATCGATTTCTGAAGAGTATCCCTGGCCTGAAAAAGCGCAACGCATTCAAGAGTAGTCGCCACTTAGCCTTCCGCATACCGATATCTTTTACATCGTGATGATAAAGTTCAATTAAATCACCTTCTATCTGATCAACCAAGTGATCGGGACAAATCGCGCGGATAATTCTTTCTGCTAACGTCGGATATTCCTTCATGCATCAGATCGTTTTAAATTGCGGCATCATTCCCCAAAGCTCAACACGCTTTTCACGCATGGCTCTTAACACGGCTGTTCCAGCATTGGTAATCGTGTAGATCCGTTTACTCCTTCCCCCGCGTTCATTTGTCGCGCCACCAACTTTTGATTTGAGGTAGCCTTTGTCTTCTAACTTATACAAAGACACGTGCACCGCGCTAAGCGTTACTTTACGTTCAAGCCACTTCTCCAACTCCAACGTAATGGCCGCGCCATATGCGTCATCTTCCAAGACTGCAACACTGGTCAACACCAGTTCTTCAAACTCGTTTAAAAATTCACGGGCCATTTCCTTCTCATTTCAGAATCAAATAAAACTATCTTCGGTGAACATTGCAAATGCATCCAGGAAACTCTTTTTGAATAACGACCCTTCTAGCCAAATCAATATAGAGTTCTAAAGCCTGTAAAAAAGGCAATTGCATATGAAGATGGGCCGCATCCATACAAAATCATCTTTCTAACCGACGAATGTTAGTAGCGAGGCACGAGCACCGGATACACATTTTGTCGATATTAGTATGGTCAAAAAAACTGGTTGTGGTTATGGATTTATGGAAATGGCAACCAGACATTCTTACTCGCCTCCAAATGAATGATGATCCGCGTTTAATCTATGATGACCATTTGATGTAAAAACGTTATTATATTGGTCCTCAAAAGCTCATAACGCAAACAAATGAAACGACTGTCACTACTCTTCTTCGTCATCATAGGGGTGGCTACTAACCTGGCCGCACAAAACCTTTGGATTCAATCTTCCGGGAAGACGAACCGAGATTGCGGCAGAACAATTATGCATAAATCCGCAGACACGCTATATTTTTTTGATGCAGGAAAAGAACAGTGGCTTGGAAAATTCGAAGGTAACACCATCTCCTATACCATGCGGCATGACAGCATTTTTAGAAAGCCACTTGCCGGCGCGGAGCTCTATGCCCTGTCATCAACGCCTGAGACGTTACCTGATTCAATTAAAGGTGAACTATACCTCGGCATCATTCAAGGCGATAGTGTATTGACCTTTGAGATAAAAACAGCGTACGGCGTGAACAAGGAAATTTTTCTCAAACCATCGCCAACGAAAAGACAAAAATCATTCGAAAAAGAAATCATCACGTTGCTAACAACAAACAGTTTGATGATCGATGCAGCAGCCCTTGTAGGCTCCGACGATTCGGATGTGAAAACAATCGCGTATCCAGCAAAAAAAAATGCAGCATTTGAAGGCGATCCTTTTCCTCAAATTGATGGTGTGTATAAAATAAGAGGTATTTACTTTTTATTCGTGCCGTTCCGAGGCGAGAAACTTTTTCAAATAATCGAAGTTAATCAACAGGGGATGCTCATAGAAACGGTTTGTACTACCCCGCGTCGGCGCATTCAAATTTCGAAAGCGCCCAGAAAAAAATAATTTTTATATACTTCGCATACGACATTCATTTCTCTGACGAACACATTGTCTACAATGACCTTACGCGCTTCGTAAAATCTTCTCCATTTTTTTACCTTTCGCCAATTCATCCACAAGCTTATCCAAATATCTGACTTGTTGCGTTAATGGATTCTTGATCTCTTCAACACGATATCCACAGATGACACCCGTAATAAGATTTGCATGACGATTGATCGACGCTTGTTCAAAAAATTCCGCGAACGTCACCTTTTTAGAAACTAGCTCTTTTAACTTTTTGTCATCAAATCCTGTAAGCCAGGTAATGACTTCATGCAACTCCTCTTTCGATCTTCCTTTCTTCTCTACCTTCTGGATGTACATGGGATACACCGATGCGAATGTCATCGTTGCAATACGTTTGTCATGGTCTCTTGAATCGTTCATAGGCGAATCTGCTTTCTATTTTCGAATTTAATATAAGTTAGCAGTATACCGAACAGTACAAGCGTTTGCAAGCAAGCCACTCCAAATATAGGCACATCATGAAGTTGCCTCGACATTCACGGGCAACTTTCAAAACCGGATCTACTTCGGCACAATCCTTGGAATGTTATGAATAACTTTCCATTGACCGTTCGTATGGCACAAGTTTATCGTCGAATTGAATTTCAGGCGAGAACTTTCTAATTGTACTGTCGCATAGGCAAGATTTCCATCAATATTCACAGAATCAAATTGAATCGTTCGCGGTGCGCCGCCGAATCGTTTCGATCCTACGAGCGCCTTGTAATCTTCTTTTGAAAAAATGAAGATACCATGCTCATTGAAAAATCCATCCTGAACATTATGAAACTGTGGATGCAAGATATGTTCAAGCAATGAAACATCATTTGTATCGCCCGCTTTAACAAAAGTTGCAATTGCATCTTTTACCTGTTCTGTTGTATTCATAGTAATTAAATTATTTTCGTTATTCTTTGTTTAAGCAGCGGCAGCGTTTGGCTTAGGTATTCAGGATTAGTGGTACCATCCGCACAAAATATATTCGTATTCGACAAGCCGATGAAAGCAAGGATGCCTCTCAAGTAATGTTCGAAATTTTCATCTTGTGTGATGTCATCTTTTTTTCCACCCATTGTTGTGATCAGGTAGGAAGACTTATCGCGCAACAATCCCATATATTGTCCATCATTGTAAGAGAACGTCTTGTTCACACGAACCACATGATCCAAGTAGGATTTCAATGACGACGGGATTTGGAAATTGTACATCGGGCACGTGATCAAAATATCATCGCACGCAAGTAGTTCATTGATCAACCCATTCGACAAGGCTAGTTCATCATTATCCAACCCAGAAAAGAACGCTTGTACCGTCGCTTGGGACAAGTGCGGAACTTGCTCACTTTGCAAGTCGCGGGTAATGACGCGCGCTCCCGGAAATTTCTTCAACCAGTGCGAAACAAAGTGATCACCTAAATCTCGGCTAATGGAGCCAATATGTCTGATGCTCGAATCGATCCTCAAAAGTGTCTTCATATTTTTTGTATAAAGACAAATAAGTCCGCCACGAACGTGACAAGTTTATGTTGTTTTGATCAGTTTTAATTTTTCAGGATCTACTATCGAATAGATCGAATCTACTTTGCCTTCGTCATCGAACGAAAATACTTGACAATTATAGAGACGATTATTCTGCCAAAAACAAATGGCTGGCTGATGATTGATCATCATAAACGTATATTTTTTACCTTCGAGAAAAAGTGCATACACATGTTGAAGCATATGAAGCGTAGCATCGCGACCGATAGCGACATCGGCCACTACACGAACAGAGGCACCTCCGTCCGCCATTACTTTGATGTCGTTAGCCAAAAGGTTCTCAAGTGTTTTCACATCGGCATTCACAACTGCCTCAATGTAATCCGACAGCTTCTGTTGATGTTTCAGATGATCTTGAGGAGTATAATCCTGGAGTTCTTTCTTTGCACGACCATATAACTGTCTGGCATTATCGGGAGAAATCTCAATTGCCGCAGCAATTTCTTCGTGGGAATAATTGAATGCTTCCCGCAGAATGTAGACAGCGCGTTCCTTGGGATTCAATTTTTCCATGAGCACAAGCAATGTGTATTGGGCGAGTTGTTCGCGGTTCAATTGTGTTTCCGCTGTCTCGGTTGACACAGGTTCGGGTAACCAAACACCATACTGAGTACTTTTCTTAAGGCGTCCCTTAACATTGATGGAGTGATTGATTACCATTCTCGTGAGATAATGCACTTCGTTGTCGATCTTACTTTTATCGAGGTGGATGTATTTCTCCATCACGTCTTGAACGGCATCTTTCGCATCTTCAAAAGAACCTAAAATATTATACGAATAGGTGAGTAGCTTTCGATATGCCGCGTCCATAGTCATACTTTTCAACACTAGACAAATAGCCTGATCCAAATGTGACAAAAAAAGAACTTGTTTGAAAAAATAAATTCTTGCAATGCTTCTTCATGGAATTCACTATTTTAAGCTATGATTCTGAAACCGTTGGCTATCATCTTTCTACTATCGCCCCATGTCGTGTCGGCACAAATTGACGTTGACCTTGAAAAAAACATGGGATCCATCTCAATTGACTTCGGGATAGCCCATACACGTACCATCAACGAAGGGCTCGCGTTTGACAACTTTTTATTCGCTGGCAACGGCATTCCTGTTTCTATTCAATACGCAAATACAAATTCCCATCGACGCACCCGTGCATCATTCAAAGTTCTTCAATCAAACCTAAAGGCAAAACCTGACATTCCTGCCACACTTCTTCACGGTGCAATCAAGATCGATCACGTCCGTTCAATCACGCATTATCGAATCGCTAATCGGCAAATCAATCTCATGCTTGGCGCAAAGTTCAGCACCGACGTAAATTATTTTGAATCTCCGGCGCTGGACAATGAAGACGTTCTTACCATCAATGCACTGCACCTTGAAATCGTAAATACGATCGCACTTCCGAAGTCAAAATTGCTTACCGTTCAACTATCAATTCCAACGGTCGGTCTATGCAACAGAATCATACTTGATGGTGGGCTCCATGAACCTCAAAAAGAAAATGAAAATGTACTCGACGTTCTATTTCGCGACAGCGAACTCTGTTTCGCCAATACATATTCTCTAGAGATCGCGTATCAACATCCGCTGACAAGATTGACCCGATGGTCAACAATATATCAATTTGGCTATATCAGGAATAATACAATCGAAGCCGCACGGCTTTATCGAAACGAAATCAGAACAGGATTCACTTTTAATTTCCGATAATGAAAATTATCTCAATTGCATTCATAAGCGTTATTGCGTTCACATCTTGCGACTCGGTGCTGCTTGGCGATGATGACGGCGTTCCCTCACGCGAAGAAAATCTCGCAACCCCGCCGTTTTTGCAGGATGGCTTAGCCGTGGCATCGATGGATGATGAAGGAGTCGACGGTCAGCGGATTCGAGAATTGATTGCACAATTGCAAACAGATTCGCGCAACATTCATAGCATTCTCATCCTTAAAAACAACAAACTTGTCGTAGAGAGCTATTTCGGCGGATGGCACCGAAATAGATTTCAAAGTCTGCGGTCAGCCACGAAAAGCGTAACCTCCGCATTGATTGGAATTGCCATTGATCAAAACTATCTAAAAAACGACGAAGTCAAGATATTCGACATCTTCTCTGAGTATGGCGATCTAAGAACTGAAGCGAAAGAAACGATTCAGCTCAATCACATTCTCAGTATGTCGGCAGGACTACAGTGGGACCAAACGCGTTTTCCTGATGACGATCCTCGAAACGATGAAGCAAAACTTAGCGAAAGCGACGATGGGTTTCGCTACACACTTGAGAAAAAATACGTCGCTACACCCGGAACGCTTTTCAATTATAGCAGTGGTAACTCTGATTTGCTCGCCGGTGTTATACACCACACATCTGGATCATATGCGCACGAATTTGCAGAGAGATTTCTTTTTGCTCCACTACAAATCGACGACTATGGATGGCGCATGAACAGAAATGGTCATCCCAATGCTGGTTTTGGTTTACATCTCTACCCACGCGACATCATGAAGATAGGTAAACTATTTCTTGATAGTGGAGCATGGAATGGTCGACAAATTATTTCGAAAGCATGGATCAAAAAATCTACTTCAAAGCAAATCGCGTATCCACAAGATCCAAAACAGTTCTACGGTTATCAGTGGTGGATCCGCGAATGGTCGATACAAGGTGAGATTTTTTACACATTTCAAGCACAGGGTAACGGCGGTCAAGTTCTTTGTATTATCCCCGAAAAGCGCGCAGTAATTTTACTAACAGGAGGAAACTATGGTGAAAGGAGTCAAGTGCCTTATGCGCTGCTGCGAACGCACTTGCTTCCAGCCTTGTAAGAAGAAAAAATTATATCAGTAGCAATACCGAAAAAAAATGTGAGACGGTTCCTGCGAGAACAAACAAATGCCAAATGCTATGGTAATATCGTTTTTGATCTTTCAAAAAGAAGTATGTGCCCATCGTATAAAAGGCGCCACCTGCCATTAACAAAATAAAAGTCCAAAACGGAACGGCATCATACAGTGGTTTAATTGCAGGGAGAATAATCCACCCCATCATTACATAAAGGAACGTCGAAAGCTTTTCATATTTCCCTGTATGAAACGCTTTGACAACAATTCCAGCTGCGGCGCATGACCATACAATTCCTAATACAGTCCATCCAATCCAGTTGTTCAACACCGTAAGACAAAATGGTGTATACGTTCCGGCAATGAGCAAGAAAATTGACATGTGATCAAATTTTCTAAAGAGGTGTTTAGCACGATCATTCGTAAGTGCGTGATAGAGTGTCGACGACATGTAAAGAATAATCATGGTCGCACCGAATATTGAGAAACCGGCAACGTGCCACGCGGTTCCATGAATAGCACTGACCACGATGAGCAACACGAGCGCTGCAATAGAAAATAGGGCACCGATACCGTGGCTAATCGCATTCGCTATTTCTTGGCGGGTATCGAATATACTTGAAGGTGTCGTGGCGTTCATATTGCTTTGAACGCAAATCAAATCGAATTAGTGCCACGAGACAAAACATTTATAGGCCCTTTGGCATTGTCTTTGATATTTTCAGATACCGACCACCAACCTATGCAACTTAATTTCACTTGGATAAACCTGCTCATTCTTTTTGGCGCGCTCCAAGCGCTCATATTCACAATCGTCCTGCTATTTCAGAAACGACATCCCGGTCATAAATTTCTCGCGGCGTTCGTCTTTGCTTTTGCCTACAATGGTTTTGAAACATTTAACTGGAGTTCCGGCCTTGACCAACACTTTCTCTTCTTCGACATGTTTGGATTCATCGTCATCTATTTGATCGGGCCCAGTTTATACTTGTATGTTTGCAAACTAGTCGATGCAGAAATTTACTTTTCGAGGAAGCAAATATTCCTGCACTATTCAATCCCACTGTTTCAGTTCGTCTCCCGTCTCGGAATTATTGCATATCACATCTTGTGGATCAATAAAATTATCATAAGCGACGTAACATCGATGCAGCTAGTGAATATCGTTTGGTTTTACGCAGAGCCACTCAGTGTAATCGTGTTTGTATCTTACTATGTAGTAACAATCTTAAAGTTTAAAAAATACAAACAAAATCATGCAGCAAAGCTGAACACAAAGGAAAAGCAGATCACATCAAATTGGATCATGTCATTAATGATAAGCATGGGCATCCTTGCGGTAGCCTGGCCTATTACAGTTCTTGCGCCTGATGTATTCGAAGTTTCATTCGGCTCGCACTATTACCCGATAGAACTTGCTCTGGTCGTGTTTAGTTATTGGATCGTTTTCTACGGATTTCACAAGGTAAAAATGATCTCGTCAAAATTAACGACAGCGGCGCGTTCGAATGCCGTCGATGATAACAAAGTAGCGGCCTACCTATCGCGGTTGATTAACTGTATGGAAGTGGAAAAGCTTTACCTCGATCCGGACCTTACCATCCATAAGGTCTCGTCTCATACGGGTATCCATGTGAAAATAATTTCTACCGTGCTCAACCAACATAGCCAAGTCAATTTCAACGATTTTGTTAACAGTTACCGTGTAAAGGATGTACGTGATCGCCTTATCAATCCCGACAATCAACATTTAACGATTTCAGGAATGGCAATTGACGCGGGATTCAATTCCCAAGCGACTTTTCAGCGGGTATTTAAAAGCACGACAGGTATGACGCCTCGTGAATACATGATTTCGCACGCAGCAAAAACCACTCACATCGCATAAAACTTCCTCTCAAATCATGATTTGAGAAGATTTACAATCAGCCAGTACGGTTCTTTGGTTCAAAAAAAATCAAATGAAACGTATCATTATTTTATGCCTCATTGCTTTCGTCTGTAGCCGCTCGATGTACGGGCAAGAAAAATATGTAACGATAACAGGTCGTATTCTTGATGCGCAAACAAAAAAAGGACTTCCCTTCGCGAATTTGTATTTGAAGAAGTCCGGCGCAGGAACAGCAACGAACGCCGAAGGGGAATTTGTTTTCAAAATCCAACAATCGGACTTACCGGATACATTGCAAATCTCTTGCATCGGCTACACAACGCTTAATACCACCCAACATGTAGACAGGCAAACATTGAACATCGAACTTCAACCCGCAGTGGTAACGTTAGCCGCGGTCAACGTAAATGTGCAATCAGGACTTGACATTATCAAAGACGCGTTGCAGCACATACCACAAAATTATGACACTTCCGCCGTTCAATTCACTGCATTTTACCGCGAGCAAATTGTATTGGGAGATTTCGAACTAAATTTCAACGAAGCAGTTTTGGACATATACAGGCCATTCAAAGCAAGTGAAAAATTAAACGATCAAATTCGCATTTTAAAAGGCCGAAAGAAATCTATCGACTTTGGGAAAGAAGCTCAACTATACTATTGGATCAGTGGAATTTCAAATGGCGCGCGCGGGAGCCTATCTGAAGACTTAATCAAATATCGCGAAGCAAAAAACAGCCCATTCAATCCTAGCAACTTTCGTCACTACGACTATGATTATGTCGAGACAATAAATGAAGGTACGAGAAATATCATCGTGATCGACATTGTGCCAAAGCCAAAAGCCAGAAAGGGATACCTCCGTACAAAAGTATTTCTCGATGAGAAGTCTTTGGCAGTGATGCGCTATAATTTTGAGTTGACATCGCGCGGCCGACGAATGGTGAGTCGTAAAGATAAAGGTGTTGCTTACGCGATCATGTCGAAAGTAGTTGGCGCCTCACTTGAATACGATAAATTTCAATACACTATTGCTTATCAGGAGCATCAAGGAAAATGGTATCTAAACCGCGTGACACGTCATTGGGAAATGTTGGTTGACAGTAGACGAAGAGGATGGCAAGATCGTTTGTGGCGCGCAGACATGGACCTGATCATGACTGATTTAAAGACGGAAAATCCCGAACCCATTACTACAGGAGACATTGGCAAGCTTGAAGGCTCGATGAAATCTTTTATTGGGTCTGACTTCGATGAAAAATTCTGGGAAAATTACAATTACATCAAATCAGAGAAGATGGATTCCATTCGAAGAAACGACATCGGACGTCTACCTAACGTAGACTCGACAAAACAACACAGCAAACCAATTTCAAATCGCATCAACGGTTTTACACGCGCAGATACATTACGTGGGAAACTTACACCCATGCGAACATGTTATGACGTAAATTTCTATCACCTTGACGTTGTAATTGATCTTGACGAGCATGCTGTGAAAGGTAGTAACACAATTCGGTTCAAAACCATCACACCATTCACCCGTATGCAGATCGACCTATATGAAAACATGAAGATCAATCGTATCGAGCACAGGGGTAAAACACTTGCTTTCGAAAGAGCATACAATGCAGTGTTCGTTGACTTCCCAAAACCATTTACAATCGGAGAACAATCTGAGATCACGGTCTATTACGAAGGAATTCCACAAGTTCCTGATTTTAATATTCCGATGCATGGAGGCATTTTATGGGATCAAGATTCGTTGGGAAATCCGTGGCTGCAAGTCGTATGTCAAGGATCTGGCGCAAGTCTGTGGTGGCCAAACAAAGATCATCAATCAGATGAGCCCGACAGCATGAAGATATGGATCACCGTTCCAGCGGAGTTCACAGAAATTTCTAACGGTAGGCTTATACGCAAAAGCCCTATGCCGAATAACCACACCCGCTACGAATGGTTTGTGAGCTATCCTATTAATAATTACAACGCCACCTTCAGCATTGGTAAATATGTGCACTTCTCCGATCATTATATTAGTGGCGACACCCTCACCATCGACTACTATGTGATGCCTTACAATCTAACGCGAGCAAAAAGAATGTTTAAGCAGGTTATACCGATGTTGAGAACATTCGAAAAATATTTCGGAAAATATCCATTCCCACGTGATGGGTTTACGCTGGTTGAAAGTCTTTATCCAATGGAGCACCAAAGCGGTGTATGCATCGGAAAAATTACCGCAGAAAATTCTTCGGATACACATCCACTGATGTGGCATGAATCTGCGCACGAGTGGTGGGGTAATGCCATCACAACGAAAGATATTGCCGACATGTGGATTCATGAAGCGTTTGCAACGTATGCCGAAACGATCATCATTGAGGATTGGTTCGGAAGAGAAGACGCGAACGTTTCAATGCTCGATCAAATGGATGCCGTGATTGGAGAGGAACCTGTAACAGGTGTATACGGTGTAAATCATATCCACTACAACATTGGCGATATGTATAGCAAAGCGAGCTTGATGCTTCACACGTTTCGAAATATCCTGGACAATGACAGTAGATGGATTAGATTGCTTCACGGTATCATGGACCGTTTTAAATACAAGACTATTACTGCACAAGAACTCATTACCTTTATCAACCAAGAAACAAAGACAGATTACACCTATTTTTTCGATCAGTACCTCCATTTTGTGGACATCCCTCGATTACAAATTGAGCTAAAGGAAATCGGTAACAACCTACAAGTGAAGTACCGATGGGAGGCTGACGTGAAGAACTTTCGCATGCCCGTAAAAGCGACTCAGGCTGAAGGACGTTTTGCATTCATCTTCCCGACACCTGAATGGAAAACCATGACATTGAAGAATGTGGGACTTGAAGAGTTCGATGTTGACGACGAGAACTTTTACATCGATGTGCATATAGAATAGTTCGCATCAATTCATAGCTTACTATCGTCATGAACAAAATGTAAATAGCCAGTTGTCTTCCGCGAAGGACAACGTTGAAGTCGCTGTTTATAATACTGGTTGAAATTATCTTATTGATTGGTTCCGCTTTCCTTATTGGCAAGCTACCTCATTGAGGACCATACGCTAAAAATGGGTTTTACCCTTCCGTTAGGTTTTATCTTGTTGGCAGGTAGCAAAATGCTCAACGATCTGCAACGATTGAACGTTCTAAACCCTACGGTCGCACCTAAAGAATTGCACTTCGAAAACTATGGTTTGCCTGAGCGCGAGAAGGATCCACGCCGCAAGGGAACTAACAAATTGCCGTCTTTTCATGTCGTTTTATACGGCAGCAACGCTTAATAGTTTGAGTACACTCCGTCGCGATATGATATTGACGCCAACTTTTCTGAAAAGTCAATGACTCAAATGTTGATTTTTTTCTCACTACTGCCGTAAAAAATGTACCTTCATAATCCCAAATATTTGCACCGTGCGTAAGTTATTTCCTAAGCTCATTAATGTTGGCGTAACGCACGCCACGTCTATACGTCAGAGACGCAACATTCAATTGACCAACTTTATTGCGTTGGGTTTGATTAGCTGTATGATCCTTATCATCATATTTCGCTACCTCAACGGTGAGTTGCAAAATTGGTTTTTCTTCCCCTTAATTTTCGAAACGATCTTATTCGCCGTGTTGATCCTGCTTAATCACGTCGGCGCTACCACCGTAAGCCGCATATTGATTTGTTGGGCCCCTGCCATGATTCTTTTAATCGATGTCAAAATTCTATTCACTCATCTTCGAGTAGCAGAAAGTTCTCAGTATGTCGGATTGCGATTATTCCAAGTAGCATTTTCTTTTTTTCCGTTCTTGGTTTTTAATCTTTCGGAAAGAATACTGTTAACCATCGCAGCTTCTGTTCCGGCATTTTGCGCCATCTTCTACGACAAAATTTTAGAGGCATTGGGTGTAGGATATACGCAGGTGGGGCTTCATGAAACATCCTACTACTACAACAATTTCCGAACGATATTATCGCTCTCTCTGATTGCGGCTGCATTCATCTTTCTAAAACAACTTTTGGAGCGACAGGAAAGAAGAAACGAACATCTCATTCAAGAACTTGCGGTAAAGAACTTAGAACTACAGCGAAGCACAGAACGAGAATTGAAAAGAGCTTATGATCGCTTGAGTTTCCATATCAACAACACGCCGCTGGCGGTCATTGAACGTGATAAAAACTTTAACATCATCTTTTGGAATCGTCGCGCACAAGATTTGTTCGGATGGTCCGCCGATGAAGTGATGGGAAAACGACCAATGGACTTTCTCATTGACACACGTGACTTGGATTTTTCCATGCGTGCGATGATGGCGGCCATCGACACAAAAAGCGAGGCCGATCTTATGGAATTACGAACCGTGACCAAGTCGGGTGAGGTGAAAAATTGTTTGTGGTATTATTCTTTCCTACGTGACGAATCCGGCGAGCTCGAAACGATACTCTCGTTCGCAAGTGACATCACAGCACAACGAAGTGCAAACTATTCATTAAACGAAAGAATAAAAGAACTTCGCACCTTATATAGTGTCAGCCAACTATTAACCACATCTGGTAAATCTATGCCAGAAGTATTCGCGACATTTCCCGCACTGCTTCCGAATGGATGGCAATATCCGGAACTCTGCGCCGCACGGCTTACCGTATTCGACCAGTATTTCGAAACTGCAAATTTTGAAGACACACGCTTTCAACAATCGGGTGTGATCAAGATCGATGACCAAGTGATCGGATCGCTACAAATTGTTTATCTCAAAGAAACTCCGAATGAATACGAGGGACCATTCTTTAAGGAAGAACGAGACTTGTTGACGACGATTGTACAAATGCTTCAAGTATATATCGAACGTAAAATTGAAGAAGAGCGACTAGAGAAAGAGCGCGCAAACATGCACGCTACGATTAACAACACGGAAATCATGATCTGGTCGGTGGATGATAACTTCAAGTTGCTCTCTTACAATGAACCTTTCAAACGATACAACGAAGGTAGATTCAAATTCAAAGTATACACCGGTATGGATCACCGTAATTACTTTGATGCAGCGCTCGCGAAAAAATGGACAGAGCGTTATATGCGTGCGATGGCAGGCGAAATTGTATCCATAGAAGAAACTATTCAGGGAACGGACTATCGATTTTCGCTTAGCCCAATCATAGAGCGTGGAAAAGTCGCAGGCGTGAGTGTTTTTGCTGACGACATCACGAGTAAGAACCAACAAAACAAAGCGCTTACCGAAGCAAACAAAAAAATCTCCGAATTGCGGATGATGGCGCTGCGATCGGTAATGAACCCACATTTCATTTTCAACGTATTGAGCTCAATTCAATTCTTCATCACTAAGAATGATCAACTCAACGCATTAAATTATCTCACTTCGTTTTCAAAACTTATGCGCACAGTGCTGACGCGCTCGGTGGCAGAAACCGTATCGGCAAAAGAAGAACTCGACATGCTTCAAGAATACATCTGTCTTGAAATGTTACGCTTCGATGAGAAATTCGATTTTAAAGTAGAATACGACGAGGAGCTCGACCTTGACTCGTATCAAATTCCATCTTTGCTCATCCAGCCGTATGTGGAGAATGCAATCTTGCACGGCCTGTATAATAAAGAGTGCGCGGGTATGCTCACTTTGCGTGTGAAAACGGAAGAAGAGTATATTATCTTTGAAGTTGAGGACGACGGTATCGGTAGGGCACTGGCCGCACAAATAAAAGCGCGTAATGTCGTTTCTCGAAAATCCATGGGAACACAACTCACCGAAGAGCGCCTGAAATTATTCAATGGGACAGATGAAAATCCCGTGACCTTCTACGATCTTATGAAAGAAGGTAAAGCTGCCGGCACATTGGCCTGTATAAAAATAAAAGCTCACCTGAACTAATATGCTAACCTGTATCGTCGTCGATGATGAATCGAAGAGCCGTGAAAGTCTAAAATCTTTGATTGAAAATTTTTGTGATGACGTCGTCGTAAAAACAACCTGCCAAAATGGGAAAGAAGCCATAGAAGCAGTTTACATGCATCATCCCGATATTGTATTTCTCGATATTCAGCTGCAGCGCGAGACGGGATTTGATATCCTTGAACGAATCGACAAGATCAATTTCGAAATCATCTTTACCACAGCATATTCTGAATTTGCTGTGAAGGCATTTAAGTTTTCTGCTATCGATTATCTTTTGAAACCGATTGACATCAACGAACTCAGAAAGGCTATTGGTAAAGTTCAAAAACGAAAGGTCGGAGAACTCAATCAGCGTATGGAGTTGCTCGTTAACGCCATCCGCGGAAATGCTACACGCCCCTCGCGACTAGCTATACCTGCGAGTGACGGGTTAGTGTTTGTGAACATCGATCAAATTCTGTACTGTGAAGCATCAGGCAATTACACCAACATTCACTTAGACGACAACCGAAAATTTGTTGTCAGTCGCACATTAAAAGAGTATGACGATCTGCTATCGGAACACGACTTCTTTCGCATCCATAATTCATACGTCATCAACCTAAACGCGATCAAAAAATACATTCGCGGGGAGGGTGGCCAAGTAATCATGATTAACGACAAATCCCTCGATGTATCGAAAGCGAAAAAGAAGGGATTTCTCGAAAAGATTAAAATGACTGAGTAGCATTTTAATCGAGATATTCGCCGGTTAATCAATAAAAGCACCCAGTTACTCATTGGAAGTAAGATGGCATCATGGGTCTGCTATTTTTGAAATAAGCCCATTCTCACGTGTGGACTCTCAATCCCAAGTTGCACCTGCGCGTATTTTTTGGCAAGATCCCTTTCACTGATGCAACAAATTGACCAGCCCAAAAAAATCGAAATTCGCGAGTATTTGAGCCGTATTATCGATGTGATCGTAGCAACGCATCGAAATCCGCACCTCACGGTTTCATTTCAGCTTGACATCAATCCGATTGAATGTTCTCCTTATACAGCGATGAATATTGCGCAGCTCGTCAAAGAATTAATCGAAAATTCATTACGGCATGGCTACAGGGGCCGCGCTTTCGCGCAAATCAGCATTACCTTAAAAGAACAAGGGAGCCAATGTTCGTTAGTTGTTGCAGATAACGGCGGCGGCATGAACGGAAATAGCGATCCCTATAAAGATGTCTCATCGGGACTACATCTCGTTTCTGTATTTGTTGCCAATTTAAAAGGGCACGTCCGAATGATTCAGTCACACGGAACACGGTTCGAAATTGAATTTCCGAAAAATTAATTTCTACGCGCCTTCATTTGTCTGCTTAATCAGAAAAGCCGCCCACTTACTCATTCTCGATTCCCACCGACGCAATTTTTCTCGAACATTGTTTCATGATCGCGAAGTCAAAATTGGTTTTGAAAGTTTTGCAGCTTGGTAAAAGCTTGCAATCTCTTTTTAACACCATGGAGATTTTTCGAAGTGCGATGCTAATCAATAATGTGTGGTTGATCACGGCGGTGATGTTGACAGCATTCTTATCGATGCTATTTCTGCAACGAAATCAAAACGCGTAATCCGTATAGCGCACACGAGTGCGAAGACTTTGTTGTTTCACTGAATGATTTGGTGACCGTTTTATGAATACGAACATGACTATTGAAAGGGATGAAGATGGCACGCGCATAATTTGCAGCGGCGAATTTAACGCAGCGCGGGCAATCGCAATAGAGCAACTACTCGGGCAGAGCATGACGCGACGTGGTCAGGAGACCCTCGTGTTGACGCATGTTACGACAATGGACATCACGGGTATCAGGCTCGCGTACGCATGGCGTCGTGCGTTGGAGCTACAAAACAGAAATGCAAAAGTTGTGTTGCCAGCAAGTGGTGTAATCGGTAACCTTTTGGAGAGAACTGGAATTGCAAAATTGTTTTGATTAAGGATAACGATCGTAAATGAAAGAAATGAAGAAACGTATACTCGTAGTCGAAGATTTTGCAAGCATTAGAAAGTTTGTTTGTGAAACATTGGGGCGACGGGGATATGCGACGATCGGAGCATCCAACATGAAAGAGGCTTTGTCGCTTCTCGAGTTGGCTAGCGATCAAATTCATTTGGTGCTTACAGATTACAACATGCCTGATGGCACAGGCCTTGACTTGCTTACATTGATAAAAGAAAATGACGCGATAAAAAATATTCCCGTGATCATTCTCACAGCGGATACAAATCCAGATCGAATCAGAATGGCAAAAGCTGCGGGGCTTGCTGCATGGGTGAAGAAGCCTTATCGCGCGGAAACATTATTTACTGAAATTGAACAAGCTATAAAGGGCGGATGCCCACACATAGTTTAAAGGTCTCATACTAGGGGTTAGGGACGGCATCAATTACTTTTTCTTCATTAAGATGCCAAAAAACTGAGATTGGTAGCAGACGGTTGGCAATCTCTTTCTTTTTTTAAAGCGCGTGTGTATTCCGATCTTCTAACTGGTATAGTGTTTGTCGCCGCGCGGAAAATTCCGGTAGCATCAGCGCTAACGGTATGAGTACACGTCGATTACATTTTTCAAAAATTGTTATAACGCCATACCGTCTCATCATCTTTCACCTGAAAAATCGAGTCGTGATGTTACCCTCTACACCGCGGTCTTTTTCCCTTTTGTATCTCCTCCTTTTTCCGCTTACCTGAGTGGCTATACGCACAATACTTTTACTGCCGAATCGATTCACAGCGGATTCTGAAAAGCTGCAAAAGAGTAAGAGTTAAAACATGATTAAATGTTATGCAACCACAAACGTTACTGTTCCATTTATCTGGGTTGTTCCCCCAACGTCTGCACATCGTGCGCTTAGGTCTGCTTCTCATCGCGATGATCACAACATCGATGCAACTGATCGCTCAAGAATATTTTTACTATTACAAGGGCAAGAAGCAACCACTAACACTCAACACCGACTATGCCTACATTGTAGCACCGGGTAGCATTGGCGATGTTCAACAGCTGAACGCAATGCTGAATAGTAAGGCCGTAAGCACAAAACTAAATCGCATCGAACAAACACGAACGTTGAAATCTGTAGATGCAAATCTTCCTCCACAAGGTTTTTGGGGAGAATTGAAACTTCAAAACAAATTATCGTCTACACAATACCACAGCTATCTGAATCAATTAAAAGGAGCTGGCTTTAAGATTGCTTCACCATACTTCAGCAACGCCGCGGAGAAGAAGATTGGACTCACACAATATTTTTACGTGAAGATTAAATCCGCAAACGATATTGCATTGCTCCAAAAATTTGCACGCGATAACAAAGCCGTAGTAGTTGGTCAAAATCAGTTTATGCCTTTATGGTTTACACTCTCTACAACAGAGGCATCAACCAAAAATGCACTTCAGTTAGCCAACAGTTTTTATGAATCTGGATTGTTCACTTACGCAGAACCAGATTTGATGACCGAAAATGACGCCACAGCGCCCAACGATCCCCTATATGCGAGTCAATGGGGACTCAGCAATACAGGACTCTATGGTGGTACCGTTGGAACAGACGTTAATGCAGAAGCCGCATGGGAGTTGACAAAAGGATCACGCGACGTAATCGTTGCTGTTCTTGACGAAGGTATCGAGATGACACATCCCGACTTAGCAGGAAATATTTTCGGAACAGGCTTCGATAGTGAATCGGGAACTTCACCCGCGTTGGTTCTTGGTAATCATGGCACGGCCTGCGCTGGTATCATTGGCGCGATACAAGACAACAACGTTGGCGTTACAGGTGTTGCGCCGAATACGAGATTGATGTCGGTTAGCAATTCGCTGTTAGGCACACCGTTGTCTAGACAAAAACGTGCAGATGGTATCAACTGGGCGTGGATGAACGGTGCAAGTGTCATCAGCAATTCATGGGGATCTGGTGTTGCTTACGCGGTGATCGACGATGCAATCGACAACGCGTTGACGAATGGCCGTGGCGGACTCGGAACGATCGTCGTGTTTGCTTCGGGAAATAACAATGCAGGCGTATCATATCCTGCTAATAGCAATCCAGACATCGTTGTTGTTGGTGCAATGTCCGAGTGTGGTCAACGTAAGAGCCCGACATCATGCGATGGTGAAACCACTTGGGGAAGTAACTTTGGTCCTACACTCGATGTAGTAGCACCGGGCGTGCTCATGCCTACAACGGATAGGCAAGGCGCAGGAAGTGGCTACAATAGTGGTAGTGCGATACATCCCGGAAATAACGGAACTTGGTTAGCGTCAGATTTTGCCGACACAAATTATACAACATGGTTCAATGGAACATCATCGGCGACGCCTGTTGTTGCCGGTGTTGCAGCATTGATTCTCTCTGTTAACCCTTGTCTAACACATGATGAAGTGGAAGACATCATTGAAGCGTCAGCACAAAAGGTAGGTGGTTATGCGTATGCGGTTTCAGCCGGTAGACCAAACGGAACATGGTTCAATCAAATGGGATACGGTCTTGTAGATGCAGAGGCTGCCGTTCAAGATGCGCTTGACTTACTTCCGTCTAAAAGTGGCTTCGATCTTTTCACAAAAGATCGTCCATTTGATACTGGTGTCGAGCCGAATGCCGATACCGGGCCGATGTGGATCAGTGAAGACATCTGGGTGAGAAGAAATGCAGATGGCGGTGCATCACATCAAAATCCAGAATATAAAACATCATCACCGAACGCAGTATATGTACGCATTACAAACCGTGGTCGCTTAACCAGTACATGTGCAAATCTCTCGTTGTATTTTACAAAAGCATCAACAGGACTTGTATGGCCGACACATTGGTCTAATTATTTCCAAGCTACTTCTGCGGGAAGCATTCTTCATGGCGACAAAATCAACACCGTTTCCATCCCAGAAATTGCTCCTGGTGCAAGCTATGTTGTAGAGATCCCTTGGTTCCCACCTAACCCATCAGATTTCGACGCCGACATACACCACTTCTGTTTGTTATCGCGCATTGAATCACCTTCCGATCCGATGTTCAACGAACAAAATGGTGTAGGCGTAAGCATCAACGTAAAAAATAATAATAACATCGCATGGAAAAACGTAAGCGTCCTTGACGAAGAATCAGACGGAAGTGAAGCCGGAACTGCAGTCTTTATCCGAAACGTCGAACGTAAAGAATCTTATCTTGCGCTTCGCTTCTTTGACAGAGGATTCAAAGAAAACTTTAAGATCCGCTTCTTCGAGCGTGGTGGACAAGCGATCATTACCGGCGACAAATATTTCATGGAGCGACTCAAGACTGCAAAAATAAGCGGTAGTGTCAAACAGCTCGATGAAAAGACCATCCTCATCTACGGAGCAGACGCAGCCATTGGCGCGCTATTGGTTAAACCAAAAGAGACATTCTTGATTCAGCTTAAAACGAAAATTGATTTGGCCGAAGGAGAAGAGACAGTGCTGGATGTATTTCAACAAAATGAAAACACGAAAGCACTTGAAGGTGGGGAGCGATTTATCATCCGCCCAGGAAAAGATCAGAAAGGTTTGGCAATTATTGCTGACGATAAACGATCAACGATCACCACGTATCCTAACCCTGTAAAAGATGAGCTAACGGTTAAGTATACGACCTCAACCGAAAGCAGCGTTGTGAAAATTTCAGTGAACGCACTTTACAATACTTCGAAACAATCTGTGTTGTTCGAAGGCAAGCGACAACGCGGTGATCATCAAGAGCAGTTTAACGTGAAGAGCTTACCGAAAGGAATTTACTTGATCACCATACAAGTAGATGACCAGGTTTTGACCGAGCGATTCGTCATCGAATAGAAATAGTTGGCTTTAATCACGAAACAGGTGTCTTTTATCGGGCACCTGTTTTTTATTTGTAAACACTGGAATCTATCTTTGACCTGTTCGGTTTACGTTGAATGCACATGAAAAATGAAATTCCTGTCCTTGCGTCAGACTCCGTTTTCACATCCGTTGATCTCAAAAAATCAAGCAAAACAAATTCTGTTCAGCAATTTACATTTCAATATAAATGCTTGTGGCGCGATAAAATTCCTGTGCACCGCACTGACCAATACATGGTCGTGATGGTATTTGAAGGCGAAGGTATTCAGACTATCGGGCTTCGTGAGTATAGCATTGCGGAAAACATGATCTGTTTTATTGCACCGAATATGGTTTCATCGTGGCATGCAACGAGCGATAGCAAGCGAGGCTTCTCACTTACGTTCTCTGAGGACTTTTTTAATATTGGCAGAACTGACAAATCGTTCCTGTCATCACTTCCGTTTTTTCAGCTCGACGGCAATCCAGTGTTTCATTTGACGCCCGAAAGTTTTGCATATTTCGAATCATTATTCAGGCTACTCGAAGCAGAGTCGTTGAATCGTGAAGCTGCCAGTGATGATGTAATCCGTGGATTTCTTTTTTCACTGATGAATAAAGCGTTGTCACTTGAAGCAAATTCTCATCGTGTTGTGAACGTTACCAATCCGAATCTCCGTTTACTCAAACAGTTTACAGGTTTGTTTATGCAAGATTTTAAACCACTTGAAAAAGGAGAAAGTATCAGGCTTCAAAAAGTTTCAGCATATGCCGATTCCCTTGGCGTTTCCCAAAACCATCTGAACGACATCGTTAAAAAATTGACAGGAAAATCAGCGGGACAACTAATACAACAACAGCTTGTGAGCCAAGCAACTGTTTGTTTAAAGCATTCGTCGAAGACCGTTTCTGAAATTGCCTACCAATTTGGATTTGAAGATCCTTCGTACTTCGCACGATTTTATAAAACACAAACAGGACAAGCTCCATCGGCACTTCGTTAACATCTTTCCTGGGGCAACTTAGATTTTCATCTTCCATAAAAAGTACCTGACGATCCGTAAATCGTCCTAACCACGCCGTGACACTACATTGCACCTTTGTTCCACGACAACGACGTCGGAATCAAATAATGTAGTTATGGAATATAGACAACTTGGTCATTCGGGGCTTCGTGTTCCGGTTTTAAGTTTGGGCACAGGCACATTCGGCGGAACAAATGCGTTCTTCAAAACTTGGGGCGAAACAGATGTCAAAGAAGCATCACGACTCATCGACATATCGCTGGACAATGGTTTGAATTTTTTTGATACAGCCAATGTGTACTCTGGCGGCGACGCTGAACGCATACTGGGTGCTGCGCTAGAAGGCCGTCGCGACAAAGCAATTATTGCTACGAAATCCACCTTTACAACGGGACCTGATGTAAATGATTCCGGATCTTCACGCTTCCATATTCTAAGAGAAGTAGAATCTAGTTTGAAAAAATTAAAAACAGACTACCTCGATCTCTACATCATGCACGGATTCGATAGCCGAACCCCACTGCATGAAACATTGTCAACGTTAGACCAGCTCGTCAAGAGTGGAAAGGTTCGATACATTGGTGCATCAAACTTTACTGGTTGGCAGTTGATGAAATCGCTTAGCGTTTCAGAGAAGTTGGGTCTAGAAAAGTATGTTATTCATCAAGCGTATTATTCACTGATCGGAAGGGATTTTGAATGGGATTTGATGCCAGTAGGTCAAGACCAGCAGATTGGTACAATGGTTTGGAGTCCGCTTGGCTGGGGAAGACTCACAGGAAAAATACGTCGTGGTCAACCTCTCCCTGAAGGTAGAATAAAATCTGGTGGCGCAGCGGGCGGTCCAGAAATTGACAACGAATTGCTTTATAATGTTGTTGACGTACTGACAGAAATTTCGAAAGAAACAAACAAAACAGTTTCACAAATCGCATTAAACTGGCTTCTACAACGACCTACTGTTTCAAACATCGTCATTGGCGCGCGCAACGAAGACCAACTCCGGGAAAATCTTGGTGCGGTTGATTGGAAACTTTCAGTCGAACAAATCGAGAGACTAGAAAAAGTATCTGCACAAACACCGCGATATCCATATTGGGTTGGTGCACGATAAACAACTCAAATGGCAAACAAGAACTGGATCGTAATGCCAGTTCTTGTTTTATCTTATACAAATTAACGGCTTAGTAAACTCAGCATTGCTTCGCCAACAGACTTCGCTGATTGAGGATTTTGCCCCGTAACGATACGGCTATCAGTCGCTACATGGTTCTGCCATAGTCCAGACTTTTCAAACTTGGCGCCGCGCTCAATGAGTTTCGTTTCTAGTGCAAAGGGCACAACCTTCTCTAACCCAACAGCAATCTCCTCTTCATTGGTAAACGCATTTATCTTTTTGCCCTCTACCAGATACTTGCCATTACTCAGTTTAATATTCACCAAACCAGCGGGTCCGTGACACACCGCACCAACAACACCGTTGCTCTCGTAAATAATTTTTGCAATCTCCGCCAGGGTAACGTTTTCTGCAAAATCCCACATCGCACCGTGGCCACCAGCATAAAATATAGCAACATATTCCTTCGGATTGACTTGTGAAGGTTTCAATGTATTCTCTACTTTATGGCGATGTGTTTTATCATTCCAAAACTTATTATTCACCGAATCATCGAGATTAAATCCATCAACAGGAGCTTTTCCACCTTGAGGACTTACAAAATCAATTTCATATCCGGCATTGTGAAGAACTTCCCAAGGATGTGAAACTTCACCAAGGTAATAGCCAGTTGGCTCGCCAGTACTTCCCTTTTTGTCGTGACTGGTTACAACGAATAGAATTTTCTTTTTCATAGTCTGTGATTTTTTTGATTGCGCACCTGCCAGATTGAATACAAATATTGTTAACCCAATCGCAAGTAGGAGGTTCTTAAAATGATCATAGATGCTGCCCATATTTTTTATTTTTTTGATACCTCAAAATTGGGCAACGGGAAATCAATTGTCACAGGAGGTAAATCACAAGTTTCGTGTGACCTATATCACACTACTGAGCCGAGAGGCGGCTCAGCGTTTCTCTCGATACACCAAGGTAAGAGGCGATCAACGTTTTCGGGACACGTTGAAACAACGATGGGTGCTGCTTAAGAAGTTGTTGATATCTTTCTTTTGCATCATTATTCATCAACGACAAAATGCGCTGTTGTAAAGCAATGTATCCGAAGTTTGACTTTCGTCGAAAGAAGTGTTCAATCTTATGAAGATCAGCACACAACTTCTCACGATTTACCAATGATAAACAAAGGACTTCTGTATCCTCGAGGCAATCAACGTTCAACGTGGCATTTACCTGATTGAAGTATGCCTGGTAATCACAAACCCACCAATCTTCCATCGCGAATTGCAAGATATGTTCCTTCTGCTCATCATTTGTAAATGATGCCTTTACAAGACCGCTCACAACAAAAAAATCATTTGGCACAGCGTTGCCTTCTTGCACCAGAAATTGATGCTTTCTAAACTTCTTCGGCGTGAAATGAGAAAGTATATATTCGAACTCCTGGTCAGATATTGGCGTAATTCGTTCGATATGATGTTTGAGGGGATGAAGCATACGCGAAGATAACGATGAAAGATATGCTAAGCGAGTTCCGGCTGCGTCGCGCTTCTAATCCAATTCTTTTATGACGGCCTTCAATTGATCTAACTCATTTAGATCATCCTTAAATTTTTGGCTCTGGCGATCTTTAAACGCGCCGAGTTTATAGGCTATGAAGAGAATTAAAAAAGCAATTGAAATAGGAATAAGACGTTCAAACATCGCCGGCCAAAAGCCAAGATTGTCGATATTCTTTGGCAAGAAAGACAACGGAAATAAAATCGTTTGGCTTACAATAAATACATACAAAATATATTTCATGAATTTCTGCGGCCGCTCATAAATGGCAATGATCTCAGCTAGGGCGCTCCTTACACTAGCATAATCGATCGTGATATTATTCAGGCGTCGATACGATAAAAACATATTTACCACGATCACCACCAAGCACACACAATAAATAATCATCGGAACGAACTGGATTAGATACGTATAATCAAATGGGTTTCCAATGATTACCATGAGCCCGGCGCACATACAAAATGCTAACCAGCCAAAACCTATCCAGTAATTGCGTTTCACCGATTGAAATCTATTTTTTGAACGGTCGGCAATCATCGATAAGATGAGTCTTTCATTCAACAAATTTGTCGCTTGTACTTTTCTATCAAGCTTCTTCCATGCTTCCTTTAAGGCATCGGTATTCATAAGTCTAATGCTTTTACGATTTTTTCTAACTTAGATTTGATGCGGCTGATCTTCACGCCCACATTCGACAAACTAATCCCCAGAATGTCGGAGATCTCTTGATAACTTTTCTCATCGAGGTAGAGCATGATAATACCCTTCTCTACCTGTGTCAATTGTTGAATAGCCTGCTGCAATACCTCCATATCATCAGCCTGCTCCATCTCTGGCAACTGAAGCTCACGCATTGAAATACGCTGCGATATGGGCATACGTTTTTCCTTTCGCAAATATGAAATTGCCGTATTCAACGCGATACGATACATCCATGTGGTGATTAAAGCTTCATTTCGGAAGGATGGGTACGCGCGCCAAATCTGCATGACGATCTCTTGAAAAAGATCCTCCTGATAGTCACGATCGGCGCCATACAAGTGGCAAACCTTGTAGATCAGGCCTCTATGCTGATTGATCAGTGCGACAAACGCTTCTTCCATTGCTAAATTTCGACATAAGTCTCAACCAAAGCGCGCTTTCTTACACGACAACCGCATTATTTTTTCCGGCATTGGGATTCAACAGAAACGTCATCTAGTGATAATAGCCTTTAACTTCAAATACATCCTCCTGAGAAACAACGGCTAACAAAATGAAAAACTTCCAGTCGTGCGACTATTTGATTTATTGTGTTTGCTGCAAAAAAATAATTTACAATTCAAATGAATTTCTAATTCGCGAATTGGAACACTGGCAACGTTTACTGCGTTTTGACTACAAATTAAATAAAGACATGAAAGCGAAACGCACAATGTTAGATTATTGTCAGGCGATCTTAGAGAAAATGAGTTTTAGTGAAAAGCTTTTCGTCAAAGAGTATCGCAAAAGTTTGCAGTGGCTTTCTAACGCAGAGGCTATCCTTCTCAACCAGTGGGTTTATCGAACATTCGAACCCGCGTTGGTAAGACAGTTGCATTCCTGACTTCTTCTCCCGTCTTCATTTTGTCGAAGGCGGGAGAAGATATTTTTAATCGATAACTATACCCGCGCAGTAATATTCATTTGATCCAGTTGTTGCTCATAGAGCCGCGTTGCCAAATCCTCATCTTCAATCACATAGCGAACACCAATGTACTTGATCGGATTGCGATCATCATCTAATACAGGCGAGATCACTGCGTCAACCCAATAGTGGGTACCATCTTTTCTTCTATTTTTAACAATACCACGAAAAACTTCTCCTTTTTTTATCGAAGTCCACATTGCTTTGAAAACCTCTTTTGGCATATCTGGATGACGGACCGTTTTATGCGGTTTCCCGATCAGCTCTTCGCGCGTATATTGCGACACCTCGCAAAACTTATCGTTGATGTATGTAATTGTACCGAAGAGATCAGACTCAGACATAATTGTTGACGTATTGAGTGCAACAACACGCGCATCTAATTCACGATTCAACTTCGCCGTCTGCTCCATCTGTCGCTGAATTTCGTCTTGCGTTGCCTGCAGCTCTTCCATGTTCTGCTTCAATTCTTCTTCTTGCGCCTGTAACTCTTCTATATATTGCAGTTGATCATGTTCCGCCTTCACGCGATCTGAAATATCGCGTACAATCAGTGTGTAAATGCGTGCATCACCCAAGTCCGCGCTATTAACAGAAAACTCCGCAGGGAACATCACGCCGTCTGATTTTACAGCGTCTAGTTTTTGTGTCTTACCTGCACCATGTTGTTTTAATAAAAAATCTTTGAACGAAACTTCCTGATGATCTTGATGAGCAGGCGCGACGATGAGGTCTACATGCTTTCCGATGATTTGATCAGCATCATAACCGAATAGTTTGACACCTGCGTTGTTGATGGTTTCTATTATTCCCTTTTCATTGCTGGTAAGGATAGCATCAACAGCGGAGTCCAGAACTGCGTTTAGCTTGCCGTTCTGCGCAATGGCTTCCCGCGATTTCCGTTCAACAACTTCCTGCGTTGCGTGGAGCTCCTCTAAATTCTGTCGAAGCGTTTCTTCCTGACGCTGCAATTGTTCCCCTTGCTCGCGACTTTCAACCAAAAGTTTTTGTGTGCGCTCATTTACTTTGATCGCGTTGATCGCCGAACCTAGTATTGCTGCAACTTGAACAAGGAAGTCGATCTCAAATTGACGCCAAACTTGAAATGAAGCAAGCTCCAAAACGCCTTCCTTATCTTGATGATTTTTCAAGGGTACCAAAATCAAACACGACGGCGTTGCTTGGCCTAATCCCGACGTAATCGAAATATACTCTTTCGGTATTTCTTTCATGAAGGTCACTTCACCCTCAAGAAATGCCTGCCCAACCAAGCCCTCGCCGAGACCGACGGTTTTCTTTAAAAACTTCTTTCTCTCGTAAGCATAGCATGCCCGTAACTCCAAATTTTCATCACCTTGTACATCGGTAAGAACAAAAATCCCGCCTTGATTGGCTTTCATGTATCGAACCAACTCGCAAATAAAAGTGTCAAGAATTTGATCGAACGACTTATTCTGCGCACGCACAATCTCAGAAAATTTGGCAACGCCCACAGCTGCCCAATTACGTTGCTGCTCTTGCGAAGAAACGTCAATCATACTTGCCTTCATGCGGACCAACTCGCCGCTCAATGTTCCGGCATTTAAGTGCAACACTGATTGACCCATCCCCGGGTAGTCGTGGTTATAATTCCCGTTTGCAATGTGACGTACAAATGTCGCCGCATTTTTAAGATAATCGTCAACATGTTTCGTAGTCACGATCTGGTTCGATCCATCATTAAAAAGCTCCTTACGAATACTGCCGGTTACATCTTTTTGAACAAGAATTAAATTGCGATCAAGTTGACGCAACGACAAGTAAACAACAACGATCGACAACACACCTAGACAAAGTCCCGCGTAGAAATAAAGTTCATTCTGCGTAACATACAACAAACCAAACAGCACTAAAGCGCTGCCCATCATTGGCACTCCCAACATTCTTCTCACCATCATTCTATTCTTTTGCTCAAAATTAAAATGAGGCTGTTGGGATGACTATGTTGCCGATCATTGGAAATCCTGATTTTCGTCAGGTTTCTAAAAACTGACACAAGCAAAAAAAGCCACCTGCTGAAGACAAGTGGCCTTAGTAACGGTTACAGTGCGCTGAAATTTACCCTTTTAATTTCATAAGCAAATAAGAGAACTGTAGCGCGGCAATTTTTGCGCGTTGGTCGTTCGTAGATGATCCTGCATGCCCACCTTCGATGTTTTCAAAATAATAAACCGGATAACCGAATTCCGTCATGCGGGCTACCATTTTTCGTGCATGTGCCGGATGAACTCTGTCATCGCGTGTAGAAGTATAGAAAAACACTTCTGGATATTTTGACTTTTGTTTGACGTTATGATACGGAGAATATTTGCTGATATACTTCCATTCTTCAGGTTTATCTGGATCACCGTACTCACCCATCCAACTTGCACCCGCAAGCAAATGATTGAATCGTTTCATATCCAGGAGTGGCACAGCACAAACTACAGCGTTAAATAATTCAGGTCGCTGCGTGAATGCAACACCGACCAAAAGTCCGCCATTACTGCCGCCAGAGATCCCCAAATTTTTGCTTGATGTAATTTTCTTCGAGATAAGATCTTCTGCAACAGCGTAAAAATCATTGAAGACTATCTGTCGTTTTTCTTTGAGTCCGTCTTGATGCCACTTCGGACCAAACTCACCACCACCACGAATGTTAGCCAACACATAAACGCCGCCATTTTCCAACCACGCATTTCCAATAACCCCAGAGTACGATGGCAACATTGGAACTTCGAAACCACCATACGCATACAGTAATGTTGGATTCTTTCCATCATACTTCACATTTTTTGAAGCGACAACGAAGTAGGGAACCAACGTTCCGTCTGTAGATTTCGCTTTGTATTGCTCGACCTTGAATTTGCTTGCGTCAAAAAATGAAGGCAACGATTTATATACTTTCATACTATTATCGTTGGCATCTGCGACATACAGCGTTGATGGCGCTAAGAAATTTGTGAAGCTGAAAAAATAAAGATCAGAGAACTCATCGTCGGTAGCATTAACAGCGATGTTTCCAAAATCTGGTGCATTGACCTTCTTACGCGTCCACATACCATTATCAAACGAATAGATATATAGCTCACTTTTCACATTCGTCAACAGATTAACAAGTAATTTCGTTTTAGTTGTTGAAGAACTTGTAACGCTTGTAAATTCATCTGGCTGAATAATTACACTAACACGATGCTCTCCTGTTATAAGCGCCTTAAAATCAAGACTGATTAGCGATCCCTGCTTATAGGTGTTCCCACCCACATTCCAATCAGATTTAAGTTCTACAATCAATTGATTATTAAGAATGCCGTTGATACTTGCATCATCCTGAAGGCTAAGCTTAATAAGTTTTGAATCAATACGAACAAAATTAGAACGGGTATAGAACGTGATTCCTCTTCCGAACATGAGATATTTATTCTCCCCGTCACGCATCAGATATCCGTATGCCGATACATCTGTCGAATCGCCCTCCATCACAAGCTGCGCATCTTTCAACGGTGTACCGCGTTTCCAAATTTTAACTTGACGCGGATACCCAGAAGTGGTCATTGTACCTTCTCCGAAATCGACAGAAACAATCAATGTATTTTCATCGAGGTAACTTCCACCACCTTTAGACTCTGGAATGAAAAAACCATCCTCTATGAAAGCTTTTTTATTCACATCGAACTCCCGCGTCTCTGTGGCATCGCCGCCGCCCTTCGACAAACTGACAAGAAAACGATCGTACTTCGGATACAAGCCTCCCGCTCCTTTGAAGACCCATTTTACATTATCCTTTTTTGACATTTCATCTAGATCAATGAGTATATCCCAAGACGGATTTCCCGAGAGATAACTTGCCTTCGTCGCGCGTCGCCAAATACCCCTAACGTGTTCTTTGTCCTGCCAAAAGTTGTATACAAATTGATCGTATATGGCTGGCATCGCAATGCGCTCATTAGAATTGTAGATTTCTAAACTTTTGTCATATATCTTTTGATACGCCTTTTCGCGCGTGAGCTTGTTGATAGTCATTTCATTTTTTTGCTTGACGAACTCAAGTGCTTTTTCGCCGTTGACTTCTTCGAGCCATAGATAGGGATCTTCGGACTGTGCTTGGGACATGCTTTGATAAAATATAAGTAAGGAAAATAATAGGATGGTTTTCGTCATGTTCAGCTAGGTTAGGTTATCGGTCTAAAAGTAAACATTTTTTATATCGTGCTACCAGCCGCTGATACACATCAGGTATCATTTTTTAGATTTCACGCACTACTCGCTACATTCTTAACTTAACATTATGGCAAAGATCTTTGCAATCGAATGGCTGTCGGCAGATGGCTATATGGCTGGCCCCAATAATGAAACAGATTGGTTTGCTTGGGATTCAGACATCGCCGCTTACTACAAGAACATCCAAAAGCAAATGAGTACTATTTTGATAGGACGAAAAACATACGAAACCATGGTTGCCTATTGGCCAACGGAAGCCGCCAAAGAAGAAGATCGAGACATCGTTACGCACATGAATGACAGCAAGAAATATGTATTCTCTACATCATTACATGAGGCGACCTGGAAAAATACATCGATCATCGAAGCGATCGACACTAATTCTATCAATGAAATCAAAGCAAGTTCAAGTAGAGACCTTGTCCTGTATGGAAGCGCTTCAATACTAACACAACTTGCCAGTCATAACCTGATTGATGAATATCAATTCATGGTCAGTCCAATTGCGCTTGGAAAAGGGAAGACTGCGTTTTCCCATATTGCACAGCCTATCCCCTTGAAACTCAAAAATGTCGTTCATTTCAAAAACTGCGGCGCACTACTCGTCTATGCGCCATAAGATCACAGTGCAATTGACGCGGTTATTCCTATCGCATTCAAAAAATGTACGTCATGAGAAATAACCATCACTGTTCCTCTATAATCATTAATGGCGTTCGTCATGATCTCAATATTTTTTAAGTCTAAATTATTTGTGGGTTCATCTAACACCAGCAGGTCCGGAGTCTGATCACCGATGGTTAACGCACATAATATTAGTCGCATCTTCTCTCCGCCACTGAGCGACTTGCAAGGTTTATCCCAATCATCTTTCGAAAAAAGGAATCTTTTTAAACGAGCTTTGATTTCATGCTCCGGTAACGCACGCTGATTGAATTGTTGTGTCTGATCGTAAACAGACAAATGATCATCGACCACACTATACTCTTGGTCAACATACATTGATTTCAACATTGCGCGTTCGACAACGCCTACACTAGGCTGGATATTTCCTAAGATGATATTAAGCAAAGTTGTTTTTCCACTGGCATTTACGCCCTTGATAGCAACGCGATCTCCACTTCGAATCTGAAAACTTTTTGGCTCTTCCCATAACATTTCCTCACCGTACGAGAAATTGATCGATTGCGCCGTTACCAACACTTTTCCATCGTGAAGCTTTGAATTCAGAAGATCGACTTTCATCTTGTCAGTAATGGGCAAGGTGCTTCGAAGGTCATGCAGTTCTTTCGAGAGTCCACGCAATTTATCAGCATGTACTTCTTTCATTTTCGCAGTACTTCTTTCTGCGCTATTCTTCAAAGTCTTCATCATGATTGTTGGAAGCCCCGCCTTCTCTTGCTTTTTCTTTCCCCGTGAGTCTAATTTTTGTTGTCGTTCCATCGATTCGTTCTCGATCGCCGTCGCCTTCCGTAACGACCTCTCCTTGCTCCTCACGGTTTCCATCAGCGCCTCATTCTCAATTTTTTTCTGCTCCATGTAAAAATCAAAATTTCCGCCGTAGTATCTCAGGCCACGTTTACTCAATTCAGCGGTAACGTGTAAAAGATTGAGCAACGTACGATCGTGACTAACGACGACCAACGTCTTGGCGGTAGCGGTTAAAAACTGATACAGCAAGTGTCGTGCATCTCGATCTAAATGGTTGCTGGGTTCATCAAGTAAAATAATATCGGGTTGATGCACAGTTATACCCGCGAGAAACACCTTGGTCTTCTGTCCACCACTAAGCGATTGCATTTCTGTTTGCAGATTGATGTCGCCAAGTTGCCATTGTAAAAAAGCCTCATGACAACGTTCTTCTATTGACCAATCATTATCGAGCGATTGCATATTAGTGTCGGATACATCACCTTGAAGAATAGCAGACAGTGCCCGAAGTTTCGAATCAACACCCAACACCTCGGCAACTGTCAAATGATTAAACTGCCCGACGATTTGTGGAACGTAGTATGGACGTGACGCCGCGATGACAACGCCATCACTACACGCAAGTTCACCCGCTATGATTTTCAGCAACGTAGTTTTACCGACGCCGTTATCTCCGATAAGCGCAGTTTTATCGCCGCTTGACACGGCAAAATTTAAATTGGTGAATACACCATCACCATTAGGATGTTTATAGGTAACACCTTGTAGCGTAAGCATAATATTTCTTTCTTATTGAATAAAACAAAATCAAAAAAGCCTTCATACGGCTGAGATCCTTGTTTGAAAGAAATGCTACATGTGTATTGAATAGATTTTGTGCTGGCAAAGATATGGATTTTTCAGGAAAAATTCAGAATCTTTAATCAATGTCGTTGACATAAGCAAACTCCTTCAGGTATGGATTAAGCTTTGATTATCGACCCGCCGTTGTTGAAACAAAACCGTGAAAAGATTTCATATTTTTGCAATCCATGAACTCCGCCCTCGTACGTGCTCTTCATATGCTTACTCACCTTCCGCCGGAGGAAGAATCAAAGCTTCTATCGATAACACACGTCGTTGCGATTAACAAAGGTGAGCCTTTTATTCGCGAGGGAACGGTACCTCAAAAGTTTGCATTTGTGAATAGGGGACTTTTTCGATACTACTATTCAAACGAAAAAGGTACCGAATTTACAAAAGGGTTCTTCGCCGAAAACAGCTTCATCGTTTCGTATACTGCCATGAGCAAACAGTTACCATCGCATTATTCGATTGAAGCGCTCGAAGACGCGGAAATAATGGTCATCGACTACGCCGAATGGTTAAAGTTATTCCGCGCCCATCCTTGCTGGACGAAATTCCTACTCTCGCTTATC
This sequence comes from Pseudochryseolinea flava, assembly GCF_003286915.1. Classification (GTDB taxonomy): domain Bacteria; phylum Bacteroidota; class Bacteroidia; order Cytophagales; family Cyclobacteriaceae; genus Ohtaekwangia; species Ohtaekwangia flava. The sequence goes on from NZ_QMFY01000001.1 coordinate 425,004, forward strand.
GAGAAGGGCTATATGAAGAAAGAGGCACGTGAACGCGAACTTCTTATTCTTAACGCATCGGAACGGTACCGCATTTTTCTAAGGGACTACCCACAATTAGAGCACCGCGTGAAACAACATCAAATCGCTTCATACCTTGGCATTACACCGGTCGCTTTGAGCAGAATCCGTAAAGAGATGACCTTATAAAATGCAAAAAAATACTTACTGTCATTAACATAGGTTAATGCAATTAGTGCGGGCGTCGTGTTCTTTCGTAAATGAATATGAAGCTACACAAACAAACCATCCTTATCACGGGCGGAAGTTCTGGTATTGGATTAGAACTTGCCAAGCAACTTGTTGCAAAGCAAAACAACGTTATTATTTGTGGGCGCTCTTCAGAACGCCTATCACAAGCGAAAGCTGAAATTGGAAATGTCCACACATTCACTTGCGACGTTTCTCAAGCCAGGGATCGCATCGAATTAATGGCATGGATATCGGCTTACCATCCCGCATGCAATATGCTGGTTAACAACGCAGCCATCGTTCACCGGACTAACTTTTGCGATGATCCCGAGATGTTGGAGAAAGCGGAACGTGAAATCAACACCAACTTATTTGCGCCGATAGCGCTGACAAAAATGTTTCTTGCCTTCAGAGACAACAAACCCAGTACTGCCATCGTCAATATCACAACGGGGTTGGTATACGCACCGCGGGCAGTCTACCCGATCTACAACGCTACAAAAGCCGGGTTACATGCATTTACACAAGTACTTCGTCATCAAAATGCGGAGTTGCCTTTAAAAATTATCGAAGTAATGATGCCTGTCGTGAATACACCATGGCATCAAGGGCATGCTCCAAAAATAGCGATCACGCCTGCGAAAGCCGTTCGCGAAATGATCACGGGTATTGAAAAAGGTAAACAGGAAATCAAAGTTGGTGCAGTAAAGCTTCTTTACATCCTCGCGAGAATTGCGCCATCTTTTGCGTTCAAAAAAATCAACCAGATATCTTGATGAACCTAACTCAACACAAACTCCCGTGTACAGCACAAAAAGTGCAAACCACGTCCCCATTAGTTTCGACGTAAGTTGCAAAAAGCCCTGAAAATTCTTGCGCCCTATGTAAAGCCAGGCATGACCGCCCTGCTGCTCACGAAAATTGTTCGACTCAAAACGTAACACCTCCTTTGAAAAGCTAAAAAAATGGTTGTCAATTTTTCGGTAGCCAATTACCGACGCCTATAGTTTCTTCGTGCAAAGAAATTTATGATCCGAATCGTCGTTTGTACCATCGCATGTAGTTTTATTCCCATCGTGACAGCCAACTGTCAATCTTCTATTGACCTCTATGGCCGCCTACCGCATATCATCAATTATCAATTCTGTGAAACCGCTGTTACCTATTCGCAAGCCGCTTCTTTCGGTCTTACTTACCGGTATAAAAAATTCTTCAACGATTTCGGTGCTTATGTCGCAAGCGATAATCACTATGGATACTACTGTTACTTTGGCCATCCCGTGGTCGAAAAACCGCTATCACATCGTATTTTTGCAATGAACATATTCGGTGAAGTGGCTTATGTTCCAAAACAACAAGAACAATTTCAGACTTGGGTGAAAATGGTAGGTGTCAGTCCTGTGTTTGTTGTACCCATCGATCACGGAGCGTTGGCCATTGCGATAACATGTGGCGCTGCATTTTCTAACGAAGTAAGTTTGACTACGCGCATCATTTTCAATTATTCACTTCCAATCATCAACGGCAAAAAATGACAACGTTAACGTTTCAACAAAAATATGACGCCATGTATCGTAAGGATGCATCTTTTGATGGCGTGTTTATCACAGCTGTAAAAACAACCGGCGTATTCTGTAGACCTGTATGCACCGCACGTAAGCCAAAGCCAGAAAACGTCGTGTTCTATGACACTACCGAAGAAGCGATACTTCATGGATTCCGACCTTGTCAAGTCTGCAAACCTATGCTCCAGCCAGATCAAATGCCTGATCACATCAAAGCGCTTGTCGATGAAATAGTAGCAAATCCCGAGCTGCGTTTAAAAGATGGAGACCTCAAGCTTCGTAACATAGAGCCGTCGCAACTTCGTCGTTGGTTTAAAAAGAATCACAACATCAGTTTTCAATCATTTCAACGTCAACTGCGAATTAACAACGCCTTCACAAAACTACACTCAGGAGAATCCGTCACAGCATCTGCATACGATGCAGGTTACAACTCACTAAGCGGATTCAATGAAAGTTTCAAATCCATATTTGGCGAAGCACCTACCTCAGCAAAAGAAAAAAGCATCATCAATATCGCACGTTTCACGACGAAGCTTGGACCGATGTACGCGTGTGCCACACAAAGTGGCATTTGCCTGTTAGAGTTTACAAACCGCAGAATGTTAGAACGTGAGTTCAACGATTTAAAAAGATTGCTGAACGCAGTGATTTTGCCTGGAAAAAACATTTATCTCGCTCAGGTTGAACGTGAGATAACGGAGTACTTTAACGGCGTAAGAAAAGAGTTTACTGTTTCTCTCCATACACCTGGAACAGAATTTCAAAAATCAGTATGGGATACATTAAGACGTGTTCCATACGGAGAGACGCGTTCCTACAAAACACTTGCTTCGTCCATGAACAATCCGAATGCTGTACGCGCTGTCGCTTCCGCAAATGGCTTCAACCGCGTAGCCATCATCGTTCCTTGTCATCGCATCATTGGTGAAAATGGAAACCTAACAGGTTATGGCGGCGGCCTTCCAAGAAAAAAATGGCTAATCGATTTCGAACGCGAAAAAAATCAATAACCCCCGGAATTATGAGCCTTACGTTTCAACGGTTCAAGTAAATAATCCAAACCATTGATTTTGATTTCATAAATTGTAGCGAGTAACATGCCTAATTTTCCAGGTGGGAAACCTTCTTTTGCAAACCACTCAAGGTAACTTACTGGTAGATTACAAAGCGTCGTGCCCTTATACTTTCCAAATGGCATGGGCATGCGTACGATTGTAAGAAGAATTTCTGAATTTGGTTCGGCTGTTTCCACGCATTTATCAAGAAGTAGCAAAGGTAAGAAGGTTTATCGTTGGCGCAATGAATATACATTCACCATTAATCAATTCTTGAAAGCATGCTGTACATTGCGACATGTTTAGTCGTGAAGAAACATCTCGCATTAAAGAAGAGTTTTGGACAACTTTCGGAAGATACATGAGCCCTGTTCCTTCCGTAGAGGGTAATAAGATTAATTGGATAAACTACCACACCGGCTTGAAGCACGTTCATTTCAGAATGATCACCGAATCCAAATCTGCGCTCATCGCCATCACCATCGAGCACAGAGACCTCGAAATACAATCGTTATTTTTCGAGCAATTTCTCGAACTAAAAACATTACTGCATGCAACACTACAGGAAGAATGGCATTGGAAGCTGCATGAAACAACGTCGTCAGAAAAGATTATTAGCAAGATCTACAAAGAACTAAACGGAGTTTCTGTGCTTAACAAAGCGCAATGGCCAGAACTCATCTCCTTTTTTAAGCCACGCATCATTACGTTAGATGAGTTCTGGTCCGATGCCAAGTACAGCTTCGATAGTTTACGGTAGTCTATTTGCTTCTACCCTGCGCGTGTCGCCCATAATCAACGCGAGTTTATAAATCATCCCGTCTTCATTTTTATCGAATTCTACTTGCATATCGCCTTCCAGAAAATAAAAGCGATTTGTGCCATGCTCTGCGCGTAGCGTAAGCGTTGGTTGTCCATCTGCCACCAATGAAAGCCTACCATCGACGACTGTCACTTTTATGTCAAATCTCGAACATGTATAATTGCCTTCATATTTCCTAAGATCCTCGTGCGACAACATCTCCTCCGTTTTAGTGAAAGGCAAAACATATTTCTCATTAGAAAAAATATTTAGAACAGCGCTGATGATCGATTGCATACCATAGCGTACTCCATTGGTGCAATACGCGATCGCTAATTTGTCATCGGGATAGTAGGTTAACATTGCATGAGACGCGAGATATCCGCCACCGTGACCGAACCCTTCCTTTTCCAAAAACGGCATGTTAAAAATTCCAAAGCCGTACATGTCACGCATCGTAGTCATTTGCGCTAACGATGCTGACGCAAGAAGTTTCCCATTAAATAAACTATAAATAAACTTTGCCATATCTGTGGGTGTTGCCACGATACCGCCCGCGGGCCCAGGAATAGGTGCACCAAATTCTCCCTCATCAACATATTGCCATGCATCGTTCGCATATTGATATGTTTCCGCTTTGTTTACAACCTTCTTTAATGTAGGAGATCCATAATAAGTATTCTCTAATCCAATAACATCGGCGATTCTTTTAGTCAATATTTTTTCGTAAGATTTTTTCTCGAGTCGCTCAAGGATATATCCCAAGAGTACATAGTTAGAGTTGCTGTACTCAACACGCTCACCAGGAAAAAAATCCGCAGGATACGAAGCGATCTTTCCCACGATACCCGGGTCATTTTCGATCACCTTTTCTTTTAATGAATCTACCGGATGCGTGAAGTCATGAATCCCGCTCGTATGACCAAGCATGTTTGCAATCGTGATACTATCTGCATTTGTTACTTGAGGAAAATATTTAGCGAGCGAAGTTTTCAGGCTAATCTTTCCTTCGGCAATGGCTTGTAGGATCATCGTAGCGGTATACATTTTCGTTATGGACCATATACGATATTTGGTGTCCACGTTAGCGAGAATCTTCTCACCGGTACGCACCGTTCGAAAACCTATGGCGCGTTGATAAGCAACTACGCCATTCTTCATTACACAGATACTTCCCATGGCTTGATCGTTTTTTGATAGCCAATCGAAAAGATCATCTAATTTCCTCTTCTGTGTTTGCTGACCAAAGGTCGCTGGGGGCGTAAGCAAGAGCAAGTAATACGCCATTGCTAAACATACATATTTTTTCATGTCGATATTTTTTAACAACAGTACCGACAATTTGAAAGTCAATTGAAAAAATGTGACTAACAATCTTGATTTTGTGATGAAGATGCGCGCTAACCGTTCGAATGTTAGACATTAAAAGATTCGTAGTGGAAAACTTTCTCTTCGAACTCGAGCAGCACACCGTCGTCCTCTGGGTAGTAGACAGCGCTCTCGTATTGATCGCCGGCAAACTCTTTAATGGAAGCAATGCTATCCCATTCGGTGACCGTATAAAAATGTGCACAATCCGGATCGATGCGACGCCAAACCTTTACCGATATGTTGCCGGAAATTTTCTTATAATCCGCCGTGCCCTTGTGAAGCAAAAAATTAAGATAGCGATCTGCATTTTCGAGCGACGTTCGCCCATGCCAAACTCGAGTGATCATTGAAGAAAACTTTAATGGTAATTGATTCTAGAAAATTGTAAAGGGAGATTGACTCTTTCTATCAATGTCGATTTGAAATGTCTTAGAACAAAATAGCGCGATGTCCCGATCGGAATACTTTTCAACCAGGTAGAGCATCAAATTTAAGAATGAAAACGCGCCACCATTAGTATATACGCCGCCTTGATCTGTAATGATTCGATCGTACACCAACTTTACATTGGGAAACAATTTTCGAAAATGATTGTACGCAGCCCAATGTGTCGAACATTCTTTGCCGTCCAAGATTCCAGCAGATGCAAGTAAAAATGCACCGGTACATATACTCGCAACTTCTGCACCTTGATCATAACGATTCTTTATCCATTCTACCAGCTTTTGATTTAATGGGATTGACTTTTGGTAATTGTGATTAAGCGACGGAATGATAATCAAATCAGTACGTTTAATCTTCTTAATATTTATGGGGTGAGCTGAAAACCAGTTTCCATGAAAGCGCACCGTATCCGACAGACCTGCCAATTCAATTTTAAAAACCGGTTGTCGACCTGCGCGTGTCATCACATCGTTCGCCCTGGAGAAAATTTTTAAGCTACCAACGATGCTACTCAAATTGTTTTCTCCTTCTGGTACCAGGATCGTAAGATGTTTCATGTTATTAAAGTTACACCTCAACATTATGCGGACCAACATTTTCTCCCATAGTTTGACAGAAGTGGCGCCGACCGAAAAACAAAAAACCCCGGGCATTCCGAGGGTTTTGCACATCTTTTCGTTGTTAGTGTCAGGCGCGTATTCGTTGAGGATATCCGCGAACGACCTGTTGTGAAGCGGATCGCGGTACTTTATTGGATCGCCGTCATGCGAGCGATAAGTATTACCGTTCAATAATTTCACAAGACGATCGCGCCGGTTACCAAACACAAAAAAGCGATCGATGTCGGCTAGTCTTTGTTCAAGATCAAAATCTTTTACACGAACTTTTGTAATCATATTTGGTTGCACGCGCAAAACAAATCGCCAAGGCTCAATAAATCTGAACATCTTCACTGGCTTTTTTGAATATTGAAAGTGAACGGTAACTTCATGGAAGTAGAAACGCTCTTGCTCCGTAAACTTCATTCGGTCAAATTGCCACGCATATAAATCCTGCAACCGCTGATCACGGTCTACATAAATCTTCTTTCCTCTGTGTCGACGTTTCTTTAAGAAATCCTTTCGCCAACTCCATTGTCGTGTGTTGATCTTTCGCAATAACTTTTCAAAAAATGGCCCTTGCTTTGATCGCTTCACATCGTCGCGTAACACAAATGTTCTAACGTATCCCTGTTCTACCGGAGGCTTAAGATCGACATATCCTAGTGCACGTATATCTTTCCGAATGGCGCGTTCTTCGCTGTACATACGGCGCAGCATTTTCTCCTCCGCTTCTATCTGCGATCGCTTCCGTGCTCTCGCCGATCGGAGTCGACTATGTACTATAAATTCGTTGCTATCCATACACTTAATCTTTTGCCATCCTTACAACGCGTGGTAAAAATTCGCCTTCGATAGCCACAAGCGTCGTCTGGCTTTTCATCACCAAATCGATGTCTTTGTATGCCAGCGGTGCTTCATCAACCCCACCTCCAATCAGCGTCACATTTTTACTTTGTAGTTCCTTTTTCAAACTGCTCATGGTGAAAGAATTTTTTGCGCGATCACGCGACATCTTTCTGCCGGCTCCGTGTGCCGCAGAATTTAACGACACATCATTTCCAAGTCCACGTACGATGTATCCTGCCGCGGTCATACTTCCCGGAATAATCCCAAGAACATCTTTCGCAGCCGGAGTCGCACCTTTCCGATGAACAATGTAGTCGTCGTCACCAATTCGTTCACGCCAAGCGAAGTTGTGATGATTTTCAATGTTTAATACTTGCTGAATACCCAGCGCCTCACAAAGATTCTTATGAATCCTATCATGACATGCTTTTGCATATTCACCTGCCAGATTCATAGACCGCCAATATTCTTCACCGGCCTCACTATTAAGGTCAAGCCATGCCAGATGTTTTGCCTCTCTTGGAAGCTTACATGTATTCATGGCAATGTTCGTGTAATGCTGCGCGATGTTCGCGCCCAAACTTCTTGATCCTGAGTGCGACAATAGTGCAGCATATCTTCCAGCAGGCAACGAGGTTTGATTGCCCTCATATAAGGTCACCACACCAAACTCCACGAAGTGATTTCCAGATCCTGAACTGCCCAGTTGTTTCACAGCTTTTCCATGCAGCTTTTTCAAGAGTGGCATTAGGGAAAAATCCGGATGATCAAGAACGTCATGATGTTGATCGAAGTCAAGAAAACCGTCATTACCAAAGTGTGTGTAATTTTCAAGCGCCTTCTTCAATTCATATCGTTTGTCTTCCACATAAGCATCGGTTTGTTCCAGAATCGTGAGACTCATTCTGCAGCCAATGTCCATACCGACCCCGTATGGAACTACCGCATTCTTCGTGGCAAACACGCCGCCGATGGGAAGTCCATAGCCCTGATGTGCATCCGGCATTAAAGCTCCCTTCTCAGCCACTGGAAGTCGCATCGCAAGCGCCATTTGATTGATAGCACTTACTTCAATATGCTTACTTCCAAAAACATCAAAGTGCTTAGGTTCATCATTAAGTTGAAACACTTCAAAAGGTTCCGCTAGTAGTATTTTAGCCGCAACTTTATGAGCCAGTAGCCCTAACGTTGCATGTTGCAAATACGATTCCGGGGTTTCCAGTACATGCTGAATAATTTTTAACTTCTCATCATTCGGTGTATGCTTAAAATGCCTGTTCATAATATTTAAAGCCACGCTTCGTGCAACATCCGACGGAAAATCAATTGCCGATAATAATTTTATATCTAATTTCTGTTTGGCCATAATTATAGCACCTCAGTTTTCGAATGAAAATGAGTATAGAGAATCATCAATCGTGCGCTTCTTAGTAAAAGAGCGTAACAGAATGATGCTCAAAGCGTGTGCTGAGCTCGGTTATTAAGTAAATTTTTAGATGACGACAGCTATCGTGACAAGTATTTTGTCCGTGCTGTTAAAGGGCGATATGTAAACTTAAGACCAACATAATTTCCTCTATTTAGATTGAACACAAGAGGTGAAATGCTTTTACAAAGCTAGCCGAAGTTTTTTGAACCACAATAGGAAGTTACAAAAAACGATTATTTAGATCGTTTCAACGATAAAGTACGAAACCTGATGCGCCAACCTCGCCAAACTTTATGACGAAATATTTATGGAATTCTACAAGGTTATGCATCTTCGTAGCATCAAATCCATCGATATGAAATTATTTCTAATCGCAATCATCTTTTTTATGGCAAGCTCCAATGTTCTAGCGCAAAACGACGATGCATCGTGGGGAAAAGATTTTACCATCACATTTTCTTTCACCGGAAGTATGGATGGGAGTCAAACAAAACTAACGTTCACGTACGACTCCATGATTTATACACGAAATTCAGGAATGACGGCACCGAAAACAGATCTGCATACAATGACTGCTTCGGATCGGACAATGATCATCAAAAAAATGAAAGCGCTAAAAATTAAAGAGGTTACTTCCGAAAGTAACATGGCGCCTGTGAATGATGGGTGGTCGGAAATGCTTTGTTATGGAAGTCATTGTATTCAAGGCGGAACCTCCGCAAAGATGACTGAGAAGAACAAACAAATATTTTCGGAAGCGTGCGAATTCTTACAAACATTTGCCAACGGAAAAAGTAAATCAAAATAAACGATCAATGTTCGATCTTCTCATTGAGAACATCAGGCGACGCGACGTGAAATTAACTCCGCGTCACATCGACACGATCAAATCGCTGTTCGTTCATAAAAAACTTAGAAAGCACCAATACATTCTTCAAGAAGGAGAGATCGCGACGCATGACAATTTTTTAATTAAAGGTCTTGCAAAAATGTATCGCGTTGACGAAAAGGGACAAGAACACGTTTTACGATTTACACCAGAAGAGTGGTGGGCAGGAGATCTGGCTAGCTTCCTGAGTCAACAGCCTACTATTTATAATGTTGATTGCGTAGAAGACACCGAAGTTCTTCGCATTAGCGCCAAGGATCTCGAAGTACTATTCAATAAAATCCCGGAGATGAACAAATACTTCAGGTTGCTTTATCAACGATCAATAATTTCTTACAGCAACAGACTCACATCCAATCTCAGCAAATCCGCCAGCGAGCGCTACAGTGAATTCATTCAGCAATATCCACTAATTGAACAACGCGTGCCGAATCATTTAATAGCATCCTACTTGGGAATCACCCCACAGAGCCTAAGTCGAATACGACGTCTACAAACAAAACGAAAAGTATAATCAACAGGATATCGTTTTTTCAATCAGAAAAAACATTACCCTATGTTAACGAAATTAGTTAACACACGCGCTTCAACTTCACGCTCACATTCTCGTTCATTTGTACCATCGATAGGCACTGACTAACACTTCTTTCGTGCCCATCACAAAGGTCTATTTAAAATTAAACAGAAATGAAAACATCTAAGATTTCAGACATTAGTCTGCTGATTCTTCGCGCTTCGTTAGGAATTATTATCGCAGCACACGGCGCACAAAAATTACTCGGCTGGTTCGGAGGATTTGGTTTCGATGCATCGATGGCATTCTTTACTAACACAATCGGGCTACCCTATGTACTGTCGCTTCTTATTATTCTGGCCGAAAGTATTGGCATGATTGCCTTAGCACTTGGATTGTTCAGTCGTGTATTTGCTGCATCCTTGATCGCCATCATGCTTGGCGCAATATTGACGACGCATGGTGAATATTTTTTTATGAATTGGTTTAACGCGCAGCCCAGCGAAGGCTTTGAGTTCCACATTCTAGTCATCCTCTTATCACTGGTCGTCGTATTAAATGGCGGTGGATCCTACTCCCTTGACGCGGTCATTCACGCGAAAATATCTACTAAACGAAAACTGGCGGCGCTTTTCTATTGAAGAAAAGCTGATCCTTTATTCCACGAGCAGAGAAAAATTATTCCCCATGGCAATAATTTTTCTCCGATTGTATGCATGATCGGTGATTATGATTTTTGATTAAAAGAAAATTTTATGAACACAGAAGGTCATGCAACAAAAAAAGTAACCGTTGTTGGTTTAGGACAGATGGGATCAACACTTGCCAAACTTCTCCTACAATCGGGTTATAACGTAACCGTTTGGAATCGTACACAAACTAAAGCTGAAGCATTAATACAAGCTGGCGCGCATTATGAAGCTAATGTATCGAGTGCGATAAAACGCAGCGACGTTATTGTCGTGTGCGTTTCCGATTACGCGACAACCCATACCATTCTCGCAGGTACCGACAAGGAAGTATTTTTAGGAAAAATATTCATTCAATTGACAACAGGAAGTCCACAAGAAGCTACCACAAGCTCCACATACTTCACCGAACGACATGCGCAATATCTTGACGGTGCCATTCAAGTTGCTCCAGACCAGATGGCAAAACCTGATACGACCATCTTCATTTCCGGTAATAGTTCAGCATTTAACCTCGTCAAGGAATTGCTCTCCGTATTCGGTGGGAACATTAAATATCTTGGCGAAAAAGTAAGTGCCGCCTCAGCAATGGATCTTGCTTCCTTATCTTATTTATATGGAGCACTCTTGGGCTTCTTTCACGCGGTGCAAATTGCAGATGTCGAAGGATTTAATATCGAGCTATTGGGTGAAGTTGTAAAAGACGTCTCACCTGGTTATGCTGAATTCATGGCTTATGAATCAAAAGTGATACAGTCTAAAAACTTCGAGATCACGCAAAGTCCACTTGCTATTAGTGTAGACGCCACAGAAAGAATACACCAGGCTTCACTGTCCTATGGAATTAATACCGAGTTGTCGCAGCTTATGGCTAGTTTTCTAAAACGCGCGAATGATGCTGGATTAGCAAGGCAGGAGCTTGCTTCTATTGTGAAAGTTTTCAACGCTCATCGGAATTAAGAATTCAAAAAACTGATCATTCCAAAATACCACGCGCCGGGATCGAGGTTCCGACGCGTGGTATTTTCGTTATCGAATAGCACGAAGCACCTTCATTGTCTCGTCTGCCTTCTTAACATGATCCTTATGCTGTATGCCCCACCGATCTAACATCGCGATAATGGGCAGAATCGTTTTGCCAAATTCCGTGAGCGAATATTCGACTTTTGGAGGAAGGCCAGGATAAATCTTTTTGCTCACAACGTTATAGCTCTCAAGTTCGCGAAGCTGCATATTCAATACACGCGGTGTAGCTGTTGGTATTGCACGATGAATTTCACTCGGCCGCAGACTACCACCCTTATTGATAAAATCAATCAAACATGGTTTCCATTTACCACCAAATATTTTCATAGACACCTCGATTCCACAATCGAGATCTTCTGGTTTCTTTTTGCTATACATGTAACAAATGTTTCAATACAAACCGATATCTGCAACCCAGGGCATAGGGAATAATTTTTCCCTACCGCAATAATTTATCCCTGATTGCGCAACCCAGGAGCCCTTGCCAGTTTTACAAAAACATCACAACTCATGGAAAAGATCACTAATCCCCTACTGTTCAAGGGAAATCGCGTCCGCATAATTACAACGGTGGCACTACTGGCGTCAATCGTGTTTTTTATGCGACAATACCATCACCTCTTTCAGTTCACACCTGCTGCACTTGGAAAATATTTCGACGTGAAGTGGTTGTTGTATGGCCACATCGTTCCAGGAAGTATTGCATTACTCACAGGACCATTTCAATTTATAACGGCAATCAGGGCAAAATATGAATCGTTTCACAACTGGGTGGGACGAGTTTACATACTCGCCATCCTTGTCTCCTTTATCTGTGCTACGTCGCTAACATTTATTACGACAGACCAAGTAAGCAAACTGTACACAGTATCGCTGTGGTTTCTACTTTTTATATGGATCACATCGACAGCCTTAGGCTATTGGACTATCCTAAAAAGAAAAATCATTGAACATGAAGAATGGATGGTACGAAGTTACCTCACGACATTTGCTTTTATAATCCAAAACTATGTATTGAAAATTCCTGGGTTATATTCACTTGGAAGCTTCACCGACGTATCACCCCATATTTTTTGGTTCTCGTGGGCTATTCCGCTTTTCATTTACCAAGCCTACCTCACCGTGAAGAGAACGCTTTAGGTGCAACTATGAAATAGCTAAGACGTTGTATCATTTTTTTGATGTCGCTTTCTGAGTCTGCTCAAAAATTCGGGCGATATACCGAGATACGAAGCAATGTAATGCTGCGGAACACGCTGGCTGATGGTTGGATATCGCTTCGTAAAAGCAATGTATTTGTCCATGGCGGTATCCGACATTGTTTTGAACAAACGGGTTTGAACTACCGTAAGATGTCTTTGGATCATCAATCGAAACATGCGCTCCAATTTCGGCACACGTCTTAGCAATTCCTCTTTTGATTTTCGTGACAACAAAAGCATCTCACAATCTTCCAGTGTTTCAATAAACATATTGCTTGGAGATTGTGTCTCAAAGCTCGTAATGTCGCTTACCCACCAATCTTCCACGGCAAATTCCATCGTTAACTCGACGCCCTTCTTGTCGATAAAATATTCCCGAATACATCCTTGATTGATATAACCTTCGAAGTCACAAATATCACCCGCACGCAACAGCATGGTCTTTTTCGGGATAACACGACGCTCAAGGCACTGGTCCACAACACTTAATTCTTCTGAAGTGAGCTGGACAAATCTCGCGATGTAGCGGTGAATATTTTGGTGCATAAATCTTCAATCGTGAACATTTCTTGATCTAGTTCAATGCTTTTCCTTCAGGAACATTCGAGTTTCGCGAAGAAAAACAGTTGAAATACCTGATAACCGATGACAAATCAAAATACAGCTACTGCTATCAATCAAATTCTCACCACCGTCGAAACACTCATTCCAACATACATGGCGGATCCGCTCGATCGTACCATTTCAAATGGTAATCTCGCCATTTGCATTATTGATGAACAAGGATTGGTGCATGGACGAATGTATGGCGTCGATAAACCACGCTTGCGCCATTCTTATCGCGTTGCTTGGACAAAAGCAAGTCAAGTTTGGCTCACGGGAATAAAAACCGGAGAGTACGAACGCAGATTATTCAACGGTGAATTTTCCGAAAATGCAAATGGCATAGAAGCACCAGATCTCATCGGATGGGTAGGGGGGCAACCTGTTACACTTTCGAATGGAACAACACTCGCTATCGGATTCAGCGGCTTCCGCGGTACCACAGATTTAGACATTGTCGTTCGCGCTATTCAAGCTAATAACCTTTAACATCAATATAACTACGCATGAACTACTTCGCATCTTCAAAGCGCTATCAAGACATGACATACCGTCGCTGTGGAAAAAGTGGATTACTCCTTCCAGCGTTGTCGCTGGGGCTATGGCACAACTTCGGACAGATTGATAGTCTTGACAACGCACGAAACATTCTCCGTCTTGCATTCGACAATGGCATTACACATTTCGATTTAGCCAATAACTATGGTCCTCCTGCGGGATCAGCAGAAGAAACATTCGGAACCATCTTCAAAAGCGATTTCAAAAACTATCGCGACGAACTCATCATCTCGACAAAAGCCGGATGGAAAATGTGGGATGGACCTTACGGTGATTGGGGATCAAAAAAATATCTCGTAGCAAGTTTAGATCAAAGTTTACAACGCATGGGGTTAGACTACGTGGACATTTATTATCATCATCGTCCTGATCCCAATACACCGTTGGAAGAAACAATGTCTGCTCTTGATCTCATTGTCCGTCAAGGAAAGGCACTATATGTCGGCATATCAAGTTATAGCCCATCAGAAACATCGCATGCTGCCGATCTCCTCAAGCAATTAGGAACACCTTGTGTAATTCATCAACCAAAATATTCAATGTTTGATCGATGGATTGAAGGGGGGCTACTTGATGTTTTAGAACAGAAAGGTATAGGCTGCATTCCGTTCTCGCCACTGGCGCAAGGACTCCTTTCCAATAAATATCTCAATGGTATCCCTAAAAATTCACGCGCCGCAAGTCATCGTGGTAATGGTGCGCTCGAAGAAGATCAAATTTCAGAAGAGAAAATACAGAAAGTTAAACGCCTCAATGAAATCGCGATGAAACGCGGTCAAAATTTGGCACAGATGGCACTCGCATGGATTCTCAAAGATCAACGTATCACCTCAGTATTGCTCGGCGTAAGTAGGCCTGAACAATTAACGGATTCATTAAAAAGTCTAGCGAACATTTCATTTACAAAAGACGAACTGGAATCCATCAATACAATTTTGAAATAAAAATTAAAACAGAGCACGTGATAGTTACGCGTGCTCTGCCATCACAAAATTTACAGATGGTGATTGGAAAAACTTTTCTTTCAAAGCATATCGATTGGCCTCATCACTAGACGAATGAATTCGGCATAAATAAGACCGCTTGACCTGCTACTTACAACCTAACAAGCAGCCATTAGAACAAAGTTATTTTTCTAGATTTTGCTTCATTCGCTTAAAACATAAAGCAGTTATGGTTAAATAATTCATCGTCGTTGATCAAGCAGATCAACTTTCGTAAATTCATCGATCTAATTCCGTTAACCAAACTCGACTGCTATGAAAAAATATTCATTCCTAAAGATTCTCATTGTTGAAGATGATGAAACCAATCAGTTGATTGTTCAAAAGAAATTAGACTCTGTGGGCATTCGTCATGAAACAGTGAATAACGGGGTCGAAGCAATCAAAGCGCTCAAAACACACGACTTCGATTTCGTGTTAATGGACATCAACATGCCTGAGACCGATGGACTAGATGCTGCACGATGGATTCGTGAAGAACAAGACGAATACTCTCGTACTGTTCCAATTTTCGCATTGACGTCGTATGATACAAAAGCTCACACAGTAGAAATCAAAGAGGCTGGTATGAATGAGCATTTACCGAAGCCGCTGGATCTTTTCGAACTTGGAAAACTAATCGAAAAGTATTTTTGGAATAAAGTTGAAAACAAATAGTAATAAAAGCACGCATCACATCCTTGAAGCGAAAATGAATCATTCAGGGAGGTAAATATTGAAAGTAGCACCCTCACCCAACATACTTTCCGCTTCAATAAATCCATTATGATTTTCGACAATCTTCTTTACGATAGCGAGTCCAACGCCAGTTCCTGAATATTCATGGCGACCATGAAGTCGTTGGAAAACTTCAAAGATTTTGTCTTTGTATTTATTATCGAATCCGATGCCGTTGTCGGCTACGATGATATGCGTGTAAAAATGATCCGGTGCTAAAAATTTATCCTTTAATAAAGCGCCTGGAATATGTGGCGTAGCCGTAATTGCAATTTTTGAAGTCCTGTCTTTTTTCGAAAACTTGATCCCATTGCTTATCAAGTTGTACATCACTTGTCTGAATTGAAGCGGAATTATTCTCACCACTGGCAAATGTCCAAATTCTATAATGATGTTGTTTTCAACGAGCGATTCTTGAAAATCATTACGCACTTCTTCGACGATCAAACTGAGTGACACTTCTTCAAATTCGGGTTCGACTTTACTCGTTCGAGAATACGCCAATAGATCTTGAATCAAATTCTTCATTCTATTTGCCGCATCTTGCATGCGATTAAAATAATCTTGCCCTCTCTCTGAGAGATTTTCTTTCTCTTTAATTCGCGAAGCAAATGTCTGTATTTTCCGAAGTGGTTCCTGTAAATCGTGACTTGAAACATAGGCGAATGACTGCAGCTCAGCATTCATTTTCTCAAGATCTCTATTCTTAAATTCAAGCTCACGCGTGCGCTCAAACACTTGCCGTTCTAATTCCGCGGTAAAACTTTTTTGAATTGCTTCTTGCTGCTTTTGCTCAGTAATATCGCGCAATGTACCCACCATGCGAATTGGAGCGTGTTGATCATCAAAAAATACCTTCCCCTTGCCTTCCATCCAATGCGTAGTACCGTCATTCCAAATTAAGCGTGCCTCGTAGTGTAGGATACCCGTTGCAAGTGCTCTTTTATATGCCGCTTCTCTTACGGGCATGTCATCGGGATGAATATGTTTGAGAATCTCCGCGTGCGTTAGTGATACCCTTTCTTGGTAGCCTAAGATCTGCAAGTATCGATCCGAATAGCTAATTTCTTGATTTACGAAATTTACCTCCCAAATACCTAACTCACTTGCATCAATCACAATGTTTAATCGTTGTTGACTCTCCTCAATACGTTTCCTGGCTTCTACTTTTTCTGTTACATCATTCACCGTAATCATGATTCCCCAAACGTTACCTGACACATCATGCAACGGTGTATATTCGAAATCAAGATAAAACATTTTGATACCATCATCTCCATGTACCAACGCTGGAGCCTCTTTCTCATTATGAATGATTCCCGTTGTATAAACTCGTCTTAGCAGGGCTGGATATTTCTGATCATTCAGTTCCGGAAAGACTTCAAGTATTTTCTTACCAACAACATCGTCAGGATTCTTTCGCCAAATTTTTTCGAACATTACTTTGTTGGCAACCTCTACAACAAAGTCCTCACCTTTGAAAATAGTCATGGGGATCGGCGACATCATCACCAGATCTTTAAACTTCTTTTCGCTTTCTTGAATTTTGAATTTATCAGCAATCTGATCCGTGACTTCCGAAGCCACCGCGATTACACCCGATATCGCACCGTTGTGCTCCCGTAGTGGGTGGTAAACAAAATTAAAATATCGCTCTTCAATGATGCCACGACGAAGCAAATTCACTTTAAACTCTTTTCCGTAGTAGGGAACTCCACTTTCCATCACCTGCATCAGCAATGGTCCTATGGTTGATTCTATTTCCGGAAGTATTTCGAAGAAAGGTTTATTGAGTACAGTTTCCTCGTGCTTATCGATTAGTTCAAGATACGTTTCGTTGGCCATCTCAACAATGAACTTCGGGCCACGAAAAATAACAATACCGATTGGCGCTTGATATACGATGTCGCGAAACTTGTTCTCGCTTTTCTCAAGTCTCTGTGTGTTCAATACCTTCTCAGTAGTCTCATGACAGATCACGAGAACACCGCAGACTTTTCGATCTACATCTGGAATGGGACTGTAGCTAAACGTCCAATAAATATCTTCGATTCTTCCGTTGCGATAGAAAGGTACGAGCAAATCTTCACGCCATATCGCTTCGCCACTTAAAGCCTGATCAATCAGGGGCTTGATGATCTCCCATATTTCTGACCATCCTTCACTACCACGACTTCCCAAAATAGAAGGATGTTTACCATTTACACCCAGGCTTGGTTTGAATGCGTCGTTGTAAAAACAAGTAAGTTCAGAGCCCCAAAACAAAAACATCGGAAATTTTGAATGCAGCATCAATTCCACCATTGTGGTAAGCATGGGTGGCCAGTGCTCACGCGCGCCAACAGGTGTGCTAGACCAGTCTTTACTGTAAATAAGATCTTGCATTTTCTGATTCATCGCCGAAGGTCACGTTAAGGTCTGATCACAAATTTATCCAATGCTACGCTTCCGTCGTTCTTAAAATCGTGATCAAGGACTTTACTGATTACTTTCTTAAGGTTGGTGAAATCGTCGGGCTTGCGAACGTACAAGTGAGCGCCCTTACTGTGAAGAAGTTTGACAACATCAAGATCAAAAGAGGTCGAAAAGATGACGACGGGCAATTCGTCGATGCGCGAATCTTTCTTGATCTCCTTGAGACAGTCGAAGCCGTTCTTCCGTGGCATATTTAAATCTAAAAAGAGAATGTCGGGTAGTGACGATGTCTTGGCAAGAAAGCTCAATAATTGTTCGCCATCATGAACGAGCGACAATTTCGACTGAAAAGGAAGTTCGGCTAATGCATCTTCAAACAGAAGGCAATCGTCCCGATCATCATCGGCAAGAAGTACATTTATTGGATTGCTCATCGGAAGATTTGCAGCAAAAAGATTTATGTCATCACCCTCGGGCACAACTAGCGAAGGCGCCACGTGATAACAGTGGGCCAAGGTAGTTATTTAGCTGCACTTCACAAATGAATGAACTACTGGTTTTTCATAGGCAGATCAGCTTTTACGATGCTTTTGAATTCAGTAATTTTTCGGCTCAATATTTCAAATGAATACAAAAATCCTCCTCTCTTCCAGTGCAATCGTTGTTGGCGTATTAGGACTCATCTGCAGTTTTGCACCACAGGAACTTCTTGCCAGCTTTGGTCAGCAAAGTGTTGACCTATTACCAACCATGATCCAGCTTCTCGGCGCCGCATATCTTTCGCTTGCCATCTTAAATTGGATGTCTAAAGGAATCATCATTGGAGGTATCTATGCAAGACCATTAGCACTCGCAAATTTTCTTCACTTCACCGTCGGTGGACTTGCACTCGCAAAATCATTGACCTACATCAGAACGGACGGATACGTGATCTACATACTCACCGCACTCTATTGCGTTTACGCGTTATGGTTTGCACGCGTACTTTTTACCCATCCGCTTAAAGCCGAATCAAAAACTTAACAATAAAAAAACAGGACCGAAACTTCTGTCCCGGTCCTGCTCCTTACTAATCTACTTCTTGAAATCGTTTATCGCCACACATTCTAACAATTTTCGGCATAAATGACCCCAGCACTTCGACAAGATCTTTTTGATGATCCATCACCTGATGAATATCCTTATACGCCATCGGGGCTTCATCTAGCCCGGCGCCAATTAGTTCAACACCCGCTGCTTTCAAAAACTTGTTCACCGTACCCTGCAAAATTGTTTGCTTTGCCTTGGTACGCGACATTGTTCTTCCTGCGCCATGCGATGCAGAATTGATTGATGCAGCAAGTCCTTTACCACGTACAATAAATCCAGGGGTCGCCATCGATCCAGGAATAATTCCGAGAACGCCTTTACCCGCAGGTGTTGCTCCCTTACGATGCACGATCAATTCATCACCCTGCGCATCTTTTTCCTTCCAAGCAAAGTTGTGATGGTTCTCGATCATCGCTAGCGGCGTAGTTCTAAGTCCTATCGCAATTCGTTCATGAATTTGATGATGGCAAGCCGAAGCATAATCACCAGCAAGATTCATCGCTAACCAATATTCTTGTCCCGCTTCGCTATCAAGATCTAACCAAGCTAAATGCTTTGCTACCTGTGGAAGCTTGCAAGTATTCATCGCTATTTGCGTGTAGTGCCGCGCGATATTTGCACCTAAACCTCTCGATCCCGAGTGCGATAACAAGGCAAGATAAATCCCTGGTGAAAGGTTAAATTCATTTATGGCATTCGTGATTTCCACTACCCCAAATTCAACGAAGTGATTACCACCACCTGAAGATCCGATTTGTTGCCACGCACGATCCTTTAAAGAACGAACAATCTCCAATTCAGAAAACTCTTTTCTCTCGAAGATCGCATGATCTTTAGGTCTCTTGAAAGTGGCTACACCAAATTGCGTATTGTTCAACAATATCTTTTTGAATTCATCTACGCGTGTTTCTAGTTGCGATGGTGGAATATCATAAATCGTCATGCACATTCTGCATCCGATATCAACGCCTACGCCGTAAGGTATCACCGCATTCCGCGTAGCCAGCACACCACCAATCGGCAATCCATAACCTTGATGTGCATCTGGCATCAACGCACCGGCTACCGTCACGGGAAGTCGCATCGCCGTTTCCATTTGGTCTAACGCACCTTGCTCAATAGCTTCAGCGCCATAAATCTGATAAGGCATTGCCGAGGCATGGAGTTCTTTCACATCAATGGCCGGCTTTTGCAACGCAACGGCTACTGGGCCAAATGTTTCGTCATCAATGAAAGCCTCCGTATTGGCAACGATCTTTTTCAGTATCTGGATTTTCTCCACTAATGGCGCAGTCGAATATTTTTCTTCTATCAACGTCAACGCTAACCCCAACGCATTCCCTTCCGGAAAACCTATTGCCAGCAAGTCATGTCCTGTCAATTTCATTTTGTAATATTTTTGTAGGCACCCAGCAAATTTACGCTAGGTGCCTGATGTAAAATTATTTTCTAGGGATAAAGATCTCTTTTAATTGGTCAACAATTTGCGTACCGCCAGACAAAGAGATCGTGTTGATTTTGTCGGCAATCTTTTCCACGTATTCCATTTCTTTCAATTTAAATAACATGGCGTTGTCCTCCATCAACTTCGCGGTATTCAGCAAGCTTCGCGTAGACGCTGTTTCTTCACGACGCATAATCACGTTGGCTTCCGCTTTTTTCTGCGCGACCAACACTTGATTCATGATCTCTTTCACCTCGCCTGGCAAGATAATATCACGCACGCCGCAATCTCGAATTTGTACGCCTAGGCGATTCGTCTTGTTCTTCAAGGTTTCGATCACGTAACCAGCGATAGCATCTTTTTTCTCAAGCAGATCATCCAGCGTATGCGTGCCCACAATTTCTCGCAGTGCAAGTTGCATCAAGATATAAAGCTGCTTCTCGTAGTCTTTGTTATCTACAAGTGCTTTCTCAATGTCAACAACTTGATACTGCGCAAAAAAGTTAATCCGCAAAGCCGCCTTGTCCTTCGTAAGCATTTCTTGCCCAGAAATCTCGAGCTGCAATTGCCGTAGGTCAATCTTCACCACCGTAATCACTATGGCATTATTCCAGAAGTAATACAGCCCGGTGTCGAGTACTTTAATCAACTTACCATCAACCATTAAAATTCCTTTCTGGAATGATTCGACTGTAAATACACGGACAAATGGCGCAAACTCTTTTCGTGGCAACGTCGCCACATCGATCGCTTCATTAATATCGACTTTGGTTAAATCCGCTTTCACAAAATCATACTTCGTAACACCCTTCCAGAATGCGTATCGTCCTGCTGTTAACACCGTTTTAAAATTTCCGTTCTCATGCTGCAACACAATTTCATTATCGCGAACCTCAACAACGATCAGCAACTCGGCTAATGCCGCGTCACGCAAAAGTATATTTAAATCAATCGGCGATTGAAAAGGTTTTGTAAGATCGTATTGGTATACCGTCTCATTCAGCATCAACCAATGAGCACCTTCCGATAACACGCGTTTATAGTTTTCGTTTTTGAATACTAAACCTACTCTGCCAGTTGTAATCCTGATCCTTTTCATTTTTTTAACATTTTACTTTATCTATCTCATTATCGTTTAGACGACTATGATTCTGTTTTAAAAAAAGGTAATCCGGTGTATGTCATCAAATGAATACGGAACGCTGATTTAGAAAGGTTTGTCTGAAAAAGTTTCATCACCGTATCATCACGTAAACAAGTGTCTTACGCAGAAGGCGACGTCGATAAAAGTTTTCCGCGTCACCTTTCGGTATCCTCACCGATCTAGTTTTCAAATGATTGATGGTGTATTTCCGCAGGCGGCATGAGATACATACATCAAACACACTCCGAACTACCTTCAAGAGTGACCATTTTAGAAGGGGTCGCCTTCTGCTGGGTGGATAAAAGTCCACTGCTCTACCGTTGAGCTACCACTGTTCAGGTGGGTAGGATTCGAACCTACAACGTCAACCTACTGCTCTACCAAATGAGCTATCTCACTTAAAGCGAGAGAAGGATTCGAACCTCCTGCACGTAGATGGTTGAAACAACATCGCACTAAGCAGCATATTGAGAAGCATTGCCGTCAATACTATGGCGCAAAAAAAAACGCACATCAGGTCTTAGTGTCCTGTCTTTCTTCGCTTTCACGTTCCTTTTGAATCGTGAAAGATTTTTCGCCGGCATTATTTGCACGACGTTGTGACTCTACCTGGATTCGAACCAGAATTCCCTCTCGGGCAACAAGGCTATAAATGCGCTTCCTTACTTTGTTTCTCCGAGCGACATTTCAGTGCATCTGCAAACGCTAGCCACTACTACGCGAAGTTGTAGCGGCGTATTACCTGTACACTATGGAACGTACTTTTACCATAGACTTTTCCTTTTAAGCTATAGAGCCATTTACAATACCATTCCGTTTGAATGATGACTCAAAGGTGAACCCCTTCTACGCAGTCTTTTTGCGCAGTGAATATTTTTTAGTTTTTTTATCAAAATTCTTTTTATGCCCGTCAATAGGAACGCCCTGATTCGTTATCGAACCATAGACAACTGCCTGAGAAACAGACAACGCCGTTGGACGCTAGAAGACTTGATAGAAGCGTGCTCTGAAGCACTTTACGAATATGAAGGTATTGACAAAGGCCTAAGCAAAAGATCTGTCCAGATGGATATTCAAATGATGCGCAGCGACAAACTCGGATACAATGCGCCCATCATCGTGCTTGAAAAGAAATACTATACTTACGACGATCCCGACTATTCGATCACCAACATTCCTTTAACAGATCAAGATCTCAATAAGCTTACTGAAGTGGTTGAGATTTTACGGCAGTTTAAAGGATTCAGTCATTTCCAAGAACTGAGTGGAATGGTGCAACGACTTGAAAACAAAATTCATTCCGCCAAAACGAAGCAAGAACCCATAATTGATTTTGAAAAAAATGAAAACTTGAAGGGCCTTGAGTACATCGAAACATTATATCAGTCCATCATTAATAAGTGCGCAATTGAAATTGTATATCAATCATTCAAGGCACGAAGCGCCAATACTTTTAACTTCCACCCTCACTACCTGAAAGAATATCGGAACCGATGGTTTGTTGTGGGCGTAAAAAAGAAGAACACACCGATCATGGTTCTTGCATTGGATAGAATCATTTCCGTTTCACCTTGCGCGCTTAAGTATGTTTCAAACCAAGTTAGTTTGCCAGAATATTTTAATGACGCACTCGGTGTAACGATAAATGTTAACGCAAGAGTTGAAAACGTTGTGCTGCTAGCAGACCATGAAACAGCGCCCTACATCGCAACGAAGCCGATCCATCACTCACAAGAAAAAATATCCAGCGATGCGAGTGGCGTAGTGTTCGCATTAAAAGTGCAAATTAACCCCGAACTTGAAAGGGAAATACTCGGTTTTGGCTCACGTGTTAGAATATTGGCTCCCGAGAAACTAAAAAAGCGCATCACTGGAATTTTCGCCGATGCCTTAGAATCGTACATGCACGAGTTCAGTCCGATAGCGCTCACTAACGCCGCGCAAAAATTAATTCATCGAGGATCCTCTATCATCAATCATGTATTCAACCGTAAAGAGGTGAACTACATGCGCACTGCCATCTACGAGTATTTTAAGAAAGCAGCGCTTCCAACCGACACCCATGCCGTTAGAAATCTATTTCAAGAAATTCCTGCATTAAATTTTTTGCTGCAGCACACCAATATCAAAACCATTTTAGACGCTGTAGCACCCAATCTTCGTTTAACGAAAGCCATCTACTTTGACAAAACACCCACTAGCAACTGGTACGTAACTTGGCACCAAGACATCATCATCAATGTGTCAGAAAAAATTGAAACGGAAGGGTTCACGGGTTGGACAAAAAAATCCGGCGTCCATGGTGTGTGCCCTCCTGATGAAGTTCTTAAAAATACCCTTACGATCAGAATACACCTTGATGACACAGATGAAAATAATGGTGCACTGAAAGTACTACCCGGATCACATCATAAACGATTTACAGACGAAGAGATTTCAACGATCACGAAGAACAGTATACCCAACGTTTGTGAAGTGAGAGCTGGTGGCGTTCATTTAATGCGTCCGTTGATTTTACACGCGTCGTCGAAAGCCACCTCCCAAAATCGGAGACGCGTTCTTCATCTCGAGTTTAATACAATGACGCTACCAAATGGCTTACAGTGGGCAGAACAAGAATAATCCTAAAAAAGTGAACGACGTCGGATGCCTTGATAGATGAACAACCCAAATGTTCCCCACACGAGGACATGACCGATAATCATTACAATTAACACATCGGTATCGCTATGAATCACAAAATCTTCGAGAAGCGGCTTCATCACGAATAGGAAAAACATCATGCAAGCTTTTAAATAGTCAAGTGTATTCTTTTCTGATTTAGAGAAGAAATAGATCGTATAGACAACGCCGACAGAAAATAGTGATATCACCAAGATCTGGTCTGCACCTGTGAGATGAAGTATCTTAAACAGTACGCCAATGATGAGTGCCGTAAAACAGAGCTGCATATATCTAAAGAACTTGGACTTACGAAGCGCGCTGTTTTTTAACATCATGACAAAAGCAAGAAACTGCGCTAGCGATAACGCATCAAATGAAGCGGGCCTATCGTCATTCGTAGGCAACAAAAATGTATCTACCAAACCGAATATCGCAAGTAATACTATTAATACAAATAGAAACTTATTCATCATCTTTTATCAATCGTTTCACCTTTATGTTCTTCGATTCTTTATACCCTCTTGCCAAATCGAAATTCAGTTGTGCTTGTAACCAAAACTCCGGCGTTGTATCAAATGCTTTGCTAAGCTTAAAAGCCATCTCGACAGAAATCGAATACTCTCCTTTAATAACGGCGTAAAGATTTTTCCGCGCCACACCCAATGCCTCGGCCACCTCGGTTATCGTTAAATGATGAGGCTTGATATAAAGCTCATCGAGAATTTGACCGGGGTGGCTTGGACTGTGTATACTGGGCATAAATGCTTATTTAAGGTCCTGTCTATAATTGAGGCGGCGTATCTCTCCGTCTACAAATTGAAATGAAAAAGTGCCCAGACCTTGAACGTAGAGACGATAACTCTCTCCGTCTTCTTCAAGGGTGCTCACTTTTGAAATGGTAACGTCACCAAGATCTTTTGCCGCATGCATGATGGAAAGCCATAGTAATAAAGATTTTTTCAACGTAGCCGAAAGACCGCGCGATGTACCTTTATCGAAAAGGTTCTTCAATTCACTATGTTTAATGGATGCGATCATCACGCAACTTTATACTTTGTTGACAACCCGTCAACGGATTTTTACGTTAGGGTCACAAAAGTAAAAAATAAATATTGTTACCCGTTAGGTAACAAATAAAAAACTTCACTACGTTTGTATCGTTAAAATAAAAAACATGACACCGAATACTACCATTCAAAATTCCCCCAGACACGAAGCGATTCGCTTTACTGTCATAGGTGGTTATTGGACGTATTTTCCGGGGCTAATGTATTAGACTAGATTCACTTGTATCTATAGAGCCCCGAGATTTCTTGGGGCTTTTTTATTGACCAAGCTTTTCCATCCCTACTCTTCATTATTTGATGAGGTGGAATTGCTTTGCCAAAAGAATAACGTACAAATGATGATGACCAATAATGCGTCAATCACAAATTGAAACGAAACTTTTTTGAATGAAATAACATGAAACAAACTTCATAAAATTTTAGCACCCGAATGTTCCTTGGTGGCGAATGTCAATTTTCATTGACGTTGAGGCAGGTTCAATTCCAGCCGGGTGGGTTCTTAAATATTCTTCTTACAGGGTGTGGCGTAGTTGGTCGAGCGCGCTTGCATTGGAAGCAAGAGATCGGAGGTTCGAATCCTTCCACCCTGACAAATATTTGTATTGCTCGATAAAGTTCCGGAGAGTAGCCCGTAAGTGGAAGCGGACCGGTCTGTAAAACCGATGCTTTTAAGCCTTGGGTGTTCGATTCACCCCTCTCCGACACAACCACGACTCACGTTCTGATTGGATTTGATGCTCATCACGAATTCCAGAATGCCGTTGTGCATTAGTCAGGCTTCCGAAGAAATTCGTGAAGCCTTTTGGCATGTTATTTTGGCTTCACCTCTAAAAGACAACATGAAAAAAGAAAAGAACAAGCAACCATCTTTGGACAAAAAGACAACTGCACTTAACAAGATGCCTGATCCAGATATCAATCCAGGTGAAGGAAAAAAAATCTCTGACACGCTTCGTCAGTACCCAAAGAAAATCGGAAAACATGGAATAGACGACGAGCGTACGTTGAATCCTGAAGAATAATTAATCCATCGGGAATGCCATCGTACTCATCAATGCATTCTCCGCTTGGCGTGAATCCAATCGTGTGTGCTGTACAACGATAGGCCTATCCGCCGTAATGACCGACGCATAATCCGTATCCGTGGGTATAGGTTGAGGATCGTACAAGTCATTAAATCGAACATGCTTCGTCCGGCGTCCTTCTACTTTTACTTTGTATGGACCGACTGGATCTTTATCAGCGAAATAAATTGTGATTTCGACATGAACAGCTTCTTCGTTTGTGTTGAGTATGCATGCCGTTTCATGACTCGTCATTTGTGGTGATGGACCGTTACTCCTCGATGGAATGTATCCTTCCGGAATAGCCCAAACTTTATGTCCAATAGCTGTTTTCATAGTCACTTACGTTCATCGTTTCTATCCGTAGATTTTTTTGCAGGCGGTGCTCCGGCCTTTACCCCTTCATATCCACCCATTTGCGGAAGCTCATTCAGGTAACTCAAATCTTTCCCCGTTGACGAATCCTGGAGATCCTTTCGAATTTCTACGGCCTCTTTCTTCGGTAAACTCGTATTGCTTTTACTTTTTTTCATACGCTATACATCAAAAAAGAAATGCCATCACATCTTTAACCACGCTCGCCAGTTTCTTCGAACAGATTTTTTCATCAACTCCGGGGCATGATTCTTACTTGATTCAATCACATAATCTACCTCGTCAGTGATCGCACTATAGGTAAGCCTGGACTCAACAATTAACACCGCCGCACTAAAGAAAAGAAATACAGATCCGATCAGCCCAAGTGCTGTAGGAATCCAGGTAAATCGAATATGTGTTATCGACACGATTCCGATTGCTAAACTCGTAGAAATAAAAATACCCAGACTCAAATAAAGGGTAGTCATCGCCCTCGTAAGCAACTTACTGCGTCTTGCACTTTTGCGAAGGAGCGTGTACAGAATTCTTCTTTTCCGTTCGTTATCAGATTCCTTATCACTGCTCTTTTCGATCTTCATGAATTCTTCGGAGATTTTACGCACGCGCTCAATCACGCGACTCAATCTTTGAGATGTTGTCATGATGAGCGAACCACTTGCCAAAATCAACACGGCCGGCGTAATCATACTCGACAAAATTCCAAGCATTGGTGTAGCGTCATTCATGGGGATGATAATAAGGTGTGACAACGATTCCAGCCAATTCGCGTTGTGCCGTAATGACACGACTAAATTGTACGATCACTGGAACACTTGATACAAGCACAAACGAAAACGGGGTATCCAACGGAATGGGTAGCGGATTGATTAGATCGTTAAATCTGATCTTCCTGAGCCTCTCCGATTTTACAACTATGCTCTTTACATCCATTTCACGATCATCCTCATAAAAAATGCTGATCGCTATATCGGCATCGCGATTCGTCATATTGAGAATGGAAATTTTATCATGACTTGTAAACATGGGCTCAGGTCCATGAGAATTTAGCGGAATACGTCCTGCCGAAAAACTCCATATCGTTTTACCGTGCATCATTTCTCAAAGACTTCTTTTAAGTGGTTGTTCATGTAAAAACCATTGGGATCGATCTTTTTTCGCAACGCATGAAATTCATTCCATCGTGGATAAAGTTTTTGCAACTGTGTTGATCGCATGTTATGCTTCTTAGCCCAATGCGGCCGCCCTCCGTACGCAATAAAGATCGGTTCGATATCATTGAAATACGCTTCGTATGGTAAACCCGCATTATGATGCAACGAAATAGAAATACTATCACGCCCTTGATGCGGACTTAGATAATTTTCATCCGCTGCGATTGACCTCACTAAAATCCTCCACGCAACATTTTTACGATGTCGTGCTTTCACACGCTTTCGAACTTCTTCGAAACACGATAACCCTGCCTCCCAAGGCAAAGCATATTCCATCTCATCAAATTTTAAAGTTCGCTTCTTCGGTAAAATCTCGCCTACATTTCCCGCTTCATCTTTTCGACAGTAGTACGAAAAATGAAATTGGTCTGTACCTTTTCCTGGTTCATTCAAAATTCGAATCTTCGTTTCGTCACTCCTCGGGTACCAGTAGAAATCAACATTTCTATTTACATTCGCGAGTTGTTCAAAGTTTTCAACGCACGTATTTGTATCCGTGAACATTTCAGTGCGATGTAGTTGGAACAATGGCACAACTGCCACGGTAATTTCCGTAAAAATTCCAAAAGCTCCCAACGACACACGCATCGC
This sequence comes from Pseudochryseolinea flava, assembly GCF_003286915.1. Classification (GTDB taxonomy): domain Bacteria; phylum Bacteroidota; class Bacteroidia; order Cytophagales; family Cyclobacteriaceae; genus Ohtaekwangia; species Ohtaekwangia flava. The sequence continues at coordinate 453,621 of NZ_QMFY01000001.1, forward strand.
TTTCATCACATCAGCATTTTTGTCGTCATTAAAATCATGAACGTCGCCTTTATAGTCGATCATTCTTACACCTTTCAATACCGCAGCAAGGTTTTGCAACCTCCTTCCGCTTCCATGTGTTCCTGTCGAAATTGCGCCCGCTAATGTTTGCACGTCGACATCTCCCGTGTTAAAAAGTGCCAGATTATGCTGCTGTAGTAACATATTCGATTCATGTACCGTTGTGCCTGCATAAAGCGTAGCCGTTCCATTATGATGAATATTTTTAATTCCCTTCATTTGATTTAGATGGACTAATAATCCATCGGTTTCTACCAAAGGAGAGGATGAATGCCCTGCCGCTGCAAGCTTTATTTTTCCGCCCTTCGCAGATTGTCGCGCCACAATGTCTCTCAAATATTCCTCATGATCGGGTGTCACAAATTGTGCAGGCGAAAATTTCAGTGAACCACTCCAGTTTTCCCATTCCATCATGTCGTATACTCTTAAAATTGAATGCCTAATCAGGAAAACCAACTGGCGACAATAATGACTCATTTGGTACAAGTTTATTAGGATCTCAAATGATGACACGATGGTTTAAAAATGCGATTGTCTATTCGTTAGACGTAGAAACTTATCTCGATTCCAACGGTGATGGTGTGGGCGACTTTCAAGGACTTATTTCCAAGCTCGACTACCTTTCCGGTCTGGGCATCACATGCATTTGGCTGTTGCCATTCTTCCCATCGCCCAATCGAGACAATGGCTACGACGTGAAAGATTATTACAGCGTTGACAGTCGCCTTGGTGATCTTGGCGATTTCGTTCAGTTCATGTCCAAATGCCACGACCTCGGCATTCGCGTGATCATCGATCTTGTTATCAATCACACATCGATAGAGCATCCTTGGTTTTTAGACGCAAGAAAAAGTAAAGATTCCCCTTATAGAAGTTTTTACATTTGGTCAGATCGTCCGCTGCCGTTTAAGAAAAAAGAAATCGTATTCCCAGGAGAAGAAGACCAGGTGTGGACGTACGATGATGCTGCGCAACAATATTACTTCCATCGTTTCTATGCAGAACAACCAGATCTAAACATTGCCTGTGAACAACTGCGCAAAGAAATTCTGCGCATTGTTGAGTTCTGGCTCTACTTGCGGGTAGACGGATTTCGAATTGATGCCGCAGAACGCGTCATAGAGCTCGACGGTGCAAGTGGCAATCAACGAAAAATGCTAGATGATTTTTTTGAAACGCTACGGTCATTCGTCGCTTCCAAAAATCCAGATGCTGTATTGCTTGCGGAAGCAAACGTCGCTCCGAAAGATATCGGCTTATATCTGCGAAGAAACCAACGCATGCATATGTTGTTTAACTTCTACATCAACCAACATATATTTCTGTCGCTGGCAAAAGGCGATGCGAAAAGTTTACGCGCTGCATTTGAAAAATTACCGTTGTGCGATGATCAACAGCAATGGTTAAATTTTTTGCGTCACCACGATGAACTGACATTGACATTGCTTTCAGACGAACAAAGAGCGCTCGTGTTTTCCCAGTATGCACCACAAAAAACAATGCGCATATACAATAGAGGTATCCGACGACGTCTCGCGCCTATGGTGGCAAATGATCCGCGTCTATTGCATTTATGTTACAGTATCCTATTTGCATTGCCGGGCGCAGTGTTACTCCGTTATGGAGATGAGATCGGTATGGGCGATAATCTCAACTTGGATGGACGCGTCTCCGTGAGAACGCCTATGCAATGGTCGTCTTCTCATAATGCAGGATTCTCGACAGCAAACGCGCGAAAAATTGTCCATCCTATCATCAAGGAAGGCGAATATTCCTTTACCAGGATCAATGTACTTGCACAACAACGCGACCCCAATGCCTTGTTGAATTTCATTGAAAGAATGATCACCACGCGAAAACAGACTCCTGAAATTGGAATAGGAAAATACAGCTTCTCTAAAAATACGCCATCAGGGATACTCGCACATACATGTGAACATGACAATGTGAAGATGTTTTTCTGTCACAATTTCAAAGACGAAGTTACAACGTTAGCGCTATCCGACTTTATACCAGAGCATAGCGCAGTATTCGAAATACTTTGCGACGGTGAAAGCGCGGTTCACGACGGGTTGATCATCCTCGACGGCTTTGGGTTTATATGGCTTCGTGTTGAAAACAAAATTTAAACATATGGCATCAATTGGATACCACGCCTCGCATGAACAGTTCAAACCAAGTGAATTGTTACGTTATGCGTCACTTGCTGCACAACATGGATTTACATTCATAAACTCTTCTGACCACTTTCACCCATGGAGTAAGCGACAAGGGCAAAGCGGTTTTTCTTTCGCGTGGCTCGGTGCCGCCATGTATGCCGTTCCACTTCCGTTTGGCGTAGTGTGTTCGCCTGGCCAACGATACCACCCCGCAATCGTTGCACAAGCTGCAGCAACAATAGCGGAGATGTTCCCCGATCGTTTCTGGATTTCTGTAGGTAGCGGAGAAGCACTAAATGAAAGAATCACAGGCGAAAAGTGGCCCGCAAAAGCAGAGCGAAATGAACGCCTCAAAACAAGCGTTGATATAATCCGAAGTTTATTTCGCGGAGAGACGGTAACGCATCATGGCGTCGTAAACATTGAGGAAGCAAAACTATACACGCTCCCGCTTAGTCCGCCGCCTATTATAGGTGCTGCCGTTACCGCCGAAACTGCCGAGTGGATGGGCAACTGGGCCGATGGACTCATTACAGTAAGCGCGCCGTTACCAGATCTCCAAAAAGTTGTCGACGCCTTTTATCGTGGTGGCGGAAAAAACAAACCGATGTATTTGAAAGTACAGTTGTCGTACGATAAAACAGAAGAAGGTGCTATGCGCGGCGCCTATGATCAATGGCGAACCAATATTTTCGCTGGTACTGTACTCGCTGACCTCTGGAAGGTAGAACAATTTGACGCGCTCGGCGAGATGGTACAACCCCATGAACTCACCAAGATGATTAACATCTCACCTGATTTAGATGTACATGCCAATCATATCAAAAACTATATCGACATGGGCTTTGAAAAGATTGTGCTTCACAACGTAAATCGAGAACAAGAACTTTTTATAGAAGATTTCGGCAGATATATCTTACCAAAACTCAACGCATCGCAAAATAAAATGTAGTGATTTACGTCGATAAGAAAAAATATCGAAATGATCACTGACGTTATTTCTCTTGGAGCATATACTGTTTTAGTCGAGCAGTCCAATGCAAAAAAACCAAAGTTGGTAACATGTAACTTTCGTAGTGATGCCATTGGATTTGCTTTCTATGGTTCCGCCAATGTCCAACTCAAAGTGACGGCTGGGGATGCCAAGTACAGTTTCGAAAATACAACTGGAAAGGCAATTTCTTTCTTTGCAAATTCAAAGGTATCGTTCACTCACGCCATTGCGAGTGACAGACGGCTCCAGTGTATTACTATTTTTATTGAACGAAAGGACATCGCATTCTTACACGCCCATGAGCGCAATGTTTTTCATGATTTGCTTTTGAACTTAGTTGAAACAGAGAGCGACTTTCTAGGAGGCCCTCAATTGAGGATGCCGCCTACAATGCAGCAAGCTGTTCAAAAGATTTTAAGTTCAACATACCAAGGCGATATGCGTGTTATGTTCATCAAGAGTCAGATCACCGAACTTCTTGCACATTATTTTTACATGCTCTCGACGTCTACGCAAGAAAAAATCAACCACCGGAATAACGATAAGGTTTTACAGGCAAGGAATATCATGATCGACCACATAGACGCACCGCCCTCATTGGCTGAGCTCGCGAAACTGGTCGGCATTAATCAACAAAAGCTCAAGACAGATTTTAAAGCTTTTTATGGCGTTCCTATCTTCAAATACCTTCAGCATGAACGACTGGACAAAGCTTTCTCGCTCATTCAAAACAATCATGTCAACGTTCAGGAGGCCGCATCCGCTGTGGGATACGAAAGTTTAAGCTCATTCTCGAATGCATTTACCAAGAAGTTTGGCATGAGGCCAAGCGCTGTAAGACAGTAGTTTCTTCTCGAACAAATCATCCTTCTTTTCAAACAAGGTTCAGGCAGAAGAACATTTTCATTTTTGAAGAAAATTCAAACAAGATGAAAATCCTAAAAGCCATCGCGGCCGGTGCATTTATTTGGATGCTTGCCGTCACGTCTTTCACGATTCTAGAAAATATTCCCGGCTTTCGTGAATCTACGACTCGCCAAGGAATCGCAGTTCTTCTTGCAATGCCATGTTACGCGTGGCTTGTTGCCTCGCGATATTATCGGCACGTTGCGCAACCCAATGGTTTATTTGTGGGTTTGATTGCCAGCGCGACTGCGCTTTGTTTGGATGCTCTCATCACCGTTCCGTTTATAGAAATACCGAGAGGTCGCAGCTACGATCAATTCTTTACCGACCCAATACTCTGGATACTCGTGGCCGAAAACCTGACTACGATATTTCTCTATTGGAAATTCTCTGTGCAAAAAAAGCGTTTGTAAAGTCTAGGTAAGTCAATCGCTCACGGTAGTTATTTCTTGCGCACAACTACTCAACAACATTACGGTAAACAGTCATATCAATTTCATTTTCACTACGTGCAATCACAACGGTGGCCACGGTGTTGCCAATTAAATTTGTAATGCTCCTAGCCTCACTCATAAAACGATCGATTCCGATAAGCAGCGCAAGTCCACTCATCGGAATTGACGGCCAAATTGCCAACGTCGATGCCAGTACGATAAATCCTCCACCAGTAACCGCAGCAGCGCCTTTACTTGTGAGCATCAAGATTGCAATGATTGTAAGCTGATCTACCAACGAAAGTGGCACTTCAAACACTTGCGCCAAAAATATAAAAGCCATGCTCAGGTAAATGGCGGTACCATCTAAATTGAACGAATATCCGGTCGGAATGATTAACCCGACAACATTTTTCCGAATTCCGGCAGACTCAAGTTTTTCCATGATCGATGGAAGAGCGCTTTCACTCGATGACGTACCCAACACCAAGAGTAATTCGTCTTTGACGTACACCAATAATTTCCATAAACTAAGTTTGTAATAGGCGAGAATTGCGTTAAGAATAACAAACACAAATAGCGCCATTGTCGCATAAACACACAACATCAATTTACCCAGTGGCACGAGCGCCGCGAATCCAAATTTTCCGATCGTATAGGCCATGCCTGCGAACGCACCAATGGGCGCGACTTTCATAATCATTGCCATCATCTTAAAAAGGACAATGGAAATTTTTTCCACGCCTAGTTGCACCTTCCTACCCACGTCGCCCAGTTGCGTTAGTGCCGCGCCGAATAGAATGCTGAAAAAGAGAACTTGAAGAATATCCCCTTCAGCAAAAGCTTTGAAAATATTTGATGGAATGATGTGCGCAAAAAACTCGCCCCAATTTAATTGCTTCGCCGACTTTGCGTACCCCTCCACTGCAGACGTGTCTAAGTTATCGTGCGCTATGCCTGCACCGGGCCTCATCAAGTTTGCAACAAACAAACCAATCACCAACGCAATTGTCGATACGATTTCGAAATACAAAATACCTTTGCCACCTATCCTCCCAACTTTCTTCATGTCTCCCACACCAGCAATGCCCAGCGTGACCGTTGCGAAAATGATTGGTGCAATGATCATCTTGATCAAATTGATGAACGTATCGCTAAGGAGTTTAGCAGTGGGTGTAAACGCCGGGAATAAAAATCCAACGAGAATACCAACAGCAATGGCAACAATTACTTGGATGTAGGGGATCTTAATGTATTTCACAAACAATGGTTCTGGTACGGGCGTAGCAATCTCCGCCACAATCGTTAACCGAAGCTACAGCGTGTGTAGGCGTAAACCAACTTGACAAGAAGTTTCTTCGGCATCACTTTTATAGCTTTTAGAAAAAATAATCAATCATGAATAATCTTTTACGCGGACTCATTGCAGGATATGGAGCCAAAAAGCTAGGCGGTGGCTGCCTCGGTACAGTGATTGTGTTTATACTGATATGGGTTGCGCTCGGTCAGTGCAGCTAAAAAAACCGGGGACCAAAATCCCCGGCCTGTTACGCCACCTTCATGCGTGTTTCGTCTAGCATGGGCTAACGCTATAGTTCAATACCCACTGGATAGAGCAAGTACCGCCCGTCAACAAAAGGTGACCTTTCGTAAAACCACGTGTAGACCGCCCGTTGATCATCCAAAAATTTGGGATCTTGTTGTTTCTTAAGCGCAAACTCTTTTCTCAAATTTTCATCTTTAGCCAGCATCATTCTCGCTAATGGTTCAATCGCATACTCTTCGATGTATTCCGTTTGCGTGAAGATTTCCGGAAAAAATCCCCAGGAGAAAAAGCTGTCCGGAGAAATGGGCTCAAGTAAATGAATAGCCAAATCCCCCAATGGTTGGTCTGTCGAAACACGAACCGATCCATGATAAAATACCTCGGTGTGTGACTCTCGCTTTGTACCTGTTGCCGTTACTGAGAAATGTCCCTCAAAAGGAACATTGGAAAATTTATGCCCGTCAATACGATACAGATCAACTTTTACGGTTGTCGGCGTGGTAATCTTTTCTACTTGAACACCATGCATTATTAATCGTGATATTACTTCCTGGTGAGTCGCCGGAATCCAATATGCTTTTGGTCTAGCGACAGATTGCCCAGGCTTCGAATAACGGATGTACGGGATCTTCTGCGTTAACGTCTTACCTGTCCAACGAACAAAATCACCATTCGTAACTTGTGATTTCTCGATGCGTGATTCGATCGCGGCAAGCATCATCGTATCAGGTTTGTCGGTGGCTGTCCACGTGAGCACGACCGATTCGTTTCGCACATTTCTATCTTTTTCAATTGCCATTTTCATTGACGCGTATTCTTTTCCAATGGCCTGCAAAAGCGCTTCTAAAAAAATATATGTTCCAAGTACGCGTTGCTTAAAAGGTTTTAAAGAATGGTTCTCCACAAGTATGGATGGAATTCTACGCAGATCACCATAGTTGTTCGAGAACCGTGGACCGAAAGGCATATCTAAATTACCCTGTGAAAAGTCACGATCGTTCGTAGCAAACATGAGCGGACCTGGTATATGACCATAGTCTTTCAAATTTTTATCAAGCACTGGTTTTATCGCTGTATTCAAAAATGCGTTGATCGATTTTGAATAACCCGTATAGCCATAGGTGATGTCATACTGATAGTCGGCGCCATCGGTAACGTGCAGATCAACGTAAAACGCTGTGTTGTAATCATTCATTACCGTTGTTACAGTGCGAATTTCCTCAGTGTCCAACTTCATGTAGTCGCGATTGAGATTGAGATTACGTGCATTGGTGCGCCAACCCATGTTAGATGGGCCACGTTGATTAACGCGGTTGAATGGTGATTTACGCTCATGACCGTCTACGTTTAGGATAGGAATAAACAAGAAGTTTACATTCTTCAACAGATCACGTTTCTTTCCAAAGGCGATATCGCGCAAGAGCATCATACCTGCATCTTTTCCGTCGATTTCACCAGCATGAATACCGGCCTGCACAAAAACGTTTGGCTTTGATGAAGTCTTCACCGATGTAGGATCGGTAGAAGCGATAACGAGAACGATCTTTCTCCCATTTGCGCTATGCCCTACCGTTGTGAGATCCAGCACCTCAGAGGCAGCACACAGTTTTTCAAGCCAAGCGATGGTCTCCTCATGTGAAGGCGTGTTTTGAAAATTGCTTGTCTCAGTGGGTGTAATCCAAGCATCGTTTGCTTTTGCGACGAGTGATAAACTTTTACCTTTCCAGGGTTGTGTTGGCGGAAGAATTTCTTCTTGCTGAGCATGCGCCACAGTGATCATCGCACAGATAAGGCACGACAAAAAAAGTAGGGTTCTAATCATGATGGTTAATGAATTATGGAAGGCGAATATCGGAAATTTACCTCCACGACCAATTGATAAACCTCAAATGCCATGCAGCAGACGACGAAATGCGCGAATACACCCGTTTGCAGAAGAATCTTTATTACATCATTATTACAATCATCACTTTGCTGTGATAATTACTTTTATATTGTCACAAACCCATTTTTTACCCCATGAAACAATTTTTAATCCTTGCGCTACTTTTTATATCCTTTTCTACGCATGCTCAAAAATATCAAGGCGATAGTTGGGCAAAGGTAAAGGCATCAGGGAAGGGCACACTTACTATCGTATACTACGAACAACCCGGCTTGATCTATCTTGAAAACGGAAAAATGAAAGGGATGTGCGTTGACATTATCAGCGACTTCGCTGAATTTGTCGAAAAGACATACGGCAAGAAGGTTGAAATCAAATACGCGGGCGAAGAAACCGTGTTTACCGACTTCCTCAAGATTGTACAAAATACCAAAGACATTTTAGGTGTAACAAATGTCACCATCACGGAAGAAAGAAAAAAGATCTTCAAGTTTACACCTCCTTTCCTATCGAACCCACTCGTGTTGCTCACCCATAAAAACGCACCCAATATCGAGTCGTATGGCGACATCAATACGCAACTGAAGGGCTATACGGCGGAGATCATCGCTGGAAGTACACACGTAAAACGCATCGAACAAATCAAGAAGCAACATGCACCTGCGCTCAAAGTTGAATATGTCGAAAACGGCCCCGGCATTTTAAAGGACATCAGCGCCAATCCGAAGATCTTTACCATCTTAGATTTCACCGAATATGTTGACGCTGTAAGAAAAAGTCTTCCGGTTAAAAAACAAAAATTAGACTTAGGTGACGCCGAAAACCTGGCGTACGTCATGAGCAAACAATCTGACTGGGAAGAACCTTGGAATGCCTTCCTTACAGACGCATATCGCAAGAGTTCACGCTACCGTAAAATAATCGTTGATAACCTCGGTGCAACATTTTTGGGAATCGTAAAGTAACGCAGCGCACACAGCTTATAAATAAAGAAACCCGAGCACTTCATTCGGGTTTCTTTTTAGTTCATTATCAAGACTCATCTTATTTCGACCCACTCATCGAGAATGGTCGCGCAGATTCTGAAATTCCTCTATTTGTATTAGCAACAGAGTCCATGTCAAGCGAAAGCGTTCCACCCTTCATGATCACGTCATGATCAAGCCAATTCGCATCAAGCGCAGCACCGTTAAGTGACGCATTTTTGATATAGATGTTACTTGCATTGTTCGCGGTTGCATCAATCACGAATTGTTTACCGTTCTCAAGGGTTAATGTCACCTTGTTGAATAGCGGAGAACCGATTACATATTGATTTGATCCCGGGCATACCGGATAAAATCCCATCGCACTAAATACGTACCAAGCCGAAGTTTGTCCGTTATCTTCGTCGCCACAATATCCATCCGGACCTGAGTGATATAATTTCTTCATGATATTACGTACATGCAATTGTGTTTTCCAAGGTTGGCCTGCATAATTATAGAGGTAAACCATGTGCTGTATCGGTTGATTGCCGTGCGCATATTGTCCCATGCCCATCACTTGCATTTCACGTATCTCATGAATCACAATACCATAATACGATTCGTCAAACACCGGAGGCATCGTAAAAACGGCATCAAGTTTATCAACAAACGCTTCGTCACCACCCATCAATTCCACTAGTCCTTTTATGTCTTGAAATACTGACCATGTATAATGCCAACTGTTTCCCTCCGTAAAAGCATCGCCCCACTTAAATGGATTGAAGGGTGTTTGAAATTTTCCATCTTGATTTTTGCCACGCATAAGTTTTGTTTCCGGATCAAACAGATTCTTATAATTCATAGCTTGCTTCTGGAAGCGTGTTACATCTTCTGTTTTGTTCAATGCTTTAGCAACTTGCATCACCGAAAAATCATCGTAGGCGTATTCAAGTGTCCTTGCTGCACTTTCGTTAATGCCTACATCGTATGGTACATAGCCAAGCTTGTTATACTGATCAGCACCGAGTCGCCCAACGGAGCTCATCGGGCCCGCATGGTTTGCGTTCTTCAGCATCGCCTCATAGAGCACGTTAATATCGTACCCACGAATTCCTTTCATGTATGCATCGGCGATAAGTGATGCGGAGTTTGATCCGATCATACAATCGCGATGCCCTGGACTCGCCCACTCCGGTAGCCAGCCACTTTCTTTATAAGCATTCACCAAGCCTTCCATAATTTTCGCGTCAAGGTCGCGATACATCACGGTAAAAAATGGAAATACCGCGCGGAACGTATCCCAGAAACCATTATCGGTAAACATATATCCCGGAAGCACTTGCCCGTTATACGGACTATAGTGAACAACTTTATTATTGACGTCGTACTCATAGAAACTGCGCGGGAAAAGTAAGATTCTATAGAGGCACGAATAAAATGTCTGTCTCTCTTGTACTGTTCCTCCTTCAACACGAATGCGGCTAAGCTCTTTTTCCCAACGTCCTTCAGCCTTTACTTTTGTCGCATCAAATGAATCGCTAGCCAACTCGCGGTCTAAATTTAACTGAGCTTGTTCAGCGCTTATAAACGACGAAGCAACACGTACATTAACCTGCTCTCCTTTTTTCGTGATGAATTTTACTACGCCACCAACATGCTCACCACTAAGCTCAAGTTGATCTAATGATATTTTCTTTGGATCCCAAGTTCCAGCAGCAACAAAGTCGTGATCAAACTGCATCACAAAATAGTTATGAAAATTTTGCGGCACACCACCATGGTGATTTCTACTGTAACCAATAATCTTGCGTTCAGCAGGAATAATTTTCACATAAGACCCTTTATTGTACGCGTCAACAATAATGTAAGCAGAATCCGTTGAAGGAAACGTAAAGCGAAACTGCGCCGCACGATCCGTTGGTGTAACCTCAGCCTTCACGTCATAATCCGACAAGTAAACACTGTAGTAGTATGGCGTAGCGGTCTCTGCTTTGTGGGAAAACCACGATGCGCGTTTCTCTTCATCAACAACGAGTTTTCCGGTGATGGGCATCAATGAAAAAGCACCATAGTCATTTATCCAAGGGCTCGGTTGATGGGTTTGCTTCAAGCCACGAAGCTTCATTGCATTATAGTTGTACTGCCAGCCATCGCCCATCTTCGCGGTTTGTGGCGTCCAGAAATTCATTCCCCAAGGCGTAGCGATTGCCGGATAGGTATTACCATTTGAAAAACTAAACTCCGACGCCGTACCCATCAATGGATTGATGTAGTCAACAAGTTTTTCTTTTGATGAACTGACGGTTTGTTTTTCAGAATTGCAGGCCACCATCAACAACGCCATTGCAATCGCAAATAAAATTTTCTTCATAACAGATAAAGGTGATAAGTAAGAATCCATTACATCATAAGACGATGTGCAATATGGAAATACTAAACTGATTTAGCCGAAATGCCATATTTTTTTGTGTCGTGCGGCAAAATCAACCCCTGAGATCGATTGTATTTGAATGCAAACTTGAATAACCTTCATGTTCTATTTCGCGCGTGACTAAGAACACAGCACACGCTGAGAAACGCGGTGGAATCTTAATATGAAAAATATTGTTGAACTTTGACGAGGTAATAATGCAACACCAAACAACCACGCGACATGGATTCACGATTTTATAGCACACCTACGCTGCAGGTATATGCATCGTTATGGAATAAATATCGCCCTGTTGTCATCCAATTGATGATGGGAACTGAGGCCGGAGCACAATCATATAAGTTGTCGGCTCACGAATTCCGCGCGCTTAATCCAAAAGAAAAATCTTATTCTTTCAGCCTGCAGGCATTTCAGGGAAAGGCAGTCAACGCTGTTAAAGGGTCTGCAGTAGCACAAGATCTTTTGAGCGTACTCAATGCGTCAAAAAAGGCAACCGAATTAATGGACGCCAATACCTTTGAGTTCACACTCAACAAAAATTTTATATTAGAAGTAACGCGCATTTCATAAATGCTGCGATTTGGGTGTCGGCGAAATTAAGCCACCGCCAAGGTTATCAACCAAAGCTGCGTGCCTCATGGTAGCTTCGCGACTAAATGCAAGCACGATTAAAAATAGAAAAGCCACGCCTGGAAAGACGTGGCTTTTTTTTGGCGCTATGCCAATATTATAATTTTTTAACGCGAACGGCGTTCAATCCCTTAGGGCCACGCTCACTTTCAAACGTAACGATGTCATTCTCTTGAATCGGCGACAACAGACTGTTCACGTGTACAAACAAATCTTCACCCGTTTGCGAGTCTTTGATAAAGCCGAAACCTTTTGAAGTATTAAAAAATGTAACACGACCTTTTTTTACAGGATCTTCTCCCGTAGAAGACTGTACGTTTCGGGAACCGATTACAATGTCCTCAGTTTTAACTTCCTTCTTCTTTGTTGGATCCGGAGGTGTAGAGGTAATGTTGCCATTTTCATCCATGTAGGCAATCATATCTTCAAACGAAGTCTTCTTTTGGTTTGACTTCCGTTCCTCTTTCTTTTGCTCTTTTTCTTTTTTCTTCTGAAGACGTCTTTTTTCTAAGTCCCCTTTGTTAAAGTCTAGCGGTCGCGCCATAATTTTGTTAAGTAATCAAATCTGTAAATCAAATTTAATAAATTTTTCTTTTCGATTTATCTACAAATGTCAGGAACTGTTTTCAGGCCACAGCCCATTTCCGGTCGCTACTGTCACCAAGGCATCCGGCCGTTTTTTCTGGGACGTATTTCTTGACTTTAATCACCACGATCAGCGGATATTTTTAAGATATTTCGGCAACTGAAATATTCACTGAACATTACTTTTTAAGCCTGCGCACTTATGACTACCGAAATCATCCTTCGTTATCTCCATTTCATCAGCATCTTTACAATCGTTGGAACGCTCACAGCAGAGCATTTGCTCCTCAAAAAGTCGCTCACACGCGCTGAAATCAATAAGCTTTCGCGAATCGATGCGATATACGGTGTAGCAGCCCTTACGCTACTCGGCGTCGGACTTACGCTCTGGCTTGGCGGATTTGGGAAACCGTCTATTTATTATACTAAAAATTGGATCTTTCACACCAAATTAACCTGTTTCGCCCTGGTTGGATTTCTCTCCATCTACCCAACCGTCTTCTTTATAAAAAATAGAAAGGGTGACCCGACGGAAGTTGTCGCTATTCCGAAAGCTATTGTTATGATGTTGCGCCTCGAACTATTACTACTCGTAATCATTCCATTGCTCGCAGGTCTGATGGCCCACGGAAAAGGTTATTTCGGCAAGTAGTCTTAGATCCCAAACGCCGTAATCACAATGTCGCGATTGCCGCCGTGATCACGATGTTCGCATAAGTAGATCCCCTGCCACGTTCCTAAATTAAGCTCACCGTTCGTAATGGGAATTGTGACCGAACTTCCCAACAACGATGCCTTGATGTGGGCGGGCATGTCATCAGATCCTTCCATGGTGTGTTTGTAATAGGAAGCATTCTCGGGAACCATCACATTAAAATGTCTTTCAAAGTCGCCACGGACTGTGGGATCTGCATTCTCATTGATCGTTAAGCCCGCCGATGTATGCTTGATGAACACATGGAGCTGTCCCGCTTTGATTTGGTTTATACCCTTCAACGCTCCGACTATACGCGGCGTAATTAAATGGAAGCCTCGCGGATAGGCAGGTAGTGTAAGCGCTGTTTGAAGAACAATCATATTGTTAAGAATAATGGAATCGTCATACCCGTTACAACAACGCTTACTGCATGTCGCATTTTACCCGCACAAAAGTCGCTTTCGACCATTCGCCCGATTCGTACACCGCCGTAAGTTTGTATCATTAAACAAAGAAATAAAAACAACAACCAATATGGAAACAACAGCAAAAACATCAATCACGGTAGACGCAACTGTAAATGCACCCGTAGAAAAAGTTTGGGCTTACTGGAATGAGCCTGCACACATTACCAAATGGTGCGCCGCGAGCGATGATTGGCATGCGCCTTACGCCGACAACGATGTGCGCGTTGGTGGTACTTTCAAAACTACCATGGCAGCAAAAGATGGCAGCTTCAGTTTCGATTTCGGTGGAGAATACACCAACGTAGAAGACAAAAAATTAATAGCCTATAAGATGAGCGACGGCCGTGGAGTGACAATCAAATTTGAAGCAAATGGCAATCAAACAAAAGTTACGGAAACATTCGACGCCGAAAACACACACAGCATTGAACAACAACGCGCTGGATGGCAAGCTATCCTCGATAACTTTAGAAAGTATACTGAATCCAACTAATGCCGAAGGGTAATTTAAGAATCTGCAAAGAGGGCCATCGCTTTTACAAAAGTAGCGATTGCCCTAATTGTCCGATATGTGAGCGCGCGAGAAAACCAAACACAGGATTTCTCGCATTGCTTTCAGCTCCCGCACAACGCGCGTTAATTGGTGCTGGCATCAAAACATTAAAGTCATTGGCGCGTCATTCGGAGACACACATTGCTAGTCTTCACGGCATGGGGCCAACAGGGATAAAGATTTTACGTGAAGCACTGCGAAAGGAAGGGCTGAGTTTTCGGACAGAAAAAAAGTGATCGTCGACCCGTTGATTACTTTACCATCGTAGCTGCTGCCGAAGAAGAAATGCCAAGACCGAGTAGAATATTCTTAACCACGTTATTCGCATTGTGGAAACTCCAGATCAGCATCCCGATCTGTGGTTCCAGTTTCGTGAGCACATAACTGCTCATCACAAACAAAAACAAGTTGAAGCTGAAGTAATACAGGATTCCACTGTTGATCCAAAAGGAGGCATGGTTTTGCATCACGGTGCCTGCCGAAAACAAGTACACGACATAGGACGAGCTGAACAGTATCATGATCATGCCCGAGATTGTCCAAAGAAATGTTTGGTATTCTAGAAACGATTGCAGGTACACAGACACCAACACGAAGGCAACCGCATAAATAAATAATCCCCCGAGTACGGTTGTTCTGCTCTTTTTGGTTTTGGCCAGTTCAAAGTAAAACCAAGTCAGCAAGAAAAATTGAACAACATAAAAGCTATTGAATAGTACAACAGTTGACCTACCCTGCGAAAAGTAAATCCCACCCACCAGATCGGAAAGTGCAGACGCAAGCGTAAGCATGCCGATCAAGTGAATGGGCTTTGAGGCATACCTGAATTTTATCAGGTACGATACTAGCGGAAAAGCGACCGAAACAATGGACGCTATCCGAAGTATATCAGAAATACTTTCCGACCTCATTGATTATATAATGTGGTTGAAACTTTAGTTCACTGGACAAGGAGGACAAGGACTTGACGCATCATATACAATACCCGCGTCGGCAGTTCTGCTAAGAATTCCCAAAGGATTATTTAGAATTATCAAAAGCAGCTGAGGAGACAAGTCCAAATCATTTAATGCTGGTACAATATTCACATCATCAAGGTAGGGAATTTCGGAAATCTCTTCAAATACGTTGCTCCCGAAGAAGTGGAACCAAATCTCGTTCGGGTTAGCCTCCTTATATCTGGCAGTCCATTCTGATGCCTCAGATACAGCAATTTCCGCATCAGTGTTCGCGTCGATAAATACTTTACCCTCTGCATCAGACCAAACTTGTAAATCCTCACCCACAGCGCTTAAAATAAAATGATGCGCACCTTGATCGTCGATCGCATGATGAAAAGCTATTCCGACTAAGCCTTCTAGTGATCGAAGCTTGGCCAAACTATTCGCAGAAGCGCCATAGGCCGATAGCGGCAAGCGTGCTCCGTTGTTTTTCTCGTTATACTTATCAATCCACCGCATTCCTGTCTCATTAGAAATTTGATGACCGATTTGTTTGTACGCTGCCAACGTCTGACGATCGTACTTAGCTTCGTCTTTAGAGTCCTGGCACGCCAACACCGAAAGTGTTACAGCGATAATGGAAAGTGTAAGTAGTTTCTTCATAGATTAATTTTTATAGACAGGTTTTGGATGAGCCGACGGGTGATGTCTATTTGACTTTATGGTCGATAGTGCACGGGTTGTAACCTGCCTCTCGACCAACCTTCTAATCACAGACAAGGAGCCGTAGGAATACCATTATCGATAAAAATATGATGCCACGAGTTATCAACATTTCCACATCGGTTGTCGACAATTCACAAATTTGTACTTCATGACGAAGAAAGCGTTTTGGCAGCATTGACATATGATTTTCCTTAGTGTATTTTTCGAGCCGAACGACGATCAAATCTCTTTTGTAGATAATTCTACCCTTACAGACCTAATGAGCATCGAGAAAATAATTTTGCTGGCTGACGACGACGCGGATGATGCTGAAATGTTTGCATCGGTTTTCTCAGAAGTAGATCCGACTATAGGAGTGACAACTTTCACAAGCGGCCTCGGCATTCTTGAATACCTAACACAAGCCGCTGGACCTCGACCACTCATTATTTTTTTAGATATCAATATGCCTGAAATGACGGGTTGGCAATGTCTTACGGCGTTAAAATCAAACGCCTCACTCAAAGACATACCCGTAATCATGTATTCCACATCCTCACATCATCGCGATAAACAACTGGCCACCGAGCTCGGTGCAGCGGCGTTCATTACTAAACCCTCTGATTTAAAAACCCTCCGCAATATCCTTACAACTGTTTCAGAAAATTTGCGTAACGACGGTTACCGCAGCATTCATAAACTTCGTTGAAAGTCACCCTCCGAAGTTTTCATCCAACAATTAAAATCTATTATATTGGCTTCCCGCTCTTAGCAAGATCGGCCTGTCGATGGAGTCTTCAAGACGTATCATTTATTCGCGAATTATTTTCATAACAGGAATTATCCTGCTTACGTCTTTGTCAATTCTATTCCTTTACGAAACATTTGAAGAAAGCTCCTCTTCCGATGTCGTGCACAATACAAACCTCACACGTCAATCACTCGACAAGATCTATGCAATCCTAAAAGATCACGAATCTGCGCTCCGCGGATATGCACTAACGCACGATACAACCTACCTACTCAAACAAACCGCTGTAAAGGAAATCCATCAACACATCGCACTCATTGATTCTCTGCTCCAAGACAATCAAACGCTAAAACGAGACCTCGCGCAGCTTGAGTCGATGATTCAAATTGAAATCGCACACGACGCCTTTGTGATTCAGCGACTGCAAGAACACGCATATCGCCAAAACACGTTGCTTTACGACGATTTGAAAAAATCAGAGATCGGCATGGACAGCATTCAAGCGTTGATGAACAACATGCAGCGTGTAGCCTCCAAGTTGTCGGCAGATCGCGCGCTTGATGCTAAGAAACATACCGTGCTCGCCACCATGGTTAGCGTTGCCGTAAGTATGTTCTCCATTCTTATCTTCATCATCGCGTTCTATTTTGTAGACCAAGAACTAAAACGTTCTCATAGACACATTCAAGAAAAAGAAAGCTTGTACACCCAAATCGCCGCGTTTAACACAGCACTGGAATCAGCAAACAAATCTCTCCAACAGCTCAACTCAGAGCTCGAAGGGAAAAATTTCCAACTCGAAAAATATGCTGCCGAACTCAGCTCGTTCACGCACATTACGAGCCACGACATGCAAGAGCCGTTGCGCAAAATCGAGTTCTTCATTTCCATCGTAGAGGAACGCGACGAAAAAAATCTCTCCGACAATGGAAAAAAATACCTCGATAAAATTCGAGAAAATGTAGGTCGCATGCGTCAACTCTTCTTAAGCATGTTAGATTTTTCGTTGGCGAACACCATCGACAAA
This sequence comes from Pseudochryseolinea flava, assembly GCF_003286915.1. Classification (GTDB taxonomy): domain Bacteria; phylum Bacteroidota; class Bacteroidia; order Cytophagales; family Cyclobacteriaceae; genus Ohtaekwangia; species Ohtaekwangia flava. The sequence continues at coordinate 471,360 of NZ_QMFY01000001.1, forward strand.
AACATCGAAGATGTAGACCTCAACGACGTACTGGAGCAAACTATGGCATCACTCAAAATCTACCTCAAAGATACCCATGCCATGATTGATAGCGACACACTCCCCATAGTGAGCGGGATCCGCTATCAATTCCTCCAGCTGTTTGAAAACATCATTAGCAACGCGATTAAATTCCGTCGCAATGATGTCGTTCCCGAAATTCAAATTTCATGGGAGTACATCCGTCCAAGCGAACATAATTTGAAAGGATTAAAAAATAACGTCGCCTACTATCGCATCAACTTTAAAGACAACGGCATTGGCTTCGATCCGCTGAACGCAGAAAAAATATTCGGAATTTTCCAACGCTTAAAACACGATTCGTACGGCGTCGGAATTGGCTTAGCGATATGCAGAAAAATTGCAGAGAACCACGGCGGCATCGTCGTTGCTGAATCGAAACCTCAAGAAGGCGCGACGTTCTCTCTCTATCTACCAAAAAAATAATCGTCAAGAATCCCCGACGATTATAATATCAACAAAGCATAACGACTACGCTACTTTCAATTCGTTTTTGAAAGCCAGTTTATCCACTGCCATGTTGAAAAAATTATAGTCCGTCATCGGCGCATCTTCAAGGCCCGCATGTCGTCCTATCGTAACAACTTGCCCACGATGATAGGTGCTATGCGTAAAAACATGTTGTATAAACTCGTATTGTGGCAACTCGCCCTTCACCCAAGGCGTATCGAGAAAACGAAGGTCCGCTAATTCTTCTTCTGATAATGAATTAACATATTCCTCAATCTCGATGGATTGCGCGACCAAAGCATCCATGGCTTCAATAGGCGTCCCTGTGTATTCCACAAACCTAAAAGAGGGTGGCGGCGGAATTTGCTTCAGTACACAGTTCCAAAATCTCTCGGTATCCCAGATGTGAACGATCGTTTTTGTAATCGATGAAAAACTTGATGCAACTTCTTTGTCCCAGCTCGTCGCAGGTTTTGTTTTTAACCATGTTACTAAAGTGGTGTTCGCCCATACATTGTAACTAGCGAAGTTAGAGATCAGTTTTTTCAAACTCATAACGATATTGTTTTGTTTTATAAACAAAGATCAAAGGTGATTGCGACAGCTGTATGTCAGCAGGAATGTGAGGCTAAAGATTTTTTTTCACTTTTTTCTTAAAACCCTAAAAACACTTGAAAACAGCGCTGAAAATGTCGTAAACACCCTCCGGATATGTCAGAATTACACCCGCTTTTCATGATTCTGACACAGTAGGTTTGTAGTGTACAAAACACTTTTGTGTATGAGTAACCGCAAACAAATTCAATTCAAGCAGCTGACGGTCATCGCCGGAACATGGATTGTCGCAGGTGTGCTAATAGCTTTATATGACCACCTCGTGCTGATGACCGCAAGTCCAAAAGGCGCAGCAGCTTCATACTCTTTGCTATTCTCAATTTGCTTTAGCGCCGGATCTGGATTGCTGGGCGCATTACTCGGTGGAAGCTTCCTGATTTTTTATATCAATGTTAAATACCAAGACAAACCTTATGGCTACACCATTCTGTCTGTCATCAGCTCATTCCTGTTGATTGTCCTATTGGTTAGCCTTATCCGTGGAGCCATCACACTTCCGAACATTTCTGGAAAACCTCTCCTTCATGCCGATACTTTGTCACTACTTCCAAGTTTCCTTTTAGATGCTACACGCGCCAAAAATATTCTGGTGTGGTTAAGCATTGTCTCCATCACACAATTACTGCTTCAATTCAGCAACAAGTTTGGACAAGGCGCATTCGCGCATATCATTCGCGGAAAGTACAACACGCCACAGCGTGAGGAAAAAATATTTCTATTCTTGGATCTCAACTCATCCACCCAAATCGCCGAGCAGCTAGGCGACGAAAAATATCACGCGTTGTTGAAAGATTTTTTTGCCGATATCACCAATCCCATTCTCGATAACAAAGGTGAGATCTATCAATATGTCGGCGACGAAGTTGTTATCTCGTGGGATTATCAAGTCGGTATCTTCGACAACCGCTGCATTCGTACCTTTTTCGATATCAAAAAATGTATCCACGACAATCAAGACAAATACTTGAAACGTTATGGCCTTGTTCCCGATTTCAAAGGTGGCGTACATTCCGGCAAAGTGATCGCTGGTGAAGTAGGTACGATCAAGAGAGAAGTGACTTATTCCGGTGACGTCCTCAACACCACATCAAGGATTCTCAGCATGTGTCGTCAACTTGGCGCCGAAATTCTTACCTCGGCAAGTCTTAGCAATGCATTGACGCTCGACAAACAATATGTAGCACATTCGTTAGGTGCTATTAAACTGAAAGGAAAAGAAAAAGAGATTGTATTAAATGCAATCTCTGCTTAGCGAAATTCTCAGGCGTAGTTAATTCCAACTTACAATTGACATGCTGCAACGCGAACACGATCCGACTTCTCCTCATCTAACCGTTACTATATGATAATCGTTGCAGCGAATCAAAAAGGGATTTGAGCCGCCGTATAATTCAGTGCACTTGTTGTTCCCGACGTTACATCGATCGTAACGCCTGTAATTTTCCCTGCTTTATCGGACGCAAGAAACGCAGCGACATTTGCGATGTCTTTAATCATGGGAAGTGTTTTCAACATCGTGTCGTCTTCCAGTTTATGAATGAAATCCAATGCAACCTCGCCCATATTGGCAATCGCCTCCGTAAACGGTCTTGAGTCGGGAGAGCCTGCAGAGCGGATGTTAATAACACGAACACCCATCGGCCCAACTTCAGAGGCAAAGTTTCTTACTAGTCCTTCGATGGCGCAACATGCTGGACCAAAACCTCCAACTTTCGGATAACCGATCCCACCGGGTGTTGCCGTCACGGAAAGAATAACACCAGATCCTTGTTTCGACATCACACGCGCAGCCGCCGTACCCGTAATAAATTGTGTTCGCATGGCAATCTCTATAGGCCGATAAAAATCTTCAAGCGACATATGCACCAACGGAATATCTTGTTTATCCTGAAGACCAATCGCATTAAAGGAAACATCCAAATGGCCATACTCCTCAACGGCAAATCCAATGAACGTTCGCACAGCCTTTTCGCTGAGCGCATCAAGTTCAAATACGTCTGCTTTTCCGCCCACCTGTTTAATCTGCGAGGCAACCTTTTCTAGTGACTTCGAGCGTATACCCGTAAGCAGAACATGAGCACCTTCCGCGGCGAATGCTTTCGACACCGCGCTTCCCAGCGAACCCCCAGCGCCATATACAATGGCAACCTTATTTTTTAGTATCATAGTGTGTTGTGATTAATTCGTAGATAGTATTCTTTCACCTTACAAAATTAGTCCGCGACAACCCGCTGGTTTAAGTGCGATCACGACAATTACCAGGTCATTTGCGACAGCAATTCAATACATCCAGCATGTCCACGATACAGAAGGATATACTGACAGTATAGCTACCGTTTAGCTAAAGTCAGGTTCCTTTAAGGTGTGCGTCATTTTGTCAGCGCAGGATTGCGCTCTGAAAGTCGCATTTTACAGCGCGTGATGAATTAAAAAGAAGGCTGAATCACTTCGTCAACGCTTGGGAGCTACTTCAACTTTTAAAACACAGTATCATTTCTGCGGGTATTTTTTCTTCAAGCTATCGACAGAAAATGCAATCAATTCCGCTAACGCCGTAGCATCTACATCCGACAGCTTTTTGATATACAAACAACCTTTCCCCGCCTTAAACTTTCCAAGCGTTTCAAGCAACTTTGCATGTTCTGCAAATCCAGGCATCACATACAAACTGATGTTTTGTTTTCGCGGTGAGAATCCTGTTAAACATGAATATCCTTCATGACCACTTTCGTACTGATAATGGTAGGTACCGAAGCCAACGATATTACCGCTCCATAATTTCGGCGAATCGCCCGTTACTTTTTTCATTATCTTAATCAACGATCGACAGTCGTCGCGTACAGTTTCGTCTGCCAAACCATCGATAAATTCAGTTACCGACAATGCCGTGGGTTTTGTTTTCTGATCTGCCATACGACTTGCTTTTACTTACAATTTATCACTATTTTTTCAAGCCGATTTCACACCCGTTGAGATCGAAGATTAAATTGTACTTTTGAGGTTGATGAATTTACAGAATGAGATAACCGACTCAACGTTGTTGTTGCGAAATGTTAATGTAACCCGATACGTCACGCCGCTTCGGGAAGGTGGGTCACTTCCTGCGATCGTAGAAGCTGATGATCAATTTTTATACGTATTGAAATTTCGCGGCGCCGGACAAGGCACTAAAGCGCTTATCGCTGAATTAGTAGGCGGAGAGATTGCCAGACGACTCGGCTTTCGTATTCCTGAAATTGTATTCGCCAACCTTGATAGCGCCTTTGGAAAAATTGAAGGCGACGAAGAAATTCAAGACCTCCTAAAAGCCAGTACAGGACTAAATCTCGGCTTACACTATCTCTCCGGCGCGATTACTTTCGATCCGTTGGCAACACCAATCGACCCTCTACTCGCGTCAAAAATTGTATGGCTCGATGCATTACTCCTCAACGTCGATCGCACTGCAAGAAACACAAACTTGTTATGGTGGCACAAAGAACTCTGGCTTATCGATCATGGCGCTTCACTCTATTTTCATCATTCTTGGAATGACTGGGAAAATCCTAAACGACTTTTTCCCAATGTAAAAGATCACGTGATGTTACCTAAAGCATCTATGATTGATGCTGTCAATGAAGAAATGTCGAGCGTATTAACACCTTCACTCATCGAAACTATTGTGGGAACGATCCCAGACGAATGGCTTAATGATCCATTCTTCGAATCACCAGCATTAACACGGAAAGCCTATGTGCAATTTCTTCAAACAAGAATTGCCAACAGCATTTTTTTTGTAAACGAAGCGAACCATGCAAGAAAGTCACTTATTTGAATACGCCGTTATTCGCGTAGTGCCACGTGTGGAGCGCGAAGAATTCCTAAACATCGGCGTGATTTTACTTTGCGCTAAACAAAAATTCCTGCGCTGTAGAATTACGTTGCAACCCAATCGCCTCAACGTATTGTGCGCGACAATGGACTGTGACGAACTTCATGGATACATCGCCGCATTCGAGAAAATTTGCGCGGGCGGAAAAGAAGGCGGCACGATCGGCGCGCTCTCTATCGCCGAACGATTTCGTTGGCTAACCGCTACGCGAAGCACGATCGTCCAAACTTCTAAAGTGCATCCTGGGCTCTGCCACGATCCACAAGAAATGCTCGACAGATTATTTGAAGAAATGGTCGCGTGACATAAAACTAAATCACGGCGCACACTTAATACAAATTTAGCGACATCACCATTCATCAGGTTTCTACGCCGTATCTTTCGGATCAACATACGACGTGGTGTTAGGTTGTAAATTTTTTCTTTCAGAATTTTTCCAACGAACATGAAAGGCAACTACCTTTACTTGGAGTCATAATGACTATAATATCGAACCAATTTATAAGAATGAAATATTATGTTACACTGTTGTGCTTCTTGCTTCTGCTCGCAGGCTGCGCAAAGAAAAGATCCGGAAATCCGCGCGTGCTTGTATTCAGTAAAACAGCAGGCTATCACCATGAATCCATTCCACAGGGCGTTGCCGCCATTCAAAAGCTTGCCGCACAAAACAGCTTTGATGTCGACACCACAACAAACGCCAATTGGTTTCATGAAGACAGTTTAAAGAAATATTCCGCCATCATTTTTCTGTCAACGACGGGCGATGTGTTCAATCAGTATCAAGAAAGAGCCTTCGAGCGGTACATACAAGCTGGTGGCGGCTTCGTCGGAATTCACGCGGCCACTGACACCGAATATGATTGGGGATGGTATACCAAACTCGTAGGAGGACAATTTGCTGATCACCCACAAATACAAGACGCAGACTTACACATCGTCGACAAAGATCATCCTGCAACGAAACACCTTCCCGAAACATGGACACGAAAGGACGAATGGTACAGCTTCAAGAAAGTTAATACCGACACAAAAGTGTTAATGAAGATTGATGAGAAAAGCTACCAAGGCGGATCAGACATGGGTGAACATCCAATGTCATGGTACCACAACTACGACGGCGGAAGAGCGTTCTATACGGCGCTCGGCCATACAAATGAATCGTATCAAGAAGAAGCATTCTTGAAACATTTACTGGGCGGTATTCAATATGCCATCGGCGATAATCACGAATTGAATTATAACAAAGTCACAACGGTACTGATACCCGAAGAAGACCGTTTCACAAAAACGACGTTGGTAGCGGGAGAATTCTTCGAACCGGTGGAAATGACTATCCTTCCTAATCTTGATATCCTTGTCGCACAACGTCGCGGCGAAATTCTATTGTATAAAAATGGAAGTAATGCCGTCAAGCAAGTTGCCTTTTTGAATTCCTACAACAAAGCAACGCGACCAGATGTTAACGCAGAAGAAGGTGTACTCGGAATTCAAGCGGATCCTAACTTCAGCAAAAATCATTACGTGTATGTATTCTATAGTCCTTCCGACACATCGGTGAATAGGCTTTCAAGATTCAAATTCGAGAATGACATTTTTGATCTTAAATCCGAAAAGATCGTACTTCAGTTTTACTCGCAAAGAAACATTTGCTGCCACACCGGCGGGTCTATCGCGTTCGACAAAGATGGTTTGCTTTTCGTTTCCACCGGCGACAACTCCACACCATTCGACGAATCTAATCAACGTTATGTAAGCCATGGCTATGCACCGCTCGATGATCGAAAGGGACACGAACAATATGATGCGCGTCGCACATCGGGTAATGCAAATGATCTACGAGGTAAAATTCTCCGCATCAAACTAAACGAAGATGGATCTTACACTATTCCAGAAGGGAATTTGTATCCGGAAGGTACCGCGAACACACGCCCTGAAATTTATGTACAAGGAAATAGAAATCCCTATCGCATTTCTGTCGATAAGAAAAATGGGTTTCTGTATTGGGGAGAAGTTGGTCCCGACGCCAATGTAGATAGTCTTGAAACACGTGGTCCTCGGGGTTACGATGAAGTTAATCAAGCACGCAAAGCTGGCTTCTTTGGCTGGCCACTGTTTATCGCAAACAACATTCCTTACCACGCATTCGATTATGAAACGGGTAAAACAGGTCCGCTCTTCGATCCACAGAAACCTGTAAACACATCCTTAAATAACACCGGTATCAAAGAACTACCACCAGCACAACCCGCTTTCATTTGGTACCCTTACGGTCCATCATCTGATTTCCCACAGGTAAAAGCGGGAGGACGAAATGCGATGGCCGGCCCCGCTTACTACACTGACATGTTTCCAGAAGCAACACGTCTTCCTGAATATTTCAATGAGAAAGTATTTATCTATGATTGGGTTCGCGGTTGGGTAAAAGTAGTAACGCTCGAATCAAATGGCGACTTCTCTAAGATGGAACCGTTTATGGAAAACACGAAACTAAACGCACTCATCGACATGGAAGTTGGCCCCGACGGAAAACTGTACTATCTCGAATATGGCAACGGATGGTTTAGCAAAAATAAAGACGCGGCAATCTCACGCATCGACTACAACGCGGGAAATCTTGCCCCGAAAATATCGTCATTCAAAATCGACAAGACTTCTGGAGCGCTGCCCTTCACCATTGAACTCAACGCTGTAGCGACAGACCTCGAGAGCAAAACGCTTACGTACCGTTGGAATCTTGGCAACGGCGAACAGAAGGAGACGCAAGAACCAAGGTATACGTATACCTATAACAAACCCGGTGAATTCAAAGTGTCGTTAACAGTGATCGACAGCGAAAAACAAACCGCATCAAGTGACGGTGTTACTATTTTCGCCGGCAACGAAATGCCAGAAGTAGCGATCGACATCGCGGGGAACAAATCATTTTATTTCCCGGGCAAAAAAATTAAGTATACCGTAACCGTGAAAGACAAAGACGATCCGGCTGCGGATAAAAATACGGCCGGGCTATACGTAGCTGCTGATTATCTCGAAAGTAGCGATCGCGTAAGCGCTTCTATCGGTCATCAAGGTGTCTCCGAAACGATGATTGGAAAAAATCTCACACAGTCTTTGGATTGCAAAGCGTGTCACAAAGAAGCAGAGAAATCAATCGGACCATCCTATGCCGATGTTGCTGCGCGCTATCAAAAAGATCCAGACGTATTCAATAAGCTCTCACAGAAAATAATAAAAGGTGGTAGCGGCGTGTGGGGAGAAACAAACATGCCGGCTCATGCCGACTTGAAAGAAACAGAAGCGAAACAAATTGTAACATGGATTATGTCGCTGGTAAAAAGTGAAAGTAAGAAATCACTACCGGCATCTGGCGTTGTGAACGCTACCGTTGACAAACCAATTTTAGACCAAGGTATATTATTGCTTTCTGCGAGCTACACCGATATAGGAGGTAAAAACATCACACCCCTTACAGCATCTACGGAAGTAACACTGCGCAACAACAAAGTGTTTATGAACGACACGAAAAATCGTAAAGACTTCCGCTCTTATTATGTCAACGGTGTTCGTATGCTAATCACACCACAGGTAACGGGTTCTTTTGCGATCGAGAAGGTTGATTTGACCGGAATCAAAACACTTGACCTTAGTACGTTTTGGGACATCGCTCCGGAAAATGATTACACCTACGAAGTGCGTTTAGATAGTCCCGACGGAACCAAGGTCGGGTCGGGCATATTAAAGTCCCCGAAAAAGGACAACGCAACGCAAACGCTTGTCATTCCTATCACGACCGTAACCGACGGAAAATTCCACAGTGTCTTCATTGTGAGTCACTCGTCGGGTACACTAGACAAAGGATCCTTCAAGCTGAAGACATTAACCTTTAAAGACTAGCCACAGGAGAAACCCGGTAATATGTAGGCGTGGTTGTAAAAGTGTAAGCGCTTCCCTACTTTTAATTGCAGAGCCCATCTGTTTGTTGTTGCGAAAGCAACGGCGGAGAGATGGGTTTTCCTTTTTCAACAGAACCGTACACCTCATGAAATACTTTGACCTGCACCTCCATCCTTCATTGAAGAGCTCGCTTTGCATTAACAAGTCTGCTTGGGACACTGTAAAAATTAATGATGACGCACCGGAGTGGTTACGAGGGTTTCGAAATGTAATCGACTCCCAAGCTAACTTATCCCAAACGGTTGGCAAGTATGAATTGATTGTTGCGCCCATGGTAAGTTTGGAACGCGCATTCGCAAAGAACCTACTCATCAAAAATATTCTACCAAAACACAGTGCACTTAACCACGAATTGATCAAAGATATTCAGCATAACAAAGTATCGTATTTGTCAAGCCTAGAGCGCGATCGCGATACACTTGTCAACAGTATTGCACAGCAACCACAAAACGTTGTGTTGGTAAACAAGATTTCCGACTACGATCCAAATAAATTAAATGTACTTCTTGCCGTAGAAGGCGCACACAGTTTCAAACACGGCACAACAGATCCCGTCGAGAACTTTAAGAAGTTCAAAGACAAGCATCGCGTGTTCTATTTAGCGATTACGCACCTTAGCCGAGAAGAAGCCAGCACACATGCCTACGGTGTGAAAGTAAAAGTCGGCATCACCGGAAAAAATACCGATGAAGAATTCGATGACCTTGAGATAACAGCACTGGGCAGTAGCCTCAACTTTACACCAGAAGGAAAAGGATTAACGCCGCTGGGTGCGCGATTTATTGAAGCTTGTCTCAATCAACCCAAAGACAAGATTACGTTGGTAGATATCAAACACATGAGTTTTTATGCGCGTCAATATTTTTATCAAATGCGCATAGCCCGCCAGTGGACAAAAATTCCAATCATCGCGTCTCACACAGGTTTCACAGGCACGTCGCTGAATGGCGAAACATTCGTGAGAAGGATGCCGCCGTCAACAGGACACGAAATTACACGTCTCAAGTTCTGGCGAAAAAAAGGACTCGGAAACACGATGTTTAATCCATGGTCAATTAATCTCTACAAAGAAGACATCTTGACCATTCTTGATTCCAAGGGTTTGATCGGTCTCAGCTTTGATCAACGCATCGTGGGCGCCGGAAAAATATATCCAGAAGTGTTCAGCGCGAAAGAGCTACTGAAGAAAGATCCGCTGTCGCTGTGCTACTACATCAGTAAATCGTCCAGAAATCCAGACAAGAATCGCTACGAATGTTGGAACGAAGTTGAAGTTGGAAGCGACAACGAAGAATCCTTCAAAGACTATCTACAAGACATTTTAGAGGGGGAAGGCGATCTTCCTGAAGTGTCGAGCATTACATCATTTATTAATAATCTGTTGTACGTCATCAAAGTCGGTTTACTGCATGGCTACAACGGTACAAATGGAAAAGTTCACGTCTGGGACCATATCTGTATTGGATCGGATCTCGATGGCTTGATTGATTCGCTCGATTTTGCTCACGATAAATACAACTGCGTGAACGCACTAACGATCGACCTGTTAGTAGAGAAATTACGCGTCGACATTCGCATCATGGCCAAATATGATCCAACGTTCGACTATCAAATACAAGACATTGACAACAAACTCGAAAAGCTCTTCTACGCAAATGGTGTCAACTTCACTAAAAAGTTTCTTGACGGAACGCTTTTTTAAACTGAGCATTCGTTAGCATAAATAGAGTTTAATTTTCGACAACCTTTTGTATTCGTTATTCGTGTGATATTTTCACGCGATGCAAACAGAGAACGAAAGCAATCGAAAACTTTTTCTTTTAGGGATGATCCTTAGCATGACGTGCTGGGGTTTTAGCTGGACTGCTGGGAAGTATCTTTCTTTCTACGGGAATCCAATCACCATATCTTTCCTAAGGTTTATCACCACGTTCGTGTCGTTATATTTTTTGTTGCTATTTCTGAAGACACCACTCACCATTCAGAAAAAAGGTTTTCTAGACCTTTTCATAGCAGCCGTTCTCATCTCGGTATACACCTACTTATTCTTTAAAGGTATAACGCTCGGTCAACCCGGTGCTGGTGGCGTATTGGTCACCGTGTTAAATCCAATCATTTCGTATGGCATCATGCTCGTCATGGCGAAACGAAGACCGACAAGAAACGAAACCATCGGACTAATATTGGGCCTCCTTGCAGGTGTTGTATTGTTGAAGCTTACAACGGAAGCCGAAAACATTTTCAAAGCTGGCAACATTTATTTTCTACTCGCATCATTTAGCTGGGCGTTGCTGAGTTTATTTACAGCCAAAGCCTCGCGATATGGCTCACCTTTTACATTTAGCTTCCTGATGTATGGCCTGAGTACCGTTCTTCTGACACTCGTTTCTAACTTCGATGATGTACGCTCAACCCTTGCGAAAGGTGATTTGGTTTTCTGGTTCAACCTGATATTCAGCGCCACCATTACCACCTCGCTGGCCACAACTTTTTACTTTTATGCAACCGCGCGTATCGGTGCAAGTCGCGCCAGTAGTTTCATTTTTATGGTGCCGTTGTCTGCCGCACTCGGCTCGTGGATCTTTCTTGACGAGGTCGTGCAATTGCATACCATCATTGGTGGTCTACTCGGCATTGCCGCAGTTTATATACTGAACAAAAAATGATATAGTTGCCAGGTGCATTCATCATTTTCGTTTCGACATTCTCTTTTATTACTTTTGATTCACATTATACGCCTATGTTTGTAACCATTGTACACGTTTATGTTAAGCGGGAATTTGTTCAAGATTTTATCGCTGCAACCAAGATCAATCACGAGCAGTCTGTCAAGGAAAATGGCAACCTTCGATTTGATATTCTTCAAGATGCGCAAGACTCAAACAAGTTTGTGTTGTATGAAGCATATGCCTCGGAGGCATCCGTAGCTGCCCATAAAGAAACATCACATTATTTGCAATGGCGCGACACCGTTGCGCCTTGGATGGAGAAACCACGAGAGGGCGTAAAACATAAAATGTTGTTTCCTGCATCATGATCAAAGGATTCAATTTCGCCGCTACGCCAGATGTCCACTTTGGGATAGACAAACGCAACCTCATCCCATCGATCGTGAAGGGATATGGAAATCGTGTGTTGCTTGTTACAGGCGCATCTGCATTTACGTCTTCACCTCATGCACAAGAAATGCATGACGCATTTTCAGCGAACCAACTCCAAGTGACGCATGTGGTCATAGACCGCGAACCATCTCCTGCAATGATTGATGAGGCTGTTTCAAAATGCGTCGATATACCAAATGTTGTACTCGCCGTTGGCGGTGGTAGCGTGCTCGATGCGGGCAAAGCTGTTTCCGCCATGCTTCGATTACGTGAGCCTGTAAAACATTATCTCGAAGGCGTCGGCACAAAATCGCATCCAGGCATCAAAGTTCCTTTCGTCGCTGTGTCGACCACGTCAGGAACAGGTAGTGAGGCTACAAAAAATGCTGTGCTCTCGGAAACAGGCCGCGATGGATTTAAGAAATCGTTACGGCACAATAATTTCGTTCCTGACGTAGCCATTCTTGATCCTGAGTTAACGTTGAGCTGTCCTCCACATATCACGGCCTCCAGTGGCATGGATGCATTTACACAGCTACTCGAATCGTATGTATCCACTGCAGCAAACCCCATCACCGACGCACTTGCCTTAGAGGGACTAAAAAGAATTTCTACTTCGCTACGACTTGCCTATCGCGACGGTAGCAATATCGACACGCGAAGTGATATGGCCATGGCTTCTTATTTCTCCGGTGTAACCCTTGCCAATGCGGGCCTTGGATTGGTGCATGGATTTGCCTCAGCCCTTGGTGGATATTTTGATATTGCGCATGGTGTAATATGCAGCTCGTTGATGAGTGCAGCCAACAGAAGAACCGTTGAGAAACTACGTGTTGAAAAAACAAACCCAGAAGCGCTTAGAAAATTTGCTGTTGTCGGAAAAATATTTTCGAAAGAAAATCACAAAACAAAAGCATACTATGTCGATTTTCTTCTTGAAGAAATCGCTTCCTTAAAAAATGATCTGAAAATTCCAACACTTTCAGCATGTGGTGTTGAAGAAAAACATTTCGAAAAAATATTAAGCGCTTCTGATAATAAAAATAATCCTATAAAACTGTCATTAGATGAAATGAGAGCGGTTTTAAAAGAATCGCTATAATAAAGTTCAATTTGCCGACGCAACAAGAAGGTTACATCCGCGTTAAAAACGGCATATAAAATTGAACTAACCCCAACATTGTGAAAAGAACAATTACGCATTCTTTGACACTTTTTACACTGCTCGTTTCTCTTTCATCTTTTAACATTACCACGGAACCCGAAATCGTCGGTATGTGGGTTCGCAAAAGCGACAATCTTCGAATCAAAATATCCGCACATAACGAGCACATTCTCGAATCTTTTATCATTGAAGAGGGCAAAGAAAAATTTCCCTGCGAAGTATCGCAAATGCCGATTTACAAAAACATCATCAAGGCCGGTCGCAATTTGTGGTATTGTGATTTTCTAGTTGTCACAATCGGAAATTGTGCTACTAACTATGAGTCTGGAATTATTCAACTCATGAAAAATGGTGATCTCGAAATTACCTGCCCTGGGTTTGAAAAAAAGATCTACGCGAAAGCTAAGCCTAGATTAGAAAAGCAATAGCCACCCGAATGCTCATTCAATATCAAGAATCTCTTCTACTTTTTTTCTGATCGTTTAAACCTTAGACTAACTACATAGTCTAAAGTCATGGTATATCATTTGTAATCCATTATATCATGAAAAAATCAGCCTTTATCGTATACGCTCTACTCATCGCTGCAGCCTCGACGGCGCATGGGCAAAACAAGAATGATTCAACCGGTCTTCCTGGCGACAATTTCAGTTTAAATGGTGCGCTAGAATTATTCAAGCAGTCAGAATCGCCGGAAGAATTTGAAAAGAAACTAAACGCCGAAGACAGCAAAGTAAACAACCTAGATTTAAATGGTGACGGGGAGATCGACTACATCAAAGTAATCGACAAAGCCGACGGTGATGCGCATGCATTTGTTTTACAAGCTGCCGTGTCGGAAAATGAAAGTCAAGACATCGCCGTGATTGAAGTTGAAAAAGAAAGCGACGAAAAAGCAACACTTCAAATTATTGGTGACGAAGACTTATATGGCGAAGAAACAATTGTTGAACCTACCGAAAAAGTAAAAACAAACGCTGGTACAACGTCGTCGAATGTTACGGTGAACGTCTACACATGGCCATCTGTAAGATATGTCTATCGACCAGGTTATCGTGTCTGGGTTTCTCCTTGGGGATGGCATGCACGACCGGTTTGGTGGAGACCTTGGAGACCAGTGCACTATCATGTGTTTCATCCTTATCATGCGCATTATCGCCATCGCTATGCTGTGGTACATACCCACCGCACAGTTGTCGCACACCGCGTTTACCGCCCTACAAGAACAACATCGGTAATCGTAAGAACAAGACATCAAGAACCTGTGAATCGATATCGAACGCAACGCGTTGATCGGACAACAGTGATTCGACACAATGATAATCGCGCTGTACGAAAGTCAACAACGACCCGTCGCGACAATGGCGCGCGAAAAGGTACGACAACGAAAACGGTGAAACGAAAGTCACGATCTCGCGACTAATTAAAAGAAACGCCTGCTCCCAATGCAGGCGTTCTGATTAACGGACAACAAAGCAACTTATTCTGAGCGCAAATTCTCAGCTGGCCTCATCAGTGATGCATGAATCGCTTGATAACTTATTGTACCAAGCGCAATAACAAGTGCGATTAGCCCTGAGTAGATATAAACGTCTGCGCCGATCGCTGCCTGTTGCTTAAACTGCAATACCCATGATTTCATGATGTACCATCCCAACGGTGCTGCAATCAAAAATGATATCACGATTAAGATTACAAAGTTCTGTGTGAGCAATCGAAAAACGCTTTGCACGGATGCGCCCAACACAAGTCTGATGCTAATTTCTTTTTTCCGTTGCTCAACCATAAATGATGAGAGTCCATATAATCCAAGACACGCTACGATGATCGCCAGTACGGCGAAGGTTGTAAAAATCTGCCCCATGCGCAGCACGTCTTCATACATCATTCCAAAACTGTCATCCAAAAAGGTATAGCGAATGGGTTGATCGGGGGCAAACTTATTCCATGTTTCCGTTATGCGATCCATCGCGCCGTGCAAATCTGAAGTCTTCATTTTGACCGCCATAATGGAAGGACTATATCCTAGCGTCATACTAAGTGGACGGATATCTTGTTTGAGCGATTCATAATGAAAGTCTTCAACAACCCCGATCACCGTCCAGACACTTCGGTTTTGGATACGTTTTCCTAAAGGCTCCGGTCCTAAATTTAATTCCTTAACCATCGCCTGATTGATGATGATTCCACTAGAATCAGAAGCGATGTCGGCAGAAAAATTTCTCCCAGCAACTACCTTCAAACCGAGTGTAGGAATATAATCGTGATCGACGCGCCAAAATTGTGCGCCAATAGCATGATCTACATTTCGTTTTCCTTCATTCCAAAATCCATTGCCGTCGCGTTTCGTGCCCTCAACTGGAAGAAAGTCGCTAATCGTTACGTGTTGAATTTCACGATCCGATTTTAACGCATCCTTAAATGTTCGCACCTGATTGCCCAACTGATCCGCGCCTTGCACCAACAACACTTGTTCCTTATCAAATCCGATTTTGGTTGTCAGGATATGCTGCATTTGTCGGTAGATGATGAATGTGCCGATGAGTAACACGATGGAAGTCGCGAATTGAAAAACAACAAGTGTACTTCGCAAGGCAGAATTTTTTGTTCCGCTTGTAACGTTTCGCTTCAAGACTTGCGCCGGTCTGAATGATGAAAGGTAGAATGCCGGATATATCCCCGCGATCACACCAACAATGAGGGCGCCGCCAACAAGCGACGGAATTAACCACCATTCATGCCAAGGAAAAACAAGATTCTTACCTACTAACCAATTAAAATATCCGAAGAACAGTCGCGCAAGAACGAGCCCTAATGCAAACGATAAGAACGCAAACATCACTGACTCCGCTAAAAATTGATTGATAATGTTCGCGCGTTGTGATCCAACAACTTTTCGTAGGCCAACCTCTTTCGCACGGTTTGAAGATTTCGCAGTCGAAAGGTTTACAAAATTGATACAGGCAATGAGTAGGATAAAAACTGCAATCGCGCCTGCAAGTTTAATGAACCGCATATCACCGTGACTGATACCCTCTGGATACACCCCCATTTCATTCAGGTAAATATCTTCTAAGGGCTGCAACTTGTGTGAAAGATGTGATAACGCTTCCTCCACGTCGGCCATACCAGATTCTTTGAGCGGTTTGAGAAAGTGTCGCTCCTTTAGCATCAGCAATTTTTTCTCAAACGCATGAACATCCACACCTTCACGAAGAAGAACATAAGTATGATAGTTACTGGCACGCCAATTCGTTTGTTCTCCCGGATAGAACTCACGTCCAGAAAGCGTCACAAAAAAATCAAACTTCAGATGGGTATTTTCCGGAAAATCTTCGACAACACCACCGATTGTCAATGCACGTTCCTTATCGTTATTCACGATCATCACCTTACCGATTGGATTTTCACCTGGAAAATATTTATCGGCTTTCTTTCGCGTGATCACCAACGATAGCGGCTTGGATAATGCGGCCTTTGCATTTCCATAAACAAATGGCGTGTTCATCATCTGGAGTAGCTCCGGATCTGCGTACACGAATCCGCCTTCGTATGTATTTTCTACGCGATCCTCAGGACGAATATTATTATGTCCGGCACCAAACAATTCTACTGGATTGATACGTGCCACCATTTCGATTTCAGGATAGTCTGGTCCGAGAACAGTTCCAAATGGCGCGGGCATATGTACATCGCGATCGACGGTCTCAGGGCCCTCGTAAATTTCAACTACGCGAAAAATTCTGTCTTTGTTCGGAACATGCGCTTCAAAACTCAACTCCTCACGAATGAAGAGCGCGATCAAAAGACACGCTGCAACACCTAATGCAAATCCTCCGATCTTAATAGCAGAGTAGGTTTTTTGACGCGACATACCACGCCAACTGATCTTGAAATAATTGTTCAGCATTGTCATATGATTAAAGTGGTGACGCGCGCGGCGAATAGCAAAAGGTCGCAGGTAATGAAACACCTCATACCAATCGTTCAGCTTCGCGCGAAAACTAGATTTATCGCTTACGACTTGATAAAATTTTTCATCCAAATCGCCTTCAACTTCTTCGGCTAATTCTGCGCGCAAAAACCAGCGCAATAACCGTCGTGAGAGACGAGGAGGTTCAACATTTGATGCCTTCATCTTATTGACGATTACTCACAGATCGAATTTGAGTTTACCTGTCGCAAAGTCAGGAAACTGTTCCCATAGCGACACCTTGAAATCACGCGACTCCTTTAATACTCTTTTACCATAAGCCGTGATGACATAAATACGTTTTCGACGACCACCACGCTCGGAGGTCGCGTTACCCATTTCGGATTTAAGAAAACCTTTCTCTTCAAGTCTGTTCAACGTTGAGTGCACGGCGCCGATAGAAATAGCGCGCCCAGTTTGTGACTCAAACTCCTCTGCCATTTTAAAAGCATAAGCCTCTTCACCCAATATGCCAACAAGCAATAGAATGGTTTCTTCGAAGTCCCCGATCTTCGTTTCTTTCATTTGATACTAAATTGTAGAACTAATATACGCGTGTTGACTTTATTTGTTATACATTTTAGTATCAAATCATAAAAAATATTTTCAAAAATACATTTCCAACTTGTTTTCGACATTTCTGTGGCGACCGCGGAATCGCTCCAGTAGGATAAAACAATCTTTACACCCTGCAGACAACAACAAGCGTTTTCTAGAGAATCCTTGAAGTAGTATATTGTAGTTTAATCAACATCAATCCCTCACATGAAAAAGTTACTTCAATCAGCATCACTGGATACCGACGCCGCCACGCTTCTCTTGCGTTTGTTGTTTGGTATTTTGTTTGTGCGCTACGGCTACAACAAATTAATCGCGTACGATATGTACGTTGCAAATTTCCCCGACCTTATCGGCATTGGTGGAAAGCTTTCTTTTCATTTGGTAATTTTTGCTGAACTTGTTTGTGGACTGCTCGTCACGATTGGTCTGCTTACACGCTTCGCGGTGATTCCGATATTAATCACCATGATTGTAGCGTTCTTCCTGGCACATGCAAAAGATCCATTCGACGCCAAAGCAATATCGTTTGTTTTCTTAGGACTGAGCGTTGTCATCTTCCTATTGGGAAGCGGAAAATATTCCGTTGACAAACTGGTTCTCAAAAAATAATTTACCAAGAAGGCCTGCACTGCGGGCCTTTTTCATACCCCATATTTAATCACAGAACTTTTGTATATTCAATGCGCTCAACAGCGACAACGGCGTATAGAGGCACCGTTGTATTCCACACATGACAACGACAATCCTTTTTATCCACAGCGCAGGTACGCAAGCGCCAAATCAAGGAAGCTACGATTTGGTTGGCTGGCTCAGAAAAGTCCTTGACCCGTCCTACCGGATTGTTTTTCCACTGATGCATGACCCTGAAACGCCGGAATACAGCGCTTGGCGAGACCAAATTGAACGGGAGCTAGCACTCATTGACGAGACCGTCATCATGATTGGTCATTCCCTTGGCGGATCTGTCGCATTAAAATATCTATCTGAAGAACGTATTCAGAATAACATCGCCGCACTATTTCTTATCGCGGCTCCATTCTGGGGATTCGATGAGGAGTGGAATGTCGGAGATTTTCTTTTAGAAAAAGGATTTGAAGAAAAGATCGGAAACGTGAAAACGACAATCTATCACAGCGTCGACGACCCATGGGTACCATCAGAACATGCCACATTCTATGGAGAGCGATTGCATCACGCACGTGTGAAGCTAATCGAAGGAGATGATCACGAATTTAGGAATGGCCTACAACAACTTGCCAATGATATTTTGAAGACGCAAAGCTAGTCTATTTACACTCTGGAATTTTTTACAATTGCGCCAAGCTCTTGTTCTCCATCAAATATTCGATTGCTTTTGCCAGGAAGCGCGCACAGCTCACGATGTTAACTTTACCATCATCGATTTCATCTTTCACCGTGTCTGAAATACAGATGCTTTGAATATTTGACTTGCGAATCGTTTCGAGTGCGCTACCACTAAGTACACCGTGCGTACAATATGCTTGAACACTCGCGGCGCCATGTTCCATTAGAAGATCTGCAGCCTTACACAACGTGCCTGCCGTATCAACGAGGTCATCAATGATAATGACGTTCTTACCGTTCACGTCGCCGATGATCTCCATGTGTGCAATTTGATTCGGCTTTAGGCGTTCTTTATTAATGACAGCGATGTCTGCTTCAAGATACTTTTTATAGAGTTTCAAACGTTTTATTCCACCAAAGTCGGGGCTGCACAAACACAGGTGATCGATTTTTTTTGCCTGAATGGACTCGATGAACAGCTTATGCGAAGAAAGTGGATCAAGCGGAATTTTATAGAATCCCTCAATTGCGTTCGTATGAAGATCCAATGTAATAATTCTATCGGCTCCCATCTGCTGAATCATATCGGCGATGATTCGTGACGAGATTGCAGTACGCTGACCATCGCGACGCTCCTGACGACTGTGAGGTAGATACGGAATCACCAACACTACCTCCTTCGCTGAAGATCGCTTGGCGGCATCTACTGTCACCAAAAGCTCAAAGAGGTTTTCGTAAGGCATGTGTACTTTCGCGATGATGAACAACACCTGACCACGTACGCTTTCATTAAATCGAACGAACAATTCTCCGTCGGAAAACTTCTCAGAGTGAATCTTGTAAAGCGGCTGACCTAAGTGAGAGGCTATCTGCTCCCCTAATTTGCAAGCAGTAGATGTGGCGTAGAGCCTAATATTGGATTCCATGAATGACGTACCAGTTTGTAGATCTTCAGTCTATAACGACTAAACATCAAAGGTAATTTTGTTTTGGGATTTCCCTTTGCGAAATCAGTTTCAAAAGCAAAAAAAATATCTTCGCTAGTGTAGGTATCGCGTCAACAGCAGCTCAAAATGAGGTGTATGCTCCTTCGCTAATTTACCTTGCACCATCATCTTATGGACGGTGTGCATTTCAAACCATTGTACTTCCGCGATATCATCGTTTCCAACCGGATCGCCAGAAACGTGGTCTGCAGAGAAAAGTGTCGTGATAATTTTATCGCGTTCGTTCTTATATCGCCAGTCTTTTACCCTAAACGAACCTTCGTAACGTAGGGGCGATACGATCATCTTTCCACATTCCTCCTCAAGCTCACGCAGAGCTGCCGCTTCAAAACTTTCGTCGGTAGGATCAGAAAAACCACCGGGAAGTCGCCAAACTTGATCAATGGTCTTCATCCCTAACAATATCTCGGTTTGATTCTTTCTAAAGATCGCCACGTCTACGGTCGGGTGAACCTTCGGATAGGGCTGCGCATATCCATAAAGCATTCCGGCCTGAAAATGTGGATTGTTGACGCCATCTCGCAACATGGCTTTAATCTGATCGGCATCGTTTTCATGATGCAACGGTAGGTCTACTGTACCATACTTTCCAGTGTAAAAGCTACTGAAGCGGTCACTGCTTCCATAGAGTAAAAAATCTTGACCAGGATATTTCTGCTGCAAGACCGCATCCAGGTTGAGCGACCATTGTGTATCCAGTGGATGATCCGACAGCGACAACACTTCCAGTGAGGGGTATTCCTGCTTTATCATTTTTTCGCGCTGGCTAAAATCAAATGGGTTGAATACACTTCCTTTTACCGGAGTCGTACCCAACACCAACACAATTTTATCATGTTTCTCCTGTACGCGTTTGATTAATGTATGATGCCCATCTGCTAAGCGAAGCACTTGAAAACGAGCAATAATTACGCCTAAAGTGGAAAGCTTTTGCATGTGATTTTTGTTTACCAAATATATGTCGAAGGGTCCTAAAAGCAATAACTCCAAATAACGGTAGAAGGCTTGCAAGCGTTAACTGCCTGCAAGCTGTTATTAAAAAATCCATTCTACTGTTTGAGCTTCATAGGAGAGCGGCACCTCCAGCTTCTGCAACATGCGTTGGATTACTTTTTCAGGCACTGGATGATCGCGATCACGATTTTGTTGCAACCATTGCTGATAGGGAACTTCCATATACAACAATTTTACGCGTGCTTTATAAGTGGTAAATAAATCAATCCAAATCGAGCGCATCTGTTTTGTGATGTTTGTCGCATTGAAAATAAAAGGTTCGCTTCTGCGAAGCAGAATCCTTGCATGTTCTTTTGCTTGTTGAATCACCCAACCATTACCCGCTGCATCATCCGGTTTAATTTTATTCTTGCGACGGATTTCGTCTAAACTAATCACTGTCATGCCTGGATAGTTCCGCGTGATGAAAAAGTCTTTTCCCATCCCAGGAAGTCCACTCAACATAATGACATCATTTTTGTAATCATCAAAAGGAATATAATCGACACTACTATCGTCCTTTCGAAAGTAATCGAACCGTGCTAGGCCAGTCTCAAAATATCGCGGTGTAAACCAACATTGCTGTTCTCGACATAATGCCTCGAAAAAATCAATACGTTCCAGGAGATCCTGTTGATCATTGCAAGTGCGCCCAAGCACATCCGCTTTCGCCAACAGCGCCAACTGGGTGGATCCACCCCGAAGCGACGATTCAATCACCGCTTTCTGCGGATCCCGTTTCTCCATCACCCAAAGTGGTAAACCATGGTGTCTTACAAGAGCAGCAATTTGCTCTCGCATTTGAACCGGCGCGCCAAGCTCATATAAAATTTGGCGCGTCGTATATTCACCTTTCTTAGCATGTCCTTTCGATGTGATTGATCCATCAAATTCCAACACCGTTGTTGAACGTTTTTCCACGTCATGCAATAACGCAGCGGTCCATAAGATCTCTTTTGCGCTTTCTGACAGTGCTTCGAACTCAACGCTATTTTGCAGCGCGTCCAACACCATTTGCGTATGGACGGCCACATCTCCCTCCGCATGATGTCGCGGATCCTGACGTACGCCAGACATATCGGCAACCCACTCAAAATTTCTTTCGAGTGATTGCCAAGATTTATCTTTTATTAATACCCAATTCATGATTCTGTCTTTTAAGTTAACATTCGTTACGCACGTTCCCAATTCAACTTTGCACGACGCCAGTGACGTGTCCAGTGCTCATCAGTTTTTACGTGACCTTTTCTAACATACTTGAATACGTTCGCAGCAAAAGTATCGACATGAAATTCATCACCACTCCTACTGACGATGCCTTCACGCGAACATGCTTTTCCTGTTGCAATGTCCACTGATTCAAATTCACTTTCTTCTGAAGCGAATTGCAACACATCGGCCTTTATCAGTTCCACTTCGGCCGACTTTGTAATTTTTATTTCCGGCACCACAGGAAATTCGAAAGCTGTCGCGTAGAACTTTACTTCTTCCCAACTTAACCAACGATCACCTTCGCGAATTGCAAAGACATGAAAATGCTGATCGATGTTTAGGTACTCGATGGAGTGAATCGCATAGAGATTCTCCCCAAAGATTTCTAAGTCTCCCAGATCGTTCTTCAACAAAGCCCATCGCTCCCTGATCGCTTTCGTCCAGGGTGATACGGTTGGTGCTGCATGCGATCTTGCAAAAACACCATAACGATTAAGGCAATTGTTCTCGCCATCTAATTTTTCGGTATGAACTATCGTTCGCCATTTCGAAACATGTTGCGCGTAGTCGTGTGCAATGCGATCATCGCTTGTCGTTCCTGGTGAAAAAGGAAAATGATATGTCCTCCCATATTTTCTTGAGTTCATCGTAAATACATTAAGTAATAAATAAAGAATTAGAGCGTGAATGCCGTACGGCCTCACCTTAGCGACCACGTATTCAGTGATCAACACGAATAGTCATGAGCACGCGGACCATAAATTATCTAACAGTCAATGCCTGCGCTGTGACTTTGTCTTAATTTTACCAATGAAGAATGGCATCCGGTGTGGATGAGAATGTGATCGCGAATGTCGATTAAAAGATGAGCATCTTTGATAATCCCTGTTTATGCGTTAAACATTGGAAGCGCGAAGATATTGAAATTTCAATTCATCAACTAAAAATTTCGACACAACCCAACTTCGTGGACTTTCGTATAAGTGTCAAATACAATTAAACGGTAACCATACCCATGAAAAATTTTTACTATCAGTATTGATAGTTCAATTGAATCTCTCGAATTCCATTTGTTTTATCTTCTGATACTTTCAAAATGTTTTTACGTGGTAAAAAGCGCATCAGTGTTTTTTGTCACTAACCATAAACAATTATGACTATGTATCAAAAACCATCGAATGCATTTATTGGAGCATCATGGCTCACGCTCGGAACAGGCATGACCGGTTTCATTATTGGGCTGTGGCGCTCAACGATGCAGTTAAATGAAAAGGGCTATTACTTCACCGTATTAATGTATGGTCTCTTTTCCGTGATCTCGTTACAAAAAAGTGTACGCGATAAACTCGACAACCTGCCCGTAACAGACATCTACTATGGACTCAGCTGGTTCTCAACCATTCTCGCGGTGGTGTTACTAACCGTGGGATTGTGGAATGCTGAGTTGATGCCAAGTGAAAAAGGATTTTATGCATTCGCTTTTCTGATGTCACTGTTTGCTGCCGTTGCCGTTCAAAAAAACACGCGCGACATACAAGCCGCCAATAAACAGGAACAGCTGGAGCAACATCCTTAAAAAAAGAATGGACACTTTCACTACGCATAGTAGTAGAAAGTGTCCCTATCATTAACGGCCCGTTGAATAATCCGCGGCAGAATCGTCGCTAGCACCATCGCAATCGAAGCTTCGCGTAAACTGTTTTGGCTGTTTAAAATATCCCTTGCGATACCCTATCTCCGGGTGCGCATAAATTTTCGACATGAAGCGATCCCAAATTGGCAATGCCGACCGTGTTGACGCTCCTTCACCCCAGGAAGGAAAACGAATCGATCTTTCATCGCCACCAACCCACACGCCGGTAACAAGGTTATGAGTAATTCCAATGTACCATGCATCGGACGCGTCATCGGTTGTGCCGGTTTTTCCGCCAACTTCATTTCCAAGCGTAACCGCTGTACTTAAGCTGGCCGATGTACCGCCCTCTTCTTCAACACCACCTTTTAACATGTATACCATTGTGTACGCCGTATTCTCGTCGAGCACTTGCTCTGTTTGTGGAACAAAGTTTTGTAGCACATTTCCATTTTTGTCTTCGATACGCGTGATGTAAAATGGTTTCGTGCGAATACCTAAATTCGCGAATGTGCAATAGGCGCCAACCATTTCAAACAAAGAAACATCGCTTGTGCCGAGCGCTAAAGAGTAAACTGGATCAAGCTTCGCGGTGATACCCAATCGCACGGCGAAGTCAACAACATTTTTAGGTTGCATCTTCTCCATCAACTGCATGGTAATGGTGTTTAATGATTTTGCTAACCCATGTCGCAAAGTATATTTCGTTCCATCACCATAGGTACCATTCGCATTTTTTACGCGATACACGGTGCCCGACACTTTCAATGTTGGTGAAATATCCAACAACTCCGTACAAGGAGAATATCCGTCCTCCATCGCCTTTCCATATACAAACGGCTTAAAGGTAGATCCCGCTTGGCGCATACCCTGGCGCACATGATCGTATTTAAAATAACGATGACTCAATCCACCTACCCATGCTTTTACTTCTCCAGTCTGCGGATTCATCGCCATCAAGCCCGTTTGCAAAAATCTATTGTAGTAACGCAACGAGTCATAAAAACTAAAATCGACAAACTTATCGCCACCCCAGGCAAATACTTTCATTCGCTTCTTTTTCTTCAAAACAATCTCGATAGAATCTGCACCGGCACCGTAGCGTTTCTCAAGTGTTTTATAAATATCCGTGCGTTTTATTTTCTTCTGAAGGAAGTCCGTGATCTCTTCACCACCTGCGCCCTCCCAAGGGTTTCTACTACCCAGTGCAGTTTCAAAATCGCGTTGCACCTTGCTCATGTGTTCTGCAACAGCTTGCTCCGCCAACATTTGCATCCTACTATCAATGGTGGTATAAATTTTTAATCCAGATTCAAGCAAATCTATATCTCGCTCTTTACACCACTTATCTAGATCTTGACGAAGCACTGTTCTGAAATAAGTTGCTAAACCTTCATTGTGGTTTTGTACCGAAAAATTGAGATCAAGTGGAAGCTGCTTTAATGAATCGTAAGCTTTTTCTGTCTTGATGTAACCATGATCCAGCAGTTTGTGAAGGACTTGATTACGTTTATTCAATGCACGCTCCGGATGTTCCCGAGGGTTGAAACGCACAGTACCTTGCAACATTCCCACGAGCAAAGCAGCTTCGTGCAAGTCAAGTTTCGCAGGACTCTTACCAAAATATGTTTCCGACGCTACTTTGATTCCGTAAGCGTTATTGTTGAAAGGAACGGTATTTAGGTAGAGGCAAATAATCTCCTCTTTCGTAAAGTTCTTTTCAAGTTGAACAGCAATAATCCATTCCTTCGTTTTGCTAATCAACATATCCAACGGACTGGCTAGATAACCAAAATGACCGCGCAATTCTTCACTTCGGGTATGAAAGAGATTCTTTGCGGTTTGTTGTGTTAGTGTGCTTCCTCCGCCTTGACCACCTCCCAACACCACACCTTTCACTACACGAAAGTAAGATTGCAAGTCCATTCCTGCATGATCATAAAATCGATGGTCTTCTGAAATGATCAACGTCTTCACCAACAGGGGTGGCAACTGATCGTATGTTACAGCGCTTCTGTTGAAGCGAAAATATCGTCCGAGTGACGCGCCATCGGCAGAGATAACTTCCGAAGAAAGATCGTTTTGTGGATTTTCCACCATCCGAAAGCTAGGCATCTCACCAAAAAGGTTGAAGGGATTCCAGATGACAGAATAGATATACAGGGGCACGCCAACGAGCACGACCAAGAAAGCTATCCACGTGAACTTGACAACTTTATTAAACCAAGAGGTTTTAAAGAGAAGGATTTTTGAGAACATCGAGCTTGATGAAGCTTTGGCCATAGGAAACTATTTGTAGCGAAGATAATTCAAATAACAAATCTAGATGGAAACCTTGAATCATTCTCAAAGAAACGGTCGGATAAAATGGAATCTGTTGGATAGATCTCCAAACCTGTCGTAATGATAGTGAATGATGTTGAAGGGCGGTCCTGCGATCGTCAACGCAGCCGATTATCCATTCATTCCAAAGACCTTTTGTGCCTGAAAAACAACTGCGAAATCGGGATAAGCATAAATGCAGCCAGCGCAAACGTGATAAAGGCCAGTTTCAAATTTAAGGCTTCAGAAATGTAGCCAATCAAAGGAGGCCCGATAAGCATCCCCACGATACTGTATGTTGCCAAGAGCGAAACGGCCATTCCTGTGGAATACTTTCGTGAGCCACCCGCTAATAGAAATGTCATCGGGATAACCGGTCCGGTGCCAAAACCCACTAGCGAAAAACCAATCAATGTTGGCCAATAGTAGGGAAAGACTATCGCGATAAAAATTCCGACGATGATGAGCAACGCACTAAGCGCATACATCTTCGGCATGCCAAGTTTTACAATGAGATAGTCAGACGCGAATCTTGCCAGCGCCATCCATACCATGAATAAGAGATGGCCGGTCGTGTACACTTCAACGCCTATCACATCATGAAAATATTGACCACTCCAATCGAACATTCCGCCCTCACAAATGGCTGCAAAAAATATTAACAATCCTAAATAGCCAATGTACGGATCTGGCTTACCAAAAATGATTTTGTTCCCAGACGTAGCGCGATCGTTGGTAACGAGAAAACGATAAGTAACAATGGTCGTCACAATGGTGATGGCCGCGATGATTGACAAATGAATATTCATCGGGATGTTCCAGCGAAGTAAAAGCGTTGCAAACAATAAGCCCACGATACCACCCGTGCTCCAGAGTCCATGAAACGATCCGTTGATTTTC
This sequence comes from Pseudochryseolinea flava, assembly GCF_003286915.1. Lineage (GTDB taxonomy): Bacteria > Bacteroidota > Bacteroidia > Cytophagales > Cyclobacteriaceae > Ohtaekwangia > Ohtaekwangia flava. The sequence goes on from NZ_QMFY01000001.1 coordinate 498,485, forward strand.
TTATCGAACATCTTCTGTAACGTAATCGCTTGCGTGTTCATGGAAACGTTCAAGATCCGCAGTGAAAATGAAAACACTCCCAGCGACATGACGAGGAATATTACTTTTGGGGAGAAGGCTATTCCAAAGACAGAAACACCCAGCAGTGTGAATGCAATCGACAGCGGAACCCGACTATCAAATCTGGCAACAAGCCATCCGGAAATAGGTAGACCGATCATCGACGCGATGGGCATCGTGAGTAAAATCGTGCCAAGCTCGGCGTAACTAAGCTGGAAAATATTTTTAAGGTTTGGAATTCTCGAGGTCCAAGATGCAAAGCAAATACCCGAGAGAAAAAAGAACACACTTAATGCAATCCGCTGCTTGTTTTTCAATTCCATTTCGCCACAAATTCCGGGCAAAGATAATCAATGAGACCAGTCTAAGGTATTTGCCGTTAGAAATTGTTGCACGCCGTAAAAAATTAAGCCACCGACACTCGTCGATGGCTCTTAGAATTGTCGCGAAAGAAGGCGGATTCTTTCTGACTATTTCCAACTTAAACGTTTCGTTTTCGCTTGTGTCTTAATTGCCTTGATCATCGTTCCCTCCAACGCGCTTTCTTGTGCATCTGCCGCGGCATGTTGATCCTGGTAAGCTTTTCGTTGTTGATTTAGCTTTTGGATTTCAGCTTGAATTTTTTCACGCTCGGCACTTTTCTCCTTCACATAGATTTTTCTTTGCTCAACCGTCATCCCCTTCATCTCAGCTGGAAGTGTTTCTTCAGAAGCTTTCTCGACAGCCTTCACATCATCCTTCGTTGCGTCAACAAGATCCCATGATGAGTTCGAATAAGCACTTGAGCTCTTTGATACAGCGCGCTCAACCACATTTGAAGTTCCGTAGCTACCAGCATTTCTATCCTGTGTCGATTGCAATGCTTTCTTCTTCACACCACTGCTGCCATAAGCAATGTACGTTGCATTAAGTTGCTCGTTAAGCGCCGCGATCTTGTCATCGTAAGGCGTTGGAATGTACACGGTCTTTCGATCCTGATCAATTGCCATGTAAGAACCACCCGTCAGGTCTGCACCACGTTTCCAGCTTGTTCCCATGCCTTCATCAAAATTTCCACAATAAATAGTATTCACCACCACATCTTTTTCCTTCGCCAGTTCACAAGCCGTTTGATATGGAACACTACCTTGCGTGAACGGCTCATTACCCGCAATGAAGATCATTTTTAAGTCCGCTTTTGAGGAAGACCAATCCAACTGTTGCAACGATGTTCGAATAACATAACCACAAAATTCGTTACCACCATTCGTTGTGAGCGAAAACAGTTTTTCTGAAATCACATCCAAGTCATTTGTCAACGCACTCACCTGGCGAACAAATCCTTCCGACGAGGGAAGACCATCGTTACCGTATTCATACAGCGCGATCTGAATGTTTGGTCTCGAACCATCGTCGCATTTTGCGGCAGCAAGTTCATTTACTATTTTCCAAAGTTGTGATTTCGCTTGATCAATCAATCCATCCATACTATTGCTCGTATCAATGAGCAATGCAAGCATAATAGTTTGCTTTCCATCGGGCGGTGTTTTCGTTGATGGTCCCTCTGCTTTTATCGGTTGGCATTGCACAGCAAAAAGTGCTGTTAAAATGATACTGAGTAGTAACGTATAGTGCTCCGCAGCTTTTCTAAAGGTTTTCATGGCGTTAATGTTTGATCAAATTTTACGGAAGATTTTTGCTTTTGATAGGAAGACTACGCCGAGCGCCATATTGTATGAGTGAAACATCCGTTTCACTTAGTGAAAGCCGTGAATTGGGCTTGTTGTACTGTAAACCGGTAAAAATTAAAGTATTAACTTTCTGACGAGCTGCAAAAAATGAGGAAATCTGTTCTAATAATTGGTATTGTAATGAGCCTGATGTGGGTACCTGATGTGGTAGCACAGAACAAGGTAGAATCTAAATCCAAAGAGCGTTACAAAGCCTATAAGTCAAGTAGCCAAAGCGAAGCGTCATCGTTGTTAAACGATGCCTACGTTTTGAAGGATAAGAACCCTGGCGAAGCGCTGAACAAAGTGCAAGATGCATTAGGCATTAGTATCGCGACGAAGGATGAATTCAACGAAGGAAAATGTTATGTTCTCATAGGAGAGATCAACGAATCAATCCAAGAATGGAAATTAGCGCGCGACAACTATGAGTCCGCTTACGAACGACTGAAGACTTTGTATAGCGGAACACCGGAATTTCGACAAACGCTTAAAGGACTAGGCAACACTAACTTGAAGCTACGTGATTTTGAAGCATCCTTAAGATACTATAACCAAGCGCTGGCCTCAAAGGGTGGTCGTCAGGAAAACAATAGTATTCTAGTGCTCATGGCCGAAGTCTACTATCAGCAAGGCAATACTGATGCGGCTTTGGAAACGCTCAAGAAAATTTCATACGGGAAAATGGTCGACAATGATTTAGACGCGAGTGTCCAAAATTTAAATGCGCGCATTTTAGCCAAGCGAAATGAATACGACAACTCGTCAAAAGTTTTGGACAAGTCACTGAACACGCTTAGCGCAGAGCCAAGTGTGGCCCGCAGTCAAGCGCAGTCGATACAAGAAACGAAAGAAGAAATCTCTCAAGGACTACGAGGACAACAGCGTTTTGATGAAGACATCGACCTACGAAATAAGTCAATTGCATTCAACAACAGCATCAATAATTTAGAAGAAGTAACGAAAGACAAGCTTGCCATAAGCAAATCGTTAGTCGACATTGGCGAGACATCTGCCGCCAGGAAGGAGCTCGAAGAAGCAGCTGCCATTGCGGATTCGATCAACAACCCGGAAGCAAAAGCTAATGCATATTTAGCATTGGCAAACTTCTATGACAAAAGTGGTGAGACTAAGCGCGCGGTTACGGCTTATAAAAAGTATAGTGAAGCTGTTGCTTCGACGGAAACAAAAACCGAGGCAGAAACCCAGGAGCGTGATGCCTTGCTCAAAAAGCAAAAGGAAATTGAGTCTTTATCGAAAGAAATTTCCATCAGCCAACAGCAAGAAAAAATTGAGCAGACCACCGTGAGCAGGCAGAAGATTATCATTTACGGATTGATCTTGATGATCGTTATTACGCTCACGACTTCATATTTCATTTACAAGAATGCCGTTGCTAGCAAGATTGCCAACCAATTGCTTGCCTTGAAATCGCTTCGCAGCCAAATGAACCCTCACTTCATTTTCAATGCATTAAATTCCGTGAATCATTTTATCGCACAGCAAGATGAAAGAACTGCGAATAAATTCCTCTCTGAATTTTCTCAGCTTATGCGGCTTGTTTTAGAAAATTCGCAAGAAGATTTTATTCCACTTCACAAAGAGCAAGAGATTCTATCACTTTACTTGAAACTTGAACATTATCGTTTTCGCGATAAGTTTGAATATACAATAGACATTGACGAGAACATCAACGCCGACGTAATCGAGGTTCCCCCAATGTTAATTCAACCCTATATTGAAAATGCCGTGTGGCACGGACTCCGTTACAAGGACACGATCGGTCATTTACACCTGAAAATTCGTGAGGCAAACAACTACTTGCTGGTCGAAATTCAGGACAACGGAATTGGGCGAGTAAAATCTGCTGCCTTAAAAACAGCGAACCAGAAAAAACATAATTCAACTGGCATCAAGAATATTGAAGAACGGCTCAAAATATTGAACACCGTTTACAAAGCAAACTATCGTGTAACCATTGAAGACCTCGCTGAAGGTACGGGAACGCATGTTCGCATTTTTCTTCCGATAAACCAACGCAAAAAATCTTTCGCATGAAGGCAATCATTGTAGATGATGAAAAAGACAGTCGCGATATCCTCGCAAATTATCTTAAGAAATATTGCCCGGATGTTACTGTCTGTGGTTTCGGCGAATCTGTTGCTACAGGCCTAGAAGCGATTCGCCAGCATCAACCCGATATTGTTTTTCTTGACATTGAAATGCCTTACGGTAATGGGTTCGATCTCCTTGACAAAGCAGATGACCACACCTTTGAGACGATCTTCGTTACAGCGTTCGGGAACTATGCGATCCAAGCACTCAATCAAAGTGCCGCCTACTATTTATTAAAGCCTATTGATATCGATGAGCTAATCAAAGCAGTAGAAAAAATTAAACATGAACGACGCGGCGAAAATTATCTTCAACATTCGCGCGTGTTGTTAGATAACATCAAAAGTACTTCGCAGCAGAAGATCATGCTTCCAACTATGGAAGGATTTGAAATTGTGTCTATCAATACAATTCTCTACTGCGAAGCCGTTGACAATTTCACACGTTTCTATTTTGAAATCGGTCAGCCGCTGCTAATCTGCCGAACGTTAAAATATTTTGAAGAGGTATTGAAAGACCATGGCTTTCTAAGGATCCACCGTTCATACCTGATCAACCCAAATTTTGTAATACGCTATTCAAAAGGGAAAGGCGGCTATGTTACCATGAAAAATGAACAAGAACTAGAAGTGTCGCCTAATAAAAAGAAAGAGTTCCTCGACCTATTCGAGCGATAAAAGTTTTCCACCCATGGCAATTTACTTTTTACGGAATATGCTGGAGTAGATCCCTCCCGCATGATAAACCGACGGCGTCGTATTGATGAGTATCACTTCCGCATCAAGCTTTTTCCCAAGGGCATGCAGCGATTCGAAACTTACAGGGTAGGGCACCCACTGATTGGCCTCTTCGGTGTCGTACTCAACGATGAGAAAAAATCCATCATCGTTTAACCGACGGCTCCAAACTTCTAAAAAGGAAATTTTGTCTTCCACATAATGCAAGGCGTTTGCGAGCATGATACCATCCAACATCTCTAGATCATTTGGTGGCGACACAATATCAGCTACAATCGGTTTAACCGAAATACGTTCACCAAGAATTGATTTCACTTTTTGATCGTGATCGATCGCATAGATCAGGGATTCATGCGCGAGCAGCGAATCCAATATTTTCGTAAAAAATCCACTACCGGCACCAAGATCCGCCCACACTTGCGGTCGTGTTTGATCAATCGCATCCTCTATTAACTTCCTTCCTATTTCAAATTCCATTGAACTACTTCTTCAAACTAAAATAAAATGTTGATCCCTTACCTACTTCGCTTTCTACGCCAATATGGCCACCATTCTTCTCTACAAATTCCTTGCACAGAATTAGTCCGAGGCCGGTGCCCTTCTCATTCGCCGTTCCCTTTGTTGAATGCTTTGTGTCAATACGAAACAGTTTTTCCATCACTTCCTTCGGCATACCTACACCTGTATCCGCAATGCTAACGTTCACAGATGTTCCATTCTCTTTTGCGTTGAGCGTAATAGTACCCCCTGGGGGTGTAAATTTAATTGCGTTTGATAACAAATTCCGAACAACCGTCGTGATACTATTTTTATCCGCATGCACCCGTAGCGGAGTAACACAAAGGTTCGCAATGGCGATTTGCTTATTCGCGGCTTGCGCCTCTAACAACGATTTATTGACGTCAAGTACCTCCATCATGTCGATTACTTCAGGTTTAAATTCTATGTTCCCTGTTTGTGATCGCGACCACTCTAAAAGGTTCTCAAGCAATGCAAATAAGTTCTTTAACGATTTGTCAAGATCTTGCGCTAGCATTTTGATTTCTTCTTTGCTTAGACTATCGCTATGATTAATAAGCAAACCAGAAAATGATGTCAGCGAATTTAATGGCCCTTTCAAGTCGTGGCTGATAATCGAAAAGAATTTGTCCTTCGTTGCATTCAAAGCAATCAGTGCTTCATTTTTTTCTTGGACAGCGGTGTTCGCAACCTCCAGTATTTTATTGGATCGCTTCTTCGACAAATACATGTAGAAGATAAGCGCTACAATCACGCAACCCAAGGCGATTAATACGAACAAAAAATTTCTGAACTGCTGCTGCTCTTCAATTTTTTCTTGCTGAACGATACTCTTCGTTTCAAGTTTATTGATACGCACTTCCTTCTGCTCTAGCGTAAACCTGTTGGTTACTTCAAGAAGTTGCTTTTCGTTAGCATCGTTTAAGATGAACTCGGTAATCGCAGCAAGCTCTTCTTGATATTCGATTGCTTGACGATAGTCGCCAATCAATTTGTAAGACTGATATAAATAGTCGACGCTTTTTCGAATTTCTATCTGATTTTGAGATTCGCGTGCAGCTTTCAATCCAAGTCTAAGGTTTGCAATGGCTTGTTGATAGTTCTTTTTCTCAAAATAAAGTTCGCCAACATTGTTGTATGAAACGGATAAACCGTGATCATCTTTTAAGCGCTGCCGGAGTTTAAGTGCGATCGTATGATTAGCCATCGACTTTTCCGAATTCTTCATGCGGCGATACAGCTCGCCAATATCGTTCAGCAAAAGCGCTTCATTTTTTTTGTCACCGATACTACGGTAAATTGTTAGAGACTCTTTGTATCGTTCAAGCGATTCGGAATATTTACTTTGCAACTCGTGCACTTGTGCTATTTGAAAAAGTGTTTTTGCTTCCACAGATGGGTCAGCTACAACGTCTTTATATTTGAGCACCAAGTGATAGTTCTCCAGCGCATTGTCAAGCTTACCCTGAAGCGCGTTAATATTTCCCATTTCGTTTAAAATTCTTACCAACCGCACAGGACTTTTGTATTGCTCATCGATGGCGAGTGCATCTTGTAAGAAAGTGGTGCTTCGTTCATAGTCACCGACTTCCTCCCATAACTTTGCAAGTCCCAAAAACGTGAACAGCTGTTTGTCTTTGAGATCTAAGGAATCCTCCAGGTGTAACGCGCGAATGAAGTTATTCATGGCGTGCTCGACAAGGTGGGTTTGCGTGAGGTGAATCAGCGCTATTGATTTCAGCGACTTAATTTCACGCGGAAAGTCGCCGGCACGATGTGCCGATTGAAGGTCATAGGTAGCCTCCTCAAGTGCCTGATCAACTGACTTTGATTTCTTTTCTTGAAAATGGCGCTCGTACCACGCGATCTCCGGATCAACCTCTAGTTGAGCAAAAGCTTGCGGCGTAACGAGTAAAAGACATAGCAGGCTAAAAATTACCTTTATCATAAAGGACACTGCAATTTGATCGTAAAGGTCATCAAAAATTTACAGTATTAATACGAAGACTCTGGTCTAATATTACATTATCGCTTGCCGGAATCGCCCAGTGTGTTTTTTGTGAGGATATCTTCCCGCGTCATGCTATCGTTCTTTGCTAAGGTGTCGCCAATGCGATGAATTATTTCGTCGAGCTTCTTGCCAGACTCCGCGAGATGGCGAACTAATTCTTGTTCTCGATTGGAAAGATCTGAATTATGGAGGAGATTAACTAAGCCGAGAATACTCGAAAGTGGTGCACGAAGCAGATGTGAATTGATGAATGCATACTCTGATAGTTGCTTATTTTGTGCTTCCAACTCCGCCGTACGCGACGCAACACGATCTTCAAGCGTCTCATTTGCTTGTACAAGCTTCTCGTTCATCTGATTGATTTCTTCGGTTTGATCTTCGAGCGCACTCTTCTTTGACTCAATCTCAGAAATGTAAATCGTATTTTGCATCGCTTTGAATGCGATTGTTAAAACGTCACACGCGGCACTGGCAAACAACAATTCTTCGCCATTCCAATGACGCTCCTCCATGTCCTCACAGCAAAGAATCCCGACAAGGTTCCCGTTGATAACAATCGGGGCATCCATCATCGACTTAATCTTTTGAGCGGCCAAGTACGTCTTCCCAAATTCCGCGGTATTTGGATCCTCTGCCGCATTGCTTGTGTGGATGATTGTCTTCATCTTCAAGCGCGTAGCATAGCGGGGAAAATTTGCAAGATTGTGAACTGTGTTTCGGCTTCTGTTTTCCGGGAATGTATACCGACAGGTAATTGTGTTGGCGTCATCCTCATACGTCCAATAACTAACTTGCGTAACCCTCAACAAGTAATCCAGAGTCTGACACATTCGCTGAACTGCGCGTTCAAAATTTCCATTAATGACCTCTTGGCTTTGTGAAAGCTCGGCAATTGCTTTAATGTAGGACTCCAGTCTGCCGTTTTTCAGATTCGTTTTGTCACGCTGTAGTTCGACCTCACGCTTTAAATTGGCAAGCTCTTCGTTTTGCAGTATTAACGCTTTCTTCTTTCTGGCTTGAATGTAGCTAAAGAAAGTCGCCACGGAACACGTTAAAAGTAGGAACAGAAATCCGCCGGCAATGAAGCGCGTCGGATATAACGTCACCGTATAAGATCCGTTCGTTGCTCCGTCGGCATATAATCCCATGCCGATCATAAAAACTACTAGGAGTACACTCCAAAAAATAGTTTCTCTCACGCGTTGTATGAGTACAGCAATCAGTAAAGGCATCAATGCAACCCAATAAACTAACACATGAAATGCTTGGGGATTGAGATAAATCTGAATGCCATTGCCAAGGAAAATGAACATCATATTGCAAAAGAACAATACGCGATAGGATAACCCTGTGTGGGATGCTATCAACAATAAGGATGGGATTGCCATCAATGCAAGAAAGTGAACGATGGAGGATGCTTGGAAGTCGATGAGAAACTCGAGGACAGCACCCACCAGGTATACAAAAATGAGTATGATAAGGTAAACCCTGAAAATGGACATCAGCGATTGTTCGTCCTGGAGCTTGTCATCTTTGGGGAACATCCTTATTAGTGTAAATGGGCTGACCGAAAATAAGGATCTAAGCCGATACTCTACATGATTTCAGACAAATAAATTCACTTTGTATGATGAATGGTTGACAGTGAAATGGATACGAAAAGAGGACACTACGAAATCGTCGTTATTTCTTGACAGCTGCTACTTGAAAACTGTGAAGCCATTCATAAGCTTCGGGGCGTTTGTTAAATAGCTTGGTAACGATGGGAAATTTATTGACGGCAGAAAGTATCAGGTTAATGTAATAGAGCTTAAAAGCATTTCCGTTGGTAACGATCGCTGCGCGTTTCAATCCCGCTTCCACCGCTTGGGGCATCATCTCCTTTTCAAACCACTTTCGGTTATCGGGGCTAATAATTCCTTGCTGCGATATATCAGATAGCATGCTGTCGACGCGCGTTTTTCGGCCGAAGGCGATCATAGCCAAAAAGGGTTGCTTGTATTCGTCTTTGGTTGGACTTCCATTCCATACTAACGTGATGCACAACGTTTCGGAATCGTAGCTAGCAGTAGCGTAGGGCGCGCTAAATACTTCGGTTATCATACATACCAAGTTACAAAAAATCGATGTCGCGCAAAAGCTGCTTCGTGGTGAGTATGCTAAGTTGGTGCGCGGTGTTTTCCATTCAATCATTGAGGCAAAGCGACACGCCGCAGACTTCCGTACCTGGATGAATCAAACTAACTGAATACATGCTGCAAAACCCATTGCCACAATCGTGCGTTAGTGTTCATTGAATTGTGACAATATACTCATTTGCACAGCTACATTTAATGCAATAAATTAGTCTTCAATTGAAAACTTATAAATCCTAATCATATGTCAAAAACGCACGACGCTAAAAAGGAAACGAAAAAGAAGCCTGCCAAAACGCTGAAGGAAAAGCGCGCGGAGAAAAAAATGAAAAAAGCTGGCAAGTAATAAGGTTGCCACATCAAATAAAAAGGCAGCGTAGTCCGCTGCCTTTTTTTATATCATACTCACCGCCGGTATTAGAACGAATCTTTCTCCTGGCGACGCATAGCTTCCTGAGTTGCTTCCATCTCTTCCATGTTCTGACGCAACTCTTCTTCTTGTGCGCGGAGTTGCTCCGTCTGAGATTTAAATTGATTTACAAGATGTTGCATCTTCTCTGTATTCTTCACTGACCCTAACGTGGACGCGGTAATCTCACCAACCTTTTCCATGAACTCGATCTGATACTTCTCGAATTTGTCAAAACCGGCAAGTTCGATAACAGCTTCAACCTTTTGATTGTATTTCATCGGCACAACCAAGATCGAAGTCGGTGTGCTATCGCCAAGCCCCGAAGTAATTTCGGTGTAGCCATTTGGAACGTCAGTCAATAAAGACGGCGTGCCTTCTAAAAACACCTGTCCTATAATGCCAGAACCAATCTCCAAACGCTTGGTCATATGTTTCTTGCGGTTGAAAGCATAACACGCTGTCATCTCAAGATATTCATGTCCGTCTTCAAGATCCTCTTGCACAACGAACAAACATCCCTGTTGCGCGTTCATATATTTCGTCAAAAACACCAGCACGTCATAGCTCAGTTCAACGATATTATTATTGTTTTGACGGATAACGTCCGAGAATTTTGCCAAGCCCTCCGTGATCCAATTTCGAATTTCATCTTGAGCCTTGATCGCCTTCATTCGATCACGCATTTGCATCAATTCACCCGCGAGGTTGCTTGTATTCAATTTTTCATTATCCTTCGAAATCCCCTCCCATTGAGCAGCAAAATTTCCATTCGATACCTGGCTGATAAAGGCCGTCGCTGCCTTGAAATTTTTAATCGAATTGTCAATCACCTCATTTTCGTTCACAACTTTACCCGAGCTTGCACCACCTGGGTTGAATAAAAACTCCTTGTTATTCTTCTCTAGTTTCAAGAACAAATCTCTTCGGGCAATGCGGTCATTGTTGATTTTATAAATCATAAATATCAATGTTGGGAATGCAATCAATCCGAGTATAATTTGGAAAACTAAGTTTAACTGATTCGCACGTTCGTATGACTTCATTGCCTCGCGGTCTAACTCTTCCTCGAAGGTTCTCACGAGCGAGTTTGCTTTGTCGTAGCGCTCCCAAGATTTTTTACCTGGGTCGCTGCGCAAAACTCTACGGAATTGGTCCATCTCGTTGTTTTTGATCATCGTGACCATTCCTTCTGCGGTAGCAATAAAATCCTTCGCTACATCATTAAGACTATCGATAGCGCTGGGATGCTGGAATTTTTGTCGGGTGGTAATCTTACGGAGCCGCACGATAATGCTATCCAAATCATTCTTCCCTGTGCTCATCGGACCAAGTAAATCCTGAACTTGCTTTTCCGTTGTTAAGCTGTCATTCCGCACAAGCGCATAACCCCGCATACCAATGTCTACATTTCGAATAACCTGATCCCATATCTGAGTGGATTGCCGAATGGCCTCGCGGGCTTCAACCGTTACGGCATCTTTACGCTGCAATGCAAAGTGATTAAAAAATGCGATCACGGTATTGGCCAGCACAAGTAACAGCAATAGCACGGCAGAGGAAATCAGCGCGTGTCTTTTGATCAGATTAATAATTTTCATAGGTATTATCCTTGAACCTAAGGTAGTAGTTTTTGACGGTATAAAAGTGGAAAAAAATCTCGGTTCTCATCCAAGATGGTAAGGATTTATTGAATAATGCAAAAAACCTAACAATGGGCTCATTGTCAATGTGCTTTCGCGTCTACGACAAACCAGACTTCACGGACTACACGACACCTGCAGGATAAAGCTTAAATCCAATAACCATAATATCGTCGGTTTGTGGATGACCAGATTTCCAACTTTCGATTCGTTCGTCTAATATTTTCTTTTGCTCGTCCATGGGTTTCTGGTGAATATCCAACAACAATTGATTGAAGTTCTTCGACAGAAATTTTGTGCCCTCTTTCCCACCGAACTGATCGCGGTAGCCATCTGAAAAAAGATAGACAATGGTTGGTTCTTCGATCGGTACTTTATGTTTTCGATACGTAAACTCATGCTTCCGCTTACCACCACCAATCGGATGGATGTCGCCTTTTATTTGCGTAAGTTTTCCATTCTGAATGTAAACAAGCGGATTCTTTGCCCCGGCAAATTCGAGTATGCCTTTTTCCTTCCGGAAAATACAGAGCGCTACGTCCATCCCGTCGTTGTTTCCCGTCTTGTCCTGTTGCAACGCGTTTCGAATATCGCGATCCAGTGCCTGCAAAATTTGATCAGGTTCCGCCATTCCACCACCAACAATCCCATTGAGCGCATTGATGCCAATCATTGACATAAAAGCACCCGGTACACCGTGCCCAGTACAATCAGCTGCGACAATTACTACGTCGGGACTATACCAACTTTTTATCTCAGAGAACCAATAAAAATCACCGCTCACGATATCGCGTGGTTTGAACAAGACAAAGGATTCAGCGAGCAGTTTTTGTTGAGCGTCGCGCTTTGGAAGCATGGCTTCCTGAATCCGCTGTGCATAATTGATACTACTTTTAATATTCTTATTCTGCTGATCAATCTTTTTGTTTACCGCAATCTTACGACGGTAGTTTGTGACCAAAACAATACTAAGTATTGCAAGGAGTACGACAACGGCAATAATTGAATTCCGGAACAACGCTTCATTCTCAAGTCTCGCCTCTTGTTCCTGCAATCGTAAGTCGGCGAGTGCCTTGTCTTTACTTAACAAATCAATCTCAAGTTGACGTTTTTCATTCACGATACGCGCTTCCTCGAGTGAACTCGTTGTTTCTTTAAGAGAATAACGGGTTGCTAACAAAGAATCTTCTGCCTTTCTCAGTTGCTGCGATTGCTTTTGTAGTGCTGCGGCCGTATTCTTTTGAACAGCATCCTTTTCCTGCACCTGTTTCTCAAGGGCCTGATGTTCCTGCTGCTTAGCAAGCTCTGCCTGTTGGCGATCGTCGAGCTTCTTCGTGAGTTCGCGGTACTCGTTAGCTTTGTCTGTTAATCCGATTTTGCCACAATATTCGGTCAGCAACGCATAGCACTGCCGTTGTTTCAAAGCATCGCCGTTGTTTAAAGTGATTGCCAATGCACGCTCTAAAGGATCGATTGCCTTTTTATATTTCTTGACCGCGCCGTAGGCTGTTGATACATTGAGCAACGATTCTAATAGATAATCGGATTTTTTTAATTCTTCCGCTACTGCTAACGCATCGAGGTAGTATTCCAATGCTTTGCTGTAGTTTTTTTGATTGCTTAACAGCAAGCCCATTCGATCGTTGCAAAGGTAAAGCAATGATTTATCGCCAGATTTTCGCGCGAGTGAAATGCCTTGCGAAAGGTAGGGCGATGCTTTTTCAGGGTGCTGCTCGGCAACATGAATCTTGGCCAACTCATACGCATAGTACGCGGCTTTCCCGTTTTCTTTCGCTTTGATTGCAGCTTGCAAAAGCGGCTCCAATTCAGCGACTGTTTGCTGAGCTTCGCTGTCGATCACAATTAGTAAACTGGCAACAGCGAATAAAAAACGCATGCAATTTCTTTTCATATTATACCACTACCTACACCCGTTGTAGCGGAAAAAATTTAGGGTGGTGGTTAAATATAATAAGAAAATCCATGCTTAACTCACTGCTCTCTTCAGTGCTTTCAACAAACGCTAAAGAAAAAAAGACTGCCTTAAAAACCTCGTTTCTGAGACAGTCTTCAACATCAATTTTTATACGCCGGTATCATTCATGGAGACACACTAAACAGGGTAGTCTTCAATTCACGCTTAAACGTTTCTTATAAATCTTACGGTCTATTGCAGCGCTGATGAAATAAATACCCGGTTGAAGGGAACTGATGTCGAATACGACCTTACCATTTTCAATCATGTAGCTGACTGACTCTCCTTTGCCCATGTGGTTGTAAACGTTGAATTGTCCATAGTCGCGGGAGCTTGCGGGAAGTACTAAAGCGACAGTTCCATGCGCGGGCACGGGATAGAGTTTCAAGGCGTCATTATCCACATTATTTAAAGAAACCCCTTCTCCGACAGGAGGCTCGACTCCCCAAACCAGTTCACCATTACGATAGAGCGTAATATGATCGTTAAGTTGGTAGTTAAATTCATTTGCACTCGGTATGTATGAATAATCGTCTTCCTTACTTGTAAAATTTTTCCAGCCCTGTCTAATGATTTTGAATTTAAAATTCTTCAATTCGCTGAACGGTTGAACGACTAGACCGGGCGCGTCAAAAGCAATTTCGAGATAATGACTAGCACTATCGCGCGCGGGATCTAACGAAATGATATTACCAGTAGTGGTCACGTTGTCATGACCGATATAATGTTCAATGTACTGTAACGGTAATGCATCATTTTCGCTAAACCAATAACGCACCGTCAATTCGGAGATCGGTACAGCAGTATTGCCGGCGTTAACAAATCGTAGCGCGAAGGGAATTTGCGTAGTCGCTGTGGCAGATCCCCAACTGTACACGACCTTAAGATCTTCTACAACGGGAACTTCCGATGGTTCCGTTCCCCAAACCAAGTCGTCATCGAGATACACCGTCATTTTCTCATTGGCGAATGTCACTTGTGGTACACTATAGCTGTAGTCATTTAATTCGTTAAAGGGTGTGTAGTCGGCCTTACGAATTTTAGTCCGAATAAATGCGTCGGTGGTGTCGCGTGCCTCAAGTACACCTGCTGCTGAAGTGAATCCGAATTCTACATAATAGTTTGCATTTTCATGCGGCGCGCCAAGACCAACACCGCGAAGGGTAACATTCTCTTTGCCAAACTTTGCAAAAATTGTTTCCACCCGTATCGACGCACGTTGATCAACCGTAAACCAATAACGTACTTTCATGCTGCTGTAAGCAATTGGCGCATCGGTATGGTTGATCAATCGGAAGTCCGGACGAATGTTCATGTTTGTCGCCGCGGGTGATGGATCAATATCGGTATTGCGATACAACAAACTTACAGGACTACTGTTCTCAAGACGTGGTGATTTGGTAAGCGCCATAACATCCGTGGCTAGCATTATCAATAGAAATACAAAGACAGTTTCAAAAAACGTTAGTAATGTTTTTTTCATAGGGAAAGGGTTTTGATTAAACACAATAAAAACTACAGCCGTGTTCGGTGAAAAGGGATGGAATACCTCGCCTGAATATGCAAAAGCACACCTGCAAAAAAGAGGCATAGCAAGTTCACCAAATCTGATAGCGAAACCAATATCTAACCCAAGTAAAATTTAGGTATCATGAGCGCTCGAGAAGCTTTACTTGCTCGTGTACTTAGTACGACGTATCAATCCATCAGCTCGTCATCGATCGCTTTCAAGAGACTGTACTCGTCTTGCGTATCGCCAGCGAGTTCCCAGAACATGACACCCGCATAATGATGATCGCGGGCATAAGCAGCTTTCTTGGCAGCTGTTGCAGGACCATCGTAGTAGATTTTGTTGAATTTATCTCCATTGATATCGCCGCCAGCATTTTTCACCATCGTAACAATACTTTTATAATCTACGCTACCACCACTGGCATTAAAGTCACGACCATAGAACGGCATTCCGACAATCGTTTTAGCAGCGGGCCACTGACGATAACCTGTCCAATACGCCAGCCCCCAAGATTCGATTGTGTAATTCGTCGTTCCGTTGGATATTACTTCATCGTAAGCAGAATGTGGACCTTCTTCTGACCATGATCCACGTAAGTCGTAAAGCATGGTGTTGATGTACGTAACTTCGTTGACAATGGCATCGGCGTAGTGCTTGCCAAACCAATTTGATGCAAATACATCCGTCGAAATTTCAATGTTAGCGTCTAATCCCGCGCGAAGGTCTTTCAACAATGCCACTAAGCCATTGCTTTCGGCTGGGATAATGGCCGCGCCGCCAGTCCAGTGTTCCCAATCAATATCAATACCATCGAGACAGTTTGCTTGCACATAACATTTTACACGGTCAACAAACAAAGCACGTGTTCTTTCATTTTTAGAAAGTGTGATAAAACCTTCTGATCCGCCAGCACCACCAATCGAAAGATAAACTTTAACACCTTTTGCATGCGCCGCATTAACAAGCGTCGAAATGTTTCCCTGCACATCAGTTATATTGATATTACCATCGGCTTCAGGAATGGCAAAGGAATAATTGATGTGCGTCAGTTTGTCCCATGGAATAGAAGCAATCGATAACTCCGTTGTTTTCCAATAAGGAAAAAACGCCATCACCACATTATCAAAAGACTTCGGATTCTTGACACAAACTTCGTTACTATCGTCGCAAGAGAATCCCACCGCGGTGAAGATTGATGTGGGTCGTAGATTGGTTGCCCCTTTATCATCATATGCCATTACGGAAAAAGTGTAATGTCCACTTTGCGTGGGCTTCCAATCAAATTTGTACGGTGCAGCTACGGCTTGACCTACTACTTTTCCGTCGATCATAAATTCCACTCTCGTGATGTTTCCGTCGCTATCAGACGCATCTGCCGACAACGTGATTGCAGTTCCTTTAACACCCTTGATCAATGTTTCGCTTGACGGATAAATATTCGATACGGTTGGCGATTGATTTTCCGGCGTTGCATCACCACCATCGCTGCTGCCACAATGAGACAACATGAACAAGGCTAGCGGGGCAAGAAAGAGACATGACATCATTTTTTTCATCTGAGGTTCGGGGTTAGGAGATGGTTTTCTTCAATTTGATGTCGCTTCATTACATGACAATTTTGAATATACGTCCGCGCAATCACACCCAAAAGCGAAATCTCAAATAAATGTGTGCGCAAACATTTTTCAAAACACACACTTATTGCAACGACCCAAAAGACTGTGTATGGCTTTCGACTAAAATAATGTTGATCTGAGTAGATAAACTTGCCTCGGCAATACCTTACTTTTACGGGCGGCTTTAAACTCTAGACCGTGCAGAAATTCGTTGGTAACGCTTCACGTTGGAAGAATTTAAAGCCACAACATCGCGCTTATTAGTTCCTTTTTACCGAGACAAAACCCTCTTTCTTATGTGTCGCCTAAGCAGCCCGTTCTTGTGCATCATTGCATTGCTTTTCATCATGAACTTTCATCCCAGTGTTGCTCAGGTACTGCCCACTGGATTCAGTCGCGTTAGAATAGTAACTGGCATTAACAATCCCACGGCGATGGCATTCGCGCCTACATCAGATGGCCGCGTATTTGTAACAGAGCAAGCCGGGAAACTTCGCGTCATTAAAAACAATGTTCTACTTCCGACACCTGCGCTTTCTCTCACGGTGAGCTCACCTGGAGAACGTGGACTTACGGGTATTATTCTCGATCCAGACTTTTTGGTGAACCGTTATGTATATCTCTACTATTGCCTGCCCAATGGCGCCAATAATCGGATTAGCCGTTTTACATTCACGGGCGACATTATTGATCCAACGTCAGAAGTTGTGATTCTCAACCTTGATCCTTTAGGGTCGGCCACCATTCACAACTCTGGGTGTATGCGTTTTTACAATGGAAAACTGTTTGTTGCTGTCGGTGAAAACTCCGTGGGCGCCAATGCGCAAAATCTGGATAAGAATCTTGGCAAGTTGCTTCGCATCAATGCCGATGGGTCCATTCCCGAAGGCAACCCTTTTACGACAGGGTCAACACAACGTAGAAGTGTGTGGGCATACGGATTACGCAACCCATTTACATTCGATATTCAACAATCGACTGGCAAAATTTACATTAACGACGTCGGTGGTTCTAAATGGGAAGAAATTAGTGACGCAACCGTGGGAGGAAGAAATTTTGGTTGGCCTGCCGTGGAAGGCAACGGCACAAATCCAGCTTATGTAAATCCCATTTTCGCATATGCCCATGGTGTCGGCGATGGCATCGGTTGTGCGATCACAGGCGGCGCATTTTACAATCCGCAAACGTCGAATTATCCAGCGCAATATATTGGCAAATACTTCTTCCAAGATTTTTGTACCCATTGGATAAACTACCTCGACATTAACGCCAACGGTACGGTTACACGCCGGTCATTCGGAACCGGTATCGGAAATAATACGGTTGGATTAAATATTAGTCCTGATGGTAACTTACACTACCTCGATCGCGGATTAGGCACACTTTATAAAATCACATACAACGCTAATGGTGCACCCGCTATTGCCACCCAGCCTGCTCCCGCAAGTGTTTCTGCTGGACAACCCGCAAGTTTTACTGTAGTGGCCACGGGAAATTCGCTTCGGTATCAATGGCAAAAAAATAATGTAAACATCACAGGCGCCACCGCGGCAACCTATACCATCACCAATGCGCAACAAGCCGATGCGGGAAATTATCGCGTCATCGTTTCAAACACTGTGGGAAGTGTTACCAGTGCCAATGCACTCCTAACAGTTACCGCTTTCAATAATCCCCCTGTCGCTCAAATTACTGCTCCTGCAAATGGAAATCTTTACAGCGGCGGTGAAGTGATTTCGTTCAGCGGCACAGCGACGGACACTGAAGATGGTGTTTTACCCGCAAGTGCTTTCACATGGTTAGCGGTATTTCATCACGACACGCATAGTCACGACGGACCCCCTATTGCCACGGGTGTGAAAGCAGGTTCTTACCCTATTGCTACCGTTGGCGAAGTATCCGATAATGTCTTCTACAGAATTTACTTGGTCGTGAAGGACAGCCAAGGATTGTCCGACTCAACGTTTGTAGATCTTCTTCCAAGAAAGTCAACGATTACTGTGGCGTCAGAACCATCGGGACTTCAGATTACACTCGATGGACAACCCGCTGTTGCACCCTTCTCCGACCTCGGTGTAGAAGGTGTCGAGCGCGTGATTGGCCCAGTGTCGCCACAGAATATGGCGGGACAAACTTTTGAATTCGACCGTTGGGCTCATGGTGGACCGGCAACACAAACCATCATCACGCCAGTTGATGATGTGACCTACACAGCCATGTATCGCGTAACAGCAACTGGTGTTTTACGTGAACCGGAGAACCCCGTTACAACAGAAGCTGGACTTACTTACTATTACTATGAAGGTGTGTGGAATGCGCTTCCAGATTTTACAAGTCTTACTATCGTGAAGTCGGGGCCTATCGCCTCGGTTAATCTTTGGCCCAAAAATCGCGATGATGATTACGCATTCAAATGGTCAGGGTATATTAATATTCCCGCAGATGGTGAGTGGACATTTTATACAGCATCCGATGAAGGAAGTCAATTGCTCATTGGCGATAATGTTGTCGTCAACAACGATGGACTACATACCACACGCGAAGTTTCGGGGAAGGTCGGTTTAAAGAGAGGAAAGCATGCATTCAGTGTAACGTTTTTTGAAAGGCTTAACACCGCAAGCATCGCCGTTAGATGGGCGGGGCCTGGCGTGTCAAAACAAGTTATTGGTTCAACTGCATTCTATAGAATTCCGACAACTGCGGCACCGACTGCGAGTCGTTTTTCAGCGGAAAATGTTGATGAAGAAACGACGGGCGTATATCCCAACCCTGCACGTGCCGAGCTAAATGTAGAGGTGGTTGCTTCCCTCGGCGATGTCATCGATATTTCATTGGTAAACATCCATGGACAAGCTGTGAAAGCTTCTCAATTTCAAGCGCAACGTTCAGGAACGAACATCCTTACCACTGGCGTCGAAGAACTTAGTGATGGCATCTACCAAGTTATCGTTCAAACGCCAACAGGAACGCGCAGAACAAAAATTCTTGTCAGACGATAGATGAACATACTGCCTCGGAAATCCCGTCGCCCGAGGCAGTCTCTTGTTGAAAGCAACATTGTATTTGTCTAACAAACCATTCACCGAACTCGGCTCTTGAGTCAATTCATCAAACATTTTTTTGTATAAACTGTCGACGCCCTTGTCCAACCCGACGTATCGGATTTTTCGACTTGTATCTTGGCTTAGGAATTTAGTACTTTGTTTGACGAAAAAACTACACCGTGAAAATTTTAATCGTTGATGACGAATCGTTAGACCTCTTCATTGCAAAAAAACTGTTAGGCCTTGAATTCGAAGTGGAAGGATTTACTTCCTTACAAGAAACTGTTGCGTGGGCAAAGTCGAATCAGTTTGATGTGGTACTCGTTGATTACTACCTCGGCCCAGGAATCTTCGCACACCATGTCCTCAAAGAATTGCTCGCGTTGAGAAATAAGAATTATAAGGCATTTGTTCTTTCGAACCACGTCGACGACAATCAATCCCGTGAATTAAGGGCAGCAGGCTTTGATGACATCATCTACAAACCATTGACGCTCGATAAATTTAAAGATTATTTGAAGGGTATTCACTGATCTATAGATCATCATCGGTGAAGAGATAAAGTTGATCTTCGAAACCTTTGATCGTCGGCGCAAGGTTAAAATTCGAGAGCGAAATCCCCAATAAACGCACACGCACTGCTTCTGTGTCCGTAGCCATTAAAAGTTGACGTGCTGTTTCAGCAATCACATCTTTATCGTTTGTTCCGATCGGAAAAGATTGACTTCGCGTTACTTGTGAAAAGTCAGAATACTTTATTTTCAAGGTAATAGTTCTCCCCTTGAGATTCCGTTTCTCTAAACGATCATGCACGGTAGCGGCAAGTTTCTCAAGCTCCTCAACCATGTATTGCGTTTCTTTTAAATCATAGGGAAAAGTATCTTCAGCGCCGACGGATTTAATTTCCCGATGGGGTTGCACGGCACGATCGTCAATGCCTCTTACGATCTTATAGAAAAAACGACCTGACTTCCCGAAGTAGCGCGTCAAATCCGACTCTGAAAGTTTTTTTAGATCTGCGCCCGTATGAATTCCCATACGTTTCATTTTGTCGGCAGTGACTTTACCCACGCCAAAAAATTTTTCTACCGGGAGCGACTCCATAAACGAAACAATCTTAGAAGGTCCGATAAAAGTTAAACCATCCGGTTTCTGCATGTCGGACGCGATCTTCGCGACAAACTTACTAACAGAAACACCCGCTGACGCCGTGAGGTGAAGTTCATCTTTGATCGATTGCTTTATCAACTTCGCGATATCGATGGCGGAACCGATATTCAACTTGTCTACGGTAACATCGAGATACGCTTCATCGAGGGAGAGCGGCTCGATGAGATCTGTGTAACGCGAAAAAATTTCTCTAATCTTTCCTGACACTTCTTTGTACACCTCAAACCGCGGTCGAACAAAGATCAACTGCGGGCATAATTCCTTCGCACGTCGTGATGGCATTGCTGAACGCACACCATACTTTCGAGCTTCATAGCTAGCCGTCGCGATAACACCACCCCTGCCCTCGGGAGATCCGCCGACAGCGATAGGTTTACCTTTATACTCAGGATTGTCACGTTGTTCGATAGACGCGTAGTATGCGTCCATGTCGATATGAATGATCTTTCGAAGCGTCGGTTTATCTGAAGGCACCTCTTCCATGACCGATCAAACTGGATTGGTTACTCGAAGGTTGCAATCATGGGAAAACTCTCGAACTTGTTCACACCATGTTTCACACTTGGATCATTTGCT
Organism: Pseudochryseolinea flava; assembly: GCF_003286915.1. Classification (GTDB taxonomy): domain Bacteria; phylum Bacteroidota; class Bacteroidia; order Cytophagales; family Cyclobacteriaceae; genus Ohtaekwangia; species Ohtaekwangia flava. The sequence goes on from NZ_QMFY01000001.1 coordinate 519,717, forward strand.
TCGATGGCCGCGAGTTGACTTTCGTCGTCGATGCGAACAATCGCCACACCGTAAACACCAGCAGGATCGAGCACCGGACCGAACGTAATACAGATGCCTTTTTGAATTAACACCTTCCAATAAAAAATATGCTCTTGCATAATCGCTTTTTCAGCATCGGTCATATCATGCGCAAACGTTGATCGCGGAGGAATCAACTTCATAAAAAATGTTTTCTTCATTGGCGATTAATTTCTGGAAAAGAATGAGCCATCGATGTGGCGCTTTATTTTGGAAGTCTAAACCGAACCTTCACCCTCATTTTGCCAGCAACCGGTTCGCCACCTTTGCGTGTGGGAGTCCATTTCGGTCCATTTTTTATCAAACGCATCACTTCGTCATCACAACCATAACCGATGCCGCGCACCACACGGAAATCGGATAAATCTCCTGATGCTTGCACTGTAAATTGAATTGTGACTTTACCTTCAATTTCATTGGTTAAAGCTTGCTGTGGATAACGCATATTACCTTCCAGATACTTCTTAAACTCAGCACGTCCGCCCATTGGTGTCGCAAACTCCAATCGATCTGGATCCTCTTCTACTTTTTCTGCGCCGTATCCGACAACAACAATTTCGTTTAACTGCGTCATGTCATTTACCATCGCAACGTTCACCTCGTTTTCTTGATTCACTTTCACTTCTTTGCTTTCCATCCCTATGAAAGAGAAAACCAAACTTGGATTAATTTCATCGACGTTCAACTTGTAGTTTCCTTCACCATCTGTTACCGTTCCATAGTTTGTTCCTTTCACCAATACATTTACGCCAGGCAAACCATCGCCATCTTCCGCGTCAGTTACTTTACCGATAATCACTTGCGTTGACCCATCAGCCGATGGTAACTGAGTTGCGTAACCTCTAATCGTAATTTGATCTGGTGATTGTTCCGTTTCTGCTTTCGCTTTCTTCGATTCGTGAATTATTCCAGAATTAGATCGACTTGCCGGAGCAATCTCATCATCAGATGTACGTCCAGCAAGTGACTCAACTGGTTTTGGTTCGAGCGTCAATGTAGAATCGCTTGCAATTTGATCATGAGCAGGTGGTGCAGCTGCTACTGGTTCACGATCGTTTTCTCGAACTGCGAGTTCTGCCGCGACATCTTTCTGTAGATCAGCTTCAGCCATACGTTTATCCTGTAGAGAATACGAACGTGCTAGAGGCTTCGTATCCGCGAAAAACGTGTCGGGAACAACCGCAGAAGGTTGAGCGGCATTATTCTGGGGAGCAAGTGACTCCTTCTTATGTTCTTCTGACGGCTTTTGCTTCGTTGCTTCGTTCTTCGAAAGCAATTGGTCTTCGTTATCTGTAAACTGCCAGACCACAAACGAGCCTATTATCACCAGCAACAACCCTGCGGCTATACGCAACGTCCAGGTCCAAAGCGGAATAACTTTTGGCTTATGCTCTACACGTTGCTGCAGTGATTTTTGAAGCGTGCTTAAATCAGCTGCCCATTCCTGTACATCGATGGAAGAAGCACCTTCCAACGCTTCGGCTAGGAAAGGATCTTGAAGCGCTTTCCGTTCCAAGGCATTCCGTTCGGCATAAGACAATTCGCCGCGCAAGTACTTATCGATATCGTCTTTCAAGTCACGCATTTTTTTCCATGCAGATCTTTAAATTACGTTTCCCATTTTGAATGTAGCTCTTCACCTTATTGTCGTCATATCCCGTGAGCGCCGAAATTTCACGATAACACTTTTGCTCCAAATAGAACAGCTGCACACACTGTTTTTGTTCGGCCACGAGCGTTCCCATGCAATCTTCCAATTTACTGAGGTTTGACTCCAATTCCGGCTCCTCACCAGGATGCTCAGTGGCGTCATTTTCCATAAGCAACGGAGAAATTTCTTCAAAATTTTTCCCCTTTCGTGCCCGAAGCTGCATTAAACAATGATTTTTCGCCATTACGTACACCCATGCCCGGAAATTAGCCACTTCATGCTGATGTAGACTGGTGGCCAGCTTTTCGAAAAGTTGCATCGTAGCATCCTTACTTTCGTCGCGATCTTTCAAGTATTTCAAGCAAACGCCGTATACCATGCTCATATAGCGGTTATACAACACACCCAAAACGGCGAGATCACGGCCCGCTTTGTACTGCTGCAAAAGCGCTGAGTCTGTTTTTATATCGAGGCGATCCGAAGACATGAAAACGAAAAATAAAAAAAATATCGAACAGTCTATGGAATTCTTTCGACGGGAGCATCCATTACAAAATAAATCACCGACTGACCAATGAGAACATTCATATTGATGATGACTATGCTGTTGTGTTACACGGCAGGCATCGCGCAAGAGACACGGAATATTACCGGCAAAGTGACTAATGAAAACGGTGACGCACTTACCGGTGTATGCGTTGTCGTGAAAGGCACCACGTATGGAATTGCTACCAACGCGGAAGGGATGTTCACGCTCACCGTATCCACATCGCCGACAACATTGATTTTTTCTTTCGTCGGATTCATTACGCAAGAAATTGAAGTGAAAGAACACACAATGGTTAATGTCGTCTTAAAAGAAGAAATCACAACGTTACAAGAGATCGTCGTCGTGGGCTACGCCGAACAAAAAGTATCTAACTACAATGCGGCAGCAGTATCATCAAAACCCAACAAAGGCGAACGCCGAAGAGCAGCCGCCCAAGCCAATAAGTTTTCAATTGCCGATGCTGTTCCTGAAGACTTTAACACTGAAGAATACGATGGTATCAACGAAAATATTTTTCATGGTGCGTTACAAAATCCACTTTCGACATTTTCCATTGATGTTGACGCTGCGTCGTATAGCAATGTAAGGCGTTTCATCAATCTTGGACAACGGCCTCCCAAAGATGCCGTGAGGATTGAAGAAATGGTAAATTACTTCAACTATGATTACGCTAAACCGAAAGATGAAGCTCCTTTTGCCGTTCATACAGAAATCTCAACTGCGCCATGGAACAGCAAACATCGATTGGTCTCGATCGGTCTTCAAGGGAAACAAATTCCAACGAAAGATCTTCCCGCTTCCAACCTGGTGTTTCTCATTGACGTATCCGGATCGATGAGCGATGCTAATAAGTTACCTTTATTAAAGTCGTCGTTCACCATGCTTGTGCAGGCATTACGAGAAGAAGATTTTGTTTCAATCGTTGTCTATGCAGGTGCCGCTGGTCTCGTATTAGAACCTACTTCCGGTGCCGAAAAGAATAAAATTATAGAAGCGCTAGATCGTCTTGAAGCTGGAGGATCTACAGCAGGTGGTGAAGGTATTAATCTCGCCTACGATATCGCAAAGAAACATTTTAAGAAAGACGGAAACAACCGTGTGATCTTGGCTACCGATGGTGACTTTAACGTTGGCGAGTCGAGCAACGCATCCATGGAAGAGCTGATAGAAGAGAAAAGAAAAGAAGGTGTATTTCTAACGGTGTTGGGTTATGGCATGGGCAACTATAAAGATTCGAAGATGGAAACGTTGGCGGATAAAGGAAATGGCAACTATGCATACATCGACAACCTGACAGAGGCGCGAAAAGTATTGGTGAATGAGTTCGGCGGAACACTCTTCACCATTGCAAAAGATGTGAAACTTCAAATCGAATTCAATCCCACAAAAGTTCAAGCGTATCGATTGATTGGATACGAAAACAGAGCAATTAAAGACGAAGACTTCAACAACGATAAAAAAGATGCTGGCGAATTAGGATCTGGACACACAGTCACGGCACTGTATGAAATCATCCCTGTAGATGTACAAAGTGATTTCTACAAAGTTGATCGTTTGAAATATCAAACAACAAAAATAACAGACGAAGCAAAAAAATCGGGAGAGTTAATGACAATCAAACTACGTTATAAGAAACCTAATGAAGAGACGAGCGCATTAATGGTTCATTCGTTAATTGATTCTGACACAGAATTATCTCGCACGAGTGACAATTTCAGGTGGTCAGCATCGGTGGCTGCATTCGGCATGCTCCTTCGTGAATCGGAGTATGTTAAAAATTTCAGCTATCATGATGTTGTGGAACTTGCACAGTCAGCAAGAGGGAAAGATAACGAAGGCTATCGCATTGAATTTATCAACATGGTGAAGGCATTTGGGCCGATCGCGCGCAAATAGTTACGAAGGGAATAATGGTTCACAAAGTGATGTTGCTTTGTGAACCATTGTAGCACCATTAAAAGAATCCTGATGGCGAAATTTTCGGTTTTGTAAGCTTATAGTTTCGAAATCCAAAAAGTTGCCGCCCCTGCAGAAGTCGCTGTTCGATAAAAGTCAGCAATCGGTATTTGGGTAGATCGTGCTTGTGAAGCGCCTTCTTGGAGCATGGAAGTTGAAGCGTTTCCGACCAATCCATCTTGGCAATCCATTCTTTCATGGCTTGAGGATGTTCATCTGTATAGACTTGCAGCTTATTCAAATCTCCGTATTCAAACTGCTCTGGTCTATTCTTAAATCGTTCAATCATCGCTTTTAGTCCACGATAATTTGCGTGATGATTTTTATTTTTTCGCTGCATGATTGCCGGCGGGCGAACAAAACCGTAATGATGAATACATGCGTCGATCGGCACCACGCTTAGTTTTCTCGTCCCTTTTTTCTGATAGTAATCAACACCATCAAAATCAGGAATTCTCCTGAACGACTGAGCGTCGCGCCACGAATGAATTTGAGGATCATTTCGAACAATTCTGATTTCTCTCGGATACCAGGCGTGTGACACTACATAATGATTATAGTCACCCCAAAAATGTTTGTAAGAAAATAGCAGCCCTTCGACAGACGGCTCGTGAAAATATTTTAGGCAGGCATCCTTCACTGCGGGGAAGTACTTTTCATGAAGCACTTCATCGCTCTGTATGTAGAACAGCCAATCGCCCGTGCATGCCCGCATCGCGATATCAGTCTGCCGAGCATACTCCATCCCGTGCGGGAAATGCTCGAGATCCCACGCCGTCCGAATGATTTTGATCTTAGGAGAATCAATGCTTAGAATTTCTTTCTCGGTGCTGTCGTCTGGATCGTTGTCACCTAGCGCGACAACGAATTCGTCCACTAACGGGAGAATAGAAGTAATAGAAGCCTTTACTGGATAGTAAAGTTTAGATGCATTTCGGGCGAACGTGAATCCAGAAATTCTCATAGGTTGGTATTCCTAAAATAAGCGAAAAATTTATATGCCAGAACATGCAAAAGGTTTAGTATACTATATTTTACGTTGCCTTAACGTGGGCTTCTCATGCGCGGCGGTAGCTGTTGGCGTTCCACACGATTTGTTTCGTCGGGAACAGCCTTTAAAGACGCGAAAGATGCATTTCTGATACGAAGTGCCGCTCGCATTTTACGCCTTGGGCTTTCTGCTTTCAGCTTTAAGCTTTATTTTTAGGCCCTCATGGAAGAATTCGAAGAGACCCCGCGGCAACATTATACAGAAGCCCAGAAGAATAGCATTTTTAATAACGAGTTTATGCCGCACATAAACTCGATGTACAACTTCGCATACCGCCTTACATTAGATGGGGATGATGCAAAAGATCTATTGCAGGACACATACTTAAAGGCCTATCGATTCATTGAATCTTTTCAGCAAGGAACTAATGCCAAAGCATGGCTGTTTCGAATTCTGAAAAACAGTTTCATCAATGATTACCGGAAGAAGAGTAAGGAACCTTCGAAGGTAGATTATCAGGATGTAGAGACGTATTACAACTCGGAAGATGTTGATCGCCAAATTACGCCCGATCTTCGCGTGGAGGCGCTGAAAGATATGATCGGCGATGAGATTTCGAATGCGCTCAACAGTTTGGATGTAGATTTTAAGACCGTAATTATATTGTGCGACCTGGAAGGATTTAAGTATGAAGAGATGGCGAAGATATTGGACATCCCCATTGGAACCGTACGGAGCCGCTTACATCGCGCACGCAATCTGCTCAAAGAAAAATTAAGTACATACGCCAAACAAATGGGTTATAAAAACGCCTAACTACCTATGAGTACACCTGACCCGAAAAACATGAAGCAGGATTGTTCGAACAAACGTGAATGCCTGGAAATGCTTCAGCTTATCTTGGATGGCGAAGCAACAGCCGAACAAAAGGAGCACTTCTTGAAAGAGCATCTTGAAGAATGCATGCCGTGCTACAAAAATTATCATCTCGAAGTAGCCATTCGCCAATTGTTAAAAACAAAGTGCTGCCACGAAGCGCCACAACAGTTGGTCGATGACATCAAAACAAAAGTTATTCAAAACCTTTCTCGTTCATAATGCCAGGTAAAGCGCTTATTTTTTGTGCCCCTTCCGGATCTGGTAAAACAACGATCGTGAAACATCTGATTCGTACGAACTCCGATCTTGGATTTTCAATCTCTGCATCAACACGCGATAAACGTGGACGCACTGAGCAAAATGGGAAGGATTATTACTTTCTTACACCGGAAGAATTCAAACAAAAGATTGACGAGAAGGCCTTCATTGAATGGGAGGAAGTTTACGAGGGAAATTTCTACGGCACACTGAAGACGGAAATCGAACGCGTTTGGAATGAAGGCAAAAATGTAATCTTCGACGTCGATGTTAAAGGCGGCCTTAATCTGAAAAAATATTTCGGCGACAAGGCGCTTGCTGTCTTTGTGAAAGTACCTTCCGAAGAAGTGTTGAAAGAACGACTGCACGATCGTGGCACCGAAACACCAGAAAGTTTATCACGTCGGTTGTTCAAAGCAAAATTTGAAATGTCGTTTCAAGATCAGTTCGACGTCGTACTCGTTAACGAAGTCCTTGAGCGCTCACTCGCTGAAGCGCAGCAACTCTACGACGACTTCAAGAAATCGTAAGCGATTCCTATCTTCACGCCGATGAACGCTCCACAAAAAATTGGTCTATTCTTCGGCTCTTTCAATCCCATTCACCTGGGCCACCTTATAATCGCAAACTTGATGGCCGAAACCACAGACCTCAAAAAGGTATGGCTGGTTGTATCGCCGCAGAATCCCTTTAAGCCCAGCAAGGGACTCTTACACGAGTTTGATCGATACGACATGGCACGTGCAGCGGTTTATGACAATTATAACCTCGAGGTGAGCGATATCGAGTTTAGTTTGCCGAAGCCGAGCTACACCATCCACACACTTGTCCATTTGAAAGAAAAACATCCCGATAAGGAATTCAAGATTATCATCGGCGAAGACAATCTCGAAGGATTTAAACGGTGGAAAAACTCAGAAAGAATCCTCGAAGATCACGGACTTTACGTTTATCCTCGACCTAACGCGCAACTTTCTGACCTAAAAACGCATCCTCAAGTTAGATTTGTGGAAGCACCGATGCTCGATATCTCTGCGACTTTCATTCGTCAATGTATAAGGAACGAACAATCCATCCGTTATCTCGTACCAGACGCTGTGGAAGCCATTATACGCGCGAAAGGTTTCTACCGGTAATTAAACCCTTTATCGCTTGAAAAAAAATTTACGAAACATTACGTTTCTTTCCCTCCTTTTTTTCTCATTCACCACACTTGCTCAAACGCCTGTAAGTGGTATTCGTGGCACGATCAAATCAGATGACGGAACGATACTCTCCTTCGCGACGATCTTCGTCAAACAAACTGGTACCGGTGTCGCAGCGAACGCCGAAGGTCAATACGAAATCACGGGCACGCCACGCCAATACGATCTTGTCTTTCAGCACCTCGGCTACAAAACCGTCGTGCGCACAGTGATGGTTGAAGCGGGGAAATTCATCACTTTAGATGTATCGCTAACGCCACAAGAATTTATGCTGAAAGAAGTTGTTGTCGGCGGCGACGGCGAAGATCCTGCCTACACGATTATGCGAAAGGCAATTGCCAAAGCAAACTATCATCGAAACCAACTCGACAATTACGCAGCGCGTGTCTACATGAAAGGCGCGGGTAAATTGAAAGATTACCCGTGGCTTGCAAAACGTCAACTTCAAAAAGCTGGCGTCGAAAAAGGTCGAGTCTATATTTCAGAATCGGTAAGTGAAATAAAATTTACACGCCCTAACAAATTTGAAGAAAAAGTAATCTCTATTCGTAGCGATGGCAAAGACGGGAACACATCTCCCAACCAATTTATCAATGCAAGCTTTTATGAACCGGTCATTGCTGAAATTGTATCGCCACTTTCTCCAAAGGCATTTTCTTATTACAAGTTCGAGTACATCGGAAGTTACACCGATCGCGACTATACGGTAAGCAAAATCAAAATCATCCCGCGATCAAAGGGGGATAACGTCATCGATGGTGTCATTAGCATTGTTGAGGACTGGTGGAGTATTCATAGCCTCGACATCCACACGCAGAAATTGGGGATCGATGTTAACATGAAATCTGTGTATGCTCCAATCGAAGAAAAAGCTTGGCTACCCGTGTCGCACCAATTCAAGATCGATGGAAAAGTTTTCGGATTCGAATTTGAATTCAAATACCTCGCAACCATTAGCGATTATAAAATCAAATTGAATCCAGCGCTGTATGTCGAGCCCAAAAAGATGGAAGTAATTGACGAAAAAATTGAAAAACAAGTAGCCAAAACAATACAGCAAAAAAATGCATCACAACCGAAATCAAAGACGTCGCCCGATCAATCTAAATTACAGGAACGATTAGCTTCTGGTGAAGAGATTACGCGTAAAGAATTGAAGTCTCTAATGAAGGAATATGAAAAGGAAGAGCAGAAGAAGCAGAAAGAACCGGAAGTAATGTATGAGACGACTTTCAAAATTGATAGTGGTGCGTACAAAAAAGATTCTACCTACTGGAATGCACTGCGTCCAATTCCCTTAACGCAAGAGGAAGTGAAAGGCTATCAAAAATCGGATAGCATGGCCGTGATCGAGCGAAAGAAAGAAGTGGGCGACACCGTTAAGACATCAAAACACAAAGGGTTTCAAATTACCGACCTAATCCTAGGTGACAGCTACAAAGTTGGCAAGCATTCGAATTTCAAAATTCATTTTCCCATGCCAGGATTTAATACGGTTGAAGGTTGGAATTTTGTTTACAAAGTTTCCTTCGGAACTATCCGTCAGGATTCAGCAAAAACGAGAATCACGATAACACCCGCATTCCGATATGCATTCGCGCGCGAGGTAGGAAGTGGCTACCTGCGAATCAATATTCGAAACAAAAAGCATCAATTCGTTGCCGATGGTGGGCGATATATCAAACAATATAACGGCGATCAACCAATACTTCCTATTGTCAACGACTTTACTACGTTGTTCATGGAAAAAAATCTCATGAAAATTTATGAGCGTCGTTATATCGACCTGAAATACACACGGAGAATTTCTGATTATGTAAGCGTGTCGGTTGATGGGTCATGGTCGCAGCGACATGAGTTGCAAAACAACACCAATTGGAAACTCATTGATTGGAAGAACGTAGACGGCTACACGCAAAATCGTCCCGTGAACGAAGAGCTTGGCAATACAGGTTTCCCCGACCATGAAGCATTTGTAGGGCATGCTAATGTCACATTACGACCATGGTTAAAATTCAAAAAGCGAAATGATCGTCGTCAAGAAATTGAGAATTCATCGCCGACATTTATGATCGACTATCGCTCAGGCATACCGGCGCTTGGAGGCGATGTGGATTTTAAACAAGTAGAGCTTGGGATAAGACATCAGTTTAAGGTAGGTGTTCGCGGCACTTTCGATTACCTCCTTCGCGCAGGCACATTCCTCACCCGCGAGCAAATGTACTTCATGGATTACAAACACTTCCTTGGAAACAAAACGCCTTTCAGTACTTCCGATCCAGTAGGAAGCTTCCGTTTACTCGACTATTATCAGTATAGCACCGATGCCGATGGGGCGTATTTCGCCGGCAGTGCACACTACCAATTCCGTAAATTTCTCGCCACGCGTTTTCCATTCATCCGCATGATGGGCATTCGCGAAAATGTATTCGTCAATTACTTGGCTACACCGGCGTCAAAAAATTATACAGAGCTTGGTTATTCCATCAATGGAATACTAAGAATCTTCCGCCTTGAAGCGGCTGCATCTTTTCTCGATGGCAAATTTCTCGATTACGGATTCCGCATTGGCATTGCTACAAATATTGTTGTTAACTTTAATGACTAAGTATGTTATTGTCATTATCGTTTAGTGTTCGTTAATGTATGACGTCGTGGCAACGCATAGTATCGACATAGAAGATTTTTTTAAGCTCCGAAAACAGTTTCCTGTGATCGATGTGCGCTCGGAGGGTGAGTTCGAATCAGGACATATTCCGCAAGCGCTCAACATCCCTATTCTCAACAACGCCGAACGTGTTGCCGTTGGAACGGACTACAAACAGAAAGGACAACTAGAAGCGATAAGAACGGGATTCCGTTTGGTTGGTCCGCGTCTTCCTGAAATCATTGACGCTGCGCAAGAGGTCGGCGAAGAGTTTATTGTTCATTGTTGGCGTGGCGGAATGCGCTCTAATAACTTTTGCCAGTTCGTAGGCATGGCGCGGCAAAAAACACATCAACTTAAAGGTGGATACAAAGCTTATCGGCAAGCTGCGTTGATGTCGTTTGAGCAACGTTTTGAAATCACATTGTTAAGCGGTAGCACCGGAAGTGGCAAAAGTGAAATTTTGAGAGCGCTAGCATCTCAAGGCGAACAAGTAATTGACCTGGAGACGCTGGCTTCACACAAAGGATCTGCGTTCGGAGGACTGATGATGCCGCCACAACCCAGCACCGAGCAATTTCAAAATAATCTCTTCGAAAAAATACTTACACTCGACCCATCAAAAAGAGTTTGGATAGAAGATGAATCAATTGCCATTGGAAAAATTTTCATTCCTCAACCGTTATGGCGCCAGATGAATAACAGTCCGGTGATTGAAATCGATGTAGCGAAAGAGATTCGTGTACAACGTTTGGTTAACGAATACGGAACATCCAATCGCGACCAATTTTTAGAAGCAATGACAAAGGTGATTAAAAAATTAGGTGGCCAACATTTCAATGCAGCGAAGGAAAAACTACTTGAAGGAGATATGGCATCAACGATCGATATCCTGCTTACCTATTATGATAAGGCATATCGGAATAACCTCGATAAGAAGTTAAGTCGAGTAATCTCGAAGGTTACCTGGACTGGAGAATCTGTTGACTTCGTTACTGCGCAATTGATGTAGCTAAACAAGGGTATTCCTTTATGCACATTGTGTTCTTCGAGCTAAACTTATGCACGCCAAATAGATAGCAGAAAATTCATTTCGCCACAAAGGGCACGAGGAACACAAGGCGGTACGTCGGTATTCCCTCGTGAACATTGTGTTCTTCGTGGCTAAACTTATGAACGCTAAATAGATAACATAATTCAATCGCCACAAAGAGCACGAGGAACACAAGGCAGTACTTCGGCATCCCCTCGTGAACATTGTGTTCTTCGTGGCTAAACTTATGCACGCTAAATAGATAGCAGAATTCATTCGCCACCAAGAGCACGAGGAACACAAGACGGTACTTCGGCATTCCCTCGTGAACATTGTGTTCTTCGTGGCTAAATTTATGCACGCTGAATAGATAGCATAATTCAATCGCCACAAAAGAGCACGAGGAACACAAGGCAGTACTTCGGCAATCCCTCGTGAACGTTGTGATTTCTCGTGGCTAAACTTACTGTGTACGCAAATCAAATGGCGGTTGTCTTTCCAGCAAGCCGATTAAGTCACAAAACAAAACGACGGATTCCCTCTTTCATTAGGGGAACATTGAAATTTATGAGAAAGCCCAAGCGAAAACCTGTTAACTTCAAATGACTAAGTACTTGCGCTTGCCAGACCGGGTTTACAGTGTCAACCGCCTTGACTTCGATAATGATGCATTCATCCACCAACAGGTCCAGTCGCAGGCCCTCGTCGAAGACGATACCATCGTACTTTATCGGGATCTCGACTTGCCTTCGTACGCGAAAACCTGCCTTGCGAAGTTCATGCGTCAAACAAACTTCATAGATTTTTTCAAGAAGTCCTGGACCTAAATCCAAATGGATTTTAATTGCGGAAGCAACAACTGTTCTTCCGATTTGCTCCTGAAGAGCATCTAATTTTTCAAATTGCATACAACGGTTTTTAATTTTAACCATTAAAATAATGACAAAGCTTTAACTTTATTCCATGGACGAAATCAAGCTCACCCAATACAGTCATGGCGCAGGATGTGGATGTAAAATCTCGCCCGCTGTTCTTGAAAAAATTCTTCACTCCGATTTTCCGAAGACTATGTTTTCTAATCTTCTGGTAGGAAATGAATCGAAGGACGATGCCGCAGTGTTCGACATGGGTAATGGCAACTGCATCGTGAGCACCACAGACTTCTTCATGCCTATCGTTGACGATTCGGAGACATTCGGCGCTATTGCCTCTGTTAACGCTATCAGCGATGTATACGCCATGGGCGGAACACCATTAATGGCCATCGCTATACTTGGATGGCCTATTAATAAGATAGCACCTGAAGTTGCTAAACACGTTTTAGAAGGAAGTCGAAAAATTTGTCTTGAGGCAGGAATTCCACTTGCTGGTGGTCATAGTATTGATTGCCCTGAGCCAGTGTTCGGGTTAGCAGTAACGGGATCTTTGCAAAAAGAAAATTTGAAACGCAATGACACGGCGCGAGCAGGAGACTTACTTTATTTAACGAAGTCACTTGGCATAGGAATCATCACCACAGCCCAGAAAAAGGGAATCGTGACAGCGGCACATTACGATCAGGCGGTCGAAAGCATGACGACATTGAATTGGTTTGGTGCAGAGGCAGGCAAGTTACCTTATGTTCATGCGATGACAGATGTGACAGGGTTCGGCTTGCTTGGTCACCTCGCCGAAGTATGTGAAGGAAGCAATCTTAGTGCACAGATAAATTTCAAAGACATTCCGATCTTCGATTTTCTCGATCACTACATCCAGCAAAAAAGTACACCCGGTGGAACCCAGCGAAATTGGGACAGCTATGGCAGCAAGATTTCATCAATCAGTGATACTCAGCGGGCCATCCTCGCCGACCCACAAACGAGTGGTGGACTCTTGATCACGATCGATCCCAAACATCAAAACGATTTTGAAACGATAGCAACCCATCATGGTTATGATCTCAAACCATTCGGGAAGTTATCGAACCATGGTCATGTGCTAATCGATGTGATCTGATCGATGTGATGTTTACAATAATCCCATACTTAGAATTCCCAGCAACATGATCAATTTGCAGAATGTGCTTAGCACTGAAAAATCTTTTTTCATGTCAGCGCGAATGAGTCTATATAGCATCCACAACAACGGCAGAAATAAAAAGATCACGAAATAGGAGAATGGCAGGGGTTTGTAAAAATAATTCAGCACAACAACGATAAAGGCAAAGACAGCAAGAATACCGTAGATAAAAAATTTCGTCTTGCGAATACCCCAAATGATTGGCAGTGTTTTACATCCGAAAGTATTGTCGCCTTTTAGATCTTCCATGTCTTTAATGATTTCGCGGACGAGCGTCATGAAGAAGGCAAAACTGGAATAAATGACGATAAGTGCGCTTCCTGTGCGATACAGTCCGTCAACGATCAAGATAGAAAGGCCCGTAAGAAACGCCACGGTAAGATTTCCAACAAACGGCAATCGCTTGAGATTATTGGAATAGAACCACAGCAAAAATACTGACATCACATTCACGGCGACAATTCGAAGCAACTTCGTCTCCCAGGAGATATAAAGACCGATGAGTATACCTAATCCCGAGAGAATGACATGAAAGAGAATCGCATGTCTACGTGGAATTTTTTTACCGACAACAACGCGATCAGGTTTGTTGATATAGTCAATTTTAACATCGTAATAATCGTTTATGACATAGCCTCCGGCGGCAATCAAAATGGTTGAACACGACAGCAAGAAAAGGAGCGGATCGTTTAGCGTGTGACGCCCGACAAGGAAACCTGCCGTGAAGTACTGCGCGAGACCAATAATGACAAGGTTACCAAAGCGTGTAAGCTTCAGCAGGGAGGTAACGAAATCGCTGAGGGACGTTCCTAGATTTGCCATAATGGATGAACGGCAAAAATAACAACGGGTTCGATAAACCAAGCAAAGAAAGTCCGGGCTTCGTTGTGAAAACCCGGACTTTATTGAAATAATTAGAACGTCAACGTTAGCATACCCATGAAATTCCTACCAGCCTGAGGAAAATAATAGTTTTCACGGTAGTGGTCGCCATCATACAAATACCCCCAAGTATACCCGTTCGATTCATAAACCTCATCGAATACATTGTTCACCAGAAGGCTAAAAGAGATCTGACGGACAATGTTGGTAGAAATAGTATACTTCAAGCGGATATCATTTACAAAATACGCATCAATCGTCCGCTCATCATTTTGAGTATTATCCAAGTATTGCTTTCCAACATATTTACTAAGCAACGTCGCTTCAAATCCCTTCGCTGGCATGTACGTGATGCATGACCCGGCAATTAAAGACGGAGAAAATGAAATGTCCGTATCGTCGACCGTTGCGGTCTTCACTTCCGCAGGTTCGCTAACGTAGTCGTAAAGCACCTCGGTAAACGTCGCGATTTTATTTCTACTCAACGTAACATTGGCATTCCACAAGAATCGACGCGATAGTTTCACGCTACCTTCAAGCTCTACTCCCATGCGATAACTTTTATCAACATTCGTTCTCACCGACGCACCTACGTCGTTAACAGCGCCCGTCAATACGAGTTGATCTGTGTAGTCCATGAGGTAGTAGTTCGCATGAATCATGTAGTTTTTTCCGGTGAACCGATAACCGGTTTCTACATTGATGAGCCGCTCCGGTTTCGGTGTACTACCAGGAGCATCAACAAAGTCATCACGAACGGGTTCACGATTCGCCACACTCAATGATGCGTAGAGTTGCTGTGACACCGATGGTGAGAACACAAAACCTATTTTCGGATTAAAGAAGTCGAATGTCTTATTAATATTTAATGCATTTTGCTTGTTCTCGATTCCCGATGCGGTGTATTGAATGCCGCGATATTGTACATCAACATAACCAGACAGCTTCGCGTTGAATTGATAGGTGTTTTTCCAGTAGATATTGTAGTCGCGCTTGTCGCCGAAATTATCATAGTACTTATGATTGATGGGAGCGATAGTCGTTGCGGCCCAGAGTATTTTTCCGAAGTGATCACCTTCATAACGATTCCATGCACCGCCCAATACAGAACTCAACTTGTCGGCTTCATAACTTAATCCAAATGTTATCCCATAGAAATCATTATCAAGCCATCTCCTTCTGATAATATCGGTAGAGAAAATTGTATCGTTGTCAGAAGGTTCATCATCATCGTTGATGATCGGATAATCGACGCCATAATTTTCGATGCCGTCATCAACTTTATATTCCTCATAATATCCTTTCCCTTTCGTGTAATGCAATGATGTATTCAACGTCAGCGCGGTAGCAAGCTTTTGCGAAAAATGAAGTTGATAATGATTTTGCCCATAGTCATCAACCTGATCTTTGTAGGTGTACGGATTGAAAGTTCGACCGGAGTTTAACAGGTTTTCCGCCTGTGCATCATTCCAACCTTCATTGCCAATCGTGCCTGCCATCGCATCAGCGTCATTCTCCAAGCGCGACTGCGGCACACCATACCAGCTTTGATACGTTCTTTCATGGCCACCAAATGCGATCGCTTTTAACATTGTGTTGCCACGATAAAAACCTGTTGAAAAGTAATACGATCTCAAGTCAGCAAACGCGCGGTCGATATAACCATCCGATGATATGTTCGAAATTCTTCCATCAATCACCCAGGTATCTTTAAGTAGTCCTGTTCCAAAGCTTAAAGTATTTCGGAATGTTTTGAAGGAACCTGCGGAGGAAATTATTTCAGCATAAGGCAAGTCATTGCGTGTATTGGTTTGCAGATTGATCGACGCACCAAATGCACCCGCGCCATTTGTAGATGTCCCTACCCCGCGTTGAATTTGAACACTCTGCGATGACGATGCGATATCCGGAATATCAACCCAAAATGTACCGAGCGATTCGCTGTCATTATAAGGAATACCATTGATGGTTACGTTGATTCGTGTTGCATCGCTTCCGCGGATACGCACGCCGGTGTAGCCGATACCCGTTCCTGCATCAGACGTTGTTACAACAGACGGCGTCCAATTCAACAAGAATGGAAGGTCTTGTCCAAAATTCTGATCACGAATTTCTTTCTTGCCAACATTGGTAAAGGTCGTAGGCGTTTTGTCATCGGCCCGCGTGGCGAGAACAACCACTTCGTCGGTGACAATAAAATTGTCATTCAGCGTGATAGAAATTTCGGCGTTTGCAGTCAGGTCGACGCGCTCCGTTTTTTCTTCATACCCAATCGATGTGATTACAACTGTATAGCTACCCGCCGAAAGCTTTCGAAACTCAAATTGCCCGAATGCGTCCGTGATTGTTACTATCCCGCTTTCAGATAGGCGGACCGTGGCTCCGATTAGAGCCTTCTTGTTTTTGCTATCTCGCACTTCGCCTGATAGCGTGAAGTTTTGTGCCAATACTGGCGTGACCAGCAACACAAAAAGTGCTGCGCTGAAAAATTTTAACATATGTGTTTCGTCGTGGCTTAAACCACAATTCGTCGGGGAATGAATTGCTACTGTTTTAACCAACCGGTGCATACCGGCATCTGCCTCCTCCCTTCGACCGCATTACCGGCATCAGGTTCTTTGGGTATAATCTCAGCCCGTGATATTAAGGCACCCCTACTCCAGATTTCTGGAACGGCACAAAGATATAAAAAAGTGTTGATGTGTTGGTGTGCAGACGGCTCATACTTATCTACCAATACCCCAATACCCAATCTCCCAATCCACCGATGCCTAATACCTAATCCCCAGTACCTAATCCCCAATACCCAATCCCCCAATGCCTAATCCCCCAATACCCAAAACCCAATGCCCAATACCTAACGTATTGTGTTTGTTTTTTTTGCAACTTTACCGACTTACAATTCGCTTATGGTAAAAGCTACAGTCGACAACAATGAAGTTTTTGAGATCTCCTCAAATGATGAAGGGTTTATCATTAACGGGAAACCACTGTCATGGGACCTGGCGAAAATTGGCGAGAATCACTTTCACCTGATCGTCGACAACAAAAGTTTTCGCGCGGAGGTAGTGAAGGCCGATCATGCTACTAAAGCTTTTACGATCAAGCTCAACGGAAAAAACTTCCAGATTACACTCAAGGATAAATTTGATCTGCTCCTTGAACAAATGGGTATGAATAACAGTGCTTCCAACAAAGTTAATAATCTGCGTGCACCCATGCCGGGACTCATTATCGATCTGAAAGTAAAAGAAGGCGACACGGTAAAGCAAAATGACCCACTGCTTATTCTGGAAGCAATGAAGATGGAGAACATCATCAAATCATCAGGCGAAGGTGTTGTGAAGCGTGTGAAAGTGAAGAAAGGCCAAAGCGTTGAGAAGGGGCACGTGCTGATAGAGTTTTAAGCAGATTTATCAATTACGATAACCGGTAGCCATCTTAATTAAAAGACAGGCTGCTAGCTACAAGCCTCTAGCTGCAAGCCCAGGAGCCGCTACTCTAGATATCCAAAGTGTCTTAGCTTGTGTTTTTCTTTCCTCCAGTTGCCGGCAACTTTCACGTGCGTTTCGAGGAAAACTTTTTTACCGAAAAACTTCTCCATGTCTTTTCGCGCTTCCATTCCGACTTTCTTTAATGAGCTTCCAGCTTTGCCAATAAGAATTCCTTTCTGACTATCGCGTTCTACATATATAGTAGAACTGATGCGAATGATATCGGGCTCATCTTTAAAGGCGGTGATCGCTACTTCAGTGCTGTAAGGAATCTCCTCTTCGTAGTTAAGAAAAATCTTCTCACGAATAATTTCCGATGCAAAAAATCGCTCCGTCTTATCGGTGTACTCATCCAAAGGAAAGAATGGTGGATGAAAAGGCATCAGCGCTAATAGTCTTGGCAACAAGTCTGCAACGTGCTCACCTGTTTTGGCAGAAACGGTCACAATATCATTTACATTCGGCAGCATTTCTTTCCAATAGGCAGCTTTATCAAACGCCTGCGATCCTTTTCCAAGATCAATTTTATTGATCACGAGGAGAATGGGTGTTTGCAGAAGTTTGAAACGATCAAAATGTTCTGGTTCATACTTATCCTCCAAACCAACAACCAATAGAATTGCATCAGCATCTTCGAGCGACACTTTCACATAACTCATCATCGCTTCCTGCAAAGAGTATTTTGGTTCGAGAATTCCAGGTGTATCAGAATAAACTATCTGATAATCGGCTCCTGTCAAAATTCCCATGATGCGGTGACGCGTCGTCTGAGCTTTTGCTGTAATGATGGAAAGGTTTTCTCCCATGAGTTTATTCATGAGTGAAGATTTTCCGACGTTCGGTTTTCCGACGATGCTTACAAATCCTGATTTAAATGAACTTTCCATAATGATTTTGCAAAGGTATTTGTTTTTTAACTCTGATCGATCTACTTTTGCAAACCATTTGAATGACAGCTGTGAATAGCAGCATAAACAAACGGCCAAATTCGCGAAAGCGCGATTTTACGACAGAAGTTGAAAACATTCGCCACGGCGGACACAAGCTCGAGTCAAAAAGAAAAAATAAGTGAACGGCAGATGGCCCTTCAAAAAAAATACATCGCGGGGTGAGTCCCGATAAAAATCGGGAGTAGCTCGTTGGGCTCATATCCGCCACGGCGGACACAAGTTCAAGTCAAAAAGAAAAATAGTGAACGGCAGATGGCCTTTCAAAAAAAATACATCGCGGGGTGGAGCAGTTGGTAGCTCGTTGGGCTCATAACCCAAAGGTCACAAGTTCGAGTCTTGTCCCCGCTACTAGAAAAGATAGGCGACTCAAAAGGTCGCCTTCTTTGTTTACAAACTTTATTAAATTCATTCCTGCTAATTCCAGCAGCAAGCTCAGTCAGGATCGACATAATCATAGGCATCATGGGAAACATTGTAGCAATTGTGGGAAGACCTAACGTCGGGAAATCGACTTTCTTTAACCGGTTGATCGAAAAACGTCAGGCAATCATGGATAACATGCCAGGTGTGACTCGTGATCGTCACTACGGATATGCAGAATGGTGCGGCAAATTTTTCACTGTCATTGATACGGGCGGATATGTGGTTGGCTCAGAAGACAAATTTGAATCAGCCATCCGCGACCAAGTAAAACTTGCCATCGACGAAGCTTCTGCGGTGATCTTCATGGTCGATTGCCGCGATGGATTGACGGGCTTCGATAAAGATTTCGCCAACATCCTACGTGCTTCCAAAAAATCTATTTTCATCGCCGCGAACAAAGCCGATACGCCTGATAAAACATTACTCGCAACCGAATTCTATGAGATGGGATTAGACGCCGAAATTTTCCCTATTTCTGCAGAGAACGGAAGCGGCACCGGTGAACTTCTCGACGAATTGATCAAGACTTTTCCAGAAGAAGGTATTGAAGACCCTAATGCAGGCATTCCGAAAATTTCAATACTGGGTCGACCTAATGTCGGCAAATCTTCATTCTTAAATGCATTGCTGGGAACAGAAAGATGTATTGTTACCGATGAAGCAGGCACAACACGTGATGCTATTCACTCACATTATAAAATGTTCGGTAAGGAATATATCCTCATCGACACGGCTGGTATTCGTAAGAAAGGAAAGGTAAAAGAAGACATTGAATTCTATTCCGTTCTTCGCTCCCTACGCACACTCGAAGAAAGTGACGTGGTAATTGTAGTGATCGACGCTGAGCGTGGTATGGAATCACAAGACGTGAACATCATCAGCTTGGCACACCGTCAGGGCAAGGGCATGGTGATCATGGTTAACAAGTGGGACTTGGTGCAGAAAGATTCCAAGACTGCCGACAAGTTTAAGAAAGATATCCTGGATAAGCTTGCTCCGATCGATTACATTCCGATCATGTTCGTCTCAGTTTTAGAAAAGCAGCGGATTTTTCAGGTAATGGAAAAAGCTGTTCAGGTATTCGAAAATAAGACCAAGAAGATTGCCACTTCGAAGCTCAACGACGCTATGCTGCCTGAGATACTTCACTACCCACCGCCAGCAACAAAAGGCAAGCACATTCAGATCAAGTATGTAACTCAGGTTAACGCGCGGTTTCCATCGTTTGCATTCTTTTGCAACTTGCCACAGTATATCCACGAGTCTTATGAGCGGTTCTTGGAGAACAAAATCCGTGAGAAATTCGACTTCGACGGGGTACCGGTGCGCTTAATCTTTAGGAAAAAATAAATTTTATTACCCCCTTGATCCAGAGTGGATTATTCCCCTTATATTTGCGGTGAATTTTTTAAAACCTGTAAACTATGAAAAAACTTATCGCATCTATCGCAGTATGTGGTTTCGCTTTTGCATTCGTTGCTTGTGGCGCGAAGAAAGAAGAAGCTGCTGCAACTGATTCTGTAGCAACTGAAACTCCAGCTCCAGCTCCAGCTGCTGCTGATACTACAGTTGACTCAACTGCAACATCTGCAGACACAACTGCTGCTCCAGCTGCACACTAATCAAATCAATCCGTAAGGATTGTTTTCCCGGGAAGGCTTTAGTTACTAAAGCCTTTTTTTATTTTTTATAGGTAGCTATGACGCTTGAGAAGGTAACACTCATTTTGCAAACGCATGTTCCAGCCACCGCTGTTGAGTACTGCGCCGGTCTATGGAAAGCTACTCCGTTTGAACTCAAGGTTTCTAAAAGTCGGCAAACGAAAGTAGGCGATTTTACAAGCCGCGGATCTCGCCGCCATCCGCGTATAACACTGAACAACGATCTTAATCCGTATCAGTTCTTACTGACCTATGTTCATGAAGTTGCGCATCTTCATGTGTACCTCAAACATGGCAATCGCGTAGACCCACACGGTGTCGAATGGCGAACCACTTTTACCGATTTGATGATTCCCATGCTTTGGGAAACTGTTTTTCCTGAGGAAATCTTACATGAGCTGCGCCGTCATATGATCAATCCAATGGCGAGTTCTTTTTCCGATCCTAAACTCACCCAGGTGATGCGTGCATTCGATAAAAACGCTAGCCAATACGTTGTATTAGGAACACTTCCCGAGGGAAGCATCTTTAACTTCCAAGGACGATACTTTATGAAAGGAAAACTTCGGCGCACACGTGTGCTGTGTCGTGAGATGAAATCGAAGCGTGACTACCTTGTACCTGTCGATGCACTCGTAAGCAACATTCAATTGAGTCTTCTTTGAACGAGTCCGTCAACCTTATCGAATAGAATGGTGGGTTGAAAAGTTCGCCAGTTATCAATCGACAATGTGCCACCAGAAAGAATGTAGTGGTCTAGTCTAAATCGGCTCATCTCGGCAAACACAAAATCTGGGAACGAAATCGCTGCAATCCAACCGCCTTCGTCCTCAACCTCTTCAAACCACTCCTCATAGTAGCTATCGTCAGATCCATGGAAGTTCATGATGTTTTCACCAATCAATATGAATTTGAAAATACCTTCAGCCATCATTGCTTCGATAATGTTCCGCTTGAGCGTCATAATGTCGTTGTTGATGGCATCGTTCCACTCACCAATGAATTCAATGATGGTGAAGCCTTGTTGATAGTCTGTATAGAGAATTTTAATGAAGAGTGTTTCTGACCCGATATTATCCCACGCAGGGTCGATGTAATAACCATAGATGGTTTCAGAGTATACATCGAAATTATATTGTTTCCCGAAAAAAGGAGATCGATCGTCTTCTGCGGGATTATAGTATTTCAGCCAATTGTAGTATGGTTCAATTTGATGCATGCCCTTGCCGGCCTTCAATCGCTTTTCTTACCGAGCCATATTGTTTCAACAATTGTTGTGCCTCGGCCTCATCAATCCTGAGTTCGTCCATAATCATGCGGACACCGCGGTCTACCAGCTTATTGTTGGTCAACTGCATGTCAACCATTTTATTTCCTTTCACACGGCCAAGTTTTATCATCACCGTTGTCGAGATCATATTGAGCACAAGCTTCTGCGCAGTCCCGGCTTTCATACGCGTACTGCCCGTAACAAACTCTGGGCCTACGACAACTTCAATAGGATGGTCAGCTTCCTTCGCTACTGCCGACCCAGCATTACAGACAATACAGCCCGTAGCGACGCCATTTTTTCGAGCGTCTTTTAATCCTCCAATGACATACGGTGTACGGCCAGACGCGGCGATACCGATCAACACATCCTGTTGATTAATGAGATGTTCTTCAAGATCTTTCCACGCTTGTGTCTCGTTGTCTTCAGCGTACTCAACCGCTTTTCGGATTGCTTGATCACCGCCTGCGATAATGCCTACAACCTTGCCCTGCGGCATACCATAGGTTGGCGGAATCTCAGAAGCATCAACAACACCAAGACGTCCACTCGTACCTGCGCCGATGTAAAAAAGTCGTCCTCCACCAGCCATTTTCTCGACGATGACATTTACCAATGCTTCGATCTGAGGCAGGACTTTATTGATGGCTTGCGGAACAGTTTGGTCTTCGCGATTGATATTCTTCAACAAATCTGAAACACTCATGTGCTCCAGATTCTGGTAATGCGAAGATGATTCGGTAGATGTCACTAGTTGATTTCCTTCTGGTGATATAAAGTAAGTCCAGCAATTGGACCTTCGAGAATATTTTTAACCGTGATGCCTTTATCATTTGCTACCTGGCGCAAAATGTCGCTGAAGTAAAATGCAATTGATCCCGTGAAATGAACTTTGAGATTTTTATAGTTCTCATACTGCATAACGTTGTTCTCATAAAACTCAGCAAAGCTGTTGTAGATGAGTTTGTAGCAATACTGGTCGTCGAGGTGCTGAAAAATAAATTTTGTAAAGCTAGCCAAGAACGCGCTTGGCCTTTCTTGCTGATAAATTTTTTCCAGGAACTCCTCACGTGTAAGCGGGAATCTTTCCTTGAATGCCTGTGCGATTTTGGCTGGCATTTTACCGCGGAGGTAATCAACCAAAAATGCGCGACCGATATTGGCGCCAGATCCTTCATCGGCCAAGATCCAACCTAAGTTTGCAACGTTATCAACGATTTTACCACCATCATACAGGCAAGAATTGGAGCCCGTCCCCATGATGCAAGCAATGCCCGGCTCGTGACCACACAAGGCACGCGCAGCAGCAAGTAAATCCCAACCAATCTCGATCTGTGCCTCTGGAAAAAACTCCAAGAACGCGCTCTTGATGGTTAATTGATTCTTAACTGACGACACACCTGCGCCATAGAAGAAAATCTTGTCAACGCTATCCTGATCTTTAATCTTCGGCAAGAGAATCTCCTGCACGTTCCTTTTGAGATCATCGATTGGTTGATAATATGGATTGAACCCGGGAGCACTTGCTTGACCTATTGTTCCATCATTTTGGATGAGTCTCCAATCTGTCTTGGAGCCTCCGCTGTCAGCTATAAGAATCATTTTTTCAGTGGCTGGTGTAATCATCGTACTTGAGAACGTCACACAATTTATGTCACTACAAAACTAAAACAGTCTATGCATAACAAAAAGCACCAAGCGAAAGTGTGTCCGTGTGTGGACGAAATTTTTAATCCTTTTAATTTTTTAGTCGACCGATTACTTGAAATTTATCAAAAACGTTTGCGTTGTGTGGCGCATCCTTCAACTCATCGGTTAAGTCTTGTCCTGCCCAATGTTCGTAATGCTTGCCTTCTCGCCATAACCGCGATCGCGTTACGTCATAAATTGACCCTTGAAATGCCACCCATATTTCCGGCTTGTCTTGTCCATTGCGTAACGCGAGCTGACTTTTTGTATACGTGGGTAATAAATCGCTCAATTGACTTCTCAGTTATTTTTAAGAACATATACCATGTGCATCCACTCAAACACACACAAACACCGTCGTCAGATAACAGACTTGGATGCGCAGCAAATTTGCATAACTTTTCGGCATTAACCATTATTCAGTCGCATACGCTTATGAAGCAACGTTCTACTTTGATCCTTACGTTTTCGATTTTGGTATTGTTAGGGTCGTGCACCAAGAAAGAGATTGATTACAGTGCACTCTCCAATGAAAGGCTGCAAACGATAGCAGACTCCCTCGCGCAAACAACGATCATCGTCGATGGACATGTGGATCTACCTTACCGGCTCCGCATGAAAAATTTCAGACTTGAAAAGGAATTTTTGGCTATACCACTCGAGAGTAAAGACGGTGACTTCGATTATGTTCGGGCAAAACAAGGCGGACTCGACGCGCCATTTATGTCGATCTACATCGCTTCGTCATATAACGCTACACCCGACAAAGGAAAAGTATATGCCGATAGTCTTATCACGATGGTCCAACGCATCGCGGCAGAACATCCAAGCAAATTCGCGCTAGCAAATTCGCCATCAGATATCGAAGCAAACACAAAATCAGGAAAGATTTCACTACCGATGGGAATGGAGAATGGTTCTCCTATTGGAAATGACATCAACAACGTGCGTTACTTTTATGACCGCGGCATACGCTACGTCACGTTAACCCATAGCAAAGACAACCAAATTAGTGATTCGTCTTATGATTCGCTTCACACCTGGAAGGGACTCAGTCCCTTTGGGGAAAAGGTTGTTGCAGAAATGAATGCTGTTGGCATCATGGTCGACGTGTCGCATATTTCCGATAGTGCATTTTATGATGTGATGCGTTTAACAAAAGCGCCTTGCATTGCCTCGCACTCCTCTTGCAGGCACTTCACACCTGGGTTCGAGCGAAATATGTCTGATGATATGTTGCGCGCGCTTGCCAAGAATGGTGGCGTTATTCAAATTAATTTCGGCGCTAACTTTATTGACTCTGTAGCGCGTACACATGATGCTCTTAGAGATTCTTTAGAACGCGTGCTTCAAGCGCACCAGCTTACCTCGAAAGATGAGGCTGCAAAACCAATTATCGCGAAATTTGGATTGGAGCATAAAGCTCTTTTTAGTGACGTAGAGCGTGTTGCTGATCATATTGATCATGTTGTAAAAAT
Organism: Pseudochryseolinea flava; assembly: GCF_003286915.1. GTDB lineage: Bacteria > Bacteroidota > Bacteroidia > Cytophagales > Cyclobacteriaceae > Ohtaekwangia > Ohtaekwangia flava. The sequence continues at coordinate 544,852 of NZ_QMFY01000001.1, forward strand.
TGCAGGCGTTGACCACGTCGGGCTAGGCTCTGATTTTGACGGCGTGGGCGATAGTTTACCCCTGGGATTGAAAGATGTATCCCATTATCCCAATCTCATTTTTGCGCTCCTCAAACGCGGCTATTCTGTTGAAGACATTGAAAAAATCTGCTACAAAAATGTATTTCGTGTGTGGAATCAGGTGATTAGCATTGCCGGAGCCAAGTAGCGCTCACAATGAAAGACGGACAGTCTGGCATTCAGGATGTGCTAAATCATAAAATTTTTAGGGTCAAAAAATACCCTTGCCTAATTGACGGTTCGACGGTTACAGCGTTGGTGGATGCCATATTCATCGGCAAAGAAACCGTGTTAGTCTAGGCTTTTTTAAAAATATGGCCTGGACCCCTGCAAAGCTTTATCTTACACCATGAAATTCTTAGGAACCACCCTCCTGCTGATTGTGATGGCTAGCGTTCACATGCAAGCGCAGCCAGGAAAAAAACATTTTACCCTGCCACATGGTCTCACGGTTGACGATTACGTGCCGGGCAAAGTGTTGGTGAAGGTCAAATCTAAAGCTATCGGCTCTTTCACGGGCGGTGCTAACGGAAGAATGCAATCGGTTATGAGAACGAGCAAAATCAGACCGCTTGTTCCTTCTATTGCTCAATCTTCGGCAAGATTACGCACGCCAAAGTCGCCGATTAATATTGCTCAATATTTTGCTATCGACTTCGATGAGAACATTTCAGTCGAAGCCTTTATCAATCAACTTTATGAAACAGGCAATATCGAATACGCCGAACCTGTGTTTCGCGAAAAACTTATCGGCACGCCGAATGACATCCACCATACCGATCAATATTATCTTCAAACAATTCGAGCATATGATGCTTGGGACATCAGTGAGGGCAGCGAAGACATTATCATTGCAATTATAGATTCCGGCGTTGACATCAATCATCCCGACCTCGTCGATAAAATTTTCATCAATGACGATCCTGTAAACGGTGTCGATGATGACAACAATGGGTACATCGATGATTACCGTGGATGGGACTTCTCTGATAACGACAACAATCCTGGAATTTTTAAAAGTGGTGGAGGGTTTATGCATGGCACGGCGGTTGGCGGTTGTGCCGGTGCTTCTACGAATAACAACATTGGTATCTCTGGTGTGGGCTATCACAGCAAACTGATGTTCACAAAACATTTCAGCGATAACCAGCCCGCGAATTCAATTAACTATAGTTCCGATACATACGAGGGAGTGTTGTATGCTGCTCAAAACGGCGCGCGGATCATCAATTGCTCATGGGGAAGTTCATTCCGAAGCCAAGTGAGGCAAGACATCATCACCTATGTAACGTTGGAATATAACTGTCTAGTGATCGCTGCTGCTGGCAACGATGGTGTTTCGGCACCGTTGTATCCCGCCGCTTATGATTACGTATTGTCCGTTGCTGCTACCAATGGGTCTGAAGAGAAAGCGCCTTTTTCAAATTATGGTAGCACAGTAGATATCAGCGCACCCGGTGTTTATATTGTTAGCACTGGATACGACGACTCTTACATCGAGTTTGACGGGACTTCTTTTTCTGCGCCAATAGTTGCCGGCGCTGCTGCCCTGGTGATGGAACATTACCCGGACCTTACGGCGTTACAGGTTGGAGAACTCCTTCGGGTCACAGCAGATAAAAGTTTTTATGACGTTCCGGCAAACGCAGATTATGCACATGGACTGGGAAAAGGTAGGCTGGACATTATGGCTGCCCTTACGAAAGAATCTCCCGCTATACGTGCCATGAATTCAAGTATGGTAAATGAACTCGGCAACGTACCAGCACCTGGTGAGAAAGCTTTGGTTTCCTTTGATTTCACCAATTTCTTAAGCGCATCATCAGCTGCGCTCACCATCAAAATTGAAACAACATCGCCGCATGTCTCAATCTCAAAAGCAACAGTAAGTCCAGGCGCCATTGCGAGTGGCGTGACAGTAAACAACAGCGAGAATCCTTTTGAATTAACCATTGACAGTAATGTACCTGTTGATGAACAAATCTCCCTCCTCATCACATATGAAGATGGTGATTACGTCGACTATCAATTTTTTGATTTTGTTCCAAACCCATCATTCAGAACCATTGAAGAAAATCTCGTCACCACGTCAATCTCGTCGAATGGTAGAATCGGCTTTAGCGACCCCAGTAGTTCTAACGGAGGCAACGGATTTATCTTTGATGATCAATCGTTACTATATGAGATGGGATTGATTGCTGGAAGTTCGTCTTCAACATTGCTGAATAATGTAAGGAATGGTTCTGGTGGATTTGATACGGATTTTAAGGCATTGAATCTCATTCAAAAAATCACGCCTGGAGAACGATCATCTGCGGAGGTATTTGGTGATTTTTCTAATTCTACCGATGAAAGTCAACAGAAATTAAAAATCAATTATCGATCGTTGGTATGGAGTGAGGAGCCTCTTGACAAATTTGTGATGCTAGAATATACGATCACAAATACCACTAATGCGCCGGTAAGTAATTTTCATTTTGGCATTTTTGCAGACTGGGATATCGATAATAATGGTGCTAAAGATGCAGCAGGTTGGAATGAAGATAGTAACCTGGGCTACGTGTATCCCAAGCAGTCAACAACTTTACCCCATGCTGGCGTTCAACTTCTCTCTGGTAACGCGAAATATTACGCTATCGATAACGATCAAAACGTAGCAGGTGCGCCATTCGGCATTTACGATGGTTTTTCAGAAGGCGAAAAATTTACTTCCATTGCCTCCAACCGCCTTCAGGCTGGAACAGCAAATGGAGGCAATGATGTCAGTCACGTGGTTTCCTCCGGCCCTCATAATATTCCAGCAGGAAAACAAATTACAGTCGCATTCGCGATTCATGCTGCAAAAAATTTAGATGATCTTATTGCATCTGCTAAACATGCCGACACATTGTACGAATCGATCACGACCGTCACGGATGTTGAAAGTCCATTATCCAACAATTTGCTTGTGTATCCGAATCCAACCAGAAATCAAGCTATCACGATTGAAATGGAAGGTACGACGTCCATCGGCATTGAGATCGAATTGATAGACGCGAAGGGACAACAACTACTGAAAGAGCAAGCCGCGCTCGTAAACGGTTCATATGCAACCACTATTCCAACCGCGCATTACGTTGAAGGGATATACTTGGTGAAGGTGAAAACAGGAAACAAAATCGCTGTTAGAAAAGTAGTGATTAGCAAATAATCAAAATGATTCAAGCGTCTCAAAATCTCGTGTAGTAAGTTGCATTCCTTCGCGAACAACAACGCGGTACCGAAACGTAACAGAGGTCTTCTTTTCAAGTTTGAAGTTTAATTTTTCTTTGCCCTTCGAAAAAATCTCTTGCCCAAAAGGATTTGCAGCAAACAATCCATAGCCGCGAGCATGCCAATATGTTGGGTATCCTGGATTCTTGGGATGATCAAAGATTATAACCGAAATACGCTTACCATTAATCAATCCCGACAATTGAACCCAACGACCTCGTGTACCCCACACGTCATTACCTTTCAACCCCTCGCTACTTGTATACTCTCCTGTCACATCTTTTTTACTGATAGCCGCAACCGTAGTTGCATTGCCATGGTGGTCAACGTAAACAGTTGCTTCATCTGAAGGATGCTCCAATTCACGCGCTACACGAATTCCTAAAAGACCATCTTTTACATCTTTAAAAAACACGTCCTCATCCAAAGCGTTCAACGTTGTTACCCGATCAATAACAAAATTTCGATCAAGAATCCTAAAACGATAAACCGTGTTCTCGCGCAATAAAATTTTTCCGCTATGATCGACCCAACGAGCCGTTACTTCTAATTCACCCTTGTCGTCACCAGGAAGCGTCCTTACAATACCATCGTGTATAATGCTGCCGTACTTTGCACGATCTTTATAGGGAATCGCCGTCGAGTTGTTCCAGAAATCAAGACCATTCACGTATTCATAATTGAACCACAAACCGATGTGGTGTGGATGATCTACACGTTCTCCTTCTCGCGGATGAATTGGAAAGCCGCGCGTGACCGTTGTTGATGTTCGCGTTTTGATTGGAAACAGAACAGGCTTCATCAATGAATCGCCGTACATATATGACGTCAGTAACGTATCGTTGTAAAGAATATCGATACGTTTCTCCGCTATGAAATCATTAAAATGGAAACCAGGGTTTTTAACCTGTGCTAAAAGCGTTGATGTCGAGAGTACAACGAAAAATAGAATGTAGCTGAACGTCCTGGCCATAAATTCGAATTGTGTTTACACGTGATAACTGCCGATCAAGGATTAGCTTCTTCATTCCATCCTGTACCTTCATATCATTCGAAGCGCCGACCTATACCTTTACATCTTTGATTTACTAAGTTCCGGAATACGATCAAACATCTTAATAGACTGCAGGAAAATTTCGTTGGTCTCATTGAGTACCGGGTAGAAGCCTTCGTTGCCCCAAAGCTTTCTTGCAATTTGTGCTTTTACATGAATCTGGAAAAGTTTCTTCTTCAAGCGTAACTCCTTTTGATCGGGTTTAACATTGTTGCGTTGCCCTACTTTCACCAACTCTTGAATCATCGCATCCGTTACGACGAACTTTTTCAAGAACTCACTGAAATTTTCTTTCGTTAGTCGTTCCTTGTGCACTTCTGCGTAGCTGAAGGTATATTCTTGTATAGAACTCGAGGTGTAAAGTTCATTTAAGTAATGACTATTCAGTGATGTATCGAGTGGAACGAAATAGTCGGGCATAATTCCGCCGCCGCCGTACACCGTTCTTCCATTCATGGTAATGAACTTCAACGTGTCATTGAACTTGATGCTATCCGCATGAAAAAATTCTCCATGATTATAACGGCTAATAATATCCTGACCATACTCATCGATATCTTCATAAGGTTTTTGAATGGAACGACCACTTGGTGTATAGTAACGGCTGATGGTAAGTCTGAGCTCCGATCCATCGCTTAGTTCGAATGGCGACTGCACCAATCCTTTCCCAAAACTTCTTCTTCCAACAATAAGTGCGCGGTCGTTGTCTTGAAGCGCTCCCGATAAAATTTCAGATGCCGATGCACTGCCTTCGTTAATGAGTACGATCAGATCACCTTTTTCAAAATCGCCTGTCGCTGTTGCAAGTGCATCGCTGTCGTACCGCTTCTCTTTACCGTGTGTGAAAACAATTTTCTGACCCGCAGGCAAGAAATCGTCTGCCATGCTAATGGCAATATTCATATAACCTCCGGGATTACCCTGAAGATCAAGTACCAGCTTTTTCATACCCTTTTCCTTCAAACTGCTCAACGCTGTATGAAACTCATCATATGTAGTTGCGGCAAAACGGTTCACTTTAATGTAGCCAATATCAGGTGTAACCATGTATGAAACATCAACAGAATACTGTGGAATTTTGTCGCGGATGATTGTGTAGTCAATCTGCTTTTTGCCACGGAGGATAAGAACCTTCACCTCAGTTCCCTTGGGACCTTTTAGCGCTTTCATTACGTCGGGTGATGTAACGCCAACGCCAGCCAGACTTTTTCCATCTACTTTTACAATTTTATCGCCCGATTGAATTCCGAGCGCTTCGGATGGTCCACCGCTGAGGGCAGTCACTACGACCACTGTGTCATTAAATATATTGAACTCTACGCCAATGCCATCGAAGTTACCGCGCAAGTCTTCATTCGCTGCTTGCTTGTCCACTGCAGGAATAAAAGAAGAGTGGGGGTCAAGTTTGTTAAGCATGTGTTGGATCGCGTCGTCGACCAAGGTGCCGGTATTGACGGTATCGACATACTCATCTTGAATTTGCATGAGCACCTCACGGAATTTTTGAACGTCATCGCCAACGGCTTTCGTACTCTTTTTCGAACCGAAAGTGGCTCCCACAAAAACGCCCGCCGCTAAACCAAGGCACAATACAAGCGGAATAATAATTTGATTCTTCGAATTCTGACTCATGGGTCGATACCTATTGTAAAAACAGTAAAAACGAACAGCGAAAATAAATGTTTACCCCTGAAAGTGTCTAATTCCAGACCCGTTATCTGTGGATTATGGCCGTCGCCCTTAAAAAAATCAACGGTGACGTGCCTGTCACCAAAAATCGCGGTCTAGCCGCCAAATTTTCCGGTTTTTAACCTCACGCTGGTATCTGAGTATGCTCGGAAATTGCGTTATATTTACAAGAATCATGGGGAAAAGCGCACTCAAAGACAAGCTGATATCGGAACTGGTGGAACAAAATTATGTTCATGCCTACGTTCTTTTCTATTTCGGCATCCGCTTTTACGAATATTCAGAACTCACCCTTGAACAGGTTTGCAAACAGCAGGGCCTTCGCGTCGAACAAGTAATTAGAGAATTAGAAGCGCCTACCCACCTGCGAGAGGCCGATTTGCCGTTGGCATCCTACCCTACTGACTTAATCATTGAGTACCTGAAGCATTCGCACTTCCTCTTCATCAAACATAAGCTACCGTACATTGCGCGGCTTGTTGAAAACTTTCATGCGAACCACGACGATTATAAAAATGTAGAGCGCGATCTTAAACTCGTCTTCCCTTTGTTTGTAGAAGATTTTATAGAGCACATCTACGAAGAAGAAGACACGCTATTCCATTTTATACAAGCCATGGAACGTGCGTCAAAAGGAAAATTTGTTCCTACCCGATTGTATCATTTGCTCGAAAATAATTCCATTCAAAAATTCGCCATGGGGCATGAAGTTCATGACGATGAAATGGAAGGAATTCGAAAGATCACAAGCGATTATGCTGTTACGGTAAAAACGCCCCTCCACATTCGTGTACTTTTCAATGAGCTGAAAGCTTTTGAAAAGAGTCTCATTACCCATGCGCGTATTGAGAATGAAATTCTCTTTCCAAAAGCGATGGCACTCGAAAGCAAAGTGAAACAAATGTTGTTCGACACAGCGAAGTACAACTAATCGCGTTCATGGGAAGAATTCTTGCTGTTGATTACGGAAAAAAAAGAACCGGTATTGCTGTGACCGATGCCTTGCGAATTATTGCAACCCCACTCGACACGGTAGATTCCAAAGACTTGATCGATTTCCTGAAAAAATATACCACACAAGAAACGGTCGATGAGTTTGTGGTCGGCATGCCCAAAACGCTCCTTAACGAAGACTCAGAAATCGCACCATTGGTAAGACGCTTTGTAGAAGAGCTCAAGAAAACATTTCCAACCAAACTGGTTCACCTCGCCGATGAACGCTTCACCAGCCGCATAGCACAGCAAGCCATGATTACCGGCGGTATGAAAAAGAAAGATCGCCAAGTAAAAGGTAACGTTGACAAAATCAGTGCTACGATCATTCTCCAGGACTTTATGAAAAGCCTCGGCTAAAAAATCAGTTGATGCCATAAAAAACGTAATCAACTTGAACCGGCGAACGTCTCAACACTTGAACACTTTTTCATAACTTTGCCACATGATTTATCCTATAGTAATGTACGGAGACCCCGTTCTCCGTCAGCGCGCGAAAGACATTGAGCAAGGTACAGACCTCAAACAGCTGATCGAAGACATGTATGAAACAATGCATGGCGCGAGCGGCATTGGACTAGCAGCACCCCAGATTGGTAAAGCCATCAGATTGTTTATTGTGGACGGAACTGTGTTGGAAGATGAGCCCACCTTGGCAGATTTTAAGAAAGCTTTCATCAATCCATTGATCGTTGAAGAAAGTGGTGAAGCTTGGGAATATGAAGAAGGTTGTTTAAGCATTCCAAACATTCGCGAGAAAGTGGCGCGGAAAGCAAAACTCAAAATTCGCTACTTCGATGAGCAATGGAATCCTCGCGAAGAAGAATTTGATGGACTTAAAGCACGCATCATACAGCACGAATACGATCACATCGAAGGAAAACTGTTCGTTGATTATCTACCCGGTTTGAAGAAACGATTGCTGAAAGGCAAACTCGCTGACATCTCCAAAGGGAAAGTAGATACTGACTATCGGATTATTGCTCCGTTGAAGAAATAGTTAATCGTTAATCGTTAATCGTTAATCGTTAATCGTTAATCGTTAATCGTTAATCGTTAATCGTTAATCGTTAATCGTTAATCGTTAATCGTTAATCGTTAATCGTTAATCGTTAATCGTTCGTTTTAAAATATTGCAACATTCTAATTTTAATTTACCATTAACGTATAACGATTAACGAATGCATTCTCGCCTTCCTGAAGTCGGTACATCGATATTCGCGGTTATGTCGAAGATGGCGCTTGACCATCACGCCATCAACCTATCACAGGGGTTTCCTGATTTCGCGATTGACGACGCGATCATCGATCAGGTGTACCGTTTCATGAAAGATGGCAACAACCAGTATGCGCCCATGTCGGGTGTTCCCGCGCTACGAAACAGCATTGCCGAAGTACTGAAAAAAACTTTCGGCTTCGCTGCTGATGCTGAAACGAACATCACCATTACGGCGGGTGCAACGGAGGGTCTATTTGCCGCAATCTCTGCCGTCGTTGGTGCTGGCGACGAAGTTATCGTATTCGACCCGGCCTACGACTCTTACAATCCCGCAATAAGATTAAACGGTGGCGTTCCTGTACATATTAACTTACGATATCCAGATTACACTATCGATTGGGATGAAGTAAAGCGGAAGATCTCACCGCGCACCAAACTCATCATGATCAACACGCCGCATAATCCTTGTGGCGTCGTCTTATCGCACAACGACCTCGTGATGTTAGAACGCATCGTGCTCGAACATAATCTCTACGTGCTTAGCGACGAAGTGTACGAGCGTTTGATCTACGATGGAGAACGCCATCAAAGTGTACTGCGCTTCCCTGGACTAGCAAACCATAGTATCGCGGTTTTTTCATTCGGCAAGACTTTTCACGCAACCGGATGGAAAGCCGGGTATGTTGTTGCTTCTGAAAAGATCACTCGAGAAATAAGAAAAACACATCAGTTTATTGTGTTTAGTGTGAACACACCCGTTCAATGTGCACTGGCCGAGTATCTAAAGACACCACAGCACTATGAATCACTCGGGCAATTCTACCAGCAAAAGCGCGACTACTTTTTAAATGGTATCAAAGGCTCATCATTTGAACCATTGGCTTGTCGTGGATCGTATTTTCAATTGCTCTCTTATAAAAACGTATCCGCGAAAGGTGATGTAGCCATGGCTGAGTATCTCACAAAGGAGTTTAAAGTCGCCTCAATTCCGATCTCTGTTTTCTATCAGGACAAATCGGACCACCAGATCTTACGGTTCTGTTTTGCGAAAAAAGAAGAAACCCTCGCCCGCGCCTGTGAGATCCTTTCAAAATTCTAGTCATTAATAAATCTAAAGTACGTCGGACTTCGGGACTTGGATAGAAAAAAAGCCTCATCCATCCTTCCAGGGCATATTTTGAGTTACTATCAAAAATTGCCTTAAAATTTTCCCTTGCATTTGCTTTCTTTGCGGTCCGAATCACTACGCTTAGCCATGCAGGACTTAAAAATCACACTCATTCAATCCGATCTTCATTGGGAAGACATCGAGGCGAATTTATCCATGTTTGAAGAGAAGATCTGGCAGATCAACGGCTCAACAGATGTGATTGTCCTACCGGAAATGTTCACGACAGGTTTCTCGATGAATGCTTCGCGTTTGGCAGAACACATGAACATGAAAACTTTCAAATGGATGAAGCAAATGGCTGATCAGACCGGCGCACTCATCTTGGGGAGTTTTATCTGCACCGTGCACGGCAGGTTTTACAACCGCTTGCTTTGGATGGAACCAGGAGGCGTGTTTAAGACATATGACAAGCGTCACTTGTTCCGTATGGACAACGAACATAAAACGTTTACACCTGGGGAAAGTCTTTTGATCGGCACCTGGAAAGGATGGAGAATTTGTCCATTAATATGCTACGACCTCCGCTTCCCTGTATGGAGTAGAAACAAATGGGATCACAACACTCACAAGCTTGCTTATGATCTCGCGATTTATGTAGCCAACTGGCCGATGACACGCATTGATGCTTGGAACACGTTACTCAAAGCTCGTGCAATCGAAAACATCAGCTACGTGGTGGGCGTAAACCGTGTCGGTCAAGACGAGAACGGTGTAGAATACAACGGCAACTCCGCTATCATTAGCCCAAAAGGCGATTCCATTGTAACCATCGACGGAAGTGAATCGATCAGAACATTGGAGCTTAATGCCAACGCCTTGCATGCCTTCCGCGACAGATTCCCTGCGTACATGGATGCTGATGATTTCACAATTGAGTTCGAAGAATACGAAGAAGAGTCAGACGACTAGTTTGTGGTACGGCGTTCAAATTCGCGTAGCACTTTTAACCGTGAACACGTGAATTGATTCGATTTCCTTTTAAAGGAATGCATAGCTATTTCCGCATACGTGTGCATGCGTCGCATTTCCATCTTGAACTATTAACTGATTCACGATAACTTCTTTTGCCCTTTTTTGATACTTTTGCACCCTGTTTTAAACCACCCTACAAAATGTCCAACCGTAAGATTACCAGAGCCTTAATATCCGTTTTCTATAAAGACAACCTTGCGCCCATTGTTCACTTCCTAGGTAAACAAGGCGTTGAATTTGTGTCGACAGGCGGAACGCAAGATTTTATCGAGAAGCTCGGTTATCCTGTAACACCGGTTGAGAAATTGACAGGCTACCCTTCAATCTTCGGTGGTCGCGTAAAGACGTTACATCCCGCCGTATTCGGTGGCATCCTTTATCGCCGCAACGACGCTGGCGATGTAGCACAAGCAAATGAATTTAAGATCGGTCCTTTAGACTTGGTAATCGTTGACCTTTATCCTTTTGAAGAAACTGTTGCCAAGGGTGGTTCCGAAGAAGACATCATTGAGAAGATAGACATCGGCGGTATTTCATTAATCCGTGGCTCCGCAAAGAATTTTAATGATGTACTGATCGTTGCATCTCGCAATCAATATACTGAACTCCTTGAATTGCTTGAATCGAAAAGTGGATCATCAGACATTTCAGATCGGAAGAAGTTTGCTGCAAAAGCATTTGAAGTTACGTCTCATTACGACACTGCAATCTTCAATTACTTTAACAACGAGTTTCAAATTCCAGTTTTCAAAAAGAGTATTCAGCAAGGACGTACACTTCGATACGGAGAAAATCCGCATCAAAAGGGTACCTTCTTCGGTGATCTTGACGGCTTGTTCGAGCAGCTCAATGGGAAAGAGCTTTCATACAACAATCTCGTTGATATCGATGCCGCTGTTAATCTCGTAAAGGAGTTCGAAGGTGAAACAGCATTTGTCATCATCAAACATACCAACGCTTGCGGTGTAGCAATTGCGAGCTCCGTGAAGGATGCATATCTCAAAGCCTTTCAAGCCGACACTATCAGTGCGTTCGGCGGCGTACTTGCAACCAACAAGACTATTGATCTTGCCGCAGCAGCGGAAATTAACAAATTGTTCTTCGAGATATTGATCGCCCCAGCGTACAACGACGATGCCTTGGCTTTGTTGAAAAGCAAGAAGAACAGAATGATCCTTCTTCAAAAGCAGCCACTGACCGAGACACGTCAAAGCAAAACCATTTTGAACGGGATCATCGAGCAAGACCTCGACCTCCATACTGATAGCCGTAGCGACCTCAAAGTAGTAACGAAGCGCGCACCATCCGACGCCGAAGTAGACGCACTACTTTTCGCGAGCAAGGTTTGTAAGCACACCAAGTCCAACACGATTGTCCTGGCCGTGAAGGGTCAGTTGTTGGCGAGCGGTGTAGGACAGACTTCTCGTGTCGATGCTTTGAAACAGGCGATAGAAAAGGCAAAGTCGTTTGGTTTTGATCTCCAAGGAGCGGTCATGGCGTCTGATGCATTCTTTCCTTTTCCAGATTGCGTCGAGATAGCACATCACCAAGGAATCCGTTCCGTGATCCAGCCTGGCGGCTCAGTAAAAGATCAAGACTCAATTGATTTCTGTGATCAGCAGAATATGGCGATGGTCTTCACTGGGATTCGTCACTTCAAACATTGATGAGCGAACGTCTTCACGAAGGTTGAAGACTGGGTTGTTTCTTACCTGACTGATTGTATCCAAAAGGATTGATCTGCTTAAAAAACTTACATTTTTAAAGCAGTGCTTCCTTATTTTGGTAAATTAAATGCAATTTTGCATCGCGCAATTTATCAGTTACTCATAACCTTAACTTTTTAAAACCTTCGCGTAATAATGGCATTTTTTGACTTCTTCACCAGCGACATTGCAATTGACCTGGGAACAGCTAACACGCTCATCATCTACAAGGATAAAATCGTCGTCGATGAACCTTCTATCATCGCACTTGATAAGGTAAACAGCAAGGTGCTTGCCATTGGTCGCGAGGCCATGCAAATGCATGAGAAGACACACGACCACATTAAGACTATCCGTCCATTAAAAGAAGGTGTAATTGCCGACTTCCAAGCAGCAGAGATGATGATCCGCGGCTTGATCAAAATGATCGACACCGGCAAACGTCTCTTCCCACCTTCTTATCGCATGGTGATTTGTATTCCTTCTGGAATTACCGAAGTTGAAAAACGTGCCGTACGCGATTCGGCTGAGCACGCAGGCGCGAAAGAAGTATACATGATCTATGAACCGATCGCTGCCGCTATCGGAACAGGAATCGACATTGAACAACCTATCGGAAATATGATTGTCGACATCGGCGGTGGTACAACCGACATTGCCGTGATTGCGCTTTCCGGAATTGTATGCGACCAATCTATCCGCGTTGCCGGCGATACCTTCAATAGAGACATTCTCGACTATATGCGTCGTCAACATAATTTGTTGATCGGCGAACGCTCTGCTGAAAAAGTGAAGATTGAAGTTGGCTCTGCTCTTACAGAACTTGAAGATGGCCCGGACGACTATGAAATTCGTGGCCGCGACTTGATGACGGGTATTCCCAAGACCATCAAAATATCGTACTCAGAAATTGCCTTTGCGCTTGATAAGTCTGTTTCTAAACTTGAAGAAGCAGTGCTTAAAGCCTTGGAAACTTCTCCTCCCGAATTGTCGGCCGACATTTATGAACGCGGCATCTACCTTACTGGTGGTGGAGCGTTACTGAGAGGCCTCGACAAACGCCTTGCATTAAAAACTAAGTTACCGATTCACGTCGCTGATGATCCATTGCGCGCCGTTGTAAGGGGCACAGGCCAAACCCTGAAAAATCTTACTCAGTTCCGCGCGGTATTGATGACTTAATGATCAATCATTTTTTGCTTCTGTCTGTCGGACGCTTTTTCGAGGTTATTGCATTTAGATAGTTACCATGGAGCGGCTTATATATTTTTTTTATCAGTATCGGGCATTCTTTACTTTTTTGGTACTGGAAGTTTTATGCGCATGGCTGATTATTTCTAATAACAGTTATCAGGGTGCGCAGTTTTTTAACTCGTCGAACAGTGCCATTGCGTCCATGAATAATTTCTCGCAAGGTATCAGAAACTATTTCTTGCTTAGCGATCAGAATACTATTCTAGCGGAAGAGAATGCATCTTTACGCCGCGAACTCGAAAAAAACATTCAGCTAAAGCAACTAACAGACACGCTGTCGGGCGTTGATACAACGATCGTTGATCGCTTTGATTTCGTGAGTGCTAAAGTGGTGAACAACCAAGTTGATCGCTATAAAAATTTCATCACGATTAGTAAGGGCGCAAACGCAGGTATTACGCCTGGCATGGCCGTCATCAGTCCACTCGGTGCTATTGGGAAAGTTAAAGTGGTGTCGGATCACTACAGTGTTGTTACTTCTATTCTTCACATCGACGTGATGGTGTCTGCCGAATTAAAACGCACGGGTCACTTCGGCACCGCGCAATGGAAAGGTCGCAATCCACAAGAGATAAACTTACTCTACATACCGCCGCACGTAAAACCAGAAATTGGTGACACCGTGATTACATCAGGATACAACGCCGTGTTCCCGCCCGGTATCATGATCGGTACGATCTCACAAAAGGAGTTGGACAAAGAAGCGCTCTTTTATGAGCTGAAGGTTAAACTCTCTCAGGATTTTCAAAAGCTCTCTTACGTGACAGTGGTGAAAAGTCGCTTGAAACACGAACAAGATTCGCTTGAGCAAGCTGTCATTAAAATGGAAAAATAATGAGACTGAATATTTTCCATATCATATCGTTCTTTGTGTTCCTGTTATACCAGGTTCTCATCCTGCAAAACGTTGTGTTGTTTCATTCTGCGTTTTGTTTCCTTTACATTCTTTATCTACTCCTGTTGCCGGTCGAAACAAATCCACTTTTGTTGATGGGAATTGGTTTTGCTATGGGATTTGTAGTCGATCTGTTTTATGAAAGTTTGGGGCTTCATGCTTTCGCTTGCGTGATGGTCATGTATGCTCGAAACTATTGGCTTAATTCCGTAACGCCACAGGGAGGATACGACAACAATGCAGTGCCGTCGATGGCGCTTGGTGGTGTTCAATGGTTCTTGGTGTACACCATGCCGTTGATCTTCTTACACCACGCCATGCTATTTTATATTGAAGCCGGCGGTTTCGGCATGTTTTGGTTCACCCTTTGGAAGGTAATTACGAGCACTATTTTTACAACTTTGGTAATTTTAATTGCGCAGTTTTTGTTTCCCAGTCGCAGGCGCTAGAGAGGCTCGAACTTTCTGTCACTGCTAGGCTAATCGATAATTTTTTAAGCGACTCAAATCAGCTTCGATTATGAACGAAGGCAGAAAAGAAATCATACAAATTGTTTTTGTGTTATTGGGGTTGATCTTCTTGATCAAGTTGTTCTCCATCCAAGTAATCGACGGTCGCTACAAAGACCTTGCTCGCTCAAACGCGATTCGTACGGAAATTCAATATCCAGTACGCGGACTTATCCTCGACCGCAATGGGAAACTCATTGTCTACAACCAGCCAGAATACGACTTGCTCGTAATCCTTCGCGAAATTGAAAATTTTGACAGCGCTCGTTTTTGCCAAGTGTTCGACATCACGCAAGCGGAATTGAATGTACGTTTCAAAGATTTGTATACGCTCATCAGAAACAAACGCGCCAACGAACAGCAACCAACGCCTTTCATTCGACAACTCTCACATTACGATCTCGCCAAGATTCAAGATAACATCAACGAATTTCGGGGGTTCTTCATCCAAGCACGTACGACGCGCGCGTACGCAAGTGCAGCCGGTGCAAACGCACTTGGCTATGTTAGTGAGATCTCGGATAACCAACTTAAAAAATACAAAGACAATACCGTTTATCGCGCCGGCGACTATATCGGACAAAGTGGTATCGAAGCGTACTATGAAGAATACCTTCGCGGACGCCGTGGCGTAAAATATCTCATGCGAAATAAAGACGGTGTAATCAAAGGTCCTTACGATGAAGGCCGCGCCGACACCGTGTCAATTCCGGGCCAAAACCTGACATCAACTGTAGACGTGGCTTTGCAAGAATATGGTGAATTTCTAATGAAGGGTAAGGCCGGTAGCATCATCGCTATCGAACCCGCGTCAGGAGAAATTCTTAGCATGATCTCAGGTCCTTCGTATGACCCCAATTTGTTGTCGGGAAAAAATTACAGCGAGAACTATGTATTGATTAAGAACGACACCAATAAACCGTTGTTCAATCGACCGCTGATGGCAATGTATCGGCCGGGTTCTATTTTTAAAATTGCACAAGCGATGGTTGCTCTACAAGAGGGTGTGATATCACCCGAAACAAGAATTAGATGCGATCGCTCCATCATTAATTGCCACGGTGCTCATACTAATGAAGATCTTCGGGGTGCTATTACAAATTCTTGTAACCCTTACTTCCGCGATGTATTGCGCCGTATGCTCATGCAAGGAAAATCCAATAATCCCTTCGACGATACACGCATAGGTCTTGAAGAATGGGACAAACACATTATGAGTTTCGGCTTCGGTAAACGTTTAGGTATCGATTTGCCAAATGAAAAAGGCGGCATGGTACCAAGCCCTAAATACTATGATCGTGCTTACGGCGGAAGGCCGTGGAAGTTCTCGAACATCTATTCAATCGCGATCGGTGAAGGCGAAAATCTGGTCGTGCCTTTACAGATGGCAAACTTCGCCGCGACAATCGCCAACAAAGGATACTACATCACACCACATCTTGTGAAGTCGATTGGAACAAATGGCCAACCGCTACCACAGTATTTGCAGAAGCATTACACGACAATTGATTCGGCATATTTCCGAATTGCGCGCGACGCTATGGAGAATGTTGTAAAAGAAGGAACTGGAAAATGGCGTGCAAGCCTTCAAGATATTGTTGTTTGTGGAAAGACAGGAACGGTTCAAAATCCCCCGCTTCCTGATCACTCTGTATTCATCGCCTTTGCGCCAAAAGAAAATCCAAAGATCGCCATTGCAGTATATGTTGAATATGCTGGCCAAGGTGGTCGCGCTGCAGCATCTATCGCCAGCTTGATGATTGAAAAATATCTACTCGGCGGCACGAAGCGTCCTAATATTGAAGAGTATGTGTTAAAAGGAAAATTCGAATAGTATGATGCAGCAACGGAGAGAAGAAATATTAACACACAAAGTAGATTGGGTAACGGTACTCATCTATTGCATCATGGTGTTTTGGGGGTGGCTCAACATCTACTCAGCCACTTACGATGAAAACATAAGTCTATGGGACAACGACAAAGCGAAGATGCAACTCTTTTTCATCTTCGGCTCATTCCTGATTATAGGCGCGATTCTGATCATTGACATGCGTTTCTACGAAACGTTCTCCTACATTATCTACGGAACAATCATCTTCTTACTCATCCTCGTGCTGTTGTTCGGACACGAAGTCGGCGGAAATAAATCGTGGCTGAGGATTGGCCCCGTCGGAATTCAGCCTTCTGAATTTGCAAAGTTTGCCACAGCCCTTGTCGTTGCCAAGATTATCGGATCGATTGGGTTTCGAATGGATCAACTCAGGAACCAAGCGATTGTGTTCGGTGCGATCGGCCTTCCCATCATCATGATCTTATTGCAGAAAGACTACGGGTCTGCCATGGTGTTCTTGATATTCATCGTGGTGTTTTACCGCGAAGGCATGTCACCCTTTTTAATTCTCGTCGGCGTTGGCGTAGCTGTCATTTTTATTCTGACACTTGTCGTATCAAACAACTGGATTCTTTTCGGAATCATTGGCGTGATTTGGGGTTTAGTGATCTTCATGAATCGACGCAAGAAGATGAAACGACTAATCATCATCACCGTCGGGGCGCTTACGTTGATCGGAACAATTGTCTGCGTGGATCTCATTTTTACAAATTTGCTTGAGCCTCACCATCAAAAAAGAATTATGGTGTTACTTGATCCTGATCTTGATCCTTCGGGCGCAGGTTATCACGTTAACCAATCCAAAGTTGCCATTGGTAGCGGTGGTTTTTTTGGAAAAGGGTTTCTCGATGGCACACAAACAAAATTCAAATTCGTACCAGAGCAGTTTACAGATTTCATCTTTTGCACGATTGGAGAAGAACAAGGATGGATCGGGAGCCTACTTATCATCGGATTATTCATTGGACTGATGCTCCGTGTGATCTTTATCGCAGAACGGCAAAAGAACAGATTCGCGAGAGTGTATGGATATGCCGTTGCCTGTATTTTCTTTTTTCACTTCGCCACTAACATCGCCATGACAATCGGTCTTTTCCCTGTGATCGGAATTCCACTTCCTTTTTTCAGTTACGGAGGTTCGTCATTGTGGGGATTCACGACGTTGTTATTTATTCTCCTCAAGCTTGATGCACATCGCATGAATGTGTTGCAGCGGGTGTAGGGGAAGAAGTCAGAAGTAAGAAGTAAAAAGTAAGAAGTTGAACATGCAAAAAAATAAAAAGAGGCCTTACGGCCTCTTCTGTTTTATTCTGACTTCTGACTCCTGACTTCTGTCTCCTGATTCACTACACCGTCATGATCTCGCCTTCCTTTTTCTTCATGATGGCGTCGATCTTCACGATAGATTCATCTGTCATTTTTTGAACTTCTGCTTCCGCATTTTTGACGTCGTCTTCAGAAACACCTTTTATTTTTTTGAGTTGTTCGTTCGTCTCTTTACGAATGTTGCGAATGCTTACTTTACCGTGCTCGCATTCCTGTCCAACTTGTTTTACAAGTTGTTTACGTCTCTCTTCTGTAAGCATCGGAATATTGATGATTACTTGCTGGCCATCGTTCTGTGGATTTAATCCGAGATTTGCATCACGAATTGATTTCTCAATTTCAACAATCATCCCTTTTTCCCAAGGCTTGATAAAAATCGTCCTTGCATCGGGCGTAGTGAGCGACGAAACCTGACTTAGCGGCGTGGTTGTACCATAATATGAAACGGAAATACCATCGAGCATCGCTGTGTTTGCTTTGCCAGCACGAATCTTTGACAATTCACTTCCACAATGAACAAGTGCTTTGTTCATGAGGTCACGTGCTTCTTCAAGGTATAATTCAATTTCTTCCATAAAATATAGTTTGAAAATAATGCTTAGCTGATCAATGTACCGGCTTCTTCGCCTTTAACAACCTTGAGGAGATTTCCCTTTGTATTCATGTCGAACACAATGATCGGAAGTTTATTTTCCATACAAAGCGTGAAGGCAGTCATGTCCATGATATTGAGATTCTTTTCGTAAGCCTCTTGAAAGGACAAGGTTTTGTAGCGGACTGCATCCGGATATTTTTCTGGATCTTTTGTGTATACACCATCAACACGTGTTCCTTTTAGAACAACATCAGCTTGAACCTCGATTGCACGTAAACTCGCTGTCGAATCTGTCGTGAAGTACGGATTACCGATACCTGCACCGAATATTACAATTCTACCTTTCTCGAGGTGGCGAATGGCACGGCGACGAATAAATGGCTCGCAAACTTGTTCCATTTTAATACCCGCCATCAAACGCGTATACATGCCGTGGCGCTCCAATGAACTCTGCAATGCCATCGCATTAATTACTGTTGCAAGCATCCCCATATAATCGCCTTGAACGCGATCGATACCCAATGCCTCAGCTTGACCGCCACGGAAGATGTTTCCGCCACCGATCACGATAGCGATCTCCACGCCCTGGTCTTTCAATAATTTGATCTCAGCGCAGTATTGCTCAAGGATCGACGTGTCTATGTTCGTGCTCTTTGAGCTTCCCTGCAGCGCTTCGCCACTGAGTTTAAGGAGGATGCGTTTATACTTCATTCAGAATTAAGATTTCTAAGCCACAAAATTGGCGCAATATAAACGAAGTCTAAGGCTTTAAAAAGACTTGTGAGGTCGTCTGGCAGGCTTTTCTTTGGGAACAAAGAAACTTTCGCAAATAACGCATCCCAGCAAATTAAAATTAGCCAAAGCGTGGTCTGCCCACCCCACAAGATACTATCCTATCGGAGAGTTGACCCACCACACATTTCCAAATGGATCAGCAAATCCTCCACCGCGCCCGTAATCACGATCTGCTATTTCGTTTAAAACAGTGCCGCCCAAGCTGACAGCGCGTTGAAGTACTGCATCGACGTTTTCGACCCAAATGAAAGAGGCACTGGGAAATGGTGGATAAAGTGTGTTTGCCTCCATGTACATAATCACAGCCTCGCCAATGCGCAACTCCCCATGCTGGATCGTTTCGCCACTTCGGGCCGCATACTGAACCTTGGCGTGAAAAACTTCTTCCATAAATGTGGTAAAAGCTACCGCGCCTGACACGTTGATGTAAGGCATAATCGGAGAATACTGTTCTGGAATTTTCATGGTTTGTGTTTGTTTAATGATCGCTCGAAGATCATCACAAAACATTCTGAAAAATTGGAAAAACACGACACGTCAGGCATGCGTGTGAGGAATCAATCGTGCTTGATGGATGTAAAGTATTGCCGTGGGCTCACACCCGAAAACGTTTTGAAGTCCTCGATAAAATGCGCTTGATCGTAGTAGCCAAATGTATAAGCTAAGTCAGTTAATGTGGTTGGCGCGTTTTTGTACGTATGAACAGCATTCGAGAATCGTACGATGCGCGTATAAAGCTTTGGACTGAAACCTGCGAATTGTTTGAATGACCTTTCAAATTGTCGTACCGAAACGCCATACTCGGCAGCCATCTCTTTCACACTGATCTGCCCCCGTCGCTCCAATGTCTGTTTCACAGCTATCGACATTTTGCTCAACGGAGAATTACACTGTCTAAGTTTTCGTTCGATGAATCTCGACAAGATTTCAACGCGTGCCTGATGATCACTTGCTACCATCACTTGTTCTTCAAGCAGTGTCCCTTCATGGCCTAGCAATGAGTACAGGTCTGGCATCTCGCCACTCATGGCTTCGGGCGGAATATTAAACAGCGTTGTTAAGGTGTAGGGATACAGGTGAACGCCGAAAATCCCAAACGCTGAGTGCGTAACAAAGCGTCGTGCATACTGCGATTGCGCTTGAACACCCGAGCGCCAAGATAACTCTTCGCGATTATCAACAATCTCGTTGAACGTACCATGATAGTGAAAAACCATTTCAGCGAGACCATCAGCAAGCGCATGATGTTGGTAAGGGATATCACCTTCAAGAATCCAAAAACATCGAACGTAATTCGCTAAATGTTGTGGCGGCTTGATAACATGATATCCCATACTATAAATTGAATTATCCGAGTTTCTTCGCAGCTTCTTCCCAGTTTACAATGTTCCACCAGTTTGTGATGTACTCGGCACGCTTGTTTTGATACTTGAGATAGTAAGCATGTTCCCACACGTCAAGTGCTAAGATTGGCTTGCCTTTAAAATCGCTTACGTCCATCAACGGATTATCTTGATTGGCAGTGGATCCAATCTTTAGTTTGCCACCATCAACAACCAACCAAGCCCAGCCGGAACCGAAGCGGGTCGTAGCAGCTTGTGCGAACTGCTCCTTAAATTTCTCGAATGAGCCAAAAGCACTGTTAATTGCCTCTGCAATTTTTCCTGTCGGCGCAGCGCCACCATTTGGCTTCATCGCTTCCCAAAAGAAATTATGATTCCATGCACCACCCCCATTGTTACGAAGTTTAGCCGACAGCTTCGACGTGTTCGCAAAAAAATCTTTCTCGTTCTTATAGGCAACTTTCTCAGCTGCAATCGCTTCGTTTACATTCTTAATGTAGGTTGCATGATGCTTGGTATAATGAATTTCCATGGTCATCGCATCAATGGAGGGCTCAAGGGCTGCATAGCCATAAGGAAGTGGTACCTGCGAAAACTGAAATGAATCTGATGCTGTATTATTGTCTGCGAATGACTTCATAGCCAATGGAAGACTGAGTGATGTAATGGCAGTTGCTTTGAAAGCTTGCTGCATAAATTCCCTACGTGTTTTTTTCATCGTACAATTTTTAAGGTCGAAGGTTAAAAGAACAAGGCATCGATCGTTTTTGCAAACCCATTGTGCCGAACGGTGTACATTGGAATAGGACGGCATTAAAATTAACCAAAAATTTTTAGCTTGCGGCCTAACTAGAGACCACGTTATGGACGAAAAATTATACGACGAAATCCCGTCGCTGGACCTCGCCGATTTTACACGCGGTGATGAAAAGTCTCGGCAGAAATTTGTAGCCGCACTGGGCGATGCCTATCACAACATCGGCTTCGTCGCCATCAAAAATCACTTCCTTACTGACGAACAGCAGCAAAGGCTTTACGATGCCATCAAAAAGTTCTTCGCGCTCAGCGACGATGTGAAGAAAAAATACGAAGGCGCTCACATCGCTGGACAACGCGGCTATACCGGCAAAGGAAAAGAACACGCCAAAGGGCGAAACACCGGAGATTTAAAAGAGTTCTACCACGTCGGCCAAGAGTTAAGTGATAGCGAACTAAAATCCGAAGGCTACCCAGCCAACATTTGGCCAGCTGAAGTTTCTGAATTTAAAGCTATCGGCAATGAAGTATATCGCGCGCTTGAGAAAACAGGCACGTACATGCTTCGCGCAATCGCGTTATATCTGAACCTGCCAGAGCACTACTTCGACGATAAGATCAAGAATGGAAATAGCATACTACGTCCAATCCATTACTACCCGATCGAAAACCCTGACGCCGTACCTGCGGATGCTGTAAGAGCTGCTGAACATGGCGACATCAACCTCATCACACTGCTGATGGGCGCGAGCGCTGATGGTCTTCAAGTGCTTCGTCGCGATGGTAAGTGGATTCCGATAACAGCATTGCCGAACCAACTCGTCGTGAACGTTGGCGATATGCTTGAAAGGTTTACGAACAAGAAACTTAAGTCGACCATTCACCGCGTTGTAAATCCACCGAGAGAGTTGATGAATACCCCGCGCTACTCGATTCCTTTCTTTATGCATCCGCGATCAGAGATGAATCTCGCAGCGCTTCCATCATGTGTCGATAACGATAATCCGAAAATATTCGAAGACATCACTGCTGGAGAATTCTTAGATCAACGTCTTCGTGAAATTGGCTTGAAGAAGTAAAATGGTTTACACCTTGAAATACTTGACGGGTCTGTGATTCGCCAGGTTAAATACACCACTTTCTTGCGCGATGTGCTCGTGCTGGCCTTCACCACATTTGGAGGTCCTCAAGCACATCTTGCACATTTCCAAAAGATACTGATCGACAAGCGAAAGTATCTGTCAGAAGAGGATCTCATGGAATTGAATTCGCTCTGTCAGATGCTTCCTGGACCGACCTCAACACAAACGCTTGCCGCTATCGGCTATCGACTTGGCGGACCTAATCTCGCGTATCTAACGTTGTTGGTTTGGATCTTACCCGCCGTGATTGTGATGACAACAGCCGGCGTGATCATGTCGAGTATTCAAGAAAAAAATTGGTCTCTCGCGTTCACCAGTTTCATTGAACCCATGGCCGTTGGATTTATTTCGTACGGCGCATACTTTATCAGTATCCGCACCATCAATACAAAAACAGGAACCGCGTTGTTTGTGATTGCAGCAGTATTCTCCTATATCATTCAAACACCGTTCATCTTTCCTGCTATTCTCTTGGGGGCCGGATTAGTTACGGCATTGAAATACAAAGCGCAGCCTAAAGAGGAGAAAACAAAAATTGTAATCCCGTGGGCAAATTTTACACTATGGGCAGGCGTGCTTATTGTAGCAGCGATATTGGGTGGCGTTACCAAATCACTACATGTAAAACTCTTTGAAAATTTTTATCGAAATGGAAGCCTCGTCTTTGGCGGAGGACAAGTACTTACACCATTGCTCTACACCGAATTTGTTGAGGTCACAGAAGGTACGAAAGAAGATAATACGCGGGCTAACGAGCTAAAAACTAAAATCAAAAAACAATATAAACTTAAACCACTTCACCACCCCGTTTCGCATAATGAGTTTCTTTCTGGCTATGCTTTCGCGCAAGCTTTGCCCGGTCCCGTGTTCTCTTTCAGCGCATACATTGGTGCGTTGTCGGCGCGTGACTTCGGTGTTGGTGGTGCTATTCTCGGTGGCATAGTGGCCGCGCTTGGAATTTTCTTACCAGGAACATTTTTAACATTTTTCGTGATACGCTTCTGGGAGAGCTTAAAAAAATACCGCGGCGTGCGCGCATCGCTCGAAGGAATAACCGCCGCAAGTTGTGGACTTGTTGCCGCATCGGCCATCATACTATTTCAACCGCTCGCAAATACTTTTCTTAACTTCAGCGTAACCATTGCAACGTTCTGCCTTCTCGCTTTTACCAAAGTTCCGTCGCCCGTCATTATCGTTGGCGGATTGCTGTTGGGATTTGGTTACCGCGCTGTCTTTATGCAGTAGCAAGTGCACAAATACTTAGATCACATCGACTGGCAATTTGATTTGGTCGGAATAAAATTTCATCCGCGAATGATTCGTATCTAACAAGATAATACGCTCGATGATTGTGTTCTTATGATTGATAAATACTTCGAGATAAAAATTACCAAGAAGGTAAAGATTGATTTTGTATCCGTAGTAGCGTATAGCCATCACAAACGTACCTTCTTCATAAAGTACATCGATCTTTTCCTGAAGCGGAAGTTTCCTATAATCTGGCCACGCGATCATGCTTCAACATAAACGAAAAATAGTGGGTAAGCAATATTGACAGTCATGGAAGTTTTTATTTTAATATTCACACACGAGCTTGTCGAAATCGATTGAAAAAACTGTGCCGAATTTTACTCGATCATTCGTTCTCTTCGCGAAGTCAAAGGTACAGTCGACTTAATCTTCGTTTTATACGATGTTCATTTTCGTGAAACTCGGTCACTAAAATTTTCATCATGAAACATCTCACGATAATTACACTAATCATTTTTAACACGCCGCTTTTTGCACAGAAGTCCGGCAACTCAAATTTTCGGCAACATGGCGCCGCCGCACTGCCATCACTACAAACTCAGGTAAACGACCAGCACATCCTGTTTTCGGTACACGGACTTTTGAATGTAAAAGCAGATTATTATGTGGTAATCTTTAATGTCACGCAACTCGGCGAGACTGCACAAGAGACGGACTCCCTTCTTTCACGACGCGTCGACAAATTTGAAAAAGAAATGAGGCGTATGGGAATCGATAGCATTGAAATAGTGACAGATATGATAACGTTTGTACCACGCTATGATTTTAAAGTTGTTGAAAAGCTCTTTAGCAAAACTTACAATGAAGTGCCCGACGGCTTTGAGCTACAGAAAAATATTATTGTGACGTATAAAAAAACCGATCAACTCAACCAGATCATCACAGCAGCAGCAACAGCAGAGATTTATGACTTGGGAAAAGTTGACTACTTCATTAACGATGTATCCAAGCAACACGAGAAGCTACGTTTAAAATGCTTAGAATATTTAAAGGAGAAAATTAAATCGTATGAGATCGTCGGTGTAAAACTCGACGGAGTAAAACGTTCGCTCAGTGAAGACTTTGCCACCATGCTTCCACACAATCGCTATGAACAGTATACAGCTGTTGCGCGACCTTCGATGCGCGCCATTAAGAGAGCATCCGGTAACCTTGATAAAATCTCATATGCCGACTTAACACCTTCTCGTTTTTACAACGCAATTGCGTACGACCAATATGACGTCGTCTTGAATCCGGTTGTACGCGAACCAATGGTTCAACTCACGTACCGCGTGAACATACAGTTTGACCTGAAAGAAACTGCTGACACAAAGACTCAGGTCTTGTTTATAACACCCAACGGTCAATTACAAAATATTGATTTAACGAAAGCAATCCCATAACACCGGGTCCAGATACAACAGCGAAATCAGTAATAAAAAAAGCCTTCACATTTCGGAAGGCTTTATTTTTTTGGGGGTGAATGATGGGGCTCGAACCCACGACCTCCAGAATCACAATCTGGCGTTCTAACCAACTGAACTACAATCACCATGTACTCGTCCAGGCGTTACCGGGACATTTTGGGGACTGCAAATTTAGGGATTGAGCCCGAATTTGCAATATATCTTTACCATTATAGTCACTAATTACGCAAAAAACTCTATTCCACATGCGCAGGCCTGTAAACCGAGCCTAATTGTTGATTTCCCAACGGGAAAACTAGCGACTAAAAGTCAATCGTAGTCCTTTTACACTTTCGTCGAACACACCATTCTCGTAAGCAAGGTGACCAGAAACAAACGTGTGAGTAACTTGCGATTTGAATGTCACGCCTTCCAGCGGAGACCATCCACACTTTGAAAGCACATTGCCTTTCGTCACCGTCCAAGGTCTTTCGAGATCAACCAAAACGATATCTGCGAAATATCCCTCCCGGATATATCCGCGTTTGTTAATCTGAAATAAGATCGCCGGGTTGTGACTCATCTTCTCAACGATCTTCTCAAGCTTCATTTTTCCTTGGTGATAAAACTCCAACATCGCTGTTAAACTGTGCTGCAGCAATGGACCGCCAGAAGGCGCTTTGGAATAGGGATTGCTCTTCTCTTCCAAAGTATGCGGCGCATGATCCGTGGCAATTACATCAATACGATCATCTAGCACAGCCTTGAGAATTTCTTGCTGATCATTCGCCGACTTCACAGCGGGATTCCATTTGATAAAATTTCCGAGACGTTTGTAGTCATTATCATTAAACCAAAGATGATGGATACAAGCTTCGGCCGTGATCTTCTTTTTTTCTAATGGAATACTATTATCAAACAACGCGGTTTCTTTCGCAGTTGAAATATGCAGAATGTGGAATCTGGTGCCGTGCTTTTTTGCAAGACCAATAGCAAACGACGATGACTTATAACATGCTTCCGCATTTCTAATCAATGGATGGCTTTCTACAGGAATATCATCGCCATATTTTTCTTTGAAAGCCGCCGTATTATTTCTGATGGTTTGTTCGTCTTCACAATGCGCAGCAATCAGTGAGGGAAATTGTGAAAAGAATTGCTCAAGTTTTACGGGATCATCAACCAACAAATTTCCTGTCGATGAACCCATAAAAATTTTCAGTCCGCATACCTTGGTGATATCGGTCTTCATTACTTCATCGAGGTTATCGTTTGATGCTCCGATAAAGAACGAATGATTGGCGAGAGCTGTTTGTGAAGCAATTTGAAATTTCTGCTCCAAAAGTTCCTGCGTAAATGTTGGTGGATTTGTGTTTGGCATCTCCATGAAACTTGTTACCCCGCCGGCAACACCAGACCTCGCTTCCGTATAAATTGTTGCCTTGTGTGTGAGGCCCGGTTCACGAAAATGAACCTGATCGTCTATGACACCAGGAAGTAAATATTTTCCTTTTGCATCGATTACCCGATCAGCCTTCGTCGATGATAGGTCTTTGCCAATCTTTTCTATGTATTGTCCTTTGATCAACACGTCGCCCTGAAAGAGCTCGCCTTCGTTGACTATATTTGCATTGAGGATTAATGTAGTTCTCATCGTGTTGTAAAATTAAACGCAAAACGTGTCTGCCATCACATCTTTCGAAGATTTTAATCTGAATCGACAGCTGCTCAACGCCGTGAGTGACCTTGGATTTTCTGAGCCCACCGAAATCCAGCAGAAATGTATCCCACTCATCCTGGGTGGCCAGGAGGTGATCGGCATCGCGCAGACGGGTACTGGAAAGACAGCGGCATACCTTCTACCGCTGCTGATGAAAATTAAATATGCGCAGGGAACCGAACCGCGCGCGTTGATTCTCGCACCCACAAAAGAACTTACGATTCAGCTCGCTGAGCATGCTGCGCTTCTTGCAAAATATACTGACCTCCGCATACTTCCGTTGTACGGCGGTATTGGCCCGAAAACACAAATAGAAAAAATTAAAGCCGGTGTCGATATCATCATCGCCACACCAGGTCGCTTCATGGAACTTTACTTACGAAACGACCTGCCCACCAAGCAAATAAAATTCATGGTGCTTGACGAAGCTGATCGCATGATGGACATGGGTTTCATGCCACAGCTGAGAAAAATTCTTGAGGTAATTCCACGCAAGCGCCAGAACTTATTATTCTCAGCAACTTTCCCAGAGAAAGTAGACAGGCTGTCTTCGGAATTTTTGGAATTTCCAACCAAGGTTGAAGTGACGCCACAAGCCACCACGGCGAAACAAGTTGAGCAAGAACTTTACGAAGTTCCAAACTTGAAAACCAAGATCAACTTCATCGAGCACCTGCTTCAAGATAAAGAGACATTTAACCGCGTCATTATCTTCACGAGAACGAAGGAGCACGCCGACAATGTATTCAGTTTTATTGAGCGAAAAGGACTCGGCCCAGCAAAGGTCATTCACTCTAACAAAGGACAGAACACACGCATTAATGCGGTGAATGAATTTAAAGAAGGCAACCTTCGAATACTTGTATCAACGGATGTTACAGCACGTGGTATCGATGTTGTAAAAGTTTCTCATGTCATCAATTTCGATGTACCTGTGTTGTATGTCGATTATGTCCATCGCATCGGTCGAACAGGACGCGCCTTCCAAGAAGGTAAAGCGATCACATTAGTAAACATGGCCGAAGAATATCACATCGAAAAAATAGAAGAGATTATTCGCGAAAAGATCCCACGTAAAATTCTTCCAGGAGAAATTTTCATTGAGAAAACACCTTTTGAAGAAAAGCAAGACATGAAACGCGAAATCGATAATCAACGAAAAAGAGAAGACCCTACGTTTAAGGGAGCGTTTCACGATAAGAAAAATCTTCCGAAAAGCTGAAAGCTCAAAGCAGAAAGCTCAAAGTAGAAAGCGCTGCTACTCCAACAATATTCTCAAAAATCAAAAAAGGACACCGAGAGTGTCCTTTTTTATTGCAATAGCTTTACGCTTTTAGCTTTCTGCTTTAAGCTCTTACCCGTTCATCGAAAGCAAGAACTCTTCGTTGCTACGTGTGCCTTTCATTCTGCTTTGCAGGAATTCCATTGCTTCTACAGAATTCATGTCAGCCATAAATTTGCGAAGGATCCATACGCGTTGAAGTTCTTCTTCTTTCATCAACAGGTCCTCGCGACGTGTACCCGATGCAGGAACATCGATAGCAGGATAAACTCTCCTGTTAGAAAGTTTACGATCCAGCTGAAGTTCCATGTTACCTGTACCTTTAAATTCTTCGAAGATAACTTCATCCATTTTAGAACCTGTATCGATCAACGCTGTAGCAATGATTGTCAATGATCCACCGTTTTCAATATTACGTGCAGCACCGAAGAAGCGCTTAGGTTTGTGAAGTGCATTCGCATCAACACCACCGGAAAGGATTTTTCCAGAAGATGGCACAACCGTGTTATAAGCGCGTGCAAGACGTGTGATAGAATCCAACAAGATCACTACGTCGTGACCACATTCAACCATGCGTTTTGCTTTCTCCAACACGATAGCAGATACTTTTACGTGACGCTCAGCTTGCTCGTCGAAAGTAGAAGCGATTACTTCTGCTTTTACACTGCGCGCCATATCCGTTACCTCTTCTGGACGTTCATCGATTAGCAGCACAATCAAATAAACCTCAGGGTGATTTTCAGCAATCGCGTTAGCAATATTCTTTAACAACACTGTTTTACCAGTCTTCGGTTGTGCTACGATCATACCGCGTTGCCCTTTACCAATTGGAGAGAACAAATCGAGGATACGTGTAGAAAGATTATCGGGTGTTGTGCTGAGCTTTAATTTTTCATCCGGGAAGAGTGGTGTGAGATATTCGAAAGCTACGCGGTCACGAATTTCGTCAGTTGTTTTTCCGTTAACAGATTCAACTTTTAATAAAGCGAAATACTTCTCACCTTCTTTTGGTGGACGGATAAGACCTTTGCAAGTATCACCCGTTTTCAACCCAAACAATTTGATCTGCGATGGCGATACATAAATATCGTCGGGGCTTGCCAGGTAGTTATAGTCAGAAGAGCGAAGGAAGCCGTATCCATCTTGCATGATTTCCAACACGCCTTCATTGCTGATCGCGCCATCGAATTCACGAATAGCAAGACGTTGTGATTGTTGTTGATGGTGTGGACGTTGCTGCTGCGGGCGTTGCTCTTCATGACTCTCATGACGTTCGCTGCGCTGCGGAGCTTCTTCGGTCGTATTTTTATTATTGCTCTCTGACGACGAATATGCTTCAGACGAATCGTCGAAAGATGATACAGATGAGTTTCCGAAATCAAGATTGATAGAATCTAATAATTCGTCGGTTGACAAATCATCAGATGAACTTTCCTCGGCCTTCGGCGGTGTTGGTGCAACGTTCTCGCGACGACGCGGTCTCATCTTGCGTTCCGGTTCAGATTCAGTTGAGGCAGTAGGTGCAGATTTTTTTGCAGGTGCTGGGGCAGTTTCAGGGGAGGCAGCTTGTTGATCGAGAATCTTGTAGATAAGATCCTGCTTGGACAACTTCTTGGCGTTCTTTACGCCCATTCCCTCAGCAATCTCTTTTAGCTCAGAAAGGAGCCTGACATTCAGGTCGTCAATAGTGTACATGTGGATTAAAAATGAATTGTGTTGTAAAAATGATATGTTTTGAATTGCATATGATCGCAGCCTAAACGCTGACTATCATGAGACTGATAACTTGAAACAAAAATTAGATAAAATGTTACGGATTTAATTCAGAGGGCTTGAATAAGCCGAATGACCTTGCAATAATAGGGTAAAAATGCCTATAATCAAACGGATGGAAATATTTTATTGTTCCCCGCAACGTGCTGGCAACACAAAAAAACTAATTTTGGGACCTTAATTTCGATCCATGCTACAACTTGCAGTTATCCGCGAAAACACACAAAAAGTGCTTGATGGCCTTGCTAAAAGGAACTTCAAAGATCGCGAGGACGTCGTCCGTCAGGTGATCGACAACGATCAGCTTAGAAGAGATACACAAAAAATCCTCGACGAATTAAAAGCAAAATCTAATACTGATGCCAAGAAAATTGGCGAACTCATGAAGTCGGGAAAAAGCGAAGAAGCTACTTCGCTGCGAGCAAGCGTGGCATCCGATAAAGAAAAGGTAAAGGCTCTCGAAGTTGAACTCGATACCTACGAAAAGAAACAACTCGAACTTCTCTACAAGCTTCCCAATGTGCCCACTGAAAAAGTACCGGCCGGAAAAAGTAGTGAAGACAATATTGTTGTTCATGAGAAGGGTACTGTACCAACACTTCATGGTGACGCGCTTCCACACTGGGACCTTATCAAAAAGTATGACATCATCGATTTTGATCTCGGTGTAAAAATATCGGGCGCTGGATTTCCAGTCTATAAAGGTAAGGGCGCAAAACTTCAACGCGCGTTGATTAACTTCTTCTTAGACGAAGCTGAAAAGCAAGGCTACAAAGAAGTACAACCGCCGATCGTTGTCAATGAAGCTTCTGGCTATGGCACAGGACAACTACCGGATAAGGAAGGACAAATGTACTTCGTGACAGAAGACAATCTTTATTTGATTCCTACCGCCGAAGTTCCAATCACAAACCTTTACCGCGACGTGATCTTAAGTGAAGACGAGCTTCCTGTTAAAAATGCTGGCTACACACCTTGCTTTAGACGAGAAGCTGGAAGTTGGGGTGCACATGTTCGTGGTCTGAACCGCCTTCACCAGTTCGATAAAGTTGAGATTGTTCAAATTAGAAAACCCGAAGAGTCTTACCAGACACTTGAAGAGATGACAACGTATGTAGAAAGTTTGCTGACTAAGCTTGAACTTCCTTTCCGTCGACTACTACTTTGTGGTGGCGATATGGGTTTTTCATCTGCCATGACTTACGATCTTGAAGTTTTCTCTGCAGCGCAACAACGCTGGCTTGAAGTAAGCTCGGTCAGTAACTTCGAAACCTATCAGGCGAATAGGTTGAAACTTCGATACAAAAACAAAGATGGTAAAACGCAATTGCTGCATACGCTCAATGGTAGCGGACTTGCACTACCGCGAATCGTTGCTTCTATTCTCGAAAACAATCAAACAAAAGATGGTATTCGAATTCCAGCGGCATTAGTGCCTTATACAAAGTTCGATATCATCAATTAAGCTTCTGACAAGTCGCTAACCTTTAAAAATGTTGAACGTCCCGAAACCAAAAAAGCCACGCAATGCGTGGCTTTTTTATGATCGTTTACTTAAGTTCTTAACCGACTAGGCTTCTTCACCAATATGCACGAAAGATTCATCCTTCGCTTCAAGATTCGAAGAGCCCATCAACCATGTATCAACAGCGCGCGCCGCTTCGCGTCCTTCTGAGATCGCCC
This sequence comes from Pseudochryseolinea flava, assembly GCF_003286915.1. Taxonomy (GTDB): domain Bacteria; phylum Bacteroidota; class Bacteroidia; order Cytophagales; family Cyclobacteriaceae; genus Ohtaekwangia; species Ohtaekwangia flava. The sequence goes on from NZ_QMFY01000001.1 coordinate 576,631, forward strand.
ATACAACGAGTGATTGTCCACGTCGCATGTCGCCAGCCGAGAACACACCTTCTACCGAACTCATATAGTTGTTCGACTTGATGTTGCCCCGCTCGTCAAGTTCAATTTTCAATTCGTCTACGATACCGCCTTTTTCGGCACCCGTAAATCCAATTGCTAAGAATGCAAGCTCACAAGGAATAATGCGTTCTGTACCCGCGATTTCTTCGAAGCCCATTTTGCCTTGCGCATTTACGCCCCACTTGATATCGACTACCTTAAGGCCCGTGAGACGTCCGCTATTGTCTCCTAAGAATTCCTTCGTAAGGATAGCCCACTGACGTGTAACACCTTCTTCATGTGATGATGAAGTCATCAGTACCATCGGCCAAAGTGGCCAAGGATTGCTGGCTTCGTTTCTGGTCAACGGAGGTTTTGCAAGAAGTTCAATTTGTGTAACAGACTTGGCACCGTGACGATTTGATGTACCTACGCAATCTGATCCGGTGTCTCCACCGCCGATCACAAGTACATTCTTATCAGTAGCGAGAATTTCATTGGAGAATATTTTATCCCCCGCTACGCGCTTGTTCTGTTGCGACAGGAATTCCATCGCAAAGTGAACACCTTTAAATTGTCTGCCTGGAATCGGAAGGTCACGGGGCGCAGAGGCACCACCACACATGACGATTGCATCGAACTCGTCTTGCAGATGCTTGGCGCTGATGTTAACACCAACGTGCGCATTAGTACGGAATACGATTCCCTCTTGCTCCATCAAGCGAAGACGGCGATCCAATACGTATTTCTCCAATTTAAAGTCAGGGATACCATAGCGAAGAAGTCCACCAATCCGGTCACTTCTTTCGAACACGGTCACCCAATGTCCAGCCTTGTTAAGTTGTGCTGCAGCGGCGAGTCCAGCAGGGCCTGAACCAACAACGGCTACGCGCTTACCGGTTCTGGTCTTCGGAGGGTTAGCTTTAATATAACCTTTCTCATACCCTTGTTCAGCAATCGTCTTCTCGATGTACTCGATCGTAACAGGTTTGTTATTGATACTTAGCACACAACTTGCCTCACATGGCGCAGGGCAAATTCTCCCGGTGAACTCTGGGAAGTTGTTCGTGCTACTGAGAATTTTAATTGCTTCTTCCCATTTGCCGGAGTATACCGCATCGTTAAATTCAGGAATGATATTCCCAAGTGGACAACCGTTGTGACAAAAAGGAACACCGCAGTCCATACAACGTGCTGCTTGTTGTTTTACTTTTTCCTTGTCGAGCGGATTATATACTTCTTTATAATCATTGAGACGTTCTTTTGGGTCGCGTGATTTTGGCATCTCGCGATCGAACTTCATAAATCCATCTATCTGTCCCATCTTCTTAAATGTCTGGTGTAATTGTTAATTGGTCTCGATTATTTCACTTCTACTTTTTTGCCTTTCGCTACAGGCGCTTCAGCTTTTGTAGACGCACCGTTACGTGACGCTTTCAACTTCTGCAGCACAGCCTTGTAATCTCTTGGCATTACTTTCACGAACAAGTCTACAGCGGTTTCCCAATTTTCAAGAACCCATTCTGCAGGATCGCTACCCGTATACTTGAAATGCTTTTCGATCATCGCTCTCACTTCTGCCTTATCTTCGTCCTCCATCGTCTCGAGATCAACCATTTCGCGGTTGCATAATCTCTCAAGCGCATGTTCCGGATCGAATACATAAGCGATACCACCGCTCATACCAGCTGCGAAATTTTTACCTGTCTTACCCAACACAACTACACGACCGCCAGTCATGTATTCACAAGCATGATCACCAACACCTTCTACAACTGCTGTAACACCGGAGTTACGAACGCAGAAGCGTTCACCTGCTTGGCCTCTGATAAATGCTTCACCAGACGTTGCGCCGTAGAACGCCACGTTACCAATGATCATATTATCTTCTGGTTTGAATGATGCTTCTTTGTCTGGATAGATCACGAGCTTACCACCCGACAATCCTTTTCCGAAATAGTCGTTGGCTTCACCTTCCAATTCGAATGTTACACCCGGTGCAACAAACGCTGCAAAGCTTTGACCGGCAGAACCTTTGAAATGGAACTTAATGGTATCCTCTGGGAGACCTTTGCCTTTGTATTTTTTGGAAATCTCATTCGACAACAATGCACCGACTGAACGATCTGTGTTGCGGATGATAAATTTCTCTTGAACAGGCTCACAATCATCAAGCGCTGGTCTTGCGGCTTCAACCAATTTCCAGTCGAGTACTTTTTCAAGTTCGAAATCTTGCTCGATCTGCTTGAACATTCCAACACCCTCACGTCCTTCTTCTTTATGGAGAATTGGTGACAAGTCAAGTTTCTTAATCTTCCAATGTTCGATGTCTTGACGAACGCGAAGAAGATCGGTACGTCCTACCATTTCAGTTACTGTTCTGAAACCCAGTTCAGCCATGATCTCACGAAGATCTTGAGCAAGGAATCCGAAGAAGTTCACAACGTGATCAGGATCACCTGTGAAAAGTTTTCTCAAGCTTTCATCTTGTGTTGCGATACCTACTGGGCAAGTATTCAAGTGGCACTTGCGCATCATGATACATCCTTCAACAACAAGGGCAGCCGTAGCAACACCCCACTCTTCGGCACCCAACATTGCCGCTATCGCGATATCTCTACCTGAACGGATTTGTCCGTCAGTTTGAAGAACAACGCGGCTGCGAAGATTATTTTTTACAAGCGTTTGATGCGCTTCTGCCAGACCAAGTTCCCATGGCAAACCTGCGTGACGAATAGAGCTGATTGGTGATGCTCCGGTTCCGCCGTCGGCACCTGAAATCAAGATTGCGTCTGCTTTTGCTTTTGCAACACCTGCGGCTACTGTACCAACACCAGCCTGTGACACAAGCTTCACATTGATACGTGCTTGGCGGTTTGCATTCTTCAAGTCGAAGATCAGCTGCGCCAAATCTTCGATCGAATAGATATCGTGGTGAGGAGGAGGTGAAATCAAACCTACACCAGGTGTTGAGTGACGAACCTTACCGATCCATTCATCTACTTTATGACCAGGAAGCTGTCCACCTTCTCCAGGTTTCGCACCCTGCGCCATCTTAATTTGAAGTTCGTCTGCATTCGATAAGTAGTAGCTCGTTACACCAAAACGTCCCGACGCAACTTGTTTAATAGCAGAACGCTCCCAATCGCCATTCTCTTTTTTCTCAAAACGAATTTCATCTTCTCCACCTTCACCGCTGTTGCTCTTACCACCAATTCTATTCATGGCGATGGCAAGCGTTGCGTGTGCTTCGTGAGAAATAGATCCGAACGACATTGCACCTGTAGCAAAACGTTTGAAGATTTCTTCCGCCGGCTCTACTTCCGCAATTGGAATAGGATTACGTTTCTTAAATTCAAAAAGACCTCTGATCGTAATCTGATCTTTTGTTTGATCGTTGATCTTCTGAGTGTACTTCTTGTAGAGTTCGTAGTTATTAGTCTTGGTCGAATGCTGGAGCAAGTGAATAGTCTCAGGGCTAAACATGTGTTTCTCACCACGACGCTTCCAAGAATAAATTCCGCCCACCTGGAGTTCTTTGCTCTCCGCTTCAAAAGCAAGTTGATGACGCACCAATACTTCTGTTGCAATGTCGTCGAAAGACAATCCTTCAATTCGGCTGATGGTTCCTTTGAAACATTTTTCCATCACGTCGCTTCCAATACCCAGCGCTTCAAAAATTTGCGCAGATTGATATGACTGCAATGTGCTGATACCCATTTTCGACATGACTTTCAACAAGCCATTGCCAATACCTTTCTGATAGTTTGCGAATGCCTCTTCATCGTCAAGCGGCTTGTAGAACATGCCATGCTTGTTCATGAAATGGATAGTCTCAAGCGCGAGATATGGATTGATAGCACTTGCGCCATAACCGATGATGGTCGCGAAGTGATGCACTTCCCAAACGTCGCCAGCCTCGACAACAAGACCTGCTTGCGTACGGATGCGCTTGCTTACCAAATATTGATGTACGGCTCCTACTGCCAACAATGTTGGAATCGGCGCATATTCATCACTAATCTTTTTGTCGGACAAGATGATGATCTTCTTCCCCGCGCGGACCGCTTTTTCTGCTTCGGCACAAATGCGATCGATATTTTCTTCGAGTCTACCAGGAGCACCATCTGCCTTAAACACACATTGAATAACAGCAGCTTCGAAACCTTGATCTTGTAAGTGTTTCAATTTTTCAAGATCCTGATTTAACAACACGGGTTGTGAAATGTGAATCTGGTTTGTATGCTGGGGTGTCTCTTCAAGTACGTTAAGACTCGCACCAACTCTTGTAAATAATGACATTACAAGACGTTCGCGAATCGGATCAATTGGCGGATTACTTACCTGTGCAAAAAGTTGTTTAAAATAATTCGACAAGTGACGGCTCTCTTTCGAAAGGATTGCTTGCGGCGAATCATCGCCCATGGAGCCTATTGCTTCGTACCCCTTTTCCGCCAATGGAAGAAGAAGTACTTTAACATCTTCAGAAGTATAACCGAACGCGTTCTGGCGTTGAACCAATGATTTCTCATCGAAACTTGTTTCAATCCATTCTACTTCAGGCTCTAGTCTAAGCTTCAAGCGATTTTGAATGATCCAGTTGTAGTAAGACTTACCTTCGTATACTGAGCGTTTTACTTTTTCGTCGTCAAGGATTTTTCCTTGCTCGAGATCGATCATCAGCATTTTGCCTGGTGTGATACGACCTTTTTCGAGAATATCTTTTGGATCAACTGGCAATGCACCAGCTTCAGATCCAGCAATCACGCGACCTGAACGTGTCACACAATATCTTAAAGGACGAAGTCCATTGCGATCGAGGGTAGCACCAATGCGTGAACCATCTGTGAAAACCAATGCAGCAGGACCATCCCACGGCTCCATCATCGAAGCGTGATATTTATAGAAAGCCTTGCGGTGTGGATCCATCAACTTGTTATCCTGCCATGCTTCCGGAACAAGCATCATCATCACGTGAGGAATACTTCTTCCTGATAGTACGAGCATTTCAACCAATGCATCCAAGTTCGCGGAGTCAGAACCGTCAGGACTAGTGATTGGTGTTAATCGTTTAATTTCTTCATCTGTAAAAAGCGTCGACTTGAAAAGCGCTTCTTTCGACTTCATTTTATTGACGTTACCGCGAATGGTATTGATCTCGCCATTGTGCGCGATATAGCGGAATGGTTGGGCAAGTTTCCAGTTCGGGAATGTATTGGTAGAGAAGCGTGAGTGAACAAGGGCGAGCGCCGTTTTCATACGCGCATCTTGTAGATCGTCGAAGTAAGCACGAAGCTGCTCTGTACGAAGCTGACCTTTATAGATAATTGTGCGCGCAGAGAACGATGTGATGTAGAACTCATTGTTCGTTCCTTTCACTGTGCTCGAAATGGTATGAGAGGTGAAATTACGAAGAACGAAAAGGCGGCGTTCGAAAGCGTCACCCGTTAGTGAAGCGTCAACAGGTTTTACGAAAACTTGTTCGATCACCGGTTCAACTTCAGCTGCACCTGGACCAGGAATGCTATGGTCGACAGGCACGACACGGAAGCCGAGAACTTCTAAACCTAATTCTTTAATATTTTTTCGCAATACCTCGCGGCATGCATTCATTACCTTCTTATCGCGTGGAAAGAACACCATACCGACGCCATATGAACCCAGTGCTGGGATTTCAAATCCTAGGCGCGTTGCTTCTTCTACAAAGAAGTCATGCGGTATTTGCAGCAACACCCCAGCGCCATCACCGGTTTTAGGGCTACTACCTCGGCCTCCGCGGTGCTCCATGTTTTCGAGCATCGAGAGGGCATCACGTAAAGTCTGGTTCGTTTTGCTACCATTAATATTAGCAACAAAGCCAATACCGCAGGCATCGTGTTCCAGTTCTGGGGTGTACAAACCACGGCTGGTAATCTCTTTCATCTTCTTTCTTTTGTTTACTAGGTTGGGTGCGTTTCGGACGACTTGGGGCCAAACGAATCTCTAAAATACTTAACAAACCGATAGAAAATTTCGAGCTACTTAGGCAGCAACAGAATTTTTGGAATCTTTTTAGAAATGTTTCAGAATGTTTACAAATCCTGAAAACGTACACGATTGCACTGGCTTCACATTTGAAAAAATACAGGAACTCCGAAAACGATTGAAAAATTTTCAGAAAATCACTGAAAAAACACTCGAAAGTTCAAGATTTACAGAGAGTTATTGAATTTGAAACGTTTTGTAAAAATGCAGGGTTAAATTTGACCCTACTTGTCAAAAACACTACACTTTCTCGCGCGAACCATCTCTTTTTTACCCGGTGGTCCCGATAAAGTTGAAATTTCCAAGTTGAGCGCTTTGAGATCACGCTTGAGCTGTCCTTTTGCACAATATGTCACGAAAATTCCGCCCCTTTTTAAACTCGCCGAAACCTTGGAAAGTATCTCTTGTGTCCACATTTCCGGTTGCTTGTTTGGAGCGAACGCATCGAAATACACCACGTCGAAAGACTCGACCGGAGGCGTAAGGTCCTCTAATGATTGTTCGATCTTTCTGAGATAGAACTTCGGCGTTAGTTCCACGAACGTATTCCACTCCGCACGATGCAAGGCTACGAAACCAGCCTTGGCCCTGTCATCTGGTGCATAATTTAATTTCGACCAAAGCTCTTCTGGAATCGGAAAAGTTTCAAGCGATGTATAGTTAATTCTTTGTGAAGTTTCGAAGGACCGCTGCCATGTTAGAAACGCGTTCAATCCGGTACCGAAGCCAATCTCCAAAACATTAACCTCCGAAACATCCGGATGCTGCTCTAGAAAATGATCAAGCCCCATTTTAATAAATACGTGCTTCGACTCTTGCAACGCGCCATGCACAGAGTGATAGGTCTCATTTAATTCACTATTCCGTAATGAATGAGATCCGTCGGCCGTTGTGATAATTTCAATACTCATGAATCTTTGAATATTAATGCTACGGCATACGCGTTCACACCTTCTTCACGCCCCACATAACCTAATGTTTCTGTTGTCGTTGCCTTTATACTGATATCATCTTCTTCGATGTTCATCAACGGTGCCATTGTTTTTTTCATGGCGTCGATATGAGGATTCACTTTGGGTTTTTCAAGTGCTATCGTGCAATCTACATTACCCACGCGCCATCCTTTTTCGTGAAGCATACGCGTCACTTCTTTCAAAAAAAATTTTGAATCCATTCCCTTCCATCGCTGATCCGTATTCGCGAAATGAAAGCCAATATCGCGAAGGTTTGCTGCACCAAGCAACGCATCACAAATTGCATGGATCAAAACATCTGCATCTGAATGCCCCACTGCGCCTTTGTTTCCAGGCAATTGAACACCACCCATAAAAAATGGCCTTCCCTCTTCCAGTTGATGAACGTCGAAGCCCATCCCAACTCTAATCTTATTCATGATTTACGCTTGAGAACTTATATGTAAATATCATCGGGATATTTAACGTGCACCAAATATAACCCATACGGAGGAACATTCGCGCCTGCTTTTTTCCGGTCTCGATGGTGGATGATATTCTTAAACTCCTCGACAGAAATTTTCCCGGTGCCCACGTCTATTAATGTGCCTACGGTCGCACGAACCATACCCCGCAAAAACCGATTCGCTGCGATTACAAATTCCAATCTATCTCCCTGCACATGCCACTCCGCTTGTGTAACGTCACAAAGAAAATGTTTTACGTTAGTTTTCACTTTGCTAAACGATTCAAAATCGTGCTCGCCTAACATGTGCGATGCTGCTTCATTCATCAGATCTATATTGACGTGCCGGAAGTGATGCCAGGCGAGTTTATCAAGAAACGGATTTCTAACTGTTGTGATGCGATAATTATAGACGCGTTGTAATGCAGCGTATCGTGCGTGAACATCGTCACGAACGCGGCGTACCGATGGTAGATAAATATCTTTTGGCAGGAATGCATTCAGACGAAAGAGTAGCTGATCAAGGTCTTCAACATCTTGCTGCACATCGACGTGAAAAAATTGTTGCTCGCAATGAACACCGGCATCCGTTCTACCACTACCATAAATCTCGACTTGCTCTCTCAAGAGTTTTCCTAAAGAATCTTCAACAACCGACTGAATACTGATGCCGTCTTGCTGTGTTTGCCATCCGATATAATTGGAGCCGTTGTATTGGATTTCGAAGAAGAGGCGCATGTTGAGAAGTCAGGAGACAGGAGTCAGAATTTTTGAACTCAAATACAAGGATAGTATAGTATAAGGAATCTTTAATAGCGGCATTGAAAAAACTTTGTTTTCACAGTCAAGAAGATGCTTCGATTGCTTTTATATAGGCGTCAAGAAGTTTGCTGGTTTCTTCGGATGAATTTTGCAAAATTATTGTATCTGCATACCCTAAATCGTTAGAAAGTAACGCATAGTACTTACACTCCTCCAGCGATGCTTGTGCAATATTTAAAAACCGAATCTTTTCGGGCTTGGTCCTTTTCCGATAGCCCTCAACAATGTTTGCAGCAATCGAAACAGCAGCTCGCCGATATTGTTGGGTCAAACAAAATAATTCTTCCCGTGGAAACACTTTTGTCAACCCATACACAGATAAAACTAATTGGTGAGCTCTCTGCCAAACGACAAGCTCCTTAAAACTTTTTGATTTTTGCATAACGGTAAAATTTATTAGTATAACATATAAAACTATTCACGCTGCATTCTGACTCCTGACTTCTGTCTCCTGACTCCAAAATTCACAGCCTCTCAAAAACAATCGCTATCCCTTGCCCTACTCCTACGCACATGGTTGCTAAACCGTAACGCACTTTTCGCCTTTTCATCTCGTGAAGTAATGTGGCACTGATGCGTACGCCACTGCAGCCCAATGGATGTCCTAAAGCAATAGCGCCTCCGTTGACGTTGACAATTGCCGGATCAATATTGAGATCGCGAACGCAGGCCAATGATTGTGACGCGAAAGCTTCATTGAGTTCAATCAAACCAATGTCGCCTATTTTTAATCCAGCGCGTTGCAATGCTTTTTGCGTGGCGGGTACGGGACCGATGCCCATGTACGCAGGATCTACACCTGCGACACCGATCGCGACGATGCGGGCCATTGGCGTGAGATTAAAATTCTTTAGTGCCGATTCGCTCACAATTAAACTTGCGGCAGCGCCGTCGTTTATCCCCGAGGAATTTCCGGCGGTGACGGTGCCGTTCTGCTTGAATGCTGGTTTTAATGACGCTAGTTTTTCGAGCGAAGTCATTCTTGGATGTTCATCCGCGTCGAAAACGCGAGTGTTCCCTTTTTCATCCTTGATATCAACAGCAACCAATTCCGCTTTGAATTTTCCGTCGCTGAAAGCACGCTGATATTTTTCTTGCGATTGCAAGGCGAAGGCATCTTGCGCTTCTCGCGAGATGTTCCATTTCTTGGCCACATTTTCCGCCGTTTCACCCATTGAATAGGGATAGTAGAGATCCGAGAGTTTTTTGTTAATGAATCGCCACCCGATGGTCGTATCAAAAATTTCGGCTTGTCTTGAGAAAGCGGATGTCTGTTTCGGCATCACAAAAGGAGCGCGACTCATACTCTCGACACCTCCCGCGATGTAAGACACGCCATCACCCGATTGGATTGCACGCGCAGCATCCGCGATCGCTTGAAGTCCTGAAGCACAAAGTCTGTTCACTGTAACACCAGCAATAGTAGATGGCAATCCCGCCAGCAACAATGCCATCCTCGCGACATTGCGATTGTCTTCACCGGCTTGGTTCGCAGCACCGAAAACAACCTCTTCTATGTTATTGACATCGAACGACGAATTTCGTTGGAGCAGCGTTTTGATGACAAGCGCTGCTAAATCATCGGGGCGACTTGCCGCTAAGGCTCCACCGTATTTTCCGATTGGTGTTCTTAAAATATCAACGACATAAGCTGAAGTACTCATAAAATTTTATTTACGGGCGGCGAGGTACGAAATTTTTATACTTTTGCCCTGCCTTCGTCGACAGGACGAGGCCAAGTTAAACGAACACGCTTATGTGGCAAAGAATTCAAACCCTATTTCTCATCGTCGTTATAGCAAGTCTTGTTGGATCGCTTCTTATGCCTATTTGGGCGTCGCAGGTGTCGGAAAGCAAGACACACCTTCTATATGCGTTTCACTATTCCATAAAAGAAAAGACGGCTACAGGCGATACGCTTACAACAGCCTATTTGCCATACGCCCTCACGGCATGTTTAATGGTTGCCGCGATTACACTGGCCATCATCGAAATTGGGCGTTATAAAAATAGACTGCTGCAATTGAAATTGGGCGCATTGAATTCACTGTTTATCGCTGGAGCTATGGCGTCGGCATTATACTTTTCTTACCAGTTACATGGCCAATTGGGAGGTGCATTTGGTTTCGGACTATGGTTGCCTTTTGGTGCGGTGATCTCTAATTTCTTGTCCAACCAATTCATTCGCCGCGATGAAAAGCTCGTACGCGATTCAGACCGCTTGCGATAACTTTGTTTACAATCTAACCTTATTTGCGGCATTTGTTGGTTATGCCGTATGCTGCCGCCGATGATATGCAAACATTGGCACGATCACTGCGTTATAAGGCTTCATAAAATTTACCCTTTATGAAGAAGTTCTTATTCAGCCTCTTATTTCTGATTACCATTGCCGGAGCTGCCGTGGCGCAAGAGTATCGAATCATCACGACAATCGAATCGATTGTGCCTGCGGGTATCGGTAGGTCACGTATGCTCGATCCAAAACAATCGGCAGATTACAAACCATTGACGACATCGCGCACGGATGGAAAGAAGTCTGATCAAGGCGATGTAAAGCGCGACGATATTAAAATAGACGCTTTCGACGAAACCAAGCTGCTCAACTTTTTTAGTGTTGCAGGCATTAACTTTCAAAATATTGCCTCCAATGATGCTGTTGTTTCCTCCAAGCTTACAGAGATGGCCAAAGAGGGATGGACCCTTGTATTTGTCACCAGCGGCGTAGAGAGTGACGGCGGCGAAACTGATGGAAACGGAATTTTTATTACGCGATATATCTTCAAAAGATAGTTCAGAAAACTTAAAAGCTTAAAGCAGAACGTCGAAGACGGCGCGTTTCGCGACGCACAAAGCGGAAAGCTCTAAGCAAAGGTGTTTCAAGTTACTTGCGGCTACCCAAACGCGTGGCTTGAAACACTGCTATTTTCGCTTATCCACGGGGAAGCCCTCACTTTTTTGATTTTTTAATCCTGTCTGCTTACTCTATTATCCCTCCAATGCTGCTCCAAACAAGCTACGTTCGGCTGTACTCTATAAGTATAAGGTGAGTATAGGATAAGTACAGGATAAGTATAAAATCTTTAACGGTCCTCGGTGGGTTATCGAATGCGATATTAGCAAAAAATGCCGGGCAGTAACCTCTGGTTTCGGCGACGAAGCGACGATTGTATGCAAAGATGAAAATTACCGGGGCTTAATCGCTCTTAGCTCAAAGCTCGCAACTCACAGCTACCTCACCATTTGCTGTCATCCTGTCATAATTTTAGTCTTGGAACAATTTTGGACAGCTCGGAATACGTTCAAAAACAAAAAATTTATGGCAGAAGCACAGGAAAAAGGTACCATTTCAATTCATACTGAGAATATCTTCCCCATCATTAAGAAGTTCTTGTATTCCGATCATGAGATCTTTTTGCGGGAATTGGTGAGTAATGCCGTTGACGCGACTCAAAAATTGAAGAAGTTATCGTCCATGGGAGAATTCACGGGCGAGCTCGGCGACCTTACCATAAATGTTTCGTTCGACAAAGAAAAGAAAACCATCACCGTTAGCGACCGTGGCCTTGGTATGACGGGAGATGAGATTAAAAAATACATCAACCAGATCGCGTTTTCTGGTGCCACAGAATTCGTAGAAAAGTTCAAAGACAAAGGTGATGCAAAAGACATCATCGGAAAATTCGGATTAGGATTCTATTCCGCTTTTATGGTGGCCGAAAAAGTAGAAATCGTTTCTCGTTCCTACAAAGTTGACAATGCCAGCGAAGCTGTTCGTTGGGAATGCGATGGTTCGACAGAATTTGAACTCACGCCAGCTGAAAAAGCAGAACGTGGAACAGACATCATTCTACACATTAATGCAGACTCTGAAGAATTTTTAGACGAGTGGAGATTAAAAGGCATCCTTGACAAATACTGCAAATTCCTTCCTGTGGAAATTAAGTTTGGCATGGAGGGCGAAAGTGTTGAAGACGGCACAGACGAACAAGGCAAACCAAAATATAAGACGATCCAAAAAGATCGTATCATCAACAACCCGGCTCCGCTTTGGGCAAAATCTCCAGCCGAATTAAAAGATGAAGATTATCTAAAGTTCTATAAAGAGCTGTATCCATATACTGAAGATCCATTGTTCTGGATTCATCTCAATGTAGACTATCCTTTCAACCTCACCGGCGTATTGTACTTCCCTAAAGTAAAAGCCGATTTTGAACTTCAGCGAAATAAAATTCAACTCTACAGCCGTCAAGTATTTATTACCGATGAAGTGAAGGATGTCGTTCCCGACTTCCTCATGCTTCTTCACGGTATTCTTGACTCGCCAGATATTCCGTTGAACGTTTCTCGTAGCTACTTGCAGAGCGACGCGAACGTGAAGAAAATTAGCGCACACATTACCAAGAAAGTAGCCGATAAACTTCAAGAGTTATTCAAGAAGGACCGAAAAGATTTTGAGAAGAAGTGGGATGACATCAGCATATTCGTGAAGTACGGTATCATCAGCGACGACAAGTTCTATGATAAAGTAAAAGACTTTGCGTTGTTTAAGAATGTTGATGGTCAGTATTTCACTTTTGAAGAATACAAAGAGAAGGTTAAAGCCAACCAAACAGATAAAGACGGGCAACTTATTTATTTGTATACATCGAGTGCAGGAAAGCAAGACAGCTTTATCCAGGCAGCGAAGAACAAGGGCTATGATGTTCTTCAACTCGACGGTGTGATCGATAGTCACTTCATCAATACGTTGGAGCAGAAGCTTGAGAAAACTCAGCTGAAGCGTGTGGATAGCGAGATTGCCGACAAGTTGGTAGAAAAAGACGAGAAGCTTGAAAGCGTGTTAAGCGAAGATGAGAAGACACAAATTAAAGGTGTATTTGATAAAGCCATAAACAACACAACATTCACGGTAACAGTTGAATCGCTGTCGACAGATGAATTGCCGGTGGTTATTACCATGAGCGAATTTATGCGTCGTATGAAGGACATGGCTAAGCTTGGTGGTGGTGGCGGATTTGGTTTCATGGGCAATATGCCGGATAACTATGCTGTCGCGGTAAATGGTAATCACTCCATCATCCAAAAGATCTTGACTGCATCCAACGAAGAGCAAAAGATTAAACTCGCAAAACAAGCATACGATCTAGCGTTGCTATCGCAAAATATGTTAACAGGCGCCGACCTCACGAGCTTCATTAAAAGAAGTGTAGAGTTGGTGAGTTAATAGCTGCACATTAATGACGGATATTACAAAGGGGGCGATAAGCTCCCTTTTTTTTGTGGCCTCACGCCGAATACTTTTTTTTACTTACTTTCGTTTTGCTATTATTTACCGACCATGCGCCGCATTGCCTTAACACTTGGTATTACGTTGATCTCATGCATTTGTGCTGTTGCTCAGGAGCAGCAAGATCAGCAATTTACGATCGATACCCCAGCAAGTCTCGATTTCCAAAAGGAGGAAACACCGGACAACAATACGGGTAAGAAAAAGAAAGTAAAAAAACGCGTCTACTACGGCATTAAAACGAAGAAAGGATTTACGCGAAAAGGTTTTGGCGATAAGGTGACATACGAATTATTCTATTATCTAAAAAAATCAGAAAAGCCTTCGACATTCGTTCGCGATATCTATTGGTATGATTTCAGACAAAAGTCAATTCGTAAAACAACTTCCGCATCGTTCGATCCCAAAAATGGTGTACTCCTTCATGGACCTTATGAAAAACGCCAAGGCGAAGTTGTTTTAAAAAAGGGCATCTATTACAAAGGAACATTGCATGGACGCTGGTTAACCTACAACCGCGACAGCACGCTTACCGATAAGGAGAAGTATTATAGAGGTTGGCCGAAAGAATCGTTGGTTTCTTACTACGATCCACTGGAGCGAAAACGCATGAAAGAAATGACGCCCGTTGAGTTCGGTGAGAAAGAGGGATTTTATTATCTCTTTCATGACAATGGGACGCTTGCTGTGCAAGGTGAATATCATTGGGATTGTAAGGTTGGCGATTGGACAGAATATTATCCTACTGGAAAACGAAAGCGCATTCTTGCTTATCCTAAAGAGCCGTTCGATAAAGAGGTGACTCCTTATATCAAAATTGAATGGAACGATAAGGGAAAAGAAATCTATCGCAACACAAAAATGGCTGGCAGGTAACGCAGTGGCTATTGGCCAGCGTGATGGATTGGTTTCTTTTCAAAAACGCCTGTTCGATCATTACCCATGTAGGCACCCCAAGTTGGCACGGTGAATGACACGTTGGATGAAAGCCTGATCACTTGCATGCCTCTGAATTTATCGACTTCAAAATTATTACGCTGTATGGCGTAAACTACATCTAACTTTCCATCACTGTCGAGGTCACCGATCCAGGGTGTTGTCGAAACATTCTTAGCAGCTTGAGGTTTCGTGATGGTGATCGTCTTTCTATTATGAACATCAAAACAACGTAGCGAGATTTGATCTGAGTCGAGAATGGTTCCTGCCGCAAAGCCGGGGGGATTACATTCGAAGTCATTGACGGTAGTGAACACCTCATCAAAACCATCGTTGTTCACATCGTAGGAGACACCAGACGCATAGCCAAAACATCCGAGAGAATCAGCATACAGTACGCTCCCATCTTTTCCATCAAGCGCTAGCTGAATTGACCCTTTGTTGTCTGGCCACGCGCCTTTGCTAAACGTTGAGAAGAAGTCAGGGATATCGTCATCGTTAAAATAACCAGGCGTAACCGAACAATAAGATTCAGTCGTTCCAACTTGTCGCTCCCAAATGATTGCGTTACGTTTCCCATCGATCGCCATCATTTTTCCTGAGAAAGAATTGATTACTATATCTTTTACCTGATCACCATTGATGTCGACCAACGTGGGAGGACCAATAAAACCTTTCTCGATTACCGTCGCCAATTTGCGCGCGGAAGAAATATTGCCAGCCATCAATGAATCCAACGATACTCTAAAAAGATTGCCACCAAGTGTTTCACCTCCGGTACCGATAATGACGGAGAGTTTTCCGTCTGAGTCAAAGTCGTGCACCACGGGTGACATATAGGTTTCCTTTCCATCAGGAATTGTGTCAACGGCTAGCAACTTTCCGGTCCTGCTAGCGAACACAGCGAGTACACCAGGATACCTGTCCTTTTCAGCGTTCGGCCTTGCTTTAGCATTGCCACCATTAGAAACAAGTACATCTTGCAATTGATCGCCGTCTTGATCGGGAATGAATTGTGCATTGTAAAAATTGTATTGCAAGCAACACGCTTGAACGGGTGTTTCAGTTGAAGCCTTGAATTCCCAAACGGTATTGCCATCGATACCGTTTAGGCATTTGAGTGTTTGTCCTCTTCCACCAATAAATACTTCTGGTACGCCATCACCCGTAACATCAAGAAAGTTTGCGGAACCCACTACTTGATCAGATGATGGAACTTGCCAAAGTATTTTTCCCGTGGCGCCATCGAATGCAAGTATCCCGGTAGGACACGCTTCAAACTCTTTTAAGCCACTGCCCAATACGATATCAAGTATTCCATCTCGGTTAAGGTCTACACACTGCGGAGACGAATTTGTTCCAAGTGTCTCAGAGGTGTATATCCATTTGGTTTCAAATTTAGGCTTCGTGTTACACGCCCATGCCAGGAGAGATAGTAGTACGAGCTTCAGTAGTATATAACGGGTCATGCCAGGTCGACTACAGTAGTCGGCGAACGAAAAACATTGGTTATTACATTTCACGACGCAATCATAGTGAACGGAACTGAGTCGTACAATTTTTTAAGACAGATCGCAAAGTTATGCTGCGCATTCAATTAATGGCATCTTCGAAATGGCTGATTTCCGGTGCCGATTCATCTGCGAGCATGACAGACACAACATCGAAGCGAACATGGCCGCACCAATCTGTAGAAAAGATGTAGTGTTCGGCAGCGTCGTAAATTCTTTTTGCTTGGGTAAGCGAAACAAATTCCTCTGGTTGGCCATAGCTCACGGAAGTACGTGTTTTCACCTCTACAAATATTAACCAGTCCTGTCGCGTCACAATGAGGTCTATTTCTGCGCGGCCGTAACGAAAATTCCTTGCTACTACGTGGAAGCCCTTTTTCTTAAGGAATTCTGCAGCCAGCGCTTCACCTTTGGCGCCTGTTTTAATTTTATCGCTCACAATTAAATAATACCTTTGAAGTTGATTAGCACATACTCATTATGTCGGCAACAAAGAAATACATCGAAACTTTTACCAAGCAGCTTTCGGATGCACTGAAAATTGGTCAGGCATTAGACCTCGACAGACCTGGAAGTGATATCCGTAACATTGTAATCGCAGGGATGGGTAGCTCAGGTATCGCTGCAAACCTTGTTGAATCACTAACATTCGGCAGAATTCCAATACCTGTAACGGTTTGCAAGAGCTATAACATTCCCCAGTTTGTTAGTCCACACACACTATTTATTGCCAGCTCCTTTACGGGAAACACAGAAGAAACTGTGGCTGCCTTAAACAAAGCGTTGCTGAAACGTGCACATGTTATCGCGATTGCTTCCGGTGGAAAGTTGCTCGACATCTGCAAAGAGTATAATCTGTTCTACATACAACTTCCGCATGCATCTGAAAGCCCGCGTGCAATGCTTCCCTACATTATGACGGCCTTGATGTATGCACTTTATCATACCAATTTGATCGGCGCTGCTTTCATTAAGGAAACAGAAAACGCAATTGAATTTCTTAACCGCGGAGAAAAAGGAATTCAATCGGAAGCTGAATTGATAGCTAAAAAATTAAAAGGAAAACTTCCCATCATTTATTGCGACAACCGAATTCAGGCTATGGCGTTGCGCTTTCAGCAACAGCTCAACGAGAACGCCAAGCAAATGGCACATGTGAATACATTCCCGGAAATGAATCACAACGAACTCGCTGGGTGGAGATTTCCTGAACAACTCATGCCTATGCTTCAACCGATCTACCTGTATTCTGATCACGATCATGAGCGTGTAGAAAAAAGGATGGAACTTTGTCGCGACATCTTCGAGAAAAAATCCAACCCGATCATCGATATCATCGGTGAAGGCGCTTCGCTATTAGAACAATACTACTACCTCATCCACCTCACCGATTGGATCTCATGCTATCTTGCAAAAGAGAATGGCGTCGAACCAGATCCGGTGGACTCAATTGATAATCTGAAATCAGAGCTAGACAAATTAAGATAGAACTTGTTTCATTTCCGAAGTGTTTGCTATAGGAAAACCAGAAGATTTGAACAGGAAAATGCTAATGACAGATCTTGCGTTGAATAAAAAAACGACTTACGAAAACCTGGGGCTTATCGACTACAAGAAAGCTTGGGACTATCAGACGTCGCTCTTTGAGAAAATCTTAGCGATCAAATCAGCGAACCGCGACCTGCCTGTCGATCAACATCAGCAAACGGAAAACTATCTCCTCTTTTGTCAGCATCCACATGTTTACACGCTCGGAAAGAGTGGCAAAGAACAAAATCTTCTCGTGAAGGTTGATGATCTACACGCCATCGATGCTACCTATTATCACATTAATCGTGGCGGCGATATCACGTATCACGGACCGGGTCAACTGGTTGTTTATCCAGTGATTGACATGGAAAACTTCTTCACCGACATTCACAAATACATGCGGTTGCTTGAAGAAGCCGTGATTCAAACCTGCAGCCGATACAACATCAGCGCAGGTCGCATTAAAGGACTTACTGGCGTGTGGGTAGATTTTGAAAATGAAAAAACTGCACGAAAGATTTGTGCCATGGGTGTGAAGACGAGCCGTTGGGTGACTATGCATGGATTGGCATTGAATGTGAATACCAATCTCGAATACTTCAAAACAATTGTTCCTTGTGGTATTGAAGACAAAGCCGTAACATCAATCGGACAAGAAGTCGGTCATGCTATAGATTTTGCAGAAGTGGAAAACGAACTGAAGAAAAATATTGTACACTGTTTTGGAATGGAGCTGCTATGATTAAAGATATCACGATACCGGAAGTAAAAAACGTTACACTCGCAGTGGTGCGTATAAAAAATATTGGTGAGCAAGATGAATGGAAAGTTTATCTTATCAACAGCAACGATCACGCGATCGAAAATACACTTGTATCGAGCAAAGGCTATGGAGAGAAGGAAGGAGAACAACAAAAAACTTCAATCCTTCGTCATTATCTCGCTACCATCGATGCACACGCTGCTGTGTTGATTGAGCCTATCGACCCGGCATTGTTCCACCTCAACAACGAATACTGGGTGAGCTATTACATCGGCACTCAAATCTTCGACAAACGTTTTGTATTTGTACCGGATACAATCGACGAAAAGAATCTGACCTTTATCAAAGAATTGGAGATGGAGGGCGTTTTACATTCTTAGTCGTTTGTTAATCGGATGTTTAAGACGTATTGCTGCATGACGAAAATAGATTCACATCTTGTTGAACACCCGAACACTTTAAAAAAATTTACCTGACAATCTTCATCTCGCTATAGGATTATTCTCACATACTCCCCAATTTTCCACGCAGTATGCTATCCGAATTACGCGACATCGTTTTCCTTGATATCGAAACGGTCGCCAATACCTACGACTATCAAAACTTAAATGAGAGGCTTAAAACGCAATGGTCTCGCAAGGCAAACTTCTTCCGGAAGAACGAGCTTCAGACAGATGAAGACATCTATCATGAACGCGCTGGTATTTACGCTGAGTTCGGAAAAATAATCTGCATCGTCGTTGGTAAATATTTCATGAACGAACAAGGACAATTCGTGCTGAAGACCAAAGCATACTATGGCGACGATGAGAAAGCGCTGTTGCTTGATTTCAACAATATGCTTGAGAAGTTAGATCCGCGTTCAACGAAACTTTGTGCCCACAACGGAAAAGAGTTCGACTTCCCGTATTTGTGTCGCCGCATGCTGATCAACTGTGTTCCTCTTCCTTTTCTTTTAAACCTATCGGGAAAAAAATCTTGGGAGATACCTCATCTTGATACGATGGAGATGTGGAAATTCGGAGACTATAAACATTTCACGTCACTCGATCTGCTCGCAGCCATCTTTGATGTACCCTCCAGCAAAACAGATATGGAAGGGAGTCGCGTGAACCATGCTTACCATGTAGATAAAGAACTAGAAAAGATAAAGGAGTATTGCGTACGAGATGTGTTAGTTCTCGCCCAACTTTATCTCAAGTTGAAATGCATTTCTCTTCCGAATGAATTTATAGCGCAGCAATCATGAAAAACGTTGTCGCCCTTTTACACCTGGATAGAGTATAGGAACTGTTCCGCTGGTGAATACTTCTTTTGTGTTGATGTCCATCATCGACAACGCGCCCGACCAACCTGCACCAGTATCCATCAACCAAATATCGCCGGAGTGCATAGGAATGTTTTGTGCGATAGGCGTATGCCCTAAATAAACTTCGTCATAAGACGTCAGCTTGAAGTCCACGCCTGCAGGAAATGAATCGATTGCCAACCGCGCGAGACGACGATCCCAAAGCAGCGTTTCCATCGACTGTTCCTGTATTGGAAATTTCGGATCAAAGCCCGCGTGCACAAATAACTTCCTGTCGAGTTCGAAGTAAAGTCTGGCATCGCTCAAAAATCGGATATGCCTTTCCGGTACTTTATCGGAATAAGAGTTGACCGTGGCCTCACCGCCTTGGTGAAACCATGCTGGATCCAAGATGCCGGAAGTCATCCACTCCAGCGTCCACCAGTCGTGGTTGCCGAGGATATAGACGAGGTTTTTGATCTTTAGCAGTTCTTCAATGCATTCGAAGGTTTGCGGCCAACCGTCACAAACATCGCCGAGGGCAATAAGCCGATCGTGCTCATAATCAAACCCAGCGCGATCTAAACACTTCCGCAGAGCTTTGTAGGCGCCATGAATGTCGCCCATGACATATGTTCTTCCCATCAACCTTTAAACTGATTATACATCCTTTTGCTAAAAAATTAGGCCGCGATCACAAGTTTTCGGTTATTTTTACCCTGTTTAAAACCGCTAGTTAATGGAACAAGTTGTCGCTGAAAAGCATCAGGAACACAAAGAAAAGGTAAAACAAGTTTATTCCGAAGTTGCAAAAGTTGTTGTTGGCCAGGAGTACATGGTCAACCGTTTGATGATCGGACTTTTCACGAACGGCCATATTTTACTGGAGGGCGTGCCTGGTCTGGCCAAAACGCTGACGGTAAGTACCCTTGCCCAAGTTTTACACCTTGATTTCCAACGCATTCAGTTTACACCTGATCTTCTTCCCGCTGATTTGATCGGTACCATGATCTACAATCAAAAGGAAGGAAAGTTCGATGTGAAGAAAGGCCCAATCTTCGCCAACATCATTCTGGCTGATGAGATTAACCGCTCGCCAGCAAAGGTGCAATCGGCGCTGCTCGAAGCCATGCAAGAAAAGCAGGTAACGATCGGCGAGAATACCTTCAAACTAGATCGCCCATTTTTGGTGATGGCCACGCAAAACCCGGTTGACCAGGAAGGAACGTATCCACTTCCAGAAGCACAAGTCGATCGCTTTATGATGAAAGTGTTTGTCGACTACCCTACTAAAGATCAAGAAATTGAAATCATGCGCCGCATCTCGAACATGCAGTTCGATTATAAGGTGAATACAGTACTTAGTAAAGAAGATATTTTTGCTATTCGCGATCAGATCAACCGAGTAAAAATTTCGGATTCGTTAGAGCGATACATTATTGAGCTAGTCTACGCAACACGCCGTCCTTTAGATTACAACTTGAAAGATCTTGCGCAATACATTCAATTCGGCGCATCGCCACGCGCGAGTATCAATTTGAACTTGGCAGCAAAAGCCGTGGCCTATATCGACGGCCGCGACTACGTTTTGCCTGAGGATATCAAAGATGTTGCTGTTGATGTAATGGGACACCGCATTATTTTAAATTACGAAGCGGAAGCCGACAACATCAAAACAAGTAGCGTCATCAAGTCAATTCTTTCAAAAGTTCCGATCAGCAAGTAGTCATAACACCCGAACATAATTACGCTTTGCTTCGCGTCGACTTCTCTCGCGTAGCAAAGCGTTCTTTTTACGTGTCACCGAGTTTCACTTGATGAAACTTCTACTTGACTGTTTGATTCCCTAAAATTTCAAATTAACAATTTCGTAACCACGAAAAGTGGCTCCTCTGTGTATTCAGCGCTATCCACAACTGCGCGCTGAAAGGTCAATAATATTGTGTTAAACTTAGGTTAATGCTCTTTACAATTTGGTAATGGCCACCTCGGATTGGTTTAACATTAGATCCCCACCTTTGATGCGGAATTAAGTAAAACTAAAACTTATTACACATGAAAAAATTCTTATCCCTGCTCGCCATTGCGGCCATGGTTTCGTCTTTTATGGCTTGTAGCGATGACGACGATGATGAAGATCCGGTAAAACCAGATGCAGAAGTTGTTGTTGTAAAAGGATCAATCAATGCTAACACGACTTGGACAAAAGACAAAATCTATGAATTGGATGGTCGTGTTATCGTTACCAATGGCATTAAGCTTACAATCGAAGCGGGTACTATTATTAAAGGACAAGAAGGAGAAGGCGCTGATGCGAGTGCACTTATGATTGCTCGTGGTGGTGTTATTAGTGCAGTAGGAACGGCGGAAGAACCGATCATTTTCACCAGTGTGCTTGACGATATTCAGCCTGGCCAAAAAGCTGGAACAACACTTGACGTTGACGATAAAGGAAAATGGGGTGGTCTTGTTATTTTAGGTAAAGCTCCGATCTCTGTAGCTGGTGCAACAGAAGCTCAGATCGAAGGTGTACCTGCAGGTGAAACACTCGGATTATACGGTGGCGATGCTGCCAATGACGATTCAGGAGATCTTCGTTATATCTCTATCCGTCATGGTGGTACGGTGTTAACGGGTGGTAGCGAAATCAACGGCCTTACATTGGGTGGTGTAGGAAATGGTACATCCATCAGCGATATCGAAATCTTCGGCAACGTAGATGATGGCGTTGAATTCTTCGGTGGTACTGTAAACGTATCGAACATTCTTGTGAGCTACCAAGGTGATGACGGAATCGACATCGATCAAGCATACGCTGGTACAATCAATGGATTCATGGTTATTCACGGTGGTGATACAGACGAAGCCCTTGAAATCGATGGCCCAGAAGGTGCTGCCAACGCTGACGGTAAGTTTACGTTGAAGAATGGAACAATCGTAGGTGACCCAACACAAGCTAACGACGCATCAAGCCTTGCTGATATCAAATCAAAAGCACAAGGTTCATTCGATAACATCGTGTTCAAAGGTTATCCTGCAAACAAGGCAATCAAAATTGCTGCGAGCTACAACGGTGAATGTGGCTCTTCTTCAAATGCATATTCTAAACTTGTGAATGAGGATTTAACTTTCAGCACAGTACAATTCACAGGCTACGTGGTGAATGTATACAATGCTACAGAAGGTTCTGCTTGCTCGACTACAACGGATACAGAGAACGCGCGCGAACTGGTTGTATCGGCAGCTGCTACTGGCGGCCCTGCAATTGCAACATGGAACTGGACAATCTCTCAAGTGAAATCACTTATTAAATAGAGCGTAGTACCTCCAACGGCGTATATACACGAAGCCTCGACGACTGTCGGGGCTTTTGTGTTTTACTGATGTAGCAACCTTAAATTTTGTATCGTAAACTGTTTACTTTAATTCAACTTGTCGTTGTATATAAGCACAGTATTAAAATTCGTTATCGACAACGGTTGCTTCAAAACATGCTGGCAATGTTATGGTAATGTTATCAAAACATACCGAATCTTAAACAGGACGTAATGTCTTAAAATCCAGACTGTGAGTTACATCGGGTAACTTTGCACGCAATTCAAAGTCATCCAATGAAAAAATTAATGTTTGTAACGGCGATGTTTGTGTTAAGCATTTCCGCTATGGCTCAAAAAGGTTTTGTTAGAGGAAAAGTTACCGATGGTGAAACTGGCGAAGCACTATATGGTGCTGCCGTGATTGAAAGAGGTACTAGCAACGGCGCTGTTTCAGATTTTGACGGGAATTTTTCCGTTCCATTAGATCCAGGCATGCACACCCTCGTGATTACGTTCGTATCCTATCAAACGCAAACTATAGAGAACGTCGAAGTAAAAGCAGGTGCTGTTACAACGTTAGACCTCGTGTTGAAAGCTGATGTATCGCAACTTGCAGAAGTTGTCGTAACAGGTCAGGCCATGGGTGATAGCGAAGCCGGTATTCTAACGCTTCAAAAAAAATCAGCAAACGTAGTCGATGGTGTATCCAATCAAACCTTCCGAAACACTGGCGATAGAGACCTTTCTTCCGCGATGGGCCGTGTAACGGGTGTATCTGTGCAAGGTGGAAAATTTGTTTATGTGCGAGGACTAGGTGACCGATACACGCGCACGACATTAAACGGAATGACCATACCTGGTCTCGATCCTGATAGAAATGATGTGCAGATAGACGTGTTCCCGACGTCAGTGCTGGAAAATGTAATTGTATATAAAACGTTCTCACCAAACCTACCTGGCGATTTTACCGGCGGTATGGTTGATGTGGAAACGAAAAACTTCCCGGAAGAAAAAGTCACTTCTTTTTCACTTGGTCTTCGCTACAATCCGGAAATGAATCTACAGAAAGATTTCCTAAGCTATCAAGGCGGAAATACCGACTGGTTAGGATTTGACGACGGCACGCGTAAGTTACCGTTCTCTGAAAATGCTAAAATTCCAGATGAGTCTCTTCGTCGCCCTGAACTTGAAACCATGACGAGAAGTCTTAATCCACAACTAGGTGTAGATCGCAAGAGAAGTTTTCTCAACACGGTGCTTACATTCAATCATGGAAATCAGATCAACAAACAAAATCACACCATCGGTTACAGTGCTATCTTTAATTACCAAAGCAGATATGAGCATTTTGACGATGTGGAATTCGGTGACTACACGAAAGATGATGATCGCAGCGACAAAAACCTATTCGCAGAAGAAATTAGAAAAGGACAACTATCGCGATACAGCGTATTGTGGAGTGCGTTATTATCAGGTTCGTTAAAGTTTGAAAACCACACCCTCACGGCAAGCATCTTCAGAACACAGAATGGTGTGTCTGAAGCTTCTGAACGCATCAGCACAAACTACGATAGAACGAACGCTGTGCTCTACGACAACATCCTTACTTATTCACAACGTTCGGTTACCAATGGGATTTTATCAGGAACACATCAACTTGGCAAGCTTCGTGCAAGTTGGAAAAACTCCTTCACACTTGCCCGTACATACGACCCTGATTTCCGCGTAACGTCGATCGAGATCACAGATGAAGTTGCTACGCTCAATCCGGGTGCTGGTGCCGGTATCGGAAGATTCTGGCGCGATCTCAATGAAATGAATGAGAACTTGAAAGTAGATTTTACGCTTCCCTATGGAAAAGCAAACAAATTCCAATTTGGTGCAGCGGGAGTTTATAAGGACAGAAAATTTGATGTGTACAATTATCGCATCGATGCGACTACCCGCACGGGCGTACCTGTTGATCCAAATTATTTTCTTCAACCAGAAAACATCTGGACACCAAGTGAAGAACAAGGTTCATTCCTCGATGGAAATCCACAAGAAGCGAATAACTACGAAGGAACATCAAGTGTATATGCGGGTTATGTTATGACAGAAATGGTATTCGGAAACCTAAAAGCAATTTACGGCGCGAGACTTGAAAAGGCGGATATGCACTACACAGGTGAAGATACACAAGGTAATACGTATGATAAGGAGCACACGTTAGACGAACTCAATATCTTGCCTTCTGTAAATCTCGTGTATTCATTGAGCGAAACAATGAATGTAAGAGGTTCATTCGGTCAAACTGTAGCGCGTCCTTCTTTCAAAGAGAAGTCTGCTGCACAAATTTACGACCCGATCACCAAACGTCTCTTCAATGGTAATCTGGCATTACAGCAAACAGAGATCAGCAATTACGACCTTCGCTTGGAGAATTTCTTCACGGGCGGTGCGGGCGATATGTTTGCTGTATCATTATTCTATAAAGCATTCAATGGACATATCGAGCTTGTGACCTACGATGTAGCACCTGGAGATGTTAAACCGAGAAATGCTGGTGACAGTAGAGTGTATGGAACGGAAGTTGAGTTCAAAAAGAGACTCGGCTTTATCGCACCATTCTTGTCTAATATTGGCTTCGGTACGAACGTCACGATCGCGCGATCTGAAGTTGATATCAAAGAACTAGCCATCAACGAGAGCGGCTTCACTGAATTCGAATCACGTCAGCTTAATGCACGCGTCGGTGAAACGATTGAGGATACGCGTCCAATGACCGGACAATCTCCTTATCTTATCAATGCTTACCTCAACTACTCAGATAAAAATGATTTGATGAATATCAACTTGTCGTATAACGTTCAAGGCGAGAGTTTGTCGATCGTTGGTGTTGGAGCTAACGCTGACGTCTACACGCAACCATTCCATAGTTTGAATTGCAACATCTACAGAAACTTCGGCGTGAATAAAAATCACCGATTTACCTTTGGTGTGAACAATATCTTGAAAGCTGAAAGAAAAGATTTCTATAAATCGTACGGTGGCGAAGAAGCAATCTATTCGATATTCCGCCCTGGAAGAACTTTCAGCTTAACCTACGGCATAACATTTTAAATAGAGCGCAAAAATGTTTTGAAGCCGACTTACTTCAATAAGTCGGCTTTTCTTTTTTTGAATCAACTGTGTAGTAATTTTTGACAGAGGCGTGCTAGTACTTAGTTTACTTTACGCTGCTTTTCACGATGCATCTCAACAATCTTTTTTACTTGCACACCAGCTTGTACAACCGAATCTTGGTCTTGTTTATTCTTTTCTATTTTTTTAAGTAGCGCTTCATGCTCCGCTTTGTTTGCTTCCAACGATTTTTCCAATTGCGCTTTTTCACGCTTGTTATCTTCTAGACGCGTCGCGAGTGATTTACTTTCGTTCGATAACTTTTGTTGCTGACGCTCAACGGCCTGATATGCACGTGAAGATTCATCTACCTGGACTTGGATTTTGCTCCTATAATATTGGACACCAAAATCATGCAGCACGTTCTCCAACTCCTTCTCGAGGGTAGTCACCTGCTCCTTGGTAAGTGTTGATCGATCGAAACCCAGCCATACTGACGTCGTTGCGTTACCTTTCTCTTGTGTTATACCGTAGAGTGACGAAATGTATTTTATCCCCATTACTGTAGGTTCCGACACAGTAATCACATCGTTCTGCTTAACTTTTCCATATCCTTTCAAATATTTTGAGAACGAATTCGTCACATCAGCTAAAGCACCGTCTAATGTCACGATATAACCTGCTACACTTTGATTCTTTACGCCAGCACTTTCTTTTTTTACTTTCACGGTTTGACTCGATCCTGCTACGCTAATAGAAATGGCAAGGGCAAGGACGATAACCTTTTTTGGGGACATCATGTTTACTAGTAAATTGTTATTTGTTCAAAACTAATTAAAAAAATTGTCGACGCGGAAATTATGGCAAATCCAAAAAATATTTTGATCACAGGAGCATCAGGACTCATTGGCTCACGATTAACGGATATGCTTTTAGAACGAGGCTACAACGTCAGTCATCTCGGAAGAAAAAAACAATCAGGAAAAATCAAATCGTTTGTTTGGAATGTTGATCGAAACATCATTGAGCCTGACGCTTTCGATGGCGTTGATGCAATCATCCACCTTGCAGGCGCGCCGGTAGCAGAAAAGCGTTGGACGAAATCACGCAAATTGGAGATCATCAATAGCAGAACCTTATCAACACGACTGTTGCATGATACCCTGCAAGCCCGAAAGCACAACGTTAAAACCGTGGTGTCGGCGTCAGCAATCGGATACTATGGATTCGATCGCGAAGAGCAATTCACCGAGACAAGCACGCCAGGCGTAGATTTCCTCGCGCAAGTTACGTACGCGTGGGAGCAGGAAGCTGATAAGATTGCAAAACTTGGTATACGCCTGGTAAAAGTTCGCGTGGGCATCGTGTTGAGTAGCAATGGTGGCGCCATCAAAGAGATGATGAAACCGATACAATACTTTGTTGGTTCACCACTTGGCAACGGCAATCAATATCAAAGCTGGATTCACATCGATGACATCTGTGGAATTTTTATCAAAGCCCTTGAAGACGAAACGATGAACGGTGCAGTGAACGGTGCCGCGCCCAATCCAGTCACCAACAGAGAACTTACAAAAGCCATTGCAGCAGCATTACACAGACCGCTCTTTCTTCCACCGGTACCATCGTTCGTGTTGAGATTAATACTTGGTGAAATGGCGAACATCGCGTTGAAGGGTAGTCGTGTTATTCCTGAGAAGGCAGTACAACACGGGTATCGTTTTCAGTTCGCTGATGTAAAAGATGCGGTTAACGACCTCCTTAAAAAAGGGTGATCATCATCGCTGTGCGCATCGTCATGATCTTTGTGGATTACATTTTTTAACAACATCCTTGTATATTCGTTCGCAACGTTTTAGGTTAAGAGCATGAAAGCAAAAAAGAAACGCGTAGAAGAGGATTTGATCAAGGAAGCTTTAGAAGAAGAGCATCGCATCCGAAAAGCATTTAAAGACAAAGACTGGGCAGAGATAAAGGGTGCCAACAGTTGGATGATATTCAAAGTAATGTCCGAATTTGTTGAAGGCCTCGAGAAACTTGCCAAGATCGGTCCATGTGTAACCATCTTCGGTTCTGCTCGCGTGAAACCGACCAATCCCTATTACAAGATGGCCGATGAAATTGCATTTCAATTGGTACAGCAAGGCTACGGTGTGATCACAGGGGGTGGCCCTGGTATTATGGAAGCCGGTAATCGCGGCGCAAATCGCGCAAAAGGTAAATCAGTAGGACTCAATATTTATTTGCCGCACGAACAGAAAGGGAACATTTACATCGATCCAGATAAACTCATCACATTCGACTACTTCTTCGTGAGAAAGGTAATGTTCATGAAGTACTCACAGGGATTCATTGTGATGCCCGGTGGATTTGGTACGCTCGACGAACTCACAGAAGCGCTCACATTAATTCAGACAAAGAAGATTGGTCGTTTCCCGATCGTACTGGTTGGAAAAAAATTCTGGCACGGGCTGCTTGATTGGTGGAAGAAAGTTTTGGTTGCGGAGAAAATGATACACGAAGAGGACCAAGAATTGTTCGATCTCGTCGACACTCCTGAAGAGGCTGTCAAAGTAATTGACGACTTTTACAGTAAATACTTGCTTTCGCCTAACTTTTAGATCGCAGGCATTTTTTTTGAAAGTTCTCTACGACAAACTTTTTTCATTGTCGACACCATGGAAGCTGAAAACAACATTCCAAAAAAATCGTCCGTTTGGTCAGGCTTGAAAGAATTAAGCGTTGCCAATTTCCTTTCGATTTGCACGCTCATTATTCTCTTCGGTTACATCGGCTACAACGGTGTCACTAAGCGCCAGAGGGCTGCCGACATGATTTCCGACGAAGGTGTAATCGACAATGAGCCTGTAGTGCTTGACGAAGGATTGACACAAGAAGGAATACATCCTCTTCCTGCCATCTCATTTGAGATTCCAAAAGAAGTAACCTTCGCGGGTGAAGCGGTTCCACTCAACATTCCAGATGTTCACGAACGTCTTGATAAAGAACTCCAGATCAATTGTTACCTCCACAGCAACACAATCTTTTTGATGAAGCGTGCTAATCGTTGGCTTCCCCAAATGGAAAAGATACTCCACGAGTACGGCATTCCTGAAGACTTCAAGTACCTTCCGCTAATAGAGAGTAATTTAATGAATGTAATCTCCCATCGAGATGCAGTGGGTTACTGGCAAATCTTAAAGACATCAGGGAAAGAATTGGGCCTTGAAATTACCGATGAAGTTGACGAACGCTACGATCCGCTGAAAGCAACCGTTGCTGCATGCAAATACTTGAAACGCGCTTATTCAAAATTTGGAAACTGGACTATGGTCGCTGCCTCCTACAACAGAGGCATGGGTGGTATGGATCGCGCACTCGACGACCAACAAGTCGATTCTTATTATGATCTTTATCTCAACGACGAAACATCGCGTTATGTATTTAGAATCATCGCGATCAAAGAAATTGTTGAAAATCCGAAGCGGTATGGTTTTAAAGTAAATCCCCAACACCTCTACCCACAAGAATCGTTAAAGTTCGTGGAAGTCGATGAAACGATTAAGGACCTTGTCGTTTTCGCTAAGGGGCAAGGCATAAACTATAAGCTTTTGAAAAGACACAATCCATGGCTGCGTGAAGATCGGCTTACCATTAAAAAAGGAAAAGTCTATCGGATTGCCATTCCAGCATAACGTAGTCCCTACACGCCCCGGATTTCAACCCAATCATGTCTATATTATTATGAGTACCTCGTCGCGTCCTTACATTCTTGCCGAAAGTCATTGGCCCGAAGTGAAGTCAACATCCCATACATTAGCCATCTTACCATGGGGTGCATGTGAGGCGCACAACTACCATCTCCCTTACAATACAGATATTATTGAGGCAGAACATATTGCTGCGGAAGCCGCGCGCATTGCGTGGGAAAAGGGCGCGAAGTTGACGGTCCTTCCTGTTATTCCATTCGGCGTAAACACCGGGCAATTCGATATTAAGCTCGACATAAACATAAACCCAAGTACACAATTGTCGATTCTAGGAGATATAGTGGATGTTTTGAATCGACAGGGAATTTTCAAACTCGTCATTTTAAATAGTCATGGTGGCAATGACTTCAAGACGATGATCCGTGAATTGGGTTATCGGTACCCGAAAATGTTCATCGCATCAACCAATTGGTACCAGGCCGTCGATCAAAAAGAGTTCTTCGAAAACAAGGATGACCATGCTGGGGAAATGGAAACAAGCGTGATGATGCACTTGCGTGAAGACCTTGTAAAGCCGCTCACTGAGGCTGGCGATGGAAACGCTAAACGATTTAAATTCAAGGCGATACAAGAAGGTTGGGCGTGGTCAGAACGAAAATGGTCGCAAGTAACAAAAGACACAGGCGTGGGTGATCCACGACGTGCTTCAGCAGAAAAAGGCGCACGTTACTTTAAAGCCGTCACAGAAAAAGTCGGTGAATTCTTTTTTGACGTTGCCACTACTGATCCCAAAGATTTTTACGTGTGAAGGCGATGAATTAAAGCACCGTATCAGTTGACTCTGGTAAATTTTCGCCCTTTGTGATCCAAAAATTGTTAAATCCTTCACCAATTTGGATAGATAAGATTTGTTGCGCGAGCATTTCAAGCACCGCGAGAAAATTGAAAATCAAACCGATCCGTGATGGGAATGCTTCTAACAACTCGGTGAAAGAAAGCTTTTGTTTCCGCTTCACTTCATCTACCACGTACTTCTTTTGACCTTCGATCGTGTAAGGGTATTGAATCACCTGATGGACAGGCTTATTTTTTTCTGCCTCGAATCGCTTGAGAACTTTTTCAAACACCGTCATAAGCTTGAAGATGGTCACATCTTGAAGTTCAGCCTCCACATTTGTGCTTTCCGCAAGTGACTTCAATTCTTTGGTAAGATTTCCACGCTTTTCCTTCATTAGCTCGGTGTCTTCCATGTGATGGAACGTATCGACAACCGACTTATATTTCTTATATTCAAGAAGGTGCTTCACCAGTTCCTCACGAGGATCGATCTCGTTTCCAGCCTCATCAATTTGTGGTCTAGGTAAGAGCATTTTCGATTTGATGCGCATAAGCGTAGAGGCAACCAAAATAAATTCGCTAGCCACTTCTATGTTAAGCGTTTCGAGGTGCTTGATATAATCCAAAAAGTCGTTAGTGATTTTTGAGATGGGAATATCGTAGATGTCCAACTCATCGCGTTCGATGAAAAACAATAGTAGGTCGAAAGGACCTTCAAAAAGCGGCAGTTTTACTTCGAAATTCTCCTGTGTCATAAGCGCAAATCGAGTGGCAAATTTATCAAAAAGGTTAGGTTAAAGGTTACTTCTTGAAAGTTAATCCGATAAGTACCGCGGATGTCAGAAAATCGCCGAATACTACGTAATTTTGGAACCGAACCTTTCGATTTACCGTATTGCGGGCTGCAGGCGTAAAAAATTGCAGTTTAGGAATGCGTAAGCAAAACACTTAGCTTCCATTTTCTGTTAAAGGATTCACTATAAAACCAGATTCATGCTGATCACCCCTGGAAAACTCCTGGCAAACATCAATTCCCCTGACGATCTCAAGAAATTAGACCAGGCTCAGCTTGTTCAGCTTTGCGAAGAACTTAGACATTTCATTATCGACAACGTATCCGTTTACGGCGGCCATTTCGGCGCAAGCCTTGGCGTTGTCGAGCTTACTGTTGCCTTGCATTATGTCTTCAATACACCATCTGACCAACTGGTGTGGGATGTGGGCCACCAAGCATATGGTCATAAGATATTGACAGGTCGTCGCGATCAGTTTCATACAAATCGCGTCTACAATGGCATTTCAGGTTTTCCGAAGCGGAAAGAGAGTGACTACGACGCTTTCGGTGTCGGACACTCATCGACGTCAGTGTCAGCGGCCCTGGGAATGGCCGTTGCATCAAAATATAAGAACGAAGAAAATAAGCAACATATCGCAGTCATCGGTGATGGTGCGCTAACTGGTGGAATTGCTTTCGAAGGACTTAACCACGCGGGCGTTTCTGATTCTAATGTGCTGATCATCCTTAACGACAACTGCATGTCGATTGATCCAAATGTCGGCGCACTGAAAGATTACTTAACTGATATTACCACTTCTCGCACATACAACAAACTCAAGGACGACGTCTGGAATCTTCTTGGGAAATTATCAAGTTTCGGTAAGAGTGCGCAAGAGATCGTGTCGAAAGTTGAGAATGGGATTAAGTCTACCTTACTAAGTCAAAGCAATCTTTTCGAATCTCTAAACCTGAGATACTTCGGTCCAGTTGATGGACATGACGTTAATCATTTGGTTAACATTTTTAATGATCTCAAGAATATCAAAGGTCCAAAAATCCTACACTGTGTAACGGTAAAAGGAAAAGGTTACGGCCCTGCGGAAAAGGGGAATGCAACAACATGGCACGCCCCCGGTACTTTTGATAAGATCACGGGCGAGATATTTAAAAAGGTTCACGAAAAACCACAGCCGCCTAAATACCAAGATGTATTTGGCCATACGCTAGTTGAGCTCGCAAGGAAAAACGATAAGATCGTAGGTATTACACCAGCAATGCCCTCAGGTTCATCCATGAACATCATGATGAAAGAAATGCCAGATCGCGCATTTGATGTAGGTATCGCGGAACAACATGCCGTAACTTTTTCTGCAGGGTTGGCAACACAAGGCTTGATTCCATTCTGCAATATTTATAGCTCGTTTATGCAGCGTGCTTACGATCAAGTGGTTCATGACGTTTGTATCCAAAACCTCCCGGTGAATTTTTGTCTTGATCGTGCTGGCTTCGCTGGTGCAGACGGACCAACACATCACGGCGCGTATGATATTGCTTTCTTCCGATGTATACCGAACATCGTGATCGCTTCACCGATGGATGAATCTGAGCTAAGAAATCTGATGTATACGGCCCAGTTGCCAAGAACTGAATTAGCCTTTTCGATCCGATATCCACGAGGACAAGGTGTGATGGCGCAATGGCAAACACCCATGGAGGCCATTACTATTGGAACCGGTAGAAAAATTAGAGATGGTGAAGAGCTTGCCATCTTAACGATTGGACATATCGGCAACTATGCTGTTACGGCGTGTGAGGCGCTTGCAGAAAGGGGCGTCGACGTTGCGCATTATGATATGCGTTTCGTGAAACCACTCGATGAAGAAATGCTCCACGAAATTTTCAGCAGATTTAAGAAAGTTGTTACGATAGAAGACGGCTGTATTCAAGGTGGATTTGGAACTGCAATTCTTGAATTTATGGCAGACCATAATTATCAAGCAGAAATAAAACGACTCGGTATTCCTGACCGAATTGTTGAGCATGGTGAGCAAATTGAACTGCACCGTGAATGTGGATTCGATCCGGATGGAATCGTGCGCACCGTTGCTGAAATGTTAGAGCGCGTTCCTTCCCAATCCCGCTAAAATGACGAAAATTTTTGCAGACGTAAAGGGGAACGGTCATCCTGTGATATTGTTGCATGGCTTCCCTATGAGTCATCTCATCTGGAAAGATTTTTCGGCTGAACTTGCGAAAGATTTCCAAGTAATTACCCCCGATCTTCCGGGGTTTGGACAAAGTGATCTTCCCGGTCACCAAGTCTCCTTATCAGGAGTGGCTGATGCGATCGTCAATTGGATTCAAGCTGAAAAGATTATCAACCCAGTAATCATTGGTCATTCGCTTGGCGGCTATGTGGCGCTGGCGATGGTTAAAAAATATCCGGATTTCTTTTCTGGATTAGGCCTGTTTCATTCGACAGCACTTGCCGACACACCAGAGAGAAAGGAATCGCGGACAAAAGTTTTGGACTTTGTCGAGCGCAATGGTGCGGAGTCATTTAATACAAATTTTATTGAGCCATTATTCGCGACGAATAATAATCCCGCTATCTCAGACGTTAAGGAAATAGCAAAGCAGACATCTGCCAGGACAGTTATTGCCTATACTTTGGCGATGCGCGATCGAAAAAATGAAGAAGAGACGCTCGCGAAATTTCCGAAACCGATTTTTTTTCTTGGCGGTGAAAAAGATCAGGGAATTTCCCCTGACAGTTTGAAATTGCAAGCAGCGAAAGCACAACATTCTGAAGTTCATATCCTTAGTGATTGTGCGCACATGGCGATGTACGAACAAACGACGAAAGCTTTAACGATAGTAAGAGAATTTGTATACCGTTGTCATCAATAAGCAGGGCTTCGCATACTTTACCTTTGGCTTATTCCGCAAAACAGTGTTAAATTGGGGGTGATTTTCGCGCTCGCGTGTACCTGACACGTTAGGTTTAATTCATAATGAATTTTATATTTGCTAAGAGGAATAATATTAACCAACCCGTACCATGAATCAGATTGATCCAACGCAGTATGCATCTTGGAATGAAATGGCCAAAACCATCGCTCTCGTCGCCTGGGCGATATCCATTTTGATAGCCCTTTATCATGTGGTTAAGCTTGCTACGATGGGAGACGCGAAGTCGAAATACGATTATATCAACAGAATGGAGATCAAAACCCTTTGGTTGGCATCAATCGTGTTGATCGTAGGCTGCTGCTTCTGGGCTAACTCTAACATCGTTGAGCTCAACGCACTTTGGATTTTCGTACGCGGTTTCGTGACGTTTGCCATGGGAATGATCGTCGCTTTGATCATCCAAAACCTGTTGAAATTCTACTACCCTTTCTTCATCGAAAAAAGACTTAAAGTGCTTCGCTATAAGCCACGGGTTAGTCCTAAAACTGGCAAAGCAATGAAACTTCTCAGCGAAGAAGAAGAAGATGCTTACCTCGATGAAGGTATGCAAGCTGAAGAAGATGTTTTCTCTATCGACTACGATGTGTGGAAAGATGAAGAAACTGGTTATGTAAAAATCGAAAGATACTCTGGTCACTTGCATGCATTACAGTGCCCTGAATGTAACTATCAAACATTTAAAGTGGTTCGTGAGGAAATCCTTAAGGCACCATCACTTGATCAAGAAGGTGAGTTGTTGAAACACTACCAGTGCGGCTACTGCGGTTACAAAGCTAAGAAGACAGTAACCCTTAGAACGTCCCAAAAATTTGAAGAGTCATCTGCTGCAACAGCGTAAGACATCTAACATAGACAAAAGAAAAAGTCCTGGCAGAAATGTCAGGACTTTTTTTGTTTCAAATTCGGATCCGAGCAGCGCCCAAGTTCTATTTTCTCCCGCCATAGAAAAGCGTGATAAATAAAATTGGAAAAACCGAATAGGTTTTTGCTTCAGGCATCAATTCAATCTTTTTGGAATAGACATCCAGGAGAAATCCAGCTTCGAAACCAGTCACTTGACTTTTCGTCGTGCCCAACTCAAAATTTATTGCCGCTTTAAAATTCACGCCCGGAACGATCTTCGATTCGCCAATTCCTTGAAACAAACGACCCGTACCCAGGATTTGTCCTGTATTCATATTAGTGTTATCGGGGTCGTACTGACCAGTTGTTGTCCTTGCACCCCCGGGCGCAAGAGAATATTCAACATAATATGGAGCAACGACTCCGATTGATGGCCCTGCCGCAAAGACACTTTTAATTTCAACGCCTTGCTGCGATGCTTTTTTAAAAAGAATCAAATCGCGTCCGTATTGCAGGCGAATCGCATATAAATAATTGGCTTTTCCGAAAATGTAAAAGTTTCCACTATTAATGGCATTCACCCGACGTTCCAAACGATGCTTAACGTTCATCACTTCAACACCATATGTTTCTAAAACACGATCGTTCAATTTACGAGCCTTCTTAAATACTAGCCCTCCGATAAGTCCACCCGAAGTATTCTTATTGAATCCCCACGTAAATTCTGACTGATAATCGTAACTGTCCTGGGTTTGTGAATTTGCCTGAAAAGTGGTGATGGCCAACATTGTCAAGCAGAAGGAA
The DNA here is from genome assembly GCF_003286915.1 of Pseudochryseolinea flava. Lineage (GTDB taxonomy): Bacteria > Bacteroidota > Bacteroidia > Cytophagales > Cyclobacteriaceae > Ohtaekwangia > Ohtaekwangia flava. The sequence goes on from NZ_QMFY01000001.1 coordinate 612,617, forward strand.
ATTTTAGCGATGCGCATTCGACCTCAATTCTTTAACAATAAATTTATGTTTTAATTTACCTAACGCAAATACATACTCTAAGTTATTCGACATGGTTTCAATGACAGCAATCTATTTGGGAGGACTGAGAACGGAAGCAACGCACCTTCGGTCGGGAAACAAAATAATAACAGATGCGCCTCCAGACAACAACGGACGAGGTGAAGCTTTTAGCCCCACGGACCTAACCTGCGCGTCTTTAAATAGCTGTATGATGACGCTGATGGGAATCCTGGCAGAAAGAGAATCTATAGATCTCACGGGACTCACCTCCGAAATTGTAAAAGTGATGGCGTCGAATCCTAGAAAAATTGCAGAGATACACATCACATTTACACACGCCTCGCTCAACGCAACGGATGCTCAAAAGGAAAAACTCAAAAGGGCCGCGTTAACATGCCCTGTAGCGCTAAGCCTCTCTGATAGCCTTGTTCAAAAGGTAGAGTTCAATTTTTAAACGATGACTGGAGGTGTTTGTAGTCAATATCGAAATGAGATCGATGATAGGTCGCCTTTCCCTTTTGTACGACGATAAGCTGCGGCGACTCATGTTCCACGGACAACAGATCTTGTATAGCATTTGAAACGTCGCGAAATGAAATGAGGTCTAGAAAATAGGGCTTAATGTGACCTACTTCATTTTCGTTCCAGTTTCGCTCTAAACGATCAAGCGCTGTTCTACTGATTGAGCAGCGTGTACTGTGTTTAAATATCAATACTGGACTTTCTTCCGATACTTGCAACAGTTCCTGTAACTGCTGCACGTTATTTAAATTATTCCACTGCATAAGTTAGTCATACCACAACCCATCTTCACCTTTATCATACCGCGGCTTTTTACCTTTTTCTTTCAAGTGTTCAGGCGCTGTTTCGTTTTTCTTAAATAAACGCGACCACCACAATTTAAAGTTCGTCATCGCATCTCTTTCTGAATCAACATTATTCTTATTGATCTTAACAAATTTAGAATCAGGGTGTAAGCGTTTGTTTTTTTCGAAGAGTTCAAATTTCTTCATCTTGATATTCCCCTGATAATCTGTTGAGCGTGCAAAGGCTTTCCCCGGCTCACGAACCTTCAATGCCTGATCGGCCGAACTTGGATTTTTAATATAGTCCCAATCACGGCGAATACTTCTTGAAAATTCACTTGCTTTAACTGATGTTTTAGTCGGCTTTATTCCTGGTAATGAACCTTCAGCGCCATGCTCTTTTTGACCGTATGCACGCTGCTTGACCTTTACTTGCAATTCTCCCGTTTGATAGGTACCACGCGTAGGCGCTTTTTTCAACAGCGATTCTTCCGCTGAATTTTTATTCTTCACATACTTACGCTGTCGCATCTTCACTTGAAGTTCGTCTGCCTCGTACGTTGATCGCGTAGGTGACTGCTTAGGCGTTGCTGTTTCTGGAAGGGATTTGTTCTTCACATATTTTCGTTGACGAACAACTACTTGGAGTTCACCAGTCTTAAAGTCTGATGAGGATGGACGCTTCTTTTTTAATGAGCCGTCGGCAGCCTTTTCGTTCTTGATATAGTCTTTCCAGAAACGTGGTCTTCTGATGTATCCCGTAAATTCTTCACCTTGATCATTAAATCCAGGGTCAGCCTGATAGCGTTTGAGTTTTCCAGGAAAGCCCGCGACTTCTCCGGCACGAGCACCACGCGGTGTTCGCGGGTTGAGTGCTTTTTCTTTGTTATTCCAAAGTTGCCCACTAACACTGCCGCCGCCTTTTACGGGTTTACCAGCTTTTATATTTCCTGAATAGCCAATCTTGGCAGCGTCTGCTCCTCGCGGAGTGCGCGCTGGAATTGCATTGCCTTTGTTGTTCCAAACTCTTCCACTAACACTTCCACCGCCTTTTAATGGCTTGCGTGTTTTCTTCGAACCACTGAATCCTTCACCTTGATCATTAAATCCAGGGTCCGCTCCAAAACGTTTTAGTTTGCCAGGGAAGCCGCCTACCTTTTGTCCATTGGCGCCAGGTGGTCGTACTGCTATTGGCGTGCGCCGATTATTCCATGATCCACCACTAACACTGCCTCCACCTTTGAATGGTCGTTGCGCTTTTATACGTCCGCGAAACCCACCAATGCCATTTGCCCCGATGCCAGGAGCACGACCAGGATTAGGTCTAAGTCCGACTCTTTTTTCACCAGGTTGTGATGCCGAGCGATATCCACCACCGGGGCCTCGGTAAGGTCGATCACCATAGCGGTCGTGTATTCTACGACGTGGAAACACAGGATCTCCAACCTGAGCATCTGGCTTACTTGATTTATTCCTATGACGAATTTTTCTACCTGTGATGTCGCCCGTCCAAGCATTCTCTTGGGTTCGCGGTGCCGGACGTTTAAACTTAGGTCCATTTGGATTTGGGCCGCGGTAAGGCTTATCGCTCACGCGTCTTGGTCGTGTGGCGCGTCCTCCCGACGACACGATGGCTGGCCGTGGCGTCTCAAAATTTTTCGTTCTCAATTTCCTACCGGCGATATCGGTTGTCACCGCGCGCTCTGGCCGTTTTTTTGAACGTGGGAAATTCGCATACACATTTATACTTCTGTTGCGAATGAATGATCGTGAAGCCGAGCGTGGAACGACTTTACGTTTCTTCTTCGGCGGTGACGGCTCCGGTCCTTGCAGTTTATTGAGTCTTGAAAGTGCGGCGCGATTGGACACGGCGCGCTGTGTATTTTTCGGAGCGCTTTTGCTCTTTACGCGCACATACCTACCATATTGAGGATAAACGTTCTTATTCTTCCCTGAATTACTTCTTACCGTTACACGATTTCCCGAGGCATTACCTTTCCAAGCGCGTTGTCTATCACCGGGATTTGTAACAGTTCTTGCAGGCTGGGGGTATACTTTCGTTTTTCCTGGCTTACTTGATCGACGTGCGCTGCCGGCGCGCGACGCGCCCTTACTCTGAGCTCGATTATAGTTGGGTGTCTTGGTTGCTGATTTCTTTTTCTTGAATGGAAGCTTAAATCGGCTTTCGCGCTTTTGGCCTCCGCTACCCTGCGGCCTATCCCCTTTCGTATTTTGAGCCATAGCAGGGAATACCAATAGCATCAGAATAATTACCAGTCCGATGAGTTTACAGGCATTCAAAAAATTAGTCTCGATATATGCGTGACGCGAGTTCAAAAAATTGGCGTTGAAACAAGGCAAGGTAATAAAATTATCCGGGTTTTAACCGACTGATTCCCTGGCTGTAAGTTCTTTAAAAATTAAGCAGAAATTCAATCTTCTCTTTTAACCTGATTTTAGGTAAAAAATTGTTTTCAAGCGTCGGTGCAAAGGGCACAGCGGTATCTAAACTCGCTACTCTAACAACGGGAGCGTCGAGTTCCGCGAAACAATGTTCCGTTATCCACGCACTGATCTCAGCACCAATGCCGCCTGTAAGCGTATCCTCATGAAAGATTAATACTCGATTTGTTTTTTTTACCGCCGCCATAACGGCTTCCTTATCCCATGGCAGTAAGGTTCTCAAGTCAAGAATTTCCGCTCGGCAATTGGCAATGTCACCCACTACTTCCAAGGCCCAATGCACGCCCATACCATAGGTGATGATGCTTAGATCCGAGCCTTCTCTTACAACGCACGCCTTTCCCATTTCAGTGGTGTAATATTGATCCGGCACAAAATCTTTAATGGATCTATACATGAGTTTGTGCTCGAAATACATCACCGGATTGGGGTCTTCGATCGCTGCACAAAGCAGTCCTTTTGCATCGATAGGGTTCGATGGGTACACAATCTTCAACCCAGGTGTGTGAAAAAACCACGCTTCGTTGCTTTGAGAATGGAAGGGCCCTGCAGCGGTGCCTGCACCCGTCGGCATGCGTACGACAACATCTGCATGTTGTCCCCAGCGCCAATGTGCTTTCGCGAGATTGTTTACAATTTGATTAAAGCCTTCGCTCACAAAATCCGCGAACTGCATTTCAACCATCGATTTCATTCCCTTTATCGATAGTCCGAGAGACGCGCCAACGATCGCTGACTCACAAAGGGGCGTGTTACGCACACGATCCTTGCCGAATCGCTCAACAAATCCCTCCGTGATCTTAAAAACGCCACCGTAGTCTGCAATGTCTTGCCCCATTAAAACCAGATTTTCAAATCGTTCCATAGACTGACGCAATCCGTCACTGATCGCGTCGATATATCTCTTCTCGGTTTTATTTCCTTTAGGCACTATTACTTCTTGCGAGAATGGTGCGTACACATCTTTCAGTTCATCGTCTGAATTAGGCTGCGGATGTTGTTCGGCGAAAGCAACTTCCAGATCATTCTCGATCTCTTTGCGAATTTCAATCCGAAGGTCGTCGCAGTACTTTTGATCAATGATACTTTCGGCAATCAAATACTGTTCGAAGTTTTCAACTGGGTCTTTTTTCGCCCAGGCATCCATCAGTTCTTTTGGAACATACTTCGTGCCCGACGCTTCCTCGTGGCCGCGCATGCGAAAGGTATTGCATTCTAGAATGATGGCCCGAGGTCGCTCGCGCAAACTTTCTGCAAGTGCGTGAACGGTATTGTAAACTTCCAAAATATTATTCCCATCCACTTGAATACCCTCGATACCGTAGCCGATAGCTTTGTCGACAAAACTTAAGCAACGAAACTGCTCGTGACTCGGCGTTGATAACCCATAACCATTATTTTCGATAACGAAGATCACAGGTAGATCCCACACGGCTGCCACATTTACGCCTTCATGAAAGTCTCCTTGACTCGTGCCACCATCACCATTGAAGACCGCAGTGACAGTTTTTTCTGACCGCAATTTTGATGCGAGGGCAATGCCATCAGCAACACCGTTTTGCGGACCGAGATGGGATATCATGCCGACAATGTGATGTTCTTTAGACCCAAAGTGAAAAGATCGATCACGTCCTTTCGTGTACCCCATTTTCGTACCTTGCCATTGTGCAAACAATTTATCGAAAGGCACGTTGCGTCCCGTGAAAACACCAAGGTTACGATGCATCGGCAAAATATAATCCGTTGGTTGTAGGGCTTGCGTTACACCTACAGCGATAGCTTCTTGTCCTATCCCACTAAACCATTTACTGATTTTGTTTTGTCTGAGGAGAATAAGCATTTTTTCTTCGATCAGACGTGGTAGCAAAAGTTCATAATGCAGCCTTTTCAATACATTGTCTGGAAGGTTTTTGCGATCGAATTTCATACGACTTATGTTGCGCACAAAGTTAAACGAGTTTTTGACTCTCCTTTGATGGTTGTGCCTTGCATTTGCTTTTCTTTATGACGAAAAAAAGTTATTATTCTATGCTGATCATAGCCTTAATTTGATGCGTTTGACAAGAGTTGGGATTGTTGTTGGTCTACTGCTGAGCTGTTCCGTGCACGCTCAGGAATATCGCTTTAAGCAATACCGTGTGGAACAAGGCTTACCAAGTGACGTGATCAAAGCGATTGCAGAAGATTCACTCGGATATTTCTGGATCGCAACAGATGATGGTCTTGTAAAATACGACGGCTTTCGATTCACACCTTATAAATCTGCATTTCATAGTCAATACACAAAAGGTTTTCTTGTCACAAAGAAAGGAAGACTTCTCGCGTTTGGAGATCTAGATTTAATTGAAATTAAAAATTTAAAAGATACCGTAATCTTTGAGACCCTGGCCATGGGAACGAGGAATCCAACAGACTCGACAATTTGGTTTCCAAAGGCCGCCTTCGAAGATCGTCATGGCAACATCTGGCTTGCTGAGCCACAATCGCTTACACGTCTGTCACAAAACAAACTTAAGCGATATGATCTTGGCACGCTCAATCGATCGACGGTCTTCATCCGATCTTTTATTTTGTTTGAAGATCGCCAGGGAATCTTGTATGCAATCAGTTATGCTGGCAAGTTGTTCCGATACGACGAACTTGACGATCGTTTTGAAGACATGGATGTACAACTACCCGAGGGTGTTAATCACGCGGCTTTTTACGACGACCTATTGTGGTTTGCATCAACAAGCGGTTTTTACAATTTGCACCTCAACAACGGAGAGGTCGGTGATGTGAACATGATATTGCCTGTTGAAAATGCATCGCACTTCTGTAAATCTCCCGACGGTGCGTGGTGGATCAGTACGTATGGCGATGATGCGTACAAGCTCTATCCGGACCAACGTCTCGAAGCGCTACTTTATAACTTTCAAGGAATCAACCAAAGCTATTTCAGTAAAGAGGGCGACGTTTGGGTTGCTACCGATAAAGGCGTTGTGCTTGTTCAGAAAAATCAATTCATCCTTGCCGATATAAATTCACAAGCCCATTTCGTAGAAGATATCGTGTACAATCACGATACCGATGTTCTCTACTATTGCTTTAAAGATAACCTGATCGCGCTAAAAAAGTCCTACGATGGTTTTACATGGGAAGGTGAGTCGGTGTATAACGAACAACGTGGTTATTTTCAGAGCTTACAATATGGTAAACGAGGTTTATGGGCAAGTAGTGCAACGCGTGTACTACTCTTTGTGAATGAAGCGAAAACTCGAGAATGGAACTTTGTAGACGATGGAAACTTTGTACATGACATCTTCTTAGATTCGAAAGAAGATCTCTGGCTAAGTCAAGCCGCGAGCAATCACATCATAGTGATCCGCAATAGAGATCTCGCGGTGGAAAAATTTGATGTGCCCATTTCAAACCAGAGTGAAGTGAATGTTGTGCGCGAAGGATTAGACGGTTTATATGCTGGCGCCAGCGGCCTCAATAACTACCTTTTCTTTAAGGCGGATGGTAGCAACACTTTCGTTAATGTGAGTAGACCCGTTACATTTAATGTTGAGGGTGATTTTAATATTGTCGACATCGCCATACAGGGAAATACGCTTTGGCTCGCCTCCACAGAAGGGTTGCTAAAATATGACCGCGAGAAAATAACTCGAATTGACCTGGGAGATGTATTTACCAACTTTTCGGTAACGTCTGTCGCACTGCTGGATTCTGCTAATATTCTTTTTTCAAATTCTCATGGTTTATTTAGATACAACGTCCAGCGCGGAGAGTATTGGCTATTCGATGAAAATGCTGGGCTGCCCTCGAACACCATTACCGATCACGGCATCTATGTAGACCAGAAAAAGCGAGTTTGGATTGGAACGTCATTCGGCTTGGCAACTGCCGTTCAGCCTGTCATCAACAATGGTCTTACGGTAAAACCAGTTTGCGTTGAAGCGCGTGTCAACGGTGTGGCTAAGCGCTTTGTCGATGGACTTAAACTACCGTATGGTGCGTTCGTTAATTTCCTGTTTTCGGCAATCACGTTTCCGGAGAATAAAATCATCATGCAATGGCGCATGGATCATGATTCCACCTGGCGCGTTGTAAGAAATCATGAAGTAAGCATTACAGATTTGAAGCCTGGTAAGCACACCATCGAAGTTCGGGCAAAGAAAAATTCGGGACAAGGATGGAGTCAATCCGAGGTGGTTACCCTCTTCGTCGATCGTCCATATTGGCAACATGCTGAGTTCGTTTTTTTGGTCCTCTTCATTTGTATCCTAATCGCTTGGATTTCGTATATCGCGACCTCGCGAATTATGAAGAAGCGAAAAGAATATCTTCAAAACCTCGTGCAAGAGAAAACCCATGATTTACAAAAAGCGAACGAAGAACTCCTTGTTCGCAATACTGAGCTTGACAGATTTGTGTATAGCGCATCACACGATCTTAGTGCGCCGTTAAAATCAATTCTCGGACTTATCAACGTCGCGCGACTTGACAAACCCAACGAACTTCAGACCCAGTACCTCGCCATGATGGAGCGCAGTGTACGCAAACTAGAAGATTTCATTAGGGACGTAGTGAGCTATTCACGAAATACAAGAATACCTGTTCGAATTGAAGGATGTCAATTTGAGGATATTGTTAGAAACTTATTGCATGATCATCAGTACACACCCAATTTTGAAAAAATAACTTTTACGATTACAGACACAACGCAGGGGTTACTGTTCACCGATCTTACACGGGTTAAAATCATCCTCAACAACCTCATCTCGAATGCTATCAAGTTTCACCGTTTCAACGATGCGACGATAAAACCGTTCGTAAAAATTTCGCTTACAAAAGATGATGCGAATTATTTGCTAACGGTCGAGGATAACGGCAGCGGCATAGAAGCAAAACACTTGGATAAAATATTCGAAATGTTTTACCGGGCAAGCGAAAAATCACAAGGTTCAGGCCTTGGACTTTATATCCTAAAGGAATCGGTAACAAAGCTGAACGGAACGGTAGAGGCAAATTCGGCTATCGATCAAGGATCGCGATTTACCATCACGTTGCCAATACCATCCGTGGCACCCACCGTTTAAACCATTTACAAACGGCAATAGAAGATTTCAAATCAGTTGCTATTTTTACACCCTTCATGATCAACTTTACAGAATTCACGCTTTCTAACGGCCTCAGGGTGATGGTCCACGAAGATCACACCGTTCAAATTGCCGTAATGAACATACTTTACGACGTTGGCTCCCGTGATGAGCATCCTGACAAAACCGGATTTGCCCATCTTTTCGAACATCTCATGTTTGGTGGTTCCAAGAATATTCCAAGCTACGACGAACCACTGCAGCGCGTCGGTGGTGAAAACAATGCATTCACCAACACCGATATCACGAACTACTACTTAACCGTTCCGGCTTCCAACATTGAAACAGGATTTTGGCTAGAAAGTGATCGCATGATGAGTTTGTCATTCGATCCAAAAGTTCTGGAAGTACAACGGAAGGTCGTGATCGAAGAATTTAAGCAACGCTACCTCAATCAACCTTATGGAGATGTTTGGCTTAAACTTCGTCCGCTTACCTATAAAGTACACCCTTATTCATGGGCTACTATCGGCAAAGAAATTAGTCACATCGAAAACGCTACGCTAGATGATGTAAAGGATTTCTTCTTCAAATATTATACACCTTCAAACGCAATTTTGGTTGTTGCCGGAAATGTGACGGTAGATCAAGTGAAGAAACTCAGTGAGAAGTGGTTTGGGCCAATTGCATCGCCAAAACTTGCCCACCGAAATCTTCCGCTCGAACCGAAGCAAATCACCAAGAGGTTTATGGAAGTGGAGGCCGACGTACCTGCGAATGCTTTTTATAAAGCGTGGCACATGCCCGGAAGATTTCACCAAGATTACTACGCAGCAGATCTCTTAAGCGATGTTCTGAGCAGAGGGCAGTCCAGCATTTTGTATCAGAAACTGGTGAAGGAGAAAGAGATCTTTACGTCAATATCATCCTTTGTAATGGGTACTATTGATCCCGGCTTACTCGTGATGAGTGGCCGCCTAAAAGAAGGCATTAGACTTGAAGATGCGGAAAGTGAAATTGGCGAAATCATTTCATCTGTGCTGAGTAGTGGTGTTCACGAGGGTGATCTTGAGAAGGTGAAAAACCAAGCAGAATCTACGTTGGAATTCGGTGAGATAGAGGTGATGAACCGTGCCATGAATTTGGCCTTTGCAAAACTATCCGGAGACGCGAACCTCGTCAACGAAGAAGGTGCACGGATTAATGCCGTAACCACAGATCAAATACTTTCTGTTGCAAAGGAAATTTTGCAGGAGTCGAACGCAAGCACAATGTACTATCGCGCAAAAAAATAAGCGCAAATTTTCGCTGTTGAATCCATCGATCAAATTTGTTCGTACTTATCGACTGAAGCCCTTGTATTGATGATTCTGAAAGGCTGTAATTTATATATGACAAAGTTTTTGTGGAGAAAGAAAAAGTAAGCAGCGGAAACATCATCGATTGGTCAGTCCTTCGGCGACTGATGAAATTCGTAATGCCTTACAAAGGGCGTTTCATCCTTGTTGTGTTGCTAACATTTTTGTTGGGCGTACTTACACCGACTAGGCCGTTCCTCATTCAGTACACGATCGATCACGACGTTGCCGCGGGCGACTACGGTGCCATGGTGAACATGATGTGGTTACTACTGGGGCTACTGGTTATAAATTCCATCGCTCAATACGTGCATACCTACGTGTCGGGCTGGCTTGGGCAACAAGTCATTCGCGATATACGCGCCAGGCTTTACCAACATATCATAAGCCTTCGTTTACGATTCTTTGACAAAACACCAATTGGGCGACTCGTCACAAGATCTATTTCGGATGTCGAGACGCTGTCGGATGTATTTAGTGAAGGACTTGCCGCGATGGTGGGCGACCTACTCCAAATCCTTTTTATTCTTGCTTTCATGTTTTGGTCTAACTGGCGGCTGTCACTGCTCAGTTTATCCACCATTCCGCTATTGCTTCTGAGCACATACGTCTTCAAAGAAAAAATAAAAGTAGCTTTTAACGATGTGCGAAACGCCGTAGCGAATCTCAACACGTTTGTGCAGGAGCATATCACAGGGATGAACATTGTGCAAATTTTCGGAAGCGAGAAACGTGAGTTTGAAAAATTTAAACAAATCAACGAGGAGCATAAGCAATCTAATCTAAGATCCGTCCTCTACTACAGTGTGTATTATCCCGTAGCAGAAATTATCGCGGCGTCGGGAATTGGTTTGCTGATTTGGTATGGTGCGAAAGGAATAATGGACCAGCAACAATCTAGCATCACGGTCGGTGAGCTCATCGCATTTATCATGTACATTCAGATGTTCTTCCGACCGATCCGAATGATCGCAGATCGGTATAACACGTTGCAGATGGGTATCGTCAGCTCATCCCGCATCATGAATTTGCTCGACGATCAAGAACACGTACAAAAAAATGGAAGCTTCAAACCGCATCATATCCACGGAAATGTTGATTTCGATAATGTTTGGTTTGCTTACAACGAAGAAAACTATGTACTAAAAAATGTTAGCCTTCACATGGCTGCAGGCGAAACCATCGCCTTGGTTGGTGCTACTGGCGCTGGTAAATCTTCCGTCGTTAATTTATTGAACAGATTCTATGAAATAAACAAAGGTTCGATCAAGGTCGATGGCGTTGATATTAAGGATTACGATCTTGGTCACCTTCGAAAGAATATCGGCGTTGTACTTCAAGATGTTTTTCTGTTCTCCGACACCATTCTGAACAACATTACGTTGGGTAATGCTGATGTAACGGAAGCAATGGTTTGGCACGCAGCAGATCTTGTTGGCGCACGAAAATTTATAGAGCGACTTCCCGGAAAGCTTTCGTATAATGTAATGGAGCGTGGGGCTACGCTTTCCGTTGGTCAACGGCAGCTCATCTCGTTCATACGCGCGATGGTTTATGATCCAAAAATTCTGGTGTTGGATGAAGCGACATCATCTGTTGACAGTGAGACGGAGGAAATGATTCAGCAGGCCATCGTGAAAATGATGCATGGTCGTACCTCTATTGTTATTGCACATCGACTTTCTACTATTCAAAAGGCGAACAAAATCATTGTGCTCGACCATGGTGAAATTAAAGAGTCGGGTACACACGAATCGTTGCTGGCACACAACGGGCATTATGCGCAACTCCACAGGATGCAGTATAAAGAGTTTATTTAATGCCAAGATCGATCAAGCGACAGGCACTGAACTGGTCAGCGATTGAAAACCGTTATATTTGCATTTTATGATCGTGCGTGCAACAATACTTGTGTGTATACTTAGTGTAATCAGCCTCAATTGCTGGTCACAGAAAAAAAGGGTCACGCATTCTGGCAGTAAGCACAATCGATCGGGCTTCAATGGATCAAAATCAAAAGGCAAGAAAATAGCTTGTCCTATCTTTGAAGATAGTCAGTATCCCTATCATGGGTTGGGCTTTAAGTTGGGCGACCCGTTCGCATTTACTTACAAGTTCTATCCTTCTAAGAAATTTGCTTTCGCCGCAGACCTTGGCAAAGCAGCCAGTGGGTTATACAATCGCTACTTCCGCGAAAAATTTAGTGAGTACCAAAATTTCGACACACTTACCAACAACTCGTTTGTACGCTATTTGAGTCATCGCGTAAAGGGCGACTTCATTGGCGAAATTAAAGCACTCTATCATATCGACGGGAAAGGAATTTCTCCCGGGTTGCAATTTTATATTGGTGCGGGTTGGGAATGGAAAAACACGCGGCTTTCTTACGACTATCTCTACGAAGGTGGTGCTGCAGGTTCAGAAACACTCCCTGGCAACTACCAGGTTTATCGTGGTACGCAAGGCCCACAAGGCGTACTTGGAATTGAATACTCCTACTTCAAACTCCCTATCTCTGCCTTTATGGAGCTTGAATATTTTGCTGATGTGCAAGCCGATCCAGGATGGCGCAATGTAGAAGGTGGCGTAGGATTACGTTACATCTTCTGATTATGCGGAGAATTTTGCAGATTTACAGTCTGTATCACACCGATCCTCATGAAAAAAATTGCCTTCTGCTCCTTATTCCTCCTCAACACATTCATCGTCGTCGCTCAGCATAACGGTCTGGGTATACGCATTGGCGAACCGATGGCCATCACCTTTAAGCGATACCTTCCGTCAAACAGAGCATTGGAGTTTATGATCGGCACAGCACCGAATGTTTTTGCATCTACTTACTACGAAAAGCAGTTTAACCGTCTTTATGACGACCTTGAGTACAAAGACCATGAAACACGAAGTGTATTTTACACGGCGGCACGTTACCTGTTTCAATTCCAGGTTCCAACTGAAGGAATCGAAGGGAAACTAGATTGGTATGTAGGCTTTGGTGGTGTGATTAAAACTGCGCGTGTTGAATATTTTTATAGAGACTTCGACATCAACGGCCGCGATATTTTTTCTACCAAGAAAAGAGATTTCGACGTCGGCCCTGAAGCTATTGGCGGACTTGAATTCACATTGCAGAATATCCCACTCGTGGTTTTTGGCGAGATGAGTTTCTTTTTCGAAGTGTCGAACCGCGCTTCGATGCGTGTATTTCCAGGCATTGGTGCACGATACAGTTTCTAGCTCGTTTTTTCCTCAGCTTCCTGTAACACCTGCTTTTCATAGAGATCTTTGTAAACACCCTCACGACCAATCAGTGATTCGTGTGTTCCTTGTTCAACAATGCTGCCGTCAACAAGTACAATAATTTTATTAGCAAGTTTTGCAGACGAAACACGGTGAGAAATAATAATCGTTGTTCTTCCTCGCATGATGCGTTTCATGCTGTTAAGAATATTGTTCTCGGTCTTTGTATCAACTGCAGACAACGCATCATCCAATATTAAAATCTTTGGTTCTCTCACAATTGCTCTCGCAATCGAGACACGTTGCTTTTGGCCACCCGAAAGCGTAATGCCTCTTTCTCCAACGCGTGTTTCAAAACCTGCCGCAAATTCCATAATGTTATGGTACACGTCTGCATCTTTCGCCGCTTGCTCTATTTTGCTTTGGTCAGAATCAACAGTTCCAAACGCGATGTTGTTGGCAACGGTATCGCTGAAAAGAAATACATCTTGTGGCACGTAGCCAATTTGTTTTCTCAACGATGTGAGGTTGTAGTCTGCAATCGGAAGGTCGTCGATCAACACTTCACCTCCACGCGTGTCGTACAAACGCGAAACCAAACTAGATACCGTACTTTTTCCCGAACCTGTTGTTCCAATGATTGCTAATGATTCTCCAGGTGCTATCGTAAAGGAAATATCTTTCAGTGCTTTGATGCCACTATCGGGATATATGAACGTGACATTTTTGAATTCAACTTTTCCGTTGATCTCGCGAACCAAATCCTTCTCGCTAACGATGTTGGTTTTTGTTTTTAAGAACTCATTAATTCTTTTTTGAGAGGCTTCCGCACGTTGAACAAGACTACTCGTCCATCCCAATGATGTTACGGGCCACGTGAGAATGTTTACGTACATGATAAACTCTGCAATAACACCTAGCTTTAGATTACCATTAATAACCTCCATGCTCCCGGCATACACGGTTAAGATTGTGCTCACGCCAATCAATGCCATGATCACCGGATAAAACATCGACTGTATCTTGGTTAACTTGAGTGATTGCTTTTTGTAGTCATCGAGTTCACGGTCAAATTTTTCCATCGACTGCGCTTCTCGATTGAACGACTTCAGTACACGAATACCACTAAAGGCTTCTTGCACAAACGTAGAAAGACGCGACTGATGCTCCTGGATTTTTTCTGATCTCCGTTCGACAATATTGTTGACGTAAAAAATACTTAATGCAAGAAATGGCATGGGGCTGAGCGCGTACCAACTTAACGTTGCACTTTTATGAAACATGAACGGAATGAGCATCATAAAGAGCGTGATGAGTGTCAATCCATACATGATTGCAGGACCGAGATACATTCTTACACGGCTGACATCCTCAGAGATTCTGTTCATCAAATCGCCGGTGTTATTTCTGCGATAAAAACTCAAGGGCAGCGACTGATAATGTTCAAATATTTCGTTCTTAAGATCGTACTCGATCAATCTCGACATGACGATCAAAGTTTGTCTTACAAAATATAGAAACACCCCTCGAAGAAAGGCCATCAATACGATCAATCCGGCAAAGACCATGATGCCAAAAGCCACAACGGTAAAGAACTTTTGCTGCGTTGCTGATTGTCCGAGCGATTGATAGATGTTAAGATTATCAACCACATAGTTAATCGCATCTCTGACGAGCATTGCTGGAATAATCTGGAAGATGTTGGAAATGATGACGAAGATTGTTCCGAGGAGAAAATGCCACTTGTATTTAAACAGATATTTATTCAGGTACTTCAGTTCGCGCATGAAAAAAAATTTGGTGGACCCACGTCAAAACGAAATATCCTACCAAATGTTAGTGCAAACGTTTGAAGGACCTTAATTTTGCACATCCTTAGTTGGATAACGCCCTTTCTCGGAGGGTTTAAAACTACAACAACAAACGCAAAATTAAATCGCATGGAGATCAAAGAACTGGAAAAAGTGCAGCACGCGGGTATCTTCGGAACCCTCTCACAACTGGGACATGAGCAAGTGGTATTTTGCCATGATGAGGTAACAGGGCTGAAATCGATCATTGCAATTCACAATACTGTGCTTGGTCCTGCACTGGGTGGAACGAGAATGTGGAATTATGCGACAGAACAAGAGGCACTTACAGATGTTCTTCGTCTTTCGCGCGGAATGACTTTCAAAGCATCCATCAGCGGAATTAATCTCGGCGGCGGAAAAGCAGTAATCATTGGTGACGCAAAAACAATGAAGACAGAAGCATTTCTTCGTCGCTTCGGAAAATTCGTAAACAGCCTTAACGGAAAATATATAACAGCAGAAGATGTGAACATGAAAACTTCCGATATGGAATACCTTTTCATGGAGACAAAACACGTTACCGGTCTTCCTGAATCGATGGGGGGCGGCGGTGACCCTTCACCTGTCACAGCATATGGCGTGTACATGGGCATGAAAGCTGCGGCGAAAAAAGTTTATGGGAACGACAGTCTAACAGGGAAGCGTGTAAGTGTGCAAGGTGTCGGTCAAGTGGGCATGCACCTCGTAGAATACCTTGTAAAAGAAAATGCTGACGTGTTTATCACCGATATTTTCGAAGATAAAGTAAAGGAGCTAGCACAACGATTTAACGTAACAGGTGTAGGGCAGCAAGAAATTTATGATTTAGATGTAGACATTTATGCGCCATGTGCGTTAGGTGCAACCCTAAATGACAATACTATTCCAAGATTGAAGTGTAACATCGTAGCAGGTGCAGCCAACAACCAGTTGAAGGAAGAAACGAAGCATGGCTATATGCTACTCGATAAAAGTGTAGTTTATGCGCCAGACTTTCTGATCAATGCTGGTGGACTAATGAACGTTTATCAGGAATACATGGGTAACTATAACCGTAAACGTGTGTTTGAGCAAGCGGAGAAAATCTACACAACGTGCTTAAACATTCTGAACCTCGCAGAAGCGGACAAAATTTCTTCGCAAGAAGCTGCCATACGGCTGGCGGAGAAAAGAATCGCCGACGTTGGTCGAATTAGAATGTCCCGATAAGGAGAAATTCGCGCCAGCATCCAGAAATGCGCGATAAAGCAATATTTTAACCTAAACTTTGAGGCATCCCGTTGGCGAACCTGACGGGATGTTTTATTTTTACGGCTCATTGAATCAACTACTCGTCGTTCTTTATCATGCTTAACAGAAGAAGTCTCCGGATTAAAGTAATGCAGAATCTTTTTGCGCTCCAGCAATGCAAAGATGCCAACTACGAATTATGTCTGGAAAATATTGGTGAAGCGTTTCTTCCAGATCTTAATTCGATGGAAGTACAGGACAAAGCTGCCTTAAACGCTCAGAAAAAAACTGCTACTAAACTTTTTGAGAAAGCCTTCGGCAAAGGCGAAACATCTGTCGATAGTGACGATGAAAAAATCAAAAAGACTGTTAACGCTGCGTTTCTATTTTATGCGAAGCAATCCAAGAAAGACACTGATTTCTTCAGAACAAGCCTCATCAGCGAAATCGAAAAAATTTATGATCAATACATTTCCGTATTGAGTCTGGCTACAGCGTTTGCAGAACTCGCAGAAGCCGACAAAAAAGTATCGCACAAGAACTTTGTTCAAAATACTTGGATCAAAGCACTTCAAAAAAATGAGGAGCTCAAGAAGAACGCCTTGAAGATGGGACGTCATTGGCAAGATAAACTCGATCGCGTTAAACTTTGGTTCCGCGATGTAGTACGCCAAGACAATGAATATTTAAACTATCTCGACAAGAAAAGCCCCTCCGCCGACGATCAGAAAAAGTTTGCAAACCATCTCTTCAAAAAAGTGATCCTTGGCAAGACTGTTATCAATGAACATTTCGAAGAAGAAGTGCTTCGCTGGGCAGAAGACAAAGAAATTGTGCGTGGCCTTATCGAAAAAACCATCAAATCGTACGACCCTGACACGATGCCGAATGGTATAGCACTTCACACACTTTCTATTAACTGGGAAGAAGATAAAGAGTTTATTGAGATACTGTATAAGGCAACAGCGGACCTCGACGGTGAATACAAAACACTCATTGCCAATAATACACGCAATTGGGAGGTCGACCGCCTACCGCTTACAGACCGTATGATCCTGGAAATGTCGATTGCTGAATTTTTGAATTTCCCGAACATTCCGGTAAAGGTTACCATCAACGAGTACATTGAGCTGGCCAAAAACTACAGCACGCCTAAAAGCCGACAGTTCATTAATGGTATCCTGGATGTGATTGCAAAAGAACTCCAAGACAACGGCACGCTGAAGAAAAGCGGACGAGGATTGATGGATAACAAATAGGTAAAATTCCGGCACAAATTTTAATAACCGGACATCCAAATCTGTTTGTTAAACTTTGTTAAAATTTTGAATTTGCGTCTTGACGTAATTTAATTTAAACGTTTTATGAGTAAAAAGAGTGGAAGTTTATTGATGGCCTTTCTAGTGGGAGCAGCGACAGGTGCAGTGCTGGGCATTTTATACGCACCAGACAAGGGCTCGAACACTCGGGAAAAGCTTTCATTTCAATTGGATAAATACCGCAAAATGCTTCAAGAGCTTGTAAATGATTTCGTGACTGGTAAAGAAACGCCGCTCACCTCTGAAGCAAAATCGCAAGGTCAGAAAGTCGTAGATGAAGCCAGAAATAAGGCTGAGAAATTATTGGAAGATGTTGATGAGCTGTTGGAACAAATCCGCGGCAAAAAAGCTTAAAATAGGAATTGAAAAAAATATGAAAACACAGATAGTAAGATCACTTGTCTTTACAGCACTTGTGGCGTTAACGCTCGGTGCTTGCAATAGCAAAGACGCTGAAAAGAAAATTGCCGCTGCAGAAGAGCAACTTCAAAAATCACCAGCGCCTACAGCGACAGTACCTCAACCTGAAGCAAAGCCGGAAGGTCCGCTTCCTGCGTTTCAATTCGAAACAACGAAACATGATTTCGGCACACTCAAAGAAGGGGATCCTGCGGAATTCACTTACAAATTCACCAACAATGGTGCAGCACCGTTAGTGATTTCGTCTGTTAAACCTTCTTGCGGCTGCACGGTACCTGAGTACTCTCAACAGCCAATTGCCGTAGGTGGAAGCGGATTCGTGAAAGTAAAATTCGACACGAACGGTAAAAGCAACGTGCAAAACAAAACTGTTACTGTGATTGCGAATACTTACCCTAAAGAAATCACGTTGAATTTTACGGCGGTTATCGTACCAAAAGCTGGACCATCAGCAAAATAAAAGTATTGCTTAAACGAATGAAAAGCTGCTCGACTTAAGGGCGGCTTTTTTTATTTATGGTGGCATAAAAAGTTTCTTCATCCTCTCTATCTTTCTTCCCATGATCCGTCCTCCTTTCCTTCAAGCCGGCGACAAAATTGGAATGGTCGCCCCTGGCCGAAAAGTTTCACCAGCTGATGTTGACATCGCCACGCAACATTTTAAATCGTGGGGACTGGAAGTTGTTCTCGCTCCAAATCTTTTCAGCCGCGATGAATATTATCTCTCCGCTACTGATGATCAAAGAATGGAAGACTACCAACAAATGCTGGATGATCCGCAGATAAGAGCCATCGTTAATGCGCGTGGCGGGTATGGGAGCACACGCATTCTTGATCGATTGGATTTTACCGCCTTCACGAAAAATCCTAAATGGATCGTCGGATTCAGTGATGTCACTGCGATTCATCTCGCGGTACATCGACTCAACGTTGAAAGCATTCATGGAATCATGCCAATTGTGTTTGGAAAAAATGATGCCCCCAACTCAATCAATTCTCTCAAAAACACCCTGTTTGGTATCTTACCCGATATTGATTTTCAGTCAAGCTTACCCAACCGCGAAGGCGCAGCGCGCGGAATTGCAGTCGGTGGAAACTTGTCGCTCGTAGTTGATTCAATCGGAACATCGTCGGATGTAGACACCGATGGTAAAATTTTGATTCTCGAGGAGGTTGATGAATACCTGTATCGTATGGATAGAATGATCGTTCACCTGAAACGCGCGGGAAAATTAAAAAATCTTGCTGGGTTAGTGATCGGTCATATTACGGCGCCACTTGACACAGAGTTAAACTTCGGATACAATTTTCAAGACATCATCACAGAACATGTCAAAGAGTACGCGTTTCCAGTGGCTTTCAATTTCCCTTCCGGTCACGAAAATCCAAATTTATCGTGGTTACATGGTGCGCATGCATCGCTTAGCGTGAGTGCAAACAAAGCAGGTTTATATTTTAACACGCTAGGATAAAAAGAAGTAGTCCACAAATCCGTAAAGACCTAAGGCGAGAAGCATGTATCCAGGTATTTTTTTCAGTTTACCCGGATCGCCAAATCGTACAACAATTTTTTGTGCGAAGTACGTGAAGATTAATAGCAATGCGACTGTGCCGAGTGATATCCCTAACAAGTAGGCATGTAATTCCCACGCCGTTGAAACCGTAAGGCTCCATTTCTCTTTTAAGTAAGCCGTTGCTACGATCCAAAACGGTATTGCTTGTGGATTTAAAATACTAAGCACAACACCACGACGGAAACCACTTTTATTAAAACCCTGAACAAGCGGAGATGCCTGCTGTTTTGCTGGCAACAATGTAATCACGGCAAAGATTGTAATGGCAACCGCCGTGATGAGTTTCATGTTTGCAATAATTACAGGCGAGGATGTGACCATATCGGCAAAAATTACCGAGATCCAAGCATAAGGATATTCAACGATTGCAACGGCAATGGTAAAGCGTATGGCTACCTCAATTTGTTTGTTGAGTCCAAGTTGAAAAACAATGAGATTAAGTGATCCCGGTGGTATAGATCCGATGAATGAAAAAACAAAACCTAAAGTAAACGCGACAACTATGCTCATTCGCGAAAGATAGTAATATCACGTCATGAAATTAAGCTGCGGTTCTCTGCTTAAATTTTTTATAGTGCTGTCGTGCTTCACCAACCGTCGTGAATCTAAAACCGCGTTGAGCATTTTTTTGTGCGATAAGAAAAATGTTTTTCCAATGTGACATTAATACCTTCATTCCTTTTAACAACGGGAAGCCTGGTTGATAAATATGTGCCGGCTCGGCGCCACACCCATTAAGCTCTAATATTTTAACATTGCCTTTGTACAAATCTTCGAGTGAAGCAACGCGAAGGTCGAAACGTCCGAAATAAAATCCCTCGATCTGTTTACTGATTACATCGAATGCATCAGAAAGTTCGTCATTAATCAGATGAGAACCATCCAAAAACTTTGTGCCGAGACAATGGTTGCCAATGGATACGAGCTCTAGCTTCTCACCTTCATGAAGTACCTCCTTAAGTCTATCTGCAAATGTCAGCTTCAATTTATCCCACTGAAGTTTTGCGCGATCAAGATTTAGGATTAAGTCTTGTAATGTCGTCTTACCATCGCCGGTTACGGAGAGCATTTCCTTCATCGTTACAGAAGTAACACGTCCTTTCTCTTGATCCGGAAAACGCGTGTAAAAAACACCAAACTCTAACGGATATGAAACAAGATCCTGAATAAGAAAATTGAATTTCATTTTCTGAATATAATTTTCAATGTCTTGATGCGAGGTAATTCGCTTCACCATAAATCCGCGTTCACCCAGTTCGGGTTTAAAAATTAAAGGAAGTGATAGTCCATTATTTTTAATCTGCTGAGCAACTTCTTCCGCGTTCGTCGGCCCAACAATCAAGAAAGTTTGAGGAATGTATTGCTTCGGAATTTTTTTGATAACGTCAAACTTCGATTCTCCAAACATACCTCCCATCGTTATGCCCGGATTCGATCCAGAAAAGAAAATGAAAGAACGTGCGCGCAACGACAGCCAGATGTAATATAATATCACGGGAAACTGCACGATGCCAAATGGCCAATACTCCCAATGTCGAAGCTTAATAAAAAAATTGCTTCGATAGATCTTCTCCCAAAATGTCATTTCTAAGGTAAGAATTAATGAGCAGAAGTGGATACGGTTTCTTTATGTCGGATCGTAGATGCGGCTATGCCGAAATCATCTGCCAACGAGATGTAGCGTGCAATTTCACGAACGCCGATCTTTATGATCGCCATGTGGTGTACGGCATGTTCAATATTATAAACAAGTTCGCGCGTGGCGTTTGTATCGATGGTAACAAACACATCTTTACTTACGTCGTAGCCAGCTTCAAGCTTCAGCGGCTTCTCATGCATGCCTTCGATAAAGGAAGATATTCTCCCGATAGCCGCGAGTGCTAAGTATTTATCGCTTTCGATTAACTTGTCATGCGCACGTTTGTCGTAGTTAATCAGCCCTTGCTGATAACCTTGTTGAAAACACAGAAAGAATTCCAATGTATGGCGGAGGTGCTGACCAATTGTTGACCCACTCAAACTTTCAACGGGTCTGGCAAAATCTGCTGCGGTAATTTGATGAACGAGTGACGAGAGTTGATTTAATATATGACAACACGCTTGGTGGAGGTGAACGTTCATAGACTGTTGGGTTATCGCAAGTTTAAAAGTAATCGACAAAAAATGTTATACCCATCCCGAAGGATTATGGATCAATCCATCAAGTTTGGCTCCCATTCTAACATGGCCCTACCTATGGAAGTTCTGAAATTACCGAATTGTTGTCGAGATTACAATGACGTTAAATGTTGTTCGACGATTTTATCACGCGCCATACTAAATCCGGTTCGAATCCTTTTTGAATGGCAAAACGCGCAACTTTATCACGTCTCACAAACGGATCTTTATCGCCTGTCTGCTGCGATTTCTTTTGAAGAATTTCGGTTAGTGTTTGAAGATAAGCATCGTCTTCTATCTCTTTCATTCCAGACTTGATGCAATTCGGCGTAAGGCCACGTGCTTCCAATGCATGAACGATCTTTATTCGTCCCCATTTCATGAGCCGAAACTTTCCACCCGCAAATGCTTTTGCAAAACGTTCCTCGTTTAGAAAACCTTCTGTGATAAGATGCGATAAAATTTCATCGACTTCATCACGATAGAGTCCATACTCATAGAGCTTATCGCGAACTTCACTGTGAGAACGTTCTTGATACGCGCAAAAGCGATAGATTTTTTGACGAGACTCAGAAACTGTCAGCCGCTTCTTCATGATGTCGAAGTTATCACAGCTTCAAAAAAAACAATAGCGGTTCGTCGAGAAATTTACACGCGATTATTTCACCAGTCCCTTAGCTTTCATCACACTACCAACAAACTTGCGTTCATTCTCAGTGTTGAAAATTCGGAATGGCCAGTACAGAATCTGAGCCTTATTGATATAAAGGACGAAGAAATCCTTTCCGATTTCTCCCTTTTGAATTTGATCCCACTTAATCGGAGCGCCTTCTCTTGGGTTAATCTTCATCAAGATTTGCTGACTGCTAATTTCGTAAGAAAACTTTTCGAACAACATCTTGCTCTGTTCGAGTTGCGTAACACCATAAAACTGGATATACCAGAATAACAGATAAAGTAAAATACCAATGAATGCCGCGATGAACCACCAAATTGACGCTACCCAAATATAACCCAAGCAGATAATGAATGCAGCAGCTGCTGCTATCCAACCCTGCTGCTTCATGATATTCTTAAAAGCAATGTTGATATAAATGTTCTTCTCTAGCTTATAATTTTTCGTCTTGACTACCATATACTATTCACTACAATTTTAATTTCTTTAGAATGCTTTCAAGCTTAAGTCTAAGCTTTTGATGGAATGTGTGAGCGCCCCTACCGAGATAAAATCGACACCACATTCCGCTATGGACCGAATCGTTTCTTCCGTGATTCCGCCACTGGCTTCTGTCTTGAACTTTCCTCCAATCATCGTTACCGCTTCCTTCATCTGTTCGACAGACATGTTGTCTAACATCACAACGTCAACTCCACCGATTGTCAATACCTCCGAAACTTCTTTCAGATTTCTTGTCTCGACCTCGATTGCCAATTGTCGATTGGTGGCGCGAAGATAATCTTTTGCTCGAATGATTGCCTGCTCTATCCCACCAGCCATATCAATATGATTATCTTTTAGCATGATCATGTCATATAATCCAATGCGGTGATTTCGTCCGCCGCCTATTACAACGCCCCATTTTTCAAGTAACCTGAAGTTGGGCGTCGTTTTACGGGTATCGAGAATCGCGGCTTTTGTGCCTGCAATCAGTTTCTTCAAGTGCGCAGCTTTCGTCGCGATGGCACTCATTCTTTGCATGCAGTTCAAAACAAGTCGTTCCGCCGTCAAAATAGACCTAGCGGGACCTTCAACCGTAAGTGCGATGTCTCCAAATTTTATTGACGAGCCGTCCTTCAACAAAACATTCACTTTTAAACGTGGATCCACCTGTTCGAAAATTTTCTCTGCAAGTTCCATCCCCGCCAGGACGCCGTTATCTTTCACAAGTAGGCGTGCGCGACTGATGGCATCTTCGGAAATAGCAGAAAGCGACGAATGATCTCCGTCCCCCACATCCTCGTTCAGGGCCTCTGTAATAAATTTCTGAAGAAATTGGTCAGTAATGTAAGGTGGCTTCACCGGGCAAAAATAGGACGGTTTCTGCTCCGGCAAAAGATGGCGGCAGGCTTTTATTCTTCCGGTTCTTTATGCTGTTGAATCATCTGATACATGTAGTATGAAACGACAGCTATTAACGCCAAAAGAAAGTAAATCATCAGAAACATATCTGCGCGTTCGTCATAACCCAATCCAACGCGAACCATTGAAACCACCAGCAGCGTGAAGAAAATGGCAATGATCACGCGTATCCATCGCATCATGCGCAAGCTCAGTTTCAAGAGCGTTGCCCGGTTAGCGTCGGTTACAGGAACTGGGTAATTCATTCGGTTTGAATATCGCTTTACGAGGAAAATCCCAACGTAAACAGCAGCGCCTAGCGCCGGCGCGATAAGCACATTAATCTTAGAACCTGTACCATTGGGAACGCCCGCAAAATCGAAATGAATTGGGATCACTGCAGGAAGCTTTTGGAAAAAGAATATTGGTATACCAATCGAGGAGAGCAGGAAGAGAGCGCCAAACACTTCCAGAATTTGATCAAACAATGTTAGCGCGGGAATCTGTACGTCTTTAGACATGACTTATTCCTTCACGAATGAAATTTCGTGCACCAATTGTTGGCTACTGACTGCCTTAATCTTCATAAAAACGCGGTATGTATTCGCGTTGCTTTTGTATTGCCCAATCGCGAAAGGCTGTCCGCCCTTAGAGGAACCTTGGTGGATGATATTAAATTCAGAAGGTGGATTTTGCTTAAAGAAATCGCGGAACACAAATTCAGCTTGCGCTTTGCTGTATGATTGCACGTTGTCGTCAATCGTTACGTCAATGGTTTGATTGAGATATTTCGATAACTCTTTCGCACTACCAGCCTTGATAGTTTCTTTAACCTGGGTAATAACGTCGGCCTGCGCATAGGCTGCTGCCAGGCAAGAAATCGTCATTGAAAAAATCAAACAAAAGCGAAAAATAGTCTGCTTCATGATGGTTTCTAAAGGGGCCAAAATTATGCCACACCCATAAAGGTAGGCAAAATAAATGTTGTTCCTTTTTGCAAACGTTTCCATTAGGATGTAATATTTCCGATGACTCGGTAGATATCTGAGCCTCCGACGAGCAAATCATCGCTATATTTGCGGCCGCAAACATAAACCGCAACTCAAAAAAGTCAATCTCATGAATAAGAAAGTATTGCTGATGATCCTGGATGGATGGGGAATCGCTAAAAACAAAGCCGTTTCAGCTATAGATAAAGCTCAAACACCATTTGTTAATTCTCTTTACACCAAATATTCGAACAGCAAACTTGAGGCTTCGGGGCTCGCCGTTGGTCTCCCGGCAGGGCAAATGGGTAACTCCGAAGTTGGGCACATGAATATCGGCGCCGGCCGTGTCGTGTATCAAGATCTTGTGCGCGTGAATAAGGCAATTGAAGACAAAGAGCTCGATCAAAATCCCGTGTTACTTGAAGCTTTCGCATACGCCAAGAAGAACAACAAAAATGTTCACTACATCGGACTTGTCTCTGATGGCGGGGTGCATGCGCATGTTGAGCACTTAAAAGGCCTCACCACCATTGCAGCCAACAACGGCGTAAAGAATCTTTTCATCCACGCCTTTACAGATGGGCGCGATACAGATCCGAAAGGCGGCCTTAACTACATCGCCGACATTCTTAACCACTTGCCAAAATCAACTGGAAAGCTTGCGAGCATTATTGGGCGCTACTACGCGATGGATCGTGACAAACGTTGGGAACGCGTAAAGCTTGCGTACGACCTGTTGGTAAAAGGCGAAGGTACAAAAGCAACGGATGGGCTAGCTGCAATTCGTCAATCTTACGAAAGCAATGTAACGGATGAGTTTATCAAACCGGTAGTGATTGTCGGCGCAGATCAGCAGCCGATTGGAACCATCAAAGAAGGCGACGTGGTCCTATGCTTTAACTTCAGAACCGATCGCGGTCGCGAAATCACAGAAGCATTAACGCAGCAGGATTTCCCAGAGCAACAAATGAAAAAGCTGCCACTTTACTATATCACGCTCACAAATTATGATGACTCATTCAAAGATGTGAAAGTAATTTTCGACAAGGACAACCTTGACAAAACGTTGGGTGAAGTCGTCTCTGCAGCCGGCAAAAAACAAATACGCATCGCTGAAACAGAAAAGTATCCTCACGTGACTTTCTTTTTCTCCGGTGGAAGAGAAGAACCGTTCCCTGGCGAATCTCGCTTACTATGTCCATCGCCTAAAGTGGCAACATATGATCTCGCGCCAGAAATGAGTGCTAATGATATTAAAGACAAGATCATTCCAGAGTTGGAGAAAAAATCAGCGGATTTCATTTGCTTGAATTTTGCTAACCCTGATATGGTTGGCCACACCGGTGTATTTGAAGCTGCCGTGAAAGCTTGCGAAACAGTAGACAAGTGTACTGAACAAGTCGTGACCACAGCATTGAAAAATGATTATTCCGTGATCGTGATCGCGGACCATGGCAATGCAGACATGATGATTAATGAAGATGGCTCGCCAAACACCGCACACACAACCAATCTCGTACCATGCATCCTTGTCGATAATAACTTCAAAGGCAAGATCAAGGACGGCAAACTTGGTGATCTCGCGCCAACGATATTGACGTTGATGGGTGTTGCAATCCCATCGCAAATGACAGGGAACGTATTGATCGAGCAATAGCGATAGTCAACGACATGCTTTCAAGAACAAGACATCAGCCTAACAGTTCACCACTTCGTAGATACATTCTTGTGGTCGTGAGCGGTATGCTGATGTTTTCGTGCAACATAAAAAAAGATCGATCATCATCGGGATATTATCCGATAGACAGTCTTCTCAAAGCCCAGGCAAATGCACTTCATCGTCATAGGGCCGAGGTGAGTAAGACATCGTCTCTAAGTGATGTTAACGAAACAAATACCTTTCACCCAAAAGACATTGCATCGTGGGAAAAAGAACTTGCCGCGCTGATGGAAATCGACGCGATCAACAGGCCAACCTATAACGGTCTTTATCAGGTAGACAAAGGGCTTGCAGACACGAGGAGCAATTTGAAGGTAGATGCATTCACCGCTCAGGGTGATCTTCCGGTACAATCACTACGGATATATTATCAGGACTCACCTGCAAAGGTTCGAAAAATCGAAGCGGTACTGAAGGAAGAAAATTCACTATACACCAGCAAGAAATTTTTTGAGTTGGAATTTCAAGACATCGACCGCCAAAATATTCTCACGGCATACACGGTGGAGGGCGAACAGAAGATGTACTTGAAAGACTCCGTTCATTACAAGATAGCGGTGGCAATTACATTAGCGAACTAACAATGGCAAAGCGAAGCGGCAAGGAACCCTTGCGTGAAGAAGAGAAGCGGAAGTTGACGAAAGACAACCTAAGAAAACTTGCTGTGATTTTCAGATTCATGGCGCCTTATAGATGGATCTTTGCTCTCGGGTTACTCGCGTTATTCTTATCATCATCCACACTACTCATTTTTCCAAGGCTGGCAGGCGAACTTGTTGACGTTGCCAATGGAAAATCGAATTATTTCACTTCAATCACGCAACTCGGATTGGCGTTGCTGCTGGTGCTCGTTGTACAGGGCATATTTTCTTTTGTTCGGGTATACACATTTGCCATTGTAACAGAGAAGGGGCTCGCGACACTTCGCAAAACGCTGTTTTCTAAATTGGTTTGGCTTCCATTAACATTCTATGATCAACGTCGTACCGGGGAATTAATGAGTAGGATTTCATCTGACGTTACCGTACTGAACGATCTCTTTTCAATTACACTAGCAGAATTTTTTAGACAAATCGTAATGCTTATCGGAGGCAGTGTAATCATCGCTGTTCTCTCTCCAAAGCTTACCGTTTTCATGCTGCTGATATTTCCGATAATCGTTGTTCTCGGCATTGTGTTCGGAAAGTTTATTCGCAAAACATCAAGCAAAAGCCAGGACAAACTTGCCTCGGCGAACGTGATTGTCGAAGAATCACTGCAGTCTGTCACCGCCGTTAAATCATTTACGAACGAACAATTTGAAATCGGGCGATATGTTAAGATGCTTGATGAAGCGGTTAAGGTATCGATCAGCTCCGCACGCTATCGCGCTATTTTTATTTCCTTCCTCATCACGATTGTCATGGGCGGTATTGTTGCCATTGCATGTTACGGCGCATCCCTTGTACAAAGCGGTGATTTGAAATCAGGCCAACTCTTCTCGTTCGTCCTCTACACGGCTATCATTGGAATTTCTGTTGCTGGTCTCGGCGACATCTTCGGTCAAATTCAAAAATCCATTGGCGCTTCTGAAAGAGTACTGGACATCCTTGATGAAAACGATGAGCAATCGTCCCTGCAGCATATCCCGCTTGAAGGAAAGATCACTTTCAACAATGTATCGTTTATCTATCCAACACGACAAGACCATCCTGTCTTAAAAGAATTAAATTTCTCCATCAGCCCGGGTGAGAAAATTGCACTCGTTGGACCCAGTGGATCTGGTAAGTCAACGATCACAAATTTACTGATGCGCTTTTATCCGGTTCAACAAGGGCAAATCTTGGTGGATAATATTGCTATTCAGGAATACAATCTTTCCGGGTACCGTCAAAACATAGGTATCGTACCACAAGAGGTGTTGCTTTTTGGTGGTAGCATTGCAGAGAACATCGCCTACGGTAAACCTGACGCATCCATCGAACAGATTCGTGAAGCAGCGCGCAAAGCAAACGCGCTTGAATTCATCGAGAGTTTCCCAGATAAGTTTGAGACACTTGTCGGTGAACGTGGTGTAAAACTATCGGGAGGGCAGCGTCAACGGGTAGCGATCGCTCGCGCCATCTTAAAAGATCCGGCCATTCTTATTCTCGATGAAGCGACAAGTTCACTCGATGCTCAATCAGAAGTTCTGGTCCAGCAAGCACTCGAAAAATTAATGGAAGGTCGTACGACGATCATCATTGCACATCGCCTCAGCACCATCAAGAAAGTAGACCGTATCTTTGTCATCAAGGAAGGCAGACTTGCTGAGACAGGTTCGCATGCAGAACTCACGCAGGTAGAAGGCGGAATTTATAGTAACTTACTCAAACTACAGTTGCAATGAACCCATCGTC
This sequence comes from Pseudochryseolinea flava, assembly GCF_003286915.1. Lineage (GTDB taxonomy): Bacteria > Bacteroidota > Bacteroidia > Cytophagales > Cyclobacteriaceae > Ohtaekwangia > Ohtaekwangia flava. The sequence continues at coordinate 641,285 of NZ_QMFY01000001.1, forward strand.
CGAGAGGCTGCTAAAATCTTTCCGTTTAAGGCTAACACCAACACGGCAAGAAATTCTGCATCTTTTCTTGAAGCGCGACCACGCTTTGTCGCACGGCGATATCGAAAAAGAAATCAAGAATGACCTGGACCGTGTCACCGTTTACAGGACGTTGAAAACTTTTCTAGACAAGGGCCTCATTCATAAAGTTCTCGATGACGAAGGCGGGATAAAGTATGCGCTTTGTACCGAAGCTTGTTCGTCTAAGGAACATCATCACAACCACGTCCACTTTAAATGCACACATTGTGGACAAACCCATTGCCTCGACACCGAAATCCCTTCAATCAAGCTGCCCAAAGGATATCAGGCAGACGAAGTAAACATATTGATTCAAGGTATTTGTGAACGATGCTCGCGTTAAATATGAACGACTGCTTTACCGTATAAAAACCTAAAATAAATCGCTAATAGCCCCCTTTTGGGAATGAAATATATTTGTAGTTTTGGCATTCGCAGATTCCGAGAACTGCGTTTTTTCGATGTTTTAAGGCTTTAATTTCAATTAACCCCGGTATTCTCCCTTGTCATCCGCACTTAACATACTCCTTTTCTCGCTATTCGAAGATTTGAGTACAAAGGAGACTATTCTCTTTGGGATTTTTGGTTTCTTCATCCTGGTCTTCTTGGTGCTTGATTTAGGAATTTTGAACAAGCAAGCCCATGCGATTTCCACGAAGTCTGCATTGTATCAATCAATCTTTTGGGTCACCGTAAGCACGGTGTTTGGTGGCGTGATCTACTTCTATGGACCTTACGAACACCTCGAAGGAGGAGCAAAAGTTGTGTTGCAAGGTGCAGATGCCGCAGTACTCTATTTCTCAACTTACCTCACCGAGTACGCACTTTCAGTAGATAACATATTTGTAATACTTCTGATTTTAAAATATTTCCAAGTTAAGGATGAGTATTATCATAAGATCCTTTTCTGGGGAATCTTAGGGGCTATTGTATTCCGTGCAGTCTTCATTTTCGTTGGCGCATTGCTCATTCACCAATTCGAATGGCTGCTATATGCCTTTGGTGTATTCCTCATTTACTCCGGTGTTCGTATTTATTTCGAAGATGGAGATGAAAAAATCGAGCCTGAAAAAAATCCGATCATGCGTTTTTGTCGTCGGTACCTACCGCTGACAAAACAAGAGCATGGTGCAAATTTCATGGTAAGAGAGAACGGCAAAATTAGATTTACGCCATTGTTTCTCGTGATCGTTTTGATTGAAACAACGGATCTCCTATTTGCCGTTGACTCAATCCCTGCCGCTTTTGCAATCACCAAGAATCCATTCTTGATTTACACATCCAATATCTTTGCGGTGTTAGGGCTTCGAGCAATGTTCTTCTTGCTCGCAGGGATTATTGACAAGTTCTACCTTCTACAGAAAGGACTGTCTATCATTCTGTTCTTCATCGGCGCCAAGATGCTCCTCGAAATAGTCGACTACAAAGTAGACGTGTACATGTCGTTCGCCGTGATCATCGCTACGCTCACGTTATCGATTATTCTATCGGTGCTAGTTCCTCGAAAAGGCGACCAGGAAGAAGAGGGCGCCTAAATAATCGGCAGTATTCACATCCAAAGTTCGTAAAACGGAATTGCTGGCAGCCATCATAACATGGCAGCTTTTGTAATTCAAAATGTCGTTTCAATTAATCAGGAACACCGTCTGCGAAAAGATTCTTTGGTAGAATTTTAAGCAAGATGGGTAGTGTTAGAAACTTCTGCGGAAGCGCAATTATTACGAATGTCGGGATCGTTTTGAGTATGACGATAAGCTTCTCACGCATGGTTTCACGCTCCTCATTTGAGAGTTCGTTCGCGCGAGCTTTGCGCATGAGTTCAATCATTTCAGAATCACCTTGCATGGCCTTTACGAGGCGGCTTTTGTTACGCTCTGTGATTTTTGAAACACGCGCGATAAAATCATTGCTTACCTGATGATAGTCTTGCTTGTTTTGTAAATGCTCAAGCTGCACCCAGTGCTCAAGGATAAACCCTTCAATGGCGAGCATGCTGTTCTCAAGATCTTCTTCCGTAAAACCAAGGTAGCCGCAGAAAGCCTTTAAATAATCGAGTTCAGATTGCTCGACCTTCTTATCTGCCCATAGGGTAAGGATCGCTATCTCAAGGAAGAATTTTTTTAGGATCCATGAGTTTTCAGAAGGGAGATTGATTTCTTCGACGGTGATTCCTTCTTCAAAAATGCGCTGCGCTTCCTTACGACGTTCACCGGAAAAGTCGGTGCTTTGAAGGAAGTAGTCAAACAATTTTTTCTCTTCAAAAGCAATTACTTTGTTCGCATGGGCAGCAGAGGCAATCACTTTCACAACCGAGAATCGCAGCTCTTCACGTTCATATCTAAAAAAGTCAGCAACAATCTTGTCGGCGTTAGTGTGAATCCACTGACCAAAAATGAAAACGTCCAGAAATAAAAGTGTGTTATGGAAAAAATAAGTCCAGAAATTACCTTCATAAGAGCTCGTGTGTTCGATGCGCTTGTTCAGAATTATTTCCGCTACCTCCATCGGAGACTTTTTCTTTCCGAAGAGTGTCTTCGCTGGCGTGGCTAACTCTGGAAAGATATTGTTATAGAAATTGCCGATACTTTCAAGCGTTTTGGAAAATACGTTAGAAAGCTCGTCGACGTCACGGATGGGTTTATCATAAAATAAGAGCGAACTACTAATGAGACTTTCTGCCAACAGAATTTTCATTCTGTCTTTCTCGCTCCATTTTTCGTGCTCGGGTAGAGTAATGTCGCCTACGGACTGACCATACATTAACCCCGTGGGTTGAATGACGCGATAAAGCGATTGCTCCGGATGTGATCCTTTATGACCTTCTTCGGTCGTCAATTCTTGAAGTAAATCTTTCCTGAATTCGAGGTACTCTTTAAGCCAGCCTTTGTCGTGAGGTCTCATAGTCGCAGTTATGCAAAATGAAATTACAGAAATTTTACGCGATCTCTAAACCTTGAAATCACAAAGCGCTTTGCCAACCTTTCGACTCGATGTTTTTGGCGGCAGATTCCACTTTACGCTGCAATGACTGCTTAAACTTATCGAGTTTTTTTCCAACCTCTTTATCCGACGAACCGATAATTTGAGCGGCGAGTATACCGGCATTGCGCGCGCCATCTAGGGCTACCGTGGCAACGGGTACACCCGAAGGCATCTGCAAGATAGAGAGCACAGAATCCCAGCCATCGATCGAATTAGAAGATTTCACTGGAACGCCGATCACCGGTAACGACGTTAATGACGCCACCATACCCGGAAGGTGAGCTGCTCCGCCCGCACCAGCGACAATAGCTTTAATGCCGCGCTTTCTAGCGTTGGTAGCGTATTCTACCATTCGTAACGGCGTACGGTGCGCCGATACGATCGTTAACTCGTAACCGACACCCATTTCATCTAAAAACTCAGCAGCCTCTTTCATAACCCGAAGATCAGATTGACTACCCATGATAATACCCACGACTGGTTTGCTCATATCAGCTAATTACTTTTAATGTTTTCTTCACTAACGCGACTTTCTCTTTCAACGAATTGATATCGCGATCTACGATCGTTACATGTCCCATCTTTCGAAAAGGCTTCGTGAATTTCTTTCCGTAAAGATGCACGTGAACACCAGAAATAGCGATCACTTCTTCAAATCCTTCATAACGAGCAGCGCCTGCAAATCCATCTTCTCCCAACAAATTTACCATGGCGCCAGGAATGATCATCGCTGTATCTCCCAACGGCAAATTTAAAATTGCACGAAGATGTTGTTCATATTGTGACGTACCGTTTGCCTCAATTGTTTGGTGCCCGCTGTTGTGTGGTCGTGGTGCAATTTCATTCACCAGCACCTTTCCATCCTTCGTTACGAACATTTCAACTGCAAGTAGTCCGACCATATTCAGTGACGCAATAATTTGGCGTGCGATCCGGTCCGCTTCTTCAGCGACATCAGGCGATATCTCTGCCGGTGCAAAAAGATACTCTACCAAATTGTGCACGGGATGAAAAACCATTTCTACTACAGGAAATGTCTTGATCTCTCCTTTCTCATTGCGCGCCACGATGACAGAAATTTCTTTCTCAAAATCAATCAACTTTTCGAGTAAGCTCGGCGCTTCAAAAGCCTTCGCAAGGTCGGCTGCTGTTCTCAGAATTTGAACACCCCGACCATCATACCCTTCTTTGCCCAACTTATTTACTGCAGGAAGAAAGTTAGCATGGGCCTGCACCGCTGCAGCCGTATCGGTTAGAATAAAATCCGCCGTGGGAATATTTTGATCTTTGTAGAATTGCTTTTGAATGCGCTTGTCTTGTATAATTTCGATAACCTCTGGCTGCGGGAAAACTTTTTTGCCTTGCTTAACCAATGCTTTCAACGCGGGTGTATTGACATTCTCTATTTCGATGGTGATGATATCGCAATCTTTTCCAAAGTTCATCACCGTGTCATAGTCGGTTAACTTTCCGTGGTGAAATTCTGTGATGCCAGCGCACGGAGCATTTTCATCTGGATCAAGAACCGTGAAAGGTATGTTAAAATCGATACCTGACTGAATTAACATGCGGCCCAATTGGCCTCCGCCAAGTATGCCCAGTTTAAAATTTTGCTGAAATGTAAGTGAAGCCAAGTCGGTGAATTTTGCCCGAATTTATGAAAAGCGTTTGCAACCTATATCACTAGCGAGGGTGTACTTTTTGCGCGTGTTACAACTTCGTCGAATGCCACCCCTGCGCTCTTAATCGCGTACAGCAATAGCTTGATCTCCTTGATATCCACGCGGCCGTCAACTTCCGACATCTTATAGAGGAGCGCAAATACGTTGAGTTTCTCGGAAGAAGAGCATAATTGCAGTTCGGACATGGCAGCGTCGTAAACTTCACGCTCGGTCATGCCGCGAATTTTATCCTCAAACGCCATAAAAACAGCGTCTGAAATTTCTTCTGTCTCCCTGATCAGATAGAGCGCACGAAGCTCTCTCTCGTCGGTAATACCGTCAACATCGATCAAAAGCTTGACCAAGTAAAGTAGGCTGCACTGGTAATGTTGACTCATCGTTGAGATTTGATCCAAAGATAACGGATTACGACATGAACTGGAAAACGGCGAATGCCGAAACATATGCCAACACCGTCATGTACAGCAATTGAATCGCTGGCCATTTCCATCCTCTCGTTTCGCGATAGACGATGGCTAGCGTACTCATACATTGCATAGCAAAAGTGTAGAAAACCAATAGCGAAATACCGACGGCAGGCGTATAACGCGGACCACCAGTGTCAGGATTTACCTCCTGCGCCAAGCGATCTTTAATGGTGATGGCTTCATCTTCGGGCACGCTTCCAATGCTATAAATCGTTGTGATGGTACTGACAAAAACTTCGCGCGCAGCAAAAGAAGTAAGCAACGCGATACCGATTTTCCAATCATACCCAAGCGGCTTAATGACCGGTTCAATTGTTTTTCCAATGATCCCGGCATATGAGTTTTCGAGTTTGTATGCTGCAACGCGATCTTGAAAAGCCTGCTCAGTTAATCTTAAATTGGACGATTGATCGCGGACAACACTTTCTGCATTTTCCATTACGTCACCAGGTCCATAGTTGCCAAGTCCCCACAGAATTATTGAAATGGCGAGAATGATCTTACCCGCTTCCAGAACAAATGCTTTCGTCTTCTCAACAATCGTATAGCCAACATTCGACCATTTTGGAATTCTATAGGTAGGAAGTTCCATAATCAAGTAGCTCCTCTCCTGTACGCGAATGAGTAACTTCATGATATAAGCAGACATGATAGCAGCAACAAATCCGAGCAAGTACAAGCCCATGAATGCAAGCCCTTGTAAGTTGAAGACACCTAAAACGGTTTGCTCAGGAACAATCAGGGCAATTAAGATCGCGAAGATTGGAAGACGCGCAGAACAACTCATCAATGGCGTTACCATGATGGTAATGATTCGCTCTTTCCAATTATCAATCGTACGTGTCGCCATGATCGCTGGAATAGCGCATGCAACACCCGACATCAGCGGGACAACACTTTTGCCATTCAAACCAAACTTGCGCATAATTTTATCCATCAAGAATACTACGCGCGCCATATACCCCGACTCCTCGAGGATAGAAATGAATGCAAACAAAATTGCAATCTGCGGAACAAATATGACGATTCCCCCGATGCCAGGAATTACGCCATCGGTGAGTAGGCTAGTGAGTGGACCTGCCGGTAAAACATTCGTTAGATAGCTTGCAATCTGTCCGAATGTTTGATCGATAAAATCCATCGGCGCTTCTGCCCATGCAAAAATGGACTGGAATACAACAAGCAGAATAGAAAAGAAAATCAAATAGCCCCAAACCTTATGCGTGAGTATGCGATCAATTTTGGTGGAATAACTTTTCCAAGAATCATCAGCAGATTTTAAGATCGCAGAATTCAGTAGGTCTTGAATGACACCATAGCGTTGAATGGTTTCCGCACCTTGAAATTTACCAGGGAAGAATTGATGTTTTTCACGTATACGATTTACCGCAGCAATCTTTTCTTTTCCTAAAAAACCTATCGACTGTGGTTGCTCGAGGAACAGGTAAGCTTCGTAGTCGTTGTCTACTCCAAGTGATCCACGAAGTTCATTGACGGCCTCCTTTGCTTCTGGCCAAATATGAAAAATATTTTTTGAGATTTTTTCCGCAGGTGTCGCAAGTAGCTTTTTCAATTCATCGATGCCATCACCTTTTCTGGCGTTTAACGCGACAACAGGAATACCAAGCTTCTTTGAAAGCATGGTAAAGTCGTAAGAGATGCCAGCCTTAATCGCGAGGTCCATCATGTTCAACACGAGAATTGTTGGTAGCCCCATGTCTATCACTTGCGTCGCGAGCAACAGGCCGCGCTTAAGATTTGTAGCGTCGGCTACTACGACAACTTTGTCTGGTGTATTCGGCGAATGATGATCGAGCAAAATTTCAGAAACGATCTTTTCATCCAGGCTTCGCGGATAGATGCTATAGATACCTGGTAGGTCAACAACTTCAACAACACTGCCATCTAACAGCGTGGTGGTGCCCGATTTTTTTTCGACAGTTACGCCGGGGAAATTTCCGACTTTCTGATTGAGTCCGGTTAGGTGATTGAATAGCGAAGATTTTCCAGCATTTGGATTACCTACTAAAGCTATCTTAGAAGATGGCGCTTTTGACATTAATTCAGAATTGATATAGTGGCTGCCTCTTCAAGACGCAGTGAAAGTTCATAACCAGAAACACTGATACAAATTGGATCACCAAAAGGGGCTGCAAAATTAAATCTGACCGCGGCGCCAGGCAGGCAACCCATCTCCATCAGCTTTACAGAAAGTTGTTCATCTGTAAATCCCGCGACGATGGCCACCTCTCCGGGCTTCATTTGCGCCACATTTTTTACTTTTTCAGCCACTATTTAGATTAATTTTAAACAACAAAGATAGATGCCTGCCAATACCATCACAAAGATTTAAGGCTTTATTAATATTTTTCGGTGCTTTCGTGTTGATAAAGGCAAAGGGAAACTATGGTCGAAAAAGAAGAAAAAGACGGCAAAAACGAGGAAAAGAAAGATCTCGTTCGCGCTGACGACAAACCAGAAAATGCGTCGGAAAATAAATCGCAGGATGAAAAATCGGATGATGAAAGGCGATTTGACTTTGGTGGAATACCTGACAGAAACTTAAAGAAAAACCTCGGCTGCGGCTAAATGATTCGTTGGGCGTAAACGCGTAATTTTCTGTTACCGTTAGCCAACAATTCTATGAAATGCCCGATCTCAATACTGGGCGTCGTCAGCTTCATGCTACTCCATGCTATTGAGCTCCGCGCCCAAGTCACTACTATTAAAACAGGGCGATGGAGTTCGCCATCAACTTGGTCGACAGGTATCGTGCCCGACGCAAGTGTATCACAGATTGCTATCCTCCACGACGTTGCCATTCCTCGCGACACCGTTGTCAGTGCAAACGAGCTGACCGTTCGCGCGAGATTACTCATCGAAAAAAATGCTACGTTAATTCTCACACACGAAACCAATGCAAGTGCCGACCTTACCGTCGAGGATGGTAAACTACATGTGTATGGCAATATTGAATGTCAAGATGGAGCCGTTTTTTTCGGAACAACGGCTTCCAATACTTTTTTCTTTGACAGTGCTGTTTATGAACATCAATATTCGGCCACTGCGGGAGAGCCTCCGCTTGCGAGTTGGTCAAAAAATGCTGTGATGCTAATTACCGGATACACTTCAGGGAAATCTCTTAACAGCCCACGTTGGAATCAGTCATACGGAAACGTCATTTACGATTGCGCCGGTCAACGATCCGGATCTTTTGTTGAAATGCTTGGCAACATCCAACATGTAAAAGGAAACTTCATTGTTCGAAATACCAATAGCGGCATTCTGAGATTATCACTTGATAGAACAGCCCTAACAAATATTTTTATAGAAGGAGATTTGATCATAGAAGGTCATTCTGAATTTTGGGTTGGAAGGGATTCAAACATATCGTTACATGTCGGCGGCGATTTTGTATTTCATTCAACGGCCACTGCATCAACATACTTAACCACTACAGGCAATACGAAAGTTGTTGTTGATGGAAGTATGCTGATCAACAGTACTGCGCCGTTTCGATTTGCCTCCAGTGGCGGCGGGCACAGCGCGCTACATGTTCACAAAAATTTCATGCTCAATGCTGGTAATGTTACCGTGCTCCCCTTAGGAACAGGTGAAATAATTTTCGATGGTCATGGAGAACAAGTGTTTCACATCGGAGGCACACTCGCAGCGGGCATCGATGCAATTGCAGATTCAACGCGGGTTACGATCACAAACAATTCTCGATTAGGTGGAAACTTGTTACTGAAAAATGATGCGTCCCTAACGTTGCCTCCAACATTCTCTTTGGGTGGGAATCTGGAAATCGACAACAGTTCTTCAATCGATAACCACGAGGGTACGCTACGTTTAACCGGCGCCACGCATCAACAAATCAACGTCGCTGGCGACACATTGTACCACATTGATGTGGTCAAGAATTCTGGAACAACAATCCAGTTCACCGGTCCAATTCATCTTCGCGAAATGTTAGCGGTCGAGTCGCCAAACATTACCATTCAATCTGATGGTAATCTCGTTTTATTATCACAATCCGACGACGGCAACATTGATGGTTCAATTGGAAAACTTCCCAGCGGTAGTACTGTGACTGGAAACGTAGTCGTTCAGCGTTACATGTCAGGCGAAGGAAAAATATACCGATACATTTCATCGCCTGTGAAGGACGCGACGATTGCGGATTGTAAGGATGATTTTCCGGTGACAGGAACCTTTTCAGATCCAAGTAGTGGAAATGGTTTAGCATCGGCGAGTCCATCGTTATTTGCTTATGATGAATCACTCACGTCGAACGCAGGATGGTTGCCCTTTCCACTTTCCGGATTGAGTTCAGAAAATCATTTGGCTGTGGGTAAAGGCTACGCTACATTCATTCGAAAAGCAAACACCGCGACGGTATGGGATGTGACGGGTACGTTGAATCAACATGAAATTTCTGTTGGGCTAACATTTACCCCGAGTGGTGATGTTGCAAACGATGGGTGGAATCTTGTCGGAAATCCTTATGCATGCGCCATCGCTTGGGATGAGGGAACAGGATGGCAAAAATTCAATGTAGCCGACAAAGTTGCTGTTAAAGACAACGGCTCAGGAATATTTCGCTATTGGTCAGATGGAATCGGAAGTCTAGATGGCGGACGTATCGCAAAGGGCCAGGCTTTCTGGGTTCAAGCAATTGGTGCAAATCCAACAATTACAATAAATGAAAATGCGAAGGCCAACCGAAGCGCCGAATTCCACCGAATGCCGACACAAGTTTATGATTATATCGAAATCAGTCTAGAACATCAAGGCAATTATGACAACGCATTCATAAGACAAAAGCCAGGAACAACTTACAAAATGGATGGCGCCGATCTGATTAAATGGACGAACGATCATTATAACCTATCATTTCCAACGGATAGCGTCGATCTTGTGATTCAAAATATTGACCATGTCGATCATGGCGGCGCTATCCCGTTACGTCTTTATTTCGCGAAAGATTCTCGTGATCAATGGATCAAGTCACCGAAGGGAGAATATTCAATTGCAGCAACACGCAATGGAACGTTTTCGAATACAGAAATCTATTTGAATGATCAGTTTACAAAAAGAAGGTTAAAGCTCCATGAGACTTATGCTTTTCAAATTACCAACGACGAGGCAAGCTACGCTGATGATCGTTTTTTCCTAGACATTATTGGTGACACATCGATACATGAAATCAACGTGACGACAGAACATATCGATTGTGATTCGACACGTTTGTCGTTCAGCAATTTACAGGCCGGCATCGGCTACGATGTTGAATTAAATGGCCGGCGCATAGCACAATTCTTTTGTAGCCATAACGATCACAAGTCACGATCGATTACGATCTCCAAAAAAGAAATGAATGTGATCGCGAACCTAGTATTGGTGTCCGGTAGGAATGCCTTCCAACATAAAAAATTGAGCGCCATTACATTTGACACACCTCAGAAGCATGACCTAAAAATTCACGAGCATAACGGCGTCCTGTCTGTTGATGGTGTAGCTGGAAAAATTCAGTGGTATTTCAACGACGTGAAATTGGAAGGTGATACGCTCAGTACATCCGATGTCCGCACCTTTGGAACTTATCGTGTTGAAGTCACGAACAACGGTTGTGTATCATCAGCGTCACACGCGCTTGTTAACGGAGAAAATGAAATTCAATGTTATCCTAATCCAGTAAAACAGATGTTGACGATCGATGCGCGCGAGTCTATTCAATCCCTGCAACTGACAGACTCAAGAGGGCGAGAAGTTTTTCAAACAAGGGGCATTAATGCCAATCGTTTTTCTATCGATACAAATGGACTTGTCAACGGCATCTATACCATTATCGTGGAAGATGCGCGAGGGTGGCGAATAAAAAAGATTGTTAAGATAGAGTAGCAAACAGCGATTGGATCTTGTCGATCAACGGCGGCAATCCTTTGTAAACAATTCGGATGCTTACCAGAATTACAACAACCCCAACCACGAGCATGAGACGTTTAGTCGAAATCCTACTAGAGAGATAGGCAGCAATCGGTGCGGCAACTAGTCCGCCTAAGATAAGACCGGCGATAATTTGCCAATGTTCGATTCCTAAAACCAAAAAGAAAGTGAACGAACTTGCGAGCGCCACAAAAAATTCCGCCAGGTTAACGGATCCAATGGTATAGCGGGGATGACGTCCGCCAGCAATCAATGTAGACGATACGATTGGTCCCCAGCCGCCACCGCCAACAGAATCCATAAATCCACCAAATGCCGCTAAACCTGGTATTCGATTCGATTTTATTCTTCGCTTAATTCCAACGATGGCCTTTTGAATAATCACAATACCCAAATACAAAGTATAAAAACCAACAATGGGCTTCAGAATGTAATCATACGCCTCCAACGAACTGAGCACATAAGCACCAAGTGCGGCACCAATCACGCCAGGAAGCAAAAGCGTCTTCAGAAGTTTTTTATTGACATTTCTAAATTTCAAATGCATCAGACCCGATGCTCCGCTGGTAAAAACTTCAGATGCATGAATACTAGCGCTCGCAGCCGACAAAGGCACGCCGACAGTTAACAAGAATGTTGTCGCACTAACGCCATAGGCCATCCCTAAAGCGCCATCAATCATTTGGGCTACAAAACCCGCGAGCAGGAAAAAATAAAAATCACTGGAAAGGTCACCGAATGCGTCGTTGCTAATCGTGACGATATTTTCGTAGTAGAATGTTCCAAGAAATACCAGACTAAGTACAGCAACAACAATAGCTATCGTATATAACAATTTCCATTGAGACGACTCTGAACTTACTTCAGCCTCTTCTACCGGCGCAACCTCCTCCCGTTCCTGCACTTCTATTGTATCCTCTTGTAGTAAGTTTTTGCTCAAAATTGGTGGATTTATCCCTTAGTCTACAGAATTAGTAGACAAATATGCGGCCTCTTGAGCGAAATGTCAAAATAATCTTAAAACTACCGTAGATTCTTTTTACGCAAACGTTTGAAACGCGCCCATCTCCTTATAAACTACCCGCCACAAACACACGCTTTACCCTTTCACTGGTGTTTGTTAGAATTTCGTATGGAATCGTATTGATACTGCGCGCGATCTCTTGAATTGGCAAGCCATTACCGAAGATGATTACCTCGTCTCCTTCTACGGCCTCGATATCACTAAGATTGATCATCGTCATATCCATACAAACATTGCCAATCACGGGGGCCTTTTTCCCATTCACCAAAACATGACCGACACCGCGACTAAAAGCGCGCGTAAATCCATCTGCGTATCCTATCGCAATAGTGCCGATTCGCGTTGTTCGGTCTGTTACACCCCTTCTCCCATAACCAACACTTTCGCCGGCACTAATTTCCTTGATCTGTGAAATGACAGTCTTCAGTGTTGCAACTGGCTTGAGTTGATCGAATCCTTCGTTAGTTGGATCAACGCCGTAAAGGCCAATTCCAAGTCGAACCATGTCAAACTGAAACTGCGGCAAACGCAATATTCCCGGTGAATTCAAAATGTGAAACAATGGTCTATATCCAATTGCAAAAGCTATTTTCTCAGCGTGCAATTTGAACTGATCCGCCTGATGTTTCGAAAAATCATCATGGGTATGTTCATCAGCCCCAGCAAGGTGACTAAATATCGAAGCTACTTTTATATGATGATTGCTTTTTAGATGTGCAATCAATGTATCGACGTCCTTAGGTTCAAATCCCAGTCGATGCATTCCAGTATCTAATTTCAAATGAACTTTGCATGACCGACCATTCAGTTCCTTCAGCAACGCATCCAACAAACTAAAACTGTAAATCTCTGGCTCAAGATCGTATTGAAGCATAGCGTCAAAACTATCAGCACTGGGATTCATCACCATAATCGGCAATGACGAATTGTTTTTTCGCAATTCAATTCCTTCATCTGCGTAAGCAACACCTAGGTAATCGGCGCGATGATACTGCAACAAATTCGCTACTTCCGCACTACCACTTCCATAGGCAAAAGCCTTTACCATTACCATGACTTTCGTTTTTGGCAACAGCAGTGATTTGAAATAATTGAGATTGTGAACAAGTGCATCTAAATCAATTTCCATCACGGTTCCATGGACTTTCTTTTGAAGCCGCGCTGTTATTTTTTCAAATGCGAAACTTCGAGCGCCCTTTACTAAAATCACTTCATCCTGAAAATCGTCGAACGGATGATCGTTGAGAAAATCATCTGTAGATGCGTAAAAAAAATGTTTGCCCGTAAAAAAATTTTTATGCGTTGATAAAATGGGTCCGATACCGATAAACTTAGTCACACCACTGCCATTGATCAGGCTAGAAATTTGAGAAACAAGCGTTGTCGGTGTAAGTCCTGATTCAAGGATATCGGACAAGATGACCGTTTTGTTTCTCTTCTGATGTTGGTGCAACAAGAACTGAATACTAATGTCAAGTCCACCGAGATCGTTATTATAAGTGTCGTCTATTATCTGCGAACCATTGATACCGTCTTTTAGCTCAAGTCTCATCGGAATAGCGCGTAGGCCAGCGATGCGTTGCTGGATAGTATTAACATCGTATCCCTTGTAAATGAGCAATGTCACGATGTGGAAAATATTTTCTATGGACGCTTTATCAATGAAAGGAATTTGAATATCGATGCTTCTGTCGTCAATATTGATCGCGAAAGAATCGCCAATTTTTTTTACGACAAGGTCTGCGTCAGGCGACTCACCCCAACTTACGCTTGTGATGGATGTAGTCCGAATTACGTTGTCAATTTCATCGTGATCTTTACAATAGATCAATATTTCGCTATTGGCGAAAAGCTTGAGTTTTTCTTTGATCTTCTCAGTACGGCTATTGAAACCTTCATCATGCGCAGTGCCAATGTTTGTAAATATGCCTATGGAAGGTTGAATGATTTCTTCAAGCTGCGCCATTTCATCGCGCTGAGAAATTCCAGCTTCAAAGATACCCAACTGATGATGCGCTTGCATTTGCCATACCGACAGCGGCACACCAACCTGTGAGTTATAGCTACCTGGGTTTTTCACAACATTTAAGTTGCGCGACAAAATTTGATAGAGCCACTCCTTAACAATGGTTTTACCATTGCTTCCTGTGATACCAATTACGGGTATGGTAAACTGCGCGCGATGATAAGCTGCAAGGCGTTGTAATGCATGAACCGCAGAAGGAACTTGAATCACATTGCACTCTTCTGTAAAAGCACTCGCGTCAAAATGCTCAACAATAAATTGTTTTATGCCTTTAGATACGAGTTCACGCAAGTACCGATGACCATCATGCCGCTCACCTTTGATGGCAAAGAATAGCGCGCCTTGGTATGAAGATATTTTTCGACTATCGATATACAAGTGCTCAATCGAATCGTCGTGGTGAAACGCAACATGTTGTCCGCCGATAATATTGACGAGTTGTGAAAAGAGAATCATGCTTAGTATAATCTTGCCCCGTTTGGAACAGGTTTATCAACACTGGTTAAAATGACTTGATGATGGTCGTCTGCAAAACCCGTTACGAGTATTTCAGAAGTAAAGGGACCAATTTGTTTTGGCGGAAAGTTAACCACACAGATCACTTGTTTACCAATAAGTGTGTCGGGTTCGTAATGATGTGTTATCTGAGCGCTGGACTTTTTAACACCGAGAGGGCCAAGGTCGACCCAAAGCTTGATCGCAGGTTTCCGTGCCTGTGCGAAATGCTCGGCTTGAACGATCGTGCCCGCTCGTAAGTCAATTTTCATGAAGTCATCCCAAGTGACCATGGTCGTTTTTGTTAAATAGTTGTTAAGGAGTGATGGTAAAACTGACTAAAAGCTTAAAATTTCTTACATAGCATCCTATTCAGATGCTTGTATGCGCAAATAAATGGCAATACACGTTTAATTTCGTACTTTGTTGAAACAAAAAATAAAATTCTGACGTTAAGCAATCCACCTGAACTGAGCATGAAGCTTAACTATCGTCAAATACTGCTGGCTTGCCTCATAAGCTTATCCACCGTAGCTGTTTCCAGTGCGGCAAATGCTCAGGATGCCCACTATCCAACGATCGAGGAAATTAAAGACGATGCAACATTCACCACCTGGAGCGAAACAGATCCGAAGAATGGCCCGGTAAAAACACCAAAGGATTCCGCAGTCGCAAATACAAAATCCTCGGTTCGTCCTCTAAAAGTAGCAGATACCAAGACCTCTAAGACTGAATCAGAACAAAACGTAAAAGAGAAAGAAGAAGAAGACGATTCGGTTCTCTCATTCAATTTCCTTTACTACATCTTTCAGAAATACAAACTTCAAGATATCGTAGATTAACTACCGTCTCATAAAAAAAGAAACCCGCCATAAGCGGGTTCTTTTATTTCTAGTGGCATCGTCTATTAATAAACGAGGCTTCTTTCCATCATAAACTCAGCAATTTGAACCGCATTTGTCGCTGCACCTTTTCTCAAGTTGTCAGCCACAATCCACATGTTCAAAGTGTTTTCTTGTGATTCGTCTCTGCGGATACGTCCTACAAAAACTTCATCACGACCTTTTGAATTGATCGGCATTGGATAGATGTTGTTTTTCGGATCATCTTGCACGATAACACCTGGTGTGCTCGACAAGATTGAACGAATTTCGCTAAGGTTAAATTCTTCGTAGAATTCAACGTTCACCGCTTCAGAATGTCCGCCAATAGAAGGAATTCGAACCGTTGTTGAAGTCACGCCTATTTTTTGATCGCCAAGAATTTTACGTGTTTCATTGGTCATCTTCATTTCCTCTTTAGTATATCCATTATCTAAGAATGAATCGATGTGAGGAAGTGCATTCATATCGATAGGGTGAGGGTAAACCTTTGGTCCATCAACGCCTTGACGTTCGTTCATCATTTGCTGAACAGCGTCTTTTCCTGTTCCTGTAACAGATTGATATGTCGAAACGACAATACGCTTAATTTTATATTTAACATGGAGCGGCGCGAGTGCCATCACCATCTGGATCGTTGAACAATTTGGATTAGCGATAATGCGGTCGTCGATCGTCAACACATTACCGTTGATCTCAGGAACAATCAATTTTTTTGTTGGATCCATTCTCCAAGCAGAAGAATTGTCGATCACAATTGAACCTGCCTCCGCGAACTTCGGCGCCCAATCCAATGATGTACCTCCACCTGCGGAAAAAATCGCGATATCCGGAGCAAGCTTAACAGCCTCCTCGATGCTCTTGATTGTATATTCCTTACCCTTAAACTTTAACACTTGACCTACCGATTTGGCAGATGCAACCAAATACAATTCGTCGAAAGGAAAACTTCTTTCCTCCAATACGTTCAGGATTTCCTGGCCCACAAGTCCGGTGGCTCCTACTACTGCAAGTTTCATTTTGTTTGTTAAATTTAAGAGTCCGCAAAAATAAGATTTTACCGTTGTGCCCATGAAAAAAATCAATCAAAAATTCAGTTTTTGTATCCTGAAAACGTTTACGGAAAAGATTTTAATAACTTTTTTCGTCTTCTATTGCTCCCAACAAATGTTCGCTCAAGTGTCTGATAATTTTGCAGATGGCAATTTTAGCAGCAATCCAATCTGGCAAGGAAATGACTCCTCATTTTCGGTAATTGGTGAGATCCTTCAGCTAACTAGTTTGCCACAGTCGGCAACCAAGTACCTGTCAACAGTCAGCAGTGCAATCAACAATGCATCGTGGGTGTGTCGTGTGCGTTTAAATTTCAATCCCTCATCATCCAATTTTGCGCGATTTTACCTTGCTTCCGATCAACCTGACCTAACCCAAGATTTAAATGGATATTTTGTCTCGCTCGGTGGATCTGACGATGAAGTCTGTCTTTATAAACAAACCGGAACGACGGTCACAAAAATTATTGATGGTCCCGATGGTGAACTCGACAACGCAAGTGTCGATGTCGCCGTGAAAGTAGAACACGATGCCAATGGCCAATGGATTCTCTCGCGCGATTTATCACGGAGTGGCCAGTTTTTAGAGATCGGTCGCGCGGACGACAACCAACATATAAAGTCGCTTTTTTCTGGCATCTACTGTCGCTTCACCACCACAAGAAGCAGTCATTTCTTCTTCGACGATTTTCAAATCAATGGCGAACCCTACACGCCTCCTCCCGCGATCGACTATAAAGATTTAATCATCACAGAAATTTTCGCCGACCCATCGCCATCCGAACAGTTACCTGAAAGTGAGTTTATCGAACTTCTCAATCGTAGCAATAACACCATCTCATTAGAAGGCATCTCGATTTCTGATGGGACTACAACAACAAAATTCAGTGGCGATAAAGTACCCGCGGGTGAATACATCATTGTTTGTTCATCATCCAGTGCAAGTGATTATGCTCCGTTCGGAAGAGTTGTTCCCGTTGTATCGTTTCCCTCATTACATAACGATGGCGAGAGACTCACGCTAAAAAAGGATGAAAAATTAATTGAAGAAGTGGAGTACACAATAAAAAGCTATCATCATAATATAAAAGCCGACGGTGGATGGACACTTGAGCTAATCGATATCAACAACAAATGTAGTGATGAACGTAATTGGTCTGCGTCAGAAGATCAATCCGGCGGAACACCGGGCAAAATAAACTCCATTGCCGCCGAAAAACCAGATCGCACAGCACCTGTTGTCGAGCGCGCCGTCGCGTCAGCGGATTCTCTATTCATATCGTTTGATGAACGCATCGACCTTCCGACAGCAGCATCTTTTTCAATTCGTCCGACGACAGAAATCCAGTCTATCCATTTTATCAATGACCGAAATAAGAAGATCGTTGTAAAAGTCGGCAAGGCATTCGAACGCGATACAAACTACGAATTGATAGTGAACAACATTAGGGATTGCAGTGGCAACCTATTGGAGAATGTAGCAGTTCAATTTGCCGTACCTCAAGATGCCGATAGTATGGATATTGTCTTGAACGAAATCTTGTTCAACCCTCGCCCAACTGGAGTCGACTTTATCGAACTATACAACGCCTCCAAGAAACATGTTAACCTAAAAAATTGGACAATCTCAAGACAGCAGGATGGTAGAATAACCGATCAGCACGCGATCACCAACGAGGATATAATTTTTAAACCTGGCTCGTATGCACTACTCACGGTCGACGGTGATATTGTCAGCAGCGAATACGCCAATGCGAAACGTGAAAACTTTTTAGTTGTTGATGCACTCACGCCCATGAACGATGACGAAGGTGAGATCATTCTGCGGGATGCCGGAGGAAGAACGATCGACCAGTTCATGTACAACGAAACGATGCACGAACCTTTTATTAAAGATGAAGAAGGGGTGTCGCTCGAAAGGATAGAGGCAAATGCATCGACTCAATCTCCCAGCAATTGGAAATCTGCGGCTGCTACTGCTGGCTTCGGTACGCCTGGTCTAATCAACTCTATGACGAGGTCTACCGACGTTTCCGTTTCTGACAATATCAGCATTTCGCCACCGTCATTCGTTCCGCAGAATGCTCTCCAAAGCTTCACGCAGATCCATTACAATTTTGACAAAGGTGGCTTAATCGGAAACGTAAGAATCATAGACGCAAATGGTCGACCGATACGTACACTGGCTGTCAACACGCTACTCAGTACCAACGGTTTTTTCCGTTGGGATGGTGATCGCGACGACGGTTTAAAGGCCCGCGTTGGATACTACATGGTACACGTGGAGGTGTTCGATTCTACCGGAAACGTATCTACCTATAAAGAACCCGTTGCGATTGGTTTTTAGGTGCGTGACAGTTGACGCAGATATAATTGAATCGTGTTCTCCAAACCTAGATATAAAGCATCGCAGATAAGGGCGTGGCCGATCGATACTTCATCGAGAGAAGGAATGTTGTCTGCTAAGAATTTGAGGTTATCCAAATCTAAGTCGTGACCAGCGTTGACGCCTAGTCCGAGTTGCTTGGCAACCTTTGCGCTTTCAGCGTACGGTTTCACAGCGATGTCTCGTTGCACGGAAAATTCGCGCGCATAGGGTTCCGTGTAAAGCTCAATTCTGTCGGCGCCAATTTTTGCAGCACCTTCAACCATTCGCGGTGTAGGATCTACAAATATAGACACGCGCACACCAAGCGCTTTAATCGCTTTAGTAACGTCGGCGAGCTGAGATGCATTCGCAAGCGTATCCCATCCGGCGTTGGAGGTTATCGCTTCTGGCGGGTCGGGCACAAGGGTTGCTTGCGCTGGTTTCACCGTTCTAATGAGATCCATATATCGATCATCCGGGTAGCCTTCGATGTTAAACTCCGTTGCAACAACTGACTTTAATTTAAGCACATCGTCATATCGAATATGCCTTTCGTCAGGCCTTGGATGGACCGTGATTCCCTGAGCACCAAATCGTTCACAATCAATTGCTGTTTTGATTACATCCGGATTATTTCCTCCCCGCGCATTTCGGAGTGTAGCAATTTTATTAATATTGACGCTGAGTCTGGTCATGTATCTCGCGATTAAAGGTTACTTGAATTAATATTCAGCTCGAAAATAATACTAAACGGAAAACTATGAGTCTCAAACAACAAATTGATGGTGATATTAAGAAAGCAATGCTGGCGAAAAACAAGGAAGAGCTTGAGGCATTGCGCGCTATCAAATCGATGATACTGTTAGCCGAGACTGAGAAAGGTGTTTCTGCTGAAATTACTGCCGACGCTGAGAATAAATTGTTGATGAAAGCCGCTAAGCAGAGGAAAGAATCAGCTGATATTTTTTCACAACAAGGGCGGAACGATTTGGCGGAACGTGAGAATCAACAACTTGAAATCATTTCTAGATATTTACCAAAACAAATGTCGAATGAAGAGTTGGAAGTCGCATTGAAAGCATTAATTGCTGAAGTCGGTGCAAAGGGTCCGCAAGATATGGGTAAAGTGATGGGGAACGCGAGTAAAAAATTTGCCGGTCAAGCTGATGGGAAACTCATTTCGGAATTAGTTAAAAAATTGTTGACGCCTTGAGCAAAGTTGACCTTATACTAGCCTTAATAATTTGCGCTGGAGCCTACGGTGGCTTCAAAGATGGATTTATCCTTGAGTTAATTTCTTTCTTCGCCATCGTGATCGGCGTCTTCGCCGGATTCAAACTTATGGCCTGGGGGATGGTGTACCTTGAGCGCGAATTCGTGGTTGATCCCAACGCTGCTCCTTACATCGCATTTGGTGCCGTCTTCTTTTCCGTCATATTCTTAGCCAATCTGCTGTCAAAACTTATCCGACCGAGGTTTGAAAAACCAATGCTTGGCATTGTTGATCAATCCGTTGGTGCGGCTATCGGTTTTGTTAAAACAGCTTTTATGCTCAGTATTCTCCTCTGGCTATTTACTTCCATGAAGTTTTATTTTCCAGACGGCTGGGTTAAAGGATCATGGTTGCTACCCTTCATTGCCGATCTAGCACCTGGAACTACACACTGGCTCGCTACGTTTATACCTTTTTTTGAAGGCCTGTTTTAAGTTCCTTTAAATCTTTTCATTCTGAATTATTTTTTTGTTTACTTATCGCTAATAAACACATCATGCCTTTAGAAGTTAAAGCAGAGAACGATTTTAAATTTGTTGACGAGGGACAGGGGCCTGTGCTGCTCCTATTACATGGACTTTTCGGTGCACTTAGTAATTGGGAGGGTGTAGTGAGTCGCTTTTCTAAAAAATATCGCGTCGTTATTCCGATGCTTCCTATTTATGAAATGCCCATACGGGAAGCTGGACTAGAAGGCCTTCGCAAATTTGTTGAGGATTTTGTCGCTTACAAGAAATTGTCTGACATGACAATCATGGGGAATAGTTTGGGAGGACATGTGGCGTTGATCTATACGTTAAAGAATGCAGAAAAAGTAAAGAAGTTGATCCTCACTGGCAGTTCTGGACTTTTTGAAGATTCAATGGGAGGATCTTATCCAAAACGTGGAAATTACGAGTACATCCGAGAACGCGTGTCCTACACGTTTTATGATCCTAAAGTGGCTACTAAAGAACTGGTGGATGAAGTTTTTGAAACCACTAACAGCATTCCCAAATGTATGCGAATCGTGGCTATTGCAAAATCGGCCCAACGACACAACATGGCAGACGAAATTCCGAACATTAAAGCCCCAACCTTGCTCGTGTGGGGATTAAATGATACAATTACACCACCAATTGTTGCCCACGAATTCAACAGACTAATTCCATTTTCCGAACTGAAATTCATTGATAAATGCTCGCACGCACCAATGATGGAACATCCGGAAAAATTTAATGAATTGGTCGAAGACTTTTTAGCGCGCTAGCGTATATAGAGGAAATCCTCTCGGTATTGAATTTGCGTACATAAATATAAAACGTGATAGCTGAAGACCTCATAAACCACATGATCCCACCCTTAAAAGGATCGGACGATGCTCACAAAGCAATCGTTTGGATGGAGGAATTCCGCTGTAATTTTTTGCCAGTCGTCGACAACAATCTCTTACTCGGATTTATTTCCGAGGAGATCATTCTTGAAAAAAATGACATTGAAAAAAATGTCAAAGACTTTGACTTAGTTGGACAGCAATGCTATGTGCATCTCGACACACACTTTTACGACATTCTTAAAGTAGCCGCAGAACATAAATTGCAGATGGTTGCTGTACTCACAGAAGATAACGCGTACAATGGCGTCATTACTGTGCAAGATACATTGACATCTTTCGCACAAACGGCAGCAGTGCAGCTCCCCGGTGGAATACTGGTGCTTTCCATGAATCACGTTGACTACTCGCTGGCAGAAATTAGCAGACTCGTCGAGGAAAACCATGCTAAAATCCTCAGTAGTATCGTGAAAGAAGATCCACTTGATCCGGGCAAGTTGCGTCTTACACTGAAGATCAACCAGAAAGATCTATCCAGAATTGTAGCAACGCTCGAACGTTTCAATTACCGAGTTATCGGTCGCTATCAGGAAAATAAACCCGTTGCTGGCGAGAAGGATCGCATCGATATGCTCTTGCGATATCTCGATATTTAAGCTTGATGTTTTGCCCCTTCGCATGTGCTCCCTATCTTTAACTTAGGACATTCCTCTCATTTTTTAACTGACCTCGCATGCGGCTTGCCATCCACGGAAAAGAATTCAATAGACAATCGGCACCAGTGATCATCCGATTAT
Organism: Pseudochryseolinea flava; assembly: GCF_003286915.1. Taxonomy (GTDB): domain Bacteria; phylum Bacteroidota; class Bacteroidia; order Cytophagales; family Cyclobacteriaceae; genus Ohtaekwangia; species Ohtaekwangia flava. The sequence goes on from NZ_QMFY01000001.1 coordinate 663,653, forward strand.
TTGAAATTCTTACGATCCGGAAGATTGAATTTATTGTTTCCACAAACTTCAGTCGGTATCTCAAATCAGCCGCCTTCAAAAAATTCCGATTCAAAACATTTGAACCCGGCAACGCTTTAAAGGGCATTGATTTTTTTATCAGCATTGGTGGCGACGGCACACTACTCGAATGCGTAACCTTCATTGGAAGTAACGAGATCCCTGTGCTCGGTATCAACACCGGTAGACTCGGTTTCCTTGCTACCATCAATAAGGATGATACCGAACAGGCAATTACGCACCTCCTTTCTGGTGCATTTCGATTAGATAAGCGCGCAATATTGAAGCTTGAAACGAGCAAACCAGTATTCGGAAAAATGAACTTTGCATTGAATGATTTTTCTGTGGTGAAAAAAGATTCATCATCGATGATCACGATTCATACTTACATCGACGGAGAATTCCTAAATTCATACTGGGCAGATGGAATTATTGTATCCACGCCAACGGGTTCAACCGGATACTCCTTGAGTTGTGGTGGACCTTTGATTTTTCCGAGGTCGGGCAACTTCGTGATCACGCCGGTGAGTCCACACAACTTGACGGTAAGGCCTATTGTTGTTTCCGACTCTTCCGAGATTACTTTTAGAGTTGAAGGGCGGAGTAAAAAATTTTTGGTGTCACTTGATTCAAGAATTGCTTCCGTTGACGCTTCGATTAAATTGAAAGTATCAAAAGGTAATTTTAGTGTCAACCTTATCCAATTGGAAGGACAGCACTATTTTAAAACGTTGAGGCAAAAGCTCAATTGGGGGTTGGACATCCGTAATTGAATTTTTAGTATGTTTGTAGTCCGCTGATTTGTAATCACTTAAATTCTAAATCGATGAAGGTTCGCTACGTATTGCTCGTACTCGCCATGATCTTTCTAGCTGAAGAAGCAATTGCTCAGATGAATCGAAGAGCAATCAAGAGAAACAACAAACGCATTTCGAGTTATAGAGGAAGAAAATCAACCTTCAGTAAGGATAAGGTTTATTCGATGGTAGGTCTTTCTCTTAATGCCTTGAATTACTATGGCGATCTGGCACCAAAGCCTAGTCGCTTCAGTACCGATATCTCTTTTACAAAGCCAGCAGTTGGGTTGTCATTTGGACATCGCTTCGGTCCACGCTATACGCTTACAGCTTCATTCATGTACGGTGCTTTGAAAGGGTCTGACGCATCATCAGCGGATAGAGGTGATGAGGACAACGGTATTCACCGGTCCAACAGAAACGTTTCATTTAGAAATAGAATCAAGGAGCTTTCAGTCATAGCGAGCATCGACTTGTTCGAAAATCAGGCTACGTACATCAGTCGTGTTTCATGGACGCCATATGCATTCGCAGGTCTTTCCGTTTTTCATCATAACCCGCAGGCACAAGTTCCTGTTGCAGACATCTTCGGTGTTCCATTTGATAACGCAGGTGAGTGGGTGGATCTCCAGCCATTAGGAACCGAGGGGCAAAATGCAGACCTCGTAGACGGCGATGTGAACAAGGGTATTAGTCCATACAAAAGAATTCAGTTTGGTATACCATTTGGTATCGGAGCACGTTTTAGACTCAATCACGTGATCGATGTATCCGGAGAAATTGGTTTTAGATATACATTCACAGACTATCTTGATGATGTGAGTGGAAACTATGTTGACCTTGGTGTTTTCGGCGACGACCGACTGGCGCAGGCGATGTCGTATAGAGGATATGAAATCGCTGATGCATCTGTACTCACTGACAGTTATGTCGGAAGGGATGGTAAAACCTATACCGTCATTATGGGCCACGGACGTGAAAGCAAGCATAACATGAGAGGGAGCAAAAGTGATAAAGATATTTTCATGGTTACGACCATTCGCGTAACCTATATTTTAGGCAAAACTTTCCATCGCGCTAAATTTAGATAATGCGGATTATCCAACTTTCGACCTTCCTTACGTTTTCGGCGCTCTTCGTATTTGTGACGGCAAATGCCCAACGCTCAGAAGTTGGATTTGGGCTGGGTACGTTCAATTACACTGGAGATCTCGTACGCAATTACAATTTTAAATATTCAAAGCCAGCGGCGACTGTTTTCTATCGCAATAACATCAGCACCGTTGTCAGCTTCCGAGCAGCGGTAACAGCCGGACAGATCGGAGCTTCCGAAAAACCGATTGACGCATTCGCCGCGGTGAGAGATGCCTCGTTCGACATGTTCTTATTCGAAGCGAGCACAATTATGGAATATCATTTTCTAAACTGGCGCGACACGAAACGGTTTGTTCGGTTTACACCTTACTTTTTTGCTGGATTCGGCCTTTTTGCAATGTCTGGAAACAACAATAAGACATCTGAGTATAGCAATATTCAACCTTCTATTCCTTTCGGAGGGGGTGTCAAATACGTTTACAATCCAAAGTGGTATCTCTCGCTAGAATTCGGTGTGAGGAAAACGTTCTTCGACTATCTTGACAATATTTCTGATGACGATCCCAGAAGAAAGTTGTATCAAAATGGAAATCCAAACGACAATGACCAATACTTCTTCTTAGGTCTCACGTTAACGCGCACCTTCTACGACATTCCTTGCCCTAAAAATCCTTACAAATAGGGATCGCCCCGCCTCGCCAACCAAGCCTTTTTACTACTTTTGCACCCTTGTGGCTTCCTTTAAAGAACATATAGATTATAATAATCTACCTCAGCATATTGCGGTGATTATGGACGGCAATGGCCGTTGGGCCAAAAAGAAGGGCGCGATGCGCATCTTCGGCCATAAAAATGCGATACAGGCTGTTCGCGACGTCACCGAAGGCGCCGGAGAACTCGGGATCAAATTTGTGACCCTGTACGCATTTTCAACCGAAAATTGGGGAAGACCCAAAGCCGAAGTCGAAGGATTAATGGAATTGCTCGTCAATACCCTTAAGCAAGAGATCGGCACCTTAATGGACAATCAAGTCAAGCTCTTGACGATTGGAAATACCGCTCACCTGCCCAAAGAATGCCAAGAAAATCTTCAATGGGCAATGGATAAGACCAAGCATCATACCAAGCTCACCCTCATTCTCGCGTTGAGTTATAGTGGTCGCTGGGAGATCCTTAACGCTACAAAAGCAATCGCCGAAGACGTTAAAAACGGCAAACTGTCGAGTGACGACATAAACGAGAAGACTTTTGAAAACTATTTGACCACTTCTAACATCCCAGATCCTGAGTTGTTAATCCGCACGAGCGGTGAGTTGAGGATCAGTAACTTTTTACTGTGGCAAATAGCGTATACTGAATTATACATCACGCCTACGCTCTGGCCGGATTTCCGAAGAGAGCATCTGTACGAGGCAATCTGGTCCTATCAGCAACGAGAACGTCGATTTGGAAAGACCAGTGAACAAATGAACCCTGTAAGTTGATGAAGAAGTTTTTTTTTCTCCTCATTCTCCTAGTAATTACCGCTGACACGTGGGCGCAGTTTAGAAAAAGCCGCGGAAATGACCGCGCCGCTTCCGAAAACGGACTTAACTATGCCAGTCCAGCAGAATATACAATTGCTGCCATTGAAGTCACAGGACTGAACGTTCTCGACAAGAACGCGATGATCTCACTCACCGGTCTCAAGGTTGGTGACAAAATAAAAATACCCGGAGACGCTATCACGCAAGCCATCCGCAATCTTTGGAAACACGGATTGGTGGGCGATGTAACGATCCAAGTAGATAAAGTGGAAGGCAGTGACGTGTACCTCAACATCGTGTTAGCTGAACGCCCTCGTCTCACCGATTTTTTCTTCACCGGCATTAACAAATCACAAGAAAGCGGCCTCAAAGAAGATTTGACATTGATTCGTGGCAAAATTGTTAATGATGCCATGATCAGAAACACGGAACTCGCTGTGAAAAAATACTTCGTAAAAAAAGGCTTCTTGAATGCGGAAGTTAAAGTGCATCAACAAAAAGACACACTGAACAAAGATGGCATCAGACTAAAAATTGCAGTGAATCCTAAATCGAAAGTGAAGATCAACGCAATTTCGTTTACCGGTAACGATCATATCGACGACGCCAAGCTTAAGAAGAAAATGAAAGGGACACACGAACGCCCTAAGTTCTCGCTTCACCGTACGCTCATCACTGAATTGTTTACGATGAATCATAAGGAGTTTGCAACTTCGTCGAAACCCGTAACATGGAAGGAAACCAAAGAATTTATCAACGATAATATTAAACTCAATCTTTTTGTCACCTCTAAGTTTGTACAAACCGACTACGAAGACGACAAAAACAAAGTCATTGAGTATTACAATTCGAAGGGATACCGCGATGCTGAGATTATCAGCGACACCATTTACGCGCATGACAACAGAACCATCAACATCGATTTCAAAATCCATGAAGGCCCCAAATATTATTTCAGAAATATCATTTGGACTGGCAACTATATATACACCGACAAACAACTTAACGCGGTGCTGGCGATCAATAAAGGCGACGTGTACAACAATGAGTTGATCCAGCGTAAAATTACATTCAATCCGAAAGGGCTCGATATAACAGGCCTTTACATGGACGATGGATATTTGTTCTTCCGAATCGTCCCTGTTGAAGTTGCTGTAGCCGGCGATTCCATCGATGTCGAGATGAGAATTTCAGAAGGAGAACAGGCTACGATCAATGAAGTGTCGATCACTGGAAATGATCGCACCAGCGACCACGTAATTCGCCGCGAACTAAGTACTGTTCCTGGGCAGAAATTTAGACGATCTGATATTATTCGAACGCAGCAGAAACTTGGCCAGCTCGGATACTTTGCGCCCGATAAAATTGGCCAAAATATGGTTCCTAATCCTGCCAACGGAACAGTAGATATCGAATGGCAAGTGGAGGAACAATCCAATGACCAGGTAGAATTATCTGGGGGCTGGGGAGGATATTACGGATTTGTAGGAACGTTAGGACTTACGTTCAATAACTTTTCACTTCGAAACATTCCGCATTTTGAGAATTGGAAACCGCTTCCTGTTGGTGACGGTCAGAGGCTTTCTCTCCGCGCGCAAGCCAACGGTAGATCTTTCCAGAGCTATTCTTTCTCTTTCACGGAACCATGGCTTGGTGGCAGAAAACCACACTCACTTACAGTTAGCTTGAACAGTTCCTTCCAGAGAAGTTTGTATACCACGCGCTCCAACCAGCGTTTACAAGTGCATAGCGTAACGGTTGGTCTTGGACGTCTTCTTGAGTGGCCAGACAATTACTTCACGTTGACGAATTCTGTTTCATACGTGCGGTACATTCTTGACAATTGGTACTCCGGATTAGGTTATAACACGGGTGCATCAAATAGCGTTACGTTCAACACAACACTTGCCCGTAATAGTATCGACAATCCAATGTATCCTTCGTCGGGATCGACTCTTTCATTAAGCTTAACGCTTACACCTCCACACTCACTCTGGAGAGACGTTGATTACAATACAACGTCCGATGACCCCAATGCTAAAGCGGAAATCTATAAGTGGATTGAATATCATAAATGGATGTTCGATGCGAAATATTACCTTCCACTTGATAACAAGAAGAAACTTGTTCTCGAAGCAAAAGCACACTTCGGCTTTATCGGACAGTTCACAGGTAAAGCTGGTATTGGACCATTTGAAAGATTCTACCTCGGTGGCGATGGTCTGGCCGGAGGATTTAATTCATTCTTGCTAGGACAAGAAGTAATTGGTCTCCGCGGCTACGAAAACAATGTATTGACGCCACCTTACTTCGATGCTAGCCGAAACAGCGATGGTTCGGTTGTGGCCGGTGGTATTGTGTATGACAAATTAGGTCTCGAACTTAGATATCCAGTTACGACCGGAAATGCGGCAACGATTTATGGATTTGGATTTGTAGAAGCTGGTAATAACTGGAACAATTATGAGGACTTCAATCCGTTCAAGATGTACAAATCAGCTGGTTTAGGTGCCAGAATCTTTATGCCTGCGTTTGGTCTTATCGGCTTGAACTGGGCTTACGGATTTGATCCTGTACCGCTGAATTCAAACAGAGATGCTAGTGGCTCTCAGTTTCACTTTACTATCGGTCAGCAAATCAGATAATTATGCGGATCACGCTTATTACAATTTTTTTTCTCATTTTCGGCTCGACTTTTGTCAAAGCTCAGAGGTTCGGATACATCGATACCGACTTCATCTTGAACAAGATGCCTGAATACAAAAAGGCACAGGATGAGATCGGACAACTCTCTGCCGCATGGGAGAAAGAAATTCAGGAAATGTCGAAGAAGATTGAAGCGATGTATAGCACACTTCAGGCGGAACAGGTGCTTCTAACAGACGAAATGCGAAAGGAAAGAACTGCGCAAATCCAAAAGAAGGAAGCTGAACTGAAAGAGTATCAAAAGAAAGTTTTCGGATTTGGTGGATTGTTCTTTTTAAAAAAGCAGGAATTGATCAAACCAATCCAGGATAAAGTTTGGGATGCCGTGGATAAAGCAGCCAAGCAAAACAATCTCGCGATCGTATTCGACAAAGCTGGCGAGCTTGTAATGATTTACACAGACCCGCGCTACGACTACACAGATTTTGTGTTGGATGAGCTCGGTCTCGGAGATCCAAATGATAAGATTAAGAACTAAATTGAATATTGAAATGAAAAAGTTAGTACTCGTGATGGTGTTCGCATGCAGCGCCATACTCTCCCAGGCACAGACAGCCCCTACGAAAATAGGTTATGCTGACATCGACTACATTATGGGCGCGATGCCTGAGACAAAGCAGATTGAATCTGAATTGAATTCAACACAAACACAATTAAAAAATCAAATCGACGCAAAGTATGCTGAGTTCCAAAAGAAATATCAGGATTACAATGCAAACATCAATACGATGCTCGAAGCTGTGCGTGTGAACACCGAACGCGAACTTCAACAGTTACAACAAAACTTAGAAAAGCTTCAGCAAGATGCGCAAGCAAGCATCCAAAAAAAGCAGCTTGATCTCACGAAACCTCTCTACGAAAAAATTGGAAAGGCGATTGAAGCTGTTGCTAAAGAGAATGGATATGCAATGGTGTTAACAGCGCAAGTGGGTGGCCTTGATGTGGTACTTTACGCTGACGACAGTACAATTGTATCAGATCTCGTACTGAAGAAGTTAGGTGTAACACCTAAGCCAGCTGCAGCAGCCACGCCAGCAACAACTCCTGCCAAACCGAAATAGTTATTTCGAACGATAATATAAAAGGCTCCGATAACGGAGCCTTTTTCATTTTAAATTATCTCATCTCGATCATTAAGACCTTCCATTTCTTATTTTCGTTTTAAATTTTCGCAGCTGCATTTGTAATGCAGTTGCAGCGAGCCCAGTCGCTTCTTCAAACGAGCGCGCTTTTTCAGTGGCGAAGAGTAAACTTCCCGGCACACGCAGTTTAATTTCCACTGTTTTGTTTTCGATTCCCTCGTTGTTCAGCCTGAGAAAAACCTCACCGTCCACCACGCGGTCGTAAAAAGTATGGAGCTTATCCAGTTTCCTTTGAATAAAATCAATCAACTTCCTGTCCGCATCAAAATGGATGGATTGCACTTGTAACTTCATAGTCTTTAAATTTTAAGTTAAACATAAACAGTCTGGTAATTCATGACCTACCAGTAGTCGACGTTAGTAATGTTACTTCATTGGCGTTTGTTTGTTACTTTGTTTAACGTAGGCACTATGCCTTCGGATGAGCTTGATCGAAGGCTTTTTTTAATTTTTCGATTGAATTATGTGTATAGACTTGAGTCGCCGATAGACTACTATGGCCTAGCAAATCTTTTACTGCATTTATCTCCGCACCTTTATCAAGCAAGTGTGTTGCGTAGGTGTGCCGTAATACATGCGGGCTCTTTCTTGAGGCACTGGTCGATTGCAAATTTTCTTTCACAATCCGATAAATCATCATCGGATAACACGGGTCACCTTTTTCGGTGACCAATAGGCATCCATGGTCACCAACCTGTACATCTCGATTACGAATTTCTAAATATGATTCAATTTGTTTTCTCAGTGAGATGGTAAATGGAATAACACGCTCCTTATTACGTTTCCCTAAAACACGTATTGTCCGATTGTCCAAATCAACATTCTGTTCGCGCAGATTGATCAATTCTGATAAGCGGATACCGGTGCCATAAAAAAGCTCGAGTACCAGCTTTTCAGTTGCTCCAGTAAAGTCGAAAACGTGAGGGCTGTCCAACACCTTTTGCATTTCGGACTCCATGGCAAATGATGGGAGTCGTCTCGGCACTTTAAGAACCCTCACCTTCAGCATTGGATCCTTAGAAATATGTCCCTGGCGCATAAGGAATTTGTAGTAAGCACGGAGACAAGCAATTTTGCGGTTAACCGAAGCGGCGTCGAGTTTGGCTTCAACGAGCGAAACGATCCAAGCGCGAATTATTCCAAAGTCAGCTTGGTCTATTGTGTAGTCGGGAAATGTTTGGATTATAAATCTTTCAAATTGGCGGAGATCGGTGGCATACGCCACAACCGTGTTAGCGCTGAGACGCTTTTCAGATTGAAGGTATTTCAGAAAGAAATCAATCATGCTACAACTCACATCCGGTTCGATAGCACAATGTAAAAATAAAATCCCCTAACGGGAAACCGCAAGGGGATATGTGGATAAAATGACGAAATATTGTGGACAACCCCGTGGTTATCCACAATACGTATAGCTTATTTCAGTACTGAAAATTAACCGTTGTTGTGAAGAAGCTGCTGTTGTTCACGGTAAGCAGCACGGATAATCTGGTTTCTGCGTCTTACTGATGGCTTCTCAAATGCCGTACGTGAGCGCAATTCCTTCAAAATACCAGTTTTTTCGAACTTCTTCTTAAAACGCTTAAGCGCCTTATCAATTGATTCGTTCTCTTTTACGTTAACGATGATCATAATTTTTCTTTAGGGCTGCAAATATAGGACGAAGGTTGTGATAATCCAAACTACTTTAATAAGCTTCTGGAAATTACCAGCTTCTGGATTTCAGAGGTGCCTTCTCCAATGGTGCAAAGTTTTGCATCGCGGTAGTATTTTTCTGCAGGGAAATCCTTGATATAACCATACCCGCCAAACACTTGAACAGCGTCGTTTGCAACCTCGACCGCTATTTCGGAAGCGTATAATTTTGCCATCGCAGATTCTTTTGTAACGCTTTTACCACGGTTCTTCAGGTCGCCAGCGCGTAGCGTCAACAGTTTAGCGGCTTCTACTTTCGTGGCCATCTCAGCCAACTTAAAGCTGATACCCTGAAACTTAGAAATAGCCTGGTTAAACTGCTCACGTTGCTGCGAGTAAGCCAGGGCTGCTTCATAAGCACCTTGCGCAATGCCTACGCTCAAAGCAGCGATTGAAATACGTCCGCCGTCAAGCACTTTCAACGCTTGGACAAATCCATCGCCCAGCGAACCTATCATCTGTGATTTGTGAACACGGCAGTCTGTGAAAATCAATTCCGCTGTTTCTGACGCACGCATGCCGAGTTTGTTTTCCTTCTTCCCAGATGTAAAACCAGGTGTGCCTTTTTCAATGATGAATGCCGTCATCCCATGTGAATCTCCCCGCTCTCCAGTACGCACGATCACAACAGCAACATTGCCCGACTTGCCATGCGTGATGAAATTCTTTGCTCCATTGATTACATAATAGTCTCCATCTTGCACGGCTACCGTACGCATATTTCCAGCATCGGAACCCGTATTGGGTTCTGTTAATCCCCACGCTCCGATCCACTCACCTGTTGCAAGTTTGGGAAGGTAATGTTGCTTTTGTTCCTCACTTGCAAACTGTAAAATGTGGTTTGTACAAAGGGAATTATGTGCGGCGAGTGATAGGCCAATAGAGCCATCAATTTTCGAGATGCCAATAATTGCAGTGATATACTCTAAGTATCCAAAACCTGATCCACCGTAAGCTTCAGGAACAAGTACACCCATCAATCCAAGCTCCCCCATTTTCTTAAATACCTCCACTGGAAATTCCTGTGTTTCATCCCATTCCATCATCTTGGGTCGGATTTCTTTTTCACCAAAATCTTTTACCATTTGAGCGATCATTTTTTGGTTCTCGGTTTCATCGAAACCTATGTTGAGCGAGTCTTCGGCTACCAGTTGCATACACTTTTGTTTTTTTGGAAGTCGACAAAATTAACGAGTTAAATCGAAATAGCAAACGAGTGTTAGTTTGTAGATAATAATATTGATGTCAGCCTGGCGTAAGAAATTACTGCAGTGTTAACAAAAATTATAATTTCGCAAGTTCTAAAACCCATCAATTCATGAAAATAGCTGTAGTTGGCACTGGTTACGTTGGTCTCGTAACCGGAACTTGTTTTGCAGAAACCGGAAACACCGTAACCTGCGTAGACATTGATCAGGAGAAAGTAAAAAAACTTCAAAATGGCAAAATCACCATTTACGAACCTGGTCTAGAACAATTATTCGAACGTAACCTAAAACAGGGAAGACTAGCGTTCACAACCAATCTTAAAGAAGGTATTGAAGGTGCACAAATCATTTTCCTTGCACTTCCTACGCCTCCCGGTGAAGACGGCTCTGCCGATTTAAAGTACATCCTCAAAGTGGCCGATGATCTCGGACCATTGCTTAAAGACTTCACTGTAATTGTCGACAAAAGTACAGTACCCGTCGGAACCGCCGACAAAGTTCGCGAGCGTGTAGCCAAAGGCGCTAAAGTTGAATTTGATGTTGTATCAAATCCTGAATTTTTGCGTGAAGGTGTGGCCGTTGAAGATTTTATGAAGCCAGATCGCGTGGTTATCGGAACAAACTCTGCACGTGGCCGCAAAGTAATGGAGCAGTTATATCAACCATTCGTACGTCAAGGCAACCCGATCATTTTTATGGATGAGCGTTCTGCCGAACTTACGAAATACGCTGCTAATGCTTTCCTTGCAACCAAAATTTCCTTCATGAACGAAATCGCCAACCTTTGTGAATCCGTTGGTGCGGACGTTGACTCTGTTCGTAAAGGTGTTGGTACGGATAGTCGAATCGGAAAACGTTTCTTGTTCCCGGGTATCGGATACGGTGGAAGCTGCTTCCCGAAAGATGTGCAAGCACTTGCGAAATCAAGTAGCGACGTTCAATATGATTTCAAAATCTTGAAAGCCGTGATGGACGTAAACGCAGATCAAAAAACAAGATTGATCCCGCGCGTGAAAGAATACTTCAACAACAATTTGAAGGGCAAAACTATCGCTGTTTGGGGACTTTCTTTCAAGCCACATACCGATGATATTCGCGAAGCTCCGGCACTATACAATATAGATTTGCTTTTAGAAGCTGGCGCGACCGTGAAAGTGCACGATCCAGAAGGAATGGAAAATGTGAAGAAATTAGTGGGGTCGAAAATTCAATACTGCGAAACTCCTTATGAGGCAGCAGAAGGCGCAGATGCAGTCTTTATTGCTACAGAATGGCCTGAATTTAGAACACCAGACTTTGAAAAACTTTCTTCTTTGCTGAAAGCAAAAGTGATCTTCGATGGCAGAAATCTCTATGACCTGTCGGTAATGAAAGAGCTTGGTTACGCTTATTATAGCATCGGAAGGGAGGTAGTCCATGGCTAAGCAACGCATTCTGATCACAGGAGGAGCCGGCTTTCTCGGATCACATCTTTGCGACCGCTTTATCAAAGAGGGATTTCATGTTATCGCGATGGATAACCTGATTACAGGCGATCTTCGAAATATTGAACATCTTTTTAAACACCCTGATTTTGAATTCTATCACCATGACGTGTCGTCGTTTGTACACGTGCCTGGAGAGCTTCATTATATCCTGCACTTCGCCTCACCCGCAAGTCCGATCGACTACTTGAAGATCCCTATTCAGACGCTGAAAGTGGGTTCGCTGGGAACACATAACCTATTAGGCCTCGCGCGCGCTAAGAAGGCGAGAATCCTGGTTGCTTCCACTTCCGAAGTGTACGGCGACCCTTTGGTTCATCCACAGGTAGAAGAATATTATGGTAATGTAAACCCAATCGGTCCTCGCGGTGTCTATGATGAAGCAAAGCGCTTTCAAGAGGCGATCACAATGGCTTATCATACTTACCACAATGTCGATACACGGATCGTAAGAATTTTCAATACTTACGGACCACGTATGCGCCTCAACGATGGTAGAGTATTGCCTGCATTTATCGGGCAAGCACTCCGTGGTGAAGACTTAACCGTATTCGGTGATGGATCTCAAACGCGCTCGTTTTGCTATGTCGACGACGAAGTGGACGGAATCTACAGACTCCTGATGTCCGACTATCACCTGCCAATGAACATTGGTAATCCTGGTGAGATCACCATCAAGGAGTTCGCGGAAGAAATTGTTAAGCTCACGGGTACTAAACAAAAGATTGTTTACAAACCGCTGCCACAAGACGACCCGAAACAGCGTCAACCAAACATTACGAAAGCAAAAGAAATTCTAGGTTGGGAGCCAAAAGTGTCCCGGTCAGAAGGTTTGAAAATTACTTACGAGTATTTTAAATCTTTGCCGCAGGAAGTACTTTATCAGCGTGATCATAAGAATTTCGATAAATATATCCGTTAGAAATTTTTAACTCTACGTCAGGTAAATGTCAATTCGAAAAGTATTAATTACAGGTGGTGCAGGTTTTATCGGTTCACACGTCATCAGGTTGTTTGTCAACAAGTATGCGTCATATAAGGTTGTTAACCTCGATAAGCTTACTTATGCTGGCAATCTCGAAAATCTGAAAGATGTAGAGCAAAAACCGAACTATCATTTCGAGCGCGGAGACATTCTTGACGTAGAGTTCTTATTTGATTTATTCAAACGCCACGACATCGACGGCGTTATTCACTTGGCTGCGGAATCACACGTGGATCGTTCCTTACACAATCCCACAGAGTTCGCAACAACAAATATCATCGGAACATTAAACCTTCTTTGTGCGGCGCAAGCTGCTTGGAAAGGGAAAGAAGAAGGGAAATTGTTCTACCACATCTCCACCGATGAAGTGTATGGCTCAGCCGAGCATGGTGGTTTCTTCACCGAAACAACGCCACTTGATCCACGATCACCATATTCTGCTTCGAAGGCCGGCAGCGATCATTTTGTTAGCGCCTACCATAACAGTTTTCATTTTCCTTCTGTAATCAGCCGCTGCTCTAATAATTACGGACCTTATCATTTCCCCGAGAAATTAATACCGTTGATGATTAATAATATCATTAACAACAAGCCACTTCCCGTTTATGGCAAAGGTGAGAATATCCGCGACTGGTTATATGTCGAAGATCATGCACGTGCCATCGATTCAATTTTCCACCATGGCAAACCTGGTGAGGTTTATAACATCGGCGGAAACAACGAATGGAAAAATATCGACCTCGTTCAATTGCTTTGCCATATTATGGACAAAAAGTTAGGTCGCGACGAAGGCACGTCGGCTAAATTAATCACGTATGTGACAGATCGTCCTGGTCACGACCTCCGTTATGCGATTGACGCCTCGAAGCTTATTAGCGAAACTGGATGGCGCCCAGAGGTAACATTTGAAGTGGGTCTGGAAAAAACCGTAGATTGGTACCTTTCAAATCAAGAATGGTTGAAGCACGTCACTTCAGGTGCGTATCTGCAATACTACGCGAACATGTACCAAGGACGTTAGTTGGAGCATTCCTAAATTTTTCGTCATGAAAGGCATCATATTGGCCGGGGGATCCGGAACAAGATTACATCCGCTTACCATCGCTGTGAGTAAACAACTCATGCCGGTGTATGATAAGCCTATGATCTATTACCCGCTTTCAATTTTGATGATGGCCGGTATTCAAGACATTCTCATCATCACTACGCCTCACGATCAAGATACGTTCAAGAAATTGCTCGGAGACGGTAAACAGCTCAATTGCAATTTTCAGTACGCTGCACAACCGAAGCCAGAAGGTCTTGCCCAGGCATTTATTATTGGAGAAAAATTCATTGGCAACGACAAGGTTGCCTTGATCTTAGGCGACAATATCTTTTATGGCGCCGGAATCCAATCGCTGTTAAAGAATAATGCAGATCCCGATGGCGGTGTAGTTTTTGCCTACCACGTTCAAGATCCAGAACGCTACGGGGTAGTGGAATTCGATGCTAACAAGAAGGCTATCTCAATAGAAGAAAAACCTTCCAACCCGAAATCTAATTATGCGGTTCCGGGACTTTATTTCTACGATAATGAAGTTGTTTCAATCGCTAAGGCGTTGAAGCCGAGCCCCCGTGGTGAGCTGGAGATCACGGATGTGAACAATGCATACCTTAAAGCTGGGAAACTAAAAGTCGCACCATTAAGTCGAGGTACCGCTTGGCTCGACACAGGAACGTTCGACTCTTTAATGCAAGCTTCAAACTTCGTACAGACCATCGAGCAACGGCAGGGACTTAAAATTGGCTGTATCGAAGAAGTAGCATTTCGCATGGGATTTATCAACCGTGCCCAACTTGATGTACTCGCAAAGCCACTGGAGAAAAGTGGTTATGGCACCTATCTCAAAAATCTCCAACTGTAATTATTCATGGATAACCTGGAAACGACATTTAAGACCGTCGCCAGGACATTTACGAGTGATGGTGCGTTGATCGATCGTGTTTGGTACACGATCACAAGCGCACATGGCGAACGGACTCGTCACTATCATAATCTATCCCACCTTGAGCATTTGTTGAATGAACTGGCTGGTGTTCGTCAACATATTTCTGATTGGCCGAGCATCGTATTTGCCATTGTTTTCCACGACGTCGTATATAATAGCACGAGTAAAAGCAATGAAGAGAACAGTGCGCTTATGGCTGGCAAGCTCCTTACAGAAATGCACGTTCCGCTTCAAACCATTGGCCAGTGTAAAGACATCATTCAGGCTACCAAAAGTCATTTCATTAGCCCCAATACGGATATCAACTACTTCACCGACGCCGATTTGTCGATACTGGGCGCAGACTGGGACCAATATGAGGCATACACGAAAGCCATCCGAAAGGAGTATAAATTTTACCCGGCGGTACTTTACAATCCTGGACGAAAAAAAGTATTGACACATTTTTTATCGATGTCACAGATTTACAAGACCACATATTTTTTTGATCGATACGAAAAATCGGCGCGGCAGAATCTTGCGCGAGAGCTCGAAAAATTGAGCTGAAACGCTGTATTCCGAATATTTCAATAAACTTTTGTGGGAATGTCAAAAAACTTATAATTTTGCGCCGATTGTAAATCATTCTTTTAGGGGGGACGAACAAGTCCCCTCTTTGTTTTTAAAGTTTTTTGGATGGACTTGCTCGATCAAATAAAAAGTATTGCAGCGTCAAAATTGACAGACCCAAGTCATTTTTTGGTCGATGTAATCCTGTCGGCACGAAAAGGTCCAAAGAAGCTATTAATTGTAATTGATGGCGACCAAGGCGTAACGATCGATGACTGCGGAAATATCAGTAGAGATATCGCCAAGGTTTTAGATGAGTCGGATTTAATGGCTGATGAGAATTATTTGCTCGAGGTTTCAACACCCGGCGTTGATCATCCCTTAAAATTTCCACGTCAGTACAAAAAACATATTGGGAGAAGATTGAAAGTAAAACTTACCGACAAGACGATCGAGGGTAAGTTGATTGATGTAAAAGACAATTCCATTACCATTGGCCAAGAGGTAGGCGCGGGTAAGAAGATTGAAGTCACAAATTTGGACTTAACATTTTCGGAAATAGAAAAAGCTTTTGTGTTAGTTAGTTTTAAATAAGACGAACCATGGATGCACATGAATTAATTCAGTCGTTTGCTGAATTTGCAAAACAAAAAAATATCGATCGTCCAACGATGATCCGTATTCTGGAAGACGTTTTCCGGAATATGATTCGAAAAAAGTACGGTGAGGATGAAAATGGAAATCCTATACCGACGGATAATTTCGATATCATCGTTAACGCCGAAAAAGGCGATTTGGAGATCTATCGAATTCGTGAAATTGTCGACGACGACTCAGAGGATATTTGGGAGCATAACAAGATTAGTCTTTCCGAAGCACAAAGAATCGAGCCAGATTTTGAAATCGGCGAAGAAGTTTCTGAGCAAATTTTCATCGAAGATTTCGGCCGTCGTGCTGTTACAACAGCCAGACAAACGCTTATTCAAAAAGTAAAAGACCTTGAGAAGGACATCCTTTTCCAGAAATACAAAGACCTCGTTGGTGAAATCATTGCCGGTGAAGTTTACCAGGTGCTTAACAAGGAAGTTCTTTTGACCGATGGCGAAGGAAATGAAATCGCTGTTCCGCGTGGAGAGCAAATTCAAAAAGATCGTTATCGCAAAGGCGAAAATGTGAGAGCCATTGTTCACAAAGTGGAAATGGTGAATGGCAATCCGAAAATCATTTTGTCGCGTACTTCTCCGGTGTTCTTAGAAAGATTATTTGAACAAGAGGTGCCAGAAGTTTACGATGGCCTGATCACGATTAAGAAAGTTGTTCGTGAGCCAGGTGAACGTGCTAAAGTAGCCGTAGAATCTTACGATGATCGTATTGATCCAGTAGGGGCTTGCGTGGGTATGAAAGGATCGCGCATTCACGCTATCGTTCGTGAATTGCAAAATGAAAATATCGACGTCATCAACTATACAGAAAATCTCGAGCTCTACATTCAACGTGCCTTGAGTCCTGCGAAAATAACGTCGATCAAAATCGACAAGGACAATGGCAGAGTGTCTGTGTACTTGAAACCAGATCAGGTTTCCCTGGCCATAGGTAAGGGTGGTTTAAACATCAAGCTTGCCAGTCGATTGGTAGGTTATGAAATTGATGTATTCCGTGAGTTGGCGGAAGGTCAAGTTGAAGAGGATGTCGATTTGAGCGAATTCTCTGATGAGATCGAAAGCTGGGTTATCGATGAACTCAACCGTATCGGTCTCGACACAGCGAAGAGTGTTTTGGCATTATCGAAGGATGAACTTGTTAGACGCACAGACCTTGAAGAAGAGACTGTCGATAACATTTTGAATATTTTGAAGAAAGAGTTTGAATAAACGGGTTTTGCAATCGGTAAAGTCGCCAACAGCATTGGTAGACACGCCGTGAACTATCCGTTAATTTTTAGTGCTTTCATCATTTAGGTTTTAAAAGTCTTTAAAAAACAGGCATATTTGAATATGGCAGAAGAAAAATTGATCAGGTTGAGTCAGGCAGCGAGGAAGCTCAATGTGGGTCATAACACCATTTTGGACTTTCTAGCGAAAAAAGGCTTTGAGGTTGAGAACAACCCCAACGCTAAACTCACGCCCGAGCAATTCAATCTTTTGTCAAAAGAATTTGCTTCATCAGCAACCGACAAACTTGAAGCTTCAGGGCTTTCAATCGGCGCAAAACACGTCGATAACGTTGTGCTAGAAAGTCAGAAAGAAGCTGCGAAGAAACGTGTTGATGAAGAAGAAAACATCATGATCAAAAACCTTGGTGCAAGCACGAAAGACGTGAAGCCTAAGGAAGAAGTTAAATCCGAGAAAGTTGAACGCGAAAAGCCGAAGCTGGAAGGAATTAAGGTTCTCGGAAAAATTGATCTCGAAAAGAAACCTGCTAAACCAGAGGTTGAAGAGCCACCCGTGCAAACACCACCGGTTGTAGCAGAAGTTAAAGAAGTAAAAGAGGTTAAAGAAACCAAACCAGAAGTAGTAGAACCTCCAAAGGTTGTTGAACCTCCGGTAGTCGTTTCTGAGAAAAAGCCTGAAAAGAAAGAAGAACCTCCAGTAGTGGTAGCAAAACCCGTTGTTGAAAAACAACCCGAGCCTGAAGTTCAAGAAAACGAACTCATTAAGGCGAAAGCCGACCGTTTGAAAGGATTGAAGGTTGTTGACAAGATTGAACTTCCTGTTGATAAGAAAAAGGACAATCCGGTTGCGTCGTCAGACACATCGAAAGACGCGAAAGGAAAACGTCCTCGGAAACGGATTGCCAATTTTGACAATAATCAACAGCAACAAGGACAGGGCCAAGGTCAGCAACATGGCAACCAACAAAAAGGTCCACGTCCACAGCACCAACATCCGCAACGCGGCAAAGGACCACACGCGCCTCGCGTTCAGAAAGAAGAACCTTCAGAAAAGGAAATTCAAGACCAAATTCGCGCAACACTTGCCAAGTTAAGTGGCAATCAGAAGAAAGTGTCTTCTGCAAAATATCGTAGAGAAAAACGTCAGGCGATTTCCGACGCGCAAGAGCAACAAATGTTGCAAGAGCAGGAATCATCAAAAACATTAAAGGTTACTGAATTCATTTCGGCAAACGACTTGGCTTCATTGATGAACGTGTCTGTGAACGAAGTTATCTCAGCTTGCTTGAGTCTCGGAATGTTCGTTTCCATTAACCAACGTCTCGACGCTGAAGCAATCACGGTGATCACCGATGAATTTGGATACGATGTTCAGTTCACTTCTTCGGAAGAAGAAAATGCTGTACAGGAATCAAAAGACAGTGAACAAGATTTACTTCCAAGGGCTCCAATCGTTACGATCATGGGTCACGTCGATCACGGAAAGACGTCGTTGCTCGATTATATCCGTAACACAAAAGTTACAGCATCAGAGGCCGGTGGTATCACTCAGCACGTTGGTGCTTACGATGTAACAACCAAGAGCGGCAACAAAATTGCATTTCTTGATACACCAGGTCACGAAGCGTTTACCGCGATGCGTGCCCGTGGTGCGAAACTTACTGACATTGCCATTATCGTAGTCGCGGCCGATGACGACGTAATGCCACAAACCAAAGAAGCGATTAATCACGCTCAGGTTGCTGGTGTTCCGATCATTATTGCGATCAATAAAATCGATAAGCCAACGGCGAATGCTGATAAGATTCGTGAATCACTTTCAAAGATTAACATCCTCGTTGAAGAATGGGGTGGAAAGTATCAAAGCCAAGAGATTTCTGCTAAGTCTGGAAAAGGTATCGATGACCTTCTTGAGAAAGTTTTACTTGAAGCAGAGTTACTAAACCTGAAAGCAAATCCAAACCGGAATGCGACGGGTTCTATTATCGAAGCATCCCTCGACAAAGGACGTGGTTACGTTGCAACGTTGATGGTGCAAAATGGTAAGCTCAAAATTGGCGACATCCTTCTTGCCGGTGCTCACTATGGTCGCGTGAAAGCGATGTTTGATGATACCGGAAAGCGCATTCAAGAAGCCGGACCATCGACCCCTGTGGTTGTGTTGGGCTTGGATGGTGCGCCTCAAGCAGGTGAAAAGATCGCTGTAATGGATACTGATCGTGAAGCAAGAGAACTTGCTGGTAAACGTAGTCAGCTACTCCGCGAGCAAAGCATCCGTACGAAGAAACATATCACACTTGACGAGATTGGTAGACGTCTCGCGATTGGAAGCTTCAAGCAATTGAATGTGATCGTAAAAGGCGACGTGGACGGTTCAGTAGAGGCCCTCTCCGATTCATTGCTAAAACTTTCAACGGAAGAAGTACAAGTTGCTATTATTCATAAAGGTGTTGGCCAGATCTCTGAATCTGATGTATTGCTTGCATCGGCATCCGACGCAGTAATCGTAGGTTTCCAGGTAAGACCTTCAGGTGCAGCGAAACGACTTGCAGAAAACGAAGAGATCGAGATCCGTCTTTACTCAATCATCTACGACGCGATCAACGAAGTGAAGGCCGCTATGGAAGGTATGTTAGCGCCTGAAACGGAAGAAGTAATTGTTGGTAATGCAGAAATCCGCGAAGTGTTCAAGATCTCTAAGATTGGAACTATTGCAGGATGTATGGTGACTGACGGCTCAATCAAGCGTTCGAACCCGATCCGCTTGATCCGTGATGGTATCGTAATTTACGCAGGAAAACTTGGATCACTGAAACGTCATAAAGACGATGCAAGTGAAGTACGCTCAGGATTCGACTGCGGTATTGGTATCGACGGCTTCAACAATATGGAAGTTGGCGACGTAATTGAAAGCTACGAACAACGCGAAGTTAAACGCACACTTTAATATCGCGCGATAAATTTATGAAGAGGGCCTGGTCTAATTGACCGGGCTTTTCTTTTCATCATGATTTGTGACTACGACATCTAAGCGATGAAGGAAATACATTGGTATTACGCGTTGGGGTATCTTGCGCAGTCGATGTTCGGCGCGAGGCAACTCGTTCAATTGTTTCAATCTGAAAAACAACGAAAAGTAGTTTCACCCACATTATTCTGGCAGTTGAGTCTTGTCGGCTCTCTACTAACACTCATCTACGGAATCCTTTTAAACAGCTTGGTCGTTGTGCTAGGGCAGATATTATCATACTTCATTTACGTCCGCAACCTTCAACTTAAATTATACTGGCAGACACTCCCGCGCCCTGTTAGAGTTTTTCTCCTGCTACTTCCGTTCATGATCGTTGCATGGAGCATTTGGCAAAACAAGGACACGACGCATTCGCTGCTTACAACAACGGACTTCACCGATGCAATTATCCTCATTGGAACCGCGGGGCAACTCATGTTGAATCTCCGATTTATCTATCAGTGGTACTACTCCGAAAAACAAAAAGTATCGACACTTCCCTTGGGCTTTTGGATTATTAGCGCAACGGCGTCATTGCTCAATATTCCCTTTGCACTCTACGTGACCGAAACCAAAGTCGTCGACCTTGTACTGTTAACCTCCTCATCACTGGGTCTGATGGTCTATCTCAGGAATATTTATCTTCATTTTAAATCACGCAGCAATTCAAAATCGTAAGTAAAGGTGGAGTCAATTTTAAACATGAATATCCAAACTTTCATTCGCAGTCATGAAAATGACGATGAGCGCGAGTTGGTTCTAAAACACAAGGAAATTCATGGCGTCCCTACTGCTTTAATTGCTCAACAAATAGCAGGTCGTCGAAAAGCAAAAGATAAAATTCCGTCGTACTACCACAGTGACAACGTTGTTTACCCACCCGTGATAAATCTAGAGCAATGTTCTTCAGAAACAACAGCGATATTCAAAAACCAAATTCTAAAGTCATTAAACATTGCGCATAACAACGCGATAGATTTAACGGGAGGTTTTGGCATCGACAGTTTTTTTTTCAGTAAATATTTTGAGTCTATCATTTATGTTGAATCAAATGCGGAATTGTTCAGCATAGCGCAGCACAATCATCGTTCATTAGGCGCCACCAATATTCGACATGAAAACACAACTGCAGAACAGTTTCTTGAAAATGATTATCGTGTAGACCTCATTTACATCGATCCTTCACGGCGTTCACAGAACAATCAACGCGTTTTTAAACTATCGGATTGTACACCCGATGTGATAAATCTGCGGGAAAAAATACTTCGAACCAGTCCAAATCTTTTGATCAAAGCATCACCGCTACTCGATATTAAGATTGGTCTTCAGGAGCTTGGCATAACAAAACATGTGTATGTTATCTCGGTTGGTAATGAGTGTAAGGAAGTATTATTCTTTTGTAGTCCCAACGCGCCAGCAAAACCTGTGATTACCGCCGTTAATATCACTAAAAAAAATACGGACACGTTCACATTCACGTTCGAGGAGGAACAACAATCGACAACGCTCATCGATGATCCAAAAAGATATCTCTATGAACCGAACGCGTCTATTCTAAAAGCAGGCGCGTTTAAAATTGTTGGGCAAAAATTCGATGTTAAAAAACTTCAAACCAGTACACATCTCTACACCAGTGAAACATTGATAGAAGATTTTCCAGGGCGTATTTTCGAAATCACAGAAATGCTAAAGGCTGATTCAAAAATTCTTCAGTCAAAATTTATTAACCAGCAAGTAAATGTGATTACACGAAATTATCCGTTGTCTCCGGAGCAGATCAAATCGAAATTTAAGCTTCGCGATGGCGGTAATGATTACCTTATCGCCTTCTCGGGAATGCGTGAAAAATTTCTCGCTAAATGTTCCCGCTTAAAATAATCAGCGAACGATGAAAAAATATGTCGTGCAATAGACGATACAGGCAAATAATGCGATTGATCCATACAATTTGATCACCTGCCTCCTGTTTTGAACGTCTTCCCACCACAGCATTATCCACGGTTTATAAAGACCAATCAACATAAATACAAATGCTGTTACGCTAATGACGAGGAGCAAACGGTGAGCAAATTCCATGATTAAAATTAACAAAATAAAAATCAAACTATTTCCGCGTCGCTTCGTGTATGAAGTTATCTTTACAACCTGTTTTTTTAACGCGTGAAGGCGAACGATTTTCTGAAGATATATCAGGCAGATGGTCTAGTGAAGACCGTGGCTGCAGGAATTAAAGCGTCCGGCAACAAGGCTGTACGAATCAAGAATCTCTCTGGCAGTATTGACGCGGTGCTTCTTGCTGCGATTCACAAAATCGACCGTCAGGATGTTGTTGTTGTACTTCAAGACAAAGAAGAGGCAGCATATTTTCAAAATGACCTTCAAAATCTACTCGAAAGGGAAATTCTAATTTTCCCTATGTCTTACAAGCGTCCATACGAATTTGTAGACACCGAGAACGCCAACATTCTCATGCGTGCAGAAGTTTTGAACAAGCTTGCCAATAAAACCGCTGGTGATGTAATCGTGACCTATCCAGAAGCGCTCTGTGAGAAGGTTGTCAATAAACGTTCTCTCGCTTCTAATACGTTCACTGTAAAAGTTGGTGAAAAACTCGACATCAGTTTTCTCGAAGAGTTCTGTCATAACTATGATTTTGAGAAAACCGATTTTGTTTACGAAGCTGGACAATTCTCCGTACGCGGTGGCATCATCGATGTTTTCTCATTTGCCAACGAACTCCCCTACCGCATTGAACTCTTTGGCGATGAAGTCGACAGCATCAGAACTTTTGAGCCGGGTTCACAGCTTTCGGTAGATGTACTCGATAAGGTAAGTATCATTCCGAACATTCAAACGAAGTTAATCCAGGAGGAACGCCAATCGTTTCTTGATTTCATTTCTCCCGATACGAAATTGTGGTTTAAAGATTTTCAACTTACAGTCGACATCATTCAAAAGAGTTTTGAAAAAGCGGATAGCTCCTTCGAAAAAATTCTCAAGGAAAGTGGCACACAGGTCGTATCGTCACCAGAAAGACTATTCTCTTCAGGTGAGGAGTTTAGTGACCGCGTCTCGTCATTTTCAAAAGTTGAGTTCGGAAGTCGTGCGGTGTTTACTGCCGATAAAACTTTTGAGTGGCCATCATCTGCTCAACCTTCGTTTAACAAAAACTTCGAGCTCTTAACTTCCGATCTTTTTAATCATCAAAATCAGGGCTACAGTAATTTTATTGCAGCCGAAATGCCGAAGCAAAATGAGCGCTTGAAAGGCATTTTTGAAGAGATCAACATCACATTAAAATTTCAGCCGTTAGATTTTGCCTTACGACAAGGATTCATTGATCACAATATTAAGGTGGTTTGCTACACAGATCATCAGATCTTTGAACGTTATCACCGATTCAGAGCAAAGGAAAAATTTTCTAAGTCCAAGGCGCTCACGCTTCGCGAATTAGCAACCTTATCTCCAGGTGACTTTGTTACGCATATCGATTACGGCGTAGCGAAGTTTGCAGGTCTAGAGAAACGCGAAGTTAATGGGCACGATCAAGAAGCCATTCGCCTTGTTTTTCGCGACGATGATTTGCTCTACGTGAGCATTCACGCCCTTCATAAGATAGCAAAGTATTCGGGAAAAGAAGGCACGCCGCCACCGATCAGCAAACTCGGTTCGCAGGAATGGGAAAACAAAAAATCAAAAGTTAAGAAGCGCGTCAAAGACATCGCTAAAGAGCTTATTGATCTCTACGCGAAGAGAAAAACGGCCCCAGGATTTGCGTATTCTCCCGATGGATTTTTACAAGCGGAACTTGAGTCTTCATTCATGTATGAAGATACTCCAGACCAGGCCAAGGCTACCGACGACGTGAAGAAAGATATGCAGCAGGCTCATCCCATGGATCGCTTAGTCTGCGGCGATGTTGGTTTTGGAAAAACAGAAGTCGCGGTGCGCGCAGCATTCAAAGCGGCTAGTGAAGGAAAACAAGTTGCTGTGTTGGTGCCTACTACTATTCTCGCAATGCAACATTACCGCACCTTCAGCGAACGTCTTAAAGATCTTCCCGTAACGATCGATTATGTGTCGCGATTTAAGACCGATAAAGAGATTAAAGGAATTGTTGAGAATGTCAAGCTTGGAAAAGTCGATATTCTCATTGGTACACATCGAATTGTCAGTAAAGATGTAGCGTTTAAAGATCTCGGACTTTTAATTATTGACGAAGAACAAAAATTCGGTGTGAAAGTGAAAGATCGCTTGAAAGAGCTAAAGGTAAACGTCGATGTCCTAACACTCACTGCAACACCAATCCCACGCACACTACATTTCTCACTCATGGGTGCGCGCGACTTAAGTATTATCGCAACACCTCCTCCTAATAGACAACCCGTTACAACAGAACTTCACACGTATGATGAAGTGGTTGTACGAGACGCTGTCAGTCATGAGCTTAGACGGGGTGGACAAGTTTTCTTCGTACACAATCGCGTGAGTGATATTGAATCCGTTGCCAATACGATCTACAAATTGGTACCTGATGCACGCATTGGTATTGGTCATGGTCAGATGGATGGCGATAAGTTAGAGAAAGTAATGATGAGATTCATTGATGGAGAATACGACGTACTCGTATCGACTAACATCATCGAGTCTGGTTTAGATATTCCAAACGCGAATACGATTATCATTAATTCGGCCCACATGTTTGGGTTGTCTGATCTTCATCAAATGCGTGGACGCGTGGGGCGCTCGAACAAGAAAGCATATTGTTATCTTCTTACACCTCCGGCGTCTGTTCTCTCGGCTGATTCAAGAAAACGTCTTTCTGCTTTGGAAGAATTTTCTGAATTAGGTGATGGTTTCAAAGTAGCCATGCGCGACTTAGACATTCGGGGAGCTGGAAATCTATTGGGCGGAGAACAGACAGGTTTTATCAGTGATTTAGGCTTCGATACCTACCACAAAATCCTAGACGATGCCATTCAAGAATTAAAGGAAACAGACTTTAAAGAACTATTCGCATCCGAGCTTTCAGAAAAGGCGAAATTGATTGTGCAGGATTGCGTGATCGAAACCGATCTGGAGATTCTAATTCCTGAAAATTATGTGAGCAGCATCACTGAACGTCTCCAACTTTACTCACGACTCGACAACATCAAAGACGAAAAGGAGCTGCAGAAATTTGCTGAAGAGGTTAAAGATAGATTCGGCCCGATTCCATCGTCGGTTGATGAGCTCATTAACTCAGTACGCTTGCGTTGGTTGGGAGAGCGACTTGGTTTTGAAAAGCTGAGTTTAAAAGGCGAAAAGCTAAGAGCCTACTTTATCAGTACGAAAGACCAATATTTCAGCTCCGATATTTTCGGTCAGATCTTATCGTTCGTGAAAAAGAACTCACGACGATGCAAGATGAAAGACAGCGCAGGCAAGGCATTACTGGTGATTGAAGACATCAAGACGGTAGATGCGGCAATTGACTTATTAGGTCAAATGGTCGGTCAAGACATCAAATCAGGGAGCGAAATTTTATCTAAGTAAGGTGAAAGACCTACCGGTTGATCGAATGCATTTATCATTAAAACCTTTTGATGTTTTGGCGAATAGAACACTTCGATAAAAAAACCTTCAGCATAATAGAGGAAAACCTTACAGTCTGCGAGCGGCCTTTGCATGAGGTAGTTTCCTTGGAACGTAATTACATCACATTTCTTTTCAAAAGGCATTACGCGGAAGTGATCAAGGGTTAACATAAGATTCGGCGATTTCAGGCCGGTATTGACAAATCCGTGCCATCCTTTTAACCTTCAAATTTGTCAACTAAACGAAGGTCAGCCTCTAGAACCTTCCCAATTCTGGATACCATATTCCCGGAACAATAGAACCGGACTGCCATACGTTAAAAGAATCGTGAATTTGGTACAAGAAGTTGCTATTTCTCTTACATCAGCGATTGATCAATAAACTTGCGACTGCTTGGAAAACATGGTATTATCCGTTTAATTAGCATTCTGTTTAAAATTTTTAATGAAATGAAGTATTCTTTCAGGGTCATTTTGTATGTAATCGGCGGTTCAGTTGCCCTGTCTGCCTGTTCACTTTTTGGGGGCAAAGGCGGCAAGCCTACAGCTCAGAACCCAGGGCAAATGAGTACAGCTACTGGCTTAGCTTTCAATGATGAAGATCAAGGCGGCTTCATGGTGAATCCTTACGAAGGACAACCTGATGCACCAAACATGGTTTTCATTGAAGGTGGTCGTGCTGTAATGGGATCTTTCGAAGAGGATGTGATGTCTTATCGCGATAACATCGAAAGAACTGTATCTGTTGCTTCATTCTACATGGACGAAACAGAGATCGCAAACATTCACTGGTTAGAATACCTTCACTATTTGGCAAAAGATTCATCCCAAGAAGCATATCAAGCTGCGTTGCCTGATACAACTGTTTGGGTAGGTAAACTTGCCTTCAACGATCCTTATGTTGATCATTATCTTCGTTACCCTGGCTTCCGCTACTTCCCTGTGGTTGGTATCAGCTGGAATCAGGCTAACAAATACTCAGTTTGGAGAACACGCGCTGTAAACATCAAGCTTGCTGAAAATGCTGGTGAGGAATACGCAGAAAGTGATGGTCGCATTCCACTGGAATCTGGTATCGTAGTACCTGCGTACCGTCTTCCAACAGAAGCTGAGTGGGAGTATGCAGCACAAGCCCTTATCGGAACTCAGTGGCTAGAAGAAATGCAAACACACCAACGCATCTATCCTTGGGATGGTCACGCTGTTCGTAACCCTTATGGAAAGCAAATGGGTTTCATGCTTGCTAACTTCAAGCGTGGACGCGGTGACTATGCAGGTATCGCAGGCCGTCTGAACGACGGTGCTTTGATCACCTCATATATCTATGAGTTCCCTCCTAACGATTACGGTCTTTATAACATGGCCGGCAACGTGAGCGAGTGGGTACAAGACATCTATCGCCCTACTACTTATCAAGACTTCGATGATTTGAACCCGATCCGTCGCGATGGTTTCCTCGATCCATCATCTGGCTATAACAGTGACTTCGAGAAAAATCCCGGATCCTTCACATCACTTGTTACAGACCGTGCTCGCGTATACAAAGGCGGTTCATGGAAAGATGTAGCATACTGGATGTCACCAGGTACACGTCGCTTCCTCGATCAAGATTCTGCAACTGCAACCATTGGTTTCCGTTGCGCGATGATCAGAGCAGGATCGAACTACTAAGCAATTAGAAAATACTTCATACAGAAAGGGAATCGGAAACGGTTCCCTTTTTCTTTTGGGGAATATCGTTAATCGTTAATCGTTAATCGTTAATCGTTAATCGTTAATCGTTAATCGTTAATCGTTAATCGTTAATCGTTAATTGTTAATCGTGAATCGTGAATCGTGAATCGTGAATCGTTAGTTAATCAATAATGGCATTTGCGATGGGCCCTTGAGGGAAGTGAAGGATGCGCGGTGGCTTACGCATACGTTAATCATTTAATCTCACAATATCTGTCGGGTATCGGGAGCGTTAATGGCCTGCACTTGTCAGCGTTCTTTGAGACCATCATATAGCAAACCTGACACTATACGCTCCAATAAAAAAGCCCCAGCTTTGTCGCTAGGGCTCCTCTCTAATTTGCAAGCAGAGAGGTTTGAAAGTCCTTTATTACTATTTACCGCTGAAATCAACTGATGGAGCATCTTGCGCTGATTCAGAAGCTTCAAAGCCTTTACGTATGCTGAAGTCTTCACCTCCGCCGAAAAGCCCCAACGCGAAGCGTTTAAAAAAGCCTCTTACGTATGTGTTGTATACTTGAACGGTTTCATTATAACGCTGACGAGATACGTTAATTCGATTTTCAGTCCCCTCAAGTTGATGTTGTAGATCTTGGAAATTTTCTGTTGAACGAATCTGTGGATAAGCTTCGAACGCGAGATTGATTGCTGTATTAATTTTTCTTCCTGCAAGTTCTAGATCTTCAGGCGTTTGTGCATTAACGATGCCGGCTCTTGCTTGTGTTACCTGTACCAAAATTGACTTCTCATTCTCTGCAGCTCCTTTTACAGTAGCCACTAGGTTTGGAACTAAATCCGCCCGGCGTTGATATGCTGCTTGCACATCGGCCCAGCTTGCTTTTACAGACTCCTGTTCGGCCACAGCTTTGTCATATACGCCGGCACCCCACATGAAGAATATCACTCCAGAAAGAACGATTACGCCAACAAAAACGAGGACTGCAATTAATCCTTTACTCATATAAAATTGTTTTTTTAAGGTTTCCGATTATGAATCCAATATAGTGCCGATGATTGAAACATGACGTTTCGTTAGTCTCGACCAGGCAATATAACGGATTTGTTAGCCTATCGCGTTGCCCCTTCTGTCATTCTTTCTGCACTGTCAGCTATTCGCAGTTGCTCAATAAAATCATCTAATTCGCCATTCATTACAGATGGCAAATTATATACAGTATAACCAACCCGATGGTCTGTTACGCGGCTCTGTGGATAATTATAAGTTCTTATTTTCTCCGACCTATCACCGCTTCGTACTAACGATCTCCTTGCAGCGCCTATCTCCTTTTCCTGCTTTTCAACCTCCATTTCATAGAGTTTGGTTTTAAGCATTTTCAATGCGCGCTCGCGGTTTCCGTGCTGTGAACGTTCTACCTGACAGGTGATCACAATCCCCGTAGGTTTGTGCGTCATTTGAACTTTGGTTTCAACTTTGTTTACGTTCTGTCCACCAGCGCCGCTAGAGCGAGCCGTTTGAACTTCAAGATCCGCTGGATTAATGACAACTTCTTCTACATCTTCAACTTCAGGAAGTGCAACAACTGATGCTGCTGACGTGTGAACCCGTCCTTGTTGTTCCGTTGCCGGAACACGTTGAACACGATGAACCCCTGATTCAAATTTCAGCAATCCATACGCACCATCGCCAGTAATGCTACTGATAACTTCCTTATAACCTCCCGCTGTTCCTTCTGTAACGTCAAGTACAGTGAGCTTTAAGCCGCGGCGATCACAAAAGCGCTGATACATCCTCCAAAGATCGCCGGCAAAAATCGCAGCCTCATCTCCCCCGGTGCCTGCCCTGATTTCGAGCATCACGTTTTTATCGTCATTAGGGTCTTTCGGAATGAGAAGCTCTTTCAGCTCAGCTTCAAGCTGCTCGATGATCGGACCAAGGTCGTCGATCTCCATCTTCGCCAGCTCACGAAGTTCCGGGTCCTTCTCCTTTTCAAGAACCTCCTTCGCATGTTTCAGATTGCTCGTTGCATCTAGAAATTGATTGTATTTCACCACAACCTTTTCAAGATCTTTATATTCCTTACTGAGTTGAGAAAATTTCTTCATGTCGCTTACCGTATCAGGTTGCGCCAACAATTGTCCTACTTCCTCAAATCGAAGTTTAATTTCCTCTAGTTTTTCGATCATATACTTACCTACCTAATCTGGCAAAGTTAACGAATTGGTTCGAGTTATTTCCGGCATGCATATTTTTACCCACACGAAAATAGAATCAAAAACACCATATTTGCGGTCATGAGATACTTGGTATTAAGCGCACTTATCGTTGTGTCTGCTTGTGGACGACTTTCCGACGACGAAAGGAAAAAGCTCCGTGATGGCATGGAGCAGAATAAAATTGTAAAAGTTACTGACGATGAAATTGTGACAACGGCGCTGGACGAAGGAAGACTTGTTTTTCAGCTGCTAGAAAAGGCAAGATTCTCTTCACGTGCCATTGACTCCCTGTCGCGTGTGAAGGGCGTGCGAATTCATTGGACAAAACCAGGTGACAAAAATACCGAGGCTGTAGAACAACAATTGATTGACGCTTATGTAAGCGCGATGGTAACAGGCGATCTTCAAGACAACATTCAAAAATTGTATTTAAAGGAAGACCCAGCACAATTCGACTCGTTGGTGTATTCAAAACCGGTAGTTACACGCCAGGCCGATGGTGTAGAAAATCTGGAAGGCATGTGGAACGTTTACATCGCGCGAAAGAATGTTGTGATCAAGGCGAGTAGTAAAAATTAATTATGGGCAAGAGCCCGGTGTCCAAGTCAGAATTCCGGCAGCTTCAGCGTAACAATCGTTTTGATAGGTTTTACCATTGCATCCACAGACAGGATCGATAACTTCCGGGCAGGGCGATACTTTCGGCGTTCCAAGACACGAGTCTTTCTTGTCGTTATTATCATTTTCGCAAGCGACGGAAAACAGCATCACGAAGAAAAATATCTTGATAACTCGCATCATTAAATCTACGACTTTCAAGTCAGCCATCCATCTGCCGCTTTTTCGGCTAACACCAAAAAATTAAATAAGCGGTAATGCATCATTACCACGCGCAATTAATTTTGAACATTAACCTAAATCTTCCAACATGAAAAATCTCTTGTTTGGGATAGCATCTGCTATTTTCATTACGCCGCTTGCCTCGGACGCTCAGTCTATCGAAAAAGTCGATACGGCAACGATCTCTAAAATCAAAAACGAAGGAAACAACCGGTCTCAAGTGATGAGTATCTTGAGTATGCTCACAGACATCCATGGACCACGCTTAACGAATTCTCCGGGGTACAAAAGGGCAGCTGACTACGCGAAAAGCACACTGGAAGGTTGGGGTGCTCAGAATGTACACTTTGACGTTTGGGATGAAGATTTTGGTCGTGGGTGGCAATTGAAGAAATTCAGCTTAAGTGCGCTAGGCCCGGTGTATTTTCCATTGATTGCTCATCCGAAGGCGTGGAGCCCTGGTATTAAAGGAACGGTTCAAGCGGATGCAATATATCTCGACATTAAGAAGGAAGAGGATCTTCAACAATACAAAGGAAAACTGAAGGGAAAAATCGTGATGTTCAGTTTGCCTACGCCTGTGAAGCCGGGGTTCAAACCCGATGCAACACGACTCACGGACTCGACGCTATTGGTGATGGCCAACAGCGGTGCGGATGAAAACTTCGGTGGACGTCGTTTTACAGCACCATCCGAGCCACAACGGTTGGCCTACCTGAAATGGCAATTGTGCGAACAAGAAGGCGCCATTGCCGTTATTGAAGCTAGTCCCGCTGTTCGTTTAGAAGATGGTACGCTCATCGTAAGCGGTGCAACCGTACCTTATCCGGCTGACGCGCCGTTTGAAGGTCGACTTAACTCGCGAGATGCAAAAGCGCCTAAAATTCTTCCACAGATTGTTGTAGCCGCTGAACACTACAATAGACTGGTGCGTCAAATTCAAAACGGTCAGCGCGTAAAACTTGAGCTTGCTTTGGAAACAGAGTTTACGCCATCAGCACCCGGGTATAATGTTATCGCAGAAATTCCTGGAACGGACCTCAAGGATGAAATCGTTATGATTGGCGCTCACTTGGATTCGTGGCACGGAGGAACGGGTTCAACAGACAATGGATGTGGATCTGCAGTAATGTTAGAAGCCATTCGTATTCTAAAGTCTCTAGGTGTTAGCCCTCGCCGTACCATTCGCATTGCGTTGTGGGGCGGAGAAGAGCAAGGGTTATTGGGCTCGCGTAATTACGTGAAAAGAATTCTCGGACAACGCCTCGATAAAAGCTATCCATATGATTCTATCCAGCTTAAGCCTGCAGCACAAAAATTTTCGATCTACCTCAACATGGATAATGGATCTGGAAAATACCGTGGTGTTTATCTGCAGGGAAATCAGAATATCGCGCCTGTTTTCAGAGCCTGGCTAAAACCATTCGAAAAACAAGGCATCTCGACGCTTACACTACGAAACACGTCAGGCACAGATCACCTTTCGTTCGATGCCATTGGATTGCCAGGCTTTCAGTTCATCCAAGATCCGATTGAATACGGAACCCGCACGCATCACACAACAATGGATGTTTGGGATAAAGCGGTGGAATCAGACCTAAAACACAATGCAATTATAACGGCTGCATTTGCTTGGCTTGCCGCGAATCGTGACGGTTTAGCACCACGTAAGTAGTGGTTTTGAATTTTTCTTAGAAAGACCCTTCTATAACGGAAGGGTTTTTTATTTTTCGAACCTTACAGCACCGTAATCAGTTCAATATTTAACTGAGTATGTCCAAAACAAATTACGCGGATCTTCCACTACATTATGGCCACATACCACCTTGGCTTGCGGAGCGTATGACGTTGCTTGGAGGAGCAATGACGGAAGCCATCGTTATTGAATTTGGCGTGTCCGAGATGCTGAAAAGATTAAGCGATCCTCTGTGGTTTCAAGCTTTCGGTTGTGTGATGGGTATGGATTGGCATTCGTCAGGAATTACGACATCGGTGATGGGTGCGCTAAAAAGAGCCATCAATCCAAAGTCGCATGAACTTGGCATTTACATCTGCGGCGGGCGCGGAAAACATTCTCTTCAGACACCCAATGAATTGATGAAGGTTGCGGCCACGACCGGGCTTGATGGCAACGCTTTGGTGACATCAAGTAAACTTACGGCAAAGGTCGACAACACGGCCATTCAAGATGGCTTTCAATTATACCTCCACAACTTCGTCGTTACAAAGGATGGTGAATGGACCGTCGTTCAGCAGGGACTAAATGATACGAGCGGAATGGCACGTCGATACCATTGGCATTCGAAGCAATTTCAGTCGTACCTCAATTCGCCACACGCTGGCGTTACGGGCATCAATCAAGGTTTAATTCTAAATCTTTCAGACAGCAACGCATCGGCTACACGCTCAGGCATTCTCTCAATCACCAAAGAATCTCCGGATAAAATGCTTGGCGAAATCCGAAAAATTCTTCTTCCAAAGCATCACGAAGTTCGTGCAAGTGATGTCAATATGAAAAGACTCGGCGCTGTTCTAACATTGGCACACGAAAATCCCATTGACAATTTTGAATCTCTTCTCCTGCTGCAAGGCGTCGGACCAAGGACGATACAGTCTTTGACACTGGTGAGCGAAGTCATTCATGGAACGCCTTCACGTTTTACTGACCCAGCGCGATTTTCCTTTGCTCATGGTGGCAAAGATGGTCACCCTTTCCCTGTGCCTTTAAAAATTTATGACCAAACCATTGAAACACTCAAGAGTGCAGTCGAGAAAGCGAAGCTTGGTGACAACGACAAACTGAATGCAATTAAAAAATTATCGCAGCTGGCATTGCAAGTGGAAAAAGAATTTGAACCGAAGGATTTTTTGGAAACCGTTATAAAAAAGGAACGAGACGAATCTTACCAACATGGTGGCCAGACCGTTTTCGGGAAAGCGCGTCCTCCAAAACAAAATGAACAGCTTAAATTATTTTGATTTCGTTTGCACTGGTTTGTAACGCCAACAATCTACCAAGTGGTCATTCACCAGTCCACAAGCCTGCATATGTGCATACATCACTGTGCTGCCAACAAATTTAAATCCGCGTTTAATAAGGTCTTTGCTCAACGCATCTGATTCGGGTGTTGTCGCAGGGATTTCACTGAGTGATTTACGTTTATTGATAATGGTTTTGCCGCCCACGAATGACCAAATGTATTTATCGAAGCTTCCGAATTCCTTCTGGACTTCTAGAAATCGTTTTGCGTTGTTCACAGCCGCATAAACTTTTAGTCTATTCCGAATGATGCCAGGATCGAGAAGTGCTTTTTCGAGTTTAACATCAGTGAACTTAGCCACTTTCGTTGCATCGAAATCTGCAAACACCTTTCTATATCCTTCCCGTTTCTTCAAAATGGTTGACCAGCTCAAGCCAGCTTGTGCTCCCTCCAGAATTAAGAATTCAAAATGAACACGGTCATCGTGCACGGGTTTACCCCACTCCTCATCGTGATAACGGATATAGTCGTCAAACTTTAGGCACCAACCACAACGTATTTTTTCTTTTAGTTTGGCCATGCGCTTATTTATTCATCCATTCGAAAACTGTGTAATGATCACCATCCATACCCATCGCCCGATAAACGTGCATAGCCCGTGCGTTGGACTTATCAACGTAAAGGCGAAGGCCAATCACTGATGGATCGGCATTTATTTGCGCCAAAACATGTTCGTACATCACACGGAACACCCCTTTACCACGATGAGATTCAATCACATACACAGACTGTAACCACCAGACCATTCCATTGCGCCAGTCTGACCACTCAAACGTAATGAGATAACATGCGATCACTTGTTGATTCTCAAGTGCAACGTAGTAGACGCCTTTATGCTCATCATTGAGCAGTGCTTTCAGACCGGCAGAGAGTTTAGCTTCGTCAAGGGAAATACCTTCGGATTCTAAGGCCAGTTGAACCTGAAATTTTTGAAGGGTCGGTAAGTCATCGCGTGTAGCTTGTCGGATCTCAATCATATGTCAAGAACATGGTACGGTAAATCTACCGAAAAGGCAATTGGGAAGAATAAAAAAGTGAAGCGGTGTTATAAGCTTGGCATAGACCGCTCAAAAATTCTTAATTTTTTTTCAATACTTTAATGCCATGTTTAACTAAAACCTCAAAACATCATGTCGAAGTACAAATTCACTAAGAACGTTGGCGGACCTATCGATCAAAACAAAGCGAAGCAATGGATTAAGAAATATGGTGACAAGCACCCTGGAAACGTTCATGCTTATTTCTTCGGAACTGACATCATCCAAACAATTATCTCTCACCCCGAAGCAGTTGGTATGCGCGTATATTTCTCTTATGGCGATGAAGACAAATTGCAAATGGTACTCATTGGCGCCCGTGAAGACGGTTCGAACATCTGGCCAGAAGATGCTGGTAAAGATGCTGCCGCAGCTGGAACGGTAGCAGATATGGGACTACCTTGCCCTCCGTATTGTTAAACTATTCATACCTCGTACCGTGACCATAGAACAATTCGTTAAAATCGTTTTTGTTCAAAGTGCCCTATCGGCGTTAATCGCATTGGTATGTTTTTATCGTTACCGCGATAGAGACCTTTCGATCAAGCTGATAGGGTTTACTTTCCTTTTTGGAAGCGTCATCAATTTGACGCCGCTGATGTTAGTCCAATTCAAGGTGAGTGGATTTAACAATCTTCCGCCGATCATTTTCATTATATACTATTTCACTTTGGTAACCTTGCTTTATCGAGAGCAGTTCCAAAGCAAACGCATGTACTGGATAATACTGATCGGGGTATTTATTCTTGCGGTCATCATCAATTCAATCTTCTTTCAAAAACGCGATATTAATTCTTTCTCATATATCATATTGTCGGTCACAATATTGATTTATACGATAGCATTCTTTTATAAGCTGATGGAAGAACTTCCTACCAAGCATATCCATCAACTACCGATGTTCTGGATCAACTCAGGACTTTTGTTCTATCATGCTGGATCATTTTTTCTTTTTGCATTTACCGACTATATCGTTCGCGTTTTAAAAAATGATCTGATGATTTATTGGACGTTTCATAACATTCTAAATATTCTTGAGCATTCAATTATTCTGCTTGGCATATATTATGATGTCAAGCATCTGCCTCCGCGTACGAACAAACACATTGTCAGCTAAAGCACACATTTAAACTTTTATTTTTCTTCAATTCAATAAAATCCAGTCACCTTTTCTATTTTCGGATAATGGAGCAGGGTGTCTCTAATTTTGCGTTGATTTTTTCAATCGCCACAGTAGGCATGCTGCTCTTGGCTGGCGCAATTGTGCTGTTTGTTGTATTCTATCAAAAGAAAATGATACAAGAACAACTTAAACGTCAGCAATTAGAGCTTGATTATCAGCAGAAAATGATGGAGGCAGCACTTGAGTCGCAAGAAAATGAGAGACGACGGGTGGCTGCCGATCTACATGATAGCATTGGTGCGATGCTCTCGACTATCCGCGTCGGCATTACTACGGTCGCAAAACAGATTAACGATCCTCAACGTCTCGACCTTTCCAAACAGATGCTCGATGATACGATCACTTCGGTAAGAAGGATTAGTCGAGACTTGATGCCCTCAACATTAGAAAAATTCGGTTTCGCACAGGCCGTTAAAGAGATGTGCGAACGATTTCAGGCGACAACAACACTTCCGATGAATTGGCACGAACACGGGGAAATAAAGCCAATGGCAAAGAGTCGCGAGTTAATGTTGTTTCGCGTTGTGCAGGAGTTAATAAACAATGCTATAAAACATTCTCAAGCCACTGAGATAAATATTGATGCGTGGGGGGAAGAGGAAATTATCTTGTCGGTAGAAGACAACGGCATTGGATTCGATCCAGAAGCGTTTAAAAATTCGAACGAATCCGGTCGAGGCCTCGGGCTGTATAATATTGAAAATAGAACGCGATTACTAGGTGCAAAAATTGAGTTTGAACGAAATAGAAAGCAGGGCAGCAAAACGACCCTTTACGTCCCTTATGAAAAAGTATAAAGTCTATATCGCCGATGACCATACCCTCTTTCGTAAGGCCATGGTTAACCTTCTCCGCAGTTTCGATCGCGTAGTCGAAGTGAAAGATGCAGAAAACGGAAAAGAGCTCCTCACGCTTATTAAGTATGAAGAACCTGATGTTGCAATCGTTGATCTTCAAATGCCAATAATGGATGGCGCTGAGACATGTGAGCAGATCATTCGCCGAAATCCGAACGTTAAGATCATCATTTTAACCATGACCATGCATGACAGTGCGAAGTATATCCTTCACATGATGGAGCTCGGCGTTCATGCGTTCCTATTAAAAAACACAGAACCGGATGAGCTAGAGAAAGCGATCTATGCTGTAGTAGAAAAAGATTTCTATCACAACGATCTAGTCGCCGCTGTTCTTCGCAAAAATGTAACTGAAAAAAGATCTGGCCAGCGGCCCATGTTTCGTCAGGCCGAACTAACGGAACGGGAAAAGGAAATTCTCGCTCTGATTTGTCGTGAACTCACAATTCGGGAAATTGGCCAACGATTGTCTCTAAGTGAGAATACCGTGCGAAACCATCGTGTTAACATTATGGAAAAAGTTGGTGTTAATAATACGGTCGGCCTGGTTAAATTTGCCTATGAGGCCGGCATTGTCAATTAAATTCGTAAATCAGGGCATAGTATAATTGTACTAATTTTATAGTACTTTTTTACTAAGTACATCACTCAAAAGAGCCATTATCTAGCTATCCTTCAAGATGTTTTGTATCCACCACCTGATTATGCAGGTCGGTTTAGACAAACATCCGTCAACGAGATTCCCTTTTATTAACGAACTTTCATAAAAGGTTCAGGAAAAAAAATGTTTAACACTACGGTTCAAAACGTAATGAAAATTCTTGTTGTTCACAGGCAGAAAGAAACCGTTAGCCAAGTACAGTCAGTGCTTAGCGGAAGCAACCCTGTTGTGCTTCACACCGAATCTGGTTTGGATGGGCTCCTAACCTCGCGAATCGAACATTTCGATCTAATTATCTGCGGCACTGACCTGCCTGTTGTTACTGGTTTTGAACTCGTACGTTCTATTAGAACACATTCCGTTAATCGCAACACACCCGTTATCTTCATCGCCGATCAAGTTGACGAGAAAACACAACACCTTGGCAATGCCCTTGGTGTTGCCGGAATGCTTGCTGTAAAAGATGTTGACCATCATTTAGCAGAAATTGTCAGCGAGCGCGTTAAACCTGAATCTGATTGGAACGACCTACTTTCAGGAAAACTGAACTAGGTGTCGCCATCTTGCTACTCAAAGAAACATTAATTCGTTAGTTGGTAGATCATTGATGATCCTCTCGACCGGGCTTTCGCCCGGCGACCGAGGGGTTTTTGATCAACTGTGTCGTTTGGTTGTAGATAGTTGTTATTGAGCCTGTTTTCTCAACGGTTTATTCTCGTTGGCGTATACATCCAAGGCTAGACAACTAGAAAAAAAACTAACCATCAAACTTATCTTCGTCATGAAGCAAACAATCATTCCCTTCTTACTCCTGCTTTGTTCTCTTGCTGTTCAATCTTATGCACAACAACAATCAAGTGATGAGGCTGCTATCAAGCAGGTAATACAATCGGCATACATCGA
This sequence comes from Pseudochryseolinea flava, assembly GCF_003286915.1. Lineage (GTDB taxonomy): Bacteria > Bacteroidota > Bacteroidia > Cytophagales > Cyclobacteriaceae > Ohtaekwangia > Ohtaekwangia flava. The sequence continues at coordinate 701,778 of NZ_QMFY01000001.1, forward strand.
TGGGATTCAAAACGGCGGAAGTAGCGAGGTGATAAGAAGCGGGTTTCATCCTTCTTTTAACATGCTACGTTTCACCGACAACGACATAAAGCCATACGCTATTGAAGATTGGATCGCAGCCATCGAAAAGCGAAAAAAAGAAAATGCTACCGTGCCGCCTCCCGCGGTAGGAAACTTCGTCAGCGTCGATATTACGGGCACGGCTGCCGTGGTTAAACTCGAGCTATTCCGTGAAAACAAAAAGACGTTCACAGATTACCTGGTGCTCTATAAGTTCACCGATGGATGGAAAATTGTCAGTAAAACGTTCTACCGACATCCCAACTAATTGCGCGTCATCCATCGCTTATGTTACTTTGATGGATGAATCGATTTGACTTGGTCGTAATTGGCGGTGGCGCAGCGGGATTTTATGGTGCGATTCAAGCTGCCGAGATGCGGCCAGGTTTAAGAATTCTCATTCTTGAAAAAACAAATAAGGTTCTTTCGAAAGTACGTGTCTCTGGTGGAGGTCGTTGTAACGTTACGCATCATTGCTTCAAGCCGATTGAATTGTCGCACCATTACCCCCGCGGTGAAAAACAACTTCAATCCATTTTTAAAACGTACCATGCGGCACATGTTGTAGACTGGTTCTCCTCAAAAGGTGTCGAACTAAAAGTTGAAGAAGATGGACGCATGTTTCCCGTAACCGATAGTTCGGAAACCATTATCGATTGTTTCATCACCGCGGCCCATAATCATAAAATAAAAATTAATGTTAGTGAGGCGGTAATTGCCTTATCGCATGACGACTCGGGATTTACAATTGAAACTGCTTCCAGGCAATCGTATCGGGCGCGTCACGTATTGATCGCCCTTGGCGGAAGCCCAAAGGCAGACGCGTACGAGATCATTGCTTCTTTGGGACATAACGTCGTGCCATCCATTCCGTCGCTGTTTACTTTTAATGATTCTGAAAAGAGCTTTCAAGACCTGATGGGCATCTCCGTCCCAGATGCAGAGGTAAAAATCGTGGGCTCAAAGTTTGTTCAACGAGGGCCACTTTTAATTACCCATTGGGGATTAAGTGGACCTGCTGTGATCAAATTGTCAGCTTGGGCCGCCACATACCTCCATGAAAAAAAATACGAATTCAGTGTCCTCGTAAGTTGGGTTGGGCCCATCAAAGAAGATGACCTGCGTGCGCAGCTTCAGTCTTATCAAAAGAATCACGGAAAACAACGCGTTGTCGGAAATCCGCTTTTCAAACTTCCTTCTCGTCTATGGGAAAAGTTGTGTTCGCGTTCAGGTGTTGAGGAGGCCAGGATTTGGGCCGAGTTACCGTTGAAGAATATAAACCGGCTTTTAGAAAATTTAATGCGTTGTGATTTTTCCATTAAGGGAAAAACAACTTTCAAGGATGAGTTCGTTACTTGTGGTGGTGTAGACTTGTCGGAAATTGATTGTAAGACAATGGAGAGCAAAAAAATTCCGCGCTTACATTTTGCAGGTGAAGTTTTAAATGTTGATGGTGAAACGGGGGGCTTCAATTTTCAGAATGCCTGGAGCACAGCCTTCATTGCGGCCAGATCTATTACAGGAGTACAAAGTGAACATACTTAAAAGAGAAGAAAGCCAGGCCGAGCCCAGCCTTCTCTTCCTTTTTAAAGTTTATTGTGGCAAAGTGATAGTGCCTAGGTCAGTAACATTCCCCAACGTTACAACCACACCATTTTTCTGCGTCGGCGCGTAGTTACTGTTCGGAACGACGCTCACAACATAAGTATCGGCAGGCAATCCTCTTAACAAGAATGCACCGTTGGCATCAGCAAATGACGTTGCCAATGTATCGTCACCTACTATTGCATACACGGCAGGTGTCGACTCTTTGGGTGAAACCAGGCCTTTAATTGCGCCGTCCTGTGCCTCGGTAATGGTTCTTATCACCGGTTTCAGTTTGTACGTTTCATTGCCCATTAGTACTATAGAGCGCGCAACGTCGAAATCAAGCAAGATCTTATACGTCACGCCAGCGTTCAGCGTCTCGTGAATTTGAAGTTTTAACCCCGATTGCTGGGCGCTAGGCGTACCAAGATCAAATGTTTTGCCCGAGACTTTGATGCTATTCTCTGAACCCAGTACAAGTCGAATTTGCGAAATTTTTCCAGCTGGTATTTCGACCTCGCCAAGTAGCGTATCCAACCCATTGGTGAGTTGAAGAAGATCATACACGCCCTCGCGAATGTCGAGTGATTGCCAGCCTTTTTCATCGGCTGTTTCGCTTGTGTGAACTTCCACCCCCTGAATGTCAATATATACCGCCTCATAATCCCCTGGCGCATCAGTCAGCCAGACCTGTACTTTTGCATTCTTATCATCGTCTGTCTCACAAGCGAAAAAAAAGAGCGTGGATAATGTTGCGATACAGATGACGGTAGCGATTTTTTGAAATGTTCTTCTAATCATAATTAGTTTTAGTTCTTACACCCATTGATGCGAAAATTGTTCGCCGCGTGACTTCCTGAATTCGTATTTCTGGATAAATCGCTTTTATTGGCGACGAATCTTACCATGAAAAAGGAGACGTGAAAACCGGTCTTTTTCTATTTTTGCGGACAAACTTTTATTCAATTATGAGCTATCGCATAGAAAAGGACACTATGGGGGAAGTAAAGGTTCCTTCAGACAAGTATTGGGGCGCGCAAACAGAGCGCTCACGCAATAATTTCAAGATCGGACCTGAAGCCAGCATGCCAAAAGAAATTATCTACGCTTTTGCTTATTTGAAAAAAGCGGCTGCGATGGCGAATCAAGAGCTTGGCGTTCTTTCTGCGGAAAAGAAAGATCTTATCGCAAAAGCATGCGATGAAATACTGACCGGTAAACTAGACGGTGAGTTTCCATTGGTGATCTGGCAGACTGGATCGGGCACCCAAAGCAACATGAATGTTAACGAAGTAATTGCTTATCGTGCACATGTTATGCAGGGTGGACAACTGGCTGATGAAAAGAAAGTTTTGCATCCCAATGACGATGTCAACAAATCTCAATCATCCAACGATACATTTCCGACAGCGATGCACATCGCTGCTTACAAACAGGTCGTGGAGGTCACCATCCCTGGTATGAAGAAACTTCGTGACACGCTGCATAAGAAAGCTGAGTCATACAAGAATATTGTAAAAACTGGACGGACCCATTTCATGGATGCTACGCCACTCACGTTAGGCCAAGAGTTTTCAGGTTACGTTCAGCAGATCGACAACAGCATACGAGCAATTAATAATGCATTGGAAGTTGTTCGTGAACTCGCCTTAGGTGGCACCGCCGTTGGAACAGGACTCAATGCGCCAAAAGGGTACGATGTGTTGGTTGCAAAAAAAATTGCTGAGCTCACAGGTTATCCATTCATCACGGCTCCAAACAAATTCGAAGCGTTGGCAGCTCACGATGCAATGGTGGAGCTATCGGGCGCTTTAAAACGCGCAGCGGTAGCCTTCATGAAAATCGCTAACGACATTCGGATGTTAAGTTCAGGCCCACGGAGTGGTATTGGCGAGATCATCATTCCAGATAATGAACCTGGATCATCGATCATGCCGGGCAAAGTCAATCCAACACAACCTGAAGCATTAACAATGGTTTGTGCGCAAGTGATCGGAAACGATGTGGCCGTGTCTATCGGTGGTGCTACTGGGCATTTTGAATTGAATGTATTCAAGCCAGTAATCGCCGCCAATGTACTTCAATCGGCAAGGCTAATTGGTGATGCCTGCGTATCATTCAATGATAAATGTGCAGAAGGCATTGAGCCGAACAATGAAGTAATCAAGAAACACATGGAGAATTCCCTCATGTTGGTGACTGCATTGAACACTCATATTGGGTACGAGAACGCTGCGAAGATTGCTAAGAAGGCGCACAAGGAAAACAAAACGCTTCGTGAAGCTGCCGTTGAACTTGGACTCCTTACATCGGCACAATTTGACGAGTGGGTGAAACCAGAAAAGATGGTGGGAAGTCTTTAGAAATATTGGCTTTTGCCTTTTTATAAATTTTATTCGTACTTTTAATAATTGATAATTAATATTTAAGCCATGAAATACAGACTACTCGTAATTTTTTGTCTGGCTTGCATTTTTTCAGCTTCACAAAGTTTTGCTCAACTCTCCAAACAAGAAAAGAAGGAGTGGAAAAAGAAAGCCAAGGAGTTTTCGAAGAATCCTGCCAACCTGAAACAACTTACTGAGGACAAACAAGCTGCCGATAATCAGGTTGCTTCATTGAATCAGAAAGTGACATCAATGCAAAGCACGATCAGCGATAAGGATGCAAAGATCGCCGAATTAGAAGACCAGCTTTCGAAGAGCCAAGGCCAGCTTACTGCAGCGAAAGCAGAAATTGCTCAGCTTAAAGAGGCACCTGTAATCAACCCGATGGATTTCTCAAAGGGTATTGTATTCAAAGTTCAAGTTGGTGCTTTCAAGAATAAAGATCTTGCAAAGTATTTTGATAACAATCCAAACTTTGGTGGAGAAGTTAAAGAAGGTGAGCCTCAAAAAATCACAATCGGAATTTTCCGTGATTATTGGGAAGCTGATACCTTCAAAAAGTATATGCGTGAAATGGGCGTGAAAGATGCCTGGATAGTTCCTTATCGTGATGGACAGCGCGTAGAAATAAAAGATGTTCTTGAAGGCGTAATTAGTGACAAGCCAGCAACGGAAAGCGCAAACTGATTTTCCTGACAAATTCAAATAAAGGCAATGCGCGAGCGTTGCCTTTATTGCTTTGTATAGGGCTAATGGTAATTTTACAGTTCTTTTCAAATACGCCTTTACTCCGTTAACTTAGAGAAATGATCCGTTCACTCCTGATATCCATATTTTTTTTGCTGCCAACGCTTTTGGTTGCTCAAATACGGATGTCAAAACTCGTGATCAAATCAAAAGAGTCGTTTGACCTGGGCCAGTCGGATATCCTTGTGGCAGACACCTTAATCATGATGGATTCTTCTACGCTTATTCTCAACAAGCTAAAGAAAGAAAATTTCGTACGCGCGCAGGTTGTCATTTTCGGAAATCACTGCACAATTGATGGACGTGGCATTGACGGAAAGCCGGGGCGCGATGGTGTTCCTGGTGTGACGCCCATTGGACCTTGCCAAAGCGGTACGCCTGGACGCAACGCTTCAAAAGGCCTTGATGGCACCTCCGGAATTAATTTATTCCTGTATATTGAACAAGTGTCAATAAAAGGTCAATTAATCATCAACTTATCGGGAGGAAATGGCGGCCGTGGTGGTCAAGGTGGTCAAGGTGGCAGTGGAAGTCCTGGTACGGTACATTGCAAAGGTGGGGATGGCGCCAATGGTGGCAATGCCGGACAAGGCGGCAACGGTGCAAATGGTGGCACGTTGACATTGAGTAGTAAAAAACATCCCAACATCCAGGAATGGGTGGGAAGTAAAATTATAGTGAAGAATGCCGGTGGTGTCGCCGGCAAAAGTGGTCGCGCCGGGTATCATGGATCTGCTGGTCTTGGTCCGTCACGCAAAAATGGTAAAGATGGTCAGCCTGGTATTGATAGTATAAGTGGCCTCGCTGGAAATAAGGGTACTATCAATTTCGAATCGAACTAATTTCAATGGACAAACGCTGGCTCCGAAAGGAAATCCCTTCACAGGATTTAGTTGAAAAGCTTTCAAAAGCCATCAACATTAATTTCTGTTTGTCAGCCATTTTGTTGCAACGTGGTGTCGACGAATTTGACACAGCAAGAAACTTCTTTCGACCCTCTCTCCAACATTTGCACGATCCTTTCCTGATGAAGGATATGGACAAAGCTATCGAACGCATCACCCTAGCGCTTGAGAAAAAAGAAAACATTCTCATTTACGGCGACTATGATGTGGATGGAACAACGGCAGTATCACTTGTCTACAGCTACTTCAAAACATTTTATCCTCATTGCGAATTATATATTCCCGATCGATACGCAGAAGGATACGGTGTTTCACTTACCGGGATAGAATGGGCGGAGCAAAATGATTACTCATTAATAATCGCACTTGACTGTGGGATTAAATCGTCGGAACTCGTTCAGATCGCCAAGCGCAAGGGTATCGATTTTATCATTTGTGACCATCACTTACCTGACGATTATATTCCGGAAGCAGTGGCCGTTTTGGATCCCAAGCGGAAAGATTGCAACTATCCCTACAAAGAATTAAGCGGCTGTGGTATTGGATTCAAACTCATACAAGCCTATGCACTACGTCACCGCGATGTTTCAGCAACATACGAATATCTCGATCTCGTCGCGGTAAGTATTGCATCCGACATTGTACCCATCACAGGCGAAAATAGAGTACTTGCACACTTCGGGCTAAAAAAACTAAATGAGAATCCCTTACCCGGATTAAGGGCGCTGAAAGAAATCGCGGCCATAAAAAACGATCTAGACATTTCCGGCATCGTCTTTACACTTGGTCCACGTATCAATGCTGCTGGACGCGTCGCACATGGAAAGGCTGCTGTAGAACTATTAATTGCCAGTACCGAAAAGGATGCATTAGACCTCGCCGAGAAAATCAACTTGAAAAACGAAATACGCAAACAATTTGACAGCGATATCACTGAGGAGGCGATTGCGATGATTGAAGGTGATGAATCAAGGCGAACAGCGAAATCCACAGTTCTTTTTAAGAATACATGGCATAAGGGTGTAATTGGCATAGTTGCTGCTCGGTGTGTCGAGAAATACTATCGCCCAACTGTGATTCTTACTGAGTCAAATAATAAAATAACAGGATCCGCACGAAGTGTGAATGGCTTTGATCTCTATAATGCCATTCTCGAATGTAGCGACCTGCTTGAAAAATTTGGTGGCCATAAATACGCCGCCGGACTCACACTTGATATTAGCAACCTAGCGCAATTTCAACAAAAGTTTGAGCAGGTTGTGTCTTCTACGATCACCTCTGATATGCTCACACCCGTGATCGATATTGATATGCCCTTACACTTCGATTTCATCACGCCAAAGTTTGTCAATGTACTTCGGCAGATGGCGCCGTTCGGTCCCGAAAATCCGCGACCGGTGTTTGAAGCCAATCGGGTATATGTTTTTAATTCGCTCTCGTCGTTCAAGGACAAACATGTTCGTTTTCTAGCTGCACAGGAAGGATCAGACAACGTTTTCCAAGTTGTGGGTTTTGATGCCGTAGAGCACTATGACCGTTTGTCGAGACGTGACCCTTTTAAAATGGCATTTACTGTTGAAGAAAATACTTTCAACGGAACAACGTCTGTACAACTAAGAATCAAAGACATCAAATTTCTCTGACATGGTTTTACGCGCCGAAAATCTCATTAAAAAATACAAGACACGAACTGTTGTCAACAATGTTTCTGTAAAAGTAGAAACGGGTGAGATCGTAGGACTACTGGGTCCAAACGGTGCTGGTAAAACAACCACGTTTTACATGACGGTTGGGCTTATTAAACCAAATGAGGGACACATTTTCCTCGACAACGAAGACATCACCATGCTCCCGATGTACCAACGCGCCCGTCGTGGCGTCGGATACTTAGCTCAGGAGGCTTCCGTCTTTAGAAAACTTACCGTTGAAGAAAACATCATGTCCGTACTTGAAATGAGAGACATGACAGCTGCGCAGCGCAAAGAAAAAGTTGACGAACTCATCAATGAATTCAGTCTTCACAAAGTGAGAAAGAACATCGGCATGTCGTTATCGGGTGGTGAACGGCGGAGAACAGAAATCGCAAGGGCACTCGCCGTCGACCCTAAATTTGTACTTCTAGATGAACCTTTCGCGGGTGTGGATCCGATAGCCGTGGAAGAAATCCAAACCATCGTTGCTAAACTTAAAAACAAAAACATTGGCATCTTAATTACAGATCACAATGTGGATGAGACTTTGTCCATCACCGATCGTGCATATTTGATGGTTGACGGTAAATTGTTTAAGTCTGGAACGGCAGAAGAACTCGCAAATGACCCACAGGTTAGAAAAGTATATCTTGGACAGAACTTCGAACTTAGGAGAGCAAAGGTCACTTTTGAGAATAAGCGTGACGATAACCGCCAAGAAATTACGGGACTTGATGCCAACGACGGCTTCTGATAATTCTCTTTCAGCACCCCAATTCGAGCAACTTTATTATTTTTGAAATTACCGCAAACCGAATGGGGCTGATTAATTCCATATTGACCTGGGTGATGAAGCAACGCATTCATCAGATAGAGCTTTTCATTAAGTATCCAGATGAAGTGCAAGATGAGCTGTTCCGGAAACTTGTTTACGATGCACGTTTCACTGAATTCGGCCAGCGCTTTAACTATTCAAGCATCACGTCTTACGAAGATTATCGAAACCGCGTACCCGTTCACACATACGAAAATCTTTATCCTTACATTCAACGGTTGATGCGCGGCGAGCAAAATCTGCTGTGGCCAACGGAGATCAAGTGGTTTTCAAAGTCTTCCGGCACAACAAACGCGAGCAGCAAATTTATACCGGTATCCCAGGAGGCATTAGAGGATTGCCACTTCAAAGGTGGAAAAGATCTCCTGTCAATCTATGTTAACAATTTCCCTGATACTACCGTTTTTGACGGAAAAGGACTTGCTGTCGGTGGTAGTCATCAGATAAATGAATTCGATCCGAGTGCGTCTTCCTATTATGGCGACGTGTCGGCGGTAATCATGAAGAACCTTCCCCATTGGGCGCAGTTCATACGAACACCAAGTTTGGAAACTGCTCTCATGGGAAATTGGGAAGAGAAAATCGAGAAGATGGCGGCAGAAACAGCGGCTGTTAATGTTACCAATATCGCCGGCGTTCCCACGTGGACAGTATTGCTTATCCAAAAAATAATGGAGCTTCAAGGAAAGCCCATTACTGAAATTTGGCCAAACCTCGAAGTATTCTTCCATGGGGCTGTTGCTTTTGCACCATATCGCGCACTTTTTAAATCGCTCATTCCTTCGGACAAGATGCGGTATTGGGAGACCTATAACGCAAGTGAAGGTTTCTTTGGGATACAAGACCAGAAAGATTCAGAAGAATTACTCTTGATGTTAGACTATGGTATTTTCTACGAGTTCATTCCGGTGGAAGAGTTGGAGAATGAAAATCCAAAAGCCCTACGTCTTGATGAGGTTCAACTCGAAAAAAATTACGCGATGGTAATCACAACCAATGCTGGGCTGTGGCGCTACAACATCGGCGATACAGTTAAGTTCACCTCCAGAAACCCTTATCGAATTAAAATTTCTGGCCGAACCAAGCATTTCATCAATGCATTTGGTGAAGAAGTGATCGTAGAAAATGCAGAGCGCGCCATTACTCAAGCTTGTGAAGAAACCGGCGCTGTAATCGATAACTTTACAGCTGCGCCTGTCTATCTAGCCGAAGGGAAGAAAGGTAGACACGAGTGGATCATTGAATTTAAAGTAGAGCCCTCAAACCTGGAAACCTTCTCGAAAGTTTTGGACCATACGCTTCGATCCGTAAACTCCGACTATGATGCGAAGAGAAAGCATGACATGGCACTAATCGAGCCCATCGTTCATGTTGTTGAAGAAGGCACGTTTTACAATTGGATGAAGCGGAGAGGAAAACTTGGTGGACAAAACAAAGTCCCGCGTCTGTCCAATTCGCGCGACTATGTAGATGACATCCTTAAAATGATGGCGGAAGTATAAAAAAAGACCGGGATCACCCGGTCTTTTTTATTGATTGTTATTGCTTCACAGCCTGATCGTACTCGATGGTCATCTCAGTCGGCACATCCATATCTTCCGGAAGTTGTCCTCCCGCTAGGATCTTGATATTGCCTTTCAATTCTGAAACGCTTTTCAATTCAGATGGCCAGCCTGTATCAAGATTAGCTTTGCTTTTCACGGCCATTCTTCCTGTGATGTCTGACGTAGCTTTAAAACCGTTTGCATTAAACTGTTTGTCCTTCGGTGTGGTGAGTGTACCATCACCATCTATGGTTAACACCTTGCCGTCAATTTTAGTTAACGTTGATGTGATCTGAATATCATTAGGAAAGTTTACCAATGCTGCGTATGACGATTTCCAAGTTCCACCCGTCTCGACACCTACTGTTGGGTATTGAATAAAATATAATTGGAAGTAAGATGGTGCGGTAAATTGGTCGACAACCTGAGTAGCAGCAGCTTTCACGTTAGCATCTAAGGCAAGCGCTTCGATAGCAGCCTTAACTTTATCGACACCTTCAACTTTTTCGACAACCCCTAACGCACTAATGGTAAGCGTAAGCGGCGTTCCGGTCATTGCTTTCATCACTTTGTTGAACGGTGAGCCTTGATCACCTTCGCTATCAAGTGATACGTTGCCGATCATTGCTGATTTAATGTCAACAGTGAGTTTTGGAATAATCACTTCCAGTTTTGCGCCGGTAGATGTTTTCTCCAGGACCTTCACTGATAAACCACTCTTAACTTCAGTGTTCGTGTCCATGTCACCCATGCCTGGAATAGACTGTTTCATTGACTGCTTTACGTTTTGCGTCCACTCAACAGTAGAACCGACTTTAAAGTTATATCCGATTTTCGTTGGTTTCGGAAATGTGAACGCGGTGGCGATTAGAAACAATACGCCAAGTTTTAAAAATTTCATAAGCTCTTTTTTTAATAGGTAGTGAAGATGGTGACAAGATTACAACTATTCAAAAAAATCATCCTCCTTTAATTGTTCTCATCCAAGACGAAATACTCCAACGCGTAGTTTCTTGCACAACCGTTCCACTTTCACCAGCTCTGTTTACTTTTTCTACCGTATAGAATGCCGATGGTAGAATTTCTTTCAGCTTGACCAGCAAACTCTCAAGCCTTTCGCGTTCGAGCACGGTGAACACAAGGTTTTCATGGCCGTCAGGACCCACGGCATTTACATGGGTGTAGCGGAGTGACTCCGTTTTAAAATAGCTCAACAGTTCCGTTATTTCACGACGCGTGATAATTCTTACAATCACCTTTCCGTAAGCAATTCTTTCTTCTATAATCATGCCGACAAAAATTCCGCTTGCAAAGCCTGCCGGGTAGGCGATGTAGCAAATCCAGTTGTCCAGGTGTTCGAAAATTTGTCGGATTGCCATCAGCCAGATAAAAGATTCGAAGAAGCCCAAAAGCGTGGCCGTTAGTCGTCTGCCACCCAAGACGTAAATTATTCGGATTGTATTTATCGACACATCTCCGATGCGTGCAATGAATATCAAGAACGGTAGCAGCACATAACTAAAAATTGTTTCGTCCACGCCAAGCGTTTCTGTAAAGAATGTTTCCATGTAGAAATTTAACTAAAATCTCAACTTGAATTCCGTATGGAGCGTTCCATGTACAAGCATTTTTTACAATAACCCAGTAACGAACACGTCTGTAGACATGGTGTTTTTGAATCTTCGTTCCTTATCTTTGTTCAAAACCTGTAGATAAAATATGAGTGTTAAGAAACAATTTACTGACAGCGATCTCCAGCGCATAAAATCTGCTGTGAAGAATGCTGAAGATAAAATTTCAGGAGAAATTGTTCCCGTTATTGTCGATCGTAGCGGCATCTATTCCGTCGCGAATTATAAGTCCAGCCTCATGTTTGCCGCGCTGACTTTTGTTATCATGATTATTCTCGATCGCTATGTGATCGTCGACGCCGTGAATACTTTGTTTTACGATCCGGTGTTTGTTTTCATCATGGTCGTGTTGGGAGGTTTGTTAGGTTCCGTGATTCCGAATTTCATTTCGGGTTATAAGAGATTACTCATTAGCCAGGCTCAGTTCGATGTAGCAACACGTCAGCGTGCAGAAACAGCATTCTTGCAAGAAGAAGTTTTCAATACACGCCATCGTACAGGAATCATGATCTTTATTTCGTTTTTCGAGCACGAAGTAATCGTTATGTCTGACCGTGGTATTAGCAAAGTGGTAGAACAAAAACAGTGGGACAAAATCGTAGCCGATCTTATTGTAAGCATAAGAGATGGTAAAATGGTGGATGGTATCGAACACGCCGTGAAACGCTGTGGTGATCTCCTCCTCGAAAAAGGCTTCCATAAAACCGACGATGACGTCAATGAACTCAGAGATGATCTTCGAATAGACGGTTAATTAAACAATTCGCGCACCCACATCTCATGGCCAAGATCCATCCGCAGTTTTTAAAGTTTTTGCTCAGCATCAGCACGTTGCTTTTTATATTCATGAATGCTCCTGTATTGGCGCAGGTGAAGGTTCCTGCGCAGGACGGTCGCCATTGGGTTTACGACATGGCCAATGTATTGTCAGCGCAAGGCGCAGCCGAGATCGAAGCAATCTTAAAGGCAGAACGTGATTCAACGTCAAATCAAATTGCTGTTTTAATAGTCCCATCGCTTGAGGGCGAAGCGGAAGAGATGTTAGCCATGCGTGTGGCGAGAAAAGAGTGGAAGCTTGGTCAAGATAAAAAAGATAACGGTGTACTGTTGTTAATCGCCATTCAGGAAAGGCGAATCCGGATCGAAGTCGGCAAAGGACTTGAAGGTTCTCTAACAGATGTGGCCTCTAGCCGCATAAATCGCAATGAAATAAAACCATATCTGGGTCGCGGCGATTTTGATAATGGCGTAAAGGTTGGCGTGTTATCCATTATAAAAGCCATCAAAGGCGAGTATAAAAATGATGAACCACCGAAACGAAAGGGCAAAAAGAACTCCTCGCTTTTCACAATTCTGATCGTGCTTGCTATCATATTTCTGATTTCACGGCGTCGTGGTGGTGGCGGCGGTGGCTATTGGTCGTCGGGAGGAGGATGGATTGGTCCAATGGGTGGATTTGGATCCAGCGCTGGTTCGTGGGGTGATTCCGGCGGCGGTGATTTTGGCGGCGGTGGCGATTTTGGCGGTGGCGGTTCTAGCGATTCATGGTAACGATTAAGCAATTTTATATTTGAATTATAATATGACAGCATATACAAAAAGAATAGCAACTTACGCGAGCGCGCTTGCACTCCTGATGTTGACATTATTTCTTTTTGTCGAACGGGGATATTCACAGGAGCGCGGCACCCCTCAACGTTGGGATCATCGTGTAAAAGATGAAGCCGGTGTGCTCTCTGCCGATGCGCTGGCAACGCTTGAATCGATGCTTATCCAGCATGAAGATTCCACCTCTAATCAAATCGCTATCCTCATCATCAAATCACTTGATGGAAAGGTTCTTGAAGAATACTCCATGCAGGTAGCGCATGACGAACTCCAATTGGGAAGCAAGAAAAACGACAATGGTGTATTGTTGTTAATTGCCATTGACGATCACAAAATGCGTATCGAAGTCGGGAAAGGACTCGAGGGCGCACTGACAGATGCTTTAAGTAGTAGAATCATCAGAAACGAGATTGCGCCTTTCTTTCGGCAGGACAACTACGACGACGGTGTTATCGCCGGCACAACAGCGATCATCAAAGCCGTTCAAGGCGAATACACAGCAGAAGAAAGTGTGAATGAATCCCATGAACTAAGCTTGGCAGAAAAGATTGGGATTGGCGCATTTATTTTCGGCGTGTTGGGCATTTTCACGGTGGTGGCCTTGTTAATTCCTGACCGAACTGGCTGGTTTTTATATGCTTTTCTCATTCCTTTCTACGCAGTTTTTCCATGGGTTGTGTTGGGATTGGTCGGTGGAGGTATCCTTCTAACCATTTATCTAATTGCATTTCCAATTGCCCGCGTTCTGATTGGCAAAACCCAATGGGCAAAAAATTTTGCTTCTCAAAAACCAGGCTCACGTAGATCTGGAAGTAGCTGGTCTTCAGGCTCGGGGTGGTCTTCCGGCTCATCGAGTTCATCCTGGTCACGAGGATCCTCATCAGGTGGAGGCTTTTCTGGTGGCGGTGGTAGTTTTGGCGGTGGTGGAAGCAGCGGCTCTTGGTAGTTGTTGCGGAAATTATTCTTCCTTTCATTTCGCGCGGTTAATTCATAGTCCTATTTTTGGCACTTCAAAAAATCATCCATCATGAAGCGCGACAAAGTCATTTTTGATCTCATTGAAAAAGAAAAACAACGCCAACAACACGGTATCGAACTAATTGCCTCCGAAAACTTTACCTCATTACAGGTTATGAAGGCAATGGGCACTGTTTTGACCAACAAATATGCTGAAGGTCTTCCAGGTAAAAGATATTATGGCGGATGCGAGGTTGTTGATGAGATCGAACAACTTGCGATTGATCGCGCTAAACAACTGTTTGGTGCCGAATGGGTAAACGTTCAGCCTCACTCGGGGGCACAAGCTAACGCGGCGGTCATGCTTGCATGCTTGAAGCCTGGTGATAAAATTCTCGGTTTCGACCTTTCACACGGTGGTCACTTAACACACGGATCGCCCGTTAACTTTTCAGGGAAGTTATACCAACCTGTTTTCTACGGCGTCGAGCAAGAAACAGGTGTTATCGACTTTGATAAAGTGATCGAAACGGCAAAGCGTGAGAAACCAAAGATGATCATCTGTGGTGCGTCTGCCTACAGCCGTGATTGGGATTATAAAAAACTCAGAGAAGCCGCTGATTCTGTTGGGGCACTGCTCCTTGCGGACATCTCTCACCCTGCCGGCCTCATCGCGCGCGGATTGCTTACCGATCCAATGGAACATTGCCATATCGTAACAACTACAACCCATAAAACCCTTCGCGGCCCACGCGGTGGTATGATCATGGTTGGTAAAAACTTCGACAATCCATTCGGTCTCAAAACACCAAAAGGCGAGCTTAGAAAAATGTCATCACTCCTTGACTCCGGTGTCTTCCCTGGAACGCAAGGCGGACCTCTCGAGCACGTTATCGCTGCAAAAGCAATTGCTTTCCAAGAAGCTTTATCCGATGAATATTTAGACTATATCGTTCAGGTAGCCAAAAATGCAAAAGCAATGGCACAAACCTTCCTCGATAAAGGTTACAAGATTATTTCGGGAGGAACAGACAACCACCTTATGTTGATCGACCTTCGTTCGAAGAAACTCAACGGTAAGCAAGCAGAAGAGGCTCTAATTCAAGCCGACATTACCATTAACAAAAACATGGTACCATTTGATACTGAATCACCAATGGTGACATCCGGTATCCGTATTGGATCACCAGCTATTACATCGCGCGGAATGAAAGAAAAAGATGTGGTAAAAGTAGTTGAGTTCATTGACGAAGCGCTTCAAAAGCCATCTGATGCCAAGCATCTAAAAGCAGTGAAACGCAAAGTGAACCGCTTTACTGAAAAATTCCCATTGTACTAAGTTGATTTTGAGAACTCGTCATCAGAAATTTTTTACGGTTTAAATATTCCGCATGCCCTTAGATCAGGAACTGAATGAAGATTACGGAGAGAAAGAGATGTCGTTTCTCGATCACCTCGAAGAACTGAGATGGCATATCATCCGATCGCTTATTGCGATAGCCATTTTCATGGTGCTGGGATTTGTGTTTGTTGATTTTGTTTTCAATCAAATACTTCTGGCACCAGCTTCAAAGGATTTTGCAACCTGGAAGGGGCTCTGCGCGCTAGGGGAAGCGATTGGAAAACCTCAGCTTTGTATCGATGATATCAAACTTGAATTGCAAAGCCGCTACATGACGGGACAATTCACGATCACCATCGTGTCGGGTTTAATTATCGGTCTTGTAATGGCCTTTCCCTATGTCGCATGGGAGATGTGGAGATTTATCAGCCCTGGTCTAAAGCGAGGAGAAAGAAAGGGGTCGCGTGGCATTGTTGCGGCAATCTCACTCTTGTTCGCCGCCGGTATTTCTTTTGGCTACTACGTTATTGCGCCGCTCATGGTATACTTCATGGTAAGCTATCAGTTGAGCCCAATGATTCGAAACGAATTTGACATCACATCTTATGTGAGCACGCTTGTCACACTCGTGCTCGGAAGTGGTTTACTTTTTCAATTACCCGTCGTGGTGTATTTCCTTTCAAAGATTGGAATGCTCACGCCACAGTTTCTTAGAAAGTATAGAAAGCACTCCATTGTTGTTTTGTTGATTATCGCGGCGATTATTACACCTCCGGATCCGTTGAGCCAGACGCTAATTTTCATACCGCTTTACTTGTTATTTGAAGTGAGTATTCTTATTTCGGCCCGTGTTCAAAAGAAACGGTTGAAGGCCGAAGAGCTTGAAAGATTGGAGGAAGAAAAAGCAAGAGCATCGAAATCATAAAGTGACACCGAAACTTTAAAATGAATCGCTAAGGAAGTAAGACCTTAGCGATTTTTTTTGCTCGAGACAAACGTGAAGACTAGGAATTATTTTTTCAACTGTCTGTACTCTCCCGTACTATGCTTTTGATAACTACGCCGTAATTCAGGAATGCGCTTCAAATAGGATTCGAAAATATTGTCTGGATCGAGTACGCGTTGTGGTGGATCCTTCTTGAAAGCCTTACTTACCCGTACCACATTCTCATAATATTCAGGATGCTTGAAGATATCCTCTGATAAATTCCAATTCAAAAAACCAGTACCTAATCTGTTGTTCGCATACAATGAAGGTGTAGAATTTAACACGAGTATTTTTTCTCCCTTATTTTCAGTCGGCACGGTATGCACGCGAAGCGTTTCATAATCGACACCGGTATTATTATAGTACGATAAGTATCCGACTGAAATGATTGCGATCACTATTAGCCAAAGATTGATCTCAGCAAACTTTCGTCGCCTAATCATTAACAAGAAATGCGAAACGTAAAAAGAGATGACAGGAATTAATGTGATGAAGCTTTGTGGGCGAATTCCTTTGGAATAAAATATTTGCAAAAATGCGAAGACCATCCAAAAGAAAGTTGCCTGAACAAGTTGCGATTGATATTTCGTAAAACGTGCCTCGCGATTCAGGATTACAAAAGAGACAACCAAATAGAATGCTGGTACCGCGCCCAAGATCCACATGCTCTTCGCTCCGATATAATACGATGTTGAAAAACTTAAATTCGGGAGATAGTAAAAATCCCAGAGTGAATCTAAGCCATTGCGAAGGTAGAAGATGCTGACTAGCATAAGGTGAGGCACAAGGAAACCAATCACCATCAGCAAATACTTTCTTACCTCCAACCTTGTGAAGATTGCTAGAATGACAATTGACGCTAACAAATAGACGCTGAACGAGAATGCGAACAAGGATGCAAAACTGATATAAAGACCCAGGTTAAAAATCGACTCATCACGTTGTTCACGAAACTCAATTTCTTTAAAAAGGTTATTGAGTGCCAGTAGTAAAAAACCAGAGGCCAAGAGTTCCGGCGTTAATCCAACGTTATCATATGAGAAAGCGAAGAAAATGAGATATAGAAGCGAAGGAATAAAGGTGTTTTCAGCAAACGCCTTCTTGTTAATGAAAATGATACCCAGAAAAACAGCTTGGACAAGGATTACAAAAAGGGCGAACGATCGTCGTGCTATTAAGGAGCGACCGAAAACAAAGTCGAAAACACTATCGCACCACGCTGCGAGAGGCGCCGTATGATCGACTATGTCGATGTACATGGAATGGCCTTCCCGCATCTTTTCACCGATTAGCATGCTGTTCAATTCAGGCAAAGTGAGCCCTGGATCGGCTAAAAGCATCGGCAGAAAAACGGCCAGCATGATCACCAATAGGCCTAGAACACGGTAGGGGTCATTTATTCGAAAATACTGTAACAAGATTTGAATTTTTGAGGGTTCAAAATAGGGAGGTTTTTATAATTGCCAATGGTTCGTTGCTAATTGTTAGCTGATAAAAGATATTTGCTGTATGAGTGGAACAACAAGACAACAAAAGTACGCAAAGCTTCTCCTAAAAGAACTAAGCGAAATTTTTCAACGCGACAAAAAAGGGATTCTCGACAATACATTCATCACAATAGCAGACGTACGGGTAAGCACAGATTTATCGATTGCTAAAGTTTACATCAGCATGATGCTGGCAAAGGATAAACAAAAAACGTTGGAGAAGATCAACCTGCGGAAAAGTGAAATTCGAAAGGCCCTAGGCGATAGCATCGGTAAACAAGTTCGTATCGTTCCTGAATTAATTTTCTATATTGACGAAGTCGAAGAGAATGCAACCCGTCTTGACGACATCATTAAAAATCTGAACATCCCTAAAAAGACTGACGAATAGTGTAAACTCATCGCCGCTTGAACTTACCTTACTTTGTAGCAAAGCGATATCTCTTTTCGAAACGAAAGAAGAACTTCATCAACGTGATATCGATCATCTCGGTGGTGTCTGTCGCCATCATCACCGCGGCGATCATTGTTATACTATCAATATTCAACGGGCTCGGAGATTTACTCCGCAGCTTAAATGATTCGTTCGATCCTGAAATAAAGATCGAAGCTGCACTCGGAAAATCATTTCCAGTCAATGAAGTTCTCCTGAAGAAAGTACAAGGCGTACAAGGCGTTGAAGCCGTAACAGAGGTGATTGAGGACTATGCCTTCGCGCGATATAATCAGGCAAACCAGCCCGTAACGATCAAAGGTGTCAGTGATAATTTTATTACCCAACAGCGAATTCCCGAAGACAAGATTATCGATGGCGCACTAAAACTTCGTGACAACAACATTAACTATGCGTTGATTGGTTATGGTGTCGGTGCTGCATTATCGATCGATCTGCGCAATGATTTTTTCCCCCTGCAGTTATACTACGTGAAAAATGTCAAAGCAGGATCGCTTGATCCTTCCCAGATGTACACGCAAAAAAATATTACTCCCGGAGGTATTTTTTCCATCGTGCAAAACTTCGATGAGCGCTACATCATTGTTCCCTTAAAATTTGCAGAAGAACTTCTTAACTATGGCAACAAACGTACAGCCCTGGAAATTAAGTTGAAGAAAGGCGCTGATGTTACCAGGACACAACGTGCGCTAAAGGATGTACTCGGCGAATCGTTCAAGGTTCTTAATAGCGAAGAACAACATGAAGATCTTTACCGTGTTCTTCATTTGGAGAAATTTTTTGCTTCAATCGCCTCTGTTATCTTGCTGATCATTGGTTCGATCAATATCTACTTTAACCTGATGATGTTAGCGATCGATAAGAAAAAAGACATCTCGGTGTTAGCAGCCTGCGGCGCTGATGCCGGTTTACTTAAACGCATCTTTATCATGGAAGGTATTCTCATTGCATTGATTGGAACGGTAGTGGGACTTGCCGCAGGCGCATTAATCGTTTTTGTTCAGCAAAAATATGGACTTGTTTCTATGGGAATGGAGGCATCGGTGGTAGAGGGTTACCCTGTTCAGTTGAAGTTAACCGATTTCTTGTATGTCTCTGGGGCGATGCTGTTAATCACAACGCTCATTTCGTCAAGACCCGCCCTACTGGCTTCTCGGTTCGCGTCCGTACAAAATCTGTAGCCTTAATTTTTGGACGCATGCAAACCTGCGTTTCTGCGTGCTTAGATAGCATCTGTAAGATTCATGTACCTTCTGTTAATTTTTTCAATAATTTTTTAGCAGATTTCTAGCTATTTTTCGAATTACGTTTCCTGTAAAAATCTGATTCTTAGGATGAAAGTCTCTGCTTCACAACCTTTTCAGATCATTTACTCGCTGTATCAGCACGAGTATCTCGGATTCATTTTTGAATCGTATATCGTCCACCTCGACGATAAAGGAAAGCTCACGTACCAACATCAAAACATTTCTTCAAAAAATGCGCGGGAATTCTCGAAAGGATTAGACGATCGTGATTTCGAATTGATTGAGTTGATGGATTCTATGCAGCAGGAATCGGTCGTGAAAAAATTCTCTGCGAAATTCATGAAGCCGGAAGAGTTCTTCTCAAAGATTTACGACAAGGCTAAAGGAAATGAGTTGTTGCAAGAGCAAATAGACGACTACCTAGAAAAGCGTCGTTGCAAAATCCTTGATAAAATGAAGGGAAAGCAGCTTTTCGAAATGGGTAACGATGGAGAACCAACGTGGAAAAAAATTGAAGTTTTAGAAAAGCGCGCATCGATACAATTCCATTTCATGCGCACCGATGAAAACACCAATTATTATCCCACGCTTTTTTATCAAGGGAAGAAACTTGATCTGCCGAATGAATCAGCTTATTTGATTTGTAAACATCCCGCGTGGATGGTCCTTAATGGCAAACTTTACGGATTTGAAAAAGCCGTTGACGGTAAGAAACTTTTGCCATTCTTCGGTAAAAAGTTCGTGGTTATACCTAAAAACGTTGAAGAGACATATTACAATAGATTTATCGCACCACTGATTGCGTCATTCGATGACGTTGAAGCCAGCGGATTCGAAATCAACAAAACTGCGTACGATCCCCATCCGGTATTGACATTATCGGAATTACATACTACAACAACGGCGACCGCAGCCCCGTCGTTATTCGACAATAGCGCGCCACCAGAAGACACCAGCGACGAATCTGGAAAGATTGTGTTCGACCTTTCTTTCAAGTATGGTAAACATAGATTTCGCGGAGACAATATTGGACCCGTAAGTGTTACGCTTGAGAAACAAGGTGACGGATATATCTTCCATCGCGTTACTCGGAAAACAGACTTAGAAAAGAATTTCCTCCACACGCTGCAAAAACTTGGTTTAGCAACAAAGGGATTCCGTGTGGCTATTCCGAAATCAGAGGCTTTCTCCTGGTTGAATGAAAATCGCGTGAACCTTCTTAATCTTGGTTTTGAAGTAAGTCAGCCAGAAAGTCGCGATAAAAAATACTTTGTCGGAAAAGCTGTTATTGAAGTTGAGGTCAAAGAAAATATTGATTGGTTCGACATTCACGCGAAGATTCGGTTTGGCGAATTCGAAATACCTTTCAAAGACCTCAGAAAACTAATTCTAAAACGAAAGGTTGAGTTCAAGCTTCCAAATGGTGAAATCGCTATCATACCCGAAGCATGGCTTACGAAATATGCCGACTTGTTCGCCCTAAGTGAAACTGAAGGCGATCATGAAAAACCAGTATTGCGCAAGCATCACCTTAATCTGGTGAAAGAACTTGAAGAGGGAAATCTCGCGAAAGTGCACCTTAGTGAGAAGTTGCGTTCACTGAGTTCTTTTAGCGGTATCAAAAATTATGATATGCCCGTTGGTTTTAATGGTGAACTTCGACCATACCAAAAAGCGGGATACAATTGGTTGCGTTTTCTTCATGAGTATCGGCTGGGGGGATGTCTCGCAGACGACATGGGTCTTGGTAAGACTGTACAAACGCTTACCATGCTGCTCGCACAAAAAGAAGAGGGCGCAGGCACATCATTATTGGTGATGCCAACATCACTCATTTACAATTGGGAGATGGAGGCTAGGAAATTTACGCCTGATCTAAAAATTCTGAATTACACAGGCACACTTCGCAATAAGGACATTAAGCGATTTGAAAAATTTGATCTCGTTCTCACTTCTTATGGGATCACGCGATTAGATATTGAACTCTTACAGCAGTTCTATTTCAATTACATCATCCTAGACGAATCACAAGTAATCAAAAATCCAACGTCGAATATTTCAAAAGCGGTTCGCGAACTAAAGTCTAGACATAAACTGGTACTCACCGGAACGCCGATTGAAAACACGACGCTCGACCTTTGGTCGCAGATGTCGTTTATCAATCCTGGTATTTTGGGATCACAGACGTATTTCCGAAATGAGTATCAAAATCCGATCGAGAAAAAGAATGATGAAGGACGCTCCAAAAAATTGCATGCGACCATTAAACCATTTATTCTTCGTCGACATAAATCTCAAGTAGCAACCGAGTTGCCCGAAAAAGTTGAGAACATCCAATACTCGACGATGACAGCGGAGCAAGAAAAACGTTATGAAGAGGTTAAGACTCTTTATCGTGAAAAAATATTTAAACTCATCGAGTCTGAAGGTCTTGGAAACAGTCGCTTCATGATCCTCGAGGGTTTAACAAAATTGAGGCAGTTAGCAAACCATCCGCGAATGGTTGAGCAAGGTTACACGGGCGATTCCGGTAAGCTTGAGGATATTACCCATATGCTTGAAAATGCGATCGCTGAAGGTCACAAGGTTTTGATCTTTAGTCAATTCGTGAAGCATCTTGAGATTGTCCGTCAATATTTGAAAACAAACAAGATTGAGTTCACTTACTTGGATGGTTCAAGCACCGACCGGAAAGAACAAGTGGAACGATTCAATAAGGAAACAAAAATTAAAGTCTTCCTCATTTCAATTAAGGCAGGTGGTCTTGGTCTCAACCTAACGGAGGCCGATTATGTATTCATTCTCGATCCATGGTGGAATCCTGCAGTCGAAGCACAGGCTGTAGACCGTGCGCATCGTATTGGCCAGAAGAAGAAAGTATTTACATACAAGTTCATCACGAGGAACACCGTCGAAGAGAAGATTCTCATGTTGCAGCAGAAAAAACTTAGACTCACAACAGAGTTGATCACAACCGAGGAAAGCTTCATGAAACAACTCACGCGCGACGACATTGAACAAATGTTGATGTGATTATTTTAGGCTTTCGAGAACGGCCTTCATGCTCACCCAATAGATATTCTCACTTCCATTTTCTGCGGCATTTGTAAGCGACAAAAGTTCTTTATAAGTAATTGGTTTATCGAATGATTTTGGAATTTCGTAGCGGCCACCACTTGTGAAGAATAATACTTGCTGGTCAAACGAAACGAAGGGACAATAATCCAATTTTACGGAATTGATCAGTGCTACTCTCTTGGCAGATTTCCATTTTCCGCTCGCATCTTTGGTAGACATGTAAATATCACCACCGCCCATCTCGCCCTTCCTCCCATAGCTTGTAAACAATATCGTCGTTTCATCTGGAGACACATAGGCATTGAACTCCCACAACTTAGAATTAACAGCAGTATCTAATGGAATACTTTTTTGAAACTCACCATTCTTATACGCTGACATGAAGATGTCTTCTTTGCCAACGCCATGTTCGTACTCGGCCGTGAAATATAAGTTACCTGAATTTGAGATTGCCGGATAAAACTCATTGGCCGCAGTATTGATCGCAGGGCCCGCGTTCACGGGTTCACTCCATCCACGTTCATTTTTTTCTACATACCAAATATCATAATCTTTCGGATCACCACTGTTGGACAACGGCCGGTTAGAACAGAAAAAAAGTTTTTTACCATCACTGGTAAACGCAGGTTCGAGGTCGCCATACCTTCCTGAAAAAGATGCTACCTCCGGCGACGACCATGTGAGATCTTTGTTGCGTTTTTTGAAGACAATCACAGAGTACAAATGCTGGTTGCCCTGAATGGTGTAGAACATTAATGAGCCGTCGGGAGAGATTGCCATATCGCGCTCTTGCATAGGAGAACTTGCCTCGTTAAAAAGCGAAGGCTTAACGGGAATATTTTGCAATGACTGAGCCGATAGCGACGCAGAGAGCAACATGGTAATTGCCACAAAAATCTTCTTCATACGCATTTCTTTGATGTCAATAATATTATCGACAAAAGAAAGAATTGTCAACGCGTAGATTGGGTGATATCCTAAGTGTGCTTAATATGTCTCTTTTTCCAACGGTTATGGGACCATAGCCAGCCAGCGGGATCTTCATGAATTGCTGTCTCAACCGCCTTTATATAACGTTCGATCACAATTTCACTTTCCTTTGCGTAAGGCGGCTGCGCCAATTCTAAGGCTGTAACTTCGTAATGGCCACGTTTCACTTTTTTAATAATCTGAAAAAAAACAGGCATTTGCATCATCGTCGCGATTTGATTCGATCCATAAAAAAATACTGTCTCTTGATTCATAAAGGTTGCAGCGTAACGCTTGTCCTTTCCGAGTCCAGGATATTGATCCGCTACAATGCAAATTCCTCTGGTAAGTTGTTTTCTCCGAATTGTTTCTCTCGCCACCTCATCACGGCGCACCGCGTAGCCACCAAAACGCGTGCGAATTTTTAAAGTCAAATCGTTAAAAAATTTATTGTTTACAGGTTGGTATACAAAATCCATTTGATGACCCCACACATAGGAACCTTTTGCAAGTAACAACTCCCAATTAAACTGATGACTTGCTAAGTGAATAACAGATTGCCCGGCTTCTAGATACCTCAAGACCAAACCGGGGTTAGTAAATATCACGCGTCTTGAGAGTTCTTCCTTGTTAATGGTGAGAATCTTGAGTGTCTCAACTGCGTAATCACAGAGATTTCGAAAAAATTCTTTTTCGATCTTCGCGAGTTCATCACTTGATTTTTCGGGAAAGGCATTGCGTAAATTCTTCTGAACTAATTTACGCCGATAGCGAATGACGTAATAACTGAGTACGAAAAGAAAATCTGAAATGCCGTACAAAAGCCAGAAAGGAAAACGTGATATAAGTCGTATAAATAGCATTCGAATACTTTGAAGCTTCGAAGTTACTAACAATTAGTATTTTTGGCACTTGCAAATAACAGGTAGACTATGGTAGGCAAAGTCGTAATCATTACGGGCGGATCATCAGGTATTGGAAAAGCGCTCGCCGAAGTGTTTGGTAGACGCGGATCAAAAATTATTATCACTGGGCGAAATGGTTCCGACCTCAATGCTGTGGTTAATGAGTTGTCAAACAAGGGAATAACAATCACTGGAATTCAAGCCGACGTGACCTCGGTTGCTGACAATGAACGTATGGCTTCGGAAGCGATGCGTGCCTATGGAAGAATAGATGTGCTGATCAACAACGCTGGCATTTCGATGCGAGCCCTTTTTTCAGAAACGGATCTTGATGTGGTGAAGAAAGTAATGGACATCAACTTTTACGGCGTTCTATACGCCACGAAAGCTTGTCTTCCTGAAATCACAAAAAATAAGGGTTCGGTTGTTGGCATTTCTTCCATTGCAGGGTTTAGAGGTCTTCCAGGACGAACCGGATATTCTGCGTCAAAATTTGCGCTCAATGGATTCCTGGAAGTGCTACGAACAGAACTTTTAAAGCAGGATGTTCACGTGCTCACCGCCTGCCCTGGATTTACGGCTTCTAATATTCGCAAGCGTGCTTTAACAAAAGACGGTAGTGCGCAAGGAGAATCGCCACGGCAGGAAGAAAAAATGATGAGCGCGGAGGAGTGCGCTCAACATATCTATAATGCAACTGTAAAAAGAAAACGTACACTTGTGCTCACTACGCAAGGAAAGCTTACAGTGTTTTTAAACAAGTGGCTTCCTGGGTTAACCGACAAGTTGGTGTATAACGTAATGGCAAAAGAGGCCGACGCGCCTATCAAGTAACGCTACGTTTTCGTGAGGAAAGGCACTTTCAGATTATCTGCCTTACTCACGCCTTTCAGAAAATCTGCAAACTCTTGGTAGGAGGACGCAGGATATTTCCCTTTATACATGGTGAGCTTTCTAGTATACACCAATCGTCCTGCGGACATTTCATACTTGCTTTCGTATTCGCCGAAACGCGTCTTCAATTTTACAGCTGATGGTAGGTTTTCTGGATAAATCCCCTCCGGAACTTTGAATTCCACCGTATCGACGTCGATAAAGGAATGATGCCAAACTATATCGGTCTGTCTTGATTCTAGTTTTTCAGGAATGTGAGTCCATCTGTTCATTAAATTAGGAACAAGAAAGAGTCGCTTTCCGCTAACAGATGCGTATCGATTTAATGTGAGGTCAATATTAACCTCCGCGGCAGGAATCTTAGCCTTTCTATTTGAAATTGTAAAGGCATTTAAATTGAATGTAGGAATTTCTATATTCTCTTCAAGCCAATCTTTTTGTTTATCGTGTTGTTCGTGAAGCACGTGCGACAAGCGGTTGTTTTCATATTGCAATCCTTGGTATATAGTCTTCACATGTGCCTTAGCATTTCCGACGGCATCAACTTCAACGACAGCATGACGTGATTGAACATTTTGGTCAACGGAGTATCGGAGTGTATTCACAACTGCGGCTCCTTCATTTGTGATCATTAACGCTTTACGATCTCCGGTAAATTTGCCCTGGTAACCAAATGGATTAGTCTGACTTGTGCACTCCAACCAAATTGTATCGGCCCCGTTAGGAACAGCAACAATCGCATGATTGAATTGCGAACTTGGGAAATCCACTTGCATGGTTCGCGGAAATTCACCGGCGCTGATGAGCGTATAATTCGCATTGATGCCAACCTGTTTCAACATTGCCACCATATAATTAGAAAGTGCCTTACAATCTCCATAGCCCATTTTGTCGACGACAGATGCTTCAAAAGGTTGAAAACCGCCGATGCCTAGTTGTATGCTGACGTAACGCGTTCGATTTTGCATAAACTCATAGAGGATCTGAATTTTTTCCTCTTTTGTTTTCGCATTTGCGGTGAGTTCCTTCACTTTTGCAATGGTCGCTTCGGGAAGCACATCTCTTTCTTTGTTAAGCGAATGAATCCATTTGCCAAACGAATTCCAACTTTCCATTGAACCCGCGTAGCCGTCAAAATCAAATTGTGTCGGCGCCGCCATGATGCGCGGAATGATATCGCTAGGATCAGAATACGGCTCGTATCTTATTGATGATATATTTTTGAAAGTCCATGCGAGCGATTTCATTCCTTCTTTCGTTGTCGACTCCGTTGGGGCGTCGTTGACGTTAAACGTCTTATATCGCGGCCGCAGTTCATCTGGAAAAATTAACGTGTAATTGGCATACTGAACGGAAGTCTTCTCTGCGGCAGCAACGTAAAAGTTTGGAATGAAAAACAAAAACTTGTAGTCTAGTTCATACTCGAACTCCACCGTGTATGGATAAACGCCTTGAGAAAGGTCGGCCCTTTTAAATCTGTTATCACTGTAAAGGCTGAAACCATCAAATGCGCTTTGATCATAAATGTCACTTGTCTTTAACTTGTTAATGAGTTTTCCTGTTGCGTCGTAAACATAACCCTTAAACGATGTTACTTTACTCAGTTTGTCGTATCCAACGATTTCATATGCATGGTGCTTGCCATTCGAATTCAGGATGGTGACAACTTTATGAACATGTTCGGTCGCACGATTTTTTGCGTAAATCGTAAATGTCGACTGGTCTTTCCGGTAAACAACGTCGGCGTCTTTGAGCAATACCTCCGCTATTTGATTTAAGGGATATTTTGGGTCTTCGGCAGCAGAAGCACAAAATGAACTTATGACTATCGCCGCTAGAAAAAACTGTTGTATCCTCATGGCGTTATATTTTCTTTTTCAACACAATTTGCTCGGCTTGTTTTGCAACGACATGATTATAGAACTCCCGTAAATCGGCATATTCGCTCTGAACAAAAAGGCTTTTGTTAATCTGAAATATACTCACTGCGGTAATTACATTTCCTGTTACGCTTATGTTATATGTATAACGTGCGGCATTTCCTGGTAACATCAAGACGCGTGATTTCGGAATTTCATCTAACACAAAACCTTCGGGAATATTGATTTTCGCCATGTACGTCTCTTCTTGCGGCGACCCAAAATCTACAGGGTATTCACGTTGTTGCGCTTTAAAAACATTGTCTGTCAATTGATTTGTCACGAACGGATTGACGTACATAACGTTACCCGTAACTGTTGCATGCTCACTAATCACAACATCATGTATTTGCTTAGCTGGTGTATTGAAATCATTTACATTTTGGAACTCCGTTTTCTCGAAAAGCCATGATCGATTATTGAGAAAAGATTTTACAAAATCCTGCTCACCTTTTCCAAAATATTCTTGGCGCACATCATGCGCGTCATAGCCATCATACAAGAACGAAAGCTTTCCTTTTATGGATGCTGATTCGTCAATTGTTAAATCCGCACTAATAGTTGTCTTCGCCTTTATTTTAGTGTCGATGGTTATCCAACCATGGTTATCGCGCGATATTAACATTCCGACACCGTTTAAACAGCGCTCTGGTAGCACTCCCATTGGCAAAAGTCGATCTGTGGCGTCAATCAACATTGTCTTGTCTGCTATCTTTGTCGAGCAAATCACATAATTCAATTGCCTCTCCATCGGATATTGCTGACGGATAAAGCCGTGGTCTCGGGTGCTGAGTAAAACCATCTCAACCGGAATACCTACTTTCTCGAACATCGAGGCTAAGATGAAATTTATATCCGCCGACGAGCCTTTCTTATTCTCAAGTACTTCCTTTAAGTTATCCGGATATTTTTCCTTTGACCCGTCCCATTCAATGGATTGCTTTACATAATTGTATATCGCTGTTGCTTTGGCGAGTGGGTCAGTCATACCAGCTGTCAATTCTTCCGCTTTCTTTTTTAGAAAACCTGAACCGGTAATCAACTTTCCAAATTGCGGTTCATCAACAAGCGTATTATTAAGTGATGCCCATGACTTCATAACGTTTACAATTGGCCGCCCTGGTTGCACGATTTGCGAAACGGCGAAGTTTACCTTTGTAACATAATCTTTCTCACAAGTCATGAAAGGCTCCGTCTTAAATGCTGGCACGCGCTGCGCTTTCCAATGGTGTGCTTCAACCTGAAACGTCGAAGTATTCTGTGGTTTACTTTCGTAGTCCGTTATAGGAATGTAGCCTTGTTGGTATTTTGTGACGACGAGTACGTCTGGAATCAATGCCCAATATTCGCTACTGCGTACGGGAATTTTGTATTGAAATTGCCAATTGTGAAAATTGAACAGGAAGTCGGAGGTCACAGTATAAGACACTTCGATAACCGAGCCTACCTTAACATTCGGCAACGTAAATGTTTGAAGGGAAATATTCTTGTTAAACTTTTGCTTAAAGATTCCATCCTTAGAAAGCTTTGTTTCAACAATCGCACCATTTTCAAGATTGTAAGTCACTGCCTTGAGTGAAGTAACTTTCTCCTCATCTGTCCCGATATTTAACAATGGTATTTCTATATCGGCGGGACCGCCAGGATGCAGCGCGTCGTTGCTAAGGATTTTTATACGGAAATGTCTTTCGAAGTTTAGAATGAGCGACACGGCGTTTTCGGTGATATAACATTTGCCAAAATCCATGAGAATAACGGCAGAGGCACTGGAGTCATGATCATAAGTAGTCATTTTAATATCGTCCATCGGAATATCTCCAAATTTTGATGGCGATTTTTGTGCAAACAAAATTGATGAGTGTACAACGGTGAGCAGCAGCCCAACAAGAATGGTTTTCATAACTTTTAAACTGGGGTAGTAGGAAACAAAGATACAGAGAAAAAAAACTTCCAACTTCTGCTTCTATTTATTTTCTTACACACTTTTACGTTCCTTAAAAACTAAGCATCCGTGGCGAAAGCGAAATCCGTATTCTTCTGTCAGCAATGTGGTTATGAGTCAGCCAAATGGCTCGGAAAATGTCCATCATGTAGCGCGTGGAATACATTCGCGGAAGAGATCGTAACCAAAGAGGATACCAGCAAAAGCGAGTGGCGCCAATCCGCAAGTCGTCAAAAAATTGTTGAAGCAAAGACGTTAAAGGAAATTGAATCTTCGGCAGAAAAAAGAATCCTCAGCGGCGATCAGGAACTTGACCGCGTACTCGGTAGTGGTATTGTACCAGGATCTCTCGTGCTAATTGGCGGCGAACCCGGCATTGGTAAATCTACACTGATGTTGCAAGTTGGCTTAATGTTAAAAAAACAAAAAGTCTTGTATGTTTCAGGCGAGGAAAGTGAGCAACAGATAAAAATGCGCGCAGAAAGAATTGGGTTAGATTCTGAGCAATTTTTTATTCTCACAGAGACAAATACAAAAAGCATTTTTTTAGTGATCGAATCATTAGCGCCAGACATAGTTGTGGTCGATTCGATCCAAACGCTGTTTTCTCCCCTTATGGAATCTGCAGCAGGAAGTGTCGGACAAGTTCGACAATGTGCAGCGGAATTAATGAAGTTTGCAAAGGAAACCAACACGCCCGTATTTCTTATCGGTCACATCACCAAAGATGGACTTATTGCCGGACCAAAAGTTCTTGAACATATGGTCGACACTGTTCTTCAATTTGAAGGTGATCAACATTTAGCATATCGCATACTTCGGACGACAAAAAATAGATTTGGATCGACCGCCGAAATTGGTATTTACGAAATGCTTGGCAATGGACTAAGAGAAGTATCCAATCCATCAGAGATATTAATCACGCAAAAAGATTCTTCACTGAGCGGTGTGGCGATCGGTGCTACGCTTGAAGGCAACAGACCTTTACTTATTGAAATTCAAGCGTTGGTCAGTCCGGCATCATACGGAACACCACAGCGTACACCTACCGGTTTTGACCAAAAGCGATTGAACATGCTATTGGCAGTGCTTGAAAAAAGGTGTGGGTTCCGCATGGGTACACAAGATGTATTCCTAAACATGGCGGGTGGTCTGAAGATTGAAGACCCGGCTATTGATCTTGCGATCTGCATCGCGATTATTTCGTCGATGGAAGAAATTTCTATTTCCGACAAGATTTGCTTTGCGGCAGAAGTTGGCCTTGGTGGAGAACTTCGTGCTGTTAATCGTGTTGAGCAAAGGATTTCAGAAGCCGAGAAACTCGGCTTTAAAGAAATCTACATATCGAAGTTTAACACGAAGGCCTTCGATTCAAGCAAGTTTAAGATCGCTGTAAAACCTTTTGGCAAGTTGGTAGACGTTTTTCAAGATTTGTTCGGTTAATATTTCAAAATACTAAACCGTACAATCTCGCCACTGTTGCGTCGCATTCGCAGATAGTATGTTCCTGGTGGTGTCGAAGGCGAAAAGCTAAACCCGCGTGTTGAAGTTGTGATTTCAACCGAAGCGCCTTTAGCATCGCACACCTCGATAGTCGCTTTATCGACAGACCGCTCTATGTTTACAAAATCTATTGTTGGATTTGGGTAGGGAACAAATTCCTCTGGCTCTTCAACGAGGTTATTGAGTGAATCAATCGCAGAAGGGAGCTCAAGGGTGCGATTGATCGTGTTCAACAATATCGTATAGTCCTGATAGAAGGTATAGTTTCCTTTCGCTCCTAGACGCACATTCAAAAGGTAAGGGACATCTCGCTGAAGTGAAGTGTTGACATCGAATGAAATATTAACGAGCTGTCGTTTCACTGAACCTGTGTTTTCGTTAGAAATAACGACTGACACTAATTCACCAAGTTCCGAATACACTTCCGCTGTAAGCTCTTTGGCATTCAAACTTTCACCAAGCACGCTAATGGTGTTGAGACCAAGTGCGGTCTCAAAAACATTGTTTGTTTCATTGTCGTCTTCCGAATCCAGGCTGATGTCCGCCGGTAACGCTTCGTCCGTTAGCGTCACTTGGAAGTCACGCACCATTCTTCCAATAACTTTATCCTTGCGATAAGAAACTATTTCGACAGCAAGAATGAAGTCGCCAACGATTGTCATGGTCTTATACTTTCCATCCCATGAAATACAGCCCGTAAATGGATTGATTGTACAATTTTCCGGCAGGGAATAATCGTCTACCAATCTTTTGTAACCCATTTTTGGAACTACTAAACGGTAGAACAATTGCACGTCACTCTCGGTCTGATACGAAGCAACTGAAACAGACAATGGTTTACCGGCACGAGCAAAAAAGATGGGCGTGGTAAGACCAATCGGAGTGGATGATATTGGGTTGCTACCATCTATAACGATCGCCGTTTCGATGTGAAATGGCGTGTCAACTGAACGAGATATATTCATCACACCAGCATTCCTATTGATTTCAGAATATGTGACTGTGTAATAATCATCGGTTGGGAAGGTTATCTCCTGTGTATATTGGACGAACGCTAAATATTCATCGATCATTTCAAAAACTGAAGTGCCATCATCATTACTATACCTAATTTCAGGAACCTTTATTGATACGTGAAAGCCCGACGAGCCGAAAATTTGAAGAACGTCTTGATCAGATCCGCCAGCAGGTACAGTAGACTCCGTATCAATGTACATTTGCAACACGATCTGATATGACCGTAAAGATGTGGACGTTTTGCGTAACTGAATTTGACCGCCACGAACGTGTGTAGCGTATGCAGAAGTTGAACATGAACATATAAAGGTGCAGAGCAGCACCACTACAATTTGCGAAATCGGGGTTCTCATGATGGCGCAAATCTACAAAATCAACAAGCTTTTTTTAACACCGTTCGAATCGATTATTCTTTGTAGATAAAGACATGTGCTTCTTCTTTCTCACGGATGTAGCCTCGAAACATACCTGCAGTGTTAAAAGTCATTGTAAAATTTCCGGCGCGATCCAATGTGATCACACCGCCATCACCACCAAGCGCGAGCACTTTCTTCAAGACGACGCTATCAGCACACTGTTGAAGGTTCAGATTCGTGTATCGTTTCATGGCGGCGATGTCATGCGCCACGTTTAGTCGAATAAAATACTCTCCCCAACCAGTTGCCGAAACTGCACATGATTCGTTATCGGCATACGTACCCGCACCGATTATTGGAGCATCGCCTACACGTCCATATTTCTTGTTGGTCATTCCTCCGGTAGAAGTCGCTGCCGCGAGATTGCCATATCGATCCAATGCAACTGCACCCACTGTACCAAATTTCTTATCGCGCGTGACGTTGTCAAGAAGTGAGGTCGACGATTGCGCTTTTAACTTCACTTTCTGCCATTGTTTATAACGCGTTGAATCAAAGAAATAAGAGGGATCGACGATTGCAACACCTTGGTCATTGGCAAACTTTTCCGCGCCAGCGCCGATCATCATGACATGTTCGCTTTTTGTCATAACAGCATAAGCCGCTTGAATTGGATTTTTAATTGTGGTTACACCTGCCACCGAACCCGCCATTAAATTGCTACCATCCATAATTGCCGCGTCCATTTCATTTTTTCCCGATTCAGAAAAAACGGAACCTCTTCCCGCATTGAACAATGGATCGTTTTCTAAAATTGTAACGGCTGCGATAACCGCGTCGACACTCCTTCCTCCTCCGGCTAAAATTTGAAAACCTGAATCCAGTGCTGCCTGAAGTGTTTTTAAATACGCTGCTTCTTTCTCTGGCGCGATGTTTTCCTTCAGGATTGTACCAGCACCACCATGGATTACTAGGGTTATCGGTCCTATCGATTGTTCCTTTTCCGGTGTGTTGGGTGAACATCCGATCAGCAATGCGACCGAGATGGCAACTATTTTGAGCTGTAGATTCATGGTAGGATATTTCGAGCGGATTCCTGGAAGGCGGGAATTTATTACTTATTATTTTTTGTTTTCGAGGGCGACCTGATAATTTTGCGCATCTTTATTTAAAGGAAGAAAACCCTACTATGGCTAAGAGTAAAAAACCAACCCCAAAGGCCGCGAAGAAACCTGCGTCAAAAGCAAAGCCGGCCGCAAAGGTAAAAAAGGCGGCTCCAGCGAAGGCTAAAAAGGCTGCACCAAAAAAGGCAGCGCCAGCAAAGAAAGCCGCTCCAAAGAAGGTTACCAAAAAGCCGGTAGCGGTAAAAAAGGAAGTGGTAGCGAAAAAAGTAGCTCCCAAAAAAGTAGAGAAGGTAGAGAAGATAGTGTCCAAAAAAGCTGAAAAGACAGTAACGCCGCCAGTTGAAAAAGCAACACCGCCTGTTACACCAAAAGCAGCGCCACCACAATTAACCATTTTTCCTGTGCCAAACCAGAGACCAATTGCCCACAAACCTGCGAAAGCATCTTCTACAGAAGACAGAACCAGGTATTCAGACGAAGAGTTGAAAGAGTTCGAGTCACTGATCAACAGAAAACTCGACAAAGCGCGTGAAGAATATAAAATTCTGAAAGACACCCTCAATAGAAACAACGACGAAGGAACAGACGCAACCTCTGGTGGAAACACGAAAGTTCTGGAAGACGGCGCGGAAACAGCAGAAAAGGAAAACCTTAGCCAATTGGCAGCACGTCAGCAAAAATACATTACCAATCTTGAAAATGCGTTGATCAGGATTAAGAATGGTACCTATGGAATTTGTTCTGTAACAGGAAAACTTATTCCAAAAGAACGTCTCATCGCTGTTCCGCACACAACGCAGTCCATCGAAGCGAAGATGATGCAGCAAGATTAATTGCTGTAGCGAAGTGAAGTTTGAACCATAAATTTAAAGAAGTTGGATTTCCTGCAGAATCATGTTGAAGCATTGATCTTTTGTTCGCCATCGCCAATCAAGGTGGCCGAGATCAAATCATGTCTTTCCGAAATGTTCAATGCTGACGTTCCGGAAGATGATATTGCAGGAGCGCTTCAGCGAATTGAAGAGAAGTTTCTTGTAGAAGAATTTTCATTCCAACTTTTCAAAACCGCTGGCGGATATCAGTTTCTCACAAAACCAGCATATCAAGCCAGTATCGGTATTATGCTGAAGCAACAATCGAAAAAGAGATTGTCGACTTCAGCCATGGAAACACTATCGATCATTGCATACAAGCAGCCTATTTCTAAAACAGAAATTGAAAATATTCGCGGTGTAAACTGCGACTATGCGGTTCAGAAACTTCTCGATAAAAGTCTGATTGAAATTACCGGCAAGGCGGAGACTATTGGTCGTCCGATGCTCTATGGCACTACGCCAAAGTTCATGGAGTATTTTGGAATCAACGATCTTAATGAACTGCCTATTCCAAAGGAATTCACCGGAGAAGTAAATACTATTGGCGAAAATGTCGATTTAAAAGAACCAGATGCCCAGGCCGAATAATGCCAAAGGGTCGTCAAACCGTCGCGGGAATTCTACTGGAAAACCTTTCGGAAAAAAAGACGACTCATCTCGAAGCGATTTCAAGAAATCAAATCCTAAAAAATCATTCTCTAAAAAATCAGAATTTGGATCGGCTCCACGGCCGAAATCCGGATCACGAGGTTTTGGAAAAAAATCCGATAGCGATGGTTTTAAATCAGGACCATCCAAATCTCGATCCCGCGAAGATTTCGATAGACCGTTTAAAAAATCCTCGTCTTCACGGCGAAACGATTCCTCATCAGAAAGACCTTTCAAGAGTTCGGGTCCTCGAAGTGGATTTAAATCCAAACCGTTTGGTGCAAAATCCGACGAGTCTTCAGGGCGTCCATTCAAGAGCAGTCCAAAAAAAGGTTTCCGTTCAGATTTAGGTAAAGGATCATTCGGCGGAAAAAGTCGTTTTGGAAGTGAGAAGTTCGAAAAGCCATTCACCAAGAAAAGTGAAGGCGACGGATTTGATCAAAAGAAATCCAGACCTGTTCGCGAGCGCGGAGAAACAAAAGAACCTTCATCTTTTCAAGGCAAGCGCGTAAACAGAAAGGACTCTCAACGCGGAAATCCAAACTATGGTCTTCCATTCAAACGCAAACAGGGTGGTGATGATGGTTTCGATGCCGAAAAGCCAACGCGGCGAGTTCGCTCAGAAGCATCGTTCAAACCGGGATCAAAGCGTGGGAAGAAATTTGATGCGACCGAAGACGATAGTCCAAAAGATAAGCGCATTCGTCTCAATAAATTCATCGCCAACAGCGGCGTGTGTTCTAGACGTGAAGCCGATGAGCTTATTACGATGGGGCTGATCTCCGTCAATGGAAAAGTGATCACGGAATTAGGCTATAAAGTAAATCCGGGAGATGAAGTACGCCATGAGAATAAAGTGCTACGCGCAGAAAAACCTGTTTATATTCTGCTTAATAAACCGAAAGGATATCTGACGACAACGACGGATCCGCAAGAACGCAATACGGTGATGGATATCATCGGCGGTGCCGTGAAGGAAAGAATTTACCCTGTTGGACGACTCGATCGAAATACAACGGGCTTGCTCCTCTTTACCAACGATGGCGATTTGGCTGAACGTTTGATGCACCCCTCGTATAACATCAAGAAAATCTACAAAGCAGAACTTGACAGACCTTTGAACCGTGCCGACCTCGAAAAAATTATGGAAGGCGTGCAATTGGAGGAAGGTCGTGCAATGGTCGATGACGTAGCAATAGTTTCAGACGATGGTAAAACGGTGGGCCTAGAAATTCACATCGGTTGGAATCGCGTGGTAAGAAGAATCTTCGAAGCGCTGGACTATACTGTTGTTAAACTTGATCGTTCTGTTTATGCCGGTATCGATAAAAAAGACTTGCCGCGTGGACACTGGCGTTTTCTCACCAAAGAAGAGGTCATTCGATTAAAGCATTATTGATTGCCGAACAACAAGAAATATGAAAGACGCCAGGTGGCGTCTTTTTTTTGAGATTACGCGTCAGCAAGGATGATCGTGAAAACGCTACCTTTTCCGTAGCGGGATTTCACCTCAATAGTCCCATTTATTTTCGTGAGTGCCTCTTTCACAATATATAAACCGAGACCAGTCCCCTCTGTTATTGGCGACGCGCGATAAAACATATCGAATATTTTAGGCAAACTATCTTCTGGAATACCTTGTCCATTGTCTTCGATGCCTATCTCGACTGCATCTTTTTTACGGAAGAAAGTAACGCGGATGTAAGGATTTTCCTGGTGAATGTTATGATACTTCACGGCATTGCCCATCAGATTGTTAAGAATGATCTTCATCTGATTGAAATCCGACTTGAATTTATGTGACGACTCGTGTTTGTAGTCCAACGAAATTGCAGAAGCTCCCTTATTAAACTTGATGTCCATCACCGTATTGTCAATCATTTCCTTTAAATCAAGTTCTTCAATACGAACATCAATTTTCTTGCTTCGCGAGAGATTTAGGATGTCACTAATGATTAGATCGAGTTTTTTTATTCTCGTTTCGATCATGTCCATAAAGGTGCGCGCCTTCTCCTCCTCGAACTCCAGTTTTCCAAGATAGGTCAACCCCAATATAGACGCGATTGGGGCACGAAGATCATGTGAAGTACTGTATAAAAACTGATCGAGTTCGCGGTTAGCCTGTTCCAGTTTCTCTTGCTCATCTTCCAAAAGCCACATGACCATTCCTATACCAATCACTGCAATCAAAAAAAGGTCCGTCACACCCGGTGTGTACCAGTACGGATCGGCCACGTCAAGCATAACAATGATGAATGTGTATAGTTGGTAGACACTGTAAAATAAAAACGAAGCCGCCAGTAGCCGTTGACCAAAACCTTTCGTGAATTTTTTGTTATGCCACACCACCACGCCCGTGATCAGAAAACCGATGCCAGTTACCAGTGTTCTACTACCAACACGAAGCAAATGGCGTACGTATCCGTAATCATTGTCTTGCCGAAGAATAAATACAGTCAGCAACGCAATGATGATGGTCGAGATCAAAATCACCCTAAACTGTTTTTTACTGAAGGCACGTTCGTATACCATTTCATAAGTACCGCGCAACAAAAAGATGATTTGAAGAAAACTTGCCAGTTGAGAAACGACATTAAAAATGAATCGTGGAATGGATGGGTTTTGATTCGTCAATAAAATAACAACGCTGGTACAGGCGATATGAAGCGCAAACGCCAGCCAACTTAGCGACCACGTATATAAGAATCGACGACGGTAAAGATTTCCGAAATGACGGAAGATGAAAAAAAGAATAAATCCTAGAATGACTTCGGCGATGTACAAAAACAGGAGACGTTCAAATGCTTCTGATAGATTCGTCGAAAACATTGCATTGGATTAAGTGACCAAAATTTAATCGAACTAACGGGATACTTATCAGTAATTCGTTAAAATTGGGAAGCTAACTCATTACCAACAAAAAAACCTCTTCCGAGGCTTTATGCAATCTACACAGATAAAATCAACACTTGAAAGTGGTGATGGAGGGAATCGAACCCCCGACACAAGGATTTTCAGTCCTTTGCTCTACCAACTGAGCTACATCACCGAAACCACCGCAAACCTCGAAGAGGTCATTGACAGGGGCACAAAAGTAGATAAATTTAACTTTGGTGCAAAATACAGCCAACATTTCTTCAGATTTGACCCATTAAAACTTTTATGATATCACAAATAGCCTTCGTTCTCGTACTTGCCGCGGCCATTTACTTTATTCAGAAGCGTTTTGGCCGGATTCGGAAGAACATCAACCTCGGTAAAAACAGAGATTTTAAAGATCAAGTCGACAAAAGACTAAATAACGTTTTGCTCGTTGCCTTCGGTCAGAAAAAAATGTTCAAGCGACTGATACCGGCAGTACTGCATTTGATGATTTACGTCGGGTTTCTCGTAATCAATCTCGAGGTGCTTGAGTTTATGATCGATGGATTTGCCGGTACGCATCGAATATTCGCGCCTTTTCTAGGCGGATTCTATACCATACTCATGAATGTGTTCGAATTTCTTGCGATTGCTGTATTGGTAAGTTGTGTTTTCTTCTTGCTTCGGAGAAACATCACAAAAGTACCGCGCTTTTTTAACGCTGAAATGAAGGGGTGGCCACGTTTAGATGGCAACCTTATATTGTTCACTGAAATCATCCTGATGATTGCGATTCTAACAATGAATGCAACCGATCAATTGCTTCAGCCCATCAGCGATCATTACCCAACTACCGGAGAATTATTTTTCAGCAGTTTGCTCATGCCACTTTTTGCAGGGTTGAATGAGAGTACGTTGATAGTGATCGAGCGATTTGCTTGGTGGTTTCACATTGTGGGTATTTTGGGCTTTACGATTTACATCACGTACTCAAAGCACCTACACATTATCCTGGCTTTCCCCAATACATATTTTGCGAAAGTCGAGCCAAAAGGCCATGTTAATAACATGCCTGTTGTAACGAACGAAGTAAAATCCATGCTAGGGCTCGTTTCCGCCGAGTCGTCTGCTCCACCCACAGAGCCCGGTCGGTTTGGCGCGAAGGATATCAACGACTTGACCTGGAACAATTTGCTGGCAGCATACACCTGTACTGAGTGTGGTCGATGCACTTCGGAATGTCCGGCTAACATCACTGGAAAAAAACTATCGCCACGCAAAATCATGATGGATACACGTGACCGTTTAGAAGACGTTGGTAATAGTTTGGAGAAGGGCGGCCCTGGTCTGAACGACGGAAAGTCTCTATTGGGCGACTACATTACCAAGGAAGAAATCAATGCATGCACAAACTGTAATGCTTGTGTTGAAGCTTGTCCGGTGTTGATAAATCCATTGGAAATTATCACTGAGCTCCGACGATATGTGGCGATGGAGGAATCTGGATCTCCGGCATCCTGGAATTCTATGTATCAAAATATTGAGACGAACTTTGCACCCTGGAAATTTTCGCCAAGCGATCGCTTTAATTGGGCAGAAGAAAAAAAATAACGCAAGAATAAAACTACACCCTTACTGATGAATATAGTTACCATGGCCGAGTTTGCGGCAAAAGGCGAATCGCCAGAAATATTATTCTGGGTCGGTTGCGCCGGGTCATTCGATGATCGTTACAAACGCGTAACGCGAGCTTTCGCATCCATATTAAATTCACTCGATGTTAAGTTCGCGGTTTTGGGAACTGAAGAGACCTGCACCGGCGACCCCGCACGACGCGCAGGAAATGAATTTTTGTTCCAGATGCAGGCGATGAATAACATCCAGGTGTTGAACGGATATGGTATTAAAAAAATTGTCACCGCTTGCCCCCACTGCTTCAATACATTGAAGAATGAATATCCGGAGCTTGGCGGAAACTATGAAGTGATACATCACTCTACGTTTTTGCAACAGTTGATTGACAGCGGTAGACTCAAATTTGAAGGCGGCGCATATAAAGGCAAGAAAATAACATACCATGACTCTTGTTTCCTCGGACGGGCCAACGACGTTTATGAAGCACCCCGCGCTTTGCTCATTGCGCTCGACGCCGACTTAATTGAAATGAAACGCAGCCGGAAAACGGGGCTCTGTTGTGGTGCTGGTGGTGGTCAAATGTTTAAGGAGCCCGAGAATGGCAAAAAGGATATTAATGTCGAGCGTACCGAAGAGGCGCTTGAAACGGGAGCTTCAACAATCGCCGTCGGCTGCCCTTTCTGTATGACGATGATGAGCGATGGCGTGAAAAATAAGGAGCGTGAGCAAGACGTTAAGGTGAAAGACATTGCAGAACTTATCGCGGAAGCAAAAGGTTTATCGTAGAAATCTTATTTGAAGAATACTATGCTAGTCTCATTTGATTCTCTTCCGGGCCACAGTCGCCTTTGGATATATCAATCCGATCGAAAAATTAACGATCGCGAAATGGCTATAATTTCCGAGACCCTTCATTCGTTTATAGAATCATGGACTGTTCACGGACATCCGATGACTGCAGGATTTAAGATCGCGGCCGACTATTTTGTAATCATTGGCGCTGATGAGCAAGTGAATGCTGCAAGTGGATGTTCGATAGACAAAGCCGTTCGCGCAATGCATGAACTTGGCGATCGCTTACAGATCAATTGGTTTAACAGAAACAACATTGCCTTCTTGCTGGGTAATGAAGTAACGCTTTTCCAACTAAAAGATCTTAAACGTTGTCTTGAAAACGGAGCGTGGGGAGCGATGACAAAAGTATTTGACAATACGATCTCAACGAAAGCCGCTCTTGACGCTAAATGGATTGCGCCGGCACAAAGCACTTGGCTCAATCGGTATTTACCGCAAGAAAGGATGGCTCCATAAAATGAATATTTGTAGCTTTATCTTTATTTAATTTCTATGAAGTCGATTCCGGTTTTGTTGTGTTCTGTTGCGCTGGTTCTTTCTTGCAGTATAGAGAAGAAAGCTACGAAAGCTTTTAGGGTTGGAAAATATCAGAACGCCATTGATCTCAACAAAAAGATTCTTGAGAATAATCCAAACAACGCCAAGGCAAACTATTTCATTGCGGAATCCTACCGGTTATCAAATCGCATTAAGGAAGCTGAACCATTTTACGCCAAAGCTGGTGGTCGTCAGTTGGATCAAGATAGCATCCAGTTTTACCGGGCACAATCTCTGAAGGCGGCAGGAAAATATTCTGACGCTTCGAAAGAGTTCGATGCGCTTGTCGCAAGTACGCAGAATGTTCCCTTAAAAGATCGAGCCGCTGCCGAACGTAAGGGAATCGATTACCTTGCGCACCTCGACGAAAAGAAAAATTATTACAAAGTAAAAAACCTCGAAGCGCTTAACACTTCAGCGAGCGAATTTTCTCCGGCATATGTCAATAACGAATTATATTTTACTTCATCGCGGGGCGATGGTAAGATTTACGAAGCAGAAGGAAAACCATTTACTGACATATACAAGGTTGCAACAAGCGGTGCAAAAGTCGATGTAGCGACAATTACTAAACTTCCAACAACATTTAATGACGAAATCAGAAATGAAGGTTGCGCTACTTTTTCCCCCGACGGAAAGACAATGATATTTGCAAAAGGAAACTCAGAAAAGAAAAAAGGTGGTGGCGTTGATGTAGACCTTTACATATCTCGTAACAGAAATAATGTTTGGTCCGAGCCTGTTCCAGTAAATGTGAACACGGTGATTAAAAGCGAGGCTGATGGTGATGCACAAAATTTCAGTTGGGACTCGTCTCCATGTTTTGCTCCCGATGGACGCACGTTATACTTTGCTTCAAATCGCAAAGGCGGATACGGTGGGACCGATATTTATTCCGCGCAGATGGATTCGCGTGGCAGATTTTCACGCGTGCGGAATTTAGGACCTGAAGTGAATACCGTTGCCGACGAGGCTTTCCCTTATGTTGCTGAAGATGCAAAATTGTATTTCGCTTCTGATGGACATCCTGGATACGGCGGTTTAGATTTATTTGTTGTGTTGCGCAAGAATGGCAAGACAGTAATTGAAAACCTTGGCCAGCCCATGAACTCAAGCAGCGATGACTTTGGAATTTTCCTGTTCCGTCCTGATCGTGGATTCTTTACGTCGAATCGTGATGGTGGAAAAGGTGATGATGACATCTACACTTTCGTTAATGAGGACCCTGATCTCAAAGTTGTTAATTATTATCTCGCCGGTGTAACCTACACAAACGATAAGGATGGCAAACTCCAAATCTTGCCAAATGCCAAAGTGAGTCTCCTTGATGCCGAGGGAACAAACATGCAAGATTATGTCACTGGCAATGATGGTAAGTTTCTGTTCAGAGTTTACGAAAATGAAAATTATTCGCTGGTTGGAGACGCTGAAGGATTTATTGTAAAACGTCAAACTTACACGACACTTGGAAAATCTGTCGATCCTGCAACGCTAAAAGATCTCATCAATAACATTACGTTGGACACAACGATCGTACTTGACAAAAAAGAACAAGGCAAGAGCTTCGTACTTGAGAATATTTTCTATGAATTTAACCAGTGGTTTATCAGACCCGATGCCGCCGTCGAGCTAGATAAACTCGTTCAAATTTTGATCGACAATCCAGAACTCAAGATCGAATTGAGCTCTCATACCGATAGTATCGCTTCTGACTCCTACAATTTGGAACTCTCTCAACGCCGCGCGCAGTCAGCTGTTGACTATATTATTCAACGTGGTATCGCACCAGACCGTCTTGTGCCAAAAGGATATGGTGAATCAAAACCTATTGCAAGGAATACAAATCCCGATGGCAGTGATAACGCTGCAGGGCGGCAAAAGAATAGACGTACAGAATTTAAGATCCTTGAGATCAACGCTATTCCAAAGCCAATTGAAGACGAAGAAGAATTTGATGAGGATAAATATTTCCGTGGCGGTAATTAGTGGGGCTTCGACACGAGTTTAAGCCCCAGAATAGACCCGATCAGTAAGACTAAAAAAAACAGCCGCCAGAAATCTGAGGGCTCTTTAAAGAATACTATTCCGACGACGGCTGTTCCTACTGCCCCGATGCCTGTCCAAACGGCATAACCGGTTCCCAATGGAATGGTCTGAATCGCTTTGTTCAAGAACACAAAGCTTAAAGTGATGCTCACCAGAAACGCGACTGCCCAGGGTTTGTGTTGAAAGTTGTTTGAAAATTTCAAGCTCGTTGTAAATCCAACTTCAAATAGACCTGCCAGTACCAAGTAGAGCCACGCCATAATATTCTTATTTGATTGAACGCAAAGTTAATCAACCCATGTCACGGAAATGAAGGCTCTAATGAAGATCTAACGCTTGGGCTAGTTGTCGCCGAAGGTTCGCAATTTTTTAAGGACTGCTTATTTGAGCGTGAACGCATTCAATTTTGGAAAGCTAGGGCCGCAACGTATTTCTCTCAATTTGCAAATGTTCGAATTTCGCTTGCAAATGCCTGTTTTTCATTTTTAATCTCTTTTTAAAGTGATTCGAGAACGTTGGCATAGTCGTTGCGTTTAGTATAGGAAAGACAACGACTATGAGCAGGGTGATAATGATTGTTTGTTTTTCCTTTCTATTTTTTACAGCAAAAGGGTACGATTCAGGAATCGCTGTTCAAACAGAACACGGCACACCAATACAAGTTTTTGTAAATGGAAAGTTGTATAACAAAACGCCAGGAAGTTTTGTACGCGTGCGTGGATCGCAAGGTCTCTATCACGTTGAAGTAAAATTCTTAAACCCTTACACGAAGAAATGGGCCTCGATCAAACGAGATGTGAAAACACGGAAGGGCTTTGAATTTGTTTACAAGCTCGCGTTTGTAAACAAGAAGCCGGAACTGCGTGAAGTCAGAAAGAATCCTGTTTACTCAAAATACTTTTTGAATCCGGCCCTTTACAATTGGCATCCGCGCAGCTAATTATTGTTTGCGAGATTTTGACGCGATAATAATAGCAGCTACAATTGCCATGATTGCCCATACTTCAATATCCCAGCAGAATGGCCACCCAATTGACCAGTTGAAAATCCATCCAAAAAGACCACCAATAATGCCGAAGATGGTACCAAAGATGCCGGTAATTATTCCGAAGAAGCCACCGATTACGCCACCCACGATTCCAAAGGCGCCGCCTACGATACCTATCCAAATAGGGAACGTGAACAATAAAATTACTACAATCAACAATGGTGATAATGACTTCTTGGCTTCCATAAGTATTCTTTTCAATACTGGCCAAGCATTTACAAATGTCATGCAATATTTTAGAAGTCCAAGAATTTGATCAAATTCAAGGTTTTTCTTTAGCCACCTGGTATAAAGTGTTGAATTTTGAACACTGCTCGTTTACAAATCTGAACACTTCGCAATAAAAAAGGTCAGAAATTATTCCGACCCTTTTATTCAGTTTAGGCTAGTATTTTCTAAAAAGGATATTCTCCCTTTTCAATTACATGATTTGCAACTTTACGTCTTGCATCTTTCAAATTGTAGGGATCAATCTTAGTGAAGCGCTTCAATCCCATTAACATAAGACGCTGTTCGTCACCTTGAGCAAAAGCATTGATCGCTTCTCGTCCAGCAG
Organism: Pseudochryseolinea flava; assembly: GCF_003286915.1. Classification (GTDB taxonomy): domain Bacteria; phylum Bacteroidota; class Bacteroidia; order Cytophagales; family Cyclobacteriaceae; genus Ohtaekwangia; species Ohtaekwangia flava. The sequence continues at coordinate 746,017 of NZ_QMFY01000001.1, forward strand.
CTGCGCCTTTATTAACTGCGTAGTGTAAGTAGATCATCGCCATTTCCTTTTCGATCCCACATGCTTTCTCACCACGAAGGGCAATTAGTTTTTCCACACGCAGAATTACTGACTCAGCGATGTATCCTTCAATTAACATATCGGCCAGATTCATGAGGATTTCCTGTTCTTCCGACAGCTTCATCATGAATTTTTGAACGGCTGCTCCTGAGACCATGAGGCCTGCTTTTTTCAAATTGTTCAACGCCTTTTTCTCTTTTACGAAAATGCCTTCTTCTTCAGATGCACCAAAATCAGGAATTGCGAGAAGTTCTTTTTGCACGGCCATCGCCGGCGTCATCAAATCCAACTGACCCTTCATCGCACGTTTCAATAACATGTCGATCGTAAGAAGTCTGTTAATTTCATTTGTTCCTTCAAAGATTCGATTAATGCGAGCATCACGATATGCACGATCCATCGGACCTTCCGCGGAGAATCCCATTCCCCCGTAAATCTGCACACCCTCGTCAACGACGAAATCAAGAACCTCTGAGCCGTGCACTTTTAATATTGCACATTCAATCGCAAATTCTTCAAGCGATTTTAACCGTGCTTTTGCAGAATCCATTCCACCAGCAACAAAGGCGTTGTAAGCGTCATCAATATTTTGACCAGCGCGATAGTGTGCTGACTCCGATGCAAACACCTTCGTTACCATGTCGGCAATTTTATGTTTGATAGCACCAAACGTAGCGATGGAAGTTCCAAACTGCTTGCGTTCATTAGCGTATCGCGTAGCTATTGAAATTGTTTGTTTACTTCCGCCGAGTGCTGCAATGCCGAGTTTGATACGACCGATGTTGAGAATATTCACGGCGATCTTAAAACCATTCTCACGTTCACTCAACATGTTTTCCGCAGGAACCTTGCAGTCATTGAAGAAAATCTGACGCGTCGATGACCCTTTGATACCCATCTTCTTCTCCTCCTCATTCATCGTTATTCCGCCAAATGACTTTTCAACAATGAATGCGCTGAGGTTTTTGTCGTTTTCAATTTTTGCAAAAACAACATAAATGTCTGCAAAACCGCCATTGGTTATCCACATCTTTTGCCCATTCAAAATGTAGTGCTTGCCATCCGCTGTTGGCATCGCCTTCGTCTTACCGGAATTAGCGTCAGATCCTGAATCCGGTTCGGTTAAGCAATAGGCTGCTTTCCATTCTCCGGTAGCTAGTTTCGGGATGTACTTCTTTTTTTGTTCTTCATTTCCGTAATACAAAATTGGAAGTGTTCCGATACCAGTATGAGCAGAGAGCGCAACAGCTACAGAATGGCCGGCACCAATAACCTCTGCAACAAGCATTGTCGTGTTGAAATCCATTCCGAATCCCCCCAGTTCCGCTGGTACGGATGTTCCCAATAAACCAAGTTCGCCAGCTTTGTCAAGAATTGATGGCATCAGCTTGGGATCCTTCATCGAATCAATTTCGTCGAGTCGTGGCCATACTTCTTTTGCAAGGAAATCCTTACACTGTTGCATGATCATCCGTTGTTCCTCGTTGAATTCTTCTGGAATAAAAATTTCCTGTGCCTTTGTTTCGCGGATGAGAAATTCTCCACCCTTGATCGCTTTGTTGGTTTCAACTGTCGTGCTCATAGTCAGTCAATTTTTTTTAAGATGTCGATCGTGAAATTCAGACATCGTGATTTAGTTATTGGAAGAATTAGTTCAATAGTTCGTAGATGCCAGCTACACCCTGGCCACCGCCAACGCACGCCGTTACCAAGCCATATTTTTTGTTACGGCGCCTTAGCTCGTTTAGAAGTGTCAGCGACAAACGTGCACCGGAACTTCCGAGTGGGTGGCCCATCGCAATAGCGCCGCCGTTCACGTTCAGTATTTCAGGATTAATATTTAGGTCCCTCACGACGGCGAGTGACTGTGCGGCGAATGCTTCGTTCAGTTCCACCAAGTCCAGATCGCTCATTTTCAAACCAGCCTTCGCTAATGCTTTGGGAACGGCTGCTACCGGACCAATCCCCATAATTCTTGGATCGACACCCGCAACGGCATAACTCATCATTCTCGCGATCGGTTTCAAGTTAAGCTGTTTCACGAGTCGCTCACTCATTACAACTGCGAACGCCGCGCCGTCATTCGTTGGCGAGGAATTTCCTGCAGTGACAGATCCGCCCAAAGCGAATACGGGTTTTAATTTTGAAAGCGCTTCAATTGTGGTATCCGGACGCGGACCTTCGTCAGTATCAACTACCGACTCTTTCGTTTTCTTCTTTCCACTTTCATCAACAAATATTTCTTTCACTGTGATGGGATGGATCTCTTCTTTAAAAATGCCCTGCTGTTGTGCTTTGATTGCACGCATGTGTGACTCATACGCAAACTTGTCTTGCTCTTCGCGTGAGATCTTATATTGTTTTGCAATTTCTTCCGCCGTTAGACCCATACTGGTATAATAGGTCGGGTTATCTTTTGCGATATTATAATTCAACGCTGTTTTCCAGCCCATCACGGGAACTAATGACATCGATTCTGTTCCCCCGGCAATGATGCAATCAGCCATACCTGCTTGAATCTTTGCTGACGCGATATGAATTGCTTCAACACCAGAACCACAATAGCGGTTGATGACCATACCAGCGTTATCAATTCCCAAAGCCATCAAGGCGATGATGCGCCCCATTTGCATTCCTTGCTCCGCTTCCTGAACAGCGTTACCGACAATGAGATCATCGACCATTTTGTTCTCGAGTCCAGGAACAGATGCCACTAACGCTTTGATAATTTCCGTTGCAAAATCATCGGGGCGGGTAAATCGAAATCCACCTTTCTTGGCCCGTGTATTTGCAGTCCTTTTTGCTGCGACAATGTATGCGTCCATAGTTTAATTTCTTAAAGGTTTACCGCCTGTTAATATTGATTGAATTCGTTCAAGAGTTTTTCTTTCACCTGTCAATGAGACAAATGCTTCGCGTTCGAGATCCAACAGATATTGCTCACTTACTTCTTGAGGTGACGTGAGATCGCCACCACACATTACGTTAGCAATCCATCGCGCGATTTTCATATCGTGATCGCTTATGTAATTACCCATCCGCATACCGTTGATACCGGCCATAAACAAGGCCATACCAGAACGACCTTGCACCTTTATATTTTTTGCGGGTACGGGCATCGTGTAACCAGCATCATATAAGTCCAGCACTGCCGCTTTTGCATCTAAAATTTGTCTGTCCTTATTGATCGATATTCTGTCTTTGTCTCGCAGTACGCCCATTTCACGCGCCTCTTCTGCTGACAATGCTACTTTGGCTGTCGCGATATTCATGAAAGCGTTTTGTAATGCATTCAACTCAACGTCTCCTTCTTGAATAGCATCGCTTACCCTTTTTGCAAATTCTTTTGTACCACCGCCCCCAGGAATAAGACCAACTCCAACTTCAACCAGACCGATATATGTTTCAGCCGCAGCTTGTGCGATGTCGGCGTGCAATGTCATTTCACAGCCACCGCCTAATGTTCTACCCTGTGGACATACGACTACTGGCGATGATGAGTAACGAATTCTCATGACGGAATTCTGAAACTGTCGAACCATGAAATCAATCTCATCGTATTCTTGTTCAATCGCAAACATAAAGACGAGACCAAGGTTTGCACCCAAAGAAAAATCAGCTCCTTGGTGACCGACTACCAAACCTTTGAAATCTTTTTCCGAAAGATCAATTGCTTTGTTGAGACCTTCGATAACGGAGCTTCCAAGGGTGTAACTTTTACTATGCCAAGAAAAGTTGATGACGCCATCACCAATGTCAGTGATTTTTGATTCGGCATTTTTCCAAACAACGTTGTCGGAGAGATTCTCAAGGATGATAAATGCGTCTTTACCCGGAATCGTCTTATACGATTTACTGCCAACATCATAAAACTTCCGCTGACCAGCTTCTACTTTGTAAAATGATTTGTGTCCAGCGGCGATCATATCATAAACCCATTGATTGGGTTTATATCCCGCGGCCTCCATTGCTTGAACCGTTTTATCTACACCGACAGCATCCCATGTTTGAAACGGACCAAGCTCCCATCCGAAGCCTGCGCATATAGCGTCGTCGATTTTATAAAGTTCATCTGCTATTTCTGGAATTCGATTGGATACGTATTTGAAGAGCCCGTAAAAAGAATCGCGATAAAAATCGCCGGCTTTGTCTTTGCCGCTAAGCAAAATTTTGAAACGATCTTTAAGATTTTCGATCGTCTTCGTTGTTTCAAGCGTTGCAAATTTCGCTTTCGCCTTTGGTTTGTATTCGAACGATTTAAGATCGAGTGTTAGGATTTCTGTCTCTCCTTTTGCGTTCTTCGATTTCTTATAAAATCCTTGTCCTGTTTTATCGCCAAGCCATTTGTTCTGTTCAAGTTTTCCTATTTCAGCAGGAAGCTTAAACATGTCACGACCTTCATCGTTAGGCAGACCGTTGTACAAATTTGTTGCTACTTTGATAAGTGTGTCAAGACCAACTAGATCCGATGTTCTAAAAGTCGCGGATTTTGGTCTTCCAATCACAGGGCCTGTGAGTTTATCGACCTCATCAATGTTGAGATCCAATTTGCGCATCGAATCAACTACCTTCATGATGGCATAAATTCCAACGCGGTTGGCGATGAATGCTGGCGTGTCTTTACAAAGCACCGTAGTCTTGCCAAGATATAAGTCGCCATACTCCATCAAGAATTTTTGTATTTCAGGATCGGTGTCTGGTGTTGGAATAATCTCCAATAATTTCAGGTAACGTGGCGGGTTAAAAAAGTGCGTACCACAAAAATGCTTTTTAAAATCATCGCTTCTTCCTTCGGCCATTAAATGAATGGGAATTCCAGAAGTGTTTGACGTGATAAGCGTTCCTGGTTTGCGAAATTTTTCTACTTGCTCATAAACTTTTTTCTTGATGTCGAGATTTTCTACTACCACCTCGATTGTCCAATCGTAATCTTTGATGCGATTCATGTCGTCGTCAAAATTGCCGGTTGTGATCCGCGACAAAAACTTTTTGCTGTAGATAGGCCCAGGGCTTGACTTCACGGAACGATCTAGCGAACCATTTACGATTCTGTTCTTAACAGCTTTGTGATCTAACGACAGACCTTTTGCTTTTTCTTCATCGGTCAATTCTTTTGGCGCGATATCCAGCAGTAGCACTTGACATCCGATGTTAGCAAAATGACAGGCAATGGCGGAACCCATGACTCCTGATCCTAGTACGGCAACTTTGCGGATTGAACGTTTCATAATTTTTATTTTGATACATCGCTCGAATTCATGAGCAACACTGAAATTTTATTCCGGCTTTTCGTAAATATTTCGATCAATAATTGAATTAATCTTCCGAAGCACTTCAAAAAATACGTTGATCTTGCTCTCCGGAATCTCTTGACGCACCACTTCATTAAAGCGCAAAACCGTGTCTCTTGCTTTTTCTTTTTTTTGTTTTCCTTCTTTCGTTAAAAGAATTCGGACCGAGCGCTTATCATTCTTATCAGCTTGGCGATAAATCAATTCCTTTTCCTCCATCGACTTTAGTAATCGCGTAAGGCTTCTTGCCTCGAGACCCATCAGCGGAGCAATTTTTGTCGCTGGTGTTCCTTCTTCTGAATTAATGTTAAGGAGGACGAAACCCATTGACATCGTCGCGTCGTATTTTAACGCTTGCTGGTTGTACATCCTAGCGATGCCATGCCACGCTGTCTTGATATTATGATCGACGGTTTCTTCTCTCCGCATACGTTTTCGATTGGAGTAGACGAAGGTAAAAAAAAATGTTATGCATGCAGAGTATCGGCAGCTTTTTTTTTGGAAGGCGATTTTGCCCTAATTCAGCCAATTTTTGAAGACATGGCCTGATAATTTTAAGTTAAATGATTTTTTCGACTTCATGATAATGAAAGAACTATTTGCTCAATTCAAACAAAACGGAGTCGTTCAATGGCTTGGTGTAAGAAGAAAAAGAAAGGAACCGATGTCGATAATCGATCAAGTTCATTTTATGGAAGATGTCGGCATTGACGGAGACCGTTACAAAAGCAATGGGGTTCGGCAAGTAACAATCATTCAGCGCGAACATTTGGATGCCGTTGCTTCGTTTTTGTCTATCGAGTCGCTCGATCCGAGTCTTGTCAGAAGAAATGTAGTTGTAGAAGGAATAAACCTGCTCGCGCTTAAAGGAAAACGTTTTACTATGGGCGAAGCGATATTGGAGTACACTGGCGAGTGTCATCCTTGTTCAAGAATGGAAGAAGCTTTAGGAGTTGGTGGTTATAATGCCATGCGAGGACATGGTGGAATTACCGCCCGCATAATAAAAAGTGGTCGTGTAAAGATTGGCGATGGTGTTTCTGTAACCGGCGATTAAAATTGCGGCGGTGGTTCATTTATAAAATCACCCCGTAGTGTGCGATACCTTTTACGTGCCTCGGCGGCGTAAACACTGCCCGGATAGCGGTTAAGAAATTCTCGATACATCTCCTTCGCCTTCTCACTATCTTTAATTTGTCGATCGTAAATTTCTGCTTGCAAAAAATAGGCGTCGTCGGCAAGTATATCCTCCGAGAATTGATTTAAGATCTGTTGAAGGAGCTCAATCGATTTTTCGAATTCGCCCCGTTTCATTTTCAAGTTCGCCTCTAACCACAAAATATCATCGAGCATCGCTGACAATGAAACAGCTTCGCCATTTGGAGCTACTCCCGTTTTCAATCTATCGATTGATTGCATCGCTGCATCAACTTTATTTTGATAGAGCAGTAACTCTATTCGCGCAAATTCCTTGAGCGCCAGACCCGCAGAGTCAAAGGCAATGTTTTCCTTAATTCTTAAACTTAGATCAATGGCATCGTTTGAGATTTCGCGGGTTGTCGCTTCTTTTAGAATATCAAGATGCTCTTGCGCCAGCTGAAAATCCCCTTTGTAGTACGATAGTTTAGCATTTTTCAATTTTGCTTCGTACCCGACAGGATTTTCCTTTTGCGTTTTTTCCACCTGAGAATATAACAATGTTGATTCCCATGGCTCTCCTTTTAGCAGATAAATATCACCCAGATCAAGTTTCGCTTTTGATTTGAGGTAGAGTGATGCGCGCGGATTTAAAATAAGAGATTGAAGAATGGCAATCGCACTATCTTTCTCGTCAAGATAATTAGCATACAGTGATGCCTCGCTTCGAGCCGCATCTAACGAATTCTGATTATCGGGGTAAAGTGAAATAAAACTTTTGTAATCGCCGACTAACACTTTGACGGAGTCAGCGTTGACCGGAAAGGTTTTCTTAATCCTGGCTTCCCGAGTGCGAATGAGGCCCAACTTCGACAGTAGGAAATTTGGCGAATTCGGATAGGTACGGATAATGTAGCGATAAATTTTGAGCGCGTTGTCGTAATCTTCGTTGTCGAGTGCCACACGGGCCACTTCCATCGTTTTTTCGCCATCTTGCTTGTACCGTTTGTCGTACGCACGTGCTTGAATGAACGACGCATTGAAGTCTTTTTGTTGCATCGTAACCCAGATAAGCAAGTCGGCGTAGACCTCGATGTTCGGAAATTCTTGAACCTTGTCGTAAAGTAGCTTTTCAAGGCTCTGTAGTTCTTCAGGCTTCGTTAAAAGCGCTTGCATGATGTTTTTAACGTACTGAATATTGGCGGCGTTCTGGGTCACGTACGTGAGGTATTCCTGCACCATCTTATCCTGGCTGCCCTGAATTCTGTAAAGCATTGCCAAATCCAGGCAATACAGAAATTCGTTGCCAAGGTGTCGCCTACTTTCGACCATGGCTTTAATGCCGTAGTCGATTAACGACCGGGACATAAAAAAGTCCGACATAAGTTTTATGCGCTGTACATTTTCTCTATTGTCCTGGATGAGTTTGTTAAAATGATTTTCAGCCTTGCCCATTTCGCCAGCCCTGATCAAGACAAAACCCAGGTCGAGATTGTATTGGATGTTGGCCGGGTCTTTTTTCGAAATTTTTTTTAAATACGATTGTGCGTCATCAAAAGCGCCAAGGTCGAGCATCGTGTTGATGTAGTTGTTGTAGATAAACGGCGTGTTAACATCACTTTTAGAAAGGTCAACAAAAAGCTCAAGCGCTTTTTTTTTGTCGCCCTTTAGCAAGTATTCATTGGCCAATTGTATCTCTGAAAGGTCCTGGCTAAAAACATCAAATGAGACAAGGAAAAGGAAGCATGCACTTATCCGGAATACATGTCCCTTTATATTATTTATATATATATATATATAGTTGTTAATATTAAGCATGTCGATTTGTGGATAACTGTGAATAGAAAAGTGTTGTGGAAGTTATGTAGAAATATTGATATACGTAAATTATTGATTATCAGATTTGTATAGCGTTGTCCACATGGTTGTATGGTGTGGATAGGAATGCTGTGGAGTACTTTGATGTGATAGAATGTTGGTAAGCGGAAAGTTATCCATAAGCAAAATCGTGTTTTTGTTTGTGTCGGAATTTGGCCACGTTTTAGGGTAAGTATTCCACATCGTTTAACAGGTTATCAGTATTTTATCAACATTGGTCCGAGTTCAAAATTGGCCTTAAGTTTAATTTGTGGGCCTGCTTTTTCAGTGGAATATAAGATGGTTGGTTCCGCGTCCGTGGCGGTAAGGAGATTGCCCGGTGTCCAAACTCTATCGTTGTTTTTGTCGATGACGAGTCTGAGTTGATAGTCGGCTGGGATGAGGTCTTGAAATGAAAACTTCTTAGCGTTGGCTACAGACTGAATGATCTTGAAATTCGAATCCAATAACTCTACTACGAATGACTGTTCGTTAGTTTGTACTTCAACTAAGATGATTCCTGTTTCGTCGAAATATATAGGACGGCGGTTTTCTGAGAGTTGCTTTGATGAGTCATTCTCAACTGAGACGAATGCGCCGTGTCCAAGCTTGAATGCGTAGTTGGGTGGCTTTTGTTGTTGGGGATTTTGGGTCGCGGGAGTATTGGTTGCTGGCGGTTGTGGTTTCGCGATGAGTGTGCGGTCGATTTTTTTGTCAATGAGAATTTTCCGACTTGTTGAATCTATTCGAATGTCTTGCGATGAGAATTTTATTGTGTTGAGAGAATCGATTTGATATAGAATGCTGTCAGGATTTATTGACATGATTGGTTTATTGAATGTGATGGACGCCTTAATGGACGCCTTAGTGTGTACTGCCTGAAAGGTTTCGAGCTTTACGTTGAATGGTTCCTTGGTAATTTTTTTGAAGTTGAATTTGGCGAACAATGTCGTGTCGATTTTGTTCGATGCGCTATCGATACCTGTTAATCGTATTTTGATACTATCGCCTTCTGCGGTTGATTGATTGTAGATTTTTACATTGTCATAAGTGTCGCCGTATACGGCAGCGATTGTAGTTGTGCCGGCGCGCACTGTGAATGCCTTTAGGCTTTTTGAGGTCTTGATGTTAAAGTATGAGTTGTAAGGTCTTGCAGAAATTAGCTTGAGTGGGCGTGTATCGAGTTTTTGAATCGGTATGGTAACGTCTGGAGTTTTATCTTTTAGCGTGATTGCTTTTGTGGTAAATCCGTACGATTCATTTTTGCTATCCACGATCAGATTTTTGTTTTTATCGAGAATGGCATAAATGTGATATCTACCTGGTTTTAGATTCTCGAGTAGAAAGTTTCCTTCGTCGTCTGTTTCTGTCAGGATCGTTGGTTTGTGTTTGAATACATTGAATGTATCTTGTTGGTATAAGGCAACAGTTGCTTGTTTTACGTCTTTGAAAGTTAGAGGATCTATAATCTTTCCTGCAATTGATAAGGAATCAATGTATGAGCCGGTACTGAATGCGGTTTTGATGTTGCGGGCAGGGTTGCGTTCGGTGATGTCTTGTATGCTGTTTCGGTAATTTACGGTATAGGTGGTGGTGTCTTTTAGTTTATTTTCAAAGGTGAGTGTAACTCGCTTTTTCTTTGCGACTACTTCATATTTTTTGTCCACGTCTGGCGTGATGATGATTTGTTCCTTCGGGTTATTGAGTGAGACGTACTCGTCGAATTCAATTTCTACTGTTTGACCGTTATAGTTTGTGGCTCCAGATTTCGGTATGGATAAGCTCGTTTGTAAGAGCGGTGGTATGGTGTCTTTTGGGCCACCGTTTGGCGTTGTTTGTCGTGCGCAAGAAACAAGCGATACAGCAAGCGTGATAGCTGAAAGGAAAGTGATATGTCGGTGTCTCATTTTTTGATAATGTAGATGAGGCTAGAATAATTGTTAGATCTGCTTGCAGAAATATTGGCCATGAGGCCTGCGATGAATGCCTTTGGTAGGTGGAAGAAGGATGACTTATTACCATTCTTATACTTCTCACTCAAAAGGCTTATGTAATACGAATCCAATTTCATGGGAATCGTTTTCACAATTCTGAGGCCATGTTTTAGGAAGAGATGTTGTAAACTATGTTGGTTAAAGTGCCAGAGATGCCTTGGTACGTCGTAGGCTGCCCAGTTTGCTTTGTATTTCTTACGGTCTGGAGAATCATGGTTGGGCACGGCAATCAAAATGATCCCGTTAGTGGAGAGATGTTTTTTAAGTGTTTCAATGGTTTGGTTTAAATCTGGTACATGCTCCAGAACATGCCATAGGGTGATTACATCGAACATGGATTCATTTAATTCCGCAATGTCACTAAACACGTCGTTGTGTGTTATGTGTTGAGCGATTTTGCGAGCGGCAGGTGATGGTTCGAACCCGAAGGTGTTCCAACCCTGGGTTTGCATGTACTGAATAAATGACCCCGTTCCACATCCGAAATCAAGTAAGTCTCTTCCGGAGGAATTTCTGTGAATGATGTTCTTCTTCCAACGTAGTGTGTATTGTCGTGCGATAAGGTAAAGTCTATCGATAATAGAGTTGGCCTTATTGGTATGCGATATGTAATCCTGTGAGATATAGTAATTCGCGAGATTCGCAGAGTCCGGCTGGGGATTTGTGAGTATGAATCCGCAGGCTTTACATGCTTCTATTGTGAATTGCTCGCTTGAAACAGTGTAATCGATGCAATTGTCAACGTGTTTAAATTCGGCGCCACTACAAACTGGGCATTCGATAATCCTTTTCATTTGCCCATGTATATTGTTAAGACAGATATATCGGAGGGGGAAACGCCGCTGATTCTTGCGGCCTGTCCAACAGTTTCAGGTTTTACCCTTTTGAGTTTTTCTCGAGCTTCAGATGATAAAGCTTTTACCCGGTCATAATCGAAGTCCGGCTTTATTTTGAAATCTTCCAACTCGCCGATCTTTTCCGCTAAACGCTGCTCACGTTCGATATAGCTTTCGTATTTCACCTTTATTTCAACTTGTTCCTGGATTTCTAGGGAATTCGATTCCAGGATTGTTTTGAGTTCGTGGTTTAATGTTTTGAGGCTATGAATATCGATTTGTGGTCGCCTTAAAAGATTGAGTGCGATTGTTTTTTCACTCAGCGTGGATGTGCCTAGTGAGAGCAATTGTTCGTTTACGTCAGGTTCTACTTTATGGCGTTTTAGTGAATTGTATAGATCGTCTGTACCTTTTCGCTTGTCGAGCATTTGCTTGTAGCGTTCTTTAGAGGCGAGTCCAATGTTGTGGCCAAACTCGGTTAGTCTTAAGTCAGCATTGTCTTGACGCAGCAGAATGCGGTATTCCGCACGAGAGGTAAACATTCTATACGGTTCCTGAGTCCCCTTGTTAATAAGGTCGTCAATGAGGACGCCGATGTAGGCGTCGGAGCGTTTAAGGATGAATGGATCTTTATGAAGGGCTGACAGATGCGCGTTTATGCCGGCCATTAATCCTTGTCCGGCGGCCTCTTCATAACCAGTTGTTCCATTGATTTGGCCTGCGAAGAATAGTCCAGCTATAAGATGCGTTTCGAGATTCGATTTTAACTGCGTTGGTGGAAAGAAGTCATATTCGATCGCATAACCAGGGCGGAACATCTTTGCCCGTTCGAAACCAGGGATCTTTGTTAAAGCTTTGTACTGGACGTCTTCCGGTAGAGAGGTGGAAAATCCGTTAACGTAGATTTCCACTGTATTCCAGCCCTCGGGTTCGACGAAGATTTGGTGACGTTCTCTTTCTGCGAATCTGTTTATCTTATCTTCGATGGACGGGCAGTATCGCGGGCCTAGTCCCTTAATGCGGCCCTGGAACATCGGGGACTTTTCGAATCCCTCTTTAAGTTGTTCGTGAACTGCATCATTCGTGTAGGTGATCCAGCAGCTGACTTGTTTTTCTAACGGAGATGTTTCATTGCTGTAGGAGAACTTGGATGGGTTTTCGTCTCCCGGTTGCTCCTCCATTTTAGAATAGTCTAAGCTCCTGCCATCGATTCTAGGAGGGGTTCCTGTTTTCATTCTTCCCGCTTCGAATCCTAGTCGTATCAGTTGTTCAGTTATACCTGTTGCTGCCTTTTCTGCGGCGCGACCACCGCCAAAACTCTTTTCGCCGATATGAATCTTTCCATTGAGGAATGTGCCGTTGGTAAGGACGACGGATTTCGCTTTTATCTCTAAACCGAGGCTTGTCTTTACTCCTACTGCTCTCCCGTCCTCTACGAGTATTTCTGACACCATCTCCTGCCAGAAGTCGAGGTTTGACGTGCGTTCGAGGGCGAGGCGCCATTCCTCTGAGAATTTCATTCTGTCGTTTTGAGTACGGGGGCTCCACATGGCGGGACCTTTCGATCTGTTGAGCATTCGAAATTGAATCATCGACTTGTCGGATATAATTCCGGACATTCCGCCGAGAGCGTCGATTTCTCGTACAATCTGTCCCTTTGCGACACCGCCCATGGCTGGGTTGCAAGACATTTGAGCGATGGTGTTCATATTCATTGTCACCATGAGTGTTTTCGAACCCATCGTGGCGGCGGCATGCGCGGCCTCACAGCCGGCGTGCCCAGCGCCGACGACAATTACATCATAATCAGAAAACATATATTCGTTTATTCTTTTTCTAGACGTTTCACGTGGAACGCAAATGTTCTCCACAAAATTCTCCACATTTCCACAAATCTTTCCGTTTCACGTTCCACGTGGAACCTAACGAAGAGACAGGCATTCATCTTCCTTGTTTGTCATTACCTTCTTCTTTGCTTTGGTCTTGTCGGTGTAACCCAAAAGGTGTAGCACCCCGTGAATTATCACACGGTGCAATTCTCTGTCGAATTCGTTTTGAAACAGTATGGCGTTTTCTCTAATGCGGTCGATGCTAATAAATATGTCGCCCTCGATGAGATTCTTTTCTTCGCTGTTGTCGAAGGTGATGATATCAGTATAAGTGTCGTGGTCTAAATATTCGACATTTATGGTATGAAGGTGCTTGTCTGAGCAGAATATAAAATTGACCTCTCCTAAGGAGAACCCCTCTTGGCCGATAACTTCTTTGATCCAAGTGGTCGTCTTTCGTGGATGTGGTAACTTAAAAACGATGTCTTCTGCGAAGTACTTGATGGAAGGCATTAGGAATTCATGTAAAAGCTGAGTTCTACTATTCGCCCACCTTCTTTGAATAGAACCTCATCTGACAAATGCTTCATGAGGAAAATGCCGCGTCCACCAATCTTTTCTAGGTTCTCGGGGGAAGTCGGGTCTGGAAGATTATCAAAGTTGAATCCTGGGCCCTCATCCTTTACGGTGAACTTCAATAGACTTTCATCTAAAGAAAGACTTAATGACACATTCTTGGATTTGTTTCCTGAGTTGCCATGCTTGATGGCGTTGTTCACGGCTTCCGTTACAGCGATCATTATGTTTCCATAAATGTCATCGTCCAAATGAAAACGTTCCTTCGCATTGTCAATGAAACTCTCGATCATTCGGATGTTCTCGATGATTGATGGAACCTGGATACTAATCGTATTCATCACTTCAATTTTCGCTTATTGGTTGCCCATTCTTTTAAAATACTCACCCACTTCTTTCTTATAATAAGGGTATAACTTGGGCGGTACGGTTTTCAGCAATTCTACTTCTTTTTCCTTGAGTCGCAAATATTCTTCGAACGCCTTAGGTATTTCTTTGTCATAATCTTTAGCCGTCTCGCCTTTTCTCTCTTCATCCATGTCTTGTTCACGCATAGACTTCTCCGTTTCTAGCAAACGAGTCAAAATATCTTGTTGGCGCTTGATCATCTGATCTGTGATTTGTTTGTTGACCAGGTCCATTTCGGTTTGTTCCATTTTCCCCGGTAAATCTCCCCCGGGCATCTTTCCATCATTCATCTTCTCCTGCATTTCTTCTAACGCCTTTCGAATACGTTCTTGCTCCGCCGCCATCTCAGCTAGTTCTTCAGACAGTTGACGACCTCCCTTCCCACTGTTTTTTAAGTTTTGGATTTTGTTGTTCAACTGTTGTTGCATCTGTCCAAGACTTTGCTGTTTTCCCTTTTGCTTAGACTTCATTTTCATATTGCCCTTTCCCTTGTTGTTCGCCATCATCTCCATAAGCATACTTAAATGATCATCAAGCATCAGCGCCAAGTTGTTCATCGCCGTCATCGCTAACTGCATTTCGTTAGAAGCCTGAGGACGTTTCCGTTCACGATTTGCCTCTATCACTTTGGAAACATGGCTGTTTAAATCACCAACTTCGCGTGTGATAATAGACCCCATGAAAGGATCCTTCTTTCCAAGAGCTAACAGGCTGTCTTCCAGCACTTTAGAATCATCCCGGAGTTTAATTTGCTGTTGTGCGAGGATGTTGAAACGCGGATCGCTTTGGGATAATTCATTAAACTGACGAATAAGATTTTCTTGGTCGTAGGATAATTTGACAAGTCCGTGGAGTATTTGCCGTAGCGATTCAATATTGGCCATATCCATCTCCATCATCATCCCCTCTTGTGACTGTTTCATTTGGCTTTGCATATTCTTCATTTTTTGCAATGCCTTCTGTTGAGATGATTTTGACTTCGATGGATTATTCTGTTTTAAGTCTTCTTCACTTTGTTCTTGATCCTTCTGAATTTCTTCCGATTCTTCCTTATCAGGTAACGACTCCTCTTTCTCTAATTCTTCACCGAGTTTCTTGAGGTCATCAAGATCCTCAGATGTTTTTTTAAATTCTTCTTTTACCTCTTCCTGTTCTGTTGCCAACTGCTCACTCTCTGAATTTTTTTCATCGCCTTCAACGTTCTTGTTGTCATTCTTTTTGTCCGACTTCTTGTTATCAGATTTTGTCTCTTTCTCAAAGTTTTCAGTTTTTTTCAGAAGTGCATCTTGCCTTTGGATGTTTTCATCCAATTGTTTTAGCGCTTGGTCTAGTTTGAAATCGTACTGCAGCTCTTTGAATAATTCAAGTGTCCTTTCCAATTCCTTTTCTAGGTTATTGGTATTCTGATTCATTTTGTCGAGTAGCTTTTGGATCTGGTTGAGCTCTGCGTTTTCTTGCAAGAGCTTCTGCAATTCCTCGAATAATTTTTTCGTTTCTTCATCCAACAACTCCTCCATAAGTTTTTGGATCTGTTTTGCTTTCTCCCGAATGCGTTCGTCTTGTTCAGTAAAGTTGTCTTTCTTCTGATCTAACAATTTGTTTTCCTCCTTAAGTTGTTCGACCATTTGATCTAACCCTTTCTTCTGTTGAATGATGTCTTCCAACATTTTTTTATCCTGCCAATCCATTGATTGCTTGCCCTTTAACTTCTGATTGGCCTGTTCTATTTGATCTTGCAGCTTTGTTGCCTTGTTTGAACTTTCATCAAGTTTCTGCTCTGTTTGAGCTTGTGATTTGCTGATTTCGGCGATAAGATTGTCTGCCGTCGGAATTAAGAATGTATAGCGCGTTGTCTTTGTAGACTTCCTTCCATTCACGCCGTCGTTGTCCCACACTTGTAAAAAGTAATCGAGCTGATCTCCTGGATTTAATTTCAGAGAATCTACAGACCAATTGTAAAAGAAACTTTGTTGAAGTTGATTGCTGCTGATAGGAATGTTAACAGCGCGCGATAGAACTTCTTTTTGTTTCTCATTCATAATCCTGAAATGCAGTGTAAGCTGACTTACACCGTAGTCATCTCCGATCGATCCACCCAAAATTATGCGCTTGTATAAAATTGAATCTCTGAAGTTATTGACAGCAATTTGCGGATACTGGTCCTTTAACACATCGACGTGATAAAGAATCTTCTCTTTGTTTTTGCTTTGCGCATTATTCAAGCTGATTTCATATTGGTCTGGATTTTTGAAAGTTTTTTCAAACGAAAACGCTTGATTGTCATCGGCAGTGAAGAAATGCTGCGATGAGTCTCCGGAGAAATAAATAGCGGCACGTTCTGTATTGGCCGCCGAAAGATTCCATTTTACAAGAGTTCCCTCAGGAATTTCCAAATTTCCAGCGTTGACAAGTTTTTGGTTTTGGCGTCGTAAGTATCGAGGGTATTGCAGTTCAACATTAAACTGAAGTAACTCGGGACGGTTTATAAGATTCACGTGAAAAACTTCTGAGTAGAAGCCAGCTGCTTCAAACTGAAAGTCAAATGCTTTCTGAATATTCTCGACTTTGTATGAGAAGAGTCCACCCGATTCGCTCACCAATTTCGTTCTTTGATTTTCACTGACGAGATAAACATCGGCAGGTATCGCATGTCCTTTTAACAGAACATTGATTGTGAAATCTTCATTGTAGTAAGCATTGAGTTTGCTCGCGTCTATTGTAAAAGCGAATGGTGCTTCAGGTGAATACTGCCTGCTAAAATGGACAATGCGATCGGCACTTTGCGTTATAATGCTGCTGTTGAAGGCCAGTATAACTACTATAGCGGCGATCGGTGCAATTAGAAAACGCAGATACTTTTTATTGTCATTCAGTCTAATGACTTCATCAAAAGAAATTGGTTCAAACTCCCTAGACTTTTGTGCGATTGACGCGTATGCCAAGGCGGAATTCTTTTGTTCCGAGTAAGCAAGTTGGATGAGATTTAACAGCCTGTCATTAATTGACGGGATGTATTGACCAATCATTCGGGCGCTCTGTTCTTCCGAAAGACCACGCTTAGCGATCCACCAGGAAATAGGCTCTTTGAGAAATCGGAACAAGCAGAAAGCGGCGGTCGCAAAAAATGCAAGAAAGATCAGGAATCGCATCCATGGACCAAGCCATAGATTATGTTCGACCACGGTGGCGAGTACTAAGTATGAAATGAGGATGGAGAGCGAAAGTATACTTCCTTTTAGAAACAGGTTGAGATAATACTTCCTCTTAAAGGAATGGATCTTCTTCTGGATATTATCAACACCTGCATCCACCATAGTCATCGGAATTACATAAATGAAAACGCACAACGATTATATAAAGTTGAGCACGACTAAGATAGTTGGTAAACATGTCGCAAACAAAACGCATATTCCTGGGTATTATTCTGCGGGTGGCATGCCCAGGTCTGGGGGAATCCAGTTGAATTCTTTTTCAAAATACTCCATGACGTGCATCTTCAGCAGCTTTTCTTGTTCCAATAGGTCGAAGTGCGGAAGTTTCTTAATCATTTTCCAGTGCGGCCAACCGTCATTATCCAAGAATTCCAACTGGTAGTAGCCCGAATAGCTCAGCACTTTGCATATACCAATGTGCATCAGGTCCTGTTTTTCTTCTTTGGAAAAGACTTGCTGTCCTTTTCCGAGTTCCTGCACACCAATCAAGAATAGAACCGCGTTTAAATCCTTAGGCTTTTTGCCAATCATGGTCTCTAATTCAGAGATTAGGGCATGCCATCGTCGGTCCAGATCTAAATCACGCTTAAACATTTTGCAATTCCTCCCAAAATTCAAAGGCGCGGCGAAGGTGTGGTATTACGATGGTACCGCCAATTAAAGTAGCAATTCCCATAGCTTCCTGAACTTGGTCTGTGGTTAACCCAACGTCTTTGCATTTTCCCAAGTGATATTTAACACAATCATCACAGCGGAGAACTAACGAGCAAGTGAGTCCGATGAGTTCCTTGGACTTGATATCCAAGTGGCCTTCTTGATAGGCGTTGGTATCGAGGTTGAAAATTCGCTTGATAATTAAACTATCAGAACTCAAAATCTTCTCATTCATTTTGCTTCTGTAACCATTGAAGTCTTCGACAAGTCCCATTTTTTTAAGATCTTAGATTGCTACTAATTTTTGAAGCGAAACCAAAGCTTTAGGATTTAGTTCACCGTTGTCGGCAAATATATCTTTTATATGAGAACTTCTGATTTTAACACAGTTGTTAACGACTTCGTCTCGTTGTTTTTTCCGCGGTATTGCCTCGCTTGCCAAGGTCCTTTAGTAAAAGGAGAAGACATGATCTGCACGGTTTGTATGTTGGAAATGCCCCAGACAAATTTCCACATGAAACATGATAATAGTCTTCGCGAGCGACTTCACGTTAGAATGCCGTTGCTATATGCAATGGCACTTTTCAGATTTTCAAAAAGTGGTCGTGTGCAGGAACTCCTTCATACATTGAAATACAAGAACCAACCAGAATTGGGAATTTCAATCGGTAAAATGTACGGCGAAAAACTCGCTACTTCTGGTTACGTTGGACAATGGGATTCCATCATACCTGTTCCGTTGCACGAGTCGCGTTTTCGAAAGCGGGGTTACAATCAAAGCTCGAAATTTGCAGAAGGTCTTTCAGACAAATTGCATTTACCCATTCTTGAGGATGTATTGTTTAGAAAAGTGAAGACAGACACACAGACAAAAAAGACAAAATTGAATCGTTGGGAAAACGTGCGAACTGTATTCGAGATGAACTCACAAGGAATGGCGCCCAATAATAGAGTGCTTTTGGTTGACGATGTTGTTACAACAGGCGCTACATTAGAAGCTTGCGCGCAAACGTTAATGGAGTCGGGGTGTTCTTCGGTGAGCATTGCCTGTATAGCCGAGGCATAAAAAAAGGGACACCCACGCGCCCCTTTTCCTTGGATATAAAAAATCCTTAAGAATTTTTCCATTTGATTGTACATCCAATGGCTTTTGTTTTAGCGACTGGAATTTCTTTTCCTTCAATCAACGCATTGACGGCATCTTCCACATATTTTTTGTCGGCAGCGCTACCGTCGCGTGAGTTGTTGTCTATCGCGCCGATGTACGCGACTTTAAATTTGTCGCCATCTTTTTTCAACACGAAAACGTGTGGTGTGTTAGATGCACCAAACGCTGTCGCTACTTCCTGATTTTCATCGGCGAGATAAGCAAAGGTGTATTTCTTCTTTTTTGCATAAGAAACCATTTCATCGAAACCATCACCCGGCGAAACTTCGGGGCTATTCGGATTCACGGCTACTACAGGAAATCCTTTTGATGCAAATTTTTGATCAAGGGCGAGAATTCGCTCATTGTATCCCTTCGAAACAGGGCAAGTGTTACAATCAAAAATGAGAATTACACCTTTTCCCGTTTTGTAATCACTGAGCGATACGGATTTACCGTCGACATTTTTCAGTTTGAAATCAGCTACCGTGTCGCCGACATTATAACCCATTGGACGTGCAGCCAAGAGTACAACGACGCTTAAAATCAAAAGCATTGCAGGTTTAATTTTTTTAAGATTCATGCGGCTTAAATTTATCGTTGGTTTAAAGTAGTTCATTCACGAGCAATTCAAGATCTCCTTCTTTTAATTCTTTTTCAACGAATTTTCTACGACCGGTTTTTGGATTAATAATAATGGTGGCCGGGATCGCACCACCCCATGATGGTTCAACTTTATCGATCCATGAATTTCCATCAGTTTCGTCGAGCAGAAGGACTTCACACTTCAAGTTCTTCTTTTTGACAAACGCATTTACTTTATCGACTTTGTCGGCGTAGTCCAAACTGATAAGTATAACATGTGCATTGCCAGCGTTTGCCTGTTGATATTGTTCAAAAATTGGAAGCTCCTTGACGCAAGGGGCACACCACGTTGCCCAAAAATTCACGATTTGGATTTTGTCACGAGTTCTGTCAGCCAACAATTTTTCGAGATGATCAAACTTTACGATGGTTGTCTGCGCTGATGCAAGACTTGCGAGAAGAATGATAGGAAGTAGTGTAAGAAATTTCATAATCAATTAATATATCGATGTGTCACAAAATTTATGCTGGGTTACAAAAACCTTAGAATACAGGTAGTTAGAAATATCCAAAAAGTGGTCAAAAAAGTATTCCACAAAAATCTTCATTTATCCACATTAACGATACATTAACACTTAACATATTGATGAATAATGATTTAGGAGGCTATTTGAGAATCAATTCTTTGTGGACAACTTAAAACCGTTTAAAAACCTCAAATAGTCTACTGGACATTTCTCTCAAAACATAAACGTCGATAATTGAATTTGCAAGCCGATATTTGAACTCGGATGATTAAATTTTTTAATGTATGACAGGAGACGAAAACCGCATCAAAAAGCTCTTTAACATTAGTGTTCCAATCATACAAGCGGGTATGGTATGGTGTAGTGGTTGGGAACTTGCGTCTGCCGTTAGTGAAGCTGGAGGTTTGGGAATAATCGGCGCGGGATCCATGTATCCGGAAGTTTTGCGAACGCATATTCAGAAATGTAAGAACGCAACGAATAAACCCTTCGGTGTGAACGTGCCATTATTATATCCCGACATCGATAAGGTTATTCAAATCATCGAAGAGGAACAAGTCCGAATAGTATTTACTTCAGCCGGGAATCCGGGAACTTGGACATCAAGATTGCACGATCATGGCATCAAGGTCGTGCATGTTGTTTCCAGTGTGAAGTTCGCGAAAAAAGCAGAGCAAGCTGGTGTAGATGCAGTAGTTGCTGAAGGCTTTGAAGCCGGTGGACACAATGGACGCGAAGAGACGACGTCGATGGTCTTAATTCCTCTGGTTAGCAAGGCCGTTAAAATTCCGGTAATTGCTGCAGGCGGAATTGCGTCGGGAAGAGCGATGTTGGCAGCCGAAGCGCTTGGCGCCGAGGGTGTTCAAATAGGCAGTCGTTTTGCAGCGAGTATTGAATCATCAGCCCATCAAAGTTTTAAACAACGTGTTGTTAATGTAGTTGAAGGAGAAACAATGCTGACTTTAAAACAGCTTACCCCCGTGAGATTAATTAAGAACAAATTCTACGAGGAAGTTTTGAAAGCGGAACGATCTGGTGCTAGTAATGAGGCATTAGAGGATTTACTCGGAAAACGCCGCGCAAAATTTGGAATCTTTGAAGGAGATTTAGAAGAAGGTGAGTTAGAAATAGGGCAGGTAGCTGCCGCAATCGATAGCATTCAACCTGCGGCAGAAATCTTAAAAGAAATTTGGGATGAATACCTTACCGTTCGAAAATCGATCACTGCTGCTTCGTGATAATCGGCAGTTTTAAGCGAGCAGTCAACGACATAAATTTATGAGAGAAAGCATCAATGTTGAAAAGCCAGATTCACGACCTCAGCTTCGCTCTCGGATTTCTGCAAACGATTTTTTGACGTTTCCTTGTAGATGTTTTCGTACCAAAAAGAGTAATCGGTGTATTGAAGGCAGTTACTAATAACTTTTCCGTCGATTAGAATTTTTATGAGATAATCACGATCAAGGCTTTCAAGTATTTTGCTGCGCTGCTCGTCTGGCAACTGGTTGAGTTGAATGTACTCGATGCCTTTGAAGTTCTCTGAATTAATTTTCATACGTTGTGGCCGGTTGATAACATTTGATCAAGATTTGTAACCTTAGCGCCGCCTGCATAACGATGTGGTTCAAATCGAAAAAAATTTTAATGTTTAACTGAAATTACGTTAACTATATTAGGTTTCGTTTATACGGATGACAGGATTTTTTGATACACCGATTGAATATCTAAAAGGAGTAGGCCCTCAACGCGCAGCCCTCTTAAATAAAGAACTGAACATTTTCACCTTCGGTGACTTAATACAACATTATCCATTTCGATACGAAGACCGCACAAAATTTGTGACCGTCAAAATGCTTGACGATGAGATGCTGAATGCACAGCTGAAAGGGACTGTGAAAAGCATCGGGGAAATTGCGTCGGGAAAAAAGAAACGGTTGTCGGTGGTCATGGTAGATGAAACGGGTGAATTGGAATTAGTATGGTTTCAAGGAATTCAATGGACGAAGGACCGCTTAAAAATTGGTGCCAACTATGTTGTGTTTGGAAAACCCGCTCGATATGGGTCGAAGTGGAGTATCGCGCATCCAGATATCGAGCCTGTAAACCCTCAAAATGAAAAAGGCCTTGCATTGCATCCGGTGTATCCCCTGACGGAAAAATTACGAGCACGCCACTTTGATAGTAAGTCTCTATCGAAACTGGTTTCCTTACTTTTTACGATGGCAACTAACAAGTTTCGCGAAACGTTGCCAAGCGAATTGTTATCAACGGAAAAACTACTTTTTAAGGAGCAGGCGATTCAGCAAATACATTTTCCAACAGATACGAAAATGTTACAGGAAGCACAACGCCGATTAAAGTTTGAAGAACTCTTTTACATCCAGCTGAGATTACTCAAGTTGAAATTAGTAAGAGAAGACAAATTCAAAGGACATGTTTACCAAGACGTTTCAGTGCTCACACAATTTTATAATGATCATCTCCCCTTCCCACTAACAGACGCGCAAAAAAAAGTTATTCGCGAAATTTACGCTGATCTCAAATCTGGTAAACAGATGAATCGTCTGCTGCAAGGTGATGTTGGTAGTGGAAAGACGATCGTAGCATTTATTTGTATGCTCATCGTGATCAGTGGAAAGTCACAAGCGGCATTGATGGCTCCGACGGAAATTCTCGCGCAGCAACATTTTAACAACCTGAAAAAGTTTGCTGACTTGATGTCGTTACCGATTGCCCTGCTTACAGGCTCAACAAAAAAATCAGCACGTCGCGAATTACACGCGCAGTTGCAAAGTGGTGAGCTGAAAATTTTGATAGGAACACATGCGTTGTTAGAGGAAGAGGTTCAGTTTCATCATTTAGGTTTAGCGATTATTGATGAGCAACATCGCTTTGGTGTGGCGCAACGATCGAAGCTTTGGCAAAAGAACACCACGAGTTATCCACATGTGTTGGTTATGACAGCCACGCCTATACCGCGCACGTTAGCGATGACGCTTTATGGCGATTTAAATATTTCAACAATAGATCAACTGCCTGCAGGTCGCAAGCCGATTAAGACTATTCATAAGTTTGATTCGCATAGACTCCAAGTGAATCAATTTTTACGTGATCAAATCTCGATCGGTCGGCAAGTATATATGGTGTATCCATTGATCGAGGAATCGGAAAAAATGGATTTGAAACATTTGATGGATGGATACGAAAGCGTTTGTCGTGCTTTCCCCGATGTCGCGGTAAGTATTGTTCATGGAAAAATGAAACCCGAGGCGAAAGACTACGAGATGGCGCGCTTTAAAAAAGGTGAAACCAAAATAATGGTAGCCACAACGGTGATCGAAGTTGGCGTCGATGTTCCCAACGCATCGGTTATGGTGATCGAAAACGCTGAGCGATTCGGATTATCGCAACTTCATCAGCTTCGTGGCCGTGTCGGTCGTGGCGCGGAACAATCATATTGTATTTTAATGAGTGGTTTCAAACTTGGCGCAGATTCGAAAACCAGAATTGAAACCATGGTGCGTACAAATAATGGTTTTGAGATTGCCGAGACAGATTTGAAACTGCGTGGCCCTGGCGATTTAACCGGCACACAACAAAGCGGGGCACTTGATCTTATGATCGCGAACCTTTCCACAGATGGGGAAATATTGCAACAAGCTCGCGATGCGGCAATTCGAATTCTTCAAAATGATCCTGATCTTACAACGCCTCAGAATCAGGCGATTCGATTGCAAATTGATTCAGCGCGTAAAACTGTAGTGAACTGGAGCAAAATCAGCTGATGCCAAAGTAATATTACATTAAAAGGCGTGTAACCTCTTCTTTGTCTTTAGGTTGTATATTTTTCATTTGCTAACTTTGACGGAAGCCCATCTTCATGCGTAAGATTTTTTTATTTATTGCCCTTCTCTGGTGCTTTCAAGCTGCTGCGCAAAATGGAAACTATTTCCTGTCGCACTATTCACCTGGTGAAAATCATTCCGATAACGTTTGTTTCGACATGGTGCAAGATCCCAGCGGGATGGTGTATTTCGCTACGCGTCGTGGCATTCAACGCTTCGATGGACGTAACTGGAAGATGATCACCGGGCAAGGTTCGGTTTATTCGTTGCAGCTTACTTCGGATGGCCAAATCGTTTGGGCCGGTGCTGCAGGTTTCGGAAAATTAGAAAGTAATGGCTTCGGCGACCAACGACTAGTAACCCTTTCGTCTGAAACACGCGATGTATTTGAATGTGTCGTCATTCAACGCACTGCATACTTTGTTACCGAAACGCAGGTTTTCGTTTATAACCTTGATAGTAATAAGACTGATATTATTCCGTCAACAAATTTGACGGGCGCACTGGTGGGAATATTCGAGCTGTTTGGTTCTGCATACTTGAATACTGAACGTGGTGGTGTTATTAAAATCGATGGGCAAAAATTTTCGAAGAGTGGTTTCAAATTTCCGGAAAATGAAGAAGTGATTTTTTCATGCGCGGGAGATCGACAGTATTTGATTGCCTTGTCGGACAACCGCATTTTGTTGTGTAACGAAAATCAAAAAATACGCGAGATCAAAATTCAGGATAGCAGCTATGTTGATGCGAGCGTAATTGTATCAGGAAGTTTTGTCAACAAGGATCTTTTTGTCTTAGGGACATTGCGTGGCGGAATGATTTTCATCCAAACAGCAACCGGACGAACACAAGAAATCATCAATTACAACACGGGCCTTCCAGATAATGAAGTTTATGCGTTGATGATCGATCGGAGTCAAGGAATTTGGGCTTCGCATGAATATGGTTTCACTCGCGTCGCTCCTTACTTACCGTTTCGCTCCTTTGGACACTATCCGGGACTATCCGGAAATTTACTTTGTGCAACGTCGTTTGAAGGTAATGTATATGTTGGTACTTCATTGGGTTTATTCAAGTTGGAGAAGCAAGATGTCTATGATGAAATTGTCTACTATGTAGATGTTGAAATTAAGCGTTCGGGAAAAACGTCGGAGCCAGTCCACGAAAAGGATTTACCAGAAACACCGCCGACCACGGAGACAGAATCGAAAAAGAAAAGTTTTTGGAAATTCTTTAAAAAAAGCAAAACAACTTCACCCGTAGAAGACAAAGCACCACTTAAAAAGGACAACGAAACAACCGCACCAAAATCTGAAGAAGCTCCACGGTATCAGAAGATAAAAAAGACTGAGCGCGTCCTTCGTGCTTCGCAGTTTGTTTATAAAAAAGTTTCAGGTGTTGATGCCAAAGTAACGCAACTTGTTTCAATTAATAATTCGCTGATAGCGATTGGACTGGGAGGAGCATATGAGATAAATGGCGTTGCTGCGAAACCTATACTAGAGGAGCCGGTGCGAATGGCTTATGCTTCCCGCGAGCGACAAACACTTTTCCTATCAACGTACGCGGATGAATTGAAAACCTACCAATCCGTTAATGGCGCATGGTTGTATAGTGATGCTCTAGAAAATTTAGATGATAGGATTACCTCCATTATGGAGGGAGAAAGAGATGAGCTTTGGTTTCTATCGATCAATAAAGTTTATCGACTTCAGTTTAGCGGCAAAACAGTGGCCGAAATAGAAACGATCGATGTTTCCAATCCAAAATTTGACGAGCAGCTTGGTGTGCATCTTGGACGCGATATCTATTTGGTGAATTCGGAAGGCTTTTTCAAACTCGATCGTTCAAAATCAAGCTTTGCACTTCTTGACTCCTTGCCGAAACCACTGCATTACTTTGCTGGAGATGGCGGTATTTTTTTTAATGATAGTCATACGTGGTCTACATTCGGATTGGAAGGTCAGCAGAATTTGAAGTTGATGAATCTGCTGCATGATATACGTTATGTTAATCAAGAACGCAATACCGAAAATTTATGGGTGATTACGAGTGAGAACGAACTGTACAAGTTTTTTGGAAATCGGTTTACGCCATATGAAGATGGCTTTCCTCTAAAATTGAAATCTGTCACGGGTAATGTGACGATTAACAAACGCGAGGTTTTCGAATTAGATCAAGAGAAAAGTGCACTCAATATCGAATTTGTTCAACCCGACTTTCTTGCAGCACAAGCGATCGAGTATCGATACCAATTAAAAGGGCTCGACAAAACATGGTCCGACTGGTCTTCACAGAATGACGCCGTAGATTTTGCCTATTTGCCGGCCGGCGATTATTCATTTAATGTGCAATCGCGCGACATTTTCGGCAATATTAAAGAGTTTGGTGCTGTTCCGTTTGAAGTACTCCCACCGTATTGGAAACGCCCTTGGTTTTATGCGCTAGAATTTTTTGTATTTGCGGCGCTGGTAATGCTTTCATTTCGCTTGAGTACCAGGTTCAGAATCATCAGTAGGTTGTTGTCATTGCTAACAATCATCATGCTGATTCAATTTATCCAAACCGTGATCGGTGAAATGTTCTCGACAAAGACCAGTCCGGTGATAGACTTTTTTGTGCAAGTTGTTGTGGCATTCATGATCCTTCCAGTGGAAGGATACCTAAGAAATTTGATGCTTCGCTCACTCGACTCAAAAAGTCGACTTCACAAGTTCCTTTCACCCAAGTCTAATCTGGCGTCGGGAGGAGATGAAGCGGTGCCATAATTTTCTTAAATTCACAAAAACGAAACCCAGACCCTCTTATGATAAAGTATTTTAAAGGCGCCATGCTGTTGGCGACTGTTTTTTGCACAATTATTTCGTGTAGTTCTCCGAAAGAAAAGCGCCAACCCTTACCCTTTGATCCATCGCACTCAGACCCCGCTGCTGTAGAGTTGGTGGATAGTGTTGTGTCCGCTGCGGGTGGTGTGAAGGCGTGGGATGATGCCCGTTACTTTTCATGGACTTCAGCCGCAGAGAGAAAAATTTTTTGGGACAAACATAACTCGAAGGTTCGTATCGAATCGGCTAACGAACTTTATTTGATTGATCTCAACGACAGCATTGTTCAAATAAAAGGAAAAGAGAAAACGACGCTAGAAGATGTGTCTAATGCGTTCGCAGTTTTTAACGAATGTGCGCAAGAACTTGCCCTTCCATTTCTACTAAAACAATTCGGCTCAACATTGGTGTACTTAGGCGAGGACAGTTTGTCGGACGGCACGCGTGTGAATGTATTGAATCACAAACCGGCCAGTGATACAAGTTTGACTTTGACGGTGCACATTGGCGTGAAGGATAATCTCATCAAACAGGTTGTAAAAAATCGGAAAGGAGAGACAACAACAAATAGTGGCTTCTGGGATAATTACAAAGAATATAATAACCTTTTGCTTTCCGTTGATCGGACAAGTGGTAGCGGTCCGAAAAATCTTAGCACTGAAGCAATCGACGAAAATAAATTCGTGAACTTTTAAGGATCGCTGGGTAATGAAGCCAGTAAAGAAAAAAATAAAGGAAACGGAATTGAACGAAAAGCGCTTTCGTGCATTAATAGAAAACGCGCACGAAGGTATTGTGCTGTATGATGTGCAAGGAAACATTGTATTTGGAAGTAAATCGATAAAAACCATTTGTGGATTTTCTGAGAAAGAAATCCTTGGTAAATCAGGGATATCTTTCATCCATCCCGATGATCATGAATTAACACGGGCGACGTTTTTTAAATTATTGAAGAAGCCTGGAAAGAGTGCTACCATTGTGCAACGCATTCGAAAAAAGAAAGGTGGCTACATTTGGGCGGAGTCTCTTCTAACTAATTTTTCTCACATTCCAGAAATCAACGGTATCGTCTCTAACTTCAAGGATATTACCGAAAAGAAAGAATCGGAAGAGAAAATATTTCAGACACAGGAGCTACTTCAAACGATCACGCGAAACCTATCGGAAGGATTATACCTTGGCGAGATAGGAACACGTCTCATGTACGTGAATGATGGATTCTTGAAACTTCTCGGCTATAAATCATTTAAAGAAGTAGAGAAAATTAAGCCGTCGGAGTTTTATGCCGATCAGCAACAGCGCGCCGAAATTGTGGAGGCGTTGAAGAAGCACCACGTTGTTGAAAATAAAGAAACGATTTTTAGGAAAAAGAACGGTGGACTGCTTCCGGTAATTCTAAATGTAAGGTTGTTAGTCAACGAAGGGAAGCCAACGTATTTTGTTGGAACAGTTCGTGACATTACGCGTGACAAAGCTGTTGAACAAGAGCTTACCTCGTCAAGGTCGTTTTTACGAAATATTGTTAACACTGTTGCCGCACCAATTTTTGTTAAGGACGCACGTCACCGTTGGGTCATGACTAATGAAAAATTTCAGCACCTGTTAGGTCAAACGGAAGAAGCGTTACTCGGTAAAACGGACAAACATTTTGTACCACCTGAGGAGGCAAAAGTTTTTTGGGATGTTGATGCTACGGTCTTGAAGACGGGAAAAACAATTGTCAATCTCGAAAAAATAACATCTTCTAAAGGTGAATCGCTGGAGTTGATGACGGTGAAGTCACGATTTGTGAATGAGAAGAAGGAAAAGTTTATTATAGGTTTTATTACCGACATCACCGAGCTACGAAAACGTGAGGATAGAATCCATCAACTGAATGCTACGCTTCAGGGAGTGCTCGAAAGTACAAAGGAGTCAGTCTATGCAGTTGACCGTGATTTGAATTATATCATGTTCAATAAGAATCATCGAAAGGTGATGAAAGATTTGTACAATGCTGATATCAAAGTTGGCGTGAACAAAATTCATTTTCTGAAAGGCTCGGATGAATTCAAGTGGGTGAAGACGGAACTTGAAAAGGCAATGAAAGGAAATCACTTTGCGACTGAGCACTACCTCGATCATCCCAAGTTTAAAGGTCATATCCAAACGACATATAATCCAATTTACGATCAGCAAAAGAAAGTTAAAGGTGTTGCGATCTTTGTAAACAATATAACTCAGCGTAAGGAATACGAATCAATCATCAAATCGATGAACGCAAATCTTTCGGCGGTAATCGAAAACACATCGGATCGTATCGTGTCGCTCGATAAAAACTACCGTTACATCTTATTCAATAGTGCGCACGCTGCTGCGATGAAAAGGTTATTTGGAAGGGACATTAAACTAGGTGATAGTTTTGTCGAGATTATTCCACCGCATCTGGGTGAGTCGGCAAAACAAGATATTGATCGAGCCTTGCGAGGCGAACAGTTTACACTTGAAACAGAACTCCAGCACGGAACAAGCATCGAAGCCACTTACAATCCAATTTATAACGATGCAAAGAAGGTTACTGGGGCTGCGATTTTCGTTCGTGAAATTTCAGAGCGGAAGCGTATCGAGGTAATGATGAAACATCTGAATGAAGAATTGATTCATCAGAACAATCAACTTGCCATGCAAGAGGAGGAGTTAAAGGTAACACTCGAGGAACTTTCGGAACGCAACTTTGAACTTGATCAATTGATGTACAAAACATCTCATGATTTACGGTCGCCGTTAAGTTCAATTATGGGTTTGGTAAATCTCGCACGTATAGATCAAGCTGATGGACACCAAACGGGTTATCTAAACAAGATCGAGGATCGTATCAAAAAGCTTGATGAGTTTATTCGTTCAATGCTTAACTACGCTCGCGTTAATCGTGTTGAGCTTTCGTACGAAAATGTTGATTTGCGTGCGATCATAAAGAGCTGTCTTAAGGAATTGGAGTACTTGGAGAATTTTCACGACGTCCATACGACCATCGATGTTGTCGGAGATGATTCAATGATGGTTACGGATCCGTTAAGGATAAATATAATCTTTAGCAACATTATCTCGAACGCCTACAAGTATACAAATCCTGAGGAGGCGTGTTATCTGAATATTCGTATCGAACCGCTGCCGGCGTTAACGCGGATTACCTTTAGTGACAATGGTATTGGTATAAAAGAAGAGTATCTCGATAAGATTTGCAACATGTTTTTCCGCGCGACGGAAAGATCACAAGGGTCGGGCCTTGGGATGTACATCGTTCAACAAGCGTTAGAAAAACTTCACGGCACATTAAAGATCGAGAGTCAATATGGCAAAGGAACCAGTATCATAATCAGTCTACCGAAAAGAAAGAATTGATTTTGATCTAAATCTTTACATTTACACATGGCCAAACTAGATTTTGCATTAAGTCCATTCTGCAAGCAAGTTTATTTCGGGAATGTATTGAAAGAACGCTATTCCGAAATGTGATGATGCGTCCACTGATAATACTTGTTGTTGTTGCCTCACTGTTTTCATCCTGTGTGTCAAGCATTCGGGTGGCGTTGGATAAAAATCTCGCCGCTACGGAAGCACGTTTTAAAGATCACACCGGGTTTGTTCTATTCGATCCGACTACCAATGAAGAATTGTATGCGTATAATGGTGATCGTTATTTTACGCCAGCGTCAAACACAAAGATCTTTACATTTTATACTTGCCTAAAAATCTTAGGTGATTCGATTCCCGGGCTTCGATACATAGAGAAAGGTGACTCTACTATCTTTTGGGGTACGGGTGATCCTTCATTCCTTTATAAATATGTTTATCAAAATCAACGCACCTGGAATTTATTAAAGACGGCGCCGGGGAGTTTGTATTTTTCTAACAGCAACTTTAATACTGCACACTTTGGTCCGGGTTGGGCTTGGGATGACTATAACGATTACTATTCTGCGGAGAGATCGCCGTTCCCGATATACGGGAATATTTTTTCGGTGGAAATCGATGAAGGCGGAAGCCACTTGAAGCCGCGCTATTTTAAAAACTTTCAATCTGTAGGTACTCGTCAATATCGCCCAAAGGTTGAGAGAAAGTTGGAGAGCAATGATTTTACATATTTTCCGGGAAGGAAATTAGATACGTTAGATGTTCCATTTAAAGTTGATGCCGACTTCATTACGACATTGTTAGCCGATACATTGCAACGGAAGGTAACATTGGTAAATAAGAGGATGGTTCATGGTGCGAAGACAACCTATAGTGCACCCGCCGACTCTATTTATAAAGTGATGATGGTTGATAGCGATAATTTCCTTGCGGAACAGTTGTTGCTTGTTTGCGCTGGTGTGATCAGTGATACGCTTCAGCCGGAGATAGCCATCAAGTATGCCAAGAAAAATCTCCTTGCCGATTTGAAAGACTCGCCAGTTTGGGTTGATGGTTCTGGTTTGTCGCGCTATAATCTTTTTACCCCGCGCACGTTGGTGGCGATCTGGGATAAAATTTATGATCTTGCTCCAAAAGTGCGTTTGTTTTCTCTCCTGCCTGTCGGCGGACAAACAGGAACGATCAAAAATTGGTATAGAGGAAAAAATGGAAAACCTTATGTCTTTGCTAAAACCGGTACACTAAGCAACAATCATAGTTTGAGCGGATATCTGGTTGCTAAGTCGGGACGGACGCTGATTTTTTCTTTTATGAGTAGTAACTATGTAGCATCAACGTCGGATGTTAGGAGGCAAATGCAAATTGTATTGGAAGAAGTTTATGAACATTATTAACAGTTTAGTTGTGGGAAGAAAATTGAAACGAAATTTATTTTTGGCGCTGACGATAGTATTGTCATGGCAACAGATGAAAGCAAATGCTCAAGCTGTCGATAGTCTTGATATAAAAATTGGTCAGATGATTCTGATCGGTTTCGCCAAGCCAGACATCGACTCTGCAGTGCTCAAAGAAATTCGAAGTGGGAAGGCCGGTTCGTTATTGATTTTCGAAAAGAATATCCCAGCGAAAAGTTCATTTGCATCGCTTAAGAAGATTATTTGGACGTATCAAAAAGCAGCGCCTATTCCATTAATCGTTGCCATTGATCAAGAAGGAGGCAGAGTTAATCGCTTGAAAGAGAAATATGGTTTTACACGTTCGATTACAGCACAGGCCATGGGGAAATCACCATCGCTTGATTCTGTTCAGTTTTATGCCGATGCCACAGCGGCCACGCTCGCGGGATTGGGCATCAACTTAAATTTTGCGCCCGTCGTCGATTTAGGATCAAATCCCGATAACCCGATCATTGCAAAAGTAGGAAGAGCTTTTTCTAGTCGTGAAGATTCTGTAACGCTGCTCGCGAAAGAATTCATTAAGCAACACCGAAAATATAATGTGCTCACTTCGCTGAAGCATTTTCCTGGACATGGAAGTTCCAAGGCAGATACACACTTGGGTATGGCAGACGTGACCGCTACCTGGGAAGAACGTGAGTTGAAACCGTACAAAGACCTTATCGACTCTGGTTATGTTGACGCCATTATGTCGGCACATATTGTGAACAAAAAATTAGATTCTATTGGTAACCCTGGAACATTATCGAAAGCAATTCTCACAGGGATATTGAGACAGCGACTTCATTTTAATGGTGTGATCTTTTCTGACGATATGCAGATGCATGCGATTACGAAACATTACGGTTTTGAAGAAGCGGTGAAGTTGGCCATTCAAGGTGGTGTTGATATTATGATATTCTCAAACAACATTTCCGGAAGCGATGTACGCACGGTGGACAAAGTACATGCTATCATACGATCACTCGTTGATCGCGGCATAATTTCACCCGCACGAATTGATGAGAGCTTTCGTCGCGTAATGCGACTGAAGAAACAAATTGTTGCTCCTGAAAAAACGGCGACACTGAAAAAATCTTTAAATCAAAAGGACGTTGAAATCGCTACGTTAAAGCAACAACTAGCCGAAAAGGAAGCAGAGGTTAGCAAGTTGAAGTCGGTGCAGGAATCAGAAAAGGAATCGACGTCTAAAAAGAAGCGTAAGAAGAAAAACAAAAAGTAATTATCGGATTGGCGGAATGACTCCCTATAAAATCATATCACCAACAGCATCGGAGGTTCCGATTATTGTAAGCGTTCCGCATTGTGGTGTTTTGTTTCCTGATGAGATTAAAGCACAATATCATTCGTCATTAATAGAATCACCCGACGATACGGATTGGTTTGTGCATCAGCTTTACGATTTTGTTTCGTCGATGGGCATGACGATGATTCATGCAGTGTATAGCCGGTGGGTAATTGATTTAAATCGTGATCCGAAGAGCAAACCATTGTATAACGACGGAAGGATTATCACGGCACTTTGTCCAACAACAAATTTCATCGGAAATCCATTATATACTGATGAGCGAAAAGAAGTCGATTCAGCGGAAGTAGAACGACGACTGAAAGTTTACTACAACCCTTATCACGAAAAAATTCAAGAGCTTTTGCAAGTCAAGCAAAAGAAATTTGGTAAGGCCTTGCTTTGGGATTGTCATTCCATTCGAGAATATGTGCTTACCATTCAGAAAGAAAAATTTCCAGATCTAATACTCGGTGACGTCGACGGAACTTCTGCTGACAGTAAACTAATCGATAGAACACTTGAGGCCCTCAATGGTAGTCGATATACCGTCAACCACAATCACCCTTTCAAGGGAGGATACATCACACGACATTTCGGAAAACCGGCGCAGAATATTCATGCACTACAACTTGAAATGACCAAGGTGAACTACATGGACGACGCTGAGAAAAAGTATGACGAGCAACGTGCGTCGCAAATGCGCACATTGCTGATGAAAACATTTCAATCACTGATTGACCAACTGAAGTTGTGAACCCTATAAAAAAATATTATTCGTTCGATTCGCTATTGTTATCCACTGGATGGCTTTCACCTGGGTATGTTGGTGTCGATGGGGTTGGAACGATTCAATATCTATCGGACAAATCACCAGTGGACAGTGTGGCGATAGAGTCTATTCATGGTTTTGCGTTGCCAGGTTTTCGTAATGCACATTCTCATGCATTTCAATTTGGAATGGCAGGCATGGCTGAGAAACATAGGCCAGGAACGAACGATGACTTTTGGAGTTGGCGCGAAGCGATGTATCGATGCGCGTTAAGTTTAGATCCTACAGCGGTCGAACACATTGCGGCGATGTTATACGCTGAGCTATTGAAGAAAGGTTATACGCATGTGGCTGAATTTCAGTATTTGCATCACGACAAAGACGGAAAGCCATACGCAAATTATGCAGAGATGGGAGAACGCCTCGTTGCAGCTGCAGAAACAGCTGGAATAAGAATTACATTGATTCCTGTTTTTTATCAGCAAGGAAATTTTGGAAAAGAACCGTTTCCTGAGCAACGTCGTTTTATCTCGAAAACGATAGATGAATATTTTCAATTGCTCGACGACTCTGCGCATGTTGTCGCACATGCACCACATGCGCGTTTAGGATTTAGTGTTCATTCGTTGCGAGCAGTAAAACCAAATGATGTCGTAAGAACTTTTGAGCAAGGACCATCTACTATTCCGTTTCATTTGCATGCCGCGGAACAAAAAAAGGAAGTAGCAGATTGTTTTTTATTTCATAAACAAACACCGATTGAATGGCTTTTAAACAATTTGCCGGTGAATGAAAGATTTCACATCGTTCATTGTACACACTTAACAGATCATGAGGTTGCGGCACTCGCGAAATCAAGGGCCCATGTAGTACTGTGTCCCGGAACAGAGGGAAATTTAGGTGACGGCATTTTCCGACTTACTGACTTTGCTTCACAGGGTGGTCAATGGTCGATTGGTACGGACAGTCATATTAGTTTAAATCCCCTCGAAGATCTTCGCTGGCTAGATTATGCCCAGCGATTCACGACACACAAGCGTAACACCTTTGATGACGGAGCGGCAATACTCGTCGATAAAACTTTTCATGCTGGAAATTCTGCGATGGGTTTTTCGTCGTCGGAATATTTTTCAGTCGGCCAAAAACTAGATGCCGTGATCTACGACGCTCATCGACCGTTGTTAAGTCAGGCAAGGCGAGAACATTTGCTTTCGGCCATTATCTACACTGCTTCGCCTGCTGAAATTTTAGGGACAATGATAGATGGTAAATGGATTGTGAAAAACAATTATCATTTCCGTGAAGGTGAAATATTTAAATCGTTCACATCAACGCATGCGAAGTGATTGCTTCTAATGATCGTTTTGGTAATGTTCTTTTAGAATGTCTTCTGCAAAATCATTGGTGAGATCGCGAACAGCTGTGTGAATGTGATTGCCGCCGTTTTGAGTGTTGTCATACTCTATTAAGAGCATCGGCCCCTGGATGCGATAGTAGTGGCCGCCATTTTCAGGCGTTGTCGTTCCCGCCCAAGCGAAACTTAAATTCTCAATGCCAGCGTTCTTAATCTTTTTCATTAACGTGCTTGAGAATCCGAGTTCATAGTTATTCACATAGGTTTCCACAAGCTGAAGAAAAATCTTCCGCTGTATTTCATTCATACTGCTGTAGCCAATACCGATTGGTGTTAACGTTTCTGCTTTGCGTTTGTTAAAAGAAAGAATTTCTGGAAGGGCCTTATCGGAGAATTTTGCAATTGAAAGCTGCGATGGCGTAAATGAGTTGACCAGTTGAAAAGCAAGATCCATTTCTAATTTTAAAACCTGTACACCACGTTTCGGCCCTTCTTTTACAATAGCAGGGTTGCATCCAAAAAAACTTGGCGTGCTAGATTGCATTTGGCCATTTGAAAAAGCAAAGTTCAGCGAGATATGATGTCCTTCAAATCGCCAACCCCATGGTTCAGTTTGATCCGGTGCACCGAAGATTGTAAAGTGATAATTTTCAGGATCTCGGTAAGTATCATTGGGCCCACGATTTTCTACTTGCCGTAATACATTTTCCAATGCCACAATGCCAGTAGCTTTTGTATATCCTGGGAGCTCAAACTGGACTTTAATAAGTTGTAAGCTGCCTCCCGTTGTGATTTTGAAAGGGAGTGAAATGATATTCCTAATCTTTCTCTAGGAACAAAATGCCAGTTGAAACGTTCGGCGCTTGAAAAATTGAAAACCGTTTTTGCTTTTTGGTTTTGCTCCAATTGCGCGATAAACTCTTTCGCGTCGACAACAGTTTGATTTTGTGCGTGGGATCTAAATGAAATTATACATAGCAATGATACGAGAAACCAATATTTCATCGGCGATTGTTTTGGATTGCGATCTAGAAACCGTCGTCCTCTTCTTTCTTCTTCTCCTCTGTGTTTTCTTCTTTTTTCTGAGTTGGACCTTGTTCTTGCGGAGGTCCTTCTTCTTTAGCAGGTGTTGCGCTCGATAAATCGCTCAGACTGTACGGGAAATCAATACCATAATATTGTTGCCTGAACTTGTTAATGAATGCCAACACTTCTTCATCTGTTCCGGGTATGAAAGCAACTTCACCAACCTTCGCTTTGCCAGCATTCGTTTTCTTTGAAACGATTCCATTGATCTCTCCATTGGATGTGTGTACCATTAAGCGAGCATCTTCATATCCGAAGTAATACCAAGCTTCTGGCGACACCTTCACAAAAACGTGAAATACAGAAGCACCGTCTTCATTTTTTCTTATTTCCATGAACCCTTCGAAGCCGCCGTTTACATCGGTGCGTCCGATGTTCGACATCCCAATGTTTCCCTCACTAAAGAATGATTTGTGCTTCGGTGACCACTTGAGATTTACATTCGAAAAGACCAGTGGTTTTGCCAATTGGGGAATCGTCGCGAGTGATACGTAACCCTGTAAGCTTTTTTGCTCGAAGTCTTTAGCAGCGCGTTCACCCACAATGTCTGCGATTTTGTAGAGGAGCTCTGTTTGATCACCTAATCCATCAGCAGCACCTTCATTTTTAATGACATCTGCAATTTGTCTGGCCATCAAATCGAAAACAGTTACCGGCACATTACTTTCTACAACGAGCAAGGAATTCATTTTTACATCATGACTTTCCATATTGGCTTGTCCAATCGCTGTAGAAATGATGTTAAAATCTTTCGATCCATTAAACAGTTTCACTGGGCCTTCGAAACGAACTTGTTGGTTTTCGTCTTTATACGCAAACACTTTTCCAGACAGTGCGTTGCCAGCAGCCTTCTCCAAGTTTTCGATTTTAAATTCATGCGAAGCAGTATCATAATAAAGCGTACCACTCGGTGTGAAGAAATCTTCGTCTTCCTCATGACGTTTGTCGCTGGCAAACGAAACGTATAAACTGTTGTCTGTACTTTCGAAGTGTAATCCGGCGTTCACACGTTTTCCGTCTTCTGTTACTGCTTCGTCGAAATTGATGTGTACATCAGTTTCATCGCCCGACTGACTATACTGAATCCAGGTGTTGTAGTTCTTTATTTTTTGGATGTCGAGTTTGACGTATCCTTTGAGCATCAATGCTGGTCTTGTTGCGTACATCACCATGTCGCCTTTGTAGAACATACCAGCTCCTAATACGAGGTTTTCTTTTTCATCGACTGCACCTGTGCCTACTGTTTGCTGTGTGGCAGCAGTTTCTTTTCGCTGCGCGCGGCGCGATGTATTTTCAGTTTGTTCGATTTGCTCAAGGTGAAAATCCGTCATCTTGATAGCAAAGGTGTCTTTCAATAAATTAACATATTGATATGTCGCATATCCACTGAACTCTTTTCGCGATACGATATCAACAACGCCGTCGGTTAAGCGGTGATAACCATTTAATGTATCGAGAACAATCACCGTATTTTTCAACGTGCCGATTTTTGCGTTTTCGAGAATGAGGACTTCATTGTTCTCTGGTGTAATCTTCGCGTCGGCGACAATGATATAGGGAATACCACTTACCTTTAGTTCTTGTTTTTTAAGATCGTACTCCGCTTTTTCAGCGAGGAAATTTAGAGAGTCAAGATCCTTTCGCGTTGTATAGAAGTAGGAGTTTTCGAGCGGCACATCTGGATCTTTATTCATCGTGATCTTCTGCTCTGTGATATCCCAATGCATTTCGGGAATGGACGTCTTAAATTGTGCGAATGGAAAATCGATCGCTGCAACGCCGGCCACCTCCGGACTAACATCTGCGTAATTTTTTTCAAGGTTAAACTTCACACGCACATCCGTACCTGTTAAAAGAGGTTTGTTAGGATCATCACTTTTAACCCGGAATTTTCCATGACGTGCGCCGAAATCTGTAGCAGTGAAGTTCATGTTTCGCGAAACTAGTTCGGTACCACGCGTCTCTAGTTTTCCTGCACCCGCCACACCTTCTTTTGAAACAGTCAACGTACCTCGCATTTGTGCGGTGGAATCGTAAAAGTTAAAGGGCTCTCCTTTATTCTTGAGCTTCATCTGATCCGACTTCGGATACCACTTCATCTCAAAGTCCGGCAATGAAGCTTGCGGAAATACGACCGAACCAAATTGTTTTTGAGCAATCGTA
Source organism: Pseudochryseolinea flava (assembly GCF_003286915.1). Taxonomy (GTDB): domain Bacteria; phylum Bacteroidota; class Bacteroidia; order Cytophagales; family Cyclobacteriaceae; genus Ohtaekwangia; species Ohtaekwangia flava. Next base: position 784,310 of record NZ_QMFY01000001.1, read on the forward strand.
GCACGGTCACCCTTTGTAATTACAGAATCGGGATAGTAAACAAAATCAGGAGACGACACAGTTACCGCGAGGTATTCTATTTTACCCGTTCCTCTTAATCCACGATTATCCATGGTGAGGGATCCTGTCATTTTACCATCGCCATTGTAGAGTTGATATCCTTTCTTTGGAATGGTATGTTCAAAACCGAGTGACTTATCGGGTTGTGAATGAAGTTTTTCTTTGAACGCCGGGAACATTCCGCTCGATACGAAAGTACCTTCGAAGTTTATCGACGCCGGATCTGCATCATTTAAACTATCAAGCTTAAACGGCGGCACGACGAAAAACATGGATCGATCATATACGCCACCGAGAACCTCTTGTCTGTCAAAATAAATAACGCCACCAGCGCTCGCATCGAGTCGCGGATAATTCGGAATTTTTCTTTTCCCGGATTTATTATTTCCCCTACTGATAAAGAGTGTTCCCGATTTTTTTGAAGTGTCTCCCATGCCCCCTGCCTGCGCTGCCGTACTATCGGCGCCGACCATGGAGTTGTTCAGCTTTCTTCTGATGGATTGCCCCTTGGCATTTTTTTCCATCACAAAAAAGTTAATCGAATCGATGTGCGCCAGGCTAATAAAGAAGCTGTCATATTTAAGTGTAAACCCCTTCCCGCTGATTTCGAAATTACCTGCCCGTACGGTACCGTCGAATTTAATATCACGGTTTTGCATCAACGTGATGACACTACTATCTGGATCGATCCTCACGTTCAACGAATCACTAACGCGGAATTCTCCAACACCACGTACCGTCATGTAACCTTTTTTGAAATTCAGCGATGCATTTGCGGAGCTATCAATAACAGAATGAATTTTCAGATTGTCGTAATCCATCTCCCCTTTCGAAGCTTTGTAGAGAAGAATTGCCTTCTCTTTTACGCGCACTACATCCGTTTTCGGATCGTAGGTTAACATTCCTTTCTCCGCAAGAAATTCTATCGCGCCTTTTACCTCACGACCGTCTTTGTTTACAACGGAAGCCAATTCTCCTGAATAGAACTCACGCACTTTGTTTTTAATACAGTAGTTTGCTACCAATGACAGTGGATGAAAACTAAAGCCCTCACCTTTCAAGAGTCGGAAATCCTCGGGATCGTAAAAATCTACCGATTCGATAATCATCGGCACATCGTTTCGGCCGCCATCGGTAAGTAAGTCTAAGCTGTCAGAATATAAATTCCATTTGATGATGTCAGATGAAAAATCGATGTTGAAGAATGATGCAGAGTATGGCGTATTTTTCTTCGATCCTTTATCCTTGATGAGCATTAATCGCTGCGTACTGTCTGCTCCAAACCAATAACGCATACGTACAGAAGTATGTGTGATGGAATCATTTCTTTGGAGAAGACTAACCTTTGTTACGTTCGCGCTAATCGTGGAGTCAGTAAAGATGAAGTTTGGCGATTTTGCGATAAATTTCTTTTCGCCCGCATGGAACACTTCGATAGTAGAATAGTCATTGTCGACAGACGCGCCCGATACTTTTCGCCCGTTGAGTGAGAAACCACCGCGGTAACGAACATTCTCGTCGCCAATTCCTTTGATCTCTAAATTACTTTGAAATGATTTAAAGGTTGGGTACGACGACGGGACAGAATCTTTTCTCGGTTGAGATTTAAACTCAAATGTTCCCGGAATCGCGCCAGGTGTTTTTCCCACGTAATTCAGCTTAACGAGATCCGACTTCAATTCAGCTTTGTTTGCGTTGAAATTGTATTGCGTTAATGTGCAGTATACACTGTCCGGACTAAGTCCTGCCGATGTCCAGTCGAATGTTCCATTCTCACCTACAAATAAACTGTTTCGAAGAGATAGCGACCCTTTCGTATTCTTTAGTTGAACGGAATCGTATTTGGTGACAAAGAGTAGCGATACTTTGTTGAATTTTAATACAGGTCCGTCGAGAAACGGCTGAGGCGGAGGATTCATCCACAACGGCGCGTCAACAAATACGGAGTCCATCGGAGGTTCATTGCTGTCGGCATACTCATCAACAGTCTCCGAAGGGGCTTGTTCTTCACCCGTTGTTGGAATACTCGTCGTGTCGTTCATGTCAAACGTAGCAACAGGCGCGATGTAATCGAAGGTGTAGTCATCGTCTTTTGCATAAAGACGAAATGATTTCTCGTAGTGCAGGGCGTGATTTTGGAAGAAAATGCGGCTGATTTGAAAAAATGACTGCGCTTTTTGCGTAGGGTCATTGGCGATTACTTGTCCGGCAACTTTTAAAAATGCATCAATCTTTGAAGCTTCTGCTCTTTCCACACTAACGGCGTTAGCTAAGCAACCGAAGTAATTTACCAGTGCAGGTTTTGTCGGGTATTTCTTCTTCCGCATTTGAAATGCCTGTCGCTGAATAATCATTTGTTGGTCAACCGTAAAGGAAGTCCAAGCCGAGGCGAAGCTCGTTCCGATCACCGTTGCGTCGACATTCTTTGTGTTTTCAAAAACGATGCGAACACTGTCTGGAAAACTGAGCGGAATGGAAGTAGTTGCTTTTTGAGCTGTTGCTTGAAAAGTCAAAAACAGCACACAAAAGAAAAAATATGGTCTAACCTTCTTCACAAAAAAAATTGGAACCTTGAAATTCGGAAATAAAGCTTAAATAAACTAAGCCGGAATCGATGGTTTAACGATATGAGGTAAGTTCCGGTATAACATCGCTAGTTTTTATAACGGTTAATGAAATAGAATATCAGCGACAGCAATAAGCTTATCAGTATAGACGAGGTTATGGGGAGGAAAAGTTTAAAGTTCTCTTTTTCTATCACGACGTCGCCTGGAAGTTTGCCAGGTAACGGCAGCTTCGGGATGAAGATGACAATCAGTCCTACGATGATGAATACTATTCCGACAATTATCAGCAACTTGCCCATTGGAAAAAGCGCAATTAAATCATGAATAAAGGCATTTTGTATTTGATCCCCAACCTTATCGCACCCGATACGCATGACCAAGCATTGCCACCCGATATGAAAAGAACGCTTGCCACCTTGAAAGATTTTCTCGCCGAAGACGTTCGTAGCGCGCGAAGATTTCTCAGCAGCTTAAAGATCTATGAAAGTATAGAAGCGTTAAATTTTCAAATTCTGGACAAAGAAACGCGTTTCGAAACAATGGGGGCACTTTTGGATCCATTGTTGAAAGGAAATTCGATGGGTGTTCTTTCTGAATCGGGTTGCCCTGGCATTGCCGATCCTGGTGCCTTGGCGGCGCGATGGGCCCATGAGAACGGCGTAAAGGTTATTCCGTTGGTTGGTCCATCCTCTATATTATTAGCATTAATGGCCTCTGGATTAAATGGACAGCGTTTTGCGTTTCACGGCTACCTTCCGATCGACGCTAAAGATGCCGCGCAAGCAATCAAAACATTGGAAAAGGAATCGCGTTCGCGTGATCAGACGCAGATATTCATCGAGACCCCTTACCGGAATAACACCGTGTTTTCGAATCTGATCAAATCGTTGCAAGATCAGACCCGTTTGTGTGTTGCAGCAGATGTTACCGGAAAGGGGGAACTCATCATTTCTCTTCCGGTCAAAAAATGGAAGACGATTAACATCACGTTTCCGAAAACGCCTGCGGTATTTTTATTTCTGGCGTCTTAAAATCTATTGGCCTAATGGGGTTTTGCTTTTAGAGTTTTCAACCTAAATTTGCCCGCTTACAATCAAAAATTATTTCACAATACTATGCCCTATCTATTTACTTCAGAGTCAGTTTCCGAAGGACACCCGGACAAAGTTGCAGATCAGATTTCTGATGCGCTCATCGATTATTTCTTAGCCTATGATCCGAGCTCTAAAGTAGCTTGCGAAACACTGGTAACGACTGGTCAGGTGGTGTTGGCTGGTGAAGTAAAATCACAGGCATATCTTGATGTTCAAGACATCGCGCGTGAAGTAATCCGCAAAATCGGTTACACCAAGAGCGAGTACATGTTCGAAGCAAATTCTTGCGGGATCTTTTCAGCGATCCACGAACAATCTGCTGACATCAATCAAGGGGTAGAACGTAAGAAAAAAGAAGATCAAGGCGCTGGCGACCAAGGGATGATGTTCGGCTACGCGACAAACGAAACGGATAACTACATGCCGCTTCCGCTTGAACTTGCCCATCTTCTTCTTCGTGAACTTTCTGCGATTCGTAGAGAAGGAAAAGTAATGACATACCTCCGCCCTGATGCGAAATCGCAAGTGACGATTGAGTATGGTGATGATAACAAACCATCACGTATCGATACCATCGTGATCTCGACACAGCACGATGAGTTTGGTAAAGATGCTGCCATGTTGAAACAAATTAAAGAAGACGTTATCAACATCGTGGTTCCAAGAATTAAGAAGAAACTTCCGAAACGCGTTCAGAATCTTTTCGGAGATGATATCAAATATCACGTAAACCCGACTGGTAAATTCGTAATCGGTGGACCACACGGCGACACCGGGTTAACAGGTCGTAAAATCATTGTCGACACATATGGTGGAAAAGGTGCACACGGTGGTGGTGCTTTCTCAGGAAAAGATCCATCGAAAGTTGACCGTTCTGCTGCATATGCTACACGTCACATTGCAAAAAATCTTGTCGCTGCAGGATTGTGTGATGAAGTGCTTGTACAGGTTGCTTATGCGATCGGTGTTGCTAAACCAGTTGGTTTATATGTCAATACTTATGGCACTGCAAAAACATCATTGAGCGACGGTGAGATTGCAGAAAAGGTAGCGAAGATCTTTGACATGCGTCCTTACTTTATTGAAGAGCGCTTTGGTTTGAGAACGCCAATTTATGCAGAAACTGCGGCATACGGCCACATGGGTCGTGAACCAAAAACTGTTGAGAAGATTTTCAACAAAGGAAAAAACAACGAGAAGAAAGTAAAAGTGGAATTGTTCCCTTGGGAAAAACTTGATTTTGTTGATCAGGTGAAGAAGACTTTTAAATTGAATTAAGAAAAAGTCCGGAAGCTTGCCTGCCGTAGTGATACGAAGGCATGGATGGAAAATCCGGAAGAAAAAACAAGCTGCTCTTAATTTTTTTAGGAGCAGCTTTATTTTTGTTAACGATTAACGATTAACGATTTAACGATTAACGATTAACGATTAACGATTAACGATTAACGATTAACGATTAACCTAAACAAAAGCACTCTGCCCCGTAATCGCTCTTCCAACAATGAGTGTGTTGATTTCTTTCGTGCCCTCATATGAATAAATTGCTTCTGCGTCGGCAACGAAACGCGCAATATCATGCTCAATGAGTATACCATTGCCACCAAACAACTCACGCGCATGACTCACAACGTCGCGCGTTCTTAACGTACAGAACACTTTCGCGAGAGAAGCTTGTTCATCGGTAAGCTTGCCGGCATCTTGAAGTTGAGACAGGCGACACACCATCGTTTGCATGGCTGTAAGGTTGCTAAGCATTTCAACCAAAAGATCTTGTACCATTTGAAAGCTGCTAATCGTTCTTCCAAACTGTTTCCTTTCGTTTGTGTATGCGAGTGCGCTTTCGTAAGCACCACGCGCACAACCAACCGCTTGCCATGCTACGCCAGCGCGCGTCATGCGAAGTACCTTAGCAGTGTCTTTAAAACCATTCGCTTCTTGCAGTCGATTAACTTCTGAAACTTTGCAATCTGTTAGCGTAATGAGCGCATTTTGAACAATGCGCAATGCCATTTTGCCCTTTATCTTTTCAGCTTTGAACCCAGGATTTCCTTTTTCAATAATAAATCCTTTCACGTTTCCATCATCAAGGTCGCGTGCCCAAATAATGACAAGGTCAGCAAATGTTGCATTGCCGATCCACTTCTTTTGTCCGTTCAGAATCCAAGAATCGCCCTCTCTTTTGCACGTACACGTTAGTCCACCCGCTGCGCCGGAACCCACTTCAGGTTCGGTCAATCCGAAAGCGCCGATTAACTCCATTCGTTGCATCGGAGGAAGCCATTTTTGTTTTTGTTCTTCTGATCCGCAGAAATAAATAGAGCCCATCGCCAATCCGCTTTGCACGCCGAAGAATGTAGAAATAGAACAATCAACTCTCGCCATTTCCATCGCTAGAAATCCCTCTAACAAAGAAGATCTCCCTGGGCAACCGTATCCTTGATAAGTCAATCCGGTGATGTTAAGCTTGGCGACCTCGGGAATAATATGATGAGGGAATTCATCTTTTAGCCAATACTCGTTGGCAATTGGTTTGATCGTTTTCTGCATGAACTCGCGTACGCTCAATTGAATGGCGCGTTCTTCAGGCGATAGCAGTTGGTGCAAGTCGTAGAAGTCGCCATCGATGTCAGGAAACTCATGCTTCTTTTTTCCGCCTTCCATAAACTTCATCAATTTCTGAAGATCCTCGCTCTTCATGCTGCTTACGAGTCCAACCATTTTGTTGAGATCAACTTTTTCTGAAAGCTTGGCAATTTTGTCCATATCGAGCTGTTGAAGCAGATTCAGCGACGATTTTATTTTTTTGAAGAACGACATCTTTTATTGTTTAATGAATAACAAATTGATTAACTCCCGCCAGGATATCAAGTGAATTGATAACTTTAATGCCAACCTAATCTCGATTGTGATATCGTATGTGTCAGCCAAAATCAAAGTATATAGTTTTACGATTTCACCTACATCATCGAGTCCATGCCTAGTGTTTCTATGGTTTTCTACTAGTGTTCCTCCAGTCATCTTGTACTTATCCTATACTCTTCCTGCACTTATCTTACACAAAGAGAGTATAGCTAACTGGCGCATCTTTGCGGCTTCAACGGCAGAACAAGCTACTAATGCTTTCTACTACTTACTTCTTGCTTCTTCATGATCTTAAAACTGGTGTCACTTCGGAGCCGAACAGTTGAATAAATAAGAACACAGGCGGATAAAATAGTGTGATGATGCTAACGCGTTGTTTATTAATTTAGATTAACCTAAACAGATCGTTATGAAAAGCCTTCTCAAGTATTTCATTTTATCAGGTGTTGCCGTTTTGATGTCATGCGGGAAAAAGTCGGAGGAAGATGCGAATACGTCCTATCAAGATCGCGCCGATGCTTACCTTTCGGCCTATAGTGCTGAATACAAAAAGCTATACACGGCCTCGGGTGAAAAATCTTGGAACCTCAATACGAAAATTGTTGACGGCGATACGATCACGCAGCGCGAATACGAGGAAGCTACTAACAAGCTTAATCACTTTACTGGAAGCGACGCCAATATCGACTCCATTCAAAATCTACTGGCGATAAAGGAAAAACTTACCACGATTCAAGTAAGGCAGCTCAATCAAATGTTGTTTATGGCGGGTGGCAATCCTGCGAAAGCGGCCGAGATCGTCAAGGCCCTGACAAAAGAAAACGCGACGCAAACGCAGGTGTTGTTTGGTTTTGATTTTAAGATCGATGGAAAATCTGTTACCAAGAATGACATCAACGACGTGCTTACATCATCATCAAAACTTACTGAAAGATTGAAAGCGTGGAATGCGAGTAAAGAGGTTGGTGTGCCGCTAAAGAAAGGCCTTGTTCAGCTACGCGATCTTCGGAACAAAAGTGTGCAAGCATTAGGCTATGATGATTTCTTCAGTTACCAGGTTTCAGAATTTGGCATGACACGCGAAGAAATGACTGCGATGACAGAAGGATTTATCAAAGAAATCTGGCCGTTGTATCGTGAACTTCATACGTGGGCCCGCTACACATTAGCAAAAAAATATAAGCAACCAGTTCCCGAATATTTGCCGGCGCATTGGGTTACGAATCAATGGGGACAAGATTGGACGGCGATGGTATCCGTTGAAGGATTGAACATTGACGATACTTTAAAAAAGAAATCACCAGAATGGATTGTGAAGAAGGGTGAGGAGTTTTATGTGTCGTTGGGTTTTGATCCGTTGCCGAAATCATTTTATGAAAAGTCAAGTTTATATCCCCTTCCTGCCGACGCAACATACAAAAAAAATAATCATGCATCGGCGTGGCATGTCGATCTCGATCAGGATGTACGTTCATTGATGAGTATTCAAACCAATACGGAATGGTGGGAGACAACGCTGCATGAGTTAGGTCACATCTACTACTACCAAGCATACACAAGACCAGAAGTTCCGCTCGTGCTAAGAGCCGGTGCAAACCGAGCTTTCCATGAAGCGATCGGAACCCAAATAGGCTTGGCATCTTTGCAAAAGCCACTGTTAGAAAATGTAAAATTAATTCCGCCAGGCACAGCGACGAACGATACACTCAAGCTTTTGTCAGATGCGCTTCAACATATTGTGGTGATTCCATGGGGTGCCGGCGTGATGACGCAGTTTGAACATGATCTATACAGTAAGAATCTTCCTGAGACCGAATTCAATAAACGGTGGTGGGAACTGGTGAAAAAATATCAAGGAATTGTTCCTCCCACTGATCGCGATGAAAAATATTGTGACGCTTGTTCTAAAACACACATCATCGACGACGCGGCGCAATACTATGACTATTCTATTGCAGAAATTTTGCTGTTTCAATTTCATGAACACATCGCAAAAAACATTTTGAAACAAGATGTCCACGCAACGAATTATTGGGGAAGTAAAGAAGCCGGCGCATTCCTAAAGCAACTCACAAGCCCAGGCGCAACGGTCGATTGGAGAGAACATTTAAAAGCAACCATTGGGTCAGAAGTTAGTGCGAAGCCCTTGCTGAATTATTTTGCTCCGTTGATGACATGGTTGCAGAAAGAAAATAAAGGGCGGAGGTACACGCTTTAGCAGAGCATTCGCTGATCTTTGTTCAAAGTCGGAGTTTGCGAAAGATTTCCCAGAGCACGATTCCCATACACACCGACACATTGAAAGAGTGTTTGGTTCCTGTCTGTGGAATTTCAATCGCCTCATCGCCCTGTTCGATTGCTTCTTCGCTTACGCCGTTCACCTCATTGCCGAAGACCAGGCAATATTTTTCATGTGGTTCTGGTGTGAAGTGATGCAGCGGTATGCTGCTGGAGGTTTGCTCAACAATTAAAATTTTGTAGCCTTCTGATTTTAAAGTTCTTAGGGCCTCCTCCGTTTTCTCGGCATATACCCATTCAACGGACTCGGTAGCGCCCAGCGCGGTTTTTTGAATTTCACGGTGCGGCGGAGTGCCGGTGATTCCTGTTAGATAAATTTTCTCCAAACGAAATGCATCGGCGGTCCTGAAAGCCGAGCCGACGTTGTGCAGGCTGCGAATGTTGTCGAGTAAAATACAAACCGGCAGTTTCTCCGCGGTTTTAAAATCATCCACACTCATTCTTCCCAGCTCTTCAAGTTTTAGTTTTTTCATATTCACCGTTGTAATCCGCACGCGAAATATAGGGCGTTATCTTCTTATTCTGTAATTTCGGACGAAACCCGTTTGCTCGTGCTATGACCATGGAAGAAAAATCACTCTGGAAAAAAGTCTCCTGTCTCGGTGTAAAACTCGACATGGATTTCAGATTGTCGCGCAGGATCATTTTGTCGAATCGTTTTGGAATGCTCATCGCCTTCCTCACATCCTGCTTTATGATCGTATTTCTTTTCCGCGAGAACTCTGCGGTGTTGCCATTTTTGGGAATGCTTGTAGTCGCCCTTAGTATTCCTTTTTTTAACGCGCTGGATATGATTCATACCTCGCGTTTAATTGTAAGCATTATTCCTGCACTTGGAATTTTCATTTTGAATATCTCGCAAAAATTTGATGGTGCCGAAGGAATCGATATTCTCCATTATGCCACACCGAGAATGATAATCATCGGCTCGGTGGTGCTTCCTTTCACCATGTTTACCGCCGCCGAAAAACTCTATGTTTGGTTTTCGGTCGTCTTTATCGTGTCGCTTGGTGTTGGGTATGATTGGATTCATGAAGCGATGGATATCGATTATGTTTCACTCGGTTTAAAAAATGATCATTATGCAATCATCTTCGAAGATTCGCTGGTGATGACAATCATGACGCTTGCCGCAGCGGGTTTTATGTTTGGTATGGGCAACCAGTACGATTTGAAGGTGAAAAAAATGCTCGATGAAGCATTGGCGCAAACGGACTCGCTGAAGAAAAATGAAGAGTCGCTTCGGAAAACATTATCGGAATTAGAAGAGGCGCGCACAAAAGATGACCAACGAAATTGGGTTGCTAAAGGCGTAGCCGAGCTGAGTGTAATTCTGCAGTCGGAAAAAAGTGAGACGGTGTTCGATACATGGCTTTCGGCATTGGTCAAGTTCATGAAGGTTAATCAAGGCGGACTTTTTATTGCCGAGGAGAAGGATGATAAGGTTGTTGAGTTGAAACAGGTAGCAAGTTATGCTTACGAGCGAAAAAAATATTTGCAGCGTGCGGTAAAACCCGGTGAAGGTCTTCTGGGCCAGGTATTTATTGAAGGGCACAAAATGTATTTGAAGAAAGTGCCGAACGATTATGTTCATATTACATCGGGTTTAGGCGATGCTGCGCCTCGCGTTCTTGTTGTGATGCCGATTAAAAATGCCGGCGGGATTGAAGGCGTATTGGAGCTGGCCTCATTTCATCCAATGGAAGAACATCATTTTGAATTACTTGAAACGTTAAGCGAATCGCTGGCGACATTTATCAGCAATAGCAAGATAAATGAACGTACGCGCAAGTTACTTCAGCAAGCGCAGACCATGTCGGAAGAACTGCGTTCAAACGAGGAGGAGATGCGTCAAAACCTTGAGGAACTCACCGCAACACAAGAGGCCGTTGCGCGCAAAGAACGAGAATATCTTGACCGCATTGCGCAGCTGGAAGAGGAGTTGGCGCTTGTGAAATCCTGATTCTTTTTGCCTTAAACGATAGCATTATCCAACACTTTAATGCGCGAAAGTTGAAGCGCTATTTTCTTTTGCAGTAGCATTTTACATCTGAAAGTCAGCCTTATATTTGCCGTTATGGCTGAAACTAAATCCCCTGTAGAAACCCCGCTGATGAAGCAATACAATGTCATTAAGGCAAAGTATCCCGGCGCGTTGTTATTATTTAGAGTTGGAGATTTTTATGAGACTTTTGGCGAGGATGCCGTGAAAGCCAGCAAGGTGCTAGACATCGTCTTGACTAAACGTGGCGCAGGGTCTTCATCTGAAATCGAACTGGCGGGATTTCCCCACCATTCACTCGATACCTACCTTCCGAAACTTGTACGCGCGGGCCATCGCGTAGCCATTTGCGATCAGCTGGAAGATCCGAAAATGGTAAAAGGTATTGTGAAGCGCGGCGTGACAGAGCTTGTTACACCAGGACTTTCCTTTAATGACAACGTCCTCGAACGAAAACAAAATAATTTTTTGGCTTCGGTTTTTGGCGGGAAGAATGCATTCGGCGTTTCATTTTTGGATTTGTCGACAGGTGAGTTTTTTGCCGCTCAGGGCAATGAAAATTATGTGATGAAACTCATCCAGGGTTTTGCGCCCTCGGAAATAATTTTCAGCAAACAGTCGCGCGAAAAATTCGAACTCCTGTTTTCTGAAGAATATAGCACCTACGCACTTGAGGATTGGGTGTACGGATATGATTACGCCTATGAAAAACTCATCACGCAATTTAAGACGGCGTCGTTAAAAGGATTTGGTGTCGAAGATTTCGGTGAGTCAATTATCGCTGCCGGCGCAATTCTGCATTATCTGGAGGATACAGAACACAAAGATACGTCTCACATTTCTTCGATCTCACGCTTGGATGAAGATCGCTACGTCTGGCTCGATAAGTTTACAATCCGAAACCTGGAGATTGTACATTCACAGCAAGATGGTGGCGTGCCATTGATAGAGATTCTCGATCGTACTGTTACGCCGATGGGATCTCGCCAATTGCGTAAATGGATGATCCTACCTTTGAAAGATAAAGTCGCCATCGACGAACGTTTATCAATCGTTGACACATTTTATACCGACCATTTTCTTTCGGACAAAGTCTGTGATCCGCTAAAACAAATTGGCGACCTCGAGCGATTAATTTCAAAAGTCGCGGTGAACCGGATCAATCCGCGTGAGATGTTGCAACTCAAACGTTCTCTAAAATGTATTGAGCCAGTAAAGCAAGCACTTGCTTCTCACAACTCGGATGCTTTAAAAAAGCTTGCCGACCAACTTCACCCCTGTGAATTTCTTCTTGAGAAGATTGAAAAAGAACTGCGCGAAGATGTTTCCATTAACAGCAATCAAGGCGGTCTCATTAAGGAAGGAATTGATGCTGAACTTGACGAGTTGAGCAAAATTGCTTTTTCAGGAAAGGATTATCTCATGCAAATTCAAAAGCGTGAGGTTGAAAGGACAGGAATTGGCTCACTTAAAATTTCTTATAATAAAGTTTTTGGCTACTACTTGGAAGTGAGTAATGCCAATAAAGATAAAGTACCGCAAGATTGGATTCGTAAACAGACGTTGGTGAACGCGGAGCGCTACATCACTGAGGAGCTGAAAGTTTATGAAGAAAAGATCTTACATGCCGAAGAAAAACTTTTTGTAATTGAACAACGCATTTTTAATGCGCTCGTCACGACTGCCGCCGATTTCATTCCGCAGATTCAGCAGAATGCACGTGTGTTAGCAACGATTGATTGCCTGTTGTCATTCGCTGTTGTGGCGAAAGCCAACAAGTATGCTAAGCCCGTCGTCGATGACTCTCTTATTACTGATATTAAGGCTGGACGACATCCGGTTATTGAGAAAAAATTGCCGATTGGTGAATCGTATGTCCCGAATGATATTTTCTTAGACAGCGACAAGCAACAGATTATGATCATCACGGGTCCTAACATGGCTGGTAAATCGGCGTTGCTCAGACAAGTTGCATTGATTACACTGATGGCACAGATTGGAAGTTTTGTTCCTGCAACGTCTGCGTCGGTAGGTATTGTTGATAAAGTATTTACGCGCGTTGGCGCTTCCGATAATTTATCGAAGGGCGAATCAACGTTTATGGTTGAGATGACAGAGACGGCAAGTATTTTGAACAACCTCAGTCATCGCAGTTTAATCTTGATGGATGAAATTGGTCGTGGTACGAGCACGTATGATGGTGTATCGATCGCATGGTCTATCGTGGAGTATCTTCACAACCATAAGGACTTCAAACCGAAAACGCTTTTTGCAACGCATTATCATGAGCTTAATCAACTGGAAGAAGATCTTCCACGCGTGAAAAACTTTAATGTGTCGGTTAAAGAGGTGGGTGATAAAATTATCTTCATGCGAAAGTTGAAGGAAGGTGGCAGCGAACACAGCTTTGGTATTCACGTAGCGCAGATTGCCGGAATGCCAAATCGTGTTGTGTTGCGATCAAATGAGATTCTTCACTTTTTGGAGAAAGACAAACACAAGAATGAAGGCAAGCGTAAGATTGCAGAAATTCCGAAACCAACACCGCAAATGAACTTGTTTGAAATGGATCCGCGGCTGAAAGAAGTTCAAGAGATGATTGATAAGCTTGATATCAATACAATAAGTCCAGTGGAGGCGCTGCTCAAACTGAATGAAGTAATAACGCTGATGAAGAGAAAGTAGCTCTTCGACATCTCCTAAAAAATGACCACTGCCCTTGAAGAGAGCAGTGGTTTTTACAATCCGGTTTTGCAGTTAGAAAGTGAATCTCACAAAAGGCACCGGAAAGAATCCTTGTTGATATTGCGTAACGGTAGAGTTTGTCTTTACATTGTAGTTCTGGGAAAACACGTTTTGGTTATTGGTTACGTTTTGCAAATCCATAGCAATTTCTAACGTGCTTCGTTTGTACTCTTTTCTGTAAGAAAGTTTAAGATCAGTTCTGAAATAAGGATCTTGTTTGTCGCTGTAGGCCTGTCCATCTTTATAAATGGTTCGCTGATACTGTTGAGAGCGTGCAACATCAACAGGTGTCAAATATTTTCCACCGATTGTTGTCACTTTCAAACTCACTGAAAAGAATTTTCCATTCGATCCGATTTTCCATTCTTTTCCAGCCAGCACATTTAATACATAGCCCGTATTGAATGCTGTGTTCCGCTCAATGCCATCACTGCCTTTATATTTTGAATCAAAGATTGACGTCGTCACGAGGTAATAAAATCCTCGGTTATAGAATCGTTCGAGGGTTAATTCAATCCCATAGTTTGTACCTGTTCCATTGTTCACTAGACTGTCTTCGTCAACTGGACCAAAGCTTGCACCGGTGTTGAGGGCAGAGAATGATGATCGATGCGCTTCGACGGGTGCTTTATCGATGTTTTGGTAGTACGCTTCTGCTTTTAGTCTTGAGTTGGGTGTCACGTTCCAATCATATGTAAGCACATAGTGTTGGCTTCGTGTGAAATCTAAATCTTTATTTGTGAGTATTGGACCCGTCAGTGTTTTTGTCTGCATAAACGACGTTGTGATATTTTGCACTTGATGATGCAGACCATAACCTAAACTCAATGAGTGTTTCGGATTAACAATGTATTGAACGCTTACACGAGGTTCAACCGCCCACTGTTCATTAAGGGTATAGTACTGTGTATGAACACCCGTGTTAACGGAGAAGTTGTTGTTGAACCGATGGCGCCAGGTTGAAAATCCCTGAAAGAGTGTGGCAGATTCGTCTACATCTAAACGCACTGTATCTCGGCCTAGATTGGCATACGCTTCGCGGTTGTATAAACCGAATTGCATAGCATCTACCGTAACACCCGATGTAATGCTGTTCTTTGCACTAAACTTTGTTCGTGTTAAGAAATTAACGGAATATTTCGTGGTTGTGAATTTCGCCTCGCCTTCAAGATGTTTGCCGATCACGATGTTGTCCTGATTTCTCACGAGCGAATCGGAGTGCCAGTTTTCTTCAGTACTACTAATGCCTGCTGTAAACTTCGCGAATGTTTTGTCTGATAGATTTGTTTCATAGCTAAGACCAACGATGCCGGTTTGATATCGTGGATATGCATCAGCATTGGCGTCACCGTATAAATCATCGTCGCCTTCGATCTCGGCTTCGCTTCCCAGAAGATCAATTTCGCTTTTTCCACCGAGTCCGAACAACGTCCACTTGCCATTTCCGCTAGATGGTAGCGAGATTTTAAAATTCAAATCTTGATAATAAGGAATGTTTGATCCTGTACCGAACTCCATTCCCAATGCGTTGAATATGGCAAGCGTCGAGTACCTGTAGTTAACAATGTATGAAGCATCGGAATTTTTTTTGAATGGACCTTCTGCACCGAACTCAAATCCATTGAAGCCGACTTGTCCGATGAACTCAGTTTGTTGATTATTACCATCACGAAGTTTTAAATCGAACACACCAGCCGTAGCATTTCCATATTGTGCAGGGAACGCACTTGTCATAAAATCGGATTTATCGATATTATTATTATTGAGGATGCTAACGGGACCTCCGGTGCTAACGAGTGCTCCGAAGTGATTTGGATTTGGGATGTTTAATCCTTCGAGCTGCCATAGCATGCCTGTAGGGGAATTTCCGCGTACAACGATATCATTGCGTGAGTCGTCGCCACCGATTACGCCGGCGAAATTTGCTGCCATTCTTGATGGATCACCCAACGCACCGGCATAGCGCTTTGTGTCATCCACGTTGAATGATCGAGCACTTACAACAGCAAGATCATTATTCGTAGCAGTTTTATCCTCCTTACCATCTCCCGTAACAACAACTTCATTAAGATTATTGACATTCTCTACAAGCGATACGTTGAGAACAACTTCTTTTCCTGCAGTGACTACAGTGTTTGGAATGGTTTGTTCCTGAAAACCAACATAGGTAATCTTTAAAATTTGTCGTCCTACAGGTACGTTATCGATTCGGAAATTTCCCTCGGCATCGGTTATTGTTCCAAGTAATTTATCTGTTGATGTAGTGATCGTGATACTCACACCGACCAATGGTGTTTGCGTAACTTCATCGACAATGCGACCACGAATTGTTTGCGTTGACTGCGCCACGACATCATTGTAGTGCACGAGAAGAAGCATCGTGATTACAATGGAAATGGATGAGAAAAGGTTAAAGGTTTTTTTCATGAAGAAGTTTTGATTTTTAGCAAGACAAAAATGATCGTAAGTACCCCTACGTGCATTGATGTGAATTAACTAAAACCAACACTTTTGTTGATCTAGATCAACAGGTCACCAGGAGAATCCTCGGCGGAAGCGTGCGTTGAAAGTTGCAACACCGTTTTTAAACGGTTGTTGTCTGCGCTTGCTGGGATATTTTTCTGCGTACTCGACTCAGCGTTTCGGGCTCTATTCCGAGGTATGAAGCGATCATGTGTTGCGGCACGCGCTCAATAACATTTGGTCGTGATTCCAAAAGTTGCAGATAAGCTGCTTCAGCGGAGTCCTTCATATAAGCGATTTTTTGAATGCAAAGACCCCACAACGCACTTTCTGCCATGATGCGACCGAAGCGTTCGAATTTTGGTAGCTCTTTGTAGAGCCTTTCAAGGTCGCGAAAGTTAATGAGTAGTAGCTCGGCATTTTCTACTGCATCTACGCCGAAGGTTGTTGGGGACTTGCCAAGCCATGTCGAGTAGTCTGTGTACCACTCGTTCTCAAAGAAGAATTGGCCGCTGCGTTCGTTCCCATCTTTCATTAAGTACGTTCGTACACAACCACTCACGACAAACGCTACTTCGTTGCAAGCACTACCGGCTGTGAACCACGGCTCGCGTTTTTTCAAGCGCATCGGAAAAAAATATTGCAGCACTAGTTTCCACTCATCGTCATTTATATCAATAACTCTTGAGATGCTTGCTCTAAGCAGATTCGTGGATTCGGTACGGACAGTCATAGAGAGGGGGTTTCTATCACGTAAAGACGACGGAACAACTATTTTGTTGTACTTCCGCCAGATTGTTTCTTAAAATTTTTCTTGAAGTTCTTTCGACGAAATGGCTTCTTCGTTTTCACTTCTGGCGTATACTCTGGTCCCGGTCCTAGCCCTTCTGGTAGTGGCAATTTTGTGATCGAGTCGCCAATTAGATTTTCGATTGCGAAGAACTTCCGTTGGTCTTTTTGGTTGATCAACGTAACGGCGGTTCCTGTGGTAGCCGCGCGCGCAGTTCGTCCAATGCGGTGAACATAATCTTCTGGATCCGGAGGTACATCCCAGTTGATTACCAAGCTAATTCCTTCAACATCGATACCGCGCGATAACACATCAGTGCCGATGAGCATTGTAATTTGTTTGTTCTTGAATCCGCGGAGAATTTCTTCACGCTCGGCTTGCTCTAGATCAGAATGAAAAGCGCGCGCCGGAAGCTTTCCTTTTTGAAAAGCATGATCTAATTTTTTCACCGTCTCTTTTGTCGATGCGAATATGATCACGCTATTCCAGGGAATAGTTTTCAAAATGTGTTTTAGTACGGCGCCCTTCTGCTCATCATGAACAACATATGCTTGTTGCAGAATTCCAGATGCTGGCTTTGCAATCGCGATGTTGATCTCTTGTGGTTGGTTGAGAATTTTATTTGCGAGCTGACGAATTTTAGGAGGCATCGTTGCTGAGAACAACAACGTTTGTCGCTCTTTTGGAAGATAATTAATAATCTTCACGATGTCGTCATAGAAACCCATGTCGAGCATCCTATCGGCTTCGTCGAGTACAAGATGTTCAAGATGGTCGAGTACAATCTTTCCCGTTGCTAATAGTGCGATTAATCTACCCGGCGTAGCAATGATAATATCTGCACCTTCTTCCAGCGCTTTTCGCTGTTGGTCCCACGTTGCTCCGTCGCCGCCGCCATAAACTGGAATGGAACTTACGCCGAGAAAGTATGCAAAACCTTCAATCTGTTGATCGATCTGTTGTGCCAACTCTCGTGTCGGTGCGATGACCAATGTATTCAGGTGGCGCTTTTCTGCTTGAACGATGTTATTAAGAATAGGAAGTATATAAGCAGCGGTTTTTCCAGTACCTGTTTGAGCGCATGCAATAACATCTTTGTTATCTAGAATGAGCGGAATTGCCTGTTCTTGAATAGGCGTAGGCTTTGAATAGCCCATCGACAGTAACCCCTCTAGCAGTTTCGGGTCGAAATTAAAATCCTCAAATGTCAACGTATATAGTATTAGTCAAGTGCAAAGATCACGTATTCAAGCTGATAAAAAAAGCTGAATGTTTCGGGCGGTAATGGGTTGAAAAAAAGAAAGGACACCGAAGCGTCCTTCTTTTTATGATTTGTAAAGGGTCAGACCTTCTTACGCTGCTTTCTTCACATTGTCGACACGCAGCTCGCGCTGTGATGCAATCTGGATAATGTTAAACTTGTTAAGCACCTTGATCACAATGTAAGTCGGGTCAATCTCGTGCCAGCGGATACCGCCAAAGTTTGCGCGGCCACCGTTTTTGTGGTGATTGTTGTGATAACTTTCGCCCATCATCAGAAAATCTACTGGAAGGAAGTTCTTTGACGTATCGCCTACTTCGAAGTTTCTATAGCCATATTTATGTGCGAACCAGTTGATGATTGCACCATGAATAGGGCTCATTAGGAAATGAATCGGCAAAAGAAGCCATAACCACCAAGCGGTAGCGAATTGCGCATAAATCGCGATGTAGATGGCGCCCCAGAAAATTCTAGACGGCCATGAACGAGCGATTTTATCGAAAGTAGACCAATCAGGAACACCTTCAGTGAAGCGCTTGTCAACTTCAATACGGCGGTTGGCAATATCAGAATAGATGGTTTTGGTTTTCCACATCATCGCCCAGATGCTTTCATCGTACTTAGGCGAATGTGGATCGTTTTCTGTGTCTGCGAAAGCGTGGTGCATGCGGTGCATAACACCATAACCGTACGGGCTTAAATAATTTGATCCTTGGAAAATCCACGTTAAGACGTAAAAAACCTTTTCGGTCGTCTTATTCATGGTAAATGCTTTGTGAGACGCATACCGGTGAAGGAAAAAAGTCTGGAAAAAAAGCGACAGATACCAGTGTGCCACAAAAAATGCAAGAATGATAGTCATGCGAAAGTCTAGGTTTCAGTGAAAAATGTTTACGAATAGGTCCTTTGGGCTCTACAACATGTAAGACCGGCTAGGCGCGATTCTGTGACAGAAATGTTGAAGTTTTTTAGAATTTTTTTTCGGTGAAGGCAGAAATGTCCTTTTTGAGATCCTGAACGAGATCCGCGACATTTCCAAGGTGACAAGCTTTTTTAAAGCTGTCAATCCAACGGCTGGTATCGGGAAGCGTGATGCGCGAAGTTTCCTCGGTCAACTTTTGCTTGGCGCGGCACACGAGTTGTCGGCAATGCTCTTTCTTTTTGTCTAGTGCATGCTGAATATCATCATAATCGAAGTCAAAAACCTCTTTTAAAACAAATACGGCGCGTTCGAGGGGTTCTAACTTGGCCTGCAACACATGAATGGCAGCATCAAAATCTAAGTGTGCAAAGTTGTTTTCCTTAAAGCGCTGAAAGGCCTCAGAAACGTTGTCGAGATATTCCTCTTTTTTCTTACGGAGCGAGTCAAGGTGATTTAGGCAGTTATTCGTAACGGCGCGAATCAAGTACGCTTTTGTGTTTTGAATTTTTTGATGATCAACAGATAACCACTTAGTGAAGGTCTCCTGCACGATGTCTTCTGCATCTTCTTTACAACGCACGAGGTTGTATGCGATCGTGTGGAGCATCGGCTGGTAAAGCGCTATGGTTTGTGCGTGATTCATCCTGCTATAAGTCTACAAAGATAACGCTTTGAATCGACACATTCAGGATGATGTTATGCATGCCGCATAATATTATGGCTACCATACAGTTGTTTGTAATCAAACTGGGTGTCAGTCGGATACGGCATTCGCAATTATGGATTAACTTTGTGTGAAATATCACTTTTTTAACAAGCGACGGTGAATCAATTTTCGCTGTTCTGATGTTTGAAAAATCATGGCAACAACTTCTTCTTCACTACAACCTGAAATTCGCAATAAGCCGATCCTTAAACAGGAGGTTGCTTTTGCAATTGTTCACTTGGTTCCCCTGGCGGCGTTCTTTGTTCCTGTTACCACATTCGATTGGATCGTATGTGCTGTGCTCTACTTGATCCGCATGTTTTGGGTAACAGGTGGCTACCATCGATATTTCGCCCATAAGTCTTATAAGACGTCAAGATTTTTTCAATTCATTATCGCATTCATGTCGCAAACTTCTGCTCAGAAGGGCGCACTTTGGTGGGCTGCTCATCACCGCCATCATCACCGCCATAGCGACACGCCGGCGGATCCTCACTCGATGAAAATCTACGGATTCTGGTATTCACATATCGGGTGGATTGTTGGCCCAGACTTCAAGAAGACAGATTATAAAACGATTGGCGATTATGCAAAATATCCAGAGTTGGTATGGCTTAACAAGTATCACTTCGTTCCCCCATTGGCCCTGGCATTATTTGTAACGGCACTTGGTGGTATTGTTAATGGCGGTAGCATTACGGAAATGTTTACGCACCACGGTATGTCTACCCTTCTCGTTGGATTTTTCTTGAGTACCGTGATTCTGTATCATGCGACCTTCTCGATCAATTCCATTATGCACAAGATTGGTTTTCAGCGTTACGAATCCAATGATGAGTCTCGTAACAGTATCTGGCTTGCCCTTCTCACTTTAGGCGAAGGCTGGCACAACAATCACCACTATTATGAAACAGCGTCACGTCAAGGGTTTTTCTGGTGGGAAATTGATATTACATATTACATCTTGAGAAGCTTTGCTGCTGTGGGGTTAATCTGGGATTTGAAAGGTGTCCCCAATCACGTTAAGTATTCAAAGAACAAAGCGCACGCGGCACAACTTCGTAAGGAGTATGAAGTGAAGAAGGAGGAAATGGAGTTACAAAAATCTGCGTGATTCGAAAACTTATTTGTTAGAAAGCCGTCCTGAGTCATTGGGACGGCTTTTTTTATGGCCATGATTGTATGAATGAAAATTTTCTCACCAGCACCCGGAAGCTTTTCCTTTATTACAAATCGCTCGGCGACAAAGCCATTGCGCAAGTGAATGATCAACAAATAAACTGGCGTCCAAATGAAGTAAGTAATAGCATCGCGTTGATCGTACCCCACCTGAGCGGAAATATGATTTCGCGGTTCACAGATTTTTTAACAAGTGATGGAGAGAAGCCTTGGCGTAATCGTGAGGAGGAATTTGAAAAGGCCTTTTCTACGAAATCAGAAATGTTGGTGGCGTGGGAGAATGGATGGCGAGTTCTATTGGATGCGCTAGCGAACTTGAAAGGACCAGATCTTGATAAAGTTGTTTTCATCCGGAATGAAGGGCATACTGTTTTGGATGCGCTGCAACGCCAGTTGGCACATTATCCACATCACGTTGGCCAAATTGTTTACTTGGCAAAAATGTTGAAGGAGAGAGAATGGCAAAGTTTATCGATACCGAAAGGAGAATCAGCGAGTTACAACGCGGAAAAGTTTTCAGAGGATAAAGGAATGCGTCATTTTACAGATAAAGCGTAGCCACAGATTTGGAAATTTAAAATCGAGCTTTAAATTTGCAGTCCCTTTCGGGGAATAAGTCGCTGAAAAAGAGGTTTAGCCTCAAGATAGGCGGTTTTAAAAGCGGGAGTAGCTCAGTTGGTAGAGCATCACCTTGCCAAGGTGAGGGTCGCGAGTTCGAGTCTCGTTTCCCGCTCAAAAAGTGTGAGAGTAGTCTCGCACTTTTTTATTTAAAGGCCATACGTTTACGTTGCGCGTCAACAACAAACGGCAACCGCCCTGGTGGTGGAATTGGTAGACACGCAGGACTTAAAATCCTGTGGCTAGTAATAGTCGTGCGGGTTCAAGTCCCGCCCGGGGTACAAAAAGAAACCTGATGGATTAATCATCAGGTTTTTTTATGCCCATGCACGGCGATGAAATGCAATATGAGCTACCGTTGGCTATGTCGTAACGGGAAGAGAATTTCTTTCGATAATTGTTGTCACCCATTCGTCTGGTTCATTCACGATAAACTTATGCTTCTTGCCGTTGAACGTTACAAACAAAACGTTCTTTAAGAATACGAGGGACTTGTCAATCGAAAGCGATTCAATCTGGTTTAGCGGAATGTTTAGCTGATGTGTTTGTACGTTTAGTTTGTGCGACTTGAAAACTAACCTGTGATTTGTGAGTGCAAGCTTTCCACCAACGCCTTCATACTTTAAGATGTGATTGGCGCCACCTTCTTTCAACATGTCTTCCCCATCTTGCAATTCTACCTCGATGTTTTTCATCTGTCTCTTTGCAAACCATTCTGAAAACCACGTAAATGTTATTCCGAATAGTATCCCGTTGATGATCGCACTCACGACTAGCCCTGCAGAGAAGTCATCAAAGATCAACCTCAATCCAAACTGCAGGATAATGGTTGGAAGGCCAATGACTAAAACAGTTTTCCAAAATTTCATGTCACACAATTTTTGAGGAAGATACGCTTTGTGTAGCGTTGATCCAAAAGCGATGATCACCGGGCGTTTTAGACTTTAGCGATTATCACCGTTGATATTGCGTGCAACCAATTCGCTGCTCTGAAACGCAGCCTCTACAGTACCCATCGCAGGACCATCGTAATATGCTTCGCCGGCAAAGTAAATGGTATCTTGAATTGGCTGTGATAATATTTTCAATGTCTTGTTTCCCTCAACAGATCGATAAGCATACGCACCACCCGCGAGCGGATCATTACTCCAGTCGATAATCTTTATCCCCCGGATGTGTGACACCAATGCAGCTTTAGAGCAATTCAACAAATACATCAGTGACCGCTGACATCTCGCAAGCAGGGCCTCTGGAGAACGATCAATCTCTTTCAACACTGGCCCTGCAAGCCATCCGGTAAGAAGCGGAACATCTTTAGGTTTCTGCGTCCACCATGTTGGAATTTCTGCATCTGAAAAAAGAAAATGAAGATTGTTCATGGTTCTGAATCGATAGTCATCTTTTTCCCAATAAGCTTCTTTGAACTCGACAACAAATTTTATCACACCTCCAGTTTCAATTTTTTGAATTGCATCTAACTGTTGTGGAATATCTGGAGAAAAGATAATAGGCTTCGCTTTCAGCACTGCGGGTGGAACTGTTATTAGTACTCTTCTTCCTTCGAAGAAAGAGCCATCACTTAGCATTACCATCCCCTCACCTTTCTTCCATGTGATCGCGACTACTTCTTGATTTAGTTTGAAAGTGACATTCTGTTTTAAACATTCGTCATACAGAAAATTTATTAGGCCACCGTATCCTCCTTCAGGATGATATCCTGTAAGGTCTTCTTCAGCTAGCCACTCATCGCGCAATGATAATGCACTCGCTTTCTCAGGATCAGCGGCATCGTAGCCAGATACAAACTGTACTACCGATTCGCGCAGGTCTTTGTATTTTTCGTCATTGAAATAACGTTGTAAAAATTCGTTGATGCTGATGTCTTCTTGTAGTGCTTTTAATTTGGCAAGCATATCATCCCACCCTTCTGTGTAGAATTCCCCTTCGCTCAATTTTCCAGCATACACGTTCCAAACCTTACCCTCGCCTTTCCGTGATTTAATGCTCGCTTCTTCAAGCAAGGATTTCGTCACGGGTAGATCGCCGTGAATAAATTCAGCACCATACTCGATCGGCACTGAGAAGGTTTTGTCGTGAACAGTATGAATGCGACCACCGATACGGTCGCGCGCTTCGAGTACGAGGACTTTTTTTGTTTTGCCTAACGTTCGCGCTGCACTCAGGCCAGCGGCACCAGCACCTACAATAATAATATCAATCATGCATTACCTAATCCTTAGCGTTTCAAGTTACACAAAATGAATGCATGTGTTGTGACGAATTATTTTTCATCTTAATGCATGTTGTTGAAAAAATTCCCGACGTGTTTGGTTCTCCTCATTCGTTATCTGAATGGTAATATGCTCAGTGATATTAGAATGATGTTAGACGTGAGCGATGATGATGGCAGGCGTGGTTTCCGAACCAACCTTAAAAAAAGTTTATTTTATTCTGGTTTCTGCGTACGAAGGAGTAATCGCTATTGATCCGCCGTTTCTGTAATGTAATCTGCAATAAAAACTGTTCGACTGTTGAGTTTATCATCTGGCGGAATTTTTGAGTTGACCTTTCTTTGCAAGCGTCACGAGAAATTTTACTGTACATGCGAACTAAAACACATCGACGGTCGTTCGACATATTATACCGATTTCCCTATCAGTTTTTAATCGTTCGTGCAATTCGCATAGGTTGTTTTGTGGTGTTTTTTCGCAAAATGAAGTGGGTGATTCTTTAACCCTAATGCTTCGCAAATTCTACAAGTCAACTTTCACGCTGAGTGCAGGGATGCGGCATTATCTTTTTTAATTATTCGTAAAACAATTAATTGTAAAACCTATGGCGAGAACAAAAGAAGGAGGAGAAGGCAAGGGTACTGCCAACCGTGGTTTTGCTTCGATGAGCGAAGAACAACAACGTGCTATTGCCCGCAAAGGAGGTGAAGCAGTGAGCAGGAACCGTGCCCATATGGCTGCGATCGGTCGCAAAGGTGGCGAACGCGTAAGTCAAAATCGTGAGCACATGGCGCAGATCGGCCGCAAAGGTGGCGAGACTGTGAGCCGTGATCGGGAACATATGGCACAGATCGGCCGCAAGGGCGGTGAGACTGTGAGCCAGAATCGTGAACACATGGCAGAGATTGGCCGTAAAGGTGGTGAAGCTGTGAGTGAGGATCGCCAACACATGGCGAGTATTGGAAGAAAAGGTGGAGAAAGTGGTGGCTCTCGAAACGAAGCACCTAAGCAGGAAAATAATTCCTAACATATTCTCTTTACTGAAAGAAAGAAGGAGATGTTTCTATGGCGAAGCATCTCTTTTTTTTATTCGTAGATGAACGTTCCGCGATCAGATTGAACGGTCACTTTCTTTTTATCAGACGATTCCACATGACCTATAACTTTT
The DNA here is from genome assembly GCF_003286915.1 of Pseudochryseolinea flava. GTDB lineage: Bacteria > Bacteroidota > Bacteroidia > Cytophagales > Cyclobacteriaceae > Ohtaekwangia > Ohtaekwangia flava. Next base: position 809,276 of record NZ_QMFY01000001.1, read on the forward strand.
GCGTCTATTGCAAACTGCTTGGCAATGTCGATTATCGTTGACGCATGTTTCTCTTCAACATAAAATTCCAACCGGTGTCCCATGTTAAATACTTTATACATCTCTTTCCACTCAGTACCACTTTGGTCGTGAATCATTTTGAACAATGGCGGAACATCAAACAGATTATCTTTTACAACATGAACATTGTCGACGAAGTGTAGCACTTTCGTTTGCGCACCACCACTGCAATGAACCATGCCATGAATTTGGCTGCGCAGTTGTTTTAAAACCTCAATCACTACCGGTGCGTATGTGCGTGTTGGAGATAGTACCAACTTGCCGGCGTCTAATGGAGATCCTTCGACGCTATCTGTAAGTTTATACTTTCCTGAATAAACGAGGTTGCGTGGGACGTTACCATCGAACGACTCAGGATATTTTTCCGCGTAGATATGATCAAACACATCGTGGCGTGCAGATGTTAAACCATTGCTTCCCATCCCGCCATTGTACTCGCTTTCGTATGTAGCCTTTCCATAAGACGCAAGACCGACAACCACATTACCTGTTTTAATCTTGCTATTGTCAATAACGTCGCTGCGTTTCATTCTCGAAACAACCGTACTATCGACAACAATTGTTTTTACCAAATCGCCAAGGTCAGCAGTTTCACCACCGGTACTGATGATGTTTAATCCATGTTTTCGTAGCATATCGAGAACTTCTTCCGTACCGTTAATAATAGCGGCAATGACCTCACCTGGAATTAGGTTTTTGTTTCTGCCAATGGTTGACGAAAGAAGAATATTGTCGATTGCGCCAACGCATAACAGATCATCGATATTCATGATGATTGCGTCTTGTGCGATACCTTTCCACACGGAGATATCGCCAGTTTCTTTCCAGTACAAATATGCGAGAGATGATTTTGTTCCCGCGCCGTCGGCATGCATTACTGTGCAATAGTTTTCGTCATGACCGAGGTAGTCGGGTACGATTTTGCAGAAAGCCTTTGGAAAAAGTCCCTTATCTAGCTTTTGAATCGCTTGATGAACATCTTCTTTGGAGGCGGAAACACCGCGCTGTGCGTAACGATCGGAAGTCAAACTCAATGAGATTTAATGAAAGGGCAAAGGTAGGAAAAGTGTTCAATGTGCCTGGCTGCCATGCGCGCAAATAATTACGCGACATTGACTTCAAACACGTTTCCGTCTTGGGCGCGCTTTTTACAATACCTAGAAAGCAGGCTGTAAAATTGTGCTAGATTTCTTTCTTAACCAGGAATTGCTCGAGGTCGCTTAGCTTTAGTATCCCTTCGTAGAACGCCTTTCCAAAGATTACAGCGAAAATTCCCATGTCGTTTAAACGTTTGATGTCGTCAACACCGCGAACACCACCGCTGGCGAGTACGCACATTTCGGGAAACGTTGTGAGAATATCTTGATAAAAATCGAACGCTGGCCCCTCCAACACACCATCGCGACTCACGTCTGTCGACTTAACGTACTTGAGCCCACGAGAATAAAAGTAATCGAGGTGATCGAATAATGTTGTTTGTGTGCGACGAAGCCATCCACGATAAAGAAGTTCTTTTGTGTTTCTATCTACAACATCGGCTCCTAACGTGATTTTTTCACGTCCATAAGAAATGATCCATGAAGCAAACAATTCTGGATCCGTAACTGCGACGCTGGCAGCCGTGATGTAGTCGGCGCCGTATTCGTAAGCTTTTGCGATATCGCCATCCGTTGAAATCCCACCTGTGAAATCAATCTTAAGATCAGTGTATCCTGAGATCGCTTCGAGTACATGCCAATTTACAGGGCTTCCTTTTTCCGCACCGTCCAGATCAACAAGGTGAACGACTTCGATGCCATGGTCTTCAAATCGTTTTGCTAGGTCCAATGGATTTTCATCATATGTTTTCTCGCTAGATGGATCGCCCTTGCGCATCTTGACTACTTTTCCTTTTCGAATTGCAATGGATGGAATGACTTGAATCATTGGTTATGAGTTGAGATACAGCATTAAAGTTACAATCGTCAGACTGAAAAACCCCCCGGATAGGCTGAAAATCTGAAAATATTTCACGGCAACGAATTTGCTTTATAGCGGACGGGAAATCGTTAATTTTATATATCTGACTACCCTTATGAGATATCAAATTGCCATCGTAATTACTTTCATTAGTATATCTGTTTTTGGCCAGGCGAAGACGCGTCGCTTACCAAGTATTATTAATCACCCCTCCAATAGTTTGTATGCACCATTCATTAGTCTTGATGGTAACGCACTACTATTTATTGCTAATACGGGCCAAGACGGAGCGTTAACGTTGAACTATACTTCGCGTGAATCCGATTGGAGCGCACCGGTAGAAGTTCCGAAGCACTTGACTTCGCGACTTAATTATCTGAAAGGGTTTGCACTGAATGCCGATGGGAAAAAAATATACTTCACGTCGGCAAAATCTCCGGTAGTAGGTGGTTATGATATTTTTGTTTCGGAACTGAAGGGAACCACATGGTCCCCGCCGGAGAATCTGACGGCACCGATCAACTCAAAAACGAACGATGGCGCTCCCTCTATTTCTGCCGATGGTAACACGATTTACTTTATGCGGTGTGAAAAGATGGATCAGAATAAGGCGAGTGGATGTCAAATTTTTGTAGCGAAAAAAAAATCTAATGGTCAATGGGAAGAGCCGATAGCGCTGGATGCGTCGATCAACACCGGTAACTCACAATCACCCCGTATCATGGCTGATAATGAGACGCTGATTTTTTCATCGGATAAAAACGGCGGACAAGGTGGAATGGATCTTTTTATCACACGCCTAAAGGATGGTGCATGGACAAAGCCTTCGCCACTTGATTTTGTCAACACGCCCAACGATGATCAACACGTTAGCGTAACGGCTTTAGGAAGATATTTGCTGAAGGAATCGCCAGGAGCACGCGACAACAGTGAGCTAACAGAATTTCTTTTTCCTGCCGAACAACGTCCACGTGGTATGATGAAAGTAGAAGGAAAAGTTTCGAATGAAGCTGGTGCTGCCGCGACTGCTTTTGTGATCGCCACGGACTTGAACACCAATAAGCGCGCCTACACCGGTAGGCCAAATGCAGATGGCACCTATGCCTTTTATCTCCTGGAAGGAACACGATATGAAGTTTCAATTGAGCCGGAACTTGGTAGTATGAACTTTGTATCGAAACAATTCGATCTTACCACCGACAAAATTCCGCAGAAAGAAAAGCTGAACGCGATCTTAAAAAAACCAACCATTGGCGAAGAACTATCACTAGATGTTGTGAAGTTTAAGCAGAGTAGTGTGCAGTTGGATCCGTCCAGTGAATCTGAGTTGAAAAGATTAGCACGTTTGGTAAAGGGTAATCCAGATTTAAAATTTGAAATCCAAGTTTTGTTGAGTGGCTATATAGAGGATACGGTTCAATCGAATACAGACCTGACTGAGAAAATTATCGATTCGATTCATGTGAAGGTTGACGATATTGATACCCTGGGACAACTCTACAAACGCGATACAGTAATTGCGAAAGTGTTGTATCACAACGATCGAACGCAGCAACAAGGACAGGTAATTGTTGACTACTTGTCTTCGCAAGGTGCACCCGCGTCGAACCTCACGTATTTCGGCAACGCGATTCCAGGGCGAGCACCCGAAAATAGAAAGCTCACGATTAAGGCCGCGGTACGAAAAAAATAATCAATACGAGAAGGGTGCGGCTACGAGCGTCGTATCCCAGATCAGCACCATTTCGGCATCTTCGCCGGTTTTTTCGAAAGAAATGGTGAATTGTTCGATCGGCTGGGGTGATGCAAGTACGGGCACATCGAATTTAAGAACATCTCGCGCGGCGTCACGATTGGCTTGTCCCTCAAAGTTTACGCCCCATTGACCGAACTCGCTGTTAAAAATGATGGTCCAGCTGTCTTTTCGTGGGATTGTCCAAAGGCTGTACTTACCTTTTGGCAAGGTCTTGCCATCAAATTTAAGTTCTTTAGTCGTTTCAAAGGTTGTAGCTTCGTTCGCCCCAGTTCTCCAAACCGTATCGAAAGGAACAAGCGCGCCAAAAACGTCACGGTTCTTTTTAAAAGGTCTATTATAAATAACGTCGATCTTTAAGTCGCCATCCGCATAAGTCGCCGATTCTTCTGGGCTGTAACTTTTAGTCTGTTTGCGCATAAAAAAGAATAGTGTGCCAGCCAGCACTACAATTATCGCAATGGCAATCGCGGAAAATGTGAGAAATTTTTTCATACTACCCAGGTAATTAAAGACTTCGGATTAAGTTCGCGAAACTTAAAACAAATTTTCAAGCCTTTTAGCATAAAATAATCGGGGAGGCGCTATTTTTACACTTCCAAAAAAATAAAGTTATGGACTTTGCGAACTGGTGGCCATTTTACGTAGTAATCTTCTTATTCGTTCTTGCTATTATCTCTCCATGGATCATTCCAAATAAAATGGTGAGCAAGAACAAGCACGACAACAAGTTCTAAGCTTCCCTTCTTTTGAATATTTGTGTTTTCTGTGGTTCATCGATAGGTCAAAATCGGGCCTTCGCTGAAGCCGCGAGAGAACTAGGTCGCCTCATGGCGGCACAATCACACACTTTAATATATGGTGGCGGCAAGGTAGGCCTTATGGGCGTCGTTGCTGATGCTGTATTGGAAAGTAACGGTGAGGTGATTGGCATTATCCCGGATTTTCTTTTACAACGCGAAGTAGGACATCGTGGACTCACCCGTCTAGAGGTAGTCGAGAGCATGCACGAGCGCAAATATCGCATGGCAAATTTGGCCGACGCTTTTGTCGCCATGCCCGGCGGTTGGGGAACGTTAGATGAGCTCGCTGAAATCCTAACTTGGCGTCAACTCGGATTGATCAACCACCCAGTAGCACTCCTCAACATCAATCAATTCTTTACGCCGCTGCTCGAACAAATGCAACACATGGCAAACATGGGTTTTCTTAAAGAAAACTATCGCGAGCACTTTCAAATTTTCGAAACGCCTCAAGCACTTTTAACTGAAATTCAGTCGCAAAAAATTCAGCGATAAGAACTCTGTTAAATTTATTCTATATTGTTCTTTCAGAGCGTTAACTATGATCAGAAAGATCGGTGTTTTGTTTTTCTTGTTTCTTTCGCTTCAATCCCGCGCGCAGAATCTCGGCTTTACCCTTCCGCCTGGTCAGCATAAAGTGGCTATACCTATTGAGATTAATAACAATCTGGTTGTTGTGCCTGTCGTTTTGAATGAAGCATTGCCACTGAAGTTCATTATCGATACCGGCGTGAGAACAGCCATCCTCACACAAAAAACGTTCGCTGATATTTTAAATCTTCCGTATACACGTAAGTATACCATTGCCGGTCCTGGCGCAACAAAATCTATTGAAGCATTCATCACTACAAATGTTACCCTGCGACTACCCGGCGTGCTGGGGAGAGGCCACGCGTTATTAGTGCTCGCTGAAGATTATTTGGAACTTAGAAATTACCTTGGGACAGATGTACATGGCGTACTCGGTTATGAATTGTTCAGCCGCTTTATTGTTGATATAGATTACGAACGGAAATTGATGACCTTACGCACGCCCGAGAAATTTAAGAAGCGCTCAAAATTTCATACACTACCCATGACTGTGGAGGACACAAAGCCCTACATTAAAACTTCGGTGGTGATGAAAGATGGAAAAAAAATAAGCGTGAAGCTGTTGGTGGATTCTGGCGCAAGTCATAGTCTTTTGCTCGACCCGAATTCATCGGATGAAATACAAGTTCCTGAAAATACCGTTAGCAGTACCATTGGCAGAGGCTTGGGCGGGGAAATCACCGGAAAAGTTGGTAGGATCTCGTCGCTTAATATTGGCACGTACAGTGTTGATAAGCCACTGGCAAATTTCCCAGATCCGAATAGTTACGTCGACACATTAAAAATGAGTTCTGTTTATCGAAATGGAAGTTTGGGCGGAGAGATGCTCTCAAGATTTCATGTCATTTTCAATTTTCCGAAGGAGGAATTGTACGTTAAGAAGAACTCATATTTTAGAAAAAAATTTCATTACAATCTTAGCGGGGTGATTGTAAAAGCAAAGGGATCGCGTCTCGATGTTTTCGAAGTTCAAGAGATTCGCGAAAAGTCGCCGTCTGATGTTTGCGGCCTTCTTCCGGGAGATATCATACTAAAATTGAACGGGCTCGAAACAAAGCAGCTTACGTTGAATCTGATCAACGGCTTACTAAACTCCAAGCCTGGAAAGAAAATAAGACTTGAGATTGAAAGAAATGGCCAGCGCGTTAAGAAAGAATTTTTGCTGGCAGATCAAATCTAGCGCATAACCTTGAGCAGTTGTTGCTTACGTTTCTTATAAGCTTGATACAAGTACAACTGTGTTCTCCTGAGTTTCAATGAATTTTTGAGCGTGTTATACAAAGCTTCTGGCGAAAGGTTTTGTTTGAGGAGGTAGTCAAGAATACTTGAAGACCCCATCGCCTCTTTGTAATTGGAATTTTTCAAGACTGTAATCGGAACATCACGCGTCTTTTTATTGTGCGAAAGCGATTCGACAGCGGCGAGAAGCTCATGCTTTCCAATATTGTCGTCGATCAAGATAAAATTTGGCCTGAAGCGCAGCAGGCGCTCCATGATCGATTTTAAATCAAAAGCACTTTCGGTAGTGATCTTATGGCCACGAATTTTATGAAGGTTATCGAGCACACGCCCCATTTCAATGGGGTTGTTACCAATCAATAGAACATTTACTTGCTCTTTCACTTCTGCATTTTGTAATACTGTTTCCATAAGCCAACTGATTAAATAAATATAACGTAAAACATAGCCCCTCAAGATTTGTTCCAGCGATATTTTTTTCACGAAATGAGTGTTTCTACCTTTAGGTAATCTCATTGCGGGAGAAAGAAATTTCCAGTTTGAAAAAGATAATCATCATCGGCGGTGGCCTTGCAGGATTAATTACAGCGGTTAAGCTAATTGATGCTGGAATACCTTGTACCGTGATCGAGAAGAAATCATTTCCTTTCCATCGCGTCTGTGGAGAATATGTCTCAAATGAAGCCGCGCCCTTTCTAAAAAACAACGGGCTTTTTCCGGTTGATATCGACCATAGCAATATTAACACCCTGTTGCTTTCATCTACTCAAGGCAAAAGTGTAACAATACCCCTTGCCATGGGAGGCTTTGGAATAAGTCGTTATGCATTTGATGATTTTATCTATCGTGAAGCCCTACGTCGCGGCGTAACGTTCATGTTAAACACGGAAGTATCATCTGTTCAATTCAACGAAGATCAGTTTGTGTTGAAAGCCGGGCACGAAACACTCGTTGCTGATGTAGTCGTTGGGGCTTTTGGAAAACGATCACGTCTCGATGTATCCATGCAGCGGGCCTTCACAAGACATCGGTCTCCCTATGTGGGCGTGAAGTATCATGTTCGTATCAATCATCAACCAAACGTAATAGGTCTTCATAATTTTCAGGGTGGATATTGTGGAATCAGTAACATCGAAGAGGGCAAAACAAATTTATGCTACCTTACCCACCGCGATCAGCTGAAACGATTCGGAAACATTCCACAATTCCAGGAAGCAATCTTATGGGAGAACCCGTATCTAAAAAATATTTTTAATGAAGCCGAGTTTTTATTTCACGCGCCCGAGACGATAAATGAAATTACTTTCGAGACTAAATCCGTTGTCGAAGATCATTTGCTGATGACGGGTGATGCCGCAGGGATGATTACTCCGTTGTGTGGTAACGGAATGGCGATGGCGATTCATAGCGCAAAGTTGTTATCTGAACTGTTGATCCGTTTCGTTCATGATCATCGTTTTACGCGTGAAAAGCTTGAACACTCTTACGAAGAGGCGTGGCGAAAACATTTTGCAATGCGCCTATGGCGCGGAAGACATATCCAGCGATTATTCGGTCACCCGTGGGCGTCATCTTTTGCTGTTTCATTGGCGAGAGGTAGTGCACCTGTAGCCAAACAACTGGTGCGGATGACGCACGGCGAAAATTTTTAGCTTCTCATTTTATTATTAGTTGCCGTTGATATAACAGAACCGTTTTCAATGACAATTTTGTTTTATCTTCCATCCGTACAAACCTAACCTTACTATGCAAACTGGAAATAATCGTCGCGATTTTCTAAAGTCATTGGGAATAATGTCACTTGGTGCTTTTGCTGGAAGTTCAATCGTTTCGGCCTGCGCGGGAAAAACGGGAGACGCAGCGCATGCGACAGATAGCGCCTCCGTTATCGCGACAGAGGCGAAGCCATTGTTCTTTAAAATATCATTGGCCGAGTGGTCTTTGAACAAATCTATTTTTGGCGGGAAGATGTCTAATCTTGATTTCCCTGCAAAAGCAAAAAATGATTTTGGTGTTTCTGCCGTTGAATATGTAAATCAATTTTTCAAAGACAAGGCAACCGATCAGGCTTATCTTGCGGAATTGAAGAAACGTTGTGATGACGTGGGCGTAACGAGCGTACTAATCATGTGCGATGGCGAAGGTGGACTTGGTGATACAGATGAGAAAAAAAGAATTCAAGCGGTTGATAACCATAAGAAGTGGGCGGATGCTGCGAAGTTTTTAGGGTGTCATTCTATTCGCGTAAACGCCTATGGTGAAGGTACTGCTGAAGAGGTTAGCAAAACGGCAACGGATGGATTACGTCGGTTATCTGAATATGGAAAGACGCTAGGGATAAATGTAATCGTTGAGAACCACGGAGGTTATAGCTCTAACGGACAATGGTTAAGTGAAGTGATTAAAAATACCGGCATGGAGAATTGTGGTACACTTCCTGACTTCGGAAATTTCTGTATAAAAGGACAGCCTGATAAATGCGATGAGTGGTATGACCGCTACAAAGGTACCGAAGAAATGATGACCTATGCGAAGGGCGTTAGCGCCAAGACATTCAACTTCGACGATGCCGGAAATTGTATCGAAACAGATTATGTGAAGATGCTGCAGATTGTGAAGAACGTCGGCTACAATAACTATATCGGTATTGAGTATGAAGGAAGTTCTTTATCCGAAGAAGAAGGTATTCTCAAAACGAAGGCGTTGCTCGAACGCGTTGGTGGTACCCTTTCATAGAAACAAACTTTACTGGAACAGTTGGATTAACTGTGTGCTGTAGAGCATGAGGTAGAGGAAAAATCCATTTAAACATGTGGCTGAAATAAAATTCAGCCACATCGTATGACTAAAATCTGCCTTCCTCTCATCGCCGAGTATTTGAAAAAACCAATAGGCAAAGAAAATTAACACAGGCGCGAGTGCTATCATGAAATGGAAAAAGTATTTCACGTTTAAGAAGGTGATAAAATAGTAGCCAAAGCCGGCGGTAGCAATTGCGAATGCAGCACCCGTAAAAAGAAAAGTGCCTTTGATACCCAACTTCAAACTCAGCGTGATGTCGCCGCGCTTGGCATCTTCCTCATGTTGATATACTTGAGTCATTGGATAGTTTGCCCATAACATCATTGTCGTTAACGCACCTGGAACAAGGACTTCAGGTTTTACGATGTTTTCAATTCCATATTTGTTAATGCCAACGTAGCACATCACAAAAGAGAAGAGTCCTTGAAAAATTCCAGCAACAAGCCAACTGGTAATGGCATATTTTTTTAGCCTGATGGAAGGATGACTATACGCTTTCGACACCAGTCCATAGACCAAGAGCAATATGGAGAAAGTGAGATTGATCTTAATGTAGCCGATGATCATGGCTAATAAATCAAAAAGAATTGAAAGATAATAGAGACCCTTATTCACAGGCGGAGGATTCTTTAACCCACCGATGCTTTTTTCGTCTTTGTCGAAGTAGCTGTTATAGCCATTACTCGCAGGGTACAAGAGAAAGTGTACAATAAGAAATGTCCAGAGTAAGGATGATTCGCTAAAGTTCGGTGACGATGCCGCGGAAAATAAGAAAACCGGAAGAAGGAAGTAGGAAAAAGGAATTCGAAGGTGTAGCCAAGAGGAACGTGAAAGCATAATAACAAATTTAATAGCCTCATCGGAACGTGGATGTCGAAAATATAGTTTTTTAAGATATATTGAAATGCATGAGTTATATCACCGCCATCGGTAAAGCAAATCCTTCTATTCGTATTTCGCAATCCGACCTTGCTGACTTTATGATCCAGGCGATGCAGCCAGACGCAGCTACCGCCAGGATACTAAGAACTGTTTTCAAAGCAAGTGGAATCGATTATCGTCATACGGTAATTGAAGACTACGCAAAAAAGAAAGACTACACTTTTTTTCCCAACACGCCGAATATCGAGCCATTTCCGTCCACCGAACAGCGGATGAAGATTTTTTACGAGCATGCACTACCCTTAAGTGTTGCCGCCGTAAAGAATATGGTCGTTAACAATCCGTCGTATGATCGAAAGTCTATTACCCATTTGATCGTTGTGTGTTGTACCGGAATGTATGCTCCCGGACTTGATATCGAGTTAGTAGAGCAGCTGGAATTACCGACAACGGTGCAACGTACGAGTATTACGTTCATGGGGTGCTACGCCGCATTTAATGCCCTGAAGGTTGCTGATGCATTCTGCGCAAAAGATGAAAATGCGAAAGTACTGATTGTTTGTACCGAGTTATGTAGCTTACATTTTCAAAAATCTATCAGTGAAGATAATTTGCTAGCAAACGCGTTGTTCGCCGATGGTTCTGCCGCAGTATTGGTCGAGGCGCAGTCTGACACCAAAGTAAAATTAAAGCTTGAAGCATTTTATAACGATCTTGCCAGAGAAGGTGCCAACGATATGGCGTGGCATATTGGCAATGTCGGTTTTGAGATGAAATTATCCACCTATGTTCCTGACATCATCAAGAAAGGAATTGGTGAATTAACTGATAAGCTGTTGCGTAAAATTCAGATGCGCATCGAAGATATTCGCTATTACGCGATTCATCCGGGTGGAAAAAAAATCCTTACTGCAATCGAAGAGGCGTTGCTGATTGGTCCAGGGCAAAACTTTGCAGCATATCACACGCTTCGAAACTACGGAAACATGTCATCGCCCACGGTGTTGTTTGTACTTCGTGAGATTTTTGATAAGCTTCAGCAGGACGATCACGATAAACATATTTTAAGCTTCGCGTTCGGTCCGGGGTTAACACTTGAGAGTATGTTGTTACAAATTAAAATGCGATAGACATGCCCAACTTCAATGTAAGGTCTGATGAGCTCGAAGTGATGGATGATTTAAACTGTGCGGGAGAAGTCGTCAGGCAAACACTTCATGAACTCGAAGTGATTAACACTTGGTTGGGCGGAAACGCAGTGACGATGGATGGTGTTAAGAAGTTGTTTAAGAATATAGCTACACAAAAGGAAATTGTGATTGCAGATTTGGGGTGTGGCCGTGGAGATATGTTATTGAGCATTGATCGATGGGCGCTAAGGAATGGGTATCGTGTGAAGTTGTTGGGATTCGATGCTAATCCAAATATCGTTGCAGAGGCCCGTAGTCATGCAAGATCAAATCCGAGAATTACTTTTGAAGTGCTCGATATTTTTTCGGCACGCTTCCAAGAATTACAATTCGATGTTGTCACTGGAACGCTTTTTTATCATCATTTTACTTCTGATCAACTTGCCGCATTTTTTACTGCCTTGCGAAAGCGAGTGAAGATTGGAATACTGGTCAACGATATTCATCGCCATCCTCTTGCTTATTATTCCATTAAACTTTTAACAGGCTGGTTTTCGCGGTCGCCGATGGTGAAGGCTGATGCGCCACTTTCCGTAATGCGTGCCTTTCATAAGCATGAATTAAAAGAAATATTTTCGGCGGCGGGCTTTAGACATGTCGAAATTCGCTGGAAATGGGCATTTCGATGGCAAGTGATTGCCCATGCATAAGGGGTCATGACAAGCGAAATGATCACGGTGGGAAAAATTTTATCTGGCACAATTTTTCGTACTTTCGTTATGAAAATGAAATGTCACATGAAGCCGCTACGCAATTTTTCAGCATTCGCTATCCTCTTCATTTTCTATTCTTGTGCCTCCAGTCCATTCGGTTCTAAAGTCAAAGAGCCCTTCCAAGGAAATGCATATGAATCTAACAATCGCTTTTGGAGAGGCACTGGAAAAGGAGAAAGCATAAAAGATAATATCGCGAGAAGTAAAGCAGATCTGGAAGCAAAATCTGTGTTAGCTGGCCAAGTTAATACGACGATGAAACAAGTGGCCGATCAATACCTGGGTCAAACAGAAAATGAGAATGCTGCCGATGTCGCGGATAAATTTCAAAGTTTGGTTCGTCAGGTGATGAACACTGATATCGCCGATTTGCGAAAAATTGGTGAGAAGAAATTTTTGAATGATAAAACGAAAGAATATACCGTGTTCATGGCATATGAGATAAAGAAAAATGCAATGCTTCGTTTCATGAAGAAGCAGGCAAAAGTTGACAAGACGATCGATGAACGTCAACGAGAAGTAATCGAAAAGATTATTGATGAAGAAATTGCGAAGGCAGATCAAGAAGATGCCGAAGGAAAGGATTAGAGATCAAGTTTTTACAGGTTGAGAAAAACCCCGATAAGCAAGAGCGCTGTCGGGGTTTTCTTTTTTATGGGCGGTTAAAAATACATACTGGGGTTTTCTTTCGGTGAAGTATATTGGCACCATGATGAAACGTAGTACTGTCCTCACAGCGATAGCGCTTTTATTTAGCTATCATACTTTCGCACAGCAGAAACTGGTGTCGCCACAAGAGTTTTTAGGCTATGAATTGGGTGAAAGATTTACGCGCCACTATCAGGCTGTAGGATATTATAAGTACGTTGCCGACCTCATGCCCAATGTCGTACTTCGGCAGTATGGTGAGACCAATGAGTATCGCCCCCTTGTATATGCGATCGTAACAGCGCCAGAAAATTTTAAAGACATTGAAACAATCCGTACTGATAACCTCAAACGTGCTGGTGTGTTGGACGGAACTCCGGCGGGTGAAAAGAAAGCAATTGTTTGGTTGAGTTATAATGTTCACGGAAACGAAGCCAGCGGGATGGAAGCGTCGCTGCTAACGTTGTTTGAATTGGCGGATCCGCAGAACGCAAAAACGCAAGCTTGGCTAAAAAATACAATTGTCATCATTGATCCATGCATTAATCCTGATGGCCGTGATCGTTACGCAAACTTTAATGGACAGTACAGCAATTCTCCTTATAACATGAATGAAGATGCAATGGAGCATCATGAACCATGGCCCGGGGGTCGATCAAATCATTACATGTTTGACTTGAATCGCGACTGGGCCTGGGCCAAACAGAAAGAGACGCAGCACCGATTGAAAATTTACAATGAGTGGCTTCCGCACGTGCATGTTGATTTCCATGAGCAGGGTTATAACAGACCATACTATTTTGCACCTGCAGCAGAACCTTTTCACGAAGTCATTTCGCCGTGGCAACGGAAATTTCAAACATTGATCGGAAAGAACCACGCGAAATATTTCGATGAACAGGGATGGCTCTATTTTACAAAAGAAGTTTTTGATCTCTACTACCCCAGCTACGGTGATACTTATCCGACCTACTCGGGTGCGATCGGTATGACTTACGAGCAAGGTGGTGGAGGCTATGCGGGTCTTGGCATTCGCACGCCTGAAGATGATCCGCTTACGTTGAAAGACAGATTGCTTCATCATCATGTAACTGGCCTCTCAACAATTGAGATTACTGCTCAGAACGCAACACAAGTTGTGGAGGAGTTCGAAAAATATTTTCGCGACAATAATTCAAATCCTTCAGGGCTTTATAAAACATATGTTATCAAAGGGGATAACAATTCCGATAAAGTTGCGCGGATCACAAGTTGGATGGATATGCATGGTATTCGGTACGGCAGTGCTGCTTCAGGTCGTACACTTTCAGGATTCGATTTTCAGACACAAAAGAGTGGAAGCGTTACGTTGTCGACGGAAGACATCGTTGTGAGTACAGCGCAGCCAAAATCTAGATTTATTTCCGCGATATTCGAGCCGAAATCAAAACTATCCGATTCGCTAACCTATGATATTACTGCATGGAACTTGTTTTATGCTTACGACTTGAACGGCTTCGCGCTGACAGAGAAAATCCAAGTAGCGAAGAAGTTTGAACCGAAATCTCTAGCACCATCAACCCGCGCGAAGCCTTATGCTTATCTGTTTCGCTATAAAACTTTAGACGATGCAAGTTTTGCAGCGTCGCTGATGAAGGCAGGAATTAAAGTTCGCGTGGCTCAACGAGCGTTTACGGCCAATGGACTCTCCTTTGATCCGGGCACCTTAGTGGTTACACGCCGTAACAATGAAGGTGTAAATGAATTTGACGAGCGCGTAACATCGATGGCAAAACTCATGGGACGCCAAGTTTTTTCAACATCAACAGGGTTTGTGGAAAAAGGAAAAGACTTGGGTTCAGCTGATGTCAGTTATTTGAAAGCACCTAAAGTCGCGTTGCTCTTTGGCGAGCAAACATCGTCACTCTCTGCTGGTGAAGTATGGCATTTCTTCGAGCGCGAGTTGATGTATCCGATTACGCCAATCGGAACGACGTACTTTAAGCGATCGAATTGGAAAGATTACAATGTGCTCATTATTCCGGACGGCAGGTATCGGTTGTTTGATGATGCGCTGCTTGAAGAAGTGAGCAATTGGGTTTCGCAGGGGGGAAAACTGATTGTCGTGGGTGACGCATTATCGACTTTTGCAGATAAGAAAACCTTTGGCTTAAAACAATTTGCCTCGAAGGAAGAAGAAGATCGCGCCGATGAAATTGAGAAGAAGAAGGTGGAAAAGGAACAGCTAACGCGCTACGAAGATTTTGAACGGAAGGAATTGTCGGGATACATCTTTGGGGCTATCTATAAAATTGACATCGACAATTCTCATCCTCTCGCTTTTGGTTTGCGAAATACCTATTTCAGTTTAAAGACTACAGAACGACGTTTTGCTTTTTTAGATCATGGATGGAATGTGGGCGTTATCCGAACGAAGCCTACACCTATACAAGGTTATGCCGGTTACGCTGCGAATAAGAAACTGGAAAACAGTTTGGTGTTTGGTGTCGAGGAAAAGGGATCAGGAAAAGTGATTTACATGATTGACAACCCGCTTTTCCGAGATTTTTGGGAGAATGGGAAACTTATTTTCGCCAATGCCGTGTTTATGAACTAATATCAGGGTAGGCTGCTGACTTCAGCAGCCTCCACCGTTGAGATCCGTTGACTGACAAGTGACGAATATCCGAATGCCCACGGATACTATCCCAGCGAAAGGATAGCTTTTTCATAATCTGGTTCCTGGCCGATCGTAGGAACAAGTTCTGTATAAATCACCTTTCCTTGTTTGTTGATCACGACTATTGCACGTGCAAAAAGGCCAGCCATGCCGCCGTCTTTCATTTCGAGACCATAATCGCTTCCAAAGTTTTTGTGTCGGAAGTCTGAAAGTGAAATCACCTTGTCGATGCCTTCTGCGCCACAAAACCTGCGAAAGGCGAAAGGAAGGTCTTTCGAAATACAGAGGATTGTAGTTTCAGGCAATGACGCCGCGCGTTGGTTGAATTCCCGTACAGACATCGCGCATACCCGTGTGTCTATACTTGGAAATATATTCAAGATGACGTTTGTGCCAGCGTAGTCGCTAAGGTTTACATCCTTGAGTTCGATTCCCGTAAGCGTAAAAGATGGCGCTTGCGTTCCGACAGCGGGTAAATCTCCGATCGTGTTTACAACATTCTCACCGAGTTTGGTTTGAGCCATGGTATTAAGTTTTAACTATTAACAAAAATAACATAATTGCAGCCGTATTGTTTTCCGACAATCGTAATACGTGAGGATAGCAGAATTACTTGTACCTTTAACGATAAGGAAAGATTAAACAACGATGCAATGTTGTTACATTAAATCAAGTCATTAAGATGTCTAAAAAAGATAAGAAGTCTAAAAGCAAAAAGACAAAAACGAAGGAGTTTAGAAATACGCTTCGTGAGAATATACTACAACTCTTGGAGTCGCGACCAGGTAAAGGTTATACAATAGCGCAGATTATAAAGAAGCTAACTTTAAAGAAGCGCGACGATATAAAGCAAGCCACCTTGCTTATTTATGGTATGGAAGATGACAATGTCATCAAAGAGCAAAGCAATGGAAACTTCATCAGTACGCGTGAACAAGAAGCGTTTACCGGTGCAGTCGATCATGTAAATGCGCGTTTCGCTTACGTTAACATTGGCGAAGGAAAGTCGGACGTATATATCAAAACGCAAGATCTTAAATCGGCCGTTGATGGTGATATGGTGAAAGTTGCCATACTACCGGGTCGTCATGGTGAGCACCCTGAAGGACGCGTTACAGAAATTGTACGACGCAACCGGACAAAATTTGTAGGCAAGATTGAGGTTTCAAAAAATTATGCATTCGTTGTGCCTGATGCGCGAAAGATCCACCAAGATTTCTTCGTGTATTTGGAAAATATCAAAGGCGCAAAAACCGGCGATAAGGTAATCATTGAAGTCACGTCGTGGGCGGAGGAAGAACGGAAGCCTGAGGCTAAAGTTGTTGATGTTCTCGGCCGCGCGGGTGAAAACAATGCGGAGATCCATTCGATTATGGCGGAGTTTAATTTGCCATTCCGTTTTCCAGAAAATATTCTGAAAGATTCGGAAAAGATCGATGAAGGCATTACAAAGCAAGAAGTGAAGAAACGTTGGGATTTCAGAGAGGTAACAACGTTCACCATCGATCCTTTTGATGCAAAAGATTTTGATGACGCGCTGTCATTCAAAAAGCTTGACAATGGAAACTACGAGATCGGTATTCACATTGCGGATGTAACGCACTACGTTCTTCCCGATACACCACTCGATCAAGAAGCGTTTGATCGTGCAACGTCAGTCTATTTGGTAGATCGTACAATTCCGATGTTGCCGGAAAGATTGTCAAATCAATTGTGCTCGCTCCGACCAAAAGAAGATAAACTCACTTTTGCGGCGGTGTTTGAAATGGATGACAAAGGGAAGATTAAGAAAGAATGGTTCGGAAGGACCGTTATTCACTCCGACGTTCGTTTCACGTATGAGGAGGCCCAAGAGATACTCGAAGGCAAGAAGCATCCATTATCAGAGGAATTACTAATCTTAAACTCACTCGCGAAGAAACTTCGAAAAGAGCGTTTCAATAAAGGCGCTGTGAATTTTGAGACCACGGAAGTGAAGTTTAAGCTCGACGAAAATGGACGCCCATTGGAAGTAGTTCCGAAGATCAGAAAAGATGCACACAAGCTGATCGAAGAATTTATGTTGTTGGCAAATAAGCAGGTGGCCACATTTGTGTACAATCATAAGAAGGGGAAAGAGAAGAATACATTTGTGTATCGTATACATGATTTTCCGGACCCGGAAAAGGTGAAGGATTTCTCAGTGTTTGCGAAACAGTTCGGTCACAAGATGAATGTTGATGAAACAGCCATCAGCAGGTCATTAAATAAATTGATGACGGAGATTGAAGGAAAGCCAGAACAAAATATTCTTGAACAACTGGCCATTCGTACAATGGCGAAGGCTAAGTATTCAACCGAAACAAAGGGACACTTTGGATTGGCCTTCGATCATTATGCGCACTTTACGTCACCTATTCGTCGCTATCCTGATATGATGGTGCACCGTCTGCTTCAACGTTATCTCGACGAAGAGAAGCCGCCGAGTCAGTCTGATTATGAAGAGAAATGTATTCACACTTCCGAACGCGAGAAGAGAGCCGCTGATGCAGAACGCGCATCCATTAAATACAAGCAAGTGGAATTCATGACCTATGCGGAGAATAAAGTTTATGAGGGATTGATCTCTGGTGTAACTGAATTCGGAATCTTTATAGAAATCGTAGAAACAAAATGTGAAGGAATGGTGCGCTTGGCGGATCTCACCGACGACTTCTATGATTTCGATGAAAAGAAATATCGTGTTGTTGGAAAGCGGAAGCATAAAGTTTATACGCTTGGCGATCGTGTACGTGTTCGTGTGAAAAAAACAGATATTGATAAACGTCTCATCGACTTAGTGTTCGAGAAAAACGAAGACTAGTTACGATATTTGCCCCAATCAAAATTTTCGAAAAATAATCCATGCTTGATAAGTATCTCGATTCGATTGAAAAAAGTATTGCAAAGAATCAATTTGGAAAGTCACCAGCGTCTCTTTATGAACCGATTCGCTATATCATGAATTTAGGTGGTAAGCGTTTACGCCCAATGTTGACGTTATTGGCTTACAACCTTTACAAGCAGGATTATAAATCCATTGTTCCGTATTCTGTAGCTGTCGAGGCGTTTCACAATTTCACTTTGATGCACGATGACATTATGGACAAGGCGCCGTTACGACGGGGCAAGCCTACTGTTCATAAGAAATGGAATACGAGTACGGCTATTCTTTCTGGTGACGTCATGTTGGTGAAGGTGTACGAGATGTTTAGCGATCTTGATCCGGGTCAATATAAAACGGTTATCAAAGCGTTCAACCAGTGTGCTGCGGAAGTTTGTGAAGGACAGCAATGGGATATGGAATTTGAATCGGAGAAGACAGTAGCTGAAAATGATTATATTAATATGATCAAGTTGAAGACAGCGGTGCTTCTTGGATTTAGCTTAGAGCTTGGCGCTATCCTTGCCGGCGGAAGTGAAGCAGACCGAAATTCTCTGCGTGCGTTCGGAACGAATATCGGTATCGGCTTTCAATTAAAAGACGATTTGCTCGATGCTTATGCCGATCCGAAGAAATTCGGTAAGCAAGTTGGTGGTGACATAATCGCCAACAAAAAAACGTTTTTATTGATTAAAGCGATTGAGAAAGCCGAAGGAAAACACAAGAAGGAATTGGCAGGCTGGCTTACGGCAACGAAGTTTAAAAAACAGGAGAAAGTTGCTGCGGTGAAGAAGATTTATGATTCATTAAACATTCCAGCGTTGACTGAAAAAAAGATCAACCAATATTTTGATAAAGGTTTTCAGCACTTGAATCAATTGCCACCGTCATCGCAGCGAGATTTCCTCGAACAGTTTGCGAAAAATCTAATTGAACGTCAGTCATAAGAAATATCGTTAACCTAAATTGTAAGCCATGAAAAACCTGTTCTACCTCTCAATCTTAGTTGTATTGTTTAGCTGCAATCAGAAACCCGCAACTCCGACGGAAGAAGAATTAAAAGCAATCGTTCATGCGCAGAATGAAAAACTGAAAGCGCTATTTACGGAAGGTGATGCCGAGAAGCTGTCTCAGTTTTATACGAAGAACGCCAAGTTATCGGGTGATGGTAATAGCGATGTTGTTCGCGGTCGTGAAGCTATTCGTGATTTTTGGAAGTCGATGTTGCAAGGAGCAAAGTTGGTCGAGATGAACACGGAAACCCTGTCGATAGATGCGTCGGGCGATGTAATTTATGAAACAGGAAAAGTCACGAATAAAATTCAAGTACAAGATTCTGTGATGACATTCAAGGCAAAATATGTGAACATTTGGAAAAAAGAAGATGGAGAATACAAACTTGAGGTTGATTCGTGGACTGACATTGAGTAGTCTTCATCAGTTCGAAAGTTGTAGGTACTCAACGGCTAAGCACTTCTTGAATAGCTTCCACAAAGCGTTCACTTAATTTCCGTCGCGCATATTTTGCTTGCGCTAATTTTCGTGAGGCTTGCTGATATTCAACTAACAAAGATGAGTTTTCAATAAACGGTTGTATCAACCTTGGGAACTCACTTTGTAATTTTTGGTCTATCACAATGCCGCACCGCTCTTCTTGAATTTCTTTGCCAATCCATCCACCGAAATTGGTGATGATCATTTTCCCAGCAGCAAGTCCGTCGAAATATTTGTTTGGTGAACCGGTTTCTAATACTGCAAACGGTTTGTAGCTAATCATCACTGCGTCGCTCACGTTGAGAATGTCTCTTACACCTTCGCGCGTTTGAAACGGAATGAAACTTACGTTTTGAAGTTGCATTTGACTCGCCCTTTCCATGAGTGATACTTTTACGGCGCCTTCTCCGCAGATCAAAAATTTAGCTGGTAAATTATGCTCCTGACTTTCAAGCGCGCAGCGTAAAATGTGCTCTAAGCCATTAGCAGCACCAAGTGCACCACAATACGTGATCACAAACTTACCCTCTACCTCAAACTTTTTAATTAACTCAGCAGGCTTCGACACGGGTTTGTAATAATCGACGTCTGCCATGTTGGGAATAAGATGCATTTTCTTTCCCGCTACTTTTCTTTCTATAGTTTCTTTAATGGCTGTGGACAAAGCCACGATCGATGATGCATTTTGGTAAATTTTCTTCTCAAGGTTTAGCAATGATTTTTTGAGAAGAATATTTTTTACATAACCCAAATCGATAGGCGCGTCTGGCCAAAGATCTCCTACTTCAAAAATGTAGGGGATTCTCCATCGACGTTTTACATAGAGCGCTGCTAACCCTACCGTTAGTGGTGTGGAGATAGCATAGCAAATCTTAATATGTCTGAGCTTCGTGCTCATCTGAATAACGGCAATAACATACCGTAGAAAAGAAACGCTACGCTTAAAAAAGGAAAAACTGTTGTCGTAAGGTATGGGTAGGTAATGAATTTCTATTCCATTCAAATTCTCGATCCGATAACGATCTTCATTATGAATAGTCAGCACCACGGGTTCAAAACCGAAATCCACGAGAGATTGAGCGAGGTAGTACGAACGAAGCGGACCACCTTTGGCGGGTGTATTGAAATGCTGATGAAGGATTAGAACTCTCACTTTCGAGTATAAAGTTAAAGGTTGAAAGTTAAAAGTTTTTTGCCAAGAGGTTTATCCCACGAGATCAGTTAAGATGGGTCGGCAACGTTACGCCTGCGTGAATACAGACTATCCCTTACGAAGAAGCAGTGACGCCCAAGTTTCTCTGTCGTCCCGGCGTACTTCGTTGAGATTGAATTTTGAAGCTTCTGCTTTGAGATCTTCAATATCATGCGTGTAGAATCCGCTTAGCAACAGGAGGCCGTTAGAAGGAAGGTATGTTTGATATGTTTGAATTTCAGCAAGCAAGACATTCTTATTAATGTTCGCAAGGATGATATCGAATTGTCCTTCGAGTTGTACTTCGGAAATTTTCCCCTGCTGCAGATTGATATTGGAAGTTTTGTTTACTTCCATATTCTCCTTCCCATTGATGACGCTCCACTCGTCAATGTCAAAAGCTTCGACAAAAGATGCGCCTAGCTTTGAAGCCATGATCGACAGAATAGCCGTGCCGCAACCTGCATCCATCACGCGTTTACCTTGGTGATCAATACCCATTTGTTGTTTGATCATCAGGTAGGTTGTTTGATGATGTCCCGTCCCAAATGACATCTTTGGCGTAATCACGATTTCATACGGAATATTTGGATTTGGCTGATGGAACTCAGCACGGATCAAGCATTGGTTTTCAACATTGATCGCTTCATAACTTTTTTCCCACTCCTCGTTCCAGTTTCTTTTTTCAATCTTGTCGAATACAAATGAAAAAGTAGTCTGTTCGCGATAGCGCTCCTGAATGTCATTTAGAATAGATTGGTCGAAGCGATCACCTTCGACAAAAGCTTCAAAACCATTGTCGGTTTCCATGAAGCTATCAAATCCCGCCTCAGCAATTTCGGCGATTAGAATCTCTGAAAATGCTGGGTCGCAAAGGACCTGAAGGCGGGTATAATACACTCTAGAATATTTTTAGTTTGCTCCTTTAATTACTTCGGTGAAGTCGCGCGACTTTAATGAAGCTCCACCTACAAGACCTCCATCAACATCTGGGCAGGCAAACAATTCTTTTGCATTTGCCGCATTTACGCTACCACCATAGAGGATGATAATTTTATCGGCAACCGCTTGACCATATTTCGATGCAAGATGTTTACGAATAACGGCGTGCATGTCTTGCGCTTGTTGTGCACTTGCAGTTTTACCAGTACCGATTGCCCAAACAGGCTCGTATGCAATCACCACTTTTTCAAGTGAAGCAGCATCAAGGTGAAAAAGCGCTTCTTCAACTTGTTTTGTCACCAAAGCTTCATGTTGGTTTGCTTCTCTTACTTCAAGCGGCTCACCACAACAAAAAATTGGCGTTAGTCCGTGCTTCAGTGCTACATCCGTTTTCTTTGCAAGAAGTTTTGCGTCTTCACCGAAAAATTGACGACGCTCGCTGTGCCCAAGGATTACATAAGGAATACCCAATGACTTTAACATGGGAGCAGAAACTTCACCGGTGTAAGCACCCCACTCATGTTCACTGCAGTTTTGCGCACCGAGTGCGATACGCGAATTATTTCCGAGCACACCTTTTATGGCGGTTAAGTATGGGAAAGGAACACAGAAAATTACTTTAGCATTACCGCGAACTTCGTCGGCTACCATTCCGCTAACCTCAGAAGCAAGAATGTTTGCTTCCTCGAGCGTTTTATTCATTTTCCAATTTCCGGCTACAATTTTTTGACGCATGGGTATTTAGTTTTCGCAAAGATATAAATCGGACGGTAAGAAGTAAGAGCAATTGATAAGTTAAGGCTACTTGGAAAGAAATCAACCGATTCCTTCCTACTGCTCGTGAGGTTATTTTTTTTGTTTCGGTTTATAGTGTGAGTCCTTAAAAAGTTTTTGCGCATCACCAACTTGCATCAATTGTTGAAGCGTCATCTCCGGATGAGAATCCATGTATGCTTTTACAATTTGCCATCCGATGAATAGACCAATTCGTCCAGGACATTTCTCACCTACCTGCGTTGTGATAGGGCGTTCGCCTAAGTAATTCCGTTTATCTTCATTACTTGTCGAGAAAAGTATTTCATCTTGCACGAAGCGCGCCCAAATTAGATCTTGATTATTTTTTGAACCCGCCATCTCCTGAGGCGTGTACCAGATAAAAGTACTATCCGGAACACAAGGCAACATATGTTTCGCGAAAGCAAACGCTTTGCCGTAAGAAATCATTTCCGCTAAAACAGTTTTGTCCTTTACATCTGTTGCGTTGAATCTTGTGTCGATTCCATACACCAGCATAAGTGACGCTACGATGTCCTCGGGGTCATATTTCGCGAGCTGATAATCGTATACACGCGGACGATATTTCCCCTCCTTACCAAGGAAGAAATCCAGGCTCACGATAATCACAGAATCAGAAACAATCATATCAGTATCGAGCAAGCCAGATATCATTGTCTTTACTTTTGGCGGATTGAAGTCCGGGTAGTAATGTTTGAAATTCGAAAAAGCCTGATTGAACTGTGCCTTCAATGTCGACAAATCACCATGAATGCGTTTCGTTTCAATCAATAGACTGTCGAAAGCGTTGCTGCTAAAACGTTTGTAAAGTGTGTTGATAAAAACGGAATCACCTGGGTACTCCCCACGTCGAAGCATGAAGTCACGAATCAACGGCTGTCGCGTTAAAAAACTAACGAGTTGTTCTTTTGATTGGATGGCAGCGATGGTGTCTTCAAACTGTTCGAACTCTATCGTTAAAGGAGTTACCGACGGCTGTGGAGCACATTCATTTTCATCTTTTGAATTGCATCCGATATGGAGGGCGGCGATGGAAATAAAAGCGGCGAAACTGGCTAATGATCTGAAGTGCATTACGTAGAAGTACTCTGTTTAGAATTATTTAACGTCAAAGGTAAGCTTATCCGTCAAATGATCCTTCGTCAACCGCATACTCTTTACATCATCGTATAGCGTTACGTGCACTAAATTGGATTGGTCGTCAAACATTTCGGTTAATAATGAATTGGTCGTCTGAATGGTCTTCCATTTTTTAACCTTTTCAATTTCTATGTAAAATATGAAAGCATCTCCATCGCGCTCATGACCAAGAAAGTGGATCACTTGAGCCTTTCCATCCAAGCTAACTTTCAAGTTTTCGTTGTAATAAGCTGTCATGAGTTGATTGACAGTTTCCTTCGGAGCAGCCAGAATATCAAAGGTCTGATTGCCGGTTCGCTTTCGTAATGTTTCCTCTAAATCGTCGGCAAAAATCCGCGACATGATTTCGAGTGACTTATTCTTTTCATTGAATTCGATTTCGGTTACCGACACATGAAGCGGGTGTACAAAGAGAAAGCTTAAAAGACAGGCGATCACGGTTTTCATAGTCTACTATTTCGGTCAGCTTTATTTCAAAAGTTATTCCAAGATGCCCAAAACACTGTAAGGTATTTGAATTTTCAGAATCGGGCGCGAATTTTTAGTTGAAAGGTCAATTGAAGGGAAACTGTCTGCGCTTATTGTTTTACCGTTCGTTAAAAATTGGTCCGCGAAATCAAAATTATCCGCTATACTTGGGGTTCTTCAACAAAAAACAATGTTTAGGACTTACTTTGAACTCGGACGCGAGCACATTCTCGATCTTGAGATGGGATATGATCACATCCTCTTTATCGTTTCGTTGTGCGCGCTCTATACTATGCGTGATTGGAAAAGGGTGCTCATTCTTGTAACGGCATTTACGGTAGGCCACTCCATTACGCTGGCATTGTCGGCACTTGAAGTAATTAAAGTCAATACGAACTGGATCGAGTTTTTAGTCCCAGTAACCATTTTTATTACGGCAGTGTCTAACCTTTTTAAGGACGAAGAGAATTTAGGCGACCGGAAAATTCAGATGAATTATCTGTACGCGCTCTTTTTTGGGTTGATCCATGGCATGGCTTTCTCTAATCAGTTCCAAGCAATTTTGGGGAGGAACAGAAGTATTGTATCCCAGCTTTTTGCCTTTAATATTGGTATTGAAGTAGGCCAGATAATTATCGTTGTTATCTTTTTGACCGTGACGTTTATTTTAGTGGATTTACTAACCCTGAACAGACGGGATTGGAAAATGGTAGTCTCCTCAGCTGTTGCCGGTATGGCTTTGATGCTCATTAAGGAACGATGGCTCTGGGACTAAAAGAAAATTGAATAACTCTTTAACCGACAATATGAAACGACTAGTAATAGTGGCCCTTTTGGCTATTACGCACACAGCTTTGGCGCAAGACGCACCGAAGTGGAAAGGTAAGTTTGAACAACTCGACCAAAAGCTGCCGACACCAAACGAATATCGCAGCGGATCCGGAGCCCCCGGTCCGAAGTACTGGCAACAAAAAGCAGACTACGTAATCAACGTCGAGCTTAATGATGATAATCAAAGCATCACGGGTTCAGAAACAATCACCTATACCAACAACTCACCCGATGTACTGAAGTTTCTCTGGCTTCAGCTCGATCAAAATAATCTTGCCAAAGGAAGTATGACAGAAGCAACTCGCACTTCTGCCGTGAGGGATTCTGCTGCCGTAAAAGTTGCCGCATCGACATTCAACTTGTACGATTTTGATGGTGGGTTCAAAATCAAATCTGTAAAAGCGACGGATGGCTCTGCGCTTCCATTTATCATCAATTATACAATGATGCGTATTGATCTTCCGCAGCCACTCAATCCTGGTCAAAAAGTTTCGTTTTCGGTTGCCTGGAATTATAATATCAACAATGGACTTCATCAGCGTGAGCGAACACAGTATGAATTTTTTCCAGACGACGGAAACTATGCCTATGTTATCGCACAGTGGTTTCCACGCATGTGTGTTTACGATGATTATGAAGGATGGCAGAACAAGCAGTTCCTTGGACAAGGTGAGTTCGCACTACCCTTCGGTGATTACAAAGTTAAAATTACGGTTCCGGCGGATCATATAGTCGGCGCAACAGGATCATTGCAAAATGCATCACAAGTATTGACGAAGGAGCAACTTGATCGTTTTGAGAAAGCGAAGTCGTCGTTCGACAAACCTGTTATTATCGCGACACAAGATGAGGCTGTAGATCGTGAAAAAACAAAGGTGAAAGAGAAAAAGACTTGGGAGTTTCATGCCGATAATGTTAGAGACTTTGCGTTTGCAACTTCTCGCAAATACATCTGGGATGCACAGGCCGTGAAAATCGGAAACAAGACGCCACTTGCGATGTCGTTCTATCCAAAAGAAGGTAATCCATTGTGGCAAATAGAATCTACCAAGGCTGTGAAGAATGCCCTTGAAGTTTATTCGCGCATGACTATCGACTATCCTTATCCTGTTGCAATTTCTGTTCACGCAGCGCATCAAGGTATGGAGTATCCCATGATTTGCTTCAACTATGGTCGGCCTGCAAGAGATGGATCGTATACGCCACAAGTTCGTAAAGGAATGGTCGGTGTAATCGTGCACGAAGTGGGTCACAACTTCTTCCCGATGATTGTGAATAACGATGAGCGCCAAACAACGTGGATGGACGAAGGGATTAATACTTTCGTACAGCTTGTCACAGAAATTGAACGTTATCCGGATATCGATTTTGATCGTGGAAAACCTGCAGCCCTTGTTCCATACTTAAAGGGCGATCAGAATATGATGCGTCCACTGATGACGAACTCTGAGCAGGTAATTCAGTTTGGAGCAGAGCAGTACGCGAAAGCCGCTGCTGGTCTTTTTATGCTTCGCGAAACGGTAATGGGTCGCGATTTATTCGACAGATCTTTTAAAGAGTATGCGCGTCGCTGGGCATTTAAACACCCTAAGCCTGCTGACTTCTTCCGTACAATGGAAGATGCATCGGCTGTTGATCTTGATTGGTTCTGGAATGGTTGGTTCTATACAACCGATGTTAACGATCAATCTATCGATCAAGTAAAGTGGTATAAGATGCGCACCGAAGAAAAATCCATCGAAAAAGATGTCAAGGCTAAGGCTGGTGATCTTTCAGGAAAAGACGGTGACAAGAAGTTCGATAATTTCAACAATGGACCGGAACCTTTCAGCTTGGTGAATACTGATCCAAGAATGTATGGTGAGTTCCGTGGCACGATCGATGATAAAGCGATCATGGGGAAACTTCAAGGTAAAAACATTTATGAAATCACACTCTCGAATAAGGGAGGCCTCGTGATGCCTGTTGTTATACAATGGACATTTAAAGATGGATCTAAAGAGATCGAACGATTGCCAGCGGAAATCTGGAGAATCAATGAAACGAAAGTGACGAAAGTGTTTGTGAAGGAGAAGGAAGTTGAAAGTATTGTTCTTGATCCAAACGTTGAACTTGCCGACGTGAATGCATCCGATAATGTGTTCCCGAAAAAAGAAGGCTCTTCGAAGTTTGGTGACTTCAAAAACAAATCGAAATAATTGACCCCAAAGAATAACTCATGATAAACCCGATGAAAGTATTTGCATTTCTCTCCATGATGTTCCTAGCAGTGGGTGCTTTTGCACAGAATCCTGCTTGGAAAGGTAAGTTCGAGCAACTTGACCAAGTCCTCCCAACACCAAATAGTTATCGCTCTGGCTCCGGCGCGCCAGGCGCAAGTTATTGGCAGCAACGTGCCGACTATGTTATCAATGTAGAAGTTGATGACAACACGCAGTTGCTCACGGGTTCGGAAACCATTACGTATCACAACAACTCACCAGAGACGATGACTTATCTCTGGATGCAACTTGATCAAAATCTTCTCGCGGAGAACAATCTTAGCGCACAAAGTAAAACCGGTGCTATTCGTGATTCTGTTCCTGCCGCATTCTTCCAAATGATGACAGGTGTAAATGTTTCCAACTATAAAGGCGGATACAACATCAAGTCCGTAAAAGACGCTACAGGAAAAGCACTACCTTTTACCATTAACTACACGATGATGCGTGTTGAACTTCCTGCACCATTAAAGACAGGTGAGAAGTTTGTTTTCTCTGTTGATTGGAGTTACACAGAATACAATCGCCAGGAATTTCACCAACGCGGTGGATATGAATTCTTCACAGAAGACGGAAACTACCTGTATACATTCGCGCAATGGTTCCCACGCATGTGCGTGTTCGATGACTACGAAGGCTGGCAGAATAAACAGTTCCTTGGTCAAAGCGAGTTTGCATTGGTATTTGGTAACTATCGCGTTCGCATTACTGTGCCATCCGATCATATCGTTGGCGCGACAGGCTCAATTCAAAATCCGAAAGAGGTCCTTTCGAAGGAACAACTTGAGCGATATGAACGCGCTAAAAAAACTTTTGATAAACCTGTCGTGATCGTTACACAGGACGAAGCAACGGCTAAGGAGAAAACAAAATCGACGAAAAAGAGCACATGGGAGTTTTATGCGGAAAATGTTCGCGACTTCGCCTTCGCTAGTTCTCGTAAATTTATTTGGGATGCACAAGCGGTGAAGGTTGGAGACAAAACGCCTCTTGCCATGTCACTCTATCCTAAAGAAGGTAATCCACTATGGGAAAAAGAGTCGACGAAAGCGATAAAGAATGCACTTGAACTTTATAGCGAGCGCACTTTGGTCTACCCTTATCCAGTTGCATATTCAGTTCACGCAGCAAATCAAGGAATGGAATATCCGATGATCTGCTTCAACTATGGTCGCCCCGGAAAAGATGGCAAATACTCACAACAAACTTTAATTGGTCTTGTGGGTGTTGTTGTTCATGAGGTCGGTCATAACTTTTTCCCGATGATTGTGAACTCTGATGAGCGCCAATGGACTTGGATGGATGAAGGCTTGAATACATTCCTCGAAAAGGAAACTTTCCGTGTTCGTTACCCTGAATTGTTTGACACTCATGGCACACCAAAAGGGATCATTCCTTTTATGAAGGGTGATAAAACACAAATGCGTCCAATCATGGCGCAAGGTGATAACATGCGTGGACAGGAATTCGGTGCAAACGGATATACAAAACCATCTGCTGCACTTACCGTGCTCCGCGAAACCGTTATGGGCCCTGAACTCTTCGATAAAGCTTTCAAAGAATACGCACAACGCTGGGCCTTCAAACACCCTAAACCAGCAGACTTTTTTAGAACCATGGAAGATGCATCAGGTGTTGACCTCGATTGGTTTTGGAGAGGATGGTTCTATGGAACAGAAAATGTTGATGTCGCTGTTGATGAAGTGAAGTGGTTCAAACTAAAAACTGAAAAGACAGATCTCGAGAAGAAAAATGTACAAGTGAAAAAAGGTGACCTTGGCGCAAACAAATCAAATAATGGAACAGACTTTACAAATGGTCCTGAAGAATTCACTTTGTTGAACACACCAGAGCAAATGTATGGCGAGTTCCGCGGTAAAGTCGACGACAATGCCATCAGACAAAAATTGGAAGGCAAGAATCTTTATCAAATTAAATTCAAGAACGTTGGTGGATTAATCAGTCCACTTGTAATTGAATGGACATTCAAAGACGGCTCGAAAGAGATTGAAAGAATCCCTGCTGAGATATGGAGAATTAACGAGAATGAAGTGACGAAGACTTTTGTAAAGGAGAAAGAAGTTGTGAACATCGCACTTGATCCTAACTTCGAACTGGCAGATGTGGACATGAAGAACAACGTGTTCCCGAAAAAAGCGGCTGAGTCAAAGTTCGACCAGTTCAAGAAGAGTAATTAAACGGTAACACTGCAGCGTAAGCAACTACCGGTAGTAAATATCTTAACGCCATCCGTCAATTTAGGATGGCGTTTTTTATTTTCGTTTGCCATATTCGTACAAACCCATTCTGCTATGAAGTTTTTAAAACCTCTCATCGTCTCTTTTCTGATGACGATCACCATCTTTGCACAAGCACAAAAACCGTGGCTAGGAAAATTTGAACAACTTGATCAGTTGTTGCCTACCCCAAATGAATTTCGAAACGGATCAGGTGCACCAGGTTATAAATATTGGCAACAACGTGCCGATTATGTTATCGACGTGGAATTGGACGAGCAGACAAATACGTTAAAAGGAAAAGAAACAATTACATATTTCAATAACTCACCCGAAGTACTGAGTTACGTGTGGCTCCAATTGGATCAGAATGTAAATAAAAAAGGTAACGAAGATTTCGGAAGTCTGTTTGGAAACGTGCGCGATTCTATCCCAGGAAGACAAGTGATGTTCATACTTCGACCGTTGGAATTCGAAGCAGGTTACACGATTGAATCGGTTACGGATAAGAGTGGCAAAGCGCTTCAGGTACTTACAAATAATACGATGATGCGTGTTGACCTCACAAGTCCAATAAAGCCTGGTGAGTCATTTACTTTCAATGTTGCATGGCATTATCCGATCACAGATCGCATTAAATTCCTCTTGTCGCGTGAAGGGTACGAGTCTTATCCAGATGATAACAATAACGCATATCTGATGGGTCATTGGTATCCGAGGTTGTGTTCGTTTGATGATTTTGAAGGCTGGCAAAATCAACAATTTCAAAGACTCGGGGAATTCGCTTTGGAGTTTGGAAATTTTACAGTGAACATGACGGTACCGTCAGATCACGTCATCGCATCGACAGGTGTTCTTCAAAATCCAAAAGAAGTACTCACATCAACACAGCTCGAAAGATTTGAAAAGGCAAAGACTTCATTCGACAAACCATTATTCATAATAACTGTCGATGAAGCAAAACAAAAAGAAAAAACAAAGGCTACTTCAAAAAGAACCTGGCGATTCAAAGCGGAGAATGTGAGAGATTTTTCTTGGGCATCGTCGCGCAAATTTATATGGGACGTGCAGGCGGTTAAACTAAAGAGCAACACGGTGCTTGCGATGTCATTCTATCCGAAAGATGGATTGCCTGTTTGGCCGGAAGAATCTACAAAGGCTGTAAAGAATGCTTTGGAAATTTATTCGGAACACACGTTCGACTATCCTTATCCTATAGCGATCTCGGTTAATACGAGCAACATTGGTATGGAGTACCCGATGATTAGTTTCAATGGCGGGCGTCCACAACGTGATGGATCGATGAGTGCTGCTGCTAAAAAAAGTATGATTGGGACTATTGTGCATGAAGTAGGCCACAATTATTTCCCAATGATTGTTAGCTCCGACGAACGACAATGGTTTTGGATGGACGAAGGCTTAAATACTTTTCTGCAAGAGATGACCGAAGAACAGAGATATCAGTGGGATTCGTCGCCAAAGGATATCGTTCCTTACATGAAGGGAACCAATCAAAGGCCAGTGATGACAGCGGCCGATCATGTTGCACTAACCGAGATTGGAAACAACGCCTACCAAAAGCCAGCGACTGCATTAATGGTATTGCGTGAAACGGTAATGGGTCCTGAACTTTTCGACAAGGCCTTTAAAGAATACTCAAATCGCTGGATGTACAAGCATCCAAAACCTGCCGACTTTTTCCGTACCATGGAAGATGTTTCGGGCGTGGACCTTGATTGGTTTTGGAGAGGATGGTTTTTTACAACCGATCACGTGAACCTGGCCGTGGTCGATGTGAAATGGTTTAAACTAAACAACGAGAAGCGTAAAGGAAGTCAAGCGGCAAAATTGAATATGGATCAGAAACACGATTTCAGCGGTGGACCAATAGCCTTCACGTTGACGGATACACCCGAACAGATGTACGGTGAGTTCCGCGGACGTATCGATGAGCAAGCAATTCTGGCGAAGCTCGACGGTAAGAACTTGTACCAGGTCACATTCAAGAACATTGGTGGGCTTGTGATGCCGCTTGTGATCGAATGGACATACAAAGATGGGTCGAAAGAAATTGAACGGATTCCAGCGGAGATTTGGCGACATAATGAGGCTGAAGTCACGAAAGTTTTTGTGAAAGCGAAAGAGGTCGTTAACATTGTGTTGGACCCGAATTTTGAGCTTGCCGATGCGGACATGTCTGACAATACATTCCCCAGAAAGGTAGCGGAGTCTAAATTCGACCAATTCAAGAAGGCCAAAGATTAGCCGGGAAGTAGCCCAAGTCCAAAAAAACTTACATTCCTGTAAAAAATCTAGAATCTTCGTTGGATTGGAAAAATCCTTTATTGCTTCATGATCAACACTTTACTATTTATTAACTATACTATATCTTTACATCACTGCGCGTCTGACCAGGGTTCAGAACCCAATTTTTTAAGACCGCTTAACTTTTTTGAAACCTTCTAAAAAACTCATGACATGCAAAAACGCTGGTTAAAAATCGGATTATTCCTTGTCGTCATCGCAGTCGCTGTAGTCGGCATGAACCGTTACTACCTGGCTACTATGCCGAGCTCGGTGGCCGCGCAAGATTCGGTAGGTTATTTTCCGCTTCAGGTGAAAGAACCCAGCGTATTATATGGAATGATCGTGGATGATCGCGTTGTGATTGCCGACAAGATCAAGCGTAACGAAGTACTCGGCGATATTTTGCAACAGTACAATGTACCCGCGAAATTGATCCACCAAGTGTCACTTCTCTCGAAGACCATCTTTGATGTACGTAAAGTTGCACCCGGTAAAAATTACACACTCATCTGCAGCCAAGATTCTTCTAAAACCGCAAAGGCTTTAGTGTATGAGCCAAACCCGATTGAGTACATCATCTTCCGATTTGATGATTCACTCAAAGTAGATGTTTGCAAGCGTGAAGTCACAACAGTAGAAAGAAGTATTACTGGCGAGATCAGAACAAATCTTTCAGAGACAATCGAAGAAATGGGAATCTCTCACGAACTCACCAATAAGTTTGTTGATATTTTCGGATGGCAAGTAGATTTCGCACGACTTCAGAAGGGTGATAAGTTCAAGCTTATCTATGAAGAACTTCAAGTTGAAGGCACGACCATCGGAATAAAGCAAATCAATGGAATTTATTTCGAACATTTTAAGACACCTTATTATGCGTTTCCTTTTGATCAAGGTGAAGGTGTGGACTACTTCGACGAAGAAGGAAAAAGCTTACGTAAAGCGCTTCTAAAATATCCAATTGAGTTTACGCGCATCAGTTCACGCTATTCATTAAACCGTTTCCATCCCGTACAAAAGCGTTGGAAAGCGCATTTGGGAACAGACTTCGCCGCACCAACAGGGACACCGATTCGTTCTGTGGGTGATGGTCTCGTGGAAGAAGCACAATACAAATCTAACAACGGTAACTACGTTAAAATCCGACACAACGGAACCTATACGACACAATACCTGCACATGTCAAGAATTGCAGCCGGTGTAACAGCTGGAACACGTGTAAGACAAGGTCAAACGATCGGTTACGTAGGCAGCACAGGTCTTGCGTCTGGTCCACACTTATGCTACAGATTCTGGAAGAATGGTGTTCAGGTTGATGCACTTAAAGCAGACCTGCCGGCATCTCAACCCGTGAAGAAAGACTATCAAGATGCTTTCAACAAGGTGAAAGAAGAATTGACCAACAAACTAAACAGTATTCCTTTCCAGGAAGCAGCTGCTGAACCGATGGCATCACTTTAAAGAATCATTTTTCACATCTGACGTTGATGTACTGGTAATTTTCTTTAACTTTTTCAGTTATAAGATGAAGCCTTCTAAGTTAGAAGGCTTCACTGTTTATCGTCATGAAACGTTTTTTCGTAATCGGTCTTCTCTTACTTCCGTTGTTGGCTTCGGCGCAACGCGTTGGGCTTGTGCTTAGTGGAGGCGCTTCTAAAGGACTTGCACACGTTGGTGTTATCAAAGCGCTTGAAGAGAATGACATTCCGATTGATTATGTAGTCGGTACATCGATGGGTGGCATCATTGGCGGATGCTATGCGGCAGGTATGAGCCCCGCGCAAATCGAGCATATGGTTCTTTCTCCAGAATTCTTAAGATGGGTGAACGGCTCGCCTGAAGAAGGTTATAATTATTACTACCATCAACAAGACATTAATCCAAGTTTCCTTAAACTTTCATTGGGGTTGGATTCAACTTTTAATTTTCAATTCAATTCGAGTATTGCAAACGATGTGTCGTTGAATTTCGTGCTCGCCGAAAAAATGGCGCAAGCTTCCGCGATTTCACACGGCAACTTCGATAGCCTCTTTGTTCCATTACGTGTTGTGGCCGCCGACATCTTTACTCAAAATGAAGTTATTCTTTCGAAAGGATCATTGAGTGATGCCTTACGGGCAACGCAAACAGTACCATTCTTCTACACCCCGATTCGCGTCGATGGCAAGTACCTGTTCGATGGAGGCGTGTATAATAATTTTCCCGTCGACATCGTCCAACGTGATTTTAATCCGGATGTCATCATCGGCGTGAACGTTTCAACAAAAGTGTTTGAAGAATATCCTTACAAACAAGACGAAAAGCTCATCTCAAAATCGTTACTATTCTTACTGCTTGATAAATCGGATCCTTCTCAGGTTCCTGAAACCGGTGTATACATTCAGCCAGATATCGCCAGTTATTCCTCCTTCGATTTTGCAAAAGCAAAAAGTCTTGTTGATAGCGGTTATGCGCAAACCATTCGGCAGATGCCCGATATTAAACGTAAAGTGCAAGCAAGAAGAGACTGTGATGAGCTTGCGGAACGTAGAAATAGATTTACCAGTAAGAGTGTTCCTTTCTTATTTGATGGTGTGACGTTTAATGGATTCAATTCCAAACAACGGATGTACATTCGGAAAACTTTCCGAACGCGTAGAAAGGATGATCCGTTGTTAAGATACTCTGAAGTCCGTCGTGGATACTTTAATCTTGTATCCGATTCATACTTTTCAAATGTCTATCCAAGCATTGTATTTAATGAAGAAAAAAAGACATTTAGTTTGCGCCTTGCAAAGCGTCCTCAACAAAATTTTCAAGTCGACTTTGGTGGTGTAGTGGCAACACGCGACATCAGCAACATCTTTCTCGGGCTAAATTACTATCACTTCGATCGCGTGCTTTCTCGATTCAATGCCAATTTTCAAACCGGAAATTTCTATAAATCAGCTTTACTTCGGACGAGATTTGATTTTCCGTGGCCAGTATATCTCGAGCCTTACGCTTCTTTCGATAGCTGGAATTATCTCGAAAATGACGACCTGTTGCAAGAGACATCAAATAACGCACACACTATTTTGAAGCGCGTCGACCGATACGCTGGTGTAAAATTCGGATTCCCAGTCGAGGCACTTTTCCGGTCGTCTTTTTATGTCGAAGCGTTTAATAATTTAGACCGCTATGCAAACTCAAATGTTTACATCAGCACCGACATTCTTGATCAATTGAAAGTTCAAGGGTTTAAAGCGGGTATTAATTTTTCAGCCAATACCCTAAACAGAAAACAGTACGCCACCGCAGGAAGACACTACGCAATATCGGGTGAATACATTCGCGCGGAGGAAGACTTCAAGCCAGGAAATACCTCTGTACAAACAATGCGTACGCGTAATACACACCAATGGGTCAAAGCAAAGGCAACCGCTGAACAATATTTTGGTGGTGGTCGGTATCATTTCGGATATTTAGTGGAGGGTGTAATCTCAACCCAACCGGTGTTTCAAAATTATTTTGGAACCATTATTCATGCTCCAGGCTTCTTTCCTATTCAAGATAGTCGAACACTTATTCTCCAGAATTTCCGATCGTTCAGTTATGGTGCGGTAGGACTTCGAAATGTTTTCACGTTTTATAATCGTTTTGATTTCAGACTTGAGGGTTATCTCTTCAAACCATTTCGTCATATTCATGAAGGGCTCAGTCAAAAGGCTATTGTGTCCGATGATATTAGGTCGTTGTATTTTGCTGGTTCCGCTGCCCTCGTATATCACTCACCACTTGGGCCGATCAGCCTCAGTACTAATTACTACGATGATGAAGAGAATCAACTCGGCGTGTTATTACATGTCGGGTTCTTGCTCTTCAACAAACATCCTTTTGATTGATATCACATCACACGTCAAATGCTCTAGCTTCTTCGGCCGTTCCTGAAATTTTAGTTAAGTTTATCCTTTGAATCATAATCTAGGCGGTTCATGAAGAGATCCTTACTAATCACCATCCTACTGGCTGGCTTTTCCCTATCAACAAGTGCTCAAGTTGTGCAGTGGGCGTCAAAAGTCATCGAGTTTTCATCCGAGCTAACACCTGTTCAATACTCAGCACAACAAGCGCTGGGAAAACCAAATGTTCTTCCCGCTGGTGGACAGAGTCCAAACGCATGGGCTCCGGATCGTCCTAAGCGCGCTGAATTCCTTAAACTAGGCTTTGCAAACCCCATTAGCATTCGACAAATCGCCATCGCCGAATCACATAATCCAAGCGCAATCTCTCGGGTTCTCGCATATGATGAAGCTGGAAAAGAATATGTGATCAATACATTGAATCCAATGCCTGTGCCTTTGAAAGGGAGGATGCTCAATCTTTTTGTTGAGATGACGTCATTCAAAGTAGCTGCCATCAAAATAGAATTCGATGGTGCGGCCGTACCTGATTATTTCGGCATCGATGCTGTTGCTATTTCCGATTCGAATTATCCCATCATTGCCGACATTCCTAAAATGCAATTGCTCGCATCAGGAATCGCTATTGAATCACTTGATAAAAATGTAAACAGTGATTACAGCGAGTTGAGTCCTGTCCTTTCACCCGATGGAAAGACGCTTTATTTCAGTCGCCAGAACCACCCTGAAAATGTTGGTGGCGTAGATGACAAGGAAGACATCTGGTACTCTGAACTTGACTCAACAGGTCGTTGGCAACTGGCGAAGAACATGGGTCCGCAATTCAACAACGCTGGACCAAACTTCGTGAACTCCATTCAAGCGGTAACGCCTGATGGAAAATCTGCTGTGATGGTATTGGGCAATCGTTACCTTGAAAACGGAAAGATGGCTGCAGGCGTGTCGATCAGTTCAAATGTTGGCGGCCAATGGAGTAAGCCTGTTGCTTTAAATATTAAGAACGATTATAACTACGCAGAGAAAGCTCACTACTTTCTGGCTAACAATCGCAAAACGTTGTTGATGTCGGTTGAGCGTGAAGATACACATGGCGATCGCGATCTTTATGTGTCGTTTATGAATGACGATAGCACGTGGACCGAACCACTAAATCTAGGTGACGTTTTAAATTCTGCTGCGGAAGAATCGGCGCCGTTCTTAGCGTCGGATGATAAAACACTTTATTTCTCATCGAAAGGATTCAGCGGCTATGGTGGAAGCGACGTGTATGTATCACGAAGACTTGACGACACCTGGACAAATTGGTCGGAACCCGAAAACCTCGGGCCTGAAATCAACTCACCACTTGAGGACCTATTTTTCAATATTCCAGTGTCGAGCGATTTTGCATATTACTCACGTGGTGTTACAGAAACCAATACAGATATATTCAGAGTGAAGCTTCCAATCGTCAAAAATCCGGAGCCATGGGTTACTGTTAAAGGAAAGATTATTGATAAAGCGACAGGAAAACCGCTTGGTGCGAAAATTGTGTATGAAAGACTTCCGGATGGGAAAGACGTCGGTATCGCCCAGTCTAATCCTGAAACAGGAGAATACGAGATTAGACTTCCAGCGGGACAATTGTACGGTGTAAGAGCGGAAGCTGCAGGAAAAATTTCCGAAAGCCAAAGTTTAGATTTAAGAGATGTGAAAACGGATAAGGTAATTGAACATTCTGACTTTAGCTTGTCACCAATCGAAGTTGCAGATGCGAAAGAGAATGTTGTTATCGTTATGAACAATGTGTTCTTTGAATTTGATAAAGCAACGCTGAAAGCGGAATCATATCCCGAGCTTGATCGTATCGTTGACTTCTTGAAGTCGAAGGAGACTATCGAAATTGAAATTTCAGGTCACACCGATGCCGTTGGTGAAGAATCCTACAACTTAGGACTGTCGCAGCGTCGTGCTAATTCGGTGAGACAATATCTTACAGGTAAAGGCGTGCCTTCAGAAAGAATTAAAGCTGTCTACTTTGGTGAAACGCGTCCAGTAGATAGCAATGAGACGAAGGAAGGCAGAAGAAAGAACAGACGTGTTGAATTCAAGATTTTGAAAATGTAAATTCATAAGCTATGGCCAAGCGATTTTTTTATCTTTTGCTGCTTTGCCTAGGTGCAACAGCGGCCCTTGCTCAAAACGACAGCTTGATTTACGCTGAGGGTAAAATTTTCAATGCTGCCACGAAAGAGCCTATTACTGCCAGAATTACCTACCAAAGTTTACCATATGGTAATCGCGTAGGGACCTTGAACAACAGCAACTATTCGTTTCCAATGTTCGACAATGAAAAGTATGCGATCATTGTTGAAGCACAGGGCTTCGCGACAGCAAAATTTATGTTAGATCCTGCTGAGGCAAACGGAGAAAGAAAAGTTCTGAAAGACATTGAACTTTCTGTCGGCAATGTTGGTCCGCGTCATCCGGTAGGGCACGTGATGCGGTTAGACAATTTGATTTTTCAAGTGAGTAGATCCAAAATCAGCGAAGATTCTTTTGAAGAACTCGACTTGTTGGTGAATATGATGCGTGAAAATCCAACCATGGTTATTCAATTAGAAGGGCACACCGATTATCAAGGTAATCCGAAGGATAACATGAAATTGTCTCAAGACAGAGTTGATGCAGTTCGTGAATATCTGATCGACAAACGAATCAACAAAAATCGAATCAAGACAAAAGCATTTGGTGGAACGCAGCCGCTCTCACGAGATGATACGCCGGAAGCACACCGGTTAAATAGACGCGTTGAAGTTCGAATATTACAAAGCTAGGTAGCTTATCTAATTTCTGAAGAAGAAGTGAATTGCCTATCGACTGGCAAGCGCGTTCAAATTGCGTTTACGAAGCACTTGAATTCTTCGAACACTTTCCTCTTTGAATTGGTCGTTCTGCTTGCTTTCGATGATCGACAACAAAACGATTCGCGTAAGTTCTTCCATACGTGGCGAGCAGTAGATCGCCGTGGCCTTATCAAGATGCTCGATTGTGTTCTGCAGGTCGTGATGATTGAATGCTTTTATCGCAAGATTGTAATGCAGAAGTCCAGTAAGCTCTTCTAATGCGACATGCTTGTACACGGAACAACTGAGGCGATAGTAATTATCTTTTTCGTCGCGTACGGCATTCGATTTGTATTTTTTAATCCTCGTTTCAATTTCTTTTTGATCTGTAATAAATCCATTTACCGGATCTGTCGTTTCAAGAAGAACTGTGCCCTCCACTGTATTCACCAGTATAAACATGTGATAGTTTGTCTCTACAATGTCATAGTCAAGATTAAAATGATGCAGTAGAAGTCCGTACGTCGCGCTAGCGGTTAAGCAGTTGTATTCTCCTTTGTTAATTGTTTGTGCGAACGATGCATATTCATCAAAACGTTTCAGAAATTTTTCATGCGTTCTGCTAAACAGCATTCTCAAAAAGTTCAATTCACTTTTCGCAGCCTCACGCTTTGTTTGCAGTTTGTCGATGTGTGATCGAAAGGCTTCTGTGGAGATAGAAGCGTTATCTGTCGATAAAAAAGCTTGAAGCGATTGCTCAAAAGTTTCCCGTGAGGAAACATCTCTCTGCCCGAAGGCGAAGATTGGCAAGAAGAATATCAACACCACCCATTTCATATTATGCCAATGTTACTATTGTGTTATCAAATTTAACAGAATAGTAATCTTTAGCAATTGAAAAGTGCTTTTTCTATGCTTTTGAAACTTTTGCGACCTCCTGATTTTGGGTTAACTTAGATTATGGCGGTAATTCAAGAAGAAACCACGATACACAAAGCGCAAGAAATTTTCCGCGACCAAAAGCAACACGTATTGACATTGCGGAAAGAATACATAAAGTTTCGGAAGGAACGTTTACAAAAGCTTAGGACTTGGGTGTTGAATAATCGTGCCGACATCCAGACTGCAGCGTATGATGATTTCCGTAAAAACGCAGCAGAGGTTGACGGCGTAGAAATATTCCATGTGATACAAGAGATCAATCACGCGATCGCTAACCTCGATGATTGGACACGTCCTCGGAAAATTGATGCACCAATGACGATGTTAGGCTCAAGAGCAACACTGCATGTTGAGCCACGTGGCGTTTGTTTGATTATCGCCCCTTGGAATTACCCGTTCAGTTTGGCAATCGGGCCCCTCGTATCGGCTTTAGCCGCTGGCAACGCTGTCATCATTAAGCCATCTGAATTAACGCCGAACGTTTCTGCACTTATTGCAAAAATGATTACCGAGCTTTTTCCTTCGGCGGTCGCGGCCGTGTGCGAAGGTGGACCCGAGGTATCGAAATTTTTGCTCTCCCTTCCGTTCGATCATATTTTTTTCACCGGCAGCCCTTCGATTGGGAAGGTTGTGATGAGAGCAGCTGCGGAGAATTTGACATCTGTGACGCTGGAACTTGGCGGGAAATCACCAGCGTTCGTGACAGAAAAAGCTGTCATTGAGGAGGCAGCAAAACGAATTGCTGTCGCTAAGTTTATTAACAATGGACAGACCTGCATTGCACCTGATTATGTATTGGTGCATGAACGCATTTTTGAAAAATTTCTTGACGCGTTAATCAAGCAGACCAAAAAGCTATTTCTGTCGGCCAATGAAACATTTGACACGACTTCTAATTATTGTCGCATTGTAAATGAGAAACACTTTTTAAGGTTGAACGCATTATTGCAAGATGCGCTAACAAAAGGAGCCAAGTTGGAATTCGGAGGACAGGTTGATCAATCGACAAGATTTATGCACCCGATCGTGATCTCCCAAATCCCGATGGATGCTAAATTGATGGAGGAGGAAATCTTTGGTCCAATATTGCCAATTGTTGCGTACAAAAATTTGGATGACGCAATTTCTATTGTGAACAGTAAGCCAAAACCACTGGCTCTATACATCTTCTCGAAAAATTCGGAGGAACAACAAAAGGTGTTAACAGAAACGTCGGCAGGAGGTACGTGTGTTAATGACTGCGCAATACACTTTTTGCATCAGGGACTTCCGTTCGGCGGAGTAAATAATAGTGGTATTGGAAAATCTCACGGCTATCATGGTTTCTTAGCTTTTTCAAACGAGAAGCCAGTACTTAAGCAACGGCATGGCGTCACATCCATTAGCCCATTCTATCCACCGTATACGAGTCTCACAAAAAAACTCATGAGCTTTGTATTGAAATGGATGTGATCAAAGGATGAACCGGCCGACAGGCATACATATCCTTCCATAAAACTTCAGTAAGAAACCTTTGTTCTTTACTAAATTTGGTCTCTTTTTGGATGAAACGACTTTTTAAAAATCTATAAGCGCTATGAAAAAAGCATTGAAATGGGTCTTTATCATTTTAGGCGGATTGATCGTACTGATCTTGGCAGCAGCCTTTATTATTCCGGTTGTCTTTAAAGATGAAATTAAGGCGGCAATTGATAAAGAACTTGCGAAGTCTGTTAACGCAACGGTTTATCTCGAACCCGATAATTTTAGTTTATCATTGTTCAAAAACTTCCCGAACATCTCCGTTCAAATGAAAGAGCTTGGGGTCATTAATAATGAGCCTTTTGCAGGCGAAGTTCTTTTTGCGGCGGAAGAACTGAACGTTGAAGTGAATTTATCGGATATTCTTTTTGGAGATCAACTCCGCGTAAAAGGAATTTCTTTGATCAAACCAGTCATCAACATTCAAGTGCTTCCCGATGGACGAGCCAATTACGATATCGCGATTCCATCTGCGGATACAGTTGAAACACCCACCGAAGAACCAAGTGATTTTTCATTCGGAATAGACCACTGGGAAATTGTTGATGGGGATGTTACTTACAACGATAGGTCTATGCCTTTTTTGATGGAAATAAAAGGACTTGACCACGCGGGAAGTGGTGATTTTACGCAAGATATATTTGACCTTAAAACAAACACTGAAGCCGATACCGTTACGATGGCTTATGATGGATCTGAATATCTGTCCAACAAGCGTGCGTTTATCGATGCTACCATTTCGATCAGTGAGCAATACACAAAGTATACGTTCAAAGAGAACACGGCAAAGATTAATGACTTTGCGATGAGCTTCGATGGCTGGTTTAAAATGAATGAAAATGATTTTGGAATGGATATCAGCTTTAAGAGTCCTGAAAATTCATTTAAGAGCCTCCTCTCAATTGTTCCCGGAATGTTCACAGAAAGCTTCAAGGATATTCAAACGAAAGGTGATCTTGCCTTCAACGGTTTTGTTAAAGGAACTTACAGCGAAAAGCAAATGCCGGCTTTCAATGTTAATCTATTGGTGAAAGATGGTATGTTCCAATATCCTGATCTTCCGACGGCCATTAACAACATCAATGTTGACTTATTGATTGACAATAAAGATGGTGTTATTGACAACACCGTAATTGACTTGAAAAAACTTCATCTTGATTTCGGTTCAAATCCAGTAGATGCGCGCGCCTTGATCACGAAAATGTACCCAACCAATGTCGATGCAAGTCTTTCTGCAAAATTAAACCTCACCGAACTTAACAAGATGTTCCCGATGGAAGGTCTAAGCATGAAAGGAAATTATTCTGTTGACCTCAAAGCAAAAGGTGTTTATGATAGTCTTAAGAAAACAATTCCTGCAATCGACGCAAACATGGCACTTGCTAACGGCTATGTGAAATCCGCGGATGTACCACTGCCACTAGATGATATCCATTTTACCTCTACGATTAAAAATACATCTGGCGTTTTAGCGGAGACATTTATTACGGTGAAAGATTTTACGGTACTGCTCGACGGCGAGAAGTTTTCCGCTGATCTTCTTTTGCAGAACCTCGACGATTATACGTGGGATCTGAAAGCGAAGGGTGGAATCGATCTTGAAAAGATGACAAAAGTATTTCCACTTGAAGGTATGACGTTAGCGGGCAAAATAAAGGCCGATATTCAAACGAAAGGAAAATTCTCGGACGTACAAGCAGAACGTTACGATAAGCTTCCAACCAGTGGCTCAGCGTCGTTGAAAGACTTTAAGTATGTAACAAAAGATCTTCCTACGGTTACCATGTCGCAGGCTACGATGGCATTCGATCCGAAAAAAATCGAGCTACAGAATGTAAATGGAACAATCGGTAAGAGTGATTTTAATGTTAGTGGCGCGGTTAACAATTACCTTGGCTATGTTTTCGGAAAGAACGAAACAATCAAAGGCGTAGTGAATTTTAATTCGACGCTTCTCGATCTGAATGAATTTATGACCGACACAGAAGAGACCACAGCTACAACCGATACCGCTGCGATGAGCGTTAT
Organism: Pseudochryseolinea flava; assembly: GCF_003286915.1. GTDB lineage: Bacteria > Bacteroidota > Bacteroidia > Cytophagales > Cyclobacteriaceae > Ohtaekwangia > Ohtaekwangia flava. The sequence goes on from NZ_QMFY01000001.1 coordinate 852,341, forward strand.
TCCGGTTCCGCAGAACATCGACTTTGTGTTGAAGTCTAATATCAAGCAAGTCAAAATGATGGACTACAACATTACGAATGCTGCTGGAGACATTATCGTAAAGGATGGTATCGCCAACTTGAGTGGATTGAAATTTAATATGCTGGGTGGATCATTTGTGGTGAATGGTTCTTACAACACGAAAGACATTGAACATCCGAAGTATGATTTTGGGTTGAATGTTAACAGCGTTTCCATGAAGGAGGCGTCAAGTGCTTCGTCTCTTGTTTCCACTTACGCTCCAATTGCCGGACTTGTGAATGGTAATTTCTCACTTAAAGATTTCAGAATTAGCGGTGAGTTGTTGAAAGACATGATGCCGAACATGGCTACTGTAAATGGTGGCGGTGCGATTGAAATCGCGCAAGCTGCGTTAAAAGATTCTAAACTTGTTTCTGGAATTACATCGCTAACGAAGTTGGACAACACAAGTGAAGTAACGCTCAAAGATGTGGCGATGTCGGCGACAATTAAAGATGGAAGATTGAGCGTAAAACCATTTGATGTGAAGTTTGGTGAGTATAAAACGACTGTATCTGGAAGTACTGGGCTCGATCAATCGATCGATTATAACTTGAAGATGAACGTGCCTGCTGGTAAGTTAGGAACACAACTAAATAGTTTCCTTGCCGACAAAGCTGGTGCGAAGACAGATCCAAATGGAACAGTGCCTGTTAATATTGCTCTGGGCGGATCAGTCACGAATCCTTCACCGAAGCTGGTTGCCTCAGGTGAGCAGAAGCAGCAGGTAAAAGATGCTGTGAGTAACACGGCTAAAGAAGAAGCAGGCAAAGCTTTGGAAAAAGCTGCGAAGGGAACCAAAGCTGAAGATGTAATTGGTGGGCTACTTGGCAAAAAAGATACAACGAAGACTAAGACAGATTCGACCAAGACACCTTCACAAAAACAGCAAGCTGAAGAAGGCGCCAAAGATTTGATCAAAGGGCTGTTGAAGAAGAAAAAGAACTAGGCCGTTAACGATTCATCGATAACAAAAAGAGCACGACTTTAAAATCGTGCTCTTTTTTATTGTTGAAAGTTATAAGCTTTATTCTTCTACACTCTCCTTGCGAAGATATTCAATCAAATAAGCCTTGTCGTCGGTGTTAGTAGTGGTCTCGTCGTAGTCGACGTAGTTTAATGTACCCCACGTAGAAAGTTTGTTGGGTTCGAATGGACCAAAAACACCACGATAACTTTCTGCCTCATCAAAGGAAATATTTACCACGTAAAATTTCATTGGCTTTCCTTCGTACGTCTCAAGACCCTGATACGTAATCTCTACTTTCAATGGTTGGTAATCCTCATCTTCAAGATATGAATATACCTGCGCGATGACCAAGCTATCTTGGTTTGCATATGCCTTCGGAAAATATTGTGTCAGTCCATCTTCTTCAAGCCTATCAAACAGCATAATCCTACTAGAATTATTTTTTGCAAAGCCTTCTAATATCGATGGATCTACGCGCTGCTTATGTTTCAGCAATGTGTTGCTGGCCAATATTCCGATGTAATAGTGATCGCTGCTGACAAGTTCTGTTAAAGCACTGACTTGCTTTTTGTCAAGGGCTTCGTAGTATTTCATGATTTCCACAACGTCGTCGATGTAGTCGTACGTTGAATCCTTGCGGAAGGTCTTCATCTCGCTTTCAAAATCGGCGTTTATCGTTGGCCTCCAAGCCGCGACTTCCTGAATTTTTAATCGTTTGTCATGAAGAAGATTTTTCATGAAAGGATAAAGCGGCATCTTATAAGGAGGTTGCTTCAGGAGCGCAATAGTTTTGTCATAGAAGTATCGTTGATCAACGGAATCGACGGTATACATTCCAATCAATGAGTGATAATATTCATCAGCCGTCGGTGTGTGTTTCGTGAGAAGAACGATGCGCAAGTCCAATGCTTCACGTGTTGGTAAATGTGTGAGTACCCCGATGGCTGCGAATTCTTGCGACGAATTTTTGTTTAACGTCGGAAATAACTTTTCTATGAACGAGATCGATTTTTCTGACTCTATCTCCGCGAGCGCTTTCAATAGATATACTTTCCGACTGTTCTCGGTGTCTTTATCATCGGCATACTGTTTTCCGAGATAGGTAAAAATGTCTTCCAGATTTTTCTCAGTGAAGGATGCTAACCGCATATACTTTTTTGCCTCGTTTGAAATGCTGGTGTCGGCATTTACCAAATCTTGCAGCAATCGGGACGACTTGTCTGAAAACAAATCACCTTCTGGAGGTGCTGAGAATTTGATCCCTTTAAATATTTTCTCCGTATCCCTGTTTTGAATATGCGATGGATGTGCGCCGCCGAGTAGCAAATAGCCCGCGTTACCTCGCACGAAAGTCAGGTATCGATACCAAGCGTGTTTGGTTTTTTTAACGATCAATTCTTTTGCAGGTACGCCGTCGACAATAACATCACGCTCTTCATTTTCAGCATCATTCGCTGACTTAAACGAAGACAGATAGTCTGCAACCCATGTCGAATCATTTTCGAATTGTGCGTACTTGGAGTATCGGCTGATTAAAATCGAGTAAGAATCACCGGAGTTTTCATCTTGAAAAGCATATGCTTCCGATCCAAGATTATCTTCACCATTCAGTTCACCTGTGGTGGCCTTGTCAAAAACAGGTTTGCCCGGAAGATTCATCTTTATGGTGTTGCCAACATCATACGTAGCAAAACTTGCCGGCTGAAGCGGTAACAGCTTAAAAGAATTGACAAACTTATCGAGGTTAGATTTTTGTTTCTTTGGAAAAATCCCGGCGATTACATACGCGCGGTTAGAGCGGAGGATAACTTTGAAGTGTGCGACGACATCGTCAACACTGACGTCGATGGTTTTTCCTGGATATCCATCGAAGATGATGTCCTTTACTTGTGGCTTTTCAGCATCTGCGGCTGCATAACTATTCGAAACTTTACTCAACATTTCTTCGACCACCTGCGCGAGGTAAATGGAATCGCTTTGAATGTTCACGCCAGTTTCGAATGCATTGTAGATCACAAACGCGGTGACGGGTTCCTTCGCCATCATGTGGATATGCGCGGTTACCGAATAGCCCTCCGCGGTTTCACGCGTAAGATCTTTCATCTCGGGCTCCGCTGGAAAATTAACGGAGAATGCACCGGCCTTTGACGTGAAGGGATGCCATTTTTGCGCAGGCAATGCAATACTGATCAGCATGCTAAATGCCAACAACGTTGATCTCATATCGATAGAATAAAAAACTAGTTCAGTTGGATCTCCTCACCTTCTTTGTTGAGGAATTTAAATTCGGTAACGCCCATCGAAGAATCCATGATCATATTCACCCAACGCTTGTATTTGAAATACCATTTCACTCGTCTGGAAATAATTCCTTTAGTGAAAAACGCGTATACATATGGATGTACGGCAAGCACGAGATCTTTCTCATTTTGCTTCACCAATAAATGCTCGATATTCTTTTCGATGAGATCGGATACCAGGATCGACGCAGTAATCTTGCCCGTACCGTTGCAAGTCGGACAAACTTCCTTCGTTGCAATATTCATCTGCGGACGAACACGCTCACGGGTAATTTGCATCAAACCGAATTTTGACAACGGAAGAACAGTAGACTTTGCCTTGTCTTCTTCCATTTCATCCTTGATCGTCTTATAGATGAGTTTCTTGTTATCCTGATTCTTCATGTCGATGAAGTCGATAACAATAATTCCACCCATATCGCGCAGCCTTAACTGGCGTGCAATTTCTTTTGCAGCCTCAAGATTTACAGACAATGCTGTGGTTTCTTGATTCTCTTCGCGATTAGATTTATTTCCACTATTAACATCGATAACGTGGAGTGCTTCCGTATGCTCGATAATCAAATAGCCGCCACCTTTCAAACTCACGGTTTGACCGAAAGCAGATTTAATTTGCTTTTCGATGCCATAATGTTCGAAGATTTTTGCCTTGCCTGAATAAAGTTTGACAATTTTTTCTTTGTCGGGTGCAATGCTGCGAACGTATGCTTTTACGTCTTCAAAGATTTTCTTGTCGTCGACGTGAACGTTATCGAAAGATTCGTTCAGCATATCGCGCAGGAGAGAAGATGTCTTGCTGAGTTCGCCGATGATTTTGTCGCGGGAATTTGCTGTAACGAGACGCGTCATTCCTTCTTCCCATGTTTTGACCATGGAGCGGAGGTCGCGGTCGAGTTCGGCTACATCTTTGCCTTCAGCAACGGTGCGGATAATCACACCAAAGTTTTCAGGTTTGATGGATTGGATTAGCCTTAGAAGGCGTTTGCGTTCCTCGCTGCTGGTGATTTTTTTGGAAACACTTACGGCATTGGAAAAAGGCACCAATACTAAGTATCGGCCTGCCAGAGATAACTCACAGGATAATCGTGGCCCTTTTGTAGAAATTGGCTCTTTAACAATTTGAACCGGAACGACTTGATTCTTTGCAAGAAGCTGTGTGATCTTGCCGTGTTTGTCAATATCTGGTTCGGGATTGAATTTGTCGAGTTTTCCACCATTGATCTTTTTGGCGCGAACCAGTTTCGTAAACTTTTGTAACGAACCGAATTGTGGACCGAGATCAAGGTAATGAAGGAAAGCATCTTTATCGTAGCCGACATCTATGAATGCTGCATTCAACCCTTGGACTACCTTCTTAACGGTACCCAAGTAGATATCACCTACGGTAAACTTGCTTCCCTCTTCCTCGTTGTGAAATTCAACAAGCGTTTTATCTTTTAGAAGGGCTATACGACATCCGTCCTGAGTGGCACTAATTATTAGTTCATTACTCAAAACGTAAAAAATTAAAATGAAAAGATGTGTATAAGCTGAAAAGGCAGGAGTCGATTAGTAAAGACCCTGCCAGCAGACGAACGAATTACTTCTTCTTATGTCTGTTCTTTCTAAGGCGCTTCTTACGCTTGTGCGTTGCCATTTTGTGCTTCTTTCTTTTCTTTCCGCTTGGCATAGTAGTAATTTTTGCTCCTCCACGCCGATCTTAATCGGCAATTTCCTTTATGGATTATTGGAGGGGTTGGTTAAACAATTATTTTAAATCCTTTAGATAAGAATCCACTGTTTCTTGAACAGCAGGATCATTATCCAGTTGTTTCACTTTTTCGAGTTGCTCGCGAGCGCCTTTCTTATCGCCAGTTTCCATCAACGAGATTCCCAAGAGTAATCGTCCTTGAATGTGTTCTGGACTAATCTTGATTAACTTCTCAAGGTGCCCAACAGCTTTATCATACTGTCGAGACTGCACTGAGAGCATTCCAAGATTGTAGAGTGCTTCTTCATGCGTCGGATCCACTTCAAGGATTTCACGCAAAAGCGCAACACCCTGCATCGGAGCTTCCGTCATGTAGGTCATCGCAAGCTTTGTCTTAACATCTAGGTTCTTCGGATTCTCCGCTAAAACCTGTTTATAAATGTCTTGCGCTTTCCTCGCCAACATTCCCTGCTTTTTTGCATCAACGGCAAAAGTGTAAGCTTCATAATATTGGTCGCCGGCCTTTGTCCAGCTTCCAGGCGTACCATAAAACTTAGCAGCATCCTCGGCAAACCACGCAGAACTGTCAAATTTGCCAGCTTCGCGGTATAGGTCTGCTAAAGAGTCGGCAAAGATAGCATTTTTTTCTTTCTCAGAACTTTTCTCATACAGAGACCGAACAGCTTTAATAGCATTACCCGTTTCTGGGGCAATCGGTTTATGCATCTCTGGCTTCGTTTGAGCAGTTGAGTCACCCGAGGCTAAGGGTGCATCATTCTCAATGACTACTTTCGGAAGCAAAAAAATAATGGCGATCAGTGCGACACTGACCACCAACAATATTATCCGTGTTTTAATCATCTATTTTGAGGATCGAATGATCGACCGGGAAGGCAAAATTTAATCTACGTCTTCTTCTTTAAGGTTTTCTGGGCGATCCGCCATTAGTTTTACTTTCTCGCTGTTCTTAATCTTGCTCACAAAAATCTTTGCAGGCTTAAAAGCAGGAACATAGTGCTCGTCAATTACCAAGGCAGTATTGCGTGAAATATTTCGGGCAATCTTTTTCTTCCGCTTCTTGTTAATAAAACTTCCAAATCCGCGGATATAGATATTATTGCCATTGGACATAGAATTCTTAACAACGCTAAAAAATGCTTCTACGGAGGCTGTTACATCAGCCTTGTCAACTCCAGTTTTCTCAGCGATTTCGTTGATGATGTCTGCTTTGGTCACAATCGTATATTTAAGGTCTCCAAAAATGGGTTGGCAAAGTTATACGCCGCCCGTAGATTTAAAAATGAATATTGAAAAAATCTGATAATCAGGAGGATGGACAGCCGATATTTCTCTGATAAAGTCGTTAAATGGTATCTTCAAAATCAACGAGACCTGCCGTGGAGACAGACGCGCGATGCTTATCGCATCTGGCTTTCGGAAATAATTCTTCAGCAAACTAGAGTCAGCCAAGGCTTACCTTATTATTTAAGGTTTGTCGATAGCTACCCAACCGTAGAAGCACTGGCGAATGCCTCCGAGCAATCTGTACTTCGGTTGTGGCAAGGCTTAGGGTATTACACGCGCGCACGAAACTTGCATAAATGCGCAAAGGTGGTCGCTACAACGTATGCGGGTAAATTCCCGAATAACTTTGAAGCACTGAAAAAACTTCCTGGTATTGGCGACTATACTGCGGCAGCCATCGCTTCCATTTGCTTTAAAGAACCTGTGGCGGTAATCGACGGCAATGTGTTTCGTGTCTTGTCAAGGATTTATGGAATAGAGACAGCCATCAATTCGCCGGCAGGAAAAAAGGAATTTACTGACCTTGGTAACAAATTAATTCTCGACCAATCGCCTGACATCTATAATCAGGCTGTCATGGAATTTGGTGCCCTTCACTGTACGCCCAAAAACCCGAAGTGCGGGGAATGCCCCTTTCAATCAAAATGTGTCGCGGCGATCAATAGCCTGCAAGACAAGCTGCCGGTGAAAATAAAAGGCAAGCCAGTCCGCAAACGCTACTTTAATTATATCGTGGTGCGCAAAGGCAACTCATTGTTAATGCGGCGACGAGATCAAAAAGATATTTGGCATGGACTCTTCGATTTCTATATGGTGGAAACAAACCGTCAAACTGCGTTTTCGAAGATCTTATCAGCTGATAAATATCTAAGCAAATATTTGAGCAGGGAAGACAAAACAGAGATGGTTAAGAAATTTAAGCATGTTTTAACCCATCAGATCATCATTTCAACATTTACGGTTGTTGAGAAGCGCGGCGTGCCTTGGGATAAAGATCTTAAAATGAAATTCTTTAATAGGAAGCAAATTGCTGCACTTCCGAAACCGGTTTTGATTAGCAAATTCCTGGACGAATACCAGCTTTTGTAGAACGGGATTGGTATTTTTGTTAAGAGCCCTCCTCTTTCCAAATAGAAAATAAATAATAACAATATGTCAGGAGTAAATAAGGTAATTCTCGTTGGTCGACTTGGTAAAGACCCGGAAGTTAGGAATCTGGACAACGGTGCCGTGGTAGCAAACTTTAGTATCGCTACATCGGAAAGTTACAAGGACCGCACCACTGGTGAGAAAAAAGAAATTACCGAATGGCACAACGTCGTGCTGTGGAGAGGCCTAGCCGAGATTGCACAGAAATACCTGAGAAAAGGCGACATGGTTTTTATTGAAGGTAAACTTAGAACACGCTCATGGGAGAAAGACGGCGTGACAAGATACACGACAGAAGTAGTAGCGGATAACATGACGATGCTTTCACCGAAAACAGGTGGTGCCTCAGGTGGTGGAAGTTCTGACTATGGATCTGAGCGTTCTGGTAGTGAGCCGATGAGGACTGCAGCCACAACAAGTGATACGAGTACAGACGATCTGCCTTTCTAACCTCCATTCAGAATTAAAAAAGTTGGACGAGCCTCCCGGTAATAGTGACCCGTTGTTGATAGCAGGCGAGACTTTGGATAGCACCTTAAGCTTTTCCATTGTCGCTGGACTTGCTTTGATATGGTTCGTGATTGTTATCGTGGAGGCCGCACTCTTTACGCTATCGATCGAAGATCTTAACAAGCTCAGTCAACGAAAAAATATTTTTGATGCACCAGTTCTTTGGCTAATGAACTATCCACAACAAATGCAGATCACGAATTTGATGTTGCGTTGGGGAATTAAGGTTAGTGTGATTACGGTGCTCGTGTTGCTTCTCAGGAAAGATTTATATTCATCTTGGATTGTACTCCTAACCGGCGTCGCTGTGAGTATGGTTATTCTTTCTAGTGAAGTGCTCGCAAAATATTTGGCCAATCACTACAAGACGCTCATCGCGAGGAGTGCCGCGCCCGTTGCGATCGCAGGGGTTATAGCGCTTTCACCAATTACTTATCCGTTAAATTTTTTCCAAACATTTATCGTGAAAATCTTAGGGCGTAGGACGAAAGCATCGGAGAAGGCAGCCACAAGAGTGCTTCAAGAAACACTCAATGCCACGCATGCTCATGACGTACTTCCACAGCTCAATTTTGCAACGGTTGTGGTGAAACAATTAATGAAACCCGCAGGAAGTATCACTGCCGTTGAAATTGGAAACGATTTTGAGGCGCTACTGAGTTGTATCAATCGAACAGGGTTTTCGCGAATTCCAGTTTATCGCACAACGCCAGATAAAATAGAAGGTGTCATTTACATTAAAGACCTCATTCCATTTATTGAACAGACGCGTGGTTTTCAATGGCAGAAGCTTTTGCGGCCAGCTTATTTTGTGTCGGAATCTACAACGTTATCGACAGTATTGCGCGACTTCCAACAAAAGCATATTCAAATGGCGTTGGTGATAGATCGTTTCGGAAGAATTGCCGGTTTGGTAACGTTGCATGACCTGATCAAAGAAGTGATCGGCGACATTAATGAAGAATTTAATTCCGTAAACCCCGGCAGTTAGTAAAACGTGATACCTTTGCCTGATTCAATTATTATGAAGCTGAATTTTTTCGCCGTTTTGATCCTGGTCGTTTCCATGACCAGCTGTAACCGTGACTATTTGCCGAAACCACTTGGCTACAATCGTCTCGAGTTACCCACGCCAGCTTATCGAAACTTGCCCGATTCATTACCATTTGCTTTCGAATATTCTCAACACGCAACATTGCTCGACGACACCTCAAGTATTAGCGAGCGATTTTGGATTGAAATCTATTACCCAACACTGAAATCAAACGTCCACATTACGTATAAGCGTTTGAATCATGATGAAAAACTTTTGAAGGAGTTCATCAACGATGCCTATGTGCTCACGTCGAAGCATCAAATTAAGGCTTCTGCGATTGATGAGGTTATCACAAAAACACCAAGTGGTAAAACAGCTGTGATTGCAGAGCTAGAAGGAGATGTTCCGAGTCAATTTCAATTCACGGTAACAGATTCGGCAGAAAATTTCATAAGAGGCGCGTTGTACTTCAACACGAAGGTTGCGTCTGATTCGCTTGCACCAGCCATAGAGTACATGAAAAAAGACATCATGCATCTCATCAACACGTTAGAATGGAAAAATCAAAAATAAGATAGCTTGCGGCTCAATTCAAAGGCAAGCTGTTAGGGTGGCAAAACAATGTTGTCATCCAAATATTTTTGGATGTAGCCATAAAAATCCTACACCGATAGGACTATAGTTGCTTCTTCTGGGTGCTGCGTGAATATGCAAGGATATTGAGTACCGTGCTCGCAGATGGCTGCATCTGACTTTCATCAATATCCCTTTTCAGCGAGCAAAGCTCCTTATAAAGCGCTTGCAATTCGCTATCGCAGATCAAAGCTTTATCAATCTCCTTGCTCTCCGCCTCCGTAGTCTCGTGGTATAGATACCTGATCAGGTCCGTCTGGGTAAAAGTTTTTATCATAGGCTCTGTTTTTACTCATTTTCTTCCGGAGGTTGATCAGCGCATACCGCATTCTTCCGAGTGCAGTATTAATGCTAACACCTGTCCGGTCCGCAATTTCCTGAAAACTCATTTGAAGGAAGTGTCTCATGATCAGTACTTGCTTCTGTTCAACAGGAAGTTCTTTGATAAACGTGCGAAGTCGTGATCGCGTATCTTGGGCGACCTGTTTCAATTCCATTGAATCCTCAGCGAATTCCATTGAATTAAAAACGCGGCTTCCGTCTTCAAGAACAATTTCGGGGTAACGCTTATTTTTTCTGAAATGATCAATGGCAAGGTTGTGCGCGATCCTGCTGATCCATGGTTGGAATTTCCCCTCTTCATTATAACGCCCGCTGCGGATCGTGTTAATGGCCTTGACAAATGTTTCCTGTAACAAGTCTTCAGCAGTATATCGATCCTTGACGATCAGATATATAGCTGTATAAAGTTTAGATTTGTGACGGTTCAGGAGCATTTCGAAAGCTTCTTCGTTACCGATTTGATATAACGACACCAATTGGCTGTCGCTTAATCTGCTATCAATCATTCTATCTCTCTTTTAGGTAACGTAGAGGTCTTGCTCGATATTGTAGGGGTTTAAATTTTGTGATTGGAATGAAAAGATAGAAAGATTCTTGATGAGCGCAAAAAAAAATCTCAGAAATTCTTGCCTCTCAAATAATTTCTTCACCTATTTGCTCGCAGAATTCGCACACAATAATGGTATGGCTGTTAGTAAAAAGAAAGTAATAAAAAGTTTAGAAAATCTTTCCGAAGATTTGAAAGATCTGCTTCGCGATCAGTATCCAAACGGATATGAGGGAAGCATCACGCGTATCACAAACGCTAAAAAAGAACCAATTTTTGTTTTCCCATTGGAAACAGAAGACGCAACATACCTTATTAAGGTACCCGCTACTAAAAACAGCGAGGGCGAATACGACGTCGAGTCTAAACCCGAGGGCGACGACGATGGTGGCGACGACGACTACGGATCAAGTAGCGGTGGTAGCGACGATGACGACTTTGGAAACAGCGGCAGCAGTAGTGGTGATGACTACGATGACGATGGTGGTGGCCGAAAAAGTGGCCGCGAGCAAAGCTATGACCCCGATTTCGACGCATAATAATTACGATAGAACTCATCAATACAGAAATATCCGGCAGAACGTCGGATATTTTTTTTCCATTGACTCCAGCTTGTGTTGGGATGTATCCAACGCTGTGGAATTTTATATTTCAAATCAGCAAATTGAACTTATCTTTTCACATTAGCAGTTTATAGGTATTATTGACCCGAACAACAGCCGCAGCCACGTGAGTAAAGCATTATCGAAAACAGACGCCCATTTAGACGAACTCGATCCCAAAGAATACATCATCATTAAGCGGGCAAGAGTAAATAATCTGAAAAATCTTAGCGTCGCCATTCCGCGTAATAAATTGGTGGTCGTCACCGGGCTCTCGGGTTCTGGAAAATCATCGTTGGCATTCGATACTTTGTTTGCAGAGGGCCAGCGTATGTATGTAGAAAGCTTAAGCTCCTACGCTCGGCAATTTCTTGGTCGTATGGAAAAACCAGAGGTGGATTATATCCGAGGTGTATCTCCAGCGATTGCTATCGAGCAGAAAGTGAACACCAGAAACCCACGTTCTACGGTTGGTACCACAACCGAAATCTATGACTATCTAAAACTTCTGTTTGCCAGAATCGGAAAAACCTACTCACCTGTTAGCGGCAAAGAAGTGAAACGCGACACGGTGACAAGTGTGGTTGATGCAATTAACAAATTCCCAACCGGCATGCGCGTGATGGTAGCCTGTCCGTTGCATGTAAAGAAGGGAAGAAAAATTGCGGACGAATTAAACCTACTGCTCAGCAAAGGCTTTGCGCGTATCCTCATTAACGGTGTTGTGCAGTTTATAGAGGAACTTGTCGGAACAGAAACGGAAGGGACCAAGAAAAAGAAAGCACTGAAGATTGAGGGTGAAATCGAAATTCTTATTGATCGAACATCCGTTGACGCGGCCGATGAGAACACGATTTTTCGATTGTCGGACTCTATACAAACAGCATTCTTCGAAGGTGAAGGCGACTGTGTAATTTATCCCGAGGGTCATGCGAAGATGAACTTCACCGATCGCTTCGAGCTCGACGGTATGAAGTTTACCGAGCCCTCTGTAAACTTTTTCAGTTTTAATAATCCGTATGGAGCATGTCAAACATGTGAAGGATTTGGAAAAATATTAGGCATTGATGAAGATCTGGTGATTCCGGATAAATCGCTTTCTGTTTACGAGGGTGCTATTGCACCATGGCGAACGGAAACGATGAGCGAGTGGTTGAAGCCGCTACTGAAAAATGGAATTAAGTTCGACTTTCCTATTCACCGGCCTTACAACGAACTGACTAGAGCACAACAAGAATTATTGTGGACAGGTAATACGCATTTCGAGGGCATCAACGATTTCTTTAAATATTTAGAATCGAAAATGCACAAGATCCAGTACCGCGTGATGTTGTCGCGCTACCGTGGAAGAACCAACTGTCCTGATTGCCGAGGAACACGACTCCGAAAAGATGCACAATATGTGAAAATTGTAGATACATCGATTACGGATCTGGTGTTAATGCCAATCGAAGAAGGCTTGGTATTCTTTGAAAAATTGAAGCTGCCGGAATATGATCGAAAAGTGTCGGATAGAATTTTGACAGAGATCAAATCGCGATTAGAGTACCTAGAAAAAGTTGGACTGGGTTACTTAACACTCAATCGTATTACGTCCACATTATCGGGTGGAGAGTATCAGCGCATCAAACTTGCAACATCATTAGGTAGCGCACTTGTTGGATCAATGTACATCCTTGATGAGCCAAGTATCGGACTTCATCCAAAAGACACAGATCGAATGGTGAGTGTGCTGAAGACGCTTCGTGATTTGGGAAATTCGGTAATCGTTGTTGAGCACGAGGAAGAGATTATGCGGGCAGCAGATCAAATTATTGATATTGGTCCAGATGCAGGAAGTCATGGTGGTGAATTGGTTTTCCAAGGAACACTGAATGACATGAACGGAAAAGTAGCGTCTCACACAACGGACTACCTATCTGGTCGGGAAGAAATTGCGCTGCCAAAAATGCGTCGTCGCTGGAAAGATTCCATTACCGTTGTCGGTGCACGCGAAAACAACCTTAAGAATTTGACGGTGAAGTTTCCGCTTGGCGTTCTTACGGTGATCACAGGCGTGAGTGGATCTGGAAAATCAACGTTGATCAAGAAAATTCTTTACCCAGCGGTGGGTAGGTTAAACGGTTCTGTTGCCGAAGCGCCAGGACGTTTTGATAAACTGGAAGGTGATTTTGCAAAGATCACGCAAGTGGAATTTGTAGATCAGAATCCAATTGGAAAATCCTCGCGATCAAACCCAATAAGTTATGTGAAGGCGTATGATGCGATTCGTAATCTTTATGCGGAGCAACCGCTTGCTAAGCAACGCGGTTACAAACCCTCGCACTTCTCCTTCAATGTTGAAGGTGGAAGATGTGAGACTTGCGAAGGTGAGGGTGAGATCAAAGTAGAAATGCAATTCATGGCCGACATTTATCTGAAGTGTGAGAGCTGCCATGGAAAACGTTTCAAACAAGAAATTCTTGAAATCGAGTTTAATGGCAAGAACATCGCCGATATTCTTGATATGACCGTCGAAGAAGGAATGGATTTTTTCAAAGACAAAAAAACAATCTTCGATAAAATTCTTCCGCTCAATGATGTTGGGTTGGGATATGTTAAACTTGGACAGTCATCAAACTCGTTGAGTGGAGGTGAGGCGCAACGCGTGAAGCTCGCTTCGTTCCTAGGAAAAAATTCCGCCGAGGGAAACATCCTTTTCATATTCGATGAGCCTACTACTGGGCTACATTTTCATGATATTTCAAAATTGCTGAAAGCCATTAATGCACTCGTTGATCAAGGTCACAGCGTGATGGTGATTGAGCATAATCTTGAAGTAATCAAATGTGCAGACTGGATTATAGACCTCGGTCCTGATGGCGGGGAAAAGAAAGGTGGAACGTTGATGTTTGAAGGAACGCCAGAGGAAATGGTAAAAAAGGGTAAAGGGTATACTGCAGAGTTTCTGAGAAAGAAACTCACTTAGCTTTTGGCGATTAGACGGTCATACCAAAAAGCCCAGTATAAAGTCCGACGACGATCGCCACGACAATCCCAACAACGAGTAAAATTCTTCTTTTCAACAACATACAATCGAATATCATAACGCTTAGACACCAAAGGTGCCAAAGACGTTGCATCGACCCAAAAATTATTTCTTGGATCGACAATATTGTTTACTGAAGCGTCTGAATTTTGATCTGAAGTGGAGCGATTTAGTTAAGCAGCTTGTCAAACGTATTCGTTGCAACGAAATGGTAGTTAGGTCGAGCTTTCGCGTAGATATCCTTCGCGTACTGCTTGCCTTCCGGTGTTTTGACAAGTTCGCCATACAACGGACTCAAGAATTTTCTACGACCTGTATTGATCAAGAACTCCTCCATTCGCGGATATGCTTTCTTGTAATTGTGTTTGATCACGTGAACAAACCAAGCGCAAAGAATTTCAGCATTGCCCGATTCGGTAAATTTTCCAAAAGCATCCAACGCCGCCATTTGTTCAGCTGATAATGCGTCGGGTAAATTTTTGATGAAGTGAAGCCATTCGTGTGTACTCCACTGGGCTGCTGCTGTCGGATTAAATCTTCCATCAGCTTTCCATTGACTTAACGCTGCGTCTACTTTCTCGAGCAATGTCGATACCGGTTGAGGGCATGACGCCGGGAGGTCTTCTGAAAAAATCCACTCATTGAACAATGAATCGCTCAGTGAAATGTTGTTCTTCGTTTGATAGTAATCTTTGATGTATTTGATGAAGCCATCGGTATCAAGCGACTTAAATGCATTGTCGTGAAAATAGTTATTCAAGAAAGCATCAAACTTTTCGCGACCATACTGTTCTTCTATGAGGCGAAGGAAAAAATAACCTTTGTTATAAGCTATGTCAGTCACGCCGTCGTCAGGATTTCTTCCAACGAGATCTAATTTGAGCTTTGTGTCTTTGGACAAATTATCTCCTTTAAGATCGGCAATAGTTTCTTTTAGGTCTTGCAATGCGAGTGTCGCTTGCATTTCCGAATAGTCATGACCATAGAGTTTTTCCATGATGCGATGTTCGAAGTAAACGGTGAATCCTTCGTTCAACCAGAAGTCATCCCACGTTGCATTGGTAACAAGATTTCCAGACCAGCTATGGGCGAGTTCATGTGCGACCAATGAAGTCAGTGAACGGTCACCGGCCAATATCGTAGGGGTTGCAAAAGTAAGACGCGGATTTTCCATCCCTCCAAATGGAAAGCTTGGCGGAAGTACGATAAGATCGTAACGTTCCCATTGATATTTTCCGTACAGGGACTCGGCGCCAGCGATCATCTTTTCGAGGTCAGCAAATTCCCAAGCAGCTTTTTCTACTACCGATGGCTCAGCATAAATTCCGGCGCGATCACTGATCGGTTTGAACGCAACGTCTCCCACTGTCAAAGCAAGTAAGTATGACGCAATAGGTTGCTTCATTTCAAAATGATATTCTCCTTTCTCATTTTTTTCTTGCGGGTTCGATGCACTCATCATCGCCAATAAAGTGTTTGGCACTTTCACGTCAGCGTCGTAAGTGAAGCGAATACTGGGCGAATCTTGACATGGCACCCAGGTACGTGCAAGTATCGCCTGTGATTGCGTAAACATGAAAGGATACTTTTTTCCTGCCGTTTGTTGTGGCGATAGCCATTGAATTGCTTCTGCATCGGCCGGTACGGAATAATGTACGGCTACTCTTTTTGTTTCTGGTTTTATGAGAATGGCGAGTGCTTGTCCGAGGATCGGATCCTTTTCCGAAAGTCGAAATTCGGTTTTCTGATTATTATCGAGAAAAACTTCCTTTATCGTTAGCCCTTTAATATCCAGCGTGAGCAGGTCAGCACCTTCTGATTTTTCAATATTCCAAGTAGCAACAGCATCGATCGTTTTTGTGTCAACATGAATATCTGCTTTCCAGGAAAGATGGGTTACGCGTGCGTCAGTTGGAATGGAATAGGAATGTGGATCTTTGGGCATAGCAACAGGTGTAGATTCGTTTTTCTCAGGTTGGCAACTCTCCATGCTGAAGAGTATCAGCGCGACTAAACTTAAGCGAGTGAAATTCATAAGCATGATGTTGGCTTTAAAAATAGTACAAATTACCTGATTTGAACCCGCTTTGTGATGATCGGTTCGGTTGTAAAAATTGTAATTTCATTGACTAACAATATCTCCACATCGGTGAAGCAAATTTTGCAATGGTGGTTGGTGCTATCGAGAAGCAAGGTCCATATGGATTCGGTCCACTTGAAAAATCTAATAAGTACAATACAAAAGCTACGTTGGCTAAGATCGTTGGTGATAGCTATGATGGTGTGAAAGAAATGAACGATCAGAAATTTACAGAGACGTTCCAGTTATTCAATTGGAATGTGACGAAGGAAGCGGCATTTCAAAAAGCATTTGAACATCAAACGCATCATCGAGGTCAAACAACGGTGTGCCTACGGGTAAGGGGTATCAAGCCGCCTGAAGAGAGATTATTTTAGAAATCAATAAAAAGAAGAGGGACTTTAAAAGTCCCCTTCTATTTTACCATTCGTCGCAATGACGTCCACCGGGTCTTCTGTTATCTAAATATCCTGCGAAGTCATCGTCGTAGTAATCTACATTTGTACTAACAATTGTGCCTCTATCGGCGTAGTACATTCTCACCGGGATCTCTGTTGACACAGACCAGTTTCTGCCGGAGAAAGATATGTACACACGTCTTGTGTTGTCGTAGTAAACGTCATAATCGCGGTAGTAGACGTAACGAGGTTCATGATAAGCATGGTGATGGTGGTGATGAACGACTACCGGTGCTGGACGGTGTACAACAACTACCGGAGCAGGACGATGAACGACCACGATTTTTTTAGAGTGATGATGATTGTTGTGGTGATAATAGTTATGGTCAGTATGATGGTAGCGTTCTGAATGATATCGGTTATTATCATGATGATTGCTCTTACCATTTCCTCTACCGTTACCACGTTCGCCACCCTTATGATGACCCCCGCGATCATGTCCGTTACCACGTCCTTGTGCCCAAACAATATTTCCACTGGTGATGATCATCAATGCAATCACAGCGGATAAGGCAAACCTCGTTTTCATAATTTTTTGGCTTTAAATCTCGGAGTTGAGCTCCTTGCCTGGTATTAGGCAAAGGGAATGCCAAATCATTACTACACGAAAGATGCGATCAGACGCATTTGTGGTTCAACGAGTTATAAAAATCAATCCTGATTCCTTTTGGCTTTTTCGCCGGTTATATCATCGAATAGACTATTGAAAATCGCAAGGATTAAACTAAACGCGAGCGCCCACCAAAATCCATCAACGTTGAACCCGGGAACAAGGAAATCAACAAGTAAAATGATGAGTGCGTTGATGACGAGGAGGAACAATCCAAGGGTTATAAATGTAATGGGAATGGTAAAAAAAATGAGGACAGGACGAACGATTACGTTGGCGAGGGAAAGAACGGCGGCCACTAATAAGGCGTACCAATAATCGCGCACGTGAACGCCATTGAGCAAGTAAGAAGTAAGTAAAACGGCTAAACCAGAGAGTAAAAAGCGAAGAATGCCACTCATTTTCTTGATGTAAAATTTCCTTCAATTTCTGCTTTTACCGGAAGACTGCAAATTTTAAATTTCGAACATGTATGCGATTGTTGACATAGAAACTACCGGAGGCTATGCCGCCAATCATCGTATTACAGAGATCGCCATTTACTTACATGACGGTGGTCGTATTACCGACGAGTACCACACGCTGATCAATCCAGGACGTAATATTCCATACTACATTACCGGACTTACTGGAATTACTACCGAAATGGTGTTAGATGCACCAACATTTGAAGAAGTGGCTGAGGATATTTTTAATCTACTTGACGGAAAAGTTTTTGTTGCTCATAACGCGCATTTCGATTACTCTTTCTTAAAACGTGAGTTCGAGTTATCAGGCATCAATTGGACATCAAAAAAACTTTGCACAGTTCGCTTAAGCAGAAAAATTATTCCGGGGCTACGATCCTATAGCTTGGGAACACTTTCGGAAAGCTTAGGTATCGTAATCACGAACCGGCATCGTGCGGGCGGAGATGCTTCAGCGACAGCGAAAATATTTGACCTGCTCCTGCGCCGCGATCAAGACAGCCACATTCTGAAGGCGCTCAAGAAAAACTCAGGTGAAACAATTTTACCACCGAATTTAGCACGTGAAGAATTTGATAAGCTTCCCGCCAAGCCTGGTGTCTATTACTTCTTAAACAATCGTGGTAAGGTTATCTACGTTGGAAAGGCGATCAACATTAAAAAAAGAATTGCGGGCCATTTCACGGGTGATGCAAAAGAGTGGGGACGGTCGAAAATTAGAAATGAAATTCATCACGTTCGATACGAGCTCACGGGAAATGAATTGATCGCCTTGATACTTGAGTCACAAGAGATCAGAAGACTATGGCCAAAGTATAACATGGCGCAAAAGTACAAAGTGGAGGAGTGGGGAATTTATAACTACGAAGATCGAAACGGCTATCAACGATTTTCGGTGAACATGGTGTCGAAAGGAACGCAGCCGTTAATTCGATTTAGTACCAAAGGAGACGCTTGGAATTTTTTGTGGGATCGCGTTCGCAATTTTGATCTATGCCCAAAGCTGTGCGGCCTTCAAATCACCCCGGGTTTATGTTTTCATTATCAAACAGGTGAGTGTAAAGGTGCATGCATGTGCATCGAGACGGTGAAGAAGTATAACAAGCGCGCTGTAAAAGCTATTGAAAGCTTCAGACCGAAAGGTGAATCGGTGGCTATCATCGGGAGGGGGCGAAATCTCGAAGAGCAGTCATTGGTACTTGTGGAGAATGGGTGCTACCGCGGATTCGGTTTTTGCGACAAAGCTGTTTCCATCAGCACATTTGAATCGGCCGTTAATTTTGTCAGGAGAGGCGTAGAGACACCCACTGTGCAGAATCTAATTAATTCCTATCTTACCAACCCGCGCGATGCGGAAGTTGTTGTCTTCTAAAGTTGTCGTATGAAAAAAATCCTCCTCATCATGCTGTGCATGCCAGCAGCATTATTCGCGCAATTACGCAAACCAGAAATAGCTTTTACAATTCCCGAGAAGGATCTCTTTCCTGAAGGTATCGCGTACGACGCTGCATCTCAATCATTTTTCGTCAGCAGTATTTTTAAAAACAAAATTGTTAAGATCTCAGCAAAAGGAATTGTAGAAGATTTTGTGAAGTCAAATGCTGATGGTATTGAACAAGTGCTAGGCATGAGGGTAGATTACAAAGGAATGTTGTGGGCGTGCAATAATCCGCCAGAGCATGATTCGCTGAAGAAGTATTCTAATATTCATGTGTATGATGTAAAACGTAAAGCGTTATACAAGCGATATCAAATCAGCGACGGTAAAAGTCATTTATTCAATGATTTGATAATTGCTGGGAACGGCGACGTGTATGTTACAGATACGAACGCAGGCATGTTGTGGGTTATAAAACAAGGTGCAAACGACATTGAAGCGTTCACAAAGCCTGGGAGCCTTCCTTGGGCAAATGGAATCGTATTAACGCCGGATGAAAAGACTCTTTTGGTGTGCACAGGAAGTGGTATGGGGATCGCACGGGTGTCGATCGAAACAAAAAAGGTGGAGACATTTCCCGTTGAACGCTATTTGATTCTCGGCATGGATGGTATGTACTTGTACAAAAACTTATTAATCGGCGTACAAAACACAACTTTCCCGGAAGGCATTCTTCAAATGGATTTGAGCGACGATGTAACACGCGTAACCGAAGTGAAATTTTTGGCCTACGATGTCCCGCAATTCGAAATTCCTACAACGGGCGTAGTGGTTGGTGATTATTTTTATTTCATCGCCAACAGTCAGATGATGCATATCGTGGGGCAGGGTGGCCAAGTGAAAGATGCGCAACAGCTTAAAGACAATTTTATTATGAAGATTAAATTAAACTGAGCGAATGGAATCATTTGCAATTTTTAAGTTTGCACACTCATTAACCTAAAAAACATGATCAAAGAATATATCGCGTCCAATAAAGACCGCTTTCTCTCAGAATTGTTCGATTGGCTTCGCATTCCATCCGTCAGTGCCGACAGCAGACATAAGGGAGATGTTCGCAAGGCTGCAGAATTTTTGAAGGATAAACTTTCAAACGCCGGGGTCGACATGGTAGAGATTTGTGAAACGAAAGGTCATCCGATCGTGTACGCGGAAAAAATCGTTAATCCATCTCTTCCGACGGTTTTGGTTTATGGACATTATGATGTGCAGCCAGCAGACCCGATTAACCTTTGGACTTCAGGCCCATTCGAACCCGTTTTGAAAGAAGGAAAGATTTACGCGCGCGGTGCATGCGACGACAAAGGACAAGTGTACATGCACGTGAAGGCATTTGAAGCGATGATGAAATTGAATTTGCTTCCCTGCAATATCAAGTTCATGATTGAAGGTGAAGAAGAAGTTGGTTCCGATAACCTTGGCCTATTTGTCAAGGATAACAAATCGAAATTAAAAGCTGATATCATTTTGATTTCAGATACAGCGCTAATTTCATTGGAACATCCATCGATCACCACGGGATTGCGCGGACTCAGTTATATGGAGGTAGAAGTGACAGGACCGAATCGCGATCTACACTCCGGCGTTTACGGTGGCGCTGTGGCCAACCCGATCAATACATTATGTGCCATGATTGCGTCGTTGCATGATGCGAATGGAAAGGTTGCTATTCCTGGTTTCTATAATAAAGTGGCGGAGCTTACCGCGAAAGAACGTGAGGCTTTGAACGAAGCTCCATTTGATTTAAATGATTACAAGAAAGATCTTGATATCAATGAAATCAAAGGTGAGAATGGTTATACAACATTGGAGAGAACAGGAGTTCGTCCGACGTTGGATGTAAATGGAATTTGGGGTGGCTACACTGGCGAGGGGGCGAAGACCGTTCTTCCTTCGAAAGCCAGCGCGAAGATTTCAATGCGTCTTGTACCAAACCAAGTGAGCGCTGAAATCACAGAACTCTTTACAAAACATTTTCAGAAGATTGCGCCGCCTTACGTAAAGGTTAAAGTGACTGCGCATCACGGTGGCGAACCTGCTGTTACACCAACGGACTCCGCAGCGTATAGAGCAGCAAGTCATGCATTTGAAGAAGTGTGGGGCAAAACGCCGATTCCTACGCGCGATGGTGGTAGTATTCCGATAGTAGCATTATTTAAACGTGAACTTGGTTTGGACACTGTGTTAATGGGCTTTGGTCTTGATAGTGATGCTATTCATTCACCCAATGAACATTACGGTGTCGATAACTTTTTGCTTGGCATTGAAACGATCGTAACATTCTACAAGCACTACGCGAAGAAATAATTTTCTCATGTATTTCACCGGGGTTAAACCCGGTGAAATCTTTTAGAACAGACTTAGGTTTCCACCCTTTCTAAATTTTGTAAGATCCATTGCCGGCATAGACCTGTCGGTGAAGAATTTTCTTTTTGAAGTCACAAAAAGTTGATGAATTGTTCTAGCATATTCACCTTCACCGCTCATGCGTCTTCCGAATTGCGAATCGTTTACATTTCCACCGTGTAGCGCACATATTTGATTCCATACTTTCTCAAAGCGGTCCGGAAAATTTTTACGCAACCAATCTTCAAAAATTTTTCCAATAGAACCATTAAGTCTCACAACAGTCATTCCTGCATTTCGCGCGCCAGCATCAGCAGCAGCTTTGAGAATCGATGGAATCTCATGGTGATTTAATCCAGGGATGATTGGTGCGTTCATAATTCCTACGGGTATCCCTGCATTCGAAAGCAATTCTACAGTTTGCAATCTTTTTGTTGCACTTGCTGTACGCGGTTCCATTGTTCGACGAAGTTCTTCGGTGAGTGATGTGATAGAAATGTATACATGGACAAGATTGTCTTGCGCGAGATCTTTCAATAAATCGATGTCGCGTGTAATTAAACTGTTCTTTGTAATGATACCGACGGGGTGCCTGTACTGCGCCATGATCTTAAGCATTCCCCTGGTGATTTCCATTTTTCTTTCAAGTGGTTGGTAGCAGTCTGTGTTACCAGAGAAACTTAGTGGTGTAGCATGCCAATCCGGATGAAGAATAAATTTTTCGAGAAGCGCTGGCGCATTTTTTTTGACGATGATTTTACTTTCAAAATCAAGACCAGCGTTGAAGCCCCAATACTCGTGCGAATTTCTGGCGTAGCAGTAGATGCATCCGTGCTCACAACCTTGATAAGGATTGGCGGAGTACATCATGCTTAAATCTGGGCTGGTTACTTTGTTGACGATCTTCTTGGGCGTCTCGTAAAATATTTGTGTCGTAGGCGCGCTGAAGAGAGGCTCATCCAAACCTTCAACATGATCGGTAACGTATTGCGCTTTCAAAAACTTGTTGGCTGTTTTGATTTGCGCTCCCCGGCCCTTAAAATAATCTTCTTGTGATTCTTCCGCCTTCATTTCGCCTCCTTGAGTTAACAAAGTAACTAATATTTTTAGTCATTAAAACTAAAATAATTAGAATTATATTTGCCGTTGCGCATCCGGCACAATTGCTTTTTCTTTGGGAAAATTCATCTGCATTGCTGCAATACAACGAACCGCCGCTTCAGGAAATTAGTCTGCCTGTCTTACAAGAAGCCGCTGTTCGCCTCTTGGTGCTTCGTGAAGATTTGAATCATCCTGAAATTGCTGGCAATAAGTGGTGGAAATTGAAGTATAATCTCGCCCTCGCGTTGGAGCAAAGTCACGATACACTGCTGACATTCGGTGGTGCATATTCCAATCATATCGTAGCAACGGCCGCCGTTGCGAATGAAAATAACTTGAAGAGCATCGGTATTATTCGTGGGGAGGAAACCTTGCCATTAAATGATGCGTTGACATTCGCATGTTCAAAAGGAATGCGTTTACATTACGTCTCTCGCGAAGATTATCGCCATAAAACCGAGTTGAAATTCATCGACAGTCTTCGAGAGCAATTCGGTAACTTTTATTTGATCCCGGAAGGCGGTACCAACGACGCAGCGGTTCGAGGCACAGAAGAATGGGGCCGTAAAATTTCTCGCATTGATTTCGACTACTTGTGTTTGCCCATTGGAACGGGTGGCACAACGGCAGGGATACTGGCCGGTTTGGATGGACGAAAGTGTGTTCTCAGCATAAGTGTTCTTAAAGGTGGTGACTTCTTAAAAGAAGAAGTTGACACACTTACGAAAAATAATTTTCAAAAAGTTTATGGAAACTGGCAACTCCTAACATCCTATCATCACGGAGGCTATGCCAAGACATCGGAACCCCTGTTGTCTTTTATTACCGAGATGAAGAACAAGCATAACCTCCCACTCGATGTTGTGTACACTGGCAAGTTATTGTGGGCAGTGCTGGAGGAGGTGCGACTAGGAAGATTTGAGAGAGGATCCACGATACTTGCCGTACACACGGGTGGGTTAGGCAGTTATCGGTCATCAGTTAATCGTGAATAGTATTGTTTCGCGAAACTTGCTCTTTGCGACTTTGCCGTAAAAAAGAAATCGGCTCGTTCTCTGCCGCAACTAACGATAGTATGAAATCGGCAATGGAAAATATTTTACTTTCTAACAAACATCATCACGGCTGCCAATAAGGTCATGCCAATAATGAACCATCGATATGCTTTTTCCGGTAAACTTTTTACAATGATGATCCCCAGATAAGCACCAAGAAAAATCAACGGGAGCGTTGAGAGATCGAGTAGGAAGGTATTGAGATTAATAGTTTCCCAACGCCATATATGAAAAGGAACTTTCATCCAATTGATGATCATGAAGAACCATGCCGTAGTTCCGATGAAAGAATTTTTTGGGAAACGCATCGACAGAAAATACACGGCCATTACAGAGCCTGCCAAGTTTCCAACCATCGAAGTGAATCCACCAGCAATTCCTGTTAAGGCACCAAACCATTTTGCATGAGGAACTTCATCTTTGTGTCGTCCGCGCTCAAGCCAGATCATAATCCCAACGCTTACCAGGATGATCGTGGCCATGATAACCTTGAATACTTGATCGTCTATCTTTTCACCGATCACAGTTCCGAAAATTGTTCCCACCAGAGCCCAAGGGAGTAGTTTTTTGAGATGCCCCCACTCTGCGTGACGGTGGTAATACCAAACCCCGATCACATCGGCGAGGCAAAGCATCGGTAGCATAATACCACTCGACAATTGACCACCAAATACAGCGGCGAGCATTGGTACAGAAAGCATTCCGGCGCCATGCACACCAGTTTTCGACATGCCGACGAGCACGCCAACGATCGCGATGAAGATGAGGTCAGCATAGCTGAGGGTGAATCCAAAAATTGTGAGCAAGAAAAAATGTTTTGGCAAAACTAAGAAAATCTCAACGACGTGTCGTGAAATTAATTTGCGTCGAATGTGGATGACGTAGGTGTGCTAAAAATTCGTCTGCTACTTTCAAATGACGCTGCAGTTTTACCTTCTCCATTTTTCCCAACAACGACACAATCATGTTCATCCGTTGGTTTTGACGGAATGTGTCTTGATTTTTGAAAATATAACGCCAGTAGAGTGCGTCCCAGATATCACACCACTTTCCTTTCTTGTAATCACTCATTTTCAGAATGTAGTTGGATCCGGAAACATACGGCTTAGTGGTGATCAATCCACCATCGGCATATTGACTCATGCCGTAAACATTAGGCACCATTACCCAGTCATAAGCATCGATGAATAATTCCATGAACCAATGGTACACGTGGTTTGGATGGAACTGACAGAGTTGCATAAAGTTTCCGAGAATCATCAGCCGTTCAATGTGGTGGCAATAACCTGTCTTCAAGATTTTTTTGATCGTAGCATCAATGGGCTCGATGCCTGTATCACCTGTCCAAAATGTTTCTGGGATTTTGTTTGAGAAATTCTGGCTATTGGCTGTTCTTTCGAAGACTCCTTCACGCATGTAAATTCCGCGCATAAATTCTCGCCAGCCAATAATCTGACGAATGAATCCTTCGAGACAATTTAGAGGATAATGGTAAGTATTCACGAATTCAAAAACTTTATCGACGATTTGTTTAGGTGTAAGCAGGCCGATATTCAGGGCCGGCGTAAGAACAGCGTGAAATAGAAATGATTCATTTCTTACGATAGCGTCTTCGTAATCGCCAAACGAATGCATTCGATGACGAAGGAAATCTTCTAGCGTAATGATAGCTTCTTCATGCGTTGTGGGATAAAGAAAACTTTCGCACGTGCCATAATTTTCAGCGAAATGTTGATTAGCATAATTCTTCGCTTCCTTGACGAAATCATTTTCGCGTGGAATATAGATCGGCGGAATAGAAACGTTCTTTCCTACTTTCTTCCTGTTTTCCGTATCAAAGCTCCACTTGCCGCCGAGAGGTCCGCCGCTTTCATCAAGCAATATTTTTAGCTTCTTTCTTTGTTGAATGTAAAAGTTCGCCATGAAGTATTTCCCGTTTGTCATAGACGCGAATTCTTCATCGGTAATCAGAAAGTTTGGTGTGCGATGGACAACAAGTGTAATATCATTATGACTACTGTATCTTTTTAGGCGCCGTGTTAAAAGATAGTCCACAGCTTCAACACAATGAATTGTGGTTACTCGTTTATTCCTTAACCCTTCAAATAAAGTTTTTAGGTTATCATGCTCCGCATGCTCTACGTAATGAACTTTGAAACCTTGATGCTTGAGTCGTTGCTCATAATATTTCATCGATGCACGATGCAATACTAATTTCTGTTTATGAAACTTAAATTGGGTGAAGTATAAGTGGTCTTCGATAAGAAAGACCTCAACATTCTTTTTTAACCAAGATGTTTCAGCGAACAGCTGATGCGGAAAAATGAGTGCTGCTTCCATGACAAGGAAACAGTTGTTGCACTGAATTGTTTGCTCAGTGTTACATCATTCACAAAACGATTAACTAAACAAGTTATTTAATTCGAGGTCGATCTTGTTTACGATAAAGGAAAAGTCGTCGATGCGCTCTACAAAGTCGAGATCGTTCACATCAATAACCAGGAGCTTGCCCAGTTTATAGTTAGCAATCCAGTTTTCATAGTGTTGGTTGAGATTTTTTAAGTAGTCAATTCGAATGGCGTACTCATAGTCCCTTCCACGCTTTTCAATTTGTCGAACAAGTTTTGGAATGTCAGCTTTCAGATAAATCAATAAGTCCGGCGGCTGCACAAACTTGATCATCGAATTAAAAATATCTTGATAACTCTGATAGTCGCGATCAGAAATGAACGCACTTTTGTGAAGGTTGGCCGCGAATATGTAAGCATCTTCGTAGATCGTCCTATCCTGAACGGTTGTTTTTTCACTTGCACGAATCTCATTCACTTGACGAAAACGACTATTCAGAAAGAAAATTTGCACGTGAAAAGCCCACCGTGGCATGTCTTCGTAGAAGTCGCGGAGATATGGATTGTTATCCACCGCTTCAATCAATGCTTCCCATCCATAATGTTTTCCGAGCTTCAAGGCCAGCGTTGTTTTTCCGCTACCAATATTTCCGCAGATGGCAATGTGCTTAGGCAAGGGTTTCATTTTGTAGTTGGTAAAGTGATTGTTGTTCAACTAGTGCTAGTTGATTAAAGCCATTTCTTTCGCTTGAAATACCAAAGAAAAAGTAATGAAGATAAAATCATCAATCCAATGGCAAAAGGATATCCCGCTAGCCAACTTAGTTCGGGCATGTGTTTAAAGTTCATCCCGTAAATGCTCGCAATCAAAGTGGGAGGCATGAACACCACGGTTACAACGGTGAATATTTTGATAACCGTATTTTGCTCGATGTTTACAAGACCGAGAAAAGTATTCTGTAAATATTCAAGTCGTTCCGATATGAACTGTGCATGTTGAAGGAGTGACCCAATGTCTTTGATGATAACTTTGAGTCTCTCATTCTCAATTTTGTTGAACTCCGGAATTCGAATCAAAGAACTAACGACACGTTGTTTCTCGGTTATGGTCTCGTGGAGCAGCATGGTGTTTTCTTGCAACTGCGCGATACCCAAAAGAAGATCTTCTTTTAGTGAGCGCCGCGATATCATTTCCTTACTGATCGTATTTACTTTTCTGCTGACGTTCTCGATCAAGTCGGCGTCGCTATCGATGCGTGTCTCTAGGATCGTGAGGAAAATATCGAGTCCGTGTTCCTTGGTGTCAGCGTTCATCGATTTAAGTTTCCTCACCGTTTCGGCAAAGATTCTTAAATCACCTTGACGGTATGTGAACAGCACGTTGTCTTTGAGAATGAACGTAACGTTTTGAACAGACATTTCGGCGTCAGCGCCGATGAAGCCAAGGTTAATCTCTATCGTTTCTTCCGTTTCTAGAAAGCGCGAACTGCTTTCGATTTCTTGCACCTCTTGGTACGTGAAGAACTCAATCTTATAGGTCCTCTCGATGAATTCTTTTTCTTCTTGCGAAGGCGACTGGAGATCGATCCAGATAATACTTTTCAATGCCGAAATTTCTTCCCGCGGCAGATTTTTGAACTGCTCTAGTTTGCCCTGCTTGATGGTATATACTCTTACCATAAAAATTGCCGCAATTTATGACCATTATCGTAAAAATCTGGTGCCTCTTATCGAAATGATGAGATGAAATGAATTGTTTTTACCGGCAACGTTCTTTCATCAAATCGCAGAAGTGTGGCTCACACAATTCAAAACGATTGCGTTAACTTAGGCTACAATTTTTGATCTCCCGAGTAAATTAGACCAACCCATGAAAGTCACGCGTAAACAAGCATTAAAAACGATGGCCGTCAGTGCATTAGGTACGTTCGCGATACCTTCTCTACGGGCTACTGCCGAAGAACTTCAACCGTTACCCTTGAAAGGAAATATCAATCACTCTGTATGCCAATGGTGCTATAACAGCATTCCTTTGGAAGACCTGGTCGTTGCAGCCAAAGCAATCGGGATCAGTTCTGTTGAGCTTTTGAACAGTGAACAATGGCCCACAGCATTGAAACATGGACTGACGTGCGCGATGGGATACGGCTCGAGCATTGGATTAAACCGCGGGTTCAACGATCCATCGCTTCATGACCAATTGTTAAAAGACTACACGCAGTCGATTCCGAAAGCCGCAGATGCCGGGATCAAAAGTTTGATCTGCTTCAGTGGAAACAGAAACGGACTCTCCGATCAACAAGGACTTGAGAATTGTGCCCGTGGTCTTGAGCCGGTGCTTAAGATCGCGCAGAAACACAACGTAAAAATTGTGATGGAACTTTTGAATAGCAAAGTTGATCATAAAGACTATCAATGTGATCGAACACCATGGGGTGTAGAGCTCTGCCAAAAGACGGGCTCTGAGAATTTTAAATTGTTGTATGACATCTACCACATGCAAATCATGGAAGGCGACGTAATTGCGACGATCAATAAATACAAAGATTTCATCGGACATTATCACACGGGTGGCGTTCCGGGGCGTCATGAGATTGATGAAACGCAGGAACTTTATTATCCGGCGATCATGAAGGCCATTGTGAAAACTGGGTTTAAAGGTTTTGTAGCGCAAGAGTTCATTCCGGCGCATGAACCATTAAAATCCTTGAAAGCTTCTATTACAATTTGTGATGTTTAGAATTTAATGGAGTGCACGACTGTGGTCTATATCTGGGGCTGCTTGTCGTGCACTTTATTAATGAAATGAATTGAGTAGTCTGCGCACTTGCGGCATGTGATGGCGGAAATGTTCACGTAAGAAACAAACGGCTTGCGCAGCATCAAGCCTCCCGGCGATATGATGCTTGAAGATCTTTTTACGAGCATGCTCACTCGGAATCGATGCAAGAAATTTTTTGAGGTCTGCTCGCGAATCATCCCACTTTAAGATAAGCTCATCAAACTTTAGTGAAGTTGGCGTACTTGCAACCAACGACTTTGGTGCAGTAAAGCGAAACACAGGAACGCGTTGTGAGAATTTTAGCAAAAGCATTTTCAGTACTTCTAGCGCTCCTGAATCGTCAAGTTTGTCTATTCCCAACGACTTCTTCTTCATGTAAAGCAGCGATAGTCTCTCTGCTGTGAGTAAATGGGCAACAAGTTGGTTGATAGACCATTTTCCCCGAATACGAATATTACGTTGTTCTTCGCTGAGCGCCCTCAGTTCCGCGACAAGAATTTTACGCTCAATTTCTAGCAGGTCGAAATATTTTTGAAAGTAAGCGTTCATGGTTGTAATACTAGAATGATTTTCTCTTTAGCGTAATCAGCGTGCCTGATTCATTTTGTAAAACAAACTTTCCTTGAATGGCCTCTGCTCTTCGTTGCATGTTTCTCAACCCGTTGCCTTTTCCGTTTCCGTTTACATTCAACCCTTTCCCGTTGTCGTGAATGGTCATTGTAAACTCATTCCCATGATTAGAAATTCGAACCAATACTTTTGATGCACCTGCGTGTTTTACAATATTGTTGATTGATTCCTTGAAGATCAAATAGAGATTTTGCTTTTGTGCAGGGTCAAGCGTGACCTTTTCGTTGATGCCGTCGATCTTAAAATCGAGCTCTATATTTTTAGTTTGAAAAAGCTCTGTCGCTAAATCTTTCATCCTAAAAATAAGGGCACCCATCGTATCACTACGATTGTCGATGGACCACACGATGTCGCTCATGGTGCTCACGACTTCCCTGCTGAGTGAATTGATATTCTTCAAATATCCAGTACCCTCTCCGTTGGCGGTGCCATTTTGAAGAAGATCTGAATAGATTGAAATGCGTGTAAGGCTCGATCCAACCTCGTCATGGAGATCGCTCGCGATTTTGTTTCTCAAGCGCTCTATCTTGATGGTTTGCGCCAGCCGGTACCGGTGAAGTGAATAGATAATTGCACCGACCACGACAATCATCATGGCGCGGAACCACCAGGTTTTCCAAAATGGCGGTGTGATCACGATGTGAATAGACTCGCCGGGATCGCTCCAATAACCATCGGGATTACCGGCGCGTACTCTGAAAGTATAATGGCCGGGGTCAAGATTTGTGTAAACCGCCTCGCGTTTAACATTTGCATCACTCCAACTATTGTCAAATCCTTCTAGCATATAGGAGTACTTGATTTTGTGCGGTGCGGTGAACTCAGGCGCTGTAAAGTTGAACGTGATATAATTTTCGTGATAATCTAAGGCAATGGAATTCTTTGCCGGAAACAATTTGTCATGAATGGTGTAGGATTCGATGATCAGCTTGGGTGGAATATTGCTTTCCTCTACGCGCGTTGGATCAAAGACATTAAACCCATTCACACCACCAAAGTAGAGCGCACCAGAAGAACTTTTTAATGCTGCATTGGTATTGAATTCATTGCTTTGTAAACCATCTTCGTATGTGTAATTTTTAAAGCGGTACGAAAGCGTGTAGAACTTATTTAAACCGTGATCACTGCTGATCCAATAATTCCCTTCGTCGTCCTCGAGAATATCATACACTACGTTGTTGTTTAATCCATCTTTTTCGAAGAAGTGTTTGAATTTTCCGGTTTTAAGATTTAAGCGATTTAAACCGGAGTTTGTACAAATCCAATAGATGCTATCATTCTGTTGCCGTATGCTCACAACAACCTGATCACTTAGTCCATTCTTATTTTTTCGATCATAATTGTAATTCGTGAAAACGCCACTCTTTTTGTCGAACCGACTCATGCCACCACCCCAAAAGCCAATCCATAAATACCCATGAGAATCTTTCATGATCGTGTTGAGGAAGTTTGATCCGATTGCTGTTGGATCTTCTTTTTTGTAGACATAGTTTACAACGGAGTCGCTATCTGGGAAATAATGAATGAGCCCGTTTTCATTTGTGCCAATCCATAATGTTCCATCGTCATTATCCAAAATCACTTCGCTGATCAATGCTACTTTGCCAAGCACCGAGGGATGTTTGTTGAGAAAGAAATCTGACTTACCCGTTTTTCGGTTATAGCGAATGAGGCCCATTTTAAAAGAGCCCAACCACAGGTCGTCGTTGCGCTGAACGATCTGATGAATATTTTCACCCAAGTTCCCGCTGTTGTCATGCACATTGACGTGACGGAAATTTTTGAGCACGGGGTCAAATACATTTAATGGTCCACTCTCGGTTCCAACCCAAACGTAACCTTCATCATCTTCGCAGAATGACCACACAACGTTTTGTCCCAGACTTTGTGCGTCATCAGGATTATGGCGATAAGTTTCAAATAGATTTTTTCGCGGATCGTATTTGTCGAGCCCATTGCCCGCGATCCAGACAATACCACTTCTGTCTTGCATGATTGCGTAGATGACATTGCTGCTAATGCCAGATTCTACACGGGGATTGTGTTGAAGGAACTCAACACGATCAGAATTATGATGATAAATTCGAAGTCCGCTGTTCGTTCCCACCCATGTATTTCCGGTGGCATCTGTTACGATTTTATTGACGTCGTTGGCCTCGAATCCGGGAAGGCGCGCAAACATTGTTCTGCTGGCGTCCAACTTCACGATGCCGTCGCCGTAGCTTCCGATCCACAAGTTTCTGTCATGATCTTCAGAGATGCTTGTAATACGTTTACCGCCATCGGTTCCGTATTCACTCTTCTCGTTGAAACGCTGAAAGTGAATTCCCTTTTCATTTTCAATCACTTTATTCAAACCGCCATTCCATGTTCCTACCCAAATGGTTCCGCGATGGTCACAATACAATGTGCGTACAGCGTTGTCGCTCAACGAATGTTTGTCGTCTTCATCATATTGAAATCTTTGAAACCGATTTGTTTTCGGATCGTAAAGGTTCAGTCCGCTATTCCACGATGATATCCAGAGTCGATTTTTTTTATCGCGGAGGATGTAGTTCGGTCTGTTGCCACTGATGGAATGTGGATCTTCACTGTTGTGATAGTATTGTACGAATCGATCTTCATTCCTCAAATATTTACACAGGCCTTGAAAAGTGCCAACCCAAAGATTCCCGTCTACATCTTCTTCGACAGTCCATACCCAATTGTGCGTGAGTGTTGTACTATCGAAAGGATTATTCTTGTAAACTTTAAACGTGTGTCCATCAAATCGATTCAAGCCGTCTTGTGTTCCGATCCACAAAAATCCGTGGCTATCTTGAAAAAGCCAGAAGGCTTGTGATTGTGAGAGGCCATCTTTAATGGTGTAGTGATCGAATCTAAAACTAGTTCCCTGCGCTAGCGCCAAATGGGCGAACGCCACTAGAAAGAGCAAGGAAAGGAGTTTTCTCACGGTGTGATAGTAAAACGAACCATGAAATTAATAAAAATCGAAACGCGAACGAATTACACAAACCTTTTTAAAATGTTAAGGATTTGCGACAGGTATCCCTGACCGAATAAATTGAGATGCACGAGCAAGGGATACAAATTGTAAAGGTCGATTCGTTCAAGCCAATTCTTTTCCAGCGGAAATACTTCGTTGTAGGACGATAGGAAGGACGGGTCGAAGCCGCCAAATAATTGCGTCATGGCGATATCTACTTCACGATGGCCATAGTAGACGGCAGGGTCAATCAAACAAGGTGCTCCTTGGGACGTGATTAGATTTCCACGCCAGAGATCGCCATGAAGCAACGACGCTTTTTCATTTGGAAGAAGCGATGATAGTTTCCGGTATAGCTTTTCGAATTTGCCAATGATCATGTTATCGGCCATGCCGTTGTCAACTGCAATTTCAACTTGCGCGTTCAAGCGCGTTGTGATCAAGAAGTCAATCCAGGAATTATTAACATGGTTTACTTGAGGTAGTGATCCGATATAGTTGTTATGATCTAAGCCAAAATGGGCGCTCTGTGTTTGATGAAGTTGGGCGAGCTTTCGACCGAACATCTTCCAGTAGCCATCCCGTTGGTTGGTGTCATCGATAAATGACAGCAAGATTATTTGATGTGTTTCGTTCTGCGCGGTGCCTAAAACAGTAGGAATGTAGAAAGCATTTGCCGCCGAGAGTAGTGCAAGTCCTTTTGCTTCGGCTTCGAACATTCCCGGACACTTGGATTGCAAGTTCCACTTGACGAAAAATATTCCATTCGAAGTGATAAGTTTTCCAGCGGTGTTTATACATCCACCAGAGATTTCTTTAAAGCCGGATATGGTAACGCGCGTCGAGAATTTATCAGTCAGAAACGATTCAATTGTGCTCCGAAGCGATGGCGGGACATTCATGGGCTAGAAGATCCAACCGGTCTTAACACCGGTATAGAAGTTGATGCCGGGCGCTGCGTTGTAGTACCGTCCTCCGATAGCGTTTAGATCGTTACCCAGGCTGTACGTTGCGTCGAGTACATTATCCACGCCGCCAAAGACGTCCAATTGAAAATGCTTCCACAGTTGCTTGTAACCGAATCGACCACCAAGAAGTTTATAGCCATTCGCATAATTCCTGTTCTCATCATCCAACGGGAGTTCATCTACATAGTTAAACGTGATGTGAGTATATAACCCCAATGATGTAATGACATCGAGCCCACACACCACGGCATGTGGAGGTGTCCCCGTAAGCATGTTACCAGACAAGTCGATGCTATTTTTGGTGTTGTTTTCAAAGGTGTCCTTCATGTAGTTGTCGAAAGTATAATGGCTCAGCGTGTATGCGGACCAAATCTTTAGTGATGTAAGAAAGCTACTTTCAAATTTCTCGGTCCAAGATAGTTTTGCTTCTAGGCCGCGCTGCAATGTGTTGCCGGCGTTTTCAAAATATTCAGCGTTGTCGTCTGTGCGGCGAATAACGATCGTGTTATCGAGCGTGAAGTGATAAGCGGTAATATCTGCTTCGAATTTTTCAGCAAAGAATTTTCCCTTCATACCAACCTCGATATTTCGGCCTTTTTCAGGTTTTAAATCTGTATAGAATGCGCCCGTAGATGGATAGATCTCTTGCGTTGTTGGGGGTGAAAAACCAACGCTATAGCTAGTGTACAGCGAGAGACCTTGGTTGATTTTCTTCAACAGCGCAATTCGTGGAGACAACACAGGGTCAAAATCGGTTTCACCTTTTTCTGATGGTGTTGTTGACAAACGAACGAAATCAATCCGTAGTTTATTGATACTTCCGCCAACCGTGAGAAAGAAGTCTTTTGGTAAAAAAAATTCACTTTGAACGAAAGCGAAGTAAGTGGACGTTGTGATTTCATCCGCAGATTGCAAAGCGGCAGTTTTTCCCTGCGCGTTATCATACACATTTATCGGACTAAAGCCATGTTGATACTCTCCACCAAAGTTTAGTCTACCACGTTTGAATTGATACGTTGTATTTGTGCGCGCACCGAAACTTTGTTCGCTACGGCGTTCGAAATTTCGGATGGCGGGGTTTTTTAAATTCGTAAACGAGCCATAAATACCCGTTTCATTCGACCATTTTTTTCGTTCGATTCGATGGTGGATGCCGCCGTAAAAGGTCTGGTTATAGATAGCAGCCTTCTGTTCTATTGCGCCCGGATTTGGGCCTCCGGCAGGGCGTGCTTTTGTAGGATCAATGTTGAATTGTTGCAGCGTGAGGGCACCCGGTGTTTGGTAACTCAGATCGCTGTAGATAAAATTGGCGGAGAGACTTCGGTCGTCATCGGTGTGTATTTCTGCGAGGCCCTGGAAAACATCACGTGTCATCGCAGTCTGTTCTCGATAGCCGTCTGATTCGACGTGACTATGAAGTAATTTTACGGTAGCCTTACCGTTGTGTGCGATACCCTTTAACCCATAACCTAAAAGACCATAGCTTCCAGTAGTCACCGAAGCCTCTACCTTATTGCGATTTTCGGCATTGCTTTTCAACAGCAATACGCCGCCGGTGCCTGCGCCGTAGATGCTGGATCCTGGGCCCTTAACAACTTCCAATTCGTCAACACTATTGAAGTCGAGAACGTTGATGTAGGTGTTCCCACCGGGGTCCGTTAACGGAAGGCCATTCCAATAAAGCTTTACATTTCGGACGCCGAAAGGGGATCTGATAGCGCTACCGCGCAGCGATAATCTGTAGCTTCCTGGAGATCGTTCTTCCATGCGTGCCCCCGGAATGGTGTTGATGGCAGGCAGAAAGCTGATGTCATTAAAGCGCTGCAGGTCGGCACTACGCAGCGATCCCACCGCGAGTGGAACTTCCAAAATGTTTCGGTTATAGCTGTAGCCCTCAATTACAGCCTCCTCAAGCACGAACGTAGAGTCGGTTATCGCGTATACCGAGTCTTGACAGAATGCAGGAATCGCTGGTAATAGGGCACAAAGGAGGAGCAATTTTCTTAAGAACATGAGGGACGTTTTTACTACGGCCAAAAATAAGCCGGCAGTGTCACCCATGACAATCTCATACCAAATTTAATCGGTTGGCGTAGTATTTGCGGAAAAAGAACTAAACTGCTATTAGTTGGGTTATCTTTACGTTCGAAAGCATCACCAATAAACAATCAGATCATGGGAAGACCTCCTGTATTACCGAAGAAGAAAAAAGACGGATTTTGGCTTGAAATACGCAATAAAGGGGCAAAAACTGGTACGATTATCATCCGTGACACGCAAGAAGCGATGATGCAAGCTGCTCGGCAATACCAAAATACTAAGGACGTAATTCTACTTGGCGAGCATAAAAACGGCAAGAAAGTCGTTGCCAAAGGCGCCGCTTAAATAATTTTTGCAAACAATTTTAAGCACCCTTCTCGAATTCTTTTAAGACTTCTTGAAGGGATTTGCTGTTTTCAAAAAAGGCTAAAAGTTTCAGCATTACCCGGTCTACCAGCGTATCTGGACAAGATGCGCCACTGGTGAGTACTATTTTCGTGACCGGTTTTTCCGGTAGGAAGTTCGTTGTAAGAATCTTTTCCTTTCGATGATAGTTAAAATGCTGGATTTCATCTTTCGAGATAATTTCTCTCTCGGAATTAATAAAGTACGTTTTAAATTTTCGCTCGCACAGCTCAACAATGTGTGATGTATTCGAGCTGTTGTATCCACCTACAACAATCGCAAGATCTGCATCTGTATGGAGGAGTTGATAAGTGGCGTCTTGGTTATCGTTGGTTGCGTAACACAACGTATCACGTGTATCCGCGAAGTGATCTTTAATCTTATCTACGCCGAATTTTGTGATCATCAACTGACGGAAATAATCTGCAATACCTTGTGTTTCTGTCGCGAGCATGGTTGTCTGATTGACCACTCCTACACGATTGAGATGAACGGAAGGATCAAAACCATTGGAGACTTTTCCTTCAAAAGCTGACAGAAGTTCTGGTGCAGAACTACTCCCTTCGATGAACTTACCGATGATTTTGGCGTCCTCCATATCGCGTACAATAATGGAAGGTGCTGCCGCTGACGCATGCGAAAAAGTAGCGCGTGTCTCTTCATGTTTTGGCTTGCCATGAATGATCACAGAATATTTTTCGTCTCCTAACTTTTCGGATCGATTCCATACTTTCTCAACAAAGGGACAAGTTGTATTGTATTTCTGCACTTCAATGCCCTTGTCGAGCAGTAAACTTTCCATTTCGATGGTTGTACCAAAGGCTGGTACGATAACAATATCATCAGCATTAAGCGCCTCCCATGGGATGAATTGTTTGCCATCGGTGTCCATGATAAATTGGATCCCACGACTTTGCAAGTCGGCATTCACTTCTTGGTTGTGAATCATCTGGCTTAGCAAATAAACACGCTTGCCAGGATTTTCTTCCAATGCTTTATAGCTAATTTCTATAGCGTTTTCAACACCATAACAGAATCCAAAATGGCGTGCGAGAAAAAATTGCACTGGACCAAAGTCCAAGACAGTAGGCGAAAAATCCTGTTTGCGCAGGTCTTTTAGTCGACGCGATTCTTTGATCTTACCAGTGATCGAAGACCTGTAATAGGCAGGGATATCAAATTTTTTGATGGCCGTAAAATTTTAATACGAATCGCAAAAATAGCGATTTGTCTGGCAAGCGTGAAAAAGGAAATGGTTAGCACTTCGAAATTGATGGCCGAAATGCTAACCATGTGAATTTAATATTATGCTGCTTTGGAGAGTTTATCTTCCTTGATCTTGTTGATGCGGATTTCCTTCTTTTCCAAATCAAACCACTTTACTTCTACAAAGTTGTTTTTGATGTACTTTAAAACCTCCATCACTTTACCATCAATTTTGCTGCGAACGCGTTCGCCTTTTCTAAACAATCTCCTCATAACATTATATGGGTTTACATTCTAAAAGCGTAGTTAAACTCTCTTGGTGAGTTTTGGTAAACACCCGAGAGAATTACCAAGTCTCCTTCTTTTTTCTTCTTGAGAAGCGAGGTAAAGTCTTTAACGTTTTTAATCGGCTCATCGTTCACACTCGTAATAATGAACCCTTCTTGAATATCCGTGTACTTTGCCAACTTCCCATGCCCGAGGTCTTTTACCCGAACACCGTTCTCAATATCTAATTTTTTCAGAACATTTGCATCAATATCTTCAACTTCGAGGCCAAGAGTTGCAAAACCTCCCTTTTCTTCTGGTTTAACGGTTCCAGTCGATCCATCTTTACCAGTTAATGTTACGGGAAGGGTAATTTCTTTCCCATTTCTATTGACGATCACGTTTACCTTATCCCCAGGACGACGACGTCCGATGTATTCGATTAACGCACTGTTTGTACGGATCGGTGTCTCATCAATCTTCACAACAACGTCACCTTCCTTCAGTCCTGCAGTTTTCGCCGAGCTGTTCTGAGCAAAGCCCGATACATAAGCACCTTCGTTAACTTTCAAATCGTACTCTTTAACAAGTTCATTGTTGACGCTTCCAATGCTTACACCCAACCAACCACGCTGAACCGTTCCGAATTTTACGAGATCTTCAACAATTTTGTTTACGATATTAGAAGGTACTGCAAAACCGTATCCGGAATACGATCCTGTAGGACTCGCGATCGCTGTGTTAATACCCAAAAGACCTCCATTCAGGTCAACCAACGCGCCTCCACTATTTCCAGGATTGATCGCTGCATCGGTCTGGATAAACGATTCAATAGCCGTATTACCTTCGCCATTATTATGATTGAGAATATTGATGCTTCTCCCTTTCGCACTGATAATACCGGCCGTTACCGTTGAATTTAAATTGAAAGGATTTCCTACCGCCAAAACCCATTCACCAACTTTCGATAAGTCAGAATCAACAAAGGCTAAATAGGGTAGTGCTTTTTCATTGATCTTAATGACAGCAAGATCGGTGTCTGGATCTGTTCCAATGACTTCAGCGCGATACGTTCGGTTGTCGGCAAGTGTAACATCGACCGCGTCGGCATCTTGTACAACGTGGTTGTTGGTAACGATGTAGCCATTTTCATTAATGATCACACCCGAGCCGGCGCTTTGGCTTGGACCTTGTTGCATGCGTGGGCCAAAAAATTCTCTAAAACCTTCTGGAATTTCTTGGCTTTGCGGAACGCGACGAGCTTCACTTGTCGATTTGATATGTACAACGGCAGCGGTAACACGCTCTGCAGTTTTCGTGAAATCGAGCGGAACCGCTTCTCCTTTTTCGTTAACCGTATACGCTACTTTCGAGGTCGGCAATTGAGACAATGTCTGAAATTTAACCCCTTCATCTTTTTTTAGAAATTCAAATGTGGCAACAGTACTTGCACTTCCGAGTACAGCCGCTAGAAATAATGAAGCAAATCTTTTCATATGTTTTTTAAGATTTTATCCTGTGATTGTTAAACAAAAAATAAGCAAACCTCGTGCGAAAGAAATTTTGTCAGCTATGGTTTGGGTTTGCATGTGTCGGCAATGACTTTTTTACTGCCCGATGAATTAATTACGAAAAAAATTCCGCTCAAGTTCACGGTGTCTGACAAGTTTACACCAGCGGTTGATTTGTGACATGCGATTAAACTTTGCAAGATGATCATTGGATTTCAAATTTTGTCCCACCCGAAAGATGATGTTACTGTCGAAAAAGTTTTCGGCGTGCATGGATTTTAGTTGTCGAAATATCCTCCATTACACGTTCGTTAGGTAATGTTTTTTGTCACCCCCGTTGCGTGATTTTCAGGGGTATTAACATTAATTAACGAAAATCGTCGCTACTAAAGTAAACTCAAATTCGTCCCATCCGTAAAGCGACGTAATGGACAACCTATACCCTACCTACGTGCAAAGTACTTCTAACCATGAAAAGGAAAGTGCCCATCGAAAGCTGAAGCGACTCAAAGTTTTGCTTATTGTTTGGTTGCTCACTTTCATCATTACCATCGTCTGGTTTTCTGTCAGTTAAAACCGACAAGCCGGTTCCTGTATTCCTTTTTTTCTGTTGAACTGCTTACTTTTGTCCCTCGATATTCGGTACCATGGTGATAGCAGGAAAAGTAGTTTTAAAAAAAGGTAAGGAACATTCAATTCAGAGATTCCATCCATGGATTTTTTCAGGTGCCATTCAAACAAAGGAAGGCAACCTCGAGGATGGCAGCTTAACGGAAGTATTAGACTTTAAGAATAACACCCTTGGTTTTGGACATTATCAAAATGGAAGCATCGCGGTTCGTATGCTTTCTTTCGAAAAAAAATCTCCGGACGTAAAACTCTGGCAGCATAAATTGACAACGGCTATCCAACTTCGTCAAAGTGCTGGCTTGCCTTCCAAAACCACGAAAGCTTTCAGACTCATCCACGGGGAAGGTGACGGCCTTCCGGGACTCATTATAGATTACTACGACGGCGCTGCGGTAATGCAAGCGCATTCTGTGGGGATGCATTTATACCGACAGGAAATAGCAAATGCACTTAAGGAAACAATGGGTGATGACCTCAAAGTCATTTACTATAAAAGTCAGTCGACGGTGCCGGGGAAACTACGTGACGCCGAGTTGGACGAGTATCTCCACGGAATGGGTGTTGTTCCGCATGTCATTCCTGAGAACGGCAACAAATTCTATGTCGATTGGGAAGAAGGTCAGAAGACTGGATTTTTTCTTGATCAACGTGAAAATCGCAAGCTTCTTGGCGATTACGCGGTCGGCAAAAAGGTGTTGAATACATTCTGTTACACTGGCGGATTTTCTGTTTATGCCTTGAATGCCGGGGCGAAACTTGTGCACTCTGTCGATGCATCTGCCAAAGCTGTTGCGCTGACGGAAAAGAATATTGAGCTTAATGGCTTCAATGCGGAGATTCATAAATGCTTCGCGGTAGATACTTTTGACTTTTTAAAGGGTAAGGACGGGGAGTATGATGTGATCATTCTTGATCCGCCCGCATTTGCAAAACATCGTGATGCGCGACACCAAGCCGTCCGTGGCTATCAGCGGCTTAACGCAGAGGCTATGCGCGTAATTAAGCCTGGCGGAATTATTTTTACATTCTCATGCTCACAGGTTGTTGATCGTCAACTTTTCTACGATACGATTGTGTCAGCAGCAATTCAAGCGGGAAGAAGTATTAAAGTTCTTCACCACTTGACACAGCCTGCAGACCATCCCGTCTCTATTTTCCATCCCGAGGGCGAATACTTGAAAGGGCTGGTCCTGTACGTTGAATAAGACCAAATCTGTTGCTATGGTTGATGCATGTAATCTAACGTTACCATCAACATCGCTTTGAGTCCGGGTAACATCCCACGTTCGTCCATCATGAAATCGGGTGTATGGTGTGACGGTGCCTTCGCGGGATCAACCTCTGGTGGGCACGCGCCAACAAAGAAGAAGAAGCCCGGCACTTTTTGTTGAAAGAATGCGAAA
This sequence comes from Pseudochryseolinea flava, assembly GCF_003286915.1. Lineage (GTDB taxonomy): Bacteria > Bacteroidota > Bacteroidia > Cytophagales > Cyclobacteriaceae > Ohtaekwangia > Ohtaekwangia flava. The sequence goes on from NZ_QMFY01000001.1 coordinate 893,244, forward strand.
TCTTCCGCGCCTGTATCAGGAGAAATGCGAACGACATTTTGTTCACCAACAGCTTTCACTAAACTACTGGCTACTTTTTCTGTGACTACCGCATCGTTAAACGTGACGGGAGTTTTGTTAATGATCTCGACTTCTGCTTTTGCTCCCGCACTTTCTGCAATGAGTGTCGCTGTTCTTTTAATTTTTTCATGAATTTCTTTTTGCATAGCTGGATCGAACGTTCGAATCGTTCCAGACATCTCTGCTGTTTCTGGAATTATATTTTGTCTGATACCAGCATTGATCATCCCTACTGAAATAACAGCGGGCTCTTTTGTGAGCTGAGTTTGTCTGCTGATGATGGTTTGAAGACCGTTGATAATTTGTGCGGATACAACGATGGGATCTACGCCCAACCAGGGTGCGGCACCATGTGCTTGCTTACCGGTTACTTTGATCGTAAACCAATCTGAAGAGGCCATCATACCGTTGGGTTTGAAGGCGATCTGTCCAAGTTTACGAATACCTTGAATGTGCAATCCGAAGATGACATCGACCTTCGGATTTTCGAGCACACCCTCTTCAACCATGAGTGGTGCGCCTCCTTTTTCTCCTGCTGGCGGTCCTTCTTCGGCAGGTTGAAAAATGAACTTGATAGTACCCCGCAACGATGTTTTATTCTTCACAAGAATCTCCGCGACGCCCATTAGAATCGCCACATGCGAATCGTGACCACAAGCATGCATCACACCCGTTTCTTGTCCATTGAATGTCGTCGTTTCCTTTGATGCAAAAGGAAGATTGTTTCTTTCTGTTACAGGCAAAGCATCCATGTCGGCACGAAGCGCGATCACAGGCCCAGGCTTTCCTGTTTTCAGCAAACCCACAACGCCGGTATGTGCAATACCGGTCTGGACTTCTAGTCCAAGGGCTCTTAAATGTTTTTCGACGTAAGCTCCCGTCTTGAATTCGCGGTTCGACAACTCAGGATATTGGTGGATGTGACGTCGCCATTCGATGACTTTCCCTTCCAGTTGTTGTGCTTGTGCGAGTACTTTGGTTTGTACTTTCTCGTTTACTTGCCCAGTCGCCGTGAAGGAGCCAACGATTAGCAACAAAAAAAGAATGCTTTTCATGATAATGTGTTTGCTGGCAATCAAGATAGAGATAAATTCAATTGGAGATCAAAACGAACATGGAGTGGATAAAAATTTTTCCAAGTCTTGAGGAGGCACATCGACGTATTCAAACTGGCAAACCACAGTTGTTGATTGTCAATGGAAAACGAATCTGCTTGGCACTCCTTGACAACGGCTTTTTTGCAGTTCAAGATGCATGTTCTCATAACGGTGAGTCGCTGAGCAAAGGAAATATTAACTACTTGGGGGAAATTATTTGCCCGTGGCACAACTACAGATTTGATCTTCGGAGCGGTAAAGCATGCGATTCGTCATCGGCAGATCTTAAAACTTATCCGATTAAAGTGAACGAAACAGGATTTTTTATTGGAATTTGAAATAGATTGGATGATCTTTTCGTTGAAATTTCAGTACCCAAACCGAATAGACTGTGAGGTTCTTCATTATCGCGTTGTTTCTTTCTGTCAATGTTTTTGGCCAAAGTGCAGCAGAGAATATCCAATGGATTGATCAACTAAATTTATCAGGAGGCTTTCCGGAGAAACTTTTATCCACACGCACAGCGGTTTTTTACGACTACCGATTTAACGCAAAAGACAGGACCGACGCACAATCCTATTTTCAACGTACCGGCATTGATGCGGTAGTATATTTTCAGTTGGATATGTTAAAAGCAGGCGCTGATCCAAGCCGGGCATTTTCTGATTTTTTAATGAAACGCGAAATTCAAAATCTTGTCTTTATGGAAATTCGCGATGATGCAACGTATCGATTGACAGTAACACTTTTTAATGGGAAGGAAACGATTGTTGACCCAAAACAAAATGCTTGGTCTACATCAAACAAAGTATGGACCGAAGCACTGAAAACAATGTATCGATCTGTTGGTGGACTCAAGAAAACCAATCTTTTGATCAATGATTTTCCGGAAATGGATGGTAAAGTGGAGCCGATTGTCGGAAGGCGTAATGAATTCTATGCGATCGATTTGAAAGTTGATCCTTTGGCCGTTCCAAAAACTGGTGATGCGGCGGTTGATGCTGCCGTGGAAGAGATTTTCAAAGCAAATTATCCATTGAAATATAAAATGACGGAGCCGGGTCTCACGGAAAAAGAACTCCGAAAGCAAGGTAGCTTGTATGCGTTGTGTTACATTAAATGCCGTGCCGCTGCAGCAAAAGAATTACTCGGGTACGACATGACGAAATCAGAAAGCGCGCTGGTATCTGTTACCTATTCTAGTGGGCAAGCGCAATTGAAAAACATTCCATCCAATACAGTTGTTTATAAATTTTATTTTAAACACATCGATTCGGGAAATGTGTTCTTAGGAACCAAGTGGGATGCTGATTACACCTTTGAGCAAGCGTTGCTAAATCAACTGAAAGGTTTAAAAGCCGAATTGAAATTAAACTGATGGATAATCTTTAAACGACCCTTCATCAAGCTTAATGAATTGATGCAGCGGAATGTGTTGGGCTTTCAACGCTACTTGTAAATCCTCCTGCGCATCTTGCTGACCTTCGTCACCCAACGGAAATGTTCCGAAGTGAGAAGCGATACTATGACTTGCTTTTACATCACGATGAATTTTAACGGCCTCTTCCGGAGAGCAGTGAACGGGAGACATAAACCATTGTGGCTTGTATGCGCCAATCGGTATTATTGCAATGTCTATCGATTGAATACGGGCACCGATTTCAGAAAACGTTACTGGGTTATAACCTGTGTCGCCTGCGAAATAAAATGTGTGCGATCTTGATTTAAATACGTATCCACACCAAAGGGTTTTATCACGGTCTAAGAAACCACGTCCGGAAAAATGTTGTGCGGGTACCGCGGTGATCGATATATCTGCCGCCGCCGTTGATTGCCACCAATCTAACGTTTGCCATTTTGAAATTCCGATTTGCGTTAGGTAAGGCCCGACGCCAAGCGGAACAATAAACAGAGGATCATAATTTTTTTTAAGGGCGACAACTGTTGATTTATCGAGGTGATCGTAATGGTTGTGACTAAGCAACACCAAATCGATTTTGGGGAGGTCTGCGAATGCTATCCCAGTAGGTCGCATGCGCTTTGGACCGGCAAAAGAAAATGGACTCACGCGTTCACTAAAAACAGGGTCTGTCAAAATATTCACACCCGATGTTTGTATTAGGAAAGAAGAATGATTTATAAAAGTGACGCGTGTACCTGACGTAAATTTTTCTGCAGGCTTATGCTGCTTAGCATCCGATGTTTTAATCCATAGTCCACGCTCGCGATGTCTCATCCATTGAATCACCCCTTTCAATCCGCGAGGTTGGATGTTTCCGGGATTATTAAATTTCTTTCCATCGAAATGATCAGACACGGGTCCGCGGTAAACTGGCGCGGAAATAATTGCGCCAATGATTATTACCATTAACGCGAAAACAACCGGAGCAAGCAGAATGTATATCATGGATAGATTCGTGATTAAAAAACAAAAGGAGTCACGTTAAGATGACTCCTTCGTTAAGACGCGTATCAATATTTTTTATTGCACCATTTTTGCGATTTCCGTAACGGGAATGGTGTTGGCCAATTTAACCATGTCGGCTTCGCTAATGTCTTTCGCCGTGAATGTAATTAGCGTGGAATTTAGCGGAAGCTGTAGGGTGTAGTCTGTTTTGTTAGTCTCAGTGTCTTCTGTTTTTTGAAGAACAGCTTTGTACCCTTGCACTTTGATAATCTTTTGCGTTCCATCGCTGGAGTTTCCAACAAAAGGAATTGATAAAATTGCATTGATGGAAGCTACGAGTGGTGAGTTGCCCATAATTTCAATGTTCGCGGTCTTGTCGGCAGTGCCATAATCGCGATGAATTAACACACCCGTTAACCCAGTATTCGCCGTGACGTTGTCGGCTTTCGGATTTGATGCGCGCATATCCATTTTAGTGGGCAGTATTTTTAGAATTTCTTTCCCAACAAGGAGGTCAATGTCGGTGAGCATTTGTTGCATCGCGAACCGCGCGTCTTCGAGATTTCCCGCGTTATAGGCTGTGCGTGCTGATGCGAGATCTTTATTGAAATCTTGAGCAGTAGCTGATACTGCCGTGAGTAATGTGATGATTAAAAAAATATTCTTCATGATAATGATGTCTGGTAGTGATTACTTCTCTCCTAATGTTTTGATCAATCCGTCGATATCAAAAGCATTTGCTGCCGACATGACTTCTTGCTCGGTGGCAAAATTGACGGCGTCCCAAACGATAAGCGATGTTTGACCGAGCGGAACGCTCAACTTATAACCTGTCGATTCATCATACTCGATGACAGCGCGATGACCTTTCACTTTTGTTTGTTTCCATTTTTGCTCGCCACCTGTTTGTTGCGCATATCCGCCATTCGCGAGATACATGTTCACAGCCGACATCCACGCAGAGTTGTTTGCAATTGTGGTACGAAGCTGTTTGTCGTCTTTAAGATATTCACGTTGGATTGTAAGGCCGGCCCAGCCCCATCCCGTTGATGTGACTTGGTCAGATTCTTTTTGGCTGGGTAGTCCGGAAACACTTTCGGGAAGGGATTTCAAAACTTTGTTTCCAATTTCAAGTTCGACGCCAAGCATCGCTTGTTGAACAGCGTACCGCGCTTCTCCATAACTACTGGCTTTGTATGAAGTTTCTGCGTCGGCAAGATTTGCCTTCACATCTGGTGGCGTTGTGATAAGTCCGCCTCCACCTTTATTGGAAGGATTGCCACTGGAAGAGTTTGAATTGCCGGAAGAATTTCCGCTGCTATTTCCGGAACTTTGGTCATCGGGCACACCTGCTTTTTCTTTCGCTTTTTTCTCTAGTGCCTTTTCCGCAGCTTGCTCGGCCTTTTGTTTGAGTTTTCCCATTAGCCCTTGTGCATTTGCTGAGAAAGAGATCAGCAGCACGGCTAAACCCGCCAGTAGAATTTTAGACTTCATAAGTTTAGATGGATTGAATATTTCATCGAATCTAAAAGTACGAAGAAAATGAAATTCGGTTTCGGCAAACAAAAAAAAAGGGCGCCCGAAGACGCCCCATTATCATGTGGATAGACACATTATCAATTGATGTTAACTGCTGCGCCGAGTAAATACACTCCGCCGATTTTGTCAGTGCCGAAGTATTGGCGTGTTTCTGAATTTAAAATGTTACGGCCGTTCGCGAAGATGTTGATCTGTTTTGTGATCGCATAATTCACTTTTAAGTTAACCAACATGGTGCTTTTGATATCGCCGGCTTTACTTGTATTGAGATCATCTGATGCAGCATATTGACGGTGAGACGAGAAGAAATATCCGTTCAAGTTAATGTTGAATTTTTCAGAGGCTTTAAAGTTGATTAGGTATCCTCCATATACCGACGGCGTATGCGTATGCTTGCTGTCGTAAAAAGTCACATCAAATTTTGCAGGGTCGTAATAATCTGAATTCGGGTTTGATGTTTCTGGCGTCGTTTCCGTATTCAGCAGATCTTCTGTTTCCGTTTTTTGAATTGTGAAGAAAGGTTTGATCTGAATTTTTTCATTTGGAACATAATTGATCGAGAACGTAGCACCAATTTGTGTGGCGGTAGTAGGCACATTTCTGAATTGCTGCTGGTTGGGGACGTACACGCCGGGAATTGGTTGAGCGACGTTGGTCACGAGTATCGCGTTGAAATCTTTTGCATGTTGACGGAAGATATCGAAATCGAGCTGCAGTCCTTTTGTAAGTTGAGTTCTGAACCCAACCTCAACCATATTTACGGTTAATAATTTTACTTCTTCGTTTCCGGAGCGAACGACATTCAACCCAGGGATAACGACCACCAAGTTTAAGTTATTCACGCCAATGAAGGAACCACTGTTAGAACGTGTGACCGCCGCGCGAATTAGATTCTTGTCGTTGATTTTGTAGGTGCTGGCGAACTCATAAGCAAGGTAAACATCATCTGGTGATGAGAACTTATCGGCACGTACTGCAGCGACAATGCGAAGGTTTTTTACTGGACGCACATCAGTTCTTAAAAATCCAGAGGTGGTAGAGATCGATGCTGATGTCCCATTGAGAAATGCTTCGCGCTTTTCAAGATCGTTCGGATCATAATAATCGGTATCATCATAATTTACGTGTTGAAAACTGAAGCCCGGAACAATGCTTGCTTTTTCTCCGAGCTTAATTTCGTACTCAGCGCTCACATCTGAGATCGCGAAATCGTATTCATTTGGAGGTGCGTTCACATTCAAATCGTCATGGCCATTTTGATATTGCCCGCGAATGTGAAATCCATAAGCTTGCGCGCTAAGGTTAATGTACTTGCTATCGGTCTCACCTGTCGTGTACGGAGAACCATTTACTGAACCAAGGAAATTCTTTTGTGTTGTTGCATCTTGAAGGCCGAGGCTCAAGTCGAAATTGAGTTTATCACTTGGTGCGAAATTCAAAAATCCATTCACACCCCATTTCTCGAGCGCTAGTTTTGTGTCTTTAAAACGAAGGTTAGCAGCGGTAGAACCAAAGACGTCTTCTGCACTTGAATAGCTGTCATCTACAGGTTTGTAGTAGTCATCATCGAACCGCTCGCGATTTTGATAGTTCGCTGAAACGATGAAGTTGAATTTCTCACGAAGACGTGCACCTACTGAACCGTTTACGATTGTAGTCATAGGCGTTCCAGCAGAAACAGATGCGTTGGTGTAAAAGCCATCCTTCTCAATGCGTTTTGTAATGATGTTGATGACACCTGTTACGGCATTTGGTCCGAACAAGGGAGCCGATGGACCGCGCACAATTTCTATTCGTTCTACATCGTTGAGGTCGACTGGAATCGCTTCCCAAAATGTGCCGCCCAGATTGTGATTGAACACAGGCCGATTGTCGATCATCACAAGTGTAGTAAGATTCGATTTTGTGAAGTCTTCGCTCGTGCGCAGGATGTTGTCGAACCCTCGAAGGTGTATGTCGTAAACACCATTGGTTTGCTCACGAACAATTACACCAGGCGCGAGGCGCAATGCTTCCATAATACTAGTCGCACCCGATTTGTCGATATCGGCACGCGTGATGGTATAACTTGAAAGCGGCGCATCAAAGAGTGTCTCATCTTTTTTGGAAGCGGAGTTAATGGGTACGTTCATTAATTCTTCCAAGGACAGAGAATAGAGATCGACATCTTCGGCAGGTTGTTGTTCCTGCGCAAGCGTGGGTAGCGCTCCGAACAGGAAACAAAAAAGTAAGGAATAGTAGAGATGTTTTTTCATATTGTTTCTTTTCGATTAACAAAGATAATCAACCAGTTAACAACCGAACGTTAATAACTTTGAACATCGACTTCCGAACTTACACTTGCGCTATTAGCGCTTAACCCTCGGTTAATACCAGGTCAACTTACATAAGTTACGCAACTGCTTCGTTTGTAATAATCATGACTAAACGAAATTTGCTTGGTACTCCAACCGATAACGCAATTAGATTTTGCATAACCGTTAAACGCTTGATGAATACACTGAGGGTGTGAAAAGCACACTATTGGTGCTCACATGAGATGTGTGCGGGTAGAACGAATTAAGACGCAGAAGAAAATCGAGGCAGGACATCGGTTGCGCGCACCAAACCTTACGCGACGCTTTAACTTTTATTTCGGAACAGTAAAGATCACGTCGACTTGCCGAATGTAAATCGTTGTTTTGCCAGTGTAGGCCGAATCGGTTCCGATGATGAGCCAAAGCTCGCCGTTGCTGTCAGAACGGGCAATAAAAGGCGCGTTGTAGGTTGAATTACTTCGTTGAATGTAGTTGTAAGATGTAGCAGGATTGGCTGCAATATTTCCAAGAATAATCATGTTAGCGCCCGCGCTACTCGCCGTTAATCCTTTGTCTAGATTAAGCTCACAGTTGCCATTCGCAATTATTTTTTGCGGCTCGGTAGATGACGCACCGGCCTTCAAAAAAACATCGCTTCCCGGAGAGCCGTCCGTATCTTCATCTGTAGTAGCATTCGACGCGGCACGTACTTCAAATATCAATGAGTATTCCGTGTTTGGTGCAAGCCCCGTCACTTTGTTTTTAATGAACATGAACAAATGACCATCGATATTTTTGCCGGAAAGCATGAGGCCTTTGCCGCCCAGATTGTCGGGAAGCGTCGTGTAATCAAATTTTAGTTCGTAGGCGATTGAATCCTCGGCGGAAGCGGGGTATCCAGTGAAATCAGCGTCCCACCCGTCCTGGCCAAGATTGAGATCAGAATGCACCGAAAACACAGAAATACCGGGCATTTCGGCATCAGAGCAGCCGGAAAACACAGAAAGTACGATCAAGAAAGGACCAAGAACACGCCACATATCCATCAAATTTTTATCATAGACACTTGACAATAAACCGAGGTTGTAAGTTCCGTTTTAAAAATAACGATAGAACCGTTTTCACTCAACATAACGCGGTTTTTCATGCGTTGGGTGTTAAATCAGAAGGGTCTTTTTCTTGTGCACGCTCAATAAATGGCGACGATTGCTGGTGGAGGCGTATTGCTGCCCTGGATAGAAAGAATGCCGTAATCAATGAAATTAAAGCTCCAATCCAAATACCCGCCCACGCGCCGTTAACTTTTCCAACGAACAAGAAATAATCATAAGAGCCATGGAAAACAGTTGCTGCAATTAACGCAACAAGCGTAAAGAAAAGTGAATTATGCTGTGAGAATTTTGCCTTTCCAAGAAAGTAGCCCATCAATACTCCGAATGTTGCATGTGCGGGTACCGCCGTAAACATTCTCAAAATTCCAGTGATCAACCCAGACTCTGCTTGAAATACATAAAGTATGTTTTCGAGTGTCGCAAAACCCATACTCACCATTACAGCATACACAATGCCGTCGAAGGGCTCGTTAAAATTTCTATTGTAGAATAGGATAAAACGTACAAAAATGAATTTGCTGAACTCTTCGATAAGCGCAACTTTAAAGAGAGCTTCAACAAACTGGTTGATAAAATCGGCCTGAACTTCAACATCTTTCGATTCCACTAAGAAAGTGACCGAAAAAGTAATTACAAGAGTTACGATCGTGCTTAATGCGCCATAGAAAAAACTGATCAACAGTAATCCTAATGGTTCACGTTCGTGTTTGTCTTTTAGGTAGATATATATTCCGATAGCGGTTCCAGGGGCGAGCGCAAGGGCAAGAAGACTGAAGAAACTCATGGGCAAAAATTGACCAGTAAACTTACCGAAAATAGTGGGCTACGAAAAAAAATTCCGGCCGTTAGAGACGGACCGGAATATGTTTTAGGAGGCATCGGCTGGGATTACTCTTCGTCCATCACATTTTCGATTTTATCCATCTTGTCGGCGGTGTATTTTCCAGACGTTGCATAGACGATTTTGCCGTTCGCATCGAGTACGAAAAAGTAAGGAATGTCTTTCTTCTCAAAGTCAAGTGCTTCTTTATAAGGCTTCAACTCACCTTTATAAAACAATACATAGGGCAACAGTTGAGGATCGATATTTTTTAGCGCTTTACGTTTTGCTGTGCCAGTCGCAGCGGCATTTACACCTGTAAACATCGGAACGAAATAGACATTCACATCATAACTGAAGTTTGCGAGAAGTCCTGACGTTTTTTGGATGAATTTTTCAAACACAGGTTGAAACCAGGAATTCAATTCGTCTTCTGATTTTTTCGAGTATGCAAGCCCGAGCAGCGTGTATTTGCCTTTTACATCTTGAGGCAATTTCACCTTCTTGTCTTCAACCGTTTCGGCTTCCATATCAGGAAATGTTTTACCAATTACTTGTGCATTCACCGTAAAGGCCATGATCGCAAGCACAGCGGTAAATAAAAATCGCGTTATCATAAGTGTTTAAGTTTTGATTGAATCTATTAAATAACCGTCGTTGTAACCGTTACGTTAAGCAAAAATATTTCCACAATTTCGACCAATGAGCACGAAAAGACATTACGACAATCACCTAGGTAATATTTATGTATGGATGTGTGGTTCTTTTGAAGAAAAACGAGCTGCGCAACAATCTTATTTTGAGAATAATGATGTCACACCGAACAATGGTAAGCTTGCGATTGACCTCGGCTCGGGTCACGGAATTCAAACTGTAGCATTGGCGAATCTTGGCTTTGAGGTTACTGCCGTCGATTTTAATGTTCAATTGTTAAATGCGCTAAAAGAAAATATTGCACGTCGCGATGTAACGATTGTCTGCGACGATTTTCTCACCTACTTAAAACAATGTACAGTAGCCCCTGCGTTGATTGTTTGCATGGGCGATACGTTAACGCATCTGGAAAGTATCCATGACGTTGACAAACTATTTGAAATGGCACACGCCAAATTATTGCTACGTGGAAAATTGATCCTTTCGTTCAGAGACCTTTCCCAGGAACTAGTCGGAACGCAACGATTTATACCTGTGCAAAGTGATGCCACGCGCATACTCACTTGCTTTTTAGAATACCTTCCTGACAAAGTGGTCGTTCACGACTTGCTGCATGAGTTCGTTGGTGATCAATGGAAACAAAGTGTAAGCGCTTATTCAAAACTTAGGCTAAGTGAATCTGATGTGTCGACGCTTTTAGTCAAACATCAGTTCACATTGAAAAAGTCAGAAACGATCAACGGAATGACTTACATCACCGCAGAAAAGTCAACAACGTTATGATGTAATCCAGATGACTTTTTCTTCGATTGGTTTTCGTTTGCTGTCGGGTGCATTTCCTTTTGGCATGCCGAGGTAAAAAAAGCCGATCAGTTTGTCTTCGCTAGAAAGGCCAAATGCTTCTTTTGATTCTTCGAAATAAGTGACGCCACCGGTGCTTAGATAACCCGCTACGCCGTATGCAGTCATTGTTAAATACATGTTTTGAATTGCACAATAGACCGCGCCGACTTCCTCAATTTCTGGAACAGATTTTTTAGGATCTCTTTTCATCGCGATAGCAATAATGTGCGAAGACATCATCGGTTTTGTAAGGAGATTTTGATAACGATCTTCTTTGAACGTTCCATCAGCTTCTGTTACCGATTTATAAACGGCAGCTTGTACTTCGGCGAGTTTTTTGATGCCATCGCCAGTGTACACAATAAAACGCCATGGCTCAGTGAGACGGTGATTGGGTGCCCAATTCGCATTCTCTAGAAGCTGCGATACGATTTCGTCGGGCACACGTTCGCCAGAGAATTGTTGCTGAAAAACGGAACGTCTGTTGCGAATGAGGGTATTGAATTCAGAAGTATTAAAGCTATTCATATTGATTGAATGTTCGCAAAATTACGGTGGAAAGCGATGCGTTCATATAAAAATGCATCTTCGTTTACACCTTTTATGAGAATATCGTGTCCAAAGCGATGACACAAAAAACTTATGAGAACCCTGCCCCCTATTATGTCGACCATTGTCGGAGCGCTACTTTGTTCCTGCACGGCTTTCTATGTGCCCACCACACAAAACAACCCGATGCTGTCGAAGCAGGGAGATGCCATCGCATCCGTTTCTAGTGGCATTTCAGGTACGGGTGTTCAAGGCGCTATTGCAGCGACTAATCATTTTGCCTTTACCGCTAGCGGAATGTATGCCGACAACTCGATCGACAATGAGGGCGAGTTTCGAAAACACAAAGCGATTGAATTTGGCTTCGGGTATTTTCGAAAGGGTCGCGCCCACTTTGATATTTTCGGCGGCATGGGATGGGCGAAGGGGGAGGCCACAATTCAAACCTGGGGACTTCTATCTGACAGCTACGAAAAACAATTTTCGGGCGAATACAAAAAGTATTTTCTCCAAAGTTCGCTTGGGCTCAGCCGAAGGTATGTAGAGGGCGCAATCTCAACACGTCTTACAGCAATACGATTTTCGACATTGCATTATGCTGAAGAGGGAGAGTCTATTTGGGTGACAAAAAAGCCGCGCGTGTTTTTCGAACCGGCCTTTACCTTTCGTGTGTTTCCTGGTGCGCGAAAATTTTTCTTTGTGGGGCAAGCATCTCTTTCATTGTTTATGAACAAGAAAGATGAGATGATATATGACGATGATTACAACTTTCGCTATGAACCCCTTCACCTTTCGGTCGGCGCTGGATTTAAATTCGGAAGAAATACGGATTAAAATTTCTTCAATCCGGAAACTGTGAAGCATCAATATTAGGAATCACGCGTAATGCATTCTTGTAATATATCTTTTTCAAGATTTCATCTGACAATCCAAGGCCATACATTCTCCAAAACGCATGGTAGCGTTTATGGTATGGAAAATATTCGTCTTGCGTTTCAAGTACTCTAAAATAAGTAGGGTATTCATCGGGAACCCAGGAGTCCTTACCAAACAAAACACGATCTTGATATTTTGTCAAGAACGTATTTGCTGCTTTCGGTTGTCTTCCGAGTTCTGATATTACGGCACCAATTTCAGTATACATGTTGGGAAATTTGTCCATGATCTCGCCAAGCTTCTGGAGGTCATTTCCAAACCAGCCGAGATGCGCATTGATGAATTTAGTCTTAGGATGTTTTTTGAAGATGTTGTGTTGCTCAGAAATTATTTTCTCCCACGTTACAGTGTCGTTAGCGTGACTTCTCTCTGGGTGTGTTTTGAGTTCGAGCCATCGTTCGTTGTTGTTATCCATTGGCTTCCAAAATGATTTTGGGTCTGCGGCGTGAATGAGCACGGGAATTCCGAGTTCGCCGCATTTTTTCCAGATAGGATCAATACGCGAGTCGTCGATATGAATGCGTTTGCCTTTGCTATCGCGCGTAAACATGCCCAAGCTTTTGTAGATCTTTAAACCATTCGCACCCTTTTTCACGTCTTCTTCCAATTGCTTCAGCATTCGCTCCTGCCATAGAGGGTCGTCGATTGCCGAGAAGTCCATGTTTGTAAAAACGATAAATCGCTTTGGGTTTGTGTTTCTAACATTGGCGAGCGATCCTTCAAGATGCTCGGTGCTTCCGCGGCCGCGTCCACTGAGGTTAACCATCACCTTCATGTTCAGAGCATCCATCTGTTTGAGTAACGCAGTGAGATCCTGACTTGGCATGCTGAATTGATGATTGTGTACATCGATAAACGGATACTTCGCGTGCGAAATTTTATGCTCCGGAACAACCAAAGTCGATGGCGGATCATAGGATTCAAAGTCCATTGTCGTGACAGCTTGCTTTTCTTGAGCAACAGCGACAACCGCCGATAGGATTATTGCGCTGAGGAAAAAATGTTTCATAGCTTTGGGAGTCTGATCAATGATAATTCATGTTCGCCAATAACGGCGACGTTTTTTTCTAAAAGGCAGAATCCAGTGGCAAGCGTAAAAATCAGCCGATGTATCGTCGGAAAAACACATCGACCGATTAAATGCATCATATCGTTCAAAAATCCTGGTCGTAATTCCTACTCCTTGCAGCACTTTGTTATTTTCGCATTGTACTAATCAATATTCATGAAGAATTTTTTGTTTATCGTCCTCGCATTGCAAATCGGTTTCGTGGCTTCGGCGCAAGATCTATTGGAAAGCGCAAAGAAGAAGCTCGCGGCCAACGATTTTGCAGCGGCCAAAACAGACCTGACGAAAGTGCTTGATGGCACGCCGAAGAACAAGTTGGCACTCAACCTCCGAGGTCAAGCGCGTGCCGGCCTGCAGGATTTTTACGGTGCTGTGGGCGATTTTACGGCTGCGCTGGAAATAGACACAACATTTGCCGATGCATACAACAATCGCGGTGAAGCGAAAATGGCACTGGGTGATGACGACGGCGCGATCGCGGATTTTTCAAAAGCCATTAAGTTCAATCCTAAATTTGTTGACGCTTACACCAACCGTGGCTTGGCGCGTTATAACCTTGAAGAACTTCAAGATGCTTATTTTGATTTTACAAAAGCATTGGAGATTGGTCCAGCGGATGCTGATAAATATTTCAATAGAGGTGTTGTGAAGGCCGAGCTTGGCGAGTTCATCAGTGCAATCGACGATTACACAAAAGCAATTGAGTTGGATAAAAATGATCCAGCGCTGTACAACTATCGTGGCGTAGCCTACTACCAAACAACGAACATCGACCTTGCTATTGCAGATTATGATCAAGCCATTAAAAGTGATCCTAAAGATCCGCTGAAATTTGAGAATCGAGCTTTAGCGAAGGCAGCAAAGGAAGATTATAAAGGTGCCTTGGAAGATTACACAAAGGCTATAGAACTCAATCCCGAGGAGGCTGCAACGTACAACCTCCGTGGCGTGGTACGATACAACCTCGACGATCATGATGGCGCGATTGCTGACTATACGAAAGCCATCGAGATTGACGATACCGATCCGGCTTATTACGATAACAGAGCACTTAGTAAAAATGCCAAGGAAGATTATGCTGGCGCGATTGAAGACTACTCCAGTTCCATAGAACTGTATGCGAGTGATCCTGAAACATTCTATCAGCGTGGACTGGTGAAGATGAGCATGAATAACAAGTACGATGCTTGCCTCGATTTTAAGCGTGCCGAAGAGCTTGGTTCTGTTGAGGCGAAGGCGATGATTAAAAAGAGCTGCAAGTAAAATCAGTGCAGCTGTACTCAAATGAAAATTGTTGTCATCTTGAATGGTATTTCATTACACAAGAAGAAATTCTATCAAGATGTTTTTCCCTTCATAAAAGATGCATTCGATGTGCATGTGTGGGAGACTGCATCGCGGCATGATGCTGTGGCGTTAGCATCGAAAGCCGCGTCACACAACGTAGATCTTGTTATTGCAGCGGGTGGTGATGGTACGGTTTTTCAAGTCGCAAATGGTCTCTTACAAGGTCATGACGGTTTACCGGTGATGGCTGTGATTCCCTTAGGATCTGGAAATGACTTCGCAAGAAGTCTTGACCTGCCCAACAACAAAAATCAAATCATTGCCATGTTGCGTCAGATGAACGTGATGGAGATTGATGTGGGCAAAGTGACGTACACGACAATGCATGATGAAGTTGAATCGCGGTATTTTTTGAATGTTGTCGATGTTGGGATGGGGCCTGTTGTTGTTCAGAAGGTGTTAGCGAGTGGTAGACCATTCGGATCGGCAATAGCCTATTATAGCAGTATCCTCTCTACATTTTTTTCCTTTAAGCCGAAGCTCATGCGAGCTGTTTCGCCCCGCTGGACTTGGGAAGGTAAAGTGCGCACTTTTGCAGTAGCCAACGGGAAATATTATGGTCATGGTTTGTGCATCGCGCCGTCAGCCAAGTTCGATGACGGGATGTTCGAAATCTTTGCTTGTGGCGATGCATCTGTTGCCGATTTTATCTTACAAACGGCACCACTGAAACGCGGGAAACAAATCAATCACCCGAAAGTGTCATACTATTTTTCGGATCGTGTTGAGATGACTTCATCAGAGACCTGCTTAATCGAAGCGGACGGCGAGTTACTTGGAAAGCTTCCTGCAACAGTCTGTATGGCAAACCAAAAAATAAAATTCTTGCTACCTTAGCGGCGAAACCTGCTTTTAAGGATAGTAAGCTACATGTTCATGGGATTGTTGCGATAGATCGCGTAATTTAGCTTGCTCATAAATAACCCCCTTCAGCTATGAAACAATTACTATGCATTGCCCTTCTGTTGATGGTCGTTGTTGCCGTTAATGGACAAACCGCAAAAGGATCGAAAGCGCTCGGTGGTGGTATTTCGTATTCTAAGGATACATATACAGGTCCAGATGGTGACCTAGAAGAAAGTGAGCTTTCATTTGCGCCAAGCTTCGGATATTTTGTTGGTGACAAATTTTTGCTCGGACTTAATCTCGAAATATCACAGTCAACGGAAGATGAATATCCTGATGGTGAAACCAAGGAAACTGGTTTTGCGTTTGGACCATTCGCTCGGTATTACATTCATACATCGAATGAGCAGTTTGCTTTTTTTGGACAGGCATCCATCATGTTTGGATCTACGAAAGAATCTTACGACGGTGTACCGGACGATGTGAAAGGAAAAGTATTTGATATCAATGTGGCGCCTGGTTTTGCATATTTTTTCAATGAACATTGGGCACTCGAACTTGGCTTTAGAGGAATTGGATTTACGAGTGTAGATCCTAATACCGATGTTGACGATGATGACTATTCGTCTTTACAGATAGGATTGAATTCTTTGTCTCCATCGATGCTGGGAATTCGCTATCACTTTTAAATTGGTACAGAAACACGATGTTGAATATGATTGCTACCGCGCCTTCTACGCTTATACACCAAAATGCTATGATACTTGTCGGAATTGTTGAAGATGATGAACAGATTAGAAAAGGCGTCCAAACGTATATCAGCCGTCAGGAAAACTTTTCTTGTGAGTGGTCTTACGGATCTATCGAAGAACTGCTTGCAAATTTGAATGACAAAAATGTTCCGAACGTAATCATGATGGACCTCGGTCTTCCGGGGATGTCAGGTATCGACGGAATTAAGTTTGTGAAAGAAAAATATCCCGACGTAGACATCATCGTTTTCTCTGTATATAACGATACCAAAAGAATTTTTGACTCATTGTGCGCAGGTGCGACAGGTTACTTGTTAAAGAATACGCCACTCGAAGAAATTAAAGAGGGTATTGAATTGCTATCAAAAGGTGGTTCACCGATGTCGCCGCAGATTGCTAGAAAAGTAATCGATCATTTTAATCCGACGCCAAAGAAAAAAACGGAATCAATTCTTTCTCCTAAAGAAAAAGAAATTGTGGTCGGCCTCGTGGACGGATTGAGCTATAAATTGATCGCTGATCGCATGGATATCAGTATTGAAACGGTTCGTTTCCACATCAAAAACATCTACCGTAAACTGCATGTTCATGGTAAAGCAGAAGTGATCAGTAAATCACTTCGTGGCGAAATCTAATGCTGGATTCTTAATTTTTTGTTTATAAGGTATGTGCCCTCGTTTCAACGCGAGGGCATTTTTATTTCTTAGTTGCAACAATATGGTTGACAATCATGTCGGCATGAACTCTCGAATTTTCGATAAACCATTTATTAGTTTTTAGTCCACCGCAGACAACGCCAGCCAAATAAATGCCGGGCACATTTGTTTCCATAGAATATTCATCATAAACAGGTGTGTTAAATTCATCGCCTTGGAATTTAATGCCACACTTCTCCATAAAAGCAAAGGGAGGTTGATAGCCAGTCATGGCGAGAACAAAATCATTCTCAATGGTAACTTCTCCCTCCGGCGTAATTACCTCTACCGTATCAGCGGTGATTTGCTTGACGGTAGAATTAAAATATGCTGTAATAGATTTTTCAGCGATTCTATTTTCGATGTCGGGACGAACCCAATATTTTACGCTTTCGCGGATTGAGTTTTCACGAATCACCATAGTGACTTCTGCACCTTTTCGCCACGTTTCCAACGCCACGTCTACTGCTGAGTTTGCCGCGCCAATAACAACGATTTTCTGACCGAAGTATGGATGCGGTTCGTCGTAGTAGTGTTTTACTTTTGGGAGATTTTCACCCGGTACATTTAATAAGTATGGCAAGTCGTAAAAACCAAGTGCGAGGACAACAGACTTTGATATATAACTCGTTTTTTCTGTCGTGATCTGATGAAGTCCGTTCGTTGGCGTAATGGCAATTACTTTCTCGTAGAGGTTTACATGTAACTTCCAACTGGTGGTCACACGACGAAAATATTCGAGCGCTTCAAATCGATTTGGTTTTGGTTGATGCGAGATGAAGGGAACATCACCAATTTCTAGACGATCGGACGTTGAGAAGAACGTCATGTTTAACGGGTAGTTGAACAGCGAATTGACAAGGCATCCTTTCTCGACGATCAGGTAATTTAGCCCAGCTTTTTTTGCTTCAATACCGCAGGCTAAACCAATGGGCCCTGCGCCAACAACAAGTAAATCCAAGACCTTCTCCATAGTTGACAAATATGCGGTATATTCAGTTGCTTTGAAACAAAGTGTGAATCGATATCGTAACTTTCACGTTGGGTGCATAACCAGCAATTCAGGCTCATTAACCATCTCACATGATTACACGCGATTCAATTGTTCAAGCTCACGAGCGCATTAAGCCTTACATTCACCGCACACCGGTGATGACTTCACAAAGTATTGACGATCGTGTTGGTGGTAAAGTGTTTTTGAAGTGCGAGAATTTTCAAAACGTTGGTGCGTTTAAAGCGCGCGGTGCAATGAATGCAGTTTTATCGTTACGAGAGGATGAGCGCGCAAACGGTGTGGCCACACATTCATCGGGAAACCATGCGCAGGCCCTTGCACGTGCTGCAAAAGTGTTGGGTATACCCAGCTACATCGTAATGCCACGAAACGCGCCGGAGATAAAAAGAAATGGCGTGATTGGCTATGGTGGCATAATCACAATGTGTGAACCAACATTGCAATCGCGCGAAACAACATTGGCAGAAGTTGTTAAAAATACAAATGCAACGGAGATACATCCGTTTAACAATTACGATGTGATGACAGGTCAAGCAACAGCCGCAAAGGAATTGTTTGAAGAAGTGAGTGACTTGGATATTGTAATTGCGCCTGTGGGCGGTGGTGGCTTGTTGAGCGGAACAGCGATGGCAGCCAAATTCTTTTCGCCGGCCACGAAAGTTTTTGCTGGTGAACCCGAAGGTGCTGATGATGCCTACCGATCGATGAAAAGTGGTCAACGTGAAACTTCGCAAGCTAATTCTATCGCAGATGGTTTGTTGACATCGCTCGGCGATAAAACGTTTCCAATTATTCAAACATCTGTCGCTGATGTGATCACCGTGAGCGATGCAGAAATTGTCGATGCCATGAAACTACTTTGGGAACGTGTGAAGATCATCGTAGAACCTTCTGGCGCGGTTCCTCTAGCAGCCATTTTAAAGCAAAGAGAAAAGTTTATGGGCAAAAAAATTGGCGTTATACTTTCCGGTGGAAACGTTGACCTTCAAAAAGCGCTCGCTTTAATATCCGAATAGCGTCAGCATCTTCTTTCGCTACTTAAGCAAATGCTCTTGCAAGAACATGACGATTGCCCATTGCATGTGATCTACGTTCGCTTTTTTTCGGAAGCCATGGCCCTCATCTTTTGCAAGCATATACCATACTTTCTGTCCTTTACTTTGCATTTTCAATTTCATCTGCTCTGATTCCGACGCCGGTACACGCGGGTCATTTAATCCTTGAATGATAAAAAGTGGTTTCGTGATTTTGTCAACGTGATTTGCCGGGGAAATCTGAAGTAAAAACTCTTTCATCTTTGGATCACGTTCATCACCATACTCAACGCGTCGTAAATCTTTGCGATAATCTTCCGTGTTTTGAAGGAAGGTCACGAAGTTACTAATACCAACAACGTCGATGGCACATTTAAGTCTCGCATTGTAATGTGTCATCGATGCAAGCACCATGTAACCGCCGTATGATCCTCCCCAAACGGCAACGCGTGAGGCATCTAGCTCAGGTTGTTTTGCTATCCAATCCAAGAGTGCGCCAATATCTTTTACGGAGTCTTCTCTTTTATAACCGTTATCGAGTAGCAAATAGTTTTTTCCGTAGCCGGAACTTCCACGCACATTGGGCGCAATGATCGCGACGCCAAGCTCATTCGTTAAATATGCGTTGAATGAACTGAATGTAGGTAATGCTTGTGCTTCTGGGCCACCGTGAATGTAGATGATGACAGGTATCTTGCCCTTAACATTTTTCGGTTTGTAGTAGAATGCCGGAATCGTTCGTGGCTTGCCATTAACGTTGTCGAAAGACTCAAACGAAATTTGTTCTGGAGAAACAAATGTGCTGTTATCCAGACCTCCGACTTCACTTGCTGTCCACCGTGAAAGCGCAATGTTGTCAAGTTTAATTGAAAAAATGTCACTGGGTGTGGCCGGCGTGTTCAGCACGAAACCAAGTTCCTTTCCATTGGGATGAAACTTCAGCCCGCCAATTACACCCGATGGAATTCCCTTCAGCTCGTGAATATCTTTAGTCGACGTGTTCAGCGTGTAGATCTTTGAGACACCATTCTCATTAATTGTGAACGCTATTGTTGTTCGCTTTTTGTTGATTGTCATACCGGAAACGTCCCAATGAATTGAAGACGTGATCGGCGTCAATTTTTTAGAAGCGAAATCGTAGTACTGAAGCGTTTGAAATTCGGCATTGGCATCGGAGATAATAAATGCACCCTTTCCATCGGCACTCCAATAACCGCCAGCATATGCGATGGATTCGTTCGATGAATTGATCTGTTCAAGCGCTCCCGTTTCGACATCAAGCACGTGGACGAACGATTTGTTTGCTGAGATATAGTTCTGAACAAGAATTTTTTTGTCGTCTGGTGACCAATCCATCACCGACCATGAACCTCCTTGCTGTAAAATGATCTTTGCTTCTTTCGGATTTTTCATGTCGGCGACATAGATGTCATAGTCCTTTCCGTTTCGCTTGGTACTTACAACCGTGAATTTATTTCCCTTGTTCGACCAGGTTGGTAAGCTGTTCTGCGATCGTCCACCATCAGAAAGTAGCGTGTACTTACCATTCTTTAAGTCAAACCAATAGAGTTGTGAAAACTCATTACCACCGGCATCACGCGTGAACATAAAACCTCGATAAGTTGTGTCAGGACAAAAAGTTCCTCCTCCAACTGGCTCTTTAAAGAACGTGATTTGTTTCCGGTCGCCGCCGGGAAAATCGACTTGATGAAGTTGTGCGGTTTCGGCAAAACGTGTTAGCATTAAGATGCCTTTGCCGTTCGGAATCCAACTGCTCAATGCTGCCCAGCGCGTGTTTTGATATTGCGTCATGCGATCGACAAGCGATGACGGCACGTCGGGAACATTTTCTAGAACGAGTGAAGATGACTCTTTTTTATCTTGGGCGAAACCAATTGTCACGCTGAACAACATCAGCACAACCACGAAATTCAATTTCATAAACCAGCTTTTCTAAAAGATAGAAGCCTCATCAAAAAAATCAAACCACGATCTGAAATCAGGTCGACAAGTTTGATGATGTGTAAATAGAATGTGCGAACGGCTCAGTAGAGTGCCTTGTATTGCTTTACGCCACTGTCGAGGAACTCGGCAAATTTTGGAACACTGCTGTCGAAACCGTAGGGAGATACGAGAACACGTTCGTCTGCACCAACCAACACATAGAATGGTTGAGCATTGTTATTGAGATTTGTGATTTGAAGATCGGCGTTCTGTTTCCCGATAGTCTTTTTCACTTTGTTATCGTACGTCGAGGTATACCAAGCTTCTTCAGGCAGTTCTGTTTTGTCGTCGACGTACAAGGCAACGACAACAAAATCATTTTTCAATCGCTCAAGAATCGTTGGATCGGACCAAACCGAAGCTTCCATCAATCGGCAATTTGTACAAGCATGTCCAGTGAAGTCAATGAAAAGCGGCTTCTTTTGCTCGCGTGCACAGGCTAGCGCTTGACAGTAGTCGAAATATCCCTTGATGCCATGCGGAAGGTGAAGGAAGTCATCATACTTTGGTTCCTCACAAATTTGATTAGGCTGATCACGTCGCGCTGCAGAAAGCAAATCGAAATCATGCGTATACATCGGCGGTAAATAACCTGCGAGTGCTTTTAGTGGTGCTCCCCACATGCCAGGTACCAAATAAATCAAAAACGTAAACGTGATCATCGCAAGACTTATGCGCACAACGCTTACACGTTTGTCTTCCGCATCCTTTCCTGTGTCTCCAGGCAAACGAAATGCTTTCATCAAGTACAAGCCAATGAGCGCTACGATCACAATCCATATCGCAAGATTAATTTCGCGATCGAGTATTCTCCAATGAAACGCTTGATCTGCAACGCTCAAGAATTTAAACGCAAGCGCGATCTCGATAAAGCCCAGCACAACCTTCACACTGTTCAACCATCCACCCGATTTCGGAAGTGTTTTTAGCCAACCAGGGAAAAATGCAAACAAGGTAAAAGGTATCGCGAACGCAAGTGAAAACCCGAGCATACCAATGATAGGTTTTAAGAAAGCACCACCAGCTGACGACACCAAGATGCTTCCGACAATCGGCCCCGTACAAGAAAATGAAACGAGCACGAGTGTGAATGCCATGAAGAAGACGCCGAACAATCCACCTTTTTCAGCTTGCTGATCTACCTTATTCACGAATCCGCTTGGCAATGTAATGTCGAAAAGCCCAAGGAAGGAAAGACCGAATACAATGAAAACGACGAAGAAGAGAATGTTGGGTAGCCACTCCGTTGACAAGTGGTTTGCTGTTTCCGGTCCCATCAATGGCGAAACAGAAACGCCAATCAAAGTGTATATCACAACGATTGAAAATCCATAAATGATCGCATGAAATCTTGTTCTGCCCGGCGCAGTAAAATAACTTACCGTCATCGGGATCATAGGGAACACGCATGGCGTTAATAATGCCGTGAGTCCTGCGAGGAAAGAAATAAAGAAGAATGCCCAGAAGGAAGTGTTCTCTTCTTTCACGAGCGATTTATCGAGTATCGGTCCCTTACATTCGCCGATTGACTTTGCTGAAGTAGTAGTCGATGTTGTATCTACATTTTCAACATCGTTAGGAGAAGATGGTGTTGTAACGGGAGCAGCAATGTTATTGGCTGGAGACGCTTCGACCTTATTTTTTTCCTTCGGAACTGTTGCACCAGCTTTTACCTCGAATGACGCGATGGCAAAATCACCGTCGAAAAGAATACATTGTTCCTGGCAGACTTGTCCTTCATAGGTTCCGCTGATCTGTGGTTCTGTTGTTAATAATTTAACTTTCTGACGAAACTCACCTGCGTTTTCGAAAATGCGAACGTCGCAGTCGAAGATTTTGTCGTGTTTGAGTTTATCGTTAACAGCCACAAGTGGGCCAACAAGTTCATAGCTTGCATCTGTGTTGAAGGTAAATGCGGTTGGTAATGGTCCACAATCTTCATCGAAGCCGACAGTATACACGTACCATCCTTTTTCGACTTCAAGCTTGAATACCAAGTCGATAACGTCTCCCGTTTTATAGCTTCCGGTAGGCGTTTCGGCAAATATTTTAGCGGGCTCACGAACTTGTGCGAATACATTGCCGAGGGCAAGAGAAAAGAGGATGAGTATTAAGTGAATATACTTTTGCATACTTCAAAATTGGACGCAAAAATAACGAACAATCCATCAAAATAGTTGAAGGATGTGCTGAATGGTAATTGTTAAGAACTTGTTAAATGTCGATTTCGACCTGATTTCGTAGAATATCTTCAAAAGTCTCGCGCTGACGAATCAATTTTGCTTGCCCGTCGATGATAAGGACTTCTGCTGGACGTGGCCGTGAATTGTAGTTTGATGACATGGAAAAGCCGTATGCGCCAGCATTTTTGAACGCCAAGACGTCGCCTTCCCGTACCTCGTTCAGCAAACGATCGGATCCAAACGTATCTGTTTCGCAGATGTATCCAACAATGTTGTATTTTTTTTCAGCACCTGTTGGATTGGAGACGTTAACGATATGGTGATAGGCATCATACATCATGGGTCTGATCAGGTGGTTAAGGCCGCTGTTAACACCAGCAAAAGTGATTGACGGTGTTTGCTTTACGACGTTTACGTTGACGAGTAAAGTTCCTGATTCGCTTACCAGAAATTTTCCTGGCTCGATACGCAGCTCAAGTTTTCTGCCATAGCGTTCACAAAATTCATGGAACGACGCCGTAAGTTGTTTGCCAAGCTCATCGATGTTGGTGACAGGATCTCCCGCTTTGTAGGCAACTTTGAAACCACTTCCGAAGTCGATAAACTTTAGGTTCGGAAAATGCACGGCAGTCTCGAACAACGTTTGTGCGGTTTTGATGAATGCATCCGTTTCTTTGATGTCAGAACCCGTGTGAATATGAAGTCCGTCTACAACAATATTATACTGCGCAACGATAGCCTGTATTTCTGAAAGTTGCTGTACGGAAATTCCAAATTTAGAACTACTATGGCCTGTGGATATTTTGATATTTCCGCCTGCCATAATGCTCGGATTTAAGCGAAGGCTTACCGGGAATTTATCGCCGTACTTTGCTCCAAATTTCTGCAGTGAAGAAAGGTTGTCGAGATTAATGGGCAACCCAAGGGCTACACCTTCTTCGATCTCGCTGAAGTCAACACCACTTGGCGTAAACATAATTTCTTCGGGACGAAAGCCAGCGCGCAATGCAAGTTTTGCTTCTTCCGGAGAGACAACTTCGACACCGATTCCCTGCTTTCTGACAAATTTCAAAATGGAAATATTCGTGAGCGCTTTGGCCGCGTATTTAATCTTAAGATCAACGCCGCTATACGCTTTCTTCAGTTTTTCGATCTGTTGTTTAATAACATTGCCATCGTAAACGTATACGGGTGAACCAAATTCACGCGTAAGCTGTATAACATCTACACCTTGGATCGTATACTGTTGTTGCTGAAATTCCATGTCGAAATTTAAAAGGACCAAATATACGTGCACATTCTTAATTCTGAATCTATTTTAGCGCCATGAAATTATTTTTCCGCGAGTACAATCCTGCTTCGAGCACCGACAAACAACCGATAGTTATTTTACATGGCCTTTTTGGATCGTCAGATAATTGGCTAACACAAGCCAAGGTGTATTCTGAAACGTACAATGTTTACACTGTAGATCTCCGTAACCATGGCCAATCACCTCACGATGATGCATTCGATTATCAATCGATGGTAAATGATTTGGAAGAGTTTTTTGCAGACCATAATCTTAGCGATGTAACATTGATCGGCCACTCCATGGGCGGAAAAGCTGCGATGAATTTTGCGTTAGCGCATCCGGATCGTGTTGGAAGACTCATCGTTGTTGACATCGCTCCGCGCTACTATGACTTGGAGCACTACGTGATTGTGGACGGATTAAATGCTGTGAAACTCAACGAACTTACCTCGCGAAATGATGCTGATGCAGCATTATCAGAATATGTACCCGAACCTGATGTTCGTCAATTCTTATTGAAGAATCTACAGCGTAAAGCAGAAGGAGGATTTTCGTGGAAGATTAACTTGCCTGTTATCAGTGAAAAACTTTCTAACATCGGCGTCGACCTGGTCGTAGAAGGAACATTTGAAAAGCCAACGCTTTTCATTCGTGGCGTGCGATCAAAATATGTTCATGATAGTGACTGGTCGCGAATAAAAGAAATTTTTCCGGAGGCAGTTCTCGAAACTATGGAGACAGGCCATTGGGTGCAAGCAGAAAATCCACAAGGTTTTGTTGCGTTAACAAAACACTGGATTGAATCATTGGGTTAATATTTCTCTCTCATGTCTACACCCTCTGGCGCTATTCGTAACGATAAATCATACGGCGCTTACGTTACGGGTTTTTTGTTGTGTTTTGCAGGTGCAGTTTGCTTCTCGACGAAAGCCATATTTGTAAAACTTGCTTATCGCGAAACGCATATCGATGCCGTTACATTGCTCGCGTTGAGAATGCTATTTTCAATTCCCTTCTTTCTTATTTCGGCTGCGATTTCATCATCGAAAACTACGAATGTCAAATTTACGCTGCCACAATGGTTTGGTGTTGCGGGCATTGGTTTGTTGGGATATTATGTGAGTAGCTATCTCGACTTCGTTGGATTGCAGTTCGTGTCGGCAGGGATGGAGCGACTTATTTTATTCATATATCCTACATTGGTGCTTCTGATTACGGCCGTGTTCTTCAAAACGAAGATTAGACCGCGGCAGTGGTGGGCAGTGGTAATCACGTACGCAGGGTTGTTCATTGCTTTCTTTGGTGAGATCGATTTATCCGCTGCCCAAGATGAGCATTTCTATTGGGGCGCTTTCATGATTGTGCTTTGTGCGATCACGTATGCATCTTACATTGCCGGTAGTGGACAGCTCATTCCTGTGGTTGGCGCTTCTAAGTTTAACAGCTACGCGATGACCTTTGCGTGTTGTGGCGTGTTGATACATTATTTTATCGTCAGCGACACGTCTCTCCTTAATTTGTCAAATGATGTATACCTGTATAGCGCTTCAATGGCAATATTCGCGACCGTTGTTCCTTCATATTTAATAACGGCAGGCATTAAACGCATCGGCGCCGACAATGCTGCTATCGTGGGTAGTGTTGGCCCTGTGTCTACTATCGTACAAGCGTATTTCTTTTTACAGGAGCCGATTTTAGCGCTTCAATTGGTCGGAACGGCTTTGATACTGGTCGGTGTTCTCATGATCGGAAAAAAGTAAGCTTCAGGTTACGGTTCGGTATTCATCGATGAAAAGCAAGCGTTAAGATATCGTGCTTCATTATTTTTCTGTTAACTTCATTCATAAATCGAAAATCTCATGCGCCTTTTATTGGTCTTTACGTTTTGCCTGATCGGTGTAATCAGCTACGGTCAAAAAAATCAGTATGTTTTCGTGTTTCTGAATCATAAGCCTGACGCCGTGAAACTTTCGAAAGAAGAGTCCGATAAAATCATGAAAGGGCACATGGACAATATTAACCGCCTTGCAAAAGAGGGGAAACTAATTGCAGCGGGGCCTTTCGAGGGCGGTGGCGGAATTTTTGTGTTGGATACGAAATCGGTGGAAGACGGAACAGCGTGGCTAAGCACTGATCCCGGCGTACAGGCCAACCGTTGGAATGTAGAAGTACTGCCCTTTTACGTTCGCCATGGCAGTATTTGTCTGGCGAAAGAACCCTATGAAATGGTCACCTATAATTTTGTTCGATTTAAACCAACGGTAACAAAATCTACGGCGCCAGATTACCCGGAAATATTTGCTAAGCATGATGATTACCTGAAAGAAATAAAATCGACAGGAAGTGTTCTTATTGATGGGACATTTGGCGATCACGAGGGTGGTATTGTGGTGATCAATGGTGATTTACAACGCGAGGTTATTGAGCACGACCCAGGTGTACAAGAAGGTCTGTTTACTGTCGATATTAAAAAATTATGGATTGCTAAGGGCGCATTTTGTGAGAAATAGTGCGCGTCCTAGAGATGCATTTCCAATGAATTACTCGGTTGGTCTTCTGCGGTATCGGCAGCTTTAAAATAAAATGCTTTGAATGTCTCCCAAATTTTGCCGTTGTGTTTTAGCAAAACGATTTTTTCAACATCGAAATGAGCGGAAAAAGTTCGTGCTTGGAATTCTTCCCATGCTTTGAAGAATAGTGGCTTCTTGAGATCACGAAAAGCCAGCGTTAAATGCGGATGAAAACTTTGGTCCTTGTACGCCGCGTTGAATAAGTTAAGTTCACGTTTGCAGAATCGATGAAGGTCTTTATAGAGTTTCGTCAGCGAATCGTTGGCAACGATATCGATGAAGACTACACGCGGTGGAAATGCGCCGTAATTTTGAAGTTGTATTTTAAAATCGTCACGCCCTTGTGTGAACGAGTGCAGCGCCGTAACAAGTTCGAATTCTTTTTCTTCTTTCCACCGAAAAGGCATGTGAAGCGTAATGTGTGGCGGAGAATTTAACGATGCTTTGCTATTATACTGCTCACGAAAATAATTCTTCAACCGCCAGGCATCATCGTAAATAGGTGATGGCGGGATCAGGGCAATAAAATATTGTTTTAACTTTTCCTCTCGCGTCGACATAAATCCACTAGGGCAGATTTCAGATCTGGAAATTCGAAAACAAATCCGTGATCTAATAATCTTTCGGGATAAACTTTTCTGCTTTTTAAAATCAACTCAGTTTCAGTGCCGATTATTTTTGCACCCCATCGCAACAGAAATTCGGGCGCTGGTAACGCGAATGGAACGTGCATGGCTTTACAAAGTGAGTTCATAAATTCTTTATTCGTAACCGGTTGCATTGATGCGCAGTTATAAATACCACACGCTGTGGGATGTGTTCGAATCCATTCTATAACATTCACAAAGTCACGTTCGTGAATCCAGCTCACAAACTGTTCCCCGCTACCCTGCTGGCCTCCGAGACCGGCACGCACTAAATTCATTAGTCGCGGAAATGCGCCGTCACGTCGTCCTAACACGATACTGGTTCGTAAGATTACACCTCGCGTACGCGATAGTGGTATTGTATTGAACGTGTTTTCCCATTTCACGCATGCATTTTCAGAAAAGTTGGATCCTTTTTCGCCCTCGGCTTCTGTCATCATTAAATCGATTGAATGTCGATAAATCGTTGCCGACGAACTTTGAATCCAAAGTGATGGTGGTGACTTTAATTGCTGAACAGCTTCGCCTAAAATATGTGTGGACGCAATTCGCGATCGAAGTATTTCATTTTTGTTTTCTTCAGTATAGCGACAGTTTACACTTTTTCCAACGAGATTGACCAACATGTCTGCGTTTTCCAGTTCATGTTTCCACTCACCTAGTGTTGTCGCGTCCCACAACACTGTTCGAATTGGCGCTTCTGTTTTTTCGACACGACGGCTCAGAATTATAATTTCTGAAGCTTTGTCTTTATAAAAATCACAAAGCACCGTGCCAATGTAGCCACTTCCGCCTGCAATAATAATTTTCATTTGTTCTTTGTTGATGATATCTCCGAAAATGTTTGAAGTAGGAGCGCGAACAATGCGCTCCACTCCATCATAGTCACAATTGGGGTTTTACATGATGTAGCAACTGTGCTTTTCTTCTCAGGGCAAAAAGTACGAACAAGTTGAAGAAATGCATTGCACCGAGAACCAGGATGATCCAGCCAATCTTTTTGCTTAAGGTTTCTATAATAAGCTGAGTCGTGTCGATCGTGTTCCAGATTTTTAACGTGTACACAGCGTAACCAATATTTACAAGGTAGAATCCGACGAGAAGTAGTTTGTTCACACTATCTGCGAGTGCAGTATCCTGCGAGAAAATTTCTAGCAGCAGAACGCGCCCATTATGGAAGAGTGTTTTCGCTACCCAAACCGTGAGCGCAATAGAAACCGGTAGATAGATGCAGTAGGTTACGACGGTGAGATTCATAAGATGTTTGTTTTATGTTTAGAAACTGATGTGTCTGAGAAAGCTTCCGTTGTGCCTGTTGTTTGGAAAATTGAAGATCCAAGTCAGGATGAAATAGTATATCGCGAGTGCCCAGGGCGCAACGAACGTATAGATTATTTCGACAAGATCGGATACCGCAATTACCTGGGAAGAGCCGAGTAATAGAAAAATCAGGTATACCGTTGCAATGGTTAAGTGAGTGACTTTTGCATTTCGGAGAGTTGTGGAGGTAATGATGGTTACCAAACAACTGAAATATTGCAAACACCCAATGAGGAACTGCGCAAGAAGAACGAAGAAAAAGTATTCGTCGTCGATGGTGATTAGGCATGCGAAAATGGCTGCGGTTATAAGCAGTAGCAATTGTGCGAAGAAGTCTATTTTTTTAAATATTTTCATATTATCGTAATTTCAATAAAAATTGAAAGTTTGATTTAAAAAAAATTGTTCTATTTGAACAATTTCATAACGGCTCCCCAGAACCAGCTTTCTTCGGACTTTATGAACGTGTCGATCATTCCATCCGATTTTTCTCCGAAGTTCTTCAAATCCTTGACGATCTTTTTGAACTCTTTTGTCTCTTCCGTTCCATCATTAGGAACGTCGTGTACTTCGCGGAGTACTTTCAATATCGGCTCGAGTTCGCGGCTACGTCTTTCTTTCGCTACTTGTCTCGCCAATGTCCACACATCTTTCTCGGCTTTGAAGAACTCTTTTCTTTCACCCGCAACCGATACACGGTAAACAATGTGCCAATCGAGCAGTGCACGAATGTTCATGTTTGCATTTCCGCGTGAAATATTCAGTTCAGTCATGATTTCCTCCGTCGACAACGGCTTCGGTGCAATCATCAGCAATGCGTGAATTTGTGCCATCGTCTTGTTCAAACCCCAGCTGTAACCGAGATTTCCCCAAGCTTGGATCAATTCTTCTTTTGCTTCTGTGTATTTCATACGGATAAAAGTACGAAAAGTTATCAAACTTTCAATACTTATTGAAAATTAGCATAAATAAGGAATTAATGAGCGTCTAACCAGTTTGTTGCAATACCCACTTCAACTTCCATCGGTACTTCTAAATTGACGGCATGCTTCATTAGAAACGCCACGTTTTCCTTGACAACATCTACTTCATCTTTGTGTACATCAAATACCAATTCATCGTGTACCTGCATAATCATCTTCGATTTTAGATTCTCTTTGTTTAGCCAGCGATGGATGTTGATCATGGCGATCTTGATGATATCGGCTGCGCTTCCTTGGATCGGAGCATTAATGGCATTGCGTTCTGCAAATCCTCGCGTCGTGATGTTCCGCGAATTGATATCTCTCAAATATCTTCTTCTTCCCAAAATTGTTTCGACAAACTCCTTCTCACGCGCGGCATTGATGGCATCATCCATATAACGTTTAATGGAAGGGAATTCAGTGAAATATGATTGAATGATTTCTTGTGCCTCAGTTCGTGAGATCCCCAAATTTTGCGAAAGTCCGAAAGCCGTACTTCCATAAAGAATTCCGAAGTTTACTTCCTTAGCTTTCCGGCGCATATCTGGCGTAACGTGTTCCAATGGAACTTTGAAAACTTTCGCAGCGGTGGTCGTGTGAATGTCTCGCTTATTTCGAAATGCTTCGATCATAATTTCATCTTTCGCAAATGATGCTGCGATTCGCAATTCAATCTGCGAATAATCCGCTGACATGAAATGAAAATCTTCCCCACGTGCAACGAACGCTTTACGTATCAATTTCCCCTTCGCCGTACGAATAGGGATATTCTGCAAATTCGGATTGTTGGAACTTAATCTACCGGTAGCGGCAACAGCTTGTCTATAATCTGTGTGAATTCTTCCGTCGAATTTGCTGATCATTTTCGGTAATGCTTCAACATAAGTCGACCTTAGCTTATCGAATTCCCGGTAGTCAAGAATTTTTTGAACGATCTCATGTTTCGAGGCTAACGACAAGAGTACATCTTCACCGGTCGCATATTGACCGGATTTTGTTTTCTTCGGCTTGTCGATCAACTTCATTTTTTCGAACAATACTTCACCAAGTTGTTTAGGCGAACCTATGTTAAACTCGCTGCCAGCCATCGCATAGACGTCGCGTTGTACCTTTTCAATTTCGCTGCGAAGCTCTTCCGACATCTTGCCGAGCGCATTGACATCTACTTTAACACCCTCATACTCCATGGCAGCAAGTACCTTGATCAGCGGCATCTCCGTGTCTCTTAATAGCCGTACCTGACGACGCTCTTCAAGATCTCTTTTTAATTTTGCCTGTAGTTGCAACACAAGGTCAGCACGCTCGCAAAGTCTCTCTCTTAAATCCTGATGACTTTCAGGAAGTAGATCGTATTGTAAATATTGACTGCACAACGTAAAAATATCGTGCGATGCTTCCGGTTCGATGAGGTAGTGTGCGACCATGGTGTCGAACAAAGTTCCCTTTACTTCGGCGCCAATTTTTTTAAGCGCAAGCATTGTTACTTTAAGATTGTGGCCCGTTTTCGCGAGAGCATCATTCTTCAATGCATCGGCGAATATTTTGACAAACTGTTTGCTGTCTTCTTCGTTGCCCAGTGGAATGAAGTACGCTTCACGTTCTTTAAAGCTTATCGATAAAGCTTTGAGCTGGTAATCAAAATTGGTGGCATCGTCCATTAAAGAATCTAAGGCGATAACCGATTGTTCTTTTACTTTTTCAAGCAACGCAGCAAGTTGTCCTTCGTTTTCGATGCGGGTATACTGAACAATACTAGCGTCAAAATTTTTCTTTACGCCATCGTCAACGGGCGTGTTTTCACCGCCGCCACCGAACATTGAAAGCTGAGATCCTTGTGGCGTAGCCCGAACGGGAGCGGAAGCTGGCGCGGCTTCACCGAAAACGCGAGCCGAAATTGTCTTAAACTCTAAATCGTTAAATATTGGTTTCAAGACGTCGGCATTCGGCCCGGCGTAGGCTAAGGTATCTTCGTTAAACTCAATGGGTACTTCCGTGTAAATGGTGGCAAGTTTTTTAGAGAGAATAGCCTGATCGCCATATTGAAGAACAAGCTCTTTTTGTTTCCCTTTCAAATCATTTGCATGCGCAACAATGTTCTCAACTGTTTTGTATTGTTTTAGCAATGTGGCTGCCGTCTTAGGTCCGAATCCTGGAATCCCTGGAATGTTATCAGACGTATCTCCTTGTAATCCCAAGATATCGATTACTTGAGAAACGTTTTCGATATCCCACTTCTCACAAACTTCTTTCGGCCCAAGCACGTCGACAGCATTGCCCATGTAAGCAGGCTTGTAAAGAAATACACACTCGTTCACCAATTGTCCGAAGTCTTTATCGGGCGTCATCATGTACACGTCAAAATCTTTGGTACATGCTTGGCGCGATATCGTTCCAATAATGTCGTCTGCTTCATAGCCTTCCATTTCTAGGATAGGAATGTTGAAGCCACGAATAATTTGTTTGCAGATTGGAATACCGGCGCGGATATCTTCTGGCGTTTCCTGACGCGTTGCCTTGTATGCTGCAAAGATCTCATCACGAAAGGTCTTTCCAGGCATATCAAAAGCGACGGCAATATGGGTAGGACGTTGTTTCTGAAGAACTTCTAATAATGTATTTGTAAAACCAAATGCAACGGAGGTGTTGATGCCCTTTGAATTGATACGCGGAGTTTTAGTGAAAGCGAAATGGGCGCGATAGATCAACGCATATGCGTCGAGAAGAAAAAGTCGTTTGGTATTACTCATGCTGCAAAATTGGAAAAGTCGGGTAAATATTCGCTACCGTTGGAAGATTTTTATCGGCTACCGTGTTTTCATACCGATGAAATGGAAATAATACTTTTAGCAACCGACTACAATGGGTGATCAATTTGTTATTTTAGGTCACCATGACTACACCGTTAGATTTTTTTTACTACTGGGAATCACAAACGCCACAGCAACCATTTCTTCATCAGCCTATAAATGGACAGTGGAAGACTTACACGTATAGTTCGGCTGGAATTGAAGCGCGTAGACTTGCGTCGGCCTTGCGCGCGTTAAAACTTCCTTCTAAAACGGCGGTTGCGATTTTATCGAAGAATTGTGCGCACTGGTTTATTGCCGATCTCGCCATCATGATGGCTGATCTCGTAAGTGTTCCGATTTACCCGACCTTATCAGCAGCAAGCGTTAAGCCTATTGTAGAACACAGTGAATCGAAAGTAATTTTCATTGGTAAGCTCGATCAATACGCACACCAACGCGACGGTATTCCTGAGCATGTGATGAAGATCAGTTTTCCGGATTACGGACCGCACGACGGAATATCATGGAACGATTTTGTTCGTGATCACGAGCCTTTGAAAGAGAACAGACATCATACGTTGGACACTTTGGCTACCATCATGTATTCGTCGGGTACGACTGGTACGCCGAAAGGAGTCATGCTGACCTATGGTGCACTTGGGCACGTGGGAGAGCGCGTGCGTGATAATCTTAAACTTGTTCCAAGTGATACGTATTTCTCCTACTTACCCTTGAGTCATATCGCCGAACGTGCACTGGTTGAGATGGTGGTTTATGCAACGGGCTGTAGTGTTTCATTCAGTGAATCGCTCGAGAAATTTGCGGCTAACCTTGAGGAGGTACAGCCCACGGTGTTGGGTGGCGTGCCTCGCATTTGGTCGAAATTTCAAGAAGGTGTGCTGAAGAAAATATCACAGAAAAAACTAGACACACTCCTATCGATCCCGCTGGTGAGTGCGCTTGTGAAAAGATCTATTCGCAAGAAACTAGGTATGTCGCGGATACGTGTTGCAGTGTCGGGAGCGGCACCAACGCCGGTGAGTTTGATTGCATGGTTTCAACGCATCGGTGTAAATATTTGGGAAACATATGGAATGACGGAGAACACGGCGTATTCACATTCTAATTGGAAAAAAATTAAACTGGGCACAGTTGGTTCGCCCTGGCCTGATGTTGAAACCAAGATTGATGGTAATGGAGAGATTTTAATTCGTCATAAAGCTTTGATGACTGGCTACTACAAAGATCTGGAAACCACGGCGGCTGTTTTTACAAACGACGGTTTTCTAAGAACTGGTGATCTCGGCTCCATCGATGACGAGGGCTTTTTGACCATTACGGGGCGCGTGAAAGATCAATTCAAAACAGATAAGGCGAAGTTTATCGCACCAGCGAAAATTGAAATGATGCTTGCCGCGAACAAAGACATTGATCAAGTGTGCGTAGTCGGTACCGGTATCCCACAACCTGTTGCGTTGGTAGTGCTTTCTGATCTTGGCAAATTAAAACCGAAAGATGAGATCATCAGAAGTCTAACAAAGACGGTCGGCGAGGTAAACCCGACTTTAGAAGAATATGAAGTGCTTAAAAAAATAATTGTGATGCGCGACGCGTGGACTATCGAGAATAATTTCTTGACACCTACATTGAAAGTGAAACGAAATGCAATCGAAAATATTTACGTTTCGACATACCCAACTTGGTATGCACAGAATGGACTTGTTATCTTTGAGTGAACTTTAATTTTCCCCAATGAAAGCCGTTGTTTTTATTTTTCTTCTTGCTGCACAACAACTTCATGCGCAGCAACTGATTGCATCGCTGCCCGTGAAAAAATCAGCGTTGTCGTCAAATGCAGGAATGATTAGCGGCGACAGTCTTTTTTTAGCTTATCGCGCCACCATTTCCTCTCCAACCGAAACAGTTTGGATTTCTCCGAGCGGACGTGTCACGCGTCATCGACTTGCCGGGCTGGAGGGAAAATCTCTTTTGGCTGCTGTTCCATATGAGGATAGCACCTTCTATTACTATGTCGAGTCGTCTCGCAAATCATTTGTTGTGAAAGCACTAACGGAACATCGTGTCAACTTTGAATCGAAGGTCTATGCTAACGAAACGGATATACCTGGAACTTTAGTGGGATCTTTCATTGACTCGAAGCAGCAGCTGAACTTACTCTGTGTGGATCGAGAAAGTTTCTACTTACGATTAATTGTGATTGCACGGTTGGATGTGAAAGGCACAAAATCTTTTGCGTTGACGTCAAAAGCTTTGAACACTCGAATAATGAAGTCATTTATTCCGCAGCAAAGCGTTACCACAACGTACCAAGCGTTGGCGCCGATCAAAATCATGCAGTACGATCATGGCGTTTATCTAATGATTGACAATGAAAACGATAAAAACACAGGCAATACGAAGACAACCGTGACGAAGATAGATTTTACTTCAGGGGAAACGGAAACGAAGGCATTGTTTGATCTCCCGTATAGAAATAACCATACAGCTATTCTCGATGAGCAAATTTATCGGTTGAATGCCGACGGAATGCTGCGCGTGCAGTCCTTTAATTCGGGTGACGTAGTATTTGAAAAATCATTGCGTGACATTTTTAAAACAGATTCACTTTTTGTGCGACGTGATAAAGTGTATACTCGAAAAGAAGTTGCAGACCGTTGGCGTGGTTGCAATTTCTTGATCGTCGATAAAAATGAGATGGGTACAGTTAACGTAACATTGGGTATGCATACTGAATCAAGTTTTATCGTCGCACCTGCTGGCGTGCCCTTGGCGGCAATGTTATCTGCTTTTGCAGCAAGCTTGGTCATTGATCAATTGGCAGAGAAACCTGGAAAAGTTTTTTATAAAACTATTTCAATTTCAACCGATGGAATATTTGCTGTGGATCGCGCAAAGCATTCAATTCGGCAACGCATCGATGAGTTTGAATCGGCGACACGAACCAACTATCAATATCGTGGATATTGCATGAAGTCAAATTTAGCGTATTGCATTTATCAAGAGAAAGGTAGCGACCAACTGAAGGTGCATAAGTTCGACACAAAAAATTCAATACAATGATGGCAAGAGGGCATGTACAACTACTCTTTCCATTGTCCAGTAATCACACGATCGTAAGTAATGAAATCTGTGTTGATCGGTTCGAATCCTTTTTGTCGAAGTAGTAGCGCCACTTGAGCACGATGATAACTGGAGTGGTTAACCAAATGAATCATAATGTTCTCAACATTATTCGTGTAGGGGTCGTTGGTATAATTGCGATAGGTTAGTTCGCGATTGAAGTTGTCGGTTGATTCAACAAATTCAAGCCATAATTTCCCAACGTCATCAGCCATCTGCACAAGTTGTTCTAGCTTGTAATCTCCCCACAATTTTACTTTTGCAGCAGGCAGCCCTTTTATTCGGTGCAGCCACAAATACTGTGCGGCGACGATATGACCCATGATAGACATAATTTTTTCATCGCGAACATCTTGCCGAACCAACGTGTCCATTACCCGCTTGTTCGACCACGCATTGTAGCGGTAGAGCTTAAGGAAATATTCTTTCATGATAACTGAAATTATAAGATTGTGCCACGCAATCCTAACGCGAACAGTCGAATTATCTGCCGTCTCGTTTGCGAACAGATGATGTTACCTTAGATGTGCCGTAAGTCGGCGTGTTGATCCAAGATCCAACCTGTTAGGCTTAGTCGTTCGCGATTGGCAGGTTTGACTTCGTGCTCAATTTGGTCGCTTCGAAAACACACAAGCCTGCCGGCTAGCGGAAGGAAATCCTTTTCTTCATTTGGAAGATACATTCGAAGTTCACCACCATTGCTGTCGTTCCATGATTGGTTGAGGTAGCAGATCACAGAAAGCTTACGATGATCATCGCGCTTAAATTGATCGAGATGACGTTTATAAAAAGATCCCGTAGGATAGACCGTCATGTGCACTTCGTAATCTTTAAGACTCAGATATAACGCTTGATTTAAAAATGCGACCAACGCGCTTAATCGGTCTAAGTATACCAGCAACGCCGGCTCTGCTGAATTTTTGTCGAGCCATTGAATATAATCTCCACGAATTGCTTCGTTGATCTGATGGCCGGTATTTTTTCCAATGCCAGCTTTTTGGAAATGGGTTTCCGCATTTTTGAAACTTTCACTCCTTAATATATCATCAACTTCATTCTGGCTTAGAAATTGATCAATAACAGCATAGCCGTTTTCCGCCAATCCATCGGCTATGCGTTCAAATTGTTCGTTCATGTAACAAAGTTAGAGATTTAATGTCTATATAGACACCGAAATAAAAATGGAAATGAACTCAACACTTTTAAAATTTGCCAAGCCGTTGCTGGGCCTGTTTGTGCTGGCAATAGCCCTGGCAGCATGCAGCACACCGAAGGAAAAGATAGTATTGAAAGATATTCGCGATGTTGTTGTCGACGCAAACACCGATCCGCGTCTGAAAGCCAACGCTATTTTCTATAATCCCAACAAAGAACAAGGGAAGCTAAAAGGTATTCACGTTGATATTTTTATCAATGGAAAAAAGGCAGGTGTTGTCAATCAAGATTTGAAAGTTAAGATTCCGTCACGCGCAGAATTTACGGTGCCGTTGGAAGTTGAATTGGCCATTAAAGAACTCGGCTTCATGAACACATTGATGGGCGTACTCGGGGGAAAAACTTTTCAAGTGAAATATGAGGGTAACCTTCGCGTAACTTACCACGGTGTGCCTATCCGCATTCCGGTTAATCATACCGACGAAGTAAAAATTCGTTTTTAAACAGCATTTAAAACAAAATGCCCGAGACGATAATCCCAGGCATGTTACTGTGAAAAGCATCGCAAATAAAATGGCGATGCTTTTTTATTACTTCACGATCTTGTCGTACGATGCGCCGATACCCTTGATCAGCGATGAGCTAAACCCTTGATGCTCCATCTCGTTTAGTCCCACGATCGTACATCCTTTAGGCGTCGTTACTTTGTCGATCTCTTCTTCCGGATGACGATTTAATTTGAGTAGTAGTTCGGCCGCGCCTTTCACAGTTTGCGCGGCGATCAGGTTTGCTGTTTTTGCGTCGAATCCAATTTCAATTCCACCCTGCGTTGAAGCTCTAATGAAGCGTAACGCATAAGCAATACCACAGGCACCAAGTACGGTCGCGGCATCCATTAGTTTTTCATCGATGTTAATGGTGATGCCCAATTGATCGAACAAGTCGGAGACATACTTTATCTGCTCCTCACTTGCACCTTTATGACATAGACATGTTACCGATTCCTGTATAGCAATCGCTGTATTGGGCATCGCTCTAAAAATTGGCACACCATGATCAACGATGGCCGACAGATCGTTCAAGAACACACCTGTAACCACACTAATTACAATATGTTGTTTGGGATTGAAATTCGCTTTTAGACCATCAAGTACTTCTCTTACATTATAGGGTTTCAAGGCAACAATGATGACGTCGCTTTGCTTAATCGCCCCGGCGTTGTCAGACATGATGTTTACGCCTTGTGATTTTAGTTGCTGTAAGGCTTCAGTATTTCTTCGGGTTACTGTGATCTGCCCTGGTGCGACAAACTTACTTTTGATTAATCCCTCAGCAATTGCGCCGCCGAGATTACCACCACCAATGATGGCTATGCGTGAATTTTTCATAATCGAGATTTCCAGCGTGACTACTAACTGGATTGGTTTATTGAATATTGTTTGAAAATTAAAACACTTTCCACGACTTATCTGTAGTGCAGCCAAACTTTTAGAGAATTTGCAATGAGCTTACTGATGTTAGTTTAATTTGGTCGTTTGAAATGAGAATTCAGTACCTTTGGTGCTTAATCGAATCTGTCATGAAGAAGCTATGGTTTATGATTTTGCTGGCACTCAGTTTCGCTTGCTCAAAAGACGAATCAAAGGAATCGATAGTATCGCGAGATGATTATTTCCCCAATACGCCGGGCACAACATGGACGTATGACGGTCCATTGGAAGGAACGATGGTAGTGACCAGCGAACGCAAAACTTTCGGCGATAAAGTGTATTCGGAATTAGTGCAGGAAGGTGCGCAGTCGGGAGCCAGTTATCTTAACAAAGGATCGGGTGATTATTATTTGCGCGGTTTTGCCGGACTAGGTGAAATCGATTTGCTGGTGCTCAAAGACGATGTTGATGAAGGCGCGACGTGGGACCAGAATATTACTTACCAAGGAACAAGTGCCAAGGTCTACTACACGCTATCTCAGAAGAATATTGAGGAGACCATCGACGGTGAGACCTTTAATAATGTAATCGTTGTTGAAGTCAATGTTACCACATCGGCATTCGGCTCTGCATTAACGGTAGCGGCGCTTACTTTCCACTTTGGAAAGGGCGTTGGGATTGTTCGCATTGAAACGGACTATGAAGTACTTACAGGACTTTCTGGATTTAATGGTACTACCGATCTCGTCGATTATACCATCGAATAAAATATCTTCATCCCTACAACAACCTTTCTACTCACATATCCGTGAGAGCATAACTTTTTATCTCTGAAACATGGCCTTACAATTACAAACTGGTTACCGGCAAATTCTCGGCTTAGCATTGCCAATCAGTTTAGCCATGCTCGTTCCTCAAATAAATTTTATCACGAACAATATTTTCCTCGGTAGACTCGGTGAGCAAGAGTTGGCAAGTGCGGGACTTACGGGTGTGTATTATCTCATCTTTGCCGTGATCGGAAATGGGTTGAACAGCGGACTCCAAGCTTTGATTGCGCGTCGCGCAGGTCAAGATTTGCCAAAAGAAATCGGGAAGCTTTTTTATCATGGCGTGTGGATTTCATTGGTTATCGCATTCTTCGGTATTGCCGTTACATACACGGTATCTCCCATGATTTTGCGCAGTGTGATTCACAATCCTGCCACTGCCGATCAGGTGATTGACTTCTTGATGATTCGCATTTGGGGTTTACCATTGCTCTACCTGTATGTTATGCGTAATGCGTTGCTTGTGGGAACGAACCAAACTAAGTTTTTGGTGTGGGGAACGCTGAGCGAAGCCCTCACAAACATCTTTCTGGATTATGCCCTGATCTACGGACGTTTTGGTTTTCCAGAGATTGGCTTTAATGGCGCTGCTTATGCATCGATTATTGCCGAAGGCGTTGGTCTGTTTGTGATCTACGCGGTGATACACTTTAAAGGCCTTCATCGTCAATTTGCATTCTTTGAAGAGATGCGAATTAGTTGGAGTATGATAAAGTTGATCATGGTGCAATCATCGCCACTCATTGTACAGTTTGCAATCAGCATCATGAGTTGGGAATACTTTTACTTGCTTGTGGAACATCACGGCACATTAGCCTTGGCCATCTCGAACACCATGCGAAATTTCTTCGGGCTTTTCGGAATTTTTTCCTGGGCTTTTGCAAGTGCTACCAATACTATGGTCAGCAATGTGATTGGACAAGGTAAGATCGACGAAGTAATGCCGTTGATAAAACGAATTGCTGGACTAAGTTTCTTGATCTCCGCAGTAGTATTCGTTATCCTAAACGCTTTCCCGACTTGGTTCTTATCGTTCTATAATCAAGGCGATGCGTTTGTAGCGGCTTCTATACCTGTGTTGCGTATCGTTTCGTTTGCGTTGCTGCTGATGTCGTTTTCAACGGTATGGCTAAACGCCGTAACAGGAACGGGTAACACGGTGGTCAACCTCAGTATAGAGTTGGTGACCATTGTAATCTATAGCCTGTATGTGTTCCTTACGCTTGAGTATTGGGATCTTCCCATCACGTGGGGCTGGGGATCAGAATGGGTCTATTGGATCTGCATGTTTACGATGGCCTTCTTTTATCTTCGATCTGGCCACTGGAAAAAGAAAATCATCTAAGTCATTTTCGTTTGTAGAAATAAAGGAAGGATTTTTT
The DNA here is from genome assembly GCF_003286915.1 of Pseudochryseolinea flava. Lineage (GTDB taxonomy): Bacteria > Bacteroidota > Bacteroidia > Cytophagales > Cyclobacteriaceae > Ohtaekwangia > Ohtaekwangia flava. The sequence goes on from NZ_QMFY01000001.1 coordinate 934,026, forward strand.
GTCCTTCTTTTTTTCACTTAACGTATAAAATCCAGTTCCATTTTGCGCCCATGAAATAGCTTCACCTTGTGGTTCCATATCGTAGGGAATCATGATGGGTTTAATCTTAAGAATTTCGGACAACGGTTTCTTCTCTGGATTTTTCCAATACCAAATTCGCCTATAGTTTCTGACCAGTATTTCTTCGCCACTGATTGCTACGGCGCCGGAGGTAACCTTTGGTAAATTGTAAGCACCAAGATCTTCAGCAACAACGGTGTCGCGTTTAGGGTCACTCTCAATATTGTACGGATATTTTATTTCAAACAGCTTTGCTGAATCTTCCTTCGACAAGATGTAGAGATTTTTGCTGATCGGATCGAGCAGCATCGCTTCTGAATCTTTCGTTTGATACTTCGGCAGCTTGAAGATGATACGCTTCATTTCCTTGATCTCAACTAATTTTTTTACGGTATCGATCGCGGGTTCTTCAAATCGGTAAATCACTTTCGTTGGAAAAATGCCGAGGTTATCGCCGATGTCGGCAACATAAATATAACTTTTGCCCGCCTCTGGTCCGGGACCAACCGCCATGTCTTCCCAATCACGATTGAAAACGCCCTTCAGTTTTGCGGTGAATACAATTTTTAGATTTTTATCGACAAGGTAAATTTCTGGTGCGTTGCCACTATCGTTGTGTGCCCATAGGTAGCCTGGGTTTTTAATACTCGCCGCAATCCCCGACGTTTCATCGAGGCGTGAATCTGTCATTTCCGAAACCGCTACGCCTATTTCAAAATGGTTGGGATCACCAAACATTTGTTTCTTTTTGTCGCCCTGTCCTTGCGCTGATGCAGTGACAGTGATCGCGAACATGAATACGAGAAAAAGGATTTTATTCATAGCGGTTGTATGATTCAGTTAAGCAATATAAATACCAATTATGGCTTGGCCACAATGGAGCTCTTCCGTTGATAAAAGTAAAGATAAGTATCCATGGTAATGCTTTTCTCTCCTAACGTATAAAAACCGGAGCCATCGCGTGCCCAGGTAATCGATTCGCCTTGCGCTTCTTCTTCGTACGGAACATCCCATGGTCGTTCACGCAGGAGTTCTAACAAGGGCTTACCGTGTGGGTTGTTCCAATAATATACATACTCATAATTTTTTAGCAGTACTTGCTTTCCATCCGCAGAGATGTCGCCAGAAACAATTTGCGTGAGTGGAAGTGAAAGAACTTCTTTCGCGTGCAAAGTATCTTTGGTTGAGTAGGGATATTGAAGTTCATACACAAAAACAGGATCCTCGCGTTTGGATACAATGTACAGGTTCTTGGTGATGGGATCTATCATGAGCGTCTCTGCATCTTTTTTCGCGGGTAACCGAAAGATGATCGTGTCGAAATCAACGATATCCACAACACCTTGCTGAATATTTTCCGGCTCTTGAAAACGAAATACCCTTTTGAAACGATACTTCGCATTGTTGTCACCAATTTCGCCCACGTACACATAACTTTTGCCCGCTTCAGGTCCTGGACCAACGGCAATGTCTTCCCAGTCTCTGTTTTCTACCCCAACTAACTTACAGGTCATGGCAATGCGAAGTTGCTTGTCGATCAAATAAACCTCAGTGCCATTTTTGCTGTCGTTATGAGCCCACAGGTATCCATCATGTTGGATGCTCGATGCAATGCCAGACACTTCATCTAATTTTTTATTCGTTAACTCAGCGAGTCGTTTGCCCGGAAGAAAGTCATCGGTAGGATTATCCAATATTGGACGATCAGAGCAGCTCGCAGCGATAGCGACGATGAATATGTAAAGCCCAACGCGTGTCATGTAGTACAATCTGCACGCGAAGAAAAATGATTTATAATTCAAAGGGAAATTAAATTAACATGAACAGCACTTCACTCGATTGCAATCAATCACATTTCGAACGTGAACTTTCAAACGTGATTTGGGAGAGAGTGTTGCAAGCGTGCGCGACGTCATTGAATCGATACTAGTCGATGCCTTTGAAGCGTGGACCATCATGACTTTCAGCTTGGTTTTTTATTCCAGTGATTTTGATCTTGCCCTCTTTGATCAATGTTTCTGCAACGAGTTTTACTTGATCGATAAGCAAGGGCCAATTCTGTTGGTCGATCGCGCGCGCAACATCCGCTGGAGCAAAAGATCGCTCTTTGCCGGTTTCTTCGGCAAGTCGTAAAATTGTTTTTCTGATCTCTTCTGCAAAAACCATAAGACTTAGGAGGTCCTTGAACTGCCAATAAAACAATGCCAGGCCCCCGATGGTTTCCTGTCGTGAAAACTTTTATAGTCAATTTTTGAAAAACCATCGATTTACACGTGCAATAATTTTTAGCCGATTCTTATTAGTTTTGCCATCCATTAGCACCACATGATCGAAGAGGAAATTCCGGAAGAACAAGATGACGAGCTGTTTGAGCACCATCGAATCGTAGTAGATAGAAAGCAAGCGTTGCTCCGGATCGACAAGTTTCTACTGGCAAGGCTTCCGAACGTTACAAGGACGAAGATTCAATCCGGTATTCACGATGGCTTCGTGATGGTAAACGATAAGACGATCAAGCCGAATTACAAAATTCATCCCGGCGATGTCATCGTCGTTTCATTCCCTGAACCGCCACGCGATACGGAAGTTGTGCCCGAGAACATTCCGCTCAATATTGTTTATGAAGATGACCATCTATTGGTGGTGAACAAGGAAGCAGGAATGGTGGTACATCCGGCGTATAACAATTGGACGGGCACATTGGTGAATGCATTAACATTCCATTTTCAACAATTGCCAAACCTTCCCGGAAATGATGGGCGGCCTGGATTAGTTCATAGGATTGATAAAGATACTTCGGGGTTGTTGGTGATTGCCAAAGATGAAGCGACGATCAATGGCTTGGCGAAACAATTCTTTGATCATAGCATCGAGCGTCGATATTGGGCATTGGTGTGGGGTGTTCCACCAAGCGAAGGTACAATCAATGTAAATGTTGGTAGAAGTTTAAAAGACCGTAGAATTACAGCGGCGTTTCCTGCCGGCGACATGGGAAGATCTGCCATTACTCATTACAAGGTGATGAAAGATTTACGATATGTGTCGTTGATAGAATGTAAATTGGAAACAGGGCGCACGCATCAGATTCGCGCACACATGAAATACTTAGGGCATCCGTTGTTTAATGATGCGACCTATGGCGGAGATGAGGTTCTAAAAGGAACAACATTCTCAAAGTATAAGCAGTTTGTTGAAAACTGTTTCAAAACGATTCCTCGCCAAGCTTTGCATGCGAAGTCGCTTGGATTCATTCACCCAATTACCAAACAATTCTTGCAGTTTGAATCAGATCTTCCGCAAGATTTTCTGGATGTTTTGGATAAGTGGGATCACTATGTAAAATACAATTGACACAACACTGAAGAATCTTTCAGTGCGACGAATCCATGCGATCGACACTTACTTTTGCGAGCAAGCTCAAAAAGACAACTTGAGCGGCCTACTGTTTCCGAGTGCCTGCCTGATCTCCTTGATTGCTTCCCTTTTGAAACGTCGGTAATCAGCATCTTTTTTTGACGTCGACAAAAGTCCTTGAATGTATGCGAGGACCTTTTCTGTTTGTACTTGATCCAGCGAATCTAATGATGCGAGGATCTGGTGTTTTTGATTAATGGTTGTCATGCTTGTAGTGGTTGTATGACTTATTCTACATAACAGGAAACAACCCCCTGATGTTCAGGTCGTAAGGTCGCTTTCGCAGCAATACAACACGGCGGTAATATTGGGGTCAAAATGTCGCAGAATTGACGTAAATCGGGGAGCTTCGGTTAACTTTTACCGCGGACTAACCAGTTTCGAAACATTATCCTAATTTTGCGCTTTAATTCATCAAATCATGCTAAACATCTTATTGCAGGCTCAGGGTGGCGCTAGCTCCTACATGAGCTTTTTGCCACTCATCGGTATCGTGGTCGTATTTTATTTCTTTATGCTGAGACCACAGCAGAAAAAAGCTAAAGAGCAGAAAAAATTCACAGAAGAAATTAAAAGAGGTGATTACGTTGTCACGATCGGCGGTGCTCACGGAACGGTTGCTGAACTTGAAGGTGACACTTTCATACTCGAGGTTGAAAAAGGCGGAAAGATTCGCTTTAACAAATCTGCAATTTCGATGGAAGCAACGAAAGCTGCTGCCAACAAAAAATAATAAACGACAATAAGCAACGTGCTGGTGAGATAATCATCGGCACGCCTTATTTTGCTACATGAGTTTGCTCAATTCCATATTCGATTTCCTTCGATTCAACCGGAAAAACTGGAGAGCAATCATGTTGTGTTTTTTTGCAGCGGCGGTTTTCTGGATGTTCAACGCATTGAACAAGCGGTATACCACGAACGTAAATTTTCCTGTTGCCTTTGAGTACAATGAAGAGAACTACGTCGCTGTTAGACCGTTACCGAAAGATGTGCGCTTAAATGTTACGGGAATCGGTTGGAATCTGTTTCGACGATCCCTCGGTCTGCATGTTCCGCCCTTGGTAATTCCACTTGAAAAACCCTCCGAAGTAAAAAAAATTGTTGGCGGAACTCTTCCCCCGCTGTTTGCCAATCAACTTGAAGGATACGAAATCAATTTTGTATTGACCGATACCTTGCAAATTGCGCTTGAACCAAAAACGAAAAGGTGGGTAAGCCTGCGATTGGATACACCGTCAATCCTTTTTAGAAACGGTTATACCATCGTAAGCAAACCAAAGCTCGAACCGGACTCGATTTTTATTGAGGGTCCTTGGAAGTTGTTGAATAGCATCAACGAACCTGTCAATGTAAAACTTACACAACGCAACATCGACGAAGACTTTCGAAATGATGTGGAGGTTATGTTTTTGAACAACGAATTGATTCAAAGAAATCCGCCAACCATATTGATCACCTTTGATGTAGACAAACTTGTCGAAATAAATGACTCGTTGCCACTGCGATTGGTCAACATGCCAAGGGGCGCTCGGCCAATGATAAAAAGTTCCTTACCGGTGAAGGTCGCTATTCCCAAACGACAACTGGATACTTTTCAACGCGATTCTGTTTATGCCGAACTCGATTTGAATGGATTTTTAAAAGGCGAGCTTAAAATACTTCCACGCATTGTCGGATTGCCGCCTTATTCTGAAGTGCTGCGTGTAGATTCTGTAAAAGTTAAATTCTAACACCATGCCGTTACAAATCGGAATTACTGGCGGTATTGGCTCAGGAAAAAGTTTAGTATGTAAAATCTTTCGCGTATTGGGCGTTCCTACCTATGACGCTGACAGCCGGGCGAAAGATTTAATGACCACCGATGGAATACTCGTATCGGCCATTAAAAAAGAATTCGGAGAATTGTCGTACGATCAACACGGTGCTCTCAACAGACAGTATTTGGCGGATCGTGTTTTTAACCGGAAGGAAGAGCTTGCAAAGCTGAATAGTTTGGTTCATCCGCGCGTTGGTATTGACTATACACGGTGGAGTGAAGCGCAGAAATTCCCTTACGTATTAAAAGAAGCAGCACTCTTGTTTGAGTCTAGCGCTTACAAAAGTCTTGATAAAATTATTGTAGTGTCAGCGCCAAATGAAATTCGCATGGCGCGTGTTTTAGGAAGAGACAAACATCGCACCGCCGAGCAGATTGCGAGCATTATGAGAAATCAAATGCCCGAAGACGACAAGCTTGCACGTGCTGATTTTGTTATTACGAACGATGAAACTCACCCCGTCATACCACAGGTATTGGATTTGCACCGTCGATTTTTAATGCTTGCCTCATAGCATCAATTCCATCGACGCGCAATGCGATGGGATGTAACTTTGAAAAAATTTATAAACGTATAATGTATTCACGCCTTCCGCTTGTGCTGCTTATGGCGGCTTTATTCTCGTGTGGCTCGAAAGAACAAAAGAACACTGCTGCGGCTGTCAACCGGTCGTCAGGACCGATGTTGGTTGATGGTTTTATTGTTCACCCACAATCTGTTAGTGACGATATCCAGGTGCCAGGTTCTCTGCTACCTGCAGAGGAAACACAGATTCGCGCTGAAGTAAGCGGCCGCATTGTCAAGCTTAATATCGAAGAAGGATCAACCGTGCAAAAAGGAACGTTGCTCGTAAAGCTGTTCGATCAAGACTTGCAAGCGCAACTCAAAAAACTACAAGTGCAATTACAGATTGCACAAAAAACAGAAGAACGGCAACGCGAGCTTCTTAAGATCAGCGGCGTTAGTCAGCAAGACTACGATCTATCCGTGCTGCAAGTCGATAATTTGAAAGCTGATATCATGAGCGTTCAAATTGCGATTGACAAAACCGAAATACGCGCGCCCTATCAAGGTAAAATTGGATTGAGAAATGTGAGCCTTGGATCGTTCTTATCGCCGAATGACATTGTTGCAACACTTCGTCAGGTAACGCAGCTTAAACTTGAATTTTCAATTCCAGAAAAGTATGCGAAGAATGTGGCGAAAGGTTATCGCGTGCAATTCAAAGTAGATGGTGGAGACGACACGCATCATGCTACGGTTATCGCCACGGAAAGCGGCGTTGATCAGGCTACGCGTACGTTACGTGTGCGCGCGCTGGTGAATGATTCACATCCCGAGTTGGTGCCCGGTGTGTTTGCAAAAGTTGACCTTGAATTGGGCAAAGACGCGGACGCATTGATGATTCCGACACAGGCCGTTATTCCCCAAGCGCGAAATAAACAAGTGGTTGTGCTCAGAAGAGATAGTGCCGCGTTTGTGGAAGTGGAAACAGGCATTCGCGACTCCGCATTTGTTCAGATAACAAATGGATTGAAGCCTGGCGACACGGTGGTCACAACGGGATTGATGGCGATTAGACCCAGTAGTAAAATTAAGATTGGTAATGTGAAAAATTATCAGTCGATGCAGATAAAGCAATAGCATTCGCGTTCGATTTTTAAGAACACAAAAAGTTAAAAATGAATATTTCAGAGTTGAGTTTGAGACGCCCGGTGTTGGCTTTTGTGATGAACATTGTGCTCGTACTCTTCGGTGTAATTGGCTTTCGATCGCTGGGCGTTCGTGATTATCCTGCGATTGATCCACCGATTATCAATGTGAGCACATCGTACTCCGGCGCTAACGCGGATATCATTGAATCACAAATTACAGAGCCACTCGAGAAAGCAGTCAATGGTATTGCCGACATCCGAAATATCACCTCGTCATCGAATGTCGGTCGCAGCAATATCAACATCGAGTTTAATCTCGGCGCGGATCTGGAGGCTGCTGCAAATGATGTGCGCGATAAAGTATCGCAAGCAACGCGTGAACTTCCGCAAGATCTTACAAGCCCGCCAGTAGTATCGAAGGCCGATGCAAATGCGAATCCGATTATTACCATGACGGTTCAAAGTAGTAGTAGAAATCCACTGCAACTCACGGAGTTTTCAACGAACGTTCTGGTTGAAAGACTACAAACAATTCCAGGCGTAAGCGGAATTCAGATTTGGGGAGAGAAACGTTATGCCATGCGTGTCTGGTTGGATCCGGCAAAATTGAGTGCTTACAATTTGACACCACTCGACGTACAACTGGCATTGAACAAGGAAAATGTAGAACTACCATCGGGTAAGATCGCAGGAAATTCAACTGAACTTACGGTGCGAACTTTTGGTAGACTGCTGACGGAAGAAGATTTTAATAATGTAATCGTAAAGTCGGCTACCGATGGCGATATCCGTCTCAAAGATGTAGGACAAGCGTTACTTGGTCCGGAAAATGAAGAATCGGTATTACGCGAAAGCAATATTCCAATGGTAGGCCTTGCCATTGTACCACTGCCAGGCGCGAACTATGTTTCCATTTCCGACGAATTTTATAAGCGACTAGAACAGATTAAAAAAGATGTTCCAAAAGACATCACGTTAAATGTTGCGCTTGATCAAACCGTATTCATCAAACGATCTATTTCAGAAGTAGAAGAAACGCTGATCATTTCGTTTCTGCTCGTCGTGTTTATTATCTATTTGTTCTTCCGTGATGTAATCATTGCGTTGCGTCCACTGATTGATATTCCTGTGTCGCTTATTAGTACATTCTTCATCATGTATCTCGCAGATTTTTCGATTAACGTATTAACGATGCTCGGAATTGTGTTAGCCACGGGACTTGTGGTAGATGACGGAATCGTCGTAACTGAAAATATCTACAAGAAGCTCGAAAGCGGCATGAACAAATATCAAGCAGCGCGAGAAGGATCTAAAGAAATATTTTTCGCGGTCATATCAACCTCGGTAACGCTTGCTGTTGTATTTCTTCCCATTCTTTTCTTAGAAGGCTTTACCGGAAAATTGTTTACGGAATTTGGTGTTGTTGTCGCCGGTGCTGTACTGATCTCTTGTTTTGTATCGTTGACGTTGACACCCGTGTTGAGTGTAAAACTCACACGCAGCAAACACGAGCATTCATGGTTTTATAAAAAAACAGAACCGTTCTTTGAAGGGATGGAACGCAAATACCATGAGTGGCTAAGTGGATTCATGCGGGCGCGTTGGATTGCATGGGGAGTGATTGCAGCGTGTATCGTGACAACGATTTTTATCTTCAGCAACACACAATCGGAATTGGCACCAATGGAAGACAGAAATCAGTTTAGAATGCAGTTGCTTGCGCCGGAAGGAACGTCGTACGACTATATGGACAACTATGTTCAAACGATGGTGCAATTTGTCATGGACTCTGTTCCGGAATACGCTACAGCATTGTCGGTGACAGCACCGGGATTCTCGTCGGGTGGTGCTGCAAACTCTGGGTTTGTTCGCGCCACGCTCAACGATCCTAAATATCGTGATCGCTCGCAGCAAGAAATTGTCGACATGGCGAGTAAGAATCTGAAAAGTTTTCCACAAGGCCGCGCGTTCATTATTCAAGAGCAAACCATTTCTGTGGATAGACGCGGCGGATTACCGGTGCAATTTGTGATTCAGAACAATGACTTTGAAAAATTGAAGTCGGTTTTACCAAAATTCATTGAAGCTGCGAACGATAATCCAACTTTTCAAATGGTGGATGTCGACTTGAAATTTAACAAGCCAGAGCTCCGTGTGGAGATCAATCGCTTGAAGGCCTCGCAACTTGGTGTTAGTGTTCAGGATATTTCGCAGACACTTCAGCTGGCATACAGTAACCTTCGCTTTGGATATTTTACGAGAGAAGGAAAACAATATCAAGTAATTGGTCAGGTAACTAGAGCAAACCGCGATGACCCTGCTGATTTGAAAAGCCTCTACGTTCGGACAAGCTCAGGAACATTAATTTCAATTGACAATTTGGTAACCGTGCAAGAGTCGACAACGCCACCTACGCTGTATCACTTTAACCGATTTAAATCGGCGACCGTTTCAGCTGGGCTCGCTCCAGGCAAAACACTTGGTGACGGTATCAAAGCGATGGAAGAGATAAAAGGAAAAGTTTTGGATGATACCTTCGTAACGTCGCTATCGGGTACCTCGCGCGATTTTGCTGAGAGTTCAGGAAACACGGCATTCGCTTTTGTGTTGGCCTTGGTGTTGATCTACTTGATTCTTGCAGCGCAATTTGAAAGTTTCGTTGATCCACTAACAATCATGTTTACCGTGCCATTGGCAATCTGCGGCGCAGTAATTTCGCTTTACATATTCGGACAGACGTTGAACATTTTTTCGCAGATCGGAATGATTATGCTGATCGGTTTGGTAACGAAGAACGGAATTTTGATCGTTGAATTTGCGAATCAAAAACGCGATGAAGGTATGAAGGGATACGAGGCTGTGATCGAAGCAGCGCGCATGCGCTTAAGACCAATCTTGATGACGAGCTTAGCTATGGCGTTGGGTTCACTACCTTTAGCAATGTCACTCGGCGCAGCGTCAACGAGTCGTCAGCCGTTGGGTATCGTCATCGTTGGTGGAATCATGTTTTCTTTGATTCTCACTTTGTTTGTGATACCGGCGATTTATTCTTATTTCTCATTTAAAAGAAAACATGTTGAATTCGGTGATGAAGCAAAAACAGATTCACCTTCGAAGGAGCTCGTTTATGAAAGTCACTAAGCTTTTAGCCTCACTACTATTTTTATCCACGACCGCGTTTGCACAGGAGCAAGTAACGCTTGAGAAAGTGATTGCCCTGGCGTTGGAGGAAAATTACGATGTGCGGTTGTCGAAGAATGCATCGGAATCAGCCACACTAGTAGATGAAACGGCGTGGGGTGCCTACCTTCCTACAATTGATGGTAATGCGACGACGCTGTGGACAAACACGCCAGATCAACAGCTGGAATTCGCGGATGCTACAAGAAATCAACGCGGTTCTGTGCGAAGTCATGCTACAACGGCTTCGGTTCAGCTGAACTGGATTTTATTTGATGGCACGAGAATGTTTGCAACGCGCGAACGCTTTGCAGTGCTTGCGGCTCAAGGACAATTAGTCGTGAAGGATCAGATGGTAAATACCATTGCCTCAGCCATCAACAATTATTACGATATCGTGCAGCAGAAGCAACAACTGAGTGCTATACGTGAGCAGATGGCCGTGAGTGAGGAACGTGTAAAGCTTGCGGAAAGAAAATTGGAAGTAGGTACGGGAAGGAAACCTGAGCTACTCCAAGCACGTGTTGATTACAATGCACAGCGAACTCAGGCATTTCAAAAGGAAGCAGCCATTTTTCAATTGAAGGAACAATTAAATGGACTTCTTGGCTTGAAACTCCCCAGACAATACGATGTGGCTGACACGATCATGATAGATCTTAATTTGCAGCAATCACAAATTGAAGAGAATATTGAACAATCTAACTATGCTTTGCTGGCAACAAAAAAGAGTATTGATGTAGCAACATTGGCGCTACGCGAAAGCCGCGCACAACGATCGCCTGTAATTTCTTTTGTATCGGCGTATAATTACAATCGCCAGGACAATACAAAACTGTTGAATCCATTCGGTACGATTTTCAGCCTGAACAATGGATTCAATTATGGATTTACCCTTAGTGTTCCAATTTTAAATGGATTTAATATTCGCCGCCAAGTTGAGTTGAGCAAGATTGAACTTGATCGCCAAATGATCACCTATGACCAACAAAAAACAGTCGTGGATGTAGGTGTACGAAATGCTTACGTGAATTATGACAACGCAAAGAAAGTTTTACAGATCGAAGAAGAAACAATTCTTCTCGCGAAAGAGAACGTGTTCATCGCACTCGAAACTTTTAAGCGTGGCGTGTCAACATTCATCGAGCTCAGAACCGCACAGCAAAGTCTAGCCGATGCATATACCCGCCTCATTAGCGCACGGTATCTGGCAAAGCTCGCGGAAACCGAGCTGCTTCGCCTGAACGGTTCACTGCTGCGGTAACTATTCGGCAATGATTTCGCTAAACTTTGCGTTACAAACTCATTATAAGTGGCTCACCAACGTGCTCAAAACTGAGTTAGATTAAATACTTTTTACTTTTAACTTTAAACTTTCTCACGGGTTTCTATCTTGCCTCAATGATAGAAATTGTTCGGACAACTGACTTCTTACGCGCTCACGGCATCACCGCACCCGATATCGGCGTGATTATCGGAACAGGATTAGGCGCACAATTCATCAAGCTTATTCGGAATCCTATCGCGATCAGCTATGGACAGATTCCCGACTTCCCAACATCTACGGTCGAGTCTCACCATGGCAGACTGATATACGGGGATCTTCACGGTAAGAAGATACTGGCCATGCAAGGCCGTTTCCATTATTACGAAGGTTACGATATGAAGCAAATTACATTGCCCGTCAGAGTAATGAAGTTGCTCGGATGCAAATACCTGTTCATATCAAACGCATCAGGTAATCTTAACCTGAAATGGAAGAAAGGCGACTTGATGATGGTTGACGATCACATCAATCTTCAAACGGAGAATCCGCTACGCGGTAAAAACTTTGAAGCATTCGGTCCACGCTTTCCGGATATGAGTCAACCTTACAGCGATAAACTCAATAAATTAATTCAAGAAATCGCTGCCGAAAAGAAGATACCGCTCCGCAAGGGCGTTTATGTCGCGGTGAATGGACCTAATCTTGAAACACGCGCTGAATATAGATTTCTTCGTATGATTGGCGCTGACGCAGTTGGCATGAGCACAGTGCCCGAAGTAATTGTCGCCAATCACATGTCGCTGCCATGCTGCGCGATATCTGTACTCACCGACGATTGTGATCCTGATAATCTTAAACCTGTATCACTTGCCGAGATTGTTGCTACGGCTTCGAAGTCGGAAGTAGTGTTGACAGAACTTTACAGTGAATTAATCGCTAGACTTTAGCCACATGAGACAAAAATTGAATTTGATTACGCTCGGAGTTGATGACTTTGAAACTTCCGTAAAATTTTATGAAGCACTCGGCTGGAAACGATCCGCAGCAAGTGTTGATGGCCTCGCGCTATTTCCATTGGGTTGTATAACACTCGCACTTCATCCCCGACACGATTTGGCGAAAGATGCGCTTGCGGACGACCACGTTCGAGGTTTTAGTGGGATCACCATTTCGTTTAACGCGCATTCTCAGGTAGAAGTAGATGCCGTCATGCAAGAAGCTGAGGCCGCCGGGGCAAAGATTGTAAAACCAGCACAAAAGGTTTATTGGGGTGGCTATAGCGGATACTTCAGCGACCCGTCTGGGCATTTGATTGAGGTAGCGCACAATCCTTTTTGGGAACTCGATGAGAATAACAATCTTAAGCTGTAACGGAGAACCGGGCTTCAATAGCGTACGGCGAATAATTGTTTCGACAGGCGGAGAAACTCACTAATTTTTTTAGTAAGAAAAGAAACAAACAGGAGGTTATTTTTGTATTGTTGATCAGGTAATAATTCATGGCAAAATCATCAGCGGAAAAGAAAATCATCGACCTGTCAGGGCATGAAAATATTGAGGTAATTGGCGCTCGCGAGCATAATCTCAAAAATATCAATGTAACCTTCCCCAGAAATAAACTTGTGGTGATCACGGGTATTTCTGGTAGCGGAAAATCTTCGCTTGCATTCGATACGATCTACGCTGAAGGTCAACGCCGATATATGGAGAGTTTTTCGGCGTACGCCCGAAGCTTTCTTGGAAACTTAGAACGTCCGGATGTTGACAAGATAAATGGTCTTAGTCCGGTAATCTCTATCGAACAGAAAACTACTTCCAGAAATCCTCGCTCGACAGTTGGAACGGTAACGGAGATCTATGATTTTATGCGTCTCCTGTACGCACGCGCGGGTGAGGCATTTTCTTATCTGAGTGGCGAACGAATGATTCGCCAATCGGAAGAGCAAATTCTCGATGCCATTCTCAATAATTTCAAGAACAAGAAATTGGTACTGCTTGCGCCTATTGTGAAGGGACGTAAAGGTCACTACCGCGAATTGTTTCAGCAAATCCGAAAATCGGGCTACACGAAAGTACGCGTAGATGGCGACGTACAAGAGATCACGGCGAAGATGCAACTCGATCGCTACAAGATTCACGACATCGAGGTTGTAATCGATCGGATTGTGGCCGATGCTAAAGATCGTCACCGGATAGGTCAATCTATTTCTAAATCACTCAAAGAAGGCAAAGGTGTGATTATGGTCATGGAGGACAGTGGTAAAGTGCATCACTTTTCAAAGTACCTCATGGATCCTAAAACAGGCCTGTCGTACGACGAACCTGCACCAAATAATTTTTCTTTCAACTCTCCCTATGGCGCCTGCCCTCATTGCAATGGACTCGGTGTTATCGAGGAGATTACGGAGGAGTCGGTTATTCCCGATAAGAAATTAAGTATCAGTCGCGGCGGTATTCTTCCACTCGGTGAATACCGTGACATTTGGATTTTTAAGAAGATCGAAGCAATTCTAAAACGAAAAAAATTTACGCTAACAACACCCATCAAAGAGATTCCAAAAGATGTGATGAAGGTGTTGCTCTACGGAGACGATGAGCCTGTTGCCGTCGCATCCATGAAATATCCAGGTACAGATTGGAATACAAAGTTCGAAGGCATTATCAACTTTCTTGAGAAACAACGCGACGAAGGTTCGGAAACCATTCGCAAATGGGTAGAAGATTTTACCGTCACGAAAATTTGCCCCGAGTGTAACGGTGCGCGCTTGAAGAAAGAATCACTCCATTTTAAGATTGACGACAAGAATATTGCCGAGCTGGCGATGTTGGATATTCAAGCGTTACAAAAATGGTTTACAGGTCTTGAAAATCGTGTCAGCGAAAAGCAACGCGTCATTGCCACAGAAGTGTTGAAAGAAATTCGGAAGCGAATCGGATTTCTCCTTGATGTAGGCTTGGACTACCTCAACCTCAATCGACCGATCAGAACGTTGAGTGGTGGAGAGTCACAACGCATTCGATTGGCGACACAAATCGGAACACAGCTTGTTGGTGTTCTGTATATTTTGGATGAACCGAGTATCGGCTTGCATGCACGCGACAATGTGAAGCTCATCAAAGCATTGAAAGATCTCCGCGATATCGGAAATTCTGTCGTCGTGGTTGAACACGACAAAGACATGATGCTTGAGTCGGATTACATTCTTGACATCGGTCCTGGTGCCGGGCGTCACGGTGGCCATGTCGTAGCCGCAGGCACTCCACAAACTTTCATCAAGAATAAAAGCACCACGTCGCAATACTTGAGCGGTGAACTTGCTATTCAATATTCGAAAGAACGTCGTAAGGGAACTGGTGATAAATTGATCCTCGCTGGTGCTGCAGGAAACAATCTCAAGAATGTAACATTGGAGATTCCGCTCGGAACACTAACCTGTATAACAGGTGTCTCAGGAAGCGGAAAATCAACGCTGATTCATGAAACGCTTTTTCCAATCTTGAATCAGAAATTTTTCCATTCGCGTACGGAGCCCTTGGCGCATGAGAGTATCGATGGTTTGCAGCATCTCGACAAAGTGATCGAAGTGGATCAATCGCCAATTGGTAGAACACCACGCTCGAATCCAGCGACCTATACAGGAGCATTTAGTGATATTCGCGATCTGTTCGCACAACTTCCTGAAGCAAAAATTCGAGGCTATAAAACAGGACGCTTTTCATTCAACGTGAAAGGTGGAAGATGTGAAACCTGCGAAGGCGCTGGTCTTCGCTTGATCGAAATGGAATTCCTTCCAGACGTGTACGTGCCTTGCGAAACGTGCAAAGGAAAACGATATAACCGAGAGACACTCGAAGTGCGCTTCAAAGGAAAATCGATTAGTGATGTTCTCGATATGACGGTTGAAGAAGCAGTTACATTTTTCGAGAATCAACCAAAAATACTTCGTAAAATTCAGACACTTGGCGAAGTTGGTCTAGGGTATATTTCACTTGGACAACACGCTACAACATTGTCGGGTGGTGAAGCACAACGCGTGAAACTTGCAACAGAACTTTCTAAGCGCGATACCGGTAAAACGTTTTATATCTTAGATGAACCTACTACCGGTTTACACTTTCAAGATATTGCGCATCTACTTGATGTCTTACAAAAACTTGTAAACAAAGGGAACACCGTGTTGGTGATTGAGCATAACATGGATGTGATCAAATCATCGGATCACATTGTTGATTTGGGGCCGGAAGGTGGTGCAAAAGGTGGAAAAATTATAGCGAAAGGAACGCCTGAGGAGGTATCGAAAAACCCGGCATCATACACCGGAAAATTTTTGAAGATGGAGCTCAATTAGCGTACGCGATGTGAGTAGCGTTTGAATTTTGTTTTACTTTGCTCGTGAATGAAGATTTTTAAAGCGGCTTATATATTTCCAATTCTCTTTATCGCAATTGGGATTTATCAAATGTTCCGCGTCGACTTCCTAGAAGCGTCGCTTTATATTATTGCAGGTCTTGCATTTGTTTTCAATGCGATGGCAAGTGAAGAGAGGCTTGCAAAACACAAGAAAACACTCGTAACGATAACGTGGACGCTTTTGGGTATTAGCGTGCTCATCTTCTTCTGGGTACTTCAATTCAATACACCTTAGTGTCTACCTACAACCATCCATATAATCGGCGGTAATGGATTATGGTGGATTGGTTATTTTTAACAATGCGACGATTGTACCGCCATGGTGAGTAACAAGCAACGACTTTATTGGACGCTCCAAATTTCGGGCTGGATCATTTATGCCGGCGCGCAAATTGGCTCTAGTGTGGCTGCCACGACCTCAATAGCACCCTGGCGCATACCGTTCTTCATCATCGAAGCATGCTTGTGTTTATTGATCACACATTTTTTTAGAAAAATGCTCAACCATTGGCGATGGCTATACCTCCCGATGCCGAAGCTCATTCCCAGTGTGTTGGTCGCCGTGATGGTGATGGGCTTCATCATCTACTTCTTACGCATACCAGTTAGCTTGAGCTTAGGCCGAAGCGTTGAACCACGCACCGCGTTTAGCCTCGATCAGATCATGGGACAATCTTTCTTCTACGGATTCGTTTTCTTCCTGTGGACCGTATTTTATTTCACATACCATTATTTCGAACGATATAATAAATCATTGAAGTACGAGGCGTCTATGATTGAGATTGAGTTGAACAACTTAAAGTCGCAGCTTAATCCACATTTTATTTTTAACGCCTTAAATAGTATTCGCGCACTGGTGGATGAAAATCCGTCGAAGTCGAAACAAGCAATTAATCAACTTTCAAATATTCTCCGGAGTAGCCTTGCGTCCGATAAAAAAGGTTTAACCAAGTTTGACGACGAGATGAAAATCGTTCGCGACTACCTGGGCCTAGAAAGTGTCCGATTTGAGGAACGGTTAAAAACGGAATTTGATTTACACCCGATGTCGCACCAATTTTTCGTTCCGCCGCTCATGCTTCAAACCTTGGTGGAGAATGGTATCAAGCACGGAATATCGCGGTTAACGCAAGGTGGCATCATCCAGGTGAAAACTTATGTTGATAATGACCGTTTGAAAATCCATATTCGTAATAGCGGACACCTAGTGAATGGCGCCAAACGCAGTAAAACCGGACTCGGTATTAAAAATACGATACAACGATTGAAGCTCATCTACGGCGATGAAGCTTCTTTCCGAATTGTCAACGAAAACGATAATTTTGTCTTGACCGAAATCATAATTCCTCAACAACAAGCACATGAGAGCATTAATCGTGGATGATGAGCGCCTGGCGCGGAAAGAATTGATGAAACTTCTAGAGGACCATCCGATGATTGAGGTTGTCGGCGAGGCCATGAATGCTGAAGAAGCAAATCAGATGGTGAATGATCTCAATCCTGACCTCTTGTTTTTAGATATCCAGATGCCGGGTAAAACAGGATTTCAACTGCTGGAAGAATTGGATGCTGTTCCGTTGGTTGTCTTTACAACAGCGTATGATGAATTTGCGCTCAAAGCATTTGAGGTAAACGCACTCGACTACTTGTTAAAGCCTATCCAGCCAGAACGCCTTGCAGAAACAGTTTCGAAACTTTCCGAAAAAGAACGCGCGAAAGTTTCAGCAGCGCGTGGCGGCGAGAAAAAACTCGGACTAAATGACCAAGTTTTTGTGAAAGATGGTGATCGCTGTTGGTTTGTAAGCCTTGCCAACGTGCGTCTATTCGAATCTGATGGCAATTACATTAAAGTATATTTTGACGCAAACCGTCCTATGATTCACAAGTCATTGAACGCACTCGACGAGAAACTTGACGAACGTGCATTCTTTCGCGCCAGTCGAAAACACATTGTTAATCTTAGTTGGGTTGAAGGCATTGAGCCTTGGTTCAACGGCGGGTTGATGGTTAAACTTCGTGGCGGCGATAAGGTAGAAGTAAGCCGTAGACAAGCAGCAAAATTCAAAGACATGATGAGCCTTTGATCTCAAAAAAATATCTTTCATCAACCCGAATAACTTCCTAATTTTGCGACACTAAAATCTACGAAAGTGTCAGGAAAAAAAGTGAAAGTTGGCCTCGTTCAAATGACTTGTTCGAGTGATCCGAATGATAATCTGAAGAAAGCAATCGTTAAAGTTCGCGAGGCTGCCGCAAAAGGCGCGCAGATCGTGTGCTTGCAAGAGCTTTTTCGCTCGCTTTATTTCTGCGATGTTGAAGATTATGAAAACTTCAAACTCGCTGAACCTATTCCAGGGCCTGGCACAGAAACACTGGCGTCAGTTGCAAAAGAGTTAGGCGTGGTAATCATTGCTTCACTTTTTGAGAAGCGCACCGAAGGATTGTATCACAACACAACCGCTGTGTTAGATGCCGATGGAACTTACCTCGGCAAATACAGAAAGATGCATATCCCGGACGATCCGGCGTATTATGAAAAATTCTATTTCACACCTGGTGATCTTGGTTACAAAGTTTTCAAAACAAAATTCGCGACTATCGGAATTTTGATCTGCTGGGATCAGTGGTACCCAGAAGCATCACGCATTACCGCCTTGATGGGCGCAGAAGTACTGTTCTATCCAACAGCGATTGGATGGGCCACATCTCAAGATAAAGACACTAACGACGAACAATATGGTGCATGGCAAACCATTCAGCGTAGCCATGCCGTTGCAAATGGTGTGCACGTTGTAAGCGTAAACCGCGTAGGTTTTGAACAGAATGGCGCAATGAAATTCTGGGGCGGCTCTTTTGTGGCTAATCCATTTGGACGAATCGTCTATCAGGCGTCACATGAAAATGAAGAGGTTCATGTTGAAGAAATTGATCTACAAAAAACGGATCGCTACAGAACACATTGGCCTTTCCTTCGCGACCGAAGAATTGATTCCTATCAACCGATTACCAAACGTTACATCGACGAGGATTAGATAATCAGGATTTACTGGCGTCACTTTCCTTATGCGAAACGTTTAAATGCGGTTATTGCGCAGAGGATCACGAAGGTCTTCAGAGTTTCTTAACTTCAGATCCTCTCTATTAAAAAACGGAATAAACGAATTACTAACTAAATCTCGGTGAAACTTTGTGTTTCCTCTGAGAACTCTGTGTAACAACTGGACTATGACTCCCAAAGAACAAGGCTACTACTTCCCTGCAGAATTTGCGAAACACGATGCGATGTGGCTAAGCTGGCCACATAAAGAAGCATCATGGCCTGGAAAAATTGAATCGATATATCCCATCTATGCGCAATTTGTGAAGCTCGTCGCCGAAGGTGAAAAAGTAAATATCAATGTCGTCGACGAGGCGATGAAAGCAAAGGTACTGGGCCATCTTCAACGCGCAGGAGCAGACTTATCCAACGTTCAAATATTTCTACATCCCACAAACGATGCATGGTGTCGCGATCACGGTCCGGCGTTTTTGATCAATCCGAATGCTGCACAGAAAAAGATGATTGTCGATTGGGGTTATAATGCATGGGGTGGAAAATATCCTCCGTTCGATCTTGATGATAATATTCCAACGTTGATCGCGCAGCATTATAACATACCCGTCGTGTATCCGGGAATTGTAATGGAAGGCGGTTCAGTCGAATTTAATGGTAAAGGAACGTTACTCACAACAACGTCATGTTTGTTGAATGAAAATCGAAATCCCCACCTAAATCAAAATCAGATTGAAAAATATCTGAGCGATTACTATGGTGTTGACAATATATTGTGGCTCGGCGATGGAATTGTTGGCGACGATACCGATGGTCACATCGATGATATCACACGTTTCGTGAATGAAGATACTGTGGTAACCGTTGTTGAAGAAGACAAGAACGATGAGAACTACGAACCACTTCAGGAGAACTTAAAAGCACTGAAGAAAATGAGGTTAGAAAACGGCAAGCAACTTCATGTGGTTGAATTGCCGATGCCATCCGCGGTGGTCCATGAGGACATGCGCTTGCCAGCATCGTATGCGAATTTTTATATCAGCAATAAGTACGTGGTTGTGCCAGTGTTCAGAGATAAAAATGATGACCGAGCACTTTCTATTTTGCAATCTTGCTTTACAGATCGTAAGGTAGTTGGCTTAGACTCGGTGGATATTATCTGGGGCCTCGGATCGTTCCATTGTTTGAGCCAGCAAGAACCGGCTGTTTAAGCCTCTTAAATGAAATATTAACCCATCCAGGGTGAGAAAGTTGTTCGGTTGACATAAAATTAGTAACTCCGGCATTAGATCATGTAAGCCGTTGTTAATTGAAAAGGACCTTACTTCTTATCACATTTTTACTCCTTGGTGTAAATATTAAGGCTCAAGATTTACTTTCATTTAAGGTGGAGGTCGAACAATCACAGCCGCTACCAACCTATCTTTTGGCTCTAGAAGAGCGGCACGATGTAAAATTTTTCTTCGCCGAGGAGTGGCTTCTTCCGTTTGAAATTACTATTTCAGCCAACGGTAAAACAATTCGTGACGCTCTGAACCTGATTTTGGAAGACTCCGGGATTCACTTTGAGGAGCACTTCGGTTACGCAATTATTTTTGTCAAGGATCCTCGGAATGAAGAGCGACGTGATAGTATTCTCCGTGTCGCGACGATTACTCGAAAATCAGTAGATCAAACGATCATAGGAGATGCACGATCTTTCAAGCCTGGCAAGCGTGTCCAGTTAAAAGGGATAGTCAAAGATGAGGTTTCCGGAAATCCGATGAAGGACGTGATCGTAATGTTGAATGATCGAGAAGTTGCGTCTACCGATGAATACGGAGCCTATAAGTTGGTAACAATTTCGGGAGGCTATATCCTTTCCTTTAGCTATCCAAACTATCGTGAAAAAGTTATTGATCTTAGGATTTACGACGATGGTGACGTGAATGTTTTTCTTGAAGAAACGCCTGTTATACTCGATGAAGTCGTAGTGTCTGAACAAGCTTTGACTAATCGAATCGGAGAGTCGTCCCTCAAAATGACTGATCTGAAACGCTCGCCGACTTTCTTGGGTGAACGCGATTTGGTCAAGCAGATACAACTCCAGCCGGGTGTTACGACGGTGAGCGAAGTGGCTACCGGATTCAATGTTCGTGGAGGCGGAGTTGATCAAAATCTTGTGCTTTATGACAATATTCCTGTGTTTAACACATCACACGCGTTTGGATTCTTCACAGCTTTCAATTCCGAGGCAATTCAACAAGTACAATTTTATCGTGGCGGAATCCCTTCGCAATTCGGTGGACGGGCGTCGTCTGTTTTGGATATCACTTCAAAAGAAGGAGCATATGACCAATGGCATGGCTCGGGTGGTATCGGCATAATTTCAAGTCAGCTAGCGTTGAGTGGCCCAATCAAGCGCGATACGGCATCGATTCACGCGTCGTTTCGGACATCATATTCAAATTGGCTGTTACAATCAATAAAATCGGACTATGATCTCCGGTATGCTTCCGTCAAGTTTTATGATGCTTCAATTAAGCTGACACAAAAATTTACGGCACGGACAAAATTGACGTTATCGGCTTATTCTAGTTCAGATGAATTCAGTCTGACAAACGACACCACTTACATGCCTAGAAATCTAGCATCATCGATAAAACTTGATCATATTTTTAACGAAAAATTCTTTGGATCAGTCACAGCAAGCTTTGGGCAATTTAGCTACACTATGAGTGAACCGGAAGAACATCAGGCGTTTGAATTAAAATATGAAATCCAGTATCCGTCACTCAGATTAGACTTCCATGTCGAGAAGCAAAAACATAAGATTTCGTTCGGTGCTCAATCTACACTCTATACGTTTCAGCCGGGTGATTTAACCGGTTCGAAGAATTCGTCGACCGTTAATTTCATAATGCCCGATGAGAAGGCGCTAGAAAGTGGGTTATACATTTCTGATGCGTTGGAAATTTCGAACAAATTATTAATTGAAGCGGGCGCAAGGTATTCGATGTATCATCGGTTAGGGCAGGGTGTAACCTACCTCTACGACGACAATAAGGCGCGCGAGCCAATGAACATAAAAGATTCCATTACTTACACCGGCGGCGACGTGATGAAAATGTATCAGGGGTTGGAGCCTCGCCTTTCAATGCGCTACACATTGAATGACAACAGTGCAATTAAATTTGGTTACAATCGCATTTTTCAATACCTCCATCTGGTAACCAATACTGCAGCCGTTGCTCCCGTAGATATTTGGCAGACAAGCAATGAATATTTCAAACCGCAAAGGGCAGATCAAGTTTCGTTGGGGTACTACAAAAACTTTAACAACAATGTCTATGAAACGTTTGTCGAATCGTTTTATAAAGAAGTACAGAACACGTTAGATTTTAAGGATGGCTCTCAGCTCATTCTAAATAAGCATCTAGAAACGGCTCTTATATCTGGTCACTCAACGTCGTACGGCGTGGAACTATCAGCAGCAAAAGTTAAAGGCCGGCTAACGGGTACCTTTAGCTACACCTTTTCACGGTCGCTACGACAAACAGATGGTCGATTCCCGACGGAACGTATCAACGATGGTAAAACGTATTCTTCAAATTATGATCAACCGCACGTCGGCACAGTTACATGGCGTTATGCTTTTTCAAGAAGACATTTTTTCGCAGGAACATTCACGTACCATACAGGACGCCCAACCTCTTTGCCTACAAGCTTCTACCAAATTGATGGCGTTTCAATTCCTAATTTTTCAGAGCGAAATAAGTTTAGAATTCCAGACTACCATCGTCTTGATGTTGCGTTTATCATCGAAGGTAATCATAAGCGTAAAAAATTGTTAGACGGCACGTGGATTGTGTCATTCTACAATGTCTATTCGCGGAAGAATGCATATTCGCTTTATTTCGAAGATAATGGAAAGGGAATGGTGACTACATATAAGCTTTCCGTAATTGGCTCAATAATTCCGTCGGTGACCTACAGTTTTAAATTTTAATCATGAAAAAGCGCGCGATTATATTTGGTGTTGTTATAGTCATAGTGGCGAGTTCATGTGTCGACAAATTTGATTTATCTGGATTCAAAGTTGAAAATCATCTTGTCGTCGACGGTCTAATTACGAACGATCATGGGCCATACACGGTAGAGTTGTATATGTCATCCGGAATCGGTGACAATGTCGACCATCCGGAATACGTGACAGACGCAATCGTCACAATAAAAAATGATCTTGGTGAGTCAGAAATACTTTCCGAAGCATCCGACGGAATCTATCGCACTGCTGAAGACGGATTGCAAGGTGAAATTGGACGTAAATACCAATTACTGATAGAGCTTCCGGATGGACGGTCATTTCAGTCACCTATGGACGAAATGAAAGCACCTGGAAACATTGACGACCTATTCTTTGAGTTCAAGGCTAACTCAATTAATGGAAACGACATTGCTCTCCCGCAAGACGCTTTTTGGGTTTACCTAAATAGTAGTAGTGACGGGAGTGACGACCAGCATCTGTTTCGGTGGCGGTGGAACGGGACTTACAAAATAAAGACCTATCCGGAACTCCACGTCGTCGCGGTTGGCAATTCGTTCATACCGCGTCCCTTCCCGTGTAGCGGCTATATTGTAGAAGAAGGTAATGTTCTGCAAAAAATCCGAGACTGCACTTGCTGTGAATGTTGGAAGACGGAATACGGAGGTAGCGCGTTGATTTCTAAAAACGAATTTTTAGAAGGTGGAAATTTCCGACGAGTGCCGATTACAAAAGTTCCGATTCTGCGGAAGATATTTGAAGATGGATATTACGTTCAAGTGGAGCAAATGCGAATATCCGAAAGCGCCTATAATTTTTGGAAACTTGCAGAGGCTTACCAAGCAAGTGGAGGAAATATTTTTCAGCCAAACGCCGTGCAGATCAAAGGTAATATAAGTTCAACGGAAGGAAGCGATGAGGTGTTCGGGGTTTTTTCAGTGGCAGGGGTAACGCGTAAAGGAGTTTTTCTACATCGATGGAATATCCCATACGGCCTTGCAGAAGGTCCTATTGTTACATCTCCTTGTTACTCGGTGGAAGTTGGTGCTACAACAACTAAACCCATTTTTTGGTAAATGAATAAGAAGATATTTATGATACTGCTTTCGTTTAAAATCTTCTTGTTTGCTGCGGCGCAGGAGAATGACGAAGACTTTCCATTAAAAGCACAACGACTTCTTTCCGAGTTCTATGCAAAAACGGTTCCCCTCAAAATTCATGTCTTCTTTAATCAACCACAGTATGTTCCAGGAGACACCGTTTTTTATAGCGTGAGTCTATTGGCCGCAAGCTCTTACACGCCAATAAAAGGACGCCAAATTGTTAACGTTATCCTATCTGAACGAAATGGAAATGTCAAGGTAAAACATAATGTACTTATCCACGATGGACACGGGAGTAATCAGTTTATCCTGCCACTTGACCTTGAGTCAGGAACATATGTTGTAACCGCTTACAGCGAATGGATGCGAAACCATGACCAATCACTTTTTCATCACAGCACATTGACGGTAGGAGGAGACTTTTTGAGCTATCCAAAAAGGGATAGCACTAAATTCTATGTCGAGGGAGGTAAATTAATTTCCGGTACACGTAATAAAATCATTGCCAAGGGGCCCCCAAGCGTTGTTGTTATAAGAACAAACAACAATACCGAAATCACGTCGTGTCAAATTGGTCCCGATGGAATGGGCGTCTTTTATATGACGCCTGAATATGGGACGTCTTATAAAGCGCAAGCGACTAACGGGCAATTCTCGCAGCTCGCCGATGTTGAACCTGAGGGTGTTAGTATGATTGTGACGCCAGGCGATGGAAAGCGACCCTGTAATATCTCACTTGAGCGAAGTCGTAATTTTGGATCCCCGATCTCGTTATTACTTACTTCTGGTGACCGCGTTGTGTTTGCGGCGAAAGTAAGTTTGAAAGAAAAGCCCACTGCTCTCGTTAGCATATCGTCTGATAAATTGCCTGAAGGACTCATATTGGCTACGCTCTTCGATGATCAAGGAAATGAGCTTAGCGCTAGAATGTTCATTGAGAAGAAACGATCAGTAATAGCGGCTAATGTAGTGCTAGACAAACAGCAGTACACAACACGTGAAAAAGTGCGCTTAAAAGTTCAGCTGCGCGATGACTTTGGTAAGCCAGTGAAAGGGAAATTTGCCATCACCGTGGTAGGTGCAACGTCGCTGCCAACTCGATTACGTGAGGTAAGTGACCGTTCTGAAATTGAAGACGGAATTCCCTTTGGAGGTTTGGATGCTAACTATATAAATACCTTAGACGATTTCTCATTCAATAACTACCTCATTACAAAATGCTGGAAACGTTTTAATTGGAAGAAAATCCTAAACTCTGAGTTTGGTACCAGTTTCAGCGCGCAAAAATTTATTCACCTGTCCGGTAAAGCCGATATTCGAATTCCTCCGGACTCAGTCAAAGTTTCTTTTTTCCTTCAACGGAATGTAATAATATTTCAATCCTATCTGGATTCACTTGGACAATTTAACTTTCCCGTGGCGATTGATTTTGAAAACGAAGATCGTGCCTCCTACTGTGTTGAGCAGCGCGGACAGAAATTACCCTATGTTGAGCTCACCAATTTCATGATTCCACCAATCAATTTTAATTTAGGTGAAGAAAATGATACCCGAGAAAGAAATGTATATGCACATTTTACAACAACGAAAAGATCGATTGATCGTGCCTATTTTTTCGGGAGAAGGAACGGTGTGACACCAACTTCAATCGCAAAACCTCATGCTCTAATAGAAGATGAAGTGTTCGACGCTGATTGGGTTATTCAACTTAACGATTACCTCCTTCTTCCAACAATGGAAGAAACTCTTCGTGAAATCGTTCCTAAAGTTCAGCATCGGAAAATAAGGAACAAAAGTGAAGTTCGTGTATTCATTGATGACCTTGACAA
The DNA here is from genome assembly GCF_003286915.1 of Pseudochryseolinea flava. Taxonomy (GTDB): domain Bacteria; phylum Bacteroidota; class Bacteroidia; order Cytophagales; family Cyclobacteriaceae; genus Ohtaekwangia; species Ohtaekwangia flava. The sequence continues at coordinate 959,841 of NZ_QMFY01000001.1, forward strand.
AACTGGCGACGGACCTCCGTTCTATTTCATAGACGGTGTTATGACTGACAATACAGAATATTTCTTAAGCTTAAAACCCGAACAAGTATCGGTTATTAAAGTGATATGCACGTCTACCAAGTTGCGAACATTTGGTGCTTTCGGTCGCAATGGAGTGATCTTGGTCGAAACTAAAATACCCGATAACAGCAAAAATGTTCCGGTTTATTCCAATTCATTTCTGGTCAATGGAATCAACAAACAAATACCATTTCGTGCAGTCGATGAATCAGACCTACAACATCCTAGGTTACCATTAATTAAACATTGTCTTTATTGGAATCCGATGGTAGAAACTGATGAAAATGGTTTTGCTGAAGTATCGTTTTACACCGCTGATAATACCGGTATATTTAATATCAAAGCTTGCGGTGTAAGCGAAACAGGCGAGGTTATTAAACTTCAGCAGCAGTTCTCAGTTGCTTTTAAAAAGAATAATTAAGGGATAAAGATTTCCGATGGTGTGATGATTTTATGTAGCGGGATGTCATGCGTTTGGATATCGTGTATTCTCGCTACAGCCGTGAACATTGATAATCCGATTTTCTGACACTGCGGCGAGCATGACGCAAGTAGCTTATCGTAGAATCCTTTGCCATATCCTACACGATTTCCATTTTCGTCGAATGTAAGTAATGGTACCAGCACCATATCAATTTTTTCATCCGGGGTCGGAACCCCGTGTGTTGGTTCAGGAATACCCCACGTGTTATTTTTTAACTGCGATAGTCCTTCATAATAGAAATTTTCAAGTGTGCCGCTTTCTGGATTCACGCGCGGAATAGATAGTTGTATCTGCGGATAGTCGCGTTGGATGCGATCAATTATTGGCCATGTGTTGGGCTCTCGTTGTTTTTCTATTGTTAAAAAAACATGTAGCACGCGCACATTTGATAGGTCGATGAATTTAAAGAACTGCTCGTAGAGCCCTTGGTTAATGAGACGATACTCCTCGTCGGAAAGTTGCTTTCGCTTTTGTATGTACAGGGTTCGCAGTTCCTTCTTCGTCATGCAGATTTAAAAATTAATCGGGTACAATAACGTTGAATTGGAAATCGAATGGATCAAAGAATTCAATAAGCGTATCAATGAACGAACCATTCTCCGGATAAAAATTTAAGATGTTATCCACACGCTCTTGCAAACTTCCATTGGGAAATAGGGTGTCTTTCACGGCTTCAATTTGTCGAAGCTTGTCTGTGTGGCGTCTTTTTTCAGCGCGAAGAAACTTGCGCTCAATCTTTTCCAGGCTATTTAGCGCCCGTTTTGTTTCGGCGTTCATCATCATGATCAATGATTTGTCGATCGTTGCCGCTCGTGCTTCTAGTTTTTGGTAATGATCTAAAATGATCGCGCGCTCTTCACCAACAGTTACAGTGCGTTCCGAATTTTTAAGAACCCAGTGGTTAAAGAGATAATTTTTTTCTTCAAAAAGATCTTTAAGTGAAAGCCCAGTCTTTTCAAATTTTCGATAGGTCACGGCGTCCATCACCATTCCGAAATTTCGTGGCATCAATATCGGAAAAGGTGTGTTGAAATGTTCGAATGTGCCTTTTAACTGAAGCCAATAAATTACCTCTGCTGGCCCTCCCGCGTAAGCGAGATTGGGTAAAATCATCTCTTGGTAGAGTGGTCGGAGAATCACATTCGGACTAAATTTCTCCGGATGCTCGTCGATCAACTTTTCCATCGCTTCGCGCGTGAACGTCAATTCAGTATCAACCACCTGAAACTGTCCATCTTTTTCTTCTAGTCTACTTCTCAAATTTTTATCGAGGTAGAAGAAGTTAATCTCTCGGCAGTGTATTTGTGTCTTATAGTGTAAAGCCTCTAATGCCGCAGTCGCTTTCTCAACAATCGGTTTGTTGACTTGTTGCAATACGTCTTGCCGAATTACTTCTTTGAATGTTGACTTCAACGCTTTGTCATCCGCGTCAATTACCACGACACCTCTTTCACCGAACAAAGTAGTGACGTATTGCCTAACAGCGTCTGCAAGCGTTTGATTCTTAGCATAAGCATCAATAAACAACTTCGCATCGCTGGGTAGTGACTTCGCTAGTTCTGAAAGTCCTTGTGTAGAGAACCGACCTACCGCACCTTGCTGTGCTGTTTCCCAACTATATTTTTTTTCGCGGAGCCTGATGGATTTAATTTCTGCGTAGTCGTGATCTTCTGATGCCATCCAATATACCGGAACAAATCGCTGTTCGGGATAAAGCTTTTGCAACTGCTCGCATGTATTCAGTACCGTTACAATCTTGTAGACGAAATACAACGGTCCAGTAAAAATATTAAGTTGGTGTCCTGTGGTTACGGTAAATGTATTTGCTTGCTTTAGTGCAGCAATATTTTCTGACACGCGCGTAGGCGGCGTGAGATGCTTGTATTGTTGGTTCAGTGCATCGACTAATATTTGTCGCTGCTCTTGTGAAAAGGAAGCTGATTTTTCCGCGATCTGCGCCTTGAAATTTTCTGTGTTTGGAAACCTGTGATAGAAAGGTTTGAGTTTTTCGGCGGATTGTATATAATCGAGAAAAAAGGAATTGAAGGCGTGCGTATCTGAGAATGGAATTTTCTTAAGCTTCATAGCATGGGAGGACGTTGGTGGAAGCGAAACAACAAAATTTCAGCATAGCACGAATAACGCTATTTTTTTAAGAAAGTTTGCAGTGTTTACAGTATCGGTAAAGAACACGTTTGACCGCATTCTCGGGAAGCCTCTTGTCAACTGACGCTATACAAATATTAACAGGTCATTAACAATTTACTTCACCACCTCACCAGTGATATCAAATTCAGACGCCGCGTTAATTTTGACATTCACAAAGTCGCCCATTCGTAAATAGTTGTCTTTGCTTGTAATGATCACATCATTGTCAACTTCCGGTGAATCGAATTCTGTTCGTCCTATGAAGTTTCCACCTTCAAGACGATCGATAAGTACCTTGTAAACTTTTCCAATTTTCTCTTGATTGAGCTCCAGCGAAATTCCTTGTTGCAGTTCCATCACAGCATCGGCACGCTCTTGTTTCACTTCATCTGGCACATCGTCGGTGAATGAATGTGAATGTGTGTTTTCTTCATGAGAATAGTTGAAGATACCCAGCCTTTCGAAACGTGATTTTTCAACGAAGTCCATGAGCTGATCAAAGTCTTCTTCTGTTTCTCCAGGATGACCCGCGATGAAAGTTGTCCGTATGCCGATGCCCGGTACTTTCGCGCGGATGGTCTGCAATAATTCCTCCGTTTTTTCTCTCGTAATTCCACGACGCATCATCTGGAGCATTTTTGTAGACGCATGTTGAAGTGGAATGTCAAGGTATTTGCAGATGTTAGAGCGCTCCGCCATTACATCCAACGCATCCATTGGGAAACCCGCAGGGAATGCATAATGTAATCGAATCCATTCGATGCCCTCAACATCCGAAAGATTTTTGAGCAACTCAGCTAAGTTTCTTTTTTTATAAAGATCTAGACCATAGAACGTAGAGTCTTGAGCAATGAGCAACAATTCTTTTGTTCCCGTCTTGGCGAGATTTTTAGCTTCCTTCACAAGCTCTTCGATCGGGCGAGAAACGTGTTTACCACGCATCAATGGAATGGCACAGAAAGAGCAAGGCCGATCACAGCCCTCAGAAATTTTGAGGTAAGCGTAATGACTAGGGTTTGTCAATATTCTTTCGCCAACCAGTTCGTGCTTGTAGTCTGCTTTGAAAACTTTCAAAATCCTCGATAGGTCGCGTGTTCCGAACCAAGCATCAACTTCGGGAATTTCGTTTTTGAGGTCATCTTTGTAGCGTTCAGACAAACACCCGGTTACATACACTTTGTCGACAATTCCCTCTTCTTTCGCGTCGACGTAGCGTAAGATGGTATCGACAGATTCTTGCTTGGCATTGTCAATAAACCCGCATGTATTAATGACAACGACGCTTGCATCGTCGTTTTTGGACTCATGAACAGCGTCAATCCCATTGCCACGAAGCTGGGTTAACAGTACTTCCGAATCCACCAGGTTTTTAGAACAGCCCAGTGTCACAATGTTAACCTTCGTCTTTTTATTGCCTTTCGTCTTCAAAATGCTTATCCCTCTCTGATATGAATGCAAAAATACTAAAAATAACTGGGCATGGAATTTGGGCTTAAGGCCGTTAATTTATCTTTACAGCCGCGTGTGTCAACCATGAAAAAAGCAACCTGGTTCATTTTTTTGCTCATTATTATCGCATCCTGCCTGAACGATCCGGATTGCTTTAGAATCAACAGTAATGTCATCGGAATTTCCTTTCGCGTGATGGGAACCGGCAAGTCGGATACGCTGAGAATGTATGGCGTTACCACACAAAATACCGATAGCACTTTTTATCGGAATACGGCTGCCACGGGTATCGGCATCCCGCTTGACTTTACCACGACTGAAAGTGAGTATCTTTTTCAAACCACCCGCGGTGATTATTCAATTGCGTTAAAATACGATGTCAATGTCCAGTTTGTGTCCGAAGACTGCGGATCTAAATACGTCCTCGAAAATCTGGAGACCACCGGTCACACATTTGATTCCATTCGGTTGGTAAGTCGAACACCTGGAACAACTGCAGGCGGTAACATCGAGATTTTCAGATGCCCCAGAACAGATACCATGGCTGTTGCTTTCCGACAACTTACGCTTTCAGGAACAACAAAATCGAGTCAGGCACTTGTGGTTGAAACGAATGGCATCACCCCCGACTTTACGGGCGAAACGCTTTATGGCGGAGAGAAAGTTTCTATCGTGTATTTGCCTGTGAATTTAGATGTTGATAAACATGCGATGGTGATTGATTTTGATCAGGTTGAAGGTGGACTTCGAAAGCTTGATCTTAATTACACACTAACAGAGACACAGCGCTACAGGCCTTGTGGCGTTCAAATATTTGCGTCTGAAATGATAATCAATGCTGTTGAGTCCCAATATGCTTTTGACTCGGTTGGCTTCGTTCTTAACGAAACAAATTCGTCAATCCGATCGGTGCTCGATCCATTTGATCCGATGATTAACATCTATCGTTGTCCCGATCTCGATATCGCTGGAATCTATTTTAGAAATAGACAAGACAGGGCAGATTCGACAGTGTCGTTAAAGAGTGTGACGGTTAATTTTCAGACAACCAACTACGCGCCAACGGAACCGACAACTTTTATTCGTGTTCCCTTGAATAAGTCTGCGACGAACACAACGGTAACGATCGAATATCAAACAGGAAAGATTGAAACACTTGTATTAAGTTATACAGCCACACCGATTACTAGATTTAGAGTGGCGTGCTCAGATCAAAATACCTTGTTCACAAATTTGGCCGTTGTTGCTCAAGGAACAACGTTAGTCGGTTCGCAGGTTCCTAATGCAAGTCTTCAAAGTATACCAACAAGAAACATTGAAATATTTCCATAGCATAGCGATACTTTTATTCGTGACGGTCGGTGTTTCTGCGCAAACTAAAACTGACACCACGGAGACAAAAAAGAAGCCGACGAGCTTTGTTCCAACAGGGGTGCGCGTTGGAACAGATCTCATTGCTATCGGAATGACCCGATATGTCGACAGCTATAAAGGCTGGGAAGTAAACGCTGATGTCGATTTCTCTCGTTATTATCTGGCAGTCGATGTCGGTAGCTGGTCACGTGATTATGACAATGGTGCTGAGATCTATTCTAACAATGGTAATTATTTCCGCATCGGTGGCGATGTTAACTTTTTGCTGAAGGATCCTGATCGTAATATGTTCTTCCTTGGATTGCGTTATGGCAGGTCGAAGTTTTCGGAATCTTTGCAGGTGAACAAGATCGATTCGATGTGGAACAACAATCCGGTTAACGAACGGTATTCAAATAGCAACAGCAATGGATCATGGTTTGAATTAACCACAGGAATACGCGTGAAAATTTGGAAGGTGATTTGGATGGGCTACACCGCGCGATTAAAATTTGGATTGACGACGAATGAAGATGGTAATCTCATTCCACACGATATCCCTGGCTATGGTCGCACCGACAAGAATGTAGCGTGGGGATTTAATTACCAGATCTTTGTTCGAATCCCCGTACGAAGACAGCAATAACCTTAGTTCTTCTTAAACAAAGAGTCAACAAATTCTTCTTTGTTGAATACTTGTAGGTCGTCAACTTTTTCGCCCACACCGATATACTTCACAGGAATTTTGAACTCGTCTGAGATTCCGATGACCACACCACCTTTGGCTGTGCCGTCAAGTTTAGTAATGGCGAGCGATGTTACATCTGTTGCTTTGGTGAATTCACGCGCTTGAATCACTGCGTTTTGTCCTGTGCTACCGTCGAGCACAAGTAAAACTTCATGCGGTGCATCTGGAATTACTTTCTGCATCACACGCTTAATCTTGGTGAGCTCTGCCATCAAGTTTACTTTCGTGTGAAGTCGCCCTGCAGTATCAATGATAATAATGTCGGCATTTTCGTCGGCGCCAGCTTTCACAGCATCGTAGGCAACAGCGGAAGGATCTGTATTCATTCCGCGCGAAATTACCGGTACACCTACACGCTCTCCCCAGAGTTTAAGTTGATCCACGGCCGCAGCACGGAAAGTATCTGCCGCGCCGAGTACAACCTTGTTTCCTTTCTTTTTGAATTGTGAAGAGAGTTTTCCGATCGTCGTAGTCTTACCAACACCGTTCACACCAACCACCATAATTACATAGGGCTTTTTGTCTTTTGGAACTTCGAATTCGGAAAGATCAACCGTATTGCTTTCAGTCATCAGTGTGGCGATTTCTTCGCGGAGAATTCTGTCGAGCTCTGATGTGCCAAGATATTTGTCACGGGCAACGCGTGCTTGAATGCGTTCAATAATTTTGAGCGTCGTTTCAACGCCTACGTCCGAAGAGACAAGAATTTCTTCCAGGTTGTCGAGTACATCATCGTCGACAGTCGATTTGCCAGCGATTGCTTTGCCAAGCTTGCCAAAAAAACTGTCCTTGGTTTTTTCTAAACCTTTGTCAAGACTCTCTTTTTTTTCTTTCGAGAATAATCCGAAAAAAGCCATCGTTTTAAATTTATGTGAATCTCCGTGGAGCGTTAGTCTAACAATTGCCGCCTAAAATTCAGTTCCCGCATACGAGAGGAGAAGCTGCGTGTAACAAAAAAAGTCCCTCAAGGGGACTTTTCAAATTTTGATACCTGGCTAATTATTTTTTGGCAAGGGTTTCCTTTACCAAGTCAGCAGGGACGATTTCTTCTCTGAAGGTGTAAGCACCTGTTTTCTCAGATTTCACGGCGCGGATCACTTTTGCATAGCTCTTTCCGTCAGCCTTTTTCAGTGTAGCAACTACTTTCTTTGCCATGGTTATTTAATTTCTTTGTGAACCGTTACTTTCTTCAAGATAGAATTGTATTTCTTCAACTCCAATCTTTCAGTTGTATTCTTGCGATTTTTAGTAGTGATATAACGGCTCATGCCTGGCATGCCGCTGGTTTTGTGCTCTGTGCACTCCAGAATCACCTGAATTCTGTTACCTTTTTTTGCCATGATGCTTTAATTTTTTTGTTACAGAACCAGATTGCCGTTAGCCTTAGCCTCTTTCAACACTGCCGTGATGCCGTGCTTGTTGATGGTCTTGATAGCTTTTGTAGACACTTTCAAAGTGATCCACTTATCTTCCTCAGGCAAATAAAAACGCTTCTTCTGAAGATTAGGATAGAATCTTCTCTTCGTCTTATTGTTAGCGTGTGAAACATTGTTTCCGACCTGAGGTCTCTTTCCTGTAATTTGACAAACTCGTGCCATATCAGTTAAATAAATTTATACCCCCCTAAAAAGGGATTGCAAATATCGGAAAAACCAATTGAATATTCCAAGATCATTTTAAAAAACCACCGCAAAGCTATCCACGAATTCTCCACAATTGAACCAGATTCGAACGAAATCGCCCTTTCTAGCACCTTAACGCACTTTCTACTCCTTAAATAATATTGATAAAAGTCGCGAAACTGTGATCTCATCAAAGTCAGCGATGACCAAATCTGTTTGATTTAGCTCTTCGGCGCTATGGGTGGTAGATATGCCCACAACCTTGCAACCCGCTGCTTTACCGGCTTGAACGCCCGATAGCGAGTCCTCGAACACCACGCAATGATCCGGGCGATACCCTAAAGCAGCAGCAGTCTTTATATAAATTTCTGGGTCCGGCTTTCCTTTGCTCACATAAGCCTCATCTAAAATGGCTTTGAAGTACTTTTCAATTCCGGTATGCTGCAAGGTGAAGTCCACATTCGAGCGCGGCGCCGAAGTAGCAATCGCTTGATCGATTTTCAGTTCTTCCGCTTGCGCTAAAAAATTGAGCAGCCCCTTCAGTGGCTTTACGTCGTGCTTGTAAATCTCACGAAACATAGCCTCCTTCTCTTCTCCATATTCCGCCACCTGCTCTCGCGGAATATCACCAAATACATTTGGAATCCAATCCTTATTCGTTCGTCCGTAAATTTTCGAATGCAATTGCGCATCGTCAAGATCGTGACCGTAACGTTTACAAAATTCTTTCAACGCAATTTTATGGAATGGATTACTGTCGATAATCACACCATCCATGTCAAAGAGAAATGCATACTTCATGATGGACGTAAAGATGTTTTAATTTTTAGAATACTACGAACCGTTTTGAAATCCATTTTCCATTCACTGTTGCTCGGAAAATGTAAACGCCCGGTGCCAAGTTGTAAGTCAGAAGACGACCGGGATTATCTACGGTGAAAGAAATGTCACGCTGAACAAGTTGTCCACTGGAAGTGTAAACAGTTCCGAAGCCATTACGATTACTCTTGATGATTAACACCTCCTCATGTTGCTTAACAGGATTGGGAAAAAGTTCTATAGCCGCGCCTTCAGAAGGGAGTGGCGCTGAGTTATCATTTTTCAAGAGCATTAATCCGCCCATAATATTGCCGACTACAACGGAAGGCCTATTGGCGTTGAAAAGGTTGGCAACGGTTGGCCAAATGCGTCCACCCAATCCCTTTTCCGTATAGGTCTCGTCAATGTCGTTGTATACTATTTCTGTAGCAACCGCTGTTTGATTTTTATAGTCGCTGATCACTGAGAGAATTCCATCTTGATTTCCAAAGAGTAGATCACGTTTACCATCGCCATCCAAGTCGGAAACACTACAGGCAACGCTTTGCCGAAGAAGGCTGGCGTCGAAACCAAGATACGTGTCGTCAACAAGGGAAAAATTCATTCCACCATTGTTCGTCCACAATTGAAGTGAGCCGTCTGATTTTCCAATGATGATGTCCAAATTTCCGTCATAATTTTCATCAACTAAACAAATGTTTTCGGGTTGCGACATCGTAAAGTTAACCTCCTGAATATTCGCCGTATTAAAATCGTACGTAGCGCTTCCTGTGTTTAAAATATAGTAGAGATGCGTTTGTCCGTTTTCGGTACTGGTTGCAGTAAATATTAAATCTTGTTTACTGTCGCGATTCACATCGCCGAACTTGATTTTCAAATTGTAGAAACTTGTGCTTCTAAAATTCCAATAGTTATCACTTACAAATTCAAACTTCGGTTCACTCGCATTGCCTTTGTTCTCGAAAAAATATATTCCAGCTGTACCCGTAGTTGCCGCATGCTGACTTATAAAAAGATCGAGGTCATTGTCGTTGTCGAAGTCGGCAAGCGCTGGAATGGCGTTGTCGCCTACATCGATCATATGTTCCTGCAAGAAATTTTTCTTGACAAATTCAAAACTTGGTGCCGCGTCCGATCCCGTATTTTGATATAGCCAACTCGAATGGTTAAGATCTGCCGTCAGATAAACTTTGCTATATATATTAGGTGCAACCAGTAAATCTTTATTACCGTCGAAGGTTACGTCTTCATAATAACCTGCAGGAAAAATCAGAAAGTCGACCGGATCGATTTCTGGAAAGTCAACATCCGTATTGATTATGGGATTAAAAACGTCGCCTTCGTTGCGTAACAGTGACAAGTTTGAGCAGGAGGCTTCCGAGATAATCAGATCTAATTTTGTGTCGGCATCGGCATCCAACGCGAGAATACTTTTTCCAACAGCGTGTTTCACACGGCCATTCGTAGGGCATACGTCATTATTAAATGCGAAGTCTTCACAATTGCACTCCGTTAGCCCCGCCCATTTTTGAGTTTTGCGTTCAAATTCAAGGGAGTCGCAAGAGCCATAATTCTCTTTGCTGAGGTTTTGATGAAACTCAATTGTACCCGAGCCTGTAAATCGAAAATTGAAAATATCGAGGTCTCCGTCACCATCTACATCACTTATGCTGGGGAGGTCGTCGTATTGTAACTGAAGATTGGTACTTGTATTTCCCTTTGTGATGAGGGCAATGCTTTTCGGGATGTTAGGTCCCACATAAAACATAAACCTTTCCCAGCGAAGCTTTTCTCCAGGGGGCGTTGTGTTTCTATACACCTTGATCCCGAAGATGTCGCCAGTGAAGATGTCCTTCTTGCCGTCGCAATTGTAATCGCGTAGCAGTAGCCAATTTGTTAGGTCGGCCGGGAATTGATTTTCATATGCTGGCGCGTAGCTGTAGGCGAAACCTGTGTTTAAAAATGTCTGTATTTTATTCGCCATACGATCGTAGATCACCAGATCGTCTTTGCCATCGCCGTCTAAATCGATCGTATTATATTGAGACGCATTCATGCCGCCTGCCCAGGCCAACGGCAATACATCTTGATTAGAATTCAGGACCTGCACCGATTGATCGAGACGATAGGTAAATTGCGCCTGTACGAAAAGCGAAGAGAGGGCGAGAAACAGTAGTAAAAGATATTTCATCGAAAGAAAAATATAGCCAAACTATAACGTTGAGGACTGCGGCCTGTTATCTTGGCAGCAAGATAGTTTAGATCAATTTAAAACCCCCAGGGTAACCAGAAGCATTCCCGTCATGAATATTCAAGAACTTTACAGAAAGTATTTACAGTCAGGAAAAGTATCCACCGATACGCGGCAGATTACGCCGGGTTCTATATTTTTTGCTTTAAAAGGTGATCGATTTAACGCGAATGAGTTTGTGAGCCAAGCGCTTGAGAAAGGTGCTAGTTTCGCAGTTCATGACGATCCGAAATATGCTGTGGATGATCGTAGCATTGTTGTTCCCGACGTACTACAAACTTTGCAAGAGCTCGCGAAGTATCATCGTTCACAACTCACCATTCCGGTTCTTGGGCTTACTGGATCTAATGGAAAAACAACCAGCAAAGAACTCGTGAGCAGTGTGCTGGCAAAAAAATTCAAGACCTATGCGACGAAGGGTAATCTCAATAATCACATTGGCGTACCATTGACGCTTTTGTCGATCGATAAATCATACGAAATCGCTGTGGTAGAAATGGGCGCCAATCATCTTGGTGAAATTGCGTTGCTCTGTTCTCTTGCTAATCCAACACACGGATTCATCACCAATATCGGTAAGGCGCACATTGGAACATTCGGAGGATATGAAAATATCATTCGTGCCAAATCGGAATTGTATCAGCATCTGATTACCACATCCGGAACCGTGTTTATTAATTCGCAAAATGAGATTTTGGCAAACATGTCAAAACGATTCTCCGCACCCATATTTTATCCGGCCAAAGGCGACTACTACCATTGCGAGGTGATCGATGCGGATCCAAATGTGAAAGTCAAAGCAGAGAACGGTGAGGTCATCGAGACGAATCTCATTGGTCGGTATAATTTCGAAAATATTGCAGCAGCACTTTGCATTGGTAAATTTTTTGGAGTAACCGATCGTGATGCCAACGCAGCCATCGCTTCTTACCTGCCTACGAACATGCGCTCGCAAGTGGTGCAGAAAGAACATAACACGATTATTCTTGATGCGTACAACGCAAATCCAAGTTCAATGCAAGCTGCAATTGACAACCTGCATCAGATGAAAGCGGCGAGAAAAGTTGTCATCCTCGGTGATATGTATGAGTTGGAAGAGGAGGCCGAGAAAGAACATGCCGCGATCGGTAAGCTACTCCGTGAAAAAGAATTTCAAGAAGTATACCTCTGTGGTGCGTTGTTTAAGTCAGCGTTGGGAGAACTTCCCTGGGCACTAAACTTCGAGAAGAAGGAAGACCTCGCAAATTATCTCCGTGATCACAAGATCAAACATGCTACTATTCTCGTAAAAGCGTCACGCGGCGTCGGTCTTGAAACCATCGTCGACTATTTGTAATCACGGCGCATTACTATAAAAAATTAACGATTAACGATTAACGATTAACGATTAACGATTAACGATTAACGATTAACGATTAACGATTAACGATTAACGATTAACGAATCTCCAATAACGAACAACGATAACAAAAATGAAGGCAGAAGCCGTTTTTGATTTTTTAAAGAAACTGTCTCGTAACAACAATCGGGAATGGTTTGAAAAGAATAAGGGAAAGTACCTCGAAATAAAAGAGATGTTTGACGCCTTCGCGGTGGAGTTGTTCGAACAGATTGTCATGTTCGATGAATCCATTGCAACACAAGACCCCAAAAAACTCACCTTTCGCATTTACAGAGACGTTCGTTTTTCGAAAGATAAGACGCCTTATAAAACACACATGAGCGCGGCGTACTCATCGGTAGGAAAGGGTCTTGGAAAACCTGGATACTACATTCAGATTGAGCCAGGAAATAAAAGCTTTATCGGTATTGGCCAATATATGCCAGATGCAGAGAATCTTTCTCGCATAAGACAAGAGATTGACTACAATGGTGACAATCTCAAAAAGGCCTTTAAAGAAAAATCTTTCAAAAAATATTACGATGCTTTTTGGGACGGTGATGCCTTGAAAACATCGCCCAAAGGTTATCCTAAAGATCATCCGCACGCTGAATGGCTGAAACTGAAAAGTTTTATTATCACGCATGAGTTTAGCGATGCAGATGTGCTGAGTAAAACTTTCCTGAAGAACATTGCTGCAGCGGCGAAAGCTGGAAAACCTTTGAACGATTTCTTAAATGAGGCATTGGCGTGATTACAATTCAACGATCACGCCTATAGTAGGAAGTACATTGCCACTTGTACTTTGAATCATCTTTGATAGATAAGCAGACTCATCGGATGGATCAACAATTGGATTTTTATTATCGTCACGTTGAACGTCGATGTCATCTTGAAATGTCGTCACATAGTTATAAGCATTTTGCACATCGAAATAGACATTTAAACTCCATCGCTTAAAAAAATATTTTTTGTCGATACGAAAGTCTAATTGATGAAATGCACTGATTCGTTCTGAGTTCAACAGATCATAGTTAGGAATGCCGTAAGGACGAACATCCCAATTTTCACGACGCACGGTTTCTCGGAGGTTGTAGGGCGTATACGGCGAACCACCTGTGAATAACCAACGAACACCCAGTTCCCAGTTCTTGCCAAATTTTTTTCCGCCAGTAAGGCTCATCAACAATCGGTTATCCCACGACGAAGGACGATAGCGATTGTCGCGATGTTTAAATTCACTGCGAACATAGGTGCAAGAGAATAATCCGTAGTATCCGTTATAAAGTTTTTGCTGAAACAAGAATTCTACGCCATAGCTTCTTCCGACAGATGTCGAGTTAACGGGAGCGTTTCCGATGACGCCAAAATCAGCGCCGAGGTTGGCAAGCGAAATAGAATCTTCAAGTAAGAAGGGATAGCGATCATACCATTTATAGAAACCTTCAAGCGTGATGCGTGAATTCTTTTTCAAGTTGAATTCAACACCTGAAACAAGATGTTTGCTGCGAATGTAAGTAACATCGTTGTCTTTATTCGTCAATCTTCCACTTTGTGAATCGCGATAGCCAAGTACGGTGTATGAAGGTAGTTGGTAATAAATCCCAGTATTGAAATTCAAGTTGACGGCGTCTGTGAGTTTGTATGAAGCAGAAAATCTTGGAGACAATTGTTTTGTGAGATCATTCATCTCGTCGCTATAATCATTTGCATCTGTGCGTAGACCGAAAGATAGGATAAGCTTCTCGGCAAATGTATTGCTGATTTGCCCAAAGAATCCCCACTTGTTAATCGTCAACGTCGAACTAAAATCGCGCATCGTTACGCCTTGGGCGGTAACCAGTTTTGAAAAGTCTTCCGTGATGTATTTTCCCTGCTCGACGTTAAGACCCAGGTTTATTTTTGTTTGGTCGAGAACCATATAGTCCTCAGCGCGAAAACGCGTCTCCCGCTCTTGTGATTGGTACCGTTGAATTAAATTGTCGCTCGACGAGTCGTCGTTGTTTCGATATTTTTCCGCGTCGTTGTTAAGTTTATTTGTACTCACCACGATTGTCGTTGTCCCCTTTTCTCGGAAGTGGTCATAGCGTATACCCGTTGTGTAGTTCCATTGCGTTGAAACCGGTAGAATATTCAGGATGTATTCAGCTTCCTCGCGATCTTCAGGTGTATCTGCTTTTTGTGGTGCGTCGAGATTTAGAGAGAAATCGTCAATGGCACCGATTCCTAGAACAGTGATTTGATCTTTGTCTCCGAGTTTCCATTTGTACTTGAATTGGAGATCATTATAAACCGGAAGAAAGGGTAAGTTAAAAATGTTAAACAAGAATTTCAGATACGAACGTCGCGCTGAGAGGACTAAGGATGAATTTTTAGAAATAGGTCCTTCTAACGTGATGCCAAGATCAGTTGCACCAATAATGCCATTGGCAGTCCAACGATCGGTGCGTCCTTCTTTCAGTCGAAAATCGAAAACTGAACTCATGGTGTTACCACGATTTGCCGGAAACGCGCCGGAGTAAAAATCAACAGACTGCAGCAAATCCACATTGATGATACCGACAGGTCCTCCTGAGGATCCTTGCGTTTGAAAATGGTTGATGACTGGAATCTGAACCCCATCGAGATAAAAAGTATTTTCGCTTGGAGAACCGCCGCGAATGATGATGTCGTTTCGAAATGATGGTGTGGATGCTACGCCAGGTAATGATCGCACCACTTTAGAAATATCACGATTACCACCGGGAGTCCGCTTAATTTCTGTTGTACCTATGGTGCGTAGCGACAGTGGTGATTCATCAGATTGAACAAACGTATTCGATCCGCTCACCACTACTTCGTCGAGTGATGTTGCTTCTTCCTCCAGTGCGAAATCGACATACGCCGGACGTGAGTTTGTTACTTGAACTTCGAATTGAACTAACTTTTTGAATCCAACAAATGAAACCTCAACGTTATACTGCCCAGGTTTAATGTTGACGATCTCGTAATTACCGTCGGTATCAGTTGATCCCCCTGTAGTGGTCCCTTGAATAACGACGTTTGCAAACGGAACCGGCTCGTTGTTAATCTTATTAAACACTTTCCCTCGAATGATACCACTTTGAGCGTTAGCGAATTGAGAAAACGAAATGACGACGATGAAAAATGTAAAAAAGTGCTTCACAGTTTGTTTTTTGAACAGAACAATCAACTCTTAAAAATGTTTGCAAATTTATTCTACGCCGGTAATTCTTTGCTGTTTGTGTTAGTATCTGCAGGTTAATTATTGATTATTTTTGAAGGAAATTCACGCGCAGGATTTAAAAACAAATAGAAATGCTGTTATACAACGTTACCATTGGGATCGATAAATCCGTTGAGCAAGAGTGGCTAGCCTGGATGCGAGAGAGTTATATCCCTGGTGCACTTTCGTCAAAAATGTTACAGGACTGTAAAATCTTCAAAGTTCTTCACGACGAAGACGAGCCAACCGTGTCGTACAGTGTACAATTTTTTTCAGAAAGCATTCAGATGGTTAACCTCTACTTAGAGAAAATTGAACCGATTTTAAGCGAGGCTCTAAAGCAGCGCTACAAAGACAAACATGTCGCTTTTCGCACGCTGCTCGAGCAAGTTTAAGTTTTAGAGAGGTAGTCAATAATTTGTGCGCGCTCGAGTGTACAATTCACCCACTCTTGACTCATCTTCGTTCCGTATTTCTTATAAAAGTTTATCGCCGGTTCGTTCCAGTCTAACACCTGCCACATCATGCCTGAGCAATTTTTATCGAGCGCATGTTGCATGGTACGATCAAAAAGAAGTTTCCCCAGCCCTCTACCACGCGCGCGCTCCGTCACAACAATGTCTTCTAAATAAAGACGCTTTCCTGTCCAGGTAGAGTAACGCCAATAATACAAAGCAATGCCCTGGATGACGTGATCTTGTTCTGCAACGAAAAAACCAAACACAGGCTCGGGACCGAACCCGTCGGTCTCTAATTGCGGCAGCGTGTTAATAACTTGATCGAGTGCACGTTCATATTCGGCAAGTTCTTTAATGAGCGCCAATACGCTGGGTAGGTCTTCAATACGACCCTGACGGACAATGGGTTGATTCATGCTTCAAAATAAATAAATCCGCTCATCATTTTCTTTCACCATTGATCGGGTTGAAGAAAGTTTAAATGCAACGGGCCTTGTATCATCGTTATAAATTAACCTAACGCCTATGTCTTTTCGCGCGACCGGATTTGTGGCCGGATTATTCTTATTCATTGTACTTTTTGGCGCTAACCCTGCGTTTAGCCAGAAGAAAAAAAAGAAATCAGATACAAAAACAGCTGATACTCCTGCCGCTGAAAAAAAGGAGGAAAAGAAAGACGCTGGCGGCATTCAACCCTACGACAAGGTTATTACAAACAAAGCCAAGACTGACGATGGCCTTTTCAAGGTTCACCGTATAGACGATAAGTATTTCTACGAAATTCCTGATTCGCTTTTGCTTCGCGAAATGTTAATGGTGACGCGCATCGCTAGAACGGCTGAAAACATCGGCTACGGTGGAGAGAATATTAGAAATCAAGTTTTGCGGTGGCAACAGAAGGAGAAGAAAATATTGCTCCGCATTGTGTCTTTCAACAACGTCGCGAATGATTCCTTACCCATCGCACAATCTGTAAAGAATTCGAACTTTGAACCCATCGTTCAAAGTTTCGACATCAAAGCCTATGGCCCTGATTCATCCATTGTCATTGAGGTTACTTCTTTATTCAATAAAGATGTTCCAGCCTTAGGATTTGACGATGCACGCCGCAAGCAATATAAAGTGACATCACTTGATGATAGTCGAAGCTTTATCGAAAATATCAGAAGTTTTCCCATCAACGTTGAGAACCGACACGTTTTAACTTACAAAGCATCGGAGCCACCATCGAATGCGAGCACTGGATCAATCTCATTAGAGATCAATAACTCAATGATCCTCTTGCCAAAGATTCCAATGAAGCCTCGCTTAAACGATCAACGCGTTGGTTTTTTCTCACAAACACAAACGGACTATGGAAGAGAAGATCAAAAGGCATCAGCTACAACGTATATTCGCCGCTGGAGATTAGAGCCCAAAGATCTTGAAGCATACAAACGCGGTGAATTGGTGGAGCCGAAAAAACAGATTGTTTACTACATCGATCCAGCCACGCCTGCGAAATGGAAGCCTTATCTCAAACAAGGTGTTAATGATTGGAACAAGGCATTCGAAGCCGCTGGTTTTAAAAATGCGATCGTCGCGAAAGACGCTCCGACTGCAGCAGAAGATCCAGATTGGAGTCCAGAAGATGCTCGATACTCAGTGATCCGTTATTTTGCGTCGAACATTCAAAACGCGTATGGCCCCCACGTTGCAGATCCACGCTCAGGTGAGATTATCGAAAGTGATATCGGTTGGTATCATAACGTGATGAACTTACTTCGCAACTGGTACTTCATTCAAACTGCCGCTGTTAATCCTGATGCACGTGCAGTGCAATTTAAAGATGAGATTATGGGACAGCTTATTCGATTTGTTTCGTCACATGAAGTGGGGCATACCCTGGGACTACCACACAACTTCGGTTCAAGCTACGCTTATCCTGTAGATTCATTGCGCTCTGCGTCGTTCACCAAGAGTAAAGGTACTGCGCCGTCAATTATGGACTATGCGCGATTCAATTATGTAGCACAACCTGGTGATAAAGATGTAGCATACATGCCAAACATTGGCGAATATGATATGTTTTCCATTAAGTGGGGTTATACATATTTGCCGAATGCAAAAACAGCCGACGACGAGAAAGAGACATTGAATAAGTGGATTATCGAGAAGGCTGATAATCCAGTGTATTTCTATGGCCGACAAACCTTCAATCCGATTGACCCGCGCTCACAATCAGAAGACCTTGGCAATGATGCGGTGAAGGCTTCAACTTACGGCGTTGCAAACTTGAAACGAATTATTCCAAACTTGATCAAATGGACTTCCCAGAATGGAAAAGATTATGATGATCTCAACGAGCTGTATGGTCAAGTGCTGGTACAATGGAATCGTTACAATGGTCACGTGAGATCCAGCATTGGTGGCGTATACGAAACGTTTAAGTCGTATGAACAACAAGGACAAGTGTTCACGCCTGTTCCGAAGAAAATTCAGCAGGCTGCGATGGCTTACTTGCAGAAAGAAACTTTCGCGACACCCACTTGGATGCTTGATCAAGAAATTTTGAAACGCATTGAACATGCTGGAGCGCTCGACAGAGTTAGAAATTATCAGGCCGGTAACGTCAACCAACTCTTAGAATCTAGCCGACTTGCGCGACTACTTGAAGCGGAAGCAGCGCTCGGCAAGCAGACATACACCATTCTCGATTTGTTCAATGATCTTCGCACTGGACTTTGGTCTGAGCTGCCAACAGGGAAAACCGTTGATGCTTATCGAAGAAATTTACAGCGTGCCCACATTGAACGCCTGGAATTTTTGATGAAAGAAGAACCAGAAGCGCCTGCTGCCGGTGTTCGATCATTTGCTGGTTATACACCGATAGATATCAGTCAATCCGATATTCGCCCAGTCGTACGTGCTGAACTGAAGAAATTGAAAGCACTCATCGCGGGCGCTATCGCGAGGACAGCCGATCCTTTATCGAAATATCACTTCGAGGATTGTCTCGAACGAATAAATAATATTCTCGATCCAAAATAAAAATGAATGCCGCCGATAAAGCGGCATTTTTTTTGGCATAACTCTTTTTAGAAAACGTTGTTAATAGATCAAACATCAAATACAATGTCATCTACTGCACTTAGAATCGCTAGTACGGGCGCGTTATTGATTACGCTAGTTGTTAACGCACTGGCGAATATATTGCCGATTAACGGCCTCAACACAGGCGAAGTGTCGGCGCTATATCCCAGCCTCTTTACGCCGGCAGGTATCACATTCAGTATTTGGACTGTGATCTACATTTTACTCATTGGCTTTGTTGTATTCAGCTGGTTGAATCGAAGCGATGCGCGAATCGATCGACTTCAATCGTGGTTCATTGTCACTTGCGTACTTAATGCTTCATGGATTTTAGTGTGGCATTTTTTATTGCCAGCATTATCGGTGGTGGTGATGCTCATGCTGCTTGGAGCGCTCCTCACTATTTTTCGAATTATTCAATCATCACAATTTTTATCAACGAAGGAAATCATATGCGTGAGCTTGCCATTCACTTTCTATTTGGCGTGGATTTGCGTAGCAACCATTGCAAACGTATCGGCATTGCTGGTTTCTGCGGAGTGGCAAGGTGGATTTTTATCACCCGAAATTTGGACGGTGTTAATGATGGTGGTTGCAGCTATTCTAGGCTTTGTTGTTACAAGACAATTTGGGACGCCGGCTTTTATATTCGTCGTTATGTGGGCGCTACTCGGAATTTACATCCGCTGGCAGGACAGTGAATACAAATTGATTGTTACGTCGGCAATTTTACTAGAGGTGGTGCTTGCAGGCTTCCTTATTTACTATTTCAAATCCAGAAAGGTGTCGCACTAACTTTCTTCGTCGAAGTAAAGTTTATAAAAATGTTTACCCATCACTTCGTCGTATCCTTTCTCAACGAGTTGGCGGTTGCCATGAATATAGATGTGAAAATTCTTATCGAGCTTAAGAACTGTTTTAAAAACCTTTGCTTGCTGTTTTACTGCATGAACTGAGATCTGAAAATCATCAGCCATGTCGACGGGGTTGTGCGTCTGAAAAGTTTTTTCAAAATTCCGAAATGACTCGATAACATCAACATTGCCGAGTACTTCATTTTCAAATTCTGCTTTGTTAAACTGCTCACGCGACTTAAAAAAATCCATCGAACGATTTAGCAAGTCGATTTGGTCTGCTTTCGAAACGGAAAATTCTTCATCCAGCTGGTCTGAAACATATTGTTTTGTCAGATTCATGAAATTCTGAGTGTGATGAAAGTCATCCGCTACTGGCTTAATATTCAAGAAATCCTGCTTCCAGAACTGTGCTTCCGATTTGTTCGATTGATCTACAACAAGAATAGAGTAGCCTTCACCTTCTTCTGCTTCAAGAATAAGGCAACCTTTGTCAAGTTTACTGAGATTCATCCCCTCGTCTGATGTGAGGTCGAAATTGCGAAGACGTAAGTATGTTTCTTTGTTCTCGCATTTAAAGATGCCCACACCCTTCGATAGCTTTTCTCCAATAACAATGTCTGATATGTAGGCAACATACAAATCGCCCGGCTTAATGTTCGGGTGCTGCGACGACGCATAGAGATGTTTTGCGATGTCGATAGAACAATCATGAAATTCATCGGGCTCCGAAAAAATGCGCTGCGCAAATTGATGTACCGCATTTAACGAGATGTCATCGTTCGAAAAAGTGAATTCGTAATATTCATGTGTATTGAATCCTGACAGAAAATATTTCAGCAAAAGCTTATGAATTTTTTCGTCGTGTAGGTACAGCGGTTCTTCTGAAAGTGTAAGACCTTCTTGCTTTCCTGCGTTTCCCACGAGATGTACCGATACGTGATGAATTGTGCTTTGCGATGAGTCGATCATGATGGTTTCTACTTAAGCACTAATTCAATTAATTCTTTCTGAACATTCCAATCTTTCGCAAGCTTCAGCATTGCGGTTGCTTCCATCTCCGTAACGTATCCTTTTAAATTATTCGCCATCCAAACCATATTGATGAGCTCGATCCGTTTTTCCTTGGTGTAGTCACCAATAATTTCGTTGAGGTAGTCGCGTGCGCGATCAAATGCAGTAATGTAGTCTCGCTCGACAAAATCTAACGCCCAGCGATATTCCATGTTTGCTTCTAGTTCTACCGCCGTTTTTTCCAAGTCATTCTTTTCCTCATCGTCTAATCCGTGATAATGAAATATCACTGATTTCAACAACATATAGACCTTTTTCTCTTCGGAGGATTTCATGGTGAAACTTTGGGGCGCGAAAATTACAAAATTCCCTTATCCCTCTTCCGGTATTACGAATAAATCGGATGAGATTTTGTCGGCCAATAATTTGCCTCGCTTCGTTAATATCAATTTGCCATTTTCAAGCCGCGCCAGTGCACCGGAAAGTAATGATTCGATGTACGCATGCTGCTCTTTTTTGAGATCGTAACCCCATTTATCTTTTAGAAACGACAAATCAGTTCCCCAGGCTGTTCTCAGCGTGGTCATTAAATAGTCGTTAATGTTGTCTGCATTCGTCAGTACTTCTACCGTCGCCGGAATCTCGCTGCCCGCGATGGCCTTCAAGTACAACGGATTGTTGCTAATGTTGAATTGCCTGCTACTGGAATTATAAGAGTGTGCACTTGGTCCCACGCCTAAATATTTTTGTTGCTTCCAGTAACTGCTATTGTGTTTGCTTTCGCAGCCAGCCAACGAAAAATTGGAGACCTCATATTGGGCATAGCCGGCTGTGGCCAATTCGTCAATTAATATCTCAAGTTGTGTTGCTGCGATTTCATCATCAACAATCGAGAGCTTGCCTTGTTTGGCCCACTTCCCGAAAGCGGTTTTCTCTTCAATGGTTAAAGCGTAGGCAGAGATGTGTTGTGGTTGTAATGCAATTGCATCGTGAATGTTTTTTATCCAACGCGAATGATCTTGGCCAGGAATGGCATAAATCAGATCGATACTAATGTTGTTGAACCCTGCCCGCTGTGCCGACTGCACACATTCTTTAGCAGCCGCACTTTGGTGCGCACGGTTTAGATATTGTAGTACGCCATCATCGAAAGACTGAATACCAATGCTCAGTCGGTTGATCCCAATAGATTGAATTTCTCGCAAGTAAAATTCCGTGAGATCGTCCGGATTTGCTTCGATTGTAATTTCTGAATGTTCGTCGACGTCATAGTGTGCGCGAATGGTAAGCAACAATTGTTCGAGCTCTTCACGTGTGAGTAGAGATGGTGTTCCGCCGCCAAAGTAAATGGTCTGAATGCGTTCATTTTCGAGATAAGATTTCTGCATCACAAGCTCTTGGTCGATTGCCTGAACCATCAATGTCTTCTGATCTTGCTTGGTTGAAAAATGAAAATCGCAATAGTGACAAGACTGCTTGCAGAAAGGAATATGTAAATAGATGCCCGCCATGATTGTTCGGCAAAGATAGATTAGTGCTAAGTATTGTTTATACCTGTTGTTGTTTTCATTTTTGCACCACAATTCTGTATTTGGAAGGATTCTGATATTTTTGGCAATAATGATCAAAGCATTTCGAATTTGTCTGGCGATTTTTTTTCTCGGGGCCTTCATAATTCCGAGTCGCGGACAAGCCCTCGTGTTAAAAAAAGACCTAGCCACAGAATGGCTATCATTTGAAGACGGTGCCTATCACAAATTTGAAGGACCGCTTGAGACGGTTTACGTAGACCTGGATGCCAATCGGTATGTAGGAAATGTGTTGCTGATCTCGCATCCAGCGGGTGTGAATTTGTTTATTAATGGCAAGTTTGCCGGAAATGGAAAAGAAATGCAGCTTTCCATCGATAGTCTCGCAAAACGCTACACCGCGGCAATGCAGTTGAGCGTGCGACCAGAACAGTCTGGCGGAAAATTGACAACGCATGTCCTCGCATCGTCAACACCGGTCGACGATGGGTTGACACTCATGAAACATAAGGATGCATCGTTCCGCGATTTCAGCGTTGTCGCGGCCTTAATTATCATCCTCTTACTAATCGTTATCATTAGGCTCAACCCCAAGTTGGCGTCGGATTATTTTTCGATTCAGAAAATTTTTTCGCTGACAGAAGGGGAGGACTCGCAGACGTATTCGAGAATCACAAACAGTACGAATATTCTTTTTTACCTGTTCTGCAGTTTGATGCTAGGTTATTTTCTGATGGTCGTATTCCAATTTGTAGACGACCGCTATACACTAGCTTATGCTTTTGTCGCGGAATCATTCGGCATGGCGATTTGGCTTTGGATAAAGTTAAGCGTCACCATCATGTTGCTGTTCTTTGCAAAAATCATTTTGGTTTATAGCCTCGCTTACTTGTTTGGTATGCAGACGGTTGGAGGCGTTCATTTTTTTAATTGGATACGATTGATCCTTGTGATTTTTGGCGCGACGGTGATTTTGATGTCATTCTATTTTATGGGCCGTGGCGATAATGAAACA
This sequence comes from Pseudochryseolinea flava, assembly GCF_003286915.1. Lineage (GTDB taxonomy): Bacteria > Bacteroidota > Bacteroidia > Cytophagales > Cyclobacteriaceae > Ohtaekwangia > Ohtaekwangia flava. The sequence goes on from NZ_QMFY01000001.1 coordinate 983,324, forward strand.
TTCTTCAATGTTTTATTTCAATTTTTCGGATGGGCGCTTGCCGGATGGATGATAATTATCCTTTTCAAATTAAGAGGAAGAACCGATCACTCGGTGTTTCATTTATTTTCGTACATTTGTGCGACTGAATTGATACCATTTCTCTTCATCATTAAGATACTTTATAATTAGCCTTCGTTTCGTGTTGATATGAGTGATATTGCTACTGACAGGATGCGCAAAGTAAAGAGCATTCTGGTGACCCAAGAAGCTCCCGCTGATGCTAATTCTCCTTATTTAAAGTTGACTGAAAAATACAATCTCAAGATTGATTTTCGTCCGTTTATTCAAGTAGAGCCAGTACCGGTTAAGGAATTTCGTAAACAAAAGATTGAAATCCTCAATCATACGGCCATCATCTTCACCAGCCGAAACGCGGTAGATCACTTCTTCCACATCTGCCAGGAGTTGAAGATTGAAATGCCCCCTGAGATGAAGTATTTCTGCATCTCGGAACAGACTTCCAATTACTTGCAGAAGTACATTGTGATAAGAAAGCGTAAAATCTTTACCGGTTTAAAAACGGCACAGGATTTACTCGAGATTCTGAAAAAACATAAGAACGAGAAGTATCTCTTTCCGTGCTCCGATATCCGCAAGAATGACATTCCTGACTTTTTGAAAGATAACGGCTATCATTATACTGAGGCAATTATCTATCACACAGTTGCCGCCGACCTTTCGGATTTGAAGGAAGTTTTCTACGACATCCTTGCGTTTTTTAGTCCATCAGGGATCAATTCCCTATTTGTCAACTTCCCAGAATTCAAGCAAAACAACACACGCATTGCAGCATTCGGTCCGACCACGGCCAAAGCTGTGCGCGATGCAGGCTTGATTCTCGATATAGAAGCGCCACTTCCCAACGCACCGTCGATGACTGGCGCATTGGAACTCTATATTAAAAAGGCAAACGGGATAAAATAGGTCGTTAAAGGGATTAATCCCCTACTTCTTCATGGGGGCGTTAAAAACCAATAACTGCTTCATTCATTGAATTTTAGAAAGTGATCATTTTTATTACACTTTAATTACATTAGTTGAAAGTGTCATAAAAAAACCTTTACTTTAAATTCTACTTTTTAAACTTTAATGCTGAAGAAGACTTTTTATACCCTCTTACTCACCTTGATAGGTGCAGGAGCTTTTGCGCAGCAAGATCCCCTCTTCACACAGTATATGTTTAACAATCTGTATATGACTCCGGCATATGCAGGTGTTGATGGGGTTACTCGCTTCACGGCGATTCACAGAAGTCAATGGACAGGATACCAATCTACACTCGGCGATGGCGGTGCGCCCACGACTCAGATGGTTACGTTCAACACTCCTATTTATAAACTTCGTAGCGGGTTCGGCGCTTACGTAATCAACGACCGTCTCGGTCCACAAAACAATCTCGAAGCACAAGCGATGTACGCTTATCACCTTGGTATCAAGGAAACAAAACTAAGCGTCGCTGTAAAGGTTGGAATTTTTTCACAGCGTATTAATGGTAACGTCTATCGTTACATTGATGAAGATGATCCAGAAATTGTTAACACAAGACAGCAACAAACAAGACCTGATTTAGGCTTCGGAATTTTTTATCGCGCGGAAAAGTATTACGCTGGCGTAGGCTTCAATCATATCCTTCCTAATACATTAGAGTTTGGTGAAGATCCATCACGTGCGCCTTTGTCGAATCACGTCAATTTCGTTGGAGGTTACTTCTATGAAGTGAGTTTCGACTTAAGAGTTCAATTCAGTGCAGCTGTAAGATCTGACCTAAATAAGTCACAAATTGATTTCGCCGGTATCGGATATTTGAAGGATACTATGTGGGGCGGTTTAGCGTTTAGAGGAGGAGAAGCTGCTAGCTTATTATTAGGCTATAGCTTGTTGAAAGATAAGTCGTTGAAACTTGGTACCGCAGTTGATTTTGTATTGTTCGATCGAGAAGCCAAGGATAATTTATCGATGGAGTTTATGATTAGCTATGATCTGCCGGTCAGCATTAATAGCGGAAAAAGAATCATCCGAACCCCCCGCTACAGGCACTAATCGACATTTGATTTTGGTATTTTTAAGAATTTATGGAATTTGTAGTTCGTTTCTCAAAAAAATAAAGCGAAGAACAATTAACTTTCGCAGCTCATTAAATTTTTCAGCATAGTCAAACTGATGACAAGAAGTATGAATAAATCGGTTGTATCTAAAGTAGTGTTAATCCTCGCCGGTGGACTAGCCAGTGCCTGCGGTCTTCTCGGGCTCGGCGGAGGAAAAGGCGGTGGCAATGACCAAGGTGAACTCGTTGGTGTGCCAGGTCGCGAAGGCTGGGTGATGACAATCCCCTATGGTATGGTTCCAATTCCTGCCGGAACTTTCCACATGGGTCAAGCAGATGAAGATCCTGCTTCCACTCAGATCAACTTTAACAAACAGGTAACAATCGGTTCGTTCTTCATGGATGACACTGAAATTACCAACAACGAGTATCGCCAATTCACCAACTTCTTCTTGGTTGATAACGGTACCATTGAAGGTTTCGAAACAGTTGATGCTGAAACATTCCGTCAAAAGTATTATCCTGACACAACAGTTTGGGTTAGAGACTTTGCTCACCACATGGGCGATCCTATCCAAGACTATTACTACTGGCACCCAGGCTACGATGACTATCCAGTAGTCGGTGTGAATTGGGATGCTGCTGTATTCTTCGGTCAGTGGAGAACAGCATACCTCAACGATTACAGAAAGAGTGTTGGTGATTTTGAAATGCCTGCATTCCGTCTGCCATCTGAAGCTGAATGGGAATACGCTGCACGCGGCGATCGTCCTATGGCAAAGTACCCTTGGGGTAACCCGTACATCCGTAACTCAAAAGGATGTATGCTCGCAAACTTCAAACCTGGTCGCGGTAATTTCTACGACGACGGTTTCGCCTATACATCTCCAGTGATGGCATACTTCCCGAACGACTATGGTCTTTACGACATGGCGGGTAACGTATCAGAGTGGTGTCTCGACGATTTCAACCCAGCATCTGTTCCGACAGTATGGGATTTGAACCCTCAGTACATCGATCCAAGAACAAATCCTGAAAGCAATAGATACAATCCTAAAGTACCACCTAAGAAAGTTGTTCGCGGCGGCTCATGGAAAGACGTTGCGTACTACCTCGAAACAGGTACACGTACTTACGAATTTAAAGATTCAACTCGTGCTTATATCGGCTTCCGCTGTGCTATGACTCACCTCGGTCGCTCTTCTGGGCAAGAATTTTAATTAAATCTCTTATATTTATTTATTATCAAAAGGCAAAAAAACTTAAACCATTACTAAGATGAGCAAGAAAAAAGGCGGATTTGTTGAACTACTCTACAAAACCATAATGCCAAAAGTTTATGGTATTGGTGCAGCAGTCGTAATTATTGGTGCGTTGTTTAAAATCCTACACTTAACAGGTGCTGACGAAATGTTGATGATCGGTCTCTCTGTTGAGGCAGGTATCTTCTTTTTGAGCGCATTTGAACCGCCTCATGCTGAACCAGATTGGTCAAAAGTATATCCAGAACTTTCTGAAGATTACGAAGCGCCAGCTGCAGCACCAAGAATCTCTAACAAACAAGGTGCTAGCCTTACGCAACAACTCGATGCTTCCCTTGAAAAAGCTAAAATCGGTCCTGAACTCCTTGATAGCCTCGGAAAAGGTCTTAATAACCTCGCTGATTCAGCGAAGAAAATGGGTAGCCTTTCTGATGCCGCTGTAGCAACAAATGATTATGCTAACAACGTAAAGAAAGCTTCTACGCAACTTCTTGAAATGAACAAGTCATACGATACTGCTATTAAAGCTGTTTCAAGTATGTCTGAAGCGTCAAAAGATGCTGGTGAATACCATTCACAAGTACAGAAAGTAACAAAGAATCTCGCTGCATTGAACTCTGTTTATGAAATGGAGCTTAAGGATGCTGATAGCCACGTGAAGAACATGAACAAGTTTTATGAAAGCCTCACAGGTGCTATGCAAGGTCTTTCTAAAGTTGGCGACAACACTGCGAAGTTCACAACTGAACTTGGTAAGCTTTCTGACAACTTGACTGCTTTGAACAAAGTTTACGGCAGCATGCTTACAGCCATGAAAGGTGGCGGACAAGCCTAGTCTACGACTAGTACAATCTATTTAGGTTTCGAACGTTCAATTATAAAAAAAACGAAACATGGCAGGTGGTAAGGAAACCCCCAGGCAGAAGATGATCGGTATGATGTACTTGGTACTCACCGCGCTTCTGGCCCTCCAGGTAAGTAACGCAGTACTCGAGAAATTTGCGATCATTAACGGTACGCTTGAAGGATTAATTAAGGAATCCTCTGATAAAAATGAGACAAGCTTAGCAGGTATCGTGGAAGAAGGCTCTAAAAGCAATAAGCCCGAGATAGTCCAGGCGGTTAGCAATGCGAAGGAAGTTCGTGCGCTGACCGACAAAACAGTCAAGTACATTGATGGTGTGAAAGCCAAGATGATGGAAGAAGCTGGTGCTAAAACCATCGATGAGGGCTTTATCAATGATCACAGCTCAAAAGTAGCGACCTTGATGATTGACAAGAAAGAAGGACAGGGCGTTGGCGTAAAATTCGAAGCCGAGCTTCAGAAATATGTCAAAGAACTTGAGCGTCTTTCGGGTGAAAAATTTGCGCCATTAGCAAAATCACCAGCACAGCTTGAAGCTTTTAAGAATAACGAGAAACACGCTAATAAGGACTTCTTGACGTTCACTTTTGAAAACACACCTCCAGTGGCAGCACTGGCGTCTGTTACTCAAATTCAAACTGAAGTATTGGAGTACGAAGCAACTGCACTTGCTGCAATTGCGCGAAAGACTGGTAAAGTTCAAAAGAAATTCGATAACATCGTTCCGATGGTTAGACCAGTGTCTTCCGTTGTGGCGGCTGGCGCCGAATACGAAGCTGACATGTTTATCACAGCGTCTTCTTCAGCGATCATCCCAGAGATGTATTATAATGGAACGAAACTTCCAGTTGAAGATGATCCAGTTTCTAAAGTGAAAATGGGTAAGGTGAAATTCAGAGCACAGGGAGGGGGTTATGACAAGGATGGTTTTGCTAAGAAGACTTTCAAAGCTAAAATCGTAATTGATGGTGAGCCATTCGAACAGGATATCGCATATACTGTTGCGCAACCAGTTATCAAAGTAACAACAGGAAATGCCCCTACGCTTTATATGAATTGCGGTAACACCGTAACGATCGAAGTTCCGTCCCTAGGAACGTCATACAATCCAGCATTTAGCGGTGGTGGCGCGGCTGAGGTGATTAAAGGGGCGAAGGCAGGACAGGTGACTATCATTCCTAAGCAACGTAAAGTTACTGTGGGCGTGAGCAGCGGTGGTACACACATCGGCGATGCAAAATTCGATGTGAAAAACGTTCCAGATCCGAAGTTCATTGCTTACATCGGAAGTACACCTGTTGATTTAAGAAACGGTATCCGTGCAAATCAACTTGGTAACCTTACATTCAAGGCTGAGCCGGAAGCTAACTTCAAAGAAGAGGTGCCGAAAGATGCTCGCTATAGAATTAAAAAGGCTGACGTTATTCTTGGTCGCGGAACTGCTGGTGTTCAGCGTTTGAGCGCGACAAACGAAGTACCAGATCTCCGTTCATGGATTAGCCAAGCGCGTCCTGGCGATAGAATTGTAATCGACATCAAAGATGTTGTGCGCAAGACCTATAAAGACGATGAAGAAAAAGTGACCGTTAAAGGTTCTAGCGGTATTATCATGATTCCAGTGAATTAATCACACAATGAAAAAAGTAATTCTTTCCATTTTTTTATCAGCATCTTGTGTTGCCGGCGCCGTTGCGCAAGAGGTACAGGATCTTGAAGTTCAGTACAACCCGAACTCCTTGAATCCAATTCCACTCTATGAGCAACACTACAAAGTGCGCGTTTGGAGAAACATCGACTTGAAAGAGAAGCAGAACAAAGGCTTCTTCGCCAAGAACGGTGAATTGAGTAAGCTGATTTCTGATGCCGTAAAATCTGGTGAGCTCGCCGATATTTATGCTAACGACTCGCTTACGACCAAAATCTCGAAGGAGGATTTCCTTGGAAGACTTGTGGCAGAACAAGCTGCAGTGTACGACCAGTGGGATCCGAACAGAGATTGGTATACAGATGATCTAACGACGTATAATGGAAAAAATTACCGTGCTCTTCGCGATAACCGGGGTGTAACACCTGGAGCTGAAGGAACTGACGAAGACTGGGCTGTCACATCTCAGGGTAGCGGTATTGAATATCAAGTTGCCGATATGAGCAACGTTCACATGATGGAAGACATCATCTTTGATAGAAGAAGATCACGTCTCTATTATGATATTCAAGCTGTTGAAATCATCATTCCTGGTGCAAAAACAAACACAAACATCGACGTTTCTTTAGGATGGTTTAAGTACAAGGACCTCGAGAAATTGTTCCGTAACAATATTCCTAAAGCGGTTTGGTTTAACTGGCAGAACACTGCGCAGAATAAAAACTTTGCCGATGCATTCTTACTTCGTTTGTTCCACGGAACAATTTATAAAGTACAGAATCCTGATGACGAAACGATTGATGATGTTTACCGTGCTAACGGAAGACCATATCGTGAAGGTGTTTGGGCTCGTGAGTGGACAGAAGTTCAACTTATGGAGAAAGAACACAACCTCTGGGAGTTTTAGTTTTTTGCCTAAAATATGTAAGTCGAAAAAGGAGGTCTTGGCCTCCTTTTTCATTTTATACCTTTTATCGCCTCGGCTTTTTTCTGCCCGACTATCTTCGCCAGTTCTTCAAGCGGTGCTTCCTTAATTTTCTTTATTGACCGGAATTCTTGCAGTAGCCTCTCCGTTGTTTTTTTGCCTATACCCTCCAGTTCTTCAAGTGAGGAGGTGAGCTGTTTTTTACTTCTCTTCTGACGATGGAACGTGATAGCAAACCTGTGCGCCTCATCTCGAATCTGCTGCAATAGCATCAAGCCCGGTGATTTTTTATTCATGTGAAGCGGAACCGGATCGTCTGGATAATAAATTTCTTCAAGTCGTTTCGCTATGCCGGCGATTGGAACAGAACCATAGATGTTCAGCTCTTTCAATGCTTCAACGGCACTGCTAAGTTGACCTTTCCCCCCATCGACAAGAATTAAATCTGGAAGTGCTATCGCCTCCTCTTGTAATCGCTTGTAGCGTCGGCCAACAATTTCTTTCATCGACGCGAAATCATTTGGTCCTTCTACAGTCTTAATGTTAAAATGGCGATAACCTTTTTTGTCGGGCTTGCCATCGACAAATCTCACCATCGATGCTACTGGCGTTGTGCCCTGAAAGTTGGAGTTATCAAAACATTCAATTACCATTGGAATACTCGGTAGCTTCATGTCTTTCTGCAGTTGCAAAAGAATTTCTTTCTGTCTCGATCGCTTGCCCTCGCGTAGGATCACTTTCTCTTTACGGAGTTCCAACGCATTCTTGATCGACAGGTCAATTAATTTTTTCTTGTCACCGATCTTGGGGATCGTATTTTCGACGCCGTCTTCTAAGATCGTAATGGGAATGTTGCTGAGGATAGTTTTATTCGACCCTTTAATTTGTTCACGAAGTTCAAACGCCGTGAAACTTAAAAGTTCTTCATCGGGCTCGTCGAGTTTTTTCTTTAACTCAAGTGTTTTTGAAAAGATGATCGAGCCTTCTTTAATCTGCAAGTAATTTACGTATGCATATGATTCTTCACTCGAAATTGTGAAGACATCGATATCCGTAAGATCTTTATTGACCACAAGCGATTTTGATTGAAAGCGCTCGAGGGTATCTAGCTTATCTTTGTATTTCTGCGCGCGCTCAAACTCCATCGCCGCCGCCGCTTCTTTCATTTGATTGTTGAAGTGACTATAAACGATGCTAATGTTTCCTTTCAAAATATATCGCGCGTCTTCAATCTCATCAAGATATGTTTTCTCGTCAATCAAACCCTCACATGGTCCTTTGCAATTTCCAATGTGATATTCGAGACACACTTTGAATTTTTTTTGTTCAACATTTTGCTCGCTGAGCAATAAGCTGCAGGTGCGGATGTTGTAAAGTTTTCTCACGAGCTCAAGCACGTTTTTCATCGCCACCACGCTTGAGTATGGACCGAAATAATCTCCCTGCGAAGGATTGTAATTTCTGGTGTATATGATGCGCGGAAAACGCTCCTTTAAAATGCAGATGTATGGAAACGTCTTATCATCCTTCAGTAAGATGTTATACTTAGGCTGATTTTGTTTGATAAAGTTGTTCTCCAATAGCAATGAATCAAACTCAGTGTTCGTAACTGTGTAATCGATTCGTCTTATTTCGGAAACGAGCTTGAGTGTTTTACGATTTACACCTGTGCTTTTGGAAAAATAACTTGTTACTCTTTTACGAATACTCTTTGCCTTACCAACATAGATTAATGTGTCGTTATCGTCATAGAAGCGATAGATTCCAGGTGACTCTGGTAACCGCGCAACATCTTCTCTCAGGCGGTCCTGTGTCATAGCTTTATTTAGTTAGGTTTCCAGACTGGCTCAAGATCTGGAACATACGTTGAATCTTGATCTGCTGTAACGTAATCGCTACAATTTAAAGAGCCTTCCATTTTCGAAGGACGTTTGAAATATCCCTTCTTGTAACCTGTTTCCGGATGACGATAAACTTTCAGCATATACTTATCCCAAATAGGTCTCGCTGATTTTGTACCTGCTCCAAAATCCCACGACGGAAAACGTATACTTCTCTCGTCTCCGCCTACCCAAACACCTGTTACAAGGTTGTGTGTAACACCGATGTACCAACCGTCGGAAGCATTGTCCGTCGTTCCAGTTTTTCCACCGATTTCGTTGTCCTTTTTAAGATCATAGCTTAATCCCAACGAAGTTCCACCAGATTCTTCAACACCACCTTTCAACATGTAAACCATTTTATAAGCCGTTGCTTCATTAATTGCCAAAGTTGTTTTCGGAACAAAGTTTTCAATTACGTTTCCATTTTTGTCTTCAATGCGCGTGATGTAATACGGCTCAATTGCTAAACCGAGATTGACGAAACCACAATAAGCGCCGACCATATCGTAAAGAGACACATCACTTGTTCCTAAACAGATAGACGGAACAGCATCGAGTTTTGTTTTTATCCCAAGACGCTTGGCAAAATCCACAACATTATCAGGTTTAACTTTGTCAACCATTTGTGCTGTGATGGAATTGAGTGAACGAGCCATTGCTTGACGAATGGTCATCTTCTCTCCTGATCCGCGTGTACCATCAGCATTGTACGGCGTCCACGTGCCCCCTGGAACTTGAATCGTCGGTGATATGTCATAGAGTTCTAAACACGGAGAAAAACCATCTTCGATCGCTTTGCCATAAACGAAAGGCTTGAAGGTTGAACCGGGTTGACGTGTTGATTGCTTCACGTGATCGAACTTAAAATACTTATGGTTCAATCCACCCACCCATGCTTTCACAGCACCCGTTGTTGGGTCCATAGACATCATACCACTTTGAAGGAACTTATTGTAATACGCCAATGAGTCCATCGAACTGAACAAAGTATCACGCTCACCTTTCCAGCTGAAGATCGTCATCTTTTTCTTCTTGTTGAGCATGATTTCAATAGAGTCAGAATTCGTGCCGTAGCGCGAAACAAGATTTTTGTATGTTTCTGTCCGTTTGATTTTTTTTGCTAAGAAGTTTTTCACTTCACCGCCGGTGTTCTCATCGACCCAAGGGTTTCTATTCCTTAACTTCCACTGCTTTACAAATTCAGCTTGTAGTTTCGTCATGTGTTCCGTCATCGCCTCTTCCGCGTAACGTTGCATACGGCTATCTATCGTCGTATAAATTTTTAGACCTGAATCCCAGAGATCGTAGTTGTGCTCTTTACACCATGCGATTAAATCGTTTCGCAATACGTTTCTGAAATATGTTGCTAATCCTTGGTTTTGATTTTGTACAGCAAACTTTAATTCGATTGGTGTAACCTTTAGCGAATCGTATAATGATTTGTCGATATACTCGTAGCTATACAGTTTGTAGAGAACTTCATTACGTTTTTTAAAGGCTGCGTCAGGATGTAGATTGGGATTGAACGCTGATGGGTTTTGTAGCATACCCACAAATACAGCAGACTCAACAATATTTAGACTATCAGGTTGTTTGTTGAAATACGTTTCGGCGGCTACCTTAATGCCATAAGCATTGCTGCTGAATTCAGTTGTATTGAGATACATCGTGATGATCTCCTCTTTCGTGAAGTTGCGTTCAAGGTGAACCGAGATGATCCACTCTTTAGTTTTTTGGACAATTCGTCGCGGATACTTTCCAAGCTTCGCGATTGGGCCATCCATTTCTGGATTCAGCGTATATAAGTTTTTGGCAAGCTGTTGTGTTATTGTACTTCCGCCACCCGCTGGATCAAACGTTAACAACCCCCACACTACACGCACGTACGACCAAAAATCCATTCCGGAGTGCTTGTAGAAACGACGGTCTTCGGATAACAGTAATGTATTGACTAACTCCGGCGACAGTTGTTCGTAGGTTACCTGACTTCTGTTATAGCGAAAGTAGCGTCCAAGCGAAACACCGTCGGCTGAAATCAATTCTGATGAAAGGTCGTTCTCTGGATTTTCAATGGCTTTAAGGCTCGGCATTTCTCCATAGAGACCGAACATATTATAGCGGACCGAAAGAATGTACAGTGGAAATCCTATAGCGATGCAGAGGAAAAGTATCCAGATCACTTTAACTGTTTTCTTAAACCATGGTCGATGCAATAAAAGCGCATCATTGAACTTCTGCAGGATAGTTTTTTTCGAAGAATCGGAGGTATTCATCAAGGCCCTTTGTTCGGTAAAAAATGTCGAAATTGTCTTTCGTGATTACAAAAGTATTGAATTTATGGTTTCGTAATTCGGTAATGCTCGGAAGCTTTTGATTAAACTTAATCATAAACTCAAGTGCATCGGTAACCTGTGGTAAATCCGTGACCAGAATCAATCCATAGTCATCAGACAGTTGTAAGTTGCTCGTTTTAAGTTGTAGGCGCGCAAAGTTTTCACTGTTGAATTTCTCCAACACACTTGTGCCTGCGTTGCTGAGTTTTTCCGCCGACGGGTAAATCATTACAAAGTAATGCGCCTCTTCAAGCGACTTTATGTATTGTATGCCCTTTTGCTTTTCCTGATTCTGTTGGAAGTCTTTCGACGTTTGTAACAGACTCTTTGCATATTCCGTGATCTTCTCCATCGGATATTTTTGGATGAATTGATCAAGCTCGTATTGATACTGATTTATATTTTCAGTTTCACCGACAATCAAAATTCTGAGCAAGTCCAGCGTGGGTTTAAATGACGTTTCCCCCAAAGCCATCGCTTCATCGATGTATTTGGATGAAGTTGTAAAATCACCCTGCTCATAAGCCTCGTACGCAGACTTATAGATAACTTTTTGTTTTTCGACGGCGAGACTGGATTCTACCAAATAATTTGGATTGAGCAGAATTTTGGTATACGTCGAATTTGGATAGAGTTCTTTTAACCTTGATGCAAAGAAATCAGCTTTCGTCTGATCTGTTTCTTTAAAGATCAGATAGAGCTTATAGAGTACCTCGGCTTCATGATCGCTTCCAGGGAAACGTCTGAGCAATGTTGTATAGGAGTCTACTGCATTGTCTTTTTCTTGAAGCTTGAAATAGTAGATGTCTCCCAAATTAAAATAAGCCTCTTCAATTTTCTTCAAGGCCACCTTACGCTGTTCTTCGGTGCGAGGTATTTCTTTATTGACCCGATCATATTCTTGCGCAACCGGATCAGCTGCCGGCAGATCTTTCTGATTCGCAGCCTGAGCTGTTGTATCGGTTTCGGTCGGTGTAGGCAAACTGTTTGCCGTAGCTACCGCGATACGATTTGATCGACGCCAATTATCTTCTAGTGGAACATCTCCCCAAGTTCGTTTAAATTCGTTCTGCCCAATTGACATTGCTGACGAATTGCCGAAGTACCAACTGGTGTTTTCATTTTCGTTTTCGCCCGTTGAAAAAACATTGTTGTCGTTGGCTTCGATGCTGATGCGATTTGATTTTTTCTTTGCCTTTTCTTTCTTCTCTTCAGCAGCTTTCCGTATTTGATAAGCTGAATCAATTCTTCCACGAAGCTGTACCGAATCGAGGCTTGCCATTGCTAAGAGGCTATCCTGCCATTGAATCGTTTTTAGATTTTTGACAAACTCTGCTAAGATCAACTGTCGCTCTTTTATCTGAGCATATCCTTCATAGTCTTTCGAAAGCGCATTGATAGCACTATCATAATAAGCCGCAGAGAGTTCAAACTTGCGCAAGGTATCGTAATACACTTCGCCAAGGCGTAGGTACGCTTCTCCATCAATACGTTTATTATTTCCAGTGCGCACGGCGAGGTTGAAATTTTCAATACCCTCCTTTAGATTTTTCTGCTTGAGTTCAAACACGCCCATTTCATAATAGATCTTGTCTCTGAACTCTTTGTTCTTACTGTCTTTTAAGAGTTGCTTGAATGATTTCCTGGCTGCATTTACGTCGCGACTCCTTGAGATCTCTGTTACTTGGGCCATGTATAGACGAGCGTAAAAATCTACTTCATACGCAGGGTTGGTGCTAATACATTTTTTATAAAATCCATAGGCTTCATCTTCGAATCCTAATTTTTGATAGATCTGTCCGATGATGAAATATACGCGCCCAGGACGATCGCGTTTTTTTAACAATGGAACGGCGCTGGTGAGGTTACGAACCATTTTATCGAGATCTTCAAGATTTTGATAGTAGTAAGCTTTCTCAAGATAGAGTGCTTTGCGATTTGCTTTGTTCATGATAGGCTCCTCTTTCTGCAAAAAGTCTATCGCTGCTTGCGCATTATTGTATTCTTTTTTTTCGGTAAACGTTCTTACCAAATGAATGATGGCAGTATGTCGTGCGTGAATATCATCACTTTTGGTGTTAACATATTTAAAGGTTTGAATGGCATTGCCCCAGTCCATGCTGTAGAAACGCGCGCGACCTACGAGTATATAGTTATCATCCACCCATTTGCTGTTAGGGTGACGTTGTATGGCAATCGACGCCATCTTTACAGCCTCTTGAATTTCTTTATCATAGCCTTTGGCCACAGCCGAGTCCAACGCAGGGTAAAGACGGAGAATTCGGTTATAGTCGTCGGTAAGACTACCCCAAACGAGGTCGTCTACTTTTTTTAGTTCTTCGCGTGAATAATAATATCCATTATAATGGGCAGTAGTGTTGTGATACGCTTTGCTGGTCCAGGAACGACTTTCTGAGGAACATCTTAATAGTAGCGGTAAACAGCCGATGGAAATAATAAAGAGGGCAATCCTTTTCAAGCGGGTAGTATTTGTAAACAGTAAAAACGCAAAAAACCTACATTCCATATTATTATAGACCTCGGATTCTCTAATTTTGTCCGAAAATCTCAAATTTTGAAAGCAAAGAAAACACTATCGAACAGACTAACGACCCGGTATCAGCTCATTATTCGTAACGAAGAGAATTTTGCCGAGAAAACCAGCTTGGGTTTTACCTATTCGAAAGTTATTCTTTTTTCAGTGATTTTGTTTGCTGCTCTCTTCCTGTTGAGTCTTTTCATGACGAAGACCATTTTAGCGAAGTGGTTTGACCCGAAGCACGAGCAGATGGTTTTAAATAAACGGCTTTATGAATTGGCGCAAATGGTGGATTCGTTGGAAACGCGGAATCGGCAACGAAGCGAGTTCATCGCCAGTATTCAGCGTCGCTTAAGAGGTGAAAAAGATTCTGTCGTGGTGCAAAGCGAGGAGAGTACACCATCAACCACGCGGCCATCACTCAAAGCACCCGCAAGTGATTCAACTTTTAGGAAAGATTTTGAGGCGTCTGATTTGTCGCTCATTACCTTGGCAAATTCAAAAGCCAGAGAATTGCAGGGAACATTCTTTCCGCCGATATCAGGATTTATCTCTGATCATTTTGACGCGAAGAAGGGCCACATGGGTACCGACATTGTAGCGAAGGCAAATGAACCCGTGAAATGTATTGCCGATGGGACGGTCATTTTTTCATCGTGGACGCAAGACTCAGGTTATGTTATAATGGTGCAGCACCGCGGCAATGTGATATCAGCATATAAGCACAATGCACAACTTTTAAAAAAAGTTGGTACTTTTGTTAATGGAGGCGAAATTATTTCTATAGTTGGCAACAGTGGTGAGCTCTCCAACGGACCGCATTTGCACTTTGAACTGTGGTACAATGGGAACGCTTTAAACCCAGAAGAATTTGTCACTTTTTAAACAACAACGTCATGCTAACTTCTAAAGAACAAAAACGGGCAGCCGAAGAGATCAGCAACTCAAGCAATACCATCGGCAAGGGCACGTTTCTCGAGGGAAACATCGAGACTTACGGAAACATCCGTATCGAAGGCAAAGTTACCGGCAATATCAAATCGAAATCGAAGGTAGCACTAGGTCCTCAAGCACACATTCAAGGAAACATCATCGCGCAAAATGCTGACGTTGAAGGCGAGGTAAAAGGTAAACTTGAAATTTCCGAGCTTCTTGTACTAAAAGCAACGGCTGTTATCAATGGAGACATTGTTACCGGTAAGATGGTAGTTGAGCCAGGCGCAGTGTTCAATGGGACTTGTAAGATGGGCGCTGTAGTGAAGGACATTAAAATAGGAGCTGACAATGGCCTCACAAGAGCCATCCCACAATCCGAAGCCAAGACAATCTAACGCGTACCTCAAATATAGTGGCCTGGCCTTTCAGCTCTTGGCCGCTATTGGTGTTTTGGGATGGCTTGGTTATCTGCTTGATGCATACCTCGGATTAAAATTTCCTGCTTTTATGCTTCTTTTCGGATTTGGTGCATTTGGTGGCATGATGTACCAAATCTATAGGTCTATTAATCGCGATAATTCTTGACTAAGTTTTTTATTGCTCTACTGAGTTCAGCGATCCTGATCGCTACGGGGTGTCTTGTTGGTTCGGCTGAAGCCTATTGGCTTGTACCATCCTATTTTCTTGAGACGTTACTTCTTTTGGCGTTTGCCACTGGCTTCCTTTATATCTATTTGGATCGTGCGGCAAAAGATATGTTTGTTCAAATGTATTTGCTCACCATCACCGTAAAAATTCTCGCCTTTGGCGCATATATCCTTATCATTGTTTTGTCAGACCAAGCTCATGCCCTAGGAAATGTGGTGTTTTTTATGGTGGCTTATTCGGTATTTACGGCGCTTGAGATCGTGTTTCTCTATCGGAAAAAAACACGCTCCTGACACACGGTTTTTGGAGGCAAAATATTTTTAAAACATTTTTTTGTGGAGGTATAATGAATACCTTTGCGGTCGGATTTCAAAAGCCTCCGAAATAAGCCAAAATGAGCGTTTTCTCCAGCCTCCTAAGACAATCTGCCGCGTTTTGCATCATTTTTTTTGCAGTTTTTTCTTTTGCTAACGCACAAGAAGAACACACGCCTAAAGCAACAGAACACGCATCTGAAGAACATCCATCAGAGAAGAAAGAAAACATCAGTGACGTCATCCTTCACCACGTGATGGACGACCATATCTGGCACTTGTGGGACGGACACTATGGCACAATCTATCTGCCGGTGATTGCTTACACTAGCGAAGGCTTGAAACTGTTCTCATCACATAACTTTTACGATGACCATCACCACGCAACAAAAGAATACGAAGGGCTTAAGTTGGATCACGGTCACATTGTTGAAGTAAGTACAGGAAAGTCAGCATTCGATCTTTCGATCACAAAGAATGTTGCCATGCTCTTTATCAATGCCATTCTATTGCTTCTTATTTTCACAGCTGTTGCAAGAGGCTATAAGAAGAATGCTGGCAAAGCTCCTTCTGGAATCCAATCTTTCTTTGAACCGATTATCATCTTTGTAAGGGACGAAGTAGTGAAGCCAAACATCGGTCATCACTACGCGAAGTTTATGCCTTACATGCTTACATTATTCTTCTTTATCCTTTTTGGAAACTTGCTAGGGCTTCTTCCTGGTGCGGGTAACTTGACGGGGAACATCGCAGTAACATTGGTATTGGCCGTATTGACTTTCATTATCACCAATGCGAATGGAAATAAGGCATACTGGGGTCACATTTTCTGGACACCAGGTGTTCCGCTTCCATTGAGAGTGGTAATCCTTCCCGTTGAGATCCTGGGAATTTTCACAAAGCCAATTTCATTAACGCTTCGTTTATTCGTGGCGATCACTGCGGGTCACATCGTATTGCTGAGTTTGATTGGTTTGGCGTTCATTTTCCAGAGCTACTGGGTTGGCTTGGGGTCATCACTGATGGTATTGTTTATCAACCTCATTGAACTTTTGGTTGCAGGTATCCAGGCATATGTATTCACGCTGTTTTCGTCCTTATATATTGGGATGGCGATAGCAGAACACGACGATCATCATTAATAAATAGATTAAAGATTTTCTCTTGGGTGACCAGGAGATTTGTTTCACTTAAATAACTAAATATTATGCTTTTAGCAATTTTGTTGGACATCAGCCTCGCAGTTATGGGCGCTGGTATCGGTGTAGGTCTAGTGGCAATTGGCGCTGGAATTGGTATCGGTAAAATCGGTGGCTCTGCAATGGAAGGTATGGCGCGTCAACCAGAAGCATCTGGAAAAATCCAAGGTGCAATGTTGATCATCGCTGCCCTCATCGAGGTTGCTGCTCTTTTTGCACTAGTTATTTGCTTGCTGATTTCTCAGCGCACAGCGTAACAAACATTGAACTTGCCTTAGGCACTTGGCCGGGCAGGTTCTTTTAATTTGAACAAACACATTCAATAAACTTATGGAATTTCTCACCCCCGGCTCGGGACTAATCTTTTGGCAGTTTGTAATCTTTGTAGGATTATTTTTCCTTTTAAAAGCGCTGGCATGGAAGCCCATCCTTAGTTCACTTAAGGAGCGTGAAAATTCCATCGAAGAAGCTTTGTCAACAGCGGAGAAAGCACGTGCAGAAATGGCGCGCCTTAAGTCCGACAATGAAAAGCTTTTGAAAGAAGCGCGTGAAGAGCGCGACAGAATTCTTCGTGAAGCACGTGAAGTTGCTGCGCGTATGAAAGACGAAGCTCAGCTTGACGCAAAGAAAGCAGCCGATAAAATTGTAGAAGATGCGCGTGCGGCAATCAACATTGAAAAGCAAGCTGCATTGAAAGAAGTTAAAATCCAGGTGGCGACTTTCTCGCTTCAAATTGCAGAGAAGCTTTTGAAGAAGAACCTCGCTGGGGATAAAGAACAGAAAGAGTTGGTTGAAAACTTCATCAAAGACGCGAAACTTAACTAACCAATGGTAGATTCAAGAGCTGCATCGCGTTACGCCAAATCACTTCTGGGTCTTGCTATCGAGCAAAATGCACTCGATCAAGTGCAGGCCGATATGCAATTGTTTTCGAAAGTGGTTGATGGTAGCAAGGAACTTGGCCTTGTGTTGCGTAACCCTATCATCAAACACGATAAGAAAAGAGATATCCTTGAAAAACTTTTCAAAGGAAAGGTGCACAGCCTAACCATGGCCATCATCGACATCATTACAAAAAAGAATCGCGAACCATTGTTGCCTGTTATTGCAAAAGAATTTCAGGCGCAATACAACGAATATAAAGGGGTTGGTAAAGCTACTGTTACCACCGCAGTTCCGCTGGATGCAAAACTCCGCGGTGAAATCGAGAAAATCGTGAAAGATCTTAGCAATAAGAAGTCGATCGATTTGACCGAAAAAGTAGACGCAAGTTTAATCGGTGGATTTGTACTCAATGTTGGCGATCGCCAAATCGATGCATCTATCAAGAGCAAACTGAAGTCGCTGAAAGTAGAATTTACTCAGAACCCATTCATTAAAGAATTTTAATCTCCTATAACCATGGCAGAGATCAGACCGGAAGAAGTATCAGCAATTTTACGTGAGCAGTTATCGAATTCACGTACCGACGCTCAATTGGAAGAAGTTGGTACAGTATTAACCATCGGTGATGGTGTTGCTCGTATCTACGGACTTACACAAGCGCAAGCTGGTGAGTTGATCGAGTTCGAAACTGGACTCAAAGGACTCGTGCTTAACCTTGAAGAAGATAACGTAGGTGCCGTATTGCTCGGTGACTATAAAGATATCCGTGAAGGTGCAACTGTAAAGCGCACTGGTAAAATCGCCTCTGTGAAAGTTGGTGATGGTATGCTTGGCCGTGTTGTGGATACACTTGGAAATCCTGTTGATGGTAAAGGCCCAATCGCTGGTGACCTTTATGACATGCCATTGGAAAGAAAAGCTCCCGGTGTAATTTTCCGTCAGCCAGTAAACGAACCACTACAAACTGGTATTAAAGCGATCGACGCGATGATCCCGGTAGGTCGTGGTCAGCGTGAGTTGATCATCGGTGACCGTCAGACTGGTAAAACAGCTGTGGCAATCGACACGATCGTTAACCAACGTGAGTTCTACGAAAAAGGTCAGCCTGTATATTGTATCTATGTTGCTGTAGGGCAAAAAGCATCTACTGTAGCAAGCGTTGCTGCATCTCTTGAAAAAGCCGGTGCGCTTCCATACACTGTCATTGTATCAGCTGCTGCTTCTGATCCAGCACCAATGCAATTCTTCGCGCCATTCACAGGTGCTGCTATCGGTGAATTCTTCCGTGATACCGGTCGACCTGCACTCGTAGTATATGATGATCTTTCTAAGCAAGCTGTTGCTTACCGTGAAGTGTCTCTTCTTTTGAGAAGACCTCCTGGACGCGAAGCTTATCCTGGTGACGTATTCTATCTTCACTCTCGTCTTCTCGAAAGAGCGGCGAAAATCATCAACAATGATGCGATCGCTAAAGATATGAACGATCTACCGGCATCAATCAAGCACCTCGTTAAAGGTGGTGGCTCATTGACGGCGCTTCCAATTATCGAAACGCAAGCTGGTGACGTTTCTGCATACATTCCAACAAACGTGATCTCGATCACCGACGGTCAGATCTTCCTTGAAACAAACTTGTTCAACTCTGGTATCCGCCCTGCGATCAACGTTGGTATTTCTGTATCACGTGTAGGAGGTTCTGCTCAGATTAAATCAATGAAGAAAGTTGCTGGTACGTTGAAGCTTGATCAAGCACAGTTCCGCGAACTTGAAGCTTTTGCGAAATTCGGTTCTGATCTTGATGCGGCTACAAAACTCACCATCGAACGCGGTAGAAGAAACACTGAAATTTTGAAGCAAGATCAGTTCGCGCCAGTTCCTGTAGAGGAACAAGTAGCGATCATTACCGCTTCTACGCGTGGATTTATGGATAAAGTTCCAGTTGCTAAAGTGAAACAGTTTGAGAAGGAATTCATCGAGCTTCTTCGCGGTAGCCACAAGAATGTATTGACTAATCTTCAAGCTGGTAAATTTGAAGATGCGGATGTTGCTACGATGAAAGCTGTAGCAACGGACCTTGCTGCTAGATACTAAGCTTCACGAAGTACACTGAACACTGACTAGAAATGCCAAGTTTAAAGGAAGTTAAAGGCCGCATCACCTCGGTAATCAGCACACAGCAGATTACGAAAGCCATGAAAATGGTGGCGGCGGCTAAGTTGCGTAAGTCTCAGGATAGAATCACTCAGATTCGCCCGTTTGCGCAAAAGTTGGCCTCAATTCTTTCGAACCTTTCTGCTGCACAAAGCAACTCGGATGGCGAGAACTGGTATAGCCAGCAGCGTGAGGTCAGAAATGTATTGATTGTTGCTATCAGTTCCGATCGCGGATTGTGTGGATCTTTTAACAGTAACATTTTTAAAGGTGTTGCCCGTCTCGTAGAAGAAAAATATAAAAACGAGTATGCGAAAGGACACGTGACGATCTTACCAATCGGAAGAAAAGCGAATGAATATTTTGCAAAACGTAAGGTGGCTGTGGTGAGCGATTATGCTACGCTCTTTAGTAACCTTACTTTTGACTCTGCATCGGCGGCCGCTGAATTCATGATGAATGCATTCCAGCAAGGCAAATACGACAAGATTGAAATCGTATATAACGAGTTCAAAAACGTGGCTACACAAATTCTTCGTGCGGAACAATTTTTGCCAGTAGTACCACCAGCGACTTCACAGAACACTTCGACGCAAGTTGATTACATTTATCAACCAAGTCAGGAGGAGATCATTGACGGATTAATTCCAAAGTCATTAAAGGTACAATTGTTCAAATCGCTCTTGGATTCAAGTGCTTCTGAAAATGGTGCTCGTATGACTGCCATGGACAAGGCTACTGAAAACGCAGGTGAGTTGTTGAAACAACTCCGTTTGACGTACAATAGAACGCGTCAGGCCGCGATTACCAAAGAGATCCTTGAGATCGTGGGTGGTGCGGAAGCGTTGAAATCTGCTTAAGAGAAAATTACTATAACTTTAAAGTCTCGCTAGAAAGCGAGACTTTTTTGTTTTATGCTCATCGAACTATGCTGCTAAAATTGTACACCCGTTTCAATGTTCTTAGCCTAGATGTGGCGCTTGGGTCGTTGTGCGCGGCGTTGTTCTTTGGAAAATTACTGCACGTTCAAATTCTGGTCTTTGGCCTATTGTCATTGTCAGTGAGTGTTTGGATCATATATACGGTCGATCATTTACTCGACGCTAAACGAATTAAGGCCCCTGCGTCGACTGAAAGACATCGGTTTCACCAACAGCATTTCCAAGTATTATGTTGGATGGTAGTGCTTTCCATTATCTTGAATATCGTTGTCGTGATGTTTATCAGGCCAGCGGTACTTCGTGGTGGATTGATCTTGATCGCATGTTGCGCACTTTATTTAATAGTGCATCGTGTGATTAAATTTCCAAAAGAATTTTTAATTGCAATCCTTTATACAGCAGGTGTATTACTTCCCTCATTGTCGGTAACACAAATGGAACTTAGCCAGCTGCCACTCGTGATCGTTGTTCAATTTCTGTTAACAGCATTTCTGAATTTGGTTATTTTTTCGTGGTATGATCGTGACCGTGATCAGCGCGATGGAAGCGCATCGATCGTATTACGCCTTGGTGATAAGAAAAGTCGCAAGATTATCTTTATCATTCCGATTGTAAATCTTTTGCTGATGATGTGGACGACAGATGTTATTGCTTCGTTGACTGTGATGGTGATGAGCGCTACTTTACTGGCCGTGTTTCTTTGCCAATCGTTTCTGCGGGAGGATGATAGATTTCGTTTACTTGGCGACGCGGTATTCTTTCTGCCATTATTATACTTACTCATAAGTTGATGAAGCTATCGTCACTTAACAAGTTTGATAGAATTGCTCATGTTTACGATTGGCTTGCTAAAGTATTTATTGGCGAGGATATCAGGCATGCACAGCGATTCTTTCTACATGAAATTTCAGATGCCAAGAGAATTCTAATTATTGGAGGTGGAACGGGATGGATCTTGCATGATATTGGCAAGATAAATCCGACGGCCGAGATATTGTATGTTGAAGCCTCATCATCGATGATCGACATGGCCAAGCAAATCAATATCAATAACCCGATTACGTTCTTACATGGAATAGAGTCGGATGTAGATACGCAATCGAAATTTGATGCTGTGATTACCAACTTCTACGTTGATCTATTTTCAGATGCGTCACTTGAGCAAAAAATAAAAATCATACTGCCATTGTTGGATGTAAATGGGAAGTGGCTTGTTACAGATTTCGTACAATCGAAAAATGTATATCATCGATTCTTGCTTTGGACGATGTATCTTTTCTTTCGCGTCGTAACTAACATCGAAGCGCGGTCAATGCCGCAATGGCTGGAATGTATGACAAGGGAAAATTTGGATGTTCTAAAAAAGCAGTTCTTTAGAAATGGTTTTATTTGTTCTTTAGTGTTTCGTCGGGGATTAAAATCCGCGAAACATTAGACACGACAAGCTGAGTAGATTGCTTTTTTTGCCTTCTGTTAAGATTCAGATTAAAACGCTACTCTTTTCCATCGACGTAATCTTGCAAGTATTTAAAATGCTCCGTTAATTTCCCTTGATCACAGATGGTAGCTCTTTTGATAATATCATCTTGATCGGGATCTCGTAATAAAATCGGAAGTACTTTGTCAATAAGATCTTTGCCGAATTCTTCAGACGCGCTTCTTGGTAACTCACAGGGCAAGTTGTCCACGGCCATCACGGTTACAAACTTTTCATTTGAAAGCGCTGAACGAACTTCTCCCGTCGCAGGATCATAATCGTAAATCGGATCTGCAATTGTTGACGCCTTTTTTGTGCTTGGAATCGACCCATCGATATCACACGTGATGTCTGCGATCACCTTTATTTTAAAATCGGGAGAAGTCATGTCCGATTGTGTAAATAAAACGGGAGCTTTTGGATTCCAGTAAGCACCAGCCATCAATACATCCGCTACTTTCGTAAAAGTCTTAAAGATTGAATCGTACTTCTCGGGATGTAAGTGAAACTCTTCGCGGTTAAAATGCCCGCCCGATTTTCTTACGTGATAATCTGAACTGCTTAGCTGAACATAAACCGGCTCCGTATATTCTTTTGTCAAGAAATCACTCGCGTTAACTTTTCGAATACCTGCGCTGTCGAGGGTTTCCATCGATCCTTTGCCTACTCGCCCTGCGCCCGTGAGAATGATTTTAATTGGCGGTAGTTTTACTTTTCGCAATTCGAGCTTGAGATCATTAACGTCGAAGCATTCGTGTGCTCGTCGAATGTTGTAAAGCTTGAAGCGTTCACCGTACGTCCATAGTCCGTTATAAGCGCCGACGATGCCTGCATATCTCCCGAACGCAACCAATCGATTACCTTGCTTGTCTTTCAAGGCTTCGTAGTCGATCATGCGAATGTTTTTACTCAAGATCACACGCAGCAACTCGCGATTGTAAGGTTGCTTTTTGATAGTATGTGAAAAGAAGAGATACGTTTTTCCTGCAATGAGTTGTTCTTTGGGCACTTCTTTTATCCCCATCAAAATATCGCAATCATTTACAGACGCACGTACTTCTATCTCCAATGCTTGATATTCTTGTTCACGAAAACATCGGATGTTACTTTCTTGACAAATGACTTTAACACCAGCAAATCGCTGCTCGATTTCTTCAGCCTGCAATGGTGTAAAAGGTACGCGCTTATCTGGCGGCACTTTGCCTTCCTTAATCAATCCGATAGTGGTCATGAGTTATCAGTTGTATGCAAGGCAATTTACATTAAACCTTTAACACAGCCTCTCGATTTGATCTTTTTTCCAGGATGTCTCTTATCTGAAGTATATGACGTTGTTGATGAACGACAAGAAATTCAAACGCATCAAAAAATGGAATTGTTAATATCCTTAGAAATTCAACGCTAATGTTTTGTTTGCCTATCGATTTACTTGCGCTAGCATCAAGCATGTGCAAAAGTTTATCTTGATGCGCAAGAAACTCATGAAGTGTTGCAATGCTGAGCTTACTGTGAACCGGATTAAGATGCTTCATCGTCTTTTGCATCTTCCGATTCGAAGGATGCATCATCGAAATAAATTTTTTGCCGAGCCATGACGACTTGTTTACCGGTTGTCCATCGTTGGAACGCGTGAGCACATTATTGATCGCGACATTGTAATATCGGCAATAGCGATTTAGATGCTCGATACACTCAAGGATACTCCATCGTTCCGCGGATTGTTTCCAATTTAATAGCGTTTCATCCTGCGCATTTATCGCGGCGACAAATGCGATTGTTTCATCAATCTCTACTTTTAAATTCTTAATTCGATCCTGCGCTGTCATAAGTTGTTAATTTGGATCAAAATTATTTTTGAACGCGCATATAGAAATTGACGGCGATCAAGATTTTTCAGGGCGAATTCTGCTTAGTGTTTCGGGTGACATTCGAAGATACGATGCGATGTACTTGCGCGGTATGATCTGAAATACTTTTGGACTTCGTTGAATTAAACGTTGGTACCGCTCCTCCGGAGTGAACGTAAGCATCTCGGTTTCGCGTTCGATCTTACCCATCAACGCTTCTTCTTGTAGCTCACGCCACGCTGTTTCTATCTTGCGAAATGAGCTGAATAAATCATAGAAGTCTACTTTTCGAATAGACATCAGCGAAGTCGCGCTAAGTGCCTGGATGTAATACGTTGATGGTTGATTTCTGATGAAGGAAGGGTAAGAGCAAATAAGGCTGTTGTCGTAACCAAATCCTACGCAGATCTCTTCGTCGTTGTGCGGAAAATAGATACGAACACTTCCCTCGATGATGTAGAACAGATTCGTTTCTGTTTGATCTTTTTCGATCAAGAATTGATGACGCTTAAGCTTTACCGGATGCTTCCAATGATCCAGTAAAGCTTGTTGAGCGTCTGCGGGCAAAGGAGTGTTGCTGCCGAAGATGCGAAGTAATTTCTCCTGCCACGGTTGCATCACGAATTAATCTTCGAGAAAGCTTCCGAGAAGTGAGCTTCCTTCTTTCCCGCTATTGCGTCCATACGGCGCGAGTGCTTGTATTAATTTTCTGATTGGCATGGATTGTAAATATACTTTACCAGTTCCGCGAAGTGTAGCGAGAAACATACCTTCGCCACCGAAGATCATCGACTTAAGTCCACCGGAAGCTTGCACGTCGAAGTCAATTTGTGATTCGAATGCTACAACGCAACCTGTGTCTACACGAAGTGTTTCGTTGTTAAGCGTTCTTTCGATTACCGTTCCTCCGGCATGGACGAATGCTTTTCCGTCGCCTTGTAGTTTTTGAAGAATAAAACCTTCACCACCAACAAGGCCAGAACCGATTTTACGATTGAATGTGATAGAAACTTTTGTTCCAAATGCGGCGCATAGAAATCCATCTTTTTGAACGATCATTTCCTGGCCAGGCGACGTTGCGAGATCGATTGGAATCACTGTTCCCGGATAGGGTGCGGAGAATCCTACTTTGGCTCTTCTCGAACCGCGGTTGGAAAAATGCGTCATGAATAAAGATTCGCCCGTCAGCATACGCGATCCCGCAGAGAGAAGTTTATCGAACAATCCTTGGTTGGCATTTGAGCCATCTCCCATTTTTGTTTCAAACGCGATACCGTCCTCCATGAAGAGCATAGCACCAGCTTCAGCAATTACGGTTTCTCCTGGGTCAAGTTCAACTTCAACGATCTGAATACTTTCACCTTTGATTTGATAATCGATTTCGTGGGATCGGTTCATATTCTTTTTAAATTTTTACGAATTAAACGAAAAGCCCCGCGCGTTGGCGGGGCTTACAGCAATTTATTTCTTTTTCTTTTTGCCTTTTTTCATCTCATCGTAGTCGTCGCGTTCTGCAAGTTTTTTGTCGTCTACGTTTTTATCGAGGAATTCATTGATCTTTTCAATTCGCATGTTTGACGTAATCTCGCCAAACTGGTCGATTGACACATCGAAACCTTGCAGATCTTTGTGAACCTTTGGTTTCGGCTTTTGCTCATCTTTACCTTCTTTTTTAGACATAACAGAAAGGTTTATTGAATACTATTTACGCAACTTTCACCTTCAGGGTTTGTAGGGCGTATTGAATTCTTTTTACGACCTCCTGGGCACCGATAATTTCCATGATCATCATCAAATCCGGACCGCCGCCCGCACCGGTTAATGATACCCGTAACGCTTGCATAATTTTTCCAGAACCAATTCCTAACGTCGCGGTCACCTGCTCGAGTGCAGCTTTCGCCGTTGCTGCATCCAACGTTGCTGCTTTTGCAATCTCGTCTTTGAACGCACTGAGGACTTTAACGGCTTCGTCGTTCCATTTTTTTGAAATCACACCTTCATCGAATGTGGTTGGTGCAAAGAAGAAAAACTTTCCTTGTGACCAAAACTCGCCTGGGAACGTTACTCGATCACGCATGATGGTAACAATCTTTTTCGCTTTCGCTTCGTCACACGAAATATTCTCGCCTTTCAACGACTCTTGAAGGTATACAACAAGTTCGTCATCGCTCTTTGCGCGCAAGTATTGTTGATTAAACCACTGCGCTTTTTGAATATCGAAACGCGCGCCAGCTTTATTCACACGGTCAAATGAAAACGCCTCGATGAGTTGTTCCATCGAAAAAATTTCTTGTGTTGTTCCTGGGTTCCATCCAAGCAAAGCCAGAAAGTTAACCAGCGCTTCTGGCAAATAGCCGGCATCTTTATAGCCGACAGATACAGTGCCAGATACAGGGTCAGTCCATGTACGCGGGAATATCGGGAATCCATATTTATCAGCATCACGCTTACTAAGTTTGCCGTTACCGTCTGGTTTTAGAATTAATGGTAGGTGCACGAATTGTGGCATGTCTTGTTCCCATCCGAGAAAGCGATACAGCAATACGTGTAGTGGCGCAGACGGCAACCATTCCTCACCGCGTATGACGTGTGAAATCTTCATCAGATAGTCATCGACAACATTCGCCAAATGATAGGTCGGCATACCGTCACCTTTCATCAACACTTTGTCATCGATCTGAGAAGAGTAAACCATCACCCAACCACGGATGATGTCGTTCAATCTGATCTCCTCTTTCTTGGGAACTTTCAATCGGATTACATAAGGTGTTCCTGAAGCAATCAGGTTTTTCACTTCACCTTCGGAGAGTGTAAGTGAATTCCTCATTTGCATCCGCGTGACACTATTGTATTGGTAGTTGTCTACGCCAGCGGCCTTTAATCTTTCGCGCATCGCCTCGAGTTCTTCCGGCGTATCGAATGCGTAATACGCATTGCCTTCGTCGATGAGTTGTTGTGCGTATTTTTGATAAATAGGTTTTCTTTCAGATTGACGATAAGGAGCATGAGGTCCACCAACACCAACACCTTCGTCGATTTTGATTCCTGCCCATTTCAGGGATTCAATAATGTATTCTTCTGCGCCGGGTACAAAGCGTGTCTGATCGGTGTCTTCAATGCGAAGGATCATGGTGCCTTGATGCTGACGGGCAAGTAAATAATTATACAAGGCAGTTCTTACACCACCAATGTGGAGTCCGCCGGTAGGGCTGGGTGCGAATCTTACGCGTACTGGTCTCATTTCTCTTCCTTTCCTTAATCGATTCTTTCTGGAATCGTTTGTTTAGATAACAATAGCAAAGGTAAAATATGATTTACAATAACGTGGTTGGAATCGTATAAAAGGCCTAAAAAATGGTGCAGATAGCCAAAAAAATACCGACGGAATCAAAGGCTTTTATACCTTTACAACTTTCAAAAGCGAGCGTAGTATGACGGAAGAAAAAAGCCTGAACTTTCTTGAAGAGATCATTGAAAACGACCTGAAAGCAGGAAAGTATAAAAGCATCATCACCCGTTTTCCTCCAGAGCCAAATGGTTATTTGCATATGGGCCATGCCAAGAGTATTTGCTTGAACTTCGGCCTTGCACTGAAATATGGCGGGAAAACCAACCTGAGATTTGATGACACAAACCCTGTTACAGAAGAAACAGAGTATGTAGAGAGTATTAAAAATGATATTCAGTGGCTAGGTTTTCAATGGGCTGAAGAACTGTATGCTTCCGATTACTTCGAAAAACTTTATGCATTCGCGGTGATGCTGATTAAAAAAGATCTGGCTTACGTTGACGACAGCTCCAGCGAAGAGATTGCCAAACAGAAGGGAACGCCAACGCAACCTGGAACAAATAGTCCCTTTCGCAGTCGTAGTGTAGAAGAGAACCTAACACTTTTTGCAGACATGCGGGCCGGGAAATATAAGGATGGCGAGAAAGTACTTCGCGCTAAGGTTGACATGGCTCACATTAACATGCACATGCGTGACCCGCTGATGTATCGTATCAAGCATGCCCATCATCATCGCACGGCAAACAACTGGTGTATTTATCCGATGTACGATTTTGCTCACGGTCAAAGCGATTCAATCGAAACCATTACGCATAGTATCTGCACGTTGGAATTTATTCCGCACCGCGAACTGTACGACTGGTTTATCAAGAATCTCGAGATCTATCCGTCACATCAGTATGAGTTTGCACGTTTGAATATGACGTACACGGTGATGAGCAAGCGCAAACTTCTTCAACTAGTCAATGAAAAACATGTTGCGGGATGGGATGATCCGCGTATGCCTACATTGAGTGGCGTTCGCAGGAGAGGATATACGCCGAAAAGTATTCGCGAATTCTGTGAGAAGATTGGTGTTGCAAAACGTGAAAACTTGATCGATGTTGGGTTGCTTGAATTTTGTGTTCGCGAAGATCTCAACAAAATATCACAGCGTAGAATGGTGGTTTTCGATCCATTGAAGGTTGTGATCACAAACTATCCAGATGGGAAATCGGAAACGCTCACCAGTGAGGATAATACGGAAGATGCAAACGCCGGCCATCGTGAAGTTCCTTTCAGCAAGGAAATTTATATCGAACAAGAGGACTTCATGGAAGTTGCGCCGAAGAAATATTTCCGACTTGCTCCAGGACAAATGGTACGTTTGAAAAGCGCTTACATCATCAAGTGTGATGAAGTGATCAAAGATGTTTCTGGAAAGATCACTGAGCTTCGTTGCAGCTACATTCCTGAAAGTAAGAGTGGTTCAGATACTTCGGGCATTAACGTGAAAGGAACTATTCATTGGGTAAGTATTCCGCATGCCGTAAAAATCGAAACGCGCTTGTACGACAGACTTTTCAAAGTAGAAAATCTCGGAGAAGCAGAAGGTGACTTCAAAGAATATTTAAATCCCGACTCGTTGCAGGTACAAGTTGCTTATGCAGAGCCGGCGATAACTTCTGCAAAAGAATCTGAGCGCTATCAGTTTTTAAGAAAAGGATATTTTGCACTCGATCCAGATTCTTCAAAAGATAAATTTATCTTCAATCGCACGGTTACGCTCAGGGATATGTGGGCGAAGGAAGCGAAAAAATAGCTTTTGGAATAGATTCAAGTTACAAGCCTCAAGTTACAAGCATTCAAACTTGCAACTTGAGGCTTGCGGCTTGTAACTTTATTTAACGGCGATACACGAAATCTCTACATTCACATCTTTTGGAAGTCTGCTCACTTCGACCGTTTCGCGGGCAGGAGGATTTGCTGTGAAATACTTGCCGTAGATTTCATTGACCCTTGGGAAATTGTTCATGTCTTTCAAAAAGATCGAGCATTTCACGACGTTTGAAAAATCCATTTCTGCGGCAGTTAGAATTTCTTGGAGATTTGACATGACTTGCGCAGTCTCTTCTTCGATTGATCCTTTTAAGATATTACCTGTGGATTGTTGAATAGCGATTTGACCGCTTACAAACAGCATATTGCCCGATTGCACAGCCTGGCTATACGGACCTATAGGTGCAGGGGCCTTTTCAGAATAAACTATCTTTTTTGACATGATGTGCGTTTTAAAATTTAATTTAGGAAAGTCAAAAATAACGATCTACTGAGCATTTCTCTGAACTATGAAAATTTTAATCATTGGTGAGGATTCAAATTTGCAGGAGTGTAAGCAAAAATTCGGCGACGAGCATCAGTATACTTTATCAGATGCCCATCGTGAGGCCGATAAATTGTTGGAAGATTACGAGCTTGTAATTGATTTTATGATCGATGAAGCGCCGGAGCAAATCGAGATTTATTTCAATTATCAGGGTACAGTTTTGCTCAACACCACGAAGATTACACTTACAGAGTTAACCTTTCACAATAGGCACAAGATCAAGTCAAAAATATTTGGCTTTAACGGACTGCCTACTCTTGTTAATCGCGAGCTTCTAGAGGTTAGTTGCATTGATTCAAGTGATGAGATGTTACTCAAACAGCTTTGTGATGGCCTTAAAACAAAATTTACGCGTGTGGACGATCGCGTTGGCTTGGTTACGCCAAGGGTAATCTGCATGATTATCAACGAGGCGTATTACACGGTTCAAGAAGGAACAGCATCACGAGAAGACGTCGACATGGCGATGAAGTTAGGAACCAATTATCCTTATGGTCCTTTTGAATGGACTAAACGCATCGGCCTTCGACATGTTTATGAGGTGCTTGAGGCCGTTTACGAGGACACGAAAGATGAGCGCTATAAAATTTGCCCCTTGTTGAAAAAGGAGTATCTGCGATCAGTATAAAAAAAGGGACAGTTTCCCGTCCCTAATTTTTGTTATTCTACTGTCACTGATTTTGCTAAGTTTCTAGGTTGATCTACGTTACAACCTCTCATCACAGCGATGTGATACGATAGCAGTTGTAAAGGAATCGTAGATACCATTGGCATTAACGCTTCATGCACAGCCGGAACTTCGATTGTAAACTCTGACATTTTTGGAATCAGGTCATCACCTTCTGTAACGATGGAGATAACACGACCCTTACGTGCTTTCACTTCCTGAATGTTCGAAACAATTTTCTCGTAGGAAGAATCTTTTGTTGCGATAAACACCACAGGCATCTCTTCATCGATCAAAGCAATTGGTCCGTGTTTCATTTCAGCTGCAGGGTAACCTTCGGCATGGATGTATGAAATCTCTTTCAACTTCAGTGCACCTTCTAAAGCAACTGGGAAGTTGTAGCCACGGCCAAGATACAAGAAGTTTCGCGCGTCCTTAAAAGTTTCGGCAACAACCTGAATCTGCTCATTCAATTGCAATGCTTTCTCAACCTTTGATGGAATGTTTTCCATTTCTACCAGCAACTCATGAAGCTTTTGTTCTGTAATTGTTCCTTTCTTATTGGCGACAATGAGAGCAATCATGTTTAATACTGTGAGCTGTGCCGTAAATGCTTTTGTACTAGCCACACCAATTTCAGGCCCTGCATGTGTATAGGCTCCTGCATGTGTTGTACGTGCAATAGATGAACCAACCACGTTACAGACGCCAAATATGATAGCGCCTTTTGATTTGGCAAGTTCGATCGCTGCAAGCGTGTCTGCCGTTTCTCCGGATTGTGAGATAGCAATGACTACATCACCTTCACGAATAATTGGATTGCGATAACGGAACTCAGAGGCGTATTCAACTTCGACTGGGATTCGGCAGAATTCTTCGAAGAAATATTCTGCTACGAGACCTGCGTGCCACGAAGTACCACAAGCCACGATAATGATGCGATCTGCGTTGACAAGCTTGTTCACATACTCGCGAAGTCCACCGAGTACAAGTCTTCCGGTTTGTGAATCAAGGCGACCACGCATACAATCTTTAATGGAGCGTGTTTGTTCGAAAATTTCTTTAATCATGAAATGTTCGAAACCACCTTTCTCAATTGCCTCAAGCTCAAGGTCTACAGTTTGAATGTATGGCGTGAGCGGAAGATTAGCAGTGTTTGTAACGCTGAGTTTGCCATCGCGAATGACAGCGATCTCCTGATCGTTGAGGTACACGACTTCATTGGTGTATTCTACAATCGGGGTGGCATCTGACGCCAAGAAGAACTCGTCTTTACCAACGCCAACAACCAGTGGACTGCCCTTACGCGCTGCCACGAGAAGGTCAGGGTCTTCAAGCGACATGATCACGACAGCATAGGCGCCGACTACTTTTGTTAAGGCAAGACGTACCGCTTCTTCAAGCGAGCATCCTTCGTTGTCCTTGATGTCTTCAATGAAATGAATAAAAACTTCGGTGTCGGTATCGCTTAAAAACTCGTGTCCCTTACGAAGTAACTCTTGTTTTAAGGCGTTGTAATTCTCGATAATACCGTTGTGAATGATCGCAAATTTCCCGGTTGCTGAGTAGTGAGGGTGAGCGTTCTTATCGTTTGGTTCACCGTGTGTTGCCCAGCGGGTGTGACCGATGCCGATGTGGCTTATTAGATTTTTGCCTTTTAGATATTCCTCAAGGTCGGAAACTTTTCCTTTCTTTTTATAAACGTTAAGACCGTCGTTTAACAACGCTATTCCAGCGCTGTCATAGCCACGATACTCTAATCGTTTAAGTCCTTTAATGATTACTTCTTGGGCCTGGCGATGGCCGACGTATGCTACAATGCCACACATAAAAATTACTGGTTTGGTTCTACAGTAGGAATGGTATAGTAAATTCTAAGGACGATGTTATCCTTATCAAATGAAACCCTGTTTAATGTCTTTCCAGCGGTATGAAATCCATAAGGGATTGTTGTTGAAGAAGTCGGGCTATAAGGCGTTAGCAAAACTTTCGTGTAAGGCGTCTTTGCTTCATCTTTTTGAAGTAAGCTTTGAAAGAACAATCCCGC
Organism: Pseudochryseolinea flava; assembly: GCF_003286915.1. Lineage (GTDB taxonomy): Bacteria > Bacteroidota > Bacteroidia > Cytophagales > Cyclobacteriaceae > Ohtaekwangia > Ohtaekwangia flava. The sequence goes on from NZ_QMFY01000001.1 coordinate 1,015,628, forward strand.
AGATCCTACATAACTCTTGTTGGTCTGAGAGTAGTTTAATGTCAAGAAGTTGCCGAGGTCATTCACAATATTTAACGTGCTATCGAATGGCACACCGTTGGCAGTAGAGAAACTATTTTGTCGATCGAAATTAACGTAGCCACGGTATAAGTTAAGGTTTGCAACCTCCTTGGTGTAATCGGAGTTCCGTCCCTGGTAACTGATTTTTTTGAATCGGTTATTGTCGTTAATGATCTTTACAATCAAGGTTGAAGGTGGACTATAGATGCCCGGTTCTTCAATATTTTTAATGACAAGTTCGGCAGAATTGACCAACATTTGGTCAATGGTATCAGCGAACTCTAAAACTTTTGAAAAGTCGACGACCGTGGCCACACCAGTGGCTCCCTGGATGTAACGTCGATCGTCAGCGGGTTCAAACGGCTGATAGAAGTTTGTTAGTCCATCCAGTGTTGTACCAGCACGGTCACCCTCAATCGCATTGTAACTTACTAACTTGAAGAGGGAGTGATTCCCAAGGCCGATATCGGTTCTATAAATGGTGTTCTTCCTTTTGTCTTTATAAGTAAGACGTATAGTAGAATTCGGCAGGAAAAATCTAATAATCTTATCAGAAGTTTGGGGGACGATCGCAATACCTTTAAAAACATCCATAAAAATTTTAGGCGCTTCAGCAATTGTATCACGAAATACCTTCGAATTCATGAGGGTAAACAGTTCTTGACCAAAAGCATTGTCAAGCGTTGCTGTCACGAATGTGGAGTCTAATGTTTCATCGTTGGCTTCAGTGATGTATTTGTCGTAATCAACTTCTACGGATGCGGTCGCGATTGGTGTTGCATGATGCGGTATGCTTGATTTATTGAAATAAATACGCCTCCGGCTCGTGATAAATTCCACTGGCTTTTGTTGGCCTCCAGCAGTAGTTCGGATTGTGTCTATCGTTGATGATGGAAGCGATTCTGACAGTTTATAAATGTTGTATGTCTGTGTCGTCTTGCTTTGCGCCCCATACACGTAGTAGTCTACAAGCAATCTAATTTCTGCGGAGACAAAAACAAGACTGTCGTTTAGTGTTAAACTGTCCTTCTTTGCGAGGTTAACTAGATTTGTGAGAGGATAAATCTGCGCAGTAGCGGATGCGGATACCTCACCGAATATAGGATCGATGTGTTTGCCGACAATCATTCGATTGAAATCGTTTGACGCGTCACCGTTTGAAGTACGAACCGAGTCAAGTAGTACAACACTACTTGTTACCGGTATTTCGACAAATCTACTTTGGAATTTTGGATTTGGATTTTTAAATCCGAGGGGACTGGTTTCTTCTGAGCAGGAGAAAAAAAATAGGGCAACGGCTAGTACAGCCAATTGCCCAAAACTCTTAACCGACAAGTTCATTATAGAGGTTGTAATACGATTCAGTATAATTTTCGTTTGTATCAATAGTTTCAACTTTCTTCTCTTTGATTTTCTTGAAGAGCCCTTCAAGCTTTTTATTATCGCCAGCGACAATAACGGCGTCAGAGAATTCTACACCAAGTTTAATGAATCCTTCGAAGTCGGCAGTCTTAAGATTACCAAGCATATTGTCTTCGATGTCCATCATTTTCACTTTGTCAAGAATGTCGCCCTTAAATTTGTGTGAGAAGGCATTGTTGTAGATCGTGAAAACTGTCTTCGTGTTTTTAAACAACGGATCGTTTTTGTAAGTCGTTTTCAAATACAACGGAATGAAGCTGGTGATCCAATCGTTGCAATGCACAATATCGGGAGCCCATCCGAGTTTGCGGACAGTTTCGATAGCGCCTTTACAAAAGAAGATTGCACGTTCATCGTTGTCTTCGTAAAAATTGTCTTCTTTGTCGTGGAAAACAGATTTACGGTGGAAGTAATCTTCGTTATCGATGAAATAAACTTGAAGTTTAGCATTTGGGATTGAAGCAACCTTAATGATCAAAGGTTTTTCTTCGTCGCCCACTGTAATATTGATACCGGAAAGTCTTACTACTTCGTGCAACCGGTTCTTGCGCTCGTTGATAATTCCAAAGCGCGGTACCAGGATACGGATCTCCATTCCTTTCTCCTGCATTGCTTGCGGGAGTTTGCGAACAAAGTCAGCGACTTCAGAGGTTTGCAGGAAGGGGTTGATCTCACTGGCTACATACAGAACGCGGAGTTTTGACATATGTTTAATTTTAAAGTAGAACGGAAATTTGAGCCACAAAATTACAAATAAATACCCCCATGATCAACTTATTTTCAGTTTTCCCTATATCTTTGCGACCCTTTGCCAAAATGGCCTAAAATGGAGATTTTCAACGAAATAGCCCCATTAAAAGCCTTCTTAAAGGCTAAAAAACAAGCGCTTAACTCCATTGGTCTGGTGCCGACGATGGGGGCGCTTCATAGTGGCCACATCTCACTGATCGAAGCCTCGAAAGCGGAGAATGACCTCACAGTCTGCTCGATCTTTGTTAACCCCGCCCAGTTTAACAATCCAAACGATCTTCAGCGCTATCCTCGTACACTAGATAAAGACACTTTATTGCTGAAAAAAGTTGAATGCGATGCGATTTTTTGTCCAGATAGTACGGAAATGTATCGCCATCAACCACTCATTAAATTTGATTTCGGCCATCTTGACAAGATCATGGAAGGAAAGTTTCGACCTGGTCACTTTAGTGGCGTTGCACTTGTCGTGTCGAAGCTCTTTAATATCGTCGAGCCGCATCATGCCTATTTCGGACAGAAGGACTGGCAACAATATTCCATTATTCGTCAGTTGGTCGACGATTTAAACTTCAATCTCATATTGCATAGTGTGCCGACGTCGCGCGAGCCTGATGGACTCGCGATGTCGTCGAGAAACTTGCGATTGAACGAATCTCAGCGTCAAAAAGCAATTGTTTTTTTTGAGGCACTTACATTCGCGAAAAGAGCGTTGAACGACGGTGCGCCGCTTGTGCAAGTGCAGCAGAAGGTGATGCAATTGGTAGAAAAAGATGCTGAAATAAAGCTTGAGTACTTTGAGCTTGCCGATAGCAAAAACTTAAATCTCCTTGAAAACGTTAAGGGTGCAAGTCAGCCAATTATGTGTATTGCTGGCTTTGTAGGAGAAATCAGATTGATCGATAACATGTTCTTGTGACGTGGACAAGATGTTGTTTGATCTATAGAAATGGGTTTAAAAATATAATTTTCAACCACCTTGAGAATAGAAGTTTTAAAGTCGAAAATTCACCGCGCGAAGATCACTCAGGCTGAGCTTCATTATGTAGGCAGTATTTCAATTGATGAGGATTTGATGGAAGCAGCAAATCTCATTGAAGGCGAAAAGGTAACGGTTGTAAACGTTAACAACGGCGAACGTCTTGAAACGTACGTCATCAAAGGTGACCGTGGAACAGGTATGGTCTGTTTAAATGGTCCCGCTGCGCGCAAAGCACAAGTAGGAGATATCGTCATCATTATATCGTATGCTTCAATGAAGTTTGAAAAAGCAAAGCAGTTCAAGCCTACGATCATTTTTCCGACACCGGATAATAAGTTACCTTGATGAAATTTTAACTTTATTTTCATCACAACCCCAAGCTTCGGATGTCTTCTCGCCAAAAGGCCATTATTCAATACATCGTCATCTTTGGCGTAACACTTTTTCTTCTTTGGTTTTCCATTAGAAATTTAGAATGGAGTGTTCTTCAAAAGAACTGGTATGTTGCAGACAAAACATGGTTGTTGATCATGGCTGTAATTGCGTTGGCGAGTCATCTCGTGCGCGCTGAACGTTGGCGTATGCTGATGGTTCCAGCGGGTTATCATCCTAAATTGTCGCATAGTTTTTATTCATTGATGGTTGGGTATTTGGTCAACTTGATAATTCCGCGTGGCGGCGAAGTGTCGCGCTGTTATAATCTCTATAAGCTTGATAAAACACCAGCCGATATGTCGTTTGGTACCGTGGTTGTCGAACGTATCGTGGATTTGATCTGTTTGGTGTTCTTGATTGCGCTCTGTTTTCTAGTAGAATCCGAAAAACTTTTGTCATTCTTAGATACACTTCCGTTTTCGGTAGGCAGTGGTAAATCACGCATCCAAACATTGTTGATCGGTGGTGCGATAGCGATGCTGATCCTCGCGTTGCTTTGGTTCATCGTGAAGCGTAATGCTAAACTTCAGGCCTTTGTAACGAAAGCATGGTATGGCTTTAAGCAGGGGTTAGTCTCTGTCTTCAAACTTGAACAAAAGGGGAAGTTTATTTTCTATTCCCTCCTGATTTGGTTTTTGTATTTCTTGACGAGCTATACGGTACTGAAAGCATTTCCATCCACGTCTGAACTAGGTGTTGGTGCTGTGCTGAGTTTATTCGCCATTGGTGCTATCGCCATGGCGGCGCCACTACCAGGAGGTGCAGGATCTTATCATATTTTGGTTCCGCAAGGCCTTGCTTTCCTTTATCATGTCCCCCTGAGCGATGCCGTCGCGTTCACTGTAATTTTCCACGGGTGGCAAACACTAATTATGATCATTGGTGGTGCTGCCTCACTTTTGATAACTTCGTATCAGGTAAAAAGAGCGAGTGCCAAGGCAGCAACGCAAAAGGCCGAATAAGCAGTGTCGTTTTGGCAGCCGAATGAATTTGGCGCAAACCTTGTTTAGATAGAAACAATAAAAATCAAACTACTATGGCATTAATCATTGGTCTCTTTTTTATGGCGGTCGGTTGGATTGTCAGCTCGAGATTGAAGAGTAAGTTTCGGGAGTATTCTCAAGTACATCTCACCAAAGATCTAACCGGTGCAGATGTAGCACGTTTAATGCTCGCCGATCATAATTTGCACGATGTCAAAGTTGTGAGTGTCGAGGGGGAGCTTACCGATCACTACAACCCTGCAAATAAAACAGTTAATCTTAGTCCCAATGTTTTTCACGGTCGCAACGCAGCCGCTACTGCCGTCGCAGCCCATGAATGCGGTCACGCAGTGCAACACGCGAAAGCATATAGCATGCTTGAGTTTCGTTCGGCTATGGTCCCGATTCAAAATGTAAGCGCGTCCATTTTAAACATTGTTTTCATTGCCATGTTTGCTGGATCGTTCTTCTTAAGAGGCGTGTTCCCTTTTCAAACTGCCCTTTTGGTGATCATTGCATGTTATGGAATATTTGCACTTTTTGCCCTGATTACACTACCTGTAGAATTTGATGCTAGTAAACGTGCGTTGGCTTGGGTTCAATCGAGGGGTATTGTAAATAACCAAGAATATGGCATGGCGAAGGATGCGTTGAAGTGGGCTGCGATGACGTATGTTGTTGCTGCAATAGGTGCCTTAACGATGCTCATTTACTACATTATGCTTTTTATGGGCGGTCGTCGCGACTAACCAACATCGTAAAGAATGATTATTTAAGAGGGCCTGAAATTCAGGCCCTCTTTTTTTGTTTCGCCATCAAATAAAACAGTAGATTGGTTTCAAGAATTGAAACTCAAACAACCTAGACACTTCTATGAATTTTCAACTTACTGAGGAGCATCTCGCCGTGCAACAGGCCGCTCGCGATTTCGCGCAGAATGATTTACTTCCCGGCGTTATTGACCGTGATACCGAACAAAAATTTCCCGTTGATCAAGTCAAGAAAATGGGCGAGCTCGGCTTTCTCGGCATGATGGTAGATCCCAAATACAACGGCGGTGGTATGGACACGATTGCTTATGTATTGGCGATGGAAGAGATTTCCAAGATCGATGCTTCAGCATCAGTGTGTATGTCTGTTAACAACTCACTGGTGTGTTGGGGATTGGAACGCTTTGGCACGGAAGAACAAAAGGAAAAATATTTGAAACGCCTTGCGACGGGTGAAGTCATTGGCGCATTTTGTCTATCAGAACCTGAGGCAGGATCGGATGCAACAAGTCAACGGACTATAGCAGAAGACAAGGGCGATCATTATTTATTGAACGGCACCAAAAACTGGATTACCAACGGAAACACTGCTAGCGTTTACATTGTGATCGCGCAAACAGATGTGGCCAAAAAGCACAAAGGCATTAACGCGCTCATCGTTGAGAAAGGTATGCCTGGTTTTGTCGTTGGCAAGAAAGAAGATAAGATGGGTATTCGCGGATCGGACACACATTCGTTGATGTTTACGGATGTGAAGGTTCCGAAAGCAAATCGCATTGGTGACGATGGCTTTGGTTTTACATTCGCGATGACGACTTTAAATGGCGGTCGAATCGGAATTGCAGCGCAAGCATTGGGTATCGCGTCTGGCGCCTACGAGTTAGCATTAAAATATTCAAAAGAGCGAAAAGCGTTTGGAAAGAATCTCTCAGAACACCAAGCCATTCAATTTAAGTTAGCAGATATGGCTACGAAAATTGATGCTGCGCGATTACTCGTGCATCAAGCTGCGTGGTTGAAAGATCAAAAGCGCGACTTTGTGAAAGCTGCGGCGATGGCCAAGTTGTTTGCTTCACAGATTGCACAGGATGTAACCACGGAAGCTGTTCAAATTCATGGTGGATATGGTTACGTCAAAGAGTTTCATGTAGAGCGATTGATGCGCGATGCTAAGATCACACAAATTTATGAAGGCACGACGGAAATTCAGAAGATGGTTATTTCTCGTGAATTGCTGAAATAAGCCAACAAAAAATCAAACGTAGAACCTCAGAATAAAAATCTGAGGTTTTTTTATGCTTTCATTGAACGTTACATTGATTCGTGTGTACAGCGTAAAAAAGAATAATATGAAATTATTGATGATTATATGGTGTGCATGTATCGCATCGCTGCAAATCCTCGTTGCCGAAGAACCTCAGTTGATTTTACCGAAGACAAAAGTTATCCATCCCTTAGGGTGGTACAGCGCGCAACAACAGCTATGGGCTGATGAAGTAAAACGTCACCGGAAGGATCCAAAAACTTGGCTGAATTATTATGCCGCAAGTCGATATGCAGGAATGGGTGACAGCGAACTTGATTTGATCGTTTCAAACATGGCCGGGGACGCAGCGCATTCATTTGAATTCGCGCTTGTGAAAGGTTGGCATTTGGGGAACACCCTAGAAGGATTTAAACAGATCGCACTAGCCTATAATCTGCAGCCACAGAATGCCTCGACATATGCATCGATGTTATTGTTCAGCGATATTGAAAACGATCGTTCAGAGCGCGCTCAGTTCAGTCAAAAATTGTTAGCGAGTGGTCTTTTATCTTCTTCGTTGCTTCACTATAGCTACAATGTTTTGATGTCTGTTGAGCAAGGTGGTGTGCTGATCACGGAAGGAGAGAACACAGCAGTCCCATTATATGTTCTACAAGACGTATTCGATGTGCGAGAGGATGTAAAGGTTGTGCAACTCGAGTTGTTGACCACCGCAGAACTTCGAACCAAAATATTGTCTAATCATAGATTGCTGTTAAATGATGGTGTTGCATCCGCGACAAACAATACGCAAGCGATTGCCATACAACTTCCTATTCAAAATCCTTCTTACAAATTTTTTTATGGATTGACGTTAACGCAAGACAACGTCAGTTCCATACGTGAGCAGTTATACGTTGTGGGATTGGCCTCGCAGAAAAGTTCAGAACGGCTTGACAATTTGAAGGTCATTCAGCGCAATATTGAATCGCGTTTCTTGTTAGATTACTTGACCGTTGACTTCAACGGTGAAAGTGAATTTGCTTCAGGGCGCGTACTCAGTGCCAACTACCTGGTACCAATGCTGATGCTTCATGAGTTTTATCGTGAGAAGAATGAAATGGAAAGGGCGAATGATCTCTATTTGCTGATCCAAAAAATCGCCATTCAAAGTGGAAAAGAACAGCTGGTGAATAATTATCTCGCCGGTAAACAAGCACAGGTTCCGTATTTCCCACATCAACTTGATTTGAAAGAGATTGAGGGCATTTTTAAAAAGGTTAAGGATAATGTTTACGCGCAAGAGTATGAAGTGACCAATGTTCAATACAATACATTTTTGAACTACTTGCATATAAACGGACAAGATGGACTGTATAGCAAATTCAACTTTGACTTGTCGCGGTATGAAGAGCCAGCGTTATCGTTTATGAAGACATATACGGCAAATCGTGTAGCAACAAAAAAAGACAAATATTTTACACGTTATCCTGCGGTGAATATCAGTTATGAATCCGCAGTCGCTTACTGCGAATGGCTAACGGATCAATACAACAAGCAGGCTGGGAGGAAGTATAAAAAGGTTAAATTTAGATTGCCATCAATTAAGGAGTGGCAGATTGCCGCGCTCGGTTATGCTAAAGTTCAGACATGGGAGCTGGATGAAAACAATGTCGAAGTTGGAATTCCAAAAAACGCTACCGACGAATTGACAAAAGATCATCGCACCATTCCGGTAAAGGGGAATGATATTTTGTATCCATGGTATCGGTCGTTTAATTATCGTAACAAGGTGCTCAACAGTAGAGGGTGTTCACTTGGGAACTTCAAATTTCCTGACGATCAAAAGCCATGCTTGCCGGCTAAAATGATTTCTGTTGATGGATTTGTAATGATGAGTATGGTGCAAGCTTATTTTCCAAACGACATTGGTTTGTACGACGTTGTCGGAAATGTTTCGGAGATGACCGAGGAAAAAGGTAAGTCATGCGGCGGTAGCTGGAATCATGTTCCGGAAGAATCCACAATCAGGAGTGTGAATAACTATGATAGACCTGATCCTGCCGTTGGATTCAGAGTTTTTATGGAAGTACTCGAACAGTAGAATGTTTTTTAGTTCTGTAAAGAAAAAAAGCGACGAGGAATTGATGTCCTTGGTGCAGCTCGGAGACGGCGATGCTATGACCGAGCTGTATCGTCGTTATGCGCAAAAACTTGTTCGCTACTTCCATCGGATGTTGTATAAAAATGAAGCGATGGCGCAGGACTTTCTGCATGACTTGTTCCTGCGCGTGATAGAACGCGCAGATCAATTCAAACAGGGATATCGTTTTTCGACCTGGCTCTATTCGATCGCGCACAACATGTGTAAGAACGAATACCGGAAGCAAGCCATTCGTGGTCGACAAGATTTAGAAGCAGAGCCGTTGAGCGAAGATCTTTATGAACGCTTTACCCAGACGGAATTTCGTTCTGCGCTTGATCGAATGTTGGATATGATGGAAGAAGATGATAAGAATTTGTTTGTTCTTCGTCATGAACTTGAAATGACTATCGAAGAAATTTCGAAAGTGGTAGACTGTCCGGAAGGCACAGTGAAGTCGCGGCTATTTTATTTGAAAAAGAAACTTGCGCTGGCGTTGATTGATCACAAAGTTGGAATGTAAAGAACGTTGATGCGTTAAAGTGTATAAAGGTTGAATTACAAAGCAGGAAAAATGCAACAGAAGAACAACGAAGATAAGTTAGATGAACTTCTTGTAAGTAAATCGTACGGTGAACTTACGAATGAAGAGAAATTGTTTGTTGAAGAAGAACTTGGATCGGCTGAGCAGTACAATGCGATGAGAAAGGTCAGTCTGGCTTTGATTACGTCGAAGAGTGATCTTTCTCCCGATCCTTTTATAGTGAAGTCACTTCAGAATAAGATGTACGATCATCGTGCATCAAAAGGTCGCTCTTCCCTTTTCGTGCGCGCGGTCCCAGCCTATGCAACGGCGCTGATGATTGTCGTTGCCAGTGCTATATCTTGGTTTCTCGCTTCAAGACAGATGCAGCCCATTATTAAAATCGTTGAAGTAGTAAAACACGACACGTTGTTTTTGAAAACTCACGCCGATACTATTTTTAAGGACCGCATTATTTATCGAACCATCTTAAAGAAAGAGCGCACGGCTAACAATATTCATGTTGCAAATACAATTGAAACGCCGTCGAGTGGAACTACTGGTGTGAGTATGAAAGAAAAACAAGACTTAGAGCTACTCCTTGTTTCGGGCACGCGGTAGTGGAGAATAGCTTGAATGAACTACGCGCCGCTTTGATTTCTTTCGTAAACATGATCGGAAATTTCCGTAAGCAATTCCGGATCTTTTTCCAGCGCATTACCGATAACAATCATGTCGGCGCCGGCGTCTAATGCGGTGCGTGCCTTTTGACTTGTGTTAATGCCGCCGCCAACGATCAGCGGAACATTGATTGATTTCCGTACAGCCGCAATCATGCGTGCGTTGATTTCTTTTTCGGCACCACTACCGGCATCAAGATAGATTGTTTGTAATCCCAACATTTCACCAGCCATCGCTGTGCATGCGGCAAGTGAATATTTATCATCGGGAATCGGCGTAGTGTTACTGATATAGGCTACAGAGGTAACGCGTCCGGAATTCACTAACATATAGCCGGTCGGGATCACTTCTAACTTTGTATTCTTGATGATTGGCGCGGCAATTACATGCTGTCCAATCAGTAACTCGGGATTTCTACCCGATATGAGCGATAGAAAAAGCAACGCGTCTGCAGTAGGTTCTATTTGCATAGTGTTACCAGGAAACAGAACAACAGGAATAGTGACGTTGTCTTTAATTTGTTTAATGACTTGCGATTGATTGGTAGTGGTAACCAAACTTCCACCAACGAAGAAGTAATCCACGCAATTTTCACTGGCAAGGTTTATCAGTTGCAGAAGACGAGATGGTTCTTCGACTTTGTCGGGATCGACTAAGACGGCAATGGACTTTTTTCCTTGCTGATGTTTTTCCCGTAAAGTCTGAAGGATGTTCATTCCTTTTCTTCTTTTGGTTGATGACGAGAAGCAAGATATTCGGCTAATTTCTCTTTTGCGAGATCGAGCAATATGACCGATGCTTGACTGGCAAGCGTTGTTCCAATTTGCGAAAGTACACCGGGTGATGAAGGTGCTTCGGCAACTTCAACAACATCGTCGTCATGCTCCTTTACAAGTTTAATTTTCCTGACCTTTTGTTTTGGCTTCGATTTTCCGCCAGAAAATTGATTAAGAAGAAAATAGGTAACCGCCAAAGCGCCGCCGATAACCAACGCGTTGGTAATTATCTTTTCAGTTTTTTCAGACACAAGTCTTACTTCATTCTGCAATTCTTCACGATGCTTTTCAGATTTCTTGACGAGCTCTCTTTTGAAATCATTTGATTCAAGTAATTCCATAGGCTATTTTTTCTTTAGCTTGAAGTTCTCATTAAACTGATTTTCCATTTTGTTTTTAAGACCTTCTCTGGAAAGCCATAAAACCAAACCTGCGATCAAGTAAAAGCCAGCCACGATCATAAAGCCGATAAATGGACTCGTAACTTCTGCGATTTTATAGGCCACCGCTGTGCTGACAAATAAAATAAAAAGAGCAAAGACAAAGGCGAGCGCGGCAAACACGACAGCTTTGGAAAGCGCTTTCGCAACGTCCTCTTTAATCTCAACTTTCATCAACTCGATTCGCGCTTCGATGTATCCTGTGAGATTACTCATGATACCATCAAGGCGGAGGAATTTTGCAATGGTTTCTTTAATCACGATGGAAAAATAACAATCATGCAATATAACCAGAAGATAGCAGATTTGGTCTTAAAGAAATTCAAACTTCCGCTAAAAGAGGTTAGACGGCGTAAGGCTACATCCTATCGAGGTAGATCAATGAGAATGGGATGATAAAGAATATAAGCAGTAGAAATAGAACGCCGGCAAATCTGTATCGCATGGAAAGGCGACCTAATGCTTCGGCGAGCTGAATGGGGATACCTTTGATTCCAGGCAAGAACATAAATACGATGACACCCAATAAATTGAAAAGAAAATGTGCCATGGCAATGCTGACGGCGCTGGGTGTAGTTCCGTAAAGGAAAGCCGCGATGATGGCGGTGACGGTCGTACCCACATTGGCACCCATGATAAAAGGAACAGCTTGGCGAAGCTTCGCGAGTTTTTTTGCAACAATCGGAACGACAACCGAAGTTGTGATTGTACTAGATCGAATGGCTGCCGTCGTTACCAATCCCCAGCCAAAAGACTTCCACGGGTTCAAGAAGAAAAATCGTGCAAAAGTTTCCGGTGATTTAGCTTTTACGAGATCTGAAATAAGTTTGCGAAACAACAATATTGAGGCAAAAAGTAAAATCAATGCTAGCCCGGAAATAACAAACGGGTTTGGTAAAATCGTTAAGAGGAAATCTACAAAATGATCGAGAAAGGTGAGCGACTTAGTTGATGTTCCTCGCACAAAAAAAGGTGCTTTCATAAAGTAGGCCGAAACTTGCGATGAAAGCTTCGAGAAAAAACCGTAGGAATACTCAAGTGGAAATAGGATGACCGTAGTTAGAAGATTGAAGAATACATGGTAGGCACCTGCAGCCGTGGCGCGTTTGAATTCTTTTTTCTTTGGAATAAACCCGAGTGACACAATCATCGCAGTAATGGTGGTTCCAATATTCGCACCTATGATGATGGGTATCGCGGCTTCAACCGTTAGCGCGGCTGATGCAACTAACGCAATCACAAGCGCGGTAATGGTAGAGCTACTTTGCAAGATTGCGGTCAATAAGAGGCCGATAAATAATCCAACAAACGGGTTCGTCGTCGCGAGCAGGATTGTGTCTGTAAGATCTTTTCCAAGATGACTCAACGATGACACCATTACTTCCAGGGAGAATAAAAAGAGCACAAGCGCGCTGAAAATATAGAGCGCTATTTTCAGATTGCTCTGAACAGAACTTGGCTTGGCAATGTTTGATGTTTCCAAAGGAGAAACTTATGCTTAAAGATAAGTCGGTGTCTAAAAATTGACCCTATCTTGATAAAAGAATAACAATTACTTAATGTTCTACAGTGCGAGCTCTTGAAGCGCCATCCACGCCATCAGGCCCGGACCTATCTTTAATGCATCTTCGTCAATATCAAAAGTTGGTGTGTGCACGTATGATGTGATTCCCTTCGCATCGTTTCGCGTTCCTAACCGATAGAAAGATGCCGGCACAACCTGCGAATAATACGCGAAGTCTTCGGCACCCAACGTAATGTCAATGTCCACCACATTTTCCTTTCCGACGTAATCCTGAGCTGCTTGTTTGATCCTTCGCGTGAGTGATGGATTATTTTCTAGATATGGATATCCCATGGAGATATCAACGTCACAGCGACCACCCATTCCTTCAGCAATACTCTCGGCCATCTTCTTGATCTTTGCAAGACCGGAAGCACGCCACTCTTCGTTCATCGCGCGGAATGTGCCGGCAATGTTTACTTCATTGGGAATGATATTGGTGGCCCCGAAACCTGTGATATTTCCAAATGTTAATACTGTAGGCTGCTTCGGACTCGCGTTACGACTGATTATTTGCTGCAACGCAATAATAATGTGTGATGCGATCACAATCGGATCGATAGCCAGATCTGGCGCCGCGCCATGACCTCCTTTGCCTATCACTTTTAAATAAATTTCATCGGCACTTGCCATATACATGCCTTCTTTGAATCCAATTTTTCCGGCAGGAAGCAATGGAAAAACGTGTTGTCCGATGATGCCAGAGGGTGTTGGATTTTCCAGCACGCCGTCGCGAATCATGTATGAGGCGCCGCCAGGATTCTTTTCTTCACCCGGCTGAAAAATGAGTCGTACTGTACCTTCAAATTGATCCTTGACTGTCTCTAGAATTTTAGCTGTACCGAGGAGGGAAGATGTGTGAACATCGTGACCACAGGCATGCATCACGCCGGGATTCTGAGATTTGTAGGGAACGTCGTTGGCCTCGTGGATCGGTAAAGCATCCATGTCGGCACGTAAAGCGATGGTTTTCTTTTGTGGATTTTTTCCCTTGATTTCAGCCACAAGACCAGTTGTAGCCAACGTTTCGACCTGGAGTCCGAACGATTTCAGCTGTTCCCCAACGTATTTTGCAGTATTGAATTCCTGGTAAGATAATTCCGGGTTCGCATGCAAATGGCGACGGTAGGCGATCACTTGTTCGCTGTATTCTATGGAAAGTGTCTTAATTTTTTCTAAGAGATTCATCGGAATAATTAAGGTGTCAAATTACAAACAAAATACGCAACTGTGGACCGGATTGTTGGATTCTGGGGTGCAATAAGGCTTGATCGACGTTAAAAGAATCCATGTCCGCGACAGATTTCAGCTTCGCGCTCAATCTTGTTTGAATTTCAAATGAATGCTTTAGGTAAAAGCCGTATTTTCTCGTCTTAGTAGAAAGCCGGCAATAACAGATGGTAACCGATTACATCAACTGTAGCCTAAACGACATCAGTGGTTTTGGGAATAAAACTTAACATCGGATATTGTGGCCGCAAGAAACATTTTTAACCCACTGTTCATGAAGAAAAAAAGTATTTTGTTTTCGCTGATGCTGTTCAGTGCTGCAGTCGCGGCACAAGAGACGCCAGTGAAAACCCTTCCCTTCAACGACATGTCTTCCTTTAAGCCCCAAGCAGGAAACTGGCAAGTTGTAGGCGATGTTGTGATGGATCGCAATGTTGATTCACATCCTGTTGCTAAATCGATTGAGCAAACGTCGCCGGGAAAGAAGAAAAAAGGTAAAGAAGCAACACCTCCACCAGCACCTAAAGCGGTTAGCTTTCAGCCAGGCACAGGCATTCTCCTTAACATGAATGACGACACACACAAAGACAACCTGGTGTCGGCTTTCGAACATGGCGATATCGAACTTGAATTTGAAGTAATGCTGCCCAAAGGATCGAACTCTGGCATTTACTTGCAAGGAAGATATGAAGTGCAGCTCTACGATAGCTGGGGCGTAAAAGAAGCGAAGTTTTCCGACATCGGCGGCATCTATCGCAACTGGGAGAATAAGCCTGGTAAAATTTATATGGGCAAGGCGCCGCTAAGCAATCCGGCAAAGGCACCAGGTCTCTGGCAAAAAATGAAAATCGTTTTTCGTGCACCTCGCTTCGACGCAGCGGGTAATAAAATAGCTAACGCGAAGTTTGTAACGGTTTCATTGAACGATGTAGTGATACACGACAACGTAGAGGTACCGTTGCCAACCGGCGGTCCGATTGAGAACAACGAGAAGGCTATGGGTCCATTGATGATACAAGGTGACCACGGCGCTGTGGCGTTTAGAAATTTTAAGTACAAGCTCACAAAGGAAATTAGCATCACCGTGAGTGATGTTACCTACAAAACATATCAGGGTGCATTTAAAAGTGTCGATGAATTTGCATCCCTTAAACCAGCGACCACCGGATCAAGCCCTGAGCTGACTGCAGAAGTAATTCCTGACGAAAATAATTACGGTGTGATTTACACAGGAAAGGTTACTGTACCGGAAGATGCAGAATATGAATTCTACCTTGCGGTGACAGGCGGTTTAAAGTTTGTTGTCAATAATCAAACGCTCGTTGATCATCAAACGAATTCTCGTGGAAGACGCGGACAGAAGATTACGCTAAAAGCTGGAACGTATCCATTTGAGATCTACAATTTCAAAACATCATCATGGATGCCGCCACGTCTTGGTTGGTATGCGCGCACAGAAAATTCTTATGTTAATACTTTAACGGCTTATAATTCTTTTCCACCGGATGATGAGCCAACGTCGCCAATTCTAATTCATGTTGGAAGCTCACCAAAATTGTTGCGTGCGTTTCTCGATTTCAAAAGAAACCGGGGACAGCGGCTTACTCATACCATTGGTGTAGGCGATCCTTCAGGTGTGAATTATGTGTATGATCTTGGCGCGGCAAATCTTGTTTGTGTATGGCGCGGCGATTTTGTTGACGCTACACCGATGTGGCACGAACGCGGCGATGGCTCATTCCGTCCTCTCGGTGCTGTGCAGTATCTACTCGCAGGTCCGTCGCTGGTATCGCTTGCAAGTGAAGCGGAAGATTTTCCGACTACTTACAAGGAAGGTAGTTATAAGTCGAAAGGCTATTCCATCGAAGAATCGACAGGACGTCCGATCTTTAAGTTTTCGCTTGATGGACTCGACGTTGATGATAAGATCACGCCTGATGGCACAATCATTACACGCGAGCTTACGCTAAAAAATAAAGGAGCACAACCACTTTATTTCAAACTCGCGGAAGGTACATCGATCATTAAAATGGCCGACGGTTCATACGCGATTGATGACAAACAATTTTACATTAAGACGGACCATGCAGCAACGATCCGCGAGTCAGGTGATAAAAAGTCACTCGTTGTAAAAGTAGAAGGCAATGCTGTTAAGTACACTGTCATCTGGTAAACTAGAAATGATCATGAACAAAAAATATAAGGATATGATTTTGTCATTGACATCCATGCTGATGTTGGTGACGTCGATGGCAGTTGCACAGAAATTGCCTGTTGAGGAAGATTATTATAAGATCATCACCATCCCAACGCCGGAAGGAATATTATTGGAAGTCGGGGGTGTCGCAACATTGCAAGATGGACGTATTGCTGTGAGCACGCGTCGTGGCGATGTTTACGTGATCGAAAACGCATCCATGGAGAACGGCGCATCTCCTACGTTTAAACTTTTCGCATCGGGACTGCATGAGCCGCTAGGTCTTCTCTACAAAGACAATGCACTATATGCAGCGCAACGTGGAGAGCTTACAAAGCTCGTCGATACTAATGGTGATGGTAAAGCAGATGTCTATGAAACTGTATATGCATGGCCTCTATCGGGACATTATCATGAATATTCTTTCGGTCCGAAACTTAGTCCCGACGGTGCATTTTTTGTAACAGGCAACGTAGCGTTCGGTGATGAAGAATGGTGGCGCGGCGAGAGTCGTAGACCTTGGAGAGGATGGACGATGAAAATTTATCCTGATGGCAAAATGGAACCATGGGCTACCGGGATGCGCTCACCTTGCGGATTAGGAATGATCAACGGAGAATTTTTCTATGATGATAACCAAGGTGATTGGATGGGATCAGGTGGTGTATGGCACGTTCGTAAAGGAGATTTTACAGGCCATCCAGCTGGTTTACGCTGGACAGGCGAACCGAATTCTCCCGTGAAATTAACGGTTGATCAGCTCTACGCGAAAGTAGATCCACGTAGAAACAAAATGAACGGCCATTATGTAAAGCCTGAAAATGTTGTGGATGAAAAACCAGATTTTCTATTCGAGGTTAAAAAACAATTTCCAGAAGTGAAGTTGCCTGCGGTGTGGCTTCCGCACGGTGTGTTGGGTATTTCGAATTCTGAAATTATCAGCGATGAAACAAAAGGAAAGTTTGGTCCTTTTGCCGGACAAATTTTTGTAGGCGATCAAGGACAAAGTAAGATTATGCGCGTGGTGTTAGAGGAAGTGAAGGGTGAACTTCAAGGTGTTGCTTTTGATTTTAGATCAGGCTTTCAATCAGGCGTGTTACGTATGAACTGGGGTCACGACGGATCGTTGTATGCTGGTGAAACAAACCGTGGTTGGGGATCGGCTGGTACTACAAACTCTGGATTACAGCGTTTAAAATGGACTGGTAAACTTCCATTCGAAATGAAAACAGTTAGCGCTCGTCCTGATGGTTTTGAAATAACATTCACAAAACCTGTAGATAAGAAGACAGCTGAGGATTTAGCATCTTATGGTGGACGCAGTTTTATTTATAAATATCATCCTGTGTACGGTAGCCCTACCGTGAGTGACGAGAAACTAAATATTAAAGGCGTGAAAGTTTACGAAGATGGACTTCGTGTTCATATTGTCGTCGAAAATCTTCGTCAGTATTATATTCATGAATTGAATTTAACGGGTATCCGTTCTGCGGATGGATTACCGGTGCTTCACAGTACAGCGTATTATACTTTGAATAACATTCCTGAAGGCGCTAAAATTCCGGCCAGTGAATTAAGTATCAAACGCTCTAAAGCGCCTGCAACATTGCCAGCACCGAAAGTGAAATCAACGGCATCAACAACGACTACAAAAGCACCTACATATGCTGAGATTGAACCGTTGTTAGTCAAGAACACTTGTACAGCTTGTCATCAAACCAAGAAGCGCCAAGTGGGTCCTTCATTTGTTGATGTTGCTAAACGTAAATATTCTAACGAACGGATTGTGCAGTTGATCTACAATCCTGAACCCAAAAATTGGCCAGAACATGAAACGCCAATGGCACCGATGCCACAGGTTCCGCGCGCAGAGGCGTTAAAAATTGCCGCATGGATTAACTCATTGCGTGTTGAAAAAGAGCCTACGCCATAGATTACAGCGACATCGAAAATTGAAAAGGGATGCGACTACCGCGTCCCTTTTTTATTGGTGACGATCCTATTACCTTTGTGTCTTTCTTAAGTGCCCCAATATGAAAAAGTTACTCTTCGGGATTATGTTTCTCATAATTCTCAACCCTTCCAGTGCACAAGATTCTTTGGTAAGTTTTGCTGAACTCAACTATACTTCTTCATTCGAGCAGGAGATATTTCAACAAACGCGTGTAAAATTTAAAGACCCATTTTCATTATTCATGGCGAATGGAGGTCTCTTAAAAGAGTCAAAAATTAAAGATAGCCGTGAACAGTTTTATGCATTCGTACGGAGCTTGGGTTACGAAAAATCGCAAGGAAAGCGCAATGACAAAAGGATAAATCCATTGTATGATGCGATACACAAGCGATTCTTGACCAAGTACGAAGAGAAGAATAAGTTCGAAGAAATTTTTTACAATGGAAACTATAACTGCGTATCAGCGACTGCCCTTTACGCCCTTGCATTCGAGGAATTGAAAATTCCCTATGTCATCAAGGAAGAGCCTACTCACGTTTACTTGATTGCATATCCAGGGTTGGAGCAAATTGTTTTACAAACAACGATGGCCGTTGGCGCCACACAAACCATCAGCGCGGAGTTCAGACAGCAGTATGTCAAAATGCTTCGTGATCAGAAAATTATATCCGCGAGAGAGTATAGTAGTTATGGCGCAGATGCGCTATTTCATAAGTATTATTTCGGTGAGAATACAGATATCAATCTTGAACAACTGGCTGGAATTCAATATTGCAATGAAGCTTTGTATTTGTTTCAAGAGAAGAACTATGAAGATGCTTTTCAGTCGTTGCAAAAAGCGTACTATCTATACCCTTCGGAGCGTTCGCGTTACCTTTTATATCTGTCGTCGATAATGTCATTTAACGAGCATCAGCAAATTGATTCAGTGCATGCGGTTAAGTTGGGCCGACTTTCGCAGTTCAAGTCGATGGGTATTCAGAACAAACAAATTATATCTGAATTTGCCACTGCAACACACAAGCTACTGAGTAATTCGACCACACGTGATAAAGAATTTTATGATCACTATCACCGTATTTTAACTGACGAGGTTTCAGATTCTACATTGGTGAAGGAGATTAATTTTTTCTATCAATATGAAAAATCGCGGTGGGCTTTCAATCGCGGGTATTATCAGGAATCATTAGTGCATGCTGAAAACGCTATTAACGTAGATCCGGCAGACGAAGAAGCACAGATGATGCTTATCTCCGCTTTGGGGAACACATTGCAAAATGAATCAGATGCTTCGGTTATTGAGTCTACACTGGAGGGCTATGCTGTGAAGTTTCCAGCGATCACAAAGAATAATAAATTCAATGAACTCCGTGCGGCCAGTTATATTCTGCAATTTAACATTGGATATACTGTTGGGAAGATTTCTACTGGAGAGCACTATCGTTCTTTATTTGAGCAAATCTCCAATCAATATCGTGGGATGATGGTTAATCCTGACTTAATTGGTCAAGCGTACTCGACGGCGGCCGTGTATTACTTTAAGAAGGGACAAAATGCAAAAGCAAAACAATTTATTGCGACCGGCCTGAAATATGCTCCAAATAGTTATGAGTTGATTTCACGGCAGCAGATGCTGCGCTAGAATTTTCTGTCGATAGCCAAGTTGTATTTCCCTTCCAATATTTTATAGTTGCTTTGAGCGGTTTTTACCTTGGCGATGATATTCAACTCTTTCATGATATACATACCGGGCTGAAGATTCATTCTCATATAGGCAACGCCTTGCTTGACATCAAAAAGTTGTGCGGCGTCATGGCCGATGTAACCTTCTTTTGTCAAAACGCCTTCGTAATATTCTACATTCCCTTTTGTGTCGTCAGAGAGTTTAATCTCTAACGTAAAATTTCCACTTGTCATCAAGTTGTCAACTTCTTTAAACACGATCTTCGGATACCGTGTTTTTAATTTCTGGTCGATTGTATATTCTTTTAGATCTTTGCAGAGATTGCTTTCGAAATACGGTATCTCGGCCATCAATTCTCCAGTTCTGCGATATCTTTTGACGACACCGTGTTTTTTGCCCTTGAAGTAGGGTGTCTCTTCTAAAATCCCGCCGTGCTCATAGTATTTTTTTGCAACGCCTTCTCTTTTCTTTCGAAGAAAAGTAACCTCTTGGAATAGCTGCCCATTTTTAAAATACTCTTTGTAAAATCCCGTTTGATCGGCATACATCTTTGTCTCTTTGTAGAGCGTGCCATCGGGATAGTATTCATGCGTTTCATCGTCAACAGCGCGTGTATCTTTTTTACTGCAAGCGCTAACAAAAAAGAAAATGGCAATGATGAATGGAAATAGTGACTTGGCGTGCGAGCTCTTCATGGCGCGAGTTGGGGTTGCGTGTCACAAAGATAAAAAAATACGGAAGGTGTGTTGGCCTTCCGTATCTAGATTATTTGATCGATATCTTTTCCGGGATGATAATCGCCGCAGGAAAAAAGCGCTTGACTTCACTGTAGTCTTGCTGAGCATCCAGCCTTGTGTAGTACTTGCCGACCTTCACTCGGAAGATTGGTTCCGTAAATTGTACCTCTGATTGAAGATCTGGGAACGCATTTGTTAACGTTTTTTTTGCGTTCAACGCTTCCTCGCGTTTCCCAGAATATACCTGAATTGTAAATCCATCGATCGAATTTTTACTCAGATTAATGCTGCTAATACTATCCAATACGCCATCCAACTTTTTATTAACGGCAACCTTAGGCTCAACGTACGACGTTGGTTTTTTATCCTCTGGTTTACTGTTGTCGGCAGTTGTAACTACTTCGGCTTTCGGACGGTGTACCGTCAGATCTTCCGAGTATCTATTTTCTTGTGACGACGTTGTGGTTGTCTTTTGCGTTTTGCAGCTCGAAAGAAAAACTCCGAGTATAAAAAGAAAACCGGCGAAACGTAGTATGCGCATAGTCATA
The DNA here is from genome assembly GCF_003286915.1 of Pseudochryseolinea flava. GTDB lineage: Bacteria > Bacteroidota > Bacteroidia > Cytophagales > Cyclobacteriaceae > Ohtaekwangia > Ohtaekwangia flava. Next base: position 1,036,753 of record NZ_QMFY01000001.1, read on the forward strand.
TTAATCGATAATGATGCAACGATTGTTGAGTAAATCATCTTCAACCTTTTTGTATTTCACATCGCGAAGCACCCGCCCATCGGTGTACTGAACACTCACTTTATCATTGCGATTAGCAAGCTTATCAGATTTTACGGGCATGACTTTCTCTTGTGCTGGGCGATTTTGTTGCGCTTGCTGTGGAGCACCGCCGCCGCTAAGCAAAGATTTTGATTCTTCTTTTTGTTCATTCAGGCGAACTTTCGCGCGTTGTGGTTGTCGTGCTTCTTGGACCTGATCAGGTTGCTGCACTGGCAAATCGGCCTTGAGTAAGAACGATATCGTCTCTTCGTTCACTTTCGCGATGAAGCGCTTGAATAATTCAAACCCTTCAAATTTGTAAATCAAGAGTGGATCTTTCTGCTCGTAAACAGCATTTTGAACGGACTGTTTAAGATCGTCCATCTCTCGCAAATGCTCTTTCCAAAGTTGATCGATGATGTGGAGCGTGATTATCTTCTCCATCGATTTAATCAACTCTCCGTTATTGGTCTCAACACATTTTGCAAGGTTAGCGGAAATTCCAATTTGTTTCTTGCCGTCGCTAAAAGGAACCATGATGTTGTCCACAGTAGCGCCACGTGTTTTATGAATCTCCTGCACCACGCCCAATGCTTTTTGAGCAATGGCACTATTCTTTTGTTGATAATGCTGCAGTGTTTTGTGGTAGAGGTCATCGGTAAGTTTCTCTTGTTTCGTACGATCGAAATCTTCTTTTGTGATTTCGTAGTCGATACCAAAAGTGCCTAATGCATTCAGTCGCAAACTTTCGTAGTCGCTTGCATTTTTTGCATTGATAATCATATCTTCCGATGTGTCGTACAGCATGGTGAGTATGTCAAGCTCGAGGCGCTCTCCGAAGAGTGCGTTTCTTCTACGCTTGTAAATCACTTCGCGCTGTGAGTTCATCACGTTATCGTATTCCAGCAAGCGCTTACGAATACCGAAGTTGTTTTCTTCTACCTTTTTCTGAGCCCGTTCGATAGAACTAGTGACCATCGAATGCTGAATCACTTCACCCTCTTTCAAACCGAGTCTATCCATGATGCGTGTAATACGCTCAGGCATGAACATACGCATCAAGTTATCTTCTAATGATACATAGAACTGTGACGTACCCGGATCACCCTGGCGTCCTGAACGTCCACGCAACTGACGGTCTACACGACGTGACTCATGTCGTTCTGTACCAATGATAGCAAGTCCCCCAGCAGCTTTCGATTCAGGTGTAAGCTTGATGTCGGTACCGCGACCGGCCATGTTCGTTGCAATTGTTACTGTACCTGGCTTACCAGCTTCGGCAACAATCTCAGCTTCGCGTTGGTGTTGCTTTGCGTTTAGTACTTGATGTTTAATTTTTCTCATCTGAAGCATACGACTCACGAGCTCGGAAATCTCTACCGATGTCGTTCCCACCAACACGGGTCTTCCTTCGCCAGTAAGTTTTACTACTTCGTCGATAACAGCGTTGAATTTTTCACGAACCGTTTTGTAAACCAAATCGTCGTAATCTTTTCTTACGGCTTGCTTATTTGTTGGAATAGCAACGACGTCGAGTTTGTAAATATCCCAGAGCTCTCCTGCTTCCGTTTCTGCTGTACCTGTCATACCCGCAAGCTTATGGTACATGCGGAAGTAGTTTTGTAAGGTGATGGTAGCGTAGGTTTGTGTGGCATCTTCTACCTTCACATTTTCTTTCGCCTCTATCGCCTGGTGTAAGCCGTCTGAATAACGACGGCCATCCAATACACGGCCAGTCTGTTCGTCAACGATTTTCACTTTGCCATCAACAATGATGTATTCCGTATCTTTTTCAAAAAGCGTATACGCTTTCAATAATTGATTGATACTGTGAATACGTTGAGACTTCGTTTGGTAGTCGCGAATAAGTTCTTCTTTCTGATGAAGCTTATCTGCGTCGTTGAGTGTGGTGTTTTTTTCGAGCTTATTAAGTTCTACGCCGATCTCAGGAAGGATAAAGAATTTAGCATCCTCGCCTTCACCTGTAATGAGATCAATTCCGTTTTCGGTGAGTTCAACGCTATTGTCTTTTTCGTCGATCACAAAGTACAAAGGCTTGTCTGCTTCTGGCATATTGCGCTTGTTCTCTGCGAGGTAATGGTTCTCTGTTTTTTGAAGCACAGACTTGATGCCTGTTTCGCTGAGGAATTTGATCAAAGGTTTGTATTTCGGCATGGCGCGGTACGCACGGAATAGTGCAAGTCCGCCATCTTTTTCATTGCCTTCAGTGATTTGCTTTTTGGCTTGTGATAAGAATTCGTTCACAAGCTTCTTTTGCGCTTCTACCAATTTATAAATCCGCGGCTTGAGATCGTAAAATTCATGTTCGTCACCACGTGGTACAGGCCCAGAGATAATCAGTGGGGTACGTGCTTCATCGATCAACACCGAGTCAACCTCATCGACCATCGCATAGTGATGGGCGCGTTGTACGAGATCTTCAGGATCGCGTGCCATGTTATCGCGGAGGTAGTCGAAACCGAACTCATTGTTTGTTCCGTACGTGATATCCGCACGGTAGGCGTTTCTTCGCGCGTTTGAATTGGGTTCGTGTTTATCAATACAGTCTACACGAAGGCCGTGGAATTCAAAAATCGGTCCCATCCATTCGCTATCGCGTGTAGCCAGGTAGTTGTTTACGGTTACGATGTGCACACCACGTTTGGCAAGTGCATTCAAGAATGCCGGAAACGTAGCTACCAGTGTTTTACCTTCGCCGGTTGCCATTTCAGAAACTTTTCCTTCGTGCAATACGATACCACCGATAATCTGCACTTCGTAGTGCATCATATCCCACTTGATCTTATTACCAGCAGCGATCCACTCATTATACCAAATGGCTTTCTCACCATCGATTTTAACGTTCTCTTTTCTGCCTGCAAATTCGCGATCGTAATCTTGTGCTGTTACTTGGAGCGTTTCGTTTTCTTTGAAACGACGAGCAGTTTCGCGAACAATGGCGAAGGCTTTCGGAAGAACTTTCATGAGAACTTTTTCGAGTTCTTTATTACGATTCTCTTCTAGTTTGTCAATTTCTTGAAAGATCGCATCTTTTTCGTTGATCTCCAGTTGTGGGTTCTCGGCGATTTTGGCGTGAAGTGATTTGATCTTCTCGTCAGTAGCACTGAGCTCTTGATTGATGAGATCTTGAATTTTTTTTGTTTCGCCGCGAAGATCGTCGTTGCTGATGGACTTTAGTTTTTCACCTTCTTGTTTGGTTTGTTCAACCAAAGGCATCATGCGTTTAATGTCCTTTTCCGACTTCGTTCCGAAGATTTTGGCAATGAGTTTTAGCATAGAGTTAATTCGTCGTTAAACCGTTAAACATTGTGCCGGACCCGACCTTAGCCAAAACGACCTGTTCGGAATGCGAAACATGTAAACGCCCTAAAGGGGGCCTAAAGTTAATTTGTTTTTTGAGATTACGCGGGTACAATTACAGTTCCAAATGGCCTTCGAACACCATTTTGGCAGGCCCGACGAGGAAAATATCCTCAAACATGACGGAGTGGCCATTGTCGCCTGAAGATTTCGGCTTTTTGAACTCGATGGATAGGTCGCCTCCGAGTGCCTTGATGGAGATTGGCGAGGTCAATCCCTTCAGTGAGGCAGCCAATGCCGCGGCCGTTACGCCCGTACCACAAGAAAGTGTTTCATCTTCGACACCTCGCTCGTAGGTGCGCACAAAAAGCACGTTATTCGGAAGGATTTCTAGAAAATTAACATTCGTTCCGCCTGGCTTGAATGTCTCGCTATTACGAATTTTTCGACCCTCTTCAAATACGGGGTAATTCTTGAGGTCCTGAACGAAACGTATGTAATGTGGAGAGCCCGTGTTGATAAAGAAGTCGTCGCCGATTGACTTTACTTCTCTAACATTATTCATTTTTATACTGACGATTTCCCCGTTGAGTTGAGCGTCATGAGGGCCATCGAACGCTTCGAAAGTGGATTTACCGTTTACAATTCCCAAGGTCGCTGCGAAATGAACTGCGGCTCGGCTTCCATTCCCACAAAGACTTTGAGAACCATCACTATTAAAATACTCTAACTTAAAATTGAGTGAAGGATGTCTTTCGATTAACATAAGGCCGTCGGCACCCACGCCGAACTTGCGATCGCAGATTTGTTCAATTTGAGATTTCGTGAAAACGAGGCGGCTCACCCGATTGTCAATGATGACGAAGTCGTTGCCTGTAGCCTGGTATTTATAGAAGTGAATTTTCACGAACGGAAAAGATAGCAGTACTTATTTAATTTCTTCGTAGTCGACGTACTCGCCAATTTTGCGGCTACGCTTTTTGTCTGCCTTTCTGGCGGCGTCTGCCTGTTGCTGCATGCGCTCATATTGTCGAAGCTGTTGTGACGCTGCGCCGGCTTTAAAGAAAAACTTCCCTATTTTATAGAGCACGTAAAAAATAAGACCGAGTACGAGAAGATATCTGAACGACATGGTTTTAATTTTTAACTCAAACGTAAGAACAAAGGTATAGGTTCAAGACGGATTCGCCAACCTATTTATTTTGCTTGAACGTTGATAAATCATTGAGTTACAGGAGCTGCCATTTTAAATGTTTTTTCGGCGTCATCATGATTATACAATAACATCTTATTCCTTACACACTCGATGAACGGACGTTGAGCCATCTCATGGCCCTATATCTTTGCAGCCATTACGAAACACTATTTTTTAATATGGGAAAAATGAAATTCGGTTATCTACTATTGTACGTTGTACTTTTTGTTTCCACGGTGAGTCTTGTAGGTTGTGGAAGCGATGAATCGGATCCGGAGCCAGAACCTTCAAAAAGTAATGCGAAAGCAATTACGTCCTTTAAATTCTCTGGACTTGCTCCTGAAGTCGCTGGTGTTGTTGACGAGTCGAAAAAGACAGTGGCTCTTACTGTTTTAAAAGGCACAAATGTTACTGCGCTTGTTCCAACAATTGCAGTTTCTGAAAAATCTTCGGTGGCACCTGCTTCTGGCGTAGCGCAAAATTTTACGAACCCAGTAACATACACTGTTACTGCTGAAGACGGTTCAACGCAAGATTATGTTGTGACTGTAACCGTGAGTCAAACTGTAACTTTTGAAGTGGATGAATTCGAAGAAGGAACGGAAATACAGCAAGATGACATCTTTATTGTTACTGGCGATGGCTTTAGCGGCGGAACGAGCAAGGTTGTTTTGAAGAATGTTGAAACAGAAACAGAATACACCTACACACCGACAGCAGGATCAGGAGATGAAATTATTTATCTGAAAGCCGCTGCTGATCTTCCGGTAGGAAATTATACAGTGACAGTGTTTGTAGGAACGCAATCGCTGGAATTGGAAAACACAGTCGCAGTAGTTCGTCATCATCCAATGATTACAGCCGTTGATAAAACGACTGTAGCACCGGAGGCGACTATCGTGATTACCGGCAAGTACTTTGGCTCTGCAGGCCAGAACAAGGTTTATCTGACGCAAGATGGTTTCCAATTTAAGTTAACCATCATATCAGAGTCCGCCACTTCAATTACAGCAAAATTACCAGAGAACATATTTGAAGGTGATCATGAACTGAGTGTAGTGAGCCATGACGTTGAGGTAACTTTCGATGGTATTATTGAAGTTACGGAGCCTCCTACACCAAAACCGACGATTACAAACATTCAAGAGTTTATCTACAACCGTGGCGAGACGATGATCATCACGGGAACGAACTTAAAGAAAGCTGGCGTAGCGACGAATATTGTTTTCACTCCTTTTACAAGTGGGGTCGGTACTGTGAGAAGCGGGATTGCTAATGCTGCAGGCACGCAAGTGACGTTCGCTATTCCTCCTGAATTCCCAGTAGGTACATATGTGATCACCGTTGAAGTTGACTTTGTGTCGAGTGAAGAGTACGGCGATGTGATTAAGATTCAATAAGCAATAAAATTTTATCTTATACGAGGGCTGTCCTGAAAAGGGCAGCCCTTCGCTTTTACAACGCACTAAAAAAATAAAGGCTGCCTAGTTTATAAGCAGCCTTCTTTATGAAAAATGTTTCGCTTAGCGACTCAAGTAAAGATTTCTTTCTGAATAAATTTTCAAGAAGTAATCATCCATTAAATCGTCAATGAAATAAATCGCTTCACCCGTAGATTTCATCTCAGGTCCAAGTTCCTTATTCACGTCAGGGAATTTATGGAAAGAGAACACAGGTTCTTTAATTGCATAACCTTTGCGCGTAGGATTGAAAGTAAAGTCTTTTACTTTCTTGTCGCCAAGCATAACCTTCGTAGCGTAGTTCACATAAGGTTCATCATAAGCTTTGCAAATAAATGGAACGGTTCTCGATGCTCTTGGATTCGCTTCGATGATGTACACCTTATCATTTTTGATTGCGAATTGAATGTTGATCAATCCTACAGTTTGCAACGCGACAGCAATCTTCTGTGTGTAATGTTCAATCTGTTTGATCACGAAGTCTCCCAAATTGTAAGGTGGCAATACCGCGTAAGAGTCGCCTGAGTGAATACCTGCCGGTTCAATGTGCTGCATGATACCGATGATGTAAACATCTTCGCCGTCGCAAATTGCATCGGCTTCTGCTTCAATGGCGCCATCGAGGAAGTGATCGAGCAAAACTTTGTTATCAGGCAAATGCTTCCAGATATCTAAAATGTGATGCTCAAGCTCCTGCTCGTTGATTACAATCTTCATGCTTTGTCCACCCAACACGTAAGAAGGGCGAACCAGCAATGGGAATCCGATTGTCTTGCAAACTTCAAGTGCTTCATCGGCATTTTTTGCAACACCAAATTCAGGATATGGAATGCCAAGGTCTTTTAACAATGAAGAGAAACGTCCACGGTCTTCAGCGAGATCAAGTGCATCGAATGATGTACCAATGATTTTGATGCCGTACTTGTGAAGTTTCTCTGCAAGTTTTAATGCAGTCTGTCCTCCAAGCTGAACAATTACACCCTCAGGTTTTTCATGTTCAATAATATCGAAAAGGTGCTCCCAGAATACAGGCTCGAAGTAAAGTTTATCAGCGATGTCAAAATCTGTAGACACCGTTTCTGGATTACAATTTACCATGATGGTTTCGTAACCAGCTTCTTTCGCAGCGAGTACGCCGTGAACGCAAGAATAGTCGAATTCAATACCTTGACCGATACGGTTCGGACCTGACCCGAGAACAATGATCTTTTTCCTGTTCGAAACGATCGATTCATTTTCTTTATCGAAAGTCGAATAGTAGTAAGGTGTTTTTGCTTCGAACTCGGCGGCGCAAGTATCTACTAGTTTGTAAACACGTTTGATGCCAGCGTCTTTACGCTTTTTGTAGACTTCGCTTTCAAGACAATTCAAAATATGTGCAATCTGTCTATCAGCAAATCCTTTTTCTTTCGCTGAACGAAGGAGATCGGTTGGCAACGATTCGATCGTGAATGTTGCAATTTTCTTTTCTACTTCGATGAGTTCTTCAATCTGTTTGAGGAACCAACGATCGATCTTGGTAAGCTTTTGAATAGTCTTCATCGCGATACCAAGTTTCATCGCATCGTAGATGTGGAATATTCTGTTCCATGATGGATTCTCTAAGCTATAAAGAAGTTCATCTTGTTTAGTGAGCGACTTCCCGTCAGCGCCAATTCCATTTCGGCGTATCTCCAAAGACTGCAATGCTTTTTGTAAAGCCTCTTGGAAGTTACGTCCGATACCCATGGCTTCACCTACCGATTTCATTTGTAATCCGAGGCGTCTGTCTGTGCCGTGGAATTTGTCGAAGTTCCAACGTGGAACTTTTACAATCACATAGTCTATGGCAGGTTCGAAGTAAGCCGTTGTCGTTCCTGTAATTGCATTTGTCAACTCATCGAGGTTGTAACCGATCGCAAGTTTTGCAGCAATTTTAGCAATCGGATATCCCGTTGCTTTTGAAGCGAGTGCCGAGGAACGAGATACGCGTGGATTGATCTCGATACCGATGATTTCTTCGTCGTTGTCTGGATTCAAAGAGAACTGCACGTTACATCCACCAGCAAACTTACCGATACCGTTCATCATCTTGATCGCGAGATTCCGCATGTGCTGATAAACTGTGTCGGGGAGCGTCATGGCCGGTGCTACTGTAATAGAGTCACCAGTATGAATTCCCATTGGATCGAAGTTCTCGATCGAACAGATAATAATAACGTTTCCTAAACTATCGCGAAGAAGTTCGAGCTCATACTCTTTCCAGCCCATGATGCTTTGCTCTACCAACACTTCATGGATCGGAGATGCATGAAGTCCACGATTTAACGCTTCGTCAAATTCATCAGGAGAATTCACGAAAGCGCCACCAGTTCCGCCCAATGTATAAGAAGGGCGAATAACGAGCGGGAATCCGATCTCTTGTGCAATCTCTTTACCTTGAAGGAAAGATGTTGCTGTTCCACCTTTGCAGACACCAACACCGAGTTCCAACATCTTCAAGCGGAATTTTTCGCGATCTTCTGTTGTCTCGATAGCCTTAATGTCGACACCGATAATTTTTACCCCGTAGTGCTGCCAGATTCCAGCTTTGTCGCACTCGATACACAAGTTGAGCGCCGTTTGACCTCCCATGGTTGGAAGAACTGCGTCAATGTGGTGTTTTTCAAGTATTTCCCGAATTGATTTCTTGGTGAGCGGCTTCAGATACACGTGATCAGCCGTCACTTTGTCAGTCATAATCGTGGCAGGATTTGAGTTGATCAATACAACCTCAATTCCTTCTTCTCGCAGCGATCTTGCTGCTTGAGAACCTGAATAATCGAATTCACAGGCTTGGCCGATGATAATCGGCCCGCTTCCGATGATGAGGACCGAGCGAATACTTCTATCTCTTGGCATTTTTTCTTTTGTAGTGGAGTGGTATGAACAAAATCTCGCAAAAATAAAACATGGAAAGTAATCGCGAAGGGATTGGCAAAATTTAATCTCAAGCCTTACGAAAGTTAGCTTTTATAGCGAAGTGCGCCCGCAAGTTACAAGCTGCGAGTTTTTAAGCTTTAATAGTAAATGGCTTTTAACTTGAGCCCTGCAGCTTGTAGCAATTCCAGCCTTCGCGTTGTAAGGGTAGCATTCCTAAAACACGTCTCTTTATAGATAGACAAACAGAATATTTCCCGTCACCGTTTGAAAAACTTATTTTCCATGGGTCGTCAGAATTTTGGATCTTTTAAATCTTGTTTTTAAAGACCTATGATGTTGAATATTGATGCAGCAAAAAAACAAACTTACGATGCCATCGTCGTGGGTTCTGGAATTTCAGGCGGTTGGGCGGCGAAGGAACTTTGCGAAAAAGGATTGAAAGTGTTATTGCTTGAGCGCGGAAAAAATGTACAACATCCTGACTATCCAAATTCCACCAAAGATCCGTGGGAGCTACCGCACCGGAATGAATTAACATTCGCCGATATTGAGAGAAGTCCGATACAACATCGTCATTATGCTTATCAGGAAGCGAATAAACATTTCTTCATCAATGATCTTGAAAATCCATACACCGAAGTCAAACGCTTCGATTGGATTAGACCCGATGTTGTGGGTGGAAAGAGTTTGCTGTGGGGAAGACATTGTTATCGATGGAGTGATTTAGACTTTACGGCAAATTTAAAGGAGGGTGTCGCCGTCGATTGGCCCATTCGCTACAATGACCTTGCCCCTTGGTATGATTATGTTGAAAAATTTATCGGTGTGAGTGGTCAGTCGGAAGGAATTTCGCATTTGCCCGATGGCCACTTTCAACCACCAATGGAAATGAATTGCGTCGAAGCTGACTTTAAGAAAACAATTGAAGGGAAGTTTTCGGGTAGGAAAATCATTATGGGGCGCATTGCAAATCTCACTCAGCCTGTTAAAGGTCGCGGTGTTTGTAAGTCGCGAAATCTTTGTCACCGCGGTTGTCCGTGGGGTGGATATTTTAGCACCAATGCAAGTACACTCCCGGCTGCATTTGCCACGGGAAATTTAACACTACTTCCGAATAGTCTGGTGAATCGTGTGCTGTACGATGAAGCAAAGGGAAAAGCCTCAGGTGTAGAAGTTATTAACACGGAAACAAATGAAGTAACAGAATATTTCGCACGCATCATCTTTCTCAATGCAAACACTGTGGCAACCGGTTTTATTTTGCTGAACTCAATGTCGAGTCGATTTGAAAATGGATTGGGAAATGATAGTGATCAAGTGGGTAGGAATTTAATGGATCATCACAAACACGCTGGGGCAACCGCTGATGTTGAAGGATATGAAGATTACTATTATTATGTGCGCCGGCCGAATACATTGTATGTACCACGATACCGAAATCTTAGTAACGAGCGTAAAGATTATCGGAGAGGATTTGGATTGATGGGCGGGGCTTATCGAAACGGATGGCATAGCCACATCATGAGTGAAGAAATAGGCGTGTCACTAAAAGAAAATGTTCAGACGCCGGGGCAATGGAAAATTAAACTCGACGGATATGGTGAGTGTTTACCTTATCAAGAGAATCGGATTACGCTTAACACGGATAAGAAGGATAAGTTTGGACGAAATACATTGACAATTGACTGCGAGTATAAATCGAATGAGTTGAATATGCAGAAGGACATGGCTGCATCAGTGGCAGAGATGTTTGAAGCTGCAGGATTCAAAAACGTAAAAAGTTTTATAAATACGTCTGCACCTGGTAATACAAATCATGAAATGGGAATTGCTCGTATGGGGCGTGATCGAAAGACTTCAGTGTTGAATGCTTTCAATCAGATGCATGATGTAAAGAATGTTTTTATAACCGATGGATCATGCATGACAAGTTCATCATGTGTCAATCCGTCGCTTACATACATGGCGCTTACCGCCAGAGCATGCGACTATGCTGTGAAAGAACTAAACCGATTAAACCTATAATAAAAATGACGAATCGAATTTTGATGTTCCTGCTGGTGTTGTCCATTCCTTCTTTTGCACAGAAGAAGGATAAAACTTGGCGCTATCTTTTTAATGGAAAGGACCTCTCAGGGTGGAAACAAGTTAATGGAAAGGCTCCTTATGCCGTGGAGAATGGTATGATCGTGGGAACAACGGTTGCTGAATCGCCAAATTCTTTTCTGGCAACAGAAGAACTTTTTGGTGATTTCATTTTCGAAGTTGAATTCAAAATGGACGACGGTACGAATAGCGGCGTGCAATTTAGAAGTGAGCAAAGACCGGAAGATGGAAAAGTATTTGGGTATCAGCTCGACATTGATCCAACGCCACGTAAATGGTGTGGAGGAATTTATGATGAATCACGTCGTCAATGGTTGTATCCTTTAGAGTACAACGTGGCTGCGAAGAATGCATATAAGAATCAACTGTGGAATACAATTCGTATTGAAGCCATCGGAAGTAACATGCGTACCTGGATCAATGGTATACCGTGTGCAAATATTGTCGACGACATGACACCAAAAGGTTTTATCGCACTCCAAGTGCACTCAATCAACGATGCGAAGGACGCTGGAAAAAAAGTATGGTTCAAGAATATTCGAATTAAGACGGAGAATCTTCAAGCATCGCCAATTGATAATATTTTTCAATTGAATCTTCTGCCGAACAAGATCACGGAACAAGAGAAAGCAAATGGCATTGTGTTGCTTTGGGACGGAAAAACTACGGAAGGATGGCGAGGTGCATACAAGGATAAATTTCCAGAGGCCGGTTGGGAAATTAAAGACGGTACACTCTCTGTTGTAAAATCTGATGGAGCAGAATCGCGGAATGGTGGAGACATTGTGTCGAACAATGAGTATGCTGCGTTCGATCTGCAGTTTGAATTTAAGTTAACTGAAGGTGCTAATAGCGGGGTAAAATATTTTGTAACTGAAAAAGAAAACAATCAAGGTTCCGCTATCGGTCTAGAGTTTCAAATTCTAGATGATGACAAACACCCTGACGCCAAAATGGGCGTTGTTGGGAATCGTACATTATCATCACTCTATGACTTGATTCCGGCGGCAAAGAATCCACGCGGCATCAAAAAAATTGGCGAGTGGAATCAAGGCCGTGTCATAGTGTATCCTGATAATCGTGTTGAGCATTGGTTGAACGGTTATAAAGTAATTGAGTACACACGTGGCAATAACATTTTTAAAGCACTCGTCGCGCGCAGCAAGTACGCAGATTGGCAAAATTTTGGGATGGCGGAACAGGGTAGAATCTTGCTGCAGGATCACGGTGATAAAGTGTCGTTTCGCAGCATTAAAATTAAAATTCTTAAGTAGGTCGTCGATTAAAGATTAACATATGAAATCAAACCGAAGAAACTTTATTAAGAAATCTGCAGCAGTGGCGTTGGGTGCTATGGCTTTCAGTGCAAAAAGTTATGCGAACATCATTGGCGCTAATGATAAGATTAGAGTGGGTGTAGTCGGATTTTCTGATCGTTTTAAATATTCGCTTTTCCCTGCGTTCACACATCACTATCAGAAAAGCAATTTCGATATCGTTGCTGTCTCTGATCTTTGGAAGAAGCGTAGAGAAGAAGGACAAGCTTTCTTAAAAGAAAAACTTGGCCACGATATTCAGGCTTGTGTGAATAACGATGAATTGTACAAGATCAAAGATCTAGATGCTGTCATCATCAGCACGGCTGACTTTCAACACGCGATTCATACCATCGAGGCCGTAAAAGCTGGCTGCGATGCATACACCGAAAAGCCTTTCGCTGAAACGATGGAGGATAATCGCGCGGCGCTAAAGGCGGTTAAAGAATCGGGCAAGATCGTTCAAATAGGTTCGCAGCGGAGGAGTGGAAACAATTACCATGCAGCTGCAGAATTCATTCAAGCAGGGAAGTTTGGTCCCATTGTGATGGTTGAACTGAGTTGGAATGTTAATCAACCAGGGCGTTGGCGTCGCCCCGCATTGGTAGCAGAGCTTCGAGAGCAAGACACAGATTGGAAACGATTTTTATTGAATCGTCCCTTTGAAAATTTCGATCCAAGAAAATATTTAGAATACAGATTATTCTGGCCCTATTCGTCAGGTATGCCTGGGCAATGGATGAGTCATCAAATAGATACTGTACATTGGTTTACAGGATTAAAACATCCGCGTAGCGTCGTGGCCAACGGAGGTGTATACATTTGGAAAGATGGTAGACGTAATTGGGATACAACAACGGCTGTGTTCGACTATGGTGCCGAAGATGGATCATCGGGATTCCAAGTTACTTTCTCTTCTCGTATGGGTAATGGTGATGAAAACCCGGCGGAGATTTACTACTCAAATGGGGGCGAACTGAATTTGAATACGAACAAGGTAACCCCGCGTGGTGGGATGCAAGAGAATCATGCGAAAGCGATGAACCTACATGCTAATCTTTTGCCTGAAACAGATATCACGGTGAGTGCGGAGAAAGTAGTGGCGTCTGCGGTTACTGGTGGCGATGTATTGACTTCTAATCACATGCTAAATTGGATGCAGAGTGTTAGGAACAGAACGCAACCAAATGCGCCGGTAGAAGCAGGATACTATCATTCCATTGCAACTATTATGACGAACGCCGCGGCACGAACAGGCGAGAAAGTAACGTTCGATGAAAAAACGCAAGAGGTGATGGCAGGAGGAAAAGTATTTAAGTATTAGCATATATCTTGTTTTCTATTTCCCCGGGTTTAACCCGGGGAAGACGTGTCGTTGATCGCGAAACCTTCTTCTGTTCTCCTCAATCTTTTTCAAAAAAATCCCAATAAAATTCGTTGTGCGATGACGTGATTCATTTGTCACGGAGACATTCTCATCAATGCTTTGCTTATTTCATAATTTGATTGAATTTAGTCGACGTAAGCAAACGCATTAACCATGTACTACTATCGACTCGGTAATATTCCACCGAAACGGCATACACAATTTCGCCAGCCAGACGGAAGTCTTTACAAAGAAGAACTGGTCAGTTCAGAAGGCTTTTCTGGTGTGTACTCAAATTTATATCACATCAATCCTCCAACGCGCATCAAAGAAATCAAAACACCAGTTCGCTATGGCCCGAAACGTGTTGACGATTATGCGCTACAGCAAACGCATCTAAACACATCGAAGGTGGGAGAGACGGGAAAGGATTTTTTGAATGCAAGGAAAGTTTTGCTGATGAATAATGATTGTTCAATATCAATCTGTTCGCCACAACAACGGAAGATGGACTACTTTTACAAGAATGCTGAAGGCGATGAAGTGATATTCGTTCATGACGGAAAGGGCGTATTAATTTCTCCCTTTGGAAAACTCGATATTAAGCAAGGCGATTATGTGGTTATTCCGCGTACAGTGATTTATAAACTGGAGTTTGAAGATGGCCCGCTCCGGTTACTCATCATTGAATCGACAAGTCCTATAGAAACTGTAAAACGTTATCGAAATCAACTCGGCCAACTTCTAGAGCATTCGCCTTATTGTGAACGCGATATTCGTCCTCCGCATGAGTTGATTACGGAAACAAAAAAAGGTGAGTACCTTTTGCAGATTAAGAAGCAAGGATTTTTGCATCAATATATTTACGACTATAGTCCTCTTGATCTTATTGGCTGGGATGGATTTTTGTGGCCTTATGCTTTCTCGATTCACGACTTCGAGCCGATCACGGGAAGAATTCATCAGCCACCACCAGTGCATCAAACATTTCAAGCGAAGAATTTTGTAATCTGTTCGTTCGTGCCGCGATTGTTCGACTACCATCCGCTCGCAATTCCGGCTCCTTATAATCATAGTAATATTGATTCTGATGAAGTCTTGTATTATGCCGAAGGAAATTTTATGAGTCGAAGAGGTATCGAACGTGGATCGTTTACACTTCATCCCGGCGGTTTGCCTCACGGTCCGCATCCAGGCACCGTCGAGAAAAGTATCGGAGCAAAGGAAACGCATGAGCTGGCGGTGATGATTGATACATTTCATCCACTACACCTCACAACGGATTCACTGGAATTTCTCGATGAAAAATATCCCATGAGTTGGACAGACAATGGAGGAGAATCGTTTCACGAAATCAACACACCTTGAGCAGCATGGGCATTTTATGAGACGATACAACAAAAAAATGCTGCTCGAATGAAGAGCAGCATTTTTTATTTTTTTATGCATTTGAAACTCGATCTGAATTATTTTTCCGGGTTCAAGACTACCTGAACATAATTTTTATCAGTCAAATATTTCACGGCTGCGTCTTTCACATCTTTAGGCGTAATGGTGGCAATTCGCTTTTCGTACGACAGAATACCTGTTGGATCGGCACCGAGTTCAACACTTTGTATGAGTTGTGATACCCAGAAATTATTTTCTTTCACGTTAACAACATACTGTTGCTTCCAAGTTTCTTTTACCTTGTTAAGGTCAGCCTCGGTCGGTCCATCTTTTTTAATCTTGGCAATCTCTTCGAGCGCTGCTGTGATAAGTTTGTCTACATTTTCTGGTCCACACGGGAGTGCCATGCCGAATGAATAGTTGCTGTACGGATACTTGCTCATTCTTGCAAACACACCGCCAGAATAAATTCCACCAAGATCTTCCCGTAATTTTTCAATCACCTTGATGTTGAGTACTTCAGACAATGCCTGCATTTTCAAATTCTCTGTTTCATTGTATGGTGTTTCGCCGTTCCAGAATAAACGGATGAAACTTTTGGGCTCAGTTCCTTTACGAACTTCTTTTTTAACAACACCTTTTACCGGACGCAATCCTGGATCTTTAAACGTTGACTTTTTGCCTGATGCAGGAAGACTACCGAGGTACGTTTCGAGCATAGGTTTGATTTGCGCTAAATCAAATTTTCCAACGATGACGAAAGTGAATCCTGTAGCGTCCCCAAATCTCGCCTTATAAATTTCAACGGCCTTGTCGAGGTTGATGAGGCCGATGTTTTCTCCTTTTGGAACTTTCGGTGACCATGCGTGTCCCTTATATAAAATGTTGAACACACTATCCTGAAAAGTGAATTCAGGATTTGACGTCATGTTTTGATAAAGCGATTGTTGCTTGGTAACGAACGACGTGAAAAGCTCTTGGTCTTTTCTTGGCTGTGTAAAGTTTAAGTAGACAAGTTGGAGCATGGTCTCTAAATCAACAGCGCTGCAACTTCCTGTGAGTGTTTCTGAAATCGGGCCAATGCGTGGTGAAACAGAGGCACTCTTTCCGGCAAGGACTTTTCGTAAATCAACAGGTGAGAAACTTCCAATGCCCATTTGTGAAATCACAACCGACGAGAACTCTGCGCTGAAACGATCCTTGGCGTCGAACAAATACTGCCCGCCGAAACGTGTCGCATTCATGATTACTTGATCATTCTTAAAATCAGTTGGCTTGAGTATTACGGTAACGCCATTACTCAATGTAACGGTCGTTGTTCCGATGGCTGTATTTTCTTTCGTGGCGGTGATCTTTCCTGCGGTTGGAGATTTCTCTAGCAACGAGGTAGCTATTGCTTTTTCTTCGTACGGTTTGATTTCCGCTTTGGCTGCCGTTTCTGCCATTGCAAGAAGTTCTTCTTTTGTTGGCATTTTAAAGTCGGCTTTCTCTGGTCCTTGGAGTACGACAAGTTTTGGCGTCGTTGGACTAGGTAAATTTTTTGCCGTGTAAGCATTCACCTCTTCGAGCGTAATTGCGTCGAGATAATCTTTATGGTACTGGAATTCTTTCTCTATGCCAGGAATCGGTTCTTGCTGCAGAAAGTGATTCACATATTCATCAACAAGGTTTGCGGATTCAGTTTTGTCGCGCTCATTAAAGCTACGCTCAATACCTTTCATCATCATTTTTTTTGTGCGATCAAGCTCTGCTGCGGTGAATCCGAACTTCCGCGCGCGCTCATTTTCTTGAACAAGTGCGTTGATTGCAGCTTCCGGACCACCCTTTGCAAGGTAAGCGATGGATTGGAATGACTCATAGCCACGTGCATAGCCGCCGACAAATGTTCCGCCGAAAACAAATGGAGGATCTGCCTTCTGCACGAGCTCTTGCATACGCTGACTCAAGATGCTTGTGAATAAGCGGCGAACGAGATATTCGCGATAGTCTGAAACAGTAACTGTTTCCTTTTCGCGTTGTGATGGATAATAAATCTCAATCACATGATTTGTTGCCTCTGGATCGGTAACGACAAGTCCCTCAGAAGTTGCGCGCGCTGGTACATCTGCATATGCGCGTGGTCTTGGGTTAGCAACTGGCTTTAGTTTTTCAAAATGTGTTTTGATGTAGCGCTCAGCTTCTGCTGGCTCGATGTCGCCCACCACAATGACGGCCATAAGATCGGGACGATACCAATCGCGATAGAATCGTTTGATCACATCGTGCTTGAAGTTTTTTAAGATATCGTCTTTGCCAATAGGAAGTCGCTCTGCATACTTCGATCCTTGAAACATCTTTGGATAAACAACACGAAACATTCTATCTTCAGCACCCTTTCCGCCGCGCGATTCTTCCAATACAACGCCTCGCTCTTTATCAATTTCCGCGCCGTCGAACGCGACAGTACTTGCCCAATCTTCAAGGATTTGAAATCCTTTTTCAATGTTTTCCTTTTTCTCCGTTGGGATGGGAAGAATGTAAACAGTTTCATCAAATCCTGTATAAGCGTTGAGGTCAGCGCCGAATTCAACACCGATCGATTGCAAGAACGAGACGATGTCATTCTTCTGGAAATTTTTGGACCCATTGAATGCCATGTGCTCAACAAAATGCGCGAGTCCCTGTTGATCGTCATCTTCAAGTATTGAGCCTACATTAACAGCAAGTCGAAGTTCAATCTTTCGCTCGGGTTTTACATTTTTACGAATGTAGTAAGTCAAGCCATTGCTCAGCTTTCCAATTTTAACAGTTGGATCAATCGGCAATTTCTCTTTTAATTTTTCCTGTGCAACAACGGATTGCCCGAGAAACAACAGCGTAAGTGCATACGTCCAAAGGCTAATGGAATGTAGTAGTTTGTGAAACCGTAACATGTATTGAGGTTTTATTGAGATGATTATAATAAGTGATCGTTTAATTTGATTAGTATCCCCAACGTGGCTTGATCTGATTAAGCATTTCTTGATGAATGTGACCATTTGCCGCACACAGTTCGCCGCCGAATAAAAAGTTATTTCCACCTTTAAAGTCGGTAACTTTTCCGCCGGCTTGTTGAACGATGAATGCTCCTGCAGCGACGTCCCACGGGTTCAAATTATATTCGAAAAAACCTTCAAGTCTCCCGCATGCCACATACGCTAAGTCAATCGCTGCACTGCCCAGGCGTCGAATGCCATGTGTCTTATATAGAAATTCTTTGATGATGTCGAGGTAAGCATCTTTCTTTTCAGAATGATAATATGGAAATCCAGTTGCGAGCAAACTTTCGCCTAATGAGGGAACCGACGATACACGAATTTCATGGTCGTTGCAAAATGCTTTGCCTCCCTCTATCGCGTGAAAACACTCTTTTCGCACAACGTGATACACTGCGCCAAATATCGTTTCTGTTCCACGCGTTAACCCAATACTGATTGCATAAATCGGTAAGCCGTGAAGAAAATTGGTCGTACCATCAAGTGGATCGATGATCCAGTTGTAAGTATTTTGCTTGGACTGTTCAACGGTACCCTCCTCAGTGATGAAGCCAGCTTCAGGTACTATTTTGTGAAGGCTATAAACCAGTCTTCGTTCAGCTTCCTTGTCAACGTAGGAAACCAAATTATTGAAACTGTTCTTTTGTTCAATCTTACTGAGATCGAAACCTGCCCCTTCTTTCTGGATAAAATCTCCAACTTCTACACAAAGCTCTGCTACGCGTTTATCGATACTGATTAAATCCATTGCGATATTGTTTTCTTGATTAATGAAATATACTCATCAAGAATGAAACTAACACGCGATGAAATTATAATTTGATAAATGGTAGGTTAATCAGATTGCTTACCGGCGACGACAATTACGATTTCGCCTTTCACATCTTTGCTTTGATAATAGTGTAAAACTTCTTCGACCGTACCCGTTGTAGTCTCTTCAAATTTTTTGGTGAGCTCGCGCGAGACAGAAACTTGCCTATCGGCGCCGAAAAATTCCTTGAACTGTTCAAGTGCCTTTACGAGGCGATGGGGCGATTCATAAAATACCATCGTGCGCTCTTCAGCAGCGAGATTCTTGAGTGCCGTTTGGCGACCTTTTTTATGGGGAAGAAAACCTTCGAACACAAATCGATCGCAAGGTAGTCCTGATTTAACAAGTGCAGGAACAAACGCAGTAGCACCGGGGAGGCATTCCACCTGAAGCCCTGCTTGTAAGCATGCACGGATGATGAGAAACCCCGGATCTGAAATTCCTGGTGTGCCCGCGTCAGAGACAAGCGCCATACGCTCACCTTTTTGCATCCGTTCGATCAGCGACGATACGATTTTATGCTCGTTGAAATTATGAAAACTCTGCAAGGGTTTTGCAATCTCATAGTGTTTCAATAAAAAGCCCGATGTTCGCGTGTCTTCTGCGAGAATCAGGTCGGCGTTTTTTAGAACATCCAATGCACGTATCGTGATGTCGCCCAAGTTGCCGATCGGTGTGGGAACTATGTAGAGGTTGATGATTTTTTCTGACATCTATTGTTCGATCTAACTGGCTGCGGCGTCGATAGCTTTTGCAAGTTTATGGTCTTTGTCCGTAACGACATCGCCGGCATCATGTGTTGATAGTTCGAAGCTCACGGTGTTGTAAACGTTCGTCCATTGCGGATGATGATCCATCTTCTCCGCGAGCAAGGCAACTTTTGACATGAACCCAAAAGCCGTAACGAAATCTTTAAACTTGAATGTTTTCTTCAGCCGATTGTTCTCCTGTATCCATTCCATAGTCAAAACGATTTAGAATATCGATTTACGATTTTTTCTGCACATCGCTATGGAAGGTTGCCACTAAAGGGCGACAATGCCCTCAATCGCTGCGGCAGCAACATAGATTCTAATAACCTCGTCGCTTGAATTGGCCATCACTTGTGCTGTAACGCTTGTGTAGTTCCCTTGCTTAGAAAGTTTTTCAGTCACAGCATGCTTAGGAAATAGTTTCTTGACTTCCTCCTCTTTCCCTTTCGGCACAATGAATTTATAAATGTAAAGTGAGGGCCAGGCGTAGTGCTGGTCCAGTTTCTCTCTAAAGTTGTTAAACCATTCTTCGTTCATCTTAAAAAGCAACGCCTCCCGACAAGCAGGAGGCGTTCATTAAAATTTTTAATATTCCTAGTTGAACTTATAGCGCTCGTCTTCAATATCAGATTTTTCTTTGATGGCCTCGGAGATACTATATCCGGCCATGTTCAGGCTCTGCAGAAGTTGTTGTGAATACGGCGTGTAGTTTTCAATTGCAGGTGCAACAGTTTTGTTTTGCAGTTCAACAATCAAAACACCGTTTTCACCATTGAAAGGTTGTGAACGCTTCCCATTCTCAAGGGAGAAGGATACACCCACGGCAACAGGATCGTAATTAACAGCTGGTGGTAATCCATTGCCACTTAAGCGCACGTTGCTAGAAGTATAAACAGTTGCTTCTTTTCCGAAGCCAGCTGCAATTTCGTCTAACGTCCCTTTTAAGCCATTGAGCTTCGCAGCGATTGCTTTGCCCTTTACAATTTTTTGTACTTCAGGCGTAATTTCATTCTTAACGGATTCAAATGGGCGATGGCCTTTTTTGATCTCGCCTGTCATAACAGCAACTACATTTTGTCCTTCAAGTTCGAACACCTGAGAAACCTTGTCTGTTTTTGCTTCACGGTACAACCATTGTACTACTGCGCGTGCCTCGCCGAGACTGCTAACACCTCTGTCGCTAGCGCGGATGCTCTTCGCTTCGAGAACCGTTAGACCTTGCTCTTTTGCTTTTGCTTCGAAGTCTTCCACATCAGATGCAGTTGCTAATGCCTCTGCCTTCGTAAACGCTGCGCTGATAGATGCATCCAATGGAATGATTTGTTCTTCAACAATAGCCAATTGATAAGCTCTGTTTGTTTTTGGATTAGTGACATCAATGATGTGGTATCCAAACTGTGTTTCTACTACTTCGTTCAGAAGTCCAGCTTTGGTAGCGCCGAAGATGGCATCTTCAAAAGGCTTCACCATGGTGCCGTTGTTTGCAAACCATCCTAAGTCACCACCGCGTTGCGCGTTAGATTGATCTTGGCTGAATGCACTTGCTTGACCTGCAAAGTCTGCTCCTTTTTTGATGGCATCCAATACATTGTTTGCACGTGTTTTTGCGTCAGCTTTTGCAGCATCCGTTGAATCGGTCCAAGTAATTAGGATGTGACGAGCACTAGCGTAAGAAACAGTGTCGTTCGTCACTTTAGAAACTTTTACAATCTTGTACGAGTCGCCATCAACAATAGGGCCGATCACTTTACCCTCCACGAGGCTATCGCGGTTGATGAAAGTTGGAAGCGTACCATTGTTGTATTTTTCAAATGGCGTGTTGCTTAATGAATATTGGTAAGCAACCGCGGAATCATTAGATGTAGTACGGAAAGCTTCAAGTGCTTTTGCAAGTTTGTCCTGTACGATGGCGCTATCCTGAGCAGATGGCACAACGGGTACGCTAACATACTTGATATCGCGAGTGGCTTCTGTTTTGAAGCGTTCGATGTTCTTCTGATAAAAGTCCTTGAGGTCGCTGTCGGAAACTTGTGCAGCAGAATCACTGATGGCAAAGAAAGGAACATACAGATATTTCAGTTCAGCTACATCTTCTTGTGCGTGATAAGCACGTTCAGCTTCGGCCTTTGTGACATAGCCTGTTTTGAGAATAAGGTTTTCGTATTTGATACGGGCACGCGCAGGTGCGAGGTTATCCGCATACATCTTCAGACGTAAGTACTCTTGCGAGTTTTGATTACTTCTTGCTTGGCTAATATAGTTCTGCATCATAGCGCGATCGAACTCGCCAGTTTGAGGGTTCACAAAAGCCTGACGAAGTCCTTCTTCGATGTTAACACCTTCGATCATGTCAAGCTGTTCTTCTTGCGTAACCGTAATACCAACCTTTTCGAATTGTGGTTGGAATGCGTACTTGGCAATCAAAAGCTCCCATGCTTGTTGACGGATACCGATCATTTCGCGTTCACCCGGGTCGCGTTGTGCACGCTGACGATATTGTTCTTCCATTTGGAGCACAGTAGCGTCGAATTCTTTTTTGGTGATTTCTTTACCGGCGATGGTGCCTACTTTATCGGCGCCCCATCTCATGATGTTGGAATTACCACTGAAGATATCACCGAGAATAAATGCTGAAATCGCGACAAACACGAACACCACTAATCCGATGCCCGCCTTATCACGCAAAGTTCCTATCAATGCCATAATCTAAATTTTAAAGAGCCGCAAATTTAACCCGATATCCGTATTAGAAAAATATCGTGTTTAAAAAAGGTTGAGAATCCGTAATCCTTGAGAATCAAAAGGCTAGCTAGCCTCGCCCGAAGCTGAATTTTCGTCATTTTTGACGTCGTCGACGGTAATTTTAACCACCCCAATCCGGTTGCTGAAAATGCTTTGAATCGTGAAATTAAAGGGTGTCATTCTAATAATTTCACCAACCGAAGGAATGTTGTCAGTATGTGCTAGTATCAGCCCGCCCAACGTATCGTAATCGCCCACCGGCAGACCCAATTTGTAGGTTAAATTCAGGTAGTCTATTTCCAAACGGGCATTAAAACGATAAGTCCGCTCGTCTAGCTGTTCTTCTAGAAGATTCTCTTCCACCGATTCGGTGCTCGGCGGTGCGCCAAAAATCTCGTCGACAATATCCTCTGCACTCACAATACCCGCTGTGCCACCAAATTCATCCATGACAACCGCAACGTTCTTCTTCTCGACAATGAACCTTTGCATAAGCTCATTGGCTGGCGTTGTTTCCGGCGCTGTGATCACCGGAATGAGAATGTCATGGATACTGAAAGGTTGCCGAAACAACGACGACGAATGGCAATACCCAATGATATCGTCGATGTTTTTTTTGAAGATCATAATTTTTGAATGGCCGCTGTCCATAAAAGCCTTCCGTAATTGGTCGATCGTATTCGTAATCTCCACCGCCGCAATTTCAGTCCGTGGAATCATACAGTCGCGAATTTTTACTGTCTTGAAGTCCATCGCACTGGCGAGAATTCGCTCGTCGCCAACGTAAGACGCGGGCTTGTCATCAATAACTTTTTGGAGTGGTGTAATGCGAAAAAACGGGCGATGCTCAATTTCCTTTCGTCGCAACAATTTTCTGGTAAAGAAGCGATGGGTTAAAATAATGCCGTAAGTAAAAGGAAGTAACCCAATGTAGGAAATGATAAATGGAACCGTAATGAGTGTGACCACACGTTCGGGGCTGATCATGGCCCAACATTTCGGGATGATATACCCGACGAGCACAATCATCGCAGTGACGACCAGGATAAACAAAAATATACTCGACACATTCGTGAGGTGGTTAAACTCTCGCGGTGACAATGCTTCGAGAACGTTTAGCAGGTAAAAAACAGAAAATCCCAACGACAGAATGTTTCCCAACAGGGAGGTGCAAAAAAGATGTTCTGGTTTGCTTACAAAGAAATACATGATCTTCGCAGTCATCGATCCTTCCCGCGACGCAATTTCAAGTTGCAATTTGTTGCTCGACAAGAAAGAGATTTCGGCACCTGAAAAAATCACTGCCAGGAGTAAAGAAAGCGCGGCATAACCAACATCGGTTGTCATCGTTTTATTTTTTCTTTCTCAGTACGAGTAGAAAAAAAAGAATCATCGTGAACATCAAAGCCCAATAGGCGTCACCTAATCCACCTACCATCACACGGTGAATTCCGATAATGAGGAATACCACGGCGAGGGAAAGGATTAACATATCAGCGAGTTTCATAAGGAGAATGCTTTTGCAATTGTTAGATCAGTTTCGCGAGCATGTTGATGTATCGCTCTGGGACTTCACCCTTCACGGCAGTTTGGTAGTCGGCGTAACTACAGGGTACAATGCTGTTTCTCGAATAGCGTTCGCGTCCATTTGGATAAGGTACCTCTATCCACCACTTCTCACTGAATTTACTTTTGTAAAACGTAATGACTTCAGGTTCTACCGGCATCGATACCGAGTACTTAAGAAAGTCATTGCTTTTGAAATTTTGTTCATGCTTTCGGTGATAGTATCCTTCTATAAAATACCAGAGCATCGTTGCAATGACAGCAGCTGTTTTCTTATGTGCGTCATCAAATGAAGGGTTGTATTCGTAGAACCCAACCGAGCTAAGTTTTTCGTTCAAGCCAGCATACCAACACAATTGACAGGCCTCTTCGCCAGTTAGTCCGAAGGGTTGTGCGTTTGCATTTCCGGGAGCATCAGCAGATCGAATCGCTGTAATATCGAAAGACAAAAGATCGGCCGTTCGAATTGCGGGCTCAATTTCTTGAAGATTATTTCTAATCTGTCCAATGCGGAACGCTTCAAAGTAAAGCTTTTCGAGAATGGCCACCGACATTGGATCGATCAAATAACTTTGATACGCAAGGTGTGTGTAACTGAACAGGTAGTTTGGCTCGTGAAGAAGAATTTTATGAATGTGCTGTGTACTTGGTGTGCTGCTTTCGTCTTTGCGGTCGTCAAGGTCGAGTGACGCATCGATGTTCAAAAAGCTGACAAGCTTCTCAAGTGTTTCGTAACTGCTGTATTGCCCGTAATCGAGATCATGTGATCCACCCAGAATGATCGGCAATACATTGCTCTCCAACAGCATTCTACATACTTCGCTGATGCGCACATACGACTCATCCAAATCGTGCCCAGGCTTGAGGTGCCCGAGGTCGATGATGCGATAAGCGCCGGTTCCTTTCTTGAGGTTATAAAGTTTTCGTCTGATTTCATCGGCGCCTGCGTTGCATCCTTCGTTGTTTTTTGAACCGCGAGATTCAGCGACACTAAAAATGGCGATGTGGGCATCCTTATAGTCAGGCATTTTGTCACCAAAAACCCGAATGTTTCGGTGGAAGCTTCCCGGCGAGGTGATGTTGTGATAAATCGATTCATCGACAGGTGAAAAAAGAATGGTCAGATCCATAGGCTTAAAATCTTCCGTAAGATAGAATCAATTTTTGATCTGAGTGAGGCTAGGTAAAGCATAATGGTGCACGGCAAACGGTCTTTCGACCGGCAAAATTGACCACTCGCCCCTAAAAACGATGTTACGACTCCGGTCTCAATTTTTTTGTTTCGCTTCAATTATTATATTTACTTGATAGTGAGATAATTATTTGTGAATATTAAACTTCCACTTAAATATCAGCGGGACCTCCAGATTATAGGAGTCGCGTTGTTATATTATCTCTCGGCGAGGCTTGGTTATTTTTTGGCCTTCGAAAACACGACTGCCCTACCCACTTGGCCTCCATCCGGGATAGCATTTGCACTGATGATCCTCTTAGGACGATCGGCCTGGCCAGGCATTACAATAGGCGCACTGGTAGCTAATGTGATGGCCTATTGGAACAATCCTAATCTTGGTGCGCAAACCATCATTACTATCAGTTGCTTTATCGCCATCGGCAACACCCTTGAAGCGGTTACAGGAAATTATTTGATGAAGGTTTGGATAAAAGATCCTTATCCTTTTCGTCACGCCAAAAATGCCTTTCGATTTTTATTCGTCACGTTATTCGTTTGCGTTATCGGTGCGGGCATCGGCGCTGCGAGTTTGTTCTACAATCATGTAACGTCGACAGACACGCTCTTGAGAAATGTGTTCTCTTGGTGGATCGGTAATGTTGTAGGAATTTTATTGTTCACGCCGTTCATTCTTGCCATCGCACAAGGCATGAAGCAAAGGATCAAACCAAAGAAATTCCTGGAGATCGGCATATTTCTCTTCAGCGTCACCAGCATCTACTTCTTACTGCAAGTTGATTATTTAGCGATGACGTTGGAAAGGTCACTCCCGTTTTTAGTACTTCCCTTTTTATTGTGGTTGGCATTTCGATTTGAACTTTTGGTGGCAATTTCTGGTGTGCTAACTACCGCATTAGTGTCCGTCTATTATACAACGGTGAACAATGGTCCATTTGTATTGACAACGCCAGATGATTCTATGTTACTCTTGCAAATTTTTATCGGCGTGATTTCGATCACAACGCTTATCCTTAGCGCAACCGTCAAAGAACGTATCGACGTGCAACATGAATTGCAAAAGTTTAATGAAAATCTTGAGGCGATGGTTGAGGAGCGTACCCGCGCACTTAACGATGAGATTACTTCGAGAAGAACGGTGGAAGAAAAAATTCAACGGACCAATCAAGAACTTAGTAAACGCAATACTGAGCTTGACAATTTTGTATACAGTGTATCGCATGACCTTCGCGCGCCAATTGCCTCGGTGCTAGGATTGATTAACCTCGCACGGAAGGATCAAGAAGCCACAATGAAAGACATGTATCTCGACATGATCAACAAAAGTGCGCTTCAACAGGATCATTTTATAAAAGAAATTTTGGATCAGTCGAGAAACTCAAGGCTTGAAGTAAAACGGGAAGAAATATTCTTCGAGCCATTGATCGATGAAACATTTAGCCAATTAAAGTTTGCAACATCGACGGGGAAATCTGTTGAAAAGATTATTCGTATTAAACAAGAAAAGCCTTTTTATTCCGATCGTTGGAGGTTAAAGGTGATCTTAAATAATATCATCTCCAATGCGATTCGCTATCGCAACGGGAAAGATCCCGTCATCAAGGTTGATGTGGAAATTGCGGATCATAACGTTACGCTTTCTATTGAAGACAATGGTAAAGGTATTGAGCGCGAACACTTGCCAAATATCTATAAGATGTTCTATCGCGCTACTGACGATGGCGCAGGGTCGGGACTTGGTCTTTACATTGTGAAAGAAGCGATTGACAAGCTCAACGGAAACATCTCCATTGATTCGACGGTAGGAAAAGGAACTACAGTCAATTTACGAATTCCGGAGATCGCTTAATTTCAGCAAAAGACAAACTATCCAACAGCGACTTCGAAGAAGCTATCGCCTTGGAAATATTTAGATGCTGTTTCCATAAGATCCTCGTCCGTTAATTGATCAATACGGTTGATCAAGGTTTGATAGAATCCTTCTGGTAAGTTGTAAAGCAATGTGCTTTTCAGTTTGTCGGCATGGGCAAAAGGTGTAGTCATCTCCGATTGCAAGCTTCCAATAAAATGATTGCGTGCCGTATCAAGCTCGTCGAGTGGTACGGGTTCCGAGTACAAACGTGCTAATTCTTTCTTAATCTCATCGAAAGTAAGCTCCAAATTTTCTTTGTTAACGTCTGCGCCAATCACTAAATACTGTTTATGTTTTAGCGTGTTGTAAGAAGCGTAGATGCCGTAAGTAAGTCCTTTTTCTTCGCGAATATTTTTCATTAAGCGCGATCCAAAATATCCACCAAGCACATGCGTTAAAAAGAGTACCGACGGGTAGTCGGGATGCGTTCGTGAAATGATTTCTTTTGCTGATCGTAAAGAGGATTGCAAGCTCCCTTCTTTCTCTTGAATTTGACGGTAAGGCTTCAGGGCGTCGT
Source organism: Pseudochryseolinea flava (assembly GCF_003286915.1). Taxonomy (GTDB): domain Bacteria; phylum Bacteroidota; class Bacteroidia; order Cytophagales; family Cyclobacteriaceae; genus Ohtaekwangia; species Ohtaekwangia flava. Next base: position 1,064,373 of record NZ_QMFY01000001.1, read on the forward strand.
TTGCATGTACACTCGCCGTCGATGCCTTGATGGGTATGTTGCTAAAAGTTTCTTGGATGAGCTTTTGTTCACGGTCCGTTACCTGTCCAGAAGCGATGATCAAGAAATCTCCAAATTGTGCTTGAACATGTTGATGAAGCATGTCGCGGGTGATTGCATTTACATCCCCTTCTTCAAGCTCTTTTCCGTACGGATGATTTTTTCCAAACAGATTGGCGCGAATAAGTTTCGAGGCAAGGAAACTTGTTTTTTCATTATTTACCTTCAAGTTTTGTTGATAAATAGATTTTGTTTGCGCCAGTTCTTTTTCAGGAAATGCTGCGTCTGTGAGAAGTTCGTAGAGTAATGATAATGTAGGTTGTAAATTTTTGTTTAGCGTATAGAGTACAATAGATACCATATCCATTCCTGGATTAATTTCTAAGTGCGCGCCGTATTGATCAAATATCTGGGCGATTTCAAAACTTGATTTTTTGCTGGTGCCTTTTGAGAGAAGACTCCCAGAGAAGTAGGCAGCACCAAAATGTTTTTCAGTCCATCGACCACCTTTAATTAAGATCTCGATTTTGATAACCGATTGATTCCCGCCGGAGATTGTGTAAACGTTGAGTCCATTGCGCAACGTAATTTGCACTGGTGAAATAAGCTCAAAAAAAGTGCTCCTCGTAAATGGAGGAGCAATGGTGCGATCAAGCATGAATGTTATTTATTCTGTATCAGATCCTGATAAATCTCTGTTACTAAAATCTTCCCATTGGAAGAGGAGCGAAAAACGTAACGTTTCAGCAAGTGGGTGCTCACGTTTATTGGTTGGTACAAGGTAGGCGACGTCTACGCCAAATGCCTTTTTGCTACGAAAACCAATTCCAAGCGTGAGGTATTTTCTGTTGCCTTTTGTTTTTGCTTCATTAAAATATCCGATACGACCAGCGAAAGTATCGTTATACCAATATTCTACGCCTACTGACGTCATAAATTCTTTTATCTCTTCCTTGAAGCCATCGGGCGCATCAGAGAATGATCCGAATATCCCACTCAGCAATGATCGATCTGGATCTTTTCCGTCTACGATATTGCCTTGCGCATCATAGCGTGGTTGTGTTGGGACTAGCAGTTTGTTAAAGTCTAACGCGAATGTGAATTTATTAAATGGATCTAGTTCTTTCGTAAGGGCTGAACCAAAGCGCAAATTGGTTGGTAAAAAGTCTTTGTTCTCGCCGCCGGTGTAAGATATTTTCGCGCCGATGTTCGAAATTGCAGCGCCGAGGTTCAATGTAGAACTGGTACCAAGTTCTGTGGTGTAAAACACACCAATATCCGCAGCAACGCTGTTACCAGGCTGGGCGTCATTCCCCGCTGTAAATGCGCCTGTCAGATTTGAATGGATATAGCGAGCAGATAAGCCAACGCTAAAGTTTTCTGTGAGCAGTCGAGAATACGTTACGTCGACTGCAACTTCTCTCGGATTGAAATCTCCTTGACTTACGTTGTTATTATCGCGGAAATTGATTTCTCCCAAGTCAAAATATTTCAGCGACATTCCAATGGCTTGTTGGCGATTGATTTTGTAAAAGCCAGACAGATAAGAGATGGACATGTCATTTACAATCTTACCCAACCAAGGTGTGTAGGAGGCGCTAAATCCGTAAAGCTTATCAATGAAAACCAGCTTGCCGGCATTCCAATAGGCTGACGATGGGTCGGCAGAAGTAGCAACACCAACATCCCCAAGCGCTGCATGACGTGCATCCGGTGATATTGCCAGAAATGGTACGGCCGTTGTGATCGCGTTGTCTTGTTGTCCAATCAGATCAGGTGACCCGCCAACACCTTGCGCGGAAATATTCGAGGCTACAAAAATTTGTAAGGATAAACTGACGGCTATGGCCAGTGAAAGATTAGCGCTGAGTTTCATCAGGTTAGTTTCTAAGGTCGGTAAAGATAGTTAATTCAAAACAATAAGTTTTGTAAACACTTCTGTTTTAGAGTCGTTCGTTAATGAACGAACTGCCAGTCGTGCTAAGTATAAACCTCCAGGAAGTTTTTTGCCGAACACCTGGAAGGCATCCAAATCAACTAGTTTCACTTCGTAACCACTCTCCTCAACGGAAAAACTGTATGACTTAAGCTGCTGACCAGCTAGATCGTAAATAATGAGTTCCCCTGCAAGATTATCGCCGGATCTATTATGCTGGAAGAATAAAGTCGTCTCATTTTCAAACGGATTAGGGTAGTTCCCAAATTTCTCCACAACAAGTGATTCACCATCACTAACAATAAAATTTATACTGGCTTGGTTGGGATTGTTATAACTGTCCCAAGCCTTAACGGTAATGGTGTGTTTGCCCGCCGACAAGTTTCGAAGCGGGTAATTGACCCACCCGATTTTATAGGTATCGATGTCTGCACTATAATATTCGTTTATCAAAAATGTCTGACTACCATCCAACGTCGCAATCATGTTGTTGCCAATGCCATAGTTTGATATATTCATGCCAGACGCATCTTGTAATTTTACAACAAGTGTTGTGTTCGGAGAGGCAATGCCACCGGGTAAAAATGTTGTGTCGCCGACGAACAGCTCAATCATAGGGGCGCCGTTGTCTTGACCTGAATTCGCCTGTGTGCCGCCGATCTTGAAACCTTTTGATGCGCCAATGGCCTCTGTTTTCAAAGTCGGATCATAGGCGTATAGACTTAATTTCCCATCGCCGTATTCGTATGCAATATTTTTTGGCAGCATGATTTCAAACGCGAACTGTCCGTTGGTAACCTTTGCCTTTCCTCGATACAGCGCATTGTACCACTGTTTAAAACTGAATGCCGGATTATTTTTTCCGATGGTTACAAAATCTGTTTGCTTATCGAAGAGTATGCTCTCTAATGTGCCGTTGAAATTTTTAATGGTATCGCTACTCACGACGTCACGAATAACACCCTTGACAACCGCAGTAGATAACGCTTTCAATGTATCACTCCCATCCTTTGTTTCAAGTGACGTGACATCGACCACCACATTGGGCGATGCCAGTCGCATAGAAGGGTCGCCCATGAGCGAGAAATTTCGATTACCAATACCTGTCTCGCTGTTATTCTTTGTGTCGCGGAAGATCTCACCCATGGTGCGGAACCGTCCATTCTCGCGCAGGAAGAATGCCTCATAGAAAGCTTGATTGAGATAATAGTTGTTTACCGAAAATACAGGTCGTGTTGTGGTTACGAGGCCTATACTACCCCCATTTTCCTTTACGACACTTAGTTCTGCCGTTGAAATTTCATCGGGATTATCTTGGCGGCCAAACTCGCACGTGGCGGTAACAAGAAACGGATAGCGTTTGTTTTCCAAGGTAGAAACCTCCTCGTCACTAAAAACATCTTCATCAGCCCATACATGTTCGGAGCCGTGCCCCGTATAATTTATGATGAGTGCACCACGATAAAAATCTTCGACGATTTTTTCATTTACGATAGGAATCGATTCACCATTTGGTCGCACTGTTTTTTGATAGGCGCCAAGAAATATTTTGCGCGTGTCGAATTCCGGTGCGTTATTGTCGATAACGTTGGCCAACGTGTTTGCCTGAAGCTGATGCTCGCGCGTAAATTTGTCTGTGTTGTTTCCGTCATCAGCAACGAATACGATATCGTTGCGCCAGCCACCAAATTTTTTCTGCGAATTATCATATTCAATCAACTTGTCAACGATGTGACGCGCTTCATCTATAGATTTAACCGGAAGTCTGCCGACGCCCACCTCAAGGTCGTGCGCTACCGGTGGCGACTCCGTCCAGGCTCCTTCATCGTCATCTAAAAATCCAAAGTAATCATCCGATGAATATGTTTCTAAAGGATCTAACGAATTCTCCGATTCGTAAGTGGGAACGAAATTGGTGAACGTCCTGAGGTGTCCCACATAATCGTATGATCCTCGTCCGAATAATAAAACGGATTTTAGCTTTTCTGGCGATCGATCGTAAAGGTGTTTTATAAAATCACGGAGCGCTGTAACATCCTGTCTGCCGGAAGAGAATTCGTTGAAGATTTTTTCTGTCGTCGTCACCAACGTACTCAGGCCGTCATGTTGTTGGCGATGCTGTGCTAGTCGCGTTGCCTCTGACAAAAAATCTGCATGCGTGATGATAAGCAATTCCGGCGTGGAAGAACCATGCAAATCTTGGTTGACAACCTCATTCAAAAGCGCGGGTGATGGAAAGTTTTTGTTAAAAATGACGAATGATTGTAGCGATGCGGTAGGAGCTGAGAAACGGCCTTCTTCGTTGGCGATACTAAGCGGAACGCGCTTGGGGTTATATTGATCTGTGACGTTCCATACCATTTCAGTGGCTTCCACATTTGAGATGGTAAAAGTCGATGTTGCCGATGTGGAATGTCCTGAGTTGAAATGTAGTTGATCTTCGTATTTCGAAAGTTGTCGAGAGAAGCTTAATAGAAAAAAGTCGATGAAACCCGAACCGATCCCTGGTTTGTTATATTGAAATCTAAGTTCATGCTGGTCTGACGATCCGAGGTTGAATGCTGACGCTATTTTTGATACTGTGTCGCGATGCTGAATTCCCTTCGAACCATAAGTGGATTCTGTAAACCCTTCCACGACCTGCGTATGCAGTGGTGATCCATTCAGGCTACTCTTAAAAGTCGCATCAGCTCCAAACGCTTGGCCCACCACGGAAGAAACAAACTTGAAAGGTGCGTCGGAAATAATGCCTTTGATGTTAAATTTAAAATCAACGTTGCCGCCATCGTTGATGCGCTCTCCCAGCCATTGCCTTCCCGAGTTTAGAATAGAGAAGTTATCGTTTTCGTAATAGTAGTAATCTGGAAACCTTTCAACAACGGGATGGGTACCAGCCAGGGCGTCGGTTGTTTCAATGCGCTTGCCAAAATCATTTCCAACGGTTACAAAGTAATAGTTCGCGTCGCTGTAAAGATTTTTTTCATATCGGAAGATTTCTTTTGTGACTTCGTATTCAACCAGATTCGGGCCCTCCGCATAGAAGAGAACGAAGTCATTGTTGTCAATTTTTCCATCGCCGCCGTCATCAACATGAACGGCAAGTTCTTGTAAGTCATTCGGTCGCGGCGCGAGATTAGGTTGAGGCAACATACCGCCACTATTCCCGAATAATCTAACTTTTTTTGAGTCAAGTGATCCTGCACTGAAACCCATTTTCTTGAGTTGACTACCTGTAATTTTGTAAACGCCTGCTTTGGAGACAGCAACTTTGTACCATCTGCCGGTTTGTAGAACGGATGATTGTGCACCAAGCTCGTGGCAAATGAAAATGAATGTAAATATTATAAATAACCGGTGCACGAATCTTCGGGATTTAAGCGAATGCCTTTCCTAACAACGAAAGCGCGATGTATAATAGTATGATCAGTGGCAACGCGCTCCACTGCAGCAATACTAGGAGTAATACAGCCAGGATCAAGAAGGTAAACCGTAGCTTGTTATCCGTCCACGAAAAGTTTTTGAATTTAAGCGCGAAAATTTCAACTCTCGAAACCATTAACAATGAAAATACAATGGTAATGGTTACCAAGATCCAATCTTGAAATAGCCAGCTCGTGACTGTCGCTGGCAACAACGGCAGAGAAGAGATGAAAATACTATTGGCTGGTGTGTTTAGTCCTTTGAAATTATCGGATTGCGTTTCGTCGATGTTAAATATAGCCAATCGTACTGCGGAAAACGCCGCGATCATGAAAGCGATGTAAGGTAGGTACTCGTTCGTGGTGCTGCTACCGATGAGTTTGTACATGACAAGCGCAGGGAGCACGCCAAAGCTCACCACATCGGCGAGCGAATCTAGTTCTTTTCCAATAGGGGAAGTAACTTTTAGAAGCCTCGCAACAAAACCGTCAAAAAAATCAAATACACCGGCTGTCCAGATGAAGTAAGCTGCTGGTACATTTCTACCCTCCAACAAAAAAACAATTCCAAAACAACCGCAGAGTAGATTACAGCAAGTTAGAAAGTTAGGTATTTGACGAATCATAAGTTTAAAAAGTCTTAACAATCAAAATGATAATTAGTGTTTGATAGCACAAAATGGATTGGTTTGTTTTTCAAACTCAATCGTTGTTTCAGGACCATGACCAGGATACACCGTAACATCATCCGGCAAGGTGAAAAGTTTTGTATGAATGCTTTCAATCAAAGTCGAAAAATCTCCGCCAGGTAAATCTGTTCTACCGATGCTATTATAGAAAAGAACATCTCCACCGATCACTATTTTTTGTCCTTCATGGTAGAAAACGACATGACCCGGAGCGTGTCCTGGCGTAAAAAGGATTTTAAGTTTTTGATTCCCAAAATGAACGTAGTCATCTTCCTGCAAGTAAGCGTCAGCGGTGGCTTCATCATATTGGAAAAAACCGTAGTGTGGCGCGTAAACTTTTACCGCTTTCAATACTGGCTCATCCTTTTCATGAATGAATAATTTCACCTTATACTTTTCTTTCACGAATGCATTTCCCAACACATGGTCCACGTGGCAGTGTGTATTCAGAAGCATTTTTACCGTAAGCTGGTGATGTTCGATGAACGAGGTGAGCTCGTATTTTTCTTCTGCATCATAACATCCAGGATCGATGATAACACACTCGCGCGTTTCGTCGAATAGGATGTATGTATTTTCCTGAAGCGGGTTAAAAGCAAAGACTTGTAATTGTAACATATCGTGAAAACAGCTTCAAAAATAGCTGCCTTTTTCGGGAGACCCATTAATTTTATTTCAAATTTGCAATTCTTTCTTGATCTGAAATCAACATCGTATTGGAATCATTCGACTACATTATTGTTGGGCAAGGAATTGCTGGTTCGTGTTTGGCAATTCGGCTATTAGACATTGGTAAACGGATCCTCGTAATTGATCAACCCGAACGAAATTCTTCTTCGCGCATTGCGGCAGGCATGTTTAACCCCGTCACGGGGCAGAAAATGGTTCGTACTTGGCTCGCCGATGAACTATTTCCAACGCTTCATTCTTTTTATCGCGGCGTCGAACAGTCGACCCAATCACGCTGTTTATACGACGTGCCGCTGTATCGACCTTTTATTTCAGTAGAAGAACAGAACGAATGGATGGGAAGGAGCGTAGATCCGATATATACTAATTTCATCGATCAAGTTTTCACCTCACCTAATTTTGCTCATGTAAAAAATCCATACGGTGGATTGCTTCTCAAGCAGTGCGGCTACTTGGATACCAGAGCATTTATTTCGGCCGTGTCGGGCAGAATTAGACGTGAGGGTGTGCTGCGGCATGAGCATTTCGACGACGCGCGGTTGTCACCGATTGGCGATGGCGTACAGTATGGTGAGGTTAACGCGAAAAGAATTATTTTTTGTCAGGGCGTTCATGAAAACAGATGGTTCGACTGGCTACCGGTACGGCCATTAAAGGGAGAGACTATTTCTATTCAATCGCCGTTTCGAGAACAAGTTATTTTAAATCGCGGCGTTTATATTTTGCCAAGCGACAGTGCAGGAAGACAGCGCATTGGATCGACTTATAACGTACAAGACAAAGAAGCGGCAATCACATTGACGGCGCGGATGGAGTTGGAAGAAAAGGCGAGTGGCTTGGTTGATTTTTCGATTCAGACGGTTGACCATCAGTGGGGTTGGCGCCCAACAAGTCCCGATCGTCGGCCCATGCTTGGGGCGCATCCGGAGCAGCAGTCGCTGATTGTCTTTAATGGACTTGGAACGAAAGGGATTAGCCTCGCGCCATACTTTTCTTTGGTTTTGACCCGCTGGATGGAAAATCATAAACCATTAAATAAAGAAGTAGATATTGAACGTTTTAAATCATTATATTGGAAGTCCCCTAAATAGCGTATGATTCTTCGAAAGGTATTATTGATAATCGTTCTGGTTGTAGGTACAATTTATACCAGCAGTGCACAGCTGGCCAGAGAAGTGTTTGGTAAGAACAGAATTCAATACAGGAATTTTGATTGGGTTTACCTGAGTGGTGAAAACTTCGACGTCTACTATTACGACGGCCGACGTGCTGTTGCGCAAGACGCGTTAAATTTTTTGGAAGCAGAGTTCGATCGAATCACCGACATGATCGACTATCCTCCATATTTTAAAACCAAAGTTTTTATTTACAACTCGCTTACGGATTTGCGCCAGAGCAATATGGGGCTGAATAAGAATGTGCATAAAGTCGGGGGAGAGACAGATTTTATCAAGCCATACATAGAGGCGGCGCACATGGGAACCGCACAAGAGTTTAAAGATGAACTTTTATCGCGTATGGCCGAGCTTATGGTAAATGAAATGATGTTCGGTGGAAACCTGAAGGACATTTTTCAAAGTTCTATCCTGATGAACTTACCAGATTGGTTCGTGCAAGGTTCATCATTGTATGTTGCAAAAGGTTGGACGGCAGAAATGGATGACTACATCCGTCAGCTGATGAAGACTAAGCGCGCGAAAAAAGCTACTAAACTGGGTGGACGTGAGGGCGCACTGGTTGGCCAATCAATTTGGAATTTTATCACCGAGAAGTATGGTAAGAGTAGCATGGCCAACATCCTTAACTACACGCGTGTTACCCGGAATGAGGAACGGAGTATACTGATCACCCTTGGGATTACCTTCAAGCAAATGCTCGCGGAGTGGCAACGCTATTATGGTGAAATGTCTGCTACGGTAGCAAAGTCGTACATCGAACCCGAGGAGGCTAACCGTTTTTTAGAACATCATAATAGAACTACCGAATTCACACAAGTTAAACTCAGTCCCGACGGAAAGTATTTGGCTTATGCCGAGAATGATCGCGGTCGTTATGTAATTCGTGTACGCACGTTGTCGAGCGGAAAAGAAAAAGTAATTCTCGCGGGTGGAAGCAAGGTTATCAACCAACGGGTAGACTATAGGCAGCCTCTAATTGCTTGGTCGGATCCGAACGTGTTGGGTGTAATCGGTACGCGCCAAGGGCAGTACGTGTTTTGGTTGTACGATATTGCAACAAATACAAAACAGCCTCGCACGCTCGATAAATTTAGTAATGTGCGCAGCTTCCATTTTTCAAACAATGGGCGCCTGATAATCATCAGTGCCGATTTTGAAGGCAGAAGCGATTTATTTTTGTTAAGCACAAGACGCGATCGTGTGAAACGGTTAACCAATGATCTTTACGATGATTTGGATCCAAGCTTTATCCCCAACTCAAACAAGATCGTGTTTAGTTCTAATCGTACGCACGATACATTACGCGCAAACGCAAAACCTGAGTTTGATAAACTGAACAATAATTACAATCTGTTTGTCTACGATTTAGACAGCTCAAGTGTACTGCTCGAACGGGTCACCAACACAATCAGTAAAGACTATGCTCCTTTGGCCCTTGATGCTGATAATTTCTACTACCTAAGTGACCAGCGTGGAATCGTAAACCTTTTCAAGTTCAATCGAGCGACGAAGATATATACGCAGGTGACAAATTTTTCTTCGAGTATTAAAAACTACGATCTCATCTTTGCTAATCAGACCTTAGCAACAGTGATGACCAACAAGCAGCGGCAAAGTATCTATGTCGATCAGAATTTTGACATCAACCGTTCAATGTTCACGCCATCGACAAGAAGAAAAGAACTGCAACAGGCACGTGTGATTCGTGAAAAACGTAAGCAGGAAGAAAATAAGGTAATGAGCGTACGTGATCTTGTAAACGCCAGGAAGAAGGAAGTACAAGCGAATGATTCAACAACGCTGCCGGCGGATTCCCTGCAGGCTATTCCAGCGGATACATTAAAGCCGGATACGACGAAATCCGACACTTTAATTCAGCAATCGGATACGACAACGGTGAAAGCAACAGCACTGGCGAAAAAAGATGAAACGGTAAATACAGATAATTATGTGTTCGAAGATGAGGCCGTGAAGCAAACACAGCCAAGTGAGTCGTTACTTACGCGTTACATGAAGGCACGTGACAAAAATCGCGTTACAGGACCATTTCCGTACGAGCCAAGATTCAGTGCCGATAATTTAGTTACCTCGCTTGTAATTGATCCGCTACGCGATCTGGGTATCCAAATAGAGGCACAAATGAACGACATGCTGGAAAATTATCGGATATACGGTGGACTCATGGCGCCGATTAATTTGCGTGGCGGTGACTTTTTTGCTGAGTTTCAGTACCTCCCAAAAATGATGGATTTCAGTGTCCGCTTTGATCGAAAAGCTATTCGGTGGGACGCGCTTCCTGGTAATGATATTAATCAGTTTAGTAAAGAGTATAAATACACCTTGCATCGTCTTGAGTTGGGGGCATCGCTTCCAATATCAGATCGTTTTAGGTTGACAGTAAAACCATTTGCCGCAGTTGCTGGATCATCCGAGCTTGGAGAATCAAACGTCGCGTCACTGCCCGATCCGGATAAACCGATCACAAATTATTATGCGGGTGGTAAGTTTGAAATGGTATACGACAATTCTGTTTCTACTGGTCTGAATTTGATTGAAGGCTCCCGCGGAAAGATTTCGTATCAACATCATCAAGGACTAAATGATAATTCTTTAAGCTTTAGTCAAATCTCTGCCGATGTTCGTCACTACCAGAAAATATATAGAGAAATTGTACTTGCTGTACGAGGGTTTGCAGGCCATTTCTTTGGTAATTCACCCAAGGTCTACTTGCTTGGCGGTATGGACAATTGGCTTTTCAATAAATCTGAATACTATGGTGTTACCAGTAACGGCGTAGCCAATCCGCTTGGTGTTGCTGGCGAAACTCAAGATTTGTTGTTTGTTGAGTATACCACAAGCTTACGGGGTTTTGATTACAGCACGCTATTTGGAAATTCCGTTTTGTTATTCAACGCTGAGTTGCGAATACCATTGATCCGAGCGCTTTCAAATGGACCGGTGTCTTCCAATTTTTTTCGCAATATGCAGTTGACTGGCTTCTATGATATTGGAACAAGTTGGTCGGGTCGGCCTCCTTTCAATTCAGGGAATAGCGTTAGTTACTACATCGTTGAACGGGGGCCTTTCAAAGCTGAAATCAAAAACTATTTAAACCCATGGTTATATAGTTATGGCGTCGGATTACGTTCCATGATGCTGGGCTATTATGTAAAGTTTGACCTCGCATGGCCAGTGGAAAATTACAAAGTGCAGGATCCGCGTCTACATGTAACACTGGGCTTCGATTTTTAAAGAAACCACTACTGACAATTTCTTTTATCTTGCAAAGGCATTTGAAAACGATGCCTTAACTTTTTATACAGCATGATTAAATCCATGACGGGTTTCGGAAGAACCAATCACGACGATGGCCAAGTGCAGATCAGTGTCGAGTTCAAAAGCTTAAACTCCAAATTTCTCGATCTCAACCTTAGGCTTCCTAAAAATTTCGCCGACCGTGAGATTGAATTGCGGAACCTTATCAGTGAAAAACTAGAACGTGGAAAAGTGTCGGTCACGATCGAATGTCAGCGTCATGGAGAAAGTACCATTCGACAAACATATAACGAAGCGTTGTTTGTTTCCTACTACACCGCGCTTAGACAGCTCGCCGATCGTGTAGTAGCACCCCATGAGAACATTTTTCAAATCGCCCTCAATTCACCGGATGTCATTAATTCGAATCTGACAGAAAATACGTCGGATGATGAGTGGAATAAAGTAAAGAAGTGTATTGTCGAGGCCATTAAAGCCTGCGATACATTTCGTGCCGCTGAAGGAAAAGTATTAGAAGATATGCTCAAGGCCTGCTGCGCATCGATCGAAAAAGGATTGCGCGCAGTAGAGCAACAAGATCCTAAACGAGTACAACGCATTCGCGAAAAATTAAAAGGAAATGTTCAAGCCTTTTTTGGAGAGGAAGGATACGATCTTAATCGCCTTGAACAAGAGATAATTTTCTATATCGAGAAGTTGGATATCAACGAAGAGAAGGTAAGACTTCAAGCGCATTTGAACTACTTTATTCAAGCCTTGAACGAGTCGCAGTCAAATGGAAAAAAATTAGGCTTTATTGCGCAAGAAATCGGTAGAGAAATCAATACGATCGGTTCCAAAGCCAACGACGCTGATATTCAAAAGCATGTTGTTGTGATGAAAGAGGAGTTAGAAAAAATCAAAGAACAACTAAACAACGTACTGTAAAGCACTAATCGTCAATTTTAGTTTGGCCACGCGGATTGATAATCTCGTAGTCACTAAGATCTTGTTCTGCATCCAATCCATCACCGTAGATGACCTCTCCGGGCTGTCGGATAGTAACAAACTTGTCGGTAAATATCTTTTTCGAAGACCTTTTCCAGAAAAGCTCCTCTGTGCTAAGGTGTTCGTCTGTCGCTACATTGTCTACTTGAACATTCCCTTGGCCGCGCCATTGATCCTGCTCTTTAAAGAAATAAGCATGATTTGCACTTAGCTTAGATTCCAGCTTTCCATTCTCGTCGTAAAATTCTAGGTAGATGCCTTTGGGAAACTCTTGATCGCCATTTTGAAACTCATAGAGAAGCGCTGCTTGCATCTTCACCTTTACCCGATCATTCTCAGTGTAAAACATTTCGATGTTTTCAGCCTCACGCATGGGACCTTCATACTCAAGCGGTTTTTTGATTTCTGTTTTGCTACAGCTTGCAAGAACAAGCCATGACATCATCAAAATGCAAATGCGACTAAAAGCAAATTCTTTCATGTAGGCTGCGATATTATTGTCGACAGCGTAGCGATCAGTTAATCAAATCTTCTCTTAATGAACCACTGGTCATTGAAAGTGATTCCGAAGAATACTTTGAAATAGGTTTCTTCTAAATCTGTTTTTGCCTGATCGCCGCGCTTACCATACTTAAAGGCAAGATCTATGCTGGATCTTCCTGATGGAACAGAAAAACCAAAATTAATGCCAACGTCTTTTACCGCGTTGCCATTTCTTAACCATGGATACTGCTCCATGCTTACACCAAGGCGGTAGGTCATCCGTTGAAGAAGTTTTTGTCCTAATAGATCAGGCGTAAAATCACCGCCAATGGCGCCACGCCATGCGAGGTCTAATTCCTCATCTTCGGTATCGAACGTGCTTCCGCTCCAATTCTCAACGGCAACCTCAGTGGCCACGGTCCACTTGGTGCCTTTACCCCACGCTGCACCGATGGTCAAATTTCCTGGGATGTCATAGTCCCCTTTGTACTTGCCAGCTTTATTGATGTCGAGTGTGTCACCATTTTGTGTTAACAAGTAGTAAAGGTTCTCCGTACGGCCAACAAGTGAGCTTCCGAGCGAGAAAGTAGCGCCTGCGCTAAAACGATATTTGTCGTTATGTCCGAGGGAATCTTTTGAGAAAGAAACACCTCCTCCAAGGTTAAATCCTTTGAACGAAGTTTTCGTCTCAACAGTCGATGTAAACCGGACGTGTGTAGTAGGATCTTTCATAAGCGTCAACGATTCAGTATCATCGATCGGCCCGAAGAGATAAGCAGCTTTTAGTCCGACGGTAATTTCCTTTGTAATACGAACACCGTTCGACCAGTAAAGCTGTGTTAATCCACCGGTACCAGTTTGGCGAATCTCCTGTGGTGTAACGCTATCGTCGGAGGTTCCACTATTCACAAAGTCGTAATCAACATTTGAATAAGGCATGAGCCCTAGCGAGGTTGTCCATTTAAAAGTTTTGATCGGAAACGCAACTGCCAAATAGTTCATATTTCCACCCTTTGATTTATGCGTTGCTCCGCCACCTTTAATAGTTCGAGACTCGCCAACAACACCAACCTCGAATACGGTTAGCGTGTTATAAACCAGCAAGGCTGGATTTTGATTATTGAGGTACCACGCTTGAGGCTGTGCGACTCCGATGCCACCCATTCCCTGATTGTGGATGAGGGCATTCCCGTAAGATTCTCCAATACCGAAAGTAGTAAATGGTGAGCGAGAGCCTTGTGCTAATACTTCTGTCGCCGCTGCCACGACCACCAAAAGGATAATAAACTTCTTAACGATTGACATTATAGATCAGAATGCTGTTTAACCCGCTGAGAACCAATTCAGGGACCGCAAATATGGCCGCTTTAAGTTTGTTTTCAAAAAAACGAGCGTCCCCACCACACAAAATCACTTTCAAATCCCCGAATTTCTCATGATAACGTAAAATAATTCCTTCAATTTCGTCGCATAAACCATAAATCACCCCGCTTTGCATACACTGCTCCGTTGAGGTGCCAATCAAAGCCGGTTGGTCTACCGGCTGAATTAGCGGCAACCGCGCCGTGAATGTATGCATCGCCTCAAATCGCATCCGAAGCCCAGGGCTAATGCCACCGCCCAGGTAATTGCCTCCCGCATCTAAAAACTCGTAGGTGATGCATGTTCCAGCATCAATAGCCAAGCAATGCTGATTGGGAAATAATTCGTACGCGCCGCAGGCTGCTGCAATGCGATCAACACCTAGCGTCTGCGGCGTTGCGTATCGATTAACAACCGGCAACGGAAGGGACGGGGTCAAGATAAACTTCGCTTTAAAATGACGAGCCCAATCCATCACGACCGTGGCATCAACCGATACTGAACTCACGATGATGTAATCGCCGGAATAGTTTTCAAGAAAGCCCCTTAATTTTTCAGCCGAATCGAACACTATTTTATCCACCAATCGACGCTCTTTAAAAATGCCTACCTTGGCGGAAGTGTTTCCGTAATCAACGACTACATTCATCATCATTTATATTTGCAGTGCTCAAAAGTATGGATTCAAAGAATAACTATAAAGTTATCGGCTTGATGTCTGGGACATCGCTCGATGGACTCGATATCGCGTATTGTCAGTTCTCGAAAACAACGAAGGGTTGGAAATACGATATTCTGCAAGCTACTACCGTTGACTATTCGGCGGCGTGGACGCAGCGCATCTCGACGGCACATACGCTGGTAGGTGAAGAGCTAATCGCCCTTCACGTTTCTTATGGAAAGCTGCTGGGAAAAATTTGCAAGGACTTCATGCAACGACACAAATTGTCGAAAGTAGATTTTATCGCATCGCATGGACATACGATTTTTCACCAACCGGCAAAGGGGTTTACGTATCAAATTGGCGATGGGAATGCATTATATGCTGAGTGTGGTGTTCCTGTTGTCTGCGATTTTCGCGCACTAGACGTCATGCGCGGTGGACAAGGAGCGCCACTTGTTCCAGCGGGTGATAAAGTCCTTTTTACTGACTATGATGTTTGCCTTAACCTGGGTGGCATTGCAAACTTGTCAATTGATATTCGTCGCCAACGCAAGGCTTACGACATTTGCTTCGCGAATATGGGATTGAACTACTTGGCAAGAAAAGTCAACAAGAAATTTGATGCGGGTGGGCTCATGGCAGAGCGGGGAAATCTCAATGTTAAAATGCTACAAGCTCTGGATAAAATCTATGAAGATTTACGATTGATACGTCCTTCCTTAGGGCGCGAATTCTTTGAAGAAAAAATTGTTAAAATATTAGATGATGAACGAATTCCAGTCGATGATCGCCTTCGAACTTTTACAGAATCATCAGCAATTGAAATTGTGAAGGCAGTGAAAGCGTACCATAGGAAAGTTAACGTATTATGTACGGGTGGTGGCGCGTTCAATACATTTCTGATTGCTAAATTATTAGAACATGGTGGCGACGATATAGCATGGATAGTACCCGACGAAAACGTGGTAAAATATAAAGAGGCGCTTGTGTTTGCTTTTCTCGGCGTACTTCGTGCGCGACGTGAAGTAAATTGTTTGAAGAGCGTCACCGGGGCGCTCGTTGATAGTAGTGGAGGCGTCCTGGTTGGATTTTAAACTAGCAAATTTTCATAGAGACCAATGAAAGAATTATTGAACAAATTCGAGACGAAACGTCCGGAAGTAGTATTTGAATGGAAAGATAGCGAGACTGATGCAGAAGGTTGGGTTGTGATTAACTCATTGCGTGGAGGTGCCGCCGGTGGTGGAACGCGTATGAGAAAGGGACTTGATAAGCGAGAAGTGGAGTCGCTCGCCAAGACAATGGAAGTAAAGTTCACAGTGTCGGGCCCGCCCATTGGGGGAGCAAAGTCAGGGATAAATTTCGATCCCAATGATCCGCGGAAAGCCGGTGTGTTACAACGTTGGTACGCCGCGGTGATGCCGCTGTTAAAATATTATTACGGTACGGGTGGCGACTTGAACGTTGACGAAATTCATGAAGTAATTCCCATTACTGAAGACGTCGGCATTTGGCATCCACAAGAAGGTGTTTTCACAGGACACTATAAGCCAACGGAAGCCCAAAAAGTAAATCGCATCGGCCAACTTCGGCAAGGTGTTGTGAAGGTGATTGAAGATGAAAAATTTTCTCCATCACTGGCGAAAAAGTATACCGTAGCCGACATGTGCACAGGCTATGGTGTCGCTCAGGCGGTCAAACACTATTACACTTTATGGGGCGGCGATGTGAAGGGAAAGCGCGCCGTGGTTCAAGGATGGGGTAACGTAGGCGCTGCCGCTGGATTTTATCTCGCACAATTGGGTGTGAAGATTGTCGGCATCGTAAGCCACGAAGGTGGGTTGATTAGCGAAGATGGATTTTCGCTTGAGGAAATCAGGGAACTTGTCATCAACAGGAATGGAAATAAATTGGTATCGCCAAAGATGCTTACTTTCGATGTGGTGAATAAAAAAGTATGGGATTTAGCGTTCGAGATTTTTATTCCCGCAGCAGCGTCACGCTTGATCACGCGCGAGCAAGTTGACCGAATGATTGCATCGAAGGTGGAAGTATTTTCTTGCGGTGCGAACGTTCCATTTGCTGATCCTGAAATCTTCTTCGGTCCTACAGGATTGTATGCCGATCAAAAATTCTCGGTGATTCCGGATTTTATTGCCAACTGTGGAATGGCTCGTGTATTCGCATACTTCATGGAGAGTGAAGTGAAAATGACGGATGCTGCAATATTTGAAGATATCTCCACAATAATTCTTAATGCGCTTAAAAAGACGCACGCGACAAATGCAAAAAACACGGGCATTGCACAAGCATCTTTTGAAGCAGCGCTAAAACAACTGGTGTAAAAAAGATCGCTGAAGTGATTGTGCGATATTAATCTTGCGCTTCCTCTTCGGATTTAGGCAAAGTCCGCAGCTCTACGATTTCCGGAAGTGTTTTATTCATCTTCACAATCTTCACGTGATAGCCGTCAAGATCAAATTCTTCTCCTTCACGCAAGTCGAAAGGTTTGTGAAGAAGGAGAAGTCCTGCTAAGGTGTCGTAGTCTTCAGACTCCGGGAATGGTTCGTCTAAAACTTTATTGATGTCGTGAATAGATGAGGTTGCTATAACCTGATACATGTTATCATGCTGCGTAACGATTTGCGCTTCATGATCATGCTCATCTTGAATCTCGCCAACAAGCTCTTCGATGATATCTTCCATGGTTACAATGCCGATGGTACCGCCATATTCACTGATCACAATCGCCATCTGCACTTTCTTCTTTTGGAATTCACGCAACAAGTGGTCAATCGGTTTATTCTCTGTAACGAAATAAGGTTGGTGCGCTATTTCGAGCAGACTCTTATTCGTCTTGTTGATGTAGTGGAAGATAATGTCCTTTCCGTGAAGGATACCTTTGATCTCATCAAGATTGTGATCATAAATCGGATACCGTGAATAACCTTCTTTCATCACGATCTGCAAAGCCTGATCGAGGGTAACATTGGAGTTGATTCCCGATATTTTAATGCGCGGAACCATCACTTGTTTTACAATGCGATCGTCGAAGTCGAAAACATTTTGAATGAGTTCGCGCTCGCTGCTTTCAATGGCACCGCCTTCTTCACTTTCTGCGATGATCAGTTTCAATTCTTCTTCCGAATGAATATCCTGTTCGCTCACCGGACGAATTCCAAAGGGACGCAGAATCAAATTAGCAAGACCATTCAGTAAACGAATGAAGGGCTTGAAGATGAAATAAAATACACGGAGCGGTATTGACACGCTCAGGGTAGTCGACGTCGGATAACGAATAGCCAATGATTTCGGCGCAAGCTCGCCAAACACAATGTGCAACACGGTTAAGGTTGCGAAGGCAATGGGAATAGAAATGTTATGGGCTGCTTCCTCTGTTATTTTTAAGTCGAAGCTATGCATCACGGAAATGATCATTTTTGAAACGACATCTTCACCGACCCAGCCGAGGCCAAGACTCGCAAGCGTGATGCCCAATTGCGTCGCCGCTAGAAATCCATCGAGGTTGTCGATGATAATTTGTGCGGCTCGTTTAGATGAATTGCCAGCTTGAAGTGCAATTTGTGAGGAACGGACCTTCACAATTGCGAATTCGGCAGCAACGAAAAAACCATTTAGAAAAACTAAAAAGAGCGTGAGCAGGATGTCAAAAGTCATAGCCTAAAAAACCGCATTAAACAGCAAAGTTAACGTTATTACGTGATTCTTTCATTTTTCTTCTTTTTCAGCGTTTTTTGAGCGATTAAGGCCATTATTGACCAGTTTTGTTATCGGTCGTAACAAAAAAGAAGGACGAACACGCTGTCCGTCCTTCAATGGTTTTTTTGAAATATTTAGCCTACTATTTCAATCCGAAAAGGCCTTCGTTTAAAGCGTTCAGTGCCGGAGCTTTATTGCCTTTATCAACAAGAACTGTTACGTTGTTCGTACTTCCCCCGCTACACACCATTCTTACAGGGATGGATGAAAGCGAATCGAAAATTTTGTTCAGCACACCTTTCTGTTCTGTGATTTTATTCCCAACAACGCAAATAATTGTTTGATCTTTATACACTTCAATAACGCCGAATTTTTTCAATTCATTTTCAATTGCCGTAAGATGTGTATTGTTATCGATGGTTAACGATACTGCTACTTCCGATGTAGTAACCATGTCGATAGACGTCTTGTAGTTTTCAAAAACTTCAAACACACGACGCAAGAAACCGTAAGCCATCAGCATACGCGACGACCTAATGTTAATCGCAGTAATATCATCTTTTGCAGCGATTGCTTTGAAAGAACCTTCGGTACCTTTACTCGTAATGATTGTTCCAGGAGCTTTTTCATCCATCGTGTTTTTCAAGCGCACGGGTACATTCATCTTTTGCGCTGGTACAATGGTTGACGGGTGAAGAATTTTAGCGCCGAAGTATGCTAATTCTGAAGCTTCGTCGAAAGTAAGTTCTGAGATAGGGACCGTTTTCTTGACGATGCGCGGATCGTTGTTGTGCATGCCATCGATGTCGGTCCAGATCTGAATCTCCTCTGCTTGAATGGCAGCACCCACGAGTGAAGCAGTGTAGTCGCTACCACCACGTTTAAGGTTATCTATTTCGTTTCGGTGGTTGCGGCAAATATATCCTTGCGTAATAATGATCTCGATGTTGTTTAGCGAGCTTACCAATGGTTTCAGGCGCACAGATATTTTCTCCAACTCAGGCTCTTCATTTTCGTCGATAGACATGAAGTAAAGCGCAGGCAATAGACGTGCACTAATTTTTCGTTCTTGAAGGTGCTGATAAAAAAGTTCAGTAGAAATCAATTCACCCTGTGCGAGTAATTCGCGATAACCTTTATTGTCAAAATGACCTGCTGCAAGCAACCTGATAAAGATGAAGAATCGACTTACGATTTCCTGACCAATGGCTTGGAAAGATTCGCTGCCGTACAATTCCTTTACAAATGTGTTGTAATGAGTTTCGAGCGTAGCGATTGTTTCTTCCGCCTTAGCCTTTTGGCCGAGCAGAAGATTGTCTCCGATTGAAACCAATGCATTAGTGGTTCCGGACAATGCCGAAAGCACGACGATCTTTTTACCGGGTGTTGAAAGCAACAGCTCGGCAATTTTCTTCATACGTTCAGGCTTGCCGACGGAGGTACCTCCGAATTTCATTACGAGCATGTGAGTAAATTTTAGCGGGCAAATATAGCGATCAGAAAAATTATTTTAGGTGTTATGTTGAAAACGCAACTGAAAATTTTATACACCACACGCAAACTAAAGTATGTTAGTTGCTCAACGAACTGGGGGATTATGCTAAAAAACAAAGGGCGTCCCTTGCGAGACGCCCTTGTCAATGATTGAGCAAGTTTTACTTCTTGTCGTTCACTTCTTCATATTCTACGTCCGACACATTGTTGCTATCGGAACTTCCACCTTGTGCACCACCTTGGTTACCAGTAGCACCTGCAGTTGGACCGCCAGTGTTTTGATACATCTCGGTAGCCGCGCCTTGCCATGCTGCATTGAGCGTGTTCATCGCATTTTCAATGCCTGTCAGATCTTGATTCTTGTGCGCTTGTTTTAATGTCTCAAGTGCATTATTGATCGTCGTCTTGTTCTGTTCAGAAAGCTTCTCACCATATTCTTTCAACTGTTTTTCAGTTTGGAAGATTAATGAGTCAGCTTGGTTGATCTTGTCTTGACGCTCTTTCTCTTTGCGATCAGCTTCAGCATTCGCTTGTGCTTCTTGCTTCATCTTGTTGATCTCTTGTTCTGTCAATCCTGAAGATGCTTCAATACGGATCTTTTGCTCTTTGCCGGTGCCCTTGTCCTTGGCAGACACGTGGAGGATACCGTTCGCATCAATGTCGAATGTAACTTCGATTTGAGGAATACCTCTTGGCGCTGGCGGGAAGCCATCCAAGTGGAATCTTCCGATCGTGCGATTGTCTTTCGCCATTGGACGCTCACCTTGAAGGACGTGAATCTCAACCGATGGTTGATTATCCGCTGCCGTCGAGAACGTTTCAGACTTCTTCGAAGGAATCGTTGTATTCGACTCAATCAATTTTGTGAACACACCACCGAGCGTTTCGATACCCAATGAAAGCGGTGTAACGTCGAGGAGAAGTACATCTTTTACTTCACCTGTTAACACACCACCTTGAATGGCAGCGCCAACCGCTACTACTTCATCAGGGTTAACACCTTTTGATGGCTTTTTACCAAAGAATTTTTCTACTTCTTCTTGAATGCGTGGGATACGAGTCGATCCACCAACAAGAATTACTTCGTCGATTTCAGATACGTTTACACCGGCATCTTCTACTGCTTTACGGCATGGCTCCAGTGTTCTGCGCACGAGATCATCAACCAACTGCTCAAATTTGGCGCGGCTGAGTTTTTTCACCAAGTGTTTAGGAACACCGTCAACAGATGTAATGTATGGTAAGTTTACTTCCGTCTCAGATGAACTTGATAGTTCAATTTTTGCTTTTTCAGAAGCTTCTTTTAAGCGCTGAAGCGCCATTGGATCTTTACGAAGATCTTGGCCTTCTTCTTTCTGGAATTCTTCTGCCAACCAGTTCATGATGCGCAAATCGAAGTCGTCACCACCAAGGTGAACATCACCGTTCGTTGATTTTACTTCGAATACACCGTCACCGAGTTCAAGGACTGAAATATCGAATGTACCACCACCTAAGTCGTAGACGGCGATTTTCATGTCTGCGTGTTTCTTGTCAAGACCGTAAGCAAGGGCAGCTGCAGTTGGTTCGTTGATGATACGTTTTACATCAAGACCTGCAATCTGGCCAGCTTCTTTGGTTGCCTGACGCTCAGCGTCATTAAAGTATGCTGGTACAGTAATAACAGCTTCTGTCACAGAAGTTCCAAGATAGTCTTCTGCTGTTGACTTCATTTTCTGAAGGATCATCGCAGAGATCTCTTGTGCTGTATACAAACGATCGCCGATGCGAACACGAACGGTGCTGTTGTTACCAGCTTCTACCTGGTACGACACCATTTTCTTTTCGCCATCTACATCGTTGAAGTTTTTGCCCATGAAACGTTTGATGGAAGAAACGGTATTCTGGGGGTTGGTAATAGCCTGACGCTTTGCAGGATCACCCACCTTACGCTCTCCCTTTCCGTTGTCGAGAAAGGCAACTATTGAAGGCGTCGTCCTACGGCCTTCGCTATTGGCAATCACAACCGGTTCGTTACCTTCCATCACAGCAACGCACGAGTTAGTGGTTCCTAAGTCTATTCCAATGATTTTTCCCATGATATTATTTAGTGAGTTTATTTTCTGCGGTCAGCTCTTCAATGGTTGTGCCAAGGCCTTTTTTGGCGATTTTTTGTGACACAATGACAGTGAATTGTCATTTTTTTGGACGCTTTCGCGCCTCTTTTAACATCGCCGCTGCTTCTGGATAATACACCCCCGTCAGAAACTGGAAGTCTTCAATAGCCTGTTTTCGGTCTCCCATCGCCAGGTATGTTTTACCTCGCAGAAATCGCGCTTCATGATTAAACTCGTAAATGGTCAATGCCAACGTGAAGTTTTTTACGGCTTGATCATAATGTTGCTGCCCGAGTTCGATTAGCCCATTGTAGCGTGCAAGGATAGAAAAAACACGTTTGCGATTAGTGTCGTCTTTGCCTTCTTCCGATTCCAACAAGCGGTTTTTTTCAACTTCCAGCGATGCGCGCTTCCAGCTCTTCGCGTTGATAAAATAGTCGATGAGTAGATATTTAAACGCCGGACTGTTTGAATAGGTATCCTTAAATTCATTGTGGAATGAGATAAGGTTCGTTGTGTCACTTGTCGCTGCATATTGCTCCGCTAGCTCGTTCAGAATAGGTTCGTCCGAAGGGTTTAAACGTAATGATTGACGATAGTCAGCAAGTTTACCAGCCACGTCATTTATTTCTCCACGGCAATACCCTCTCGTCTTCCAGGCATCTGCATCTACTGAATCAACTTTCAGAAACGTTGTCAGGTCATTGATCGCTTCAACATAATCTTTTTGATGTGCACGAATATATCCTCGGATTCTGTAAGTGACATGCATCGATGGCTCCAAACGTAGCATCTGGTCGAGATCGGCATAAGCTCCTTTCCAGTCACCTAACTGATAACGATAGATTGCGCGCTTTTTATGAGCGTCGATAATTTCATTGTCTAGCGCAAGTGCTTTGTCATAGTAGATGTGTGCTGAGTCGTGTTTTGAACTGTGGTCGTAGTTTACCGCGCGCATGTAAAATATCGTTGCAGATGGTTCGGTGTTCTCAGCCAGCTTTAGAAAGTAATTGGATTGAGCACTATTCCCAGCGACGAAGTAGCAAAAACCTTTTTTGAAACTTATGAGTGCGTGCTCGTTTAATCCATAGCTGAACCTTGCTACATATGCAGCAGCATTCTGAAGCTCTATCTGTTTATCCAATGCGGTTTCGGAAGCTTTATACGCATTGACATCCAGTTTGTGCATGAGCACTGCCTTCTTAATATCATTAAATGCACGATCAAAATCTTTTAATTCAATGTGAAGAAAACTTCTGAAAATAAGATAATATGGATCGTTTGGATGGGCACGAACCAGATTATTCCAGTCCCTAAGGCACCTGACGTAATCTCGACGATCAAGATAAATCATACCTCGCCAGAAAAGCCCTTCAGAAATCAAAGAGTCTATCGCAAGTCCGCGGTCAAGTAGTTGAAGCGCCGCCGTATTTTTCTTTCCGTTCGACCGGATTTTCAGCACCCCCTGCATAATGTATCCCTGTGCAAACGCCGGATCGACAGCAGTGCTTTTTTCATAGTATCGCTCTGCATCGGAAAAATCGTAACGTGCCAGGTTCACGTTTGCTAATCCATAGAGTGCAAGTGCATGAGAAGATTCCATTTTGATAACTTTGCGATACGTTGCCTCGGCCTCGCTCAGTGCGTGTAACTGATAATAAGTTTCTGCCAGTAGATAATGCCCCGCGACCAACGCGTTTTCCTTTAGCACGCATGCTATGAAGTCTGCTTTTGCTTTCTCATGATCCCCCGCAATACGATAGGCAACGCCGCGGTAGTATAATGCTGGCCAAAAATCAGGTTTCTCTTTCAGTACTTGTGTGAAATTGATAACAGCCTGATCATATTTTTCAACATCAATATTGGTCAGACCTTCATTCATGATAACTTGGATGTTGCCCGGAAGGCTCCACTCAAATTTGATGACAGGATATTTGGTGGGATCAATTTGTGCGCGAAATCTTTCGCTAACCATTTGGCCGCTGCTCACAAAATGAATGAGCAGCGCCATGATTAAAATAACGGATACCCTGGAGTTGAGGTATTGATACATACGATTCTTAAGAATAAACTTTCTACTGCGACCACGCCGTTGGCGTACGATCCCAACGGTGACCTTTCAATTCTTGTAGCAACAACTTCGGTAACCCTTTGCCATCGCTTGTTCCGATATTTGCTTCAACGTTTTTCAATTTACGCATTCCTGGAATAATGGTGTGCACATCATCGTTGCTGAGAATGAAACGCAGTGCCATCTCGGCCATTGTCATGCTGCTTGGAATTAATGGACGCAATGCTTCAGCATGATCTACGCTTGGAATCAAATTCTCAGGAACGAAGTAAGTCGATCGCCAATCGTCAGCCGGGAATTTTGTGTCTTTTGTCAATGTTCCTGTGAGTGTCCCTTCATCAAAAGGTACGCGTGCTATAACACCAATATCCAGCTTCTTGCAGAGCGGAAACAACTTGTCTTCTGGTGCTTGATCAAATATGTTGTAAATCACCTGAACCGCGTCAATCAAACCGGTTTCTAAAGTTTTTAAAACATTCTCAGGCTCCCAGCGATTTACGCTGATGCCAAAGTGTTTTACTTTTCCTTCTTTCTTCAATTTTTCGACACCCTTTTTCCAGTCGTCGTGATTTGCCCAGCCATCTTCCCACACGTGGAATTGTTGTAAGTCGATGCAATCGACATTCAGATTTTTTAAGCTTTTTTCGGTGTACTCAATAATGTGTGATGCCGGAAAACAATCCTCCAGTTTATAGGATGGTTTAGAAGGCCATTTAAAATTCTTGGCAGGTATTTTCGTCGCGAAGTGCAATTGCTTGCTAGCGTGTTCCTTCATCAATTCACCCAGGATCTGTTCGCTTTTTCCGGCAGCATAGGCCCACGCGGTATCAAAAAAATTACAACCCAGTTCAATGGATCGATCGAGTGATCGTTTGATTTCTTGACTATCGTTACCCGTCCAGCCGGCGAGTCCCCACATGCCGTAACCGATTTCACTTACTTTCCAGTCTGTTTTCCCAAAGCGTCTGTACTCCATCTCGAAATATTTTATTTAATGATTTGAATGGCAAAAGTAGCCACCGTCAGGCTTTACTTTTTTTCTACCTTTGCGGCCGGACAATATAGATCATGAACCTCGAACAGGAAATAGCGAAACGACGAACTTTTGGGATTATCAGTCACCCCGATGCAGGAAAAACGACACTCACTGAAAAATTGCTGCTGTTTGGTGGTGCGATTCAGAAGGCAGGCGCTGTTAAGTCAAGCAAAATCAAAGACCACGCTCGTTCCGACTGGATGGAGATTGAAAAGCAAAGAGGTATCTCGGTTGCTACGTCGGTGATGGGATTTAACTATCGTGACGTTAAGATTAACCTCCTTGATACACCCGGTCACAAAGACTTTGCGGAAGATACGTATAGAACACTCACGGCTGTCGATAGTGTCATCATGGTGATCGATTGCGTGAAAGGGGTAGAGATGCAAACAGAGAAACTCATGGAGGTTTGTCGCATGCGCAATACGCCAGTGATTTGTTTCATCAACAAGCTCGATCGTGAAGGTCGTGACCCATTCGATCTAATCGATGAGATTGAAGAAAAGTTAGATATTAAAGTTCGCCCGTTGAGCTGGCCGATCAGTATGGGTAAGACTTTCAAAGGGGTGTATAGCCTTTACGAAAAAAGTCTTCATCTATTCACACCAAGCAAAATCACGATCGAGGAAGGACTTGAAGTCGATATCAATGATCCACAATTGGATGAACGTGTGGGTGAGAATAACGCAAAGCAACTTCGCGCTGACGTAGAACTCATTGAAGGTGTGTATCCTGATTTTAATATACAAGACTACCTCGATGGAAAAGTAGCACCTGTTTTCTTTGGAAGCGCGGTTAACAACTTCGGTGTAAAAGAATTGTTAGATACCTTCATTCGCATCGCACCGCCACCGGTTGAACGTGAAACAACGGTACGGGTAGTAGAACCAGAGGAAAAGAAATTTACAGGGTTCATCTTCAAGATACATGCGAACATGGATCCTCAGCATCGAAACAGAATTGCCTTCCTTCGAATATGCTCAGGTAAATTCGAAAGAGGTAGTAACTACTATCACGTTCGTCAAGAAAAAAACTTACGCTTCTCCAATGCAACGGCCTTCATGGCGCAAGACCGTGAAACCGTTGAGGAAGCTTTTCCGGGTGATATCATTGGTATCTATGATACCGGTAACTTAAAGATTGGTGATACGATCACGGAAGGCGAAAAGGTAATGTATACCGGTATTCCGAGCTTCTCGCCAGAAATCTTTAAAGAAGTAATCAACCTCGATGCGATGAAAACCAAGCAGCTGGAAAAAGGATTGCTGCAATTAATGGAGGAGGGCGTTGCGCAGTTGTTTACCTACGAACTTGGAAAAAGAAAAGTAGTCGGTGTAGTAGGCGCGCTTCAGTTTGAGGTAATTCAATTCCGGTTGAAGAATGAATACAATGCTACTGCGGAATTTCAGTCGCAAAGTATTTATAAGGCATGCTGGATTAGCAGTGACGATCCGAAGAAGTTGAACGAGTTCATCGATTCAAAACAGCGACATATTGCGCGCGATAAAGATGGTAAACTTGTGTTTATGGCTGAATCGAGAGCGTGGCTGCAGATGGTGCAAGACAACTTTCCTGAAATTCAATTTCACTTTACCTCGGAGTTTAAATAAACAGCGATGAGCAGGCCGCGACCATTCGAAGTGATTTACGAGGATAATCACCTGCTCATCGTGAATAAATCTCCAGGTATTTTAGTGCAAGGCGATGCCACCGGCGACGTTCCGCTCTCGGAACTTTGCAAAGCCTATATCAAAAAGAAATTCAATAAACCCGGCGATGTGTTTCTTGGTGTTGTGCATCGACTGGACAGGCCTGTTAGTGGCGTAGTGGTGCTGGCGCGAACCTCGAAAGCGCTGGAAAGAATGAATGCGCTGTTCCGTGAGAAGGAGACAAAGAAAACGTACTTCGCCATTGTGGGTAAAAAGCCTGCAGAAGATTCCGGTACGTTGATTCACTGGTTACTCAAAGATGAAAGTAAAAATAAAACAACGGCTTTTGCGCAAGAACGGAATGGCGCACTGCGTTCAGAGCTGAGTTATCAACTGATCGGTAGTGCGGATGGTCATTGGCTTTTGGAAGTAAATCCTGTTACAGGAAGGCCACATCAAATTCGGGTTCAGCTTGCGAGTATGGGTTGCGTGATAAAAGGCGATGTAAAGTATGGCGATTCAACACCGAATGAAGATGGCAGTATCTGCTTACATGCACGGAAGCTTTCATTCGTGCATCCGGTTAGAAAAGAATTAATTTCGATCGAGGCTCCGGTTCCCGATAGGGGGTTATGGAAATATTTTCTAAACTTATAATGTTAATCCTCCCGTTATGTTATGGACTGAGAAGCTTAAGACTCGCTGGAATCTGAAAAGTGGTTGGCAGTTATTGTTGATACTGATTGTTTTTGCATGCACGGGATTATCGGCGATGTTTATCAAAAAGCCGGTGATGAATTTTCTTACCGATGGAAATGCAAGTAACTGGAAGGCTAGTATGATCTACTACATTTTTCTGATGACGCCATTGTATAACGTTCTGTTGCTTGGCTATGGATTCATCTTTGGTCAGTTCAATTTCTTCTGGGAATTCGAGAAGAAGATGTTCAGAAGAATTTTCAGACGATCAGCAAAAAACCAAGAACCCGTGAAATAAAAAAAAGCCCGGTTGTTACCAGGCTTCTTTGTCGATCAAATTTTCTCATTTACTATTCTACGATACCATCGGCCAGAAGAATGGTTTTGTTTTTCAACACTTCCACAACTCCACCCGTAATGGTAATTGTATTCTTTAAATCTTTGGACTTGTATTCGACAACGCCTTCTTTCAACAAGCTGATGAGTGGAGCATGGTGATCCATGACCTGGAATGAACCATCAGCGCCTGGAAACGTGGCGATCGAAACTTCACCCTCAAATACTCTTTTCTCTGGTGTTAATATTTCTAAATGCATGCTGTTCGCGTTGTTGATTGAAATAACACAAGGTTGAGCGAGAACCCAACCTTGTGATCATCTTAAAGATTATGCTTTAGCATCGGCCATCATCTTCTCGCCTTTTTCTACGGCTTGTTCGATGCTACCGACGAGATTGAATGCCATTTCAGGTAAGTGGTCGTACTGACCATCCATGATTGCATTAAATGCTTTGATTGTGTCTTTGATATCAACCAACACACCTTTGAGACCTGTGAAGGCTTCAGCAACGTGGAATGGTTGTGACAAGAAACGTTGTACGCGACGTGCGCGGTGTACAACCTGCTTATCTTCATCGCTCAATTCATCCATACCAAGGATAGCGATGATATCTTGAAGTTCTTTGTAACGCTGGAGGATGTTCTTCACACGTTGAGCTGTGTTATAGTGTTCCTCACCAACGATCTCCGGACGGAGGATACGTGATGTTGAATCCAATGGATCTACCGCAGGATAGATACCAAGCTCAGAAATTTTACGGCTCAATACCGTTGTTGCATCCAAGTGAGCGAAGGTAGTAGCAGGAGCAGGGTCAGTCAAGTCATCGGCAGGTACGTATACGGCCTGAACTGAAGTGATTGAACCATTCTTTGTTGACGTAATACGCTCTTGCATCGCACCCATTTCAGATGCGAGTGTTGGCTGATAACCTACCGCTGAAGGCATACGGCCAAGGAGGGCTGACACTTCAGAACCAGCTTGTGTGAAACGGAAGATGTTGTCGATAAAGAAGAGGATATCACGTCCTTTTCCTTTGCCATCACCATCACGGAAATATTCAGCAACTGTAAGACCAGAAAGCGCCACACGAGCACGTGCTCCTGGAGGTTCGTTCATCTGACCGAACACGAATGTTGCTTTTGAATCTTTAAGTTTTTCGTCATCTACTTTAGAAAGATCCCATCCGCCTTCGTGGAGAGATTTCATAAATTCATCACCGTATGTAACGATTCCTGCTTCGATCATCTCGCGGAGGAGGTCATTACCTTCACGTGTTCTTTCTCCCACACCAGCAAATACTGACAGACCTGAATATGCTTTCGCGATGTTGTTGATCAATTCCTGGATCAATACGGTTTTACCTACACCGGCACCACCGAACAATCCAATTTTACCACCTTTTGAATATGGCTCGATAAGGTCGATAACTTTAATACCAGTAAAAAGAACTTCAGTTGAAGTAGAAAGATCTTCGAACAGCGGCGCTGCACGGTGGATCGGTAAAGACTGCTCGCCTTTAGGTTGTTTGATACCGTCGATAGCTTCGCCTACTACATTGAAAAGACGTCCTTTGATATCGTCGCCAACAGGCATTGCGATAGGCTTGCCTGTATCGGTCACCTTCATTCCTCTCACCAAACCTTCAGTACCTTCCATAGAGATGGTACGAACGCGGTCTTCGCCAAGGTGCTGCTGGCATTCAAGAACAACTTTAGTTCCGTCGCCCTTGGTTACTTCTAACGAGTCAAGAATGTTGGGTAATTTAGCCCCTTCGCCGTCGAAGGCAACGTCTACTACAGGCCCGATTACCTGGGTGATCTTTCCAATATTTGCCATTGTGAAATGATTTGAATTTATAGGTCTGAAAATCGACCGCAAAAGTAGCCGTTTACGCAAGAAGAACAAAGGTCTGGAATGAATTATTCGCGCGGAACAGACCTTTCGGTTGAAAGTTCAAAATTTAAAGTTTAAAGTATTGACAAAAAGATGTTTATGTGCCATTGCAGTACTGTCAACAGCTGCGAATGTGCAATGTGTCACAAGCCTTACTAAAAAACGGCCGCCGAACTTTAAACTTTCAACTTTAAACCTAGAACCGAAGGCAACTCAGTGTGTTACTGCGTTGATGGAGATCCTGAACGTTGTGCCCTGATTTTCTTCGGAGGCCTTCACGAAAATTTTGCCGTTGTGGTAAGTATCGATAATTCGTTTGGCCAAGGTCAATCCTAATCCCCAGCCTCTCTTTTTTGTGGTAAACCCAGGACGAAATACGGTCTCGAGCTTTGACCGCGGAATCCCTTTTCCAGTGTCTGACACGTCTATAAATACCTTATTCTCGCTACCCCTTAAAATTTTGATGGCGATTACGCCAGAATTCCCCATGGCATCGACGGCATTTTTACAAAGATTTTCGATAACCCATTCAAACAACGGCGCATGAACGTTGGCGATGATGCTTTCAGAAAGGGTGTAGACTTCAATTTTAATTTTTGACGACACACGTGGGCGCAGATAGTTTACAACGTTATGGATAAGCGCAACAACATTTTCTTGTTTTAACGTAGGTGTCGATCCAATACTCGAAAAACGTTCTGTCACAATCCGGAGCTTTTGAATATCCTTCTCAAGCTCTTCAACTACTCCTTTTTCGCGCATGTCAGCATCTTCTCTGATCACTTCGACCCATGCCATTAAAGACGACAACGGTGTGCCTAGCTGGTGTGCTGTTTCTTTTGCAAGCCCTACCCATACACGGTTCTGCTCCGCGGCCTTCGAATAATTAAAAGCCATGTAGGCAATGAATCCGAAAATGGCGATAACCGATAACTGGATGTAAGGGTATGCAATGATCTGTGTTAATAGGCTGGAATTTTTATAATAGATATACTGTGTCCCAAAAACCTCATTGGTTTGTGGATCGCGCAACGTTACCGTTATGGGTTCGTAGGTCTCACGCATCAAATCCATTTCCTTTTTTAGAAAAGATTTCGTACGATTTTCCGACCAAGTGCTATCGATAAATAGGTTGCGAGACGATAAAACATTCCCATTGCCATCGGCGAGTATGATCGGAATGGATTTGTTCTGAAATAATAATTCTTGCGCGATGAAGTTTACATCGCTATAGGGGTCTTGTTCTTTCGCAGTGTATTCAATTGCCTTGGCGTACAAATGAACCTGCTGACGTTCGCGTCCCTTCAGCTGATCGACAAGAATTTTTGTGTAGTAAATAGATCCCGCACTAATTAAGATTGAAACAGCGAGAACAACCCACTTGAATCGTGTATTGCGTTGATAGAAATCAATCCCCGGCGTAACGATCTTTTTACTCATGCAGGATTGAAAATAGCAACTTTAAGCTAAAAGCGGAAAGCAGAAAGCTTAAAGTCTTGCGTCACGGCTGTTCTGTCTTTTTTCAGAGCACGCGCACTTTCTGCTTTTAGCTTTTTGCTTTCCGCTTAATTTAGTTTTTCATCATAAACCACTTTGCCAGCACTTTGTAATTTACTTTCGTGCCGTGCATGAGAATTCCCACGCGATAAATTCTTGCGGCAATCCAAGTGGTGAGAATAAATCCGCCGATCAATAGAACCTGCGACAAGATCAATTGCCAGAGTGGCACACCGAAGCCTAGTCGCCCCATCATGGCGATCGGAGACGTGAATGGAATAATAGATAACCAAACACTGATTGGGCCTTGTGGATCATCGATAATGAAGGTAAACAATCCAAAGTAGGCAATCAGCATCGGGAGTGTAATGGGGAACATAAACTGTTGCGCTTCCGCAGGACTGTCGACAGCTGAACCCACGGCCGCGAACATGGCACCGTAAATGAGATATCCGCCGAGGAAAAAGAATAAGAAGTTACAAATGAGATACGTGAATGGGATTTTATCAATGTTTGCATGTAAGTCCATCACAAACTGATTCTGTGCGGCTTGCGCTTCTGGCGTCATTTGACTGACCATTTGCTGTTGGCTGGAGTCGATGCCAAAGTATGAAAACACAACGCCGGTAAGTGTGGTGATGAGTATAATCCAGATAATGAATTGCAATAATCCTACTGAGGCGAGTCCAAGAATTTTGCCCAGCATTAATTGGAAAGGGCGAACAGAAGATACAATAACTTCAACGACCTTGCTCGTTTTCTCTTCGATGATGCCCTGCATAATTTGAGCACCGTAAATGAAGATAAACATATACATCAATATGCCGGCGGCGACACCGACGCCTACGATCCATCCGGAATTTGATTCTTGTTCAACGTCGCCGCTGATGTCGGTAGTCTTAAGCGAAACCGACGTCTTCAAGCTATCCAGGATGGCTCTGTCGATCTTAAACCTTTCCATTTTGAGCTCCTTGATTCGCTCTTCGAGAACATAATTGATGTCGCCCTGTACGCCGAGACTAATTTTGCTCTTGGTGAAAAGTTGTATTCCCTGTGGTTTTGAAATATCAATTTCTGGAATGTAGAGCAACGCAAAAACTTGTTCATCTTTCTTAAGATTTTCCTTCGCTTCTGCTAGCGTTGATGTTTCTCTTACAAACTCAAATTTTTTGCTGTCGGGCTCAAAAATTTTGCCCTCGTCAATGTAATGAATGATCTTCTTTGCTGCGGTTTCATCTTGTTGTTTCTTCACATAAAATAGTACCGCCATAATAGACGGGAAGATCAATGGAATAAGAATAGTAGCGACAAGAAACGATTTCTTCTGCACGCGATTTAAAAACTCACGCTGAATGATGAGGAATACCTTATTCATGTGTGCCTCCTTTCACCAACGAGATAAAGATTTCACTCATGGTTGGAATTTTTTCTGTAAAACTATGGATCTCGGTATAGTCAGTAAGCGTTCGAATCAAATGATTGGCGCTGCCCGAAGAGATTTGAATTTCTGACTGGTAAACGTTGTCTTCTAATTTTTTTTGATCGAGTAGTGTAAAGCCATTTTGATTTAAGGCGAATGTTCCGGTGTGTTCTACACGATAGGTATTCGATCGATATTTTTCCTTCACCTGTTTTTTCGATCCTTCGAGAATCTTTTCAGATCGGTTGATTAATGCAATATGATCGCAAAGATCTTCTACGGTCTCCATGCGGTGGGTAGAGAAGATAACCGTGCACCCCTTTTCTTTCAGCTCTAAAATTTCTTTTGTGATAATTTGTGCATTGACAGGGTCGAAACCTGAAAATGGTTCATCGAGGATGATCAACTTGGGTTCATGCATCACCGTACTGATGAACTGTACTTTCTGGGCCATGCCTTTGCTGAGGTCTTCAACCTTTTTGGTCCACCAGTCGGTGACCTCAAACTTTTTAATCCACGCTTTGCTACGTTCTGTTGCTTCTTTTTTGCTAAGGCCTTTGAGTTGCGCGAGGTAAACGAGTTGCTCTCCAACTTTCAATTTCTTATAAAGGCCGCGCTCTTCAGGGAGATAACCAATTACACCAATGTGTTTGGCTTGAAGAGGTTCACCGAATATCGAGATCTGCCCTTTGTCGGCGTTAATGATCTGATTGATAATTCGAATAAGGGTTGTTTTTCCGGCACCATTAGGCCCAAGTAATCCATAAATGGAATGCGAAGGGATGTTGATGCTGACGTCGTTAAGCGCTACATGATTGGCGTAGTGCTTGGTCACGTTAGTGGCTATCAGTGCTTCCAAAGGTTTAAGTTTTGATACGGCGTATTAGTATCAAAACATACCCTGAAATTACTCTTGAAACAAACTAATTTGAAGCTTACGGATTGGATTCTTTAAACACGATGCTTCCCATGGAAACATCTAAATCGAATGTGAGTGCATTCTTGGCATCCTTTGCATTGGCCTTGTAGGCCTTATTTGCAAACGTGCTTTCTGAAATTTTTTCAAGTGATGCAGGCATTTTTACGCTGCAAAGCCATGAGTCGTGAATTTTAACCAGAACTGGCGTCTCTTGGTTCGGCAGAATAATGATAAGGTTACCCGCGCCTACGCTTCCTTTTACGCGATTGCTTAAGAGTGGCTTATTGCTGAAATCTAAAGACATATTACCGAAACCCACGTCGGCTTTCACAAAACGCGTGCGTGAAAGGTTGATGTTTTTTACGTTAATAGAACCCAAATCAACCTTCACAACGAATGTATCCATGTCGATCTGGTTCTCTAAAGATGAAGTATATCCGACATTTACGTCTGCACTTCCTGTATTGATTTTGAGTTTTTTGATGGCCAGTCCCGAAAGATCTACGTTGGCATTACCGACACCGTATTCTAATTCGAGGAAATATGGTTTCGCATTGGTAAGATACATTTTCCAAATCTTGTCGACAGTTTCGTTGTCAGAAGATCCGAAAAAACGTGTGGAAATAGACTCACTTAGCCCTTCAGAATGGTTTTCTTCAAGATTAAGCCGGATCTCAAATGTTTTCCCTTTTAGCTCTTGGCGAAATTTATGATCGTAGGAATTTTCAGATTGGTTGCTGAAAACATTTAAAACTTCAGGATTTTGGCTTGGCTTGATGTAGCAATTGCCGCTGTTTGCTTTGACGCAAAGCAGTACATTTTGACAGGATTGGTTGTCCTCAACAGTAAATTGCTTCTTAATTTGCCCGAATACGGTGCCCGCAAGCACAATTCCGCAACATGTTAACCAATACTTACTCTGCATGAAGAATAGATACGCACTGTTACACTGTAGGTTACAGTGTGTAAGGTTAAACATGAAATTAAATTAATTGAGGTGTATCAGAGGACGTTACTGCTCCTCGTTTAAACCTTAAAAGCCGCCCGGATCTAGTTAAAATACTCTTTCATTCGCTCAAAAAAGCCCTTTTCGTTCGCATCAGGATGTGGCTGAAAGTTAGGTGAATCTTTTAGTGATTCCAGCTTAGCCTTTTCTTCTGAACTAAGCTTTTTTGGCGTCCACACGTTCACATAAATCAATTGATCGCCGGTCTCGTAGCCGCTCACATCTTTCAATCCTTTACCGCGTAGTCTTAATACTTTTCCGCTCTGTGTGCCGGCTTCGATTTTAATTTTAACCTTTCCACCAACGGATGGCACTTCTGCTGTCGTACCCAATGCAGCGTCTACAAAATTGATATACAGATCATAGATCAGGTTATTGCCGTCGCGTTTTAAAACCTTGTCCTCCGTTTCTTCAATGAGGATTAAAAGATCGCCAGCAATGCCTCCACCTGGGGCTTCGTTTCCTTTTCCTCCCATAGACAGTTGCATACCATCGGCAACGCCGGCAGGAATTTTTACCGCGATGATTTCTTCTTTGGAAACCAATCCGGAATTGTCGACACCAGCTGGTTTTTTATCAATGATTTGTCCAGAGCCGTCGCATGATGAACAGGTCGTAGCGGAAACCATTTGACCGAGCATCGTATTGACAACTTTTCTAAGTTGTCCGGCGCCGTTACAGGTTGTACATGTTTTGAAGGTTACGCCTTCTGCACGAATGAGTCTATTGACTTTTATTTTCTTCTCAACGCCATTGGCAATTTCCTCCAATGAGAGTTTGAGTTTTATTCTCAGGTTAGAACCTTTCCGCTGACGGCGACCACCCTGGCCTCCTCCGCCACCACCGAAGAAACTGTCGAACGGACTACCGCCACCGAAAATATCTCCAAACTGGCTGAAGATATCATCCATGTTCATATGGTGTCCGCCAAATCCGCTACCACCTTGGCTATGGCCAAATCGATCGTAACGTGCGCGTTTGTCAGCATCGCTTAATACTTCGTAGGCCTCTGCAGCTTCCTTGAATTTTTCTTCCGCTTCCTTATTGCCAGGATTTTTATCAGGGTGGAATTGGATAGCAACCTTACGGTAAGCTTTCTTAATTTCTTCGGGCGTTGCAGTTTTGCTTACACCTAATATTTCGTAGTAATCTCTTTTCTTCGACATGGTAATGCGGATTTAGCGACGTGCGATTAGCTTCCTACAACAACTTTTGCAAAGCGAATAACTTTGTCATTGAGTAAATAACCTTTCTCAACAACATCCACCACTTTGCCTTTAAGTTCTTCGCTTGGCGCTGGAATTTGTGTGATTGCTTCGTGGAGGTCGGCGTTGAATTCTGCGCCTTGTCCAACGTCCATCACTTTCACTTGATGCTGGTCGAGTACTTTCTTGAATTTGTTATGAATCAGGAAGAATCCCTCGAGATCTTTATCGGTTTTGTTTGCGAAAGACTTTTCTGCGCGCTCAAAGTCGTCTGCTACTGGGAGTAGTGCCACGAGAAGTTGTTCGTTGGCAGATTGAATGAGTTCCAATTTTTCTTTCCCTGTTCTGCGACGGAAGTTTTCGAATTCGGAATACAAACGGATGTATTTATCCTTTTGCTCAGCAACTTCACCCTTTAGCTTCGTCAATTCAGCATCCACTGCTTGCCCTGCTGCTGTTGTATCCGCCGCATTGTCTGCGTTTTCTGTTTCCGCTGTGTTTACAGCTGCAGTGTTCTCGTCTTGAGGAAGTTGTTCTTCTGAATTTGCCATAGTTATCCTTGAAAATTGAATAGAGCCCCAAATGTCAACAATTTTGCCAAAGGCATTTTAATGCCAAACTGACACTTTTGAAGGCGTGTCTCTTCGTGCCAATGTCAGTATTTAGTCGTGGAGGTTTTTCCAGATCAAATCCTTCAGTTGTTGGATGCCTTGTGTCGTAATGGAAGAAATGAATACGGAAGGCAGCTCAGTCGGCACTTCGCGTTGCATCTCTGTCCTCAATTCGTCGTCGAGCATGTCCGATTTAGAAATTGCGAGAATCCGTTTTTTGTCGAGTAATTCCGGATTATACTTTCGTAGTTCGTTCAGCAATATCTCGTACTCTTTCTGTATATCCTTGGCATCAGCTGGAATCAAAAATAGCAGCAGAGAATTTCTTTCAATGTGTCGAAGGAACCGAATACCAAGTCCTCTACCTTCTGCAGCACCCTCAATAATGCCCGGTATGTCGGCCATAACAAATGATCGATCATCGCGATACTGTACCACACCTAGATTCGGCGTTAACGTTGTGAATGGATAGTCACCAATTTTTGGTTTGGCGGCAGAAACAACAGAGAGTAATGTTGATTTTCCTGCGTTCGGAAATCCTACAAGACCTACATCCGCGAGTAATTTTAGCTCGAGAATGATCCACTCTTCAACACCAGGTTCACCAGGCTGCGCAAATTGTGGCGCTTGACGTGTCGAAGTTGCAAAGTATGCGTTCCCTTTACCTCCGCGACCTCCAGGTGTGATGATTACTTCTTGTCCATCTTCGTTGATTTCGCAAATGACTTCACCTGTTTCAGCTTGACGCGCTACGGTACCAAGGGGTACTTCGAGAATTTCATCTTTGCCATCGGCTCCCGTGCGATCTTGTTCTTCACCCGGATTACCATTGGTAGCGATGACGTGTTTTCGATATTTTAAGTGAAGGAGTGTCCACAGTTGAGCATTTCCGCGTAGGATGATGTGTCCACCACGGCCGCCGTCACCACCATCGGGCCCGCCTTTCTGAATAAATTTTTCACGGTGGAAATGGAGGCATCCTGCGCCACCATGTCCGGAGCGTGAACAGAATTTAACGTAGTCGATGAAGTTCGGTGATGACACTGTGATGAATGTTATTTCGTCAAAAGACTTTTGTCAATTTCGCGACAGATGTTGTCGAATATATCTTGTTCGCTGCCGACACCAATCACAGAAGCATATTTGTTGTGTGTCTTATAGTAGTCGGCAACAACAGCTGTTTCTGCTTTGTAAACGGAAATGCGGTTTTCGATTACTTCAGGTTTGGCATCGTCAGGGCGATTTTCTTTTGCTGCACGTTTTGCAAGCCTTACGCGAAGTTCATCTTCAGGAACAACAAGTTCCACAAGAATTTTGATGGGCGTATTCTTAGAATTCAGCAATTTGTCGAGTGCTTCTGCCTGAGGTGTTGTACGGGGAAAACCGTCGAAAATAATTCCCTTAACATCACCGCTTGATTTGATCTTATCATCCACCATATCAATGACCACTTGATCAGGAACCAAGTTGCCCTTCGACATGTAGTCTTGTGCTAGTTTCCCAAGCGGTGTTCCTTCTTTCAAATGCTTTCTGAAAAGATCACCAGTAGAAATGTGCGTCAGCGAATATTTCTCGATAAGTTTCGCGCTCTGCGTTCCCTTACCCGCACCGGGAGGACCAAACAAGATGATGTTAACCATGTCGATTTTGTAAGTTTTCGTGATTTGACAGTTTTTGGCTTTTAAATAAGCTGACGAAGATAAGGAATGAATTTTAATTTTTTAACTGATAGATCTCTTTCAAATTTCGACCAAGACCATCATAATCAAGACCATAGCCAACGACAAACTCATTCTCGATCTCAAAGCCTACATATTTTATAGCGACGCCTTTTTCGCGTGCGTGTTGCTTGCGCAGTAAAGCGACGATTTCAACCGAGCGTGTTCCAAGGCTTTTTAAATCTTCTACAATTTTTTGCAACGTGACACCGGTGTCAATGATGTCTTCAATAATGATTATATCCTGGTTGAATAAACTTTCTTCAATTCCAATCATTGACTTGAGCTGACCGGTGGAAGCGGTGCCAGCATAAGACGAGAGTTTAACGAATGACACACGACACGAAAGATCAATTTGTTTGATCAAATCACTCGCAAACATAAACGAGCCATTCAAAATCGGAAGAAAGATGGGCGATCTACCTGCATAGTCTGCATTAATTTGCGCGCCCAAACTC
The DNA here is from genome assembly GCF_003286915.1 of Pseudochryseolinea flava. Lineage (GTDB taxonomy): Bacteria > Bacteroidota > Bacteroidia > Cytophagales > Cyclobacteriaceae > Ohtaekwangia > Ohtaekwangia flava. The sequence goes on from NZ_QMFY01000001.1 coordinate 1,102,926, forward strand.
CTGACCTTTCCTTGAATATCCGACTTATTAATGTATTGCTTGAACGTTAAATCTTTGATCTTCATGCATCAACCCAAAAAGGAGCGCAAAGATATAAGAATTCACCATATCCGATGTGACTAAAAAACATGCAATCGATCGTATCGCCTGAATTCCTACTTTTGATAACGATAATGACCTGTTATGGTGTACTGGAAAAGGCAGTCGGCAAGTACTTGACCTCCGCCAATGTTGTGCACGATAAGCCATCGCTGTAGGTCACTTGATTTTTTATTTACGACAATGCCGATGTGCGTTATACCACCGCCAAGGTCCCAAGTGACAATATCTCCGGGACTATAATCTCCATTCTGTTTTGAGATTTTTAAAACTTTACCGTGGCGACTAAAAAATGTCATCAAGTTGGGCACTCGTCGATGGTCAATGTTTTTGTCTGTTGCCTTTAATCCCCATTTCTTCGGATACACATTGAAGTGCGCCTTCATGTCTTGATGAACTTCCTTTTGCAAATCAATACCCAGCTTTCGATAGGCGCGTACCACAACATCAGTGCATACGCCTTTGTTCGCAGGAACATCGCCGTTCGGATACGGGATGGAGAAATACGATGGATCGTAAACGACGTCGTCGTCGATTAACGCCAAAGCTTCCGAAGATAACTTTTCAGTAAATGTTTGCGCATGAACTGAAGTTGAACAGACGATGAAAAAAAATAGCCAGGTAAAACGAAGAGACATATTTAATTTTTTTCCTGCTTTCTACTTTCCGCTTTCCGCTCTCTGCTTACAAGTCTTTCATTAGCCATTGGTAAAGCTCGATCATTGCATCGATATCATCTTTATGGACTTTTTCGTGTGGTGTGTGCGCATATTGTTCAGGTGCCCCCACGAAACACCAATCGAAAGGATAAGGAGAAGTTTGTAATTCACGTCCATCGCTAGACCCCATACCTTCTACTTCCAATTGAAAACGTACTTTTCTCTTTTTTGCAATGGCGATGATCTTATTAACGAAACTGCGGCGTGGTATATTTCGATCTCGCATGGAGATTGCAACACCTTTGCCATGTTCGACACCATCGGAGACCCAGGTTATGTCGGAAATAAGTGCTTGACGAACTTTCCAGTTTTCGTAAATAAATTTTGCCAGGTAAGGTACGGCGCCTCCGCCATGTTCTTCCCAGCAACTAAAAACGATAACACCGTCCTTCAACGTCTCGGCTACCCGAAGCGCATTGTAGATGCCAAGACGATCGTCTAGATATGCAGATTCAATAAATTGCTTGCCGTTTCGGAAGTTAACTTTATAGGTGAGTTCCGTTCCGCGGTCAATCGTCCTGCCAAACTTGTAGAACGCATGGTTGTCGCGATCAAAGTCTAATGTGCACTCGATAAGACCTTTGCTATCATGACCGACGAGTATTGTACCTACTTCCGGGTCGGGGCTGCCGATGGGAAGTAATTGATTTTGATATCGGACCGTAAACCCGATGCTATCCATGTGTGCGAAAATGGCGGTACGCGGCTTGCCGAATTTTAGAATGATACAATCTTGGAACTCATCGCCGTGAAAAATTTCTGGGGCATTTTTCCATTTCTTTTTTTCTTTTTGGATATAACGCAATAAGAAATCTTTCATTGGTCCTTCATTACCTGAGGGTGCGTGGACTTCACAAAGTTGCTTTAACAGTTTCATGCTCATGGGCCATGTTATTTTTGTAAATGATTGCGTTCTAACCGCAACTTTATTTTAAATTTTCAAGAGAAAAAAATAAGCTATGGTTTTTAATCTGAGTGAGCAGAATTCGATTGCTAATCAATTCCTGATGGAACTTCGTGACAAGGCGTTACAACAGGACAGGCTAAGATTTCGCAAGAACCTTGAACGTCTTGGCGAGATTATGTCGTTTGAAATTTCAAAACGGCTTACCTACACAACTAAAGTCATCGATACGCCGCTGGATAAATGTCGTGTGAACGTGATGAAGGAACAGCCTGTTCTCATTACGATCCTTCGGGCCGGGCTACCGTTCTTTCAGGGATTCATCAATTTTTTCGACCGTGCCGATGCCGGTTTTATTGGCGCCTATCGAAGAGAAACTTTGGACACGGTGCAGATTAAATTCGACTACATTACGTCTCCCATCACATCAGGGCGGGAAGTAATCCTGATCGATCCTATGTTAGCAACCGGTAAATCATTGCTTGACTCCGTGAATCAAATTATGAAGCGCGGGAAGCCAGCAAATATTCACATTGCTTCACTCGTGGCAGCACCTGAGGGAATAAAATTTTTAGCAGAGCAAATGCCAATGTCTTACTCATTATGGACATACGCTATCGATGAGAAGCTTAATGCACAATCCTATATTGTTCCCGGGCTTGGCGATGCCGGTGACCTAAGTTTTGGTGCCAAACTATAATCTCGAATCAGCGTTATGATCATTAAATCGTTTCTGAACGAATAACTTTTGTTGCATGTGGGATGAACTCTTAAAAGCGATTCCAATATTTTTCTTCACAATGATCAAATTCATTTTTGGTCCATTGGGCGGTTACATTGCTGGATTGAATTTATTGACTACGGTTTTGACTTCTGTGGCTGGCATGATGGGTGCGGTAGTGTTGTTCACGTATTTCGGTGAATTCTTAAGGAATAAAATCCTTGCTCGTGTGGTTACGAAGACCAAGAACTTTTCGGAACGTCGTAGAAATTTCGTGAAATTTTGGAGGCGTTATGGATTAGTAGGCGTCGCTGCGTTAACGCCAATTTTACTAACGCCAATTGGAGGAACTATACTGGCTGTAAGTTTTGGTGCTCCCAAAAACAGGATCATCTTTTTTATGTTTGTGAGCGCAGCGCTGTGGTCGCTGGTTTTTAGTGCGGCGATATACCTGGCCGGAGATCAACTCATTGCAATTTTAACACAATACTTTACACTCCCAGAAGGACTCGACAGGCGTGGGCTATAAAAACGCTAATCTGTTATCCGGCAATTAACGATAACACTTTTTGTGAAACGATTTGTGGCGTGATGCGATTGAGGCATGGAAAATCTCCGATGTAGCACGTTTCTTTTCCATAAACAGAACATGGTCTACAGGGTAGTTCTTCTCTGGGAATTTGCAGCACGTTTTGTTGTGAACTTCCAAACGGACCGAATCCAACATCGGGATGTGTGCCGCCCCAGATTGAAAGCAAAGGCACATTACTCAACGCCGCCATATGCATATTGGACGAGTCAACGCAGATCATCAGATCCAAATGCTGCATGAGCGCAATCTCTTGGCGCAGTTTGAGCTGGCCCGCGATTACTTCGCAATGTTCAGGAAATTGTTGTCGCAGCGATTCAAAGAATTTTATTTCTTTGTCGCCACCACCAAATAAAAAGAATTTAACAGGTCCACCTTTGATCACTTCAGTGATAAGTTGTGGATAATTTTCTAACGGCCAGATTTTTGTTTTATGTGCGGCGAATGGAGCAACGCCAATCCATTTTCTGTTCTCTGCAGATTTTTTATAGCCGAACCATCCTGACGCATTTTGAATGGACTCGCTCAATGCGAGGTACGGCGGTGAAGTAATGTCAAAGTTATATCCTGCCTTTTCAAAGGCTTGGCGATAACGTTCGACAGTATGCGTTAGTGGTGCTGTGATCTTGTTCTCTTTCCTGGTAAAAGCTTTCTTTTCACTTCTCCCTTTTTCGAAAGTAACGACGCGCGACCCGAAGATTTTGAATAAACTTCGAAGCATGATTGTACGCACATGATCGTGCATGTCTAACACCACATCATAGGGTCCTTTTCGAAGTAATTTACCGAAGAGGTCACGCAAACCCAGTATGCCTGTGTAAGTATAATCTACGTCGGCGGGAAAAACATTGACACGCTCAAGGTCAAAAAAAAGCGGTCCGAATTTAGGACGGGTTACAACGGTGACTTCCACATTCGGGTATGCAGCGGTAAGCGATTTTACTACGGGCACCAACAGCGCCACATCGCCCATCGCGGAGAACCGAAGGATAAGTATTTTCTTCTTCAAAACGGTCACTTCTTTTGATTATACAACATCGGGTTTAGAGAAGCATCGTTATACATCTTCATCTGACGATAAACTTTGAATCTTCTCTCGCCGTTACGAATGTCTTCCATCAACTCATCAAAAGCAAACTTCATGTCCTCACGTTGCTCAAGCAACACCGCTAGCTTTAATTGACACTTTTCCAAGTGATCGTCGCTGGCATCTTTTCGTTGGGTTTGCTCCTTCATGTGATAAATTTTCAACATGAGGATGCTCATTCGATCCATCAACCAAGCTGGTGTTTCCGAGTTTATTCGCGTGCCCGGTTTAGGGACAACGTTTTTAAATTGCTCTAGAAAATAATCGTCGAGTTGTTCCACTTTATCGGTGCGATCTTGATTGGATTTGTCAATTCGACGTTTGATCAAAATTCCTTCTGCTGGATCTATGTTTGGTAATCGGATAATATCCTCTAAATGCCATTGCACGGTGTCGATCCAATTTTTTAGATAGAGCAGCGCTTCAAAACTTCCGGCAGGATATGGATTGTTGATTGGTGTGTCGACGTTATCGGTGAGGTGATAGTCGTCAATACTTTTTTGAAAGACTGAATAACAGGCGTTGGCTGAAAGCATACTGTATATTTAAGACGCAATTTAGTTATTTTGACAGCACTTGATCACCTTGTCTGGTGGTTCGGTCATAAAATTATTCACGCAAATGTCATCACACCATTTTGTCAAAGAAGGACAAGAACCCGCGCTGTTTATTGTAAACGCACTGTCGTATCATGCCGCCGAGCCATTGCTGGAATGGGCACCGTTGGTTGTTGTGTCGGAGGGGGCTTTAGAAGATGTATTGATATGGGGGATAAAAATCGATGCGGTGATCACGAACCATGATCACGACACTTTAGCAGATAAAATCGCGCATCAACATCCGATCGCGATCATTCCGTATGGGATGCAGGAAGATTTTATCAAAGTAGGCATTGATTTTCTTCGCACGCGCGAGAGTACAGCTGTGAATGTTATGGCCGACGTATCGATCGCAGATTTCTCAACAGCTCATCAAGATTTAAACTTCCAATGTTCGTTGTTAAACAAGGAGGCTAAGTGGTCGCTGATTCGCAATCGGCATTTTGAAAAATGGATGGAAGGAGACGCGACGCTGATGCTCCATTGCGGGGGTCCCGGGGCGATAACGGTTGAAGGTGCTTTGCGAGTGTCTAATGCTCAGGTCATTGTAAAACCTCATGAAGGGTTAGTAAAAGTTAGGAGCGACCAAGATTTCTGGGTGGGAGAAGCTTATTAATTATTTTTTTCAGGAATAGGGGTAAAGATTTTTTCAATTGTCATAACCTCAACGCCCTAAAACCGTAAATTTCGCTGTTAAATCAACCCAAAGCAGTGGAATTAACGGACCAGCAATACCTCTCAGCGCTAAAAACGGGCGATATAACTGCTTTTGAAATGCTGTTCCGGAATTACTATCAGCCGCTCTGCAACTATGCATATACCTTCGTGCAAGATCGCGACGAAGCAGAAGAGATCGTTCAAGCCACGTTCATGTCGGTTTGGGAGAAGCGTGATGCACTAGAAATACGAACTGCAGTACGTCCCTATTTGTATGCGATGGTTCGCAACGCATGCTTAAATGTGATCAAGCATGAAAAGATTAAACAGGTGCATGCAGCAGGTGAAATAGCATTTGCGGAACGAAGTGTTGAATCGGTTACACGAACGGTGATGGCCGCTGAACTCGAGGACAAAATTCAAGAGGCGCTGTTGAAACTTCCCGAGCAATGTAGACTGGTATTTAAGCTTAGTCGATTTGAGGAGTTGAAATACGCTGAGATTGCAGAACAACTGAATATATCGATTAAAACAGTCGAAAATCAAATGGGCAAGGCGTTGAAAATCATGCGTGATCAGCTCAGCGAGTATCTACCAATGTTGATTATCCTGATGAATGGATTTATTTAAAAAAAGAAATTGAACAACCTACCGACACATATTGATGAACTGATTAGCAAGTATCTTGCCGGTGAAGCTTCGCCTGAAGAAGCCACACAGGTTAATACTTGGGCCGCTGCAGATGATAGCAACAAGAAATATCTACAGCAACTTGAATTCATTTTCAAGAAAACGCCAGCGATTCAAAAGTGGCAAGACTTTGACACCGATGCGGCATGGTCTAAAATGCGCAGCAAGTTGAAGGAGGGTTCGACGAAGACTGTCGAACTTCATCCTAGAAGATCGTTCCATTATTTACAGATTGCAGCAAGCATCGTGATTGTATTAGGCATTGGATTCGGTATCTATCAGATGATGGACATAAATAAACCGGCCAATGTTGTAGCAGTGTCGTCCACCAAAGAAACGAAGAGCGATACACTCCCGGATGGAAGCAATGTGTTCCTCAATAAATTGACCGAGCTCGATTATGCATTTGATAAGAAAGATAAAACGCACCGTATAAAGCTTCGCGGCGAAGCGTATTTTCATGTAAAGCACGAGGACGATAAGAAATTTTTAGTGGAGGCTGAGGGAATCTTTATCAAAGATATTGGTACTTCGTTCAATGTAAAGGCTTATCCAAATACCAATACCATTGAAGTGGTTGTTGAAGAAGGAGAAGTTCAATTTTATTCGAAAGATAACCCAGGTGTCTATCTGCAAGCCGGTGGGCGCGGTGTCTACAACAAGAAAGATAAAACGTTTACGGTGGAACCACCACAAGCAAACGTACTCGCTTATAAAACGAAATTTTTCAGCTTTAGCGATGCAAGGTTAGGCGATGTTGTTGAAGCGCTTAACAATGTGTACGAAAAGAAACTTTCAATAGGGTCTCAGCTAGAGAATTGCTTGCTCACCGTTTCGTTTAACAACGAGGATCTAAACGAAATCGCTAATATTATTGGTGAGACGCTTAATCTTAAGGTGACCGTTACCCGCGATGGATTCTTACTCGATGGAGATGGTTGTGAGTAAAATCAGATTTGTCGGTGCATTAGTTTTTGCGCTGATAACATGGTGCACATACGGTCAGCGTGCGACTCCGCCACCACTGGAAAGAACCATTACAATCAGTTTTGATAATGAGACCGTTGATGGCGCGCTAAAAAAGATTGGTCAACAAGCCGGCCTTACATTCTCGTATAGCCCTTCCGTTGTAAAGATCGATCGTCCAATTAACGCGAATTTTATCAATAAGACCGTTCGTCAAATTCTTGACGAGATGTTTAAGGGACAAATTCATTATAAGTCGCGTGGGGATTATGTTATTCTAACAAAAGCGGAGGGTGCATCTAATCAACAAAAAGTAAGCGGTTATGTGATTGATGAAGCGACAGGCGACAAGTTGAAAAACGTAAGTATTTATGATCCTGTGTCGTTGGCATCTGCGATTACCGATGATTATGGTTATTTCCAAATTGAGGTACCGAATGCGAAAGAGGTGAAGCTTGCCGTTCGAAAGCATAACTACACCGATACCTTAGTGTATGTTCCTTCTGAAAACGGATTAATCGATATCCGACTAGCATCGAAAAAACTTGGAATTTTTGCAGATAGTGTCGGTCACAAAATGAAACGCTTTTGGCTTACCACTAAAGCCCTGACGCAGCGCGCTATCATGTTCGAGAACATTGAAGATTCCATTCATCGTAAGTTTCAATTTTCATTTGTGCCTTTTGTGGGAACGAATCATAACATGAGTGGTCACGTTATCAACGATTTTTCTGTCAACATGATTGGCGGATATTCTCTCGGCGTTAATATGATAGAGTTCGGTGGAATGTTTAACACGGTGCGCGGAAATGTTAGAGGAGCTCAATTCGCCGGATTGTTCAACGCCGTTGGTGGCGAAGTGGAGGGCTATCAAGCCGCCGGATTGTTCAACGCGGTTCGAGGGAAAACCCATGCAGTACAGACGGCGGGGTTGATCAATTTCAGTTGGGCGGAAACGGAGACCGTCGGGATAGCAGGTCTGATAAATTTCGGTTACAAGGATTCGCATGATGTGCGAGTCGCCGGGCTAAGCAATATTAATTTTGGAAATCAAGGAGGTCCGCACGTAGCAGGACTTTTTAATTTTACGACCAAATCATCAGGCCCGGCACAACTAGCGGGCTTATTTAATTTTGCAGCGGCCAATGTAAAGGGAGCACAAGTAGCTGGCATGTTAAATTTTACGGCGGGTGATCACGAAGGCGCGCAAGTTTCTGGCCTCGTGAATTTCGCCGGAAAAAGAATGAAAGGTGCGCAAGTTGGTGTGCTGAATTTCGCAACAAAGTTCAAAGGAACGCAAATTGGTTTATTTAATATTTCAGATAGTACTGACGGCGTGCCTATCGGCTTGCTCTCAATTGTAGGCAGAGGTTATCATGCGATCGAGATATCTGCCGACGAGGTTTTTTATACCAATGTGTCATTCAGAACCGGCGTGAGAAAATTCTATAATATTCTTACGGCAGGTATTCAGCCGCACACACTTTCGGAAGATGTGAATGTTTGGACCTTTGGATATGGCGTCGGAACGTCTCCAAGGCTTTCGAATAAATTCTACTTAAACATTGATGTTACGGCGAATCAAATCGTTGCAGACGGAAACATTGATGCCTTGAATCTTTTAAACAAATTGTATGTGGGCGGGGAGTGGCGCGTGAGTAAAAATTTTGGTCTAGCAGCAGGCTGCACAGTGAACGCACTCGTACAGGAAACATCTTACGAGGGATACCCAGATATTTTCCCTAACCTCAAGCCAGACATCATTGAGGAACATACTTATGACAATGACCGCATTATGAAAATGTGGTTCGGTGCTAAAGTTGGGCTGCGTTTTTTTTAAACAAAGAAGTTGCGTAGTAAGGGCATGAGTGCTTCTAAATTTACGCGCTCAATTGGGTGAGGCGTGTTGGGCAATTGCTGAAACGATCCGAAAGGAATTTGTTGAGCAACTTGCTCGGCTACGTTAGCGGGTGCCATGTTATCTTTATCGCCGGCAAGAACAAGGACCTCTTGTTGAATTGCCCCAAGCGTGTTCTCATCAAGTGTAGGGCGACTGCCAAGCTTCGACATCATGTTAGCGGTTGCTTCTAGCAAAAGTTTCCAATGACTGTCGCCGTGCAGTTGCTTAAGAAGGTCTGCAAACTGAGGAATTTTCGTGAGGATTTTTTCAGGATCTAGCTTCTGAACTTCGGCTTGTGCAACCACCGGAGACCAATCAAACTTTGTTCCAAGGGTAACTATTTTACGAAAGCGTGCTGGCCATTGCGCGGCAGCGGTGAGTGCCACATAACCGCCCATGCTATAGCCAAATACATCGACAAAAGATAAGTCATGATGATTAAGAAAGCTCATGATTTCTTCTGCGAATACATCAACGTGAAATCCATGTTGTGAAAATGGCTGTTGCCCATGGCCAGAAAAATTCAAGGACATCGTTGTGTATCCTGATTGCTGTAAAGCGCTCTCGATTGGCACGAGTTGCTCACGCGTTCCTAAGGCGCCATGTAAAAGAAGGATTGGATTCATCCTTCAAAATAAAAAAGAAAAGCTATTGTGCGACTTGCAGAACGGGTTTCTTGCCGAGTTCCTTTAACAGTTTGCCATGAAGCCAAAGCGCGTTTAAAAATGTAGGCGCCGACTTATACGGAAGGCCAAACTCTTTCGCAGTTTTTTCAACGATAGGTGAAATGTTTCGGTAGTGAACGTGGCAAATGTTTGGGAACAAGTGATGTTCTACTTGGAAGTTCAAACCGCCACAGTACCAGGAAAGAATGGTGTTTTTGTTAGCAAAATTAGTTGTTGTGTGCAGTTGATGGATAGCCCAGCTATTTTCCATTTTGCCATCTTCGTCAGGCAATGGATATTCTGTTCCATCGATCACGTGTGCAGGCTGGAATATCACAGCAAGAATGAATCCTGCCACATAATGCATGATCAGAAAACCAACGAGCCATTGCCCCCATGTAATCGAGAGCACCATCATTGGGATAACCAAAATGTATACAAAATAAAGAATCTTGCTGCTCACCATCACCAACCACTCTTTCACGAATGTTGTCTTCTGCTTTTTCACCAATCCATCTTTTTCGTATTTGCCGAGACGAATGAAGTCTTTGGCGACGACCCACACCAATGTCATTAGTCCATAAAAGAACCATGCGTAGAAATGTTGGAAGCGGTGAAAAAATTTCCAAGGACCATACGGTGTCATGCGAAGAATACCACGTGGACTAATATCCTCATCGACATCGTGAATATTCGTGTAGGTGTGGTGAAGCACGTTGTGTTGAACTTTCCAGTTGAAAGCATTACCGCCGACAACGTTCAAAGAATAACCAAGGAGATCGTTTACCCAAGGCTTGTTAGAATAAGAGCCATGGTTTGCATCGTGCATGATCGAAAGCCCGATACCAGCAACGCCGAATCCCATCATCACACAAAGACCGATAAGCGGCCACGTGCCCGTTACAGTCTCAGTAAGAATTAAGAAATATGGCGTGAAGTAGATGATGAACATTGCCGCTGTCTTGATGAACATTTCACCGTTAGCTTGTCTAGCAATTCCATTCGATTTGAAATATTCATTCACACGCTGATTGAGCGTGGTAAAAAAATCCATTTGCGTAGAGGCAAACTTAATAGGGTTCGCGGCTTTCATCGTATTGCGTTTTAGGGATCAGTTTGTCCAGACAGATAGTTTATGCCTAGACTAACAGATTCTAAAGCTAGGCAATAATGAATCGATAACGAGTGTTAGCGACACTTATTTTGCCCTGCATGTACTATTACTAGATGGATTACTTTAATTCAGCGATGACTGTACGTCCGCCTTTGGTGATGTCACCAATTTTAACAGTGACTTTGGCATCAAGCGGCAGGTAAATATCAACACGCGATCCAAATTTAATAAAGCCGAACTCTTGGCCTTGCTCGAGCGATTGTCCTTCTTGCACGTAGCATTTAATTCGACGTGCAAGCGCTCCAGCGATCTGGCGGAAAAGGATCTCAACGCCATTTTTCATCTTTACAACCACTGTCGTTCTTTCATTTTCAGTGCTTGACTTGGGATGCCACGCTACTAAATATTTTCCTGGATGATATTTGTAAAAACTAATGTTCCCACCTACAGGCATACGATTCACGTGAACATTCACGGGCGACATGAAAATGGAAACCTGCTTACGTTTGCCTTTTAAATATTCTGTCTCCTCCGTTTCTTCAATCACAACAACTTTGCCGTCAGCAGGCGCGAGCACTTGGTTGTCGTGCTTGGTGATGTCGAAGATCGGATTTCTAAAAAATTGAAGAATGATCAGGTAGAAAAGCACACTGGCGAAGATCACACCATTCTGAGTGTAAGGGCTTGTCGGAAACAAATAGAATACACCCCAGTTGAGGGCAAAAAGAATAATTAACAAAACGAAAAGAAGTGTGCGTCCTTCGCGGTGAATGGTCATGACTAAAATTTTTGATTCGTTTTAAAAAAGCAAACAGCAAGCCTCAACGACTTGCTGTGCAAAGGTATAGTATAATTGGAAGAATTAATATCCTCCCCTGAATTTATAGGTCTTCGATACTTTGTCGATGGCCACCATGTACGCAGCAATTCTCATGGGCACCTTATATTCCTGTGACACGCGGTAGACATTGTTAAAGGCGTCCTTCATGATCCGGTCACTTCGTCTATTCACGCGATCTGCAGTCCACTTGTAACCCAAGCGATTTTGTACCCACTCAAAATATGATACGGTAACACCGCCAGCATTGGCGAGGATGTCAGGTACTACCATGATGCCTTTTTCATTGATGACATTGTCGGCCTTTGAGGACGTAGGACCATTCGCACCTTCTACTATCAATTTAGCCTTGATGTTCGGGGCATTGGTAGAATTAATAACATCTTCAGTCGCAGCTGGAACGAGTAAATCTACAGGGAGTGTAAGCAGATCTTCGTTGGAGATTTTTTCTGCGCCAGCAAATCCTTCAAGGGAGCCTTTATTGTTGTCGCGATACTGTACCGCTTTATCGATCTCGATTCCTTTTTCATTGTAGTAAGCGCCAGAAAGATCACTCACAGCTTGAACGATCAGTCCGCGCTCATGAAGAAGTCGCGCAGCCCAAGAGCCCACGTTTCCAAATCCTTGCACCGCGCAAGTTGCCTTATAAGGATTGATCTTTAATTTTTCCATCGCGGCCATCGCTGTCACCATTACACCGCGGCCTGTGGCTTCTGTTCTACCGAGAGATCCGCCCATTACAAGCGGCTTACCCGTAACCACAGCATGGGTGGTCATCCCTTGAATACGTGAGTACTGGTCCATCAGCCACGCCATCTCGCGCGGACCTGTTCCCATGTCGGGGGCAGGAATATCTTGATCTGGTCCGAACACATCGGCCATCGCTTGCGTGTAAGCCCGCATGAGACGTTCAATCTCACCGGCCGACATCTCCCGTGGATTACATGCTACGCCACCTTTGGCACCACCGTATGGAATGTCAACGACTGCGCATTTCCAGGTCATCCACGCCGCGAGTGCCTTCACTTCATCTAAGTTTACGGCCATATCGAAACGTATACCTCCTTTTGACGGGCCTAGAATCGTGGAGTGAATTACGCGGTATCCTTCGAATACTTTGATCGTCCCGTCATCCATTGTAACGGGAAGCGATACAATCACTTGGCGCGCAGGGTTTTTAAGTACGTTATAGATCTCTTCTTCAAGACCTAAAATTTGAGATGCTACTTTAAAGCGCGACATCATCGCTTCAAATGGATTCTCTTTATCTTTTAATGGAGCAGGTTCAATGTATGCCATAGACATTTGAGTTATTCGAAAAGATACAAATTTTTATTCCGGAGCAAATGGTTAAAAAATGGTTAAAAATGTCTCCGAAAACGGTTGCAAGATAAATAATTACGATCAGACCATACGACAAACGAGCGAGATCTATACTCATCATGATAAAGTTTGTAAGGCATCTGTTTTACCTAAATTTTATTCTGCCGAAGGCGCCATTCGTCAACTGAAATTCTGCCTGCACCGCTGAGCAAAAAGAAAATGGAGCCAAACAGCATCGTCAAAGCTTGAAAAGACTCCTGAAAACTTGTGCCGATATGTGCAATCAGCAGCGCAGCAATAAAGTTTATAATCATTACAACGGCAGCCCAGCGAATATAGGCGCCCAATAGATACATGATCCCAAGGATGAACTGCGCGTAGACGGAAACAACCGCTGCAAGCAATGGTGCTGCTACGTCATGCGCGGCGAGAAAATCTCGGAACTCCAACATGCGGGCCCAGCTGAATACATTGTCCTGAGTGCCATCAATTAGTCGCCAGCCTATCAGAAGGCGAAGCAATAAATTTCCCCAGCCACTATACTCGTAAAAGATGGTGTCGATGTTTTTGCGCATGCTAAGTGACAATTACGAATTTGATTTCTTTCTCAGCTGTTCTAATTCTGTTACATCGGCCTGAAATCCTAACAGTCCTGTTTCGTTTAGTGGATCAATGAAGAATGGCATTTTTACGGTCTGTAAAATTCGTCCATTGTCTTCGTGAATATATTCTGTTCGACCACTGGCAATAATTTGGTGCTCCGCTTCTAGCCAGGCTTTGGCGTCATCATGTGCGTAGAAGTCGAAATCCGATTTCCCGATCAGGCCCTCGGGAGAGTCAAACCCATGAAACCTCGACACCGCATCGTTTACCACGAAGAACTTTCCGTTGTACTGCTTCAAGAAAACCTTAAGCGGAATTTCATTCAAAATTCTGATTAACATTTTGCGGAATGCTTCCATGTTTTGATTAAGGGCATCCAATGCGAGTTCTTTTGATTTAATTTCTGAAATGTCGGTGAGAAAGCAAATCACACGTTGTGTTCCGCTCAAGCTTTGTAGTGGATAAAAACCGATTCTGATCCACTTAATATTTTTTTGTGGGTCTAGCACTTGAAATACTTTTTCCGCGGGTCTTCCATGAACAATGTCTTGCCATAACGAAGGAAAGTTCTTCGTGTTCTCATCGGTCGCGACGAAGAAATTTTTCAAGAGCTTTCCGTACAAGTCCTGCGCTGTAAAGCTTAATGTCTGAAGCAATCTCTCGTTGACCTTTGTAATTTCTCCTGCTTGATTTAATTCCATTGTTGCTGTTAGCGTGTCGATGGCTTTAAAGAGGTCTTCCATCTCTAAATTCATTTTGCGCATGTCTTCCTGAGTTACATACAGCTCTTCCATACTTTGCCGCATGCGTTCCTCCTGACTTTTCATTTCGCCCTCGCGTTGAAGAGCGTTATCCAATAAACCCTTTGTTTCTTCACTCACACGAATACTCGAAATGCTTTGTGCCAGTGCCTCAGCAACTCTGTCTACGAACTCGAGTCTATAGGCTGGAAATGGATTGAAGCTTGCAATTTCTAGCACACCCACAATTTCATCTTTTAATTTGAGTGGTACGATGAGAATGCTTTTCGGGTTAGAGGATCCTAATCCAGACGTGATGTTTATATAATTATCTGGAATTTTAGTTATGTAGATGCGTTGACGCTCAAGAAAACATTGTCCTAATAGACCTTCGCCAGGCAAGATAATTTTGTTTAGATATTTCTTACGTTCATAGGCATAACACGCAACCATCTCCAGTTCTTGTGTTTGATTTTCAACAAAAATTCCGCCTTGGTTTGCGCCGAGGTACCGGATGAGTTTGCCAATCAGTTCTTCGCACATGGGTTTGATAGAAGTGTGCGCACCCATAATCTCACGGAACTGAGCAAGCCCTTCATTGGACCAATTTCGATTTCTTTCAGTATCTGCATCAGCGCGGAATTTGTCGTAGATATTCCTTAACGATGCATCGATCACATCACTTCCGGTTTGGTCATGTTCTCGACTATACTGTCCTGACTTAATCTTGTCGATGGTTTGAGCAATATCGGTGATCAGCTGTTCATGTTTCTGCTCCGATTCATGACGTTGCGCGCCTCTTGGTGTGATGAAGTACACGTACAAAATGAAGCACAGTGGCAAAAGTTCTATCAAGATCACCAATGGCAGCTCCTGGTGTAGTGACAGCCAGCCATACCGTTGTGAAAGTTGCGCGATGAAAACGATGGCGAAGAGTGCTGAAAGCGTTGTAAGAATGATCATCCTTACCCTTAAGAAAGGCGTCTGCCTAATGAAAAGGACGGGTTTCATAGGTTAATGCGTTATCACCACATATTACACAAAAAACCATGCGCTACTCCATGTGGTGATCATTTCTTTTGCAGGAAACGGTTGCCTTTTACAGCGGCGGTATAAAATCATTTTAAAGTCGCCTTGACGTTGCTAGAGGAGAAGTTCTTTGATTAAAATCCAACACCCCACGAGGCAGACAAAATAGCCGAATGCCGTGCGCAGTTTTGTTTGTGATATTTTTTTCGACAGTCGATTGCCAATCAAAATGCCAATGATGGCTAGTGTGGTAATGGTGAGTAGAAATTGCCAATCGATATCGTAGTTCAGCATGTCCGCTGAGAATCCAGTTAACGAGTTGATTGCAATGATGAGCAAGGATGTGCCCACGGCAGTTTTGAATGGTAATCCCGTGAGAATGACTAATGCTGGAATGATGAGGAAGCCACCACCAGCACCTACCAACCCGCTAAGAAAGCCGATGAGAATTCCTTCTAACGCGACGAGGAATACCCTTGGATCTTGATCTTCATTTGCCTCACGCTTTCGACCACGAATCATGGAGATGGATGCGATGATCATCAAGACGGCAAATAACCCGAGCAGTAGAATTCGTTTTGTGATGATGAACTCACCAATTTGAAAAACGATTTCCGGGATTGCAGGCACAACCCATTTGCGTGTAATGAATATGCTGATGATCGATGGTATGCTGAAATAAAATCCTGTTTGCACTTTCACCAGATGCTCTTTGTATTTTGGAATGGCACCGACAAAACTTGTTACGCCCACAATGAATAGAGAGTATGCGGACGCGATCACAACATCCATCTGAAAAAGATAAACGAGGATAGGAATCGAGAGAATTGAACCTCCGCTGCCGAGCAAACCGAGTACAAGTCCAATCAACATCGCCGCGCAATACCCAATTAATTCCATAGACAAAAGCGGCCTCCTGATGGAAGAAGTCGCTTTTGCAAAGGAAGATTTTTTCTTCTAAAAAGAAATTTTAAAAAGGAATGTTATCGATGAATTTTTAGAGGCGATTGAATTCTACGATAAATGCATCAGGGAATTTTTTCTTCAGCTCTTCGCGAAATTGTTCAGCCTTCGGACGCGATGGAAATTTGCCGAGAATCAACCCATAGTACTTTATACCATTTATAACCTTGACTTGAACAGTTACATCTTTTTTGTAGGAACTCTTGAGGTTATCGGCGAGGCGCATCAGGTTTACAAGTTCTTGATACGTTCCGATTTGAATACCATAACCTTTCGGCTTCAGGCGTGAAATTTCAAATTCGTAGAATTCATTTTCATCTACGGCAACATGTTCGATCGGTCTTCCAGGATCGCTGGCCTTGCCGTCGCCTGGATCCACAACTTCCAACTTAACATCGGCTAATCCCTGATTGATAAAGCCAAGTTTTTCAGCAGCTGATTTTGAAACGTCAATAATCCTCCCATCCACGTACGGCCCGCGGTCATTGATGATCACTTCAACACTTTCGTTGTTGGCAAGGTTCGTCACTTTAACTTTTGTGCCGAAAGGGAGAGACTTGTGTGCGCCGGTTAACTTATTATGACGATACTTTTCGCCACTAGCGGTAGGGTGTCCATCAAATTTGTCGGCGTAAAAGGAAGCCTTTCCTGTTTGCACTTGCGCTGATGCAATCGTAACCAGAAAAAGGAATGGGATAAAAAATAAATTCTTCATGTAGTTCGGTTTGGGTTTCAAAAATAGACGGACAGCGGGAATTTCAGAATAAAATCTATCGGATGGAAAATCACGCGAAAGAAAAACAATACGCATGTTAAATGATATTCGGGATACCTTGGCAAATCAGGATTTTAGGTTACCTTTGCCCGGCAAATAATGAATCCTAATATTATTTGCCATGCCACTCGATAATTCTAAGTTCCTTTTTGAAGCGCTCACATACGATGACGTGCTTCTCGTTCCAGCGTACTCTGACATCCTTCCACGCGAAACAAGTACAGCGAGCAAGCTTACTGAAAATATTCAATTGAACATTCCGATCGTTTCCGCTGCGATGGACACGGTAACTGAGGCCGAACTTGCCATTGGTATGGCGTTAGAGGGAGGCTTGGGATTTATTCACAAGAACATGAAGATCGCTCAGCAAGCGGAGCAAGTTCGTAAGGTGAAGCGCTCACAAAGCGGGTTGATACTCGATCCGGTAACGCTCAACATTCACTCTACCGTACAAGATGCCGAAAACATTATGCGCGAATTTAGAATTGGTGGAATTCCAATTGTAGATGAAAATGGTAAGCTCGTCGGCATCATCACCAATAGAGATCTTCGCTTTCAGAAAGATATGAATGCCCCTGTGGAGCGGATCATGACGCGTGAGAACCTCATCACGGCGCCAGAAGGAATTACGCTCGATCAGGCTGAAGGAACATTGAAGAAATATAAGATTGAAAAGTTGCCGATCGTCAATAAGAAAGGTAAGCTAACAGGCCTCATCACGTTTAAGGATATTCAGAAGAAGAAGAACAAGCCTAATGCTTGCCAGGATAAATTTGGTCGTTTACGTGTCGGTGCCGCTGTCGGTGTAACGCCAGATATTTTAGAACGCATCGAAGCGTTGAAAATCGCAGGTGTTGATGTGATTAGCATAGATACAGCCCATGGACATTCGAAAGGTGTTATGGAAGCTGCAAAACGTGTGAAGAAAAAATATCCTGAATTGGATCTGGTAATCGGAAACATTGCGACGGGTGAGGCTGCAAAAGCATTGGCGAAAATTGGTGCCGATGCCGTTAAAGTCGGTGTAGGTCCTGGTAGTATTTGTACAACACGCGTTGTGGCGGGTGTAGGACTTCCACAATTATCGGCAGTATATGAGGCCGCAAAGGCGCTCAAAGGTTCGAAGACAAAAGTGATTGCCGACGGTGGTATTCGGTTTTCTGGAGACATTGTGAAGGCCATCGCCGCAGGTGCTGACAGCATCATGATTGGTTCGCTGTTGGCGGGCACTGAGGAGGCTCCAGGAGAAGTGATCATTTACGAGGGAAGAAAATTCAAATCGTATCGCGGCATGGGATCGCTTGAGGCGATGGAAGTAGGTTCAAAAGACCGCTACTTCCAGGATGTAGAAGACGACGTAAAGAAGCTGGTGCCAGAAGGTATCTCGGGTCGCGTTCCCTATAAAGGATTGGTTTCAGAAGTAATCTATCAATTAGTCGGTGGCTTAAAAGCTGGCATGGGTTATTGCGGTTCCAAAAATATTGAAAAGCTTAAACAAGCGAAGTTTGTTAAAATAACTTCCGCAGGTGTTACCGAAAGCCATCCTCACGATGTAAGTATTACGCGAGAAGCACCAAACTATAGTCGGAAATAAGAATGGTTGCGGTTCGCCTTGTGAGAATCGCACTTTTTACGCAATAAGCTCAGGTGTTTTACGCTACGCCTGAGCTTATTTTTTTGCAATTTTTTATACTTGCCCGTTTACTGTTGGTTTTTGCTGCGCATATACCATGAAATGCGTAACTTCACGTAGGTCCCAATGGTGGACGCGCGTTAATTTTCACTTGCGTAGGGTTTGGCGGTAAATGATATCTCATAGCCAAGTGAACAATCGGTTCTTTGTATAGCTAAAACTGTTAACTGATATGATAAGATATTTCCTATTTGCTTTTGTTTTTATAACAGCACATGCTGCTGCCGGCCAAACGGTGGTTTATTTCGAGGATTTTTCGGCAGAAGCTAATGGTGCGACGAATGGAACTGCAAGTGGAACGCCTGGAGGAACATGGTCGGTGACCACAACACCTAGTGGCGGATCCGGAAGTTTTTCAAAGCAAAGTATTCTTGGCAATGAGCGGTTCTCCATAAATGGTTCGGGTACGGAGGGTGTGTGGCAGTCAAACAGTATCAATATCAATGGACTTGGGCTTGTTGGCCTTGATATAACGTTAGTTACATACTATGCAAGTGCAAGCGATTATGTCCGTGCGTATTATGTTCTAGATGGTGGCCCGGAAATTCTATTTGGAGAAGTTTATGGTGGCTCCTATTCTGTAGATGCGAAAGCCAGCGTGGTAGTTTCTGGAACGAGTTTGCGCATTGTGGTGCGAGCGATGGAGAACACACCCGGGCAATTTTTTTTCGTGAACAGGCAGATGCGATTTGACGATGTGACTGTAACCCGAATTGGAACTTTGTACTCACGCGCCACGGGAAGTTGGCTTACGGGTACGACGTGGTCTACCGGCGGGCATAGTTCCGGATCGTGTGGTTGTACGCCCGACAACACAACTAGCATTATTGTTGGAAATGGGCATACCGTGGATGTGAACGGATTAGGTGATGTTGTAAATGTCACCGTGTCTAGCGGTGGTGTTTTGCACTTTTCTGGAAGCAATGAGTTAAATATTGTGAGAGGAGGATCTTTGACGGTGGCCACGGGAGGTTCTGTGACAGCAAGCGGTGCGGCCAATCAGATCAACTTTGATTACCAAGCTACGAATAGTATCGTGATCAATGGATCCCTTACGGTGGGCGACATTGAAGTAACGGCTCCCGCTACTTTGAATATTAGCGGATCAGGATCACTCACGGTCACCGATGATATCCTACTCAGTGGCATTTCGACTATCAACAATAGTATGACCGGTGCGGGGGCTACCATCCAAGATATTATCAATTTCGGCAATGGATCGCCGGGTTCAATTGTCAATAATACAGGGCTAATGTCAATTAATAACGGCGTCACATTTAATGATCAAAACAATCGTATCACAAATTCAGGAACACTCACCATCGGAAATGAAGTTACGATTGCAGTAAATACTTATAATGGAAATCAGCTTGTCAACAACGGAACCTTCAATCTTGCTGGTGTTAATGCAAACGACGGAGATCTAACGATTACAAACAATGCAACAATTAATCAAAGTGGTAACGTCAGGCGTATCGACGCAGGGAGTGTTTTCACGAATTCAGCGACAGGTACTTGGAATTGGAATTATGTTCCCGGCAACGTGTATGACGCCGACATGTCAAGTATCTTAAACTGTAGCGCCACGGGAAATACATTTAGATATAATGGCTCGGCAGGTACGCAATATATTGTTCAAGTCCCATACTATCATTTGGCGATAGCAAACGCGGGAACAAAACGTCTCTCAGGCGATACTGATGTCAATGGAAATATCACTGTTGATGTAGGGACTTTCAATTCGGTTGGATTTAACCTGAATGTTGCGGGCAACTTTACGATTACCAATAATGGGCAATTTACAGAAGGTGTGGGTACTGTAATTTTTGATGGTTCGAGCAATCAAACATTTACGAATGCAAACGGCGAAACCTTTTATGGATTGACTGTGGCTAAAAGTGGTTATCTCATATTTGATGCAGGGACAGCAACGAAAGCCAACGTGTCAGGAATACTAACACTGACAAACGGTAAGATACAGACAACTTCAACCACTTATCTCACGATCACGGCAACGGGTACAAGTACGACTGGAAATGCAAACAGTTTTGTTGATGGCCCTATGCGAAAAGTAGGAAACAACGTCGATCCATTTGTGTTCCCTGTTGGCGATGGCAATGTATGGGCAAGGATAGGTGTTGACTATGTTACTGTAAGTGGTACGCCAATTTTTGAAGCACAGTATAGCGATGCCCCTTACGGATCTTACGATACAGATGGGTCTATGGAGAATGTAAGCGGCAAAGAATATTGGAATTTGACCCGTGTCTCGACAACAACTACTGCCAAAGTTCAGCTGTTCTGGGAAAGTGCTTCCCGCAGTGAAATAGATGATATCACGACGGGCGATCTCGTTGTCGCACATCATAATGGAACTGATTGGGTGAGCGAAGGGCAATCCGCTATCTCTGGACTGCCAATCACAACGGGTAGCGTTACTTCAAGCACAACACTCTCTTCGTTTAGCCCTTTCACATTCGGTTCTTTGAGTTATCCCAACAACCCACTACCAATTACTTTAGACTACTTCACAGCCAGTCTCGCATCTGATCATGTTCGTTTACAATGGAAAACGTTAGCAGAACTAAATAACAAGCAGTTCGTCGTAGAGCGCGCTGTGAATGCTGAAGAGTTTGCACCGATCGGCACACGTGATGGACAAGGCACAACAAACAATCCGTATACTTATGAACTAACTGACCGCGAGCCGATCGTTGGTAATTCCTACTATCGCCTCAAACAAATTGACTTCGATGGAACGGTAACCTATTCCGAGGTCAGGTTAATAACTTTTAATCCTGAAATTCCAACGGAGCTTTCATTAACGATATATCCTAATCCTGTTAAAAACAATGTGCTGTCCTTCGAACTAATAGAACCGAAACCAACCATGGGTTTCCCGGTTACTGTACTCAGTGCGCACGGTGCGCCTATTTACCAAGGCACCCTTATCTCAACCCCAGGACAGATAAAATATGAAGTAGAGCTCCCCAGTGGATTGCCCGCGGGACTATATTTCTTGCGTATCGGCAAAGAATCTGGGCTTCTTAGGAAATTTGTGATTGAATAATTTTAGCTGATTATTCCTATAATTGTAGGCCAATCGTGGGATTGGCCTTTTTTTTTGTGAAAAACGAGCATTTTGAGAGCTAAAGCCATTACCCGTTTACTATTTACGGTCGGTGTTATCACCTGGCTGGCTTTAGTTATTACGGATATTTCTATTCTCTTCAGCTCCACCAACCATTTAACGCCGGATATTCCATCCTGGCTTCCGGGTGTAATTCTTAACCTGTTCATTGTCGCCCTCTTTTACTTTTACAAATTCAAAGTAGAACGCGACGACGTCCTCAATTTTGTGGACCTGCTTTGGCGTGTCTTCGCGACCGGCCTGGTAGCGACGGTAATCTCTTTGGCGCTGCGTCTATTAGAACATGTCATCGGAAAGCCCAACACAAGCTTTTTAGTGGTTTTCAAAGGTTTGCAGTACATGATCAACCTGGGGTTGATGATTGGCTTTTTGTTAATGGCCTTCACCGCATGGAAACGCCTGATCCTGTATCAAAAATCAAAATGGTTGCTGCGCCTTTGGAGCTTCTTTGAGATAGGCCTTTTACTCTCACTTATACTGAACAGCTTTAAAATCCATGTTTTGGATCAGCTGTATGTACCCTTGCTCGGAATGTTTGTGTTAGTCGGGCTGGTCCTTTCAGGAAATATGAAATGGGTAGCGTACCTGAACTTCCGTCAGAAATGGACGAGTTTGTTGTTGCTCTTACTCACAATTTTTTACCTACTCTACATCTTTTATACAAACAACTCGCTAACAGAAGACATTGGTAACATGTCTAAGTCTTTTACGCACTATAGCTCGCACATATTCATTGTTTCGCTTATGGTGTTTGTTACCGTGTACAGCATCTTTTCATTCTTGGTAATCTTATTCAACCTTCCAACTACATCAGTATTTGAGCAGAAACTAGAAGAGGTAGTCAACTTTCAGCGCATCAGCCAATCTATCCAGACAGAGCAGAGTGAGGAGAGTGTTTATAAAATTCTCTTGGAGACATCAGTCAGTACCGTGTTCGCGGACGCGGCATGGCTCGAGATCAATGCATCGCAGTTGGAGTATAAACTTCACACGTACAAGATCACGGACAAAGAATCTTACGACATTATCAATCACCTGAAAACACATAATATTCGGGGAATCTTAGATCAAGGCAGTGATAAGACAAAGAATTTATCCAAACACTTAGCATCATTAAAAGGCTCCCGTTTTCGGTCGATCTTGGCGTTTCCGATTTACGTGAAGAATGAGAACATCGGTACGCTGGCCTTGCTGAAAGAACTCCCGGAAGGTTTTAACAAGGAGATGACAAAGATCGTGTCAACCTTCGCGAATCAGGCTGGTATTTCGATCGAGAACTTCCGACTGATGGAGGAGGCGCTTCAGAATGAACGTTACAAAGAGGAACTGAAGATCGCCAAGATGGTTCAGAAAAGTCTTTTGCCTGATGTCCTGGAGAAGGACGACGACTTTGATATTGCTGCTTTCTCGGAATCTGCGGATGAAGTTGGTGGCGACTATTACGATACGATTCGCATCAATGATCACACGGTATCACTGATCATTGCCGACGTATCAGGTAAGGGAACAACGGCAGCGTTCCATATGTCGCAGATGAAAGGGATTTTCCACAGTCTTGCGCAAAGCGACATCGACCCGCATGAGTTCATGGTACGTGCGAATCAGGCGCTGGTATATTGCTTAGAGCGCGGCTCTTTTATTTCTGCCACATTTTTCATCATAGATACCAATACAAAAAAAGTTCGATATGCGCGTGCAGGCCATTGCCCAGTGTTGTATCACTGCAGCGCGAAGAACACCACAGAATATTTTTAAAGATAAAGGTATTGCCTTGGGCATGGTGCGAAATAAAACCTACGCGAACTTTATTCAGACAAATGAGTTTGAATATCGTTCGGGTGACATTATGGTGTTGTATACGGATGGCATTACTGAAGCGAAGGACACCAGGAATGAAGAATTTGGCTACGAAAAATTAGCGTCTATCGTTGCGCAATCGAAGAATTTGGGACCAAGGGAACTTCAAGATCACTTGATCAATGAATTGTATGAGTTTTCGGGAACTAAAAATATTAATGATGACTACACGACTATGATTGTCAAGTTCAAGTAGGAAATCATGAAAATAAAAGGGATAAACATAAAGTAGTAATCAACGTTAAAAACCTATGATCCATATCAAGAGAATACAGGAGGACGGTGCGGATGTCATCATTCTAATTGGTGAAATAGACGCGAGCTCTTCTATCGAGCTGGATCTGGCAATTGCCAAGAGTGTGGGGGAAGGATATTCGAAAATCCTCATTGACTGCAGCGCGCTCGACTATATTTCATCCGCAGGATTAGGCGTATTTATGTCGTACATCGAAGAGTTTAAAGATCGCAATGTGAAAATGGTGCTCTTTGGTATGAACGATAAGGTTGCCAACACCTTCAGTATACTTGGGTTGAATGAGCTGTTGAAAATAGGAAAAGATAAAGTAGAAGCTAAGGAGATGGCGTCATGAATTACGTTTATAAAATAGGATGTAGCATAGAAAACCTGAAGGGCGTTCGGGATTTCATTCGCGTATCGCTCAAGAATCACGGCGTTTCAGATCTTGAGGTGAGCGAAATCGTATTGGCGTTAGATGAAATGTGTTCCAATCTTATGATTCACGCGCACAATTGTAACCCCGACGAACTCTTCGAGCTACACATTCAAGTCGAGAAAAATAATCCAGTTGTTTTTGAAATAATTGACGACGGTAGCGTTTTTGATATTAACCAGTTTGCCGAACCTGCACTCGGAAATATCATCCACGAAAAACGTAAAGGAGGACTGGGAATAAGACTTGTCAAATCAATCATGGATAAAATTGAATATCAGAATCGAGGCGGTAAGAATATCTGCCGCTTGACGAAAGCCGTCCACTTCAGTTAGAACCAATCCCCGAACCACTTAAACCTATGATTAGAACCGTCGTTCTCGCACTATTTTGTTGTGCGGTTATTAATTCTGGAGTCGCCCAATCGACGAAAAAAAAATCAACGGAAAAACCACTCAATGTTTTTTCCGTCAATAATAAACCGGTAACCACTGCCGAATTTATTTATCTCTACAGCAAAAATCCCCAGAGTAATGCAGAAGCTTTCTCCGAGAAAAAAATTCTTGAATACCTCGATCTACTCGTCAATTTTAAACTTAAAGTAGAAGAAGCTAAACGTCGTGGACTCGATACCACGCAAGCCTTCAAGAGGGAATTTAATCAGTACAAAGAAGAACTTCGAAAACCTTATCTGCCCGATGCATCGCTCACGGATAGCTTGGTTAAAATGACTTACGAGCGCTTGAAGCAAGAAGTTAAAGCTTCTCACATATTGATCAAAGTAAAACCGGATGCCGCACCAGCGGATACACTAAAAGCATTCAATCAAATCAGTGACATCAGAAAGA
This sequence comes from Pseudochryseolinea flava, assembly GCF_003286915.1. Classification (GTDB taxonomy): domain Bacteria; phylum Bacteroidota; class Bacteroidia; order Cytophagales; family Cyclobacteriaceae; genus Ohtaekwangia; species Ohtaekwangia flava. Next base: position 1,128,127 of record NZ_QMFY01000001.1, read on the forward strand.
AGGTATTGGCGGGAGAGGATTTTGAAATACTCGCGCTAAATTTTTCTGAAGATCAATCTGCGAAAGTTAACAAGGGAAGTCTCGGCTACTTCACGGCGCTTCAAATGGTCTACCCTTTCGAAAATGCAGCCTACACAACGAAAGTGGGAGATGTTAGTCCGATTGTAAAGACACAATTTGGATATCACATTCTAAAAGTATTTGACAAGAGGCCAGCGCAGGGCGAAGTAGAAGTATCGCACATTATGATTCGCACCGGCGCTGATCAAGACAACGAGAAGGCAAAGAATACGATATTCGATATTTATGATAAGCTACGCGCGGGAGAGCCATGGGATGAGCTTTGTAAAGAGTTTTCACAAGATCCTGGTTCGAAAGATACAGGTGGTAAGCTTCGTCCGTTTGGCATCGGTGTTATGCGCAATGTTCCAGAATTTGAGAATGTAGCATTTTCTCTTGAAGAGCCCGGCGATTTATCAGACCCATTTCAGACGCAATATGGTTGGCATATCATGAAGCTCGAGCGCAAAATTCCACTGGCGTCGCTTGAAGATCTTAAGGCAAGTTTAAAGAACCAGGTTGCGCGCGACGAACGAACACAGGTTTCTAAGCAAGCATTACAAGCAAAACTCCGCAAAGACCTACAATTAAAAGAAGATCACGGGGTGAAGGCGAAGGTGCTTGCTTTAGCGGATTCGAGCCTGGCTAAAGGAAAGTGGAAAGCACCGGCTTTTCCGAAAGCGTCAAAAACGGTGCTGTTCTCAATAGAGAAAAAGAAATATAGCGTGCAAGATTTCTTGTCTTATGCGCAATCTACCCAGCGACCTTCTAACCAAGAGCCACAAAAATATTTAGCGCAACTGTACAACAATTATGTTGATGCAAGCATCCTTGACAAGCAAGAAGAAAAGACCTTGGCAAATAACCCTGATTATGGCTATTTGTTGAAGGAATACTACGAGGGAATATTGCTCTTTGAAATTATGGAAGATGAAGTCTGGAATAAGGCGTCCGAAGATTCGGTGGGGCAAGTGAAGTATTTTGAGGCTCACCGCCAGGACTACCAGGCTGGTGAGCGGGTGAAGGCAACGATTTACAGCGCCAACGCTCCCGTAAAGTGGGATGCCATTAAGCCGGTGCTGGCCCAAGGATCTGAAACTGACATTCAGAAGGCCATCACAGACAATCAAATCAAATACGAAGCGGGGTTCTATAAGAAAGATGACAAGGCCATCTTATCGAAGATTCCATGGTCTTCGGGAATGCATTCAGCAGAAAACAACGGAATCTATTACCTTGCGTGGCTAAAGTCGGTGCTACCTGCCGGGAATATGTCATTTGAAGAGGCTAGACCTTCGGTAATCTCTGATTATCAGAACTTTCTAGAAAAAGCGTGGGTAGAACAGCTCAAGAAGAAGTATGCCGTAAAAATCGATGAGAAAGGAAAGCAACACATTCTGCAGAAGCTTAAAAAATAACGTCCCAAAGAACGGAATTGTTTTTAGTAGCATCTTCGTCATCACTTTGACGCTCCTTACGGGCTGCGATTTGTTGAAAGGCAAAGGCGGCGAGCAAGAGGAGTTCAGGACGCCTGTGGCACGCGTAAATTCAGCTTACTTATATCGGGATGAACTGGTGGGTATTGTATCGACCGGAATAACGCCAGAGGATAGCACGATACGTGTGGAATCATATGTGAACGCCTGGATCAGGAAACAGTTGCTCATACAAGAAGCTGCCAAAAAAATCGATATCAACGAAGCGGAGGTAGAACGAAAGATCTTAGATTACCGCTATAGCATCATTGCGTACGAGTATCAGAATTTTTACATCAAGCAGAATCTAGATACGGTAATCGCGGATACCGAAATACAAAACTATTACAAGGATCACGTCGATAATTTTATCCTCAAACAGAATATCGTACAGGCCACCTTTGTGAAGGTTCCGAAGAATGCACCAAAAATTGATAAGGTGAAGGACCTTGTGTTGAGTTCACGCGAGAATAGTAAGCAAGAGTTAAAATCATATTGCCTTAGTTTTTCGTCGGCTTATCATATCGCTGATTCAACATGGATGATATTTGATGATTTAGTTCAGGGATCGCCACTTGCTGAAATACCCAACAAAATTCAATTTTTGAAAACGAGTCCCTACTACGAAACTTCAGATGAAAACTTCCTATACTTTTTTAAAGTCGAGCAGTATCGTATTTCTGATAACGTTTCGCCTTTGGAATTTGTAAGAGACGAAATAAGAAATATTATCCTCAATAAACGTAAGGTAGAACTTGCCAAAAAACTTGAAGATGACGTCTATAATCAGGGCGTTGAGCAAGAGGCAGTGGAGATTATAAAATGAAAGTAATTTTTATGAAGTATATAAAGGCAATTCGTTTGGCGGCACTGATTACACTTGTGACCGTTTTTAAAAACGTAAGTGCGCAGGAGAATCAAGGATTCGTGGTCGATGAAATTATTGCGAAAGTCGATAACTACATCGTATTGAAATCGGACCAGGAACGCGCCTATCAAGATTATTTGACTAACGGAGGTACCGCTTCTCAAAATGCGAAGTGTCAGTATCTGGTGATGTTGATCAGAAATAAATTGATGTTAGCAAAAGCGGAAATTGATTCGGTTGTAGTTGCCGACGCCGAGGTAGATGATGATGCCGCTAATAGAATGAACATGATCATTTCTCAATCAGGTCGGTCTGTAGATGAGCTTGAGCAGCTCTATGGAAAAACAATGGAGCAGATTCGAATGGAGATTCGCGAGCAAGTTCGTGAACAGATGATCGTTCGAAAAATGGAAGGCGAAATAACCAAAGATGTAAAAGTAACGCCCGCGGAAGTGAAGCGATTCTTTAGCAAGATTGATAGCTTGCCGTATTTTTCTGCCGCAGTGGAAGTTGCGCAAATTGTGAAGGTGGCATCGGTAAGCCCTCAGCAAGAGAATGCAACGAAAGCTGAGCTTATCGACATTCGGAATAAAATTCTTGCTGGAGAAGATTTCGCAACACTGGCGAGAAAGTATTCTGATGACCCATCAGTAGTGCAAAACGGCGGTAACATGGGCTGGGCAGGGCGCGGTAGAATGGTGCCTGAGTACGAAGCGATGGCCTTCAAGATGAAGCCGAACGAAATCTCGATGCCGTTCAAAACATCGTTTGGAATTCACATCATGCAATTGATCGAGCGCCGTGGTAACGAGTATAACTCACGACACATCTTAATTTCACCAACACCATCTGAAGATGATCTAAATAAGGCAACACGTTATTTGGATAGTCTTAGAAATCTCATTGTACTCGACAGTATTAAATTCCAAAATGCCGCAAAGGAGTATTCGGATGATGTGCCTACCAAGGGCAACGGTGGGTTCTTTACAGATGGAAACGGTGGAACGAAGTTGATGGTTGATGAACTTGATCCAGTGGTTTTCTTTAGAATTGACTCCATGAAGATTGGTAATATTTCGGAGCCGGTTGTTTATAGAACAGAAGACGGTAAAGACGCCGTTCGTATATTATACTACAAGTCGCGTACAGCGCCGCATGAAGCATCTCTAAAAGATGACTGGTCGCGTATCCAAGATGCTGCCCTTCGACAGAAAAAAGACGCCATCATTCAACGATGGTTTCAAAATGCCAGGAAAGATGTGTTTATTAGCATAGATCCTTCTTTTAATTATTGTGGCATTTTAGACGAGTGATAAATGACAAAGTTCTCCACGGATGTTGAAGCTGCCAACGCACTAGCGGCCGCCTACAAAGATTTAAAAACTGAAATTTCTAAAGTTGTCTTCGGGCAAGAGGAAGTTGTACGGCAAGTGCTGATCGGAATTTTTTGCCAAGGTCATTCGCTCTTGGTTGGTGTTCCAGGTTTAGCAAAAACCCTTTTGGTGCAGACTATCGCAACTTCCCTGGATTTGCAATTCAAACGCATTCAATTCACGCCCGACCTCATGCCGTCAGATATCGTCGGTGCTGAAACAATGGATCGCGAACGCAACTTTAAATTTGTAAAAGGCCCAGTGTTCGCCAATATTGTCTTAGCTGACGAGATCAACAGAACACCACCGAAAACGCAAGCAGCGCTTCTCGAATCAATGCAAGAATACGCTGTCACCATTGCAGGGCAACGCTACGATCTTCCACGTCCGTTTTTTGTTTTAGCAACCCAAAACCCGATCGAACAGGAAGGAACATACCCACTACCGGAAGCTCAGTTGGACCGGTTTATGTTTAATATTTTGCTGACTTATCCTTCATTCAAAGATGAAGTGATGGTGGTGAAGAACACAACCTCCGACGAAAATCGAACGGTAAATAAAGTATTGACTGGTGAACAGATCACGTACTTCCAACACTTGGTTAGGAAGGTTCCTGTTGCTGATAATGTCATCGAATATGCTGTGACATTAGCCAATAAGACACGCCCAAGAATAAACGGCACTAGTCAAATTGCCGATGAATATCTAGAATGGGGAGCAGGTCCACGTGCTTCTCAGTTTTTAGTGCTTGGTGCAAAGTGTAATGCCTTGCTCAGTGGAAAGTACTCTCCAGATATTGAAGATGTGCAAGCTATCGCAAAGCCCGTGTTACGTCATAGGTTGGTGAGAAACTTTAAAGCAGAGGCCGAAGGAATCAGTGTAGACGATATCGTCGAGAAGCTGATGAAGTAATCCTACGGGCACTCGAGGCGAAACCCAACACCGTGGTAGTTCACAATTTGAACACTGGTGTCGTCGCGTAGGTATTTCCGAAGTTTTGAAATGAACACGTCCATGCTTCTTCCCATAAAGTAGTCGTCGTCGCCCCACACACTTTTTAGAATTTCTTCTCGCTTTAACACACGATCACGATTGTCATAAAGAAGTTTGAGTACATCAGCTTCTTTTTGCGTGAGCGTTTTTTCTGTCGCGTTCTGTCGTAGCCGTAAATTGGTGTAGTCAAAAATGTAGTTACCGAGAGGTAATTGCGTTAAATCGTCCTTTACCTGCTCGTGGCTTCTTCTTAAAAAGACTTCAATGCGACAGAACAATTCGTCTAGGCTGAAGGGCTTTGTGATGTAGTCGTCGGCACCGGTTTGAAATCCTTCAAGCTTATCCTCCATCATTGCTTTCGCCGTAAGAAATAAGATTGGTATTTTCTGATCTCGACTTCTCACATTACGCGCAAGGGTAAATCCGTCCATTTTTGGAAGCATGACATCAAAGATGCAGAGGTTAAAAGAATTTTTTAGAAAGCTACTTTCACCGGCTTCTCCATCTGTACAAAGGGTGACATCATAACCTTTGATGCGTAAGTTATCAGCAATGACAAACGCCAAGCTGGGATCATCTTCAACCAAAAGAATTTTTTTTGACATCACCGAAACGGATTTATTGATAGAATCGATTGTGAGTGAATTCATATCTACAGATGCTAATCTAGTGGAATAAAAATGCTGAAGCTACTGCCTTTCCCAATTTCACTTTTAACAGAGATGTCTCCGCCGTGAGCCATCACAATTGTTTTTGCATAACTCAATCCAAGCCCAAATCCTTTTACGTCGTGCACATTTCCGGTAGGCACACGGAAGAATTTTTGAAATATTCTTTTTTGATTTTCTTGACTGATACCGATGCCATTGTCAATAAATTCAATGAGGATGCCTTTTCGCGTGTTCTCTGTATTGATCTTGATGAACGGATTCTCGCGACAATATTTGATGGCATTGTCGAGAAGGTTGTTAAACACATTCGTCAAGTGTAATTTGTCTGCCTGTATTTCAGACCGTGAAGCATCGAGCGCAACTTCAATTTTGCCTTGCTTCTCAGTAATTGCCATCCACGTGTTACGTACAGCATCTTGTATCAATTGATGGATGTCGCTGGACTCACGTTTCATTCCAAGATCTTCTTTATCAAGTCGCGCCATTTGTAAAACGCGCTCGACTTGTTGCTTCAGCCGTGTATTCTCTTTTTCGATGATCGATGTATAATTCATCAACCGCTCGGGTTGATGAACGATGTCCGGATTTTTTAACACTTCAGTAGACACGGCGATGGTAGCGATAGGCGTCTTGAACTCATGCGTCATGTTGTTGATAAAATCTTTCTGAATTTCAGATAGACGTTTTTGCTTGAGGATAACGAATAGCGTATACGCAAAGAATGCAATAACCAGCAAGAGGACTATAGAAGAGAACGACCAAATACCCATTTGGTTAATGAGATGACCTGCACGGTTGGGAAACTGTACACCGAAGTAATACCCTTGGTTGCCCCATTCTGGAAGCGTTCGGTTTGTGAGTTTGCTTTTCGAAGTTTGAAGAGGCACATAATTTCCATACAACATACATTTGCTTGAGCAATCGTAAACACCGTACTCAAAGTCCATCACAATATTTCGCTTTTCAAACTCTGTGCGTAATAGAAATTCAAGAAGGCTAAAGTCTAATTGATGGTTGACCTCAACGACGTAGTAGTTTGTGGAAAGTTGTTTCACCGGATTGTTAGCAGGCGCTGGGGTCTTGTTGATGTCGTAAACTTCTTGGGCGACGTTGTAGAGAGCAGCAGTTACTGTACGCTGAAACTCATCTTCTTTCATGTTGAAAGCTTTGCGAATCCAATACACCTGGATAATGGTAATGCCCACGATCGAAAGGGTAGCAAGAATGACAATAAGGCGTATCGTTGAGTTTTTCACACGATAAAATTACGGTAAGAAATTGCGTTAACTATTACATTAACAAGTCTTTAACAAATTTTAGAATTTTATTAACAGTCCCATTTCCGATCTTTACGGAACTTTGTTGCAGATCGATCGATTTTGTACATTGTTTAACTTTTAAATTTCAACCATGAAAAAAATTATTCTAGCACTTTTTGTGGCTGCCATCGCGCTTCCGGCCGTTGCACAGCAAGTAGCTTCAGCCAAATCTTCTGCTGTTCCCTCTTTCGCTGCCGATAACGCAGTTTTTGCATGGGTAGCAACTACATATGATTTTGGGAAAATAAAACACAATGCACCTGTGTCCCATGAATTCAAATTTAAGAACACTGGAAGTATTCCGTTGGTAATTTCATCTGTGAGAGCATCTTGCGGTTGCACAGTGGCAGATTATACCAAGGAACCAATTGCGCCAGGGGCTGAAGGCTTCGTTAAGGCTACTTACAATGCCGCAAATGTTGGTTCTTTCACGAAGACTGTAACCGTAACGGCTAACACTGCAGAAGGCAACGTGATCCTCACCTTCAAAGGCGAAGTGATCCAATAAATTCTGCTTTCAGATAGATATTGAGCACATATCATATTAGGTCCGCCTGTGTGGTATGTGCTTCTTCTTTTCTAATCCCGTAAACGTTTTCGGAAAGAAAATCTTCAAATCCCAGTCAGCCGGCAAAGGTCATGACAGTATTTGATAACTTTGGTAGTTTTCAATTATACGCATGGCAAGCAACTTCAATGAGACTGTATCTACGCGATACCACATGTACAACAGTCTCTTTCTTAACCTTCCCTACACCGGTATTTACCGGACAGGGACGTTTCTCCCTCTTTTACAACAATCTTGTGAAACTGGCTTTGAAAAGGGTAAGGACCCTAAAACTATAATCAAGAAGTTTTTTGCTGATTTCACCCCTCAGGCAACACGCGAGGAGCAAATCAACTTGCTTTTCGGATTTATTCAATACGTAGAACGTCAGGTAGTTTTGTTTGATTCGATCGAGGATTCAGCCTTCGAAGACATCAACGATATGAATGGGCGCGGCACGGTGTCTGCTTTGATGTTGCGTGCAACCGAAGAAGGCGTGCTTGAAGAACTTAAAAAGAAGCTCGACGAATTTAGCGTTCGAATCGTTCTCACCGCTCACCCAACGCAATTCTATCCTGGAAATGTTTTGGTGATCATCAACGACCTTGAACAGGAAATTAGAGGTGGAAACGTTGAAAGTATAAACCTCTTACTTCGACAACTCGGAAAGACGGCTTTCATCAATAAACAAAAACCATCTCCCTTTGACGAAGCCGTAAGTTTGTCCTGGTTCTTAGAACATGTTTTTTATCAGGTTATTCCAGATATCATTAAAAAACTAATGACTGGTTTGAACGTGAAGCTGGAAGAGTGGCAAAATTTTGACTTGATAAAAATTGGTTTTTGGCCAGGGGGCGACCGCGACGGAAATCCTTTTGTTACACACGAGATCACAATCAAAGTTGCACAACGCCTTCAAGAAACATTGTTGCGCTGTTATCATCGAGATCTAAGATTCCTGAAACGTCGTTTAACATTCAAGGGTGTCGAAGAAATTATAGCGCGTGCAGAACGCAAAGTGTATCCGAGTGCTTACGGTGGATTCGGAGAGATCTATAAACATCCAGATGAATTGTTGAACGATCTATTCGAAGCACGTGATGTACTGGTGAGCAGACACAACAATTTATTCCTTCATTTGCTCGATGATTTTATTCTGAAAGTAAAAATCTTTGGATTCTATTTCGCCAGCATGGACATTCGCCAGGATAGTCGTAAACATGCCTATGTCTGGGAAGCGTGTATCGATAAACTTAAATCGAAAAATAAAAAGTTAAAAAATTTCGATACGCTATCTGAAAGCGAAAAAATCGACACGTTGTTGTCATTAAATTTCAAACCGGCATCGCTTAAGTTCGATGATCCTTTTATTCCAGAGCTTATCGAAAGTATTGACGTTATCGGGCAGATTCAGGCGCAAAATGGTGTTGAAGGTTGTCATCGTTACGTCATCAGTAACTGTCAGTCAGCGCTCGACGTGATCCGCGTGTTTAAGCTAGCGAAACTTGTACTTGGTAAAGATGAAGATCTCAACCTGGACATTGTTCCGTTGTTTGAGACGATCGAAGATCTTGCCAATGCACCAACCGTAATGACATCGTTGTACGGCATTCCGGAATATCGTGCGCACCTAGAGCATCGCGGCAAGAAACAGACGATTATGTTAGGTTTCTCGGATGGCACGAAAGATGGGGGTTATCTGCGTGCGAATTGGTCGATCTACACTGCAAAAGAGAATCTCACACGCATCGCAAGAGAGCAAGGGTTTACTGCCGTGTTCTTCGATGGTAGGGGAGGTCCGCCGGCACGTGGAGGTGGAAATACGCACGACTTCTACGCGTCATTAGGCGATACGATCGAGGATAAAGAAGTACAAATTACAGTTCAAGGTCAAACCATCAGCTCTAATTTCGGCAAGCCAGTTTCTTGTGGATATAACCTTGAACAATTGTTGTCAGCCGGTATCGAGAACGATGTGTTCAAGACAACGAATACACTCTCTGAGAAAGAAAAAGCGTTGCTAGATTCATTGGCAGAGGAAGGTCACAAGGCTTACTTAGATCTGAAGAAAGATCCAAAGTTTGTACCATACCTCGAGAAGATTACACCGCTGGCTTTCTTTGGTGATTCCAATATTGGATCACGTCCAGTGAAAAGAAGTTCTGGTAGTTTGAAGTTTGAAGACTTGCGTGCTATTCCTTTCGTAGGATCATGGGCGCAGATGAAACAAAATATCCCCGGATTTTATGGTGTAGGATCTGCCATTCGTGAGTTGAAGCGGCAAGGCAAGATGCGTGAGCTTAAGACGTTGTTCAAAGAGTCATTATTCTTCCGAACACTATTGAGCAATAGTATGATGTCGCTTACGAAGTGCTACTACCCGGCGACAGCATATTTGCAGAAAGACAAAGAGTTTGGTGAGTTCTGGAAGAAGATGCACAGCGAATACAAATTATCTACTTCCATGATTCTTGAAGTGTCTGGCTTGAATGAACTCATGGAGAATACGCCAGTAAATAGGGATTCTGTGAAACTTAGAGAGCGTATAGTGCTACCGTTGATCACGATCCAACAATTTGCATTACAACAACTGCGCGAGATGACGGCAGCTGACAAAGCTCAGGAGCAGCAGTACCGTACATTGGTTGTACGTTGCATGTTCGGAATTATTAACGCTGCTCGTAACAGTGCTTAACTTAATCAATACTAGGTCATTTCAATAGCCTGCGCTATTTGACCTAAAATAAAAAGGCTCATCAATATCGATGAGCCTTTTGTTTTTGCATGGAATGCAATTACTCTTTTTTCTCTTTGGAAGATGTCTTCGCTTTCTTACTCTTAATCGTAAGAAGATCTGCTTTTGCATCGTGGTCTGCCATGATGGTTCCGCCCTCTTCTACTTCACCTTTCAGAATTTCTTCTGCCACCGGATCTTCAAGATACTTCTGGATGGCTCTGTTCAAAGGACGTGCACCAAATTGTTGGTCGTATCCTTTATCGGCGAGGAAATCCTTCGCTTTATCAGTGAGCTCAACGGTGTATCCAAGTTGTGTGATTCGATCGAAAAGTTTCTTAAGCGTGATGTCGATGATTTTGTGAATGTGTTCGCGCTGCAATGAGTTGAATACAATCACGTCATCTAGACGGTTTAAGAATTCAGGACTGAATGCACGCTTCAATGCATTTTGAATCGTGAGCTTCATATGCTCTTCTTCCGATTCACGTTTCGCGGCCGTTGCAAAACCAATTCCAGTTCCGAAATCTTTCAAGTCACGCACACCAATGTTAGAAGTCATGATGATGATTGTATTTCTAAAATCAACACGGCGACCTAGTCCATCAGTGAGAATACCATCGTCAAGTACTTGCAGAAGAATATTGAAAACATCAGGATGAGCTTTCTCAATCTCATCAAGCAGTACAACAGAGTAAGGCTTACGTCTTACTTTTTCGGTGAGCTGACCACCCTCTTCATAACCGACGTATCCTGGAGGCGCTCCCACCAGACGTGATACAGAGAATTTCTCCATGTATTCACTCATGTCGATACGCACTAACGAGTCTTCTTTATCGAAGAGGTAAGTAGCGAGAACTTTCGCTAATTCTGTTTTACCAACACCAGTAGGACCGAGGAAGATGAACGAGCCGATTGGTTTTTTAGGATCTTTCAAGCCAACGCGTGTGCGTTGAATAGCTTTCACCAACTTTTTAATCGCTTCTTCTTGTCCGATTACTTTTCCACTCAACTCTTCGCCCATGTTAAGAAGCTTGTTGCTTTCTTTTTGTGCGATACGTTTCGTTGGAATGCCCGTCATCATGGCGATTACGTCAGCAACGTTATCCTCATTAACGGTATATTTCTCGGTACGAGTCTTCTCTTCCCATTTCGTTTTCGCAAGCTCAAGTTGTTCGATGAGTTTTTTCTCACGATCTCTCAACTGTGCTGCTTCTTCGTATTTCTGGCTCTTAACGACACGGTTCTTTTCTTTCTTCACGTCTTCGATCGCTTCTTCGAACTTCACGATTTCTTCGGGTACGTGAATGTTGTTGATGTGAACGCGTGCGCCAGCCTCATCTAAAACATCGATAGCTTTGTCTGGTAAATACCTGTCGCTGATGTAGCGGTCAGAAAGTTTAACGCAAGCTTCGATGGCTTCTTTCGTGTAGATCACATGGTGGTGATCTTCATATTTTTCTTTGATGTTCTCAAGGATCTGAACAGTTTCTTCAGGCGTGGTTGAATCAACCATTACCATTTGGAAACGTCTTGCCAAGGCACCATCTTTTTCGATGTACTGACGATATTCGTCGAGTGTCGTTGCGCCAATGCATTGGATTTCGCCGCGGGCGAGGGCCGGTTTAAACATGTTAGAAGCATCGAGGGATCCGGATGCACCACCTGCGCCGACGATCGTATGCAATTCGTCGATGAAGAGGATAACATCAGGAGATTTTTCCAACTCGTTCATCACGGCTTTCATTCGTTCTTCAAATTGACCACGGTATTTCGTACCGGCAACAAGAGAAGCAAGATCAAGCGTAACAACACGTTTTCCGAAAAGTACACGCGATACTTTTTTCTGAATGATTCTTAAAGCAAGGCCTTCTGCGATAGCTGTTTTACCAACGCCAGGTTCGCCGATAAGAATTGGATTGTTCTTCTTTCGTCTTGAAAGAATCTGCGCAACGCGTTCAATTTCTTTTTCGCGTCCTACGATAGGGTCGAGCTTATTGTCTTCCGCTAAGCGGGTAAGATCGCGTCCGAAATTATCGAGAACCGGTGTTCTAGATTTTTCAGTTCCTTTTTTCTCTTTGCCAGCGCCGCCTTGTGCGCCACCACCGAAGATCTTCGATGAATCATCATCCGGATCGTCAGTGTCTTGAGAAGCCATTGGTCCTTCGTTTTGGTATTCGAGCATTTCTTTTACAGTCTCGTAGTTAACGTCAAACTTGTTTAAAATTTGGGTGCCAAGATTGTCATGATCGCGAAGGATGGAGAGCAACAAGTGCTCTGTACCGATCAGCTGAGCTTTGAAGATTTTAGCTTCGAGATACGTGATCTTCAAAACTTTTTCAGAGGCCTTTGTTAATGGAATGTTAGCCAGATTTTTTATCTGATGTGTAGCAGTTCCCTTGGATATCTTTTCGATTTCGTTTCGGAGTTCATCCAGTGGTACACCCAACTTCTTCAGCACGCCAACGGCAACGCCTTCACCTTCCCGGATCATACCAAGAATGAGATGCTCTGTGCCAATGTAATCATGCCCCAAACGCAATGCTTCTTCCCGGCTCAGTGATATAACTTCTTTTACCCGGTTGGAGAATTTAGCTTCCATAAAAAATAGGTGAAATGATTAATGTAAATGTAAAATTTTTTGTGAGTTCTATACTATCGAACCCAGAAACATTTAATTGGAATAGAAACGCAGCTTTCTATGCATTTGTTCATTTTTCCAAAGTGGAATCGAGCACAACCCCTGCGGCTGATGGACCCACACAAAATATTAGGTCGACAATGCTCAGGTTCTCTTCAAAGGTAGCGCCAAAAACTTGCGTGTAGGGGACTGGTGTAAAGAATTCGGCCAAAAGGCCAGTTTTCTTAGGATTTACAACTGAGCGAAGGTCTTTTAGATCGATCGGATCCTTTTCATACGACAAACTTTCTACAACTGGGATTTTCCATTTGAGCCACTTGAGACACAATGACAGCAATTCAACGTTTAGATCGTAAAGGCGGGCGGGCTTTTTAAAAAGCACTTTTTCAAGATCGTCTGCGTAATATTCGAAGAATGGCGCATTTGCGTAAGCTGATCGTATGGTTCTCCAATGATTATTCAACCACTTCTGCTGATAATCGATCAAGACTTCATCGATCATTGGTTTACCATGTTTCGAAGTCAATGGAATAATCAAATGCTGACGCCCGAAAGTTGTCTTGATGTAACATCGGTTGCGATAGCTCTGCTTAATGTAATGTTCATGACGTTCAACAACGATTTTCTCAGCTTGGCTGATGGCTGAGAAGTATGCGATCGAAGGAAGATAGTGCGCTTCTATTAAAACTGCGTGCATGAACGAACTTATTGTCGTTAGAAAATTTCTAGGTATGCTACGATGAAGGGAGCAGAAATCAGCAGCCCATCGAAGCGATCAAGAAAACCTCCATGACCTGGCAAGCTCGAGCCAGAATCTTTGATCTCGATACTGCGTTTCAATAACGATTCTACTAAATCGCCGAAAGTTCCGCCAACAATAATGATGACACCGATAATGAGCCATTGCGCCAATGACAGCGTGTGAAAGAATTGCGCGAGGCCATACGCAAAAGCAAGAGCCAGTAGCGCTCCGCCGATAAATCCTTCCCAAGATTTTTTTGGAGAGATGCGCTCAAACAATTTTCGTTTCCCCAAGTATGTACCTGCAAAGTATGCGCCTGTGTCGCTAGCCCATAAGATGAACAGGCATCCCCAAATGATTTCATAGTTATAGTTACCGTTGTCAAATGCCGCGATATTCATCAACGCAAAAGGAACGGCAACGTAGAAAACTCCCAAGAATGTAAACGCTATGTTAGTAAATGGTTTACGCTCAAATTTTTTGTACAGCTTGATCATGTAAACACACGACATCAGCGGGAATATGAGAATGTAATACTTGTTCAATAGGATTCCCTTTTCAATCAGGAACGAACCTACATACACCAGCACGCCGATCAATACGCCGAGGGATTTTTGCGGAACCAATCCATCAAGCCCTGCGAGTTTGTAAAATTCTAGCAGTCCAAAGAAGACGATGATGAGGAACACGGCGAAGTAAGTCCAATCGCTAAAGTAAACACCGGCGATGATCCCTGCAGAACCCAGAAGGCCCGTAATAATGCGTTGCGTAAGGTTGTTATATTTTGAGATCTGGCCCGTCACTTGTTCTGTACGTTAGAATTGCGCGCTAATATGTTCTAATTTTCTTGAACTCTAAAATTCAATCGATCGAGGGCGATGGATTCGTGTCTGAATTTTCATTGATGAGCGGTTGCGCATCCGTGAGCTTCTTAAAGTAAACGAGTAATAACACGAAAATTATTGCAGCACCTGCAACGGCAGCCCATGGCGCCGCGGTTTCTGCATTGGGATCTACAGCGAGATTTCCGTGTTGATATACATAGATCGCGATCACGATCACACCGTTATTTACAAAGTGGGCAACGATCGGCGTCCAAATAGATCCCGACCAATGATAGAGATATCCAAAGAGGGCGCCGAGCAGAAGACGTGGTACAAATCCAAAAAATTGAAAATGGATAGCACTAAACAAGAATGCCGAAAGCCATATTGCAACGTGAATGTTTTTTGTACCACGATAGAATTCATTTTGAAGGAATCCACGGAAAAGAACTTCTTCTCCAATGCCTGGAATGAGGGCTACTACAATCAATCCGATCAGCAGTGCGCTAACGTCATCGAATTGCGTAAGGAACATTGATGTTTTAGCCTGGCTATCCTCTAATTCTTTAGCCCACGATTCAAATCCATCCATCCACGAAGGAAAATCAATGTTCTTGTTCCATACGGCGATAACGGAATCGACCACCATAAAACTCAAAACAATCAACACTACAAGGGCAAGCGTTGTCGGTAAAATTTTCTTCCTGAACCAAAGTGAATTGATCGAGAAGCGCGTTCTCATTAGGACTATAGGGAGAATAATAAATCCGAATATTGCCGCGCATCCTTGCACAATCATCAGCGGCAGCCACATGCGTTTCTCCGTGTTTCCAGAAAATGCCAGCTTCTGAAGCTCATCCATGGAGCCGTCAAAGAATGGGGCAGCAAGATAAAGTCCGAGAAAAAATCCAATCAGTTGCCCGGCAAAAGCGAAGGCAAAAAGCAGTAAAATATTGAGGACAGGATGAAAAGGACGCCGCGTAGTTTCCACAGATGTAAGTTATGTTTTCGTTCAGTGATCCAGGTTTATGAATTACTGGTTAAATTTGCGGGCTAATATGGTGAAAATCGGTCAAATAGCGCTCGGAGACTTTCCTTTGTTGCTTGCACCCATGGAGGATGTGAGCGATCCGCCTTTTCGTGCAGTTTGCAAGGATGGTGGTGCCGATTTGATGTACACAGAATTTATTTCATCGGAGGGCCTAATTCGCGATGCTGCGAAAAGCCGTCAGAAGTTGGATATTTTCGAATATGAGCGCCCCATAGGCATCCAGTTGTTTGGTGGTGATATCGGGAACATGGTCGAATCCGCAAAAATTGCTTCGGAAGTCAATCCTGATTTGATCGACATCAATTATGGTTGCCCAGTAAAAGCTGTGGCCTGTCGCGGTGCTGGTGCCGCGCTTCTTCAAGATATTCCAAAGATGGTGAAGATGACGGAAGAGATCGTGAAGTGCACGTCGCTGCCGGTTACAGTAAAAACTCGACTCGGCTGGGACGACAAAACAAAAAATATCGTAGAGGTTGCAGAGCGATTACAAGATATCGGTATCCAAGCATTGACAGTTCATGGGAGAACGCGTGTGCAGATGTATAAAGGAGAGGCGGATTGGTCGTTGATTGCACAGATCAAAGAAAATCCCAGGATGCGCATTCCAATTTTTGGCAATGGCGATATCGATTCGCCGGAAAAAGCATTGGAATATAAAAATCGCTATGGCGTTGATGGAATGATGATTGGCCGCGCAGCGATAGGCTATCCATGGATTTTTAACGAGATCAAACATTTTTTCAAGCACGGTGAAAAACTCGCGCCTCCAGAAATGGCCGATAGAGTGAAAGCTACGCGTAAGCATTTGGAATTTTCAATACGCTGGAAGGGACCGAAGCTTGGCATTTTTGAAATGCGCCGGCACTACGCGAACTATTTCAAAGGGATTGCCGATTTTAAACCGTTCCGCATGCAGCTGGTAGAAGCGCCTACAGAAGCGGACGTACTCGCGGTGATGGATCAGATCATTGAACACTACTCAGTTCCGGTCTAGAACTTTTTTAGCAACAATCAGGTTCGTTTTTTCTAAGCGATGAAGAACCTTTGTTTCTTTGTCGCGTTCATTCAATTTTCATTAACCTATCTATGTCTGAAAACACTCGCGGATCAGCAATCACGCTGTTCATTACACTGACCTTTATTTGGGGAACGTCTTTTATTCTCATTATGCTGGGGCTGCGCAGCTTTCCACCAGACCAAGTCGGCGCATTACGCGTTGTGTCTGCTGCTGTGTTCTTACTCCCAATTGCGATTGGAAAACTAAAGGAAATTCAATCTCATCATTATTGGAAGTTGTTTGTGACCGGTATGATTGGAATTTTTATTCCAGCATTTCTTTTTGCTATCGCTGAAACCCAATTATCGAGTTCAGTAACAGGAATCATGAATACCCTGACGCCGATCTTCACGGTATTGATCAGTGCAATTTTATTCAAACAGCGATTTAAGTCCATTGCTATCGTTGGCATCGTGCTGGGTTTTGCTGGAACAGTGCTATTGAGTTTATCGCAAGCGAATGGTGAAGTTACAGGCTTCAACTCCTTCGCTCTCT
Organism: Pseudochryseolinea flava; assembly: GCF_003286915.1. Taxonomy (GTDB): domain Bacteria; phylum Bacteroidota; class Bacteroidia; order Cytophagales; family Cyclobacteriaceae; genus Ohtaekwangia; species Ohtaekwangia flava. Next base: position 1,144,977 of record NZ_QMFY01000001.1, read on the forward strand.
TAATTGTGGCAGCAACGTTTTGTTATGCTTCGAACGTGAACTTTGTGAAGTTTAATATTCCGGATCTTAATGCTGTAACCATTACAAGTGTATCTGTTATGTTGATCGGCGTTCCTGCTGCGATTTATCTTTTTGGATTTACCGACTTCGTGCCAAGATTAACAACACAAGATGGTGCGTGGGCGTCATTTGGATTTGTCGTCATCTTGGGATGTATGAGTACGGCGGTAGCAACAGTACTCTTTAATAAACTGGTGAAAATGAGTACGCCGCTTTTTGCAAGTTCTGTTACTTATACTTTACCAATTGTTGCCGTGATGTGGGGATTGATATACGGTGAGACGTTAGAGGTCGGACACTATATTGGAATGGTTGCCATTATCGGTGGTGTATACTTAGCGAATAGAAAGTAATATCCAGACCGTCGATAAAGGAAAGGGACACCAATATCGGCGTCCCTTTCTTAATGCAAAACATTTGTGTCTGCTACTTCAGCTCGACCGTGATCGATGCGTTTGGCATTTCCGGAACAAGGCCTTCGCTTTTAATCATATTGAGATCTTTTGTTCCCATCCAACTTGTGAATTTTTCAGGGCCGTCTACTTGTGCTACTTCGATCTTATAAGCTTCAAATGTCCCTGCCGGTACAGTTACCGACTCTTTGGCAACGACCTTTACATTGAGTCTTTTTATTTTGTCTTTAGAACCATCATAAACTTCAATCACGGTTGCAAAATTTTCTTTGATAGGCATTCTTGCAATCAGAAGATCAAGTCCTGCGCCGTCTGATAAAACATGCTTCTCAAAAGATGCGTTGATGTTTTTCTTTACACCATTCATGTCTGTTGTTCCTGTCGCACCGCTTTCGGTATAATCGACCTCAATGTTGATCGGGCCTTGCTTGATGCTGCGATGTGTTGCTTTCAAAGTTTTAGGCTCAAATACATTTTGATCAGATACAGAGAATTGTGGGGAAGTTACAGCATCTGTTACAATCCACTTCCCGTTTTCAAGTTTCACGTCGCGTGTCATGTTCATCGCCATTTTTTGACCGCCTCCACTAAACGTAAAAACGTAGTTGGATTTTTCTGCGCGAAGGTCTGATGTAAATTTCGGTGTTTCTACTTTTGCGCTACCAGCATCTGCCAGCTTAACGGTTTTAACATCGACAAGCATTTGCTCAAGTTTCTTCGATACGTCGGCTTTCATCGACTCTTGATAACGACCGCCGAGATGTTTCGCGAAGAACTTTTCGGCATAGGCTAACATGGCCATTGTGTTATCGGCATTTCTGAAACCGTGCCCTTCATCTTGTGCACAGAGGTATTCAACATCTCTGCCAAGATCACGGAGTGCCACAACAATTTGATCGGATTCATGTTTCTTAACACGTGGATCGTTCGCACCTTGAACCACCAGCAATGGTGCTTTGATTTTACTAGCGGAAAATAATGGCGATTGCTTTTCGAGAAGCGCTTTGCCTTCTGGTGTCGACGGATCGCCCATTCTTAAATAAAATGTTTTACGAATTGCTTCCCAGTAAGGAGGAATCGATCCAAGTAGCGTGATGAGATTCGAAGGACCAACAACACTCACACCAGCAGCGTAAACGTCGGGCGTGAAAGCGAGCCCTGCGAGCGTTGCATAACCACCATATGATCCGCCCATAATACCTACATTTTTAGGATCTGCGATTCCCTTGGCAATGAGATGTTTTACACCCCACGTAATGTCGTCTTGCATTTTTTGTCCCCACTCTTTATTGCCGGCATTCAAGAATTTTTTTCCAAAGCCAGTTGATGCACGGAAGTTGGGAAGCAGTACAGCATACCCACGATTAGCGAAGAATTGAGCAAATGAATTGAAGCCCCATGTGTCACGTCCCCACGGACCGCCATGTGGAACGACAATCGTAGGAAGATTCTTCGGTGCTTTGCCCAGAGGCAATACAAGGTAACCTGGTATTTCTAATCCATCGGAAGACTTGTATGTGATAGGTTCCATCTTCGCAAGTGGCAGAGATTGAAGCTTGGGGCGTGGCGTATACTGTTTAATAACTTTCTTCGATGTTTTATCATAGAAGTATACGGATCCAGGATCGTCATCACTATAGGCTACAATCAGCGCTTTCTTTTCATCCTTTGTAAAGGAAGCAAATCCAATCTCTTTACCCGGGAATTTTGATTGCAAGAATTTGTAATGAGATTCAGCATCTTTGTTTTTGAAGTACCATCTTGTTTTTGCATCGGTATATGTTGTGTACTGAATTTCGCGTGTGATCGCTGAGACACTAACACCACCGAAGTCAACTTTCTTTAGTGGATCGCCTTCTACAAGTTTAATCGCTTTGCTACTAGGATCCATCAAGTAGAGCTTGGTAAGATCTTCTTGATCTCCTTTGTTTGATTGGAGGTAAAAGCTTTTGTTTTCTTTATCGAAGAACCCGGAAGGAAAACAGCTTTCTAAAGCTGTGCATTCAAATATTTTGTTGAAACCAGATTCTGTTGCTGCGAGTATTTCCGTAGATCCATCATCCGCAGAGCGTGTGGCAAGACGAAGATTTTCATCCCAGTCAAAAAAGTAGCCTGTTAAACGATCTTTGTTTTCTTTCAACAGTGTGAGCTTGCCTGTCGAGATTTCAAGCTTGTAGAGATCGTGCCATGCCTTATCCCGATTGTTCAAGCCGACCCAAAGCAAGTCTGGATTTTTTCGTGATACATTATAGATAATGGTCCGTACGCCTTCTATCGGCGTGAGATTGCGAGACGGTGGTGCGCCACTTCCGCTTTCAATGGGTGCCTTCGGATCCACAGCATAGACATTGAAGTTTTCATTTCCACCTTTGTCTTGCGCATACAAAACAAATTTGCTGTCGTCAGTCCAAAAATATCCGCCGATAGGTCTGAGTGTGTCTGCTGTAATGGGTTTGGCGCTTTCAAAAGGTTCGTCAAATTTTTTTACCCAGATGTTGAGTTTCCCTTTGTGAACTTTAAGGAAAGTGATCATTGTGCCGTCGGGTGAAAGTTGCCCGCCAGATATTTCAGGGTTATCGAAAAACAGCTCGCGATCGATAAGCTGCGGTTCTTTCGTGGCATTTTTTTTCTGCGCCTGCGAAAGCTGGATGACCAAGGCAACCAGGAGTGCAATGATTAAAATCTTTTTCATTGGGTTATTTTTTGTTATACAACTAGTAGCAAACAATCCAATAAGATTACAAATAAAAGATAGATTGTAGCAATGCTCGAAAAATCAAAAAAAGGCGGCTACTTTTGGGGCTTCAATGTTAGCACATGCAATTAAAGAATGATCTTTTCCTTCGTGCGGCCCTTGGCCAAGATACCGCACGCACACCGGTATGGCTTATGCGTCAAGCGGGTCGTGTACTTCCTGAATACAGAAAGGTGCGAGCGTCAATCAAGGATTTTAAAGCGTTGGTTAAGAACCCAGCGTTGGCCACTGAAGTTACCATTCAACCGGTTGATATCTTAGGCGTTGACGCGGCGATTATCTTTTCAGATATTCTTGTCATCCCTGAAGCAATGGGATTGAACTATGAAATGGAGGAAAGCAAAGGTCCTGTGTTTCCAAACAAAATCTCGGGTCCTCAAGATCTCAAGTCTATCCATGTATCGCAGCCAGAAGAACTTCAATACGTGCTTGATGCGATTAAGCTCACAAAGCAAGAATTGAATGGTCGCGTTCCACTAATAGGCTTTGCCGGTGCACCGTGGACGATTTTCTCGTACATGATCGAGGGGCGTGGCAGTAAAACATTCAGTGCAGCAAAGAAGACGTTATATTCTCAACCCGAATTTGCGCATACCTTGCTTGATATGATCACGCAGAGTACAATTCTTTATTTGAAAGCTCAAGTTAAAGCGGGTGCCGACCTCGTACAAATTTTTGATTCGTGGGCTGGTATTCTGAGTCCTGATCAATATGAAGAATTTTCGCTCAAGTATATCTCGAAAATCTGCGATGCTATCACAGAAGTTCCAGTAACCGTATTTGCAAAGGGTGCGTTCTTCGCGCGAACACAAATGAATCAATTGAAATGCAACGTGGTTGGGTTAGATTGGAATATGGGCATCGAGGAATCGCGCGCACTGATGCCTAATAAAGTTTTACAGGGGAACTTAGATCCATGCGCGTTGTATGGTTCGCTCGCAGATGTAAAACGCGAGACAACAAAAATGCTGGATGCTTTTGGCCCCACAAAACACATCGCCAATCTTGGTCATGGTTTGTATCCCGATACTGAAGTAGATAAAGTGAAATGTTTTATTGATACGGTGAAGGCGTACACACAATAGAGTTCTTGGAACTAAATAGAGGAAAAGACATCTAAAAAGGATGTCTTTTTGTATTTTTCGGTCCCAATTTAAAATGTGTATGCGGAATTCCCTGTTACTGATCGTGCTGCTCTCAGTGGCCAACGTTTTACATGGTCAGTTTATTGAAAAGCCTGCTCCAGGTAAGTCTTTAAGAAGTATTTATTTTTTTGATCAATCACTTGGCTTTATGTCGGGTGAGAGGATTTATAAAACAACGGATGGCGGTCTGAATTGGCGAACGCCAAAGTTTAGTACACCTGTTGATTCAATGTATCAGGTTACTTTATATGATCATCATTTTTACTTTTTTAATGCTTTGAAAGGTGTTGCTACGGCGACCTCGATTTTCGAGAATACGGGCGTAGTGATGACTACCGAAAATGGCGGTGAAACTTGGAAGGTAGTTTTCAAAGATACTCCGCTTAACACCTTCCCATTTTTTGCATTTCAGGATTTACATTTCACAGACGCATTGCACGGCTTTGCTATAGGCGATCAAGGAAGAAAAATTGTCACTTCCGATGGAGGTAAGACTTGGACACGAAGTGATATGCCTCAGAAGAAAGATCTGAAGGATATTTTCTTTGCTTCAGCGGATATCGGGTTTATTGGAGGCACGAACATAATCTATAAGACTACGGACGGCGGGGCAACTTGGAATGCATTGGATCTGGGTGATCACACTGCAGCATTCTCCTCAATATATTTTACGAGCGTACAGGTAGGATATGCGACGGGTGATAATTATATCTATAAAACTGTCGATGGTGGCAGGACTTGGAGTCGCTCTTATTTCCAATTTGGATATTTAGATAAGGTATATTTTGTGGACACACAAAACGGTTACGCCGTCGGAAATGGGAATACAATGCGCACAAAAGATGGTGGTGAAAATTGGGAAGCTCTTGAACAAACATTTCCGGTTTCATTATATGACGTGTATTTCCGCAATGTCAATACAGGTTATGTCGTCGGATTTCAAAATGAAAAGTCTTACTATGGCGTTACGACGACAGGAACAGGAAGTACCATTCCTCGCGCTGGCTTTGACATTGTTAGACCCGCAGATAAATGTGTTTCGTCGGTTCATAAATTTATTAACCATGGAAATGCAACCTACGCGCATACTTGGTTCGTGGATGACATTCAAAAAGCAAGCACCTACGATTTTGAAACTTCGCTATCAGAAGGCCATCACACGATCACATTGATCACAAAAAACCTCCAAGGTATTGAAGCAATTGAGGAAAAACAGGTGTACGTAGATGTTCCAAATAAGAATCGCTACAGATTAGAGCTTTCCTATGTAGAGGCTTCATGCGTAAGTGCAACTTCGTTCGATATTGAAATTAAAAACATGGCCCTTTATGAGGGAACAGATTTTCAATTGTGGGCCAATGGAAAAAAATTGACTACTACTGTTTCCGGTAAAAAGATTTCAGTAGTAGGGGGGCCTCTACCGGAGATGACCGCGATTACGATCAAACCGTTTAATCCTGCTGTTTGCTACATGCCCGAGCACGATACGACAATACAAGTAAAAATATTTCCGGCGAACTTAAGCCTCAACTATGATATTGACAACCTGGTAGTTTGTAGGGGCGACAAATTCAATGTTACATTTCACAACACCGATCCTAATATTTACTACAACTGGTATAACGAATCTCCAGGATGGCAAGGCAATGGTGCAAAAGGAAATGGAGGCGATTTGATTATTGAAGGCTTACAACATGAACACCTACACGATAATAAATTTTATGTACGCGCCTATATGTGGGCTCCTTTATGTGATGTAAAAACGGCGCCTGTATTGATTCACGGCTCAAATGTGAAGGCAGATTTCGCATTGTCGGCGGACTACATTTACAGAGAAGAGTCAATAGCGATTACCAATGAATCTGTTGAAGCAACTAACTACGTCTGGTCATTCGATGCAGGTTCAATTCCGAAGACGTCAACGAGCGCTTCTCCAGGGGCAATTTCATACACAACGCTTGGGCTTAAACAATTCAGTTTGGAGGTTAACGACGGTCATGGGTGTGTGAGCAAGAAAGATACTATCGTTTTTGTATCGGATAAAATGAAGTCCTTTTCGCCGACAATATGTGAAGTAAATTCGTCATCCTTTGGTAAAGAGTTTCTGTTGGTAGACAGCGACGCTGATGAGGATGGAAATGTTTATCGAACAGGATTTTATCGCACCCCGGAATTTAATTCAAAAAAAACCGACCTGTTCTTTACGAAACATGACGCTGCAGGAAATTTACAATGGGAAATTAAGGATCTGATACCCTCACTGTTTCAATGGCCCTATGATTTTCAAGGCGTGCTTCCGCGAGGCGTCGAGACTGACAATATGGGCAATATTTATCTAGCGATAGACTTTCACGTACCATACATTGTTGTCGCTGGTCAGAAAATTGGAATAGATCCTCAAGCTCGTTCAGAGTTCTATGATACTCAAGCGGCGATACTTAAATTTTCCCCGAAAGGTGATTTAATGACGTACACCTTGTTTGCGTATCCAGGGAATGACAATTATAACCAAGTGCGTCATGTTTACATTTCAGATGTGGTTGTCGATGATCGGGGTCGTTTGTTTTCAAATCTTTACCTAAGCGGCGGAAGAAAATTACTTCAAGTACGTCAGGGTAACGGCAAGTGGGCGTCAATGAAGGATGTTCCTGGTAACTACGAGCATTCGGGTTCTCTAGTTGAATTTGATTTAAATTTGAAGATGAAGCGATTCGTCGATCATGGCGAAATAGGTTCAGGGTATGTAATCCCCAACGACGTTTTTATAAGAAATACATATTCATTGCAAGAACTTTGGTTTGCAGGTCCGAAGCTTCACGTACGTGGAGATGGAAAGGTAATTCTTGCAGGCTGTTTCAATGCCGGAAATGGTTACGATTTTGGAAATATTATTGTTCAGGCGCAGCAAATCGAGGATGATGCACTCGATGGTCTTGGGAAAACCACGTTTCAAGTAATGGCAGCATTGCTAGGAGAGAATGGGTGGGAATCTGCGATTAGTTTCGGTGCAGTTACCAATCACTTTAAGCTCCCCAACATCGATGCAGTAACAGCGGAAGAAGGGACCAACTCGTTCTACCTAGCAGGGGCATGGGACTTTGATAATTATTATTATACAGCACGCATGCCAAAGAGAACAGCTGCAATCATAAATGGTAAGCGCGGTGGTTTTCATGAGATAACCGGCTTTATTGCGAAAGCAACTTTTGGATCCAGTGTTGAATGGTCATCCTTTAATAGGAATGTTAAGATAAAGTCTATTGTACCTGATGTTAGTACCGGTAAGCTGGTTGTCGTTGGTGATGTTACAAAATTTGGAATTTTTAACGTAGGGAACGACGCAGTAGGTATGCGCGCAGCGGAGTCCTCACAAACTTTTGTCGGGGAATACACTCAAACAGGTAGCATCAATCAAGTTTCGTTACAAGGCGATCTGGATTTTCGCGCAAATGCTTTGGTGCGAAATTCATGTGGACAGCTTGCGTATGCGGCAGCAAGTCATAACCTTTATGAATTCCGAAAAATTTCCTTTACCGGAAATTGTGAGATGGTTCCACCAACAATTGACCCCGGAAATGCGGGGCCGGATGATCCGTTTGGCGTTTGCAAGGGAGACTCTATCCAAATGGGAATAATGGGCGCGTCATATTTCAAATGGATTCCAGAAACGGGCGTAGCAAATCCATCAAGCGGATGGACCAAAGTATCCCCATCAGTCACGACAACTTACACCGTTTACGGTTATATCGATGATAATTGCTTTTCGAAAAAGCCGATTAAAATTATCGTGGAAGGCGCTGATCCAATAGTCTCTTACGAGACAGATCAGTCAACCGTAATACTTCAAGTTGAAGAACAAGTAAATACATTTTATGAGTGGGATTTTGGAAACGGTGAAATTCAGTATGGCGCTGAAGCCCGTTATACATACCCGCGATCAGGTATCTACGATGTTTGCGTGAAAGCATCCGGCGCATGTGGAGAAGTACAAAAATGTGTCACGGTAGATGTCGTGTGCGATAAACCATCGATCGGCACATATGGTTACAACGTTGGACTTAATCTGAAAGCTGAATTTTCAGCAACGCAAGCTAATAATGTTGAAAATTTGAGATGGCATTGGGATTTCGGTGACGGGAGTACTTCATCGCAACAAAATCCAACACATGTTTATTTAACACCTGGAAAATACAAAGTACAGGTTTCCACGCAAGGCGTTTGTAATGCCGATACCGTAGAATTTGAAGCGACTATTTCTTGCCTTCAAGCAGCAGCGACGATTGATGAATACATACAAAATCTTGTAGTAACGTTTTCTTCCCAAATGCAAAACGTCACAGACAAACTTTGGGATTTTGGCGACGGCAGCACATCAACCGAAAACAATCCTATCCACACTTTTGAGCTTCCGGGTGTATACAATGTGTGTCTTAAAGTTTCAAATGGCTGTAGTGAAAAAATTATCTGCAAGGTGGTAACGGTAACATGTGCACCGCCTACAGCTGAATTCTCGGCAGATATCTCTGACCTCAAAGCTGAATTTTACGGGACACATAACTTGAATTCAAGCTGGGATTTTGGTGATGGAAATCTAACGGTAGCACTTAACCCGGTTCACAGTTACCAACAACAAGGTACATATACCGTGTGCCAAACAGTCTCCAATAAATGTGGCGTGGAAAAATTTTGTGACGAAGTTGTTATTGATTGTATAAATCCAACGGCTGATTTTTTATATGAAGTTGACGTGAATGAAGTTTCAGTGATTAACACAAGTCAAAATGCATCAACATGGGAATGGTCGTTTTCCGATGGTACAAAGTCAACAAACAACAACATTGTTCATCATGAATTTACCAACGGCGGTATGCAATCTGCTTGCCTTATCACAAGGAACGAATGCTTAGAAACCGCGACCCAATGCTATCAGTTTGAAATTCTCATTACAGATTTGGAGAAAGATCAGTCGGAGTCCTTTGATGTGTTCCCAGTTCCAGTAGATAACATACTGACTATCGAGTTGCGCAATCTGGAAGAGGTAGTATCTGTCGAATTGATTGATATAACAGGGGTGACAAAGCACACCATGATTAATCGTACAATTTCCCCAAGGCTGGAAATTGATGTCGCTAAATTAAGCGCTGGATTATATTACGTGAAAGTGAAATTTAAAGATCGATATGAAGGGAGATTCGTAATGAAGCGGTAGACGTTACCAATCGAAGTATTCATCCTTCTGCAGCTCTACTTCTTTCTTTTTCTTGGTGCCTTTATTTTTGAAGGCATCTTTTAGTTCTTGAACTTCCTTTTTCAGATCTGCAGAAATTTTCTTGCGAACGGCTTCTGTGTCATAAGCCACGCGATAGTTGTCTGCTGTACCTGTAATCTTTAGGAATAATTTACTCTGGCCCGAACCATCTTCTTCAACTGCATTTTGAGATTCCGGATCTGTAAACTTCCGCTTACGAAGGGGCGTGACGATACGATAATCGATTTGTTGATCGAACGTATGTGTGCCGCTTATTTTTAAGCTTGTAACATTCGTGCGGATTTCCATCTGTGGAATGTATACCGTTTTATTTTCGATGTGAACATCGTTCTTGAGATCCGAGAACCGCAGATGACTCAAGCCATCGTCGTCAACATACTTCTTTAATTTTAGTAGTGGTTCAAAATTGTTTAGCTCGCCCTGCTTTGCGACAAATGAAATGTCAGCGATAAGTGTTTCTTGAAACAATTTTAAATTCTGGTTCAGTGTCATCTCAAGATTAACGTTGGCGTCTACCAAACCCTTCAGGTGTTTGTCTTCGATGAAGTCCTGTTTGAAGTTTTCAAAAACATAAAACACGCTGTCGATATGGATGCCTTGGAGTTTAAAGTCACTAACAACATCTATTGCTTTGGGATTATGTGCATCGACAATTCCAGAAAATACTAGCCCGCCGCCCATCGTATTCATCGTGATACTGCGCGAAACTGCCATTTCATTCTTGACCAGCAAATCACCCTTGAGGTTATGCGCATGAAAGCGTTTATATTTCATCGCCTTCACATCGCAATTGAAATTGAGGTTGATATTGCGCGAGATGCTGAATTGGTATTCTTGCGTTGCGCCAGCAGAAGGTTCGCCGAAGCCGATTGCAAACAACTGGTCGAGGTCTACAAAGTTTGATTTTAGATCTGTCTCTATCCCGATAGGTTGATCATCGAATAAAAGAAACGTGATGATGTTTTTAAAGAATCCATTGAGTAAGAAATCACTGTTGCCAAATTTGCATGATACATTACTCAGTGCAAGATCGTTGTTGCTGAACTGTAGATTGCCGTTTAGATTGTTAAGCGAAATCTTATCTTTTCCATAGTTAAAGCTGATTTGTTGGAGATCAATCGTTCCTTGTGTTGTAACGCGTTGCGCGGTGGTTCGTTTTTTAAGCATGGCTAACTTACCTTCAAAAGCGATGTCGGCGTGTAGCGATCCCGTTACGTTTGTGATATTCTCCATTGGGTAAAATCCCATAACAGCGGCAGCATCTACCTTGCCGTTAAAATTACAGATCACCTCTGGATCGTTGAAGTTTTGGATAATTAGATTTGCCGTAAATGATTCGTTGTTGAGATTGCCCTGAATGTTTTTTAAGATTAACACGGCTTTGTCAGAATCAGTAATATCCGCACTCGCAAAAGAGCCATCTAAGGTGGCGTTCTCAATCCGTGACTTGTATTCAGGATGAAATATCGTAGCATCGTTAAATCCGAAGTCGACCGTGAAGGATGGGTTATGCTTTTTGCTAAGCTCGCCTTTCAATTTTGCATTGAAGTAAACGTCGCCGTTACTTTGATATTTATTGAATCCGCTAGCAATTGATTCGGGCAGTAATGAAAGTATTGTCTGTATATTCGTTTCCTTGCCGATCGCCGAGATGTCGATCAAATTCTTGTGTTTCCAGACATAACTCCCTTGTATTTTGAATTCAGATCCGGAAACGCTTAGGTCAGATGGATTGATGGTAAGACTGCGCGCGTCATCGTTGTAGATTAAGCTACTGTGAATGCGAAATCCTTTTCCTCCGAGATAAGTTTGTCGATTAATGCTGAGGTCGGTTACAACATCGCCCTCAGCATCGATATGGTAAAGCGAACCATCGCTTTTGATTGACGCCAATAAATACTTGCTATCAAAATGAAGATCTTGCTCCGACTTTTGATCTGCATATCGAACTTTTGTGTTCTGAAGTTTGATGTTCTTTAGTTCAAGACGGAATGTTGATTCGGTGGACGCGCCTTCTTTTTTTGTTGAGGGTTTAACGATGTCGTAGTTGACCTGCCCTTTGTCGTTAATTTTGAGCGTTGTCTCGCTTTCTTTTAACTGCAAACCTCGAATGATATAGTCGCCTTTCCATACTTCAAATGGGTTGAGCTGGAATGAAATGGATTGTGCTGTAAGAAGGGGATAACTTCCGGGGTGACTATCTTCCACGTAAACATCGGTCAACACAATCGATAGGTTAGGGAAGTCTTCGAACAATGAGACGTCCATCTTTTTGACGTCGACTTTGGTATTGAGATGTTTATTAACTTCTGTGACAAATTGCTGAAGAATTTTGTCTTTAAACAAGAAGGCAGAGATCACCAAGGCGAGGAAGATGGTGGCGACTCCGAGGAGCACATAAAAAAATATTTTGCGCGCTAATTTCAAGGTTAAAAAACTATCGCAAAAATATATTCAATTTTCGAACCATAATTACAAAAGCGCCGAAAAGGTAGTGCCTACTCAGCTCGCCTAAAACTTCAGACCAGCAATGTTAACCGGTGAACTATTCTTAACGTGGACATTGCTTCGCGGCATTAGCACTGTGTCGTGCAATTCGGAAGGAGTAGGAGCAAATGAAAAAGGCCATCACTTTCGTGATGGCCTTTTGTGGGAGCTGAGGGGTTCGAACCCCCGACCCTCTGCTTGTAAGGCAGATGCTCTGAACCAGCTGAGCTAAGCTCCCTTAATCAATCAAAACCCCTTCGTTTTGTGAATTTGCTTCGATTTGGGACTGCAAATGTAGCAGAGATTTCTAAATGTGCAAAAAATCAGCAACCGTCAGGTTAAAAATTATTTCAAGAAATGAAAAAATGCGTAAAACAGCGTTTCTGATCGAATTAATGCTGTTTTATCGGAACCTCAATCGAAAATTCGGCGCCAGCGTTTGGCTCCGACTTAACGGAGATCGATCCACCCATCATTTCAACAAAATCTCTTGTTATCAATAACCCAATGCCAATACCCGATTCGTTTCTGGTCCCTGGCGTTGAATGTTTGCCAGCAAGGAAAAGTTTATCGAGCACTTCTTTCGGCATTCCGATCCCATCGTCCTTCACCGATATTGTATAAGTTCCATTGTTTTGTGACGATGAAACCGTGATCGCACCATTAGGGTGTGAAAATTTTATAGCGTTGGATAAGAAATTGCGCATGACAATCTTGAGTATTTCTCTATCGACATTCAAATTATCGCGACTGTTTACATTGTTTATGATCTGAATGTTCTTGTCCCCCGCGGCAAACTCTAACGAACGACTTACTTCGTTGATTAAATTTTTTGTGTCTACCTGCTCCACCACTGGCGTAAATCCTTCGAGTTGTGATTTTGACCACCGCACCAAGTTCCCCAATAGACTCGAGAGGTTGCTTAGTGACTGTTTTACTTTTCTAGAATGATTGGCTAGCTCTTCATCAGTAAGCAGATTTTGCTCCTTTAAGTGCAGTAATCCAACCAATGAGTTTAATGGTGACGCGATGTCGTGCGACAAAATTGAAATCAACTTTGTTTTCAGTTTATTCAACTCAAAGTTCTTTCGCCTCGACTCGATGAGTTGTGCGCGATGAAGAAAGCTTAGAACCCGGTGACGTTCGATGAAGAATCCAATGAGACATGATAGCGTGCAACTTAACAATATGTTAAAAGTTTGTGCTAGATGTGCTTCACCATGGTTTGAAACATGAAAAGAATAAAGGATATATGCGGCGGATAAACAGACCATCTGACCAATCTTAAATCGTGATGGATGGCCTAGGGTAGTGTTAAATCCGAACGCAAAGAGGCATGTAACGTTGGGAAGAAAGAAGTCAGGTACACCACCAAAATAGTCAATTAAAAAACCGCTGATAAAAAGCAGTGAAGACAAAAGGTAACACGCGGCATGTAGTTGTGTTACCGTAACCTTGGCTCGATAAGTGAATAATGTGCATGCGGCAAAAATGACTACGCAGATGCCGCGTAGTAAAAACACTTCGAAGAAATTTTCCGCGCGCCAATAATCAATGATGATAAATACGCTCATCATGACAGCGCCAAGGATACTGAGCCACCGGAGAGAAAATAGCTCATGCGCCAGGATTACTTCATAGTAAGTCCTTTCTTTATCCTTAGACTTAAGAATCCATTTGACGTGCATGATAACGGAGAGGTGTGTAGTCTAAGTTAACGAATTTAACGTGAACTCAAACACCAAACACTGTACCGAAGAAAATCAACGTATGTTTGCAGGGCCTCAGACTTTTACTTTGCGACCACTGCATCGATCGCCTCATGACCATTCATCGTGCTTGACTTTGGATGTAGAATCACGTTTGAATGGCATTGTTGTGTGGGAGGGAAGCAGATAGATAATCAACGCCCCAGCCATGCTAAAGAAAAAACTCACCAGGCCATGGATCAGCATGATGACGAAATGAAAAGCGATCCCCAGTAAAAAAACATATCGCTTTAGCGGATGATTTTCTTTCAGCGTGAATACCGCAAAAATCAGAAACTCCACAAATAGTGCGCCCCACGTCAAAACTGTTACCGGTACAGGTTTGGATAGCACCCATACAAAGATAGGTTGAGTGTCTGTGGTGACACCGAACATTGGGTTAAGGAACCAATAGTAAACGGCAGTCCCATCAGCCCATTCCGAAACGGAGAATTTAGAAACGCAAGCCTGAAAGTAAATGTATGCCACTTGTATTTTTATCACCACTAACGTTGAATACGCTACTAACCTTAATGATGCGTTGTGTTGATATGTATTGACGTGCCAATGGTTACGTCGTCTGTCCAGCAAACAAATTGGGATTAGCAACAATGTTAGAACGGTGACCACTTGATCGCCACCGTCGACGATGGTTGCTGTTGTCATAAACTGAAAGTTACCCACCAATGGAAAATGCATGTTACCGCTGGATAGAATCCAATGATTGTTATAGTCAATATGCCTATAGAAATCCACCGTGCGACCTCGAGATTGTCATGTAGCAAGCAGAATAAGCTAAACTTACTCACACCAATGCAACTTGGAATGTCCGGGCTTCCCACAATTGGCCTGAATACCGTTGCCGATTCATTGAAGAGTAGCGTGATGAGTGTTGCTAAAGCCAAGGATGTTCGGCAAAATCCAAGCGTATTGTCCCAAGGCGTGAAGTTCGAGACGCGTTCGTCAAAATACTTTCCAAGCTTACCAATTACTGACATACAAATTCAACTAAAACATATTGAAAGGGCATATGAATCTTCTCGGTATGTTCGCTCCATGCCCAAGGGACAGGCGCTCTTGAAACAAAGAGATATTCTCCACACAACTGGGGTGCCTTTAACTGGTTTCTTACCAAAAATTTCTTTTGTTCATCGATACAGTCAAATGTTCCTGTTGAGCAGCTATCCCATAAAACGGCAGACTGAGAAAATAACAACGCATACTCGCTACCGATAGCCCTTGCCTTTCGGCTCATTCCAAAATAATTTTCCATCGAACCATTGTAGACATGACTCGGCTGAAGCCATTGACGACCACTGTCACGCTGAAAAATGTAGATAAGATTTTCCCTTGGATTTCGAGTGAAAAAACTCCAACCTTCTGGAGCGATTGTTTTGATGATAAGCTTCGGAACATAAGGAAGAGAAACAGGATTACGCGGTAAAGAAGCAAGTACAACAGAGAAGATACATGCTATCCATAATGCACCAAGAAAAATGCATTTCCATCCAAACTTTGTGTAGTAATAGGGATCCATAAGGAATGATAAAACAGGACAAGTTTATTTCTGTAAACAAACTTGTCCTATAGATTGAAAACAGCCTTACTCCTGAGCTAACGATAGGTTCGATGCAATTGAATTAACTACCTGCTCACCGAGAAGATTTCCTGCGTCTACCGAGGCGCTTTCCTGGGTTTCGTCAACCATAACCCATACCAGCGTGATTACTACCAACGCGACAGCTGCAACAGCAATAGCAATTGGACCTACAACAAGCGCTGCCTGTTCTTTTGCCGCTGAGTTGGGAACACCGGTGTCAAGATAATTTACAGCAAGCCCACTGATTTAGCCTTGAATTCGCCTCTGTTTACAACGGAACCGCTGAGCACAACTTCTTTAAAATTTGTTTTGCTTTTAAGCTGCTGTGTAAGCTCCAGAAAATCATTTTCCTTAACGCCATACATAGATTCAATTGTTCTTACGAGAACAGCACTAGAACGTTTGAGTGCTGCAGAAATTCTTAAGTGATCTCCACTTGTAATGTCCCGCTTGAACGACTTGAAAAATAATGGGTTACTTTCTCCGATTACCTGAATTGCTTGCTGTTGGAATTTTTTAAACGCTGCAATTTCAGCTTCGCTCGTAAGGTAATTTTTGAGTTGACTTCTTTCGTACAGCTCAGGCACCATTGCGGCAACTTTGCCTTCACCAAAGAAAAGTCCTATAAACAATTCTTCACCGGTCGCGCTGCTCACCTGAGAACGTTTGCTTTCGGGCGACTGACAACTTGTGATGAAAAGTGCAAGGGCAATTACGCCGCTGACATACCATTTAGATGCGATCTTTTTAAATGTTTTCATAAGAGAAATGGGGTTAGGCTTTCAATATATAATAGCTCATTCGGATTAACCAAGAAGCACCTCTTCCTGCCTGAATACCCTTATCAAATTTTTCTTCATCGAATAAACATTTAGACATTTGCCTAAATGTTTAATTTAGTATGAATGCTTTGTTTCGTGCTTTGAATGATCCCATTCGAAGAGAAATACTGGAGATTCTCAAAAAAAAGGGAGATCTGTCGGCCGGGCAGATTGCCAATCACTTCAATGTTTCAAAACCAAGCATCTCTCACCATTTGGATTTACTGAAACAAGCATCGCTTGTTCATGTTGTGAGGGACGGACAGTTCCTCTACTATTCGATTAATACAACCATTATTGATGAACTCCTGAAATGGGCGATGAAGTTATCGACTTCCAAATAGGACGTAGGCTAATTCTAAAAACGATGAAACTCAAAACCGCAGACTTTCTAGTACTCGTTATTGCTTCCATTCCTCTTATTTACTGGTTGCAGGTTGGCCACATAATGCCTGATCGTGTACCCACGCATTGGAATATTCGTGGACAAGCAGATGCCTGGCAGAGCAGGGATGATTTGCCGGTTTTTCTAGCCGTTTTGGCTGGTGTTGGAATACTGCTTTATATCATTTTGCGCACGCTAAAAAAAATAGATCCGAAACGTTCCGCTCAACTCAATGAAGCAACAGCAATAAAAGTTGGTGTTGGAATTGTCACGATGATTACGATGCTTGGACTACTCATGCTGTATGCGCCTTTGAAAGGTTATGATATTGTTAGCGGCGTTTTTCTGCTGATTAGTTTATTCTTCGCATTTCTTGGTAACGTGATGTATAACATTAAGCAGAATTATTTTATAGGAATACGCCTTCCGTGGACACTTGACAGTGAGGATAACTGGACGCGGACACATCGTCTTGCTGGAGTGCTTTGGTTTGTAGGAGGGATTTGTTGTGCTGCACTTACCTTTTTAGTAACGCCGCAGTCAATGGCTCCTGTCTTCTTTACTGTAGCCATTAGCCTTCTCATTATTCCCAGCGTTTATTCTTTTCTATTATTCCGACGGTCAAAAGGTTAGATCAGCTTCTTGGAGAAGATTAAGATTAGACTGCTCTACCATTTCTCCTTTTAAAAGGTGACTCCATTCATTTTCATCGGCTTATCAACGAAGTCGTCCATACAGGACCTTCAGGCAATTTTCGCGATCACTCTCCGAAACGTTTGCCGTCATCACACATTATTCCAGCCATGCCTGGCATGTAAATATCCGTCAGACCTTTACTTTTGCGACCCACTTCTCCATCAGCGCTGTGATTTCATCAAGTTTCATGGGCTTACTGATGAAGTCGTCCATTCCTGCGTTGATACAATCTTGACGGTCGCTTTCCAAAGCATTTGCAGTCATAGCAATAATGATATGTTGTGATCCGTATTCTTTTCGGATGATGCGCGTTGCTTCTAGGCCATCCATGCCTGGCATTTGCACATCCATCATAATGAGGTGATAGCTTGCAGTACTCACGGCATCGATCGCTTCATGGCCATTCATCGCGCTTGTCGTTTCGTAGCCCATGCGACTAAACATTTTGCTCGCAAGCTTTTGATTGACGGCGTTATCGTCGACAATCAGAATGTTCATCGGGTAACGGTCGGCAAGCGAGGTGTTCGCATTTAATTTTCCCTGCGATGAGCCATTTGTTTCTTGCCGCTTAAGCAAATTCACGATTTGATTGCAAAGCAGGTTTTGCTTCACAGGCTTTGTGAGAATAGCAGAAAATAAATGATTGAAATCTTTGCTGCGTTCATCGCCCATGGAGCTTAACAATACAATCGGCGTATTTGGATTTTTGTCGCGAACGTTTTGCGCGAGTTGTAGTCCATTCACCTCTGGCATTTGCATGTCGGTAATGACTAAATCGAAATGCAACTGGTTCATCAATGTTACCGCCTCCGATGCAGAGGCCGCAAGTGTGGTTCTGAATTTCCAATGCTCAAGTTGATTTTTAAGAATTGTGCGATTGGTGTTGTTATCATCAACAACCAAAATCGATTTACCTTCCAATCCAGCAATGTGGGAATAAACGTACGTACGAATCGACTTAACACTTAATCCGGCTTTAATGGTAAATGTAAAAGTCGTTCCTTCTCCATCTACGCTGTCAACGCCGATGGTCCCTCCCATGAGTGTGACAAGCTTTTCACAAATCGCAAGACCAAGCCCTGTTCCGCCATATTGTCTCGAGGTTGAAGAATCAACTTGCGAGAAAGCCTTGAATAAGCGCTGGAGTTTATCTTGAGGAATTCCAATCCCGGTGTCCTTCACCTTAAAACCAAGCTCCGCAGAATCGGTGTCGGCATGGAGAAGTTGCACGCTAAGGAAGATTTCACCTTTCTTGGTGAATTTTACAGCGTTGCCAATCAGATTAATCAGTACTTGCCTTAATCGAAGGCTATCACCAACGATTTGTGATGGCACGTTGTAGTCGATTTCGTAAATCAAATCAAGCTCAAGCTCGGCGGCCTTGCTTGCAAAGAGATCGAACACCTCTTCAATCGTATTTCGCAAATCAAAATCCTTATGCTCAAGATCCATTTTGCCGGATTCGATCTTTGAAAAGTCAAGGATATCGTTGATGACCGTTAATAAATTTTCACTGCAACTTCGAATAATCGTGGCATACTCACGCTGTTCTTGGCTAAGTTTAGTTTCTGAAAGCAATGACGCCATACCAATTACACCATTCATAGGTGTTCTGATTTCGTGGCTCATGGTCGCAAGGAAAATACTTTTCGCACTGTTGGCTTGTTCCGCATCTTGTCTAGCCTTCTCTGCTTCTTGCCGTACCTTCCTTTCTTCACGCATCGATATTGCCAGCTTTTCTGTTCGCTCTTTTACAAGTCGAACGAGCTCTTCTTTCTGTCGCTTCATCACATCGACGCGCACTCGGTAGGCCCCCATAATAATACCGATCACTAAAGTAGCGGCGAGTACGCGGAACCATATCGTTTTCCAAAAAGGAGGTGTGATTGTCAGATTAACAGTCGCTATTTTATTTGACCACTGCCCACGATTATCTAATCCCTTAACTTTGAAAGTGTATTTTCCCGGATTTAAGTTTGTGTACGTAGCAATACGTTTGGTGCCGATGTAATTCCAATCTTTATCAAAGCCTTCTAACATGTACGCATATTGCTTGCGTTCATCGAGCGTATAATTGAGCGACGCAAATTCAAAGGAGAAAACAGTTTGATCGTACGGAAGCGTAATGTCATGCGTCTCGATGATCGCCTTTTTTAACAACGCATCTTCCGTGTCGGGTGTAATGGGAACGGGTTTATTGAAAATCTGAAAATCAGTGATCACCAATGGCGGATCAAATGCAAAATCTTTTACACTGTCTGGAATGAATTCATTGAATCCATTGATCCCTCCGAAAAATAATTTGCCAGATTTCGACTTACACGATGCATGCTTAAACTCGTCAGATTGTAAACCATCTGCGGTTGAGTAGTTCTTGAACGTTTTTCTTTCGTGATCAAATTTTGAAATACCTTTGTTTGTGCTGATCCAAAGGTTGCCAACGTTGTCTTCAATGATTCCGAATATAAATTCGTTCGGCAGACCATCTTTTACAAAGTAGTTAGTGAATCGTTGTGTTTGCTGATCAAAGTGATTGAGCCCCGCGGAAGTGCCGATCCAAAGATCTCCATTGTGATCCTCGGTGATGCAGGTTACGATGTTGTTGGTAATGCTATTATGGTTATTACGATGCTTGAATGCCTTGAAGGCTTTCGTTTTCTTATTGTACAAATTAAGTCCGCCACCATTGGTGCCTACCCAAAGATTTTTACGGCTGTCCTCGTAAATTTCATTGATCATATTGTGACTGATCGCCGCTGAATTTTTGGGATTAGTATGATGGTGAATAAACGAATTGGATTTTCTGTCGAACAAGTCCATACCAGCACTATATGTTCCTATCCATATATTTTTATCCGAATCTTCATACACTACCCAAACATTTGAACTACAAAGCGATGTCGTGTCTTTTGGATCATGATCAAAATGTTTAAATGTTTTTTTGTCTGGGTTAAAAACGGTAATACCATTTCCCCAAGACCCTATCCATAGGTCGTTGTTACTGTCTTCACAAATAGAAAGAATGTAATCGCCACCGATCGTATTCTTTAAATTATTGGGATCGCGTCGAAAATGTGTGAAGAGTCCTGTGTTTTGATCGAATAGATTTAATCCTCCACCGTCGGTACCTACCCAAATTCGTGCTTTTGAGTCTTCGTAAATGGCGAGCACATTGTTGTGACTAAGACTATTGGATCTCGAATTGTGCTGGTAGTGAATGAATTTATCTTTATCGCGATTGAAAAT
Organism: Pseudochryseolinea flava; assembly: GCF_003286915.1. Lineage (GTDB taxonomy): Bacteria > Bacteroidota > Bacteroidia > Cytophagales > Cyclobacteriaceae > Ohtaekwangia > Ohtaekwangia flava. The sequence continues at coordinate 1,165,602 of NZ_QMFY01000001.1, forward strand.
ATTCAGGCCATCGCTGAACGTGCCGATCCACATGTTCCCTTTTAAATCACAATAGAGTGACCAGATGGAATTGTTGTTGATGCTGATGTCGTCGGCTTCATCTTGAACATAGACAACAAATTTTTCGGCGTTTGGATCGATGATGCAAAGGCCATTGTTTTCAGATCCCACCCAGATGTTATGCTGATAATCTTCGCGAATAGAAAGAATATGGCTTTGTGGAATTTTAATGTTACTACTGCTGCCGTTGTATCGCTGGAATTGTTCTGTCTTTTTGTCAAAGTGACAAAGTCCTCCGCCCATCGTGCCGACCCAAATACGATGACGTGAGTCTTCCATGATTGACCACACGCGATTATTACTCAGGGAATTCGCATCTGACGCGCGATGCTGAAAGGCAGTAAATTGATTACTCTTCAAGTCGAGTCGCACTAGTCCATTGTAAGTAGCGATCCAAAGATTTTTTTCATCATCTTGAATGATGTCTTTCACCACATCAGAAGCAATCGAATTGCGACTGTTACTGGCGCGATAGTGTGTGAATGTTTTTGAAGCAATATTGTATCGATCGAGGCCGCCTCCCTCATATCCGATCCACAGGCAATCTTGATCATCTAACAGTAATGTGTTTACCAGGTAGTGGCTCGAACTGGTGCTATTTGGACTACTGGTGTCGTGCGCAAGAACTTCAAAACGTTCTGTGTCACGATCAAATTTGTTTATACCACCCCACGTAGCAATCCAAATATTCCCGTGCTTGTCTTCACAGATGTCGTTGATCGTATTGCTACTGATGGAGTATGGATCGTTTTGATTGTGTTTGTAAATGGTAATCTTATACCCATCGAAGCGGTTCAACCCGTCGCGTGTTCCGAACCACATGAAACCTCTGCTGTCTTGAAAAATGCAAATCACATTACTTTGCGATAATCCCTGCGCGCTGCCGAGGTGATCAAACTTGAGGTTGCGTTTTTGCGCAGTAGTCTGAATGTGTGGAAGTACGAAAGAAAGAAAAAGTAGGAATACGCGTAAGGCGTTCCTGAAGAAGAAATTCTCGTGAGGGGGTATAGTATTGAGGGCAGTATTCAAATGTCAGTTTCCTTTCAGGAGCAAGGTCTCCCGTTCCAGGCTTCTGAGTATTTCATCCGCAAGTTGTTTAAAGTCGTTCACTTTTTGGACAGCAACGGCCTGGTTAGGTGACAGCAGTGTTTCTTTTAGCAATTCAATTTCAAGGCTGAACAGCTCATCATCAAGAATCTGAATAGTGGATTTTGTTTTGTGCGCCGCGACTCTAAACACTTGCGGGTTACTCAAGGTTATTGCCTCCGACGCAGCCTCTTTCAATTCTTGGATGTTTTCCATCATGAGCTTCATCAAATCAGCTTTAAATTCCGGATCATTATCTCCGTATTGTTCGAAGTTAATATTAATTGTTCGATGATCCGATGGTCGAGCGGGTTTCATGCAATGTATTGGTTGAGCTTTTGCATTTCATCAGCACGAAGTGGTTTTGATACAAAATCATTCATGCCGAAAAGTGATAATTTATCTTGCACATCCTCCGACGCCGAGAATGCTAAAATCGGTACAGTCTTGTAGTACGGGTCATCTAACGCGCGTATCCTGCTCGTTGCTTCGCAGCCATCCATGTCGGGCATCTGAAGATCCATCAATACAAGATTATATTTTTTCCCTTTGATCAGGTCAATTGCTTCGGAGCCATCAGAGGCGACGGTCACTTCCATTCCGCACTTCACCAAAAATCGACTGGCCATTTTTTGGTTGATAATATCATCTTCTACGAGCAGCACACTTATCATATTTCTATCCGTCTAGGGTTAAATATTCTTTTTCATGCATGCCAAAAGGCAATCACTGTTCCATTCTGAAAATGCGAAAATATCTGATGCAAGAAATGCTATACTTTCTAATTTTTTTGACGAGGGCGTCCGAATCAACTGTTGCCGAGCTCACTTTTACCCATGTTTTTGGCGTCGGAAACGCGATTTTTTGAGTGAAAACGCATGTTTTTGAAATACTTTTAATATTCCGCGTCGCCGCTTGATGTATTATCTAAGGCGAAAAAAGAGATGTCGCAATTGCCCTGTTCTTAAAAAGAGAAAGCAGATTCCTTATTCTGCAATGCTTGAAGAGCTGTCCGCATATGATGCCGCTTGTCCAATTTGATGGACACTACAACTGGTTTATCGCCATAACTCGTTGCTTGACTGCTGGCATCATTTTATAAAATAGCGATATATGATACCTATGACACAACTACAACAGAGAAGACTGATCCTCGTGTCTAATCGACTTCCTTTTCAACTGCTAGAAAAAAATGGAAAGGTTTCACTGAAGGAAAGTGATGGTGGATTGGTGAGCGCGTTAAAAAGTTTTTCTGAACGCGAAGAAGCGTCTAACTTGTTCAACGAAAAATGGTGGGTAGGAAGTGCAGATTTTCCGCAAGCACGTTGGGATAAGTTTACAGCAAAGTCAAAAGTGAAACATGCTTTTGAAATTTCACCAATTTTTATTGATACCAAAGTCTACAACAAATATTACAACGGATTTTGTAACGCAACACTATGGCCGTTATTCCACTACTTCCCTTCATTTGTTGAATACGATGAGAACACGTTTAAAGCTTATGAAGAAGTAAACAGAACCTTCGCCGATAAACTTGCTGAGATGCTAAGGCCAGGGGATATTCTTTGGATTCATGACTATCAATTGTTCCTGCTTCCGCAAATGGTTCGAGAGCGATTCCCTGATGCGACTATTGGGTTCTTCTTGCATATTCCTTTTCCGACGTTCGAGATCTTTCGACTCCTTCATCGTCCTTGGAAGGAAAAAATAATTCGCGGTCTACTAGGCGCTGATTTGATTGGCTTTCATACCAACGAATATGTTCAACATTTTCTGAAAACGGTACGCATGGTGCTTGGCTTCGATCATGAATTTAGAGTCGTTAATGCCGATAATCGATTGATCAAAGCAGACCTTTTTCCTTTGGGAATCGATGTGCAACGATTCAGTACTGCAAGCAATCTCCCTGAGGTAATTGAGCAGAAAGAACAAATCTCTAAGAACTTTGAAGGAAAGAAAATTATATTTTCAGTTGATCGGCTTGATTATACCAAGGGCGTAACCCATCGACTGGCAGGCTTCGAAAGATTTCTCGAATTGCATCCCGAATGGCGTGAAAAAGTTGTGTTTGTCATGGTCGTTGTTCCCTCGCGACAAATTATTTCAAAATACAACGAGAGAAGGAAATTAATTGAAGAGCAGGTTGGAAGAATCAATGGGAAATATTCGACGCTTCAGTGGCAGCCTGTACTCTATCGATATAGCCATCTTTCTTTCGCCGAATTGTGCGCGTTATATCAAGCTTCCGACACCGGTCTGATAACGCCACTTCGCGACGGAATGAACCTTGTCGCAAAAGAGTATGTGGCGAGCAGGGCGGACCAAAGCGGCGTGTTAATTCTAAGTGAACTTGCCGGCGCCGCCAGTGAAATGGGTGAAGCAATTCTTGTTAACCCAGTAGACAAAGAAGAAGTAGCACAAGCGATTCTCACTTCGTTGAACATGTCTCCGGCCGATCAAAAGGCAAACATGGTTCAACTGCAGAAACGCTTGCTTGACTATGACGTCACACATTGGGTAAATGATTTTTTGAGACAACTCGATGATACGAAGCAACAACAGATTGCGCAGCAAACAAGATTTGTAACACGGGCTGTAGAAGAACATCTCGTTCATGATTTTCGCGAAGCATCCAGTAGACATCTTTTTCTAGATTACGATGGTACACTTGTTCCATTTTCAAAATTCCCACGTGGTGCAGTGCCGAATAAGGATGTTATTAAAGTGTTGGAGTCACTTTCGAACCAAGAAAAAAATGAAGTGACATTGATCAGTGGTCGCGATAGTGAAACGCTAGAGAATTGGTTTAAAGATCTTCCTGTAAACATCGTTGCCGAGCATGGTGCATCGATGCGATCGCGCAATGGGGAGTGGCGACAAGAAGCTTCGTTAGACCAGTCGTGGAAGCCAATGATTAGACCGACGATGGATCTTTTTGCGCAGCGTAGTCCTGGTTCTTTTGTTGAAGAAAAGAGACACACGCTGGCTTGGCATTACCGCAATGTTGATGCTGAGTTGGGATTCACGCGATCGCGCGAGATGCTCGATAATCTTTTTCATTTAGTAAGAAATGGGCAGCTACAAGTGATTGATGGGAACAAAGTAATTGAAGTGAGGATTGCTGGCGTTGATAAAGGAACTGCTGCGAAACGAATTTTAGAAGAGAAGCCATATGATTTTGTAATGGCCATTGGTGATGATAAAACCGATGAAGATATGTTCAAGGCATTAGCGGAGCGTGCCGTCACCGTGAAAGTTGGTGGTGGAAATACATCCGCACAATACAACATTGCCTCCCAACAACAAGTCATTCAATTGCTGAACAAGTTGATGAAATGAGTAACCCACATCAATATAAAATGGGCATTGTAGGAAACTGCTCCTACCTTGCCTACATCGATCATCATGCACACATCAAGTGGCTATGCTGGCCGCGATTCGATTCTTCGTTTGTGTTCGGCTCTCTCCTCGACCAGAAGCGTGGCGGTACCTGCTTCATCCAGCCCGGCGGGGAATTTACGAGCCGTCAGTATTACATACCCAATACAAATGTATTGTGCACGGAATTTCAATGCGAAAATGGAAAGTTTCGTGTCATCGATTGTGCGCCACGATTTCAACAATACGAACGGAATTTCAAGCCGCTCATGCTTGTCAGAAAAATTGAACGGCTGGACGGAAATCCAGTGGTGAAAGTTGTGTGCAAACCTGTGGGGGCTTACGGCACACTAACGCCCGAAGTCGTGATGAGCAGCAATCACCTTCGGTATTTGAATTTCGATATGCAGATGCGTTTGACTTCAGACGTTTCTCTCTCTCATATTTTGGAAGAACAAAGTTTTGTGCTCGATCAAAATAAGTATGTGGTATTGACCTATGGTGAACCCCTTGAAGCACCACTGAAGGCAACAGCAGAAGATTTTATCAATAAAACAGTTCGTTACTGGCAGACATGGATTAAGAGTACATACGTGCCAGATATTTATCAAGACCAGGTGATTCGGTCAGCGCTTGTTTTAAAACTGCATCAGTATGAAGACACTGGGGGCATTATTGCTTCCGGCACAACAAGTCTCCCGGAGCATCATGGAAGTTCTCGCACCTGGGATTATCGTTACTGTTGGTTCAGGGATTCTTACTACACGCTCAAGGCGTTCAATGAAATGGGACACTTTGATGAACTTGAGCGCTACTTCGAATACATTCAGAATATTTTGATGCGCGAGAATGGCAGAATGCAACCATTGTATTCGATCACCGGTCAAAAAGATTTAGAAGAGATACACCTACCATTGGAAGGATACCTCGGTAATCAACCTGTTAGAATTGGTAACAAAGCAGTGCAGCAAATTCAGAATGACGTCTATGGTCAGGTGTTGGTGGGACTCTTACCGTTATACATCGATCGGCGGCTGACATTTGCGTCTAAGCAATTTTATAAGCCAATGGTAGATCGGCTACTCACCTGGATTGAGTCAACGATGGATGAACCCGACGCTGGGTTATGGGAGTTTCGAACAGTCACTCAGGTTCACACCTATACATTACTTTTTCATTGGGCTGGATGTCGTGCGGCGGCAAAAATCGGGCAAGTGATGACAGATGGTGAGTTGGTGAAACGCGCCAATGCGCTTGCGGCAATAGCGGAAGTGAAAATCGAACGCTGTTATGATGCGAAACGTGGTGCGTATACCCAGGCCGTTGGAGCAGAACATCTTGATGCCAGTACGCTGAAAATGATTACGATGGGATACTTGGATCCATCGTCAGAGAAAGCGCGAAAACATTTACGCGCACTAGAAGACTTACTGAAAACAAAGCAAGGACTGTTCTATCGCTACGTGCATCAAGATGATTTTGGCGTGCCCGAGGCCACTTTCTTGGTCTGCGCGTTTTGGTACGTCGACGCACTCGCCTGCGTTGGAAGAACAGATGACGCGCGAAATACACTCGATGGGATTCTACAATACGCGAATCACCTGGGAATTTTTAGCGAAGATGTGGGACTTGATGGCTCGCAATGGGGAAACTACCCGCAAACCTACAGTCACGTAGGACTCATCAACGCCGTATTTCGGATCGCTAAAAAAATTGACCAGCCAAACTATAAATGATATAGTACCAATTGACTTTTAACGATTAATTTTTAACGATTAATTTTTAACGAATAACGAATAACGATTAACGATTAACGATTAACGATTAACGATTAAGGGCATCTCTAAAAACCTCAGTGAAAAGCGGTAAAGATTTGCGTACTTGCTTTCAAAGTAAGGGAAATGAAAAACAAGGCGAAAGGTCTATTTGACGAACAATTCAGACTGAACAAGTTAACGA
>NZ_QMFY01000020.1 GCF_003286915.1 Pseudochryseolinea flava
TTAAAGACTACTTTTGTTTTAGTACACACAAGCAAGATAACGACTTGCAACTAGAAGAGGACTCACGTTCTCTTCTTTTTTTTTATCCATACACAAAAGAAGAGGCTGCCCTTTTGAGACAGCCTCGGGTTCCAATAGTTATCGAACATGTAGCATTAACGCCTTATTCTTTCAGCACCTTTTCTTTTTTAAGGACACCATTTGTCTGTTCGATGACAGCAATATGAAGACCTGGTCTGAGTGCCTGTACTGAAATTGATCTACCGGGATTTTCAACAGCAATCATTTCTTGACCTTGCACATTGAAAATTTTCACCCGCTTCACTTTCTCATGACCGCCGATGAATAACACATCACGCACTGGATTAGGCGACAAAGTGTACCCCTGCTCTTCTGCTGCTATCTCGATGGTTGTCTGTGCTTCTCTTGCCGAAAGGTTGTTGGTAATGGTGAAGTAGTTGATGTTAAAGCCACCTGTTGATGTCGCAATGCCGATTGAATAAGCACCTGCAGGAAGTGTTACATTGTGCGAAACGTTAGTCCAATTCTGCCATCCGCCGGTATTCGGAATCGTAACACTACCGAGTTGTGTTGTTCCGGCATCTTTCTCCAAACGCAGCGTTGTGTTCGCATTTGGACTTGCTACGCGGTAGATCACTTTGTACGTGCCTGCCGCCGGAATATTTACGTTGTACGCCATCCAATCACCAGCTTCTATCCAGCCAACATTTTGTCCACCGCCAGCGTCTGTTGTTGCTTCCAATTGTACACCTGCCATGGAGATATAACTTTCGGCTTCGACCTTAGACGAGAACGTAGCTGAATTGCTCGCCACGCGAATGGATGTCGCTCTATCATTCCAGCTATTTGCTACCAAGCAAGAATTATCAGCCGTCAACACGAGTGACGCACCTGTGAAGTTGTCATTTTCATACAGGGTTACTCTGTAACCAGAGTTGATTCGAAGTGATGAAATGTCGTCATTCAAAATGCCACGTGAATTTAACGCAGACAAGTTGTAATCACCGACTGGAAGTCCAACTGCAGATCCAGCATAGTTACAATCTTTATACATCGTGGCAACACCAGACGGTGTAGTGCCAGCATATCCACCAACGGCAATAGTCGCTCTAATTGGCGATGGCGCATTGATTGTTGAAGATTTATCGAACACATCATCATAGCAAAAAGCGTATGTCAAACCGTTGTGACTGATATCCGTCTGATGCCAGAACTTGCAATACCAATTGAATGGCGATGCGATGTAGTACCTAGCATCGCTCGCAAAATCCTGCGTCGCGCCGCCGGCAAGATTCAAATCAATTGCATGGCGGTTAATAGCAGCACAAATCTGCGCTTGTACTACTTTATCCCATTGCCCACCTGCGGCGAGTACACCACTTCCTTCCATTGTTTCGATCGTCGTGGGCTTGCGTGAAATGGTTGCTACTTGTCCATCTGAAGTGCGCGTGAATGTAAATACTTGTCCTGATACACGGCCTCTCCAAGTTCCAGCATCACCTGCGTTGAACACGAGGTCAGCACTTGAATACTTCGACCAGATTTGATCGATGTAACCGCCGAAATAATTTGCTTGCGCACCTCCAGCAAGGAACGCTGATGTTTTTGAAGGAAACTTGATAATACCCTTCGCCGCATCAAGACATCCGGCAAAGGCAGCAGGTGCTTGTGATTGCCACTGTGATATGATCTGCGCATGTGTTTTCAGTTCACCAACTTTTTTATAGAAGCCAGAATTTCCCCACACTTCAAGTCCCATCGGATATTGATACGAGTCTACGCGAGTCGTGTTTGCCCATAGACCATTCGCAGCATTCGTGAGTTCGATCATCTCGAAGCGAATACCTTGGTTCGGATCATTTGGATTGGCCAAGTTCGGCGCCGCATATCCACCCGTAGCGCCGAAGAAGTACAGCCACAATTGTGAGTTGAAAGAGATTAAAATCCGGCATCCAGCTATGCCTGGAATGTTAATCGTCTTGTTGGGAATCTCGCTTAAGCGTGCGAAGCAATTGGCATATCGTCCGTTGCCACCAGGACCTTGGTCGCCATTGACCACCGGACCTTGAACAGTATTGTCCCCGGTACTCATTACTCTCACAGCGCTCGTTCTGGTATCGATCCACACGTGATTACCGTTTTGGATACCTACCACGGCCACAAAAATATTCGCATCTGTGTACGTTGAATTATTCGTCAGTGTAAACGGAACGGTAGGTTGACTCCACGCCATCGACGACAATAAAGTGAGTGCGAACAACATCGCCACGGATCGGCCCCGCAAGAGACCTTGAACACGGAACAGTGTAATTGTTTTCATTCGGATTAAGGTTTGGGTTTGATTAAGTTGTTGTAGTTATTGGTTTATCTCAGTAACAATGAGGCTTACCTCGTTGCAATTGATTCATCGTTAGATCATTTTTTTCATAGCAGTATCACTCTCCCGTCTGTTAAACACTCGGGTGATGGGATAATTTTGCTTTCTTTTTTGGCTGTGTGTGGACTTAACTTACTGAATTGGGGATTTCAATAAGACAAATGAAATTTCACATCAAACGATTGAAAAGGCAAATTAAAAGGCTCTGGAACCTCATAAATCGTATACATCAAAACTACATCGGTCGCCATACATCAAGAATACATCGATACTAGTACACGACGGCAAGATGTTACAAATGAATGTTAGCCACATGAAAAAAGCCGCATATTACATTGTCAGGATTTACACACGGCTAACGGAGAAAGACTGCACTCCTCTCCGACTGGTAACGTTAGTCGCCAACGGTATCGCTACAGGTAGGGCGGGCGATGCCAAGAACGAAAAAAGGGCTCACCGCAAAGTGAACCCTTTCGAAAAGGAAACTAACGAGCTCTAAAAATTATAGGCAAGGCCAGCACGCACTACGCGTCCTGTCCACTGGGCATCATATTCAGTTTGTCCACCAAAAGGACCAGAGTAATTTTTCTGATCGAACAAGTTATAGACATTAACATTTGCACTAAGTCCCTTGTAGATGTTTACGCTGCCGTAGAAATTCAAACGAACAAAACCATCAGCATTTGTTTTGTCTTGCACTTGCGCAGGCACATCCGATTGATAATCGCCGGGTGTTTTACGATCCGAGAAATATTGTCCGCTAAAATTAATGCGGGCACGGTTTCCGAAATTATACGTTACGGCAAAATTACCCGTGAAGGAACTCATGAAGAGTAGATCGCGTTTTGAGAAATCAATTTCTTGCGATGTATAAACGGTTTGATCTTTCAATCCAAAACCTCCGAGCTTCTCGGTCGCGTTTAACTTATAAGAAAGTCCCACCAAGAAATGAAGTTTAGATGTTGGCTTCAATACCGCATTCAATTCTAAGCCTGTAATACTTCTGCTATCGAAATTAAATGATACCTCGTCATCAATGATTCTCATTTCGCTTGGTGTTTGAATAGAATCAACAACGACTTCACTAATAAAATCTGTATAGTTATTATTGTACAAAGTCAGGTTCACATCCATTTTTTTCGACACATATCCGAACTGAACTTCCAATGTCTTCAGGTGTTCAGGTTTCAAATCATCATTATACGATGCAGCATCTAAATATTCGCGATATGCAGGAATACGGTAGGCCGTTCCATACAAAAGCTTTCCATACCAATTCTCCGTGAAAGAACCGGTGAGACCAACACGGTAGTTGAACTGATTATCGAAGTTCGACAAGATATCATAACGAATACCCGTAGTAAGATTGAAAATCTTAGAAAGCGTGTAAGTATCTTGTAAGAATAGACCGACCGTGCTTCTTGTAAAGCTAGATTTATTGTTCGCGATCATTGACTCTTCAATATTTACGCTCGTGCCGGCTTCCTCCGTGACCACAGAGCGAATATCATTGGCATGATCATTCAGTAGACTGATTCCGCCTACGATTTCATTCTTAGCAGACTTGTGATAAAATTCGACATCTGCGCCATAGAGTGTTGAGTTCAGATACTCGGTTGCAAGTTCCTTCACCGCTGTGCTGGTGGCATCAACATATTTCGTTTTGTCAATTTCGAATCCAAAGTGATTGTAAAACCCGCGGAACTTCAAGCTTGCATTATCGGAAAGGTCGAGGCTATAAGATGCCGCACCGTATACGGGTGTTCTTTTAAAATTATACTCACCCTTTGCGTCACGATACTTGTATGGATATTCGTAATTGGTGTAGCTACCAATTAGCTGAAGTCCTTTGTATTCATACGATGCGAGAAACGATTGATTGGTTGCCGTTTGGTCATGAGAGCGAACCTTACCGTCTGAATTCAAATCGGGAGAGAATCCATCCGTTTTGAAAACATTTGCATTGGCAAAGAGTCCTTTATAGTCAAACTGCGCGTTGGCTGAATAAGAGTTAAACGTTCCTCCGTCTACTGAGATAGACTTTCCTTGACGTTTCGTAGTAACACTTACAACACCAGAAAAACTATTCGTTCCGTACAGCACAGAACCTGGGCCATTGATAATCTCAACGCGCTCAATGATTTCCACGGGAATCATCTCATCGATGTTAAAATTTCCATAGTAGCTGTCACGCATCGGCACTCCGTCGATCAACAAGAGCACCTTATTATTATAGCGTGATTGTACGCCGCGTACCCACGTAAGTTGGTGACCGGCGCGATATTCTTGAATTTCAAATCCAGGCACTTGGTCGAGCACCTCACGAAGCGTTTGAAATCCATTTTGTTTGATGTCTTCTTTAGTAAAGAGTCGAATAACAGAAGGGGCTTTTTGAATGCTCATTTCCGTTTTCGTAGAAGAGACTACCGTAATGCTCATCAATTCTTCCAAGGATAGCGCGTAAATGTCGGTGGAATCACCTTTGACATCTGTTTGCGCAAATCCACTTGACGCGATACCGGAGAGCGCGATAATGCCAAGTAATCTTTTAATGTTCATGAGGGAAAAGGGTTAAAAAATGTTGTTGATAAAAAATAAACAGCGACATCGTCCAGAATGTGTTCGCACAAATCTTCTCCTCGCTCTGGTAAAAACTGCCTACGACAAAGATGGCTGTCGTATACTGTTGTTTTTCTTGATTTCGAACAATAGCGTCTCACGTGTAAGCCAGACTGTCGTTTTTCGAAAGTTGGAACGATGATACCGGAAAAATCAGGTCGGTATATTTACAACGGTATGGCTACTGCCGATCGCTTACACAAGCTTTTCCGACGGTTTACCCTGAAGAAACTTTTTTAACAAGGATGAAACTACGTAAGCGTTTACATGTAAGGTTTACGCGTAAACCGTTTGTTTAACCAAATGTCAAAATCGAAAAAGCTGAGAATTGGACGCACCTACCGGAACAATCCGGTACAACGGAACGCCTATACGCCAATTGGCGCATCGATTCACGCTCGTTTACACCGGATTTTTCCGGTACAACGTACAGGCTATCCGCGCATTTTCCCCTCGGCTTTTATCTTACATGATAAACGTGCACCTACGTAAACAAAAGTTTCTCAGTGAGGAGCACATGCATATCTTGGCGTAGTCGTTAAAACAAATATCATCCTATGAAGAAAAATTTCACACACGCTTTAATCCTTAGCGCCTTGCTTTTTGGTGCTTGCGGACCAGGTCCTGGACCTGCACCTGGCTCCTATTTTAAAGAGGTCGATGAGATCCAATTAGTCGGTGGTGCTACAGCTGCCGAGATTTCAGCATTCGATCCAAAAACAAAAAGACTATTCGTGATCAACGCGGTAAAGGCCGCCATCGACGTGATTGACATGCGTGATCCGCTAAATCTCGTCTACGAACGGGAGATCAGCATCAGCGCTTATGGACATGGCGTAAATAGCCTTTCTGTTAAAAATGGTCTTCTCGCTGCCGCCGTAGAGTCTAGTCCAAAGACAGCTTTAGGAAAGGTTGTTATTTGGGAAACTACTACGCTCAACGAGAAGGATGTTGTTACCGTTGGATCACTTCCAGACATGCTCAGCTTCAGCCATGACGGTCGTTACATCGTTGTTGCTAACGAAGGCGAACCGAATGAAGACTATACTGTCGACCCAAATGGTTCAGTGTCGATCATCACCGTGCACGGCGGAAGCTTCCAAGTTGTTACAACTGACTTCTCTTCTTTTAATAGTCAAGCCTCGGCGTTAACCAGCAAAGGCTATCGGATTGCTGGCCCTGTAGGTACAACATTAGCCGCCGACACTGAGCCTGAGTATGTTACCATTTCAGACGACGATAAAACAGCATGGGTAACACTACAAGAAAACAACGGTATCGCTAGGGTAAATCTCCTGACAAAGAAAATTGAAAGAATATTCCCACTCGGATTCAAGGACCACAGTGCTCCAGGCAACGAACTTGACGGATCAGACAAAGACGGTGGTGTAAATTTTGCAAACTATCCCGTTCGTGGCATGTATATGCCTGACGGTATTGCGTCGTTCAGCGCCTATGGAACACCGTTGCTCGTAACTGTTAACGAAGGCGATAGCCGGATCAGACCTACTAGCGACGATGCTTTGCCTCCTTATGGTGAAGGTGATCTATTTAATGAAGAAGCACGTATTGCCGATGTAACGTTGGACTCGATCAAGTTTCCTAACTTTGCTTTACTCCAAAGTTCAGCAAAACTTGGACGTTTAAAAATTACCAACCGCATGGGTGATACCGATGGAGACGGTGACTACGATGCATTGTACACTTTCGGTGCGCGTTCGTTCTCGATCTGGAATGGTCATACAGGCGCACAAGTTTTCGATAGCGGAAGCGACCTCGAACAATTCTTAATATCACAGCGTCCTTCTGGTTACGACGATGCACGCAGCGACGACAAAGGTGTAGAACCTGAAAACGTTGCCATCGGTCAGATCGGTCCACGTACACTTGCGTTCGTCGGATTAGAGCGTGCTGACGCAATTGCTGTTGTCGATGTGACAAATCCGCAAGCGCCAAAGTATTTGCAAATCCTTGCAACAGGTGACGCACCTGAGGGTGTTCTCTTCATCAATGGTAAGGATAGTCCAAACGGTATCCCTACGGTAGTAGCAAGCTGCGAGGGCGACGGTAGAATAAATGTCTATCAGCTTAGTGTTACAGAACAATACGAATAAACTGAGTTAAACGGCGAAATTGTTAAACAAATTCGCTCCGACTTGAAAACAAATGGAAGGTGGCAAACGTCACCTTCTTTTTTTGCCTGATTCCGTCAGCGCGATTAGTCGATTGTCGGTTGCCACGAAACCAAAAACGTCCCAATTTGTTATATTTTCAATATATTAGTTAAACGAGGAATGCGAATAGACGCAGTTTCGGATTGTCTAAACTTTTGAATGTGAAAACAGCTCCAATACCACATAACGAAGCTGCGCGTCTGCAAGCGCTACGGCATCTGCAAATTATGGATAGTGAAGCCGAGCAAGACTTCGATGAAATGGTAAAGCTCGCCTCTATCATTTGTGAAACACCAATCTCACTGATTAGTTTGATCGACGAAAACCGTCAATGGTTTAAAGCAAAGATCGGACTTGACACACGTGAGACGCATCGCGATCTAGCTTTCTGTGCGCATGCTCTCGACAGCGACGACATTCTTGAAGTTAACGACGCAACAAAAGACGACCGATTTTTTGATAATCCGTTAGTAACTGGTGATCCGGAGATAAGATTTTACGCTGGCGCCCCACTTACGACTTCGACCGGATTAAAATTAGGCACGATCTGCGTGATCGATCGCAAAGCCAAACAACTCAACGCCGCCCAACAATTTGGTCTGAAAGTACTCAGTAAGCAACTTGTCAAGATGATGGAGTTTCGCTTGAAAATGATTGAGCTGAAAAATCTAAATCAAGCGCTTGAAGAAAAAGAAGCTAAACTTACCGCTAGTGAAAAATTACACAGGCTACTAACAGAAAATCAGCAAGACATTGTCGCCGTGTTCGATCTCGACAACAAATTTCAATACGTATCACCTTCGATAAAAACTGTTCTGGGGTATGATCCGTCGGAACTCATTGGCACTGTTGGTCGCGATATCGTTCACCCTGACGACTTTGCCGGACTTGAAGATCCACGACAAATTGCGAAAAATGGCATTAAGCGAACTCATCCACAATTTAGACTACGGGCAAAAACCGGCGACTACGTTTGGATCGAAGCGAGGTCAAATCCGATTGCTAATGAAAACGGAGAAATCATCGGTATTCAGACTGTGAATAGAGATATTTCAGAACGGATTGCCGCGGAAGAGATATTGATGGAAGCGCAGTCGCGTTATCGTCTCGTATCAGAAAACTCAAGAGACTTCATTGCACTTCATACGCCTGAGGGTTTGTACTCTTATGTATCGCCCTCTGTCAAAGATCTTCTTGGATACGAAGAAAGAGAATTGCTCGGCACGTCGGGATTTGAACTGATTCATCCTGATGACATGCAAACTATTGTCGAACACGCAAAAGAAGATGCGTTGAAGGGGAAAATCGTTGCGAATGCACAATTCCGCATGCGCCGTAAGGATGGAAATTATATTTGGGTCGAGTCGTATACGAAACCAATTTTAGATGATGCTGGAAATGTAACGGCAGTCCAAACGTCGGCGCGCGACATCACTGTTAGAAAAAAATCAGAACTCCAGCTTATAGACGCGAAAGAAAAAGCAGAAGAAGCAACGAAAGCGAAGTCGACATTTCTATCGATGATGAGCCACGAGATTCGAACGCCACTCAATGCCATCATTGGATTAACCAATTTGCTCCTGGAAGAAGATCCTTCAGAAACACAAGTTGAAAGTCTTAGACTATTACGCTTCTCTGGTGAAAACCTTCTCACGATTATTAACGACATTCTCGACTTCAGCAAGATCGAAGCCAACAAACTTACCCTTGAGTATGTCGATGTAAATCTGAAAGATCTGCTTACCAATATCACCCAAATGTTATCGCAACGTGCAGCAGAGAAAAACATCCAAATACATTTCGACTTTGACAAAAAAATACCGCCGCACTTAAAGGCGGACAAGGTTAGACTTGGTCAAGTGATACTCAATCTATTGAGCAATGCGGTAAAGTTTACAGAAAAAGGGGCGGTTGATTTTTCCGTGAGACAAATTACGAGTTCGAAAGGAAATCACACGTTAGATTTTCGCGTAAAGGACACAGGAATTGGTATTCCGAGAGAAAAGCTCGACATCATATTCGAAAGTTTCTCACAAGCAAACCTCGACACGACGAGAAAATTTGGTGGAACGGGGCTGGGACTCTCGATCACAAAAAAATTACTCGACCTCATGGGCACAACGATCCGTGTTGATAGCGAACTTGGCTATGGCACAACATTCGCCTTTACGCTCACGATGGAAGTAGGCGAAGGTGAAAGGCAGGCGACACAAAAAAGTGCGTCGGATATTCATGACAAATTCAAGCAAGAAGTTGTGCGTGTACTAATCGTCGACGACAACCGCGTTAACCAAGTGGTCGCTGGGAATTGGTTAAAGAAATGGGGAATTGAAATCGACATTGCCGACGATGGATTCCAAGCGTTGGAAAAAATCAAAGACAAATCTTTCCATTTGGTATTGATGGATCTTCAGATGCCGGGCATTGATGGATTTGAAACCTCACGGCGATTACGGCAAATCAATCACGATAGTTATTTCAAAGAAATACCCATTATAGCGCTCAGCGCTTCCGCCATGAGTGAAATTAAAGGGCAAGTGACCGAAAGCGGTATGAACGATTTTATAAGCAAACCTTTTCAACCTGATGAACTTCAGGAAATCATTGGCAAGTATGCATTCAAGAAGATCGAAAATAACAACCTGGCACCAAAAACGTCAAAACTCGATTTGTACACCAGTGGCGATCTTGATTTCAAGCGACAACTTTCGTTGCTGATCATGAAAAACATTATCGAACTAAACGAGTCTCTTGCTACCTTCTTGAAAGAGCATGACGGGAAAATATTTCTAAACGCTGTTCACAAAGCAAAGACAGCAATCAAGATGCTAGACGATGATGAATACATCGCAATGATCGATAAGATTAGCAAAAGTATCGAGGCCAATCAGCAACCATCGTCACCTGACGTAGAACTGTTTGATAAATTATCGCGCAAGACAATCGAAGGACTAAAAGAGATTAGTATCGCTGTGATTTGACGACGAGATGGATATTATTGTCGGTAAGAAAAAAAGCCATCTCCTTTCGGAGACAGCCCTTCCTAAACAACTATCCCAAAAAATTATTCTAACGTTACCGTATACTCGCCAACACCTTCCGTTCTTCCGCCAATGGACGCTAGCTCGAAAGTAACTTTCACACTTGTTGGCGCATCCAAGTTTGGCAGTACTTGAACATTGGTGAGCCGCGTTGTAAATGCATGATTGAGTTTGATTGTACCAATACCAGCACCATCCCAATTCCAGGTTGCACCAGGATCACTTGCGAGTGCCTCCACCCCATCCGACTCAAAACTTGCAGGCGCGATGTCAACACCACTCCCGGTAGTTCCAAATGAAAATTCCAGTCCGTCTAATGCTTCCGCGTCTGCACCGTCAGGCTTAGCATCAACAGATACCACAGCCCATGGACTTCCATCCTTTAAAGCCTTCGCTGCCTTTTGTTGATCCGTAATCGTCGCTGGATCATCGCTATCAGAACCCCCACAGTTCACGAATACAAAACCAAGCACGACTAAACTGAGAATAGCATATATATTTTTCATTGTAATAATTTTAATATAGATAATAAGACTTTACAGAAAGGTTATTTCACCAGAATTTTCGCATAGGTCGTTCTTCGATCATCTTGTGCTTTTACGATAAGCATACTTTTTCCAAAAGTTGAAGTTTCTATACGATGCTCACCAACGGAAAGATTCCGCTTGTACAAAAGTTGCCCCGTCGAATTATAGATCGTTAGTTTTACACGCTCAGGTGCTGCGATCAGGATGTATTCAGTGGCAGGATTAGGATGCACCGTTATTAAAGCAATGTCTTTCTCTGTATTAAGCACAGGCCCCAATCCCCGATACTCAAATGCACCGGCCGTGATGGATGAAGCAGTAAGATTCCGCGCTTCACCTGTTTGGTCTGTGTTACTGTATAGTCTCAATAAGTTGGGATTACCAAGACCCACCGCAGCGCTGCGCCATGTTGTAACTTCATGCCACACAATACCTTCTTCAACATTGAGTTCCGCTAATAATAAATCACCCTCGTGAATATTTTTTGTACCGCCATTCACGGTAAGTCCCTCTGGCAATGTTGGAAAATATGAATTCGTAATGGCTAACGTTGCTGGTGTTTCGGCAGACGAAATGGTTACGCCTTCATGTTCCGTAAAAACACTATTACGAATATCGTATTGCGTAGTGGTATGGTTCATAAATAACGCATCGCCATTTCCTGCGCTATTACCATAGAAAGTGCAATTCACTAGCGTTGTGGTACATGCTGCTGCGGAATTGTACATCCAAAAAACACCACCATTGTCGACTGTCGTATTTCCGGAAAAAGTACAATTCACAAATATCGGAGAAACGGATTCCAAACCGATTACACCACCATGATTAGAACTTGTGTTATTGATGAATGCCGAGTTCTTCACGATATGATCTTTCATATTTGAACCATACGCATAAAACAACGCGCCACCCTTCGCATCCAAGGAATTCGCGCCTGCTTTATTATTCAGAAAAACACATTTATCAAAAAGCGTTTCGGTATTCCCCGCTTCAATAAATGCCACCCCACCATTTTGATTTGCCTCATTATCCATGAAGACTGTGGCGTATGCCTCGACTGTAGCGCCACTCGTAATTCGCATGGCGCCCGCGTGTGCATTGGTTTTAGCGCCGCGCAATGTATCGTTTCGCAGAATCAAAGTTGGACCGTTAAACAACGTTAGCATCGCACCCCAATCTTCATGAGCTTGATCGGCGCCAATTAGCGTGAGGTCTTCGAACACCGTTTCGCCAGCTGCTTCAAGAATAAAACGTGCGCCAGTAGCCAAAGTGATGCTCGCGTCAGCTGTCGTGCCCTTAAATGTTTTTACGCCTGTAGCATGTGCCAGTCCCACCTGTTCTGTTAATACAACAGGGCCTGAAATTTCAATCACATCGCCACTTACAGACGCACCGATTGCATCGGTCAGTAAATCATAGGTTGTATCACCGATTTTTATCTGTGCGAAAACACAAATCGGTAGTAGGTGAACCACTACAAAGAGTAGTAACTTTTTCATATTGAATTGGGTTAAGGTTATTAGTAATACGATAAGCTTGATATGCTACTGAACCATGACCTTTCTAATAATGGTCTTGTCTTTCACACGAACGTGAAGCATGTATAATCCAGGCTTGAGTCCATCAATCGAAATTTCCGTTTCCCGAGCAACGAGTTTTTGCTTTTTTATCAAAACACCCGACGAGTCGTAAAGCTTCAAGGAGGTGCTTCTCTTTATGTCTTCTTCAAAGGCAATCGTAATTTTATCAGCCACTGGGTTTGGATACACTTTGAAAACGTTTCCGTCCTCTTCCGTGGCCAAGACAATTTCTTTTGCTTTGATGTTGAGATGATTGATGTTGAACGCACCATCACCCATGAGCAATCGCATGATATGCGTTCCTTGTGGAAGCGTAACTTCCTTTGAAATCGTTTGGTATGATTGCCAACCATTCGTATTGGGCACAACCATCTTCCCTGTAACATCCTCGGTACCGAATTCAACACGCACAGAGCTTCCTGTTGCATTCGCCGACGCAACGCGAATTTCTAGAACATACGTCCCTGCTATCGACACATTCACTGTATACTCTAGCCACTCACCGCCGCTTATCCACCCAACATTAAATCCGCCTTCACCGCAGTTTTCAATATCGACAAATTCATCAGGTCTGTATTTTCCACCGTTGTTCGAACTATCACTGTCGCTATATGCAATGATTTGCCCACCGTTGTCGAAATCCTCAGCTTGAATAATCCCAGGTATAGGCCAGGCGTTGTTTCCATACGGCGTGCCATGGCCTTTCGTAGGCGTGACTTTTTGAATGGTACCGTCTTCATTGTAGAAAAGTTTATCAACACACACCGACCGTAGCCAATCGTTTCCTGATAGCGCACTATTGTGATAGAACGAATACCACTGCCCTTTATACTCAACGATCGATCCATGATTCGTATAACTATCAGTTGGATCCATGTAGACACCACGCGCTGTCCAGGGTCCTAATGGACTTGTACTCGTCGCATAACGCATTCGATTATGTTTGATGCCATCGTCATTATTATCCGAATGCGACAAGTAGTAAATCCCATTGCGTTTGTGAACCCACGTTGCTTCGTGAAAATCTTCCAGCCCTTCCATGGCTTTCATTTCGCCGTCAATCTCCATCATGTTGGATTTCAATTTTCCGCCTTTACAGGTTCCTCCACCGCCGTAGTAGAAGTACGCTTGTCCATCGTCGTCAATAAACACGCACGGGTCGATATGAGACTCCAAGTTCGGAATGTAGCCTTGCACCGTAAATCCGCTGGCAGGACTCGTGCTGGTTGCCACACCGATCTTCCAGGTTGTATTCCATGAGGTGCCACTTGGATGAGGGAAGTAGAAGTAGTAAACACCATCTTTATAAGCACAATCTGGTGCCCACATAAAACCTCCCTCCGGTCGCCCCCAAGACACGTCGGAAGAACGAAGTATTTCGCCGTGGTCAGTCCAATGAGTCATATCATCGGTGGAAAACACATGGTATTGATCCATGAGATCCGCGCCTCTTGGCGGTGCGATGTCATGTGAAGGATACAGGTATAATCTTCCATCTTGCCAAACGTGCGCAGAAGGATCTGCAGTAAACATGTGTGTAATGAAAGGATTAGGCGGAACATCATTTTGGGCCACGATCGTCCGCGGCAGAATACTCATCACCAACATTTGAATGGCGATGAACAGATACCCACTCCGTTGTAATTCAGAAGTTATTTTCTTCATAATCATTTAGCGTGATGGTTTTTTGATTCCGTATATACCCTCTCCATGAAACCAATGTGCACCTTGCCCCGTAAGCCATAAATAGTAGTCGGTGCCAAGGCTATCTTCAATGCCGACAAACTTTAACCCGCTGTCACCATTGAGCGGCACATTGCTTTCGTTGTTCACTTTGTAGATCGCGGTGCCTTCATCTATTTCATCGAACATCGCTACGTAAAGGGCTTGGGCACCTTCCGTCTTTGCACCAGCAATCTGTCTCCACAAGAAATCACCTGCCAGTCTTGGAATCGAATTATAAAGACTAGGATCGTTGTGCATATTTGCCCAACTGAACCCCGGAAAGACTAAAGGAACGTAATCAACGCGATTGGCCTTACACCACTTTACATCTTCGGCAACATTGTTTGGATTATAGTTAGCCATGCCATATCTGCCAACAGCCCAAGGCATGATAATGTCTGCCTTCCGGATCATATCGTGCAGCAAGGAATTACTTTGCGTGTCGCTGCCGAACGTTCTCCAATAATATGGCACCCCCAACATAATCGATACTTTTTTTGTAGCGATGAGTTTGTCCATCAATGCGTTTACATCGGATAGGCTATACGCACGATTATCATTAAACCCAACACCCCAAATCGTCACAAGCGGCTTTCCATTGTGTTGTAGGTAAGTCGGATTTTCTTTGCTATCAAGAAGATCGAAGGTTTCTACAAGCTCGTTCCAATCCGTTTCGAGATAGGCCACATCGGAGGAAGAACAACCACTAAGATCGTACATCACACTGATGGCACGTTCATACTTCTTCGCGGCTTTCAATGCATTGGCGAGAACTTGATTGAAGTGTCGCTTTCCCTTCGTGTTGGTGGGCTTGATTTCGCCGACAAAGCGTTGCATGTGAACACCATCAAGACCATAGTCCTTCATCCATTTAAAATGGACATCAACCGTGGATTCATCGTAGGGGCTATACACGTATGCACTCGCTCCATCGGGGTACTTAAAAGAAGTCTCATAAGTGATGCTATATTCCGATACATCAGGCCACAGGTCAACGTTGGTGCACCCTGGAAAAAATCCACAACCGTTTTTTTGATAGTGGTACCAACCGCGTTTAGATTCGTCTCCTTCGGCGGCATGCCATCCTTGGTATCCTGCCATGACAAGTTTGTGGTAGCTTTGATACTTCGCGTTTGGATCTGGTGTAATTGTGCTGTCTTCTGGTTCCGGTGGCGTTACACCGTTATCATCGGAACACCCCGAACAACAAGCGATCATCGGAAACAGCAGAATGTAAATCAGTTTTATCATTTTCATTGAAATACTTTTTCGTTTTGTTTTTCAAAAGGACGTAGGTTTCCATCACTCAACATTTCAATGCAGAGCTAGCGTCAAAATCTCCGTCTCATTTAGAGTTTAATACTTACCGCGGCTGCGTAGTTAAATTTCGCTTCGGGGACATCGATCAATGCACCGACACGAAAGAAGATCAACTTGCCTTCTCGTAAGTCGGGATCCGAAAAAGTATCCAACTCAATTTGAAATACTTCATTTGGATCAACGATCTCATTCACGTTGACTTCTTTGCGCGCAAGATGCATTGGCTCACCGACATTTGGATCCGGATGTGCATACAACCCGACTTTCAACACATTACTCACGCTGGTTTGTTCTAGCCTAAACGTTGCACGAATGATATTGCCATCTTTCTCGATGTCCAGGTCTTTAATCCTGATGTAGGGTGTCACGCGAAAGTCGAGCGTTGTCTGTCCTTTGACATTCACTTCCTGCGGGTCAACAACTTTGAAATTGCCGCGCTTCGGTTGCACCGTGTAGCTGTTTGCAAATAATCGCGTATTCGCATACGTCCCATCATTTTTTAAAACAAGGTATTGTGGCGTTACATATCCGTTCTCAACAATTTCAATGACGCCGCCGCGAATAATATCTTGTTGAACCAACTCACCTGTTTCATCATCGACAATGCGACCCGACAACCCTGCGTCAGGCTGATCATAATTATCAAGGTCATTCAGCCCACATGACGACAAGAGCACGATCAAAGCGAATAGTAAAATAATCGATGTTATATTCTTTGTACTCATACTTTCTATATTCAGTTAATGGTCGAAATCAATATTGTGGATTTTGCACCAATCCATTCTCACCGATACCTTGCACAGGTCTATAGTAATCTTTCGGCTGAAAAGTTTGTGGATTAAAATTTGGCGCAGCCACACGAATGAAAATGTACTTCGGTGGACTTTCCCGCAGATCTAACACTGGAAGAAGCGCATACTTCGGCCGGTTGTTAAAGTCAACATGATACTCCCTTCTGCGCATCAAATCCCAGAATCGTTTGTTCTCGAAGGCAAGCTCTACGGCTCTCTCGCGTTGGACATTTTCTACCGTCAATGGAATATCTGTAGTATGTGCTGCGCGTCTTCGGGTTGCATTCAAGGCCGCTTCGGCAGTGGCCATATCCCCTAAGCCACTTTCCACAACAGCTTCCGCGTAGTTCAACAAGACTTCGGCGTAACGGAACTCTAGCCAGTCCGTTGTGCTGCTATTCCATTGCGGCAATACAGGATTCGTACTCATAAACTTCTTAAAAGAAAAACCGGTCTTCGTATTATTACCGCCATAAGGATCGAAACCAGAATACAAGTTTGGTGTGGCACCACCATAAGTATGATAGACTGTCCCACTTACATTAATATTCGCTTTGGACAGCAACGTTGCTACGCCATTAGGAGCGACATAGCCAGCTTGAATAATAATCGTCTTATCTTTCCATGTAGAGCCTGGCAATACAACGGTTGCTGCAAGCCTCGCATCTTTACCTTCAAAGATGTCAAGCGGAGAATCAAACTTGCGATACTCTTTCGACGAATTGTATCCGTTGTAGTCACCCACTTGTCCATCGGTTGTCGTCACAATCGTTCCGTCTTCGCCTGGATTATCATAGTATTCAAATTTATCAACGAGATCCAATGTTGGGTTCATTCTTCCTGGATGAGGCCAGCCATTGGCAACTTGCGCGGGCTGATACCAGATGTCGTAATTGTGACCATAGTCTGTTCCCACCAGCGTACGCCCTTTAATTAAAATGGCTTCCGTCCCTACCGTTTGGTTTGGATCACCGAACATGGCACGATAATTTTCCGTTGCCTCTTCCGCATTGGCTGGTGTTCCTCTGAACAGCGAAAACAATCCCGATTCCATAATTGCTTCCGCTGCATCAATCGCTTGTTGATAATAACCTTCTGCTAACGAGGCATCCAAACCCACGAGACGTTGATCAACCGCAATACCAGACAATGGTGCCGTGTTACCGAATTTGGCTATCGACGCCGCGTGAAGCGCTACTCTACATTTCAATGCATAGGCAGACCATTTCGAAGCACGTCGCGCGTCAAAATCTTCACTGAGCTTATCGATCGCTACATCACATTCCGCCAAAACAAAATTCCATGTATCCACTTCTGTGCTACGCGGTACTTTCAAGGCTTCAACATCGCCATCAAATTGCTGCGCCACGGTGATCAGGGGAACACCACCATACCGTTTTGCTAACGTGAAATAGCAGAACGCGCGAAGAAAAGATGCTTCACCCAAATAAGCATCTCGTTCGCTCTCTGAGATATTCAACGTTGGAATTACTTCAAACAATAAATTGATGTCCCTGATCACACGATAGCCTTGATCTTTTCCATCTTGACTATCCCACCAACGTAAATCTTCATTGTTAATAAAATCACCACGTTCCGAATGCAAAGCTTCATCTGTCAACATTGCCCCTACAAATCCGCCGTTGTTCGGATCTTGCACATTATAGTTGAATCCTTGCTTCGGCGAATAGGTAAAATCTTCCATCGGCAATTGATAGTACAAGTTTGCCATGTACAACTTTGTTCCCTCGGGATCGGAAAATAAATCTTCAGCAGTAATTCTGTCTAAGGGTTTTAAGTCGAGCACATCGCTGCAACGTGTAGACGAAAATGCCAATAGTACAAGAAATAGTATTTTGATATTTTTCATTTTGATGCTGATTAGAAGCTAAGATTAAGACCTACGTTATAAGATTTGATAACCGGGTAGGTGAAGCCAGCTCTATTACCACCACTACCCTCCAGTTTTTCAGGATCGAAAGGTTTTACAAAAGAATCGGCGAATGTGTGTAGGTTGAATCCACTCACATACAATCGAAGACTTTGAATGCCCACTTTTGAAATAAAGCTATGACGGAGCGTATATCCGAGCTCCACACTCTTTATTCTTAAGTACGATGCATCCTTTCTCCACTTGGAACTTTCGGCGTACATTCTCCCAACCGTTTCAACAGTCCTTGATGCTGGCCATTCACCTTTCACCCATTCGCTGTCTGGATCATAAGGATCAGCCTTGTGCCAACGATCGTAGAAGTAAGCAGGCGTATTTCCCCGGAACGCAAACAATTCGGCGTATACTTCAGAGAAGTACAAAGTATATTTTGCAGCACCCTGCAAAAGAATATTCAAATCAAAACCTTTCCATGCTGCATTTACGTTGAGACCGAAATGAATTTTAGGTGTGCCGTCATAAAATATCGGTGCTTCATCCTGTCCATCGATAACGCCATCGTTGTTGAGATCTTTGTAACGAAAATCACCTGGTAACTCTTTACGAATATTTCCTTGATCGCCATTTTGCATAGGCGCATAAAGCAGTTCTTCTTCATTTTGAAATTGCCCCGTGTACGTGTATCCCCATTCAATATCATTCCAACGATCGGCCTGCCCATTCCGATAACGATCCCAGCTATTGAGGAATCCACCACGCTCAACATGCAAATTTTTTGTGCGTGCATAATTGAAATTTCCAGATACGCTATACGTCAACTCATCAAATCGATTTTTATACGTAAGCGTGAATTCAATTCCTCGCGTGAGCTGACTGTTGATATTCTCTTCCGGCAGTTCACTACCGAAGGTGTTGGGTAAAGAAACATTTCTTCGCGTAGGAATACCTTCAAGCTTTCTATTGTACCAGTCGAATTCAAAAACAATTTTGTCATCGAATAATCCCACATCGTAGCCTAAGTCAAATTGCTTGGATGTTATCCAACTTAAATTTTCATTCACAATGGGCGGCGCACCTACCCCAGTGGTGAGTGTACCATCTGCAAATTCGTAAGAACCACCGCTACCAATAACATATCCAGGCACGAATTGAAATGGAATACCGCCTCCTGAACCAACCATCCCGTATGAGCTACGCAACTTAAGATTCGATATGAAAGCGAAGCGCTCCATAAATTTTTCTCCGGTAACACGCCAACCTACCGAAGCGACGGGGTGAAATCCCCAACGGTTACTTGGGCCATAAGCATAGCTTCCCATGTAACGCCCGGCGAGCTCTAAAAGATATTTACCCTTGAAATCATAATTCAAGCGACCAATGTAGGATAGCGATGCCGATTGATTTTCCAGTCCATCGTTTTCCATACGCTGACGATCAGCAAAACGAATTTGATCCTTCGTATAAAATCCTGCATAGTATCGCGTGAGATTCGACCAACGATCGTTCCACTGATTCTGTTCAACAACAAACACAGCGTTTACGTGATGCTTTCCAAAAAAATTATTATCATAATTAATATACCCCTGAAGCGTTACAGCATTGTTGTTACTATTGTAATTTCCAAGATTACCTGTTCCCAATCTCTGCGGCACGGGAACATATGGGTTTGACTCGTTCTCATCATACGTATAAAGATTGTAAGGCTTGAATAGCGACTTACCTTGATAATTGTTCGCATCATAGGAAGCAACACCCTTCAGCGATAGTCCTTTCACAAAGGGTACCTTATACTGAAGCGAAAATGAAGATTGCAAATTACGCGTCATGCCTTCTCCATAGCCAGTCAGATCTCTTTCCGACAACGCCAGTGGATTTTGAGTCGACAACACCGGCGCATAAAAACCAGGCGTGTTATTGGCATATGGCTTTTCAATTGGCAAGGTCACACGTGTTCCTTTAAAGATGTTAAAGAAATTTTCGCCAGGTTCCCAACGTTCATCAAATCTACCGGCAACGAGGAACTGACCTTCTAAATTCTTGGCGAGATTCATCGTAACGTTCGCGCGAATATTGTATCGCTTGTAGCCCATGTCTTCACTTTTTAAAAGTCCTTGTTCGTTCACATAACCTAGGCCGATGAAGTATCGCATAAAATCATTTCCGCCTGAAGCCGAAAGATTATGCTGAATCTGCGTAGCATATTTTTTCATGGTAAGATCATACCAATCTGTACTCTCATAACCTGGTGCGCCGTCGATATATTTTTGAATTTCCTCTTTCGGCAAATAAGGTTGTCCTCCTGGACGAAAGAGTTGTGCGTCGTTATACATTTGAACATACTGCGCAGCATTTGCCATCTTTGGCATGTCCGTTGGCGTCATCGCACCGGCAACTACGCTGTAATTGAAAGTTGGTCTACCAGAACCTTTTTTTGTGGTGATCAGAATTACACCATTCGATGCACCAAGACCGTAAATCGCCGCCGATGCATCTTTGAGTACGGTGATACTTTCAATATCGTTTGGATTGAGTCGTTGAAATTCATTTCCACCTTCACGACGGATACCATCAATTACATAGATAGGCTCACCAAATCCACGAATGTTGATGGAACTATTGAAGTCTCCAGGTTGCCCTGAATTTTGTCGGATGTTAACAGCGGCTAACTTCCCTTGAAGTTTCTGCGCCAAACTGGTATGCGTTGTGGTTTGAATTTCTTTTGTTGAAATGGTACTGATGGCTCCGGTGAGACTTTCTCTTTTTTGTTCCGCATAACCGACAACAACCACCTCATTGAGTGTTGCTACATCGGCTTCGAGTCTTACATCGATAACCGTTTTTCCATCGACGACAATTTCTTGCGTTACATACCCGATAAAAGAAAACACAAGTGTCGATGATTGGTCCGCTACGGTCAGCGAAAACTTACCTTCGCTATCGGTTACCGTTCCATTCGTTGTTCCTTTCTCGATAACGTTAACACCAGGCATGCCAGCACCAGCGGCCTCTGTTACTGTTCCACTTACAGAAATTGCATGGGAAGAGCTAAGCACATTCCCTGGTGGCGATTGTGTTGAATGATGCCCTTCAATGTTCAGATCGTTCGCACCTGTTTGCGCTTGTAAGAACGATCCGACACCAATCATGAAGAGCAAAAACATGGAGATTTTACGCATGGTTTGATTTGGGTTTATGGTTTAATTATTCATTGGATTTTTCTTGGCTTCATCTTATTTGCTATCAATCAGCCTTAACATTTTCCGTCGGTTTGTGAACCATTTCAAATTCAAGTGTCCCTCCTTTTAAGAGGTCTTGATATTGAATGAATGGTTTTGACAGCGTCGTGCCGTTGAATTTCACTTTCTTCACGTATTTATGAGAAGGACTATTGTTGATGGCTTTGATTGAAAGGCGTTTCCCATTTTGAAGATTGATTGTCACTTCGTCAAACAGTGGTCTACCCAATGTAAATGTTGGATCACCAGGCGCTACTTGATAAAGTCCCATACTGCTCAGAATAAACCAAGACGACATTTGGCCACAGTCTTCGTTGCCTGATAATCCATTGGGATCATTGAAATAAAGTGTTGTTAGAATTTGATCAACTAGTTGTTGTGTCTTCCATGGTTGCGAGACGAAATTGTAGAGATAAGTGATGTGATGACTCGGTTCATTGCCATGTGCATATTGACCAATCAACCCAGAGATATCAGCCGAAGAATTATTACCATCGACAGAAGAGCTTGTTGAAAATAAGCTATCAAGCTTCACTGCAAATTTCTTTTCACCACCATAAAGTGATATAAGGCCTGGAACATCATGAGGAACAAACCAAGACCACTGCCAAGCATTCCCTTCTACATATTCATCTTTTCTATGATTAGAATATCGCGGATTGAATGGCGACTTCCATGTTCCATCTTCGTTCACACCACGCATGAAACCTACCTGTTTATCGAAATACTTCTGATATCGTTTTGATCGCGCATAAAATTTCTTGTAATCTTCTTCCTTGCCCAATGCTTTTGCCATCGTGGCAATACACCAGTCGTTGTAAGCGAACTCCAACGCTTTCGACACGGATTCATTTTCCTTGTCGGCTGGAATAAATCCCAGCTTCTCATTGTAGAATTTCGCTTTCGGCATTAACCCCTCTTGCACTTCATGATCTGCAAAAGCAATTGACGTATCATAAGTAGACGCGTGAACGATAGCTTCGTAAGCTTTGTCTATATCAAAATTGCTATGGCCTTTCATGTAGGAATCGACAATGACCGGAACGGCATGATATCCAATCATCGTTCCTGTTTCATTGGCGGCAAGTTCCCACATAGGCAACGCTCCGCTCTCGTCATATTTTTGTAGTAGCGAGCGAATCCAGGCTTCGTTTTGAGAAGGATTGATGATGGTCATGAGTGGATGAAATGCGCGAAAAGTATCCCACAACGAAAACACGGTGTAATTTGAATTACTCCCGCTACTGCGGTGTATTTGCTTATCCATCCCACGGTAATGACCATCATAATCCATAAAGAGATTGGGACTGATCGCCACGTGATAGAGTGCAGTAAAAAATATCTTCTGTTGATCTTTTGTTCCGCCTTTGATTGAGATTCGATCAAGCCACAGCTTCCATGCTTGTGCTGCATTTTCTTTAATCTGATCAAAACTCCAGTTCGGAATTTCCTTTAGTACATTTTCTTTTGCGCCATCAAAACCTACCGCTGAAATACCAACCTTCACCAACACTTCACGCTTACTGAGATGATTGAATTTCAAGAGTGCCTTTGCGCCTGTATTGCTGATTTTACTGTCAGTAGAAGCGAGCACTTCTCCATTTGCTAATTGAAAGGAGAACGATTCAGAAAAAACCGCATGAAAATATACATGGTGCTCGCGTGCCCAACCTTTTGTCAGTTTATATCCTCTGATCTCATGATCGTTAATGATCTCAATTTGATTGATTTCGTTGCGATGGCTTTGCAACGTGTGGGCTACATCAACAATGATCCCTGCATCATTTATGTTATTGAATGTATAGCGATGAAATCCTGCGTGCGTTGTTGCGGTGAGTTCCGCTTTCACGTCATAATCTTTGAGCACCACGGAATAGTATCCGGGCGTTGCGACTTCTGTACCTGTTACCTTTAATGATGCATAACCATGATCTGGATTTTCAGCTGTGCCTTGCGTGAGTTCCTGTTTCCCAACCGTCGGCATGAAAAGAATGTCGCCATAATCGCCAATACCGGTACCGCTAAGGTGTGTGTGTGAAAAACCTAAGATAGCAGGATCGGAAATATGATACCCAGAGCAAGCATCCCAACCGTTGAGTCGAGTATCAGGACTCAGTTGCACCATTCCATACGGAACAGTCGCCCCTGGAAAAGTGTGACCATGACCACCCGTTCCGATGAATGGATTCACGAGAGAAAGCTTGTCCGTTTGTCCAAATGTTTGAACGACACTAAAAAAGAAAAGAGATAACGAAAGAAGTTTGTGCATTGCCGTTGATTAAAATACTGGCGTAAACCTATCGGCAGGTGCTTAAAATCGAATTAATATCTGCTTAACGAGGAAATTCAAACGATTTTTTAAAGCAATTCTTCAATATTTTAGATAATTTGGTAAAAAAGTGGTGGCGTGTTGCGAACACTATATGCGAAGTTTTTTCTTTCTCATAGTCTTCCTGAATCTTCCTTACCTCCTTCAAGCACAACAACAACGGATCGATCCCCAATATGGTCTCGCGTTTGCCTCGCATGAAGTGACTAAAGATCATCGAACGGGCTTAAATCTTAATCCCGACACTCCTTATATTATAGAGCAAGATTTTTCACTCTCGTTCGACTTTACATTGCAACGGCTTACCAATGCTTACGGCTACATCGTGCGCATCATCGCAAATGACACACTTAATATCGATTTGATGTGTACACCAGAGCACGATGATGAATTCAACGATCTCACAATGGTAATCAACAATAAGCCAATGCCACTCCGTTACGAATTTGCGGATGTAGGATTCCAACCCAATCAATGGACAACCTTCGACCTACACTTCTCATTTAAAAAGAATACGATTACAATTCTCTGGAAAGGCAAATCGCAGTCATATCCGTGCAACCTGCAACATCTCAACGCATTTCGTTTCTATTTCGGTGTGAATGATTACGCAAAGTTCAGTACATCCGACGCACCACCAATGGTCATCAAAAACATAACGTTGAAAGAAAATAATACACTCAACAAAAAGTGGTTGTTGCAGAAACACAATCACTTAGAGGTATACGATAGCGTTGCGAATTCCACCGCAACTGTTGTCAATCCAAGGTGGCTCATTGACAAACAAACAAAATGGGTACATCGCAAAAGTTTTAACATTGGAAAATATCCGTCTATTGCATTCAATAACGAAGCAGGCATTCTTTATGCAACAGATGAACGTAATCTTTATCAATATGATCTTCGCAACGGATCTGTTGATATCAAGCAAAACAAAAAAGGACATGTTGTATTTACTGACGCTAATCAACTACTCTATGTTAATAACACACACGCCCTGGTGAACTACGACGTGTTCAGTAACAAAATTGCAACGTATGATTTCACCACCAACACATGGGGCCATGCCGACACAACGTATCTTGAACCTAACTATTGGCACAATAACAAATTTTATAATGCTGTAAATAAATCTTTATATGTATTCGGTGGTTATGGACACTTCACCTATAAAAACAATTTCTTTCGCTACGACGAAAAGTCAAACCAATGGGAAACGGTAAAAACTTCTGGTTCAATTCCACCGCGTTATCTTTCCGCAGCCGGCATTCGTGAATCAACTGGCGATGTACTGATCTTTGGCGGTTACGGAAGCATGAGCGGTAAGCAAGAGCTTTCACCACAAAGTTTCTACGATCTGTACAAATTCAACCTCACCTCACATGCAATCGAAAAAATACGTTCTTATGCGCCAGCCGAAGCAAGGGAAGACATCGTATTTTCCAATTCGCTCATTATAAATGAAGAGAAAAAATGTTTCTATACATTATCCTATCCTAAAAACAAATACGACAGTTACGTTCAATTGCGACAATACGCGTTAGAGAATGGAGAATCAAAAATCGTGGCAGACTCGATTCCGTTCCGATTCCACGACGAAGATTCATTTTGTGATCTTTTCCTCTCCCCTGCTACAAATGAATTGATTGCGGTGCTCGTATACGAAGATGAAGGTCAGTATCAAGTGAATGTTCATGCTATACAATATCCGCCAATGCAAGCTGGCGATGTGCTCCAAGCACCAACGAACAAAAACAGTTCTTCCTTGGTGTTTGCAACATTATTCCTGTTACCTACTGCCATCGTCGGATACGTCGTTTGGAAGCGTCGACAAAGGGTAACCGTTCGTAATACAGTTGCCCCAATTCCATCGGAACATACAACAACGGCAACACTACCGCTGCGAGACGAAAGTAAAATCACTTCCGCGATTCTATTGCTTGGCGGCTTTCAAGTCTTGGACAAGAAGGGCGTCGATATCTCATCGAAATTCACGATGACACTGAAGGAACTTTTTACAATCATCCTCTTACACTCCATTCGACATGAAAAAGGAATTTCGGCTACTGAAATTCAAGAACATCTATGGCCCGAAAAGGACGAAGTGAGCGCTCGCAATAACCGTAATGTAAATATCAAAAAGCTTCGGGCCCTCCTGGATGATATCGGTGGTATATCGGTCGAGAACAACAACGCTTATCTTAACCTCACCATTGACGATTTTGTTTTTTGTGACTATCAAACTGTCTATCGATTACTCCACGACAACAATCCTGCTTTGGCAGAAGGCGATAAAATAAACATTCTCATCAGGCATGTAACGCGGGGAAGCTTACTACCAAACATGCAATCAAATTGGCTTGACAACTTCAAATCAGAAATTTCAAATCAAATTATTGATGCGTTATTAGAATACTCTCAAAAACTAGATCCGAAGACAAACGATAAACTCCTGCTCGAAATCGCCGACGCCATTTTTGCATACGATACCATTAACCAAGAGGCGTTGGTTATCAAATGTTCTGTGCTGAACAAGAAAGGAAAATATTCACTAGCAAAAACATGGTACGACCATTTCGTGAAAGAATATAAAAACTTATACGCAGAGAACTATCCTAAAAGTTTTGATGAAGTTATTTCGTAGCCGCTAACCTCGCCAGTCTCTAAAATCGTTATCACTACCCGTTACTACATATTCTTTATTTCGATATTCAATTCCCGTATTCATTAATTCGTTATTAAGTATAAATTAATGCAGTCAGTTTATGTTTGTCGGTATCATCATGTGATTCTATGTTAAAATGTATTGCTATTACGATCTTCTTCGCGTCGCTTGTAACCGAAATTCAAGCTCAACAACATCAGCTCTGGTACGACAAACCGGCCGCCAACTGGAATGAAGCGCTTCCCATCGGAAACGGGCGTATTGCTGCAATGATCTTCGGTGGTCCTGGTCAAGAAAGATTGCAACTCAATGAAGAAACGGTTTGGGCAGGCGAACCAGGCAATAACATTCCATCGACTGCTTTTTATGAATCGCTACGTACGATACAAAAATCAATCTTCGATGGAGACTACCAATCAGCACACGATCGAGCGATGACAGTCGTACCACGGCATGCTCCCTCTGACAATAACTACGGAATGCCCTATCAGCCCGTGTGCGATGTACTGATAACCTTCCCCGGACACGATAACTTCAAACAATACAAACGGACATTAGACATTGGCCAAGCCGTGAGTACGACAACCTACGAGGTTAATGATGTTATGTTCACACGTGAAATTTTCAGCTCATTCACAGATCAAGTTTTTATTGTGCGCATGTCCGCGAGCGAGAAAAATAAGATCACATGTAAAATATCTTTAACATCGCCACATGAAAAATACTCAATACGTTCGTCTGTAGACAATATAATTTTAACTGGAACATCTGGATCACACGCCAACAAAAAGGGCAGCGTATTATTTACAACAATTGCGAAAGCAATTAATGTTGATGGACAAATTTCTACTATCGACAATAGTATCGTCATTGAAGGCGCATCAACCGTCACGTTATTTATTTCGATCGGAACAAACTTCAAAAGTTATAACAACGTCAGTGGTGATCAACTCAAGAAAGCTACTGACTACATATCATCTGCGACACAGAAAAAATATAGCGATCTTAAGTACAGTCATATAAAATATTACAAAAAGTTTTATGATCGTGTTTCGCTATCGCTTGGCAGTAGCGAACCTGCGCGTAAGCCAACCAATATTCAGCTGGAAGAATTCAAAGACACAGAAGATCCAACACTTGTTGCGCTCTACTATCAGTTTGGAAGATATCTGTTGATTTGCTCTTCTCAACCAGGAACGCAGCCCGCGAACTTGCAAGGAAAGTGGAACAACTCACTGTCACCACCGTGGGACAGTAAGTATACGATCAATATCAACACAGAGATGAATTATTGGCCAGCGGAAGTCACCAATTTATCAGAGCTTCATCAACCACTCTTCATGATGTTGAAAGACTTGGAGCAAACGGGAAAAGTAGCCGCTGAAAAATTATATCGAGCACGTGGATGGGTTGTACATCATAACACAGACTTATGGAGAATAGCAGGGCCAGTGGATGGTTCGTACTACGGATTGTGGCCCATGGGTAGTGCATGGCTTTCCCAACATATTTGGCAACATTATTTATTCACAGGCGATAAAAACCATCTTCAAAAATATTACACAACACTGAAAGGCGCGGCGTTGTTTTATCACGACATTCTCGTTGAAGAGCCGAAAAACAAATGGTTAGTGGTGTCGCCATCGATGTCGCCAGAGAATGAACATCGTCGCGGAATCTCTATCGCAGCGGGCACAACGATGGACAACCAATTGGTATTTGATGTTTTCTCCAATTTCATTGACGCGTCAACAATACTAACACAAGATGAAGCACTACGAGATTCAATTATTCAAAAGCGGAATCGTCTTGCGCCCATGCAAGTTGGGCAATTTGGTCAACTCCAAGAATGGTTAGAGGATTGGGACCGCGCCGACGACAAACATCGCCACGTGTCGCACCTTTATGGGCTTTATCCTTCAAATCAAATTTCAGTCTTTAGACATCCATCGCTTTTTCAAGCAGCACGCACATCATTGATCCACCGCGGCGACCATTCCACCGGATGGTCGATGGGATGGAAAGTAAATTTATGGGCACGACTACTCGACGGCGAAAGAGCGTATCAACTTATTAAGGCACAACTCACGCCTGTACACGAGGGAGAATCTCACGGCGGAACGTATTTGAATCTCCTTGACGCACATCCACCATTTCAAATCGATGGAAACTTCGGATGTACATCAGGAATCACAGAGATGCTGGTACAAAGTCATGATGGTGCAATTCATCTCCTTCCTGCACTTCCAGCACGTTGGTCTTCCGGATCTGTAAGCGGGATCAGAACCCGGGGTGGTTTTGAAATTGATCTCTCATGGAATCATGGCCGCACACGCGAATTAAAAGTAACTTCTACCATTGGTGGCATCTGTAGGATACGAAGTACAATTCCGTTACACGATGATCGATTGAAAAAGGTCGACTTGAAAAACACAAACGAATTACTTCGCGTAAATGAAATCAAGCAACCTGTCATTTTAAAACTTACAACGGAACAATCCTTTGTGGCGCCCGTCGTATATGAATACGACTTTACTACAGAAAGAGGAAAAGTATACGCTTTTGTTGTAGCAGAATAAGCTTAGCTTGTAGTACGATAGGAATTCGCAAATGAAAACAGTGAAATTTAAAATATCCGCAGGAACAAACGACCTTTCCTCATTTGTGACGGGACACGAATTGTTTTTGATCATTAAAATTAATTCTAGCTATTTCTGCTATACAATGGTGATAGACTAGAAGAAGGAAGACCTTATGCGATCATTTATCCGTTTCACATTATACTACCGGTAAAATATCTTCGAAAGGAAATCATCGTCGAGGCAAAACTCATTTAACAGAGTTTTCCTCAGATGCTAAACTGTAAGGCAACTTTCGGTATTTGATTGAACAGTTGGTTGCGCAATGCATTTGCCTCTTCTATCGCGCGTTTACCTGTCGCCGTCAATAAAAATATTCGTTTACGACGTCCCCCGCGTTCATTGGTTGGGTCACCAAGTTTAGACGACACTAATCCTTTATCTTCTAATCGCGTGAGCACAGCATGTACGGCACTGATGTTGAGTGATCGTCCCGTTTGTCTTTCAACTTCATCCATCACCGCAACACCGTAAGCTTGTTTGTATAAAATTCCTACCGTGAGCAAAATAAGCTCTTCCAATTCACCTAAATATTCACCCTTCATAAATCAATCGTTCTTTAATACAGTAGCTGGGTTTGTTCGTGTTGCTTTCCATGCCTGAAACGCAATGGTGGCAAAGGCTATTCCCAACGCAGCAAAACCGACCAATACAAAAATCACAAAATCGATGTCTACTTGATATGCAAACGTCGACAACCACTGTTTCATCAATACATAGGCCAGTGGAAATGCAATCACAATGGCGATCAATATCAACACAAAGAATCGTTTTGTGAAAAGTAAAAATATTTCCGCATCCGAACTTCCTAACACCTTACGGATACTCATTTCCTTTTTACGTTGCTCCACGGTGTGTGTCGACAACCCGAACAATCCCAAACATGCTACTAAAATAGAAAGCGCAGAAAAAATGATCGTGATCTTGCTCAATTTACTTTCCGCTTTATATAGGCTTTCCAAACTGCTGTCGAGGAAAAAATATTCGAAAGGCCATCCTGGATATTGCTCCTCCCACTTTGATTCCAAAAAAGAAATCGTACTATTCATATCATCCGGAGACACTCTAACCGCCATATATTTAATAAAAAGATTAAATGCTCGAGGATTTAAATTCAAATCAATGACCAACGGTTTTATCGGTTGATGACGTGAAGCGAAATTAAAATCTTTGACAACCCCAACGATCTGTTTATTCAGCCGTCCATTAAAAGATTTACCGATCGCGGTTTCGTTGGTCCATCCCATTTGTTTTACCAACTGCTCATTCACCAACAATGCGAGACTGTCGTCTGTGTAGATCTCTTCAGAATAATCTCTGCCAGCGACCAGGGGAATATCGAATGTTTTCAAGAAATCATGACGTACGTTGAGCCTCGGTATAGGGCGCGTTTTTTCCATTACATCAAAACTATAGTTCCCCACTTGATGCTTAGCACCAAGCACATCTTCCACCGCAGTAACTTCAAGTACGTTCTTGTTGCTTTTAAATTCAGCTTTAATGGCTTCGAAAGTTTGTGCAACCGGCGTGCGGAGTGTTTGAATCATGATCACATTTTCTTGCTGAAAGCCAGTATCATTTTTCTGAAGCATCATCAACTGATCCATCGAAATTCCCGTACCGACTAGCAAAATAATCGACAAAGAAAATTGCACGACAACCAACACTTTTCTAAACATCAATCCCTTCTCTCCGCTGGATGCAGATTTCAAAGCGGTAATTGGTTGAAACGATGACAATACAAATGCTGGATAAAGGCCTGCAAATATTCCCACAACCAACGGAAGCAAGATGAGTACTGCAACAAAGAACGGGTCCAACAATGTTGAAAAA
This sequence comes from Pseudochryseolinea flava, assembly GCF_003286915.1. GTDB lineage: Bacteria > Bacteroidota > Bacteroidia > Cytophagales > Cyclobacteriaceae > Ohtaekwangia > Ohtaekwangia flava. Next base: position 30,769 of record NZ_QMFY01000020.1, read on the forward strand.
GGTATATCCTTCTCGGCGAATGTATTAAAGAATGGTAATGCGGCTATAACGATCCCTACTGCGACAACGGCAGCCAACGCACATACGGCTACCGACTCAAATAAGAATTGCGTTATCAATTGCCCTTTGTAGCTGCCAAGTGTCTTTCGCATGCCGACTTCCTTCGCTCGTTTAATTGCGCGCGCCGTACTTAGATTGATAAAATTTATCCCGGCAATCAATACAACAAAAAATGCTACGCATCCAAAAATATACAGCGTCGACATCGATCCGTTGGGTTGAATCTCATAGTCGTGATTCGATTGTAGATGTATATCAGCAAGCGGAAATAAAGTTAGCGTAACATCATTGATAATCTCCTCGGGGAAATACTTACGAATGAACGCAGGCATTTTCGCTTCCAGTACGGGCGCGTCGCTTGGGTTGCGTAGGAGTAAATAAGTCCAACAAGGATTCCAATACCAGCCCGGCCAACTTGTGCCGTAATAATGTGTGAGTGTCGAAAAGGAGATCAGAAAATCAAATTGAAAATGTGTGCTTTGCGGAACATCTTCGAGAACTCCCGTAACGAGTAAATTATGTTCACCTTGGAAAACCAAATACTTTCCCATCGGATTTGTATCACCGAAATACTTCTTGGCCATGCTTTGCGTAATGATAACCGAGTTGGTATGATCGAGTGCAGTTGCCTTACTACCTGTGATGAGATTAAAATCAAATACATCGAAAAAAGTGGAGTCCGTAAAAAATGCACGTGACTCGTAGAACTCTTTTTCATGATCGATGGTGGACATCGCCAATGCCGGCGATTGAAAATTAAAGAATCGAACGTATTGCTCTACCTGATCCGGAAAGTCCACTTGCAACGCTTCGGCTACTGGAAACGGAAGACTTGCTGATCGCTCACCGACACCTTCGCTTTCAAGAATTTCATGCATGCGAAAAATTCGATCAGACTTTGTATGCATGCGATCAAAACTCATTTCATCTCTTATATATAAAGAGATCAACACAAAACAGGCGAGGCCGATTGCAAGCCCAAAAATATTGAGTGCTGCATAAGCTTTCTGACGAAGCAAGTTTCGCTTGAAAACTTGAAAGTAGTTTTTGTACATCATAGCAGGACGATATGGTGAGGTACGACGTTTAAGGTTTGACCACCGGAAGAAGCGAAGCACATTCCAACCAAAGGCCAGGTCCGCGCGAAATTTCCCTTTCGACTTGCATTGGCGTTCATATAGTTCATACGCATCCCCTTGAATCTCTTCAAGAAGATCCGTACGGCAGTACCAACACAAAAATCGATCAGCCCACTTTGGCGGTGTAGGATGGTGCATATTAATTCTACAAACGTGAAAGTAATTAATATGTTTCACATTTGTAGAATATTAACCGAAATAAACCAGATAGGTTAGCCGAAGTGAAAAAAGTATCACGGTTTTAACTGGATACTTCATCAGATGCTACATCACGACATCAGCGCTTCGAAGACCAAAATTTATCTTCATCAAGCGATTCGATGTAAAGCGCTTCGACCTTTTCTCTCGCCCAGGGTGTTTTACGAAGGAAGGCTAAACTTGATTTGATACTCGGGTCGAAATTAAAACAACGTATGTTGATGCGCTTGCCGAGCTCCTCCCAGCCGTAATATTCCACAAGGTGTTCGAGAATCATCTGCAGCGTTTTTCCATGCAAAGGGTTATTCGGTTGTTCCATTATTCAGCGTCAATTATCTCTTGAACTCTTCCGATTTGACCATCTTCAAGGCGCACCTTGATGCCACGGTGATGCTTGGGTGCACTCGTTAGAATATCTTTTACAAATCCCTCAGTGAGTGTTCCCGTCCTTTGATCTTTTTTTAATACGATCATCACGTGCGTTCCTTTTTTAATGTTGGCGCGAATTGTGCCGTTCATAGCATTATATTAGCCCGCAAAGATACATGTGCGAAATTTACCAACAGCAATAGAACGAATCCCTTCGATGATTTTTACCCTCGTTTAGTCGGACAAATAGCAACCACGGCGACCAATTTTCTATTTTACTGAACCGTCAAGCTTCGGCGTAGCGCCCACTACCTGCACTATTCGTGCACCCTCCTTGCGCGATCACTGTGTAGATGAAGTCTGCTTCACTAGGTAGCGAAGCCACCAACACCGCCCGGATCTTACGAGTTTTTCGTTGTCTATTCGATGGAGAAAATGTTGATGTCATCAGATTTTCTTGTCCCTTGTTTTAACGCGTCCATCATATTAGTGTATGTTTCAACACTTAAAAAAATCATGCCCTTTGCGCGTCAGATCCTCAACATTTGTTCGTGAAACGTGCGGACAATCGATTACATAAAACATATTGACACACGCGCACACTTACCACGCTTGTCGTGTGAGTGCACGGCGTTTTTTTTGTTGCGTCGATGGTTTTTTATATTTTGGTCGAAGCCACCGAGCTATACAAGTTCCCTTTCAATATTGACAATGCGTGATTTCTCTTCATATTCTGATTTAGAAATCTGGTCTTCATTTCGGGCCGGTGATGAAGATGCATTCGCTTACATTTACCAACATCAAGCCTCATCGTTACTCAAATACGGTTACCAAATCGGAAAAGATAAAGCGCTTGTTGAGGATTGCGTTCACGATTTATTTATTCATCTCTCCTTACATCGTGCGACAATCAACGACACCACTTCAATTAAATATTACTTATTCAAAAGCTTGCGTCGAAAAATCATCGAAGCTTTAGATCGGCAACAAACTGGCGAACGCCATCTGAAAACATATTTCTATTGGACGGAAAAAAAATCAAAATCGTTCGAAGAGAATTTGATTGCCGAACAGACTACTGAAACACAAGTTCAAAATCTTGCGCGTCATTTGAAGGACCTCCCTCCGCGTCAACAAGAAGCGTTATACTTAGTGTACTACTCAAACTTAAGCTACGAAGAAATCGCATCGATCATGTCGCTGCAGGTTCGTACCGTTTACAACCACGTGCACACGGGCCTAGAAACATTGCGATCCAAAATGAAAGAACCTGGTTTTGAACGAATCATCCCATTGCTCATCCTCGCCCTAGCTTTGCAGTATTCTGCTCATTAAAAATTTCAAAAAATAATTTTCAATAGACTGGTAAAAAGCGAGGGCACGCCCCTTTGCATTAGTGTATGGAAGAAAGATATAATCAATATACAGTAGCAGACTTTGCTGCTGACGAAGACTTTATTCGCTGGGTGAAAAATCCATCGCAAGCAGATATTGTTTTCTGGGAACAGTGGATCAGCCAACATCCGACCAAAGCTTCTTCCGTAAAAGATGCGCGAATTCTTATTGAAGCGGTGCAATTTCCTGAATATCCGAACTTAAAAAATTCTATTGATCAAGTATGGCGTCGCATCGAAAACTCACGTCAATACTCCACAAGACCTTTACCGACAACATTTGAGGAAGAAGAGGTGCATCCATCAAGCTCGGTGTGGTGGAAAATTGCTGCGACATTCACCGGATTATTGATGATGGCCGGCATCGCGTATTATTTTGTCCTTCCGAAGAATCAAATTTATCAAACAGCCTATGGTGAAACACGACGCGTTGTTTTACCGGATGGATCCATTGCTACGCTAAACGGAAACTCATCGCTTGAACTTGGTAAATGGGAAGATCAGCGCGAAGTATGGCTTGAAGGTGAAGCATACTTCTCGGTACAGAAACGTGAGGATGAAAAAACAAAAACGCCAATCAAATTTATCGTTCACACCAGCGATGTTGATGTGAATGTATTGGGCACACAATTCACCGTTTCTGACCACCAGCAAACACGCGTGGTCTTAAATGAAGGCAAAATTGAGTTGATGTTGATCGACAAAAAAGAACGTATTGTAATGCAACCTGGTGATCTTATTGAAATCGACAAAGGTGACAAGCAACTTGTAAAACGCACGGTAAATCCGGTGGTATACAGTTCTTGGAAAGATAATGAATGGATTCTAGATGGTATCTCGCTTAAAGAAATTGCCAAGCGACTCGAAGACACGTATGGTCTAAAAGTGGTTGTCAAAAAAGACCCTGACCCAGCAGTAAAAGTTACCGGTGTTGTTCCGACGGATGATCTCGACAAACTACTCATTGCATTGTCGACAGTTTTTAATATGGAATTTAAACGCCAAGGAAACGAAGTGATCATTGAATAACGTAAACAGGCTCTCTATGAAAATAAACGTGTACAACAAGATGAATTCAATTGGAAGCAGCGACCCTTTTCAAACAGGGTAAACAAAGGACAACTCCTACTCCCAATTAACCAATAGCATATATTTTATCGAACAACGCATAGGCGCGACACTAGGCCACTCACCTAAGCTCGCGTTATGGAATGATTTTGTCTCAACCCTAACCTAACTAACAATGAAAAAACAACTATTCATCAGCGTGCTCTTGCTCGTGCTTATGAGAATCAGCCCTCATGTTGTGCATGGTCAAGAACTATATGCGTCTGTAACTGCGCCAACCCAACGCAGCACGAGTCACTTCAAGTCGCTGAAGAAAGTAATGGATGAACTTCGTGCCCAACATGGAATTTACTTCATGTTCAACAGCAAAGACCTTCCATTGCTCGAAGTCGATACACGTGTGAACATGTCGGCTCCTGTAGAAGACGTGCTTCGTCAACTGCTCACACCAATTGGTTTGACCTACAAGAAAGTTGATAAGATCTACATCATCGTGGAAAGCAAAACCTCAGAGATTGGTGCGCGGATCAAAGAAAAAATAATTACAGCACCAGCAACGAAAGGAAAACTTGCGCCCTATCTGTCGACTGAAAAAGAAGCCCATGCAGAAACCATGGCGCAAATTTCAGCATTCGCGATTTCAGGCAAGATCACCAATGAAACAAACGAATCGATGCCAGGCGTGAACGTACTGGTGAAAGGTACGACGATTGGTACGGTAACGGATGCTGAAGGAAGTTACAACCTTGATGCCCCAGATGGAAACGGTACACTCGTGTTCTCTTTCATCGGTTATACAACGCAAGAAATTTCCATTTCCCAACGTGCGACAATCGATGTACAATTACTTCCAGATATTAAGTCGTTAAATGAAGTAGTTGTTGTTGGTTACGGAACACAAAAACGTTCAGAAGTAACCTCTGCTGTTACATCGGTAAAGGCAGCAGATTTCCGTCAAAGCGGTGCGCGTAACGCGATGGACCTTTTGCAGGGAAAAGTTGCCGGTTTAAGTATCACGCGTACAGGTGGAACCAACCCTAACAGTGGCGTTGTAATGCAATTAAGAGGTGTGGTATCACTCACGGGGGCAACCTCACCATTGATTGTTGTTGACGGAATGCCAGGCGCTAACCTTGACCTTCTTCAGCAAGATGACATCGAGTCAATCGACATTTTGAAAGATGGATCAGCCGCCGCAATCTATGGAACGCAAGCAAATGGTGGCGTGATTTTAATTACTACCAAAAAAGGCACAGGTGGCGCTCCGCGGATCGATTACAATACCTATTTCAGAAAAGAATATATTCAGAGACGTCCTGACTTTTTAACCGCGAGTGAATTTCGTCAGAAAGTAAACGATGGCACGATCGACGCTGATGATTACGGTAACACCATCGATCAATTCGATCAACTTGTAAACCATGACAATGTTTCGCAATACCATAACATCGCCATGTCAGGAGGAAGCGAAAATGCTACCTATCGTGCAAGTGTGTTTTATCAAGATCTCCAAGGTATAGCGCTAGAAAATCGTCGTGAGCAATACGGTCTTCGTCTTTCTATGCAACAGCGCGGCCTTCAAGACAAATTCACCGCGTTAATCAACTTGGCAACAAACTTTAACGATGCTAACCTTCTTGGCGGTGGCGGTTGGGAAAGTCAGCTTATTCGCAATCCGACTTTGCCGATTAAAAATCCTGATGGAACCTACTATTTTGAAGGTACCAGTACAAACGAAGTTGCGCGACTAGCGCAAGAAACTTATCACAGGAAACAACAAACAACATCGATTGACGCTAAGGCTAGCTTAGAATTTATCCCTGGCTTGAAGGGCTCTATTTTTGGATCCGTTCAGCGGAATAGTTGGATTGACGGATCTTATCGATTAAAAGCTTCAGAGTCATCTGTAGAAAGTGGAACACCGGAAGGAAAAAATGGTGGATACGCTTACCGTGGTACGATGCTGGAGCGTCGATATGCTTTCGAGCCTACCCTTGAATTTGTTCGCAATATCGACAACAACCACAACGTAACAGCTATTGCCGGATATAGCTGGCGCTATGAAGTATTCGAAGGTTTTGATCAAAGCAATACTGGATTCATCAACGATATTTTCGAAGAGAACAATATTGGCGCAGGTACCGCTTTAGGACTTGGACGCGCCGGCATGGGCAGCTATAAAAACGACAACACATTGATCGCTTTCTTCGGACGTATCAATTACGCATTCAATGAAAAGTACATGGCACAGTTTATTCTCCGTCGTGAAGGTTCATCACGATTTGGAAGAAACTACAAGTGGGCAATGTTCCCTGCAGTCTCCGCGGGTTGGAATATCACGCGCGAATCATTCATGGATCAATTCGATTTCATCGATAATTTGAAATTGCGTGCCGGCTATGGTTGGACGGGGAACTCAGGTATTGGTAATCTGCTTTCTTTAGTGACCATGGGTACGGGCGGAAATTATATCAATCCAGACGGCGTTTGGAGACAAACTTACGGTCCGAATAGAAACCCGAATCCAAATCTACGCTGGGAAACGAAAAAAGAATTTAACGTCGGTATTGACTTCGGTTTATTCAATAATAGACTTGGTGGTGCGATCGAATTTTATTCGCGCCGTACCGAAGACTTATTGGAGACCTATACATCGCAACAACCACCTTTCGTTCGCGATAATATCTACACCAACGTTGGTACCATTGGCACTGACGGCGTGGAAATAACCCTCAATGGTGTAGTAATGTCTAAAAACGACTTCACTTGGAGAATGGATGTGGTTGGAAGCACCGCGAAAAACAAGATGATCAGTTTCTCTAACGAAGTATACAAAGCTGACTTCAAAGATTACGGCGGCATCGGCGGTTATGGTGCACTCGGAAATGCAATTCGAACTTTTGAAGGTGGTGACCTCGGAAACTTTTACGGAAAACGTTTCGCTGGATTTGATGAAAACGGAAAATGGTTGTTCTATAAACGCGACGGAAGCAAAGTACCTTTCGACCAAATCAATAATTCAATCGATCCGAAATTATCTGACCACGTAGTTATTGGAAACGCTATTCCGAAATTCTATCTCGGATGGACAAACTCGTTTACCTACAAAAACTTCGACCTCCGAATCTTTATGCGTGGACGCTTTGGTTACGACATCTTAAACACGATGGAGATTTCTTACGGAAACAAAGTGTCTAAAACAAATCTTCTGAACAGTGCTTTCGACGAACATAACGAGTTGAACGACACTTACCAGTACTCTGATTACTACCTTGAAAAGGGCGGATTCTTAAAGCTCGACGAAGTGACTTTCGGTTATACGTTCAAGAACATTGCGCCATCATACATCAAAAATCTGCGCCTGTATGTGAACGGATCGAACCTTGCCATCTTCACAAAATATAAAGGAAACGATCCTGACTTTGTGAACGACATCGGCCTCGGTCCTGGTGTTGATGGACGCGGTCCATACCCAAGCACACGAACATTCTTAATTGGATTAAATGTCGGATTCTAAAATCGACTCAACTATGAAATACATCAGATATTATTTTGTCTTCGGTTTGATTCTTTTAGGCGCAAATGCCTGTACAGATATATCCGAAAACGCCTACGATCAGTTGATCGCAGACAACTTCTACAATAACAAGAATGAAGTTGTATCGGCAGTACTAAGACCTTACACACACGCTAACGCATGGACAACACCAGGACAAGACGGGTGGTGGCGCATTAGCGAACTCTCCGCCGATCAGCTCGCATGGCCTGTGAAGGGACGACACGGGCAAGATGGTGGTAAGTGGCTTCGTTTGCACTATCACACATGGACCGTCGATGATGGTTTTATCCAGAATCCTTGGGTACTGATGTGGTGGGGACTCGGATTGTGCACTGACCCTATTGAAAACTTAGAGAAGCGTCCAGTAGAATCAATGGGCCTCACGCAAGAAGAAAAAGACTCCTTCATTGCAGAGCTTAAACTTCTACGCGCATTTCACTACTTAAAATTGATGGACCTATACGGAAATATTCCGATCGTGACAAAAATCGGCGAGCCGCTGAGCCCTGCAACGGAGCCCCGTATCAACGTTTTCAATTTCATCGAAAAGGAAATTAAAGACAATATTGACAAAGCACCAAAGCTATCGAAAGCAATGTTGGGTAGAATGTCGCAAGCCGGTGGTTATGCAATGTTGGTGGAGCTTTACTTAAACGCTGAAGTTTGGACAGGCACACCACGTTGGGATGACTGTATCGCAGCAGCGAACAAGTTGATCAACGGAGAGGCTGGTGGTCAATTCGATCAAGTCATGGCATTGGATCCAAACATCACTGATCCATTTAAAACAGGAAACCATACGTCGAGAGAAACGATCTTCTCGATTGCTTATGAATTTCAAGTATCGAACTTCCAACCTCAATGGCCTGGTGACTTCTTCCACTTTAATCAACGCGATATCTACGGCGGTGGTAGAAACGGTAACGACGGCGTCGTATTGATCCCCGGCGTGTATACTACCTATGATGATGCTGATCTTCGAAAATCAAACTGGCTCCTCATCGGTGAGCAACGTCGATTCGATAACCCAGATGCAACGGTGAAAGGTGGCAGTGGAAACGAATACGATGGTCAACCGCTTGTATTCGTAGACAACATTCGACAAAATAAAAAGGCAGCCAACGAAGGAACAGATCCAGAACTTCTTCCATCAAACATGAATTTGGGTGAAGAGAACAGTGGTGTTCGCTTCAACAAATACAAACTTGGTCCACTTACAGATCCAAGCTACAACAGCACCGATTGGAACGTGTACCGACTCACATGGGTGTACTTTGCAAAAGCGGAGGCTATTATGCGCAAGAATGCAGGCGTAGCAACTGCTGAAGCTGTACAGTTAATTAACGATTGTAAAAAGCGCGCTTTTGATCCGGCGGATTGGCCAACATTCGAATACAACACCACAACGTTGACATTAGATGAACTGTTAGCGGAACGTGGAAGAGAATTTATCTTCGAAGGATTCCGTCGTCAAGACTTAATTCGTTGGGACAAATTTACGACGGCCTCATGGTGGGATCATCAACCAACAGCAGCGACAAAGTCATTGTTCCCAATCCCTCAAAGACAACGTTTGCTCAATCCTAACCTTGAGCAAAACGACGGTTACAATTAATTTTCGTTAGCGTATTTTATATCTTGGGTTTATTGAAAAAGCTGCTTCCTTACGGGGCAGCTTTTTTTTATGAGCCTCTGCCGCGCATATCCAATTCCATCTTGATATCAGCCGTGACAAATGGTGAATCTTCTACCGCTACATACTTGAATCCGAATTTCTCATACAACTTCAACGCCGCCGCTAACTTATGGCTGGAGAAAAGAATAACCTTCCTTGCTTTCAATTCCGCGGCACGCTGCATACAATGTTCAACCAACGCTTGGGCTATTCCTCGACCACGATGCGAGGGGGCCACACACATCTTCGCCAATTCATAAATACCATCGTGCTCCTTGAGCAACGCAGCCGACCCAACAATTTCGTTATTAACACGCACCAAGAAAAGCTCTCCACCAGGATCAAGAATATATTTCTCCGGCTCCGATAGCATGTCGCGATCAAGTTGCTCCGCCAAACCGTTACCTTCAAGCCATTCAAGATTTAATGATTCGAACTGCGGACGATATTGTTTTTCGTAAGTTATAATTTCAAATGCCATTGATCTCATTTTTAATGCTTGGATTCTATTTCGTCAGTGCGTCAACTACACAGCATCATCGAGCGCAGATTTTGTATGTTGATAAAACGCGCCCCATTTTTCCAATTCTAAAATCATGACTTGCGTCGATTTACCCAAGTCCGTTAAGCTGTACTCAACAGTAGGTGGTACCGTCGCGTATACTTCGCGTTTTACCAACCTGGCGGATTCTAACATGCGAAGCTGCGCAGTCAACACCGTTGGTGTTATCCCCGTAATCTCGCGTTCGAGTTCTTTAAATCGCTTAGGACTATTTTTAACAAGCGCGTGAATAATTGGTAACTTCCATTTTCCTCCCAATAGCTCGACAGCAACTTCTACTGGGCATCTTTTTTCAATGTTCTCCATTTTTTATCCTGTTGATGTTCACCATTACTAGCGTAAACCATAGTAACTCCTATTAGACTGACTACTTGTGCAAATATACAATCACGCCGTATTTGCACGAAAAAGGCATGAATACAAGGTTCTATATATTGATCACCATCATCTTACTCACCATGGACATCGCACAATCACAAAATACGCCCACCACACTAACGCCATCGTTAGTGGACAAACTCATTTCTGGCAGAGATTTCTTTGACGGCTTGGGCAAAATATATCCGCCATCATCGAACGTAACGACTGCGTCAGAAAACATCAATGGTATCAGCACATACTGGTTTGCCCCTTCTCAAACGGTCAACAATAATATTATTGTCTTCCTACATGGCGGTGGTTACGCTTGGGGCTCCATCACATCACACCGAGCGATGGTTAGTCACATTGCTGAATCGCTCGCAATAAAAACATTACTGATTGAATATGCTTTGTCGCCAGAGCGCCCCTACCCTCATGGATTAAACGACGTCGTTACCGTATATCGGGCATTGTTAAAAAAATTTCCGTCAACATCATTTATACTCATCGGTGACAGTGCCGGTGCCGGTTTGTCTATTGCCACGATCGATAAGCTACAACAAGAAAAACTTCCACTACCCATCGCAACAATACTGATATCTCCCTGGATAAACCTAGAAGCGAATACGGCGTCATATACTACACATGCTGACATTGATCCCATTTTATCAAGAGAGAGTGTATTGGAGTACGCTGCTGCCTACAACCCCAATCACAGGCAAGACGCCAATACAGCGAACCTGAAATTCACCTCTTTTCCGCCTACGCTTATACTGGTTGGTACACGCGAAATACTTCTTGATGATAGCAAGATATTTTTTGAAAAGATCAAGCTTATCCAGAGAAATGCAGCGCTTCAAGTTTACGACGGAGAAACACACGTGTGGCCACTATCGGATATCAACAGTAAATCATCGCAGAAGGCTTTAAGACAAATGCGTGAGTTTTTAAATAGGTTATGAAGGTCAATCACACATCTGATAGAATACCCGAAAAATTCCTTTTGCTAGCTTAAGGATTTTCTAGCATCATACCGTCATCATTTAAGATCGGCATACTTTGCTTTGACACTCCCACAAAGAAAGTCGCTGAACGCCCGTATCATTTCGTCACTGACCCATTAAGGTGAATAGTCAGATTGGGCATGTTGTATTTCGTTTGTCGCACACTTAAACCAACATGTTAAACCTAGGGGTAACAGTAGGCTGTTGCCACCATTCAAACCATTCACCTATGAGTTACAAACTTAAACCCATGCTCAAGTTTGCTGCGTTGCTATTGCTCTTGCTGCAGCTTTCATTTTCATCGATCGCACAGATTACATGGCCATCGAATCAACTTCTTCCTACGTTCCCGGCGCCAACACAAACACAAGATCTCATCATCTTGAGAGAGACGTCCACACGATGGGAAGCTGAAGGTTCCGCGCTCAGTCACGGCACTGGACGATTAGAAACCGATGGCTGGCTTTGTCAAACGGGCATCGATGCAGCAAATCAACACATGGTCTATGGTCCCTATGTGAACACCATTCCCGCAGGTCCCAATGTAGCGGAGTTTCGCATGAAAGTAGATAACAACACGGCTAACAATGATCCTATCGTTGACATTGATGTACGCAACGCAACTACGGGACAGATACTGGCTTCGCAGATCATCACACGGCAACAGTTTCCGATCGCTGGTGACTATACCAATTTTACACTCCCTTTCAACATGCCGGCAGAAAATCAATCTTTAGAGTTACGCATCTATTGGAGAGGCACGTCTTACACCAAGGTTGACTGGATTGCCGTTCAACAAAACAGTTCTTCCGCCGAGATGTATTTGTTTGCATCGCTTAAAGGAATCGTTAACAGGACACAGCCTAGAATATTTTCGTATGAAGGTGACGCATTCGCCGAAGGTCAATACACATGGCTGCAGTCGTTGGGATTAAATTGGAATGAACCTGCAGATAAGTGGAGCCTCATCACAAAATATCGCAGTGAACTTTCCGGCGTTATTGTATATGATCCCGCACAAATTCACACCGTCAATCTTGCCACTGTACTCGCAAAAGATCGTAAGGCATTGATAGCTTCGCCTTCTCTCCTTGCGAAACTTACTGCGGCGCCTTACAATTTGCCGATCTTGCTCGATCTGCGTGGTCAGTTCACAAGTAAAATGCAAGTGTATCAAACCCTATACAATACCTATTGGCCGACGTTGGATAAACGTGTGTTGGTTGGGCTGAATCCAGAAATACACAAAGCAGCACTGCGCGAATATGCTACTTCTATGGGCCTCGCTACCATTTGGCTCGACCCTAACATCGCGAACGAAAGTACATTGCTGAACAGTTTTCTATCATCCATGCCTGCGGGAGCGAACTTCATGGGATGGTGGCCAGAAGAAGGCCCTGGTGTTCAACGCGCTTCTACCTATGGCATCTCTACAATTGCCAGCGACTGGGCCACCAATCTCACCATGCATAGTGGAACATCGCGTACCGTGAATGTAAAACCGATGCCAGCAAAACCTGCGCTCCAAAATAAATTGTATGTCGCCTTCATTTTAAGTGATGGTGACAACTTGCAATATGTGGAACACTTGATGCGTAAGCTTTGGAATAATCCTGATCGTGGTACTGTTCCGATGGGCTGGACATTATCGCCAGCAATGCTCGACGCCATGCCAGGTGCGCTCAACTACTACTATCAAACCGCTACCAACAACGACAACTTAATTTCCGGTCCCTCTGGATATGGATACGCATATCCTAATAGTTGGCCAAACCAAACTGCACTCAACCAATTTGTTTCTAAGACGGAAGATTACAATCGTCGTGCAGGCTTCAGAGTGATTACGGTCTGGAATACGATCACGGGAGGCATCAACCAAAATGTAGGACAAAGTTTCGCGACGTATGCGCCTACAACGCTTGGGCTAACAGGACAAAACACAGGTGGCGGTTTAACCATCTACAATCAAAGTTTACCGGGCATGGCACTGTCGTGCAATTACTGCACGAATGAACAAGCGATGAAAGATCACATTGCTTCTGCTGCGGCGGGATGGAATGGCGCTTCACCCCGGTTTATTGTTATTCAAGCACAACCATGGCAAGGTGTCACGCCAACTAGCTTTAAGAATGTCGCTACTTCATTAAATGCAAACTATGTCGTTGTCCGACCTGATCACATTTTTCAATTGATACGTGAAGCAAATGGTCTTCCGATTGATCCCGGAAGTAGTCCCACTGGACAAGACATCACCAACCTCTCCGGAACATTAACGGCGCAATACCAAACCGGCTCTCCGGCTGGAGAAGACTACATGAAGTTGATCGACAACAACGTCAACACAAAGTATCTTACCTTCAATGCTTCCGGATGGATACAATACCAAACGACTTCGAGCTACGCCGTAACGAGCTATTCGATAACATCTGCCAACGACGCTGCAGAACGCGATCCGCTCAACTGGACCTTGCAAGGTTCAAATAACGGCAGCACATGGACGACGATCGACACGCGATCGAATGAAGATTTTCCAAACAGATTTCAAAAGAGAATGTTTACATTTACAAATACCACAAGCTACAATTACTATCGCTTAAATCTCACCAACAACAGCGGAACAATTCTTCAACTTGCAGAAGTAGAATTATTTGGAACAAGTGCGTCGGCCTGGTCAACACAAATTGAAGCGGAAAATTTTGCGACCATGAGCGGCGTGCAAAATGAAACTTGCACCGAAGGTGGCACAAATGTAGGATGGATTGATACTGGTGATTGGATTGTATGGGATGTGAACATTCCAAGTGCAGGAACCTATACAATCGACTATCGCGTTGCGAGCCAGAGCGGCGGTGGATCACTTCGTTTGGAACAAGCGGGGGGTGCGAATGTTTTCGGTTCGCTTACGATTCCAAGTACAGGAGGATGGCAAAACTGGTCTACCATTTCTCATCAAGTATTCTTAAACGCAGGGCAACAACAAATTGCCATCGCTGTACCGGCTGGCGGATGGAATATCAATTGGCTTAAGATACAACAAGGCAATGGTGCACGCATAAGTCAATCGTCCGCAGTGCAGGAAGAGGAATCAATTTCAGTTCATCCTAATCCGGCCACTAGCCACCTCGTTGTGAACGGCATCACTTCGCCGACCGAAGTCACCACTTACAATACTTCCGGAAAAGCGGTAACCGAAACGATGAAGGTTACATCAACGCAACACGAAATAAATATCAAAACACTCAAGCCAGGGCTTTATATCATCAAGCTTAAAAACGGCAAAACGCTAAGATTTGCAAAAGAGTAACTCGCGGCGCAACTAGAATGTTCAACATAAAACTCAGGGATCGTTAGTCATTAACGATCCCTTTTGTGCGTGTAGCATTTACAACGTAGAACCTTAAAAATACCCTCTGTAGCCACTGGTAAAATTCGTCACCTCACCGCTTTGTCTTTTATACCAAACAATTAAATCCTATGAAAGTCAAACTTACCTTCATGTTATGTTGTTGTGTACTGCTGTCAATTTCATTTGTCTCGCAGGCACAAGTGGATATCACCAATTCAGGAGGCACGATTAGTGCACAGTATACCGACTCTCCAACGAATGAAGACATCACCAAATTAATTGACAACAATAGTAGCACCAAGTATCTTACTTTCCACAATGCGGGCTGGGTACAATTTCGCGCAGGTAGCCCTTCCATTGTAACGAGCTACGCAATCACGTCTGCTAACGATGCGGCTGAGCGCGACCCCTTGAACTGGAACTTTCAAGCTTCCAACAATGGCACGACATGGGTGACACTGGACACACGCAGCAATGAAGATTTTCCAAACCGGTTGCAACGAAAGACGTATTCTTTTTCGAACACAACGGCGTACACCTATTTTAAACTCAATCTCACGAACAATAGCGGTACTATTCTTCAAGTGGCTGAATGGGAAATCTATGGTACTGCGTCGCCTGTAGCAACAGTCTATCAACATTGCAGCTACGGAGGATATGCCGTTGCGTTGACACCAGGAACGTACACGTTGTCAGCATTACAAGCAAGAGGAATGGTAAACAACGATGTGTCATCTGTACGAGTAACGGCTGGTTATAAGATCATCTTTTTTGATCAAGATAATTTCGCCGGTACATCCTTAGAAAAAACTGGCGACGACGACTGCCTTGTCAATGAAAATTTCAACGACCTCACAACCTCCATTCGTGTTGAACAAGTTACTGGTGGTGGTGATTGGAGCAACTTTGTGTTGCCAACAGTTGTATTTCAAGACTTATCGCCATCTTCTGCAGGAAGCATAACATTTCATCGCGCCATTCCTGATCCAGTGGCTACAATGCGTAACTCCATTTTACCGATGCTTCAAAAAATCTATTCCGGTCCAAACGACAATGTTAGAACCTTCACAAAGCTCACGTTAATTATCGAAGACTACGATGGTGTTGCTGAAGCGTGGGGCGGTGGTGGCGAACGCAGCATTCGTGTGAGTACACGTCACATTCAAAATGTGTACAACCAATCCAACAACGATGCAACTGTACGCACAGAGATTCTCGGAATTCTCTCACATGAAGCTACACACACGGCACAGCATGAACCAAAAAATGCTGGTGGATATCAAGGCGGTACCGAGTTCTTTGGATTCATTGAAGGTGTTGCTGACTACGTTCGTATTTCTTTGGGACTACACCCAACACGCTCGCCACAAACCGGCGGAAATTGGAAAGATGGCTACACCACTTCTGGTTTCTTCTTGAACTGGATTGTCAACAACAAAGGTGATCGAGACTTTGCTATCAAGTTTAATCGCGCGGCAGGTACGTATGCAACATGGTCTTGGGATATTGCATGTCGTGACATTTTGGGAATCGGTGTACAGACACTGTGGAACGAATATCAAGCGTCATTAAGTGCATCAAGAATTGCGACAAGTGCTCCATACGCAATGGGTATTACCGCTGATTGCAGACATGATGAAGAACACATAGCACCAAATGAAAAACAATCCATTCAAGTTTTTCCAAATCCGGCAAAAGGTAAGCTTGAAATTACACTACATCACATCGAAGCAAATGACCGTACAGAAGTACAATTTGTATCGGCTACATTTAAAAAGACGACATACATCACCGGCGCAAATGGAACTGTCAACACCGACGACCTTCCTGCAGGTATCTATGTAATGATCGTGCGTGACAAGAAGGGAAATTCGCATAAGCAGCGGGTTATTATTGAGAAGTAGTGGGAGTCGCGCGTTATGGGATAGAGAGACTGTCGGATGGACAGTCTCTCTTTTTTTGAGCTCGTCAAACTCCCGCAATCAGAGCATTATCTTAAATGTTTTATCTGTCCATAGAATCACGACAGAAAGAACACACACGGCTAACGATTGGTAATAATGTTCATATTCCTGATGCGCCATATGCGTAGTGAATGCACCAATCGCAAATGGAAAAAGAAATAACACGCCAATTATTTTCAGACTTGGCTTGTATACCCCTGCAACAACCAACAACACACCAATAAGCTCAGCAATACCGATAGCGATAGTCCACGTTTTATTAAAACCGAGAGACTGCATGCTCTCCATCATCGATTGCTTTTGAAAGACTTTAAATAGCGATGCATAGGCGAACACGTAGAGGTAATACGCATAGCTCGTCCAATGAAGAATTATTCTTGCTGTTTCCATGTTTGTTATTCAAATTTGTTCAGCAATATTCTAGAGAAATAGAATATCAGAACAGAACGAACAAAATTGTGCGTTTCACAATATGCAAGCATGAGAAAAAATTCTTCAACCAATACGATTAACGAGCAACATATCAACCAAACCTGTGGTATAGCTTACACGCTTTCTGTAATCGACGGACGATGGAAGATCAACATCTTAAGTTTTCTGTTGAACCAAGGTCGACTTCGATACAGTCATTTAAAATCAAGACTCCCTGGTATTTCCGAACGTATGCTTACCGCCAATCTAAAAGCCTTGGAGAAAGATGGATTAATCGCCCGCATCCATCACACGACAGTGCCGCCGAAAGTAGAGTATGAGTTAACGCAACTTGGATTGTCGTTTAAAAAGATTTTGGTATTGATGGATGAATGGGGCGAAGCGCATCGCCCACACACATCAGCACAGTAACAAATCTATTTAGACATGATCATTCCTTCTTCTGGTTTCCACTTGTCATACTCAGGTAGAAAGCAGCATCCGACGCCGCTTTTTTTCTCAAAGGACATCTTGTTCGAAAAGAAAATTGACGACCTGAATAACGCCATACCAAAAAATTACAAATTAACAATGAAGCAAAAGATGCGCTGTTGCACGCAATGGAGTAAGCGGCGTCTTCCTGATCCTCAGTTCGCACACTTAACGATTCTGGCCATCGCCCTCGAATCTGGCTTTAACTCAAAATCTTCCTTCAACGGAATCTTCATGAAGTCTACCGGTATGGCACCGAAAACGTTTAAGGAAGAATCACAACAGATCGTTCTAGCGGACAAAAACACGATATTTAAACTATTCCACTATTCAGGTATATTTCGAGAATGTTCAGACTTGCAATATTATTATTCGTCTTCGGTTTTCACAGCGCCTTCGCACAAGTAGATTCAATTGGCTTTCTGCAATGGAGAACGGGGCATGACGCAAAAACGGCACAACTCATTCCAGCGGAAGGAAACGATCCCATTGTTCGTGAAGGAAACAATGTCTGGATACATGTCAAATTTAATGTTTATGAATATGGCGAAGTCTCGTTTCCGATTGATCGCACCACGCGCACCGACGAAGAAGCCAAGCGCGTAGATCTCTCTGATAGAAAGTATGTGAAACTGACGTATACGGCAAACCAACAAGTAATTTTACAACTCCGACAAACTGGTGAACACGGTGGCGTTCATAATCATGTAATCTTACCTCCCGTTGAACGTCCAACCTCTATTGCAATTTTATTGAAGTCATTTAAAGGTGGCAAGTCGATGATCGACTTAACGGATGTGGCTAAATTTAATTTTGCTTTCTTGTCCAACAACAAAGAAGATGGTTATGCTGAATTGTTGATTACACAGATTGTGCTAACCGATCACAAGTAAAAGAGGACGTCAAAGCACGCCCTCTATTTCTGTCTTCAACCTTTCTTTTTCCTTCGTAACAGGAATTGCTAACGGGGTGGCTACTGCTAAAGATAACGTTTTATATTGCAGCGTCGTCTTGTTAGAGACTGCTGAAACAATACTGATTGTGTCGATATTATCCTTTACGATCTTCTTACCCACATCGTCCGCAGCGATCTGCATAAAAAGCGATGGCAAGAAGCCCAACGTACGCAAAACATCCCAGCGATTATTTTCGGGTACAGCATCCGCATCAACATTAAGTTGAATTTGAAACTGAAGCACTTTCTCCAACTCCACACCAACGTTTTTGATAGCCCGCTTCAACTCCAACGAGCCCACCGATTTTTGATTGGAAGACTTCATGCGCACATAATTCTCGGGCTCTATTAGGGTGAAAGCAACAACTTCGCTGGTTGTTACAAACGTAATTTCGGATTTTGCGTAGGGATCAAGCAACCCGAGCACCATCAACCGTTGCTCATGCAGATGATTCTGCGCTTTCAAAATACTCCCCCTGATCACATGACCGTTTCTAAGCGATAATTCCAACTTCGGTAAGTTGGAACTATCTTCAAAGTCTTCTGCAACGGCAGCAAGTTCAGCAAACCAAGAATCGAAATTCTTGAATCCTACATCCTTGAATACATCTAATTTCATTAGAGCAATTTTTCAACGTAGTCCGCAATTTGCGAGTCAGGCTGCGAGGTGAACGTATTCCCTGCCAATTGCATTGTTAACGTAAGTGTTTTATTGTTAAGCGCCATTGTTACCGCATCACGGCTATCTGTATTTACAAGTGCAATCACTTCCATCTTGTCTTTAAGCGCCTCTTTCCCCATATCATCTTTACAGATTTTTTTAACGAACGACTCGAGGTCATCGAACACAATATCCAAGCGACTCAAGGGATACTGATCGTAGGCAGTAAACGTATTCCAGTCGATATCTAACTTGATTGGATATCCAGCGATTTGATTAAGTTTTGATTCAAAGGCAGGAAGTTTCTCTGACTTGATGCTTTCGGCTAAACGCTTTTCTGCTAATCCCATGTGCTTTTAGTTTTAATTGAATGATTGTGTTGTAAAAGTATACCACCCGAATCCACGAGAAATCACCTCTTAAAATGATTTATTTAAATACCTAGAAATGGGGAGGCAAAAAAAGGCAATAAAAAATCCCTGGAATTGTGTTTCCAGGGATTCACCCGCGTACATGAGATAAACGTTATTTCGTTTTCTTCTTCTGTTTAATGATAATACGCGATACAAAATCAGCAGAGGTATTGGCAGACTGTATTTCACCATACGATACAGAAGACGCTTCTGCGCGTTTGATACTTTCTTTACTTGCTCCCTTATCGGTAAAATAGTCTGCAGCTTTTGTCGCTTGTTTTGCGTCACGCGTCTCCGTACGCTGTAGATAGAAGTGCGAGATCATATGATAGACCAGGCCTTTCCCGTGTGGAAATCGCACAACCACCGATTCGGCACCGTATTTTTCACCCAACTCTTTTGACCGAATCAAAACTTTTACTTTTTCTTTATCCAAAATTTCGATTGGGTAAGAAGATCCTTCCAGCCACCACACTGGATCTGCCTTCTCATCTAAAAATCCCGTGATCACAGAATCTTGTTTATCGAGTGCTTCAATGCGTACAACCTCATCCGCAGTGGGTTTATTATTGTACGCTATGGTGTTGGGGAATGCTACTTCAATAACATTTTTTAGCGCCCAATCCGTTGTGATCAGCTGACCACCTTCCGCTACAAAGGTAGCCAGTTTCCTTGCTGCCTCAGGCGGAAATGACGACGCACAGTTTACAAAAATGGTTTGATGCGGCTCTAGCTTCGCGTCCATCAATTGATGATGGTCAATCCCCGCGAATGGAATCTTCAAACTTTGCAACACCCGAGCAATGTGATCATACGTACCATTCACAACGATGACATCGTTCTTTTTTAACTCATCAAGAATTTTAATATTCTCCTCCCCTTCTCTGTTCAGTCTTTCTCTTACCATTTCGTTTGCGAGCTTGTAAGCTTCTTCCATTTGTGCTTGTGTTTTTGTGGTGAATAAAAAGATAATACCGATAGCCAGAAATGTTGCCATACGACATCCGCTCGTCGCGTGCATGCGCCCGAAGAAAACTATGATGTTCATAACCTGTTTTTTGGAATAACTTAACGTCAATTACCGCGAATAGCTTCAGACAATGAGTGCGTTGGTATTTTGACTAAGTGAATCCTGGAAATGGATAAGGCAATTTTCGGACAACGGTGCTGTACTTAACGGCTGCGCTAGAAAAAAGGTTACTGTTTAATACAAAAGCTCATGAGCTAAAAGATGTAGCTACATCTCACCCTACAAGTTATAAACCGTTATTTCACCACTCGATTTTCGCCAATAAAGTTTGTCACTCAATTTTTTTTTCGCATAGTCGGGGTTACTAAATATTTCCTGAACTTTCTTCTGCATCAGCGCTACGTCGTCGGGCATATCGGCGCGCACAAAAACAAAAACATCTTGCGTCGGAATGGCAAATATCAAGTCGCTGGCATTGACGGCTTGTGCTATACTTGTCCAGATCTCTCCGGTTAACACCAGGCTTGACTCCAACCGATCGCCATCCGTGAGCATCCCCATATTCTTCGTGATCATGTGAATCGACAACTTTTGACTGATACTCCTAAAAAGGTTTTCGTAAGCCTTATTAAGAAGATCATAAACAGAAACATTGTCCTTGATCACATCCATATGTTTCTTCTGAAACCACTCATAGTGTGTACCCTCGTCAATTCCAAAAACGATCGACAAGTCTTCATCGAAGGGAACCGGAAACAGAACGGGCATAGCACTCTCGGGCACTTGGTGCTCCTTTCCATCTGATGTCACAATCTTATCCACCGGGCCTTTCCCCTGTTTGACAATCGGCACTATTCTTTCAATGCGATCCTTAAACAGTTGCTGTTCACGACGTGCATCCTCCATCATTTGCTTAAATGCGGGAGAATCTTCGAAAGTATCTTCTGGTGATTGGCTCATAATTATGATCAAATATACAAACTATCACCGTTGTTCACCACCAGCATTTGCTCACTCGTGATCTTCATACGTATCACCTGTCGACAACGAAACCAGAATTGTAATACAAATCACCCAGATTTTCCAAACACATCTTCTCAATCTTTGCATGCCGTTTATCAGATAGACTGAACCATCGTCAAAAACGCTGGACAATTAAACAACTTTTTTACCTACCGCCTGCATCAAAATGTGGCAGCACTTCCATTTCTATTTTGTAGTTACAGCCATTGTTATGTTTCTTGTTGCTTCGATAAAAATATATGTCTACATATTATACAACATTATTAAAAACGCAACACGAGTTACCCACGCTACTGGTCGACTTATGTACATTCGTCGGCACACAATCGCACGGCTCATTGGGTTGGTTCGACAACATCGGCGCTGAAGACATCCCTTCTGCATGGGATCCTTCGGCAGCTGAAAAACTAAATGCTCACGGATTCGCTTTCATTCAACTGCCCGACGGATCTTTTATTGCGCTACTCAACACCGGTACAACGGGAGCGCCATACGCCGTGGTCTTATTAGGGTCAGAGGGAGAGTTTCGTACAATCGCCAACAGTTTAGAAGAATTTATCATCCTGTGGTCTAAAGGCGAAACTGGCGTGCATGACCTTGATGATAAAAAAATCGACGGCCGTGATAATTTAGTCGCTTGGATAAAAGCGCGTCGCATGAAGGCACCCAAAGCTAAGGATTTCGACTTCGGTGCATGGCTTGACAATGCATCAACGGCAAAGGTAACGGACACGATATACGCTGAACGCACTCCTACCGATGCGTACGAAAAACTTGGCCCTAAGATGCGGACGTTGGTGGATATGATGGGACGTCGCGCCGATGATGAAGCGCTCATAACATGGGTGACGCAAACACTTGGAAAAAAAGTGCCTGCCCACACTTCGAACGACAGTGTGAACGTTACAGCACCCAAGTTGGGAATCGAACTAGTTTTCTCACACAACGTCCTCAATGAAAAATATCCACCGATTAAAAAAAGTGCAAGATCATTTATCCCCTATTTATCACACGCTTGGATACGTGAAAAAATTGGCGAGCCCATTTTTGGTATCGATCTAAAGAATAGCACCGAAGAAGACGCGATTCGCTCACTCGGGCAACCAGACGGACGCAGACCGCAATTCGCGACGGACACTGAACCCGTGATCGCATATTGGCACAAAGTCGTGGATCAGGGAGCCGATATCGTTCTCGTTATAGAGTCAGATGACGGAATAAGCATCGATGTCACGGTGAAAACATCGTCAGCGCTGGAAGAATATCCAGAAGTCAGTACACATCTGTTCGTCGCGTGGGCCTGCGAGAAAGGTTTGCTGGATGAGACTAGATTTGTTGAGCACGCCGCGCTATTTCAAAAAGTAAAAACACGGCAAGCCCGCGGCGCTGAACTTGTCGCTACGGCACTAACGCGTGGGCTATGGGAAAATCATTTGATCAACAAGCCAGGCTTACGTCGTACTGCATATCAATGGTTTCACAACATGAAAAACCTTTGGATTACCGCTGACTTGAAAAAAGTATTTGGCGCAAGAAAAGGTCCGTACGGTCACGACGAACCGGCGGTAGATAACGACCACTGGGACAACGTAGATCTTGCCAGCAAAGCTTTTCACAAAGTATTTGACAAGTGGTTAGATTAGACCGACGATTACTCCTAATATCCATTGTGAAAAGATTTCGAACGTTATTGTTTATTTAAATACATCCTTGCAAACCAATAGCCACCATGCGTAATATCCTTATTCTTTTTATTTGCCTCGTTTTTTCTATTTCATCACTAAACGGGCAAATCAAAGTAGATCTAAAAAAATTCAACAAGAAAAGCGGCACAACCGCAGTAGCAAAAAATAATACACTTTCCGTGTCGTGGCCTGCGGGAGAAAATAAAACAGGCCAGCTACTTCTCGACCTTTCCGCTGAAAGCCCGATAATAAAAAGTATTGTACTACAAGAAGGGAATACCAAGTCACCTATCGTCTCCGACGTCGATCCTGCGTTCATTCTTACGGTAGGAAAGCGTGACCTTGTATCACAAAACGGTTGGAATATTTTCTTCGATAAGGTTCCCAACAAACCGTTCAAATCTTATAACGTCGCCATAAAAAAACAAGCGGCGTCCGTTTACAGTGTTGGCACCCGAACGCTGATTTCCGTTGGCACACTAAGTGCGCCTGGATTTACAGGCACCTTAGAGATAACACTATACAATGGAAGTCCTCTACTCAACATTGCAGCGGTTATGTCGACGGATATTGATTCAACGGCAATCCTCTATGATGCCGGACTGGTTTCTAAAAAGCCAAGTTGGAATCGGATTGGCTGGAGCGATGTTGACGCACAAATAAAAAACGCGCCGCTTTCGGCCAACGATAAGGCTACTGATCTGATGGTGAAATACAGGACTATTGTTGGCGAGCACGATCATGGTAGTTTTGCAGTCTTCCCTGCTCCACACCAATATTTCTATCCACTCGATGAAGCTTTTAATTTGAAATTTGTCTGGGCAGGAAGTCAGTATCGCAACATGATCGATGGTTACGGTATCGGCATCCGCCAAGATCTTTATGGTGACAAAAGATTTGTTCCGTGGTTCAATGCTCCCCCTGCAACAAAGCAACGTCTTAATTTCTTTGTGTTGTTGAACAGCGGAAATACATCGACCGCATTGGAGGCTGTAAAGAAATTTACCAACGCAGACCGTTACCAATCATTGCCCGGATACAAGACTTTGACAAGCCACTTTCACAACGAATTTATTATGAAAGTTGTGCGCGCAAATAAACCTGTTCCGGCACAACCTGCTTTCATTGACGTTTTCAAAAAGCACGGCATCGACATTGTACACCTTGGTGAATTTCACTACACGGCACATCCCAAAGGTCCCGACAGTCTTCGTCTTCAAGAATTACATGCATTATTCGAACAATGTGAGCGACTTTCATCAAATGACTTGTTGATGCTTCCAGGTGAAGAGCCGAACGAATTTTTTGGCGGTCATTGGTTGCAATTATTTCCACGCCCCGTGTATTGGATCATGTCGCGCGCTCAAGATAAACCGTTTGTAAGCAATGATCCTGTGTATGGAAAAGTTTATCGCATCGCCAATGAAGAAGAAATGTTGGCGTTGCTAAAAACTGAAAACGGACTTGCATGGACAGCACACCCACGTACGAAAGGTTCGACTGGCTACCCTGACAAATACAATACGTCGAAATTCTTCAAAGACAATCACTTTCTCGGCGCAGCATGGAAAGCAATGCCAGCGGATCTGTCACTTCCGTTTCTTGGCAAACGTGTTCTAGAACTCATGGACGACATGAACAATTGGGGCGACCGTAAGAAGGTTCTCGCAGAAGCGGATCTTTTCACCATTGAGAATGAAAACGAAATGTATGCACACTTGAATGTCAATTACATTAAACTTGACAAGCTCCCTGCTTTCAAAGATGGTTGGCAATCGATAAACGACGCCCTGCAAAACGGCCAATTCTTCTCTTCTACTGGCGAAGTATTGATTCCGGAATTTACCGTAGACGGAAAATCATCCGGTGAAGAAATTGCAAGTGCAGACAAACCACTAAATGTGTCGTTCAAAATCAAATGGACATTCCCGATGAACTACGCTGAAATCATTTCAGGTGATGGTAAGAATGTTTATCGCGAAAAAATCAATCTCGACAATACCACCGCCTTCGGTGAACAAACCGTAACGAAATCAATCAACCTTAGCGGAAGAAAATGGGTTCGCCTAGAAGCGTGGGACGTCGCTGCTAACGGAGCCTTCACACAAACGATCTGGATCAAATAAATGAAAACTGCTATTACAACGCTTGCACAGTTTGTCTTTGTTTTAGCAACTGTTTTTGCTTCTACGGATGCGATTCCGCAGGTAAAAGGTGACACGATTGAATTGGCCGACCCGACAATTTTTCCTTATGACGAAAAATTCTACCTCTATGGAACGGTCGAAAAAAGTTCACGTAATGGATTTCAGGTCTACGTTTCGCGTGATTTGAAATCATGGGAACTTTCGGAAAAGAATGATGGATACGCGCTTAAAAAAGGCGATGCCTTTGGTCGTTCCGGTTTCTGGGCGCCACAAGTGTTCTTTCACCATGGGCAGTTCTACATGGCCTACACCGCGAACGAACAAATTGCCATAGCCAAAAGCGATAGCCCGCTGGGTCCGTTCACACAAACCAAAAAAGATTCGCTGTCGTCGACGATGAAGCAAATCGATCCATTTGTTTTCATTGACGACGATGGAACGAAATATCTTTATCACGTTCGACTAACAAATGGTAATCGCATTTTCGTATCCGAGATGAACGATGATCTTTCGGGGGTAAAATCCGAAACAACAAAAGAGTGCGTGAGTGGAATCGAACGATGGGAGAATACACAGAGCGTACCGTGGCCAGTAACAGAAGGCCCGACTGTGATTAAGCAAGATGGAATCTACTACATGTTCTATTCAGCAAATGATTTTCGAAACCCTGATTACGCCGTCGGATATGCTACCAGCAAGCATCCTCTCGGTCCGTGGACAAAATATTCAGGAAATCCAATTCTGGTAAGAGACATGTTCGGCATCAATGGCACTGGTCATGGCGATCTTTTCAAAGTAAAGCGACAGTGGTATTATGTTTTTCACACGCATCATTCCAATGCACGTACAGGGCCAAGAAAAACAGCACTTGTAAAAGCAACTTCGGCCTCACAAAATAATGGCCGATGGAAAATCGTCCCAAGTACATTTGAAATACTAAAAACCGGAAATTAACATCCTTTGTCCGTCATGTCAGTGAGCCGCGTCATCGCGCTGTCTTTCAAATTTGCGTATTGCCTGATTAATGCTTAGATTAGTAAGAGTCCATCACGTTCTATCCATGGAATTGATGGGCTTTGTTGTTTAGGTCATCAATCATTTTCTTTCGCGAGTAGTTCGAACACATAGTCAGTCAACTGAGATTTAGATAGTAGCTGTTTAATAATCATGGTATTGACAACACGTCAGAAGTTTACGTTCCGCTTTTCAACACCCAATTTTGTGTTGCTATTGTGCGCACTGCTTACCATAAGCGTTGCGAACTCCAAAGCAAAACAACCGATGCTTGAATATCAGGTAAAGGCAGTTTTCTTGTACAACTTCGCACAGTTTGTAGAGTGGCCCAAACAAGCATTTACGACAGATAATGCGCCGCTGATCATCGGTGTTTTAGGAGCGGATCCATTCGGAAGTTACCTTGATAAAACGGTGAAAGGCGAAAATGTTAATGGGCATCCTATCATCGTGAAGCGCTTCCAAAAGATTGAAGACATCAAAAACTGTCATATCCTTTTTATCAACATCACCGGTAAAGATCGCGTACGAGAAATCTGCGAGCAATTGAACGCAAAGAATGTGCTTACTGTAAGTGATATGCCAAACTTCACAAAGCAAGGTGGCATTGTAAAATTCTATGTAGAAGACAACAAAACAAAAATTCGCATAAACCTCGAAGCGTCAAAGCGTGCTGATCTCAGCATCAGTTCGAAGTTGCTTCGCGTCGCCGAAATCGTTAATAACTAGTCGTTATGCTAAGGAATACGCCGATCAAACAAAAATTGATGATCGTCATTCTGCTGGTCAGTGGCGCTGTTTCGCTTTTGACGAGTGCCGCATATTTCACCTATGAAGTCATCACCTTTCGCCAAACCACGATCAGACAACTTACGCTGCTTGGACAAATCATCGCAGCCAATAGCACCGCTGCGCTTGCGTTCGATAGCCGAGAGGATGCGACAGAAACGCTTCTCGCGCTAAGGGCAGATCCAAACATTGTTGCCGCTGCACTCTACGACGTTCAGGGAAATCTATTTGCTTCTTACCCTACAAACTTACCTGACAGCACTTTTCATCCTGAAGAAAAAAGAAAGGGCTACTACTTCGAAAACAAGTTTCTATTCGGTTTTGAACACGTCGTTCAGGGTAAGAAAACTCTCGGCACATTATACATGAAGGCAGACATGCGCGTACTGAATGAGCGAATTATTCTGTACGTCAGCATTGGACTTCTTGTCATCATGACTTCCCTTCTGCTAGCCTTTTTACTTACCCGCAAAATACAGACGCAAATTTCACAACCGATCTTAGAACTTGCTACCAAAGCAAAAGTCGTTTCTGAATTCCAAGATTATTCTGTAAGGGCTAACAAATTGGGCGCAGATGAAATTGGCACACTCACCGATGCATTCAACGCCATGCTCGCGCAGATACAGTCGCAAAATTCAGCGTTGAGTGAAAGTAGCGCCAGGATGATCGCCGTGATGAACTCAGCACTCACCGCAGTGGTGGTGATTAATTCAACAGGACATATCACGGAATGGAACTCGCATGCTGAGCAAATCTTTGGATGGTCACGTTCGGAAGCACTTGATCAAGAACTTGCCAACCTTGTGGTGCCACATCGATATCGCGACGATCATCGAAAAGGCCTACATCATTTCATAGCAACAGGCGAAGGACCAGTTTTAAATAAACTGATCGAGATGAATGCTCTCCGACGTGATGGAACAGAATTTCCCGTAGAGCTCAGCATCAGCCCACTCAGAACTGCTCATGCTATTGCTTTCTGTGGATTCATTACGGATATCACAAAACGAAAGCAAGCAGAAGAGGAAATACGATCTCTTAATCAAGAGCTAGAACAAAAAGTTGCCGCGCGCACGCAAGAACTGCAAATCGCCAACAAAGAGTTAGAAGCATTCTCGTATTCAGTATCGCATGACCTTCGCGCGCCGCTCCGTTCGATCAACGGTTACATGACAATTTTTGCTGATGACTACACCAGCAAGCTTGATGACGAAGCAAAGAGGCTCATGACGATCATCCTCAACAACGCAAAAAAAATGGGGCAATTGATCGACGATCTTCTTGAGTTCTCGAAATTAGGAAGAAAAGAATTAACGAAATCTAGAATTCACATGCGAGAGATGGCGTTGTCGATTTATGACGATCTAAAAAAACCGGAGGCGCCACGTCAAGTAGAATTCACTGTACACAATATTCCTGATGTTAAAGGTGACAACGCCACAATTAGGCAAGTTTGGATCAACCTAATTTCAAACGCGCTAAAATACTCGCGACACACCAACAAAGCGGTTATCGAAATAGATGCAGAAGAACAAGACGATCTGATCACATACTTCATCAAAGACAACGGCGCTGGCTTCGATATGGACTATTACGATAAACTCTTCGGTGTATTTCAGCGACTACATACCGCTAAAGAATTTGAAGGCACCGGCGTTGGTCTCGCCATTGTTCAGCGAATCATTTCAAGACATGGGGGAAAAGTATGGGCCACAGCAACGCCTAACAAAGGTGCTACGTTCTATTTCTCGTTGCCCAAGCAATGATACACATACAAAATCTGCGAGCACTGCTCTGTCATTGTTGGAACATTACTTTTTAAATCACTTACATCAGCGTCCCTCACGAGCAACACTAACGGTTATGATCATTACCCTACAAAGGTGTTTTTGCATCCCCTGCTACGGGCATAATCGATCGTAACACTGCATTAGGTTATTTTTTTACCGAACCGCCTTTCATATTTGCAGCCGTCAACTGAAAGTTTTTCAATCGCGGTCAACGCTGACGTACCAAAACCAACCCTCAACTATGAAAATTAGAATTCTACTGGCGTTCATTTCGTTTGCCACACTTACACATGCGCAAAATGGAAACGTAAACGGTGTGATCTACGACGAAAACGGGCAACAACTTCCTGCCGTTACTGTCACGTTAAAAGGAACACCACATGGCACCCTCACTGAACAAGATGGTCGTTTTGAAATCAAAAATATCCCTGAAGGCTCGTACATCTTAAACGCATCAATGATTGGATCTGAGAAATTCGAGCAAGCCATCTTCATCAAGAACAATGAAACAACTACCGTTCCAACGATCAAATAAAAAGAGAATCAAAACCAGCTTGACGAGATCGTTGTCTCCGGATTACGGGAAGAAGTTTATGTTGAACGTAAGGCTTCTGAGTCACTTAGACTGCAAGCAGATTTAATTGAAATTCCACAGAACATCAACATTGCAACGCGTCAGACATTGAAAGATATGGGCTTGCTTTCCAAGGGGAGATTTCGCGAATCTCCAGTGGCATCACAAAAAGTTATGGTGGAGCACTCGACATGACGTTGCAAATACGCGGTACCAATGCAACGTACGGCACATATCGCAATGGCGTTGGGGGACCAATATGGTGGAACGCTCAAGAAGATGCTTCCATGATTGAGCGCATAGAATTCGTAAAAGGCCCTGCAGGATTTATGCTAGCGAATGCCGAACCTGGTGGACTCGTCAACACAGTAACAAAACAACCTGGCCGCGAAAGTACTCGCGAAATTACATTCGGCGTTGGCAGTTTTAATTTAATGCGTACAACAATCGACCTCGGTGGCGAAGTAAAAAAGAACAGTCCGCTCACCTACCGGCTAAACACAGGTATTCAAAAAAACAACGAGTTCTATCACTTCGGAGAGTTCAATAGATTTTTCATTTGTCCAGCATTAAAATATGAGTTTAATGAAAACACCAGTGTAACCATTGAGCACAACTATGTAAAAGCGCAAGCGCAAGAAAACACACATTCATCAGTTTCTATTAACGGTGATTTTTGGGCGCTGCCTATTGACTTCGCGATTAACGATCCTAACAATGAACCGTTTCTTGGTGCTGATGTTTATTCACGAATTTATCTAAGTCACAAGTTAAACGACGATTGGAGATTCAATGGGCAAGCAGCATACATGACGACCAACTGGGATGGAACATCGTTATATCTTGAAGGAATTTCTACTACAAAAGATACATTGCATCGCTCAAGCTCGATGAGCGATTGGTGGGGAAAGCTGATGAACATGCAACTATTCCTTGATGGAAAATTCAACACAGGAAAATCCGTTGAGCATAAAGTAATGGTCGGCATAGACTTTGGAGATGGTGCAGAAGGTAGTGCCTATGGTGGCACATGGGGTGAGAAAAAATTCCCATTGCTCATTCATGAACCAACCTATTATCTACCGAAAGACTCGCTTCGTTTTCGAGGAGAAACGTGGCGATGGATGGCGAGCAATCGATGGATGGCTTTGTATATCCAAGATCACATCAAAGTTTATAACAAGGTTGTGATTACGCTCGCTGGGAGATTCACCAACCTCACCACAGGACAAGATTGGAACAGTCCACCACATGATCCAGAATACGAACTCACGGACACAAAATTTACGCCCCGACTTGGACTGACCTACCTTGTTAATGAAGACATCTCGATCTACGCGCTCCACGATGAGAGCTTTTTATCACAACGTGGTGCAATATTCGGTGGTGGAAGGTTACCCGCGTTAACAGGTAGCAACAACGAACTTGGTGTAAAAGCCATGCTATTCAAAAAACAACTTTCGTTGAGTGCATCAGTCTACGACATTCGTAAAAATAACGTTGGCACAACGGACCAATTACACGACGGATTCTATCTTAAAACCGGGCAAATAAAAAGCACAGGATTTGATTTCGATATGATGGGAAAAATCACGCCATCACTGGTCATCAATGCAAACTACTCCTATGTTGATGCACGCATTACGAAAGACACTGATTTGTCTCTTATCGGATTAACCAATGCCGGAACGGTGGATCACCTTGCCAATATTTGGATGAAGTATACGATACAGCACGGCATACTACAGGGCCTCGGCGTTGGTGTTGGCATGCAGCACACAGGAAAACGAAGTGGCGTATCGCCGGGTTGGAACAGCGGTGATGGCAATCGATACCTTCCGGATTATACTTTATATGATGCTTCGCTATCGTATACTACCGATCGATTTAGTGTAATGTTCAACATCTACAATCTAACGGATGAACGATATGCAAGTAACGGCTGGTACTATCCAGAGTTTGGTGAATGGATGTTCGATGTTGGTGCTCGGATGAATTTCCGAATACAAACGAGCATCAAACTATAGGAATTGCCTCTGCCCCTGCGACCTTAATGGCACCACATTTTCTTAATTCATATCCGTAATCAAATGCGATAATGGTGAAAAAGAAAAAGTCATTGCAAAAAAAAGATAGGCATGAACCGGAAGTTCCAAAAGACCTACATGATCTGTCGAAGCTGGAATTATCTGGGAGTAGCGACAACGATACGGTATCATTGTCGGCAACCGACACGGATGAAGATGAAAATGAGGGGCTCGGCGACGGTAATATGGGTGGTCGGCGACTCGTAAAGAAACCATAAAACAGGTCGTTCCCCTGGCTTAAAAGCGTCGAATAAGGCCATAATAGCCCCATTTTCGGGGAGTTTGAATAAAAAATTGACACGGTTTTCGATTTTTACTTTACTAATACCATTACCTTTTGCACATTGCCGCCTTGAAAATTTAATTTCCTACAACATGAAAAAATTCGAAGACTTGAAGACCTTGATAGCTTCTGTAGAAGATGACATGGATAAGTTCTACAATAAGCAAAATAGCGCCGCTGGAACACGTGTTAGAAAAGCCATGCAAGATTTAAAATCATTGGCTCAAGAAATCAGAACAGAAGTTCAAGAAACAAAAAACAAAGAAGCTTAACGCTCATCGTGCATTAACGCGATCGACACGTTAACAGATCGCTTAACAACAATAAAAGCTCGCAAATTGAATTTGCGAGCTTTCTTTTTCTTATCACACCGTACGGGTCACACCATCAAGGTTGCTAAACCAAATGAATTGCGATAACAAATAGGATAAACTTATATACCGTCTGCACAAACGCGAATAGAAATGTAAGTAGCACAATGGTATAGATTGTTCTTATCCAGAAATTCCATTCAAAGAAACGCTTTGCTGCAAAATTAACATACAGGCCAAGTCCCAAGCCCATAATAATAACTACGAATCCCTCGCGCTCAAACAACGCCATACC
This sequence comes from Pseudochryseolinea flava, assembly GCF_003286915.1. Lineage (GTDB taxonomy): Bacteria > Bacteroidota > Bacteroidia > Cytophagales > Cyclobacteriaceae > Ohtaekwangia > Ohtaekwangia flava. The sequence continues at coordinate 63,370 of NZ_QMFY01000020.1, forward strand.
CATCGATGCAAATAACATTTTTATCAGTGGCAGTAATAAAAATCCCCAAAGTATAAATACGCTCGCTATTTCAGTCGCAAATATGAAATGATCATAGTAGTATTTCCGCTTTCGAAATGCCATCGCATACGACACGAGTGCTGTAAATGGAATAATAATGATCAACAAGAACTTCGACGTCTTTTCGCCTTTGTAGTGAAATGCTTCTTCCAATTCTTTAGGTGATAAGTCTTTTTGTTCTTGTACTTTTTCAGATAGCGACGTTGCGTACTCGCCGTACAGTGGACTTGCCAAGTGAAAGCTAAGTTTCATATTCAATCCACCAAACAAAGGAAACATCAAATAAAGAATTACAGCCATCAAGAAGAACGGAATGGGCTTAAAGTAACGTCGGCGAATTCCGTTGATGAAATCCAGTGACAATTGCCCAGGACGAAATGGCAAAACTCTTAGCGTATTAAACAATGTTCCTTCAAAATGCGTGAAGAAGTGAAAAACTTCTTCGAACAAATGCTTGAATGAACGATCATGAGAGTAAACCTTCTCACCACATTCATTGCAGTATTTCCCTGAAAATTCGTTAGAGCAGTTCTTACAGGTATTGATCATCGATCTATTAAAAAATTGCGCGCATGAAGATAACATTTTTGAGTAGAAACGCACAATCGGATTGCATCAGCCGCACTAGCCAACAACCGAAAACCCATGCATCGCCTTACAATCCGAAAAGAACCGCGCATTGTTGAATGGTCAACTTTATATAATTTCCGTCCTTGAATTCTTCTATATGTTTAACGGACCAGATTATCCAAAATCACTAGACGAAGATGTTTTCGACGTTTGGTTAGAAAAAGGCCGAGAGCAGAAACTTGGCTATCATTGTTTGATTATCATCTGGGACGAATACGATGCTGCCTACAAGCCCATATACGCAGAACATCGCGATGAAATTTCAAAGTATCCATCCCGCGAAAAATCTACTGGTCGTGAGTGGCTTGTCGCGGCCTACGACTTGTACTCTGAATCAAGAGTTGCATAAAAATTTTGTAAAAAAGTCAAGTTGCCAAGATAGAACGATCATTAAGAAAGACCGCGCTACATTTGTACCAGTCCAACTATGCTAAACATTCACAGCGGAATGCAAAAGCGTAGATAATACTGATCATTACCTGTCGGAATTGTCTTTTCACAATTCGTAACTTTTATTCACCTTTGTAGTGTTAAGCAAGCACACCTGCATATATGAATGGCGCCAAAGCACCTACACTTGATCAACTTATCGAAGAATATAAATCCCTCCCGCAATTCTGTGAAAATGTGAACTATTCAGATGAAGCGGCGATCAAAAAAAACAATCAGTCCGTTAAGCGAATGATCAAAATCGTGAAGGCGATCGTCAAAAACTATGGCGGCTCAGGCATTCACAAGCTCAAGCCACTGCTTGATATTGATGCTCACAAAACAAATTTATGGATTGCCACACACCTATTGGAAGAAGTGGAGGTAGATGAAGCGCTCGAAGAAAAAGCACTTGACGTGATCAAACGTGTCTCGGCCACTGACCCACTTTTGAAAGTAAGTTATGATCACTGGCTGAAGCTATATTTTGGAACGGCTGAAAACTAAACACGTAACTCATCGGTACAATAAAAAAGGATCAGCGATTTCTGCTAATCCTTTTTCATTACGTCAAATCACGTCAATTGGTCTTGATCAACTTTCCTTGAATCAATTCGCCATTGACAATTGTTCTGTAGATGTACAATCCCGGACTTAAATCACTGCCGTCCATCTCAAGTTCATGTGCACCGGGTTGTAGTTTAACAAAGGAGAACGATTTAATTCTTTCACCGTTTGCAGCCTGAAACATGCCGATGGTTACATCTGATTCTACCGCGAGCGTCAACGCGATTTTAATTTTACTGGTGAAGGGACTAGGGTATGGCCCGTATCAGTCTTTTCTTCTGAAGCGACAACCTCTTCACTTTCGGTTGCTAGGCGCGCTGCTGTTGCCGGTACAAGTTGCCATTGCTGATCATTTGCGAAATTAAAATTACTCAGCACGATACCCGCGCTATTGCTTTGTGATGCATTACTCACACCGAGTGTTTTACCAAGTGTATTAACACTAACGAAACGATAATATCCGCCTTTACAAGCAACGATGTGCCACTTCTGGGCGAAGTTTCCATTGTTGTCGTATTGCTGAACATTGGTGCCTACCGTACGAGACGAATTAGGATTATCGAGAGACTTGCCACTGTGCACGTTTACAATTCTATACTCGCCCCTTCCCAAATTCTGAATCGTCCACCGCTGATTCGCTCCTCCATTCCAAGTATATTGTTTAATGAGCGCATTGTTCGCCGTTGAAAAACCAGGCACATCCATAACCTTTCCAGAATTTCTATTCACGATTCTAAACTCACCACTATAATTAATTGCAGCACCATTCGACCACAATCCTGTAGCGGTATTGATCGTCCATTGATCATACCATGGTAGTGATAAGGTTGTACCAGAAATCTGTATTGGCAAAAGTATTAGGCGCGTCATGGAATAGTTTCCTGTAGACCAACGATCACCGATGAAAACCACTGTGGTTCCACTTGTTCCTGTAACGGCGAACGAATTTGTAACCTGCGATTGATATGTTTTTGCACCCGACGGAGCAATGAGCCCTCGCAGCGTCCACGGGCCCGCCAGTGACGTCGCTGTATAATAACGATTGTCGTTGGTATCCCATCCCGAGCACATGGACTCGATAAGATAATACATGCTTCCCGACTTAAACAACGCATGACCTTCACAACCGAATCCAGTTGACGTATTCGCGCCAGAGCCTCTATAAACTTCACGCACATGACCTGTATAAGACGCATTCAACTCCATGATCACAACCTGTGAATTGTTGGTGATACTACTAATCATATACGCCTTCCCATCGGTATCTTTAAAAACATTCATGTCTTTGCTGTCAAGCCCCAATGGTCGGAAGTGACCTTGCCATGTATAGTTCCCGCCAATCGTGCTACTTGTAGCATATCCTACTTCAGAAGTCGCATAGGCATTCCAACCTTCGTAGTGCACCCACAAAACAAACTGCCCTGTTTCAGTGTTGTGTAGAAGCTTTGGCCGTTCAACCACAGAGCCCGAAGCAATATCAGGATGTGATGCGTTTGAAAGAATCGTATTCACAAACGTCCATGTTTTTAAATCCGGCGACGAGTAAAGATTCACGCCTCGAAACGTGTAATTGTTCTGTGAACGATCCATTCCCCATAAATAGTAAAGGCTTCCTACTTTCATAATACCGCCTTCAACAGCTTGCACGAGATTGCCGTTGGTGTCATACCAATCGCCGCCCGGATAGAATACAGTTTGCGCATTGATCTTACTTGACGAACACCAAGCAAAAAGCAAGACAAATAATACAACGGAAAAACGTCTCATTGATTTGACAACGCGCTGCTCGACGAGCAACATTGATGGTCTAGTTGTAGTCATAATTAGTTTGGTTTAGGTGATTTTTTTTTTGATCTACAACTGAAATTAGCATCACATACACCCATCACATGGGGGTGTTATCGACAATTAAAGGGGGACACATAGACATATTCAATCGTTTGAAACATTCCCAATCACGCCACCGACAATGATAAAACATTCCTTGCAAGAGGTGTCAACGGACTGGACACACGCATTCCATGAGAGGAGAACTCCTGCATCACACCCAATAAATCAGGTCGACAACGCTTTAACTCATTTCGTTCCGCCAACACCTTCAAGTGTCGGAATCACTTCAATGATCTTCCCATTAGAATCAAACGTGAGGTGATCGATACAAACCTCTCGGTTAAATCCTGCATCACGTCCCATGGTAATTCCTTTGGGATAGTTGAAACGATGATACACAAGAAACCATTTGTCCGTAGCAGGAATATTAATCACAGCATGATGGCCAGTACCATGAATCTGCTGCTTCAAATTTCTTCGGATCACAATGTTATCATTGGCGATAGTCACTGGTCCCATTGGTGACGACGATGTTCCATAACGTACTTTGTAGTTCGGACTTCGTGTATCATCCTCTGACCACATGAAATAATAAATGCCCTTCCGGAAAAACACATAAGTCCCTTCTCTAAAGGTCTTGTCCGTTGGAATCACACGCAGCGTTTCTCGTTTGATCGAGATCATGTCATCGTTCAATTCCGCTGCTGCAAGGTAGCCGTTACCCCAATACAGGTAATGTTTCTTCGACACCGGATCAGCAAATACCATCGGATCTATTTCTTGACCATTGTGAATGCCTTCTGGTTTAAAATCAATCAACGCCTTTCCTGAATCTTTAAATGGTCCCCGAGGATTGTCTGCAGTCGCAACGCCAATTTTCTGCGCCGCGGTGAAATAAAAATAGTAGTGATACTTACCATTCTCGTTTCGTTCAATTGCTGACGGCGCCCATGCATTACGATTTGCCCAAGTAACATCCTTGGTTAAATCGAGTATCACGCCTTCGTCTTTCCAAGACGTCAAATCAATGGATGAAAATACTTTGAAGTAGGTACCTGACCAATTTTGAAAACCATCGCTTGTTGGATAGATATAGAACTTCTTGTCTTTATGAGAATATAAAATATCAGGATCAGCATAAAAACCTTTCAGCACTGGATTACGCGCCACATATGCATCGACCTGGATTTTAACTTCACCGTTAGGTGTTGATGCTGTATACGTAACTGCACCTTTGCTGAAATTAACAGCTCCCTTTGGTGTAATGATTATCGATGCATCTTGGCTTACAAACATAGGATCGAGTGCTTTTAAGTTAGTGCCCTCCTTCACGGGAAGTCGAACTAATCCAAGGGAATCATTGCAATCGATATTATTCATGTTCACGTTCTTCGATTGTGCGTTTGAGAATATTTTACACAATCCGTCAGATAATTTTTCTTGTGCGACAGTCTTAACGACGAAAAACGTAAAAAAGAGGAGAGCTAAATTCTTTAACATAAATGAGCTTGAAGCATTTTATTTATCGAGAAGTTGAGACGGTGGATAACCAAATTCCTTAATAAAACATTTTCTAAAATATTTGATATCAGAAAAACCGACCAAATAAACGACTTCGTAGACTTTGTACTTTTGGGTTCGTAACAATTTCGCTGCTTCTGAAATTCTCAACGATCGAATGTACTCAATCGGCGAAAGCCCCGTGAGTTGTTTGATCTTTCGATACACCAGCGTTTTGCTTAGCCCTAATTCCTGACTGAGTGTATCGACGCTAAGATCGGCGTTGTCCATATTCACTTTAACAACATCATAGATAGTTTGCAGTAATTTTTCATCTGCAGAAGCAATCTTCGGTGTCTCATCGCTGAAGAAAAGTGTTCGATAGTAGCGTTTGGAATTTTCCCTTGCTTGTAGGAGATTGTTGATGGTCAGCGAAAGTATTTCCGGACTGAAAGGCTTTGTTATATACGAATCTGCACCAGTCTCTAAGCCTTCCTTATGATGATGATGTGCCGACCGCGCCGTAAGCAACACAACCGGTATATGACTCGATTTAATATTATGCTTTAATGTATGACAGAACTCGATGCCATCCATCTTCTCCATCATCACGTCGCTCACAACCAGATCAGGATTATGATCATAGGCAAGGGTTAGTCCGTGCTCTGCATTGCTACTTTCTATCACACGATACGTTGCTCCTAAATAGTCTTTCAAAAACGATCTTACTTCATTGTCATCTTCTACCAGAAGAACAGTCTTCAGACCTTTCTTTCCATGACTGGAAGATTCATCGAGTTCTTCCTCATGATCATGAGACTCGGCTTCTATCTCATACGGGCTCTCTTGTTCGAAAATAACATTGTTTAGTTGATAGTGATCCTTACCCAATGGTATTTTAATCGTGAACACCGTACCTACACCAACGGTACTGTGCGCCGCAATTTCCCCTTGATGAAGTTGAATGAGCTTCTTCGCCAATGCCAAGCCGATACCTGTACTAATTTGACTATTGGCGTTGCCTTTATAAAACCAATCAAATATGTAACGAATTTGAGTAGGCTCGATTCCAACACCATTGTCCTTTACCTCGATGCAAACAAACTCGGTATCCTCAGCTTCAATTTGTTTTTTAACCGTAATACTGATCGCATTTCCTTCGCCGATATACTTAAATGAGTTGGAGACAATGTTGGTGACAACCATTTCAATTTTCTCAGGATCGACCCACGTATAAATAGATTTCTCTTCTGTATAAAATTCAAAATGAACGTTCGGACGATTTGCAAGCTCTCGGAAGTTTACAAAGATTTCCTCCACAAACGGTACAATGTCGATCTGTTTAAGCGTAAGTACCATTTTACCTGATTCAATCTTTCGGTAGTCTAGCAACTTATTGATGAGCGACAGCAGCTTGTGCGCATTCTTGTGCACCATCCGAAGTTTCTTCCCGCTGGGAGATTCGCCATTCTCTTTCGACATCATATCCTCCAACGGACCGATGATCAACGTTAAAGGTGTTTTGAACTCATGAGAGACTTCCGTGAAGAATGCAAGCTTATCTTGAACCAATTGCCGTTCACGTCTTCTTTTATTCTTCTCGCTCTTTACACGTTTCTTTAAATACAGCTGCCGCCTACGATTGGCGTACACAATCCACGCACCACCAATCAAAACAACACCGTAAGCCAGGTAAGCCAACGGAGTTTTCCATAAAGGCGATTGTACATTGATTTTAACATGAGCGTATTTAGTCGGCCACGAATTCGGTTGATTAGCAGCTTTAACCTTAAATTCATAATTCCCCGGAGGTAAATAACGATAAGATGCAGTGCGATTATTGCCAACAAAATTCCAGTCTACATCGAATCCTTCAAGCTTGTATGCATACTCACATTTTTGTGGCGCACTATAATCGAGTGCCGTAAACTCGAACGTAAAAGAAGCTTGATCATGTTGCAACGTGATCTCTTCCGTTTCATCGATTACTTTTTGAAGCACGTCATCTTCCGTTGTTCCACCGATCTTCACCGGCTTATTGAACAATCGAAATCCTGACAACTTCACATCTGGAACGAGCTTGCTATTGCTGACTTTTTGTGGATAAAAAAGGTTGAAGCCATACGTTCCGCCAAAACAAATATATCCCTTCCATGAATTTTTTAAAGATGAGCCGGCGTTGAATTGCCCTTGCTGAATTCCGTCGCCTGAGGTGTAGTTAAAAAATGTTTGCGTCTCGCTTTCCAACCTTGATATCCCGCGTATCGTACTGCACCATACATTTTGTTGATCGTCAATTTGAACACCAAACACTGTATTACTTACTAAGCCATCTTCCTCGGTAAATCGCTTAAAGCTTTTACTATTTAAATCGTAGGCGCTTAGTCCGCCACCACCGGTTGCAATCCACAGTACGTTGTCGCCGTCAATGGCGAGGGCATGCACAACATTGCTATGCAGGAGATTCGTTGAGTCTGTTCCTGTAAATATATTCTCAACCACTTTTGTTGTTGGATCGTAGGAGAGCAATCCATTACCATAACACCCGAGCCATAGTCGACCTTTTTTGTCTTCTACTATCGCGCGCACATCGATCGTGCCGAATACCGGAACATCACGGTTTAATTTGAAAGTTTTGGTAGCATGATCGAGCATACTGAGGCCGCCGCGCGTTGCGCCTACCCATATGTTATGATGAGAATCTTCAAACAGAAAAGACACGCGGTGGCCGAGTGGCACTGGTCGATCTGACGCTGAACGTTGATAGTGTTCGAACGTATTTGATATTTTATCATAACGATACACACCATGCAAATAAGTACCGAACCATAGATTACCATGATAATCACGGAGCGCACTGTACACGACGTCGTCGCCAATACTTCCAGGTTTACCATCGGCTTCATAATGATGCAGTAATTTTCCGTCGGATGTAAATTTATAGATGCCTCTTGAATCAGTTCCCGCCCAGATATTCCCATCATCATCATTACACAGTCCGTAAAACGAAACCATACTCTCAGCCGGGCCGTTATTTCGTTTGACTTCTACTTTCAAGAAGTTTTTATCTTCGTCGCTAACCATAAATACGCCATCACCGTGCGTACCGATCCAAATATTTTTATCACGGTCTTGAAACAGTGATCGAATCGTATGTTGTGAAATATCAAATTGGTCGAGTGCCGTAATGTGATGTGATTTCAATCGGTCGATCCTTCTGCCGTCGAAATCGCGCAGATCGACGGTATAAATACCGTTCCCTTGTGTACCTATCCAGAGATTCTTGTCTTTATCTTCTAGTAACGAAAATGCGCCGCGTTCACCCGGCAGAATTTTATCCAGCGTAACAAATCTCCCTTCCGCCCGGATAAAAAGCACTAGCCCCTTCGTTGTACCGATCCAGATATTGCCGAGATGATCTTCAAGAAAACACTTTACATACCGTGAGGGAAGAAAATCGCCCGACGAGTACGCGTGAATTTTCTCATACGTTTTATCAGAACGCATTCTAAAAACATCGAGACCAGTGCTCTGCGTCCCAGACCAAACATACCCGTAACTATCTTCAAACACAGCAATTGTCGCGGTGCTATTGACATCAAACTTTTTTGTATTGTCGTAGGCGAGCTTCGTTGGGTCGAATAAACCGATACCGCCGAAGTACCATCCTATCCAAAGTTTGTGATCACTACCTTCAGCGATATACGCTACATCATTATTGTTGCTGCTGCTGGACCCTGCTCTTCGAAAAACTTTCCACCTTTGTGTAGAGATATTGAATAAGTACAGGCCGCGACGAGAAGACACCCACAACCTTCCTTGTGAGTCTTTTAGCAGGCGCTGTACAAAGTTGTCATGAAATCCATTGGGACCACTCTTATCAAATCTGAAAGTCGTAAATGAGTATCCATCGAATCGATTTAATCCATCGTCGGTCGCAAACCACATCCAGCCTTTATCATCTTGCTCGATACTATTGACAACCGCTTGCGACAATCCATCTTGGATGCTATACTTTTTAATGATCTTGTTGGTGATATGCTGCGCAGAGGTCGTGAACGTTCCACCGACGATCATCAAAAAGATTAATCGCCACGAAAAGTAAACATGTATCTGCGCAACGTGTATTCGCAACATGGTCTTGATTATATCGCCCGATCAATTGAAAATTTCTGACCTGCAAAAGCTTTTTTGCTGGTCCAAGCTATGCCAGGAGCATTCCAAAATTCATTGTCCGCTTTTAAGCCGAGGGGTAAGAATGCCACGCTACACAAATATAAGCTGCCCGTAGAAATATAATGTTCTCCTATCTCCGGTTGATGCCCGACAAGTCCGATACGTAGCCATCCATTCGTGTCGAAAGTTCCAGGTGCATCCATTGTTGTTTTGATTACAGCCGTAAGCGCACTTCTTACTTGCGCGGGCGTAACACTATTCGGCAATTGTTTTTGTAGCGCCATCTGACTGAGCAGTTGAAACGCTCCGCATCGATAGGCAAGTGAACGCCCCAGCGGAGGAAATGCTCCCTCAGGTGAAATCATACGCTCTTGAATTTCTGCGAAGCGCTGTGCGCGTTTAACGATGCGCGCTGACTGCTCTGCTCCTTCGGACCTAACTTCATAAATAGTTTTCCAGATATCGAGCAGCATGGGTTGAATTACAAAACTGTTGTAATAGTCGGCATGAAACTCCGGGCCATCGCCGTACATTCCATCTCCCTTGTACCACTCCTCGTGTGATCGAAGTGCATAGTCGACGCGTACAGGATCATAGTCGTTTGTAAACTTTAGCAGCGCTGCTTCAACCATGGCGCTAAACAAAAGCCAGTTAGAATAGTAGGGCTTAATTGCCCGCGTTGATTTCAAGGCAGTCACCAAATGTTGTCGAGTGACTTCATCGAGATTACCCCACAATTGTTTTGGCGCACGAATTAATGCATGTGCGAGAAATGCGGCGTCTACCAGTGGTTGTCCATGACGCGTGAAGTTCAAAAAACTTTTTGCCGTGGGCGTAACGGCATTGCGAATTGCGCCCACGGACAGTTGGATAAACTTGTCGCGCATTTTTCCTTCGGCCGTCGTATCGGCACCCAGTTCGAGCCACGGCGCAATACCGGCAAGACTTCTTCCTAACGCTTCAAGGTAAGTAACCTCCTTTCTGAATGTTGCATCAACGTGAGATTCTACAGGCATCAATTCTTTGATACGATCACGATGCAATGCATCAAGTACAGGTTGCGTAATTCGCGTAAGCATAGCAATCCAATAATCACGATCCGACTCCTGCGCTGTTGGGGAATCGGGCGTTCTGAAACCAAACAAGGGTGTCAACGTGCTTCCTGCTCCTAGCAGCGAAAAGCCCTTCAAAAAATTCCTTCTGATCATCTTCGTATAATTATTCGCGCCACACGTGAGCTTACTTCATCTTATAGAGTTCGCTACCGGCAAGTAAAAATGCACCGGCTCCATATTCCTGATAGTTATCAATCACAACCTTGTCTGGTGAAGCGCCGATAGGTTGAACCCATTGCAATTTTCCTTCAGGTGTAACGTAACTATTCAAACCCTGCCAGGCTTTCTTCACCACAGGGAGATATTCACTTTTATTCAGTATACCTTGATTGATTCCCCAAGCGAGTGCGTAGCAAAAAAATGCGGTGCCACTTGTTTCCGGATGTGGTACTTCGTTTTCATCGAGAAGACTAGGGCGCCACAGGCCATCTTTGCTTTGAATGGCCTTCACTGATGCTGCCATCTCCTTCAGCAATTGCTCATAGCGATTGTAGTGAGGATCAGTCTTTGGCAAGAACTGTAAAACACGAACGGTGCCTGCCATTACCCACCCATTGCCACGTGCCCAAAAAGTTTTCTTTCCTGAAGGTGTTTTCTTGTTGAAATACGATTGATCGCGATAGAACAGATGTTCTTCTTTGTCGTACAAAAATTCGTGTGTATCCCAGAACATGGTGTTCAGAAATTTGACATAACGATCATCGCCTGTAACAGAATGCAGCTTTGCTAATACCGGCGGCGCCATGAACAAAGCATCACACCACCACCAGTCTTCTCGACCAGGTTTCGGATTGGCAATCAAGGAATCGAAGGTATGCTGAATGTCGGCAATCATCTTCGGATCCTTTTTAATGGCATAGATCTCCAAATAGGTTTGTCCTTTCGCATGATCGTCAGCATGTCGTAACCGTTCAGCGAGTTCCCAATGAAAAGATTCGGACCAAGAGATTGCAGCATCTACATACTTAGCATCCTGCGTCGTGGTGTAGGTGGCCATCACACCGGTGTAAAATGCAGCGCGTGCCCAGTCATTTTCGTTCTTCGCATTAAACGACACCGGATTGGCCAACTGCCAGTCACAGACCTTTCGCATTTGCGTAACAATTGTCTTCTTCGAAAAGAGGTCAACGATCACACCAGCCCATAGGCCGGACGTTGCAACAACAGATAAAATAATTGCGCTGATCAAAATCAGCTTTTGTTTTTTTGGTTGATAACTATTCTTCACGTCTCTAATATTTACTTAACTAGAAAATTACAGAAAGCTCAGTGAATTTATTCACTGAGCCTCTTTAACCCAAGCCAACCCGCAGGTTGTATCTTTAATAGCCCGTATTCTGGCCTAAATCGGCATCTTTGTTGAGATCGCGTTCCAATTGTGGAATAGGAAGTAACAAATGTTTCGCCTCGAGGCCGTTTGTTGTTTCAATATTTCCGTTGGCCAACGCCCCAACTCCGGTAAGCGTCTTCGCACGATTCACGAGCGTGCCGGTGCGAACAAGCGTGTAACGACGATTCTCTTCACCGATCAACTCACGTGCACGCTCGTCGAGAATATAATCCAACGTCATGTCACCTTCTTCTGCTGGCGTTGCATTGGCTCTGTTACGAACTTCATTCACATCAGCAACAGCGCCACTTAAATTATTTTGTTTGAACCGTGCTTCCGCACGAAGTAAATATGTCTCACCAAGTCGCATAAGAATAAAATCTTTCCATGTGCCATAACCGAATGTATCTCTTGAATCAAAGAAATTCCATTTGGTAATATAGGGCGCTAATCTCCACACGGTATCGGCAGCAAGAACCTTTGTCTTCTTACCATCAGCCAGCGTAAATTCAGTATCAACACCATAAGGAACTTTCAATCCTTTAATCGTGCTATAATTTGCATCGGTGCTGTTGAACCAGAAATCTCGGCGAAGATTGTACTTCGAGTTACGCATGTCGCCATCTTCGTAAAGACCATACAGAACCCAGTTGTTGAGACGTGTACGTCCGATCCCACGACCACCCAATGAATCTGCAGGCAACATCCCCGCGATATCATAATAGCCTCCTCCCCAATTTCTTCGCTGTTGTGGTGAATCCGTGCTGTAAGGCTTGTCCGTTGGATTTTCATTCTCAAGCACCCAAATCACTTCCGTGTTACCTTGACTGCGACGTTGGTTTCCAAAAATGAAGATATCAGAAAAAGGATCGCCGGGATTATTTGCCTTTGTACCGAATCGATTCTTTATAAGACTAAGCGCACCACTGTTCCCATTGATAATTTCCGTCAGCTGTGCTTCAGCTTTCGCATTCTCGTTCATTCTTAAATACGCCGTGCCGAGGAGTTGTCTTGCCATTGCTTTGTTTGCTCTACCATCGCGTGCAGCGGAGCCAATGTTGGGAAGTTTTTCAACAGCGAAGAGTAGATCTGCTTCAATCAACGCATTCACCGCGGCAACAGATGCTCTTGTGTAGTCGGTACGCGGCGTTACCGTTGGTTCTGTTACTAAAGGAACACCACCGAAAAGCGTAACAAGCATATCATAGGCATAGGCTCTAAAAAATTTCGCCTCTGCTTCGTACAGTGCGCGATCCGCTGGTGTCATTCCGACAATCTCAAGCTGAGATCCGGCGATCAAATCATTCGCGTTATTAATAAGCTTATACAGGTAACGCCACACTTTAAGTGCCGCAGCGTCGGAAGCATTTAACTGAGTATAGTCGAAGTATGGACGTGCATCGCCATTAGAACGCCCTGCTGGCGCCCACAATATATCTGTTCCAATATGCCACATGTTGATGATGGTCTGATCGTTGGAACTCTTGGGTAACGTAGCAAAGTGCTGATGAATACCCACTACTGAAGCATCGAAGCCAAGTTTATCTTTCAATACATTGGGTTCATACTTATCTAATACCTCTTCGTCAAGAAACGATTCGCTACAGGATATGCTCACCAACATAAGGCTGAAACACATCACTATCTTATAATATTTATTCATACGTCGGTATTTAAGTGTTAGAGAGAGAGATTGATGCCGAGTGATAGAGATCTGACCACTGGGTAGTTTAATTGATCACCTGTAGAACCTCGAGAAGCATAGTTCATCTCCGGATCCCAACCAAACCAATTTGTCCATGTATGCAAGTTCCTACCTGCAGCATAAACCGTCAACGCATTTACACCATAGCGGCTGAGAAATGAACTCGGTACATTGTAGCTAAGACGCACGTCTTTCAAACGCACATAACTCCAGTCTTCCGCAAAATGATAGCCTCGGTAGTTCTTGTATGCCGACAACGATGGCCAATAGTTGCCGGGATTCTCTGGTGTCCAGTACTGGAAACCTTCTGGGAGATTTCTTCTTCCAGCTTCGTCGGCATAAGTAAGATCGGCATTGCGCTTGATCCCACCCTGCGATGTCTGTATGAAAATACTGAGGTGGAAATTTTTATAATGAAATGTATTGGTAATACCCCCATACCATTTCGGATTGCGTTGTCCTATGATAACCCTATCCTTTGCATCGATGATACCATCACCAGCATCAGGTCGTCCATCACCGTTCGTATCGACTGTCGGTTGATCTTTGAATTTGATATCACCTGGTTTTGCAACTGGATCATAATCGCCGATATCATCTGTCTGCCAAACTCCAATCTTTTCATAACCATAGATCACGCGCAATGGCTCTCCAATAAACCAACTGTTTCCAATGTCGTCTTTACCGTCGCCATAGAGCTCGAGAATTTTGTTTTTGTAAGTAGAGAAGTTGACAGACGTTTCCCACTTGAAATCTCCTTTGTCAACATTCACTGAACTCACCGTAAGCTCAATACCAACGTTTTGCATCTTTCCTAGATTCGTCCACATGTCGGTGTACCCATTGACTCCCGGAAGCGCGCGTCTCAAAAGGATGTCTTCGGTTTTACTCTTAAACACTTCGAAGCTACCCGTGATACGATCGTCGAAAAGACCGAAATCAATTGCACCATTCAAAGTCGTGGTAGACTCCCAAGAAAGATTTCCATTACCCAATGTATTATAGAGAACACCTGTTTGGATTGATCCGCCAAAAGGTTGTTGAACAGTTGTCGCCGTCGTGAACGTTTGATTCGGTGCTATCGCCTGGTTTCCGGTTTTACCATACGAGAGACGAAGTTTGATCTGCGAGACCACGTCAGAAAAATCGCTCATGAATGCTTCATTGTGCAAATTCCAACCAACGGCCATCGATGGAAATAAACCAAACTTGCTTTTGTTTGCTCCAAACGCAGAGTATCCATCACGCCTTGCGGTGAGCGTTAACATATAGCGGTTATCGTAGGTGTAGTTAATTCTCCCGAGTTGCGAGAGAAGTGTGTATGTATTAGCTTCTGAATTTGCGCTCTTCGAATTTCCTGCCAGAAGATCGTAGTACGACAAACCGTCGTTGATAAACCCACTTGCCGATGCCTCTGTTTCAAGCGTCGAAACTTTTTGCGCACTATAAACACCGGTTATATCGAAATGATGTTTGTTGATGTCTTTGTTGTAACTCACCACGTTCTCAACAACCCAGTTATTGGTTGTACTGTCGCGCACGGTTGCTGTACCACTGTTGTCGTTGGCAGCCCTTCCTGCGTACGTCGATACCTTTCCAAACGTGTACACATAAGAACCTTTCAACTGATACTTCAGTCCCTTCGCAAATTTGGGTGTCACTTCTACGTAACCGCTTCCCGTAAGATTCTTGTTGCCGTCATCGCGATCAGTAGTGAGGCCTAACAATGGATTAACAAACAACTGCTCAGGCGCCATCGGGTAGATAATATATTTGCCATTCGCATCTTTGGGAACAGAGTATGGACTCATCGCAGTAGCCTGCAGTAAATGCGCGCGACCACCATCAAAGTTGTTGTCGGTGAAGAAGCTTGACATTCCAACTTTTAAACCATCCGTTACTTGCGCATCAAGGTTAGATCGAACCGTGGTACGATTGTATTGAAAACCTTTGATCACACCATCTTGTATAAGTCGTGTTGCTGAAAAATAGTATTGCACTTTCTGCGTTCCGCCACTTACACTCAAATTATACTCTTGAATTTTTCCTGTTTGTGTAGCTTGCTTCATCCAGTCGGTGGTTGTGCCACTATCATAGTTCTGACGTTCGGCAAGGTTTGGCAACACCGCTGTTTGTGTAATGCCATTAGCGATAAGAAAGTCTTTATACTTCTGCACATATTGCTCTGCCCCCATCGGATTAAGCGGATTTGAGATGTCCTCTACACCAGCGTATGCATTGAAGTTGATGTTCGGCTTTCCATCTTTGTTAGCGCCGCGTTTAGTCGTAATTAAAATAACACCGTTTGATCCACGTGTTCCGTAAATCGCTACCGCCGATGCGTCTTTAAGAATTTCAATAGAGGATATATCATTGGGGTTGATATCATTGAGCGTTCCAAAGAATGGCATGCCATCCAATGCGATGAACGGACTTGTATTGGCGTTGATAGAATTAATGCCGCGAATCTGAATTGACCCCGCACTTCCGGGGACAGATGATGCTTGTGTTATTTGCAATCCCGCCGTTGATCCTTGCAGGGCTTGCGTGACGTTGGTTACGGGCAGATTCGTCAATCGATCTTTAGGAACCGACGTTACCGAGCCGGTGATGTCTGAGCGTTTTTGTGTACCGTAACCCACCACAACGACCTCAGATAGTTGCGCGATATCGCTATCGAGTGAGAGGTTGAAAGTAGTTTGATTTCCTACCGTTATTTCTTTCGGCAGAAAACCGATGAAGGTGAATATGAGGACAGCTTCGTCATCGGGTACATTGAGTGAAAATTTTCCCTCCGCATCAGTAGTGGTACCGTTGCTAGTACCTTTCAATAATACGTTAACGCCAGGGAGCGGGGATTGATCGTCAGAAGAAGTAACTTGGCCACTCACGGTCTTCCCGTCTTGTGCCCAGGTTTGGTCGGCAACCAATACGCCGCACATGGCGACGAATAGCGAAACCGATAGTTTCAGTAGATTTTTTCTCATAAGGTTCTTGGTTAGGATAAAATGGGTTTGAATTTTTCAACAGGCCAGGATGAGGTCCGTCGAAGCGTTGCAGTCTCGCCTACCCGGAGTCTGTTTCAATATGGAGTCTATTCATAGCGTTTGCGTTTGGGAATTCATTTTTCGCGATGAACAAAGTTATCTCCGACACCCGCCGAAATTGGGGGTCAATTACGTGTTTCTTGGGGGTGACTTAGACATTTCAAACGTTTTAAACGCATTTTCAAACGTTTTCCGGAGGAACTGTGAAAAATGCAGCACTTCAAGCAATTTGATTTCAATACTCAAAAAAGCCTTCGCGATCAGGGTGCGGGATGGAAAAAGGAAGGTTATGTTCAGCTACAAGTTTGAGTTTGAGCGTGAAGACGAAGCCCCTCAATACTCAGACTCACACTCAAAAACTGTCCCTGATTTAGGGTGCGGGATGGAAAAGGGGAAGCGTATGCTCCTGTCTATTTGTTTGAGTTTGGGGGTGAATGTAAGCACGAAGTCCGCCGTTACTTAAACTCCCAACAAGAAAAAAACTATCGCAAGGAAGACTGTCGCACAACAAGGGTTGGTCTGATGACCACGTGCTTCGGTATTTTTAATGCTCCCTCATCAATCTGTTTTAGCAAAAGTTCCGCAGCAGCATTTCCCACGCGGTAACTTTGCTGATCCACAATCGACAAGGGTGGATCCGTAAGCGACGTGAATGGTTCATCACTAAATCCGATTAAACCAAAACTACCGGGAACTTGAATACCTAAGGTCTTCAGGTATTGTGCTGCACCGGCAGCTGCCAACGCACTTGTAGAAAAAAGTGCATCGGGTGGATTCGGCAAATCCATGAGTTGTTTCATGGCCTCTATCCCGTCTATTAATTGTAGATGATTGCTAACAATCAATTCAGGATCGACAGCAATTCCATGATCGAGTAGCGCCTGGCGATACCCTGATAGTCGCGCTTTATAAATAGCAACATTTGCAGAGAGTGTTAAATGCGCAATTCTTTTGTAGCCTTGTTCAATGAGATGCTTCGTTGCATCATAAGAACCCGCAAAATCATCGATCGACACCATATTAATATTCATCTCGTTGATCACCCGATCAAAAATGATCAACGGAACTTTGCGATCTACTACCTTCTGAAGGTGATCAAATGACGATGTCTCCTTACTACACGACATCAGTATCCCATCAACCCGTGCATCCATTAGCGCTTCTAGGGAAAAGATCTCGTTTTTTAGGCGCTCATGGCTTTGACAAATCGTAACAAAATATCCAGCTTCATGTGCTACCTGTTCTATACCATGAACGGCCTCTGCAAAAAAAGCACGATCGATTCGAGGAACGATTACACCCAAAATCTTACTCTTTCCTTTTCGCAATGCAGCCGCAATATGATTACGCCGGTAGTTCAGGTTTACGGCGGTCTTGTTAACAAGCTCTCGCGTAGTTTTCGCAATTCGCCGGTCGTCGTTCAGTGCCCGCGATACAGTTGATGTCGCCAGGTTCAAAACTTTCGCAATGTCATAGATGGTCGCGCCTGCTTCTTCCATACACACAATGATTATAGCTTATTACAACGTTTATTAATTCTTCTTCCGTTTTACCAACGGCTTTGTTTGCCAGTTTTTTTCCACAAAATCGTAATAATCTTTCAACACATAAAATGCTTGCTTGCGTTTTCCTTCATGATCGTACAATCCCTTGTTGTTCCAGCCTTCTTGATAAACAGGGTTGTTTCTCCGCGGCGAACGAAAGTCATTCAAGATCCATGGCGACAGCCCAACGAAATTATCTGGCATTCTTTTCATCATGTTAACTTGCTCACGATAGTACCATGCTTGATACTCCTCCGACCACCGCGTTAGACTATCACCGTGAAAACCTGCTAGTGCCTCTGCACCTGTTTCGCTGATGAACAATGGCTTATCGTATTTCACCTGCCACTGTGCTGTACGACAATCGGACGGTAAACCTCCATACCAACCGAGATACTCATTCACTGAAACAATGTCTGTAAATTCACCTAGTGGATCGTCAATCATCTGTATGCCGTTAACGTTATGAACTTCAAGTGCAGCAGATACAAGGCGACTATAATCCATTGCTTTCGCAAACTTCACCAAAGTACTCATGAATCTCGTCCTCTCCGGTGTTACCGGCGTTTCATTTCCTACTGACCAAATTATTACCGATGCACGATTTTTATCTCTTGTGATCATGTCTTGTAACTGTTGTTTTGCCTTGTCCAACACCGCTGCACTTGTAAAGTCAATGGTCCAATACACAGGTATCTCCGACCATACCAAAATTCCCATCGAATCAGCCACCTGCACCATCTTTTCATTGTGTGGATAATGTGCAAGGCGAACCATATTCGCATGCAGTGCTTTCGCTTTATTTAAAAGCTGAACGGCATCCGACACGCCGTTGGCTCTTCTAACTTGCTCCGGAATTTCCTCATGAATACAAATACCGCGCATGAATAAAGGCTTATCGTTCAATAATACTTGCTTACCAACGACTTGAATTTTCCTAAATCCAATCTTCTCTTTCACAACATCTTCTCCCACGGTAATCACAACATCATAACGCTTTGGCGTTGTCGGTGACCATAGTTTTACACCCGGCAACTTAACTTCAAAACGAATCGTATCGCCCTGAATTTTCAACGGCTGTTTTATCTTTAACTCGGGAATTTCTACAACACCTTCACCCGTTCTTGCTCCACTCATGACAATCCATCCCTCCGCGGTGTGCTGCTTTACGTTACTATCGTGCTTTAGCGATACGACGTAATCTTGAATGAAAGTACTAGGCACACGAACTAAATGTACATCACGTGTGATACCACCGTAATTCCACCAATCTGTATTGATTGTTGGTATCTCATCTTTGAATCGCTTGTTGTCTACTTTAATCACCAGAAAATTTTCCTTCTCGCGCAACATACCTTTGGGAATTTGAAAGTTGAAGGGCGTGAATCCTCCCTTGTGCGCACCGAGCTTCTTACCATTCAAATACACATCAGCGCGATAGTTCACCGCACCGAAATGAAGAAAAACTTTTTCATTACGACCGACCATTGGTGTATCGAAGGAACGTTTATACCATACGGTACCTTCATAATAGAGTAACTCCGGCTTCTGTGAGTTCCAGTCACCCGGAACATTAAGTGTGTATTGATCATTATAGCCGTGCTCCTTTCGGTCTGTTTTATTTTCAGGAACATCGCTATTCCAATATGCCTCTCTATCTTTTTCGTCACGCTCCTGCCATCTGTAATTGTAATATCCTGTTTCGTAGGGATCAATAATGTATTGCCATGTGCCATTCAAACTTTGACGTGCACGTCCGTAAATATTATTGATCAGGGCATCTTGCGCGTGTAAGTCCAATATTGGCAACAGCAATACCATGAAGCATACAGCATTGCGAGAAAGAAATCTATTCATCGTGTCTTTAAGATAATTAATGTAAGTCAAGTCCACCGGCAAACAAAACGCCAACGTAATCTATTGACGATTCACCTCGAGCACGCGTACTGGTTGCGCTGGGATAGCAACGGATTTTTCACCAGAGCCTTGCGCAACTTTTTGCACGTAGAAATGAAGGATGTTTTGCGTTCGCCAAAGCTCAGTATCGTACGATGGTTCCCAACGATCAAGAGAATGACGTGTGAGCTCAGTAATCTCCCACTGAAAATCTCTCACGGAAGCTTGTGCCATAACAGCCTTACCTCCGAAATCTTCATCACGAAAAATTACGACGAGCTTCTGCCTTAAATCATCAAATAATACCTGCGGCCTGCTAACAGGTATACTACGCGAACCGGCACCACTCAAGCTAAAGTCTGTCTTACGAAAACCCACCCGCGTTGAATACCAATGATTTTTTTTAAGATAGTGCACATAGAATTGTGGCGCGGAGTCGCCCGGCTTTCGGTAATAGGTTACCGTGTAAGGATTATCACTAGCATCTGTTATTATCGAGGTTTGGTTGATTAGGTCACTCTTCTCAGGAATGCTAGCCATACGTTCCGCCGACACCTCACGAATCGGAAGCACATACGCCTTACCCGACGAATTGCGCCACGTCTTACCTTCATCTTCCGATTTCGCATACAATAGATCGTGGTTCGACTCAACATTACTTGTCTCTCGCCACACCCACGAAACATGAATTGTACCTTTACCACTTACACACAATTGCCAATATGCATTCCGTTTCCCTTCACCGTCTATCAAATTACTTTGCACGCGGTCCCAACGCCTCGCGCTCGCATCGTAGCGATTCATCACCATGTTTCCATTTCCCGACGCACCATCACGATAGACAAACAGTAAATTCCCATTGCGCAAGCGATAAAACTCTGGATATGTTACGTTGGTTTCGTCTTGACCGATCATCGACACCTTGTCGCCCATATCCAGTGATTCCGGCACCTTACTCACGCAGTAATTGAGATGGTTGCCATGATGATCCCACGCCATGTGAATATAGCCCAACGCATCAACGCCAATAGCGATCACGTTGTGCGCATCCGCGACATTCCCTGTATAGCGTGTGCGAACAATCTCCCAGTCATTTGACGTCAGTTTCCGTTTAGCCAAAACCACGGCCGCTGTGGAGTCATAAAACGCAACGTACTGATATTCGTTATGCGAAACGATTGAGTTACGTCGAAAGATGGTAGCGTTTACACTCGTCTGCGACCAACCTTTTGCGATGGTAATTTCCTTCGTGGCAATCGCTTGTCCATGCACCACATGTATGGTGACGACCAAAAAAGCGATCATGAATCCGATACGCTTGCACGTAGAAAGTTGCAGGAAGATACGCCCAACACCTGATTTGAAATTTAATTGCATCATTTGATTAAACACGGGATAGATAAAAAAATGCGAATGCTATCTTCAAATTTCAAAGAATTTTACGGTAATCAAGGGGTACAAATCGATTAAAAAGGGGGACAGATAGACATTTATATATGATCGTGAATGGAGCAGTCCATTATTGGTGCTTATCCACCACATGGGTTACAAACAGGAAATGGTGGTATGGCGGCTGACGCGATTGGACACTTCAATTATAACGTTTTAAAATGCATCATATTTGTTCGTGTTTGCATCGCACACGCCATCGCACAATACCAACAAGACAGCGATGTTGCGCGCGGATGGCGTGAGTGATAATCTGGGCTGTGTTGTTGGTGTTGCGCGCGGATGGTGGGAAGGAAAACACCAACAACACTCACCCATCCACGTGCGTAAGGAAATCCCATCCTCGATCATTATAACGATAAAACCGCGCGCTTGAAAAATGATAGTCCTTACACGTATCGCACATCTGTGCTTTCACTGGATTATTATGAATGTAATTTATTTTTTGCCACAATCGTGGACCTGACCATAGGGGAATGTTCCAAGAATTACGTTCCCATACTTGATATTTTCGGTCCTTTGCATTGACCTCTAAATGTTCCAGTGGAGCATTCTCCGTCCGTAGTAATTTCAAAATACGCTGCGATGTATACTTCAACATATCGCGTTGTACATCCGGACGCTCTTGCTTTCCGAGTATCTGCCAGATCATGTGAAAATGATTGTCCATAATCACAAAGGCGAATACACGAATGCGACCGATCTTCGTCAGATATCGTATGCTATCAATGATTATTAACTTGACCCGCGGGTCTTTTAAAACTGCATTCCAATTCAAACAAGTTACAGTAAGGAACTCGGCGTGACGCCTAGCTTCGTAATTTTCATGAGTCATACACAACGGGTAAAGGATATATACAAATTACACATTTGTTCATGGCCACGAAATACCCATCACAATTGTTGCCGTTTACACCGTCTATGCTGTCGAGAACACCGGTAATAAAATCTACATGCAGGATTTTCCGTACACGACGAACACGTTTAGTATTATTCCAAGTTTTGAATAATTTACCAACATGAAAAAACTTACTATTTCTTTTTTACTGTCGATGTTGTTCGTGGTGACGTATGGACAAGACGTTGAACTATTGGTGCAGGGCAACACGCTTCAGCGCGTAGGTATAAACGTTCCATTTCATTTTATCCACAACAAGATCGACACGGCGAAGCTCGCCTTTATTGGAACATTTCGTGCCTATGGCAACAATAATAACGGCACAATAGAAAACTTGTACAATACCATTCAAAAAGAGTCTAAGAAAAGTGGTGCAAACTGTTTTAAGCTGATCAAAGTAACGCGCGCGCAAGGAAGTCGTCAAGCTGAACTCATCCTTGAAACATATTATGCGGATATGCCTACACTGTCGGCCAATAGCGACTTAAAGGAGAAGAACGTTGTGTATATTTTTTCTAGTGAACGCAAATCCACCGACAAGACAACGAGTTTCAAAGTCGACAACGTAAAGAAAGAACTTGAAGGCGGTAAATACCTTCGCTATACCTTGGCACCGGACGGAGAAATCAAAATTTCCAAAGGAGGTATGGCAGGATCGTCGATGACCTTTACCGGAGAACAGAATCGTACCGCGATTTATGTAAGCTTAGGTGGCTTCGGATTAGCGCCCGGCGTTTCCCCTCCTGGAGGTGGCGTCGCACTTTCATTCAACGCCGGTAAAGTAAACAGAATGGATAGTGCCTTTGGCGAACTGCTCACCAACGCATTGGAAAGAGCAGAATAATTCAATTACTTTTTTCGTTCCTGCTGCGCTTTGCACCAAAATCCATTGCGCTGGAAACATCATGGTTTGTGCCGTTATTTGAATGACTACAAAAAATACTAACGAGAGTGCTGCAATTGATTTGTTCAAGCGAGGAATACACGTGTCTTGGAAATTACTGTTCACTTCTTTGAAGATTGAATACTGTACCCGCGGGATCTTGAATCCAATGCATATTTTCTGGAAGTTCTTCAATTTCGTCACAAGTTTCTACGCCGTTAGATAGAAGGTAATTTGTAGCTTCTTCTACATTCGGTACGGTAAGCTGCAACCACGTTTCCGAGTGCGTGTAATTGTCTACGCAATCGAGCCAAATGACATTGTTGCCGAACTTCACTTCATGTGTTCTTGAAACGGTTGGATTATCGAGTGGTTTTTCGGTTACCTCCAATTTTAAAACATCGCGATAAAAGACAACCGTTTTTTCGTATTTACTCTTAGGGATCTTAATGGCAATATTAATGCCCGCTTGAAATTTAGGATGCATGCTTATTTTGTTTTTATATTTTTCACATCGTTTGAAAAAATATCGACTGACTGCTTATTACGGCCTTCACGATATTCCCTGCAGGTCATTGCCACTTTTTCGTTTTATCATTCCCCCAATAATACCAACAGCGTCTTTACTTATCAAATAAACAACGACATGTCTACACGTTGCAGCATAAATTTCCAGATATCTTATTTATTCGGCGTAAGACTGCTTCAGTAAATTCACCTTCTTCAGTGACAACTTGGGACAATCAACCAATAGCCAGTCATAACCACAGCGGAGAAGCCTAACCCACTTCACCAATCATCCTGGCTTCATCCGATAGAGTAGGTATAGATGTTCTCCATATGCGCCCAGTAGTTCTCCCATCGGTCTATAGATGTTCATTCATGGTTGTATGATTAATTTACATGTTTCTCCCAATGTTACTTCATTGCGCACCCATTATTCTCCATATTCCACCAGTAAAACACTAGTATTTGTTTCATAGAATGCATCGTTTATAAAGCAAATGGGCCAGTTTCACTGAAGGATCACTGCACGTTGATTGAAGCGGTTGCTACGTTGGAGGCAACACCCTGCAAGTTCCTCGTGTTCGGATTTTTATTTTGTAAATAATCTATCGCCGTTCAGCACATTTTCAATTTTCGGTCTTATTTCTTGTATTCTTTTATCAAATTGCGACCTCATCAATGTATATGGATTTTTCAAACGTAAAACTCGTAGCCTCCGACATGGATGGCACACTACTCAATACAAAACACGAACTAAGCCCAGACTTCTTTCCCATATTTGAGCGCATGCGCGCAAAAGGTATTATGTTCTGTGCTGCTAGTGGAAGGCAATATCAAAATCTATACACTTGCTTCCCTGGGATTCAGAACGAAATTATTTTCATCGCGGAGAACGGCAGCTATGTGATGTATCAAAACAAAGAACTGCATGTACAAGCCATGGATCGCGAGGTTACGCACCATCTATTAAAGCGTACAAAAGAACTTCCTGATGTGCTCACCATTCTTTGTGGAAAGAAAAGCGCTTACATCGATAACGCCAATCCAAACTTTGTTGAGCGTCTGTCGATGTATTATGCCGAATATGCGATCGTGGACAATCTGCTCAACGTTGAAGACGACGAATATCTAAAGATCGCTATCTGTGATTTATCTGGCGCCGAGCAAAACACCTATCCGCATTTTAGAGAATACCAAAATGATTTACAGGTGAAGATCTCTGGAAATGTATGGCTCGACCTATCGCATAAGCTTGCACACAAAGGGCGTGCGTTGGATATTGTTCAAAAGAGATTCGGCATCGACCGCGAGCACACCATGGTATTCGGCGATTACCTTAACGATGTTGAAATGATGGGAGAAGCTCATTTCAGTTTTGCCATGGAAAATGCTCACCCGGAAGTCAAGAAAGTTGCCAAGTTCACGACATTGGACAACAACAACAACGGTGTATTACGTGTGTTGGAGAAGTTGTGATACCCATCAATAAGCCCTAATAAGAAAAAAGAGGCCGTCTCAAAAGTCATGAGGCGGCTTTTTTTGTTTTTTTTGGGTTAATCTAGTTTGAAAAATGTAGGCGCGTGAAATCTTCGTCACTCATGCGGTCGCTTTTGCAAGATTGTGCGCT
>NZ_QMFY01000021.1 GCF_003286915.1 Pseudochryseolinea flava
CCATAGCGCACAATCTTGCAAAAGCGACCGCATGAGTGACGAAGATTTCACGCGCCTACATTTTTCAAACTAGATTAACCCAAAAAAAACAAAAAAAGCCGCCTCATGACTTTTGAGACGGCCTCCTTTTTTTTATCGACGCTGTAAATTATTCACCGCCGAAAAGTCTATAGCCTAACGATATTTGAATAACGTTGCTCTTCACATCAGCATCGTCATCATCAGCTATACTTGAGAGACCCAGGTTGTATCTCGCAGTGGCGTTTAGTTTGCCAAAATGAGCCCCCAACCCAACACCTACTCCGATATCCATCCCTTTATACGCTTCTTTTACATCTTCCTCATCTGAGCTGCCATTGATTTCATACTCTGATTTGGCACTGAGCAAAAAGCCAAATTGAGGCCCCGCGTGAATGTTTACTGGCCCAAAGGAGTACACAAGATTAATGGGAATAGAGATGTAAGATAGTTTTACGGTTTCTTCGACCTCAACTGGAACACCTAAGATTTCATCCTCATATGATCCTTTTGTTCCAACAGAATTAAACAACAATTCAGGTTGAAGAGACAACGCATCAGAGAATGCTAAATTGAGATATCCGCCCACATGAAAGCTGGGTCTGATTTCGGCATCTTCAACATCATCGCCGCCAAAGTTAGCGAGATTTAAACCGGCTTTTAAGCCACCAGATAATCCTTGCGCGCTAGCATATGTAAATGCGGCGGCAACAATAGAAAGGGTCAGTAACACTTTTTTCATGGTCTGTTGTATTTAGTTTACGAAATAATAAAAACGCGTCAATCACGGCCGATCTTAGGAGCGTAGTACAAAGGCTTCTCAGCTTTGCACAATGCGGTTTCGGAAATTGGGCAGACTACTCAAAAATAAATACACAACGGACGAGCAATCGATAGTAAAAGAAAGAAGAAAGACCGTCACACAAATGACGGTCTTTAAATTTTGATACCTGTTAAGGCATTATTAAAATTTAGAATACGTAAGCTACGCGGAAACCGAGGTAGCTAGCGTCGTCGATGATATGATAACGAAGACTGAAATCTACATTTGAAATGTGATAGCCGATTTGAGGAGCTAGACCTAGTCGTGTTTCGCTATCGTTCACGTCATCGCCAGGGCCTGGATTATTCCATCTCCATCCAATTACGTTAAGTCCGAGTTCACCGCCAAACCAAAAACCTTTAAAGCTTGAGTCGACGTAGTACTTCAGACCACCGTTAAGTGGAACCTGGTATGCTGAAAAATTAGAATTATTTTTTTCAAAGAAATGGATATAACCCAATGTTACCATCCAGTCAAGATTTTTATTGATTACTCCCTCGTAGCGTCCGGAAACACCAATCCCGGCACCGTAACCATTATTGAAATTTCCCTGAGGAAACGCAAGCTCCCCGCCGAGAGACCATCTTCCTTGTGCGAAAGATGCTGATGCAGAAATCACTGTTAAAGTAAACGCCATTAGTAACGCCTTTTTCATAGTCGTAGTTTTTAATAAAAAAATTTAGTTATAGAAGTTAAATAAAAATTCAAATAAATGGAAATCGACTCGAGCGACACTCTACTTACCAAACTTGATCAGCTTGTAGCCGAGTGATAATTGAAACACCTGATTCTTTGCTGCAGCAGCGGCCGCGTCATCATCAATTTTAGATAGTCCAAGATTGTAACGTGCATCAACAGTAAGACCAAATGGAAGATCCCATCCTGCACCTAAACCTACAGTCACATCTGACTTTTTGTATAAGCTTTTCACATCTCGATCTTTGTAGAACTGCTGGGCTGCAACATCGTAACCGTCAGATTTCGCACCTGCAAGAAATCCAAATTGAGGGCCTACTTGCAAATTCAAACCGGCTATCAAATAGAACTTCAACATCACAGGAATGTTAACATAACTGAAGTTTGATTCAAGGTCCTGGCCATTTAATTTTAGTTTAGATCCTTGTTGCGAGTAGATCAATTCTGGCTGAATTCCAATCTTTGTCAGCTTGATCAATGCAAATGCCCCACCATGAAATCCTGTCTTATTTTTTATACTTCCACCTGCGTCATTAGCATCAAACTTCGCAAAGTTCAAACCGCCTTTCACACCGAGTGCAAACTGTGCTTGACCGAATGATTGTGACGCAATCATCACTAATAAAGCTGCGCCAAGAATTCGTAATTTGTTCATATGTATATAAGTGTTTAAAAAACTGATTTAGATTCTTAAAACCGGGTCAAAAATATGGAATTTGTGTTAGGCCCGATGATCAAAAAAATGCTATCACGCGGTAAAAATTACATCAAACAATCGTGCGTCTATTGGGGCTGCGCTTTCATAAAGGTAGAAAAAACATTAACTCTTTTTACAACCACTCAACGACTCGTATTGTTCACTTAACTATTCCGTGATCGTTTTGTTCAATAAATTTTCATCGGCGAGATTTGCCTGCGTGATCACCAATAATGGGTTATTCGCCATGGCACGCGCTATTGCTTGCGTAGCATTTTCGTTGCGTGCCCAAGCTCTCCTTGCCACGCCGTTGTTAACATCATAGTGAAGCATGTTTTTCATTTTACGTTCAGCATCGTCACTCCCATCAAGTACCAGGCCAAATCCTCCGTTAATCACCTCACCCCAGCCTACACCCCCACCATTATGTATCGAAACCCATGTTGCACCGCGAAATGAATCACCAATGACATTCTGTATCGCCATGTCCGCAGTAAATCGAGAGCCATCATAAATGTTTGACGTTTCTCTATAAGGGCTATCAGTGCCCGACACATCGTGATGATCTCGCCCCAATACTATTGGACCAATCTTACCTTGCGCCACGGCACGATTAAATGCTTCCGAAATTTTAATTCTTCCCTCGGCATCAGCGTATAAGATTCTCGCCTTCGAACCTACTACCAACTTGTTTGCCGACGCTTCTTTTATCCATTGGATATTATCTTGTAGTTGTCCTCTTATATCGCTCGGCGCTGTTGCATAAATTTTTTCAAGTACTTCCCGTGCGATCTCATCTGTTCTATCAAGATCTTCTTGTTTCCCTGAGGTGCACACCCAACGGAATGGGCCAAACCCAAAATCAAAACACATCGGCCCCATAATATCTTGTACATAGGACGCGTATTTAAAATTGATGCCATCGTTATCTATGATTGCCGCTCCTGCGCGCGATGCCTCCAGCAAAAATGCATTTCCGTAATCAAAGAAGTAGGTTCCCCTACTCGCATGCTTGTTAATGAGATCGGTTTGTTTCCGAAGTGATGCTTTCACCGCTTCTTTAAATGAATCGGGATCTTGCACCATCATTGTATTGGCGGTGTCGACCGACACGCCTACAGGATAATAACCACCAGCCCAAGGGTTGTGTAGTGAGGTTTGATCTGAACCTAAATCAACGAAGACATCCGCTTCATAAAATTTGTCCCACACGTCGACAACATTACCGTTGTACGCAATGGACACCACTTCCCCACTCGCTTTAGCTTTTTTCACACGATCAACCAAAACATCCAAGTCGCTAATCACTTCATCGACCCAACCTTGTTGATGACGTTTGTGTGTTGCCTTAGCATTTACTTCAGCAACGACAGAAATACAACCGGCAATTTTCGCTGCTTTCGGTTGCGCGCCACTCATACCACCTAGTCCCGAAGACACAAATAGTTTCCCTCGCAATCCTTCTCCCGACTTACTAATTTTGCGTCCGGCGTTGAGCACGGTGATGGTAGTACCATGAACGATTCCTTGTGGACCAATGTACATATATGATCCCGCTGTCATCTGACCATATTGCGTTACACCCAAGGCGTTGTACTTTTCCCAATCGTCATGACTTGAATAATTGGGAATCATCATTCCATTCGTCACGATGACACGAGGTGCATCTTTCGATGATGGAAACAGTCCCATCGGATGCCCCGAATACATGTGCAAAGTTTGCTCATCATTCATGATCGCGAGATACTTCATGGTGAGTAAGTACTGCGCCCAATTTTGAAACACGGCGCCATTACCACCATACGTAATCAACTCGTGTGGATGTTGCGCTACTGCGGGATCCAAATTATTCTGAATCATCAGCATGATTGCAGCGGCATGTTTGGACTGCGCAGGATACTCCTCAATTCCCCGTGCATACATTGCATACGCCGGGCGAAAACGATACATATAGATTCGTCCATACGTTTCGAGTTCTTCTAAAAACTCGGGCGCAAGCATGGCGTGGTGCCGAGGTTCAAAATAACGCAGTGCATTTTTTACAGCTAACTTCTTTTCAGACGCCGTTAATATTTTTTTACGGTTTGGTGCATGGCTAACACTTTGATCAATGGGTTTGCGTTCTGGCAACACCGAAGGTATCCCCTGAAGAATTTGTTCTTGAAATGTTAGCGCCATATTTATGGTAATTGAAAGTCTTTCGCAGTAAAGTTTTCTATAGTGTATTGATATCCGGCATCAAAAAGATCTTTAGCGCGCGCCATATCTGTTCCACTAAATTTTCCAAGCGCAGGAGGTTCAATTAACACTTTGCAAAGGTTTTTGCTGATGGTAACATTGCCACTCACAGCAATGAGCGCGCTGCGTTCGATTACCGATCTAAAATTAACGACTTTAAATTCTGATGTGATGTAATTGCAATGTGAGCCAATCAAAAAATCAACTTGATCGTGGATAGCCCTCGCTGGAAGATTGTCCATGAGTCCACCATCGACATAGACGTTGCCATTAAACTGCACAGGGTTGAATACCGCTGGCACGCAGCAGGAGGCAAGGATAGCCGGGATAAGCTCTCCACTCGTGAAATAGTCGGGCTTTCCACGCACAATATCGGTTGCTGCTATTGTTACAGGAATCTTGAGTGCTTCAAAAGTATTATCAGGAAGATATTTAATAAGCACATCACGCAAACGTTCCAAGCTTAGCAATCCTGTTAGCGTCCATGCAGGGCGAACAGATTTGAAAAAACTTGTTGCAATAATCATCTCTAGAATTTCATCAGGCTTATAACCGGATGCATAGAGCGACGCAACAATGGATCCTGCACTCGTCCCTGAAAGTCGGTCGAATTTCAATCCGATTTCTTCCAAAGCTTTGATCACGCCGATGTGCGAGATACCTCTTGCTCCACCGCCTGAAAGGACTAATCCGTATTTCATGCTCATTTAAATTTCGTGCAAAGAAAAAGTTCTATCGACGCGCACACCCTTTTCTGTTCTTTTCACGGTGCAGCATTCATGTTGTGGATCGTGTTCGAGAAAAAGAACGTAGCCACGATCTGCAGCCTCGTTTAAAAATGATTCTTTCTCTTCTAATGTCAACAAAGGACGCGTGTCATACCCCATCACATAAGGTAATGGAATATGTCCAACTGACGGAAGTAAATCCGCCATAAAGCATACGACTTTTCCATTGTAGTTGATTTTAGGGATCATCATCTTATCGGTATGCCCTGAAACGAAATGGATATCGAATGCACTAAACGATGTTTGATTTCCTTCATTAACAAAATGCAAGTGCCCACTTTCTTGCATGGGCATAATATTTTCTTTTAAGAATGAAGCCTTTTCGCGCGCATTGGGAACCGTTGCCCAATGCCAATGGTCTTTATTCGACCAATACTTCGCGCGATCAAACACCATAGAAGGCTTTCCATCAACAACACGAACACCACCACCACAATGATCAAAGTGCAAATGGGTTAAAAACATGTCTGTAATATCGCCCGTGCCGAATCCTGCTTTTTGAATTGAACCAACAAGACTATCATTGCCATGGAGGTAGTAGTGGCTTAGAAATTTTGCATCTTGTTTATCGCCGATGCCATTATCGATCAATATGAGTTTGTCACCATCTTCTATCAGCAGGCAACGCATTGCCCATGAACAGAGGTTATTTTCGTCGGCAGGATTCGTTTTTGACCAAAGAGATTTCGGCACAACACCAAACATTGCACCACCATCAAGCTTGAAGAAGCCGGTATTAATTACATGGAGTTTCATAGCGAAAAAGTAATTAAAAAAAGAGGGCTGTACGAATACAGCCCTTATAATTTTATATGATGTTGTGTCGAATGTTACTCCTTGACCACGCCCATTGAACAGAACTTATCGATGCGTTGCGAAATTCGCTCGTGCGGATCTAATGCTTGCAACTCCTTCGTTACCGATAGAATCGTTTTCTTAATCTCTGCAGCCATCCATTTCACGTCTGTATGCGCACCACCGAGAGGTTCATTGATCACGCCGTCGATGAGACTCAACGATGCCATATCTTTCGCAGTGAGCTTGAGTAATTCAGCAGCTTGCTCTTTGTAATCCCAACTTCTCCACAAGATTGTAGAACAGTTTTCTGGAGAGATTACAGAGTACCACGAGTTTTGCAACATCAACACACGATCACCAATCGCAATACCGAGTGCTCCACCCGATGCACCTTCACCGATGACGATACAAATGATCGGAACTTTGAGCTGAAACATCTCCTTCAAGTTACGCGCAATGGCTTCACCTTGTCCGCGCTCTTCAGCTTCTAAACCTGGAAATGCACCTGGCGTATCGATGAATGTTATAATTGGCTTATTGAATTTTTCTGCAATACGCATTAAGCGCAAGGCCTTGCGATACCCTTCCGGATTCGCCATGCCGAAATTGCGCATTTGACGTTGCTTTGTATTTCTACCTTTTTGTTGACCAATTAACATGAAGGTTTGGCCATCAATCGTTCCAAAGCCACCGACCATTGCTTTATCATCCGATACAGTACGATCACCATGCAACTCGATAAAGTCGGTTGTGATTTCATAAATGTAGTCTAATGTATAAGGTCTGTCGGGATGACGGGACAACTGAACGCGTTGCCAACCAGTAAGATTCTCAAAGGTCTCTTTTTTGAGATCTAAAATTTTTCTTTCGAGGGCTTTAACTGCAGCCTGAACTTCCTTATCACTGTCGCTGGCAAGGTGCTTCATATCTTCCAGTTTCCCTTCCAACTCGGCGATAGGCTTTTCAAAATCCAATAGCATAGTGTCGATTTTGTGGGCACAAAGTTAGAAGTATTGCTAAATATCGGTAATTAATCGGAGAGAAATCCACTCCCTTCGATTTAAGTCATAAGTTATTGACGGACAGGTTATTCTTTCGGCAACACCCTTCACCACGAAAAAAAATGATGACCTTAGTCGCGCGTATGTGGATGAAAACTTGAGTAAAGATTCATTTTTGCATGCGATTTATAATTTCACAAAGCGACCGGAATCAGTTACGTTACCAGCGCGTTCGTATTGAAAATAATACAGACCTGGTGACAATCTCGCAATATCAATTTCTTCTATCCGTGTACCTAACTCGAACGACAAAAGGTATCGCCCCTGCCGATCGACGATATGCAGCTTCCCCCCGTCACCCTCCGACAAGACTGTAACGAATTCATCTGCCGGATTCGGAAAGAGTATCGCCCGGTTCTTTTGCTCGACGAGCACCGACACAATTTCAGTTGACAGTCGCGTTCCATCCACCAATTCAACGACAGCTGTATATCGCATGATCTCACCCGTAAGGTGCTCATCCAAAAAAGTAAAGTATTTCTGTTTTCCAGGCGACTGAGTGTCTAATGCTTTAAGCATGCCATTATCGTCAACAAGAAAAAATGTAACCCGACTAACGTTCCAATGCGTACTCAAATGAATTTCAACTTTATTGCTGACGTCGTCGAATCGATAAGCCGAAAACAAATTCACATAACAATTGGAACCCTGCATGTTATAGTTTATCATATCAGCTTTCAAGCCCGTCTTGGATTCTATGCGTGGTTGGACCGTATAAAAATGATTTGCACCTTTCGCGCCGACAAAGAGTGTATCGTTCGCACGCCTCACAACAGTCGTGCTATCGCCCACTAAGGTCACAAGGTCATAAGTACTTGCTCCTGCTACTGGCGACCACGACAAAGCAAATACATCGTCACAAACAAAGGGAACCGTTAATTTCGGGCGCGGCGAGATTACGAACGCCGGCGACTCAATGATTTTCCCTCCAACTTCCAAACGAAGAGACGCGTTGGCCAATGTATCGGGTGTAACCCAACTCACACTCGTTTCACCTTCAGCTACGTCGTCGACGATCGTATTCCACTCCCCTTCATTTAATTTCATGCTGATCGCCGCGCGTTGATCAAGTGGATTATTCCAAAACAACTTCACGCGTGTATCGGCTTCTATAACCTCGTCCATCGCGGGAAAGTCCCAAGCTAAGTCAGCACTTTTTACGCTGTAAGCAACCGCTACGTCCTGCGCGCTTGAAACAAGGTTTGCATAGAGCACTAACTGATACGTTCCTGCTTTTGGATTGTTAATGCTAATAAGTTCTACATTGTTAAGGTGATCTT
Organism: Pseudochryseolinea flava; assembly: GCF_003286915.1. Taxonomy (GTDB): domain Bacteria; phylum Bacteroidota; class Bacteroidia; order Cytophagales; family Cyclobacteriaceae; genus Ohtaekwangia; species Ohtaekwangia flava. Next base: position 8,400 of record NZ_QMFY01000021.1, read on the forward strand.
GCCTTCTTTCATTGCGTGCCGAAAGAGAATCGCTGTGCGGAAAATGATTAAGCACCCATGGAAGTACTTTCTGTTCATCATAAATTAAATAGCTATCAATATCATTTACCAGCGCTTGTAACGCGTTTACGGTTGACGGCGGATCAGTCCAAGCAGTAGCGATACGCAACTCGCGAACGTTCTCAGGAACCGTTATGGTAAATTGTTTGAACTCATCATGATTGAGTGAAGCATTAAAAAAACGTTCTTGTTCTACATCCTGAACCGCCTGCCACAGATTTATGTAACCATATCCGAAAGTAAAATCAATTCCCTCGTCTCCAACATCCTCCGCAGAAGCAATGAGCAAAGCTTTCAACAACGCAGCCGATGTAGGCATAGTTTTGTTCTTGACAGCCTCGCGAATTAGAGCAGTCATTCCTGTTACTAAAGCCGCAGCGTCTGATGTGCCGCCTTCACCATAGGCTGTAAGTTCAGGTTTTACGCGGCCATCAAATGTTGGTCCACGCGAATTCATGGGATTTCTATTTAGCGAGGTATCAATCGCCGTCACTACCAAAACATTTTTCGCGTGTTTGAAGTTACCCGACAAATTTGCCCAATTAAGATCATGATAGTCGCCGGCGGTTGGTTTTGAATTGCCGATATTTCCCGCAGAGAAAACGTGCAACAAGTCTGGGTTGGAATAAACTTGCTCATCATATGACACGGCTTCGTTTCCGTAATAATTCTCTATGGAAGTGCCATAAGAATGATTTTGCTGTAAGATGTTATAATCATCAAAATAGGCAACGTCATCCGGGAAGATATCACTAAAGTCGGATGCCGTCACAATGGCTTCATTGGCAACACCAAGTCCTTTCTCCGAAGTGTTTCCGATACCAGCGATGAATGTAGCCATCGCGGTCGCATGTTCAGAAACAACTCGTGGCGATTCTGAAGTTTCAACAGTGCGCCCACGAAGATCAAGGTCGGTTTTATCAAATGATTGCTCTTTAATCGATATCATCATGTTGTGACCGCGTAATGCCGGACGTAGCTGTTTTGCTTTATTAATACGATTAAGTGCTGTGTTCAACGTGCTGTTTCTTGACTCGACATGAGGCCGCGTCAAAAGGTCTACAAAGAGAATATTCTTATCTGCTGCGAATGCATGCACTACAAAGTCGATAGATGAAGAGATGCGGAATATGCGCGTCGTCTCATAAAAATCTACGAGAACAACTTTCGATTGGTATTGACTTTTGAATTTTTGAGGATCACGAACAGCAACAGAAAATTGTATTTGCTGTGCTAGGCGAGCATGCGATGCCGACTTAATCTTTGGTGAGAATTTTTCTTGCGCCAAGGCATTCGTGCAAAGGAGTAATGCATCAATCATGGAGGCGATCAACAAAATGGTGCGCAAGGAAATCATTTTCCAAGTATAGGAATAATGATGTAAACCTCTCCACAAGACGGCGATCGTTTGCGATAAATTTGATCAAGAGTATTTCTCAGGTTTTGTATTGAAAGTTTTCGATTACAAAAAAAAATATGATAGTTTCATCGCGCTGATATCAGCAAATATCATTAACCTAAACTCAGAGCAAATGAAAAAGTCACTTTACTTTTTTAGCGCAATGCTATTGTCATCAGTTTCATTTTATTCTTGTGAATCCGATGATCAATCCGCTAAAACAAATGAAATTCCTACCGAAACGGTAGCCAAAATTGCAAGCCTTGGATTTGATGTTAACGACAAAGCGCCGATGCGTTATGAACAAGGTTATCTTGTTGAAGGCGACATTTATTTAACAGACGCCGACCTTGCAACGATGAGTGAACCCGTTGCTATTCCAAATGCAGAACAGTATCGCACTACAAATTTAGTAAAGGGTACACCGCGTAATATCAAGGTGTACATTCCTACATCATCTTTCAGCTCAACATACGTTGCTGCGTTAGACGAAGCGATAAGAAGGTATAATGCTGAAGGTCTCACCCTCACGTTTTCCCGCATCACAACAAGTACGGGTGCAAACATTATTTATAAAAGATTATCGCGAAGCGATGAGCGACGTGGCGTCTTAGGATCGGCAGGATTTCCCACTTCCGCTGGCAACCCTTACTCACAAATCGCCATGAGTGGAATATTAGAATCAACGTATGGGCTAAGCGTTAATGGAATTGCAACTATTATGGCACACGAAATGGGACACTGCATCGGGTTCCGTCATACCGATTACTTCAACAGAGCAATTAGCTGCGGAGGTTCAGCAAGTAATGAGGGCGATGGTGGTGTTGGTGCAATACATATCCCAGGTACACCCACAGGTGCCACTGCGTCGGCAAAATCGTTTATGCTAGCATGTACCGATGGAAGTAACCGTCCATTTAATACCGACGACAAGACCGCGCTGAACGCACTGTATTAATTCGATTTACGTCGTTTACTTGGGGCAGGTGCTACAGAGCCGCATCTGCCCTTTTCTTTTCTCCTATTGTTTCACTGAACGTTTTACTTTCTCTGCAGAGCGATGTTCTGCGGATCTCTCCGTATTGGCGTCTATCCTCAACTTCTCGATCATAGTAGGACTCAATGCTTCACTATAAGCGCCGTAAGCATCAACAAGTAATCCCTTCACGCCTTTCGATGAAGATATCGCATAGAGTATTGCACTGTCGTCAGGATTTGTCATCCCTTCAAAACGATGCACAGCGTCCACATGAAATTCTTCCGGCTTAAGTTTATATTTCGAATCTGATGATTCTAATCTATCACTGTGAATATTAAAATCGACATTGTAGCCTGATTTCTTCAAGGCTATCATCGCCTCAGAAAGTGTTTCAAAAGTATCCATATAGCTTCGTTTATATCCAACCACTAATATTTCCATGCCAGCGACCTTACAACATACGCCTTGCCTGGTCGGCTGTGCGAATGTCGGTATGTGACAATGCCGTATGCTGATCCCACGATTTCAACTACTGTACAGCATACTTCAACACCACAACACCACTTTTGAATCGATGATCATTCATTAGCTTAAGATTCATTTTGGCATGTTCTGGAAAGAATCGTTTACCTCCGCCTACGATCACAGGGCAAACGATCATGTGAAATTCGTCGACAAGTCCGGCGCGTATGGCTTGCCCAGCGAGGTTGGGGCCGTCTATAGAAATATTTTGTACGGCATCTTTCTTTATCCGCTTGATCAAGTCGACATCGAAATTATTTTCAATTCTGGTACGTGCACTGGTTGGCGCGCGAAGCGTTCGTGAAAAGACAATTTTATCAGCCGACTGCCATTGACGCGCAAAGTCCAACGCTACCTTGGGTTGATCTGGAACACGATGGGCAGTTTCCCAATACACCATGGTTTCATACATTTTTCTGCCGTAGAGATAAGTGCCGATCGACGAGTTTATTTCGTTCATGAAAGCGTGTACTTCCTCGTCGTCAGGTGCACCCCATCCGAATTTACCGTCTTGATCCTCAGTATAACATCTAACGACAGCAGCATCGAATAGATGAGTTTGCTTTTCCCGCTCATAACGTCATATTTTCCCGCACTGAAGAAAATTTCGTACCTGCCAGGTACACATGTATTTGTATATTACGGCGTTATCCATGAAGACATTCCGAGAAAAAGAAATGATACCGCACAATCACGTAGTCGCATCGGTGGTATACGACGTTTGGCATACGTTTTCTTCAATCTCGTAAACTGCAAAATGCACGAATGACCAAAACGATTTACCAAGACGATTATAAGCAGCGTTTTCACAGCTTAATTCAAGACGCGCCGTTTTCAGCTGCGCTATTCACAGGAGACGACCTGACGGTGGAAATGGCAAATGCTATATCCCTGCAAATCTGGGGCAAAGACAAAAGTGTTATTGGCCTCCCCTTGCTCGAAGCTATTCCGGAAATCAAAGACCAATATGTCTTTGAGCAACTAAAAAATGTGTATCTCACGGGACAACCCTACGAAGGAAAAGAACACACCGCCTGGTTAAACAAATCAGGAGTATTGACAAAAATTTTTGTCAACATTGTCTATCAGCCGATCAGAAACGATGAAGGCGATGTTACCGGCGTGTTTGCCGTGGGGCATGACGTAACGGATCAGGTATCATCGCGTAAGGAACTAGAAGCGTCAGAGACACGCGCACGGGTAGCAATCGAGTCTGCGGGTCTCGGTACATTTGAATTACACTACGCCTCAGGAAAATCAAAAAGTTCGGCACGTTTCGATGAGATCTTCGGGTTTGAAACAGGTGCTCCACACGCTGAATACGTTAAGCGTATTCATCCCGATGATTTAACCACTCGAAATATTGCACATCAGCAAGCGCTAACGACAGGCAAGCTCGAATATCAAGCGCGCGTCATCCTACCTACGGGCATCACGCGCTGGGTAAGGATAAACGGTTCAATCATCTTTGATGAAAAGCACGAGCCCATGCATCTCATTGGCACGGCACTAGACATTACCGAGGAGGTCACATCTTTTCAAAAGCTGCGCGAAAGTGAAGAAAAATTTCGAACACTCATCAGCGAAACTCCAGAGATTGCTGTTGGGCTGTATGTCGGTAGGGAGATGCGCATTCAATATGTGAACGACATGATGTTACAGTTCTGGGGTAAAGATGCATCGATCATCGGAAAAACCTGGAAAGAGGCGCTCCCTGAACTTGATGGGCAACCATTCTTTGAAGAGCTTGACAACGTATTCGCTACTGGTCGTCAATTTACCTCGAAGGAGACGAAGGCAACCTTGAAACGAAATGGCAAATTAGAGATTGGTTACTTCGACTATACATTTAAGGCGCTCAAGAATTTAAACGGCGATATCTATGCCATTCACCACATGGCCATCGACGTCACAGAACAGGTGAAAAGCAAAGTAGCGCTGGTTGAGCGCGAAGGAAGTGTTCGACGACTTTTTGAACAAACACCGGTAGGCATTGCGATGTTCAAAGGCGAATCGTTTGAAGTAGAAATGGTGAATGAAACGCTACTCAGCTACTGGGGACGGCCCCGCTATGAGATCATCAACCGATCGATTTGGGATGCTATGCCGGAGCTTGTGAGTCAAGGCATAAAGGCAATCGCACAAAATGTCTATCATACCGGAGAATCGTATACCTCTGGAGAAACGCCTGTATCTCTCCTACGTCATGGCCTGCAAGAAACGATTATTGTCCGTTTTGGATTTCAAGCTATTAAAGATTGGCAAGGAAACATTACGGGCGTACTTGCCATTGCCAATGAAGTAACCGACCTCGTCGTCGCGCGCAAAAATGTGGAGAAGAATGAAATGCGTTTAAATTTCCTGGCGAACTCGATGCCGCAAGTTGTGTGGATTGCCGACAGCGATGGACAAGTGAAATATTATAATGACCGAGTGTTAGAGTTTGCAGGCGCGAAACAAAATGACGACGGCACGTGGATTTGGGAAGGCATACTACATCCTGATGATCTTGAACGAACCAATACTTGTTGGTTAACCTCCGTCAAAAATTTAACACCATATGAAACGGAACATCGTGTATTGATGCGTGACGGTTCTTATCGATGGCATCTAAGTCGTGCTTACGCGTATGCTACACATGAGGGCACAAAATGGTATGGTACAGCAACGGATGTACACGACAAGAAAGTTCTTGAGATGGGTTTGGAAGCCATCGTGAAAGAGCGCACGTTGGAGTTACAACGTTCTAATGACGACTTGCAACAATTTGCCCACGTTGCGAGCCATGACCTCAAAGAGCCTGTGCGAAAAATAAAAACATTTAGCTACAAGCTGCAAGATGAATACAAGAATGTACTGACGGATCGTGGCAATACTTTCGTAAACAAAATCATTAACGCCGCCGACAGAATGAACGCCATGATCAACGGCGTTCTCAACTATGCATCAATGCCTTCATCATCCAACAAATTTGAATTGGTAGATCTCAACGCTACTATCTCGAATGTGCAGAATGACCTGGAGATTTTAATCCACGAGAAGCACGGCACCATCACCTATCACGCGTTACCGAGCATTTACGGAATCGTTGATCTCATTCATCAGCTATTTTACAACCTTATTAACAATGCGCTCAAATTCAGCAAAAAAGATATCCCGGCATTAATTCACATCACCGCTAAAAAGACCGTGGTCAATGATCAACAATTTTGCGAAATCATTCTGACCGATAATGGCATTGGATTCAATCAGGAGCAGGCTGAGCAAATTTTCAGTACATTCGTGCGATTGAACTCAAAGGATCAATACGAAGGCAGCGGACTCGGACTGGCACTGTGTAAGAAGATAGTCGAGCGACATGGTGGTATGATTCGCGCTGTAAGCGAAAAAGACAAAGGCGCACAATTCCATATTCTCCTTCCCAGCCCATGAAAAAAATCGTACTACTCGCGGATGATGATTCGGACGACTATGAAATTTTTAAAGAGTCGTTACACGAGGCAGATTGTGCCACCGAACTGATTCGCGTCGACAACGGCGAAGGTGTTTTTGAATACCTCAGCACGAGTCGTCCCAGACCAGACATCATTTTTTTAGATCTTAACATGCCTGTGATGAGTGGATGGCAGTGTTTAGCAAAACTAAAAAACACATCAGTCTATCGAGAGATACCCGTGATCATGTACACTACATCATCACACTATCGCGATGCAGAGATTGCAAAAGATTTGAATGCTCATGGATTGATCACAAAACCAAGCGACTATAAACTGCTTACTCAAGTGCTGAAGCGAATTATTTGCACGTTGGGAAGTGATGATCTTGGGAGCGCCATTCACGAAGCGTACTTAATCACTCAGTAGCATACATAACATCAGGAAACGCCTGTGCAAGTTTGGCGGGTGATAGAATTAAATCCGGAGAATCTGATTCGATTGCCGACGTGGGCATCCAAGAAAAAGACGCAGACGCTGGTGCTTGTACAAGAACTTTTCCGCCTTGATCATGAATACATTTCACGCCTTGGGCACCGTCGTTACCGCCACCAGAAAAGATCACACCGATGGCCCTATTCCCTGCATCTTTGGCCAACGATCGAAGAAACACATCCACAGCATGGTTCACGCGTTCGGTCGACGACCTCGCTTGCAAATGAACCACACCTTGTTCAACAGTAGCCATCGCGTTTTCGGGCAACACATATATATGACGAGATTGTAGGGAATCTTTTCCGCTCAATCTTACGACGGGCATTGGCGCAAACTTCGACAGGATCGTGGGGAGCTGACTCACACGATCGCGCGCGAGATGGGTCACAATAATAAATGCAGCGTTTGTATCGCGAGACAAATTTTCAAAAAACTCCTTCAGCGCAGCATGACCACCTGCGGATGCACCTATACCCACCACAAAAAAATCGTTTAGCATCATTCCATTTTTTTATTCCCTTCAATAGTTAAAACCTGATGCCTAATACCATTCAATTCAATGATCAACTTTAAAAATCACAGATCTGTCATTTGATAACAAAAGAAAAGCTTCCTGTTCACCAAGAAGCTTTCTACAATGGGATCACTGCAAATGCAGACGATCGTTAAACAAAATGATTATTCCAGCAAGTATTTCTTTACCCAAGTCTTACCCTCATGACGAATCCGGATTAAATACAATCCAGCGGTCATTGAAGAGATTGGGACGGCAACTTTTGAATCGATGACATCAAATTTGCCACTCATGATCGATTGACCTTTATCGTTTATCATCGACAGCGATATATTCCCCGAGCTACGATGAAACGCAAGTGTTAGTTGATGTACTGTTTCACTTCTGCCTGGGTTGGGATAAATTTGTAAGCCATCATCTTCATCAACCGATATCGTTTCGAATGTACGCGTACGCACCGAGGTACTTGTATAGAGTTGAGACGTTGGAACGACCTCGCGTGTTTGAAGCGGACTTGACCATTCTAATTTCGTTTTTGCTCCCCCACCATTTTCATAGAACTCTAATCTCAGGTTGTATCGCTGACCACCGTTCAATGCAATTACACCAGACACTTCCGTTCCGCCGTCATCTCTCCACTTGTCGACAACAAGCTGATTGTTAATCCACAATCTACAACCATCATCGGCGGTGAGATAAAATGTGTAGTTACCGAAATAACGTGGTTGAATTTGCCCGCTCCAGCGCGTTGAGAACTGATCGACATTCACGAGCGTATTGGGAGAGCCTGTTCCCCAGTCAAAGTTCACATTTGCATCCGTGCGTGTTAGTCGCAGGGTTTCGAAATTTCTTCCGTTAAAATAGTTCGCAGTCAATCCATTTCCAGTTCCATTAATCGCTGTTGGTCGGACTAATCTCCACATGGCGCTGGTTTGATTGAGATTGTCCCATTGCTGCACTACGCCACCGTTCGCCGTACTGAAACCCGCTACCTCTAAAACCTTACCACTATGTTTCGCGATGAGCTTATAAAATCCATCACCTGTTGACACCGCCACAAACTGCTGATTATTGAATCCAAAGTAACTCCATTGCTGCACGTTAATGCCATTTTCCTTTCCACTGGAGTTTACATCAAGCGCTTTCCCACTGTTTACAGGTGTAATTCTATATGCGCCATCGCCGACATGCTCTAGTATGAACTGTTGATTTGTATTCTGCGTCAAACTCCATTGGTGAATGATAATACCATCTGCGGTTGAGCCAGGTCCACCTGACACATCAACATATAAATTACTATTGCGATTTTGTATTTCATAGATTCCGCTAAGTGACGGATCTCCATTTGCGCTTACACGAATTGATCCAATTCTATCGTTCCAATCAGCGAGCCATCCTGTATCGGTAGTGTACACTGCAGAAGTTCCAGTAAGGTTATCACTATCGTAAGCCGTAACTTTAAAACCTTGTGCAATTTTCAATGATGTGACGTCGTTATTCAAAATACCTTTTGCTTGAAGTTGGGCAAGTGTATACGTACCCACGTCGAGCCCAGCTGCATAACCGCCGTAGTTAATATCTTGATAAACGCTGACAGGCCCGCCTACCTCAGCAACTTTAATAGATGTGATACGATCATTCCAATCTGCAAGCCATCCTGAGTTTGCCGTGAACGTCTTGAACGCGCCCGTGAAATTGTCATTCTCGTAAACCGTCACCGCATAGCCAGCAGGAACAGTCATCGAAGTTATGCCGTTGTCCGCAATACCTTTGCCTTGCAATTGCGCAAGTGTATACGAACCCACAGCAAGCTGCCCATAAAAACCGCTATAATTTAGATCTTGGTAAACATGGACTTTTTTCAAGCTCGCAATTGCTTCAAATAAGTGAATACCACTCGCCTGTGTTGAAAGATCTATCGTGCCACTGGGTAGCACTGACCAGTCAGGACTAATTAAAAAGTTAGATTTATTAACGGCTTTATTCCAGGCATAATTACCGGTGAACTGAATCATCTGCATGTAGCGATCACGTTGTGCCGGTGTTAAATTCCCCAGGCGAACAAAGTCAGCAAAAGCCTTCGCAAAAATTCCTTTGAACAATCCTCCGTCACCTTGCCCTGTCTCGTTCAGAAAGAAAACACCACCGTTGTAATTCCTAAAGTTCATCACAAATTCACAGGCCTTGATCGCATCATCGAGATAAGACTGCGTGCCTGTGATGATATTTAATTCAAGCGACGCCGTGATAAACATACCTGAGTTGTATGAAAACTGCCAACCTTCATCGAAGTTTCCGGGAGCGTCCCAAATACCGCCATTAGCATTAAAGACGTTAGCTTTCATCCACGCATGAATATCTTTTGCCATCTGCAGATTGGCATTATCGCCTTCTAACTTGTAAAGACGTGCAGCCATCACGATCGCAGGACTATTCCCGATGGAATTGTTACAAGGTGTCGTACAACCTTTCTTCCACGACATCTTTCCGCCGGAATAGCCTGTTTTTATTTCGGTCCATATTTGATGCGCAGCGTCAAGAAATTCGTTGTCTTTCGTAGCATAGTAACAATTCAACGCCGCTAAGCCAAGCCATTCGAGATCGTCATAATAATCATTGCGATACGTTCCAGCGCCGTATCGATTATACTTACGAATTCCAGCAATGATGCTCTTCATACGGTTATAGTACACAACGTTTCTTGTGCGCTGGTAAGCGTCAGCCAGACCTTCTAATGCATGTGCCGTTACCCAATAACCATACACATAGGGATCGTTATCAGATGCGCTGTTGAACTTATAATACGATTGATCTGCCGACATAAAAATATTCTGCAGTGCAATTTGCATGTTCTCGGCGCGCTCGTCAGTTACCTGTGCCTTTGCAGGTTGTAAAAACACCAAACATAAAATCAGTAATAAAATACTTGAACGAAATTCTCTCACACCACCCACCAACACATCGGTTTCTCTTTGCATGCTCACCGCACGCATGTGTACGTTTTTCATAGTTGTAACTTTTTTGGGTTGTTTATTTCTATCGACCAAAGCTTTCCTTACTGAAGAGATGGATGGCGTTACGTTTTACTAATCATTTTGAAAAAATATTTTACTTGATCACCTTAATTTTCACATTCCTAAACCATACCTGATTTCCATGGTCCTGCAGTGCGATGTGCCCTTTCCGCGATTTCCCAAATCCAGGCATATCTTTGAATTTACTTTTGGAGACCAAATCATTCCAAGCTTGGGTGTTCATCTCAAATGAAACGACACGATGTCCATTCAACCAAAACTCATACTTACCGCGATTAGCGATGAGTCTAATGCGATTCCACTCTCCGACAGGATTCACGGCGACAAAATTACTTTCGATCAAATCATAGAGGTCGCCCGCACGATGCTTCTCGATTCTTGCATCCGGATGACAAAGATTGTCGAGTATCTGCATCTCCGGACCAGTTTGCCAGACAGCATTGTATTCATTCGCCTCGACAACATTAAAGATGATGCCGCTATTCCCGCACTTCTCAATTTTCCACTCGAGGGCCAATTCATAATTCTCATATTCGTCGACCGTGATAATGTCGCCACCTTCTAAGTTGTTCGGTGCATTGAATGGTTTGTTTAATGTGAGTGCGCCGTCCCTCACAACCCATGCGCTACCGGTTTTCTCACGTTTATAAGATCGCCAGCCTGCTGTGGTCTTTCCATCGAACAACAACTTCCACCCTTCTTTCACTTCTGCTTCTGTCAACGTGTTCGCTGCAATCTTCACCTGCGGCGAAGTAAAACCTGGCGTATGCTGTGGAATTTGATTTAGCGTATACCACGCTTCGGTAGCCCACAAACTTAGATTTGCTTTGGACTTAAACACACCTTTCAACCTAATGTACACGATATGATTTGGCTGCATGCCGTCTATTGCCAAGAATACTTTCTTACGATCGGCGGATACGTTAACCGATTTCACGGCCAATTTTCGTTCGTCTAATTTAGGCCCGCCGTAGTCAGCGGTAGGCTTGTAATACCATTGCTTAACTTCATAATCTTCTATTGCATTACCATCACCATCAGCAATCGGTTCTGTCATTTCTATCTCCATTCCATTTGTCTTGGCGCGCACGGCGAGCATTTCAAAAGTTGGATTACCAGTCCAAATCATTTTCTGAAGACCAAACCATTTTCCGCCTGCATGCGACCAATTGCCTGGATTACCAATCATACCTGCATACAGCGCACCATCAGATCCCCACACAGCGCGATTCACACCACCTTCCAAGCCTTGTGTAAAGCGGAACACAACGCCTTGGTAATCGCCGTTCACTTTTTCCATGAACACACGCTTGAAACCACCATGGGTAACCTCGCCATGAAGCATCTGTCCTTTATAAGGGCCAACGTTAATCGGTACTGGCTGACTTGGCGAGTTACCAATATCATCTTGAGGCAGCCACACTACGGGCAATTTCTCTTTGAGCGTTGCTGTGCCTTCCGGATCAACGGAACGCGATCCATACCATGCACCTGGAATGATGTGCAACAGTTTACTTGACGGAACCCAATCGCCTTGATTGTCGGTGACAAATAATTCTCCTGCAACATCGACGTTAATACCATTCGGTGTACGCAGACCGCTGGCAATAAACTCGAAACTTCCATCCTTTTTCGAAATCTTAATAACCTTACCGCGATCTGGAATTTGAGGCTGCGTGCTTGCGCCACCCGGATTGATTGCTGTTGCCAACGCCGCGTAGAAATAGCCGTCTTTATATGCTAATCCAAACGCAAACTCGTGGAAGTTTGCAGACACTTTCCACCCATCGCAAACCGTTTGATATTCGTCGATGATACCATCGCGATCTGTATCAAGGAGTCGTGTCAGTTCTTGTTTCTGCAAAACATATAGCGTGTCGTTTACGACTTTTACTCCCAAAGGCTCCGCCAACCCTGAGGCTATGCGCGTCACTTTAATTTTCTCTGGATCGTGGCGCGTCACGCCCTCAAGTTTATACACTGGTCCGGTAGAATCCCATGTACAGACAATCAAACTGCTGTCGGATAAAAAATCCATTCCACCAACCTTAGGCTCAAAAGTAGAAGGTCTGGCTTGTTCTAATTTAAATGATGGATGCAGGCCGGCTTCGTCACGCTTATCACCAGGAACGTTCTTCACCAATTTATCCATGGAAACATAGGGTATCGAACGCTTAAAGTGTGACTTCGTATGAACAAAGTTATTTTCTTCGATTACCGTAAACGCGCCCTTATCATGTGTTGCCCATTGAAGCGATAACATCAAGTCGCCAGCACCTTGATAGTAGATAACCTCAACGGGATGTTTCCCTTTCTTGAGCGTAATCTCAGCTTCTTTTGGTTGTGCACTGTGGAAACCATCGTTATCGATAAGCATTTTGTTATCCAGCCACATTCTTGAACCATCGTCGCTTACAAGTCTAAAAACAAAATTATCATCCTTCTCGACGGTGATAAATCCCTTTGCATGCAGCAACATATTTTCGCGCGATCGCGGCGCATTCTTAAAACTCTCTTGATTGAAATGGAGTACCGGCGCTACCATTGTGTAAATCGGATCGCGTTGCTTGGGCAACTCGTAAAGATCATTGCCACTTGATTCGAGCGTATAAATGGAAGTTGCTAACCCGGGATATTCCTTGTTCGCATCTAACTGTTCAAAGGCATTTTTTTCATCTAGATCAACGGTTACAAAAGATTTCCCAGCCGTGATATTGTTATTGCCTTCAACTTTTGTTTCAAATTTTTCACCATCCAGCGATAACACGTAAGTTATCATCTTTGCTGCATCTTCAGGCGTCAGGTCAGGGTGCGCCGACATTGGAACCGCTCCCCAATTACCAGACCCGCCGTCAATAACTTTTTCTGCTAATGTATTCAGGTTCGCCTCTGTCGATGCGTACTTTTTGGCAATGTCTAGATATGCAGGTCCAACTGTTTTTACTTTTTCATTGTGGCACGTTTTACAATCTGATGTTTCGATCAATGACGCACCCTGTGCAACTACATCGACTGGCTGTGCTTCTTTCTCTTCTACCTTCTCTTCGAAACCGGGATGAAAGTAAACTTGAAGATTTGTCTTGTCTTGCGCATTTAATAAAACTTCAACGTCAACCTCATGTGTTGTGCCCTTCGCATCTTTTTTCTCATTGCTTTTGATGACCTTTAAATCGCCAGTGGAACTATAGTCATCTGGCTGTTGAAGATTCGAGAGCTTTGTTTTGATTTTAACCTTCGTCTCTACAGTAGCGTTAACGATCTGAAATGTTCGCGTGAGACCAGGCTGATCTCCTCTCGATTCATACTCCGGCGTTTCATCCATGAGAACCGTGTTTCCATTTTCATCCGACAATTCAAAATGGAATGTCACTTTATCATTCTTGATGCTGTATCCCTTGAAATTGGTCTTCGCTGGCGATTCATTTTCTCCACGCACCAAATACCAAAAGTCTTCGTCCTGCTGAACGAAGTAGGCATACCCTTTTGAGGACGGTTGCGGTCCATGGTGAGTTGTGTAAACAGCACCGTCGAAAATCACGCCACCCTTCCAAGCTTTATATAACTCACATGTTTGTGCGCTATATGCGACATAGAGGTTGTCGTTCAAAGCCACGGTAATCATCCGCGGCTTGCTATCGAGTACCGACCTGAACACCCATGGATCACGCGGGCGTTTGATTTCCTTCCTAGAATTACAACTGATGAAACTTAATGTGAGCAGGCTTACTGCTAATAATTGGAGTATGTTTTTTCTGATCATTTTTTAAGATATAAAAAGAACCCTGGGATTAAAACATCCCAGGATGAATGCTTACTGCTTTATGATGGTAATGGTCTCTTTAAGCTGATTAATGGTGATTTTATACATACCATCTTCTCCTACCTTCACCTTAAAATTGTTAGCAGGCGTTCCATCTTCAGTAAAGGCAACCTGCGTCGTGCTAATACTTGCATCTGCAGCCGGCGCAACGAATGAAGCCTGATTCAAATCCTTCGTTGTCAAAAATCTAAAGTACCCATCGCCGCTAGATTTTAGTTCGCCCGTCCATGTGAACACGTTGGCATCGACACCATCTTTTGTCATCGCGATTGCGTTCGCGGCATCCCAACCTGCAGTCGTCGCATCGCCAATGAGATAAATATTTTGATATGGGGTAAAGGGTGTGATTTTGATAAAACCAATCGTACTGATGTTCAATAGAATTTTATAGGCGCCCGGTGTGTCAATGATCCATTTGTTGTCGGGGGTTCCTCCTGGCGTTAGTTTTACACTGGTGCTCGTGATCGCGGGATGATTTACCGGAGGCATGTAGAAATCTGCACCCCAACTGCCCGTTGCCACAGGAATCTTAAACTCACCTGCCTTCAGTACCTCGTTGTATTTAAACTGATAAGCGTTTAATGGATCGCTCACCATTACATTGGGATCACCAATATTCCAACCATTCGGTGTAGCGTTTCCGACAATCCACAATTTCGTGTACGCAGGCGGTGGCTCCACTTTGTTATCAGGCGTTACAGACAACGTTATTGTATTGGATGATGCTGTCTTATTATTATCCGCAATAGCTACCACGGCAGAATATACAATTACGTTTACACTGGCTACCTCACCCACCGTTAAGTCAAGCTCATCAAGAAGGATGCCGTTGAATTCTACATTGGTAAATTTCTTATTCACTTCCGTCGACACATCAACTGTATCCGATTCTTCTCCCGACATCAAGATTAACTTGTTAACGACATGAGAATTTTTCTTCGCGGTCCAAGTAAAAGAGACTGCTTCATCGAAAGGCTTTGTATTGTCAATAACAACCGTAGTCTTCGAAGCGGATAGTGTTCCGGTTTCCAATGGTGGAATCGTTGGCGCATCTAATTCCTTGTCGCAAGAACTTATCATTATCGCGAATAGCAGCAGTGCACAGCTAAACACAACACCTGTGCCTCGCCCTGTATATGCCATACTTTTGTCATTCAAATTTTTCATAATGGTTCATGTATGAAGTTTAATAACCAGGATTTGGCTTAAGATTTGTCGAAAGCGTCATGATGTTTCTGCCTATCGGGTATATTTTTGTATGATCGTCGGTATCTGGAAGTTTATCCCACCAAGTTCCGCTGTTGAACACACCCCAACGAACGAGATCAGTACGTCTACGTCCTTCACCGATAAATTCACGCCCCCATTCATCTAACATTTCAATGTCTGTCAACTCGCTACCACTCACAGAATATAAGCTGGTTGAGCCCTCAGGATAATTCCGTTTCCTTACTGTATTTAACAAGGCAGCCGCGGCCGCTTTATCTCCTGCTCTGTATTTGCATTCTGCGAGCGAATAATAAATCTCAGCGTACCGAATTTCTGCATAGGCTGAGGCAAGTTTATTGGCATCGGCTGTTGGGTAGAATGGATACTTCACAAGCCAAACGCCGGAATTATCATCGGCGTGGTTCATGTTGGAAACTTTATCTTCCAGCGCTTGTCCTGGTGGTGTGTCTTTAAAAAAGCCTACTTGATCTCTGCTGAAAATGGTATAACCGCGATTGCTTTTTAAGTTTACAATCTTTCCTTGCGCTGCATCAAAGTAAGGTAAGTATCCATAAAGAAACATTCCCTCTCTTGTGCTATTGCCGAGGTTTCGATACTTCTTCAACCGCAGGTCATCAGGATACTTTTGAAATTTCACAAAAGGCTTTCCTAGCGCGAACGGATATTCAACACTATCAACGTCACGACCAGGTTGCAACGCAAAGCGTGTATTGAAACCTATTACATCGAGTCCAAAGTATTTACCTGCCTGATGTGGCGCCATCCAGCCAAACATATCGCCACTGTAATGCCAGTGTGTCCTGGAAAAACTCGAAGGGAAACCGAATACAACTTCTGGAGATGTAACGTTTGTATAATCGAACGGCGCGTCCCAACGACTTTCAATTTGATAATCACCGTAATCACCTTCCATAAAATTCTCACAAATCGTTGCACACTCAGCATATTTCTCTTGGTCGATGTAAACTTTGGCATTGAGATACAAACGTACGAGGAGTGCTGCTGCGCCACCTTTCGTCCAACGACCGATTGCATTTTCGCCAAGCGCCTCGCGTGTTGGAAGATTAGGAATCGCCTCTAATAATTCTTTCTCAAGAAAATTAAATACTTCTTGGGGTGTTGATTGTTCAGGCATAAAGCTCTCGCCTTTCACTTTCGTCACGATAGGAATATTTCTGTAAAGATCGAATGCACGCAAATGATACCAAGCGCGAAGTGCTCTTAATTCAGCAATAAAATCCGCCTTCTCCGCTTCCGTTAAACCGAACTTCACCGGATCTATTTTTTCAATATCTTCCAATGAATTCGTCGCTAAGCTGATGCCCTGATACAACGCGTTCCACATGTCGTTCGTGTAGTTATCTTGATCCGTCCAAGTGTGGTAATGGCTACGTTGATAAACACCGCCATCGAACCAATCGCCATCACGGTTGGGCGTCATCAATTGGTCTCCCGATAGTTCTTGAGCGTAGTACAAACCGCCGCCTTGAATAGACCAATATCCATGTTCAAAGGATCGTAAAAAATCACGAATCACATCATCCTTTGTTTGCAAAAAAGTCTCTGAAGTTATTCTATCATACAGCGTCTCATCGAGGTCGGTACAGCTGTTGGACGACAGCATTAACACCAATGACAACGCGATGCTAATCTTATATCTTATGATTGATTTCATATTCAGCAATTTGTTTGACGTTAAAACTTTAGCTGTAAACCAGCGATTAATTGAAGTGACGATGGATAGTAGGCCAATGATGTGTTGATTCCGGGCGACAAACCGTTCACATTTACAAGTTCCGGATCTCCACCCGTAAATTTGGTGAACGTATACAAGTTCCGCCCAGTGAAGTATACCCTTGCCGACGAAATGAACTTTACCGGCGCGCTAAAGTTGTAGCTCAGCGTAACGTTATCAATCTTAACGTAGTCCCCTTTCTCTAAGAAATAATCAGACAGCGATGAATATGTTTCTTCGTTTGTAAGCGCGGAATATTTTCCACCATCGTAAGCTGTTGACAACACATTAACACCTTTTTGTGTTGCTGGTGTTCCGATGAAATAGGCTGTCGTATTGTAGAGATCAAATCCAAAAGCACCGCGTAGAAATACGCTAAGTGTAAAACTTCCGTACGAAAAATTATTACCAAGACCAGCTGTAAATTTTGGAAGACCATTTCCAACATAACGTCTATCATCCGCTTTGGCTGTATTCGCCGGAATCACCTCACCAGCTTTGTCATACACCAATAGCCTTCCCGTTGCGTCTACACCAGCTGACTTCCACATGTAGAAGCTACCGATTCGTCTGCCCTCTTCTAAGCGTTGTGCGTTCAAACCTGAACTCCCCATACCTCCGAGGCCAGCGATGTCTTGATAGTTGTTTCCTTTATAAAGGTCGTTGGAAAATGAAATGAATTTATTGTTGTTTGTCGCCCCAGCAAATGAAATGGTATACTGAAATTTATCAGAGGTATACGCTTGTGCGTCGAGTTGTATCTCAACACCAGAATTTTTCATTGTTCCTACGTTAACATAGGTTTGGCCTTGCACATTGGGTGGTACGGGCACATTGTAAAAACCGAGCAGATCTTTATTGGTCCGTGAAAAATAATTGACCGTCCCTGAGATTTTGCTTTCAAACAGTTCAAAATCCAAGCCGACATTAAAGTTCTCAGCTTTTTCCCAGCGAAGATCTGTGTTAATATTTTGACTTGGCCCCCATACTTGATAATAGGTGTTCTGGTATGCATAAAATCCGTATCCAGAGTAGGTATCCAACGACAAGTAATTACCAAAATCTTGATTCCCCGTTACACCAAAGTCGGCACGCAATTTCAAATCTTCAATCGCATCAATCTTCGGGAAGAATGATTCATTGATAATGCGCCACCCGACAGATACGCCTGGAAAACTTCCCCATTTATTTCCTGCACCAAATCGTGACGATCCCTCGCGGCGCAAACTTGCAGAAACATAGTATCTACTCGCGTAGTCATAGGTAATACGACCGAAGAAGGCAATCAGTCGCGAATCGTTTTTGTAAGACCCCAATCTATTTTGTGGACTTTCAAGAATCCACGTTCCCGTTCCAAGGTTGTGATAAGTGAGTACATCGGAAGGAAATTGCTCGTTTGAAGCGTTCATCCCACTACTATTAAAATAGTTAAATGAATAGCCTCCCATCACTTCTACGTCGTGATCATTAACATCGAAGTTGTAGTTACCAATCCATTCAAAAGTTTTTTGATCTGTTTTATTGTAAGCGCGCCCCGCTGTATTTCGTCCACCGTTGCTATTGATTCGTCTATTATTGGTCGACGGCGTAAAATTAAAATCAAAGAAGTCACTGGTTTGTTGCCCCAGTGTTATTTGAGAATATAGATTTTTCAAGATGTTAAGCTTGAACGAGGCACTCCACTCAAGGTATTTCCCTTCTGATCCAGTTTGTACGGTGTTCAATTCTTCCGCAGGATTATATGCGCCGTCAAATCCCCCTTTATTCAAAACATTAAAATATCTGCTTGGTGCTGTCTCGTCGTACACAGGAAACGTCGGATTCAAGAATAGAGATTGTGTGAATGCACCATTGGAATTATCAGATCTCATGGCCAGTGACTGTGACGACAACCCAACACTGGCGTTATCAGCGAACACATATCGTGGCGCAATCGTGACGGTTGCTTCATAAAGATCATTGGCAGATTTATGATAGAGATTCAACCGCGCTCCATACTCTTCTCTTGCCGATCGCAAGTCGAGCCCGTCCGCATCTCTATAGTCGAACGAAAGCATGTAATTTGTTGAGTTACTTCCTCCCGACAATTGCAGGGTGTGCTTATGCGATATGGCTGGTGATTTCGTAATAGCTTTGGCCCAATCGGTATCGCCGCCATAATCTGTACCACGATTATGTTTCAAGAAATCGTCTTTCGACAAAACATCTATTTTGTTCGTGAGGTAGTTAAAACTCACATAACCATCGTAGAAAGCTTGCGGTGTACTCGCACCGCGTTTCGTTGTAATCAATACAACACCATTGCTACCACGTGTACCGTAGATTGCAGATGCAGCTCCGCCTTTTAACACATCAATGGATTCAATGTCATTTTGATTTAAGTTATCAATGTTACCGCCGGGTATCCCATTGATGACAAACAACGGCCCCAGTCCTGCGTTTCGTGATGATACACCACGCAATTGAAAGTTGGGCGATGAATTCGGATCCGCTGCCGCTGTATTGGTAATTGAAAGTCCGGCTACCTTTCCTTGTATTGCCATTAGCGCACCGTTACCGGCCACTTGCAAAATATCTTTCGACGTGAGGTGCGTTACCGTTGTCGTGATATCTTTTTTGTCTTGCGTTCCGTAACCTACCACAACCACTTCACTAAGTGATGTGATGTCGGTGATCATCGTTACGTCAACCGTGGTTCGATTAGAGACAGCCACCTCTTGCGTTGCATAACCGATGAATGAAAACACCAATACTTCGTTGTTGGACGGTTCACCTGGGATTTGCAAACTGTATTTTCCGCTCGCATCGGTTACAACACCAACGAGCGTACCCTTTAATATTACGTTTACACCGGGAAGGACAGCACCATCTTCATCGGTTACGGTGCCCGAAATGACCCGATCTGCCCGATTTTCTGCGATTACGGTTCCGGATATTGCCAGACTCAGCTGAATAGCTACAATAGTAAAAATCAAACCGCGGAGTGTCTGATGTTTTTTCATAGATTTGAAAGGTTTTAGGTCATGTAAATGGACTAAACTATCCCCTGGGGTTGAATACGACCTGCAACTTCATAGTCAAACCCGGGGATGCGAAAGCAGATCGGTGACGCTTCCAACGTCACCGATTTTTTTTGTATCATTATTTCATAGCACGATCATTTTAGTGGATTCTTTTCGAAAACAATAAACAGCACGCCAGCACACCACAAGTTGCAACGTTGTATTCACAACGGACGTGACTTAACGCTATAGTGCACAACGGCGCGCGTTTTTACTCTCCTAATTCTGAAAATATTTTTCTTCGACACCGGTCGATAACGGGATCAACAAACACCAGAGAACCGTAAAGATGCCAGACCGTTGGCCGGCCTGATATATATTCTCAATTCACCCAAATTGAAACCGCTGCAATGGTTGATTACCATCAATCTATTGTGACACATCAATCATCACATCGTAGTGGTTTATCGGCGCTGTTTCATTTAATCTAGAAGATTACTATCCAAGGAAGCTTGTACTTGGATAGTAATCTTTATCTAGTGCTAACTATTGCCAGAAGGGATTCTGTACAAGATTCGGATTTTTATCGATCTCCGATTGTGGTACAGGGAACCAGTAGTTCTTCTTTGTGAATACGCGTTTTTGATAAACTGTTCTCTTGAAGAACGCGTTGGCATTCCCTTCATCGTCACTCATTGCTGTACCGAAGAAGTTCATTCCTGTAAAATCAGCATTGAGTACTTGCTCACCAATTTTCCATCGTCTGATATCTGTATAGCGAATTCCCTCGCAGTTCAGCTCAACACGTTTTTCTCTCCGAATGGCCTCACGCATTTCAGCTTGACTTAAACCTTCTTCAAGGTCTGGTATCCCGGCGCGTTCGCGGATAAGATTCACGTATTTAAGAATGTCTGCATTTCCAGGATCTGATTCGTTAAGTGCTTCTGCATAGTTGAGGTATGCTTCACCCAGGCGATATAAAATACCTGGTCGATATGGATTTGCACCACTACGACTATCGTGATCAGGATGAACTTTTTTTCTTAGAAGATAACCGTTCTGAGGAGCATCCCATGTCGGGCCACCATCCCATTCGTCTATCAGGAAACGTGTCGTACGATTCTCCCGGCGATGCCACGCGCGATTATACAAAACCGAAATATAAAATCGTGGCTCGCGCTTCACATACATATTGTAGGTACCGGCAAGTGTAACTTTACCGTTGCCTTGCACTTCCTGCCACTTCGTGTTTCTAACCTCGTCAGCAGCAGAAAATCCTTTCTCAACATAACCTGATCCAGGTGCATCGATCGGCAAACCGTTTTCCATGAAGAATGCATCCACAAGCGACTGCGTCACGCCCAATCCACCGTTACCGCCGGTTCCTCTCGGTTGCGCATGTCTATCATACTCCCATACATTACTATTCGGTCTTGCAAACAGGATCTCTTTATTTCCGTCAGAGAATTTTTTAAACATCATGTTCTGGTAAGAAAGAAACGGATCGATACTCGCATCATCGTTGTATTCATAGTACAGGGCGTGACCAGCTTCATGCGATTTATCAATAAGTAATTTACACGCATCCGTTGCTCTTGTCCATTTGCTTGCGTCGTAAGCACTATTGAATAACGCTTCACCTTTGTTGTTAACAAAATTCAGGTAGTCTTCATTACCATTTACCAAAGGGCTCGCAGCAAACAACAGCATGCGTGCGCGCACCGCCAAACACATGATAGACGTAGCGCGACCATACTTACTCGCATTCGAATACATCGCGGGTAATTTTGTAGACAAATCAAGCAATTCTGCATCGATCCAGTTGATCACATTATCGAATGGTGTCTGACCGATGAACAATTCATCAGGTGTAGCATTGCTGGGCGTTAATCCAGGATTGAATGGAATCACACCATACATCTCAGTCATCAACCAATAATAGTAAGCGATCAAGAAACGCGCTTCATTTCGCATCAGCGCTACTTCTTCTTCCGTCACTTTCTGCGCTGGATTTGGTTTTACATTCTCGATGAAAATATACGCCGATCGTATGCGTTTCGGCAACACATCCCAATAATTAGGTTCGACGTTCCCGGGTGTCCAGTTGCCTTGCTGCCTATCCACAACCCACCAGCCGAATTGCGCCCATCGATGTGAAGGATTCATGTCGTCTGATAGCGGGTCGTATCCGATGTGACGTGTAAATCCCCAATAAGGATCAGGAATACTCGCATACACTCCCGCGAGCCAATCTTCGGTCCTGATCTTATCGTTAAAGATCATCTCCATCGTCAACTGATCGTCAGGCGTTCTTTCCAAAAAGTCAGCACACGAGCCTGCGGATATCAGCACACTGACGAGTAATATATTCTTGAGAAATTTCATACTTGCATTTATTAAGGTCTTCACTAAAATTCAAGATTTACCCCAGCTGAAAAAGATTTCATGATCGGATAACGGAAACCATTATCCGTATCAAGTTCAGGGTCCCACATTTTGAAAGAAGATAATGTGAGTAGGTTATTTCCTGTAACGAAAATACGCAACGATTTAAGGTGTGCTTTATTGGTGATGTTCATTGGCAAACTGTATCCGATCTCAATATGTTTCATGCGTAACATACTCATATCTTTTAGCCACCAAGAAGAGCGAACATTATTGTTGCTAGCCGGCGCAAATGCTAACCGCGGCCAGAATACATCTTGGCTTGGGTTATCAATTGTCCAACGGTCGTCTAACACGTTTGTATAAATATTACCCGCAGCACCACCACCTGTTCCTGGCAAGAAAAAGTTACCACCGAGTATTCGATACGTGCGTGCATTTCCTTGAAAGAAAAAGCCAAGGTCAAAATTCTTATAGCGCATATTCAAACCAAAGCCATAAACGATTTGAGGATTCTTTGTACCCTTCAAAGACGTTTGATCAGCATTGGTAATGGTGCCATCACCATTCAAATCGCTGTACTTGATATCGCCAGGACGAACAGGACCGAGTCCTGCACTTGGTAGTGTCCCTACCAAAACACCATTGTCGATATCGGCAAAGTCTTCATTCGTGTAAAGACGTTCGGCAACATAACCAAAGTTTTGATCAACCATTTTCCCAGTGGTAGAACGATACGTTCCGATTTTCGCTGGCTCTTCGTCTTGCTCTAATATCTTATTCTTGGCGTACGTAAATGCACCGTGCGCGGAAATAGAAAAATCTTTGGAGATCTGTTTGTTCGCATTTAACGACATATCAAAACCTTTATTCTCTACTTTACCATAGTTTGCAAATGGCGAGTTGATAAAGCCACTCGAGCTTGGTATCGTCTTACGGTTCATGAAAATATCCTTGCGCTCTTCTTTAAAGAAATCAATTTGGAGCGTTAAGCTGTTCCATAGACCAAGCTCCGCACCGAGATTTGCTTTCGTGACTGTTTCCCAGGTTAAGTTTTGTACACCGTAATCACCTTCTCTTCTTCCCGCACGAGAATAGTCGTTGTTGATCCCCCAACTGTATCCATCAGTATCTCCGATTGTAGTGATGTAAGCAAAGCGATTGATAGGACTAAAAGGTTCTGGTCCAAACCGATCATTACCGACTTGGCCGATGGATACACGAAACTTTAATTTAGATATCGTGTTTTGCAAATCCTCCATAAAGGCTTCCTCCGATGCTACCCATCCCAATGCTCCAGACGGGAAGAATCCAAAACGATTGCCTTTCGCTAAGTTCTCAGATCCATTAAGTCCGAAGTTGGCCTCAACAATATATTTACGTTTATAAGAATACGAGGCGCGCGCAGCAATACCTTGAAAACGAAATGGAACTTTCGCACCATTATCGTAACTGCGTTGGTTATACAAAACGAGTCCGTCGATGTAATGATTACCAATATTATGACTATAGCTAAGTGTACCCTCTACATAGATACTTTTGTCACCAAATTCCAATTCGTTATTGTGATCAAGAAACACCTGACCAAATCGATCGATATCGAGAATCAATGAACCGTCTTCATTTCTGCCAATGGTCGGTTTATAATAATCAGGATCTTTCCTACGCACTACACGGCTTCCGGAATATCGATCGAAAGAAAAAACAAAACGTCCTGTAAGACCCGGCACAAGGGCATCCATATTCTGCTCGACCGAAAACAGTGATTCGATTTTACTTGAGCTTCCTCGCGCAAAACCAGTTTGCGTAGCCAGTGCCCATGGGTTCGTGCGATCTGCATTAACGCGTGGAATTTCACCACTTGAGTAGCGCGTTGGATGCACGTGGGGCACAGTCTGAAAAGCTTGATCAAACAAGAAGTCCATCGACTGTGGTGGGCTATCTCTGTCTTGAAGGAACCCGCCTATGTTGACACGTAGCAGTGTTGTTGGCGTGACGTCGAGGTCTACGTTAGAGCGAATATTATACCGTCGAGACTTTAGTGATGAATCCCATTCTTGACTTCGGTCGCGCTCCACGATACCTTGTTCATTAAAATATGAACCAACAATCGCATAACGCAAGAAGTTACTTCCGCCGGTGGCCGTCAAATTAACCCGTGAATTTGTTGAATGATCTTTCGTAATTGCATCAAGCCAATTTACGTCGGGATAGAGATCGGGATCGACATTGTTGCGTGTGTTATTGATGCGTTCTTCGCTGTATGAAGGAACTTGACCTGCATCCGCCGAAATGCTATTCATCAGTTCCATGTAATCGGCAGCACCGATATACTCCGGAAGCTTAACGGGACTGGTGAAGCCTTGCTCATATCTTAATTGCACACTTGGCTTTCCTACCTTTCCACGTTTCGTGTTGATTAAGATCACACCATTGGCACCGCGTACACCATACACCGCGCTTGCTGAGGCATCTTTCAAAACGGAGAACGATTCAATTTCGGCAGGATCAAATGTATTGAGTGATCGCTCTACACCATCAACTAATATCAAAGGTTGACGGGCTCCCTGAAAAGTCGATATACCTCGAATCCAAAAATTAGAATCATCGTAGCCAGGTTCACCAGAACGTTGCACACCGATAATACCTGCGACCTGACCTGCAAGGTTGTTACTCATTGATCGGTTTGTTCCATACTGAAGTTGTTTCTCGACGCTAACCGTTGTAATCGCGCCCGCATTGGTATATTCCTTCTGCGTTCCATAACCGACAACGACTACTTCTCCAAGTGCGGCAACATCGGTTACCATTTTCAAATTCACAGCAGTTTGATCACCGATCAATACTTCATCTGTTCTATAACCAATAAATGAAAACACGAGAATGCTCCCTTCGTCCGCGCCGGCGATCATGAAATTTCCTTCGGAGTCAGTAACCGTTCCAATCAATGTTCCTTTGATGGTAACGTTAACACCTGGAAGTGGCGAGTCTTCTTCGTCGGTAACCCTTCCTGAAATTGATCGGCTGAGATCAATAAAATCATACGGTCGAACTTTGTCTCCCACCGTAGTGGACACTTGGTGTTTTACCAGAATGATATAATCTCCGGAAAGTTGATACTCTACATTCAGTGGCTGGAATATACCGTGAAGGATTTCTGACAATTTCTGATTTTTGTATTCAACAGAAATTTTATCGTCGACGGCAATCGATTGCGGGTTATAAGCAAATTTTATTTTCGCAGATTTTTCGATCTCCAATAAAACGTGCTTAATCTTTTTACTTTCGACATTGATCGAAATGACTTTATCCAAAACTGTTTGTCCGAAGGCATCGTCGGGCGTAGCAGTAGCCGCTCCCGACACAACAAGCACAAGCAAAATTTGAAACAGTGTAAATCTCATGATGTCAATAATCAAACATCGAAGTGTCTGATGTTTCTTCATAAATTTTTTAGGGTTTAGGTGTATGGAAAAAGAACTAGAACTATCCCCTGGGATTGAATACGACCTGCAACTTCATAGTCAACCGAGGGATGCGTAAGCGGAATCAGTGAGGCTTCCAACATCACCGATCAAAAATTTTGTAATTGTTTATTTCATAGGCGAACTTTTAACATTAGTTTATTTACATCCTGCGCTATTAATGACGACGTTGGCATCAATAATCTCATACGATGCCCCGATGGTCTGACAAATTATCTTTAGTTTTTCTGTCATCGACTCTGTTCCCAATGGAACCGTTAAAAAACAGTTCTTCATGGTTTCTTCATTGAAAATAATCTCTATACCGTAGGCGTTCTCGATCTTTTTAAACACGGTGGCAATCGGTGTATTTTCAAATACAAAGTCTTCAGGTTTGATTGTGGCGTTGAGAATTTCTGGCATCTCTACAAGTGTTTTTTCGAAAGACTGTTCTTTCCGCACATAGTTCACCTGTTGGTTAGGCAGTAGAATTACACCGTCTTTTTTCTCACCATTACTATTGCTTGTATACACGGACACTTTTCCTGTTTTTACAGCGACCAAAAAACTTGGTGTATTTGCCTGCGCTGACACACGAAAACTTGTACCCAACACCTTCACAAATAATTCATCGGAGTGTACTATGAATGGCTTGTATGGATTGTGCGCGACGTCGAAAAAAGCTTCGCCAGACAAATACACGTTTCGGGTCGAGTCGTCGAGGTAGTTTGCCTTATACTTGAATGCACTTTTCGCTGCCAACACAACTGTACTTCCATCCTGCAACACCACGCGCTGAGCTTGATCTGTCTCGTTTACATGCTCGACGAAATCCGATGAAACCGCAGCGTAGCTATAATATTCCAGCGATTGATTGGCATTGTGCTCTTGGGTGTAATACCAAATTGAAGTTGCAGCGCAAATAAAAATAGCGGTAGCAAGCACGAACGCGTAACTGAATTTTCTCGACTTGGACTTTGTGTTTACAGGGACTTCAACGCCAGATTCTATCTTCTTCCACATCGATGCGACTTGTCCTGCATCATATGGCGTTTTCTCTGCATGTTTTAGATTCAGCACCAAAATTCGCGCTTTTTCAACTGTATCACGAATTTCGGGGTGCGTCGACAAATAAAGATTCCAGTACTTCACAGCCTCCGGATCTGACTGGTTCACCCAATCAATAAAGCTGTCATTCGACGCAAAATCTTCTACATTAAACTTCGTATAATCCATTATTATAATGTTTACCTAACGTATCCATTATACTAATGACACAAAGCCGGCGGATTTACTGTCCTAACTCAAAAAAAATTTCAGGAAAATCAATAAAGATGTGACCGAGACCTTGAGGTTAAGCTTTAGCTTCTGAAGTGCGGAAAAAATGAAATTGCATGCAGATTGATAGTTCACGCCCATAATCTGAGCAACTTCCTCGTTAGAAAAATTATGAAAATAGCGAAGATTGATCGCCTCTTGCTGACGCTTCGGTAGTTGCTTAATGAGCGACCGCAAGTTCTCCATTTGCAGGGACTGAACCTCCAGGCCGATCAAATTACTCTCGTGAGAAGCATACGACAAATCGTTTTGATGATGCTCAATATCTTGCGAATGAAAGAAATTATCAGTCTTTAGTTTGCGGTAAACCTTGTAGCGAAGCGCTTTAAAAAGATAAAACTTCACGGATGTAGTATCAGAAACCCGTTCGCGATTTTGCCACAATTCAATAAATAAATCTTGAATACTGTCCTCAATCAAAGTACGGTCAGAAGAAATTTTATTGCCGTAATTCACCAAAGCACCAACATGCGTACGATACAAAGTAGCGAAGGCTTCTTTGTCGCCGCGTTTAAATAAACGCCACACCTCGTCGTGCTGTGTATTGTAGTTGGGCATAAAATACACTTATTTGATTAGGACTCTGCGTTGAAAGGTAGAGCAAAAATTAATTTCTGCAAACGTTTGTCAAAAATTTTAGTGATGACCCATTCAAAATCAACCATCAACGAATGTTAATTCGCGACCGTGTGAATCGTGCTTTCGCGCATATCGCGAGCGTTGCGGATTATTTTTCTGTATGGGAATTTCTTCTTTGACTAGCAATAAGTCGACTCCTGCTCGCGATGTTTCATGATGACCTGTCTGGCGATAGCCTGTACTTCTTCAAATCGATAAGGCTTCGTAAAAAATCCACTCGCACCGCGATCATCGGCAATTTTTCTATCGCGATCGTTCGAGGAAGTAGAATACATGTATACGGGGATTTGTTGAAACAGCTCATGACCTCGAATAGCTTTCAATGTACTCCAACCATTTACATTCGGCATATTGATATCAAGAAAAATTACGTCGGGTAGTGGTCCGTTAATTGTTTTTCAAATCAAGGGCGTTGAAATCCCTTTCATCCCATGCTTGCTTCTAATGGCGAACGCGGCTGAAACTTCAAATGCGCCCGCGTTTCCCATATAACGACTGAACGATGTTGTATTACGATCGTAACTAACACCACAAGTCAATGGTCCTTTTTGAATGCCCGTCGTGATTATGAATGAGTCACGTAGTCGATACCACGCGCCAAGAATTAATTTTGTCCCACGCCGCCCGCGCCCTGCAGATGTCAGATTATAGTTCGCATACGCTCCTGTGTTTGTTTGAATCAAACCATTTTCATAACGCACTAAGTAGGCAGGGCAAATTTCCCAACGTTTACTACCGCTGAACATCAATGCACCGTGAAGTTGATATCGCATAGGCAAAGTCGCTGGTGCCCCAGCGAAGACGCTTTCATTAGGTCTGTTAAGGTTCGATGCCGAGAAGCCATGAACAGTTCCGAATACATTTCTGAAATGTGATTTCCGATGATATGACCAAGCGATACCCGCATTCAGCACCGGATACATTGTACGCGTCGAAAAATCCTCGCCTGCGGCAAGATTCCTGTCAAAACCAAAATGTTCGATATACTGAGATGACCACAATAGATCTTCCGCCTTGATGATTCGTTGGTGCAGTCCTCCCTGCATAGCAAATGCAAGAATATTATTGCCCTTTGAATTCAATTGAAAATTATAAGCTGTTGCCGCACATAGCCCATTCGTTGTAAAATCACGTGAAGCTCCGGCCACATCATTAAATGCAGTTAAAGCAATTCCTCCGAGATGTTTCTTTCGAAGACCCTGAGACATGAGGGGATAAATGCAACTTACCTGAAAAGTCTCGAACGGCATATCCACTGACTTCCATTGTGATCTATAGCTCGCACTGATTGTAAAATCTTTTTGAAGCCCCGCTTCTGCAGGATTTACAAAAAGTCCAGCTGCATAATACTGCGAGAAAATCACATCCTGTGCATACAAAGTATCTGTCAGTAACGCAGCTAAGAGCAGTATGGTGTATTTCACGCTCACCTCAAAATTGTGATTTTTCCCTTTTGACTAATCAATGCGCCGTCAATCGACTTCGCTCGAAGGGTATAAGGATAAGCACCACTGGGAAGCATGGAGCCATTTAATGCTACACCGCGCCAACCAGATTGCTGCATATTAATTAACGACGTGGTTTCAAAAACAATGAAACCTTGGCGATTGAACACTACCAGATGAAAATCATCTTCTACCAGATAATCACCAAAAGCTTTGATGGATTGGTTCACCGTGTTAGTAGCGTTTGGCGAAAGTGTTGTAGAAATATACTGCTGAGAATCTTCTCTCACTGGCGAAGTCCTTGCCAAGGCAAGCATAAAAATATTTCCAGTAGCACCTTCTGCTGAAATAATATTAGACCACCGACCACTCTCGGCAATTTGTTCAGTAGCGAGCAGAGAAAAAGCATCATCAAAATTATTACCCTGGATAAGCATAACTTTATCGCTGCTCATATCGTCATGTTCATAAGTAGCCGAAACGGGTGAAGAAAAAAAAGTACCCGATACTGTTTCGCGTTTCCAATAGAATTTTTCACACACGTCCGTGTATCCACTAATCGACACATTGGGCATATCAATCATTAGTTCGAGGCTAATACGAGGCGAAATTCCAGAAACATCCAATAGTTCGAACGGTCGATATAGATCACCTTTACCAACTGGGAAAAATTTGTAACCTACGCCTTCCTGCGTCAACGCGCCGGAGATATAACTTTGTTCAGAACCACCGACAATCTTTGCATGTGCTTCAAGGGACAAGCTTCCGCCCTGGGAAAATTGCACAATTCCTTCTTCCAACGTCAGCAAGTTTTTAACATGAACTTTATCTTCAAAAATCTTAACCCCTCCACCGCTAATCCGTAAACGTTCAAATGGCTGATCGTTAATCTTCACAGATTGGGCGTCTCCGCCGACCAAAGCAAGTATACCCGTTCCATGATATACCCCTTTGTTTATCCAATCTCCCCCAGCTTCCACCAGCCCATTGTTCTCAAAGTATCCTTCATTACTAACCTCTGCGGGAAGATGAATCATTCCTTCGTTTGCAACATATATGGACGTGCCATTAAACACCGTTTGTGCACACAATGGACATGCAAGAAAAAATAATATGACAGACATAAATTTCATCATCATGGCTGATATTGAATTTTCACACCGTACACACGATGATTGGCTTCGGAAGGCCTGTTCGCCGCTGCCGTCGGATTCAGCGTTACTTCGACACGATAGGTGTATGCATTGTTATCGATAATCTGTCGACTATTGAAAGCCGTAAATGTTTGGCTCCTCACTGTCGATGCATTACCTGTCGTCGTCCAGTTAATGATTTCCTCATTAGAAGAACCAATGGACTTTCGCAGCAAACGAATTTGAATATTGGCAGCCTCACGATCCATATAGTGCAACGCCACTTGTTGTAATGTTGCGCCATGCGGAAGGTTAATCGGTGCGATTAGCGTACCGCCTTCTGCCCTGCTGTGTATGGTGACAAAACTATCGTCACTCTCGAAGATGGTCATATTATGCTTATCAGCTTTACCATCGGGCTTCAAGATTGTGAAGGCAGACGGATCGATCGTGTAAAACTGTGCTGCATTTAAAGTGAAAACGTTATGCGCAACCCACTGCGTACCATCCCACATCAAAAGTTTTCCATTGTCGGCAGTCGTGAGCTTAGCGTTATGAATCGGGTTGCCTTGAATTTTTGTCACCGCGGTGGCATTAATCATCCCAGATGCGTCGCCATTAAGAATTAATCCGCCGAGATTTTGCGTGCTCGTAAGCGTACCTTCCGTGATGCGGAGCTCATTGTTTACCAGCTGCATATTATTAATCGTCTCGTTGGATGTGGAGTTGTCACCAACAACTGCGGCCATCCATTGCGATCCACTCCACATTAAGGATTTCCCTGCGTCCGCAACACTAAGTTTATTGCTGGCGATAGCATTACCTTGAATGCTATTGACTACTGTCTTGCTCAGCGTTCCTGCCGCGTCACCTGTTACTTGAAGCGAACTTAAACTTTGTGTATATACCTTACCTGCTTCGTTGATACGAATGTCATTGCCAACCAATTGAACTTGCGTGATTACCTCATTCGTGATGGAATTATCGATCACATTTGCTGAACCAGTAGCCCAAGCGTTGTTTTTCCAAACGAATACTTCTTTTAGATTCTGATCAAAAACCATGAGACCATCGTCGCCGGGTGATTTTGTCTGTATCGCTAGTCGTTGTGCTGTGGTAAGCTGTGGTAGTAAGAAGCCTTGATCTTTATTTTCAGGATTGAGTTGTAGAATAGCATTGGGCTTGTTGTCTTTTGCACCGATGACCACAGACCGTAGCGTCGACGTTGACTGAGCCGTAATCGTCAATGCGCTGCCGAGCATTAGCAGTGTTAGGTTGATCCGCCAGAAAGGATGTAACATTTAACTAGGTTTAAAGGTTGGTCACTTAAATGATGCTAAACTGATACCAGGAAAATAAGCAACCGATGAGGCGTTCATGCTACAAAAGCTGTCCGGTTATTAAACTGATTCCCATGTCTTTGAGGCGATATGAGTGTATTGTTCCCCCAACGCAGATTCAGTCGTTCAAGAGAGCGATGTAACATTTCACACGATTTACGCAAATTATGCGGCGAGTATAGGATATGGAGCGATGAGAACTTGAATCAATTACACACCGCGTCTAGCCCAGCAGTTGTATGGAGATCCAATTTTTTAATCACCAAGTTTCCTTACGTCAAATCACCAAAAACATTTTATCGGGCTTGCATCGCAAATGATAAACTTGTTATCTTAAATAATCTTTCACGTGCGATACACCTGAATGATTAAACAATTTTATCCTTGAGCAAGAATATTTTACTCGTCGACGACGAAGTGATCACCAACGTTGTGCACAAATCAGTATTGAATCGCAGTGGGTCATTTGGATACATTGAAAGCGTGTTGAATGGCCGGCAAGCGTTAGAATTTCTGGAACGTGCAATTACCGAGAACAAACCTCTACCCGACTATATTTTTCTCGATATCAATATGCCCGTGATGAATGGATTTGACTTTCTTCAAGACATCAATAATCATTTTGCGATTGACCACGAAAAAATGAAAATCATCATGCTTAGCTCGTCGATCGATCCACGCGATAAGATACGCGCACGCGAGTTGGGTGCCGATGATTTCATCTGCAAGCCGTTAGGACCACCCGATTTGCAGCGAATATTTTCGGATGCTGAGCCGCAGCGATAACGTAATCCGGCCCATATACTCGTAAATTGAAGAGCGTAGTGGCCTTTTTTGCCGCAAGGAAGATTCATGCGGTGTCGTGACCAAAATAAATCCGTTGGCACAAGATTTTATCAACCCAGCAGCTGAGTACATTGCATGATAATCAGCACCAGCTGACGAATATGACACCGGATATCATTCCTCCCGAATCGGATGCTGCAAAAGCCATTCTCCAAGTGGACATGCTGAAGCAATTATCGCTGGCTGAACAACAGCGGCATGCATTACAGCACGAACTTGATACACTCAAGGAGAGATTTCGATACTTGCATCAAGCAACGCAAGATGCCGTTTGGGAATGGGACTTGTTGAAGAATGTTGGGTGGTACGGCGACGGTCTACACCAACTCTTTGGCTATACGCCAGAAACGCTCGGGGACGGGATTCAATTTTGGTATAATTCAATTCACCCATCTGACAAGGATCGGGTTTTAAACGGAATACATGCTGTTATCGATAGCGGCGAAAAAAACTGGCGCGACCGGTATCGG
The DNA here is from genome assembly GCF_003286915.1 of Pseudochryseolinea flava. Taxonomy (GTDB): domain Bacteria; phylum Bacteroidota; class Bacteroidia; order Cytophagales; family Cyclobacteriaceae; genus Ohtaekwangia; species Ohtaekwangia flava. The sequence continues at coordinate 41,685 of NZ_QMFY01000021.1, forward strand.
TTTAAGCGAGCCGATGATTCTTACGCTTGGGTTCTTGACAGAGGATATGTAATTCATGATGCAGCGGGCGTCGCCGTGAAAATGATTGGCTCGATGCAGGATGTTACAGTCGAAATAGAAGCCAAGGAAGCGCTTCGTGAAAGTGAAGAGAAGTTCAGGGGAGCGTTTGATCAACTTGCTGTGGGCATCTCGATCGCAGATCCTAGCGGAAATTTCTTGTCGGTAAACAAAGCATACCCAAACATCTTTGGATACAGCGAAGCAGAGCTGACGTCAAAAAAAATCTCCGACCTTTCCCATCCTGACGAATTGGAAGGTGATCGAAGGATTATTCAAGATCTATTATCTGGCCGACAGCAAATGGTCGCAAGGGAAAAGCGATACATTCATCAATCAGGAAAAATTATTTGGGGACGTGTTTTCGGAACTGTCATTTACGATGCATACGGGAAACCCAAGTACATCGTCGGTGTATTGGAGGACATCACTGAACAGCGTCAGGTCGTTCAAGCACTCAGGGCGAATGAAGAACGCCTGCGCCTGGTCATTGACGCCGCAAAAATAGGTACATGGAACTACGATCCTCTCACTGGCATTGTGATGTGGGATGATCGCTGCAAGGCAATGTTTGGCATGCGACCAGAGGATCCTATTGACTATGCCGAATTTCTTTTGCGTGTACATCCCGAAGATCGAGAACGCGCCGACCGTGCAAACCAAAATGCAATTAAAGGACTCGACAATGGTGAGTATGATTTAGAGTATCGTACGATCGGAAAATACGATCAAAAAATCCGTTGGGTTCGCGCGAAAGGACGCAGCTACAAAGATGAAACGGGCACGACGGTTCTTTATACAGGCACCACGATCGACATCACCGAAGAAAAAGAACGAACACAAAAATTACAGGAGCAAGAAGAACGTTTCCGTTTGCTTGCAACAAGCATACCCCAAATTGTATGGACTACCGACGAGCACGGCATCGTTGATTACATGTCAGAGAAATGGGTGCAGTATACCGGCCATGTTCCAACGTATGAAAAATTCAGCTTCCGTACCTTGATGCATCCCGACGATCTAGAGCGTGTGATACCCGCTTGGAATGAATGTATGCGAAAAGGAATTACCTTCCGTATGGAATACCGTCTGCGGAATATCCATACGAATGAGTATCGTTGGTTTGATTGTACGACGGCACCGTTGATGGGCCAGCAAGGAAAGGTCGTGAAATGGATTGGATCTGCCACCGACGTACATGACCAAAAGATGGTAGAACTGCATTTGGAGCAGAAAGTTGCTGAACGAACGAAGGAACTCGTTCAATCCAATCAGCAACTTGAAAAGTCTAACGCCGAACTTGAACAGTATGCATATGTTACCTCGCATGATCTAAAAGAACCACTTCGTAAGATCCGTACATACAGCAACCTGATCACAACAAAGTTCCATTCGCAACTCGCGCCAGATGTTCAGCATTACTTTACCAAGATTGAATCCGCTTCGTTCAGAATGACAGCGCTGATCGATGACTTGCTAAAATACTCCCAGCTATCGACGACGGAAACGCCTTTCATTGAAGTCGATATGAATGAAATTGTTGCCAGGATTGCAGCCGAATTCGATGACACGCTTAAGCAAAAAGAAATAACCATCGACGTGGCGCCACTGCCAACATTGCAAGCCATCCCGATTCACCTCCATCAGCTTTTCCTCAACCTTTTTAGCAATGCAATCAAGTTTTCAAAACAGGATATACCGAACAATATCACGATTACATCGTCCCTGCTCTCTGCAGAGGAAAAAAACAGTTATCCATCACTGACGAATGCTGGCGACCACTACAAAATCCAATTCAAAGATAACGGCATCGGATTTTCGCAGCAGTATGCTGAGCAGGTCTTCAATATCTTTCAACGTTTACATAATCGAAAAGACTTTGAAGGCCATGGCATCGGACTAGCGTTGTGTCGAAAAATTGTACACAACCATCATGGCGTAATTTCAGTGACTAGCGAAGAACAGAAAGGCGCTACGTTTACTATTATTCTTCCGTCTGGTCAGTAGACCTCACGTTGGACCATTAGATCTTCCGAGGATCAGCGATAGCGTTTTCCATTTTGGATTGCGATCAGCTATGAGTTTAACGATGCCAACGAAAGGAACGAAAAGAATCATCCCCGCCATTCCCCAAACAACGCCACCAATAAATATCGCAACCAACATTACGAGGGTGTTTACATTCAGTCGGTCACTGACAGCAATTGGAAAAATTACATTAGCCTCCAGGTATTGCACCAACGCAAAAATACCGACAACACCAATCGGATACCACATCGAATCGTACGTAATCCAGGCCATGGCCATTGGCAATAATGAACCCACGATAATGCCTACATAGGGAATAAAAGTTAAGATCGATGCTATGAATCCAAATAAGATGGCATGTGGCACACCTAGTAAAAGAAGACCGACACTATTTAAACTCCCAACAACAATATAAACGATTGCCATCCCTTTGATGAAAGCATAATACGTCTGAATCGTTTCCAGGATAATGCTGTGCAAAACTTCTTCTTTCTCTCCAGAAAAAAGCCGCACAAGAATTTTCATCCATTGCCGACGATAATACAATATAAACACAGCGTACACTGGAATGATAATCATCAATACAAATGAAAAAGTAGATGCCGAAATTGTCCCGCGAATAAAACCAAGCAAATCTGACCCCGACTGATCAACGATCTTTGTCACAAGTCGGTGTTGCTGCTCTTGCCCGATCCCAAATACTTCTACACTTTTGCTAAGGATCGTTATGGCATCAACGAGCTTGGATTGAATGGTGGACCACTCTCCTAGAAATTCCACAAATTGATAGATCAGCAATCCAACCACGAGCAGCCCAAGCAGTACCAAAAAAAGTAGCGATATGATTATGGCAGATAGGCGTGTTAATCCCTTCGTTTCAAGCCATGCACATATTGGATAAAGCACGAAGCTAATCAACACCGCGAAGCTTATTGGAACAAAAACAGTTCGGCCAAAATACAAAATGACACCACCGAACACGATGTATTGAAACACGCTCAGTAAAGACGTCTGCCGATTTAGAAGCGTGCGCGAGTTTAGCATCATGGTTTCAGAATCAGTTTTGACGATTTGCCACTTCCGACTTCCAAACAGTCAACTCATTGCTACATGCAAGGTGGTTCGAAAAACGATTAAGATTCTCAAGTGTCGTTCCGGCAATTTGTTCCACCGCATCTTGCGTTAAGAATCCCTGATGAGCCGTGATCAAGACATTCTTAAAACTTCTCAATCGAATAAAATTTGCATCAAGACAGGATTCATTCGTATGATCTTCAAAGAAAAGCCCCCTTTCGAATTCATACACATCAAGGCAAGCACCGCCAAGATGACCAGCAGCCAAGGATTCGATAAGGGCTACGGTATCAATAACTGCTCCGCGCGATGTATTGATAAGAATTGCACCGGCCTTCATGCGTTTCAAATTTTCATGCGAGAACAAATGTTTCGTTTCGGCCTTAAGGGGACAATGGATTGAAATTACATCACACTCCGATAGCAGCGCTTGCAGCGTACCATACTGGACGCCTTTTTCAATCGCCTCTTGATTCGGCGCCGGATCATATGCCATCACCTTAGCGCCAAACCCTGTCATAATATTAGCGAATGCCCTACCAATTTTTCCAGTTCCAATAACGCCGACTGTCTTTCCATGAATATCAAATCCCATGAGTGAATCAATGCGAAAATCTTGAAGCTGCATGAGAAGTTGCCCTTGAATAATTTTCCGGTTCACAGCCATGAGCATTGCCACGGCGTGTTCGGCTACAGAATTCGGCGAGTATTCAGGCACATGAGCAACGCGCATTCCCAACGTATTTGCCTTTTGAATATCAACATGATCATATCCCGCCGAACGTAGCAACACATAGCGTACGCCCAATCCATGCAGCATATCTAACACTGTCCCACTTCCATCATCAGATGTGAATAATGAAACCGCGTCGTGACCTGAAGCCAGATGTACAGTCTCTTTTGTAAGCCTGCGCTCGGTAAAAAATAGCGCGTGATCCGTAGGCATCTTTATCAGTGCTGCCCTGTCATAAGATCTTGAACTGAATACTAAAACTTTCATAAACGTAATTTACAGACACCGACATTATACTACCGCTACATAACTGCGCTCTTTCACTAAGAACTCCTTTAGTTGTTCATGATATTTTATAACTTCTTCTGCTTCGATTCTGAATTGAGAGGTATGCTTCACGCTATCCTTTTGCGCAGCTGGAAGCAAATCATTTATCCAGAGTTCGATCATGTAACGCGGCGCGCTGTGGAGCAATGACGTGAGATACTTGTTAATTTTCTCCTTCTGGCCACGTTGCCCACCACACAAAGTGATAAAAGAGTACTGTTTAATATTTGACCGTTCGTTCAACAAGAACGACGTCATGGGCATAGCGATCTTTCCACCCCAAATAGGTGCGATCACGATAACATGATCGTAGTTAAGCGGCCAATAGTGAATGGGCTTAATCTTAGGCTTGCGATTAAACAATAAGTCAAGGAAAATTGAAAATCCGTTCCGCGACTTCACTGTTTCAATTTCTGCAATATCACACTGTAATTGTGTTTGAAGATACTTTGCAAGTTTTTCGTTATTTCGGGTAAACGAGTAGTAAACAATTAAGGATTTCATAGGGGTGATTTTTTAGTTTTCGGGAGAGCCCAACAACGAATCAAAGAACACGAATACTGTGTTCAGATTTCCTGATTTATATCAGCACTTGCAAGTGATTATTGTCACATCAGTCTTAAACATCATCTTCACCTGACTTTCGTCACCATTTCCGTACGCTATTTATCTTTCCTTTATTGTTATATTTCATATCGATGCATGATCAATCCGCTACCGAAACAATATCAGCGCTAACCACCGATGGTGAAACAGGGCTAACAATCATCGAAGCGAAAAATCGGCTTCTTAACGTTGGCCCCAATGCATTGGAGCAAGGCAAAAGCACGTCAATCTTTACTTTGCTGATGCGACAATTTAAGAGCCCTATCGTTTTTCTGTTGCTCGCTTCAGCGATACTCTCTTTTTCTCACGCAAGCTGGAGCGATGGCATTGCCATACTCATCGTGTTGCTGATTAACACCTGTATTGGATTTTTCATGGAGCATAAAGCGGAACGTTCTATGGACGCGCTCCGCGGTCTTACGAAAACATTTTCGAAGGTGATCAGAAGTGGATCACTCATAGAAATAAACACGAGCGATATTGTGCCAGGTGATCTCATTTACCTCGAAGCCGGCGACATCATACCAGCCGATGCGAGAATTATCAATGCTTATCAGCTGCAAGTAGATGAGTCCGCCCTCACTGGAGAGTCAATACCTGCCGAGAAAAACAACAAGGAACTACCCCTAGACACACCGTTGGCCGACCGAACGAATTTGCTTCACAAAGGCACGGCGGTTACACGCGGCAACGCCAAAGCGGTTGTTATCGCCACAGGCATGAACACCGAACTTGGGAAGATCGCATCGCTTGTTCAACATTCGGAAGACGTTACCACGCCGCTAGAAAAAAAACTATCCCAATTCAGCAAGAAGCTCATCTGGATAACATTGCTTATCGCCGCGGCCATTTTCCTAACGGGAATTGTAAACGACAAGAGCTTCGTTCAAATGCTTAATACGGTGATCGCGTTATCTGTTGCAGCCATTCCCGAAGGACTACCCATTGTTGCAACGCTGGCACTCGCGCACGGAATGATCAAAATGGCTAAACGAAATGTAATCGTAAAGAAACTTGCGTCGGTTGAAACATTAGGAGGAACCAACATCATCTGCACGGATAAGACAGGAACGCTTACGTATAATAAAATTAGTGTAAGCCACATCATCACACCGGATTTCAATAGTAAATTGAACACCACCGATACGACAAGTTTTCGTTTGACGCTCCAGGCTATGACCCTTTGCAATAATGCGAATATCAATGACGGGCAGAACAACGCAGGCGATGTGGGCGATCCCCTGGAAGTTGGATTATTGCATTTTGCGACTAACCGAGGTTTAGATCCTACCGTTATCAAATCCACACTACCACGCGTGTCTGAAGAACCATTTTCTTCGGAGACCAAAGTAATGGGGACACATCATGTCACAACCGATGGCAGCGTCACTTTTACAAAAGGTGCCGCCGAATCAATCATTTCACTTTGCACGCATTACCGCGATGGAGAAACATCAAAAGAATTTTCAAAAATAGAGAAAGAGAAGTGGCTGGCAGTGTCAGAAGCAGAGGCGTCCAACGGTTTGAAGGTGATTGCATTCGCTCACAAGGCAAGCAAAAGTAAGGAAACAGCTATCACCTTAAGCGACCTAACCTTTCTTGGCATCGCTAGCCTCATTGATCCACCGAGAGAAGATGTTGCTGACGCTATTCACCTTTGTCATAAAGCAGGGATACGCGTGATCATGATCACTGGAGATCATCCGGCGACGGCTCGAAACATCGCATCACAGATAGGCATCGAACACGGTGACGTTATGCAAGGGGCATCAATGCCTTCACGCGAGATTTATACAAAGGAAGATAAAACGAAATGGCGCGCAACATCAATATTTGCGCGTGTTAGTCCCGCACAAAAATTAGATCTGATCGAAGTATTACAGGAGGATCAAAGTATTGTCGCGATGACCGGTGATGGCGTAAATGATGCACCGGCACTAAAGAAGGCCGATATTGGCATTGCGATGGGCATGCGTGGTACCGATGTGGCAAAAGAAGTTGCTGACATGGTATTGAAGGACGACTCATTTTCATCTATCGTTACTGCCATTAAAGAAGGTCGTGTCATCCTTGAAAACATTCGAAAATTTCTAATGTTTTTGTTGTCCAGCAACCTTAGTGAAATATTGGTGATTGCCACATTGTTTATCACCAATTCACCGCTTACGATTACGCCGTTACAAATTCTTTTCATCAACCTCTTGTCCGACGTCTTCCCTGCCCTAGCACTTGGATTTAACACGGGCAGTGACGCTATTATGCACAGACCGCCACATGACCCTAAAAAACCAGTACTGAGTAATCTCCAATGGATGTCGGTGATCATCTACGCAATCATTATTGCTGCTTCAACCTTCAGCAGTACAATTTACATGGCAGACGATCACGAGCATTCCAGCGCATCAACTATACTTTTCTACACACTGATATTGTGCCAACTCCTACATGTGTTCAACGTGGGCAATCACCGGCAAGCGTTCTTTAAAAGCGACATCGCTAAAAACTCCTACGTGTGGGCTGCCCTAGCGATCTCGATTCTATTGGGTGTGCTTGCGTACATTATACCACCGTTCAAAGACGCACTTCGTCTTGGAAACTTAAACGGCACACACCTGCTAATCATCTTTGGATGCGCCCTACAATCCTTTGTTATAATTCAAGTATTCAAAAAGCTCAATGTGATTCACTAAGTTTTTTTTAGAACACGTGATACGACGCACTGGCGACTTTCTGCTTCGCCGCGAAAAGTCATTTACCATTCACTCCGAAAAATTAGCAGGTCACACCGCATACCTGCATAGCTTAGGGATAATCGCTAATCAAAAGCTGCCGCAGACGGGTTAATGGTTCATGAATAATCAAAACCATATTCAAACTCGTATGAAAATGAACATTAATCCAAAGTCATGGCTATCGACTTTCCAAAAAGGAGCCCTAGCATTGACGCTCGTAATGTCACTGGTATTGATATCCGGTTGTGACAATGATGACGACTCCGACACGCCTGAAGGCAACTCCATTGTGAAGATCGCCCAGGGCAATAGCAACCTCTCGACATTGGTTGCTGCACTAACAAAATATCCAGACCTCGTAGCAACACTCAGTGGAGACGGTGAATTCACTGTATTTGCACCGACGAATACTGCATTCACCAATCTATTAAGTGCTATCGGTCAGACTTCGATCAATGATGTACCTGAAGACGTTCTCAAAAGTGTACTGCAGTATCACGTCATCACGTCCGGCGCAGTTCGTTCAACAGCACTGACGAACGGCAATGTTGAAGCCGCTAATGGAGAAGATATCGCCGTGAACACATCGGGTGGTGTAAAACTCAATGGTACCGTTAATGTAACAACTGCTGATGTTGTTGCCTCCAATGGTATTGTGCACGTAGTTGATGCTGTATTGGTGCCGCCATCAATTGTACCAATCGTCGGCACCATTGTGGCACCCGCATACTTCAACAAAAACTTCACGACGTTGATCGCTGCCGTAAAAGCAGCCGATGCATCTATACTTACCACGTTGTTGGGTAACGGTCCTTCCAACAAAAAGCTAACGTTGTTCGCGCCTACAAACGCTGCCTTTGCTGCTGCGGGTATCACCACGCTTCCGAACAAAGAAACGCTAAATGCAGTGTTAAAGTACCATGTTATTGATGATGAAGTTCGCGCCGCAGAGCTTCCTGAAGGTAGTGCCGCAATTACGACGCTCGGAGGAAAATTCTATTTAAGTAACAATGGTAGCGAAGGCGTATTCATCAACGCAAAAACAAAAGTTACAGCCACCGATATTGTTGGAAAAAATGGCGTCGTCCATGTGATCGACAGAACGTTACTACCACCGTCAAAAACAATTGCTGGTATTGCAACAGATCTTTCAACGGCAGCAACGCCACAGTTCACACAACTCGTTGCAGCATTGGCGCGCACCAGTGGCACTGAAAATGATCTGCTCGCCGCCGTAAGCAGCGGTGATGCAAACCTGACCGTGTTCGCGCCGACAGACGCTGCTTTCGAAGCGCTTTACGATGCTTTGGAGGTGGACGGTGTGAATGATATTCCGCTGGCAACATTAACCGCCGTACTCAAGCACCATGTCGTAGCTGCACGTGTTTTCTCGACAGATCTGACAAACGGTAGTGTTGCTACATTGAATGGAAATGTCACCATCAGTGCAACCAACAAAACGGTTACCGACGAAAACGGAAATGTAGCAAACCTCAGTGCCGATGCTGCGCTACTTAACGTACTCGCTACCAACGGTGTAATTCACACGATTGATCGGGTTCTGCTTCCCGACTAGTAGAAAAAAAAATAATTAAAACAATTTTGCCCACATCTTGTTTCATCAGGATGTGGGTTTTTCACCAGAACCATGGACTATCGTAACGACAAAACCATGTTTCGAAATAAATATCGGTACGCGTTCATCTTGATGCTATCGGCTTATTCGCTTATCAACATACTCTTTGTTGTAGGTGACAAGCTATTCGATTTTCCTATCCCACCGGTGGCATTGTTCTTCCTTCTGTTTATCGTTGTGCTAGGTATCTGGGAACTTAATCGCTTCACTCAGCACCTTCAGGAAAAAATACCCAGCCACATCAGTAGCAGAGTACATCCACTCGTGGTGCTTTTTTTAGTGAGCCAACTTAATGCCATGATTGCATCGGCAGCGGGCCTGGCATTTGCGTATACGATGCTGGGGCGTGACCTTACTTGGAACGCCGAACATTATAAACTCGTCGTTGCCTTCGGATTCAGGGTGAATCTTTTTTTGAACTGTGTAAATGCAATCTGGTATTTTATGGAGCGCTATAGATCTGCTGAGCTGCGTGCAGAACAATTTAAGAAGGCCAGCGTGGAAGCTCAATTTGAAGCGCTTCGGAACCAGATCAACCCTCACTTCCTGTTCAATTGCTTGAATGCGTTATCGAATCTTGTCTACAAGGACGCAGATACGTCAGCGAGATTTATCGCACAACTGTCGAATGTTTATCGCTATCTCTTGTACAGCCAGGAGCGAAAAATCGTCACACTGCAGGAAGAACTCGACTTTATTGACTCCTATCTATACCTCCTTAAAATTCGATTTGGCAATAACATCTCCATTGTAAAAAATATTGAGATCGACATGGCGCGGTTTCACATTGCTCCCGCTACACTACAAATGCTTATTGAAAACGCCATTAAGCACAACGTTGTCTCCGGCAAAGCACCACTCAAGATTAACATAGAATCACTCAATGGTTCGATCACTGTGACCAATAACCTGCAAGAAAAAAAGGTGAAAGAGCCTTCTGCTTTCGTCGGCTTGAAAAATATTATGAAGCGATACGAATTTTTGAGCGACAAACCTGTGGAGATAAAGAAAACGGAATCTTCATTTTTTGTCACTGTCCCCCTTGTTGAAGTTGACCCAAATTAATGTATGAAAGCACTGATCGTAGAAGATGAAATAGAGGCAGCAGAAAGACTTAGTCACCTGCTTCAAGAATGTGATCCTGGAATTAACATTTTACAAACAATTGACTCTGTGCAAGAAGTTGTTAACTACTTCTCATCCGGCAAGCAGGCTGACATTGTGTTCATGGATATCCAACTCGCTGATGGAAAAAGTTTTGAAATCTTCGACAAGATCAATATCGAATCCCCCATCATCTTCACAACAGCGTTTGATCAATATGCATTACAGGCATTTAAGCTTCACAGTATAGATTATCTTCTCAAGCCGATTCAACAAGATGAATTGATGACTGCACTTCAAAAATTTAGGAAGCTATGTTTCAGCGACACGCAGTTATCCGTTGCCGACATTCAAGCGATCAAAGGAATTATCGCCGGCGCGAACAATCGATTCAAACAACGCCTTCTTATTAAGTCTGGAAACAAGCTTCAATACAAGCCAACGGAAGGTGTATGCTACTTCTTTGCTGATGGCAAAACCACCTACCTGGTTTCAAAAGGCGACGGGAAACGGAGTATCATCGACCACACACTTGAAGAACTGGAGGGCATTCTAAACCCTGCGCAATTCTTCCGCATTAGCCGAAAGTACATCATCAACTTTGATTGCGTTGTAGAAGTTAAAGGCTTGATGAGTTCTAAGCTCGAAGTGCGTGTAAATCAGGCATGTGATCACGACCTTGCGGTAAGCCGCGAGCGCGCACATGAGTTTAAGCGGTGGATGGACCGCTAAACTTAAGGGCTCTGTTTGCGCGATGCGCGTCCCAGAAATTTGAAAGCATCAACCATCAGAAACGTACCTGTAATACCCGTAGCGCCACCCGCGATGAGTAATCCTTTACCAACATCGTCATGTTTCCGCCCGAGCATCAACCCTCCCGCTATCGTGATAGAATAACCTAATGTAGCAACAGCTATACCTGTCTTAAAGCGACGTTCCGACTTTCCCAGATTCAGTTGAATATTATTTACGTCAGCGCGTAATGTTAAAAGCGCTGTTTTAAATTGGTCTACATGAGCAGTTGAATCTACCTTTTGAGCGTGCGCGAGAGAACAAACAAAAAAAGACATTAAAATAAATATGCTTCGCATAGGGTTTATGATAATATTAAAACAATTAAACAGCCAAGGGGGATAATTGTTTACGATATCTTTCAAGCTCAAGTAACGTTTTTAACAAAATAAACAAATGCTAATCACTCCTAAATAATTGCAGCTCACCCACAAAACCGTGCATTTGATCACTTGATGTTATTGTTTTGAATGTATACTGGCGAATAATCTATGACAAAGTCAATCACGACATTCAGCGTTATCTCCAGCGATCCCAATTCGTATAAACTTTCTATCGAGGCACCGCACAATAGCGACTACTTCCAAGTAATGACGGATGCCATCCAATATCGAATGACCGAGCTCATTGACAAAAACTCGCTGACCCTCATCGGCCTATCCACCAAAATTGACATGTTCGAAATCGAATGCGGGCATGAAAACTGTTTCATCGAGATAGACACCCTACACGTTTCTGCGCAAAGTATAGCCTTTGAAACATATTTCTACGTAGGGCGTCATTTGAAAGGAAAAGGGTCTTGTTCACTTTTTTTCAAGCCGACTACGTTCTCAATCGCGGAGTAAATGTGGAATTTTACAAACGTGCCTGCTCGCATTAAAACGGGATTAAAAACTTTACTTCGCTCCTAACAATTTTACATTTCTCAGCCCATATCCGGCCGCTTCGTTCCATTTTCCAGTAATATTGAGGAACAATTTAGCAACGCTAGCGTTTACGATAGCATTACTATCACAGAAAGTAAGATGGCTATCGTCTCATTTCAACTTAATGCCAAGCTGTACGTGCGCGACCCGCAGTCGACGCAATTGGGACAGAACATCATTCAGACGAGCATAAAAATGATCGAGAAGCGAGGTTTTGACGAATTCACTTTCAAGAAACTTGGCCTTGAAATCGGTTCACCGGAAGCATCGATCTACCGCTATTTCGAAAGCAAACACCGCTTGCTGCTATACCTGATCGATTGGTATTGGACATGGCTCGAATACCGAATCGATTTTAGTAATAACAACATTAAAGATCCTATCACGCGGCTGAGTAATGCTATTCGATTACTCGTAGAACCAAAGGCTTTTGATCCTAACATTTCGTTTGTAGATGAAGCTCGACTACATCGCATCGTAAATTCGGAATTCGAAAAAACATATTTAACGCGAAATGTAGACGCCGACAATAAAGAAGGACTTTTCCTTCCTTACAACGCACTATGCAACAAAATAGCGTCGATCATCAAGGAGGTAAATCCAAAATACCCTTACCCCCGAGCGCTGATTAGCACGATTCTTTTAAGTGCCAACCATCAGCTCTATTACTCAGACCATTTGCCGTCACTGACGGAAATCAAATCAGACTCAAAGAAAAAACATACAGACCTAGCATCGTTCCTAGAGTCACTTGTTTTTAATACGGTTAATGTAAAGATCAAATGAACAATCATACCATTGTTAAGTTATTGCGCGAAGGCGCCTTGAAACTCAAGCACGATTTTAATCCTGCGGCACTACGTTTCGTAGAGATTAACAACAGAAGCTATGGTATAGATGAGTTCGCGGAATTTAAACGCGACTTAATCGAAGCCGGAAGCAAGATTAAAATGCTTTTCCTCGAACAAGCCATTCCGCCTACCTCACTGTCTGAATTCATCACACACAATACAGGACTTAACATCGTATTTGAAAAATACCGAGACGAACTAAGACCGATACTCATCGAGTGTAAAAGCAAGAAGAAAGTTATCCTAAACTATCTTGACGCTGAACACGAAAAGGAAGTAACACTTGACAACATCCAATCGATCCCTTTATATCGGAACGACCACAACGGAGAGGTTATGCTTTTTGTGATGCACCCTTACCAAAGTTTGGTAAGCGAATACTCCTACGAAGGTGAAGCTGCGCCAGAGCCAATGAATCCCGTTAAACGATTCTTCAGGTTGCTGTCTACCGAGCGCCGTGACATTTTCTACATTCTATTCTATTCGGTCGTGATCGGTTTAACCGGACTCATCTTACCCGTGGGCATACAAAACACAGTTCAACTCATTTCTGGTGGTGTATTTTTTAGCTCAATCTATGTACTGATCGGCGCTGTAATTTTAGGAATTCTATTTACCGGTGTGCTGCAGATGTCGCAAATCACACTGGTTGAATACTTGCAACGAAGAGTTTTCACAAAAGCTGCATTAGAATTTGCATTTCGTATTCCACGAATCAGGATGGAAGCAATTACCAATAGCTACGCACCTGAATTGGTCAATCGATTCTTTGATGTCATCACGTTACAAAAAGGTCTTCCAAAACTTCTCATCGACCTGATCTCTGCGGCCGTGCAAATACTTTTCGGACTTATACTGTTATCACTGTATCACCCCTTCTTCGTTTTCTTCAGTTTGTTCCTGATCGTATTTCTAGTCCTCATCTTTTGGTTCACAGGTCCATCAGGCCTAAAATCATCGATCAACGAATCAAAGTATAAATACAAAGTAGCGCAGTGGCTCGAGGAACTCGCGCGTGCATTAAAATCTTTTAAGCTCGCAGGAAACACCGATCTTCCCATAAAAAAAACGGATGATACGGTGAACAATTACCTGAAGTACCGCAGCTCTCATTTCAAGGTATTACTCACACAGTTTTCGTTCATCGTCATCTTTAAGACTGCTGTTACGGCGAGTTTATTAATTCTTGGTACGATACTCGTCATTAACCGGGAGATCACATTAGGGCAGTTTGTCGCGTCCGAGATTATCATTATCCTCATCCTGAATGCAGTTGAAAAAGTTATCACCTACATGGATGTTATCTACGACCTATTTACCGCCGTTGATAAGATTGCACAAATCACAGATCTTCCACTCGAAAAAGTAGGTGGTCTCGATTTTCCAAAAAGTCACAACGCAGGATATGCGATCAAGATCAAACAACTGCGCTATAAATATCCACACTCAACAACGTATGCGCTACGCGGTCTAGACCTCGACATCAAACTCGGAGAACGCGTGTGTATATCCGGTCCGGGCAACGCGGGTAAAACTACCCTAACCGACCTCATCGCTGGTATTCATCTCGACTACGAGGGAATCATCACCATCAACAATTATTCACTTCGCGATCTTGACATCAGGCACTTGCGCGACAGCATTGCCAAAAACATTTCACCGGAAGATATTTTCGACGGTACGATCCTCGAGAACATTACGTTAGGAAGCCCAACCCGCACGGTTGAAGACGCCATTGAAACGATTCGTAAAGTTCACCTTGAAGACGAAATCAATGCGCTTCCCGAGGGATTGAATACCCATATCGTAAGTGGTGGAAAAGGATTCTCAAGCTCGTTCATTCACAAACTCATCCTTGCGCGATGCCTTGCCAAAAAACCTGCGCTGATCATCCTTAACGATTTCTTTGCAGGACTTAAACGACAAGGAAAATTACAAATGTTGAATTCGATCATGCACGAAGAGACGCGGAGCACACTCGTGGCGGTATCCAACGATCCGCTCGTTATGGCAGCATGCGACAGAGTTATTCTGTTGGATAACGGAACGATCAAAGACGAAGGACATTTTAATGATCTTCTCAAAAAGGGTACTATCAGCAACTACATCGATTAATGTTTAGACTATGTTGAATCTTTCATCACGCCGTATAAACGAGATCATCAAAGAAGGCAACTTGTATTCGCTTCGCGCGCTCAAAACACCCGCGCCAGGCATCCTTCTCGCTAGGTTATTGATGGCACTCGGTGTCATACTATTTATATTCCTGTTTTTACCTTGGCAACAAAACATCCGTGGAACGGGTAGCGTAACGACCTTAAGCCCAGCGCACCGACCACAAACTGTTCAAGCGGTTATCGCCGGGCAAATTCAGCAATGGCATGTACGCGAAGGAGATTTTGTCGACAAGGGCGACACGATCGTAACGATACGAGAAGTAAAAGAAAAATACTTCGACCCTGACCTGTTACTGCGTTTGCAAGAACAGCTTACCGCGAAAAAGAATAGCCTTTCTTCTAAAAATGAAAAAGCACAGGCACTAAAACGTCAGATCGCCGCACTGAAGGATGGCATGCAAAGAAAAATCGAGCAGTCTATTGCCAAAGTAGAAGCGGAGAAAGTAAAATTTCAAAATGCAGAAAATCAATTTCAACGGAATAAGAAACTTTTTGAAGCCGGTAACATTCCGCTCACAAAATTTCAGGACATTGAATACAAATACCAAGGCAGTTCCGCCGACTATCAAAATGCTCAACTTGAGGTAAAGAGACTAAAGGCGGAGTTTGATGAAAAGATCAGTAAATCCGAATCAGACTTACGCACAACGGAAGCTGAGATGTTTGAATCACAAAGTGAAATCGCAAAACTTTCAAATGAATATACCAACACAGAAATCAGGAGTGGTCAATACAAAATTTTAGCGCCGCAGGCGGGCATAATGGTTCGAGCTATACGCGCGGGAATTGGCGAAACAATTAAAGAAGGTGATCCGGTTTGCACCGTCATGCCTCAAGCCGAAGACCTTGCTGTTGAGATGTACGTGAAAGCAATGGATGTTCCCTTGATCAGCAAAGGACGAAAAGTCAGAATCGAATTTGATGGTTGGCCTGCATTGCAATTTTCGGGATGGCCGAGTGTATCTGTCGGTACTTTCGGCGGTACGGTCGAAGTCATTGACTTTGTAAGTTCGCAGCCAGGAGAATTCCGAATCCTCATTACACCAGACGACACGGAAGAATCATGGCCCAAACAATTGCGTGTCGGATCGGGCACGAAGAGCTGGGTCATGCTCGACGATGTTCCTGTATGGTATGAATTGTGGCGACAGCTTAATGGCTTCCCACCAAGTTTGTACAAGGCGCCATCGCCCGCAACGGGTGCAGAAAACAAATCGGACAAAGCATCGTCAGATAAAAAAAAGTAATGGTATGAGAAGAATCGTGATCACCTTTATCTTGCTGCATTCATTATCGGTGCTACACGCGCAAATAATGCGTGACTCAGTTTTTGTGTTACCCGATTCGGTGAAGCCTTTTACGATTCAAAACTTTTTCGAGTTGATCATTCAACATCATCCCGTTGTAAAACAGACGTTGTTGTTGTCCGAAACAGCGAAGCAAGAGATTCGGCTTGCGCGTGGAAGCTTTGATCCAAAAATAGAAACACAGTTTTTACTCAAACATTATAATGACACTGAATATTACCGACTATTCGATGCCGCATTAAAAGTTCCAACACGGTCGCCAATTACAACGACTATCGGCGTCGAGCGTAACACCGGTGAGAATTTGAATCCAGAGCACTACATTTCTAACGAATATAATTACAGACAACTTTATGTAGGGATTGCTGTTCCATTGGGAAAAGGATTGCTCACAGATGAACGCAGAACGACGTTAAAGCAAGCGCAACTTTTTGGCGATATGATGGAAGCTGAACAAATCAAGCTAACCAATAAACTTCTTCTAGAAGCTGCTAAAGACTATTGGGAATGGTATTACAGCTTTTATAACTATCGCCTCGCGCACAGTACCGTGACCGTTGCGGAAGAAATCTTTCGTCGCACTAAATTAAATTTTCAAGGTGGAGAAGTCTCTGCCATCGATACAGTACAAGCACGGATCACACTATTAGAACGACTTGTCAACCAGCAAGAGTCGCTCAATTCGCTCAAGAACCAGACGTTAAAAATATCGACCTATCTCTGGGATAGTCTTCAGAACCCAGTTGAACTGCCACCCACATATGCACCTGCAGGTGAAAGTGACATGCTTCTTTTAACATCTACCGACGTCAAGGCGTTGGTTGATATGGCAAAAGCAAATCATCCTGAACTCCGAAAGTTGAACGTTAAGCTACAACAACTCGAACTTGATAGAAAGTTATTTCGAGAGTACATGAAGCCGCAAGTTGACCTCTCCTACTATAAGCTCAATCAACCATTTTCTCCGGAAGGGATCAACAGTAACTTCACATGGAATGACAATTACAAATTTGGTCTCGACTTCTCGTTCCCTATCTTCTTGCGAAAGGAACGTGCGAAACTCGAACAAACAAAGCTGAAACTGACCAACACGAAATATGATCGTGACCTAGCCTATCGCCAGATTTTGAATGACATCAATACAGCCTACAACGAGCTAGTAAATAACGGACTTGTCTTACAACAGCAGCGCGCTGCCGTGTCATTATACTACACATTGATTAACGCAGAAATGACCAACCTTGAGAATGGCGAGAGCGACTTATTTAAGATTAACATTCAGCAAGAGAAACTATTCAACGCACAATCCAAACTCATCAAAGGGCTAGCGGCGTATGAAAAGCAAAAAGCGATATTATATTGGTCAGCCGGAACTTCTCCGTTGAGCGCCATCGGAAGATAATACATCATCTTTCAAACATTCATATGTTCGGCGATTACAAGTCTAATCATTAGATTTAGGGGATATAGCATCACCAGTTAATGGAAAGATATCCCGACATAGGAAAATTATTTACCCCGCTTCAACCATCGACTGAGCGTACTGTCAATGGGATTGTATATTCACAAGTGAGGTCAGCGCCGCCGTTACAAAAGTACATTTACAGTTATTGGGAATTTTACACTGATCAGCCATTACGCCAGCCCTATAGTCATCGAATCGTCGCCGACGGATGCATCGCATTAATCGTCGACATCCTGAATCCTGAAAATAATTTCATCCGCGGATTTATAACGAGTTACACGGAGTACCAATTCGACGGAAGTTTTCATTACGCCGGCGTATGTTTTTATCCGAGCGCATTCCCTGTACTCTTTGGGCTACCTGCCAGTGAACTCACCAATGTATTTGAACAGCTGAATAGTTTTCTGCCTCATGTAGCCAGAACCTTTACACAGCTATTTGACACCAAGACGAACATCTCGCGTACAAAGCAAACGTTTGATGACTATTTCATTCGTAAAATGATCCGCGGAAACCTCGCTTATGACGCTCGCTTTTTCAACGCCGTCGACATAATTCTTAAATCAGGTGGGGCGCTAAACGTACAAACCGATTTGAAGACCGGCGTTAGCCCCCGCCACTTGAGACGACTATTCGATTTCTACGTCGGAGAAAGTCCCAAGATGTTCTGTACCGTTGTTCGTTTCCAGAATATCATTAACCAAAGACCAACGGCCATCTGTATTCGTGAAAAGAAAATTTTTTATGAAGCGGGCTACTATGATCAAGCGCATTTTATCAAAGAATTTAAACGTCTCTATGGATTAACGCCCTCGTTTGCGTTACAGTAAACGCGTTTCTGCATCTGCGCAACTTTTACTTTGTCCGTTTTTTACAACGAACTTCATGTGTACTATTTCATCTTTGCAGCGGAGCTCAGTCTCCTATCAATAAGTCCAATTTCCCAATAAATTTGTATCAACGCATGCGATTTGCAAGTTTTCTGTTATTTCTCCTTAGCTCAATAAATGTTTTTTCTCAGAAACAATCTACCGTAACGGTTACGGTGAATCGAGAAACGCAGCTGTTCGCTATTGTGACTTACCTTTCAGGGAATATTCAATTTGTTATTCCATCTGATTATGAGTCGGCCGTGAAGAAAGAATTTAAATCCTTTAAAAAACATCCGGCGGTCTCCGAAATAAAGAACCTATACAAAGGAAAAGATTTTTACATCGAAGCCGTGCATCCCATGTTAGGCTTTAGATGTTCATCGCTTCCTGAATTAAAAATCATATACACTCCCGATCACGTTGACCTAGCTGCCCTGGAAAAATACTTGCAATACCTGCGCAACTTCGCAGATGAGATTGCGTATCAAGACTTTTACGACGCACATAGACCCGCCATGGAAGCATGGGAAAAACCAGTACTTGACACCATTGTTAAGTATGAGATGGCCGACAAGCTTGGCAACCTTTTTCGCCAGCACAAAACCTTCACGGTGCACCTCAATCCGTTCAACAGTTGGGGAGGTCAAGCGTTTGTTCCGAACGAACATTACGCAGATACAAACGCATCCTTCATCTTGGGATACAACAGTTACACGGCATCTTCGGGCAAAGACAAACCACCATTTTTCAACAGCCGCGCAATGCTTGTAGAACTGTTATGGCACGAAGGTGCCCATACCTATATCAATGCGCGCATCAAAAAAAATTTAAAGCTGTTTGATGAAAGTCAATCCCTCCTCAACGAACAGCGCCAGACAACGCTTCAAAAGGCTGGCAAATTCAAATGGGAATGGGAATACTTTCTCGACGAGCAAATCACCCGCGCTACGGTTGCTTACCTATTACTCATTAATATGGGCGAAGTTGACTGGTTAAAAGAATGCGCACGTCAGGAGCAAATGGGCTTCACGTTTACCAAAGAAATTTCGTTGCTATTAAAAACATATGACAACGACAAGGCGAAGTATCCAGACTTCACAGATTTCCTACCTACGATAGCAGACTTCTTAAAAGTAAAAGCCAAAAATTCATATGGCCAATCGTCGCAAAAATAACTAGACTACGAAAGCATCTTTCATATCCCACAAATACTTACGTCGTATTATGAGCAGACATATCATTGCAATCATCGCTTTTCTTTTCACAACATCACAACAAGTAAACGCTCAAACACCTGCAACCGTTGCCGTGACGGGGAAAGGTAAACCTGTTCTATTTCTTCCGCATATCGGTTGTTCACCTGATATGTGGAATGAAGTCGTATCCGAGATATCAAAGACCCATGAATGCCATGTCTTTTCTTTCGCTGGGTTTGCCAAAGCGCAACCACTAAAAGAAAACTACACCGCTCAATATCTCACTTACATCGCACAATATATTACTGACAAAAAATTGAAGGATGTTACACTTGTCGGCATGAACTATGGTGGTTTTATATCACTTCAATTGGGCACAACACTGCACGTAAAAAAAATCGTGGTAATCGACACATATCCGTTTCTATCGCAAGTCCTCAATCCTGACGTTACTTTGACAGAAGCAGCAGCATACGCTTCCCAAGCAAAATCGAGTTACCTCGCTCCCACGGATTCTGCTTTCCACGCCGTCATGTATCAAACCGGAAAAGCCATGATTACAAACGATTCTGTAAATGCTAAACGCTATGCAGAATGGAATGTACAATCAGACAGAAAAACGATCGCGGAAGTACTCGCAGATCAAATGAAAACTGATTTGCGCCCCGCGCTTGCCAATATAAAAATTCCGGTGTTAATCATCGGCACTTGGTATTTTGGAAAAACATACAAAAAACTTCCCATTGAAGAAGGTTACCGTATGCATGAAACTTTTTACAAGACTTTGACTAACCGTACCATCAAACTCACGGAAACGGCAAAAGACTTTATGCAATGGGATGAACCGCAATGGTTTCTGAACGAAGTAAAACACTTTTTGGCTAAGTAAACAATTCGTGACAATAACGGAACGCTCGTCAACCGTTAATACACAATCAACTTGTACACACTGGTTGAATTTGCTCGAAGTAAGCGTAGGACATATACGCCAGGGTTTAATGTAAAGCTTGATTCGGCATTCGTAATCACTTTCCGCATCACGGGCTTTCCTTCGATCGTCAGCACTTCATAGGAAGACCCGTGAAGCAGACCTGATGTTTTTAAATACACTGTGCCATTGGAAGGAATCGGATAAAGCTGAAATTGATTGTCCTCCTCAATGTTGGTTATCGTGGGCGCGGCGATAGTTATTGACTTCAGATCGGATATATCACAACGATTGATTGATCGAACGGAGATTATTGCATCCCCTGTAAAATCATCATCCCACATGAGGCTGGCATTGTTTGACCCGCCGGCGGTCACTACACCCGCTCTCATCGGTTCAACTTTCCATACATACTGGGAAGCACCAAACTGCTCATCGATCGACAATGTGGTAACCCGTGCGTTATTTTCCGTATCGTGCGACACCTGAATCTCACCAACAACGTCACTCAAATTCTCACAAGGCGTGTCTACTTGAAACACAGTAATGTAACTATGCATGTCGCGCGTCCACGCAATGTAGCCGTCGTGAATGACAGGAAGCATATCATCGCCTTCATCCATCGAAAGTTGTATCGTGGAAGTGCCGTTGAATAAATATACCTCTCTGTTGTAGGTATCATTAGCATAAGCATCAAAGACTACTATATTTCCTGAAATGCGTGCATTTCCAGAATTGTAAGCAGTGTAGGCAGATATATTTTCAGGTTCACCGCCAAAGGTGTAGTAATAAACTTGCCCTGTTGATCCACCTGAGGTAAATGATTGCCACGTGAGGTTGCTCCCAGAAAGTCGGATATCGTAATCATTAACGTCGTTGTTCGTGATTTGCTTGACCTCCCCGTCCTTGTAGACAAAAATTTCGTTATCGTGACCGTCGTAACCTACCCAAGCGATTAATTCATCGGAAATTCTTCCACCGCCATCGTCATACGCGTTGTCTGTAAGCTGCGTCGTCGAACCTTCTTCATAGAGAAAAATTTCGTAATCAGCGCCTACTAATTTTTGCCAGAGAACTCTTCCCTGGCAGATCTCCGGGCCAGCATCGTCCGCTGCATCATTGGTAATCTGCGTTGTTTCATTTCCATCGAAAGAAAAGACATCATAATTCTTACCACTTGATCCCCATACGATCACGCCATCAGATATCTTTGGATGAAACTCAAATCCGGGTGTCTGCGTCACACGTTTTTCAACATTGTCTCTGTAGTAATAGATCTCGGTGTTGCTTGTTGAAAAATTCCTCACCCAACTCATCACGCCATTTTCGAGCGTCGGCAATACATCATGTACACGATTTTTCGTGACCTGATACGTTTCATTTCCATCGTAATAATAAACCTCGTAGTCGTTCGCAAGCGCCATCGAATCTTTATGAGAAGGCTGCCCTGCCCATGCCAACTGATTCCTCCATATCGTGAGATCGCTCGCCGCATAAGCGTCAACGGTTTTCTTGCCAGCAAGATTACAAACCGTAAACGCTACTGTGTCTGAATATTGACCGTTTACCCTCAGCCGAAGTTGGTAGGCACCACCAGCAATTAACTTCGGCAATGAAACTTTAAGTGGAGAGCCAGTGCCCGTACCCAATACAACAGGTGTCATTGGAAAATCTGGAAAGTTAACGATTGAAATCTCAGCCGTATAAGAATCTTCACGTGACTGTTGGTCCGTAAAAAAAACAAGAAAATTTGAGTTTCCGCAGATATCATTAGCCGATAGACTGTCAACCGAAAAAGATTGTGCGAAAGCCGTTGAGTAGTGCATGACCGCGGCAGCGAGTAATAATAGATAACGCATTGAGGTTCATTTAAAAACCGAAAGTACTAAAAGAAGCTTACTTTATAAGTACACAAATAGATTTTTTCAACACGTCGGACTAACAACTTCGGGCACACTTGACAACGACCACCGTAAAAAACAATGTGTATCTTGACAACTAAACGAAAACCGCGCGCTGATATGAATACTCTACTGACGTTGTTCTTTGTAGTCATGTTTGAGATTACTACGCTCATGGCGACAGCCCAAACACACACGCTTGGCCTGATTGCCCAACCTCAATACGATAGCTTATTGTATGCCTCTGGATTTCGACTCACAGGCAGAACCGTAGAAAGTCTGCTTGGTCCGAAAGTGAGCAACGCTGAATTTCAAGCGCATGTAAAATCACTTCATCAACTTAAATGCAACGTGTACGTTTGCAATGTTCTGTTTCCAGGCAGCATAAAGATCGCTGGGCCCGATGTCGATCAACACGAAGTATTAAGCTACCTCGAAGCGGTTCTCGTCCGTGCGCAACATGCTGGCATCAAAAACCTGACACTGGGAAGCGGTGGCGCAAGACGACTGCCGCCAGGTTATGACGCAACAATAGCCAAGACTCGGTTTATCGAACTCTCAAAGCAGATGGCGGCACTTGCAAAAAAATACGCGGTCACCATTATTCTTGAAAACTTAAATAGCACGGAAACGAATTTTATTAACACGCTTCGTGACGCTACTGATATTGTTAAGCGTGTCGATCATCCAAACTTCCGACTCAACGCGGATATTTATCACATGCTAAAAGAACGTGAGCTGCCGGAAGCAATTGAGAACGCAAAGGGCCTCATTGTGTATTGCGAAATTGCAGAATCCCAAAAACGTTCGTTGCCTGGTGTTCACGGCGAAGACTTTCGTCCTTATTTTGCAGCATTAAAAAACATCGGCTACGAAGGACCAATCATGATTGAAGGAAACGTGGATAATTTAACGAAAGATGCGCCAATTGCCTTTCGCTATTTGCAATCACAGCTGCGTGAAGTGTGGGAGAAAAAGTAGATCTCAAAAAATCAACGACGGTCACGAAGTAAATTTGGTGAACGAACCACGCACTACAATTTCAAATCTACTTTCTTACCGGTCTTCACCGCTTCGAATATCGCATCAACGATCTTCATGTCCTTTACCCCCTCTTCCCCATCGACGGGAACCAACGGCTTTTTACCTTTTAAAATGATTGCCGACATCTCGTCCATCTGTAAAGTTTGATGCGTCACATGAGGCTGCGTCAACTCACCGAGGTGCGTGTGCCCCTTGATTGGACCATAACCTGTTGCCGGCAAAAGCTCAGCAAATCCTTTTTCACCATTGAGAAAGAACCGGTCTAGGTTATTCATCGCATACGTCGACAGACACGATGCTAAAGCGCCATTGGCAAAACCAAGTTGAAAGGTGATCGTCTCGTCCACACCTTCCTTGAATTTAATTGGATCTGTTTTTACTTCTTGCGCTGTGACCCACACCGGGTCTTCACCCACCATATATCGTGCACCATTGATTGAATAAATTCCGATATCCATCATGGCGCCGCCACCGGCAAGTTGTTTATTTAATCGCCATTCCCCGGGATCGCCAATCTTAAATCCACTCAGTCCTTGAAAGAAAAGTATTTTACCAAAATCGCCGGCATTGCGCATCCGAACAATCTCCAAAGTCTTCGGCTCAAAATGCATGCGATATCCTATCAACAGTTTTACATTTGCTTTTTTACACGCATCAACCATCTGCTGTGCTTCGACAGCATTAACTGCCATCGGCTTTTCACAAATAACATGCTTTCCCGCTTTTGCAACGCGAATGGATTGATCTTTGTGAAGCGCATTCGGCGTGATTACATACACGGCGTCAATATCTTGATTATCCTTGATGCGATCAAAGTTTTCGTAATTGTAGCAGTTCTTCTCTGGGATATTATACTTCGCTTGCCATTCCTTCACCTTACTTGGCGTTCCGCTGATAACACCAACAAGTTTTGCTGCACGACACGATAGCAACGCTTCGGCTACACGCGATCCATAGCTCCCCAATCCCATAATGGCTACGCGCAACATTGGGCCATCATAGACCGAGTTAACGGCCTGCGGATAAGCTGCAGCTTTCATCATCGACACCGCGGGAACTACTAAAGCAGAAGCTGCCATTTTTTGTAAGAACGCACGTCTTGAACTCATGTTGATCAGGTTATCATTTGTAATTATCTAAAATACTAATTCTTGTTGTGAGTTCTAACTTTTCGCAATGATTCGGCTTGTTCATTTCATTTCCAACGTACTGACACCGCCGAGCGACTTGGCATCATAATGATTTTTTAACGCTTCCCGTCAACATGTAACGCCATCGTAATATCGCTGTAAACTTCAAATCAAGTTAGTATCGGATCTTTCGAGAAACTGATGAAAAAATTAGCGAGCTATGTCATCTTCCTCATCATTTGGTTTACTGATCTTCCAACGGCTGCAGCACAACAAACGAAAAATTTAATCTTCATTACACTCGATGGCCTTCGGTGGCAGGAAGTATTCTCAGGTGCCGATTCATTATTGATAAACGATGCGC
Organism: Pseudochryseolinea flava; assembly: GCF_003286915.1. Lineage (GTDB taxonomy): Bacteria > Bacteroidota > Bacteroidia > Cytophagales > Cyclobacteriaceae > Ohtaekwangia > Ohtaekwangia flava. Next base: position 66,935 of record NZ_QMFY01000021.1, read on the forward strand.
AATTCGTGCACGGCGACTCCGCGAAACCGTTCTATTCAGAAGTGACGCCTGAAGCAAGACGAAAACAATTGATGCCTTTCTTTTGGAATACCATCGAATCCAAAGGACAACTGTATGGAAATCGTAGCCACAACAACGAAGTTAACTGCGCCAATCCTCATTGGTTCTCATACCCTGGCTACAGCGAAATATTCACGGGCTTTATTGAACCAAAGATAAAGTCAAATCGAAGCATCACGAATCCTAATCCGACTTTCTTAGAGTTCTTACACAGCAAAGCCGAATACGATAAGCGTGTCGCTGCATTCGCTACCTGGGGCACGTTCAATGACATCCTGAGAGAGAAGAAATCGAAGATACCGGTCAATGCTGGTTACGACAAAGCGTTCGCTCAACCTACAGCAACGGAAGCCATACTTGACAGCCTACAACAAGCTATCGTGACCCCCATCGGTGTTCGATATGATTCGATCACCTTCCGTTACGCAATGGAGTATCTCAAAATGCAACGACCAAAAGTTTTATTCCTTGGCCTCGACGAAACGGATGAATACGGACATAAAGGTCGATACGATCAGTATCTATTTGCCGCGCATCAGGCTGACAAAATGATTGAAGAATTATGGATGTGGCTACAATCGCAAGCGGATTACAAAAATCAGACAACGATCATTATTACCACTGATCATGGACGAGGTAATGGGAAACATTGGACGGGTCATGGAAGACTAAAGGCTGGATCAAATCACGTTTGGCTTGCTGTGATGGGACCTGATACGCCAGCGTTGGGCGAGATCAAAACAGCGACGCGTCATTACTTAAAACAACTTGCATCAACAGCTGTAGCGTTGTTAGGATATACCTATGACGCAAGTCGTCCAACAGGAAAAGTTATTGAATCTGTATTTACAGATCAGCGTTATGCGGATCTAAAAGATAGCCGATCAAAAAAGGACAGAATCAGCAAACGTTAAGAAGCAAGGGCGTGCTCACGCGTTGAGACACCCTTTACTTCGTAGAGTATCTTTTCATCGATCTCGGGACGCACGAGTAATCCGTGAACCGACAAATCGTGCAGTAAGTACATCAGTTCGGCCTGCTCGATCTCGACACATTTCGCCATCACTTGTTCAGCGCTACAGGGTCCTAAATCGGTGATAACATTGAGTACCCACGACGACTTTTCTGACAATTCAATTGTTTTCATCATTTCTATTTCTTTGGCAAAGAAACGGTAGCCACGCTGCCCTTGTTCGTGCTACGCGATTATGAAAACGTTAAATTATTCGCGTTATGACTTTACGTCGTCATGTATGAAATCCTTTAAAGTAGCAACGCTCAGGACTCGTTTGTTATAATTGCCGTATTCTTCTGCATGTTGTTCGAGATCGGACAGATGTTTATATACAAGGCCCATCAGCTGTAGTCGTTGAATAAAAACACCCTACAGCGTTATAAATTGTGTTAAGCGGCAAGAACACAAACAATACTTTCCGTAGATTACATCCTTTCAATTTGCAAGTCTGATGACGCTTCCGAAAGGATATCATATTGCTATTCTTATTTCCCTAATTATACCGCTGCAAATGTTTGCACAAGGTAAGATTGTGCTCATTGGTGGTGGTGCCGAAGTACAAGGAGGCTGGAGCGATGCACCGTATAGCTGGGCCGTTGCAAACGGTGGCAACAAAAAAGTTGCTGTGATCAGTTATACCGATGAGGACAATTTCATCCCCGACTACTTCATGTCTCTTGGCGCAGTCGCTGCCACGAACATTAAAATCAATAGCCGTACCGTTGCAGGCCTTCAAAGTACTTACGATCTCCTCATGCAGCATGATGTTTTCTTTTTTAAAGGCGGCGACCAATACAAGTATTACGATTTTTTCAAAGACACCAAAACCTCACAAGCGATTGTAGATAAGTATAACAATGGCGGCGTCATCTCAGGAACCTCAGCCGGTATGGCTATCCTATCGAAAGTATTTTTCACGGCGAAAGAGGGGTCCGTATATCCGGATGAAGCGTTACAAGACTTCAGGCATCCTCACATTCAACTAGCAAACGATTTCCTACCCTTCCTGCCCGGCATTATTGTCGATTCTCATTTCACAGAACGTGGCCGAGCGGCACGACTCTTTGGATTTATGGCACACTGGTATGATGACACCGGCGAACTACTCACCGGCCTTGGTGTCGACGACCGCACTGCTTTCTGTATTGACGACAATTTAATCGGGAACGTATATGGTACCGGAACTGTATCGATATACAATAGCGCTGGCTTCGGAACATTCAATGGCAAAAATCCTACTGCCGACTCAGTCCATGTCACGCAACTTTTACACGGACACGCTTTTAATCTCCAGCAGCAACAAATCATTCATGGCCCTCAAAAACTTATCACACCCGTCGATGAAACAGGAAACTATCAAGTCTTACTCAGTGGAAGTAACAGCCTGTCATCGAATAACGACTTTGTAAACCTGTTTGTAAACGGTCTGGGAAAAGCTACCGATACAATCACCGTTGTTGTAGCGAAAGGAAAAGGTATTGCTTACTTGACCAAATTAAAAAGTATGCAAGCAAAGTATGTGACCGTTGACCCATCATCGGACGCGAACGACATTGGACACATCGAACTTAGGAATGCCATCCGTAAGTCAAAGAAAGTATTGTTCCTCGAAAATGACGACGAAGCCTTATTCAATTTCCTTGCTGGTGGACCAACGGGAATTTTGCTCGATCAACACATCCGACGAAATAAAATGATAACAGGTTTTATCGGTGAAGACAGCCGCTACGCCGGAAAGATCTTTGTCACGAATCATTTGACAGATCAGTACGCTGCTTACTATGGACGATTAAAATACCGCGAAGGTCTTGCACTCTTAAAATCAAGCGTGGTAATGGCAAACACTTACGATGCAGCAAGCTCCGACTTTTATGAAAACACCACAGCCGCAGTTCCATTTGCAATGGTCGACGATACCCTTAAGTATGGGATCAGTCTAAACAGAAGTAGCTATCTACATTTTTTTCAAGGTGAAGGCAAAAATTACTTCACTGCTAAAGGTGCCCTGACAACATTGGTACAGATCAACCATGGAACGAGAACCGACATTGCTTCGCAGCGAGTAAACGCCGCTGGCACTGCCCGTCAATATGTGAGTTTTGCGGAAATGCAAACCGTTCTACTGAATGGAGATGCCGTGGTTCCTTGCGGGGTTCCGGTGATGACCGACGACGAGCACTATGAATTCGAATCTCCGGTGCTCGATGCAGAAGTCGACTTATCGACGTCGTTTACAATTTTTCCTAACCCTTCATCAAACGGTATATTTCAAATCTCCTCGAATATTCGCAAATTCGTTTCCGTCACACTCGTCGATTTTACAGGACGCACCATATTGCAGCAGGCTTACGCTGACAATAGCAACAGTACCATCGACATGAGCCCTTATCCGGATGGCCCTTATCTTTTGTTGATTCGATCATCCGAAAAAACAATATCAAGGAAAATCATAAAATGCGAAAGCTGTAAGTAATGATCTTAACGTTGTCAAAACCTTTTTGTAAAAACATCTTTAACCAATTTATCTTTACATGAGAAAATCTCTACTGTTTTTAATTTTCGTTTTTTTATCGCTGAGTTCATTAGCTCAGGATAAAAGACTTATTGAAGGCACCGTGACCAGCACCGAAGATGGCGCTGTCTTTCCTGGTGTAAGCGTTGTCGTTTCAGGCACAAGCAAGGGTACCGTTACCAACACCGAAGGAAAGTATTCTATTCAAGTCGACGCTAATGAGAATGTGTTAATCTTTTCATTCGTAGGCATGTTGCCCATTGAGGAACGGATTGACAATCGTTTAGTGATTAACGTGGCGATGAATCCCGATGTAAGTCAGCTCAGCGAAGTTGTTGTCGTCGGATATGGAACAGAGCACAAAAAGATGTTGACAGGATCGGTGGGTGTTGTGAAATCAGATGCCATCAAAGATTTGCCCGTATCAACGGTAGATGGTATCCTTCAGGGACAAACAGCCGGTGTACAAGTGATGCAAAATTCTGGAACACCCGGGGGCGGCATGTCCGTTCGCGTTCGAGGCACTACTTCGCTCAGTGGTTCCGGACAGCCCTTGTATGTCATCGATGGAATACCCGTTACCACAGGCGACTATGCACAAGTCGGTTATGAAGGCCAAGGCATCAACGCGCTAAGCGATCTTAATCCAAGTGAGATAGAATCAGTAAGTGTACTTAAAGATGCCGCTGCTGCCGCGCTATATGGCGCACGCGGTTCAAACGGTATCGTGCTTATTACTACCAAGCGCGGAAAAAGCGGCAAGTCACAAATCACTTTCAATACTTATTCCGGCGTACAACAAGTATGGCGCACACTCGACATGCTCAATGCACAACAATGGATGGAATATCGTAATGACCTCGCGGGAACAACGGTGTTCACCGAAGATGACATGAAAAACAATACCATCGACACAGACTGGCAGGACGTCATTTTTAGAACAGCACCGATTACCAATTACGACCTTTCAGCATCGGGCGGAAATGAAAAAACACGTTTCTTCATTTCGGGAAGCTACTTCGACCAGGAAGGTATTCTCATTGGAACAGGTTTCAAGAGACTGAACACGCGCGTGAACCTAGACCATACCATCAGCAACAAACTCAAGGTGGGCACAAGTATCGGATTAAGTTATTCGAAATCCGATCGTGTGGAAAGCGATGCATCATTACATGGTCCGCTACCAAATGGTATATCAACGCCAGCCATATTTCCCGTGTACAATCCTGATGGAAGCTACAACCAAGATGGGCCTTACTCGAATGCGTTGTCTATCGCCAATGAAGCGACGAACGAAAACTTTACCTATCGTGCTATCGCCAATGTATTTGCCGAGTATACGATACTCCCCGGATTAACATTTTCATCAAAGTGGGGCGTAGATTTTTACAATCTCCGCGAACATGCATTTGAATTCAATACGGTTCAAGGCAGTAAATACAATGGACTCGGCTTCGAAACATTTAGAAATGTTTTGAACGTGGTTTCGAACAATATCCTTCGTTACGAAACCACATTCGATCTACATAACATCGAACTCATGGGAGGTTACAGTTTCGAGATGTTCGAAAATCATTCGATGTATGCTAGAGGCCAAGATTTTGCCGACGAGAGCTTACAGTATCTGAATGCAGCCACAACGTTTGTCGGGACTACGGCTAGCCCCGGCGAGAAAGGCATCCAATCGTTTTTTGGAAAAGTGAATTACAATTATGCGAGCAAATATCTATTGGGAATTACTGCTCGCGTTGATGCATCGACGAACTTCGGCGATAACAACAAATACGGCATTTTCCCAGCGGCCTCCCTGGCGTGGCGTATGAGCGAAGAAGATTTCATTAAAAACAACATCACTGCAATTTCAGAACTCAAACTGCGTGGAAGTTATGGCTTACTCGGCAATGATAACATTGAATCGTTTCTTTTTGCACCACTTTATACACCGGGCTCCTATTCTAGTAAACCAGCCATTTCACCAAAACATCTGCCCAATCCAGATCTCAAATGGGAGTCGACGGCACAGTTAGACATTGGTATTGAGATCGGGCTCTTTAATGATCTATTGACATTGACTGCCGATTATTATAATAAGCAGACAAAAGATCTTCTATTAGACCAACCTTTACCGCCAAGCTCGGGATTTCCGGGTGTTGTAACCAACATTGGAAAAATGGAAAACAAAGGCATTGAACTATCTGCCGGTGTAAACACAGTGCTCGGGCCTGTACGCTGGACCTCAAACTTTAATATTTCTTTCAACAGAAACAAGGTCAAAAAATTGTATGACGACCAACCCATGGATGATCTTGGACGTGGTGGCAACCGTGTGATGGTTGGACAACCCCTTGCCATCTTCTATAATTATAAGTCACTGGGTGTTGATCCTTCGACCGGCGATATTGTTTTCGCAGATACAAATATCGATGGTGAAATTACATCTGAGGATCGAACCATCATCGGCAATCCTAATCCGAAGTATATTGGCGGATTTACAAACACGTTTGCCTATAAAGGATTCGACTTGAGCGTCTTTCTTCAATTCACCTACGGGAACGATGTATTTAATGGCTCGCGACTATTCCTTGAGTCGCTTCAAGGTGGCGACAACCAAATTGAAGCCGTAACGCGTCGATGGAAAAATCCTGGCGACATCACGGATATTCCGCGTGCGACTTCCGACGCCTCTAAGGCCGCTGAAAACAAAAGAGCTTCCTCTCGATTTATCGAAGACGGATCCTACTTGCGCATTAAGAACGTAACACTCGGCTACAATTTCAACCGCGAAATAATCAGCAAAATTAACTTGACGGGATTACGCATCTACGCCTCGACGCAGAATCTTTTTACGTTCACAAACTATAACGGACTTGATCCAGAAGTGAACTACAGCGGAAACAGCCTGCAAGTGGTTGGGACTGATTTCTTCACGTTCCCTCAAGCGCGTACTTTCACTTTGGGTCTAAACGTAAAATTCTGAACGTCATGAAAAAGCTATACATACTTGTCATTCTAATACTTTCACTTGGTTCATGCGACGTGCTTGACGTTTCACCTCAGAACGACATTCTTGCAGACGATGCTTTCAAGACAAAAGCCGGAATTGAAAAAGGCATCCTTGGAGCCTATACGTCATTTCAAAACCTCTCCTACTACGGACGATCTTATTTGATCTTCTCTGACTTATCGGCAGATAACCTGGATCATCCCGATGACGCAACCGCGTTGGAGTATACTCAGATCGACAACAATGCAATTCTCCCCGAGAACGGATCCGTCGATGGCATTTGGTCATCTGCTTATGCAGGAATTAATATTGCAAACAACGTTATTGCAAGAGTTCCAGGAATGGCAGACATGACGCCCGAAGAGAAAAACATTGCGCTAGGTGAATTGTACTTTATTCGCGCACTAAATCACTTCAATCTCATCAACTATTTTGGTGATGCCCCGATCAAGGTAGAACCGACCATCGGAACAAATGGTGTGAACGTGCCACGTGAGCCGGTTAGTAAAGTGTACGAACAAATCATAGCGGATTTGCAATTCGCGGAAACACATCTCAACGAAACGAACATCAAAGTCCGTGCATCGAAATTCGCGGCAACGGCATTGCTCGCCCGCGTCTATCTATACCAAGGCAACTACGCATTAGCCAAAGCAAAAGCAACGGAGGTGATAGACGCCGATTATGAACTCATCGATTATGCCGCAGTATTTTCGGATGAATCTGCTGAATCTATTTTCGAGATCGACTTCACTGAATTGAATCGGAATCGCATCGCTGAATATAACTTCCCGAAGACGCTCAACGGAAGACGTGAGGTAGCACCATCTTCCTCCATTATTGACGCTTATGAAGAAGACGATATTCGCCGCGATGCAACCATTGCGTACGCAGGTGCCTTACCCTATCCCATCAAGTACGATGACCTTTCCAAGGGAGCCGACAATGTGATCATCCTTCGTCTCGCCGAAATGTATTTGATTCGCGCTGAAGCTGAAGCCAATCTCGAAGGAGACATCGACGCAATTCAAGCCGACATTAACATCATTCGAACGCGGGCAGGACTTGAAAATACGGATGCCGATAACTATGACCACTTGTTGCTGGCCATCGAGCAAGAACGTCGTGTAGAGTTTGCCTTTGAAGGACATCGTTGGTTTGATCTCGTGCGGACCGATCGTGCTATCGAAACACTTCCAAACTTGGAGAGTGTTGATCAGACGCTATTCCCGATTCCACTATCGGAAATTACAACGAATCAAAATCCAGGCATGAGACAAAACAATGGCTATTAAAATCGATCTAAAAAACTTAGGATATATGAAATCAAAAATATTTGCATACCTCACGCTTTTCATGACACTGTTTATTGTCATATCGTGCGATGACGACGATTCAAAACCTGAAGCTGCTGCTACGTTCGACGTCAGTAAAACTACCGTGAGCATTGGTGAAGAAATTCAATTCACCAATACATCGAAGAACGCAACGGCGTTTAAATGGAGCTTTGGTGACGGCACAACTTCAAAAGAAGTATCACCCAAGAAATCGTACACATCCTCTGGAACATTCGTGGTAAGTCTGCTCTCCACAGGCACAGGAGGATCTCAAATTGCTAATGTATCGGTCACTGTACTTCCTGACCCTGAAATATTTTTCACAGAAGTCAACGCCAACATGATTCGTAAGTTCGCTATTGGTAGTCCTACGTCAATTGGTGACTTCCTTGATGTTACAGAAATGGCCGGCGTAGGTTTGGCTTACGATGCAGCTAACGAAAAAGTTTATTTCAGTGATTATGCAGTTACAGGTGAGGGCAAAATTTGGCGTGTAAATCTTGATGGTACAGATCTTGAAGCAATCGTTGATGGTCTTTACGATCCATATCAAATTGCACTCGATGTTGAAAACGGAAAAGTCTATTGGGCTGAAGACCTTGATGCCGATGAAATCGGACATATTGGAAGAGCCAATCTCGATGGATCGGACAAAGAATACGTTGTGTCACTTGACGGAGGCGAATTCAGAGCCATTGCGCTCGACACCGAAAATGATAAGATGTATTACTACGAAGTGTACAATGAAGATTTGTATCAAGCCAATCTTGATGGAACGGATGCCACACCGATCCTCAGCGGTGTATTTGGTTATGCACTCGCAGTCGACATGGTCAATGACAAAATTTACTTTGATGAACAGAATGACGAAGAACTAAAGCGCGCTGACCTCGACGGTAGTAACATCGAAACGATCGACGACAACGGCTCTCGTATTTACGGCATCGCTGTCGACGCTGCCAACAATAAGATTTATTGGTCAGGACGCGACTCGGGCGTTATCACAACGGCAGCACTAGACGGAACACACAAACGTGATCTTGCTTCTGGGTTATTCAGTCCACGGGGCTTATTCTTAAAAAAATAAAAACATCAACATGAGAAATAAACTGTTATACCTATTCAGTTTCGGAATTTGCATGTTGCTGTGGCAATCTTGTTCCGAAGATGACTACCCTGTTCCACCCGCGAGCACGGTACCAAGGTTTTCCAATACAATAGACAATGATGAATTCGCACCAGCAACGGTAACCTTTAAAAATGAAAGTATCGTTCCTGATCGCGCTGGCGATGTTACCTACCAATGGAGCTTTGGCGATGGCACCTCTTCTCGTGAGGTCGCGCCAACACATTTGTATTCAAAACCAGGAGCATACAAAGTGAACCTCGTGGTAGTCACAACTTCCTCGATGGAGATCAATGAGTTTTCAAAAACCATTGTGATAAAAGATCCGAACGCATCGGGTACGCCCGTGTTTTTCACGGATGGAAGTACGGTATTCACCGCGTTGATTAATGACCAGGAACCTGTTGTTACGAGCATCGGCATTAACAGTCTCCAAGATTCCTATGGAATGGCGCTCGATACGGTGAACAACAAATTATACATCGCCGATTTCGACGGAGATAAAATACTCGTTGCTGATGCCGACGGAAAGAATCTTCAGGATTTCCGAACCAATGTTGGCGAACCCGATGCTGTTGCCATTGACTACGCAACAGGAACGCTCTATTGGGACACACCGAGTGGTATTCGTCGTGCCGACATGAGTAACACCGATCTAGGTCAGTTTGAAAATTTTGTAACAGGCCAATCTAATGATCCCGAAGGAATTTCTATTGATCCGGTAAATAGAGTTCTCTATTGGAACAACTACGACGGTGGCGTTTGGAAAAAGGGACTTGACAGCGGTGGTGAAAGTGAAATCATCCCAGGAGGCCAAGGCGGCGCCAGTGTGCTCGTGGTTGGCGATAGAATTTTCTTCGATGAATTTATTGCCTCGGGGGATATCTACTTGAAGTCCGCGAACCTCGACGGGTCGGGTATCGCCACCGTTGCAACCGGCATCTCACGCGTGGTGTACGGACTCGCGTACGACAAGGACGACAACAAAATCTATTGGGTTGACCGCAACAAAAGCAACATCATGCGCGCTAACCTTGATGGGACATCGAGCGAGACTTGGGCCAGTGGATATAGCGCACGAGGTCTTGTAATCGGAAAGAAAAAATAATCTACACAATGTTCGTGCTCATTGTAACGTGAGCACGAACATTTACTAACTACAACCATGAAAGGAATTTTAGCACTCTGTTTTCTACTCTCCTATTCTATTTCATCTTTTTCACAGGCTGCACCGAAAGGAAAACTTTTTATTATTGGCGGTGGCTCCCGGCCCGACAGTATGGTGGAACGTATCATTCAAGAAGCAGATTTGCGTAGCGGTGGGTACGCAATTATCTTACCCATGTCGAGTATCGAACCAGACTCTGCCGTTTATTATGCAAGTCAACAGTTTCTAAAGGCTAACATTAAAAGCATTCGCGGCGTACACTTCGTAAAAGGGCAACAATGGTCAGCGCATAAATTAGACTCGGTTAGAAACGCAAAACTCATTTATATCTCTGGTGGTGATCAAAATCGTTTCATGGATGTCGTACTGGGAACAGAAATCGAGAAAGCCATCCACGATGCTTATCAGAAAGGTAGCGTGATCGCTGGAACAAGTGCAGGCGCTGCTGTGATGAGTAAAATTATGATCACCGGAAATGAATTAAAACATCCGGACTATTCATCAACATTCCAGAATATCGAAGAAGCTAACATCGAAACGAAACAAGGACTTGGCTTACTTACGAGTGTTATTATCGATCAACATTTTGTCGCTCGAAGTCGGTATAACCGTTTGATCAGCGCCGTGATTGAATTCCCACAGATGAAAGGCATTGGCATTGATGAATCAACAGCAATTCTTGTAAAAGGAAATGAAGTTGAAGTCGTTGGCGACTCTCAGGTTATCGTCATCGAGAATCCAAAGCAGTCGAAAAAAGTAACAAACAATACAGGGAAACTCGGCGCAACCGGGCTTCAGCTCAGCGTTCTACTGCCCGGTGATAAGTTTAAGATTAAATAATTTTCTTGAATGATCTTATTAAACGGCGTTGCTTATTTTAACAGCCTATAAAGTAACACCGCTGTTCTCTTTGCTTGCATATTCACCGTGCGAATGTCCGCTCTTTCATCAACCGTGTGTCCGCCAGATGAACGCAATCCAAGTCCATCCATGGCCATGTCTACATATCCAGAGGTGAAAGAGATATCCGCTGCACCGGCATCACGAGGATTAACGGCGCGCACACTGCCCATGTTGAGATCGCGACTAATCTGATCAAAAGTTTTCAACAATTGGTAATTCCCCGGCGTGGGTGCTAGTGGCGGATAACCATCACCAAAAGTTATTTCTGCTTGTGTTTGTGGAAGATGTTTGGCGACAATCTCTTTCATCACTTGCTGCGCCTTCGAGAGCTGCTCTGGCGAAATAGCACGAATGTCCCCCGTTACAATCACATCCTTTGCAACAATGTTTCCCTTGCCAAAAGCCTTACCACCATTCTCATCGATGTTGTGATCAACGGTTGTTCCGCCGAGAATAACACCCGGATTGAACGTAAGATTTTCTTCCTTCGACAATGCTTCATAAAAGCCATTGACGATACGACACGCTTCATAGATCGCCCCTGCTCCAACCCTCTCGGTGAAGATCTGCGACGAATGCGACGGAACACCGGAAACTTTCAAAGTCCAATCAAATGAGCTACGTCTTGAAATATTTGCTGTTTCGAATCTACCATCGCCGTCTTCAAAACCCAGTGCGATATCAGCAACTTTAGCAGCCTCGATCAACTCATGGCGTGCCAATGAAAGCGGCTCTCCACTCAGCTCTTCATCGCCACTGTAAAATACGATGATGTTCATATCCTTTAGCAGTCCCGCGTCATGCAATGCTTGTAGCGATTGAATGATGACAACATCACCACCCTTCATATCACCAACCCCAGGACCGCTGGCAATGGAATCGTTCACCATTGCATACTTTTGAAAGGGACTTGAAAGCTCAAACACTGTATCGAGATGACCAATCAATAAAACAGTTTTACCGCTATTATTTCCCTTATGTTCGCCTATCAAATGCCCGGCACGATTAAAAGGTTTCCCGTCCACCCAACGCGTCTTGAAACCCAAGGCATCGAGCTTTGCCTTGAAGATCTGCCCTACCTTGTAAACGCCATCAAAATTCATGGTACCACTATTGATATTGACAACTTCTTCAAGCAGCGTTAACGCCTCTTTGCGATGTGCATCAACATGACTCACAATCTTCTTTTCAGTTTTTGAAAGCTGCGCATAGGTAGAACGTTGTGCCGCACATAGCAGCGCCAATAACAGCACACATCGTATGACAGAAAGCATTTTACAATTCATGAGAAACTATATTATTTACGACTTCAAGTTAGCACGAAAGCTGTTAAAAAGCAGGAAAAAATTATGATTGGTAACGCTTTGAACACTCCTCTTAGCGGATAAAAAAAAGAAGGGCTAGACTTCGTTCGTCATAACCCTTCACATGATTTAAGTATTACAGATGTCTTACTTCGGAATGCCTATTGTGGCAATACGAAGGTTAAAAGAAATTCACATTTCCATTCTCGACATCATACATCGCGCCGACGATTTTTATCTGCCCCTCTTTCTCAAGCTCGGCAATGATCGGGCTTTCTCTTCTAATACGTTCGATCGTCAAATGCACGTTGAGGTCCGTTACGTTTTTTACGAACGCAGCATTGGCACCAGTTCTATTTTCCTTTGTTTCTTTTTCAGCATAAATAGCAGGCTGAACTTTGTTGAGTAATGTCGTAAGATTTCCCATTTCAACATGATTACATGCCCCGACGATAGCACCACATTTTGTGTGACCTAGCACCATAATAACCTTTGTTCCTACTAACTTCGTAGCAAATTCCATACTACCAAGAATGTCTTCATTCAATACGTTGCCGGCAATTCGAATACTAAAAACATCGCCCAACCCCTGATCGAAGATGAGCTCCGCAGAAGTTCGGCTATCGATGCAACTCAAAATTGTTGCAAAAGGAAATTGGCCCGTCGAAGTCTCATTGACTTGCTGAAGCAAATTTCTATTCGCTTTCAAGTTGTTGACGAATCGCTGATTTCCATCCTTTAAAATCTGGAGTGCCAGATCTGGTGTAAGTTTAGATTGTGTCTCTTTAGATTGTGTACGCATATTTGGCTATTCTTAATTGATCCGTTTTGAGCATCCCGAAAATAGTGACCAAGTGCGAAATCATCAACATAAACAGCACTTTACGTCCTATTCTTTTCTGAACAGTCTGCCTGAAGGTAAAGGAGAAGCGGAAAAACCACAAATTAGATAATCATTAGAGTTTCTTCCTTTCACCCAATCAAAAAATGAACACTACTGGGTGTGGGAAAATACAGTTCTATCAATTTTACCTCTCACCTCGTTTATCGACAATAATCTTTCGCAGGAAGACTGGATGTGGATCGGATCAAAAGCTTTTTTACAAAAAGACTTAGGCGGATTTGAGATCTGCACTTTTGACGCAGTAGCCTTCAAAAAATTATCTCCTGAAGCAACGAAACTATTGAACAGTCTAACGTCACTCTACAGTAGTTATAACGACATGTGCGCCAAAAACCAGTGTGAGAAATTCGAAGAGATACATCAGGATCTCCTCGTAAAACTGCAGAAAGAACACGTGCTGGTGTTTTCGTTTTGCTCGTGTTGAATCAGCATTATACGATCTTCCAAAATACCACACTATGCCCCAGCACTATGTTGCCACTATTTAGGCACCACTACGTTGCCCTGTTCATCTATCTTTAATGTACAATCGATTTGAAAACCGCGACACAGCGCTTGGACAGTTGTGTAAAAGATAACCAATTCACTGGTATCGGGAGAATGTCCATTCACAAGTTTCGCGATTACCTTTAAGCTTCCCCTATTTTTATAAAACTTTTGCAAGAAATATTGGCAGGCAAATTCGATCGTTGCCCTCCACTGAAGATCATGAACCTCAACCTCCAGCCACGGTGTTCGCAGTGTCGTCACCTCCAATGAAACATGACCGTAGAAAGGCAGATTTCCCGCCAGCATTTTTGTTTCGTAGCTACATTCCAACGTCAACAATTCAAATGGTCTCGAGTCGTGTTTCATCAAAAAACCGTTTTTGTAATACATACCGTAGATGTCGCACCTATGGACACAATTCAACTTCGCTTCGAAAGATGTAGACAAAATATATCATAACAGCTAACCAGGTGGTGTATAAAACAAAAAAGCTCATCGAATGATGAGCTTTTTGCGGTCGGGACGGGACTGCGATTACTACATTCATACGATTGAAAATCAAACGCTTAAACCCGGACGCTTCACGACTGGTAACTGAAATGCTAACCGAGGCTAGCACTTCCGGGGAGATAGGGATTCGACCAACACTAATTAACAAGCTGATAGCCCCTGTCTAAAAATTAGCCACACCGAAAATTACGATCAAAAGACAACGATAAGTTACAAACTCTTTGCTGATATATCGTAAGCAAGTCGTTTGGGTTACCGCTGCCAATCGATTCACCAGGTCAACGTATGAACTACACGCTTCTTGTAGTCGTAATAATCTACGGTGCGAATCCAGGTGTTTGTTCCAAAATTCTTACCAAGGGTTGCCGTCACTAATGTATTGGTACCTGGCTGGTTTTTTAGAACAGGTTAAAATTAGAGTTTTTAACTTTAACCATCTGAAAAAGCGTTATGAAAAAAACAAGATTCACAGAAGCACAGATCATTGGGATCTTAAACGAGCAGGAAC
>NZ_QMFY01000022.1 GCF_003286915.1 Pseudochryseolinea flava
GGGCAAGAATCCTCCTATAGAGGAGAAAAAAAATCAACGTCGACATAAAAACCGTACGGATGATGCCTCTAAAAATGATTAAAAAAACGAAGCATCTCCAAAATCGGGTTTTTAGAGATGCCCTTAACGATTAACGATTAACGATTAACGATTAACGAACTCACCATTAACCGATAACAGATAACCGCCTTCAACAATGAAAAATATTCTCACAGAGCTAATAGATCATCGGTCATTGACTAAGGATACTGCACGTGATGTGCTCCTGGATTTAACGAGTGGAAAATATAATCCGAGTCAGATGACAGCGTTTATGACGGTGTACATGATGCGGAGTATTACCGTTGACGAACTTCAGGGCTTTCGTGATGCCATGTTAGAGCTTTGCATTCCTGTTCGGTTTGATCAACCGGTGATGGATGTGTGCGGCACTGGAGGTGATGGAAAAAACACCTTTAACATGTCAACACTGTCGTCCTTCGTGGTGGCGGCTGCAGGACAGCCTGTTGCCAAGCACGGAAATTATGGTGTATCATCCGCGTGTGGGTCGTCTAACTTGTTGGAATACTTCGGTTATAAATTCACCAACGATCATGATGAACTGAAACGCAGTATCGATCGCGCCAATATCTGTTTCATGCATGCGCCACTCTTTCACCCGGCAATGAAAAACGTTGGACCAATACGAAAAGAGCTCGGCGTGAAGACGTTTTTTAACATGCTTGGGCCAATGGTAAATCCGGCGTTTCCCAAACGTCAACTGGTAGGTGTATTTAGTCTTGAACTTGCGCGTCAATATGGATATCTTTATCAGAATACGGATAAGGAGTTTGTAATCCTTCATTCGATCGATGGCTATGATGAAATTTCGTTGACGGGGGCTTTTAAATATTATTCTAATAAAGGAGAGCGACTCGCCACACCTGCCGATCTTGGATTACCCCAATTGCAATATGAAGACCTTCGCGGTGGAGAGACTGTTGAGGAATCTGCGAAAATATTTATGAACGTGTTGGAAGGTAAAGGAACGACTGCGCAAAACTCGGCGGTTATCGCTAATGCAGCATTGGCATTGTATGCAGGTCATCAAAACGATGGACTTTCTGCTGCGTTGTCGCGCGCAAAAGAGTCATTAGAAAGTGGAAAAGCGCTACAATCATTTGAGAAACTTATCGAAGGTCAACGCTAAAAGTTATACGTTATGAATATTCTCGATCAAATCATCGAACACAAAAAGAAAGAAGTAGAAGACCGTAAGTCGCTCTACCCTGTAAAGCTTTTAGAGAAAAGCATCTTCTTTGCAACACAACCCGTGTCGATGAAGAAGTATATCACACGTGAAGATAAAACCGGAATCATTGCCGAATTTAAAAGGAAGTCGCCAAGTAAAGGTATTATCAATGCGCATGCAGGTGTCGAGCGAACTTCCATTGGCTACATGCAAGCGGGAGCGTCTGCACTTTCGATTCTCACCGATAAACAATTTTTCGGTGGCGCTAACGAAGATCTCACCACGGCCAGGAAATATAATTTCTGCCCGATTATTCGTAAGGACTTCACGATCGATGAGTATCAAATCATTGAAGCTAAATCAATCGGGGCGGATGCTATTCTTTTAATTGCGGCAGTGCTTGACCCAGAGCGTTCGAAAATATTAACGGCCTTTGCGCATTCTTTTGGACTTGAGGTTTTGTTAGAGGTTCATGATGAAGATGAATTGAAGAAAAATCTCGACGTCGGTGCCGATATGATCGGCGTGAATAACAGAAACTTAAAAACATTTGAGGTGAGTATCGATGTGTCAAAGCGCCTTTCTGCATTGATGCCGGAGCATGTTGTAAAAGTTTCAGAGAGTGGAATCTCGTCGCCAGAAACAATTCTTGAACTCAAGAAATACGGATATCGTGGTTTTTTGATGGGAGAAAATTTTATGAAGCACAGCAGGCCTGATGAAGCAGCGATGGAGTTTATGACTGAGCTTCGTAAACAAGAAACTGTAAAGCAACACGCATAAGCATATGAAAGAAAATCTCAAAATAAAGATCTGTGGCATGCGCGACCATGATAACATTGTGGAAGTCGCGACCTTTCAACCAGATCTTATGGGATTCATCTTTTATGAAAAGTCGCCACGATTTGTGGGAAGCGATTTTATAGTACCACCAACATTTCCATCAGCAATAAAGAGAGTGGGCGTATTCGTGAATGCCTCAACAGAAGAGATGATTCAACAAATGCAACGTCTTGAGCTTGATTTCCTCCAGCTTCACGGCAAAGAATCGGCGGCGCAAGTAGCAGCACTTGCAACGCGTGGTGCAAAAGTGATCAAAGCATTTTCTGTTGACGACAATTTCGATTTTGAGCAAGTGAAGCCTTACGAAGGGTTGGCGTCATATTTTCTGTTCGACACGAAAGGAGAATACTATGGTGGAAATGCGAAGGTTTTTAATTGGCGGGTGCTCGCCAAATACAATCAACATACCCCGTTCTTTCTTAGTGGCGGTCTTACACCTGAAAATGTTGTCGAGATCGAGCCGCTCAAAGATATGAACCTATACGCGCTCGACATCAATAGTGGAGTGGAGCGTTCACCAGGCGTTAAAGACCTGGAAAAAATTAAGGCACTCTATAAAGTAAAAGAAACGATCAGTTAAAATTATTGTATGAGTAAATACACAGTTGACGAAAGAGGATATTACGGCCAATTCGGAGGTGCATACATTCCCGAAATGTTGTATCCGAACGTTGAAGAATTGCGACAAAATTATTTGTCAATCATCGAGTCGGCCGATTTTAAGAAAGAGTTCGATTTGTTATTGCGTACATATGTTGGCAGGCCCACACCATTATATTTCGCTAACAGACTCTCGGAAAAGTATAAGACTAAGATTTATTTGAAACGTGAAGATCTTTGTCATACCGGCGCACATAAAGTAAACAATACAATCGGTCAAATACTGCTAGCCAAGCGCTTGGGCAAACAAAAGATTATCGCAGAGACCGGAGCCGGGCAACATGGCGTTGCAACAGCAACGGTTTGTGCGTTGATGGGAATGGAATGTATCGTCTACATGGGGAAAGTTGATATGGAGCGTCAGAAGCCCAACGTAGAGCGTATGCGCATACTCGGAACGAAAGTAGTTCCTGCACTGAGCGGTAGTATGACGTTGAAAGATGCGACCAACGAGGCCATGAGACATTGGATCAATAATCCGACCGATACACATTACATTATTGGTTCTGTCGTAGGACCACATCCGTATCCTGATATGGTGGCGCGCTTTCAATCTGTGATCAGTGCCGAAATAAAAAGTCAACTGCAGTCGGAGATTGGAAATCCATTTCCCGATTATGTCTTCGCTTGCGTTGGTGGTGGTAGTAATGCTGCTGGTGCTTTCTATCATTATTTGAATGATGAGCATGTCACACTCGTTGGTGTGGAGGCTGCTGGCAAAGGTGTTGATTCAGGAGAATCGGCAGCGACAACAGCACTCGGAAAAATCGGCGTGCTGCATGGGAGTAAGATGCTATTGATGCAAACGCTGGATGGACAAGTTGTAGAACCACATTCGATCTCCGCAGGGCTTGATTATCCGGGTATTGGTCCGATGCATGCTCACCTATTTGATGTTGGCCGTGTGAAGTTTGTGAGCGCAACGGATGATGAATCTATGAATGCGGGTATTGAATTAAGTAGACATGAGGGAATTATTCCTGCGATCGAATCAGCGCATGCATTGGCCGCATTGAAACAATTTGAATTTGCTGAAGATGACGT
This sequence comes from Pseudochryseolinea flava, assembly GCF_003286915.1. Classification (GTDB taxonomy): domain Bacteria; phylum Bacteroidota; class Bacteroidia; order Cytophagales; family Cyclobacteriaceae; genus Ohtaekwangia; species Ohtaekwangia flava. The sequence continues at coordinate 3,779 of NZ_QMFY01000022.1, forward strand.
TGTGGTAGTGAACTTGTCAGGAAGGGGAGATAAAGATCTGGAGACTTACATCCGATGGGGTAAGTACTGATCCATTTTAATTATTTCTCCACCTTAAGTTTATTATCATGAAAAATAGAATTACAGAATTATTTTCTAAGAAGAAAGACAACCTCCTTAACGTATACTACACTGCAGGCTATCCAAAACTAAACGACACGATTGTCATTGCAAAAGCCCTTGAAGCGGGAGGCGCTGACCTTATCGAAATCGGAATACCATTTTCCGATCCTGTGGCCGATGGTCCAACGATCCAAGCCAGTAATAAAGTAGCGATCGACAACGGTATGAATGTGTCACTTTTGTTAGCGCAAGTACGCACCATTCGTAAGGATGTAAAAATACCGATCATCTTAATGGGGTATCTAAATCCAGTGATGCAGTATGGCGTAGAAAAATTTGTGAAAGACGCATCGGCCGCCGGTGTTGACGGATTGATCCTGCCTGATATGCCAATACATGTATATGAGGAGGAATTCAAAGAACTCTTCCATCAGCATAACCTTTGTAATACATTTTTGATTTCACCGACAACCTCAGAAGAACGTATTCGAAAAATTGATCATGCGACCCATGGTTTTATTTATGCCGTATCATCGTCGAGTATTACAGGCGCGAAAGGCGAATTCACACAAGGGCAATTGGATTATTTCAAACGTTTAAAAGATTTAAAATTGAATAATCCATTCATGATTGGTTTTGGTATCTCTAACAATGCGAGCTTTAAAAAAGCGGCAGCGTATAGCGCGGGTGCTATTGTTGGTAGTGCCTTCATCACATTACTCGGTGAAGCAAAGGACTTAGATAGTGAAATTCAAGCGTTCGTAAAATCGTTGAAAGGATAATCTTAAACACCAACGTTATGATCATACAATTAAATCCAAAGATCACGCAAGCGGAAAAAGACGCAATCGTAAATGCTGTCAAAGGGCTGGAGTACAAGACCACGTCTGTAAAAACGCAAGTGGGATCGTACCTTGTTGGAATTGGTAAGAAAGATTTTGATATCCGCCAACTGGGCAACTTAAGCGGAATTGTCGATATCCATCGCGTGTCTGACGACTACAAGCTCGTCTCACGTAAATGGAAGGTTGGCCGGACACACATCGACCTCGGTGATGATGTCGTGATCGGAGACGGATCGTTGTCAATTATGGCAGGGCCTTGCTCCATCGAAAATGAATCACAGGTTCAATTAACGATTGATCACCTTGTTAAGAATGGTGTGAGAATTATGCGCGGTGGCGTGTTTAAGCCACGAAGCTCGCCCTACGCTTTTAGAGGACTTGGTGTCGAAGGCCTGAAGATGTGGTATACACAAGCGCGCAAGGCAGGGATTAAAATTATAACCGAGGTGATGCAAGTGAGTCAGATTGCTGAGATGTATGACTATGTAGATGTGTTTCAAGTCGGCGCACGCAATACTCAGAACTTTAACTTGCTCGATGAACTTGGGCGCGTTGACAGAGCAGTAATGATCAAGCGCGGAATATCTGGAACCATTGAAGAGCTATTGTACTCGGCTGAGTATGTATTCTCAGCAGGTAATGAAAAATTGATGCTTTGTGAACGCGGCATTCGTACCTATGAGAAGGCAAGTCGAAACACCATGGATGTGAATGCGATTCCGATTTTAAAATCAAAAACACATCTTCCAGTGATCGCAGATCCCTCACATGGAATCGGTATCCGCGAGTTTGTTGAGCCTGTTGCATTAGCGTCAATAATGGCTGGAGCGGACGGTGTGATTTATGAGACGCATCAGAAACCAGAGGAAGCTGCTTCCGATGGACAACAGACTTTGGATTTCGAAGAGAGCGCGAGATTAATTGAGCGCATGAAAAAAATATTTGAATTGAAGGAGTCCTTCTGATTTTGATTAAAACATTCTCGTATGAAGAAAGTTTATGGAATTAAAAATTGTAATACGGTTAAGAACGCTCTTGATTGGTTGAAAAAGAACAACGTCGAGTATGAGTTTCATGACTACAAGAAGGATGGTATAACGGAAGCAAAGTTAAAATCATGGAGCAAGCAGGTAGGGTGGGAGAGTCTTGTCAACAAGCGTGGCACAACATGGCGACAGCTTGATGAAGCGACACAAGCAAAAGTAAAGAGCGAGTCGGCCGCGATTGCCTTGATGAAAGATAAGACCAGCGTTATTAAACGCCCATTGATAGAAGATGGGGACAGTGTCGTGACATTGGGCTTTGATGAAGAAGCTTTTAAAAAGGCATACAAGTAATTTTGCTGATTCGGTTACAACGGCGGGACTTTTTTGCGTGTCTAATGCAGAAATGAATTGCCCATGAAAAAGCTTTTTGGAATAGTATTGATTGCTGTCTGTTTCGGACTCTGCGCCTTTACGTGCGACGAATCAGATGACGGCGATGTTGTGACGGAGTTTTCACCGATTACTTCTACAACGCTGCCTGACGAAGGGAAAGTTAATCAGTCAATCGAATTCGTGATTACGCATCGCGGTAGCAATGGATGCGCTCAATATTCACACAACAAAACCGTTACAAAAGGCCGCGATGTTTTCGTGACATTTTTTAATAGTTACAAGAAAGATTCATTTTGTACCTACGCGCTGACAACGTTGGAGACTTCATATTCTTATAAACCATCGGCGGTTGGTGAGTACACTTTTCACTTCAAACAGGAGGATGGGAAGTATCAGGAAGAAAAGATTACGATTTCGGAGTAATCAAAATGGCGAATTGGAGTTAGCGAAAGTAGACGTTGACTCCAATGCTCACGTTGTGTTGCTAAATGTTACGAGATGGGATAGGGCGTGAAAGAGATTACAAAAATAATCAACGAAATCCATCCAAGAATGACGCGCGTTCTGTTTAGCGGTTGCTCAATTTCAGAGGGCGGATGATATAATCCGATCACGCGTGCGATGAGAAACAAGAATAACATCCCGCCAGAGTATCCCGTGATCTGCGGTGCTAGCCATCCGATGACAAGTTGAATTGCAAAAACAAGCAGCGTAATCATCACTGTATTCTCTGTCGTCGTCTTTAATGCGCCGAAACAGAAGTAATAGAATAGTAGCGTCAACGGTACACTCCATTGAAGTTCGTCAAACGAGTCGGTGGGCTTCACAGATCCCAGTCCGGCAAAGAAAATTAGCGAGACGAACGTAACGGTTGCAATAAGACGATGCTTTTTCTCGCCGAACAAACCATACGTGATATGACCGCCATCTAATTGACCGATTGGAAATAAGTTAATGCTTGTAAAAAGCAGCGACAATAGCCCAGCCATTAAGACAGGATAGTGCATCAATTCATGCGGATTGGGAACACGTGCAGGATCAGCAACAACATGTTTGAAAAAATAGAACAAGAGGTTGTCGCCGAACTTGATATCAAATATCTGTTTCCCTTCGATGTACTCCGGCGTGTAAACATGGCTAGCATAATCTAAACCATACTGTTTATACTCAGGATGGAACTGAAAGATATACTCGGGTGGAGGAAGTGTTAGGAAACCGTAAGTGATTACAATTAGCGCTACAATAAATCCAGCAAGAGGTCCTGCGAGCCCAATGTCAAAATTCTGTACGTTGGTTCTAACGCGCTCACGAATTCGGATGACAGCGCCGAGCGTTCCAAAGCTTGGCAACCCTGGTATAGGCGGCACGGGTAAATAGTAGGGCAATGAAGATTTAACTTTATACGCTAATGCCGTGAAGTAATGACCGAACTCATGCACGGTTAAGATGAGTAAGAAGGGTATTGAGAAATTCATACCCAGACAAAAATCAGCCCAACTGAAGTTAGTGTTTATGCCGAGACCAGCTTCCTTCGTGTAGCTATAAATTGATTTTGAATAAGCCCATTCAGCACCAGCTAAAGTTGTAGATACGAAGGTGAACAAGAAGAGAAAGATCTGGACAAGAATTGTCTTTGTTTCTTTTTTCATCGAAAGTACTCCGTTACAATATCTGGATGAGTAACCAGTAAGGTTTTTATTCCCAACGCTGCTGCGCCCTCTATATTTGCTTTATTATCATCAAGGAAGAGTGTTTCCTCGGCCTTAAGATTATTCTCTTCGAGTACTTGCTGGAAAATCTCAGCGTCTGGTTTTCTTTTCTTCATCAAGTGGGAGTAGTATGACTTGTGAAAATATCCATCGAGTGAAGTAACGCCAGCGACCGGTGGTAAAATATTTTCGTTGATGAAGCGAAGGTGAATGGTGTTGGTATTGCTCAGTAAAAATGTTTGGTGCGTCGACATAAGTCGCGTGAGTAGATGCAATTTTGCTATCGGCAGGCCAAGTAGCATTGCATTCCAGGCGTGATCAATTTGCGCGTCCGTGGCGGTCACATTGTAAGTTTCGCGAACAAAGTCACGGAACGCATGCTCATCGATGAGTCCTTTTTCGAATTGCATAAAACCCTGCGCGTTCACGAAATGGTGAACAACCTCGTTTTTATCAAGTCCGGAAAGCTTTGCGACAGCTTGTAGGGTAGTGTCTACAGACAGGTCAAGGATTACGCCACCCAGATCGAAGATCAAGTTTTTAACAGAAGAATCTTTCAGCACAAAAGTATTTTGTCTATTCGGTCCCAAATATGTAACATTGCACCACTTTTTCAAAAGGAATTAGTACAACCTGGTGCAAACCAGGCATTTTGGACACTTGGGATGAAATCCCTGCTCCAAAGAAGTCTTCCTAGACTTAAAAAACTTGGGCCCTTAGCTCAGCTGGTTAGAGCACCTGACTCATAATCAGGGGGTCGTGGGATCGTGCCCCTCAGGGCCCACTAAAAGACTTCTGAAAGGAAGTCTTTTTTCGTTGTATGTCACATTACGTCTATATACTTGTACGGATCGATATTATGTTGGTCAGACAGAAGATTTCACGAACCGCTTAGCGATGCATCATAGTGGCTACTCTGCTTTTACCGCGAAGGCCAAAGATTGGAGTCTTTATTTGATCATTGAATATACAAGCAAGTCTGTGGCGATGAAAATAGAACGACATATCAAGTTGATGAAAAGTCGTAAGTATATTGAGAATCTTTTACGCCATAAGAAAATTACCGAGCATCGCTCTCTCGCGATAATGAACGGACTCTTAATCAACACGGTAGTTGTTACTCCACCAACATCTTCCTTACAAAAACTTTGCTACCGTTTTTCAGTTTCACAAGGTAGAGTCCGCGAGCGGGGGATTGTAACGTGATCTTTCTTTGATCCTGAAAGAACTCGTTGCTGAATGGAACAGCTTGTCCCGCTAAGTTGATGATTCCTGTCACTTCTGTTCTAACATCTGTAAAGAATTCGCCGCGCGATGGATTAGGATAAAGGGGCACATTTGTCAAATCTTCTTCAACGCCTGTCGGAATCCGAACGCCAGTACCAAAGAGTGGTCGTATCATAATACTGCCAACAAATTTGTCGGTATGGAACCATTCGCCTCCCTTGGCGACAAACACTTTGTCTACGGTGTTATTACTGCGGTCGACGCCGACATTAAATTTGCCGAAGGTTGGATGTACCCAGCCGATATAAATCTTGTCTTTAATCTCCAACTGCACTTCTTCGCCTTCAGGAATGGTAAAGCGTTGGAACTTGTTGAGCGGCGTACGTGCGATAACTTTACTCGGCATGGTGTAGATCGCTTCTCCTGGGCCATTCTTTTCAGTATCATGGTCGTAGAAAATAAAGTCTATTCGCGATTCATCCGTTACGGTAAAAGCTGGTACAAAAATATCAAAGCCTGCAAAGCGTCTTAGCTGCGTCGAATCAATATCGAATTGATAAAGAATTCTATTGCCTGGTTGCGCAAGCTCTACGGAGTACTCTGCCGACCCATCATCGTAAGCGTAGTAGTTGTGCAGACGATAGTGTGTCCGTAAAGTGTCATTTACGCGATAACGCAGTGGCTCATCGATTTCGCTCGTTGTTGTGTTGAATGCATCTAGCCATACCGTTACGTCGAAGTCGACCCAGTCGGAGGTATCGATCACGCTACTCTCTTCGATGAAGTTGTCAGGGATTGATGCTTCTTTGCGTTCGAAGGGAAGAAAATTCACCGAGGCAGCTTCAAGTGGGCCGTATGAATAAGATTCTTCCAATACTTCATCGCTGTAATTTTTAACAGCAGCAGTTGCAACTACTTTTCGGTTTTCTGCTACGTCTTGCAAATTTTGCATCGCCACCGTGATGGGACTGAATTTTTCTTTCGTCAATTTGAATACACCCACAGGAACAGAATAATAGCGTCCAAACAATGGCGTTAATGGTGCAGATAAGGCAATGTCTTCTGGCTTTTCGTCAACGCTTAGCCGTCCTTTATTCAGGTAAATGTGGTCTACCATCCAGGTGTCGACTGGACCTTGTAGTCCTCCAAATGAACGGAATCGGAATTGAAACTCGTTGTGAAAGAAATTGACATCTTGGTTTACAGAGATCGTCGTGTCATAAAAAACGTTCACGGCGTCTATGGTTTCGGGATATATTGTTGCAACTTCTTTCCAAACAGAATCAACATTTAAAAACTCCAAACGTAAAAAATCATTCTTGTCAGGCGCTTCGCCATTACCAGCAAATTGATAGTAGAACGTAAACAGAACGGTGCTCCGTTCTCCATTGGATACGGCTACGGGGCCGAGGTCTATCAGCTGAGAGGTTAGTACATCGCGATACCCGTTTGCATCTTGGTTTGATGAATAAGCTCTTCCCGTAGAATCAAGGCCATCGAAAACGGCGGCGTTGATTGAGGGGAGGTTGATTCCTGTAGCGGATGTAATGGCTGTTGAGGAGCTCTTCATCCACCGGGATTTCAACGGGAAATTTGATTCTGGATTTGTCGGATCGTCTACCGGTGTTGTTGAAAAATCTTCGAAGAATGGAAGCTGTAAAGTCACTGACTTGATCCTCGCATTAGACAGTGGTGTGGATGCCGTTGTGGGCGGAATTCGTTCAATCGGTGATACTTTGATCTGCGTGTAACCCAATGAGGTGGCCAGTAGCATCAACATCAATACTAGCGCATGGCGGTGGAGCGCTTTTCCCGTAGTAGCTATCGTGTTCTTGATATTGAAATGCATAAAGACGTTTTAAAATTCTTCTTCGGGTACTTCTGTTCCTTCTTTACCTATCCAAAGATCAACGTTGTCGCCTACCTTAACATTTTCTCCAGCCGTAGGTTTTTGTTTCAACACGACGGCACCAGTAGTATCTCCACCAACGATGATCACCTCTCCGAGATTTAAGTTCTTTGCTCTGATGGTGAAGAGCACGTCATCGACAGGCTGTCCAACCCAATTTTCGATACCTATTTCGTTCAGTCCTCCGTCCATCACAACCAGGTCAATCACTGAACCCTTTGGAACGCGATCACCAGCATGTATCGGCTGACCTTTGAACTTCATTTCTTTCACGATATTGAAAGGTCCTCGCACCAAGGTGATCTTCCCACGCTTCAGCTCATTGCTTTTGAGTACAACTTCGGCGTTCAATACCGAGGCGTCGATCAAGTTCGGCACGGGTACACTTGGCGGTGTAACGCTGTTGATCGAGATATAGATTTTTCTACCTTCTTTAACTTTTGAACCTGCCTTCGGGTATTGCTTGAGTACCGTGAGTGGTTTAAAGTCCGGCGAGTATGAAGAATCGTCAATCACATAGTCGAGATCTTTTTGAATCAACTTCTCTTCCAGTTCCTCAAGGGTTGCGCCTTCAATGTCCGGCACAGTGATCGTCTCACCATGGTTGGTAGTGCTTGGAAGGTATGCGTAGAAATAGATTACAACCAGCGTCATCATGATGGCGAATGCAATGAAGAAGTGAATCAACACACCGCCGAGATTGTCCTTGTTGTATTTGCCGAATTTGATATTCATAGTGGGATAAGGATCAAAGATAAGCGATTAGAACTTCAGCGAAGATTGGAAATCGCGCGCAATGCGTTTGCTTCGGTCGTAACGCTCTTGTGCGAGGTCAAGCAGTCGTGTGATCAGTTCCTTAAATCCGATACCGCGCTCTTGCCACATCACAGGATACATACTTGAATTGGTAAATCCTGGAATACTGTTTATCTCATTGACATAGATGTTTCCTTTCTCGTCGAGAAAAAGATCGATGCGTGAAAAATCTTCACAATGAAGCGCTTCGAAAGCTTGAACCGATGCCTTCCGAATTTTTTCGACAATATTCTTGGGAAGCTTTGCGGGTACGTCAATGCGCACGGCATTAGGATCTACGTATTTTGCATCGAAGGTATAAAACTCGTAGTCTTTGCTGATCACAACTTCGCCGGGGAGCGACGCCTCTGGTGGATTATTTCCTAAGATTGCACATTCAATTTCGCGTCCTTTTACATACGCTTCGGCAATCATTTCATGATCATATTTAAATGCCTCCTCAACGGCTTTCTTAAAATCCTTTTTGTCGTTCACCTTCGAAACACCAACGGAAGAACCCAAGCTTGCAGATTTCACCATGAACGGTGTTCCAAGTCTTTTTGCAATAGCATTGAAGCTGATTTTATCTTTCTGGTCAAACGTAAAGGTTACAAAGTCTGTAACAGGAAGTCCAGCATCGCGTAGTAGTCTTTTCGCGACGATTTTATTCATCGCTGTGGATGATCCTAACACCCCCGTGCCAACCATTGGAACGTCCATTACCTTAACCAATCCTTGGATGCTACCATCTTCGCCGTCTGTACCATGAAGCACCGGGAAGATGATGTCTGCTTGAAAGCGTTTGCCGGTTTTTAGATTGATAAAAGCGGGCTTGGCAGGATCAAGAGACAACGCGAGAGGTTGGCCATTTTTCTTGATGTCTTTATTGACACCGGTGGTCAGGTACCATTGGCCGGTGGTACTAATGCCTATTGGAATTGGTTCGAACTGTTTCTTATCGATGTTTTCGAATATGTTACGGGCTGAATTGATGGAAACACCGTGTTCGACCGAACGGCCTCCGTAGAGGATCACTACTTTCTTCTTTTTAGGCATTCAAAAAAAATTTGCGGCAAGATAATGAAAAGCGCTTTTTAAATAACATGCTATCGGATATGCACGAATTTTTCAGTATAGCTTTTCTTTGATGTGACGACCTTAACGATATACACGCCAGGGCTCGCGTCCAACATTGGAAGCGGTATCGTCTGATTCAAACCATTGGTATAGGGAAATGAAAACAGATGTTTACCCGACGTGTTGGTAACGCCGATTTCTACATTGTCGCGCTCCGGCAGGTTTAATCGCAATGACGGCCCCGCGGAGTAGTCGTTGAAGATTTGTAAATAGTCGTTGCCATCGGCGCGTGTATTGGTTTCGGAATCGAAAAAGTCTATGTTGTCGAGGTAGAGATTGTTGCCATTTGCATTCGTAAACACAAAAGCAATACGCACGTTCTCAAAGCCAACCAGTCCCATCAGTGATAGATCTACATGACGCCAGTCATCTTCATTTACGGGCACCCATTTAATATTGCCATTGTCAACTTTTGGAATGGTGTTTCCCGATACGTCATACAACACGACATCATAGCTATCGCCGCAGTTTGTCGACGCGAGAACTTTCAGATTATCATTCTTCCCAATGCGATACACATACGATATATCGAAAGAAAGGCTGGCCTCCATGATTCCGGATAAATCGAGTAAAGGACTAATCAACCATGCGCGGTCACCAAGTAGTTGATTGGAATAACCATCGAAATGAACGGAGTTAGCAAAATTAGTCCCAGCGTCTTGCCAGTTCATGCCTTGTCTGGGATTGGTTGCAATCCAGCGGTCGCGATAGTCACCGCCAAACGTCTCTTTCAACGGAAGAAAATCCGTCTCATCGTTTCGATGTATTGTATAAGTCAGCACATTGTCGGCTGGATAGGTATCGGCATTACCGTTCGGTTGCGTGAGTTGGACCGTAAAAATGTTAGCACCAGCATTCAATGCGTTGGCGGGTAAGGTGAATGTTGCTTCATCGCCGGGCATAAAGTTCAAATCACTAAAAGGAACAGTAGTGGTACCGTTGATCACCGCGGAAAACGAGTTCACTTCAACGCCGCTGTTTCGAACTTTTAAAATTAAATCGGATTGCGCTTCACAGGTCACTACTTTTCCATCCACGCTTTTTAGCGTGAGGTTCTCTGTCGTGACAGGATCGGGATCGTTCAAACCATCCGACACCAACAAACTCGCGCGTCGCGGACTGTTCTCCAATACGGTCGACATTCGCTCAATTTGTTGAATAGTAAAAAGGTTCATACACTCGTCGTCAGTGTAATCGAGGTAATTTTGATACATGGTGTTGACACCGCAGGCCGTTCTCACCCCGGCAGGGCATCCAATAGTATTACCAGCTTGATCGGGCGTGTCGGCAACAAAATCATTGTCGTCGTTGCAATCATTCGTATCTCCCCAAGTGTGACGAAGACCGAAGAAGTGCCCGACCTCATGGGTTGTCGTTCTTCCTTTATTGTATTGATCATCAAGGTCAAAATCGCCGTAGTCCGTTGAACCAAAAACTTCGTAGCTAATCACCACGCCATCGGACTCTGCTACATCTGGTGATCCTTCTAACCCCGGTAAATCAGAGACTGGGAATTGTGAGTAGCCGAGATATCCCGTAAGGTTGATTACCCAAATGTTTAAGTAGTTTTCGGAATTCCAGTAGCTCAGTGATTTGAATTCGGCATCATCATTCATCGACCAACTTTCACGACCTCCGTTGATGCGCACGATACCATCTGTGGGAAGCCCATCGGGTGTGCGCCGCGCTAATTCAAAACGGATGTCCATCGCGCCGGCAACACCAAGAAACATTTCAGGTGTATTGCTGGCGTCATCATTTAGGCGGGCGTAGTCTTTGTTGAGTACATCGATTTGAGAGAGGATCTGTTCGTCAGAAATATTGGCGCCTGTTCCGAGGGGTTCTCCAAAGTGAATGACGTGTACAACGACTGGGATACGATATGTGTCCTCCGTGCCGCGTGTAGTGGAGCGCTCATGAAGACGTTGCTTGATTTTTTTTCCGAGCCAGAATTCGAATTCAGGTTGGGTTTGTTTGGAAGGCTTCGACTGGATGTAGTCGACCGCTCCACAACGAGACTGTGCAATCATCAGGTGTGAGATGCAGCAGCCGAAGAATATCAATGTCAAGAAGAGGGTTCTATGCTTCAACACGGTACGTTAGGTTGGATCTGTGATATAGATCAACCAAATATAAAAAGAGTAACCGCCGCTACAAAGAAAAGCAATAGACACCTCGGCCGGATAACACCCAGGTCTGTGAACAAAATCCTATTAAAAGATTGGTGTCAAATTCACCACTTCGATAGCCTTCACTTCAGGCACATCACGTTTGATTGCGGCTTCAACACCGGCTTTAAAAGTCATGGTCGACATAGAACAATTGCCACAAGCGCCGACGAACTCCAAGCGTACAACGTTTTCAGGTGTAAGTTCATTGATACGAACATCGCCACCGTCGGCTTTCAAATATGGACGGATTGAGTCTAGCGAGGTTTCGATCTTCTTGATGATTTCTTCTGTATTCATTCGAGTATTTTCTCTTGTTAAAGGTAGCGCTTTTTACGCGGATGCATAAGTGATTTTCTCTGCATTGCGGATAGCAATTTGTCGTGCTAGAGTTTGTGCAAGATCTTGAAATGCTTCCGCTGCAGGGCCTCCCTTCAATACGGCGGGAAGTCCGCTATCGCCACTTTCGCGTATCCCTTGTACCAAAGGAATTTCACCCAGTAAAGGAACGCTATATTTGTCGGCCAAATTTTTACCACCATCTTTTCCAAAGATGTAGTATTTGTTCTCCGGCAACTCTTCTGGCGTGAAGTAAGCCATGTTTTGAACAATGCCTAATACAGGTACATTGATCTGCGATTGTTTGAACATCGCCAGACCTTTATTGGCATCGGCAATAGCAACTTTCTGAGGCGTCGTGACAATGACAGCGCCTGTTACAGGCACAGTTTGCACAAGTGTGAGGTGAATGTCGCTGGTGCCTGGAGGAAGGTCAATGAGAAGATAATCAAGGTCACCCCAATCAGCATCCGTAAAGAATTGCTTAAGGGCCGAGCTCGCCATTGGTCCACGCCAAACAATGGCGCTATCGGGTGGCGCAAGGAAACCGATAGAAATAAGCTTAACGCCGTATTGTTCTATCGGAATGATTGTATTTTTTCCATTTACCTGCTTGATCGATGGCTGCTCATGCTCGCAGTTAAACATCGTCGGGATCGACGGACCATAGATATCAGCGTCGATAAGGCCGACTTTAGCACCTGATTGCGCCAAGGCAACAGCCAAATTTGATGTTACCGTAGACTTGCCTACGCCGCCCTTTCCGGAAGCGATCGCGATAATGTTTTTTACGCCGGGTAGGAGCGGTGCATTGTCGCGGAGGCTGGTTACTGAGGAAGTCATGAAAATATCGATCTCGGTTTCCTCTCCAACTACTTGACGAACAGCATCTTCACAATCTTGTCGGATCTTCTCTTTCAGTGGACAAGCAGGTGTCGTAAGGACTACCGTAAAGCTCACCTTTCCCGTCGAAATTTTGATGTCTTTGACCATCCCAAGGGAGATCAAATCACGCTTCAAATCCGGATCGTCGACAGTAGAGAGGGCTTTGGTAATATCAATTTGTGTAAAACTCATGCTTTGTAAACAATAAAAGGCTTCAGAAATTCCAAACAGGGCGCAATTTAGGTCGGAAAGTTTATAGTCCATGGATTTTTAACCGGATAGTTTGCGCTCATCGCAATTTGCCGTGTGGAGCGATTGTGTATTCGCTGTTCATTGTTAACCAGCGCCGAACTCTTACTTTTGCACCCCGAATCTCATTAATTTCAACTAGCTTGTAGCCCTCGCTGAATGATCTCTCGCGAAACCATAGATGAAGTAAAAAATCGCGTCGACATTGTCGATGTGATCGGTGATTTCGTGACGTTGAAGCGCTCCGGTCAGAACTACAAAGCGCTTAGCCCTTTTGCAAACGAAAAGACACCTTCGTTTTATGTCGTGCCGTCAAAGGGAATCTTCAAAGACTTCAGTAGCGGAAAAGGGGGAGATGCCATCACCTTTGTGATTGAACATGAAGGGATGAGTTACGTTGAAGCGATACGCTACCTCGCCAAGAAGTATGGTGTCGACATCAAAGAAAACCAAGTCTCTCAGGAAGATCAAATTCATCAAGATGAACGCGAAGGCCTTTATCGCCTGATGAATTATGCAAAAGACTACTACAAAGAATCACTACTCCATTCCGAAGAGGGGCAAAGTATTGGGTTGACCTATTTTCGCGAACGTGGTTTTAACGATCGCATCATCGATAAATTCGAGCTTGGCTATACGTTAAACGAATGGGATCACCTCAGTAAAAAAGCACTGGGCATCGGCTACACCGTTGACCTACTGGCCAAAGCGGGCTTGATTGTAAAGAAAGACGACGGACGGTTTTATGATCGCTTTCGCGGAAGGGTAATCTTTCCTGTGCATAATCTGAGCGGGAAGGTAATTGCTTTTGGTGCGCGTATCCTCACGAAAGAAAAAGATCAGCCGAAGTATATCAACTCGCCGGAGACAGAAATCTATCATAAGAGTAATGTGCTCTATGGTATGTATCAGGCGAAAAATGCGATTCGTCGTGAAGACTTCTGTTATCTGGTAGAAGGCTACACCGACGTGATTTCGATGCACTTGTCGGATGTCGACAACGTTGTGGCATCGTCGGGAACAGCACTCACGGAAGAACAAATCAAACTCATTCGAAGATTCACCGAAAATGTAACGGTGTTGTTCGATGGTGATGCGGCAGGTATAAAGGCTGCGCTCCGTGGGATCGATCTTATTTTGAAGGGCGGACTCAATGTTCGCGTACTCCTACTCCCTGATGGCGACGATCCTGATAGTTATTCAAAAAAGGTAGGAACCACTGCCTTTAAACAATACTTAAAAGACAACACGAAGGATTTTATTTCCTTCAAGATCGACTTACTGGCCGCGGATGCCAAGCATGATCCGATTAAGAAAGCGGAAGCGATTCGCGACATCGTTACCAGTATATCGTTGATCCCCGACGCGATAAAAAGGTCGGTCTACATACAAGAGTCGAGCTCGCTACTAAAAATTCAAGAGACTGTTCTTCTTACCGAACTGAACAAGCTCCGCATTGGGGACTTGAAGAAGCAGGACCAAGAGAACGCGCGAAAAGGATTCAATAAAGGATTCGACGAGCCTCCGCCGATGATTCCGGACGATGAACCGGTGTCTACTTCCAAAACAGACGTCGTCAGTATGGTGGAGGCACAGGAGCGCGAAGCGATTCGATTGCTCGTGAATTACGCAGAGAACAATTACGACGATAAAAAGCTATTGGATTTCATGTTGGCAGAGTTGGAAGATGTAGAATTTACCAACGCTTTGTACAAGGAGATTTACAGTCTTTTTGTAGAAGGTGCCGCCCGTGGAGAAGTCTTGGACACGCTGTACTTCATGGAACATGGCTCACCAGAAATGCGAACCGTAGTGGCAGAATTGACCACCTCGCGTTACGAGACAAGCAAGAACTGGAGTGAGATGTATGAAATTTATTTTCCGCACGAACAGGAGATCCTTCAGGATATGGCGTATTCTAACGTGCTGCGCCTTAAGTTCAGAATGATTCAAAAGCTAATAGTCGATAACTTGCAACAAATGAAACAAGCTTCGAATGAGGAGGACCTGGAGAAATTTTTTACCATTCACGAGCAGTTAAAAGGAGCAGAGAAAGAATTGGCATTGGTGCTGGGTATTGTTGTTCCGCGTTAAGGAACACTCTCGCATCATTTTTTGTTGTAGCACTAACGAAACTCAACCTCACATCATCAACGTATTCCCTTGAACATGAGCGATATCAAACTCAACACCATTCCAGAAGCGCTGGAAGACATTAAAAACGGTAAGGTCATCATTGTCGTCGACGACGAAGACCGCGAAAATGAAGGTGACTTTATATGCGCCGCGGAATGTATCACACCGGAGATCGTCAACTTTATGGCGACACATGGTCGAGGTTTGATTTGCGCGCCGTTGATCGAAGACCGTTGTGAAGAACTTGGTCTTGAGTTGATGGTCGGAAAAAATACAGCTGTATTTGAAACTCCCTTTACGGTGTCGGTCGATCTTATCGGTCATGGTTGTACTACAGGTATCTCTGCCCACGATCGGTTTAAGACGATTCGTGCGCTGGTAGATCCTGAAATAAAACCTGAAGAACTCGGTAAGCCCGGACATATTTTTCCACTGCGTGCTAAGCGTGGAGGCGTGTTGCGCCGCGCTGGACATACCGAAGCAGCGATCGATTTTGCGCGCCTTGCGGGCTTTAAGCCGGCCGGTGTTCTCGTCGAAATCATGAACGAAGACGGCTCGATGGCTCGCCTTCCCGACTTGGTGAAGGTAGCTGAGCGATTCAACCTGAAGTTAGTTTCTATTAAAGACCTGATCGAGTATAGACTCAAGAAGGAATCACTCATTCACCGTCAGATCGATGTAAATATGCCAACAGAGCACGGTGATTTCAACTTGGTAGCTTTCGAACAAACCAATACCCATGATATTCACTTGGCGCTGGTGAAGGGGACCTGGGAGAAGGATGAGCCAATCTTAGTGCGTGTACATTCCTCATGCGTAACGGGCGATATTTTTGGCTCTTGCCGTTGTGATTGCGGCCCGCAACTTCACAAGGCTATGGAAATGGTAGATCGTGAAGGAAAAGGAATAGTGCTTTACATGAAGCAAGAGGGCAGAGGCATCGGTCTGCTGAATAAACTTAAAGCGTACAAATTGCAGGAGCAAGGGCTTGATACCGTGGAAGCTAACTTGCAACTAGGTTTCGATATGGATGAGCGCGATTACGGTGTTGGCGCTCAGATCTTACGCGACCTCGGCGTCTCAAAGATTAGACTGATTACAAACAATCCGAAGAAGCGTGTGGGATTGATGGGGTATGGATTGGAAATTGTAGATAATGTTGCTATTGAAGTTGTACCTAATCCACATAATGAACGATATTTATTAACGAAGCGGGATAAACTTGGACACAACATTTTGCGTCAAAGCAATAGTAAATGATCTTATGTATGTTGAACCGTAACAATCGTAACAATCGTTCCTTCTTAAAACATCTTGGTGCATTCATGATAATTGCACTCGTCACAATTCTTACACCGAACGCATCGGCGCAAGAGTGGCCCTCCGAGATGTGGCACGAAGGGAAGATCGTATTGTTGGAGGGAGATACATTGAAAGGTGCGGTAAAGTACGACATGCAACAAGACCTTATTCAATTTACCCCATCGGCATCTCAAACGATAGCGTATACAGCCCGCAAGATTCTATACTTCGAAATTTTCGATCAAACCGTTCGTCGCTATAGACAATTTTTTGCGTTGCCTTATACAACACAATCCCGCTATCGTGCGCCCGTTTTTTTTGAACTGCTTACGGAAGGCAAACTCACCCTGCTCGCGCGCGAATCCATTGAGCTGCGAACCTACAGCTCGATGTACTACTATGGCTCGTCGTATTCGCGCCAAGTGCTCATCTATAAATATTACTTCTTAACAGAAGAAGGCGACATTGAAGAATTTACAGGCAACAAAAATGACTTGCTCGATATGATGGGCAAATATGACGAGGATGTGGAAAAATACATCCGTACAAACAAACTTAGGTTTGAAGACAAAGCAGACTTCGCTAGAATTGTAGCCTTTTACAATTCATTATTTTAATCGGACTCAGTCCGCTCAGTTATTATTTTATCGATTCCATGAACAGACCTTTGATTTTAGTTTCCAACGACGATGGTATTACATCGAAAGGAATTTTCACGCTTGTTAGCGTTATGAAAGAAATCGGCGATGTGATCGTTGTCGCGCCGGATAGCCCGCAATCTGGGATGGGCCATGCGATCACCGTAGGAGAAACACTTCGTTTGGAGGAGAATTTTATCTTCAAAGATGTAAAAGCTTATGAATGTTCAGGAACACCTGCAGATTGCGTAAAGATGGCGCGTCACTTTGTATTGAAAGGCGAACGGCAACCAGATATCGTCGTGAGTGGCGTGAACCATGGAAGCAATACGTCCATCAGTGTGTTATACTCAGGAACAATGTCTGCGGCTATTGAAGGCGCGATAGAAGGCACGCCAGCGATTGGCTTTTCGCTTTGTGATTTTAATCACGATGCCGACTTCTCGCATACGCAGGAGTATATCAAGAAGATTACCCTTCAGGTACTGGCGAAAGGACTTCCAAAAGGTGTAGCATTGAATGTTAATTTTCCTGCGAAGCAAGCCGAGCCGTTAAAAGGAATTCGTGTATGCCGGCAAGCCAATGCAAAGTGGATGGAAGATTTTGATGTTCGATTCGATCCGCATGGCCGTCGCTATTTCTGGATGGTAGGAAACTTCGTCAACTTCGATAAGGGTGAAGACAATGATGAATGGGCAATTGCCAATAACTATGTATCGGTAGTGCCCTGTATGTTTGATCTCACGGCGCATCAAAGTATTCCTGTCCTGAATGAGGACTGGGATATTTTGAAGTGATTAGTCCAGCGCGACAGACGGCAAGATATTCATGGATGACAACAGGAGCAGTTGTCATTTTTTTTTGCCGGAATCTATCAGTTTAAGCTAGCGTAGTTGATGCTTTTTGAATCCCACTTTAGCGACCCATACTCCTTATAAAAATCTAATCAAATTCTAATGTGTTGATTCTCAATTAATCATAAGGCGTTAGAAAAATACCCAACTGCAATCGTGTTCTTTATAAAATCTTGAAATCGTGGTTCCGATTTGGCCTTACTTTGGAAAAATCTGATAGCTTTGACAACTCAATATAAAAATTACAACCACCTATGGCGCAACTACGATTCGAAGCTTTAAAGAAGTTAGGCGAGCGTCCCCGCGTACATGTTGAGCAACCGACAACATTAGTATCGAAACTTTTCGGAGAAAATGTATTTGGTCTCGAACAAATGCGTGCGACGTTAGCACCGGCTGTTTTCAAAAAAGTCAGCCAGGCAATTAAAAATCACGAAAAAATTGATGAGTCTACCGCCGATGCAGTAGCCTCTGCTGCGAAATCCTGGGCTATGGCCAAGGGCGCAACACACTTCACACACTGGTTCCAACCGATGACAGGTGGTACGGCTGAAAAGCACGACTCTTTCTTCGATGCTTTGGCTGGTATTGAAAAATTTAAAGGTAGCGAGCTCGTTCAGCAAGAACCAGACGCTTCTTCTTTCCCGCACGGTGGTATCCGCAGTACTTTCGAGGCTCGCGGTTATACAGCTTGGGATCCAACATCGCCTCCATTCTTATACGGCAAAACGCTTTGTATCCCTACCATCTTCGTTTCTTATACGGGTGAAACACTGGACACAAAAGCACCGCTTCTTAAAGCACTTAAAGCAGTTGATCTAGCAGCAACAAAAGTTTGCCAACTGTTCGATAAAGATATTCAACACGTAGTAGCATCGCTCGGTGCCGAGCAAGAATACTTCGTTGTCGATAAAGCATTGTTCAATGCGCGTCCTGACTTAGTCATGGCCGGACGTACTGTGTTTGGACACTCTCCTGCACGTGGACAACAATTGGAAGATCACTACTTCGGTTCTATCCCAGGACGTGTTTACGATTTCATGAAAGACTTCGAATTCGAAGCTTGGAAATTGGGAATCCCGGTTCGTACACGTCACAATGAAGTAGCGCCAAGCCAGTTTGAAGTAGCGCCATTGTTTGAAGAAGTTAACGTTGCTAACGACCACAATCAATTGATGATGGACGTGATGGCACGTGTAGCGGAAAAACACAACCTGGCGGTATTGTTCCATGAAAAACCATTTGCTGGGTTGAACGGAACAGGTAAGCACAACAACTGGTCGTTGATCACCGATACCGGTATCAACCTCTATCAACCTACCAGTAGCGCACGCGACAACCTCATGTTCCTTACGTTCTTCGTAACAACAATCAAAGCGGTGCACGCACATGCTGATTTGTTACGCGCAAGTATCGCGACGTCTGGAAATGATTTCCGTCTTGGTGCAAACGAAGCACCGCCAGCAATCATGTCTACCTTCATTGGTTCACAAATGAGTGCTGTACTCGACGAACTTGAGAAGAAAGGAAACGTGAAAATCGAGAAGGGCGATAACATGTACATGAAATTAGGTATCGATCAGATTCCTGAAATCATTCTAGATGCAACTGACCGTAACCGTACTTCACCCTTTGCCTTTACCGGAAACAAGTTTGAGTTCCGTGCAGTAGGTGGTAGCGATAACTGCGCTGTTGCCATGACGGCGTTGAACACCGTGGTTGCTGAACAGCTCGATCAGTTCCACGAAGCCGTAACAAAACAAATCGACAAAGGCGAAGAAAAACGTCTCGCGGTAGTGAACGTACTCCGTCAATACATCAAAGAATCAAGAGATATTCGTTTCGAAGGCGATGGTTACTCTGATGGTTGGGTTCAAGAAGCAGCAAAACGCGGCTTGAGCAACATCAAAACAACACCACGTGCACTCGATGCTTACTTGACAAAGGCGTCAATGGATCTTTTTGAGAAGCATGGTGTGATGTCGCACAAGGAAACTGAAGCACGTGTAGAAATCAGATTGGAGTCTTATATCAAGCGTGTTCAAATTGAAGCGCGTGTGATGGGCGACATCGCGATGAACCACATTGTGCCGACAGCGATCGCTTACCAAAGCAAACTGATTAATAACGCTAACGGATTGAAAGGTCTTGGCGTTGATAACACAGCGGTAGTGCAAACGATCAGAGAGATCTCTGGACACATTGATACGATCAAGAATAACGTTCGTGCGATGGTTGATGAACGTAAGCGCCTCAACAAAGAAGGAAATACACATACACGTGCCGTCGGATATTGTGAAGATATCAAAGAGAAATACTTTGATGTTATCCGCGATGCCGTAGATAAACTTGAGCTTCTCGTGGATAACGAAGATTGGCCATTGGTGAAATATCGTGAGCTTCTCTTCTTGAGATAGTTTAGAAATGTAATACTGTAAAAGCGGACTCGAAAGGGCCCGCTTTTTTTTATTCTGAAGCGGTTTCTTTCTCGCGATTCAGCATTCTTATAATCGCATTCCGAATCAATTCAGGATCGCTCCAGGGAACAAAATGATTCATGTCGTCTTTGATGACATACTCTACAGGTGCGTTGGTGAGATACTTTTTCGCGAAGTCTACATTCTTAAAGTCAACCAGTTGGTCTTTCTTTCCGTGGATCACAATCACAGGACACGTTATGTTTTTCCAATAGGGCAGCATCTTTTCGAGCTCCGGCTTCAAGTGATAAATCTCTTCATTGGAAGCGCGAAACGAACGGGGTATGATCCAACTTAAGAACGGCGTAGCCAGTGGTGCACGAAACCATGTCTCGTTGGGTTCAAGTTCTGGATCGATGGAGCCGGCAACAATGATTAGTCCGTCGATGAGATCAGGATATTCTATTGCCATTTTAGCAATCAGTGGGCCTCCAAGAGAATGCCCTACCAGTATCACGGGGTTATTATGTTTGTGTTTTTCTAAGATTGGTTTGAGTGCTTCACATTGTTTCAATAGCGAACCTTCGCCTCTTCCAAAGTTGGAATATCCAAAGCCTGGTCTGTCGGTGGTAATCAGGAATGTATTCGCGAGCAATGTACTATCCGCTAGAAAATCAATGAAGGCGCTTAATGATCCTGGTGAACCGTGAACAAAAAGCGTTAACGGTTTTATGCTGTCACCACTCTGCACGTAGTGGATATCAAAGCCATTTACACTGTAATGCTGTTGCTGCGCAGCCACCTTCTTCTCGTTGAAGAAGTTGTCGATTTCTTTAGGCGACATTCGGAACGTCATACACGAGTGCATGAAGACCATGATCACCACAAAAACACCGGAGGGTATTAACAGCAGTTTCTTTTTGAGAGATCTTTTCATCGTAACGCATCAAGATCGGCTCGCTGCATAAAACTAGTTTTGATTCAGAATCTTTTTGTACTGCGAAGGGCTGTGCAGAATGTCAATCGCTTTTTTGATGTCTTGATCGTACTTGAATCCGACTTCAATACTGCCGCGCTCAAGCAAGTGACGTCCAACGATTTCTTCCTCCAATAGCATTTTGATTTCTTCTTTATACAGCATCAGCTCATTCTTCTTGCTATCGGCAATGCGATTATTGATTTGATCGAGTTGAGCTTTTAAGTCGCCGTAGTATTTTTCTTTTTTTGCTTCCGCTTGGAATTTTTCCAGCTCGTACTCAAGATATGATTTATAGCTGTAGTTTTTATTTTTCATCCAGTTCACAAACTCTTGATAAGTCTCGTCGCTCAACGCAAACTCTCGTGGCGATACAGGCTCAGGATGTTTCAATACATATTGTGTGGCGAAGTCGAACAAAAATCCCTTCTCGAAGAGGACCTGGGTTACAAGATGCGCTTCAACCGCGTTGGAGATGATGTCTGGATCAATACCGCCACCATCGTATACCGTTCTTCCTGTTGATGTCTTGAAAGGTCGCTTGAGGGAATCGGGAATAGATTCGACACTGCCATCTTCACGACGGTGCGCGTAATCCAATACCTGTATGCATCGGCCAGTAGCGGTGTAATATTTTGCTGTAGTAACTTTCAATTGCGAATTGTAGGAGAGAGGACGGCTCACTTGCACAAGTCCTTTGCCAAATGATTTCTCACCGATGATCACGCCACGGTCATAATCTTGAACAGAACCCGCCACGATTTCAGAAGCGGATGCACTACCTCGGTTGATCAGTACCGTAACAGGAATATCAACGTCCGTTGGCGCATTCAAAGTTTCGTAATTCAAATTGTTCTCAGGAATTTTTCCTTTTGTGCTCACCACCAATTTTCCCTTCGGAATAAAAATGTTGGTGATGTTGACCGCTTCCATCAACAAGCCACCTGGATTTCCACGTAAGTCGAGGATCACACCTTTGGCACCCTTTTCCTTCAGTGCGATCAATGCATTGCGTACTTCTTTTCCAGCATCGGGTGTAAAATCAGAAAGCTGAATGTAAGCGATGTCTTCTCCCAACATACCTGAATACGGTACGTTGTTCACTTTGATACGCTCTCTTTTGAAATCAATTTTAATAGGTTGTTCTACACCCGGACGTTTTACCGTTAGTGTTACAGGCGTACCCACCTGTCCTTTCATCAGTTGTCCTGATTCTTCGCGCGTGAGTTTTGCTAATTCAATGTCGTCGATCTTGATGATTTCATCGCCGATCTTGAGTCCGTTCTTTTGTGCACCAAATCCTTCCATAATCATTGTGACAACAGTGCGTTTGCCGAGCTCACGTGTAATGGCACCGATACCTCCGTACTGACCAGTGTTGATCGTGCGATAGTCTTCTACTTCGTCTTCAGGAATATAGTTGGTGTAAGGATCTAATGAATTTAACATGGCGTCGATGCCGGTACGAACCAATTTATTTGGGTTGACATCGTCGACGTATAGCGCATTCACTTCCTTGAACAGCGTAGCGAAGATGTCCAAGTTTTTAGCGATTTCGAAATAACGTTCAGCCGGGCGGGTAAACGATAATGCTGTGAGTGCCACAACAATTAGCAGGAGAACTTTATAACGCGTCTTCATCACATTTGAGCTTCAGTCTTCAGAAAGTTAAGCATTCAATTGGTTTCAATTCGCTCGTTCGTGGGGTATTTATTACCTGTGGTGTAAAAAGGAGTGTTGATGAGCTGGGGAAGGTGGGATTCAATGGTTAAGTGTTCAAGTGTTCAGGTGTTCGAGTGTTCAAGAAAAATGCATTTCTCGCAACTCGAAGCTCGCAACTCGCAGCTTTCTAACAAGCTACCGGAAACGTGTTGACGTGTTGGTGTGCTGACGTGTTGGTGTTGAATGCTTTTTACTGTGTCCCTCCGCGTACCTCCGCGCTTTCGCGACTTTGCGGTAAAAAAATCGTTCACCTTAAGGCATGTTAGCCAAGGAGCTCGCAGCCTTTCTGACGTCCACCGCATTTCTTGCAACTAGGAGCTCCTAGCTCGCAGCTCTCTACCGTGATCTTCCCATGTAGCGGTCCTATTTGCTTCATTAACGACCCATTCTATGAAACAAACACCGCATCTTCCTAGGGGCGATAGCCAGAATAATGAGAGCGCAATGAACGGACATCTGGAGAAACAGCGAATTAATGAAAGAATAATGAACGCGCGATGAGAGAAAAATGAACCAAACACCGGAATTTATGATACGTCGTCTATAGCGCGATGAAACAACATCTATAGAACAATGATAGAAGTACTGGACGCGTATGGAGAACATATGGAGAAAATGAAAGGATGTCTACAGCTTCTCTAGAGGATCAAGCCAGGATGACTGAAAAAAGCTGAAAGCTTAAAGTAGAAAGCAGAAAGTTGGAAATCGAAGACGGCGCGCTTCGCGACGCGGAAAGTAAAGGCGGTGCGTCACGGGTTGTCACGCGACGCAGGAAATTTGCAGCGCCAGGGTAAAAGAATTTTTCTGTATGAAGCGTGAAGTACCATAACAAAGTATCAACGATTTTTGAAGGGGAATCGTGATTTGATGCAAAGTTTGAATTTCCATCTACCCATGTGGCCATGAGCAGATATATGTATTTTTACATATTGACGTTGTAAGGCATTGTTTATGTACAGATAGAATAGGATAATGGAAAGAATTAAATTCGGGACGATTAAAAAGGAAATTCAAGACATCTTTCCAAGTGCAAACCTTGAGAACTGGGACTTGATTCCAGAGTCCATTCACCAATTAGCAGCCTCTCAGGGAACAGATTTACAGTGGGAAAGAATTTCAAACTGGATCGAATTTGAAGAAGGACAGTTAGAATTTGAGGAAGAGGAGTTTCTAAGCCTAGCTTTCTATAAGCATAAACCGAGGGGACAAATTTATTTAGTGACAGATAGTTGTTTCAAGACAAGAGAAGCATACCGTGTAGATTCTGATCAACTGGTAGACTTTGTAAGAAATATTGACCAAGTAGAAAACGAGATTCCTTTTGTTCAGCCATCGGATTATGTTTTTATTAATCCGGAGCAAAAACTTGTAACGTTGATACACCACGAAGGTCAGGTAACGCAATATAAAAGATTTATCTAACAGCACCTTATAACAACGTGCACGCGCCAATTAATTGTTGATTAATTTTAAAGGGAAATTTTAAACAGCTGCATACACGAACGTCTTGCGTTATGCCCTGATCCAGGTAAACAACGAGATGACTAAATATCTAATACTTTTTAGCGGACTGATTTTCAGTTTAGGTTGCAAACAGAAAGAATCGATAATTACCATTGTCGACATAGGACACCTCGACAGAATTGGAATTGCAAAGGAGTTGAACATCATTAATAAATACTCGCCCAGAGTAATTGGATTGGATTTTTTATTAACCACCGACAGCCTCGATAAAGACATTCTGCTTTCTGAAGAACTCTCCAAGACGAAGAACATGGTTCAAGCATGTAAACTCCATGATAGCAACCTGATGCAAACTACTAGATGGGATAGTCTTGAGACCTATCATCAAAAATTCAGATATGGGAAGCATGGATTTTCAAATATCACGGCCACTAAAGATTGTGTACTCGTTCGCGAGCTACCCATGCGGCAGTACTACAGAGATGATACTGAGTTTGCATTTAGCTACTTGATAGCGAGCGAGTACGACTCGCGGAAGGTAAAACAGCAATATAAGAATGGTGACAATGACTTTTATTTCAGTAAAAATTCCATTGAGCGACAGTTCAAAATCATTTCTGTTAGCGATTTGATGGCAGAGAACTTTGATAAAATGGACTTGACCGATAAGATTGTTTTAATGGGACATGTAAGCGACAGAGAGGATTCATTCTACATCGACGATGAAAGAACGAAAAGAATAAGTGGGGTTGAAATACATGCTTGTATAATTGAAGAAGTATTGGATTAGTGAACGGCTAGGAAATGCTAACAGTTCGCGTTAGGTAGTAAGTTTTGTTCATCAATATTTTTTGTGGTGGTGTAATTGGTAACCTCGAAAAGTATTCACTTGAAAATGTTACTTATGACGAGTTATCATGGCGTTAGACAGGGTTCACAGGACTCCAGAAAACTATGATAGGGACGAATAGCCAAAAAAATCGTAGATTAGAGTCATGTACCAAGTCAAAGATTACATTGATATAAATAGGGAAATTCTTCGTGGGAATGCGGTTTTCAAAGGTACGCGTGTTCCGATAGAGAGTCTTTTTCTTCACCTTGAGAATGGTATCACGTTGGATGAATTTCTGCAAGATTTTCCTTCCGTTGCTAAAGATCAAGCAATCGCAGTTATAGAGATCGCGAGCAAGCTATTGACTTCAAAGAATATTGAGAAGATTTATGAGGCTGCTGCTTGATGAGAATAGGCAACGCCCTCGGACAATTTTGACCCACCGAAATCAACAAGTAATGACCGTCGACATGGAGAGTATTAATCAGTATGACGTAATTGAAATAACAGAGGACATAAACCCGAAAGTGAAAAGAGGAATGCAGGGGGCAATTTTGGAGAAGTACAATGAAGACGATTTTGAGATTGAGATACTGGACAAAGAAGGAGTAAACATCTCCTTTGGCAACCAATTTACATTTACGGTTAACAGACGACAATAAGAAAGGTAGTGTGAGCGGGGCACATCCTACAACATTAAGCCATGTAGATATAACCCGCATTAAAAGCGTGATGACTTTTGAGAATGACGTAGTAGAACAGTTTAAAGAAAAATAGATGCATGGTAGAGAAAAATGCTATTACATTCATTGCGTACAAAAACGATTCACCTTTCACCGTACAGCTAGAACCAGAAGCAATAATGTTGACGGTCAATCCAGGTGAAGAATTGACTTTTGTTGCAAAGAATGTACTGCATGAATTCTCATGGGCAATACGATATGCAGACAGTGGAATTCAGTTGTTCCCTGAAACATTCGACTATGGACGTATTGAAGTTTTTAGGAACGGAACTCCGTCAACAGAATTGGACTTTTTATATGAATAAAAATCTAGAAATATCACAAGCGTAATACCCTACACCCAAGCTTTTCTTAAGAATCTAAGCCAGTTGCCATGCAATACGTTTTCGATATCTTCGGAAGAATAGCCTCTCTTTGCCAGTAGCGTCGGTATTTTTTGAAGGTCGGCAATCGTTTCGATATCATAAGGACATTGCTCTTTACCGAAAGCGCCGTCCAGGTCGGAGCCAATACCGATATGGTTGGCGTTTCCTGCGATCTGACAAATATGATCCATGTGATCGATTAATTTTTCAAGATTGCAGTTCATGTTTTGTGGCGTTGATTTACCGCGCTCCCAGTTCGATACCATCATCCATGCATCCATCACGCCGCCGATTACTGCGCCGCGCGCAATGAGTTCTTTGATCATGTCGTCACTGAACTGGCGATTATGATCTACCAAACTGCGACAATTGTTGTGACTTGCCCAAACATGTCCCTTGAAATGATCGAGTGCTTCCCAAAAACTTTCATCACATAAATGGGTAGCATCGAGTATGATGTTAAGCCGCTCCATTTCGCGGAGAAGTTCTTTTCCGGCTTGACCAATACTACCCGTTGCATTGGTACCTTGCGCATAACGGCCGGGACCATAATGACCAGGGCCGATCGCGCGAAGGCCGTTGCCATACGCGCGCTCAACGTAGCGCGGTGTTACGATAGAGTCAGCTCCCTCAAGACTGAGAATGTAGCCGATAGGATGTTGTTTGGTGTGATCATCCCAACGTTGCAAATGAAAGTCTAATGTCTCGAGATCTGTCACTTGAAACAATTCTCCTTCTGCTTCCATCTCGCGATACCAGGTAAGTTGTCCTTGTGTTTGTGCCCACGCTTGATGTGGCGAGTTCCATCCTGGTAAGTCGTTATCAGGTGCTACATAACGCGCAATTTGTGTAGCAACCACCAATCCTATATTTCCTTTTCGCAATTCAGAAAAACAGACAACGCCTTTTTCACGATCGGGTTTGTCGGTTTTGCCAGCTTCTCTTTTTCGAATAACGTCGATGGGCTGTCGATAATCCCGATTCCATTCCATCGCATTCATCGAGAGATCCAAATGCGCGTCGATAATGAAATTAGCTTTCGGTTTGGTTGCCATGCTTTTTTAGATTGAAATGAAATGTAGCGTTAAATATTACACGGAGATCTTTCTTTTCCGCGAGATGTTGATCCATCGGTCGATCACGTGATTCGACTCGACAACAGTAGCTTCCTCATGCAATGCGACAGTAGGGCATACGTGGTGAGGAACACCGTATAACGCATCACCGACGCGATATTGTTCAGGATTACTTGTTGTAAATACCATATGCTCTTCGCTGTGGCCCGTAGGCAACAGATCAGGGGCGTTAAGAAAGTATACACGATTTGCTAATGGATTTTCAGATGCGATAGCCTTATGACCAAGGTCGGTACAAATTACGCCAGGCGAGGGTATAGAGATAATTCTTGTTAATACGAGTGCCGCGTGCAGGTAGTGTTGTTCTTGTAAGATCTGTTCGTAGCCTTTGTCCCAGTAGATAAATGTACCTGGACTACACTCTACAGATTTTCTTTTCGAGTGAATAGAATACGTAGGCGTTCCACCTGCGACGATCACTAATTTCTTATTGAATTGCTTGTCTACTTTTTCTTGAAGGTCAACGACTGGCGCAAACGCATCATCACATTGACGTGTACGAATGGTCATGTCTGTGTCGCGAAGGTGTCCATCATATGCGTGTAGACCTATGATCGCGATGTGCTTCAGGGAAGAGCATGCGGTGTACAAATCAAATGCTACAGCGGGCACGATTCCCGTACGATTCATGCCCACGTTTAGATCGATATAGACATTGATCGTGCGATTGTGTTTCTGAAAAGTGCTATTTATGGCAGACGCAGATTGAACGTTGTCAATAAGACAGGAGAACGTTGTTGATTGAAATTTTTCTTGTAGTACGGCAAGACGTTCTGCTTTTGGTCCTACGGGTTGGTAGGCGAGGAGCACATCTTTTGCACCGGCGCTGGCAAGCATTTCAGCTTCTGCAATTGTCGCGCACTTGAATTTTTGGATCCCGGCTTGCAACATCATGGCCGATACTTCAGCCGACTTGTGTGTCTTAATGTGCGGACGTAGGCGCGCCACATCATCGATGCTACGTATTAACCGCGCTATATTTTCTACAATCCTATCTTTATACAAGATCAACGCTGGTGAATCGACTTGGTCGACATCACGAAGAGCATACCATTCTTGCATGTTAGTGTAGTTCAAACATCGCCTCGATCTCCACCGGGATATTGTCTGGAAGTGATCCCATGCCAACGGCGCTACGCACACCAATACCATTTTTTTCACCCCATACTTTAGCAAAAAGTTCACTGCAGCCATTGATCACATAAGGATGTCTTTCAAATTCCGAAACACAATTAACCATGCCGAGTACTTTTACAACGCGCTTGATCTTGTTGAAGCTACCGATATTTTGTTTTATCGTTGAAAGGATAGCCAATCCAACTTGTTGTGCAGCTTGTTTTCCCTCTTCTATATTCATGTCTTTTCCAATGCGCCCAATGATGAGCGAACCATCATCTTGAACGGTACCATGTCCGGACACATACAAGTAATTTCCTACGATGAGGAAAGGTTTGTAAACACCCAACGGCTTAGGTGCAGGCGGAAGGTTTAATCCAAGTTTTTCGAAGTTGTGATCGGGTGTCATGATATGATTAGTTGTTTGTTCATTACGCTTATGGGAGAGCCATCAGCCAAGAAAACGGATGTTGGTTTCGCACGCAACACATCTTCGAATTTTTGGCCATACAAATGTGCAACATCGCATTTAAATTCAAACGCGTTTACGGGATGAATTTTCCATTTTGGATGCTGAACTTCGTATGCGGAAGTTTTTTCGTTGCTTAGCCTTGTATATCCCCAGTAATGTTCGGTGATAAATTCTTCTTCACTTCCGCTAACAATCGCTTCTTTGTGAATTGACGCAGTGGCTTTCAAGTAGTTCCATTCGCGTACCTTCCATCGATATTCCACGTCGATCGTATCGTGTGCGTGTGTGAATCGATGCGCCATCTCGCGTGTCTCATAATGTTCTTTATAAAATAGATTGGCGATCATGGTGATCATCGCACGAGGCACGATTTCTTTAATGAACACAACGCCACGCACCCATTCATTTGATTTTTTATAGCGCACATAGAAACGCAAGTTGACTTCTTCGAATGTTTTGTGTCCTGGAAAAGTTAACCCTTGCACTTTGGTGTCTTGAAAAAGAAAGCCCACCAGACTAACATAGTAGTTACCGTTCCACTCATCGAGTTCGGTGTGCGCTGGCACATAAGGGAGAAGAATATTTTTGTCGATGTGAAAATTGGCCATCAATAAATTGACCCATGATGCCGTGAGGAATGCAGCCATTTAATGAATGATTATGTTCAATATCATCACCGCCATGATGCCAACAATAGCAACGATTGTTTCCATCATCGACCACGATTTTATAGTGTCTTTGATGCCGAGGTTAAAGTACTCTTTGAACAGCCAGAATCCGCCGTCGTTCACGTGAGAGAACATGAGACTTCCGGCGCCAACCGCGAGCACCAATAAATTTGGATCAACACCAGCGACGACAAACGGTTCTACGATGTTAGCGGCAGTAAGTCCCGCTACGGTAGCCGAACCCACGCACACACGAATGATGGATGCAATGGTCCATGCAACAAACAATGGGTGTGCGGGAAGGCCCTCAAGCATACTGCCGATTTCTTTATCAGCACCGGTTGTTTGGAGAATTTGTTTTAACGCGCCTGCGCCACTCATGATGAGGAGTAACATGGCGATGTCTTTTACCGACTCGCCGTACGTGTTCATAATCTTCTTGATGTCGATCTGCTGCGCGATCCCTAACGTGAAAGTCGCCACGAAGAGTGATAGAATCATGACGACGGCGGGATCACCAAAAAATTGAAGCAACGGCATGGCTACATGGTCGGCAGGTACAAAACGCAACAGCAGCGTGGTGATGGCAATCAAGATGACAGGAAGCAATGCTGAGAAAATACTATTGAAAAGACTTGGAAGCTTATCTTCTGGTAGATCGATAGACTCAAATGTTTTGATGGACGTGGATTTCATATTCCGTAACGTCTTCGCGAAGATTGGTCCGGCAATGATTACGGTAGGTATGGCAACGATGATCCCATATAACATCGTTGTACCAATGTCGGCATGCAATGCTCTGATCAAGCCTACCGGCGATGGATGGGGCGGTAAGAAGCCGTGGGTAACAGAGAGTGATGCCAACATCGGCACGCCAATATAGACGGGCGGAAAGTTGAAGCGATAAGAGACGGAAAAAATCAGCGGCATCACGAGTACGAAGCCGACGTTGTAGAACAATGGAATACCGATGATAAAACCAGTAACAACCAACGCCCAAATGATATACTTCGGTCCGAACACTTTCATCATGCCGGATGCGATGCGTTGGGCTGCACCACTATCGGCGGTGAGTTTTCCAAGCATGGCGCCACACACGACAATGATGGAGAGGTCGCCAAACATTTTTCCGATGCCGATCTGAATTTCCGTTGTCACTTGCCCCGCAGAGATTCCGAGACTTAGTCCAGCGATAACAGATACGATGAGGAATGCTAGGAAAGCGTTGATCTTTAAAAGCGAGATGAGAACAATGAGCAGAACAATGCAGCTAAAAATGATGAGAAGCGTCATCGGTAAAGGATTGGTTGAATAGCTAATGTAGAGTTAAAAGTTAAAAGTTTAAAGTGGAAAGTTTGTGAATCACACGTTGGTTGTTGGGAGCAAGCTTGATAGGAAATTGGTAACCATAATTGAATATGGTTGAGTTAACACAGCCATGATAGCGTGTGCTAACGCGAAGACGAATGCAGATTTAGTATGCTGATGTATGGACGCAACCTCAGATTCAAATAACGCAGTGCCGGTGGTTGTTATCTTATGGAGTGGTGTTCAGGTCAACCATCAAATAACAAAAGTGAACCGCAGCCAGCAAACAGTAGCCAAAAGCCAGAAGCCCCTTTCAGAATTTATCCGGTATCTGAATAATTCTCACGACAATCTCGTGTGGGTCGCCGTCTTTGTCGAGGAGGCTAAATTTTACCATCGGGTTGTCTTTGCGAATATGGCTCTCCACGTGAATGATCTGGTTGTCTTGTAGATGTTTTTCCAGTTCCTTCTGCAGAATGTAGAGGGCATTTGCAAAATCAACTTCTAGCGGACTTGGGTTATAGGTCGAGGTCTTCATTCTTTTTTTATTTCACGTTCGGGAGAGGTCAGCGGGATTTACCAGCGGATTAATGCGGATGCCCACGTGAATCCGCTGCCGAAAGCAGCTAGACAAATTAAATCATTTTCTTTGATTTTCCCTTCTGCCCAGGCTTCGCTGAGCGCGATCGGAATAGAGGCTGCCGTCGTGTTTCCGTAGCGCATAATGTTGTTATAGACTTGATCATTACTCAACGCAAGCTTCTCTTGAATGTATTGGCTGATGCGCAAGTTCGCCTGATGAGGAACCAACAAGTTGATGTCTTCTTTTGAAAGGTTATTGGCCTCAAGTGCTTCGTTGATCACTTCCATGAACCTTACGACAGCATGTTTGAAAACTTGATTTCCATTCATCACAACCTTGAAAGTTGACGTGTCGGTGATTTGTTCAGGCTGTCGTTCTTGGTGAGGTCGGCTGCTGCCAGGATCTTTCACGTATAGCTCTTCTGCAAAACGTCCATCCGAATGGAGGTGTGTTGAAAGTATGCCTGGCTTATCACTGGGTTGAAGGATCACGGCGCCGGCACCATCGCCAAAGATCACCGCGGTATTTCTGCCGCGCGTTGTAATATCTAATGCTGTCGATTGGATTTCCGCGCCCACCACGAGAATGGTTTTATACATTCCAGTTTTGATGAATTGATCGGCAACGGAAAGTGCGTAGATAAAACCCGAGCATGCGTTGCGTATATCCAAGGCGCCAATGCTTTCTAGGCCGAGTTCGCGCTGCAAGAGTACACCAGATCCCGGAAAGAAGTAGTCGGGTGTGATGGTGGCGAATACGATGAAGTCGATATCTTTTTCAGTGAGTTTTGCACGTTCCAGGGCCATGCGGGTTGCTTTGGCTGCCATGTTCGCTACCGTGTCCTTTGATGGATCCATCCACCGGCGCTCGTTGATCCCCGTTCGCTCGACAATCCAATCATTGTTAGTGTCCATTACGGTAGACAGGTACTGGTTCGTTATAATATTTTCAGGCACATGGTGGCCGATGGCTACAATCTTAGAATTACGCATTCGTTTGAAATTAAAGACTGTAAATGTAACGAATGAAATGCAAATGCACGTTAGGGTGGATTAGCATTAAAAACGCATTTTAATTGCGAGAAACTGGTACCAGGCCAGTTCAGATGCATTACATAAACGTCCGGTATTTTGTGTGGCAATTCGATTGTACTGTTAAAACCGAGCAGCGACAATTGCCATGTACTTTTTTTCTCCTTGAGATAAGGTAGGTGCCGAATTGTACATTACCTTGCACTGAATTTATATTACCCCAGTTTGAAATGTATTTTCTGAATTGTAGCCGCAAATTGGCTGTACTCTTCATCATTCTCGCTGTTGTCTTGCAAGGTTGTGGCGATGATACACCCGAGCAATCGAAGACTCCTGCTATAGTTTTGGCAGAAACGACCAAGCATATCTTTAGCGGTTCAAGTGCCAAGCTTTCATTCACGGTGTCTGCCGGAGAATCTATAGAAACGGTCAGCGTGTATGTCGATGATCAGATGATCGATAATCATGCCTTTAATGGTGATAAATTTTATGAAGTAATATGGAATACAAAAACCGTTGAAGATGGCGTGCATAAAGTGACGGTTAAGCTGACTGATAAAAGCGGGAATGTATCAGAAGAGACGTTTGAGGTCACAGTTCGTAACGTGCTATTAAAAGTGATTGTCAAGCCCCATGCGATGTCGACAGGTTCACGTGCGATCATGTTTATTTCAGACAACAACGGAAACCCAATGGTCACGCGTGAACTCGTGAACGGCACAGAAGTAATTTTTGAGAACGAGGTGGGCTATCAAGAGGAGACGTTTTTGCTTTCGGTATTCTACCGCGGCGAGTTCGAAATGACGATTCAATTGCTCGACACATTCACAGATTTTCGTCCCGCGACAATCTCCTATGGCGACGATTTACAAGCAGAAGAAACTGAAGGGCAGGCCGTTCCGCTAACAATCTCTAACCTTCCTTTTTTGAGCAATGAATTTGTAATAAACGGCGCGTTTATCAAGCGTTTCCAGAAATCAGCAAATGGTGACAGTGAACTCAAAACCGAATTAGTTTTTACACAAAGTAAAAGTGATCTTTTTGTTCTGAATACAGATTGGGTAAATGGTAATGCATATCTATTTAAAGAAACGCTAAACGTTTCCGAAGGGCAATTCAAGTTGAACTATGACGATTTCTTAGCGATTGAAAAGGTTAAGTTAACAACACCTGGAGGAACTAATTATTTTAATTCAACTAATGGCTATAGAAGAATTGGTGGTAAACCGTATTCTTATTTTTTAGGTTTTTATAAAACTCAAGAAAACGATACGCTTCTCTTGCCACAAATGTCGGAGGGCGTGTTTGACTATTTTGAAAGCAATACCTCTTTTACTATCGAAGGCGTCCGCTACGAAAGTTCAATTATCCGTGAGGAGTTGCCAACGTCTATCTTGTTGCTTGATGCAAGTATTACATCGCATGATTTTTCTGACGGCAACTTAACGGTTAATACTCAGGGCAGTTGTGATCTACTCATGTTTCGTGGTGATAGGATCACCACAATTGACGGCAAACCGTTTCAGTACGGTACATTATTACTAACTGGCCACGAAGGAACCGTTGCGGCTCGCCATCCTAAACTTCCAGAGTATATAACATCACAATTTGATCATGTTGATCCGGTGGCCATCGGTGTTCAATCAGTTACAATGACGGACTATGAAGACTTTTCTTCTTATGACGCCTTTTTAAACAATTTGGTAACGGGTGAGTCATTGCCACATTATAGTCGACTTCAGAAGGTTTACGATTTTGAAGCGTCCAACGGTAGACTGCCTTACAAGATTGATAAGTCAGAAACTTATTCAGGGCTGTTTCATCATCTTAGACATTAACCGGTGCTTTTTCAGGGAAGCACTTTGATCTGAAAAAAAAAGTAAACGAAGTAAAACCGAGCAACGAAAGCAGCCTACCCTAAGGCTGTTTTTGTGGGAACTGAAGATCCCGAACCAACACCGACGAATGATAAACCTATAATCATTTTGAGCAAGCTTCAACAGCTAAATTCTTTAACACAGTCAACCTATCCTTCATTGCGAAAGATGATGTGGAAATTACAGCCTTAAAAGTTTCACTTGATGGGAGACTGTTAAAGGAAGGTACCTTTGATGTTGCTGAAGCAAAGCGCAAAATTTCGTGGGATACAAAGTCAGCTGATGACGGACCGCACATGCTAAAGGTTATGGCGAGTGACGATGCAGCCAACGTTACTGAAAAGGAATTTGTCGTGACAGTCGACAACTTTTTGGTGACCGTGCCGATTCCTGACGATTACCTGAACGGTACGTTTACAGATGTGGATCTAGATCGATGGATTTTTATTCATAAAAAAAGAGGTTGCTATGAAGACAACCTCTTTTTTATGTTATATGAGAACGACTGTATATGCTCCACCTGTAAGCCTTTAAACGGCTAAAGTACCACGTTCACAATCTTGCCCGGAACGATAATCACTTTCTTCGGTGGCTTACCTTCTGCCCACTTCTGAACGATCTCCGACGCGATCACTAATTTCTCAATGTCTTCTTTCGGCATGTCGAGTGCAAAGTTCATTTTAGCCCTCACTTTTCCATTAATCGAAATCGGATATTCAAATGAGTTTTCGATCAGGAAGGATGGATCGAATGAAACGAATTTGCTAGTCAAGATCGACGTGCTGTGACCAAGCTTCGACCAGAGTTCTTCTGCGATGTGTGGCGCGAAAGGAGAAAGCGCGATTACCAATGGTTCGAGGATGGCACGCTTATTACATTTCGCAGAAGTCAAGAAGTTGCAGCAAATCATAAACTCACTCACCGATGTGTTGAATGAAAATGTTTCGATGTCTTCTTCAATCTTCTTTAACGTCTTATGGAGAACTTTGTATTCCTCTTTTGTTGGCTCATCGTTCGAGATGGCTACGTTTCCGTTGGCATCATGGAAGAGGTTCCAGAACTTTCTCAAGAACTTATAAACACCATCGATACCGTTCGTTGCCCAAGGTTTGGAAAGTTCCAATGGACCAAGGAACATCTCATACATTCTCAAAGTGTCTGCACCGTACGCAGAAACAATGTCGTCAGGATTAACAACGTTGTACTTCGACTTCGACATTTTTTCAACTTCACTGCCGCAGATGTATCGACCATCTTCAAGAATGAAAGTAGCGTCTGCGAAATCTTCGCGCCAGTTTTTAAAGGCTTCAATATCCAACGCGTCATTCTCAACCATGTTGATATCGACATTCAGAGGCGTTACCTCATATTGTTTGCGAAGTCCGGCTGATACAAATTGCTTCGTTCCGTTAATACGATAAACAAATTTGGACACGCCTTGGATATGCCCTTGGTTGATCATCTTCAAGAACGGTTCTTCAGAGTCTACGTGACCGAGATCTTTCAATACCTTACACCAGAAACGTGAGTATAGCAAGTGCCCTGTGGCATGTTCAGATCCACCGATGTATAAATCGACAGCTTTCCAATATTGCTGTGCTTCTTTGCTGACAAACTGATTTTCATTTTTCGGGTCCATGTAGCGGAACCAATACCAGCTTGATCCTGCCCATCCCGGCATTGTTGTAAGCTCGTACGAATGCCCTTTGTAATTCCAATCCTTCGCGCGTCCAAGAGGAGGCTCGCCAGTTTCCGTTGGCTTATATTGATCGATATCAGGTAATGTTACAGGAAGATCTTTGTCGTCTACCAATTTCGGCAGGCCATTCACGAAGTACACAGGAAATGGTTCACCCCAATAGCGCTGTCGACCAAAGATTGCGTCGCGCATTCTGTAGTTTATTTTACCTTTTCCGATTTTCCATTCTTCAACTTTATCGATACCAGCTTGAATCGCATCGTCTACGACCATGCCATTCATGAAGCCTGAGTTGATGATCTTTGCTTCCCAACTCACAAATGCTTCCTCGATTACATCTGGGCCTTCTACTACTTGTACAATTGGCAAGTTGTAATGCTTCGCAAAACGGTGATCGCGTTCATCATGACCCGGAACCGCCATCACGGCACCTGTTCCGTATCCCGCCAACACATAATCGGCAATCCAGATGGGAATCAGTTCGTTATTGAATGGGTTCTTCGCGTAAGCACCCGTGAAAGCACCGCTCACACGTTTCACTTCACTCATGCGCTCACGCTCACTTCTGTTCTTGGCAACACTTACATATTCGTCAACTTTCGCGCGTTGTTCGGCGGTTGTGATTTTATCGACCAACTCATGTTCCGGCGCAAGTACCAGGAACGTTACACCAAAAACAGTATCGATACGCGTCGTAAAAACCTTAATCCCTTCCGACGCCTCACTTTTGTCTCCTGACTCCTGACCTTTGACAATCGGAAATGTGAGCTCGCAGCCCATGCTCTTTCCGATCCAGTTGCGTTGCATTTCTTTTACGGCTTCAGGCCAATCGATCGTGTCGAGTCCTTTCAGCAATCTTTCTGCATAGGCCGTAATGCGCATGCTCCATTGCATCATCTTGATACGCTCAACCGGATAGCCTCCGCGTTCGCTCACGCCATCCTTAACTTCGTCGTTCGAGAGTACCGTACCCAATGCTGCACACCAGTTCACCATCGTTTCACTGAGGTAAGCGATGCGGTATTGTTGGAGAACAGCTTCCTTGTCGGCCTCTGATTTAGCTTTCCACTCCATGCCTGTAAATGCAGCGACCGCTTCGTCTACAACGGCATTGATATGCGCATTTCCATTCTTTTCGAACTCGAGTGTAAGTTTTGAAATTGGTTCTGCGGAATCTGTATTCTTGTTGTACCAGCTGTTGAACAGCTGCATGAAAATCCATTGTGTCCAACGGTAGTACTGAGGGTCAGAGGTCTGAACTTCACGATCCCAGTCGTAGGAAAATCCGATCTGCTTAAGCTGACGTTTATAGGTTTCAATATTTTTTTCAGTCGTCAAACGCGGATGCTGTCCCGTTTGAATGGCATACTGTTCAGCGGGAAGACCGAATGCGTCGAAGCCCATGGGATGAAGTACATTAAATCCTTTAATGCGCTTGTAGCGGGAGACGATATCGGAAGCGATGTAGCCGAGGGGGTGACCAACATGCAATCCGGCTCCTGATGGATACGGAAACATGTCGAGGGCGTAATATTTGGGCTTTGAGGTGTCGTTGACAACCTTGTACGCGCCATCGGTGGCCCATTTCTCTTGCCACTTCTGCTCAATTCGTTTAATCTCTTCTTTACTGTAATCGGCCATTTTCTTGAATTCTTACAAATGAACCGCAAAAATAACCCTTTTGCGAAAATTACCCCACGGGCCACGGCAATCAGGTGAGATTTTAATCGATTGCGATACCGTCATTTTCGACGCTCATTCATTTGGTGGAAATTAATTTGTCAAGGTTGCGCGCAAGACTGTAGTGTATGTGGTCTGGATTTTTATTTTTGTCTTTACCTAAATAACTCATGAATGAAAAACCTACTGATCGCGCTAAGCTGCTTAGCGGTGATGAGCTGTTCTAAACAGCCAGAGTCGGCGCCCACGCCCCAAGCCCAGTCGATGGGCAATCTGCTTGAATCATACTATGAAGATTATCTGATTCTCAATCCGCTCGAGGCAACGCAGATCGACGATAAGCGATATAATAACATATTACTAAACGATATCAGCGAAGCGCATCGCAGCAAAGTGGCAAGCTTCTGCAAGCAATATCAAGATTCTCTTCAGAATTACGATCGTGCCGCGTTGAGCACACAAGACCAACTTAGCTATGACATTCTCCAGTTCGAACTTGCATTGAAGACTGATCTTCTTAAGTATCCGGAGAACCTGATGCCCGTGCAACAATTCTGGGGCATGACCTTAACCATGCCTCAACTCGGTAGTGGCAAAAGCTATGTGACTTTTAAAACTGTCGATGACTATGAAGATTTCCTCGGACGTATCGATGGCTTTACCGTGTGGATGGATACTGCGATCGTGAACATGCGTAAAGGTCTCGCGCGAGGCACAACCTTTCCGAAGATCTTAATGGAACGTGTGCTCCCGCAAGCCAAAGCGATGATGGTATCCGATGTTAAGCAGAGTGTTTTCTGGGGACCGATTGCAGATATGCCTGCGACAATAGGCGAGAAGGAAAAAGGTGAGTTAACAACGGCTTATACGGATGCGATCAAAACGAAAATCGTTCCTGCGTACACGAAGTTATATAACTTTCTTAAGGACGAATATATACCTAAGACAAGAACAACTTCAGGCGTTGGTGAAATTCCCAACGGTAAGGAATACTATCAGTTGATGATCAAACAGTATACGACAACGGAACTTTCACCGGATTCAATCTTTAATCTTGGAAAGGCGGAAGTGGCGCGTATCACCCGCGAAATGGAGGCTGTCAAAGAACAAGTAAGTTTCAAAGGCGATCTGAAAGCATTCTTCGCGTACGTAAACAACGACAAGAAATTCATGCCCTATAAAACGGCGCAAGAAGTTATCGATGCTTACAAAGCGATTGAGACCAAGATCGAACCCAACTTGAAGAAAATGTTTAACATGGTTCCGAGAAGCAAATTCGAAGTTCGCCAGACCGAAAAATTTAGAGAAGCATCTGCGAGTGCAGAGTACAACCTTGGCTCTCCCGACGGAGTACGTCCCGGAATTTTCTATGTGCCAGTTCCGGATCCTAAAACGTATAATAATGCCGGTATGGAAACGCTTTTCTTGCACGAAGCAATTCCAGGCCACCACTATCAATGTATGTTACAGTTGGAGAACACGGAATTACCGCGCTTCCGCAGAACGTTGGGCTATAGTGCTTACGGCGAGGGCTGGGCGTTGTACACAGAGTCGTTGGGCAAGGAACTCGGCTTGTACACAGATCCAATTCAATACTTTGGGCACCTTGGCGATGAGATGCATCGCGCAATTCGTTTAGTTGTTGATGTTGGTATGCATGTAAAGGGGTGGACACGCGAGGAGGCAATCAAGTACATGATGGAGAATGAACCTATTGCTGAACAAGGTGCAATCGCAGAAATCGAACGCTACATGGCTATCCCTGGACAAGCATTGTCGTATAAGATAGGACAGTTGAAAATTTCTGAGCTTCGAGTGCGTGCCGAAAAAGAATTAGGTGACAAGTTCGACCTTGGATTATTCCATGATGAAGTGCTGAAATACGGAAACCTTCCGCTGAGTATTCTTGACACCCGCATTAAACAATGGATTGAAGAAAGAAAAAAAGTTTAACGTAGAGCGATCAAAGCTTTTCGCGTAAAACAATAATTTGATTTTTATTTGGCCGCAATGAATGGTCAGAACAAACCGTAGATTTTAGAACGCTTCAAAATTATAGAGGCAAGAATTAGGCGCCCATCTTCCGCATAGATCCCAGCTCCATCTTCTCATTTTAACAGCTCATCTACCTCACTCAACACCTTGGTAGGTCAAATTCGCTCAAAAAACGTGTTTTCTCAATCTTTACTGCGTAATCACAACAAACACAGTATGAAAGCACTCTCTACGTTTCTTTTTGTTCTCATCGGGTTTCAAGTCCTCGCCCAAACCAAGATCACCGGACAAGTCCGTGATCAAAAGGGCGATGTTGTTCCTTTAGCCAACGTCATACTTCAGGATACTTACGATGGAACATCCGCTGATGTAGAAGGGAAATTTGAATTCACAACGACGGAAACAGGCAAACAAATTCTAGTGGTCAAGTTTATGGGATACAAAGATTTCGTAAAAGAAATTGACGTCATGGGTAAGACGATCTACGTAGACGCAGAACTCGAAGAAGCCATCAATGAACTTTCTGCTGTAACGATTTCGGCAGGAGCATTTATGGCAAGCGACGAAAAGCGAAGAACTGTTTTTCGTGCAATAGACATTGCAACGACTGCGGGCGCGACAGCTGATATCGCAGGCGCTTTGAATACATTGCCTGGAACGCAAAAAGTAGGAGAGAGCGGAAGACTTTTCGTGAGAGGTGGCGATGGCAACGAAACCCGTACATTCATTGACGGTATGGTGGTACTCGACGCGTATAGTCCAGCGGGACCAAACACGCCATCACGTGGACGCTTCCTTCCCTTCATGTTTAAAGGGACAAGCTTCAGCACAGGCGGATACTCTGCCGAATTTGGACAAGCATTGTCGTCGGCATTGGCACTCGATTCGAAAGACAACGCTGAGCTTACACGCACAGACATCGGCATACTCTCTGTCGGTGGAGATATAGCACATACGCAAGCTTGGAAAGGGGGATCTGCCGCCGGTAAGATTCAGTACACCAACATTCGCCCCTATTTCAACCTTGTGGAGCAAGATGTAGACTGGAAAAAAATGCCATCGTCGCTCGAGACAAGTGCAGCATTTCGTCAACACCTTGGAAAAAGCGGTATGATTAAATTCTACGGAAACTTCAATCAAACTGATTACGCGTTATACAATCATCCCATTGATAATCCGCAGGCAAGAAACCTGTATGACTTAACGAACAAGTACCGCTACATGAATGGATTTTTTAAGAATGTGTTGAATGAAAATTGGAGTGTTCGCGGCGGTGTTTCTTATACGTATCAACAGAACAACGCGCTTGCCGCCGCCGACAATATTATCGAAACACAAAAGGGACTGCATGCGAAAACTGTATTGGAAGGAGCGCTCTCGGAGAAAATTGAATTGAAGTCCGGGGTTGAGATGATTACACGCACCTATGATCAAGATTTCTTTCTCGCCGAAGGAGCAGATTATACACGAGGATTTGAAGAGACCGTCACAGCCGTGTTTACGGAAGCGGATGTATACACCAGCAATAGCTTTGTGACAAGAGCCGGTGCGCGCTTGGAGTACAACGCACTTTCAAAAGATATTGCCGTTGATCCACGTCTTTCCCTTGCGTATAAAACCGGAGACAACAGTCAGGTGTCGTTGGCTTACGGCAAGTTTCGTCAATCGCCCAACGACTTGTGGTTGCGTTTGAACAAAGAACTCAATGCAGAAAAAGCTGATCACTATATCCTTAATTTTCAACACATCGCCGATGATCGTACGTTCCGCGCGGAAGCGTATTACAAAAAATATAACGACCTTGTGAAATTCGCCGGCGATGATGCCTCCGATTTAAACAACAATGGAAACGGATTTGCGAAAGGTTTCGAGTTATTCTGGCGAGACAACAAAACAGTAAAAAATGTTGATTACTGGTTTTCGTATAGCTTCCTTGACACCGAGCGCAATTACTTACAGTTTCCAAAAGCATCGGTACCGAACTTTGCTTCACGTCACAACTTCTCTGTTGTTTACAAACACTTTATCAAGGACCTCAAGAGTCAGGCTGGGTTAACATACTCTTATGCATCGGGGCGTGCCTATAACAATCCGAATCAGGTTAAGTTCAACGACGGAAAAACGCCACATTACAGCGACTTAAGCTTCAACTGGAGCTACCTGCCAAGACCTTACGTGATCATTCACTTCTCTTGCACAAACCTTCTGGGTCGTGATAACATCTTTGGATACGAATATGCTTCGACACCGGATGCGGAGGGCGTTTACAACGGTAGATCTATACGATTATCGGCACCGCGCTTTTTGTTCCTCGGTATATTTATTACGCTTTCGAAAGAGAAATCTATCAATCAATTGCCATCACTTTAAAATAAAAACATTCACCATGAATAGTTATACTATGAAAAACTACAGCAAACTTCTTCTTATCATCATTTTCTTCAATGTGTCAGCGGCTTTTGCGAACGACGAAAAGTACATTGCAGCCATGCAAAAGAACATTGATGCATTATACAAAGCGCAGGATCCGGCAGCGATTCAAAATGTTGTTAACGCACTGGATAGAATTGCCGCTGCAGAAAAAACAAAGTGGGAACCCCAGTACTACATCGGATACGGATACGTGATGATGGCTTTTCGTGAGTCTGACAAAGTGAAAAAAGACAGCTACCTGGATTTGTCCCTTGCTGCAATCAATAAAGGAAAAGAGCTCCTCCCGAATGATTCTGAGTTCGCTGCGTTGGAAGGCTTTGTGCACATGATCAGGGTGACAGTCGACCCGCCAACTCGTGGACCTCAATTTGGCCGCCTATCCATGGAGATGTTTGAAAAATCGTTAGCGCTCAATCCTGAAAACCCACGCGCCCTTGCGCTAAAGGCTCAAATGCAATATGGAACAGCAAAGTTTTTTGGCCAATCAACAACCGAAGCGTGCACAACTTTGAATGCATCATTAACGAAGTTTGAAACCTTTAAATCGGAGAATGTACTTGCTCCAACTTGGGGAAAGATCATGGCTGATGGAATGAAAGAAGATTGCAAGTAGGCGATCAATCATGTTTCAATCAAGGTGCAGGATTAAATGCAAGAATGCATGTTCGTTCTTGCGCCTTGATTGCTACTTCTTTATTTTTCCACTTTCATGCTTTGTGAACGGATTCAAGCATACGGTACATTAAATTAACAGAGGTTCATGGTATTGACGCGCAAGTTTATTCTCACAGAGCTCCGTGATTTTGCATTCCTAATCATTGGCGGTTTCTTGATGACGGCGTTGGGCCTGACCTGCCGAAATTGCGTAAACAGTGCAAAAGATTTTTGGATCATTGGTTCTTTTACGGCCATCTTATGGTTGCTGCTTTGGAAAGGCAATTCATACCTCACCGATTACGTCAGCAGTAAAATCTCGTGGCTGAAAACGCCCATGAAACGATTTATTGTCGGTATCGTGTCGACCGTGGTGTACACCTACGCGGCGATATCGTTGATGACATTTGCGTATCAATTTTTTTCAGGTTATAACTTTTCGAGAGCTGGTGCAACTTCGATCATGTCGATCATTATTACGTTGATCATTTCGTTGTTCATGCATTGTCGCGCCTTCCTACATCATTGGCGTAAAACGGCTATTGATGCAGAAAAATTGCAGAAAGAAAGTATCGCTGCGAAATATGAAAGCTTGAAGAACCAAGTGAATCCTCATTTCTTGTTCAATTCTTTTAATGCCCTAACTAACCTCGTGTACGAAGACCAGGACAAAGCGGCAAAGTTCATCAAGCAGTTGTCAAATGTATATCGGTACGTGTTAGATACCCGTGACAAAGAACTGGTGTCGCTCGAAGAAGAGGTCGGCTTTTTGAATGCGTATATGTATCTTCAAAAAATCCGGTTTGGTAACAAACTTCAGATGGACATGCAATTGACTGGTGTGGAAAGTATGGTTGCACCTTTGGTGTTGCAAATGCTTTTTGAAAATGCTATCAAGCACAATATTGTCTCCGAAGAAAATCCACTTACCATCAAAGTGTTTGCCGCCGACCAATACCTCATCGTTCAAAATAACATTCAGCTTAAAACGGTATTGCAAGAGGAATCGAATGGCATTGGGTTAGAAAATATCTGCAAACGATATGAATTTTTAACGGATCGTAAAGTGATTATTGAACAAACTGAAACCTTTACTGTGAAACTTCCCATTATTGCCGCGAGCTTATGAAAGTGTTGATTATAGAAGATGAACCTCAGGCCGCGCAGCGTTTAGAGAACCTGGTGAAAAGTTTAGTTGAGCATGTCGTGATTTTGGACAAGATCGATACTGTAAAGAAAGCGGTTGCCTGGATTACGACAAACGAGAAACCGGACTT
This sequence comes from Pseudochryseolinea flava, assembly GCF_003286915.1. Taxonomy (GTDB): domain Bacteria; phylum Bacteroidota; class Bacteroidia; order Cytophagales; family Cyclobacteriaceae; genus Ohtaekwangia; species Ohtaekwangia flava. Next base: position 47,901 of record NZ_QMFY01000022.1, read on the forward strand.
GATCTTTATGGACATCCAGCTTGCCGATGGAATTAGCTTTCTCATCTTCGAGCAATGTGAAATTATATCACCTGTTATTTTTGTTACCGCTTATGACGCCTATGCGCTAAAGGCGTTTAAGGTGAACAGCATCGACTACATTCTGAAGCCCGTTGATAAAGACGAGCTTAGTGCTGCATTGAAAAAGTTTGAGACGCTTTCGGGAAATGATGTAAAAACAAAAACGGTGTTGCATAACATTGATCAGGCCGTGCAAATGCTCACAAAGAAGTTTAAGACACGGTTTATGATCAAGGTTGGTGAGCATATTCGAACCATCGAAGTCAGTAATATTTTATATTTCTTTAGCCAAGACAAGGCAACGTTTTGCTACACCTCGGATAATCGTCAGTTGATTTTAGATTACACCCTCGATCAACTTGAAGAAATGGTTGACCCCGCTGTTTTCTTTCGCATCAACAGAAAGTTTCTCGTCGCAACACAATCGATCCAAGATATTATCAGCTACACGAACAGCCGCTTGAAGTTGGTGGTAAAGGGTTCAACAGATAACGATATCATCGTAGCCCGCGAACGTGTGCAGGAATTCAAAGACTGGCTTGACAGCTGATAACTGATAACCGTTAACAGTTCACCGTTAACAGTTCACCGTTGACAGTTCACCGTTGACAGTTCACCGTTTGACAGTTAACAGTTCACCGTTAACAGTTCACAGTTTGACAGTTCACAGTTTGACAGTTCACCGTTAAACAGATAACAGATAACCGTGAACCGTGAACTGATAACCGTGAACAGTCAACCGTGTACCGTGAACTGATAACTGATAACCGTTAACCGTTAACTAATCAATAAGTCTTTTCAAATCCTCGATGTCGGTTTGTTTCAGCGGTTTAGTAATGTACTGAATGACATTGTTGAAGGAGAAAGCGGTTTCGCGGTCTTTGGCGTTATTGGAGCTCGTCAGTACCACAATTTTGGATTTGGAGCGAACGGGGTCGGGCAGGAGCACAAAGTTTTTGAGGAAAGAGAACCCGTCGATTTCGGGCATGTTGAGGTCGAGGAAGATGACGTCTGGCGGGGTGTCATCGTGTATTGACTTGAGCCATTCAAGGGCTTCTTCGGCCGATTTGTAAAGCACGAGTTGCTTCGAGAAATTGTATACCTCAAGGAATCTTCGCTGGATGAAAAGATCGATATCGCTATCGTCGATCAAGACGGTTTTATCTACTAATCTTCCCATAAGGCTCGTTTATCTAAAGGTGCATAAATAAACTTATGAAAAACAGCCATCGGCGTAAAATTTAACCCGAATTTCTAAAAACGAGGTTTTAAAGGATTGAAAAATATATTAACATTGGACCTTCTAAACCTTATCGATTACCTATGAAAATCAATAGACTGATTCACTTCTCGTTATGCCTGGCAGCGGGTTTCTCCCTTGTTTCCTGCGGATCATCTTCCGACAAACAGAAAAACTCCGATGAATTTAGCGCAGCGGAAGACAGTCTCAAGCAACAGATTGAGGAAGTGGTTTACAATATCCCTTCACCATCTGAAATTCCATACCTCCTGCAAACTACAGGCGCTGAGTTCAATGAAGGTCTGCTAAGCAGCCGTGAGAAAGTTGACCAGTACGCTTCCCGTCACGACAAAGCCGCCCTTAATTTGGGTATTTATGCTTCCGATATCGGATACCTTACCTCTTACGACAAAACGCAAGAAGCTATCGACTACTTGAATGCTTCTAAAACACTGGCCGATAACCTCGGCGTAACAGGAACTTTCGATGCACAGTTGCTGAAAAAATTTGAAGAGAATATCTCAAACAAAGATTCCCTCACACGCGTGTTGGACAACACGATAAAGCAAACGTCTAACTTCTTGAAAGACAATAAAAGCAACAAGCTTTCTGCGTTGATCATCACGGGTAGCTTTGTGGAAGGTTTATACATCTCTACAGGTGTGGTAAAATCTTATCCGAAGAACCTCCTGCCTGATGATAAGCGTAACCAGGTACTTACACCGCTCATGCGTATTATCCTTCAGCAAAAGAAATCAGTTTCAGAACTCTTGAAGATGTTGAAAACAGTTGAGCAAACTGAGCCAGTCGTAGCGATTGTTAATGACCTTGTGTTGCTCGAAACTGCTTACGGCAAACTTAACATTGAAGAGCAAATCGCGAAGAACCGCGGTGACCTTGTGCTGACCGATAAAAACCTCGAAGAAATTACGACTATTACGGAACGCATTCGCAAAGGCATCACATCATAGTCGCATAATACTTGACAAACTTTTAGGAAAAGGGACCGGCATAACCAGTCCCTTTTCTTTTTCATGGCTATCTTTCATTATCTTTAAAGAGTATCCTGGACGAAATTCTATCCTATGAGCGAGCGTTTACTTAAGGCAATTCTTCGGTTGTTTGCAGCAGTTGCTAGTGAAGATGAGATCTCTCACCATGAGCGCGATCAAATTCGCGTTTTTTTGGAAGACCATCTTAGCAAGTCGGCCGTCGAATCCTACCTTGCCTACTTCGACGATTTCTCACAATCGCTACCGACCATTAAGGGCGGCATCGAGGAAGAAACGAAATTAGTCCATACGCTTTGCCAGGAAGTAACGGGCGAACTCACCCAGAAACAAAAGATTATCATCCTGCTCGATCTCATGAATATCGTGCAAGCCGATGGAACGATCTCGCAACATGAAGAGACGCTCGTAAATGCTGTCGCAGTTTCGTTCAAAATCACCAACGAAACAGTAGCAGCAATCAAGGTCTTTGTACTCGGAAAAAGCCAACAGACGCTTGACCATGATCACATCTTATTGGTCGACACAGCCACTGCTGGTCCCGGGAAAGCACGCCACATCAAGCGTAAAGAACTCAACGGATTCATTGCTATTCTGTTCGTCGAGCAATCTGAGTTGTATTTCATTAAATACCTAGGCGGATCGGATCTGTACCTGAACGGCATTCCCGTGAAGAGCGGAAAAATTAACGTCCTCGCCGTGGGCAGTCTCTTGCGCTGGGATAAAGACGAACCGATTTACTATGGCGATATTCTGAACCAATTCAAGAAGTTTGGTGAGTTTCCCAGACTATCGTTTGAAGCGCGTGACATTACTTTCAAGTTTAAAAATGGACGCTTGGGTTTACGTGAAGTAAACTTAGCGGAAGAATCGGGAAACTTAATCGCGTTGATGGGTGCCAGCGGTGCAGGAAAATCTACGCTGCTTCACGTGCTCAATGGATCAGAAAAGCCTTCTGCCGGAAGTGTGCTCATCAATGGTATCGACATTCACCGCGAGCCGGCCAAAGTAGAAGGTGTAATCGGCTTCGTCCCTCAAGATGATCTCCTCATCGAAGACCTTACGGTTTACGAAAACTTATACTTCGCTGCGAAACTTTGTTTTAATAACAAACCTGAAAAGGAAATTGACGAGCTCGTCATGAAGGTCCTTGAAGATCTTGGCTTAGAAGAAACCAAGGATCTGAAAGTAGGATCGCCCTTGCGGAAAACCATTAGCGGAGGACAACGCAAACGTCTTAATATAGGTCTTGAACTTTTGCGCGAGCCTGCCGTACTTTTTTGTGATGAACCTACGAGTGGACTTTCGTCGCGTGATTCCGAAAATATTATTGATCTCCTAAAAGAGCTTTCATTAAAAGGTAAATTAGTATTCGCTGTAATTCACCAACCTTCATCCGACATCTTCAAGATGTTCGATAAACTCCTAATCCTCGATACGGGTGGTTATAAGATTTATTACGGTAATCCTGTGGATGCCGTCGTCTACTTTAAGAAGAGTATTGATCTTGTGAATAGCGACGAAGGGGAATGTCATGAATGTGGGAATGTGAACCCTGAGCAGATCTTCAACATCATCGAGGCGAAAGTGATCAATGAGTACGGTCACTTCACGAATGAACGCAAGATCACAGCCGAACAATGGAATTCGATTTACAAGCAGAACTATAAGCCGTTCTCGGTAGACACCTCACAGGAAGTGCCGCACTCAACGTTGGATATTCCAACACGATTTAAGCAGGCACACCTTTTCTCGATGCGCGACATTCGTGCAAAGATCCATAACAAACAATACCTCATCATCAATCTCCTGGAGGCACCGGTACTTGCCTTCATATTGGCCATGATCGTTCGCTACTACAACGTGGATGATACACTGAAGCTCGGGTATGTATATGGAAAGAACCTGAACATCCCGGCGTATCTCTTCATGAGTGTAATTGTTGCGTTGTTTATGGGGCTTACAGTTAGTGCGGAGGAAATTATTCGCGATCGAAAGATCTTGAAGCGCGAAGCTTTCCTGCACTTGAGTAGGAGTAGCTATATCTTGTCAAAGATTTCGATACTGTTTATACTGTCGGCTATTCAAACACTCACCTTCGTGATCGTCGGCAATACATTACTTGAAATTAAAGGCATGTATATCGAGCACTGGTTAATTCTGTTCACAACCTCTTGCTTTGCAAACTTGCTAGGGTTGAATATTTCTTCGGCATTCAATTCAGCGGTCACGATTTATATCTTGATTCCTTTACTTATTATTCCCCAGTTGATTCTCAGTGGGGTAGTAGTGAAGTTCGACAAACTCAATCCTGCTATTGGTAACACAGCAACAGTGCCGCTGGTGGGCGATTTGATGGCATCACGCTGGGCATTCGAGGCGGCTATGGTAACGCAGTACAAAGACAACGACTACGAACGGATGTTCTACAAGTACGATAAAGCGATGGCCAATGCCGATTATCAAAAGGTTTATTTCCTGCCGGAGATTCAAACACGCTTGCAGTATTGTTTAAATAATTTCAAATCAACTGATCCTGCGGTAAAAGATAAAGTGGAAAATAACTTTACACTCATCCGTTCGGAATTAGCTGAAGAGACGGACGTACGGAAAAAGAAATTCCATCGCTTCGACGATCTTACACTCGCGAAATTTGATTCATCGGTGTTCAACGATACCTACGACTACATTGAGCGCGTGAAAGAATATTACGCCAATCGTTATAATCTCGCCGACAAAGCCAAAGACAAAGCGATTGTGGCACTTACCGATACCCCGGAGAAAGAGGCCGCGTTTACGGCGTTTCGTGAAAGCTATCATAATGACGCGATACGAGATCTGGTGAAGAACACCACAGAAACACATCGCATCATTGAGAAAGATGGCAAGCTCGTTCAGAAAATTTATCCGATCTACAAAGATCCTGATCCCGACCACGCCATTGATTTTAATGCGCAGTTTTATATGCCTGCAAAACATTTTCTGGGTAGAAACGTCGATACATTCTTCTTTAACATGGGCGTGATCTGGTCGATGACGTTAGCGTTAGCGTTGACGTTATACTTCGATGTACTGCGACGAATCGTAGACGGTATTGGCAATCTTTCAAATCCATTAAATCGACGAAAGTAGTTTAATAAGCGTGTTGTTCTCGATCACTAATTTGATGTTATGTTTTTTGTTCTTTCTAAGACGGTAAGTGTTCTGGTTCTTCCGCTCACAATTATTTGCATTTTGCTGCTGCTTTCGGTTTTCTTGAAGAAGCCTAAGCTCAAGCGGATTTCATTTTGGCTCGCCGTCGGACTGTTACTGTTTTTTTCGAATCACTTTATCGCAAATGAGATGATGGCGTGGTGGGAAACAGAAGCGGTAGCATTCGAAGATGTGAAACCTCATAAGTTGGGCATTGTACTCACGGGCTCAACCATTCCGAATCGTGTGCCGAATGATCGTGTTTATTTTGCCAGAGGAGCAGATCGCGTAACGCATACCGTGCAACTTTATAAGAAGGGCTTGATCAACACCATCTTGATTAGCGGCGGAACCGGAAGTTTAACGAACGTTGATGAACCCGAAGCGGATAAATTTCGATCCGCAATGATGATGATGGGAGTTGATTCTGCTCACATTATGATTGAAAATCGAACACGTAATACGGCCGAGTCTGCCATTGAGGTGCGAAAGATTTTAGATTCACTTCACTACCAACCTTCCGACTGCCTTCTTATTACCTCCGCGTTTCATATGCGCCGGTCGCTGGCGTGCTATCGCAAAGCAGGACTTGATCTTGATACTTTCTCAACAGATTTTTATTCTCACGAACGAAACTTCTATCCAAGCACGTTTCTGTTCCCGAGTATCGACGCACTCGTCATATGGCATAAGCTCGTAAAAGAGTGGGTAGGATTAGCCGCCTATTGGGCTGCTGGCTATGTTTAGAATGTGTTGAGGTGCTGACGTTCGATTCCAGTGTTCGAGTGTTCAAGGGATGTGTGGACGTGTTGGTGTTTTGAGGTGTTGACGTTGAATTCCGGTGTTCAAGTGTTCGAGGAAATACAGGCCACCGATAACCGATAACTTCTCGCAGCTCGAAACTCGCAGCTGAAAGTTTTTTATCACTAATACACGGTGTTTGAAGTGTGTAAAAAGAGGGGTTTGTCTCTAAATAATTAAATGTGATAGAGCGTGCGCGCGGTGGCCCAACTTAAACGCGGGGGAGCCCCGGAATGTGCGATGGGCAGCATGTTTAAGTTTCCCGTTTTTCTTTTGTTACTTTTCTATTGGGGAAGCAAAAGAAAAGTAAGAAGAGGATGATGCATGAACTAATCAGACATACTCAGTAGAACGTTCAAAAAGTTGATAAGAGGAGAGTGCGATCCGGTTTTTGGGGCCGCTATGAAAAATTTTCTCCGGACACTAATAGTTCGAAACTCGCAGCCGAAAATTGTTGACGTTGTTCTTTACTTATCTTTACGCTGTAAACTCACGATGATGAAATCTGCGATACTATTCTTTATGCTTGTTGCTTGTGTCCAAGAAACGACGACGCTGGCGCCGAAGGATTTTCAGAAGAAAGCAGCTGAAACCAAAGATGTTGTCATTCTGGATGTCCGTACGAAGGAAGAGGTTGATCAGGGCGTCATTCCAGGTGCGATTAACGTTGACTTTAAAAGTGAGAACTTCCAAGAGCAGATCAGCAAGCTGGATAAAAACAAAACTTACCTTTTGTATTGTAAGGGCGGCGTGAGAAGCAGCAAGTCTGTCGACATCATGAAATCGTTAGGCTTTAAAAAATTGTATGATCTCGAAGGTGGTATTGATGCCTGGCGGGAAGAGGGATTGAAGACGACGAAATAGTGCTGCAGCAATTATCTTGGCAGACAAGACATCACAAATGTGCATAGCGCGATAGACAACAAAAAAAGCCTGTGAGATCATCACAGGCTTTTTATTAAGTAATATTTGCTAAGGTGCAGGGGGACTAACAGGAAGTGCTGTGATTCCATAGTTGCCGAGTTTTGCCTTAGGAATTGATGACCCAAATTTTGCGTTGATAGCGTCAATAAAGATGTTTGCAGTAAACGCATATCCACGGCTATTAGGGTGTAGTCCATCTTCGCTAAAGATACCTGTTGGTGGTGCGAAGTTCGGTGTCATGTACACATTATCCTGAATTGCTCCCTTTGCTGCTACAAATGCATTGTATGTGCTACGTACATCGGCGACCGTTAAGCGTCCATCGCTATCTTCTACGGCCGCGTTGATCGCGGCGTTGAAATCTGCCGTGCGTGCAAGAATTGCCTGCGTTTCTGAAGGGATGAGAATGTATTTATCTGCAACAGGGAAGCTTACGCCAAATACAGCGTTAGGGCTGTTCATATAGCATGTTCCAAGAACTGAACCTGCGGCCAGTGGAACCAAATCCTGTGCGGTAGTTTGTCTTGCACGGGCATACGGTGCAAGAGCTGCCGCTTCGCCAGTCATGTAAGTAGATAAATCTGTTAAAGTTTCATCGGTCAAAAGAATTGGATTTTTTCCGGCTACATAATTTAATGTACGTTTCGTTTTCTCCTCTTCGCTAATGATTCCATTGGCGACCATCAAAGTTAAGAACCCATTGTACTTATCGGCGAGGTTAGTTTTTAATGCACCCGCTGTTGTTGCGTCAAGGGTGATTTGGTTCCAAGCCACCGTGTAAAAGTAGGGGAGACTTGTGAAGTCAGGAATATTTCCCACAACGCCTTTGAATATCGGATTGGCACCAAGCATAGATGAAATCATTTGGCTGTAATAACCTGCAAAATCTTCGCTTCCAGTCATAGGATACGTGCCATCGGCGCCCGTCGCAGCATATAGAAGAACATCATCGAATCCCAGCCACACCAAGTAGAAACTACCAGCAGCGCCAAGTGCGTCTTCGATGAGCTTTGATGATCCTGGATTTGATGCAAATCGAGCATACAATGGATTGTAATATGGATTCGCTGTTGACGGACCTCCTGTTTCTTTGATCAACGCTTGACCAAGTTGAATCAGCGGGACCGAAAAATTATTCAGCTTAGCCTTATCACCTGCGTAAGGAGCTGGCAGGTCTGCTGTGTTGTAAGGCGCTGGTGATGCAGGTGTGTTCACTGCAGAAGGGCAAGTGGTTGCCGTCGCAGGCATTCCTGCAGCTGCCGGCGCAGGTGTACGAGGTCCCGACCCGTCTGGATCAAAAAGGAAAAGCCTTCCTAATATCAATGTTGGAGGCGCGGATGACTGTAAGTTGTATCCGTTGACAGAATTGATATCAGGTTGGTTAAAGACCAATTCAGTATTGACGCACTTCAATTGATTTGCAACGATAGCTCCCAGTGAGTTTTGTTGCCCCTTGGTGAAAAGAGCACCCGCTTGGAACCCTGCTGTGTACGAGTTTCCTAAGACCACGAACTTAGTGAAGTTAGCAGTTCCTGCTTCGGCATCTTCACAACTTGTGTCGGGAGCGCAGTTCTCAGGATCAACAGCGCAAGGATCTTGAAGGTCGATATCTTCCTGCTTGCACCCTGAGATCAGGAGCAGCAATGAAAGTGAGTAAGCTAAATATTTTATCGTTTTCATGTTGCTTCAATTAGGGTTTCATGAATTGATCGAATGTGAGCGAAATGTAGTAGGTCTGTCCTACGAATGGACCACCGAAGTTTGTGCGGTAGTCGCCACCGAAGAGGTTTGTTCCACCCACTTTCAACATCGTTTTGATTGATGGAATCTTGTAGCTCACTTGAGCGTCGAACACACCAAACTCCGGAATCATAGCAGAACCAAAATCAGATTGCCACAAGAATTCTTCTTGCCAACGATAGTTAATACTGAAACCTAAGCTCTTGGTAACTTTTCTGTTGCTCAGTCCAATGTTGAATTTGTTTTCTGGCGTGTTGAAACCAGCACGGAATTCTTCGTTGCCTTCGCTGTTGTCATCGAACGTCGCGTAGTTGTAGTTACCGGTAATTTGATAACCCTTCGGTAGGTTGTATCCAAAACCTAAACCGATACCGAATGACGTAACTTCTTCAGGTGAGTTTGTATAAGGTGAATATACTTTGCCAGCTGCTACTTCTTTCCCTTGATGAGTTGTTCCAACCTTTAATACATAGTCCGATCCTCCAATAAAATCATTGTAGATGGAATAGTATCCATTGATGTCGATAAGTAGTTTGTTCTTTATTAATCCCTTGTATCCAAGTTCAAACGACTTTAGCTTTTCTGGACCGACATACGGTATGTTGGCAGTACGCAATCGTGAAGAGTCGCCCGATAGCACTTCGCCAGTGGTACCATCTACCGTGCCACCGTTCGCTCGGAATTCATCCCACGAAGCCTTTGTATAAGCACCGCCTTCATGTAATCCATAACGCTCTGCATTAACCTTTGCACTTCCCAACAGTGTGTTTGTACCAAGATCGAAGTAGATAAACTGTGCTTGCGTATCTGGGTTTCTGAAACCTGTCTGGAATGATGCTCTAAGGTTATGTGACTCGTTGAAAGTATACACCGCAGAGAGACGTGGTGTTACCTGTCCGTCGAAGTTTTCGTTCTTATCGTATCGCAATGAACCGGTAAGTTTCAAGGCATCAGCCAATGTTTTTGAAAGTTGTCCGTAGAAACCAAACTCGTTGATGGTTACGCGTTGAAAATCTGTTCCGTCTTCAGGATCTTCATTGAAGATTGTTCCATCTGAAAATAGGCTGTACTGTCTGAAGTTACCACCGATTTGGAGTTCAACCCATTCAATTTGATCAGCGAAGTTGTAGTTAAATTCAGAGTGAAAAAGTCTTGATCTGTCTGTGAACTTCGAACCAGGAGGTGTTCTTTGGAAGTAGTCGTTGCGAACACCCTCTACTAAATTTTTGAAACCTTCAGATCCGACGGCAGGACGTGTACGATCGGCAAATGCGCGTGCGGCATCGGGATTACCCCCAGGAACTCCTTGGTCAACAAATGCTCCTTGCATGGCAAGTACATATTGTTGTGCCCAAGCTGGTGAAGGCGAGATACGTTCATTTACATAAGATCCTAGCGCAGCTACGTTGTAAGAATCACCAGCGTTTGTTGCCGTTAGGTAACTTCTTACGAAGAAGTTCGAACCTTTCAACTCGAGTTTATAAAACTGCTGTGTGAAGTCACGTAACGCATACTTTTGTGAACCTTGGTAGATGGAACTTCCGCCACCGTAGCGGTAGTTTCCAATTAACTCCATTTTATCAGTGATGCGATAATGAAGGGCAATGTCACCCTTCATGCTTGTTGCATCGTTATTGTCCAGCAAATCTTCTTCTTTCCAGCCGGTTCTATGAATTGTACCGATCGTTGGGAAGCCTGTAGGAATCTCGATTTCATCACCGTATAAGTTCAATCCATCGAAATCTTCAGCACCACTTAAGTCAGTTGTTGATTCAGGACGGTTCACATCAGTCTTGTAATCATTACCAATCCAGTCTGTTGCTTGAAGCATGGAGAAGTTCACTTTGAATGCAAACTTGTTGTTGAATGCTTTTGCATAACGCACGCCGAAGTTGAACATCGGGTAGGCTTCTCCTTGCGCGTCGGATGTAGTAACACCCGTCTTGAATTGCGCACTCAAACCTTGATATTCAAATGGGCTTTTGCTTTTCATGATCAAAATACCATTAAAGGCATTCGGTCCATAGAGTGCTGAAGCGGCTCCTGGCACAAGCTCCATGCTTTCGGCATCCAATTCGCCGAAACCGACAATGTTACCTGTAGGAAAGTTTAGGAGCGGAGCAGAGCAATCCATTCCATCGATCAACTGCACAAAACGGGTATTGGCAATGGTCGCAAATCCGCGTGTGTTAATCTGTGGAAAGTTTAAACTGCTGGAAGTCATCTGTACACCTTTTACAGATGCCAGCGACTCATAAAATTCTGGTGCGGGTGTTTGTTGTATCGAAAGAAGGTCGACTTTCTCGACGGTCACAGGAGATTGCAATATGCTCTCTTCATAACGTGAGGCGGAAACGACGACTTCTTGTCCGAGGATCGTTTGCTCTTCTAATTTAATGTCGAGGCCTGTCGTGGAGGCATCAGTAATATCAATTTCCTGTGAACGGAATCCTATAAAGGAAATTACCAGGGTCATCGGTGGAGCATCATTGACATTCAAACTGAATGTACCCTCACCATTGGTAATGGTACCTACCACACGTCCTTTCACAACGATGTTGACACCGGCAAGGGCATCTCCAGAGGCAGCATCGGTAATTTTACCTGAAATGCTGGTTTGGGCATAAAGTCCAAAAGATGTTAAGAGAACTAACATCATCGTACCCACGCCCGAGTAGAGTTTCTTCATAAATTCTGCTAGTTGGTTGGTTATCAGAATACTAGGATTCGTCAAGAAAGCTAATATGTTATGCATACAGAGCTTTCTTGACGAAACTACAAAAATTTATGAAAAAGCAAACGTTTGAGGAACCTAACTAACGTTTTTCTGATTGTACGTGTTTTACCAACCTTTCGCAAAGCGCATTGATCTCATTGGCCATAAACTCGTCGTTGGTCGACGACAGAATGCTCTGCGCAATACCACCGAGGCACTCCACATGGAATCGCTTCATGTCATCTACTGGCATGTCTTTCGTCCACAGATCGATACGTAACGTGTTCTCCTGTGTATGATCCCAAAGCGCTACGCTAATAGATTTCGTTTGACTTAATCCTGGATCGGGTTTATCAGTAGCATCCCACAATATCTTTTCAGGCACATTTTGAGCGTCCAGCTCTACTGTAAAGCTGATAGTTGATTTTTTCATAGCCGCAAAATTAAACGAAAAGCATCAATCGTAAAGTGATAAACGCCATGCGCCTGAAGTTGCTAGTGTCCGGGGAATTTTTCGTTTTGGAAATACCCCGCGCTTCTAATCGATCGTTTTTGATAGGCATAAAAAGAAGGCTGTTAAAAAATCAATTTTAATAGAGCGTGCGCGCGGTGGCCCAACTTAAACGCGGGGGAGTTCCGGCATGTGCGATGGGCAGCATGTTTAAGTTTCCCCTTTTTCTTCTGTTACTTTTCTATTTGGGGAAGCAAAAAAGAAAAGTAAGAAGAGGACTATGCACGGACTAATCAGACGGCTCAGTAGAACATTCAAAAAGGTGATAAGAGTAAAGTGCGATCCGGTTTTGGGGTCGTTTTAAAGAAGCTTTCTCCGGACACCAGTAGCATGAAGTTCTATCGTATTGCTGCCGTTAGTCAAATTGATAAGATTACATGATTTCCAGATAAAATCGGCGTAACGCATGCGCGTCGATTATCTTTAGTTTTATCAGTTCATGGCGAAAGAAGTTAATTATGAAAATGTACAATCGACTGTTGAGTATCATCGTGTGTGTGGCTGCTTTGTTTCCGATCGTGACGCTGGCTCAAAACGGAGATCAAATATTAGACGGTATTGGTGAAACAGCATTGATAGCGCGCTATGCATTTAACGGCGACGCTAAAGATTGGTCAAGAAACAACCTGCATGGCACGCTACAAGGCGATGGCGCTACCTTCGCCGCCGACAATCGATTTGGTAAAGTTTTATCGCTACCGGGGAGTAGTAATTCATTTGTAACGCTTCCAGCGGATGCGCTGAAAGATGTAGAGTCGGTAAGCATTTCAGGGTGGTTGTATCTCCGTTCTTCCGTGGCAGGTCAACGCTTTTTTGATTTTGGAAACGATACCACGAAGCACTTCTTTGTGGCACCAGCGGGAACGAAGGAGGAGAATGTGCTGGTGACTGCCCTTGATACTAAGGGTATTCAGAAAAGATCCATATCAGCGGCGCTGGAAATAAATAAGTGGACTCATGTCGCTGTGGTCGTTGATGTACCATCAAAATCAATGATCACATACATCGACGGAAAAATGATGGCTGAGGTGAAGAACATATCACCAGTGTCTGGTAAAATGATGTTGTCTCTAGGCAAGTCTCTTGCACCAAACGACCCATATCTAAATGCGTTGATTCATGATTTTCGGATCTATCGTATTCCACTCAGCGCAACACAAGTCTCTGGGATTTTTGAACACGCACAGCGCGGTATTAATGAAGGTTCGGTTAACACAACCAGCAAGCGCGAAGACGATCTTCAACATTTTTCGGATGTTGATGCGCAACTTTACAATGCATTTTTGATTCGTGTGTCGGATGTATGGGTAGAAACGCCGGTGGGTATTTTACCGCGACTGCCAGCTCATCTAGACGGTACGTACAAAGATGGAAAGCAAGGCCCGAAGGTTCGTGTACTGTGGCCGACACCGGTGGACAATACGGAAGTGTTGAAGGCTGGGAGTTACACGATCATAGGTCGCGTTGCAGGAACGCAATTTAAACCCAAGGCTACTGTTGTAGTGAAGGAGGTGAAAAAATCAACGGAGCCGGAATTGAAGTTGATGCCGTTTGCGTTGCAGCAAGTTTCGCTCAATGGTGATACGCATGGTCATGATTCTAAGTTTGTAGAGAATCGTGATAAGTTCATTACGACGCTGGCGAAAACTGATCCGAACGCTTTTCTATTTATGTTCCGTCATGCGTTTGGACAGAAGCAACCGGAAGGAGCAACACCGCTCGGCGTATGGGATAGTCAGGATACAAAGCTGAGAGGACATGCTACGGGACATTACCTTACAGCTATCGCACAAGCTTACGCCGGGGCAAGTCATGATCAGGCCCTTCAGCAAAACCTCCAACAAAAGATGGAATACATGGTGAATACATTGTATTTATTATCGCAGTTGTCGGGCAACGCCAAGGAGCAAGGTGGAACTTTTGTTTCAGATCCAACAGCTGTGCCTACAGGGGCAGGAAAGTCTGAGTATGATTCCGATCTCACTGACGCTGGTATTCGAACTGATTATTGGAATTGGGGAAAAGGATTTATCAGCGCCTATCCGCCAGATCAATTTATCATGCTAGAGAAAGGTGCGCGCTACGGCGGACAAAAGAATCAAATATGGGCGCCCTACTATACGCTGCATAAAATTTTGGCCGGACTATTAGATGTATATGAAGTTAGTGGAAATAAGAAAGCATTATCCATAGCAACAGGCATGGGCAATTGGGTTTATGCGCGTTTAAATAAAGTGCCTACAGAAACACTCATCAAGATGTGGAACACTTACATCGCTGGAGAGTTTGGTGGTATGAATGAAGTGATGGCGCGATTGTATCGCATCACGAAAGAACCGAATTATCTTAAGACGGCGCAGTTGTTCGACAACATTCGCGTATTCTATGGCGACGCAAAACATTCGCATGGCCTCGCGAAAAACGTTGATATTTTCCGTGGACTTCATGCCAACCAACATATCCCTCAGATTGTCGGAAGCATTGAGATGTATCGGGTGTCCAATAATCCGGAGTACTATCGTATCGCCGATAACTTCTGGTATAAAGCAGTGAACGATTATATGTATAGTATCGGCGGCGTAGCAGGGGCGCGTAATCCTGCCAATGCCGAATGCTTCATCGCGCAACCTGCAAGTTTGTATGAAAATGGTTTTTCTTCCGATGGCCAAAACGAAACGTGCGCTACTTATAACATGCTGAAGCTTACCAGCGATTTGTTTTGCTTCGATCAGCGCGGTCAGTATATGGATTATTACGAACGTGCATTGTATAATCATATTCTGGCTTCTGTCGCTGACTCTACGCCAGCCAATACGTATCATGTGCCGCTTCGTCCGGGGTCTATCAAACAATTTGGTAATGATGATATGACAGGCTTCACGTGTTGCAATGGCACCTCCATTGAGAGCAATACAAAAATGCAAAGTGCTATTTATTTCCGGAGTAAAGATAACCAGTCGCTCTACGTAAATCTTTTTATTCCGTCTACGTTGAAGTGGACTGAACGCAACGTTACCATTGAGCAGATCACAACGTTTCCAAAAGAAGATCAAACAAAGTTAGTGGTGAAGGGTAGTGGCAAGTTTGATGTTCATGTGCGTGTTCCTGGCTGGGCAACGAATGGTTTTAATGTAAAAATCAATAATAAAGAACAGATGTTAAATGCCATTCCAGGAAGTTATCTGAAGATCAGCCGCAATTGGAAAGATGGCGATGTGATCGAATTAAAAATGCCTTTTCACTTTTATCTCGATCCGATAATGGATCAACCGAACATTGCGAGTTTGTTCTACGGTCCGATTTTACTTGCCGCGCAAGAACCAGACGCAAGAAACACCTGGCGTCAAGTAACGGTAGATGCAAATGATATCAGCAAGTCAATCCAAGGCGATCCAAAGCAATTGCAATTCACCATCAACGGCGTCACATTCCTACCGTTTTACGAAACCTATGGAAGACATTCTGTTTATCTTGATGTAAGACTGAAATAGGGGTTAGGGATTAGGAATTAGGGATTAGGGATTAGGAATTAGGGATTAGGAATTAGGGATTAGGGATTAGGAATTAGGAATTAGGATTGGGAATTAGGGATTAGGAATATCGCATAACAGCGATACACGATTAACGTATAACGATTCACGATTAACGTATAGCGATTACGCCTAACGATCCCCCAATAGCTCAACGAAGAACGTCATCGCCTCCGGATTGCGTAAGCTACCGGCATTAACAACTTTCTTCGGATCTTTTCCCATCAGAATTTTCTTCACGGGTGTTTCGGTTTTTTTTCCGCTGATCGTGTAGGGGATGTCTTTTACGGCGATGATTTCATCGGGAACGTGACGTGGACTGTATGCGCTGCGAATCGTGTTGTTGATTTTCTTTTTGATGTCGTCGGTCAGGGGCGTGCCTTCTTGCATCATGACAAACAACGGCATCCAAAATTCGCCACCGGCTTTCTCAATACAAATGATCAAGCTGTCTTTCACTTCTTTGACTTGGTCGACTGCGCGATAGATCTCGCTTGTGCCAATGCGGATACCACCACGGTTTAAAGTTGCATCAGACCTGCCGTAGATGATCACGCCTTGTTGCGGGGTGATTTCAATCCAATCACCATGGCGCCAAATGCCGGCATACATCTCAAAATAACTTTCAAGATAGCGTTGATGATTGAGATCGTTCCAAAAGAATATTGGCATCGAAGGCATCGGTTGCGTGATCACCATTTCACCCATCGTATGCTGAATGGATTTTCCATCTTCGTCGTATGCTTCAAGCTTCACGCCGAGGGCGCGGCATTGTATCTCGCCTTCATACACTGGCCATGTCGGATTGCCACCAACAAAAGCGCTGCAAATGTCTGTGCCACCGCTCATGGAGGCGAGCCATAAATCGCTCTTCACATTTTCATATACCCATGCAAATCCTTCTGGCGGTAATGTGCTTCCCGTCGACCCGATTGAGCGTAGCGCACGCAAATCAAAATCTGATGGCTTGATTCCCGCTTTCATGTTTGCCAGAATAAAGCCAGCACTTGTGCCAAAATGGTGAATGCCTACTTTTGCTGAAAATTTCCAGAGTGCTGTGAGGTCAGGATAACCCGGACTACCATCATACAATACCATGGTGCTCCCCGCGAGCAGCGCGCCATGAATATAGTTCCACATCATCCACCCGGTAGTTGTATACCAAAAGCACTTTTCACCCGACTTAAAATCGTTGTGGAATGTTCCGTATTTCAACTGCTCGAGAAGAATTCCACCATGCGAATGTGTGATGGCTTTTGGAAGTCCGGTGGTTCCCGACGAATACAGCACCCAAATCGGATGACTAAACGGAACGCGATTGAAACGAAGTTGGTGTTCTTTGTCTTGCAACGCGTCGTTCCACAGGGTTGAGTTGGGAATATCGGTAGATGTTTTGGTAGCTGTAATTACAACGGTATGGCTAATGGACGGTATCGCAGCGACGAGCTCAGCAATTACCGCATCTTTTTCGAATGACTTCCCGCCGTAGCGATAATGATCGACGGCAAAGAGAACTTTCGGTTTGATTTGTGCAAAACGATCGATGACTGACGAAGTTCCGAAATCAGGAGAGCAGCTCGACCAAATCGCGCCTATGGAATTGACCGCAAGGAATGCAATCGTTGCATCCGGAATACAGGGCAAATATGCGGCGACAGTATCACCTTCGCGTACTCCTTGTTGGAAGAGGAAAGATTGCAGTGCGGCAACACGTTCGCGAAGTTCGCGCCAGGAAATTTCTTGAAGCGAAGAATATTCTGATCCGAAGATGATCGCAGGATTTTCATCCGTTTGCCTTCTGAAAATATGCTCCGCGTAATTCAGTTTTGTACCCTCAAACCATTGGGTGTATGGCATCGCGTCATCAGACAGAACTTTTGATGGTGTGCCCTCGTGTTGGATGTCAAAGTATTCCCAAAGACTTTTCCAGAAGTTGTCGGGATGTTCGGTAGACCATTGCCACAAGGAATGATAATCGTGAAACAATAGCTCTTTGTGCTTTGCTAACCACGCGGTGTAGTGGCTTAGGTTAGATTCATCTTTTGTTTTTTGCGACGGTGTCCATAACAATCTTGCATCCATGCTCCAATTTTAAAATTTAAGTTGAAAGCAAAAAGAAATGAATATCGAATATCGAATATCGAATATCGAATATCGAATATCGAATATCGAATATCGAATATCGAATAATTAGCAGCAGCAGATATCGCCAAGATATTCCACTACTACTTTTTCTACGGTGCTCATCACCGAGGGAACAGGAAGTGTTATCGATTATCCATTGTACTTCTTTGCGGAACTTTGAGCCTTAGCGCCTTCGTGGCAAAGATTCATTAGCCACCAAGACACAAAGACACTAAGGCAAGAAAAGGCCTCCGTGCAATAAAGGACTTTCACGATTAACGATTCTCTCTTCACGTTTCACAATTCACGATTAACTTTTAACGATTAACGATTAACGTATACGAGCCGCCGCGCACCCTTCACTTCCCTAAAGGGCCTCCGCGCAATGCAATGATATTCTCTTCGAAGGGCTTTCACGATTCACAATTAACGTTTAACGATTCACGATTAACGTTTAACAATTAACGCTCCGCAACTAAATCGCCAACTTCCCCAGCGCATCAATTTTATCCTGATGTAGCTGAATCTTCAACTCCTCCAGGTCATTGAATTTTTTGTCTTCACGAATGAGACTGTGGAAATAAATGCTGAGTGACTCACCGTAGATGTCTTTGTTGAAATCGAAAATGTTTACTTCGATGTTTCGTTTTACGCCATTGATCGTTGGCCGTAAACCGATGTAGAGCATGCCGCGGTACATGGCATGTTCATGTTTAATGGTAACGGCATATATACCGTCTGCGGGAACAAGTTTGTTTTTATTTTCAATCTCGATGTTGGCCGTTGGATATCCGAGTACACGTCCGAGTTTGTCGCCGATAACGACGCGACCGGTAATGGAGTAGTTCGTGCCAAGGAAATGCGTGGCAGTATCGATGTCACCGACTTCTAAGGATTGGCGAATGCGTGTTGAACTTACGCCAATGTGGTCTACATCTTGACGCGGAATTTCTTCAACGTGAAATCCGAACTTGGGTCCGTTGAGTTTAAGTTGCTCGAAGCTTCCTTCTCTATTTTTACCGAAGTGGTGGTCGTAGCCGATCACAAGTTTTTTTGTACCGATGGTGTTTACGAGAACTTGATCGATAAAGTCTTGGGAGGTGAGTTGAGAGAATTCTTTTGTAAAAGGAATTCGAATCAAATGGTTGATGCCTTGCTTCTTCAGGAGTTCGGCTTTCTCTTCAAACGTGTTTAAAAGTTTAAGGGAAGTGTCTTCAGGGTGTAATACAAGGCGTGGATGTGGCCAGAACGTAATCACTACTGATTCACCTTTTTCATGAAGCGCGATCTCTCGTAAGCGTGAGAGGATTTTTTGGTGGCCGAGGTGGACACCATCGAAAGTACCGCTGGTCACCACAGCGTAATCAAGCCGCGCAAAATCTTCGACACCGTGGTAGATCTTCATGGTTCAATGATAGGGGAGAACCTGTTAAGTTCAAAACATGAGCGTCACAATATCGATTACGTCACATCTTCAGGCGATACGGCGTCGGTCAGCAGATAATTTCCGATACGTGTGCGGCAGAGTTTAGACATGTAAGCACCTGTGCCGAGCGCATTACCGTAATCGCGCGCAAGGCTTCTGATGTACGTTCCTTTTGAGCATACGATTCGAAAGTCTACAGCAGGAAGATGGATTCTTGTGATTTCAAATACACTTACTTCTACGTCACGGGGCTGAAGCTCGACCTCTTTTCCTTTTCGGGCAAATTGGTAGGCTCGTTTGCCACCTACACGAATGGCAGAATGTACGGGCGGCATCTGACTGATCTTGCCCGTGAATTGCTTCGTTGCCTGATGAATGGCTTCTTCCGTTAACGACGTAATATCTTGTGGCTCGCTGATTTCTGTTTCGAGATCGTGCGAAGGCGTGGTCTGGCCAAGGACGAATGTGCCCGTGTATTCTTTCTCCATGCCCATAAACTCTTCGATACGCTTCGTCATCTTTCCCGTGCAGATGATGAGCAACCCTGTAGCCAAGGGATCAAGCGTACCCGCATGGCCGATCTTTTTCATCTTGAGTTTATAGCGCAGTTTATTCACCGCATCGAACGAAGTCCATTCGTACGGTTTGTTGATGAGCAACACGCGCCCGTCATTTGCAGTCTCATCTTTGGGAACCTCTTGCATTTCTCTGAGTATCTCTGTGTAATAAGTCGCTTACACAACTTCCAACTTCACACCGAAGTAGTACAAAATCAAAATCGCAGCACCGACAATAATGCGGTAGTATCCGAATATTTTGAAGCCGTGTTTGGTGAGGAATGAAATAAAAGATTTGATCGCGATGATGGCAACGATGAAGGCTACGACGTTACCAACCACAAACAATGTGATCTCGTGCGATCCGAAGGTGCCACCATCTTTAAAGTAGCTGAAGAGTTTCATGGCTGTCGCAGCAAACATGGTCGGCACAGCCAGGAAGAATGAAAATTCAGCAGCGGTCTTTTTATTTAGCTTCTGCGAGAGTCCGCCGATGATTGTTGCAGCCGAACGTGATACACCCGGAATCATGGCGATAATTTGAAAGCAGCCAATCTTGAACCCTGTAGGATAGTCTACTTGTTTATCACTGTGTTCATTTCCTTGGAATATTTTGTCAACGAAGAGGAAAAAGATTCCCCCAGCTAATAGTGTGTAACCCACAACATCGACACGCTCAAGCATGGCGTCGATGAAGTCGTTGAATAGGAGACCGGCAATGGCGGCGGGAATAAATGCAACGGCAAGTTTGAAATAGAAGTCGAATGATTGAAAGAATCGTTTCCAGTATAGTACGATCACAGAAAGAATCGCTCCGAATTGAATGGCGACTGTGAACATCTTGGTAAAAGGATCCGAAGCAATGCCCATCAGCGATGAGGCAATGATCATATGTCCTGTAGAAGATATCGGGAGAAATTCTGTGATGCCCTCAACAATCGCGAGTACAATCGTTTCAATGATTGTCATGTGGCACTACTTGTTTTTAGCTTCTGGCGTGTGTAAGATGGCCCAGATCTCGATTAAGAAACCCGCCATGGTTACGATAGGACCGAGGTATAGTCCCATAAAACCAAAACCATGTGGTTCACTGTCGTTGGCCATGATGATAAATCCAAGGGTCAAAGTCACGACACCAATGATCATGAGTTGATAGTTCTTTTTACCAAAAGGAAGTTTGCTTTCCATGCTATGTTATAATTTCAGTAGAGTTGATCAAGAGACATTTTCAGATACCGTCTGATGGCGAGATAGGTGCTGCCTACCGCGACAATCATTCCGAAGATGACGAGGACGACGAGTAGCTGATAAAAATTTTGACGATCGTTTAGGGTTTGAAGTTCAGAGAGCACGCGCTCTGCGAAGTTGAAAAACGAGTAGAGAAACACACCTGCTAGAATTCCAGAGAGTAAGCCGTAACCTGCAGCCCGAAATAAGAAAGGTCGTTGGATAAACCATTTCCGTGCGCCTACTAATTGCATGCTACGGATTAGGAAACGTTGAGAGAACAAGGCCAGGCGAAGTGTGTTGAACACCAGCAAGAAGATCGCGCCAATCAATAAGCCTGCAAGAATGAGTAGGCCGATGGAAATCTTCGTGAAGTTCTTATTGACTTGATCGTACAAGTGTTTTTCGTACGTGGCTTCAACGACACCATTCATTTTCTCGATCTCCGTTTGAATCGCTTTCAACTGTGTCGTGTCTTGGTGGATTGGGTCGATCTTGACGATGTAAGCATCCTTGAGTGGATTCTCGCCAAGAATTTGTTTGTAGTCGCCGATCTCTTTGATAAGTTCTTTCTCCGCGTCTTCGCGCGAAATGAATGTAATCGCCTCATCTGTTTTTGCGATGTAATTTTTTGAGGCGAGCGTTTTTTCAAGCTGCTTGCGCTGTGATTCTGTCAAGGTAGATTTCAGATAAACCTTAACGTTTACATTGTCGCGCACCATGCGTTCGAAACCATTCGAATAGATGAGCATTTGTCCGAACATACCCAGCACAACGAGCGCTAGAAAGATGCTGAACACTACCCCCAATGCTGGGTAGCCTCCGAGTCGTTTTTTGCGAATAATCTTCTCCATGCTAGCTGGCAAAGGTAATAAAAATAGTATTCCAACGTGGATTGCCAACCCATGAACAAAAAAAGATCCCGACGAAGCGGGATCTTAGATATTAGCCAATCATTTTATCTTCCTGGACTCATCAAGTTTGTTGATCAACTTGGGGTCTTTTATCGGTAGCAATGGCTTGATCTTGTCGCCATCGTTCGTCATCATGTAATAGGTACTATTGTGGAACAAGAAGACGGTCTGCTGTGGTCCGCCAAAGAACTCCATGATCTCATAAAGGTTGGCTTGGAAAGGTCCGTAGAGCAATACTTTGTCGTTCTTGAACTGGTAGTGGAACTTATACTTTTTATGACCGCTGATGATTTCAGCATGTGTTTGTTCCTTGTTAGATACAGGTTCTTCGGATGCTGCGACAACCGCCTCGGGAGAAGCCGCGACATTGTTGTTGCCAGATTCTTCGGCAGTAGGATCAAAGGCATCGATTTTTGGCGCGCCTTGAGCTGAAGTGCTTCCGCTATCTTTTTTCGCTGTAATAGGTTTCTTCGCCGGAGCGGTTTGGCTTGTCGATTCGTCTGAATTAGCCGCTGGCGTTTGTGTTGTTTCCGGAGCTTCTTCTGCAGGTGCTACAGCTTCCATGCTTTCTTGCGTGGTAGTATCAGGTGCTTGCGTTACAGGCTCTTCGACCTTTTCAGAGGCGTCGTTACTGTTCAACCAGAAGTATACACCGGCACCAACAACTGCCGACGCCGCTACCCACATCCCTACTTTCGAAAGGAGAGAGGATTCGCCACCGCCTTGTATCGCTGGTGTAGGGATCGCGCCAAGCATAGCCTTCAGTTGCGCAGCACGTGCTGTGCGTAACGCTTCTGCAATCTTGCTTTGAACCTGGTATTCCCTTTTTAAAGCTGGATCACCTTCGAGCTTCTGTTCGAAGGCACTCTTCTCAGCGCCCGCTAGACGGTTGCTGACGTAGTCATCCAATAATTCTAAATCTCTTTCTGACGCCATATGCTCTTAATCCAAAAAATCCTGCTCAGAATACTGAGCTTTCACTAATTCATCAAGTTTCTTTTTGCACTTGTATTTTTTTGTCTTTGCAGTGTCGGTATTGGCGAATCCAAGTTGGTCGGCAATATCCTGCATCGACATTTCTTCAAAGTAGTAGTACATCAGTACTTTCTTACACGTCTCACCCAATTGCTCAATGCATTGAATGATGATCTTGTCGCGTTCTGCAGACTCAGTGTCGACAGCCACAGCCGTATCTTTTTCTTCATTGGAAAGGCGCTTCTTCCGATCCAATTCTTTTCGCCAGAGGTTCTGACAGATGCTGTAGATGTACGTGCTGATTTTTGAGGTTAACACCAAGTTTCCTGATGTAGCCTTCTGCCAAAAAACAATCAAGGCATCTTGGTAAATATCCCGGGCCTCATCCTCCGTTCCGCTGTTGGTAATGACCAGCTTGGTCATCATCCGGTAGTACTTCTTGTACAAGAACTCAAGCGCTTTTTCGTCACCCTTGCAGATGCGTTCGAAAATCTCTTTCTCGTTCATGTTTGAGCTCGACCTGTATACCATCTTTTGATGTCTTAGTAACCGTAGATGTTACTTTTTTGTAAATTTTTCACTAAATGTACCGCCATGCCGCTCAATTCGCCCGCTTCCATTCCTGGGTACGATAAAAGGGCCCCCAGTAACCCCTCACCATCAAATTACTATTCTCAAGCCAAATTTTACAACGGTAAATTTTCCCTGATTCCGGATCTAAAATGTTTCCTCCTGCATAGGCGTCACCGTCTTTTGTCATCCCCTGTAAGATTTCCATTCCTACAATCTTCTTCTTATAACGATTGTCATCCTCAGGGCATTGCAAACAAACTGGATCCGGGTCTTTACCGGGTTGTGGAAATATCTTGATGATCTTTCCGTACACCTTACCGCCGCGGTCAAAAAGCTCGACAATAGACCTTTGTTCTCCGGTATTATCGTCGATCGTTACCCACTTACCCACGACTGAATTCTGCGCTAATCCTGAAAAACCAACTAAGATTAAAGTCAAAGTGATCAATACTTTCATATAAATAACGGTTCAATGATTACCAAAAATAGAAAAAGCCCCGACATGTCGAGGCTTTCTATTAAAAACGTGTGAAGAAGGTTTACTTCTGAGCGTCGTTTGTATAGCTCACCGTTTCAACTTTCGGCTTAGCAACCTCATTTTTCACGGATGGTGTATGTGCCTTTTGTGAAATATGTGGTGCAATGATCAAGGCTACGATTGAAGTAAGCTTAATCAAAATGTTCATCGATGGACCAGAGGTATCTTTGAATGGATCACCAACAGTGTCACCGGTTACAGATGCTTTATGTGGCTCAGACTTTTTGTAATAGATCTGTCCGTTGATTTCGACACCTTTCTCGAAAGACTTCTTCGCGTTATCCCAAGCACCACCGGCGTTTGATTGGAACATACCCATCAATACACCTGATACTGTAACACCAGCAAGAAGACCACCAAGAACCTCAGGGCCGAAAATGAATCCGACTAGCACTGGTGCAACGATCGCGATAGCACCTGGAGCAATCATCTCACGAATTGACGCGCTCGTAGAGATCGCAACGCATTTTTCATATTCTGGCTTCGCTTTGTATTCCATGATACCTGGAATTTCGCGGAACTGGCGACGAACTTCGTTTACCATGTCCATGGCAGCACGTCCTACGGCAGCGATAGCAAGGGATGAGAAAATAAACGGAATCATACCACCCACAAAAAGACCAGCCAATACCGGTGCTTTAAAGATGTTAATCGCATCGATACCTGCAACACCAACAAACGCTGCAAACAGTGCGAGTGATGTAAGTGCTGCCGAAGCAATAGCAAATCCTTTACCTGTTGCTGCTGTTGTGTTACCTACTGCATCAAGGTTATCGGTACGGTGACGAACTTCTTCAGGAAGCTGGCTCATTTCAGCAATACCACCTGCGTTATCTGCGATAGGGCCGAATGCATCGATCGCCAATTGCATCGCTGTTGTGGCCATCATACCGGCTGCAGCAATCGCCACACCGTAAAGACCAGCGAACTCATAAGAACCGATAATACCACCTGCTAATACGAAGATTGGAAGCACGGTAGATTCCATACCAACAGAAAGACCACCAATGATGTTGGTAGCGTGTCCAGTTCCAGATTGTTTTACGATTGACAACACAGGGCGTTTACCCATGGCTGTATAATATTCTGTGATGATACTCATCAACGTTCCTACAACAAGACCAATTACGATCGCGATGAAAACATCTGTAGATGTAAAAGTATAGGTCGTGCTTTGGAATTGGTGAACGATCGTTTCAGGAAGCAGATATTTTACTGCGAAATATGAAGCGATGGCTGTCAAAATAATAGATGACCAGTTACCGATGTTCAAAGCATTTTGTACGCTATCAGTTTCTTTGCTAATTCTTACGAATGAACATGCTACGATCGAGAAGATCAATCCAAGACCAGCGATGATCATCGGAAGAAGGATAGGAGAGAGTCCGTTGAAGTTATCGCCAGAAGCATCAATGCCTTGTCCGAGTACCATGGTAGCCAAGATTGTTGCTACATACGAACCGAAAAGATCGGCACCCATGCCCGCTACGTCACCTACGTTGTCACCCACGTTATCAGCGATGGTTGCAGGGTTACGAACGTCATCTTCGGGAATACCAGCTTCAACTTTACCCACGAGGTCAGCGCCTACGTCTGCAGCTTTTGTATAGATACCACCACCTACACGTGCGAAGAGTGCGATTGATTCAGCACCCAATGAGAAACCTGCGAGTACTTCGATCGCCTTTTTCATTTCGACGCCCGTGATGGCAGCGCCTTCAGGAACGAACATTTGATAGAATACAATGAACAGTCCGCCGAGTCCAAGAATGGCAAGACCAGCAACACCGATACCCATTACAGAGCCTCCGGTAAAGGAAACTTGTAAAGCTTTCGCAAGGCTAGTGCGTGCAGCTTGTGTTGTTCTAACGTTAGACTTGGTAGCAATTTTCATCCCGATGTATCCTGCGAAAGCAGAGAGTACAGCACCGATAAGGAAAGCGATAGCGATGATCCAAGAAGAATCTTCAACGAGTGTACCTGACCAACCGAGTAAAATCGCCGCAATTACAGCAAAGTAGCTGAGGATTTTCCACTCGGCGCGTAAGAATGCCATGGCACCATCGGCAATGTAACCTGCAAGTTCCTGCATTTTAGCGTCACCGGCGTCTTGCTTGCTTACCCAAGCAGACTTAATGGCCATTACGATCAGGCCAACAACTCCCATCGCGGGGATCAAATAGAGAATACTGTTCATGATTTAGCGTATCTGGTTTACATATAAAAACCATCCGTTTTCTTGGGATGGCTTTTTTAAAGAACCGCAAATATAGAAATCCAACGGAAACCCGCAAAGAAATTAAAGCAAGCCTTTAACGAACTATCAGGCACACACACAAACACTTACAGCGCAAACATTTGTTTAAGCGCACCCCACAGGGTTTTCTTTTTGGCGTCGTCAAGATTCTCGAGCTTATCGGCAGCGATCAACGGAATATTATCCAGCGTAGAAAGCTGGTAAAGGGCAGGAGACGGCGTAACGGGAACCCCAAAAACAAGGACTTTCTCGGGCGAAAGCGCGGCAAGGTCGCCAGCAGCAAGGGAGGTCCGCTCAATAACAGTAACCGAAGCGAAGTTTATCCTCACCGCATGGATCATCTTTACCAGCACGGTACGATCAGATTCACTCACTTTCTCCCACGCACCCGGTAACACCACCACCACACGTCCTGGAATATTGTAAAGATCTTCCTGATATAAATTCTGTGCGATGATTTGAAGTGCTTCCATGGCGCAATATTAAATTATTCTTTTGAAGATGGAATGGTTATTTGGTTCCGGGGCCCCGGTTTTCGGTTTCCGGTTGCCAGTTTCCGGTTTGCCGGTTTCCAGTTTCCGCATTCTGACGTCTCACCCAACGCATTACTCGTAGCTCGCAGCCTCCTAACAAGCTACCTAAGGCATTTCTCGTAGCTCGTAACGCGTAACTCGCAGCTTCCTACGTTGATCTTCCCGTGTAGCTTTCCTATTTGCTTCATTAACGACCCATTCTATGAAACAAACACCGCATCTTCCTAGGGGCGATAGCCAGAATAATGAGAGCGCAATGAACGGACATCTGGAGAAACAGCGAATTAATGAAAGAATAATGAACGCGCGATGAGAGAAAAATGAAGTAAACATCGGAATTTATGAGACGTCATCTATAGCGCGATGAAGCAACATCTATAGAACAATGATAGAACTACTGGACGCGTATGGAGAATATATGGAGAAAATGAAAGGATGTCTATAGCTTCTCTGGAGGATGAAGCCAGGATGACGTTTCTGAGCGCACTAGATGTTTACTTCTTTGCAGCTTTTATCCCTAAGAGCTCATCACACATGAACATTAATTGAAATAGTTTCCCCCTTTAGGGGCCAGGGGTGAAGCAGACTCCAAAAGGAAAGACAGAAAGTCGAAGACTGTGCGTTTTGCAACACAGATAGTAAAGGAGGCGTATCACCGGTTGTCACGCAGCAGCGGCAATTTGCAACGCATGGAGTAAAGAATTTTCTACGTGACGCGCGAAGTACCATAAAAAAGTATCAATGATTTTCGAACGGGAATCGTGATTTTTAGGCGAATTTCGAGCTTACAAACGCGAATGTTGCTATAAGGAAATATCAGGTAATTGCATATATTCGGACGTTAGCGGCAAGCACTTATGAGCAACAAGTTAGACGACAATAAAATCTTAGACGCATTCACCAAAATGAGTGAGGCTGCAAAGTTTTTCTTGTATGACTCATTTGACCATATTGACGAAGAAATAAAATATAAAATCGCATCGGAGCTTTTTGGAGAAGAGTTAAAGAAGATCGACACTACTGACGCAGATCATAAAGCGTTGGACAAAGTAAGCGACAAGATTTTTGGAGACGTTAAAAAACTTATAAAATTTGACGGGTACGTTATTTCCCGTGTGACACAGACTAAAATATCTGACGCTTGGATGAAAGCTCAACTCGATGCGAACTATACAGCGATGAAGTTTCCGAAAAACACTGAGTTGAGTGGGCAAGACTTACTGGGACACGTAACTAATTTTGCTTTTTTTATCGAGTCTCTCACCAACAGACATTTGCTCCTCATGAGGGTAAACGAAAAGATGGACGACTTCACATTTAATTCGTTGGACAAAGCATCTGTTCCCAATAAAATAATCTATTGTCTAAAGGACGAGATCGACAAGAAAAAATTGAACCCAATCAGGTTAAATCTACTTTTTAAGTTAAGAAATTTCGCTGTTCATTTTACGTTGGACAACTCGACAAACTTCAAAGTGACAATTGAGCAGTTGATTCAAATATGGACTGAATCATCTAAACTGTGTGACTTATTTCACAAAAAGGAGAAGACAAAGGACATAAACCTTAAGGAAATGGTCGACTCATTGGTGGACGAGTTCAAAACCAAATTCGTGAAATAAGTGCCAGCCGCTAACAATGCATATAAATCATGCCGGCAGAGTTTGATGATTAATTATTAATTTGGACTGCCGGCACGCTTTATATGCGAACGTGTGTGTCTTGAACTTCCTTCAGTTGTACGAAGGGAGATGCTGTACAAAAGATGGAAGACTCTGTGATCATTTATGTAGCGTGTGGAAGTCGAGCGAACAGAACTGGCCAACGTTTGTAACTGAATAAGGAGAATTGGTCTTCCGCAGACGACTGTCAGAAGTAGTTTGCAAATCACCTTATGCTGCAAAGATGGAAACAGCTTTTGTGGTGAACGATAAGGAAAAACGGAGACAAGATCTCCGAAGATGATTGTTGAAGAGTTGAATAGCGTGAATTCGCGACTGAAGCCTCGTAATGTAAAAGAGAAGATGTTGAAAACAGGTAGTTACGTTTGTGTCTGTGACCAAGTGCAATGGAAGATCTGATTACTGATTGCATAACATCCGGGGTAAAGCGAACAAGACTTCAGCAAAGGCTTTTGTATGGAACAAGAGAAATCGCTATCGCTGCAATTAGTTACAAAAACAATTGCGATGTAAGGATGACATCAGATAGCGGTGACGGACTAAGTTGTAGTAGCGATGAAGCTGTTGAAAGGCAATGGAGCGAAGGACTTAGCCTGTTTTGTTTTATAGTTATCGACAACCGTTAAAATGGGATGACCGACTATTATGAAACGCGATCACAGCCAATTACCAGGAAGATGGTTTGGCAGGCCTACCAGAAAGTAAAGTCCAACAAAGGAAGTTTCGGTGTTGATAGAATGGATTGGGTTACACTAGATAGTAATCTGAAAACACATTTGTACAAACTCTGGAATCGACTAAGTTCAGGAAGTTATTTTCCGAGTGCTGTCAAAGAAGTCGCAATTAAGAAACGGTCAGGGGGAATACGAAAGCTAGGCATTCCCACCCTTTTGGATCGTATCGCACAGGAAGTCGTGAAGACGCATCTTGAACGAATAGTAGAGCCACAATTTCATAACAGCTCATTTGGGTATCGGCCTAGGAGAAATTGTCATGACGCCGTAGCACAGGCAACGCGGAATAGTTTTGCGCATAGCTGGGCGATCGACCTTGATATCAAAAGTTTCTTTGACACGATAGACCATTCGTTGTTAATGAGCGCGGTGCAACATTATTGTGATACGAAATGGGTTCTGATGTATATAACGCGGTGGTTGGGTACCTGGCTGGTTTTTTAGAACAGGTTAAAATTAGAGTTTTTAACTTTAACCATCTGAAAAAGCGTTATGAAAAAAACAAGATTCACAGAAGCACAGATCATTGGGATCTTAAACGAGCAGGAA
>NZ_QMFY01000023.1 GCF_003286915.1 Pseudochryseolinea flava
GGTTTACTAGCCATAGCGCACAATCTTGCAAAAGCGACCGCATGAGTGACGAAGATTTCACGCGCCTACATTTTTCAAACTAGATTAACCCAAAAAAAACAAAAAAAGCCGCCTCATGACTTTTGAGGCGGCCTCTTTTTTTGTTCCGCAAAAAACTCTACCTTGGTAAAAGCCTTAATTTTTTGTCAGGCCCCATAATTTTTTGAACTGTGTACTTACCAAAAAATCGGCTTCTATTCATTAAATTTCAGTTTACCGTGGGTACCTCATGCTAAACCAGCCCATACATAGCGGTGAGTCTCAGCCTCAGTCATCTCAGTTAACTGATCAAGCGCTCGGTACTGAAAATCCGTTTCCGGGTTTGAGATCATTCTCTATTGATGAATGCCATCTCTACTTTGGTCGTGAAGGGCAAGTCGATGAGATTCTCATGCAAATCGCGAAGAGCAGATTTGTGACCGTCATGGGCTATTCAGGTAGTGGAAAGTCATCGCTCATGTCGTGCGGTTTAGTTCCTGTACTTTACGGAGGCTTTGTTACAGAATCTGGTCCCTATTGGGAAGTTATTACGACGCGCCCAGGAGGATCACCTATTCGTGCTTTAACAGATTCTGTTGTTGATTTTCTAATCAAGAAAAATCGAATCAATTCAGACGACAGAAGTATCCATTGGGCCATTATCAATTCTGTTCTTCGAAGCGGCCCCGATGCATTGCTCGAAATTTCGAAGTATATCCAAACTGATAATAAAGAAAACATCTTCTTTTTAATTGATCAGTTTGAAGAGATCTTTCGCTTTCGCGATGACGCAGAACATGAAGCGCAAAACGATTCGCGACTTTTTGTAAACCTAATTCTTACGGCGGTAAAACAATCCGAAGTTCCCGTTTACGTGGCGCTAACGATGCGGTCAGATTTTATCGGTGAATGCGCAGCCTTTCCAGGATTAACACAACTGATCAATAATAGTAACTACCTCGTGCCGCACATGACGCGCGAGCAAAAGAAAATGGCTATTGAAGGTCCTGTTGCCGTGGCTGGTGGCAGAATCTCCCAACGCCTTGTAAAGCGATTGCTTGCCGACCTTGGCACGAATCAAGATCAACTTCCAGTATTGCAACATGCACTTATGCGTACGTGGGATCATTGGATTGAGAATCATGAACCCAATGAGCCAATAGATCTTCGTCACTACAATTCGATTGGTAAGATAACACAAGCCTTGTCGCAGCACGCCAATGAGGCATACGAAGAGTTATCGACAAGAAATAAAATGATTGCCGAAGTTCTTTTCAAATCCATTACTGAAAAGAACCAAGACAATCGTGGTATGCGAAGGCCTGCGCGTTTGGGGGTGATAGCGTTACTTGCGGAAGTGAGTGAAGAAGAAGTGATCGATGTGATTGAACACTTCAGAAAGCCAGGTAGATCTTTTTTGATGCCAGCAGCGCACGTAAGGCTCGACAGTGATTCAATGATTGAGCTTTCACACGAAAGTTTGATGCGTATTTGGAATCGCCTTGAGGCATGGGTAGAGGATGAGTTTGAATCCGCCTCGATGTATCGTCGTTTGTCAGAGGCAGCGGCGATGTATCAGATCGGGAAGACTGGTTTGTGGCGGCCACCAGATTTGCAACTTGCGCTGAACTGGCAGAAGAAACAAAAGCCGACGCGTGAATGGGCCCAACGCTACGACGAAGCTTTTGAAAGGGCAATCGTGTTTTTGGATACGAGCCGTATCACGTATGAAGCGGAGTTGAAGAATCAGGAGATGATGCAACGACGCGTGCTGCGAAGAACGCGTGCTACTGCGATTGTCCTTGGGGTTGCATTTATCGTAGCCATTCTCTTCTTCGTTTTTGCTTATCTACAAAAAATACAAGCCGATTCCGATCGTCAGTATGCCGACACGCAACGGAAGCAAGCACTAGCGCAAAAAGCTGAGGCTGATCGCCAGAAGGGGATAGCTGAAAGTCAGAAAGCTCGCGCTGAGAAAAGTGCTTTTGAATTATTGAAATCAAACGAAGCACTTGAGGATGCTGTGAAAGCTGCTAAGCGCGAACGTGACCGCGCTGAAGATGCGTTTAAGTTCGCGCAATTGGAAGAACTAAAAGCAAAAGCTGCTGGGATAAAAGAAAAACAAGCAGCGAAGATGGCAGAGGAGAAAGCGGAAGAGGCGATGTATAACTTTCAGGCTGCAGAAAATCTACTCATGCTAGTACTGGCGCAAACGCTGGCGACAAAATCTGTGCAAGAAGATGATGATAAAAACTTAGCCGGTCTCCAAGCAATGCAAGGTTATATCTATCATAAGCGACACAGAGGAAAAACATACGATCCTTACATTTATCGTGGATTGTACAGCGCGCTGACAAAACTCTCTGGTGCTAATTACAATGCGTTTAAAATTCCAGGACCGCCACGCGTGCACATTCGATCCCTGGCTATTTCTGGCCGCGGTACATCGTTCTTTGCGTCTGGAGCAGACGGAAGAATTTATCAAGGTGACTACGATCGGTTGAGCAGCACCGTGACAAACTACACCACACCATTTCCAAGTAAAGTGATCGCCCTGAGTAAGGATGAAAACTATTTAGTGAATGGTAGCGACTCTGCCTTTGTTCAGCTTTACGATTTGAAGAATGGCGGAAAAGCAAAAATTATCAAAGGATTTAAAGGTCAAACCAACGACATAGAGTTCCTTCCAAAGGAGAATGCGTTCATCGTTGCCAGTGGAGATAGAACCATCAGCAAAGTTAACGCCGCGACTGGCGAAGTGACAAAGCTGATCACGATGCCATTTGAACTGAAGGCGATTAGTATAAATCCGAATGGCAAAACCATGGCAGGGGCAGCATGGTCGGGGCAGGTAGTGATTTTGAACCTACAGACGTTAGAGTATCAAACGGTACTTGACGACAACGGTTTTCGCGCGATGGTGGTGAGGTTTAATCCAGATGGAACAGCGTTAGCATTTGGATTAGAATCTTTGGATCCGGTGAATCGCCGTGGTGTCGTCCGTTTATATAATACTTTTACGAAAGAGACGCGTCAGTTTACGGGCCACCGTGCTGGGATCAACGACATTGAGTTTAGTGCGGATGGTAAGTTGATGGCGAGTGCTGGACTCGATAAACGTTTGCAACTGTATGTTTTGGATAACCCAGAGGATTTGCCTGTGGAGATGGAAAATAATAACGGATTTGTGTGGGATATTGCTTTTGCGAAAGGTTCAGATTTGTTGATCGCAACTTGTAGTGAATCCGAGATTCGCGTGTGGCCAACAAATCCGGCGTCTTTGGCAGAACAGATTTGTCCGAAGCTTACGCGGAACATGACGCAAGATGAGTGGGGTAAATACGTTGGAGACAGGCCGTATGAAAATACTTGTATAAATCTGCTAATCAATCAACACTGATCAGATGCAGCGTTTAAGAATTGCCTTCCTAGTATGCTTTGCGATATTTTGTGCGCGTGGTCTGAAAGCTCAGAGTCAGGAAGAGTGTGAGCAGGTGTTAAACCGCGCGATCGAAGAATTTAATGCTGGGCATTTTTACGGGATACCATCGATGCTGCATGACTGTCTAGAGCGGAATCAACGCGCAGCATGGCGACAACGCGCGTATATTTTACTAGCGGAAACGTATCTATTGTTAGATGATCCGGTCGGAGCTGAGCGAAGTTATTTGGAGATTTTACGTGCCAACCCGGAGTTTGTTCCTGATCGTAATCGTGATCCGATCGACCTCGTTTATCTCGGTTCTAAATTTACCGGCGAGCCAATTTTCTCGCTCTATGGCAGGATCGGTGCGAACGTATCACCCGTTAATTTGCTAAAGACACGGTCGGCACTTGCAGGCGATGTAACACACGATTATAAGTGGAGAACTGGGATAGGCGCGGGCGTTGGTGCTCAATATCATTATGATCAGAATTTTGGCGTGACGCTTGAATTGAATTATATGTTTACGGCCTATCAATACGAAACGACACGTGCGTTCGGGCGCGATAAGTTATCAGTTTTTGATCGACAAAATTGGTTTAAGATTCCGGTAACATTCCGATACTCAGATTCAGAAGGAAAGTATCGGCCATTCGGATACATTGGATATTCCGTAGATATGCTGTTCCGTGATCGCGGTACGCTAACATTCGACGATCGTAATTTTACGGATGGGAGAATCGTTCCCGATGAACGCGAAAGTCCCGTCATTAATTTTAATCCGAAACGAAATAAAATAAATCAAGCGCTCCTTTTTGGAGGCGGGGTAAAGTATAAACTTGGACTCGATTATGCCTTTGTTGATGTTCGTTACTCTATCGGATTGACAAATGTTGTGAAGGTTGAGAACACGATTAATAGTGCAGACACTGAAGATCCGGTTTTTCAATGGGGATATGTCGATAACCTTTACAAAATCAATAATCTTTCAGTTTCTATCGGATACATTTATCCATTATACAAACCACGAAAGTTAAAGAAGGCTCGTTCGAAGTCTGTTCTTAAGCGTATCAAAAAGCAAGATGATGAAGTCACTCAAGATTAAAATTCTTTTGATATCGCTGTTAGCCTTCCTTTCGTGTGACACGAAAAATGATTTTGAGGGAGACTACCGAAATTACTTTGTAAAATACTACGGCGAAGATGGTAATCAGGAAGCTGCGGATTTATTGTTGACCGACGATGGCGTGTTGATGTTGGGTACGACCCGTATGGCCAATCAAAGCAGGATAGTATTGATCAAAGTGAATTACGATGGTGATGAAATATGGAGACGAACGCTGGGTGCTTATAGCGAAAACGCCAAAGACATAGAGCCAACCACAGATGGACAATCATATCTCATTCTTTCAAATGTGTTGACAGGAAAGAATCTTGTAACCAATGAAGATTTGTATGATGCCAAAGTGATCAAAGTTAACCGCGACGGAATAAAGGAAGATAGTGCCGTTTATAGTGAGCATGTGACACAGTTCATGAATAGTGTAACACCGCTTTCGGACGGCGGTTTTTTCCTTGCAGGCAACAGCGCCGATGAGACTATTTTTAATGAAACACTTACCACGCCGCCACCGGATCAGGAGGATATTATATATGTGCAATTCACACCGGCTTTCGATCCGCTCACGAGCAACGAAAGTACCGCTGCAGAGCATTATGGGGCGGCGGTAAAAATGTTTGAGACCTCATCTGGTATTCGAATATTTGTTTACTCCGACAATGAGTTTGGACTACCGATTGCTGCAAACGCGAACCATGCTGTGTATGAGACCTATTTTTCGGGAGGCTCCTGGAGTACCGGGTACCCTTACAGCGGCACAAATGATCGCGATGAAATTCTCAAGCATGTCATAAAAGATCCATTTACCAACGGGTATTTTGAGTTAGGGACCTCATGTGACATGCCAACGCCTTACGGAAATCTTTATTTCGCCCGCCGTACCGGTGGATTCGCGATTATAAACCAAGGTGTTGTTAATGGACTTGTTGGAAATTATACCGCTGCCGGTGTCGCACCATGCCTTCATACAGATGATGGATATTTG
Source organism: Pseudochryseolinea flava (assembly GCF_003286915.1). GTDB lineage: Bacteria > Bacteroidota > Bacteroidia > Cytophagales > Cyclobacteriaceae > Ohtaekwangia > Ohtaekwangia flava. The sequence goes on from NZ_QMFY01000023.1 coordinate 5,548, forward strand.
GTAGTTGCGAATCAAATCCAGCTCGCAGGAACGAATATTAAGCTTGTGAAGCTTGATCAGAACTGCACATACCAATGGGACGTCAGTTTTGGAAGTGCCTCAAAACAAAATGTTGGTGTGGGTGTTGCTGAATTACCTGATGGTAGGATTGTCGTGTTGGGCACGATTGAACTTGAAACGCAGAAGAAGATAGCGTTGATGAAGATCAATCCTCAAGGTAAGTTCTCCGATTAAATAGCAGAAAATCAGTCGAAGGATTACGTATATTCATGGTTACATTTTTCTGATTTTTTAAATAAACCTCAATAGTTGTTGTCCCCCTCCATGATTACACCGCTGCGTTTTATTCAATTTTTTTGCATATCCCTGTTGATGCTTTCGTTTCAAGTAGCGTCTGCTCAGGTAAGTGTGAGTGGGGGTACCGGTGGGTCCACGCTTTGTGCTGGGGGAGGATATGTTTCATTGACGCCCATTGTGATCTCGGAAACAGCAAACGGCGATATATCAATGGGCACGCTGGCGCTCGAAACATTGAATTTGACGTTATCCAATGCGGCTTATGAATTTGAACCCAACGTTGGAAGCGTTTCGTTTACGGGGACAGGAGCTGCGAGCATATTGGCGTCGATCAACGTCACGGCAACACAGATATCGATCTCCATCGCAGAGGGCGATAATAATAATTCGACAGGTTTAAACGCGCTCACAATTACCGGCATTCGGGTACGCGCAACTGCCGGAGCTGGTGCGGCCAATCTTCGTCGCGCTCCCGCGGGCGGTACAATCTCTATCAATGGATTTGCAGCCGGAACAAATGTATCATCGGTTCAAGGATTTGCTTCACCAACCGTAAACGCGGGAAGTGACGCAACGGTCTGTCAAAATACCGCATTCAACTTTATCACCCAAAGCACTCCCTCATCGGCATCGGCAGGAACTACGTTGTCGTGGAGTCATAATGGTTTGGGGGTTATTACAAATGGATCAACGCTAACGCCAACCTATACGCCATCGGCCGCTGAAACGGGGGTGGTGACATTCACGCTACAAGCAACCAACACAAATGGAAGCTGTTCTCCAGTAACTGAACAAATGCAGTTGACGATCAATCCGTCGACGATGGTATCAGTTCCTCCTTCAGCATCGGTAATTTGTGAAAATGAAAATACATCGTTCACCGTCGTTGCATCGGGAACGTCACTTACTTATCAATGGCGCGAAAATGGTTTGAATATTTCTAACGGTGGCGTCTATAACGGAGCGACTTCGCCAACATTGACTTTAACCAACGTGCCTGCTTCATTTAGTGGCCGTACATATTCTGTCACGGTATCGGGTACGTGTGGATCTGTAACCACAACCCCTGCCGTTCCACTTACAGTAAACGTCAGGCCGCTGATTGTGGCTGGTAATCCAACTAGCGAAACAATTTGTCAAAATGATGACATTGATTTTGTTGTTGATGCAGGCGCGACCACGGGCGTTTCTTATCAGTGGCAGGTGAGTGTCAACGGCGGATCTACCTTTAGTGATTTATCCAATGGAGGCAACTACGCAGGTGTTAATTCAGGTATTTTGAATCTAACCAACGTGCCAGTTTCATTTCATGGAAACCTGTATCGCGCAGTAGTAAACGGAGTTTGTTCGCCGTCTGTCACCAGCAATGCAGCGATACTCACGGTGAATGCCAATCCAGTCGTAAATACACCACCTTCCCCGCAAACCGTTTGTGAAGACGGTGTTGCTACTTTTTCGGTGTCGGCCACAGGGACAGGTTTGACCTATCTATGGTATGAGGATGGAACTCCTTTATCCAACGGAGGAGTCTATTCAGGGGTGACGACCTCAACGTTGACTTTGTCCGGTGTTACATCAGCCTTTAATAGCAGAGATTATCATGTTGTGATTACAGGAGGTTGTTCATCACCGGTAGCGACGACGCCAGTAAATCTCACGGTGAATGAGAAGCCGCAAGTGAGTAACCCGACGAACTCAACGATTTGCCAAGGAACATCAACGTCGTTCTCCGTTTCTACAACGCCCACCACTTCACCAACCTATCAGTGGCAAGTAAGTACGAACGGTGGGGTGACTTTCAATAACCTCACAAACGTAGCGCCTTATAGCGGGGTGACTACGGCGACGCTGAATCTGAATGCTGTCCCTTTGGCAAACAATAATTTCCTTTATCGTGTAGTTGTAAATGGAACTTGTTCTCCGAGCGTCACAAGTAACGCAGCGCTTTTGAGGGTGAACACAACAACGAGCGTTACTACACCTCCTGCGGTTACGAGTGTCTGTGAGGATGGAACGGCGATGTTTAATGTAGTCGCTTCGGGAACAGCACTAGGTTATCAATGGAGAGAGGGCGGTGTTCCCATTTCCAATGGGGGCGTTTATTCCGGCGTAACAACGACGTCCCTTACATTAACAGGTGTTGCGAGCGCGTTCAATGCTCGCGTTTATAGTGTTACCGTTTCGGGAGCCTGCGGAACCGTGACAAGTGCTGGGGCGGCGCTTACCATTAACGAGAAACCTGAAATATTAGATCAGCCTGATAATACAATCATTTGTGACGGTGATGACACGAGCTTCGAAGTTGATCCAGGACTAACAACAGCGCCAACGTATCAATGGCAAGTAAGTACTAACGGCGGTGTGAGCTTTTCAAACGTGGTTGCTGATGCTGTGCACAGCGGAATAACAACCGCTATGCTATCATTAACCGATGTGCCCTTAACCCATCAAGGGAGATTGTATCGCGTGGTAGTGAGTGGTGCCTGTGCTCCAAGTATCACCAGCAATGCCGCAGTACTAGGCGTGAATGCTAATCCGGTAGTGACGACAGCACCGACAGCCCAAGTATCCTGTGAAGGAGGTACAGCAACCTTTAATGTAGTGGCGACAGGAGCAGGTCTTGCGTATCAATGGCGCGAGAATGGAACACCGATCAGCAATGGTGGAATCTATTCCGGTGCGACGAGTCCAACGTTGACCTTGACAGGCGTTACCGCAGCGATGAGTGGCAGAACGTATAGTGTTGTGATCACCGGTTCATGCGACAATGCGACGACGACAGCAGTAGCGCTTACGGTGAACATCAATCCCGTGATTACGAGTCACCCGAGCAGTGTAGTGATTTGTGAAAGCGATGCGACAAGCTTCACGGTGAATGCGGGCACAACAACATCACCATCATATCAATGGCAAATCAGCACCGATGGCGGTGTTAGTTATACAGACTTAACGAGCGTAGCACCTTACAGTGGTGTGACGACAGCAACCTTAAACGTGAGTAGTGCATCGTTATCGATGAATGGGAATCGTTATCGCGTACGCGTATCGGGTACGTGTTCTTCTCCTGTGACGAGCAACGCGGCAGTACTAGGAGTGAATGCTAATCCGGTAGTGACCACAGCACCGACAGCCCAAGTATCCTGTGAAGGAGGTACAGCAACCTTTAATGTAGTGGCGACAGGAGCAGGCCTTGCCTATCAATGGCGTGAGAATGGAACACCGATCAGCAATGGTGGAATCTATTCCGGTGCTACGAGTCCAACGTTGACCTTGACAGGCGTTACCGCTGCGATGAGCGGCAGAACGTATGATGTCGTGATCACAGGTTCATGCGACAATGCGACGACGACAGCCGTAGCGCTTACGGTGAATAGGAATCCAGATGCTTTTGCCACAGACGCGACGATCTGTAGTGGAGCAACTACCAATATCATAATTAGCAACCCGAATGCGGTGGCGGGAACAACGTTCACATGGAGTATACAGAGTAGCACGAATGTTAGCGGGGCGTCATCGGGATCAGGTGCATTAATAGCGCAAACACTAAGCTCGACCGATGGTGTTACTGCTGGAATTATTACTTATATTATTCAACCTAGTGCATCAGGTTGTAACGGTGTTCCTTTCGCTGTTTCTGTTAATGTAAGACCTATTCCAAATGTGGCTGCGTCTCCTCAAACGATTTGCTCAGGTGCGACAACCAATATCTGGATCACAAATCCAAACAATGTTTCTGGAACAGCATTCAATTGGATCGTACAGAGCGTTTCAAATGTAACGGGGGCGTTACCGGGGTCTGGAAATACAATCAATCAACGTCTCACATCTACCGATGGTATTACGCCTGGCGCTGTGACCTATCGTATTACGCCGATTGCAGGCGGATGCCAAGGTAGTTTCATTGATGTGACAGTTACCGTAAATCCGATTCCTGTCGTAACAAATCCGCCAACGGATTTTATACAAAAGATATGTAGTGGTGTTGCTTTGAATTTTGTACCGACATCGACAGTAACCGGTACCACATTCAATTGGACTTCAACAGTAATAGGAACGTTGACCGGTGTGTCGACTTCCGGTACAGGACCAATTACTGATACGCCAATCAATGCAACAAGCACGGACGCTGTCATTATATACACCATTACACCTACGATTGCTGGATGCGCTGGCGCTCCCGTAAACCTTGTCGTGACCGTTCACCCGGTGCCCAGTGCAACAGCTTCTTCTCAAAATATTTGTTCAGGACAATCGACTAGCATTGCGATAAGTGGTGGTCCGAAAAACGTGTCAGGAACAACGTTCTCTTGGACTATACCGAACTTCACAAATGCGAGCGGATTTGCAATTGGATCCGGAAATGTAATCAGTCAGCTTCTATCAAGTGTAGATCAATTGAATAATGGTGTTGTTACTTATCGCATCTTGCCAACAGCGAATGGCTGTGACGGCCCAACGCTGGATGTAACAGCAACGGTGAAGCCTGTTCCTGTTGTCAACAATCCGACCCCATCATTAGCGCAGCAGATTTGCAGCAGTGCGCCGCTGAATTTTGTGCCGACAACCGCCGTATCAGGATCAACCTTTACGTGGACAAGTACAATTACGGGACCAGTAAGTGGTGGATCTGTGACGGCATCAGGCAGTGGAAGTATTACAGACTCACCGGTTAACACAGGGAATGTACAAGGAACGGTAACCTATCGAATCACGCCACACAACAATGGATGTGATGGTCCTACGGTTGACTTTATCGTGACTGTGAAGCCTGTACCAACGGCAACAGCTTCGGGTGTTGTTATTTGTAGTGGTGAGACAGCAGCCATTTCGATTTCGCCATTGCCAAACAACGTGGCAAATACAACGTTTTCTTGGGTTGCAGCGCCGACGACTAACATTATCGGTGCCTCTAATGGAAACGGTTCATTGATATCACAATCGCTGTCGACGACGAACGCGAGCATGGGTTCGGTAGTATATACGATTACACCTGCCGCCGATGGATGCAATGGTTCGCCGGTGATGGTTACCGTGACAGTGAATCCATTCGCAATCGTGAGTGCAGGAGCAGATATAAAAGTTTGTCAAGATGCCGCAGCACCTGTGACGGTGCCGGTTACAGGAACGATTGGCGGTAGTGCAACATCTGCTACTTGGTTTGTTAAAACGGGTTTGGGAACAGTGTCGGCAAGTACGACAACGGGCGGGACCGTCACGGCGACTTACAACACACAGCCTGGCGATATTGGCGGAGTCGTTGAACTGTATCTCGTGACCAATGATCCAGACGGAGCAGGCGGACCTTGCACGGTGAAATCGGATACCTTAAAAATCTTCATGAATCCAACGGCGAAGATCGTTCCACTTATCGATCAGGTGGTTTGTGATCCCGGCGTAATCAATTTATCTGGAACGCTTGCAGGGAGCGCAACGTCAGGTTCATGGACACCAGAGACAACAGGTGGTGGCGCGTTAACCATTAGTAGTATCACGGGCAGTGTTGTCACCGCGAGTTATTCGACAGTAGCAGCAGATGTTCCTTCAACAGTTTCCTTTAGGCTGACATCGAATGATCCAGATGGCTCCGGGCCTTGTACGCCCGCAACAGACGTGGTTTCGATTACGATCAATGAGTCGGCACGGGTGTTTGCAGGTGCAGATTTCGCGGTGTGTGAGGATAGTCTCTTCCAACTTCACGGTGATTTTGACAAAGCGACCTCGAGTGTAACCTGGACAGGAGGTAGTGGTGCTACTCGCTTTAGCAATGTGAACGATACGGCATCAACGTACTCGTTGACACCGGCAGACATTGCGGCAGGCTCTATAACATTTACGTTAACGTCTAATGATCCAGACGCTGGTGGACCTTGTATCGCTGTGTCGGATAACGTGGTGGTGAAGGTTAATGAACTGCCAGACGTATTCTTCTTCGGATTGGAAGATTTTTATGCAGAGAATAGTCCGGTTGATGATCTCTCACCAGTGCCAGTCGGTGGTGATTTTTCGGGACCTGGTATCATTGCCGGAACTTATCAATTCAAGCCATCTGCTGCAGGCTTTGGGCCTATCGTCATTACCTATGAATACACAGATCCGAAGACAGGTTGCACAAACTCGGTGTCGGACAATACAATAGTGAACCCTGTTACCGATGTTGACTTCTATATTGAGAACAATCCAAGAGATGAAGATGGTCATCCTGTAATTTGCTCTAATCAAGGCGTTGTGAACTTAATCGGCGTTCCTGCGTCGGATGATAATCTCCACCAAGATCCAACGTTCTTCGAGGCGCTTTCACCTGAGTTGATTCCAAGAATGAGCGAAAGCAACCAGCGCTGGACGTTGAATACGACAGATCTTCCTGCGGGAACATATTTGATGCAGTACACTTACAAAAATCAGTACGGCGCATCGAATACGATCACACGCGACATTATCGTGCATGCAACGCCAACGGCGACAATTGATGTAACAAATGAATGTATTGATAAAATCGTGACATTCCACGAATCGTCGACTTTTGCGCCAATTCAAAATAATACTACGGGGGTTATCGATCAGTGGACTTGGACGTATGGAGAAAGTACAAACGGCAGCGACGGCCCGAATCCTGAACCAACGTATCAGTACATCACGCCGGGTGATAAGAATGTGACGTTGAGAGTTACAACCAATGAAGGATGTTCGAATATCGCTTCAAAAGTAATTACGATAGGGACACCGCCATCACCTGACTTCGAGGCCACTGGAATTTGTTTGGGTGATGTTAAAAAGTTTGTTGATAAGTCAACGTCAAGCTTTGGAACGATTACACATCATGCATGGGATTTTGGCGACGGTGATACATTAGGTATGTCAGTGTCTAATAAAGTAATTCCGGTAGGTAAGCATGCAGGAAAGACTACTGGCATTTGGAAAAATCCAAACCATGAGTACACAGATTATCAAGTTTACTCAGTGACACTAACGGTTGGTACTGATTCTAAATGTAGCGCGAGCACAACCAAAGAAGTGTTTATTCTCCAGACGCCGTTAACCTCTACGGATTACTTTACAGACTTCGATTCAGGTCCAGGCACATGGGTCGCAGTAGGGGAGCCGATAACACAATCGAGTTGGAATTTCTCGATGCCGGACGGAGAGTACATTAAAAAGAAATATCCGACAGATAGTGCGTGGGTGACATCGGGCAACGATGGTACATATTTCAATGGAGAGCAGTCTTTCGTGTATGGCCCATGTTTAAATCTTACGGCAATAGATCGTCCGATGGTATCGATGAACTATCAAGTAGATACAAAAGAAGGATTTGACGGTGCAGTGTTGCAGTACTCAACAAACAGTGGTCAAACGTGGAAAACAATAGGAAACGCGGCGCCAGATCAGGGTATCAATTGGTACAACAGAACTGATGTTGTGGGAAATCCAGGTGGTGATGATAACTATGCATGGAGTGCCATAGGCGAGACAAGTTGGAAGAATGCACGATTCAATCTTGATCAGATACCGCTCGCGGAACGTGATACAGTAGTGTTCCGAATTGCTTTTGGAAGTAGCTTGGATGCATCGCCGGGTAGAAAGCTAAACGGATTTGCCTTTGATGACGTGTACATCGGAAGTAAGAAACGGATGGTACTTGTTGAACATATCACCAATGATGCCTCATTCAATGCCGAGGACGAGTTCATAGATAACGACATTGCTTCCGATAATTTTATTAAACTTCAATACCATTTGTCGACGCCAACTAACGATGAGGTGAATGAAGATAATCCATTCGAGCACCTGGCCCGCGCTGTATTTTACAACGTGGCGCGTCCACCGGCAACCTTCATGGATGGTATACTCGGACCATATTACAACACAACCTTCGATGGTCTTGTGGCGAAGATGACGCCGGAAGTTCTCGATAGAAGGTCGCTTGAAGATCCTTCGTTTGAGATATCCATTGTGTTCAACGATACGATCAAGTCATATTTATCAGCCGACATTACGTATACCTTTATCGATACGGCGATGACATATACCAAACCCGTTATTTTACAAGCTGCACTTGTTGAGTCAGGTCCTGGCGCGAACGACAACAAAAATGCGTTGCGTAAACTGTTATTAGAACGCAGCGGCTTTATGACAGATAAGCCACTGAATAAAGGAGAAATTGTTTCGTTCGTGAAGAAAATAAGACAGCCGATAAATTTCCCAATCGGTGATGGTGACAGTCTGTCGGTGATTGCATTTGCACAGGAATTGACAAGTCAGAATGTGAAGAAAGTGCTGCAAGCAACCATAGCAAAAGCACCGTTGGATCTCATACCGCTTGGGCCCGTTGCGAATGAACAAGATCAAGAAGCAAGCAACATTGAATTGTATCCAAATCCTGCTTCCATGGTCATCAACTTTGCCTCAACGCAAGCGCTCCGGAATGCGTATAGTTATCGTCTCATCGATCAACGCGGCGTTACGGTGTTGGATGGAAACCTAAAGCGTGATTTGAGAACGCCGCAGGAAGTTGATATCAGTAAACTTGCTAACGGAATATATTTCATGGCAATTGTTGACAAGAAGCGTGTGGTGCGCTACGAAAAAATTGCTATCCTGAATCAGTACTAAAAAACTGATTACAGTACCTGTAAAAAAAAGAGATCCCGCGAGTAATTCAGGGATCTCTTTTAATGAATACTATTGTTACTCTAACCAAGAGCTTCTTTCGATAATTCGGGAATCACGATTTTACACTTCTTTAGAAATTCTCGACCTATTCGTGTGACTTCCTGCAAGTTCGTTTCAAGCTTGCTGTTCTCTTCTATAAAAACAATCTCACTCCGAAGGGCGTCCAGTCCCATCAACGTAAAGCTCGGCTTAATTTGGTGCGCCATACGTGATAACTTATTCCATTCCTGCGTGTCAATAGCTTGATGCATGTCTTCTAAAATGGATGGTACAGTTTGGATAAATGTCGTGACCATTTCGCGAATGAACTCTTCGTTGTTGCCTGAAACCGAGCGAAGATAGTCGAGGTTGTAGTGGACTTCTTTCTTTGTGCCCACCTGGACCGGGATGTTCTCTTTTGTTGCTGGTTCAATTTTTAGATCGTCGAACAATTTATGATAAAGATCCTCGGGCGTAAACGGCTTGGGTAGATAGTCGTTCATCCCAGCAGCAAAACATTTTTCTACATCAGAAACCGTGGCGTTAGCAGTGAGCGCAATGATGGGTACATCTGAGGAATGATCCATCATTCTAATCGCTTTCGTTGCTTCATACCCGTCCATCACAGGCATCTGAACATCCATCAAAACAACATCGTAGAAATTGTTTTTGATCTTCTCGATGGCAACAAGTCCATTTTCAGCAACATCGATATAGCACTGCCAATTCTTTAGAATACTTTTTGCGTACAGTCGGTTAATGTCGTTGTCTTCGACAAGCAATACGTGCAAGTCAGACTTCTTAACGTCCTGCAGAACCTTGTCTGTACTTTGTGTCGTTTTTGCAAGGTCTTTTACTTTTCCGATGCCATAAGGAATCGTAACCATGAACGTCGACCCTTCATGTTCTTTGCTGATCACGTGAATCGTTCCTTGTTGAAGTTCTACCAGCTGTTTTACGATCGTCAGTCCCAGTCCAGTTCCGCCATATCGACGGGTAACGCTAGCATCAGCCTGACTAAAACTTTCGAAGATGGTATTCAATTTTTCTTCTGGAATACCCACGCCAGTGTCGCTAACTTCAACGCGTATCCAACAAGTGCCACGGTGTTCTTTCTCTGCATTGCAACGAATTTGAATTGAACCGTTGTGGGTAAATTTTACGGCGTTGCTAATGAGGTTGATTAATATCTGATTTAATCGGACTGGGTCACCCAGCAAGATTTTGTTTAGCTTTTCATCGATCTTATAGTCGAGCGAAAGCTTTTTCTCTTTCGCTTGATAAGTAAAGGTATTAATCAGCGAGGGGAGTAGATCTTTTAAATTGAAGGCGATACGTTCAAAGCGAAGCTTGCCTGATTCGATCGCGGCGAGATCGAGGATGTCATTGATGATTACCTTCAAGTTCTCAGCAGAGTGCCTGATCGCGTTTAAATACGTCTCACGATCTTCAGGACTAGGTCCTTGTCCAAGAAGGTTGGCCATTCCGGCAATACCATTGATCGGCGTTCTGATTTCGTGACTGATATTTGCCAAAAACTGTTCCTTAGCTTTTTGTAATCGCACGAGTTCGTTTTCATCACGCTTCCGTTGCGTGATGTCGCGACAGTCAAGAATCAATCCTTCCAGTGCGGTTTTGTGCTGAAGGTTAATCGCGTTGAATTCAAGAAAACGGAAGCTTTGATCCTTACACAGAAATTGAAATTCAATTTTTTCGGTGTAGGCTCTTTTCTGACTGAGTCTGAATTTGCGTTTGAAATCTTCTAAGGTCTCAGGTTTGATGAAGTGAAAGAAGTTTTTTCCGATCAAGCTTTTCGATCGATAGCCAAGCGTTTCTTTTACGGAAGCATTGTGGTAGTGGATATTTCCGGTATAGTCCACCACGAAGATAATATCCGAGCCGTCTTCTACGACGGCTTCGTAAAAGGCGCCACGCTTAACATAATTCTCTAACTTCATGCTAGATTCCAATAGCCTCCATTTCTTTCAGGTACCTGTAGAGGGATGATTTCCCGATATCTAATTTGTTAGCTACTTCTAACACATTATTGTCGTATTTGTTGAGGTAGTGCCGGATGATCCGGTACATAAACTCCTGCATTTTCATCTCCTGATTAAGGAATGACTCCATGCGTGAAGAGCTGTTGAAGGTGATGTCTTGAGCACGAATTTCCTGGTCTTCAGCCATTACCGCCGACAACTCGATGATCGATTTGAGTTCGCGTATATTTCCGGGGAACGAGTACTGAAGCAGCTTTTCTTGTGCCTCTTGGCTGATTTTGAACTTACGTAATTGATTTTCGCTAGCGAAATTGTCCAAGAAATGCTTCGCAATAAGCAACACGTCGTTACCCCGTTCGCGGAGCGCCGGTAGGTGTACCGGAAGACCCAATAGGCGATAATACAAGTCCTCACGGAATCGCCCGCCCTTCACTTCTTCTGCAAGATCTTTATGCGTTGCGGCAAGAATACGGACATCCAATTTAATGACTTGGTTGCCACCGATCCGTGTGACTTCACGCTCTTGCAACACACGAAGAAGTTTTGCTTGAAGGTTTGGATCCATCTCACCGATTTCGTCGAGAAAGATTGTTCCGCCTTCCGCTTCTTCGAACTTACCAATGCGCCGTGTGATGGCCCCCGTGAAAGCTCCTTTCTCGTGACCAAACAATTCACTTTCGATGAGATCGCGCGGAATTGCTGCGATGTTGACAGCAACGAACGGTTTATTTTTTCTTTTCGAGTTGTAGTGAATGGCTTTTGCTACAAGTTCTTTTCCTGTTCCAGTTTCACCGGAAATACTTACTGAGATATTTGTCTGGACGGCTTTTTCAAGTAGCGAGAACACACGTTTCATTGCCGGACTTGTACCGATAATGCTTTTTTCAAATTCGTATTTTCCGACGATCTCTTTTTTGAGGTGATCGATTTCCTTGATGAGCGATGTCTTATTGCGCGCATTGTTGATGGCGTTCATCAAGCGTTCTTTCGTCTCATGATCTTTCGATATGTAATCATAAGCGCCAAGTTTTAACAGTTCCACCGCGGTGTGGATTTTCTCTTGTGCTGATACGATGATCACATTGATGTTGGGATCATGACTGCGGATTTGGCTAAGAACCTTTTCCCCTGGCATGTCGGGCAGGGAATAGTCGAGCGTAATGACTGCTGGATTCTTGTAAAGATTGGCCAAGCAATCCTTGCCAGACGTGTAAAATGATACCTCATAATCCGGATTGAGTTCGAGGACATACTTTAAGAATTTGGTGTAAGCCGGATCATCTTCCACCACAAAAATGTTAACGGGGTCTTTCTCGTACATGAGTCTTTACGGGTTGAAAAAGTAAATATACTCTTGAATATAGTGGAAAGAAAAGTTTATAAATAGCCAATATTTAAGCATATTTATCACAAGCGTATAAATCTGTCGTAACATGATTCCAGAATTTCGTGGTCTAGAGGACGCAGAGGTCGAACTACTCTTAAAGGCGCCTATACTCGTTTGCATTTTAATTGCCGGTGCCGATGGCACGATCGATAAAAAAGAAGTGAAGGAAGCAATTTCTTTAGCTGGGCAATTGAAGAATTCTTCGGGTGTGCTATCGGGATATCTTCGCGAGAGTACAGAGGACTTTGAAGACAAGTTAAAGATCGTTGTGCAGGCCTATCCCTATATGGCCGATAAACGTACGCCAATCATCGTTGAAGAGCTGACCCGGCTGAATAACCTGTGGCCTCGGCTTGGGATAGATTTTTCGATCGCGCTGTATACCATGCTTCTTAAAATTGCCGACAAGATTGCAAATTCCTCAGGCGGGCTGCTGGGCATTCGATCCGTCGATGAAGATGAAGCAAAGTTTATCCATCTACCCATGATTGCCAATCCAGCGAAAAATTAATGCGGCTTTTCTGCTTTCCTGTGCTAGCAATTTTCATCTTTGCACTTCTTCTGTAAGAACGTCTTATGTCGTCGTCAAGGTCATTTTTAGGTAGTGCCGTAGTTCCCTTCAGGTTTGTGTTTTTGATGTGGGCGGTCTTTTATCTTGAAATTCTACTTGGTTTTCCTTTCAAGTACTTCGGCATAGTTCCCCGAACTCCGGTCGGTCTCATTGGAATATTCAGTGCGCCGTTACTTCATGGCAATCTTATCCATCTCATTTCAAATACGATCCCGATGCTTTTCTTGGGATCAGTACTATTCTTCTTCTATCCCGGGGTAGGTGGTCGCGTGTTTCTGCGCGCTTACTTTTGGACGAATGTTTTGGTGTGGATCTTTGCCCGTCCGGCCACAAATCACATCGGCGCGAGTGGTGTGGTGTTCGCGATTGCATTCTTCCTGATCTTCTTTGGTTTTTTTCGACGTGATTTTGTGTCGATCTTCATTTCCGTCATCGTCATCATTTTATACGGCGGAGTCTTCTTTCAAGTGATCCCCAACGACCCATCAATTTCGGCCGAATCTCATCTCGCGGGTGCATTGGTTGGCACGATCTCAGCGATTAATTTTGCCAACAAGAAAAATATCTATTAACGATTCATTGAGCAGTTCACCATGGATGCAGCGGTAAAAAAAATAATGACCGATCTAAAAGCTAAAAAGTATGCCCCTGTGTACTTTTTGCAAGGAGAGGAGACTTTTTACATTGATCTGATCGCCGACTTCATCGAAGCCCATGTCTTGAACGAAGCTGAAAAAGGATTCAATCAGGTCGTTGTGTATGGTAAAGATGTGACGATGGCGACCATTCTCACGCACGCCAGGAGATTTCCGATGATGGCGGAGCGTCAAGTCGTGATCGTCAAAGAAGCGCAAGACATTCAAGATTTAGGAAAGGACATTGGTGGCAAGCTTCTTTTGGACTACCTCGGCAAGCAAGTGCCGACCACGGTGCTGGTGTTCTGTCACAAGCACAAAAGCCTCGACAAACGGAAAGAGGTAGGGAAGAAGATTGATCAACTCGCTGTAACCATCAACAGTAAGAAGCTGTACGATAACCAGCTTCCGGAGTTCGTCTCAGAGTATGTCAAGGATAAAAAGATCCCCATAGAGGACCGTGCAATTCAAGCAATCTGTGAATTTGTGGGGAATGATTTACATCGTCTTGCCAATGAAATTGACAAGCTGGTGATTTCGCTTCAACCTGGAGAGTCAATCACTGCCGACAAAGTGATGAATCAGGTTGGCGTGAGCAAAGAGTATAACATTTTCGAACTACAGAAAGCCATTGTTACACGCGATACTTTGCTGGCCACAAAAATTGTAAACTACTTCGAGAGCAATACCAAGAAAAACCCAAGCATACCGGTCGTAGCTTATTTGTTCTCATTTTTTAGCAAACTGTTAATGGCTTCAAGCGCCACCGACAAGAGCGAAAAAGGACTTGTTAGTGAGCTGAAAGTGAGTCCGTATGCTGTGCGTGATTACACCTCTGCTTTACGCATATATCCGATGCCCAAAATCATGGATAACATCAGCTCGCTCCGAGAGGCAGACTTGAAACTCAAGGGAGTAAACACAGGTGCCGCCAACGAAGGACAGATTTTGCGTGAGCTTGTATGGCGTCTCATGAACTAGATGTCGTCACTTATTTTTGTACAATCTTGCACAATCCATACTTTGCGCATTATCTTTAAAAGCTAGAAGCGTAAAGCTTGCTACCGTTAACCGACAACTTATAACGGTTAACGTTTTTTAAACTGGCTGGCAAATTTTTTTTAGAAGCAGAACCCAGGTACACCAGCGCCAACTCATAGGGAGGTTTTGACTTCAAGTATTTTTTGGTTTCTTATTTGCAATAAAGTTTGAACAACGCGTTCTAAACAAAAATCGAATTCACGTACATGCAAAAAATCATTGCAGGGTTATTCTTCATTCTTATCGTCCAAGGCGTTTGTGCGCAGGATCAACTGTCGCAAAACAAAGTCGAAAAGCTTTACCAGCTCGGTGTCGAGCTCGTGCAGCATGAAAATTATGGTGCGGCACGCCAGGTATTCACTGACTTTTTAGCGCAAGCATCGCCCATCGATTCGCGAAGAAGCGAGGCGGAATATTATGTCGCCTTCAGCGCCCTTAACCTCGGTCACAAAGATGGCGAAAAGCTCATTGATCATTTCATTCAGCACAATCCATCAAGTCCAAAAGCGTCTACGGCATATTACGACCTGGCCACGTTCTTCTACAATGAGGGAAACTATGTAAAGGCCGGCAACTATTACAAGAAAGTTAATTTTCCTGCGCTTACCAGTGATCAACAAAGTCAGGGGCATTTCAACTGGGGGTACAGCTTGTTTAGTCAGAAAAAGCTCGACGAGGCATTGGAGCAATTCAACTTTGTAAAACGCCAGAGTACTGCTTACACGCCTGCATCGAACTACTACGCTGGCTATATTGAATACACGAAAGGTGCTTATGATGAAGCGTTGTTTGATTTGAAGAAAGCAGAGACAAGTCCATCGTACGCAACCGTCGTTCCTTATCTGATCGCCAATATCTACTATCGCCAGAAACGATATGACACGCTCCTTGAGTACGCGGCCGTGTTGAAGAACAGAACAGACATCACCAACGCGAGTGATGTATCGATGTTGGTCGCCGAAGCATATTACTTTAAAGGTGACTACAAGAAAGCAGTAGACGCCTATCAGCAGTACTTCGATAAAAATGCAAAAGCTGAAACGGGGCTTTACTTTCGCGCGGGGTATGCAAACTATTCGGCAGGAAATGTTGCGCGTGGTATTGAATATTTAGATAAAGCCGCTGCATCAAAGGATACAGTAAGCTACTATGCGTCCTATTATCTCGGTATTCTTCACCTTAAACAAGGCAATAAGCCATTGGCGCTAAACGCATTCGACTATGCGCGGAAGAATCCTAAAGATGCTAACTTTGCGCAAGAGAGTTCATTTCATTTTGGAAAAGTTTCTTATGACGCGGGTAAGGCAGATCAGGCCATCGCAGAATTCGAACGATATTTGAAAACATATCCATCGACGGCGCATACGACAGAGGTAAAGGAATTGCTTGCGCAAGCGTACATCAACGGAAATAACTTCAACAAAGCAATCGAATACATCGAGGGGCTTTCATCACGAAACCAATACATCAATCAGGCGTATCAAAAAGCAACCTACTTAAAGGGCGCTGAGCAGTTCAATAAAGATGCGTATGCCGATGCCGTTGTATACTTTGGGAAATCATTGGAACAACCCATCGATCCTAACTATACTGCGCTAGCAAGCTATTGGAGAGGGGAGGCTTACTCTATCGGAAGAAAGTATGAAGAAGCGGTGGCCGATTACCAGCGCGTCGTAAGCTTGGGAGCGTCAGCCCCTGCGGATGTGCTGTTGCAAACGCGTTACGCACTCGGCTATGCTCACTACAACACAAAAGCATTTGATAAAGCCCTTTATAATTTTAAAGAGTTTACTAACAAAGCTGACAAAAACCACCCGAATTATGTTGATGGTTTGATTCGTTTGGCAGACTGTTATTATGTAACAAAACAATATGACCAGTCGCTTGTGACGTATACTAAAGCGAAGTCTCTGAAAACGTCTGATCAAGATTATCTGTTGCTACAATCCGGTATTGTGCAAGGTGTACAGCGTCGATATGCTGAGGCACGTACGAGTTTAAGTCAATTGATTCGCGAGTATCCGAAGTCTCCGTATCGTGAGGATGCGCTATATCAACGCGCACAGTTTGAGATTGAGCAGGGCAATTATCAAGCTTCCGCAGATGGATTATCGCAGCTGATTCGGGAAGGCGATAACTCCCCGTACTTGGCTTCAGCATATATGAAACGTGGAACGGCGTATGGAAATTTGAAACAGTACGATAAAGCGATTAACGATTACGTTACGGTTATCCAGAAATTCCCTGCTGATCCGAAAGCAAAAGACGCACTCACGCCACTTCAGGAGGCGCTTTCGGCAGTCGGTAGGTCAGATGAATTTGATAAGTACTTATCGGCTGTAGAAGTTTCTAATCCCAATGATTCGCAGTTGGAGTCTATCAAGTTTGAAGCGGCGAAAAATCAATACTTTGATCAACAATATCAAAAGGCGATTACCAGCTTAACGGCATTCACGACAACGTATCCTGCATCGGCAAGAGTTTCTGAAGCGAAATTCTACATCGCGGAGTCGCACTACAGACTCAATCAATTCGATCAGGCCCTCACCGTTTATATACCGCTCAGCCAAGACGTCTCGTTCACATCAGGAAACAAGGTAGCTGCGCGTATCGCGGAGATTAAATTTAAGCAAGGAAAGTATGAAGCTGCTGTCCCTTACTATCATCACCTGGAGCGCCTAGCCAGCACGAAGAAAGATAAGTATAACGCTTGGTCTGGTCTGATGGAATCATTCTTCTTGCTCTCAAAATATGATTCAACCGACATATACGCGAGACTTATCCTCGAACAGGGAAACATCAATGCTGGCGCTCAAAATAAAGCGTCTTTATATCTTGGAAAATCAGCGATGTCACGCGGCGATTACGAAGTAGCCAAAGATGAATTCCTCAACACATTGAATGCCGCATCGGATGAATACGGCGCGGAAGCCAAATATCTTTTGGGATTAATCTTCTATAATCAAAAGCAATACAAGCAGTCTTATGAAACGTTGATCAGTTTGAATAATGATTTCTCCACTTATGAATTATGGGTTGGTAAGTCGTTCTTATTATTAGCGGAGAATTATGCAGCACAGAATGATATTTTTCAGGCGCGCGCAACACTTCAATCGTTGATCGATAGATTCCCATTACAGAACATTAAAGATGAAGCTTCTAAGCGACTGAAAGAAATAGACGCAGCTGAACTCGAAAAACAGAAGAAAGCAGAGGCCGATACATTGGATAATTAATCGTTAAGCATTTTTTACGATGAACAATATTTTGAAAGAATACACGAAGAAGATGATGCGCTATTGTCAGACAGGTTTCGCAATCATTTTTGTGTTTGTAACAGTATCCTCGTTTGCGCAAGGGCAACCGAATAATTGGGAAGAAATTCCGGATGTTAAAGTTGACGTGATCATCGATCGCAAGAATGATCTGCCGCCGGCAAATCGAAATTTCGACAAGATTCCGCCGCGTCCATCGGAACCCATAAAACCACCGATGACCTATTCTTTTCAATCGTTGAATTTTAATGCGCCGATGTTGAACGCGCAGATACGTCCATTGAAATTGAAGCAACAGTCTTCATCTGATATCTACGGTAATTTTCTGAAGATAGGATATGGTAACTATGCATCGCCGCTGCTTGAGGCTTATCTTAACTCTCGAAAGGATAAGAATAAATTGTTGGGCGCGCATTTTTATCACCATAGCTCAGGTAAAGGTCCGGTTGATGGTAAGAACTCGGGAACGGGAACGACAGGAATCGAGCTTTCGGGAAGGTCTGTAGGAGAGGATCTCTCATTGGGCGGTAAAGTTGGTTTTGAAAATCGCACGACGCATTTCTACGGATATCCGAAAGAAGTTCAGTTGGACAAGGATACGCTAAAACAATCTTTCAATTTGTTTAAGTTAGCCGGTGAGCTGAGTAACTCTCGTAATTCAAATTTTGGATATAAGCTGGGCGCGGGTTTCAGTTATCTTGCTGATAAGTACAGTGCCAAGGAAACGGAAATCGATTTGAGCTTAAGTTCGTCTTATAAACTCAGTGATATTTCCAGAATCAGTTTAGATGTGAACTTCGCCGGCCTTAGCCGTAAGGATTCGGAGATTGACGCAAAACCGAGAAGTTTATTCAGTTTGGCGCCATCATTTGTTTTTCTCCCCATTGACGACCTTACCCTGAGTGCGGGGTTTATTCTCGCGTTCGAAAGTGATACCCTTGTTTCGAAAGACGTACACTTCTATCCGAACTTTAGCGCATCGTATCCGCTTAGCCCTTCCGTTGATGTTATTGCGCACCTTAGTGGTGGCATCGAGAAAGTTTCGTTGCAAACTTTGTCATACGAAAACATGTGGCTTCAGAAGAACGTCGACATCTTCCATACCAACAAGACCTTTGATTTTGGATTTGGTATAAACGCGCGATTAGGAAATAAGGTCGCTGCGCATGCTGGCGTGTCCCTGAACACGTTGAAGGATTGGTACTTCTTCGTAAATGATCCGACAGATCAATCAAAGTTCAACGTGGCCCGTGATGATGCACGCCGTAGCAATCTGTATGTAGCATTGAGCTACGCTCAGTCAGAGACGGCGAAGTTTATGGTACGCGGAGATTTTTATGGATATAACGTCGATAAGTTAGCGGTAGCGTGGCATCGCCCAACGTACAAGTTTACCGCGAATGGTTCTTTGAATGTATATGATAAGATTGTTTTAGCAGCAGATTTGATTGCGCAAGGTGGAATGAAAGTGATTGGTCCTGATGATAAAGCGACGACATTGAAGGCGGCTTTTGATTTGAATTTTAAAGCGTCGTATTTATTCTCAGAAAGTCTTACGGCATTCATCCAGTTGAACAACATTACAGGATCAAAGTATCCACTCTTCCAACATTATCCGGTAAAAGGTTTCCAAGCAACGGCTGGGATAACCTGGAGCTTTTAGGATGATGACAACAAACGGTGTTGACAGTAGTGAACAGCTGCAGAACGTTTGTATCCCTGGAATTTTAGGTTAATTTTGTGTAAATACCTGTTCCTTAAACATTAACGATCCGAACATGGCAAGAAGAAAAAAGCTAAGCGAAGAAGAGTCTCAGGCAAACAACAATATCAATAACGAGTCTGACGACACCTTCGGTCTTCCAGAAATTGAGTATGAACCCATCAATCGGGAAGAGAAAATTGTAGTGGAAGAAACGACGACGACAACACACGAATATACTGACGCCAATACAAGTAACGAACCTGAAACGCCTGTTGAACAAGAGACTGTTCAAGAAACTACGTTCGACGACAACGCTTACACGCCATCGTTCAAGGAAATTGATCAGGAGGAAGAACGATCTTCGGCACTTCCAATCATTTTGGTTATCGTAGGAATTTTAGCGTTGGCAGGAGCCGGGTATTGGTACTTCGGGATCTATAAACCTGAGCAGAAGAGACTCGAATTAGCACGTCAGGCGGAAGAAGATAAAATTGCAGCCGAAGCAAAACGACGTAAAGACGCAGAGGAAGCAGAACGCTTAAGACTTGAACGTGAGAAATTCGTTGCCGATTCGATCGCAAATGCGAAACCGAGTGTCGGTGAAATCGAATCGTTGACAGAGCGTACGGGTAAGTACTATGTGGTTGTATCCAGTGCCATCGACGACGATTTGATTATGGACTATGCAAAAGAACTTAGCAAGAAAGGTGTGAGTACGAAAATTATTCCGCCGTTCCGTAAAACTAAATTCAGCAGGCTCGCCGTTGATGTGAAAGATAGTTACGATGAAGCACAAGCTACCGCCGATGGTTTGAAAGGTGGCGATTAT
Source organism: Pseudochryseolinea flava (assembly GCF_003286915.1). Lineage (GTDB taxonomy): Bacteria > Bacteroidota > Bacteroidia > Cytophagales > Cyclobacteriaceae > Ohtaekwangia > Ohtaekwangia flava. The sequence goes on from NZ_QMFY01000023.1 coordinate 25,937, forward strand.
GGCGATAAAGTTTGGGTAGTAAAATACTAACGGATATACAGCATGACAGCACAACAAGAACTTCAGAATAAACGCATTGCCCTCGCATCGACGGTAGGCATTTTTGCAGTTCTTTTTGTGCTGATGTTTTTTATTATCATCTGGAGTCCAGGAAATCCACCGGCGTTTGGCGGCAGCGGCGTAGAGGTGGCATTCGGAACAACGGATGTCGGGTATGGCGATTTTGATCCTGCTGTCGCTGGCGACAATTCAACGCAAGAACAAGCGCCTGCGAAAAATGAAGAACAGCCAGAGCCAGTGCCACAGCAACAAGCTTCCGCTCAACAGACACCCGAAGAAAGCGATGAAGCGCTTGAGGATGTGAAGTCGGAAGAAGAAAGTCCGATAGCAGCAACACCACCGAAGAAAGAAAAAGAAGTGGTGAAAGAACCTGCGAAAGTAAAAGAGACGCCGAAAAAAGTTGAGCCACAGCCGAAGAAAGAAGAACCGAAAACAAATCCGGCTACGGTTTATAACCCCAATGGGAAAAGCACTTCGTCAACCGATGCGAAAGCAACAGGTGATGGTAAAAAAGGTGAGGCTGGTAATCAGGGTGATCAACCGGGCACTAAAGGTGACATGGGGAATCCAAAAGGAAAGTTGGATGATACGGGTATTTATAAAGGAAACCCTGGCCAGGGTGGTGATGGTCCTGGCGGCGCTGGTGGGGTAGGACTTGAAATGACAGGCTGGACCTGGGAGGTAAAGCCGAAGGTTCCTGAGTTGACAGAGCAAAACGGAGGTTTCGTTATTTTCGAGATCACTGTTGATGACCAGGGAGAAATAATCAACACAAAGGTCATAGAAAATAATCTTTCGACAGCGGCGATGAAGCAATGCGAAGCGAAAATTAGAGATGTTTCTTTTAGGCATACGGGTAATGGCGCTGCGCCTCCACAGTCAAAGGGAAGAATTCGTTTCAACGTAATCGCGCGCTAGCTTATGCAACAACGTTATGTAGAATTCATCCATGACGTTCTCATTACATTACACGCTAACATTCGGGAAATTAAGGAGCGCCGGAATTTCGCAACACCCGAGGAACTCACCTACATCGAAGCAAAGTTGTTAGCCTATAACGAAATGCTTTCCATATTGCAATCAAGTGCAGATGAATTCGGCATCGATCGAAAGGAAATTGGATTGTAGGATGCTGCGGTAGCATCTTACCAACGACGTTGCTTTTTTCTTAGATTTGTGCCCGTAAAAATTCAATCATGTTCCTCACGTACGTCGAGGCGATCGATTTCCTCTATCACAACTTGCCAATGTTTCAACGCATTGGTGCAGCCGCATTAAAGAACGACCTGTCGAACACGATTCGTTTATGCGATGCACTAGGGAATCCACAGCATAAGGTTAAGACGATTCACGTCGCAGGAACAAACGGCAAGGGAAGTACATCGCACATGTTGGCTTCGATTCTGCAATCTGCCGGCTATAAAACTGGATTGTATACATCACCACATTTAAAAGAATTTACCGAACGTATTCGTGTAGACGGTCAGATGATCTCGAAGGATTTCGTGCTCGATTTTGTGAATCGCATTAGACCAGCTATTGACGAAGTTCAACCATCATTTTTTGAAATCACCGTCGCGATGGCTTTTGATTATTTCGTTGCGCAGCAAGTTGATATTGCTGTGATCGAAGTTGGCCTGGGGGGAAGGTTGGATTCAACAAACGTGATCATGCCTGAAATTTCTGTCATTACCAACATCGGCTGGGATCACAAGGATATTCTTGGCGATACACTTGAAAAGATTGCCTCGGAAAAAGCAGGTATCATCAAGCCCGGCATACCGGTGGTGGTTAGTGAACGACAAAAGGAACTTCAGGAGATCTTTATCGAAAAGGCATCAGCGGTGAAAGCACCGATTTTATTTGCGAGCGACCGGTATGCGATTTCGCTTCACCAGTCAGGGGCGCAAGTATGGATGAAGGTGTTCCGCGAAGCGTCCGTGCTCTTTGATCATTTAGTGTTGCCATTGCAGGGTTACTATCAGCAGAAAAATCTTGCAGGGGTGCTAAATGCCGTTGACATTTTAAACGAGCGTGGTTGGCATATCGCTGATGGGCAACTGCTCGATGGGTTGAAGAAGGTTATTACACAAACTGGCTTGAAGGGGAGATGGCAAACGCTTTCGGAGCAGCCTTTAATCGTGTGTGACACCGGGCACAATCTAAATGGAATAGAAGAGGTTGTTCGTCAGATTAGCAGACAATCGTATGATAAGTTACATGTGGTATTGGGGATGGTAAAAGATAAAGACATCACTGATGTGCTGAGGCTTTTACCGAAGGATGCCAAATACTACTTTTGTCAGGCTAATATTCCGCGGGCAATGGATGCTAGGTTACTTTCGGAAAAGGCAGCGGATGCAGGGCTCCATGGCGTAGTGGTGGAAGAGGTGAACGCTGCAATTCGTGAAGCCCAACGGCATGCGACAGCAACCGACATGATCTTTATTGGAGGAAGTACATTTGTCGTTGCTGAAATAGAAGGACTGTAGATAGAAATTATAGATTGTGAAAAGGAAACTGGAACGCTTCAAGGTCATTGAAGAAAGGACTAACGTCATTGAACCCACCAAAACGCTGTACAAGCAGATTAAAGGAAATTGGCGTCGTGATTTTTTTAAGAACGACAACCCGATAACAGTAGAACTTGCGTGCGGACGTGGTGAGTATACAACGGGGTTAGCACGTCTGTTTCCCAATCGGAATTTTATCGGCGTCGATATCAAAGGGGAACGTATCTGGCGCGGGAGCACGACCGCTGTCGAAGAAAATCTTTCTAATGTCGGATTCCTGCGTACACAAATTTTATTAATTGAGAATTTTTTCGAACCCGGCGAGATTAACGAAGTGTGGCTCACTTTTCCCGACCCACGTCCCACCAAGCGCGATATCAAGCGCAGACTGACAAGTCCGAGATTTTTAGCGATGTACCGGTCACTTGCTGGTACAGGCGCCTACATTCGTTTGAAGACAGATAATACGATCCTTTACGAATACACCGTTGAAGCTTTGCAAGAACGCAACGACATCGAAGATTTTAAATTCACACCGGAGGTTTATCAATCCGACCTGCGTGGTGAAGTCTTTGATATCAAAACCCGTTATGAAGAACATTTTGCTGCGAAAGGAGAGACCATCAAGTATTTGCGCTTCAAATTTAAATGACGGATATGGCCTACGAGAACTACGAAATTGAAGAGAAATTTCAGGCAGCAGACAAGTTGATTAATGAAGGGAAGATTGCCGAGGCGGCGACCATGCTGGAAGAGATTCTGGCAGATGTACCCGATTTTGGAAAGGCGCACAATCACATGGGCTGGCTCTATGAAACGAAGTTCAAGAACTTTAAGCAAGCTGAGGAATTCTATCGCCTAGCGTTAAAATTTGCACCAGAATATCCGGCCGCGTATTACAACTACGCATACCTTCTGTCAACGCTTCGGCGCTTCGATGATCTCGAGAATTTATTGAACACGGCCTTAAAGTTGCCCGGGATAAGTTTTGCAACGATCTACAATGAATTCGGTTTGATGCGCGAAATCCAAGGTAGGTATGACGACGCTGTGCATTATTTCCGCCTCTACATACAAAATTCATTCGACTCGAAGACAATCGAAACCGCTGCAGAGTCTATCCGCCGCTGCAATCGAAAGAGAGAACTCCTCGATAATCGTTAACATTTGGGTAATACTTCGTTTTGCGTTCTTTCGTATATTCGAGGACGTGAAAACGTGCATTCATAAACCATCACCTAGCCAGCGCAAAACACTTCGCAAAAGGTCCACATCAACACGTCTCCATGGGTAAAAAGAAGAGAAGAGAAGTTGACCTGGTCGTATTGTCCGACATTCACCTCGGTACTTATGGTTGCCATGCGGAAGAACTTCTTCGCTATTTAAAAAGTATTAAGGTCAATCGGTTAATCTTAAACGGCGATATCATCGACATGTGGCAGTTTAGTAAACGCTATTGGCCGAAGTCGCACATGCAAGTGGTGAAGCACATCACGGGCTTGCTTACAAAAAATACCAAGATCGTTTACCTCACAGGCAATCACGACGAAATGCTTCGGAAGTTTTCAGGCTTTCGGCTGGGCTCATTCATGATTGACAACAAGATTGTACTCAAGCTCAACGGTAAAAGCGCCTGGTTCTTTCACGGTGATGTTTTTGACGTCACTATGCAACATTCAAAATGGTTGGCAAAACTTGGCGCAGTCGGTTACGATACACTCATCGTCATCAATACGATGGTAAACTGGATGCTTACCAAACTGGGCAGAGAAAAGATCTCGCTGTCGAAGCGTGTGAAGGATAGTGTGAAGAGTGCTGTAAAATTTATTAACAACTTCGAAAAAACAGCTTCAGATATAGCGATCGAGAATGGCTATCAATACGTGGTGTGTGGCCATATCCACCAGCCGGAAATTAGAACGATTGCAAACGAGAAGGGAGAAGTTGTATATTTAAATTCTGGCGACTGGATTGAGAACCTAACAGCGTTGGAATATCACCGTGGCGAGTGGCGAATTTATCGCTACGCCGAAGATCGCGTGGCTCAATCGATGAAATTGCCAAAGCGTTTTCAAGGTGACAAAGACAACGATGAGTTGTTCCAAGATATGGTCTCTGAATTCTTAAATGTGAAGCGGTGAAAATTCTATACGCAATTCAAGGAACCGGTAATGGTCATATTGCTCGTGCTGAAGATATCGTTCCTATTCTTCAACAATACGGAGAACTCGATCTTTTCGTTAGCGGTGCACAAGCGGATATCAAGCTTTCATATCCTGTAAAATATAAATCAAAAGGACTTAGTTTCTTCTTTGGGAAGACGGGCGGAATTGATTTTTTGAAAACGTTCAAAAAGAATAGCTCCAAAGAGGTGTACAAAGAGATTAAGAAATTTCCGGTGGAAAATTATGACCTCGTTATCAATGACTTCGAACCTATTTCGGCATGGGCTTGTCGCAAACGCGATATTCCCTGTGTAGGATTAAGTCATCAATCTGCGTTACTATCCCCAAAAACACCGAGGCCCCGGAAGATGGATCCCGTGGGTGAGTGGATTCTGCATAATTATGCGCCAATCAGCAAGTACGTTGCTTTCCACTTCGAATCATACGACGATAATATCTTTACACCTGTTATTAGAGCAGACGTTCGAAATGCAAAAGTGGAAACGAAAGACCACTACACCGTGTATCTTCCTGCTTACGACGATAAAAAACTTGTTCCGTTACTTTCTAAAATCGGAAACGTAAAGTGGCATGTGTTTTCTAAGCACGCCAAGAAAGCATATCACGTGGATAAACTTTCGGTGTATCCAGTTGACAAAGATGCGTTCGCCAAAAGCATGACTACATCAACAGGAATTCTCTGCGGGGCCGGCTTCGAGACGCCCGCCGAAGCATTGTACCTAGGAAAGAAACTTTTGGTTGTGCCCATGAAATCACAATTAGAGCAACACTACAATGCTGCCGCGTTAAAGAACTTAGGGGTACCCGTGGTGAAGAAAGTGAAGAAGAAAAATCTCGATAAGATCATTGAATGGATCGAAAGTGATAAACGCATTTCCGTTGACTACAGAGACACCACTGCGGAAGCAGTAGCCCGGGCCGTCGCCTTAGGTAAAAGCTGAAGGTAGACAGCTTAATGCGCAAACCTCTTCGTGCGATAGCAGCATACTTCTTACTTCTTACTTCTTACTTCTTACTTCTTGATTCTGCCTCCTGTCTCCTTGCATTTATAACACTTCGTTGATCTCTTACTAACGCTCGGGTAATCACACCATCGTACATTCATTACATGGTGCAGAAAAAAGTGTTTCGTATTCTCATTGTTGACGATGACCATGATATACTAGAACTGTTATCTTACAATTTTGAGAGAGAAGGATTCGTTGTGAAAACAATAAGCGATAGCCGAGCTGCTGTGAAAGTCGCCGTTGAATTTAATCCTGACCTGATCGTGCTCGATTTGATGATGCCTCATCCGAACGGTATTGAAATCTGTCGTGAGCTTAGAAGTCTTACAAGGTTTGTTGATACCTACATTTTCTTTCTGACGGCAAAATCGGAGCGGTACTACCAAGAGGCGGCACTCGATACGGGCGGCGATGATTTTATCGAGAAAATTATGGGGCTTCGTGCACTAACATTTAAAGTCAGCAGTGTACTCAAGAAGAAGATCGTCATCCGTAAACGTGCTCCTGAACTTCACTTCGGAGATTTGAAGATCTGTCGCAGAACGACTTCCGTACGCATCGGTTCACGCGAGGTGGTACTGAGTAAACCAGAATTTGAGTTGCTGTTTTTCTTGGCGCAAAATCCTCATCGCACCATTAGCGCAGATCATTTGTTGCGCAATATGTGGGGATCGGAAACGTATATGGTGGAGACTTCCGTTGATGCGTATATCAGTAGTCTACAAAATAAAATCGGATACAACTTAATTGAAAAGCGCGGATTCGATTCGTATCGTTTCAGTTAGTTACGATTACACTATGCAATGCCGTTGTAAAAAAAACGAATTCAGCCTCCTCATGAAGCAGAAAAAAAGATGTTGCATGTTGAGGTCAAGATAACCGGATGTTAACGATTAATCAACCTCCAGTGCTTCCAAAATATCGGCGAGGTCATCATAGGATTTTAATCCTGGCCTGATTTCATTACTACCTTCAAGCGCAATCCCGTGAACTTGACTATCAGCTAATGCGCTGTCTAGTTGGCTAAGTGTTGTGATTTGAAGAAGCGTTGGAATATCGCCGGTATAAGTATCGCGCGCTGCGATCATGACGTACGCAGGAGTGGCGTTTGTAGGTAAAGCGGTATCCGTTGAGGCGACAAGAATATAGGGGAGGGGAATTGTTCCCAACATGTTTGCCTCCGCAGTAGAAAGCTCTAAGAGATCTGGTCGATACTGCTCAAGGACAGCGTCCAATGCGGCAGCCGACGGCAATCCCACAATTTGGGCGACTATCTTTGGCCCCGTAATCCACCCGCGAATCTCTTGAAACGATTTCGGACTAATATAGTCAGTGGCATTTTCGACGACATTAAAACCCAACATGTCGACACCCATACCGGCACAATATCTTGCGTCGCTAAGGTTAGTAATGTTGCCGACTTTCACGATGGTCTTTAGAGGCATAGGTTAAATTGAAAAGAAAAAATACCTTTGAGGTTTACATTTCAAATAAAGCGCGGATTTAGTAAAAACAACGCTATTGGTGAAGCAATTTCATAATTATTTGGTGGGGCTGCTAATTTTGATTGCAGCGGGGTGTGATTCGGACGATGATCGCCGAGCTGAACCTGATTTCTTTCCCCTTCAAAAAGGCGTTTTTCAAACTTATGATGTTGAAGAGATCGTCTACGAACTTGGCGATCCAGATACCGTACACTTCGAACTTCTGACCGAAGTAGTGGATTCTTTCGCCAGCGATGGCGGCTATCGTTACATCATCCATCGCAGCAAACGTGAATTATCTGAAACAGAATGGACCTATATTGATACGTGGTCGGCGCAGAAAACAACCCATGAACTCATTGTATGGGAAGAAAATGTACCCTTCGTCGATCTTCAATTTCCAGCAAAGGAAGGTTCGGAGTGGAATGGGAACGTTTACAATAATGTAACAAATCCTACCACAGGAAAGCGCGAAGATGTGTACGCAATTCAAGAGACAGGTGAAGATCAATCTGGAAGATTTACAACGGTATTGAAAGAGGATAACCAAGAGTTTATTGTATTTTATGACAAACGTGTTGATAGCTATATCGATAACGTAGGACTTTCATATCGGGAGATTACGCAGCTTGAGTATTGCACGAATAATGATTGTTTGGGAGAGCAGATTGTGAACAGTGGAAAGATTTATAAACAACGCATTAAAACGTATGGCCGTCATTAAGCGCATTTTGTTATTGATGTTGGTCGTCGGTGCATCAACTCAGGCGCACACTCAGGTAGGTCGGTACATGGTATTCTTTAAAGAGAAGAACGGGACGCCGTATTCAATTTCAGAACCACAAGAATTTCTCTCGCAGCGTGCCATTGATCGCCGCTCAAAACAAGGTATCGCTGTTACAGAAAAAGATCTGCCAGTAAATCCTGCTTATGTTGAAAGTGTAAAGAGCATTGGTGTAGACGTTTTCTTCACAACACGTTGGATGAACGGACTGCTGATACAATGTGATCAAACTTTGGTCGACGATGTTGCAGCATTGTCATTTGTTGATCGCGTCGATTTTGTTGCACCGAATGCCAGACTCCTTGGAAATGGTAGGAAGAAAGTGCCCATCAAGCAAAAGACATCTCGGGTTGCCAATGTAACAAGTACGCAGCTTGAGCAATTGAATATCGATGATATGCATCAGGAAGGATTGCATGGCGAAGGTATTGTGATCGGTATTTTTGATGCAGGGTTTGGTGGCGTTGATGTTATTGATCCATTTGCCGCAGTCATCGCCGAAGGGCGCATCGATTTAGAAGCTTCAAAGGATTTTATCATCAATTCAGATAATGTATTTCAGTATGATCCTCATGGCACCGAAGTTTTTTCGGTGATTGCTGCTTATCAAAGTGGATCATTCACAGGCGGGGCCTACAAAGCGAAGTATCAGTTGTATGTCACAGAAGACGCAGCAACGGAATATCGCATTGAGGAATACAACTGGCTCTTTGCTGCGGAACGTGCGGATAGCGCGGGTGTCGACGTAGTCAATTCGTCTTTGGGCTATAGTACTTTTGATAACAACGCGATGGACTACCCGAAATCTGCGCTTGACGGAAAAACCGCAGTTGTTACACGCGCGGCACAATGGCTCGCCGATCGAGGGGTACTGATAGTTTGCAGTGCTGGCAATGAAGGAAACAATGGGTGGCAACTCATCACACCACCAGCGGATGCTATCGATGTACTTTCTGTGGCGAGTGTTGACGCTAAGGGAGCACGCGCGGCATCGAGCTCAAAGGGACCAAGCGCAGACAATAGAATTAAACCTGATGTCGCTGCGTTAGGCGTTGGCACCAGTGTCATCTTTCCGAATGGAAGTATCGGCGCAGCTAACGGCACGTCACTAGCCTCGCCATTGATCGCCAGTTTTGCAGCCGGTGTCTGGCAGAAATATCCGGATCTAACCAACAAAGAAATTATGACCCTTATCCGCCAATCCGGATCATTGGCCCATGCCCCCAACAATCTTCTTGGCCACGGTATTCCCGACTTCACTAAAATTGAAAGCTACTTGATCTCGTTAGAGAAAAATCCATTCTCAGTCTTTCCGAATCCTTTTTTGGACTCCATAACGATCAAGCCGTTTAGTCCTGGTATGGTTGCTTCATGTGTTGCCACGTTAATTACGGCGGAAGGAAAAAAGGTTTTTGAAACGACGTTGTCCTTTACACGAGAGGAGCCTAGTATAACAGCAAAATTGCCGGGGCTGGCCGCAGGTGTCTACATGTTGAAGTTGCAATGGAAAAACGGCTCACAGACAATGAAATTGGCAAAACAATGACTAGTCATTCCTTTCTTCTGCTATTTTAGCGGCAAAGTTTTCTATGAAACAACCCATCATTGCACCATCAGTACTTGCGTCGGACTTTGCAAACTTAGAACGCGAAATAAACATGATCAACGACAGTCAGGCTGACTGGATTCACGTTGACATCATGGATGGTGTATTTGTGCCTAACATTTCTTTCGGGCTTCCCGTTACGGAAGCCATTAAACGTCATGCGAAAAAACCACTGGATGTACACTTGATGATCGTGCAGCCGGAGCGATATGTTGAAGCCTTCCAAAAAGTTGGTGCCGATATTATCACGGTGCATGTTGAAGCCTGTCAGCACCTACATCGTAATATCCAACAAATCAAAGCACTTGGGTGCAAAGCTGGTGTGGCCTTGAACCCGCATACGCCGGTGGTAGAATTGGAAAACATCATCGCTGACATTGACCTCGTGTTGGTAATGTCTGTTAACCCGGGGTTTGGCGCGCAGAAGTTTATCCCGAATACTTACAAAAAGATCGAGTCTGTTAAAAAAATGATCCAGGCATCAGGATCTAATGCCGTGATCGAGATCGACGGCGGAGTGAATCAACAAAACGCAAAACTGCTTTTAGGCAGCGGTGCCGACGTCTTGGTAGCCGGTAATTTTGTGTTTAGCGCTGCCGATCCAAAAAAAGTAATCGCAGGCTTGAAAGCTGTTTAGCGATTTATTACGGAACCTTATCAGCCATTATCCGTATCTTCGGCAAGGTTTTTGACCTTTCAATTGAAAAAAAACACCTTGCTATGTCTTGTTCTTTACGTCTTATCGTTGCTTCGATTTTTTTACTGTCGGCTTGTGCGCGGTCAGTCACGCGTGTTAATCCGGATACACAGATTGATTTAAGTGGCCGGTGGAATGATTCTGATTCCCGAATGGTGGCCGATCAAATGATTTATGACCTGTTTGACTCCGATGGTTTTAAAGATTATGCGAAAACTCTTGGAAGAAAACCGGTGATTATCGTAGGTCTGATTAAAAACAAAACATCAGAGCATATCGAAACGGGGAATTATGTGAAGAAGTTTGAAATGGTCATTCATAACTCCGGTGTCGCGGAGCTTGTTGAATCCGATGAGTTTCGTGATAAACTTCGTTTAGAGCGCGCGCAGCAACAAGAGTTTGCTGATCCATCTACGGTAGCAAAATGGGGAAAGGAAACGGGCGCAGATCTAATGCTCTTTGGGGAGATGAATGCGGAAACAGATACCTACAATAAAAAACGCGTGGTTAACTATATCACCACGATGTTCCTGACCAATGTTGAGAGCAGCAAACGTGTTTGGTATGGACAGAAGGAGATTAAGAAATATATCAAGAACTGATTGATACGATGCCATGATGAAAGACTTTCGATCTGGTGTCTTAAATTCTCGGGTGATTGTTAGCGTGGTCACCTTTGTTGTTGTGCTTACTGCCTTGGGTTCATGCGCAAACTACTACCAAAAACATTTTGACTTCAATCAGGAATTTGAACGCGGTGATTTGAAACAAGCGCTTGAAACCCTAAAGAAAAATGATCGAGAGGAAAATGGGCGCGGGCGATTTATATACTATGTTAACAATGGACTCCTCTTATCTGTGCTGGGCCAGTATGAGGCCAGTAATAATTTCTTAGAGAAAGCTTTTCTCTTCGGCGAAGATTATCATGTCAACTATTTTAACGAAGCTGCAGCGTACTTTCTGAATCCGAATTTTACAGTCTATCGCGGCGAGGATCATGAGCATTTGATGTTACTGTACTTCAAGGCTATCAATTTCTTGAAAATGAATAAGCCCGAAGATGCTCTGATTGAGTGTCGTCGGCTCAATATTCGATTGAATCAACTCGGAGATAAATACAAGTCTACCGAGAAATTGCAACGCGATGCTTTTATTCATAACCTCATGGGGATCATCTATCAATCGACCAAGGATTATAACAATGCCTTCATTGCCTATCGAAATGCACTCGATGTTTATGAGAATGAGTACGCGCGAATGTTTTCGATGCAGGTGCCGACTCAACTAAAAAAAGATATCTTGAATACTGCGGTGTGGACGGGGTTCTATGAAGAGTTTGAGGACTATAAACTTAAGTTTAACATGGCAGATTATATGCCACCAAAACCAGATGCCGAGTTAATCTTCTTCTGGCATAACGGCCTTGGCCCAGTTAAAGAGGAGTGGAGCGTCAATTTCGTGATCGATCATAATTCAGGAAACGTGGTGGTATTCAATAATCAGGCTTTGGGTTTTTCATTTCCCTATGAGGTGAAGGAAGACAAAGATCGCACGGATCTCAGAAAACTTGAAGTGTTCCGAGTTGCCTTCCCAAGGTATACCGAGCGCGCCTTGTATTATCAGTCGGCGGCGGTTGAAGTAGGAGGTCAGTCTTTTCCGGTGGAGATAGCAGAAGATATCAACAAAGTGGCCTTTCAAAGTTTGAAGCAGCGTATGCTTGAGGAATTTAGCAAGGGATTGGTACGTGCAGCGTTGAAAAAAGCAGCAGAACACAGTATGCGAAAAGAGAACGAAGGGCTCGGCGCGGTGATGGGACTAGTAAACGCGATGACAGAGAAGGCAGATACGCGCAATTGGCAAACGCTTCCCCATAGTATTCATTATGCTAGAATACCATTGGTAGCGGGCGCCAATGATGTGACTTTCACGGTTGCCGACGCGAGTGGGAAAGTAGTACCTTACAAGTTTACGTATCAAGCAAAAAAAGATCAGACACTATTCCACACATTTTCGTCGTTAGAAACATCAGGAACGCTTTATCGCTACTATTGATTGGCGAGCGGGCGATCGAAGATGACTGTAGGATGATTCCCGAATTTCACTTACCTTTAGCGGTCAATAGTCAGACTATTAATGGCTTACATTTTTTAATTTTTTGAAGTTGAAAGCTGCACTTCCGAAACGTTTTTCAGCCATTATCGCCCTCGCGTTCTGTCTGGTGTGTCCGCAGGTTTTTGGACAGCAGGATAACTCAATTCCGCTGGACCATTTCTATGTTGATCGCCAAGGACCAAGCTTTTTTCGAAAAGTATTAAGCAAAGTCACCTTTGGGTTAAGTACGGGGTATGGCCTCACGACTTTTAAGCATTCGCTGGATGGATATGGTATCCAACAGAATCCTGGCGAACGCCCAATCATTTTTCCGATCGGCGATGCGGCGTCTACTTCCGGATATTCAAACTGGTTTAATCGCGTCGATAGTGCTGTGATCAACATTCTGCCGACTTCATTTCGAGCTTCATCAGATACCGCAGATATTGGTTTTAGAAACAAAGCCTTCAATATTCCATTGAAAGCAACGTTGCATGTTGAATTTTTGGATCGTTACAGAATCGGTGGTGGATATTCGTTTGAATATGTAAACCTAAGAAGCTTTGTCCCCACGAAATACGATGAAAGTATTAACCTCTTTAAACCTGATGTGCCGAGTTTCTTTTTGAAGAAGTACTTCTTCATGCTTGGTGCGTCCGTGTACCGCTACTATGAGTACTTGCTCGTGGTTGATGCCAATATTGGTGGATATAGTCTAGGGAAGAAGTTTGATAAAGAAGTAATCAACAAAGGCGTTTACTTTAATCTTGGTGTCGCTGTTGAACGGGAGATGTCTGAATATTTCAGGGTATTTGTCCGTCCCTCTTATGAGTTTAAGAACTTCAAAACCAGCATCGAAGGAGCCGATGCCATCAAGCATAAGTTTAATGCTTTTTATGTGAATGTTGGCGTGACGTATCGTATACCTGAATTGCGCCGCTGTTTCTTAAAAACCTGTAACATTCAAATCAATCACGCGCACGGTAATAGAGAATACCGCAGTAGGGTTCATCCGATACACAAAAAGCAAAATCCTCACTATGGTGAGAACCATCCTACTTTGATCAAATATAAAGGTCGAAATAAAAAGAAGTTGAACCCATATTAAGGGTGAATTCTAACCAACGGAGTAGCTGTTATAGAAACTTTAGAGATGCAAGTGCTGTGCGTTATTGCGCACTTATTCCTGGTCATCGTCATGCTTTTCTTGTTCTAGAGTTTTCTTAATTTTTATTCGACAAACAGTCTCAAACTATTGCTGTTTCAAGCCTTGCCGTAAGTGTTTTTTGTTATCTTGCGAGGCTTTAAAAAACGCTTTCTACAAGCTCAAAACATCGATTAAATGGCAGAAGATTCTGGGGTCCCTACGCCGGGCAGACAAAGCATTATTCCAATCAACATTGAAGACGAAATGAGAGGTGCCTACATCGATTATTCGATGTCGGTAATCATTTCTCGTGCACTACCTGACGTGCGCGATGGTCTTAAGCCCGTTCACCGCCGCGTGCTCTACGGGATGTTGGACTTAGGTGTGAACTACAATAAGCCTTATAAAAAGTCGGCAAGAATTGTGGGTGAAGTTCTTGGTAAATATCACCCGCACGGTGATGCTTCGGTATACGATACAATGGTACGTATGGCGCAAGACTGGTCACTCCGTTACACGCTTGTTGATGGACAAGGAAACTTCGGTTCGATCGACGGTGACTTTCCAGCAGCGATGCGTTACACGGAAGCTCGTCTGAAAAGAATTGCTGAAGAGATGCTCGCTGATATCAATAAAGATACGGTCGACTATCAGCCAAACTTCGATGACTCCCTGAAAGAGCCAACGGTACTCCCAGCAAAGATTCCGAACCTATTGCTCAATGGATCTTCTGGTATTGCGGTAGGGATGGCCACAAACATGGCGCCACACAACCTTACGGAAGTTGTTAATGGGATTACCGCATACATCGACAATAACGATATCACCATTCCGGAATTGATGAAGTTTATCACCGCGCCAGATTTTCCAACTGGAGCGTTGATCTATGGATATTCAGGCGTGCAAGAAGCATTCCTTACCGGACGTGGACGCATCGTGATGCGCGCGAAAGCTGAGATCGTTACATCATCTACCGGAAAAGATCAGATCATTGTTACGGAAATCCCATACATGGTGAACAAAGCCATGATGATCGAGAAAACGGCAGCATTGGTTAATGAGAAGAAGATCGAAGGTATTTCTGACCTCCGTGATGAATCAGATCGAGAGGGTTATCGCATTGTGTATGATTTGAAACGTGATGCTGTACCCAATATCGTATTAAATAATCTCTACAAATACACGCAGTTACAATCGACGTTTGGGGTGAATAACGTGGCGCTTGTGAAAGGCCGCCCGATGACACTCAACCTGAAGGACCAGATCAAATATTTTGTTGATCACCGTCACGAAGTTATTGTCCGGCGTACCAAATTCGAATTGGCCGAAGCTGAACGAAGAGCACACATTCTCGAAGGATATTTGATCGCGCTCGATCACCTCGACGAAGTAATTGCATTGATCAGAGGATCCAAGGATCCAGAAACGGCGAAAGAAGGCCTGATGTCTAGATTTGGTCTCTCCGAGATCCAATCGAAAGCAATCCTTGATATGCGTCTGCAACGACTCACCGGACTGGAACGCGACAAGATTCAGGAGGAGTACAAAGAAGTAAAAGCTTTGATCGATCGCCTCAGAGATATTCTTGCAAACGAACCAATGCGAATGCAAATCATCAAGGATGAATTGACTGAGATGAAAGACCGTTATGGTGATGAAAGACGTACTACCGTTGTTCACAACGATGACGATTTCACCGTGGAAGATATGATTCCGAATGAGGAGATGATGATTACCATTTCCAACCAAGGGTATATCAAACGCACCTTACTTTCTGAATACCGAACGCAAGGTAGAGGGGGCGTTGGTTCACGAGGGGTAGCGACGAAAGATGACGACTTCACGGAACACTTGTTTATTGTGCATGCACACAATTACCTCCTGATCTTTACTGATCAAGGAAAGGTGTATTGGAAGAAAGCGTATGAAATTCCGGAAGGAAATAAAACTTCAAAAGGAAGAGCGATTCAAAATCTAATCAACATCGAACCGGGTGATGCTGTGCGAACGATTATGAAAATTCAAACGCTCACGGACCAAGAGTATATCAATAACAATTTCGTAATGCTTTGCACGGAAAAAGGCATTATCAAGAAAACGACACTTGAAGAATATTCGAGACCGCGCCAAGGCGGTATTAACGCCATCACCATTCACGAAGGAGATCGCTTGTTAAATGCTTCGTTGACGAACGGAAAAAATCATATTGTTATCGCCAAGAGCGAAGGTAAGGCTGTTCACTTCCATGAGTCGGATGTTCGTCCGATGGGAAGAACGGCGGCCGGTGTTCGCGGCGTAACATTAGAATCCGATCAAGACAAAGTAATCGGCATGGTTTGCATTACCCGCAAGGATGCTAATCTTCTCGTTGTAACCGAGAACGGTTATGGAAAGCGCTCGATGATCGACGATTACCGCATTACTAAACGCGGTGGAATCGGGGTGAAGGCGCTCGACATGACTGAGAAAACTGGCAAGCTTGTTGCCATCAAGGAGGTGGGTGATGATGACGAATTGATGATTATCAATAGATCGGGGATCACCATCAGAATTAAAGTAAGTGAGCTCCGCGTGATGGGGCGTGCTACGCAAGGTGTCCGTGTGATTAAACTCAACGATGATGATCGTATCAGCTCGGTAGAAAAAATACAGAAGATCGATGATGAGACAACGACACCGGGTGCCGAAGCTGCAACGACGCCACAAGATGATGTTCCGCAAGCCCCCGATGATGCAACGGATACCACATCAACTTCAGATGACTCCACTAATTCAATCTAATACCATAACTTTCACAAAATGAAACGAATTACACTTGTGCTGTGCTTGTTAGCTGCAGGAACAGCATTTGCTCAAAAGCCGGTAAAACCAAGCAATCCAAAAACGCTTAAAGCGCTTAAGGATGGTAAAGTCGACGAAGCAAAAACATTGAGCGATTTGGCCATAACCAACGAGAAATTGATGAACGATGGTGAGACATGGTATTACAGAGGCCTCGTATACGCGACCATCGATACAACCAAAGTTGAAGCGCATAAGAATTTGGCAACGGACCCACTAAAAACTGCGGTTGAAGCTTTACAAAAAGCCGAAAAACTTGGCAAATCAGGAAAGGATTATTTTATCACAGGTCCCGATGGAATTCTCCCGATCACGAAGACGCAGCAATTGGAAGGTCTTGCAAATCATTACTTGCAACGCGGCATTAATAAACTTCAAGATGAAGACGATGCTGAAGGTTCAATCAAAGAACTTGAAAAAGGTAAGCTTGTTTTTGAAAATGCGATGACCGCTTATTCTAATGATACGCTTTCTTATTTCGTTCTTGGACTTGCAAACAACACTGCCGAGCATTGGGATGAAGCAATCGCGGCGATGGAAAAGTATCTGGCGAAAGGCGGTAAATCAAAAGACGCATATGTTGTAATGTATCAAGCTTACAATGGTCCGAAAGAAAACAAAGAGAAAGCACTTGAAATCATTCGTAGAGCAAAAGCTGCAATTCCGTCAAACACAGATTTTCCAAAAATCGAAATTGGTTTGTTGATCGATTTGAATAAAATAGAAGATGCAAAGCGTGGTCTTGAGGAAGAAATTAAGAAAGATCCGAAGAACGCAACATTCCATTTTTATCTAGGCTATGTTAATAGTCAGCTGAACCAATTGGAAGTGGCGCGCGGTAACTTTAACGATGCGTTGAAGGTTAACCCGAACTACTTTGAAGCGCAATATTACCTTGCGAATACCTATTTGATCGAAGTTGATAAAACAACGAAAGAAATTAATAACCTTGGTATTTCTGCGGCGGATAACAAGAAGAAACCAGCACTCGTTCAAAAGCGTGTGAAAGACTCTGAAACGGCGTTGCCATTCTTGGAGAAAGCAGAAAAAATGAAAATGCCAAGCAAAGAATCAGAAGTAGAATTACTTCAGAAAATGAAATTGCTCTACTACTACGTAGCAGACGATAAGAACCTTGATCGAGTGAGCAAGAAGCTCAAGGATTTGGGCGAAGAAGATTAATGAGTAAGGGGCTTCGGCCCCTTATTTTTTGTAACTAATTTTACCGTAGAAGTGTTTTTTCACTGATATGCTTAAAATCGCGTGGTGTTCCCAATACGTGCTGCCGCTTCCTATAGGCCACCGCTTTCCAATGAGCAAGTATGAGATCTTGCCGCTGCAGCTGATTCATGAAGGCACGATCAATGAAGGAAATCTGTTCACCCCGTCTTCACTTGATGAATTGTTGATACTTGCTGTTCACCATGCAACTTATTGGAACCAACTTAGCACACTCACACTTGAGCCACGGGCGGTGAGACGTACCGGCTTTCCGCTGTCACAAAAACTTGTCGATCGTGAATGCGTCATTGCGAGTGGTACCATTGCATGCGCAGATTACGCATTACAGTTCGGGATCGCCATGAATATTGCGGGGGGAACGCATCATGCATTTACCGACCATGGCGAAGGTTTTTGCTTGCTTAATGACATCGCGATCGCAGCGCAGTATCTGCTTTCGAACGCGAAGGCTAAACAAATACTGATTATTGACTTGGATGTACATCAAGGTAACGGTACGGCGGAAATTTTCAAGTATGAACCTCGTGTGTTTACGTTCAGTATGCATGGCGCCAATAATTACCCATTGAAGAAGGAGTCATCAGATCTTGATGTTGGTTTGCCTGACCATACTTCTGATGCTACCTATCTTCATACACTGGCCTTTCATCTGGACCAAACCATGACTGCCTTAAAACCAGACTTCATATTCTTTCAATCGGGCGTTGATATTTTAGATACGGATCAACTGGGTAGACTGAAAGTTTCGCGAGAAGGTTGTAAAAAACGAGATCGCATGGTGCTGCAGATGGCACGTGAAAATAAGATTCCGATCGTGGTCACAATGGGTGGAGGATACTCCAAAAACTTTATCGACATTATTGAAGCGCACGCGAATACCTTCCGTGTTGCTCAAGAGATTTATTTCTGATCAGCTATGCTGTTGTATGATGTTAGATTCTGATCTATCTTTCTAAGATAGTAACCTCTCATCACGACTAAAATGCAAGGAACTGCGCTCACAAAATCTGAAAAGAAAAACCTTTGGTTTGTTATTGCGGCATCATCTGTAGGAACGCTTATTGAATGGTACGACTTCTATATTTTCGGAAGCTTAGCAACGATTCTGTCGGAGCAATTTTTTCCAACAGATGATCCTTATGTTGGCTTTCTCTCCACTTTAGCAACTTTTGCCGCGGGGTTTGTCGTGCGCCCATTTGGGGCTATTGTTTTTGGAAGACTTGGTGACTTAGTCGGGCGGAAGTACACCTTCATGGTCACACTTGTTCTGATGGGCGGTTCAACATTTGCCATAGGACTAATCCCGGGATATCAGACAATCGGTATTCTCGCACCGATCCTGGTGTTGATTCTCCGACTTCTTCAAGGTCTTGCGCTTGGCGGTGAATATGGTGGTGCTGCAACCTATGTAGCCGAGCATGCTCCCGCTGCAGAAAGAGGATTCTATACCAGTTTCATTCAAACCACAGCAACGCTAGGGCTATTTGTTTCGATAGGTGTAATTCTACTGGTAAGGCAATCAGTCGGTGTGACAGAGTTTAGTGAGTGGGGGTGGAGAATTCCATTTATTGTTTCTGCCGTATTGGTAGCGGTGTCGGTATTTATCCGTCTTAAGATGAGTGAGTCTCCGCTCTTTTCAAAACTCAAAGCGGAAGGAAAAGTTTCTAAGAATCCAATTCGCGAAAGCTTCGGTAACAAAGAAAATTTGAAGCTCGTGTTGATCGCACTGTTTGGAGCAGCAGCAGGACAAGGTGTTGTTTGGTATACGGGGCAGTTTTACGCGATGACCTTTATCGAGAAAACGTGTATGGTTGATTTTGTGCAAACGCGCGATATCATCGCCATCGCACTCTTACTAGGTACCCCGCTTTTTATCTTTTTTGGATGGTGGTCAGATAAGGTTGGTAGAAAGTACATTATGCTTGCGGGTATGCTCATCGCTGTATTTATGTATCGGCCAGTGTATGACAAAATGTTTTCCATCGCGCAGGTGACTGGTAAAACAGAATTGGTAAATGAACGCGTTACGGAAAATTCGCCAGCGCAGGAAAAAATAACCAAAAAATTTAATGACGGCACACAACAGGTAATCACGACGACTACGAAGATCGTTGACGGTAAAGAGCAACGCGACATGAAGCAAGAAATTATACTTTCAAACGAGGCCTATTGGATCATGATTCTTCTCGTGTTCGCCCAGCTTGTTTTAGTGACGATGGTCTATGGTCCGATCGCCGCGTTTCTTGTTGAACTGTTTCCGACAAAAATCAGATATACGTCGATGTCATTGCCATACCATATTGGTAATGGGATTTTCGGAGGACTCACTCCATTTCTCGCTACGTTTCTTTTCGTCCAAAGTAAATCGGATGTCAACCCAGAAGGCGATCCACTCGCCGGACTTTGGTATCCTATTGCCATCGCAGCCATTACCTTTATTATCGGCATGATTTTCTTAACCAATAGAAGAAAAGCCGAAGTAATGGAATAATTATAGAGTATGCCTTTTACGCCAGCACATTCAGCAATCGTACTTCCTTTGCTTCGCTTGCGATGGCTTTCCGCTACTGGATTAATTATTGGAAGCATTGCTCCCGACTTTGAATATTTTTTTAAAGCCAGCGTGAGCAGTGTACATAGTCACACTTGGGGAGGGTTATTTTATTTTGATCTCCCCGTCGTGGTAGCACTCGCGTTTGTTTTTCATCTCGTCGTGAAGAAAAACTTGATCAATAATTCGCCGCGTTTTTTACAGGTGAGATTTCAAGATACGCTGCATTTTAATTTTATAAAGTATCTCAAATCAAATTGGTATTGGTTTCTCGTATCAGCACTCATTGGGGCTGCATCTCATATTTTTTGGGATAGCTTCACACATAACAGCGGGTATTTCGTTCATAGGCTTCCGTTCTATCGGTATTCTCTTCCTTGGCAAGGCGTAAAATATCCGATGTTTTATGTTTTGCAGCACGTAAGTACTTTCGTCGGACTTGCTGCCATTACGGTGTATGTCATGCTTAAGCAGCGTCAGCAAATTCAATCTGCACGAATTACAATATTGTATTGGACGTTGGTGTTGATCGTAATCGCAGCGGTGGTAATAATTCGTTTTGCCGTCGATGGTTGGAATCCACATTTGGGTAACCGCGTCGTGAGTTTTATCAGTGGACTTTGTCTTGCATTGATATTGACAGGTTTCATTAACTTTAGAAATCTAACGTTTACGAATCGGCATGGCCAAGAAGACGCAATGGGCGCAAGTAGGAAAACATAAGGTTGAACTGTCCAATCTGGATAAGACTATTTTTCCTGAAGACCATGTGATCAAAGCGGAAGTAATTAACTACTATCTCAACATTGCGCCTACGGTCTTAAATCATATCAAAGGACGTGCGCTCACATTAATCCGATTCCCAGATGGTATACATGGAGAGAGTTTCTATCAAAAAAATAAACCAGATTGGACTCCCGACTGGATCGAGTTTGTAAGTCTTGGAAAGGAAAAGAAAGACTACATCATGGCGTCGGAGCAAGCGACTCTCGTATGGTTAGCGAACTTGGCTTCCCTTGAACTGCATCAGCTCCATAGCCGGAAACCGGAATTCGATTGTCCTGATTACATGGTGTTTGATCTTGATCCACCCGAAGGATATGATTTTAAAAAAGTAATACCGATCGCTTTTGCACTGAAGACGGATATAGAAGCAAAGGGGTATACGCCGTTTGTGAAAACAACTGGCGGAAAGGGACTTCATATTTGCGTACCCATTGAACCGCGATGGGATTTCCATACTGTATTTGAAGCCGCGCAGGATATCGCGAAACCTTTTGTTGATCGAAATGCAGACGCAACAACTTTGCAAATCAAAAAAGATGCGCGTAAAGGTAGGGTGCTCATTGATATTTTCAGAATTAGGTCAGGGCAAAGTATCGTATCGCCTTACAGTTTGAGGGGTAGGATAGGTGCACCAGTATCCATGCCGTTAACGTGGGATGAACTCAAAGATGTTACCGACCCGAAAGTATTCAACATTCACTCGGCCTTAGAAAAAGTTCTCGCTGATGGTGATGCGTGGGAAGCGTTTAGTGCTTACGCAGTTGAACTTCATACACATCGAAAAACGATCACCACAAAAGCGAAGAAGTTGCCTGTTAACCCGAAACACAAGCAGCCCGAACAACTGGAGGCCTATGCGAAGAAACGCGACTTCGATGTAACACCTGAGCCGGTTGCACAATTGAAAGAAACTGTCGGCAACTCCTTTGTCGTACACCGCCATCATGCTTCACGTTTACATTACGACCTGCGCCTTGAGAAAGACGGGGTGTTAAAATCATGGGCTGTTCCCAAGGGTTTACCTCCTCAACCAGGTGTTAAACGATTGGCGGTGCAAACAGAAGATCACCCCATGCAATATCTTACCTTCGACGGAAAAATTCCCAAAGGACAATATGGCGCTGGTGAAATGTGGATCTATGCCTTGGGAAAATACACCATCACGAAAGATAAAAAGGATGGATTCTATTTTCGCCTCAGCAGCAAGGAAGTGAATGGTGAATACAGAATTCACAAGATGAAGGATAAAGAGTGGTTGCTCGAGCGCGTTGATCAGCCGCAGATCGATTACTTACACCACAACGTAGAGCCTATGCTCGCGGTTCCCGCGCAGAAACCTCCGGTTGGTGATCAATACATTTACGAAATGAAATGGGACGGTATTCGTGCACTCATCGCAGTGGAAGATGGTCAAGTACGAATTCAAACGAGAAATCATATCGACATCACTGCGCAATTTCCTGAGCTTACCAATGGTGAGCAGGCATTTCGCGCTACGAATGGTTTGTTTGATGCTGAAATTGTATGCCTTGATTCCGACGGGAAACCCGTGTTCAAGAAAGTGATAAACCGGATGTCTAGTGCAGGCCAGTCGAATATCCAGAAGCTTACCAAATCAAACCCCGCCTTTTGCTATGTGTTTGACTGCCTCTATTTAGACGGCCGAAATTTGACGAACGATCCACTCTTGAAGCGCAAAGCATTTTTAAAAGACGCGATCAAATCGGATACGTCGTATCGCGTGAGTGAAACGATAGAGGATGGACACCTTTTGTTCGAAGCAGCGCGCGAACATGGACTTGAAGGCATTATGGCCAAGGTCAAGGATAGTAAATATTTTGTGGGTAAACGCTCTGATTGTTGGCTTAAAGTAAAGGTGCGCCAGAGCAGCGACTGTGTGATCATTGGTTTTACTGAGGGTAAGGGCGAACGTCAACGAATTTTTGGTGCGTTGCAAATTGCGGAGTACGTTGATGGTAAACTTGTTTATCGCGGAAAGGTTGGTACCGGATTCGATGATGCCACAATGAAGGAAATTCTACAAGCGATGAAAGCTGTTGCTGTATTGAAAAAGCCAATCGTAACAGGGAATTTCGTCGATCCAAAAATCACAACATGGATCGAACCAACGTTGAACGTCGAGATAGCCTATGCAAAGGTAACGCCAGACCAAATGTTTAGAGAACCTGTGTTTGTCCGAATGCGTCCGGATCTTTAATTTTTCTCTTTGCAAAATTGATCTTCCATATTTTCGTCGACGGTCATGCCGTAAGCGATCGCAAGTTTTAAGTCCTCACAAGCGGCGGAGTGCTGGGAGAGGTATCGCCTTGCGATTGCCCTATTATAGTAAGCGGCGGCAAAATCAGCATGATAAACAAGTGCAACGCTATAATCTTCAATTGCATCTTGGTAACGCTCGAGTTTTAAGAGCACGTTAGCGCGGTTGATCCAACTTTTGAAATGGTCTTCTTTGATCGTTATTGCTTTTGTGTAGTCGGCGTATGCACTTTTTTCGTCGCGTAACCTTTCGTTCACTAAGCCCCGCGTAAACCAAATTTCAGGATTTTTGTCTTCCAGCGTTAATGCTTTACTAAGGTCGCGATGGGCACCTTTATAGTCATGTGTATCAAATAAGTATTTGGCGCGCTGCAAATAGGGGTGAAGTGCAGACGAATCGGCGTGAATGGCATCAGTAAACAGTGCAACAGCTCTACTGTTATCTGTATTACTGAGAAGCCCGAGATTACTTAATGCAAGGGCATGATCTGGATTTACGGCCAGGGCTTGTTTATAATTTCTACGCGCAGACGCCGTATCGCCCAGTCCATCGTACGCGAGAGCCCGATTCACAAAATAGTCGGCTTCTCCTTTTTGAACATGAATCGCCGAATCAAGCCATACTAAAGCTTCGTCGTGTCGACCGGATTGAAGGGCTATCAATCCGAGGTAATTATAGACGACGGGTTTGCTAAAACTCTGCGCCGTCATAACCTGATTCACGCCACTAACCCGAGCTTGTTGGTTAAAGTAGATTCGTTGCGTGATGCCTGACGGCGTTTTCAGAAAGAGGTGAAAATCTTCGGCCGCTTGTGCATACTTCTTTAAATGAAAACGAAGCCGGCCTCGGTTCAGCAGTGCTTCAACATGCGTTGGAATGTTTTCGAGAACAATGCTATAATCGGTTAGTGCTCCTTCAGGATCGCGAAGGCGTTCTCGTGTTTCTGCACGCATAAAATACGCATTCATAAATCCAGGATCCTCTAGTAAACAGTTGTTCAGAAGGGACAAAGCCTTCGCATATTGCCCGTCGTCAAAGGCAGCTTCAGCTTGCCCGAATAACGTATCCGGACTGCGCTGCGCAACCGCCGAGAAAGAGAACAAGGATAATATAAAAAGACAGCGGATCACGGTGTTATATTTAATAGATAACCAAACCCTTTAATGTGAAAAACTGTTTAAGTCTGCATGGAAACGGCCAAAAAATCAACGCGAAAATCCTCTGGAAAAGTTTCACAGGATAAAATTGTTAATGCCTATCTCGAATATCTGTTGTCTGAAGGAAAGCAACCGGCCACAGTATTCAAGTTCTGTCTCGACCTCGGTATCAAAGAGGAAGAATTCTACGACCACTTCGGATCGTTTGACGGGTTAGAGCAACACATTTGGAAACGTTTTGCTGATCGAACTGTCCTTCGTCTTCGCGCGGATGAGTCATTCGTTACATTTAGTACGCGCGAAAAGGTGTTAGCATTTTATTACACTCTGCTGGAAGAGTTGAAATCAAATCGAAGTCTTGTCTTGTTTAGACTTCAGCAAGTGCCTCGTTTAGAAGGACTAACGCCAACATATTTGAAGGGTTTTAAAGCAACTGTGGAGGCATTCTTTGAGTCTATTTTGTCCGAAGGAAAAGAAAACGGGGAGGTAGCCAATCGCCCTTACCTAGATAAGCGCTATCCGCAGCTGTTTGGTTTGCACCTTGGCTTCATACTTTTGTTTTGGCGTGATGACAACAGTGCAGGCTTCGAACAGACCGATGCTGCCGTCGAGAAATCTGTTAATCTTGCTTTCGACCTTATCGGAAAAAGTGCTGTTGATTCTGCGATTGATTTCGGCAAGTTTTTATATCAAACCAAAACGCGATAGTACATGAAAGATCCCATGAAAGAATTCGATCGCATTCCAGTTTCTAAAGTTCGTCGTGCGTCTAAATTCATATCGACGGGGGCGAAGATTGGTACAAACTATCTTAAGCACTATGGTAAGAAGTTGATTGATCCTGAAACGTCGCGAGAAGAGCTTCATGAGGACAACGCAAAAGATATCTACAATTCACTGAGCGAATTGAAGGGAAGCGCTTTAAAAGTAGCGCAAATGTTAAGCATGGATAAGAATCTGCTACCGTCAGCGTATCAGCAAAAATTCGCCATGGCTCAGTATAGTGCGCCTCCGTTGTCATATCCACTAGTCGTAAAAACATTTCAGAAGCATTTTGGCAAAGGTCCGGATAAAATATTTGACTCATTCACACACAAGGCGGTGAATGCGGCGTCGATGGGGCAAGTTCATCTTGCTACACTAAAGGATAAAAAATTGGCCGTGAAGATTCAATATCCTGGTGTGGGAGAAAGTGTGAGATCCGATCTAGCCATGATCAAGCCCATTGCGCTGTCGATGTTCAATCTTAATCCCGCTGAGTACGACGAATTTATTCAGGAAGTGGAAGTTAGAATGATGGAAGAAACAGATTATGCACTGGAGCTTCAACGCTCCATAACACTTTCTCAGCAATGTAAGCATATCGAGAACATTGTATTTCCAGGCTACTATACGCAGTTTTCCTCGCCACAGGTATTGACAATGGATTGGCTTGAAGGAAAGCCTTTAGGGGAATTTCTCAAGCATGAATTTACAGCGACGATTGGATCGAAACTCGGCCAGGCGATGTGGGATTTTTATCACTTTCAGATGCATAAGCTGAAGGCGGTTCATGCCGACCCGCATCCGGGCAACTTCATTATAACGAATGATAACAAGCTTGGAATTATCGATTTCGGATGTGTTAAAGTAATACCTGATGCTTTTTATACTACTTACTTTCAGTTGCTTGATGATGATATCTTGACTGATGAGAAGAAGCTAGACCGTGTATTTCGCCAACTGAGTTTTATTCACGAAAGCGACACGCCGAAAGAAAAGGCGTTTTTCAAGGGTGTCTTTAGCAGGTTAGTGGAGTTACTCGGTAGACCATTCAGAACGCAAACTTTCGACTTCTCTGACAAAGCCTATTTCGATTCCTTATACAAGTTCGGCGAAGAACTTACGAAGATGAAAGAGCTGCGCAATTCGAAGAAGGCAAGGGGAGTGCGCGATGCGGTTTACATCAATAGGACTTACTTCGGACTCTATTCCATCCTTCACGATCTTAAAGCGACAGTGAGAACTGGCGATACCCGGCAGTGAGATATCGGGTCTTGTGACGGGTAAGCGTGGTTGAAGCGCGTTCATAGCGGAGCTCAACTGGAGAAATATTTTGATTTGTAAATATTATTCACAATCAGTAGTTTAGCATACTTCATTTAATTTTTTAAACTAAGTACTTATGCGGGCTATTTGGAAAGGACATATTCAATTTTCGTTGGTGACTATCCCCGTCAGAATTTACAACGCCATTGACTCCGGTACGACCATTAGTTTTAACCTTCTTTCGAAGGAAGGGCACAACCCGGTTGCCTACGAGAAAAAAGACAAGGTAACGGGTGAAGTGTTGAAGAGCGATGATATAGTGAAAGGGTATCAGTATGAGCCCGGTCAATATGTGATCATTGAAAATGAAGACCTTGCCAAGGTGAAACTCAAAAGTGAAAAAGTAATTGAGATTCAAGGGTTTGTTGATTCAGAAGAAGTGCATCCTACGCTGTATGAATCACCGTACTATCTTGGAC
Organism: Pseudochryseolinea flava; assembly: GCF_003286915.1. Classification (GTDB taxonomy): domain Bacteria; phylum Bacteroidota; class Bacteroidia; order Cytophagales; family Cyclobacteriaceae; genus Ohtaekwangia; species Ohtaekwangia flava. The sequence continues at coordinate 52,874 of NZ_QMFY01000023.1, forward strand.
CGGATGGCGACGTCGCAGCCAAAACCTATGGCCTGTTGATGCATACATTAAAAGACTCTGGTAAGATCGCGGTTGGAAAAGTGGTACTGCGTGATCGTGAGACACCAGTTTTATTAAGTCCACACGAAGGCGGTATGGTCATGTATCGTTTACGATATCCCAATGAAGTAAGGAGTATTCGCGAAGTACCGCAGCTACTCGAGGTTAAGGCCGACAAAGAACAACTGAAACTTGCGAAGACGTTGGTTGATTCGATGAGCGTGAAGTTTAGTCAGATTGAAATGAAGGATCATTACTATGATGCGCTGAAAAAGATCATCGATGCGAAGGTAGAGGGTAGAGAAGTGGTGACCATCCAGGAAGAAGAGCCTAAGGTTGTTGATATTATGACAGCATTGAAGGCAAGTATTGATGCCGCGAAGAAGCCGATGGAGAAAGCAAAAGGTGAAACTGCCAAAAAAGCCAAGGCGGAAAAAGCCGAAAAGCAAACCAAAACCAGGCGCAAGGCTAGTTAAAGGCGAATTTCTATTCGTCGCTTCCGCTGTGCATGAGGTTAATCAAAGAAAGACTACCTTTGTGTAAATCATGGCGAAAGTTGTAAAATTTCATAATCCCGTTCCGGAGAAGTTTGGACCTCAGCGCGTTAGCAAGAAAAAGCCATCGACGCCGCCAAAGAATGGCCAATTGAATCTATTCGCAGGTGGTAAGATTATTAAGCTTAACCAACTCACCGCTTTCGAAGAAGCGCTCATGCTCGACGAAAATGGCGACCATGAAGGTGCAAAGAAACAATACCTGACAGCAATTCATGAGAATGATTCCGTGGCCGATGCCTATTGCAATCTCGGTATCATGGAAACACAAATCAGCAACTTTCCGAAGGCCATAGATTTCTTCACAAAAAGTCTGAAGGAAGACCCGCGTCATTTCGAAGCACACTATAACCTTGCTAACCTATATTCGGAGGTTGGAAATTTCCCATTAGCAAAATTGCACTACGAAGCGGCGATCGAAATCGAGCCGACGTTTACCAATAGTTATTTTAACCTGGCGCTTACATTGGTGATGACCAAGTCGTTCAAACAAGCCGCGCAGGTGCTAGTTCAGTACCGCCAGATGACACCAGATGAAGAACATCAGCTTACGGATGACCTAATCAGCAAACTCATGCAATAACCCATCAAGTCTACACACCTGGCAATCTCTTGATCAGTTTCGTCGCTCTGGATTTAAAGGCGGCCGTCGAATAGGGGAGTTGATCCTCCAGAATAATCTTCAATTCTCGTTGCAGTTCAGGTTTGTCGTCGATAACTCTACTGAGCACCGTCATCGCAAAACATTTTATCGCTACCGCCTCCCTTTTACTTTGTAAGAGTTCGAAGCAGATGTCGATAACCTGCGCGTGATTCCGCTTGGGTATCTCGACAAACTGCAAAACGCGCATGGTGTTGCGTTTGACGGCATCGTGAACATCATCCCTTACCATGAAGTCCAAGAGCTTTTTTAAGTGCGGTCGAATGAGTTTGGGATGCGCCTCGCCCACAATTGATATAGGCCATGATGCTCGTTGAGTAACGCGATAAGGACCAGTAAGATAAGTATCGATAAGTAATTTAAATGTTAAAGGAGATGAACTGGCATAACGCGCGATTTTATGGGCTTGTTTTGACCCGTGTTCCTTCAAAATTTCACGCGTTAAGTTCATTGGTAGGTTGTATTTGATCAATCACCGTAGTTAAATGCATATAAACTCTTTAAAATTAGCATGTTAAATCTATTCAACTACATTTGATTATTAACTAATTCTCACGGTTATTCTATGGAGATAGTTTTGGTCATATTGTCAATAGTAGCGCTTCAGTTAGGCCTTTGTGGTTTTTGCTTTTATTACAAAACGCGATCGGAATCTCAATCCACTCACCAATCATTTCATTCTGTCCTGAGGTAATATTGTCTCGCTGCCTTCTGCACTTTGAATTGCTGATGAATATATTTTGCCATTCAAAGCAAAATGCTCTATATTCATTCGTGATGTTTTAAAGGGACATGGCAATATTAAGCATGGCAAAAAAAAGGTTGTTCACTGCCGATTACGAAATACACGCATCGATAAAAATGCTGTATCCATACATTCAAAGTGCGAGTGGACTTTCGGAGTGGTTTGCCGACGATGTGCGTATCAATAACGAAAGTAAAACCTACACTTTCTATTGGGACAACGAGGAGCATAAGGCCCGCCAGGTAGCGCATCGCACCAATCATTTTGCGAGGTTCGAGTTTCTCCCTGAGAACGATAACGACGCAGCCGACCCATCATACTTTGAGCTTCGCCTTGAGTTCAATGAGTTAACCCAATCTGTGTTCATCAAGATATTTGACTATTCTGATTTCGATGACCTCAGGGAGCTTCAAGATCTTTGGGATGGTCTTATCGACGCGTTACGAAAGACAGTCGGAGGGTAGCTCTACTCCATCACCATCACGCGACCACCGATAATTATCTTTTCTTTTCCCGTCATTGGCCTTATTTTTGAGTTTGCTTTCTGAATGAAGAAGATCGATAAGTTAATCCTTGGTGCATTTCTTGGCCCGTTCTTGATCACTTTCTTGGTCGTGGTCTTTATTCTCTTGAACGTAAACATGCTCAAGTACTTTGACGACATCATTGGTAAAGGCTTAGATAGTGTGGTGCTCGGTCAACTCTTTCTTTACTTCGCGATCTTTACAATTCCTACAGCACTCCCGCTCGCGGTGCTGTTGTCATCGCTTATTTCATTCGGAAATTTGGGCGAACACTTTGAGCTTACGGCCATTAAAGCCGCGGGGATATCACTGATCCGTGCACTTCAGCCCATATTCTTTTTTGTACTCTTGCTTACTGGCCTCGCGTTCTACGCAAATAACTATTGGGTTCCAAAAGCAGCGCTTGAAGCGTATAGCCTACTATACGACATTAAGCATAAGAAGCCCGCGCTCGACCTCAGAGAGGGGGCCTTTTACAATGGTCTCGATGATATCAGTATTAAGGTTGATAAAAAATATCCCGATGGTGTTACATTGAAGAACGTGATTATCTATGATCACAGGAAGAACGACGGCAACAAGGAAGTGACCATTGCCGACTCCGGTAAAATGTATAGTATTCTGAATGACAACTATATGAAGTTGGAATTATTCAGGGGATATAACTACACGGAGGGCGCAAGTAATGAAAGGGCACTGGCAGGTCAAAAGTCTCGCAATTCAGAATCGCTTAGTAGGAGCCAATTCGCCAAGACGCAGGTGGTATTTGATCTGTCGTCTTTTCAGTTGAAAAGAACAGATAAGCAGTGGTTTCAGGGGAATCGTCAGATGCGCAATATGAATGAATTGGATTATGACATTGATTCGCTTCGAAATCAAATTCTTGCGCAACGCCTCACGCATTATTATAGTCGGTCTTCAATGTTTTCGTATTACGCACCACAGGACTCGATTCCTTTACCAGCCGATGTAAAAGCTTACAAGAAATCTCACGATTCACTCGAGACGGCGAAGTATACACAGCGAATGAATCCGCCACACTTAAGCACAACACCATCCGCGCCGGTTGATTCAAGTGCGCAGAAACTGGCCCTCGCTAAGGCGGATAGTGTGAGGGCCATAGACGCTGCGAAGAGGGCAGAACGGAAAAAGAATACGGTTGTGGGTAATATGGAAAAGTCAGATGTGTCTCAAAGAAAGTTAGCGCAGAGACGTGCTGAACAGAAGCGTAAGCGTATTGAAAGGCAGAAAAAGCAATCTTTCCAAAAGCCAACTAATGTCACACTGGCAACGACTAAAAAGCCACTGAGTGATTCTCTTATTGCATATAAACTCGATAGCATATTCCAAGCCTCCCCTGATGCCATGGCTTATCAATCAGCGGCAAATTCCGCACGCCAGCTGAAAAGTCAGATTGCAAACGCGAATGTTCAGATCGATAATTTCGAAAAAGATAGGCGTGTATTCGAAATACAATGGCATAAGATCATCGCGAGTTCGTTTGCGTGTATTGCCATGTTCCTGATTGGCGCGCCGCTGGGTGCTATTATCAAGAAGGGTGGGTTAGGGGTGCCTTTTTTGGTGTCTATTCTGTTCTTTATTATCTACTATGTTGTAACCATGCAGGGCGAAAAATTGGCTAAGCAAGGTACGATCAATGTAATCTTCGGAGTCTGGATGGCTGATTTGATCCTGTTTTTTGTGGGGCTATTCTTCCTGAAGCAAGCGCGTGCGGATGCGCGCCTCTTTGAGGCTGATTTCTACAGTGTTGTGGCCGATAAGGTAACGCGATGGATCAAGCGTAAAAAACAATCAAAAACAAGCTTGGCCTAAACTAAATTGTGGCAATGCTTGGAAAATTGCAGCATTTTGGATTACCTTTGCCCCCTGAAATAAAAGGATAAAAACATTTTTTAGAGATGTATCTTACAACGGCTATCAAACAGGAATTATTCAAGAAGCACGGTGCAGGTAAAAAAGCAACTGATTCCGGCTCTCCTGAATCGCAAATCGCTCTTTTTACACACCGCATCAATCACTTGACCGGTCACTTGAAAGAAAATAAAAAAGACTTCGCAACACAGCAAGGTCTTATGAAGCTGGTAGGTAAGCGCAAGAAGCTCCTGAACTATCTCCAGAATACGGACATCAGCCGCTACAGAGCTGTGCTCGCGGATCTGGATCTTAGAAAATAAGAAATCGACATTCCCCAAAGGGAACCCGAACAAAGGTTCCCTTTTTGCATTTTAACTACTACCTAAGAGCCCCTTCAGGATTGGCTCTTCTTTTAATTTTTTACGATTATGAAACCGACTGTAATAACCAAGACATGTAAGCTACCAGATGGCCGCGAAATTACCCTAGAGACTGGAAAACTAGCCCGTCAAGCTGATGGCTCTGTTGTGTTGAGGATGGGTAACACAATGCTCCTTGCCACGGTAGTGTCTGCGCAAGATGCCAAAGAAGGCACTGACTTCCTCCCGCTATCTGTCGATTACCAAGAAAAATTCGCGTCAACAGGTAAAGTGCCTGGTGGCTTTTTGAAACGTGAAAGCAAACTTTCTGACTACGAAGTGTTGATTAGCCGTTTGGTAGACCGTGCCATTCGCCCGTTGTTTCCGGACGACTATCATGCCGACACGCAAGTAATGATTTATCTCATCTCCGGTGATGAAAATGCTCTCCCTGATGGGTTGGCTGCCTTCGCGGCTTCTGCTGCGCTTTCTGTTTCAGATATTCCTTTTGGAGGACCGATCTCAGAAGTACGTGTGGCAAGAATCGATGGTAAGTTTGTGATCAATCCAACGATGAAGCAGAAAGAGTCTGCCGATATCGATTTGATCGTAGCCGCATCTATCGAAAACATCTTGATGGTTGAAGGCGAAATGAAGGAAGTGAGCGAGCAAGATATGCTTGAAGCTTTGAAAATAGCGCACGAAGCCATTATCGAACAATGCAAAGTTCAGATCGAATTTTCAAAAGAAGCTGGCAAGACTGAGAAGAGAACCTATAGCCACGAGAATAAAGACGAAGCGCTCAAAAAAGAACTCTTCGATAAATATTATCCGCAGGTGTATGGCGCAGCACGTCAATTGCTCACAAACAAAAAGGAGCGTTCTTCGGCGCTCGGCAAAGCCCTTGACGAATACCTCGAGTCATTGCCTGAGGATACAACCGTGGATAAGGTTCTTGTTAAGAAATACTACAAAGATATTTTGAAGAAGGCATGTCGAGACCTCGCACTTAACGAAGGTCTTCGCCTCGACGGTCGTAAAACACGTGAGATCAGACAGATTTGGTCTGAGGTGGATTATCTTCCATCAACGCACGGTTCTGCAATCTTTACACGCGGTGAGACGCAGTCTTTGACAACCGTTACACTTGGAACCAAGCTCGACGAGCAGATGATCGACGGCGCAATGATTTCAGGTTCTAGCAAGTTTATCCTTCATTATAACTTCCCAGGCTTCTCAACAGGTGAGGTAAAACCTAACCGTGGTCCGGGTAGAAGAGAAGTAGGTCACGGTAACCTTGCGTTCCGTGCGCTGAAGCAAGTGCTTCCTGCTGACGAGAAAAATCCATACACAATCCGTGTCGTTTCTGATATCTTAGAATCCAATGGTTCATCATCGATGGCAACTGTTTGTGCAGGATCACTTGCGCTGATGGATGCTGGTGTTCCTGTTAGTGGACCTGTTTCAGGTATCGCGATGGGTATGATCTCTGATAGCAGCACAGGTAAATATGCAATTCTTTCTGACATCCTTGGCGATGAAGATCATCTCGGCGATATGGACTTTAAAGTTACCGGAACTGAGAAGGGGATCACGGCATGTCAGATGGACTTGAAAGTAGATGGTCTTACATACGCTGTGTTAGAAGAGGCATTGCTTCAAGCGAAAGAAGGAAGACTTCATATTTTGAACGAAATGAAGAAGACCTTATCGCAATCTAGAAACGATCTTAAACCTCACGCGCCACGTGCTGAAACTGTCATCATTGAGAAAGACATGATCGGTGCGGTAATCGGCCCAGGTGGTAAAGTGGTTCAAGATATCCAGAATACAACGGGTGCAACGGTAGTTATCGAAGAGGTAAACAACAAAGGCGTTGTGAACGTATTCGCGAGTAGCAAAGAGATCATGGATGCAGCACTTCGCCGCATCAAGAATATCGTTGCCGTACCAGAAGTTGGTGAAGTATATGAAGGTAAGGTGAAGTCAATTATGCCATTTGGTGCATTTGTTGAATTCATGCCAGGGAAAGATGGTTTGCTTCACATCTCTGAAATTAAGTGGGAACGCCTCGAAACGATGGAAGGTGTGCTTGAAGTAGGCGAAGAAGTGAAAGTTAAACTTATTGAAGTAGATAAAAAGACTGGTAAATTCCGCTTGTCTAGAAAGGTGTTGATTCCACGTCCACCTAAGCCGGAAACTACTCAAGCTTGATCATTGTTAAGGTAACGAGGTGAATGGAACTATCTGTTCACCTCGTAACGTTACCTTAACGAATGTTCCAAGGATGAGACCGTTAAAGATCAGTAAACAGATCACGAATCGCGAAAGCCAATCGCTTGACAAGGGGCTTCAAGAAATTGAAAAAGTCGATCTCCTTGCGCCTGAGCAAGAAGTTCACCTGGCGAAACGAATAAGAGAAGGCGATCAAGTAGCGCTCGAAAAACTAACAAAAGCAAATCTGCATTTTGTTGTCTCAGTTTCTAAACAATATCAAAACCAAGGATTAACGCTTGGTGACAATGAAGGTAATCCGGGCCTCATTAAGGCTGCACAGCGGTTTGATGAAACACGCGGTTTTAAGTTGTTCATCTCCTTTACGGTATTGTGGATTCGGCACTTAACTACGGCCGAAGTGTTAGATACCATGAAGATCTCCGTTCGACACGTCTCCATGGATGCCCCCTTTATCCAAGGTGAGGAAAATAGTTTGCTCGATATTCTTACGAACGATAGTGAAGAAATACCTGATTCACTGCCGGGAGACTCCCTGAGAGTCGAGGTGAAACGTGCATTGTCGACGTTGACAAAGCGGGAAGGAGATGTGGTCGTGCGCTATTTTGGTCTACATGGTGAACACGCGCTTCCCTTAGAAGAAATTGGCGAAAAATTCAAATTAACACGCGAACGTGTTAGGCAAATCAAAGAAAAGGCAATCAGAAGATTACGGCATACATCAAGAAGAAAAGCTTTGAAACTCGACTTAGGATAGAATATGATTTTTTAGATATTTTTAGGGTCTCGTCTGCGAGGCCTTTTATTACTCCCTTACGTCAACGCTAATAGAAACATGGCAAAAGAAGAAGTTAAAGTTTTGATTATCGGTTCCGGTCCGGCCGGATACACAGCAGCTATTTATGCAGCCCGTGCAGGACTGAAACCTGTACTCTACACCGGTGGACAACCAGGAGGACAACTCACCATCACCAACGATGTGGAGAACTTCCCTGGATATCCGAATGGTATTAATGGACCAGAGATGATGGTCGACCTTCAGAAACAAGCAGAACGTTTCGGTACGCAAGTTCGATACGGCATGGTAACGTCTGTTGATTTTAGTGGTTATCCGCATTCGGTTATCGTAGATGAGAAAGATGAAATCATCGCACATACGGTAATCATTGCCACTGGTGCAACGGCTAAGTATTTGGGAATTCCCTCTGAAGAAACATTTGCCAATCGTGGTGTCTCTGCCTGTGCAGTATGCGACGGTTATTTCTATCGTGGTAAGGATGTTGCTGTAGTAGGTGCTGGCGACTCAGCTGCTGAGGAGGCTACATACCTTGCAAACATGTGTACGAAAGTTCACCTCATCGTGCGTCGTAACGAAATGCGCGCTTCCAAGATCATGCAGAAGCGTGTGCTCAATACGCCGAACATTGTTATCCATTGGGATACTGAAACAGAAGAGATCATTGGTAATGATCATGGTGTAATGGGTGTGAAGCTTGTCAATAATAAAACAGGTTTGAAGTCAGAAATTGCAATAGAAGGATTCTTCTTGGCGATTGGACATAAACCCAACACAGACATTTTCAAAAACTATATCGAAGTAGACGAAACGGGATACATTAAAGTTATTCCTGGATCGACGAAAACAAATGTAGAAGGCGTTTTTGCAGTGGGCGATGCCGCTGATAAAGTGTATCGTCAAGCAATTACCGCGGCTGGCACTGGTTGCATGGGTGCACTGGATGCCGAAAAATTCTTGGTTGCAAAAGAGATGGAGATCGTTCATTAATTGATCGATGAGAAGTAAACAAATCTTTGATGAAGCTTGATATTCTTGTTCTTGCTGCGCATCCCGATGATGTGGAATTGGGTGCAGGGGGAACGATTGCTAAACATGTCGCATTGGGATATAAGGTCGGTATAATCGACTTTACAAAAGGGGAGCTTGGTACGCGAGGTACTCCAGAATTGCGGTCACAAGAAGCTGCAGCGGCGGCAAAAATCCTCGGCGTTTCTGTGCGCGAAAATCTTGGTCTTGCAGATGGATTTTTTCAGAATGATCCTTCGTCTCAAATGCCAGTGATCAAGATGATTAGAAAATATCAACCGTCCATTGTGATTGGTAATGCTATCACAGACAGACATATCGATCATGGTAAAGGTGCATCGTTGGCTTACGATGCATCTTTTCTTTCTGGTCTTGTCAAAATCGAAACCAAAGATGATGAGGGTAACGCGCAACAGGCTTGGCGTCCGAAGGTTGTTTACCACTATATCCAAAGCCATTACATTGTGCCGGATTTAGTCGTCGATATCTCGGCGCATTTCGAAACTAAAATGAATTCAATCAAAGCATTTAAGTCGCAATTCTTTGACCCCAGTAGCAAAGAGCCGCAGACCTATATTTCAAATCCAGCGTTCATGAAAATGGTAGAGGGTCGTGCGCAAGAACTCGGTCATAGTATCGGCGTTGAATATGGAGAAGGCTTCACGGTAAGGCGCGTTCCTGGCGTCAATTCTTTATTTGACCTGATCTGACGTTAGCCTCACCATTTGTGTTGGCTCGTTGTCGGGATCGGATACCGTTATGGTGCTAAGCGATGTACTTTCCAGAGGCCATCCACGCGGGTAAATTGTAAGCGATCATGCAACCTGCTTGGTCGTCCTTGCCAAAATTCAATTACCAAAGGTGTTACGGCAAACCCACCCCATTGATTGGGGCGAGGAAGAACTTGGTGTTCGGAAAATTTCTTCTCCATTTGTGCTACACGTTCTTCTAAAATTTGACGGTTTTCGATAATCGAACTTTGCGGTGACGACCACGCGCCGATCTGCGATGAACGTGGGCGACTTTGAAAATATGCTTGCGAAGCTTCGGCAGTTACACGTTCTGCAATGCCCTCAATTCTCACTTGTCTTTCCAATTCAGGCCAGAAAAACGTGAGCGCGCACGCCGGATTCTTTTCAAGCTCACGGCCCTTTAAGCTTTGATAGTTTGTAAAGAAGGTAAACTTCTGGTTCTCAATTCCTTTAAGGAGCACTATCCGTGCTGTTGGGCGACCATCCTCATTGACGGTTGCAAGGTTCATCGCATTGGGTTCGAGTACCTTTGCGGCAAGTGCTTCTTGAAACCATTTTTCAAATTGAATCATCGGATCTTTCGAAACATCTTGAATGTCAAGCGATGCTTTGGCGTAATCTTGGCGTAAATCGGATAGCGGTTGCATACGTGTGCGTTTTGAATGCCAAAGTTTGTTAAAGAAATAAAATTTGCACAGGTGAGGGCGAAGTATTTTATTAGGTATTGAAATACAAAGCACATTTGCCTTGGTCGGATCAAAGCGGAACGAATGATGGAGTTTTTCAAGTACAAAAATCAGTTGAAACCGGAGAAGGGAAGACTCCTGATATCAGAACCCTTTCTGCCTGATCCGAATTTTGAACGGACAGTGGTGCTGCTTTGCGAACATAATGAAGAAGGATCATTCGGCTTTGTCATTAACAAGCCTTCTATCTTGAAACTTTCGGAAGTAATGGAAGACATTCATCTCGATGATGTCGTGTTTGTGGGAGGTCCGGTGCAACAAGACACGTTGCATTTTCTTCATCGCAATACATCAATAGAGAATGCCGTTAAGATCTGTAACGACATCTATTGGGGCGGTGATTTCGAGAATTTAATGACAGCGTTAGATACGAGCTCACTCAAGTCCGCCGATTTAAGGTTTTATCTTGGATATAGCGGCTGGGGACCTGGACAGCTTGAAAAAGAGCTTGAGGATGATTCCTGGATTGTATGTGACTTTGTGTCGGATGAGCTATTATTTGATACGAATCCCACTGATATTTGGAAAAAGGCGCTGGATAACATGGGAGGTCGATTTTCGGTATATTCGAACTACCCCGTTGACCCAAGACTGAATTAGAATTTTAAGTAACTTTACGTACAGCGTGTTGTATCGCTGGTAACAGAAACATTGACCATGGAAATGGAAAGAGAAAAAACAGACGAGCAGGGATCCCTCATAGCAGGGGTAGCTGATAACCGTGGTAACACATTGCACTCGGAAATTGATTTAACAGATCATGAAGAACATTCCGAAGAGCATGAGCATCTCGAAGAAGAGCATGTGGACTACAGCCATTTCACCAAAGGCCAATTGGTCAATGTTATAAAGGAGCTTTCGAAGGAATCGAACTTCAAACGGATTGATCATATCATCAAGGAAATCAAACCGCTTTACGACGACTATCGTGATAAAGAACGTGCCGAGGCGCTGTCGCGATTTACGGCAACGGGCGGTACGGCCGAAGATTTCGAATACAAAGGCGATGATAATGACATTGCTTTTGATGCGAACATCAAGCTGATCAGAGATCGTAAAGGTCAATACATCAGAGCGCTGGAAGAAAAGAAGGCTGATAACCTGAAAAGAAAACAAGATCTTATCGAGAAGATTCGTGTGTTAGCTGATGGTGACAATTCAAGCAATCAGTTCGATGCTTTTAAAGAAATTCAACGCGAATGGAAATCCATTGGTCCGGTTCCGGGCCCGCAAGCCAAGATTCTGTGGGCGAGTTACCATGCCTTGATCGATCGATTCTATGACAATCAAAGCATTTACTTCGAATTAAAAGAACTCGACAGAAGAAAGAATCTTGAGTCGAAGCTTGAGCTCTGCGCACGTGCAGAGAAATTGGCCGATGTATCGATCATCAAAGATGCTATTCGCGATCTTAACGAGTTGCATCATGAATTTAAGCACGTCGGTCCTGTTCCGAAAGAAGATAAGGAAAATGTTTGGCAGCGTTTTAAGGCTGCGTCAGATGCAGTATATGCCCGTCGTGACGAGTACCTACAGAAACTTCAGCAGGAGCTTCACGGTAACCTTGATTTAAAAATCAAGTTGTGCGACGATGTTCAACCTTTCGCTACTTACAACTCTGATCGCATTAAGGAATGGAATCAGAAGACGAAAGAGATTTTAGAAGTTCAAAAGCAGTGGGAGATCATTGGTGGATTACCGCGTGCCAAAGCAAAAGAAGTGAACAAGAAGTTTTGGGGGGCATTCAAAACATTCTTTAATAACAAGAATATATTCTTCAAAAAGCTCGACGAAGAGCGCGAAAAAAATCTTCAAGCCAAGAATGATTTGATTCAAAAGGCACTTGACTTGAAAGAGAGTCATGATTGGGAGAAGACATCGAATGAACTGAAGAACCTTCAATTGAAATGGAAAGATATCGGCCCAGTGCCAGAGAAATTTAGGGAGAAGGTATTCAAGGAGTTTAAGGAAGCTTGTGACTTCTTCTTTGATCAACGTCGAAGCCAGCAGGGTAAGGTTGATCAGGAACAAGGCGATAACCTGAAGATAAAGGAGGAGATTTGCGCTGCACTCGAACAACATGCTACAGGTCAAACGGCTTCGGCTGAGTTGCTTCGCGAATTGCAAGATAAATTCAATGCGGTGGGCTTTGTGCCACGCAAAGATATCAACGCAATCCGTAGCCGTTATCACGAGGCTGTAGACAAATTCGTGGCTGCGATTCAAGGATTCAGCGAAGACGATAAGAGCAAATTGTTGTTGGAAAATCAATTGAGCGACCTGAAGAATGATCCGATGGCCGAACGCAAGATTTTCCAGAAAGAGCTCGCCATTCGCAAGAAGATCAGCAAAGTAGAAAACGACATCTCGTTGTGGAAGAACAATCTCGAATTCTTCGGGAAGTCATCGAACGCTGATGGTGTACGGGCGGAATTCAATGACAAGATCAAGACGGCTACTGACCACCTCAAGCAATTGAAAGATCAGCTGAGGATGTTGAAAACAGTGGGTTAGTAAGCGAGACAAAATAGCAAAGCCGAGCGTGTAAATGTTCGGCTTTTTTTGTGAGTATCAGCGGTCATCCTAGGTGATGGTTTCTTGAAACTGCAACCCGCCTCAGTTATAGATTCCAAATAAACTCCATTGCGTTAGAGAGAAAGCAGTAAACAATGATAGGGTCGCGAGAATTAAAAAGGTACTCAGCGGAGAATATGCACCTGTTGACAATAGCGATTGGTTATATGGGCAACATGTCCCGCTTTAATCCATGATAGAATACTTTCTCGAAAATAGTCCGTTGTCGTTATTCTAATTTCGTTATATGTTGAGAGCTTTAATTGCTTGTGTCGCTTTGATTTTTTTTGGATGCACGAAGAAAGCATCGGATAGATATGTTTCTTTGAATGGACGGGATCAACATATTGTCGAGCTCGGTTCCGGTGAACCTGTTGTTGTGTTTGTCAGTGGTTTCGGAGATGGCTTGGATGCGTTTGATAAACTTCAGCGAGAGGTTTCAAAAGTGACGAGAACAATTTCTTACGATCGCGCTGGATTGGGAAACTCAGCGCTTATGGGGAAGGATCGTAGTCTCGATTCGCTGGTCTTTGAGCTAAATGAAATTTTGCAACGTGATAACATTTCAGGGCCTTATATACTTGTTGGTCATTCCTATGGTTGCCATATCTCGCGTTATTTTGCTCATGTCTATCCAGAGAATGTAGCGGGCATCGTGTTACTTGATCCAGGTATAGAAGACCTTGATGATGAAATCCGCCGAATGAAAACAGCAGAGGAAATCAAAAGTTATGATAGCCTTTACGAATTTGGTCGTGATCCTGATTGGCCGGAGGGAAAGAAAAGAGAAGCGCACTATTTCCGTTCGAATGAAGCACTGTTAAAACGAAAGCAAGTTAAGTTCTCAGGCGATATACCGACAACAGTGATTACAGCAGTGAATATGCCGGAGTCGACTTTACCTTTTTTGAAGGGCGTGAGTCAAATGAAAATTGCTTTGCATAAACGATGGAAGGCAACATTCCCGCATATCAAACACGTGCTTGCAGAAAATAGCGGACACTATGTTCACCACGACGAAACGACGCTGGTGGTTGATGAGATAAAGAAAGTGATTACAGCAACCAGGGACTAGCAAATTTCTTTTCTGATTCTTTTTTGACCTATTAATTTAGCAGCAACATGAAAATTGTTACAGAAACCGAAAGACTAATCATACGGGAAATATTATTGCAGGATGTTGATGCAATGTTTGAACTCCAAGCGGATCCTGAAGTTCATCGATTTTTGGGAAACAAAACGATAGCTACGAAGGATGAAGCTGTCAGCATCATAGACTTTATAAGAAAACAGTATGCGGATTATGGTGTCGGGCGTTGGGCAATTATTGATAGATCGAGCAATGGATTTCTGGGGTGGACGGGATTAGAATTTGTTGTAAAGGAAACCAACAAGCATAAGGATTATTATGACCTCGGCTATCGACTGATCAGAAGATTTTGGGGACAAGGGATCGCCACAGAATCTGCATTGGCGTCATTAGATTACGCATTCGATAAACTTCAGGCACGCGAAGTATATGCCATCGCAGATTGTAAAAATGACGGTTCAAACAGTGTTCTTAAGAAGGTCGGGTTGAAGTTTATCGAAACTTTCGATCATGAAGGCGTAGTGCATAATTGGTACGAGGTAAAGCGATAAGTTTAGCCTCATGATGATTGTAAGAAAAAAACAAACCTCGGTGTAATGGGCACCGAGGTTTTGTCTTTTAAAGGATGAACTGATTTTAGTAATTGTCGTTTTGGTCGAGGTTACTGAGCACCACTTCATTTGGTGGTATCGCCCACAGGTAATCGCGATTCGCATTGAATATTCTCGATTCAACAAAAACAGGTTCACCCACGTTGTCATCATCGACATCGGTAGTAGGGTTGTCTTCATAATCGGCGCCAAGCGCAGAACCGTTCATGACTTCTTCTGCGATCTTCCATCGTCTGATGTCGAAGAATCGTTGTCCTTCAAGGGCAAGTTCTACACGTCTTTCTCGTCTCATTGCTTCGCGTAAAGTAGTTTGGTCGGGATAGTCTGACGATGTATAATCGGGCATATTTACGTCTGATCTCTGGCGCGCGTAGTTGAGTGCATCGTACACGGTTTGATCAATGTCATTCAGTTCAATCTTTGCTTCAGCGTAGGTGAGTTGCACTTCAGGATAACGCATGAGAATTACGTTCATACCGGATTGCGTCGGTGTAGACTTTTCAGATTCAATAAGATATTTTTTGATGTACATGCCTGTAAACGAACTTGTCAACGAATTACCACCAGCATAGTCGGGATCACCGAGTCGAGTAGGATGGAACTCCGCTCCTGCGAAGGTTGATCCTGGGCGAATGATGGTCATGTCTAATCTTGGGTCGCGGTTGTTATAAGGATTGTTCTCGTCGTATACATCGGAGATCGCTATGGGTAGTCCATCGGTTCCTTCATAGCTATCTAGTAGGGAGCGGAGCGGACCGATCTGGCCGGAGCCACCTTGGCTTGGCGGTGCATATGTTCCCCATAGATTATGAATGCGCGTTGGTGCGGCGTACTGGTTCGACAATATTATTTCATTACTATTTTCAGCGGCTGGCGTGAATAGTGCGCTATAGCTGTTGTGAAGTCCATAGATATTTAGGTCGATTGTTGCCTCGGCAGCATCTCTAGCAATAGCATAATAGCTATTATCATTGAGTACACCTGGTCCGGCGGCATACAACGCAAACCTTGCCCGAAAGGAAAGTGCGGCGCCTTTTGTTATGCGGCCGATATCGGCGCCGGTGTATGCGGTAGGAAGATCCTCTGCGATCGCATTAAGCTCGGACAATGCAAAGTCGATAACTTCCTTTCGCGAACTCTGTTCTACGTTTGCACTTTCTGTGATCGTCAATTCACGCGTTACCAAAGGTACATTACCAAACTTAAACGCGAGGTCAAAATATAAGTACGCCCGTAGAAATCTTGCTTCCGCGACGATTCTTTTTCTCAAGGCTTCGCTGGAGAACGTGATTCCATCAATGCGATTGATTACGGCGTTGGCTCGACGTATCCCTTCATATCGTGGGAACCACACGAGAATTGAACCTGTGATACCCGGTTGAAAATCACTAGCGCTGTGCGATCCGTTACCAACCCGATAATGCCCAGTCCAATTTCGATTATTGTACGCATTGTCCGACATGGACTCGTCGTCAATAATTCCGCCTTGATTGTTACTTGAATTGTTCGGCGTACTGGCCCCTTGCAAATAAGGATAGACAGCATTTATGGCGATAAGAAAGTCTTGCTCTGTTTTGTAGAAGGTGACGTCTGAAAGTCTGTCTGTTGGTTTCTGATCGAAGAAACTGTCGCCACAGCTGCACATAATCAACGCCAGCACGATGAGAATATAGTTATTGATTTTCATTGCTGTAGTGGTTAGAGTTTGAGATTCAAGCCTGCAAAAAATGTTTTTGTTTGCGGATAGTAGGTTACTCTTCCGCCACTTGGGAATTCTGGATCAAGTAATCCCTCTGGACTGATCGTAAATAAATTATCGGCACCAACGTATACACGTGCTGTCGCTAAACCAATTTTTGATAGAAGTCCTGGGCTGAAGTTGTAACCAAGTGTGAGGTTCTTCATTCTAACATACCGCGTATCACGCACCCAAAAGTCACTCGATTCCTGGCTCTTTGTTGCACTTCGTTCAAGTCTAGGCCAACTGGCATTCGGGTCTGGATTTTCTTCCGTCCAACGTTTTAACATGTCCTTGTGTGTATAGTTTTCCCAGTTCGGACCTTCGATCAACGCACCAAAGAGTATCGACTTTTGTTGCAACGCACCTTGCAGTAAGAAACTCAGATCGAAATTTTTGTATCGCAGACTCACGTTTAAACTTGTCTGGTAGTGTGGGAGACTTGAACCCAGTGTAACGCGATCGTACGTCGCTGATACTATTCCATCGGGAACACCATTAGGACCACTGATGTCGAGGTATTTTACATCGCCAGGTTTTGAGTTGCTGAATAATAGCGGAACACCATTGTCGATATCTTCTTGTGTGAGTAGTCCATCCGTTTTATAGCCATAAATCACATCGACTTCTTCTCCTTCGATAAATGCTGTGCGATTAGAATTTCGCAATACAGGTCCAGCGCCTTTGAGATCGAGAATCTGGTTTTTGTTTTCAGAGATCATAAACGTTGCCGAGATGCTTAGATCCTTTTTGATCGTGCCGTTGTAACTCAGTGCGAGTTCTATTCCTTTATTTTCAATCTCTACGCCATTTTGCGGTGGTGTTGGCATGCCTGCTACACCAGGTATCGGGATGAGGAAGAGTACGTCTTCTGTTACTTTCTTATAGTAGTCGGCCGTAATACCGAACTTACCATCGAAGAATTGTACATCGATGCCTATGTCGGTCATCTTTGCAGTTTCCCATTGCAAGTTTTCTACACCCAATGAACTTTGCCAGGCGCCTTGTACGGCTGTATTGTTAAAGGCATAAGGATTTCCAGTCGTCACATAAGAGAGAAAGTTGTAGTACAGTGGCGTGTTGTTATTGTTAGGATCTCGGATGTCTTGGTTTCCGAGTTCACCATAGGACCCTCGTAGTTTCAGTTGGTTGATGAACTTTACATTTGACATAAACTGCTCTTGGGAAATCACCCAACCTGCCGAGAACGAAGGGAACAATCCCCAGCGATAGTCATTGGCAAATCTCGATGCACCATCGTAGCGAAAATTTGCTTCAAGAAGGTAACGTTCATCATAGTCGTAATTCAATCGGCCAAATGCTGATCCAAGTCGAAGCGCCTCATCATTTCCTTCGGCAAAATCAACGGCAACATCTCCTGTACCAATCGCGTCAAGTTCATTGTTATAATATCCTTCTTTGTAGGCACGCGACCAATTGAAGTTTTGTGTTATTCTTTCCGCGCCGAGCAATGCTTTGATAAAATGCTTGTCGAAGTTCTTTTCGTATTCGAGCACGCTTTGAAGGTAGAGTTCAAAGCGTTCCTCGCGTCGGTCTTCGTTACTGATAATTCCCCAGCGCGATGCATTTCCCGCAATGATATTTCCATTGTAATCATAGAAGTCAACCTTGTCGCGGTTGGAAGTTTGTCTAAGCGTTTCACTAAGCGGGGCGAGCGTTCCTTTTAACTTCAGGCCCTCCATCAACTTTAACGTACCGGTTAAGTTTACATAGTAGTAATTTCTGAGTTGCCTTGCGCGCGCCGATTCAAGAAACGCGAGCGCATTAAAATCAGTAACCTTGCTATACTTTCCATTGGGAAATTTTGGGACATAGTTCGGTGGATTATCGTGAATTAATCGGAAGTAAACATCACTCTCACGCGCAGGATAATCTCGATCTGTTCTAATCACATTCATGTCCATGCTCATAGAGAATCGCTCATTGAATTTAAGATCAAGATTTGTCCGCATAGAATATCGCTTAAGCTTGCTATTCACAACCAATATCCCACCTTGATCTAGGTAGTTGAAAGAAACGTTGTAACGAAATTGTTTTGCGCCGATTTGTTCTCCGCCGGTCAATCCGATGGAATGTGAATGCTGTACGCCCTTGTCGTATATCAATCCGAAGTGATCAGTGTCGGGGTACCGCAGTCGTTCTTCTTCATTTGCAGGATTGATAGATTTTTCAATGTACTCATCGCTGAACTTGGCGGGTTGCCCGGCGTTCGCGTAAGCTTCGTTCACCAATCGTAAATAGTCGCCGATGTTCACACGTTCAGGAAGGCGCGTTGGTTTAGTGATCCCGATGTACCCATTATAGGTTACGGAGTTTTGTCCCATCGCGCCACGCTTCGTGGTGATCACAACGACACCATTTGCCGCACGAGAACCGTAGATGGCGGCGGCAGCTGCATCTTTGAGGACAGAGATGGAAGCGATATCATTGGGGTCGACACGACTGAAGTCTTGCGGTATCCCATCGATCACATACAATGGGTTTGGGAAATTTAGATTTCCCGTGCCGCGTACGCTTACCCTCACATCTTCACCGCCCGGTGAGCCACCCGCATCTTGAACCGTGAGCCCTGGTGCTACACCTTGTAACGCGAGTCGTGAGTTGGACACCGGGCGTTTAACAATGTTTTCAGCGTCAACAGTTGCGACACTCCCTGTTAGAGTTTCTTTTGATTGCGTACCATATCCGATCACCACAACTTCGGCCAATTGCGATACGTCGGCAGTGAGCGTAATGTTAATCGAAGTTCTTCCGGCTACTTCAATCTCTTGACGTTCATAACCAATGAAAGTGACAACGAGCGTTCCGTTTCCATCGGGCAGCTCCAGCGAATATTTTCCGTCGGCATCCGTGGCTGTACCAATCAATGTGCCCTTCACCAGAATGTTTACACCTGGCATTGGTGCGCCGTCATCAGCCGAAGTAATGGTGCCGGATACGGTGTGTGCGCTTTGACCAGGTCTTCCTGCGTACAACTCAAGTGATCCCAATATCATCATGAGCAATACCATAAGCACGGCTATGCCTCCCGTTGGGGAACATTTGCTCCTGTAAGAACGACGGTCATCAAGTAGTCTGTGTTTCGTCATAGTTGTTTGGATTTGATGTTAGGTTAGGTCGAATAACTAAAGTTTACATACTTCAGCCACTTAGCTGTCCTGCTCGATGCTGGTTTCGAGGATGTATTTATGCGGTTTTGGTGATCGTGTATCCGTGTGTTGGTTCGTTTTTTTTCGGAAAGGTGTAAGCGACATGCTTTTAGGCCCGTCATCCAAACTGGGTGATTGTTAAATGTGCGTTCTTTGTTTTAATTGATAGTTGAGCTTGTATGCTTTAACATTTTGCGAAGGCTCTATTGTTATATTAAGGTAATCGAAACGCGCCAATGCGACTTACCAACTATGATATTCATCCGATGCTGAGCGGATATGTGGAAAAACTTTGGGTTTACGAAACCGACAAGGCGCTTCCGCAATCAGATCTTCATATCATTGTTCCCAATGGTCTGGTAAAGGTTGTGATCCCCTTTAAGAATGGCTTGCGAGCGCAAATGCAAGGGAAGGAAAAAGTATCATCAACACATGAGATCACGCTCATTGGTATTGCGGATATCCCTTCCGTTGTGAGTGAGGTAAAAGACGAGCCCTCCGGCACGATTGGAATTGAGTTTAGCCCTGCGGGGGCTTATCGCTTTTTTAGTCTTTCGCTTCAAGACATTACGAATTGCGTTTTACCATTAAGCGATTTGATGGGAAAAACCGCGCGGGCGTTAGAAGAACAAATTGCGAACACTGAATCCGTTCAAGACAAAGTTGTATCGGTCCAGCGTTTTTTGTGTTCACAGTTCGCAATTCATCACCGCGACGAAATCTTCGAATACTGCATCGGAAAAATCATTGGATCGGGTGGACGTATACAGGTTGCAGATCTCGAACGTCAGACGGGATATAGCAGTCGTTGGTTGAATATGAAATTTCATACACGCATTGGGATAAGTCCAAAGAATCTCAGTACGATTGTGCGCTTTCAGGAAATTTACCGTTCATGGGCGCAGACAAATTTTACAAACTTTAGCGGCGCTGACGTTTATAGTTTTTATCATGATCAGGCACATTTCATAAAAGATTTTAAACGGTTCACGGGTTTTTCTCCATCAAAATATCAACTTCAAGAGAACGACTTCGGTAAGATATTTTATAAAGATTAACGACTTCCGATTTTTACAATCTTCGATTGCGCTGTTCAGGCATCTTTACAAGAAAAAACAACACAATCATGAAACACTTAATTAACTGGATCGAAATTCCAGTAGTTGACCTTGACCGTGCCATAACATTCTATCATTTCGTTTTTGGCGGCGTTGAATTTCAAAGACTTTCTTTGGCTGAATTTCACTACGCTATATTTCCCACCGACGATCGGTTTAATTGTGGAGCCCTGGTGAAGAGTGAATTTTCCATGCCAACCACCGATGGCGTAACCATTTATTTCGATGCGGAAAAAGAAGGCATTGACCCTATTTTGACGCGCGTTAAAAATTCAGGAGGCCAGGTTATTATGGAGAAAACTTTTCTAAGCAACGACGCTGGATACATTGGTCTGTTCGTCGATTCAGAAGGAAATAAAGTAGGACTTCAACACATGTAAAACGATGAACTCCAAAACATTCTTGCGCATAGCCTGTGGGTTGATGGTATTTCACCTCGTGGGACACCTTGTTGGTCACTTTACCTGGAAGGATACGGATGACTCCGTCCTTAGGGATGTAATTCAAAAAATGGACACGCATCACTTTGATTTCATGGGCACATCGCAAACACTCGGTGGTCACCACGAAGGTTACAGCGTGATGCTTGGCCTTACCTTGATCGTCATGATAATAATTACATGGATAGCCTCATTACAAATTACGAACAACAGTGCTGTAAAATCTATGGTGCTGATCATAGGTGTATTTTTTCTTGGCTATGGTGTTGTGGAGGCGATTTACTTTTTTCCATTGCCAGCAGCAACGTCGATACTTGCGGGGATTTTTATGATCGTCGGTGGGATGAAGAGGAATTAGAATAAGTGATGACTAGATCGAGCCGCGTGCGAAATTGCGACGTGGCTTGATTTATGATCCTCATGTTTCTAGGGCCGCGCAAGAGTTTTATTTTCCCTCCACTATTTGTGCTAATTTTTCAAGCGATGAAATTGTACCTTCTTCATTGTCTTCAGGCTTCACACCTTGCGGAATATTCTTGAAAGAGATAGTCACGTTCGTTCCTTTTGATTCTGGTGCTAAATCAATCTGCATGATCATCGCATCTTGAAGATTAGGGTCACCACTGTCGAAATGGATCTTCTCTACAATTTTCTTGTCAGGTATAATTTCGACGAACTCGGCTGCGAATTTATCTTCTTTGTCACCGGATTTTCCTTGCGTGTTATCCGCATCAGGATAAAACAACGACATCTCGTATTTACCGCCTGGTTTGAAATCAAAGTGGTGAATTTTACCCGTCATGTCGCCTGGTACTTGCCAGACTTCAATTGACTTAGGGTCAGCCAACGCCTGAAATACTTGGTGAGGAGGGGCGTTGATGAATTTTGAGTTTGTAGTTTCTGCCATATTCGATGCTTGCTAAAAATAGCTGCCACACCGGATTGATGGTCGCTTAATGCCCATACGCCATCCGTGTAGCGTGATGGTGACTTTACTAAGCCCTGTGCCTTATCATCCTAAATCCTAATTTGATGTTCGTTTAATGCAATGAAGCGACGATTACGAAAGTTATCAAGAACGGAAAAAATATAATCCACATTGCGATAATAAGCGGTACCACAAATGATTCTTTTCTTCGCCACAGGTAGAAGCACAAAGAAAGTCCGGCTATTCCTAGGGAAACATTCACGGCAAACCAGTCCATTAAATGTTGAAATAAGAAAAAGGTGAAGGTCGTATCGTAAGCTTCCCTAAAAAGCGAAGAATTCAAAAGTAGGAATTTTTAACTTTAGGGAACAATGAAGAAAAGTCGATTCACCGAGACACAAATCGTGTCAATTCTCAAACAGTATGATGGTGGTACCGC
>NZ_QMFY01000024.1 GCF_003286915.1 Pseudochryseolinea flava
CGCTTCGCGCCAAGGTCGTCAGTTCGAATCTGGCCACCCCGACTTAGAAAACTGAAGCCTGCAAAAAATGCAGGGTTCTTTTGTTTTGCACTAATAGGTTTTTAGGAGTCGCGTTAGCGTAGCTCGGTATCACGTGGCGCGCTTCGCCCCAAGGTCGTCAGTTCGAATCTGGCCACCCCGACTTAAAAAACTGAAGCCTGCAGAAATACGGGCTTTTTTCGTTTTGCAGTAATAGGTTTTTAGGAGTCGTTAGCGTAGCTCGGTATCACGTGGCGCGCTTCGCGCCAAGGTCGTCAGTTCGAATCTGGCCACCCCGACTTAGAAAACTGAAGCCTGCAGAAATGCGGGCTTCTTTCGTTTTAACACAAACCGTTATGCGTTACTATACTTACATCATCTTCAGCGAGACAACGAATCGCTATTATATCGGTCACACTGAAAACCTAGATAACCGGCTACACGAACATAATACTGGAGAAACAAGTCGATCAGGTATGGCATTCCTTGGATACTGTTATGGTCGATGGAGTGTGATACACGAGCTGATGCAATGAAGCTGGAGAAAAAAATTAAGAGTAGAGGAGCACAACGATTTCTTGCAGATATAGATCGCGAGTAGCCCGGTATCACGCGGCGCGCTTCGCGCCAAGGTCGTCAGTTCGAATCTGGCCACCCCGACTTAAAAAACTGAAGCGGCAGAAATACGGGCTTCTTCGTTTTAACACAAACCGTTATGCGTTACTATACTTACGTCATCTTCTGCTAGACAACGAATCGCCTGCTTCTCGTTCATCCGTCCATGCACGATCGATCAATTGCTTTTGAAGTAAGCGGGCTTCTGTCGACACCCACGTATAAGAACTAAGTGACGAAGTATTATTTCATTAATGGCACCTCGTGATGCCGCACCAGGTACTTGATCAATTTTCCGGAAGGACTATGAGATTTAGGATTGAAAATCCGTTCATTACCAATCACAATAAAGCTCTCCTTTGCCCGAGACACAGCGACATTTAAAATGTTAGGTTTGTTGTCTCGGTCGAAAAACATGACGGACACGTCACCTTCACCATATACCGGTGAGAAGAGGATTATATCACGCTCTGCACCTTGCAACGCATGAACTGTTCCTATTTTCATCTTGGACACATTCACTCCACTGCTTTTGAGCTTATTGATGAGCAGGCGCTTTTGCCCTTTAAACGGAGTGATGATGGCCACAATTTCCTCAATGGGCTTGCTAGGTTTAGTTGTGTCGCTGTTATAATGACTTTCAATTTTTGCCCGATTTGCTGTAAGCCATTTTTTGATCTGCTCTGCTTCGCTTTCATTTGATCGGTCCTTATGATGAACTTGTGAGTTGCCTTCCGAATGAATCAATAACATTGGAGGAAATAACTGCCCGGCCTTTGCCTTACCTTTCATAGGCTTCAGCATTCCTTCATAAGCCAGATCATTACAATATGATATGATGTCATCGAAGCACCTCCGATGTTCAAGCAGCATCATTCCTCGTTCCTTCATTTTATTCGAAGGATCGAATACGTCGCATGCATGCTGAGCCATCTTCATGATGGAGCCGTTCGAACTTAGAAATCCATTGTCTGACAACGTTCGGTGCAACGGTTCTTCCACGTTCATGATGATCTTATGTCTTGGGAGATTACCCATATCCATCTTTGGAGTGATGTTCCAAACTGGCTCAATCTGTTTGACATCACCAACAATCACGGCCTTTTTTGCAAGGCCGAAAATGGCTGTTCCGATTTCAGGACTTACTTGCCCAGACTCATCTACAATAAGTAAATCAATAAAAGAGGTTAGCGGTGGACTTTCCCATTTAACTGATTTGTCATCTCGGTATCCGGCTGCTTTAGAATAAGAGAAGAATTTCGGAGCCATGAAAAAGGTACTGACAAAGCAAGGAGTTAACATCGCGCGTGTCTGCCAGTTCTCCATTCTGCCTCCTCGTCCATTATTTGGATCAATTCGGTCAGTCATTGCCATGAGCCAACGCCCTTCCCAATAATGAATGGCCAAATGAAATGCTTTATGTCGTAGCGACAAATCTACTTCATCGAAGAAGTAGCCTAGTTTGTTCTTTCCTTTTAATTTGGCATACTCAATTTCCCACATCGCTTGTTCGTCGCTTGGTGGATTGTGGATAATACTATTGGCAGATTTCCAGGTGTTCCACGCTTGAAGGCTTTTGCAAATGTCAATGATTGTCTCGATGCGCTGATGAAAAAAATCCTGCAACTTGACTTTGGATCTATATTGTAATCCTTCTTTGCTTAATGTAAAATCTCGAAAGAGGGATTTTACTTCCAATTCTCTTTCACGCACCCATCTCGACAGCGAAAAAAAACAGAAGAGTTTTCTAAAGAACGGCTCGCGCTCAAAGTACTGTTTTACTTTTTCCTCGGTTGATTCCAGCTCTTGCCTAAGCCCCTGCCAATATGTGATATCGTAACATTGGTTTAAATCGGGAGGGGTGTTGAAGGATGGGCGGATCAAATCAATCTGTACATTGAGATTTTTCCAAAGCGTCCGAGCTTGTTCCAGGAAAACCTTTAGTCCAATAATCTGGCGTTGTAAAGCATCCACGACTTCACTAACCTGAACATAGTTTTGATTGAGATAGGAGTTGCCTTTTTCAAGGTAAAGGCCTTTCCCCCGCGTGACGTAATCCGAGCTTTCCATATCGGTGAAGGTCCCGGGGAGTTTTCCAAGCTTAATAAAGTTAAGGTTGGCCAATTCCTTCTCCGTCTTATCATTAGCAGGTAGGTAAGAAGCATATCCGGAGAAGTTCGGCAACCACCGATCTTTAAGGGAATCAAGATTGCTATCAGCTTTAACAAAGCTCTCGTTGATATTGGTTACTGCTTGATTATTAGCAGAGCATGCAAGGATCAAAGGCGCCGCTTCACCCTTAATTGCTGCGAGCACGACTTCATTTGCCACAATACTCTGAAGCAACGTAGTTTTGCCTGTACCTGGAGGACCGTTGACGGCAAATACCCGGGAGTCAGTGCTGGATAGGAAGGTATACAGACTTTTCCGCTGGCTTATACTTAGCGGAAAGGAGTTACCCATCTGGCCGAGATGTCCGATGTGGGCATCCATAAATTGATTAACACTGATTGGTTCGCGATTGGGTTGTTTCTGTTTTAATGTAACAAATTGATGAAGTAAAGGGGGTGTACGGGCCTCCTCCAAAAGATGTTTATATAAATCAACGATCGCGATCGCCGCACCAACTTCCTTGTCCGGGACGACAAGCGTTGTCTCCTTCACAACAAGATGACCATCGGTTTGGTAACTGCTCAGCGACTGCTCGGTGAGTTGTGTGAAGACTTGCTCAATGTATTTGATGTACGTTGCCCATTGATCAATTGGCTCGCGTCTCAATGCAGCAGCCTGATCAATTTCGTCAACGGTACTGAATACATAATCATGCAACTCGTTACCAATAGGGCTGAGGTATTCTCGTGGAACGAGCGGGAAGTATTCATCAGGAACGCGAAGCTCCCCACTGCGAAGCAATGTCCCTTGAATCCAAAATGGATACAGACTTTTGCGGTTACCCATATACTGGAGGTTATCCGGTATGTGGTTTACTTTAAATAGGGAAAGTATTACAGGCACACCTTCAAGTCGCTCCCAATCGGGACCGTCCCTTAATGTGATGCCTTTTTCCTTGTTCTTCTTTAGCTCTTCTTTTTCAAACAAACTGGATGTAATCGGTTCATCTATTCGGCCACTGGACAAGAAATCACTAAGGGGTTGATAAGAGTTGGCCGGCGAAACATCAACAGATGCACGCATAGCATCCGAAAGATTGTTCTTCCAGTAGGTAAGCAATCGGTTTTCTAACGTCATAGAATAAAGTCAACGATGAATGAGAAAGTTACTCGAAGTGAAAGAGTATTAAAACTATTTAACCTTGAATAAATGGGCCCCGTTTCCTCTAATTCAATCGGAATTGGACAAGTATCAAAACAAAGCCTTCGCTTATATTATTTGTAACACTTGGTCGCGACGGGATGTTTCCGGTGAAGGAAGGACGCACGCTCTTGCAAATAATAGTGAACGGGGTTCTATGTGTTCGACGCAGAAAACTGAGGCCTGGGTAAATAATTCATTGATCTCCCTCAACTCACCGTTGAAAGAATCCGCTTCAGATGGAAGCAATGGCTTTATTATACTTCGAACGGTAATCGATGGGTGACATACCTGTTATTTTGCGAAACACTTCCCGAAACGCTTTGGTATCAGAATAGCCCACCGAATACATCACCTCATTAATATTTTTCCGGCTATTCTCAAACAATCTTTTAGCAGCTTCTATTTTTACACGTTGTGTGTACGCTAAAGGTGTGTTGCCCGTTGCTCTGATAAAGCGGCGATCGAAATTCCGGCGACCAAGAGAGAATTTTGTAGCAAGATCCGCAGTCGATATTTTTTCAGTGATCTTACTTTCAATATAGTTCTGAGCCTTCTCTACAACATCATCGCCATGCGATTTTTGTCCGTTGAAAATTGAAAACGGAGACTGACTCATACGTTCAATCTCTACCTGTAAAACTTTCGCACAATGAATTGCCGTTGCCCGATCATAGAATTTTTCGACCAGATAGATCAATAGATTCAAGAAGGAGTACGCGCCTCCATTGGTGTAGATGCCAGATTCATCTGTAATCAACCGATCTCTTTCCAAATTAACCTTGGGAAACCTCGCCTTGAATTCATCCGCCAATCCCCAATGCGTTGAGCAACGTTTTCCGTCGAGCAAGCCTGTTGATGCCAGGAGAAATGCACCGGAACAAATACTTGCTACTTCTGCACCATTCTCAAATTGATCGTTTATCCATTGCAGCAAAAATTTGTTGTCTTTATCATTCGTTTTAAATCGAGGACTGATCGACGGAATGATAATTAAGTCCGTTTTCATGATCGCTGAAATATGTCGCTCCGGTTTCACCATAAATAACCCATCGGAAAAAGAAACTTGCTTCGCCGAACCCACTCTCGCAAATTCAACTTTCAACGGTTCTCTTTTTCCTTTCGACTTCCAATGATGGTTTGCTTTGGAGAACACTTCATGAATTCCAACGATGGCGCTCAGATTTGTTTGCCATTGACTGACGATGACGGTAACATGTTTCATCTATCTATTGGTTAAGTGGAATGATATCAACGCCCATGCGATAAATTCTTCTACCCTATAAATATAGGACTTTCACCATGTCCAAATCAACCCGCTAGATGGTCCAATTCACACCCGTTTACAGTCTGAATTGGCCAATACATTTGTGGCAAGAAGTCGATGATCACGCGATAAAACAGTTAACATATCACAAATTAATTCACAACATATGAAACGTCTCGAAAACAAAGTAGCAGTGATTTACGGCAATGGAGGCATTGGTGGTGCCATTGCAAAAGCTTTTGCCCGTGAAGGTGCCAGGATTTTTTTAGCAGGTCGTACGCAGACCAGGCTGGATGAAATATCCGCAGAAATTCAAGCCGCGAATGGAAGTATTGCAACAGCTGTGCTGGATGCACTCGATGAACAAGCCGTTCGCATACATATCGACAAGATTGTTTCGAAAACTGGAGTGATCGATATTTCTTTCAATACCATTGGGCTTCCGCAAACTGGCATTCAAGGGATTGCCCTTGCTAATCTTTCTGTCGAAAATTTTCTGAAGCCGATTTGTATTTATGCGCAATCGCATTTCATCACCGCCAAATGCGTATTACCACATATGATCAAACAACATCAAGGCGTGATCCTTAGCCATGTTCCTAACGCGAGTCGTCAAAGCGCGCCGTATGTTGGTGGAATGATCCCGGCATGGTCGTCGTTAGAAGCGCTGTCACGATCTATATCGCTGGAGTACGGCCAACAAGGTGTTCGATCCATCTGCATGCTTAGCACAGGCATTGAAGAAACACCGCTTATCGATGAAGTATGGAGTATTCACAGCAAAGTGCACGGATTAACCCTTGATCAATTCTATGAAGCGTCACGGTCGTTCACGCATCGAAAACGCCTTACAACTTTAAAGGAGTTCACAGATGCGGCGGTCTTTGCTGCTTCTGACGATGGAAGCGCCATTACAGGAACCTTGTTCAATCTCACTGCTGGAATGATTGTTCATTAGGTAACTTCAATTCCGAATATCAGTTCCTCCCATGATCTGCTGTAGCGCCTTGCCGAGGCCGAGTTCTCCTTCTGTTAATACGGCGGCCACAAGTTGGTGATCCTGTAAATTTACAGGCAACGGTCCGCGCGGCGCAGCAGCATTGGAAGCATAAACATCGTTTGTCTGCACTCCCTGATGAACATAAAAAGTGTGGTGGTGTTCCAGGATAAGATGCGCTCGCCGAACTTTTGAAAGATTACAACGTCGCGCCGTGGATTGTCCTGGTCGTCGAATGCAAATGCTATGTCTTCTACGATGTGCGCGGGGAGTAGCATGTCGAAGAGGTACGCCTGTGATTTTAAATGCAGAAAGTACAGCAAGCCGTGTGTGGTGATGAGCGTCGGATATTCCCAGGGGAACGTAAACCCAAGTGCCAGTTCCGCTGTCTGTACATCGGCCAAAGAAATAGGGTCTGAAAAGTTGATTGCAAATCCAGCGTCGGTTATTGCCGCTTCAAAAGATCGGATAATGTTGTAAATAGATTCCGTGCAAGGACAAACTGAAAAAAATAGAGCGGTTGATCTTTCAATGCCCTTGCTGTCGTACAAAACGATGGGCGCACGAAGTTCTGAAAAGATTCGCTACTCACTTAATCTCAAAGATCGGATTGCAGAATCTTTCGATTGTTTGCCAATACAAGAGGATTGTTGATCGAATGGATATTAGAACGCAAGCACCGTGAGCGTTCCCAGTACTATTTCGACTTCAAGTATTCAACAACAGCTGCGGGAAAATTATTCTGTTCAGCGAAGTCTATAATTTTCTTGCCTGTTTTGTCCAGGTAGTGTACATCTGCGCCATGCTCAACAAGGTATTCGACGATCTTCAGGCTTCCTGTCGCGCATGCCTGGAGCAGTGGTCGCTCTTCTTGCGCTCGCACGTTGGCCCCGCGTTCAATTAGTTTTTTCACCAATGCCAGATTGTCGTTCATAATCGCGATAGTGAGTGGCTCGTTATCATCGTACTCGTTAAAAACGTAATTCAGCCCTATGCGCGTGGCCATATCTTCCAGGAGTTCCACAGGAAGATCGATATGGCATGCATATGCGAATAATGGAATGCGATGCTCGCCCAGCGTGACGTAGGCGCGCGGATCAGCCCCTTTGTTGAATAGGTAAGACAACGCTTTGGTGGGTATTTTTTTTTGCTCAATTTCAAACATGGTGCAAAGGGCAGCGGAGTATTCGCCAGCTTCCAAATCGTACCCGGCTTTTACCAATGCATCGATCCGTGCGTACATCGCAGTGAGACTGCTTCCTTCTCCTTTGCGAATGGCTTCCTTCGCTGCCTCGGATTCTTCGTCATCAATGTGATCGAGATCTAGCTTTTGATCGTAATAATATCGATCCAGAATAATGTCGAATGCGGTGTTTCCGTTTTTGCCCTGTCTTGACACGGTATGGATGTTAGCACCTTTCTGAATGAGCAATTCGAGAATTTCCGGAGCGAAGTATTTGATTGAAAAAAGTGCCGGCGTCTCACCCATATGGTTCACACCTTCTATATCGGCGCCATTGGCCAAAAGCAGTGTGGCTATTTCGGTATGTCCTTTCTTGCGAGGACTACTGGCTTTGAAAATGCAATGGTGTAAGAGCGGCCACGTTAAGCCATACGACGCTTTGTCGTCGTCGATGTAGTTTACGTCAGCGTTTTCCTCAATAAGCTTTGCTACAAGCGTAACATTAACATCTTTGATGGCTTCCAGAAGCTCTTTTTCTTTTGACATTGTAAGCGTTTGTGCGCCTCATGTTGTGCCTCGTGACACGTTGCGCGAAAGATGGGAAAAATAACTACAAATCCTACAGAAATCCGGCGCCTGGGTGTATGCGGAGCTGAGGATCTTTGTACTAAACGCGAGAAGTGAAGTGGTAAAAAAAAATGCGACGCGCTGTACAAAGAATACATTGTCAATTCGTACTCGCGTTGAAGTAAAAAGAAAAACGATATGATTTCCGACGCACTATTTGTTAGGCTTAAAAGTGGGCACGGGTTCACAAAAGTGCCGTGAGTCCCAATACCAAAACACCGACCATCAACATCATCAGGTAAGCGATGGCGACACCGACGGACTTCAATGTAGTGATCGCCCATGACTGCTTGTAGACAGTACGGATAGCGGTGATGAAATAGATTACGATGAGCAATGTCTCAGCAATCGGTAGATATTGTTTCGCCGCCGATGTTATGTACGCAACGATGTCAATCACTAGAAAAAGTAGGAACACGGCGCAATGAAAGTGCAAGGTAAATATGGCATGATCAGCATAGCAATATTTTTTCTTGCTGTAGAAGAGTTTCAAGATGAGCGCACACAGCGGCAATAAGATGAACATCAATTTAGGAATTGCCATTCTGGTTTTCTGAATAAGAAGCGCCGTAGAGCCTGTCCCGTATTTTTCTATCGACTGTAACCAGCGGCTGTAAAACCACGATCGTACACTGCTTTCGCGCTGATCGGGTGGGAGCGTCTGCTGTAAGGAGTCGAAACGGCTTAGATATCGATAGTCGACGTCGCCAAACATCAATACATTGTAAGCTTCTTGCGCAGTGTCTTTCGGAAAGTGAAGTAGACTGTCTATGTGGGTCAACACCGCCGCGCGTACGGGGCCATGGGTTGTGTCTGTTTTTGTTTTTGCGATCATCATTGCTATGCTATCGCGCACAATCTTTCGATCGTCATAGGACGCCTTTTCCTGAAGGCCCTTTTGAACGCGCGCAGCATAGTTACCTGTTGACAATGCGAAAAGGAAGTAGACGAATGAAATGAACAGGTACATTCGGATAGGATGCAGGTAGCTGTTCCTTCTTCCTTGAAGATATTCGTTGGTGAGAAAACCAGGCTTGGTAAACAAATCCCTCATCGTGACGAGGAACTTGGAATCATAATGAGTGAAGTCTTCGAAGAAGTGACGCAGTATGTGACTGAATGATTCTTTGGTTTCAATATTTTCTTGACCACAACGTGTACAAAATCGCTCTTCAACGATTGCCCCGCAATTCAAACAGTTTTTCTCCTTCCGCAGATGCCCCATGAAATCCCTTTATCCCGTGAAGGCTCAAAATAAGGCTTTTATTCCGTTGAAGACAAATAATGGATCAATCTCCAAACCAGGGTCATAAGTATCGGATGGCCATCAATGCTTAGTTCAATTGAAGCCAGAGATGGTTCATTCTGTAATGGATGAAATGAACTCTCAACGCGACGTTCACAATGCGAGCATGGATTTCAAATTCAATGAAGACTTACGGGGTCTACTAGAACTGGCATGGAACGTCCGGGAGTGCTGAGTATTTATCCATTTGTAGAGCCACGATTTTAGAAGGCATAAATACGGTCCGGACTTCGCAAAGACTGGAATTCAGTGGCGAAAAATGGCCTGATTTCGTTGAAATTCGCTGCCTAGCTTATTCTATTTTAATCTATTGCAATCGAAATAAATTGAATTTAAATCGATTTAAATTATAAGTGTAAGCGGTACGTTTAATATAAAAAGTGTATATTTAACAATTATATGGCTCAAGCCCATCTAAACCCAAAACAAACCCATATGAAAAAATCAATTACTCAATCACCGACCTTTTATTGGTCGGTTGATCATGCGAGTTGGCAAAACACCATTCCCGAAAACGATCGAAGAATTTTCTCGGAACACGCTACGGCTGCGATGAAGGTACTTGACACGGACTGTGAAATCTATAACCCTACCAATTTATCATTATGAAAATATCTAAACTGATATGGTTTGCTTGGTGCGCAGCTGTTTTCGCAGCTATTGCCTTAGTTGGATGTGAGGGCTTAGAACCTTATGAAATCGACTCGCCAGATGATCTCCAACATAAGATCGACTCTATTGCCGCGATCAAGGATGGAATGAACACCGGCGACACGACGTACATTACGATCTCTACGACGATCGTTGGGGCAGAGGATAACAGCGCAGTATGGTGGACATCGTTCTCCGACTACTTTACAATTCCTGCCAATAAGCTTTTGCATATTGAATTTGTCAACAATGGCACTGGCGTAAATAATTGGAACAACTGGAACGTTGCAGTCGCCAATGTTGCAGACCGCGAAGCCGAGGAGTATGCCGAGTACTTTGTGCTCCGTTCTGATGCTTATGGCTGGGGAAATGCTGATTATGATGGAAACATGATTGATCAAAACTACCCTGACACGAACGGCGATGACGATATCTGGAACGACTTCCGAGAAACAATGCAAGGTGCTTACGTCACGTTGGAGATCGATCATTCACCTACCGGGAATGCATTTGTAACAGCTACCGCTGTTGGTAAAAATGGAACTGAGTTGGTCATGACGTATAACCAACCAGTTTCGGCTACTGCCGATATCGTCGCATTCTTGGTTTGTGATGGCAGTCATTTCGTAATGAAGAAAGCATACTTGTTGCCATCCAGGGTTACCGCTGTCGAAGATGTTAATCCAGTATCCATTGCCATCACTGGTGCACCCGCGTTTGTTGAAAAGGGTGATGAAAATTTCTGGGGCAATGCAGTTGCAACCGTAACGTTTGCTGATGGGTCATCTGCTCCTGTGGATTCCGCAGATATTTCTTTTAATGTTATTCCCGACATGACGACTACCGGTGTGAAGACTGTTGTCGCAGCATACAGCAAAACGAAGCAAGGTAAATATGGTCCGCCAGTATCCACTGTTTATACACTCGAAGTTACAAATGCAGTGACGAGTCTCGCTGTAACGACGCCACCCATCATAACGACCTATTACTACTTCAACAACGCGCCTATCACATTTAATCCGAAAGGGCTTGAGGTAGCAGCAACCTATTCTGATGGATCAACGGGGGTAATGCCTCATGAGAGTCTGCAATTCGGAAAGATTACTGCAGCCACAGGGACTCAGTCAGCGCTTATTTCATATGTCGGCGCAACGAAGACGGTAACAACGACCGCTCCATTAACACTTGTAAAAGGAACGAGTCAAGTGGGAGCAACTGATTTCTCGACGCCTTGGCCAACATCGTCAAATGCGTACACGGTCGCTTCTGGTTCGAGCCGCGTGATTACACTCTACTGTTACTCTAATAATCTTAACAACTGGAATAGTCCAAGTGTGGCTGTTGGCAAAGCCGGCAACTTGAACGTTGATATGCTTGCCGCTAACCCTGCTTCCGCAGTGGTGCGCATGGACAATTTTGGTTGGGGACCGGGCTATGCTGGGGCCGTTCTTACATCAAACTGGAATTGGGCGACGTTTGCATCGAACATCAGTGGTTCGAAGATTGTCATCACAGTCACCAACCATGGTAACAACACCGCTGATATATTATACAATGTCACTTACGCGAACGGGGAAACACATTTCCAGAAGTACGCGGGGATAACTGTAGACAGTTCTGATTTGACTTGTGCGCTTGTAACTGAGGGTGCCTATCTCGTCATCGTTGATTAAGTCAAAGCAAAATGATCTTTAAAAAATTGAAAATATTTATGAAGAAGTATTTACAACTAAAGGCTACCGCCGTGCTGGTAGTCTTGATGATGGTCGCCCCGGATGTTTGGGCGCAGGATCGAACAGTATCAGGCGTCATCAAAACGTTTGAAGAAGGTGATCCGTTGCCAGGTGTTTCAATTGTTGTGAAAGGTACTACCAACGGAACGGTTACAGATGCCGATGGCAAGTATCAGATCGTGGTGCCGGATGGCGCGGTGCTAATTGTTTCTTTTGTTGGATTCAAGAACCAAGAGATAGAAGTAGGGGCGCGTACAACGATCGATGTTATGTTGGAAACCGATGTGATGAGCTTAGGAGAAGTTGTGGTAATCGGTTACGGTGAACAACGCAAGGTTGATCTTACAGGTTCTGTCGCGATCGTTGACCCGGATGAAATGAAAGTAGTATCAAACTCAAACGTTTCGTCAATGTTGCAAGGCAGAGTTGCAGGTGTACAAGTTACTTCCGATGGGCAACCCGGCGCCAATCCAACAGTACGTATTCGTGGTATCGGTTCGTTTGGGAGTACCGATCCGCTCTATGTCGTCGATGGTGTAATCGTGGGGCAAACCGTCCGTGATTTCTCGCCGAACGACATCGAGTCCGTACAAGTATTGAAGGATGCTTCCGCGGCAGCCATTTATGGAGCTCGGGCTGCTAACGGTGTTATTATCATCACGACGAAGCAAGGGAAGAAGAATCAGCCCCTGAAAGTTGACTACAGTGGTTACATGGGACTTGATCAAGTGCAGGATGGTGTGTACGACGTGATGAATTCCAAGCAGTATGGCGATTTTATCAATATGTCCTTTGGTAATAGTAATATGGATGTTCCCTCAGGTTATGATCCAAGCAGCCCCAACTACTTGTACGCAGCAGATGGTACGCCAAAAGTTAATACGAACTGGCAAGATGCAGCATTCAAAACCGGCGTAAGACAGAATCACAACATCAACCTATCGGGAGGTGGTGACAATAATACTTACAGCATCGGCCTTGACTATTTTAGTCAGCAAGGAACAATAGAAGGTGCAGGTCCTAATTTCGATCGTTTCACCGCACGTATCAACAATACCTTCGATGCTAAGTTTATCAAATTCAAAACTGGTATTGTGTACAGCCATAGCGATCAGGATAACATGGCGCTCAGTAATGCGAATGAATACGTAGAGGGCTTATATGGTGCACAGTTTCCAGTGATGGCTTCAGCGCTGTTGTTGCCGCCTACGATCAAAGCTTATGATCCGTCAACATGGGTACTCGATGATAAAATTGCTGCGGCATCGCAGTACACGCATGACTCTTATGGCTATGGAACATATTACGATAACATTCACGGCGACTTGCGGGTAACGAATGTTTTGCTTACCAACAATCTCCTAGAACGGAACACGAAGGTCGACAGAATTTTAGCCTCGGGTTCTGCGATCGTTGATTTGATTGACATGCTTGGCGCACCAAACAAGAATCACAAACTGAATTACACATTGAACTTGTCATACAACCGGACTTTTGTAAAGGGTTTTACATTCGTGCCTGCATTCATACAGAGCACCACGAACTACCTGACGAAGAGTAATGAAACATTGAGCCAATCGTATTGGAATGGTAGTACTTCATTGATCGAAAACTTCGCTACGTATGATGGAACAATAAAACGTCACCATGTCAATGTGGTGGGGGGTATTTCCTTTCAGCGAACCCTTGAGCACTCCCTCACGGGGAGCGGTGTAAATCTTCCTGAGCCTTATTATACCCAAGTGAACAACGCCGGAGAGACGCAAGCGGATAGCAATGAAGGTGAGGACGTACTAGCCTCATATTTCGGTCGTGTGAATTATGAGTTTGGTGAAAAATACCTTCTATCCGGTACGATTCGAAAAGATGGATCCAGCCGACTTTCTCCAGCTGACAATTCTGAATGGTTTTATGCTGGATCTGCAGGTTGGCGCATTGATGAGGAAAACTTTTTTCAGGTACCTGAATCAACAATCAATCTCTTGAAAATTCGTGCGAGCTATGGTGAACTCGGTAATGTTTTCAATTTGGGCTATTATAACTATATGAATGTGATGACTAGGTCTGACTATACATACAGTTTTGGAAATACAAAAGTAAATGGCTCAGCGCTATCGAACTTCACCAACGAACGCCTGAAGTGGGAGCGGAAGAAAATGGCGGACATTGGATTTGATCTTGGCTTATTTAACAATCAAATAGAGTTCTCACTCGATTGGTACAAAGCGACAACGGTAAACCTTCATTACGGTGTCGAAGTCCCGCCACAAGCGGGTTTCACAAATCCAGATGTAAGAATGAATGCAGCGACGATGGTTAACGCTGGTCTGGAGTTTCAAGCCACATATCACAACGATCGGCATGCTGTGAAATTCGATATTTCAGGTAACCTATCTACGCAAAAAAATCAAGTGACGAAACTTGGTGTTAGAAATTTACCTTATACGGTAGGGAACTCCCGAACAGAAGTGGGCCGCGAAATCGGTGCATTCTATGGCTATGTGTTCGAAGGCGTATTTCAAACACCGGAACAGCTCACTGATCGTGTCAATGATTTAGGTAACCCAGTAAATCAACCTGGTGCGCAACTCGGTGACGCTGCCTATGCAGATTTGAATAACGACGGTGAAATCACCAACCTGGATCAAGAGTATTTAGGTAGCGGATTACCTTCTATGTCCTATGGATTTAATATTCACGCTGAATGGAAAGGGTTTGACTTGACCGTGTTTGGCACAGGCGTTACGGGCTTCCGCGTTGTTGATTTTGTAGATATGACCCTGCGGAGTTCTTACGGTGCACTTAATAAAAGCACAGACCTTCTGAACGCTTGGACGGAAAGCAATCCTAATTCCAATGTGCCGCGTGTGGCGAACAAACCTACTGGTGCCATCACAAACGATATGTTCAGCCAACGGTTCATGCAAAATGCAGCGTACCTGAGAATTGCAAACATACAACTGGGATATAACTTGCCTGATAAATGGTTTGCCGGTTATGTAAGCCAGGTTCGTCTCTATGCTTCTGGCCAAAACCTGTTTACATTCTCAAAATACCGTGGCTATAATGTCGATTTTGCTGGCGGTACATTCACACCTGGATTCAACTACGCCTCTTATCCAACGCCACGCACCGTCATGGCGGGTGTACAGTTTTCTTTCTAATACATAGATCTAAGAACTTATGAAAAGCATATATAAAATTCTTACGGTGTTGGCACTCATGGCTAGCACGACGGCATGCGATGATCTGCTCGAAGTGAAGAACCCGAACAACCAAACAACGTTCGACTTTGGTGATTCCGAGCCTGAACTTCAGGAAGCGCTTATTGCATGTTACAATCGCATCCGCCTCGAGGGAACTTTTGCGCGTGTAGGCTATACGTTGGATGCCGTGCGTGGGGATGAAGTCTGGAACTCATCGCAGCAATGGTATCTGGAATATGACAACTTAAATTCTCCCGGCACAATTGGAATAGGTGACGAGTGGCCGTGGCGTGACAACTATCATGTTGTTAATCGCGCAAATTTCGTACTGTCGAAAGTTGAAGATGTTGAAATGTCCGAAGAGGTGTACAACCAAATAAAAGGTCAAGCACTTTTCCTCCGGTCATTGGCATACTATCATTTGGCGACGTACTACCAGTCGGTTCCCTTGATCATCGACTATGAATCTTATTCTGATATCGCGAGTTTATACGCACCGAATAATACGCAAGACGAAGTGTTTGATCAGATTGAGACAGATTTGACAACCGCGATGCAAATACTTCCCTCGCGTAACAACGGTGGGGAATGGGCAAAGGGCCGCGCTACCAGTGGTGCTGCCGCAGGATATCTTGCGCGCGTGTTGATGTTCCGTCATAAATTTCCGGAAGCATACGCGGTGTTGAAAGATATCATCGCTGGTAAGTATGGGACTTATACACTCACTCAGGATTATGGCGACAATTTTAAAGAAGGAACCGAGAATAATTCTGAAAGCCTTTTTGAAGTTCAGTTCATGAACTATGGTACAGGTGGTACCGACGAAGAATGGACGCCGGTCAATATCAGTCCGGATGCTACGCAAGGGCATGCGGTAGAAAGTAATTATGCGTCGCAGGAATTAGGAAGTTGGGGTGATCTCGCTGGATCTCCTTGGCTGTATAATCTTTTCAGAGGCGAAAAGTGTACGGATAATCGTCTTGATCCACGACTGTACTGGACACTCGTAACATATGAGCCAGAGTATAACACGTACACCGACATTCCTACGGCGGCATATCCGGATGGAGATCCGCGCAGCAATGTGATTTATAAGGAAACGGTAACAGAGACGCCACTCTCAAACAATGCTCAAGGAGGAATATCCATCGCCAAGTTTACGAATGCTAGAAATAACATTTATAGCACAATCACCAATGGTTTGCAATGCGGAATAAACTTGCGTCTCATGCGTTATAGCGATGTGCTCCTACGTGCGGCGGAATGTGAAAATGAAATAAACGGTCCGACGCAAGTTGCGATTAATTACATCAATGAAGTCCGTAGACGTGTAGCGTTGAAAGATCTTGAGCTTTCGGATTTCCCTTCGGCGAATCATCTCTTTGAACAGATTGCGAACGTGGAACGGCCTAAAGAATTTGGTTGTGAGAACGGTCGCGGAATTGACTTGCTTCGCTGGGGATTTTTTTATGATGAGGGTCGCATGCAACAACTTATTCAGCACGGATATTACAAACGAGATCGCACCGCTAACACTGATCCGCTAACAGAAGCGACGGCAGACGACTCATCGTTCAAGTATTTATATAAGGGACATGAGTACTTCCCGATATTTCAAGGAATACTGAATTCCAACCCGAACCTCGTGGGCAATTCGGCCAATCGTAATAATGATAATGGACCTGGTTTCCTTGCCAAATGGTCCGTTCGCCCAGTCACCGATTTAAATTAAAAAAATGATAAACGTCCTTGTCGACGCGTTGTGTTGAGAAGGACGTTTAGTAAAATAGATACACATGAGACTAAAGCACTTATTCAATTTTTCGATCGGACTCACTTCCGTTTTGCTTGCGGCATGTAATACCGATGATTTACAACCGACGGGGATCGTAACGAAACCAAAAACACCGTCGACGGAATTCACTCCGCCAACGTATGCTGACGACTATGCTTCAATCGCATCGTGGGGAAACCGCACATCATGGAATCTTGCTAACGTACATGACCCAAGTGTTGTGTACGATGGTGAATATTACTATATGTACGGCACCGATGCTTCTTACGGTAACGAGCATGTAGGACATGGACATTTTCATGGTCGGCGCTCGAAAGATTTAGTGAATTGGACTTACATCGGAGCATCTATGCCCGCGACACCAACATGGGTCAAAGACACGTTGAATAACATACGCGAACGCGCTGGTTTAACACCGATTGATGCACCTACATTCGGGCATTGGGCTCCTGTAGTGAGAAAGGTCGGCGATAAATATCGTATGTACTACAGTATCATTGTTGACAACTACATTGAGAGTGGAAAGACCAACACGCCTGCAAACTTTGATGGGTCATGGACAGAGCGGGCGTTTATTGGACTAATGGAAACGACTAGCTTAAAAGACAATACGTGGACTGATCGCGGTATGGTAGTATCGTCGGCAACGGATCGCGGCACGAATTGGTCACGTGCGAATCTCGATGATTGGAGTGCATATTTCAAGTGGAACGCTATCGATCCTTCTTACGTCGTCACACCTGAGAATGAGCATTGGCTTGTTTATGGCTCTTGGCATTCTGGCATTGTAGCGTTGGAAATAAATCCGACAACGGGTAAGCCTGATAAACTTGAAACACTGACCGACCACGGTGTGCGTATTGCGCGCAGACAAAACAGCGATGCGAATCGTTGGCAAGCTCAAGAAGGACCGGAGATCATATACAATGAAACCACAGGCTTCTATTATCTCTTCCTTGCGTATGATGAATTGTCGGTTGCATACAATACACGCGTATGCCGTTCAACAAACATTACCGGCCCATGGGTTGGAATTGATGGTAAAGATATCACGCAGGGGGGCGATTGCTGGCCAATGCTAACACATCCATACAAGTTTAATAATCATTCGGGTTGGGTTGGCATTTCACATTGTGCAGTCTTGCAAGATGAGGCTAGTGGAGAATGGTACTACGCTTCTCAAGGACGTCTACCAGAAAACACGGGAGGCAACACGTTCAGTAACGCCATCATGATGGGACATATTCGACACATTCGCTGGACAGACGATGGATGGCCAGTGGTGATGCCTGAGCGTTACGCTGCCGTGCCTCAAACGGCTATCGTGAAAAATGATTTGGTAGGCACGTGGGAAAATATCACCATGGAATACCAATACAAAACGTTGCAGACGTCAACAACACTTACACTCGGTGCTGACGGTAAAACGACTGGAGCATTTACCGCGGACTGGACCTATGATGAAACCAAGAAGGTATTAACCATCGGAGATTTAAAACTCTGCGTGGAAAGAGGGCTCGATTGGGAGGCATCGCCCCGGAACATCACGCTTATTTATTCTGGACTTACCGCCAATGGACGACCGGTATGGGGAAAGAAAAAATAGCAACAAAGCCTGCAGCAATGCGGGCTTTTTTTTCTTTGAATTTTCGCCGTGTCGTGTCTGTAATGGACAGGATTAAATTTCCAATCAAAGAAGTGAACACGGATGCAGTTTTTGTTTTAAGAACTCAACCGCTTCAAAGCGTCTTCTATCGTACTCACAAAAACGATGGTGTTGGACTTATTGCTCTCGTAAATAAAAGCTTTTAAACTTTTACTGTCATAGATTGAGAAATCACCCACGATAGCCAGCCGTAGTCGGTAGTTTACAACTTTTTGCAACATCTCACCTGCGATACCACTTTTTAAATCGAAGAAAAGTTCTTGAATACTTTCTTTTCGAACGATAACGGCTTCAGCGGACGAATCCATCATCATTTGTAAAAATTCTTGCGTTGAACCGATAGGGGGGGCGTGAACAATGAGTTCTGCAATTGAAATGCCGTTCACATTGTGTTGAATGAATTTCATGAAGATTACTATTTTTTATTGGTTGAGGTGGTTGAACGCATGGCCAACTACGGGCGATTTGATTTCAATCACTCACGACCTACGAGTTTTGCAATTTGGTCGTCGATTAGGTCGTGATCGTGACACAATAAATGTTCAAAGTGAGTACTAAACGGATGCTACTTAGGGCGGAGCGCCTGACCTTCGAAAATAATTCCATCCCAACCATGAAGCATAAATTGCCTAATATTTTGATGGTCGGTACCATTGGGCGTGTTTAGCACAGCCTGATAATGTTCTGCAAATAAAAATAGCGTGTCATCCTTGCTCAATTGGTTGATCTTTGCGAAACTAAAAACCTTTGCGCTACCTTGATTCTGAGTTGCTTCATTATGCTGCGATCCGTTCTTAAACGCTGTGGGGTGATGTTGATAGTACGTCTCAATAAATTCAATCACGTCTTTAAACTGGCGAGAGTTTGCCTTTAACATTGCTAGCAGATTGGACAGCTGTTCTTTCATGTGAAATATTTTTCTGCGAATTTAACGAAGGTTCACGATTAGCCAATGTTGGGGGCTACGAAATGCTGTGTGCGTGCATATAGTTCCGTCGCCTTTATGAGCAGTTCTTTTTCCGGTCATCAAATTATCACGCGACTAATCTCCTGTTTTATTATGTTTCGGAGATGAACAGTCCAAATAGTTCGACGATGGTCCTTGAGACCAAGCAA
Organism: Pseudochryseolinea flava; assembly: GCF_003286915.1. Taxonomy (GTDB): domain Bacteria; phylum Bacteroidota; class Bacteroidia; order Cytophagales; family Cyclobacteriaceae; genus Ohtaekwangia; species Ohtaekwangia flava. The sequence continues at coordinate 19,493 of NZ_QMFY01000024.1, forward strand.
CATTACCAAGTGCTCGACGGTCTTCGCGGCGTCGCAGCCATCACGGTGGTCATTTTTCACTTTATGGAAATTGCCATACCGAATCCGGCTGAAAGTTTTATTACGCATGCTTACCTCGCAGTTGACTTCTTCTTTTGTTTGTCAGGATTTGTGATTGCCTATGCGTATGACAATCGTATTCAGATTATTGGAATTAAATCATTTTTAAAATTGAGATTGATTAGACTACATCCGTTAGTCGTCATCGGAACAATTTGGGGAATGATTGCCTTTATGGTCGATCCGTTTAGTGACCTTTTTACGAAGTATCAACCGCTATTCTGGCCGATGCTAATAACATCATTGTTGATGATTCCCTACGCGGTAGTGCCTGAACGTTATTTCAATATATTTCATCTTAATCCGCCGTCGTGGTCGTTGTTTTGGGAATATGTTGGAAGTATTGTCTATGCGCTCATACTCGTTCGTGTAGGCAAAAAGGTATTGTGGACATTGGCAATTGTTGGAGCGATAGCATTATTTATTGAAGCACATCACGCGACAAATTTAGGCGTCGGATGGAGTGGCGATAATTTTTGGGGTGGTGGCGTACGAGCATTCTTTCCATTCGTTGCTGGTATATTAGTATATCGTTCCGGGTTTGTATTCAGGTCTAAGTTCGGCTTCTTATTACCAAGTCTGCTGCTGATGATTGCTTTTTTGATTCCCTTCTCCACTACATATAACTGGTTTGTAGAGCCCCTCGTTGTGATTCTATATTTTCCGTTGCTCCTGGCATTAGGCGCAGGCGCTGTGCCAGGACATAGAACTGAAAAGGTATGCACGTTTTTTGGAGAAATTTCGTATCCACTTTACATGATTCATTATCCTTTTATTTGGATCTTCTTTAGCTATGTTCAGCGTTACAAACCTTCTTTGCAAGAGATGAGCATCATTACCGTTGCGGGTACCTTGCTGTTGATTTTTTTGTCATATCTCGTGCTCGTGTTTATTGATAAGCCCATTCGTCAGTACCTAAAGAGAAAAATAGTATTGAGGTGAAAGTTCATTTTTATCAAGTAACGGCTTGGTAATCGAAGAAGTTGCTCCAAGACTGTATCAGATGAAGGTAGGTTGGGGCTGTAGCTAATGGTCGCGCGCCTTTGTGACAGTTGAGCACCATGAGTAGCGCTGAATACAGTAATAGTGTAATGATTACATATTCGTCCGGCAGTTTGGCAATGAATTTTACGTGTCAATAGAAGTAGAAGTTCCCATTTCATGGCGGACCTTAATTCAAATTGTCAACAAAAAAAGAAATTCATGAGCAGCAAGATTACTTTTATCAACCCGGAAAGTTTTATGCAGAACCCCGCGTTCTCGCATATCGCTGTGACGAAGGGAAATGGCGAAAGCATTTATATCGGCGGTCAGAACGCTATCAACAAAGACTTGGAAATTGTAGGTAGGGGAGATCTCGTGGCGCAGACTGAGTTTATTTTGGACAACATCGAAATTGCATTGAAGGCAACTGGCGCGACATTAGATGATCTCGTTAAATTGACGATTTTTATTCTGCAGGGCCAAGATGTTAGAAAAGGATTTGAAGGCGCCCGGAAATTTCTCAGGAAATTAAAACAACCGCCGGTGATTACAGGCGTCATTGTTGCCGGTTTAGCGCACCCCGACTATCTCGTGGAAATAGAAGCATTTGCCTTTAAATAGGATTGATGGAATTATTCATCACGCGCGCCCGTTTATAGGGTAAATTACAATGTCATGGCTAATGCATATACACCTGTTGCTTATGAGTATCGCGAAGTGATCAATGAACAAATTCAGCAGAAGACATCCGGTAAAATTTTCTATTGGAACGATGCCGAACAGGTTGATGATTGGAGCGGAATTGTTGTAAACCTGGTAGACGTTGCCGGTGAAGGAATGTTCATTATACTTAATAATGAAGCGCGAATTCGGATCGATCGGATCATAACACTGTTTGGAAAACCCGGAGCTGCCTACGACGAATACGATGCTTATTCGAATGCGTGTCTATCTTGTCAAGCTGGTGTTCCTTTATAACATGTGTGCTACTATAGCGTGATTTTCATTTTTTGGTTTTGAATCGTAATATTGTCTTGATTCTAAAACGATGATCTCGCGATTCGATATTGATGAGGCGCTATTAATGGCGAAGCCGGAGCGTCAGCATAAGTTTGTTCTCTTATTTTGTCGCCGTGGATATCTTTCCATTGAAATCGACCAACAACACTATTCGCTTGGCGCCAACCAATTCCTTACCATAACGCCAAAACAATTTTACCGATTTCTCGATACCGCTGGTGAAGGTGTCGTTGTGGAATTTACCTACGATTTCTTTTGTAAAGACGATAAGTCAATTGAGCTGATCTATCACAATGGTCTGTTTTGTCATTTTGCGCTTAATGAAATTATCAATATTCCGAATGAATCGGTACTAAAGAATGTGGAGTTCCATCTCGCGCAGCTGCATCATGAACTCGACGCACAGCAATTTGAATATGAAGCTAGTTTACACGCGATTGTAAAGTTATTGTTGATAGAGGTTAGTCGCTGCAAAATTGTACAGCAACAGCGTCCACTATACAAGCCCGATGCTGTATTTCTTCATTTTCTCAAAATCGTTCGCGATACCTTTTCAAAACGCCTTACCGTGAAAGAATATGCCGCGCAGATGAATATCACGGAACAAAAACTGAATGAGTTAACAAAAAAGAATACCGGCGAAACAACACAACAGCTAATCAACGACTTGATTGTATTAGAAGCAAAACGTTTGTTGAATTATGAAGATATGAATGTGAAGCAGGTAGCACTGCAATTAGGTTTCGACGATCCTCATTATTTTTCAAGATTCTTCAAGAAGCAAACTGCAAGTCGCGCAAAAGATCATTTACGGACGTTGATTACAAAATAGCGTTGTCCACCATTCTCAAGGTTTTGTCCATTTACTAACGTCACGCGACGCAAGATCTTTGCTGCATCATCAAATTTTACAATATGCAAACGCAAAGAATCGACATTGCTAAAGTTACCCCGGGCGCTTATCAGCCACTCATTCAGTTAGATAAGAATATTGCTACGACAAGTCTCGCGAAAGGATTATATCACCTTATAAAAGTGCGTGCATCACTCATAAACGGTTGTGCGCTGTGTATCCAATCACATAGCAAAGACGCGATCGCGGATGGTGAAACCACGAAAAGACTTTTAGCTTTGAATTCATGGGAAGACTCTCCTTACTTTTCAACGGAAGAACGTGCCGTGCTAGCGTTAACAGATGAAGCGACTTTAATTGCAAAAAATGGTGTATCGGATCAGACTTTCGACACAGCCGTGAGCGTACTCGGACAAGAAAACGTGTCTCATGCAATCATGGCAATCGCTTGCATCAACGCTTGGAATCGTATTGGCAGAGCTACGTTGCTAATTCCTGAATGATGAAGATGACAAACATTCAGATTGCAAATTCAGACGATGACATAGTTTCTTGCTGGGAAACTATGTCGTTGCTTCGCCCAATGCTCCAGCGTGATGGCTTTGTAAAACAAATAAGGGATATGCAACGTGAGGGGTATGTGTTGCTATTCATTCGCGACCAGCATGTTGTTGTATCGGTCGCGGGATACCGTATTTTTCCGATGCTTCATTGTGGGAAAATGCTATACATTGATGATCTTTCAACGCTACAAGGGAGTAGGGGAAAAGGATATGCCTCAATACTGTTGGCGCATTTATACACCGTGGCGAAGCAAGAAAACTGTCAGTCCATTCAACTTGACAGCGGGCCAACCCGGACGACTGCCCACAGGCTTTACCTTCAGCAAAATTTCATCATTAGCGCTTTTCATTTTAGCAGAATGTTATGAATACAAAACGAATTAAAATTGTGGAGTGGTTTCTGCGGATCGCCATCAGCGCAAGCTTTCTTTCTGCTGTCGCGGATCGATTTGGTCTTTGGCCGAAAGCTATTTCGGCATGGGGCAAATGGGGTAATTTCATTGTATACACGAAACAACTTGTGCCATTCCTACCCGATGTGATTGTTCCTTTCGCGGGAGGCGCTGCTACGTTTTTAGAAATTGTCTTGGGTATTCTGTTGTTGGTGGATTTTAAAACAAACGTGGTAGCGATAATAAGTGGCGCTTTATTATTAACGTTCGGATTTTCAATGGCGATTTTCAGTAGTGTGAAAGCACCGTTAGATTATTCGGTTTTTACAGCTGCGGCGGCATGTTTTGCACTCAGTGAGATTGTCCTTGCGCGATCAAAACATAGACACTAAAAAGAAAGCTGCTTACCAGTCTAGGCAGCAGCTTCCTGATCATAAGCCTCTGTTATTTCAAAGCGATTTCTAGTGTGATCATTGCATTAAGTGCTTTTGATATCGGGCAAAGCCTTTTTGCATTTTGTGCAATCTCTTGAAAGGTCGAAAGGTCTATGTTGTCAGCTTTGCCAGTTAACGTCAACTGGACCTGTGTGATATTACCATCTTCAAAGATGACCTTTGCTTCAGTTTCCAATTGTTGTCCCGAATATCCTGCAGCGTCTAAGAGAAATGCTAGTTGCATGGTAAAGCATCCAGCGTGGGCGGCGGCGATGAGTTCTTCTGGGTTTGTTCCTACGCCACTTTCAAATCTTGTTTTGTAGGAATATTGCGTCTGGTTGAGCACGGTACTGTCTGTCGTAAGATTTCCAAGACCGTCTTTACCAGAACCTGACCATTTTGCATTTGCTTTTCTTGTGAATTTCATAGTAGTATTTCGTTTAGATGTTTTTTGAAATTATTTCTTGATAAAGCCGATTAATGAACTGTTAAACTTTTCGCGTTCTTCGATGAATAGAGCGTGTCCACTTTTTTCAAAAGGAATCAATTCTGAATGTCGAATCATAATTTTCATTTGCTCTGCCAGGTCATATGAACAAATGTGATCATGTTTCCCGTGAAGAATGAGCGTCGGTACTTGGATTTTCTTTAGGTCTTCACGAAGGTCTGAGTCACGTAACGCCTTCAAGGCCTCTTGCATTGCATAAGGAGACGCCTGGAGATTAATGTTGCTGAGCCATTGTGCGAGTGCCGGCGAGACGCTTGTTGATGATGCGCCGAAGATTTGTCCAAAGTTTTCCAACAGCTGCATGCGATTGGTTTTATTAAGTTCGATCAGGGCATTGACATCATCTGTAGACCATAGGCCATAGGGAAAATCATTGCGCTTTGTCCATACGGGAGCGGCTGCTCCAAAAAGGGCGAGTTTGTTGATATGTGCTCCCTTGTATTTTGCTGCGTAATGGATTACGGTCGCGCCGCCCATAGAAAAACCTCCGAGCGTAGCGCTTTCAATTTTAAGTTTGTCGAGAATATATTTGATGTCGTCAGCGAATACGTCATAATTATATTGTCCATAAGGTTTGTCAGATTTGCCGAAACCACGCAGCGTGATTCCAATAACACGATAGCCATTGTCGATCAGCGCGCTGTATTGATATTCAAACATCGCGTCGCTTAATGGCCATCCGTGTATGAGTACAACTGGTTTCCCTTCGCCGACATCGGTAACGTGGAGTTTAACATTCGGCTCTACCTCAATATATTCTTCGCGTCCCAATGCAGCAGGTATTCGTTGCGCATACGTGTAAGTTGATACTATCGTCGACAAGAGGAAGAGAATTGTCGCGGCCAGGTTCATTTTTGTTTTCATATCCTATGTTGTTTGTTTCATTGATGGCTCAAAAATGGCGGCTTGCTGATTATTAATCAAATTAATATATTTGTGGTATTATAAATGAAACTTATAATGTATGACACTGCAACAGCTTCGATACATCGTGACCCTTGACCAAGAGCGGCATTTTGCGCGCGCTGCCGAGTTATGCGCAGTAACACAACCTGGTCTGACAATTCAATTGAAAAATCTGGAAGAGGAGATAGGGGTGAAAATATTTGACCGGTCGCGTGTGCCGCTAAAGCCGACTACGGTTGGCGACGAAATTATAGAGAAGGCCAGGAAGGTTCTTCGAGACGTTGACGCCATACAAAATCTTGTTGTAAATAAAAAAAATGACCTTCAAGGAAATTTGAACATTGGAATCATACCCACGCTATCGCCGTATCTCGTACCGCTATTTATCCGCGCGTTGGAAGAGGCGATGCCAAAGATGAAATTTGTGATTAAGGAATCTTCAACGATGGAATTAATTAGAAATCTTGAAGCAGGTCGAATTGATGTTGCGATCATGTCGACGCCAACAGGTAATTCATCACTGAAAGAGTTCGTATTGTTCCAGGAACCTTTTGTGGCCTATTTGCATCCCGCACACCCTGATTTGAAAGCGAAGACTTACCAGCTTCGCGAGCAAGACAAACTCGAGCTATTGCTTTTGCGGGATGAATATTGCTTTAACGCGCAGTTGATTGATATCTGTAGTAGAGGCAAGAGAAAGACACCCGAGCAATCGGTGTACGATATTAATTCAATAGAGACGTTAAAAAACCTTGTACGCGCGTCGTTGGGCTTTGCCGTGGTGCCATGGTTGTCTGTCATGAATGAATTGGAAGATGGCTTCTGCAAAAGTTTCAAAGACCCGGTTCCGGTTCGAGACATTAGTTTGGTTGTCAGCGATTCGTTCACCAGAAAATTATTGCTCGAAAAAATGAGCGCGACGATTTGGAATTGCCTTCCTGCTCCGTTAAAAAAAGATAGAAAACATAAACGTGTTAAATGGAATGACTCGCCATATTTTTTGAAGATATTGGAAGGACATCAATAGTGTCGCATTTTTTGTCTAGAATAAGTTAATATGGTCTAACACCAACTAGCAATGACCTACTTTCAATACCACGCGTTGTTCGTGCCTATTCTTCTCGCTGTCTTTTTAATTTTTTATTACCGCGCACTGAACGGTATACTTGATAAATTGCGCCGTTTCTCTTTGATTATTTCTGCAATATGCGCAGCCATACCGTTGGTTCTCATTTTGATTTTTTTGATTTTCAGTACACTCCCTTAATTTTCATGGATGCCACTTTCGGCATCTTACTTCCCACTGCAGATCCGTTTTGTAATCATAGTCGTGTATTATGCAACCATGTCGGTGTTGCTTTACAAACGCAAACCCGCGACATTGATTATTTTTTGGTGCCTGATTGCCCTGTATAACGCATCAGATCTTGTGCAATTTGGGTATGCGTACCTGACATGGCGTCCAGAAATGTTGCCGCACAATGCCAGTAGCAACACCCTGGTTGAACAAGCAATTCGTAATCATGTGATGATGGATAGCCGTACCTACCTAATAACACAAATGATTCTTCCCGCATTTTGGTCCGTTGTAAGCTTTTTTGCGCTGCGACGTGTATTTAGAGGTCGTCACGAGCGTTAATGATGCTTTCCGGTTCCGATGGGCGAACGATATTTCAATATAATACTAGATTAACCATGAGGTAACGTTGCTTTGGTAGACTTGCATACCAAAAACAACGGGTAATCAACGCTACCGATATGCGCAGCGCAAGTATCATACTATTTATCCTTTCCTCATTCCATTTTGCAAATGTTGTTTCTGCGCAATCGCAGGAAAAAGTGTACGCTTTATTAATGCTCAGTTTTGCGAAAGGAATCCAATGGCCAGACCTTCCTTCCGGGCAGAAATTTACGATTGGCGTTTTGGAATATCCACCGCTCGCAGCGGAGCTTACTACCTCTGTTGGATCGTCTAAAATCGGCACGCATACGGTGGAGATCAAAGAATTTGCACATGCTGACGAAGTTTCCAATTGTCAAATAATTTTCATTCCTGCCTATAAGGCGAGGCAACTCGCGCAGGTTGTGAATAAACTCGGAAAATCATCCGTGCTGATCGTCACAAACAAAACAGATCTCATTCAAAAGGGAAGCGATGTTAATTTTGTACTCGTCGATGGAAAACTTCGGTATGAAGTGAATTGTAAACGCATCGAGGCCCGCGGGATGAAGATATCTTCGACGGTAAGAGGACGGGGTATCGTTGTTGATTTGTAATTGACTATAATCGCCGTACCTCGGGAGAATGAACAGTACGCTGTACAAATTCGAACAGAAATCTTATCGCAGCGCTGCAGGAGTTTGATATTTCAAGGTTTTCAGTTTGGCCGGGTGTTTGACATGCATCGCGAAAACCTAAACCGTTCGTGATGAAAAATTTTCTACGTTACCTCAAGCACATCCTTCTTACTGTGGTTGCAATCTCCGTCGGAGCTGTTATTTTTTTGCTTCTCGCTGGAAATAAATTGAAGTATGATCCGAATTATCATTTCAGTGAACTGTTAGAGAATGAAGGTCCTTTTGTTATTACACGTAATGACACTGTGTATGTCAGCTATATTCATGGTAATTCCGAAAAAGGTTATTGGCTTGAACAACGAAAAGTTAGCGACACTACGGTAGGGCTATCTGTTTATTACGGACCTGATAGTTCTTCTTTTCCCATTGTGTTGTCGCCTTATCATGACATTCAATCACCACCGTCCACATATGAAACCGGAGAGTCAATCTTTGTAGTGTCTGACATTGAAGGAAACTATAAGTCTTTTCGCGACTTCTTGATTAATAATCAGGTCATTGACAAGAAATTAAATTGGACTTTTGGAAAGGGCCATCTTGTTCTACTTGGCGATTTCATTGATCGCGGCTTCTTCGTGAACCAGGTGCTATACTTAATTTACCGTCTTGAGCAAGATGCAGAGCGTGTCGGAGGGAAGGTTCATTTCATTTTGGGTAACCATGAAATCATGAACATGCAAGGCGATCATGGATACGCTTCTGGTAAATATTCCATGGCTGCATCATTGCTCAAGTTGAAGCCAAATCAATTATATGATCCTACGGTTTCTTTTCTTGCGCGTTGGCTTGCCAGTAAAAATACAGTTGAACGCATAAACAACGTATTGTTTGCGCATGGCGGTTTGCATCCGGATTTTGCAGGCTATCGTTATTCGTTGGACTCATTGAATAATTACATCCGTCGTTATTACGGGGAAGAATATTATCCGCGTCGGAGCGCCAGCAAGTTCGACGATGAACTTCTACGTTCAAGCGAAAAATCACCTTATTGGTATCGCGGCTATTTTAAAGGTGATATTGATGTTGCTACTATCGACAGTACATTGAATGTTTTTGAAGCTGATAAAATTGTTGTTGGGCATACGATTCAGTCACATGTGGATATGTTGCACGATGGGCGTGTCATCGCGGTAGATGTTGAACATCCTCAGGAACGTTGGGGCGCATCATTCCCTTCCATGCACTCAGAAGGACTGTTGATTATGCAAGGAAAATACTTCCGCGTACTTGATACTGGTTTGCTTGAGGATTTGGATTGACGCGATCTTTCTGGCGACAACTTATCTCTCAGGGCTGCGACTAACCGTATTATTCCCCTTTATACCGCCATGTGCATGTTGGTTACTATGGCTGTTTGTTTGATTTCCGTAAATTCATTTTACTAAACGAAAACGCTTAGTACCCTAAAAAACTCTACGGTTATGTTAACCTTAAGAAAGGCTATGGCCTTATTTTTTGCAGCCAGTGTGCTAGGCACGTTGGCTGGTTGTGGTGGGAGTGACAGTGATGCAGATCCGACTCCTTCCGGTGGTACCGATACGGAATTGAGTGCGCTCCCAAAGGATACCGGTGGCCAGCACGTGGCGCAAGTCCTTGGATCAACACAAGCATCGCTTGGCTTCTATGTTTATTTGCCTAGTGGCTACACTGGAGGTTCGGCGTCTTATCCGTTACTCGTATTTCTCCATGGAAAATCAGAACGCGGTGATGGTACCAGTACAAAAGCTGTACTGGATAAAGTACTTGCCAATGGACCACCAAAATTAATTAAGGGTGGAACGTGGAATCCAAAATATCCGATGATTGTAGTCTCTCCACAATTTCACGGCACTACAGGTAGCGCAAATAACTGGGGTGGCGGCGATCCTTCTCACCTGAAAAATTTTATCAAGTTCATGGTCGACAACTATCGGGTCAATCCCAAACGAATTTACCTGACTGGAATGAGTCATGGCGGAAATGGTGTCTACGATTACCTGAGTCTTGAAGATGATGCAACGGGATACATTGCTGCTGCAGCGCCCGTAGCAGCTTATGGCGCTAAGAAAGGATTTAATAAAGCGAACGATACACCGATATGGTCTTTCGTTGGCGATCAAGACGAATCAAATTTCGAGTCAACATTGAATTATGTGAACGAATACAATGCTCAGTTACCGAAACCTGCCGTGAAAGCCCGACTTTCAGTCTTCAAAGATGCGGGTCATGACGTTTGGACACGAACGTATAGCGGCTCGGGTATTGGTACGGCTAGCAGCGAATATGATGCATTTGATAAATCGGTGTACGATTGGATGTTTCAGTATAAAAGAAAAGATTGATCGATTATTTACCATTACAAGAAAGCAACTTGATCTTGTCAGGTTGCTTTTTTTGTGCGCGAACTCGGACGTATGATAATTCGTTTACAATTTTTTAATCGCTGAAATAATGCTAAAATGGTATCTGTTTGGTCTATCGAAACAGAAAGCATAAACAATAGATGAAGATGAAGCTAGTGGAATGTCCGCGTGATGCGATGCAAGGTCTCACCGACTTTATAAAGACTGAAGATAAAGTCCGTTATATTAATCAACTATTAAAGGTTGGATTTGATACGATTGATTTTGGAAGTTTTGTGTCGCCCAAAGCTATTCCACAAATGCGTGACACTGCGGAAGTATTAGCAAAGTTAGAATGGGAGCAAAGTAGTTCCAAGTTGTTGGCGATTGTGGCGAACACGAGAGGCGCGGCAGAAGCGGCAGAACTTGAGGGGATAAAATACCTAGGGTTTCCACTTTCCATATCTGAAACTTTTCAGCAACGTAACACAAATAAATCCATTGCGGAAGCACTGAGTTCGCTGGAGGAAATTCAGAATATCTGTGTCGCAAAAAATAAAAAGCTAGTCTCTTATATCAGTATGGGATTCGGCAATCCTTACAACGATCCGTATGCGCCTGAGTTGGTTGTTCAGTTTGCTGACATTCTGAAGACATTGGGCTCCGATGTTATTTCGCTAGCAGACACTGTGGGGAGTGCGGAGCCGCAAACGATTAACGATCTGTATGCGTCATTATCGAGGCACGCGCGGGGTGTGGAGTTTGGAATACATTTACATTCCACACCACAGGCAGCACAAAGCAAAATTGCCGCGGCGTATCAAGCAGGGTGTCGTCGGTTCGATGGTGCACTTCGGGGGTTTGGGGGATGCCCTATGGCGAAAGATGATTTGGTTGGAAACCTGGCGACCGAAACAATTGTTATGTATCTCGGATCACAGGAGGTTCCGCTTACAATAGATTCTCATGCTTTTGCTGAAGCCATGAAGATCGCGGACGAAATATTTCCAAAGCATTGAAAATATTACCTCGTATGATTCGTGGCACGACAATCGCTTAATTTTGTCATAAATTTTACGTCCATGAACAAAGTCTTCATTTTCATCGGAATGCTGCTCATCATCAGCTCTGTTGCCCTGGCACAAGGTGCTAAGGAATACACTCAGAAAGGCCGCGATCTTTATGAGAAAGGTGAATTCATGGAAGCGCTTTTGAACGTCAACAAAGCCATCGAAACTGATCCCAACTATGCTCCGGCATATTACGTCCGTGGTAACCTGAAAGATAATTTCGACGACAGACACGGTGCGATGAAAGACTATAACACGGCGATCGAAAAGAACGTGAAGTTTGCAGATGCTTTCTTCGCTCGTGGTAACGTTAAAATGAAACTTCAGGACTACTATGGCGCGATCGCAGATTATTCTGCCGCCATCAATATCAATGAGAACTACATCGAAGCGTACTTTAATAGAGGCAAAGCAAAACAGTTTCTCCAAGCGTACGAAGATGCCATCAATGACTGTTCGAAGATCATCACCATCAACCCAAAAAATGTGGACGCATATTATATGCGTGGAATTCTTCGCATCAATTTTGGTGATATGAAAAATGGTTGCCTCGACCTTAGCAAGGCCGGCGAGCTCGGCGACTTAAAGGCGTACGAAACGATCAAGGAAAAGTGTAATCAAAAATCGCAAGACAGTGACGGAAGTTACTAAGTGCGATACTTATAGTTTGAGCTTATAAATTTTTCCCGGCAAGGCATTTACGATACCTTTAAATTCCAACGTCAATAGGATAGAGGCAAGTTTGCTAATATTGATGTTGCTTCTCCACCCAAGTTCGTCAATCATGAGTTGGTTGTTATTTGACTGAAGGATTTGTACAATGCTTCGTTCTTCGTCGCTGAAATCTTCACCAATATTGAAATGGTTTTTCTTGGTAGGTTCATTTAAGTCCCAATTCATTAAGTATTCGAGATCTTTGACATCGGTGATCATGTACGCCTTGTTGGATTTGATCAGGTTATTACATCCGGTAGAATAGCTTTGTCCAATATTTCCTGGAAAAGCAAACACATCTTTATTGTAGCTATTCGATATGTCAGCGGTGATGAGTGCACCACCTTTCTCAGCGGCTTCAACCACAATTAACGCGTCGGATAAAGCGGCGATGATACGGTTGCGCGCAGGAAAGTTGTGGGCATCGGGTTTCGTTCCAAAAGAATTTTCCGTGACAAGTCCACCCAGATGAAGCATCTTCTTTGCTGTTTCCTGATGAGCTGGTGGATAAATCACATCGACGCCACTACCCATCACACCAATCGTAGGAAGGTTGTGCTTCACAGCTTGCTTATGCGCTTGAATATCGATGCCGTATGCGAGACCACTTACGATAAGTGGTTTGTGTTCTTTCAACCCGATGATTAAATCCTCGACGCAGTTTCGTCCATAGTCTGTTGCTTTACGGGTTCCAACAATCCCGACGGTTTTTGGATTTTCGAAGTCGACATTGCCTTTAACATACAAGATACATGGCGCGTCAGGAACTTGTTTTAGACGAGACGGATAATTGGTGTCTGTGAAAAGTAGAATTTGGACGTCATCCTTTTCTGCTTTAGTCAATTCTTTTTCAGCTTGTTTAAACGTGTTGCCAGTCCGAATAGCTTCGGCTGTAATACGGCCAATGCCAGGAATTTTTAGCAGCTTACCCTTGGGAGTCTTAAATACATTTTCGGCATTGCCTGCATAGCTGATGAGTTGTCGAAGGGTGACGTCACCAATGCCAGGAATGGCATGAAGTGCCAGCAGCGCCAGTCTGTTCTGATTCATTATACACAACGGTTTTAAGGGCCAATAAAAAAAGCCGATGAAGTATCACCGGCTGTCAAAATCATTACAATATAAACAACTCACTGAAGTTTTTCACGCAATTGCACGAGAAAACCTCTTACCTTTTTGAGTGATTCAATCATCTCCATTTTATCACGCACGGCTTCGTTGTCATTGCGAAGCATTTCCTTCGCGCCCTGAAGCGTAAAGCCCTTCTCTTTCACGAGGTGATAGATCGTTCTTACGTTATCGATGTCCTCTCGTGTAAACTGGCGATTACCTTTTCTGTTTTTCTTTGGCTTGATAATATCAAACTCAGATTCCCAGAAACGGATCAAAGAAGGGGCAACACTGAACATTTCTGCCACTTCACCAATCGAGAAGTAGAGTTTTTCGATTTCCTTTTCTTTATACGCCATGTTAATTAGAAAGATAAGTAATTAAACCGTTATCGTCAATCTGTACTTTTGATTCAGGGAAATCTTTTTTGGTGAGTTCCTGAATCTTTTTGATCACCTGTTTTTGCGCATCAACGCGGACGCCAGTTCCATAAGTTTGGTACGTTGGAATGATTTGGGCGTTGAAAAGCTTGCCATCATGATCGGTGTACACCTTAATAATTGGTGCCAACCCATTCACGCCACTCACACTGATGCCACGATATGTACAAAAATTTCCGAGGCTATAGGCAATGAATCGTCCTTTGTAGACATCAATGGCACGTGTTACATGCGGTCCGTGGCCAAAAACAACATCCGCACCGACATCGATTAAGGTTCGTGAGAATTTATAAACGTCGCCGCGATTTTCTCCGTGATAAAGCTCTGTCGTACGCGGCACATTCTGAAATTGCGCGCCCTCTGCGCCACCGTGATATGAAACGATAACGATGTCGCAAATGGAATCAAGGTGAGCTACGATTCGTTTAGCACCTTCGAGATCATTGAGTGGAACGCAGTTTGAATTTGGCGCAAATGCGGCTAACCCGTAGGTGATACTATCTTTGGTAAACGTCACATAAGGTTGATTGATCTGGCCTGCATGAAGAATGCCTGCTACTTCCAACGTCTTCATGCTACTCTTACGACCGGCTTCACCAAAATCGCCTGCATGATTGTTGGCCAAACTCATCATATCGAATCCTGCACTGATCAAATTTCGAACATATCGTGTGGGTGTTCTGAAAACGTAACACACTTTTGGGTCTTTACATGACTTCGGTGTCCCGCCGACATCAAGCAGAGTACCTTCAAGGTTACCGAACGTGACATCGGCATCTCTGAGAACGGATTCAACATCTTTCATCAAGAATGCCCCGTCATCACCAGGTAGTTTATCTTCTGGGTAACTTGTTCCCATCATGATATCACCCACGCCGATTATCGACAATGTGTCGGGAGCGCGCTTGGTCGAATCGACCTGTGCTGTCGCGTTAAACGCTAAAAGAAAAGTGGTTACGAACGCCGCGTATTTGAAAATGTTCATGGAGAGAGAAACCTTATTTTGCTTTACATGATTTCACATTTGTGAAATACTTTCCCGGCTGAGAAGTGTCGCTAGAGATGTGTGTACAGACAAATAATGTGCTGCACGCCACACAGATGGTGCGTAGATTCTTAGCCAAAGACATGACTGCGAAAGTAGAAATAAAAAACTGAATGCTGAAGTAAAACTTTAATCTAGCGGGCGATCTTGCTGACTTCCAATCTCAATTAATTTCTCATACTCCTTGTTGTTGAGATCACGCTGGAAGAAGTTAATAGGATTGGCATGTTGCCCCTTGTATAAGACTTCATAATGCAAGTGCGCAGATACTGATGTTCCGGAATTTCCAACATAGCCAATCACCTGACCACGTTTTACTTTATCACCGGGTTTTACGGCAAACGCTGAAAGATGCGCGTAGCGTGTTTCGTACCCGTAACTATGGTTGAGATAAATCACGTTTCCGTAGGAGTCAGAAAAATATGCCATAGCGATTTCACCGTCACCGGTGGCGTAGACGGGCGTTCCTTTTTCGGCCGTGAAATCCAGCCCTTTGTGTTCGCGGTAAATCTTCAGGATAGGATGGAAGCGACTCCCATAAGTTAAATGAAGGTTGTCTAACTGTTTGTTACTAATGGGTTGAATAGCTGGTCTCGAGGCCCACATTTCCACGCGTTCTTCCATCATTTTACTCAGTTCTTCAAATGATTGAACTTCGACATCCAATTGATGCTTCAGTTTTTCTGCACGTGTATATCCGCTTAACAGATACGGGTAGTGTTTGAGTATCTTTGTATCGAATTTTTCGCTGCCCCCGATACCAGCTTCACGAATTTCAGGTGTTAGTGGATGCGAGTCAAGAATTATACGATAGTTATGGTCATCTTTTTCAATGAGCTCTTGAAGATGTTGATTGCTCTTTGCGATTTGATCTTCCAATAAATGCCATTCAGTCTTCAGCAAAATGTTTTTCTGAGTGAGGCGCATCTCATCAAATGAGCCGACTTTCTTAACATAGAATGAACATGTCGCGATAGCAAGGCCAAGTGCAGTCGAGATAAATATTAACACACGCTTGCGAAGTGTCTTTCCACGGACGTAGTATGTTTCGTACCGACAAGTTTCAGGATTATAAATGTACTTCGTTCTGGCCATCAGTCAAGTGATTGGTTTTGTTGCTTGCTCTTTTGGAGCATGCTGCTGTATTGATCGGGATCAAATCCTTCAATCATATATAGCACAGGGTTAACTTGTTTTCCTTTTACCAGGATTTCGTAATGAAGGTGTGGTGCAACGGAGCCGCCACTGTTGCCAACGGTGCCGATGATCGCCCCTTTCTCGATTTTTTGTCCAATGCGGACAACGATTTCTTCTAAATGCGTGAAGCGCGTTACAAAACCATTTCCATTGTTGATCTCGATATAGTTTCCGTAACCGGCTTGTAGTTCACTTCGCTTGATGGATACAACGGTACCGTTACCGGTCGCCAATACTGCAGTGCCGCGCGGCATTGCTAAATCTATTCCTTCATGGTGGTAGGTACCTTTATGGAAAGGGTTTACACGATCACCGAAACCTGAGGCGAGATGGTCGGCAGTAAGTCCGTCGATGGGCGAGCGAGATGGTGCCGCGAGGAGTAACGCCATACCAGCATCGCTGATGTGGAGATCGTGTTGTATCGCGGCGGATTCAGCATTAATATCCTTTGATTTATTCTCGAGTTGCTCAAGAAATACTTTAAACTCCGACGCGCTGGCCAACAACACTTTATCTTTCGGGAATAGCGCTTCATGTTTCTCACGAGCAGGCTGCTCCGCGTTGAACAATTGGGTGTACAGCGCTTGATCCTGTTCATCGAGTTTGGAAAGTGTTCCTTGAATAGCAGCAAGCTTTTCTTCAAGAACTGGTTTATATTGTTCTATGGCTGCATTCTCTGCTCGCAATGCTTTTTCAGTATCGCTTTCAACAAGATAATTGTAGAGGAAAATGAGTCCGACAAAGAAGATGAAACTCACGGAAACCAAACCGATAAGGTAGGTGATGACCTCTCGAACAGAAAGACGTGCCCGTTCGTATTGACACGTTTTTTGGTTGTAGACGTATGTGATCTTACTCATCCGTTTAATCCGCAGATAGAAAAAATGTTTGGGGCTTCCGGGCCAAAAAAACGTTAATTACCTGCCTAATCTCCTTATCTGCGCTTATTTTTGTGGCTTGCCGGTTTCCAACAGCTGGCTAAGATAGTAAAAATAGCCTCTCAGCAAAGCCTGTGTCTCTTCAAACGTGACATAGAAGCGGTGAGGCGACATAGGGTACACATAAACAAGCGGTTTACAACAATGGATTCTGGCTCGATTAGACGCACATTTTTAGAGTTTTTTAAGAAAAAAGGACATACGATCGTTCCTTCAGCGCCTTTGGTACTCAAGAACGACCCCACCTTATTGTTTACCAACTCAGGGATGGTTCAATTTAAGGACTACTTCCTTGGAAATGCCACGCCGAAAGCCAGTCGTATCGCCGATACCCAAAAATGTCTGCGGGTAAGTGGAAAACACAACGATCTCGAAGAAGTAGGTATCGATACCTATCACCATACCATGTTCGAAATGCTCGGGAACTGGTCGTTCGGTGATTACTTTAAAAAGGAGGCAATTGCTTGGGCGTGGGAATTATTAACCGAAGAATATAAACTACCCAAAGACAGGCTCTATGTGAGCGTGTTTGCCGGTGATAAGGATGATAATCTTCCGTTCGATCAAGAAGCCTACGACCTGTGGAAGCAATTCGTGGCAGAGGATCGCATTATCCAAGGAAATAAGAAGGATAACTTTTGGGAGATGGCTGACTTGGGTCCGTGCGGCCCTTGCTCGGAAATTCACGTTGATCTTCGTTCTGACGAGGAACGCGCGACGACACCTGGACGGGACCTCGTGAACAATGATCATCCACAAGTGATTGAAATTTGGAACAACGTGTTCATGGAATTCGAACGCTACTGGAATCCTGAAAAGGGTGGAGCTTCCGAATTGTTTAAGTTCGACCTTGAATATCATGGTGAGGATAAGAAAGCAAAACGCGAAAAGTTAAGATCTTCGCTGACACTACTTCGTTACCTCCCTGCAAAAAATGTCGACACGGGAATGGGCTTTGAACGCCTTTGCCGCGCGATCAATCTTGTACAGTCGAATTACGATACAGACGTGTTCACACCGTTGATCAACTTCGCTGCGCAAACGTCGAATATCCCTTACGGGAAAGATGAGAAGACAGACATCGCGATGCGCGTTATTGCCGATCATGTGCGTGCTGTTTCATTTGCAATATCTGATGGTCAGCTTCCATCAAACGCAGGTGCTGGTTATGTCATCCGACGCATCCTTCGTAGGGCAGTTCGATATGGTTTTACATTCTTGAATTTTAAAGAACCGTTCATTTATAAATTGGTTCCAATTCTAAGCGGGCCTTTAAAAGATGTGTTCCCTGAACTTGAATCACAGAAAGAGTATGTGAGTAAGGTGATTTTTGAAGAAGAAGCTTCGTTCCTCAGAACGCTAGAGAAAGGTTTGAAACGTTTTGAACTTATTCAAAATGAAGCGAAGAATGGTGTGATTAACGGCGATCTTGCTTTTGAGCTTTACGATACCTTTGGATTTCCTTTCGACTTAACATCACTCATCGCGCGTGAGCGTGGCCTATCGGTTGATGAACAAGCGTTCAACGCCGCAATGGCCAAACAAAAATCACGTTCGAAGACTGATGCGGCGAAGGAAACTGGAGATTGGGTGATTGTCGGTAGCGACGTTAAGCCTCAGTTCATTGGGTACGATCAGCAGGAAGCTGAAGTAAAGATTATTAAATACAGAAAAATTAAACAAAAGAATAAGGAGCTATTCCAACTGGTATTCGACAAGACGCCGTTCTATGCAGAAAGCGGTGGTCAAGTAGGGGATACCGGCTACATCCAAAATATCAACGAGAAGATCACCATTGTTGATACGAAGAAGGAGAATGAATTGATCATTCATTTTACAGAAGAGCTTCCTGAAAAGTTAGAATCGTCCTTTGAGGCGAAGATCGATCAACAGAAACGGTCATTGACGGAAGACAATCACTCTGCAACGCACTTACTACACGCAGCGTTACGTAGCGTGCTGGGCAAGCATGTTGAGCAGAAAGGATCGCTTGTAAATGATAAAGTACTGCGTTTTGACTTTTCACATTTCGCGGCAATGACAACCGAAGAAATACAGAAGGTCGAATATATCGTCAATCAAAAAGTACGTGAGAATATTCCGCTAGACGAAAAACGCAACGTTCCAATCGAACAAGCTAAGGCACTTGGTGCCATGGCTTTGTTTGGCGAGAAGTATGGTGATTTTGTTCGTGTGATTACATTCGATCCGAAATACTCGGTAGAACTTTGTGGTGGAACGCACGTGAAGTCTACAGGGCAAATCGGCATGTTCAAGATCGTGTCGGAAAGTTCCGTAGCAGCCGGAGTTCGTCGTATCGAAGCGATCACCGCAGAGGCCGCTGAGCAATATTTTAGAAGTGAGCTAGCCGTGTTAGAAGAAGTTCGAGCGCTCTTAAAGAATCCAAAAGATCTGTTAGCTTCTACAAAGAGCTTGCTTGAGGAGAAGCACGCACTGGAGAAGAAGCTTGAGGTTTTTCAACAGGAACAAGCCAACCAGATTAAAGATCAACTTGCGGCGAAGGCTGTTAAGAGTAACGGATATCATCTGATCATTGAGCGCGTAACAGTGCCCAATGCAGATGCTTTGAAGAATATTGCGTATGGATTGCGTAACCAATTCGATGATTTGCTGATGATATTGGCGGCCGACGTCGAAAGCAAACCACAGGTCGCGGTGATGATCGGCGAAAAGTTGATGGAATCTAAAAAGTATCATGCCGGAAACATGGTGAAGGAATTGGCGAAAGAGATTGAAGGTGGTGGTGGTGGACAGCCTTTCTTTGCTACTGCCGGTGGTAAGAATATCAATGGGCTGGCTGCGGTGTTGGATAAAGCACGCAAACTTATTTAGTTGGAAAAAGTAAATACAGTTCTGGGCAACCTTGTGCGTACAGCCACACCGTTGAGCAGACATCGTATTTCCACTTTGAAACACACTTGAAAACGTAAAATGAATTCCCTTCGCGAGAAATATACGCTTGTCATCGGTCTTGAAGTACATGCGCAACTGTTGACCAAGAGCAAGATCTACAATTCAGATGCGAATGCTTTTGGAAGTGATCCGAATACAAACCTCGGCGTGATCACGTTGGCGCATCCCGGTACCTTGCCAAAGCTTAACAAGAAAGCTGTCGAGTTTGCCATCAAGATGGGGCTGGCGTCGCATTGCGAGATTTCCAGGTTTAACATTTTTGATCGGAAGAACTATTTCTATCCTGATCTTCCGAAGGGATATCAATTAACACAAGACCGCACGCCTATTTGCAAAGGTGGCTACATTACTGTCACCGTGAAAGAAGGTGATCGTGATGTCAAATTGAATCGTATTCATATTGAGGAAGACGCCGGAAAGTCTATTCACTTAGAAGGAGAGCGCGATACCTTGGTTGACTTCAATCGTGCGGGTGTACCCTTAATTGAGATTGTGACAGAACCGGATATTCGTACGTCGGAGGAAGCGGGTGCATTGCTATCGGAAGTAAGAAAGATGGTGCGCTATCTTGACATATGTGATGGCAATATGGAAGAAGGATCGCTTCGATGCGATGCGAACGTATCAGTGATGTTAAAAGGAGCGACGCAATACGGTAAGAAAGTTGAGATCAAAAACATGAACTCCATTCGTAACGTACAACGCGCTATTGAACATGAATTTGATCGTCAGATTTCTTTACTAGAGCGCGGCGAGAGCGTGGTTTCCGAGACGCGAACTTTTGACGCGAACGATGGGAAGACGTACGGCATGCGTACGAAGGAAGAGTTAAACGACTATCGTTATTTTCCGGATCCCGATTTGAGCCCGATGGAAGTTTCAGATGCATGGTTGAAGGAAATTCAAGACACGATGCCCGAGTTGCCACGTGCGTTAGCAAAGAAGTATACCAATGAATATCAGCTTCCAGAGTATGATGCGCTAGTGTTGACGGACTCCAAAGATGTAGCCCAATATTTTGAAGCGATATGTGGTCGTACGAAGAATTACAAAGCGGCTTCAAACTGGGTTATGGGGCCCGTAAAGTCCTATTTGAAAGAGCTTTCACTTACAGCTGACGAATTTCCCGTCGGACCGGCGATCATTGCTGAAATGATTGAGCTTATCGATGGCGGAAAAATCAGTTACACCATAGCTTCACAACAGATTTTCACTGAGCTGCTCAAGAATCCGAACAAGACTGCGTTCGAAGTGGCACAGCAATTGAATGTTATCCAAGATAGCAATCAAGATTCTTTGATGCCGATCATTAATGAGGTTATCAAGGAGTTTCCTTTGAAAGTTGAAGAATATAAACATGGAAAGAAAGGGATTATTGCCATGTTCATGGGAGAGGTGATGAAGCGTAGTAAGGGGAAAGCAGATCCTAAAGTTGCGAACGAATTATTAACCAAGAAACTAAAAGAAGTATGATGGCCTTTATGAATGCCACCGCAATGAACATAAGCAAGGTGATTACCATTACGCTATTGGCGTTTTTGGCTTGTCTGTCGTGTTCATCCACGAGCAAAGATGATCCGAAGGTAACGGCTGCAGAACCGACACAAGGCGGTTGGGTTGTTACTGTAAAGGGATCTGTATTGTTTCCTCAGAAGGGAAAAGTTACCATCCAACAAGTGAATGAAAGTGGTGTCGTATGGCAAGACACCGTGGTGCTGTCAGCAAAGAATACCTTCACGAAAAAAGTGAAGCTAACGGAACCAGGGTACTATAAAATCAATTACTATAATAGACAGATCGTCGATTTCATTCTGTATAAAAGTAATGTTGAGATTATTGCCGCAGGGAATGACCCACGTGGTAATGTCGAGATCAAAGGCTCTCCAGAAATTGAAATCATTAGAAAGGTTCAGCAGATTTTACAGCGCGCTGAGAGTTCGCCTGCGGTTGCGAAGTTAAATGAGGAGTTCGCGGCAGCGGCTCAGGCGAAAGATGGGGCGAAGATGGAAACTCTTCGGAAGAAATATCTAACCATGGTGGGTGATAGTGTAGCGCCGTTGTTGCGTAATGAACCGCCGTCACTTGGCGTGATCAACCTGCTCGAAGGTGGCCAGGTACTCGATCGTGATCTTTACATCGATACGTATGTTGCCGTGGCTGAAAAAATAAAGAAAGAATGGCCAAATTTTGAAGTTGGAAAAAACTTCGTAGCAGCAATCGAGAAAGTAAAAGCGCTTGCTATTGGACAAATCGCTCCTGAGATTGCATTGCCAGATACGACGGGACAGGTTGTTAAACTATCATCGCTGAGGGGCAAGTATGTATTGGTGGACTTTTGGGCAAAATGGTGTGGCCCATGCCGCGCCGAAAACCCTAACGTTGTTGAGGCATTTCATAAATTTAAAGGCAAAGGCTTTACGGTATTCGGTGTATCGCTCGATCGAAATCGTCAAGATTGGGTTAACGCGATTAAAGCTGACAAACTTGAATGGACGCATGTGTCGGATTTGAAATATTGGAATTCTGAGGCAGCGCAGACATATAGTATTTCATCCATTCCTTTCTCATTGTTGATCGATCCACAAGGAAAGATCATTGAAAAGAATTTAAGAGGACCGGCTTTGCACGCGAAGCTCGCGGAGATACTGAAGAAGTGAAATTAACGAAAGCGTTAAAAGGAAGTCGGGTGGTTGTCATCCGACTTTTTTTTATTGCTATCAATCGTCAACTGGATTCTGTTTTTGTATTCTAGGCGTGTGAGAGAGGCTGTTTTGGAAATTAGATCGGCTATATCCAATAGGGAAGTCGCTTTATTCAAAAGCAATAGTCCGCTCTTATCGCCGTCTTTTAGTTTCGCGTTGCCAACAGCGATGAAATAATCTACAAGGTGTTCAACATGCGTATCCGTGAAGCCCTTCTTTTTTAGCAACTCTATCATACTGTCCTTGTCGTGCTGAAGAAACGCTTCAAAGTGAACGCCAAGTATTTCATGTGCCTGCGCCTGAGTTGTTATGAATGCAACGTCAGTAGACCCTTCTGATTTCAATTTTAGGAATGTCGAGAGCATCTTTCCTAATAATTTACCAAGCTGCTCGATCTGTTCTTTTAGTATGTCGCGACGTTCCATCGGTAAGTTGTTTAGGCTATCGTGTTTTCATGAAACGTTAAAGGCGTGACAAGGTTAAGTCTAAACTTATTTTCATTTGAAGTGCGCTTACGGATGTCGTTCGAAGTGTTAAAAAATATGCTTAACTTAACAAGTCGCGTGATCACTATTCATCGCTTCTAGGGGCTATAGTTGTTACTTTTGGGGGATTTGTTGATAGCCAATTGCTGAATAGTGTTTGCGATACACGTCGAGAAGAAAACCTAGCCCATCCTATGAAATACCCTTTACGCGCATTCGTACTGGCACTTGCTGTCATGTCGTGTACTAACAAAAAAGTCTCTGGCCCTGCATTAAACATCAAAACAACAATGAAGGTGTTTGAATTCGCATCAACACCACAACAAGAAGATACGACCGTAGTCGCGAGCTATAAGGTGACCTACCCTGTGTTTGAGGGGGTCGATGAGAATGTAGCAAACAAGATCACATTTAAAATAGACTCCTTGCTCACGCAAGGTTATTCGGAGGCGATGCCATTAACAATCCAACAGGCGTCTCAGGCGTTTGTTCACCAATTCGAAGAATATCAAATGGAAGATCCCACCTCCAAACAGCGTTGGTATTTCAGCGGAATTGTCGGCGTAAATATCGTGAGTGATACGCTGATCAGTCTCGCTATCTTTCGTGATGAATACACAGGTGGCGGACATCCAAATACACGCACAGACTTCCTTAATATCGATCCACATACAGGAGATGATATCTTACTCGCCCATGAATTGGAAGAAGGTTTTGAAGCGCCGCTAACGGTAGTCGGAGAGAAAGTTTTTAGAACTGTTCGTCAGATTCCAGACTCTTCGTCGCTGTCGAATAGCTACTTTGAATTCCCTCAGGACAAATTTCGCCTAACGAAAACCTACGGATTTACGAAGAAGGGAATTCTATTCTTTTACAATAACTATGAAATAGCACCCTATGCGATTGGGCCAACGGAGGTATTGGTCCCGTATAGCGAGATAAAAGACTGGCTCCGGTAACCAGTCTTTCTTTTTTGAGATCGCTATTGAAAATTGATCGGCACGACAAAACGTACACGCACATTTTTTCCATTTTGCTTTCCAGGTCTCCACTTCGGCATAGCCTGAATTACGCGAATCGCTTCGTTTGTAAATTTGTCGGCAATGGTTGATGGCAATTCATTTTCCTTTAGTTCGCCGTTGGCTGAAGCATATTTTGCTTGTATTACTTTTACATCCGAGATAGATCCGTCCTTGTTAACAATGAAATTAGCAAAGAGTGTAGCGGAAATTCCTCGCTGAATTGCATCTGCTGGATACTTAATGTTATCGGATAAAAACTGTTTAAACGAAGACATTCCTCCCGTATATTCTGGCATTTCTTCGACCACCGCGAATACGGCTTCAGTATCGGGTGAACCGTTATTATTGAGTGCACGAACTTGGTCGTTATACTCAAGAATAAGAAAGTCACCAGGCCCTTTTGTACCTTCAAAAACAACGCCGCTTTCGCTTTTACCGATCAAGTTTTCTTTTGGATCTTCTTTAAATACATGAACGGATTTTGGAAGTCCATATTTTGTTTCAAACTCTTTGATCTTGGCCATGGCTTCTGAATTCGGCTGGATCATGACATAGGTGGATGAGGGATTTTCTTTCACCAACTTATCATAAGCTTCCTGTACATGTGGCGGCACGATCAACGCAGCGCTGGAGTTCTTGGCAATAGCATCGAGGTCGTCAGCAACTTGATCTTGACAAGCAACGGCTACGAAGAGCACCGGCGCGATGATCGCTAGGGCTATAAATTTCCATTTGTGTATTTTAGTTTTTAATGTTCTCATCATGTTAATTCTCTTTACTGTAAGTGACTGATTAAAATGACTGGCGATTTTGAAGTCGGCCGACTGTAAAGCAACCCTCGCCAGAAGGCTGCAGTACTCATTCACTTCGTCATTCTCGACAGCGCGCGCATCTGCTTCGAATTCGTGAAGTTGAACGAATATCTTTTTGTAGCTGCGAAGAAGTGGATTGAACCAAAAGAAGATCGCAATTACGTTGAGTGTAAGAATGTCGAACGAGTGTAGTCGTTCACTGTGTACCATCTCGTGACGAATGATATGTGCTGTTTCTTTTTCTGTGATGCTGTTCACGTTTCCAATAAAAATGAAATTGAAAAAAGAAAAGTTTGGATGATCGTCGTGTGTTCGCGCTATGAGAAATTTTCCGATAGGCTCACCTTTATATTTTCGTATAAGCCGCATCACTTGAAGAAGTTGGATGAAAAAGAGGATTGCAAAGATTGCAACACCAAATGCATAGGCATAGATCGCGACATCCCAATAGGAGTTTGCCGCGGTGATAGCTTTGGATTCATCGCTAATCACACCGACTGTAATTTCAGGTAGCCAATACGTTGGCACAAAGTCGTTGAGTGCAGGAACGAGTTTGGTTTGGCTGTCGAAATGAATCAGCGGTACAATAAGGGCGAAAAGAATTCCGACTAAAAGAACTTTACGCTGCAACGTGAAATCAGTTTCCTTCCGAAAAAGGAGATAGTACATTACAAAAACAATGCATAAACCAATGTTGGCTTCGATGATATAGTTCAGGTAATGATTCATGGCTTTTGGTTTTTGATTTCGTTTAACAACTTCTCAATATCGGATGTGTCTAACTTATTCTCTTTCGCGAAGAATGAAACAAGATTCGGAAAGGACCCATTGAAATATCCTTTGATCATATTGTTCAAATAGAATTTGGTGTACTTGTCCTTGCTCACCAACGGGAAGTACTCATGTGTTTTTCCATAGGCCTTGTGGTCGATGAAGCCTTTGGTCTCCAGAATTCTGACAATCGTAGAAATGGTGTTATACGCGGGCTTCGGGTCGGGCATCTCTTCGACGATGTCTTTCACAAAACCTTTTCCGAGTTTCCAGAGTATTTGCATAACCTGGTCTTCCGCTTTTGTCAATTCTTTCATAACTACTATTGATTTAGGTATGAAACTAAATAATTAGTTATAGAAAGCAAAATTTCTTTTCAAATCTTTTACGCTTTTGTGCAAAAGGTTGGAGGAGAGCTGGTTGGCTAGTACGTGTGTGTAAAACAGTAGGCGATTAGGTTGGCACCCATTCGCAAGGCTTGTTGGCGTTTTTCTTCGGGGTCGTTGTGAACGCGCTGATCTTCCCAGCCATTCCCCAGATCTGTTTCGAAAGAATAGAATACCACTAAGCGCCCTTCGTAAAATAGCCCTAAGCCCTGTGCAGGTTTTGCGTCATGCTCATGAATTTTGGGAATACCGCGGGGGAAATCAAACTTCTGATGGTAAACAGGATGATCGAAAGGAATGTCAACAAATTCAACTTCCGGAAAAACCTTTTTCATTTCTATGCGCACAAACTTATCAAGCCCGTAGTTATCGTCGATGTGCAAAAAGCCACCACCAACAAGGTACTTTCTAAGGTTCGCGGCGTCAGCATCTGAGAACACCACGTTACCGTGCCCTGTCATATATATATAGGGATACAGGAAAATGTCTCGACTTCCAACCTCAACAACGTCTTCCTCAGGCGCGAGCGTCGTATTCAACTCCCGATTGCAAAAAGCAATAAGATTTGGAAGCGCTGTTTTATTCGCATACCAATCACCGCCACCGCCATATTTTAATTTGGCAATCTTTATCGGTATTTGTCCTAATCCCACGGTGGTATTCACCACGAGGAGTAAAAAAAGAAGAATTCGCACGTTCTTGGTTACCATCGGATATCTATCGGCACTAAAAATGTAGAAAATATTTAAACAGTGCTTAAACCTTTACAGGAATAGTCCATCTAATTGCCAAATTAACTTGAAACAGCCAAACTTATGAAAATGAACAATTGGTTTCTGAGATCAGCAGCAGCCGCTTCGATTGCCGCCATGACGGTGATTTCGTCTTGTAAAGATGAAGTAAAGCGATTTAATGCAGAAGATGCACAGGCGCTGTCTGAAGAAGCGATAGCCGATGCCTACTATGAAGATGCTGACGATGTGAGCTCTTCTGTTGTTTACGACACTGAGAACGCTACCAACAACGGGCGCGTGGCCACGGACATCGTAAGTAACGACGGACGATTGAAAGATTGTGCAACCATCACTTTGACGGGCGATAAAACAAGTGGTGTAATCACGATCGATTTTGGTGATGGCTGTACTTATCGAGGTAATACCCGTGAAGGAAAAATCATATTGACCTATTCTAATGGCCCTGCAGGATCCAACGGATTTACGGTTGTAACCACTTTCGAGGCGTACAAAATCAACGACATTGAACTTAAAGGAAAGCGTACCATTGTGAAAGAAGCAAATGCGACGCAGACCAACTTGCAGCACCACATTGTGCTGGAAGATGGCCAGGCAATCTGGCCTGATGGATCGACCATCCTCAGAGAATCCGATTTTACCCGCATTTGGGTTCGCGATGAAACAGATCCACGCATCTTATTGGATGGTAGCGCTAGCGGTAAAACGCGCCTTGACAAGACTTATACAATGGAGATCAATGAAACCCTTGTATACCGTCGGGAATGTATGGTTGATGAAGGTATCTTCATGGCCGTGCAGGGGGAGAAGGTTTTTAACACCGACGGTAAGCAGATTGTGATCGACTACGGCACTGGAGCGTGCGATAGAACCGTTACAATCACGGTTAATGGAATTTCTCGTCAAGTGTCTGTAGCGAATAACTAATCAGTGAGTTATCTATTATCAAAAAGACCTGGCTTGAAATCGGGTCTTTTTATTTTTTTACCTTCTTGAGAATCTTAAATCAACTGCATTAATTGCATGCTTTATTGAACGGACCATGAAGCAGTATTTGGATTTGATGCAGGATATTCTTGATAACGGTGCTCTTAAAACGGACCGCACAGGAACGGGGACTTATTCTGTTTTTGGCCGCCAAATGCGGTTTAACCTGGCAGATGGTTTTCCTTTGGTAACAACCAAGAAGCTTCATCTGCGATCCATCATCTACGAATTACTTTGGTTTTTGAATGGCGATACGAACATCAAGTATTTAAAGGATAATGGTGTTTCTATCTGGGACGAGTGGGCCGACGAAAATGGCGAGCTCGGTCCGGTGTACGGGCACCAATGGAGAAGCTGGCCTGCGCCTGATGGTCGACAAATTGATCAAATTACACAGGTACTTGAACAAATCAGGAAAAAACCAGATTCAAGACGCCACATCGTTACGGCTTGGAATCCTGCTGAAGTCGATAAAATGGCGTTGCCTCCGTGTCACGCGTTGTTTCAATTTTATGTTGCCGACGGAAAATTGTCGTGTCAGTTGTACCAGCGAAGTGCAGATTTCTTTTTAGGCGTGCCTTTCAACATCGCTTCGTATGCACTCATGCTGCACATGTTCGCACAACAATGTGATCTTTTGCCAGGCGAGTTTGTGTGGACGGGTGGTGATGTGCATTTGTACACCAATCACATTGAGCAAGCTAAATTGCAGTTATCACGCGAACCACATCCGCTTCCGCAGTTGGTTATTGGCCGTAAACCTGCATCGATCTTTGACTATCAGTTCGAAGATTTTCAAATCGTAAATTATCAATCACACCCTGGGATAAAAGCGCCAATTGCCGTGTAGACGAAGGGTTTGAAATCATGACCATTCGAAGTGTTAGAGAAATTTCATTCATTTCGCTAACTTAGATTTCATAACCGATGCGCCATGAAGATCGCCATTCTACTGATCTCTGTTTTTTGTTTTCAGCAATCGGCACCGTTTAAGCCGAACGATCAGTTTGCTATCAATCTTGATTTTCAATTCAAAACACGTTACGTTAATTCAAGCGTTGTTGAAGTTGGTGGGAATGAGCCTCGCTCTACAACGGGTGGGGTACTGCCGTATCTCATCTTAAATGTTAACGTATTAAAATTAGAAGCAGGTGAAATACGCGTGCGTGTTGAAGATAGCCGAGGCCAGGTGGTTTTTAGTCGGAAAGCAGAGAATGGAATGATTGCTAAGCTTGATCTCGGTTTTACGGATGATATCAAAGATGGTGTTAGCTCACGCCAGTATGAAGTAAACTTTGTGTCGAAAGAAAAGACTACACTTAGCCGGATTCTAATTGCGTTCGAAGCGGACGGTACCTATCTCGTTAACGGCGAAAAGCGCGGTAAAATTTAGTGTTCTTGGCGACATCAATAACAAGCCGTTAACAAATTTTTGGTTGCGTAGTCGCTTTTTTTTCTCGTAAATGCGGCCCTAAATCCACCAATCGATGAAACGTTTGTTTCTTTTCATTTTTGCATGTTCGCTTCTCTCACCTTCCTTCTCTCAGCCAACAACGAAACTAAGCGCAGGCCAGATTAAGCTTAAACTTAAAAAGCTAAATGTTCTTACGTCAGTGTTGTATGTGGCAGCCCATCCTGATGATGAGAATACGAGGGTTATCACGGCCATGGCCAATGAAAAGCTAGCCGCGACAGCATATCTATCGATGACACGCGGTGACGGCGGGCAAAATTTGATTGGTTCAGAAATCCGTGATGAACTTGGGCTCATTAGAACGCAAGAACTGCTTGCAGCAAGACGTATTGATGGTGGCGATCAATTTTTTACGCGCGCCAATGATTTCGGTTTCTCGAAATCTGCTGACGAAACTTTTAGGGTTTGGGGAAAGGATGAGATCATGCACGATGTGATCGCTGTTTATCGACAGTTTCAACCCGATGTGATCATCACGCGTTTTCCGCCAACGACTGATGCAGGTCACGGTCATCACACAGCATCGGCGATTCTTGCGCAGGAAGCATTTGATATTTCTGCCGACAAGAACGCTTATCCGGAACTAGCTTCTTCATTTGGCGTATGGCAACCGAAACGCCTTTATACGAACACTGGCCGATGGTGGAATAAAACAATTAATGAAAATACACCGGGAATAATTGTCGTGAACATTGGAAACTACAACGCGCTACTCGGCGAATCGCATTCTGAAATTGCAGCTAGAAGTAGAAGCCAACACAAGAGCCAAGGCTTCGGTTCTGCGGGCACACGCGGAAATCAGTTGGAGTTTTTAGAATATATGAGAGGGGACCGCGCGACGAAAGATATATTTGATGGGATTAACACAACATGGTCACGCGTAAAAGGAGCGGAGAAAGTGCAGACACTCGTGTCCAAAGCTATCGCCGAGTTTGACGAAGAGCATCCTGAAAAGACCGTGGAAAATTTGCTGATGCTTCGCCAAGAGATTTTGAAATTGGAGCAAAGTGTTTGGAAGGTACGTAAGTTGAAGGAGACGGAACAACTAATACAAGATTGTATGGCGTTGTTTATCGAAGCCGCTTCCGACGTATACTGGGCGTCTCCAGGAGAAAAGACGAATGTATTCTTTGAACTCGTTAATCGATCGTCACTCGACATCACCATCTCGAAGGTGCATGCATCTGGACTAGATATTGACTCGACGTTGAACCTTCCGCTGAAAAATAATATTCCCGTGCTCTTCAAGATGAAAAGAAACGTGGCATCGACAAATCGATTTTCTGGTCCGTATTGGTTGAATGAACCCCATGGCCCAGGAAAATTTGTTGTGGAAGATTCTAAAATGATCGGAAAGCCTGAGAACGACGCAGCGATTCAAATTCACCTCGATGTTATGTTGAAAGGAATGAGCTTCACCATTACAAAACCTTTGATATACAAGTGGACAGATCCTGTCAAAGGCGAATTGACGCGTCGCTTCGAGGTTGTGCCACCTGTATTTGTGAACCTCAACGATAAGGTCGTTATATTCCCCGACGGTAAATCGAAGATGATTAGCGTTCGGATAAAGTCTTCATCAGCTGCGGTGAAAGGTTCACTTCGGTTGCAGTTGCCAGCAGGGTGGCGCGCCGTCCCTGAAGCGATTCCTTTCCAATTGAAAGAACGTGAAGAAGAGCAGCTGAAGACGTTCGAAGTAATTCCAGCGTCGAATGAAATCACAGCTGTATTAAAAGCTGTTGCAGAAGTGAATGGAAAATCTTTCGATCGTGCGCTGCAAATAATTTCCTATGATCACTTGCCGCTCCAAGTATTGATGCCGGAAGCGTCGGCCAAGTTAGTGCGATTGAATTTGAAAAAGGAAGGTGAAACGATTGCCTACATTAAGGGGGCCGGCGATGATGTTCCCGCGGGATTTCGAAACATGGGCTACCAAGTTTGGGAGATGAAAAATGATGAAGTAACCGCTGAAAATCTGAAACGTGTTGATGCAGTCGTGTTGGGTATTAGAGCACTAAACACCAATACACGAATCCGCTTCATGATGACAGACCTCATGGAGTATGTGAAGACAGGTGGAACACTCGTTGTACAATACAACAACAACTTTGACTTGGAGACCGAAAATTTTTCACCGTACCCATTAAAACTTTCGAGGCATCGTGTTACCGAAGAGGATGCGGCGGTGAGATTACTTAAACCGGAACATCTTGTCTTGAACTATCCCAATAAGATCACGACCGATGATTTTTCTGGATGGGTGCAGGAGAGAGGGTTGTACTTTCCGGAAACTTGGGATCCAAGTTTCGACGCGATTTTGTCGATGAATGATCACGGCGAAGAGTCAGCGCCCAAGGATGGTAGCTTATTGATTGCAAAGTATGGCAGTGGCTACTATGTGTACACGGGCCTTTCGTTCTTTCGCGAACTTCCCGAAGGCGTGTCCGGTGCGTATAAATTGCTCGCCAACATTGTCTCGCTCGGTAAACCGAAGCAATTGTCGCCCGTGAAAGGCAAAGTGAAAAGCAGGTAGACGTACCGTTGTCATCGATACATTCATTAAGCATATGGATAATAAACCACCACTCTTCAAATCCTGGACTTCCTGGTACATCCTTGTAGTTGGTGTAATGGTACTGCAAATTTTCATTTACTACTACCTGACCCAAGCATTTGCATGAATTATCTGGATTGGATTGTACTTGCAGGAACAGTAATATTTATCGTAGGTTATGGAACGTGGAAGACACGTAAGACCGCCACGATGGAAAGCTATTTGAAGGGAGATGGTTCACTCAAATGGTGGATGATCGGCGTTTCTATTATGGCGACGCAAGCAAGTGCCGTTACGTTTCTATCAACGCCGGGGCAGGCAATCCAAGATGGCATGCGTTTCTTGCAATTTTATTTTGGACTCCCGTTGGCGATGGTGATCATCTCCATCACCATGGTTCCGATATATTACAAGCTGAAAGTTTACACAGCCTACGAGTATTTGGAGTCGCGATTTGATCCAAAGACCAGGGCGCTCGCCGCAATTTTCTTTTTAATTCTCCGCGGACTTTCTGCTGGCATTACGCTCTATGCGCCGTCATTGGTACTGTCAACGATTTTAGACTGGCCAGTGTCTCTGACTACCGTGCTGATCACAACATTGGTAATCGTCTATGTTGTATCAGGTGGTACGAAAGCTGTGAGCCTTACGCAACGACAACAGATGGCGATTATTATGAGTGGGATGATTTTGGCAGGGGTGCTCGCTTATGCAATGTTGCCCGAACAAGTTTCGTTTTCAGATAGTGTTGCGATCGCCGGAAACTTGGGCAAACTGAATTTAGTGAGTCTCGATTTTAAAATTACAGATCGCTATAACATTTGGTCTGGCTTGATAGCCGGCACATTTCTTTTTTTAGCCTATTTCGGAACAGACCAATCACAAGTGGCGCGTTACCTGGGTGGACGCTCGATGACGGAAAGCAGGTTGGGATTAATCTTCAATGGCCTTCTTAAGATTCCGATGCAGTTCATCATTCTATTCATTGGGGTGATGGTCTTTGTATTTTACTTGTTTTCGCAGCCACCTGTTTTTCACAATCAAGTGCTCATGGGGCGCGCGTTGCAAACCGAATACGGCGATACACTTCGCACGTTAGAAAAACAGTACGCGGTTGTTCATGCAGAAAAGCGCCAAGCGGTAGATGAACTATTGACTGCTATTCACCAAGATGATGACAAGGCAATCGACCAGGCTCGCGCCGAAGTTCAAGTACACCAGTCGAGAGAACGCGTGATTACTGATTCGGTTAAACAAAAAATATCAAAGGCAATACCTGGCGCAAAAGAAAGCGATACCGATTATATCTTCCTGAATTTTGTACTCAATCATCTTCCGCACGGCATCATCGGATTGTTGCTCGCGGTGATGTTCTCGGCTGCAATGTCTTCTATGTCTGGTGAGCTGAGTGCATTGGCATCGACCACCTCTGTGGATATCTACAAACGAAATTTTAAAGCAGAAGCTTCGCCGGATCACTATTTAAAGGCTTCTCGTTGGTTTACAGTAATGTGGGCTTTGCTCGCGATGACCTTCGCCATGCTGGCAAACTTTGCGGAAAATCTTATCCAGTTTGTGAACATTGTTGGTTCACTATTTTACGGTACAATCCTCGGGATATTTTTAACTGCATTTTATTTCAAGAAGATCAAAGGGACTGCTGTTTTCTGCGCAGCGATAGTCTCTGAGATCTGCATCTTTTCGTTGTACCTTTTTACCGACGTGGCGTTTCTATTATACAACATGATTGGCTGTGTAATCGTCATCGCGACAGCGGCCTTGTTGCAGCTATTCCTGTCAACACCGTCACAACAAAAGAAGGGCGTTTAATTCTTCAATCGACCTTATTTTGCATTTGTCGAAACCTCCGTGGGCGCCTGTCTGACTTGGGTGCTTCTACGCAAGAGGTGGTATGGTTATTTTCTTTCGTTTTTGAAATGAAAATGAAATACTATGGGAAAAGATAAAGAGGGAAATTTTCATCCTATGAAGGGGAAACCTTCAGGAAACGGAAAGGAAATCGATCAGCAATTAAATTTCGCGACACCGGGTGCATATGAAAAATACGTTGACATTGCGAACAAGTATACGGGTGGGCTCGCTGAGGAAGTCGTTGATGTGAAGCTACGACATCCCAACCGAAATGTCTCTAAACGTGATGAAAAGCAACATGAGAAACGTTCTGGTGATGTGAAGTCGAAGAAGGAAGTTCTTCTTCCAAAACAAGTCGACACCGAGGTGGAAGAGATTCTTACACTGTCGCAAGATGTTTTTACAAGCTTAGCGGAATATGTTTCACCGCGTTGTGTAACCATTTACTTGCCCACTCACAAGGCTGGTGTTGCCGTGAATGAGCAAAATGATTTGACAGAATTTAAAAGCAGGATTCAGCAAGCATCATCAAAGCTTAAGGCCAATGGCATGAGCGGCGATCTTGCTGATAGAATTGTTGCACCGGGATACAAACTGATCGCCAATGAACGTTTTTGGCGTGAGCTAACGTGTGGGCTAGCGGTTTTTCTGGCTGACGGTTATTGTAAATATTATAAAATGCCCGTCGCACCGAAAGACGAATTATTGATCAACAGTTCGTTCTTTTTAAGTCCGCTCATTCCAATTGTTACACAACGGGACTATTTTTATTTACTTGTACTCAGCAAGAAGCAAGCGCGGTTTTATAAGGGTGATCGCTTCGGATTAACCCACATTCCTGTTCCTGAAATGCCAAATGGAATTGAAGACGTCGTTCATTTTGAAGAAAAAGATGATCAAAAATTATGGCGTACAGGAAGTAGTGGGGCAGGCGGTGGTGCTAACTATCATGGGATTGGCGCTGGTAAGCCGGATGACAAAGAAAATATCGCGATGTATCTCGATGAAGTTGATGAGACGCTCTGGAAAGATCATCTAAACAAAGAGAACGCTCCGTTACTACTTGCAGGTGTTGAATATCTCGTGTCCATTTACAAGCAAGTAGCGCAGTATGGTCATATCTGGCCAGAGTCAATACACGGTAGTCATGAACATGACGATATTCACGCGCTCTCCAACGCGGCGCAGTTAAAGATGCACCGGTATTTCTTACAGCGAAAAGAGAAAATGCTCGACAATTATGGTGTAGCATCCGGTGCCGGGTTGTCATCATCAATTGTTGATGAAGTAATTCCTGCCGCGTTTTACAGTCGGGTTTCTGTGTTGTTTGCACTTAAGAACGAACATCTTTGGGGAAAATTCGATGAACAAGACAACGTGCTCGCGCTACACGCTGAACAGCAAGAGCAGGATGAATGTTTGTTGGATAAAGCAGTGATTCAAACGCTGCTGCATGGCGGAGAAGTGTTCTTACTCGATAAGGAAGAAATGCCAGCACATTCGAAGCTGGCCGCAATTCTTAGATACTAGCGAAAAAAATAAAGAAAGCGTGGCTATTCTTACGACACTAAGCGTTGGCCGCGCTTCTTACTTTTTAAATTAATGTGCGTGCGTTTGCGCACACATTTTTACTGATACAGTTTTTTACTATTTTCATGAGTAATTTTTATTTGCATGAAAAATATTCTATTCGGCTTCATTGCTTTGCTCATCTTGAGTTCAAGCTACGCGCAAAAAAAGAACTTGGTGCAAACACCAGTGGTTGAACCTTCCTTTCCTGTTCGCGGATTTTGCATCGCTGCGCCGACAGTTTCTGGTGTCGATCCATTTGTAAAATTCATTGCCGAAGAATTAGCGCCACGGAAGATAAATGTGCTGATCTTGCGTGTGGATTTTAATTATCAATATCAAACGCATCCCGAGCTTCGCGACAGCATTGCTTTATCAAATGCCGATGTGAAGAAGCTTGTCGCAGTTTGCAAGCAAAATAGCATTCGACTCATTCCCCAGATCAATCTTTTAGGACATCAGTCTTGGGCTGAAACAACATATAATCTGCTTCGTGCTTATCCGCAGTTTGACGAAACTCCGCATGTAAAAATGCCGGAGAAATATGTTTGGCCTAACCCAGATGGATTGTATTGTCGAAGCTATTGCCCGTTGCATCCTGATGTGCACAAAATTGTATTCGATATTGTTGACGAACTCTGTGACGCATTTGAAACCGATGCTTTTCATGCTGGTATGGATGAGGTATTTTATCTCGGTGATGACAAATGTCCAAGATGTGGTGGACACGACAAAGCCGAGCTCTTTGCCAATGAAGTGCGTACCATTCGTGATCACCTTGCACTAAAGAAGCGAAACTTGTGGATTTGGGGAGATCGATTGATTGATGGAAAAACGACAGGGATCGGTATGTGGGAAGGTAGTTTCAACTACACGCACCGTGCGATAGACATGATCCCGAAAGATGTTACGATTTGCGACTGGCACTATGAAAGACCAGATAAAACACCTGTGTATTTCGCAATGAAAGGGTTTAAGGTAATCACTTGTCCGTGGAGAAATCCAGCAGTAGGCCAAGTTCAATATCAAGATATGATCCGTTTCAGAAAGGAGTCGACGCCTGAAATGAAAGAAAACTTTCAAGGCATGATGCAAACTGTTTGGTCAGATGCAGAGAGTTTTCTCAAAGGGTACTATAGCAAAACCCCAGCTACGGGAAATGAGATCAACACACCTTGGAATTGTTTCAGAACGATTTTTGTGAAATAGATACTAGATGCGTGCGCGTGCATCACTTGAAAACTTCCAGATAAAGCCATCGAGTATGTAATGCGTGATTTGCGGAAGCACGAGCAATGGTACAACGATTGATAGCACCCATGAATTACTAATGGGTGTCATCACCGTTGGTAACCATGAAAATACTTGTTCATGATCGCGCCACACCCATGCATCCCAAATCGCTTCTTCGAAATAGGCAAACAAAATCAACACGCTTAAAAAGATCACCACGCCTTTCCATCCGAAGTTAAAATTTCTCGTAGCTTTCTTTTCTCCGTAAAGCCATACCAAACCCATGTACGGAATACCGTGCGCTACTACATTCAAAAAAGTGAAGATTAAATCACCTTGGAACATCACGATACCAACGTACCATGAAGCGTAGGTTCCGATCATGATTAGATTTTTGGGAAGATTAAATTGTTTACGCTGCAGCGACAACCATCCCTCTTTTATCACATATGTCGCACCAATGATAATATACACCGCAATCAGTATTTCACTGTGTTGAAAATTTAGTGCGACGAAATCATCTTTGACAAACCAATTGATTTGATTCGTGAGATGAATGTGCCAATACAGTATTGGAAAAATCGTTGCATTGTAAATTGATACTGTATCGATCCACTTTATCCATCGATTGTTATTTTCTTTACGAGCGTACAAGCGCATAAATCCATATTGTTGTCGAATGAAATGGAACACGGCAATGTATGCGAGTACCCTCCAAAAAATCATGTCGTTATAAAAGTGGATGGCAAATCCGACGGCAAAAGAAATTATCGGAATGATTACCAACAAGCTTTTGTAGCGATCGAATGTATGCTTGTCCCAATACATCCGAAAGAGCGTGCTATACACGTGACTCACATCAATGCAAACGACCAAGATCAGCCACCAAAGCGTTGATACGGTATTAGTCGAGAAGTAATTATTAAAAAATAATACGCCTAAAACCGGCACAATCGAAGGGACCATGATTATCCAACCTTCTTTTACCGGATCGGTTAGCCAATGTGATTTTATGGTCGATGCTTCAGACATAATTTTGCAGCTTGATGGCCTTGGTAAAAGGCTTCTTCAAAAATTGAAATTCCGCTAAGGTCAGAGTGAGCTTTGAAAATTTTCTGATCAACGCTTGCAGCGACTTCTCTAATTTCTTGTCCCCAGATGAGGCCTGGTGCAGGACGAATCATTCCATGCCCCCAAATCCAGATGTCGATGTTCGTAATTTCCTTCGCTATGTTTGGATGGGCTTTTGAAAGATCTTTCAGAATAATCTCTTTCCAATCATCGTACCCTCTTTCATAGGCGCGGCGCCTTTCAGATGTGGTGTCACTTCCCGTCAGCGGGTAGTAATACGTCAGCACTTTCTCCGCTGTAGCAATGCCAACGTATTGATGGGACGCGTTTACGTAGCCTAATGATTGGCTCCCAAAAATTACATTGTCCCACGCTATTTGTTCTCCTTTACGTTCGCTCAATGAACTCCCGATCGTTATGTTAGCAATCATCCACGGCGCATATTGAAATGATTGGGAAACCGTTTTGCCTTGCGGAAATATTCTGTTGTTTATGTACTGCGGCGTTGCAAGAATTACTTGCCTAGCGTGATAGCTAACGGTACGATTTTCCTTTGCATCAAAAAAGAGTACTTCAACGCCGTCATCCTTAATGGTAATACCATACACTAAAGCATTGGTTTCAATTTCGTCCTGGCAATACGCTTGCAGTTTCTTGACGAGAAAGTTGTTTCCTTCAGGCCAAGTCAACAGGGTATCATCAGAGGCGTTTGCGGCTCTTCCTTTTCGCGATGCAAAATAATGAATTCCGGCCCAGGCAGAGACGTCACGCGATGTTGCGCCAAAGTCGTCGGCACAGCAATAATCAACATACCAGTGCAGAGCCTCTGAATGAAAATCATGTTGTATCAGGAATGTGTGCATGCTGATCTTATCGAGTGCCAGGAAGACATCATCTTGCGAGCTCATTGCAATCGGAATCGTAAACGCGTCCTTGCCGTCACGGCCCTTCATGATTTTGTACTCGTGCATCAGCGTTGTGAAGCGATCGATTTCTTCCCGTTCCGCGAGAGAGATACCTTCATGCGGAAGTAAACTGTCTTGCCAGAAGTTGTTAATGTATAGTCGTTCCTTTGGGTCAAAACATAAATAGTAATCTTGAAAAACAGGTAGACCATTCGCTTCACCAATAATCACCCCGGCTTCTTTTAAGAATGCAATAAGTTCGGGATCGTTATGGTTGGGTAATGGAAGATAGTGTGCTCCCCAAGGATACGCAGTCACATGATTTTTTCCAGCGACAGAATTTCCGCCTGCTTCGGTGCCGAGCTCTAATAAATGAAACGACACATTGTTTTGTTTCAATACCCTTGCTGCGGACAGTGCTGCAACGCCGCCACCTACAATCAATACATCGGTGGATTTTGATTGTGTCGGTGACTCGAATTTCATGTCCCGCAGACGATGTCCTAAAGCTGCGTTTGGGCCGATCACCTTTCCTGTGATGATGTGTTCCGACGTGCATGCGTTAAAGGCCGGCGTTAGTAACGTCGTGCCTACTGCTGCTTGAAGTGATTGGCGCATGAAGTTTCGACGTGTAATCATCGTGTGTAATCAGCCCATTCTTTTTCGAATGTATTGACAAGTACCTGGTTGTTTAACGTATTATAAGAGCTCTCAACGCGATCCATGTCTGGTGGAAAAACAAAAAGCTGTGGCAATGTTTCTCGACTGACAAATTTTAGATTTCGCGGAAGTTTCGCATCGTGGGTTTCGTTACTGTTGGTAGCCAAAACAAATCCCCATTCACCAAACGATGGTACGAAGCAATGGTAAGGCTTTGTGAGAAACCCTATATGCTGAAGTGTTTCGTTGATGATCCAAAAAGACTTGCGTGCAACGAAGGGCGATGTTGATTGGATTACGAGTTGGCCGTTGGGGTTGAGAATCTTCTTAACTTCGTGATAGAAAGTCGTGGAGTACAACTTTCCGAGGGAATAATTCGATGGATCTGGAAAGTCCATCACGATGAAATCAAATTTTTTATGCTGCTGTCGAATCCAAACAAAGGCGTCTTGATTAACTACTTTTAATTTCGACGACAGAAGCGCGTGACTGTTCAACGACATCAAGGCGGTGTTGGAGCGGAATAGTTTCGTAACAGCTTCGTCAAGATCAACGAGCAAAATAGAATCGACACTTGGATACTTTAAGATTTCTCGCACAGCCATTCCATCTCCGCCGCCCAACACCAAAACGTTTTTAGGGTTTTTAATGACCGACATTCCGGGATGGATTAATGCTTCATGATACCGGTATTCATCAGCAGAACTGAATTGAAGATTCCCGTTGAGAAATAGTCGCCAGTCGATCGCGCTCTTCGTAATGACTATGCGTTGGTATGGACTTGATTTTGTGTAGACGATTTTGTCAGGGTAGGTGAGAGACTCGGAAAATTCGGTGAGCTTGTCGGAAAGAACGAACCCCATTCCTAAACACAACAGACAAATGATCGCTGACCATTTCAATGAAGAATAATGTTTGATGTCTTTCTTTAACCGGTATGCAACGATCCAGGCAACAACAACATTTAAAAATCCAAAGAAGAAAGATGTTCGAAGTAAACCGAAGTAGGGAATAAGAATGAGCGGAAATAGGAGCGATGCAAAAAGAGCGCCGATGTAATCGAAGGTAAATATTTTGGAAACGAGGTCGCCAAATTCGACACGGTCTTTAAGGATTCGCATTAAGAGCGGCAACTCTAAGCCAACGAGAATTCCGGTCGCCATCACTAAGCTGTATAAGATGACACGGAAATAGACAATTTGTTCGAAGAGAATGAAAAGTATACCAGCGCTGAATCCTCCCACCATGCCAACGAGAAGTTCAATGGTGATGAACCAGGTGAGCAAGTTGTTGTTTAAGAATCGTGATAGATACGATCCAATGCCCATTGCGAAAAGATAGGTACCAATGATGGTAGAGAACTGAGTCACGGAATCGCCAAGCAAATAACTGGCAAGGGTTCCTGCAACGAGTTCGTAAATGAGTCCGCACGTTGCGACAATAAAAACGGAAATGAGCAGTAGCCACTGAAAGCTTCCCGCTTTATCTCCAGAATTTTTCATACAGATTGGTTAGCTGTGAATGGCAGAACCAATGATGATACCCATGGCAATCATGAACGCACCGGCGACGATCGCAAGTGCCGTGTTGTTTTTCTCAATGATTTCCTTCCAAAGATTCTCAGGTGTGATTTTCTCGAAGATCCAAAAACAGATCCCTAAAATGAAAATCCCAACCAGTGAAAAAACAATTGATGCAATTACATATTTCCATTCCATATCTCAGATATTTATTATTTGTGGTAGCGATATCCTGTTCCATGCACGCGATGCGATGTGCCCGGTTGTCCCTCACGATGTGTTGGCGTTGGATTGAACCATTTCTTTCCAACGATGCCAGAATAGGTAAAGAACCCAACAATCATTACGCCATAAGCGATGAAATATTTTAATGCTTTAAGGTCAACTAATTTCATAAAACATCTATGAATCGTAAGGTGAATAATTACTGTCTTGCCAGCGTCGTCCCTCAACAACTCTTTTACGAATACCAAAAATCACAGGAACTATGACCAATGCGATTGCCAGTATCATGAAGTTCATATTCGATGGCACGTCACGTATGACGCGTATGGTGAATTCATGAGCGTTTCTTCCGAACTCAGGATAAATATTAATATGATATCTTCCGCCAGGGATTTGTGATATGAAAGCTTCTCCGTAAGTAGAACCTTCCGACCACGATTCACCGTCTTCATATCCAAGATAATATTCTATCTCCTTGGCAAATGAATATTCAGCACCCGTTTCTTCATTGATCAATGAAAATTCCGCAAAGAAATAATCATTGGATACCGGTGCCCAGATATCCACCTCAACACTCTTCTCTCCGCCAGAAAGATTGAACGATTCCGTTTTTATGAATTTTTGTTCATTCATTTCCGTTTGGCTGTACCGGCCCTGAAATACTTCTTTCTCCTCTGCCGTGGAGTTAAAAAATAGTTGGATAATTAACGCGACGCCAATCAATATGGCCGTGACCGTTACCAACGATCGCTGTGAAAATGAAGTCCCTGTCGGTTGCGTGTATCCAATGCCTTGCTTCGGTGGAAGTGTCGATAAATCAATGTCAAATGCTTTAGCGACTTCTCTGCGCGTGACGTATTCTCCTTTAAAACTTAGCAGACTGTCGTCACTTTTTTCGACACCATACAGAAATGGAGGCGCGATAAATTCTCTGTTGGCTGTGGATTCAGTGATCTCAAACACGTCGAAGAAAAATTCTCCTTTAGCATACACAACATCTGCCGAATACTTCTGATAAAGATCATAGCGAGTTCCTTCAAATGTATAATAGAAATCATTCTCATTTGGCGGAGGCGTGTCTTCAATTGGCCAAATAAAGTTCCAATGGCCGTCATACGTTGAAAGAAATGCATATCCGTGAAAAGGATTGAAAAGCAAATATTCATTCCAACTGTACTTATACCGACGTTCCTTCTTGACAACAAACCCCATCACTTCGTAGACGACGTTGTCAATTCTACCTTTTAATCCGATTGGCAACACAGGTTCTTCTTTGTGGTTGAACGTAACCATCTCGGTCTTGTATTTGCCGATCGTATAATAAATATTACAGTAGTAACACGAAAGATTTGTCGTCATCGCTTTTCCGCGAAGTACATTTTCTGCGTTACACTTTGGACAGCGCGATATAGTGTTACTTCCACTCATCCCATTGTAAAATATTGGTGAAGTGAAGTTGTTCGATAGTCATTTTTTCACCGAACATAAATTGGATTTGCTCATTGCCGCGCACTGTAAAGAGCGCCACAGCATTGGCGATCCCGGCTTGAACAAGGAAAAATGTGGGACTAAAATATCGCCAAGGCCCAATCTCACCTGCGTATTGAATAGCTTCGCATTTTTCAACGTATTCCCCGAAAATCTTTTCCAGCGCGCCGATGTCAATAGATTTGCCTGCCCGAAGGTTTTTATGATTTCCTTGAAAGTCTAACCATGATCCGGAGAAAACGCCAAAGCTTCCAAACGATTCTACGATCCAAAGAAGCTCGCCATTTTTGTATTCTGCGGTCCAAAAATTTTTATAGTCGTTCCGAAGTTGAAGCCGTACGCGTCCAATGATTTTGAAATCATGCTCTTTGTATTTTCCCGCGGAACCATATTGAATAAAACTCCAGTCATCCGGAAATTTATCAGACCGTAATATTGGCGGTAAATTGTGGGCGCCAATAAACTCATGGCAATGTCGGCAAAAAAGATACGCAGCAGGCGATAGTTGCACGGTGTGCAATGTCTTGCATTCTGGGCAACTTAGAACGTCGTTTTTTTTCACGTTAACGTGTAATAACCTGTTCGAATACTACCTTGGCTTGGAAGAACCCTTGAATAGCTTTGTAAATGGCCTCTGTTGTAACGCGATTGTCTTTCAAATAATTAGAGAGGAAGACGTCAAAAGTCAAATAGTCTTGTTCCGGCCAAGTATGGATCGAAAGATGAGATTCAGTAAGACAGACAACGCCTGTAAAACCACCATTGGGAAAATTATGATAAACTTCTCCAACACTGGTGAGGTTAAATTCCTCCATGAGTAGCAGGACAAAGCTCTTGAAAGCGCTGTATTCCAACAAGCGTGATTTGTACGTTGTCTTGAAGTTGGCGATGATGTGCAAACCGGGAATAGTCTCATGGCTTACAACGTCGGTCGTCTTGAGGGGTTCGGGGTTAATCGTGTTCAAGTCGTCAGTGTATAGTCTGTAAGGTTAAGAATTTTTTACTTAGAATTCAATATGATAACATAACCTGTTTATTTTTAAATTATAGAATAAGCGCTTACGCCAACAACAGCGCCTTTCCGGTCTCCATAAATAAATACGCATGACTACATCTAGACTGATTCTCACAGCGATTGTACTATTCGCATCGCTAGCCCTTAGTGCGCAGGTTATTCAGCCTCCTATACCCGCAAAGAACGAAGTATTCCCCGCAAGTCACCGCTCTATTCAATACACCGGCCGTGTGGATTTCTCGATTCCTAAGAAACCAAAATTTTGGGCACCGGGTGTATATATTCAAGCGAAGTTCCTGGGCACGCATTGTACGATCACTGTTTTGGATGAAGTGTTGTATGGCACCAATCATAACACCATTGCCGTAACGATCGATGACGGCGCGCCGGTAACCTATAAACTAAAAGAGAAGACGAATAAGATTAAAGTTGCCGACAAACTTGTACCAGGGGAACACGTCATCACCATTTGTAAAAACACCGAAGCTGGAATAGGATACATCGAACTCCTGAACATTGTTTGCGAGGGACTGTTACCGATGCCGTTGAAGCCAACACGAAAAATTGAATTCATTGGAAATTCAATTACCTGTGGTTCTGGTGTTGATGTATCCAGTGTGCCGTGCGACAAAGGTCAATGGTATGATCAGCATAATGCCTACATGAGTTACGGTCCTGTCGTTGCGCGGACATTAAAAGCGCAATATCATTTATCAGCAGTGTCGGGTATC
Organism: Pseudochryseolinea flava; assembly: GCF_003286915.1. Taxonomy (GTDB): domain Bacteria; phylum Bacteroidota; class Bacteroidia; order Cytophagales; family Cyclobacteriaceae; genus Ohtaekwangia; species Ohtaekwangia flava. The sequence goes on from NZ_QMFY01000024.1 coordinate 63,613, forward strand.
GGACTTATTCAGAGTTGCTGCAACATGAACATCACCATGCCTCAGGTGTTTGATAAAATCAATCAACGTGAGAATTCAATTCCCTGGAATTTTAGTCGTTATCAACCCGACGTTGTAACCGTGACGCTTGGTCAGAACGACGGTGTTCAAGACTCAACAAAATTCTGCACAGCGTATGTAAATTTTATTGGTGACATTCGCAGTCATTATCCAAAGGCGCACATTGTATGCCTAACGAGTCCGATGGCTGACGAGAAATTGAAATCTGCACTGAAGCAATACATCAATGGTGTGGTAGAGCACGTCGCACAGCAAGGCGATAAAAATGTTAGCAAGTATTTTTATTCCAGAAGCTTTAATAGTGGCTGCGGCGGACATCCCGATTTAAAAGAGCATCAACTGATAGCAAAAGAATTGTCAGATTACCTTGCCAAGACGATGGGGTGGTGATCTTTCGGTCAAACTACTTCTTAACGACCTTTCCCGTTATGTTACCAATCTTGTAGTGGTATATACCTGGTGTAAAAGATGAAGTATCTAGGGCGATGCGATCGATGTGGTGAATAGATTTATACATGGCAATCACCCCGCGCGAATCTATGAGTTCGATGACAACAGGTTGCTCAAGGTAAAGTAGATGTTCGAGGATAATTTCGTTCTTAAATGGATTGGGATAAACGTTCAAACCTAAACGTTCGTCATCAGCACCGGTAACTTCACCAGGATCATTTCCGCTTCCACTATCATTTGATTTTTTCAATGTGATGCCATTCAGGATGAGTTCAGCCCATTCGGTATACATCTTACTTGAGGGATGCAATCCATCGTTAGCAACAAGGTCAGGTTCACTCAAACCACGACGTGAGATACTTGTGATGTTGAAATACTTGACACCCATTTTTTGTGCTATGGACTGATTCACGGCGTTGAACTGATCGATCGCTGCACTAATTTTGGGTTGAATACTTTTACCAAAGGGAGTATATCCATAGTCTGGAATAGAAACAACAAACACGTTCGTTTTTATTCCTCCAGCAAGTTCAATTGCCTTTGTTAACAGGCCCTCGAACTCAGGCGCGTAGCTTTCCGCAGTATAACCTTGATATTGATTATTGACGCCGATCAAGAGCGAAACAAGATTGTAGTCGGATGTAAGGTTCGCGGCATCTATCGCATTTTTTAGATTATCCGTTCGCCAACCCGTTGTCGCAATAATTTTTGCGTCATAAGTTTGTAAGCCGCGTTTTCTAATGCTGTCGATCACCTGAACTGGCCACCGGGCACTTTGGGGAACACTTTCACCAATAGTGTACGAGTCACCGAGCGCTAAAAATTTGACTTTCTCTTTTACGATAACTTCTTGCCCCATCAAGCTGTTTGTTAAACTGACGAATATCGCCATCAATAATAACTTTTTCATCGATCAAAACAGTGGTTTGTCTGTTCGTTTATACTACTCTCGCTATTAACAACGTATTTCACGATTAGTTACGTTGCTAACGGGCAATTTGGATTTCTAAAACCGGTCGTGGCAAGTAATTTTTTTAAACAAAAGTGAATTTTAGTAAACGTAAATACATATGAACAATTCAAAACTAGTGAAGGGCAAGTCATGGATATACCTCTTGCTGATTGTTGTGATCTCTTTTGGTGCTTGTAAAAACATGAATAAAGCAACGAAAGGAGCAATTGTCGGAACAGCAGGTGGAGCAGCAGCGGGGGCGGCTATTGGAAAGGCTGCAGGTAATACGGCTGTTGGAGCAATTATCGGTGCTGCTGTAGGTGGAACGGGCGGATATCTGATCGGACGATATATGGATAAGCAAGCAGAAGAACTAAAACGTGATCTGGAAGGTGCTGAAGTTGAGCGTGTCGGAGAAGGTATCAAAATAACGTTTCATAGAGGCATCGAGTTCGCGACAAATTCATCTGAGCTCACGGGTACGTCCAAAACAAATCTAACGGATTTGGCAAAAGTGCTTCAAAAATATGAAGACACGAACATCCTCATCGAAGGACACACCGATGCTACGGGTAAACGTGAATACAATCAAACGTTATCTGAGAAACGCGCTAAGTCGGTGTCTGATTATCTGAAGTCATTGGGCATTCCAAATTCACGTACTTCTAATGTAGGATACGGTCCCGATCAACCTATTGGTGACAATGGGAGCGAGGCCGGTCGTCAACAGAACCGTCGCGTTGAAGTAGCGATTTTTGCAAACGAAAAGTTGAAGAAGAAAGCTGAAAAAGGTCAGCTCGGCGAGGTTAAATAACACGCACTTTGTCTAACGACATTAATAGAGCCTGTGACTTCGGTTACAGGCTCTTTTTTTATATTAAGTCTGTGATTGGCGCGAAGGGTGTAAGACTGATATTCCTTTCTGAATATGGTGGGTATGAAAATGAAAAAGACCGCTATCGCTAACGGTCTTTCTCTTCACGTTGTAAATATCGAACCTAGCTCAGCGTTTCCTTTTTGCGTCCTTTCATATAGAACACAAGACCCGCAAAAGCGACAATCAAAATGATTGGAATGATGAGTGTTGTTTTAATAACTTCAGGCCCAGCAACAAGGCGTGCGTTTGCAAAAGCTACTGCCTCTGTACTTCCCGCCGTAGCGGCTTGATATGCCTTCAGGTCCGCGCCAGCTGGCAGATTTTTGAGCACGATTTTATCATAATTTCCACCCATAAAGTAGGTGTAAACAAACACAGCAAACATGCCTGCACCACCCATCAAGTTAAGTCCGACCGCACCCGACTTTGGAATATTTTCCGCGACAAATCCAATCATTGTTGGCCAGAAATAGCATACGCCAATACCAAAAAGCAATGCTGCTACAAGCAACATATTTCCTGACGTCGTGGCCATCAAATACAAACCAATCGCAGCAACAATCGCTGATGCAAGCAATACACCTTGCGGTGCAAAACGATGAACGATAGGTTCGGCAAAAGCTCTTCCGATCACCATGATACCCGTTGTGATGGTCAACAATAACAGTGCATTGTCGATCACATTACCGAGGAGAAGTCCTACCCATTGATTGGTAAACAATTCTGTGATGGCTGTTCCGAACATACAAAGGAACATGAAGATAAATAATGGACTTGCCACAGCTTTATACATGTCCGCCGTTGAAACGCCGGATGCAACACGTTCGGTAACAGGGAAACTAAGTCTTGAGAAAAGGAATCCATAGATCACCGTTGGCACTAACATGGTGGCCATTTGCGCCTGCCATCCTAGGCCAAGCTCATCAAAGCCCATAACGATGAGTGTACCGATAACTATACCGCCAGGGAACCACAAATGGAAGTGGTTGAGTTTTGTTGTCTTATTCTCAGGATAGATCGTTGCAACGAGAGGGTTACACGCCGCTTCAACAGTACCGTTCGCGATCCCGATGAGAAGCGTCGATATTAAAAGCGTCCAATATCCGTTAGCAAAGATCGTAAGTATAATGGCGAGTAAGTGAAAAGCAAAGGCAAGGATAAGTAAACGCTTCATCCCGATAATGTCTACCAAAAATCCGCCTATGATCACGGCGAGTGGAAAGCCAAGAAATACGGTGGATGCGATAACACCGAGTTCTTCTGTACTCAAATTGAACTCTGTTCCTAATCGTTCGAGTATTCCTGCTCGAATACCGAAAGAAAGTGATGTCACCAAAAGCGCCAGGCAACTTGCCCAGAATAGACTTGATCGTTGAATCCCTTGTGTCATATTATGAAAAATAGGTTATATAAGGTTTTAAGCGGGGTTGAAGATGATGGTAAAATTTTTCATCTGCAACACTTATTGTGTGGCAAAATTTATTCTGCAACGATTGCAATGTACAATATTTCCTGTATACTTATGGTCCAAATGACTATAATATGCGATACCTTTACACCTCCTTATGCTTCTTTATCCTCATCGGTTGTGCCAAAAAAGAGTCCGATTCTCCCGCCTATAAAAACGCGGAACTCTCTGTAGAAGAGCGGGTAAGCGACCTTCTGGGCCGTATGACACGCCAGGAGAAAATAGCCCAGATGTATTGCGTCTGGAACGATAAAGCCAAATTTCTGCTCGACAGCACGGGCCACTTCGATATCGAAAAAGCGAAAAAGAACTTTCCAAATGGCCTGGGGCAGGTAGGGCGTCCCAGCGATACGAATGGTGGATTAACACCCTATGACAACGCATTGCTGACAAATGCTATTCAAAAATATTTTATCGAAGAGACTCGCCTTGGTATTCCAGTGTTCTATCATGAAGAAGCATTACACGGACACGCTGCGAAAGGCGCTACGAGTTTTCCGCAACCCATTGGCTTGGCAGCGACATTCAATCCTGATTTAATTGAACAGATTTTTGCAGTCGTCGGTAAAGAAGCACGTCTTCGCGGCACGCATCAGGTGCTCGCACCGGTAGTAGATGTTGCACGCGATCCGCGTTGGGGACGAGTAGAAGAAACATATGGTGAAGATCCGTACCTCGTCGGAGAAATGGGCGTTGCCGCTGTTAAAGGTTTTCAGGGTGATGGCACTTTTAAAAGTGGAGACAAAGTAGTATCGACACTAAAACATATGGCTGGACATGGATGGCCTGAGGCAGGCTCTAACATTGCACCGGCAAATGTATCTGAACGTGTTCTTCGTGAAGTTTTCTTTTATCCTTTCGCACAAGTAGTGAAGCGCGCACAGCCTGGAAGTCTCATGGCATCATATAATGAAGTAGACGGTGTTCCTTCCCATGGTAACAAATGGATGCTTCGCGATGTACTGCGTGGCGAAATGGGATTCAAAGGATATGTAGTTTCAGATTATTATGCTGTTCGTGAGTTGAACGATCGCGAAGGCCTGTTTGGAAATCACGTCGCGGCTACGCACAACGATGCGGCTAAGCTCACGATCGAAGCTGGTGTAAATATAGAGCTACCGGAAATTGATTGCTTCCGTGATCTTGATTCGCTCGTCGGTGCCGGATTCATCCAAGAGTCGCTGATCGATGAGCTTGTCGGAAAAATGCTAGAATATAAATTCAGAATGGGTCTGTTCGATAACCCTTATGTTGATGCAGAAAAAGCGAAGGCCTATGTTGGTAACGCCGAGCAACGTGTGTTGGCGCGGCAATCGGCGCGTGAGGTTATTACGCTCTTAAAAAACGAAAACAACATCGCACCGCTCGATCTTTCCAAAATAAAAAGCATTGCCGTGGTTGGACCAAACGCCAATCGCGTTTTATTAGGTGGATATAGTGGTGAACCTGTCTTCTTTACGACTGTTGTAGACGGCATCAAAGAAAAAGCTGGCGACAAAATAAAAGTTACTTATAGTGAAGGATGTAAGATTACAACGACAAGCGGTTGGAGTAACGACAAAGTAGAAGCGCCAACGCCCGAAGATGATCGAAAACAAATCAAAGAAGCATTGGCGGTGGCCAGAACTTCAGACGTTATTGTTCTGGCCATTGGTCAGAATGAGCAAGTATCGCGTGAAGCTTGGGCTGCGAATCACATGGGCGATCGCACTGATCTTGATCTGATTGGTCGTCAGAATGAACTCATCGATGCCATGGTGTCAACAGGTAAACCAGTAATAGCATTTGTGTTCAATGGAAGTCCTCTATCGTTTAACAATCTTATCAATAAAGTCCCGGTTGTATTTGAGTGTTGGTATCTCGGACAAGAAATGGGCGGTGGCGTAGCGGATGTTCTTTTTGGAGAATACAACCCCGGTGGAAAATTGCCGATCACCATTCCTCGTTCTGTTGGTCACGTTCCTGCATATTACAATCACAAACCTGCTGCGCGTCGCGGATACTTATTCGATGATGTAAGCCCGCTGTTTGCGTTTGGCTACGGACTGAGCTATACAACCTTTGAACTGTCTGTACCAAGGCTATCAAGTGGATCAATAAAGATGGGAGAAAGTTTGAAAGTAGCCGTGGATGTTAAGAACACAGGTGCACGTAAGGGCGATGAAGTAGTTCAGCTTTACATCCGTGACAAAGTTAGTTCCGTGACAAGACCCGTGAAAGAACTGAAAGATTTCAAACGCATCTCGCTCGCACCAGGAGAAACAAAAACTGTCGAGTTGGAGATTACGCCTGAAAAACTTTCTTTCTATGATATTAATATGAAATATGTTGTTGAACCCGGCGAATTTGAGGTAATGGTTGGAACGTCATCCCGTGATCAGGATTTGAAAAAAGTTGTCTTTACGGTGACGCAATAAGGATACAAGTTTACAGACGTGTTACTGCCCGTTGTCTCTGGATGGCGGGCAGTTATTTTTTCTGCCTATCTTTGATTGGGTTCCGTTTTAACCTACTACCTGTGTGTATTTATGGCTAAACTGAAAAGTGTTTCCTTTGTTGTTGTTAGCGTCTTGATCATCGTCATGTTTTCATGCAGCGGTCGAGAAGAGCGGTTAACAGAAAACACTTGGAATCTTATCGGAGGAGAGGCGTTTGGAAAGCCGCTTTCTTTTGGACATCCGTCAGTGCGAATCATCGATCGCAATGGAATAGAATTACAAGACATTTATTTTAAAGTTCAAGGAGATAAAAAAAACGTAAGCATTCCTGCTGCGGGATTAATTTTAAGATTTGAATGTCTTTGGGAAATTCGGAACGATAGTGTCGCTATCAATATAGATACATCTCAACCATTTCTTGCTTTACGGGGTAATCTCGACTTTAACGTTGACACTTTGACTGGTGATTCGATCGACGCTGATGAGGCATCTGTCGCAGCGCAGAAAAATCGGGAATATCACGCATTTGCGGATGCTGAAAAAACGTATTGCCGTAGTTTTGATTTTCAGATAGTGGGCGATACGCTTTGGTTGAACTCAGCAGATGTTAAGATAAAGGCCGTAAAGTATGAGTTACCTCTACCGATCGAAGATCTGTAGTGAGCCGGTGATTATTCGTAGTCAAAATAGATTTGTTTATTTTGTTTTTTTAAGTTCATGGAATACAACACCTACAAAGAATACACAGACCAAGAGCAAGTTGATGCACTGGTAGAAATCCTGGAGGAACATCAAATCAAATATCTGGTCACGAGCGATCGCGATAGCTTGGATGGACTGTATGGCAAGAATTCTTATAAAAAGAATTTCTCTGTTAAAATACAGCCGGAAGATTTTGCAAAGGTTGACGTGATACTGCGGCAACTTAATGAGGGCGTAGTGACGGACGTTGAAAAGGATCACTATCTGTTCGGTTTTTCAGATAATGAGTTGGTTGACGTTCTTGCAAAGGCTGATGAGTGGAACGAATTTGACTACGTGCTTGCTAGAAAGATTTTAGCTGATCGAGGACAGAAAGTTAGCGATGAGCGTATTCATCAACTGAAAGAAGAACGCATTACACTGCTAGCCAAACCGACACCAATCTGGTCGGGGTGGATTGTACTTGGATATGCATTTGCTTTCCTCGGTGGTTTCTTTGGCTTGTTTACAGGATGGCATTTGAATAAATCAACAAAAATTCTTCCTAACGGTCAACGGATTTTTACTTACGATGATAATGTTCGTAGCCAGGGGAAACAAATGATGGTGATCAGTGCCGTGATGATTACGTTGGCTGTAATTTTATATATTGTTTCAGATGTCATCGGATTGACTTGACGGTCTTAAGATTATAAATAAAACTATGCCGCGGTATATCTTCCTTCTTTTGTGTACATCGATTTTGATATCCTGTCGAACCAATACGCAGGAGGAACGCCAGGGAATCCCGACACAAATTTGGGGCGTCGTAGATATTCAATTGAATGGGAAGTCGTTGGCTATTCAGCGAGTCGACGTTGCTAATCGCGATACGGCGATAGCCATGATTTTTAGCACCGCCACAGGAACGATTCATTTCCCTGGCATTGGCTTACTTCATGCGCCCGTTAGTTGTCTCTGGCAAATCGATCGCGATGAATTGGTGATTACGTTGGATTCGGGGATGCTTGATTTGTTTAATAGTGCATCAAAACCGAAATCTGCGATGGATAGCGCCGTGATGCGTGAAGGTCGGTTGCTCGCGGCCGAGCATGATAAAGTAATCAAGAGTAGTCCCTTCGCTGATGCTGTAAGACTTTATTGTCGACGTTACAAATATTATATTTCGGATACGACATTTCAGCTTGTCTCGGACAGTGTACGAATAGAGGCGCGCACAATGAATCTACCACCGCGCTATTGATCACAAACTAGTACAAAAAAATCTGCGTATGAGTAAGTCACAAAAATTCGAACGTGTTAAAGATTACATTGAATCGCTTCCCGAAGATTCACAACGTATCATTAAAAAGCTGAGAACGTTTATCAAGAAGCAAATACCTGAAGCGGAAGAAGTGATTAGTTACAATATGCCTGCGTTTCGAATAGCGGACGGCGTTGTGATTTGGTATGCAGCGTTCAAGGAACATGTGAGCGTATTTCCACGTTCGTCAAAACTAAAATCTTTGGCGGCATTCGATGGCGGCAAGGGGACAGTTAAATTTCCTAATTCTCAGCCATTACCGTTCGATGTGATTGAAGACTTTATAAAAGTTCGGTTGAAGGAAGTTGCTGCGGATAAGAAAGCGAAGACGAAGTGATCACAGCTATAGTGTAAAAAGGACAACTATCAAATGATGTTCGTGACGATGATGAATGTTTGACGATAACATTGGAAAATAGCCAATTAACAGCACATGGTAACGGATTTCAGTGAATTTCAAAATATATTATTTTCTGCCACAAGCCAGCATTTTGGTGAGCGAGGATACAGGGAGACTTTTCGCGATGTGTCTCTTGAGATGACTAGGTTAATTAACGCAGATAAAGCGTTTCTTTTCCTAAGAACGGGAGAAAATAGAGGCGGCAATACCTTTTATGCCTCAGTAGGATTTTATGTCTCTTTTTCGATTATCGATGATTTCATTTTAAAGTATCGTGACAGACTTCACCCAAATATTCCACGACACACGATTGGCGTAGAGACAAAGAGTTTGAATTCAAATTATCAAATCGAGGTTAGATCGCGTGAGGAAACTGACAGTATAGTTCCACAGATTATAAATCAATATGAAAATATATTAGTACCCTTTTTGGAATATTTTATGAACATTATCGTATTAAATGAATTCGTCAACAACCCTTTCGATAAGTTTCATGCGGGTATTCCAATTTCAACAGCGCGCTTTCATTGGTATCGAAAAATGATTATCGCTAAGCTTGCAGGAAACCCCGAATATGAAAAAATCGCACAATATGTACTGGATCAACATAGAGCAGTAAGCAGGAATAATCCTGAGTCAGTAGATTTTAAAAATGCGATGATGGTTGTCGAGGGACTTGTCGACGACCTCGCACAGGTTAGTCCAGTAAAAAATCCAATTTTGTTAGATCTAGGACTTGTGAAATGAAGATCGTTCATTGTTTTTTTTATAGTTTTCTTCTGACGGAAATATCGTTGGCACAGACCGCAGATAAAATTTGAGGACATACTTTACCTCGGCCCAGAAGAGAAAAGTTCAACATGAAATCGCACGCGTGATCTTCACACGGTGTCTTTGGCTGATAACACTTTGACTGTTAGCCTTTGGAAAGTGTTCAAGTAGAGTATTTGGAGAAAACAACGAGCTTTTTAATATCTGATTTTAGACTAATCACAATCAGCGGCAAACAGCTTGTCCCGAATATTTTCGTTGATGCTAGTCTGCCGTTACTCCCGTCAGTTAGCAGCGAGCTATATCATGAATACATAGGTAATAAAACAGCAGGAATCGGCTGGAATTATAATGGTAGGGAAGTGAGATTTTTGAACCGTTAAATCTCCACAGATTCACTGACATTCAACGTAGTTAAAGACTTTATAAAGGTTCGGCCTGCAGAAGTTTCTGCGGGGAAAAAGAAATAACTGTTTGCATATGACTGGCAATATTCCAGATTGGGTTAAAGATCTGTTGGATGATGAGGATCAGTTTTGGATAAGTATTTATCCATCCTATAGCTTTGACGAACGCGTGTTACACTGGTCGGGATCGCTACACCGACGGATGCGCTGGCAGGAGGAAAGTGGTTATGATCCGTATGCGATTTACAGCAAGGCGTGGCACATGCAAGCGAAGGTGACTATTTCGCTAAGTGTGACCCACCTATTTCGGTAATGATCTGACCCACCTTTTAGCTGCGTGGATTTGATGGTTCTAAGCTAGTGTTTTTCGGAAGAGTTTTTTAATGATTTTTTTCTTAACG
>NZ_QMFY01000025.1 GCF_003286915.1 Pseudochryseolinea flava
CCTGCTCGTTTAAGATCCCAATGATCTGTGCTTCTGTGAATCTTGTTTTTTTCATAACGCTTTTTCAGATGGTTAAAGTTAAAAACTCTAATTTTAACCTGTTCTAAAAAACCAGCCAGGTACCAATGTATACCTGAAAAATGGAATTCAGCAAAAGGCAGGCTTGTCGGAAAAACAGAAGATGTAAAATCATTTAATAAATATCTGGATTTAATTGAGCTATTGCGCGAGGCATACATTTGCAACCACGGTAACGCTAACGAATGGTGTCCCTTTGGAGACAGTCAGTAAAATGCTCGGTCACAAAAGTATCAAGACAACGCAGCACTATGCAAGGATAATTGACAAAAAAATTGGTGACGACATGATTGTGCTACGACAGAAACTTGAGACGTCATTAAGTAGAAAATGAATCTGATTACTACCAGCAATTATTGTTAGAGGAGCAGGTAAATTGCTTTTTAACTTACTCACCGTCGACTCACCACTTTCTTTGACTGCAATTCTAATGTGAACATACGTTTTTCATCCGTTGAGATTTTCTATCAATAATGAATTTTAACACGCGACCGTCATGATTGCGAATCAGTAATGAAGGAGTCAAGTTCTTCGCAAAGAGGAGGTAAGTTTACCAATGACACCCCGGTTGAGCAGAAGAAGTTGGTTTGGTTGATTCTTTGCTCTGAGTCATGCAATATGACTAATGGAACCTTAAAATGAATCTTGGATACTTTTATCTTTATCTTGTGTATCCAATACTGAGAACGCATATTGAAAACGTATTACCCCTGACTGATGCAGAATTTGAATTTATTGCGTCAAAGTTTCGACCTAAAAAATTTAGCAAGAAACAATTTCTTTTTCGACAAGGAGATGATGTTCCATATGTTTACTTCGTTGCGTCAGGGCTTATCATGCTGACATTTGATGACGAACAAGGCAAGCAGCACGTCGTGTCATTTGCGATGGAAGATTGGTGGGAGAGCGACTATTTTGCATTTTTTTCGAAAACAAAAGCGACAATGTCCCTACAATGCCTCGAAGAGACTGAAGTACTCTGCATTTCACTGGAGGACTATCAAACGCTATGTGCTGGATCTCATAAAATTGAGCATTTTTTTCTTGAGAAAGCTAATCGGGGACACATCGCCTCTCAGCAAAGGATTTTATCGTTTATAACATCAAGCGCAAAAGACAGGTACGAGAGATTGCTTAAGCGATATCCAGCACTCTTCCAGCGTGTTCCAAAAACGTTGCTGGCATCTTACCTGGGGGTTTCGCGCGAAACCCTTAGTCGTTTCAATTCTTAATTCCGGACTAGTGTGATCTTCATCACTGTTCTAAATATGTGACATATATCACAAAGCTATTAGTGGTTCATTCCTCAACTTTGCTTCATATCAAGAGCAACGATCACGTTGTCAACGAAACAAAATCAAAATGGAAAAAAGAATCATTAACCCCTGGACCTGGCAGGATGCACGAAGCTATGTGCAGGCAGTAGAAGTAAAAAATGCCACGAGTACATTATACGTGTCAGGTCAAGCTGCTGTACTAGAGGACGGCACGTCTAGTGACGCAGACATGAAAACACAAGTAGCGCAAGCTCTTGCCAATCTCGAAACTGTAATTGCAAAGGCTGGGTTCGAGTTAAATAACATCGTAAGGCTAACCGTGTATTGCACATCAACGGAAGAATTTTGGCCGCACTTCGAAGTTTTTCAATCATGGATATCAAAAAATGAGATTAAGCAGGCATTAACCTTTATTGAGGTTAAAAGCCTTTTTGAAACTCTTAAGATCGAGTTTGAGGCAACAGTTGTAAAATAAGGTTAGTCGTAGAATCGTTGGCCTGTAGTAATTTCCATTAAAACCTAGTCAAACTCCAACATGCGACTTTGGCGTTGTCGTGAGTTCTGAAAAATCGCTTTTTGAACAACGATACAAATTTAGGAACAACGGTTAAGGATATTGAAATCGTATGGAATTCACTGGTGAGTAGATTTTTGATTCTCCACTTTACTCACCAGTTTTACAATTTTCGGACTGTTTTTAGCAGAAATATTTCCGAAGTACTATTCAAAGATTTTGCGCAACTGTATTGAACTACAAAAACCGCAGTGTTTGACAATGTCGATAAATATTTTGCAGTTGCAATTTCGGCCTACATTGTTTCCAGAAATAGCTCGTGCGCTAGTCACAGCTACAAGAACGTAAATGCCGCTGAATATTCCATGCTTTGCATGACATCGGACTCGACGCTTGCTATTTCCAGCCTCATCTTGATTCCTTGATAATGGATACTCTCGGCTTAGACGATGGATCGGATCAAACGTTCTAGTCATATAATGATATTTTGGATTCGCCGTAGCAAAAAGATTGAAGTGGACAACGACTCCATAATGAAGCAGACATTGAAAGCCTCATGAGTTGACGACATTAAAGTCTAAGTTGAGATCTCAAACTCAATTCAAATTACCACCTTGCGTTACGTTCGCTCATGCTGTTCAAGGCTCGATTGGAGCTGATATCCAGTTCTAAAACGAATCAATACTAAGATATCTAAGTTCTTTTGATCGAGAATTTGATGCGGAGGGTGACATCATAGTGCCTGACATTTCCAAGATATGCGAAGACAAGAATGGCCCGAAACAAAGTTTTGCCCATCATCTATCATTCATACATGGCGATGCTTGGTCGATGGAGAATAGACCGCACGAGGTGAATGACTGCGTTCATGTCATTTACATTCATATGCAAGACGATTATCCAACTTCGAGATCAAAGCAAATTCAAGAGCGTCAGTTTGAATTTTCTTTTTGGGGCGAGTTTCGGTTGCCCAAAACGCCTTGCCTGGGAGAGGAGATTTCCCTTGAGTTTGTACAGCAGAATGTTAGATATAATCGTGGTGTTGTTACTAGGGTTCAGCATGAAATCAGACCGGAGGTGCAACGAATAATAATCTATGTGCACCCTTGAATAACTACTACTGGCAGTGGAATAAACTCAAGGAACAGCGTCTAATAGAATCTTTCCTTGTTGTGCTTATCGCTTCAATGGTGGCGCTGGCGATCGTATCGGTGGCGCTTAATGGATTCAATCATCTAGCAATGAAGCAAATCGAAATGCCGTGGCACGAACCCAGGTTCTGGATGGCCATCGCAGGATTTGTATTCATTACGGCGATGCTTGCAGGAACTTATCCTGCGTTTTATCTCTCATCATTTAATTCGGTTCAGGTGCTCAAAGGCTCACTGGGTTTTGGAAAGCTTGTATCGCTTCCAAGGAAAATACTTGTCGTCGTGCAATTTACGGTTTCAGTGACTTTGATTATTGGAACAGTGATTGTGTACAAGCAGGTGCAGTTTGCTAAGGATCGTCCTGTAGGTTATGACCGGAATGGATTGATGATGGTGCAGATGGTGTCCAGTGACTTCTACGCTAAGTATGATGTATTGAAGACTGAGTTGAAGAATACGGGTGTCGTTACGGGCGTGTCTACATCATCGAGCCCGGCTACGGACATCTGGAATTCGAATGGTGGTTTCGATTGGGAAGGGAAAGACCCGTCGCTCATTGCTGAGTTAGCAACGTTTACGGTATCCGCCGACTATGCTAGTATTGTAGGATGGGAATTTGTAAAGGGGCGTAATCTATCTGCTGATAAAGCCAGTGACTCATCAGCGTTTGTGATCAATGAATCGGCGGCGAAGATGTTCGGCTTTGATGACCCGATTGGTGAAGTGGTTAAATGGCAGTCGTGGTGGACAAAGGGCCGTAGCGATTTTACGATTGTCGGTGTAATTAAAGATCAGATTGTGAAGTCACCTTATGATCCTCCAGTGCCCGCCGTGTATTTCCTCAAGGGCGGTCCGAACTGGATCACATTCCGCATCGATCCAAAAGTGGATATCCATGAAGCGCTGCCAAAAGTACAAGCGGTGTTCGCGAAGGTGATTCCCTCTGTACCCCTCGACTACAAGTTTGTCGATCAGGAATTCGCGACAAAGTTTGCTTCGGAAGAAAGGATCGGCGTTTTGTCGTTGTTGTTTTCCGTGCTAGCGATCCTGATCAGTTGCCTTGGACTATCTGGACTCGCGTCGTTCGTGGCAGAACGTCGCGCAAAAGAAATTGGCATCCGTAAAGTGATCGGCGCATCAATTTTTAGTCTCTGGCGAATGCTCTCGCGTGATTTTGCCATACTGGTTGTAGTGGCTTGTTGCATCGCCGTTCCGATTGCGTATTATTTCCTGGACGCATGGCTCGTGAAATTTGACTATCGCACCGAGTTGTCGTGGTGGATCTTCGCGTTCTCATGCGCCGGTGCACTGGTGATCACTTTGCTTACGGTTAGTTATCAAACGATCAGGGCCGCATGGGCGAATCCGGTGAAGAGCCTTCGATTGGAATAGTTCAAGTTTCAGGTTTAAGCTTCAAGAATCCAACCGCTAGCGCTTAAAACCTAAAACTTTAGACTGAAAGAAAAGTGCGGGTTTTGGAACAATCTTCTGGTCTTGATCCTATCTTATTGCATTTACAGCGCGCTTAAAAATAGGTGTTTTTACCTGTTGATCCTGTTTATCGCTTTTTGTTACTTCAGCAAAACCCTCTAACATGTTATACTTTTCAAAACCTCCACGAGTCACATCGGTGATTTCGTCTGTATTGCTCGCAATACATCAACGTCGGAATATACGGCGCGTGCATTCCGGCCGATCTGCTACAGTCGATGGACATCAGTTAAAAACATTTTATCGTCCATTACCATCGGTGCGCTTGCGCACAAGCTCTATCCTTTGCATGGTACTTTGTCTAACGATGTTTTCTGTCGTCGCCCAAAATAAGTTTTGGGATAAACGTTTTGGAGGAACAGCTGAAGATTTGTTAAGCGCGGTAGTTGCTACTCCTGATGGCGGGTATTTGCTTGGCGGAACTTCCCGCTCTGATCAGAATGGTGACAAAAGTCAACCACAGCCACCGGGTACCTGGTGGCCATTAGATTTTTGGGTGGTGAGAATCGACGCCAGCGGCAACAAAGTATGGGATAAGAGTTTTGGCGACATTGGCCTTGACAAGTTAACCTCAATCGTCAATACGACTGATAACGGTTTTCTATTGTTTGGCAGTGGTTGGCTGGATGGGCATGATGACTACATCGTCATTAAAATAGATGCCAATGGGAACGTAATATGGAATGAACGTTATGATAATGGTTGGCATGAATCACTAACATCTGTCGTTAGTACTGCTGATAATGGATTTGTGTTAGCTGGTTTTTCTTACAGCGCGACTGAAGAAGACGATTATGTTATTTGGTTGGTTAAGATAGATGCTGACGGCGTTCTCGTGTGGGAACGCGTCGAGCAAAACTATAATATTTTAAACACTATGATTGTCACTGCTGAAGGCGGTTTTCTAACCGGTGGACGTTTTGCACTCAGTAATGATGAAGGTCCGACTGTTGATTACTGGATAAATAAAACAGAAAGTAACGGCGACCTGCTATGGGAGAAAAGTTTTGGCGGATCTGGCTCAGACGTGTTAAGTAGATTGCTAAGCACATCTGATGGAGGCTATTTACTGGGAGGGTCTTCTAATTCCGCACAGGGTGGAGATAAAAGCCAACCTTCACAAGGTGGTGATGACTACTGGATTGTGAAAGTAGATGCCAACGGAAACAAACAATGGGACAAACGATTTGGTGGTTCAGGTACTGATAATCTACAACTCCTTCTTGCGACTTTAGATGGTGGCTATCTGCTGGGCGGTTCTTCTAATTCTGGTCAGAACGGAGATAAGGGCCAACCCTCATGGGGAGGAGATGATTATTGGATTGTGAAGATAGATGGTAGCGGACAAAAGATTTGGGACAAACGTTTTGGCGGTTCAATGAACGACCTTATCGCTGCAATGATTCCGACATTTGATGCAGGTTTTGTAGTGGGAGGTTCTTCTGATTCTGGTCAAGATGGCGACAAAACCCAACCTTCTCGCGGTGGACTCGACTACTGGGTTGTCAAGGTAGATGGGAACCAGATGAACCAAGTGATCAATTTCCCTCCCGTCCCAGACAAGACCTTTGGCGATGCACCTTTCAGCTTAGCAGCGACAGCTACTTCGGGTTTACCGGTTGCTTATGCAATCGCGCCTGGCAGTGAAGCTTTTGTTTCAATCGAGGGCAATGTGGTTACGCTCCTTCAGCCAGGTACAGCCACCATTATTGCTTTGCAGCCCGGCAATACCTTCTATCATCCCGCAGTGCCCGACTCCGTTTCATTTGCGATAAGTTCACCCTATTGCTTTGCGTTCACCGTGTCGAACTTCATACAAGGAAGAACAAAACAAGGCAAAGTTGTCGAAGCCATTCGAAGTAATGCGCAGCTTGCCTTAGGCGCTCCACAAGACAACGATACCTACAACTTTGTTTCATTAGGTTTCGGTGGAAGCATTACGTTAGAACTTTCCGATCCGCTATATGATAATAATGGTTACGATCCGGATTTTATATTGGTCGAAACGAGCTTTGGCCGTGCTGATGAAAAATGTTTTGCAGGCGGTAATACATTCAATTATCCCGAGACGGTAGTCATTGAAGTATCCGATGGAACAACATGGAAAAGTTTACCCGATAGTTACTGCCGTACTTCCTTCGTTGATATCAGCTCTGTGATTACAGAAAGTTTTCAACATGTAAAATTTATTCGGATAAAAGATTTTAGTAATAAAGAATACTTTGAAAGTAATGCCGATGGGTTTGATGTTGACGGATTGATTGTTTGTCCTGAAGAGGTGCGAAAGGCTTTTGCAACGTATACGAATGGACGCGTTGCAGGTGCTAATGTATGGGATGCAGCTTTCTTTAATCGCGCGCCCAACGAAGCAGATGATAATGATGAAGCAATAAAGGTATTTCCTAACCCTGCTAGAGAGCAAATTACTGTAGAGTTTTTAAGCGAAGTAGAAACCCATGAATCCTTACAGATCATTTCAGTAATTGGTGTAATAAAAAGAAACAACCTTAATCAACTCCAAGTAGGAAAGAATGTGTTAACCGAAGACGTTGCAAATCTCACACCTGGCGTCTACCTCATAAAAGTGGGCACGCGCGCTGTTAGGTTTGTCAAGGAATAAATAAGAATCGATTCTCTATCTCGGTTATCGAATCTCAGAAAATTAAAGTCAAAAAGCTCATCGGGTGCGATGAGCTTTTTCGTTTGATACAGACACAAGTCAACTTCGATCTACTCACTCCTCAATGCCTTCACCGGATTTGCACGCGCAGCACGAATGGTTTGAATACTTACGGTGAGCAAAGCGATAATCAATACAGCACTTCCTGCGATCATGAACACGACAGGAGAGATCGTGGTGCGGTAAGGGAAATTTTCAATCCACTGATGCATCAAGAAATAAACGATGGGTATTGCTAATAGACTGGCGATGCCAATAAGTTTGATGTATTCCATCGATAGTAATGAGAAAATTCCTGTTTCACTTGAGCCTAATACTTTGCGAATACCAATCTCTTTTGTGCGTTGAATAGTTGTGTAAGCCGAAAGTCCAAGTAAGCCAAGGCATCCGATAATCAATGCCAGCACCGAGAATGTTGTGAACAGCATTCCAAAGCGCTGTTCATTTTTATACTGACTGTTGAAATAATCGTCGAGAAAGAAATACTCGAAAGGGTTGCCGGGAAATGATTTCTTCCAGGCTGCTTCCACGGTGCGGACAGCATCATCGACAGCGGTGCCATTGATGCGCATCGAATAATATTCTCCTTCTGTGACGTCGCAGTAAAATAACGCCGGGTCCATTTTACTTTTTAAAGAAACTTGGTGGTAGTCGTTAACAACACCAACAACAATTGGACTTGTCCAATCCGGAATGGTTAGGGTTTGGCCAATGGCATCCTGCGGGGTAGCAAATCCCAACAATCGTGATGCAGATTCGGTAATGACAACAGCGGTATCACGATCCTTCGGATAGGCCTCTGAGAAAACGCGGCCTGCTAATATTTTCATTTGGTAAACGTCCATGAATTCATAATCCATGCTGTTTATCCGCGTAGTAATGAGTTGATCATCCGAGGCACCATAGCGTTTCAGACTCACCTTGTATTCGCGTTGCTTGCCGGGCACAGTTCCCGACATGCTTAACGATTCTATAGCTGAATGCCCCTTCACCGTATTCCTGAATTGTTCAAAGGCACTGATGAATCCGTCTTGTCGAGGTCCGATACTTGGGCGCTCTACTACAAGTACCTGGCTCATATTCATGCCAAGATCTTTCTTCAGCATATGATCGAGTTGCCGGAATACGATCAATGTTCCTGCAATGAGCGCGACGGATGCCATGAATTGAAATACGACTAACGACTTGCGCATCATCACACCGCGAATACTGTTTTTCATTCTACCTTTAACAATAGACATCGGGTGGAATGACGAGAGTACCAGCGCGGGGTAAAAACCAGAGAGCAAAGTGCCGCTTACCCACAAGATGAGCAACAGGCTTATGAACCACGGTTGTATCAAGAAGTGAATGGTAAGTGGCAGGCCTGCGATAGTATTAAACAATGGAAGTGCAAGTCCGATGAGGGCATACGCAAGTAGTAAGCTCGCGAGGTTTACACATGCAGCTTCTGTCAAGAACTGCAATATCAGTTGACGTTTGACAGCACCCATAATTTTCCTTACGCCAACTTCACGTGCGCGCTCCATTGCCTGTGCTGTAGAAAGATTGATGTAGTTGATAAAAGCAATGGCCAGTACAAAGAGCCCGATCAACGCAGAAAATGATACGATACGTTCGTCGCTGTTAGGTTCCGCTTCGTCGGTGAGCTTGCTGGTGAGGTGTATGTCGTTGAGCGGTTGCAACTTCAGCACATTACGCTCACCACTTTGTTTGGCTTCTGGATTTGTGTTTCGTTCCAAGTCTGCCAGTTTGCTTTCAAAATCAGCGACATCGGTTCCGCGTACAAGTCTTACGTAGGTGTACATATCATTACGTCCCCAGCTGTGATCGAATCGCGCTGTGGTAGACGCAACGGTGGCGTTATTGGCCGTTCTGGCAAACAATGTTTTATAAGAGAATAAGATGTCGAATTTTAAATGTGTATTGAGCGGTGTTTCGTTTACGACACCCGTTACACGCACAAGTTCATCGTTGCCATCGTCATCGCGCATGCGCAACATCTTGCCGATGGGATTTTCTTTTCCAAAGTAACGCTCGGCACTTTGTTTTGTAAGCACTGTGGAGTGAGGTTCAGACAGTGCAGTATTAATATCACCTGCCGACAAGGTATACCCCATAAGACTCAAAAACGAAGAATCTGCGTATAGAAATTTTCGTTGCTTGAATGCAATGGGTTGTGGGGTTGCCTCTTCGTTGGTGATAATGACATTATTCTTGTAACCCAGGTTATACAGTCTGGTCACATCTTCAACTTCCGGCAGCTCCTTGATTACGTTGGCTACTTCTGGATAATTTTCTGCGCTTGAAAACACGCGCTCGTTGTTGAGGTATGTTTCAAGTGTTATGCGATAGGTCGTTGTAGCGTTTGGGTTGAATGATTCGTAACTCTTTTCGAATTGCACATAGAGCGCCACCAATAGGAATACGCTCATGCCGAGCGCGAGTCCAACAATGTTGAGCAGTGAAAAAAACGTATTCTTTCGAAGCGTTCGGATGAAGGTTTTTAAAAACATAGTGAGCGGGTTACGGGGGTGCTGTTACAAGCTGGGTGCCAATGGTAACATTCTGATGGTGATAATCTTAACAAATATAGGAAAACAGTATTCGACCGATAATGGACAAGTCCTGTTCGATGTTGACATGGTACGTGGCCTTAACCTATTTCACTTTATCCAACCAAAGAACAAATCGGCAGGTCGTCGGAACTTTGTCAGGTCTCGTAATTTCATTATCAGGTAGTTACAATCTGATAAGCGATTTGTCCATTGCTGATAAACATTCAGCGATGTTACTTTGCAAGGTCATTCGAATATATCGTTCGAGTAAAAAAGCTATGAATATTCTACTTCTCGAAGCCACGCAAGATACCCCAGAAGTCATGCTGAATAAGCGTGATGGAATCTTTGAAATCTCAGGTCGATCAATCCTTGAGGATGCAAATGCATTTTACAGTTCTGTTATGGAGTGGCTTAACGAGTACGCTAAACAACCTAATCCGTCGACGCTCTTTACGTTCAAGCTGAACTACTTCAATTCAGCAACCTCTAAGATAATCTACAACATCCTTGATTTGTTGAAAGACATCCCAGGCGCGCAAGTAGAATGGTGCTACCATGAAGGTGATGACGACATTCTTGATGCCGGAAAGGAATTCGAAGAAGAATTGGAGATGACCTTTCAATACAGGGAAGTGTAAATGATTTTTATCTTTTTTTGCCATTTCAAGATTCGAATTGAAAGGTGCGAGAGCATGCACGAACGAAGTAAAACACTCCCCTTTTTCTGGTGAGATCCAATGATCTGTGCGGTCGACATAAAATCAACATGTTTTGTCCGGATGAGTCTTCTTTCCAGAGCTTTGACATTTCTTTTCATGACCAACGCTTTTTAGAAAGCAGCCCTATTAAACGGTTGCGAAGTGTAATGATCAGGCACATTAATTTAACGAGCAGGCATAGGTTTCAGATCTATGTTCCACAGATTACGACTTTTGATTCTATGTTGCTGTATTAGCGGCTCATTTGCGTACGCTCAAAAAGACTCTACCCGATCCGAGCCTGAACACGTCTTGCTACATCCCGATAAGTTTTACAAGAAGTACATGCCGAATCTGAGGATTAAAGCGAACCCACCGGACTCCGCGTATGTAAAGGTGTATCCCAATTATCTGTCAGTGGGCATGCATATTTTCTCGCCAGTCATTCATGTCAATATTAGTCCTGCGAAATACACTGATGCGCCAGTTAGTCCATCGTCGAAATTTCGTACGAGTATTTCCAATGTCGTTGGATTTTCTGCTAGTTATCGGTACGTGGCGGCTGGTTTTGCATTTCTCACGAATTCGGGTATGCACCTGCGCGATGGCTATACCCCGAGTCGGTATCGTACAGCAACGATCAAGTATAGTGGTCGCGCTTTCAATTTTCAATTCAAGTATATCCGCATACGCGGCTTTACCGATGTTCAGCAACACATGACCATCAATGGTGACTATATTCTTCGACCTGATCTGGTGACAAAAGAGTTTCAATTTGAAGGGCTTTGGAATTTTAACTGGCGACGCTATTCCTACGTTGCGCCGATAAACTTTTCGCAGCGGCAAGTGAAAAGTCATGGGTCGTTTTTATTAAAGACTGGCGTCTACTATCAACAACTGTTTGGTGATACCGCGATATTGCGGCCACAGCAACAATTGTATTACGAAAAATTCGGAAATGCCCGTGCCTTACGAATGACGTCGATTCGATTAGCGCCAGGGATAGGAGCAAACCTTGTCTTCTTGCGGAAAGTCTATCTCTCGACAGTTACATTTACTTCATTCGATTTGTGCTTTTATAAATCCTTGGAATCACTTGACGCGCGTGTGAAGTCGCGACCCGATGTTGTATTTTATTTAGATCACAAATTTGGCATCGGCTATCATTCGACAAGATTTTATGCAGGACTTCGCTATGATGTTGAAGCACGATCCGGAGTTTTAGATGATACTGATATTAGTCAGATCTACCAGTATGTTGGTGTTGAGCTTGGCTATCGCTTTAATGCGCCAATACCGCTGAAGAAGTTTTATAAGAAGACGATGCCGCCGGGGATGTAGGAGAGGAAGAGAGAGTGAGCGTGAGTTCGAGTATTGAGGTCCTTGTCCGAATAGGTAGTGTTTCTCGCCTTCACACTGACTCTCAACCTCAAACTTTGCATTTCAATTCCGAAGTAAAGGAAGAGTGTGAGTATGCAGATTTTGGCAGTTCTCAGAGTGGTAGTCTATTGTTATCTCTTATTCTCGCTTTCGTAATAATTTCATAATCAGATATCCGCTGTAATCGTCAAGACAACTGCATTACTTTGTTATAAGTAAAAGCGTTGTGATCATTCCGTTGTAAGCGCAATATGCATGGTGTCGTTAAGCAATCATTAACGGCTTGATTCAAATTCATTGAACTAGGCACAAAAAATATCCATTTCGATTGTGGCTAAGTTCAATGTGTCGCATACCTAATAGCATTGATATTCATTAAAATAGAAATGTATAATATGAGAAAACAATTACTTGGAAAACTTTTTACATTGTTAGTAGCGCTATGCGTATTGCCCGACAAAGTTTTTTCACAATCTGAGAACTATGTTGATTGGCAAATCAATACTTCAGACTTAAGCGGTGGCAAGGTGGTAATGAATGTCGGTCAAACAAGGACGATAACATACACAGTTACTGCAGGAAGAAATCTTAATCCTACTGGTGGCCCGGGCGAATTCCTACCTGTTAATTTTCAATTTCAATTATTTAGGATGCCCAGCGGTTTCTCGACCTGCGGCTGTACACCGATCTCAAACATCGAGACGATAACGAGCGCGGATTTCGCTGCTAATGAGAACATGGTTACAAAGCAGTACACGGTGTCGGTAACGGCTGGCGCTGGGACCTCGACAAGCGGCTCAACACTACGGTCGAATGATAAGATCATCTTAACCGTTGCGGGACCATGGGCGCCAAACAAATCATTTACGGTGACCGTAAATACGCCGCCATTGGATAATAATTCGATTTCTAACTCGGGGGCTACTTCCTTTCCAGATACAGGTAACCCGGCGGTATTAAATGGATCGACGCCAACTGGTGGAAACGGAACCTTTACCTACCAATGGCAATCGAGTTTAGGTACACCTAATACCTTTTTAAATATCGCTGGCGCAACCGGAAAAAATTACGATCCGCCAGCGATTCAGTTTACAACATATTATCGACGTGTCGTTACCTCTAGTGCATTAACATCAACGAGTAACACCATTGCGGTTTCCATCGTTAGGACAGGCTCCACGATGAATAATCCGATCAACATTGGCGATTTTAGTATTTGTAGTACTTACTACAATGAAGCACGCAATTTTCCTGAATACGGGTATGGTAACGAGTATGGAAATAGTACCGACGACGTTTTTTATCGATTCAATCTTACGGAACCTGCACATATCTCACTCGCCAATTGCAAGACCGATGGTGTGACTGGCTTGATTGATCTGCTCGACGCTTCCGGTAACTTGGTAGCAGGTGGTACGCTCTTGAATACATGCGATGTTGGTTATGAACAGGTTTTTAATGTTCAGCCGGGAGTCTATTATATTGTGAGCGAGAGTAACGGACCGAACTCAACAAATTATTTACCGGTATACCTACAAGCATATCCGATTTTTACGACATCGGCTTCAAATGTGACGATCGTTTCCGGTACGTCAACTACGTTGCAAGCATTTGGTAGTGGTGTTACCTATACATGGTCGCCTTCAACTGGACTAAGTTCAACAACCGGAGCAAGTGTTATCGCGTCACCTGCTTTTACGACAACCTACAATGTTAAAGCAACAACGGCAGAGGGATGTTATCTTTTCAAGATGATCACAGTTAACGTGACAGGGTCGCCAGGAAGTACTTTTAACAGTCCTCGTGTTGTTACGCTTAATGGATGTTCGCCATATTATTCAGGGCCAATTAATCCTGCTGGATATGGCAACGAATATGGTGGCCCTTCAGAAGATCTTTATTTTAAATTCACACTAGCTTCTTCGTCTCAAGTTTCTATTTGGACAGATCTCGCACAAAATAATATGCGTTTGGTGTTATTGAATAGTGCGGGTGCATTTATGGAAGAACAGCTGTACTCATGGGAAGAAGACTATGAGCATGACTCTGGTTATCATCTTGTACTCGTAGACGGAACGCCAATGAAACCGACGTTGCCCGCAGGTACTTACTATGTCGTTGCAGAAGGTAATAATGGCAGCACACCATTTTCGGTGAGCATCCAAAAGACAACGGCGTGTCGTGAGGCGACAGACATCTCTCATGAGAAATTGAATGAGGAAGTACCTGTTAAAAGTTATCCCAATCCTGCGAAAGAAGAAATAACAGTTTTTTTCAATCAAGATGGCCCTGCTGACATCCATTTCGTAAGTGTCAGCGGAGTAGAAATTAAGCGCGTATCAACATCGTCGGGCAATTCGGCAACGATTAATATTCATGATGTTCCGCAGGGGTTATACTTACTGAGAATTCATCAAGGTAATACCCTTCGAACTGAGAAATTGTTGATAGAGAAGTAGAAGAATTTGATTCAGAAAAAAGGCTGGCATGATTGTCAGTCTTTTTTCTGTTATAGCTACGCTATCTATCCCTCAAACTTTGCATTTAAATTCCGAAGTGCAGGAGGAAGAGTGTGAGTTTGAGTATTAAGGTCTTTCTTTGAGTAGGGCAGTTCTTTCCCTCACGCTCACCCTCAAACTTAAACTTTGCATTTCAATTCCGAAGTGAAGAAGGAAGAGTTTGCGCGTGAGTTTGAATATGAGGTCATTCTTCTGAATAAGGTAGTTCTCTCACACTAACCCTCAAACTTTGTATTTGAGATTCCGAAGTTAGAAGCAGGGCCGTTTGCATATCGATATTTTTCTAATCTTCTTCGTACGCCCTTCAATAATTCATGACTATCTTCCGCGGAATTTTTAATTTCATAGGAAGTCATTCATGGAGAAGCAAATCCAGCGTCCGCAAGCAATACTGAAAATGCACTCGTTCGAGTTTATCTCGTTGTCGGCGTGCACAATGATGTTGACCGCACTAGGGATCGATGTCATGCTTCCTGCTTTTGGGGAAGTGAGACGTCACTTTGGACTTGCCCCAGATTCAACAGCCGCGGCGCAGATCATTTCATTTTTCTTTATGGGGCAGATTGCGCAGATACTATTCGGTGCACTATCGGATAGCTGGGGCCGCCTTGCTACATTGCGCCTAGGCTTCCCGTTGTATATCGTCGGCGGAATCGCAGCTGCATTTGCGCCGACATTAACTGTAATGTTTATTGCTCGTTTTATCAGCGGCGTAGGGGCGTCTGCTGTTTTTATGACGACCATTGCTGGCGTCCGCGATCGTTATGTAGGCGATGAAATGGCGCGTATCATGTCATTGATCTTCACCATATTTTTGTTCACGCCTGTAGCAGCGCCATTTTTAGGAGTTGCTATCCTGAGTGTTTCAACATGGCAGGTTGTGTTTCTAGCACCACCGATCTTTGCCGTAATCGTTTTCTTTTGGTCACTTCGATTGGAGGAATCACTACCGCCTGAAAAACGCGTACCCTTACGTTGGACGAGTATCAAACAATCGGTACTCCATGTACTCGCGAATAGAACATTTTTGCGATACACGCTGGTGGCCACATTACTATTCACGGTGTTGAGCGCCTACATTTCGAGCTCTGAACATATCGTCGGCGAAATATATGCAAGACCTCATTTGTTCCCATGGATATTCGGCGGGATGGGATTGTTGATGTCGTTCTGTTCATTTACCAATTCGTATCTATCGTCGAAGTTTGGCGCGCGTAGAACCGTGCAAACATTGTTGATCATCTATACTGTTATTGCTGCAGGATTGTTGGTCGTAGTATTCGTCACGCAAGATCCGCCAGACATGGTTGTGTTTTTTGTGGTCATTTCAGTATTGATGTCTTTGAATTTGGCAATCGAGCCAAACAGTAGTTCACTTGCATTGGAGCCGATGGGCGATACAGCAGGCATGGCTTCTGCAGTGTACGGAACGTTCTTCTTTTCCGTCGGTGCTTCGCTCGGGGCACTCATCAGTTATTTTTTAACGCATGGCATTTTTGCGCTGGCACTTAGCTTCTTTGTAGCTGGCGTGATCGCGGTAGCATTGGTAACGCGTAATAAACGAAAATGATTGCACCATAAGCGTTCAATTACGGACGCGCAATTGCAGGATTGAACTCACGTTTGAGAAAAGTATGCGATTGCGCTGCTTTAGCTGACTGGCCCATTCTTTGTAACTATTCCAATATGCTAGTAATGTGAAATCGGTTGTGTAATTGTTCGGTATATCATGTTCCGTTATGAGAAAAATTAAGATTGTCCTTTCGGTGCTCTGGGGATGCCTTGCAGTGTACTTGGGTGCCCGGATTTACAGAAGTTTGTTCGTTACAGATGACTTGCATGAATTACGATCCGATCATTTCGTAGTCACCTATCACGGCATTTACACGAATGAAGCCAGTGAGTTGTTGAATCATCTTGAACACCACTATGACAGGATAAGGAAAAAATTGAATGACCCTGCACATGAAATCATCCATGTTTTTATTCATCCAACTCAATCAGATTTTTCCACAGCCACTGGTTTAAGACATTCGTCCGTGACGGGCACCAGCAGGGGGCCAAATGCGTTTCACGTCCTGTGGACAACCTGGTTTAATAGCGTTTTGCCAGATGACCCGCTGAAAACAGCGGTACATGAATTTACGCATTGTGTGCAGTTGAATATCCTTATTCAGCAGGAACAAAAGCAATCGACGTTGCAGGCACTGGCAGATTTTGATAAAGTATTCGAAGAAAAGTTCAGCAAAGAATATCCGCAGTGGTTCTGGGAGTCGATATGTGACTACGAGGCAGGCATTGTAAATTGCATTAGTGTCAAATACGGAATGAGGGGCAACCCCACGTTAAAGTCTTTAAAAGACGGCAACCAAATTTATAACGTGGGCTATACGCTGATTGAGTATATCGTTGACCGATGGGGAGCGGATAAATTGCCGCTCATGATAACATCATATGCAGACATCGAAAAAGTGTTACAGGTGAGCGAGTCCGAGTTTGAAAGCGGATGGATTGAATTTGTGAATGAGCGGTATTAGCAACTCTCTAAAAAAGGTTGCGTGTTCGAACCGGACTTATGCGACGATGGGAGAGGAGTATTGAAGACAGCGGCATCAGCTTTCCACCCAAATACGTTCCGCGACCTGGTGGGTAAGCATCGTTTCCTTTTTCGCTTTCGTGATAATAAGTACTGAGCCATCAAAGGATTCTCTTTTCTTTAGGGTGATGAGATCTCCAATTTGTATTCCCTTCGCGTTGAGATGGTCAAGGAAAGATTTTTCATCGTTGCTTACTGCGCTGATTTTTCCAGATGTCCCTTCTTTCATTTGACTAACGGCCAGACGATTCTTTGAATGTATTTTTCCATTGACATCTGGAATAGGTTCGCCGTGCGGATCTACTTTCGGTTTCCCCAACATTTCATCGATGCGGTTATAAAAACGTTCTGACTCAACGTGTTCAAGTTGTTCGGCGATGTCATGCACTTCTTCCCAGCCCAATCCCATTACCTTCACAAGGAATAGCTCTGCTAGCCTATGTTTCCGAATGATGGACAAAGCTTCCTTTTTTCCTTTCTCTGTCATCTTGATACCCTGGTAGGGCGCATAGCTGACCACCTTTTTTGCGGCCAATTTTTTGATCATACTGTTGACTGTTGGAAGCTTGACATTAAGCTTTTTTGCCAACTCTGAAACAGTCACTTCACCGGCTTCAAGCGATAGACTATAAATGGATTTAATATAGTTTTCTTCCGTTAACGACCCCATCCCTTCAAAATTTGTCAAAATTTAGCTATTGGTATTAAAAAGTTCAAATTTTAAAGTTAGATGAGTCTAACATTTAAATTATATTGATCGTATATTTGTGACATGAAACGACACGCCTTTTTATTTTCGTTTGGCATGGTGTTCATTGTATTCCAAGCATGTGAACACTTCGAGCCCGTAGCGCCAGCTGAAAACGCTTTGCTTGATGGCCCAGTTGAAGGGCTTTCTCCTGCAGAAAATATCCGATTTCTGAAAGGCGACGTTGCTTTTAATGACGACGTGTTCACGGCATCCAATGGACTTGGTCCATTATTCGTAGCAACAACGTGTGGTACATGTCATCCAGGCGATGGCAAAGGACATCCATTTACGACCCTTACGAGATTTGGTCAATATGATGGCACAGGCAATCAATATGCTCATTTGGGTGGTCCACAATTGCAACATCGTGCGTTGCCTGGATTTGCGCCGGAAGTGCTTCCCGATAACGTAGGCTTTTCTAAACTAACACCACCTGCTAATACAGGATTAGGTTTTCTCGATGCCGTGCGTGATGCAGACATCATGGCATGGGCAGATCCGAATGACAACGATGGTGATGGCATCAGTGGCGTTCCGAACTGGATTGTGATGAAAGAATACATTACAGCACGCGATGGAACTATTGAACACGAAGGGAAATATATTGGTCGCTTCGGAAAGAAGGCTGCTGCATATGATCTTCATCAGCAAACCGCGCAAGCCTACAATGAAGATATCGGCATCACCTCTACATACGAGCCCATGGACACACATTCCGGATTGTTGATCGATCCCGAGATTACAGATCAAACGATTCATGATGTGGTGTTTTATTTAAAGACATTGAAAGCGCCCATTCCGCGCGCAGCGCATCGTGACGAGATCATTTCTGGAAAGGCAGTATTTGAGCAAATCGGTTGCGCGAAGTGTCATCGTTCTGAAATGAAAACAGGCGATTCTCCCATTGCAGCAATTGCAAACAAAACATTTCATCCTTATACCGATTTACTACTTCACGATATGGGAGCCGATCTTGACGATGGTTACACGGAAGGTTCGGCGACAACATCAGAATGGCGCACACCTGCACTCTGGGGTTTGGGCTTGTCGAAGTTTTCACAAGGCGGCGATTATTTTCTCCTGCATGATGGCCGTGCAAAAAGTATTGACGAGGCAATCTTATGGCATGGCGGAGAGGCTGCAAATGCACGCGCGCAGTACAAGTCGCTAACATCGACAGAGAAGAACAAACTCATTCAATTTCTTGAAAGCCTATGAACCGCCGACAATTTACCAAAACATGTTTGTCATGTATTTCATGGGCAACATTGGCGCCACTTGCCGCGGGGTGCAGTGCAACGCATTACACCTCTGGAACAATTGAGACGAATGGAATTTCAATCATGAAAACAGAATTTGATTACATGAATAATAATGATGAGGTTAAGACACGCTCTTACGTACTTGTTCGCAATGAGGCTATTGAATTTCCGATCTACGTGTATCGGTTCTCCGATCAGGAATACAGCGCGGTATTGATGAAGTGTACACATCAAGGGAATGAACTTTCCGCGGCCGGTGACCACCTTACGTGTTCTGCTCATGGGAGTGAATTTACCGCTAGGGGTACCGTGGCACAAGGACCCGCCGAGCGAAACTTG
Source organism: Pseudochryseolinea flava (assembly GCF_003286915.1). Classification (GTDB taxonomy): domain Bacteria; phylum Bacteroidota; class Bacteroidia; order Cytophagales; family Cyclobacteriaceae; genus Ohtaekwangia; species Ohtaekwangia flava. The sequence continues at coordinate 19,298 of NZ_QMFY01000025.1, forward strand.
AGATCTTTTAATGTGCACGTACTCGCGGACAAAATATTTATTGATTTAAGCGCATGAAGAAAATGTACATGATATCGATCATGGTGCTACTATCGTTTACGACGATAGCACAAATCGATGCAACGCTCTTGAAGCGGGTTACCCAAGATACGGTCGCCATGAAACTTAACATGGACGCAGTTTACAATCGTCCTTTTTTGACGATGGCGAAGATACCTGTCGCATTGGGTGGATATGTAGAAGCGAATTGGCAACATCTTGGTACCGACGGAATATCGGAAGGCCATCAGTTTCAAATGCGTCGCCTTACCTTATTTGTGGCGTCCAGTATTTATAAGCGAATTAAATTCTTGTCGGAGATAGAATTTGAAGATGGCACAAAAGAGATTAACATCGAATTCGCCTCTGTCGACATTGAGTTCCATCCGTTGTTTAATCTGCGCGGTGGTATTGTGATGAATCCCATCGGTTCATTCAATCAAAATCATGATGGTCCGAAGTGGGAGTTTATCGATCGTCCTATTTCAGCAACGCAGATGCTACCGGCAACATGGAGTAATGTAGGCTTTGGTGTATTTGGAAAACTTTACCGAAAAGAGTGGGTATACGCTTACGAAATGTATTTGACCAATGGGTTCGACGATCAAATCGTTTCGAACGAAGAAAATAAAACGTTCCTCCCTGCATCGAAGAAAAATCCTGATCGATTTGAAGAGAGTTTCAATGGCGTACCACTCGTTACTGCAAAAGTAGCGTTGGGTAAACGACAAGTTGGAGAAGTAGGCGTGTCGTATATGGGTGGCGTGTATAATAAATTTCAAGACGATGGACTCGTGATCGATAAGAAACGCCGCGTGCATGTGTTCGCATTAGATTTCAGTACAACATTGCCATTTCTTTCCACGTGGTTGAACGCGGAAGCGGCGTGGGTTAAGGTTGATGTTCCGAATACTTACAGTCAGCATTATGGACGAAATCAAATGGGCGCATTTGTTGATCTTGTGCAACCTGTTTTTAAAGGTACTGTTTTTGGTTTTGAACGTTCTGTTCTAAATGTTGCATTGCGTACAGAATATGTCGATTGGAACAAGAGCAGGTTCGAAGAAACTGGTACACACATTCGGGAGGATGTGCTCGCCGTTGTTCCTGGGTTGAGTTGGAGGCCAACAGCGCAGACTGTAATTCGATTGAACTATCGATATCAATGGCAAACGGATCTGTTTGGCAATCCGGCATCGAAGACAGCTGGCTTTCAGATAGGCTTTTCGTCGTATTTTTAAAGAAATATTTCTTTTGCAACGCTATTGCACGGGTTTATCTCTTAATTTCAGGCTGTGAAAAGATTCGCAAGCATATTCTTTGCGCTTTACATTGCTTTCGCTGCATGCTTCCCATGCAGTGATGGAGATGCGTGCGCGGATGACATGCGCGAAGATTCTTCGATCACAATTGTCTCCCCGCAAGAACACGCAGCTGAGGAAGTTGATCTCTGTTCTCCTTTTTGCATTTGCAGTTGCTGCAGCGCGAGCATTCAACAACCAAAATATTTTGTATTTGAATTTCATCGTTCAATCACAAGCGATCTATTTTTCTTTGTAAAGCCGCAGGCTACACAATCCGTGGCCTATTCCGTGTGGCAACCGCCCAAACTTTCTTAGTTCATGATTTTGCTCCTCGCGACTAATATCGCCGGGACTTTTAATTCTTAAAGAAGATCATCGTGTGTCGCGTTGTAGGCTTGATGTATTACGTCTAGTCTCGGATGTGATGTAGCGGATCTTCAAATCAATCTTAGCATTGTATTCACGATTATGTTAGACAAAGTCATTTACTTTTCAATAAAAAATAAACTTGCTATCGGCATCCTTACGCTGCTACTCGTGGTGTGGGGAAGTTATTCGCTGGTACAACTTCCGATCGATGCAGTACCTGACATCACCAACAATCAGGTTCAGATTATCACGTCGGCGCCATCACAATCGGCGTTAGATATTGAACGTCTTGTAACGTTCCCCATTGAGCAAACCATGGCAACGATTCCTGAGATCGAAGAGATGAGAAGTTTTTCGCGTTTCGGACTTTCCGTAGTAACGATTGTTTTTAAAGAGCACGTCGATGTGTATTGGGCACGCCAACAAGTTAACGAACGATTAGCCATCGCGTTGACACAAATTCCGAAGGGAATCGGAACACCGGAGATGGCGCCTGTTACAACCGGACTTGGCGAGATCTATCAATACATTGTTCGCCCTGAGAAAGGATTTGAGCAGAAGTACAACGCCATGCAACTGCGGTCTTTTCAAGATTGGATTGTTCGGCGACAATTGCTCGGCATACCAGGTGTGGCGGATGTTGCTAGTTTCGGTGGCTACTTGAAACAGTATGAGGTAGCGTTAAATCCTGATCGGTTACGAAGCTACAACTTGTCGATTAAAGATGTGTTTACTGCCTTGGAGAAGAATAATCAAAATACTGGCGGAGCGTACATCGATAAAAAGCCAGCGGCGTGGTTTATACGTAGCGAAGGACTTATCAAATCTATTGATGACATCGCCAATATTGTAGTGACCAATACTACCGACGGTGTTCCGATCTTAATTCGAAATATCGGCGATGTAAAATTAGGAAGCGCTACACGTTACGGCGCGATGACCTATAACGCAGAAGGTGATGTTGTGGGCGCTGTAGTGATGATGTTGAAAGGAGAAAATTCCAACGCTGTGGTTATGCGCGTTAAAGAACGTGTCGAGCAAATCAAGAAGACGCTACCCGAAGGCGTAACGATCGATGCTTTTCTAGACAGGAGTGAACTTGTAGACCGTGCGATTGGTACGGTCGAAAAAAATCTCATTGAAGGCGCATTAATTGTTATCCTGGTATTGGTCTTGTTTCTCGGAAATCTTCGCGCAGGACTTATCGTTGCTTCCGTCATTCCTTTAGCCATGCTGTTTGCTGTTTCGATGATGCATCTCTTCGGTGTTTCAGGAAACCTGATGAGCCTTGGTGCCATTGACTTTGGTTTGATCGTCGATGGCGCAGTCATTATTGTAGAAGCAACGATGCACCACTTGGGATTAAGAACGATCACATCGCGCCTTAGACAAGATGAGATGGATCAAGAGGTGTACACATCTGCGTCGAAGATCAGAACATCTGCGGCATTTGGAGAGCTTATCATCTTAATCGTTTACTTGCCAATACTCGCCCTTGTAGGTGTTGAAGGGAAAATGTTTAAGCCCATGGCCCAAGCGGTTAGCTTTGCGATACTCGGTGCATTTATTCTATCACTGACCTATGTCCCCATGATGTCGGCGCTCTTCTTAAGTAAGCAGACTGAGCGCAAACGAAATCTTTCTGATAAGATGATGGATTTTTTCAACAGACTGTATACACCGATGATAAAGCGCGCACTTCGCGCAAAGTTGTTGGTGATCATTTCTTCGATCTTACTTTTGATCGCGAGTTTGTTTGCATTTCTGCGCATGGGTGGTGAGTTCTTACCTACACTGGAGGAAGGTGACTTCGCGGTTGAAACCCGAGTATTGACTGGAAGTAGTTTATCTTATACCGTTGAGGCATCGTCAAAAGCAGCAGCGGTGTTACTACGTGAGTTTCCAGATGAAATTGAAGAAATTGTCGGTAAGATAGGCTCATCAGAAATTCCGACAGATCCCATGCCGATAGAAGCGTGTGATCTGATCATTAACCTCACACCAAAAAATAAATGGACGAAAGCCCGGGATCGTGAGGCACTTGCTGAGAAAATGACAGAAGCGCTAGAAGTCATTCCAGGTGTGACGTTTGGGTTTCAACAGCCAATTCAAATGAGGTTTAATGAGCTGATGTCTGGTATTCGTCAAGATGTTGCCGTGAAGATTTTTGGTGAAGATCTTAATGTACTCACCGATCTGTCGCAACGTGTTGCTAAGGTAGTGAGAAAGGTTTCAGGTACGCGCGACCTGTACGTAGAAGAAGTTACGGGACTCCCACAAATTGTTGTTGATATCAATCGCGAAGAAGTTGCAAAGTACGGATTAAATATTGAAGATATTAATCAAGTGATCAACGCATCCTTCGCAGGGCAATCAGCGGGGTTGGTTTTTGAGAATGATCAACGCTATGATTTGGTGGTACGGCTTACCGATGAAAATCGAAAGTCAATCGATGATGTGCGTAACATTTTTGTAATGACGCCGAAAGGTGAACAAGTTCCGCTGAAGCAGCTTGCTGATATTGAGTTTAAAATTGGCCCGAATCAAATCCAGCGCGAAGATGCAAAACGCCGGATTATCGTTGGCTTTAATGTTCGTGGGAGAGACGTAGCAAGCGTTGTGCGTGATATTGAAGAGATGATCGAGAAAGAAGTAGATTTTCCTCCTGGATATTATCCTGTGTTCGGTGGACAGTTTGAAAACCTGGAGGCAGCACAAGCGAGATTATCGTTTGCTGTGCCGATGGCGTTGGCGCTCATTCTTGTGTTATTGTTTTTTACTTTTCAATCTATGAAACAAGCATTGTTGATTTTTACAGCGATACCGATGGCTGCTATCGGCGGCGTTTTCGCATTGATCGTTCGCGGAATGCCATTTAGTATTTCTGCAGGCGTAGGGTTCGTAGCCTTATTTGGAGTTGCTGTGTTGAATGGCATCGTGTTGATCGCCCAATTTAATCGTCTTAAAGAAGAAGGAATTACAGATATGGATGATATCATTTTGAAAGGAACACATGCGCGTTTGAGACCTGTGTTGATGACCGCCGCAGTGGCATCGTTAGGATTTTTGCCGATGGCCATTGCAACAAGTGCTGGAGCGGAAGTGCAAAAGCCATTAGCGACAGTTGTGATCGGTGGATTAATTAGTGCAACAATTTTGACACTCTTTGTTTTGCCCTGCCTGTATGTTTATGTTGAACGTATTAAGGTTTTGGTTCCGAATAAAACCCTGGTCATTTTGTTTGTGTTTGGATCGTTCGCGTGTAGCTATGGTCAGACGGTGTCCGTAGGTGAAGCTGTTGCTACCGCATTAAAAAACAACCCGCGTATAAAAGCGGAAACAAATCGAGTAGAAGCGCAGCAACAACTGAGGAAGTCCAGCGTGGATCTTCCCAAAACAGAAGTTATCTACATGCGTGGCCAATACAATAGCTATGCAAAAGATGATAACAACTTTTCTGTAACGCAGTCGATACCCTTTACCGTATTCGGTGGACAGCGATCATTGAATCGTGCGAATGAAAAGTCTGCTCGGTTGCAAAAAAAGAATACGGAGAACGAGCTTGTGTATCAGGTGAAACAAGTTTACTATGAACTGTATTATTTGAAGTCCCGACGTAAGTTGTTAATTCAACAGGATAGTTTGTTTGAAGGATTTTACAAGTCGGCCTCGTTGCGATTCAAAACGGGTGAAACAAATATTTTAGAGCAAACTACTGCCGATGCCCAACGAAGTGAATCGAAGAATGCGATTTTTCAGATCGATGCCGACATCCATGTTATGCGGGAGCACTTGAAAGCAATGATGAATACGCAAGAACTGCCCGATATCAATGTAGATACTTTTGATGTTATCAATCGAGCAACTTCTGTTGATTCGTTAAATGAGGATGCAAATTCGATGCTTGCCCTGTCAAGACAAGACGTCGTGATTGCAATAGCGGAAAAAAAATTAGCGTCAGCCAAGTTTGCGCCGGATTTGCTTGCTGGTTTTTTTAGCCAAACGCTGATCGGTAGTGTCCATCCAACATCAGGCGAGCTTGCAACAAGAAGTGATCGCTTCACTGGGTTTCAGATCGGTGTTGCAATTCCGTTGTGGTTTGTTCCACATCAAGCACGCTTAAAGGCGGCAAAGTATTCCACGGTAGCTGCACAGCATGATTATGAATACAAACGACTCGAAGTGAATGCCATATTTCAGCAAACACTTCGAGAGTATGAAAAACATAAGACGTCGCTCGCGTACTATCAATCCGCCGGATTGCCGAATGCACAACAAATAATTACGCAATCGAAAGTCGCGTTCAGCCAAGGTGAAGTGAGCTACGCCGAGTATCTCTTCGGTGTCCGAAGCGCGGTGACAATTCAGGAACAATACCTGAAAACTTTGAACGATATGAATCAAACAATAATCTATCTGGAATTCCTTTCTGGAAATAAATAATCGGTTATGATGACAAGAAATTACTTTCAATATATAGCTGTTGCCTTGATGCTTCTTGGGTTCATGCTGTCGTGTTCTACAAATCATGAGCAGCCATCGACGGAGGAACACGAGGAGCATGATGAAAGCGTTGTTGAGCTTTCGGAAGAGCAAATGAAAAACGTAGGTGTGGAATTGGGTACGGTAGAGCAAAAGCAAATCAGTGGAACGATTCATGTAAACGGTAAATTAGATGTGCCTCCACAACAACTTGTAAGTGTATCGGCACCATTGGGTGGTTTTTTAAAAAGTACACCACTACTACAAGGGTCACTGGTGAAGAAGAATCAGTTAATCGCTAGTGTCGAAAACTTAGAGTTTATTCAAATACAACAAGATTTTCTCGAAGCTAAAAATCAGCTTGACCTTGCACGAATGGACTTCGATAGGCAACAACAACTGGCAAAGGAAAATGTGAACTCGCAAAAGACGCTTCAGCAAGCACAAAGCAACTACAGAATATGGGAAGCAAAGTATGTGGCGTTGAAGGAAAAGTTACGCGTATTGAACATTGCAGTCGGTGATGTTGAAAATGGTATCATTAAAAGCGCTATTAATTTGTACTCACCAATCAATGGCTACGTTACTGAAGTAAATGTCAACATCGGCAAATATGCAAACCCAACGGATGTGTTGTTTGAGATTGTCGACACTGAACATCTGCATGCGGAGTTGATTGTATTTGAAAAAGATGTTCCGAAACTCAAGATCGGGCAGAAGGTCAGGTTCACGTTAGCAAATGAATCGACGGAAAGAATGGCAACGATTTATTTGATAGGTCGCGAAATAGGGGAGAATAGAACGGTCCAAATTCATTGTCATATCGACAAAGAAGATCGTGAGTTGTTACCTGGCATGTATTTATCAGCAGCTGTAGAAACTGGTGGTGCATTGGTTCCGGCGTTACCAAATGAAGCGCTACTAGATTATCAAGGGAAGAAGTATATATTCATTGCTTCCCCGGAAGACGTAGCGCAGAAACATGAACATGAAGACGATGCGACGGACGAAGTTAAGCATCATCATGAAGAAGGACAACATTTTGCGATGCTAGAAATACAGGTTGGAAATACGGAACTCGGTTATACGGAAGTTTCTTTACCTGATAGTTTACGAGCGTCTCGGGTGGTCGTGAAAGGGGCCTATGCGTTATTGTCGAAGATGAAAAATAGTGAAGAAGGCGGCCATGTACATTAATTATTTTGACTAAACGAAGTGTAGAATGAGCAACAATTCACCAACAGAAAAGATACATGATCATTGTTGTAGTGCAGATGGCGTGGGTACGCATGGAAAACAAGGGCACGATCATGATCACGCCCATGATCACGCCCACGGGGATCATAGCAATTCTTCGTGGCTTCAACATTGGAAGTTACTTGTCGCATTGGTGATGCTGGTCGCGCTACTGGTATTAGCGTATGGCTTCAATATTGAACTTCCTAAGCGTGTGGGGTTAGTTGTCAATGCCGTTGCTTTTTTGCTGGCGGGGTGGAGTGTGTTAAGGTTAGCCTATCGCAAACTTCTTCTTGGCGATATATTTAACGAATTTGTCTTGATGAGTGTAGCGACGCTAGGTGCATTTTATATTGGAGAATATACGGAAGGTGTTGCTGTCATGGTCTTTTATTCGATTGGTGAATGGTTTCAAGAATCTGCTGTGAAGCGCGCGAAAGCAAGTATCAAGGCTTTACTCGATATCAGGCCGGATCATGTAACCGTTGTGCGTGATGGAAGTCCTACGCGCATGAAACCATCGGATGTAAGTGTTGGAGAGATTATCCAAGTGAAGGTAGGTGAGAAGGTTGGGTTGGATGGCGTGTTGATTTCCAATATGGCAACCTTCAATAGTGCAGCGCTCACAGGTGAAAGCATGCCACAAACAAAAAGTTCCGGTGAGACTGTGCTCGCGGGAATGATCAATCTTGAGCGGGTAATTGAAATTAAAGTCAATGCGTTATTCAAAGACAGTAAGCTCAGTCGGATTTTGGAAATGGTGCAAGATGCAACGGCTCGTAAGTCGCAAACTCAGCTTTTTATTTCACGATTTGCAAAAGTGTATACGCCTATTGTTTTCTTTCTTGCGTTGGCGCTCATACTACTTCCTTCCTTTATTGTTGATGGGTATGTGTTTGATGAATGGCTCTATCGTGGATTGGTATTCCTGGTGATCAGCTGTCCATGCGCGCTTGTAGTGTCTATACCATTGGGTTATTTCGGTGGTATCGGGCTTGCGTCGCGCAATGGTATCCTGTTTAAAGGCGGCAACTTCCTTGATGTCATGTCGAAGATAGATACCGTTGTGATGGATAAAACGGGGACACTTACGAAGGGCGTGTTTAAGGTTCAACGTGTTGAGTCAGTAAGCATACATGTGGATGAATTTGTGCGTGTAGTGGCAGCGTTGGAACGGGCATCAACGCACCCTATCAGCAGGGCCATTGTAGCATTCGCTGGAGATATAGATACACTGAAAGCGACAGATGTGCGGGAACTTGCCGGCATGGGATTGCAAGGTGTCGTTAATGGAAAGGTAGTACGCGCAGGTAACTTAAAATTGTTATCACAGTATAAGATCGATTTTCCAAGTGAGCTTGCCAACGAAGTGAATAGTCTGGTGGCGATTGCAATTGACAATGAATATGCAGGTTATATTGTGGTCGCTGATGAAGTTAAAGATGACGCCCGTGATGCGGTTGAAAACATGCGCGCGCAGAATCTCCATACGGTGATGTTGTCTGGCGATAAGCAGTCCGTTGTTGATCAGGTAGCGAAATCACTTCGCATAGATCAGGCGTACGGAAATCTGTTGCCGGCGGAGAAGGTAGATAAGGTTCAACAATTGAAAAAATCGGGAAAGCGTATCGCCTTTGTCGGTGATGGCATTAACGACGCACCTGTGGTAGCATTAGCAGACGTTGGTATTGCAATGGGTGGGTTGGGTAGTGATGCAACGATTGAAACTGCGGATGTGGTCATTCAAAATGATCAGCCATCAAAAATTGTTACGGCGATTAAGATAGGCAAGATCACGAGAGATATTGTGTGGCAGAATATTATCCTTGCCATGGCGGTAAAGGGTCTCGTACTTTTGCTCGGTGCGGGCGGTGTTGCTAACTTATGGGAAGCTGTGATCGCGGATGTTGGTGTAGCGTTACTCGCAATCTTAAATGCCGTTCGCATACAACGTAAAAACGTTTAGATATAACTGTTTGATGTATCCAGCGGCAGCTGTTGAATGATAGCGGTCAATGACGTCTTCGCTACTCATGTGTAACGAGCTCAAGATCGGCTTTCAGTAATCCAAGAAGTGTTTCATCAGAGAGCGGCTTGGCAATGTAACGCGGTGATCCGAGTCTACTGTTCCCGTATTGATGTGCGGGGAAAGACTGATCGCTCGACGTCATGCCAATAACTTTGTTTACATACTTTCCGTAGAAATTAAAGCGCGACAGCCGTTGCATAAAGTCATAGCCCATCTTCGGTAAGTCGAAATCCATAAAGATCAAAAATGGAAAAAGCTTTGATTCTACTTCCAATCTGCAGAGCATGTTCAACGCCTGATTACCATTCAGCGCAATAAGTACTTCTATGTCTTTATCGAATTCCTGTACAGTACGCTTGCTGGCGTAGTTGTACAGATAGTCGTCCTCGATAAAAAGGATCATCTTTTTCATTGTACACAATGTTTACTTCTTCAAAACTATGAAGTAGTAAGACGGTATAACATCCGCAAAAGGTTGTAAATCGTTTTCCGTTGAATCATGTACTCGCCTACGCGTAAGTACGGAGTGTAATATTTGATGCGATTGTGATCAATTCTTCGCGGACGTTGCAGGCATTTTATCGCTATCCTAGCACCTGAATTTGCTTTCCTTGCACGAAAAACCACGGCCACGAAATTCGAAAGTCTTGATTTAATGTGTAATATCTATCTATTTATTAAACAGAGCTTTATTTAGGCGTCTTTTTTTGTCTAAAAAACTCGATTTCATGTTAATTTAACCGTTTGCGAAAGCCGTTGACGGAGGTTACTTCGTAAATTGTTTGGCTCATTAAAAGCATCGCTCTGACCCTTAAGTGTATTGGTGTGAAAAACCTCTGGTTCGCTATATTTTTTGTAATGCTGTCGATCGTCCCAATGATGGCACAGAAATCGGCCGTCATCGGTACAATGGTCACGAGACCCAATGCCATCTTGGTGCTCAATCCTCCCGATAGAAATCAGGGATTCTTGTTACCTCAACTCTCAACAGCCGAAAGATTATCGATTACACCCGCCGCGCCTGCCGACAACGGTTTGATCGTGTTCGACACAGATGAAAAATCTTTTTACTTCTGGAAAGATGGCGCATGGGTAAAAGGGCTCGGTGCCGACGCTGTAGCGCAGTTCTTAACTTTTGATGCGACAACGCAAACACTGTCGTTAACAGGCGCAGGGAATGTTGACTTAAGTTCGTTGAAAGAAATTCCATCCGTAACAGGAAATGACGGACGCTTTTTGAAAACAGATGGAACCACGTTGGTGTGGGAATCTATTAATAGCGTGGGTGACATCACGGCCGTGAATAGTTCGAATGGTTTATCAGGCGGAGCGACATCTGGTGATGTAACGCTTTCTGTCAACACGGATGGAGCGACTATCACTACCAATGGCGCAAATGCACTTCAACTTGCAGACGCCGCCGTTACGAATGCTAAGCTCGCGCCGAGTGCTGTCAATTCGAATTCCATTGCAGATGGTTCTATCAATACAGCTGACCTCAGTAATGGTGCTGTCGATCCAACCAAAATCGCATCGGGTGGTAATGACAAGGTGTTGACAACAACTGCAGGTGGAGTTGTTACATGGTTGGATCGATCGACATTTGCAGACGATAATCAGAACCTAAGCTTAACAGGAAACACATTGAACATCGATGGTGGTACAGGTGTGGATCTTAATGATGTGACTGTCGCCGGTGGACAAATTACCGGAACACTCGATGCGTTGACAATCCAAACCAATGCGATCACAGATGTTCAGTTGGCTGATAATGCTGTTGATGCAGCTGCGATTCAAACGAACGCAGTAACAAGTGCAGAACTTGCTGATGCGGCCGTTGATGCCGCTGCCATTCAAGATGGTATAGTCGGAACAACGAAAATTACTTCCGGTGGCAACGATAAAGTATTGACGACGACAGCGGGCGGTGTTGTGTCATGGGCGGATCGCTCAACATTTACAGATGATAATCAGAATCTAAGTTTAACAGGAAATACATTGAACATCGATGGTGGTACGGGTGTGGATCTTAATGATGTGACTGTCGCCGGTGGACAAATTGCAGGAACACTCGATGCGTTGACAATCCAAACCAATGCGATCACAGATGTTCAGTTGGCTGATAATGCTGTTGATGCAGCTGCCATTCAAACGAACGCTGTAACAAGTGCAGAACTTGCAGATGCGGCCGTTGATGCCGCTGCCATTCAGGATGGTGTAGTCGGAACGATAAAAATTACTTCCGGTGGCAATGATAAAGTATTGACGACGACAGCGGGCGGTGTTGTGTCGTGGGCGGATCGCTCAACATTTACAGATGATAATCAGAATCTAAGTTTAATAGGAAATACATTGAACATCGATGGCGGTACAGGTGTGGATCTTAGTGATGTGACTGCCGCCGGTGGACAAATTGCCGGAACACTCGATGCGTTGACAATCCAAACCAATGCGATCACCGATGTTCAGTTAGCAGATAATGCTGTTGATGCAGCTGCAATTCAAACCAACGCAGTAACAAGTGCAGAACTTGCAGATGCCGCTGTTGATGCTGCTGCGATTCAAGATGGCGTAGTGGGAACAACGAAAATTACTTCCGGTGGCAATGATAAAGTATTGACGACGACAGCGGGCGGTGTTGTGTCGTGGGCGGATCGCTCAACATTTACAGATGATAATCAAAATCTAAGCTTAGCAGGAAATACATTGAACATCGATGGTGGTACAGGTGTTGATCTTAATGATGTGACTGTCGCCGGTGGACAAATTACCGGAACACTCGATGAGTTGACAGTTCAAACCAATGCGATTACAGATGTTCAGTTGGCTGATAATGCTGTTGATGCAGCTGCGATTCAAACGAACGCAGTAACAAGTGCAGAACTTGCTGATGCCGCCGTTGATGCGGGTGCCATTCAAGATGGTGTAGTCGGAACGACAAAAATTACTTCCGGTGGCAATGATAAAGTATTGACGACGACAGCGGGCGGTGTTGTGTCGTGGGCGGATCGCTCAACATTTACAGATGATAATCAAAATCTCAGTTTAACAGGAAACACGTTGAATATTGTTGATGGCACCGGGGTGAGTTTGGATCCTCTAACGATATCTGGCGACGTAGCGGGAACCGTTAATGCAACGACGGTTACAAAATTACAAGGACGAAATGTGTCGAGTGCCGCACCGCCGCTGAATAGTATTCTCGTATGGAACGGTACCACGTGGGTTCCTCAAACTGTAACAGCAGTAGGCCCAACGACACAATACTATGCCGTTGATCCATCGGCGTTCCAAGGTCTCGAGCCAACCAATGGTAGCAATGAAACAGTGCTCGGGCTTTATCAAGACGACAACACTTTCGTGACCGCCAATGGCGATGGTCGTCAAATCATGGCGCCTGTAAATCTTCCAGATGGTGCCACCATTCAAAATGTTACCGCGTACTATTCCGATCTCTCTGTATTGGGAGATTTCACAATCTCACTTTATCGGAAGAGTTTTACAAGCGGAAATGAAGTGCTTGCCTCACGGTCAACGTTGCTCGTAACTGTTGGCATTGTTTCATTCAACCTGATACCAACGGCATTGTTTGGGCAAGTCGTCGATAATTCTCAGTATAGTTATCGCGTTCATGTAACATTCACTGCGTCGTCGCAAGGCCCCGGGTTATTGGATCAACGTCTCTATGGAATCCGAATAGAATATACCAAATGATTGCCGCCAGACGATATCACGCGGTAGCTACGATCTGTTTGATGATGATGGGCAGCTGTTTAATTCATGCACAGGACTTAAATAATCAGACAAATATTTTCATCGGCAGCGATGTAACCGTACATTTTGACGGCAGTATTCGCAACGGGGGATTCATTCAACACCAAGGCGCGCTATCATTCACGGGAGATTGGTCAAATAGTAATATTTATCAAGGCACCGGTACAGTGTTCGTCGTCGGAGATCGTGCACAGTCGATCACGAATAATCGTCAATCTATCTACAGGCTCATCATAAACGGGACAGGTAATAAATCGATCGCCGGCCGCATTGCAATTTCGAGTAGCCTGCAATTATTATCGGGTATCGTGGTAACGACATCGGTTGATACACTACTTCTCTCATCTGCGGCAACAGTGTCTGATGGCTCTGCGATCAGTTATGTTGACGGTCCTCTATTCAGTGAAGGTGTTGGTTATAAATTTTTCCCGATAGGAAAGAACGGGAACTACAATCCGGTGGAGTTGAACGATGTATCAGGTATTAATCCTGTTTTTTCTATGGAAGCATTCGTGAACACACCGGATATTCAAGCACCTTCACGAACAACTTTTTTTCGCGATGTATATTGGAAGCGAACATTGGTATCAGGTACGTATGGAGGATCTCCAGCAACGGTGTATTTCGATATTCCTGATCGCTACACGGATAGCCATGTCGTTACACTGCTGCAAAGCGATGCGCTAGACGCCCGATTTACGATGCTTGCCGATGTTTCGATCACCGAGGGAAATTTAAACGACGCCATTGCAACAGATGATCAAGTCACGGCGAACTACGTTGTTGTCGGAAGTAGTATTCCTATCGGTGGCGTAGAAGGCGAGTTTTTCTTTTCAAATTCACTCTCTCCGAAGGCTTCCTTGGAAGGAAATAGATCGATTAAGATTTTTGGAAACCAACTAGAGCCTGGCGACTTTTTATTCCAAGTTTATAATCGCTGGGGACTGCTGGTTTTTGAAAGCACATCACTGCAAGATATGATTGACAGTGGTTGGAATGGCACAATGCAAGGTGGTGATTATATTCCCGCGGGTGCGTACCCCTATGTGTTTAAAGCAACGAAGAAGAACGGTGAAAGAATAGAAAGGAAGGGCGTAATCACCATTGTTTACTGATGCAAGCGCGTGTTGCCATATTGCTTTTTCTTTTCGTTGGGATGGTTCATACCGCGGCAACACAATCGCCAGTGTTTTCGCAATATTATGCAAGTGGATTGTATCTGAATCCTGCTCTCGCTGGTTTGGAGAAAGATATATTCATTGGAATGAATTATCGTTCGCAGTGGTCTAACATTCACTTACCGTTTAATACTTTTCAATTCTCCTACATTCATCCGTTGTCGAAGCCTGGCGTAAGAGTAAAACACCTAGGCGGTTTAGGTGCTTCATTTTTAAGTGACGCAGCAGGACCTAATCAAGAATTTGTAACGCAAAGTTTTTCGTTGACTGGCGCCTATAATTTTCACCTCACGCGCTATGGAAATAATATTATTTCGGTAGGTATACAAGCTGGCGGTGTTCAGCAGAAGATTAACTACGATGCATTGCAATGGTCATCGCAATATAATCCAGTTGTTGGTTTTGATGGTACAAGGCTAGGGGAGAGCGGTTCGCTAAATGAGCAAGTCTTTAATCCGCAAATGAGTATTGGTGCGATGTGGTATTATACAAGCAAAGGAAGAATGACACTCAGGTCGTTGTCCGCTTTTCAAGGTATATCGATTTCAAATATTATTCCACCGAAGGGATTTATTGACGGGACGAGTGGTGAGCCCTATGTGTTGTATAAGTTGCATGGAGGCGTCACATCATTGCGAAAATTGAAGTATGAATTTTCTCCGAATTATTTGGTTCAAATTCAGAATCGAAATTTCCAAGTGAATCTTGGTGCTTATTTTGGTTACTACCTGCAGCCACCAAATCGCACGAATGCAAAGAGTAAAAAAATCATGATTGGTGGTTGGTATCGCCTTGAGGACGCGTTTATCGTATCGACAGGATTCTCAAGTACCTCCTGGAATCTAGGGTTCAGCTATGACACAAATATATCCTCTATGGGGCGAAACTTGGGAATCGGCAACGCCTATGAGCTTTCACTGGCATACAAAATTGTAGTGCACAAAGGTTTTAAGCGATTCTCATCTCCACTCATATAATCGTAATGGAACATGGTGTAAAAAGTGTGGTTACATCACAGCGCTGATGATCAAGCATTATCTTTGCGTGCAAGTCATTAAATAGAAATCAATCATTCATGTTGCGTTGGCTTATTTTATTTGTAAACATTTTTCTGTGCGGCGTTGCGTTTGGGCAAAACGAAAAGTCACTGAAATCATTACGTCTGGAAGCTGATCAGTTTTATGCCGACGAGCAGTTTAATTTAGCGATTCAATATTATCGCGAACTTACCGATCAGAACATCACCAATCCGGATGTTGAATATCGACTTGCTGAATGTTACAGGAAAGTGTTTCAATATACGCAAGCTGAAGCCTATTATTTTAAAGTCCATCATCATGCCGCTAAGACGTACCCGCTATCGCTGTATTACTATGCGCTGATGTTGAAGTTCAATGGCAACTTCGATGAGTCCATCGCATCTTTTGATGAGTTTATCAACATTTATAATCAGGATAAAACGTTGCAAGAATTTGTTGAGCAGGCAATCATTGATAAAGCTGGAAGTGAAATCGCGAAGACGGAATCAGCATCCGATAAGATGTTCGTGACATTAATTCCGTTAACTTTTAATACACCTTACAATGATTATGCACCAGCTGTTCGTGATAGTGTTAGCATTGTTATTACGAGTGGAAAAGTCTCTTCCAATAGAGCATCCATCGATGAACGCTTTGGTGAAGCTTTCACAGATAACTATTACTACGAAAAGACAAGCCAAGGATGGCAAGATAGAACGAAGCAATTATTCACCGTTACGAATTCTCGGTTTAATGATGGTAGCGGATGTTTTAATCGCAAAGGCGATAAGTATTATTATACAGTATGTGGGCAAGATGGGCCACAATGTAAAATTTACCTAACCGTATTTCAGCGTGGGAAATGGAGTGAACCGGTGGCGTTAAATAATAACATAAATTTTAATTCCACAGAGGCGAAACATCCCACCGTGTATGGCAATGATACATTGGTATTTGCGTCGAACCGTCCTGGAGGTCACGGCGGATTTGATATTTGGATGAGCATCAATTCGGGTAATGACAATTGGGGCCCTGCAATAAATTTCGGACGTAGTGTTAATACAAAATTGAATGAAGTATCGCCAACGCTTACGGCGTATAATAATGTATTATTTTTTGCGTCTGATGGTCATCCCGGTCATGGTGGGCTAGATGTCTTCATGGCAAAACGCATGTCTACATCGGACACGGTGCTTTATAATCTAGACCTTCCATTTAATTCTAATCGCGATGATGCTTTTGTGTCGTTCGACAACCGTGCGCTGTATTGGAGTAGTAATCGCATTCAAGGGGTTGGTGGATTTGATATTTACAGCGTGAAGATTCCGTCAGTAATTGCTTTTATATCGCGCATCAGTTTGAAGAAACGTGACGCAAGACGTATGGTTAATTTACAAGCAAGAACAGGCGCTAATGCAGATCAGCTTACCTTAAATGCGTCGCGGCTTGAAGAGAAAGTGGATTATGACGCATTGAGCTATGAGAAGAAAAAGATTGTTCAGCAAATAATAGATGCACGTGTAAGCAACGTGCAAACTACAGCAGATCAGTTCGGTATTTCAGTCCAAGAGTTTCAACAGCTGCAGGCTGTAGCGGAAAAAAGGTATCGTGAGAGCGCTAGGGGAGCAGATCAAAGCGATTACCTAGTGAAAGTTCAAGCGCCGGCGCCTACGGCAAATGATCTTGTTGTGAATGGTTACCTTCAGGACTCACTCAGTGGTAAACGCATGGCCGCGCTGAAAATCGTTTTAACCGATAAGCTCGGGGAGATTGTTAAGACAACAATCACTAACGATGAGGGGAAGTTTCGGTTTACGGATGTGTCATCGAAGCAGGAATTGTTTGTGCGTCTTGAAAAAGGAAGTAGTCTTTTGGGGCGCGTCCCTGTCGTGCGTGATGTGGAAATAACGCAAGTAAAGGTTATTGAGGAAATACGGTTGGAGAATATCTATTTTGACTTTGATCACTATAGCATACGTCCCGAAGCATCGCGTGTGTTAGATGAACTTGCGCAGCAGTTAATTAATAATCCCCACGCGCAGGTTGAAATCTTTGCCTATGCCGACGATCGTGGATCAACTGAGTATAACTTGAAATTGACGCAAAAGCGCGGCGAGTCCGTTGTAGGTTACTTAAAAAACAAAGGTGTTGATGAAACGGGCATAGCGATCATCGCCAAAGGTAAAAGCGCTACTCTGTCTAGCTCGAGCGTAGAATTACGTCGACAGTTTGACAGGCGTGTAGAGCTGTATGTAAACGGTATGCCGGTAATGCCGGAGTTGGTGAAGACATTTATTGCAAAAAAGAAAATGTCATGGGATCAACTCGCCCAACACACCGGAATACCCAAAACAGAGTTAAAGATTTTGAATGGCGTGACCGAGTCAGAGATTAATGCGTTTCAGCCGGTGCGAATTCCAACGCGTGCTAAGGAAATTTCTGAAGTGCTGCTACTGAAGGATTTCTAGTCAACACCAACTAAAATAAATCCGCCCCATAAGAGCGGATCCAACGTCGACTTCATCAAATGAAGTTGTGCGGTTTTTAATGCATCGGTTTTTGATTTACCTGATAGTAGATTCTGGTAAAAGCTAACCATTAGTTCCTGAGTATACTGGTCGTCAACTTTCCAAAGGCTGATCATGATGTCACGTGCGCCAGCTTGAAGGAATGAGCGCTGCAAGCCAAATACACCTTCGCCGTTTTCAATTTTTCCTAGTCCAGTTTCGCAAGCCGAAAGCACAACAAGATCAGTCTTACTCAAGTCAAGATTCATGACTTCGTAAGCTGTTAAAATCCCGTCATCTTCAATTTGCGCTGTCTTGTCGGAAAGACTTTTATTTGCGCCGGCGAGCACTAAGCCCGATTGGAAAAGAAAATCTTTCTTAACGTCTTCCGCCAAGGGCACAACATCATCGGAGAAAAAGCCATGCGTGGCAATATGCAAAATGGTGGGGGATTGAATGCTCTTTACATTCTTCTCCGTTGCGTTGTTTCTCAAATATGCGTTTGTTTGCCACCCTTTACTCTTTAAAAGGGTTTCAAGTTTTTGAATTTCTTTTTGCGCACCGGGTAATGAACTAAAACCGTGTTCATCATTTCGTGTTTTGGAAGGTTTGGGGATATCCAAGTCGAACATTGGATCGCCCATCAGTACAGCCCGTTGGGTTGTAAAATTGATTTTAGTTTTCTCAAGATACTGCGCGGGATTTAAAAGATAGTGCACGTTATAGTGTTGAACGATAAATTTTCCATCGACAGGATTTCTAAACGTATTGATATTTAGTTTGTAGTATACGCCATCACCAGCAAAGAATATTTTTTGTTTGTTGGTAACGGCGCCGTCGATGGCTTTCCAATAGCTGTTGTATGAATGCTCATCACTAACAGAAAAGCGTAGTGCATTGCGGTAGTACGTCAGCAAACGATTCTCCATATTAAAGCCATTTCGCATCAGCACCAACGTTGGATTGTTGATCGTTTCTTTGGTAGTAACGAGCGCGGCATAGTGTGTACTGTCGGTAAATCCGAAGCTCACGCGATCGGCTAAAGATTCTTGGTAGTGTTTGAAGTCATACTTTCGAACGCGAATGATTTCTATTAACGCTTCATCTGCGGCCATGGCAGCTTGAATGTTTTTCCATTGTGTAGCTTTTGCGAGCAGCTTCTCGGCAACAGTCTCGCTTGTTTTCAGACTGATGTTTTTTTCTAGTTCATCAATTTCCTTCTCAAGTGTTGTTGGCGATATCCCAACCTGCTTTACCTCTTGAAGTGATAGTTGATAGAATAGGCCGAGTTGCTCGCGCTTCTCCTTTACTAAATCATACTGTTTAATAAGGATCGAATCCTTCTGGTTGTAAATCAGGTCATTTCGATGTTGCTGGGTGAAAAATAGCAACGACTTGATGATGATTTGATTATTGAATACTTGTGTGAGCAATTCGGGTTTTGAGGCTGCGTATTGGAATGCAATCGTATTGAAGCGCTCAAAGTCTTCTTTTAGTTTTTTGTAAAACTGCACTTGCTCGTCTTCGTTGAGATTAGGGAAGGTGTAGTGTATTTGCCGAACGGCGAGCTCAATCGATTTTTGGAAAAGAGGAATTGCTTCTTGTTCTTTCTTCAGCGCCCAATAGACAACGGCCATGTTACTCGCAAGATCCATGAGCAGTACGGAGTTATCGCCATATATTTTCTTCCTGGTATCAAACGCTTTTTTATACTGTTGCAGTGCTTGTTCAAGTTTACCTTGGGCGGTGAGCAAAACTGCCAAATTATTGGCAACGGTGGCGGCGAGGTCGTCGTCATTTAACTGATAATCATTGATCAATTTTTGAGCGCGCTCAAGATGTGTCGTTGCCTGTGTATACGCTTTGTTTTTTCGATACGCCGCGCTAAGGTTATTCAAAACGGTAATTTGGAAAAGTGGGGACGTTTGTTCATGAGATGAAATGCTGCTAAGAATATTGGAATAGCTTTCAATCGCCGGTTTCAGTTGCCCTTCCTTTAATTGAATCCCGGCAAGATTGCTTTTTAAAGTCAAACATGAATTGAAATGTTGCGAACCTAAACGTTCACATAAAACAAGCGCTTCTTGATAATAGCTGACAGCCTTGTCGTAGATACTTAGTTTTTCATACACACTGGCCAGGCTGTTAAGGACTTCAACAAGCAAAGTGTTATTTGATGCATGATGGGATTTTGTAATGCGGAACGCGAGTAAGATATTTTTTTCTGCTTTGTTGAATGATCCGGTTGCTAAATGTGTGAGTCCTAATTCATGTAATGCCTGTACATAACGATCTGAAAGAATCAAGTCTTGATGAAGTGATATCTCGGTGACGATCTTTGCTAATATTTCTTGTGCAGTGTCATAATGCCTGCGCTTACGGGCGATACGGCCCTCAGCAATTTTAAAATCGTAATGGCGTAATTTCTGTTGTGGGCTTGAACCGTGGTTTTGACTGGCCAGTTTTTCAATCAACAACGTTGCAGAATCTAGTTGAGCGTCTTGTTCGTAGTTAGCAAGGAGATTTTTTCCAGATGTCCAATACAGATCTTCAACGGCAGGATTGATATTCTTTAATACCCGCTTATATAATTGGCGTGCTTGTGCGTGCTTACTTTGGTCGGTATAAAGTCCTGCAAGGTTTGTTATCGCGCGTATTAATTCGGGATCATTGTCGTCCAGTAATTCTAGTTTTAGTTTATAGCTTTTGATTAAAGTTTTCTCGGCGTTTGCGAAATCTTTCGCTTGCCAATATGCAATGCCGAGATCGTTAATGATGGTCAAGTAGTTAACATCGTACATGCCAAGGTCGCTAAGTGCAGACCGTTCGGCAGTTTGCAGATTTTGGATACTTTTTTTCCAATCTTTTCCCCAATAGTGTTGTGTACTGTCGTAGTGGATCTTCCAAAGTGGAAGCTCTTGTGCATGTACCGTTATCGCACATTGCATGGTGAGTGCCATCGCTACAACGTTGAGAAAAAACTTGTTGCTTGTTTGGAAAATCTTATGAATGAGATGGATAACCACGGTGTTCAATCTGTTTTGTAGTTAACATTGCTGGGTTGGTGGTTACGGTTGCAAAAACGTTCACAACGATGCTGCTAAAGATACAAAAAATCCTGTTGTAACGCTTAAAGAGTTTGATGGTCTTAAGGACGTTGGTTAGATCAATGTGTCGATAAAGTTGGTGTAAAATTTCTTTTCGTTGACCGTTAGCGATTTGCTTGAGGTCACGTGTCAATAATTGTCACTACGCGAAAATCGTATTCGCATTGTCCCCTTTTAATTCTATACTTGTATCACATTTAAAAGTTATGCAAGACACCTCCTCAGTTTCAACGGCAGTTCAGTTTTCAGAAGAAAACATTTTGGAAATAATTCGCAAGCTGCGGAACGATTTGATTAAAGATTTTTTAGATGAGCGCCATCTGAAGAATTATTTTGCAGATCAATATAAAGTGAGAGATCTCGCGCCTGTTAAAATTGAATTCATTAAAAGAGATCTTAAGGAACTGTTAATATCACCGGTTGATACAGCGCATTACGCGCAATTGATACAAACGATAAAGGAAACAAACTCGGCTTCATTATCGGAGGGAAACGACGAACTTTTCTACAAAGACCTCGCGCGCGTTTTCAAGCAGTACAATTACTAAAGTTTCTGTCATTTACTAGCGCGAATTGCTACTTCGCGCTTAATTTTCATCGCGTCGGTGTTCATTTTCCAATTTGCCTAATTAAAATTTTGTTTTGAGAAACGCTCATCTTCCAAATTTGCGTACGTTGTTTACAACATTCTGGTAATATTGTTTGACCAATACCACCCAACACCTCGGACAACAAACTGTCTCCGATTCATTTCCAACATTTATATTGCTGAAACCAATCTACCTGCGCATATTGGTGCCTAATATCGCGAGAGACCATGTTTAAATCTGTCCACCCTTTTGATCAATCCATCGTAGCACAATATGACGTATTGTCGGCAGCGGAGCTCGATAAATGTCTTGAGACTTCGGCTTCCGCGTATCGTCATTGGCGTAAAACGTCCTTTGAACATCGTCGCGAGTTGATCTTAACCGTGGCCGGTCTTCTTCGAAAGAACAAAGAAAAATATGCACGGTTGATGACGCTCGAAATGGGCAAGCTACTTTCTGAGTCTACCATTGAGTTGGAAAAAACAATTCGTGGTTGCGAATATTACGCGCATCATGCAGAAGATTTTTTGCGCGACGAGATCATTTATACAGAAGCAACCAAAAGTTTTGTGACGTACCAGCCGACGGGAGCCATACTGGGTATCATGCCATGGAATTTTCCTTTTTGGCAAGTATTTAGATTTGCATTGCCGGCTTTGATGGCGGGAAACGTTGCGCTGTTGAAACATGCACCGAATGTAACTGGATGTGCATTGGCTATTGCAGCGTTATTTAAAGAGGCCGGCTTTCCTGATGGCGTGCTTCAATCTTTGGTGATCGACGTCGATCTCGTAGAACGTATCATTGCTTCTCCCGTTGTGCAAGGTGTTGCCCTGACCGGTAGTGAATATGCAGGGTCACAGGTCGCATCTCTTGCAGGGAAGCACATCAAAAAATCTGTGCTAGAACTTGGCGGTAGTGATCCTTTTATCATTCTATCGGATGCTAACCTTGATAAAACCGTGAAAGTAGCCGTGCAATCACGCATGCAGAATGCAGGACAATCGTGTATTGCGGCCAAACGTTTCATTGTGTTAGAATCTATTCGTGAAGAATTTATGGAGAAGTTTGAACGCGGTATTCGTGCATTGAAGCAAGGCGACCCGTTTCAAGAGGGGATCACTACGGGGCCAATGGCGCGTATCGACTTGGCTGAAAAATTAGAACAGCAACTTCAAAAGTGTATCGACGCCGGTGCCAAATTGATTGTTGGTGGTACACGTTCGGGATGCAACTTCACGCCAACCTTGCTTGATAACGTAAAGCAGGGGATGCCAGCTTTTGAAGAAGAGATTTTTGGTCCAGTGGCTAGTGTTGTTACCGTGAAGACGATCGAAGAGGCAATTGATGTTGCCAATGCGAGTCGCTATGGTCTCGGTGCATCTGTTTGGACCGAAGATCTGAAGAAGGGGGAGCAAGTTGCACGACTGATCGAATCAGGGTCTGTGTTTGTGAATTCATTGATGCGATCTGATGCGCGTCTTCCTTTCGGCGGTATTAAAAAGTCAGGATATGGTCGTGAGTTATCCCTCGCAGGTATCCGGGAATTTGTCAATACAAAAACCATTTCACTTACATAAATTTCTTTTTGCGTAGGGGTATTTCGCTTTTGCGTTGTCATTGTACCAAATGATTGATAATACTATGACAGTGAAAATGAAATCCTTCTGCACCTTTTTAGCAGCTACCGTTATCCTAATGACTGCGTGCTCTGATTATGAAGATCCAGGTCCTGTACAAAAAGCAGAAAAATCTTATGCGTTGATTGATTTCGATCGCTTAGAAATGGGAAGTGCCTTTCATATAGAGGTAACACAAGGAAATAATTTTGGAATCGATGTTCGTGGCGATCGACGCAACATCAGCGACCTCGTGGTATATAAACGCGGTTCAACGCTTATTATCGAATATGATGAAAATGAAAGTCGTAAGCATGATACTTATATTAATATAACGATGCCTGCACTAAAGTCTATACATTTTTCAGGTGCAAGCGAATCTAAGGTTTCTGGATTTGAGAGCGAAGGCGATCTGGATCTGTATCTTTCTGGAGCGTCCGTTTCACAGCTAGATGCAGGATATGGG
The DNA here is from genome assembly GCF_003286915.1 of Pseudochryseolinea flava. Taxonomy (GTDB): domain Bacteria; phylum Bacteroidota; class Bacteroidia; order Cytophagales; family Cyclobacteriaceae; genus Ohtaekwangia; species Ohtaekwangia flava. Next base: position 43,017 of record NZ_QMFY01000025.1, read on the forward strand.
CGTGTGAACGCAGTGGTTTCCGGAGCTTCCAATCTACGAATGTCTGGCCTTGGCGATGAATTAGATGTTGAACTGAGTGGTGCATCTATCCTTTCCGCGTTCGATTATCCAGTGAGAGAAGCAATACTTAATGTTTCGGGCGCGAGCAACGGAAAGTTAACTGTATCAGACGACCTTGACGTTGTGGCAAGCGGTGCAAGTGCAGTATTATACCGCGGCAACCCTACTGTCACTTCCGAGACTAGTGGTAGTAGTACAGTTTCGCGAGACTAAACCATTAGCGGCAATATCTATACGACAAAATTCCTGGAGATTTACTTCAGGAATTTTTATTTATTGACAACCATTTTCATCGTTTTTCGTGATATTAGCCTTTACGTCAAATGTAGACGTGTAATGCAATGCCTATGAAGCTGACATTTTAAAGACAGGTACTTCCTGTTTCTCTTTCTACCTCTCGCAGAGGTTTTTAAATTTTCTGATACTAAAATGTTTCGGTATGTCAGTTTCTACCAAGATAAAATCTTTTTCTAAGCTATTTATTCAAGCCGTTAAGGGAGACGAGAATCAAGTCTATACGACAGGCAGTATTGATAAAGCAATTTTTTTGCTTGCCGTTCCAATGATTTTGGAAATGTCGATGGAAGCATTGTTTGCTGTCGTCGACGCGTTTTATGTAAGTCGGCTGGACGATAACGCAGCGCTCACAACGGTGGGATTAACGGAGTCGGTGCTCACGCTGATTTATTCCATAGGCATGGGATTAAGTATGGGCGCTACAGCGATGGTAGCACGTAGAGTAGGCGAGAAAGATGTGGCTGCGGCGCGGGATGCAGCTGCGCAGGTAATTTATATCGGCCTCGCATTTTCATTTGTGATCACCATCATTGGATTGTTTTTCGCGGAAGAGATTTTGCGCGTTATGGGTGGTAGTGAAGAATTGATTGCGGCCAACGTGGGGTATACACGCTGGATGATCGGCGGAAACATCACCATCATGTTGCTGTTCCTTATTAACGGAATCTTTCGCGGAGCAGGTGATGCTGCATTGTCTATGAGAACGCTCATTGTTTCCAATGCGCTGAACATTGCACTGGGCCCCATCTTCATCTTTGTACTTGACTTCGGCGTGGTCGGTGCTGCCATTGCAACCAATATCGGTCGCGGAAGTGCAGTAATATATCAAGTGTACCATCTTTTCAAAGGTAAAGGCGTCATCCGACTTCACGTTGAAAACCTAAAAGTTAGATTGGACCTGATCTGGCGATTGATCAAAGTATCCGCGGGTGGTGCAGGTCAGTTTTTGATTGCATCGGCGAGCTGGATTTTTCTTGTCAGAATTTTGAATGTTCCTGGGCCAGAAGGAGAGATCGCCGTTGCAGGCTATACTGTTGCCATTCGTGTTGTGATATTTACAATCTTACCCGCGTGGGGATTAGCCAACGCGGCAGCAACGCTGGTAGGACAAAATTTAGGTGCAGGGCAACCCGACCGTGCAGAGAAATCTGTGTGGCGATCCGCATTCCTGAATTTGATATTCCTTGCGTCGGTGATGGTAATCTTTTTATCATTGGCAAAACCGATCATGGGAATTTTTACCGAGGATCCCCTGGTCATAAAAGGTGGTGTGCAGTGTCTGCAGATTGTTTCGTTGGGTTATATATTCTATGCTTATGGAATGGTAATAAGCCAATCGTTTAATGGTGCGGGGGATACACGAACGCCAACGTTGATTAATGTATTCGGATTTTGGTGCTTGCAAATTCCATTGGCTTATACACTAGCCATTATTTTAGATTGGGGATCGCCCGGTGTTTATGCTGCAATTTCCATTGCAGAGTCGAGTATTGCTGTGGTTGGAATTTTGATCTTCCGCCGCGGGAAGTGGAAGGAAGCACAGATCTAGAAAATAAAAGAAGGTGTGCAGTTAATCGCTGCACGCCTTTTTTATGGCTAAAGATTATTGGTCTTTTGTCGGTTTCTTGGAGAAGATTGCTTTTACAGCATTGCCAAATTCTTCGCCAGCTTTTTTCAAACTGCTATCAACTTCTTTCCAACGTTCTTCATTTTCGGCTTGCTGTTTTAATTTTTCAGCCGCTTCCTTGAGCTCTTCGAATTTTGCTTTGAATTCTTTTTCAAGTCTTTCGCCAGCTTCATGCAGTTCACCTACGAAATTGTCCACCTTTTTCCCGAAGCTTTTAAAAGCTTTCTCTGATTTGCCTTCTTGATTCTCTTCCATAACAATGGCATTAGTTTGGTAATCAAATTAGAAAAGCGCCCGGAGAACAGAAAATTTTGGCTATGAATTTTGAGCAAGATCCAATCGAGCATATTAAGTATATGCTTGAAAATAAGTCTACTGCGAAGCAAACAACCTTCAAAAATATTCTTTCGGCTTACTCGACACTCCTTGCCGAATCGAAGAATGTTGTGGATGTACTCTCGCAAAAAGCTCACCCGGCTGACCACGACGTGACTCTCGGTTTTACGGTGATGCACGAACACGAATTTCAAGTGAAACTCGCTGGCGACTTGGTCATTTTTGTATTAGGAACGAACATCGTCACCTTCGAAGACAATCATCCCATTATGCAGGATGAGTATATCAAAGAAAAGGAAGTTAATCGGTACTTCGGGCAGATCATGATTTATGATTTTATGTCGGACTCCTTAAAGTATAATCGTACAAACGATCCGGGTTATCTTCTTGCAAGAATTCTGATCAACCATGAAAATCGGTTCTTTATCGAAGGAGAAAAACAATTAAAGGTTTATGAAAAGATTTCGGACGAACCGATTTCCGAAAAAGTATTGACCGACTTAGCACGGTTGTGTTTGGTGATGGCCATCGAGAATGACCTGGTTGCATCGCCCTATCAGCAGGTTAAATCCATCACTTTAAGCCAGAAATTAGACCATGCCCCCGAATTGAGCGGCGCCAAGAAGATAGGATTTCGCATGAGTTATGAGCAGAAAACAGAGGCATGATTGCGTGATTTTTATATTTTTACGGAACAAAATCCGTAAAGCTTGAAACTACGCTTATCGATTCTTCATTTACTGGTCAGTGTTCTGCTGATTTGCGCTTCGTGTGCATCGCATGGCCATAAACACAAAAAATTGAAGCCCGGCAAACCTATTCCTTGTCCTCAAAAAGATTGCTAATGAATCTAAAGAAATTAGTCATCGCGGTTGATGGATATTCGGCATGTGGTAAGAGCACGACGGCAAAACAAGTTGCCTCCGTTCTGGGATATCGCTATATCGATACAGGTGCGATGTATCGTGCAGTGACCATGTATTTTTTGGATCATCATATATCGCTTACCAATCCGAAGGAAATTCTGAAGGCCCTTCAAGATATTCACATCACGTTTAAAGTGAATTCGAAAGGGAAATCAGAAACGTATCTCAACGGCTTAAATGTCGAGAAAGAGATCCGCAAGATGAAGGTGTCGGAAATGGTGAGCCAAGTTAGCACAGTGAAAGAAGTTCGAAATGCACTCGTTGAGCAGCAACGTCGCATGGGAAAAGAAAAAGCGTTGGTAATGGATGGCCGCGATATCGGTACGGTCGTGTTTCCCAATGCAGACTTAAAACTTTTTATGACGGCAGATACGTTGGTACGTGCCTTTCGCCGACAAAAAGAATTGATGGAGAAAGATCAATTGGTTGATCTGGATGAGGTGATGGAAAATATATTGCAACGCGATAAGATTGATACAACACGTGCAGAGAGCCCGTTGCGTCAAGCAGAAGATGCGATCGTTATCGATACAACGAATATATCAATCGACGAGCAAGTGGATGAAGTGGTGAGACTTGCCGTATCGAAGGCCGTTGCTCTTTAGCAGCTGTATTGGTGTTGTAAAGTATATTTTCGTCTTCCATCACCGTAGCGGCAAAGTGTTTCGTAATTTTAAGATGTGAATAGTCCCTTTCGCAGATTTTTACGCTATTTCTTCAGTGGTACGCTGTTCATCGTTCCACTCGTAGCCACGGCTTATTTTATTTACATCTCATTCCGATGGCTCGATGACCTCTTAAGCCTTCCGTACCCAGGCTTAGGTTTTTTGATCATCATTGTTGCCATCACGGCTTTTGGTTACCTCACTACGAATTTTGCCTTTAAAACACTAATCGAATGGTTCGATCATGGTATGAATCGCATACCGTTGGTGAAGCTGATTTATTCTGCAGTAAAAGATCTTTTGGGGGCCTTCGTTGGCGATAAAAAGAAGTTTAACAAGCCCGTATTGGTTCGTATCAACAAAGAAAATAGTCTCTACCAAATCGGCTTCATTACCCAGTCGGACCTAACGGATTTGGGAATTGATGATATGGTTGTTGTTTATTTCCCGCATTCGTACGCTTTTTCGGGTTTTCATTACTTCGTACCCCGCGAGAATATCAAACAACTCGATATACCCGGACCGACAGCCATGAAGTTTATTGTGTCGGGTGGCGTCAGTGGGTTTAAGGATCATTAGCTCAGTGATGTTGAAAAAGGTTGCACAAAAAATCTTCTAAAACATATAATTCCTTACGGCTCTAAGCTTTGGCGTTTGCGCCGACTATTCTTCTCTCGAGATTTGCTTTACTTTGAATCAAAACGTTAAACCCCTTTCGTTATGATCATCTATGGTAAGAGAGCCTCTCATTTAAAGTCGGTCGTTATTCCCAACGTGGCATGTCCGAATTGTAAAGCCGAAAACACGATCGTACTCGGTACTTTTTCACAATACGTGCACATTTTTTGGATTCCCGTATTTTCGATCGGACGTACTGGTATCTCGCAATGCTCAAATTGTAAGCAGTCTTTTGAAGGAAGTCAGCTACCGCTTGATTTTCGTGCAGCATATAACAACCTTTTAAAAGAAACACGTATTCCAATTTTTCACTTTATTGGTGCAGCATTGATAGGTACAGCCATTCTTTACGGAATGTATAGCAGTGGCGAAACTGCAAAACGTGAAGCTGATTACTTTGCGAATCCACAGAAGGGGGATAACTACGCCGTGAAAATTGAAGATGGATACTACACAACGTTTAAAGTTGACTCTGTTGCTTCGGACACACTGTATGTATATTGGAACAATATGGCCGTCGATAAAGTGACGGGCTTATACAAAATCCGAAAGGACGAAAACTATGCGACAGAAAGAGAAGCGGTGGTGAGAACGTATCTGTCTGAGCTCAAAACATCGAATAAAATTCACGAGATCGTTCGATAAGAAAATAGTCAGCAATCATTCCAATGGAGAACGTTGGAATGATTGTTAATTGATGACGCCAGACCCAATCAGTGCATCGTCATCATACCAAGCCGCAAATTGCCCCGGCGTAATGCTCTTCATCGGTTTCTCGAAGACGATGTACAAGCCCTTTTCCTTTTGATGCAATACGCACGATTCTAATTTTTGACGATAGCGAATTCTCGCTTTGTATTCTCGCGACTCGCCCACAGCAAGTTTCAAATCTTCGCGTATCCAATGCACATCTTCACTGGGAATGAACAGACCTTTGCGATAAAGTCCAGGGTGGTCTTCGCCCATGCCGGTGTAAATAACATTGGTGTTGGTGTCGGTACCAATCACGAACATAGGTTTTGCATGACCGCCGAGGTTCAATCCCTTGCGTTGACCGATTGTGTAGTAGTGTGCGCCATTGTGCTCGCCGATAACTTTTCCAAACGATGGTTCTAATGTATAGGGCAACGAGATCGCTTCTAGGTCTTGCTCATCGCGGTAGTTGGCAAATGTTGCCGCATCTGCAGGTACTTCGATCACCTTTCCTTTCTTCGTTTGAAGACGTTGTTGGAGAAAATCGGGGAGATGCACTTTACCAACGAAACACAAACCTTGCGAATCTTTTTTCTCAGCCGTTACCAATCCAATTTTTTTAGCAATGGCGCGTACCTCTGGTTTCAACAATTCGCCAACAGGGAAAAGTGATTTAGAAAGTTGGGCCTGCGTCAGTTGACACAAGAAATAGCTTTGATCTTTGTTTGGATCTTTTCCGCCGAGCAGTTGATAAATGGTCTTACCATCTTTCTGGAATTCTGATTTGCGTGCGTAATGACCAGTGGCAACAAAGTCGGCACCAAGTTTCATCGCTGCATTCAAAAATATATCGAACTTAATTTCACGATTACAGAGTACATCCGGGTTGGGTGTCCTTCCACGTTGATACTCCGCGAACATGTAGTCGACGATCCTCGCTTTGTATTCTGCACTGAGATCAATGGCTTGGTAGGGGATCCCCAAGTGCTGCGCTACGATCATCGCATCGTTACTGTCGTCAAGCCACGGACATTCATCGCTTATAGTAACAGAGTCGTCATGCCAATTTTTCATGAACATACCAATCACTTCATACCCTTGTTCCATCAACAGGTATGCTGCCACACTACTATCAACACCTCCCGAAAGTCCTACGACGACACGTTTCATGATCTTAATTGTTCATAGAAGTTGATTTCTCCAGTAAAAGTTCATTTACCGTTTCATTAAAATCTTGAATGAATTGATGATAATAAACGCCTGTTCCTGGACCGGAAAATCCAGTGTGAATCTTCTTTACTTTCCCGTCCTTACCAATGAAAATTGTGGTAGGAAATGCAACTACTTTGTTCAGCATCGGCAGCGTTGTCGCAGCTTTTTCTTTATCGTTCGTTCCTGCAATCACATAGTCATAGCGAATGTCCATCTTAGAAATCATTTTCTTAACACGTTCACTGGCATACGTAAAGTCGTCTTTACGCTCATAGGCTAACCCGATAATTTCTACACCACGATCTTTATTTTCATTGTACCAAGGTGAAAGGAATTTGGTTTCGTCCATACAGTTAGGACACCAACTGCCCGACATTTGAAGTATCACCACTTTGTTCTTGTACTTTTCGTCGGCGAGTGAAATCTTCTTTCCGTTTATATCTGGAAAACTGAATTCAATTTTGTCATACCCTTCTTTTAAGAATGTCAGCGATTCTGCGGCGGGTAGTTTAGCGTGATCATTTTTTATGGCGGTCCATATTTCATGACCAGCTTTGCCGGAGAGATATTCTCCTGCTAATGTGCTGTCGCTGGTTTTATAGGCTGTAAACAGATAAGCATGATTCCCATCGAATGCACTCAAATGCATAGTATCGCCTACGATATCTCCTTGAAGGAAGCGGTAGTCTCCTGTTGGTGTCAAGAAAGTTCCTGTGACACTATCACCAGTTTGTTCGAAAATTCCAACTGACGTTGTTGTGTCTGATTTGCTTAAGAATGTGACGGCATACTTTCCGGCAAAGCTTATTGGATTGAGATTGTCCTCGGCAGTGAATCGATGCGTCTGTCCAAAGTGAGCCTTGAATACATGCTTGTAACCTGGATCATAGTTCTTGACGAAGTACCCGCGAAGTTCATCTCCATCAATTTTTGCTTTGATATTCGCGTCGAAGATGTGAAGCGTGGCATTGAGTGAATCACCTTCAATCGAGACTTCATCCAACAGTAATCGTTCATCGGCATTGCGTATGACGAAATCGTAACTGCCCGATTTATCTTTTAAGATTTCAAGACCGAAAGGAAGCTCATGCCCTTGAATATCGATAGTAGCTCTCCATATCCCTGTCTGAAGATTGTCGGCGTGTTTACCGTTATCCGTGCAGCCTACGAGAAGGAGCGCGAAAACGGCGCAATAGAAGCAACTTTTCATGAAAACGATCATTATTTATTCCCAGCAAAACACAAAAATGCGAGAAATGATTTACAATTGAATGGGAACATTGAATTTTGATTTAAAACCGATAGTTGCGTGGAAATATTCAAAGATTTTAAAGTATTGGAATTGGCGTCGGTACTGGCCGGGCCAAGTGTAGGGCAATTTTTTGCCGAGCTTGGTGCAGAGGTGATTAAGGTCGAAAATCCAACGACGTACGGCGATGTGACGCGTAGCTGGAAGGTTTCCGGTGAAAAAACCGATGATCGGTCTGCTTATTTCTGCTCAGTGAATTGGGGAAAGAAATCGATTGCGTTGGACTTACACGTCGAGGAAGATCTAGTGATTGTTAAAAAACTAGCCCTTCGCGCCGACTTAATCATTGCGAGTTATAAACCTGGTGATGCCGAAAAATTGGGTGTCGATTATCAGACGTTGAGTCAAAGTAACCCGGGGGTCATATACGCGCAGGTTTCGGGTTATGGTTGGGATAACGCGCGGGTGGGATACGATGCTGTGATCCAAGCAGAGGCAGGTTTTATGTCGATGAATGGCGAGGTAGATGGTGCATCGTTGAAGATGCCCGTGGCGCTGATGGATCTTCTCGCGGGGCACCAGTTAAAGGAGGGAATATTATTGGCGCTTCTTGAAAAATCTAGAACGGGTCGCGGAAAACATGTAGCCGTATCGTTGATAGAATCGGCCGTTGCGTCATTGGCGAATCAGGCAACCAATTGGTTAGTGGCAGGGAAACTGCCGAAGAAACAAGGATCTTCGCATCCGAACATCGCACCCTATGGCGATGTATTTAAGTCGAAAGATGAACGGGAAATTTTGTTAGCGGTGGGCAGCGATCGCCAGTTTGCTGATTTGTGTGAGATTATTGGTGTACGCGAAATTGCATTTGAAGAACGTTTCAAGAAGAACGCATCGCGTGTTGAAAATAGGTTAGAATTAAATACAATTCTTCAGTCTGGTATTGGAAGTCTTGGCGCTGATGAACTGATGGTGAAAATCAATACGAAGAAAATTCCTGCGGGTGTCATTCAAACAATGGATAAAGTTTTTGAAATGCATGAGGTGTTGGGTATGATAATGACGCATGGTCAACTTAAAGGCGTTAGGACGATGGTCGTTGACGGAATTGATAGAAATACTTCATTGTTGCCTCCACCGAAATTGGACGAGCATAGCGACGAAGTGCGTGCGCTTATTTGATGAGATGTTTAAAGTAGTTACTGATGCAGGATGTGATATAGATTTTTTTTACACTAGAGATGCAGAGGAGCGAGTTTCGAGTGATTTATTCTTAATGAGTTTTTTATGAGCAATAAACTCGTCTTATATTTCTCCATGAAAGAAAACATAAAATGATAAACGTTAACAGTGCTAGTGCCGTTGATGGCTTATTGTTTTTAATCCATAGTAATATTTGCGACTCCTCTTCGCGGATAACTTCGGGTAAACAAGTATAAACAATACAAGACCCTGTCATTCCTGTGTAACGTCTATTTTCGGGTTCTGGTCTGGTGATATTCATTATCCAAATGTCTCGATGTTCAACGATGTAATGAGAGGCTCCTTCTTGTTCGAGCATACTTAAAACGGCTACCAGCATTTCATATTTGGCGTCGTTTTCAAAATGAATGTGTACGCCATTTATAGTGTCGTATTCTTTTAATATTTTCTTAACAGAAAGTCTGCTGTAATCGAATTTGATTTTGTTGTCTACATTATTTGAATCAAAGTTCATCTCGAGATATTTTCTGACCAACGGTAAATGATATTGTGCTTTTGTTTTTGCATCGAGCATTGTTATTTCTAGTACATATTCAGCGTTTTCGGAGTGTTCAATACTGTAAAATATATAGTGAAGGGGATGCCAATGAGACTAATCATCCCTGCCGTATAGTATAGCCTTTTGTGGTGCCGCCGGTATTTCATTCCAAAAATTATATTACACTGTTTATAAAATAATCGCCACGGTAAAACTACACGTGGCGATTGAATCAAATTGGGGTTTGATATTTTTATTCTGCGATTTGGAATTTGATCGGTAGCGTCATGCGTACAGATACACTGTGTTTGTTTTGTACGCCGGGTGTCCATCCTTTCATCATGGAGATAACACGCATGGCTTCTTTATCACATGTTGCACTGATGCCGCGCATAACTTTCACGTCGCGGACATTACCGTCTTTATCAACAACGAAGGATACATACACTGTTCCTTGCGTGCCAAGCCTTCTGTCAGCGCTTGGATATCTTGTGTTCCTAGAGATAAATTGTGCAAGGCCTTTTTGTCCACCTTCGAATGATGGTGGTATCTCCACGATGTCGAAATCTTTTCCATAATCCGTTGGATCTGCAGGAGGTCCGGGAGGAACGTCAGCGATGGCAGGACCAGTACCACCACTTGCGTTGGGGTCGGCAGTAGGTTGTGCATTGTCGATTTCGTCGTTTGTAGGGAGTTCCTCATCAACCTCATGTGTTACCGCAGTGGGCGCAACGTTAGCAATTGGCTTTTGGGCGGGCGTTGTTGGTGGTGGCGGCGGAGGCTTTATCGTTTTGGGTTGCTCGATTTTTGGTGGTGAAATGGGAGCTACGAACTCCCTTTCTTCCTTCGGTTCTTGCGGCGGTGTAACCGTTTCGAACTGCGATAAAATTTTCGGTGCAATCAATAACAAACATGCGATGGATACACTGATACCGAGTCCGGTGATCATTGATCTTGAATATGACTTTCTTACCGAGTATGCACCGTAATCTCTGTTACGATTCATGAATACAAGGTCATCCCAACTTCTAACATCAATAGTTTCTGTTTTCATAAGACCTGTGGTTTTAGGTTTGATTGAATTTGATCTTATAATGCTGGTCGGTGAAAGAAGTCACAGGAAAGTTTAAAGTTTTAAAGTTTAAAGTGAAAAGTTGGTAGGAGTGGTTATCGGTTATCCGTTATGGGCATCTCTAAAAACCCGATTTTGGAGATGCTTTGTTTTTTTTATCATTTTTAGAGGCATCATCCGTACGGTTTTTATGTCGACGTTGATTTTTTTCTCCTCTATAGGAGGATTCTTGCCCTCATC
>NZ_QMFY01000026.1 GCF_003286915.1 Pseudochryseolinea flava
AAAGACTACTTTTGTTTTAGTACACACAAGCAAGATAACGACTTGCAACTAGAAGAGGACTCACGTTCTCTTCTTTTTTTTTATCCATACACAAAAGAAGAGGCTGCCCTTTTGAGACAGCCTCTTCTTCATCATTTATGAATGCAATTACTTTACTTTCTTCACTACAGCTTCGAAAGCACCTGGGTGATTCATAGCAAGGTCCGCTAAAACTTTGCGGTTCAAATCAATGCCTGCTTTTTTCAACTTGCCCATCAACTCAGAGTATGACATTCCATGAAGACGTGCACCTGCGTTGATACGCGCGATCCATACGCCTCTGAACTCTCTTTTCTTTTGCTTTCTGTCGCGGTACGCATACCCCAACCCTTTTTCAATAGCATTTTTTGCTACTGTCCAAACATTCTTTTTACGACCAAAGAAACCTTTGGCCAGCTTCATAAAGCGCTTACGTCTTGCTCTTGAAGCTACGTTGTTTACTGATCTTGGCATTTTACTTTGTTACTTTTTGGCTGATGGCGTCACCTGTTACAATGATCTTAAGCCAGCATCCGGGTTAAACATTAAACCATTAAAGAATGAGCATTGCTTTCACGTTGTTCATATCAGATTTGCTAACAAGGTTTTTCTTACCAAGTCTTCTTTTTTGCTTGGTCTCCTTCTTAGTCAGAATATGATTTTTAAACGCGCTCTTCTTCTTAATCTTACCAGTGCCAGTGATTTTGAATCTTTTCTTGGCGCCTGATTTTGTTTTTAACTTAGGCATTGTATAAAAATTATAGACTACTATTTTTTTCCAACCTTCGGCATGATCATCATGCTCATCCGTTTTCCTTCAAGCTTAGGCATTTGTTCAACCTTGCCATGCTCTTCGAGTAATTGAGCGAATTTCAACAATAGAATCTCCCCGCGCTCTTTATACACAATCGAACGACCAGGGAAAAACACTGTCGACTTCACCTTGAATCCTTCTTTCAAAAATTCAAAAGCGTGTTTCACTTTGAAGTTGAAATCGTGATCGTCAGTGTTTGGACCGAATCGGATCTCCTTGATGACTACTTTTTGAGTCTTCGCCTTGATCTCTTTCTGTTTCTTCTTCTGCTCGTATTTAAACTTCGAATAATCAACAACCTTACAAACTGGCGGATCTGCATTGGGAGAGATCTCTACAAGATCTAATCCTTGCTCTTGGGCCAGTTTAATAGCCTGGTGAATTGGATATACATCCACTTTAATGTTTTCGCCGACAACGCGCACGCGTGGTGCCGTGATCCGTTCGTTTATCCGATATGGCTCTTCAGGCTTTTGTGGGCCTCTCCGCATCGGTCTACCAAAACTACCGCCGGGTCTATTTGTGTTAGGACTGTTAATAACTGAAAATGTTTAAGTTCCAAAAAACAGGCTGCAAATATCGCTATATTTTCTTTCTTTCAAAATAGTTAAACTGGAGCAGCACATTCCAATTTAAAAGAATTAACAAATTCTTCTAATAATACGCTTCCTTGGTCTCCCTGGCCTTGTCTTCTGATGGCAACTTTATTCTCTGCCACCTCTTTTTCGCCCACGATGAGCATATAAGGAATCTTCTTCGTCTCGGCATCGCGAATCTTACGACCGATCTTTTCATCACGATCATCCAGCAACCCTCTGATATCCTGCTCTTTAAGCTTATCGTAGACGATCTTCGCATAGTCGTTGAATCGCTCCGAGATCGGCAATACCGCAATTTGATCGGGCGACAGCCATAGCGGAAACTTACCGGCACAGTGCTCTATCAAAACCGCCACAAAACGCTCCAATGAACCAAATGGCGCACGGTGAATCATGACCGGACGATGTTTTTGATTATCAGAGCCAACATATTCTAATTCAAAGCGGTTTGGAAGCTGATAATCCACCTGAATGGTTCCCAACTGCCAGCTGCGGCCAATGGCGTCTTTAACCATGAAGTCGAGCTTGGGACCATAAAATGCCGCTTCGCCTTGCACTGCCACAGTTTTCAAACCGCGCTCATCAGCAGCTTCCTGAATCTCACGCTCCGCGCGATCCCAAAGCTCATCGTCTCCAATGTACTTTGCTTTGTTCTCAGGGTCACGCAGCGAAACCTGGGCCGTGAAGTTTTCAAATCCAAGCGAGTTAAACACGTGCAACACCAGGTCGATTACTTTCACAAACTCTTCTTTCACCTGATCAGGACGGCAAAAGATGTGAGCATCATCTTGTGTGAATCCGCGCACCCGGGTGAGGCCATGAAGCTCGCCACTCATCTCGTAGCGATATACAGTACCAAACTCCGCTAAACGCACAGGCAGATCCCGATATGAACGCGGCTTAGTCCTATAAATCTCGCAGTGATGCGGACAGTTCATTGGCTTCAGCAAAAATTCCTCACCTTCATCAGGTGTGCGGATCGGCTGAAACGAATCCTTCCCATACTTTTCATAGTGACCTGAAGTCACATATAATTGTTTACTTCCGATGTGTGGCGTTACAACTGGATCATATCCTGCTTTCACTTGCGCACGACGTAGAAATTGCTCAAGACGTTCGCGTAACAGTGTACCCTTTGGCAGCCATAGCGGCAACCCCATCCCTACACGTTCAGAAAACGCAAACAATTCCAACTCTTTTCCGAGCTTCCTGTGATCACGTTTTTTGGCTTCCTCCAACAAATGCAAATACTCCTCAAGCTCTTTTGCCTTAGGAAAAGTGATACCGTAAATACGGGTGAGCATTTTATTGTTCTGATTGTTTCTCCAATAAGCACCGGCTACGTTGAGCAGCTTAATAGCTTTTAAGAAACCTGTATTAGGAATATGTGGACCACGACACAAATCCGTGAAATTCCCCTGCTTGTAGAAAGTAATGGTACCATCTTGAAGATCGTTGATCAACTCAATTTTGTATTCATCACCTTTTTCTGTGAAATATTTTAAAGCCTCTGCCTTCGAAACAGATGAACGGTCAAATGTACTGTCTTTTTTGGCAAACTCTTTCATCTTCGCTTCCAACGCTGCGAGATCATCTTCGCCAAAGGCCCTTCCTCCTAAATCCACATCATAGTAGAAGCCATTCTCGATAGCAGGACCTGCGCCAAACTTAACGCCAGGATACAACGCCTCAAGTGCCTCAGCCATTAAGTGTGCAGACGAATGCCAAAAGGTACTCTTACCACCTTTGTCGTTCCACGTCAAAATTTTGATTGATGCATCATTGTCGATTGGCCTTGCTAAGTCGCGGATCTCTCCATCAACTTCAATGGCAAGTGCCACACGTGCAAGACCTTCACTGATACTGCTGGCGATCTCAATACCTTTTACGCCTTGCGGGTACTCCCGCACACTTCCATCAGGAAGCGAAATTTTTACATTCATGTTTTTTGTCAGCTATGAATTAAAATACAACATTAATTCAGCTTGCAAATATAGAAGTTATTGGTTACCGGTAATCAGTTGCGTCAAATGATTTCGATGGCTCCTAAGCCAAGTGCTGGGGATAAACCAGGAAAAACACTCTCTCACAACGAAAACTGGAAGCTCACCAGCACGCCGAACTTTCTGACATCGGGGTTATCGAGATAGGACAATCTGTGAATAAAATCTACCCGGATAAACTTGAAAATATTCTCAAGGCCATAACCGAGTTCCATGTAAGGCTTGCCGTTCGTAAGATAGCCGATACCATCCTCCTCATTGGCGGTCACAAGCTTTTGGTTGGCTTTACTCATGCCACCAGCAATAAGATTTGCAGTTCCTAGTAAACGCCATTTCAATTTGCGCATCAAGGGTATTCTATTCAACAGTAATCCCTCAAAGTGATGCTGATATTGTAAGCCTACATAGCGGTCACTCACAAATTCTCCATAGCGCATCAAATTGAACGTCGCAGAAGTATACACCGGCGTTTGATTGCCCAGGTGCGGACTGAGAAGCGGATATGGTGCCTGATCGAACATATACTCACCAAACACATTCATGTATCCAACGCCCAACGGACCAAACCGAACGCGCTTGTAGAACGAAAGCCTGATCTTGTTGTAACTAAAATCACTCCCAGCAATTCCCTTGATCCCGCGCGTGTATCTCACCGTGATGATCGGCCACTTCGACGTACCAAGACTGATGCGGTCATTTCCATCCTGAACAAAAAGTTCATCACGTGCCCAGCGTGATTCAATCATCACTTCGGCGTTTTGAAACCTGGATGCCGTATCGTAGACTCCTCCTTCCGATGGCTTCCGGTAGGTAAAGTCAAACGTGGGTTCGAAGGTCATGTACTTGAATGCGATCCGTTGTGAAAATCCTTTCCAGACTTCCCGTTGAAAATTAAAGCGTGCTTCATCAAAGTAGTAGCCCTTTCTAAAAACTCCCCAACGCTGGGCTGCCAAAAACAAATAATTATCGGCGAGAATTTCATCGTCTATTCCCACACGACCGATGTCACGCCGCACGCGTACACTCATCGTCGTCCATCGATCGCGAGAAAGAATATTTTGAACAAACGCTGAGTATTTGAAACGTTCATCTTTAAATCCATAGCCTAGCTGTCCACCGAACACCCAACGACCGCTAAAGTCATAACTGGTTTTGAAACCCGACTGTAAGCGAAATCCTTCAATGTTGTTGACAGCAAACAACCCGATATATGGACCAATAAATATTTTACCCGCATCGTAATAGCCATTAACAACAATCTTGATGATGTCCGTATACGTTTTCACTACAGGAATATTCTGCAGTGTGTCGATCATCTTATAAACATTCTTCTCGGTGTCTGTCAAAGGTTCGTGACGAAGTGTATCCCAAAAAGAATCTTCTTCGTGTAGTCGCGCATCTTCAGCCATCACAATTGGATGCTGATAAAACGTAGCTTCGTGAGGCTTATTAACTGTGAAGTTCTTATTGGAAGTATAGAACTTCGCGAGCATCCCAGCAGATGCGTTTGTAAGTTCACTCACATCAATCAATACACGATTTTTTATGGGCAGCCAGGCACCACCCTCTACCTTTTCCAACTCTTGCTGAATCTTGATTTTCTCAATGAAGTTTAAGTTGGCTTGCTTACCAATGGTGACGTCGATTTGCTTCAAAGCATAGCCCTCCTTCGTAATCCAAACGGTTCCTGTAAAGGCTAAATCTTGGGGACTTTTCGGAAAGAAGTCTAATCGGTAGCAGTAGTGATCACCCACGTACATGCTGTCCGTTAAATCGTATTCGTAGTACATTCTACCCCCATCGGCGATGGGTGATATAAACTCCTTGCTTACAATGTTCAGCCAGTTTTGATAGAAGTTGTATTCTTGAAACGATGATCCAATAAATTGCGTGACCAGGGTTCCATCTTCAATACCTACGCCGCTAATCTTTGAGTGGAGGATATTTTCATAGCGAAGTTGTGGGTTATCACGGAAATAAAATTTCGACACGCTTTCAGAGATGAACATCGGCAAGATCGGTTTACCATCTTCACCGGCCATGCGCTCAACGCTGTCGAGTACTTGCGTAATCTTTCGCATAGTTTTCTTTTGACGAAGCTTTTCAGAAATATTATCGACGTCGATTTCTATTTTGGTGTAGGTGTCGTACTCGTACGCTTCGAGTTTCCGCTTGTCGTTATACTTCCGATTCTTATCTACGCGGCGGAGAATCTCAAAGGCCGGATTTTCGCCCGCAAGAACCACCACTTCAGCCAACGCCGTAACATCTTCCTGTAACTGGAAATTGACCGTTTGTGTTGTCCCACGCGTGATCGCTTTGGCTTTGGTCTGATAACCAACTGAAGTGACTTTAATTGAATCGACAGGGGTACTTGTCTTCAGCTGATAGTTGCCTTCAAAATCCGTTGTAATACCAGTGGTAGTCCCAACGAACACAACATTGGCAAACGGAAGTGGATCTCCTGTTGTGGCATCGGTGACCTTACCTTTCACTATGGTCTGGCTAAACGCCGAAAATGCCATGAGTAGAAACGTGGAGAGGAAGAAAATCGATCGTTGAATAATTCGGCCTCTAATCTTTCGCACAAATACCAATTTTAATGACAAAAATATGAATAACTCTAACCATAAAAAACAACGCGGGGTTTCACTATTCAAGAATTAAGTTCCTCTTTTTCACCCAAAAATTGAGGGTCTGTTTTGAGGATATAGAGATCAAGCACCGCTTTCGGACGAGCAAAGTATTCGCGCACGAGTACTTTGAATGATATATTAAGCTCTGGCTCATCGGCCACCATCGCCACGGCATCCATATCATAGTAGTTGCTGATGAAAATTGCGCGATAGCTATGAAAGGGTTGTGTGATGATGGTGATTTTATTCTGTCCGAAGATTTTCTTGCTACGCACGACTGAATCAAGCGTTCGCAGCCCTGCATAATCTAAAGTGATGGCTTCCTTTGGTATGCCTTTTTCGATAAGCGCTTTCTGCATCGCCACGGGCTCGTTGTAATATTGCGTGCTGTTATCGCCGCTAAGAATGAAGTGATCTACCTTGCCAAGTTTAAAGAGCTTTGCGGCAGTTTCAATTCGGTGCTCAAAAAAAGGATTAGAGCCACCGCCTGCAAGTCGATGACTAGTTCCTAGCACCAAGGCAATGCTATGATCTGGGAGCTTATTCAAGTCATCATAAATTTGATCGCGCGTACTCTGAACCACCCAAACATTACATCCGACAATAAACAAAAAAAACACTAGTACTAAGACGAATACGAACCGCTTAAGCCTGCGCATTACTATAGACATTTCAAATACAAACTTACTCAATTGCTCTCAAAAACTCACGCTCGATCAAATCGGAACGCTTCACCACTTTGCGGTACCATTCTAGTTTTAATGACTCCTTTTCCGCTTCAGAAAGACCGAACGAAACACCGCTACTTCGAAACCTATTGATGACCGAATTCACACAAATTGCCGCGCTCACTGAGATATTCAAGCTCTCAGTGAAGCCATACATGGGGATTCTTACCTTCTGATCTGCATGCGCTAATGCATAAGACGATACACCGCGAAGTTCGTTGCCAAATACCACGGCTAATTTTTGATCGACATCCACTTCATGTATCGATACACCATCAGGATCTGGATCCGCCACAAGAATTTTATAACCGTTGTCGCGAAGTTTTTTATAACACGTCTCGGTATTATTGACGCCACGTTCATTGTAACGTTCCATGTTCATCCACTTATAAGCACCTTTTAACACACGAACATTCAGCAAATATTTGGCCGTATTTTCGATAATGTGCACGTCTTGGATGCCCATGCATTCACACGTGCGCACCACGGCGCTTGCATTCTGTGATTGATAAATATTCTCCAGAACGATCGTAAGGTGACGGGTACGTTCGCCGAGTACCTTGTCGATAAATTGCTTCTTATGCTCTGAAACAAACTGTGCGAGATGATTAAAGACCTGAAGTTCGCGCGGGGTCATGAGGCGGTGTACATGGTGTTCTCAAGAAAGAACAAAGATACACCTAGTTTTTACCTTTTTAGAAAGTATTTTTTTTGATCCATTCTTCGATCAGTGCCACGCCTTCCTTATCAATTTGCTCCCGTCCAATTTCTGGCATCGCTATGGCCGGATCGTTCGTCTTCATTCGATACACCAAAATTGATTTGTGCGGCTGCCCCGGAACGATATCATATTGCAAATCTCCAGCACCGCGTCCGGCAGCAATAGGCGATTTGTTAACACCCAAATGTGCACGATCAGTCTCTTGAATGTCTAGAAATAATCCTGAGGTATTTGCAGGCCCCTTTCTCGAATGACAATGCGCACAATTGGCATCTAAATAAGAGCGCGCACGATGATTCAGGTCGGTGTTGCGCACATCTCCCCAAACCGCTAGCGCGGGAATTTGTTCTTGCGCCGGTAGGGCATCAATCAACCCTTGGCGCTGCCAGTATATCAACTGATTTTCTGTACGCGCTGAATAATTGTAGTTGCCGTTCAACTGCCGCGCCGAAACACCAATAGGTTTCATCTTGCCATCACGGATATGACATCCTTTGCATTGATTTTTATTGGGCACAACATACGGTGTAGTAATCTTCTTTCCATTTTTGTCTACGTAAGAGATCGTCTTTGTATCGCCAGCTGCATCGTAGGTAGCTTCAGTCTGTTCCTCATCCCAAATGTATGGCCAGGCTTCCCACCCTGTAGATTGATGTACCAGCAGCCGTGTTTCAATGACCTTCTTTCCTTTGTCGGGATTTCGAAAATCCAGCGGGTAATAAAAATTCTTAATTAAAATTGTTCCAACGGGAAGATCAAAAGCTATGCTATCATTATAAACAGCTTTTTGTCCTTTCGGAACAATAACAAACCTTGACTTCTCCGCATAGTTGCTGAAGAGTGGCGTGTTAACCGTATAGGGAATTACGTGCGCTGCCGGATTAAGAGACTTTAATGATCCCGTGAAAAAGCCGTATGCCGACAACGTGTCGTGACGTTCCACGCGTTCCTGATTTTCAAATGAAACAAAGAAAACTGCAACGACAATCAACATCAAGGCACCGACCGCACTTCTCATATCCATGCTAATTTTAATTTGAACTCAACACGACGGGCTCGATTGACGGCCGAGCACAATCGTGCTTAAGCATATCGGTCGACTTATTTTTGAACTTGTTGCCTGCATCGATGTTCACGAACGTGGCATTGCTGTTATTACGAATACAGATATTTCGTTCCTTCATGGCCGGATCGTCAATACCATCATAAAGGATATGCGGAACCTTCTTACCAAAACGCAGTTTGAACTTATACATCTTCCCTAGCCTACCCTTACTCGTCGCCTTCACCATCGGACGCTCATAGTAGTTATCATGGATATAAATGTTAGACGGAAAAGGATTATACGTTTTATCATTGATCGGATTCTCAGTAATGTAATAACTGACGATCGCCGTGCCTGCAGAAATATTATTGACAATCTTATTTTCAAATGCTTCAACATTGCGCGTTGCCAAAATCATAAAGCCTGTGCCTTGTGGAACCTTTCCAACAGTATTTCCTTTCGGCGCAAAATTGATATGATTATTATCGTGAACATGGTTTCTGAAAATCCGAACGAAGCCTCCTTCTTTTTGAATTAAATCCGGCAAATCAAAAACCAAAATCCCCCCTGTGTTATCATACGCTTCATTGTCATACACATCGGCATACCACGAATTTTCGATTTCAATACCTGCCACGTTTTTATAAGCCTTCGAATTTTTCACTACAATATGTTTCGACTGACCCACATAAATTCCAGCATCACTTGCGCCGACTGCATGACATCGATCGATCAATACATTTGTACATTGCACCGGGTATAGTCCGTATCCGCCATTGTCCTTGCTGGCACCACCAGTCCATTCAGCTTTAACATTGACGAAAGTAATACCTTCCACGAGTTGGGCTTTTACACCGTCACCTTTCGCGTCTTGAACGGTTAGATCTTGTAATGTTATGTTCGCGCCATTGGTAATTTTAATTCCCTCCGCGCCTGACAGTTGTCCTTTAAAGCTAAGCACTGTCTTGTCCATGCCGGCGCCTTTGATAGTCACGTTTTTCTTTCCATCCATCGATAAGCTTGCATCAAAATGAAAATTTCCCTCGGGCAGCGTAATCACGCCGCCGTCGTCAACATCGATAAATTGTGTTTGAATTTTCTTTTGAATTTCCTTTTGCGCTACAACGGGAAGAGCGCAGCATAATAAAATGTAGACGAACAACGATTTCATAAATCCTCCTCTATTTCTGGTGGTAAATGGAATGTAGGAAGACGCCCAGGCAAGCACAAGCTGCGGTGGCTGTCTTAGGAGTAAGTTACGATTTTAAACTTTCTGAAAATAGGGATTAGAATAATGCCCCGGCAATTGTGGCCGTCATCATGGTAGCGAGTGTCGCTGCGATCATGGCCCGCATTCCCAACTTGGAAATATCGGCTTGCCGACTCGGCGCCATCCCGCCTGTGCCTCCGATTTGGATGGCTATTGAACTGAAGTTAGCAAATCCACAGAGGGCGTAGGTCGCGATAATAACAGATTTTTCACTGATGGCGGCAGCGGCTTTCATTTTTCCTAAATCGATATACGCAACAAATTCATTGATCACCATTTTTTGACCGAGCAAGCTTCCAACCTCAAGGGAGTCTTGCCAATCCACACCAATCATAAATGCGAACACCCGAAAGATCTGCCCAAGCAGATACTGAAGAGACAAGCCATCGAATGTCCCGTCGGTGCTAGCCTTAATTATTTCATTAAGTCCAGTATACTTTCCCACAAAATCCACCAAAACCCAATTCACAGCATAAATTACAGCGATGAATGCAAGCAACATCGCGCCGATATTAAGCGCCAGTTTTAATCCATCCGATGCGCCGGTTGCAATCGAATCGATCAAGTTAACGCCAACATTTTCCTTCGTTAGTTTCAAAGATTGATCAATGGGTTCTGTCTCCGGAAGGAACAGTTTCGCCATGACGACCGCTGCAGGTGCGCTCATGATGGAGGCCGTTAAAAGATGCGTAGCAAATCGAAGTGCCTCTTGAGGATCAGCCCCTCCTAAGAAAGTCACAAAAGCACCAAACACACTACCGGCGATCGTAGCCATCCCTCCTGTCATGAGACAATGCAACTCCGAGCGTGTCATGTGGGGAATAAAAGGTTTCACCAACAATGGCGCTTCAGTTTGTCCCATAAAGACATCGCCGGCTAACGATAGACTTTCCGCGCCAGACATTTTCATAGTCCGCGTCATCAGCCATGCAAATCCATATACAATTTTTTGAAGTATTCCCAGGTGATAGAGCCCAGCTGTTACCGCCGAGAAAAAGATAACGGTGGGCAGCGTTTGAAATGCAAATAGAAACCCTAAGCTGTGCTTAGCGTTGGGATCGCTGTTCGAATTTTTGGAGAGGTCTCCATAAAGAAACTCAGCACCTTTTTGCGCAAAACTCAAGAAGGTCATAAACTGCGCACTGAGGTACTCAAAAACGTCTTTCGCGATGTCGACCTTTGCAATAAGAAGTCCTAGGATTACTTGAAGCAAAATCCCCACACCAATGAGCTTCCAGTTAATTGCTTTTCTGTTAGAGGAGAAGAGATAGCCTATACCAACGATAAAAATAAGGCCTCCAAGCGCGCGCAGATACTCCATAGCAAGTGTTACAAGGCCACAGGCCCTTAAGGTTTTAGGTTATTCAGAGCACAAAAAAAGCATAAAGTCTATTTACCTTATGCTTCGTTGGTGAAAATTAATTTCTTTTTCCTAGCTCGTCGCGAATCTTCGCGGCACGCTCGTAATCTTCTTTATCGATAGCTTCTTTCAGCAGCTCGTTCAAACGATCTACTGTGTAGTTTTTGAAGTCATCTTTCTTGGTCGTCTCTTTCTTAACTTTTGCCTTTTCTACTTTAGGTTCCGGCTTTTCTTCCTCAGCTTCATCTGTTAACACGATACCTGCTTCTGCTAAAATGTTTTCGTAGGTGTAGATAGGTGAGTCAAAGCGTAGACCGATAGCGATTGCATCGGAAGGACGCGCATCGATTTCCGTTTTCTTTAACCCATCAGAGCATACAATCTTTCCGAAGAAGACACCTTCTTTCAAATCTGAGATGATAATTTCCTCGACCGTAAAATGAAAGTTGCTGGCAAAGGATTTAAAAAGATCGTGCGTCATCGGTCGATTAGGAATGATCTTTTCGATCTCAATGGCGATGGCTTGCGCCTCAAACATTCCGATGATAATGGGTAGCCTTCTGTTTCCTTCTGTTTCACCAAGCACCAGGGCGAAAGACCCTGTTTGCGATTGACTGGAGGAGAGACCTAATATTTCGAGTTTTATTTTTTTCACTTTCGCGCTTTCCTAAGCTTCAATTCTTATTACAACTTACAAAATTCAGTCTTGTGCACATCTGCTTCCGAAATTTATTTTATGGCTTTAATAGCGGCAGTCAATTTCGGAACTACATCGAATGCATCACCAACAATACCGTAGTCGGCCGCTTTGAAGAATGGTGCGTCAGCGTCTTTATTGATCACCACGATGCACTTTGACGAGTTCACACCTGCCAAATGTTGAATAGCCCCCGAAATACCAACAGCAATATAAAGCTGCGGGGCGACCTTTACACCTGTTTGACCCACGTGCTCATGATGTGGTCTCCAATGCATGTCCGACACAGGCTTACTGCATCCTGTTGCCGCATGTAAAGTCTTGGCAAGTTCTTCAAGAATCCCCCAATGCTCTGGACCTTTCATTCCTCTTCCTCCTGAAACAACAATGTTCGCTTCTGGTAGAAGTACTTCGCCAGTGGCCTTCTCTGATGACGTTATTTTTACAGCAAAGTCTGCGTCGTTTAATGTCACTGCGTATGGCGTTGCTTGCACTGGTAATCCCACTGCTTTAGCCTCCGCCGCGTTCTTCTTAATACCGATTACTTTCTTTTGATTCTTGAGCTCAACCTGCATAAATGCTTTACCGGTATAAATGCTTCGCTTCACGGCAAAACCAGCTGAGGTATTCGGGAGCTCTACTACGTTAGACGCAAGGCTAGCCGATATCTTGGCAGCAACCCTCGCCGCCACGGGTGTTCCCAACGAAGAATTTGCAAGTACCAAAATGTCAGCTTGCTCATCTTGAAGCGCCTTCACCAAAACAGATGCATACGCTTGTATGATGCCGTCGTTCAACTTCGAATCCGAAGCGTGTAGCACCTTTTGAGCGCCGTATGTTCCGAGTGCTTCGAGTTCTTCTTTATCGACATTACCAAGTGCAATCGCAGTAACACCCTGTCCCATCGCATGGGCATAGGCTACCGCTTCAAGCGATGTCTTCTTCACTTTTCCTTCAGCGCTTTCTACAAAAACGAGTACAGGCATTGCGTTAATATTTTAAGAGTGGGTATTAAAATCAGAGTACTTTTGCTTCATTCTTCAGAAGCGTTACCAGCTCGGCAACATTGTCCGCTGCAATCATCTTCACAGCACCCTTCGGTGGTGGTAATTCAAATTGCTGAAGCTTCACGCCGCTGTCGACAGAAACTGGCTCTACTACTTTCAACGGTTTTGTTCGCGCAGACATGATACCACGCATATTAGGAATTTTCCATTCTGCTATCGGCTCTTGACATCCAGCTACAAAGGGAAGGTTAACTTCCAAAAACTCTTTACCTCCTTCTATCTCACGCGCAAGCTTCGCCTTTGTCCCTTCTATATCTAGCTTCATCACAGGCGACACCGATGGCCATCCCAACAGCTCACCTACAATACCATGCACCACGCCGCTATTGTAGTCAATCGATTCGCGCCCCATTAATATAAGGTCGTACCCAATCGACTTGGCATGCTCAGCAATTTGTTTGGCTACAAAAAAAGAGTCTGTAGGTTCGGCATTAATACGCACAGCGTCATCGGCTCCAACGGACAATGCTTTTCTAATCGTTGGCTCTGTATCTGCGGGTCCAACATTCAACACCGTTACTGTTGCACCCGGGGTCGCTTCTTTGATTTCTATAGCACGTGCCAAGGAGTAATCATCGTATGGACCGATAATAAACTGAACACCCGCCGTATTAAAGCGGGTATTATTATCTGTAAAATTGATTTTAGATGTCGTATCGGGAACGTGTGTAATGCAGACTAAAATCTTCATCTTGCTCTAAATCAATAAGTTCTAAACTAATTTTTCAATAAGGGCTCAAGATACAAAAATCCGTTTTTGAAAAGCGAAAATTTTAAAATTTCGGTTTTCTATTTTCATTTTTGTAGGAAGAAATGACACGTCTTGAACAGCTCCAACAGTTTTTGAAGGATGATCCGAGCGATCCCTTCAATGTTTATGCCCTAGCCTTGGAATACCAAAAGTCAAATCAAGAAGAGGCTATCCGATTGTTTGATGAACTCTTAATCAATCATAGCGATTATCTTCCCACCTACTATACGGCTGGGAAACTCTTTGCTAGCACGGGGGAAGTTCAAAAAGCCACAACAATCTTCGAACACGGTATTGCGAAAGCCCGTGAACAGCAACAACATAAAACAGTAAGAGAGCTTCAGTCGGCCTTGAACGAATTGCTTTTTGAATCAGAATAGGAGTCTGCCTCAGCGACCTTCTTGTTATAGAACTTCGCCAACAACGCCTCTTTATTAATGTCCAACAACTTCCGAGATGTGAGATAGTGAATAACTTTTTCTTCTAAATAATGATGCAGCGGAAGTAATATCGAAATCAAAGCAATTTTTATCCCGAGAATCTTCCAAGGCTCGCCATGTGTCCAATGATGAATTTGATTATCAGCGATGAGGATAATGAATTCAAAAAGGAAGATGAATGCAAAGAAGCCAAGGATGCGAATGGTAGCATGTGAAACACTGAATATCCCAAGCATCACCAACACAATGAACACTCCTGCGATAGCGGCTGTGATACCCATGTATTGAATATTATGACGATCCCGTTTTGCCTGCTCCTCGAGAATTGAGTCACGCTGTTTTCGTTTGTTTTCGTTTTCTACTTCAAGCAGCATCAAATCTTTTTCAGTCGACAATTTTTCAAGACTATCTTTGTACACGTAGTAGTCATGGCTGTGTGCATACGCGCTCTTGTAATCACCCAATTTCTGATAAAGTGAGTCCAACGTCTGAGCAGTAGTTTTCATCAATTCCATATCTCCCATCGCATCCGCGATAGCTTTCTGCTTAAATGTATACGCGACGGCTTTTTTGTAGTCTTTCTTTTCATTGTATAGGTTCGACATATTCGCATAAAACCAGAACAGGCTTAATTTACTACCCGTCTTCTCAAATGAAGGCTCCGCATGCTTCAGGAAATATTCAGCAGAATCAAGTTTATTCAGTGATATATACATCGCACCATAAGCTTGATCGATATTATGGCTGAATCCTGCATTTTCGACAAAAGCTTTCAACTCCGGCTTCGAGTTCAAATATTGCAACCCCTTCAACATCTGGTTACTATTAAAATACATGTCGACGATGTTACTATAGCTATTCAATTTGATCAGTTCAAATTTCATTGTGTCAGCCAAGGCAATTGCGCGATCGTAAAAACTCATCGCAATATCATACTGCTTCGCCTGAGTATACACCCGCCCTATACCATTGTAAGCTTCTAAGCGATCTAGTTTCTTATCGAAGCGCTTCGTGATCGCCACAAATTTATACAAGTAATCTTTCGCTCGCTCATAATCATCAAGGCTCGCGTAAAATGCTGACAGGTTTTGATAGGTATTTTTGAGTAGCTTAAAATTATCGGCACGTTCGGCAATCTCCAATGCCGCGAGATAGTTTCGAAAAGCCAACATTTTATCTTTCTTACGCATGTACGTGTTAGCAATCGCGTTAAAAGCAAAAACTTTTAAGGAATCACTATCACTTGCCGTGGCCAACGACAAGGCCAGGTTATTAAAGGTAAGTGCCTCATCAAATTCAGCATTGAGACGCAGGCCTATGGCTACATACATATTAGCCCACGCTTCCCACTCCGGCAGGTGACTTGCTTTTGCTAACGAAAGCGCTTTACGCGAAGCACTCAAGCCCTGTGTGATATTCTGCTGCAAAATACTCAAGTTATAAAGGCGTTGCGCATTCGAAAGGTGCGCACGAATGATTAGACTCCGGTCCCGACTCTCCTCCGCAATCCTGAATTGTTGCGCTGAATATTCATCAGATAATTTCCTATTGGCCCCAACCGAAAACTCTGCCAGCTCGCCGAGTACCTTCACTTTATCAGTGTTGGAGGTCGCCCGAGCAAGTTGCGCCTCAAGCGTATCGATCATCGGATTAGATTTCAAAAAAGGATTATTACTATCCTGCGCACTCAGCTTACCAGCAGCAACTATCAGGATCAAGCACAACGCAATGACAATACGGGGCATAAATTATTTTTCGATAAATATAAATGAATGCGCCAACAGTTCTGCAATACTTCTACCTCGATCACATCAATTTTCAGGCGCACCGTCATCGACCCAACAGGCTATGATGTCAATTTGATCTTGGGTTAGCGATCCCTCGAAAGGCATACTTCGATTTTGTGTCTGAGTCTTAATGTCAGCCGCAAATTTTTTCGCGGATTTATACTTTCTGAAATCGTTTGTTCGTGAAATTCCGTTATGACATCCGACATCAGAACATTTTAATGTAAGCAATGGTTGGATATCCGTTGACCACCGTACGTCACTGGCTCCGCGCGGTACATCCACCTGCAACTCGCTCGCACATTCGTCAACATCACTAACTTTTACGATATGGACACCGAACTGCAGTCCAACGAAGGTGCTATCCGCAGAAAACTCACCACCGTCGATACTAAAAACATAAGGAGGATTACCTTGATCGATGTCGATTGTGACTTTGCCATTATTGGAGAGGCATTCTGTGTCAGGCTCAAAAGTGGTGAGAAATGTAAAACCCGCCGCCGGAACCGTTACATTGGTTTGAATCGCTTCACATCCCAAAGCGTCAATTACTTTAACAACATATATACCTGGAGAAAGCCCCTTCATACTGTCTGTTTCGAACAGCTTGTTATTCGCCATAAATTGATAGGGAGGCTCTCCACCGGTCACTGTCGCATAGATGATTCCATTTGCTACGGAACAACTCGCGGCACCACGCACAGAATCGATCTGTATTGTTAGATTGGACTTTGAGCAATCAATCCGGCCCGCGATGTCATGATAAACGCATGCGGTTAGGAATGTGAGCATCACCGCTGTAATG
Organism: Pseudochryseolinea flava; assembly: GCF_003286915.1. Lineage (GTDB taxonomy): Bacteria > Bacteroidota > Bacteroidia > Cytophagales > Cyclobacteriaceae > Ohtaekwangia > Ohtaekwangia flava. The sequence goes on from NZ_QMFY01000026.1 coordinate 16,742, forward strand.
GCGCTTAAAAAAATACTTTTCACAATGCACTGTTAAACAGCGAAAGTAAATAAAATTAAGATTGGTAATCACTCTGACGTGTTATCGCCCGACTTACAACGTATCAACACGTTGAACGATCTTTTAGAAAGGTGTTTCCTCGTCGTCAACACCACCACCGCCCATCGGTGGTAATGGAGGAGGTTCTGGATTAAAGCTATTCAATCTACTTTCACGGGTCACCATGCCAGAGAATGGATTATCATACGATGATGGAGAGTCGAGGTCTGCGAACTTTGTGTATTTGCCAATAAACTTGAGCTTCACACTACCGGTAGAACCGTTACGGTGTTTTGCGATAATGACTTCACCCGTACCTTGTGTTGGCATACCTTCTTCGTCAACAGTGATCTTATAGTACTCAGGGCGATACAAGAACATAACGATATCGGCATCTTGTTCGATGGAACCGGATTCACGTAAATCGGCAAGCTGAGGTTTTTTGTCTCCCCCGCGGGTTTCTACACTTCGACTCAACTGTGAAAGTGCTAGCACGGGCACATTCAATTCTTTTGCAATACCTTTCAAGGAGCGTGAAATCGAAGCGATCTCTTGTTCGCGGTTACCAGTTTGTTCACCTCGCATGAGCTGCAAATAATCGATTACAATAATTTGGATACCGTTCTCCGCCTTAAGACGTCGGCACTTTGCGCGAAGCTCAAGGATGGAAATCGCTGGTGTATCGTCGATGAAGATTGGCGCTGAAGAAAGTTTCGAAGTTTTATGAACGAGCTGTGTCCATTCATGATCAGCAAGGTTACCTTTTTTGATCTTTTCACTTTCTAACTCTGCCTCTGCTGAGATCATCCTGTTTACCAACTGGATAGAAGCCATCTCCAATGAAAATATCGCCACAGGGATTTTAAAGTCTACGGCCGCGTTACGGAGTGCAGAAACCACAAATGCAGTCTTACCCATACCAGGACGAGCAGCGATAATGACAAGATCTGAACGCTGCCATCCGGAGGTCATACGATCGAGTTCTGTAAATCCGCTTGGCACTCCCGTTAAACCGTCTGTATGATCTTTCAGTGCCTGAAGTTCCTGAATAGCACGCGCCATGAGGTTACGCATGTTATCGTAATTCTTCTTTAGGTTGGCATCCGAAATCTGAAAAATTGATTGTTCGGTTTTATCCAAAAGCTCAAACACGTCTGTCACATCTTCATAGGCATCGTGGTGGATTTGAGAAGCAACTTGGATAAGTTCGCGTTTGATGGCCATCTCGATGATCACACGCGCGTGATATTCGATGTTTGCCGCTGAGCTTACCTTCGCCGTCAACTCGGCAATGTAATATGCACCGCCAACGAGTTCGACTTTGCCTTGCTTCCGAAGTTGATTCACAACGGTGCGCATATCCACAGGCTCAGAAGCCTTGAACAGGTCAACAATGGCAGTATAGATTTCTTTATGTGCCTCAACGTAGAAGTGTTCAGGCTTTAAAAATTCAACAACCGCATTGAGCGCGTTCTTCTCGAGCATCAACGCACCCAGTACAGCTTCTTCCAGATCAAGTGCCTGAGGAGGAAGCTTACCTAAACTTTCGGAGATATCCCGAGTAAGTACTTTATTAGATTTGCCGCCTGACCTCAGAAACGTTGATCTTTGCTCCATACAGTGGTTGTTGTACGTGTTTAAATTTTAAGGGCGACAAACGTATAAAAAGGAATGCAGATATTCTTATTAACATCAACAAGTTGTCAACATTCCACAAACAAACGATAAATGAATGTTTACAGTTCAATCACCTGCCCGCACCGCGATCTTCACACAAGTTCTGTTGACGACGCCAAGTACATGACGGTGTTAAAGCTAGCTGCGACCAATGACAACGAATGTCACGCACGTCCAATCACCCGCTGATTTTCAGATCGATAACACTGCCGAACGATGATCCTTCGATCGCGAACAGGCCCCTCTTGTTCACTCCAAACATTTTACCGTATTTTAAACCCCGAATTCGTTTTTCGATGGATGACAATAAACAGAAGATTCACTTTATTGCTATAGGCGGTGCTGTTATGCACAACCTGGCCGTTGCACTGAAGAAAGATGGACACATTATTACAGGATCTGACGATGAGATCTTTGACCCATCGCGCTCAACCTTGGAAGCCCATGGACTATTGCCCGCTAGCAACGGATGGGATACTGGCAAAATTCACGCTGGATTAGATGTTGTCATCTTGGGCATGCACGCCCGCAAGGACAATCCTGAACTTCTTAAAGCACAGGAACTTGGATTAAAAATAGTTTCCTTTCCTGAATACATATACCAACGATCGATCGACAAACAACGCATCGTGGTCGCCGGCAGTCATGGCAAAACTACCATCACCGCCATGATCATTCACGTGTTGAACTTCTTTAACAGAAATTTCGACTATGTCATCGGCGCACGTGTGCCGGGCGTTGAATACACCGTTAGGCTAAGTGACAATGCGCCTATCATTATCATTGAAGGCGACGAGTACCTCTCCTCTCCATTAGACCCTACACCAAAATTTTTAAGATACCAACATCACATTGGGATCATTAGCGGAATTGCCTGGGACCATGCTAACGTATTCCCGACGGAGGAAGAGTATGTAAAACAGTTCGATCGTTTTGCCGATCAAACTCCAAAGGGCGGTATTCTGATCTACTGCGAACAAGATCCGATGGCGTTGATGATTGGAAAAAAAGAACGCTCCGATACACTTGAAATTTCTTACAAAAGTCATCCACAAACATCTGACAACAACGGACAATTCTTTATCACCAATGGCAAAGAAAAGTATCCGGTAAAGGTCTTCGGAAGTCATAACTTCCAGAACCTGAGCGCAGCGAAAGAAGTACTAAAAAAAATTGGTATTAGCCAGGAGCAATTTTTCGAAGCCATCACCACGTTCAAAGGTGCCGCCGGTAGACTTGAGAAAATCAGCGAGAACAACACTACAGTGGTCTTTAAAGATTTCGCCCACGCGCCATCCAAAGTACGCGCTACGGTGAAAGCTGTCAAAGAAATACACCCGTCACGTGAGCTTGTAGCCTGCTTTGAACTGCATACATTTAGCAGCCTCAATAAAAAATTTATTCCTCAGTATAAAGACAGTATGAAGGCGGTGCAAACGCCAATCGTATATTTCAATCCAGAGAAGGTAAAAGAAAAAAATCTTGAAGCACTTTCCGAGACAGACGTCAAAGCAGCTTTTGCAAATCCTTCCTTGATTGTATTTACAGACGCTGCCAAACTGAAAGACTTCCTCCTGCAACAATCATGGAAGAATAAAAACTTGCTCTTGATGAGCAGTGGAAATTTCGGCGGATTGAATCTCATCGAATTGAGCGAAAAAATTGTGTCTTAACGGCACCTTGTATCCTTTAGTATTAGTTCCCCAATGAAACTTAACTTAAAAAACCCACTTTGCATTTTTGACCTTGAGACTACGGGGACAAATATCACGCAAGATCGCATTATCGAAATCGCCGTTGTCAAAATGATGCCCAACGGCGAAATTCTGCGCAAGTCAAACGTACTTAATCCAACAATACCAATCCCTGCGGAGTCTACACTCTTCCACGGGTTAACGGACGAAGACGTAAAAGACAAACCGTCGTTTAAAGACGTGGCTAAAGACTATGCGAAGTTCATGGAAGGTGCCGACCTCGCAGGATTTAATGTGTTAAAATTTGATATCCCCATGTTGGTCGAAGAATTTTTACGTACCGGCGTCGACTTCGATTACGCACGTAAAAAAATTATAGATGCACAGAAGATATTCCACATGATGGAAAAGCGTACGCTTTCTGCCGCGTACAAATTCTACCTGAATAAAGAACTTCAAAATTCACACACGGCTGAAGCCGATACCGAAGCAACCATGGAAGTACTGCTTGCGCAAGTTGAGAAGTATGAAGGACAAGATGTAATCGACGGCGCAAACAGAAAAATCGGTGAGATCAAAAATGATGTAGAAACGTTATCAAAGTTGACATCTTCCGATCTCGTTGACCTCGCAGGAAGGATGATTAAAAATCAAAAGGGTGAAGAGATCTTCAACTTCGGCAAACACAAGAATAAAGGTGTGACCGCGGTACTGAAAGAAGAACCTGCTTACTACGATTGGATGATGAACGGCGATTTTCCCCTAGACACGAAACGCAAGCTTACCGAGATCAAGCTACGCGGCTTTGGCGGAAAGCTAGGACGGTAAAATTTGTAAGTTTATTTATCGACTGAAATATGTAATGACGGCCCATCTCCATAATCCTGGTTTATTGCACGAGCTACTTCCGAGATAGGTATTTCCTCCACTCTCCTTCCACTCTTTCTCCACACTTCGTCCACCTAAAGTCTTACCAAGACCTTATGACGGACTATGATAGTATGATCTTAATGGTATTTAAGCTCCCCTGCCCTCACAGGAATGTTCAAAGCGTTGGCTGCCGGCGGAATGGGGCATGAATAACTACCATCCTCCTTGCCATAGCTGCAGTAAGGATTGTAGCACAGATTAAAGTCTATCACAACATCTTCTGAGTTTGGAACGCGAAATTCTAAATAACGACCAACTTCATATGTTTCGTCGCCATTTGTACTGTCGGTAAACGGGATAAAAAGGTAATCTTCGTATCCAGGCATCTTCATCAAATCAGGACTTTGATACACTTCAAGAACGAAGTTTTGTCCATCCAACGTGAACTGTACTTCACCATATTTTCTATAGTTCGGTAGTCGCGTTGTGGTCGTTTTCATTTTAAAGAGTACAGGTGAAGCGTTGAGCACGAACTTTGCCTGTACCCTATATTTTAGGTCAATGGGAAAATAATTCAGACCAGAAAAACGCTTGACATCCTTTGACGGCAGTGGCGATGTCGACTTATCCTTAAACTCTTTAAATTGTTTCTTTCGGTGATCAGCAATCTCCTTCAACGCAGCGTCATCCGCCGATTGCGCTACCAATTGCACAAAAGAGAAAATGAAGCAAAGAAATAATGCCGCGCCAAAAGCGTTTTTCATAATGATCTAGAACGTAAGTGTTGGTTATTTCTTATATACCTTCATGGCTTCTGGAATCCAAGCTTGCAGATCCTTGATACGTGTAGAGTGTGAAGGGTGAGTGGACATAAACTCAGGTGGCTCTTGGCCTCCACCGGCAGTCATACGCTCCCAGAATTTCGGCGCCTCGTTAGGATCATATCCTGCCATCGCCATAAAAATAAGTCCAATATGATCTGCCTCTGATTCATGTTCACGGCTAAACTTCAACATTCCGATGTTTGTTCCGGCGCCCACTGCTTGAAGAAGCAGATCTTTACCGGCAGTAGGATTTTGTCCCATCACGGCACTAAGTGTACCCAACCCATATTGCGCAAGCATTTGTTGACTCATGCGTTCTCTACCGTGATTGGCGATGGCGTGTGCAACTTCGTGACCCATTACTACGGCGATACCCGTTTCGTCTCTGCAAATCGGCATGATACCGGTGTAGAAAGCAACTTTACCCCCAGGCATACACCATGCGTTTACGGTTTTCGGATCATCAATCAAATTGAATTCCCATGCAAAGCCACTAAGTTCCGATGACAATCCTTTTTCTGCCATGTACTGCTCTACGGCTTTTTGAATTCTTGCTCCAACGCGTTTAATCATTTGAACCTGCTCTTGGTTCGTCGACAATGGACCTTTCTTCAACACTTCGGCGTATTGTTGATTGGCCATCGGAATAATTTCACCATTAGACACCAAGCTGAGCTGCTTTCGTCCCGTTACAGCAACGGAAGCGCACGCGCTCACAATAAGACCAGCGATCAGAACGATCAATACCTTTTTGAACATATCTTTTAAATTTTGGATAAAAATACAAATCTGAAGATTTATTGTTTTATAAATTTGGACGAATCTAAACCTTAGCGGAACAAATCGTAAAAATCGATGCCGTATTACCATTGAGCCGGACACGCCCCGCTCACGCATCAAGTGTAACACTTCATTAACCAAGCTATATCCATGAGAATTTTTGCTATCGGAAGAAATTATGCAGAGCACATTCAAGAATTGAACAATGAAAGGCCAGACGAACCCGTTATCTTCACAAAACCGGACACGGCCATCATACGAAACAACGCGCCATTCTTTTATCCTGAATTTTCAAAAGATATTCACTATGAAGCGGAGCTTGTGTTGAGGATTTGCAAAGAAGGAAAAAACATTCAAGAAAAATTCGCGAGCAAATACGTCGATGCGATCGGTGTTGGCATTGATTTTACAGCACGTGATCTACAGCAAAAGGCTAAGGAAAAAGGACTTCCTTGGGATATCGCAAAGGGCTTCAACGGTTCGGCACCGATATCTGACAAATTTATTTCCGTTAATGAATTTGCCGACCTGAAAAATATCTCCTTTAGTTTACAAGTAGATGGAGAAATTAGGCAACAAGGGAACACGAGTCTTATGCTTTTTAACTTCGATTATATAATTTCGTACTTGTCAAAATTTTTTACACTTCGCACGGGAGACTTAATTTTTACGGGCACGCCCAAAGGCGTTGGTCCAGTTAAAGTCGGCAATGTGTTATCCGCCTATATTGAAAATGAGAAACTGTTGGAATTTGAGATCAAGTAAGATCGTATTGATTTTTTTCTTTACGATAAACGCGCTTTATGCACAATCACAATTTAGCAAACCTGAGATAACATTTGCGCCAGCAGAGAAGTACATCTATCCCATCAACCCTGGTCAGCCCGGCTCTTTAGCGGGGACCATGGGTGAGTTGAGAAGCACACACTTTCATTCGGGAATTGACATCCGCACGAACAACATGATTGGATTCCCCGTGCGTGCGTCGAAGAGCGGTTACATTTCACGTGTAACGGTTGGGCCGAGCGGCTATGGTAATATTATTTATTTGACACATCCAGACGGCAACACAACATTGTATGCTCACCTGGACAAATTCAAAGGTGCCGTCGCCAAACATATTCTTCAAGAACAATACAATGCTAAGAAATTCGACGTCGATTTATTCTTCACAGAGAATCAATTTCGCGTGAACCAAGGCGACACGATCGCGTTGTCGGGCAACTCCGGTTCTTCATCTGGTCCTCACTTACATTTCGATATTCGCGATGCAAACAATTACGCACTCGACCCATTAAAAGTAGCAGACTTTCCAGAGGTAGCGGAAACACTTCCACCAGCACCGGAGAAAATTGCCGTGCGAACACTCGACAAGAACGCCCGTATCAACGATCGTTTTGGACGATTTGAATTCTATGCTGCCACGCGCGTTGGCAATAACTATTCCATCGCGAGTCCGATCATGGCATCCGGCGTTATCGGTATTGAGATTATTGCGAAAGACCGGCTCGCAGCGAAGAGCCCATTCTATGGGGGTGTTAACTATATCGAAATGCGCGTCGATAGCCAGTTAGTGTTCAGCCAAGCGATTGAAAAGATCGATATCACTGAGACGCGCGCCATTTACACTCTCATGGATTTCAAAACCTTCCGAAATAAAGGCACACGCTTCTACAAATTATACATCGACGATGGGAACGCCTTGAAGTTTTACGACAAATCGCCAGGATCAGGAAAAATCACTGTCAACAAAAAGAAAGTTTCCACAGTGCAGATTACCATGAAAGATAGTTATGGCAATAGCAGTATGGTGACATTTCAAATTACGCCGATGGAACCAGTTAAAGAGGTAAAAACGCTAGAGCCACTCACCGTTCCAATCACCTATGACATTACTGAAAACGTAATGACAATTGCCGCCAAGCCTTGTACTGCAGCCGACACGAAAGCAAAAATTTACGTAAAAGGAAATGTCATAGAGGTACTGCCGGACTACGGCAATTTCAATCGATCTGTTTACTTGGTAGATTTAAGACAAACCATACCAGATTCTGTTGTAGTATGCGACAACCGTATTGTCCCAAACATCAACGTAAGCATTCCATCGGGTACAGCATATAAATACTACGGCGATCGAATGAACATCGAGTTTCCCGCAGAAGCCTTGTACGATACATTGTTCCTCAACACCAAATACACCATGATGAAGGACAGCGGCGAGGTGTACACGATAGGCGACCGAACTGTACCGTTAAAAAGCAGTGTCCAAGTTTCCCTATTGCCTGCAAGAAAGATCAATTGGACCACCTCACATGCTGTATACCGTCAGGCCGGAAAGGGCTATACATTCGTTGGAGGAAAGCTCACCAATGGCCGAATCAACTTCACGACAAAGGAATTTGGCAGCTTCATCGTGTTGGTGGATCGCATCGCACCATCCATTAAAATGGTTACCGTAAATTCGTCTGCAGTTCGCTTTAAGATACGTGACGAGCTTTCTGGAATTGATACGTTCGAAGCATCGATCAATGGAGAGTGGCTTTTGATGCACTACGACAGCAAGACTGCCACGATATGGTCTGAACTCCTCAATAAAAATGTGCCTCTGAAAGGTAATTTTGAACTGAAAGTGACCGACAGAGCAGGAAATACGTCGACCTTCTCAAAAAGGATCTTATAATCCCCTAACTTTCTATGACACTTCAAGTTGGAGACAAAGCACCAGACTTCCGTTCAAAAGACGAACAGGGTAATGTTGTCGAGCTTTCGGACTTTAAAGGAAAGAAGCTTGTACTATACTTCTATCCTAAGGACATGACACCGGGTTGTACGGCTGAGGCGTGTGACCTTCGGGATAACTACAAAGCACTTAAAAAGGCGGGTTACGAAATTTTGGGGATCAGCACCGACACCGAGAAGTCGCATCAGAAATTCATTGCAAAAGAGAAATTGCCTTTCCGATTGCTTGCCGATCCAGACAAGACAGTGCACGACGCGTACGGCACGTGGGTTGAAAAGTCAATGTACGGTCGGAAGTATATCGGCACCGCGCGCGTTACGTTTATAATCAATGAGGAGGGCTTACTGGAGCAAATCATCCAAAAGGTAGATACCAAGAATCACGCAGCCCAGATCCTTGGTAATGAGGTTAAAAGCCCAGTGGTTGCGAAGAAGGCAACCGCACCAAAGAAAGTAAAGACAACCGCGACCAAAGTGGCCAAGAAATCAGCGGCCAAGAAGCGCAAGACATAAAAAAAGAAAACCGTTCAAATGAACGGCTTTACTTTAATAGCTTTTGATTGTTAAGGGTGTATCTGAAGCCTAAGCTTTATTCTTAAGTTCCTGAACTTCAGTGCGGATAGCCTGAGCTAGGTTTTTCAGATCCTGCATTCCCTTTCTAACGCGGGTACCTGCAGCACTGTTTCCTTTGTTGTAAAACTTGTCTATATCTCCTTCAAGTGAAGTAATGAGATCTTTAAGCTCTTGAAACTTTTGCATTGTCTTTCAGATTTTAGGATTTAAAAATTAGTTTCCTCTGCCAATTTAAATAAAAACCTTAAAAAACAACCAGAAACGCGGCTTTTTTTAGACTCCCTTAGTTACCGACACCAGTACTTCTTCTTTATAGAAACCGCTATCAAGCTTCGTTTTCAGTTTCGAGAAGGCTTCTAATGTACGGTTCACATCGTCAAGCGTGTGTACCGCCGTTGGAATGATCCTGAACATGATAACGTCCTTAGGAACAACAGGATAGATTACAACTGAACAGAAAATGCCGAAGTTCTCACGGAGGTCCATCGCCATGTTCGCAGCCTCACCTACACCGCCTTTAAACAGCACGGGCGTAACAGGCGAAGATGTTGATCCAATATTGAAACCACGCTCTTTAAGACCATTTTGCATCGCATTCACGATCTTCCAAAGGTTTGCTTTCAATTCGGGTTGAGTTTTTAACAATTCAAGACGCTTGAGCGCGCCCACCACTAGTGGCATCGGCAAGCTCTTCGCATAAATCTGTGAGCGAACGCTATAACGAAGGTACTTGATGATATTCTTCGGTCCCGCAACGAATGCACCAATACTCGCCATTGATTTGGCAAACGTAGAGAAGTATAGATCGACCTGATCCTGCACGCCTTGCTCTTCGCCGCAACCAGCACCGGTCTTACCCATAGTCCCAAAACCGTGGGCGTCATCAACGAACAAACGGAACTTATATTTCTTCTTGAGCTCGGCAACGCCTTTCAAGTCACCTTGCTTTCCAGACATCCCGAAAACACCTTCAGTAATCACCAAAATTCCACCACCTGTCTCTTCAGCCAGCTTAGTAGCACGTTGGAGTTGTTTTTCGAGACTATCCATATCGTTGTGCAAGTACACGAAGCGTTTCCCCATGTGTAGGCGAACGCCATCAATAATACATGCATGCGATTCTGCGTCATAAACGATCACGTCCTTGCGATCAACCAGAGCATCAATAATTGATACTACGCCTTGGTAGCCGAAATTGAGCAGCATTACATCCTCTTTCTTTTCGAATTCAGCGAGCTGACGTTCAAGTTCCAAGTGGTTTAACGAGTTTCCTGACATCATTCTCGCACCCATTGGTAAGCCCATGCCGTACTTCGCAGCAGCGTCAGCATCGGTTTTACGAACTTCTGGGTGGTTAGCCAAACCGAGGTAATTATTCAAACTCCAGTTGAGCACTTCTTTACCATTGAATTTCATGTGAGGACCAATCTCCCCTTCAAGTTTCGGGAAGAAGAAATAGTCATCAGGAAGATGGGAATACTTAGCCAGCGGACCGGCCTCCATTTTGAGCTTGTCGAATAAATCTACCATTTCACGGTTCATTAAAATTGCGGCAAAAATAAGGAAAAATTGGGATCGGAAGAGTGCCTGTTTATTTGTGCACGTAATAATTATGCTTACCATTGCATTTTCCGGCCAATTCATGTCAAAAATCAATAAAATCTTGGTAGCAAACCGCGGAGAAATTGCACTCCGAATTATGCGGTCTGCCCGCGAAATGGGAATCCAAACAGTCGCCGTATTTAGCGAAGCCGATCGACAATCGCTTCACGTGCGCTATGCGGATGAAGCAATTTGCATAGGACCTCCCCCATCTTCCGAATCGTACCTGCGCATCGAAAAGATCATTGCTGCAGCCAAACAAACCAACGCCGATGCCATACATCCTGGTTATGGATTTCTATCGGAGAATGAAGACTTCGCCAAAGCCGTAGAAGACGCGGGACTAATCTTTATTGGTCCCTCCGCGGCCGCGATCGAGCTGATGGGTAGCAAGCTCGCTGCAAAGGCAGCCGTGGCAAAGTTTAACGTGCCGTTGGTACCGGGAACAGCGGAGCCAATTACAGACCTATCAGAGGCGAAACAAATTGCATCAGCGATCGGGTATCCCGTTCTGATCAAAGCAAGTGCCGGTGGCGGTGGTAAGGGGATGCGTGTTGTCGATAGCGAAAGCCAGTTCGAAGAACAGATGGAGCGCGCGATCAGCGAAGCAAAATCAGCATTCGGCGACGGTTCTGTATTCATTGAAAAGTACGTTACTAGTCCGCGTCACATCGAGTTCCAAATTTTTGGCGACAAACTCGGAAATGTTGTTCACCTGTTCGAACGTGAATGCTCGATTCAACGACGTCACCAAAAGGTTGTTGAAGAAGCGCCTTCATCCGTGCTCACACCTGCGAAGCGAAAACAGATGGGCGAAGCTGCCATCAACGTGGCTAAAGCATGCGGATATTATGGCGCCGGAACTGTTGAATTCATTCTCGATGAAAAATTGAATTTCTATTTTCTGGAGATGAACACACGTCTGCAGGTCGAGCACCCTGTGACCGAAGAAATTACAGGGCTAGACCTCGTGCAATGTCAAATCAAAGTGGCACAAGGCGAACCGTTGCCCTTCAAACAGGAAGACTTACAGATCAATGGACATGCCATAGAGATTCGCGTTTACGCTGAAGACCCTGCTAACAACTTTCTCCCTGACATCGGCACCTTGACAACGTATAAACGTCCACAAGGACATGGCATTCGCGTTGACGACGGATTTGAACAAGGGATGTCGATTCCATTCTACTATGATCCGATGATTGCAAAAATGATTTGTCATGCAGAGACGCGAGAAGCAGCAATCGAGAAAATGATTCGCGCAATTCACGAGTATGAAATTACGGGACTCGAAACGACGCTTGGCTTTTGTCTCTTCGTAATGAAACATGAAGCGTTTCGAACGGGTAAATTCGACACCAAGTTTGTAGAAAACTTCTTTCGACCAGCGCTGCTAAAAGAACATACATCGTCGACGGAAGCCATGCTCGCGGCGGCATTGGCAACTACGCTTACAAACAAAGCAAAGTCAGCAGCCGAGGCGGTACCAACCACACAACCCTCGCGCTGGAAAAAGAACCGCGTTTAACTGAACACGAATGGCAGAAATTTTACCGGTAAGAGCTTGGCGATACAACACCGAGCTCGCCACCAATATAGACGACCTCTTATCACCACTGTTCGACGTTGTTTCCGACAAGCAACGCGCGGCGCTTTACAAGAATCCTTTGAACAGCATTCACCTTTCCGTTCCACAGCCACCGTTGGCCGGAGAACGCGCTGCCATGTTGTTGGATGACTGGAAAAAAAACGGCGTGATCTTACAAGATAAATTACCAGCGATCTACGTTTACTATCAATATTTCAAAACACCGGGAAGCACACGTCCCTCGTGTCGAAAAGGATTCATTGCACATGTACGCGTGTACGATTGGGAGGACAAAGTCATCCTTCGTCACGAGAATACAATTCCAAAATCTGTCAATGACCGTGTTGAAATTCTTGAAAAAACAGGATTGCACGTGAGTCCAACGCATGGGCTATACACAGACCCCACCTTCACTTTAGAAAAACTAATGGATGAAGCCATTGCATCACCCTTGTATGAAAGTGAAGACTATCAAGGCGTCCGTGACGTTGTGGGTGTGATTCACGACGGCAAGGCAGTCAACCAATTTCTCAGCTTAATCAAAGAAAAGAAAATCATACTGGCCGACGGTCATCATCGATACGAGGGATCCCTCGCCAACATGCACCAGCAAAAGCGATCCAACCCCTATCATACGGGCAAAGAAGGATACAATTTTCATTTGATGTACTTTACCAATACCGAATCAGATGACCTGCGAATCCTTCCGACGCACAGGCTCATCGTTGGTTTACCAAATTTCAGTTCCGAATCCGTACTGGAAAAATTAGAGAAGCATTTCAAGGTGAAAGTGATCGACGATGCCACGACGCTGCCAGAAGTCATCGCTGGTAAGCAATGGACTTTCGGTATTGTCTTCAAAGACACCGCGTATAAAATTCAACTTAAACCAGAGTCTATTGAAAAACTTCACTGGCCATTTCCGCCGGAAGTGAAAGCGCTGGATTTAACAGTAATGCACTATTTCATTATTGAAAAAATTCTTGGAATTGCAGGAAAAGAACAACGCAAGTCCGAGCATATCGCGTTTGATCGAAACTTTGCAGACTGCTTGAACCGCATTAATGATGGACGTTCACAGATGGCAATCATCACCAATGAAGTTTCTATCGAAGAAGTAAAGAAAATTTGCGATAGCGGTTTTACGATGCCGCAGAAATCGACATACTTTTATCCCAAGGTGATCTGTGGATTTCTCTTCAGCTCAATCATAGATCGTGAATTCAACACACCTGTTTATTATCCTTTCGCATGATACCTTCAAATCGACCGTTAATCCTGGCCTCAAGTTCTCCACGCCGACAATATTTAATGAAGGAGGCGGGATTTACGTTCACTGTAGAGAAGCCTGATGTCGAAGAAGATTTTCCGGATACATTACCTGTGGATCAGGTTGCAAAATTCCTGGCTGCAAAAAAAGCGGAATACTTCCGTCCTAAAATTCAGAATGAAATAATCGTGACGGCCGATACCGTAGTGGTTCTCGGAAAAACGATCCTCAACAAACCTTTCGATCGTAGTGAAGCGATTAAAATGCTTTCCAGTCTTTCCGGAAAAACACATCTCGTCATTACCGGCGTGTGCATAGTATCGAAAGAAAAAGAGGAATCGTTTGATGACACGACTGAAGTAACTTTCAAAACGCTTACACAAGCTGAAATTGAATTTTACGTCGACAACTACAAACCTTACGATAAGGCCGGTGCCTACGGTGCACAGGATTGGATCGGCATGGTTGCCATCGAAAAGATAACGGGTTCTTATTTTAATGTCATGGGCTTACCTATTCATCGCGTACACCAGCATTTGGTTAGCTGGTGATGAAAAAGATCTGGAACTATTTACGGCATCACCTTAAAGAAGATTTCCACCTTCTCCAATACACGTCTCTGGCCGCGTTTATTGCGTTCGGCCTATTCATCAACTACACGTTTAATCTGGAGAACGGATTTCTTGACAAGCAAGTAGGCGTATTCAAAGTCTTTTGTTTTTTCCTTACGTATGCCACAGCGTATTATGTCGCGTTATCAACATACACTTTTTTCAGGAACGAGGATGCATTTTGGTCAGATCGTATATTCTGGCGTAAGAGTCTTCTTGTATTGATAATCCTTAGTATAGACTGCAGTATGCCATACGTGCGGGAAGTGATTGCTTACTTTTTTCATGAAGACTTGCAGCGGTGGGTGTATAAAGTTGGCAACAACATCCTGAGTCAGATGATCATCATGATTCCATTGCTGCTGTACTATTACAAATTTGATCGTACGGAGAAGCACATCTATGGTCTTAAGCCAGACCGCTTTAATGTTAGACCTTATTTTATCATGCTGGCAATCATGATACCCTTGATCGCGATTGCTTCAATCGAAGGAAGTTTTGGCCGGCAATACCCGATGTATAAGCCTTCGGGTGCTCATATTTATTTAGGCATTCCCGAGTGGGTCACCGCTGGGATTTATGAGCTGGTGTACGGGTTAGATTTTGTTACCGTCGAGTATCTATTCCGCGGATTCATGGTGATCGGCATGGCGCATGTCCTCGGACGTAAGTGCATTCTGCCGATGATTACTGCCTATTGTTTCATTCATTTCGGTAAGCCTATGGGCGAAGCGATTAGTTCAATTTTTGGTGGTTTTATTCTGGGTGTGGTGGCACTGGAGACGAGGAGTGTGTGGGGCGGGATCATCGTTCATATGGGAATTGCTTGGCTGATGGAAATAGCCGCTTACTTATCAAAACATTAGCATTTTTTCTGGTGATCTTTACTATGATTTGTGCTTTTTAATTTTAAAAATTTAAGTGCTATTTGCGCTTTACTTAGCCTACGCCTTCGAATGTCTAAAGGAAAGCTTTTCTTCTACAGTTTGTGCCTGGTGGCCTTGCTCATCCCTTTTGACATGGTCGTAACTAAACTTTTTGTAGCAATCTCATTCATTTTGTGGGCCGTTTCTTCGATAAAATATATTCGTTATGAATGGGGTGTTTACGGCAAATTTTTATTCCTGTTTGCTTCACTCTACCTGATTAACATTCCGGGACTGATATTAACCGAAGACATGGACGCTGGCTATCTGCGACTGGAGTCCAGATTAAGTTACCTGATTTTTCCACTGCTTGTATTCTTTAGCGACCTCGATCGACATCAACTTAGAGCAATTTGTTATGCCTTCATTGTGGGCTTAAGTATTTGCTCGTTCATCAGTTTGGCTGAAGCGGGATATAACATGCTTTCGGCCCCCCCAGACGTGCGGAGCTTTGATCAAATCACTTACCTCAATCTTGTTGATTTTCTAGATCTTCATCCTTCGTTTGTCACCGTCTTCGTATCCTTCGCAGTGTTTTTTATTGCCTATGATCTATACACCTACGCGGCATCTACACTCAAGCGAGGTATCTTAATTGGGCTTGCTGCATACCTATGCGTCTTTAATTTTCTTTTGCAATCACGTGCCCCGCTCGCGGCATTCGTTTTCATTGTGTTGGCATTTGTCCTGGTCCTTGTCATCCGATCGCAAATCAATGCTCGAATGGCGATTGCCGGAATCATTGTCTTGCTCGTCGTTGTAGGAATTGTCGTATTCAACAGTAAGTCTGTTGTCACGCGAATGCAACTAGGTCTTGACGATGCCGCAGCGATCGCGATGAAATCTGATTTTGAGATCGACAATTCAGCATCATCATCTCTGTCGACCGTTTACCACCTGCGCTCATGGTATTGTGCTATTGATTTGCTTAGCGACCATCACTTTTTCACAGGATATGGATCCGGCGACGAGAAGGATGTACTTCAACCTTGCTATGAATCACACGGCTGGGTAATTATGATGCACGAAAGACAAAATGCCCATAATGAATACCTAAGCTCGATGATTCGAACAGGGATTACGGAGCTGCTTTTATTGGTTGGATGCTTATTTATACCATGCTTGATGGCCTTGCGCAGCCAAAATTATTTATACGTAGCATTTCTATTAATGTGGATGGCAACATTCCTTTTTAACACATTAAACTTGCAAAGCGCTTTGTTTTTCTTCACTATGTTCAATGCAATTCTATTCCGAATGATGAAGTTAAATCAACTTGGGCGTACCGACATTCAGGTCCCAAACAAAGAAAGATAAGCTTCCTGCTGCTTCTTAAAATCAAAGTACTCGGACCTCACCATCGAGGTATCTTCCTTCTTTAGTTGCGATAGAACATTCGACAACGTGTCGTTATCATAAAAAACAGCATCAACTCGTTTCACCACCTGTGAAAAATCGATATGCAGGAGTAGCTTCTTGTTAAAAGCGTAACCCCAATTAAAACTAGCCGATATCTGACTCTGTAGATACTGACGATAATTTGAAATGTTATCACTCAAAAGCGGCATCACATAATCGCAACTAGCGATGTATTGAAAAAACTGGTCGTAAGGAAGGAACCCTTCCGAGAGAACAAAATACTTTGACAATCCTTTCGATTCAATTGTAGCAACTACAGCTTTGCCATCATTTTTATTTTTATTCCCCAACAAGATAAACTTAACGCCTTCCAATTTTGGCATACGTTCAACCGCTGCTATCAATTGGAAATAGTCGCGTTTCCGTAAATCCAGTTGACCGGGAACAACAACGGTCACCTCGGCACGCGTTTTTGTTGTGGCTTGGTATTTTGTCTCGAAATAAATTGGATAGAAAAAAGCAGACTCAACTTTCAGCACTATGTGCTTTCGAAAATAATCAAGCGTATAGTCTGACAGCGTTGCAACAGCATTTACCTTATTCAGACTTTTACGATGAGATTGCTTTTTTACAAACCGATGTACTTGGTGCACAATACCAACGGCATGAAGGCCTGGCAAAAACTTCAGTACATAGTAATTAAAATTTGAATCGAGCGTATTAATTACCAGGTGTGAGATTCCGTGTTTGCGCACATATTTCCGGAGTTGAAAAATGGCCGCAATTTTTCGGAATATTTTTTTAGTGTCATGAAGAAGCGTGAACGAAACACGATCTTTGAACACACCAAGAAGTTGTTCATCCCAGAGATTTTTATCGAGAAAAACATGGACGTCATACCCAGCGTCGAGTAATAGCATCAACTGAGACGGAATAATCTCTTGGTGATATTTGAATTCAACGAGCAGTACTTTTCGGCGCATGCGCTAGAGCGTTGTTGGTGGAGCGGCAGTCTTTTGAATTCCAAATGCAGTCCACACCTTTTTCTGCTGACGCGTTTCTTTCCGAATATTCTGATTCTTCTGAATTGATTCTGGTGTTTTATATCCGCGCTTGTGATCCAAGTGTACACAAATTGCACTATACCGAATTTGTTTGCCGCGTATGCCTTTATTTACAAGACGTTCACCTAACTCCCGATCTTGTCCGCCATACTGCATTTGCTCGTTATATCCATTCACGGCAAGGATATCTTTTTTCCAACCCGAGGCGTTGTGTCCATTCCAAGTAGGCTTTGTGGGTGTGATGAAATTGAGGAATCGTTCTTTAAAACCCGTGCTGGTAAGCTTCATTGTCTTGAAGGTATTGGGCAAGCCATGTTCTGATAGCCACTGCACATCAAACGCACTCCCGTTTAAGATATCGTCCTTCTCGATGGCCTTGCTTGTGTCCATCGGAAGCATAAAATACCCGCCCGACAAGAAATATCCCACCTCGGCTTTCAGACGATGAACCTCAACAAAATCCTTTCTTGGTATACAATCACCATCGGAATAAATGAGATAATCACCCGACGCCGCGACGGTTGCTTTGTTGAGGATCTCGGATTTTTGAAATCCCCTATCCTCATGCCACACATGAATAATATTGAGCGTACCCGCCTGCTTAAATTGTTCGATAAGTTGACGTGTAGGTTCACCCGAACCGTCGTCAGCGATTACCACTTCAAAATCCTTAAAGGTTTGACATTCGTAGCCCCACAAGACTTTCTCAAGCCACGCTGGCGAGTTATACGTACTGATGATTACAGATATTTTCATCAGCGGCAAAGATAAAGATTTGAAGTGGAATGAAGGCGCTTACTTTTTTGGATAATGTTGTTTGTAAAAATCAATACTGGTATTGATGATTTTCATCGCTTCCTCTTTCCCAAGGAACTCATCGACAATTACTTTCTTATTTTCGAGTGTTTTGTAGTTCTCGAAGAAATGTTTTAGCTCTGCCATCAAATGATCCGGCAGATCTTTTACATCGGTGAGATGACTCACACTAGGATCTTGTTCTGCTACCGCGATAATCTTATCATCAGCTTCTCCACGGTCGATCATCTGCATGACACCAATTACTTTTGACGGTATCAAACAACGGGGCACCACGGTTACTTGCGTAAGAACGACGATATCCAATGGGTCATGATCTTCGCCCAGTGTCTGCGGAATAAAGCCGTAGTTTAAGGGGTAATACATCGAGGCAAAAATAACGCGATCGAGTTTGATCAACCCGCTATCCTTGTCTATCTCGTACTTTGCCCGTGAACCTTTTGGGATCTCGATGATAGCGTTTACTTTTTCTGGAGGGTTTTCTCCTACCGATACTTCATGCCAAGGGTGCTTAACCATACTTTTTTTGCCTGAATATAAATAAAAAAGCCCCGTTCAAAACGAGGCTTTCACTTTACTTATTTTCTGCCGTCTTCGGTTTCGATTCCGGCTTCGGTTGAGTTTTTATTTTGTCACCATCTTTCAACCTTTTTGATACTGCCAAGAACGGGCCTGTGATAACTTCAGTGCTATCGGCAACACCGCTGACGATTTCAATATTGTCGTAATCGCTAATACCTGTTTTTACTTCGATCATCTTTGCTGTTCCGCCTTGGTTTACAAATACGACGGTTTGATCCTGACCTTTTGGCTTAGGCTTATCACTATTCTGAGCTTCGTCACTTGGAGGACCGTCCTTACCTTCTTCTTTCTTATCCGGGTTGCGCGTAGTTACTGCTGCCAACGGCACAGAAAGGATATTCTCTTTTTTCTGAGTCATGATATCAACGCTGGCTGTCATCCCCGGACGGAAAGGAACTTTACCTTGTGCGAGATCCTTATAAGATTCGTTATCGATCAGGATGCGAACTTCAAACTCGGTAATGGCGTCTGCGGAAACCTTATCCTTTGCCGTGTTTGCAATTAGCGTAACCTTCCCTTTAAATTCTTTCTTTTGACTAGAGTAAGCGTCTACATCGATGGCCACTTCATTGCCAACTTGCACGCGCACGATATCATTTTCATTCACATTTACGCGAACTTCCATTGCATTAAGATCCGCAATACGAAGCATTTCCGTTCCGGCCATTGTTTGTGTTCCTACCACCCGTTCCCCTTTCTTTACACTCAACTTAGACACGATACCGTCCATGGGCGCAAGAACGCTTGTAAGGCGCACGTTTTCTTGTGCTTCGCGTAAACTTGCCTCACTGCTTTTCACAATGAAACGACCTGCTTCTAGTGACTGCTTCGCAGACTTAAGGTCATTTTCAGCAATTTTAAAATTTTGCTGCGCGAGTTGCCAGTCAGCTTCTGAAATCACCTTCTCATTCCAGAGTTTTTCCTGACGCTTGAACTCTTGCTGCGCTCGGATGTAGGTTGCTTCTGCTCTCGATAACGCAGCTTCGGAAGACACTTGATTCGCGCGTTGCTGATTCAAGGCAGCTTCGGCGCGTTCCGCCTGCGAAACCCATGTATCTGGGCGAATTTTTACGAGTAACTGTCCTTTCTTTACGGAATCTCCTTCTTCCACGAGCAACTCACGGATTTCCCCGGAAACCTCCGGCGCCAGTTTTACTTCTGTAACAGGCTGCACAGTTCCCGATGCACTTACGCGTTCGGTGATCGTTACACGTTTCGCCTTGCTTAGTTCGACCTCAATGTCGCTGGTCTTACCTATCCATCCATTCATCTTGGCGATGACTAACACGCCGATAACAACGACGATGCCTATAATCACGCGCTTAAGAGTACGATTTGAATTCTTTGTCTGCTTTGCCATGGATGTAGATAATTAATAGATTGATTTTCCTTGATACAAATCCAAAACTTTCGTTCTGAAGATAAAGTCATATTTCGCTCTCAACAGATCTGATTTTGCCCGGTACAGATCGTTTTCTGAAACTTGATATTCTACGAAATTGATAGCGCCAATTTCGTATCGTTGTTTCATCATTCTGAAAGCTTCTTCACGCGCCTGTACTTGACGTGTATTCGCGTTGTAACTTTTCGACGACGCCACCGCATTGTTGTATGCCGTTTCAACATCTTGACGAAGGGTTTGTGCTGTTTCTGCAGCGCTTACTTTCGCCACTTCGCGTTGAATGACTGACCTTCTCACACTTGCGCGTGCTTGATAACTATTGAAAATCGGAATCGACAATTGGAGCGTTACGGTCCGATAAATGTTATCTTCGAATTGACGTCTCGCATTATAATTCTCCATATGTG
Source organism: Pseudochryseolinea flava (assembly GCF_003286915.1). Classification (GTDB taxonomy): domain Bacteria; phylum Bacteroidota; class Bacteroidia; order Cytophagales; family Cyclobacteriaceae; genus Ohtaekwangia; species Ohtaekwangia flava. The sequence goes on from NZ_QMFY01000026.1 coordinate 37,565, forward strand.
AATTTTGCACATAGGTGTATACAGGCTGGCCATTTGACATTCCAATTGCAGCATCAAGATCTGCGACCCCATCACCATTCGAGTCGTCATAGAGGAAACGTCCCTCGTCGACAATTCGACGCGGACTCGCTGCGCTTGAGTAGTTTGTGTTGATGTTTCCGATCAAGCTCAATCGAGGATACAAATTTCCGCGTGCTGCTTTAACAGCAAATTCTGAACTTTGAACTTTATATTCAGCTGCCTTGATTTCAGGCATTACTTGTTTGGCAATATCGAAAACCTCATCGCGCGATTGTGTCAACATCACATCTTGCGGCTCAATGGCTGGAATCTCTACATCGAAAGGCTGCGACGCCGGAATCTGCAACGCCTGCTTTAATTGAAGTAGGGATAGCGCAAGCGCGTTCTCCTGCTGCACAAGATTAACCTCATTCGTAGCCACCTGCGCATCCAGGTTAAGCTCCTCCGATTTTGCTAAGGATCCGGCTGCTACTTGCTTCTTCGTTCTATCCAATTGCTGTTGACTTGACGCAAGTTGGTATTTCGCATTTTCAACTAACTCCTTATTAAAAACCACATTGATAAACAACGTAGCAACGTTGATGGTAATATCGTTTTTCGTTTTAGCCAAGTCTTGCTCGGCGGCAGCATTTGCAGTTCTCAACTGCTTGATGGCCGAATGAATTCGCATACCATTAAACAGCGGTAGGGATGCCTGCGCACCGATGTTAGATGAGTTAATCTGTTGGGTAACAAAGTCATTACTTACCGGATCAAGACCACGCCCCCAACTAGAGCCGTAAGACACCTGCCCATTCACAGATGGTAGTCGTGAATATTTCGCTTCATCATAATCTACCTCGCTTGTTTCGACGGCGTACGTACTCCGTTTAACGGTAAGGCTATTGGCCAATGCATAGTCAATACATTGCTTCAAGGTCCATTCCGTAGCGAGCGAGTCGACCTGTGCCGACGCCAGAAACGGAAGCGTGAAGAACGAAAGAATTAGAACTGATACTTTTTTCATTTTCATCAACGATCGATATCGGGTATATAAATTACTGCTTTAATCCAGCTAAGACTCCGAAGGTATTCTAATGTTACAGGCTTCAGACCAGAATCCATCTCGATTACCTGACAAGCCACGTCATTTTTACCTTTACGCGACACAGACATGGTTGCAATATTGCAGTCGTCATGGGCCAGCACATCGGCAATGAAGGCAATGCTGCCTTTCTTATCTTCGGCTGTTATAATTAGGGTATGCAAGTTCGCGCTAAAGTCGGCCTTAAAGCCATCCACTTCTGCAATATTGATAATCCCGCCTCCACGACTTTCGCCCAGAACTTCAACCTTTTTGTCTCCCTTTTGAAGGTTAAGACGGATGGTGTTGGGATGCAGCGTCGAAGCATTTCCTACCGACTTAAAATGATATTGTACGCCCTCCTGCCTAGCCAACGTCAACGAATCTTTGATTCGCTTATCATCAGTCTTAAAATCCAGTAGCCCGGCGATAATTGCTCTATCGCTCCCGTGGCCCTCATAAGTGCTTGCAAATGAGTTATAAAAAGTAATGTCTGCCACGTCAGGCTTCCCTCCCAGCAACTTGAACGCTACACGCGCAATGCGTACCACACCCGCGGTGTGAGAACTTGAAGGGCCAATCATTACAGGGCCGATCATATCAAAAACGCTACTTTTTTCTGCCATTGGTTAGAATGTGGAATCTGTCGTGATTGAATTTGAATCGTTACAAAAAATTGCAAAAAACCTTAAAAAAAATAAAGGCCAGTCTTTTTTTTTAACCGGCCTTGCTTTGTTTTTTATGTTTAATGCTCGTGATGATGGTCGTGCCCCTTGCCTCCGTACCACAAATTCTGAATCTCATGGAACAGGTCATGAAGCTTATTGAGTGCATCGCCAACGGCTTTGTCATCGCCAGATTTTACGAGATCGGCGAATGATGCCGTTCCATCTCTCAGGGCCTGCAACTTTGCCTTCGTCTCGTCATTGTTAACTTTCTCAGGGAGCGGTGCATTGAACCATTGCTCAGCAGAGACCTTCATGCTATCCGCAAGTGATTTTGCCGGCGCAAGGTTCATTGTATCCTTGTAAGGATGAAATGACGCCGCCATCAATTCATGAAATGCGTCCATCTCCTTCCACTCAGCATGTTCGTCGTGTGCGTGATCGTGTTTCTCTTCTTCCGCTTTAGCATCTTTCTTACCGCAAGACGCAATGGCCACCGCGAAGCATATCAGGGCGCCCAACATTAGATAATAATTTCTTTTCATTGATGTTTAGCCTTTGTTGCAAAAATAATAAAGCCCGACAAATGTATTCTATTTTATGCGGTATTTCCGGTGCCGCTCGAGCTTGTGCATAATGCGTTTTAATGCGTCGTAGTATAACGTGATATAGAGCAAGATGACCATCGACCAAATTACAGCCAGGTTGAAATACAACGTATCAAAGGTTTTTCCGGCAAAATGCTTTGTCGGTTGATAGAGGCTTGCCGAAAAATCAAGGAAATGAGAAGGATGATGTTCGTCTTGATAAATCGGATAAAGCTTTTGAATCAACCGACCATCATACTCCAAAATACGCTCGGGACTTGTTGTGTTCTTGACCGCATCAATCACCGATTTGTTTGTATAACGTTCACGGGCACTTGCATACTCCTCCGACAGTTCTGGTGTGGAGGTTAAGGAATCTATCAAATGTTCTTTCGCCTCGGCAGCTTTATTCAGGCGATTGGCATAAAACTGTTTTAAAGTAGACAAGAAATTGGAAGCCTTATTCGCCACCAAGGAATCAAATTTTCCGATGGTCAGCAGGTCAACTTCTGGAAACTTATCCTTACCGACAAGTTCCAACTCATTGGTGATCTCGTGATGAACCAGTGCCAAGTTACCCACCATTTTTTCGTTGCGGGTGTTGCGCCAGTCGCCACGATGATTGAGACAATACGCCAGTTTTGATTCCAACGCCGGGATGTAGTACACACGTTTATACTCTGCTATCGCGGCCGTTTTATCCCATTCGTAAAATTGTTTTTCGAATGCGTTGTCTTTAAACTGCGTTACCATGTACGCCTCGAACGCCCATCGCGAAGCCATCACTTCGCCGATTACGGGAATACCCACTGGCTTTCCTACACGCGGATTAAACTTATCGAAACTAATCACCACACCACTCAAAAGGAGCTGCGGAATAATGAGAATGGGAATAAGAATGTAAATGGTTACAGCCGAATTAAAGGAGGCTGAAATATTCAACCCAAGCATGTTAGCAAAACACGCCGCCGAGAATAGGATAACCCAATACCTCGTTTCAAGCACAGGAATTTCAAGAATAGCATTTCCGATAACCGTGAACAGCAACGTCTGCGCTGCGGAAATAACGAACAAGATAAGCACCTTAGACACCAAATAGCTGCTCCTGCTCAAGTGTAAGAACTGTTCCCGTTTCAGAATCTTCCGATCACGAAAAATCTCTTCGGCGCTCAAGGTTAATCCAAAGAACAACGCCACGACAACACTCATAAAAAAGTAAACCGGCACGTTGTGGTTATGATAGAAACTATACTCCGGCGTACTATCAAGCACGTTGTAATACTTTACCATGAATGCGATAAAGAATGCCAACACGGGAGCTTCTAAAATATTGATGTATAAATATTGCTTATTGGCAAACTTCGCCAGCACGTCCCTTGTGGCAAACACCTTCAATTGGCTGAACCAATTGGGTATTTCCTGCGCAACGCTCAGTGTAGCTTGGGTATGTTCGACCCTACCGACACGAATCTTTTGTTTGAAGTATTGATACCACTGCCCTGGCGAAACTTTGCGCGTATTGGTGAGACGACCATACTCGTTTACAATTTTCGTCTCAATGATACTGAAAATCTGCTCTGGATTGATATTACCACACTCCGGACAAGGGCCTGGCGTTTTGTTAGCCGCATGGATGATTTCGTGAAAATAGATCACAGCCTCAACCGGGTTGCCATAATAAATCTGAAAGCCGCCAACATCCATGATGATCAAACTATCGAACATCTTGAAAATATCGGACGACGGCTGATGAATCACCACGAATACCATCTTCCCACGAAGTGCAAGTTCCTTCAATAAGTCCATGATATTTTCGGAATCCCGCGACGAAAGCCCTGATGTTGGTTCATCAACAAAAAGAATGGTAGGCTCTCGCAAAAGCTCCAGTGCAATATTTAATCGCTTCCGTTGGCCACCGCTGATTGTTTTCTGCAACGGCGAGCCAACCTTCAAATCTTTAATTTCGGTAAGCCCCAGATTCATCAACACACGTACGACAAGTTCCATGATTTGTCGCTCTGTGTAATGCCCGAAGCAAAGTTTCGCAGCGTAGTATAAGTTTTCGAATACACTCAGATCTTCGATGAGTAAATCATCTTGAGGAACATAACCTATGATTCCCTGAACTTTTTCAGGGTGCTCATGAATGTTTATTCCATTAATCAACACGCGACCACTGGACGGTTTCTCCGTTCCATTAAGAACATTTAGCAGCGTTGACTTACCCGAGCCACTGGCGCCCATCAAGCCGATCAATTTCCCACCTTGCTCAGCGATGTTGATATTTTGAATTCCGGCACGACCACTTTTGAAATGGTAAAAAATATGATCTGCCGTAAACGTAATTTGAGATTTGCTATGATCGATGAGGAATTTCCCAACGATGTCGCTATAGTAGATTGGTCCGACTTTATCGCCGCGGATCGTACTTCCCGTCGGAAAGACATCAATCTTCCGGCTTTTCAGGAGTATACTATTCAGATACAGCGTGGTAATACCCAAATATTTGATAAAGTATGCCTCGGCATCCGGAAGTCTTAAAACAGCAATAAGACCTGTCAGGTCTTTCTCTATCAACCTCGGGCCGATATAATCTCCAGAACCTTCGTCGACGATGAGAACATTCTTGGAAGCAAGCTCATCAATGTCTTGCCCCATGACAAATTGCTGAAGGGCATGCACATCAGACTGCGGAATTTTCAGCGCTTGCCCGATGTAAAAGATCAGGTTTCCTTGCCGGTCAGAAATCTCATTGTCAGCTGTAACGAGTTCAATGATCTTGACAATGAGTACCAGCTTCTGCTGCATCGTCAAGGCTTGATTAACCTTCTTAACGATCTGCATGATCTTGGCCCAATCGTCAACGAATTGTTGCGTGTCGGCATCTAGACTCAACTCCTGATTTACGCCGGACTCCTGTGCCTGACAGAATTCATCAAACAGCTTGAGATAGTAGCTGGTTGCCTCACGATTCAGGTGAAGACTTAAAAACTCTTTAATATTCGTTCGCTCATCTTCGGTGATCCGTTCGCGGGCAACGATTGCAAAAAGTTGAATGATGGCTTTGAGTAGTTCTTCACTCATGAGTTATCCTAAGCAGCCCGAAAATAATAATTTGATCCAAATAACACTTATTCTTATGGCATCGGATACAAAAAAAGGGAACGAATTTTCGCTCCCTTCTTTTATGCTAGCAGATTGAGGTCATCCAATCTTGGAAGTGATCAAATCGCCAAGTACGAACAAGCCTTCGCGAAGGTATTCATCATCAAGATCTTCTAAACCGCCAGAATTGACTTTCTTATTTTCACCGCCAATCTCAGTGCTCATGGCAGCATTCTGTTTCTTTTTCTCAGCTTCCTCGATTTCTTTCTTCCGCACAGCCTCATTCAATGATATACGTGTCTCTTTGTAGCTATTCCTAACTTCTTCTGTATCGGTAACAAAGCGATGAAGAATTTGATCAGACTTCAAACGCTCCTGATAGGACTTATTCAATCCTGTAATCACGCGATCGGTAATCACTGGTGTCTTTTGAAACAACGTCCCGCGGATTTCATCCCATGGAAGCGCACTTGGACTAGCGCTTTCACCAAACTGCTCCGGGTCTAACGCTGTTGGCAATTTCACATCGGGTGTTACCCCTTTATTTTGGGTGCTACTTCCCGTAACACGATAGAACTTCTGGAACGTCAATTTCAACTCTCCTACCTGTTCTTCATCGTTGATAAACCTACTAAGGTCAATTACAGTCTGCACAGTTCCTTTGCCGAAAGTAGACTCGCCTACCACCACACCACGGTGATAATCTTGGATTGCGCCTGCAAAAATTTCGGAAGCTGAAGCACTAAATCGGTTCGTCATTACCACCAACGGTCCGTTGTAGACGACCCCTGGATCATCGTCGGCACCCACTTCTATTCTATTTGCTGAATTTTTCACTTGCACCACTGGGCCGTCTTTAATAAACAACCCGGTGAGATCGATCGCTTCGGTCAGTGATCCTCCGCCATTATTACGAAGGTCCAACACTAAGCCATCAACTTTCTCGGCTTGAAGCTCTTTGATCAACCTTTGAACATCGCGAGTGGTACTCATGTAGTTAGGATCTCCTTTTTGATACGCTTCAAAATCCATGTAAAAGCTTGGAAGCGTAATTACGCCGAGTTTCAAATCCTTCCCATCTTTTGTATAGCGCTTCACATCTTTTTGAGCGCGTTGGTCTTCGAGTTTAATTTTATCGCGAACAATCACAATCGTTTTTGATGGCCCCGACATCCCTGTTTCAGATGGTAAGATCTGAAGTTTCACCTTTGTTCCTTTAGGACCTTTGATCAACTTCACCACTTCATCTAAACGCCATCCCACCACATCAACCAGTGGCCCGTCTTCACCTTGTCCTACAGCTGTAATTTTATCGCCTGCGTGTATGAGGTCACTTTTTTGAGCAGGCCCACCATTGATGATCTCGGCTACCTTGGTATAATCGTTTTCAATTTGCAAACGTGCACCAATACCTTCTAACGATAAGCTCATGCTTTGTTTAAACAAGTCGGCTGCTTTTGGAGAAAAGTAGTTGGTATGTGGGTCATACGCTTCTGTTACCGTATTCATATAGAGACTGAATACGTCTTCTGTGTTAAACTGCACGATATTCTTTTGGAATCGTTCGTAACGATCGCGCAACGTCTTTTCTATTTCAGGTTGCGTTTTACCTGCAAGCTTTAAGCTTAACGCTTGACTCTTAATCAACTTACGCCATACTTCATTCAATTCTTGTTCGTTCTTGCACCAAGGTTCTTTATCACGATCCGTTTCATAATCCTCTTGCGCAGAATAGTCGAAAGTCTGATTGATCAGCTTATTGAATACGTATGTCATTCGTTCATCGAAACGTTTCCTGAAAAGCGCATACACTTCATACGCAATGCTCACATCTTCGGCCTTGATTTGGTCGTCGAGTTTTGTTCTGTATTTTTCAAACGTCTGAATATCTGAAGTAGTGAAATACGTTTTATTATTATCCAGATTCTTGATCAACTCAGTTAAGATCACACTCGACAAAGAATCGTTCAGTGCAATTTTACGATAATGGTTGTTATCCAGAAGATACGCTATAGCCTTCGCTTCTTTCCCATAGACCGCTTTCGGTTTTAGTCGCGTTGTGTCGGCTACATTTGCTTGCGCCAGGCTGGTGACCATTAGGGTCAAACCCATAAGCCCTGCTAATACTTTTTTCTTCATCTTTCCCACGATTAATGTAATACTTAGGCAAAATCCATGCCTTTCCCTTCTAAACGTCCATGCTATCAAGCAGGCCATGTTTTTTACATAACTACAACGAAAAACGTTTCAATCGGCGATAAAATTCTCCAGATCAAGACACTTTTTCGGCGTCGTATTCTTCTAAAAACTTCTGCGCCTGCTCGATGTTTGAAAAATCAAAGAATTTTTTCCCTGCGACATTGGAATGTATTTCCACGCGCACCAAATCAATATTCTTGTTCTTTCTAAAGCTGTGTTCCGTTGCCGCTTTATAATCGCCAGCTTCTTTTGTTGATATATTGTACGCGGTTGCACGTACCGACTTGCAATACGAGCACTGAAAATGCTTAATCAACTCGCCGTTAGCATCCTTGCTTGGATGGCGTGTGATTTCTTCTTTCACGACACGCATCGTATAAAATCCACAGCTATTGCACTTCAACGCTTGCAGGTGACCGGGATATTTATCAATTCTAATTTCGCCTGAACTTTCATCAAGCCACACATCATAATCGATAGAGAACACATTTTCTTCGGCTTGCATCCCTTCTTCCAGGTGAACATCCTCTTCATCCTCGCTTAATAACCTCATCTTACCACCGGCTTTACTCGGACGAGATAAATAGCGCCACTTCCGAAGCTTTTTATTCAACACGGTTGGATAGTAATAATCAAGCACAAGCGCCGCTACGTAAGCAATTAAAGTTCCGCCCGCAATAGACATGAAGAGTCGTACAAAGAACCAGACCTCGACCGTCTTCAATTTGCTCATCCCGTAAAGGTTTATCACCATTGCTGCAGCGATGGCGAAGCAAAGAAAAACGCGCTTATACGTTTTGATTTCATATTGATTGATGTAGTCGTACTTCGCTTTGTAATCTTGGATTGTTGTTACACGAAGTTTGTGTAAGAGGTAGATCAATATGCCCAAGCCGGCAATCACAAGTGCGCCAGAGAGCATAATGGTATTCCATATGTCGAGAAATGTATTTGTGGTTTCCATTCGTCTTAGTTAGTAATTTTAAATATAATTTATAAAAACGAAATCACCACCTATCTCGATATAAGACCATGTTCAAAAAGATTGTTTTTAAAACACTCGCGCGCATCAACAGAGCAATACTGCCGCGCTATAGTAAGCGCGACATTAACCGCCTATCAAATGTCGACAAGGTATTGGTTGCCTACCGTTACTGGGTCACAAAGAATGCCCTGGACTAACCCTTTAAAGGACAGTCTATCAACCCTTTACTTGAGAACTATCGATTCGAGTTCGGCAGGACTGTACTGGATTGACTTAATGGTTTTATTGTCAGCCTTGCGATACACTAACCACTTCCCTGCTTCCTCTTTGTAGTAACATTCGGTGCCATCTTTTTTTAAATAGTGTTCAACTGTGGCTTTCGCTTCTTCTTCAGAGTTACAAGCCTTACTCATATTTGAGCGTTGAACTTCTTCGAACAGCGCCGCGAACTTTTCAGCAAGACCGAACTCTAAAATTGCACCCGACAATACGTATTGAAGATCACACAACGCATCGGCTACACCTACGATATCTTTTTCCAAGATGGCCACTTCAAGTTCTTTTAGTTCTTCTGCCAACAGTGCCACACGCAGCTTACACCGATCTTCATGGGGTATGGTGGGCGTATTGAGCACTGGATGTTTAAATGTTTGATGGAATTGTGCGACTAGGTTTAGCGCGTCGGGCTGTTTCATAGGTAAGATTAAATCTATATTAAAGTTTTCGTCCTTCGGTGACCACAACTGATCAGGTCGAATTCACCATTGATCCGGGTTTGATCAGCATTCATAAAACGGAAAGGTAACTAATTTAAAAAAATGACGTATTTTTGAACATGAAAATGTTTAGGACCATATTCTGTCGGAAGATAATGACCGTGATTACGGGTCTTCTGGTTATGAATATGAGTTTGTTTCTCGCTGAAGTCGAAGCTCTTAAGCTTCTAAATGACGGCCAGATGAAAGTAAACATTTACAAGCTCCTTGCTGGCGCGGCGAATGAAGAGGAAAAGGATTTCTCAAAATCCGTTGAAGAAGAATCCGTTGCCAAAGAGACAGTCTTATTCACACCAGCCTTACATGATTTTTCCAGCACGAAGGAGTCTAAGAAAATGACGCTGCACTGCTGGACCACTTTCGACACAAAAGCTGCTTATCGCGAAACACTCTCCCCGCCGCCTAAGGCATAATTCATGCTGCAACATCTCGCAGCCTTCTCCTTTTAGATTTTTTTGAATTATCTGACTTCCAAAATCAACAGGGGCTAGTATGATTGCTTTAATCGGTCATGCGCGCTTCGTCTGAAATTGGCTGTCGCCTACATTATCTTTTTTCAAAATGCGCAATGTTTCGAATCCCTTTGGGAACCTTCAATATGATTTGCCGGCAAGTATCGTTGTATTTCTTGTCGCCCTTCCCCTCTGCTTAGGAATAGCTCTCGCCAGTGGTGCCCCGATTTTGGCGGGTATCATCGCGGGGATTATCGGTGGTATCGTGATCGGATCACTTAGCGGCTCTAACTTGAGCGTGAGTGGTCCCGCAGCTGGGTTGATCTCTATCGTTATCGCTGCTATTCACGACCTCGGTTCCTATCAAGCTTTCCTCCTTGCTGTGATGTTTGGTGGCATTCTCCAATTCTTTTTGGGTGTTTTCCGAGCCGGTACGATCGGAGCTTTCTTTCCTTCATCCGTCATTCGGGGTATGCTCGCGGCGATCGGACTTATTCTTATTCTAAAACAGATACCCCATGCGTTGGGATACGACAAGGATTATGAAGGTGATGAAACATTCATCCAACAAGATGGACAAAACACTTTCTCTGAAATCATAAACGCCGCGAGCAAAGTAACGCCCGGCGCGATTATCATTTCGCTCACGGCGATCATTATCTTGATTTTATGGGATAAGCCGGCAATCAAGAAAAACAAGGTACTCAAGTTCATTCCCGGTCCACTCATCGCGGTGATTGTTGGTATCGTATTGAATACATTGTTCAATCAGTTTTCCGACGGCCTAGCCTTAGCGCAAGAACACCTTGTGAGTCTCCAATCTGTTCGAAACTTCTCAGAATTTGTAGGGCTGTTTACGCTTCCAGATTTCTCACAAGTTTCTAACCCGTTGATCTACAAAGTAGCGGTTACACTTGCTTTGGTTGCCAGTCTCGAAAGTCTTCTTAGCATCGAGGCCGCCGATAAGTTGGATCAATTCAAGAGGTCAACGCCATTGAATCGAGAACTTCGTTCACAAGGTATCGGTAACACTATATCAGGATTGCTCGGCGGGCTTCCGATCACAGCCGTAATTGTTCGCTCTTCTGCCAACATCAACGCTGGCGCAAGGACAAAGCTTTCTACTATCGTTCATGGCACGCTCCTGCTGTCGACAGTAATCTTGATTCCAACTGTCCTCAACATGATTCCTTTGTCGGCTCTCGCCGCGATCCTGTTGATGACCGGTTACAAATTAACATCGCCTTCGATCTACCGAGATTTCTTCCGTAAAGGTTGGGACCAATTTCTTCCTTTCATCATCACCGTACTCGCTATTCTGTTCACCGACTTATTGGTAGGTATCGCAGTTGGTATGGTCGTCGGATTATTCTTTGTGGTACGGTCGAATATTCGCGGCAGTCACCATCATGAAAATGGCGTTGACGGAAATGGGAATGGAAGATTTTCAATTTTCAAAAAGATTAAGTCTGCAATCACGATTATGAAACAGGGCGAGAAGTATTTGATCAAACTCAACAAGGATGTTTCATTCTTGAATCGCTCAGTACTTCGTCAGACATTCGAACGTATTCCGGAAGGTTCAACACTCGTCATCGACAGTGAGCATGCCGAATACATTGACAACGATATTCGAAATACCATCGATGATTTTATACAAGACGCGCCGTCACGAAACATTGCTGTGACGATGAAAAAAGAGCATGGTCAACTCGTTAAAGAACACCAAACACATTAAGAAACACACATGGAATCCTATAAAAAACTATTAGCACAAAATAAAGCCTGGGCAAACGATCGTATAAAATCGGACAGCGAGTATTTCGCTCGACATGCAACGACACAAACGCCGGAATTTCTTTGGATCGGTTGTTCGGACAGTCGGGTTCCAGCAAATGAAGTAACAGGTACTGAGCCTGGCGATATATTCGTTCATCGAAATATTGCCAATCTTGTTATTCATACTGACATGAACGTACTGAGCGTGCTTCAATATGCCGTTCAAGTATTGAAAGTCAAGAACATTATCGTATGTGGTCATTATGGATGCGGTGGTGTTAGAGCCGCCATGACCAATCAAGATCTTGGCTTGCTCAACAAATGGCTGCGCAACATCAAGGATACCTATAGAATTCACCGTAACGAGCTTGAGGCGATTCCGAATTTCGATGACCGTGCGGATCGTTTAACTGAATTGAATGTTGTAGAGCAATGTATGAACCTTGCCAAGACGTCGGTGATCCAGCAGGCGTGGCGCGAGGGACAGCGCCCGAACATTCATGGATGGGTATATCACATTGAAAACGGCATTTTAGATGAGGTCTGCATGCTTGATTCAAATTCGGAGGTAGACCCCATTTATCGCTATGAAGCGCCTGTTTTTCAGTACGCTGAAGATTAGGCAACGATTTATTAATCCGCAGGCAAATTCTATATTTGCGCCAGTTTAATAGCGATGAAGAATTTTGTAGAAGAATTACGCTGGCGCGGCATGTTACATGATATCATGCCAGGTACAGAGGAGCAACTTTCGAAAGAAAGCACAGCAGGATATATTGGATTTGACCCAACGGCCGATTCGTTACACATCGGGCATTTGGTTCAGATCATGACACTTATGCACTTCCAGCGCTGCGGGCACAAGCCTGTAGCCCTGGTGGGTGGTGCCACCGGAATGGTAGGCGATCCTTCAGGAAAATCTGCAGAACGCAATCTGCTTTCCGAAGAAATTCTAAGACACAACGAATCATGTGTCAAAAAGCAACTCGAAAAGTTTTTGGATTTCACGGGTACGTCAGGTGCCGAGATGGTCAATAACTACGACTGGTTCAAAGAGTTTAAATTCTTGGATTTCATTCGCGACGTTGGCAAGCACATCACCGTTAATTACATGACCTCTAAGGATTCTGTTCAAAAGCGCCTCGAGTCTGGATTATCTTTTACAGAGTTCACGTATCAGCTCGTGCAAGGATATGATTTCTATTGGTTGAATCAGAACAAGAATTGCAAGTTGCAAATGGGCGGCTCGGATCAGTGGGGAAATATTACGACTGGTACTGAATTGATCAGAAGAAAATCAGGAGGCGATGCCTTTGCATTAACGACAAAACTCATCAAGAAAGCTGACGGCACGAAGTTCGGAAAAACAGAAGGCGGAAATGTATGGCTTGACCCAGCAAAAACGTCACCTTATCAGTTCTACCAGTTTTGGCGAAACGTAGCTGATGCCGATATCGCAAACTTCATTCGCATTTTCACTTTCAAAAATCAAGAGGAGATTGCAGCGCTGGAAGCCGATGGTAATCCAAATACGTTGAAGAAAGCATTGGCAGAAGATATTACAGCACGTGTACACAGTCCTGAGGCGTTGCAACATGCACTCAATACGACAGACATTCTTTTTGGTTCTTCCTTCGAGAGATTCACTCAGCTTACGCCAGCAGATATCGAAGATGCCTTTGACCAAAATGCAACGTACCGTTTAAGCAAATCCATCCTCGCACCCGACGTTGACACCGTGAGTTTGTTAGGTGAACTCACCACGATTTATAAATCTAAAGGAGAAGCAAGAAAAGCAATTCAGGGTAATGGTGTAAGTCTTAACAAGCAGAAGATTACGCTAGACAAAAAAGTTACCAACGAAGATTTGCTTCATGGGAAATACATGCTTGCTCAAAAAGGAAAGAAAGATTACTTCCTGGTGATCATCGAATAACGCATAATCATTATAAAAGCAAAAGAGGCTGTCTCAAAAGGGCAGCCTCTTCTTTTGTGTATGGATAAAAAAAAAGAAGAGAACGTGAGTCCTCTTCTAGTTGCAAGTCGTTATCTTGCTTGTGTGTACTAAAACAAAAGTAGTCTT
>NZ_QMFY01000027.1 GCF_003286915.1 Pseudochryseolinea flava
CTTAAAGACTACTTTTGTTTTAGTACACACAAGCAAGATAACGACTTGCAACTAGAAGAGGACTCACGTTCTCTTCTTTTTTTTTATCCATACACAAAAGAAGAGGCTGCCCTTTTGAGACAGCCTCGTTTGTTTTTATCGCTTAAAGGAGAAATGCAAATACAAAAAAAGGGCCTCAACTTTCGTCGAGACCCTAAAACTATAACCAGACGTATCTTAATAGATAACTTTCGACAGGCTGGTAATAACAGCAGCTAACCGTACGGCTTCGAAAACGCGCTCTTCTTTCGCACCCAATTCGAGCAGCGACTTTTCGTGCGACGTCACACACATTTCACATCCATTTACGGCGCTCACAGCGAGACTCATCAGTTCAAAGAATTCCTTCCCTGTAACTGGTCTTGCCATAATGTTCATCTTAATGCGTGCAGGTATCTCGTTGTATTTGTCTTTGTTCATGAAGTGACGAAAACGATAGAACACGTTGTTCGCACTCAACAAAGATGCACAAGCGATTCCCTCTGCAATTTCTTCTACAGAAGCTCCTTCTTGCTGCGCATTATTTTTGAAGAACTCACGCAGAATGGTATTCCCCGCATTTGCAGCAAGAGAAATTCCCAACAATGCAATTTCTTTCTTCGTTAAATAATCACTCTCAAAAGAGTTCTTGAAGTTCAGTTTCAAATCAGCAAGGTAGCGTGACTTTCCTTCCTCCAGCGTATCGAGAGACTCCGTACGGAAATCTTTGTCGAGCTTCAGAAATTCAAGGAACTCTTGCGTAGATTCAGAATATGTCAGCGTAGCTTCCATGACACTATACTTTCAAAGTTTCTTTACCTTTTTCCCAGTTGCAAGGACAAAGCTCGTCAGTCTGTAACGCATCGAGCACACGGATAACTTCCTTCACATTGCGACCTACGTTAAGATCATAGATGCTCACCCAACGAACGATACCTGTTGGATCGATAATGAATGTAGCACGGTAAGCGATTTTTTCGTTTGGCTCAAGGATACCAAGATCTTCGGCAAGTGACTTCGACGTGTCAGCAAGCATTGGGAATTTAAGATCACGGAGATCGTTGTGGTTATTGCGCCATGCAAGGTGTACGAACTCAGAATCAGTAGAAGCACCGATCAAGTTAGCATTACGATCACGGAACTCACCGTAATTTTTATTGAACTCAGCAATTTCAGTCGGGCATACGAAAGTAAAATCCTTTGGCCACCAGAACATTACTGTCCAACGACCTTCATCATTGATAAAATCTTCAGAAGAAATGTCAAAAAACTCTTTTCCTTTTTCTAGTGATACAACAGCTGCCTTTTTGAAGGTTGGGAAAGGCTGGCCCACTGATAACAATCCTTTACTCATGATTTATGTAGTTGTTAAAATTTTTCGCGATGATACAAAAATATATTTGTCTTCGTTATAAATCACATCAATAATTCCTATGCTTATATTTACACCGTTTATTACACCGTTTTAACACTCAGCTCAATCGAATGAATCTACAACAACTGGAATATATCGTGGCGTTGGATATTCACCGAAACCACGTAAAGGCCGCGGAACATTGCCACGTCACGCAGCCCACGCTGAGCATGATGGTAAAGAAGTTGGAAGACGAACTCGGCGTCAAGATTTTCGAGAAGACGCAACCGCTCAAACCAACGGCTCCTGGAGAAATTGTTATCGCGCGCGCACGATTGATTTTACAGGAGGTCAGAAATCTAAAAGACTTTATTAAGAACGAAAAAGACTCCATCGAAGGTGAATATAGGCTAGCCGTAATCCCAACGTTAGCGCCGTACCTACTGCCGCGATTCTTAAATGAATTCCTTCAAAAACACCCTGGCACTTCTTTCACGGTGATGGAAATGCAAACCGAAGAGATTGTTCGCCAACTCAAGAACAATCGCATCGACCTCGCCATTCTCGTTACACCAATCGACGATAAAGAGATACGCGAAGTGCCCGTATTCTATGAACCGATACTACTTTATACATCAGAAAATCTGAAATACTTTCAGCAGGAGAAAGTCAGTCTAAAATCCCTCACACCTGAAAATCTTCTGCTGCTCGAAGAAGGCCACTGCTTTCGCGGACAAGTCATGAATCTATGTGCGACCAAAACCATGAAATCGAATAATCAATTGAACTATCAAAGTGGTTCATTCGAAACACTGAAAGCCATGGTCGATAACAATTACGGTTACACACTCATACCAGAACTCGCCGCAAGCAACAAGAACAAACACGTAAAACATTTTACTGCACCTGAGCCAGTTCGTGAAGTGAGTCTTGCTGTACACAGCGGCTTCATGAAAGAGCTCCTTCTTCAAAAATTGAGAGACGCCATACTGAAAGCAATACCAGCGCACTTTAAGAAGAATGATAAGTATGTAAGGTTGAGGTGGAATTAGTAGAAAGTTAAAGGTTGAAAGTTGAAAGCTTTGGGCGTTTCCCTCGAGGCTCGGGTCGCGCTTTCGCTACTCGCCAAGCCGCCCACATCCCATGTCGGGCTCAAACACGCGCTCAATCGCTAACGCAATATTCTCTTCCTTCCTCGGCATTTTTCTGCGAAACGTTATGACTTACAGCATTTATCTCGGCGTGGGAGCAGATTTTTTTAAATTAGTTTGTAACCTTTCCACTATCCGCCTGTAACCACTACAAACTTGACCAAAAAGCTTTAGCCTGATGACCGACGAAATAATCATGGAAGCCGTGAAAAACGGTGATCTTCAGCAGGTTTCTGTGCTTTTTGAGCGCTACCATAAACGAATTTTCAACTTCCTGGCGCGAATGACGACAGACCGCGAAGTTGCAGAAGACCTCACACAAAACGTCTTCCTTCGCATTATTAAGTATCGCACCAGCTATCGCGAAGGAAATTTATTCCAAGCGTGGATTTATCAAGTAGCGCGGAATGTATTTTCTGATCACTATCAATCGAAGAAAAACAAGTTCTCCGACTTTGTATCGGTTGACCGTGTCAGTGAAAGTATCGAGGATAAAGAAGAGTCAACAGATATGGAAGAAAAAGAGATCCTCTTGCAACGGTCGATGGCCCTGCTCTCCGAAGAGCAACGCGAGTTGTTGATCTTAACGCGCTTCCAACACTTGAAATACGAAGAAGTAGCAACGATCATGAATACAACGGTTGCCAACATCAAAGTAAAAGTTCATCGTGCCATCGGAAAATTACGCGAGCACTACTTTGAGCTTGAAAAAATATAAACGCTTCAAACGACTATTTGTCATGGAAAAAGAAAAATTAGAAAGCTTATTGATCGACTACATTGATGGAAACATCAGCGCTGCCGACAAAGCGTTGGTTGAAGCCGAACTGCTATCAAACCCTGAAGCAGTAAAACTACACCGCCAGC
Organism: Pseudochryseolinea flava; assembly: GCF_003286915.1. Lineage (GTDB taxonomy): Bacteria > Bacteroidota > Bacteroidia > Cytophagales > Cyclobacteriaceae > Ohtaekwangia > Ohtaekwangia flava. The sequence continues at coordinate 3,391 of NZ_QMFY01000027.1, forward strand.
TAACAGAAGTAATCGGTATGATGAATGAATCTACCGCATACGAACCGAGTCAGAAACTAAAATCTTCGTTCGACGCCATGCTGGCAAATGAAAAAAAAACATCCTCTACAAAAGTTGTTTTCTTCTCGCCTGCATTCTATCGTATTGCCGCCGCTGTTACTTTACTAGTCGTCGGTGGTGGATTGGGATATTTCATTAGCAAGTACAATCAACAACAATCGGAACTCGCCGAAGCAAAACGATTGCTACAAGAAACGAAGCAAGAAATGATGGCGAAGCTCGACAACGAACATTCCGCAAGTCAACGATTACTCGGCGTGACGGTAGCCATTAAGAAAATCGAAAAAGCAGATCGCGAAATTCTCGGCGCCTTGATTAAAACGATGAACGACGATCCTAACACCAATGTACGCGTGGCGGCATTAGAAGCGCTTGGAAAATTTCATCAAGACCCGATGGTTCGCCGCGCACTGATCGACGCGTTATCCACCCAAAAAGATCCCATCGTTCAAATCGCGTTGATTCGAATATTGGTAGAGATGAACGAGAAAGGATCATTGCAAGAACTTGAAAAAATAACCAACGACGAAGAGATGCTCAAGGAAGTGAAAGACGAAGCACACGCCGGCATCCTCCGATTATCCTAAAGAAAAACTTAAGCATGCTATACATCACACACACACAAATTATTAAACACGTAAACACGACGACAATGAAAAAAATATGGGCAACATTAATCCTAGCAACGGCAACCTCAGGATTGATCTACGGACAAGAATATAAACTTGCTAAAACCACTGGCACACTTGCCATCAAAGAAGTGAATCATGTGACCATCGAAGGTACAACCGGAAATGAGATCATATTCGTCAATAAAAATCACAGCAACGAAAAAGACGAGCGCGCTGTTGGACTGAAAGCTGTAAGCGGCTACGGACTTGAAGACAATTCTGGCATTGGCTTGTCGATCGTTGACAAAAATGGTGTGGTTGAAGTACGTCAGTTAAAAAAGATGGACGGACCTGAGATCGTCATCAAAGTTCCAAAAGGTGTAACGGTTTCCTATTCGCACACATCACCTTATGGTAGCGACCTTGAAGTAAAAAACTTCGACGGCGAACTTGAGGTCTCTACACTCCATAATCGCGTGACGATTACCAATTCAACAGGTCCTATGACTGTAAAAACAGTTCATGGCGACATCGATGCGAAGCTTCCTGCTACCGTTAAAAATCCAGTGTCTATTGTTTCCGTTCACGGACATGTAGACGTAGCGTTGCCCGTTGCATTCAAAGCAAACTTGAAGTTGGGTACCGTGTACGGCGAACTCTACGTAGACCCTGACTTCAAAATTGATATGGATCGCAAAGAAGATGACATGGTTGTATACAACTCCAACGTTGTGGGTAAAATCAACGGCGGTGGTATTGACCTCAATCTTTCGTCAACGCACAACAACGTTTATCTGAGAAAAACTAAATAACCAATTTCGTCAGGGCATAAAATATCCTGACGAAATTAAAACGATCAAGGTCATGAAAAAATATACGTATCTCTTCGTGGTCATGTTGATCTCTATGGTTAGTGCATCCGCGCAAACTCAGATCAACAAATCCATCGCCATACAATCAGGACAAAAAATATCGTTTGTTTTTGATTACCCAGAAATGGTTCGCATCACTACATGGGACAAATCGGAAATCGCTATTCAAGGAACCGTAAGCATCAATGACGGCGAGAACGACAACGCTTTCGAACTTCAGACGAATACATCCGGGAACACCGTTGTTGTAAAGAATATCATCCGTGATTTTAAAAATCTTCCGCAGCGTATTACGGTCGTTCGCGATGGAAAAAAAATGGTATTTCACGATAAGGAAGCGTTAAAAAAATACCAAAGTGAAAACGGTAAAACATTCGAGAGTCAAAGCAGGGGCGTTGATTTTGAAATTATTCTTGAAATCAAAGTACCACGCAACGTAGAGACTACTGTTCAATCGACATACGGCATGGTAGAAGTTAAAGATTTTACCGGTCCCCTTACAGCCATTTCGACTTACGGCGGCGTTGACGCATCGGTAAAAGAAAAGTTGATGGGAGAACTTGTTGCCGAGACCAACTTTGGTCAAATCTATTCGAACTTGGACGTGAAGTTTATCGGCGAAAATTCTAAAGATGAGCATTTTCACACGCTGGTCTCTGCTAAACCGGGAACAGGTCCACGGTATGCCTTCGAATCAAAATACGGCAATGTGTATTTGAGAAAATCACCATAGCAGATTTTAATTGAGTTTACAGAATGCAGCAGAGGCTTCCAATATTTATGGGAGCCTCTCGCTTTTTGTATGGGATTAAAAAAATAAATGCAAAACATTTTGGAGATCCAACCTATAAATATACTTTTGTCTATAGAATTAGTAGATAATCAATAGCCCACCAGTGTTGATATCCTCTAAACGGCAAGAAGAAATCCGTCGTGTCGGCCAACGGCATGATGTTGATTGTTTTTTTTTGAAAAGAAAATCGACTTGCACGAATTATTAAAATCACGTGAAATCACTGGTGGACTCCTCTTTTCCTACCAGCACGATTTGTCATTGCCGCCAACATCGGGGCGATGAGAGATCATGATTTCTCTAGACAATATGGCTTCCGGTTGCGCCCGTCTTAAGGATCTTTTGGTGGAACTTCTTTAAGATAAGGCGCAAACGTGGCCACCAATGTTGATGCATGATTCAACATTGCTTTTAGTCAATTGAAAGCTTAAAATCTTTGCGCCATGTTCTTGAATAGAAAATTAATAACATCGCCTATTCAATTCGATTACCAGCCACTGCTTGACATTGGCTCGGGAGACGCGATCGTGTTGTTGCACGGACTTTTTGGTAATCTGAGCAATTGGACTTCTGTTGCCGAAGAATTCGGTAACCAATACCGTGTAATCATTCCGAGGCTTCCATTTTATTCGACACCGTTATCGAAAGAACGCCTTGATGATCTCGTTGTTTTTGTAACACAGTTTGTAGAACATCATCAACTCAACAATATCACGTTGATGGGCAATTCGCTCGGAGGACACGTTGCCTTGCTTTATGCATGGCGCGAACCGAAGCGTGTAAAAAAACTTATCCTCGCAGGAAGTTCGGGTCTTTTTGAGAATTCTTTTGGTGGTACGTTTCCGCGCATCAAAGACTACGACTACATCCGTGACAAAGTACGCAACACATTCTATCGCCAAGACGTCGTTACGAAAGAACTCGTTGACGAGGTGTACTCTACGGTTCAAACAAAAGCCAATACCTTAAGTCTATTAAGTCTTGCACGCGCAGCCCAGAAGAACAACTTATCACACATCCTGGATGAAATTACAACGCCTACCCTACTGGTCTGGGGATTACAAGATACAGTAACACCGCCGGAGACTGCCCTCGAGTTCTACAATGCGCTGCCAAACGCAGAAGTAATTTTTCTAGACCACTGCGGTCATGTACCGATGATGGAGCAACCAAAACTTTTTAATCAACATGTCAGAGCATTCTTGGAGTAGCACTCCGCTGAACTACGCTGCATTTGCAATACCCGCTTTTTTCATTTTCGTCGGGTTAGAATATTTCATCGCCACAAAACAAGGCCGCAAGTATCTCTTCAAATTCGACAGCTCGATTGCAAATTTTAGTATTGGCGTGGCAGAGCGACTACTCAATCTATTCCTTACGGCGAGTTTTTACGGTGTATTTTATTACGTCTATGAAAACTTCGCGATCTGGGCATTACCGAATACTTGGTGGATGTGGGGTATCCTCATTTTGTCCACTGACCTTGTTTGGTATTGGTATCACCGGCTTGGCCATGAAGTAAATCTTTTCTGGGGCGCGCATATTGTGCACCATCAGAGCGAGGAATTCAATTACTCGGTTTCTGCAAGAATAACAACATTACAAGCTATCGTGCGAAACGTATTTTGGGCACTGCTTCCATTGGCAGGTTTTCATCCATCGATGGTTATAGCGACCTTGATTATCCACGGTGCTTATTCCTTTTTTACGCATACCCAGATCGTTGGCAAACTTGGATGGCTCGAGCACATTTTCATTACACCGTCTCATCATCGCGTCCATCATGCTTCGAACGAAAAATATCTTGATAAAAACTATGGCGACCTTTTTGTTTTCTGGGATAAGATATTCGGAACATTTCAAACAGAAAAAGAAGAAGAGCATGGTGCCACAGTCTATGGATTAACACATCCCATCAAAAGTCATAGTTTCATTTGGCAACATTTCCATTACTACCTTGAAATGTTGTATGCGATAAGAAAAACACACGGCCTTAGAGCGAAATTTAAAATTATCTTTGGAAATCCGGAGGTACTCGATCAGAACATTCGTCCTAAACTGGAGCGAATATACCTTGCCTCGCGACAACAAGTGCGTGGTACATTGGCGTACAAACAGTATGTAACCGCGCAGTTCATATTCATTATTCTGCTGACATTCGTCTTCAGTCTGTTCTTCTCACATTTGACTGTTATCGACAAATTCTTTGGCGTGCTATTCACGATTGTGACGCTGATCAATTGTGGCGCGTTGCTTGAGCAACGAACATGGATGTATTACCTCGAGCACTTTCGGCTGCTGGTAATCTTTACCTACATAAGCCTACTGTTTGAACAGCCGGAGTGGCTTGTTTTATCGGGGCTCTTCAGTTTATTCCTGCTATCGCCGTTTTCATCGACAAAGCAATGGTACCTGACATTGCTATATGGGAAGCGATAAGCTTACGCATAGGTTGCCGAAAACGATAGTGAGGCCTTAACATCACAAAATTTACGTCTGGTTTGGGTTTGGTTAAGCGCGCTTCCACAAGGGAGTGCGCTTCCTTTTTTTCTATCCCTCTGCGTTCAGGCAGCTTTCTGTGGCAGGACTTTTTCGATAGCGTATTTTTATTCTATCTTCACGCGTTTTTTAAGAACAATTTACATGGCACTTTTAGAAAAATATCTCTTCGTTAAGAAATCAACGATCCCAAATTCAGGTAAGGGGCTTTTCACCAAGAAAGCGATCGCGAAAGGAACCCGTATTGTGGAATACAAGGGAAAAAAATCCGCATGGAAAGATGTTGCAGATGAAGATGGTAAGAACGGCTATATATTCTATGTGAATCGTAACCACGTTATTAATGCCCTTCCTACAAAAAATGCACTCGCGCGTTACGCTAACGATGCCCGTGGCCTTGTAAAGATCAAAGGGATTAACAATAACTGCGATTATGTTACAGATGGGTTAATTCCGTATATCGAGTCAAAGAAAGATATTCCGGCAGGTGCTGAAATCTTCGTTGACTACGGAAAAGATTATTGGAAGGTAATCCGCGAAAATATCAAACTCTGGAAACAGGAAGCCAAAGACGCTGAGAAAGAAGCAAAGAAAAAGAAGGCTACTAAATCAACGTCGAAGAAAAGCAAGAATGGCCACAAGAATGGAAAATCTTTAAACGGAAAATCTGTTGCTGGTCGTAAGGCAAAAACAAAACGCGCTAAGGCTTAATAGTCCTTAGCGCTTTCTATTTCTACAATCGTTTCTGCTGCGGTCGCGGCAAACTCATCGAATCCCATGCGTATAGCCTCCGCGTGATACGCCCTCAACAATTTCAGCGAGCGCTTGTTCACTTGAACCGCCTCCGCGAGAATATTATAAGGCTTTAAACTCTTCGCATCCTTTTTCCTGTAAAATGCTGCCGCGGCTTCAAGACCTTCTACGAAGAATGGGTTGTAGCTAGCCAGGATATCATAATTTCTTGTCGCCGTTGCTAGGTCACCGCTCTGTTCACTAAGCAGTGCTGTGTACCAAACTTTCTGCAAGAAACGAGTCGGTCCGAAATGTATGTCTTTATTGATTTGCGTTGCCAAAGAGCGCAACTCACCACGCGACGCCAACATCTCAAGTTCAAAGTGGCGAACGTTGTTGTACAAATTCGAATCTGTCAACGAGAGACCTGCTATGCGCTGATAGTAACGGATAGCTTTCACCACTTTCCCTTCGTCAAACAAACGCTTGCTGACATCGAGCAATGCCTGTGCTTTATAGTTCGCATTTGTAAAACCGTTTAACAGGCGTTCCGTGGTAACGGAATCATCATTTGTGACGCGGTAACGATTGAATTGATAGAGGTCTGAATCGCTAAGCCCGGCGAGTTGGTCTGACCGCAGCGTAAGTATGCGCCTCATGTTAGTCGCAATGCGCTGCGCAGACAAATCACCAGCTACCAAGATGGAATCCCAAGCAACAAGTGCTTCCGAAGTTCTGCGCGCCTCCGTTAATGCGATGGCGTAGTACAGTCGACCATTTTTGTAGTTGTAGAAGTTAGCATAATCAAAGTACTCGGCTGCAAGCTCCGGCGTTTGCTGTTCTAAGGCCCACAACCCCATGATATAATTAAACTTCCCTTGGTAGGCCTGACTTCGATAAACGAGCTCAGCAAGGATTTCTAGCGCCTTACGCACATTGCCTTGATGATAAAACGCGTAGGCAAGAGAAGCTTTCAGCGCTTCACTAAAATCAGCGTTCAACGAATCCGACGCAATGGCAAACGCATCGCGTGTGAATGTCGTATCTAGCGTTGTTGCGTTGTGGATAATATAATTATTCAGTAACGTCGCTTCTTGAAGACTCATCGGTTGCTTGACCAGCGGATCCGATACGACATTTACCCGTTGCCCAAGCAAACTTCCAAGAGCAAGTGAATTCGCCTTCACGCCAGCATCATCGGTATCGAAAATCTTCAACGTCGAGTCGGTATCGATGGGGAGTACCTTCGTTGCTGCCAGCGCAAGGAAGTTAAGTTCTGCCGTCGTCTTCGTTAACGATATTTCACGGGCATCGCTGAGATAGAATAGCGCCGAATCAACACCACCGTATTTGATATACGCGTATCCTAAATTCACGGCAGCCGCATCAACTTGTTCCTTCGACGCAAGAATTCTCCGATAAGCACGAATAGCCTCTTTGTATTCCAGTTCCCAGAGATACGTGTTCGCATAGTTTAAGATCGAGTAACTCGTAGGACGTTTCAGGTTAGCGGATTCATAGAAATCTTGCGCATCGCGAAATCTAAATTGCGACATCGCCGCGTTTGCAAGGCTGTAATTCGCACGATGGTTTAAGACGCTTTGACTCTTCGATTTTTTATACAAACCTTCTGCATATTCCGGATCATTTTCCATCGCATGGAGATCACCCGACATATTATAAAATGCCGCCGTGGCATCGCTAACATAACCTTGCCAGAAAGACACAAAGAAAAATGCAAGCATCGTGATGGTTCCGGCTAAGCGGTATGTAAAATAAGGCATCCGTTGTGGACGGTATAAGTGTTCGGCTATAGATCGATTCTCCCCTAGCGTTTGAATGAAATTTGCGATAACATAAATCATGAATATCAAACCGTATCCGGTGTGACTGTAAATGATTGTATGACGAATTACACGTATCGCAGGATCATTATCGTTCGCGACGAGTTGTCCGGTGGTGATCAAACATATCGCACCCAACGCGAGGAAGAAGAATGCGCCGAGGGGATAAAATGGAAAAATGTTTTCATACAGCACTTCACGGTCTTTGTACCCCCAGATGCCGATAACCGCTGCCAATGTCAACAGGAAGTAAGCGTTGATGTAGACAAAGTCCCATTGTATCGTACCCACTTCATGCAGCGCCGTAATGAGGAGATTGAGGAAGTATACAAAGCAAATGATCGCCACGTGACGAAGATTTTTCGAAGATCCCTGCCCTGCGGCCTTGATCAAAAAAGCGAAGACTTCATGCGCCGTCATGATGATGAATAACAACGAGAGCACCAACGCCGGCACATATCCCGTAACAGCCAAATACGCCATCGGATTCTCGACCACCGAAAGAAATGTGATTACGATCGCTACCATAGCTGTTAAAAGCGCAAATGAGGCTAGCCGAATTGGAAACGTTGTTGAAGGGCGAAAGCGGTTAAAGTAAAATGCAAGCAACAGATAACAGCCAAGAATCACGGATGGGACAACCTGGTCGTAACGTCCCATAATACCAAGGACTTCGAAACGCATCCCAATCAGGAAAAGAATGACAGCCGTCATCCCTGCAAAGAACCAAAAACCATCGAGTGATGAAATCACCGTGATCAGCACAATGGCACTGATCACCAATACAACCAAGAAAATATAGTAGGCTGTGATGTTTGGTTTGAGATCGCTACCATTGAGATGTTCTAGAATTACATAACTATCCGCTGGCACATCGAGTGACAAGGGTCCAAGTCGAAAACTGTGTACTGTTGTTTCAATTATTTTTTGCTCTTGCAACTTATCCCAATGCATTACATTGTCTGGCCCTTTTGCATAGGCAAACCACAAGTAGCCGATGGATAACGTCAGCAAGATTGCAAGCGCAACCCACGTGTAGCGATAATCTTTAATCCAAAGTTTCCAGAAAAAAAGCGGTGACATAGCGGGAGATTTAAAAAAACAACCCGGTAGTATCAACGACCGGGTTCATGGTATTCGTATTCAAGTACAGTTTATTCAAGGACTTTCGGTACGCGGAAGTACACATCATCTTTCTTCGGTGCATTCAGCAGGGCAGCCTCGTGATCAAGGTGAGGTTTCACTTCATCTTCGCGAAGCATGTTGATCTCATGACTCATGGTGGTTAACGGTTCAACACCATCGGTATTCACTTCTTTCAATTTTTCCACCCAGTCGACAATCGCGGTCATATCTTTCATCATTTTTTCTGCGTCTTTTTCGTCGAACTCTAGACGAGAAAGGTGCGCAATTTTATCCAACAAGGTGCGGTCTATTTTCATGACTTAGATGTCTTTGCAATTCTGTGTGAATGATTTCAAATACTTGTGCTTTGAGCGTTGCGACCTGATCGAGCGTCATTCCTTTTGTTTGAATGGGCTCATGAAAGATTACTTTCATAGGATGCCAACGCAGCAGAAATTCATCCGGGGGCAAAATTATCCAATTATGGGGAATGGTCACAGGTACGATTGGAATTTGTTTCTCTATCGCCATCCTGAATGCGCCATCCTTAAAACGCGCCAAAACAGGATCTTTTTCGGTAATGATCCCGCCCTCTGGAAAAATGACTAAGCTTTTTCCATCGTCGATTGCCGCTAGCGAACGCTTCACCGTCGTAGCCCGACTCTTCAACTTCGATCGATCAACCGTAATATGAAGTTTTCGATACATATACCCGAACAACGGAATATTCTCGTAATCATTTTTTCCTACAAAAATGGTATTGTGATGATTCAACCCCATTGTTGGAATATCGATGTATGAAAAATGATTGGGACAAAAAATATAGGACTGCTTGCGTTTTAATTTCTCCCGATATTCAACGCGAAAAGGAAGGAACACCAACGTAAACACGGTGCGGGCCCACCATCGATTCACAACGCCAACGAGCCGAAATGCCCTGGGAAAAATGATCGGAACGAGCAGTATTGGAAACGCGATAAAAAAGGTGATGACAAAAATCCCAAAACCGTAGTATGTATGAATGGTCCGAACGAAACGCATAGCCGAAGATAACGAATCAAGGTTTAATGTATTTGGCCGGTCGCGGGATGATTATCAATTCCGTTTGTCGCCCGTCTAAATATCGGAAGCCCTTGGTTTCATCAAATACACCGTCTTCTTCTAACTTAATTTGAATTTCTTTTTTCCACTCGATAACATAAACGGTAACATTAAGTTCAATTGAATAAGCGGTGTTATAGTGCATAATGTAGTCGCCTTGAAAGGGCACTCCATTTTGTTGATCCCACATACCGATCGTTGTTCCCGCTGCGTGGCCGTGGTAGCCAATCGGGTGCGTATAAATCGATGGTGTTAAACCTTGATCAACAGCTTGCTTACGCGATGCCGCTAAAATTTCATTGCCTGTTTTACCTGCACCAAAATTCCGGATGAGAATGTCTTGCAATTTATTTCCCCTTGCTAACGCGCGCTTCAGATAATCGGGCGCATCCGTTTCTTCAGGCTTTAAAATATAGGCATGTTGCTGGGTGTCGGTATTCAATCGCAAATAGCTAATACCGAAATCGACGTGGAGTAAATCGCCAGGAAGAATTACCACGGGCTGCGGTCGTTTTATAAAAATCAAATCCGCTTCATTACGTTGAATTGAAACCGACGGATGAAACCACGTGTCGAGTTTCAGTTCTTTGATTCGTTCACGATACCACCAAACAAGATCGTCTGTAGTCGTAATTCCTGGATGGATCACTTTTTCTGAAAACCCTTCTTGGATAATGTCGTGCGCGAGGCGACATATTTGCGGATAGATCGTCAATTCTCTATCGCTTCTTGTTTCTAGCCACGCCACTGCCAATGATTGTGCACTGACAATATTCGGATGAAACTTCTTGTTGACATGCTTCAGTATATTATCATAATCCGTTGCTGATATTCCATCGGCCAAACCAAAGTGTTCCGACTTGTTGACGCCGATCTTCTTTGGACTTTTATCTTCGATAATTTTGGCCAGTTGCTTCCATTGGTCGGGTTCGTGATCGGGATCCCAGGCCCTTTGAAAAATCTTCCCAACATCATATCGAGAAACAGCGAGGTATTCCATCGGTTCAGCACCATGATCGATGACCACCAACATTGTTGTTCTGCGCGCAGCCATCCATGTAGCAGGTAACATCGTTTCGATTACAGGATCTTCGTTGTACTCGCGTGAGACAATCACCCACATATCAATTCCCTCGCGACGCATCAACAAAGGAAGAAGGTGCTTCAGTCGATCGTCGAGAATTTCATCCATCAGTTTCGCTTGGTCGCGTTGTGATAAAATCTCCTGGGTTTGCGCTAAGGAGGGTATTGTCGCAACAAGGATGAGGGCAATTAAAATTCTTTTCATAGCGGTGTTAGGCAATAATGCATCGTTCTTTCTTGAGGATTTCTTTCGCCTGGCTAATCTCAATATTCGACAGTGCATCATCCATTTGCTCTTTGATCTTAGCCTTGATATCCTTCATGCGCATCGCCTCAATAAAGCGCTTGATGTCTTCCGCATTTTCAAGAATCAGTTTAGGAACTGTCGTGGGTTTATCATCTTCACCTTTCGCCACCATCGTAAAATAAGATGAATTGGTGTGCTTCACCGTACCTTTTTTTACATTCTGCGCCTCGACACGAATCCCCACGATGAGCGACGAGTTGCCAACGTAATTCACGGAGGCGTGAAGCGATACGAGTTCTCCTACTTCTACGGGCTGAAGAAATTCAACTTTGTCGACCGTAACGGTGACGCAATATGTTCCGGCGTGTTTGGCGGCGCATGCGTACGCTACCTTGTCCATCAGCGACAAAAGAATACCACCGTGGATTTTTCCACCGAAGTTTGCATACGATGGGATCATCAATTCGGTAATCGTGGTCTGCGATAGCTTGACAGGTTTGGCTTCGATCATGGGTTCCTTTCTGAAAAGATAAAAAAAAAATATGAACTGGTTGGGTAAGTTTTATTTCAACACCGAATCAACCTAAACGACTTAAATTTTTCGCATGCGTGCCAACGCTTGTAAGGCAATGACGCTGAGGCTATCGGTAATTTCACCACGATCGACCATGGCCACGGCATCCTTCAAGGGGAGCTTCATCACCTTCATATCCGCTTCTGTTTCTTCGAACTCCACTTCGCCATGTTCCAGGTCTTGTGCCAAAAACAAAAAGCCCTCTTCGTCGGATACTGAATTGGAAAGATGAACACGTGCAATTTGCGTCCATCGCTTTGCTGTGAGGCCTGTTTCTTCCTTCAGCTCTCTTTTCGCGCACGCCAGCGGTTCCTCCTCGAATGGGCCACCTCCCTCGGGAATTTCCCACGACCATTCACTTAGTGTGTAGCGAAATTGTCCAACCAACCAGGTATTATCATCCTCGTCCAACGCAATAATACCAATCGCCTTATTCTTAAAATGTACTTTCCCGTAAATTCCTTTTCCGCCCGCAGGATTAAGCACTTGATACTCCGTTACATTGATCCAACGATTATCATATTTACTTTCACCCGACAAGGTGGTCCAGGGATTTTTAATCACTTCTTTCGACATATTTCTTCCTGCTAAACAATCGACTTAGACGTTATCTTTGGCTTTGTAACACATTGTCTGTGAACACCAACCGAATACTGCACAGCGCAGCTGATAAACAATTTCAAAGCTATCGATTTCTTTTTTGTCTCGAATGAAAATCAAGCTTAAGTTTGTAAATCTATGTTGCGTTCATCGTACTCCAAGGAACATGTTGAAGCAGGTTGTGACGAAGCCGGGCGAGGTTGCCTTGCGGGCCCCGTCGTTGCCGCGGCAGTAGTACTTCCCAAAAAGTATAAGCACAAACTCCTCAACGATTCCAAACAACTTACGCGACAAGAACGTGAGACGCTACGCTTCGACATTGAACGTGACGCCATGGCTTGGGCTGTAGCGGAAGTCGACCACGAAGAAATCGATCGCATCAATATTTTAAATGCTTCGTTTTTAGCGATGCATAAAGCCATTGATCAATTGAGTGTACGCCCCTCCCTGCTACTCATCGATGGCAATCGCTTTAAACAATATCCCGACATCAATCATCAGTGCATCATTAAAGGCGATGGAAAATTTCTCTCCATTGCAGCGGCATCGATTCTAGCCAAAACGTATCGCGACGATATGATGCAAAACCTCGCACAACAATACCCCGGCTATTTCTGGGAAACCAACGTCGGATACCCAACGCAAGCACACCGCGAAGGAATTAAACAACTTGGCATTACGCCGTTTCATCGAAAATCGTTTACCTTACTGCCGGATCAGCTCGAATTGTTTGAAGAACAGTGAGGAAGCTGAAAGCAGAAAGCCTAAAGCTGAAAGAGGAACGTTGCGCACCTTATGCTGGGAAATCAACTTGGTATTCTTCGGATGAGCTAACACAAAACCACCATGTGTCTTATTTTCATATCGCTTAAAGCACATCCTACTTACAAACTTATCGTGGCAGCGAATCGCGATGAGTTCTACAATCGAAAAACGGAAGCTGCACATTTTTGGAAAGATCATCCACAGATACTCGGCGGTCGTGATCTCGAAGCCAATGGAACGTGGATGGCCATGGCAAAGGATGGTAAAATTAGCATGCTTACCAACTATCGCGATCCGCAAAATATAAATCCCGCAGCACCTTCGCGTGGTATGCTCGTGTCGGATTATCTCATCGAAAAGACAACAGCAGAAAATTATATTAATACCATTGCCGTCAACGGAAAAGCCTATAACGGATTTAATTTGATTGTCGGAAACCCTGAAGCCCTTTGGTACTATTCGAATTACCGCGATGGCGTGTCCAAAATTTCGGAAGGTCTTCACGGATTGAGCAATCACTTACTTGATTCGCCTTGGCCGAAAGTGCTTCGCGGAAACAAAAAGTTTAAAGAAACATTGTCGCAGCCAATAATCACGCCAGCGTCGCTCTTCGACATTTTGTACGACGAGCAGCTTGCGCCAGACACCGAACTGCCGCAAACCGGATTACCGCTCGATCGTGAGCGCGCATTATCTTCCATGTTCATTAAAACCGACAACTATGGGTCGCGCTGCAGTACCGTCGTATTGGTCGATCAACATGATCATGTTATCTTTAGTGAGCGCATCTACGACTTAAAAACTTTCGATCACAGTACACAAACTTTTGAATTCGATATCGCGAAGCGCTAAATAAGCTGATGAATAAAAAAGATAAGACACCGTTTCTATTAAAATTCGTACGCTGGTTCTTTCCCAAGCTGGAACGCGTAGCGCCACCGTTGGCACATCGCTACTTCCGAAAAATATTCTTCTCTCCTTTGCGTTATCCTGTTCCGGAAAAAGAACGCCAGGCGGAAAATTTCGCGAAGCCTTTTTCCTTAAATGTTGAAGGAAAAAACATTCACGGATATCGCTGGGGCGAATCGAAATCTTATGTGCTCTGTATTCATGGATGGGCAGGGCGCGGAACGCAATTCAGGCGATTCATCAAGCCGTTACAGGCAGCAGGGCTCAGTGTCGTCGCTTTCGACGGACCAGCACATGGAAAATCGGATGGATCTAAAACACAGATTCTTGAATTCGAGCTAGTCTTGAAACAAATTCTCGCGCAGGAAGGTATGCCAGTGGGCGTGATTTGTCACTCCTTCGGTGGAGGTGCGGCATTATTTGCTACCATGAACGGGCTTGAGTTTAAAAGGATCGTAAACATTGGTTCGCCAACGATTGGTGATGAGATCATCAAAACTTACTTGCGAAATATCAATGGTTCGTGGTCAACAGGAGAACACTTCAAGACCTACATGCAAAAAACATATGGAAGACCCTTCGATGAATTTACAGCAATGTACTTTGTCAAACATCTTCCTCATCACGTTGACTTATTGCTCATCCACGATGAAGATGATCGTGAGGTAACGATTAAACATGCTGAAGCACTTATCCAAATTTATCCCAGTGCGCACCTCATGCGAACGAAAGGGCTCGGTCATACACGAATTTTGAAGGACGACGCCGTGATCCAAGCCGCGGTTGAATTTGTACTGCATCCCTGATCTTTATTGCAACAGGCGTGACATATATTGCGTGGTTTGTAACTTTTTGTCATACGAGACGTCAAGGAACAGAAATTAAGCGCCATTCATGCTAACAAATTAACCGGTTGTTTAAACTTGACAGTATGAAGGCGTGCGTGCCTGAACATTGCCAGAAAACTTTTTAACTTTCACCCTCATCCCTGTAATTAGACCGTTAAATCCGATACTAATTGAGCCATGAAAATCATAGAAACACACCACATTTCGCGAATGTATAAGATGGGCGACAACATTGTGAACGCCCTGCAAGACATTTCAATTTCGATCGATAAAGGAGAATATGTGGCTTTTATGGGACCATCAGGATCGGGTAAATCGACACTGATGAACATCGTCGGATGTCTCGATACGCCTACTTCTGGCACGTATAGCCTTAACAATCACTTGGTGAGTGAGATGACTGAAAATGAACTCGCCGAGGTTAGAAATAAAGAAATTGGATTCGTGTTTCAAACCTTCAACCTGCTTCCTCGGGCTACTGCACTTGAGAACGTAGCCCTTCCATTAATTTATGCCGGTTATTCTAAATCTGACCGCGAAGAAATGGCGATGGAAGCGTTGAAGAATGTTGACCTTGCTACACGTCATCACCACAAACCAAACGAACTTTCCGGCGGACAACGTCAACGTGTGGCGATTGCGCGCGCGCTGGTAAACAACCCGTCTATCATACTCGCCGATGAACCTACCGGTAACTTGGATAGTAAAACATCGTACGACATCATGGCGCTGTTTCAAGAATTGCACGACAAGGGTAATACCATCATCATGGTAACGCACGAAGACGATATCGCGCACTATTCGCATCGCATTATCCGCCTTCGCGATGGACTGATCGAATGGGATCGTAAGAATGAAAATGTATCTCGCGGAAGACCGTTAGTAGAAACAAAAGCGTGAGCGAAAGTTTAAAGTGTAAGGTTAAAAGTCTAAAGTTTGAATGCATTTAACTCGAACACTCACGTCAACACCTCAACACGTCCCCAATATGAAGATCTATACCAAAACCGGCGACCAAGGCACTACCGGACTCTTCGGGGGAAAGCGTGTTCCGAAAGACGACCTGCGCATCGAAACGTACGGTACCATCGACGAGCTGAACTCGTGGATCGGTTTGCTTCGTGATCAACCTGTAAATCAATCGCGCGAAGAAATTCTACTCCATATTCAAGATCGTTTGTTCACGATCGGATCAATACTTGCTACCGAACCTGGAAACACGAAAGTCAAAATTCCAGCCCTTATAGAAGACGATATCACAACTTTAGAACAAGCTATTGACGGCATGGATGCTTTGCTCCCGCCGATGCGCTTTTTTGTTCTTCCGGGCGGCCATGTCAGCGTGTCCAACGGCCACATTGCACGTACGGTATGCCGACGCGCCGAGCGTCTTACCATTTCACTATCGCGCCAAGCGGAAGTGCTTCCCATCGTGATTAAATACCTTAACCGTCTTTCCGATTACATATTTGTGCTTTGCCGTAAAATGGCGCATGAATTAAATGCCCCTGAGGCGCCTTGGAAACCGAAAATGTAGGAAGAAAGCAGAAAGCTGAAAGCTATTTATTAGTGTCCGGAAAAATATTTTCATAGCGGCCCAAAAACCCGGATCGCACTTACCCTTATCAACTTTTTGAATGTTCTACTGAGTCCTCTGATTCGTTCATGCATCAGCCTCTTCTTACTGTTCTTTTTGCGTCCCCAAATAGAAAAGTAACAAAAGAAAAAGGGGAAACTTAAACATGCTGCCCATCGCACATGCCGGGGCTCCCCCGCGTTTAAGTTGGGCCGCCGCGCACACGCGCAATTAAATTGATTTTTTTAAGGACAAACCCCTGTTTTTTACGCACTTCAAAAACCATCGATTAGTGATTAAAAACGCGGGTTATTACCAAACTAAAAATTCCAGGGCACTAGTAGCTAAAGCTCAAAGCTGAAAGTGGTTAGGCTTTTGTTATCGGCATCTCCAAAAATTCCACTAACGTATGTTAGCCGTTCCGTTTTTTTAGATACCTTTACGGAACTCATTAACCGAAAATGGTCGACACTATCAAGATAACCCTGGAAGGGGTTACGGAGTCGCGTTTGCCACAAACCGATTTCAATAATCTTCCTTTTGGTAAAGTTTATACTGACCACATGTTCATGGCCGATTATCGCGATGGACAATGGAAGAACTTCCGGATCGTTCCTTACGGACATATGCTGGTAAGCCCTGCTACGCCAGCCATCCATTACGGGCAATCCATCTTCGAAGGCATGAAGGCGTATCTCGGCACGAATGGTGAAGTACTCATCTTCAGGCCGCATGACAATCTTCA
Organism: Pseudochryseolinea flava; assembly: GCF_003286915.1. GTDB lineage: Bacteria > Bacteroidota > Bacteroidia > Cytophagales > Cyclobacteriaceae > Ohtaekwangia > Ohtaekwangia flava. The sequence goes on from NZ_QMFY01000027.1 coordinate 20,375, forward strand.
ACGACTGAATCTCTCCGCCGATCGGATGTGTATGCCACCCGTTCCTGAGGAGATTTTTATGGAAGGCCTTCGTGAACTCTTGCATGTCGATAAAGCTTGGATTCCTTCAGCACCGGGTAGCTCTCTGTACATTCGTCCCTTTGTATTTTCAGCTGATGAATACATTGGGATTCGTCCATCGCAGGATTTTACGTTCATGATCATCATGAGTCCTGTTGGCGCGTATTATTCTAATCCCGTAAAAGTTAAGATCGAAACACATTATACACGCGCCGTAGCCGGTGGAACGGGTTATGCAAAAGCTGGTGGCAACTACGGTGGCGCCATCTATCCGACGAAGCTCGCCGCGCAAGAAGGTTTTCATCAACTCATCTGGACCGATGGTGTGAAACATGAATACATCGAAGAATCAGGCACAATGAACGTGATGTTTGTCTTCAACGACACCCTGGTGACGCCAGCGTTAAGCGATTCTATCCTCGCCGGCATTACCCGCGACAGTATTGTTAAACTTGCACAGAGCTGGGGAATGAAAGTTGAAGAGCGAAAAGTATCGGTAAAGGAGATCGTAGCGCACCTCACACAAGGAACATTACAAGAAGCATTTGGCGTGGGTACCGCAGCGACTATCGCCAATATTGAAGCAATAGGTTACGAAGGAAACTTATACACGCTCCCGCCGGTGGAGCAACGTGTTATCGCACATAAAATTTATCAAGAATTGGATGCAATCAAACGAGGCACACAGCCAGACCGATTTGGGTGGATCATGAAACTGTGAAACTGTAAACCTTCGATTCGCGTCTAACAAGGTTGGTTGGCGGGCATGCATTTGTCCGCCAACTTTTTTTTGAGTTCGTGCATCTACTCCTCATGAAGAATACGTTACTCCTGTCATTATCCTTATTCGTGTGCATCACATGTTTCGCGCAACAACAAGTGGTGATCATCCGAAAACAAAATGTTGTCAAGCGATTTGAACCGGGAGATTTGATCAGATACTCTTTATCCGATCGCAAGCAGTTCAGACTTGAACGGATTGTCGAACTCACCGACACGACCATCATCACGAATAACGACACGGTTCCCTACTACAAAATCATGCTTGTGGATATCGGCGCGCAACGCAAAATTACGATACGGGAAATAGGCTTCAACGCGATACTTGCAGGCCTACTCCTGCCATTGGCGGATATGATCAATGTTGGTATTGTACAAGATGAAAAATATGAGTTCAGTCGCGGTGTTGGTATTACATCGGCTACACTCATTACTGTTGGCGCACTTATGTACATCCTCGATAGGCCTTATTTCAAGCTAGGCCATAGAAATAGAATTCGTATTGTGGACCGCGACTCTCCGTTATTTTTCAGAAGTAAGCCCGTCCACCGAATGTTTGATGTTCCTAGCAACTAGCGTCTTCGTTTCGATGGCCCCTTTCTTCCTTTCGAACCAGGTTTCTTCATCGAACTTCCTTTAGATTTCACGCCAAGTTTTTTAATGTTCTGATAGCGGTTGTTCGGCGAATAAGGCGCTAGTTTTTTCTGGCGCTTATGCAACTGTTTTGGACTCTTACCACTTCTACTCGCACCAAACGAACCCACGGTCTTACGACGGTAGGACACCGCTGATTTATAATCGGCCCGGAAACGCTCTTTGTAACTTTCGTCGTTGAAGTCAAAACGAATGGTGATCTCATTGGCGGCACCGACAAATCCGCCTACATTACCCATAATCGTTTCATAAGAGTAGCCGAGTAGAATGTATTTGGAAGGACGTACGGCCAGTGTGCCACTCGCTACACCACCTGTACGCCAAGAACCGCCCAAAGTAATGAGGTTATTGTAGGTGTAGAAAAGACCGGCATCAACCGTGTTGTTCACGTTTGATAGTTTACGATATGCTACATAAGGTTCAAGCAAATCTTCACCACCGCGTATGGGAATCAAGCCTTGAATAAAACTAGAATAGTAATTCGATAACGATGCTTCTTCTTTTAGCCATGTCGACGACAATCTGTTGGCAGCAATACCCGCTTTCACAAACCGATTTTGATAGTGAATTCCAAAGGAATAATCGTAGTGATTAATCTTCCCTTGCGTGATGGCAACGTACTCTGGATCTTCTATGCTTCCAATAGGGGCACCGTTGGTTCCGATCGAATTATATTCGCCGGCAACACCCATCGAGAGGCTTGTAAACTTGTTGAATTTTAAATGATACGCGAACGCCATCGATGCATAGGTATTCCTTAAAAACGTAACATCTTCTTGAAAAACATTTGCTCCGAGACCAAAGCGATGGTTGGCTAGCGGCGTATGCAAACTGATAAAGTAGTTTGTTGGCGCACCAGCAACACCACTATAATTCTTGCGGTAAGATGCCGTTACCGATCCATGCGTATGACCTGCAATAGCAGGATTGTACATGAATGAATTCGTTAACTTTTGACTGAACAGCGGAATATCCTGTGCTTGCAACGTTGCACAGAAGAGTATCAGTATTCCTTGGAGAAGTAGAAGTTTCTTCATAAGCAGCTTAGTTAACTTTGAGAACTGTTACCATTTGCGACTTCGTGTTCATGCCCGACTCTGGATCGCCGTACTCGACTACGCAGATATAACCGCCAGGGCTTAGTGTCTTGAAATCAAATCCATCTGGATTTAGATACGGAGGTCCATAGTTTGTAAAGTTGTTCCACTCGTGAACTTTCCCACCCCACCGATCTAACAACGTTACTTTGTTAACCATAAATTTCTCAATGTTGTCGATCACGAGGTAATCATTAGGATCACCCGTTGAAAAAGGTGTAATAATATCATGAATCACCAATTCAACTTCGCGGCTGCCACCAACGGTTACGATTGGCTTTGTAACGGAGCGTCTACTCGTAATTTCAGCGCCGTTGATGACGCTCAATAAATTCTCGACATGCGTTCCTGGCGCATCCGCTTGAACAACGACAGGTGCTAAATCTGGATTCGCCATAACAACACCGTTTGTCGCGAGTGTAACTTTCGAATCGAGGCCTGCTAGATTCGCCGTTGTGATTTCCCAATATCGTGTTACATCAACTTCACCAATGTTCCCCGTGGGATCAAATAAAAAGCCACCATCTTCGCCGAACACTTGCATGGCGACTTCATCAGTACCATTCCCATCTAGGTAGGCTGGCGCAAATCCTATTGATTCTGTTCCTATCGGGAAAAAATTTCTTCCGCTATGCAATACATAAAATTTGCCGTCTACATAGGAATCGTCAAATCTGCCCGCTTCGTCTCCATGGATATTTTCACGAACACCGGTATACAAAATTTTTCCACTACTGCCTGGCATCAGAAGTCCTGTGTTGAAATAGATCTGTTCCTTGAGGGTGAGTGTACCGTTCGCTATCGTGTTTGTGCCAGAGACAAGATTAAGACTCTGCACAACAAGATTTCCGCCAATAGTTTGATCGATCGTATTGGGCTGCAACGTAATTCGAAGATTGGCATTCGCGAAATCATAGGTGCTGCCGTTGCTTACATTTCCTTTTACCGCAGCAACGATCTCGGTACCATCTGATGCCACAATCGCTGTACCGTTGGCAATGGTTATTTGTGCCGATACCTTTGCTGCGAGGAGCAAACAAAAGCTAATAACGCTGAACTTGGTCATCATACGCTTATCGTTTAGCTTTCGCTTCAACACCGATCAGCTTCTTAATCTCGTCTATTTCCGCGCGAAGATCTTTTTCGAGCGTTACGTTTTGTGCTTTCAAGTCTGCGTTTTCTTTTTCAAGGCGTTCCACTTTTTCAATCAACTCTTGAATCGCTTTGATGGAAACAATTTGTGCATCATAAGAGTCTACTTGTAAGACTTCAACCGGATCACCCTCGATATACTGACCGCTTCCAGTTACGGCATGCGGAAATACTTTTTGGTACTCTTGTGCGATGTAGCTATAGTAAAAACGATTCTCGATACTCGGGTGCTTTTGTTTCCAATAGTCTGTGTATTGAAACATTACGGGTCTGAGTTGTTTAATTGTTTCTATACCGTGCGGCACGGTGCTGATATTGGTCTTGATTCTTTGATCCGAGTTCGTGGCCCAATCGCCACCTGTAGTTTTTGATGCTTGTCCTTCAACTTCCAGCCTGTTTGTCGCTGCAGGGCGCCCTATTCCAACAAGTCCATCATCGCCAATCCGCATGCGCTCCACCAATGCCGCTGCTGCATACGAACTTCCTGTTTTGGTATAGAAGATCATGTCACCTCTAAACTGGGCGGAGTTCGCTGAACGTACCTCGATACGCGCGATCGCTGAATTTCCCGGCGAAGAGTTTGATATAAAATCCATTCGTCCTACAGGCTGACCTATTGTACCTTGACCACCTTGAATTTCAATAGAACCGAAACCACTGTTGGTTAACGCTCCTGCAGACACGGTCAGATAACGATTCGCGCCGGTTTCAATTCCTGGATTCGAAACACCGATACCAACATCTGCACCATTCCCAAGAACGACTGTATTGCTTGCACTTACCGTCGCATCATGTCCGATCGCTGTTGCGTTTGTCAAGCCAGCAGTAGATACATCGGCTCCGTGGCCAATTAAAGTAAGACGGCCACCTGTCGTATTCGTCGCCCCGCTCATTCTTCCTACCATCACGCTCTCTTCGCCTGTGGTCGTGAGTTGTCCTGCGCGCTCACCTACAAATGTGTTGAAATCGCCTGTTGTATTTTCTCCGGCTTTGTTTCCCAACATTGTTCCCGATGTCATGGCAGTAGCAAACTTGCCCGCGTTGAATCCAACGAAAGTATTGAGCGATCCCGTGAGCATACTAAAACCAGCATCAGCGCCGATAAAGGCATTATAGCCTCCTGTCGTGTTCGCCGTACCTGCACCTCTACCGACAAACAAATTGTATGTACCGCTGGTGTTCGCCCTTCCTGTTTCAAAACCCAAAAACGTATTGTGATTCGCCGTGATGTTAAGTCCGGTGTTATTGCCTAAGAAAGTATTGCTATTACCCGTGTTGTTGAATACACGAATGCCGTTGACAAAAATGCTTGACCCTGTGCTGAAATTCAGATCGCCATTGATGTCTAGTTTTTTTGTTGGTGTTGTTGTTCCGATACCGACATTGGTTCCATCGTCAAAAACCTGTGACGCTACTTGAGCACTACCATTGCCTTTTGGAATCACGTTAAGCGTTGTGAGCGCTGAGCCGCTAATGGTTGCTGGTACCCAAGCTGTACCATTGTACTGCATCACCTGGCTTGCCGTGGCTCCCATGCTGCTCAGATCTGCGGCCGCGATCGATCCATCCGCGATCACACCACCAACGCCACCGGACACTGCCCCATTGGCAAGATCTGCGCTTGTAATAGACGCATCAGCAATATCACCACCGACACCGCCGGATACTGCGCCTGCGTTCAAGGTTAGTGCACCAGCTGCCGTGAGCGATGCATCTGAAGACATTGGCACATTGCGAAATTGACCTGATCCATCATTCACCAAAATTTGACCGCCCGCAGTAGTTCCAATCGTCACATCGGAAAGATCATCGAGATCACCTACCGCTGCAGGAAGTGCAACGTTCGATGCCGCAGTAATTCTTCCTTGTGCATCAACAGTAAATTGAGCCACGTTCGAAGCGTTTCCATAAGTGCCCGCAGCAACTGCAGTGTTAGCAAGTGCAATCGTACCGGTAGTGGTGATCGGTCCACCAGTAAGTCCTGTTCCAGTGGCTACGCTCGTAACACCCGCCGCGCCAGTCGTGCTAATAGTAAGTACATTGGAAGCATTGGTGATTGACACGTTTGTTCCTTCGCGAATGGTAACACCTGTACCGCTCGATATATTCAATGGGAAGCTCTCGCCGGTTGCAGCTGATCCTGTTCCTGATGTTGAGAGATTTTGAATTTCATTGGTCGCGCTTGCATCTGGAAATGTATTGCTCGACGCTGCGGTAATTCTTCCTTGTGCATCCACGGTGACTTGCGCTGCTGTTGTTGCGCTTCCGTACGTTCCGGCAGCCACCGCTGTGTTGGCAAGGCTAATGGTTCCTGATGTTGTAATCGGTCCACCCGTCAATCCTGTTCCCGTTGACACCTGCACAACGGACCCGCCGCCGGTCATTGTCCCGACCTCCCACTTCTTTGTAGTGTTGTTCCACTTCAATATTTGTCCATCGACTGTTCCTTGTACGAGTCCGACGGTTAGTGGGCTTGCAGCGGTGCCGGATCCGGTAAGTTCGAGACCGCCACGGGTATTGATTTGCGTCACCTCGTTGCCGACAATAGGATCAACAGACGGAGCAGATATCGTAAAATTGGGAAAACTGCCGGCAATCGTAATATTCTGCCCAGCAGTTAAGTTAACATTACTGCCACCACCCGATGTTGCTCCGGCTTCGACCCACGAAGAGCCATTGTGATAGTACAACTTGTTATCGCTTTTGTCAAAAACCAACATCCCAGCTTCAGCTCCAGGCGAAGCAATGGAATTACGACTGGCCACAACGGGAATGATCAAACCCTGGTTGCTGTTCACTGCTTTCAAATAGAGAACAGCATTCGCTTTGGTTTGGGTATCGCCGATCGATACCGTCTGTTGCGCATACGCATGCGTTCCAACCATCATCATGATTAGAACGAGCAAAGGGATTATGCTAAGCCCGAAGGTGTTTTGAGGGGTTCTCATGTGCCAACTCTAGTAAGTTTGATGTAATAAACAGATCGAAAATAACGAAAAATTCAGGTTAAACCAGAATTCATGTGCAACCTTCATGGCTACACTTTCATGCGGGCTCCACAATCACTCATTTCCCATGCTTTTGTGATCAAAGTATCCTTCGAAGATGGCCACATCGCTGCATACCCGAAACCGTGATTTCCCGGATAATGATTTCATCAACGCGTTCCTGTATTTCCAATTTTTGGTTTAAACCTATCCCAAATAGAGAGCAAATTGAACTTTTATAGTTGTAGATACGCATTAATTAACGGCGATCGGCCATTCGATGAGTTGGCACAAATTTTCCCCACATGTTCGTGTCGAATAACTCATACACCGCATGAACCTCCTACAACGCACCGCATTTGTTGCCGCTTTCGGACTCGCTAGTGTTACCGCGAAAGCTCAAACGGAAATCAAATCACAAACTGATTATAAAAACGTACAAGCTTCGATCAATGCTGTGTCGAAAAAACTATATGACTATGCCCAGTTATATCCCGCATACTCTTTTACACCGCAGTACAACGAAGCAGGAAAGTTAATTGCCATGAGTGTAAATGGCGTATCAAATGAGATTGACGCGAATCGTATCGCTAATCATCTCATGGAACTTGAAATGCTGGGCGAAGCAGTGAGAACGATGAACATCGCGCACTTGCCCACGGTAAAGGGAAATCCAGGAAAAGGAATGCTAAGTGAAACAGATGCAAAAAACTATACGCCCGCATTTAGTAAAGAGAACCAAACGGTAACATCGGCGCGATAAAGAAATAAAATCAGTGGCTTAATCTAAACGGCACGCTAGTAGATAGTGTGCTTTTTTTTTGCGTAAGCGTGGGGGAGCTTGTTTTCGGTTTCCAGTCAACCGGTTAGCCAGTGCGCGAACACTTAATTCGTTACGCTTAGCCAGTGCATTTACTTGAACACTTGAACACCTGAACACTCGAACATTTAATTCGTTTCCGGTGAGCCAGTGCATTTACTTGAACACCTAGTTCGTTTCAACTTAGTCAGTCCATTTTACTTGAACACTTGAACACTTAATAACGCTCAAAAACTATAGGAATATCCCACCGTTGCCGTAATCGACTGTGCATTGCTGCGCGTCTTCAAATCACGTTGTTGCCAAACGGTGTTGGCCATCAGCATGTGTTTCTTCGCTACGGCATAACCCGCATTCCAGCGAACATTGACAACCTTACCTTGCCTTTCAGACGCCTGATAACTCACATTATACGAACATGATAGACCTGTTGTCAATTTCTTTTGAAAGATCCTTGCCTTCGCTCCTGCGGTTGGCCCTACAATGATAAACTCTTCACCACCTACTAAATTATAGGTTGCGTTAATCGAGGCATGAACACTCACAGCCTGCGGTACGAACAACAAAGTATATTGTGTGCTGAAATTATAGAATTGCGATAACGCGCCGGGCCTGATCACATCACCTTGTTTATCGGCAGCCTCTTGATAACTTAAATTTGTATTTAAGCTGTGGCGACGATTTTCGTTCTTGCCGAAAGAATACAGTGTGGTAAGCGCAAGGTTTTGTGACAACTGTGTAAAGTCTAGTGTATCCAAGTTATCGTATGGTGTCTGTCCGTTGATGTAGTCAAACTGTGATCGGATGTTCATGTATGTTTGAAATCCGGAATAAGAAAGTGCCGCATTAAAATTCTCATTCGGCGTATAATTGATGTTGGCAGAGCTTACCAATCGCTTTGACGATTGCTCTTTGTCGTTATTTAGATCATCACGTTGAATTCCCCAGCTTAACGCGATCGTGATTTTATCTTGCAGAAATGGACGCGCATAATTCACAGTGATGTTTTCATAGTCATTGTTGAAATAGTAGGCACCGAGGGTCCTATACTCCGGATCGATACGCTCATAGCCGAGACCGATTGTATTTTTAAATAACTGATAATTCAGATTAACTTTGTAAGCTTTGTAAGCGTGCGTCGATGTACGGTTAACAAAAACGTCGTCAAGCCAAGAGTCGCTTTCTCTATTTGATCGAATGTCGCGGGTGAGCAAGCTTAATCCAAATTCACCCGAAAGCATCAAGTTGTCGATTAATTTAACTCCGCCTTCCCATCCGAAAGCAACGTTATGCTGTGGAAAGATATTTAAGCTATCGGGATGAAACTTCAATGAATTCGGATCATCTTTCGCGGTAAAGAAATTCATACCGGCGTAGTAGCCACTTTGATCGTAACGAACCTTTGCGCCATAGCCCATCCGTTGATAAGCAGCAGGCACAAGTGTCCTGGCAGAATCGAATTCACTGGCTCGCTGTAGTCTTCCGTACATGGCGCTAAACTTCCAAGGCCCCTTCGGCGCAACGTCTACACCAACACCTCTGAACATGTGGCCATTCAATGTGTAAGGAGAAAAACTCATGGCAACATCGCCAATGTGTCCCGTAATAGACTTGTACATGGGATGAACACTCAAGCGATTGGGTAATGTCGGGTAACCATAATCGGCACCCAAATTTGTTAAGCTGAAAGAGAATGGAAGATTGATCTGGTTAAACAGATTGAAATTTACATTGCCATTCAGAAAATAAGTAAACGGTTGTCGACCTTGTCCATCGTTACCATCATAAAAAATTGTGTTGGCAGAAATACCGCCACCCATGCGAAACGGTTTCTCTGTAAAGTTCTTTTTTACGTTGTTCAAATCAACTTGCTGACCATACGCCGCAGATGCGATCACCTGTAGCAACAGCAACGTGCTTATGACGTCCATCCAGCTTCCGCGTGTTAAAAATCGTAGAGTTTTTTTCATCAGGGAAGTTTTTGAATTTTAACGTCAGCTATGATGTACGACTGCGTACCCTCGTTTACGAAGTTCTTAATTTTAATCGCGCCCTTACGACCATCGTTAGTTTGGAAGAGAACAACTCGGGGTGTTGACGACATTGAAAAAAACTTTGTACCCGTGTCGTTTTGCTTGATCGCTAATGATTTTATCGGTGTATCGTTCTTCATCGCATCGAAGTTACTCACCGTAAAATTCAGCGTAGTACTTTCTTGCGTATTGACAAAATATGTATGGCTCGCTTGGGGAATTTCCGGAAGCGTAAACTTCGTTGTTGAGTCTGGTGAAATAAAGCGGCAATAATTGAATGACGAGTTGATACCGAAAAACACGAGATCGATTGTAGTACCGTTGTCACCGTTCACATCCGCCTTCTTAAGAATTGCTTTTAACGAGGGAGAGAAAAAGCTTCCGAGCGTTTCATGAGCACTACTCACGCCGAATTTTACATCGTTGTAGACAAACAAATTTGTATTCGGCTTAATAACAATTTGCTGTTGAACCGACTTCGTTTCTTTTCCATTCGACGCCGTGAGTGTAACAGTATAAGTACCAGCGGCCGCGAACTGGAGGGTTGTGTGTTCAGCATTTTTATTACCGATTGTGCCTCCCGACGATTGCCATTGATACGTGATACCACTGATGGTTTGATTCTGAAGATTACCTGATACTGGCGCTTCATAATCTTCATCTAGTAACGTCGGGACAAATTGAAACGCTGGCGCAAGTGCTGGCTTCACTTCTATTGTACGTGTATCGGTAGTGAAAGCGCCATCACCATCGGAAACGCGGAGTATAATCTCGTATGTGCCCGGCGTATTATAGACGACCTCCGGAGGATTTGCAGCCGACGAAGTAGCTGGTGTGCCGCCCTCGAAGATCCATTCGTAAACGGGGGCCACTTCGTTGTTTGTAATCACCACCGTGGCAGGAGCAAAATCGTTCACAAGAATTTCTGTAGCGAAATCTAATGTTGCTTCCGCATCCAATACGATTTGAATTTCTTTAACCGAACGTTGCGTATCATTCCACGCTTCAAGCTTAATGGTGTAAGTGCCCGGAGACGAATACGAAATTTCACCGGGCTGTTTTTTATTCGACGATGAAGGTGTTGCGCCCTCGAAAGTCCAGGTGTAAAAGTCGGCCCCGCTGGTCTTATTATCAATCGCAATTTTCGCAGGAATAATCGCACGCTCATTGGCAATTCTATAGGTAAAATCCGTGGTTACTGGAATTTCTTCCTCTTTAAAACATGCCATGAAAACCAAGGGCAACAGAAGTATGATAAGCGGTGTTACCGTTTTACGCAGTACGTGTGCCATAAGAAATCCAAGTTGGAAAGTAAAAATGACTGCTGCCATCTTCCGGCAAAAGGCAGCGTAACATAATGGTTGCGGTAACGTCATTTTCTGTAGGCAATTGGGGTTAACAAGGACAGGAAAATGTGCTCCAAATATCGCCCTTTTAGTGCGATTTACAGACGCTTATGTAAGAAAACCGACGATAAAACAGTGTTCGACCCGCGCTATTGATTTACTGTGGTCTTTACACTTTTTAAAAGTGCGATCAGGAGATTGATCAGAACGCAGCGCTATCGATTTAAACAAAAAAGCCACGAACTCGCGTTCATGGCTACACTCAATGTTATTATGCTGGTATGCTATTTTACGTTTTTATCGTAGATGTGCTTTGTCTTAACAACGCCCTTCTTAAATACCTTGCGCACCAAATTCCTTAAGGAGGAATCTATCCTCAAGATAAAATCCTTAAACTTCTCTTCAGGGCGTCCATAGAACGAAGTAACATGGAAATAATGCTCACGCTCTGCTGGGATCGATGAGAAGTAATAATTCGATACACAACATCTGTTGCCGTCAACTACCACTTTGCTTACGGAATGGAAAGACGATTTATTCGTAATCATCACCGCCAAACGATTGAACTTACTGAAGATTGTACGTTGAGGTTTATCGACACCATTATCCCAAAGCTCAAGATTTCCACCAAATGACTCTTCCCAGTTCGGCGTAACATAGTAGAGCAAATTAAGAATCCGATAATGTTCACGCGCATTGTCGTGTGAGTTGTCTAGGTGTGGATTCAAAAAATTCCCTTGCGACATCAAGCTAATCCCACCGGCATAGAGTCGATCATCTGGAATGGCTTCACGAAGACCTGTAATTTCACTCACCAAGGCGATGAGCCGTGGATCTTGAAAAGCATAGACGGCTTCTTCCAACAACGGATTGTATTTATTCATCTGCGCCGCTACATTCTTGTATTCCCGTAACGACTTCTTCTCCATCATTTCACTTTTATCAGGAAATGCTTCGTAGATTTTCTTGGCAGAGGCCTCATCAAGCAGATCATCAACATAAAACGTATTGACACGACCCGGCTTTGCAAACTCTTTTGCAAGTTCCGCTTTCATCGGTTCCAAACGTGCTAAAATCTTATCGGCTATTTCCTTTCTTGTCATTGTCTATTCTTTTGTGCGAAATTACAGGATACGACGTTTTAAAGCAATTTGACACAGGAACTGAATCTTCGGTTGGAATAGCCGGTTGGTTTGGCGCGTATGCGGCGTGGAGAATGTTATTTCATGACTTACCGAAAGTACCAAATAACTTATCCCACAAACTGGTATAGAAACCAAAATTTGCCGTTACATCTTGGTGGTGACGATGATGAAATGTGGCTGTACCGATATAACGAAAGATTCGTTTTTGTCGCCATAATTCCGGCAACGGTTCAATTTCCAAGTGACCCAATAATCCAAAGGCGACATTAACCGTGAGGTATATCATGATCGCGATCAGCGAAAAGGAATTCGTCATCAGCAACACCAGCCACAACGTTCCGAAGGCAAACGTTTCGACCGGATGCAGTACAAAAAGATCGATCGGCTTCGGATTCACGGATTGATGATGTAACCCATGTACAACCTCATATAAGAAAGACTTATGGATAAGGTAGTGAAACACGTACATCAACAAATCCATGGCAAAGAAAAGTATCATAAAATCCAGAAGAATGTACCACGACAATTGTGTGTCGATCGCAATATAACCTGTCTGACATAAGTAAAAGCCGAGGTACGTCACAACGGTATTGATTACGTTCGTTACACCGCATATAACCCAATCTTTTCGCGTCGGGCGTGTCCGCGGTTTTTGATGACTTTTCATGATCCACCCACCAATAACAAGCACACTAAGCGTAATGAGTAGATTCTCTACCAAGAAAAGAATCCATAGTTGAGTTGTTGAAAGTTGATCGAGATCGTGTAATACGTTTGGCATGGGAACGTAAAGATAGGATTCCATCCCTTATCTGCACATAAGAAACTTCTGCCTGGGCAGTGCGCAACTACGCCACAACGCCGACGACAAATATACAGGCATAAAGAAATGCGGCGGTTACCAACAAGACCTTGCGTCTCAAAACAAGGGAAGTCACCAAGGCAATACATGACACCCCAACAATGATGTAACTGAATTTGTCACTGGTCCCAGTAACAAAAGTATAGACGAGATGCGCGATGCAGATATTCAGCAAGAACAAAACCGTTGGCACTAGAGGATGAAGCCAGGAAAACTGACGGAAGTTTAAATTTGATTCTCTATTTTTAAGTAAAACTTAAACGGCCGCATCCAAGTTGTGAGCAACGCCGTTTAAACGCCCTGTAACCCCGATTTACAAATGAACACCCTGAATACTGGGAATCGAATTGGCACCATGCTATTAGACCACGTGTTGATGACGGTCATCATTATGGTTGTTGTTATGCCAGGCGTGATATACGACATCGCGCAAACTTTCGGAAATCCCAACGCACAGCCGAAACTCATGCTCGGCAACTATTATCTGAATCTCTTCGCGTTTCCGCTGTACTTCAACAAAGACATCTATCTCGGGAGAAGCCTCGGCAAGAGAATTTTAAAACTCCAACTTATCGATATTAAAACGGGACAGCCTGCAAATGCCCTAAGATGTTTTGTTAGAAATCTGACAATCATCCTGTGGCCCATAGAAGGGATCCTTGCCCTTGCCAACAACGAAAGGCGCATTGGCGATTTTATTGCAGGCACCAAACTAGTGCCCTATAACGTTGAAGAACACAAAGGTCAACCCAACTGGGTGTTCATGACCATCGCATTGTTAGCGTCCATTTTGTTTGTTTATTTCACGATGTTCTATCCTATCGAATTATTGACGCGTGGTATGGAACGCGTTCATTAAGACCATCGATGCAAACAGATTTGACGTTCTTCACAGGCATACACTATGAATCTTCAAACCCATTTAATAAACATTCAAAAGGAGTTTCTTAATTCTTTATCGAAGAAAAAGAGAGAAATGGTTACCTCGGTTTTAAAGAATGCTAAAACGCTTGGGACACTCCTCAATACAGATTCCTTTGATTTCAAGATAAATCAAGTACGGAGAATTTATTGGACTGAAATACCGATCACCCGGTACGCGCACGAAGAGCAGATAAAACAATGGGAGAACATCGCGCCGAAGGAAAAAGATTTCGTTCGAGCAACAGAATTGACACTCGAAAGACTTTTCACATACTGGGAAGAAGATGACCTATGCGATATGCAAGGTCAATTCTACTACTTTATAGATGAGAACAATAATGAATTGTTCTGTGAAAGCGAGTTCGGAAACATAAAAGATTTTGGAAAAAGGGTTGGATTTGAACGCATTAAGATTGCCACGATTAAAGACTTGAAAGGTAAAAACATTCTCAACGCAGAAAAACTGAACTGGCTGCTTGAATAGGTAAGTACAACGGCCTAAATACAAATATTTAATATCTCACATCAACAAACATTTCACACCACAGCCCAAGGACACTATGGAACTTTTACTAACATTAATTTTTTTAACGATATTAATTTTTGGTATCGTCATCGTCAGGATTATAAAACAAGGTGTTAATGAAATACTAAATGGTTTAGCATCTATAGACAATCGGTTAACGAAAATCCAGGAGGATTTAAAGGGAAACAAAATTCACTAGATAATCGTCCGCTGGTAGTCTTGTAAATCACGAGACAAAAAATGCAGCACTTCAAATCCAAATATTACCAACGTGACTTCTCTGGAACGCGCAAAATTAGAAGGCTTCTGACTGTCCTCTATATTGTAATCGCCATATTTGTCTGCGTTGCACTTTATCATCATGATCGTGAACAAGATCCAACTGCAATTTCGATTCTGAAAATTTTTTACGGCATGCGGAGCATGTCTATCGCCGCATTGACAATAACAGGTGGGGTTGGACTACTCATCGGAAGTACAGTTGTATTGATCATTAATCGCATTTACAATTACCGCAGCATTATCATTGCGTTTGAATTCAACGATGAGGACAGACAGGTTAGATTGACGACCAAAAATCTATTTGACCAGGTTGAGGAACATGAATTCCCCTACGGATCCGTGAGGTTGATGAATACAAGGGTATCGGACAGCCTCAACATTCCTTCAAACGCAAAGATATTTTTTGATGATGAATTTAATGAGGTCGGATACTACATCGAAAATCATTGACCTTTTGAAATCGCATCCATAGAAGATTGCCTTAAAAAGATGGCCAGCCGCCTAGCACCCTCCAAGACGTTAGGTAATTTGAAACATCAAAATCCATTGAAGAAAACCCCCTAAGCGTTCTTCAATGCAAGCAACTATTTCTTCCGCCGCGTCAAAGGTTGGAACTCTTCCTCTCGCACAGCTTCTACAGCAACAACTACTGGCTTCCAATCTTCAAATTCTTCTTTACCGATTAACGCTAAAGGGTTTAAATGAGGAGCAGCTTCTTCAATCATCGATACATCAAACTGCTGCGGTGGACTGCCGTGATAACGATTAGCGTAAATAATAAAATGGATCGCGTTATTCCCCACCTTAATTACTTTTATCAGACCATAGTTGCCAAGTCCATCGGCGATGAGGCATATTGCTCCCGGGGCAATGTTCGCCGCAGGGGCTTCACGTTTACACCGCTGTATCAGGATTGACGTCATGAAAGCAAGAAAAATGCAGATGGTGAATTTTAGTCGCATAGCCTTTCCGTTACAAGTTTGCTCTGAGCACGTCCGTTACAAAACTATTAATCTTTCCTACATCAGGCCAATCGCGATCGATGTAAATGATCGATCGCTAAGTGATTGCCAAATAATCACTAAATTTACCCGACAACCGTTACCCCAACATGCATAATCTACATCCATACCATTCTATTCCACGTCGAAGCGGTATAGCCAAAAGCATATTTTTACTGATAACATTTCTTGCCGTTGGCGTTAAGATGTTTGCATGTACTTGCATAGACGCCGGCGGTGTTACAGAATCATACGAAAGGGCTTCTAACTTTGTTTAGCAATGACACTACAAGACTTCATCACAAATAATAACCTCTCTGCACACGACAACCTGGTTGATAACATTTGGAATTCAACCTTTCCTGTCGAAGAAAAAATTGCGCTAAGCCTCGAATGGAATGCCATCAATCCATCATATCATACACTGACTACCCTATGGCTTCGATACAATGTTTCTGGACAGGCAAGTCGGTCGTCTAACGAAAAAATATACGCGGGCTACCAATGTCAACTTTCAATATCCGAGCAAGATCTTTCTGGATCAACAGAATATTCATTGCACTTCGACATCTTTGAAGATCCAGAAAAAGCTACGCATGCATGGACTTACTTCACGGGAAATAATCCAAGTAGAAAGTTCATCAAGGTTATGCTTGCAAATTCAGGTCCTGTACGCAGCCACCTAAAATATACATTTTACGAAGGATTGCTAAATGACGTGGATTATCATTTCCATATTCATATAAGCATTAGTCGCAGTCGATTTGACACCACAACTGAAAAGTTTCAAGCACGTGATATTCTGTTCAAACTAAATCTCGACGACCAAAGAAACAAAATTAATGAATCTGGACATCCGACGTTTGCCGATGTAGCCTTGTACTTGAAGGGGTAAATACAACCAATTCGGCTCCATAGCCAACCAATTTTTCAAAATTAATACGGACACAACCAACCGTTACCCTAATATCGAATTCTATGAAATGGGAAGACTTAAAAGTGTACACGCCGTTAGCCAAGGAAGAGCTTAAAAATGCTTTTAAAGCTTTCACAAAATCCATCGCCGATAACTTAGCGCCTCTCGGCTTTCGATTAAACGGGAGAATGATCCAACGAATTTCTCAAGACGTTATTCAAACCATTCATATAGACACGAGAGGATCTTGGACTGGTGTAAGCGAACACTATACCATCGCGATCAGTATCATGCCTTATTGTAATACCATCTTTATACACGACGAACTCAGCGGTATCGTAAACATTGAGGAGATCGTTCCGAACATCAGAAATCATACGCGCATCACTCTTGAGCATCCGTTACTTGCCGACTTTATCACTAGACAAATTGTCGCGTACGTACTTCCCTACTTTGAACAGTATCGCTCTACATTGGAAATAGCACAGAACCTTAGACAATTCCCGACCGGCAACTTCAGCAAACGAAATGAAGCAGTCGTTATTTTCACGGCATTAAAAAATCACAACAAAGCCGTTGCGAACGAAGAGATCAAAAAGGTCATGCACCATTGGAATAATTCTCTCTCGTCTCTTACCAAGTACTTCTCCACCTATCTAAACGACCTAAACTTCTTTTACGATAAGCTCTCTGAGAACGACTGGGAATCCATTGACCAAAAACTAAAAGTAGACGAAGAGGCAGTATTAAAAAAGTTAAAGTTCCATCGCTAGATATCATGAAGTGTATCAACCTCGTCATCATATTAGTTTTCTTCACGGCGTTGTTCGCAATTATGCTGTTCGGATCTACATTGTTTATCCGACACAATATTGAGACCGACACCACACACGATGATTGGATCTACTGCGGAACAAAAAACGCCTATGATGATGTAAAGGCTTGTTTGTTCGCCATTAGTTTGATCAATTGATACTACATTGTAAAAATCACAGTCATTCTAAATTAGCAAAATGGAACTTATAACTGTTGAAGTACACCCCTTGATCATTCAAGCTGTAGCCCTAGTACTGGCCATCGTTGCACTTATGAAGTTATGGAGAAAGGACAACAAAAACCGGCATAAGATACTTTGGACTTTTTTTATTGTGTTCTTCGTTGTGGTTGGTCCGTTGATCTATTTGGTATTCGATAAACTAAGAAAGTAAATAATGGCTATTAATTGTGATGAACAAACTACTATTTGCATTCAACGCTATCATTGCTTTCAGCTGCATCGACCATACTAAAACACGTACGCCGGGTGTTGCTGATTCAATCACCTACCCTATTTCAATTGATTGTGGCAAGAAAATAGTTTATCAGCGAACTTCCGATGCTGGTAGAAAAGTCTATTTAGACACCATTACCTTGACAGCGGGGGAATTGTATCGCAAAGATTCCACACACCACCCCCTGATGGAGTTTGCATTATCTTACTCAGAGTGGGAAACGATCAGTTGCATCGTTGCCGTTGACGAACATGATTATTGGGGTAAACTTATGATTGCGCTTATTGAAAAAGATGGGCAAATGAGGATAAACTTTCGAGGGCAAACAATACATCTAGAAGCAACTACCCCACTGAACATCAAGGCTGGTCCATTCCTCAGCGCATTTAAAAATGATTCATTAGAGATTCACATTTCAGGAACCTTAGAAAGTAGACGAATCGCGGGGAGTCTGACAGGACATGGCAATCTTGTCCTAATAACTAGTGACCAAACGATACGCGAATCGATTTACTTGGTTTGTGAGCCACAATGAAATTATAAGATGGTAAATGTCGCAGACACGTACTAAAGCAGGATCAACTTTTTACGGACGCGGCGCATCCTTACTTCACTATGAAAAATACACTTTCATTAATTTTCATTTCGTTTCTTTGGATTAGCTGTAAATCAGCACCGGAGGCCAATCGCGTTGCAGCGAATAGTACTGGCGTTGTAAACATCAATGGTACAACGGTCTACTACGAAGAATGTGGACACGGTACGCCACTGATTTTACTCTCAGGTGGCGGAATCAACCGAAGCATAAGAGATTTCGAAAAATGCATCGCCGCTTTTTCAAAACACTACCGGGTAATTGCACCCGATACGCCCGGGCAAGGCATGTCGGGAGAAACAGATACCTTGAGTTATGCGTGGCTCACCGACACAATGTCAAAACTAATCGACTCGTTGAAATTGGATAGTGCTTATGTGATGGGATGGAGTGACGGTGGTATTGTCAGTATTCTACTCGCCAATAAACGCGCGGATAAAATCAAGAAGGTGATTGCCGTTGGCGCAAATAATGGGTTGCGAGGCTTCAATATTCCAGAAGGCGTTATTCTCGACTCAGTCACCCCACCGTCACTGGAATACTGGGAATCGCAAAACACAAAAGACATCGAATGGTACAATACCTTAACACCCAAAAAGGATTGGAAAAAAGTCTTTCACAACATGAACACGATGGTCTACGACAGGGAATATTTTTCAGAAAGCGTGTATGCAGGCATTAACATTCCCGTCATGATTGTACTTGGTGACCGCGATATGATTTCCTTAGACCATGGATTAGAGATGCATAGAAAAATAAAAAACAGTCAGTACTGCGTGTTACCGAATACAACGCATGAAGTATTTGCAGAAAGACCAGAACTCATCAATGCTATCGCGATGGATTTTTTCAGCGAATAAAAAATACAGCTACGCTGGAAAGGTAATCATGACAATCAAAATAAAATTGCCACATTGTAGTTCACAACAAACTATGCAGATTGCTCATTCTCCTACTAATTTTGTAACTTCGATATCTATACTTACTTCATTTAATATACAAATGAAGACACGATACAACGTTGGCAACAGGAAATCAAACACTTAGAATTTGAATGCGCTACACACTTTGATACAGGAGCTCGAACAAGAAAAAGCAAACCTGAAAAATTTGATCGATGACGCTGTAAAAAATGGCGAATACTTAACGGCTCATTTTCACCAAGAAGGGATAGCCATCATCAACAAGAAGCTTCACACACTAAATAATCTCGATGACAAAAATTTCGACAAGAAAAGTCTAGCGGAAATTTTTGGTATACCCACACAAGACGACGACACGTTCTCCACGAGCCGGGAGAAGGAAACCGACGCGCTTACAGAAAGTTCCATTCTGTTTGAACATTTGGGCGAACTCTTGTCTAGAAAGATAAAGGGCATTAACATCGTACTAAAAAAATCCGCTAATCTTGCACTTCGCTTATCAACCGACGGCGCTATTCTTAAAATTGAGGTCTCGAACGTTCAAGCATTGAGAAAATCCATGACCATCACCAACCATGGTCTTGACCATTTTATAGCGTTAGGATTCACGATTGAAGAAGGCGGCGATAAGTTAACCTTTCGACAAAAGCATCAAGACGCAGAAACTTCGTTGCATGAAATTCAAACCATCATATCGAAGATCGTATTTGACATCTTCTACTTCAAAGAATTCCGAGGAGAAACATTCCTGGAGATCCAAGTGTGAACCAAAAGTGTATTCCACGTCATCAATAAACACCAAGTTAAAAAATATCGATATGAAGACTCAAGTGCACTCATACGAATTATAACCGGCGGTGTATTTTTAGCCATAGGTGTTTACAGTATCAATACATTAGCGTCGCTGATGAACGTCGTGATTTATCTTGAACAATCAGACGATTTGCCTATTTTCAGCGCTCAAGTTCTGTATCATTCAAAGCTGAATTGGCTTGTAGCGCAAAGCCTTGTCGACGATCTCTTCGGGCGTGAGATCCTCATGATAAATTAAATCAGTCGGTGACGGATGGGGGACATTCTTTTCAAACACCTCGATAAGCCTATCAATCTGTTCCAACGTTTTTCCCTCGACACTAATAATTTCTATTACCAAGTCAATCAATTTTTCTCTCGTCATTTTCATTAAGATGATTTTGTAATTTAGAACATGAATCACTAATGGACACGTGAAAAGATAATATGCATCGCAGTTTTATTTAGTGAAATACAGCGATAGCTACGCCAACAATAGCCAGCGCGACAATTAACGTTAACTTACCTACTGCCGCCATTTTTTTAAGCTGCCCTTCTGCATCACCTTGCTGCGCCTTCTTAGAAGCCCGGGTGATGATGACGATCAGGATAATTAGCGTTAGTACAAGTACGAGTTTTACGATCAACAAAGGCATATCAGCAAGTGATTTCCAATAGGGCGTGATCAGGTAAAAACCGGAGACCAATAGCAACGCAAGGCCTACATGTCCCATCTTTCCCAGGACAAGCGTGTGCATCCTGAACTTGGCAGCTTCTTCTGTTGACATCTTTGCCGCGGCTATTCCCAGGAAAGCATGCGCGAAGCTTGTACCTAATCCCATCGTGATTCCGATGAAATGAAAAAATAACATTACGTCTCTCATGTGAATTTGTTAGTCGTTAATCGTTAATCGTTAATCGTTAAGGGCATCTCTAAAAACCCGATTTTGGAGATGCTTTGTTTTTTTAATCATTTTTAGAGGCACCATCCGTACAGTTTTTATGTCGACGTTGATTTTTTTCTCCTCTATAGGAGGATT
>NZ_QMFY01000028.1 GCF_003286915.1 Pseudochryseolinea flava
AGAATCCTCCTATAGAGGAGAAAAAAATCAACGTCGACATAAAAACCGTACGGATGATGCCTCTAAAAATGATAAAAAAAACAAAGCATCTCCAAAATCGGGTTTTTAGAGATGCCCTTAACGATTACTCGCCACAACGCCGCAACTACAAATTATCGAAGAACGGCTTCCTTCTTTCCAACTTCAAGTCTTGTAGTATAGAAGCTTTCACAGCGATTCTGAAATTGTAGGAAGCATAATATCCAAACGGTGTCCAGTTGAGGTTCATGGTCCAGCAGTGGAGGTCGCGTGTTATACCTAGGTTTGTTGTGGTGAATTCTTTTGCTTGCACATCGTACCCGCTCGAGTATGTGATCTGCCATTTTTCTGAGAGTGCTAGCGTTCCACTGGCTGTAATGCTTTGTCTGATCGTTGGATCTTGATTTGGACCGTGCGAATAGTTCATGTTGTAGCTGAGGTTCAAGCTCCATGGAATCTCAAAGTCGACATATACATCAGGATTTTGCAGAAGATATTCTTTTTCGCTTTCCGGAAGTTCTGATTTCGCAATCTTCTCGCGACTGACGTTGTCTTTGTTCTGTTTCTTCGGATTTAAGTTTGTGCTCATCGCGAGGTTTGCCGATGTTATTCTACCCAATTTGAAATCTTTCCAAACGTATCGATCAATTTTCACTTCCGTAGGTACACCATTGACGTCGCGGGTTGCATAGGTGTAAGGATCTAAAACAGCAGAAAGGTTAACGTTAAGTCTGTTATCGAGAATGTTTGTGTTTGCTGACATGCTGATGGGCGCTAGGGCAAACTCTTCAGCTATCATGTTGTAGCTGGTGCTAAACGACAGGTTATTTAAGAGCATTATTTTTCGCGCAACCGAGTCATCTTCATCTTGCACTTTCATTTCGAAGTTATTTCCTAAACTAAATCCAACAGAACCATTGTGGCCAGTTTCAGATCCGCCATACACAAAGCCATCGTGGCGTGACTTAAGTTCTTCTCGGCCGTCTTCAAGGGTAATCTTTGTGAAGTAATCTTTATTGTCTCGAAAATCGGGCGTATAGCTAAAGGATAATGATGGATTCATCACATGTCGAATTGCTTTTACTTTTCCTTTTTTGAAAGGAAAGAAACCATAGATACGGGTGTTCAAGCTGGTGCTAAAACCGTAATTCGCAATGCGGTTAAATTTGTTTATGGTATCGCTGCGAACGGCACCAACTACCTTACCATCGATAATATTGGGTGCCCACTCCAATACTTTATCGTACCATACTTCTTCATAGTTTACAGATGGTGATACAGTAAAGTGTTTCAATACCTTCGTTGAATAACTCATGGGTATAGTATGGCGCATGCCTTTCTTTCCATCTTTAAAAAATTGCGAAAAGTTAGACGTCGTAAAAGGCGCAATACTGTCGCGGGTTGCAAATGAATTGACCCTGCCCAGGTTGTTGGTAATTCTGTTGGAGGTGGTCATCGCGTAGGAGATCGAGAAGTTATCAAGCGGGCCAGTTACACCGGATTTTTTCTGAAACGGGTACGTATTGGCCATGTTGAACGTAAGCGAAGGCAGCGTTAGGTCTACGACTTTTGTGATGATGTCTTGATCGTGCCGCATGTTGATACCCATGTTAAACGGCGTACCCAAGAATCGCTTGTTGTAGGATACATTGGAGCTCAACTTACGCGACATGTTGTTTAGGTTCGATGACTGAAATTCGCCAGGTGCTCCGTACATCAAATTGTTATTTCGAGTATAAGTTGCAGTTGCTGCATTTACGGATGCGGCAAACCGTCCTGATCCTTTTGTCTGCGGTGAGTGCGACCACGTTAATCGATAGTCTTTGGTAACAGAAGACGTTTCTATTTTATCGTCCATATCCGGGTTCTTTGAATATCCGAAAGTGAAAGAACCCGAGTACTTGTAGCGCTTGATGTAGTTGGAGTTTGCGTTCACCGCATGACCACCCTTTGAATAGATGTCACCCGTAACGGCAAGTTTTACGTAGTCACTGATATCAAAAAAGTATCCACCATTTCGAAGGTTGAATCCGCGTCGACGTTCCTCGCCGAATGACGGGAAAATGATTCCGGAGGCACTCTCTCGTTTCGATGGAAACATACCGAACAGAAATCCAATGGGCAGCGGAATGTCGTTGAATTCAAGATAGAAAGGCCCCGATACGATTTTGTCTTTTGGAATCGCCTTTGTTTTTGTAGAACGGATTACAAAGTGAGGATGCTCGAGGTCGCATGTCGTATAGCGATTTCGAATACTAAGAATCTCATTTTTTTCGTTCTTGAAAGCAGCATAGGCATGGAGGAATCCTTCGTCTTGTTTGGTAACAACTTCACTGATGCGGGCTCTTTTTGTTTTAAAGTTGTAGACGATGTCTTTCGTTTCATAAACTTCGGCGCCATTCTTGAATACGGGATAGCCCACACGTTGGCCGGTGGAGTCGCGCGTACCATGGGCGGTAAGCGTTCCTGCGGCATAGTCGATTTCGATCTCATCGGCTTCGAGTTCAATGTCGCCATAAACGATTTTGGCGTCGCCGTAAAGCCACACCATTTGGTTGTTCATGCTGGCGCGGATGGAATCCCTGGCCGAATAGTTGATAGTAGTTTCTATATCGCCTTTGGGCGGCTTAACTTTCGTAGAATCGGACACCAAAGAGTCCAATGACTGCCTTACACTGTCGCTTGGCATCGCATTGGTAGAGTCACGATCCGACAAGTTAGGCCTCACCTGGGCTTGAATAACCTGAAAGTTGAATAAAATAAAGATGGTTACAATTAAAGGACGCACTCGTACGCAATTCAGTTCTTTAGCTTCTTGCGAAAAATTCACAATTTTGCATAAAGTTATTGCAAATACATTGAACATAGTAAGGCCTTTAAGGAATATTGGATTAACGCTGGCATTGCTAGCAATAACCCTGCTAAACTCGTCCAGCTCGTTCGTACAACCACGAGATGCTAAAGTTGACGTGGTCGTCATTGATGCTGGTCATGGGGGGAAAGATAATGGAACGCATGGTAAAATACTTCAGGAAAAGGAGTTAGCGCTGAAGATAGCGTTGAAAGTAGGCGCCTATATCGAGAAGAATTTACCCGAAGTGAAAGTGATCTACACGCGCAAAGACGATCGTTATCTGGCTTTGGATGAGCGCGCTGCGATAGCCAATAAAGCGAAAGCCGACCTGTTTATTTGTATTCACGCCAACGCCAACAAGAATACCAAGGCATTTGGTACTGAGACCTTTGTGATGGGGCCGTCGAAAGAAGGCAAGAATTTGGAAGTATCGAAGCGTGAGAACTCAGTAATCTTGATGGATGAAAACTATCACGAACGATACGAAGGCTTCGATCCCAATAGCCCCGAGTCAAATATCTTGATCATGTTGACACAAATGGCTTACCAGGAAAGCAGCCTCAAATTCGCGAAAAAGGTTGAGGATCAGTTTAAAACAAAGGTAGGAAGATCCAGCCGCGGTGTGAAGCAAGATGTATTTTGGGTGCTCTGGAGCACGGCCATGCCGAGTGTGCTGATTGAAACCGGATTTTTAACGAATAGTGAAGAAGAAAAATTTTTGGCTTCTGAAAAAGGGCAGGATCTGATCGCTTCCGGTATCTATCGCGCCTTTAAAGAATATAAAAGTGACGTAGAATCCATAAATTAGCCGCTAAACCGCTCTGTTATCGCTACCAGCATGAAACTATCGAAGGAATTTAAGGTTGGCCTATTCATGGTCATTGCCATCACGTTGCTCTATTTTGGATTCAACTTTTTGAAGGGCATCGATTTCTTTTCATCCAATAATAAGTACTACGCCATCTACGACAACGTCGATAAGCTAACACCTTCAAATCAAGTGTTCCTCAGTGGCTTTGCCGTTGGACGCGTGAGCAAGATTGAAATTCAGCAGGAAAAAAATCGCGTGTTGGTTGAGCTCGACATTGATACCGATATCAAGATCACCAGCAATTCCAAAGTGTTGTTAAATGGTGACCTGTTGGGTGCGCGTTGGCTTCAGCTCAATATTGTGCCCGGAGGCAAAGAGCTGGTATCAAATGATACCATACCGTCGGATGTAGCAAAAGGGATATTGGATTTCCTCGCTGAAAACGCTGAACCTGTCGCGGCAACACTTCAAACAACACTTAAAAAAGTCAACGTGATCCTCGATAACCTCGCGGTAAACACGCAACAGTTGGATACGCTTTTCAAAGGTCTTCAGAAGACGCCGAGAATATTAAACAACACATTGTCAAGTGCCGGTAACAATATTGGTGAGTTGTCTGCTTCAATGAAAACGGTAGCTGGAAATTTGAACAGCACACTCGATGAATTAAAGCCTACCATTGCCAACTTTAGAAATATCTCTGACTCGTTGAAATCAGCCGAGATCACGGGAACAATTAAAAAAGCACAGGCAAGTTTGGCAAAGCTGAATGAGACGCTGGGTAGACTCAATAAAGGTGACAACACGGCAAGCAAGCTCTTAACGGAAGATAGTCTGTATGTAAACATGAATAAGCTCATGATTTCAATCGACTCTCTTGCACGCCATTTCAACGAAAACCCGCGTCACTTCCTCGCGCCATTGGGTAAGAGTGCTAAGAAAATTCAGCGCGAGAAAGCAAAGAAATAACAAAGGCTTATGTCTACACCTTGCGGTTGATCTTGATCTCTTCCGCTTTACTGTCATGCATCAGATCTTGCGTGAACGTTCTGAAATAACGACGTTAATCTTTCCATTCGACTTCCGGACTTGCGTACTTATTCCAATATTTGAGATACTACAACTCATTAACTCATGGCGCACGATCTTGAATTTAACCGGAATGAAGACCAGTTTAAACAGCTTGTCCAACAACTGCAAGCAAAAGCTAAGAAGACAAAACTTGGCGGTGGAGAAAAGAAGGTCGACGAACAACATCAAAAAGGAAAGCTTACGGCCCGCGAACGCATTGCATATTTAACGGATAACGGTGCCTCGTTTGTAGAGTTCGGTTTGTTTGCTGGAGAAGGCATGTACAAAGAACAAGGCGGCTGTCCTTCAGGTGGTGTTGTTACCGGACTAGGTTATGTAAAAGGACGACTTTGCGTGATTGTTGCCAACGATGCGACCGTGAAAGCTGGGGCTTGGTTTCCCATCACAGCCAAGAAGAATTTACGTGCACAAGAAATTGCTATGGAGAATCACCTACCCATCGTTTATCTAGTTGATAGCGCTGGTGTGTTTTTGCCAATGCAAGATGAGATTTTTCCTGATAAGGAGCACTTTGGTCGACAGTTTAGAAATAATGCAAAGATGTCGGCGATGGGCATCATTCAAATTGCTGCGATCATGGGAAGCTGTGTCGCGGGAGGTGCGTATCTTCCAATCATGTCTGATGAAGCGATGATCGTCGACAAAACCGGTTCGATTTTCTTAGCGGGTTCATACTTGGTAAAAGCTGCGATTGGCGAAGATATCGATAACGAAACCCTTGGCGGTGCTACCACACATTGCGAGATTTCTGGTGTTACGGATAATAAATTTCCAAATGACCAAGCTTGTTTAGATTATATCCGATCGCTCTTTGATAAGTTCGGTGAAAGTGATCGCGCTGGATTTGATCGTGCGACACCAGCAATGCCGAAAGAAGATCCCAAAGAGATTTATGGTTTAATGCCTGTTGACCGTGTGAAGCCATACGATGTGATTGAAATCATTAGAAGAATTGTTGATGAATCTGTATTTGATGAATATAAAGCGCTATACGGAAAAACGATCGTATGTGGTACGGCGCGAATCGATGGATGGGCGATTGGTATTGTAGCGAATCAGCGAAAGGTGGTGAAGACCAAGAAAGGCGAAATGCAAATGGGCGGCGTGATCTATTCTGATAGTGCCGACAAGGCTGCTCGGTTTATTATGAATTGCAATCAACGGAAAATTCCTTTGTTGTTTTTGCAAGATGTTAGTGGTTTCATGGTGGGTAGTAAAGCAGAACATGGCGGTATAATCAAAGATGGTGCGAAAATGGTAAACGCGATGGCGAACTCCACCGTGCCGAAATTCACCATCATTACGGGCAACTCGTATGGCGCTGGGAATTATGCGATGTGCGGAAAAGCTTATGACCCACGATTAATCTATGCATGGCCGACAGCTCAAATCGCGGTGATGAGCGGAGCCTCTGCAGCAAAAACGCTTTTGCAAATTCGCGTGAACACACTTAAAGCGCAAGGCAAAGAAATTACGAAAGAGGAAGAACAGAATTTATTAAAAGAAATTACCGATCGTTATAATGAACAATTGAGTCCGTACTACGCAGCCTCTCGCATTTGGGTGGATGGCGTTATCGATCCACTGGAGACACGCACTGTAATCTCTGCAGGTATTGAGGCGGCAAATCATGGAAAAGTTGAGCGTTTTAATGTAGGTGTGATCCAAACTTGATCGAAAAACGATTTTTAAAGTGCAGAAAGATATTTTCGACGGGAAAAAATTTCGATTTTTGGCCGAGACAATAAGGCTGTCGAACTAAAGCATCCGAATGAAAGAGACTGAATTGAAAGCACTGGTTTCCCTCCTTGATGATGAAGATACTCAAATTGTATCGCATGTTCAGGATAAAATCCGTTCGCTGGGAACGAGTGTGATACCTTTCTTGGAGCAAGAGTGGGAAAGCAATTTTAATCCGCAAGTACAACGTCGCATTGAAGACCTTATACACGGGCTCCAATATGAGTTATTGAAAGAGCGTATTTTAACTTGGTATACAAGCGACGATCAGGATCTGTTGACGGGCATGTGGCTCGTGGCAACGTATCAATATCCAGATCTTGAATTGCTGAAACTAAAACAAGACCTCGAACAAATTTACTACGACACCTGGTTGGAATTTAAACCAGACTTATACCCCTTCGATCAAGTGAAGGTGATCAACAGTGTGTTGTTTAATAAATTGAAGTTCGGCGCGAACACAAAGAATTTCCACTCACCTGGAAACTCGATGATCAACGTGGTCTTGGAATCCCGTAAAGGTAATCCCATTACCTTGTGTGTGATTTATCTTTTGGTGTCTCAAAAGTTGAAACTTCCGGTGTATGGCGTGAACCTTCCGAATTTATTTGTGCTCACATACAAGGATGAGCAACACACGCCATTTTATATCAACGCGTTTAACAAAGGATTGATTTTTTCACGCCAGGATATTGAGAATTATATCAGTGAACTTCATCTCAATCCGCAGTCGTCATTTTTTGAACCGTGCTCTAGTCTTGAAATTATCCGTAGAGTATTTCGCAATCTGATTATGTCGTTCGATAAAATGGGCGAGCATGAAAAGGCTGAAGAAGTAAAAGAACTATTGCTGCTCATTGCGGATGGTGCAGACTTAGGTGTATAGCTTTTATGCCATTGGCTATTAGTGTCTCGTTAAATCAAACGCTCAAGTCAACCACACCCACACCGAACTTCAGCACAAGTATATCTCGCCTGAGCTTATCTTTGGCCTGGCAGGGATTGTGCGGATAAGGTCCAGCGAGATATGCGTGTGCGTGGCCCAGCCGGCCTTGGAGGCGAAAAGAATTTAATTAGCAGTGGTGCATTATAAAATTACAGCTAGCTCCGAACCGTTATTGAAACCTCCCGCACAAAAACTTTTTACTTTCGATGATCTTTGGAAAGAGGCAACATGTGCTTTTCCAGGGCGCAATAAAATACGTAGTCGATAAGCAGTATGTCGCTTTTTTCGACTTTATAGTTCTTCCGAACAAAATAGGCCTTGCCTGCCGGCTTCTTTGGCATCCAATTTTAACCGGACGCACTATGGTTTCTAGCGAAATGAAAGTGTTGTTTATCATGAACCCCAATGCGGGGAGGAGCAACGCAGATAAAACTATTCTGGCAATTCACAATCGTGCGATCGTTGATCCATTCGATTTCAAGTTTGTTTACACAAGGGGAGAAGATGACGATGAACGTATCAACACCCAACTAGAAGCCTATCAGCCAGATCGTGTTGTTGCTTGTGGTGGCGACGGCACACTTCAACTCGTGGCGCGAAACCTGGTAGGCAAAAATATTCCGCTCGGTATCTTACCCACAGGCTCTGCCAATGGATTAGCTACTGCGATGAGTATTCCATCGGATCCAGAAGAAGCACTCGATGTAATTCTTAAAAGAAAAAAAATCAAGCCGACCGATATGCTCAAATTTAATGACGAGCATTGGTGTATCCATCTCAGTGACATCGGCACAAATGCGCTGCTTGTTAAAAGTTATCACGAAGCAGGAGATAAGGGAATGATTGGCTACGCAAAACATTTGATGGCATCTATCAACCAGAGCGAGTTGATGAATTATAAAGTGAAAACTGCGGAGGGTACGGTTGAGAAATCAGGTTTTATGGTCGCATTTGCCAACGCACACAAGTATGGTACTGGTGTTCAAATCTCGGAAGGTTCTGTATCCGATGGAAGATTTGAAATTAGTAACGTTCAAAAGATAGATCTTGAATCGGCAATCAAAGCCGGGCTTACGGCATTGAACGTGTTCATTGACAAGGACATGTTTTCTGATGTTATTAGTTGTGAAGCGGCGGAGATCGAGATTGATCGGAAAGTACATTGGCAAGTTGATGGTGAGTACTTGGGTGAAATTGATCGTCTGAAAATTGAGGTTATACCTTCTGCAATACAATTATTAGTATGAAACGTTTGCCGACATTGTTGAACTATTGTGCGCTGTCCAACGGAACAAGCAACTTAATTGTTGGTCAGTTGGCAAATACCAAACGAAGTGAGTTTACATTTCAGGAGTATAGCAAACGCAAAACGTTCTGGACATTGTTGGGTTTGTTTCATTCAAAATCGGTATCTCACGTCGAGATCGTTCTGAAATTTGATCACGGTCTAGTGAAGGGTAAGACAGATGGCACAGGTGCGTTTTGGGTTACAGCACAGGCTACAGACGCACCCTGGGTGCTCAAGGAAATTTCGCTCGGTGATGGAAGACCTGTCGTTATATTAGATCACCTTTATGCGCGAACCGTAAATATGCTGGAAAGCAAAACGATTGTTATTTCAGATATCGATGACACGCTCTTGCACTCCAATATTCGTAATCGTATCCATCAAATCCGAACGTTGATGTTTACAGTGATGGAAAAAAGGCGCGCTGTTGAAGAAACACAGCGGCTCATGAAACGATTAAAGGATGATGGCGCGGAAACTTTTTACTTGTCGAATAGCGAACAGAATCTTTATCCATTGATTTATCGATTTCTTCGTCATAATAATTTTCCAGAAGGTCCGTTATTTCTAAAGCAATGGCGTACTGTTCGGGATTTTATTATTCGGAACAGAAATAGAAATCGAAACGCGCATAAACTGGGAACACTTGAGAATTTGATGCGCATATTTCCAGAGCGACAGTACATTCTCGTCGGCGATAATACACAGCATGACCTATCGATCTATTTGCAAACGGCCCATAAGTTTCCAGACAACATCAAGCACGTTGTGATACGAAAAGTATATGAATCTGAAAGTGATAAAGATTTGTTCGGCACGGCGAAAGAGAAACTCGCGAAGCTAAATATTCAATTTCACTACGCAGGTAGTTTCGATGCCATAAATTTTACTAGCTAATCCAATTCTTAAATGCTGTTGCTTTCTCACGACTAATGTCGATCGAAACTTTCGTGGGCGGTTTTAGCGTTACCGTCAGTCCTTTATGCGTTGTGGTGATTTTTCCAACAGACTGAATATGAATGATGAATTGACGATTTACCCTGAAGAATACTGCTGGATTTAATAGGTTCTCAATTTCGTCGAGTGTGTGATGTTCGCTTATGAATTTTTCATTGTCAAGCGTGTGGATGTAAATTAATTCTTCTTTGTGGAAGTATGCGATGCTGTCTTGCTCAACGGGAATTAGTGTATTCCGGTGTAACGTGAGAAATCGTTCTTTATACTTTTTTGCATGCGTGCCCCAATTGCTCATTAAACTTTTGAGTTGGTCGCCCAATAGATGTTCTGCGCTTAAGGATTTGTATTTTGTTAATGCGGCCGTGAGTTCTTGTGGATCTACCGGTTTGAGGAGGTAGTCGATGCTGTTTAATTTGAACGCGCGTATGGCATAGTCATCATAAGCCGTTGTAAAAATGATGGGGCATGTAACATGAAGTGATTCGAAGATATCAAAACTGATCCCATCGGAGAGTTGAATGTCCGAGAGAATGAGGTCGGGCATTTTGTTCCCGCCGAACCATGTTTTAGCTGACTCAACACTACTAATGGTAGCGATTATTGTTGCCTCTGGTGCAAGCCGCGCGATCAGATTGTGTAAATCTCTTGCAACGAGCGCTTCGTCTTCAATGATGAGGATTTTCATAATGCCTAAAACTCAAAGTTTGGATTTTGCCATCCCATCGGAATATCGGCTTGATAATTTCCATGCACCTTGATGCGCATCTCCATTCGTCCTTCGATTCGAAATCCAAGCGATTGATACAAACCAATAGCACGCGTATTGTCCTCTTGTGTTACAAGCTCTACGCGACCGATGTGCGGCATGTTTCTCGCTACCTCTTCTAGAAAAATCGTAAAGATTGTTCTTCCGATTTTCTTCCCTTGATGATCGGGATGCACAGCGATCGTTAATTCCGTCAGCACATGATCAAAAACTTTTAGTCCGTTTCTGTACGCATGCAATTCGGCAATAATCTCTTTGTCATTGTCGGGATGCTCGCACACAATAATAAGTCCGCGTTCGATACTTTTTTCGACAAAAGATTTTACATGTTCTTCGGTAACCTCTTCTGCTCGGCGTGCAATTCCACCGGAACGTAGGGCTACCGCCTTGTAAAGGTCGATGAGTGCAGGAACATCAAGAGTATCGGCGGTTCTAAAATGCATAGGCTTAAATTAAAGGTACTTTAACAGCAAATCTTGTTTCGCTTACTTCGATAAGCACGGGTTTTTCAATGAGAAATCTATACAATGATTTGAGATTCTCAAGGCCCATCTTATTAGAGGTTTCGACTCTTTTTTTCTGTTGTAGATTATTGCTCACCACGAGGTAGTCGCCGATCGTTAGGATGTCAATCTGTAAAGGTTTATCCTTATCGACAATATTGTGTTTGATGGCATTCTCCAAAAGTATTTGAAGTGTTACCGGAACGATGGCGCGCTCGCGTGTTTCATGCATGATGTCAAAATTGATTTTAATCGCCTGTTCAAACCGTGTTTCTAATAAGAATACATAATTCTGGATAAAGTCAAGTTCCGTTTGAAGGGCAACAAAATTTTTGTCTTTATTCTGAAGTACGTATCGGTAGACTTTTGAAAGATGCTGCAAGAACTGTGAAGCTAGTCCTTGGTTCTCGAAGATTAAACTATTCAGCGATGTGAGTGCATTGAATAGAAAATGTGGGTTGAGTTGATTTTTAAGATTATCGAACTGTACCTGTGATTTTTCTTTCTCGAGCCGTTCTGCACGAACGATAGAATCTTTCCAACGACCGATGAAGTGAACGGTAAAGAAACCTAAATTAATACCCACAGGTATAAACACGTATAGGGCCCACGTTGCCGCGAGAAAGAGACTATCAAGCTTAAGCGGGAGTGCAGGCTCGCCAAATTTGTAAATGGTAAAACGAATGGTCAAGCCAACCAGAGCGCCAAGCAGGAGTTGTACGATAATTCGCTTCGAGATATTATTTTCAAATGGAAGCTTTTTGTTTAGCCAATGGTTGATACCGCGAAGTATTTCCCAAAATACAATGGCCAGAATAGTAGAGGCAATGAGGAGGTTAATTTGCATCGGCCATCCGAGCTCTTTCAGTTTCGGGATGCGAACAATAAATGCGGTCACACTTGCACCGAATAATAGGGCGTATGTTCTGACGAACTGCGAATGACCTTTGTAACCGAGAATCATTTGAGTAATCGTTCGCGGTTAAACAAAAAGAGCGGACATGTCATGGCAAAGGATATCAAGAAAGTGAATGCAATGTACCATCCAATATACCGCATCTTGATACGACGACTTTCAATGATCATCCACGTCATCATAGTTGACGCAGCGATAAGGAAATCAATGCTGATAGACGCCACAAAATTATTCGCGAAACCCGCGGCGATATAATTTTTTAACGTGAAAGGTACAGGACCTAATAACGCTTGTATGTTAAAGTACCAAGGCAAAAGCGCACCGGCAATTGCCATCAGCAAATAGAACCACATTACGCCTGTCCATGACCTCATGGCGTAAAGATCAGAATTCTACTTCATATAAAAACTTAAATTGTTTTTCAGAAACGCTTTGTGGGGTAAAGCGCATGGCAGCATTTCGGAGTTTCGCCAATATTGGGTTTTGAAGTTGCGCCACACGCCCAAGTCTCCAAGATGTATTCACAATCCTTGTCGTGCGTGCGATACGTTGTTTTTCAAAGTTGTAGAAGGCTTCTTCGGGAGAAGAATATTCATCAAGGCAATTCGCAAGTACGGCAGCGTCCTCAATAGCCATGCACGCACCTTGACCCATATTTGGTGTTGTCGCATGAGCAGCATCGCCCATCAGAACCAGATTGTTGAACGCGAATTTCTTGATGGGAGCGAGGTCAATGATATCACTCCAAATAATCTGATCGTTATTCGTATGGGATATTATTTTGGCTACCGGGTCATAGAATTCGCTAAACTCGCGCAGCAAATCTTCCACCTTATAGTTTCGTTTTGCGGGATCATTTTGTCGCGCGTTGAGTGTGGCGAACCAATAGAGGCGTTTGCCTGAAAGCGGTACAATTCCGAATCTAGAACCTGCGCCCCAGCTTTCAACAGTTTCTTCAAAATTGAACTCAGCAGGCAAGTTGTCGATCACGGCTCTCCAGCAAGTGTAGCCGGCGTAGCGTGGCTGGCTTTCTGGAAGCAACTTCTTTCTGAAAACGGAGTGAATACCATCCGAGGCAATCACATAGTCGGCGTGTGCGGTTGAACCGTCTTGAAAGAAAAGGTCAACACCATCCTTCGTTTGTTGAAAATCCGTACAGGCTTTTGCTAGTACCAGCGTATCAGGATGAAGTAGTTTTAATAATACCTCGTGAAGATCGGCGCGGTGGATCGTGAAGTTATTGATCAACCCGTAGCGCTCACGGATGCTATCGGAACTCGTTTCGTTCAATACTTTACCGTGATTATCTTTGATGATCAACTTCTGCAATACCTTGCCCTTTGCGATTATATTTTCGGCAATACCAATTTCAGATAGCGCCTTGATGGCATTCGCCGCCAGCATAATGCCCGCACCGAGTGGCTTGATATCGTTTGCACTTTCGTACACTTTTACCTGGTAGCCCTGGCGTTGCATGGCGATGGCTAACGTTAGTCCGCCGATACCACCACCAACGATGGCGAAAGTTGGCCACTTAGTCATTGGTACGCGATTTTTTTCTGATGTTTTTAATGCGTCTTGTGAGGCGTTCTTCTTCGGTTACAAGCGCCAGATTTATCTGAGCAATTTGAAACTGTTTCAGATACCCGTTTCGCGGATTGATAAGTGTAATTTTATTTTCCATACCACCTTTTTCTGTATGACAACTCATTTTACGGTTTCCCCTATGTTAGGATGTAGGCAACGCAACGTTTTTTTCGCGCGTGTTAACAATCATGCCGTCGCTCATTTCAACCACTTTGTCTGATTTACTGGCAAACTCCCCATCATGGGTCACCGCTATTATAGTTTGCTTGTAAACGTGAGTGAGCTCCCGAAAGATGTCAAAAACCAGCTGTGTGTTGTAAGAATCTAAGTTTCCAGTGGGCTCATCGCCCATAATAATGATCGGATCGTTGATAAGCGCCCTGGCAATAGCCACCCGTTGCTGCTGCCCACCGGATAATTTCGCCGATTGCTTACGGGCTTGTTCGTGAACACCTAAAATCTTTAGTTTTTCATACGCGCGTGATTCAATTTC
This sequence comes from Pseudochryseolinea flava, assembly GCF_003286915.1. Classification (GTDB taxonomy): domain Bacteria; phylum Bacteroidota; class Bacteroidia; order Cytophagales; family Cyclobacteriaceae; genus Ohtaekwangia; species Ohtaekwangia flava. Next base: position 13,972 of record NZ_QMFY01000028.1, read on the forward strand.
TTCTCGAGAATATTTCTTAAGTTTTAACGCCGGAATCATCACATTTTGCAGTACCGTGAACTCTGGCAATAGATAATGAAACTGAAATACAAAACCAATGTGCTCATTCCGAAAGGCAGCGAGTTCGTTTTGATTTTTGCCCGTAAGCCGTTGTCCTGCAATTTCTAAATCACCATCATAATCTGTATCCATCGTCGACAATATGTACATCAACGTGGACTTCCCACAACCCGACTTACCGACAAGCGAAAGAAACTCACCCTTGTTAACCGACAAGTCAATTTCTTTCAGTACTTGGAACTTCACGGGATCGTAGAAGTACTTGTTGATCTTATGTGTTCGCAATACCTTTTCCATTCTTAACCGCGTAAAATTTCAATAGGATCTACATGAGATGCTTTTCGCGATGGCATGTACCCGGCCAATGCGGTAGTAGTAACACCAAAGACGATTCCGATCAAATAATATTTTAATTTGAAGTTCACAGGAAGGTGTTCAATGCTAAGAATATCGCCGCCGTTAAAGGGAGCTTGGGCAATCAATGAAGAAAGTCCAAAGCCGATGACGAGCCCCAGCACACTTCCGGCCAGACCGATTGCTAACGATTGAATCACAAAAATTTGCTTCACATCGCCACCTGAGAATCCCATCGCCTTGAGAATGGCAATGTCTTTCATCTTGTTGATGATGGTCATGTTGAGGATATTATAAATGCCGAACCCTGCAACGATTAATAGTGTAATCGATACGGAATATGTTAAAATGTTACGGATGATGACACCCAAGAGCATCGTTGCATTCGCGACCTCCCAATCTTCTGCTTTGTAACGAAATTGTTTTTGGTATTGTGGCGCAAGTTCTTTGGCCAAATGAAAATCATGAAGCTTGATGTTGATGTCCGTAATGTATGCTTTCTCTTTCTGTAAAATATGTTGAACAGTAGAAATGCTAGCATAGCTCTTTATATTATCGATTGCACCGATACCCATTTGAAAGAGTCCGACGATTTTTAGTGTCGTGGTAAAACCTTGTGGTGTCGTAATAACGACACGATCGCCGGTTTGAGCTTTTAGCTTGCGCGCAAGTCCTGTTCCCATAATGATTCCATTAGGATCTTGAATGAGATTTTCGATACGTCCTGCTTTCATCTTTGCTTTGAGGCCGAACAACCGATCTTCTTCAATGATGTCGACACCGGCAATCGTACCGCCGAGTTGCACCGGACCGTAGTTGTAAAAAACTTGTGATGTTAGCTGTGGCGATACGCCTCGCACGGTAGGATCTCGACGAATGATTTCAGCAATCTTGAAAGCATTGCGCACTTTTTGTGTTTCGTTCTTGGGCTTGGGGTGATGTACAAAGTTTATCCCGCGCGGATTCAGCTCCTCAACAATCGACGTTCTGTCTTGTGTGATGTCATGATAAATTCGAATATCGGGAGAAGACGTCATCGCTAGTGATTCGGTCATATCATTTAAACCGGTCATCAAACTCACCATTGCAATGAACATCCCGATGCCGAACGTAACACCCATCATGGCCACCAGCGTTTGCTTAGGACGAGAAAAGAGATGTGTTTTTGCAATATCGAATGTAAGCTTCATGGGGAGTCGGTTATCTGTTATCTGTTATCGGTTCACGGTTCACGGTTCACCGTGATATCTGTTAAACTGTCAACCGTGAACTGTTATCTGTCAACTGTTAACTGTTAACTGTTTTAACTGTTAAACTGTGAACTGTGAACGGTTAACTGTGAACTGCGCGCTACTTCAATATTTCAACTTCATCGAGTGTTTTAATGCCTGTGGTTACTTTCACTTTTTTCTTTTCTCCATCAATTTCCATCCAGACAGAATCTCCCGGTAGAAGCGCCGTGTTGGGGATGACAAGTGCGCTGTTTTTTTCGCGAACAATAATGTTGGCTTCAACAGCCAATCCTGAAAAACCAGCGGGTAACTTTTCGTTAAGTACCGCATCGACGCGAATGGATTGTTGTAATTGATTCACCATCGGATAGACTTTTTTAACCGTCGCGGTGAATACTTTATCAGGATATGCATCAATCTTCGTTTTAACTTGTTGACCAACCTTGACGCGTTGAATATCGAGCTCATCAACATTGAGCTTTAAGTAGAAGCTGTTGTTATCACCAGCGATAGCAATCAATTCGCCCCGACGAACCAACTCTCCTTTATCTTTTGTCGTGTGGAATAACGTTCCGTCAACATCACTTTTTACAATATATCTCCCGCTTTCATCGGCGGCAATTTGAAGTTGTGCCTGCATGTTTTGAAGTTCTGTTGTGACTTGATCCTTCACTTTTTTCAAGCGACTCTGTTGTAGCAGAAATTCGTTCTTAGCATTTTCATACTGCAGTTTGAAGCGTTCATAATCAACCTTTGTCGTAGCATTTTCCTTCCATAGATTTGAATAACGTACGAAATTGACCGAGTCGAACTGCAACTTTGATTTTACGGATGCTACTGCGGCGGACAACTCAGTGAGTAGGGGAGAGTCTGCTGCTGCGTTCTTACGGGCGAGGTTATAATTGTCTTGCGCAATTTTGAAACGTGCACTTTGCTGGTCACTGTCGATGATAAACAAGACGTCACCTGTTTTAACGTCGTCACCATCAGCAACAAGTTTTTCGCGCAGATAGCCGTCGACCTGCGAAAATATTTCGTACTCATCTTGCGAACTCACGATGCCTGACGCGTACACCGCTTCAATCAAAGGTTTCGTCTTCGGCGTGACGACTTCTTCTCGGTTGCCGCACGAAATGCTAGCGATAAGGACGATGGTTACCAATACTCGATTCATGAACTGAATGCTTTTCAGTCATAAAATACGGATACCCCTTAAGCACGGACAATGTAAGTTTAGGGAAATGCCGTAAGGATTGATTGAGGTGTGTGGAAATGGGATTGAAGTGTTTTGCCGAGGCAGGACCTGACGTGTTGGTGTGTTGACGTGCTGACGTAAAAAAGAATTGTGTTTGAAGTCTATAGCCCTCGGACTTTAGTCCGAGGCATGCGTGCATAAGTTTAGCCATGAAGAACACAATGTTCACAAGGGAATGCCGAAGTACCACCTTGTGTTCCTAGTGCTCTTTGTGGAGAAATGAATTCTGGTATCTACTTAGCGTGCACACGTTTAGCCACGAAGAACACAATGTTCACAAGGGAATGCGAAGTACCGCCTTGTGTTCCTCGTGCTCTTTGTGGAGAAATGAATTCTGGTATCTACTTAGCGTGCACAAGTTTAGCCACGAAGAACACAATGTTCACAAGGGAATGCGAAGTACCGCCTTGTGTTCCTCGTGCTCTTTGTGGCGAAATGAATTCTGGTATCTACTTAGCGTGCACAAGTTTAGCCACGAAGAACACAATGTTCACAAGGGAATGCGAAGTACCACCTTGTGTTCCTCGTGCTCTTTGTGGCGAAATGAATTCTGGTATCTACTTAGCGTGCATAAGTTTAGCCACGAAGAACACAATGTTCACAAGGGAATGCCGAAGTACCGCCTTGTGTTCCTCGTGTTCTTGGTGGAGAAATGAATTCTGGTATCTACTTAGCGTGCACAAGTTTAGCAACGAAGGTCCCCCGCGCATTCGACGTTTTCAAAGAATGTACATTAACGATTAACTACTAGATATTAACGACCCAGCATTCACTATTAACGATTAACGAATAACGACGAGCGAAGCGAGTAAAGTACCGAAGGAGGGACTCGAACCCTCACGCCTTGCGGCTCACGCACCTGAAACGTGCGTGTCTACCAATTCCACCACTTCGGTATTTATGAAGATGCTATGATAAGGAACTTTCCATTCCTGCCTCTCCGTGTTAGGAGAGGGCAGGTGTTGTGCCCAGGACTGGACTCGAACCAGCACACCGGTTAAGGCTCTACCACCTCAAAGTAGCGCGTCTACCAATTTCGCCACCTGGGCATGGAAAGTACTGTCGTGAACGAAGGTGGAATCAATTACCACTCCTCGACAGGGCGACAAAAGTAATAAGCTTTATCGTTTTAACAAAAGAGATCACAAAAATCGACTGAGCCAAATGCCAAAAACAACGGCAAGCAATCCCAAAATCAAGCTTATACTTATGTAAAACAGCGACAACGGCAGCATCTTGCTGCTGATCAAGTTTACGTTTTCCCACGCGAATGCAGAAAAAGTCGTGAATCCGCCGCAGAATCCAGTTCCTAGAAACAGTTTCCATTGATCGGAAAGTCCCGTTTTTCGCATGAAAAATCCCACGATAATACCCAGGATCAATGAGCCGACGATATTAACGATTAGAGTTCCGTAGGGAACTAGTGAATTGATCCGTTGGTCGATAGATCGAACAGCCGCAAAACGGGCAACACTACCGATAAACCCGCCGAGCCCTACAATCATCATGTTAGCAAATGTCATGGTTCAATGATTTGTGATTGTTGTCAGCGGCTTAAAATTACTTTAGTCGATACCAAGATCTTACAAGGATCAACATTGATTTGAATGAACGATAACGCTTGCAAAGAAAATTCATCGGTTTCACAATGCATATGAGTCAAAGTTACTGTTTTTTCGCGGCCTTTGGCTTTCGCATGGGCATGGGAGCTGTGAACGACGTATTCCCAAAACTTAACACAGAAACTGACTTCGTCAAGGTTTATGGATTTACAATTTTCAGATGCTTGCTGAAAGTTTTCAAATTTCCCGAGTAAAACTCTGCAGCCGTGCACCTTCGATATAGTCGGTGTAGATGTATGAAATAATCATTGACCTTTGCTACTTTCCCGTAAAACTCGAACGAAACTTATCCCCGATGGACATTGTGACGGCCACTTATCACATGATCATGCAAAGGCAATAAAAATCTTTACGCCAGCTTAGAGAACGCTGCAAATACTCTAACTTGTCGTCGACTATGCTTTCTAAAAAATGCAAGTATGCTATCCATGCGCTCGTTCACATGGGAAAACGCCCGACGGAACAGTTTGTAGTGAAAGACATTTCCGAAGCGTGTAACATTCCGCGCAAGTTCCTGGAGTCTATTTTGCTCGAATTAAAAAGAGCGGGGATGCTGGGGAGCAAGCAAGGCAAAGGTGGTGGATATTTTCTCCGTAGAACGCCGCCCGAAATCAATTTGGCAGATGTTGTGCGCTTGTTTGACGGCGCTATTGCAGCCGTACCGTGTGCAAGCTTTAAATTCTATGAGTCGTGCGATGAGTGCGAAGACGAAGACGTTTGCGCTGTGCGCGATGCCTTTCTACAACTTCGAAATGCGACCGTCGAAATGCTCAAAGCCGATACCCTCGAGTCGTTGCTGAAAAAAGAAGCTATTCTCCGTACAAAGAAAAAGCGATAAAATTCCAGCCGTTTATTGTCTATAAACTAAATAGACTTTATAATTTCGGAACGCTAAAACAACCACGGTTGTTAACCACCATATTATTTCACTAAAACCATTATAAGTATGTCACTACGATTAGGCGATGTGGCTCCCGATTTCACAACGGAGACTACGCAAGGCACCATCAATTTTCACGAATGGTTAGGCAACGGCTGGGGAATTCTCTTTTCTCACCCTGCAGATTTCACCCCGGTATGTACGACGGAACTCGGTGCAATGGCCAAGCTTGACAATGAATTCAGAAAACGCAATGTGAAAGTGATCGCCATCAGCGCAGATCCACTCGACTCACACAACCGATGGATCGGCGATATCAACGAAACACAAAATACAAGTGTCAACTATCCTTTGATTGCAGATCCTGAGTTTAAGGTTGCTAATCTCTACGGCATGGTTCATCCCAATGTAGATAAGTTCACCGTACGCTCTGTGTTTGTAATCGGTCCCGATAAAAAAATCAAACTGATGATCACCTATCCTGCATCGACAGGTCGCAACTTCGATGAGATCTTACGCGTTGTCGATAGTCTTCAACTTACCGCCGGTTATAGCGTAGCAACGCCTGCAAACTGGAAACATGGCGATGATGTAATCATCACGGCAGCAGTTAAGGACGAGGAAATCGAAGCAAAATTTCCGAAAGGTCATAAGCGTGTAAAACCGTACTTGCGTACGACACCGCAGCCAAATTTGTAAAATTCTCTTAATAGCGACGATGTAAAATTGACGCCGGTCTCGAAAGAATAAGGCCATCGCCGAGAAATCGCGATGGCCTTTTCTATGTTACATTTATAGTCAGCGCGTAGACGCGCGTATTCATATGCGGTTAAAGATTAGCGGAATACTCGCAGCCTCCGATCTTTTGAAGTACATGATCATCGCCTGCTTTGCTATATAGTAGCGCGTCGCGAAGATGTTTTTTGGAACCGTTGTTCTCAATATCGAATTCAATCGACACATCAATCAATCCGGTGTCGCCAATAGGTACAATTTCACCTACTGTCACGTTTGTGACTTTTGATTGCAACGGAACACTGTCGCAAGGAAGTGTTCCAAATTTTGTGACGACGTCGTCGACGATTTGATCATGAAAGGATTTTTTTTGCGCGCAACAAATGGTTAACACCATGATGCCGGTTCCGAGTACGGTTGATAATAAACGCATGTCGTTATTGCTTTTCGATTTTTAGTATTGTTGATGTTCTTGCTGTTATCTCGATGTTACGAGTGAAACATTTGAAGTTGCAAACGGCGATTTTTGAAGTCGTCATTGTTGCAGGGAACTAAAAACAACGACGTAGCGGAATACAATGCGTGACGCATGGTTGACATAAGATGAATTGGGGTTAAATGATGTACCAAAAATGGAAAAAAGGTTTTTCGTGAACAACGCGATGTAATTTTTCTGGTGAAATAGAATGCGTTTTGCCTGGAGAGTTTTTGATGTAGCGGCGCGCTACGTTTCTTCCGCTATTAATAATTCATATTTATAGCAATATGGTGGTGGGTATTACATGCATAAAGTTGCTTCCGATACCATCATGGAAAGACACTTCAGTTATATGCTGCGGAACGCACCTTGGTATTGTTTTATTTTTGATCCATTCCTTACATATCCACAGAATACACTAATTAAGAGGAACGGCGCAAATGACCTATCTTTGAACCGTTTTGAAGGACTGTAATTGTGTGTTAACATAGACCTTGAAACGGAAATATTAGCCCCAATCGAATGAATCACTTTACCGGTGTGGGTCAGCGACTGCTGATCATCTTGATGTTCTTCTTGGTCTTACATGGCCACGCGCAGCAGACGCCAACACCATCAGCAACTGCTAATCCTGAAGCGTATAGAAAGGCAATGGAAACTTTTGCCAAGCTCGATCAAACACAGCATTACACCGAATCGCTTGGCTACGCTGACATGAATGTTCTCCCCCTTGGCATGAGGAGGACTATAAACAACAATACGTTTACCATTGCTGTCAGCGATATTCGTTGGCACCCACAACATGCAGAGCTCACCATGTTTGCACGCATGGAAATTGGACAAGAGAATAAAAAGAAATTGTACTTCGCCGCACAAGGCATTAAGCTATCTTATACAGGCGACATCATTGGCGATGCAATGCTCGTGTTGATGAACGACGTCGTCATTCCAATTCAAGGCAATACCGCCTCACTTATTCTGAAAGGAGGACAAGAAAAAGGGACTGGACGTGCCACCCAACTGACGTACCTCTCCGTGGATTGCAAAGGCTTCAAGGAACTTGGTGTTACAGCGGAACTAGAATTCTCAAAAGAACTGATGTACCCCGTTTACGAAAAAGTTGAAAAGGATCAGCCAACAACAGTGAAAGGTGTGTTCTCGACCGTGGCGGCAGATTGGAATGATATTCTGGCCAGCATTACCCTTCCTCCGTTTTCAATAAAAGGTCTCGATGGTTTTGTGTTCACGGCACAAGAGGCGCTTTTCGATTTCAGCGATATCCGTAATCAACCCGGAATTCTGTACCCGCAAGGATATGAACAGAACTACATGATTCCAGGCAATCCAACATTATGGCGCGGTGTATATGTAAAAGCATTGAGTGTAACACTACCCAAACCATTTTCAGACAAGAGTAAAGTGAGACCGACGTTCGTCGCATCGAATATGATTATCGACAACAACGGTATTAGCGGTGTGTTTGCTGCGAAGAATGTTCTTCCGCTCGATCGAGGTAGTGCATCAGGATGGCGTTTTTCTGTCGATGATTTTAACCTCGCCTTGGAAGCGAATCACCTTGTTGCTGCTGGATTTTCTGGGGCCATAGGTTTACCCATCGCCAGCAAAGACACCTTGGGATATGACGCCTTGATAACAGCCGACAACGAATACATGCTTCGCGTAAAGCCCATTGGGATGATGCAGTTCGATGTGTTCCGTGGAGAAGCGACCTTGCTTCCGACATCGTATGTTCAATTGAAAGTTGCCGACGATAAATTTAAACCCGAAGCATTATTGCACGGCTCCTTGAACTTCGCAGCACGCATCGATGGAAGCTCTCCCGAAGATTCTACGGGTAAGAAAGTTGCCGAGTTCAAAGGTATTGAGTTTCGAAGCCTGCGGTTAAAAACAGACGCACCAACATTTTCTGCCGAGTACTTCGGATACAAAGGTTCTATTAAGTTTATGAACTTCCCGATTTCTATCGAGAGCATCGGGCTGCGTGCACAAAAAGATGAAGTGGCACTCGGTATGGACATCAAGCTCACCTTGAGCGATGGTCAGTTCTCAGGGAGCACGCGTTTGGAGTTGGTCGCGAAGGAAGAGAAAAAGCTCGGACCAGAAGGTGAGATTCTCGAACAACGCTGGCGCTACAAAAAACTAGCCATCAAAGACATTGCCATCGATGCTACCATTGCCGAAACTTTTTCGCTCAAGGGCAATCTGTCTATTCTGAGCAAGGACCCTGTATACGGTGACGGTTTTGCGGGATCAGTGTCGATGAAGTTCGATAAAGCCCTGAAAAGCATGAAGGCCGATGCGCGCGCGATCTTTGGAAGAAGAACCTATCGCTATTGGTTTGTCGACGCTAAAGTTGAGTTCCCAGGCATGGGTATTCAAATTGGTCCGATGAACCTCAACGGTTTTGGAGGCGGCGTGTCTTACCGCATGAAACGTTCACCCGATGGTGCAGATGTATATTTGCCCGACTCGCTGTATGGTCTCGGCGTAAAAGCGGCTGTACTGTTCAACGTCGGAAGTAAACAAGCTGTCAATGGCGAAGCGTCATTTGAAGTGGCATTCAGTAAAGCAGGAGGTTTAAACTTCATCGGCTTCTACGGCTTCGCGAAGTTCGTTGGTGAAATTCCGGGTACTGACAACATTGCCAAGTTTGTTGAAAACAAACAAAAGGATATTGCTCAGAAGGAAGCTGAGTTTACGCAGGGTAGACAAGATATGGTAGAAACGCTTCAAAGAATGAAGCAATACGAAGCCACAAAGTCGGCAGACAAAGTTTTTAAACCTACCGAGAAACCTGGTGAAGCTCCGTTCGCGGCGGCGCTGGGTATTCAATATGACTTTACAACGGAAGCACTACACGCTACATTCGATTTATACGTAAACGCGATTAACGGTATGGTGCGTGGAACGGCCTCTGGAAATCGTGCCGGGTGGTCAGTGATTCACATCGATCCGAAAGAATGGTATGTTCACATGGGAACACCAACGGATAGACTCGGTATTAAGATGGGTATTGGTAATATCCTCAACGTGGAGACCGGAACATACTTGATGATTGGTTCACGTATTCCTGGTTCACCGCCACCACCACAACAAGTGGCCGATATCCTTGGCGTAAAGATGGATGACCTTGACTACATGCGCGACCTTAACGCATTAGGCGAAGGAAAGGGATTCGCTTTCGGCTCTAGTCTTCGTGTTGCGACAGGTGATATCACATTCCTGGTATTGTATGCAAACTTCCAAGCCGGTCTAGGATTCGACATCATGCTGAAAGATTATGGTGAAGCACAGTGCGAAGGGCGAAGCGGGCCTATTGGTATCGATGGCTGGTACGCGAATGGACAAGCTTATGCGTACTTGCAAGGTGAGCTTGGTATCAAAGTAAACTTGTGGTTTATCAAAGCTAAAGTACCGATCATCAAAGGTGCTGCGGCCGCGTTACTTCAAGCAAAACTCCCGAACCCAGTGTGGTTTAAAGGATACATGGGTGTTCAATTCAGTGTGTTGGGTGGACTTGTGAAAGGCCGAGCGCGCATGAAGATCACCGTGGGAGATGAATGTGAACTGGTGCTGCCAGGTGGAAGTCCGATCGATATGAAAATCATTAGCGATATGACACCTGACGATAAGGCGACGGATGTAGATGTGTTCGCTGTTCCAGAGGTTGCACTAACCATGAAAGAAGGAGAGCACTTTACATTTGAAGACGATAGCGGCGTACGCAATTTTAGAATTCACCTCAACGAGCTTTATGTTCTTAATAAAGACGGAAAGCAAGTCAAAGGAAAAATAAAGTGGTCTTTCGATCGCACAAATGTTTTCTTCTATTCGGACGAAGTGTTGCCTCCAAACATGGCGATGAAAGCCGTTGCGAAAGTTGGATTTGAAGAATATCGAAATGGAAAATGGTCTATTGTTTACACAGCCGGACAACTTGCGCAAGAAATTCAGGAGGTTTCTTTCACAACGGGCACAGCGCCTGAGTCCATACCTTTGCATAACGTCACGTATTCTTACCCGGTCGTTAACCAGCAATTTTTCTTGAAAGACGAGTCCACTAAAGGGTTTATACAATTGAATCGTGGCCAAAGTTATTTGTTTGACACAGACTATAACCATGAGATTCAGGTTGTACAGGCATCGGGTGAAAAAGTATCTCTTCCGATGACGTATTCTGAATCTCTCAAGCGTATAGATTTTTCTATGCCATCGTCGTTGGCGAATGGAAACATGTATTTGTTGGACTTAGTTGCCATGACGACCGATTCCAGCAAAACGGAAAAAGCTACAACAGAATCAGAGAATGTAGTTGAACAGGGAGAAGATGTTATCAGTGTGACGCGGAATCAAACTGTGAATGTTATTCGAAACGACGCAGGAAAAAGTCTTTTAGCTTACCAGTTCACGTTAAGTCGGTACAATACATTTGCTGATAAAATTAAACTTCAACAGAAGCGAAGCGCGTTGGTTGGTGATGTTACAGATGTGGCAAATCTTCAATATAGCCTGCAAGGCGGTGAACCATTTGAAATCAACGAACTTGTGGGGTCACAGTATACCGATTCGAGACCTATGGTTGCGGCTCAGGCGATCTTAGACGATGCCTACTTCAACGAAGATATCAACCCTGTTTTGTATAGTAGATTGCAGGCTGCTCAATTTGGACTAGCGCGTATTATGAATGGCGGGGACAAATTAGGACTTCCTCCAGTGAAGGCGATCCAGATCTCTACTGCTTATTTAAATGACGCAGAGAATAATCAATATGACGGCGTTCCAAGAGATCGATTCCCCTACATCTACAATCTCCCAGAAGTTTATAAGCAGGACTTTATTGATTTTCAGACGAAAGTCGTGAACAAATACTATGATTCACCGCGTCGTCGCGAATTCTTAGATGTTATCGAAGGAACGTTTTCATTTATCCGTTTTGGACACTATAAAGTTGATTTTCAATATGTGTTTCCAGACGGCACGACAGGTAGTCACGCGGTCTTTGAATATTATAACTTTTTGAAGTAGTCATATGCGCTTAATAATCGTTTTCTTAATTTTTTCTGTCGCGGGCGTGCATGCGCAGGATTCGTTGAAAGTAAGTGTGCTCTCGAATGTAAAAGGAAATGTTATTCAACTTCGCTGGGCGGTCAACTCTGCTATGGCGTGGAAGACAACCAATCGTTACGGTTTTATCGTGGAACGTATGACGGTAACGCGTGACGGGAAAGCACTTGCTGTTCCTGAAAAGGTTATCCTAACACCGAAACCATTAAAAGCTAGACCGCTCAATGATTGGCAAGCACTTGCCACCGATAACCAATATGCTGCTGTAATTGCCCAAGCATTATATGGAGAAAGTTTTGAACTGACAGGGGACGATGCAAAAGGTGTCTCCAGGTTTATCGCGATGGCTCAGGAACTAGAACAACGGTATTTGGTATCGTTGTTCGCTGCGGATCTTTGCTACCCGGGTGCCGTCATGGCTGGATGGGGTTTAGAAGATGTAACTGTAAAACCTGGCGAGCGATATCTATATCGCGTATCGTCAGCTGCGCCACAGAAGACCCTGGCCATATCCATGGGCTTGGTCTACGTCGGCCTCGCTGATGTCGTTAAACTACCAAAGCCACAAGAACTCACAGCAACATTTGGCGACAAAACGGTAATGCTAACATGGAATTATGGTTTGCTCACCCGTTACTATGGAGCATACCATGTCGAGAAGTCTGAAGATGGAAAAAACTTTAAACGTATCTCTTCGACGCCGTTGAGTAATATGAATAGTAAAGATGGTAAGCCATTGGATAGAATGTATTTTATGGATACGCTGTCAAATAATATGGCTGTTACTTCTTACCGTATTCTAGGTGTCAATTCATTTGGTGAGGAAGGCCCCGTGTCAGAAATAGTGAGCGGAAAAGGTATTACGCGATTGGTCTATGTACCGCATATCGAAAAAGCAATTCCGAACGAATCCGGTGGTGTTGATATTGAATGGGAGTTTGACACGCGTGGAAATTCGCAGATCAAAAACTTTGAACTTCATCGTGGTGATCAGGCAAATGGGCCATTCGTTGCAGTTAAAAAAGATATTTCATCGGGTGAACGAAAATTCGTGTATGACTCACTACAAGAAAGTAATTACTTCGTGATTGCAGCCATACCTCACCACGGCGAACCGAGTCTGTCATTTCCTGTATTGGTGCAACCAACAGATACAATACCGCCAAGTGTTCCAAAAGGATTGAAAGGTACGGTGGATAGCACCGGTGTTGTCCGATTGTCGTGGGATAAAAATAAAGAGCGCGATTTCCTCGGATACAGAATTTATCGTGCGCAAACCAGAGGAGAAGAACTGGTGCCAATAACCGACATAGCGATAAAAGAAAATGCGTTTGTAGATTCAGTTCAAATATCGACTTTAAATAATGAGGTTATCTATGCCGTTACATCATTGGATCGACGTTATAACCAGTCCGCACAACCAACTACAATTGTATTGAAAAAACCAGAGGTAGTTCCACCACAGTCTCCATTGATCACGAATTACATCGTTAACAACAAAGGTATTACGCTAGAATGGGTATCAGGCGGTGAAGAAAATTTGAGCATGATTCAAATCGTACGGACCGATAAGTCTACTTCACAAGAAATCATTCTAGCGGAAGTGAAAGATATGAAAATTGCAAGCTATCGTGATTCGTTGGCAGCACCGCAGATGTGGTACAGCTATTCCATTCGAAGCGTTTCGGAGGGCGGACTAAAATCGACGTCGCCTGCTGTTACGCTTCAAGCTCCCGTCAGGGCAATAGGAAGTATTACATTGTTCTCAGCGAAGTTGAACGCAAAGAATAAACTGGTGATGCTCCAATGGAAGCACAACCTAAAAAATGTTAAGCAGTTTGAAATATATAAAGGCGAAGTTGGAAAATCCATTACACTGTGGAAAGTACTGAAAGGATTTGAAGATAAAATTGAAGATCGTGTTATCACGCCAGGTGTACATTATGAATATATCATTCGTGCATTATTGGATTCAGGTAAAAGTGGAGGATCGGCAAAAGCATCCACCAGTAAAAGGTAGTTGATGTTAATGTTTTTTGTATGAGAAAAATATTATTAATGCTCTTGGTTAGTTGCGCATCATACGTCGCGATGGCGCAGACATATGAGGTAAGCGCACATATTAGAATTTGGTCGGACTTAAGCACCATGCATTGCAACAGTCACTACCGCTTACTCTTCCATTTCAAGGATAATACGTACCGTGAATGGTCGGAACTATTGACGATGAATAGCGAAGGTGAAAAAGCGGATTTTTACAAGACGTTCTACCTGACTAGAGATAATCCGATCACGCATATGCAAGTAATTGCTGTCCGTAGGTATAACAATGATTGTGATAAAGGTAGCGGTGATCCTCGTGACGAACGACTTATTCCGGTAACCATGCAAGTACCGTGCAATGATCAGACGACAGAACGTTACACTAATATATTTTCAGCGTTCAGTGCGGGAAGTTTCATAGAGTTTACCGTAAATCCAATTTCAAATGTCGAAGCCATCCAAGTCGACGGGTTCTTCGAGTCGGCGTACGACGCAGCTTACTGGAAGTATGCTATCTATGGTGTCTATCCCGACAACTCGACGATTCTCCTGAGTAAGGATAATCGAAGCATGAATAAAACAGAGCTCACGGGACTTCGTGATCTGGTTCGCAGTCCTTTGACGAAGCGTTTGTCGAAAATAAGATTTATCGAAAGGCGAACATCCCTCCCGTGGGAAACACCAAGACAGCAAGAGTATTCTGTAACATATAACTCCAATGGTGAATTTGACCTGCCGTTTACCGAGCCTTTTCATTACGGTGCAACGATTAGAATCAAGCACACTAAAATTCAAACGCCAATCACGCCTTCTCTCGGAACGGTAATGCCATCCCATCATGAAGTATCGCTGGTAACACCGGAAACCAGTGACGTTTTGCGCTGGCAATATCATCTTCAAGGGGAGGATACAACGAGATGGACTTATCTGCCTGCTTCGTACGGAACTCCACGGACATTGAAGTTGGTCGGGAAAGATTTCTTCACATCAATTTCGAAAGATTATATCAACTACCTTTATAAAAATGTTTACTTCCGAGCGCGATACACCTGTGCGACAACACAAATCACACAAATCGCAACGGTTGAGCTGAGGCTATCCGCACCAGAAATAACCGTCGCAGCAGAGAACGAAAAATGTTTTAATGCACGGGATGGAAAATTCGTGGTGAGCTTGAATCGAACTTTGTTAGCAAACGAATCGGTTGGAATTGAATTGAACGGCACCATTTCTCCCGAAAATTATTTTGCCACGGCGCCAGGAAATCAGGTGGTTGTGGAAAACGTCGCGCCAGGAACATACAACGTTCGTATTGTTTCGGTTTTTAATATAGGGGGAGGAAAAACAAGAACCGGATATTCTGGTGCAACCGGCCACGTAAGGCTTGGTAGAAAGGTTAATGCCGCAAATGATTTCACAGTATTTAACGCTACACCCACTGCCGTAAAATGTTTCGGTGGTGCCGATGGAAAAATTGATGTTACGGCTACTGGTGGTACTGGAAATTTAACCGCGTCTTTATTTCTGAATAGCAATCAATTGAGCCAGTTGAATTTTTCTAATGGCGGAATCGTAACGTTCACCGACCTCAGTAGCGGTTCATATCAAGTGAGATTAAAAGATAGCAATGGATGCGAACCAAAGGTAAGCGGTGTTGTCATAACAAAATCTGGCGTCGTTACACAACCTGCAAAAGCTGCGGAGGTCGGGGTGATCGAAGCCATTGAACCCCTTGCTTTCGGCTACACTGACGGATACATCACCGTGCGCGCTAGTGAAGGTACTATGCCTTATACATTCGAATGGAAAAACGCGAGTGGAACAGTGCTCACCGCTAACCCGCCCGTGAATGAAGGCACTACGATGCGCAACACCCTTTCGAATCTTGCAAAAGGTACGTACAACGTCATGGCCAAAGATAAAAATTATGATCTGGTGACCACGCGTACTGAAACCAACTTGAAAGGCTGTTATCAGAAAACATCGGTAATACTAAATGAACCTGCTAAACTAACCGTAGCTGTTGCTCAAAAACGTCCTGTATCTTGTAACGGCGATAGTGACGGAGAAATTTCGGCACGCGCCAAAGGTGGAAAACCTTTTCCTGTTGGATCGCCAAACTATCCATACCAATACGAATGGTATAAAGTTGTAAGTGGTACGCCACAATCAATTACGGATACTGATAGCATCGCCGGAAACTTGAACAGCGCAACATTCCGCGTTCGCATCACCGATAAGAATGGAATCTCCACGTGGTCTCCTGATTTTAAACTCACGCAACCTGCCGTGCTTCGCTCTGATTTCGACTTAACGCCTGTGCTTTGCAATGGCGATAAAACAGGCGCAGCAACTTCATTGGCGAAAGGCGGAACTGCACCTTATAAATACGCATGGAGTACCAACGACTCAACCCAAACCATTCAGAAATTGTCGGACGGATTTTACGCCGTTGTAATTCGTGATGCACGTGGATGTACTACCTATGAACAAGTGGAAATTACCGCACCTGCAGGAATCGTTGATACGCCAACACTAACAATACCAACATGTCAAGGAGATGCGAATGGCTCCATCAGTCTCTCAGTTGCCGGTGGTAAAGCACCTTATACCTATGTGTGGGATAAGGATATAAATCAGAAGTCCAGTGTGTACAACAACCTTAAGACAGGTACATATGGTGTTGTGATCACTGACGCTAATAAATGTTTCATCACCCGTGAGTATACGCTGACAGATCCTGATATGTTCATCGTGGATCTTGGTCCCGATCGCGTGCTCTGTAAAGATCAAAGTCTAGCGGTCAACGCAACCATCGACGATGCAACAGCACAATACACGTGGTTGAAAAACAATCAAGCATTCTCCACCGATCCGTCGCTTTCTCTTTCTGATGAAGGTGTATACCACGTGAAAGTAAAAGATTACAAGGGATGCATGAACGAAGACGAAATCACCATCACGCGGACAGGTGAAGAAATTTCAGCAAGCATCGCTGTCGCTACACGTGTTCCTCAAAATGGAAAAGTACGTATTGCCAACATTAGCTTCCCGAAACCGGATCGCGCGCTTTGGATATTGCCAGAAGAAGCGATGGTGATCGAAGAAACTGAGGGCTATGTTGATCTTTCATTCCCCGACAAAGGTGAATACAATGTAGGACTCACTACATTCCTCGATGCGTGTGAAGAATCTACATTCGCTACGGTCAAAGTTGTTGACGCCAGAGAACTCACCGATTACATTCCACCAGATGAACCTTATATCAAGCAGTTCATGGTGACGCCAAATCCAAACGATGGTCGATTTACCGTTACCGTAGAATTAAAACAAGCTGGAGATTTTGACGTGCTGTTGTACAATGGTCAATCGTCCATCGTCAGAAACGAATCCGTACGCGGAAAATCATACGCGAAGTTAGATTTTGATGTGCGCAATGAAGTAAGCGATGGACTCTATGTCGTTCAACTGAAAACCGCACAGGGATACTCGATTTTTAAACTCATGATCAATAAGTGATTTGTCTATGCAAACGGAGACCCCAATTCTTTCAAAAGACAAATCATCAATTTTTAAGATGATGAAACTACGTTGTTTGTTTATATTCTTATTGGCCATCGTGGGCATGTCGGCGTCAGCGCAAACGACATATCCGATTCAGGTCAACGCAAACTTGTTACCGCCCTATAGTCTTTATCTCAGCGACTACTACAGCGGAACACGCGAGAAGATTGCCGTGACACTCGTCAACCGCGATCAGCTTAAACCAACGTTATCGGTTCGTCTTCGCATGATCATCAGCGCTGCGGGTGGCGTACGCCTTCAAACAAATGACAATGTTTTCTTCGAGCCAATTATCGTTGAGAACGGATTACCATTAAGGTTGACAGCGTCTGACCTCGCGCCGTATTTTCAACCGAATAATTTAATCACACAAGGCTCACTTCCCTCAGGGAGATTGCCAGAAGGTCTTGTTGAATTTTGCTTTCAAGCCGTAGAAGCCTACACAGGTCAAGTGCTCTCTTCTTCTTCGTGCGCAAGAGCGTGGGTAACGAGTCAGAAGCCACCGCTGTTAAGTTTGCCGCGCGACAAAGAAAGCATCGCCTTCCGTGATCCGCTCAATGTTCTCTTTCAATGGACACCGCTACACCAGGGAATATCTCAAGTAGAATATGAATTTATTCTGAAAGAATATTGGGACAACGGGATGCCACCACAAGCGGCATTCCCTTACTCGCCGGAAATTTATCGCGAGACCACACGCAGTACTTCCATTATTTATGGCGCGCTTAATCCTCCGTTGCTTCCTGGAAAGAGATACATCTGGTGCGTACGTGCACAAGCACGCGATGGTATTGATCCCGTAAATCTTTTCCTCAACGAAGGGTATAGTGAAGTGCGAACATTTACACTTCAAGATAACTGCGGAACGCCAACATACATTTTAGCAACGGCTGAAAGATCGAAGCTTACATTAGAGTGGAGTGGTTTACCTGAGCACGTAGCGTTTGCAGTGAACTACCGATTAAAGACAGAGAATAACTCCGAGTCATGGACAGAACAACAAACCAATGACGTTAAAACGATTTTATACAGTCTGAAGAATGGTGGCGTGTACGAGTACCGCATTGGTGCGATGTGTATCGCAGGGCAACCCGTGTTTGGTCCGATCATGGAGGTAGCACTGCCGCAAGAAGATTCAACGCGACTGGCAAATTGTGGTATCCTTCCGGATGTAAACATCGCGAACAAAGAACCACTCAAACAATTGCAAACCGGCGAGGTAATTAAAGCGGGTGACTTTCCCATTACCATCACACATGTAAATGGAACCAACGGTACGTTTACTGGTAAAGGATGGACCACCGTACCTTGGTTGATGGATGCTAAGCTCGCAGTAGAGTTTACAAGCATTGGCGTCAACACCGATCGTCAACTAATCTCGGGATACATTCAATCAAGTTATGATGTCAATGAAGGCGGTATTACCGATCTCGACGAAGTATTCGAAGGTGGTGGTATCGGCGGAACAGTAATCACCGGACTCTCGGAATACGACACGACTTTCAACTTTGCTATTCCGGGTATTGAGTCGTTCACGTTGAATGAAGAAGGTGACCTGGTGATTGTAGATGATCAGAAACAGCCACACGTAGTTGATATGGCTGATCGTGAAGGACAAGGTAACGAAGGCAACAACGTGAAAGTCTTCCCGATGACGGTAAAAGACAAAGACGGCAAAGTGTATAAAGTAGATGAGGAAACCGTTGTTGAGAATGGACAGGAAGTGAAGAAAGCGAAAGCGACATTGATTGGACATGCAGGCCAGCCATTGACAGCTGGAAGTTTCGATCCCGGTCAGCTTGATAGCGATAAAGCTGTTGTGACATTCGAGAAAGGTGAGGGCTATTATTCATTCGATACGTGGCAGGAATATTATGCGAATGCGGCATTGATTCGCGAAAAGTATCAGAAGCTTGATGACAACTACTACGCGCCATGGAAGTTCATGCTCGAAGGAAAGACCGATGTTGTGCGCGCAAGAATTCAGATCAAGGATTCATCGATCAAAGCGAAGAAGGTAATTTTCAAGACACCACTCGGTGCGGAGTTCGCTGGAAATTACGATAGCATTCAGAATGTATATAACCTCACGTTGATCAGTGGACCCGTAAACGATGTACAAGAGATCTATGCGTTGTATCCTAAAACGAGTGATAGTTATTATACGCTTGGTAAAATTAACGTAGCAACCTATCCTGGTAAGAGCTATAGCGTAACACTGGTGTCCGTAAACAATGCTGCGATTGACCAGAATGCAATTCAAGAGACGTTAAACAAAACCTACGGGCCAGTAGGGGTAACGTGGCAAGTAACCCAAGAGATATTATCCTATACCGGGAACGTGAATGTGTTGAATGAGTCGACAGGTTTGCAAACCTACAACGATGACATGCGCGCGTTGAATGCCGCGGCGAAGGCACAACCATGGTATAAGAAAGATTCTAACATCCTATTCTTCATCGATCCATCGGGCAGTGAAAAGCAGAAGCGTGATGCTGCAGGATTTATGCCGCGAGGTGCACAGTTCGGATACATCTTCCCGAATTCAGCAGCAGCCGGTACAGTAGATGAAACAGTAGCGCACGAGTTAGGTCATGGCCGTTGGAAACTCATCCACACGTTTGACAAGCACTATGGTGGTTATGCAACAGCTGCGACCGACAACCTGATGGATTACAACAACGGACTTCACCTGGCCAAGTGGCAGTGGGATCTGTTGAACGATCCGAGCTGGCTGATGCATTTGTTTGATGGGGATGAGGAGGATATGTCTGCCGTATGCCAATCAAGTCTCACCGCGATTGAGGCTGTGATCCGCTCTGGCGAGGTGGTTACCTTCATGAGACTATTATCTGCCGTGCACGAACCCGATGGTGAATTTGAGCACAAAGGCAAAAAGTATAAGGTGTCGAAATTTGAGAATGACCAAGTGTTGATACATTATTATCACGATGCTTATGATGATCCGACAATTCAGATGTTTCATGTTAATGTGAAGGATGAACAATTATTGTCAAAAGGCGATCAGAAGTTTTGGATTTACTATCACGACAATAGTTTTAGCAGCGGGCATGCGCTTGCAACGGTTCTCACAATGACGGTACTGTTAAAAGATGTTAAGCCAGACCTTAATGAACCAATGCATTGCCAAAGGAAGATAAGAAATTTTCCTTATGGGGTAACAGCAGGAGCGGCGTTCTCAAACGTTGCATCAGCGGCGGTATTTTATACTGCTTTTGGTTGGGCTGGTTTAGAGGCGTTTGTGGCAAACGGACTAGCTAAGTGTGGGTCAGCGCTGGCGGTGGATGTAGCGTTTCAAATTGCAATCAATTCGCTTGTTAAAAGATATCTCGGAGAGGAGATTACAGCGGGTATATTATTAAAGGAACTTTCGGCGCCGAGCGCAGGAGCTGCATGTATTACTGCTACATTTTTCCCCGATTGCGGAATGCGTTGTGCCGGTCTTACGGGACTTGCTACCGGTTTTGCTGATGATCTCGTAAAGCAACTTTACATTGATGAAAAGTCAATTGATGAATTAGATCTTAATCAAACGCTGCGTGCAGGTTTTATTCAAGGGCTCATTGCCATGGGCACGCAAAAAGTGATATCATTTGGCCTTAACAAATGGAATCAGCGTTATACCCGGAAGCAAGTTGAAGAGGCGATTGAAGATGCGCGTATTAACCCCGAGAAGTATGGGCTGCCCGGTCAGGGAGGAATGCCAACTCAGGGCGTGGATTTCTCTGATGTTGTCATTAGTAAGAACTATGAATTGGCGAAAGACTTAATCGCAGGTGTTGTTTCAAAAGTTGATGATAACTTGATTGACGTCGTTGTTCACGGGGCAGGTAATGAATATTCATTAGTTGAGGAGGGCCTTGAAGCAGTAGGACCTGTTGTGTTAGCAAACTGGATTGCTAGTAAGGGGATAAAGGATCAAACAATCCGCTTGCTTTCTTGCAGTAGTCTCGAGTCGGCCCAGCAACTTGCCAAAGAGCTGCAGCAAAAAGTTATTGCTTGTGAGGGTAAAATCAAGATATTTTCCGATGGTGGCATCGAGAGTATGGAGCGATCGCCTTGGTTTGAGCTTTCACCAGATGGTTCTAAAATCCCTGTTGACGGGCCCCCATTGCCAGTGAATAAAGAAGGAAAGTTTGTGGAGCTTGGGAAAGATGCGGGAGAAAAATTAGCAAATGCTGGATTCGGTAAAACGCTTAGAGCATCTTTGTCCAAATTGGGAGTGAGTGATGATGTTACACAATATTCGATAGCCCAAAATTCGAGAGGTGGCGCTTGGGTTCTACTAGGTACGACTTTAGAAGCGAAGGAGATCGCACTCGCGGACGATATTTTTAGAGTGTTCGGTCAAAAATGCATTTTTCCGAAGAGTAACCTTCAGGCGATAGAAGGATTTTTGGCTGATGGGACACCGTTCACAATGAAGGAATTAGAAAAGAATTTTAATTCTTTTGCCGCAAGAATAAACGAGATGTCGTCGAAAATCAAAGCAGACCCTAATTTTCAATGGCTCGGAGCAGAAGGTTATTTAAAAGTTCCCTTCAGTTCTTTTGTAAAAAATGACGGTACTGTGCAAACAGTTACCAAGGAGTATGTTGAGCAGCTTTTCGATGCTTCAATTTCACGAAATGCATTCACGATAAAAAATGATGGAACAGTAAAGGCGATTACGGTATTTCTTTACGATGGTAGTAGTTTTATTCTCGATTTAAATAGACTGAAACCCTGAACACAGATGAGTCGTCTAAAAGTCACACAATCTTGGCTTGATTGGTTTAAAGGAAATTCGATCGAATTGATCACAACAATCAGCAATCGCGAATTTTTCACCAGAATTGTGGAAGGTCGCTTTTCAACAAACGAAGTTTCCTATGGAATGATATTTAAATTAATTGACAGCTTCAAGTCTTCGTTGGATTTTTTAGCTGTACGAGAGATTCGGCTTGCCTACTCGCCCGAACTGGATGAAAATGGTATTCAATTTTGCTCAGAAGAGGATAAGTATATTGAATGGAAAAGCTTAGTGTTAGAAAAAAAAATCAGCTTTTCGGTGGATGATTTTGATAACGATGGTACTAATATTTTTTTTGACTATCTACTAGAGGCGAACGAAATTCAAACCTCGCTTTTTAGATTCTCAAGTCAAGATGTTGCTACAATTTATTTCTGGCAGGACAAACTGTCCGGTGAGATTTCTTACAAGATAGAGGTAGAGCTAAGGAAATATCTATTCAGCAACGAGGAATCGGAGATGAATCTGTCAATGGATTGTTTGCAGTATAATAATATGTTACTGAACAACGCAATTGCAAAATTTGGACAAGAACAATATAGATGAAACGGGACTTAACACCCCCCGCCTTTGTTGGTGTTCGAAATGGCACGTGCGCGGTGGCACCAATAAATTTAGTTACGCCAAATTATTTCGCGATTGATTAATATCCCCCGTCTTTGTTGGTGTTCGAAATGACACGTGCGTGGCGAACCAACAAATTTAGTTACGCCAAATTATTCGCGATTGATAAATATCTTTTACAGCGGGGTCCTCTTATTTGAAGTTGCTCAGTCGGATTAAATTCAAGAGACATTGTCTCGAAGACTTTCTTTAGCTATTGTTGGTGGTTCGGTACCTGGCTGGTTTTTTAGAACAGGTTAAAATTAGAGTTTTTAACTTTAACCATCTGAAAAAGCGTTATGAAAAAAACAAGATTCACAGAAGCACAGATCATTGGGATCTTAAACGAGCAGGAAC
>NZ_QMFY01000029.1 GCF_003286915.1 Pseudochryseolinea flava
TTCCTGCTCGTTTAAGATCCCAATGATCTGTGCTTCTGTGAATCTTGTTTTTTTCATAACGCTTTTTCAGATGGTTAAAGTTAAAAACTCTAATTTTAACCTGTTCTAAAAAACCAGCCAGGTACCAGCGGACTCCAAAAGGAAAGACAGAAAGTCGAAGACTGTGCGTTTTGCAACACAGATAGTAAAGGAGGCGTGTCACCGGTTGTCACGCAGCAGCGGCAATTTGCAATGCATGGAGTAAAGAATTTTCTACATGTCGCGCGGTGTACCATAAAAAAGTTATCAACGATTTTTGAAGGGGAATCGTGATTTGTAGGCGAATTTCGAACTTACAAACGCGAATGTTGCTATAAGGAAATATCAGGTAATTGTATATATTCGGATGTTGTGGGCAATGCCGCTGGACAAATAGGATGAAAACAAAATTGATAGCTATTGGATTAACAGTCTTTGTCGTTGAGACATTACTTTTCGGGCTTTGGATCTATCTCAACAAACCGACACCAGATATTTCAATAGCTCTTATTGTAATCATTCCGTTCATATTCGGATTGAGTATATTAATTGGACTCTTTCTTCTTTGGTTCAAGGTAGGACATCTGGCAAAAATTGCATTTTTAAATTCGATCATTGGACCATTGATATTTTACTTTCTCTGGACTATGTGGTTTGACGGCTGGAGAGAAAGGAACTACAAGGAGTATTCATTCAATATTGACAGTGTGAAATTTGAAGTATCATTATCAAGGACAAGTAATTATTTTTCAATTTCTGACATAACAAATCAGCCTAACGGTTCGACAACCGGACTTTTCTTTGGAGAGTATCAAACTAAAGGTGACACTATAATACTGGTTGACGGACAGACTAAAATGAAAATAACGAACAATAAACTATTTTCATTTCCTCAATCAGAGACAGAAATTGAACTTAGTGAAGTAACGGACAGGTGACAATTGGAAAGAGTAGTGAAAGCGGCACAGCCCACAACAAAGTGTTCCATGAATAATCCCTTTCGCTAACGTCAAGACGAATTTACTGTTTCTATTCTCACGATGCATATTAAAATTCATTTTTCTACAAATGCTGTATTCAAAAAAATGAACGCTCTGTCAAGGGTGGGCGCGTAATTCGCCTGTGCGATATGGAGCGTTACGTGGCGTTTGAGGCGTGATCCGTTACTGTTGTGATCTCTCACATACGCATGACTTTGTACAACATAAGTACGCCGTACGTTCCGGATTTATTTGCACACTGGAAATTGCCACGTCCACGAGGTGTTGTACCCGTCGAGCATTTTTTATCTTTGTGATCAACAGGAAACTCCCTTAATCCCTTAATGACTCGACTGCGGTAAACGGCATCGGACAAATTTGAAATATGAAAATACTGACAACAATAAAGCTGTGGATCATTGCCATTTCAGTCTCTGGACAGGATTTGAAGTCAGACACGACAGCTTTTCAGAGAAATCTTGACAGATTCATAAATAGGGAATTTTCGACTTTGACTCCTGATACTACTTTAAGCCGGCTAAAATCAAAGTATGGCGTGAATTTTAATACTCTAGGGGAATGCTTTCTGATCTTCACGAAAGGAAACTTAGATGAACGTGGAGTGGCAAGCATGACGGTTAGGATTCGGGAAATCGCAAGACGATTCTTTGACGAGGGAACACCGATATATTTATCAGTTGGAGGAAGTCAAAGTGCAGAATGGACTGCAAAACAAAATGAGAAGAACAAGCGCGGCAATTTGATATTCGTAAGTTTCGGTAATTATTGTGTCGTGGAGAAGAACGACACTGAATTCGAAACCCTTTTTAATAGAAAGACACTGGAGCTACTTGGAATCGAAAGCGTGGAGTGATCCAGCCAACCGCTAACAAAGAGATCCAAACATAATCGCTTTTGCTAACGTTGAGACGAATTTGAATTTATCTTAGTGACTAACGTAACGGTTCTGCGACCTAAGCTGCAATCCTTGAGTGATTCGACTCATGCCTATTTTATGAACAGAAATATTATCCTCCTTATCGGCTTATTTTTTTCTAGCTGTTCCAATAATAGCTACATGACTGGTGGAAAATACTCACCGATAATTAAAGGCCCTGTTAACAACTGGGGCACTTTTAAGTACAAGAACGTGAAAGGATATGTTACCCGAACACCTTGGGTATATGAGTTGGTGGCAAATGACACGTTAACTAGCCTGGTGTCTGAACGATTCGAAATTTCGTTGACGGCAAATCAAGAAAAAAAACTTTTTGAAATTTTAAACAAGGTAGAAGCCGACGTAGAATATGCAATAACGGACTGTTTTTACCCGCGCCACGGATTCGTATTCTGGGACAGCGTTGGACGACCGTCAGCGCACATTTCTATTTGCTTCGAATGTAATAAGCTTCAGGCTCAACCGGAATTAGATAAATTTGATTTAGCGGAGCTCAAAATTTTTTGCCGCGAAATTGGATTGCCTGTATTTGATAACGCAATTAAACATAAAGATTACTTCGACTCACTGGACAGGAAAAACAGTCACTAATGCAGGGGTGAATACTTGTGAATTCATCTCCCTATAAATGCCGTATTTGAAAAAATGAACCGAGATAGATGAACCAAATGGAAAAAGAACGACCATTGATAAACGTCCTTATAAACCATCATTTTTGTTGTAAGGATTCAACCACTGGCAGTATCTTAAACATTCTAGATACATCTTTTACAGATTTTTTTTGTTTCATAATAACTTCGATTGGGACTTTCTGTTCAATTACGAAATTGAAAAGAATAAAAAACGCTTTTTGCTGTTCGATAAAATAGGTAGCTGGAATTATTTAGTTTGGAATGTTTTTGATTTTAATGGAACTGAAAAACTAGCACTTAGTCTTTCTGAAAAACTTAATACAAAAGTATATTATTTCTTTATTGATCCTTGGATTCTTACTGCGCGTTGGGTTTTGGGCTGATAGCGGGCAACTTCTAAGATCATATTATGAAAGTCACGACCAAGTACTTGTCGATAAAGGTCATTTTGAAATAGAGGAAAAAATAAGAGCTGAATTGGAACAACGAAAAAATCCCTTTTGGGAAGATAAATTCTGGCAACTTTATGAGAAGACTTGCCAATCAATTGAAGTGATTAATCGAAGCGTAAGTGTCAAAGCAATTAAAGGAGAGCTTAAATGAAAACGCTGTGGCGAAGCTGCTGCACAAAGTAGACGTTAAATAAAAAGACATGAAAAAGTTATTGATTTTATTAGGCATACTTGACGTTATGACGTTGATTCTGGATTTGGAGCGATTACTCAGTTACCGAGTGCCCTGACTAATTTTCCAACTGCATCCCATTCCACAACGTAGTATTAAATCTGCCGGCAGTTTAATTAATGGCGTGTGCATAATCGACCTCGCAGCAATGACCGCACCTAGCGAAACATGACAATTTCATTTGACTTAGACGATACTTTAATTCCAGGGACAAAACGTTTTGATACTGAAAAGCAGACTATTGTTCAGCGACTGTTGCGACTTGAAAAGATTCGACTGGGAACAATTGAGCTCTTTAAAGCGCTTCGAAGTCAAGGACATCGAATTTATATCTACACCACTTCGTTTCGGTCGATATTACAAATCAGATTGACATTTTATTTGTATGGCATTCCAGTCGATACCGTAATCAATCAACCACGACACGATAGAGAATTGGGAGAAAATAAAACAAGGACATCCAAGTTCCCTCCCGCGTTTCACATAGATGTGCACGTTGACGATTCACCAGGACTGAAAATCGAAGGCGACAAGTACAATTTTCGGACAATCATCATCAGCGAGCAAGACCGAACTTGGGTACGCACTGTTTTAGAGATGTGTGAAACGCTGGAGCATACATAATGAGATTCAAGAACAACAATAAAAAAACAAAACTAATGAGTCGAGCGAAATTCTTAACAATGCTCGCGCTGATGTTCAGTTCGTGCTCTGGCGTTACGCGACTGGATAGCGACGACTTTACCGATGTTGATTCACGAATAGATATCCTGGAAAAGGAGGTGCGTGTTTTTTCTGAAATTCATGATGCTGAATTTGAACTTTTTAACGTTAACGGATTCCAAAGCCAACGTCAGGGATTCACAATTCCAGGAGCATCTTCTGGGGATTACAAATTTGTAGTTAAGGTGGACACCGCAGACATAAAGAAATGGACCGAAGGAATGGTGAAACTAGATCTGAATCACGACGACGATAGTTGGACAAAGGAAATAGTAAGCGCGCGCGCTGAGCATTGGAAAACAACTTGTGAACCATCATACTATGGTCGACAAGGTGATGACGTTGAACTGGTACTGTTTCGCGAGAACGGGATAATTTTTAAAAGAATAATTATTAACTAGATGGGTGTTGAGCCTACTTTCGGTTCACGGTTCACCATCTTAACTGTTAAACTGTTATCTGTTAACTGTTATGGGTTTTCGGTTATCTGTGAAACTTTTAACTTTTAACTTTTAACTTTTAACCGTTCGCCGTCATCTGTGAACCTGTGACATTCAACCCAGACCCATTCCCACCGCCTGAAATCCGCCGTTCACCTCCCGGCGCCCTGAAATGGCCTTTTTTCGATACCCTCGTGCAACTAAACTCCCGTTATTTACATCATAATCGCACAGCCTATGAAAACGACATCTAACATCCAGCAGCAATATTCGAGCAGTAAAGCTTCGGGCCATGTATTGATGGTGATGACAGGTATCTTCATCGCGGTTATTTGTTCTTTTGTGTTGGCGAAGGAAATGAATTCGCGTCGCGAGGAGGCCAGCATCACAAAACCTGTAGCGGTTACGTCAGTGTTCGATTTCCAAGTACGGACGTCAATCTCTATCGGATCTTTGTTTAAATAGCGAGATGTGGGGAAGTAACTTTCAGTATCTGAATTACGGACACGAATCTAATTTGTAATCAAAAAAAAGCGATTTCGGGAAACGATACGTCTACCAAAATCGCTAAGTGCTTATGCGAACACCGCGTTAAGCATCGGGTATCTCAGGCTCGACGAGTTTCATTAATTTTTCAAGCGACTCTTGCCATCCTAAATAGCACATCTCTGCAGGAATTGCCGCCGGAATTCCATCTTGTGTGATTTTGATTTCAGTACCAGCAATCGTCTTTTTGAGCGACACCGTCGTGACAATCTCGCCTGGTAAATTTGGATCGTCGAACTTGTCGGTATATTTCAAAAATTCATTGGGCTTGAGTTCTACATACTTTCCGCCGAAGGAATGACTGCTACCCGTTGAGAAATTGGTAAACGACATTCTGTACGTGCCACCAACTTCAACTTTCATTTCGTGTACGGTGCAAAGAAATCCATACGGAGGTATCCATGAAGCAATGGCTGTTGCATCTGTAAATGCGCGGTATACTTTTTCAGGAGATGTTTTCAACATTCGATGAAGTGAAACACTGTTAGACATAGTGGATATTTTTTTATTTGTCCTACTCTTGAGGCTTTTCGGTACGCCCGTTTTTTGATGTGGTACTGCTCCACTTTTTATCGTTAACCTTTTTTCTTTAGCACCACGTGAGTTGCGGATTTACCATTAACCGTTTTGATATCGGTGAATCCGAGCTTGGGTAAATCGATATCAGTAAAAAAATGTTCGCCAACGCCCAACAACACCGGTGCTATGGCGAGGTGCATTTCGTCAATTAGACCAGCTTGTAAAAACTGCCGGATTGTGGAGGCGCCACCACCAATGCGTATATCCTTCCCGTTGGCAGCTTTCTTGGCCTGTGCAAGTGCCGCGTCGATTCCATCTTTCACAAAGTGAAAGACAGTTCCGCCCTGCATCGTGATCGATGCTCGCGGATGATTTGTGAGCACAAATACAGGAACATGGTACGGTGGATTTTCACCCCACCAACCTTTCCATTCATCGTCTTTCCATGCACCGCGAATGGGCCCGAACATATTTCTGCCCATAATCCAAGCGCCGATATTGTCAAACGACTTTTCTGCAAATTCATTGTCGCTGCCTTCGGTCCCTTCCTCATTACTCATCATTTTCTGGAACGTCTTTGTTGGGAAAATCCATTCATGCAATTGCTCACCTCCCTTGCCCAAAGGATTTTCTAGACTTTGATCGACACCTGCGCCAAATCCGTCTAATGAAACAGAGTATGCTGCTACTTTTACTTTACTCATAACGTCAACTTTAAAACTATTCTTGTAATGATTTGCTTTTACGTTCCATCTGTTCAATCGCGCGCCACCCTTCTGGGGTGATGCCCATGATTTCTGTTACCGTACCAAATGTTTTGTAGGTGTCGAAGAAAGCCATGCGCGCAATGGGATGGTCCACTTCGCTGAGCAGTTCGTATCCACGGTCACGCATGTTGCTGGTGATCTTCTCAAACTCATGGACAGGAAAACGAAATGCGGTGTGTTGGATACCACCCTCGGGATG
The DNA here is from genome assembly GCF_003286915.1 of Pseudochryseolinea flava. GTDB lineage: Bacteria > Bacteroidota > Bacteroidia > Cytophagales > Cyclobacteriaceae > Ohtaekwangia > Ohtaekwangia flava. Next base: position 6,467 of record NZ_QMFY01000029.1, read on the forward strand.
TTTGGTAAGAAAATCATGAAACATACTTTGACCTGAAACCGGCTGCACCAATTCGATGAACGTGCCGCTGTAGGTTTGTGTGGTGAGCATTTCAGCATCAACCACCTTTCCGCGATATGTCATATGTAGATCTTGCGCCCGCACAGTTTCTACCTTTGGAAATCCAACGATGCCAAGCGCGGCAAATGCATTTATCGTAGCGTGAATATCCGGTACTACCCAACATGTTTGTGCAAACTCCCCCGCGATGATGATGTCGTTCATAATGAATTGATTTAACGTCAACAAAAGTAGCGTAGCGTTTCCGTATACTGCAGGTGTATATGCGTCAATTGGCGTGGTGTTTTGCGACCTTTTTGCATAGAACAAACACAATGTGGTCTGCACTTAAATATATATGAAGTATCGCTCACGGTGTAATAGCCGACCCACAATCGGATAAATATTTTCGCGACATGTTAAACCATCATGGTGTTAAGTTCATCATTAGGTTTCGCCGTTAGTCCAAAAAACGGGAATAATGTTTTCGATAAAAAATATCTTACTTGCAGAAAATTAACCTACAATGAATAGACTCATTAGCCTCATTCTCGTCGGCGTTGCATTGGCGGCGTGCGACAAGCCGGAAGCGCCGCGTAAAGCATTTGTCGACGTAGCCGGTTTGGACAATACCATTAAACCTGGCGACGACTTTTTTCGCTACGTAAACGGCAAGTGGTACGATACCGCCACGATAGATCCTGACCAATCTGGTGTCGGCTCCTACATGTTTCTCAATATTCCTCAAAAGAAACTTCTTCAACGTATTCTCGACAGTATCTCCAGCGGTAGCAATGCACCAGGAAGCATCGAGCAGATCGTCGGTGATTTTTATGCATCAGGAATGGATACAGTTCAGATCGCCAAACGTGGCTATGAACCGCTGCAGCCCGCATTGAAACGCATCGACGCTATTACAGATGCAACGGGTGTATTAACTTTTGCGAGTTCGGAATCAACTGTTGGTAATGCGTCGATCTTTGCCTTTTATGTCTTCCCCGATAATGAGAACAGTGGTATGAACATTGGGCATGTATATCAAACTGGAATAGGCATGCCCGACCGCGACTATTATTTTAAGTCGGATGCGGCAACGGTTGCTGTGCAAGAGGCATATCAAAAATACATTGCTAAGTTATTTGAGTTAACGGGTTCTGACGCAGCAACGGCTAGCAAGTACGCCACCCTTGTGTATGGAATTGAAAAACAACTAGCAACGTCACATAAGACGAATGTAGAAATGCGTGATATCAATGCAAACTACAATAAGATGAAAATCGCGCAACTCGAGAAGATGCATCCAAATTTGCGTTGGCCCCAGCTCCTTGAAAATCTCAGTGCAAAAACGGAAACGATCGATGTGGCACAACCGAAATACTTCGAGAAACTGAACGCGTTGATTAAATCTATTCCAGTGAATGATTGGAAAATTTATCTGAAAGCATTTACGCTGAAGAACTATGCTGATGTACTGAGTAAACCATTTGTCGATGCGTCATTTGAATTTTCAAAAGTGTTGACAGGGCAGGCAAAGCAAAAAACACGTAAGCAAGTCATGACCGCTGGTGTTGATAATTGGCTTGGCCAAGCATTGGGTCAGATCTATGTGAAGAAACATTTTAATGAAGCTGCGAAAAATCGTGTATTGGATCTGGTGAATAATTTGCAGAAGGCTTTCGAGGTTCGCATTAACAACCTTGATTGGATGAGCGACAGTACAAAAATTCAAGCCAAGGAAAAGCTTCATGCGATCACAAAAAAGATTGGCTATCCGGATAAATGGAGAAGTTATGATAAAGTGCAAATCGATCGATCTAAATACTTCGAGAACATTATATCGCTGAATAAAAATGAGTGGGCTTTTCAATTGCAGAAGTTAGACAAGCCGGTTGACAAATCGGAGTGGATTGTTCCTCCTTCGACGGTGACTGCTTACTATAATCCTTATTTTAATGAGATTGTTTTTCCTGCAGGAATTTTGCAGTTCCCGTATTTTGATTTCGAAGCAGATGATGCGATCAACTATGGTGGTATTGGCATGGTGATTGGCCACGAACTGACGCACGCGTTCGACGATCAAGGTGCGCAGTTTGATAAGGAAGGAAATGTGAAGAACTGGTGGACGAAAGAAGACTTGGAGAAATTCCAGGCGAAGACGAAGCGAGTTGTTGATTTGTATAGCGGATTTACAGTGTTGGATAGCGTTCATATTAACGGTGCGTTGACACTAGGGGAGAACACGGCAGATAACGGCGGTGTAGCAATTGCATATGATGCGTTCAAACTTACGGCACAAGGAAAAGATACAGTGAAGATTGACGGGTTTACACCCGATCAGCGTTTCTTCCTTTCAATTGCACGCATCTGGCGCGTAAAAACACGTGACGCATTTTTAAGAACGTATGTGACGAATGATCCCCATTCTCCAGCGATGTGGCGCGTGAACGGACCATTGATGAGTCTTGACCCGTTCTATAAATCGTTCAATGTACAAGCCGGTGATAAACACTACTTGCCAGATGATGAGCGAATCAAAATTTGGTAAGTGATAACAATAAGTAAGGCCCAGGTAAAACTGGGCTTTTCTTTTTTTGGACTGCTGGCCAATGGTGGAGCCTTTGTTGTTTGTCAATGTGCAATAAGTTTGATTATTTTTAAGGAATCTGTCTTAGGGAAATGAGCAGAAACGTTGCCAACCACATGCTATGGATGCTCATTTAAAACTGTTAGGTAATAGTAATTCTTAGTCTTATGAAAAGGATTGTTACGTATTTATTGCTTTGTTTTCCATTGGGGCTTTTAGCGCAGAATGCATCATCCACCGTTCCGGAAACAGATGCGCTTCACAAGTTGGAGGTCGCACTGGAGAAGGGACAGTATGAAATCTCCCATTACAACACGGCTTGTTATTTTTCGCTTGCTGGTAAATCCGCGTTGGCATTTACCTATCTGGAAAAAGCAGTTGCAGAAGGCTTTTCTGATCTAAAGGTTATGGAGAACGACGGCGACCTTTTCTCATTGCATCAAGATGCGCGATGGCAAGAGGTATTAAAGCGTGTTCAACAGAATAAAAAGGAAAGAGAAAAAACGTCGGAATTATTCTTCAATCAAAAATTGTTTTGGGATTCTGAGCATTTTGTGACGCCATACGCCCAGAATATTTCAGACGAAGAAAAAATTGCGGGCCTATCGAAATTGTGGTCGGAAGCGAAATACAATTTTGTGAATTTCGATTTGATTCCCAACGTAAACTTCGACTCCCTTTACTTTGCCTACCTGCCTCAGGTAAGAGGATCTAAATCGACGTTAGAATATTATTTAATTTTAGAGTCGTTCTTTGCCAAACTCAAGGATGGACATACCAATGTTTTTATGCCTCGAGAACTAACGGACTCTGTATATGCTAGACCACTCATACGAACGCGATTAATAGAAGGCAAAGTGTTGATCGTTGGTGTTCATGACCCCACGCTCAGCAAGCTTGGTATTGCTATTGGTCAGGAGGTTGTTACTGTAAATGACATTCCGGCGAAAGAATACGCTGCTAGGTATGTTACACCGTATCAATGTGCGTCAACACCTCAAGACTTGCAGACCCATTCTTTTGAACATGCATTTTTGCGTGGTTCGTTGTCGCGTCCGATAAAGCTACAGCTTCGCGATGCCACCAACAAGCTTCATGAGCATACGATCTTTCGGGTAAAGCCAGCGGAGCGTTCCAAGAAATTGCGCACACCCACCTTCGTTTATAAAGTGCTTCGGGGAAACATTGCCTATATAGCACTGAATACTTTTAGTAACGATTCATCTGCCATTGAGTTCGCATCTAAGTTCACGGAAATTTCAAAAGCAAATGCAATCATTTTCGATGTTCGAAATAACGGTGGTGGAAATACGACCCCCGGATGGAACATTCTGAGTTATCTCATTGATCAACCCAATGAAGTTCATGCCTACTACACGAGAGACTATAAGCCGACTTTCAGAGCGTGGGAGGTCGATCAGCAAGTGGATATCTTTAAGAGTAAGATTTTTCCTAATAGAAAATGGTTATATACAAAGCCCGTTATCGTGTTAACAAGTGCGAGAACATTTTCCGCCGCAGAAGACTTTGCTGCAGCTTTTAAAACACTTAACCGCGGAAAACTACTTGGAGAGGCAACAGGGGGTAGTTCAGGACAACCACTGATGATACAACTTCCCGGAAACGGATCGGCACGCATTTGTACAAAGCGCGACATGCTTGGTAATGGCGAAGAGTTCGTTGGTAAAGGTATTCAACCTGATCACCGGGTTGCCCCGACGATTCAGGATGTCAGAAAAGGAATTGACACGGAATTAGAAGCAGCACTCAAGATCTTACTAAAATAGTCCTACCGTGGCGATACAATTGCATTGCTTGGAATCTTAAAAACATCATCACTCAGTGTTACGTGGTCCACGCGTGTTGCACGGATCACAACGGTAAACATGGGAAACTCCGTATCGCTACGAAGGAACAACGATTTTTCAATGGCTGCGATTTTATAGTGGTCGTCGCGTTTAAAATTTGCAAACCACAGTGGATCGATGACGATTGAATCTGAATTGTAATATTCTGTGGTGTAGTAGTCAGTGTAGCGGATCTTAAGTTTATGACATGATACGCCAAGTACTTTTTCTTTTTGCTTGGATATCTGTAAGTCCTTGATCGATTCAATTCCTTCTAGGCTGCAATCATACCAGAAGATTGTATCGTTGGTGCGCTTCTTAACGTACAGCCGATTTTCTTTGCTACGGTACATTTCAAATTCGGTTGAACTGCCATCATAGTCTCGACGGAGATTGCCGTCTTTGAAATATAATGTTGATCCGTTTCCGACTGTTGTTTGCAAATCGTTTACGTCGACGTCCAGCGACTTCGATTTTACTTCAAACGTGTATAATATTTTTCCTTCAAAGAATACCTGTCCCATCATGATATGTGGCAACATGGCCAGCGCGACGATAACCGTGAGTTTCATTATTGCAAAGTAGATGTTTTTCTCGGTGACGCACTAGCGTGTTCTGATGTTTTAGACGTAATGTTGCCTTGTAGAATGCAATTTATTTCTTATTCAATTGTTTATCTTGCCCGCAAAAAATAAGATGTTATGAGGATTGGTACGACTGAATCGCGCGGTGTTGTGTTGATGGCTTTGTTGTTATGTGGTATCTGTGCAGCCGTACTTGCACAAGACAAAGTGCTCCTGGTACCGTTCCACGCAAAAAATGGTTGGGGCTATAGCGATACATTGGCAAATGTCGTCATAAAACCAGAAGCTTACGACTCTGTCGAGTTCTTCGATTGGTATGCCCTTGCAAAGGTTTATCGTGGTGGCAAAATAAATGTGATTGATGCGCAAGGAAAAAGATTGCTGAAGGAAGATTGTGAGTCAATCATGTCACATGGTGGAGCGGTGTGGCAACTGGTAAACAACAAGATGGTAGGTTTGTATGATGCGGAAAAGCGCCGTTATGTTCTTGATGTTTTATACGATAACGTGCAAACGTACAATGACAAGGTGAGGGTCGTGATAAAGAAGCAGAAATTCGCGCTATTTACAACGGCGGGAATTCAGTTAACACCGTTTAAGTTCGATTCAATCGCCGACCAATTTAACGATTATATGGTGGCGTATGTCGGTCGCAAGCTTTTTGAAATTAATTACGCCGATGGTAAGATAACGCCGGTTAAAAAGGTCCGGATATCGGAAGGCACAGGTGATGTGTTAGGGTTTGCGGAAGTAGCCCCGGGAGATGAGGAGCGTAACACGGCGACGCAAGAGTTTGTCGACCGTATCAAACGCGAATATACGTTAGACTCTATGAACGCTACGCCCATCGATTTCGGTGGTGTCTTTGGTAGTAGAATTTATGTATACCAAGTGTACGCGAAAGGAAAAACGGCTTATCTGTTTTGGAACGAACGCCGCATTATGTCAATCAAATATGCCGCACTTTCAGAACTATACCTGGATAATGGACAGTTCTCAATGATTGCTGCATTGGGTGGAAAATACGGTGTGATCAATCAAGACGAGCAAGTTTTGGTTCCCTTCCAATACGATGGCTTACACACGCTCACTCCAAGTTTCGTGTATACGATAAACGCAGGCAAAACGGGCGTTTGGATTTTTAACACGGTTTACCCGCCAATCAAATGCCACTATGATTCAGTGAAGCTGGAAACGCGGCTCAACGTGCATAGCCGATGGTCATTCGTCATCTTTAGGGTCAAAAAAGGAAATACCTGGGGATATGTAGGTGAAAACGGTGTTGAATATTTTGAATAGGTCTTTATAGTCGAACGTAGTCATTATCTGTCTTTTACTGACAGGGTTTCAAAAAATCAATAATATATTCATTATTAAACTTTCAATACTTTTTGAAAGTTTAGGTTATTTGTGTTGATTTACTAAATAAATCAAATCGACATGGGTAATGTTGGGCTTGAAAAACTGATCTTTTGGAGTGGTATTGGCCACTTTGCGCTTTGTTTGGGAAGCCTTCTCATTCCCAAAGTCCTACAGTGGCGCTTGCACCTTGGGGGGTTAAAACCACTCTTGCGTCAAATCTTCTGGACGTATGCGGCCTACATTCTGGTGATTAATTTTTTCTTTGGTGTTATCTCGGTCTTGGGACCTGACGCATTAATTGATCATTCATTCCTCGCGAAAAGCGTCACCCTTTTGATTGGCGCATATTGGCTGACGCGGATTGTTATTCAATTTACATACTTCGATAAAACTGACGCACCAAAAGGAGTACTCTACACTGTCGGCGAAGTTGCGCTCGTCGCGATGTTTACCGTTTTTGCACTGACATATCTGCTGGCATTTTTATACAACTACCAATGGATTTAACCTGGTTGACCATATCATTCTATGCATGTTTGCTGACCATAATCGGATATTATCTTCCGAACATGCAAGACAAGTCGCATGCGAGAGCGATCGCGTGGGTAATCGCGGTGTCGACCGTACTATTCTCGACGGCTGTTACTTGGCATTACGGTGCGTTAGCGCGCATGCTTGTGATCGTATTCTTGCAACTTCTTTCGATGAAAATAATTGTGAGTGTCGAAAGCTATTCGGGTAACAATAAACTTACAATCACCCAGTGGTGTGCATTTTCTCTAGGTTGGTTTGGGATGCGTCCCACGCTGTTCGAGAAATTTCCAAGTCGATCGCTACCGTTTGTTGATCTGTTTATCAAAGGCTTATCGCGAATTGCGATTGGATACATATTGTTATATGCTTCATTTTTTCTCGAACAAAAGTTGCGAATTGCTTTTTTCTTGCCACAGCTATTGTTGCTGGTGGGTGTGAGTTTCATGCTTCATTTTGGGGTGTTGAATATTTCAACAGCAGGATGGAGAAATTTGGGCGTGGATGTTTCTGAGCTATTCAGATCACCATACAAACCACGTTCCTTAAAAGAATTTTGGGGAAGAAGATGGAACCTTGCTTTTTCTGAGATGACGGCATTGATTGCATACAAACCATTGAAAGACAAAGTTGGTGTTACCTATGCCGTAACGATTTCGTTCCTCTTTTCAGGATTACTTCATGAGATTGCAATTTCTTTGCCAGTGAATGCCGGATACGGTTTGCCGATGATTTACTTTATCATTCACGCTGTAGCCATGCAACTGGAATCAAAATCGGCAATCGTTCAGAAAATTGTTAATCATCGAATCTTTGCTCACGCGTGGGTGATGACTATTCTTATTATTCCTATGCCTTTGCTATTTCACACTGCCTTTATGGAACGCGTGATGATTCCGCTAAGAGATATAATGCTAGGGCCGTTAATATGAGAGCAAATAAACAATATACGATCCTTTACTGGTTCATTACGATTCTCATTAGTATGATTTGGCTTGTGAATGGGCTTTGGTGCAAAGTGCTCCATGGTGTTCCGCGCCATGAGGAAATCGTTGCGCGAATACTGGGCCAAGCGTATGCACCGCACTTGACAGTCGCGATTGGCTACGCCGAGATGTTGATGGTTGTTTGGATATTGACGGGCATCTGGAAAAGATTTTGCGCGGTCTTTCAAATTGTTTTAGTGGGCGTCATGAATATAATAGAATATGTGCTCGCTCCGGATCTGCTGTTATTCGGAAGAATGAACATCGTGTTTGCGTTGCTGTTCATGGTTGTTATCTATGGTAATCAATTTATACTGTTGCAGAAAAAGCAAATGGAAATAAAATAGTGTTATGCTAGATTTCTTGAAGAATCACCCGTTTGCAGTTGAAAGCCACTTCGATACTTCATTGGTGTTGACTTATGCAGTGCCGTGTGAACAACTTGAAAAGTTTATTCCCGAATGTTTGACGTTGGATACCTTTCAAGAGAAGTGGGCCTTCGTTGCTGTCGCCATGGTACAGACCAAACACTTGCGACCAAAGGGATTTCCTAAAATACTGGGCAATGATTTTGTACTTACGGGCTATCGGATTTTTGTGAAGTACAACACGAGTTATGGAAAACGTCTTCGTGGACTTTACATCATCAAGTCGGAAACGGATAAGACGAAAATGGCGTTCCTTGGAAATATTTTTACACACTATAATTATACAACGACAGACATTCAGTTTACTAGCACGCATGGAATGATCGAAGTACATTCAGTAAAATCGGCTTTGTCGGTTAGAGTGAAGGACGATGTGATGGATGTTTCGTTGCCATCAATGTCACCTTTCAAGGATTGGAAGGAAGCCCGACGATTTGCGGGGCCATTGCCCTTTACGTTCACCTATGATGCCGCGAAAAAGGAAGTGTTAATCATCGAAGGTGTTAGAGAGGATTGGGTTCCTACGCCGGTGGAAGTGTTGGAAAGTCGTGTTGGTTTTATCGAGTCGTTGTCGCTAAAAGGAGCTGTATTGGCGAATGCGTTTGTGATCCACAACATTCCGTACTATTGGAAAAAAGGAAAAAGAGATTTATGGAAACCGTCGTGAGGAAACCATTTCAAGGTGTGTTAAACATCGTGCGTTTTAATTGGCACTTCTACTTAATTGCCAGCGCGGTTGTTGTTGCACTTTTTATTCTCTGTGCTTTTGTTGATAGCGCAATGTATTGGATCTACATCACCGTTGCTGCTGTTATTGTACTTGCCACCGCCATTTCGCTTTCGGTTTCATATTATGTATATGATCGGTCGCGCTTATACGATTTCTCTTGGTTTGAGCGTATTCATTTACCACAGCGCCTCATCAATATTCATGCTGGCTTCGATGAAACCAGTGCGGTTATTAAAGCGCGATTTCCGCTGGCAACACTCAGCGTTTTTGATTTTTACGACCGTGAAAAACATACAGAGATTTCGATAGAAAGAGCACGCAAGGCTTATCCGCCGTTTGAAGGTACTATGAAAGTAACAACGGATACGCTACCGTCTTCTGCTGGGTCTGCTGATGTGATCTTTAACATCTTCGCGTTACACGAAGTGCGGCTGCGCGAAGAACGAATTCAATTCTTAAAAAGACAAGTTGAGCTGTTACACGACGATGGACAATGCATCGTTGTCGAGCACCTTCGCGATGTTCCAAATTTTTTGGCATATAACATAGGATTCTTTCATTTCTACTCACGGCGCGAATGGAACGCAAACTTTCACGAAGCTGGCTTACATCTCGATACACATTTTAATATCACTCCTTTTGTTTCAGTTTTTATTCTAAGAAAACGACATGGAAATACACCTTAAAATAACTGGCACTTTGCTGATCTTACTTGCGTTGATGCACATCGCTCTTCCAAAATATTTCAAATGGAAAGAGGAGTCGCGAGCACTGTCGCTTATTACACGCCAGATCTTATATGTCCATACGGTGTTTATCGGCATAACGTTGCTCCTGATGGGACTGCTATGTTTGTGCTATTCGCATGCGCTGATCCATGAACAATTGGGACGTGTGATACTGTTAGGTTTGTTTTTGTTCTGGTTACTCCGGTTGTTTTTTCAATTCTTCGTCTATTCACCCAAGTTGTGGCGCGGAAAACTATTTGAGACGACTGTTCATATTATCTTCTCGTCGCTCTGGATTTATTTTACATCGGTATTTGTGATGAGCTATCTTGCACATTAAGTACAAGTAAATAACGTCAGTGGGGCTTAAATTTGGTGTCGTGATTTTTTAAGACGGCGAGCAAGAGTCCCACCGTGAATTCATGCGTCGTGAAGCCGGTGATGGTATTCTTGGTTACAGGGATCTCGAATACATATCCGAAGCGCAAGCGTTCTTTTACCCGCGTCTGCAGCAGCACACCACAACTTTTGAGATTTCTCGTGAACAGCCCTGCTGTATGCAAATGATGGAAATGGAAGTTTACGCCAAGGTCAACGGAAGAAGATGCACCTTCAACTTTTCTCAAGAGCACGGTTGGTTGTACACATAGGTTAGGATTGGCTTCTATCGCATAACCGGCAAAGAGGTAGTAGTGCTGTTTGTAGACAGCAAAAGAACCGCTTTGAGTTTTAATTGTTGCCGGGAGCATGCGCGGAACCGATAGGCCCAAGGTTAATTTTTTAGTCCGGAAAATAACCCCTGCACCGATGTTAAAACGTGTAGCGCTGCCGTTGTCACTGAATGCGGGATCATCCACATCATAAGGTGTTAGTGCACTATAATCGTTTTTGAAGTTCATCACGCCAGCCTGCATTCCAAAACTAATAAATCGTTGGTTGCCGAGATGCAATCGATAGGATACTACGCCGTTGAACTCACCGTTGGTAACAGCGCCAAGTTTGTCTTGCGTAATATTCACGCCAATACCGATTCGGTTTTCTGCCAATGATATCGATCCATTTATGTGTAGTGTTTTTGGTTGTCCTTCAAGCGCTGTCCATTGTGTTCTATACGACGCATTCAGTGTAAGATTGTTGTTCACGCCGGCATGTGCAGGATTGATCACGATCGGATTCAATAAGTATTGCGCATAGATTGGATCTTGTTGTGCATAGAGCGCCAACATCGACCCTGAAAATAGGAATGACAGTATAAGCTTTTTCATGAAATGAAGATTAGCGTTTTAAATAAAGAAATCCTGACTTGTCCGGACGATCTCCTTCGAATTCTATCTTGTAATAGTAAGTTCCGCTTACAAGCTCTTTGTCGTTATTAGAAAGTCCTCTGAAGACTCGCGTTGTGTTGTCATAATCTTCTACTTGAAACACAACATCACCCCATCGGTTGAAAATCGTTACTTTGTTTTTCTTGGTTTCTTCCAATGTGTCGATATATTGAATGAAAAGAAAATCATTCTTGCCGTCGGCGTTTGGCGACACGGCGTTGTACATTACGATGTCCGCCGATACGATGATCGTTATCTCTTGCTGTGCACACATTGATTCGCTGTCGCACACCTGAATTGTTATCCGGTCTTCGCCTGCGAATTCTGACGAAGTATAATCGACTGTAAGTATGCCGTTGTTGTCGATAGATGCGGGTGTGTTGCTAACGGGTAATTGAAGAATGGACAGTGACGTAATATCAATGTTGTTGTCTACATCGCTGACGATTGTTTTTAAATCGAGTACAGCCTTCCCTTTGACTTTTGTCGAGAGTGACGACGGCTTAATGGTGGGCGGTAAGTTAGTACTGCATTTGGAAGGCGTGATGGTAGCACTATTTGTAAAGACATCGGTTGCCTCATCGCCGGATATCTGGCAACGATATTGTCCTGCACTTCCGTTGGATAGGTCTACTGCGATGGCTAGTGATGACGTTGATACACCGTTGTAAATTGAATTATCACTTAAATCCACATACGTTGTTCCGTTGAATTTTTGCCATCGATAGGACAGATTGGATGCGCCGTTAGCGCTTGCCGTCAATGATACGCTAGATCCAGTGCAAACCGTTTGTGTTGTCGGATGCGATGCAATGGTAATGACAGCGGCGCTCATGGTGAACTTACAAAGTTCAATACCCTGTGATGCATAATTCGCGGCAAGATAAATAGCAGATTTGTAGACGACCGCAATTTTTTCATTGCCGTATACGGACACTTGTGGCACGATTGCTTTTGTACCGGCCGAGGTTCCGTCGCTTTCGTACATCAGACCATTTTGATTCCCTGCAGTATCGAACCAATATAACTTTCCGTTGAATTCAATCGGCGGATAATTCGGATAACTACCAGCACCCTTAAGTTGAATTGTCCCTCCGGATGTACCATCGGTTTTGTATAATGCACCATCGACAGTAAAGAAGTATACTTCATTTTTGTAAACGAACATGTTTCGTAATGAAGAATTCGCAGCTCCTGGAAATATGTCTTTTACTAACGTGGTTCCAGCAGAGGTTCCATCTGAAACCCAAAGTTCATCACCATGTGTATTATCAAATGCTGAGAAGTAGATCTTATTATTCGCACTGACGATATGCGCAACATTTACCAATGCTTTCACAAGTTGCGTCCCTGCCGTTGTCCCATCACTTACCCATAGACCTTGCGTTGTGTTGTCTTGAAATCCAAAATACATTTTGCCGTTGTGAATGGCCCATGAATCTGTACCAGGTCCCAATGTGAACCCGCTCTTGATCAGTTGTGTGCCTGCAACGGTACCATCGCTTTGCCACAGTCCATAACCACTTCCTGTGTTGCCGCTGAAATAAATCTTGTTATTGAAAACTTCATAGGTGCTGTGTCCGATTGGTGTAGCGATCACATTCAAATTGATCGTTCCAGCGTTCGTGCCATCGGTAACCCATAGTCCTTTATTGTTGGCCAAGGATGGTGCCCAGAAAAAAAGTTTTCCGTTGCAATCGGTTAAAAAGGTTGGGTTGGTGCTTTCTGATCCGGCGCCGATATCTTTTACCAACACCGTACCAGTAGTGGTGCCGTTGCTTTTCCATAGTTCGCCACCATGCGTTCCGTCGTCATAGCTAAAATACAAGGTGCTGTTCGACGGTGTAAGATGCCAGATGGTTCCTGATCCCGCTGAAGGGCCAACTTCCCTGGTTCCTACCGACGTTCCATCAGATGAATAGAGCTTCCCTGGCGTTGTACCCAGCGAGAAGTAGAGGGTGTTGTCTTGAACTACAAGGTAGCGCGGATACGCATGCGCGCTGCCGACGTTGAGATCTTTTATCAAAGATAGATTTTGCGCTAAAACGTTGCACGCTGCAATGAGGAGCAACGCCAAGAGGTAAATTCTTTTCATTTTTCTTCAACTTTTATCATGAGCACATCAAGCCAAACGGCGATCAAAAGTAAAGTGCGTTGTTACGTCGTGCTGAGATAATAGATGAACGACAGTTTTAATAGATCAGCAACAGGCACAGCTTTAAAAAAGCTATATTTACGCTTGTCAGGCAGGGGATTAAAATCGGTTTTTGGCTGCCAGTTTTCGACTTAACCTGCCACACTTCAAAGTTTGCGTGAAATGAAAGACACCATTCGCTGTATCGTCGCCGATGATGATGAAATCGATCGATTGACATCGATTTCGTTCATAGAGAAGTATCCATTCCTGGAAGTCGTTGGCGTTTTTAGTAACGCTACAGTGTACTCGCAGCGATTGATCGGTTATCAGTTGATGTATTGTTTCTGGATGTCGATATGCCAGAAGTTTCTGGGTTGGAACTACGTGCGCGTCTTCGTCATATTCCTGTGTGTATTTTTATTACCTCGTTCTCTGAATATGCACTCGAAAGTTTTGAGAAAGAAGCGTTTGATTTCTTACTAAAGCCTTTGAAGAAAGACCGCTTTGAGTCAACGATTGCGCGCTTGAAAGAATATTTCGTGTTACGTGACAAAGCGGCACAACTCGATGAACAGCAACAGGCAGAAACAATCTTCATTAAAGATGGACATACAAAAATTAAAATAGCCCTACAAGATATCCTTTACCTAGAGGGACTGAAAGACTATACGAAGATTGTAACGACAGAAAAGAAGTATTGTGTGTTATCATCGATCGGAAACCTTTTGAACGAAGAGGCTTTTAAATCCTTCAGTAGAGTTCACCGAAGTTTTGCTGTACGGAAACAATATATCACAAAAGTGAACGCGTCGAGTGTAGTCATCAATGGTACTGCAGTTGTTCCATGGGGGCGGGCATATAAAGATGCGCTGGCAGACTTATGAGTAGACGCCTACTTGTTATTCCATTTATTTTGTCGATCACGCTAACGTTGTCAGCGCAGCATTCTGTCGTGGATTCACTTGTTCAACGATTGACTGATGTCGAGAATGACACCTTAAAAGCAAGACTTTACAAATCTATCGTCGAGCAAACTGCCCTGTATAATCTTGACACCGCCGCACAATATGCTTCGATCGGATTGGATCATGTTAAAAAGATGCAGTGGAAAAAAGGCATTGCCGTCTTTCATAATCTCGTTGGTATGATCTACGGCGACAAGGGTTTATACGTTGAAGCGATTGCGCAATATGAGCGTGCATTAACATTGCACCGCGAAAATCACGACGACTATAATGAAGCGAATACACTCAATAATATCGGCACGGCATATTCGCGTCAGGGTGTTGCCGAGAAAGCAAATCGCGCATATTTCGACGCACTGGCTATTGCTGAAAAAATAGGTAACGACGAATTGACTGCGTTGTGTTTAAATAATATCGCGATTGTATATTTTGACCAGAACCATACCGATAAAGCGATTGAGTATAATCAGAAAGCGTTCGATGTCTATCGACATAATGATAACAAGAGCGGTATGGGTGAAGTTAGTTTGACGCTGGCCAATATTTTTCTCGTGCGCAAGGATTCTGCAAAAGCAATCAACGCTTACAATGAAGCGTTAACATCGTTTGAAGCTGAGCAGGATGAACTCAAAATTGCGACTGTACTCACGAACTTATCGATGTTGTATGGCCAAACCGAGAAAAATATTAGCTACAAACTCAAGGCTCAAGAAATATGGGATCGCGTTAGCCCAGCTTACCCCATTTCGATTACAAACCTTGGAAACATCGGCTTATTTTATCTCGAACAATGTAAGACGAAAGCACATGGAGATCGTATTCGATTACTGTCAAGTGCAGATAAATATTTACAACGTGCCTTAACGCTGAGCAAAGCTTCGGGTACCATTTCTGGCTATGTTTTTATTTTGGGATCGATGGCCGAGTTGGAAGAGGAAAAAGGAAACTTCAAGGCAGCATATCACTACAGTAAATTATATCATCATCTTAATGACTCGATATACTCGCAGGAAAGTAAAAACAAGATTGCAGCGATTGAAGGTCAACGTGAGGTAGCCCTGCGCGATCAACAGCTTGCATTGCATCAGCAAGACCTTGCCATAAAAAGAGTTCAGATCATGGCGCTTATCGCTGGCGTTGTTTTGTTTATCGCTATCGGATTTCTCCTCTATCGTCAGAATAGGATCCGTAGGAAAACAAATGCAAAGCTGCTGCAGCTTAACGCGCGATTGGAAGAAGCAAACAATATGAAAATGAAATTCTTTGCAATTCTCAGTCATGACCTCCGTGCGCCAGTTGCGAGATTGATCAACTTCCTTCACCTGCAGAAAGAAAGCCCACATTTGTTGACATCTGACCGTGTCGTTTCACATCAACAAAAGATCGTTGTATCGGCGGAGAATTTGTTGGATGATTTAGAATCAATATTGCTGTGGTCAAAAGGGCAAATGGAAAATTTTAAACCGTCCTTCGTGCCGGTTCCGGTGCGCGATTTGTTCGACCGTCTTCAGCACTCATTTGCTTCGTTGGATGGTGTCTCTATTGTTTTTAAGTCGCCTGGCGAGGCAGTCGTTCTAACAGATTTTAACTTTGTTTATACGATGATGCACAATCTCACAACGAATGCCGTGAACGTTTTGAAAGGTAAGGTCGACGGCAAAGTGGAATGGTCGTGTTTAACAAATGGCGAGGCCATTTATCTTTTTATTGAAGACAATGGCCCCGGGTTGCCAGCATCTTTTAGGTTGGAAGATTCGGGTAGTAAAATCATTAAAAGCTCGTCGACTGGCTTTGGTCTTTATATCATCCATGATATGGCCAAAGCAATCGGATGCGAAATAGACGGCGCAAATAGACCCGACGGTGGTGCTCAGTTTAAGTTACGTTTCAGAAGAAGAGACTGTTAGAAGATGTTTTGCGTTATTGTCGTCGTGTTCTAAATAAGTGATTATTTTTGTATCGAAATATTATTGCTATGACCGCCAGAGAAATCATGAAGCTAGAAGCGACGATTCGCATGAAAATGGAAGAAATAAAAAAGCAACGCGTGAGCTTGAAAGATTCTGGTATCGGCGGCTTGATGAATAGCTTGAAAAAAGCGGATGAAGCCGCATATGAAAAGATTCTTCCCGACTACAAGAAAATGGCAGCCGACTATAATCTTTTTAAATAGATCGCGTTGCTAGTAAATATCATCAACAAGAAGCCTGCTTTCCAGCGGGCTTTTTTATTGACACTGTATTGATAATTTGATTTGGATGATGATATTGTATCAAATTGAAATATGACAGCTGTTGAAAGGAAGGAAAATAGCGAACAACGTTTGGCGCAACTTGGAATTCACATCGTTGACCAACTACCGCCCATGGAAGAGGAGGAAGCTATCACGATGCAGTCCCCACAAGCAATCGCGGAACGAATACTCATACTCACTTATTTAAATTGTATCGTCGTCGACGAAAATCTCAAGGCGGAAGTCGTCGGTTTTTTACATCAAGAAAATCTTTGGGAAAAAGCATCCGACGAAGAAAAGAAATTCTTTGAGCAGGATTCACTTACGGAGGACGACGCTGTGAAAATCGGCTGGCGTGCGGAATCAATTTGGCTGCTGCTGTGGGTGATCAACAAAGTTGAGTACCTCGATCTGCCAGCAAGCGAAGTTAATCTCAACGACATTTTTATCTGCCTTCCACCGTTCATGACAAGCACGCGTGAGTTTATCGAGTCAGCCACTATAAGATCGACCGCAGAAGTACTAGATCAATCAGATTTTATCTTTAGGCTAACGTGGGTAATACAAAAGGAACAATCTGGAGGATCGAATGAAATGACCTTTAGCCCAGGTGTTTCTTACGAAAGACATTTCGCAATTACCTGGGCAACGGGTGTACGACAAACGTGGGATTAACGTCTGTCTCCCATCAGCATCACGGATTCTATATTTCAGTAGCTCAGAAATGTTCCTTCGAGAACGATAACCGCCGTCCCGTAAATCATTACATGATCGTCATGTAGCTCAGCAGTCATGAACCCTGTACGTTCCGAAGATTGAAAAGCTTTGAGCGTTTTCTTATGCAAGCGTTGTGACCAGTATTTCGTGAGGAACGTATGCACTACACCCGTAACCGGATCTTCATTCGTTCCTGCCCACGGCCAAAAGTAACGGTAGTGGAAATCGAAATCGGCATTGTCGGATGCGGCAGTGACCAACACGCCATCTGCTCCTTCATACGATTTTACCAACGCGCCAAAATCTGGCTGCAAGTTCAAAAGTGTCTTTGCGCTGTCGATTTCGAGAATGATCATCTTGGTGTTTTCACAATAAGAAGAAGCGACAACAGATTGTAGTCCTAGTGCTTCCAACATTGTTGATGGTACCGATGTTGGTTTTGTTTCGTATATCGGAAAACGCATCGCCAGTTGCTGCCCCGACTTTGTTACCGTTAGCGCAACCCCATTAACGTTCTCGAATGTTGCAGTGGTTGCATCGGTGGTGGTGAAAAGAATTTTAGCAGCCGCCAATGTTGCATGACCGCACAATGGAATCTCCTGCTTTGGCGAGAAGAAACGAATGCTATAACGGTTTTCCTTTGTGAGTGATTTGACAAACGCTGTTTCTGAAAATCCAATTTCTTTTGCAACGTTTAACATTTGTATTTCGCTCAACGATTCGGTCAAAAGGCATACACCTGCGGGATTCCCTTTAAAGACTTTGTTAGTAAAAGAATCAACAAAATAAGTTTTCATGTGACCTTAAACCACGAATGGCCGCTTAGAGTTTCGTTTATACTTAGAAGTTTCTTTTTTTTACTTCATCACGGCGGCAGGAGTATTCATCACGGCCGCTTTCCTTTTATCAGCAGGTACAAAAATTTACGCATCCACGAAAAGCAAATATTATGAATGCGACAACAATGCTGAGAGGAATGGCGACCGTCAGCTTTTACGACGATGATGTGAAAGCTGAAGTGGTATGCGACCTTACTGGGCGTAGAGCCTTACTTTGAAAGGCCGGATTCCGAAAATCCAGGCTATGTGGAATTTCGACTTGGAGATTACCAACACGAATTGGGGATTATCGACCGTAAGTATGCGCCGAAAGATGCGCTGAGAGGTCCCGGCGGTGCCGTTGTATTTTGGCATGTTGACGATGTTTCTTCTGCCCTTGAAAAAGTGAAAGCTATGGGCGCACGCGAGTATGAACCACGTATTGAAAGGGAAGCCGGATTCGTCACTGCGTCGGTGATTGACCCATTCGGAAATATTCTTGGGCTGATGTATAACCCGCATTATCTCGACATGTTGGCTGAGCACCGTAACCATGCTGTGATCATGTAGCCATGACGAAATTACATTCGAAAACTGTATCGCAGAAAATGGGCGTCAAAAAAGATTCGCGGGCGTTGCTTGTGCATGCGCCAGCGTCTGCCGTATCGACGATGCAACTGCCCGACGTAAAACAAGGCAAGCGTGTTTCAGGCGTGTACGACTACATTCACATTTTTGTAGTGACACAGGACGAACTCGATCGTCAATTTTCGAAATACAAAAAACATCTCCAACCATCGGGAACACTGTGGATCTCTTGGCCCAAGAACAAACAACGTGAAACCGATCTCAATATAAAGCACGTTATTAAGATCGGCTATGATCACGGCTTAGTGGAGAGCAAAGCCATTAGTATTGATGATACGTGGTCAGCATTGAAATTCACGCCTCCGAAGAAAGATGTCGTGTACAACAATAGCTATGGTAAACTGAAATCCACGGTTACTATATAAAAAAGAAAGAGGCTGTCTCAAAAGGGCAGCCTCTTCTTTTGTGTATGGATAAAAAAAAAGAAGAGAACGTGAGTCCTCTTCTAGTTGCAAGTCGTTATCTTGCTTGTGTGTACTAAAACAAAAGTAGTCTTT
>NZ_QMFY01000002.1 GCF_003286915.1 Pseudochryseolinea flava
TCGTTAAGAAAAAAATCATTAAAAAACTCTTCCGAAAAACACTAGCTTAGAACCATCAAATCCACGCAGCTAAAAGGTGGGTCAGATCATTACCGAAATAGGTGGGTCACACTTAGCGAAATAGTCACATCAGGCTGAAACAGTTCAGTAGAACCGGCATTAAACGCAATTACATCACCCTTAATAGTAAGCAGTCCTATTTCTCTGAGAATTGTAACCGAATTCAAAGTCAATGGTAAATAGTCCTGGAATCTTGAATTAAAATTTAAGACACAGTCAATGTTTTTAATAATAAACTCTTCAAGGCTTCTTTTATAAGATTGGCCTTTCAATCTTTTAACGGTGGGTTCATGCAAGACAAACGGAAGAACAAATAGCAATTTGGAAAACTCCATTTGATGCTGAAGGCTTAAGAAATGCCCAATGGCGACAGTAGCCAAAGCTTCGTTGTTATGTAAATAGGAACTCTGCATTCAAATATTAGTATCGTTTTTCCCAGTCATAGTGCCAGCCTATACTTTTTTCCTCCGTTAGAAGATAGAAATGGCCATTACTCAAGTCGATGTCCAAGTCCGTGTCTTCAATCTTCAAAGTCTGTCTACGCATTTCATCTAGGCACTCCAACGCTTTCTGCTTAATCTCATCATCAATAGTCGAAACGTCTAAACCGGATTTTAGTCTTTGCATTACATCTCGATACACGCTTCGAAAACAGTTCGTCCATAAACCGACTGAGTTGCGATCAAATCCTTTTTTAGTTGATGGCAACAATCCATCCGTCATCTCCCATTCCTTTAAGTTGTTAAACAATTTCAGCAAATGAGTGGTCAACTCCGCAATTCTTGCTTTGTCGTCTGAATCCACATCGCCAATGTCAACAAGCTGCTTTATGAAAAGTTGTTGAGAAGGATCATCGGGAATCTGAAATTGAATTTCTCTAATTGGAAGCTTGGTGCTTAATCCAAGTTTGAAACAACTTTTAAAATGCTTGTTGAAATCTTCAAAGGAATATTCTATTATTTCCTTCTCTTTAACTGTCAAATAGTTTTTATCCCTTAATGCAGAATGAAGAGACTGATAAACATCCTGCACTTTTTCCTCTAAGTGTATCTTCTCTAGAATTCTGTCTTTAATTTTTTGGATCAAATTGTCTTCACTGAGATCAAATTGGAAAGCAGAGAGAAATAAACTGAGATGAGTTTTTGCTAATGCCCTAACATTCTCCATATACTTCTTCACGTCTGCGTCTTGAGTTCCCGCGATCAAACCATCTAAGTATGTCTGAAAATCATCGATAGATTTAACTTCAGCCTGCACACCCTGAATGTTTACCAAAACAGGATTCGCTGAATTACTCTTGTTTGTAATAAGTTGGAAAATACTGTTCTTTAAAAATGCTTTCTTATCACTTTGCGAATTGATGACATCCACCCACAGCGAAAGTGTCTTCCATAAGTCTTTATCGCGTTCGGTTAAATTAATTATTGATCCGTCTGCTTTTGTTTGAACTGAATGTTTGGTTTGAATGAAAATAGTTTTGCCGTTACTCAGATCGATGTGAATGTCGTCCTTTACCTCCAGTCCAATTTTTTCTCCTATCCTTAGATTTAACAATAGCAGAAAGAAGTAATAGAATTGGTAATCAAACCCAATTGATGTATCTGCTGCTGTTGTATCCGTAAATGGTTTGCTCGCATCCATAATTTCCCGATTTGAGGACGGAGATGCTTATAGGTGATAGACCTCTTTCGCCTTTTTCCAATTTTTCTTCAATATCGGCTGCTTGACAGAAGTTTCTCCATTAGAAGCTTCGCCAGAGAAATGGCAGTATTTTTCAGGATAGTTCTCATCACCGTACTCATTCCATTTTTTATAGGCTTCTTTACTTAAAGGTTTTTCTATATCGAAGGGAATTGTCACTCCTGTTCTAATGCAGTATCCATTTCCTTCGTTAGACGATTCTTTTGCAGTTTTCTTTGAACCATTTTTAGCATCCATTTTCTGAACCGTTACTCGAATTTCTTCACTGATTGTCAACAGTCGTTGTACTTCATCGAAAGTGTCCTTATAGAGTTCTGGATCTGCTTCTTTCGTGATATAAATCCCCATTTCATTATTGTTTAGTTGTGAGAATTCGTAGAGATTCATTGAGGTAATAATTGCCTCGCTATCGTTTATATAGCACTTTGCGTGAAGTGTCTTGCAGATTGAGGTCCGCACTCCAATTTGATTGGCAAGCCAATTGTTTTCATCTGGATGGAGTTTGTTTTCACGGTAGACAATTCTGATGTCCTTTTTCTGGATGTTTAGATTCTGGATGTGCTCTTTGATTCTGTCATTAAACTGCAAATACGGACTGACAAGAATGAGTTTATCCTTTGTCCGCTTAATGAGTTCTTCTAAGTAGAAAGTCACTCCACTTGTATTCAGGAATTTCGCCATAGGGTTGTATAAAATAATTAACAGCTATCTGTTAATGGATAGAGTTCCAAAGCCAATTGAGGATTCCAAGTGGGCTCGTGATCGCGCGGATCGGGTGGGTCAGGGAATCACCGACTACTAAAGTAAAGATTTAATCACAGCCGGTCAACAGTTTGCATGGGTTGTGATTGGATTAAAAACAAAAAGGCAATCTTTCGACTGCCTTTTGATATAATTATGTTGTTAAAATCCTCTCATCAGCTAGGACGCTTCTGAAAAGCCTTAGGAAATCCATGCTTTTCCAAGAACTGTTTAGAGTCATTGGCTTTCTTCACAAAGAATGCCTCATTGCCGTAATCCCTCACGGTGGAATTCACCACTGCTTTTGAGCCTACTTTTTGAATGTGTTTCTTTTCGTTAGCCATTTTTGACCTCGTTTTCTACCCTACAAATTTAAGCATTTATTTTCGCCTTGCCATAAAGGCCTCGTAATTCGTGCCTATTTGGAAGGCCTCCCAGCCCACACCCTTTTTAAACGCATAAATCTCTAAAATTGGTTCAATTTGAGCCAAATTCGCGGAAATTCCCATTTGATACAGCCTTGTTCGGGCCGGGGTGCTACCTTCAGCATATACCAACATGTCTGGATAAGCGGCTGTAAAATCCAGAACCGTGGCGGCTACTGTCGCCAGCACTTTTTGTGTGTCCTGGTTATTGGTAGTCGAGACATCATCGATCCGAGCTTCCGCCTCATTCCAATCACCAAACCCTAAGTTGAAGTAAGTCATACCGTCAACGTTGCGCGGAGAGTACCGCACGACTTTCTTAATTGAACCCTTTGGACCGTTGCTCTCGAATTCAAAATCGAGATACGATTCATTCGTCTGAAAACTGTATTGGGCCTGGTTCACTTTGCTCTAAATGGAATCGTAAAATACCAACTTTTACTCAACAAGCATTGGCTCGTCAAGCCTCTCAGCCAATTTGAATTTCAACTCGTCAAGGAAGACAGTCTTCGCTTTTTTTCTGGTTTGAATGTCCCGAAACGTTCTGTAATAATTTCCAAGATCAACATGGAAGATCTTTTCAAAGTAGGTCGCGATCATTTTCACATCAGTCACGGATTTATTGAAGACACCTGATACCTGAAGCGCGTACATCAATTCAATCAGCGATATCTTCGGGCCTGTCCATTGGAGTGGACTGTACTCGTCCACTGGCATTGTAAGCTTCTCGATAGCTTTAGTCAGATGCTCCTTCATCAACTCATAAGACTGAAGCAAACAGAATTTATGATCGAATGGCGTGCAGAAACGTGAATCGTAGATGACATCGTTGCCCGTCTCGTGATTCTTATCAGGCAAAAAGTATTTTGAATCCAGGTAAGTTGAACCTAAATGCAAGTACTTATAAAATTCCATGTGCGTATTAATAAACGCCTGACCTTTCTGCAATGCCTCGAGGTAGTGTTTAATAATAGAATCTTTTTCTAACGGCTTTGAGACTTCGATTTCGAATAGCTCGTTGTGAAACAGTAATAAACTCACAAACTTCGGCTTGATATTCTTGAAGAAATAAATCTCTTCCTGTGGTGATGAGAACTCGTATTGATAGAGATAGTTCTTAAGACCATAGGTGTGCGATTTCACTATCTCTATATAATTACTCTCCTTGACAATCGAGTCCTTTGCAGATAACTCCACTTCTGCAAACTTCTCTTGCATCGTCACATATAATTCCTCGGCAAATTCTTTCATATCCATAATTAAGCTGCTTTTTTGGTTACTTGATCTACTATGTATTCAATCTCACGTTTTATCAGGAGGTAATTCTCCATGATCTCCTCTTGCGTCACATCCCGTACTTTTGGTATTGGGGCATAGCCATCTTCTTCCCGTTTTATCGCTTCATGATCGTTTATGATTTCGTTGTGAAATATTTTCAAGCTGATTTTCTGATCTGGATCATCCGCAACCATTCCAACAAACTCACCTGATGACAGTGAAGCTATTTTTGAAGGTGGAATTGCGGAATCGAGTTGTGTAGATTTGCTAACTGATGTATCAGAACTGTTTATTGAAACGCTTTCACGCTCCTGGACAATCTTGCCAAACCTCTCAGACAACAACTTCGCGGTCTCTCCTACTACCTGCCCACTAATTACGTTTCCGACAATGTTCATTATTACTTCAGCCTGCTCCTTCCCATAGTCCTTCTTCAGCTGACTATAATCCTGAACGGCAAGTGTGGTGGCAACCTTGTTTGCCCTGGCTGTTGCCATTAACGTATCGATGCCGTTAAAATAGATAGTCGGAAATTCATCAAAGATCAAACTGCTTTTCATCTGGTGCTTCTTGTTCACCAGCTTGATCACTCTCGTTATATAAAGTGAAAGTACTGCGCCATAGATCTGCTGCTTTTGCGGATTGTTTCCCATACAAACAATCTTGGGCCTATCAGGATTATTGATATCGAGCGTGAAATCATTGCCTGAGAGAACATAATAAAGTTGTGGTGATGAAAGTCGCGCCAATCCAATCTTAGCACTGGCGACTTGCCCTTCAAGTTGCTCCATCGCGGAATTTCTAAATGCTGATCGAAACGGGTTAATCAATACTTCAACTTCCCTCTCAGAACCAAGAATTTTAAACAACGTTGGATAATCCAATTGCATGAGTTCAATCACATGCGGAAGGGTACAAAAACAACCTCCTTCAAATTTCTTCAGAAACCAAATTATTGCAGTCACGAAATTTATTGGTGACTCAACAAAGAAGTCACCTTGCTTCTTTATCCAGTCCCTATTCAATCCAAGCATTATCGTCCTTGACGACTCCGTTGCATCAGTAATATCAAACATGGTAGATGGATCGAGTGGATTACATCTGTGATAGATGTGATCGAAATTGATCACATAGAATTCAGGCTGGATTTGATAAGCATTTCTATTTTGAATGAGAGCATTATAGGCAATGATCGACAGGTCATCGAACTTGAAATCATAAACGAACATGGAAAAGCCCTTTCGTATGTGCTGCGTGATAACATGGCGGATCACAAAATAAGATTTACCTGCACCAGGTGTACCAATAACAAGAAGGGAGCGAAAAGGATTTATAAAATTAATCCAGCTGGATCTCTCCTTCCCTTTGATTACATACTTCGCTGGAAGATTGATACTATATTGATTATCTAGCAGTCGCTCCTCTTGAGGAAACGATTCATTTCTAGAATTAAAAATGTCAGAAGTCAATTTCAGTTTCAAAAGTCTTGTTAGCCGGGCACCACCTGTCAATATTAAAATGTACCCCAACGCGATCAATGCAAAATAGATGTAGACCTGCCATTCAAACTCAATACCTATTTCGAAAACATAATGACTAACAAAGAATATCGATGAACCGAACAAGACGAAACTTACTGCGGCAGTTGCGCTCGTCTTTTCTTCTTTTTTACCTTTCACCCCAACCAATGAAATAACGAGTAGCAAAATCACCCCTATCTTGGAATAGTATATTGAGTTGAATAAACCTGTTGCTCCAAGCTTTATCAATACCTTGTCACTGAATTCGCTGCTGTAGCCCCAAGCTTTAAATGCTTCGTAACAGAAATAATAGCAATGGATGACGAGTAAGACCAGACTCCCCATTCGGGTAAAGTCAACAATCTTTCGTAGTGCTTGATCATTTTCACCTGTCTGATGCGCCATGATAAACTTGTTAAATTGATCTTCCCTTCCGCTTCTTCTTCTTTTTCAAATCATAAGGCGTATTCGAGTGATCGACATTTGCTTCCGTTAGCTGCCGCACGAGATCCAAATTTTCGAGTCTTGGATCTGCATCGCTGATCGAATAAGTTTGCTTCTCGTTGTACTCCTTCACCGGCAGACGCGGCATTGTTGGATCTTTTTTATCAGGTTCTATTTTGAATCGCTCCTGAATTCCATTCGCGCTGTAGCTTTTGCCCAGTGCACTACCGTTGAATACACACTTCGTTGTATTGTCTATGAAGGTTAGTCCATATATTCTTCCGTCCTCGTTCTGCCTAACAACCGGATAGACATCATTGGCGACCATATGTTTGACGAAGTCCGAAAACTCCCTCCCCGGTTTCGCTTCAAATGCGTCAATGACGGTTCTCAATCTTTGCCCATGAGATTCACGTCTCATTTCGTTGAGTTCAAACTGACCGGAGAGAAATTTCAAGGTCGGGCTGCCATATATTGAGCTGGCTTTAATGGGTACTCCAATAGCCTGGCCTTTCTTATCTAACAAAGAGTATCGCAAACCATTCTTTTCTCGAATCAGTGTTCCTTCTTTACCCTGATCTGCGATTATGTTGTATTGCTTCAAAACCGCATTCAGTTCATGGATGGATGTAAACTTGTATGATCTCACAACAGCATTTACAATATTTGAAATTGTCCGCTTGGTTTCAGACTTACCATATGCGGCTCTTGTGAGATCGGCAGGCTTTAGAATCTCATTATCCTGCTTCCGGCCTTGGGCCTTGACAAGCTTAAAGTCGATTTCAATTTCTCTTCTTGCCGTTTCAGATCGATCACGGCCAATATTGTGCAGATCGATTCTGCTTCCATCAACTTTGACATTTGTCGTGACTAAATGAATATGAGGGTGCGCTGCATCAAAATGTTGATACACCAGGTATGGCTGGCTTCCGAAACCAATTTTGTCTAAATAGGTTTCGGCAATCTTTTCCAACATGTCCTTATCTAGTCGATCACTCTTGTCAAAATTTAACGAGATGTGAATCGCGTTGGTCTTCACTTTCGAATTCAATAACTGATAGTCAAGAAAGGTCTGCAACTTGTCATTAAAGCCTAACTCATCTGCCTTAACCGGAAACCCCTCTGCCCTAATGCAAGCAGCAGTCCCCTCCTTAACCTTGTTCTCGTTGTAGCTGAGAACTCCTCGTATCGTCTTCCCACTAATCACCTTTGCAACCATTTTCGTCCAAGTGTATCTACCATTTCCATCAACACGCTGACCTTTTCACTAACCTTTGTGTATTCCTCGGCTACCTCCATCGCATAAAACATCTTCTTGCGTTCAGTATCTGCTGCATGGAAATGCCGAGTGATCTGATTGACGTTAGTGCCAATTGCTCGAAGCTCAGACCGGATGCCTGCCAGTTCTTGGATGTGAACTTGAAGGCTCATGTCTCTTTTAATCATCACGATCTTTTCTTTCGAAAGAATTTTCCTTACCAGTTCGCCAATCGAATGACAGTTACTTTCGGAGAGACTAGATTCAAGACGGTTGAATACTGCATCATTCACCCGTGTTCGAATCGGATGATTAAGCAGCTCCTCTGGTCTTGATAATTTCTTTCTCGCCATATTTTTCTCTCGTGGGTGTAAAGAAAGGCGAGACCTATACTGGAAAACAGTTACAAGGGTACTAGTACCCCCGGTAATGCATTGATTGTGAGACAAAAAAAATTATGGGCGCTCTAAATCATTTTAAAAAAAGTTCTTTTATGGTGTAGATCAGCGCGAAGAAAGCACTTAAAAAGAGAATGATTCTCTCTGATACAATCATCAGTTTCATAATCCTCTTTCTGGTTTTCTTCTTCACTTTTAGCCTTTACTATATATATATGCGTGCTATCCCCTTGCTTGAGCACCAGGCACAAAAGCGGTAAAAGCAGCTTAATAAGCCGGGTGATTCTCGATTTTTTGAAAGCTATTAAGAAGAGTTTTGAACTTTTAGGACGGGGTTTTCTGGCCGTTGTCATGCGTATTTTAGCCTGAAGGGCTTAAGACGCTTAGACCGGCTGAATTACTTTTGAGGGTTCTCAGGGTCGCCCAGATGCCGAGTTCCGAGGCATTTTCGTGGACAAAAATACATCTTGCTGATGCTGGAGGACAAGCATCGAAGCCCTTCAGATGAGGCCATAAAAAAGCCCGGATTTTATCCAGGCTTCGCAGATTATTGTGGTTCTAGATTTCCTTATGCCGCCTTCTCTGAAGTCTTTTCAGAGAGTTGTATCTCGTCCTTTCTACGGTACTTATGCGCCTTTGAAATGTGGCCATCAAGCGCTCTTTTATTTGTGAATGGACCGGCATTACACTCTTCACAGAAGAGTTCGACTTTCTCCTCTCTTACTCTCCGGTAGAACAATTCACTCAATTGCCAGACCGACAATGAATGAGTAAGACAAATGAATAAGCTGATAATGGTAGTTTTAATGTTGACGACAGTCGGATCTTGGACGGTGATAAACCAGTAATCATAATAGAAGGCGTTGAGGAAAAAACTGACGACCGCGTAGAACTTGCCAGTGTTCTTGTAGCCATTAATCAGGAAGATCAGGATCAGGAACTCAATTACTGCCGCCAGCCCCACGCCATATATCCAGTTAAGGACGGAATAACCGGAAAAGGTCATGTCAAGGTGCTCTAATTGCATGAAAAGGTTACCTGCATGAGGCACGTAGAGTATCATAAGGATAAGCGCACCATGGAAGATGGCTTGCTTACTTTCTAGATAGGTCACGATATGGTTCATAAAATTGTTGCTAAGGTTGAAATGAAAACTAAATTCTAATTGAGCGTTTTGTCGCTGGATTGAGTTGAGCGACCAGATAATCATTCACGTCTTTATGAGACGCGTAGAACCCAGAACAGTCCATAAATGGAATATGCTCGCTGTGCAAAGACTTCTTTGCGGTGGCTCCTGCCTGATCGTTATCAAGAAATAAGAAAGATTCATGACTCTTCATCAAAGCCTGACTTCGCTGCATGAAGCTTAATGAATTAAGAATCAGAAAATCCGCATCCGTTCCAAACGCTGGCGTTTTGCTTTTGAGCTGTTCAATGGACAGAAAATCCATGAACCCCTCCACCACATACAATTTGGCTGAATCATTGTCTATAAACGAAATGTCTTTGGGGCTTGATGATCCTTTGAACCAATTATTTCTGAGTTCATAGCCTCCAGACTTATTCTCAAATCCGACAGCCAGGTAATTCTTCTGAGCGATCTGAAAGGAGACTTCCTTGCAGTAGCGAAACGCAACATCTTCATCAATGCCTCGAGTTCGCAAGTAATCAATCAATTCATTGCTGCGAAGTTCCCCAACCGATTGAATGCTGAGTTTATTCTCGGGTTCCTTTGGGTTGTTTCGGTGAAGAGAAAATAAAGGAGTAATAGGACTGAACTCAGACAACTGATTTACAAACTCTGAAGGCGTGCATGTATTGATACGCGCACCCAGGTCAATGAGAGTTCCGCCTTCCCCCGAACCATGATCATACCATAGATTTAATTTGTTATTGACTTTGAATGATGGGTCCTTCTCTCCTCTCAGTGGAGAGTTATACCAATAGTTATTCCCTCTGATTTTTGCGGGTTGAATTCCGATTGAACTCAAATAGTCTATAATCGGAATCTTCTTTGCGTCTGAAAAAGTAAGAGCCATATCCATTTTTATTTGGTTATGGCTCGAATGTCCTAAGAGATATTTATCACCGCCACCAAGGTGTTACCAACCTTGGAGAGAAATAGTTATCAATTAATTTTCGCGTACGCAATTTCAGACTTACCACCGACTGACAACTTATTGTCTTCGGATATGACGAGATCAGGCGCAGATCCTGAATTGAGTGTGCGAGAGCTTTCGTCATACTCTGCGGTAAATGCTGGTAATGGCCCGGACTCAGCATGCTCCATATTTTTCCAACCCTCTTGATCGTAGTCGTTCATGCTCCATTTCGCATTTTCTACTTTGAACTTCTCTCCTGCCGTGCTGATATAGATAGTATCTCGCACTGTTCGCATCCCCATCTTGTTTCCACTAAGCTGATTCAGAATCTCGCTTGAGTATTCTCGAACGTAAGTACCAGAGATAGATTCATTGCTCGAACTTGCACTCTCAGAGTTTCCACATCCATAGCAGATCGAAACTCCAACTAAAAAACTAACAACACGCATTTTCATAATCACAAAGTTTAGTTTTTGTTGATAAAGTTTAACACTGACTGCAACATCTTTTTAACAGCATCTTTAGTGCCATTCTCCACGCTGTAGTACTTTATTCTGAAGCTTTCATATGAGAGCGATTCAGAGCGCTTTGTCTTTACGTATTTAGTGAGAAATCGAATTAACTCAGATGTATTTTTATTTTGAATAACGCCAGTTTCGGTGAACGCACGAAATAGGTAAGCCAGTATAGAAACAGAGAGATCGAAGTTCAATTTAAACTCCGTTGAAATCGCATCTTCGGCATTTAATGTCATCGGTGATAACTGCTGCTTGTTTTTCAGGTATTGTACTTCCTGAGAAATCCAGTCAGCAATCTGAATGTTGACTGGGACACTGTTATGATTAAATGCAAAGCTGCCTACACTGGCTTCCTGATTAGCGAATTTCAAGTAGAACGCAAGCTCATCAAGCTTCTCGTTCACAGATGCAACTTTGTTTACAGCCCATTGTATATACCTTACGAAATATTGATAGAACGATTCTTGATTAAAGTTGCAGTGCATGAGTAAGCGAATCAGATCTAGTGTCTCAGTGGAATTATCAGCTTTGAGGTTCGACAAATGAATTCGTAAGAATTTGAAATAGTAAAACGTTCTGAAGCTCATGAGAGTCGGGTGAATAATGAATTGTTCTATAGTATTCTTTATCAACTGAATGAGACCGATGTCAACATTTAGACTTTCAAACCTTTCCGCAATGGTTTCATTAAATGCGGATAATTCAACAACAATTACATTGCTCGCAGCAGTTGGCATTTTCATGTCCAGATCGAAATACTCTGGAAAGTGGTCCTCAAGATATGTGAGCAAGTCCGACAGCTTCGTTACCACTGGATCAAATATCTGATCTCCGCTCCCGGCACGCGTGTTCGCCTGAATTGTGTTGATGAGATCAATCAAGGATTCCTGGTGAAAATGAAAATAGCGCTTCACCAGGTTCTCGTTCTCAAACGAAACAACCTGATGCCTGAACGCCTTCTTGATTTTCGCGCATTCCGAATCCAATTCCCTATGAAACTCAGGAACGTCAACCGTAATTGACTCCGAAGCGGCAAGCGAAATGTTCTCGTTTATTTTCGACTCTATGGTTTCAAGTTCGTACGCCAATTCCCAAAGTTTAGACCCACACTCCGTAACAGCTACTTGGCTACGATACAAACTTGGATCTAATGGAGCACGATGACAATACTATTTTACCAGTAATTTCATACTACTTTTCCTGTACAGATCGTCCTTTGACTGCTGAATTTGAGTCAGTTATCAATTCCTGAGCTTCCAACCGGCTAATCAGCTCTATTTTGTTATTCACTCCAACCTTTGAGAATATATTTGAAATGTGCTTGCTCACGGTCTTTTCCGAGATCGACAAATCCCCACTGATCACCTTGTAAGGATTACCTTTGATCAGCAGCTTTATGATTTCTATTTCCCGTGAAGTCAAGTGATACTTCTTACAATTGTCGGTGAAGGCACAACGCTTACTTGACACTGTCTGAGGTGGTTGGTGTCGATCCTTCATTACGGACTGATAGGCCTTGCTGACAAACGCCTCCCGGTGCCGCTTGAGGTTGGCCAGTATGGACTCGACCCGCGCAAGCAGTTCTTCTATCTTAAAAGGCTTTGGGATATAGGCGACAGCGCCTATGTTTAACCCGGTAATTCGGTCTTCACTTGTGCCTTTAGCCGTAAGAAAAATAAATGGTATGTGAGCGTAGCGGTCCATGCTGCTCACCTCTCTACAGAATTCATATCCATCCATTTCGTTCATCATGACATCCGAGATAATTAAGTCAACAGATGACAACGAGTTCAATCTATCAATTGCCTCCTTGCCGTTCCTAGCTACGGCAACATTGTATTTTTCTTTCAATTTGCTCCGAAGAAAGTTTAGCATCTCAATGTTGTCCTCGACCAAAAGAACAAACGGCTTATCGCCATCGAGACTTTCTTCCAACAGAATTTGGTTGTAAGCAAAATCGATGTCCTCTGTGCTAATCCCTTCTTGAACAACTTCATTTACGTTGGTAGCAATAGGTAACGAAACTTCGATGAGCGTTCCCTTACCAACCTCGCTTGACAATTCGATCGTTCCCTCAATATCGGAAACTATTTTCTTGACGATTGATAACCCCATTCCCATTCCTTCCGAGTTTCGACCAGGCACAGATAGTTTGTAGTATGGTTCAAATATTTTCTCTTTTTGATCGTGCGGAATTCCGTGCCCAGAATCTCTCACAGTGAAGATAACCCGATCGTCTTTCGATGTTAATCGCGTCTCGATTGTAGCACCCTCGTCCGAATACTTGATAGCATTTTCTAAAAGGTTGTTCACAATCCGATCTACAGCACCGGGATGAGCCTTGACATGCAGGCCAGTATCAACCTTCGAAATGAAATTGATTCTTTTCTTTTCCGCAGCGGATTTGAATAATAATACCTTATCATTCAACAAAGAAGTGAAATTGGAAACCCTGTCATGATTGTACATACTGAATCCCCTTTCATAAGATTCAACGTCAAAAAAATTGACAATGTCGTTGGTCAGGCGCTTAACATTGCTCTTAATGACTTTGATCTCATCAGTTTCACCGTGGTTTTCGATGTATTCATTTAGATAATTGTTAATCAACGTCAATGGAGTCTTCGTTTCATGCGCCAGGTTTATAAATGTTGTTTTTTTGGCTTCCATTACGCTCTCCAACTTTTTGGTTCGTTTCTTTACCTTCTTTCGCAAAGTCTTTGTCATATTTTGTAGACTCTTTTCCGACTCAATCAGTTTTTCGTACTCGCGTCTGGACTGATTAATCGTAGACTTGACGTAAATGATTGTCATCATCAAGAATCCCGCATTGGTAACTGAATGTTCCAGGACTTGAAAATCTCCAAGAAAAACAATCACGGGAAGTGCAGCCCAGCAGACCATAGAAATATAGGCAACAATAGCATGTTCATACAGCGGTTCATCGATGAGTTTACCTTCGGCTCTTGCCGTTTTGAACTTCAAGATTAAAGCGCGAGCAGTGCTGTAAATAAATCCCAGTCCATAACAGAAAGGAACAATCACCGTAAGCTTCGCGCTCATTCGACTGTCACCTGTCAACAAATACGGAACAACAAAGAGGAATACAAAGGGCAGAAACAGGAAGAAGAGCAATCCATAAGTGGCAAAGAACTTTAAGTGTTTCAAATCAAACACCTTATAGAAGTAGTATACAACATACATCGACATTGCAAAGCCAACGAAATAGGCAGTGATCGTTTGTACAGCAACTGGTATTGGCAGGGCATTATCGGGAAACAGTCCGCTACACAGGTTATAGGCAATTAAGCAAACCAGTAGCAATAGAAACTGAAGCCTACTTTTTTCAGCTGGCCGTTGCAGGAAATAGATACCCTGGAAAACCAACATTACCAGTTCGAACATAGTGATCATAAAAGTCACCATGTGCATTTGTGTATGCATGAAGTACATAGTCAAATAGTTTAAATAAAGTACCGATCAGTTTAACAAACCGACTCGAGTACAACTCACATTAAAAAGTAAAATCTAAACCCTGCGTAATTGATAAAGTGTGTATGTGAGCTGGAGCGATTGGAAAATCTCAAATCCGAATTTTTTATAAAACGGGAGATTTTTCTCCATAGAGGTTTCGAGATATATGGGTCTTTTTTTCCTTTCGCATTCATTAATCACTTCCTGAATAAAAGCACTACCGATGCCTTTTCCATGAAGCTTTGGGTTCACTCCGATAAACCATAAATATGCTATCGGTTCTTTGGGATGGTTTGACTTGATCATCGCCTCACGCTTCAACACTGCATTGACGCGATCAAGACCAATTACGGATAACGCTAGTTTTAAATCCCAAAGTAAAGTGCGGAATGAAGAACGTTTCCTATCGGGGAAGAGAATGAGAGCGCAGGCTTGCTGATCATCAGAAATCCATACCTCACCGAATTCAGTGCACACGTTGAACGAATAATCCATGAGATTTCTAATTCGATCAACCCTATTCTGATCTTGCTTAACTACATAGTTGACGCTTTTGTTGTCATCAAAAGATCTGGTGAGAATATCCAGAATGATGGGCTTGTCAGAAGTTTCAGCTTTCCTCATGCACAACAAACCTAAATACAAATTCCCGATTACAAATCTCTCTTCACCTTGTACTTAAATTCCAGGAGCTTTGATGGCTCCTCGCCTAACCCTTCAGCCAATATCCTTATAGTATTGAGTGTCGGACTCCGTTCGCCTCTCTCAAATCTTCCGATCTGACTCGTTGGGATCACGCACTTATATGACAACTCCTCCTGGGAAAGGCTTTTCGCCAATCTCAGCCTTTTCAGATGCTTGCCAAATGCTTTGACATAACCTAAATCGCGGTTGTGACCCATTTCTGAGCGAATCTGCTCAAAGAGGTCACGTTATGTTAGAGCCAATTGGCTCTTTTTCAGATAAATTTTCAATTTAATTAGTTGAATTACAGCTTTTTAGACATGAAATGGCGCAAAAATACCCGCATGGGAACTTACGTCATCCGCTTGCCGTTATACACTATTAAACACATCGTATAATGAGCGAAAATCAGCTGTCCGGTAAAGCAAGAGAGGCACTTCGGCATATAAGAAACTCCGTCATGCACACGGGTAAGGTGTTGTCTGTCCGCGATTTGATGGGACTGATGGAATATAAATCACCGCGTTCTGCCCTCCTGTTGATGCAGGAACTTGAACAAGGCGGCTTTTTACGAAAGCGGCTAGACGGGAGCTATTCAATGTTAAAAGACATAAGAAATAGTGAGGATAGTGTACAGACGATTAACGTGCCATTGGTAGGCACCGTCACATGTGGCGCACCTATTCTAGCTCAAGAAAATATTGAAGCCATGATTCCAGTTTCTACAGCGTTGGCGAAACCAGGCAGCAAATACTTCATGCTTCGTGCAAAGGGTGATTCGATGAATGAAGCTGGAATCAATGATCGCGATTTGATTTTGGTACGCCAGCAGAACACCGCAGAAAATGGACAAACGGTAGTTGCGCTTATCGATGATGAGGCAACTGTAAAAGAGTTCAACCGAAACGGCAACTTCGTAACGCTTACACCACGATCAAGTAATAAAAAGCATCAACCAATTATCGTCACTGACGAGTTGAAGGTTCAAGGATTAGTCATTGCAACCATCCCCATACCGGAATAATCAAGAAACCACTATCATTATATTATATGACACTTTTACAATCAATTGACGAGTTCCTTGGGAACATTACAGTCACTGACAGACAAGAGGAAAGTATTAAATCCTCTTTGTCAAATTTGGATGGTCATTTACTTGACGAAGAAAATGACTTGCACATTCTCCGGACGTTTACGAATGGGTCTTACGAAAGAGACACCAACATCAGGCCATTGAAAGACATTGATGTGTTTGCCGTTCTCGATTTCGAAAAATGGAAAGACGGTAATGGTAATTTACCAACGCCTCAGTCGGTACTAACTAAACTAAAAAATTATCTAAATGGATTAGATGACTACAAAGATAAAGTAAAGCAAGATAGGCCCTGCGTAACAATCGAATTGAGTGATAAGGATTTCGATGTGTTGCCAAGTTTTCCGCAGACGGCCGGAGGTTATCTAATTCCAAATCCCGATTTGTCTGGATGGACTTATTCTTATCCCGAGGACTTAACAAAGAATCTGAACAGCATTAACAAGACAAGGAACTACAAAGTAAAGCCGACTATCAAAGCCGTAAAAAGCTGGAACAAAGAAAATTCAAAATACATCCCGTCTTACCATATCGAAGAAGTTGCGATTAATATTTTTCAGGTGAATAGCTTCACGAACTATGAAGAAGCTATTAGGATTTGGTATACTAATGCTGAATATCACCTTGACTCAGGAAAATTTGATTCTTACAACGACTATGA
This sequence comes from Pseudochryseolinea flava, assembly GCF_003286915.1. Lineage (GTDB taxonomy): Bacteria > Bacteroidota > Bacteroidia > Cytophagales > Cyclobacteriaceae > Ohtaekwangia > Ohtaekwangia flava. Next base: position 16,358 of record NZ_QMFY01000002.1, read on the forward strand.
GACTGCCATCAAGAAAGTCAAAAAGGCAAAAGATAAGCTGAAAGAAGCTAAAGAGTATCTTGATGATGATAAAGAGACGAAAGCCAAACAAATTTGGAAAGATATTTTCGGAAGAGAATTTCCTGCGGTTGAAGAAGACGAAGAGGAAGCTAAAGCGTTTTCAAAATCGCTCTCATCTGGTACTCTAAAAATCGCAAGTACTGGGGCTCTTTCAACAGCAGGTGGTTATTCAGTTACTCCGTCAAAAGGTTACTTCGGTGGCGAAGAATAAGCTTTTAGATCCATATGCACAGATAGCGGCAATGCGCCTACGCTTCCCTCAATTCAAGGTGAAGCAGACTTCAATTCTTGATGTCGAATTTATTGGCACGTTGCAGGTTAGATGGGACTTTCCGATTTACAAGGTCTTGGTTCACTACCGAGGCGATGTGCGTCCTATCGTGAAGATTTTATCTCCTGAAATTTCGAAAAGTCGTCCACATTGGCATTCGGATGTTGACGAGCCTTGCTTGTATAAAAATACAGACTATTCCTGGAACAAGCGGAGGCTAATCGCCAACGACATCATTCCATGGCTCGCGGGTTGGATTTACTTTTACGAAATGTGGTTAAGAACCGGAAAGTGGCTTGGGCCAGAAGCCGAACATGATAAACCTGTAAATAATGCAGCATGACCCAAAAAATCGTACCTCATCAAAAAGCCTTTAGCCGCGTTAAAAAGTTTGGCGACTGGGGCAATGCGATACTTGCAGTCACGACTATTGTAGCTGTCTCCTCCATAGTTTTTGATGATCAACTAAAAGGCTATGGCCTAACGGACAAAGTGAATGCATTGAATTCACTTCTAATCTTGGCGTACTTAGTATTGGATTTGACGACTTCATACGTTCTGCAAAAGGCTGAAATGCTCAGACGCCTAGTTTTCATTGACAATTCATTCGGTGTCAACCTAACTGGCAAAAAGTCCGCGGGTTATTTTACAAATGAATCGTTGACGCCAGGAGTTTATAAAATGGCTGTCAATTGTTTTGAGAATAGTTTTTTCAGCCATTTTATTAGCTCTAGGATGTTTATCAGGCTTGCAATAAAAAATATCCCTATAGCTGCCATTTTCATAGGCGCGGCCTCCATGGGCGAGGCGAAAATTGTAAACTTGATTTTCCAATTATCTCTGCCAGTGGTACTGGTCCAGCAACTTGTAAAACTTGGATTTTACGTCTCCACCACGGAAACTGTACTGGATAACTTTAAAACATTGTTCAGCGATTTACGCGGAAATCCTCCCACCGATCAGCGAACTCCAGAGATTTTGAGAAATGTAATTCAGTATGAAACCAATATTAGTTGGGGATCAATACCATTATCATCATCGTTATTTGAAAAATTTAATGACGAACTGTCTAAAGAATGGGAGCGCATGAAAAATGAATACCAAATTCCGAATCAATGACAAAATGGTATGGAAATAGGTATAAACAATTTCCTAAAGCGAGTTTCATCCGAATTGCTGATTAAAAGTAACAGCATCACCGGTATCAATATCTCAAGATCTCTGCAAATACTTGACAAGAATTTGAAAGAGCATTTTACTAATGACCTTCAGTTCCTCAACGTGTTCGGGTCGTATACGCGCGGAACGATCTTGCCTAGGCAATTCGATAAGAACTCTGATATTGATATTTTAATCGGATTCCACACTGGCAAATCGAAACTAAGGCCAGAATCTTATAGAGACAGGTTATTGAAGTTTGCCTTTAAGTATTACCCTACAGCAAAAGTAATGAAGGATCATCCTTCCATAGTAATTGAACTTAATCATATAAATTTTGATTTAGTCCCTGGGATTTTCGACACGGGCATTTTCTATAATAGCTTTGAGATTCCTGACAAGGATGGTGGATGGATGGAAACTGAACCTGAAAAATTTAACAAGAAATTAACTGACGCCAACACATCACATAATTCAATCGTAAAACCTATTATTCGGTTTTTGAAGGCATGGAACGCACATGAGAGTTACCCCTACTACTCATACGATCTTGAATCCGCTATTGTAGAAATGAACTTCAGTGGCGACACGTTCGCGAGTGGATTCTTGTACGCAATTGAAAATCTCCCCACATATGAGCTACCAAATGTATCATCTAAAAAAGTTGATGTATTACGCAACAACGCAAAATGGATTCGAGAATACGTAGAACGGGAAGATTTGGCAAAAGCTAAGGATGTTGTCAGGAGAATCATTCCGGTGGGTATCGACTAAAAAAAGTTAAATAATTATGTAGACCATTATAACTACCCCCGAGAATGTCGGATTCAAGGACGGGAAACACGTGGCTTATCTACCAAATGACTTCTTACCAGTGACATTCTTTGCCACAGACAATCTTTTACTTTTATCACTATGAAAAGATAGTTTTGAATAACGTGATAACCTGGCAACAATATCTTAGTGAATTTAATCGTGCAGTGGGTTGGAGAATCTACCAGATGTCACCATCCCTGTTCACAAGCCATCATGTGAAGAACGGCAGACGAGTAACCTCTCGACCTACACCAATTGGTTGTTCTGTCCTCCTTCGTTTTGAACAGAGACATTTTCTTGTAACGGCTGCTCACATTTTTAAACGATTTCATTACGATGCCATCGGACTATTCTACGAAACCAAGATGCACTACTTGGAAGGCAGATTTCAGCTTTCTAATTCCACTTTAGACGAAGCTGATAAGGTAGACATAGCAATCATTGAGCTCACCGACATGTTCGTAAAAAAGCTTCCGGATTTTTTTCAATTTTTCGACTTGAACACATTTAATCTTGACCATAGCGATCAAGTTGGAATGACATATCTTCTTGTCGGAAGTCCTCTGTCGCGTTACAAATTGAAACTCGACATTCAGAAAGTAGTTAATGAACCATTCATTTTTCGTACGTCAAGAGTCGATCATCCATCAACGTTCCCGAAACTTGGTGTACAAAAAAGCACTCACCTGTTAGTCGAGTACACTAGAAAAAGGGTGCGAAAGTCTAACGATGGAACATATATAACCGGTCCTGCTCTTAATGGAATGAGCGGGAGTGGAATTTGGATCACACCTAGCTTCGTTTCACAAAACAATTTCTCCGACATCAAATTCTACCCTACGGGTATACTGATTGAATATCATTCAGAGCATTGTTGTGTTGTATCTACGCGCCTACGAGTAGTCACCGAAATACTAAAACAATGCTTTAACGTACCTATATCAAAGTCAAAATTGTTAGATCTTAATTTCATTACCAATCAGATACCATCATCCAGTCTGCCTCTACGTTCTTCGCAACTATAAATATGGTTCCAACAAGGTCATGCTATGCATCCAAACCATATTTTCATTCTCGATGGAAAAATGTTTGGTATCAGGCTTTTCAATATTCTTTTGATAGCCATAGAATTGACCTGTCGTGTCTTTAACTTCTGGTGATGTTGCTAAATAGATGCTGGTTTGTGCACCATCCTCTGGCTTTGGCATAAACCGGAGAGCGATCTTGAATATTAAGTCGATTGTACTAAAACACAAAGTTACCGAATTCAAGTTAGACCTCGCTTCAGTCAAACCCTTCACCAGGTTTGTCATATCCGATTGTGGAAGTGAATTTTCGAAGTCGTTGAAAATCAAATCGATACAAAATCTGAGATGAAAAGTTGCTGTTGCCATTACTCGCATGAGTATTAGACACTTAGCTGTTCATCTTGCTCAAAACATAGTCAGTACAGGAGGTCAACTTGTTACTCGATTGTTACTCTGGCGCTCGAGTAACAAAAAGTACCGGTAACAAACCGGGTAAAAAAGACGTCTTCACTAACCTTTTTTGTATCGATATGTCACGGAAAAGAAACGCAGATCTTAATCGCAAAGAGCCCGTTCGTCTTCGCCAGAGACGAATCAAAAATGGTGGGTACTCCCTCTATCTCGACACCTACTGGAACGGTAAACGTTCTTACGACTTCCTGAAGTTGTACCTCAATCCACCAACCGATGATCTCGCGATAATTGAAAACAAAACAACACTTGAGCTCGCCAAGCAAATCAAGTACAAAAGGATTCTTGAATTGCAAACTGGTCTTCATGGTTCCGCTGTTGTAAAGCCTCGTCCGAAATTCAGAGACTTCTTCGCAGAACTCGCGAGTGAAAAAATCCGATTTGACAACAATGCTGGCAACTGGGCATCGGCCTTCAAACACGTTTTAGTCTTTCTTGGTGATGAAAATCCAACGATTCAGGAGATTGATGACATCTGGCTCGAAGAGTTCAGAGCTTACTTGCTTGAAGTTGATAAGCGAAGCGATAAACCGAGGCTCAGCTCAAGTACTGCACTCTCCTATTTCAACAGAGTTCGAACAGCTTTAACAACTGCATACGAACGGAGAATCATCGAACGCAACCCAGCTAATTTGGCAAGGCCTATTCGTGCTGAAAACGCGATGCGCGAATTTCTCACACTGAATGAAGTGAAACGACTCGTTGAGACAAAATGCGATCAACCTGTTTTGAAAGATGCATTCCTATTCTGTGTGCTTACCGGACTAAGATGGTCTGACATCGCCCATCTAACCTGGGAGGAAGTAAAAGGTAACACTGTCGATGGTTGGTATCTTCATTTCAAACAACGCAAGACAAAACTCTTTCATATTCTTCCCATCACGCAACAAGCCAAAGAAATACTCGGGGAGCGCTTACAATCAGATCTGCCGATTTTCAGTGGACTGAAATACAGCTCCAAAACTAGTATCGAACTTTGTCGATGGGCGATCGCAGCTGGTGTCGCGAAGAGGATCACATTTCATTCTGCAAGGCACACGCATGCGACACTCCTTCTCTCCCACGGAGTTGACATCTATACGGTTTCAAAACTATTGGGTCACAAACATGTGGTATCAACGGAGCGATATGCTCATATGACTGACAAGCTCAAAATCAAGGCGATTAGGACGCTAACTTCGCTAAAGGTTAAATAATCGTTATTCTATAGCTTTGATAAATTTTGCCGGGATTCCCCCGACAATGCTATTGTCTGGAACATCTTTATTTACTACTGCACCTGCTGCAACAATTGAATTTTCTCCGATCGTAACGCCAGGCAGAATTGTCGCACCAGCTCCTATCCAAGCGTTACGTTTTATGTGTATGGATTTTAGATCAAGATATTTTCTCTTTGTACGGTCAACAGGATGATTCTCTGTGGTCAAGTTTACTCTGGGGCCAATCAACACGTCATCTTCGATTGTGATGCCGCCAAGGTCGAGAAACGAACATGCATGATTGATGAACACATTTTTGCCGAGCTTAATATGCTTTCCAAAGTTTGTATAGAATGGAACAAATACCGTTGTACTCTTATCAATCTTGCTGTCAATAATCTCGCTTAACCGCTCCCTCATTTCATCGATCGTTGTTGAAGCATTCAATGCGGGGGATAATCGCTGGGCGCGGAAAACAGTTTCCCAAGCATCCTCCATTTCATCATTACGAATGATACCTCCGGCCAGCATTCGTTGAAAAATATCAATCTTCTGAGACATTAACTAAAGGCGTTTTGTTTTGATCAAACTTCAGCAGGTCGTAATGACATCGGGTTGGTTCCCGTTATTCGCTTGAAGAAGTTGTTGAAGTATGTAGGATACTCGAATCCCAAAGCATAAGCAATGTCAGCAACGTTCCAATCAGTATGCAGGAGCAATGCCTTCGCTTCACTTGCAATACGCTCACTAATATGCGTGGTTGTCGACTTTCCAGTCGTTTCTTTCACTGCTCTAAATTGGTTGCGTAGTCCTGAGCGGTACGGAGCTGAAGTGGTCGATCCGAGCCTTCAACCGGAAACTGTCTTTCAAGTAACTCAAGAAAAACATTTGTGATCCTGTGTGCTGCGTTTTTAACCTGATCAAACTCGTCAGCTGGCTGGAGCTTGAGGGCTTCGTGAATGATAAGATTGATATAATTTCTTATCAAATCATCTTTGAACGCATAGCTAGTACTTTGCTCAGCAATCATGTTTCGAAAGATGCCGTTGAGAAATTCGCGTTTCTCTTCTGAAATATGGAAGATCGGAGTTCCTCCTACTTTAAATAATGGCGAATGCTGCAGGCTTTCAGTCCGATCCGAAGGCTTATAAAAATCTTCGGAGAATAGACAAGTGTAACCAACGTAGGTGCGCGAGATTGTCTCCCATGAATACGCAACATTAGGATTGGCGAAGAACAAAATAGTGCCCTTCATGTCATAGCTACGTTCTGCATAGTTGATAATGCTTTCCCCTGTGGTTAGGCAAATCTTATAAAAGTCTTTCCGACTGTAGGAACGCACACCATTTGAATCGTCCTCAATCTGGAAAGCATTAAAGCCTTTAAGCTTAAGCTCGTTGTTAAATGCGGAAACTGATCGTTCACTACCCTTCTTTTGCATTTTTGCTTTGGTGTTAAAGTTTTAACATTCCTATTGAAATCTTTAAGCGCGCAGGTCAGGAAATGATTCCTGTTTGCTAAGCCATCGAAATACTTCCTGAATAACCAACACTATTTTTTTCATCAGGCAAAGCTCTACAAGTTAACACGATTAGGCATTAAGAAATTCAAACCTATGATTAAGAATATCAAACTGCTTGCCTAATCACTCATTCTCTTGGCTCTATTAGCATCCATGCGGTCATTGCACAGTCAAACAGCTATTAAAGCCCAAAATACCGTAAAAAACGAATATTGACATGGTCTAGCGCTAATTTACTCTACAGAAAGGTTTGAATATCTTAAGGATCGGTTTGATTTTCATTATCTAAGGCGGTGCCGAAAAGCCCACCTTTGTGTAAGTAATTCAAATTAATACATATGAAAACAATAGCAACATTAGCGGCTGTGTCATTCATGATAGTCGGACAAGCGTTTTCGCAAAGCGAACGCACTTCAACACAACAAAAGAAAATACTTATGGATACCAACCCGCAGTATACATTCGAGTTGAGCGACAAAGTCACACGAAAAAAAGTAACGTTCAAAAACCGGTATGGAATCACGCTGGCGGCTGACTTATATCTTCCAAAAAATCCTAAGAACAAACCATTGGCCGCACTTGCAATCAGCGGTCCCTTTGGTGCAGTAAAAGAACAATCGTCTGGGCTGTATGCGCAGAATATGGCAGAGCGAGGTTTTGCTGCACTTGCGTTTGATCCTTCCTACACAGGCGAAAGCGGTGGTGAGCCACGAAATGTCGCATCACCTGATATCAACACGGAAGATTTCAGTGCAGCGGTTGATTTTCTTGGACTGCAAAAGGATATTGACAGAAACAGAATTGGCATAATTGGTATCTGCGGATTTGCTGGAATGGGGTTGAACGCTGCCGCAGTAGACAAGCGGGTAAAAGCAGTAGCCGTCACCAGTATGTACAATATGAGTCGCGTAATGGCGAACGGATACTACGATGCGCTTACACCAGCGCAACGTACCCAAACTCTTGAGCAGCTTGGCGAACAACGTTGGAAAGATGCAGAGAACGGATCGTATGCCGCCAGCTCTAGCAATCTGCCGGAGAAGCTAACTGGTAATGAGTCACAATTTGTAGTCGACTATTTTAACTATTACAAAACACCGCGTGGGTTTCATCCCCGCTCTATCAATTCAAATAGTTCTTGGACTGCAACCAATCCGTGGTCGTTCATGAATATGCCACTACTCACGTATATTAAAGAAATCTCTCCACGCCCCGTCTTAATCATCGCTGGTGAAAATGCTCACTCGCGCTATTTCAGCGAAGATGCTTACAATGCAGCTGCGGAGCCAAAAGAGTTGGTTATCATTCCTAAAGCAGTTCATGTTGATCTGTATGACAAAATAGATATCATCCCTTTCAAAAAGCTCGAGGAATTCTTCAGGGCTAACTTAAATGTTGTGTCGGCTGAAAAGACTGCGGCAGTCGACGAAGGTCGATAGTGTTTTGAGCATAAAAAAAAATTAATAAAATCAGAAATGGAAAATAATATAAAAGATAAAGTAATTGCAATTACAGGCGCTAGTAGCGGTATGGGCGAAGCTGCGGCAAAACATTTGTCACAGCTTGGTGCAACAGTAGTACTGGGCGCAAGAAGATCTGACAGAACTGAAAAGCTTGCAAAGGAGATTCGTGGGAATGGCGGGAAAGCGCTCGCCATCGCTGCGGATGTCACGAAACGGGATCAGGTAAAGAATCTTGTCGATTCAGCTGTTAAAGAATTTGGACGCATTGACGTGATCCTCAACAATGCTGGAATAATGCCATTGTCACCAATGGAGCGCCTGAATGTTAATGAGTGGGACAAGATGATCGATGTTAATATCAAAGGAGTACTCAATGGAATTGCCGCAGCCCTGCCTTACATGAAAGAGCAGAAATCGGGTCAGATAATCAATACCTCTTCTGTCGCGGGTCATAAAATATTTAACGGCTCTGCGGTTTACTCTGCCACAAAGTTTGCCGTGCGTGCATTGACAGAAGGATTGCGTATGGAAGTGAAGCCTTATAATATTCGAACCACAATAGTTTGTCCCGGGGCGGTGAAGACAGAATTGTTGGAACATATTACTGAGGCAGATATCCAGCAAGCTAACAAAGACTACGTGGGAGCTGTCGGAATCAGTCCAGAGAGTTTCGCGCGTGTTGTCGCGTTCGCCATCAGTCAGCCTGACGATGTCGATATCAATGAAGTCATCTTCCGCCCGACATCGCAGGAACTTTAGACAAGAAAGTACGGGTTCAATTCATCAACAACTCAAATGAAGAGATCATGAAGTTATATGCAAGTATTATTATATTCATTCTGCCTTTGATGGTTTCGGCCAGTTGCACTTCTGAAGAAACCGTTTTGACTCCTAACACGGACTCACCGTCCGTCACTGAAAATTCAGAATCCATGAAAGATACCGTCCTGATAACTATCGGCAGCAATCAGTTTACTGCTACGCTTGAATCAAATGCTGCGGCAACAGAATTCAAAAAAATGCTTCCGCTGACGATTAACATGAAGGATCTCAACAGCAATGAGAAGTTCTTTGATCTAGCTAGTAATCTCACGACTAATGCTGCGAACCCACGAACGATCAATTCTGGAGACTTGATGCTTTGGGGATCTAACACGCTGGTATTGTTTTATAAAAGCTTTAACACGTCATATAGCTACACAAGGCTTGGAAAAATTGAAAACCCAAGTGGACTTTCACAGGCACTAGGTTCGGGAAATGTGACGGTCACTTTTGAACTTCAATGATAAAATGAGTACTCGAACTATGAAACACAAACTAATTAATTTCATAAGCCCATTGTTATTTCTGGCCACACTAATTAGCTGTAATGACAAAGGAGAAAGTCAGCAATCAGAATTGGGGTCTTCTGATGAAACAATTTTTCCGAAGGGCGAACTCGGACCAGCAACAAATTTCACCGGCAATGCCTATAATTTTGGTTTAGTATCCAATGATACTGTCTATAATACATTAGTCGGCAATGTTTATTTTGAAAAGGGAGCGAGATCGAACTGGCACGTCCATCCGAGCGGGCAAATTCTCATCGTACTTGATGGCGAGGGCTATCATCAACTCGAAGGACAGCCCAAGCAAACGATGAAAAAAGGTGATGTGATCAAGTGTCCACCGAAAATAAAGCACTGGCATGGGGCAACTGAAAAAAACAACCTTACACAAATGTATATTTTACCAAAGACACAAAATGGAATTGTGACCTGGTTAGAGGTTGTTACTGATGAGCAGTATCTCTCCAACTAATTCATGAATGTTTTCCTTTTATAAACGAATTCATATTTATTTCTGATGACCAAAATGATTTAAAGATATGTTAATAAAAATGAACAAAATGAGTAGAGCAACGGCAACAATTTGTTTTGCTCTTATGTCAGTGCTTTCGTCAGCACAAAATGACAAAACAAGTGATGCAAAAAACGAAGAATTTATCGATGGGCTAGCAGAGCTAATGGCACATTCTCTCCGTTCGCCAATTTTGCGCACGCCAGATCAATACGGAATGCAATACGAAGACATATTTTTTTCTGCAATAGATGGTGTGCCTTTGGAAGGCTGGTTTATCCCTGCAAAAGGTTCAAAAAAACTAATTATCTGCAATCATCCAATGCCCGCCAACCGTTATGGCTTTCCAGGTCATTTGGACCCTTGGAAAATGTTTGGAGGTTTCGAAGTTAATTTTCTACCGGAATATAAAATTCTGCACGATGCCGGTTACAATATTATTGCTTACGATTTTCGGAATCACGGACGCAGTGGTCAAGGCAATGGTGGTATCGTAGCGCATGGTATCGTGGAATATCGTGACGTAATTGGCTCATTGCGATATGCCAGATCGAGGCCAGATACAAAAGATATGCAAATAGCATTGTACAGCCGATGTGTGGGTGCGAATTCTACATTTGTTGCAATGGATAAACATCCCGAAGAATTTAAAAACATTACCTCAATGTTTGCCTTGCAACCTTCGCCTCCACGTGCCTTTGTAAAAACGGCAATGGACAATGCCAATATACCTAACGGATATGAATTGTTCGATGAGGCCTTTAAGAAGAAAACAGGATACGTACTGGATGATTTTAGGCCAATTGAAAACTCTAAAGCTTCCACCATCCCTACGTTAGTTGCTCAGGTAAAAGATGATTCCTCAATGCCGTTTCATTATGTGGAAGAAATCTACAACAACATATCTGCAAAAGATAAAAAGCTCTTTTGGATTGAAGGAACAGACCAGCGTTTTCAAGGCTACAATTACTTCGGGAAAAATCCAAAAGTGATGCTGGATTGGTTCGATAAGCATTTTAAATAAAAGCGATCGCCAGCCAACGACTTGAATTTTAAAAACCAATAAGGAAAATGCGTTGTCGGAAATTGTAACATATCAGGAACGCGTAACCGATAAGCAGTGTAACACTAAATAATCGTCATTATGAAAAAACGAAAATTAGGCAAAGGACAACTTGAAGTTTCATCGCTCGGCCTTGGTTGTATGGGAATGAGTGGTGGATATGGTCCAGCGAAAGACAAAAATGAAATGATTGGCCTCATTCGGAAGGCGGTGGAACTGGGAGTTACATTTTTTGACACCGCTGAAGTCTACGGTCCGTTTGCGAACGAAGAACTCGTTGGCGAAGCACTTGCTCCTGTTCGGAAACAAGTAGTCATTGCAACAAAGTTTGGATGGAAAGCTGCGGCTGACGGAAAATGGACAGCACTTGATAGCAGGCCTGATCATATAAAACGCGTTGCCGAAGGATCATTAAAGAGGCTAAAGACAGATGTGATCGACCTATTTTATCAGCACCGTGTAGATCCAAATGTGCCGATCGAAGATGTAGCGGGAGCTGTAAAAGATTTGATTAAGGAGGGCAAGGTAAAGCACTTTGGATTGTCGGAAGCAGGAGCGAAAACGATAAGACGTGCTCATGCCATTCAGGAAGTTGCTGTTCTTCAAAGCGAGTACTCGTTGTGGTATAGAAATCCAGAGACTGAGATCATTCCTACGCTCGAAGAATTAGGGATTGGTTTTGTGCCCTTCAGCCCACTCGGCAAAGGCTTTCTTACCGGTAAGATCGATGACAAAACTTCGTTTGACATTACAGACTTCCGAAACAACGTGCCACGTTTCACATCTGAAGCACGTAAGGCAAACCAATCGTTGGTTGAAGTCCTTGCATCAATAGCCACTGAAAAAAGTGCAACACCGGCACAAATCGCTTTAGCATGGCTCCTTGCAAAAAAGCCATGGATCGTACCGATACCTGGAACAACAAAACTCGAAAGACTACAGGAAAATCTGGGCGCGGCAAAATTTAATCTCAGTCAACCAGAACTGTTAAGGATTGAACAAGCCACTTCAAGTGTAGACATTGTCGGATCACGATATCCAGAAGAATCTGAAAAGATGACTGGACTGTAAGATTTAAACTACTTCCTTACCTAACAAATATGCGACATCAAATTATCCTCACTCTTCTCTCCCTGATATTGATCTCTACGTTTGGGTTTTCTCAGAACAACCCTGTCATGGATATATTTCCAAAGGGCACCACTTTACATGGAAACGTAGCGTATAACAATGATACACTAAGTAAACACTTGCTCGACATTTACCTGCCACCAAACGCGAAGGGCAAATTGCCGCTGGTTATCTTCATTCATGGAGGTGGTTGGCTGGGTAATGATAAGTATGCAGATATTGGCTACATGAAAAAAACAGTGGCGGAAATAGTAAGTAGTGGTTTTGCACTCGCATCTATTGATTACCGGTTTGCAACACAAGCTGTTTTTCCTGCACAGATACAAGACTGCAATCGCGCAATTTCTTTTCTGATTGACAATGCGGATAAATACGGCTTGGATAAAAAACGAATTGCTATTATGGGCTTCTCAGCTGGTGGGCACTTAGCCTCGTTAACGGGTTTGTCAAAGAATAATAACGTAGAAAACTTTTTCATGCCAGGAACCAATAAATCATTCACGTTCAAAGCTGTAATTGATTTCTATGGTCCCGCAGAGTTAATATTATTTCCTGGGGCAAACGATCCTAAGTCTCCCGAAAGTCTTCTGATTGGTGCAACTCCACTCTCGCGCCCAGATCTTGCAAAAGCAGCAAGCCCAGTTACTTTTGTCGACAAAAACGATCCGCCATTTCTGATTATCCATGGCGAAAAAGACGATATCGTTTCCAACAAACACTCGCACCTGCTGAGTTCATGGTTAAAAGTTGCCGGGGTGCAGAATGAGTTAGTAATCGTCAAAGATGCGCCTCACTTTGGTGTGATGTTCGATGCGGATGATGTGAGGAGTAAAGTTATTGCATTCCTAAAGAAGCAAATGAATTAAGAAGCTGCTCATCCAGAACGTCAATAGCATGGCAGATCGGAACCACACTCTTTTGCGAGTACAGAATGTCAATCAGCAACCATGATCACTACGTGACAACGAAGCGTGGAAATAAATTTTGAAAGTTATTCAGAATCAAGTCGATACAAAAATACATGAAAGGTAGCTTCTGTTAAACTAATTGTTGGTCTACCACTTCGCTTATCAACTTCAAGCAAGTAAGCACGAAATTCTTCCAGCCGGATGTCGTCATTCTGGCACCCTCCTACCTCAACAGAGTTCGAACCCCAGAATCCTAAGAGGTTGACCTTGGACTACCACTTTTATAAGTGTTGGATGATCACTGCAATCTTTTAAAAAAGTTACTTTGACCTGTCAAAAAGCCTTATGCTGCAAAGGAAAGGGTGAACGAATCATTGTCATTGAGTTCAACTGTGTTTGTTGCGGACTTGAGGTTGATGAAATATCCAATAACATTTAAATATTGAATTCTACTTATGAAAATTTTAGTAATTGGAGGAACCGGCCTAATCGGCAGTGAAGTCAGTAAAAAACTAATTACCGAGGGCCACGAGGTTATCATTGGCGCACCGTCTAAAGGTGTCGATGTCATATCAGGCAAAGGACTTGCCGAAGCATTGAAAGGAACTGAAGTCGTAATTGACCTTTCAAATTCTTCATCACCTGATGACGAGACAGCCTTAAACTTCTTTCGTTCAGCTGGAAAAAATTTAGTGGGTTATGAAAAGGAAGCGGGAGTGAAACATCATTTAGTGTTATCGATAGTTGGAACAGATCGCGCTCAGTATATAGGATATCTAAAAGCGAAGACGGAGCAAGAAGAAAATATCAAACGTTCAGGTATCCCGTATACCATTATTCGGTCTACCCAATTTCATGAGCATGTCACCACAATTATTACTGTGCAAGGTGTCGATAATGAAGTTCATGTGTCAACAGTCGATTATCAGCCAATAGCAGCTGCGGATGTTGTGAAGTACGTATCTGAGTTTGCCCTGAAAGAGCCAAGAAATGAGACCGTGGAGATTGCAGGCCCCGACCGAGATTTGATGACGCACTTTGTACAAAAATATCTCGATTATAAGCGAGATAGCAAAGTTGTGATTGGTAATAATCACAGTAGATACATGCATCTTGATATTCCTAAAGATCTTTTAGTCCCACTTGGAGACTGTCATAAGGGCAATATCACTTTCGAGGAATGGTTGAAGGTCCACTAGCAAATTAATTGCTTCCAGGAGCGGTGGTGGTCTTGAACGACTGTCACACCACTCTCCTTCATTTTCAACATTTTACTTCTGCCAATGCGCTCACAAATTTTGACATCTCATCTTGATTAAGAGATGCAAATCCTAGCCTGATTCCATTAATTCTTGTAGAATATCTATACACACTCCCGTCATTCATGTGAATACCCTTCGAGGCGAGACGTTTGACCAACTCGGGGATTGAATAGTCGTTATCGAATGTACCCCACACTGCCATCCCTCCGAGTGGAGTTTTGAATTGCAAAACATCCTTCATGGAAGTCTCCAGCATACTGCAGAATTGATCACGTCTTTCATGATACAATTTGACGGATCTCCTGATGTGACGTTGCATATCTCCCTTGTTGAAGAGTTGAGCTACCGATTCTTCAAACAATACATCACCCCGAATCTCTATCAATTGTTTTAACTTCGAAGCCTCCAAGATAAAGTCAGCACTTGCTACTAAATAGCCTAGCCTGATAGTGGGTGCCAACGTTTTTGAGATTGAACCAATATAAAGTACATAACCGGAATGGTCAGCGCTGGCCAATGGCAAGATTGGACTATTTTCATAGTGGAAGTCGTAGTCGTAATCGTCCTCGATCACTGGAAATTTATAACGCTTAACCAACTCTAATAACTTCTGCCTTCTGTCCGCACTTAACGTTACTGTTGTTGGATGATGATGATGCGGAATAACATATAATAAATCAGGGGGAGAATTTTTACAGATCGTTTCAATCGCATCGACATCGATACCGTTCTCGTCAACTTCCACCTTGATCAACTTTGCGCCCAATTGTTCAAAAAGCTTATCTGCGAGAACGTAGTTCAAATCACCAACAACGACAGTGCTACCTGGTTTCAATACCATGCTTGCAGCAATGAAAATGGCTAACTGCGCGCCATGCGTCACCAGAACGTTTTCAGTTTCAATGTTTAGCGCTCTGGTTGCAGACAGGAATATCGATAGCTCGCGCCTTAACGCTTGGTTTCCCGAAGAGCTTTCCTTCATAAGCTTACCGTGGAAAGATGGTTTGTTTAGCAAAGCTTTATAACGATCAAGAATTAGAGTGATAGGTGCTATGCGCTGATCTGGATAGCCATCATTAATAATTAATTGATATGGTTTTAGTTCGCGCGAGGGTGGGCGGCTAAAGGTTACCTTATTGTAAAAAGTTGGCAAACTGACATCTCCATCACCCTTCATCAAATCGATTCCGAAAGATTTCGGTTTAATTATCGGCAATCGCTTGGAAATAAATATTCCCTTTTTGCCAAGTACCTCCGCCCAACCTTCTGCACACATTTCGTCATAAGCGGCAACTATTGTCGTTCGATTAAGCTTCATTATAGTCGACATATCCCGGCTCGCGGGTAGCCGATACCCCGGCCTGATCTTTCCGCTTTCAATTAGCTGTATGATCCCATTCGCAACCTGCTTGAAAATTGGTGTCGAAGAGTTCCTATCGATGTCGATGAGGCTACGGAATGGTAATTTTTGTAATGCCATGGTAGTCGATCCTGATCGAATCAGGACGGCCTGAACTGGCCATAGATCGAACAGGAGCACAAATATAGTTTGAGGATGTGTTGAACTGAAGAGATTGTGCAGTCAACGCCTACGCGCATGAATAAAGTCAGCGGCTTAACAAAGTTCTTGATGACATGCGTGACATTAGCTACCTTTGTCAGAGCGCCAAACACCTAAAAATCTAATTCGGCATAGTTAGGTTTTGTTACTGATACTTAGGCATTTTTTGATGGTAGTTTGTTGCGTGACCCACCTAATGCATTGACATTCTGTATTGAGCACATTTTGTATCGGGAAATGATGTTCCTAAACATCCCGAATAAAGTCGAAATAACTGTCAACACATTAATAAATAATAAGAAGAAGGATTTCTTTGGTGATCCCTCGAGTTATTTTCGGCCTTTTTTGTTGCTAGTTTGTTGCTTGATTTCCTGAGCACTACGCGCAACACCTGAAAATCCCTTTCTGGATGTTTAGTTTTTTCTAGCGATGATTAGATGAATTTTGTTGCTAGTGATGCATTTACTTTCGATCAATAAGATCAATGAAGTTCACGTCGCAATTATCTTTTGATCGACCATATTTTGAAGAAACACAAATTGACACCATGCGCTCTCCTCGATTGATTCGTTGCAGAATCGCGTCAGGATTGACCGTAGCTTGTCCGTGAAGAATATCATCAGCAAGTTCCTCTCCAGCGAGATCTCTCAAGACGATCATCACAGCATCTTCCACCGAAGCATACACGGAGAGATTTTCCCATTCAACTGAACTAATACCGTTCGACCTGAATAACTGATATGGATGCAGTTCAACGGCACTCCTAACGATCCGATAAACGTTCAATGAAGATTTACCTGGAAAGAAATAGCAGGTGATATATACAGGAAAATTAATCATGATGTTAGATTACTTAGGTTGGATACTTAATCTATTAACAACATGGAGATAATTTTCGTGCTCGGCTCACACGATCTTCAAAACAATTAGAGAATCCAACCAACTTCTTGACGTCACCATAAAAAAGTGCTCGCTACAGTGCAAACGACGTCCAACATGCGAAATTGAACTGATCAAACATCTACGCAGGCAACCGATTGGTTCGCATTGGTATTAAAATCGTATGCAGTACCAACGATCCTCCTGCGCACTTCAGATCTAATTAACGTCACTAAATATGAAAAACTTACAGATTACTGAAACCGCGTCTCCACTTTACTCCCCGGGGACGGTTGTGTATGCAAAGGATAATCCAGCGATAGAGCTCGCAATCCTGCATTATGTAGGGGGAATCTATTACTGTGCTGTCGTCGGCGACGCCAAGTACAATAATTTACCGTTCCTCGAATGTCAACTCGGGCAACGGAGTGAAATGGATCGCAAACTTTGACAGGTTGTGCATCTATATACACAGTGCTGTTGTTTTACAAACAAAAAGGAGAATGTTACATACATCCCACTTCGTTGCAAACACATTTAATTCACGATAGGCGTGCTTTAAATCTTCATTAATTGCAACGTTAATCATCAACTTGATGTTACTTGTATGTCACTGCTCTGTTGCAATGACATGATCTATGAAAATAAAAATTGCTATTTTTTTTGTGGCTGCCGCAACGATTTTAATTGCTTGCTACGGCGCTATCGCACAGGAGGCACCGAAGATGAATAAGGAAGAGAATGCCCGGATCGACAGCCTTGCGATCGCGTACAAGCTCAACGACAAGCGCGAGAAACTGAACATTGAAAAGAAGCGACTGATAACTAAACAAAAAGAAAAAGCTGACTCAAAGTTAAAAGCCAAAGATGCAAACCGTCTTTCTAGTGCTGAAAGAAAAGGGCGAAAAGTAAGAGTTAATGCAATTGCCGAAAAACCAAAGTGATGGCGTGCACTCGGCTAGCGCGATTTATATCCGCTTCTTGAACCTTCCGACACCACAACTTAGAATACCAAACAAAATAAAACAAAACAAATCTTATGACACAAAATCCGTCACCAGTCGAAATCTGGGAAATCCAAAAGATAAAATTAAAATCGATGTTCAAAAATGTTCACGACGACGATTTCAAATTTGATTATGGCAAAAAAGAGGTCATGATGAGCAACTTGCAGGTAAAGCTCGGTAAAACGCGGGAAGAATTGAACAAGCTACTGGAAGGTCTTGGCCGGTTTTGATTCTCATCCTTCGAGAACACGTAAAGTATTATCTATAGTCAAGAGAGTTTAGTATTTCATGTATGGACAACTCTGCGCCGCAAATCACCTCCTTGCTTGCTCCATAGTATAAACGAAGCTTGTCACCTAATACCAAATGCCGATTCGTAACAATCACGTTGTCAAAAAATCCCTTCAACTCGTACCTTCTGTTGGCTCCATGATTGGCGATCCTCTTCTTCCCAGAACGACCCTAGGTCATGAATACTTCCTTTTCCAGGTATGACACCAGAAATCAGTGAATAATGTAAACTGTTTCCGTTGGACTACAACATACAAGCATCAGGTAACGCTACATTTGCGAATGAATCGGAACGACAAATCGGAATCAAATATAAGCCGGCGCTAGTCTGCTATTATTAGCCGATTGAATACCATATGACCACCTACCAATGAACGTTATGAATCTATGTCAGACCATTCTACTTGTAGAAGACGATGGGGATGATCAGGAGTTTTTTATCACTGCGTTGTCCGGAATAACCGACCCTCCCCTAGTCCTAGTAGCAGCTAACGGAAAAGAAGCAATTGATATACTCGAAAGATCTATCGTGCTGCCCTCGATGATTTTTATGGATATCAACATGCCGATCATGGATGGCATCGAATGTCTTCGATACATTATGAATGAGCCTCTAATGAAAGGGATACCAGTGATCGTCTTGTCGTCTGAATCCTACTACGAAGAAAAAGCACGAAATCTCGGCGCGGTTGGATTTATTAAGAAACAATTCTCTATCTCCGATTTGCGTAATAATATCGAGCGCGAACTTTATACTCCACGTCAGACCGAAAAGTACTATGAAAAGAAAAATCAAAACAACAACTAAGTTTACCAGATTCATCCCCCTCCCTGAGCAAAAAAACAAAGAGGACGTGATCCAGGAGGAAAATGAAAGAAAGCATCGTGAGTCCGTAATGCATGGCGAAATTTTCAACCGTCCAACAGCGTTACTAGTCAAAACGACGAAGGCCATTTTTTAGATCAGTGCCTAATAGCATCTCGGCCCCTTGTGCGTGTTTCTTTTTATAATTCCCTATTACTTCAGCGTCTCCAAACAAGAACAACAGCGCCTCTTTCATCGACTGTGCACGAACAACATCCTTGAATATGACGATCGGTTCATGAAAGTTGATATACACAATAACATCAGGAGACTCACGCATAAATTGCTCAACCTCAACAAACGAAAATCTTCTAGCTCCAAATAGGTCATCCACAATATCACCCTTCTGCGCGAATAGCAAAAAAACACATCAATCAACCATGATCGTAAATAAATCTTCTGATCATACTACCACATCTTCGTAACCACTTTTGATTATGGTTGAGACCATCTTGAATCGTACGTTCGCCATGATTGAATTTCTGGCGTGCCCTGGTATAATGATGGCCTGGCCGACCTCCAGGTTCGTCGTCACATCATTAATAACGACCTCAGCTTTCCCATCGATTATGTGAATGAAGGTGTCAAACGGCGATGCCTTTTCCGTCAGAACCTCACCGCTATCGATTGAAACCACGCTTACATTCCCGGTGATTCTTTTTATAACTGTTTTTATAACCACGGATTTCGGCACATATTCAATGATGTCAACGATAGTAAATGGCTTGCCTCTTTCTTGTTCAGTATTTTTCACAGGAGTATATGTTTAAAGAAAAGACATTCGTATTTATGTAAAGGTCGATATTACGCACGCGAACACTTTACATTCCAAACAGGTATTGTTACATCGATCACTCAGTCAGGACTAAACGTAAGTTGACAATGTCCTCTCAGGGTAAAAGGTGTTACCATCCCACATTTCATCCTCCCGCAAAGATTAATGGGTAGGCGACATTTGCTTTGCGACGACCTGACAGCGATTTGCTACAATCCTCAATACCGGAGCGTGGCTCGCCTTTTCATTACAAAAAAAATAACCGGACTTAGATCTTCGTTTAAGACTACGAAAAACGCTGGGAATATTACCTGGCACCCCGACCTGCTAATTATTCGCCAATCAGGATGTAACCTGGGTAGCCCCCATAGACCTCATGAGTCTGGCTTCGGGTCGAATGATCTCATCCAAACATGAACAGAACATTAAAAAATCGGAATGCTTGATCAAGCTTAACGACGCACCATGCCGAAGCATAAATTCGATATCGTCAGCTTGCCCGGATGGAGCGCATACAATAACGGGAGTTCCTACAAACTCAAGAGAGCACCTGATCATTTTTAAGCAGCTATAACCGTCCATGAGGAGCAGCATATCTATATCAAGAAATATATAGTCCGGTTTGGGAATGGCCTTTTTGCTGTACCTGGAGAATGCATCATCACAACAAAACTCCCTGCGATAAGTGGCATCTATCCTTAAGTGTTGCAATGCAGCCGAAAATACGTCGGGCTCGTCGCTGCGTGATTTGATAAGTAGTATGTTCATATGTATGTTCTTAAAATGTTGTCAACCGTCGTCCGATCACACGAATGCCTGGTATGAACTTGTATAAGAAAGTATGCTAGACACGAAGTTAGCATTTGATAAAAAAGACATTTTACACATGGGCGTTTTGATCTTATAAGTGTTACATATTTAGGCATAACACTCATTATCGCAACCACAATCTGCATGATAATTCAAGTTTATCTGTTCTGATAATGTCAAACCTAAACCGGCTAAAGTCATTGTTATCCGCCTTATGAAAAAAACAACTGAGATCTTTTCGCAGGACATTCGTGTATTAAGCCCACGAAAAACGTTACTATCAAATTTATCACGTTACAGTGACCAGGTATGGGACCTACAAGGCGAACATCTCGGCAAGATAAAACGGCTCATCCTAGATCCGCTGGATGGTAGCTGCAAGCGAGTAGTAATCGCTTACGGCGGCACCATCGGTGTCGGCGCGAAATGCTTCTCCGTGCCGCTTCACGATCTCACCGTTTCAAAAAGTGGGGTATCCATCCTTAATCCCGGTAATTTGCGCCCTGGCCAATGAGACGTGGAAGAACCGAAAAAGAACTTGCAGTACCTCCAATCTATAGACCAGCACCGTTCACCCGTTTCACTTCTCCAACACACGCCCGTAATGTGTGATATTTATAAGTGTTGTAGAACTTCATAGAACAATACTATATTATACGCATGGTACCTTTACATCGTTAGATGCATATCTCGTGCATTGATTGCAAATTAAAGTCTGATCATGAGTCGAAGCGTTATCACCTTTTCAAAAGACAACCTTGATTTCAGTTCAACTCTAAATCAAAGAGTCAACGAGTATTTCAGAACACGAAAGATCAGCAAGCACGGAAACCGGGAGATGTTTATTAAAACAATTTTCATGTTCCTGCTTTATTTTGTTCCATACCTGGCTATACTCACTGAGACTGTGACACATCCAGTACTGCAAATCATCAGCGTAGTTATCATGAGCATCGGTCTTTCGGGCATTGGCCTGTCCGTAATTCATGACGCAAATCACGGCGCCTATTCCAAACAAAAATGGGCCAATACGTTAATCGGCTACTCACTAAACATGGTCGGTGCAAATGCCTTTAATTGGAAAATCCAACATAATGTCTTGCACCACACCTACACGAATGTCCACGATGAAGATGAAGACATCAGCCCTCGGGGCGTGCTCAGAATGACACCTCACTCAGCGTGGAAACCCATCCACCGTTACCAATACATTTACGCATGGTTTCTCTACGGTCTGATGACGATCGTATGGATGGTGGTAAAGGATTTCGCTCGTTTGATCAAGTATCAGAAGAATGGACTCCTTAAAAAGCATAGTGGAAATGCAACAAAAGAGTGGATCATCCTGATCGCAACAAAAATAATTTATATTTCCTACATCTTTATTCTACCGGTGCTGCTCACGGACCTTTCCTGGTGGCAGGTACTTATAGGGATAACGATACTACATTACCTGGCAGGCTTCATGTTAGCAATCATCTTTCAACCAGCCCACGTTATAGACGGAACGGCGTATCCCCTACCCAATGAGGATAATATGCTGGAAAACAATTGGGCAATTCATCAACTGCATACCACCACAAACTTCGGCAACGATAGCAGATGGTTCTCATGGTACGTTGGCGGATTGAATTTCCAGATCGAACATCACCTGTTCCCAAATATTTGTCACGTTCACTACCGGAATATTGCCGCCATTGTCAGGAAGACCACTATTGATTTCGGTTTGCCTTACAAATCCTGCAGAACATTTCTTGATGCATTGAACGGACATGCGAAACTGTTACGAAGCCTTGGCAGGAGGCCAACTACCGTTTGACGGACACAGTTACTGGCGTGATCATACGACCGTATCATTATTAACAATCACTAGTACCATGACAGAAAAAACAAATGACGCTGCTACTATAAAAGAATATCCGAAGCCACCGTTCGAGAATCAAAAGCAGCCTATCCCAGGTTACGAAAAATCTTTGCGTCCAAAGGCAGATCATGGTGAAACATCTTATAAAGGGTCAGGCAAATTATCCGGCAAGGTTGCCATCATCACGGGCGGAGACTCCGGAATAGGTCGCGCTGTGGCGATCGCTTACGCGCGTGAAGGAGCCGACGTTGTGATCTCCTATTTAAATGAACATGAGGATGCGGAACAAACAGCGGCCATTATTGAGCAAGCAGGAAGAAAATCCCTTTTGATTCCGGGAGATATCAGCGTCGAAAGCCACTGCATCCGTATTATCGAATCGTGTGTTAAGGAGTTTGGGTCGATCGATATCCTCGTGAACAACGCCGCATTTCAGATGGAACGTCACTCGCTGCAAGACATCTCCTCAGAGGAATGGGATAGAACATTTAAGGTTAACATTTATCCCTTGTTCTATTTCTGTAAAGCAGCCGAAAAGTATCTTAAACCTGGAAGTACCGTTATCAATACCACGTCAGTGAATGCTTATAAGGCACCTGCCAAATTGATTCCGTACTCAGCAACCAAATCTGCGATCCAAAATTTCACGGCAAGCCTGGCACAAATGTGGGCTGAGAAAGGTATACGTGTAAACTGCGTAGCACCAGGTCCAATTTGGACGCCGCTTATTACCTCAACCATGAGCAAGGAACACATTGAAACATTCGGCGAAAGTGTATTTATGAAACGGCCTGGGCAACCCGCCGAGCTTGCTCCGGCTTTTGTAATGCTCGCGAGTGAAGACTCAAGTTATATGACCGCATCTACGATACAAGTTACAGGGGGATATCCGACAATATAGTACATTGATCGAAATGATTTTTGACACCACACAAACGAAGCTAAGTCTTATCCGATCATAGCACAACAGTAGAATGCACTAATCAGCACGAAAGCGGCCAAGAGTTAAATCCCTTTGGCCGCTTCACTGTTAAATTCGCTTTACTCGCTGATCTTATCGTGACCATTTTGCTTCACCATCTTATTATAGATGCCTAGCATAAGAAATGGCGCCGTCCACTGTCCGATGAACAATGCTGCATCGTCCTTCTTCAATAATTTCATCGTTAGTGATAGTGCGATGGCCGCTACAGATGCCCATAGAAATACATCCGAGGGCAGCTTCGCCGTCTGATCTTCTATGGTCTTCGCCAGCGTACCTTCTTCATGCTCGGTGTTTGTCATTACATTTTCCATAATTTAGTTTGGTTTAATTCCAGTATCTCAAATACACATGCCTGCGCCCGTCGGCGTCTAACAATACCTGAACTCCTATCGCAGAATGTTCATAAAGTAATACGTTCGTATTGTAGAATCCGCCAGAGCAATACTCGTTTCATTCGGATATCACACAAGAATTTATTCATGAAACTTTATATAAATCACGCGTAAACTGCATACGATTAACGGGATCAAACTTGCTCAACAGGGAAATCATATCCCCCGTATTTAATGAAAGCGATAAACGGGATCATCATAATGACGTTGCATGATGTATTGATTAAGGCATTACTATTTCAACTGAGATAAATGACAAACTTATAACGTACAACATATGATTAAGAAAATTACTTTATCCTTCATGAGCTTATCACTGCTCTTGATTAACGTGGTGTTAGCGCAAAGTGGCGCGCTAGGCTTTCACGTAACGATGTCCGAATATGATGGAGACCTGAATGGAAATAAGCATCATTTCTACAGCTTTCCATCAAAGCAAGTTGGTGGTGCAGTATCCTTACAACAATATCTCAATCCATCGTTCAACCTTGTAGAGAAAATCTCATTCAATCAAGTCCGCTATCAAAACGACGCTGGCACGGAAGGGTTTGACGCTGACTTTTACGTGCTTAATCTCAAATTTAAGTATAAGTTCAATAATGGCTACATCTTCAAAGAGGATGCTGCGATCGCTCCTTTTCTTGTTGCCGGTGCAGGAGGATCTTACATTGACTCCAAGCAATATAGCGAGCTTGCATCAGAACCAATCACCGACGGAGAGATCAAAGCGAACCTTGCTGCCGGCGTGGGTATTCTGTTTCAATTCAACGATCGCTTTGGGCTCGAGGTAGCCAACACTATCAATGCGCCACTATTTGACTCATGGGATGGCGTTAAGAGCGGCGGCAATGACTTATACCTCCAACATAGCGCAGGATTGGTTTTCAACTTGAGAAAACCAGTAGATACAGACGCGGACGGGGTAGCTGATAAAAGAGACAAGTGTGCCGATACACCGAATACGGCAAAAGTAGACTCAAAAGGATGTCCTGTTGATGCCGACACTGATGGCGTGGCCGACTATCTTGATAAATGTCCTGCTGTAGCAGGTTCGACTGCATTGGCGGGTTGCCCAGACAAAGATCAAGACAATGTTGCAGACGTCGATGACAAATGTCCCGACGTGCCTGGCGTACAACGTTTCGGTGGGTGTCCGGACAGTGATGGAGATGGAATTGAAGACGCTAAAGACAAGTGTCCGAATTTAGCAGGACTTGATATTTTTGAAGGCTGTGCTGATGGTGACAATGATGGGGTCCAGGATTCAGCTGACAAATGTCCTGACACTGAAAAAGGAATCAAGGTGGACTCCGTCGGATGTCCCACAGATAGTGACGGAGATGGCGTTACAGACGCAATTGACAAATGCCCTACCTCAGCTGGCGATGTTGCGAACAACGGGTGCCCGGTTGTAAAAGAAGAGGTTAAAAAACGCCTGAATTTTGCTACGCGTGGGATAACTTTCGAAACCGGCAAAGCAATCCTAAAAGTAAGCTCCAACCCGATGCTTGATGAAGTTGTAAGCATTCTGGAAGAATATGACGACTACACGTTGAAAATGGGAGGACATACAGACTCGCAAGGATCCGCCGAAGCGAATCTCAAGCTTTCGCAAGCCAGAGCCGATGCCGTTAAAGCCTATCTCATCAACAAAGGTGTCTCTGAAAATAGAATCGAAGCCACTGGTTTCGGCGAAGAACAGCCAATCACAAACAACTCAACGGCGGCAGGGCGAGCGCAGAACCGCCGTGTTGCACTGGAACTTATTCTGAAATGATTTACAGCGTTTCATGGAAAAAAATACTGATCGGAAGGTTAGTATTTTTTTTTGCCTGCCTGTTGTTGCTGACCAACAACTCCGGAGCCAATTCAGGGAGTCGCAAGCGCGCGTTCAATGTGTAACCGCAGCAATTCCATTGTTTTTATACTTAATCTTCAAAACTTCAGTTTAAAACCTTTTATTTTAGCGAACGCTTCCAGTCTCATGGCCAAACTTTTAACATCAATATTGAGAACCTTCGCAGCGTTTCTTTTATTAAAACCATTTTGCTGCAGCACCGATACAATACTACGATACACCTGTTCGGCCTGCACAACTACCTCCTGCACCGCTATAGTTTTTCCCTCCATAGGAAGCACCAATGGCAAATGTTGGCCGGGCAACGATAAATCTGATATCACATCGTCTTCCGACATGAGCACGGCACGCCTGATCACGTTCCGAAGTTCACGCAAGTTGCCAGGCCAATGATAACTTAACATATCAAGCACTACTGCTGGTGAAAAATGACTGACATTCTTGTGAAGCTCTTCATTCGTTTTAGCAAGGAAGTGTTCAGCATAAAATAGTATGTCGTCTTTGCGCTCTCTGATCGGCAAAATATTCAACGCAAATTCGTTGAACCGATGAAACAAGTCCGTCCTGAATGTGTGCGTCTTCACAGCATCAATCAGACGAATGTTGCTGGCCACCACTATGCGGACGTCAATCGGAATTTCTTCATTTCCGCCAATACGCCTGACTTTCTTTTCCTGGATCACACGAAGAAGAGATGCCTGCACGTCTAGCCCGAGATTGGTAATCTCATCAAGGAAAAGTGTACCGTTTGAAGCTATTTCAAATGCTCCTTTTTGTTGTTTCGCTGCGCCCGTAAACGCGCCTTGCTCATAACCAAAAAGAACGCTGCGCGCAAGTTCTGAAGACAATGTTCCACAATCAATAGCGTGAAAAGCATGCGAAGCCCGACGACTTCGGCGGTGAATTTCACGGGCAAATGCTTCCTTCCCACTTCCACTCTCTCCATATAGCACTACCGAATAATTTGTCGGCGCAACCAGATCAATGGTTTTTAAAACTTGCAGAAAGAAAAGACTTGAACTCAAAACATAGCCCTCGGGCACGGTTGCTATACTTTCAGCTTTGTTCTTTTTCGCCGGCAATGCTAACTTCGGTTCATTGTCACGCAGCAATTCCATGACAACTTCCACCAGTTGACCTGAAGCAACAGTCTTGACAATATAATTCGATGCTCCACGACGGAGCGCGTCTACAGCATTTCGCACATTATAATGCTCTGACTGCATCACAACGGGCATGGCAGGATACAACCGATTTATTTTGACAACGTTTCCAAGCCATCAGCGCGTCCCAATACAGCATTGCAAATAACAAGATCAATTGTAAATGTCTCAAGAATCCCGAAGGTGTCATCTCCGTTCTTCGCTTCATGCCAGGTCAAATCATGTCCGTTGAAACTTTTCCGTACGGCGATCCTGCTTGTTCGACTATAATCGATGATTAAAATTGATTTCATAGTTGCTTGTTTAAGCGAAATGATCGCCCGTGATGACTTGGGGATCGCGCTAGTAATGGCTTTTGTGAAAGCTACATCTATAGTACATCAAATACTATGGAACTAATCTATGGATTCACTAACGTTGTGATGCCGACACGCTTACTACGCCTATTATTTAAGCGCTTCATACTCGAGCTATACTTCACTGCACTTCCCTTCAGCGCGCGCAAAAACCGTAGAGACGCTGCGCGCAGTTTACACACCTAGCTAACAAAAGCTAAATCTCTATTACGGGTAACGTACACCATCAAAACGACTATTTATCTACGGCACAATTATTTCAGTAACTCACCGAATCCGATCTCTCGAACTAACGCAGAGCCCTTTCGATATACTTAACTTCATTTCAAGAACAGTACAAGATGATCATCATGATGATAGACGACGACCCGGACGACAGACTACTATTTTGTGATGCCGTCGCTGAACTTTTTCCCGAAGCAACTTGTGTGACTCCTCATACATACTCCGATATTAGGAGAAATCTCGCACAAACTACCCCCGACATAATCTTCCTCGACGGCCACATCCTTCCTGTTAGCTGCAAAGAATGCCTGGATTTAATAAAGAAACTAACCGACCGGACACAAACCAAGCTCGTTATTCATTCCGGGAGCCTTAGTCCGAACGAACTAAAGGAATTTGATCGTCTTGGAGTCGACCGGATTGTTATCAAGGCTTCTTCGTACAGGGAGCTGAAGGAAAACATTTGCAATGTTATCGAGGAGTACATCGATCTAAAACATCATCAAACACCGTAATCCCACCTTACTGAACTGCATAAGCAAGATTCGGCAGATAACTATCAAACTGTTCATCAATAATAAATTGAACTATGCCATTAGTCAAAGAGATTGATAATATCTTATTATTTTCTTCGTCGCTAAGAATCATCCCTTTGTCGGTAACCATCACAACGTTGAAGAAGTTTATTGTCCACGATCCTCCGTCTGGCAAATACTTGATCCGGATTTTAGCATGATGATCAACGATCGACTTCATCAGCAACTTGAATTCCAATACCGAAATCACGTCCTCTACTCTCGGTTGATCTTTTATTTCCATAAGAAGCTTTAAATAACGAATAATGAAAAAGTGATTTGGCACGTCCCGAACTGCTTATCGGAAGTACACTACAAACCTCCAACCATTCAAGAGAGGGCCTTCGTGTCTTTTACATATTTAACGACTGCACAAAAGAAAGCATTTCATGACGAAACGGGTTATGCTGCGTCTCAAGTCTTTTACATATGCTACTGGTCAAAACGCATAAATGACTGTCGTCTGTCCCCAGACATATATTGAGTAAGGAAAAGTTTATGGAGCCGTAAAGAATATAACGATTGACGGCAATAGTGTAACCGGCTGAAAGTACGATGGGCTAACTTCGCAATACAGTTTGGCAAAATGAAAAATTTGAAAATTCTGCTCATCATCGTTTGTATCGCGTTCATTGACGTGGAAGCCAAGCCTTCCGTCGCGCCAATTTCTTTTACAATTACCAGGAAGGGATTCAGTAGTTCATACATCTTGCGCTGCACGGGAGCAAAAACCGGAATTGTCTTTGTAACGGTTCACAACGATGAAGGATACTTAATGATTCAAAAGAAAGCTCGTCAGCCGGAATTGCCTTCATTTCTCGTTGACTTTACGGCGTTTCCCGACGGTAGGTATAAAGTAAGGATCACCGATGGTTTAAAGTCGTGTACTTTAATAGTGCACCACTCAGCAAACATGTCACCAAACTACACGAACACAGTGTGTCCGAAGTCCGAAGCGCAATGTTACTCAGCAATTTTAACGCTACATTGCTTCGATGACGTCAGGGCATTAGCGTAGTCATGCAAAGTAATCAGCAGTGAAGGACCTATTTTTGATCAGTCGAAACCGTAGCAGGCGGAATGAGTTCCCGTTCAAAGTAAGCGAGGTGGCTATGAGACTCATCTCCCACAATTTCACAATAATAAATGCGCTGATAATATTTGCGAATAATCAGTGGCAACCCGGGATTTACTCTTGCTGAAATACGTGTACCTTCTGGATAGATGTTATCGTTACTTAATGTTTTCATTTTTAAGGTTTGTTTATACTGGTTACGATGTAATACCACAACACCGAGCGCGCAGAACTGCCCGATGAAAACTCTGATCCAGCATACACCGGGGCAATCAATCAACATACCGCGCAAGGTCGGGAGGGAATGCCTAATGATCAGAACCGGTATTAGCGCCCATAAAACCACCATAATTGCCTGAGAATTCGGAATGAAAGTTTGCATCTGGCCAATGCTTTTTATCAAAGCCCGGATTGTTTTCAAAGGCTGATCGGCTCTGCTCGAAAATGAACGTGCGATTCTCTGTATCGAGCGTAAGTGCCTCAAAAGGAACGGCGAAATATTTCTGATTAACTCCGGCAAATCCACCAAAAGCGATTATTATGTATTCAATTTTCCCGATGTCGATATTGAGCATAATATCTTCTATTTTCCCAAGATCTTCCCCGGAATCATTGAACACTTTATCACCAATGATTGACTTCGCCGTAAGTATCCGTACCGGATCGTTTGCATTCCTTCCAGAATGATTCTTTCCGGTGATATTATCAGGATTGTTCAGATTTTTTAACTCTTCCATAAAATTCATTTGTAAATTGTTCTCACCAATTGAACGCGTCTGCATTTGTTGCAGCGTGTCAACCGCGTAAAGCTAGCAACATCAGCTCACAGATGTGTTATACGAAGATTTTGCAACGTTGCATATTTCCCACTTTACCAACGAAACAATGTGTGAATCCTATAACGATCCACAATCCCTTTACAACACATTGAGCAACAGAAATGACTACATTGCTTAAACCCCTTTCCGGGCGATCTTACTATGAACGCACTATCCAGATATTTCGAAGACAACAAACCCAGCGACTTTCATCCAGCCGATTT
Organism: Pseudochryseolinea flava; assembly: GCF_003286915.1. Lineage (GTDB taxonomy): Bacteria > Bacteroidota > Bacteroidia > Cytophagales > Cyclobacteriaceae > Ohtaekwangia > Ohtaekwangia flava. The sequence continues at coordinate 46,272 of NZ_QMFY01000002.1, forward strand.
TCCGGAAGTGGTCGCCGAGGTCGCCGATCTAAGAGCACGACTCGAAAACATTCTGCAACCAGACAATGACATTGTCATCATTTCGTATGTTAGACACCACGCGATCGGGTGTGACTTGGCTAAATCACATGCAGCGCTGATTAAAATTCTTAACACAAAAGGAAGTTGTGCCCATTTGGAGAACGTCTTCGTCGCCTGCGGCACTAACACGCAATTCAGGAACTCGCTTGAAAACTATGTTAAAAGCGAAATCAATGTTTACTATAAATATTCGCCACCATCGCGATATCCCAACGGCGACTTGCGTATCGACGATAGCATCAGTGCACCCTGATTCGGGAGACATTCGCCGCTAAAAAACTCATCAAGCAAACAAACATCTTATGAAGCATCTAAGAAGCATTATCATTATTCCCTTGTATCAGATCATCGACAACATCTACAAACTCCTCTCTCACGCACCAGCATTCCAGAGATACAGTAATGTGCTTTGTAGAAATCAAAAATCGGCGCAAAGAAGCCTCCTTGAACCGCCGTACGTCCCTTAGCCCACCACGACCTTGAATCCTGTTTTCTCCTACGCCGTGAAGATATTTTATTCTACTTTTGCGCTAATCATCAAGACAATCTGTACCATGAACCTTTATAAGCGAGATTTAACCGCTTTGCTAAACGTTGATCTTTTTGAACGTTGAGTTACCAACCATAACGCCTATCTTTAATGCACTCCTGCTAATCGTCGAAACCACAGAATCCGCCGCCGTTGATATTAAGTCTAGATCGTGTCAAGGACGACAAAACGAAGTATAGACACCGTCGGTCGATCGACTTGAGTACGGACAACCGATGTGCATGCAACTATGAAGATCTACGTCAAATATATGGTGAGCCTCAGGTGTAAGATGATCGTGAAAGAGGAATTAGAAAAACAAGGATTGACAGTGTCCTCGGTTGAACTTGGTGTTGTCGAAACTCCCAACGATGTGACAGAACAGCAGCTTGCTGCGTTAAGGGACAACCTTTTTCGAAGTGGGCTGATCGTGCTCGATGACAAAAAAAGCATTTTGATCGAAAAGATAAAAGCGGTGATTATCGAGATGATTCATTATGAAGACGAGTTGCCGAAGATAAACTACTCGAATTATATAAGCGACAAGCTATCCTATGATTACACGTACTTATCCAATATCTTTTCTGAAGTAAAGGGCATCACGATTCAACAATACATCATCCAACACAAGATCGAGAAAGTAAAAGAGCTGTTGTTGTATGCCGAATTAAATCTAACCGAGATCGCTTACAAAATGCACTACAGCAGCGTGGGGCATCTATCGGCGCAGTTCAAAAAAATCACAGGACTAACGCCATCATTCTACAAAAAGCTAAAAGAAAAGCGAAACAGTAATCTCGAAGATCTATAACCAATCGCATCGCGATGTGGCCGACAAGCCTGGGCATCGCTTCTCCGGCCGTGAAATTGAATCCAAGCTGACGTTAACAGCATCAAAACAGATTTCACTGCATCTCAAATCCAGAATTTCTCCAGATTTACACCACACCCACAAATTCCACCTGACGAAAATTCCAGCTCCAGAATTTCCACAAAATCTCGCGGCTACTTGCATGCATGATGCTTTCCATGCTAACCCCTATGACGCACCGAATCAAACTCTGGGTGCTGCTAATCATACTTGTAATTGCAATCGTTTTTAATACGGATTTCGCTCATGATCAAGTCTCTTGAATTTGTCGATGTACAGTGAGTAACATCGTTGGAATGTTCCTTTTAGGTTTACTATTTGACATGGTTAATGCGATCTACCTCAGCATTCCGCTCGTGTTCTACCTATGGCTATCGCCCGACAAGTTAGTCAATGGGCGGTGGCACAGATACTTCACACATTTTTTTGTTTTTTGTTTTTCATTTCTCTGTCGCGCTACTATTCAACGCAGTAGCTGAGTTTCTGTTCTGGGACGAATTCAGCGTACGGTTCAATTTCATCGCTATAGATTATCTGATCTATACAAACGAAGTAGTTGGCAATATCAATGAGTCCTATCCAATGCCGATTTTAATTTTTGGAATAACAATTGGCGCAATGCTTAGTTAGCGAAGAAATAGTTCATGTTGTCAAAATAGCCGTACCCTCCGTAGATGTATTCGCATGTGTATCCTTTGTCATGAAAAACTTTTCCAAGTGAAAAATAGGTGTTCAATATTTGGACTGTAGGTGCTAACGGGAAAGCGTCATTAAGTACGATTATCTTCCGACCCTAATACGCGTTCTACCCAAGGTGACGCAACAAATAAAAAATTGACACTAAACAACTCTTTGTAGCACAACACCGATACGAGATGACGTTTTAAAATAAAATTGCACATCAAGTGACGTATCAGCCTTTTCAACTCCTTCGACGTCTATGATTTTAACCAGTCATTCGGCGTCAACATTGACACTTCTTTCTCTGGAGCCGTTTAGAACATCACCAACAATCGAATGATCTTTTATCTCATTAAGTTTGCTACCAAAATTGGTCCTGCGAAGGTGAAAGAAAACAATCTAAAAATTGCTACTGCATTTTGGGTTACATAAATGATACGAATAACTCATCGCTAACCGCTATGTATCCCTCGTAATTTCCATAAATTTATTCAACTAACAGACACTCAAAGATGCATTTAGGTTTCTTTGGAGTTGTTGAGCGATAAACCGGTGAATTTCGTTACGATTTTGTTACTCGAGTCAGTTAACACACTGAGAAGTAATGGAGTTCAAATATTGTATCGGTAAGTAGACTTGAGTTCACCTTTTTTTTAACCAACTATTCTTTGTCCCAAGATTTGACTTTAATACAAAGTTACGGGGCAGAAGTATTGTAATCCAACTTGTTTTGCGTACTTCCTAAGCAACCCTAAGAAAATAGATAGCTTATGTCCGAAAGCTTTTGGCAGGATTAGCATTAAGACGTCACATACCTGAGCACATGCCGACTTAAATGATTCACAACATCTTCGGCAATACTTCCAACAAGAAACTGAGCAAATCCTGTTCTACCAAGTGTGGCCATGGCGATTAAATCGGCATTGATGCTAGACGCGAAATGTTGAATACCTTCCTCTTCACTCCTATCGTTGTAAATATTCATTGTGAAGTCTTTCAATCCGAGCTTTCTAGCAAACTCTTGCATTATACGCCTTACATCATGATCGGGTTGAAAGTTCATTGGCGTGTTAATCCTTACAAGGTGAACTTTTGAATTGTACATCGCCTGGGTGTTCTTTACCGCTTGGGCAAATGCTCTTTCGTTCTGGTTTAAGCAACTCGCATAAACGATGTTCGTATAGTCTCTTCCGGAGTTTTTTTGATGACCTGCAAGCACTGGACACGGACCACCTTCTCGGTGTTTGATCCTACAAGCATCTCTTCAAACCTGGAATGACCGGAAGTGTCCATAACCACGAGATCTACATTATGATCGGTAATGACAGTACGCATGCAATGGAAAGGATCCTTTTCCAACACTGCCTTGGATTCAAGTTGCTCGAGTTTGCCGATAGTAGTTTCAGTCGATGAATCTTGAGCATGCGCGACATAGGAAATGCTGATATGCAATAAAATCCTCTGCGCGTTTTTTCATTTTAAGCGGGGTAAGTTGGGAATGGTATACATAAAAGCAAAGAAGCTAAATGCCGGTAACGTTAGCTAGCGATACACTCGTCCTCACTCGTTGTAGTTCTCTTTAAGTCATTGGTAGGAACACATAAAACGTAGCGCCTTTATTTTCTTTTCCTTCGGCGTAGATACGCCCACCGTGGTCTTCCACGACTTTCTTCGCGATTGGTAGTCCCATGCCGGTACCTTCGATGCCTTTTTTGTCGTGAAGTCTCTGGAAAATAGAAAATATTTTCGCAATGTATTTTTGATTGAAGCCTATTCCATTGTCACTAACCTTGATACAAACGTAAACCTTCTCTTTGTTCAGCGCATGTGTCTCGATTTGTTCGGGAGTAATTGGCTCCGAGGTAACGGTTACTACAGGCTTACCTACATTAAATTTAAGTGCGTTACTAATCAGATTCCCAAATAGCATCTCCATTTGACTGGCGTCGGCTAATATCGTCGGCAGCGTTCCTACGTTTATTACTGCCTCACACTCTTGGATCATCGTGTCGTATTGAATCAATACATCCTTCAGTACGGTGTTAAGGTCTGTTTGTCTTGGATGTGTCTTGTGATTTTGAAGCAACGATGAATAGCTCAAGAGGTCGCGCAGGAGATTTGACATTTTCGAAGCTGTGTCACCAATTTTGCCTACATATTCTTTTATGTAGTCGTCGGTATTTTCATACTCCGTGAGATAATTCGAAAATGTCTGAATCTTACGCAGTGGCTCTTGCAGGTCGTGACCGGATATAAATATGAATTGCTCAAGTTGTTCATTCGCACTTTTAAGCTTGTAGTTTGACAAGAGGAGTTCACCGATGTTGTTGAAGGCAAGCAATATGAGCGTCTCTTTGCTTTTATCTTCTGTGAGCCGGTAAGCATTTACAAGAAATGCCATATCGCCCAGTTTCGAAAAAAAGTGTGCCAGCCGGAACTCTTTATAGTGTGTTTTTTTTCCGAGCAGATCATTTAAATGTTCCCGGAGCGATTGGATATCCCATGAATGATGATCGAGCTCGTATATAAAGCATCCAATGGTATTTTCAGCGTTAAGTTTAAATGTTTCGTAGAAAGATTTGTTAGCGGTGCGTACCTGCAGATTTGCTGTGAGTACAAGAAAGGGACTGTTCACCGTATCGACGATTGCGTTAGCGTAGTTCTGTGACTGCTTTAACTCTAGATTTCGTTTCTGTAATTCTTCGTTGATGGTGGTGAGCTCCTCATTGGCCGATTGCAGTTCTTCTTTCGAAGTCTCCATTTCCTCATTAATACTTTGCAGCTCTTCGTTCGAAGACAGGATCTGTTCATTGTTTGCCTGAAGTTCTTCGTATGTAGTTTCGTATTCTTCGTTGGTGCTTTTTATTAATTCCCGAGACCGGCGAAGTTCTTCTTCAAGGCCAACAATGGTTTGCTCCCTTACAACAGAGGTCTTGGGCTTGCTTTTGAGCGCTACCTTTTTTGTTTTACTTTCCGGAATCTCCCGGAATATGACCAGGTAAAATGATTCATGTTGCATTTTTCGGGGTGCAACTTCGAGCACTAGCTCTTGTGGACGTTTATTATTGTGAATAACGATTCCTTCCTTCGAGACAGTACGCCCTGTTTTTTTTGCTTGCTGAATGAGCATACGAAGATCGAACAGGAGATCCTCGCGGATCATTTTAAGAATGTTAAAACTTGCCTTCCCGACTACTGGTAAAAGATAGTGTGAAGTGATTCCGAAGAATTGCACAATGTGAAGGTTTTCATTCAATACCAAACACGGCATCACATAATTGCTTAAGATCACTTTGCCGATCTCTCGCTCAAGGTCATACGGTGGCTGCGATAAAAGGCGAGGAGATTTCAGGATGACCTTTTCCGTTGAGTCAGCGGGTAAACGAACCACCTCGCTCGGAGCTTGCTTTCGACCATACATCCGGATTTTCTTATCAAGCGAATCGAAAAGCTCACTCGCAATTCCAATCGATTCCGATTTTCCTAAAAATAGAAACCCATTGGGTTTAAGCGCGTAGTGAAATGTTCGAAGAATTTTTTCCTGTGGTTCATTCTTGAGATAGATCAATACATTTTGACAACTGATCAGGTCCATCCTGGAGAACGGTGGATCCGACAGCAAATTTTGCTGAGAGAATATGCAGACTTCACGGATAGATTTTTCTATCTGATAATGACCGTCAATTTTTCTGAAGAACTTTTTCAAACGCTCTGATGAGATCTTCTGCATAGCGCTGATCGAATACGTACCGACTCTCGCCTTTTCGATAGCACCGGCGTCGAGATCGGAAGCAAATACCTGGTAAGGAATTGTTAGTTTCTTCTTCTCCATATATTCCGCAAGCGTGATCGCGATCGAATAAGCTTCCTCGCCAGTTGCACACCCAGCAATCCAGATACGAAGTGTTTCTGTTGCTTTTTGTCCCTTAATCAATCGTGGGATTGCGACGCTCGTAAGTGCTTTATAAAAATCGACATCCCTGAAAAAACTGGTTACGTTGATCAGGAAATCGTTAAAAAGCTCGTCGACTTCTCTGTGACTTTTCCTGAGCAGTGCGTAATAATCATCCAGCGAGGACAGTTTATTAAGCGCAACTCTTCGGAGAACCCGTCTGTAGATACTAGGTTGTTTATAGTGCAAGAAGAAATCTACCCCTCTCCTCGACTTTACTATTGTCAAAATTCTTTTTAGTGCTTCACGGTCGGTGTCGATCTCTACGTCGTTGTCCTGCTCCGCTCCTTCTCTGGCAACAATGCCATTGCTTGTCTTCGCCCAGGTACCTAACTCTTTGGCAATGGCCTCGGGTGGTAGACAAAAATCAGCATAGCCTGCTTCACGTGCATTCTTCGGCATGCTGTGAAATTGTGCGGAGTGGTCTTGCGTAAACGTAATTCCGCCTGCGGCTTTTATTGCTTTTAGCCCCAGAGTACCATCTGTTGCAGTACCCGACAAGATCACGCCGACGGAATTGCTCTTGTAAACCGACGCAAGCGCAGTGAGGAAATAGTCAATTGCAAAGTTTCCATTCGCCGTTACAACCCTTGGTGCGAGCTTAAGATGTCCATCTACAATGCTCATGGACGCGTTTGGTGGGATTACATAGACGTTGTTCATTTTGACCTCCATGCCATTCCTAACCGTATGGACCTTCATCTCGGTTTTTAGCTGGAGAATTTCAGCAAGCGCGCTCTTGTGATTGGGTGACAGGTGCATTACGAGCACATACGCCATGTCGATGTTAGCGCTAAGGTTGCTAAGTACTGTTGAAAATGCCTCAAGCCCTCCTGCGGAAGCTCCAAAGCCCACGATAGGAAATGGTTTGGGTGGCGGGGACTTCGAATCAACTGTCGAGGTTGTCACCTTTCTGTTGTTCGGCTGGCGTATGATCTTTTTCAACTGGACATACCGGATGGCGTGTTTACAGCAATAAGTTAGCAAATAAAACGGACCGTTTGTGAGAAAGTATAATTTGATATAGATCAGCGACGACTAATGCGTATATAAGTGACGCGTGACGGACCTACGTTTCTGTTAATTGGAGAAACGAGCAGACTGGAGCACCGTAAGGTTGAAGATATACCATGCGAGAGTAACTTGTAAATATTATTCACAATATCGTAGAATGATACAACAATGATTTCTTGATAATTCATTTAAGTTTGGTTACTGAGTTTTTTTTCGATGAAAGAATGAGTTCACGCTCATAATAAGCAAGATGCTTCATTTCTGGGTGCTCTGCGAAGGCGCAGTAGTAGGTGCGTTGATAGTATTGATCGATAATCAACGGTCCTGGGGCCAGTCTGGCCACTACGCTGCTGCCGACGGGATAAATATTGTCGTTGCTTAAGGTGTGCATAATGATGTGTTTAGTATTGGCGGGAACTTGCGATCAACTTGATAGGCTGTCACCTGACCGGTACGGTGCTAATTAGTTAAAGGTGAGATTAATTAAGTTAACAACCGTTACATCCCACCTTTATTAAGTTGCATTATTCCAACATATAATGACCCAGCATAGTGTGATATCTGCAACAACTGTTATACAGAGTATAACATGATGTCGGGCAGATCACATTAACTTTACCCCCAATGGAACAAATAAATAATCAAAATGCCCTTGATAACACAACCGGCAAGAATCACACAGGCAAGGAAGCTAACAAGCCTGTACGTATTTTAACAGCAAAATCAATCATTGGCGATAAAATTTCAAACTGTGCTGATGAAGACCTTGGATCTATCGAAGATATTATGCTTAATATAGACGAAGGCAGGATCGAGTATGTGATCATTGCGTTCGGTGGATTTATAGGGATGAATAAAAAATATTTTGCCGTGCCTTTTGCTGCACTGACGATTGACACTAAGAATCATGCATTCGTTTTTGACCAAAGTCGTTCTGTATTTGAGAATGATCCGGGATTCGACAAAAAACACTGGCCCGACGCAAATTTTCATACGACACGATCCAGAAATTATGGCGGTTTTATGGGAGCGAACACTGGCTCGGACCATTAATTCATTGTGAAAGAGATTACCGAATTTTCTTAAACCTCGCCTCCGCGTAACAGGTTCTTACAACCAGAGACAGCAACGCAATGTTATCTTGCATGATCAGCCACGCCAATAGCAGCATCCTCTTTCGTGTACATCTAACCGAAGTGAATAATTACCGAATATGTGTAAACTGGTGAAATACCCCCAATCCCAAACACATGAATATACGCATAGTAAACGTGGACGATGATCAAGATGACAGAGACCTTTTTTGTCATGTCATTCAAAAAATTGATCCGGAAATTCAGTGCATCCAGATCGATAGCGGAGAAGAGGCTGTTGAGATGCTTTCCAGGAACGAAATTATACCTGATTACATTTTTATGGATATTAATATGCCTCGGATGAATGGGTATGAATGTGTTAAAGAAATTCATCACTATTCATCTCTCAGGAATACAACCATTGTTATGTACAGCTCTACCTTCAATCCACGCGACCAGGTCGATTTTGCGTTGCTTGGCCTTAAATATCTGTTGAAAACTAGTGACCTGAACTCCCTGATAAAGTCGATCAGTGATTTGATTGGCTCTAAATCTAAAACACAGAGTGTTATATAATAAATCCGTTCATCTACCCAGATGAGAATGGCAAACATAGGCATGGTTATTTAGCAATTTGTAATTTGTAATAACCTTATGCTTTGAACTTCTAGCGTCATCGTAAATACACTTCGGACACAGGAAAAAGAGTACGACTTAACACTACTTATCTCATACTGCGCTCGTTTTGGGGTTTTGTCAAAAGCAGCAGATATGAGATACGGACAGTTGCAATATTATAACGACGAACTTAATCAATGGTTTAGAATAGTCACGTTTCAAAAGAATGTGATGGATGAATCGATAAGACAATTGAATGTGATTCTCACCTTCCCAATAGTTTCGATACCGACTTACAAAATTGGAAATTCTTTAGTTGACCGACTTAATTCCGAAAAAAAGAACGTAGATTTTTTTCACAAGATCTCAGCAATCAGACAAAGCGTCTTCGGAAAGCAATTTCCATTGGCGACCACGAAGCATTCATCTGTGACCAACAAAAGAATCTGAGGATGAAAATGAAGAGGCACAAACTTAAATTTATAAGGATCACAGACGATTGCTCGGTATTTGTTTCCTCCTTCTTTGAATTCGTAGAGGAGCAGATATCTGCATGATCTGTTCTGTGAAGAGATTTGAGCTAACGGTTGGACACCATTGTCATTCTGAAGAGTCAAAAATAATTTTTATAATTTTCTAATGCAAAAAAGATGCGACCTACTCCGCCACCATTATCAGGTACTCATATATGGCACAAATATCGTCCTGTTATCTTGCGTTTGATGATCGACGCAGACGGTGCTGTGCAACATTACTCGTTTTCGAGCCACGAATTCACAAGAGAATATCCAAAACGAAAAACAGATCTCGCATTTCTATTGTACCTCCACAGCTCCAAAGCACTTAACAATATTAAGTCTTCCGAATTAGCGCAGTCGCTACTGTTAACACTACAAGAATCCAAAACCGTTACGGCGCTCACGTCGGAATCAACCTACGAGTTTTTGTTTGACGAACACTTTGTCCTGCACGTAAGAAAGGCTGGTGTTAAAGGAAACAAGATGAACGAGAAGTCAAACATGGTAGCTAACCGCACATGAGTGGTCGCGGAGCTATCTTCCTTACTGCACACCTCGGACCTTTTGAATTTGTAGCACAGGAATTAGCACTTAGAGGCTATAATCCTTTTATAGTGGGTACACCCCCACACATCGCGCGTTAAAAATCGTTCGTCGACTGCTACACAAACGTTACCCAAACTACGAATCGATTTAGCCTTATAGTTTTAATTTGAAGAACACTGAAAACAATACTAAAGCGATGCCCAAGTTGTTTGCATGTGAGCCTACTCCTCATCATGACGCTTGCGTTTGTATGTCATTTTAAGCTGGTTGCCCAGGATAAGGATTCAACCTTTATACAACAGGTTAAAGAAAGCCGGCCAGTAAAAAAATTATTGGGACTTATTACCCGCGAATCCCAAGCCAACACTATTGAAACAAAAAGTGAAAAGGCTTTTCTAAAATACGAAGGCAAAATCATAAGACGTATCGAGTTAAAACGTCTTGGTTTTGAGCAGTCTGTGGTAGACACCGCTCAGGTGTTAAAAACATTCGTATCACGTTTGGCCAATAAGATTCACTACGATACACGCGCATTCGTAATCAGGAATCATCTTTTTGTCAAAGAGGGGAAACCATTGAACCCTTACCGTGTAGCAGATAATGAGCGCGTGATACGTAACCTGGATTTTATACTTGATGCGCGGATCCTGGTAAAGCCGATTTCCCAAAAGTCAGACTCGGTAGACTTACTCGTTATTACCCGCGATATCTTTAGTTTAGGTGGCTCTGTCAGTGGGCGACTTCCTAACCAGTTCAATATTGGCGTGAAGAGTATTAACTTCTTTGGTCAGGGCCAGCGGATTGAGTACCGACAAATTTATAACACCACGCGAACTCCCCGGCTCGGATATGAATTTATCAATCAACTTACTAATGTGGGAGGAACATTTATCGATGTTACCACGGGCTATACACAGTTAAACAGGGGGCCAAGCATTGGAAATGAAAATGAACGCTCATTCTATGTTAAGATAAGCCGCGGCCTCTTTCAGCCTTTCACACGAGTTGCTGGGGCGATTGAATTCAGCGATAACATTTCGAGGAATGTTTTCCGATCGGCCGAAGACAGTACATTTATACAGTACCATTACGTGATCCAGGATTATTGGGTCGGTTATAGTTTTGGGTACAAGACATTACCTGACGACCTGAGAGAGAACCGGAACAGAAAGTTCATCGCATTGCGGGTCGTCGAACAACGTTTTCGGGATGCCGGGAGAATCAGCTTTTCAGAGCGAGACTTTTTCGCCTACCGCGACAGAGTAACTGTACTCGCCCAGACTTCTTTTTTTCGACAGGATTTTTATGAAACACGTTACGTGGTTGGCTTTGGACGCACTGAGGACATTCCTTATGGATATCGTATCTCGATCACGGGTGGTATTGAGAATGAACTTGGAAATAGACGAGCTTACTTTGGAAGTGAGGTGTACTACGATAAGATCCTGGATCAAGGCACACTACTTACCTACACTGTGAAGAGCGGAAATTATTGGAATCGTCGCGGAATTGAAGATGGTCTGTTTCAATTTAAACTCAGACGCTATAGTAAAGCAAGACAGAAGGGACGGATCGTTTTTAGGAATCAATTTGAAGCGGGGTACTCTATTCTCTTCAACCAAAATTTAAAGCGGGGAGTAAGCATTCGTGATGTCGATGGCATCATCGGATTCAGGCCCGATAGCCTTGTTGGTCGACAGCGCATTACATTAAGCCAAGAGACAACGGGCTACCTGCCGTGGAAAGTCATCGGATTCAGGGTCGCTCCTATTGCGAGGGTCGACATTGCTATAATCAGAATCAGTAAGGGGTTATTTCGATCCAGAAATTTCTTCTCAGGCCTGTCGGTGGGTCTGCGGGCAAGGAATGAGAATTTGATTTTTAATACAATCGAAGCACGTATGTTTTACTATCCGGTGGTTGTTGAACGGGTCAATCATTTTCATTTTACGTTGACTTCTAATTTCAGAATCAAGTATCCGAGTAGTTTTGTTAGCAAGCCGGCTACAATATTTCCCTGAAGCGGAACTCATTCAGCATGTCGCGACGTTCTACCACGGTATGGCTATTGACCATTAAAATATACTATAATCTCAACCCGACGAACGTGGAGTCAATAATCCCTAATTAGGAAAATGTAAAGTAAAACTAATAACAATTAAAATCACTTAAATGAACATCAAGAATCCTGAACAGCTTTGGAGTATGCAAAAAGCGAAACTCAAACTTATTTTTCCTCACCTTGTAGATTCGGACTTTCAATACGATTATGGTAAGAAGGATGTTATGCTTGAACTACTCCAGGCGAAGCTTGGAAAATCTCGCGAGGATATTAATCTTTTATTGTTTGGTCTTTGACCTGGCAGATGTGTATATATTATCAGATAAATTGAATGTAGGTGTAATGATATTCATTCTTATTTTGTTGTATAGTTGGTGATTGCTCTTATGTAGCACTAAAACACAATGAAGAAACAAAATTTGATTTTTGCCCTGCTGTTGTCCGTGTCTTGCCTGGTCTCAGCCCAAGTTGTTGCCCAGAGACCTTTAACCAAGAAAGAGAACAGTAGGATCGATAGTCTTAACGCATCGTACAATGTTGAAACTAACCGATTGAAAACTGTTGAAAACAGAGAAAATCTCTCGGATCTGAAGTCACAGAAAGCCGACACTAAAAAACAGGCTAAGGAAGCCCGACGAATTGAGCGAGATGCCAATGAAGCCGCGCGGGAATCCCGCATAGCTTACAGAAACGAAAAGCAGGCGCAGAAGGCCCGCAAACAAGCCGATAAACAAGCAAGGAAAGCTGCAAGGGCTAGAGACATTTCGAACGAAAATTGATCACGCATAGAGTTAATGTATCGGCAAGTAGTTCAATGAACACTCATGTAATTTTTCGTTAAATCTCATTGAGCATTTGCTTAGACTAGTTATTCAATTGAACGAACGCTTTTATAAGAGCTCCCATCAACCCGGATTGTTAACGTTATTAACAACGATTAACAGGAATTACCTTTAAACGTAGGATTATATGCGCTATCAGCAACATATACAAAGAAACTGGTTGGATGTTAAAGATCGACTTAGACATAGATACCCGACATTAACAGAGGCCGACCTCGATATCGATTCGAAGGATCGCGATTCGATCACCACGCTGGCCAGCAAAATCCAACTAACTAGTCAACAGCTGATTCGTGTGTTAAATGCGTTATAATAAATGACAGCGTTGATCTCCACTCATAGTGTGTAAAGACTAGTCTGGAAAAGGACTTCAAACAAGGCCGGGCGTTGAACCCGGCTTCTTTTGCTATTTCTTCGATTGCTTTGAGATTTTTGCTTTGACCTCCGTGTAGGCATCTGCTAACTGATTTGAATTTTATCATAACCAAACAAGCTAGAATAAAACCTCTAAAAATCGTGGTTACGCAGACTCCCACGGTTTACTCATCAGCATTACATTGAGAATTTAAAATGTTGCAAATATCTCACGTGGTATAATTATTCCCATTTGAACAGAGTATGGAAAAATTTTATCATGACATTTCCTCGTCAGATCTGGAGGTAATATCAGGTCCTTAAAGCTATATAGTTGATTGTGAATCATAACGTGGCTTGATGTTGCCTTTTCACCGTTCGATCGAAAAAATCCCACCCCAAAAGCCAAGTGAATTAATGTCAGTTTGTTGTCGTCAACTTTGAAAAAGAGTGGTATTAAAATCGTATCAAACTATACAAGCGAACTTATCAGTTCATCATTATCAACTTAAAAAAGCCAATCATTATGAAGCGTCTAGAGGTCGCTGAAACAATTCCTCCGCTTTATAGGCCGGGGACTGTAGTTTATGCAAAGGAAAATCATGCTATAGAGCTTGTAGTAATACATTACGCCAAAGGAATTTATTATTGTGCTGTAGTCGGCGACGCGCAATACAATAATCTCCCCTTCCTGGAATGCCAGCTTGTGCAAGGTATTAAGTAGATGGAGTTAATGAAGCGTTGCAGATACACAAGAGGACTTTACAGACTAAATTCATAATGTTACATGAATCACACTTGTCCTATGAACAGGGCACGGCAAACTACTAACTTGACAGTTCATATGCGTCACTGCCGCAAGCATGAAAAGATTTATCAGAAATAGGAGCTGTTACTTTCTTACGGCATGATGAGTTTTACTAATAGAACATTGTTAATTAATCGGTATACGTAAACCACAATAATGAAAATAGCTTATATAAGTACCTACGCTCCTCGTGAATGTGGCATTGGAACATTTACAGGGAATCTTATTCGTGCGATGATGAAATCGGATAACGATACAGTAGAGGGTTATGTTGTGGCGATGAATGACTACGAGCAGGTTTATCAGTACGCCGAAGAGGTTAAGCTCGTCATTCATCAAGAGCAGCAAGCTGATTACCTAGAAGCTGCAAACTTCATAAACCTAAGCGGTGCAGATCTTTGTTTTTTGCAACATGAGTTTGGGATCTATGGAGGGCAGAATGGAGTTTACATACTTCCGCTACTCCACCGTCTTGAGATTCCGATCGTCGTAACATTACACACGGTTCTTAACGCGCCCTCCTATAATGAGCGTGCTGTGTTGACAGAAATCTGCAAGATGGCAAATAGGGTTATCGTTATGAATCGTAAGGCCGTAGGTTTTTTAGTAGACATTTATGGCGTGCCGGAAGGCAAAATATCGTTTATCGAACATGGAGTGCCAGACATTCATTTTGATACAATCCAATCAAAAAAGGAATTCAAGATCGAAGACAATAAAGTGTTGCTTACGTTTGGATTCATTGGTCGCAACAAAGGAATTGAAACAGTAATAAGGGCACTTCCAAAGATTGTCGACAAATACCCGGATGTAATTTATATGGTGCTTGGCAAAACCCATCCGAATGTTTTGCGGCACTCTGGAGAAGAGTACAGAAATTTTCTTCAGCGTCTTGTTAAGACACTGCACCTGGAAGATCATGTAATTCTTTTAAACGAATTTTTTAGTCAAAAAGAATTATTCAAATACCTGGCCGCGTGCGACATCTATATCACTCCTTATGTAAACGAAGCTCAGATTACGAGTGGTACGCTATCTTACGCACTAGGGGCCGGGTGTGCTGTCGTTTCAACACCCTATTGGCATGCTACTGAATTACTCGCCGATCGACGGGGCAAGTTATTCAATTTCAATCAGCACGAGGAACTTGCTGTCATTCTTGACAAGTTGCTGGATAGCCCTTCGGAGTTAAAAAGTCTTCAAGCAAACGCTGCGGCGTACGGTAAAAACATCACGTGGCCAAAGATTGGGCAGAAATACTTTAAACTTGCCGCCGATCTTTTATCGACTCCCCAGGAAGAAGTATTAAAGAAAAGGACCATTGTAGATCCTTTGCTACTTCCTCCTTTTTCATTAGCGCACATCAAGCGCCTCACTGACGACACAGGAATTATACAACATGCAAAGTTTGGTATACCGAATCTGAAGGAAGGGTATTGCCTCGATGATAATGCAAGGGCCTTGCTCATGGTGTTAATTGTCCACCGCCAGCGTAAAGACCCGGTCGCACTTGAGCTCGCTCCGATCTACATGAGTTACATACACTACATGCAGAATGAGAACGGCTCTTTTAGGAATTTTTTGAGCTTCAACAGGAACTTCCTTGACAATGTAGGTTCAGAAGATTCTTTTGGAAGGACGATCTGGGCACTTGGCTACCTTCTTGCAAATGCTCCGAATGATGCGTATTACCAAATGAGCAAGCTCGTGTTTTTTGAAGCTGCTCCAAATTTCGAGAAGCTTCAATCCATACGCAGTATTGCAAATACGATGATTGGCATTTGTTATTATCTGCGAAGCAATCCGTCCGATGATGGGATGACAGAACGGCTTAGGCATTTCGCAACAGTGCTTATGAAGCATTTTGATGAGAATAGTGCCGCTGACTGGCAATGGTTTGAGCCCCTGCTCGCTTATGACAACGGAATTTTGCCACTGGCGCTGCTACACTCTGCGGAAATGTTGAATGACGACAAGGTAACGCAGACAGCATTAGCGAGCATGAAGTTTCTTACAACCGTTACACTCAACGGAGGATACCTGTCGATTATCGGAAATAAGGACTGGTACAAAAGAGATGGCGAGCGCTCCATGTTTGCACAGCAGCCAATCGATGCAATGGCGATGGTGCTGATGTATCATCAGGCATTTCACCTTACGAAAGATAAAGAATACCTAAACCTTCTTTATACCTCGTTCATGTGGTTCCTGGGAGAAAATGATCTTAGAATGAGTTTATATGATTTTGAAACCAAGGGCTGTTGTGACGGTTTCGAGAACAACGGCGTGAACAGAAATCAAGGCGCAGAAAGCTCTCTTGCCTATTTGATTTCGCATCTTACAGTTCTCAAGGCTTACGAAGAATTTTATTCGTAACTTCAGGATCGCAATGCTTCAAGGAGTTCTTTTAATTCGACTACACCATACGTTGATGAATGGTCGGATACCGCATAAGGTAGAATCAGGCTTTGATTATGGATGATTGATCCACACGAGTATACAACATTCGGGACATACCCTTCTCTTTCATTTTCACGTGGAGACAGCAAAGGTTCTTCTAATCGTCCGATCTCTTTAGTAGGATCATCGAGATCAAAAAGTGATGCTCCGATACAATATCTTCGCATTGGACCAACGCCATGAGAGATCACGAGCCAGCCTTCTTCAGTCCATAAGGGTGAACCACAGTTTCCGATTTGCGTAAATTCCCAAGGGAAGCGTGGCTCCTGTATTTGGATTGGCTTATTCCAGATCGTTGGCCTGTCGGAATACATGAGGTAATTGTTTACTCCGTCAATACGTGCAAGCATAGCGTACTTGCCTTTGATCTTCTTAGGGAACATGGCTAGGTTTTTATTCTGGGCCCCCACGCCATGAAGCGGCATAATACGGAATGTGTAAAAATCTTCAGTCGATACTAACTTAGGAAGAATCGTGTGGCCATTGTAGGCTGTGTATGTTGCATATATCTTTTCGCTTCCGTCATCATCCATAAACCTGACGAATCGGGCATCTTCGATACCGCGGCTTTCTGAGTCAGAGATCGGAAAGATCACGCGTTCAGAAATATCAGAGTCATGCTTAAATTGAACATCGTAAAAGGAATCGGCCAACCAGGTAACTTCTTCAAGTGCCAGTCTTCGTTCGATACTGATTACATCGTCGTTCAATACTTTATTCACAGCATTCTTCAGGATATAGTATTCGAACTTTTCAGGGAGGTCTTGCATGATACTCGTAGAATACTTTTCCGGTATCTTCATCTCTATAAGTTTTTTAACAAACCTATTTTTATTATACATCTTTTTATGCGTGATCTCTGGTTGATCAATATGGTCGCCAATTTTTGCAACGTGCATATCATTGTTTTTATCGATCGTGGCCCGTCGAAAAACGATCGATGAAATATGTCCTTCGCCCGTAGCCCGAAATGAAAGTATGATCCGTCTCTCCCCTTTTTCAAGATAGAGTTGATCGAAATCTTCAATCATCGAAGGGTTGAAAAATGCTGCCGATTCAATGGAGTATTCGCTGGTGAAATACGACCCAATCAGCATTTTTTGTTCATCTGACAACTTTGAATAGTCGATGTTCATTCCCTCAATTATGCGTTGATTCCTAAGGCAATGTTTAGAAAATATTCTAGAAATATTTCTATGTCGACTTGCGAATTCACGAAGGGTATGTTCGAGGGCGGAAGCGACTTGTTTATCATTCAAGGTCATCAATCTACCAATCATTTTCTCGGTACGGTCGTGCCCGTGTTCGAAATAGCGGGCCACTACCCTGCTTGAATCTGGAGAGAATACTAGACTTTTTCGAGTTACTGAAACGCGCATTTAACTACTTGTTTTCAAGATCCAGAGAGTCTAGTATTTCTTGTATCGATAGGTCTGCACCGCAGATCACCTCGTCGCTTGCGCCATAATACAAGTGAAGCTTATCTCCCACCACCAAATGACCATTCGTAAAAATCACGTTACCAAAGAATCCCTTTAGCTCGTACTCTTCTGTTGGTTCCATTAGTGGTGAACTACTTCGCCCGATAACGATCCAAGGCTCATGTATACTTAATAATATAGCGCCCAGGCAATAACGATTACTCGCGTCGGCGCCGTGATAAATGATAAGCCATCCTTTCGGCGTTTTAACTGGTGAACATCCGGCACCGATCCGTGCGCTATCCCACATATTCTCTCTCGTAGTGGCTATGCACTGGTGGTTGCCCCAGTGAACAGCATCGGGAGATTCTGCAAGCCAAATGTAGTTGCCTCCAAATTCGGTACTGCTAGGACGATGTAACGCATAATAGCGGTCTCGGAACTTCAGCTCAAAAATCGCACAGTCCTTATTATGCGGTGGCAGAATCATCCCTTTCCGTTCGAAACGTTTCCAATCTCTGGTCTTCATCAACCCTACGCCAACACCATACGCCGACACCATTGTATATGTCAAATAATAGATTTCATCGATTTCAGTAACACGACAGTCTTCAATGCCATAAGATTCCAGTTCACTTGATCCAAAAATTGGAACGTAATTTTCGGGTTCATAGAATTCTCTCCCCTCATCGCTGCACATGAGTTTTAGATACGAATGTGTGGTCAGATAATCTCGACCATCATAACGAATCTTTCGGGGGTCTGACAGATCGAGTTTGGGGTCAGAGTTTGGATACGTCAGCGTTTCAATTTCGCCATTGTCCATTGAAACAGGAAAGGTTATAAAGCCATGCTGTTGATGTGGGCGTTGTGCCACCCGGACAAGCAACCAAGTTTTTTTGTTAAATCTAAACACAGCAGGATTCATTAAACCAACCACCACCAGGTTTTTACTGGAAGGCTTTATGTCTGAAGGTGTGAGTAGTGGATTCTCCTCGAATCTCACGGCGATGTCGCGAGTAAATACATTTTTCATAATCTTACTGTACAAGTCCAAGTTTAATTTTACGAAGGAATTTCGCTAATTCGTACGGATGCGTCGACATGACTTCCTTCTTGTGAACAAAAGGTGCCGGTCAGGACAAGCATAAAAATAAATTCAACTGACGATCACCAGGGGAATAACGATTCGGAAGGATAACGTACAGAGGGAAGTGGAGCGTTTTAAGTGCTCAATGTTATGGTAATGTACGCAATTCCCCGATGCTAAGCGAAATAACTATTGGCTCTTTATTTTCAGTACGATCACAAATGCACTTCTTACAGTAGAAAATGTATGTGCTATCGTGCAACTGCTACGTGATTATTAGACAGTTATCTCATATAGTATGGTCGTCAACGCGCGAACTATTGATATCCATATGTCGTTTTTTTTTCGTCTTTGATGGTTTGAAAGCCCACAACCGAATTGCTGCGGCAATGCAAGCAACCAGAAGGAAAAGATGGAAGATGTTTGGTACATCGTATGCTAAATAACCGATTCCCCAGATTATAAATGAGACGGACGCTGTTGTATGTATAAAATTTTTCATTTCCTTCAGTGCAATTTTCCTCAGGTGATACTTATGTTGGTGTATTGCGTTGTTGATTTCATATTCGTTCAAATCTCATTTCATTTTGTTCAGGCTTTTCTTTTTTGTCCGGCTAAAAAGCAATTCTTCAAGGTCCAATTTTTGTTCATACTGTCTTAATGCTGTCTGTTCAAACGTTCCGGCTTGGTGAAATTCGATCAGAAGCTTTCTTTGGAACTTATTTATTTCGGACTGTGCTCTGGTGAGCTCATGTTCCGGCGACAGTTCGATGGTTATCGTCGCATCCGACTTAGCCATTCTCTCTCGCTCTTTTAAAGATTCGATCATATCAATGTATTGCTTTTTGACCTGCGTTCTGGTTACGTCAGAAATCTTACCAGTAAGTTCTACGTCGATAAAATTTAGTACGCTATGGGTGATCGATAACCGGAGCGCCCTTTCATCACCTTCAGTAGTGTCCTGTGGTTTAACTTTTAGAATCTTAAGTAGTAAAGGCAGCGATATTCCTTGAATAACAAGTGTAGCGAAGATGACCACAAATGCGATAAAAAGTATTAGTGATCTTTGCGGCAATGCAACGGCACCCACCGTTAATGGCAGTGCGAGCGCAGTGGCCAGTGAAACCACGCCTCGTGTACCTGTCCACGCTACGATCGCTACATTTTTCCAGGTGTCTTTGTCCCAACGATTGGCAGATTCTTTCCTGTTGTTACCAACAGCTGACGTCAGTACCCCTGCGCCGAGCACCCAGAATATTCTGATAAGAATCGTGATTCCACTTACGAGAGCACCGTACAACATCAACTCCATGACACTGTATTGTTTCAGATCGGCCAGGATAGAACGGAGCTGAAGCCCGATAAGAATGAACACGAAGCCGTTCAATAAAAAAATAAGTGTATCCCACACCGCCCGATGTCGGATGCGTGTTTGATATGAAAATACATCTGGTGCGCGACGCGAGATCACCAGTCCGGCACAAACGACTGAAAGTATCCCTGATACATGGAAATACTCCGCGGCTAAATAAGCAACGAACGGCGTTAGCAGACTCAGTGACGTGCTGATGATCGAGTTGTCAAGTATTTTTTTATGTACAATCACGAAAATGGAACCCACAACGGCCCCCATAAGCGTTCCTCCCGCAACGACCAGAAGAAAATCAATTCCGGCTTGCCAAACTATAAAGGAACCTGTACCGATAGCGGCGACGGAAAACCTGTAGGCAATCAATGCTGACGCATCGTTCAGAAGACTTTCACCTTCAAGGATGGTTACCACCTTCTTGTTAAGTCCAAGGCCCTTGGTGATTGTTGTGGCAGCTACCGCATCTGGTGGAGATACAATGGCTCCCAATACAAATGCAAGTGGCCATGTAAATCCAGGAATTAGAAAGTAGCTGGTGATTGCAACAGCACCGGTAGTAAATATCACTAATGCGATAGCCAGTGTAGCAATGGGCCTGAATTCCGATTTGAAATCGTGCCAATCTGTATTGGATGCAGCATCATACAAGATCGGTGGAAGAAAAATAAGGAAGACTACGGCCGGGTCTAGCGTGATGGCAGGCATAGACGGTACAAAACCAATCGCTAGTCCGGACAATACAAGGAGAATAGGTGTTGGCAATTTGTATTTATCCGCAACTGCCAAAAGGGCGACGAGTAGTGTTAGTACAACTATTATGGTAGCATAATTCTCCATTTGTTTCTGGATTTGTTGAAGGTTAGGGTGCTGCAATTACCGCTTATCTTGTTGGCAGTGCCTATCTGGATACATATCGATGTCCCCACCTTACAACCAAGATCAGGCATTGTCAGTTCTCAATGACTTCGTTGTCGGGAGGCATCAAGTTTTAGCTACTATAATGCTCACTAGTATGACACTGATAACCAGATATGGCATGAAAAGAAAAATAAAAACTAAGAATAAGAAACTCGCTGACTATACCGAGGTAAAAACTAAAGGAGAATTGCTCCAGGAAGATAGTGATCGGCGGCAACGCGAGGCGGTAATGCATTCTGAACACGTCGATCCCTGCCATTATTATCGATAAATAAACACCCCTTGTACAAGGAGCAATTGAGTTCATTTCAATTAATCATTTTTTTACTTCTCTCTGTGGGTCATTTCGATTCTTGTGATCTCCTACATCTTCAGGATCTCCAAATATATAGAAAAGCGCCTCCCTCAAAGATTTTGCGCGAACAACGTCTTTTATGATTGAGATATGCTCATGAAAATTGATGTGCAAAGGATTGGACTTATTCTGTATGTTATGCGTAATTCCATACGTTACATCAGCTTCCTCCTTCTGAAACGTTCCAAAGATTCTGTCCCAAAGGATAAAGGTTGCTGCAAAATTCTTGTTGATGTAGGGACGTTGTGACCCATGATGAACACGATGATTTGAAGGAGTGGCAAAAACATACTCAATTGCAGGATGAAGACATTTGATATACTCAGTATGAACCCAGAACTGAAATAGGACGGCAACCTGATTAGTAATAAAGATAATGACAGGATGAAAACCGATTAACGCGATTGGTAATACAAAAATGATTTTAATATACTGGACCCAGGAAAGCCGAAAAGACACGGAGAGATTGTATTGCTCGCCAGAATGATGCGGTACATGCGAGGCCCAGAAAAAACGAATGTGATGGGAGAATCTGTGTGTCCAGTAACTTAGGAAGTCAAATATGATATAACACGGAATGAACGTCCACCAGTTGAACGACATTCTCCAAGGTACTAGATTATATACTAATGCGAAAAGAAAAAACAACAGTGTTTTAATGAGTAAGCCGATCCCAACATTGCCTAAACCGACCAATATGGAACCTAGTGTTTCTTCTTTTTTATAGAGTAAACGGTTTTGATACAGGGAAACCAAATACTCCAGAAGAACGAAAAAGAACATGACTGGCGCTGCGTATACAATGATGTTTGGGGAATTTCGCATGAATAGCTCAACCTCGTGAAACGATAATGCTTTAGCACCAAATAGTTCATCCATTTAATAAATATTGAAAACCTGAGATAAGATCGCAGGCCGTACATCCTCATCGTTAAATCTTCATGCCTATAATGGGACGTCTTCGTAACCACTTTTGATCACGGTCGAAATCATTTTAAAACGTACATTCGCTTTAATGCAATTCCGGGAGTTTGCTGGAATAATGATCGCCTGACCGACTTCCAGATTTGTCGAAACATTGTCAATAACAATTTCCGCATTACCGTCAATAATCTGAATGAACGTGTCAAAGGGTGACGTTCTTTCCGTCAACACTTCTCCAGTGTCAATTGAAACGACACTTACGTTCCCAGTAGTTTTTTTAATAATGGTCTTGATCACAACAGCATTCGGGATATATTCAATGATCTCAACGATAATAAAAGATTTTCCTTTCTCATGTTCAATGTTTTCCACGCATGTTGATGTTTAATTGTAAGAAAAGACACGTTCGTCCATTTTCATGTAAAGGTCGGTACTGGAAAGGCGAGCTTGTTACATTCGTAAGAAGAATTCTTACATCCATCACTTAAAATCATCGAACAGCTAACCAGAAGGTGTGGGTTGTCTGGTTGATTAGATAATTCACTGACCCCTATTAGATTATTACTATAGATCGCGCATAAGATTAAGACATAAAGTTGATTCAGCGGCCAGTCGAACTTACTGAACATGCTTGTCGCTAGATAGGCGACGTTTGTAATGTGAGATATCTATAAGTGTTCTATAATTTCTTAGAACAATGCAACGATGCGTGTATACTACCTTTGTAATACTGGATTAAATCGCATGAATTTTATCAATTTTAACATCATCCTATGATTCGCAGTCCTATTACATTTTTCTAAAGAAAACCTTGATTTTACGTCCACACTTAATGAAAGAGTAAATGACTATTTCAAAGTTGGATCAATTGGCTGGTTAATTATAAGCGGAGTCTGAAGCACGGTCATTCTATCTGGTATCAGGTGAATTATTGGTCGAGTCATTCCCTCATAGACGGGACTATGAGTTAACAAGGATTAGGTGTACCTTTTTTGAGTATTTGCCAGCATTGATTCTTCACGGTTCGAAATTCACGAGTGACAAATTCCTCGCGGTAGTTTTATGTCAAGTTATTTACAGTCTGTTTACTTATCGAGATGCATGTGAATCGATTTTCGCGCATATTATGAGGATTTACGTTAAGTACATGGTTAGTTTGAGGTGCAAAATGATCGTCAAGGAAGAATTGGAAAAGCTAGGACTGACGGTCTCCTCAGTAGAATTGGGGGTTGTCGAGACACCTAATAACGTGTCCGAACAACAGCTGATAGATTTGAAAGACAATCTCTTCAAAAGTGGTCTGATCGTACTCGACGATAAGAAAAGCATTCTGATTGAGAAGATAAAAGCGGTGATCATTGAAATGATCCACTACGAAGACGACTTACCGAAGGTAAATTACTCAAATTACATCAGCGACAAGCTAGCCTATGACTACACCTACTTGTCAAACATCTTTTCTGAGGTTAAAGGTATTACCATCCAACAATACATCATTCAACACAAGATTGAAAAAGTCAAAGAACTCCTTTTGTACGCTGAGTTAAACCTCACACAGATCGCGTATAAGATGCATTACAGTAGTGTCGGACATTTATCGGCGCAGTTCAAAAAAATTACTGGATTAACCCCCTCCTTCTATAAAAAACTTAGGGAGAAACGGAATAATAATCTTGAAGATCTGTAGCGTAGCTTAAACTCAGCTAATGATATTAGCTTACAGATTATAGTTCGTAGAATGTCGATGAGCCTTCATGAACGAACGTATTATAGTTATCCGGTCACAGCGGCATTAGCGCTCGGGCGAGTTGGAGAAGGCCATCATAGCAATTTATTAACGTAGCAATTCGCTCGAATCGACGACTTATTTTTCTTTCTGAGTGTCTGTCTTGGCATGAGTTACAAATCGTAACTAAAAACACCCTAAATGGGTAGTAGGGTGAATACTAACGGGAAATTGCACAGAGAAGTGGGATCTTGTACAATCAATCATGTACATGCGAATCATACGAAATACCCGACGGCTATGTAAGAATGACTGAACTTAATGTTTGCTTTCAGGCTTTTAGTGCAGCAACTAACCTACCTTGCTCATTAATCAACCGAAAGCATGAGTATAACAGCCGCATTAAAAAAAGATCTCCCTGCAGGACTTGTTGTATTTCTCGTTGCTTTACCGCTCTGCCTTGGTGTAGCGCTAGCCTCTGGGGCACCGCTAATGTCGGGAGTGATTTCGGGAATTATCGGCGGTATCGTTGTTGGCTTCATCAGCAAATCACAGACAAGCGTCAGTGGTCCTGCCGCTGGATTGACAGCAATCGTGCTGAGTTCAATCACTCAGTTAGGTAGCTTTGAGTTGTTTCTTTCTGCGCTCGTAATTGCGGGGTTTCTTCAGTTGGCGATGGGTTTTGGAAAAATCGGCTTCATTGCCAACTATGTTCCGTCCAATGTGATTAAGGGACTACTTGCTGCAATCGGAATCATTCTAATTCTTAAGCAGACCCCGCACGCACTAGGATATGATGCTGATCCGGAGGGCGATTACTCTTTCTTTCAACCAAATGGAGAGAATACGATTTCGGAGCTTGTTAACATGCTAAACTATATACATCCTGGCGTTACCATCATCGGAGTTCTATCGGTGTCTACGTTAATCCTTTGGGACAAGATACCTGTGAAAGCTTTTAGGTTTGTGCCTGGCTCTCTGTTCGTGGTTGTGATGGGTGTACTTCTTAATCTTCTTTTCGTAAGCACATTCCCAGCGTTGATCATCGAACAATCTCACTTGGTAACACTGCCTGAATTTGACTCGTCTAGCTTTTTTCATTTGCCTGCATTAGCTGACTTCAAAAATTATCAGGTCTTCACGGTGGCGGTAACTATAGCATTGGTCGCATCTCTCGAAACGCTTCTTAACATCGAGGCAGTAGACAAACTTGACCCCCACAAGAGAGAATCTCCGCCTAATCGTGAGCTAGTTGCACAAGGCATTGGAAATGTATTCGCGGGATTTTTAGGCGGTCTTCCGGTAACATCAGTAATCGTAAGGAGCTCAGTAAACATTGGAGCTGGAAACGAGACGAAGTTATCTACCATCTCCCACGGGATGTTAATGCTCGTTAGTATTATTGCTTTGAGTCCGATCTTAAATCTCATTCCTCTATCTTCTCTGGCTGCTATCTTGCTGGTCACTGGTTATAAGCTTGCGAAAGTTTCAATTTTTAAAGAGATGTTTGCAAAGGGATGGAACCAGTTTATTCCATTCATCGTGACGATTGTTGCAATTGTTTTCACCGACCTCCTGATCGGCATCGTCATCGGGTTAGGGGTTAGTGTTTTTTACTTGTTAAAAAATAATTTTCGAAATCCTTTCACCTTGCACACGGAAACTCTTTCTGTTGGCGAGGTCATAAAAGTTGACTTATCGGAAGAAGTTTCATTTCTAAATAAGGCTTCAATCCGGGAAACACTCTGGCAGATCCCCAATCACTCAAAGGTAATAATTGATGCAAGTAAGTCCAGCTTCATTGATGAAGACGTCCTGGAGCTGATCCGAGATTTTAAAACTACGGTAGCTCCCGAGCGTGATATTCAATTGAACGTCTTAGGACTGCGGGAGAAATACAAGATGTCTGGCCATGTCCAATTCATTACAGTCCTTAGCAGAGAGGCTCAGCAGGCGTTAACTCCACCCGCAATTATCGATCTGCTAAAGGCAGGGAATTTACGATTCACTGAAGGCTATGTAAGTGAAAAGTTTTACGAACGTCAGGTCAACGCCACGTCTCTGGGGCAAAACCCAATCGCGATAATCGTTAGCTGTATAGACTCACGCACATCACCTGAAATTGTTTTCGATGCGGGAATCGGAGACTTGCTGATCGTCAGGGTAGCCGGCAATGTTAGTGGAAAAGCAGTGATAGGAAGTATTGAACTTGCCGTTAGAAAGATTGGGGTCAAATTGGTAGTGGTAATGGGGCATTCGAATTGTGGCGCGATTAAGGCTGCAATTGGTCAGATTACAGACGGACATATCGGATTCATTACTGAAAAGATTAACGCTGCCGTAGTTCATGCAGGTCTTAACCCATTGGCTGTTGATACCAGCGACAACGCGCTGATGGAAAAAGTGACTTGCCTCAATGCCGAAAATTCAATTCGTGACATATTGAGTGAAAGCGCTTACCTGAAGCAACGTGTTGGGCAAAAGGAGATAGGGATCGTCTCTGCATACTACGATACAACGTCCGGGAAGGTCAGCTTTAACTCGCTTCAATAGACCGAGCATTGGCATTTAGCCTTCATGACGCTGCGTTCCATCCGGGTTTTCCCGGAGACAGCGGTACATGAGAACGTTCCCTTAGAGAAAACTTGAATTTATCGTTAAGGTGGTTATGTCAGCGAGTTGTGGACGTGCTAATAACTATTTTTAAAACAGAACTGGCCGGTAAGAATGTACACGAACTACTTCATGGCCTTATGACGATGTAACAGACATCGGTGACGCACTGATTTACCGCCCCTCATCGGAATATTTGGTGTGGCTGAAATTTCGAAAGAATAAGTTCTTTCTCCTCCTTTTTCAATGGAATTAAACGATTGAAGTATTCTAGGAGTGATTGAATTGTTGTTGCGTCTTGCATGCGAGCTGTGCTAAAACACAAAGTTACCTAATTCAAGTTAGACTTCACTTCCGTCAACACTTCACGAGATTTGTCATAGCCGATTGCCTATGTGCGTCACTCCACTTACCTTTGCTTCCGAGTAACAAACCTCAAAAATTCATTTATGTTTCTTTAGAGTTGTTGAGTGATGGTCAGGCATTTTTCGTTACCATTTTGTTACTCGAGCCAGTTAACTCGCTGGCTAATAATGAAGTTCACATTTTGTATCGGCAAATAGCTGCTTCTAATCATTTGACGCTAAGAATCACATCTCACTCGGCCAGCACACGCATGCGACACTTCTATTTCCACACGGTGTTGCCATTATAACGATTTCAAAACTGTTGGTTCACAAACGGGTAAATTGTCTGAAGATATACTCATGTAAGTGACTCACTTAAACGAGATGCAAGTAGCTTGAAACTACAAACGTCTTTTTGCGACCACAAAACGTATGAACTATGCTTCACTTACTCACACTGGAAGAAGCACATTAAATAATGCGCCACCATTTTCTCCCACTGCTGCAGAGATGTGTCCCCCATGAGTGTTAACAATCTTACGACAGATTGCGAGTCCTATACCGGTTCCTTCATATTCAGTTTTCCCGTGCAGACGTTGAAAGATTCTGAAGATCTTATCAAGATGCTTCTCGCTGAGTCCAATTCCGTTATCACTGAATTCGATATGATAATACTCTTTACCTGAATCGACCCCTAAGGTCTTCTTCACCTTTTCTTTTTTTGCAATAGAGCACAATATCTTTATCTCCGGTTTTGCATCGGACCTTCTATACTTCAACGCATTAGACATCAGATTACTGAAAAGTTGCGTCATCTGGCTCGGGATGGCCCTGATTGTCGGGAGGCTAGCAATTTCAATTGATGCCTGAGTCTTCTCTATCGATAACTCAAAATCAAGCTTAACAGCGTCAAAAATTGTATTGAGATCAACAGATTCAAATTCATTCGTTTCATCTCCGATACGCGAATAAGCAAGGACATCACGAACAAGCTTCGACATGCGATCTGTCGAACTATAGATTTTCGAGATATAATCTTTTGATTTTTCGTTGACCTCGCCCAAGCTGTGTTCCAGCATCTGCGTGAAATTGCTGATCTTCCTGATCGGTTCCTGCAAGTCGTGAGAGGCGATGTACGCAAATTGCTCAAGCTCTTCATTAGACCGCCTTAGCTGCAAATTGGTTTCACCGAGCTCTTTGGTTCGTGCGACAACCGCGTCCTCAATTTGTTTTCTTATTTCAACCTGGTGACTCACTTCAACAACCATCAGAATAACCTTGGTAACCTTGTTCGTTTCGTCAAACACGGGTATGTACTCAAATGTTGCATAGATTTTTTCAGGCGCTCCTCTGCGCATGAGTACCATTTCATGTTCTTCACTCGTGTATTTGACTCCTGTTTTAAAAACGTTTTCCACGATAGGCTCAAACATTTCTGCCACTTCTTTCATGACTATCCAGTAGGGAGCGTGTTCAAACTCCTCGCGTTTCTTCCCTGCGATCAAAAGAAAACGCTCGTTGACCTCTTCAACCCATACTGGATTGCCACTAAGCACACAAATTCCAATCGGTGACGCGGCAATGAGATCACGCAATTCCTTTTCACTTTGCTCAATTTTTCCCAATGCAAGCATGTGTTCAGTGATATCCAAAGCATGAACGATAACGCCAATCACTTTCCCATCCGAAGTCTTATGAGGCGTGTATACAATATTCCACCATTTTTCGCCTCCCACTCGCTTAGGTGCATGCATATGGTATTCAACGCGTTCACCTGCATAAGCACGGGCCAGCAATGGTCCGGCTTTCTCGTATGCTGCTTCACCTATGAACTCACGCGATGTTTTACCTAAGGCTTCAGTAGCATTCACATTAAACCACTGCATGAAGACTCCATTGTAGGACCGATAGCGTTGCTCCTCGTCCATATAGAAAACCATAGCCGGTATTGCATCACGCATCAATTGGAGATGAGCTTCGCTTTCCTCAACTTTCTTCCGAGACAAGACTTGCTCTGTAACATCAATCGCAACCTGAATCATCCCTATAATCTTCCCCTCCTCTTTAAGCGGTCGATAGGCGAGGTTGTAATAGAATTCCTCTATTATTCCGTTACGCATATGAGGGACATACACTTCTGATTGATCAAAGGGCTTACCTTCCCAATATACCTTCTTCACCTGTTCCCATACATATTGTCCTTCCAGTTCCGGCATGGAGGTGATTAACGGAACACCAACTACTTCGATTCCACGCCCGAGCAATTGAAGCATGGCATCATTAACTTGTTCAACAACCAAATCATCGCCCATTAATACCAATGTAGGCGCCGGTGTCTGTTCAATCATTGTTTTTAAACTCGAACTAATTTCTTCGAGTCGCTGTCCTGCAAGCACTTGTTCGGTTACGTCAACAGCCATATTGATGATACCATAGACTGCACCATTATCATCAAACAAAGGTTTGTAGGTGAAGTTAAAATAGTAAGTGCCGAGCACGCCGCCTACTTCGAGCTCAGCCCGAGCAGCGCTTGACGAGTAAGGTTTGCCGCTTGTAAAAACATCGTCCAAAATTTGAAAAAATGGCTGGCCCTCCAATTCAGGGAGTGCATCTTTCAGCAGCATACCGATAGCAGCAGTGCTTTTCCCCCAAACTGAAAGCATGAGTTGGTTGGCGAAAGTAATTCTCTGTTCGCGACCGGTATAAAGAGCTGTTGCAACAGGTGCTTCTTCAATAAGGGAACGGAACCGTGCTTCGCTTTTTTCTATTTGTTTTCGCGAGCGGACTTGCAGCGTTACATCTGTTGCCACCACCAATATTCCGATTACTTCTCCTATCGTATTGCGTTGAGGCTGATAGGTGAGATTAACGTATATTGTTTCCAATTCGCCTTTGCGTTTGAGATCAACGGCAACTTCTTCAGCGATAAAAGGTTTCCCCGTCGAGATTACTTCTGTTAACAACTGATCAAAGCCCTGACCTTTTAATTCTGGCAATGCTTCTAGTAAAGGCTTATCAATTATTTGTTCCGGTTTCCTTCCTACAAGCTCACCATAGAACGGATTTACCAACCTGAATGTCAGGTTTTCTTTACTAATAGTGGCTATCGCTACCGGTGACTGTTCAAAATAGCTAAGCAGTTCTTCCTGACTTTTTTCAATTTTATTCTTCGCTGTCTGAAGCTCGTTCAAAGCAGTTACTTTGGAAGTAGTTTCAGTACACGTTACAAAGACGCCCTGTATCGAGCTGTCGTCTCCATAGGCAGGACTGTAGCTGAATGTCCAGTAAACATCCTCCATTTTTCCATTGCGATAGATGGGTAAGAATTGATCTTCAAACCAGACCGCCTCACCGGTTGTCATCACTTTTTCAATGAGAGGGCCAATGAAGTGCCATATCTCCGGCCATGCTTCTTTACCTTTTTTAGCAATTAATGGATGCTTGCCGTTGTTTCCAAGGCTTGGTCGATAAGCATCATTGTAAAAGCAAAGAAGATCTCTTCCCCAAAACAGGAACATGGGAAAGGCAGAGTGCAGAATTAATCCAACTGTTGTCTTGAGACTATGAGGCCAGGTTTCGGGGTTGCCAATTGATGTATGATTCCAATCGTAATTGCGGATCAACTCACCCATCTCTCCACCACCTTGAAGAAACGCTGGCGCACTATTTCTCATTTATTCATTCGGTTATAATGGGTTTCAATATTTCCACAAGCTTGTCGAACCTATCTGGTTTTGTTATGAAATCCATTGCCCCCATTTCTTTCATCAACTTAACCGTGGCGGCATGAGATGATGTGGAAATTATTATTACGGGAATATGTTGGGTCTCTGATCTCATTTTAACCTCTCTCAAAAAATCCTGCCCGCTCATAATCGGCATATTCAAGTCCAGGAAAATCACATCGGGATTAAGCTGCTTACTAATTAACATGGCAAGGGCTTCGCGGGCATTGGTTGACGTCTTGCATTCGGCTGTTTTTGAAACCAGGTCTAATGCCGTCTTAAAGATTTCATGATCTTCAGTGTCATCGTCTATGAGCAGTATTCTTCGAAAAGGCATCTGGATAGGTCTATAGCATTCGCAGCTAAATATCTGGTTAATCCGCCAAATTTCTAGGTTTCTAGACTACTTTGACTGTTGAATATTCAAGAAATAAGACCGAGACCTCTCCGATCCTAAATTTTCAGCTTAAGTATGTAAATGTATTTCATTGCAAAGCGCGTTCTTCACGATAATCAGAATGGAGCGATGCATTTATTTATCAGGCAATAATGTGAATCGGCTGACGGTAAACTATTAGGTAGAGAGTAATAAGAAATTCGTTTATTTAGCGTGATTACAAAACGATCGCACTAACATTTCGGACAATGTCGAAAAGTCAATCCTCCAATCTCTCCGAAGTTGCAAAAGTTTTCTTTCGTCTCGGATGGATTGCCTTCGGTGGACCCGCTGCTCATATTGCAATGATGCAAAAAGAAGTCGTTGAGAAAAGGAAGTGGCTCACTAATGAACATTTCCTTGACCTCGTGGGCGCAACAAACTTGATCCCTGGCCCAAACTCAACGGAGATGACGATGCATTGCGGTCATGAAAGGGCTGGACATAAAGGGCTGATCGTTGCTGGCCTATGCTTTATCATTCCAGCTGTACTTATCACAGGCACGTTGGCATGGGCATATGAACAATATGGGATGCTGCCCGAAGTCACGCCTTTCATTTACGGAATTAAACCAGCAATCATTGCAGTCATCATTACTACGATGATCACGCTTGGTAAGACCGCATTAAAATCTACAATGCTCGCAGTCATTGGCGTGATTGCGGCTACGTTGACGTTGTTGGGTGTCAATGAAATCTATGTTCTCTTCGGATCAGGTTTTGTTGGAATCGTCTTATACTATTTAAGAAATAGAAACCAGTTCAATACTGTTAACCCGGTTCTTGTTGCTTTGCCGTTGATGAACGAGGCTTCCAATTGGCGGGTATTTTTCATTTTTCTAAAAGTTGGTTCAATACTTTATGGAAGCGGTTACGTCTTATTCGCTTTCCTTGACGCTGAACTCGTGGAACAAGGAATCATCTCCCGGCAAGAACTAATTGACGCGATAGCAGTAGGACAGTTTACGCCGGGCCCTGTTTTTTCTTCGGCAACTTTTATCGGCTGGCAAATCGGAGGATTTCGGGGTGCACTGGCTGCAACTGTTGGAATATTTCTTCCTGCATTTCTATTTGTTGCATTTCTGAATCCTATCATACCTAAACTCAGGAAATCGACAATGATGGCTTCGTTCCTCGATACCGTTAACATCGCATCGATCGCGATAATCCTGGCCGTTGTAATAGACATGGGAAGAGATACATTGAACGATTGGCGGACAATTACTATCGCAATCACTGCCTTGGTGATAACCTATGTTTTCAAAAGTATCAACTCAGCTTTCATTGTGTTAGGCGGAGCCTTGGCAGGATATATTCTTAGCATCATCTGATTCGTTGATGCGTATTAATTCAATTTAAACCGAAAGCTAGTAAAGCCAAACGCGGACTACGATTTTTGAGTTTGAAATGCTCTAACACTTAGCGCGCATCCTACTATGCCCAGAACGGCTCCAACAATTGCCCCCGCTTTTCCGCCTCCAGTACCAAATCCTCCTGTCAAGTTTACTAAATGAATAATACTGAGGATGAGGGCTGCTGCGCCCAGCACGAAACCTGTAACGTACCATGAGCGCTTGCGAGGCTTTAGTTTCCAACCAATCACCACACTCACCAATCCAAGTGCGCCACCGATCAATGACTTTGCGCGTCCTGACGTTATACCTGTAACATAAGCGTTTCCATCAGCGCCTGATACTTGATCTGTTTGAGAAAATACCTCGATTGATAATGCAGGGAACACAAGCACCATGCAGACTATTACAGAAATGATTACTATTCTCATATGTTTTGTGTTGCGTGTTGATAGAATGAAATATCAATCCTTCGGCTCAAATAACTCAATGAGGTTTCCCGCCGGATCAAGCAGTAAGACTTGATTTCCTGCTTTAGCTGAGACCAGCTCATTTCGAAAGTTTGCTCCCTTACCCTTGAGGCGTGTGATCACCGCTTCAAGGTTATTCGTTTGAAGTTGAAGTCTGTTCCACCCTCCTGGCGTTGGTGCAACACCATCGGGCATTGATTGACCAGCACCTCCTGCTCCGGGTTCATTGAGAAAAAGACGCAAGTTCCCTTTTGACAACATGGCAAAGCCATTCGGCGGATTCATTATGATATCGAACCCGAGCAATTCTGTATAAAACTTAACACATGCCGTAACATCATTTACAATATATCTCACGGGCACAGTTTCTATTTTGAGAAATAGCTCATCCATCATTTTCGTTGTTTGGTTTCATCATTAGTTTTTAAAAGACAAGTTGGTGTGCAGAGCGCCTACAATCATGACCAGCGCTGTTATCTTTAAGCAAAGTAAAAAATGATGGAAATCTTTTTCTTGGAAAATTGCGACATTGTCACTTGAAGTCAACAGTCGCTCGCGTATCAGCAGCCTTGAATTGATTGATGGCGAACTCGCGTGGGCTGTAGCCTGTCAACTTTTTAAACTCGTTTGTAAAATGAGATTGATCAAAATAACCCACATTCACGGCGACCTGCGCGAGCGATTTACCATGACCTATCTCTTTCAATACATTTTTGAAACGTACGATACTGAAAAAATCTTTTGGACTAAAACCAGAAAAGTCCTTGAACTTTCGTTCGAACTGTCTTCGCGATAGATTGCAACGATCTGCAAATGTTTCAATTGAAAGTACCCTGTTGTTATCTACAACGGATTTAAAGTTTTCAATAAACCCATTCTCATGATTTTTTGTGATTGAGATTCTCTTGAAAAGAAAATCTGAAACGAGTTGTACGCGCTTCAAGTCGGTTTCCGCCGTGATCACCCGTTCTTCAAGCACTCGCCCGTTATCGCCCCAAAGTGTTTCACTATCAACTTTCAGATTTAATAACTCTGATGCAGGGAGATTAAAAAGAAGCATAAATGCATGCGGATATAAATACGCACCAAAAAGTCGAAAATTCTGATTTGTTTTAAATTGCCTAAATTTCTTGGCCTGCCCGAAGACACCGGAATGAAAAGTACTCCCCTCCATACCGTCGCTTGAACTGATCGACAGTTTTCCTCTACAATAAAATATCAACTCAATACAGTTGTCCGGAAGAGCCCGATGAACAAATGGTCCATTCATACGTTCCACCTCGACCTCAAGGCTCCAAAAGTAACGCACATATTCCGCGAGACAGCCATCTGGTTGATATGTTTTATAATTTATCATGTTACATACGCTCTTCATCAGCGCTAACGTAAAGCCTGTCTTGAAGTTTAGCCACCACGCCGGTTAGAAACATCGGCACGCGATAACCAGTGCGCCATATTTGTGGTGCGTGCGATTCTCATCACATTTTAGTTGCTGCAAATTTACGTACCCCAGAATATTTCCGGATGAGTTTCCGACATGCACGCGCAAATGGACGCTCATCATTACATATTTTAATTTGAGCAAAGATCTTTGTCATGCAATTATTTTCGATGGCAATGTCAACACCTTTGTCAGCGACATGAACGGCCATACCCCTTTGATTTTTTCCGTAGGATTTCTTGATGATAGTTTGGTTCACATTGCACAATCTAAAAATAAATGTAATTTAAACATTTATTTATCGAGACTACTAAACAGGAATCAATTCTATATTACTTATGAAGGTGCTTATACTCAATTTGATTTTATGTCTTTCTCACGCATTACAAACCTTTTCGCAAAATCCCGCAGTGGTTACTGGTCCAGATGGAAATCTAAAAGTAAGCATCGCTGTCAAAAGTGGGGTTCCTGTATACTCAGTTACTTACAACCAGCGGATAATTCTTGAAGATTCTCCATTGGGATTGATTACCAATGAAGGAGACTTTAGCAAGAACATGACGTTGATAGAATCAACTGTTGGACGAGTGAGTAAAGCGTACGTCCAGGATAAGATAAAGCGTTCTTATGTGAAGTATAGCGCCAATACGTTGAAGTGCCAATTCAACAATGAACAAGGCAAGCAAGTTTCCGTTTTGTTCCAGGTAAGTGCTAATGATATTGCGTTCAGATATGAATTACCTGTATGGAAAGATCGAATGGCTTGTGTCATTGAGGCGGAAACTACTGGCTACAAATTTCCATCA
The DNA here is from genome assembly GCF_003286915.1 of Pseudochryseolinea flava. Lineage (GTDB taxonomy): Bacteria > Bacteroidota > Bacteroidia > Cytophagales > Cyclobacteriaceae > Ohtaekwangia > Ohtaekwangia flava. Next base: position 81,677 of record NZ_QMFY01000002.1, read on the forward strand.
GCAACAACATCCTTTCTTTCGCCGATGATGATTCCCATGAGCGGGTTTGCCCGCACAACGCCCAGTTATGAAAGTGGCTATGAAACCGATGCACCGTTAGACAAAGCGACGTCTTCTGATGGATATGTATTTCCAGGACTTTTTCGCATAGGCAATAATAGTTGGGTCTTGCTTTCCGAAACTGGTGTGAGAAGCACTTACTGTGCATCGCACCTAAGCAAATACAAGGATGGATTATTTCATGTAGACTTTCCGAACGCAAAACAAAACAATGGGTTCGGCAGTATAGGCGCACAGTTGGCGCTGCCTGGCGTTACACCTTGGCGAACCATTACGGTTGGCGAATCACTCAAGCCAATCGTCGAAACAACAATTCCGTTTGATGTGGTTGATCCACTTTATGAAAGTTCGCAGTCGTACAAGTATGGCCGGGGTACATGGAGCTGGATCGTTTGGCAGGATGAAAGCATGAACTTTGACGATCAAGTGAAATATATTGACCTCGCTGCTGCCATGAATTACGAATACATTTTGATCGACGCATGGTGGGACGCAAGAGTGGGTTACGACAAGATGGAGCAGTTGGTTCGTTATGCCGCGTCCAAAAATGTTGATGTATTCTTATGGTACAATTCGAATGGCGGCGTAAACGATGCCTTCATGACCCCGCTTAATAAAATGAATACATCAATTGCGCGAAAGAAAGAAATGAAGTGGCTTCATGAAATCGGTGTAAAAGGTTTGAAAGTAGATTTCTTCGGTGGCGACAAACAGGAAACACTACGACTATACGAGGATATCTTTTCCGATGCAAATGATTACGGTCTTATGGTTATCTGTCATGGCGCAACATTACCGCGCGGATGGGAACGAATGTATCCGAACTTTGTGGGAAGTGAAGCTGTACTCGCCTCGGAAATGTTAATCTTTTCTCAAGATGTTCGCGAAAAAGAAGCGCTTTACGCGACGCTACATCCTTTTATCAGAAACACTGTGGCAAGTATGGAGTTTGGTGGCGTGCTGCTCAACGACTTCTTGAATAAAGGGAATAAAATTGGCCAGGAACGTTTAACCACTGATGCTTTCCAGTTGGCGACAAGTGTACTTTTTCAAAACCCAGTACAGATGTTTGCTTTAACACCAAACAACTTGACGGATGTACCCGCATTCGAAATTGACTTCATGCGGAATATTCCGACCACATGGGATGAAACGATTTTCGTCGATGGTTACCCAGGCCGTTATTGCGTCCTCGCACGCCGTCATAAGGAGAAATGGTATGTTGCTGGTGTAAATGCAACCAAATCTCCGATTCAAATTAAAACCAATTTGAGTATGTTCGCAGGAAAGGAAGTGTTACTATATAACGACAACAAAAGTCGTGAAACATTCATGGCTTCTTTGAGCGTTCCTAATGACGGCGCAACATCAATAACCATTCAACCCAACGGTGGAGTCGTGATAACGAAGTAGCTGTAAATGTTTACGATTTTATATGAAGTACGTCATCATATTTTTCATACTTCTTTCCTATCACGCAAACGCCCAAACACCGGCGCGATATAATCACGTCACGAACGATGTGCAGTTAATACATTCACAGATACTCAACCAAGACCGCTATGTATACATCCACGTTCCAAAAATCGATTCTAACCAAGTAAACAAACCATTGGATGTCTTGTATCTATTGGATGGCGAAAATCATTTTCACATAGTTTCCGCATACGTAGAATACTTAAGGCATTGGGGGGTTATTCCGCCTGTCATTGTAGTAGGTATTCTTAGCGCTGACCGCGTAAAAGACCTTACACCAACCAATAGCTTAATTGACTTTGACGGCAACGTAGATTCTAGGTATAAGACATCCGGCGGCAATGAGCAGTTTTTAAACTTTGTAAAACAGGAATTAATGACTTATGTCGAGGGTCGTTACAAAACCAGTAGATTCAAAATATTTGCTGGCCATTCTTTCGGCGGACTTACAGTGATCAATTGCATGCTAAACCATCCCGAAATGTTTGATGCTTACGTAGCCGTAAGCCCTTCCCTATGGTTCGACAACAAATATGTTTTACGCTTAGCAGAGCAAAAACTTGCTGCTGCAGCGATTACAGGTAAGAAACTATTTTATAGTGTTGGAAATGAAGATGGCACTTTTCGCAACGACGTGTTGGAATTCAATAAACTATTTAGACATCGTAGCTTACGAGATTTTGAACACATGTATAAAGATTATCCATTTGAATCTCACATGACGGAACCAATTCCTGCTTACTACGATGCGCTGCGATTTGTTTACAAAACTTGGGCTCCTGAAACCACCAAGTAATGTGACGAGATATAATCGACAATCTACATCATCATTGGTGACGTGAGTAGCATGCTTCACCCTACTCCAGCGGCTTGATGAACTTCATCAACGCGCGGTCATGATGGTGGCGAATGACACACGCACGATCAAAAATCATCGTTGATCCATTTGCCACTGTATATGGCTCCCACGCAGGAAGTTTACCTACAACGCTAGGGCTACCAGTCTTTGCAAAGTTTATCCATGCCGAACTCATCTTATCCGCCATATCGTATGATTCTTTCGTTGTCCCTGTCCAATCCGACCTGATGTCTACATTATCGAAAGCCAAAGCAACATCCAGGCCGTGAAAAGAACCACGGGAGCTGCTATCCATGGGACTTTTCCAGGAGAGAAAGTAGCTGTACACAGGTGCACTGGATTGCGCCGACCACGCATCGGCTGTGCGAATGGTAAATGGTCTGAATATTGTGTCAACTGAAAGCAAATCCTGCGGCGTGAAATCGGGATAAGCCTCCGAATATAACTTTACAAAGTCATCCGTTCTATGGTTGTATATTTTGTTAAGTCTCTCTTTTGCGTGCGCGAGCGTGAGATCTTTTTCACTGTAGGCCGTGCGAATCAATTCGTTCAATGTTGTTCCTATCACCAAAGGTATCTTGTTCGAAATGCTGGCAAAACCGGGCGTGAAGGGCTGCTGCAGCAATACCTCTCCATCAGCGGAAGGCGCAAAACCAAACATCGTCGGAGATCCTGGTATTCTTTTGCCATTGATTGATTCAATCGCATCGTTCCCGGCCTTTAACAAAGTATGATAAGATAGCGTATCAAGTTTGTGGAGGTCATTGGTTGCAATTCCAAGCGTCTTCAGCACAGCCAGTCCCAAGCCCTGGGATTTTTCTTTTGTCATCACATTAATGAGTGTTCCGCTCTGAATAATTGCTTTGTGAAACAATCCTTTCGCCGAAGGCATGCACATGAGTGTTCCCACTTTTCCGCCACCACCCGATTCACCAAAAATTGTGACATTAGAAGGATCGCCACCGAAATTTTTAATATTATCTCTGGTCCATTCAAGAGCCTTTACAACATCTAACATCCCCACATTCGCCGATTGCGCATATTTAGGGTCGGCGCCAGAGAGATCCAGGAAGCCCAGAATATTAAGACGATGGTTTACAGACACCACCACAACATCTCCTTTTTTCGCAAGTGCTTTTCCATCAGTCATTGGATCGCTGCTACTGCCTACATGAAAGCCACCGCCGTGTAACCAAAACATTACAGGGCGTTTTTTTCCGTCAGACAATCCGCGCGTCCATACGTTGACGCTGAACAACTCTTTTTCGTTCATCAAAGAGTCGTTAATCCATGGCACCACTTGTTTCGCCACTGGTCCGAAGGCAACGCATTCGCGTATACCTTCCCAGCGATCAGGATCCTGCGGCACCATGAATCGCTCAGCCTTCGCATAGGGTATCCCTTTGAAAATAAAAACACTGTCTTCATGCAAACCAGAAACCTTTCCAAAGCTTGTATTCACGGATAATGCATCATCCTCGTTAACCGGACTACACGCATGGAAAAATAATGAGATAACGATGATGTAGTTGATACTTGAACCGAATAAGGCTTTCATGGAAAGAGATTACGTTTAAGATTGCAGACGAATTGAAGTGCGGAGTTTTACATTACAGGCTTCCCATATGCACTGATAGTTTTGATACTTCCATCGGCCTCATGTGTGAGCGGTGTTACTTTGATATTCCGCAAATGCGTCTTTCCTGAAAGTTCGACATCATGATAGAACAAGTACCATTTTCCATTCACTTCCGCAATTGAATGATGGTTTGTCCAGCCGAGGACTGGATTTAAAATTACACCCTTGTATGTGAATGGCCCATAAGGCGTATCGCCGATCGCGTAAGCGATAAAATGCGTGTCACCTGTTGAATAGGAGAAATAGTATTTTCCATTGTACTTGTGTAGCCATGAGGCTTCGAAAAATCTTCTGTCGTGATCGCTACCGGCAATAGGTTTTCCATGCTCGTCAACGATATCAATTTCTTTAACAGGCTCGGCAAATGAAAGCATATTATCGGAAAGACGCGCAACGCGTGGTTTGATGGCCGGACCACCATCATCGCGATCAGTCTTCGATCCATTGGCATCGTACTTTCCATTATCCCAACGTTGCAACTGACCGCCCCAGATTCCACCAAAGTACATATAGTATTTTCCGTCAGAATCCTTAAAGACAGTCGGATCAATACTATAGCTTCCCTCAATAGGTTTAGCTTCAGGCTTGAACGGTCCTTCAGGTGAATCCCCGACGGCGACGCCGATTTTAAACACATCTTCTTTATCCTTTACAGGAAAATATAAGTAGTACTTGCCACCTTTCTCAGCCGCATCGGGCGCCCATAATTGCCGACCTGCCCATGTAATGTCTTTTATATCCAGCGCCACACCATGATCAGTGACTTTCCCGCCTACGCTATCCATAGACAACACATGATAATCTTTCATATCAAAGTGTGATCCAAGGTCGTCTTGAGGAACTCCCGCTTCGATATCGTGTGATGGATAAATATAAATCCGGCCGTTGAATACGTGCGCCGATGGGTCCGCTGTATAAATGTGACTCACCAATGGATCTGAAATTGCCTGAAGTGTGTCCGTAGGCTCAGTGGTAGTTTCCGCCGTTGTTTCAGTGTTTTCTGAAGAACGGGAACCACAGGAGAAAATTAACGTGCTCGTGATGCCAAGTGTAATTACACCCAGTGCGCTGGAGGCAAATGCTTTCTTTAATTTAAGGTTGATGGTTGTCATGTATCGAAATATTGATTGCGTAAAATAACTGAATGGAATGCTACATGTTACTTGAAGAGAAGCGGCGCAAGCTGATATAAACTTCTTCTCCAAGTCTGGAATTCGTGAGCCGTGCCTTCCGAAATGTATGATACCGCATTCATCCCAGCTTTCTGCAAAGCTGCCGCAGCACTTTTTACACCGTCTGGTCTCTCCTTGCTGCCACAACTGAGGAAGACCAATTTAACTTTTGATTTGTCAACAATATCTTCTGGCTTATAAGTACCACCACTTAACAGCGCGTAATGAGAGAATACATCCGGTTTGTTTAACGTAATCAGTTTAGTTTCCATACCGCCCATGGAAAGACCTGCCATGGCACGATTACGCTGGTCGGAAATTGTGCGGAAATGGCTATCCACATAGGGAATCAACTCGTCAACCAGTACAGTTTGAAAATGCTTGATGTCGAATTCATGGATGCGACCCCACTTTACTTCATTAGTCATTCCATAAGTCATGACAATAATGAACGGCTTGATCTTTCCTTCCGCGGTAAGGTTGTCCATGATGAGGTTAGCTCTGCCCTGGCTCGTCCATGCAGTTTCATCTTCTCCCCATCCATGCTGAAGATACAATACAGGATATCGCGTTGACTTATTTTTGTCATAGCCCGGAGGCGTGTACACAAATGCCCTTCGCGAAGTACCCGTACTTTTAGATGGGAACAGGATCTGCTGAACATGGCCATGCTGTACATCCCGCAATTCATAGAAGGCCTGATCATGTGCGGGAATTTCTATTCCGCTTTCCCATCGCACCGACCCGTAAAAGTTGAGCGCACCCGGATCATTGAATTTTCCACCGTCAATGTTTATGTTGTAGTAATGAAAACCTTCGTCCATAGGGCCTGCCGTTGTTCCAGTCCAAAAGCCATCGTTACCTTTGGTCAGTTTAGTCCCACCTTTGCCGCCGAGGCCGAGACTAACCCTCACGCTATCGGCTGCTGGAGCCAGAATTTTAAAACGCGCGTACCCCTGTGAGTTGACTTGCGGATACTCCTGCCCTGGTTGATTCAGGCTTGATGGTTTAAAATCTTCTTTGACGTTTTGATCCGACTGAGCAAACAACACGGATGAAAAAAATAAAGAAAACACGATAAGAGGGTAGCGTATCATTTCTTATAAAGGTTGATGGTTTAAAATTTCCTTTAAGGTTTAAATAGTTTTTGTGCGATCGTCGTGAGGTAGAGTTTACAATTCATCCAGGTGTGGCCTCCATCCGAAATAAAGGTTTCGTGCTTGATTTCTTTTTGCTTCAGCAATTCGATGTAGTCCTGGATCACGCCAAATAAGAAGTCGTCCTTTCCAACACCGATCCAGAAAAGTTTAAGTCGTTTATTTGTCTGAGCCGGATCCGCGAAAGCTACGGCATTGTTACGCTCAAATTCTTCCTTCAACATTCCGGGAGCAAATCCGCAAATCCATGAAGCTAAATCCGGATGATTAAGTCCCAGATACAACGTCTCGCCTCCGCCGCCAGAGAACCCTGCGATCGCACGATTGTCCTTGTCAGCCTTCACACGATAGTTTTGTTCGACGAAAGGAATCAAATCATTCAAAAAGTCTTTTTTGAATTCCTGCAGGTTCTCCCAATTGCGTAAACTCCCTGACGACTTGCTAACGATAGGAAAAGCACGGCCATAAGGCATGACGATGATCATGGGCTTCGCTTTACCCTGCGCAATGAGATTGTCGAGGATGATGTTGGCTCTCCCTACTTTAGTCCATGTCTCTTCCGTGTCCGTTGTACCATGAAGCAGATAGAGAACGGGAAATTTTGCCTTCGTATCCTGTTCATAACCTGGAGGCGTATAAACAACCACAGGTCTTGTACCGAGTTCCGGCGACCTATAATAACGATAAGCGACAGTGCCGTGGGGAACATCCTGTAGTGTGTGCAACAGCGGTGAAGAACCTGTGATTTCTACAAGACTACTTTGAAACCCTTCGTTAGGAAAGGTCGCGGAATTTCTTGGATCGGCGACCGACGTACCATCGACTATAAAATGATAAGGGTATATATCTGGCTTAGCGGGGCCCAACACTACTGACCAAACTCCGAGGGAGTCTTTAGTCATCGCCATGGGAGATTTTTCAATTTGTGTACTCAGCTTTACCTCGCGGGCAGACTTTGAAAAAAATCTGAATATTACGGTATTGTCTGAACGCACCTCAGGAGAGGTGAATACAGGCGGCACCGACTGTGCATAAAGAGGACAACTTACACTAAGTGTTAAACAGATAAACGTTATCGTGCGGGGCAAGTTGGCAATCATTTGATGTGGTTTTTCATCCAGGTCCATTCATCTATTCCACATGCTAAAGATACAGCCATCTAAAAAGTATGACTTTCAGAAATCGTTCATTTACTTGTAGTTTTAAAACATCAAAAAAATTAACAGGCAGTGCTTGAGCTGGTTAGCGCAGGTGTTATAGAAACTGAGAAATTGCTATGACACAAACATCTCCGACGCCGTTGGTGGTTGCGTGAGCCTGCGCCGGGTGTCACCAACAAATGTATGCGCCATTTAGAGTGGACAGTATTACAGGGTAGTCTTTCCTCTGTTCTTAACGTTTCAAAGTATTCGACACCATCACAGGGCGATCAAAATTGAAGGAGTTTAATATTCTACCGGCTTCACCCATGAATTTCACTGAAACTACTTTTTTCGAGATCGAAATATAGCAATCTATGTAAAAAGGCACTTTCTTTTGAGTATTCGTTTTGATAAACGCCGGTTCCCATGCGGTATCAAGAATTATAAAAAGATCTTTTTCAAGCCTATCAACATTAAAAACCGTTTTAATGGAAGGTTTAAACACTAGTCGAAGCTTTCCTTGTTGATTTAAAGAGTAAGTAAAGATTACATAGTCACTGTCTTTCACTTTTATATCATCAGTATCACTAAGCGCGGTCCTCAACGCTGAAGAAACCTCTGAATATTTTTTGATAACAGGTTGCGCAACAGTGTCATAAATAGATGGAATATTCTCCTTGAATTCAAAACATGAAGGTCCGATCGAATCTTGTGCGACGATAGGTGATACCATTAACCAGAGAAATAAAAAGAAAAATAGAGTTTTCATTTTTGGTATAAATTTCAATGGAACACCACCAACGGTATTTTAAGATTCACGTTCCCCCAACCTTGTTTATGTATTCAGTCTTTGCAAAGCTAACATATTTGAGCTGCGTAGATAAACGTGCTCCTTGTTCTCCTTGTCCTAAATGACAGGCCTTTAAAATGAAATTTCCACCATCCTTACGCCTTTGTTGGTGTTTGCCTGAGCATGCGCCGGGTGTCACCAACAAATGTATGGCCATTGAATCGATTATCAACCATCGACATGACACAGGAAATCCCAAGAACAGTCGGCGTGTAGATAAAATCCGGCGCTTGAGTATTTATAGTCTTCGGGATTAGTACACGGTGACGAATTCGGCATGATGCCGAGCATAATCCATTTGATTTTTCGTACACAACGGGGTGACATCGATATTAATCAAAATTCCAAGAACCTTGAATAACCAACGCAGATTTTCAATTACGAAAGAATTTGCCGTAATCTTGTTGGTGCCGCAGCCCACTTGCCGCGTCGAACACCAACAAGGGATACGGGAGAACACAAAAATAAAACCAGCGGATTTCTTCGATCACACGATCGGCATAACCTATACCCGAGGCCCCGTGCAAGACATTGTTCTTTGGTTTACCCCTGCTACTGCACCTTACATTAAGACACAACATCTACACCACAGCCAGCAGATTATTGAAGACACTGCGAAAGGGCTAACGGTGAAACTGAAGCTTCGGGTAAACTACGAGCTTACAGCTTTGTTGTTGATATTCGTTCCCAACATTGTCATCCTTGAGCCGTTGTCATTGCGTAAATCCTTTTATGATATACTGCACAAGGGAGTCGACGGACACAGAGAACATGATTCTCTGCGACCCTCTCTGTAAAATATCAACCTACTTGGTTTTAGTAGGCGACCATTAAAATTCACCGGATCTTAATATTAAAAGAGTGCTTAATCTGGCTCATCACAAAAGTGCTTTGCGTGCTTCCAATGCTGCTTACTGATCCTAGTTTGTTGAATACAAAATCCTGGAAGTGTTTCATATCACGCGCATACACCTTGAGTAGAAAATCATGTTCGCCGGATATGTTATAACACTCTACAACTTCATCCAGCTTCTGAATATCTTTTACAAAATTGTGTCCGATACTTTTGTCGTGTTGCTTGAGCTTTATACTGACGAAGACGATCAGTCCGTAGCTGAGTTTCTCTGCATCGAGCAGTGCAATGTATTTTCTGATGTATCCCTTTTCCTCCAGTCGTCTGACGCGCTCAAATACGGGAGAAGGAGAAAGATTTACTTTCGTGGCCAGATCCTTCGTTTTGATAGAAGAATCGTTTCCGAGTATTTTAAGAATCTGGATGTCTGTTTCGTCTAACTCATCGACAGAAAATTTTCCTTTAAGCGGATCTGATTTCATCACTATACAGGTTTAAAATCTTTAAAGTTAACATATCACAACTGATTTTACTGAATTATCATCAAATTAAAGCATTCTAAGCGTTACTATAGATTTTTGACGGACTTTTGTGTCGTAAAGGCGTGTCGATCACATCAGAAAATCCGAAAGTAAACGAATAGAAATGCATGGAAAATAATCAGCATACCACCAAGAATGATTTTGTATTCACGCTCAAGAGCACTCGTTTAGATGAGAACTATCACCCCTCAAGTAAAACGCGTCTGACGACCAATTTTGCAAACCTGGCCAGAGGAGCTAATCGCCAACAAAACTTACGCAATGCCTTAACTATGATTAACAATCGATTCAATGCATTGGCGCATGTGGATAACCCTAAAGGTGATCGTTACCGTATCGAACTTGAAATCATGACGGTAACGATGAGTATTGACAATAACAATGGTATTGACAATCTGCCGTTGATTGAAGTTTTAAAAACGAATATTTTTGACCGTCAGACTGGCCAGCATATCGATGGTGTTGCCGGAAATAATTTTTCTTCTTACGTACGAGATTATGATTTCAGTATTTTATTGACCGAGTACAATAAAAACAAATCCAGTTTTTCTGTCCCTGAAAATTTTGGCGATTTGCACGGCAAACTTTATCAGTGCTTTGTGAGTTCAGCCACATATAAAGAGCACTTTAAGATGTCGCCGATCATTTGTCTAAGTGTATCGAGCAACAAAACGTATACGCGCACGGAGTATCAGCATCCGGTTCTGGGTTTTGAGTATCAGCAGGATCAGTATTCTCTTACGGATGAATATTTCTCAAAGATGGGTCTAAAGGTTCGTTTTTTCATGCCTCCGAACAGCGTGGCACCGATGGCTTTTTATCATTCCGGAGATTTGCTTACGGACTATACTGATCTTGGACTGATTAGCTCAATCGCCACGATGGAGACTTTCCAAAAGATTTATCGCCCTGAAATTTACAATGCAAATTCAGTGGCTGGGCAAATCTATCAGCCTAGTCTAAAACACGAAGACTATTCACTGACTCGCGTGGAGTATGACCGCGTGGAGCGCAGCCGACTTGCTGTTGAACAGGGTAAATATGCTGAAGAGCATTTCATCAAGCCTCACAAGAATGTCTTAGAGCAGTGGGCTGCCAATTTTGCGCTTTAATCAATACAACACTTTAGAATTATTTCATGACTAAGAAATTATTATTACCAACCTCCATTGTTGGAAGTTTACCCAAACCTGCCTGGCTCGCACCACCCGAGAAACTATGGTCGCCTTGGAAACTCGAAGGAGAACAGTTGCTTGAAGGAAAACAAGATGCTTTGCGCATTTCTCTACAAGAGCAACAATTGGCTGGGTTAGATATTGTTTGTGATGGTGAGCAAACACGCCAACATTTCGTAACCACTTTTATCGAGCACTTAAGTGGTGTAGATTTTGAAAATCGCAAAACGGTGAGAATTCGTAACCGTTATGATGCGAGTGTTCCCATGGTTGTCGGTGATGTTGCACGTCAAAAAGCAGTGTTTGTTGAAGACGCTAAATTTTTACGCAAGCAGACCAATAAGCCTATCAAGTGGGCACTACCGGGACCACTTACCATGGTCGATACCTTGTATGATGATCATTACAAAAGCCGGGAAAAATTAGCATGGGAATTTGCGAAAGCACTCAATGAAGAAGCCAGAGAATTGCAAGATGCAGGAGTAGATATTATCCAGTTTGATGAACCTGCATTCAATGTGTTCTTTGATGAAGTAAACCATTGGGGAATGGCCGCATTAGAAAGAGCCGTAGAAGGATTAAACTGCGAAACTGCGGTACATATTTGCTACGGCTACGGGATACAAGCAAATACCGATTGGAAAAAGACATTGGGTTCAGAATGGCGTCAGTACGAAGAAATTTTTCCTAAAATTCAAAAATCTAAAATTGATGTGGTGTCATTAGAATGCCACAACTCAAAAGTGCCTTTAGATTTAATGGAACTTGTTCGGGGTAAAAAAATAATGGTGGGTGCAATTGATGTGGCCACCAACACGATTGAAACACCGGAAGAAGTAGCGGATACGCTTCGTAAAGCGCTTGCGTTTGTAGATATTGAAAATCTTTACCCTTCCACCAACTGCGGGATGGCTCCGTTATCACGAAGCGTGGCAAGAGGTAAATTGAATGCATTAAGTGCAGGAGCTGAAATCATACGCAAAGAATTTGCGATTCGTTCCAATGTAGTAATTGATAATTTGGCTCAAGGAAAAAATATAGTAAGCGCACATTGAAGAAGTTATTAGAAGTATTAAAGAAAGCAGGTTTCGATGGGTTCCTGTTAATGATAGGCACCATGATCCTGCTCGCCTATTTCTTACCACAGCCTGGCATGATCAGGGAACCTGTTTCGCTGGAGGAGATTGCCAATGCAGGCGTGTCGTTTATTTTCTTTTTTTATGGCCTGCGACTTAGCATAGCGAAACTAAAAGCCGGACTTGCCAACTGGAAAATGCATATTGTCGTCCAGCTCACAACCTTTTTGTTTTTTCCACTCATCGTTTTGGCATCTCGCCCTTTGTTCATGGACACAAACTTCGAGTTGCTTTGGTTGGGTGTATTTTTTCTCGCCGCGCTACCATCAACCGTTTCTTCTTCGGTGGTCATGGTTTCCATCGCGAAGGGCAACATTCCTGCAGCCATTTTCAATGCGAGCATTTCCAGTTTGATCGGCGTAGTGGTTACGCCGCTATGGGTTGGGCTGTTCATCGCTTCTGCAACAGGTCATTTTGATGTTACGGATATCGTCATCAAGTTGGTTTTACAAGTATTATTACCTGTTATCATCGGCATAAGCCTCAACGCCCGCTTTGGCGCCATCGCAGAAAAATACAAGAAGCAACTGAAGTATTTCGATCAGGCAATTATCCTCACCATTATTTATACTTCGTTTTGCAAGTCCTTCTCCGAACATCTTTTTGAAGGGTTCTCTGCGCTGGAGCTTGCCGGACTCGCTGCAGGGATGATGGCTTTGTTTTTTGTTGTATTCTTTTGCGTTGGATTACTCAGTCGATGGTTTGGCTTTTCAGATGAAGATCGTATTACGGTTTTATTTTGTGGATCTAAAAAATCATTGGTACACGGAACCGTCATGTCAAAAGTGCTCTTTCAACATAGCACCATCACCGGTATTGTATTGTTGCCGCTCATGCTTTACCATGCCTTGCAATTGATTGCCGCCAGCATCATCGCTCAGGCGATGGCCAGACGAAAAGAAGTATAATTTTTACGACACGATATTGACAGTCTTGATCAGGAATAAAAGCCAGAAGAATATTAATGAAACTTTTAGAACAAGCACAACTGGGCGGTGTCAACCTGAAAAATAGAATGGCCATGGCAGCGATGACCAGAGGCCGTACAGATATGAATGGCGTAGTGGGTGACATGACAGTAGAATACTACACTCAAAGGGCTGGCGCAGGTTTGATGTTAACCGAATCCATCAGGATCAGTGAAGAAGCTACAGGTAGTCCGTTCACGCCAGGTATTTTCACGGCTGAACAAATAGAAGCATGGAAGAAAGTTACAAGAGCCGTACACGATAAAGGTGGTGTTATTATAGCGCAGCTCTGGCACACCGGTCGTGTGGGACATTCTGTAGACAGGAACGGCAAGCTCCCGCTTGCACCATCACCGCTGGCTATCCGCGGAATGCAGCATTTTACATCGCGAGGCAGAAAGGATTACGAGATACCGCAGGAGATGACAATCCCAGAAATCAGGCAGACTATTAAAGACTTTGGCCAGGCTGCAAAAAATGCCATCGCCGCAGGATTTGACGGCGTGCAACTTCACGCTGCCAATGGTTATCTGCCCAACCAATTCTTAGCTGAAAGCGCCAATCAAAGGACGGATGATTACGGTGGCAGCATTCCTAACAAAGCCCGCTTTGTGCTGGAGGTGATGCAGGAATTAATCAGTGTAGCTGGAAGTGAAAAGGTGGGTATTAAAATATCTCCTTTCCATACCTATGGCGATATCTTACTGGATGACCCTGCCGCGACTTATACCTACCTGATTGAAGAACTGAATAAATTAGACTTTGCTTATGTAGAACTCATGAGGCGCAGCACCTACTTCCCTGCTCCTGAACATTACGGTCGCAATAGCGATCGGGATGACAACGAGATTGAGTTGTTTGGCAGAAAGATTCGCCACACCGTTATTGCCAATGCAGGATATGACAAAGCTTCTGCCGAAGCGGAACTCGAGAAAGGCATTGCCAAGCTTATTTCTTTTGGAAAGCTATACATCGCAAACCCCGACCTGCCAGAACGGTTTAAAAAAAATGCTGCGCTTAGTGAGCCAGACAGGGCAACAATGTATGGAGGCGGTAAACAAGGCTACATTGATTATCCGGTTTGGCAGGGATGAAACTTCACACAAAATTAAAAGATCGTTGGGTACGAGTACGCAAAAAGCGATCGTAGCCAGCTTACCCCTAGCCCCTGAAGGGGGAATTGGTGTACTATAAGCTTTAAAGTCGCGATGGCGCCCTTCAGGGAATTAAAGGGTAGGACTCCCTTCAGGGAATTAAAGGGTGTGTAGTGGTCAGGAATTATGAGTGTACAAGCCTCTTAATTGGCCGTCAAAGCACCTATTGGAATTTGATAGCTCAGTGCTTACATTCAGTTAACGTTAACTGAAATTATTTATGGAAAAGAAAATGTTTTACAATGCAACACCGAATACATTTCAAAATGCGAAATGGCTTCGCAATAACTCAACAAGCATGAGCAAATACTTTGGGAGTGCCTACAGAAAAATAAATTCTTGGGGTCAGGATTTAAACCAAGTTTGAGGTAGTCCATACCAAGTTCTGTTAACAGGTCAAACTTTCTAACAAAGTCGTGTCCGTCAAAAAATTCCCGCGCCTCATTAGTAGAGAGATTTAATACATCAACGATTGTTTTTCCATTGTAGGTATACGTTAGCTCCTCCACGCCTTTGTTGGCGTTTGCGTGAGCATGCACCGGCTGTCACCAACAAATGTATACGGCATTGAATTGGCTATCAGCCATCGATACGACACAGCAAATCCCAGGAACAGTCGGCGTGCTGATAAAATCCAGCGCTTGGATATTTATAGTCTTCGGGACTCACGCCTTTTTTGGTGTTTGCGTGAGCATGCGCCGGGTATTTCTATTAAGGAACCAACTCTGGTCTCGCTCCCAACTGCTTGAGTAACCTCGCATGACCAACCAACGCGCCAAAGAAAGTTCTCGAGCTTTTGTATGGCAATCCAAACTCTTGTGCTGTCGACTTCACAATCGTTGCAATCTTACTATAATGAACATGGCAAATGTTGGGGAAAAGGTGATGCTCGATCTGGAAGTTGAGCCCACCAACATACCAAGAGAACCATTTACTTTTATTTCCAAAATTGGTAGTCGTCATTAACTGATGCACCGCCCAATTGTTTTCAAGCGTTCTTGTTTCATCGGGTAATGGAAACTCGGTGCCTTCAATAACATGAGCGGGCTGAAAAATAATAGCTAAGATGAAACCTGCTATATAGTGCATTAAGAGAATACCAATTGCTATTTGCCACCACAACAGTGGTGTGAACACTAAAGGCAATACAAAGATATAAGCGATGTAAAACAGTTTTGTCCCAAGCAGTATAGCCCATTCTTTGCCAGGACTCGCATTCTGCGCTTTTACCATACCGTTTCGCTGATATTTAAAAAGCCTGGAAAAGTCTTTGTAGAATAGCCATACAATAGTCATCAAACCATATAAAAACCATGCGTACACAAACTGGTATTTGTGCATCTTCTTCCAATCAGAATGTGGTGTCAGCCGTAATGCTCCGCGCGGACTGATATCTTCATCTTCTTCATGAACATTTGTATACGTGTGATGCAACACGTTATGTTGCACCTTCCAGTTAAACGCGTTAGCTCCAACTAAATTCAAAGAATATCCAATGAAATTATTAATCCGCCTACTTTTAGTATACGCTCCATGATTGGCATCATGCATAACGGACAACCCAATACCGGCCAAGCCAAGTGCCATTAGCACAACCGTAGAAACTAAACCGAAAACACTTGATACAGTACTAGTAAGGATAAGTGTATAGGGAAGAAAATACAGCGCGAACATCACAATGGTCTTAATCACCATTTGAATATTCCCATGCCGTGCAATCTTATTGTTATTGAAGTACTCAGTTACACGCTTGTTCAGGGTTGAAACAAAGTCTCTCTGGGTGGGGGCAAATTTAATTTTAGTCATTATCAATACAACCAAAAAACAAGTAAGTACGTTCAGCGGCAGTCAATGTTTTAAGACTCCGTCCAGATGACACCGTGCCGCAAAGGTCACTATTTGAGAAAAACAATTTTTTAACGGGGTAGAGCCCGCGATAAAAAAAAACAGACAGCCATTGCTAGCTGTCTACTCGAATATGTTTGTAGTAAACCCTAGTTCAGTACGGTAACATTAACGGCATTCATGCCCTTTTTGCCTTTCTCCTCGTCATACTCAACCTGATCATTAGCGCGGATCTGATCCACAAGACCTGAAGAGTGGACAAATATGTCGACACTTGAATTTACTGGAGTAATGAACCCAAATCCCTTGGTCTCATTAAAAAATTTAACTGTTCCTTGCATGCTATTATATTAAAAATTAGAAAAAACTAGTCTGTGGTAAGTAAGATCACCTTGTGCAGTAAAGATCAAAACACCGTGGGCGTTAAAGAAGATTATTTAATTACGGAAGGTCGGTTCAATCTTGATTCTGGTATTGTTTTGCAACCGATACAACAAAACGCAGATTCGCTTTAGTTAATTTTCCCAGAGCTTTCTCTCTTATATGCTTGGCAAGCCCCACTTCCGCGCTACCCAAATCCACCTTTCAATCTCCGTTAATATTTGTGTGAAGATTGGCTTTCCCGAGCCGTTATCTGTTTACGGGTTTTAAGTTGAAGCATTGTACAAGTTTGATTTAATAACTATTAAAAACATTCTTGTAAAATTTCTAGACAAGCGAGGTCAAAATGCATCGCTCGAAATCGTTTATGAATATGCGATTAGTCTTGCAGCCCTTGAAAAGTTCTTCGATGTGCTCTGTACGAAGGAACCGCGATGTTATCAGCTTAATAACATCATCATTTTCTTTAAACCACTCCGCTCTGATACCTTTTAAAAACGAGATCACTATTTCTGCTTTATGATCACCCATCATTTGTTTCAAATGATTCGAAATAATAATTAACTCACGCTGAACTTCAGGATAAAACTGAAGTTCAAATTTCTGATTCTCTGTAACTTCGTACATAACAACTATTTAGCGTAAGTATATAACGAGTAAACTTCATACCGGACCGATCTGTGAAGACATCAAACTTTTCAAAGAGCAACGGTTTCAAGATGTAGTTCAGTGCAAAAAGAAGTATTCGACCTTTGCGGCTGATGGTCTGTAGGAATATTAAATTCATTCTCTAACCTCCGTTGGCGTTACAAGCTCTCGCTCGAAATACACTTTTTGCTTTGCCGTGTCGTTGCCTACGATCGAGCAATAGTAAACACGTCGATAATATTTGGTGATCTTTAACTCAACCGCCGGAGCCTCCTTCGCAGTAATACAAGTACCCACCGCGTAGACATTGTCTTCGTTTGTTTGATAGCTCATTGTTGTGCACACGTTTTTCGAGACTATGTGCTTTACGTAAAATGTGATTTAAATATTGCGCAGCAAGTGCACATCTTGATCATTTCGAAGGCCGACCCACTTGAAGGGCTTGGAATTGAGGAAGTGTTTAAAGATACAACAATCTTCGCCCGAATCAGTTCATTCCTCCATATTTAGTTTTGCTGTCACCCATCAGCAACAAGGATGCATGCTTTGCTCTGTTGATGAGAAACAAAATGATCCGGAACTTCACACTTTCGTTTCGAAACAACTTCATCGCACCATTTTGATATCTCTTACATATAAATGCGCTACCTTTTGGACAGGAATAAAGCATGACCATACTATTAATCGACCACGATCGGAACCAGCACGAACGCTTTCGCGAGCTCATCAGGCGCATAGACGCCTCACATCAATGTTTGAAGGCATTCAGCACAGAAACCGCACTGTTCTACTTAGAGGATGCAGACAACTTGTTACCTGATTTAATTTTCCTCGACCTCGAGTTCAGGGCTGGGGGAAGCAAACAATTATTGCGTGAATTGAAAAATTTCTCAACATTGAAGAAGATTCCAGTATGTATTTACGCAGAAATTCGTCACGATCACGACCGCGAAGAAATGCAAACACTTGGTGCGATTGGCTTTGTAGAAAAAGAAGTAAACTTTACGAACATGCTTACATCAGTTCGGTCGGTCATTGAAAGCATCAATGAATCGACAAATTAATTCGAGCGTATCATTTACCTCGCCTATCCTGGTGTGTGCGCCGGCTGTTTGAGTAGATGGCGGCATCAACAATTTTGTGCATCTGATAGACTACTTCAAGTAAATCAGTATTAGCAACATCATATTTAACGCAAATTTCATTCACGGAAAACGAGTGCTCCTTATTTGAAGTTAAATCCAAGATACATTGACTCGCAGACTTTCTTCAACCCTGTTGGTTTGTCTAGTTTAGAATAATTAACGATGCAAGTGCTTGCGCAAGTAAATTGCAGTTTCAGATGTTTCGTCTTGAAGAAGACCTTCGACTGTACCTTCATACATCAATTGTCCGCCATACTTTCCTGCCCCCGGACCGATGTCAATAATCCAATCAGCCTGACTAATAATATCCAGATTATGCTCAATGACAATAAGCGTATTCTTTTTTTCCACAAGGTGCTGCAGCACGTTCATCAACTTATCGGTATCTGATGGGTGTAAACCTGTGCTTGGTTCATCAAGTACCAGGATCTCGTGCGTTGTTGAAAGTTCTCGCGTCAACTTCAAACGCTGACGTTCACCACCAGAGAACGTGTTAAGCCTTTGGCCAAGTTTGAGGTAGTCCATACCAAGCTCTGTTAACAGATCGAACTTTCTAACAAAGTCGTGTCCGTCAAAAAATTCCCGCGCCTCATTCGTAGAGAGATTTAATACATCGACGATTGTTTTTCCATTGTAGGTATACGTCAGCACCTCTGGATTAAAACCACTGCCCATACACACCTCGCATGGCTGTTCAATGTCTTCCATAAATGCAAGATCTATCTTCTCAGTACCCTGGCCGTTACAATTTGAACATGCTCCTTCACTATTATTGCTGAACAAACGATTCGATACTTTATTTGCGCGGGCAAACATATTCCGAATTTGGTCTGAGATATCCAGGTAGGTTAATAGATTAGAACGAATGCTCCCTCCCACAGCGGATTGATCAATAATTCTGACTTCGGGATATTGCTTCGGAAAGACTTTGCTGATCAATGTGCTTTTACCGGAACCTGCAACGCCGGTGACCACTGTAAGCACGTTCTTAGGAATAGCTATTGAAATATTTTGCAGATTATGAAGCTTGGCATTTTTTATTCTTACGAATTCCTGCGCGCGCCGAGGATTTGTGTTGATCATTCTTTTGCGAGAAAAGTATTCTCCTGTTTTTCCACTTGAGCTACGCAGCCCGTCGAATTCACCTTCATAAATTATTTGACCTCCACCGCTTCCGGAAAGTGGCCCCATGTCAACAATGTGATCCGCCATACGAATCAGGTCGGGATCGTGCTCAACTATTAAAACCGTATTGCCTTTGTTGGCAATATCCCGAATGATTCGTGAAATGTTATCAAGATCCTTCGGGTGTAATCCAACACTAGGCTCGTCAAAAATGTACAACAGGTTTTCCAAACTATTTCCCAAATGCCGCACCATTTTAATGCGTTGAGACTCCCCGCCAGACAACGTGTTTGTCGTCCTATCTAATGTCAGATACTGGAGTCCGTTTGTCACCATGTTTTGCAATTTCTTTTCAAGCTCGTGCAGAACAGTTTCAAGCGAAGATGATTTCAGCGACTTAACAAAAGAAAGCAATTCATCAATTGGTAAGGCTGAACAATCCGCGATGCTCTTACCGTTAATCTTATTACTAAGAATCTTTTTATTTAATCTGCTACCTTTACACTCTGGACAAACGTTGGTAATCAGAATTTTTTCCAACTCCTTTTTACGTTTCACATGTTCTGTCGAGTCTTTTCGAAGAATATCATTTTGTATGCGTGGTATAATCCCCTGATACATCATCGTCTTTCCCCATTCGCGCGACGGCTTTGCAGGCTTATGCTCTTCTGAATGAAGTAGTAGCTCCCACTCCTTCTTTGTGTAATCCTTTAACTTTTTATCATTGTTGAAATAGCCTGAGTTTGTATAGCGCAACCAGCGAAAACCTCCCGGCTGAAATGTTGGAAATAAAATCGCTCCATCATTAAGTGATTTAGTTTTATCGATCAATGCTTCCACGTTAATATCACTAACATATCCAAGTCCCTGACATCTCGGGCACATACCTTGAGGATGATTGAATGAGAACACAAATGAATATCCCACAAACGGTTTTCCCATCCGGGAGAAAAGCAATCGTAACGACGCATAGATGTCCGTTGCTGTACCTACCGTGGATCGCGCATTCCCGCCTAATCTTTTTTGATTGACGATTACGGGAACATTTAAGTGTTCGATCTTATCGACATCCGGTACGCCTAATTGTGCAAGTCGATTTCTCACAAAACTGCTTTGCGTTTCATTGATTTGTCGTTGCGCTTCCGCACCAATCGTCTCAAATACAAGGGAGGACTTCCCCGATCCAGAAACGCCGGTAAAGACCGTGATCTTATTCTTCGGTATCTCCAGCGAAATATTCTTAAGGTTATTTTGTCGTGCCCTTACAACTTTAATTGAATTCATGCAGCTCATCTACAGTAATACTGTACCAAGGTGATCCATCCAAAAAGACAGTAACATCGTCTTTGCAATTCGTGTGATTGATCCCCTATTTGGGTAATGAAGGCAACATCGCGAAGGGCTGCATGTTTGATTAAATATTCGAACACAACGCATTTTTTTCCAGCGCAGCTTGGGTCATAAGATCAGACTTATGCTAACGTTCTATGTCGCGAAATTTCTTTTCAAGATACGAACGAGTAACGGGCAAAAAACCGTTTTGACCGAGCGCCTCATATTTTGTTACAAATCCCAGAAGAGTCGAAAGCACCTTCTCGACAACATGTTTGTTGTTATTGAGAATATTTTTTTGATACCTGTCAAGAACATCGCAAGCATTGTCATAGTACTCCTCAAGCAGCTTATCGATGACCACGAATTCGCCTAAAGACAGGAAGAAATCTTGAAGTCGTGTCCATTCTTCGAGCTGTACCCATTCATCTACGCGATAGACAAGTTTTTGATATCCTTTACCGGAATTGAATTGGAGCAATGGCAAAAAATTGAACTCGTTAAGAATGTTGTTTTTATAGATCAAAAAAAATTGCGTGATACTCGAATTCCGAAAAGAATCATAATCACTTATGAAGTAATTTGACAGACCGTGTTTTCTCGCGTGGTGTTCTAATGTATCGAACATTGAAAGCTGAGAAGAAAGATATCCATGAATTTCCGTTAACGCTGCCATGAGCATAGAATTCAGTTTTAACTGACCTTCGTCGTCGTGGGTAGCCTGTTCATTTAAGGTGGCGAGACTCTTGATTACGCGTTGGTATTGATTAAAATGAATTTCAATGGCACGGTCTACCGGGAAGACAAGGCTGCTGTAGGCTTTATAGTCGTCACTTGAAATGTAGCGCTTGACTTCATGTTGAATAAGATTTAACCGTGAATTTGAAAGGTGGTCAAGCTTATCATTGAACGAAAACATAGATCAAAATACATTTCACGACAAGTTAATAAACCGGCTGCATAATCCTATTTACAGTACACAATAGGGGTATCTGTCAATTGAGTTGTCTTCTATAAAAATGCATTTATCCGTATCCCCATGTACCTAGTTCCTAACTCGCTTGTCTCAGCTCTGGCGTTCACGATGTTTTCCACAATTTACCTAAGAGCGCAGTCAATCATCCAAACTGACAGAAGAAACATTGTTGACCACACCATGGCAATTGAACCTGCA
Source organism: Pseudochryseolinea flava (assembly GCF_003286915.1). Taxonomy (GTDB): domain Bacteria; phylum Bacteroidota; class Bacteroidia; order Cytophagales; family Cyclobacteriaceae; genus Ohtaekwangia; species Ohtaekwangia flava. The sequence goes on from NZ_QMFY01000002.1 coordinate 103,510, forward strand.
ATGACAAAAGATTCAAGTCTGGACTCAACTCGAAACAAGTTTCCAGTAGCCCGGGCGTTGAATTACAAGTTCACGTCAGCGCACCATTCGCGAACCCGTTATTTCGACAGTGACGTCCCGATGTTCCAAACAGAACCGTCTTTTAGAGACATCTCGATAAAGTCAGCCGCGCTCCGACGTACGTTTATAGCGCCAGTATTGTTTATGGCCGCAGGGCTATCAACATTAGGCGACGATAATGATGATAACTATGAGATTCGAGAAGAAAGAAACAGACATCTACCCAACTTCCGCTATCGTGCGGATGACTACTTACAGCATTCGCCTATTATCGTAGTTTACGGACTAAATTGGCTTGGTGTAAAAGGTAAAAATGACTTCGCTAATCGTACAGCACTTTTGATCAAGTCTGAGATGCTTGTCGGAATGTTAACATTTTCTTTAAAGCGAATAACCGAAGTACCCAGACCAGATACGAAAGAATTAACATCCTTCCCTTCCGGACACACAGCTCAGGCATTTGCCGCGGCAACATTTATGGCCAAGGAATATGGACATAAAAGCATATGGTATAGCATTGGCGCGTATACAGTGGCCACCGGCGTCGGTGCGATGCGCGTCATGAATAACAGACATTGGGTTTCTGATGTTCTTATGGGAGCTGGTATTGGAATCCTGTCTACAAACCTTGTTTACCTCACGCACCAGTACCGCTGGGGGAATAAGATGAAAGGTAGTAAAACGAGTGTCATGCCATCTTACGACGGCCAAACCGGAATGGTTAACATTATACATCGCATTCGTTAGCCTGTACGTCGCATTGGTCGGCAAATGTCGACTTCAGGAGCAATGAATTTTGTAGTCGATAGTGATTCGATATTACGGCTACGCAGCGCCGGCTGCTGAACTACCGAAGAAGCGTGCAAAAAATCTCAGCACAAACAGGACTGGCTCACGAATACCATGTAGATGCTTTAACTTAAACTACTTTAAATCTGAATATTTGAATCATTATTCAAGAAATTATGTAATCCCCACCGAGAATTGTATAACGTAGCCGACAGCAAAAACGCTACCTTTACGCATCCTATGACTACTCTTTTTATAAAAAACATGGTATGCAACCGCTGCATAATGGTTGTGAAGCAGGAACTGGAACGCCAGGGTTTGCATCCTGAGAAAGTTACGTTGGGAGAGGTTACCATTAGGGAAGAAAGTCTAACACCGGCGCAGGAAGACACGCTTAATAATGCACTGGTAAACCTTGGGTTTGAACGCATCGATGACAGAAAGGCCAGGTTGATTGATGCTATCAAAAGCAAGATCATTCAAATGATTCATCACACTGACAAAGTTGATCTGAAAGTAAATTGGTCAAGCCTACTTTCGGAGGAGATGCATTATGAATACAACTACTTAAGCAATTTGTTTTCAAGTTTCGAAGGTGTAACGCTCGAGCAATACATCATCAAACAGAAAATTGAAAAAGTAAAAGAGTTACTTTTTTATGATGAATTAAGTCTCAGTGAGATCGCAAATAAACTTGGATACAGCAGCGTTGCACACCTCTCCAATCAATTTAAAAAGATAACAGGATTCACGCCTTCGGACATGAAAAAGTCGAGGAACATTGACCAGAATCGAAAACCCCTCGATTCAATCTCTTAAAATTTGGAAGTCTTGCAGGGAATTTTGTAACGCACGTCTTCCTAGTTGCGCGCACGTTGATACATAATTTCAAAACAATGGCATCCGCAAGGAACTTATCGGACGCTCGCCATCTTGTTTCAAAGATGTGCGAGCTTCCACGCAAAGGCTGGCTAATCAAGCACGGTAGAAACTTCTGATTAAGAATAACGAACTAAGAAATATTTCGAAGTCGAGGAATCATATAAATCAAAGGCGCTAAAGTATAAAACCAAAAGTCTACTCACCCTGTATAATTGTTGTATAGAAAAGCATAAAGGAAGAGACAATGTCTGCAGCAAATCAAATACAAAATAAAAAGATCAACGGGCAGTATAAGCGCGAAACATTTCCTGTTTTGGAAATGAGTTGTGCAGCTTGTGCTGTAAGTGTTGAGTCCATGTTAAAATCAACAGTGGGCGTGAAAGACGCAGGCGTCAACTTTGCAAATCAAACTGCATGGGTTGAATACGATTCAAAACTCGCCAAACCAGCGGATCTACAGAACTCGGTAAGATCGATCGGCTATGATCTAGTCGTTGATGTAGAAGATCCACAGGCCGTGCAAGAAGAAGCCCAACGTAAACATTACGAAGCGGTGAAGCATCGCACAATCTGGTCGAGCATTCTTTCTATGCCAGTGGTGATTATCGGCATGTTCTTCATGGACATGCCATACGGTTCCTACATTTCAATGGTACTCACAGCGCCCGTCGTTTTCTATTTTGGTCGCAACTTCTTTGTCAATGCATGGAAGCAGGCTCGACACGGCAAAGCCAACATGGATACACTCGTAGCGCTGTCAACTGGAATTGCGTTTGTATTCAGTGTTTTTAATACTTTCTTTCCGGACTTCTGGCATTCAAGGGGAATGCATGCTCATGTCTACTTTGAAGCTGCTGCTGTTGTGATTGCTTTTATTTCACTGGGAAAACTTCTCGAAGAAAAAGCTAAGTCAAATACTTCTTCTGCCATGAAAAAACTGATGGGCCTGCAGCCTAAGACCGTTCGCGCAATTATAGACGGCACTGAACATGAGATTCCAATCGCATCCGTAAAGGTAGGATACACGATTCAAGTGCGGCCAGGTGAGAAAATCCCGGTGGATGGTGTCGTTATCAACGGGTCTTCATTCGTGGACGAAAGTATGATCTCAGGCGAACCAGTGGCGGTTGAAAAGAAAAATGGTGAAAAGGTTTTTGCGGGAACGATCAACCAAAAAGGAAGCTTTCTATTTAACGCAGAGAAAGTCGGAGGCGACACCATTCTTGCGCAGATCATCAAAATGGTGCAGCAGGCTCAAGGCAGCAAAGCACCGGTACAAAAACTGGTCGACAAAATCGCTGGCGTTTTTGTGCCCGTTGTTATCGTCATTGCAATTCTAACTTTTATAACCTGGATGATCGTTGGTGGAGATAACGCATTCACTTACGCTTTGCTCAATTCAGTTACGGTGCTTGTGATTGCATGTCCCTGCGCGCTTGGCCTCGCTACACCAACCGCGATTATGGTTGGCGTTGGCAAGGGAGCTGAAAATAATATTCTTATTAAGGACGCTGAAAGTTTAGAGTTAGCGCACAAAGTAAATGTCGTTATCCTTGACAAAACCGGCACAATCACTGAAGGGAAACCTGTCGTCACTGATTTAGTTTGGACCAATGGTGAAGCAAGTGTAAGAGAAAAACAAATCTTATATACGCTTGAGTCACAGTCCGAGCATCCACTAGCAGAAGCGGTTTTGAACAATCTCAAGTCGGAGTCTATTTCGGCAATCATGCTCGACTCATTTGAGAGTGTTACTGCGCGAGGTGTTAAAGGGACTATTGATGATAAAAACTATTTTGTTGGAAACCGAAAACTGATCGCTGAGAACAAAGTGAACATCTCCATTGAAATCAGCACACTGACTACCAAACTGCAATCTGAAGCGAAAACGGTGGTATATTTTTCAGACAATCATAGCGTCCTTGCGGTCGTCGCTATCGCGGACAAAATTAAGGCGACGTCAAAAGCAGCAATTGAATCACTGCACAACAAAGGCATCGAGGTATACATGCTCACTGGAGACAATGAGCAAACGGCAAAAGCTGTAGCGAACGAGGTCGGGTTAAAACACTTCAAAGCCGAAGTATTGCCGTCTGACAAAGCTCAGTTTGTGAAAGCGCTTCAAGCAGAAGGAAAAGTCGTTGCCATGGTTGGCGATGGAATCAATGACTCCCACGCATTGGCCGAAGCTGACGTGAGCATTGCAATGGGAAAAGGATCAGATATCGCGATGGATGTCGCGAAGATGACATTGATAACATCAGATCTTCAGTCTATTCCAAAGGCGTTAAATCTTTCAACGAAGACTGTTATCGGAATAAAACAGAATCTTTTCTGGGCATTTATCTATAATGTTATCGGAATTCCGTTGGCCGCAGGAGTATTGTATCCCGTGAACGGTTTCTTACTTGATCCGATGATTGCCGGTGCCGCGATGGCGTTGAGCTCGGTAAGCGTGGTAGGCAACAGTTTAAGACTACGCGCAGCGAAGATATAAACATGCTTGAAGTCGTATAAATCAAACGGATAAAGAGTCAGCGATTCCCGATGTATGAAGGGATCAAAATCAAGACGCGTGCGTAATTATATAAATCGTTCCAGCTATAATGTAAAGCTTTCAGCACGTCGATTGCGTTAATTTACATATAACAATGAACATCATGGAAACGATACAACTCACCATTCCGAATATGAAAAGCTCTCATTGCCAAATGACTGTAACTAATTCAGTTAAGGCCATTGGCGGCACCGTGAAGTCAGTGTCACCAACAAATGCGGAGATTGAATTGAACAATGGACTTACCAAGGATGCGGTGGTACAGGCGATTCAAAAAGCCGGGTATAACGTTGTGAATTGAATACTTAACTTTGAATAAAAATGGAAACAACTAAATTCAAAACAAACATAAAGTGCTCGGGATGCGTTGCGACAGTAACTCCTTTCCTGAACGAAGCTTTAGGCGAAGACAAATGGGAAGTTGATTACAACAACCCATCAAAAGTTCTAACGGTAGTCGGAGAAAAGGATAATGCAAAGGTAATCCAGGCGGTTGAGAAGGCGGGGTATAAGGCAGAGGTGCTTTAGTAAAACGCCTTTACAACTTAGGGTCGTGGGCACTTAGCTTACGGCGAATATTGACCCGGGGGAAAAACTTTGTCACTAGCGATCAAGAGTGTAATTCAAAGTTTAAAGTTGCAGGCTACAAGCCTTCGGGCTACGGGCTGTGGCTGTGACTTTCGTCATACAGGCTATCGTAGAAACTAGATTTCCTCCGGACACTACCAATAGCTTACGGCTTTTTTTTGTAGTTGGCCGCATTTCCTGGCCTTTTCACGGAATTCTATAACGCGATAATCGTAAAGTATAAATCCAAAATCCGATAATTACGTTACATTTGGGTATCAATGAAGGCATTGCGCTCCATATCAGCTGTTTTACTAGCCATCCTGGTGCTGGTTTCATCAACCAGTTTCGTTGTCGGTATGCATATCTGCATGGGCGAAGTTCAGAACGTTGCTTTGTTTGGTAAAGCGGATGGCTGCCTAAAAGAAAAGGCCCTTCCGAAGTGCCATAAGCACATGAAACCAGCATGCTGCGAAGACGAAGTTGTGTATCACGAAGGAACGGACTTCAAAGCATCAATCGACCATATCCATATCGCGGCACCTGTACCGATGGACCTTGCGTTGCCTGTGATTCTTATAGCTGAAGTTATACCGGCATCTCCTGTTGCCCGCACATATTTTTACAATTACGATCCGCCTTTGCGATCTTGTGACCTTACGGTCGAGCATCAACTGTTTCTAATCTGATTTCCGCTTCGCTCTGAAGAGTATTAAGCTCTTCATGTAATCGCTATTTTCTAACGCGATCACAGTAATTCTCTTTTACAATCTTCATTTTAAGTCATGATTGAAAGCTTAATATCTTTCTCTCTTCGAAATAGATTCCTCGTGCTTATGGTAGCCACGGGTTTATTCGCCTGGGGAGTCTATTCTGTGAAAGTAAATAAAATCGACGCGATACCAGATCTCTCAGAGAATCAAGTCATCGTGTTCACAGAATGGATGGGGCGAAGTCCGCAGATAATAGAAGACCAAGTAACCTACCCTCTCGTAACCAATCTTCAGGGACTTCCGCAAGTTAAGTATGTACGTGGCGCCTCCATGTTCGGGATGAGCTTCGTGTATGTCATCTTCAACGATGATGCTGAAGTATACTGGGCTCGCGAACGCGTACTTGAGCGTCTTAACTATGCTGCACGTCTACTCCCGGAAGGTGTCACGCCTACTTTAGGTCCGGACGGAACTGGTGTCGGCCATATCTTATGGTACACGCTTGACGCACCCGGAATGAATCTTGGTGAACAACGCGCCATACAGGACTGGTATGTTAAGTTCGCGCTTCAGAATGTACAAGGTGTGAGCGAGCTTGCATCGTTCGGCGGTTTTCAAAAACAATATCAAATCACTGTTGATCCAAACAAACTCGCCTACTATAATTTGTCAGCTCAGGAAGTCATTCAATCTATCAGGGCAAACAATAACGAAGCTGGTGGTCGCAAGTTTGAACAAAGTGACATCGGATACATTATCAAGACGACAGGCTATCTCAAATCAATAAGTGAAATTGAAAACATTCCTGTCAAGACCGTGAACACAGTTCCTGTAAAGGTCAAGGACATCGCTGCCGTACAGATGACTGGCGAAACACGTCTTGGAATATTCGACAAAGATGGTGAAGGCGAAGTAGTCGGCGGAATTGTTGTAATGCGCTATGGCGAGAATGCTGATGAGGTAATTAAAGCCGTGAAGAAAAAAATGGAGGAAGTCGCGAAAGGTTTTCCTCAGGGAATGAAATTCAATATCGTTTACGACCGAAGTCACCTCATTGAAGAATCTGTATCATCCATCAAAACCACACTGATCGAAGAAATGATCGTGGTGTCATTGGTGGTGATCATCTTCTTATTTCACTGGAGAAGTGCCGCTAGTATTATCATCCAGATACCCATCACGATTGCAACTAGTTTTATTCTGCTCAACGCTTTCGGTATCACTTCAAACATTATGTCCCTTACGGGGATTGCGCTCGCCATCGGGGTGATTGTTGATAATGGTATTATCATGGCGGAGAATTCCTACAAGAACCTGTCCCATCGCTACTCAGAACTTAACCCCGAGGACAAGTAAACATTTGGTTATGAAACTTTTCTCAAGAAAACCATACAACAAAATAGACGACACAGAAAGACTGGCGATCATCGAGAAATCCTCGAAGCAAGTCTCGCGTGGTGTGTTCTATTCGACAATCATCATCATCACTTCATTCTTGCCGGTATTTTTGCTCACAGGCCAGGAAGGAAAACTATTTCATCCCCTGGCGTACACAAAAACATTCATTATGCTGGTGGATGCCATACTGGTGGTGACACTAGCACCTGTCATCATTTCCTTTTTTATGAAAGGAAGATTCAAAGATGAAAAGCACAACCTAATCAACCGATTTCTTGAACGAATCTATGAGCCAATCGTTCGTACTTGCATGAAATGGCGCAAGACAACCATCGGCGTCAACATCCTTGCTCTTGTTATTAGTATTCCTTTGATGATTAGTTTGGGAAGCGAATTCATGCCACCGCTCGATGAACAATCTATTTTATTCATGCCCGTAACACTTCCGGATGTTTCGAACGAAGAAGCGAAAAGAATTTTGCAGGTACAAGATAAAATCATCAAGTCAGTTCCTGAAGTGGACAAAGTTTTAGGAAAAGCCGGACGTGCCAGCACCGCGACCGACAACTCTCCCATCAGTATGATTGAAACAATCATCATGCTCAAGCCAAAAGCAGCATGGAGAGAAGGCATCACCAAGAATGATATAATCAATGAACTCGATGCTAAAATGCAAATCCCCGGTGTTGTGAATGGATGGACCCAACCGATTATTAATAGAATCAATATGCTCGCGACTGGCATCAGAACTGATGTCGGCATCAAAGTCTACGGACAAAACCTAGACAGCATCGCGTTGGTATCAGAGAAAGTGAAGGCTGCCCTTGCAGGCGTTCCGGGTGTGAAGGATTTGTATGTAGATCCAATCACAGGTGGGAAATATTTGACAATCGATATCAACAGAGATGCGCTTGGCCGATATGGACTAAGTGTAAACGATGTGAACATAGTCGTTGAATCAGCCATTGGAGGAAGTCCCATTGGTCAAACGATTGAAGGACGTCAACGCTTTACGATCAGTGTGAGGCTTTCACAGGATTACAGAAATAGCATCGAGCAACTTAAACGTATTCCAATCAAGACACCGGCACTTGGAACGGTTCCGCTCTCGTCGGTTGCAGAGATAAAGTTTGAGAATGGTCCTCCAATGATCGTTTCCGAAAATGCTTTGCTTCGCGGTGCTGTACTTTTTAACGTGAGAGACCGTGATCTTGGAAGCACCGTTGAGGAAGCGATCGAAACATTAAATAAAAACCTTGGCGTTCTTCCTAACGGATACTATCTCGAATGGAGTGGCCAATACGAAAACCTGATTCGCGGCAAGCAAAAACTGATGATGATTCTCCCGGTTGTTCTGCTGATCATCTTTGTATCACTGTACCTAGCATTCCGTTCTATCCGCGAAGCATTCTTTAGTTTGATCACGGTACCCTTTGCTTTGATCGGTGGAGCGTACATGGTGTACTTCTACGGCGTGAATTTATCGGTTGCTGTAGCAGTAGGTTTCATTGCCCTATTTGGTATCGCCGTAGAGACAGGTGTCGTGATGGTCATTTATCTCAATGACGCGATGCAGCAGCTCATCAAGCTACGAGGCAATTCAAGCGAAACAATTACGCGCGAAGAACTCAGAGAATTTGTGATCGCCGGTGCCGCAAAACGTCTTCGTCCAAAACTGATGACGGTATGCGTAGCCTTGTTCGGTCTCATTCCGGTGTTGTGGGCCACCGGCGTTGGCAGTGATGTAATGAAACCAATTGTCCTTCCGATGATCGGTGGTGTATTAACATCTTCAACACACATTCTACTCGTGACACCCCTCATCTTCCTGATGACCAAAGAATATGAATTAAGAAAATTCGGAAAACTCGAAGTATATGAAGTCAAGCATTAGGCTGAAAGCTGAAAGCTCAAAGCAGAAAGGTTTGGGCGGCTCCCTCGTTCCTCGGGCCGGGCTGTCCGTTGCAAGTCCTCGCGCCAGCGCGCAAACGCCCACGCAGCTGCGGGCTTTTCACTTCTATCCCTGCCGCAGTGTTGTGATGATGATATGTCTGTTGCTATCCATTGAAGCACAATCACAGGTCATCACGCTCGACAGTGTCCTTACGATCATCGACAAGCAGAATCCTATGTTACAGGAATACGACAACAAAGTAAAGGCATTGAACACCTATGCGGAAGGTGCAAAAAGTTGGATGGCTCCGATGGTAGGCGCTGGAACTTTCATGACACCGTATCCCAATCAGATGCTGATGGACGAAAGGGATAAGGGTGCATGGATGTTCTCGGTGGAACAAGATATTCCCAATCCATCAAAGCTTAACGCGAACAAAAATTACCTCGCGTCCAAAGCATCAGTGGAGATTCAAAACCGATCCACACAATTCAATCAATTACGAAGTGAAGCAAAAGCAATGTATTACCAATGGTTAGTTGCCGAACAGAAGCTGATCATTTTAAGAGAGAACGAGCAGATCATGGAACTCATGCTTAAGCTGGCCCGGATTCGATATCCTTATAATCAGGGAAGTCTTGGAAACATCTATAAGGCCGAAGGAAGACTCAGCGAAGTTCAAAACATGATCCTGATGACTGATGGCGACATCGAAGAAAGTTCGTTCCGACTGAAGAGCCTAATGAACGTTCCGGTTCAAACAAAAATCATGATTGACACGACAACACAAATTAAATTCGAGCCGAATCAGATTATATATGACACAGCCGCACTCACTGCACAACGCAGTGACATCAAACAGATCGACAAAACTATTGAAGTGATGAGGCTCAATCAGCAATTGCAACGCTACCAGGCGCGACCTGACTTCAAGATACGATTCGATCACATGCAGCCAATCGGAAAAATGCCGACACAATTTACAGCCATGGCAATGGTCTCGATTCCGATCGCGCCCTGGTCATCCAAGATGTACAAAACGGAAGTGAAAGGAATGCAATATGATATCGAGGCGATGAAAAAAGGCCGGCAAGCCATTCTCATCGAAACAAGAGGAATGCTGGCAGGAATGGCGTCTCAGCTAGCAAGAATGAAACAACAGCTTGAGAACTACGACACAAAAATAATCCCTGCATTAAAAAAGAACTATCAAACACTCATGCTGGCATACGAAGAAAATCGCGAGCAACTACCAATCGTGATTGATTCGTGGGAAGCGTTGAATATGGCACAGATGGAATACATCGAAAAGAATCAGGATTACTTAAATATGATCGTCAGCTATGAAAAGGAATTGGAGAGATAAGAGAAAAGTTGCAAGCCACAAGCTACAAGCTGCAATCCTTGCTGTCAAATCACAAATTTCAATTTTAAAATTTAAAGTCATCGTGGCGTTGCTCGTTGTGCTGATTGCATGCACGAAAGACAACAACGCACATGAACACGACACGTACACCTGCCCTATGCACCCCACAGTCATTTCTGACAGACCGGCGTCATGTCCAGTCTGTGGAATGGATCTCGTAAGAAAAGCACGCGCCGGTGAAGAGGTTGAAATTACGGAAGACCTATCGAAGTTGCTGAAGTCACCGAATGAAACAGTGGTGGCATCCATAAAAACTATTAAAGGCGAATACAAATCGATGCACATTTCGTCCGAGGCGCAAGGAATCGTGACGTATGACACCAGAAGCATTTACACCATCCCAACACGCATCGCGGGCAGACTTGAAAAAGTATTTCTTAAATATCCTTTTCAACAAATAAGAAAAGGCCAAAAGGTGGCGGAAATCTATAGCCCGGAATTACTGACCGCACAACGAGAGCTGTTGTTTCTCTTGGAAAACGATTCAGAGAATCAATCGCTCATCCAAAGCGCGAAAGAGCGGTTGAGACTTCTCGGTGCAACTGACACGCAGATCAACGAACTCATTAAAGGTAAAGAACCAAAAAATACGTTTACAATCTATAGCCCATACGATGGGTATGTGATCGCTGACACACAACAAAATCCGGTCGCCCCGATGACAGCCCAAGTAGGTTCCGCATCTTCCGGTGGCATGAGTGACGGCATGGCGGGAAGTTCAAGCACATCGCCCCCTTCTGCTTCGGGGACAAATTCGGCAATCAGTTCTGGCGATCAACTAATTCGCGAGGGTAGTTATGCTAACGCTGGACAAACCTTATTTAAGATCGTGAATCCATCTGCGCTCCGAGTGGAATTAAACATCGCTTCATCGCTCGCAGGAGCTGTTACAAAAGGTAGCAGGGTGTCGCTCGACTTCGGTAATGAACATGCAGAAGAAGGTACAGTCGACTTCGTCCAACCTTTCTTCAATGATGGTCAGGAATTTCTCACGGTGAGGGTGTATACAAAAAATACTGACCGTCTGCACATCGGCCACTTGGTAAAATCTGTGATTGAAAACAAGGCAGTGGAAGCGTTATGGGTACCCAAGGAAGCAGTACTTCATTTGGGCGTTGATGATATCGTGTTCGTGAAAGAGAAGAATGTTTTCAAACCAAAGAAAGTGGTTACGGGAATCCGAACCGATAATCACGTTGAAATCAAGCAAGGCCTCTCATCCGCTGATGACATTGCCAGCAACGGTCAATATCTGGTGGATAGTGAGAGCTTCATCAAAATTAACAAGTAGAAGATGTTAACTTCCATAACAATCGCGAGCAATGTCACCCCTTCGGGGTTCTGTTTCCATTATCGCTTTTGGCAAAAATCATGTCATCCCTTCGGGATTGAGTACAGCATAGCGCTGAAACCTAACCAACCCCGAAGGGGTGAAATGATTCTAACAAGTAAGCATAACTTAAACCAACCCCGAAGGGGTGATATGATTCTAACAAGTAACCATAACCTAACCAACCCCCAAGGGGTGATATGATTCTAACATGTAAACATAACCTAACCAACCCCGAAGGGGTGATATGATTCTAACAAGTAAACATAACCTAACCAACCCCGAAGGGGTGATATGATTCTAACAAGTAAACATAACCTAACCAACCCCGAAGGGGTGATATGATTCTAACAAGTAACCCTAACTTAACCAACCCCGAAGGTGTGATATGATTCTAACAAGTAAACATAACCTAACCAACCTCGAAGGTGTGATATGATTCTAACAAGTAACCATAACCTAACCAACCCCGAAGGTGTGATATGATTCTAACAAGTAAACATAACCTAACCAACCCGAAGGGGTGATATGATTCTAACAAGTAAGCATGTAACTTAAACCAACCCCGAAGGGGTGACATGATTCTAACAAGTAAACATAACCTAACCAACCCCGAAGGGGTGATATGATTCTAACAAGTAACCCTAACTTAACCAACCCCGAAGGGGTGAAATGATTCTAACAAGTAACCCTAACTTAACCAACCCCGAAGGGGTGAAATGATTCTAACAAGTAACCCTAACTTAACCAACCCCGAAGGGGTGACATGATTCTAACAAGTAAACATAACCTAACCAACCCCGAAGGGGTGAAATGATTCTAACAAGTAAGCATAACTTAAACCAACCCCGAAGGGGTGACATGATTCTAACAAGTAACCATAACCTAACCAACCCCGAAGGGGTGAAATGATTCTAACAAGTAAACATAACCTAACCAACCCCGAAGGGGTGATATGATTCTAACAAGTAACCCTAACCTAACCAACCCCGAAGGGGTGAAATGATTCTAACAAACCAACTTACGATACTATGGCAGGCACATACTCACAACTCTACATCCAGGTCGTTTTCGCAGTGAAGTACCGCGAGAATGTACTCATGAAACCCTGGCGAAACGAAGTTTTTAAATACATGACAGGTATCATCGAAAACAAAGGACATAAATCCATCATCGTAAATGGCGTGGAAGATCACGTCCATTTATTCATCGGACTGAAACCATCGATGTCAATTTCAGATTTGATTCGGGATGTAAAGAACAACACGTCTAACTTCATCAACGAAAAAAAATTCGTGAAAGGAAAATTCTCCTGGCAAGAGGGCTATGGAGCGTTTTCCTATTCTCACTCCCATATTGACAATGTCTACCAATACATCCTCAATCAAGAGGAGCACCATCGAACCAAAACATTCAAGGAGGAGTATGTAGACTTCCTTACAAAATTTAACATCGAGCATGACGAAAAATATTTATTCGAATGGATATAACGCAACGACTACCATGAAAAAGACTTTATCCAATCTGGTGATCTTGTTCGCGATAGCAGTCGCGCTACTCGGTGCGTGCACGAAGTCAACACAAGATGATCATGAGCAACACCAGAATCAATCAAGTGAAGCACAGTACACCTGTCCGATGCACCCGAACGTGATTCAAGGTAGTCCCGGAAAATGTCCGGCGTGTGGAATGGATCTTGTGCTCAAACCAAGTAACACAGCGCGGTCTACGAGTGATCTTATGTTGACTGACAGCCAGATGAAATTAGCGAACGTCACTACACAAAAGGTTTCGTTACAATCCATCGGAAAAACAGTGGTGGTCAATGGAAGACTTGTAGAAAATGAAGAACTCACGGAAGTTGTGAGCAGCAGGGCCGCTGGAAGAATTGAAAAACTCTTCGTCAAAGAAACAGGACGTACAATTAAGAAAGGAGAGCCACTCTATGAATTATACAGTGAAACACTGCTTACCCTTCAACGTGAATATCTTTTGGCAAAAGAGCAATTCGATGCGCTCGGGTCAACTGAAACCCGATACAAATCATTTCTTGAGGCCGCAAAGAGAAAGCTTTTGCTATACGGTTTGACCAACGCACAAGTTGATGAGTTGTCAAAAAATAAAAACGCGCAGAATCGAATTACGTTCCGCTCTCCTGCTACAGGCATTGTAAGTGAAATCTCAATCTCTGAAGGACAATATGTATCAGAAGGGGGACCGCTGATACGAATCGAAAATACATCAACGCTTTGGCTCGAAGCAGAACTATATCCAAGCGAGGCCTCCCTTGTAAAGGTTGGTGATCAGATCAATGTAAGAATAAGTGGTTTTGAAAATCAAGCCGTCGAGGCAACGGTATCATTTCTCAGTCCTGAGTTTCGTAACAACACACAGATCATGTCGCTGAGGGCTTCGATCGCTAACACCACTCTCGCATTCACGCCCGGGATGCAGGCTCAGGTCTTCTTCAGTCACTCAACCAAGAAAGCTCTTTCCCTTCCTGTTGACGCAGTAATTCGAGACGGAAAGGGGGCACACGTGTATATTCAACGTGGACACAACACATTCAGACCGCAAATGGTGAAGACTGGACTAGAGGACTTTGAGAAGGTAGAAATAACGGAAGGACTGATGGAGGGAGACACAGTAGCGGTGACAGGCGCTTATCTCCTGTACAGTGAAATTATCTTAAAGAAAGGAATAGACCCGATGGCAGGTCATTCTCATTAACATATGAAATAACATGGGCTCAATTTAAATGCGTAAAAAAAATAAACATGAATACAATGAAAATGAAATCAATGTTCTATTCGCTGCTTCTTAGTGCTGCAGCTTTGGTATTCCTGGCCAATTGTGCTGGTGGCAAAAAAGACGAACAGGCTGATCATAACGAACACGTAGCGCACGATAGCACTGAGCATGCTGCCGGATCAACTGCGCCTGAAGCGGCAAGTGAACCACAGTTCCAAGCGGATGCAAATTTCCAGAATCAACTTGCTTCAGTCTTCACTTCGTATGTGGCGTTAAAAGATGCTTTCGTTGCATCTGATGCAAGTAAAGTTAAAGGGGAAGCAAAAGAAACAGAAGAAGCCCTGGCAAAAGTCGATATGAAACTTCTATCTGGCGCGGCACACAACGATTGGATGAACTATCTCTCTCCTATCCAACATGCATTAAAGGAAATTCAATCAGCAACGGACATTGAAGCGCAACGAAAATCATTCAGTGACCTTTCAGATAATCTTTATAAAAGCGTTAAGGCTTTCGGTCTTGGCGGAAGAGATGCATTCTATGACTACTGCCCGATGGCCTTTAACAATGAAGGTGCATATTGGCTAAGTGATCAGCGTGAAATCAAGAATCCATACTTCGGTGACAAGATGCTCACCTGTGGATCAGTGAAAGAAAAATTGAAGTAACCAGAAATGAAGCGTAGAGATTTCATAAAACGGTCCGGCATGTCTGCCCTCACAGCGTGGGTTGGATCTTCTTTTATTCTTCATGCTTGTCATACCGAAGACGACATGATCGGGGAGCCAAACTGGGTTGTAGAGGGTGCGTTTGACAGGCCTTTGACAATTCCATCAATCGCTGAGGGAAGTGCTGCGCTGAACGCACAGTTCAGCGTTGGTGAACTCTTGAAAGGAAAGTCAAGCAAAACTTTGTCGTATGCAAACGGGCTTCTTGGGCCCACGATAAAAGCAACCACAGGCGAAACTGTAAATGTATCTCTGCAAAACAGTCTTTCAGAAGAAACCAACATTCATTGGCATGGTCTCATCCTTCCGGAAAATATGGACGGACATCCGAAAGATGTCGCGTCTCCGGGAGGATCTCTAAATTATGATCTTCCTATTATTCAACGTGCCGGAACCTACTGGTACCATCCACACCCGCATGGACGCACGGCAAAACAAGTCTTTATGGGCCTAGCAGGAATGTTCATTGTGAATGATTCAGAGGAAGCAGCGTTGAATCTGCCATCCAATGAATTTGAAATTCCTATCATCATTCAGGACAAACATTTCGAAGGCAACAACCTCGACTACTCTCCCAACGATGAGGAAATCATGACCGGTTATCTTGGCGAGCAAATACTCATCAATGGACAGCATGCCCCGTTCCTGAGTGTTGAAGCAGGATGGTACAGAATCCGAATACTGAATGGATCCACTGCCCGTGTTTACAATCTTGGACTTACGGGCGGCAAGCAACTAATCATCATCGGATCAGATGGAGGCTTTTGCGAACTCCTGAATTCGTGTCAACCATAATGCTTGGTCCCGGTGAACGACTGGATGTACTCATAGACTTCTCCGGCTCAACCATCGGAAAGGAATTTTATCTCGTCAGCAATAAGTTCAGTGAGTTCAATGTACAAGGGAGACAATCTTTTAATCTTCTAAAATTCAAAGTCGACAAAAGTTCCGGTCGAAATTTTTCGATTCCTTCCATGCTCTCTGTTATTGATATAGTAAGCTCCTCGCAAGCAGTTAAAACACGTGTCATCGACATCGCACAGATGATTGGCGGCGAAGGTGGTCATGGTGGCATGGGCAGACATTCTATCAACGGAAAGATTTTCGAGATGGATCGCGTTGACGAAACCGTTTCTGCGGGCACAACCGAGATTTGGGAATTTGACAATTTAGCAGGTGATGAAATTCATCCGATGCATATTCACGGTATACAATTTCAGGTATTGGAAAGAATAGGTGGAAGAAACAAAATACTTGCCTCAGAAAAAGGCTGGAAGGATACGATCCTATTGATGCCGGGAGAAAAAGTTAAAGTGATTATGACATTTCCAGAATACACAGGGGTATTTGTCTTCCATTGTCATAATCTCGAACACGAAGACGATGGGATGATGCTTAACTATAAAATTATCTAAACAAGCCGTTCAATAACATCCAAAAACTTCTTGTTCTGTAGCTTCAGAAAGTAGCCTGATTAGCAACAAGACTGCGCTTTCCAATATCAAGTTTTTTCGCTTTCTTAAAGCCAAGCATATTGAAGATTCTAACCCGATATTTTTTTCAATTCGACATAGCCTCACAGAACTCCTATACATCACAGACGACAGCACCTATGGAAAATATACTCTTTGACTTTATATCAAAATACGTTTCTCTGAC
Organism: Pseudochryseolinea flava; assembly: GCF_003286915.1. Taxonomy (GTDB): domain Bacteria; phylum Bacteroidota; class Bacteroidia; order Cytophagales; family Cyclobacteriaceae; genus Ohtaekwangia; species Ohtaekwangia flava. Next base: position 120,264 of record NZ_QMFY01000002.1, read on the forward strand.
AGCGGATGAGAAGAACGCAATCCTGTCTTTGGATCTATTTCGCTCTGTAAAAAAAGGAACAATTCTGCTCAACGAAGGCCAAAGATCGAAAGACAGCTACTTTATCCTGAAAGGTTGTATTCGCACGTATTACATGGTAGACAGTGAAGAGAAAACGACTGCCTTCTACACAGAAATGGAAGTATTGACACCGCCTTGCGTGATCAACAAGACACCATCCGAATATTATGTAAGTTGTACTGAGGACACAATACTCACCGTTTCCAATGCTGATATGGAGGCAGCAGTAAATAGTAAATTTCCAAAGTTTGAGATCATGTGCAGAGTGTTGTCCGAAGAAATGTTAGCCAAACAACGAATAGATTTCGATGAGTTTAAAACTTCTTCTCCCGAACAACGGTATGTGAATTTACTTGAATCGCGCCCCGACCTTATCCAACGCGTGCCACAACATCAACTGGCGAGCTTCTTAGGTATCACACCACAATCTCTAAGCAGGTTAAGGGCAAGGATTACGGACAAAAAATAACACTTCTCGCTCACTACTTAACTTAAGTGAACGCGTTATGAGATTTCGCCAATCTAGTTTTGCATTATCGTTTCCAATAAAAACGAATAGCTATGCAAAAGAAAATCTTAACGCTTGCAGCTTCCTTAGTCTTGGCAAGCAGTTTACAGGTGTATGCGCAAGACCTATCAAAAGACGTCGCATATAAAAAATGGTTCATTGGCAGCACATTCTTTCTACTTGGAAATTTCTCCAAAGTAAATAACCCGGAGTATATACAACTGAACGTTGGGTATAGGATAACCCCTAAGCATGTTGTGTCCTTTGAATTTAAACGATCCATTTATTCTTGGCCAATAGGCATACCGTTTGGACCATCTTTCGATGCTCCGGGGCTAAATTATCCGGGGCATGCACGCATCCTTGCGCCTACCCTAGCCTACCAGCACTTTTGGTGGAAAGGCGTCTATACATCTGTTTTCGCTTTGAATGCTTTTGAAAAGTATATGAATGAAAACAAAAAAAAGATTGGAAACGGATACACCTTATACATAAACTTCCATCTGGGATACCAGTTGAAGTTTTTCAAAAACCGATTCTTTTTTGAACCCGCTATTGGATGTAGTTATTGGCCCATCAGAACGAATGTGCCTGAATCCTTTAAAGCAGTAGAGAAAAAATGGCCCAATTACTTTATTCAACCTGGGCTTCATTTTGGGTTTAATTTTTAAACCCGAGCACGAGTGATTGTAAGTTGATTAGCAGCCATGCGATTGCACTCAGAATAATAAGCAAGCGTCCTTCATTTCTTAACTTAAGCGAACGATTTTAATTCCATTACCAGTCGTTCTTTGCTGTATTGTTTAACATTCTTAAAAGATATGCAAAAGAAAATTATACTCTTTGGATTAGCCTTTGCGCTCGCAAGCTGTTTACAAGTGAATGCACAATATACCAAGCAAGACAGCACGTATAAGAAGTATTTTATAGGAAGCACTTTATTCTTGCTTGGCAATTTCGCTACCGTAAACAAACCTGATTTTATTCAACTCAACATTGGCTATCGCATTACAGGAAAAGATGTAGTCTCCATTGAACTGATCACTTGGAAATATGCATGGCCCTTAGGAATTAATCCAATGGTAGATCAAGCATACGGAACACAGGAAGAGGAATTTCCTGGCTACATCAGAGAGTATGGGTTCGCGCTGGCATATCAAAGGTACTTCTGGAAAGGTCTTTATGCAGCACTGCACGTCATGCCTACACTACAAACATTTGTGAATGAAAATGGTAATAAAATTGACAACGGGTTCCAGATATTCAATACCAATCGCGTTGGCTACCACATAAAACTCTTTAAGGATAGATCTTTTATAGAACCATCACTCGGTATCGCTTACCGTCCTTATCACACTGAAATGCCTGAAGGTTTTAAACAAAAAGATGACAGGTGGCCAAAGTACACGGGTGAAATTGGCATGCACTTCGGATTTAATTTCTAGAACTTTATTTCCAGCACGAACTATTACAGGTCCTTCGCGGCGACGAAAACTATCCTTGATTTTTCACTTCGACTCTTCCATCTTTGAAAGCCACGCCTCGAAGATCTACCGATTTGATCTGCCTGTCGATGTGCCCCGACTCCGACTGCACAAACAGCCTAGCCTGTCCGTTGTCTTCAATGACGATTTTATATTTTATCGCGCGCACAGGGATTTCGTACGTTATACCACGCACGCCATAGTGCTCGTTTTTGTAGGCAAGATATTCTCCAGTTAAAATCCACCCACCCCTTGCTACAAAGTCTTCATCACCGCTTACGACCGAGATCAGACTTCTAAGCTCGTCCATCGTAGTTGAGACATTTCCCTGCGCATCGTAGAACTGTTCAAATTCAGAAGTTATTTGCAAACCCTCGGGTTCCAGTTGAGCAATCTTTACCGTGCTTTCCTCTGTGAAGATGAGCGAGAAGTCCCCCTCTTCGTATTCGGCAACATGCATGACTAGATTCAGAGTGATTTTTGTAACGCCGCCTTTTTCATTGGTCTCTGTAGATGTGCTCGCAGCATTCGTTTCGCCAATTCCATCGTACGACATTTCCTGTCCTGACAATAATTTGACAGCTGCAGCGATAAGCATTTGGAAGCCCTGCCCGGCTTTCGCTGGATAGTGTCCGTAGAACTGAAAAAATAAGTCGTCGATTGGCGCCTTTTGCATGACCTTGTCGTTGATAATGGACAAATATGGTGAATTGAACTGGAAAATTTTGCGCCACGCGTGATGATACAAGCATACAACCACTCACTATTAGCGTTCGGATAAAGTTTTCACGTTTGTGTCCAAAGCCGGATCGCACTTTACGCTAATCAACTTCTTACATGTTTTACTGGGCTCATCTGATTAGTTTTCGTACATCAAACACTTCAACTCATCATCGACACAAATCTGCGTTAGTGTCTAACAACTAATTTCGGTGGATATTCAAACAGAACCTTGCGACTTTGACTTCGTTTTTTTTCCTTTTGCCTTAGCCCACAGATAGAATCCAGTGATTGCTACGAGCGTCAATCCAATACCGACAAAACTCAGAATCCCGCGCTTGCTGTCCCAGAAATCGTAGTCGTGTAACTTAACCATCCACATCCCAAACTTCAGATTTTTATCAACCTCCTCTTCAATTTCACCATTGTATTTATCGATGATGATTTGTGTCTCCAATGCGTCATCATACGATATGATATAAACCGATCGGATATTGTTTCCCTTCCTTGTCTCGTATGATTCGTTAAGTTCCACATACTTAACTTTCGCCTCTCCCTTTACATATTGACCGGCTAGCAACGTAGCCATGTTTTCATCAATCGGTGAGACCACTTCCCCACTCGTAGCGTCGATCAGTATGGGATTACCTTTCTTGATTCGAACATCGTAAAAAGCAACTCCAGCTTCTCGTCGAAAACGAACTTCCGATATCACAGCATCAGATCCGGCGCTCCGCTTAGCAATACTAAAAACACTATCCATCGAAACCTCAGGAACGTCAAGGGCATAAGAATAACTTGTGTTCTTAACTTTCTTATAGTCTTCCTTCCAGAACCATTTATAGTTTGCACGGAAGAATCCCGTTAATGCAGAAATAAGCAAGAACGGCAGCAGAACAAGGCCGATGTAACGATGCGCTCTGGAACGCGTTAGCTTTTTCACTGAACGTCCATTGAAAGTGTTGCACGATGTCGGATCGCCTCAAAGGATTTGCCGTTGAAGCTGCCTGCGCCTTTCTCTAGATAGATACATTCGACAATGTATTGTCCCTTCCACAGTGGGTTGAAGGTAACGATGCCCTTCTCGTCAGTAGAAAGTTCCTTTGACCATTCATTAGGTGCATGGAAGAAAACCTTAGCCTTCGACAAAGGTTTTCCATTGAACTGCACCGCAAATGAATTCTTCTCTTTCGCTGGACTGATTCTCAACATGGCTTCTGATGGAAACTGTGCCGCCGTACTTTGGTCTTGTACAACAACGATTTCTCTATAGGTATAATAAGTAGGCCTAACCACACCAATGCCACTTGCCGACCAGTCTACAACGCCGCGTACATTGTTAACGGCAACGATGGTATACTTTCCGGCAGTTGCTGGTACAAAGGTAGTTTTGAAAAATTTTTCCTCTGTCGTCAATACCAAAGGCAATTGCTTTCCATCGGGGGTGATAAGCCACGCCGTAACACCAGCGAGTTCGTCCAATCTCCCACCGCGAACTTCGCGCACACCTTCATTGAATTCACCGTAGAAGATACGTACTTCTTGCACCTGACCAAGCTTCGCTGGTGATCCAAGTTCAATCCATAAGTAATGTGCATCAACCGAGAAAGCACTTACAAACATCAACGTGAGAAAAAATAGTATCTTCATTTCTACCAGTGTTTAAAATTTAAAGTTTACACCAGCCAGGAAGTTTCTGTCAGGAGAAGGAATAATTCCGTTCCAAGTCGCCCAGCGAAGTGTGAAGTATTTTTCATCGAACACATTGTTTACGTTAAAATAAACACCCCAGTGCTTCCGGTTATAATTGATCGTAAAGTTCGTCACGTTGTATGATGGCACAGGTCCAAGTTTGCCATCCTCAGAAGCAACTTCTGTATTGGCGGCGTCGCTGTACTGTTTGCCAACGTAGTTATAAGAGAGATTGAATACGAGTTTATCTTCATTAAAGAGAAGTTTGTATCGAATTCCTGCAGCAGCCAAATCTGTAGGCGCATTGGGTAATATATTACCATCGTTTTCTCCACTTGTAAACGTCGCTCTCTGTTTGGTGATGTTGGCAAACAGGCTAATACCTTTCCATGAACCGAGTTCAAGTTCAGCTTCGATACCGCGGTGAAGGCTGCTTCCAGCATTTTTATTTACGCCACTCTCGGCAATAACCTTGTTATCAAATACCATTCCGTAAGCAGAGATGTTGAATTGTAGCCATTGTACCGGATTCGTTCTGATCCCTACCTCGAGATTCTTCGAAGTCTCTGGCTGAAGATCTACACCAGCATCGACCGTACCAGGAGCGAGTGCCGAGTTGAGTGCTGGAGGCTGAAATCCTCTTGAGAATGTTGTATACACTCTGCTGTGATCTTTAATTTTGTAAATCAATCCTGCCGAGTAAACGAATGCATCGCTTGTGATTTCATCTTGTCTTCCTTCAAATATTGCACTATTAGGCGCCTTGTACATCAGATCATCTCGCTTGTACTTTACACTCGTGTAACGCACGCCTGGCGCGAAAGTCAATGACGGTATGATGTCAAATTCATCATAGAGATAAAACTCATGAATGAAGCTTGTGTTGATTTTGTTTCCTGTTGTCGGACCTGTACGCGCTTCCTTATCTGCACCGGCAACATTGATGTCATCCAATCTATCTGTATGAATACGAACGCCGGCGATCAATGAGTTGTTATGGCCAGCAATAGGGCGCGTCAGGTTGTAGTCGGTAACATTACCAAGGGCATGGATGTCACGTAGAAATCCGTTTGCTTTCGGCGTAGCGTACGAGATCCACCAGTCGCGTTGAAAGTAGTTTCCGTACAACGATGTTGAAATGGTTTGATACTGCCCAATCGTTTTTTTAAATGACAGCGCTGTACTAAAACGTTGCGCAAAGAACTCGTCACTTGTATGCTGACTTTGTTTCGGATTCTGATCGTATTGCGCTTGCGTCAATCCTCCAGGCGTTTGTGAGTCTTCCGAAAAGAGGTTTAGGTATAAAGATAGTTCTGTAGTCTCATCTAGCTTGCCGCCAAGTCGAATGGTGTAATCGTTAACTTCATAGTCAGCACGATCTCTATAGCCATCGCCCTGCCGTCTCAACCCTGACAAGAAGTAGTTGAATTTGCCATTATCTGCACCTGTCGTTACTTGTGCAGTTGCACCACGCCAACTTCCATAACTTAAATCAACAGTAGTTTGAGGTTCTCTGCTACCTCTCTTGCTGATCATGTTAACAACTCCACCAACTGAGTAGCCACCGTATAAAACGGGCGAAGCTCCCTTAATCACTTCAATGCGTTCAACCTGTTGCAGTGGCACCATGTAATATGCCGCAGGGTCTCCATACAACGTCATCCCTATCGGAAATTTACCATCGACAAGCACTAACAAATTTCTATTTCTCAACGGATCCAATCCGCGCAAACCGATATTGGGCTTCAAGCCTCTGCCATCCTCATCGAGATAGTTTACACCAGGAATACGGGTGATGATCTGACCTACCGATTGCGCGCCAGATTCGCGAATCTGCGTAGCATCGATGATGTTCACCGTACCCGGAATGTCTTTGATCTCATCCTTAATTCCAGTCGATGTAATCGTAACCTCTGAAAGCTCGGTGCTTTCTGTGCTCAATCCGATATTAACAGAAACGTCGCCGCCATCCGGTACTGTAACACGTTGTGTCTGTGATTGGAAGCCCACTGCGGTCGATTTCAGCGTGTACGCTCCGGCAGGTATATTACTTATCGAATAAGCGCCGTTAGCATCCGTTGCTGTTCCGTGAGAAGTGCCTAACAAGACTACGGATATGCCGGAAAGGGCCTCGCCATTAGCGTCTTTGATGACACCGCTGACAGAACCAGTCTGAGCGAAAGTATAAACCACTGATAAACAAACAAATACACAGGATGCGAGTAGCGCACGCCGAGATGGGAAGGGATTCATGTTATTTAGATTAATTCTACGCCGCGAATATAGGTGGTCTTTAACACTAGTCAAATTTATTTAGACTGAATCTAATCATGTTGAAGAATTACCCGAGCGCATTCCTTTTATACATGCAAACGAACGATGACTTCGGAATCGGAGCAGAAAAACTCCCGCAGCTATCATTGCTTCCGCATGATCGGTGTAGTACTTCCCGTCATTACAATAAACATTCAAAGTATAAAGCACACACACCGGTACCGCGCAACCCTGACTAGCGCCTATTTGCCAGAGAAAACACCAGCAAAAAACTCGTTAAAAATTTTCGCTAATGCAGTTGGATTACTCACCATCGGCAGATGCCCCGTGGCTAAACTTGTAACTTCTGCCCCCAAAGTGTTCGCCATTTTATCTTGTAACGGCAAAGGAAAGCTGTTGTCGTTGGTGAGTTTCACATAGAGCGACTTCACCGCCGTTTTTTCATAAAACACTTTCCCCGTATACAACCCTTTCGCTTCGGCTGTAAAGCAACGGAGAATTTCCGTAGACTGCTCTGCGTTGAGATCATTACAATATTCATAGGCAATCGATTTTTGCGGCGGCTTTGTACCAAAAAATTTCATCACCAACGGCATCACTATGCGCTGCGGAAAGGGCAACGATGAAATAAAAGAACCTCCATGCCTCGGAATTGCAGCGCCGATACCTACAAATCCAGCAACCTTATCAGACAGCAAATCCATCAAGCTTAAACCGATACAGCCTCCGATAGAATGCGTCACAATCACAAATCTTTTATAGCCCCAACGCTCGATTTGATCCAGTGCGGCATTTCGGTAATCATTAAAACTCAATGTATCGTTCGCAGTATCACCCGCTCCTCGATTCGGAAATTCGATCGTCAATACGGGGAAATCAAGCTGCGGCTTAACGCTATCCCAGACAAAACTTCCTAATCCGGCGCCATAAATCAACACTACACCTATCTTACTATTTTCCATGTTCACGCTTTAGTTTTTATTACTTCTGTGGCGTAAAGATGAACACCGCTACTGACAACATTATGTCAGCAGCAAAACAAGTGTTAGAAAATTCTGAAAGATATTTCAGCTTACCACCTACAGTGCTGTTTCTTCATATTACCAAACGTTCAGGTACTTGAATTCTACGATATCAGTGCCCGGATAAAGTTTTTCACGCTTGTCCCCAAAAGCCGGATCGCACTTTACGCTGCTCACTTTCTTACATCGCTCATGCTAAATATTTCTGATCACCCATGGATATAATTGCAACTGTATTTAGTAGCTTCCTTTCAGCCTTGGTAGAATATTAAAATATTTACACGAGTATTATTGTGCGATACTATGAACGCTTCAACTGAGTATTGGAAATCGTTTACCTACCGTGACCTATCTTATGTGTTTAAAAACCTAAAAACAAAACGCTGTATGAAATTCGTTTTTTTCCTTGTTTGCTGCGTCATCAGTGTTTCCATGAATGCACAAATGCGTAAGGTAGTTTTCATATGTGAACATGGCGCCGCCAAAAGTGTGATCGCCGCTGACTATTTTAACAAACAAGCCAAACAAAGAAGCATACCTTTCGAAGCCGTATGCCGCGCAACAGCCCCTGACTCAACGCTCAATTCCGCAACACGTGCAGGATTAAAGCGCGACAACATAAAACCAAACTTATCGCCAAAAAAAATATCGCCTGGTGACACGGTTAATGCTGAACGTATCATTTTATTCACACCACTTCCAACAGATTTTAGAACAGCCGTAAAAACCGAAGATTGGTCCACGCTGAAAAATATCGACGTAGATTATACGCGTCGAAGAAATGCAATCATTGAGCAGATCAACATGCTTCTAGACGAATTAGAAAAACAGTAACTAAACTTGCAGGTAAGAAAAGCACGATCGCTGAGCGGAAATAAACGCGCAAAACAATCACGCGTATTTACAATCGACTTCATGACACTTCGGAGCGTTTAATTGATTATATTTAGTTACATAATCAATCCATTGCATGCCGCTTTACATGGATTTTCATAAGATCGACAACGTAACGGTTGACGGTGTTAAATCTGCACACACCGCCGATGAATCTATTCAAGCAAAGTATGGCGTTAAATACCATCAGTTTTGGGTGAACCAAAAAGAAGGAACAGTCTTTTGCCTCGTGGAAGGTCCTGATGCGAAAACCTGCGAGCTCGTGCATCAACTTGCACACGGAAATTTAGCTTGCGCCATGACGGAAGTTGAACCGGGTAGCTTCAAGTTTTTTATGGGTGATAAATTGACGGTCGACCATGGACTGACGCGTTCAGAAGACGGAGACGTTGATGACGGCTATCGTTTCGTGATGGTAGTGATGATGCGAGGAATGATGTCGGCAAAAAATACCGACCAAGCACAACTGCAACCTCCCCTTTGGGCAAAAGGAAAGATCACCGAACACATCAGCGCCCACCGAGGCCGTACAAAGAAGTGGCCCCTAGCCGACACGTTGATCGGTGTGTTCGACGATGCCGACGCTGCCATAACTTGCGCCAAAGAAATTCAAGGAGAACTTACCCGTGATAATACATCGCACGTTATTTTTAAAATTGGTATTACTGCAGACCAACCCGTGACGCGCGATGGCGAATTCTTCTCCAAAGCCATTCACTTGGCTCATCGATTATGCACCGCCGTGCACGACAACCAAATCTTAGTTTCAGCGTTGGCCAGCAGACTCTGTACCATCGGAAACACGTCGAGCGAATTCAAATTTCTTGACGCTACTGACGAAGAATTTGTATGCCGCTTACTCGACGTTACCGACCATAAACTTGCGCTGGAAACTTTTAACATTTCAACAATTTGCAAAGACATCGGCATCAGCCGGCCGCAGCTATATCGAAAAATTACCGCCATTACTGGGAGGGCGCCTAATGATTTTTTGAGAAACTTGCGTTTAGAAAAATCCCTTACACTAGTTCAGCAGCGCGAAAAAAATATCTCTCAAATTGCCCTTGAAGTTGGCTACACCAACCCTTCCTACTTTTCTAAATGCTTCGCCGAAAAATTCGGATGTACACCTTCTGAGGTTCTTGTGTCAGCGAACAAATAACGCAGTCTCTTTTCGGCTGCGAAAGTGATTTGAACAGTTTACGGTAGTCTTTGAACAATTTCGGGTAGAACCCTTTTTCTGTTCACCCCATCTTTACGCTACACTTTAATAAAAGATCAACATGGTACTCGCAGCAATCAACTTACCAAGCATCCTGAAGGAACTGGCACCAGAAATCGAAAAGCAAGGGCAGGACTGTGATGTAGAAAACAAATTTGCAGAAAAGAACTTCCGCCTTTTGAAGGAAAGAGATGTGTACAAAGCGCTTATTCCAATCGAACTTGGAGGCGGAGGTGTGCAATATGCAGACGTTTGTTATTTCTTAAAAAATTTAGCGCGTCTTTGTCCCTCGACATCTCTCGCATTGTCGATGCACATGCACTTGGTAGCGGTGCTCGTTTTCAAACACTTGAATGGAGACGCAATGGCAACAACAACATTGAAGGCGGTTGCCGAAAAAGATCTCACGCTCTTAAGCACGGGTGGTGGAGACTGGGTATCGTCGAATGGAACAGCGCGAAAAGTAGATGGTGGTTATACCATCAATTGTACGAAGTCATTTTGCAGCGGCGCGCCCATGGCTGATGTTGCTGTGATGAGCTGTGCCTACAACGATGGCACAAAAGAGCAAGTCTTGCACTTTTCAGTTTCCTTAACTACGCAAGGTGTTGAGATCGTCAACGACTGGAACGCCATGGGAATGAGAGGCACTGGTTCTAACACGATCCATTTCAAAGACGTATTTGTTCCAGAAGAAAAAATTACTTTGATCAGAGAACGAGGAAAATGGCACCAATTGTGGAATGTTGTTAGTACCCTGGCATTCCCGGTATTTGTTTCTCCTTATGCCGGAATTGTTGAAGAAATTATTAACAGAACCGTGGCACTTATCGCGAAGAAATCTGATTGCGAAAGCTTCTGCGCATCAAGCCTCGGTGAGATGCACAATCACTATCAGATCGTCAACATGGCGCTGCAAAGGCTTATTGACAATGCAAACAATTTGTCCATCTCCCCTAGTAACAACTCTGCTGCAACGGCCCTACAAGCCAAATCTATTATCACGCAACATGGTCGACTCAGTGCGCAAGCTGCAATGGAAGCGTTAGGCGGAAAATCTTATTATCAAAAGACAGGTATTGAACGGCTATATCGCGATTTGCTCGCCGGTGAATTCCATCCGATGCAAAGTAGCAAACAAAAAGAAATGCTTGGATATCACCTTATAGGAAGGACATTGGCGGGCTAACAAACGCGAAGTGTAAAGCGACTAAAGCATATAGCTCTGCAGTGTAAAAATTTGTAACGCGAAGGCTGCTTCTCAGTTGAAGTTGCGTTACAGGAACGTTCTTTATTACCTGCAAGACACGCGATGTGAAACTAACTAAAGTATATACCTGTTTAGATTTTATGAAACCATTATCGTAATATTGCGTTATAACGATATGGGAATCACAAAGTCCGAAGTTTTTAAGAAGCGCCAGAATCACATGGCCACGCTCGCAAAGGCATTTGACCATCCGGCGCGGGTAGCCATACTTGAGTACCTACTCACCAATCGTACGTGCATCACCAATGACCTGGTCAACCAGCTCCCACTATCGCAGTCTACAATTTCGCAGCACTTAAAAGAACTTAAGCAGATCGGCATTATCAAAGGCGAAGTCGAAGGGCCAAAGCTCAACTACTGCATAGACGAAAAAGTTTGGGAAGAAGCGCGTGATGTCTTTATCAACTTCTTCGCCAAATACGTCCCTAAAAACTGCTGCTAATTTTTTACGCACCAATAACGTAATACTACTATACTGCTATGTCTACCCGAGTACTACCCGCGATCGAACGTACCATTGAGAAACTCGTTCAAGAGTTTGATCAAATCTCCGACGAACGAAAATCCATCATCGCTCATTTGCACCACTTTGTATCTGAAAACAAAGCAGCAGGAAAAAAGATATTACTCAATTTCATTTGTACACACAATTCGCGCAGAAGTCACATCTCGCAGATATGGGCGCAAACGGCCGCGCACTACTATGGTATCGCAGGTGTTGAAACTTTTTCAGGAGGCACTGAAGCAACGGCATTCAATCCTAGGGCTGTGGCTGCAATGAAGCATGCAGGATTCGAAATTACAGCTGCCAAAGACGGCGATAACCCTGTATATCTTGTAAAGTTCTCAGACGAAGCACCGGCGCTCACCGTATTCTCCAAGCGATATGACGACGACTTCAATCCGAAGACTGGCTACGGCGCGGTGATGACCTGTTCACATGCCGACGACAACTGTCCGCTTATACCCGGCGCAAAACGCATTGCCCTAACATTTGATGACCCTAAAGAATTCGATGGCACACCACAAGAGTCTGCAAAGTATGCGGAACGTGTGCATGACATCGGACGTGAAATACTGTTCGCTTTTTCACTGGTAAAATGAAAAAGTACTACGCAGAAATATTAGGTACGTTTGCCCTCGTGTTTTGCGGGACCGGCGCGATTATTATCAATCAAGAATCCGGCGGCGCAGTGACGCATCCTGGAATTGCTTTGACTTTTGGATTGATTGTGATGGTGATGATCTATGCGTTGGGGCCAATCTCCGGAGCGCACTTAAATCCAGCTGTGACCATCGCATTTACAATCGCCAGGCGTTTCCCGGTCAAGGAGGTGTTGCCCTATATTTTAAGTCAAGGTGCCGGAGCATTCGCCGCGTCACTTACGTTAAAACTGCTATTTGATAAGAATGAATTTTTAGGCGCAACGATACCCGCAGGTACGGTACTCCAGTCATTTGTGCTGGAGATCATTCTTACATTTTTGCTAATGCTGGTCATCATCAACATCGCCATGGGTTCAAAAGAACAAGGCATGTTTGCTGGCTTGGCCATCGGCAGTACTGTGCTGCTTGAGGCAATGTTTGCAGGCCCAATATGTGGCGCTTCGATGAATCCAATTCGCTCCATCTCCCCTGCTGTCGTTTCTGGCCATACCGAACACCTTTGGCTCTACATTGTTGCACCAACACTTGGTGCAGCGCTCGCGATATTCGTTTGGCAGATGATAAAAACTGAAGTCAGTACCACATGAAGTACGATGTCATCGTCATTGGTGGTGGACAAAGTGGTTTAACGATGGGATATTATCTCCGGCGCACAACTTTGTCTTACATCATTCTTGACAATCAAAAAGAAAGCGGCGGTGCATGGCTTCATACATGGAAGTCGCTACGTCTCTTCTCGCCGGCGCAATGGAGTTCGTTGCCCGGAATGCTCATGACAGGTGGCACTGACTATTATCCAACAAGAGATGCTACACTTGAATACCTGAAAAGCTACGAAGCAAAATACAATCTTCCCGTTAAGCGACAAGTCGAGGTAATAAAGGTGTTGAAAGCTGACGATGAGTTTCAACTGTACACGTCGGATGGGCTATACACTGCAAAAGCTTTAGTGAGTGCAACCGGCTCATTCATAAATCCTTTCATCCCAACATTCGATGGGATCGAAATTTTCGGCGGACAAATTCTTCATTCGAGTCAATACGAATCACCACATGGATTCCAAAACAAAAGTGTCGCCATTGTCGGCGAGGGAAATTCCGGTGCACAGATTCTTGCTGAAGTCTCGAAGGTGGCCAATACACGATGGATCACGCAAAAAGAACCGAGATTCCTGCCCGATCATATCGACGGACGTTTTCTCTTCGACGCTGCATCACAAATGTATGAAGCGCAAAAGGCAGGCAAACACTTCAAACCTCCATCGCTGGGCGACATTGTAATGGTTGAATCGGTGAAAGATGCGCGCCAAAGAAATGTATTAAAAAGTATAAGACCGTTCGATCATTTTAAAAAAGACGCAATTGTATGGGCCGATGGCCACGAAGAAAAAATTGACGTGATCATCTTCTGTACTGGATTTAAACCCGGACTATCATTTCTGAATTCGCTTGACGTAGTGAACAGCGAGGGCAAAGCTGACACCGAAGGTACCAAGTCAAAGAAGGTCGATGGTCTTTGGCTTGTTGGATATGGAAACTGGACTGGATTTGCCTCCGCCACACTCATCGGTGTTGGCAGAACAGCAAAAAAAACCGTCGACGAAATTGCCGGATATTTATCTACACGAGAACTACCAAAACCATGAGTCTTATCATCAGACTATTCAAACCGGATGACTGGACTGCCGTGCGTGACATTTACGAGCAAGGGTTACGCACGAGAAATGCTACGTTCGAGACTGACGTTCCCGAATATGAAGTGTGGATAAAGAAATTCCATTCGCATTTACTATGGGTCGCTGTTAAGGGAGATGAAATCATTGGTTGGGCTGGACTTCAGCCAGTATCGTTACGAAAGGTGTATGCAGGTGTCGTCGAGGTGACGATCTACGTTGATTCGGCCGCAGCCGGAAAAGGCGTTGGCACTGCGCTCATGAAACATCTCATCACAGAAAGTGAAAAAGCAGGAGTGTGGACTTTATTCGCTTCAATCTTTCCAGAAAATATTCCAAGCATCCGACTTCACGCCGCCAACGGTTTTAGAGAAATCGGATACAGGGAAAAAATAGGCCAACTGGATGGAATATGGCGCAATACTGTTCTTTTTGAAAGGAGAAGTAAAATAGTTGGACTTTAATGGTGTCTTTTTCGAAAGCACTCCGTCATTGAATAGTAAACTAAAACTATGACAGCGGTCGACCTAAACTGGAACAGCGTGCAAAACGAACTTAAGGGATTCGTCTACAAAAGAGTTAAAGACAAAGCACTCACAGAAGACATCGTTCATGATGTATTTCTGAAGGTTCAATCAAAAATTCACCAAGTAAAAGAGTCTGATAAACTTTTCGGTTGGATTTATCAGATTACCCGCAATACAATTACGGACCACTATCGAAAGAACGCCAAAAATATAAATCCGAAAGACATAGACTGGGAATCAAGTCCTCCAAACTTTAATGATTGCGTTTCGAATGCAATCAGCGAACTGATCCCGACGCTACCAGAAATTTACCGTGTTCCATTGGAGATGACGGAGCTACAAAACATGTCACAAATCGACGTCGCAGAAAAGCTTAAACTCAATTACACCACAGCAAAAGCACGTGTTCAACGGGCGCGACAAATGCTACGGGAGAAGCTTAACGAAATTCTCATCATCAAAACGGATGGATACGGAAATGTGATCATTTGCAAAGATCGCGGGCTTTGCTGTTAATTCTCTTGTCTTTTTTAAGTCGCTGCGTCTTTGGTGTAAATACTTAAGACACATGGAAAAACTAAGACTATTCATCCTTCTTTCGCTCATCTCATTTACTGGCTTTGCTCAAAAAAATAAATTAGCAGCAGTAAATGATCACTACAAAACCCTGCAACAGATCAGCAGCGATCCCACCCCAGCACGCGCATGGATGGACACCATCAAATACCCTCCAGCTGAATATGGAAGTTCAATCGTTTATCTCCTTGTAAGACCACATTACCTTTCCGACAGTCAGGCGAAGACCCTAAGCGAAAGCGTTAAATTTCCGGCGAACAGTTCGGACCAGGTTCGGAAAGAATTGGACTACATGCTCGAGCTTCAATCGAAACGAACTTCTGAGCAAGTAACACGTGTCGAATTCATCGGCAACATCGGCTACTGGCCCTCAATCAATTTGATACCTTCCCATCAATTCTACGATCAAAATTTGAAAGACTTGTTCTTCGAAGGCAGCGAACTCATGGGAGAAAACATAAATGCAAAAAACTTCCCTAAGCTATCGAAACTGCTCCAAGGTGTAATGCAAGATATGCGCGTAATGGAGTTTACGATTAAGTATAAATTATTACGTCCGCGTCCATACCATCTCGAATCAAGACTTCAGCCACTCACAAAAATCAATTCGCCATCATTTGCAAGCGGCCATACACTCTGGGCGTTCCTTCAAGCATTCACGTGGAGTGAAGTGGTTCCCGAAAAGCAGCAGCAGTTTATTGCACTTGCTGAAGAAATCAGAAGATCGCGCGAAATCATGGGCATCCACTACCCCAGCGACAATGAAGCATCAAGGCAAATTGCGTACAAGATGATGCAGTGCTATTTCAAAAACGAAAATTTCTTGAAAGACTACCGCGAAGCTGTTGCCGAATGGAAAGCGGTATCACCAAAGTATATACACTAATTGTTTTATAAAAAGCGTTGCCTCTACCCCTTAGATGGCAACGCCTTTGTTACTACTTATCACAGCAAGATGAGCCATCTTCAGGCTGAGCACAACAGGCACCATCATTATCTTCAGCTTTTTCACTTGGTGTGCAACAAACCGAGGCATTATTCTTGGGAGCACAACATGACGAAGCCGCAGGCGTCTGTATTTTCTCAACCGGAACTTTGCTTTTAGTAAGCATTGGAATTTCTGTATTTGTTTCCATCGTTTTAATGTTTTCACCTATAAAGACGGTGACGCATTAAAATGATGCAGAAATTTCATTCCACTATTAACTTGTTAACAGGGGCTGCAAGATTCCCCACAACCTGACTTTCCTTTTACGTCCATCACATTGCCCCGCTTATCCGTTTCTATTTGACAACAATTGTAAAACAGTTGTTTGAGTCGCTCACGACCACGTTGAACTTTTGAACGCATCGACGGATATGCTATACCATACTTCTCTGCAAGATCTTTCTGCTTAATGCCCTTGATTTCCGATTCAACGATGATATCGCGGTATTCATCCGGTAACAAGTCAATCATGTTAGCCATACATTGGTCCAGCCCTTTTGTTTGATCTGGTTCCTCAACATCAGCAATATCGTCCGTCAGTTCAGCACTAGTCGCATGCTTTCGTTTGTTGGCATTTAAACGATAATAATCGATAATCGCGTTTCGTGTGACCGTGAATATCCAGTTTTTGATTTTTACATCTTCATCCAGCGTTCTGATATTCGACGATATCTTAACGAAGACATTCTGCAAGATATCCTCCGCATCTTCACGCGAGCGTATTTTGTGCTTCACGTAGCCCAACAGCTCGGCATGAAACTGTTTATATATAATCCCTATTTCCATAGATAAAAAACTTTAAAAGCTTTTCGTGGGCTTCCGAGATGGATGAAAAGTAAAATGATTAGAACAAAAATCGTGATTAATATCACTGCGTTCAAGTACAGCGACGTAAGAAAAAATCCTCCAAGCAACGTTCCAAGCGCAGCGCCTATATCGCGCCAGGTTGCATTTTCCGCCACGGCGGCCAACGAATGTAACTTCCCCTTTGACGCACATGCTGGTGTGATTGCGGAATTAACGCTATAGAATGTAAACACAACAACCACACCCGTACCAATCCAGCCAGCGAGTATCGTGAATAATCCGACCACCACGCACGCTATGGATATCATAAAAACGACATGAAGACTGAATCGATTTGCAAGCCATCCCCCCACGGGTGACAATGCGACAAGGCAAATTCTGCGATAACCGAGATAAAAAGCGGCCAACGATGTTGCGGCGAATAGCGTCATGTTATTGCGATAGTTCAAAAACAAACTACCCAGCACAACTACTAACATACCGTCAATCAAAATAGACGACACCAGTGTTATTGCGTTCAACGTACTCGGCCAACACATCACGCGCGCGTCTACAAAGGATGGCGTCTTATCATCGCAGCGCGGCAATGCAAAAGCAAAATAGAGTGCTGGTATCGATAGCGCCGCGAGCACATAAAAAATAACCGACTCAGCAACATGCGCCAAAAGCCATGGTGTAAACATGAGTGTGATCATCGGGCCAGATTCCTGCAGACCTCTGCTAACGCCAAGCGCAAACCCTACGCGTTCATGTTGTAGGGCATAACCTAACACGCCTATTCGCATAGCTGAAAAAGCAAGTCCCCACATGACGCGAAAAAATATCCACGCGACAACACTTGTTGCCATACCATATCCGAATGTTGAAGTTAGCGCAAGCACTACTGCCACGATCATGATGGCACGCAATCCGTACTTCGCAAAAGCATGGACAAGCCATGTAGCGGAAATGATGCGAACGACACGATTGATAGACAGCAGAACACCTACCCATGCGATCGGAACGCCGACGTCATCAAAATTTACGGGAAGAAACGGATACAAAAACGCGTCCCCGAAACTTGCGAACGCGAGCGCAAGCGCAGCGAATGCCGGCGACTTTACGCTTGTATCCTGTTCGTTCTTCATTATCCGCAACAAGCTGCACTTGCTTTTTTCTCCTTCAGCTTTGCTTCAACACCACAGCACGCGTTGCCTGTAACGCTCCCGGCAAGATCTACACTACAAACACCAGTTTCAGGAAGATCCAACGCAACTTTCAGCGCGCCGTCAAAGTCTCCGTCGATCGCAGCAACGACGGAGCGCACTTGTTCATAGCCAGTTGCCATTAAGAACGTCGGCGCTCGACCATAACTTTTGGAGCCCACGATATAAAAATCTTTTTCAGGATGACGAAGTTCTTTTTCACCATGTGGTCTAACGGTGCCGCAACTGTGAATATTTGGATCGATTAACGTCGCGATTTCATGAACACTTTCAAGCGATGAATCTATGCGCAAGCGAATTTCACGAACGAAAGAAAAATCAGGACGCGAACCTGTGTTGCTAATGATTTCATCTACCGGAGGCAACGTGTACTGCCGGTCATGTTGAAATCCGATGACCTGTAGTCTTCCCTCTTTCTTCCGCACCTGCTGAATCTGAAACGGTGTATAGACGTTCACACGATCATTGTTTACCAATGCCTCGATCTTGATTCCCAATGCTCCACGCGCTTCGAAGGCATCGTTCTCCTGTCCACCGTATACATCGCGGATGTTTTTCTTTCTCAACACCCAATTGATTTCCGTATCGGGATACTGGTCTTTCAGTCGGTCGAGTTCAAGGATCGCATTGATGGATGAATGTCCACTACCAACAACAAGAACACTTTTATTTTTGTAACGATGGGAATGCGTTTCCAGGATATAAGGAATACCGTAAAAAATATTGTCGCTATTTTCAATTTCACCAATAGCATAGACGCCTCCCGAGCCAATAGGGTTTGGTGAGTTCCAAGTACCCGTTGCATCGATCACGGCCTTCGCTTCGAACTGCCTCACTTCTTCACCTTGTAAAACTTGAATCACGAAAGGAAGATTTTCTCTGCCTGACGTTTTCATCTTATCAACATTCTTTCTCCCTATAGACAATACTTTCGTGTTTAAGTACGTATTGTACTTAATGAAAGGAAGCTCATAAAACGGTTTGAAATATTGACTATAAAGTTCGTCACCTGTTGGCAACCCGTCATCGCTGGGACTTTGCCAAAGCGTTTCTTTCAAGAGTTGGCGTGCTGCCTTATCGATATTGTACTTCCAAGGTGAGAATACTCGGATATGCTTCCACGAAAGAATATTTGATGCTACCGTAGCACCGGCTTCAAATAATATAAACGGGATACCACGGACTTTGAGGTGCGCTACTGCCGCAAGCCCAACAGGACCTGCGCCAACAACTACGACAGGGAGTGATTTAACTGCTTCCATTGTTTTTGAGTTTCACCCGTAATGACGGTGCGACTCAAAAAAAGATGCAGCATTCGAAAAACTATTTGTCGCCGGCGAACGCGGCACACAATGCCGTGCTATTAATCTGCGAAAATCGCCGTGGCAAAAGATTGGCGAGAACCATCGGTAAGATCCTTACGCTCTCCGTTCACCCAATAGGTAGCCGTGTAGGTCGAATTCTAGGTACAGATCCTGTAACAAATACATGATCACCGCTAACAGTGATGGTCCAACACTACTACCCTGCGTACCCATTCTTCCAGTACAGTGCCACATTAAATGTCCATTTAACTCCTGACCTGCCATCGGGAAAGCTACCGTTTACATCTCATCATCTGCATAGTAGGTGTAAAAAATTTTCGCCATCAAGATACATGACGATTGCTCACCAAAAAATGTAAACGCTTGGATATGGTAACATCAAACTTACATGACAAGCCACTACGGACAATCCGATAGAATAATAAATGCAATTGTATGAATATCCGTTCACAGCGTCTTCATACAATTGCAACAAATGAAAATCAGGCCAGGATTCGCACAGAAGGCTCTCGATTAAAATATCGTTTCATAGACGCCGATACGAAGTCCCGTAGTGTCGTAACACCTTCGCCTTTAACAACACCTGCTTTCTCCAACAAAGGCAATGCTTCTTCAGCGTAACCGATGGCTTTGAGGTGGCCGAACGCATCCATCACCCATTGAATCGCAGCGGCTTCTTTCAACAATTGTGTGGTTGCTGCTTGCGTTAAGATCACAGCAACAGCATCGAACAGCTGTGATGGCGTTCCTGCAAGTTGACCATCAACGGCCACGCTTGTCTTGTCCGATAGTACAACGCCATTTACCTTCGGCGCCACCACATTAAAACTACCACCAGCTTTCTTAATTTCCTTCTTTAGTTTAGTCAATGCATTGGCATCACTTCCATCAGCAATCAAAATCCCGACGCAGCGTCCTTCCAATGTTTCTTTCATATTTTTTTGGATCGACAATGCATCAGAAGGCTTCATGTCTTGAACAGGATGTGCCGAAGGTGCTTTATTAGGCAATGCCATGCCGAGTCCGTTGGCTACACGTGAAGCGAGATCTTCCGAAACGTTTCTGAAATTTGCCAGCACGCGTGCTCTCACATGCGCAAGCGTCACCTTCGACAACTCAAATACAATAGCCGATGCAATATGTGCTTGTTCATTGGCTGTTTGGGATTGATAAAATAGTCGCGCGTGGCTGTAGTGGTCTGCAAATGACTCCGGTCTTATACGCAACCTATCTCCTTGCTCGTCCTGATCAGGTCTGCCCGAAAAACTTCTAAAACCCGTTACAGGGCACTCGCGTGGACCTGTTTCTTCATTGGCCATGTTAAGACTATTGGGTTCATAATTTGCTCTTCCCTTAAAAACCTGTGTCTGCATCATCCCATCACGCTGAAAATTTCCAAAGGGACACTTCGGCGCATTGATTGGCAACTGATTGAAATTGGCGGTACCTAATCTTGATTTTTGTGTATCAAGGTAACTGAACAATCTACCTTGCAGTAGCGGGTCGTTGGTAAAATCAATTCCTGGTACAACGTTCGCAGGACAATAGGCAACTTGCTCTGTCTCCGAAAAGAAGTTATCAGGGTTTCGATCAAGTACCATTCTACCAACAATTCTGACAGGCACAACCTCTTCAGGAATTAATTTCGTCGGATCGAGTACATCAAAAGGCAACGAATCTGCTTTTCGTTGATCAAACAGTTGCATCCCGAGCTCCCACTCCGGATAACTTCCCTGCTCAATGGATTCGTATAAATCTCGTCGATGATAATCATTATCCGCAGCTTGTAATTTCAATGCTTCATCCCACACCGTTGATTGAAGTCCTAGTTTAGGTTTCCAATGAAACTTCACAAAAGTAGATTTGCCTTTTGCATTGACAAGTCTGAAGGTGTGAATACCGAAACCCTCCATCGTTCTGAATGAACGCGGTATTCCGCGATCGCTCATTGCCCACATGATCATATGAGAAGTCTCGGGCATGAGCGAAACAAAATCCCAAAAGGTGTCGTGCGCACTGGCAGCTTGAGGATAGCCACGATCTGCTTCCATTTTTACGGAATGCACAAGATCCGGAAACTTCATCGCGTCCTGAATAAAGAAAACGGGTATGTTGTTACCAACTAAATCCCAGTTCCCTTCTTTAGTATAAAATTTTACCGCAAATCCCCTTACGTCGCGTGGTGTATCAACCGACCCTGCGCCACCAGCAACCGTCGAAAACCTTGTGAATAGAGGCGTCTTTTCCCCAGCTCTCTGAAAGATATCTGCGCTCGTGATATCGGAAAGCGATTCATATAACTCAAAGTATCCATGTGCAGCAGAACCCCTCGCATGAACTATCCGCTCTGGAATCCGCTCATGATCAAAATGAAATATTTTCTCTCGCAGTACAAAGTCTTCCAACAAAACAGGTCCACGTGCACCAGATTTAAGACTGTTTTGATTATCGGATATCTGAACACCCTGATTGGTGGTCAACATCTCGTAGCCATTTTCATTTGTCTGGTGTGTTTCCCCACCCTGAGATTTTTTAGGAGTCTTATTTTTCATAGTTCGGCTTTTTAGATAGAATACAAGTGACCTACATCCGAATACAAATCATATTCCAGCCACCCCGACAACCTCAATGCCTTAATTAGACAATTCAACTTTCATCACGATGCGCTGTTTTTAACAAGTTCGTTTTTTACATTATCTTTAGTCCCCGCCTCTACTCACACTTTTTACATTGGGCTTACCCGCTATTATCGAATGATACAAAACGATCGCGACGCGCATTCTCCTGCCGTAAAAAATTCAGAAATCGCTACTGCCGAGTTTCACAACTATTTCGTGCACGCGCCGGTTGCCATTGCAACGATGCATGCGCAACGATTCACCGTTGCTAACCATCGATTCGCGGAACTCATTGGCAAAAGTACGGACCAAATTATTGGCCGTTCCCTCGACGACGTTATGCCCGAAGTCGCCGCCGCGATTTTACCCTCGCTGAACGAAGCGCTAACCACAGGTATCCGCGCATACGCAAGCGAAGTTCCACTTCCTGATCGTTCAAAAGATAAAACGCTCGGATATTTTAATTTGGTGTTCGATCCTACGAAAGACACCCAGGGCAACACGACTGGAATTTTTATATCCGCCATTGACGTAACAGAACAGGTCGTCGCCAAACTTAGGCTTCAAGAAAACGATTGGCAGCTTCGACTTTTTGCTGATGCCATGCCTGTTCTTATATCGTATGTCGACCGCAACGAACGCTACCAACTGACGAATAAGCATTACGAAGAATGGTTTGGTGAATCTGCTGAACATGTGAAGGGCATGAGCATGCTAGAAATGCTTGGCGAGAAAGCATATGCGGCGATTCACCCCTATGTAGCGCGAGCCCTTGCCGGAGAACGCGTATCGTACGAAAGTAAAGTAAACTACAAAAAGAAAGGCGAGACATACATCCACGCTACCTATATCCCCAACATCGCTTCTAGCAATGAAGTTCTAGGCTTTTATGTGTTGGTGGAAGACATCACAGAAAGACGAATCACCGATGACAAGATTAAGCAAAGTGAATCCCAATTTCGTCGCATGACCGATACAGTTCCGGCAATCATTTGGTTGACCAATAAAACCGGATACTGCACTTACTTGAATAAACATTGGTATGATGCCACGGGACAAACGCAAGAAGAAGCGCTTGGATTCGGTTGGCTTACGGCAACACATCCCGAAGATAGTCCTGGAGCAGAAGCTACTTTTTTGGAAGCAAATGCCGACCAGAAAGATTTCTCTGCAACGTACAGGCTAAAGCATGCTGATGGTCAATACCGTTGGGTGATCGACCGTGGTAGTCCACGCTTTGATAATGCCGGAAACTTTGAAGGTATGACTGGATCCGTTGTTGAAATTCACCAACAAAAAGAAGCTGAAGGAAAGATCAGAGAAAGTGAATTGCAATATCGCTTGCTTGCAGAACAGTTGGAACAATTGGTTGAAGCACGCACGCGCGAATTACAGCGCAGCAATGAAGACCTTCAGCAGTTTGCTCACGTTGCCTCCCACGATCTAAAAGAACCGGTTAGAAAAGTAAAAACATTCGTCGACAGATTGATCTATGACTACAGCTCGGAAATTCCAGAGAAGGCCTTGGAGTATCTAAAGAAGATCGATAAATCTTGTGACCGCATGAATACAATGGTGGAAGGCGTATTGAAGTATTCAACACTAACGTCGCTTGAAGACAACATCGAAAAAGTCGATATCGCTGAACTCATCCGCAATATTGAATCGGACCTGGAAGTTGTCATTGAAAAGAAAAAAGCTTCCATTGAAAAGATAAACCTTCCTACGATTCAGGGTTCAAACATCCTCCTCTATCAACTGTTTTACAATCTCATCAACAATTCATTAAAGTTCTCCATCGCTAATCGAGCTCCCGTCATTTCTATCTCCGCACACGCCGCAAATGAACAGGAAATACTATCCGCAGGACTAATCTCTAGCAAGCAGTATTATACCATTCGTATTACTGATAACGGCATTGGCTTTAGTGCACAACATGCAGACAAAATCTTTAAAGTCTTTATGCGTTTGAATTCGAAAGATCAATTTGAAGGAACTGGCTTGGGCTTGTCACTTTGCAAAACAATTGTCGAACGTCACCAAGGCGCGATCTGGGCTACAGGCGAAAATCTCAAAGGCGCAACATTCACGATCTTACTGCCAGCATAGTCTCATCAGCATTAGAAAAATGGGCTACGGCTGATCCGTCAAAATGAAACCAACACTGTGGATGTTCTCAATCTTAACGGATGAATCACTGGCAAAATATTTTCTAAGCTTGGCAATAAAAACGTCGAGACTCCTGCCTTTAAAGTAGTCGCTCTCACCCCACAACGCAATTAGAATTTCATCCTTCTTCGTAATCTGATTTTTCTTCAAGCAAAGAAGTTTAAGAATCTCATTTTCTTTCGCGGTAATCCGCTTTATCATAGTGCCTGTCGAGAGCGTTTGATTTTTCGGATCGAACTGATAAGATCCGATGCTGAAGCACGCATCCTTCGTCCCGTTGATCTGAACTTGAGACCGCCGAAGTATCGCTTTGATCTTATAAAGTAACTCAAATGTCTCGAACGGTTTGGTGATGTAATCATCTGCACCCGATTGGAATCCTCTGATCTTATCGTCAAGTAGCGATCGCGCTGTCAGAAAAATGATTGGCACATGATCATTTCGTAATCGTATCTCCTTTGCAAGACTAAACCCCTCCCCATCGGGAAGAGAACAATCCAGAATACACATACTAAATACATCGGCGAGAAATGATCGTAATCCGGTTTTGATGTTGACAGCCAACTTAACTTCATATCCTTCTGACGTCAAGAAGTTTTGCAAGAGAAGCCCTGCATTGGTATCGTCTTCAACAATTAATATTCTATCTGCCATACCCTTACAATACCGGAAGTGTAATCGTAAAACAGCTACCCGATACGCCATCACTCGACAACGATAGTTTTCCGCCATTCTTTTCAACGGAAGTACGTGCGAGGTATAACCCTAAGCCG
Organism: Pseudochryseolinea flava; assembly: GCF_003286915.1. GTDB lineage: Bacteria > Bacteroidota > Bacteroidia > Cytophagales > Cyclobacteriaceae > Ohtaekwangia > Ohtaekwangia flava. The sequence continues at coordinate 145,237 of NZ_QMFY01000002.1, forward strand.
AAGCCCTCCGGCAATTTCCGGCTGCTTCGCACGCGATACGCCTTCTTGAAAACAAGCGCTTGCTCATGAACAGGAATTCCCGGGCCGTCGTCCTCAATCTCGATAGTAATTCCTTTGCCTTCATTCCGCGTTCTGATTTTGATGATTGATCCTTCTTGCGAATAAGTGATTGCATTATCGATGATGTTCATAATGGCGCTCGAAAGTTGCAAATGACTTCCCTGTACAATAGCGCGATTGGCCTCCAGCTGCATCTCGATGCGGCCATGCATCTCGTTTAATTTTATCTTGAAAGAATCAACAGCACTCGCGATCAATGGATGAATACTAATTTCAGTTTGATCGGATGAATCTTCTTCCAGAACAGCATCTACCGAAGCCAAGCCAAGGATCTTACGCGCCCTATCTTTAAGTCTCACGGTCTCACTTTCGATGATGGATACAAACTGATTCTTCGGCTCGTTATCGTTCTCCGTTTGACGATTCAACAAGGTTACGGCAAAAGAGATATTCGAGATCGGTGTCTTTAAATCATGCGTCATGGTATTGATAAAATCAACGGTTTCTTTTCTGATTTTCTTCTCACGCAAGAGTGCCCGTACCGTGCTGGTAAAAATCCAAATGAGAAGCATTAACACAACGATGGAGAGAATAAACATACCGTTGATCTGCGAACGCACAAGCTGAGCCTGCGATGGTATTTCGATACGCACAAGTACATTTTGCTTTCCGGATCTTCCCGGATACAACACTGCCTGACTCATCGACAACGCGTGTTTCGCGCTATCGCCTGTAACCGAAGAGAATTTTAATTCAAAAGGAACATGAATGTTATAGGATGCAAGTGTATACTTAATCAACGAATCAATTTTGATTTTGTCTTGCGTTTCGAAGGGTAGCTCAAAAGTTCCTTTGCCACGGGAAATGCATGTTTCTACATTCGCTGTTAAACCACAATCTTTTGAGAGCACATCCATTGCCTCGCACAACGCACTGTTGACACGTTGATTCAGAAAGCTTTCTTCGATGCGTGCAGATTGCATCAGCCAAGTAACCTGCGTTGCCAGTATCGTTCCCACGAGTAGGAACATCACAACAGCATACACCCAAACGCGATTCGTAGACATATCTTTACGTTGTATTTATACGCAAATTATTCACAAATCTTGGCACAAACACGACTTGCAGTCTTGGGGGTAAAGTTTTAACTTTTCGTTAACACTCTTCTAACTTTTTATTGGGGCATGCCCACGCATTTGTCGCGTTACATTTGAACATTACAAAACAAAAATCGTTCATATGAAAAAAATCGCCTTATTAATCGTATTTGCCGTATCGGCATATGCATCGTACGCGCAATCATGCACCAAACCTTGTAAGCCTTCTTGCGCCGAAACTTGTTCTACACCATGTGACAAAACGAAATGTGAAGCCAAGTGCAGCAAATCAGCTGAGGCGGCTTCTATTACGGACATGAGAAAAGATCTCCAAAGTGTCATTGACAAAGCCTCAAAATCGTCTATTGCCTTTAACACCAAGTTAAAACAAATGACCATCACGCAAGGGAAAAACGACGAAGAAAGCCTCCTTCACATGTCGAAAGTAGCATCGTCTATTCGCGAAGAATTCGTTACTACACTAAACGCTGAAAAATTGGTTTCATCGCTTAAAGATTTCAAACCAACATCATCTACACCGCAAGAATTGTTAGCAAGCTTGAAACAAGAGATCCACTTGTTAGCGACACAAGCAGACAGATTGTAAAAGGAAAAAATGATGAGAGCCCGACATCCTGCACTATATGCGACGGTGTCGGGCTACTCAACCAATACGACACTTCACTATCGGTTCAATGCCGACGCCAAAGCTTCACGAAACCTTGTTGGTTGATCTATCCAAATGTTGTGCCCTGCCTGTGGGACGACAGTCACCTGTAACCCTGGAATTCCTTTCGACGACATCGTCACCAGTTTGGCCCCCATATCAAGAAAATCATGATCACCAATAATCACCGATACTGGTAATGATGATTTCTGAAAATTCTGATAGTAGTTCCATTCTGAAGCGGGCATTGTTTTCGACACAAGTCCATCTACGGTAGCATTATAGAACGGACCGCCCTCTCGAAGCCGCCGCCACTTGCTTACATCGTAAAGAAAACGCGAAGCAAACATAATCCTAAACTTGGATGTCTCTTCAATCGACGACAATTTCCGTTGCGTCAACAAACTATTTTTTGCCAACTCGGCATTAACTTCCGAACGCGAAATAAATCCGCTCACCTGTTGGCTGTTCTTGTCCATCACGGCGCGCTCTTCGTTACTGAATGGAGTCCGTAAATAGGCCGGCGCTACTAGCATAAGACTTTTCACGCGATCTTAAATCTTTCCTGATAAGCACACGCCAGCACAGCTCCCATGGGGTGTCCAACGATTTTAAGTTTCTTTACGCCTAATTCCTTACGAATCATTCGAGATCCTCAATGTGATGTTCGAAACTAATCAACGAATCGGGAAACGGAGATCGCAATGAACCACGCTGATCATAGAGCACAAATAAAAATTTATCCTCTAGTCCACGCACAGCGTCAAGTAAGGTATGATGTTCTCCTCCCCAACCGCCATGTAATAAAACAACGGTGTCGCTACCGTACCCTAGCGTTCGAACATATAACTTCGGCCCTCCCTGCCAATCGACGCCAGGCGCGATAAACCACTCCATGAACGAACTCTGATCTCTGACAAGGTTTTCCTTCTTGGATTGACCGACTGCAACGTGGCCTGACAATGCAATCACTAAAAACAGTAACGTTAAATTTTTATACATGACAACGGATTTGAATGATAAGTGTAAAATACAAAGAAGTATCAATATTCTTACGAGACAATCAACACCAGCCATATCTTTGAGATGAGTAACAACATTCACGATGACCGATAATGAAATAGCAAGAGTGTCGAGGTTGCAAGCTATAACCATGCTCTTTCAAGGAAAACGACTCATTACCGCCACTGAACTCGCCGAAAGATTTTCTGTTAGCGTAAGAACAATTTATAGAGACATCAAATCCCTTGAACAAGCTGGTGTCCCCATTGTGACGGAAGACGGCAAGGGATACTCTCTCCTAGCAGGATACCGAATACCGCCAGTAATGTTCACTGAAAACGAAGCCAACGCGTTGATCCTGGCCGAACAGTTGGTGCTCAACAATAAAGACGCCTCTTTCACAAAAGACTACGCAGACGCCATCGATAAAATTAAAGCGGTTCTCAAAACAACCGTAAAAGAGAAAGCTAACCTTTTGAGTCAGCGAACGCGATTCGATCAGAATATTAACCGTACCAGAACCAGCAACAACTTGTCGGAGCTTCAATTTGCGCTTACAAACTTCTTCGTCACCAAAATTGACTATAGCAATGAACAAAAGAAAGTCTCGTCGCGGTTGATTGAGCCATTCGCCTTATTGAGCACACAAGAAAACTGGCTCTTGGTAGCATGGTGCCGACTTCGAAAAGATTTCCGCTACTTCCGAATCGACAGAATCAAAAAACTAGAAATGCTCACCGAAAAGTTTGAGCCCCATAAACTCACCCTGCAGGAATATTTCGATAAATATTATTAATCCGTCAACAACCCCTGACATACTGTTGTCACACCCCCTCCATAATTTTGGTTCGTTAAACAAAATATCTGTATGATCAATCTTTTATCGAACTTGAACTGGTGGGGAGTATTGGCAGCGTTTCTCCCTTACACAATCCTCGGCGCGTTGTGGTTTACGTTGTTCTTTGTTAAGCCCTATAAAGCTACCTTGGGAAAAGCGAATCAGGAATTAAACAACAAAGCCCCCATCTACATCGTCGGCCCGATGATCTGTACGTTCTTCATTACAGTAGCCGCCGCTATTTTTATTGACGCGCTGAATATCCAAACCATGGGCAACGCGATTGAATTTGCCTTTATTGCCGGGATTGGTTTCCTTGTAGCAAACACGTTAAACATCGCCATCAACCCGAACATACCGCATCCGATACGATATGGCGTGATTACCGGTTCTTATCACCTTGTCGGTATCACGATCGCGAGTATCATCATCGTTCTAATGAAGTAAAATGCAACACGATTCAAATACATTTTGCCCAACAAGCCAGAAAGAATGGAGACAATGGTTACGCAAAAACCATAAGTCAAGCGAGTCTGTCTGGCTTGTACTTCACAAAAAGAAAACAGGCATCCCAACCATTACCTGGGCCGAGGCCGTTAACGAAGCATTATGCTTTGGATGGATAGATGGCAAACGACTTTCTCTGCCCGATGACAAGTTCAAACAATTCTTTTGTAAACGTAAACCAAAAAGCACTTGGTCAAAAATCAATAAAGAAAAAGTTGATGTGCTGATCAAGCAACGAATGATGACCAAAGCTGGTTATGATGCGATTGAAGTGTCTAAAAGTAATGGCGCTTGGAACATCCTCGATAGCGTCGAAGCTTTGGCCATTCCCAAAGACCTTGAAGTGGCATTCAAGAAAAATCCAGGAGCAAAGAAAATTTTCTTGTCATTATCAAAATCGGCAAAAAAATTATTACTCGCGAAACTGATGTTTGCCAAGCGACCTGAGACAAGGCAAGTGAGAATTCGTGAGATCTGTGAGATTGATCACCGACAATAGCGACGATGATCCATGCACTTTTTGTGGTTCCTTTCTTTGTCAATTAGTTCCCTGAAGCGCGAGCATGTTCCCTTCGGTATCTTCGAAAATTGATGAATACCCATACCCAGGCGCAATCTCCATGCGATTTTGAATTATTTTCCCGCCAGCGGCAACAATACGACTGAGCATCTCTTCCATTGCATCGCCAGAATCGAAATACACCAGAGGACCACGTTTACCCGGCGCCGTGTAATCGTATTGTACAAGCGCACCGCAGAAACCATCACCCGCTCTATTGGGAAAACATGGATACTTCAGCCCACCAACGGAAAGCTCAACAATCTTAAATTGAAATACACTTTCGTAAAAGCTCTTTGCCCGTGCTACATCGGCAACAGGTATTTCGATCCAATTAACGAGTTCATTTGCCATAATCGATAAACGTTTAGATGAAACTTGAAACGACACACGATGTGTGCAAAACCGCTATTCTCAACATACGTGCAAAGTCTTGTAAATGTTTATGGCAAGCAGAGAAACGAACACTCAAAAGGCACTATCGGCTGAATTCAAAGACTTTCTTTTTTACGACCTCACCGTTCACAATAATCTCCAACAGATGTTGACCGCTATTCAATTTACGCGTTGTAAAATCCTGGAAACGCTGCCGCTTAACAATCGAAACGATTTCGTCTGGCGCCAATACAACTTCCTTCAGTTTAAAAACTTTGCCCGATTGTATCCCTGATTTTTTATAATAATGGATACGATAATCAACCATCAATTTCTGCCGTTTAGATTTCGCTGAAACGATATCAAATTGAAATTCCAACACATCGTTTAGTCGCACAACGTCATTGGTCATCTTGAATTTTTTAATGGAAATCTTAACGTCTTTTTCCAGCCCAAAAATGCTCATCGATTTTTTATCACCATCCTTCAACAAGGAACGAATACCGCGCTTCACAATCCAGGCGGTATGAGGCTGTGTTTTATCCCAAGCATTCACCAGCCTCAGCACGTGCTCGGGCGAATCTTTTGAAATATCATTCAGGTGATTGGCTACGGACTTCCGCACGTAAAGTTCGCCGTCGCATTTAAGGTTCTCAAGAATCGGCGATGTTATGCTTGGATTTTGTATAACCTGATCCAATTTAAAAGACCATGGCAGGCGTGGCCGACTTCCTTCAGACGACAACCTGCGAACGTGAAAATTTTCATCGGTCGACCACTGCACCATTTTCTTCATGGTGCGATCAAAGTCTTGCAACAAGAAAACGCGAATCGCAAATTCCGATGACCCGAACGATGTGAAATATTTTAAAGCATCGAGAGACTCGTGGAAATATGGAAGCCCATACTGACTGACAAAATCCGGAAATAAGAGTGTCGTATACCCACCGTTGAGTTGTGGCACAACATCCTTGAGAATCCCAAGGGCTTGTGTGTAATTCGCAGGAAGATGCTGATGCAACACCACCGACGTCTTACGCATACGCTGGTTGAGGGATAATTCTTCAATATTATGCGTTACTTCCTTGATGAATCGCGCAGCCTGGAACGGGGCATGAACAGACGCCACGGCATGCGCCAATTTCTTGTAAAAGCTGTGACCAAACATTTCTTTTAAAGGTTCCATGGAATACTATTTGGGTTCCAAATAAAAAGAAGACAATGACAACCCTATGTCAGCAGCGAAATATAAATTTCAAGTTGATAGATAAAATAAAAAGAGATCCAATCTAAGACACCGCCACTGAATGAGCCTATTTACTCCACGTGTGATCGTAGGACAATACGTGTCATAAAACCGCTTACGAGCGCTAGGACTTCATCGAAATTTGTTGCAAGCGCTTTGTGACCGCCATCCAATATGTGCAGTTCAGCATCAGGAAGATCGCGTTTGTAGCATGGCGCCTCCTTCACGCTAAAAAAGGCATCGTGCTTTCCCCAAATGATTAACGCCTTGGGTTGCTGTGTTCGGAAGTAATTTTGAAAAGAAGAATACATGGCAAGATTGTTTTTATAATCGCAGTTGAGTTCGAACTGCATTTCGATGTTTCCTGGTCTGCTCATCCGTTCCCAGTCGAGCGTCCACAATTCCGGCCCAATCCGTGTCATCAATTCATCTGATATCCCTGCTATATATTGCATCTTGGTTCCTTCCTTGCTTAAAAAAGCAGACACACGTTCTTTTTTTCTTCCGTAGGATTCTCCCAGTAGTCTCTCGTCTCGTCCCACTCCGCGCCAATCCCCTCGATGTAAGCATTTCCATTTTGGATGATGATGCCTGCAATTTTTTCCGGATGTCTCAGGCATATTCGCAGACCAATAGGACAGCCATAGTCATGAAGATAAATGGCGAAAAACTTCAACCCTACTGCCTCCACAAAATTGCCAATGTGCAATGCGATATTTTGAAACGTGTACTCAAATTGGTCTTTCGCTGGAAACGCGCTAAAGCCGAAGCCCGGGTAATCAGGGGCGATAAGATGATATCGATCGGCCAATGCGATCATCAGATCATTAAACATTACGGAGGAAGACGGGAACCCATGCAAAAGCAACAGCGACGGATTTTCTGAATCCCCCGCCTCCCGATAAAAAATATCGACACCATCCACCGCGATCGTCTTATGATAAATTTGCTGTGACATGAACTTCATTTGAAGAAAAAAAAGATGCCACGCAGTGTAAGTGTATATCCAGTTTATCTCGGTAGCATGGTTGCCTTAGTGACTTCATGTGTCACATCGTCGTGGTAAATGGCACGATGGCTGGCATCCTGTTCATCACAACGGAATATGGGAGCGGCGTGTTCATGCGAGAAAGAACGCACCGAAAACGAAGTTCTCATACATGAAACCACATTGCATGATGTAATATTGAATGGTTGACTGGCGGTAATAGGATAGCGCCGCAAAAGTTTTTCTTATATCTATTATTCCGCTGGGAACCTACGCGTTGTTTCCATTGTATTTATAGTTTTGCAGAAATCGTATCGGAACTTCTTGAGGGAAAATTCATGAAAATGTGGGCACGCCGGTTAAGTGTAGTATTCATACTCACGATAGGCATCTCTCCTATTGAATTATTTGCGCAGCGCCCAGTAACGATTATCGACTCGGTTCAGCAATTCATTTTTTCATTTGGAGAGATTGAATTCCTCGAGGATCCTGCCGGAACATTATCTATCGACCAGGTTTCGTCTGCACAATTTAACAGTAACTTCAAGCCCAGCACCACCTTTAGCCCCATCAACTATAATCGTGACTCTTACTACTGGTATCGACTCAAACTTAGGCAGCAATCGACTTCGCAGAAACGGTGGCAGCTCGAGTTCTTTGACCAAACGATTGATCGCATTGATTTCTTCACACCCGACGCGGAGCATCGTTACCATCAACAAACTTTCGGCGATAATTTTGCTTTTGGTACTCGTTTTCTAAAGCATAAAAACTTTGTTGTCCACCTGCCGTCTACTTTCGATGGTGAGTACACGTATTATTTCAAAGTCAAGTCTCGTCAACGGGCAGACATTCTTGTAGTATTAAGGCCGCTTGAATATTTCTTCAACTACGCGCTGGAGGAATATTTCTTCTTCGGCATTTTTTATGGCATGATCCTCGTGTTCTGCTTCTACAACTTGCTGATGTTTCTTGCCGTTCGTGAACGGCATTATCTCTACTATATACTATACCTTGTTGGAATCGGTTTGTATGAGATGAGCGCCGATGGTATTGCGTTTCAGTTTCTGTGGCCCAACGCCATGGAATGGAATCAGTATGCACCAGGATTCTCGCTTTATATAGCGTCAACATTTTCGCTGTTCTTTGCAGCCTCCCTCTTAAATCTTAGAAAACAATTTCCACACCTGCTTTGGATTCTCGCCAGCGCGTTCATTATTCGAACAACGTATCTCATTGTGAGTTTTTATCTATCCGACACATGGTTCAATTATAGATTCATCGAAATTATTCCTTTTGGCGCGGCATTCTTTGCAGGCATTTACGCGCTCACAAAAGGATACGAACCTGCACGATTGATGGTTGTTGGATACAGTTTTCTTTTCTTAGGAATTGTTATTAAAGTGATTCAATACCTCGACTTTAATTGGCTCCCGTTAGGCGAGCTTACGCACTACAGTCTTGGATTCAGCTTTATCATGGAAATGATGTTTCTCTCTTTTGCCATTAGCGATAAAATAAAAGTACTCCGTCGCGATAAAGAAAAAGCACAAGAACTAACGATTGAACAATTAAAAGAAAATCAAAAACTAAAGGATTCTCTCAACGAAGAACTCGAAGAGAAAGTGAATATGAAGACGAAAGAACTCGTTGAAAAATCATCGTTCATTGAAGCCCAAAATAAACAGCTAGCCGATGCATACCGACAACTTGAGGCCCAGTCGGACGAAATTGCCGCCATGAATGAATTGCTGGCACGCGATAACATTCAACTGAAGCACGATAAAGAACTGGTTACGGAAGCACGTATCCTTTCGAAGGAAGTAGACTTCGAAGAGTTCAGCGCGATGTATCCCGACGACATCAGTTGCTTAAAATTCCTAGCGGATATCAAGTGGAAGAATCAATTCGCTTGTACGAAATGCAACCATACTAACTACACGGACGGAAAAAGCCCATATAGTCGTCGCTGCACCCGTTGTGGTTACGACGAATCCGTAACTGCCTACACGCTATTGCAAAATTCCCGGTTGCCCATCAACAAGGCATTCTACATGATCTTTTTGGTGTACTCTTCGAACGGCACTATTTCGTCACACAAACTTTCCAAGATTCTGAACATCCGCCAAAGTACATGTTGGTCGTATAGCACCAAAATCAAGAAGGCCATGAAAGACCACCGCCATCACCGCGGCACAACCCACCCCGGCTGGGATTCTATTCTATTAGAAGAAGTGGAGGAAAGTTGAAAGAAGCAGCAAGCGAAAAGTAAAAAGCAGAAAGCCTAAAGGCTGAATGCCATTTTTTCACCAGTTGGAAACCGGCTACCAGAAACTGGTCAACCGGAACCGGCTGCATGGCGAATTTCGGTAACGTTTGAAAAAAAAGTGAAATATTTTTGCCTCTCAGCGCAAACGGTAACGATTTGAGTTACAAATATTTGATTGACACTTCCGGAACCGATTGCAGCGAAAATAGGCGTATCACAATGACGCTTCCTCCTTTCCCAGAATCATTTGTGAATCAAGTATTAAGCCGTCCATTAGCCTTGTGCCTGAAGCGTATCAAAATATACAACTAGCTATGCATCAATCCGTTAGCTTGCGTTTATGGCGATTGATAATCACCTTTGGATGATTAACCCATTTAACAAACTTATGACATTAAAATTACGGATCGTCCTGGGGTTGCTGGTGCTTGTAAGCTTCCAGTCATGGGCCCAGTCGTCAGTGGGAGGCAAAGTGACCACAGAAAGTGGTGAGGCCCTGCCCGGCGTGAACGTGCTGGTAAAAGGCACAACCTTGGGAACAGTCACCGACGCAAACGGAGAATACTCACTCAACACGAATGGAGATCATTCTCTGGTGTTCTCATTCATTGGCTACAAGCCATTAGAACTTGCCATCAACGGTCGTACCGTTGTTGATGCTGTGATGATCGAGGATATTACGTCGCTTGATCAAATCGTAGTGGTGGGATATGGAACGCAGGAAAAGCGTGATATCACAGGCGCGGTAAGCGTTGTCGAAGCAAAAGAATTTGAATCAAGACCGAACACGCAGTTTGGAAATCTTCTTCAAGGGAAGACTGCCGGCGTTCAGGTTATCACACCGTCTGGAAAACCATCCGCTGGCTTTAGCATGAGAATCCGTGGTACGAGTTCCCTTTCGGGAAGTAGTGAACCGCTATACGTCGTTGATGGTGTTCCATCCGCCGATACACGCACGCTCAATCCGGCCGATATCGAAAGCATCACCGTGTTGAAAGATGCATCCTCTACCGCTATCTATGGTGCGCAAGGTGCCAATGGTGTTGTATTAATTACAACCAAAAGAGGTAAGAGTGGCGAACCACGTTTCGAGTTCAATGCATACACTGGCTTTTCAAGCGCTTGGAAAAAACTTGATGTACTCAACAGCGAACAATACCGCGACTTGATGACGGAGTTCGGACAAAACACAGATTGGAGTCTTTACACAGAAAATACCGATTGGCAAAACGAGATCTTCCAAAATGGAAGGTCGCAAAATTACCAGTTGTCGGCGTCAGGTAAAACCGATAGATCGAACTACTATATCTCAGCAGGTTGGATACAACAGAAAGGTGCTGTTCGCAGTTCAGAAATGGATCGCTACAATTTCAAGGTGAACGTCGAGCAAAAGATGACCAACTGGCTAACGGTCGGTACCAACATTAACTATTCGAAATATCACGATGTTGACGTCGCCGACAACACCAGTGTAAACAGCGGAGGTGTAATTCTCGGGATGCTATCAACACCATCAAACATTGGTATATTTAGACCGAACGGAACTTACACAAGCAATCCGTTTCAAGATTGGGAGAACCCAGTAGCATTTACTGACGGGTCAGATCGTGGCTACTCAAACAACAGACTGCTTGGGAATCTTTATGCCGAGGTGAAAGTGAAGCCGGAATTAACGTTCAGAAGCAATCTTGGTCTCGACCACCAAACCGGGATCTATGATTACTTCCTCGATGCATTCGGAACAAGCTTCGGTCGCGCAAAGAAAGGTATCGCAAGAAATAATACAGACTTCCGTGATTTCTACATCTTCGACAACACACTTACCTATCAACGCGACATCGAAGATCATTCATTTAGTGTTCTAGTAGGGTCAGTCATTCAAAAGACTGAAGCAGGAAGCGCTTCGATTGAAAAGAACGGATTTTCTAGCAATGGAATTCCAACCACTAATGCAGGATCAACAATTGTAAGTGCGGGTAATAGCAGATGGGAGAAATCCAATGCATCATTCATCAGCCGCGTGACCTACGAATACAAAGATCGCTACCTCTTGACAGCAAACTGGCGCGCTGACGCTTCTTCCGCCTTCGGACGAAATGAACGCTGGGGGAATTTCCCGTCTGTATCACTTGGATGGAGACTTTCAGAAGAAGCATTCTTCCAGGGTGTTGAAGTGATCGATGATTTGAAAGTACGTGCAGGTTGGGGATTGGTTGGAAATGACCTTGGACAATATGCATACATTGGACTTGTTGGATCGGGCGCTAACTACACCATCGGCGACGTTATCCAGCCTGGAACATACCCATCAACAATTCAGAATGATGATCTGAAATGGGAAAGCACAGAGCAATACAACATTGGTATCGACGCAGCAGCATTGAATGGCCGCGTGTCGTTGTCCTTCGATGCTTATTACAAGAACACTTACGACCTGTTAATGAAGGTTAGACTTCCGCGCTCAACAGGTTATCCGGAAGGAACCCAGAACATCGGAAAGATTCAAAACAAAGGACTTGAATTTCAAATCAGCTCAAAAAATCTCGTAGGCAATCTCAGATGGGATACAGACTTCAACATCACCTTCAACAGAAACAAAGTTGTTGACGTACTCGGCCAAACGTACCCTGGTGGTGGCGTGGCAAGCCGAGGCGACGTAAGCTTGTCGCTGGAAGGCAAACCTTTGGGTATGTTCTACGGCTATGTTGCCGGCGGCGTTGATCCCGCAACAGGAGACTTGTACTACATCGACAAGAATGGCGAAAGCACATTCGCGCCAACTGCAGACGACCGCAGATTTATCGGCAATCCAAATCCGGATTTCATCTACGGAATGACAAACACACTCGGCTACAAGAACTTTAACTTGAGCATTTTCTTCCAAGGTTCACAAGGCAACGATGTATTCAATGCCACACGTGTTGAAATGGAAGGTATGACCGATGCGAAGAACCAGTCTGCTGTTGTGGCAAATCGCTGGAGAAAACCTGGTGACATCACCGATATTCCAAGAGCGTCATGGGGAGTTACCAACAACTCGCGCGCGTCAACAAGGTTTGTCGAAGACGGTTCATTCCTCCGCTTGAAAGCCATCACACTGGCATACAACGTTCCTGCTGCCCTTCTCTCTAAGGTTCATGTAAACGGTGCTAAGCTATACGTGACGGGTGAAAATCTACTCACGTTTACCGACTACAAAGGATTTGATCCAGAAGTAAATGCATTTGGATCTGCCAACACTGTACAGGGCATTGACTATGGCACGTACCCACAAACTCGCAATCTGATTTTTGGTCTGAATGTATCCTTCTAATCATGACAACTATGCGTAAAAAAATATTTCAATATACGTTGACGCTCGCGAGTGTTTTCGCACTCACAGCATGCGAAGATCTACTCGATCGTAAACCGATATCCGACCTTACACAAGACAACGCCTACGTCACCGCTGCAGATGCTGAAGCTGCACTTGTGGGCGCTTACGATTCGTTTGCTCAAGAATACTACATCTGGGACAACATCATTTTCAGTGATGTAATTTCTGATAATTACTACGCTGGTGGTGACAACGCCGAGATCTTCGCTGTTGAGGATCTGAACATCGTGCCTACCAACAGCAGACTTTTCAATAACTGGTCTCAGATTTACAATGCCATTCTAAAGGCTAATGCTGTGATTGCTAAAGTACCGAGCATTGCCGATCCAAAACTCGATGATGGCAATCGTAGAACGCAAATCGTTGGCGAAGCGCAATTTTTACGGGCATACCATTACTTCCAACTTGTGAAGATGTTCGGTGCAGTGCCTTTGATCACCAAACCAACAACATCCACCGACCCAGCAGAAACGCAATTGTCGAGAACAGAAGTTGCTGAAGTATATGCGCAGATCGTTAGCGACCTTGAAGCGGCAATTGCAAGTCTTCCTGATACTTATGGCAATGTCGCCAGCGTCAATAAAGCACGTGCAACCAAAGGCGCAGCGAATGCATTGCTCGCAAAGGTATACGCACAAAAACCTGATCGCGACTACAACAAAGTTTTAGAACATGCCAACGCTGTAATTAATAGTCCCGCGGGCTATGAACTTCTCAACAACTTTGCAGATTTGTTCGATGGTACGCATTATAACAATGCAGAGTCCATCATCGAAGTACAATTCGCAGGAAGCACCGAAGCTAATTGGGGACCACAAATGATGTTGCCGCCATCGATTAGCGGCGATACATGGAGAAAATTTGTGACGCCATCACACGACCTTATTGCAGCATTCGATTCGGAAGGCGACACACAGCGTAAAGAAGCAACCATTCTTTTTGAAACCGTACCTTGGGCAGATGAATACTGGTCGCCAACGGTGAATGGGAACGTGCCTTTTGCCTACAAATGGAAAACTGCCAACGGATGGGCTAGTACCAATCGCCAGTATCTCCTTCGTTTAGCCGACATCTTGTTGCTGAAAGCAGAAGCGCTCAATGAACTTGAACAGACAGAAGCAGCGCGCGAAGTTCTTGATGAGGTGCGTGACCGCGCAGGACTGGCACCAACCACGGCTGCGAACCAAGCACAAATGGCCGCTGCCATTCTCAAAGAACGCCGCCTTGAGCTCGCTCAAGAAGGCCATCGCTGGGACGATCTCCGACGCGCTGACCTTGCTGTGGATGTAATGACAAATCTTGATGTGATGAACCTGAGCACAGGCGTGAAGAAGGTTTATAACATGACCGTGGAAAAGCAATTGCTTCCGATCCCGCAGTCTGAACGAAACCTAAATAAAAACCTTGGACAAAATCCAGGATATAATTAATCACCCGCCGCATGAAAAAAATATATGCTTACCTATCGCTTATTCTGCTCACCACAGTGTGGGCGTGCGATGAAAAAGATAACATGGAACCCGTTGGCAACTGGGAAATCACCTCTGCGGTGATTACCGGACCTAGCGACAACGCCAATGTTGTTCTCGATGAAAACTCACCGACGGCGGTAACACGCTTCGAATGGCAAGCGGCTGCCACCAGCAATCAGTTTATCGTGAAGTATACTGTTGCTCTGGTACCTAAAGGCAGTACAAATTATGATCAACCTATCGCGTTGTGGACGCCAGGCAACGCCGGCAGAGAATTGTTTGTTCTACCAAACGCAAAACAGATAGACTATGCGTTGTGGGCAGCATGTTATCCCGCCGGTGCTGATGTGGAACTCGATTGGGTTGTCATTTCAAAGGCCATTGAGAAAACGGCTGTCGCGACACAACGTATCAAGATCAAACGTTTTGAAACAGAGTACATGCCTACAACGTTGTTCCTCACTGGACAAGCTGCAGAGCAAGGCGCCGACCTCGCTAAAGCCGTTCAATTGCGCGCACGTAAAAATGCCGAAGGTGACGCTACCAACGTGTTTGAAGTATACACGCACTTGAATGCAGGCACAACATTCTTTTTCAGAGATGAAAAAAGCGAACAATCACGTCAATACGGTGGCGAAAATGGTGTATTGACTTGTGGAGAACCAATTGAAGCACCGACAACCGGTGAGTACAAAGTCGTGGTTGACCTCGATAATAATTCATATTCCTTAACAAAGATTGATCGTTGGAGTCTCGTCGGCGATGCCGTTGAAGGCGGTTGGGGTGGCGACGTTCCTCTTGTTTACATCGGAAATGGTGTCTGGCAAAAAGAAGTAATGTTCTTGCAAAGTGCAGGTTGGATCTTCCGCGCCAATGGCGATTGGGGATACCAGATGAAACGCGTAAAAGGAACTGCAACCGCAGACAACAAAGGTGGGCAAGTAATCATCCAATCAGATGCTGAGGCCGCTGGGATCGCTTTCGAAGATATGCCGGGTACAACAGGGCCACACATTGTAAAACTAGATCTGAGCGTAACCGGTCCTTCCTACACGCTTACAAAAGTAGCTGTTCCAAATTCGGCCATCATTGGTAAAGCTGCAGATATCAATGCCAACGCGGTGAATGGATCATTCTCCATTGAAGGCGACGCTCCAACAGAACTTTACTTACTTGAAGATGGAGAAATGATCATCAAGTTCACGAAAGATGGCGATGTATTTAAGTCTGCCAAGTACGTCGCGTTGCAAGCGGCAAAAACGTACAGCCTCAATAGTAAGGCCGACGGATCTGGTGAAATGTTTGGTGGTGATGATGACGGCAACATCGCTGTCGATCACGATCAAGCGTATCAAATCAATGTTGACTTCGAAGGCGGTGAGCTCAGTTGGAAACACTACAACATTAAACTTTTCCATTGGGATGAAGATGGCGGTGGATGGGATGCCCGACAGGAATTGTTGATGACGTACACGCACCCATACAAGTACGAGGTGACGGGCACACTTTCAGCAGGATTCCACTCGAAGTTCATTTCGCCTTGGGATGTTCAGTTCGGCTCGGCAGCCACTGCTCTCACGGGAACAATGACCAACGGCGGACCAAATTTCAAAGGCATAACTTCTGGTGGTTCGTACAAGGCCACGATAGAAATTACCGACGATTACACAAGCGCCGATTATAGCTTTGTAAAACAATAATACAGGTTGACACCAGGTAGCACATCGTGTTATCCTGGTGTTCTTTTTACATAACGATATGTTCAATAATCACAACATGCGCAAGAAAGCATTAACGTGTCTAACAGTGGTGACGATTTGCTTCTCGCTAAGCAATTGCACTAACAAATCGCCTGATGAGTCGGGCGTCGTAACGGATGGTGACGTGGAATACTGGCTCACAACAGGAGACAAAAAATCACTATTATCGAAACGTGAACTGAATTTCAACGCGGATGCCGTATCAAAAGACATCATCGACGTTGACACCACGAAGATCTATCAAGATATCGATGGTTTCGGATATGCGCTCACAGGCGGAAGCGCCATGTTGCTGCATACGAAACTCGACCAAGCGAAACGCACTGCACTATTACAAGAACTCTTTACTACTGAAGGAAACAACATCGGTATCAACTACCTACGCGTGAGCATTGGCGCTTCTGACTTAGATGATCATGTATTCTCCTACGACGATGTTAAGGGTGACAAAGACCTGAAACATTTTACGCTAGACGAAGATCGCAAGCATCTTATTCCGGTGTTGAAAGAAATTCTGGCACTTAATCCGAAGATCAAAATCATGGGTAGCCCATGGTCAGCCCCGGCTTGGATGAAAGACAATCAGCACGCTAAAGGTGGAAGCCTGAAACCTGAATTTTACGAAACATATGCTCAGTACTTCGTAAAATACATTCAGCAAATGCAACAAGAAGGCATCACTATCGATGCTATCACGTTGCAGAATGAACCCGAGAATCCGAACAACACACCAAGCATGATCATGACTGCACAAGATCAAGCGGCGTTCGTGAAAAACAATCTTGGTCCTGCGTTTCAACAAGCTGGTATTAAAACGAAGATTGTTGTATTTGATCACAACTGCGATCACCCAGAATACCCTATCACAGTGTTGAACGATTCATCGGCAAAGAAATTTATCGACGGATCTGCATTCCATCTGTACCTAGGCGAAATCAGCGCCCTCTCAAAAGTACGCGATGCTCATCCTGATAAAAACATCTATTTCACCGAGCAATGGACATCCGGAAAAGGTGAATTTGGTGGCGATCTTGTATGGCACACGCGTGAGCTCATCATCGGATCTACACGCAACTGGAGCCGAAATGTGTTGGAGTGGAACCTCGCTGCAGATCCGCAGTTCAATCCACATACTGGCGACGGCGGTTGTACACTATGCCAAGGTGCATTAACGATCGGTGACAGCGTAACGCGCAACGTTTCTTACTACATCATCGCGCATGCTTCTAAATTTGTTCCAGATGGATCAAAAAGAATTTCATCGACGCTGATCAATGGCGTACAGAATGTGGCATTTATCACACCCGCGGGAAAGAAAGTGTTGGTCGCTGTGAATGACAGTAACTCCGACAAGGCTTTCGATGTACAATATCATGGCAAGAAATTTAACGTGACACTACCGGCTAGTGCAGTAGGAACATTTGTATGGTAAACAAAAACATGAAAAATAAACTAATCAGTCTTGGGTTAGGGAAGCTGCAAATACTCCTGGCGATCGCAATGATCGCGGGAGGTTGCAGCGAAGGCGACGACACACCCAACCCTGGCCCTCCAGTTCAACCAGGAGGCAGTGGCAAGGCAAAAGTATGGGTCACGTCCGGTGATCAATCACGATTGCTTGCTCAGCAGAATGACATCATGATCACCACGATTAAAGCAAGCCCAACCATCACATTGGATTCCACCGTAACCTACCAAGAGATTGAAGGTTTTGGTGCCGCACTTACGGGATCGTCGGCGTACCTCATCAACAAGAAGATGAGCACCTCACAACGCGGAACGCTCTTGCAAAATCTATTCGACGCTGAAAACGGTATCGGTATCAGCTATTTGAGAATGACTATAGGCGCATCGGACTTCTCGCTGTCTGATTACACATACAACGATATGCCTAGTGGACAAACGGATTATCCGTTGGCAAACTTCTCGATTGCAAAAGATAAAGAAGATGTTGTTCCTGTGCTCAAACAAATTGTTGGCATCGCACCGAACATCAACATCATGGGATCACCTTGGAGCGCACCAGCATGGATGAAGACCAATGGTAGTCTGAATGGCGGAAAACTAAAAACAGATGCTTACGAAAGCTATGCGAACTACTTCGTCAAGTACATCAAGGCATTCGATGCCGAAGGGATCACCATCGATGCCATCACGCCGCAGAACGAACCACTGCACGTAACATCGAACTACCCAAGTACCGATATGCCTGCAGCAGATCAACTCGACTTCGTTAAAAACAATCTTGGCCCAACATTCGAGTCAGAAAATATAGACACAAAAATCATTGTCTACGACCACAACTGGGACAACATTGACTATGCCAAAACAATTCTTGGCGATGCTACAGCATCACAATACATTGCAGGTTCTGCATTTCACGCATACGCAGGAGATGTTTCGGCGATGAACGCTGTGCATGCGGCATATCCCGATAAAGGCCTTTACTTCACGGAGATTTCAGGTGGCGCATGGGCGCAGAATTTCTCCGACAACCTCATCTGGAACATGAACAACATCTTCATCGGCACAACAAAGAACTGGTCAAAAACAGCACTCCTTTGGAATTTAGCGCTCGATGAAAATCACGGACCTACTAACGGTGGTTGTGCAGATTGCCGCGGCGTTGTAACGATCAATTCTGGAACAGGCAGCGTAACGAAAAACATCGAGTACTATTCCATTGGCCACTTTTCGAAATTTGTGAGACCTGGTGCAAAACGCATTGGATTAACAAATAACCAAAATGTAGCTGGCTTAAATGCCGTGGCCTTCTTGAATACCGATGGTAGCAAGGCATTCGTAGCACTCAACAGCACCGATAATCCATTGTCGATTGTTGTGAACCTTGGTGCGCGACAGTTTAGCTACAGTCTTCCAGCCAAATCGGTGGCGACTATACGCTGGTGATTTATACCAACGCTCTCTCCTACCGATTTTAATAAGAGCACATTTAACTTGTGCTCTTATTTTTTTGTGAGCATACCTGTTACAAGAAAACTTATGGACGGGGCAATCACACTCACCGGCCCTTGACGCCAAAAGCTTTCTGTATCTTTTTCATTCAAGTTTGAATCGCTATTTTTCCGTTCTATCCTCGTATTGCATGAATACAGGGAACACAAAACATTAACTGCTCATGAAAAAGACCATAAAGAAACTATCGATTGCTGTTGTACTGTCTATGATCTGTTACGTTGGCAATGCACAAACGCTTGAGAAAATGCAATGGTTTAACGAACCAGAGAAATGGCGCATCGAAAAAAATACTTTGATCATGAACGTTACGCCACAAAGTGACTATTGGCGTATCTCCCACTATGGCTTCACAGTTGACGACGCCCCCTTCTATTACACAACCTATGGTGGAGAATTCGAAGCGAAGGTTAAATTAACGGGTGCCTACAAAGCAAGATTTGATCAGATGGGGCTCATGATCCGTACAGACCATGAGAATTATATTAAAACTGGTGTCGAATTCGTAGATGGGAAATTTAACATCAGCACCGTTGTTACACACCACGTAAGTGATTGGAGTGTCATCACACTCGACACTGTTCCTGCTTTTATATGGATTAAAGTGGTAAGGCGAATCGATGCACTTGAGATATTCTATTCGTTCGATGATAAAAAGTATATCCTGTCGCGCAATGCACCGCTCCAAGACAATCACCCTGTGATGGTTGGATTGATGGCCGCAAGCCCTGATGGTAATGGATTTGAAGCAAAGTTCGAGCATTTTAAAGTAACACACCTCCCAGACGAGCGCAGGTTGAATTGGTTGAAGCAGAACAAATAACACCAACAAACGCATCTCAAAGTATTGGCTTTGTGCCGTTTTTGATCGTAAACGAAGTCGTTACCTTTACACATCAACAACATGCTTACACGATGAAAAACATTTTCGTAACGGCCCTGTTCATTGCATTTACCTGTGTCGCCGCCGCTGCACAAACGGTTTATTCGTCAACGAAAGGTGAAAAATATCACACCGCAGATTGCAAACTTTCGGGCGAAGCAAGTCCTATTAAATTGGCAGATGCCAAGAAGAACGGAAAGAATGCATGCGGCGTTTGCAAGCCAGATGAATGGGTAAAAGCGAAACTCAACTTATGCGAAGGCAAAACGAAGGATGGCACGCGCTGTAAACGGATGACGGCTAACAAAAACAAAAAATGTTATCAGCATCAGTCGAAGTAGCTTTTATCTGAATTATCAGAAGTTTGTCTAGCGACTACGGTGTCATCTGTTGTCTGGAAATTTGCAAACCCGCTGAAGTAGTCTATTTTTTATTACTGATGAAACAAAGCGAGACATTACAGGTTGTCTCGCTTCGAATTTTCAACGGATTCTAATAGCTCATAATATATCTCGTCTTCACTTTTTCTCCACATAAAAACCTGGAACTCAAGTGGCATACATTGTAATCCGAAATCTACGGCACTTATAAAATCTTTTCAAGACAATGTCACCCTTATGTGTAAACACATCCCATCTTCCCGTGTTTTTACCGCCACCCCAATCCAGGCGCAACGTATTCTAATATAGACGACAACACGTGGACATTATAATCAACACCAAGTGTATTTGGAATGGTTAACAATACTGTATCTGCTTCTTGGATTGCTTCGTCTGCCGCCAATTCTTTAATTAATTGATCTGGCTCGGCGGCATAGCTTCTGCCAAAAATCGCGCGTTTATCTTGCTCGATATAACCGATTTGATCCGTACGATTACGCTCTTGTCCAAAGAGATGTCTATCCTGGTCGTTTACCAAAGCAAAAATAGAACGGCTTACAGAAACTCTTGGCTCACGTTTATGCCCAGCCTTCTTCCAAGCTTCTTTGTATAATCGAATTTGCTCGGCTTGCTGCACGTGAAATGGTTTACCACCTTCATCGAACTTCAAGGTAGAGCTTTGCAAATGCATACCCTGTTCAGCAGCCCACACGGCCGTCGCATTCGATGCGGCTCCCCACCAAATTCTATCGCGAAGTCCTTCTGCATGCGGCTCTAATCGTAACAAGCCCGGCGGATTTGGAAACATCGGAAATGGATTAGGCTTAGCAAATCCTACGCCTTTCAGCTTATCAAGAAATTCCAATGCTTTACGACGCCCCATGTCTGCATCGGTTTCTCCTTCGGCAGGTTCATAACCAAAGTAACGCCACCCATCGATAACCTGTTCTGGTGACCCTCTACTAATACCAAGTTGCAATCGTCCGCCAGAAATCAAGTCAGCAGCGCCCGCATCCTCTACCATGTAAAGCGGATTTTCATAACGCATATCAATGACGCCGGTTCCGATCTCTATCTTTTTAGTTTTAGCACCGATAGCCGACAATAAAGGGAATGGCGATCCAAGCTGAGCTGCAAAATGATGTACACGAAAATATGCTCCATCAAGTCCCATCTCTTCACAAGCCACCGCTAAATCTATCGACTGAAGTAATGTATCACTTGCCGTACGTGCTTGATATCCCTGACGATTAGCCCAATGTCCAAATGACAAAAATCCAATTTTCTTCATAATAGCCCATTTCGCGTTAAAATAATTCAATACCGGTAGAAGTGAAAATGAAAGTTGTGAGCATGTTGAATCTTAATAACCAACATGACCGGTTCATCTCGTCAACACACGTTACAGCAAAATAGTTTAACATCCACGTTGCAAAGGCGGTCGCGATGCATGGTGAATACACGTACTAGGACTTATTTCTATTGGCAACAAACTTCATGCTGTGATAAATTCAGATAAAGACAATCTGAAGGGAATTAAGTGTACGCGAAAACGAATCACACATAAACGACTCGTGCTCAGAGTCAACTTCGTTGGCCCAAAATTTTAGTAATAAAATGGTATTATCGGCGGTATACTATATTTATTCCGAGCCATGAAAAATAGCAGTACAAGCAATGATGGTGGTCGTAAAAATCCGGGAAAGAATTGGTTCTTAATCAGCATGTTGTCTGTTTTAACAATCGCTGTTGGATGTTACTTTATAATCCCCGATTTCAAAGATGGTGTAAACGATGTTTTCGCCGTGCTCACCAGTGATGATCAAGACGAAATTCAACGTTGGGTCAAAAAATTTGGAATCCTCGGCCCTGTTGTTCTCATCGTGGCAATGGCGTTTCAAATGTTTCTCCTGATCGTTCCTAATATCCTGTTATTTGCGATTGCCATTGTTTGTTATGGCCCCATATGGGGAGCGTTAATTTGTTTAATCGGCGTATTCTGCTCGTCGTCTTTGGGATATTTCATAGGCAAAAAACTTGGTCCGCGTGCTATTGACCGCTTCGTATCGCAGCGCATACAAAACCGAATTCAAGTCTTTGTTGAGCGTTATGGCGCTAAGGCTGTTGCCATATTCAGGCTCTCAACAATATCCGCAGATTCATTGGGATTCGTCGCAGGTATTCTTGAGATGAGTTATAAAAAATATATCATCGCTACCATGTGTGGTGTAACGCCGCTCATTATCATGATCGCGATTTACGGCAAGAATGGAAATGTAGAAACTGCGCTGCTTTGGATCGCGGGAATATCTTTAGTGTGCCTAGTCGTTTATTATGTGCTCGACAAAAAGCGTCGCAACGCAGCATTTGCCGACGAAGACCAGGAACACGCAACGTCAAATATCAACCATATTAAAAGTTGATGCACTGAAAACGAAAATTTTCGTTTTTTTTACCCACGGTAAAGGCTAAGATAATTCCACACAATCAAATCCTCGACGGTGTAAAAGCTCGACTACTCCGTCGGAGGTCTCTGCATTACAATCTATCCGCAAGACTTTATCACAATCATCAAGGTCAATGTTCCAACCGTGCTGGACAAGCTCATTCAAATCTGTACTCAAAAGTTTTACTTCTTCTCTTGTGTTCACCGATGTCTTAAATACATAAATCATACAGGATACATTAAATTACGTTGGCATCTTATCAAGACGCGATGCCTTCAAAATCGCGCACAAAGTAGCTCGCAGATACATCTCAAAATTGTATGAAACCGACATTTTTAAGAAGGACATCCACCCGCAACCGTGACGCCATATTGGTTCTTTAGAATCATTGATAAATACGCGGCAAACGTTGTACTTGCCAATCAAAAGTTCTTATGTTCCGTTCAGTACTCATGCTCTTATTGCGAAAGTCTGTAAAGCACTTTTCACAAACGATATTCACCGTTGTAAGCTTAACCATTGGACTGACTTGCATCTTTTTAATTTTCCAATGGGCTACTGATGAGTTCCGATTCGACCGTTACAATTCAGAAACGGACAGGACGTATGCGATACTGTTCAATGAAACCATCGATGACGAAATTGAAACCTCCGATGAGACATCCGTGCCGTTGTATGATCTCCTACCAGAGAATCTTGCTTCATTGGAGGCAATCACACGCATCGATAACACACAAAGCCTAATCACCTACAACAACGCGCAAATACAAGTACGTGGCATGTATGCGGACAGTGGGTTCATCCAGGTTTTTAAACCAATGCTTCTGTATGGCGACACCGAAAAAGGATTCCGGAACAATCGCAGCGTTTCCATAACAAGTACACTAGCCAGTACGTTGTTCGAAAGTGCCAATGAAGCTATCGGCAAAACTGTACTGATAGGCGCAACCGACTACTTTACCATTACATCGATATTCGAGCCCTTTCCAACCAACAGTTCATTTCATTCTTACCAAATTATTCTACCATTTCACGCCATCAAGCGCTCCGATGAAGAATGGCATAACTACTACGTTAAGCTCCGAGACACACATGCTGTCGCCAGGACAGAAGCCATGATTAACGGCATCTTACAAAAACACAATGGAAGCGAACAAACCAAAGCCATGCTGTTTAGTCAGGCAAAATGGCATCTCTATTGGAACTTTGAGAATGGGATTGCGACAGGTGGAAGAATCGTCTATGTAAAGACCTTCATTGCCGCCGCAATATTCATATTGCTAATGTCGATTGTAAATTATGTTTCAACAGCGACAGCTTATGCTACAAAACGTGCACGCGAAATC
Organism: Pseudochryseolinea flava; assembly: GCF_003286915.1. Lineage (GTDB taxonomy): Bacteria > Bacteroidota > Bacteroidia > Cytophagales > Cyclobacteriaceae > Ohtaekwangia > Ohtaekwangia flava. The sequence goes on from NZ_QMFY01000002.1 coordinate 169,485, forward strand.
GGTGTACGTAAAGTAACAGGCGCCACACGCGATACCCTCACAATACAATTCATGTTGGAAAGCTTGGCTATTTCATTTATAGCATTTCTCGTTTCTTGTATCGCATCGCAATTTATCTTACCCTACTTCAACCAGATTACCGGGAGCGATCTTCCCTCACTGCTTCAAACTCCCACGCTTTTAATCGCGATGTTTTGTATCGCTATGATCACCGGCATCATTGCGGGCTGCTATCCCGCGTTTCTATTGGCGTCTTTCAATCCAATATCTGCCATGCGTGGAATGCAACTTTTTACCGGACATAGATTACGCAAGGCACTCGCAATATTTCAACTTTCACTTGCTGCGATTCTTATATTCTCAGTGGCTGTAGTTCATCAACAGACAAGTTATCTATTAGAAAAAGATCTTGGCTATGACAAACAGAATGTAATTAACATCTGGCTTCAGCCTGAATACCCTGTACCATTTACAGCTTTTAAAAATGAGCTCCTAAAAAACCCGGCTATTGTATCTGCTGGCTACGGCGGAGCTAGTCCGATGGAAATCAATGGAAGTGCTGAGGTCGATTGGTCAGGACGTATCCCTGGCACTACAACAATATTAAATGGATCATCAGCGGATGAAGACATGTTGGACGTTTTACATATGGAAATCATACAAGGTCGAAACTTTTCCTCCGACCGTGTATCAGACTCCTCAGCATTCATCATCACTGAAGGCGCAGCCAAGTTGATGCAATTGAAAGATCCGATTGGACAAAAGCTAACGTATAGTATGTTTGGCAATCAGCAAGGAACCGTTATCGGCATTGTGAAGGATTTCGTTAACGACGATATACACGCACCTTTATCACCAGTCATTTTTTGTTACGGAACCGAAGAAAACATCTACAATCTTTTTGTTAGATATAAAGATGGTACAGCCGGCCCCGCATTGGATCATTTAAAGAAAACGTTCAATAAATTTCATCCGAGAATTCCACTTCAGTATAGCTTTTTGGATGCAGACTTCGAAAATCAATTTTACAACGAATATTTCCTTCGAAGACTATCTGCATGGTGCGCGATGATAGCGATTTCCATTGCCGTATTGGGACTTCTATCGCTGGTTACTTTTAATACACGACGACGCACGAAAGAAATCGGAATAAGAAAAATTCATGGTGCATCGAATCATCAAATGCTATTTACCCTTTTGCTCGAATTTATAAGGCCTGCATGTTGGGCGATTGTCATCGCATTGCCCTTTACCTTGGCAATTATTGAACGACTACGCCAGGGCTATACGCATGAAATTCCTATCCCGTTTCTTTTCTTAGCGCTCGTTGCAGTATCCATAATACTGTTGGTAGGCGCTATTGTATCGCTCCAATGCATTCGAACTGCCGCTAAGAATCCAATCGACACTTTGAAAACGGACTAGGCCCCATCCTATCGAGACGACGATCGATTCTTAAACAAATCTGACATCTACAACAAGTTTCCCGTGTCAACATTTGGATTCACAGCAGCAAGCACCCTAAATTGACCAATAAACCAACTCAATATGAAACTACGAGTCGTTATATCAACAGCATTCATCCTTGCATTTTTCGTTTCATTTGCGCAAGAAAATAACCATCAGCGCACAGCGTCTTCAGAAAAAGGGCTTCTGAAAATTACCGTGATGTACCCATTCTCCGAGGGAAAAACTTTCGACATGACGTATTACGAAACGAAACACATGCCCATGGTGGCCGATATTATTGGCGCCAATCTTGTGAAGTATACGATTGAAAAAGGACTCGCCAGTGGAATTCCCAACCAGCCACTATCCTACATGGCTATCGGAACTTTCTATGTCAGGAACCTTCAAGAATACCAGTCAGCAATCGCACCGCATCGTGAAACAATCCGCACTGACATTACAAAATATACGAATGTAGCGCCCGTGATATTGATCAGCGAGGTGGTAAGATAAATAACGATGCGTCTAGTCACGCCGTTGCTGGACTAAGATACCGGCTTCCGTTTTATAACCACAGAGGCAATCATTGAAATCGCGAGTAAGAATGAAATAATGATCAACGAAATCTCTACAGGAATTTTATAATAATCTGCGATGACCATCTTCACACCAACAAAAACAAGAATGGTGGCAAGTCCATATTTTAAGTATGTGAAATACCTTTCAATACCTGCAAGCGCAAAATACAAAGAACGCAAGCCAAGGATAGCAAATACATTTGACGTATAGACAATAAAAGGGTCTTCGGATATCGAAATGATCGCCGGTATGGAGTCAACGGCAAAGATCAAATCGGTACCTTCGATCAACATCACAACAATAAACAAGGGCGTTGCCCATAGTTTATGATCGCGTCTCACGAAGAATTTGTCGCCTTCAAACGACGCCGTCACAGGAAACATCTTCCTAACTAATTTCACGATTGGATTCTTTTCAGGATCTATGGGTTTGTCTTCGCCGAAGACCATGCGCACACCCGTTACTATCAGGAAGCCGCCAAAAACATAGATCAGCCAGTGAAACTTATGAATGAGTTCAATTCCAGCAAAGATGAAGATCACACGCATCACAAGCGCGCCGAAAATACCCCAAAAGAGAACTTTATGTTGATAGGCATCCGGAACACGGAAGTAGGAAAAGATCATGATGATCACAAAAATATTATCGATACTCAACGACTTCTCGACAACATAGGCCGTGAAGAATTCCAACGCTTCCTCCTTATCAAAATAGTGATAAACAAAAAGATTGAACAGCATCGCCAGCGCAATCCATACGGCTGTCCATGTAAGCGCCTCTTTCACCGACACTGAATGTGATTTACGATGAAAGACGCCAAGATCCAAAGCTAGCATGCCGATGACAAAAACGCTGAACGATCCCCAAAGAAGAGTTTCTTCACTCATAATAAGTTTACTTTATTTCCATTTGATTTTTTTATGCCGCACGAATACAACTACCCCCTCGCTGCCTTTTGATTTCGCAACGCGCGGATTTTATCTCGCTCACCAACAATCCAGATTACATCGCCCCATTCAAATATTGTAGTCGAGTCTGGATTTAAGATACGAAGATCATCCCGTTCGATTCCAATCACAATACCATTCGTCTGTTCTCGCAGACTTGAATCGCGTATCGAACGCCCGCGTAGCTTGGTGTACTCGTCTACAACCAACTGCTCAAAGACAATATCATTAATGTCAATGTTGCTATTTCGATTCTGCTTAGGATCTGGTTCCTGAAAAACAGGTTTAAACCCTGCCACCTGAGCATCGGTCGCGACAATTCCGACTTGATCGAAAGGCAAAATGAAATGACTTCTACCCGGTACGTTAATAAGATCCTCGCCTCGTTTAATGTAAACAACATTTATACCGTAGTGTTCGCGCCATTGCAGTTCACTTAAGGGTTTTCCTATGAACGGTGCATGTGTAGGTGTTTGCAGTTGAACAATGTGAGCATCCCACGGCGCCAATCGTGTTTGAAAGTCTGCGTTTTTTTGAGAGACACGAGAACTCATCGAATTTGCAGATTCAATTTCCCTTGCATTTAAATTCCCTAAAAAACGTTCTTCGAGTCTCCGGTAGAAATTTTTCATTCGTTGCGTAAAAACAAATAAGATCGCCATCACCACAGGAACGGCGACCATAATGGCAACTTGATTAGATGATAATTGAAATGCCCACACAAAAATCAGCACACCGCCCAACAAAACGCGACTCGCTTCTATCAACAGCAACGGCCCACGATTATATTTTCGATCAAGCCACAACTCTTTATAAGAATTGTTTTCTGGCTTCTTTGCCATCAATGCCCACAGAAACGGCAGCGCCACAACAAACGATATGGCCAACGCCACCACACCGCGTGTTGTTTCATTTTCAATCGTACCGCTCAGATACGGCAGCAAGAAATTGATGGACAACCAAAACAAAATCAACAAGAAAACAATATTGATTAAAATAATGTTTCGATACGATTTCAACGCAATCTTCCAATCTGTTTCCGCTTGAATATTTTGCGTGCCGGCAGAGTAAGCTTGCAGACGTTTGATCCATCGCTCTGGAAGTATTCGCTCTAGAAAAAAGTACAGCGGCTCCGAAAATTTAATTAAGTACGGCGTCGTGAAGGTTGTTATTGCTGAGGCTCCCACGGCGACTGGAAAGAGAAAATCAGAAATAACACCAAGGGATAAGCCCAACGTTGCAACGATGAACGCGAACTCACCGATTTGCGCCATACTCATACCAACTTGCACCGATTGTTTTAAGGGTTGCCCCGAGAGCAGTGCACCCACCGTTGTACTGAACAATTTCCCAAACAAGGTAAGTAACGTTACCACAACTACCGGCCACCCATACTGCATGATGGCTTGAGGATCAATCATCATTCCGACGGATACGAAAAACACCGATCCGAAAAGATCTTTTACTGGCTTCGTAAGATGTTCGACACGTTCCGCAGATGTAGTTTCCGCAATAATTGATCCCATGATAAACGCGCCAAGCTCTGCAGAGAATCCGACTTTGGTAGCCAGCACTACCATCGCCAAGCAGAGACCAATCGATAGTATCAGCAATGTTTCTTCGTCTAGTAATGCCTTTGCTTTCTTTAATAACGTCGGCAAGAGAAAGATCCCGGCAATAAACCAAAGCGCGAGGAAGAATAGCAACTTCACGATCGTAAACACAATTTCACTTCCCTCAAATTGCTGCGTAACGGCAATCGTAGACAGGAGCACCATAAGCAAAATCACGACGATATCTTCGACAACGAGCACACCAAAAACAATTCTAGCGTACTGCTTTGTCTTCACACCAAGTTCTTCGAAGGCCCGAATGATAATGGTAGTCGACGAGCTCGCGAGCATCCCCCCCAGAAATAAACTGTCCATCGTTGACCAGCCCATCCACCTTCCAGCATAGTAGCCTGCGATGGTGATAAATGCAATTTCAACGAACGCCGTAATCGATGCAGCGCCGCCAACACGCATCAACTTTTTAAAACTAAACTCAAGACCAAGACTGAACAAGAGAAAGATCACACCAATCTCCGCCAGCACTTCGATATTCTCGTTATCGGCTACAGTCGGCAAAAAATGAAAGTGCGGCCCTACGAGAAAACCAGCAATGATGTATCCGAGCACGAGCGGCTGCTTAATCTTCTTGAAGATTAATGTTGTTGTCGCCCCCGCCATCAAGATTAGCGCAAGGTCTCGTATCAGATCTGGTAAATGTCCCATAGTACCAAGTTAACTTTTAAAAACAAGAAACATGAGCGAACGCTAAGGATCACGATTTTTCTTGACATCGGCCATCCATTTGGCCACCCACATTCCACCAATAATAACGAGTACCATCGTTATAAAGGTCAAGCTAAAAGGATTCGTAACTTCGCGTCGCACGAAGATCACCATTCCTATTAGCAATAACGTGCGCAGCAGGCTTCTTCCGTTGCTATTTTCATCAATGATATTATTTGTCACCGCACAAGAAATTAAAATGAGATTAAAATTACCACTGCCTTGTCACTCATTGAACGAGTGCAACAAGTTCGGCGCTTGAGCGAATCCAACTTACACGCTCTTTCCGTTCGTCATTCCTAAGGTAACGGAAAGCCTTTTTCAATTCCTTTTTGAATAACCTTTTATCAAATGTCATTTTCAACAAAATCAATTTGGAATATTCGAGCATGCTGCTCTTAAATGTTCTGCTCATCATGGCCAATAAAAATTTATCAGCACGGCTTTGAATGGTAGCGTACTGGATGGAATTTAGGAATAACTAGTAAACGAAAAGTGGCTTTTACAGAAAGCGCAACTAGAAAATATTACGGCCACTATAGTTGATAGTGGCCAACAGGCTCTGATGCATGAATGATTTTGATCGCCTCAATATATGGACCAACGGTTAAGGCATCACTCGCGTAAAAAGCGAAATCAGCGTGCAGCAACGCGGTGCTTGCCTTCGTATTTCTCTTTCGCGTGATCATGCTTGTCATAATTAACGATGTTTCACTATTCAAACGTGTGCAAGAAGGCTGCAGTTATTAGAATTTCATTATGTTTCTGATCATCAAGGTCACCAATTGGATTGCGATCGATTAGGCACGCGTTAATAATTACTGGCGTTCCACCCATACGAGAGTATTTGAAAAGCAGTAATTGATAAAAAGGATCTCATGCCTAACGAAGAGGACGCGTCTGTATAGTATATTGTACACAAAACAAAACAGACAGCCATGCTAACACACGTAAACCCTAAATTACCGATGCGTGACAAGGAAATCTCGCGCGCATATTATTTGAGTTTGGGATTCAGTGAATTGGGAAGCACAGCATACAAAGAATATTTGATGGTTCAAAAGGACAACGTACAGCTGCATTTCTTTGAATTCAAGGAGCTGATACCTGAGCATAACTACGGACAAGTGTACCTTCGAACAGATAACATCGAGGCCCTTTACCAATACATGCTTGATAAAAATCTTGACATTCACCCCAATGGAAAGTTGCAAGTAAAACCCTGGGGACAAAAAGAGTTCTCGATGCTCGATCCTGACAATAACCTGTTAACTTTTGGTCAAGCTAGCTAGGCGGTTAAGAAAGATCTTAGTTCAAGCTACATGGCAGCATTGGAAATAACCTTATACTTCGCAGCGGCATGAAATGGATAACACGTGAACGCCCAAAAATAGACCGCCTTGCTTGCCCTTGGCTGATCAAGCGCTTTGTCGACACAGACGCCGAATTCATCTACGTTCCTTCGCATGAGGTTGTTGAACGCGCTAAAGCATACGATGCAACCCCATTCGATGTACCTGATGTAGAATATACACACTATGGAGATGAATGTACCTTCGATTATATCATCCGAAAGCATAAAATAAAAGATGCTGCTGTTCAAACGATGGCGGCGATCGTCCGCGGTGCAGACACTGATAGGCATGATCTCGCCAGTCAATCATCAGGATTGTGGGCTATCTCTGCTGGGATCGCTCATAACATTAAAGATGATCAACAACTTTTAGCACAGGGCATGATCATATATGACGGATTGTATACATGGTCGAAGCTCCTTCAAAATGAAAAACATACACAAAGTCCATTTGAAAGGACGCTACTGGACGTCTACCAAAAGTTTCTGCATGAGAAAAAGAATAAAGCCATACCAACATGGGCAAAAGAATTGAAGGAAATAATTCAAGATCAGATTGACACCAACCTCACACTAAGTTTGAAAGAAATATCACAAACCCTTAATGTACATCCGAGCTATTTGTCGCGAGAGTTTTCAAAGTACTTCGACAATCTTTCTTTCGGCGATTATATCAGAAAACTGAGAATCGAAAAATCCATTGCATTACTAGAAGATCCAAAATATTCCCTTGCCGAAGTCGCCTATCTTACCGGTTTCTCCGATCAAAGTCATTTCAATCGCATCTTTAAGAACCATACAGGAAAAAATCCATCGATCTATCGCAAAGAGTTACATAAGAAGTAAACAATATACAAGTCGGTCAATTCCGTTCTAGACATAAATAATCAAACAATGTTAGCATTGCGTAAAGATTTTTATGTTGCGAACAATTTTCAATCACTTAACCCTCCTGGCATTTATTTGCGTGAGCGCTCATGTCCAAGGGCAGGTTCCAGAAAAACATATTCATGAGCGCGAACAATTGTGGACAGGCTATTTTAATCAAACAAGATTTTCAAACAGGTGGGGAATTTGGGCTGATGTTCACTATCGCATGACCGACAATTTTGCGCGCCGTCCTTTCCAGTTTCTTTTACGACCAGCCATTACATACTTTATAAAAGATAACCTGCGTGTTCATGTGGGCTATGCTTACGCACATCATTTTCCGGGGAAAGCACTTCACACATCACGTGAAGAGCATAGGACTTGGCAGCAAATCTGGTGGAACCAAAAATATCCAGGGCTCACAACTTTACAATGGCTTCGACTTGAACAAAGGTTCAACGAGAAGATTATTGGCGATGTCAAACAAGAAGGATACAATTACACATTCCGAATTCGCTATAATTTTTCATTCTTCATTCCTTTGAAAGGAAAAGCGTTGGACGCAAAGACGCCGTTTGCAGCGGTCATGAACGAAGTATTTCTGAATTTTGGCGATAATGTCGTTTACAATACATTTGACCAAAACCGATTCTTTGCAGGGTTCGGCTATCAATTTTCTTCGCACCTCAATGCGCAACTTGGCTACATGAACGTATACCAGCAGGAAGCATCTGGTAACAACTACTTTTCGACACACGCGATACGATTCTTCGTGTTCCACTCAATCGATTTAAGAGACAAAAATTGACCGAGCCTTCACCATGGAAAAAACAGCAAACTACTCGTTGAAAGATCTAATAGTGTATTACCTAAAACTCGGTACGTGGGGATTTGGTGGTCCCGTTGCGCTCGTTGGCTACATGTATCGTGATTTGGTTGAAAACAAAAAATGGATTACAGAAGACGACTACAAAGAAGGATTGGCACTGTCACAACTTGCACCTGGTCCGTTGGCAGCACAACTCGCCATCTATATTGGCTTTGTGCACCACCGAATTCTCGGCGCAACGTTAGCGGGAATTGCCTTCGTTCTTCCCTCCTTCCTGATGGTACTCGGCATTGGATACGCGTACGTCACTTACGGTGGACTTCCTTGGATGCAGGCCGTGTTTTACGGTGTCGGCGCTGCTGTCATCGGCATCATTGCCATCGGAAGTTATAAACTAACCACAAAGAGTATCGGTAAAGACAAAGTACTCTGGATGATATTTGTTACACTGGCGATCGTAACATTTGCAACGGAACAAGAACTATTGTCACTAATTCTACTCGCCGGATGTATCATGTGGTTCGTAAAAGCTCCACCAAAATGGCTGTCGTCTGCCAACGTAATTTTACCAACTGTCATCGCCCAAATACCAACCATCACAACAGAATCCAAGCTATGGCAACTCGCATGGTTCTTTACGAAAGCTGGTGCATTTGTATTCGGCAGTGGTCTCGCGATCGTTCCCTTCCTTTATGGTGGTGTTGTGGGAGAACATCATTGGTTAAATGAACAACAATTTCTTGATGCGGTAGCTGTAGCGATGATCACGCCCGGTCCAGTTGTGATCACGGTGGGATTTATCGGCTACCTTGTTGCAGGCGTCGGCGGCGCTGTGGTTGCCGCGGCTGCTACATTCATCCCTTGTTATCTCTTCACCATTATACCAGCGCCCTACTTTAAAAAATACGGAAAGCACCCTGCTATAAAAGCGTTTGTTGATGGCGTTACAGCGGCCGCTATCGGAGCAATTGCCGGCGCGGTTCTTGTACTCGCCAAGCGAACATTAACGGATATCCCAACCATGGTCATTGCCGTGTCGAGCGCATTGGTCTTGTTTAAATTTAAAAAACTACAAGAGCCATTGGTAATCGTAGTCGCTGCCGTGCTCGCGATCGTGATCAAAGTACTCTTGCACTAAATAAGTTACTCATTCCGAAGTTTATCGACCGGGTTGGCAATGGCTGCATTAAAAGATTTCATGCTGACAACGCCCAACGCAATTACCAACACCATAATACCGGGTACCACGAACAACCACCATTGAACTTCAATGTGATTTTCGAAATTCATCAACCACTGATCTACGCCATACCACGCGATCGGCACGGCCAACGCGAACGACACGGAAATGAGTGTGATATACTCTCGCGACAACATCACAATGATATTGCTAACACTCGCACCAAGCGTCTTACGCACAGCAATCTCCTTGCCCTTCCTATTCGCGATAAATGTGATTAAACCGTAAAGTCCTAAACACCCAATAAGGACAAATACTACTGAAAACACTTGGAACATCCTTGAATACTTCAGTTCCTGGTCATAGAACATTGCAATATTCTCATCGAGGAAACGGTATTGAAATACATGCTCCGGATAAATCGATTTCCAAGTTTGCTCAAGTTTATCAACCACTTCAGTCATGTTTTGATCTCCGCCGAGATCAAGCTTCACACTCACTTGCCGATATCGATCCGGACTCGCATCAAGGGCAATATTATCAACACGTTCCTTCAACGAGTTTCCGTAATAGTCGTTGATCACACCTACCACATGAACCAAACTATTGCCGCCCACCTTCAGCGACTCACCTACAATTGCCTGCGCATGGTTGTAGCCCAAATTCTTCATTAGCGTTTCGTTGACGAGAATGTTTTTTGATGAGTCCGCCGACGTAAGATTGCGCCCTGCAACGAGGCGAATACCATAGAGGTCTAGAAAATTTTCATCGATTGCAGAATATTCGTAGTTCTGAAAATCCTGAACATCACTTGCTTCCAGTCTACCGATGCTCCGCGAATTTCTATTGCGCTCAACGCCTGACGGAAGTGTAAAACTTTTCGCAACACGCGCGACAAAAGGAAGCTTTCTCAATTCAGATTCAAAGGCGCTTAGGGAGGATGGATCGCTATTCAGCAGTCGAACAGAAACGATCGTTGCATCGCGGTCAAAACCCATTTCCATATTCCTAAAGTACGCCATTTGTGTTACAACGATAAACGTACCAACAGCAAGCACCTGGGTGGCTGTAAATTGAACAATCACTAAAGTCTTTCGCAGACTGACACCCCCAATCTTCGTTGTACTGAACTGATTCTTCATAGCCCGGAGTTGATTCAAACTTGAAATCGTGAGGGCCGGATATAAGCCAGCACATACGGTGACGCCTGCAACAATCATTGCCAAGGTTAACCATAACATCGGATCGAATAAATTAATACTTACCTGCAAGTCCAGCATGAAGGCAAGTGCGGGCATCAACGCTGACACGAGGCCAAGCGCGATAAGTGCCGCGAGGGCAACAATCACGGTAGTTTCTACAAGAAACTGCAATACCAGGTTCAACTGACTACTTCCCATAATCTTCCGCAGACCGATCTCCTTCGAACGCAGTGTAGATTGTGCCGTCGAAAGATTTACATAATTGATACACGCCACCGCCAACAGACAAAATACAATTAACTGTAGTGAAAAAATAGTTTCGTGCGTTATCGTTCTTCTGCTAAACGTTCCAAAGTTCGGATCAAAATGCACTTCGCTTAGTGGCTGAAGATAATAATGACGATAGCTTGACAAATCCTTTCCGATATTTTGCTTCATGTAACTTCGCTATCTGTGCTTCAACATCCTTTACGTTTACGCCCTCTTGAAGGACAACATATACAGCATGTCCATCATTTGAACTCACCCAATCTGACATTCGTTCTTTGAACAGCAGCGGCATTGATGAATAGGACACCAACATGGTGAATGGAAAATCTGTATTCCTCGGAAAATCTTCGATGACACCCGTAATTTTGAAGTCGTAAGCTTTTTGAAAACGCAGTGTTCTCCCGATAGGATTTTCTTCACCAAAATATTTCTGTGCAATTGCCCGTGTAACAACAACACTACTTGGCTCACGTAATGATGTTTTCGCATCGCCAGCAATCCATTGTATAGGACTGCCTGCAAAATCGATAACATCAAAGAACTCAGGCTCGACCGTTACAACACCGTCTTCTTCTATAAACTGTCGCTCAAATTTACCATCACTGCTTAGTACATCGACGTTGGCACCACGCAGATATTCGAGTTTGGTCATCTTCTTTATGGAAGCAACGTCTTTCATTGCGGGCGGAATCGCGTAGGGAATGCCAGTTCGAAATTCAGCAACATCACCACCACTTACGCGCACCATTCTGTAAGTATTCTTATAGTCAGAGTGAAACGTATCAAAGCTTTGTTCGAATCGAATAATGGAAATGATCGCCAACGCTGATGCAATACCAATCACCAAGCCAAGTACGTTAATGGTTGTCGTCACCTTGTTGGCAAGCAAGCTTCGCTTTGCCATTTTAAAATAGCTACCTGTCATATTATATCGGTTTTGTTGAGTTGGTTGTTTCCAGAAAAAAGTGTGCGTACAAAATCCGAGTACACGCCATACATATTTGCGTCGAGCAACACGATGATTCCGTTGTTTTACATCGCCCAAATACATTTCATACAAATCGCCTCTGATCTCCTCTGCAAAATTTTTGGGAGCGAAGCGTTCGATGAGCATCTCTGCCCAGCGGGGAGGTTGTGGATCGGTCACCATCAGATATTTTGAATTTGAGCCCAGATTAGATCACGCACATCACGAACCTCTTCCAACGTTTGACGTCCATAGGTCGTGATTTGGAAGAGTCGTTTTCTTCTTCCACCACGTTCCATGGAAGCACCACCCATCTTTGATTTCACAAAACCTTTATCTTCTAACCGATGCAGCGCTGCGTGCACGGCACTAATGGTGATAACCCGACCGGTCTGCTCCTCGAGTGCTGTGGCAATTGAAACGCCGTAGGCGTCTGTGCCTATGAGCGCGACCATCAATAAAATGAGTTCTTCTAATTCACCAAGATAGATTCGTCCTGACATACGTTATTATTTCAACATCTGTAGAACAAATAGCGGGCCGATGCGAAATCAGTTGAATTTAACGGAAATAAATAATGCCAGTGTACGAAAAATAATCCGATGTGACCGCGTGTGAACACTGAACGCTGCGATAAAAAAAAACTAGACCTTAAAAATTAAATGATCAAGATGATCGATCACCATCTTGATCATTGAAACGCCAAACTACTTCCAAGGATCAAGCACAACCTTCACACAATCTTCTTCTTTTTCCTTAAAAATCTTGTAGGCATGAGCGACTTCAGACAGCGGCAAACGATGGGTGATGATATCATCGAGTCTTACCTTTCCATCAACGACATACTTCAGTAGTGTATCGATATGTTTGTGTGCCGGCGCTTGCCCTCCTTTCATCACAATCCCTTTGTCAAAAAATTGACCGAGTGGGAAATTATCATACGTCGTTGGATAAACGCCCAACACAGATACCGTTCCGCCCCGTCTTACGGCGCTCATGCACGCTTCCAATACCTTGATCGATCCTTTCTCCAGATTAACAACGGCCTTTGCACGATCAAGAATATTTCTATCAGGCTCAAAGCCCACCGCCTCGATACACACGTCGGCACCGCGACCGTTGGTTAACGCGCGAATTTGTTCGACAACCTCTTTTGCACCATCTGTCCATTGAATGGTATCACATCCTGCGGCTGCTTTCGCTTTATCAAGCCTGTACTTCAACGTATCGATTACAATCACACGCGCAGCGCCTCGAAGCCATGCACTCTTCGCCGCCATAATTCCCACAGGGCCAGCGCCAAAAATAGCGACAGTCTCACCACCTTTTACTTCACCCCAATCAACGCCAGTGTAACCCGTAGGAAAAATATCAGTGAGAAAAAGTACTTGTTCATCGCTTAAATTGTCGGGCACCACACGTGGTCCGTAATCCGCATAGGGCACACGAACATATTGTGCCTGTCCGCCATCGTATCCTCCATATAAATCGGTGTAACCAAATAACGCGCCTCCCTTTTCTTTTATCAATCCACCTTCAGGACCATAGTGCTCTGGATTGCTATTTTCGCAATGTCCGGGAAGATGATGAGCGCAGAAAAAACAATTTCCACATGCAATCGGAAAAGGGACGACGACACGGTCGCCACGCTTCAGATTCTTTACACCTGCGCCTACCTCTTCAACAATTCCCATAAACTCGTGACCAAGCGTCATGGGTCTTGGTTGCGGCAGTCCACCGGAGTAAATATGTAAATCAGAACCACATATCGCAGTGGCCGTTACTTTTAAAATTATATCTCTATTATCCTGAATTTTCGGATCGTCTACGGTGTCCATCTTGACATTACGCGGACCATGAATTCTAGCTGCTTTCATTTTATTTTCTCCCTGTGGTAACTGGTTCTTGTTGTTTGTTCATTTTATCGGCGAGTTTTTCGTCTGTTGTTACTGCGCTCATCGCGACTTGCATCTTGTTGCCAAAGCCAGACACAACCATGTCGTCGCCGTCGAGAAGCGCTTTGTATCCGTCCCGTGCAACATCCACCGCATCGTATAACTTTCCTTCTTGATAGATTTTTGATTCTTCCATTCCCGCTTTGTTGAAAAAGTCAGTATCCGTTGCTCCTGGTAGTAGCGCGGTGATCGTAACACCAGATTCTTTCACCTCGCTACGCACAGCCTCTGTAAATGATTGAACAAATGCCTTCGTACCGTGATATACGGATTGCCACGGTCCAGGTGCTTTACTCGCAATAGACGAAAGGTTCATTATCTTGCCTTGTCTGCGCGCGACCATGTCTTTCAGAAAAAGCTTCGTCAATATCACAAGACTGGCAATATTCAAGTCAACAATTTTCAATTCCATTTCAAGATCTGTCTCTAGAAATTCGCCGTAATGACCATGTCCCGCGTTGTTGATTAGAATATCAACATCAATATTCCGCGCTTTCACGTCGTGGTAGAGATCGAATGCACTTCGCCGCTCGAATAAATCTTTTGCAATGGTAATTACATCGACGCCATACTCGTTCTTCAATTGTGACGAGACACGCGCGAGGTCGCCATCGCTGCGCGCAACAATGATAAGATTGTAACTGTCGGCGGCTAACAATTTCGCCAGCTCAAGACCAATGCCACTTGTCCCGCCGGTCACTAATGCATATTTGTTATTTTCATTCATGCTATCAGATTTTAGATGTTTTGTACCTTAAGCGGAAGAACAGATGCGAATGAGATACTATCTTCCGTTTGTTCAACACAAATTAGAAATAGTGATGCCTACGAGACCGGATGTAAATGAAGGCTGTTGACTACCTGCGTGGCGAGCAAAAAATCAATACAAAAAAAACAAGAACATTGTTGATTTATATAAGCGAAGTTATCAGCGGCGTTGCGTTAGATACTACGCCGTTCACCTGTAGCATAAGTTTTCCTACGCGTTACCGTGGGCAATTAAGTCGGCATCTGCGTTGGAGACCGATCGTCTTTACGGGAAATCCCCATAGTTCAATATTGATTACGAAATGCGGTTGGAAAATCCCAGTTCGCATCATACATTTGCCCGCACGTGAAAAACCGACTGATCATAGCACTCATTCTTTTCAGCATGACGTTGCATTGCAGCAGCAGAATCGGTCTTATTTCTTATCTTTATCAACAACGCCACGAAATGGCCCACGCATTGGGGCTTATTTCAGAGGTTCCCATCGCAGTCTGCGGTAGCGATTATTACGACAACACTACACTAACGTCTCCTACCCAGGATAGTCATAACCACCTCCCTGCCACCTTACAGGCCATTGAAATAATTCTCTTCGTAAACAACGACGAAGTATCAACAAACTTTGACACAGTTCTGCTGCAAAACATCGCGTTCTGTCGATACAGCGATGCCGTAATCGGAAACTCTCCTCTCCCAATTTTCCAACCACCGCGCGTTTAGTTTTCCATACATCTGAGGTCGAACGTAAATAATGTCCGCCCTCCGATCCGTAATCGTTTTGCATTTCGCTTAACGATTCAATTCCATCATCAACAATTCAAAGGATAGTTTGACTATCCACAAAAGCGACTGAAGAAAATTCTTCATCGCTCAACCATCTCAATCATGGAACGTTTTTATTTGACGATACTCATTATAGTTCTTCCTGCAGTCACCACGCCCCTACTTGCCCAGGTTAAGGGAAGGGTGTATGATGCACACACGAAAGAACCACTTGTAGGTGCTTCTGTTTCATCACTCGATGGCAAACACGGCACCACAACAGATGTTACTGGTCAATTTTTACTCGACACAAAAAAAGAATCGATTGACAGTATAAAGATCCAATATATTGGATACGCGACGTACAACACCTTGGTCGTTGCCGAAGGTCCTTTGTCGATTCCGCTAACAGCAGCGAGTGAAAATCTTCAAACGATTGTTGTCACCGGTAGTAGAGAGGCAGCCTTAAGAACTGAAACACCGATTGCCATCTCGAAAATTTCATCGCAGCTCATTGATGAAACGAAAGCCACATCCATTCATGAGGTAATCAACAAAACGCCCGGTGTGATGATGGTGAACTATAACAACGAACAACATGCGATGTCTATCCGCCTTCCGTTCACAACAAGCTCATACTACCTTTACCTCGAAGACGGTGTACCAATTCGACCGATGGGCGTCTTCAACCACAACGCTTTGTTAGAGATGAATCAATTCACCGTAAGCAGCATTGAAGTTGTAAAAGGTCCTGTGTCATCGATATATGGTCCTGAAGCGGTTGGTGGTGCCATCAATTTCATTTCTCAACGACCCACCGCTGTACCTACTGCACGCATCGGTGTACAACTGAACAACTTCGGGTATAGACGAATACAATATGGCGGCGGTGCGACATTAGGCAAGTTCGGTTTCTACATCGGTGGGCTTGTGTCCGATCAAAAAGATAGTTGGATGACTTATTCCGACTACGACAAACACGCACAATACGCGCGAATGGAGTACGCCATCACGCCGCGTCTGCATCTCACGAGCACAATATCCTGGGCTGACTACGATTCCCAAACTGCTGGCAGTGTTGATAGCATCGCGTTTTATAACCGCGCGTATGTGAGTACCAATGACTTCACATATCGTAAATCATATTCCTTACGCGCGCGTGTTACACTTGACAAATCATGGAAAGATGAGTCAAAAACTTTTGTAACGTTATTTGCGCGCGACAACAAACTCGGTCAAAATCCCGCCTACCGCATCCGATGGACAAGCGGTACGACTACAGCGACCGGCGAAATCAACTCCAACGATTTTCAGAGCGTAGGTGCGCTGGCACAACACGTTCAGCACTTTAACATCTTGAATGCAAAACTTATCATCGGTGGAATTTACGACAACTCCCCCGTTCAATACCACTCGCATCAAATTGATCTCGAAGCAAAATTAAGAGCCGACGGAAAATCAGTTGAAAAATATATCTTCCTTAAAGAACGCCCGGATATACTCATCGGCGATTACGACGCCACCATTCACAATGCCGCAGCCTATGGACAATTCGATTTCAATTTGACTGAAGCATTAAGAATTTCTACCGGACTGCGTTACGACAATATGTCGTTTGATTTTGTAAACTATCTCGACAAAGATCTTGGCAACGGTAAGGCTATTGGTGGAAAGAAAATTTACGCCCGCGTCTCGCCGAAGATAGGACTCACCTATGACCTTGGACAAGGTGCTGGATTATACGCGAGCTACGCGCAAGGATTCTCTCCTCCCGACTTAACAGCCATATTCCGTAAGCGGACTGTTCCTGCTGATAACGGCGACTTGTTCTATTATAATCTTGAACCGGCTACATTCAACAACGTTGATATCGGGGGCTGGGCATCGTTACTCGAAAACAAAATCTATGTAGATATGTCATTCTATAGCATGAGCGGAAAAAACGAACTTCTACAAATTCGTTTGGCCGATA
Source organism: Pseudochryseolinea flava (assembly GCF_003286915.1). GTDB lineage: Bacteria > Bacteroidota > Bacteroidia > Cytophagales > Cyclobacteriaceae > Ohtaekwangia > Ohtaekwangia flava. The sequence continues at coordinate 186,926 of NZ_QMFY01000002.1, forward strand.
ACTCATCCGACTACCGTTCCGCAGGAAAAACATTGCATCGTGGTCTTGAATATGGAATTACATTCAAACCCTCAGCTGAATTTATGTTTCGTTGGGGTGGCACGTACGCGATTCACAAATACAAAACTTTTGTTCTGAGCGAAAGAGAATCTGACGTCATTCAAAATGTTGATGGGAAGTACATGCCAACGTCTCCACGCTGGTTGTGGAATACAGAATTCAGTTACTACCCAAAACGGCTAAAAGGATTCCGGTCGTCAATAGAATGGCAGCATGTTTCAGCCTGGTATCAAAACCAAACCAACACCATAGAATACCCTGGCTTTGAATGCTTGAATTTCCGTGCAGGCTACAATTGGAAAGGACTCGAATTATACACCAACATCACCAATATCACGGATGCGCTATACGCAACCAGTACTTCACGTGGAAATGGTGTAAACGACAAAGCAACCTATAATCCCGCGGCACCACGCACTTTTGTATTCGGAATTCAATATCAACTCACAGGAAAGCGTCATCTATGAAAAAGAACAGAACACTTAATCAATGGCTGTGGAAGTGGCACTTCATAGCCGGGCTAGTTTCATTGCCCGTTGTGTTGATATTGTCTGTAACAGGATTCATCTATCTTTTTAAAGATGACTACGAAGCTCCAAGACAACAAGACATCCGACGAGTTGCAGTTGCCGGAAAAGCCATGTCTTTCCAGCAGCAGTTGCAGCACGCAAGAAAGGCTACTACAAAAAAAATCGACGCCATGGTGCTGCCTACTTCAGATCGACAAGCAACGGAATTCATCTCTGGAAAATTCAGTCATAAGAGTAGTTACTTTGTTGATCCGTATACTGGAAGCATAACGGGTTCGATCATTGCTCATGAAACAGAAATGAATACGATACGGAAGCTTCACGGCGAACTGCTCATGGGCAAAGTCGGCACACTGGCGGTTGAGCTCATCGGTAGTTGGTTAGTCGTTCTCATTTTGACAGGTCTTTACATTTGGTGGCCTTTTGATGGATTTAGATTGCGTGGCGTTTTTATTCCGCGAATAAATCTCGGCAAGCGTACATTCTTCAGGGATCTCCATGCGGTGACAGGTTTCTGGCTTTCAATATTACTGCTCATGACACTTGCAGGCGGCTTACCATGGACAGATGTTTTCGGCGATAACTTTAAGTGGGTACAACGCGTCACAAACACAGGATATCCCGCGACTTGGGACAGCGACGCCGTAAAATCACAACCGCCTGGAAAACGTTTAACCGTTGACGAAATCGTATCTAAATCCGAAAGTCTACAGCTTCCTGGCGAAGTTCTCATTGAGTTGCCAAAAGATTTCGAGGGCGTTTACAGCGTTTCGAATATTAGTTACGAAGATTTGTCGTTGCAGCAAAAAATCCATTTCGATCAATACACAGGAAAAATTTTGGTAAGCCACAGTTGGGCTGATGTTGGGATACTCATGCGCGGACGAATGTGGTTTATGACTTTTCACCAAGGGCAATTCGGTGCATGGAATTGGTGGTTGATGGCAACCGTAGCCCTGTTGTTATCCGTGATGAGTGCTTCAGCTATTCTCTCTTATGTCTGGAGAAGACGCAAGGGATGGGATACACCCGTAGTTCCAGCATCTTTCAAAGTTGGCTACGCAGTCATCATCGCCTTAGCAATACTTGCCGTTGTATTGCCTATGTTCGGAATGAGTGTCGTGCTATTAGTCGTCATTGTAAAATGTCGCGAATATTTCTTGACGACTTTACGCAAACATCCAACTACCTAGTTTCAATATATTTTAATGCGAACAAAAACTCACTATGTGCGAGCTTGCTTATGAATCTGTGCGATTACCAATGCCTGTTAATCCCGACATACGATGTAATACGATTTCATTTTTAAAACTGTTTTGATAAACGACCGTGGGCTCTCAACACCGGATATTTCCGGTAGCCCATCCGTTAACAAGGATTCACAAATCGCATTATTGGATCAATTCCGCGCTTCATATCGGCTTATGTATTCACCAACAAGCTGAAACTTCGTGGCGACTGTAGTAGTATTGGCCTCTCCATCCATGTAATAAAATCAAAAAAAAAGTATACACGTAATCATTGTCGCGTACTATTTTTGTCACATGCCGGTAATCCCAAGTATCTTGACAAGGGCAAGGTATATCATTTTACTCCTATCGTTGTGCCCGTTTTTGCTTTACGCACAAAACTTGGAATCTATTGGCAAAGAAAAGCCGCTCACTGTCACGGGCGGAATCTCCCTCAATCAAATATTTTACACGGCAAATGGGATTGACTCCCGCAGAGACCCGTATACATATTTTGCTTCCGGCAACGTTAACTTCTCACTCTATGGGTGGAGCGTTCCGTTCAGCTTTAGCTATTCAAACCAAAACACATCGTTTCAACAGCCTTTCAATCAGTATAGCGTTCACCCTACTTATAAATGGGTGACGGGTCATCTCGGCTACAACAGCATGAGCTTTTCTCCTTACACTGTCAATGGCCATATTTTTTTAGGCGGTGGAGTCGATCTTGCACCTGAAGGCAAATGGAAATTCAGCGCGCTTTATGGAAGGTTTATGCGAGCCGTTGAATATGATACAATCAGCAACGCGACACCTTCCTTCAAACGCATGGGCTATGGATTCAAAACGTCATACAATGACGGCAATAACTTCGTGGACCTTATTCTATTCCGAGCGAAAGACGATCAGCATTCAATCGACCCGATACCCGATAGTCTTAGCATTTTACCCGAAGAGAACCTGGTGGTGAGCATCGGGGCAGGGAAAACATTTTTCACCAATTTTGTTTTGAAAGCTGAACTTGCATCGAGCGCGCTTACACGAGACTTGCGTGCTGATGAAACAAACACGGGCCACATTTTAGGCAATACAGGGTTCCTGTACAAGCCCCGATTATCGTCATCATACTATAAAGCATTTAAAACATCATTAGATTACCAACAGCAAGGATATACGATTGGTGTGGGATATGAACGAATCGATCCACAATACCGGACATTGGGCGCATACTATTTCAACAACGACCTTGAAAATATAACAGTGAACGGTTCCGCTTCTATTCTCAGGGGAAAAATGAACGTGGCCGTGAGCGCAGGGACACAACGTGACAACTTGGACAAAAGTAAGATCAGCACCATGAGAAGAATGGTCGCGTCATTAAACATAAACTACACACCAACCGAGAAACTAAACTTATCCGCGTCATATTCAAGTTTCCAAACGTACACCAACATCCGTTCACAGTTTGTAGATATTAATCAACTCACTCCGTATGACAACTTAGACACACTCAATTTCACTCAGATATCACAGAGTGTTTCTACAACGGCCATGTATATGCTGGGATCGTCGAAAGAGAAAAGACAAACGCTTAACGTAAATCTCAGTTTACAAGCCGCTGCAGATGAGCAAGGCGACGAGGAACAAAATTCTGGATCAAAGTTTTACATGTCGAATGTATCCTATTCTTTAAATCTGACGCCACAAAATCTTACGCTTGCAATCTCGATCAATGGAAACATCAATGAAAGTGTTGGATTTTCTACAAAAACATTTGGCCCAACAGCATCGGTAAGCAAAATGTTTTTCAGCAAAACGCTACGAACAACATTCTCAACCTCGCTCAACAATAGCTACACCAACAATAAGCACACGAATAAAATCGTAAACCTGCGCTTAAGCGGAGGCTATAGCATTCAAAAGAAGCATAACCTGAACGCGAGCATGGTCATGGTGAATCGTGATAGTAAAACGGAAACTAATACTAAATCATTCACTGAGTTTACAGGTACACTCGGATACAGTTATTCATTTGGCACGAAGCGTTAACCCCTGATGAAATATTTTATATTCATACTACTCGTCATTTTTACTGGAACCTACGCGGCTTCGCAGACATATCCAGTTCAGGTTAATGCACAGGTGGTAGCACCGTTCAGTCCATATCTTTCTGATTACACGCTACCCGGCGCGCAAAAGTTCCTTGTAAACATCCTGTTGAAAGATCCTACGCTGCCCGAGTACCAAGCAAAACTTCGGCTCACCATTGAAGGCGTCGGCATCACGATTCGCACGAAATCCTCGTACGTGCCGCCACCACTCGTACTACCAGGAGGTGGAATACCATTGGTTCTATATGGCGAAGACATTGCTGATTATTTCGCTCCAGCGAACCTCGACTTTGCAGGAATAACGCGAAGTCAATACGAACGTGGTGCAAAACTCCCTGAAGGTGTGTATCGCTTTACCATTGAAGTACTCGACTACAATCGGGGAACGGCTGTCAGTAACAAAGGTACATCAGTCGCTTGGATTATTTTAAATGATCCTCCACTGCTAAACCTACCGCGAAAGGATGCAAAACTTGAAATCATTGATCCTACCAATATCATATTCAATTGGACGCCACGCCACACGGCATCACCTAACGCAGCGTTTACCACAACGTATTTATTCAAGTTAATTGAGATCTGGCCACTCAATAGAAACCCCTACGATGCGATACTCACGCAGCCACCACTGTATGAAACCGAAACGAATGCATCTCAGATATTGTATGGTCCAGCGGAGCCCGCACTTATCCCTGGAAGGAAGTATGCCTGGCAACTACAAGCGCGTGACGAAGAGGGCAGAGATCTTTTCAAGAACCAAGGTAAAAGCGAAGTTTTTGTATTTCAATTTGGTGACGCACTAGGACTTCCTGAAAATCTCCGCTTGCAAACTGCAAACCCATCTTCACTTGTAGTGCGTTGGGACCAAACCGTCGCTGGAGCTGATGCCATCACTTACCGTGTTCGGTATCGCCCAGCCAATAAAGCTGACGGGCCTTGGTATGAAGAAACTACGGAAGAACAATGGAGAACAATCGGTTCTCTCCTACCGGACACTGAGTATGAAATGCAAGTGCGCGCGGAACAAAACGTCCAGCTCACTGAGTACTCCCCTTCAAAGATCTTCAAAACAAAGTCTGCTGGGGCGAACGACTTTTCATGCAGTAGCGACATTCAACCTCCACCACAACCTACAACCATCCAACCATTATTTAAATTGGGTATCAACGACACAATCCGCGCGGGAGGTTATGATGTTGTTGTGCGCAAGGTATCAGGCGCTAACGGAACTTATACAGGAGAAGGAGTCGCGATTGTACCGTGGTTCATGTCAGCGAAAGTTCGCGTCACCTTCGATAAGATTGGCGTGAATGAACAATACTGGCTTACCAGTGGTACCATTAAAAGCGTGTGGGATGCGAATAGCAAATTCCTAATCAAAGACGAAAAGAAAACAGATCCGTCGAAAGCCCCTGATGTTGGCGATCAGTCGGTGAACATTGTACAGACCGAAACATTAATCAAGATCGAAAACGGCCTGATTGTATCCGTCACTAAAAATGAAGATGGTGAAGTTGTCGTTGAAACGTCGTCTGGAGAAACCAAAGTGGTCCCCAAGGGACAAAGTGCATCTGTGGTTGACGCTGCGGGCAACGGATATATTGTAGATAAAGAAGGTAACATTGCAAAGACCACAGCGGAAACAGCGATGGCTGCGTACGAAAAAAGTCAACGCAATTATAACATGCAGCTGGTCTTCGCGCCAGGCACCGGCAAATTTGGATTCGATGAAAAGAAACTAGACGCACTCTCCTCGTACTACCAACAACTTCAAGATGGTTCATTCATCCCCTGGAAAGCAGTCTCATCGTCTAAGCATGACGGTGTGGACGCCATTCTACGGGGAATGGAAATCGACAGTAAAAAAGTTCGTTTTGAAGTCAGCGGCGAAGGCGTTACGCCACAGCAATCTACGGATTCACAATTCTCACTTTCGTTGCTTGGTAAAGTTGAAGGAACAGAAGAAGAACTTGTCGCGTACTTCCAACCCAACGACACGGCAAAACAACAAGTAATCGGAAAACTCAACCTCACCAGTTACGACAAGATCACAAAGAATATTGTGATCGTGCCGGTGAATATGGATCTCCCGGTCGGACTATCCGCGCCGATCGTGAAATCCGCTCTCGACGGCATCTTCGAACAAGCCGTAGCCTACTGGCAAGTGAGTACAGCCAATCGCGTTAACGTTACCTTCGATCAGACTTTTGATGACGGCGAAAGTGGATTGCTTAGCAATTACACCGCCGATATGAAAAAAGTTATCGCTGCTTACGGTCAGTTGCAAGACGAAACATACTACCTCTTCCTGATTAAAGATCAAACACGCAGCGGCGCTAGCGCTCTAGGATACATGCCGCGCAGTAAACAAGCAGGATTTATTTTCACCACCAACCATAACGATGATGCCACCAAGATCATCCGCACCATGGCGCACGAACTTGGACATGGTGTATTTAACTTGAAACACACATTCAGCGAGTTCCCTGCTCTATCGAAAGGAATAACGAAGGAAAATTTAATGGACTATCCCAACGGGGACAAGTTGTATAAATATCAATGGGATTATATCCACGATCCTCAAAAGGTAATCGCATTGTTTGAAGATGATGAGGAGGGGGAATCATATGGACCTAGTGCCGGCATTCCTGATATATGGAGAAATACTGATAAAACTGTCCATTTCGTAGCGCCGAACAAAAAAATTATTAGACTGCCAAAGGAAACACTTAGTGCTTATTTTTCATTTGGAATTGGTGATTTCAAGGACCAGCCTCTTCTACCGTCGGGAATGCTAACTGGCTTTAGCATACTTGAAGGAAAAGATACGGTACGGTACAAAGCTTCCTTTTCAGGCAATAAGTTCCTGGGATATACAAACAAGTTGAACCAATATGCCAAGGTTCTTGCCAAACAGAACAATACAGAAGCTGATGCTGCCGTGATTCAACTGCCTTACAGTGCAGGATTTAAGATATTTAGACTGAAAGGAGTCCCCTATTCTTATCTGACTTCCGGACAAGTCGATGAAAGTTTTATTGACTTGACAGATGTGGCATCTGCCAATCTCAATGCAGCTTCCTGGCAAGAGCTTAGTTCACATGATTTCTCAAAAGGGCAGGTCGAGTCCGGCATATCGTCATCTTCCATTAACCCTGAGTATACCGATCTGCTAAATGATGTTGATCACAACAAATTCAATCAGCAGTATCTACTCATCTGCAAAATTATGGAGTTCAGGACAGTTTATCCTGACGTGTACGACCGCATGACGGTGTCGTTTAATAATTGGACTGACATCAGTGTGTGGAGCTCGACCCTATTCAATGATGTACTCAACTTAACCCCCGAAAATGCAGCACTCGTTGTATTGAACAAAGAGAAAGCGAATATCACAGCTGGCTACTTCGATTATCTCTGCCGGAAAAATGAGTGGTATGATACTAAAAACAAAGAAGAGCTTTTGGTTCTTTTTCTGCAGGAGTTTCAAAATCTGATCAAATACAACCTGAAGAAATATGATGATAAGATCAAGATACTGATGGAAACTGCCGTCCTGCCTTGTGACGCAGGTGAGGTATACGTCATTGTCAACAAGATGTCTCCTGAAGACATTGTCAACGTGGTGAGCGTTATGTCGGTGGATGATCTGAGCTTACTTTGCCCTAAAGTCAGATCACGTCTCATCGCCACCGTTCTCGATAATTTTATTGTCAGTGAACCTTATGAAAAAACCATCTACAAACTTTTGTGGACTTGTCCGGCTGGTGCCTCCAGAGGATTATTCCTGGAGACATTGGCAGAAACGAAAAATGCCGATCAGGAATATATCCTGGGGACACTGGTATCTGCTGTAGACGATGAAACACTATTCATGGGAGAGAATTACAACACCATGATCATGAATTTTATCATCAAGGCATATGGTAATGTAATTTCATCCAAATCTGCATTCGCTACAAAAAATATTAAACCGATCACCGAGCTGGACATCAGCGATGTAAGTGCTTTGAGTGAAGAACAACTGGTGAGTCTGATGAACACCATCGTGACTTACAACTACCAGGGTTTTACCAAACGATTATTCAAGGAAGTCTTAAAATCAATTTGTTCGATTTGCGTCATGGCAACGTCAGATGATTTCCAATACGATACCAAGTCGGTGGCATCGTTCGATGAAAAGACAAATCAGATAGGTTTCAGCAACAAAACGGTTTCTGGTTTCATTACGGTAAGCTCTTCGAAAGAAGTTAAATATCACCCGCTCTCCCCTATTATCCTGGATGACAAAGCAAAACTTTTGGATGTATACGCTACTTCGGGAGGATATTATGTACCGGCTATCATGTTGTACTTCCTGGAGAAAAAAGCTGATGCAAAAACAACCGTCGATGCTGTTCAGACCACTTTCGATATTGCTTCACTGGCAATTCCCGGTGGACAAGCTACGCTCGCACTTAAGCTCCTGAATTATGCAGACAAAGTAAGCGCAGTATCAAGTCTTGTCGGCAGTTATACCGAAACAGATTATCCAAATTTCGCAAAAGTAATGAACCTTACTTCAGGTGTGCTTGGTGTAGGCAATCTCACAGGAGGTTTTGTATACGCAAAGCTAAACAAACTTGACAACATCAAGAGCTCGATGGACCTGATCGATAAATCGGAAGATGTGATCAGTGCGGCAGGCCACGAAAGCAAGCTCACAGGCTTGTGCGACAAGATTGATCTGATGAATGATCCAACGAAGATCGATCCGGATCTCGCCGCCGTTCTGAACAGCACCGGAAAAGAAAAGCAAACATTGATCGACATCCTGGAGATGGAGAGAAAAACAGCGGATGCTGCCGGCAAAACAAATCTGGCAAATCGTCTTGAAGGTGCCGTCAGTAAAATAAGAGCTACGGCCAAGGGTGTTAAAATCGTAAAATCAACAAGACTTCAGAATTTATTTGAAGTGATGTCTAAGCGCTTCACGTTCCTCGCCAACGACGGTGACAAGATTTATGCGAACGCAGCAAAGACAAAACAACTGGCGCATATACAGGATGGAGAAATTGTAATGGATCGTCTGGATGACATCCAGGACCTCGGCGACAATGCGCGACTGGAGGAATCCATTAGTGATGCGCTCTATATGGAACAAAAAGGTGGTCAGCTTACAGAACATTCTGATGACATCCTGATCTTCGACGACAATGGTACACTCAAATGTCTGACGGGAACAAACTGTTTTGTTGCCAATACTTTAGTGGCTACACGTACAGGATCAAAAGTTATCCAGCAGATCGAAATTGGCGATGAGGTACTGAGCTATAACGAGAAACAAAAACAATCGGGATGGAATAAGGTCACCAAGTTGTTCAGTAAAACAGCAAACAAGCTGAACCGTCTGATCGTTGGAAAAGATACATTGTTCACCACACCGGAGCATAAATTCATGACAGCAAAAGGTTGGGTGAAAGCTGCAGTGCTCTCCGCAGGGATGATGCTGCAAACACAGTCTGGTTTTGCTGAACTCGCATCTAACCAAAGCATTGATAGCGCTGCCACCGTTTACAATTTCACGGTTGAGCAGAATCACACGTATCATGTCGGCCATCAACAGATCGTTACGCACAACAAATGCGAAGAGCTGGGTGATATCCTCAAGCAGTTCGACAAGAAAACACAGGCCGCCTTTGTTAATGACTTCAAGAAAAACAAAGCGCTGTTGGATAAATTCACGAGCGGTGAATACAGTCCTGTAGCATGGCAGCTTATTCACAAAATGGATCCGTCACTTTCGAAGAGCGAAGACTGGATCAAGAGTCTTACTAACCTCGCCAAAAAAGACCCTGCGATTCTGGATGACCTTAAAGATCCTGTGCTCTTCAATGCATGGGTAGATCTTAGAAACAATCCCGATAATGCCTGGAAAGTTTATGATACGTTCAAGGAGGCTGGCAAGCTTTCGGATAATTTCAAAAGTTATATCAAGAGCAAATTCTTTAACGAAATCATGCAGAAGGGAAAGGACTTCGAAGACTTTGTGAAAAATTCGCTGCTAAATCATGCAGATCCGATCTGGAAAACATTGAATTTGAATCCCAAAGATTACCGTGTATTTGAACAGGTTCAAATGAAGACCGGGAATCTGGTAGATGCCAAGGGAAATATCTACGAAAAAGCAGCAGACGTTCCTAAAGGTGTAGATACCCGAGATGAGTATTTTGTCGCGGATTTTGTTCTCGTTAAAACGAAGAAAAATGTGGCGGGGAACGCCACTCTTGATTTCCAAAATTCCATTATTCTAGAAACCAAGTTAAGTCTTTCAACAGACTTGACGGACCGTCAATTAAATGCAGTGTCAAATATTAAGTCAGGGAACAAGTCATTTACTGTCCGAGGTAATCCTTTTCATGGAGAATCAGAAAGTCTTCTTGCGAATGATTTCTTAAAGGTACACAGCAATGGCGCTGGAGGAGTGGTTTCGGGCGCCAGATCCCTAATAAAAGAATAAACGATATGTTCTTAACAGAATTTTTAAAAGAAATAGAATTGAATTTTTCATTCCTGAAAGACTATGGATTTGCACAGCAAAAAGTCGATCCATCACTAAGCAGATATATCTGGTTCGAAAAACATTCTAGCTCCGAAGGATTCAAATTAATGTTTCACTGGACGCAGTATGGTGAAAAGTTCTATATCAAAGAAGTGAGAGCAGAAAAGAGATTCAACACCGTGGAGTCTGAAATAGCACGCACGCTATCTCGCAAAACAGAAGACCTGTATACAATCAATCTGATGCCGGACCTGGAAACGATACCGAAAGAATTAGATCCCAAGATGACATCGGCAGGAATCGAATCAACTATTCTAAATAAAGATCACCTTATTGAATTCGCCTCCTTTTTCAAAAAATTCTACCAAGAACATGTTACTCTATTTTTCAAAAGATACAGTGATTTATCTGCCGTCAACGCAGAACTGGCGATCCTTCTGGAACGGCAAGAGATTCAGACGCTCCTTACATCGGTTGCGAATTCGACCATGTTAAGATTCTATTGTATTGCTGCATTGTATAATAATGTAGAAATGCTTGACTTCATGAGCAAAGTGTATTTCCCATACCTGGAGGAAAACATTCACGAAAATGTGGAGAAAACTGAAAGTGAGCGATTCAAAGTACTTATGCAAAACCTGAGACAATCGTGAAAGGATCAATAAAAATCATATTCTCATTCCTGATAAGCCTCTTGTCTCTGGATTCTTTCGGACAGGCCCCTCAGCAATTGATCGGCGTTTACTTTGCTGAACTTCGAAGTGGCAACAATCCGTCCATCCCGAAACAAATTTCATACAGTGAAAATGCAAACGCATCACTGAAAGCAATCACACCGTATCTCAAAGACACGGCTACCATTGTTCGCGCGAGAGCCTACACCCTAACAAACCTGGCTGGTGCAAATGCAAAAAACGAAACAGCGCGCACCACCGCTGTGCTTCAGCTTATTTCTGCTTGTCGTGATAAAGACGCGGGTAATGTCGGACAAGCGATGGATTATCTCAAGACATTTCGACCAGCAGACTTTAATACCGTGGCATGCGACAGCATGAGAAAACTTTTTCGCGACCGACCTGCGCACTATGACAAACTGATCCAACTCATCGGATTTGTCGATATGCCCGACATGAAAGAACTGATCAGAACGTACACGCGACCAGGAACACCCCGCGATATCCGTTGGTCAGCCATTATTTCATTAGTGAGAATGAATGACAACGACGCACTCTACGAAATGATGTCAAGGGTGCAGAATGTTACCCTAAACAACGATGTCGTCTATGAAATTTTCCCGGATTTAGTATACACACGCCATCGCATGGCGATCACTTACCTGGTCAACGTAATGCGAAGCGATGAAAAAAACTGCATGACGGCCGATGCAGAACGTGAAGTCGCAATCCCTTGCGGATATCGTATCATGGAAATGCTCGCTCCTGCTATCGAAAATTACCCACTTCAATTAGATGAAAGTGGTGACGTGATAACAAAAGATTATGTAAAAGCCTTGCAGACCGTACGCGAATGGTTTTCAAAAAATCCATCCTATGTGATCCGCAAAGATACTTATTGACATGAATGCCATGATAAAACGTTTCGCGCTAATTCTACTGACTTGCATGTTGTTGGCTAACGTTGCCACGGCTACCGATCCCAATGACTCATTGCGCGCAGTCAATAGTGCTGCCATCACACAAGCTGACGCCGAAGCGTTATTACATCGCACTTTCAGTGGACTCGATCTTCCGACATCTCTTGCACCAGTCGACCCGATCGTACTTCCGCCACTCCTACTGGCTGACTCCATCATCGAAAAACGTAACCGTGCACATTCGCTCTTTGAAAAAGTACAAAGTGGTCAGCGCTTCCTCGAATCACTTGATGCCCTTAGCGAAGTAGATCTTCCTATCGGCATTGTTAAATCTGGTGGCGCGGTCGACTATATGATTATTATTGATCGTATCAACTTCACTCGGGAAGGCGCCATGATGGATGTGTTCGTATCGCTTGCACTTCCGCAAACTGGTGACCGCATTGCTTTTAATGGTAAGATTCCACTTTCAAAATCCGGAGGCATCGCTGGAACAGCGAAAGTCATGCTGCTGGGCGACCATCACATCAGTCTTGGCTCATCTCTATTTACCATCAAAGGCACCAATCAAACTTATGTTGAATTTGATTGCAATGGATTTAAAGGAGCGAGTCTCGACGCACTCATTCAATTCTCGCGCGATCTCATCATCCCTGAAGACGCGAAGGGAAATCAAGTCAAAGGAGAAGAACGTGTTAAAGTAAATTTCACCACGTACGTTCAAAGTCTCAACGACTTAATGATTGGTGTTAGTATACCCGCTTTCCAAGTGAAGGGATTGAATGGCGTTGGTTTTACGATCACAAAAGCATTCATGGATTGGAGTGACATTGCCAATCCACCAGGCCTTTCTTTTCCCGCAGACTATGTCTCACCGTTTAGTGATGAACCGAATTTATGGCGAGGCTTTTTCTTGCAGCGTCTTGAAATGCGCTTACCCAAAGCTTTCACCAAAAATCGCGCTGACAGCACACGCGTAATGCTTGGCGCCGAGAACATGATCATCGACGACCAAGGGTTCACTGGAAAATTCTTTGGCGATAACTTGGTGCAAGCAGGTGATATGAGCGGATGGAGCTATACACTTGATCATTTAGCAATAGAACTTGTTACAAATCAAGTGCAAGGTTTTGAGTTAGAAGGAAAAATTTCGGTCCCTGTCATTAAAACTAAAGAGGGTACACCAACACAATTTGGTTATGTTGCACAGCGTGGCGCCGATGGCAATTATCTTTTTGCAGTGAGCGTTCAGAATGAATTAAAGTTTCCACTTTTCGTTGCTGATCTCAACCTATACAAGGGGTCTACTATTGTAATCAAAGAGCGCAATAACAAGTTCTACCCGTCGGCAACACTCAATGGTGAATTGGCAATCAAAGTCGCGGGCAAAGGTCCGAAAGCAAATTTTAGCAGCATCAAATTCGAAGGATTGCTCATCAGCACCGAAGCACCACACTTTGATATAAAAGCCGTTGGCTTCGGCAAAGAAGGCGCATCACAATCCGTATCAAAATATCCGCTCGTGATCAACAACATCATGCTTAAGCGCGAAGCTGAGCGTGTTGGAATCGGGTTTGATGTGACGATCAACATCGGCGGTAAAGAAGAAGAAGAAGGATTTGGAGGAACTGCTGCACTGACCGTGTGGGGTAAGCGAGATGCTACACCCGGTGGTGGTGGATCAGGTGACTGGAGCTTCGACAAGGTTGAACTGAGTGGTATTGGTATAAACTTCAAGAAACCAGGTGTTGTTGAGATTGCTGGCATGATTCGTTTCTTTGAAGATGACCCTACTTACGGTGATGGCTTCAAGGGATCTGTATCTGGAAAAATTCAAGTGATCTCTTTGCAGATCGAAGCCATGTTCGGCAAGACACCCGAGTACCGTTATTGGTATGCTGATGCGTTAGTGGAATTTGAAAATGGTATTCCGCTCGCGCCTGGTTTTTCTGCTTATGGATTTGGCGGTGGCTTCTATTCGAAGATGAAACAAAGTACCGATGGATCTGGTAGCACGCTTGGCGCAACTACCTCTGGATTAATTTACGTTCCTGACGAGAACACCATTGGTATAAAAGCTATTGTTAAGTTCGGCGCAACGCCAAGCAAAGCACCATACAACGGTGATGTTATGCTAGAAGTGATACTGAACCGTCACGGCGGAATAAACTCAGTGACCTTCTCGGGAAATATTGTTGTGATGTCTCCTGCGCTTCCAGGTGGCGCTGATAAAATAAAAGAGATGGCTAAATCTGCACTCGGCGGTGTCGGTGAAAAGGGTGTTGGCAAATTAATGAAAGCATTAGAAGGTCAAATTTCCGCGAGTGTAAAAATTCTGTTCGATAATGTGAACGATGTATTCCATGCCAACATGGAAATGTACATCAACGTCGCTGGTGGAATCATCAAAGGTGTTGGCAGTGGTAACCGCGCAGGATGGGCCGTGATGCACTTTGCTAAAGATGAATGGTATGTACACATTGGTACACCTAACGATCCTGTGGGGTTAGAACTTCTGTGGCTTTTGAAGGTTCGAAGCTATTTTATGCTTGGACAAAATTTACCTGATAGTCCACAACTACCGCCACAAATTTCAGAAATCCTTGGCGTTACAAGTGAAGACCTGGATTATATGCGCGACTTACGTGCTGCGGAATCAGGCACCGGTTTCGCTTTCGGTATTCACATGAACATGGACACTGGCGACTTGCGTTTCCTCATGTTCTACGCGCGCTTTGCAGCCGGTATAGGCACAGACTTCATGATCAAAAATTATGGAGACAAATATCACTGCGCCGGCTCTGATGAGCCGATTGGTATCAATGGTTGGTTTGCGAATGGGCAAGCATATGCCTATGTACAAGGAAAAATAGGAATCAAAGTGAAGCTTCGCTTCTACCGTGGTAAGTTCGACATTTTGAGCATTGGTGCAGCGGCCGTCTTGCAAGCCAAAGGCCCTAATCCTTTTTGGATGAGAGGTATTGTTGGCGGTCGTTATAGTATTCTCGGGGGACTCGTAAAAGGTAATTGCAAATTTGAAGTAACACTCGGAAAGAACTGTACAATTGTTGGTGAAAGTAATCCACTAGAAGACGTCGACCTGATTGCCGAAGTAAGTCCGGTGAAGGGATTAAAAGATGTTGATGTCTTCAATGCGCCGCAAGCAGCTTTCAACATACCTATCGGAGAAGTTTTTCAAATCACGGACATTGAAGGACGCAGGCGATCATTCCGTGGACAGCTCGTTGGCTTCAAAGTAACGGAGGGCACCAATGTTATTCCCGGTAAACTAAGATGGAATGAAGAGCAAGACGTTGTTGCGTTTGACGCACACGATGTTTTTCCGTCACAAAAAGAAATCAAAGTATCAGTCAAGTTGACGTTTCAAGAGCTTACTAGTGGAGAATGGAAACCATTGGTGTTCGACGGAAAGGTGGTTGAGGAAGTAAAAGAAACTGCGTTCACAACAGGTGTCGCTCCTGATTATATTCCGGAATCTAATATTGTTCTATCATACCCGCTTAAAGGACAAGCTAATTTTCACGTTAAAGAATACAACCAGGGATTCATTCAACTGAAACAAGGTCAGGCCGAATTGTTCAAAGTGAACGCAGATTGGATCCAAAAATTACAAATGCACAATGATGGATCTCCAGTTGTCGAAGGCGATTTTTCATACGATGAAATACAACGGCGAATATCATTTGATATTCCAGGTGCCTTAGAAAAGTCAAAAATTTACGCATTTGAGATCCTGAATATACCAAGACGAAGTACGATTGTGGACGCAAATGTACAACAAGTGGAAACTCAAATTGAAGGTTATGATAGCAGTGCCGTGCTCACAACGAAACAAATTGAGGGCGAGTTAAAAAGTCTGGAGGTAAAATCAATCTACTCGAGCGTTTTCCGCACCAGTAAATACAACACCTTCAACGAAAAAATGACTAACATGAGTCTTGGCTCTGGAACTAGAATTCCTGTAGCACCAGACATTTTTCAATTAGCGGGGTATATAAAAGGAGACGAACTTTGGGATAAGGCAGAGCTTGACGGATTAATGAATGCCGAAAAGTTAATTCAATTTGAAGCTGTGCTTACCGGAAATGACTGGTATGAAAAATATGTATTCCCTTTAGTATACGATGGATATCCGTTGCTTGGTAAAATGACATTGAGCAAACGCCACAACATACTGCTTACAGGCATTCCTCCTTTGAAGGATATCTACACAGAAAACGTTAAAGAAAAACTATACATTGATGCTGAAGGGCGATCTATCAACGATCAACCTTTCACCATGGAATATCTGGTATACAATCTTGGAGAGTCAGTGTATTGGGATTATAAGGACTTGCAGCTTCAAGTCGTCAACTACATTGTAGATCACCCTCTTTCCAATTCTATTAGGTTTCAAAAATTTCTAACGGATCCAGTTCCATACTTAAGGTACGGTCCATACAGATTTAAAGTAAAATATGTGATTCCTGGTATCAATAGAAGTAATAGCTCCTATGATTGGCAGCTCTTCAACATAAATCCTGACTACGATAAAGAATGACCGTAGCCCCAGAACAAAAGCATAAGATAATCGCTATGAAACGATTGACAATTATAGTAGTACTCTTTGGATGCATACTTTCTATGGAAGTCAGTGCTCAAGGGTGGGTTATTGCAGGAACTGGCGGCGTGTCTATCAATGGCGAGGACCCGTCGCAAATCTACGTGCGCCCAGGCGCGTCATCAGTAAGCATCTCTGGATTCGGCGGAGCTTATGTCTACAGGTCAGAAGAGAACATTGGGTACTTTAAAATGTCGGGCACCGGCGCCTTACCCAGCGGTACGAAAACAGTAAGTTTTTCCTTGGAAGGCGATGGCCCGTCTTTTGGTGATTACACGGTAACAGGAAGTAGCAGTTATAATTTCGGCACCGGGATCGGATGTGGAGCTATAACTTTTTTTTCTAATCCAGCCACGAACAATCCAAGCGTTTCGGGATTTGTAACACTCTATTTTTTCCCGAGGATGACGATCACTGGCCCAACTTCGACGTGCGGAAATATTACGCTAACAACATCAAGGTGTGATTCAGAATCCTCTGACCTTACATTGCAAACTGACATTCTATGGGAAGTGAGCGACACGCCGACCAGTGCATGGGTTCCCATCACGAAGGCAACAGGGGCTTCAACAGTCACGATGACACCATCAGAATTTAGCACGCTGGGGCTAACCAAGTTTGGTAAGAAATATTTTCGAGTAACAGGTGTACCTGGTACAACAAGCGAAGTCAAAATCATTGACGTTTACGTCGCGCCGCCTACAATAAGCCTGACACCGCTCGATCCAAAGTGCAACAATGATTTTACCGGATCGATAAAAGTAGACATTTCTAGTACTGATCCCGCAGTGAATCAATTTACGTTGAGACTGTTTAAACCATCTGCAGGCGACCTCATCGGAACTGACTACCCGCTCACCGCTGGCCAAGTTACAACCACAATCACCGGTTTAGACTATGGCGGATATACGGCGCAGGTAACAAATGTTGCAGCCGGTAGTTGCAACACCACTTCCTCAACTACCCTAATCAATCCCACTAAAGTCAACGTGAATTTTACAACCAGTAATTACAACGGATATGGAGTAAGCTGCAACGGAGGTGCGAATGGTTTTATAACGATCAACGGCACCGGAGGAGCTGGAGGCTATTCCAATTTTGCCTGGAACACAGGGAAAAACTCCCAAACAATTACTGGACTTAGCGCTGGATCATACACCGGAAGTTTAACAGATAGTAAAGGCTGCGCCGCTTCAGGCAACATCACGCTCACTCCACCCCTTCCCCTGACAGCTACGCTTAGTGCAACCACCAACTACGGAGGTTACGCCGTCCAATGCTGGAATACACCGAACGGTGGCATGCGTGTAACGCCAACGGGTGGTGTCTCAGGATATACTTATAACTGGAGCACGGGCGCAACATCATCAACAATCACTGGACTTGCTGCGAGCACTGCGTATAGCGTAACCGTTACAGACGCCAATGGCTGTACAAGATCCTCAAGTCTTACCTTAACTGCACCAACGCCAATCGATTTTTCCATTCAGCAAGTAACACCGCTTAATTGCCCGGGCGATGCAAATGCAGCGCTGCAAGCTAACCCTGTCATGACGACCATCATCGGTGCGGCTGACTACAGTTGGTCTACTGGTGCCGCCACGCAAAGCATTTCAAATGTCGCAGCGGGCACCTATACTGTTACAGTTTCTGATGATCAAACCTGTAGCACGACTAAATCTATCACCCTGGCCCCGCCACCTGCGCATACCGTGGCCGTTGCGCCTACTTCAAACTTTAATGGCGCATTTATAAAATGCAACGGCCAAGCTAATGGTGTGCTAACAACCACCGTACGCGACGCTACCAACACGATTGTTACAGCGCAAAATTACGAATGGTTCAAGGGCACAACTCCGCTCGGCTCTAGTCCCTCACTTTCATCACTCTCCGCCCTTGACGAAGGGATGTATAAAGTCGTTATCACATACGGATCCGGATGTAAAGCTGAACGCCAATATTTCCTAGGCGATCCCGATCCTATGATCTCTTCTATTTCCCCAACAACAAACTATAATGGTCAACCAATTAGTTGTGCGAACCTTACCGACGCAAACCTCAGAGCAACTTCTTCTGGTGGAACTGGTGCCCACACATACACTTGGAACACGAGTGCCACAGGAGCCTTACTCACGGGGGTCGGCGCTGGAAGTTATTCCGTCAATGTAACGGATCTCAATGGCTGTGTCGCTACAGCAAACTACACACTCAATAACCCTTCTCCTGTAGTTGCATCCATCGCTTCGGTTTCTGATTTCTCAGGGTATGGCGTATCATGTAACGGATCTACAAACGGTGTGATTGTTGCCGAAGGATCAGGGGGAACAGGTGAGTATAGTTTTAATTGGAGTAATGGAAAAAACACCGCATTGAATAACAACCTCCCTGCGGGGAATTACACGGTTACTGTACGTGACGAAAATGGCTGTAGTCATGCAGTTCAACAAACTTTAACGGCTCCTTCTGCAGTTACAATAACTGTCGTCGACAAGAAAAACATAAACTGTTTCAATGGCAGCGATGGTTACATCAAGCTATTGGCTGGTGGAGGCGTTGGCAGCTTTCAATATTCTAAAGATGGAAGTACGTGGCAGAGTAATGATACATTCACAAGTTTACCACAAGGCAACTATACACTCCGAACGCGTGATGCGAATGGATGTAGTATCAATACAACTTCATCGCTTACGCAACCTGCGCAGATTACCATTTCGTTTACCGATGTTGTCGCTGCGACTTGTAGCAATCCAACCGGATCTGCGAAGGCTGTCGTCGCAGGGGGAACTGGCGCTTATGCCTATTTGTGGCAAGATGCCTCGTTAAATACCGTTGATAGTGATGCGCAGCTGTCAAACGCTCCTGGAGGAATCTACACGCTCTTCATCAAAGACGCAAACCTTTGCGAGCGTTCTGCTAATGTTTCAATTTCCAGTGTCGATGGTGCGCAAGCGACATATACGACGGTGCCGTCTAAATGTTTCGACTCGGCAGATGGAAGTGCACGTATAACGATTACCTCTGGTGTCGGACCGTTTTCTATTACCTGGCCCGATGGACAAACAAATCTTCAAGCTGTTAATCTGAAGAAAGACACTTACGCCGTTTTAATAAAAGATGCCAACAATTGTACCGTCGTGAAAAGTATTGTGGTTCCAGGCCCGAACCCTATGGCTTTACAGATTCAAAACTCTGTACACCCGACCTGCAAAGGTTCATGCGATGGACAAATTACGCTCACTGCAACCGGGGGTGTCGGTGGTTACGCTTACCAATGGAATAGTTCGAACAGCGCTACGCAATCTGATCTTTGTGCAGGTAGCTATACCGTTATACTGAAAGACGCGAATAACTGTACACTGCAAAGCGATATCTCACTAAGCGAGCCCGATGAAATTGATTTAAACGTTAGCAACATTACGATGCCAAGTTGCAAAGATAAATGCGATGGCGCACTAAGCATTGAAGGAACTGGTGGAAACGGTACCTACACCTACAGCTGGAACGTGGGCGGTACAACCAATAGCATGAGCAACCTTTGCCCTGGAGATTATTCAGTCGTGGTCGCTGACAAACTCGGCTGCAGTAATGAGCTCTCCATAGAACTTCCGAACGCCCCCGATCTACCAATCGACCTCGGCGGCGGCGCAACAGTTTGTGTTGGTCAAGCTTACTCTCTGCATGCGGGTAACAACTGGAGAACTATTGTATGGGGAAGCAACACTGGATTATCTAGTGACGAACCTTCGATAACCGTTCATGAGTCTGGAGCATATTGGGTTGAAGTTTCGAACGAGTTGGGCTGTGTTGGTCAGGATACGTTCTTACTAGAGACATCGAACGATCTACTTAACGCTTCATTTATTATGTCGGGAGAAGCGTTCGCGGGCGATACGATCATTATGATAGATGTTTCATGGCCTCTGCCTGAAAGCATTCATTGGACACTTCCAATGGAGATGAACAAAATTGAAGATCTCGGCGACGTCATCTCAGGAACCTTTAACGACCCTGGTACTTATCAAATACGGTTGACAGCCCACTTAGGGGAATGCTTAGGGGAAATCGCAAAATCGATTTCTATTCTTGAGCGAATCGAAGAAAACGAAGGCGGAAGATTGGGTTATGAAAAGTACGTGAGAGCCTTCACATTACATCCTAATCCCAATAATGGTTCGTTCCAAGTTTATGTGGAGTTGGCCGAAAAAGAATCAGCTACACTTAGCGTGTGGCATAGTAGTGGCCGGTTGATAAAAACTTTTCCACTAGAAGGGAACAATGTTTACGCACCATTTCTGAATACTGGAAACCTTTCCCCAGGCGCTTACATACTAAGATTAGACCACCGCAAAGGAAACAATTACATCCGGTTTATCGCCCATTAAGCAACATATCATGCACTCTGAAATTAAAGTCTTCAGCACACTCATAAAAAAAATTGCACGTATAATCATTGCATGCTGGTGCTTTTCGATTTTCACAACACCGAACTTTGCTCAAGACTCCACCGCCGTCGGGGAAGAACCAATTGGCGTAATCGCCCGCCCATCTGCAGACTCGATTGCGTTACGGTGGGCACCAACCAAAGCCAGCCATTGGCTTACAGCAAACAAATTCGGATACATCGTCGAACGCTATGCCGTCGTTAAAAATGGCGTCATGCTAAAGGTTCCTGAAAAAACTATCCTTTCATCGTCACCGATAAAACCATGGCCAGAGGAACAGTGGGCGAAGTATACCAGTAGCAAGTATGCGATGGTTGCCGCGCAAGCTTTATTCGGCGAGACTTTTGAGATCAACATTGAGCAAAGTGATGTCATGCAGATCGTCAACAAGTCTAGAGAAAACGAACAGCGTTTTTCAATAGCTTTATTTTGCGCAGACATGTCACCGATCGTTGCAAAGGCTTCTGGATTGTATTACGTCGATAAAAATATTCAACCCAATACCAAGTACTTGTATCGGATTAGCGTTCAAACTCCCACGGATACACTGCGGGGAAGTATTTTTATTGACACGAACGAGAAGTATGTGCTTCCAAAAGTCATCGAAGCAAGTGCCGAGTCATCAGCCAACATTGTTTCACTCAAATGGAATCAACAAACAGGCTCGCGCCATTACACGTCTTACAGCATTGAGCGATCTGAAAACGGTAAAGATTTTTTAGCATTGTCTGATATCACCAATGTGGGTGTAACAAATCAAGGGAAGCAAGATCCACGTTACCAGTACGCATCCGACACGCTTGCCATGTTAGACAAGGAGTATAGCTACCGTATACGTGGAGTGACGCCGTTTGGTGAACATGGACCAGCCTCCGACATTGTAAGTGTAAAAGGAACACAGCTTGTGACTGCCAACGTATTTATTACTTCCGCATTGAGCACCGACAATAAAACGATCGATGTACAATGGGAATTTCCGCAAAGTCAAGAGCTTGGATTAAAAGGTTTTGAAGTCACGCGCGCACAAAAATCTTCGGGTCCCTATAAGTCAGTACACCGCGACGTACTACCTGTATCATCACGCGCCTTCAAAGACATCACTCCTGAACAGACAAGCTACTACAAAGTAAAAGCACACACGCTCGATGGCCGAGAGATCACATCAATGCCTTATCTCACGCTACTCGTTGACAGTGTTCCACCGGCCACGCCCACTGGACTAAGCGGCAAGGTAGACCAAGAGGGACGTGTCAGAATATCATGGAAACCAAATCCAGATTCCGACATTTATGGTTACCGTATTTACCGCGCATACTATAAGAGTGAAGAGTTTGCACAACTTACCGCCGGCCCACTGCAAGACACGATCTTCAACGATAGGGTAACGCTAAAAAGCCTCAATGAAAAAGTACACTACAAAATTATGGCGATCGACAAAAATCAAAACCATTCTACCTTGTCGGCAACATTATCGCTATCTCTGCCAGATAAAGTTCCACCTATGCCACCGGTATGGCTCCCTGTAAAATCAATCGCTAAAGGTGTTACATTAACTTGGTTACCTGGCGGAAGCGAAGATGTAACGTCGTATGCTTTGTATCGAAAGGAATCAACTGGATGGAAAAAAATATTCTCTACACCCGCTAATAGCAACGACACGAGCTACACATACACAGATACCACACTACAAACAACAGAAGCTCAACATTACACTATTCTCGCCATTGATGACGCTGGTCTTGAATCTCCCCCGTCACCAGTGGTAAGCGGATTTAAATTGCCGCAGAACAAAGAAGCTGTAAAACTAAAACTACTTCCACTGGATAGATCAACAAAACAAATTACAATAGCTTGGTCACACACAGGTGGTAACGTCGCCAATTATCGTATCTACAAAAAAATTAACGACAACGCTTTGCAGCTCTATAAAACCACACGTAACAAAGAGTTTACAGATACAGCCTTGTCACCCGGGCAAACCTATACCTATCAGGTAATGATTGTATTTACTAACGGAGCGCTTTCTGATCTGAGTAAAAAGGTTGTCGTGGATTACTAAGGTGATTTTGTAGACTCAAACTGATAACTATAATTTAAAGGGCTACCGCCCACCACTAAAAAAATCCGTAAGTATTGGCGCCATTACTTTTTCATCTACTTGATGATCCTGTCCTTCAACAGTCCGGCGTTTCGATTGCGGAATAGCGCTACCAATCTTTTCGGCGGATGTTCGCATAAAAGGCATCTTCTCCAAACTTTTTTCACCATCCATCACCAAAATTGGTACTTTGATTTTTCCGATGCGCCCGGCTGGCACGGAGCGATCATCACCAACGATGGCCACATCATACAACAATGTATGAGCTAAACTTTTCATCTCCGCCCACTGTGGAGATGCTTTCAGTGCTACTAACGCTACGTCTGGAATGCCGACGAACTTCAAATGATATTCCACTGCATCGCCGTTGCGACTTGAGGCAACGTACTCTTGTAAAGTATCGGCATACGCCTTCCAACGCTCCTTCTCTCCTACGCCTTCGTCATATGGTGCTTCGTAGATCGCTAGCTTAGTAACTTTGTCGCCGAGCGTTGCAGCTGCTTCAAGCGCAAGACACGCACCCGATGAAATGCCATACAAAAAAGCAGAACCGCCCGCGTGATCGATCAGAGCTTCAATGTCATCAATCTCCCGCGCAACCGCGTAGGGTTTCGTATCTTCGCTTCCTCCACGACCACGTCGATCATAACTAAATACCGTAAAATGATCTGAAAGCAATTCGGCAAGTTTACCATGATCTTTGTGAGAAGCCAACGCCCCACAAATCAAAATGACAACCGGACCGTTGCCAGACTTTTTAAACGCAATCGCTGTTCCATCCTTTGATGTTACCTTTTGCATATCATCCTCCTTTGTATTTGATGCGCACCCAACTATCGCACCAATGACTGCACTCATCAATATTGTAGCAACTATTCTCATAGGACATTCATGATCGTTATGAGAGGTGAGCTCTCCCACACTGCACAAAAAACGAAATGCCAAACTAGCCGTCGGCGAAAGCATTGAACATCGTAAAGACGTACAAGCGCCAACTACTCATCATTCAACGAATCGATTCCCTCAGCTTTAAGTTTCGCCAACGCCGCTTTCATTGCATTCACTTGCTCCGGTAAGTGGCCTTGCCATACCGTGACCTCACCTACAACCTTGAAGGGACGCTCCGAACGATAGGACATGCTAGGATTCCCTGGAAATTTTTTATCCGTCAAATCAGGGTCATCCTCTATCGGCCCTGTTGCTTCTACCAAATAAATTCTTTCCCTCCCTTCACCCATGGCAAGTTCAGCACCCCAAACTGCCGCATCTAACGTAGATGTGAGAAAAATATATTTGGCATTCTTTTGCTTGCCATAATTTGAATTGAAACCTGCAGTAACAAAATCACCGAGCCGGAGATCGGCCTTTGTGCCATGAAAATATGTTTGTAAAAACGGCGTGTGCCCTACGGTATTACTCATACTGTTTATCAAATTTGTTAGATGGTGAAGGTACACAATTGAACCATAATGGTTAACACAACAGAAAGCCTTCACGAAAACATGAAGGCTTTCAAAATTTTAACGCTACTATGCAAGCGACGCATTAATAAAGCCATTCAACGGCTTCAATGATCGATATACCTTGGAGAACTTTTTACAAGCGTCTCCCTCTAAGATCGCTTCGTCTGATACTTGATGAACACCTACGAAATGCTTTAACTTGAGGTACTCGCCCATCGGGTCATCTTTTTCAAACCCCAACGGGACACGTTTCATTTTCCCTTCCTCGCTTAACGCTCCGAAATGCTGACAGAACTTTTTATCCGAAACAACTTTGATAAACGATTCTGCATGGCCAGAAATTTCTTTTCGCACATTCTTCAATGCTTCATTCTCCAACATATAAATACCGCCCGCTAAAAAAGATTTCCCTGGCTGCAAATGAAAATAATATCCAGCGCGTGGCTTCCCTCTTCCATTTACGATACTTGCTCCAAAATTAATTTTGTACGGATCTTTATTATGTGAGAAACGTGTATCGCGATGAATCCGAAAAAGAGATTTTCTCGCATCAACACCGCCAATCTCCTCATCAAACGTTGCAATCTCAGCAATCAGTTTTTCCACAAATAACACCATGTCTTCTCGCGCCGCTTCATATTCATGCTTGTGTTCATTGAACCAATCACGGTTATTATTGCGAGCAAGTTTCTTCAGAAAGGATAGTGTCGAGGCATTCATATACATTAACGAAGTGAATGAACTGCCATTTTATTTCCTTCAGTGTCAATAAAAATTCCGATGTATCCTACCTCAGCACTAATGTGTGTTTTGGGAACAATCACTTGTCCTCGATGACGCGAAACTTTATCCAATACATCTTGTAAATCACCACCGCCATTAAGATACGCCAATACGCCATGAGCAGCAGGCTTGTAGTCTGCACCTTGCACAATTGCACCAGACGCATTTGTACCATCACTCGGGAAAAAGCCCATCTTTGTCCCTGCCATTTCCGTTTCGTTAATCTCTAAACCTAAAATGGCTTTGTAGAATGACACCGCACGACTAAAATCAGTCGCCGGAATGTCAATAAAATTCACGAGGTTTTGCATTGTCTATTTGATTTTGTGTATGGCTGCAAAGGTGCAATGCCAACAAAATCAAAAATTGTAAAAATGGGACAATGCTATTCAGGACTATCAAAAATCAACGACATCTTCAAATGGTCACCATAAAAAGCTTTGGGCGTGATACCCGTAAACTCTTTGAAGTCTTTAATGAAGTGCGCCTGGTCAAAATATTCCCCTTGACAAGCCAGGTCCATAAAATTTGTAGACTCATGATGTAACAATGTCTTCAGCATCGCTTGCAGCCTAACTGTTTTGGAAAGCTGCTTCGGACTTAAGCCGATTGCCGACGAAAACTTGCGGACCAGTTGCCTTCGATTGATATTATTTTGCTTAGAAAGTTCATCAATAGAGAGTTGCCCATTCTTTGTCAATATCATTTCCACCGTCGATTGAACGATATCATCAATTGTGTTTTCGTCTTCTAATCGATTGAATAAAAAATCCTCCACAAAGCGTATCCGCTCTGACGTCGTATTCGCCATCAGAATTTTTTGAGATATCTCCTCTCCTGCTGTACCGAATAATTTATCCAACGGTACGGCCGTGTTTTCCATGTCTTTGATAGGCATGGTGGCAAAGGGAAGAAATCCATAGGGATGAAAACAAACAAAGAAAGTTCCTGTCGATCCTACAGGCTCTACATCAAGTGGCTTCGTCAGTTGTCCGATAACAAAACATCTCGGCAAAAGAACGCTCACATCTTCTTCATCCGTGTACCGCTTGTAGGCATCGCCGTAATGAAAAATCATTTTCATACAACCGTCTGGAACGATGGTGTTCCGTTGGGGTGTATGCCCTTTGGGGCTTTCCAACGTCCAATAACATTTAACCAATGTTGCTAAATCGCTCGCCGGTTCAAATATTTTTGGAATCATGGTCATCAAGAATTGCGATCACCGGTATGTCTTACGCACCGTTACTGGGTCAAGCGCAAGTCTATTTTCCTCATAGCGCTTCGACCCACACTCGTTTTCATAATCGCGAATAAATGGCTCAAGCGGTTGCACGCCCTCCTTCTTCAGATCATAGGTGCCCTTCAATACTTTCTCCTCCACAGTTGCACATGTGCCTTTTATCACTTCGGCTAATTTCTTTTTATAGTTTGTCACGAACGAAGCACCATCGTTAGAATCAAACGTCTTGTACAGAACCGGTTCGCGATTTCCGAACTTAAACCAAACGTCGGTGGGTGACGTCGACAACACCACAAGCTGCTCAGAAGCATACACCACTCTTGTTTTACCATTCTTACCAAACGAATACACTTCTCCTCGAATGCTCGCAAAACGAACCGCGGCATAGGGAGCATGAAAATCTCGTCGCGTGCCTCCGTTGGGAACGAACGATACAAGTCCTTTATTCAGATTAACATCAAACTCAACAAACTTTCCAAACGTGGTATCACCTGTTGAAAGAATCAGGAATCCTTGTTCTAAATAATTCGATTCTGTTGTGGCTGTTGTCGACGTCTTCTTCCCTAAATCAAACACACTCGAAGGTGTCGTATTGGCACTCTCACTTTTCAAGTAGATACTTTCTGGATTACTTTCAACTTTAGCCTTGTCTGCAAGATATTGATCTTTCATTTTCTTGCGCTTCGTTACCTCGTTTCTCAACAAACCTACATAACCTGGTTTATAATCATTCGCTTTTGCCTTATCGAGGTACGCGACCGATTTATCGAAATCGTCGAGGTAACAATAGGCGGCAGCAAGGTTGTACGTACACAGAAAGTAATACGACTTTTCATCCTCATGTGCAGAAGGATTCAACGTTGTCATCTTCTTCTTCCAAAATTCAAGCGATGGCTCAATTGCTTTAACCAAGGCAGCACCATCCGACGATTGAGCGAACGCACCTTCCAATGTCTTGACCGCTGTGGCATAGTCGTCGTACGTCTCAGTTTTTGAAGGCTTCACCGCATAGAACTCTAATGGATGTTTCTCGCGATAAGTATCAAACAAATCCTTAATACGAACATTGCATGCTTCTATGCCTTCGTTAATAGCAGTAGTAACGGCACCCACAACTTCTGTCGCTTTTGCTTGTCTCCTAGGAATGTCAGTGGTACCGCCCGTCTTAAAACTAGAGCCGCTAAGGTACGTTTCTTTTTGAATCACAACATTCCTGCTGTCCAACACCTCAAACGTGACCTCAATAGTATACTCTATGATGGTGTTAAAACTTGCACCCTTTAAATCATCAATTGATTTGATCACAGTCGGCGAAGCGAACTGATACAGCTTAAGGTTCCCGTAATGCAGTCGAATCATAAGGTCGGCATTTGATGCTACGCGACTAAACCCCTCCAATAAAATTCTTTCTGCAGGGCTTTTTACGCGATTGAACTCAATCGAGTCTAATCCCATGCGGTTTGATTTAACCGTGTATGTCTTCATGCTTGCAGGAAGTGCAACGATCGGATAATGAATCGACGTGCCGTTCACGGTCTGACTTTTTACTTTTTGTGCCTGAATGTAATTCGACAACAAACACATACTAGCGACGATAATCACGAGCAATTTATTACGCATAACCAGGGGGGATTTATTGTTTGAATATATAGCGGATTCCGACATTGTAAAAAAGGCCGGAAAGGTCTACACTGCTGTAGGGAATAATCGACGTCGGCGCCGTCACTTTTTCGGAGTCTTTGTCTGGTTTAATTTCATACGTCCATTTCGAAAATTTTAGATGATCGTAAGAAACGCCAGCGACTATACCAATACGCCCAACTTCGTAAACAAAGCCTACATTGCCAGCCAAGAAAATAGAACTCGACTTAAGATCATCCGCGTGGTGACCGCTGATTATCCCGACAACATCATTTGCAAGTTCTTGCTTTAATCTACCATAGCCAGCAGAGCCACCAACAGAAATAAAAAACTTCTCAGGCACAACTGGGTACTCATAACTCACATCCAAATACGCTATCCACGTTTTAAGTGGCGACATGTTGTAAAAATCAAAACTTAACGTCGTCGACAAATCTCTTTTCAAATTCTTCACTCCAATCCCAGCGCTCAACACTGTGACTTGTTCAATATCATCTGTATCGGACAAATATTCCGTATCAATATTGTATTCCCCTGTCTCGTTCTTAACAGCAACAGTACCCGATGGCGCGGTGGGCTTCATGCGAACAGAGAACGGCGCGCGATAACGCACTACCAAAAAGTTCTTTCGATACGTTGCGTTACTTGATTCTGTTAACGGTGTATTCGCTGCAACATTTTTATAGCCGCTGATGATCTTTCCTTTTGCGTAGTTAGCATGGACTTCGGTAACATAAATTTTCGCAACGGTTTGTTCTTCAACCAAGGTCCTGTCATCCGTCTTAATTTCGTTTCCGCGTGTCGCAGTATAGATGTCACCTTTTTCAAGACCGAGGTCCTTACCGCCATTGATAATTACCCGTTCTTTCTCTCGCTTCTCTACCTTTAGCACATTCAACTCGCGTGCGAAAGACTCCACCGCATCATCCTTCAATGTGATGACTGAAAAATCCCCCGTCAGCAGTCGTCCAAAAGCCTCATTGTCCGACACCTTGATGATTTTTAAGGATCCGCGTTCGTTTCCCTCTGGCGATAAAATCTTAAATACATCAAATTGCTTTACACCATCCGAGCTTCCTCGATCAAGCGTAATCACAGGCGAATTCAATTCTTTTACTTTTGCTTTGTTTGGAAATTCCTGAATGAGCTTTTCCATCAATTGCTCACTGACCACACGAATGACTTGGTTAATAGAGATATCCCGATCTTTTAAGCTCACCGTAGATTCAGCTTTCAACGCCTCACGGTAAATACCCGTCTCCAGATTCACAATCTTTAACGCGACTTGTAGATGACTCGAATAATGATATTCTATTTCATTTTGAAATGTCTTTGTTGCCACACGATCGCTCGCGAACTGAACGATTGATGCATCGATATAATACTTCGCGCCTAACATTTTACCAAGATTGATCGCCGTAGAAGGATCGATAAAATCTTGTAATGCAAGCTCACCTTCGATATTCTTCCAAATCTCCGGAGAACGGTTTACCACGTTAAATCTACGCTGCGCAACCAACGCCTGTAGCAATGTCTCATACAATGTTTGTTTGTAAGCTAATCCAAGTGTACTGTTGCCAGCATTCACTTCCTGGAATACAATTGTGGGTTTATCTTGACCGACTACATGAAGACTGGCAACCAGCAAAGTTAACCAACATAAATATTTCACGACGCTCATTGGGGATAATTGAGCGACAAAATATACAAATCGTCAGTATAAAATAGGTAGACGTAACATAATTAATCTAATTTCATCTTTTGTCACCCCATAATTTTCCTGCAATGCTGTACGATCACTTCTCCCCCTTGATCGCATTCGCAATGGCCTCGAGGTGATCATTAAACGAATTCAATTGCACCAACATTTGCCCGGACGTATCGCCTTCGGCCACCATTCCAAATTTATTATTCTTCACAAATATCTCTTTGATCTGCTTCCAACGTAACGCTTCTGGTTCACTGAGGAATCCTGCAATTTCCTTTAAGCGCAATAAATTTGCTTCCGCATCTGACGTGAGCGTCTGCGATTCACCTTCATAGTGAGACAATATCAACGTACTCACTTCATCTGCGTTCATGAGTGGCACAATTTTACCAGCCATCTTATTCATGTTCCGGTAAGAGCCTTGAAGCTTGAACGCCGGCTCCGTCCGATACGCGTCTTTCATCGCAGCGCTCGCAATGTATTGTTGATTCACCTGCATCACAACATCACGGATGCGCATGATGTTCTTGAGAACTGCGATGGCGTCGTCTATTTCCTGCTGATTATAGTTCCCTTCGACCTCCGGCAACAATTCACTCTTCGTTTCTACATACGTGATTAACTTGTATAAATCGTCGAAGCTGCGATTACTGATACGTTGCAAATAGCGATTCTCAGCAACACAGTTCTCGATCAAACTAAGTCTGAACAACTGCTCTGAACTGCCGATCACATCACCGAGGTTATAAACATCTGCACGGTTCGACAACATGTCGGGTATTTTAAACTGCTCGCCGCTCTCAGTGTAAGGGTTGCCTGCCATCACTACACAAAAACGTTTTCCACGTAAATCGTATGTCTTGCTTTCTCCCTCGAAAATTCCGTCCATCTTACGCTGACCATCGGCAAGCGAAATAAATTTCTGAAGAAACTCTGGACTGCAATGTTGAATATCGTCAAGATAGAGCATAACGTTGTCAGCCATCTCGAAAGATAAATTAATCTTTGTTAGCTCAGCACGTGCTCCTGATGTCGTTGCCTCTTGCGGATCAATCGAAGTAATGCTATGCCCAATCGTGGGACCATTAATCTTCACAAAATGTAGCCCCATCGTCTTCGCTAGATACTCCATCAACGTTGTCTTACCATATCCTGGCGGTGACACCAATAACAACATACCCATCCGTGCTGTACGCTTATCGTCACCAGCCGCGCCAATTTGTTTTGCAAGATTGGCACCGATCAGCGGAAAATAAACTTCGTTGATAAGTCTATTCCGCACAAATGAACTCAGCACCTTTGGCTCAAGTTCACCGATCTTTAACTGTTGTCGATAGTCACGCACCAACTGCTCTTTTAGCTGATTGAAAGACAAGAACGCAGGAACGATCGTTGAGAAGTACTCCCGTAACTTACTCATAAAATGATGGAACTTCAGCACGTATTTGCCTTCACCTTCAATCACGGTATGTGTGCCTTTCATGCCTGTAAGTTCAATACCGTCCGCCGATGCCCGCTCTTTGTACGCATGTTCTTTAAACAGCAGCATGCACGCGGTTTCATCAACGTAAAGTGAGTCTGCCGTTACCGCTTGTGTCTGAATAAATGCATGCAGCCAACTTTGAATAATATAGAAACGCTCTCCTGTATGAAACTCCTTGTTACTTATCTCCTGCGAAAAGACAAGCGCCTTACGCTGTGCGTGCAAATAATCATCGAAAGCCTTCTTCAGATGCATTGCCTGCTGACTGCATGTAAAATGTTTGGCAATAGAAAGTTCTGCATATAAATACTGCGCAACATCATTTGCATCGACATACTCATAAGGGACTTTCGATTGACGAAATTGTGATGATAACTCGTCACCAATAAAGCCAGCACGTTTACTCATTGGGAAACTTTCTTGAATAGAATAGGCCGCACTAATCAATTGCTGCAATTTATTTCGGACGCCTTCCTCCAACCCGAACCAAAACAACTGCGCGGCTACACGCACACCAGGAGCATATTGAAGAATTCCTAACTCCGTCTGAAGCGTCTTCAGTCCCTGATAGATCAGGGCGGCATCGGTGTTATGTACGCCTTTTAAATAAGCCGCAGCATAATCGCGTTCGGTACGATCATTCAAAAATGCTTCCGCATTCCACTGGTCATTTTGTTTAAGGCTTTCCAAATAGGTCTGATAAGCGAGATATTCAGATCGATAGATCGACGCGTTTTCGGATATCAACTCTTGCTCCCATATCGCTTTATGCTGATATAATGATTCTGCAGATACACGTTTATAAAAACTGGTTCCGATAAGGTGAAAGAATAACTCCTCATTCTTACGCACGATGGTCAAATCGAGAACCTGTTTATTGACGATGAACTTATAACTTCCGAGCGCAATGATATTTTGTCCTTCAACAAAAAGATCTGTTTTGTCTTTCAAATTTCGCAAGGCCGTCTCTTGAGAAACTTTCACTAGATTTTCCAAGTTTTCAGCTTTCGCTACATCACCTAGCTCTCGCAATTCAATCATGAGATTCCGAACCTTATCAACCATCAAGTCCGTCGAAAAGAATGCGTAAATACTTTCTTTGTCGTTAAAGGATTGCGCCTTATTCTCAATGTTCTTTAAAACCCGGAGTCCTATTTGTTCGAGTGCAGTCGTACGCTTATTCAACTGCGCGATCAGCATCTCTTTCTTCGAATTGAAAGCCTTTGTTACTTCGTCACGCTTGTCGGCAATCTTCAGGATGAACTCATCGAAATCAGCAAACTTGCTCTCCAACTCTTCTACCTGTATACCCACTTTCGTAAAGTATTCCTCACACTTCTCTGGCGATGTTGAAAGGTCTAGAAAGTTTACAATACTCTGATCAAGCAAAGTCAACTGAGCATAAAACTGTCCCGTTGACTCTTGCGCTTTAAGGGCTGTCGTCACGCGAACCAACTCTGCCTTCACTTCATTGAGGGAAGCAAAAATTAACGAGATCTTTTCGACAATGCGTGTGGTTTGCGTCGTGTCTTCAATCTTCAAGCTGTTGAGAATGTCGATGAGCATCTCTAACCCTGTAGAAATTTCTTTTATCGTCTGTTCTACAGGATGAGCCTCGATCACCTTCTTAACAATTCCTGCACGCTTCTTCAACTCAGCAACCTGGCTCTCATATGGCGCCAACGCCTCGTCTTTGAGTAGAAACTGAACCGTATCTTGAGAAAGTGCGCTGTTGTATTGCGACAGTACTTCTTTCAGCGCATCAACAGCTTTTGTATCGATATAACGAATATTTTGCAGATCGATTACGGCGCCCTGCATACTTCGTGTCGCAGCAAGCAACTTCACAAGTTGGTCTAATTGTGTAATCGTCGCGCCCTTAATGTCAATCACCAACTGATCCAAGCGCTTCTGCATCGCCAGAAGGTTGTCCTTTGCGTGCTGACGTTGCGCCTGAACTTTTGCAAACTCATCAATCGCCGTGTTAGCAATATTTCTGATTTGCGTCAGCGGGGTCGCCAAATCAAACGTACCCTCATCCTTCAGCCAGAAATATGAATCAACGATATCATTCGTTCGCTTATGAATATCTTCGTATAGATCTTCGTAGCTGTCTTCCTTTTGCAAAAGCTGTATCACCTCCTGACTTTCGCTCATCGCGCTCACAATATCCTTGTTTCCAATTTTGTAGAGCACGTTGTTCGTCATGGCGGTGTTCTCCTGAAGAGTCGCCGTGTATGGTGTCTGCCAAATTTGGACCTGATGATGGCGTACGGCTTCGTTCTCAGATTTAAAGTACACCAGCTTGCCATCATGAAATACCGTAAAACCATTGCAAATAATCGGCGTCTCAACCTGCTGCGCGATCATGTTGTAAGACATCAACACGTATGTATTCAACTGCTTCTGATAGAAGACATACAGAAAGTCTTCACCGTTAGGAGAAGCAATACTATTACTAAACTCTAGCTCGGATACTTGTAAATCAAAAATCTTGTGTTCACCGTTTTGGAGATAATAACCGTTTGGAAATATGATGCCTTGGTTGTCGGGCAACAACACGCCAGCATCTAACAAACTGTTAATGGGAAGCACTTGTTTCGTGCGTACATTAAAAATATATGCACGGAAAGCCTCGCCGTACGGTTTTATTTTGATGGGTATCAAATTGCCCAGATCGGCATAATGATATTCGGCATCATCTAGCTGTTGATCTTTGCTGACAACGGGTTCAGAAAAAATACCCTGCCCAGAATCCGTATTGTTTTCAACCTTGAAAGTAATGTCGCCATGAACGGCTTCAATAAATACTTTGTCCAAAATTGAAATATGCGGATGTACGCCTAATCTCCGGTTATTGAGATCGCTCTTTATCCAATTGAACTCAAACTGTGCTGCTTTTTTTACTTCATGAACACTTCTATCGTCGATGTAAACAAGCTTGTCATCCTTGATTAACCATTTAAAAGCTTTTCGATCATCCGGACTTTTACTCGTCTGGAAAACCATATAGAGATGGTTCTCAGTCTTGACAAATCGTGCAAATATTGATTCACGGTAGTATTTATATAAGTTACCGAAATCTGTAATGAAGTTATCGTCTTCAATTAATGTAAGCGGCTCGGGCTCGAAGTGATCACCAGTAAATTTGTAAATACTGAATACATCACTGAGTGTAATGTTTTCGCGTAAACCAAAATGAACGTTGTATGCGAAAAGCGTTAGATTACCAAAGGCCATGATACCACGCGCCACACCACTGTTCACCGTAGTGATACGTTGATTGCCGATGAGTTGAAATCCAGTGGAATTAAATATTTCCTTTCGCGCGCTGTTGAGCTTTGCCAGCCTTTCCAACAAATTTAACCGTTGTTCTTCCAGTCGCTTCCGGATAATCTCATAGGTTCCGGAATCCAATATTGTATTCGTGCTTTCAGTACCTGCCATTACGAAAAAGATAAACGCTGATGAATATCGTACATCCTGTTAATTAATACCCTCCTAAGCAGAACCGGCAACTTTTTCAAGTCCCGGTTCGCACTCATTGGGGTTCCGCTTTCAAAAGCACATCACGTATGATGTACTAAAGCTTCTTATTACCTAGTCCCAAACTACTTGCCAGGTTCGCCAGATTCAGCAATGATGGCCGATCGGCATCTGAACTTTGCTGCTGCATTTTCAGAATCAAGCTCGAGATCGTTAGGTTTTTAATGTCGTTGGATGTGATATTATACTTGGCCGCAAAATCACGAATGCGTGACAGTAGGTCGCCACTATTTTCACCATCACCAAGTAACGCCGTCTTTAACTGTGTTGCGTTTTCACTTTCGTTGATCAATCGATCGAAACCTTTAGCATTCGATATTTGATTCACAATATTTTGGAAGAACATGGTTTCTCCGCCAACGATATCGATACGTGCTGACTTCAGCGCCTCACCCATAATCGATGCCTGCGCTTCGGCAAGTTTTGTCTGTATGTTGATTTGAGCAAGCGCGATATCTCTATCTTTTGCCAACATGAGTTTGAACTCTTCGTGATCCTTTCCAACGCCGTCCAATTTCTTCATTGCTTCAGCTTTCTCTTGGATACCCGCGGCTTCTGCCAACGCTTTCTCTTTCGTTACCTCCGCTTCGTTCAATCCTTCTTTGCGTTTAGCGTCTGCTACTTTCTCAATCACGGTCGCGTCAACAATACCTTGTCTTTCTGCTGCCTCGGCCTTGGCCAACATTACCTCCGCTTCAGAAAGTCCCTTCGTTGCTTCTTCACGAGCTTGCGCTTCAGCCAAAATTTTGCGTGCTTCAGCCTGTTTCACGGCTGCCTCTTTCTTCGCATCTGCATCGATGATTAATTGCTTAGCTTTCTCCTCAGCAGCTTTCTTCTCCGCTTCAGCTGCCTTCACAGTATAGATTAACTTCTCTTCTGCCTGTTGACTTGCTGCTGTAATGCCCACCGTCTTCTTACGTTCAACTTCGCGGAATGCTTCCAAATCTTTCACACCTTGTTGCTCTTCAACCACACCTTTTTCAAGACGCACGCGGTCGCGAATTACATCTTGGATGTTTTTGCGCTCCACTTCCACAGTCTTCTCTTTCTCAATCTGCGCCAAGGTTACGATCTTCTCACGCTCTGTAGCTTCCAACGCACGATCTTTCTCTACGCGTTCCGTTTCCACTGCATCTGTGCGTTGCTTGTTCTTCGCTGCGATAATGATCTGGCGTTGCTTATTCTCTTCCTGAACTGCAAGCGACTCTTCCGTTTTAATGCGTACACTTTCGGATTTAAGTCTCTCCTCCTCCCTTACTTTAAGGATCTCAGCTTGCTCACGTGACTTCACATTGTCGATTTCTCTACGTTGCTTTTCTTCTTTCTCCGCCATTTGACGCTCTAACTCAAGAATAGCCTCACGCGCTTCAACATCTTGCTTCTTGATGGTTTTCTCCTCATCACGCTTGATTAAATTCGCTTTGATATTCTGCGCAGCAGTAAGCTCGGTGATTTTCTTAATACCCTGTGAGTCGAGGATGTTCTGTGGACTAAGAAACTTTATCTCGGTTTGTTCTAGAAAGTCAATCGCGCAATCGTCGAGAATATATCCGTTAAGATCGGTTCCAATGATATTCAAGATCTCTGTTCTGAATTCACGACGCGCCTCATAGAGTTCTATAAAATCAAATTTTTTACCGACAGTC
Source organism: Pseudochryseolinea flava (assembly GCF_003286915.1). Lineage (GTDB taxonomy): Bacteria > Bacteroidota > Bacteroidia > Cytophagales > Cyclobacteriaceae > Ohtaekwangia > Ohtaekwangia flava. The sequence continues at coordinate 223,665 of NZ_QMFY01000002.1, forward strand.
TTTAATGCTTCCGAAAATTTCGCTTCGAATAAGTTGCGCAGCGTTTCGGTATCACTGGCACGCTCCGTACCGATGATTTGTGCCACGTTCAACACATCGTCGATATTTTTGTTTACACGAACGAAGAACGCCACCTTGATATCAGCGCGAATATTGTCTTTACAAATAAGACCATCTTGCTCGAGGCGATCGATCTGTAATTTCTTAACGGAAATATCCATGATCTCCATTTGGTGGAGAATCGGAATAACATACATCCCTTTGTTGAAGGCAACTTTACCACCGCCAACACCGGTACGCACAATCGCTTTTCCTTGCGGAATTTTCTTGTAGAAATTCGCAAAGGCAATGAGAATAATAAAAATAAAGAATGCGATGCCCCCGAGAGCTAATAAACTGATACCGCCAAGTACATCCATAGTAAAAGGAATTTTTAAGGGTTAAAATAAATTGAGGTATTTTTAAAATTATCTACGATCAAACGATATTGGAAAGTGTGACTTCCGGAACAACCAAGTAAAATTTTTTATCCGCCGATTCGTCTGCTATCATTACGTCCGCGTCATACGCAATCGCCTCGCCGGTTTTACTCCTTACGTTAATGCGAATAATATCACTCTGTATTTTAAGTTCCGCTGCACCAATCGTGTCACCTGAGATTGTACTCTTCATTTTCGCAATCCTTCCCAACAGCTCTTGAGGTTCTTCGCCGTTATAGCCCATCGCATCATACACTTTAATGAGTGGCTTCGTCGCATACCGCGTGATAATGTATGCGAGAAAAAAAATCGGGATAAGTATCGCTACTGATTTCCATCCCCATGCTGCCAATCCGAACACAACGGAGGATGTTAGTGTAAAGATCCAAGCAACAAATTTGAAAACAGAATACACCACCATAAAGGGCACCTTTCCTACATTCACAAACTCAAGCGCTTTCTGAAAAAACGATTTATCAGAAGTGACATCGTCGGTATCAATATCGGTATCGACATCCGCGCCGTGTACACGAACATCTGCATCGACGTCAGCATCGCCAAATAGGTCGCCAACAAAGAAAGTCGTTAGCCAATAAATCGCCGTCACACCCGTAAGAACGGTCATGATGGCATTGCTTAAGGGATGAAAAAGCAGGTCTGTTATGCTTGACATCGTTTCGTGATTGGGGTTGACAAATTCTCTACGATATACCTAATTTTTGCTTGATAGCCTGAAGATCTTTTTCAATTGATACAGAATCATCTTTCAGCAAGCTATCCAGTTCTTCTTTTCGACTATTTCTTTCGCGCGAAATCTCACCATACGCCTTCGCAAGCGCCTCTTGATCTTCCACTTTCGCCTTCATGCGCTCCAGCATACCGATAACCCCATGGTTATCAGCGTGCGCCAATTGTTTGTTAACTTGTTCTGTCGCCTTGCTCACTTTCACCCTTGCCTTCAACGTGCGCAACTCTTTCTCCCACTTCTCCATGTTCTCTTTGAGAATCTCAGTATTCCGGAGCATTTCCCTGGATGATTGCTGCAGCGCATTTACTTGTTCGCCAAGCTCTTCTGACTCTACGTAATAACGCTTGTGGAGCGACAACGCCTCGCGCGCAAGATCTTCGGCTTTCACCAGATCAACATGTCCTGCCTGTGCCTTTTGCATGATCAATATAGCTTTTTCAGCATAACTTCTTGAATCCTGTTGACGCTGAAGTTGATCATTCTCAGTACGAATGGCCAACGCCTTCACCTTCGCATACGCCTCCGTAGCTTCCGCCAAATCCGTAGCCAACTCACGAAGACCCTGCTCCGTCATCTTGATCGGGTCTTCCATTTTATCAACCGCGGCATGAATCTCGGCCTGCCCTATTCTAAAAAGTCTCTTGAAAATATTCATGACTAATAAGTTTTAGGTTAACAATCCTTCCTACACTATAGCTTTGAAAAATCAATTATCTGCTGCGAATACTCGCTCATCAATAAGCCAAGAGAATTCAACGCACTCTCAAATTCATTAAAGTCGATATTCTGAAGCTGCATCGTATAACGAAACAACACGCGATCACCTTCTTCATTAATAACGAAAGCACCGTGGATGGTATCCCGATTTTTTTGCAACAGCTTTTTGAACATCTCCTGATTTCCTTCCTTAAAAGAAAATAGAAACTGCTCCATAATTAATATTGGAGGAGCAATCCCCAGGATGAGGTTGTGAATACCATCGGCTTCATTGTCAATCTTAAGAATGCCATGTTGCTCATTCTTGTAAAGTATTTTACAATTGAGCTTTAAAGCGTATTCTTCGATGGTCTCAAAATGATTCATGAGCGTAATTTCTGCTTGACAAAACAAATCTACTAGACATTTTTCAGAATTGCAAAAAATATTAGCATTGTGATAATAAAAATTACAGCTATCTTTGCGCCATGACAAAGATTGGCGCCAACATCAAGAAGATTAGAACGACCAAAGGGCTAAGTCAACAAGCTTTTGCGGATTTATTCCAATTAACGAGGGGAAATATCTCTTCATACGAGGAAAATCGCGCAGAACCGAGGATCGAAACGGTCGTGCAAATTGCCAATTATTTTAGCATACCACTCAACCAGTTTATCGCTCAGAACCTGTCGATCCATGAAATATTGAAGTATAACGGGGATAAACTCATCGAGGATGAAAATCACATCATCAATCTTCACCTCCGCCAAGTTCCTTTCATGAATGACGCCATCTACATGAAATGCTCTTACAAGGAAATGTCGTTTAGCGACTGGCAAAATTTCCCGAAACTCGTTCTACCGGAAATGAGCAATCGCAATATGATTGCGCTAAGTTTTAACCCGAACATTCCTCACCACACTTCTCTCCCACAGTATAAAATGAATGACGTGCTCATCTTCGAAGAAGTGACACAACACAATATTCACCTCTGCCATCACAAGATTGGGCTTTTTATCTCCGACCATGAAATGATGATCGGGCAATATGACACGAAGGAAGAAAAAATCGCGCTTGTACTCAACGACTTTAAGCACGAAAAATTTGCCTTCGATTCACCCCAACGTTTTTGGAAACTTTTTTCTACTTACCAGCACACATACTAATACAAGTCTCCTTCAGTATTCAATTCACAGTTCAATGTCATTGACTTACATTGAGACATAATGAATCACACCCCGACCTTTTCATTCCCTAAGGTTCAGCCCGCAAATCGAATTCCCCTTGCGGAGCCATGTGAAGATAAATCCATTGCTGAGGTCGTTGGTTAAATCAACGACATTGATTCACGATTCCTACCCTTGCAGCCACCAACATTCCTCAATTAGGCTAAGGATGTCGTGAGTTTGGCTACGCGCGCGACCTGCTACTACTCGATTTTTGCTTCATCAAACAATGAAGCAAAAGCATATGAAGAATCAGAACAACAATAAGGTTTGGTTTATTACGGGTGCATCCCGTGGATTTGGAAAAATTTGGGCAGAAGCTGCTCTTCAGCGTGGCGATTACGTTGTCGCGACTGCGCGTAATGTGAGAAGTCTTGACCCGCTCAAGGAAAAGTATGGTGAGCGCGTACATACTGCTACGTTAGACGTAACGAACGCAGAACAAGCACACGCCATCGTGAAGGAAGCGCACACGCACTTTGGAAGATTAGATGTGGTGATGAACAACGCTGGCTATTCACTCGTGGGAACTATTGAAGAAGCTTCGGCCGCAGACGTAAAAGCGATGTTCGAAACAAACGTTTTTGGCGCCGTCGCTGTTATCCAGGCTGCATTGCCACTTCTTCGGAAACAAGGTTACGGACACATTGTAGGCGTTTCTAGTAACCTCGGGCACGTTACGCTTCCGGTGATTGGCTACTACTGCGCTTCCAAGTGGGCATTCGAAGCAATACACGAAAGCTTGGCTGCGGAAATTAAATCTTTTGGAATCAACGTTACCATTGTAGAGCCTGGTGCCTATGCAACTGAATTTGGAAGTACCGACTCACTAAAATTTGCATCGCCAATGGAAATCTATGGAGACTTCAAAAATGAGTTTTTTGAAACGTTGAAAAGCATGGAACGAGGCGATCCAAAGGCTACACCGCAGGCGCTTTTCCAAGCGATCGATGCAGAAAATCCGCCACTGCGCTTCAATTTAGGAAGCCAAAACCTTTCGTGGGTACGCGGTGCTTATGAAGAACGTCTGGCGCTTTGGGAAGAATGGGATGCTGTGTCAAGGTCGGCACAAATAGTCGTGAATTAAGAACAGTAAGACAACCGGTGATTGTGGATCACCGGTTTTATAACATTTCTAACATGAATAGAGACGAGAAAAATATATTACGCTTTGATACGCTAACCGAGGCGCATCGTGCATTTGGATTAACACCGCCAAAACATCCATTGATTAGTGTTATTAAAGCTGCGCCGTCTTGGTCGGAACTCAATTTGCCACAAGGCCATGTGCTAGGATTTTATAAAATCTCTTACAAACCTAAACTCGGCGGTAAACTTAAATACGGACAAGGATACTATGACTTCGACGAAGGCGGTTTGCTTTTCGCGCAACCAGGGCAAATCATTGGTGTCTCCGAACATGAGGGCGCAGTATGTTCTGAATACACCCTGTTGATTCATCCTGACTTTTTTTTAGGATATACGCTCGCGAAGAAAATCACACAATATGGATTTTTTTCATATGCTACCAATGAAGCGTTGCACCTCTCCGATCAAGAACGCGACACCATCATTTCTATTTTCAAAATTATGGAAGATGAACTTAACACGCGGCTGGATGACTTCAGTCACGACGTTGTGATCTCTCAGATCGAGCTACTGCTTACCTACGCCAATCGATTTTACAAACGCCAATTTATTACGCGGAAAGTTGTACATCACGACTTACTCCAAAAGCTCGAAGACCTTTTACGCGACTACTTCAACAATGAAAATAGTTCCAGTAAAGGCATTCCGACAGTTCAGTATCTTGCTGACAGTTTAAACTTATCGCCAAGCTACTTGAGTGATATGTTGCGTACACTTACCGGACAAAATGCGCAGCAACATATACATGACAAGCTCATCGAGAAAGCAAAAGAAAAACTTTCAACGACAACGCTTTCGATAAGCGAGGTGGCGTATGCCCTTGGCTTTGAACATCCACAATCGTTTAGCAAGCTATTCAAAATGAAAACGAACCGATCGCCTATCGAATTTAGAAGATCTTTTAATTAATCATCCATTCCTATTTTTGATTCGGATCAACAAACCATTCATTTCATCGGTCAAAACATAGAGCTTTCCATCGGGAGATTGAACTACTTTCCTTAATCGCTTCCTATCGTCAACAAACAATTCTTCGGCACTTTTAATCTTATCGCCATCAACAGTTAGTCTCCAAAAACTTCCGCGCGACAACCCGCACACCAGTAAGCTATTTTTCCAAGAAGAAAATTCTTCTCCGGTATAAAACAACAATCCTGTAGGTGCTACGGTGTGTAGCCACGACCACACTGGCTCTGTGAGTACATCATTAGTCGATGGCGGTACATAGTCTGCATAACGGTATTTTCCGGTAGTCTTCAACGGCCATCCATAGTTCGCACCCGCCGATAAGATATTAATCTCGTCGCCTTGATGTGTTCCATGTTCACTAAACCAAATGCTTTTTGTCGCAGGATTCAAAATCATCCCTTGCGCTGCACGGATACCGATCGCATATAAACCGGCCACGGCATCTTTACCAAAGTCAGGGTTATCGTTCGGTATGGTTCCATCAGAATTGATACGGTATATCTTTCCACGTCGGTCTTTCACATTTTGAGCAATCGGTAAAGCGGGTTCACTCTTCTCCGAAAAAATGCGTTCACCTAGTATAAAGTAAAGTTTACCGTCGCCGCCGAAAGCCATCCCCCCACCGTAGTGTACACGTTCAAAAGTATGCGGTGCTCCGATGAAAAGCGTCTGGATCTTAGTCAACGTATTGTTATCGAGTGTCGCGCGAATAATTTTTGTCGCCATGCCCTTTTCGTTCTTCGCAGCGTATGACAGATACACCCATTTGTTTTTATTGAAGTCCGGATCCAACAAAATTTCAAACTTGCCAGTGTTATCGCCAGGATGAAAGAACGCAATGCTGTCGGCCATATCAGATGGAAACCCACCAATTTTGATACGCTCTTTCGTGCGCAGATTAGCTTTGATCAAATCTCCCTCCTTCTCAGTAATGAGCACCTCCTCCTCAGACAAGAACACGATACTCCATGGGCGCTTTAGTTGATCGAGAATGATTTCTTTTTCGGGTGAAGCCGACTTCTCAAAAATCTTGTTCGGGGAATAGGTAGAAACCTTATCGACAATGTACCAGTGCTCACCGTCCTTCATTACATTGAAATAGTCTGTGAACTTGCCGTTTACTGTGATCAATTCAACTTTAGAACTACCAACATTTCCGGTAACATCGAGATTGACTATGTGTGTGATCAAATCTTTGTTCCTTACATGTACTTTATGAAGATTAAGGTAGGCAGCACGCGCCATAGACGTGAACTTGCCTTCGCGAAAAAATTTCAACTCACAAGTGGAATGCATAGCCTTGGCCAGTTTAGCGGTGTCGCCCGTGGCCCAACCATCGAAGTAAAGGTGAATCACTGATTCGATCGCCATCCTTTCGGAGACTGGCAAGGATTGACTGTGAAGATGTTTGCCACTACAAAACAAAATCGGCACAAGGGCCGCCATAATTCTAAAAGACATCATTTGCGGAATGGATTAATTCTGCAAATATTCTCTGGAAAATGATGCTAATGGTTTCGTTTTCGCAATCCTGTAGTACGGTTTTATAATCTTGCACTACCAAATCACACCGTAAGATTCGTTTTTTGCCGCACGTACATCGCCGGTGTAGTCCCCATCTGCTTCTTAAAAGCAGAGAAAAATGTCGACTTCGAATTAAACCCAACGTCATCGCCAATAGCTTCTATCGTGATGTTATCATTCGTCGCCAACAATTTACAGGCCTCACGAATTCTATATTCATTGACGTACGTGGTGAAACTCTTTCCTACGGTATCATTCAAAAGCTGCGACAATTGATGCGCCGGCACATTGATCTCAACAGCTAAATCGTGAAGCTTAAGGTTCGCATTCTTGAAAACGGCTTTCTCTTCCATCACGCGCTCAAGTCTGAGTAACATGAATTGGGCGTCCTCTGCTTTGATTTTCTTGTTGGCATATTTCGCGGATTTTGATGAAGCGACATCATCTCCCTGGCGTTTACGCAACAAAATAAATCCACCAGCATAGACCACAACTGAAAAAATAACTGCGCTGCTGATGTACACTGCGCCTGAATGACCTAATAATGCCGTAAGGTAGCACGTGAAAATAATGACGTTTACGAGCAACGCCACCATCGGCCACTTTTCAGATAAATTCCACTGCTTAGATATAATGGCATCACGGATAGTATTCTTCAACGTCACTACTGACATCACCAAAAAAATTCCCCACTGGGCATAAATGATCTTTACCAGATATTGATTCCATACATCCGGACGCTGTTGATATGGAAACACTAAACCAACTGCTAGAATGGAAAGTGCGATCAACGAGATCGTCCATATCCACGATCGCGGAACGTTTTTGACTCGCTTCACCTCAGCTTTGATGTAAAAAAATAACGACGGCCCAATAAACCAACAAGCAGAGAGACCGACTTGCAAATAGATCAGCAGCAGACTCGTGTCAAAATAATACAGCACAGATTTCCCGATTCGCAGACTAAGGGAAATAAAAAGCGCCCCCAAGAAATAATTGGAAAGTTTCTTGGTCCTCGGAAAGAACAAAAAGTAAATCCCCAATACGATACCATTGAATGCCCCTAAGCAACTGATAAAAAACAACACTTTGTTACCCATGTCTACCTGTTGATAAATTCACTAAACTATTTTGCTTTACAAAACTCGACCACAATCCTTTGTCTACCGGAGAAACCAGGTATTTTACAGTTCGCTTCCGAAGTAAGAATTGAAGGCATTCTCATTTTTTAGTTGTCTAAACTCTTAGTAACCTTATAGTCTCTGCCTAAACTAAAGCGCTATGAATCAGGAACCAAGCAGTCCCTTTGTAACAAAAGTATTGTTACGGCTATCGATCGGATCTGTGCGTTTGGTCATTGCCCTGTTCACCGTTACGTCGGCGATCACCAAGCTTCTCTACAACCAGTTTCTCCCAACGATGAAGGATTTCGATGCCATTCGATGGACCATCATCATCCTTGGTGTTGTCCTTTTTATAGCGACCTTTTTCCATTTCAAGCGCAGGGTCATCGTCTCGTACTTTTCACTATTCCTTTATTTGTCTACGTTGTTGTACGTGATCGCGTTTGTTACGGTTAACCATTTCGATCCAAATGCCGTCGTGCTTTTAATTCTTGTCTACGGCGCAAGTTCGGTGATCATCAATAGCCTGTTTTATTATGGTGTGCAGAGCGCTATTACCATACTTGCTTGTATCGTCGCCTATTCGAGTTTGGGGGCCGGTGAGAAAAACATTATTGGGTTCTTAAATCTCTTGCTTGGCATCGGTGTATTTGGTGTCGTTATGACGATCAGATTGAAACTTATTTCGGATATTAAAAACTCCTACGCTAACCTGGAAAAACTCAATGTCCTCTCCATCGTGGCCAACAAATCCGGCGATATTGTCTTCGTAAGTCCTTCTGTAAAATCTTTGCTTGGATATGCTCCCCATGATTTAATGCGAGACGGTTGGTGGCTCACAAAAAATCTCCATGAAGGCTGGATCAGTCGTGAATATATTCTCGATTATCCCAACATCATTCCGAAGGAAATCGAGTCGATGGAAAGTTGTCTTATTGCAAAAGATGGCAGGAAACTTTGGTTCAGCTGGGTGAACTCCATGTTGCCTAATGGCAATTACATGGGTGTTGCGTTGGATATCACGAAGTACAAACAAGGCTGATTTTATCTCGCCCTTCGATATGGAACGAATCTTACAAGGACTTCGCCTGCCAGAACACATGGGCGTTAAGATACAATTCGGCAAATTTGTTTGATTGATGAACAACGATATGATGGCAATAAAAAACCCATCTCAAAATTGCTTTTGAGATGGGCTTCATATTTGACTATGACCAGATCTTAATCCTCTTCAGGAACAAATATCCAAGTCCAACCTGAAGTACAGCTAGCATCAGGAATATAGAGTACCAATCTTTCGGCAGTCAATTCAACAATTGTGAATTGTGCAAATGAGCCCAGTGATTTCGCACATCCGTTCACATCAGCCGTTCCATCAGCGCCGAGAATATTGATTCCCCCGCCGATATTAAACTTCGTGAAATCTCCATTAAAGCTAAACGTACCTGTGGCAGTAGGCTCTGCGTTGTCGGCATCAGTATAGTAGGAGTAGTTTGCGCCGCCATCTAAATCAAAAACCATTTTACCTGCTTGATCACTTGGCGCGCAACATTCGGAAGCATTCCACCATACACCGAACGGGTTTCCACCGTTAGCTGGGTTAGGCGACATATACCACCAGTTGGCGCTACCTCTATCGAACACCCAAGACTTACCTTGTAATTGAGCCCCTACGAGATCATAATAATCTGCTGGTAATTCCTGATCAAGCTCTTCGATGGTTACCTGAATCGTTTTGCTTACCACCTCACGGTCACTTGGATTACCACCTTTAATTAAGGGTGTTGTTACATGATAAGTAAAAGTATGCGTACCGGGAATCGGGAAAATTACTTTCACTTCGTCAGTGAACTTTTTATCGATCAGATAATCCCAGTATCCGATCACACCAGGTGTGTTCATCTTCAGGGTCAATCCATTTCCTTTTCCGTTCGCCGTCTGAATTACTTCCAGCTGAATATCATCGGCTTCATAAGTATTCTTTAGCTTATCCCTATCTTCGATTGGTTCGCAAGCGCCAATGAAAATCATGGCTCCCGCTACAATAAGCGTCGTTATATTTCTTATAGCTTTCATATCTGTTACTTTTTTAAAGTTTAGCCCATCTTACCAGCCCGGGTTCTGTTTATATACACCATTCGAAAGTCTGATTTCAGATTCAGGTATTGAAACCAGTCCTTTCGTAGCCGCCGGATAGTTAATTTTATAGGAGGCTGGTACGCCTGAATTACGCACCGCAACCGTATTATCGTAGAAGTTTTTAGCTGGATCATCTACATCTCCCCAACGTACGAGGTCAAACCAGCGTAACCCTTCAAATGCAAATTCATGAAGGCGCTCTTGTTTTAGTGCATCCAGTGAATACACAACATCATCCAAGCCAGCTCTATTTCTTACTTGATTCATGTATTGAGCATCTTCGGTAAGCTCTGAAAGCATCAATAGCACATCTGCGAATCTCATATAATAGAAATCCTGAGCGTGTCTGAGCTGCATGTCTGTGTCTGTCCAGCCATATATATAATTGAACAAACCTTTCATGTCTGGCCCAACAGTGTACTGAAGGTGCATGTATTTTTTATTGAAGAGACCAGTTTCGTTGTCACCTTTATCCTGCACATAGCCAGCGGTACCTTCTTCAGCAACGTTTGTTCTCAGAACCGAACCGAGTTTTCTTTCGTCATCATCATTCCATTGTTCGAAGAAATCTGGGTGAACAGTACCCCATCCCCATCCTTCGCCAAATGGCTGAAGCGAAGAGTTACCACGAAGACCGAAGAACAGGGATGCCCTGTTTGTCGTTCTTTGGCCTTTTACCCACTGCCAGTTACCGAACGTATATCGGAGAGAAAACATTACTTCTTTGTTTCCTGAGCCCACTGTACTGTTGAAGCCGTCTTGACCAGCCCACTGCAATCCTTCATCAGCAGCCCAAGGATATTTTTCCGTGCCTGCGCTTGTATTGACGTAGCTGTAGGGCCACAGATTACGGAAGTCGCTCTGTAATTCATAACCGCTGTTGTTTACGCAGTCAGTCAATTCATCGATTACATTTTGCTTCGTTAGGGAACCTCCTGTAGGAAGTGGCAATTCTGATGTAGACTGTCCTTCGATGTTCGTCATATAACCTGTATAGAACAGATAAACGCGCGCTAGGTAGGCCTGTGCAACCCAGTGATTAGTATGACCGAACTCTGATTCTGGGATAGATGCAGGGTCGATTTCAGGAAGGAGCTCAATAGCTTGCTTGATATCAGCAGCGATTTGCCCGAACGTCTCAGTAAAGGAGGCACGTGGCGTAGTCGTCGGCGTTGATGTAGTAATCATCAAAGGCATGCCGCCGAAAAACTTCGCACCGCGGAATAACAAAAAGCCACGCATAAAGTACATTTCACCCAAAACTTGGTTTTTGTAAGCAGCTTCGTCCTCTGCGTTAGCAAAATCCTCGGAGAGATCAGTTTCTGCCAGTCTTTCGATGATATTATTCGCACGGAACATACCTCTATACGTCTCCTTCCAAAGATCACCGTAAGTATCGTCGTTTGGATCAACGAAGTTATCCACGTTCTTCGCACCCTGGTCGTCAGGACCACCACCGCCGAGCATTACATCATCGAGCAACGATGCTGAAATATGCTCTTCACCAAACACGTTACCACCGGCCAAATACAGCGTATAGTAGACGCCACCAAGTGCTGCATCGTAATCGGCCTTCGTTTTGTAAAATGTATCGGTACTTGACCCGAAACGATTCGTCATATCAATGTAAGAGTCGTCGCAGCCAGCCATCGCCAAAAGCGACAGGGCTAATACTATAAATCTTATGCTTTTCATTGTTTTCATTGTTCAAACTTTTTAGAAAGTAAGGTTAACACCAAGCATTACAGTGCGTGGGAGCGGATAGAGACCAAGGTCAATTCCTGACGCCCAAGCTGCTTCTCCTCCGTATGCCACTTCAGGATCCATTCCATCATATTTCGTAAAAGTGTGAAGGTTATTAACGGTCATATAAACTTGCGCTCCTGAGAAGAACCCTACTTTTTTAGCAATTGCGCCAAAGTCATATCCCACAGTAAGATTGTTGATCCTTACAAAATCACCATCGTACATGTAGATATCGGATATGTACTGTTGGTTTCGGTGAGATGTTGCACTCAAACGTGGAATGCGGCTAGACGTTCCTTCACCATGCCAACGACCAAAGATTTCGGTAGTATAGTTTTGCTCAAATTGATCAGCGAACGATCTGTATGAACGCATGATCTGATGTCCGAATTTACCGGCGAAGGTAACATTCGCATAGACACCCTTCCACGACGCGTTAAGCTGTAAACCAAGTTCAAAATCGGGTATCGCGTTCCCTAGGAAAACCTTATCAGATTCGTCGATACGACCATCGTTGTTCTGGTCAACAAAACGGACGTCACCAGGACGAAGACCGTTATTGTCATCAAATTGCATTGGATCTCCTTCTGGCCCTACATAAGCATCTACTTCCGCTTGATTTTGAAGAATTCCCGCAGTTTCAAAGCCATAGAAGTAGCCTATTGGCTTACCTACCTGGACACGCGATACAAACGCTGTTCCTTGTGACAAAACGTTCGCGGGTCCGTTATAGGTTTTTTCCGCATTCGACAATTCCACTACTTCGTTTCTCGTAGTCGCACCGCTCAGGGTTACACCATATTGCACATCGCCTACCTTGTCTTTCCAAGCAAATGCGAATTCAACACCTGTGTTTTTCACTTCACCCCCGTTGATCCATGGCGCATCAGCTCCAGCAGTACCCAGGGCGGGTGCTTGAACCAACCAATCTTTCGTCAATTTTTGGTACCAATCTAATGTCACCGATAATCTTGAATTCAAGAAGGCAGCATCCAATCCTATGTCAAACTGTTCTGAAGTCTCCCAGCCAATATTCGGATTCGGGGTATTCTTCGGAATATAAGTCGTCGCTGAGCTGAGTTTGTTAGAACCGAAGTAGTAACCTTGAGCTACTGGTTCAATGTTCGTCTGGTAACTGAAAGGAACGCCAACATCTTCATTGCCGTTCTGTCCCCAACTCACACGTAGCTTACCATAATCGAAGATGTTATCAAGACTAGACATAAATTCTTCTTCCATAAAATTCCAACCTCCTGACACCGCGAAGAAGTTACCGTATTTCTTATCACCATAAAAATTCCCTGAACCGTCGCGTCGGGCTGTGAAATCCAACATATAACGTTCTTGGTAGTTGTAAGAGAGCCTTCCGAAGTATGAGAATATACCGCCTCCATTGGCCGCACCATCTCTACCCCACACGCTAAGATCTGATATAGAAGTCGCAGGAGCAGTGTTGTCCAAATATCCATAATCAGGATTGCTATATAATGGCTTCAGTCTGCTTCCACCAACATTGAATCCCAAGATATTTTTGATCTGCTCGTTACCAATCATCGCCTGCAAGTTATGGTCACCAAAACTTCTTCCGTACGATACCGTTGTTGTCCATGTTGAAGCAGCACCCTGGTAAGCGCTTTGTCCTACAGAGACCGCTGATTCGGGTCTATTGTATTGCGAGCTTAATCCATAGGCCGGCGCAAAAGAGCGACTATGTCCGAACCATGAATTAATACCGTACGAAGATCTAATTTTTAAACCTTTGATCGGCTCCAATTCAGCATAACCATTACCTATCAGATTGTTTCCCTTGCCCCAATTGAAATTATGTCTATAAAACATTGTGGCAATAGGATTCGCTTGTCCAAGATTGACGCCTTCTAATGTCGGTGCAAACTTGTATTCACTAGGAGAAAACTCATAGTATGCCGGCATCAAGGGATTAATTACTAAACCATCATGCAAGTCATTCCAATAGATAGTTCCGGTGCCTGTGCCGCGTACTTGAGAATTTGTAAGCGTAAAGTTTTCACCAATCTTTAAGATCTTACGACCGCCTATTTCCCAAAGCTTGATTTCAGTATTAATACGTGCTGTAAGCCTTTTCATACCGGCATCGATAATATCACCACCGATCATACCAGTTTGATCAATATAGGAGAAACCTGCACCATATGTAAAGTCCTCTGTTGCACCTGTGATGTTAAAGGCGTGGCTTGAAACAGGCGCATTCTTCTGCGTGATTTCGTCAACCCAGTCAGTGCCTTTCCAGCCACTTTGGAGCTTATCCCAAACGTATTGACCATATTGTGTGCCAAGGCCAGTTTGTTGGTTATTCAACCAAGTATTGTTCTTGATCTCTGCTTCCCAGTTTGTAGGCGTAAGTCCGTCGTTTGTACGTCCTTCGTCCATAATGAACATGTACTCCTGTGCATTCAGCGTAGGGGGCTTCTTATAGATATTCTGAACACCCACATAGCCATTATAACTAATCTGTGTTTTTGACCCCTGCTTGCCTCTACGGGTGGTAACAAGCACTACACCGTTTGCGCCACGCGCTCCGTAGATCGCAGCTGAAGCTGCGTCCTTAAGCACGTCAATAGATTCGATGTCCGATGGCGCTAGGTAATTGATATCGTAGCCAACAGGCACGCCGTCAACAATGTAAAGTGGGTTAGAATTACCAATGGTACCAATACCACGGATCCGCACTTTTGTACCGGCACCTGGCTGTCCACTATTTCTTTGGATACTTACACCTGGCGTGATACCTTGAAGCGCTTCCATCGCACTACTTGTATTAAGTGCTTGGAGTTGTGCACCATCTTGGTGGATGTTTGCGCCGGTGAGGAGCGCTTTCTTCTGCTCACCATATCCAATTACAACAACTTCGTCGAGTGACGTGATATCCGGGGTCATATCGACATCAACAACAGTACGCGAGCCAACGGTTACTTCTTTCGCCAAATATCCGATAAAACTGAAAACAAGCACAGAGTTATCGTTTACGCCTCCTAACGAGTAAGCCCCATCTCCATCTGATACAGTACCAGTTGAAGTTCCTTTGACTAACACGTTTACACCGGGCAAAGGCTGCCCGCTTTCATCGACAATTTTACCGGACACTGTTCGGTCCTGGGCCATCGCCATCGATGAGCAAAACCACAGCAGTAAAGCTGCGGAACTCAATTTTTTGTAGAGTTCTTTCATCATCATTCTTGGGTTTATTGTTTTGGTTTATTAGTGCGTACCGAACATTATTATGCACGAAACGCAAACGGAAGGTAAAAATTTTGCAAATCCGTTCAGCTATTTCCCCAATAAAACTTATCGCAATCGTTAACACAATCGTTTGTGATTGCGTTTGCGATGGCGTTTGTCGAGAACTTTTTCGCTAACCTGAATTTTCCGGTCGCCGCTCGGTTACCTTTTTTCGTAATCCTTTGAATTCAAGCGGCGTTCACGCCCACACATTTTTTAATCGTATCAACAACGATTATTTGAGCTTGTCCAATACGCGCGTTGACCGCTAGGTTTAATGTACACTTTCAAAATTTAAGATTTGCTACACCGAATAATCGTCGGCGCTAAACAAATTAGCTGCCAGCCCCACACCATAGAAAAGGTCCCAGAAAGATTTAGCTTTACCAGACGTTAACTCACGCGTATAAAGCCTTTCCCCGGTATGTCCGATTCGCCATCCAGCGATAGCCAATTCATCGCTCAGCTTAAAACAATCATTCAAAGTAACATTGCCAATGACTCATTCGGTGTCTCCGAATTGTCAGACATCATGAACATGAGCCGATCCAATTTGCTTCGAAAAGTGAAGAAAGAAACGTCACTCTCGGTAAGTCAATTCATCAGCCAGGTACGCTTGAGAAAGGCACATGAGATTTTACTACAGTCGCCATTGAACGTTTCTGAAGTGGCCACTCAGGTTGGATTCAATAGCCCGTCCTATTTCATCAAATGCTTTCGGGAATATTATGGCTATCCCCCGGGTGAAGTAAGTCAGCACGCCAATGAACAACCGCAACCAAATACCCTTCAAAAACAAAAGAGAAACCTTCCCCTACTGGTAAAAGCGATTGGCGCTACAATTTTACTCATCAGCAGCACTGCCGGGTACCTATACTTCTTCCCAGTAAAATCATTCCCTCAAGAAAAATCCATCGTAGTCTTACCTTTCAAAAATGAGAGTACCGACTCCGCAAATACTTACCTCGTCAACGGCCTGATGGAGTCGACATTAAATAAACTACAACTGATCAATGAGCTGAATGTGCTGAGTAGAACGACAGCAGAAAAATATAGAAACACGTTGATGTCTATACCTGAAATGGCAGCGGCGTTGAACGCACAATATTTTATTGAGGGAAGCGGTCAAAAAATCGGCGATCGAATCGTCCTAAACATCCAATTGATTGAAGGCTCAACAGATAAGAACCTTTGGGCTAAACAATATAGACGGGAAGCGAAAGACATCTTTCAACTCCAACAGGAAATCGCCAAAGATATTGCCGATGAAATCGAAGTTGTTATTTCGCCGGAGGCAGCGGAAAGTATGGATAAAGTACCGACGCGCGATTTAGCCGCCTATGATCTGTATTTAAAAGGAAGAGAATTGTTTCACCACTCGGGAACGCGAAATCTTAACGACGCAATTCCGTATTTCACGAAGGCAATTGAAAAGGATAACGAATTTTCGCTCGCCTACGCTAACCTTGTGATGATTTATTATTACCTCGATCTTTTTGCGTTCGAAAAAAAATACAGCAGTCAAATATCCCAATTCGCCGACAAGGCCATGTTGTATGATGCCAAGTCGGCAGAAAGTCTCATTGCAAAAGCATTATCATTTGCCGTTGAAAAGGATTTCAAATCAGCGACACTGTTCTTCGAACGTGCACTCACCTACAATAAAAATCATACGTTGGCGATCCACTTCCTGACAGAATTCCATAGTCTACACGTACATAACGCACGCAAGTATCTGAAGTATGCAATCCTCGGCGCGACCATCGACATCCATGCGTTAGATTCGATCGCGACAAGCACCAAGTATTTTCACCTCGCTAACGGCCTACTGCAAAACGGTTTCATCGATGACGCGCAACGCTACATGGAAGCTTCGCTCGCCTTCGACCCTAATAATTTCTTCGCCTGCTACGTAAATGCCTATGTACGCTTCGCGCAAACCCATGACTTTAAAGACGCTCAAGCTTTACTCAAGCAAGAAGTAAAGAAAAAACCGATGCGCTTCGACATCATTCAAGAGCTCGCCAAAGTAACTTTCTATCTTCACGACTATAAGGAAGCATACACCCATTACGAAAAATTCCTTCAATTAAGCACGCTATTTAAAATGGAAGTTTTTCAATCCGAAGAATTGAAGATCGCCTTTACATTAAACAAGCTAGGACGTCACGATGAGGCAATTCCGCATTTAAAAAACTATAAAGCGTTTGCAGAAAAAGATCAATCGATGTATCGCAGCCTTTACCTTGCGGCCTACCACGCCTATCAACATGAAAATAAAGCAGCACTGGACTACCTAAAACAATTTGCTACAGAAGACAGTTATCCATATTGGATTTTATTCCTGGACAACGATCCGATTTTTGAGAACGTCAAGCATCTTCCCGCTTTCAAGGATATCATGAACACCGTTCGCCATAAATTTCAAGACACACATGACGAATGGGCATTTATCTTTGATCGATCGCCACTTCCTGTGATCAGCACAGATGCACCGCGATAATGATTTCATTTTCGGCAATCGTTAATACGGTTATCATCATCAGAAAGTAAATTTTTGGTAAACGAAAAATACACATCTGATAGATGTAATAATAAAAAAACAGCCGCGCAAAAATACGCGACTGCTTAAAGTGCTTTTAGTTAATTCGAATGTCGTTTCAAGTAAAGCATGTGCGCTTGATTATGCACCAGCGGAATATATTCAACCACAACGTCGCTCTTATCCAATCCAAACGCTTTCTCATCGTTTAGACTTATAGATTTCAATGCAAAGTAACTGTTGAGTATGACACTTTCTCTCAAAGAAAAGTCATTTTCCACCGATATAAACTTTTCAATAACCACGAACTTAAAATCTGGCTCTGGATTATATTTCGTTGACCCATCGGGACGGATGTGAAGGTTCAATTCTTTATTCTCTACTAGTTGTTGTACTATCCTTTTAAAGAACATCTCAGATTTGGGGTGAATGCGAAATCCGACGTAAATATTCACCTTGATAATTTTATCATCGACAAGTTCCGAAACATTATAGTGAAGTGAATACGGTTCATCGGTGCGCTCGATATGTAAAAACCAATAAACATCAGCTCGCTTGGGCTTTTTCGAGAATATCGATTGAATAATTTTCTCTTCAACCTGCTCCCTATGATTTGCCTTCGTCAAGAAAATGAGGTGCGTCGAAAACTTAGGAATACTGTCATCGTTGCTCAAATCACGAATGAGTGAAGCATATTTTCCAAGCGCGACAAACTTAACAAATCGATTATTAATTTTCCGCGCGTAGTACCAAACATACATCACTGCAAAAATGATCACTTCAAAAAATAAAAACATCCACCGTTCTTTAATCTTGACCACATTGGTGACAAAGAATGATAATTCGATAATTCCAAAAACTAGCGCAAATAAGATCACCCATACGACATTCCATTTTAACCGGTAAATCATAAAATAGCATAACAAAATTGTGGTCATCATCATTGCGACGGTAATGGAAAATCCGTACGCGGCCTCCATGTGCGTTGAATTTTTGAAATACAATATCATTAACACACACCCAAGCCATAGAATGATATTGATACTTGGAATATAAATCTGTCCCTTCAAGTTTGTGGGCTGACGAACCGCTACCCGTGGCCAGAAATTTAGACTCATTGCTTCGCTAATCAACGTGTACGATCCACTGATTAACGCTTGAGACGCGATGATGGCTGCCCCCGTCGCGATGACAATTCCCGTTAGCAAAAACCATTGGGGCATCATTTCGAAAAATGGATTTCGCCCATCTAAAAATTGTTTTCCTTGGTGCATTAACCACGCTCCTTGTCCCATGTAATTTGTCATTAACGCAACTTTCACGAATACCCAAGTTATCCTGATATTTTTTCGACCGCAGTGACCGAGGTCAGAGTACAGGGCTTCCGCTCCAGTAGTCGCCAGGAACACCGCGCCCAACAACCAAAATCCGTGCGGATAGTTCGCCAACAACGCATATGCATATTTCGGATTCAGTGCTCTAAGTACGTCTGGAAAGAGAACGATTTGGCTCACACCGATCACCAATAGCATGGAAAACCACACCAGCATAACAGGACCGAAAGTAATACCCACAGCAGCTGTGCCAAATCGTTGAAAGAAAAACAACGCTGATAAAATCACTATCACAATGGGCACTGTTGGAAGTCCCGGAAAAACTAACTCCAATCCTTCTACAGCAGATGCGACAGAAATCGGCGGCGTAATAATTCCGTCTGCCAACAAAGTTGTAGCGCCAAGAATGGTAGGAATAATCAAACGCTTTCCGAATCTCCGAACAAGCGCGTAAAGTGAAAAAATTCCACCCTCACCTTCATTATCAGCGGTGAGTGTAATGATGATATACTTGACAGTCGTTTGCAATGCGAGTGTCCAAAAAATACAGGATATCCCACCAAGCACCAATGCTTCCGAGATGGGCCTATCACCGACAATTGCTTTTAACACATACAGTGGACTCGTACCAATATCGCCATAGATGATGCCAAGGGCTACGAGCAAAGAGGCAATAGTGATCCTGCTCGAATGATTATTCGATTTCATTTGAAATAAAATTGTTTATTAGTTTAGCTTCCTACGAATCTGTACCCAACACCAGACTCGGTGAGAATATATGCGGGTTTGTTCGCATCTTTCTCAATCTTCTTTCTAAGCTGTGCCACAAATACGCGTAGATATTGAGACTCATTGATGTAAGATGGTCCCCACACTTTTTGCAGCAAATATTGATGCGTGAGCACCTTACCTTCGTTGCTGGCCAACAAAATCAAGAGTGAATATTCCGTTGTGGTGAGTTTGACTAATTGACCGCTTCTTTTCACGGTACGCTGTGCAAAATCAATTTGAAGATCATTAAAACTCACGACGTGATTGTGATCATCCACAGCATTTTTTCTCATGGCAGCTCTAATGCGCGCCAACAACTCTCCCGTTCGAAAAGGTTTCACGAGATAATCGCTGGCGCCACGGTCTAACGCGAGCACGATTTCGCTTTCACTATCTTGAACGGAGAGAATAATAATGGGATTGCTATACCACTCTCGTAGATGCACGAGTACGTCTTGACCATTTTGGTCAGGCAACCCTAAATCTAACAAAATGAGATCAGGCGGATGATTGGCAACTTGCGCCAACGCGTCTTTACCGCTCTGAGCCTCGACAATGTTATATCCGTTGGACTGAAGTGTAATGGTCAGCATCCTTCTGATCTGCACTTCATCATCGACGATAAGAATTGTTCCTTTATTCATTTTTTAATCCGCTTAAATATGAAAGCTCGGTTGGAATATGAATTGTAAACTTTGCACCACAAACTGGTAGATTCTCTAATGTGATCGTACCACCATGAGCTTCCACAAAGCCTCTCGCGATAGAAAGTCCTAAACCAGTTCCTCCCGGCTTTGCATCTTTTAACCGATAAAATTTATCAAAGACCTTATCCATTTCATCTTGCGGAAATCCTGGACCATTATCGGCTACGATCATTACTAGCTGATCATTTTCAACCGCTGCTTGAATTGTGATCTTTGAATCTACCGGTGTATGATTGGCGGCATTGCTGATCAAATTAAAAAGCACATGCTCCATGATCCCGAAATCTAATTTTACTAGCGGTAGGGTTTCAGGAATAAAAACCGCGACTTTAAAATATTGCAATGGTATCTCAAGTTGCCCAATGGTTTTATACACCAAATCGTGAACATCGCACCAATCCTTTTTTAGTTGTAAAAATCCAGACTCAAGGCGCGACATACTCAATAAATTTTCAACCTGTTGATTGAGGCGCAAACCCGCGATCGAAATCTCACCAATGAGTTCTTGTTTATCTTTTTCGGTCAACTGCGTGTTCGCTGCCTGCAGGTTATCGGCCGCGCCTACAATTGTTGTTATGGGTGTCCGAAGCTCATGTGACAGCGAGTTGAATAAAGTGTTATAGAATTTCACGGCATCTGCCCTCGCTTCCTTTCGCCGTATCACTTTCTGCATCTCTCGGATCTTGTACGTTGCCACACCGTTAATAAGTGCGATAACAAAATACATCACAAATAACAAACGATCTTCTGCATCACCGACAGCGAGCGTAAATCGCGGCGGTATAAAAAGAAAATTCCAAAGGAGTGCGCTTAGTGATGCCGCAAGAAGAACGGGAACGATATCAAGAAAGATTGCCAACACAGACACAGCAAGCATCAACACCAACGCTATCACACGATATCCAACATAATCTTGAACCAAAAAGCCAATTCCAAGAAACAATACAATCGTGCCAATACTCACAAAATACTGAGTCCTACGATTGGGACGATGAAACAGGTATACTTTCAGTGCTCGATGGTCCATGGCTTCCCTTTGATGACGAAGCAAAGGTAGTTGTCGCTTCATAAAGAAAGTATCAAAGCATGGCCAGTACGCATAAAGATTTTATAAAGAATTGAGCGCTCATCAAAGAACATCCATGCAAACGTTGTATAACTTCATGAGCGGTTAAGGAAACTTATCGACGCATCGCCGTTGAATTACAGGAGGTGATTCCTAAATTTGTTAACTACCACTTGCCGACTATTGTTCTGTCACGCGCAAAACCAAAGGAATATGTTGCATCAATACCGATCACCACACAACGTCATTGTTTTCATTGCATTTCTAATATTAAATAATGTGATGTTACGCGCCCAGGATAGCCAAGATCTCGTGCGCCTAGCCTCCGTTAAGGTTGATAGCCTGCAGATCAATGAGTATAATCAGTTCTTAATGGAAGAAATTGAAGCCTCAATTCGCCTAGAAGCTGGTGTTATTACTTTATACGCCGTGGCCTCGAAAGAAAGCCCCAAGTTCGTTACCCTATTTGAAACATACGCAGACTCAATGCAATACAAAGCGCATCTCACGACGCCACATTTCCAAAAATATAAACAAGGCACAGCAACAATGGTAAAACATCTTGCGCTCATGGTGGCTAAGCCAATTATCTATGTTCGAAAGGATGCGCTTTCGAATGCACCTAGCCAAGATCTATTTCTTAAACTCGTTGAAATTGAAATTAAAGAGAAAGGGATCGATGATTTTTTAATGCTATCAAAGAACACCGTGCTCCCAGGCATTCGGAGTGAGCCCGGGCTACTGATGATGTACGCAATTTCCCTGAAGACAACGCCAACGCGTGTGTATGTTTTAGAAGTATACGCCAACGAAGATGCATATAAACGTCATCTCATAAGTAGTCATTTTTTGGAATTCAAAAGAAAATCAAAGAGAATCATCAAGCGCCTGAAGATGACGAACGTCACGCCGATCTTACTTGGATCAAAACCACAATAAATATGGCGAGAATATTCATAACAGGATCAGCAGACGGTCTTGGTCAAATGTCGGCACAACTTTTAATAACGCAAGGGCATGAAGTAGTACTTCACGCGCGGCATGCGCAACGCGCAAGAGAGGCTGAGGAGAGAATTGTAGGCGCAGTCGATGTACTCGTCGGCGATCTGTCGAACCTCGAACAAACAAAAGAATTAGCCCGAAAAGCAAACACGCTCGGAACATTTGACGCCGTGATTCATAATGCTGGCGTTTATCAAACAACGGCGGAACAAATTTTCTCCGTGAATACATTGGCACCGTACATTCTCACAAGTTTGATGTACACACCCAAGCGTTTAGTTTACCTAACATCCGGAATGCACCTTCAAGGGAGAGCAACCTTGTCGAGCTTAAAAAAAGATGACATCAAGCGCCTCACGTATTCGGATTCGAAGTTACATGTGATGATGCTTACAAAAGCCGTAGCCAGAAAATGGCCAGCCGTGTTTGCGAACGCTGTAGATCCGGGATGGGTGCCAACAAAAATGGGCGGACGTAATGCTCCAGATGATTTACAGAAAGGATATGAAACGCAATCATGGTTAGCAAGTAGCGATGATGCAACCGTAAAAGTTAGCGGTCAATATTTTCATCATCAACAAGCGCGCGTCTACAACGCGGCCGCCGACAGCGTCGAACTTCAGGAACAGCTATTGTCTACATTGGCGGATATTACTGGTGTGCCCCCGCTCGCAGCGCCGACATTTTATAATCATAATTTGTACCATTAAATCACTATTCTGTCCTGCACTCTTTTTTTACGGGTTGCGTTAATTTACAAAAACAACGTACGATATGAAAAACAGATCAGCTATTTCCGGCATATTGCAAATGAGATGTCCCCAATGCCGTGAGGGGAAGATGTTTCCTGCGAACACACTTTATACGACGCAATTCATGAAAATGAACGATCGATGCGCGTGTTGCGAGCAACCGTTTACGCCTGAACCAGGCTACTACTTTGGCGCCATGTTCGTAAGCTATGCGCTCAATGCCGCATTCTTTATCATCGTTTGGTTAGGCATGTATTTGCTCATGGACAACATTACTGTTACCGATATGATTATTGCGTTATTGATTGTCGTTCTCGGATTACTACCGATAACATTCAGACTTTCACGTGTGCTATGGATATACATTTTCGTTCGATATGACGAGCGCGAAAACTACAAGCACGAACTAAACTCCTAGGGTTTATTCAACATTTCATCGACGACCATCTAATAACTTATAGGCTACAGCAGCGGTAATTCCAAAAACGGCGTGGGCGGCGATTAGATGCAAGTAATATCTTGTATAGTCAATTTTCGGAGGATTGGGATGCACGTTAAAAACTGTTTTCCAGACGGCGGCGCCCGCAATACCGCTTGCACTGCCAATCAATGTTCCGTTCATCATTGAAGGTGACATCTCTGTATTTTTCCACACTTCACTATAAGCTGCCGTAAACAAAAGTCCGACCCCGTAGTGCAACGTCCATCCTGCAACTTCTGCTTTTGAATCGGTTGTCTGCGGGGCCACCCGCTTTAACAAATCTCTCAATAGCGCTGGCTCTCTGAACTGTTTGTTTTTCTTTTCCGATACAGCATAACTAAAAGCTGTCATCGCCGATGTCGCTGCAACACTCGTCAGCACTATTTTAAAAAAGTTATTCATGACGTTTTTTTTGTGTTTCGTCAAAAAGAAAATGCCAATGCATATCATTACTCCGGCATTTCGTCCATGGCCGAGGATAAAGTTCCTCAACGTAATCTGAGAACACCTCACTATGGATTGTGTCTACTATGGCACACGTTTCGTGCCTTCTGAAAAAATTCAACACTATGGCAAAGCAAGCGCAATCTAAACGCGGTCCGAAAGATCGGAACTACGTGAACAAAGAGCAGCAGCACGAAGTAAAGTACGAATCCAAACGGAAGACACCGGCAAAAAAATTTGGTAGCTCAAAGAGTAAATAAACGAGCCTCCGCAATTACCGAAACACATGCATCAATGTAGGAGACGTGAGAAGATCGAAAAGGTTAGCACGTCGTTAGAACTCGATGAACATATCGAGATGCAGAAGCGCGGATGGCGTGTGCAAGCTATCGGCATGATGCTCGTATTGACGCTCGTCGTGTTAGCTTCAATCGGTATGTTTGGCAACGGAATGATTAGCAAAGAAAATATTCGCATGAACGGTGTGATATTGAATATCAACGGTTCTACCGCTTCGAATCCCGCATGACGCTCACCATTGATATTGCGCAGACAACAGGGGGATCAACAATATCCTTCCCCAATGCGTATTTAAAGTTTTTTAAAATTGAATCCACAAACCCGACACCGATAACGAGTAGTTTTTCCAATGGCAGTGTCGCGTTCCAATTTAACGGAAAGGGTCCCGTAACCATTCAGTTTTATGTTATACCCCTCGAAATAGGTCGAACAGAAAGTGAAATTTATGTGAATAACGATCGCTTCATATTGAAACAATTTATCTTTCTTTGATATGAATCCAGTTGTGAGAGGTCTTGCAGTATATCATTTTCCGCATACTGGGAAAACGAAGCCTTGCAGAGATCACCACTTTCGACTTTGTATTATTGTTGATCATTAGCGAAGCCACAACAGACGCTTTGATTGGTGAAGACTACTCGCTCATATGGTGCTTCGTTATGGTAGGAACGTTGGTTGGTATCGACTATATTCTTTCGTTGTTAAAAGAAAAGTCTAAATGGTTCCAAGTTGTAAGCGAGGGCGCGCCGCTGGTGATTGTAGAAAAGGGTCGGCCTTTGGTGAAGCGAATGCAAAAATCGAAAGTAGATGAAGAGGACGTGCTCGAAGCTGCGCGCGTCACGCATGGGCTGGAGCGTATGGAACAGGTCAAATACGCAGTACTTGAACGTGACGGCAGTATCTCGATTATTCCTTCGGAAAAAAACGCTAATAAATAAAAAAGGAACCAGTAACCTGGTTCCAGATAAATCCCCTCAGCGAAGTCCGTTTACGCGAATAGGAAGCAGCGCGAGTCGCTTCTTTTTCTTTACCTGCCAATACGCTAATGCACCCACCGCTATGCAAACAGCCGTAACGGTAAGAATTTTCGCTAGCGACGGTGTCGTTGCTAAAGCCGGTGGAACATACACCACACCCCTATTATTTGTAACGGCAGGTTGATTCACGTAGCGACCTTGTTTAGGAACCGCTACATCGTCAAACTTGCTTAACAGTTGTTGTAATGTATTTGTAAGATGCTCACCTTCCATTGGATGACCATGGCCTGAAGCAACGATATTAGGATTCAACCCGGCAATTTTCATAACCGACATTTTCGCAGAGGCCCAATTGCAAGTCATATATTTGGGAGGCCCTGATAACTTTTCTTTATAGGAAAGTGCATCGATCGCCGACTCGGCCTGAGTTGTAACAATAGCATCACCGGCGATTAGGAGTTTGTCGCGTTCCCTGAACAAGCTAATATGTCCAGGGGAATGACCTGGCGTGTCAATCACAAGCCACTCTTCAAGCCCAGGTATTCGTCCACTAATCGGGATGGGACGAAGATTTTCTTTGATGTCGATCGGGCCTGTTGGATACATCCAAGACATGGTGGTCATCATGCCACCACCCGCTGTTGGGTCTGCCGGCGGATAAGAAGCCTCACCAGAGAGATACGGAATTTCCATTTCATGCGCATATACTGGAACATTCCATTCGCTTAACAACGCTTTCAATGCTCCCACATGATCAAAATGCCCATGTGTCAAAATGATACCAGCAGGTTTACTTCCAGCGCCGAATAGTTTCCTTGCCGTCATCCGGATTCTTGATGCTGACCACTTCAATCCTGCATCGACCAAAAACCAGGCATCGGACTCACCAGACTTTATAAAATAGTAGTTCACAAAAACATCCTTTTTTCCCCACACACCATCAGCGATGGGCTGCTTTTCTCCTAACTGTATATTATTCATAAGTCCCTAATTTTTGATATCGTAATTATCAGCTTTACTTGACACGCAAACTGAAAACTCGATGCCAGTGCACATATTGGAGAGCAAACACACGAGCACGCTCATGCATGTTATCGAGGCAGCACAACGCAAATACCCCATCTGGATCATCCAAACTCAAATAAAATCCATATATTGACGAGTAAACCTTTACTTTGCCAAAAACAGTTATCATAATTGATGATGATCAGGACGACCTCGACGTCATAAAGGATGTTATCAAACTCATTGATGATTCGATTTTGTGTATCACCTTTACGCATCCGGAAGAGGCACTTCGTGTGATTACGAAGGAATTAATCTTTAGTCCAGACATTATTCTTTCCGACATCAACATGCCGCGGATGCATGGTGCCGTGCTGCTCAAGAAGCTGCGAGAAACGCCAGCCTTAAACGACACCATCATTGCTATGTTAAGCACGTCGATGGCCAACCCGCTCGCAAACACGCTTACAGAATCAGGTGCTGACTTCGTACTGCAAAAGCCCGTGAAAATGGACGACTACCACGCCATGCTACACCGGATTTTCCTGATGCAACGAAGCTCCGCTCAAAATCAAACGCCACCTCATGATCGCGGCGTCGCGACAGCACCCATGAGTTTTGGCGACCTCATACTAGACGATCTCGTGCATGAAAAAGCCTCAATCTACATTATTGATTACGCATGGAATTACCTCTTTGCGAACACTACAGCGATCAAAAAAGTAAACGGTTATGGCATTGTAGGAAAAAACATTACCGACGTTTGGAAGGAGCTACCACAATTTAATTTCGAGCCAGTGTACCTGATGTTGAAGGATAAGGTGAATAATCGTGTTTCGATGGAGATCAACCAACGATCACCATTGACGCGTACGTCGATCAAAATTACAGGCAAGCCATTAGCGGATTGCTACCTCTTTAACATTTCTGAAGTACCGGAAGACAGCACGAAGTCTATATGATGACCACAACGGACTGACTATCCGCGCCGACGCATTCCAAAAGGTACGTTACCCTACACCGGACAACATCGTCCTATGATAGTTTTTAATCATTCCTTCTATCTTTGCCCAAGGATGAAAATTGAAGGACTCATAACGATTATAACGCTCATTGTTGCCGTTGCAAGCATAGCGTTGCTCTTCAGATACGTTGTCACCTTAAGGCAGCAGGTTAAAGACCAGGGACTCACGATAAAACAACTTCAAACGCAGCAGTACGACAAACTCAATCTCGTAGAGACTACGTTGAGTCCGCACCTCTTTAAAAACATTCTGAACTCGATACAGTCACACGCATACCAAACCTACTTTGCACTCGACAAATTAGGAAACGTACTGGACTACATCCTATATGATAGTCGTCAAGATTTTGTTACGCCGAAGGAAGAAATTGTTTTCATTCAGAATCTCATCGAGATCAACAAAATAAAACTCAGTCCGCTGTTTGAACTTCAGGTTAAAACGAAGATAGATGAGGACGAAGAATACTACACAAAAAAAATACTGGCACCATTAATCAGCATCGACTTGATTGAAAATGCATTTAAACATGCGGACATTCAGAGTGCCGACTCGTTTATCAAAGTGGTTATTGAATTGCACGGTGGCATGTTTTCACTTGTCGTTGCCAATAAAATATCACAGAAGCCACCGCTTCTCAAACAAAAAAGTGGCCTTGGTATTAAAACATTGGATCAGCGATTGCAACTCATCTACGGCGCTTATGCAACAATAGACCGAATACAAGAAGGCGATCAATATATTGCTCAACTTAAAATCAAACTGCGTGATTACAAAATTGAGATGCGTTCTGCTTGACGATGAGTTGCCAGGTCTGGCGTATTTAAAAATGCTTTGTGAGCAAATTGCAGAAGTTGAGATCGTCAAGGCATTTAATGATCCGCAAAAATTCATGACGGGCATTTCGTCGTTAGACTTCGATGTATGCATCCTTGACATTGAGATGCCTAAGATGAGTGGGATGCAGGTTGCTCAATTGCTGAAAGATAAATTAATCATCTTCGTTACGGCCCACAAACAATATGCTGCCGATGCATTTGATCTCGATGCTACCGACTTTGTTGGAAAGCCAGTAACGAAAGAACGGCTAGCAGTAGCCATAAAGAAAGCATACGAAAGAAAGAAGATAAGATCGCATGAACGACACATAATCCAGCTAAACACCGACAAAGGCAAAGCCCTGATCGACATTACAAACATTGCCTATATCACAACTTCGGAGGTTGATAGCCGCGACAAAGTTGCAGTAATGATCGATCAATCATCTACGGTAT
The DNA here is from genome assembly GCF_003286915.1 of Pseudochryseolinea flava. Lineage (GTDB taxonomy): Bacteria > Bacteroidota > Bacteroidia > Cytophagales > Cyclobacteriaceae > Ohtaekwangia > Ohtaekwangia flava. The sequence continues at coordinate 252,400 of NZ_QMFY01000002.1, forward strand.
TGAAGAACATTTCTTTCGAAGCATTACACGATCAACTTCCGCGAAGTTTATTTTGCAGAATTAGCAAGAAGCAGCTCATCGCATTAAAAATCGTGACGTCATACACACACGCTGAAATTTCGACAAACTTAACACACGGCGGAGTTATTGTGACGCTTGCGCTTAGCGAATCTTATCGCCAGGACTTTCAACATGCCGCGAAGGGAATTTCGTAGCAAAAAAATTCCGTTTCATTACATTTAACCTTTGTAAGGCGAAATATGTCTCGCTGTGTTCATTATCATTGGATTTTCATTTTCAGACGATCAAAAAAATCGGGGGTAGCGGGGTCGGATTGAAAGAAATGATCCTGCTTTCACCCGGCCAATGTTATGGAGCGTAGCCTTTCAACGAACAGCAGTTACAAAAAAGCTGGATTTTACATCGCCGTAATCGGAGCATTTGCGTTTTTTATCTACTTCATCTTGCAGCGTGGATCCGCCCTCGAGGAAGGACGCGATATCGCGACGTCCGTTACAGACACAAATTACTGGACCGAGTTTATTGTTTCACTCAAGCATAGCTTCTCGCATCCACTTGCAATTCTTCTGGGGCAGATTGCAACCATCATTATCGTTGCAAGATTCTTCGGATACCTTGCCGGAAAAATTCGCCAGCCAGCCGTTGTTGGAGAAGTCATTGCCGGGATTATCCTCGGGCCATCGCTGCTCGGATTATACTTCCCCGAATTTACCGCTACCCTTTTCCCGAAACAATCGCTGGGCAATCTTCAATTTCTTAGTCAGATTGGACTAATCCTATTCATGTTTGTGGTTGGAATGGAGTTAGACCTAAAAGTACTCCGTAACAAAGCACACGATGCTGTAGTAATCAGCCACGCGAGTATCATCGTTCCTTTTGCACTCGGCGTTGGATTTGCCTTCTTCACGTACGAAACATTTTCACCGCCCGCCATAAACTTCACATCATTCGCTTTGTTTATGGGGATCGCGATGAGTATCACGGCATTTCCCGTGTTGGCGAGAATCGTGCAAGAACGCGGACTTCAAAAAACCAAACTCGGCACAATTGCGATTACATGCGCAGCAGCAGATGACATTACAGCTTGGTGCATCCTCGCCGCCGTTATCGCTATCGTAAAGGCCGGATCATTTGGCAGTGCCATCTTCAGCATCATCATGGCGGTAGGTTATGTTTTCGCGATGCTAAAAATTGTCAAGCCATTCTTAAAACGCATCGGCGACTTGCATAGCTCTCGTGAGAATCTCACGCAATCCATTGTCGGAATATTCTTCCTCACGTTAATCCTGTCAGCATACGTCACAGAAGTCATTGGCATCCACGCATTGTTCGGCGCATTTATGACGGGCGTGATCATCCCTGATAGCAGTAAATTCAGAAGCATCTTCATTGACAAGGTTGAAGATGTTGCCGTGGTACTTCTCCTTCCGTTGTTCTTTGTGTTCACCGGTCTTCGCACGCAGATCGGTTTACTCAACGATGTGTCATTGTGGGCCACCGCAGGAATTATTATCCTAATCGCCGTCACCGGAAAGTTTGTTGGCAGTGCGCTCGCAGCAAAAATGGTAGGTCAGAATTGGAAAGATAGCTTGTCTATTGGCGCACTGATGAATACTCGTGGCCTCGTGGAATTAGTAGTGCTAAACATCGGCTATGACTTAGGTGTACTAACACCAGAAGTATTCGCGATGCTTGTCATTATGGCGCTGGTCACAACGATGATGACTGGACCAGCACTCGACTTGATCAACAAAATATTTAAAGATCAACCAGAAACAACCGTGACACCAAACATAGCCAAAGCCGCGCAACATAAGATCCTGATTTCGTTCGGCAATCCTGAAACCGGAAGATCAATGTTCAGGCTTGCAAACTTCTTCACAAAAAACTTAAATGAAAATTCGCACATCACCACAATGCACTTGACGCCCGGAAGTGATTTGCATTCTTTCAACATTGACGAATACGAGAATGAAAGCTTTCATCCGATCATTGAAGAATCGCACGCTTTAACACGAAAGGTAAGTACGTTGTTCAAAGCATCAACCGACCTAGAGAGTGATATCGCAGAGGTTGCGAATAAGGGCGACTACGACCTTCTCCTTGTTGGGGTTGGTAAATCCATCTATCAGGGAACATTATTGGGTAAAATATTGGGCTTTTCAACCCGCATTCTTCACCCCGAAAAACTTTTCGAAAAAGTATCTGAAGCAAATCCTTTCGTTGATTCGGCGCTTGACGACCGAACCACAACCATACTCTCGAAGACAAAAATTTCAACGGGCGTCTTTATCGATAAAGATTTCACAAAAGCAGATCGGATTACAGTCGTGATGAATGGACAACAAGACGCGTTTTTATTAGACTATGCACAACGATTCATTTCCAACAACCAATCTCAAATTTTGCTTGTACAAAAACAGGACAGCACGGGTTCAGATAATAGCGTAAGAGAACGGATGCGTCTGATTAAACAAAATGCACCTAATCATTTATCAGATTATATAGCGAATGAATTATCCGTTTCACATTTCGAAGGTGTAGATCTGATGATTACGAGTTATCCAACGTGGACCGCGATGGTACGCAATCAAGAGAAAGCGCTCGTCGACGCTCCTTCAACGTTGATTATACGAAACACACGCATTTAGCTTTTCTAGGTTTACATCCACAGGTCTACTCATCATCACGAATAGACCTGTTTTTTCTTCTTGAAGCCGTGAAACATTAGTCGGCGTATTGCCTTACTTCTTTCTGATCAAACACTACAATTCGATCGTCGATGGTGAGGGGATCACCTCTGCCGTCTTGATTACTAACGGCAACATATATCTTTCCATCGGGACCTTCTGCCACATTACGAAGTCGTCCGAGCGCGCGATACAAGTATCGCTCCACTTTATCGATCTGAGTTGCATCGTCCGACTTAAACACAACACGATACAACGCTTGGCCACGTAGGCCAGTGAACAACATCGATCCTTTCCACTCGCCGTGCACAAGGAATATTCCACCAGTTGGTGCCCACGTAGTAGTATCTCCGCTATGATACACTGGCGTTTCTAAACCGGCTTGCTGCTGACTTCCGCGTATTAGCGGCCATCCATAGTTATGTCCTGCTTGTATTAAATTAATTTCATCCATGCAACATCCCTGTTGCTCCGACGGGCCATGCTCTGTCGAAAAGAGATTGCCCGTGCCCGGTTGAAAGGCAAGTCCTTGTGGGTTTCGATGTCCGAGTGAAAAGATGTAGGACCCGGCAATCGGATTATCGTCGGGTACGCCACCATCACGTGTCATGCGAAGGATTTTTCCATTGAGCGAAGATTTATCTTGTGCTAACGCTGGCGCAAACACCTCTCCGACTGTGACGTACAGCATTTCGTCGGGCCCGAATTCAAACGCACCAACGTTGTGTAAATGGTTACCGCGAATATTATCAAGCAACACTTTGTCAAACACAGGTTTTCCATCGTCGTTCTTGTAGCGAACTATCTTATTGGTCAGTTCTATCGGCGATATCTGACTTGCGTAGGTGTATCCAAAGTAGACATAGTGATTTGATTGATAATCCGGATCCAATGCAATTCCGAAAAGTCCCGACTCTCCCACTTCCTCAACAACAGAATCCAAACGTAGCCACGGTTTCGCGTTCCCGCTTGCATCTACGATGCTGATTATTCCTGGTCGTTGCGATAAAAACAAGCTGCCATCGGGCGCGAACTGCATTTCCCATGGCGTATCCAAACCCTTTGCAAACGTTCGACCGATGTTTTTAGTATCGTCGTGATCATCGTCATCATCATCGAACCAGTCGTCGCATGCACTTATTGCGAACGCAAACAAGATGAGGGCACACGGGTACTTGAGGCGTTTTAAAATATTTTTCATACGTGTGTATTTAATTGACTTACTGCACGAGCAACGTAACCTTCTATACCAACGATAATTCAATGCCATTGTCGTTGGGCTGTACATGAAGAGGTCATCAAAAAAAGTGGAAACATCTCGGGCATGTTCTTTTGCCACCTTTGAATTTAAACATGACTGAAATCCAACGGCGTCGCTATGCGTAAACAAAAATCGATTGGCAAATTTTTCGGCGGAATTAGCGGTTTAATCCTTCCAATGCCTAAATACAGATTTCCCGCTCCATTTCAACACAGTTCACGCCTGACTTATTACGCTTCGATTTTCAACAGTATCGAGATTAACCGTTCATTTTATATTCTGCCGAAGGGAAAGACAATGACGAAGTGGTCGCATGAAGTAGAACAAAATTTCAAATTTACGTTCAAGCTATGGAAGGAGATCACACACGCCAAGCACCTAAAGTTCCGAGAACAAGATGTCGTACAATTTATAGAGTCTATTGATCATGTCGGTGATAAAAAAGGATGCATATTGATCCAATTTCCTGCAAGCATTAACGCGCAATACCTCGATCAATTAGTGAAGCTTTTCAACGTCATCCAAAAACATAATCACAAAACAGCTTGGCGCATTGCTGTCGAATTTCGAGACATCACATGGTATGCGAAAGAAACTTATAAGCTCCTTAAAACTTACCATGCCGCGCTCGTCCTTCATGACAAATCAAAAGGAAGCTCCCCTCATATTACAACAGCCAAGGATGTATATGTGCGCTTTCATGGTCCGGGAGGAGACTATCGCGGTTCGTATCCAGATTCCTTCTTGCGTGAATATGCGACCTATATCGTCGAATGGTTAAACATCGGAAAGTCTGTCTACGTCTATTTCAACAATACCATGGGAGAAGCCTTTAACAATCTACAAAAGCTTAAGGAGTACATAGCGGAAGAAATGGAAATGGCTTAAGGGTTTAAAGCATTGAATACGTATGCCTCTTAACGACGATAGGGCAATCTCAAATTACTCTCTAACCAAAAACGTTTTGAATACATTTCTGCAAAAAAAATCCTTCTCATTCGCTGGCAAGAAGTAAAATAGCCGGTTGTCTCCGAAAATAGGATTAGAATGAGAAGGAATTAGTAAACTCACCGTCGTTTTTTTTACTTTGTTTGGGAAAACAGTGAATAAACCCTATTTAAGTAGAATGCAGGGACACGTGTTGCGTTTCTTTTGGAATTTTGAAGGTATGTATCAGTCAAAAAGAGAATTTTGGTGTATTTTCTTCGTTTTTAGCTTTATTTCGCTGCAAGCATCGCAACCAGGAGGCTTAAAATTTCATGGCAGTGAACAACCAATAAATCAGCGGACTTCATATAATGTTTTCGGCAACAAGACTGCAGAATTCGCCGACTATTACGCGATCGAATTTAAGCTATCACTTTATCCCACAACTGAATTCGGGTACATTTTACGTATCAAGAATAAAGAGAGCAATCGCATCTACAACTTATTTTACGATGGGCAGGGAGACCGACTCACTTTCAAATTCAACGAAGAAGGTAAGAATAACCTTATCGTGGCAAACCTAAACAGAGAAAAACTCTTAAACATGCATTGGTTTAAGATGAAAATTCTGTTCGATCAAAAGGGTGATTCGATAAAACTTACGATCAACGACCAAACATATAGTGTCGGTAATGAGAAGCTACCTGAGACTTATTACCCTGTCATTTTGTTTGGAAAAAGTGATCACATCATTGACGTACCATCATTCGCCATTCGAGATCTGTCGATTGGCAATCAGGAAAAGTATTTCTTTCCACTCAATGAAAGCAAGGGAAACGCTGTGCATGACGCCAGTGGAAATACTTTTGGGGAGGTCTCAAATCCTGAGTGGCTCGTGAACGATGCGTACCATTGGCGATACAAAACATCATTTAAATCGCAGTCCGTTGCTGGCGCGAATTACAATCCTGAAAAGAAAGTATTGTATTACTACAATCGCGATACATTGTATATCTATGATGTTCGCTCCGGAGAAACTACGTTCAAAATTTTTGATCAGCAGTGTCCCGTGAATCTCACACTCGGCATGAACTTCATCGATGCAAAAAAGAATAAACTGTATTCATACGAAACGTACTACGCCCCACCGAAAGACACCTATGAAGGCCCAACGATTGCAAGCTTAGATTTGGAGACCTTCCAATGGACAGCTGAAAACTATGAACAACTTCCAAGTCCATTACATCACCATGGTTCTTACTTCAATTCCGCGACCAATCAGTTTACGTTATTCGGTGGATTTGGAAAAATGCGCTACAGCAAAGATTTTTTCACCTACGACATCAGCACGAAGACATGGGATACGCTCTCAGGATTTACGGGAGATTTTTTATCACCACGCTACTTCTCGTCTGTGGGGTATCTAAAGAAGACTAACTCCATTTACATATTCGGTGGAATGGGTAATGATTCTGGTGAACAAACCGTTGGAAGAAAATACTACTACGATCTCTACAAAATAGATCTAAATACAAAGAACGTTACGAAGTTGTGGGAGATTCCGTGGGAACAAGACAACATGGTACCTGTTCGGGGAATGGTAATACTCGATGATTCATGCTTCTACACCCTGTGTTATCCAGAACACTTTTCAGAATCGCTTCTCAAGTTATACCGCTTTTCGTTGAAAGATGGTCAGTATGATATTTTAGGTGATTCAATTCCTATCCATTCTGACAAGATCACTACGAATGCAAATCTATACTATGACAGCACGCTCAATAACCTCTTTGCTGTTGTACAGGAATTTGATAACGACATCTCCTCCGATCTAAAAGTCTATTCATTAGCCTTCCCTCCGCTTACGGTTGAAGAATTAGCGACCTATTCAAAAGACAAAACCAGTTACGCTGCATTTGTGATCTTACTTTCTTTTTCTTTGGCTATTGGCATCGGCTATTTAATTTACAGAAAGAAGAAAACGGGCACTGCATCGCCGGAAGACACTTCAAAACAAGAGTACGTGCCGAACGCTAAGGCGGAAGTCGCGATGCGCGCGAATGCTATTTATCTTTTCGGTGAATTCACAGTGCGCGACCGAAACAACAAAAACATCACGTACATGTTCAGTGCGCAGCTGAAACAAATTTTCTGTCTGATCCTACAATACACCACCACAGAAGGCGGTATAGCATCTCAACGTCTTAGTAACATCTTGTGGCCCGACAAGGCTGCCGATAAAGTCAAAAACTCCCGCGGTGTTACAATCAACCATTTACGCAAGGCATTGAGTGAACTCGACGGTATAGAGCTCGTGTATGACAAAGGATACTTTAAGATTGAGCAAAGTGATGCATTCTATTGTGACTACGAGAGATGCATGTTCATCATTTCCACCAATGACATCGAAAAACACCGGGATGAGCTGATCGAAATACTTTCGCGTGGAAAATTCTTACAACTCTCCGACCACCCGCTATACGATTCACTTAAAGAAGAGTTAGAAAAGAAATTAGAACCGGTACTGCTCTTAGAAATGGAGAAAAGTTTCAACGCTGAACTCTATCCTACGACGATTGTATTTGCAGAAGCCATTTCAAACATCGACCCGCTCAATGACACAGCGCTGACCTTTCAAATTAAAGCGATGCAGCGATTAAAAATGACTGACGAAGCGCGGATCAGATATCAAACTTTCATTATTGAGTACAAAAAAATAATGGGGACTGATTATCCCCATCCTTATAAAAATATTATTGGCTAGATCATCATCTCCATTTCAAATCGAGAAGGGAGATGATGATGGTTAACGCTATTCTAACATCTTAATGTAGTATCCACCAACAACAGATCGCGCTTGAAATCCGACTTGCGTAGCGTCTGGTGTTTCATACCAGTCGCCCATAGGTACGCGATCCGGGGTTTCAGTAACATAACCGTAAAGCGGATCAATGAACTTTTTGAAAGTAGTTGAATCATTCGCCAAGGTTGCTGTCCAAATAATCCAATCTGACTTCGTATACGTTCTACGGTTGTCTAACGGCAAACCATACTTATTCTGTTTGGTCAAGTAGTAGGCAATTTCTTTCTGCGTTACTTCTTTTGGGAAGATATCAAGTTTCAAAAGTTTATCCCAAACAAGGTTATACTTCTGGCTCCATGTTCCTGTTTGATCGAAAGTCAACTTGAAGTGATCGCCATCATCCGCCATCTTGATCCACTCTTGCGCCATTTGTTTCGCTTGCGACGTATACTTTTCAGCGATGTCTTTTTTACCAAGCATTTCTGCAAGCTTACCATAACCGGCAATTCCCATAATAGCCTTTGCCGAGAGGTTCACATTGTGCGCAAAGTGTCCAGCGAAGTCATCTGTGCAAAGTTGGTTTTCGGGATCAAGTCCATTTTCAAGAAGATAGTTTGCCCATGTCGTCAACGCGTCCCAATGTTTTTCAGCATACTTAGCATTACCTTCAACATTGGCAATCGCTGTTGTCAGGATCAGCATATTTCCACATTCCTCTACTGGCATATCACCACCATATGTTTGACCATTAGCAAGTGGATATGTTCCTACATCATGAGCTGCAAATGGTTTTGTCCACTTTCCGCTTTCGGTGTAATAAAAGATGGGATTCAACATGCCCTTTAATAATTCAGGATTATACTTAAGGAAGAGCGGTGCCGATGGATAAGTGACATCAACGGTACCAATTGAGCCATTGCTGAAATTCTCCTTTGACAGGAACAATGTATTGCCTTGCGGATCCTTCACGAGTTTGTGCGCGGCAATCGCCTGACGATACGCCAACAAGCAAAGACGCGCGTAGTTCTCTCCGCCAGCACTGAGCGCTTCTTGATAGATTTTACTATCGAGTGCATCACAACGTTCGATAATCTTCTCATAGTCCGCAGCCGCAGAAGTCAACGCATTATCAAAACTCACTTGACCATCTTTTGTCCACCACGCTTTTAAATTCTTTCCGAAATATTGAATGGACTCAACATCATTATACGCTAACATCACATACCCCTTCGCTGGTGTTGACGATACTTTATGAAGATTATCGGTGTACGCAAGCACAGGCATTGCGTTAGACATCACGGCTGTGATCTCTTTATCCGAAGATGTTACCGATCCGCCTTCCACAAAAGATTTCTTCATTGCTGAGAAATCGCCAATAGCCACCGCGTTGTTTTCAGACGATGTTGCCGCCAAATAGAAATGCCCCCAATCAATACGCACGTTATCGCCCTTCTTTTGTAAAACCGGCTGTTCTGTAGTTCCTGCTTTCGCAAAGTTGACGTTATCGCTTTTACCCGTCGTCAATTCTACTTCCTGGTTTAATTCATTGACAGCCCACTCAGGTGTAGCGTCGAAATAAACTTCAACATCATGTGACTGACCATCTTTCGACACAACTTCATAGCTCACGTAATTCACAGGGCGTGAAAGTAAATCTAAGTCGTCCATAAGCAGTGGCGACGCAAATTCGACATGTAGATCTACTGGCCCACACGTGAAATCATATTTTGTTTGCGTCGCTGTAATCTTAGCACTTTTCTGAACCGCTGCTTGCGCAAATACAGGCTTGATGTCGCTATCCTTAAAAATACCAAAGTCAACATAAGCTAATCCACCGCGATCAAGACAATGTGCGGCAATCACATTTTGGCCATCGGACTTCAACAGACTTTTATCCAACTTCAATGTTACATTCGTCTTCGCACGGTTACCGGTGTTAACGATCTGCATTCCATTCAGGTACAATTCGAAATCGTCGTCGTGTGAATAAATCAGATATAGATCGCCTTCATTGTTAATGGTTGGCATCGTAAACGTACGGCGTACCCAAATCTCCTTGGTTGTCCAGGGCGTTTTAGTCTCTCCTGTATTCGGTGTGCCAAATGCAGCTTTGCTAGTTTTCCAAGACGCATCGTTGAATTCCGACTTCTCCCACCCCTTTGATGGCTGTTGTGTTACAAACTTCCCGTCCCAGGCTTCGTACTTCGCATTCGGCAACACTGGCTGCAACGGGATCTCTTCCTTTCCAAGAAAGCGATACGTTTTACCGTCAACACGAATAGCGCCGATCAAAGAATGGTTCTTTCCCGTCCAGTGTTTTACGGGAGAGTCGAACAGTTGATCTGATGTAGACCACGCGCTTGTATAGGGGTCTATAGTAATGAGCGGAAACGCAGGAGCGCGAAACGCAACGCCAGCCTCTTCTGTGCTTTTTCTCTCTTGTTGAGTACAAGAACCAAGAACGATTCCCACTACTACAAGTGACAATATTTTATTAAAGGATTTTGTGAACATATTATTAACGCTTAACATTTTTTGTTACCACTATTTTTCGTTCGAGAAAGAATACGGAAAGTCACTCTTCTCTATACCCCGTTTCTTATTTGGTACGGCACTCATCTTGAATTCAATTTTCGCACCTTTCATCAAATCATCGTGCGTTAAATAGTTTTTAGAATAAGGCTTTCCATTTACTTTCATCTCAGCAACGTAACGATTTTCTTTCGCATTATTTGCCGCGTTGATCGTGATTTCTTTTCCATTATCAAGTTTGATCTTTACAGACTTGAATAACGGAGATCCCAAGATATACTCATTGCTACCCGGACACAATGGATAAAAACCGAGCGCAGAGAAAACATACCACGCTGAAGTTTGGCCATTGTCTTCGTCACCGCAATATCCATCTGGCGTTGGCGCATAAAGTTTATCGACAATTTCGCGTGACCAATATTGCGCCTTCCACGGTTCGCCTGCGTAGTTGTATAAGTAAACCATGTGCTGAATCGGTTGATTACCATGCGCATATTGCCCCATATCCATTACCTGCATTTCACGCATTTCATGAATCATTGAACGACTCTTCATTCCTTCCGCGCCAGGAATTATAAACACAGAGTCTAGCATGTTTACAAATTGCTTTTGACCGCCCATCAATTGAATTAGTCCCGCGGGATCGTGAAAGACAGACCACGAATAGTGCCAGCTGTTACCTTCCGTAAAATCACGTCCCCAATCGGTTGGACTGAAAGCATTCGAATATGATCCTTGGCTAGATCTTCCGGCCATGAGCTTGCGTGGAGCATTATACAAATTCTTATAATTCATGGCGCGCTCCGCATAGATTGCTATTTCTTCCTGCGGCTTGTTCAATGCTTTACCCAATCGATAGATCGTCCAATCATCGTAAGCATACTCCAACGTACGCGCAACGTTTTGATCTACTTCAACATCATTCGGGATATAGCCATGCTTGTTGTAATATTCGAATCCTTTTCTACCCGATGCTGACACTTTCGGGTGCACACTGTTTGCTCCATGCTTGAGCGCCTCCCACAACGTTTCAATATCATACCCGCGCAAGCCTTTCAAATAAGCATCAGCTACAACCGATGCTGAGTTGTTTCCGACCATGATATCACGGTGCCCTGGACTTGCCCACTCTGGTAGAAAGCCACTCTCTTTGTACGCATTCGCGAGGCCTTCCTGCATTTTTGTATTCTCCGCTGGGTAGAGAAAATTTAAGAATGGAAAGAGGCTGCGGAAAGTATCCCAAAAACCAGTATCCGTAAACATATGGCCGGGCAACACGTTTCCATTATAAGGACTATAATGAACGACATTCCCCTTCGCATCTATCTCTGAAAAATTCCGCGGAAACAAAACCGATCTATAAAAACAAGAATAGAAAGTTCTCAGGTTATCAATATTATCATCCTCGACTTTGATTTTTCCAAGAACATCGTTCCACCGTTGCCTTCCTTTATTCACAACTTTATTGAAGTCAGCATCACCAAGTTCCTTTAAATTACGCAAAGCTTGTTCTTCGCTAATGAAAGACGACGCTACGCGTGCATGCACTTGCTCGTTGTTAGTCGTATGAAAGCCAATGATCGCGCCCGCGTGGTTTCCAGAAAATTCTTTCTCGCCGTCTACAATCTTTCCATCCTTCACAATAGAAAAACTTGCAAACGGTTTATCGAATACAATCACGAAATAGTTTTTAAAATTTGAAGGAACGCCGCCACTATTACGGGTTGTATACCCTACGATCTTCTTTTCTTCCGGGATTACCTTCACAAAAGATCCTCTATCAAATGCATCTGTCACGATGAATGCGTCCTTGCTTTCAGGAAAGGTAAAGCGAAACATAGCAGCGCGTTCTGTCGGTGTGATCTCCGTTGTTACATCGTGATCGGCCAAATGAACGCTGTAGTAGTATGGTTTTGCAACTTCCGCTTTATGTGAAAACCAACTTGCGCGTTCGTTCTCGTCAAATACAGCTTTGCCCGTGATTGGCATAATCGAGAATTGACCGTAGTCATTCATCCAAGGACTAGGCTGATGGGTTTGTTTAAATCCCCTGATCTTATCCGCGGTGTAGGTATACATCCAACCATCACCCATCTTTCCAGTTTGAGGTGACCAAAAATTCATACCCCATGGAAGTGCTATCGCGGGATATGTATTTCCTGTCGAAAGCTCATACTTAGAATTCGTCCCTACCAATGTGCTTACATAGCCAACAGGATCAGAAACCTGCGCGTGCACGTTCAGCATCAGAACCCACAAAAAAAACGTCGATGCTAATAATCCAATTTTCCTCTTCATTGTTCTTACTAATTTATTTCTATATCAATTCAAGTCTTTACCAGGTCAACTTTACAGTCACGCCATCCGGATCGTTCTCAAAACTTAGGAAGCAAGTTTTACTTGCTGCATCCCAAGATGTTTTCGTATCGATCATGTTTCCATGACCATTAACAACTTCAATTTTATTGGGTTTCGCCGGCATGTACACGCGCATAACATTCAGCGTATTTCGCGGACTCTTTACCACAAAAGCATACGTGTTTTTTGAAACCTTCTCTTCATAAACGCGTGATGCCGAGACGAGCACTTGTGGCGTCTTTACATTTTCTATGCGACCAATGTTATATAAAAACGCTTGTTCTCCTGGGTTCACTTTCTTTGTATCGAGTACAGGTATTTCCGGATCAAAAAGATCAATCAATTTTCCATCTAGCGTGTATGTACTTTGATCTGGGTTCTCATCGACAACGGAAATTATTTCATACGGTCCCCGCGTCAGCGTAAAGTGATTTTTAAACGTAAGCACACCACCTTGCTCCTCATAAAGCTTCTTCACCGTATTGATGTAAGCATGATCGCGATTTTGCGCAAGGACGAATTCTTTTGGATCGCTTCGGATGATACAAACCTTCCCTGCACCGATCTTATATTCGCCCTCAGAAAATGGTGCTTTCACACCAAGCTTCAAAAACAGATGTTCCGAAGGGGCATTAAATTTCTCCTCACCTGTATTCCACCACTCTTGCACGCGCTGAAACGCATCGTCATCTTTTCCACAGTATACCAAAACGCCACCTTTCTTCACCCACGCAGCAAGGAAATCGTGCGCCAACTTATCCATTGGCTTCATATTCGAATAAGACATCACCAATACCTTCACATCTTTCAATGTATTCTGAAAAGAAACATTCTCGATGTGAACTGTTTTTACAGGCACACCGCGTTTGATAAAAGGAAATGCTTGTCCATAGAAATTTGATAGCTGCGGATCATCGTATCCTTGGTGGGTAGGGAAACGCTGAAACATGAGCGTATTCGACATTAACACCCCAATACCATGCGCACCGCTCACTTTATTTTCAGAACGCGGCATCGTGTTCAACGCGTTGACCATGACTTGCATCTGCGTTGAGTAGAATCTCGGGATGCGCTCTTTTTTTTCGTCGTTTGCACGCGTACGATAAAGTCCTTCGTAGATGCGATCGGGCCAAGGCATTACTTCATAGTCGGCGATCATTGGATACAACAGTTGCGCTGTAAAAGTCGCCTGATAATTTCTTTTGTAATCAGCCCAATCACGTGGCCAATCTTCAATCGGATCCGTAAGAAAAAACATTTTCCTACCCGTCGGTGCTGTCATTGATTCCATCGAACCATATTCCAGAAATGCCGTTTCGAATACGCGTTCTTTCTTATTGCCATCAAAATAATTCGGTTCGCGCGATGTTCCTGTCCACACCTGTGCGATGTATCCATCAACACAAGGCAAAGACGCTAAACTTGCTTCTGGACTTACAATCATCCATTGCGCGTAATTCACAAGAGAATGCGTTGGCACATAGCAACGTATATTCATGCCTTTACTTTTGCCGTATGTTTTTGCAAAAGTGAAACACTCGTTCAGGGCACGATAGTAGAGATGGTACTTTAACTTGCTAGACAAATATGTATTCTCAGCGGATTCGTGCTGCGGTCTCCAATCGAAACCATAGTAGGAATTCCATTCTCTTTTGAATGCTTCGCTGTAACCAGCCCTAGCCCAGAATTCCGGTTCTTCCAAATAAATTGCATCGATACCTGCATCGATTACGCGTTTTATAATTTTCTCCTTCATGTACGCGATGAAGTTCATCGAAGGCACGATGTACGGAACCATATGCCCATGCCACAGCGTGTCGCCCTTTTGTGTTACTTGCCCTTCATCGAGGTGCATTTTACCATCCCACTTTCCTGTGAAGTAATCTTGATATCCTCCCCATGCTATGCCGGTCATGAAATGCGTTGTATAACCACGGTCACGCCAACTTTTAACGCGCTGTTCAAACGTCATGGTACCGCGATCTTCCACGCCATAAACAATCGCGACATCGGCCCGCACATCTGTTACTGGTTTCCATGGACCTGCGGTTTGAAAGGTCGTTTTTTCTGCTGCCACATTTTTAGCCTTTTCAACCTTTTGCTGTGCCAACGCCTCACAACACAGTAGCGTCAACATCGCTATACACAGTTTCTGCATTCGAATCAATATTGTTTTTAACAAGCGCCTTTACATGTTGCATCACAAGTATGCAACGGTTGGCCTACACTAAATTTGATACTGCCTAAATAAAAAAAGGAAAGGCTTAAAGCCGTCTCCGAAGAAACGACTCTAAACCCAACCTGTAATGATTTTTAAGGAATAAGAAGTTGCAGTGGTTCGTTGTAGTTCCATCTTCTAGTTCCACTACCCTTCGGGGTATCGTAATTTATGCGCGCTGCTGCACGAATAAACACGGCTCTACCTGGTGGTATAGTTCCACTTGACTCGATGTTGATCGTTTCACCCAACAATGCATTGAAAGCAGAACCTGTGTATTCGATCTTGTTCGACCAACGCTCATCACGCGCACGATACCCAACGGAAGAAGAATAACTCACGAACAATTGAATGTCGGTCACATTCAAGAAACTTCCGTTGTAACCACCCATCGGCTCAACCTTTGCACGGAATATTTCTGGTGATACCCCGCGTGTAACACGTACTTGTGCTTTTACTTTTCCGTTTACAACCTGAGGCTCGCCAACCCATTCTACATTAAGAAATGGTTGCACTTCGAACTTCACAGCCTTCACACCACTCACGTCCACGATTTGTGATTCATCGGCGAGCGGAACACCGCGCTCGTCTTCGCGCACAAGTGGAATAAATGGTCCATCAATTCGTACGTAGTATGTTCCTTTAAAAAGTTTAGTATTCTGAAATTTGCCATCGGGCATGCAAAAGAAGTCAGGGTTTGGCGTTGCATTTTCGCCCCAGCTGTCTTCAATCAAGCGTACGCGAATACCTTCGCTACCTTGATCTGTAAGCACAGGTTCTCCGGTGGCAACATCGACCACTTCGCCCTGCAATGTTTCACCTGGTTCCTCTTTGTTATCAATTTCAAACAGGCTGCATGAGGTGAAGGACGACAGCGCTACCAGTGCTATATAAAATGATACCTTCTTCATTTTCGTAATTTCTAAGTGTTAAATAATTCTTATCGATTCGGTTGTTGATCGATTACTGGGCTCTTCGATACCTCGCCACCAGGGATAGCAAAGTAGTAGTCCACCACGTTGTATTCGAATGTCTTCAAGCTTACCCATTGAAAACGGGCGTCGAAGAAATACTTTCCACTTTGTGTCGAGAAGAATGGATACAGTCCGCGGAAGCGATAGCGTGCACTGCTGCTGAAGGTATCTTTATTTCTAACTTCGCCCCAGAAGCCATCGCGTTCTTCATAGTGCTGCACTCTCCAGCGACGGAGGTCCCATTTCGTTTTATGCTCAAGCGCTAGCTCTTTACGACGTTCCTTACGAACGAGGTTACGTCCGGCAATCGTGCTTGTAATGTTTCCAACAAGTGGCTCCGCTCCTGCTCTTTCTCTGATTTCGGTAATCGCAGAAGTCGCTGTTTGCATCATGTCTGATCCATCGGGAGACGCTTCACCTGCTAACGATAACTCGACCGCTGCTTCCGCGGCATTGAGCAATACTTCGGCGTAACGCATCAACACAAACGGTTGTGCCGATCTTCCTTCTCCCGCTTGAAATGCTGGATCTGGATTCAACCACTTCCGACCATACAACCCTGTAAGACAACCTTCTCCGTTGTCGTAAAATGGACCGTTAGCCCCAGCTGCCGTGATGTTGTTCCCTTCATACGAAACAATCTCTTGACCATTACCTTCTCTTGGACTGAGATAAAGTGTTTTCGATGCTTGTTTGTAAGCGGTCAAATTCTGATAGCGATTTTCCGCATCAGCATAAGAATAGTTATTGAAGAGCGGACTGATTGGTGTCGCACCTGTGTATACACCCGCACGAATTTCCATTTCCTTGCCTTTGAAAACATCGCCAGGAAAAATCACGTAAGCACGAAGACGTGGTTCAGCATTCTCAAAGAAATCCATTGGAGAGTCATACATCAAATAGGTCCCTTCTGTGTTGGTAGAACCTGATGTGACCTTAATTGTTCCATCAGGATAACGATCGAATCCGTCGAACAATTCCAAGAAGTCAAGTGTAGGACAAGTACCAGACGCCAACGGTGCTTTAAACACGAACGGTGCGCTGTAGGCATCATACCCATGTGTAAATGTCGGATAGCCGTACTCTTTGATGTAGATACTTTCTGGACTAGTTAAATCACTAAACATGTCGACCATGTTCTGATACTGTGCTTGCGGGTCATTTGCAGCCCATCTTCTTTTATACAAAGAATATTGTCCGCTGTTTATTACAGCACGCGCAGCAAGGTAGGCTTCTCTGAAATATCTCTTCGACGCTATTGCGGCTGTTGTTTCCGAAAAACCAATCACACGTACACCAGTTTTTTGACCGAGGCCAGTAAGTCTACCGGGAACTGTTTCATTGTATTTCGCAACACTGCCTGCATACAACATCGCCTCCGACTTGAAAGACAGGGCTACATACTTATTTCCGTACCCTTTTTCTGGACTTATTGGTTGCATAAGCGAGGCAGCCTGATCAAAATCAGCGGCAACCTGATTCCATGTTTCTTCTTCTGACGCGCGTGCAACTTCGGCGTTATCTCGTTCTTGCGGATAACGAATCACACGTGTCACTAATGGGACACCACCGAAACGTTTTGCCATGGAGTAAAACACCATTGCTCGTGCGAAGTAAGCTTCACCTAAATAATGGTTATAGGTAACTTCAGGGAAATTGCTTTTGAAATCAGGAAGCGTCTCAATCAAATAATTTGCATCGCGAAGCAACACAAATGCCTCAGACCAATAGGGTGTACGCTCATTTGTGAACGCCGAACAAATACCGTCGCGATTCAACGCTTCTCCGGTTCCTTCAATGCCCATAGAGCCAAGCCATGAGTTATATTCGAAACCCCACTGCGCCATGTATTTAAAATCTTCAAACGGCATGCGGCTATACATGCGCGCCATATAAACACGCATCCCAGCTTCATTCGTGAAAAGCGTTTCATCGCCAATCACATTTGTCGGCGGAACATCCAGCTCCGCACAACTTGAGAAAGTGAATAAGCCGATCAGGAATAAGATATATATCCTTTTCATAGTGTAATCTAATTTGATACTGTAGTCTTCATTAAAACCTTGCGGAAACACCGACTGTATATGTCCTATTCAGCGGATACAATCTTCCAAGATCATCGTCTGGATGTTCCGGATCTACAAACTTCACACCGGTGATGGTAAACACATTGTACGCATTGGCAAATACACGCAAGTTCATGGCCGACAAAGCTTTGATTTTCTTCGGAAGTGTGTAGCCAACCTCGATGCTCTTCAAACGGAGGTAAGCGGTGCTTACGCGATTGAAATCCGAATTCTCACGTGGATATCTTCCTGTAAATCCATAGTAGCCGCCAGTCCATTCCGTGTTTACGTTGTATGGATCGGCCGTCGGATCTACGGGATGCCAACGGTCGGTATACTGCTCCAATGTACCACCACCGTTTGTTCCCCAGATGGCGTACAATGGTTCTTTATATTGCATTGATCCTAACGCTGTTCCTTGAAACAAGAAATTCAAATCAAAATTCTTGTAGGTCGCATCATATCCCAAGCTAAAGTTTAACCATGGTGTTTGATCGTATGCGTATGGATGTTCATCCAAACCGCTGATCTCTCCGTCACCATTCCAATCTTCGTACTTGTAATCACCAGGTAAAACGTCGCGGTCTTTATAGATTGGATAAGACCAGATATCTTCCCAGTTCTCGTAACGCCCCGCACCTTCATAACCAAATTGTACACCTTGATAGCGGTAGCTCAAGTTGTCATTACGCCACCGGTCGTAAGAGTTACCCCATGGACCTTTTTCACCGGCATACAAATATTTGTTACGCGTGATGGTAGCAATCGCTTTCACACGGTAAGCAAGTTCTCCGATTCTATTGCGATGTGATAGTTCGAGATCCAAACCGAATTGACGATCGCTATTGAGATTTTCGCGTGGTGCTTCTGTGCCGACAACAGTAGGTATTCCGCCTTGGAGACGCGCATGAAGTCCTTCACGATAACGCTCAAAGTAGTCTACCGAAAATCCGAAGAGGCCATTCCATCCTTCAAAGTCAACACCGACGTTAAAAGTAGAAGCCGTCCACCACGTGATCTGATCATTGGGAACGATCAGCGTAGCGCTATTGACGAACTGTCCGCCCAACACATAACCTGGCGCGTAGTGATTGTAATAACCTTGACTGGCGTTCGTACCCACTGCTGGATAGATGTATCCCGGATACCATTCATATCCAAGTTTATCATCATCTGCAGTTTGACCGTAGCTAGCACGGAATTTTAATTGATCTACAAACGAAAGCGCCGAAACTGATTTAAAGAAAGGCTCTTCTGAAATTCTCCATCCTATCGATCCTGAAGGGAAGAAACCCCACTGATCATTCTTCACAAATTTCGATGACCCATCATAACGAAACTGAAACTCTCCGATATAGCGATCTGCAAATGTGTAATTCAATCTTCCGAACACAGCTGTGTTGGAAATAGTATACAGATCATCTGTGCTTGATAACATCCCGCTCATTTGATTCTCGGTAACACCACCCAATAGATAATCTATTGCAAAAGCTAAATCACGCTGTGCATAATAGTTATCGCCTTGTTTTTTTTGTGTCTCACCGCCCAAAAGTGCCGTCACATTGTGAACACCGTTAAAAGTGCGTTTGTAATTCAATAGAAACTGCCCCAACAACTGTTGTCTATCGAACATTTCGCGGCGCAGCTGATTGGGTGAACTTGAATTATAAAGCTTGGATTCATAGACCTCCGTGATCGGATTAAAAGCGTATTGATAATACTCTCTTCTAAAAATCGTGTTGTCATCATGACGATAGTCGTAGCTGATCAACGCACGCGCCGACAAACCTTCAAGCGCAGGATTTAACGTTTCGAAATCGAAGTCTAATGCCGCCGATGACTGAAAATATTTTTGCTTAAACTTTCTATATCCAGAAATATCTGATGACATCTTTGCGATAGTATTCTCTTCAAGATCGAGGCCTTCGTAGCTCAACATCGTGTTTTCCGGATCTGCGTAAGCTGGGAATAGTACGCCTTGTCTCCAATAGTTTCTGATGATATCCACAGAACTTGAGTACGGCGTGTTACGCTGATCAGCGACACCGCTGAGGTTAACGTTGAACTTCAGCCCCTTTACAAGCTCTGTCGTGATGTTGGTTCTTAAATTATACTTGTTATAATTCAAATCGCCAGACTTGAAGATACCTTCCTGGAAGAGATATCCTCCAGCGATGTAGTACTGTGTTTTTTCCGTACCACCTGTGATGCTTAAATCGTGCTGCGTTTGAGGAGAAAAATCAGAGATGAGTAAATTATTCCAATCCGTTGAGCGGCGTGCACCCGTACGGAAAGCTTCGAAATCATCTTCTGTGTAGATGATACTTCCGCCGTTGATATTGTTCATCGAGCGCTCGTTGTAAAGCGTCATTGTCTGATATGGATCAGCCAGGCTCGGCAATCCTGCGGGACGTTGAAATGTAAACGATCCATTGTACGCAATTTCTGTTTTGCCTGCCTTACCTTTCTTCGTCGTTACAAGCACCACGCCATTCGCTGCGCGCACACCGTAGATTGCTGCTGCTGCATCTTTCAATGCAGAGATGTCTTCAATGTCGCTAGGATTCAAGCGTTGAAAATCGGCCATGGTACGCGGCACGCCATCAATTACAACGAGAGGGCTACCCATGCCGCGGATATCGAACGTGTTGTTGAATGTACCGGGCTCAGAACTCTTTTGCCATACACGCACACCGGCAACGCGACCTGTGAGCATGTTCTGCGGGTTCTCATTCTTCGTTCTCATCATCTCATCGCCTTTGATGGCTGCAACCGAACCCGTGAGCGTTACTTTCTGCTGCGTACCGTACGCAACAACTACGACTTCACTGAGTTCTTGAAAATCGGCAACCAATGAAACGTTAATGGATGTTTGCGCTGCGACTGGAATTTCCTGTGTTGTGTAACCAATAAAGGAAAACAACAACACCGCATTGGGATCCGATACGGCGAGTGAATAGTTTCCATTTGCATCCGTGGTTGTACCGCGGTTAGTACCTTTAATCACGACGCTTACGCCCGGTAGATCAGAGCCATCTTCTGAAGTGGTCACTTTACCGGTTACTGTTATCTCCTGCTGTTGTACTGCTCCAAACACCAAAGCGGGAGCAAAAACAAAGCACTGTATAATCATTCCGAATACGGAATATCTTATCAGGTTTAATAATTGCTTATGTGTATTCTGCATCATACTCAATGACTTTATCATTTTTGAAGTTCATATCGTGCGAGTACGGCGTACTCTGCTGCGAAAGCAAAGATGAACATGCCTTCGGTGTTATTCTTCCCTCTATCACGATTCCAACCCACGAGTAAATTTGTCGGAAGAAAACCTTTGTATAAAAAGTTATCATATCCGTAATCCAGATTCTTTTGGAATGAACTGATATAATCCGACACATTTTGATATGATGGATGCACATCCACATAGCCGCGCATCAACACACCATTAAACCAATTTCTAAAACCACTGATATCGTATGTATAATATCCTTCTTCTGTCTGACCGAGCTTGGCAAAGTATTGAAAGCTTGCATCCGACAATTTCTTATTGTCTTCATCATACATGTCGTCACCCGTTGCGCGCAACAGATCAGCACCACCTGAAAGCATTGAGCCGGTGTTGTACGTGATCGCTGGGCCCACGCGGTCCTGGCAAGAAATTCCTTTGCGATAAACAGTACCGTTAACGTTCTCCGTTTGCGGACTTCCCGGTGAGCAACCACCTCTCATGTCATCGTACACACCATCTGCGCGTAACAACTGGCTCTTTTGCCAATCATAAATTCGCTTTGCAAAATTAAGGTAGTAGTCGCTCTTCTTCACCACTTCGGTGAGTCGTGTTTGCTTATCAGCCGCATCAATATAGCGATGTGTTATTTCATCATTTTTACCTTTGTACAATTCATGAAGCCATACTAATGGGCTCACCATCGGTCCGTTGCTACAAGCGTGCTTCGTCACATAGCCTGGTCCCCATGTAATACCACCGCGTTCAGCGCCACTGCCGTCACGTGTGCAATCCCATCCGTCGAGAACATATTCTGTCAGATATTCAGCGCGCGCAAGATATGCTTGCTTGCCGGTGAGTTTGTATGATTCGAGTAGTTCGCGAATAAGCCACATCTGGTCATCGTAAACATTCTCGATTCCTGCCACCTGCGCAGTACCTTTTCCACCACCACGGTTAACACCATACACAGACCATTCTTTCGTTTGCGTGTAGGACACCAGTTGGAACGTTCCTTTGTAGAAGTCGGCGTTGTCGATCAATCGATCGAGTAGTTGCGTATACCTTGTGAAATGCTCATTGTGAAGTGTAGCATTCCCTTCTTCTTTCTGCACTTCAAGAGCATGAAGAATAGCATTGACCGCTTCAATTGCACTCGTGTACATCCACACACTTCCCTTTTCATCAGACCGCACGTTCGTGTAAGGATTATAGTAGCGGGCCATGGCCATCCCGTCTCCTGTGAAGTAAGACGCGATGGCGTTATCGGTAAGCGCGATAGCACGGCGAAGATTTTGATCTGCAACGTTGACTTCCCCAGGAGGATCAACAGGACCATTTTCAGATGAATCACTGCATGCTGCAATGATGGTCATCAAAATGAGAATGCAGGTTGTAATGGTTGTTCGAAATAAGATCATTGTATAATTCATTCGTTTAGTTCAAATCAATACGATGGAATACCAATTTATTTTCACCAGAGCTTGCCGCTCCGTTGTATACACCGATCGCAATTGTCACATCTTTACCATCAAACTGTGATAAGTCATAGACAAATTTCGCGTATTGCTCAGGTGTTCCTGCGCCGCCAGCGTCATGCTTAAACTTCCAGCATCCATCGTCGGCAGCACTCGCATCTTGTGCGGTATTCGACTGCGGCGCCACGTGTATAACATTACCGTCATTGTCTATCGCCGTGAGCTTGAAGAATGTATAGTTACCACCGAATGTGCGCGTGCTTAACGTGAGTTTGTTACTGCCTGCAGCGATTGAGAATTTCGAATAGAGATATGCTTCTGGCACCGTGGTGCTCACATCTGGTGTGTTACGTGTTTTGATCAAGTATCCTTCCGAAGGGAATACTTCCGGGTCTTTTTTCAATGGAACAAAAGACCACTCCGCCGCGATGTGCGCAACGTCACGCCATTTGCGATAGGCTCCCACATAGTTGCCACGATCTCCTGATTGCGGGCTAAGACCGGTGAAAGATTTTTTAGTGTGCGGCATCGTAGAGCGCGCTGTTTCATGCGTCAATTTCCATCCTGTAACCACTTCGTTACCAGGAAGCCAATCCCAGTTTTCAACTTTTTTATCCGCGAAGCGAATGGCACGGAGAACGAGTTGCTTCCAATAGTCGCCAGTTGCTTGGCGATATGTACCGATCGCAATAACAACCTCTTTGCCGACGTAGTTACTCAGATCGAATTCAAAATCAGTATAATTTTCTGATGCAAAAGTTTTGTTGTCGCCGATTTTCACAGCTGCTGGTTGCGCCGCAGAAAGGTCAACGACTTGTACACCGAAATGCACTGGGCTTCCAGCGTCAGCACTGTGTGTACGAATTCTCAACGACATGATTTTGTTGTCTTGTGTAATGCGCTTACTTCCGAATACGAAAGAGTCGAATACATTCAAGTCGGCAGGGTTACTACGATCGCCTGTGCTGTTACGAATCTGAAGTGTTGTACCTTCATTCTGTTCTTCCCACGCGCCGCGGAAATCAAGCGTCGACATGTAGTTACATGCCCAATCCCAGTGTGGATAGGCATCTGCATTACGACCTCCACGATATTCGTTGTAGTACCACTTCTCTGCACGTGCGAGATCATCGGCTGTAAGGCCACGTAGCAGTTCTTGTCCACCCATGGTTAAGTTGATGGTCACAACGCCGTCAACGAAGTCTGCTTTCGTTACATTTTTTGTAATCGTGACATAATTATCTTTCGTAAACGTTACGGTGTATGCGTCCGGCACTAGATTCTCGATCGCAAAAGTACCTTCGGCCGTTGTGGTTACTGTACCTGCAGCACCAATGGTGACCGTTACGCCCGAAAGCGGAGCCCCCGCAGCCTTGGCATCTGAAATAGTACCGACGATTTTTGCAGAAGCGTTTTGCAACGTGACGTCTACTGTCGTCGACTTATTCGCGTCGAAATCTGTGGCCGACACTGATTTGCTTACGGTTAACCAGCCAGTTTTGGAAAACGTAATGGCGTGCAACTTCACGGAAACATTGCCGACGGAGTATTTTCCGTCTGCGCCAGTCATTACGACAACATCTTCTTCATTCACGCCCGAAACGGTGACTTTTACATCGGCAATCGGTTCGCCTGAGTCGTCCGTGACGGTACCACTCACAGTACCGAAGTTGCTATTGGAGGGATCGTCATCTTTATCGCACGAATTAAGAGACACCAAGAAGGTGCCTAGCAAAACGATGAACGAGAGCATTCGTAGAATTTTAAACATTGGTTTTATGGTTTTTGGGTTTGACATGTTTAAGTCGTGTTGCGATGTTGAACTTGTCGGTCCGACCTCACAACTATCGATTGCAAATTCGACTGCAAACGTTAACGCCATTTGGTTAAATCGAGGGTTAGAACAGGGTTAATGAGAATAAAAAGTTATTAATCAGTCTAAAAAGGCGGTTTTTGACAGCGTTTAACAGGGAGCGGCCAAGAAAAAAAATTGGCGGAAACTCAGCTGCACCATTGGTTATTCCGTGTCCGTGTTCTTTTGCAAAAGGGAATTGGTGACAAATATTGAAGTATCAGTGTCCGCAAAGAGTTGTTTCATCTCGACCCCACAGCCAGACCGCTCTTTGTTATCAACTTGATGTTGTTTTTTACTCAGTCCGGCAAATCAATTCAGGCATCATCCTCTTCTTACTTTTCTTTTTGCGTCCCCAAATAGAAAAGTAACAAAAAGAAAAAGGGAAACTTAAACATGCTGCCCATCGTACATGCCGGGGCTCCCCCGCGTTTAAGTTGGGCCACCGCGCGCACGGTCTATTAAAATTTGTTTTTTTTCAACACGCCACCCCTTTTTACGCACTTTAAAAGGATCAATTAGCGATTAGACACGCTGGTAATTTGCAAAGCGAAAAATTCCCCAACACCAGTAATACTGAAAAAATTAACCGCTAAGCGAGCTCACCTGTTGGTGCCGTGCGTTTAGATGGGGTGATCAAAAACCAACAAACTTACGCCGAAGATTTTTTGCAAGCGAATAGAGACCAACGACTCGCGGCGGAAATGCGTGAGACTTCGATCAGTCCGTATTCAAGAAATACACGATCGTTACGCGTGTCGTTTCTCCATGCTGCTCGAATACAACTTCATTTCCATAATTTTTGTGTTGAAAGCTTATCGACGTGTCGCGTGAAAACACTGACGGCATCGAAGGAAGGTCGCAGGCTAATTTGCGCAATACCTTCGTTTTGTTTTTGGTGACATACGCCGCGCTATATGACACTAGAATACTGTCTGTGAAATTCAACTCCTCGTCAACGCGCCTTCCTTGCAGTTGGAAGAAACTTCTGTAAACCCTGTCTCCTTTAGGATCGTCGTGCGCACTGATATAAGGAAATTCTTCAACGACATAAAAATTAACATCCGACTTCCGCTTTGATAGAACAGTACGCAGTTTGTCGCCTAACCTTAAGTCGCGATCTGGCAAAAAGCAGATGCCTACCGAGATCGAGGGATCTATTACTAGCTTTTCATCCTCGGTTGTACTTGTTTGAGAGCAGGCACAACTCATTATGAGTAAACAAGCAATTATGAATCTCATCCGCAATGCTTTATATTTCATTTATCCGTTAAAATAAATAATGACACACACAAAAAGCACCTTCGCCGCAATACTATTGATGAGCATGACACAAGCCTGTTCACAGCGCCCAGATCAAAAATACTTTAATGAAACAACACCCGGTACGACACCGGCTATTTTTGCACCACGCAAAATATCAACCCCAGAGATTTTTGAATTCGGCGCTGTTTTCTCCGACGATCAACATGAATTTTACTACAGTACGGAAATCGATGGCAAAGCGGAGACGTGGGTGATGGAATTTGCCGCTGGCGAATGGAGCACACCCAGCAAGGTTCTCACGCACGAAACCTATAGCTTCAATGATCCGATGCTAACCCCTGATGGTAAAAAGTTATTTTTCATTTCGAACAGAACGCTGACCGGTACAGGCCCTAAGAAGGATTACGATATCTGGTATATCGAACGCGACGGCGGAAAATGGTCTGAACCCAAAAACGCAGGACCAAACATCAATTCTCCACAAAACGAGTATTACATTTCCTTTACACGCGCGGGAAAAATGTATTTCGGTTCTAACCGTGAACAAGACAACTACGACATCTATTCAGCGGACATTAAGAATGGAAAATTTGAGACCGCCACAAAGCTTGGACCTGGTGTGAACACATCTTCCTACGAAGCAGATGTTTTCGTATCACCGGACGAGTCTTATATCGTATTCGCTGCTAACCGCCCGGGAGGTCTTGGCGTTGGAGATCTTTATGTTTCTTTCCGACAAGAAGATGGCACATGGGGTAATGCGAAGAGCTTAGGAGATTCGATCAATACAGAAACCGACGACTTCTGTCCGTATGTAACGCCAGACGGAAAATATCTTATGTATGCGAGTCGCGGCGATATCTATTGGGTATCGACAGAAATTATTAAACAGCTACGATAACCCATTCGCGATCACATAAAAAAAAACGTGAGCATATTAAATACGCTCACGTTCATATCATTTGATTTACGGTTTGCTTCTAAAGTTTGATCCATTTCTCGTAAACCGTACTTGTTTTTCCGAGAGCCACCTTGATCAAATACACGCCCGATTTAAGTTTATGCGTATCGACCGGTACGGCAAGTGTTCTTGTATTCTTATGGCTATTTAACGTTTGATACACTTCGTTTCCAAGAACTGATTGAATTTGCAGCTGTACGTCGCCGGTATAAGCATTCTCGATCGAGATCGTTACACCATCTGTTCCAGGATTCGGATACATCGACACTGGCGATGCATTCAATTCTTCATCCGCACTCAAAACAATTTCATGTTTCAATGTCGCATAGGCCGTGTCGTAACAATTGGTAGTCTTGTCTTGTACCAGTACGGAATAAGTTCCCTCACCAAGTTCCGATAACGTATGACTCGTCCCGATAATATCACCGACAAGCACTTCTTCGCCATTGTACCACGCATAGGTAAAGTTGTTATGCGGATCCCCTACGCCATCATGATCTGCATCATTAACAATAACGGAAAGTTGTCCCGTTGGATTTTCGTCGTCGATGATTTGATCGATAATCATTTCCGCGTCGACTTCCGACTCTGTTTCAGGTAAGGCTATCGCAACTGAATCGGAACTACATTCGCGTGTTTTATGAAGTGCGTACACGGTGTAAACACCCGCAGGCAAGGCCGTGTAGTTAGCCCCAGTGTAATCAATTTCGGCAAGCGGTTTAGGCGTTGGGCCATTCGACCAATAGAAAGTAAAATTGGTTAAGTCAGGCGAACCATCTACTAATACCATTGCCTCTATCGCCCCAGTATTCGCAGTGGTCGGAACACCTGGCGCAATAATGCATTTGAGATTATTGGTGAAGTCAAAAACCAATGGAACAGCTTGTGGCACGAGGGCTGCGTTCATGATATTATCATTGTAGTCACATTCCGTTATTCGACTTAACTGTTGGATTATATCCAATGGCGCTGTAGTACCCGCATCGTTAATGACAATATATAAATCTATTGTACCACTGAGGTAATCAAGTTGTGCAGTGAACGTAGCCGTATCTCCCGGATTAATTTGAAGATCTGAAAACTCTTTTGTCGCGAGACGTGTCGCAGCAGGTGATGTTAGTCGTGGATCGCCATTGTAAAAGGTAATGTTGATTGGCGTATTCACTACAACGCTTCCAATATTCTTGTACTTAAAACTTACCTCCACCACATTGTCTGTACATACAAACGGCGTGTAGTCAATAACATTTTCCGCATCGAACGACACCGGCGTTAGATTGGCTACAGGATAAATTGGGCAACCTGATGAAGACAAGAACGTTGTTTGATTTAAGAACCCATTGAAAGGCCTGCTCAATCCACCCTGACGGCATTCGGCATTTTCTGCATACGGCAAATGATGAAGTTGTTGTACACGTGGGATTGTTAAATCATCATTGACATTGGTAACCATATATCCATGTTGGTTCCAAACTTTGCGTGCAGGCATCCAGGGAATATTGGCGGATTCATAAACGCGAATTTCACCAGCCGCAAACATCTGTTGATTTTTTCCTAACGTGGATTCATCAGCACTACAGGTTACGCAAATTTCTGCTGCGCCATCCCCATCAACATCAACGACAACAGGGTATTCGTAATGCGTTCGCGATGGACAACGAACAGGCGGACTCTTCACCACACCGATGTCGGTCGTATTAAAAATATAAAAGTAATCCTCATCACGGTAAATAACTTCTGCGTGGTTATCACCGTTGAGATCGAACGTTGTGCACCCAGTGTATCCTGAGGTTTCTTCAACCACATTCTCTCGCCACAGTAACTCCAAATTTCCGTTAGCTTCTTTTAACGCATACAAGTATTTACCGGATACGTAAACAGCGTTCATCAACGTGTCACCATCGATATCAGCAATATTGATTCGACCGGCGCCATTCTTCCAGCCGTTTTTGTAATCGCCAGTGCCTATAGGATCACTAAATGTTTTGACTACGTTGTTGTGTACATCCCAAAAGAAAATAGTTGTGTTTGCATTATAGGCACCCAATGATCCAACGGCCAGTACATCAAGATGACCATCTTGATTAAAATCGGCCACACTCGTTCCGCTACCGGTGGTCCGCGCCGTGCGCGTAGCATACCTAGGGTCTTGCTTGACCAACGTTAGCGTTGCAGACTTCGAAGCGCGATTAATCGAAACGGTGTATATCCGACAACCTGCCACAAGTTCCAAGTTATTATTGAGCGGTATAATATCAACGGCAACCGGGGCGTTGCTATTCATTCCCCAACCATTTACGCCCGCGTGTATGCCTGTGTTGTCGTTGTCAATATTATTCTCACCTAATACCGCCCCCGTTTGCGCATCATAAATTCGCGTTCTCCAATACAGTTCAACTATTCCATCACGATCAAAATCTGCAAGGCCCATTAAGCCAGGGTTACTCACGAAAGTAATTGGTGTTGCCCATATTGAATTACCTTCACAGTCAAATGCATGGGCGGTATATTGGGTTCCCTCTGTTTTTGTAGCCACTATAAAAATTTCAGCACAACCATCACCATTGATATCTGCAATAGCGATGTCTTCATAGGAAGCAAAGCCAAGCGCAGACAACGCATTAATCGATTTATTTAACACGAGATCGCTTCCAGATTGTGGCGCGTTAAAAGCATTGATCTTAACTAAGGGTGCCATCTTGATTAGTGTATGTCGCGACCAAGTCGTTAACACCATCGGAATTAATATCGCCCGCAACGATACGACTCACATGATTCGCTCCACCGGGTGCAGACTTGTACTTCAATTTTAATTCCAGGGGAGGAAACTGTATAGGTGATTCACTACATGCATCGCTACCAATAAAAAATCCATCGCAGACAGTATTCTGACTACAGTCTTTATCGTAACAGTCGATAAAACCGTCGCCATCATCATCAATACTATTGTTGCAAATTTCTTGTGCGCTCAGAGCATGCGCGAAAAGCGTGAGGCACAACGTGACAGGAATCATCAGTAGCCGTTTCATATTGGATAACAGTTTTTTGTATAGGGGATCGTAAACTCCTGTAAATATAAGTGTCACCTTCAACAAAAATGGAATTTCAAAACGAATCCACTCCGCCAAACCACCAGCATGTAAGATTTCGCGGAAGATTCAACTAAAAAAGTATCTATAGATAAGCGTAGAGGACTCTACCAGATCACTGCTCTGTTGGTAAGATCCGAAGCTTTGCATAAAACGTCAATGAAATCAATAGGAGTACGACATAAAATAGCGGCATCAGCACTGTACTGATGGAGTCGCCGACACATGCATGAGCAATGGCGGCAGACCCAAACGTAAAAAACAATCCAGCATAAACTGTTATCTTAAGGTAGATGTTGTCGCTGGGCATGATGAGCAACCAGCATGCAATCATTTGACAAATGGCCAACTCTATTCTGAAATAGTTCGGAAAACCAAGGTGTACAAATCCCTGCTTCATCTCGTCGTTTGTTAAGTACAATAACGCGCTATACAGCAACGAGCATCCTATAACAATCGTCGTGGCCCAATAAATAAGTTTGTCCTTTTTCATAAACTTTTTACTGCAAAGAAGGTCGGTTGTGATGGGATACAACAGGGCTATTTAGTACTAATATTTAAACATAGGCTGGCAAAGCATACATGACACTTTTTTTATGACGCGCTGCGTGGCCAGTACTATACGAGATTAGTACTTTAGTACTACGCATTCTACAAACCTAACCGCTCCTATTTCCGTATTTTTACAGCATAAACACGCCAACTACAATGAGCAATATTGCAAGCCAACAGGCCGACGCCAAAGAGTTCTTTCATGTTGAAACAGACCTGAACATGATTATGGAATACACGCAGATGCTCGAGCAATTCTATCCAGATAAGGTTGTGCAAATTTGCCGAAAACATCACCAAGGCGCGTTCTATGTGAGTGAAAACTGCAAAGACTTTTGGGGCGTACCTGCAAAACGGATGAAGTTCTTTACCATGGAAGAATACCTGGCTTTAATTCATCCCGATGACGTCGCCAGTTTGTCTAACATCTACGCATTGATCAATAGCCATACCGTTGATGTCGACGACCCTACGCAGATTCGGTTTACACTCGTTTATCGTATGAAAGGTGGCGATGGCGAATATCACACCATTGAAGATGAAAAAGTAGTATTGAAAACGAAGACCGGTAACTTCGCACACTTTTGTACATACACTAAAACAACAGATAAGCTCACCGTCGCCCTTGAAATCTACAGGATCGTAAACAATAAGAAGACGAAAGTAAAAAGCTATCTACAACGGTCTCAGACCAACACGCTCTCCGCACGGGAAGTCGAGATCATCAAACTTATCGACAAGGGCTATAGCAACGCGGAAATCTCGGCTCAGTTGTCGCTCAGTATCTTCACGATCAAAAACCACAAGCAACGACTCTTCAAGAAAACGCAAGTAAAGAACTCAATTGAGTTATTGCGTTTAGCGAGAGACAGAAACTTGATCTAACACGTTATTTGATTCTTTGGGGCTATAGCAAACGGGTCACATCTCTCCAATCTTTGGAAGAAAAACACGCTAGCCATGAAGAAATTTCACCATGTGTTGCCTATGTTTTGCGGCATCATTATCATCTGTATCTTCTTTTCTTTCACAGCCAATTTATTTACGATTCCCAAAACGTGGGATGTCGACGCACTTAAAGCCCATTCCCTTCCGCCACCCGACACCACAGCATTCGTCGATTACGCGCCTGAGTCTTATTACGATTCAATCCCCACGCATGTGATCTATAAGACTTTTCCTGTATACCTGCGTGAATATGAACGAAAAGGATACCTTGATTCACTAAGAAACCTCAAACCAGAAATAGCGTTCGATGAAACTCAATTTAAGACGCAAGCCGACTGGATACGCGCCGGTGAAATGGTTTTCAACTGGCCTGTAGCGTACACCGTTGTCAAGGATTCGATATCATCGCTCACCGCTCAAGACTTCAAAGGACAAACAAGAAAAATCACGGATGATGGTCGCTATCCCTTCAACCGTTATGTTATCCTTGAGAACGGAACACTACTAAAAGGGTCGCTCTCATGCGCTTCGTGTCACACGCGCGTGATGCCCGATGGAAAAGTAATCCAGGGGGCGCAAGGAAATATTTTCAATAACAGTCGGTTTGCGCAAGCTGTGAGAAGTGGTCGTGTTCCATTTGCATCTATCGTCGACGGAACGCAAAAGCTATACTTCACCCCTTGGGCACCATCAACGCACCAAATGACACCCGCAACATCTGATGAATTCGCTGACGCATTGGAGCTGGCATCAAACGGTGTCGCACATCGGCAAGGAGGATCATTCGAACGCGCCTTAAAAATACCATCGCTCTTCGGTGTGAAAGACTTAAAGTACCTTGATCACACAGGACAAATGATCAACAACGGTCCAGCAGATCTGATGCGCTATGCTGCACTAAATCAAGGTGCTGACATGCTCACGTCTTACAACGGATTTGTTCCTGCAGGTATTGATGGCCATACAAAACGTCCAGGGTCTGCGGAATGGAAACATCCTTTCGGGTATGCAGCCAAACGATACAATGATGCGCAGCTTTTTGCATTAACGCAATACATCTATTCACTGAAGGCCCCGCGTAACCCCGAACGAAGTTCCAAAGCTGTACTGAAAAAGGGAGCATCAATATTCAAGCGAGAAGGATGCGTCACCTGCCATACGCCGCCATTGTATACCAACAATAAACTGACACCGGCAAATGGATTCGAGCCGCCCGTAAATCATTTCAAGAAATACGACATCTTCAATGTATCGGTCGGCACCGATTCAACGAGCACATTATATACGCGTCGTGGTACGGGCTACTACAAGATTCCATCGCTCCGGAACATTTGGATGCACGATGCATTCTTTCACCACGGCGAGCTGTCTACGTTGGAAGATGTATTCAATCCTGTACGATTAAATCGCCAGGTTAGACCTGTCAAAGGACATCCCTTCGGACTTTCGCTCAGTGAGGAAGATAAAACAGCGCTGATCGCCTTTCTTAAAAGTTTATGATTGCCAGCATTTCCTTTTCATTCTATTGTGCCCTCTGTTTACTAAGTGCAACCATCAAAACACCAACGAAAGAAACGCGTGTACAATTCAGTATTAACAACGCCGGTTTGACAGTGACCGGAAGTATTGACTCGGTTATTGTGAATATTGCGTTTGATCCAGAGCATCTTTCGAACGCAACCATCGAGGGCATCGCGTTTGCATCATCTATCAACACAGGTATTGACATTCGCGATCGACATTTACAACGTGATGACTATCTGCACACTGCGTTATATCCTGAAATACGACTCGTTTCTAAAACATTAAAACGTGTTTCGAAACACCGATTCACAGGAACATTTGATTTGACCATCAAAAACACAACGAAGCCGATCACGATACCGTTCTCTGTCAGTTACCTGAATGGCCGCCAACGATTCAACGCGAATTTCAAGATTAACCGTCTTGATTACTTGCTTGGTGATCCGAGTCCAATCCTTGGCAACATCGTAACGATATCAATCACCAGTATCGCGGAGTAACAAAAAAAGCCGTGGCGTAAACCTACACCACGGCACACTCAATCATCCTATGACGGCCCGTTCCTACTGTTCTATGAGACCGCCATGCCTTTCATTACTCGTCCTTACCAGCCTTTATCATCATGACAAGCACAAGTACAGCCTGAGTAATTTCCAATACAATACGTCCCCAATTTGTCGTCATTACTTTTTCGATCAGCACCACATCTTTGCCATTGTTCAATTCCAGGTTCATCGGAATCTGCACAAAGATCGACGAAGCCCAATCGAGTAAAAGACAAGTCATTGATACCGCAACGATCGTCAATGTTACAGATTTCGGACGCTTCCAGAACAGCAAAGCATTCTGGATTGTGATTAGAAAAAACGGCAATACGCTTACAGGCAAAATCGCCGCTTCCAGCAAGGCATGATATTGGATGAACTCATCCTCACCAACAATCATTCGCGACGGATAGACAAGAAAGTAGTCCATCATGGCCGTGCCACAGCTGAAGAAAGACAACGCACAAAAGAGATGAAAATTTACTTTAACGAATCGATTCATATTTTTTATTACAAAGAACAAGCTGATCAGGTATTAGCTCAATAGCACTTTTGTGCCTATTCTTTAAACTTTCCTGGCAATAAAATCGATGAGCCACCTTTACGCCCAAAATGAATATTGAGCGCTCCCTGCTTTGCATCCTTGATACTTTCAGTGGACACATTTTTTCCGGAGCCATAATTCTTCTGAAATCCAGCCTCATTAATAATGCGCACAGTCACGCGAACAAACGATCCCTTCGCAATGCGCTTCGCCATGAAGTACGCATTATCGAAATGGAATTCACGTACGCGACCCTCATCCAACAATACACTTCGTTTGTCGTCGATTAAACTCAAGCGCTGCGCTACAACCGAAAGCTCATAACTTTTCCCTTCCGTGGTCACTTCATAATAACGAACCTCTACATCAGCATCCTTGATACCCTTCACACTCATATTCATGACACCAACAGGAGAACCGATCAGATCAAACGCTCGATCAAATTTTGGCGAATCAAAAACAAGGATGGGTGTTTGATTAAGATAATTTTCGTTTCCGTCAACCACCGTAGAAAACTCGTCGGTATGGTTAAATGGAGCTGCCGTTCTGTACGTAAGGCGCGACGTAAGGGTATCGTTGATTACACGTGAATCAAAAGGCAGTGCACTTTTCGACTTGCGCTGCACTTGTTTTGAAAGAACACCTTCTCCCAAATGAAAGCGAATTGTATCAGCGGCCAAATCCCCCAATGATTTTGCATATCGCCAACCATCGCCGATCACAAATACATTTACTTTGTCCTTGATTTGCTCGGGCAGCTTTTCATTTTTTAACACATGATTATACCACTTTGCCGCCAGCGCAACCTTGTTGACGTATGCCGTCGTGTCAAACCTGTAATAATGGTGTCGTGATAAGTGCTTCTGATTTTGGCCCGTTGCATGATCATAAGGACCTATCAACAAATAGTGATTATGCTGCGGATTACTTTTGGTATGCATGTTATAATAATACAGTGCGCCACGTTGATTGGAATCAAAGAAGCCTGTAATGGAAAGAATGGGAATGTTAATGTTCCTATACTCTGCAGCAGATGACGGCAACTTCGATGACCAAAATTCATCGAATGCGGGGTGTTGCAACCATTGCTGGAACACTTCACTGCGACGACCATGCAACGAATCTATACTCGTCGTTGGCAAGCCTGCACAATAAATGGTGTTGTATATTTTCCGCCAGCGCTCCGTATCATCGAACGAAGCATCATTGGCATAGGGAGAATCAAAAGTCGACATCCAACGCATCATATAATTGGGCATCATTCCGTTGAGCGACGGCATATCTTTTCCTGGCGCTGCAGCAACCATTGGAACAATCGTCTTTAACGCCGGATGAGGATTCTTCAGCGCCGCCCATTGCGTGTACCCCAAGTAAGATCCACCCCCCATCACAACAGCGCCATCACACCACGATTGTTTACTCAGCCAGTCAATGATATCGTAGCCGTCAGTTACATCGTGCTCAAATGGATGTCTTTCACCTTCCGATTTGCCAGTGCCCCTTATGTTGATTTCGGCATACGCATATCCCAAATTAGCCGCCAGTTGAAATACATATCTATTTGCGCTTAAATCTTTTTCCCGAGCATACGAATTGATCCTGAGTATCACCGGCACACGCCTATCAACTTTCGGACGCGACAGATGACCGCGGAGCACAATGCCATCGCGCATCGCTATCCGCACATCTTCATCCACTTCAAATGCCCGATGTTGCGCCACCGTTAGGTTTGTTAACATTGAGAATAACACAACCCATTTTAGTTTATTCATATCCAAAATATTTACACAGCAAAAAAATGATCAGCATTGCAAAAGGCTGTCCTTTTGAGACAGCCTCGCCCCCACGCCAACATCACCTACTATTAATTTATCTGTACACTTCTAAGGCATTTCTTTCAAGTCAACCTCAGCGTCTAAGCTATAATACTGTTACAAAACCTTTTTTTGGTCCCCCATTTCCAGATGCGTCGCGCGTGTAGTGCAGTTGAGTTACATCGCGCGATAGCTGCTTAATTTCTACGAGCTTGAAATGCGTTGGAAATGCAGGACGACTCGTCAGGAAGTTTCCGTTCGATGCGATCTCCGGACAAAGATTGATGATCAGCGCGTCGACCAAGCCTCGTTCTAAAAATGCATTATATACAATCGCACCACCGCCAATGAAGGCGGTATCAAATCCCGCAGACGCAAGTTGCGCCAATGCGTCCTCAGGAGAACGCGCGACAAGATGATCGGCGTCATGATTATGTGTAGGCAATGTTTCCGACACCACCACTATTTTCGCCGGCGATAAGGAAACACGCAACGTTTCACTAGACAAAATCGGCGATGCACTCACGCGACCGAGCACAAGATTTCCAGCACGCTTTACCCGCAGCATGAAGTCTTGCATTACCTCAACGGGTGGCGGTGTCGTTCTCCCCTCCTGAACCAACACCAGCCCGTTCATCGATAGCGAGGCATATAATATTTTTCGCATGTTGTAGCCTGTTAATGCTGATGCAAAAAACGTGAACGCCCACAGCCACGCCAATAGTGCTTTAGTGCTAATCGCCAGTTTCAACGTAAAAATGCCAACTTACTTTGTTTTTCAAAGTTCTTTTGAATACTTTTACTTTGCATATGATTAGCGCCGCGACAAGTCGATCTTCATGGTTTTACGACCGGTTAACATTTCTTTACCCCGTCGTCGACATCTTCCTTAAACCACAAAAGCAAAAGTTGTTTGAGGAAATCAATAAATACGCGCCTGGCCAACTGTTAGAAATCGGCGTCGGCAACGGAACCCATTTGAAATATTATACCCAACACCAGGTGATCGGAATTGACAGCGCTCAGAATATGCTAGCAAAGGCTGAAAAACATTTGAAACCGAATATTCAGTTGCACCATATGAATGGTGAAGCATTACAGTTTCCTGATCTGCATTTTGATTACATCGTCCTATCACACGTCATCGCCGTAGTCGACGACCCCGACAAACTTCTTCATGAAGCTCATCGTGTGTTAAAACCCAATGGAAAACTTTTTATCCTTAACCACGTCACTCCTAATAATTGGGTAAGGTTTATCGATAAGAGCTTCGAACGAATTTCAAAGTTCGCTTTCTTCAAATCAGTGTTCCATTTATCCGACTTGACGGCCATCAAAAGATTCAACCTCATACACGACATTAACGCTGGTTTTTTTTCTTACTTCAAAATCATGATCTATGAGAAGGCGTTATAGTATAACCATAGCGCTGCTGGTAAGTTTGTTTGTGTACGTTTTTTATCGTTCTGATAAAACGGTCGTGAACGAATTGATCACGCTTCTTTTGTCGCCTGCATCGTACAGTTACATGAAGCAAATTGTATTGACCACCGTTCCGTTACCCAAGCTTATCATCTATTCCCTTCCTGGAGGACTATGGATTTTTTGTGTCACATCGCTGGCGCAAGATTTCTACATCACGGTTAAAGCTTATGTGATAAACCTTTATCTTATTCCGATACTGTTTGCCATTGGTTTGGAGATTTGCCAACTCATGCATCTCACCAACGGAAGTTTCGATGTTTGGGACATCGTATCCTATGGGCTATTTTGGATGCTGGCTATGAATACGCGAAGAGCCGACGCAACGCAACAGAATCTCCTGGCGCCATTTACCGTAAGAGGTTTTACTTGCCTTGCTTGCTTTCTTTCCGTTTACCTTGCGCATGTAAATCACTGATTCAACCAACAAACAAATTGGGTATGCTAAGAAAACACCTGACCAGTTATAAATATGCGGCGCGTGGAATTTGGATTGCGCTGCGCCACGAACCTAACATGATCGTGCACGTGCTGGCTGCGATCGCTGTCGTGTTCGTCAACTACCTGCTGAACATAAGTCGTCAAGACTGGATCATTACATTGATGCTTATTGGCGTTGTGTTCACAGCAGAAATTTTCAACACGGCCATTGAAACGCTCGCAGACAGAATCACCAAGGATCAAGATCCAATGATCGGAAAAGCGAAAGACTTGGCGGCAGGCGCTGTACTGATGATCGGTCTGATTGCAGCGACGTGCGCGGTTATCGTCTACTGGCCGTACTTATTTTGATATACTCATTCTGCCAATAGTTTCTCGAAGCGCGGCTTCAAGTCTTTAGGAGCTCTGGGTGCATTCGGATCAACGACCTCTCCCTTCTTGTTGACAATTGCATAGTGTGGAATTCCTGTGATCTTAATTTCTCACAGAGATATCTCCATTGATCATTATCAACGCGAAAATGTTCCCCCGGAATGCCCGTGATCATATTGTTATAGGTACCCTCGGGTGAGGTTTCGTTAGTAATGTACACGAACACTACATCTTTTCCATCCTTGTGAAGCTCAGCTTTCATGGGCTTTTGCGTATTCATACTACTTCTGCAAGGGCCACACCACGTTGCCCAAAAATCAATGTACACTACCTTACCTTTGAAACGCTCCACGATTTCTTCAAATATGCGATCTCCTTTTTATCATACTTTATAGCCGAGGTTAACGAGTTGTTCTTCGCTGTCAATCTGCCGTAACCGCCCTGATGACAAGTAGTACAAACGATCCGAACATTGTGTTACATCGCGATACCTGTGGTCCGTCACAACGATTCCCTTTTCCTTTTTCGCATGCTGCATCAACGCTATTGCGCGCTCGATCATGACCGGTGAAAGCCCGGTGAAGGGCTCGTCGAGTAAACAAAACTTGGCGTCGCTACACAAGATCAACACCAACTCCAGAAACCGGAGCTCACCACCTGAAAACCGCGCTGGTGTCTGTTCGAGAAAGGGTACACTTTCTGGAAATACTGCGGCTACAACTTTACGTTCAACACTAAGCAGCCTCATGGCATCGCGAATGGTAATGTTGGCTGGAATCAATGTATCCTGCGGAAGAAACTTAATGTTAGAATTTTTATAGCCCGCTGATAAGTATTCGCCGTTGATGCGTATGGACTTCTGCGCCGCGATTCTACTTCCAAAAATAATCTGCAACAGCGTGGATT
Source organism: Pseudochryseolinea flava (assembly GCF_003286915.1). GTDB lineage: Bacteria > Bacteroidota > Bacteroidia > Cytophagales > Cyclobacteriaceae > Ohtaekwangia > Ohtaekwangia flava. Next base: position 291,253 of record NZ_QMFY01000002.1, read on the forward strand.
TTCCACAACCGTTCCGCCCCAGCAATCCAACGATCTCCCCTTGATCACACCGTAAGTAAATATCCGACAGGAACGACACGACACCATAATCCACCATGATGCTATCGGCCTCGAGTACGTTCATCATACTCCTTGCTTGATGAATAACACAACAACAGTAGACACGATGAACAGCAACAGGTCGATGCACACCATACTGAAATAAAATCCATTTCTTCCGATACCAATGTTCATGAAGAAAATGATTTGCGCTCCGCGGAAAAAGTGGATATAAGTAAGAAGGCCTATTAGTGCAATAACTTTACACCAGATGAGATAGAAGATAACAGAAAGCGTAGGATGTTGCCACAACGTAAGACAAGCCATTGTGGTAACGGCGCTGGCAGGTAAAGCGATGTTCCGATAGGGGTAAAGGTATTTCATAGGTCAAGTCGTGGACTTGACGGTTGCAAGGATCATGCCTGTTATGGCTGCTTCCTACGAGGATAAGCTGAGACGTTAAGCTGTCTCCAGTGCTTTGCTCACTTTACGATAAACAAACTCATGGTAGATGTGGCGTCGTGCAAAGCGATCAGGGGTGTTTGAATTGATCAACTTGTTATAAACACTTTTCGGGATGCCGAAATACTCGTAACAACTGCCGTCGATAAAATCAATGGTGAGCGTTTGTCCCTTGTACTGAAAATTTTCGATGCGCGATGCCGTAATCACTTCCGTGTATTTCTCCAACTGTTGTGCATGGGTTTCAGGAGCGATGCTTACCAGCAAGTGATAAGCTTCAATGAATTCCTTGCTTTTCTCCTCTGCAGCCAATTTTGCCGCTTCATCGTTAACGATCTTATCAGGGTGGAATTCTTTCATGAAGTTCCTGTAGATAGTCTTTAACTCTTTCAATTCAGCGTCTTTGGTTACACCGAGTAGTTTACGCGCGTCGATAATCTTTTTCATGCGGCGCAAAGGTAGCGATTTTATCACGGAAAAGTGCAGCCCGTACAAACATCACCAAGCATCAAACAAATTCATGTTATTCACACAGCAAGTAGAAGAAACATGAAGTGTTTTCATACAAAACAATCGAATGTACTGGCGAATATGCCGCCTTGATCGCTCCAACATTGCGAAGTCGCCTAAGATTACAGTTCGATTAAAGTGGCTCGTAGGCCTTCACGCCGTCTGGTATTAAATTTTATCTTTGCAACCGTTCGAGGATAGCATAAATATGGCATCAGGTTTTTTTTCGATTTTAGATGACGTAGCAGCATTGATGGACGATGTTGCCATTGCCAGTAAAATTGCAACGCGTAAAACGGCGGGCATATTAGGCGACGACTTGGCGGTGAACGCCGAGAAGGCTACTGGCTTTATGGCCACGCGCGAATTGCCTGTGTTATGGGCTATCTCCAAAGGTTCGTTGATCAACAAACTCATCATCGTTCCCGTTGCGCTCTTGCTCACCGCATTTTTTCCGGTCGCCATAAAGGTTGTGTTGGTGCTCGGCGCATTCTACCTCGCGTATGAAGCCGCCGAAAAAATAGTGGAGTTTCTTTTTCATCGTGCAAAAACTGGAGAGGAAGTAATCGAAGAACCAAAAGAAAATGGCGTCGACGTGGAGAAGTCAAAGATAAAATCTGCGATCACCACCGACTTCATTCTTTCTGTTGAAATTGTCATCATCGCACTGGGAACGGTGATGGAAGAAAGTTTAACAATTCAAATCATAACAGTTTCCGTCGTTTCGTTATTGGCTACAGTCGGCGTGTATGGCATTGTAGCGCTCATCGTTCGCATGGATGACATCGGCTATAGAATGATAAAACGCGCTGGCGATCGCGGAATCATTGCTAAGATTGGACACCTGCTGGTCAAGTCTCTCCCACTAATCATTAAATTCTTTGGCTTCGTTGGCACCATCGCGTTACTACTCGTTTCGGGTGGAATCTTCGAACACAGCATACCTTTTATACATCACAACTTTAACATCGTACCCTTAATGGTGAAGGAGTTCTTCACCGGACTTATTGCCGGTCTTATCGCAGTCGGCGCTGTGACGATCGTAAAAAGAATGTTCTTCAAGAAAAAGTAATCTCACTCAGATAACTTCACGCTCAAATCATTCGTAATTCCAACTGAACGGTTGACTACAAAAACACATAATAGGAATTGTGCTTTTATATTGTATCTTTGATGAGTCAATTGCGGACAATTAAGTTCCTGCCCTCGTAGCCTCTTAAAATCTCCCCAGTTAATAGCTGCTTCACGCATTACAGTATCATCGTTAACACTGATGCTGCTTCGATTGTGATTGTAAACTTCGTTCCTAATTAAATCAACTTCGACCATTCGCGAAAGCATCGTGAAATGTCTAACAAAAACCCCGGTAGAGTGACATCTATCGACAATAAATTGATGAATTGGCGCCGGATGATTATGAAACGGACTACGCATACGTGGCCCGGATGCGCTAATTGACATGGCCATTATCAGAACATTATTATTAAACTTTTTTTATGAACATCTATGTAGCAAACATCCCCTTTAAAGCATCTGAGGGTGAATTGAGAGAAATATTCGAACAACACGGCGAAGTGTCGTCAGTGAAAATTGTAATGGATAGAGAAACCAATCGGAGTCGCGGTTTCGGTTTCATCGAAATGCCCGAAACAGATTCTGCAAAGACGGCAATCAATGAACTAAATGGATACAGCTTCCTTGGAAAAGACCTAGTCGTTAATGAAGCACGTCCCAAGACAGATAATGATCGTAGTGGATTCGGTAACCGCGGTGGTTACGGCAACCGCGATTTCAATAAAAAATGGTAACATTTGTTTAGTTGTTGAATGAGAGCTCCCACGTGGGAGCATTCATTTTTTCTACTACAATCAAACGTCAACGGCGGAGTTTAACCTCGCCTGACTTCGATGTTCTTCCGCACGCGAAGGAGCATCTTAACAACATTACGGCGCAGTCGTCATTACAGCAATGCTCAACAGCATCATCATCGGCACAGGATCATGCATTCCTGAAATGAAGGTTCCTAATGCCTTCTTTAAGGACAGTCACTTCTTCGAGAATGAAACAAAGGTTTACAAGAGCGTTACGAGTGTTATTGAAAAATTCTCGACGATCACCGGTATTTCTGAAAGACGTTACGCCTCGCATTTCCAAGTGGCATCTGATCTCGGCCATCACGCCGCAGAAGCCGCCATTGCCCATGCTCAAATAGATCGAGAAACACTTGATTACATAATCGTCGCTCACAACTTTGGCGACGTTAAGGCGGACACAAATCGAGTCGACCTTGTTCCCACGCTGGCATCGCGCATTAAAGCGCTACTTCAAATTAAAAACCCCACATGCGTTGCTTACGATTTACCCTTCGGATGTCCAGGGTGGATAGAAGGATTGATACAAGCAAACTATTTTATTCGGTCGGGAGACGTGAAACGATGTCTCGTAATCGGCACCGAAACGCTCTCACGTGTAATCGATCCACATGACAAAGACTCGATGCTATTCAGCGATGGAGCCGGCGCCCTTATTCTTGAAGGCGCTAATTCAAATAGGGGTATCTTGGCTCATAAAACAGAAACGCATGCTTTGCACCATCATGAATTGCTCAGCATGAAGGCGTCGAATTCACCATATAATGGAAACAAGTCTGACCTCTTTTTAAAAATGAGTGGACGAAAGGTGTATGAATTTGCGCTGACGCATGTTCCTCCCCTACTACAAGCGACGCTGGAAAAAGCCCACGTTCCGCTTTCTGAAATCAAGAAAATAATAATTCATCAAGCCAACGCGAAGATGGATCATGCTATCGCAGAACGACTATTTAATCTATACAACCTTAAGGATGTTCCAGACAACATCATGCCGATGACGATCAGTTATCTCGGCAACAGCTCGGTTGCAACCGTGCCAACCCTACTGGATTTAATCCTAAAAGGTAAAATGAAAGATCACACCATACAAGAGAATGATAAAGTGCTGTTTGCGTCCGTCGGCGCAGGGATGAATATCAACGCAGTGCTGTATCAGTTCTAACGCAGTGATTCGCCTATCCTAAAAAAGACTGTAAAGCTTTTCCCTTCACCGAACGACGGATACGCAATGTGGCTTTCTCTTTAATCTGTCGCACTCTTTCGCGGGTTAAATTCAGTTTCTCGCCCAACTCTTCGAGTGTCATTGGCGGATGGCCATTCAAGCCAAAAAAAAGCGTCAACACTTCAGACTCGCGAAAAGTCAATATTGACAATGTTCGTTGTATCTCGGTCTTGAGAGAATCCAAAACCAAATCAGCATCTGGCATCTGGTTGCCTCCGTCATGAAGAACATCTAACAACGAATTACTCTCACCATCTTGAAAAGGAGCATCGACAGAAACGTGTCTACCTGCGTTCTTCTGGATCAAATTAATCTCATCGGCCGTAACCCCCATCGAAGTAGCAATTTCGTCTGTCGTCGGTTCACGTTGAAACTCCTGCTCCAAGGCAGAAAATGTTTTAAGAACTTTATTTAACCCTGCGACCCTGTTCAATGGAAGGCGAACGATGCGAGAACGTTCAACCAGTCCCTGCATGATAGATTGGCGAATCCACCACACAGCATACGAAATAAACTTAAAGCCACGCGTCTCATCAAACCGTTTTGCAGCTTTGATCAAACCGAGATTCCCTTCATTGATCAAATCGCCAAGCGTGAGGCCATGATGTTGGTATTGCTTAGCAACAGACACAACAAAACGCAAATTCGCCTTCGTCAATTTTTCCAAGGCAACATCGTCTCCTTCTCGAATACGTTTCGCTAGATTTACTTCCTCGTCGGCAGTAATCAAATCCAACTTCCCGATCTCTTGCAAGTATTTATCGAGTGATTGGTTCTCGCGATTGGTAATCTGCTTCAGTATTTTTAACTGTCTCATGGCCATAATTTAGCGGCTGGGTTCAAATGATTAAGGAATTCTACTCACGAATAAGAGAAGTACGCCACATGAAGTGCTTCAATAAGACCTGAAGAAAGCTCAACTACTTATTCCTTACATTTGGTCTGGCTTTCGATACCAACAGTCTTCTACCAAAAAACTCTGCATTCTCAAGCCGCTTAATGGCAATTAGCGCCTGTGTGTCGCTAAGCATGTTAACAAAACCGAATCCCCTAGATTCACCTGTGTATTTATCACCGATAATTTTAACAGACGCTACTTCTCCAAATTCAGAGAAGAGGGCTCTTAGTGCATTTTCATTTACGGTCCGGCTGATATTTGAAACAAAAAGATTCATTCAATAAAAATTAGTTTTAAAATTAGTAAGCAAGGATGTCATCGACTTACTGGTCGTGCTCTTAACCAGGATGTGCGCTTTTTTATTCTTTAGCAACGGCATAGTTGCGTCGCCAGAGTTCATAGATCATAAACTCCGCCATGGGATTGATCGGGACTAAATTTTCCGTGACAAAGATTTTACCTTTCAACACATGCGCATTTCCACCTTCGTCTTCCCAATGAATTTCGCAGGAAGCTTCTTCCCCTAGAATTTTAGTCGGAACAACGAGTGTTCTTTCTGGGAGTATGTTATAGTGCGCGGCATAACGTTTCGCCCTCTCTGGATCAATCTTATACGGCTTTCCAATTTTTACCATAACGTCAAGTCTTTATTCGAATGATGATCTCTTAAGCGAACGGATGCTCCACAACGGTTAAATTACCGCGTGAGATCCGATTTATATTTTTTAGCTTTCCGCGCTCTTCACGATCGCAGAACGATAACGCCGAGCCACTTTGACCCGCTCTTCCTGTTCTACCGATGCGGTGTGTATACGTTTCCGTCGATTGCGGCAATTCATAATTGATTACGAAAGGGAGATCCGCGATGTCAATGCCGCGTGCTGCAATATCAGTCGCCACCAAAACGCGGGTGGTATTTCGTTTAAAGTTCGTTAGTGCACGTTGACGTGCATGCTGCGTTTTGTCGCCATGAAAAGATTCCGCTGTGATCCCCGATCGATTTAAATCCTTGGCTATTTTATCTGCACCGTATTTAGTACGAGCGAATACAATAACCGTATTCATGGCATGCTCATCAATTACATACTTCAACAAAGCTCGTTTACTTTCTCGTTCAACGTAATAGACAGATTGTTGTATAGTAGTTTTTGTTTCGTCAGATTTCACATTGATATACACTGGTGAAGTCGCGTGCTGTTCAACAAAGCCCCTAACATCACTCGACATCGTGGCCGAGAAAAAAATATTCTGACGTGTTGTAGGCATAGCACGCACAAGCCGGTTGATGTCGTTAATAAATCCCATATCAAGCATTCTATCAGCTTCATCAAGAACAAGTACTTCCACTTGTCTCAACGAAACCAAGCCTTGATCCAATAGATCCACAAGACGCCCCGGTGTTGCAACCAGAATATCAATCCCGCTGCGAAGCTCCTTCACCTGATTCACCTGTGCGACACCGCCTACAATCACAGCACATTTCAGTGAAAGATGCTTACCATAAAAAGCAAGATTATCAGAAACTTGTATGGCTAGTTCCCGGGTTGGTGTAAGAATCAATGCGCGTATACCAGCACCGCTTTTATGCACCGATAATCTTTGCAGGATGGGAATACAAAAAGACGCCGTCTTGCCTGTGCCTGTTGAGGCTGATGCAACAATATCCTTTCCGTCGAGAAGATGGGGAATCGCTTGCTGCTGAATTGCAGTCGGACGTTGATATCCTTTTTCTGTAAGTGCGTCAACAATAGCACTCGAAAGGTCGAGACCTTTAAATGTCATTTAAATTATATTTAATAAAAAAATAAGAAGGGGCACGCGACAATCGCGACCTATTAGCGGCAATAGACCTAAGCTATTTGATTAATTAAAGATCAACTGCCTATTAACTGAGGAGATTTTAAGAAACCACGGCCGTAGCAGCCTGGTGCAGTGAATTAAGTGTCCACAATCGATAACCAAAGGTAGACCTAATCTATCACAATTCCTATTTATTTTATCTGGAGCTCCATGTTGAATACATTCCTCCGTATGAATTTTCACTACCATTCATACAATACATCGCCAAGCACTACAAAACCGTTAACCAGACAACAATAAAAAAACCTTCTTCCGAACGTCTATATATGTTCTTTGCCCATTGTCATTTATCGGTGTTCACTTCCAATTCATACTTTCCGCTCGACCGTGTTGCCAATACGACGGAGAGTTCCCTTATGTTCCACTGTTCAAATTGCCGTTTATGCATTTGACTTTTATAACACTGCCTAATCACAGTCGCCAATAATATACTCCTCGCTTTCGTCGTTATATTCGAGACATTCTTTCTCAACCAATACCATTTTATTGTCCACTACTTGTACGTCGCTGTCATTACACTTCTTCCAGCACAGCATTGGTTACGTTCAATGTATATATTGTATATAATTCTAAGTATAGTACTCGCCATCCCAAGGCCAACTAAATGAAATGGTAGAACTCGGCTCCAAATCCACTACGCGAGACGCTTCGTCAGGTATCAGTCCAAAAACAAAACCATCGATCATTGTTTGAAACGGCTTTACACATATGTCTTTGTAGACCGTTGGCCCAAGCTCTTTTATGAATGCCTCAAGTTTATCTTTTGTTATTGCATCATTTGTTTCCGCCGTCGTACCTGCAAACCAGTGCTTCGTCTCTAAATAATTGCCGTCACTGTCAAATATATACAACACCACATACTCTCTTCGGCTCTTTGTCCAATCTCCCGATATCGGAACGCCATCAGGAAATATGAACGTTTGATAACCAAAAAATTGCCTACCATCATTCACCTGCCCGATGTAATGCGTATGATAGTCTTCTTCTCGGTTTATCTTAATTCGCTTCGGAATTCCTTTCGTGAACCATTTCGAATATATTTTCCCACATATATCAAATAAAATTTTGAATGGTTTATCTATCTCTTTGAAAAAGTTATCATGAATAAGATTAGCACAAGAATATTCACTGAAGTCGTATCGTTCATTTTAGTCTGTCGAGGTAGCGCTCAAACAGTTTGGTGAATTTGTACTCGAACTTGGGTAAACGCTCAGAGCTCGCTACTCTTACAGCACCAATATCCTTTACAAGGCCGGTCACCCTCGACCCCGTGGGTGATAGTTCTCGGGAACTATCATCAAATTCATCACTATACTTACCAAAATTGGGATAGCCAACCTTAAAATTAAAAGTCGTCTGTTGAACTGTATCGGTGAATGTCAATGAGCCATCAGTCAAGCTAATCTCAAAGTGAATGGAAGGGCTATCTGAAAATACTTTGTTGTCCTTAATAAAATAATTGAACGTTTTCAAAAAAGTATCGCAGCGTCCAGATGTATCCGTGAGGCAGTAGTCGACAGTGTAAGTCTCTTTCGGCAGTTCGAATTTATGATACAAAGCTGTAATCATGAGAAAATCTCTCTTTTCCGTTGCTTCAAAAATATCGGTTGGTTTTAGCGCCGCATATTGAGCTACAACTCTCCTTGCCGCTGAAATTTGGTTTGTTGGAAAAAATTCGCCCTTGGGATAAAAATATGTAAGAACTAAAATATCGACGGCCAATATTAAAATTATCTGAATCCATTTACGCAATCTAATCTTGTCATTGAACTTATAGTAAGCCCATCCGCTAATTAGTCCAACAAAAACTATGATCGGATAATACAAGGGAAGACAAAGGCCAAATCCACAAGGAATCGGAAAGAAACTTAAGACCCACATGGGTACAAATACACAAAAAACGAAAATAAAAATTGCTGATACACTACGGCTTGTCATTGGAGCTTCTAATTCAATGATTGTTATATTTTACCCATGATATTACACACGAATTCCTATCTAGTTTAATGATAATCCCGATCAATCTTCACATCGAAAAAAAGTGATCAATATTCCCTTGTTCGAGTCAGTACTCCGTGTCAAAATGATTCCCTTCACTATCAAATATAGACAACATCACATATTCTCTTCGGCTCTTTGTATAATGTTCCGATATCGGAACACTGTAGAGGTTGACACTAAAAATTGCAGCTGCGCTCATTCAATCACCAAAACTCCTTCGTCTTCATATTTATCCAGGTCATCAACCCTATACTTGTCGTCACAGCTTGATCTAATCATGTAAAACCTGACAACGCAGCCCCCATAGGTATTAATTTCTTCGTTTTCATAAATTGTTTCGGAGTAAGAAACAATTATTCGAAACTGATTACGAAATAACGAATCGAGTTTTGCGTAAATCCTTTTAGCAAATTCAAGTCCGACTTTTAAATATTCAAATTCGTCTATTACGTCTAAACTATTATTGTCTATATGAATGTGATTTTCAAAATCCTCGTACGCTGTTTTTCCAAAATCGGAATCAAGTATTCCAATACCAAAATAGTCAACGTTTTTAAACAGAATGCAGTCCCTCTCGGCCCTGAAACCTAAAGTCACAAGATTCTCCAATTCAGCCGGCAACATCACGATCTCCTTGACAAACTCGTAGCTCTTTTGGCCAAGAATCCGCTCCATTATTTTATTCGTTCGAATCTTCATGTGAATAATTGCCTAGGCTTTATTGTGAAACGTAGTAGCAGCCAAAATAAGAAATTAGCATGAACCACACGAAACCAACATTTCATTACGTATTTGCCGACAATATCGAAACCATTTTTGCAGTTATCACATTTGAAGTCAAAGAAATTGTGCAACTGTTCTTTTTTTAATCAGCTAAACCAAATTGATTTTTGGCCTGCATGTAAATTATCACGTCCATACGTTGATGTCCATTCCAAGCGCTTAGTCAAACCATTTTCTTCCATCGTTCATTCTTTTTAAGAAATCTGTGAAAGAGTCTCCAATTACTATTTCTTTCTCTCTCATGGATCCAAACGGAATCAAAATAATTTGAAAGCGATGATCCTCACAGTGCTGCAATGCAATCATCTCCCCACCGCCATTGCTTCCGATCGCCAAAGTATTCGCAAGGTAGTGTTGAACTTCATATCCCTCGTTCAAGGATAGGAGTTCCGCTTCGTCCCAAAGAACAAAATAATTCTCCTTTAAAAACGACTCATGGCCGGCGTAGTTTGACAAGAAAAATACATAGTCAGCAGGAAGAGCAAAACCCATTTTCGCCTCAATAGATTCTTTTGAAGAAAATTGCATGTTTCTTCTCGGCCATTTTATCGCGTCCAAAATTAATTCAATATCAGTCATCGTTGTTAGGATAGATCAAGGTAAAGATTGGGATTGCTTTCCGAGACTGAGATATCAACTGGAAACATGTTTGCTTATTGATGGAAGCTTTTGTTAGCAGCTGCCCTGTATCTGTCACTTTGTTTTCAATACTTGTCGTCCAAATACTGGACTACTATATTCAATTCTATCATCGTATTCCTTACGCTCTGTTGGAGGATCAATTGGCACCGAGTCAATTCTCTCTCCATTAAGTCTAGTTGACTCCGCCAATAAGTCGTCCTCAACCAAAATGAAACAGCCTTTTCTTTCAATAAATGGTTTCCAATGAGAACACTCGTGTCGCTTTAACATCTTGGCCTGTACGTCAATGGCACCCCATTGATTTTCGCACCTAAAAAACATTGTCGCAGATTCTGCTATGTAAAGAAAGTCTGACTCATCAATTCCTTCATCTTCTTTCCAGTCAAATCTTATTCTAATTTTAAAGGTGTCGACTTGAATTGTTACGAGAGAATAATTATTAACCTTGTGCAAATAGTCAATTTTTTCCACGCACAGTAAGTCAAACGTAGTCGGTTCGCATCCTTCGTCAAAGTTCTCGATATCAATCTTGATTCCGTTCATTGCTTTTCTGCCGAGGGGCATCGTGACTTAATATACTGTATCATGTCATAAATTTCCTCCTCAGTCAATTCGCTAAAAGTGTGTTCATAGTCAGACCCATAGTGTATGTCTAAATATCGGGCATACTCGTCACCACTTTTCTTCAGCTTCTTACTGTCTCTTACGAATTTTGCAAAATAAGAATCACTTGGCTGAGGTAATCGGTCAAAAATTTCCAAAAACATGCTCTCATCTCTCCGATTCATTTTGTGACAAGATTGGCAGTTTTCTTGAAATACTGTTTGCCCGATCCTCACTTGTTCTATGTGAATAGCTTGTTCACTAACTTTTTTTCCTGTTCGTTCACATGAAGTTAAAACAAGAGCCAACAATAAAATCAAGAATGCCCTTGGCTCCTTATTCAACATTTGGTAATTCCAAAGATTAAATATTGACCGTACCGCCATGAGTTATAACTTTATTGTGGTAAGATGCCATCTTTATAAATAATCAAAGTACCTAATCCACCAACTTGGCTTGGTACCACCCAATATCTCATTGAATTTATCAAATGAGCCGTCATAGTCCTCATCTAAGTCGTCTGAATAAATAAATACAAAATTCATCTCGGCGAGTACGCTTTTGATTGTTCCTTTGACATCTTCTGAATATTCCTCATCAAAAGTTAGTGTTACTAGTCCTCCGAAATTACTGATTCGAATACTATATTCCACGTTACTTCTCGGCCTTGTCACGAGCTGAAAAGGAATTTTAACATCACAAAAGAAACTAGCATCCTGAACTTGATCGTCAATAGCAAATTTGAGTCGAAAGACATTTTCAAGTCTGTCGACCAGATTAATTACGCGTGATTTGAGTTGGTCGTAGTTAAAATTGGAAGGCCTCTCGTACCTATCCGCCTCGTCAAACTTTAATAATATGTCCCTGATTTGCTTGTCCATATTCAACGTTAGCTACAGTCGAGTCACCCGAGGAAGTTTCACGCGTCGTTCTCACAAGCATAAAGGTATCCCCTTCATATGCTTACGCCGAAGCCGCTTCAGCATAGGCGCTAACGGATGTTCCTGTTTAATCTCAAAGGTAGATAATCCTGAACGGATCCACCAAGCTCACGGACGTACCAATTTCCGGTGTGCAAATAAGTTAAGGCGCACGACACACTTTTACTGCAGCGATGAGTCACACGTGGTGTGACTCAAGCGAATTAAGCAACCACCATTGACAGAGCGTTCATTTTTTTTAATACATTATTGTAGAAGAACGAGCTTTGGTGAGTATGTTGCGCGAAAAGGCAAATGGTCCGAGCAGGGATAGAATTCTTCGCGATCCAAAGTTTAAGCGTACACGCGAAAATATGAGTGAGTTATGGCATGTCGCTGGCCTCCGGATTATTCTCGCTAACTTTGCGCCCCTGGCCTTTGATTTCTTTGCTGCACTTGCTAGAATTGATAAGTTTGAAATGTATTTTTTGCTACGAGTTTTATAAAATAAAGTGTGTCGGCGCAAATTTGCTGTCTTTAATATGTTTAAAAAATGAGCTTATGAAAACATCCTGCATTCTATTAGTTCTTATTTGCGTTTTGTCATGCGGTGCACCAAAATCTACTGACCAAGCAAACTTACAGGGATCTTGGTTGGCGCAATCTGAAAGCCAAAACGGCAAGACATGGAATGTATCTTACCTATATGTCTTCAACGGAGATAAACTTTTTTTCACAGACGAGACCGGCAAGGAGGTGACGTATTCTTACAAGTTGGACACTACTGGCAGCCTCAAGTTCATTATTATCCAGCCAGATGAGACGCTTAACATTTCGGCACCTGTCAGCATTGCTTATAAGTTGGACGGAGATTCGTTGAAGATTGTGATCGCACCACCTGGTTTGCGCCCTACAGAAATATCAGACAAAAACGATCAAGAGTTGATTATCTGCAAGCGAAAGGGTTCATGAAAATATCTAATCAAATTGTGATATTTTAATTTTATTGTTAGTTGGGGCGCACTCCTGTTGTAGCAACAAGTCATGTGTGTGGAGACGAAAACTTACTACAGTAGTTGGATCACACCTCAAGCACTACCAGATTCGTCACCCCATATCGCCAAGGTGAATTACGCGTCGACCCTTTACAGAGCGTTCATTTTTTCGAATACAGCATTTGTAGAAAAATGAATTTTAATATGCATCCTGAGAATAGAAACACTAAATCCGTCTCAACGTTAGCAAAAGGGATTATTCATGGAAGCTATTGTTGCCAGTAGTGGGGCCCTAATCCATACTTCATTCGTAGCCTTGTCTTTTGTCCCCCATCCATATTACTCCAATCTTCATTTGTCAGTAGTGCGGTGGGGCATTTTTTATTGACATTTTTCTCCGCTGACACTAGACTGAGCACACTTATTGGCTGGCTTTGGTTTGTGTGTTGGCCCGTGCGGCAAGCCAATGGGCGTGCGGTTTTAGATACTGAAATTTATTAGTATTCCAATTTATCTCGTTCGGCACTTTCGTCCATTCGTTTTGCATCTGCTAAATAACCTTGTTGCATTCGTTTAAATATATCTGCAACATTTGGGTATTTATTCTTAAAATCAATTGCTAATTTCTCAAAGTAAGCCGCTTTTTCTCTTTCAATATCTCCTCCGTCAAAAGCACCTCTTGTCGATAAACCTCGCTTATTAAACATAGCGGAAGAATAACCACTCTTCAAATTGTCAGTATTTATTTCCTCAATAACCTGAAATATTTTTTCTTGTGGCCACTCTTGAACATTTTCTGGATATTCTGCCAATACTTTTCCGATTTCCGAATCAGCAACTTCTAATCTGCTTACCGCTTTTGCCAATGTTCTTGCTTTTATAATCCATTCTTTTAATTCCACTTCGTTAATGGAATTATCCTCTTTCATTCCAGGGATTTTTTTCCAAGAGTGAAGTAGATGATACGCTTGTTTTGCCCTGCTTTGTTTTGCTGTGTCAGAAATTTCCTCTTGTTCTTTTTCTAACAAAGTTTTATCCTTTGGAATGTATATCCATTTTAAGACTTCGACAAAAAATTCAGGATTACTCGCCAATTCGTCTTCTAGTGTCTTTGGATTTCTTCTTGTCCCGTATGAATCTAAAAGAGGAAGATATATCCACTCCAAATGAATAAGTGTTGATTTTTCAATATCTGTTCTCTTGTCAAGTTCCTCAAAAATTCGTTCAATCCCATAACCTCTGTATCGTGGCGTCTCACTTGCTTCTTCTGTTCCTGCTTTTCTAAGCATTTCCGAAAGTAAATTACTTGGAATTGCATTTGCAAAATGAGACGCGATGTCTATCGCAGAAAAAAACCTTTTATACTTCAAAAGCATTTCTATTCCGATTACTTTCTCTTTATCGGTAATATGATAGAAATGGGGGTTGATGTTTTGCCAATATTCATTTTGTATTTCTGTATTTAATGAAGAAACAAAATCCCATAATTCTTGATTTTGATTTAATGGAATTAGAACATTAGAAAGTGCTATGTTACTAAACTTTCTTTTTTGAAGTTCATTGAATAATGACTTTATCCAATCAAGGTTTTCAATGAGTGATTTACGATAAATGAAATTGTGAGAAAACCCAATGAGATTCTTTTCATCATTTAAACATTCACAAATGGTATAAATTTCGTCCTTATCCGTAACCACATCTGCTAAAGAACCCCCTAAAATCCAAAATTCTTTTACTTGTGTTCTAAGTTCAATAGTTTTATGTAATCCTAATTCTTTAAGAAAAATCGATACAGCATTCTTTCTTGCTTCGTCAATTCGCTTTTGTTGTTGCTCGTGTCGTTTCTCAAATTCATTATCTACATATTTAAATCCTTCGGGAAACTCTGGCCAATGGTCATTAAAAAGCCAGATGTATTTGTTTACAATATCTGTTGGTTGAAGGTTATTGTATAAGGTTTCCAACTTTACTAATTCACCTTCAGGCAAAGCCCAATTTGCCTCTGGATGCGACCGATGATGATTTAAAATTTTTCTGATTGATTCCCATGTTGTAAATTTTTTCTGTTGAACTTTAGCGTAAATCGTATTAGCCCAATCCAATACTATTTTCCTGTCGTTTGGTCTAAGATTGGTTGTTTCTTTAATGAGTTGGGAAAACTTTTCCTCATCGTTATCAAACAGATTTATCAGCAGTTCTATGACTGCTGAATGGGTGTTCCATATTTCTTGATAAGAATATGTGAGGTTAGTGTTCTTATCAAACATCCGCCAACGCATTTTATGTGTCGGGTGTGCAATGCCATGATGGTCGGGTAACATTCTAATCAAAAGATTCCAACCCGACTCTTTTTCTTTTTCTGTAACGTACTTCAGAATCTCAATCCTTTCATCGAAAGATGCTAGGGTTTGATAATGCCAAGGCTTGAAGATTTCCGAAATACTATTTATTGGTCTATTGGCTAAACTTCCACCTGGGTCAAGTCGTGAAAGTTTTAGTAAAATCAAACTAACATCTCTTAAATGCTCGGGCAACCAAGCCAAGTTTTCAAGTGCCCACAATAAACCTGTATGACGGCTTGTTTTGTGCATAAAACCATCTTCTTCTTTGAACATATCCATTATCTCAGGCTGTTCTTTTGCTAAAGAATTTTGTACAGTTTTTAAAAAACTTTCGGGCGATGCTTCTGAAATAAGTGGCAATTCATGGTCAACGGAAATCCACATTTCACCGCTTGCGTTGTTGAGTAAATCAAGAATGATATTGTCGACCCAATTTTGCGGATTATTGAGGTTAGGGATTTTTATTCCACTCAATTTTCCAACTAAAATTAGAGATTGTGTTAGTCCTTCTCTTGACCAATTCGAAAATTTCTTCTTTTTACTGAAGTAAGCTGTGAAACTGTCTTTATCTTCCGGTTCAATTATTGGATTACCATTTTTAAATGCCAATAGAAAACACTCTTGAATGTTTTGAAAATCTTTTGAGGTAAGTTGAGAAGAAAGGTTTGTCCACAAGTCTAAAGGCGAAGTTAGTCTCCAAGTTTCACCAATTTGAATGATTGGCGATTCTTCAAAAGTTTTCCATTTGTTTAGTGTAATTAAATAGTCGGAATATTTTTGTCCGGAGAGTTTTTCAATCAGCTCAATATCACCAACAAAAGTTTCATTCCATCTACCTAACAAAAGTGCTGGAATTATTTCGCGGATATTTTCTTTAGCGAACCACTTTGCTTTATACTGGGGGAAACCAAGTAACTTCTTTAGAATTGTGATGTTTCGCGCAGATTCTCTAGAATACTTTTCAGCATCATCTCTTGATACACCGCTTTCTATTAGCGATTTGACTAATCCGTCTCTATCAAGTGTTGGTAACGTGATAGTTTCTTGATTAAAATTGTCATCAGCGCCTAATGGAACTAAGACGTGATGCCCTTTTGCAACAGCCGCATAAAGCGGTTGAGCTTCATCAAATCTTGGAATTAGATTTAAAGCTGTATTTGTGTTAATTCGTATTCCACGAAAATTTCCTTCCGTATCCACGATTAGTGCTTTTGAAAAAAATCTATCCGATTCTTCAGGTTGAAAAGTTTTAGCTGATGCAATAATGAAAGCTATTGCTTCATTTTTTGTAGAGGCTTTTATTCCTTTGATGGTGGGGTCGCCTTGTAATGTCGATAACAATAGACCTTTTTCAAATTCTCTCCCCGCAATTATACTTTCAGGAGCAAGAACCAACCCTTTTGCACCGATTGACCACTCTTCCCAAAATTCGTCAGCGGTCATTATTCCGTCAAATGGATATGTTCCAACTCCTTCTTGGGCGGCAAGCCAACGGGAAACAGAAAGTGCATTATCAAGCCATTGTTCTAAATCTACGGAGTCATATACTTTAACATCTTTCCAATGCTTTTCTGCCTTCTTTTCTACAATCCACTCATCTTTCTTTGTCCAAAGTCTTGGTGTGACAAATATGAAAACTGAATCGCTTGGCGTAAATCCTATTGGATTGTTTTTTCTTTTGTCATAATCATCATCTGCCTTTCCTTTACAATCAGACGAAGTGCCAAATTCCCACAAAGAGGTTCCTTGAGGCACGTAAGCTGTTTCGGTTTCACAATTAACAATACCGTCCCAACCTCCAATATATGTAGCACTGCCAGATGGAAGATTTGCTTTTGTACTTGCAGGTGTTGTTGCTCTTACCAATCTTGAAATGAGATAAGGCAGAGCGGCCTTTGAAAAGGTGGTGTTCGCCCAACTTTCAAGATTATTTCTTGTTACAAGTTTCAATTTGTTAAACGGCTAAGTGAAATTTATAATATGCTAATATAACTTTTATCTAAGTTATGATGGTCCTTTTGTGTAGGGGGGATTTGGCTCTTGCCATGGCTTTGGTGTCGCGGTGGGTTGTGCGGCTATGGCATGTGCCAAATGCGCGGGGACGTTCGGAGCACAATCTTTTTAAAAATGCGAAGGGTCCGCTGTATTATTTTTTAGTCCGTCCTATGTTTAAATTTTCCAAAGTCCAAGTTGTCTGCGAAAGCGTTCACTTGTCCCCGTGGGAAATCTGTGTTAGAAAATTGTCGTCCGTTTTTTTGGAACACAAATTTGTCCGGGCTCTATTACTGCCAACGTCCCGAATATATACAATTGCATGCAATTTCCTTATAGCACCATTGGCGTCTGTAAGTTTCAAAAATTCGCCTAAAAATCACGATTCCCCTTCAAAAATCATTGATACTGTTTTATGATACTTCCTCGCCGCGTCACTACCGGTGATGCGACGCTATTACTTTCCGCGCCGTCTTCAACTTAAGCGTCGCGAAGCGCGCCAGTCTTCGAGTTACCGATTTTAGATGTCGCTTCACCCCTGGCCCCTAAAGGGGGAAACTATTTCAATTAATGTTCATGTGTGATGGCTCTTTAGGGATAAAGGGTGCGCTGAGGTTAACATTTTGAACACTGTGAAACGCACTCAACACCAACACGTCAACACGTTACCCTGTTAGAAAGCTGCGAGTTATGAGCTACGAGAAAATGCGTTAGACGTCAGGAAAGCTGCAAGCTCCTTGGCTTACACGCCTCAGGGTGAACATTTTTTTTACCGCAAAGTCGCGAAAGCGCGGAGGTGCGCGGAGGTTAACATTTAAACACCGTGAAACGCATTCAACACCCAACACACCAACACATCAACACATCAACACGTCAGTTGCTCAGCGGTTTCAGGTTCAAGGCCAAAGCATTCAAGGTAAAAGGTTAATGCAATATTGATAAACACCTGCATTCCTTGAACACTTGAACACTTGAACACTCGAACACTTGAATCCCTATTCTATCATCACCTTTCTACTCCGCTGTCTTTCTCCTGTATTGATTTTCATGATGTAAAGTCCGGGCGGTGAAGATGGAACAACAATCGATAGCTCGCGTGTTTTTATTTCTTCAAAGTTCCAGGTTGAGATGGCAATTCCAGAAGCGTTATGCATCTTAATTTCTGCACGATCAATGGCCTGATCAAAATGCAAAGTTAGCGCATTGCTATTTCGCAGTGGATTCGGTGCGACGCTCAAGCCATCGCTTTCAGCTGCAGAATGTTCTTGTGTGGCCACTCTCGCCGTACAGCTACCGAGGAGAATCCAGGCATCTTGCCAATATGTTCCGACACCGGGCGCATAAGCCCATGCGGCACCATTACACCAACCGGTAAAGGGATGTGGTTTACATTCATAACGACTGCCACCATTCTTCACCACACTGCCTGCAACGTAACCACCGTTCTCTACATATGCCGCTACAGTCGAGCAATTATCACCTGAGGCTGTGACGATAACCGTAACAATATTGCTAGTAGCCGTACCGTTGGCATTGTCTGTTGTCTTTGCCGTTAGTTGATACGTTCCTGCGGCAATACCGCTCCAACTAAAACTGAATGGGCTCGATGTATCTGTATTCAACAGTGTACCGCCCTGAAAAAATTCAACTTTGCTAATGGTACCATCGCTATCAGAAGCCGAAGCGCTAATGGCAACCGTAGCGGGTGCTGTGTAAGAAGCATTATTAGCAGGCGCAGTTATCGTTACACTTGGATTCACGTTATCGGGTGCATTCACAATGGCCGTTACAATCGAAGAAGTCGTTGTCGCACCGGCGTTATCGGCGGCACGCGCTGTAAGCTGATAAGTACCTGCGTTGACGTTGGCCCAACTGAAACTAAATGGCGATGATGTGTCTTCTCCGAGTTTCGTCGCACCGTTGAAGAACTCAACCTTCGTGATTGTACCATCACTATCCGTTGCTGTCGCGTTGATAGTGATTGTTGCCGGCGCAGTATAGGTTGCATTGTTAGCGGGTGAGGTAACGCTTACCACGGGCGATACATTCGAAGTTCCTGTTGTTACTGTTACATTGCTAAAGACACCTGATGAAAGCGTCCCATTCGCATGTGACGTTACCACCATACCGACGTAAACTGTTGACGCCATGTTTACCGTGGTTGTGCCGATCGTCGTCCACGCAGTGCCATCGGTAGAGCGTGAAGCTGTAAATGTATTTCCGGTGCGTTTTAATCGAAGCCAAATCGGTGCTGCGCCAATAGATGCGATGTGCTCACTCTCGCCGCCTGCATTTGCTCGCCGTTGTAATCCGGTGCCGTTCACCGGCGTTACGACTGCTGTTGCATGGGCGGAGTTTGCATCCAACGATTGACGAATCATGATACCCGCCTTCGCCCATTCATTTGTATTGGTTAAACTATTTACGCGCGTTGTAATTTCAACATCGCCCGTCACCGTGCGATAAACATAGCGGAATGCATCCGCGGTGCCCCATATGTCGGCACCTGCCCCACTTAATGTAAAAGTTCCTGACGCATGACTCGCGCCTCCTGCGGGTGAAACACTTCCGATGTCTGAAGTAATCCATGGTGATGGTAACGTAGACGGTGGATTAACGGTAATATTGATTATGGATGACACACCTTCTGCAGCTTGATTATCGATTGCCTTTGCCGTAAGGGCGTAGCTTCCGGCACTAACGTTGGTCCAATTAAAACTATACGGTGATGATGTATCTTCACCGATCTTGTTACCATTCTGATAGAATTCAACTTTCGACACCACACCATTTGGATCTGAAGCGCTTGCCGTAATGGTTATCGAAGCCGGTGCTGTAAACACGGCGCCATTGGCCGGTGCGGATAGACTAGCCGTTGGCGGAAGATTACCTTCTCCTGGAAAGTCATCTGCAGGTGATAGCATACGTTCGCGAATCCATACACCGGCGGGTTTTAATTGTGCTGTCGTCCATGTACTTCCGCCACAAGTTCCAGTATTCCAAACGGCACCAGAACGAAAATCGTCAGAGAAATTCCAGTTTGTCCACCCGATCTTCTTCGTGCGCATCAGGTCCATGTACCGTTGCGCCATGGTGAAATTATTCGTGCCATCACCAGATGCTGTCTGTGTTCCAAACTCGGTAACAAAAATCGGAAGTCTATCAGAAGCCCAATCTAACTCTTGCAGGTAACGATCACCATGTGATGCTGCATAAAAGTGAAACGTGTACATGATGTTTGTAAAATTCAGGGGAAGATTTACAATATCTTGTGCTGTTCTGCCATCCGAAATCCCGAGTGATCCCCAACCATGCGTTCCGATAAAAATTGGTGCATCACCATCGATGGCGCGTATCACGGGAATGATCTGCTCAGCGTAATTCTTAATTGCCGACCATACTACACCATTGGGTTCATTGCAGATATCATAGATGATGTTGACTTTATTCTTGTGAGCGTTGGTAATGTCAGTAAAGAAACGTCTGGCGTTCTCCAAGTTCGCATTCGGATCTCCAGGTGTTAGTTGATGCCAATCAACCAATGCATACATACCACGTTCTGTAGCTTCGTTGATCAGGGTAGTAACTTTCGCGGTGTATCCGGCGGGATCGGTTTCATAGCCACCTTCTTGTACATAGAGTGATATTCTCAGAATATCGGCGCCCCAGTTATAAGCCAGTGCGTCAAGCGAAGCATCGGTAAGACACTGATAGTACCATTGAATACCGTGTGTACTCATGCCGCGTAGCTGAATTGGGTTGCTGTATTGATTACAAAGTTTATTGCCGATCACACGAAGCTGTCCGTTTCGTTGCACCGGTGTCTGTGCAATTGTTGCACTACCAATTAGCATGCAAACACATACAATCAAAACATTAAAGATGATTTTCATAGGGTACTTGTTTTTAGTTGGATGATTTGGTGTGGGAATGACTGAATATCACGATAACCATCATCACTTGCAGGATGTACTTATTGAATGGCCACCCCTAATTATTGAATGGCAGCCGTGTAGCCTAACCGTTAACAATGTATCCGAGAAATCAGGTATAAGAAAACGCTACGGACGTGACCATCACAACGGGTTCACCGTTTTCAACTATAACAACTCATTAACATTCCGGCGCTTCTTTCGATCTGTGTAATGATCTAGTTTTAAGAAAATAATAACCCCAATGAATATCCGAAACAATTCTCAGTACAAGCATGGACTAACACTGTACTTTGTAATCTTACTTTTTGCTTCCCTATCCGTTTCTGCACAACAGGTAAAGACAGCCATCGAACATGTTAACGTCATTCCGCTGACAGAAAATGTAATCGTGCCAGACCAAACGGTACTGATCGAAAATGGAACGATCAAGGCTATTGGTAAAAACATTGTGATACCGAAAGGATATCATAAAATTGATGGCACAAACAAATACTTGACACCTGGTTATGCTGATATGCATGCCCATCTTCCAGGCCACCAATCGCAACCCTACTCAGAAGAGCGCTATTTTTTACTGAACTTACTCAACGGTGTCACTACACTACGCGGCATGCGCGGACATCCGTCACAATTAGAAATGCGCAAAAATGCCTTGCTGTCTAAAAAGCAAGCGCCAACGATCTATGTAAGCAGTCCGCCCATCACCAAACAAGACAAATCACTAAGCGTCGACAACGGCGAAGCTACATTTCGGGACTATATGAATCAGGGATATGATTTCATTAAAATACTATCAATCGATACAGTGCTGTATGATCAACTGATGCCGATGTTCACAAAAAATAAATGGGCTGTTGTGGGGCATGCGCCTGATGGAAAATTATCGCGTGCCATTCGTAGTGGACAAAAAGGGATCGAACATATTGAACCGTTCGTAAACAGTTACGAACAGGATTCAGCACTAACGTTCAAGTTATTTTCGGAGATGCATCAGCGCGGCGTATCGCATTGCCCGGATGTATTTTGGTATTCCGTTTTTGGCTATCAGCGCACATTAGAGGAACTTCAAGCGACATCGGGAATGGAATATGTAAGACCAATCATGAAGCAAGCCTGGGTTGAGAAGTGGCAACAGAGATTAAACACCACGACCAATCTAGAAGCGCAACGCACTACAACTGCAGCACGCATTGCAACTTACCTCAACCTAATCAGCAAGATCAACAAAGCAGGTGTGCTATTACTGATTAGTCCAGGTGACGGCGAGTTTATTATTCCGGGTTTTGGATTCCATGAGGAAATGAAAATTTTCGCACAAGCTGGAATAAAACCCTACGACATCTTGCGTGCCGCGACAGTAAATGCCGCAACCAGCTTAGGGCAATCGAGCCAATGGGGTACGGTTGAAGTTGGTAAGCATGCAGACCTTGTTCTGCTCAGTCAAAATCCGCTCACAAATATCGAGAACGCAAACAAGATCGAAGGCGTGATGGTAAAAGGGACATGGATCACACGCGTCGACATTGAAAAGTCATTGCAAACAGCGCCTTAACAGGCAATAAAAAGCGTTACCATCTGAGTAGAAATGCTCAGGTGGCAACGCGCTGCGCGATGAATTGTTCACGTACTGTCAGCGTATGCCAGTGAAGCACTGGACTAACCATGCGATTTGAAAACGCAAAGGCAGTAACATCTCGCATTGACAATCCTACGGCAGGCGGTGGTGCTTATTTTTTTAGTATATTCGGCCCATGCGGCTAACCCCATTGCTTCTATTATTCCTAGCATTCCATGCTATTGGCCAAGACGTTCAAAGCTTGCGTTTTATTCAAAACAAAGGTCAGTGGAATCCTGATATTGATTTTCAAGCACAAGTTCCAGGAGGACGATTAGGCGTCTCCCCAAAAGGATTTTCCATTCAACTTCTTGATGTTGAGGAAATGGAACACCGTCATTTAGACAGTCATAACCACAGTGCGATCAACGAATTCGATGGTCATGCCGAGCCAATTCAGGGCCATTATTTTCAAATCAACCTGATTGGATCTAACGTACAAGCTAAGCCTGTGCTTGAAAAACCGTTAGACGGCCATCACAATTATTTCTTGGGAAGTGACCAACGTCGATGGGCCACACATGCACTTGCTTATGCGTCAATCTTATACAAGGATGTATATGATGGAATTGATTTTCGCGTGTCTTCTCTGGGACAAAATTTAAAGTATGACTTCATCGTCAGACCTGGTGCTGATCCATCGCAAATTAAAATTGAATACGCCGGTGTTGACCGCATCGAAAAGGTAGAGAGCGATTTGAAGATCGAAACATCAGTAGGATCACTCAGCGAATTGAAACCTTTTTCTTATCAATTCACCAACACTAAAAAAGATGCAGTATCAAGTGCGTATAAACTTATTGACAATACTGTTTCTTTTTCATTTCCAGACGGCTACGATGATACACGCGAACTGACCATTGACCCGCTCTTAATTTTCTCAACATACTCAGGTTCCACTGCCGACAACTGGGGAAGCACGGCCACGCCCGGCGAACATGGTACGCTTTACTCCGCTGGCGTTACCCGTCAAGATCTCGGTGGATTCTTTCCGGCGACGACTGGTGCTTTCCAAACCAGCAATCGTGGAAGCTTCGACATGGGTATTATCAAGTATGATTCGCTTGGAACGAAGTTCTTGTATGCTACACACCTCGGCGGCGTGAATAACGATTCGCCTGAGAGTCTTGTTGTCGATAAAGCATCAGGAGATCTACTTGTGCTCGGCATCTCCAGCTCACCCGACTATCCCACGAGTAGCAATGCTATTGATGCAACGTTTAATCCTGGCGCATTGGTTTTTAATCGCGTATTGAACACCAATGACCATTGGGATATTGTTGTTACACGATTGTCTCCCAATGGCGATCAATTGATTGGATCGACATTCCTTGGCGGCTCCGGCAATGATGGATTAAATACACCGAAACAGATTGGTGGACCACTGGTGGTAAATTACGGTGACGAGATGCGTGGTGACATCATCACGGATGAGACCGGACATGTTTACCTCACCTCCGTTACAGCGTCTAGTGATTTCCCAATCGTAAATGGCTTTGACAATTCGCTCGAAGGAGATACCGATGGCGTGGTTATCAAAATGTCTCCCGACCTATCATCCATTGTTTGGTCTACGTATGTAGGCGGTTCCGGATTCGATGCAGCATACTCCATAAAATTCGATGGTAACAAAAACGTAGTCGTGGCGGGAGGCACCAGTAGCTTTGATTTTCCGACAACAACCGGCGCATATCAACAGGCTTTCAATGGTATCGTTGATGGTTGGATCGCGCGAATCGCTGCTAACGGAAGTGCAATCCTGAATGCTACTGTGACAGGCACAAACTCATTCGATCAGATTTATTTTGTCGATCTGAATTCCAGTGGCAATATCTATTGCTATGGCCAAACTGCAGGCCAGATGCCGATCACCGCAGGCGTTTTTCACAACGAAAACACGGGACAATTCTTACAGAAATTTTCATCCGACTTAAGTACACTGGAGTACTCAACAGTATTCGGTGCACCCTCGCCGAGCGGATTAATAATCCCCAACATCTCTCCCACAGCGTTTCTTGTGAACGACTGCGACAACATCTACATGGCAGGCTGGGGAGGCTTCGTAAACTCAAGCTCACAAACAGGATTCTGGCAGAGTTCGACACACAACATGCCCATCACCAACGATGCTTTTCAAAAAACGACGTCGGGCTCAGATTTCTATTTCATGGTTTTAAATGGCGACGCTACAGAACTGGTGTATTCAACTTACCTCGGCGGTGGTTCATCCAAAACACACGTCGATGGTGGCACTTCGCGATTCGACAAGTATGGTATTGTGTACCATGCGGTATGTTCGGGTTGTACCTTTGGCAACGAAGCTGGAAACGTGGCAACGTCAGACTTCCCGACGACGCCTAATGCTAAGTCACGACTCAACAAAAGTGCAAATTGCAACAACGCGGCATTCAAGTTCGACTTATCATCACTGCGCGCCATCTTCGATACCAACAACCTGGCTTTGACCATGCCGGGTTACAACAATGTTTGTTATCCAGAACAGATTGTGTTTCAGAATCAAAGTACAGGAGGAAGAACAATCATTTGGGATTTCGACGATGGTACCATTGTTACGAAGCGTAACACTGATCCACGCGACATCGTCCATCAATATAAAGAGGCAGGACAGTACCACGTGAAGCTTAAAATCACAGACCTTAGCACGTGCAGTCAAAGCGATTCAATCACCAAAGTAATTACGTATTTCAAAGACAAAATTATTGTTGGCAATGACGATGTGGTTTGTGAAGGTGGCAGTTATCAACTCAAGGCGAGTGGTGGCGTGACGTACAGTTGGACAAGTGAAGATGGAACGTTTACTTCCACTGATCCGTCACCCGTTGTATCACCGACTGTGCCCACCAAATACACGGTGACTGTGATCGATGAAAATGGTTGCACCAAAACAGATGACGTTCTACTCGGGATCACGCCCTATGTCTCTGCCGACTTCAAAACATACAACTTGGATTTCACCATCGATGACTATAACAACGTATGCTTTCCAGGAAGTATAAGATTCAAAAATCAAAGCATAAACGGCGAGACCTTTGTGTGGGATTTCGACGATGGAACGAAAGTTAATCGAACGAAACAAGATACAACCTCCATCATACACAATTTTCAAGACGGTGGCATTTACAGCGTTCAATTAAAAGCAATGAATCCCAATTCATGTAACAAAGCCGATTCGGTTGTAAAACTCATCAACTACTTTAAAGACAAGATCGTTATTGGTAATGACGACTTGGTTTGCGAAGGCGGTACCTATCAACTTACGGCGAGTGGCGGCGTGTCGTACAGTTGGAGCAGCGAAGACGGAACATTCACATCGTCCGAGCCATCACCTACAGTATCGCCATCGGAGCCAACAACATACATTGTAACCGTTATCGACGAGAATGGATGCTCCAAGACCGGGCGTGTCGGACTTGGCATAAAGCCCTACGTTCGCGCTGCCTTTCAAACGTATAACGAAGACTTTTCGATCACCAACGTCGAGAAAGCATGTTTCCCTGCCGGGATACGATTTAAAAATTTGAGCATCAATGGAGAGCAGTTCGTTTGGGATTTTAACGACGGCACGAAATTCAACACCACAAAACAAGACACCGTATCGACACTCCATCATTTCGTAGATGAAGGCGTCTATCATGTTAAACTGAAAGCAATCAACATCAACACTTGTAATCAAGCTGATTCTGTAACCAAGACGATTACCTATTTCAAAGATAATATCGCGGTCATTGATGATGGTCGGATATGTGAAGGCGAAACGTTTGAGTTGTCAGCCAGCGGTGGCGTTACCTACGCATGGACAAGTGATGATCTTTCAATAGATGCACCAACGCCACGGCTAACAGTTCAGCCAACGCGTACAACCAATTATTTCGTTACCGTAATCGATGAGCATGATTGCATGAAAAATGAAGCGGTAACGGTAACGGTCTTAAATAGCGTCGACTTCCAATGGGAGCACCGCTATTTAGCGAATTGTGAAGGAAGGCCAACGCTCCTTCTTCAGAATATGACACCATCGGAAGAAGGCGTAACCTATCATTTTGATTTCGGTGATGGCGCAACCTCCGATCTTTCAGAAGTAGAACACATGTATGAACGCGATGGCATTTACACCATCAAAGTTGTAATGAATAAAGAAAGGTGTTCTTATGAGGAGACTGCCGAAATATCAATATATAGTCTTCGCATCCCGAATGTTTTCACGCCTGATAAATCGCCAGGGTACAACGATCAATTTAAGATTGGTTTCGGTCCGGAATCAATTGCACCATCAGATTTGGGAATACCCGTGCAACTACTTGTGGTTGACCGATGGGGTAAGAAAGTCTATGAGTCCTCGAATTACAAGAATGACTGGGAAGCGAAGGACCTCGTAAGCGGCGTATACTTCTTTCATATGAAGGTTGGTGACATCGCCACATGCAAAAGTTGGGTGAACGTTATCAAGTAAGCGATCAAAAAATTATAAGAACGAGTGCGAAGCATCTACAACCAGTAGTGTACATCTCAAAAAATTGTTTTATGTGTAAAAAATTTATACCGTTAATTTTGATCACGCTTCTTCTGGCAGGGGAAACATTCTCACAGCAGATTCTCAGTACAGCGGTAAATGCAAAGAGTTTGTCAACGGGAAATCAAGCCCCTGCGAAAATACATTACGCCAATACGAATGAACCGCCGCGTGCCATTGAATTTGAAGACGGCGCGGTAACAACAGCGTCGTTCATGGGCAATATCAATCGATATTTCGCCATTCCAAACGCATTCACTTTTTCAGAAGTAGAATCGAGTACGGATAAAATTGGCATGAACCATTACGCCTTGCAGCAATACTATCAAGGTATCCCAGTGGAGGGGCTGGGCTATCGCGTGCATACCCGTGGTGGTTTTGTGCGATCTGCAAATGGAAAGGGTGTAAAACATCTCGATGTTAACACTGAAACAATAATCAGTGAACAACAGGCATTTCATACGGCCATCACATTACTCAACACCAAGGACACCATATTCAGACAAGCAAAAAAATTAATCACGTCGAAAGATTTCACCTATCAACCTGGGAGTTTTTCAGTAGTCTTTCAATTTGATATTCGTGTATCACTTGTCGAACATTGGAGGATGTCTATTGATGCGCGCACGGGGCAATTGGTCAACAAAGTAAGCTTGGTGAACAGTTGCACACACGATCCGAAGCCGAAGCCAACGCCACTCCCCTACGTGGTTGGAACTGGACTTACAAACTACTACGGGAAGCAAAACATTCGTATTGAACAAATCGATGAAAACCACACGGCATTATCTGGAAAGACTGAGCACGGCGGGATAATCAGCACCTACAGCTACAACAATCGATCGCTATTCCTTTTATTGATGGGCATTCCGGTTCCAGTTTCATCCATAACATCGACGAACACGACCTACAACCTTGCGTATCAAAAACCTGCAGTTTCCGTACAATGGGCGGCCGAAAAAACGTATGAATATTATTTCAAGAAACACAATCGCAATAGTTTTGATAACCAGGGTGCGGCAATCATGTCGTATGTGAATGTCGACGTAAACCTTAACAACGCTTTTTGGACAGGTGAACTTCTCGCCTTTGGTGATGGAAGCAATAACAATCCGCTTGTTGAACTTGATATCGTTGGACATGAATTCACACACGGTGTTACTCAGTACGAAGCGAGACTTCAATATCTTTACGAACCGGGCGCACTCAACGAATCATTCTCCGACATTCTTGGCAAAGCGATCGAGTTTGATGCATTCGGCGACACTGCAACGTGGCAACTTGGAAGACATTATCGCAGCGGCGGTCTTCGAGATTTCGTGAATCCAAATTCAAAAAATCAACCCGACACTTACGAAGGCGACTTGTGGTATACCGGCTATGACGACAATGGTGGAGTACACTACAACTCTGGTGTTCAAAATTACTGGTTCTATTTACTGTGTAAAGGTGGTAGCGGTGTTAATGATCACGACTTCAGTTACGCGGTAAATCCGATTGGAATGGATGCTGCTGTTAATATAGCTTACAGAAACCTGACCGATTACCTAGGAAACACTTCAGACTACCTAGACGCGCGAATAGGTTCCATGTTAGCTGCGGCAGATTTGTACGGTAAGAATTCAACGGAATACCAAGAAGTCGACAAAGCTTGGGACGCAGTCGGTGTAATTGATGAACCCATCATTAAAAGTTTAGAAGTCTATGACATCACAGCGACTACCGTTAAGCTTCGCGGAAATTTTATACCGCGTGCTGACACCGCGTCGTATCATTTTGAGTATGGTACCACACCCGCATTAGGAAGCTCCACACAGGAGTATCCATACGATGGGAAGGTCGAGGGAATTATCACAGGTTTACAAAGTAACACGAAGTATTATGTGAGCCTGGTTGCCTCGAATAAAAACGGAAATACAATTTCAACGCTTACATTCACAACGCTGCCGCTAACACCGCTCGTGAGAATTAAGCGCACCGTAGACGTTACTGAAACAACCGCTGTGCTTCATGGCGCGGTTAATCCCAACAGTTTGTTTACTTCATTTCGCTTTGAATACGGACCGACATCAGCGTTAGGAATGGTCACACCAACGTATCCCCTATCCGACACAACGGAATTTGTGAATGCATCAGCGCCGATCGAAAATCTGCAGCCAAGAAAGACATACTATTATAAACTGATTGCAACCAATGCGCATTCATCGGCAGCAACTGGAATTGTTACATTCTATACCGCCGTGAAGCCGGTCATTAACTCATTTGCGCCAATGAAGGCCGACATCAAAACAGCCGTGACGATCACTGGAGAAAACTTTAATCCTACCCCAACCAAAAACATTGTGAGTTTCGGCGCCACCCGCGCAAAAGTACTGCAGGCAAGTTCTACGGAACTAAAGGTTGAAGTCCCTCCTGGCGCGTCACTTGCACCGGTGTCTATTGTCGATGAAGAATCTGGTTTACGAGCCCAATCGGTTCACTATTTTACACCAACGTTCACCGGTGATTTTAAAATCGACAACATGCAACTCCGTGTTGGAAACAATGAATATATCTATCAGACGATTGTAGAAGATATGGACGGCGACAAGAAACCTGATATTGTAACACGAAACTATCTGGGTTTTTCGATTTTCTTGAACGTGAATCAAGGCGGTGACATTACGGAACAGTCATTTGTCAGAAGTTTATTCAATGGGACATCGACGCCAGGTGAGTTATCGCTGGTTGATTTCGACGGTAACGGATTGAAAGACGTTGTTGGGCGATTCGAAAATGGACTCAGGATCTATCCAAACCAATCCGCGCCGGGATATATTTTCTTTGGCGCACCAGTCGATGTGCCTTCTACGATTAAACTGAACAACGCCGCCTTCGGCGACTTCGACCAGGATGGCCACATCGATATTGTTGGAAGTACGTCCCTTGAATATCAAAAGACACATGTCATTGCAATCCGGAACGAAAACCCGAAAGGACAATTATCGGCAGCAAACTTCGAACATCGCTATCAGATCCTTGTGCCCTATGCTATATCGGACATCCTTGTAAACGATATGGACAACAACGGTTCATCGGACATGCTTGTCGCTACTGACGATGAAGTTTCTTTCTTGCTCATGAAGAACATGAGCACAGGCGGAAGTTTTCAATTCGATACAATTCGCGCCGATGATCCACATAGAAAACACATGGTAGATTACATCAGCTGCGACTTCAATGACGATTTGTGGAAAGATGTTGCATCCCATACTGTCTTGCAAGAGGGCGTGATGACTATTTTGGAAAATAGGCAATCACCCAATATGCTTTTCACGACACCCACAGTGATGCTAAGCGATCCTCGAGCGGACGTTGAACCCGCAGATATCAACGGAGATGGCAAAATTGATCTGATTGCCGGCTCGCTCCGTCGAGATTTTTCTATTCTTGTAAATAAGCTGTACCCTGGGGAACCAATTACGACCAACGCATTTGAAAATTTAGGAACCATTGGATTGACGGTTGCAAACAACGCATACACGTACATCTCAGTCAATGACTTAAACGGCGATGGAAGACCAGAGATTATCACCAACTACGACTATTATTATGGTCCACATGATGGATATCAAATGGAGATCTGGCAAAACTCGACAGAAGATTGTTTAGACGCCGCCAATGTACGCATCGAAACGTATCAAAACTCAGCTAAGATCATTCTCCCCCCGAATACCACATTTGAAGACTTCGAAATCGACTATTCTCATGAAGAAACTGATCAATGGTATCGCGTTTACAGTACAACACTTTACAGCCTTTACGCCGGGTACCAATATAAGCTAAGGGTGCGCACCAAATGCCATCTTGCGTACACTGCCTATCACTACACATCATTCTCTACAGAATGTCTGGATGCGACGTCGTTTTCACTCGGCACCATTACCGCTAATAGTGTATCACTCAATACAAATAATATTTATGCGTATGACATCCAATACTCACTCGCGGGAAAGAAGCAGTGGGTTCAGCATTCGGGCTATCAAATTTTTAATCTTGCTCCTGGCACTGAATATGATGTGCGCTATCGCGGAAACTGTAGCCCTTACACACAGTTTAAATATCTCACGTTCACAACATCATGCCCATCATTGACAACAATTGAAATTTCCGAATTAAACTACAACAGCGCCGTTGCTATTCCGAAGCGAAACTTTACAGGGAGCGTGCTTCTTGAATACAGTGAAGGCAACGAAAATTGGATTACAATCGATGCATCCGGTACGATGTATCTACTCATTCCTGGAAAGCGATACACTGTTCGCGGAAAATTCACTTGCGCAAACGACGCAGCATACACTACCGTATCCTTTACAACGCCTTGCCCAAGCGTTTCGAACCTGCATGTTAATGACATCACACCATTCACGGCAACTGCCTCCTGGTTTGATCAATCCCAAACCAATAGCTATACGATTACCTATAAAAATAACTTTACCGGAAAGACAAGTTCATTGGAAACAACTTCTACTTCCGTAACACTAACAGATTTGACACCCGGCACAGCGTACAGCCTATCCGTTGCGCCGCATTGCCTCGGCCAACAGAGCTTCACGAACCTTAGCTTCACGACGGTTTGTTTTTCACCTGAAACACTCACCGCTACCGCTATAACACACACGGCAGCAAAACTTGCGTGGCATGACGACTTCGGTGGATCGCCATATATCGTGCGCTACGCCGCCACCGGAAGCGATGAGTGGATCATGAATACTACAGCAGCGACCTCGATGTCTCTTTCAGATCTACGTCCCGGCACCAGCTATGACATTCGCGTGCATATTGAGTGCCCGAGCGTAACACCACCGTTCGCATCGTTGAGGATAAAGACAGCGCTTTACGACGAAACTACTATCAGTCCCAATCCGACAACTGGTGTATTTACAATTTACCCTGCAAGCTCGCTCATTGGAAATCAATTTGTTATGTACGATAATGTAGGAAGAATTGTAGCACGCGGGATACTAACAGATTACACCTTAGATCTTTCCAACTATTTGCCGGGAATGTATTCACTCAAGATCGATGGAGAAAAACTTATGCGTGTAGTGAAGTATTGACAACAGTCTTTTTACATTTCGTTTACACTCTTTTACAATATTTTAGGAAATTCAAAACACGTCCATCGTTATGTTTGCTGAAAACAAAAACGATGTACGTTACGAATACGATTGCTTTCATCTTATTGATGCTGCCAACGATTGGCTTTGCGCAAACTAACGACTGGGTAAAACGATCAAAAGAAACATGGCCACCAATAGCCATGATCAACGAAGTGTGGTTTCGTAACGGTGAACGATACGTTCATCCTTCCTTTGACTATGTCGCCACGGGATTTCTCATTGACACAGGCAGCGACACCGTAGCCGCAACGGTCAAGCACGCACTATGGGTAGCGAAGACAAAATCCATGCGTACGGTAAGCGTACCTGATTTAGCGCGATGGATCATGCATCCAAAAGGTAATCTGAAAGACTCCGTTGTTATTGACAAGTTAATCAATGCCGACACCACTGAAATTCTGAGCGGACCACAATCAACAATAACGCAACGAGATTGGCTGGTTTTCACCACCAAGTATAGGTCTACCAACATCCAACCACTGAAAGCAAGATACACGGCAGTGAAGCGTGGTGAGCGAATCTATTTTACGGGTTGTCCTTATAGCTCCAGCACCTGCACGACACAAGAAGCAACGGTACTCTACACCGAAGGCGATCGCATCATCTTCACCGCGCCTGAAAACCTGAACGTTGGCGGATACAGCGGATCACCCTTAATCGATCAATCTGGATTTTTAATTGGCATCCTTGGAGGCTCTTCGTTCGACAAAAGAAATGGTCAAGCTGCCCTTTATGGAATATCTACACGATACCTCTCCGATGTGCTCTCCAAGAAATCTCAACTGAATGTTCCGTTGATACCGATCGAGAGCGTCATACAACCAATGATTCATACGCAAGGGATCAATGCAAGCATAAGAAAACTCGATGCCAT
This sequence comes from Pseudochryseolinea flava, assembly GCF_003286915.1. Classification (GTDB taxonomy): domain Bacteria; phylum Bacteroidota; class Bacteroidia; order Cytophagales; family Cyclobacteriaceae; genus Ohtaekwangia; species Ohtaekwangia flava. The sequence goes on from NZ_QMFY01000002.1 coordinate 324,510, forward strand.
GTTAAGCGATAGTATCAGTTACTTCACCTACACATTCTCGATGGAAAATATCAGCAACATCGGCGACGAACTCGCGAAGACTGGAAAGATTAAATCGGCAATCAAATTCTATGCATTAAATCGAAAACACTTCGTTACACCCTATACGTATTTAAAACTAGCTCAGGCTCACGCGTTACAGGGAGACAAGAAAAAATCCCGTAGCGTTTACAAGGAGATCCTCGAAAAATGGCCCGACAATAAGGAAGCGCGAGAAGCGCTGGAGAAATTAAAATAGAGGTCAATGCCCATCACGTAAGTTTTTTATCTTTGCGTTGATGAACCCCTATGCCATACTTGGTGTGTCCAGCAATGCGTCGGCACATGAAATTAAAAGTGCGTACCGTCGTTTGGTGAAACAGTATCATCCCGACCGACAAACATCCGATGCATCACACGATCAAATTGCTGCAATCAATCACGCATACGATATATTATCCGATCCTATTAGACGAGCGCAATACGATCGCGGATTTTCCACGATCTTCATTGAACAACCGGAGGATCCTGTAGAGGTTTACAAGCGCGAGTTTAAACGAAAGCGCTTTGAAAACGATAAGCGTGAGCGAGAAGAGAAACTCGCACGCAGAACGCGTATCTATAGGATTGTACGCTGGATACACATGCCGATCACAGCGTTTATGGTTGCATTACTGCTCCACGAACTTTTTACAACAGGAGGCACAACCTTCTTTCGCTGTGCGCTCCTCTTCAATGCTGGCTACGTGTGTTATTATAAAGATTACCGGGAAGGAACCTATAAACTATCGTTCTTTAACCTCTTCATCTTTGTAATCTTCTTCCTGGTGTGGTGGGATAATCTATGACTACAATAAAAACCTAGTTTGTCTCCACAACAATACGGCCGCCATTCTTAAATACACGATGTGGTACAAAATAACCGTTTAGTTTTTTTCCATCGAGTTGAATCGAAGACAACTTACGCGTTTTACCCAGCTTTTGAATCGTCACCGTTTTTCCTTCACCCGACATCCACTTCACTTCGTCAAATAATGGAACCGTAACGAGGTACTCAGGATCTGTTGCCGAATAGGTGTATAAACCGAGAGCACTGAAAACATACCACGCCGACATCTCTCCCGCATCGTCCATACCGCTTAGTGTCAATCCCTTCGGATCAATTCCATACAGACTGTTTAAGATGTAATCAATGCGCTCTTGAGACTTCCATGGCTTGTCTATAAAATAGTAAGCAAACGGTGCTTCATGGTCAGGCTGATTACCATGACAATACTGTCCAACCATCGTTTCAACGTTTCGCGCAATATGATTTGGATTCCATGGTAACGTGAACAATGAATCTAGCTTTTGCTCAAACTTACGCGGCCCGCCATACAACTCGATTAAACCTTTTGTATCGTGTGGCGCGAAGAACGAGACCTGCCAAGCATTTGCCTCGCGGTACATGTATTCGTAATATGGATACTGTGGGTCGAAATTTTTAATCCAACTGCCATCAGCAAGCCTGCCGCGCATGAATCGTGTTGACGGATCGAATACGTTTTTATAGTTTTTTGAACGCGCCATTAAAATTCTATAGTTACTGGTATCACCCAATGCTTTTGCAAGCTGTGCTACAGAATAATCATCGTAAGCATATTCCAAAGTCTTCGAAACGCCCGCCTTAGCTTTTGTCTCAACGTGAGGTTTCTCGATGTCTGGATCAGCGATGTAACCCTTTTCAATATACTCTTTGATATGCGGTCTTGTGCCGCCTTCGACATTGGCATTTTTCAACAACAATTGATACGCACCATGCACATCAAAATCATTGATGCCGCGTAAGTAAGCGCCAGCAATCGTGGATGCCGCGTGATCACCATGAAAAAAGGTTGGAATAAATCCATTTTTATCACCAATATCTTTCATCGATTTGATAACATCCAAAGCAATCTTTGGAGACATGATGCTCAGCAATACATCCTTGTTACGATAGGTATCCCACAACGACGGAATGGTATAATAATTAAAATCGGCCTTTATGACACTCTTCTTCGCGTCGGTATACTCACCATTAACATCACTGCGCAAGGCAGGCCATAGCAATGAACGATATAAGCATGAATAGAGCATTCTCTTCTGCTGTGGAGTACCTCCTTTCACTTGAATTTTCGAAAGCATGGCTTCCCATGTTGCTTTCCCAGCTTGATGGATTTGCTCGAAGGATTTATCGCCAATTTCTGCCTCCAGGTTTTGTTTGGCATTCTGCGCACTCACAAACGACAATGCAATTTTAACTTCAACAGGTTTATCACTATCATCAGAAATCTGCAACAGTGCATAGCCTGACTTCGCTCCCTCTTCCTTTTCTACCAGTTTACTGATCTTATGATTCAACTTTGCATAGAAGTAGATACGTTCGCCAGTTTGTTGAAATCCCTGAACGGTGTAATCATCAATCTTTTCAATTTCCCAACCATTGATGCGTTCATTTGATTTCGCGAGATCGAATAAAATTCGTCTGTTCGATTTTTCTTCGAAATCATATTGATGAAAGCCGCAACGCAACGTAGAGGTTAGGCGCACGTTAACATGATAGTCTTCCAAATAAACTTGGTAATACGCAGGAGAAGCCTTCTCTCTTTCATGGACAAAACGAGAGCCGAAATCAGTTCCTGTATACGTTGTAGAAACCGGAAAAACCGGCACATGACAAAGGTTCCAATGGCCTTTATTCGTATGAGCAAAACCTTTGATCACTTGATCTTCATACTCGTATCCTGCGCCTGAACCATATTCCGTAATGGGACTCAACTGAACCATCGCATTAGGCAAAGACGAGCCCGGATAAGTTAGACCTGCCCACGAGCGCCATCCATCTGGTAATGTGTAACCGAGAATTTTCGGGTCCGTCAGCGGCATGGTGCCAATTAACGGATCGACATAGTCGACAAGTTTCTCAACTTTATTCTGCGCTGTCACCACCGATAACACGCTTGTAAAAAATAATGCAGCCAGCGTGAGTACATTTCGTCGCTGTCTTGCTCTATAATATTTGCTCATTGTCAAAATGATAAATTAACGTTATCAATGATCACCTTTTATTTGTGTTCGACGAAGTTAATGATCTATCACGAAAATACTAAAACGATTTAGCTTTTTTACCTAAAATTAGATCACGCTCGTACAGCATATTTATTCAAGTCACAACCCTCGGACTAAGCGCACAGATCTAAAAGAAAATTCATTTGCGCGTGCATCGACTTTGACCGATTAATGGCTATTTTCAGCATTATTTCATTTCTATCTCCTTTATGCAGTTCCCCTTTTCCGATCGATCGAAGGCTCTTTTGAAAAGAAGTGATGACTTTGTAAAACAACGAGGCCTTACTACTTCCCTGACGTTACTGCAAGCCTATTTGGAGGACGACGACAATATCCTCCAGTCATTCTTTACATATGTCGGTATCGCACCGGCATCTGTTGCAGCGGAAACTTTTGGTAATCCGGAACCGCCTGGCGAGTACCTCAAAATATTTGGCGAAGCCTCAAAAGAATCAGCGTACCATAAACATACCCTTATCGAACCGGTGCATCTTATTGCAGCGGCGTTAGAAGTAGTTACTTGTCATATCAGTTTCTTCTTTACTCGGCGCTATATCGGTTACCACCAATTCCAGCAATTTCTACTTGAGAGAAAATTGATCGATCAAGCGCGGCGTCCGTGGACACCTGAAAATGACTTGGAACGTTTTATGGCAGCATCTCTTTATGATAGCGCTTTTCGTCCCCTGTTTACTAAAACACTCATGATGTCTGAGGTCTTCGTAGTGAGCAATGTCGATTTCACTAAGATTCCAAACACATTTTTCCTGGCACCAGACGAAAATTCCATCGCAATCTTCACCTCCGACAGGCGGGTTCGGGATAACGGTGGTTATGGCGCGACACCTATCGAAGTGAACCGTGCTAAATTCACAGACGTTATCCGTGCCTTCAAGGACCAGGACAGACCTTTCCAACTTAATCCCCACTCCGGTTTTAATTGGAATTTCTCCGCTGAATGGGTTCGATCGATCGCAGCTGGTAAACCGAAGCATACCCCTGCGTCATCAGCGTTCCTGGAAAACACATCCTTTCACAGCGTCATGCACGCATCACAACTGGTACAGTCCATTATTCAATACTGTTCGTATAGGAAGGAGATTGACGTCCTACACTTGGCCGGCATTGTGGGACCACCTCCCGCCAAGGAAACATTTGGCCTCTGCATTGGTTACAAGATTCGCAGGCACAAAGATGAAATCCTTGACGAGTTACACGAGGTGATTTCTCCGTTTCTGGAAAGTGACGTTAACGCCCAACTCTTGTTCACACTATTAAAACCAGATCTCGTGATCAACAACCCAATGTTTGAGATCTATCGCGCCGAGAGAAATTTTCTTGACAAATTTTCAGATTTCTTCAGCGCCAAAGACAGCTAGAATTCAGCCGAACAATTCTTTTATATTTTTGACTAACGTGAATTTGCGCCAATGCGGATCAACCCGTAGCTTGGGCCATGGTATCCAAAGTCCTTTCGTTTATTCTCACGCCAATATTTCGGCCGATCTTCAGATTCTTGTCGCCCCTCGGACCTTGTGTTAACAAAAGCGTATCCGACTCATATTATTTCAGTAAAAAGTCAAAGCAAGAACTCATTTATTCGTCCATGGGAAATTGGTTTGAACTAGGAAAACACAAATTCCCTGCGGATGCGCTAACATTTATTCCGCTAGCCAATGACATTGGAAAAGATAAAGACCATATATTCTTTCAATATCAACCACAGCAAGTCGACTATACTTCCTTCAACATTAAAGATAAAACAATCTTACGCGACAAAGATCACGTTTACTATCGACCCTATGAGTACAGCCACCAACTCTTAGTTGTGGAACAAGCCAATCCAGAAACATTTACATATCTAACAGTAGACGATAACAATTACAGTTGGTCACGCGATGCACATCATTACTTTTATTACCACAAAAAAGTTGATGTCCACTACCCTTCCTTTAAGTTTTTAACGGCAGCATTGGTTGCTGATCATCATCACATTTACCTTGCTTACGGACACGAGCTACTCATCAAAGAATACGTGACCGCGCCAATTGAAAAACTAGCAAGATGTTATGCGCGTATGGGGCATACGTTGCTTTATCACCACTCCTATCATGGCTATGCAAGTTTCAAATTTGATAAAATTGACCGTATCAAAATCACCGACGACGAATACATCTTGGTGAATAACCAACCGATTATAAAAGGCGTAATGTTAAATACGCCCGTCGATACCGAAACGTTCGAAACCTTCCCGGATTGGAATTACATTTACGCCCGCGATAAAAATAACGTGTACTTTGAGGGTGAACGCTTTGCAAGTGCTGATTTAGATACGTTTGAAATTGTGGGACACCGGTACAGCAAGGACAAAAATCATGTGTACTACGAGAAAGAAATCGTACTTGATGTGGATGTTACGAAATTTCGCATCGACGATAACATGACCGCAACCGATGGAAAAACAAAGTTCTATCAAGGTAAGCCCGAAGATAAATCCAACCGCTGAAAAACACCATCACTAGAAGTAGTGATTTCCGCATATCGCCACTTGGGCTGATGTATTTGTGAAGCTCCGTCTTCATTTTTACATCATTATTTAACCCAATATGCGCGCAACGTACATTACACTATTTCTGGCTGCCATTTTCGTGGCACGTACGGCCCAACCATTGTTTGCTCAAGAAGTGGGAACTAAAATTGAGATCTTCTACGGAAACTTTGAAGGAAAAGACGTCCGTGTTAAAATACTGCGCGTTAACGAGGTCGAGAAAGAAGAATTCCTGATACAGGTTTCAGGCGTTGATGACCCAATAAACAACATCATCTACAAATACAAAAAGGAATGGCAAAACGCCGATAAGCGCCTTAACCGATACCTCTACGCAACGCGCGATATACCAGGCCACGCGCACTATGCATTATTCCATTCTGAAAATACAAATCATCAGGTCTACAAAGTATTTCTTATCAACATGCCCATGAAACCCATTCTTGTGGAGCCCTCGGGCTACGACGAAAACCTTGATCCGGTGTTCATGTACAACCAGTACATCGATCAACAGCAAACGCTTAAAGAAAAACATTAGCAACGCAACAAATAAGGGACATATGCCAGAACTGTTACTCGAAACCATTCATGAAATTAGATGTCCATACTGTTTTGTGTGGAATCAAAAGGGAGAAAGTGTTTGCGTTGATTGCCACGGACCGATCGTTGAAATTGAAAATCTCGGCGCAGCACGCGCGTTAGCAGACTGGGAGAACTTCAACACAAAACAGCTTCAGGCTTCCCTCCGAAATGAGCCCACACACCGCATTGAATATTGGAACGACCTATTTAAAATTCAATTCGAACTGATTCAAAAAATTGCGGTAGAACTTTCCACGGTAACGCTACACGCCATTCAAGACGTTCGTGACGAAGCAGAACGCCATCTTATGAGTATCTTCCCGATCTCAAAGGATGTATTTCAAGAATATAAAAGCTACGCCCCTGCCAGCACACAGCTGCCAGAGACCCAACAGCTTTTACACATCTTTCAACAACACCCTTCAAAGTTATTGAAGACACTTGCCGGGGCATCACTTATTCAACTCGGACAAGGAAACGCATACATCATTCAGCAACTACTCAGTTGGAATGCTCACTACAAAAAACTCCATCTCGAACGACTCCTTCACTTTGGACATTGGAGCATCCAGCTAAATAATGTCAGCGGGTTTTCATACGCGTCGTACACCAGCGATATGTTGCCGTTGTTAAATAAACCCGGTGCCGTTGGTGCTTGGGCTAAAATATTTTTATACAAAGCAAACTACAACGTACAAGAGCTCAAATTTGATGTCGAAGATCTCATGCGTCAAAACGACCTCAACATCGCGATATCGGCCGCATTAGTATTACGGAAAACAAAATCGATTCAAGATCTACTGGTAAATCAAATTCACGAAAAGACGATAGACATCGCTGTTCGATTTTGTGATGAGCGCCATATCACGGGTATGCTGTTGTACCTCAGTCGCGCTCCGCGTAAAAAACAAGAGGGCATCATCAATCGTTGCATTGCCTTAAAGCCTGGCGACACGAAAGTCAAAACACAAATCGTGCAGTGGCTCTTACAAACAGAACAAATTTCATTTTTTGAAAACATATTTTCATGGACGTCGATTCCAAGCCTAAAAGAAATCATCACCGCGTTACTTGGATCTGGTGAAGGCATAGAACTATTGTTTCAGAACTTTCTACCATGGCTTCGCGAAAATCACCAAGAAGTCGATGCCCAAAACGCAGTGCAACAAATTTTAGCACATCAAGATACGATGCTGGAAAGCCATGAGCAGAAACGATTGACAAGTCTTCAAACCGAAGTGTCAGAAATCTACTTCAACGCCAAGTGCCTATCGGTTCGAAATAATCCATCAGAACAACAGGTTCGCTCATTGATGGCCGACATTTTTCATGCTCACAGCAGTCGCACCGATCGACAAATCAACGACGGGCTCTATTCATTGACAAAGGTCGACAGCGCCCTGGCATTTTCGCCTGCGCACATTCTGCTTGGCAATAGTATCGACATCGGGAACCTCTCGCTAGACAATTTTCACCAATCAATGAACACGATATTGAGCAATCCGGATACATTGAACGGTGGTGCAAACTGGTTGTACTCGTTTTACCAAACATTGGCAAAAGTTACACCAGACACGGCGAAGCTTATCGCACACACACGTTGGATGGGCGAACAAATTGAGTCGGGAAAAATCAATGTCGGGACCGTGAGTCAATTCTACAAATGTTGCAAACATCATCGCGCCATTGTGCAGCGCGACGAAAGCATCATGCGTCACTTCAAATCACAATTTGATCAAACAAACGATCAGGAAACAAAATTCTGGTTGGAGCAACTCGTTCAATCATAATGGATCTCATTTTGAAATTGGTTGCTGGCGCCGCTATTCTTGCGATCGTAATTGAGCTGACTCTCCCGTTCAATCTATTTCGTAATAAACGGCAAGAAGCTTTTCCGTTCCTCAAGAATGGTATCTCGTCAGCAACATTTGAGATCTACCCGCTTCGTGGAATCATTCACGCGATTACATACGACACACGTGCGCGATATTTCATCGTTTCAAGGAACACGGATATTTTAAAGCTCGACCATGATGGCCAAATCGTATTTCAAATACAACGCCAGCCGTCATTCGAAATACCTACGTTTAGTCCCTATATCATTGCCAGCAATGGCATTTATGACCTTTCTCAAACATCGCCAACACTTGCGCCATTCGCACGCAGCATCAACGACGATCGGATGACCGATCCAATGTATGTTCACGAAACTATAAAAAAACATTACGACATAGCCTCCGTCGTACTTTTCAGCAAAGAACTTTCCTTTGCCGAAGGTAGAGGGTACTGCGTCTACTTTTATGTGAACAACGAATGGATTAGAATCTATACAGAGAAATCTAGAAGTGAGCTGAACTACGCTGACTTCTTTCCAGAAGAAAAGAAGGCAACAAGTTATTTTTCAAGATATCAGCGGCTGGTTCCTTTAAAAGACGAGAAAGAAAAGGTGTACTCCGATCATCAACGAGAAGGCGATTGGTATCGCGTAAATCCGGATGACTATCGAATGAAGTACAGTCGCAGCGTAGAACTCAAAGCACTCTCCTACAAACGCGAGAACGCCTTTAGCACCATTGCCTTCACCGACATTCCGCTGAGTTGGATTGCTCATGCTTATTATAAGTTGTCGTATCAGCAGGAAACATTTTACTTTCAAGAAAAAACAATTAAACCAATACTGCGCCCCCTCCAACAATACTACCACATGCTAGAGCTTCCTGTCGATTATAAACATCAATCCTCTGTTTGGTTTTTAGTTCTCGACGATCCATTTAACGTCACAGAAAGCGACAGCAAAGGAACGTATATTGTCCGCAAAAAAGCTTATTAGTATTCCATGCAACTCCGAAAAAATGAAATAGACCGTTGTGTCTATGTATTAGAAAAAGGTTATGTTCCAGAAGAAATTGTCTGGACGATCGTGGTATGGGCAATCGTATCGGCGATACAATACTTACTCATTTCCGTTTTCCATTGGACCGCCGCCATCATCGTAAGCCTCATCGCTGCGCTATTGGTTTCAGCGTTAGTCCAGGGATTAAAAGGGTTTGGAGGCAACGGTGTGAATAGACGCAGCGGTCCTTCCCTAGACATTACGATTTTGCTTTTCGGCGTCGCGATCGTAACACTAAACTGTTTAGGTGTGAACGAACTCGTGCATCGCTGGACCGGTCAAGCATGGAATCCATATTTGCTTTATGGGTGGCTCATTGTTGCAATCGGTGGCCCTATTACATTCGGACTTATTCAGCGTGCTCGCGCCTACCAGACTTTGCGTAAACATTCAAAAGAATACGTTTCGATACATCTCGACGTTTACCATTATCAGGAACTTTTCATTTACCTTGAAAAGGTAGAATTTTTAGATCCAAAGACTGGTGCATACGAGGAAATCGTAGATCTCATGCGGCACTTCGATTATCACCCGTATGGAGAACTGAAACAAGAAGAACTCAGTAGCCAGATCGGACGGTCAATGAACAACCACTGCCAACAGTCGATCTACATTCCTAAAGACACAAATAAATTCATTCTTTCATGGTACTCCGCAACGGAAGACAAATACTTCTCCGATGAATTCGTTTTTAAGTACGAGCGATTTGCGCCTCATCTAAAAAAACTCCCATACGGTACAATGAACACCTTCCATGGCATCGATGTCACTGAACTCAACGCGATCGACATACACATCAAGTCAGCCGGTCGCGTAGATCTTTATACCAACCAATGGCTCACCTTCTTTTATTGGGATGTCGCTGAAGTAGCCATCACAGAAGAGGCGAAGGAACGCTACATGAATACAATACGACAACGTTTACCTATACCAGGAGATAAGCAGAACTTCCTGAACGAAATCAATAAGATCGTCAAATCAAATCGAATTGAAAAAAGATTTGAAGCACAGGGAAAGCGTTTTTTATGGAGTATGAGTTTAGAGGGTCTTGGGGAGCTTACGCATAGCATAGACATTGACGATACAGAATTTAAACACCACAGAAAATCAATAGACATGCTGGCTACCCCGACAAGCGAATGTCTACCAGAAAAAATCACAATATTCAAACGCCTTAGCGACGAGCTCTACTTCTACTTTTACGTCTACATCGACCGCGATCAACTCTACGATTGCGTGCAAGCGATATCTAGAGGCTCAGCAGAAACTCCAATTCACTTCGACCTAAGTGTAGGAAATCGGATGAAGAAAGAGATGACATTCACCGTGACCGGCAACAACAATCGCATTGAATTTAAATATTGGCAGGTAAACACCACAGGCACATAAAGCCACTATCGCAAACCAAATATTGATTACCAAACTTATCCAGCATGTTAGCAATTAAAGCAGTCGAAGATTCATTTAAAAGAATTGTAGAAAATGCGATTCATGAAGAAAAAATAAACACGCAATTGTTGCGCATGCTCATCATCAAACCGAATTCGACGTTCGATGCATTGCATGTTTACCATTCCAACCATTGGGATGCCGACTACGATTATTCTGACTACAGTAAAATTGCACCGCTTGGGCAAATAGACATCAATGATTGGTTAAAAGAGTCGATGTTGACATACGAATCAAAAGATGTGTCGTCGGATTTTATCGCAAAGGCGGCCGATGTCACCGAGCATTACGGTTACAACGTGCCTCAGTTGGGGTTTGATCATGTTCTCGACGAAAATTTTCGCGCATACCTTATTTGTCGACGAGAGTTACTGATTTCAAACATTACGACAGCAATCCGAAATGCTGCCAAGTTCTTTGAGGGAGCATTTACGCATGTTGTCGGCTTCATACTTCACGAGATGGTTCTGTACAAGACGGGAAAAAGAGACAACCAGCTCCTTGCCTTTTCGAATGTCAATGTTACGGCACCCTTCTTCCGTGTGGATCTATTCATTCAAAAATTTGGTAGTACGTCACCCTATCTTGGTTTCCATGAGGACGGCTTTACACTAATTTTCCCGACAGGCGATTTGAATGGAATGACGGATGATGATGACGCAATCAAGAGTTCCGTGTACACCTTCTCATTAGCGTCACTTAAATTTATAAACGTGTTAGAGAACGATTCTGACATTTTCTTCAGACCTAATGACGAATTTGAAAGCTGGAAGATATCGCCCGATTACGACGAGTCACCGGCATCGAAACAGGCCTTGCGTGAGGCGTTCAATCGGTTAGCTGAAAGACATCCAGAGAAAGCATTAACATTAGATAAGATTTCTCACCCCTTACACGAGCCCGACGCTTTTGCAGAATGGATCCAATTCTTCATTGACCACGACATCAAGTTAAAAGATCACCATGAAAAGCAGATTATAGCGTTTGGAGATGATGCTGTCAATCATACGCTTACTTTAATACCGAAAGCGCAGATTAAATATCAGAATCTACGCAAGGCATGGATCGACGATCACATCAAGTCTCACCATTTTGAAAAGGCAATTCAAGCAATGATTGCCGATGAAATCTTCTTCGACACCGAAAAGACCAAACTGCTATTGCTGTACTATTACGTAGGAGATTACACTAATTTTCAAAAACACTTACAGAACCTTCCAGAAGGTACCGAAAAACGAAATGCAACCGCCATACAATTTCTGTTTGAAATCGAAAACGTAAAAAAAGACATCACCGCTTTAACGAACCTAGACGAAGAAATCGAAAAACACATCACTGCTGCAAAAAACAGCTTAAGTGCAGAACTCGCGAAAGCGGCGCGCGTTAAATTGTCTTTAGTGCAAGACAATATTCAAAAGGCAAGAGAACTTTTTAATACTATTGATCTAGACTACTATGTTATTCCGTCCTTCCTCGAAATAACGTTTAAAGATTTTCAATTTGCGCAAGAATGCCTGCGGCGATATCACTTTAGGACTGAACAAAAGAAAACAGTATCCGATTGGATCGATACACATGCACTCACCATTCCCGATGTTGAAGAAACAAAAACTACGATCCACACCCACCCGTTCTATTTCGAAGAAGCCGAAACGATCACGCTCGATCAGCGAATGGATGCCGTTTTCCCGATCGATGAACAAACGTGTATCATCAAGTACCGCGACAACAAAATCAAATATTGCCGAGTAACGAGACGCGCAATCGAAACACTCGACAGCTACGACCTCAACAGCAGTAAACTTGCCTACATCAAATTTGGTAGTAACACGATCTACGTTTCATTGCAAGACCGAGGAGTACTCACCTTCACAGTAATGAACGAAAAGTTCGTTCAAGGTGAGACTATTGGAAATATAAATGCACGTTGGCAATATTCAACCATCGCAATTCAAGAAAACTTCCTCTTCGCTGAGAATGAAATGTGTCTTGAGATATTTGATCTGAATAAGTCAACGACAAAACCCATTAACGCTAACATCTTCATCGATGACGCCACGAGCATTACGCCACATGGAGATCTACTGATCATCGCCGGAAGGACGACAAAGTTAATTGACATCAGCAACAAACATGAGCCGCGACTTATTTCGGCGCTCAAGAATTTCCACGAAGGGCACAACGGTCATCTTCAATTAATTGAAAATTTCCTTATCAGCAGTGCGATCATCGACATCAGTAATCCACACAAGCCGCGATTCGTTGGTGCCGTTCACGAACGACCTGCACCGCTTCACAACTTCAGTCGCGAAGAACTTAGCTCGGTTTATGCCACTACCGGCGATGCCCTGCTAAAACAATTCGACGCTAGCACGCAAACACTAAAGCATTGGCTTTTGTGCCGCATGGCAGGAAGTGAATACGGCCTATCGCTATACCGTTGCTTGGGTGTAGTGTATACAGGCGCAACATTGATCGCCTTTTCTGAAGATGAAATTAAATTCCTTAACAAAGTAGAAAACCAACAATACACAGCACCCGCCATTAACTTGCAAGAACCGATCTCAAAAATGGTTTTCGATACGCTATCAAAATTATATGAAACGCATCCTGACTTTCTCATCGGGAAAGTGATACTCGCTCCACCATTTGAGCATCCATCCACACAAAACGACGCATGGCCTATCATTAATATTGAATTTCATTACTGCAATGCGCCATTCATCACAGCAAGCGTAGAAGACAAACAAAGGTCTCTTCCGATCTTCCATGCTTCATTGAACTTGTACTTGTATTTCGCTACCGAATATCCAGATGTAGTGTATCAGCCTGGCAAAACAAGAATTAAATTCAATACTGCCGAAATCTTCAACGCAATTAAGGCAGACCAACGATTCCAAGGAATGGCTGCAAAACACGTAGCGTTTATCTCGCAGCAAAAGGCAGAATGGTTACATTATCCCCACAACCGTTGGACGCCATTTCAGGAAACGCATGTCGACGATCGCAAAACCGTGAAAGAAATTATTCTCAGTAATAACGAAAACCTCATTGAAAAATTAAAGAAGGAAATTGAAAGCGATCCCGAAATTTTAGATCAAGTACTTGCATTACTACCGGTGAATAATACCGCAAGCGCACCCTTACCGACCAACGACATCGCGACGTTCACCAACCGGGATACGTCAATTCCATTACCAAGAAAGGTCACCTATGTTGAAGGACCGAGATACTCACCTTCACCAGACGAAGCGAGTGAATCAATCGATCACCATCGCTTGCATGATACCGCCTTATACTTGTTGTCTGCACATCCGGATCGGGCATTGGTTAAAAATACGATCCTGAATGGAGCACGTTACAACATCCCAAGGCCAATTGCGTCAACAGCATCCGAGCTGAGCATTAACCAACGCTACCTCAATTACATCGCCCGTAACGATCATCGTTTCTTCGATGAATTTAAAGACGACAGCGATGTAAAGGATTTCCTGACGCACGTGATCGCTACATCAACGATCGTTGTCCAATCGGCGCAACTTGCGTATCGCTACGGCTGGCATGATCATATTGCGTTGCAACGGTATATTGAATCCGTATTGAACTTTGACGATTTTGATTTCTACACCTATCGCGGAAACCACTTTGATTATGTTATCGATCTTGCTGCCCTACCGGGCGAATCCTTTGAACCCTTCATCCATCACCTTCTAGAATTACTCGACGAATATCAGTACAACGATGAAGCCCACCAAAGTGTAGAAAGTAGCGCCGTTGCCGTCGTTGATATGCTTTCCAAAGCAGGGCACCTTTCCATACCACCCAAGATTTATGCGCGTGTAAAAAAATTAAAAGGCCTCTACGAAAAATACGATGTTGCCGCACTTGATATCGATTCTGACGACGAGGAGCATTACCTTCTCCGAATGGTTCGCGGATATCATGTCCGTAAAGTCATTTCGAATGTTCATATCCCAGGAAGAACGCCGCTTTATGAAACCGCATTTGACGTTGAACCATACCCCGCTTCATGGTTTAATTTCTTCACGACGCTATGGCATGAAGGGCTAGCATACGCTCCATCGTTCCCGAAGACTTTTATTGCACGTCTTTGCGAAAATGTAAGTGGCAACGAAAAATACAATCATGATCGTAATATGGCTTTTCATTTCGTTCAGTACGGATACAAGCAGATCATCGAAAAGCCTCACCTTGCAGAACACATTGTTAAAGTAGCGGTAGCGATTTCACAGCATCAAAACTTATTTGACGCAGCGATAGATTTCTCAAAACTCCAAGAGAAAGCAAAGTTCGCATTACTCCAAAGTGCCTGGAACGACGTAAAAGAAAAGAACTTAAATGACGCCGAAGAAAAGTGTGACGCGCTGTTAGATCTAGATTCCAACTTTGGTCAAGCCTATTTTTTGAAAGCGCGCTTACTTTGGTTACAGCATGGTGTAGAAGCCTATCTCAAACAACACGATACGTTCATTGATAAAGCCCATCATGACAAAGCCGCCGTTGCACGCCTATACAATCTAAGCGGCTGCGCACTCGACGACCAAAAGCGTTACAACGAAGCACTTCCCTACTTTGAGAAAGCTGCACTCACATCGCCCCAAGAAGCCATGTACCTCGCTAACATTGCGGAGATCCATCACAAAATGGGTCAAGCCAAAGAAGCAAAAAGTTATGCACGCAAAGCCAAGCTGCTGCAATACGATTCAGATATGATCAGAAAAATATTGGGAGAATAATTTTAAGTGCATTTATACGTGAAGTGCGCCGCGAAAGCCACGCACACCGTAGTAGGATTCTGCGCCATTGTGGTATAGAAATACACGATCATATCGGCGATCACAGAATAAAGCACCGCCGAGTTCGCGAACTTCAGAAGGCGTTAGCACCCAGCTTGACGTCTTCAAATCAAACTCACCCAATGTCTGCAAGAAGCGGTATTCCTCTTCGGTAAGCATGTCGATCCCCATTTCGGCTGCCATTTCGATCGCACTGTTTTTCGGCTTATGCTCCTTCCGAGATTGGAGCGCCTCATCATCGTAACAAATGCTTCTCCTACCCTTCGGGGTTTCTGGAGAACAGTCCATAAATGTGAAGGTTCCGGCGGACTTGTCATAACCCACTACATCGGGTTCTCCACCAGAAATTTCCATTTCGTGCAGTGACCATAGTTTCGCTGGATGAGATTCCAATCTGGCCTGAACTTTCAACCAATCCATGCTCTTATGACGCTTCATATTTTTTTCAAAGCGTTCTTGAAGTGTCGCTAGCAATTCCTCCGATTGCTCGGCCGTGAGTTTCTTTTTGCTATTTTTCATTCTTACGTCGATGTTAACGTGTTACGCTTTCAATCTTCCAAACCTCGTCCTTCTAAAATCTGTGGCGCATATTTCTCGACACGCGCCTCTCGTGTTTTCGCCTGTTTCGCTTGCGAAAAATATAATAGATAGCCCCGCTGACGTCCAGGTGTGAGTGAATAAAAAGCCTTCTTTAGCGCAGCACTCCTATTCAGTCGCTTTTGAAATTCAGCCGGCACTTCAAACTCAGCCGCTTTTTTCATTGGCACTTTCAGACCAGCTTCCTCAGCTTCGATAGCCTCGTACACATATTTCTTGATGACACTTTTAAGTTTCGTGATTTCGGGCAGAGTAGTGAAACGAATTTGTCTGGCAGCTTGTACGTTCTTGGTTTGCTGAATCAGAATTCCCCTCGGATCTTTTAAGAGCGCACCTTTCATAAAGAGTAACGCACAATAATCTTTAAATCCGTGTATCAATACGATGTTATTTTTCTCAAATGTATAACACGGACATCCCCACTTCAACTCTTCGTTGAGGCCACAATCGAGAATAATCTCTCTTAACCTGGCATACTCATTTTGCCACTTTGTATCCTTATCAAAAAACCAATCGACGCGTGGATTCATACTTGTATTGATTTTAAGGGTTAACGGAACTAACTTTTCTTTCAGCAGGTCTAAAGTACCAAGATATTACGGTGAGAAGCAACAAAAGCGACGGACCGAAGAATTCTTTCGCTGCATCGCCGTGTGCAAAGTGCGAGTATACAGCGCCTGACATAGCAAAGAAAAAGCCGGCGTATGCCCATTCTTTCACCAGCGGAAACCTTGGAAGGAGTATAGCCACTACACCGAGCAACTTCCACACACCAAGCAATGGAAGGATATATGCAGGGTAACCTAGATTAGCAATGAAATCGATTTCTTGATTTCGCATGATTAGCTGAAATACACCCGTTGACACCATGCCTAGCGAGAGCCATCCTGTGGCAATCCAATAAATGATTTTATCTCTCTTCTTCAGAACATGCTATTTTAGTTTGTGAACAATTTCCTGTAGTCTATTGTGGGCCATATTCATGCCTTGCGAGAATGGCATTTTTAACATTTGATCACGAAGCTCAATCGACTTGTAAATCACATGAATCGTGAGTTTACTTGTATCTTCTGTTAATTCAGAAAAATCCAAGAACTCCAGTTGCACGGGAAAGGGTGTATTGTTCATTTCGAAAGTTCTCGTGATTTTTTTGTTTGGCTCGAAATCGTGAAAAACACCATTCGCTTGAAACACTACATTTCCTTGTAGATCGCTTGTCTGAAATAACCAACCGCCGTGTGCTCTCGCTTCTAATTTCTTCACTTTTGTCGTTCCATAGTCATGCGACATCCATTGCTCAAAAATATCAGGCTCAACATGCGCTCTAAAAAGTAGCTCTACGGGAAGGTCGAACTCGCGCGTAATCAGTAAGTCATGCTTCCCTTCTTCTGCTGTAATTTTTGTTTTACGTTCCATACAACTTATTTTTTTGTCTTATACTTTTTCATGATACTCTCGAGTTTATTAAAGCGATCATCCCACATTTTGCGGAACGGCTCAATGAAGTCTGCAATCTCTTTCATCTTCTGTGGATTTAAGTGATAATACATTTCGCGTCCCTGCTGTTCTTGTCCCAGCAGTTCACACTCAGTTAAGATTTGCAAATGCTTCGAAACCGTTGGTCTCGCGGTATCAAAGTTCGAGGCGATTGCCCCCGCTGTCATAGATTGCGACGCTACCAACAAGAGTATAGCCCTTCTGGTCGGATCTGCAATGGCCTGAAATACATCTCTTCTTAAATTCATTATGTAGCTATTTGACTACACGAAATAACATGTAGTTATTTAGCTACGCAAATTTTCAGCAGATTTTTTTCTCATTTTTTTCATTTTAAAACCAAAACCATCTTTATTACGCTCATAGAAGGGGTTTTACCGACCACTCAAGTATTCGTACTGAAGCGACTAAAGCTGTACGATCAGTTATGAAGAAACTGCACACCATAAACTAACCGTTGACTATGAAAACCGAAAAAGAAAAAATGATTGCTGGCGAATTGTATAATGCGCTCGATAAAGTATTAAGCGACGAAAGAGTAGCAACGCGTCTTTTACTACAGCAGTTGAATGAATCCAGAGAAGATGCGCCACAACGTCGTAGCGATATTATAAAAACACTACTCCCCCATGCTGCCACCGATGTTTGGATACAACCACCATTCTACTGCGACTATGGCTATAATATAAAGATCGGTGAAAAGGTATTCTTCAATTTCAATTGTGTCGTGCTGGACGTCACACACGTTACAATCGGAAATCGAACCTTGATGGGCCCGAACGTACAAATCTATACTGCCACGCATCCCATCGATTTTCGCGAACGTGCCACAGGGCTGGAGTACGCCAAACCGATCACGATTGGTGAAGATGTGTGGATTGGTGGAAGTTCCATACTTTGCCCAGGTATTACAATTGGCGACAGATCTGTAATTGGCGCCGGAAGTGTTGTCACCAAAGACATCCCAGCCGATGTATTCGCTGCCGGCAATCCCTGCCGCGTAATTCGTTCGCTCAAGTCATGACACCACAGGACAGTCGAAGGATGTAATCGGAGTTATTTTATGCCCATTCGAGATAATGTAAACACACGATGACGCTCCGACTCCTTACACTTTGTCTATTCGCGCACTTCACCCTAAACGCGCAAGATTTTGTCATCACCAAATTCGGTGTGGCAAGTGATAGTACACAACTTAGCACCAAAACAATTCAAGATGTAATTGACCGTGCACATGAGGTCGGAGGCGGAACAGTTGTTATTCCGAAAGGCGTTTTCCTGACTGGCGCGCTATTCTTTAAGCCAAAAACAAATCTTCGTCTTGAAGAAGGCGCCGTACTGAAGGGTTCGGATAACATTGATGACTATCCGCTCATCCCGTCGCGCATGGAAGGTCGGAGCATTCTCTACTATGCCGCACTCATCAATGCCTATTATGTTGACAATTTTTCTGTTGCTGGTCCTGGCAAGATTGATGGCAACGGGCTGAAATATTGGAAGAAATTCTGGTCACATCGCGATTCGTTAAAAAGTCTTGGAAAAGAAAGTACAAACTTAGAAGTACACCGTCCGCGACTTGTCTTTATATGGGGCTGCAATAATATCAAGTTACAAGGCGTAAAACTTCACAACGCGGGGTTCTGGACAACGCACCTCTATCAGTGCAACAATATTCTGATTGAAGGTTGTGACATCAGAGCGCCTTATCGACCTGTACCTGCACCTAGTAGTGATGGTATTGACCTTGATGTTTGCAAAAAAGTCGTTATTAGAAATTGTTATATCTCGGTGCACGACGATGCTATTTGCATTAAAGGAGGAAAAGGGCCGGATGCACACCTTCTTCCGCAAAACGGGATGATCGATGATGTGCTAATTGAAAACTGTACAATCGGCGAAGCACATGCGACGCTGACATTCGGCAGCGAATGTGTTCACGGACGAAATGTAACCATGCGTAATTGTAAGATCAATAACAACTCGCCCCTGCTCAAATTCAAAATGCGTCCCGATACGTACCAAGTTTATGAAAACATTACCGTCGACAATATCACGGGAAAAGTCGGCTCCATTATCAATATGAATCCATGGAAGCAGTTTTTTAATCTAGACGGATCGACTGCAAAACCATTTGGAACCGTACGGAACATCACCCTGTCGAATATTAATGTTTCCTGCAACAAGGTTGGCGACATCGAAGGAAACCCAAATGATGTTGTGCAAAATTTCAAGATTATATCAAGTGACATCAAAGCAGAAAATCCAACGCTAAGAAATATTTACAAAGATGTCACCATTCTCAATGTTACAGTGAACAATAAGCCGTTAGTGTTAGACAAGTCAAAGAAATAAAGTCAAATCGATTCTCAAATTTATTGCTACCGCGTATGGATAACATACAAAAATATATCATAGCCTGTTTGATTGTATCTACACAAGCATTCGCGTCTACGATCTTCGCGCAAACCGTAAATGCATTAACCGAGATTCAATATTTGTCAGGCCGAGATAATCGTTCATCAACAACTTGGGACTTTTGGTGCACTGGAGGGCGCAACAGCGGCAAGTGGACAAAGATCATTGTGCCTTCGCATTGGGAGCAACAAGGTTTTGGCGAATACAATTATGGTCGCGACTATGTTACTTATGGCAAGAACTTCAAGTTTGAAGAAGAAAAAGGAATCTATCGCCATACGTTTACGGTACCGAAAACATGGAAGAACAAACTCATCAGCATCGTATTTGAAGGATCGATGACTGACACAGAAGTAAAGATCAACGGAAAACTCGCGGGACCAATTCATCAGGGTTCGTTCTATAGATTCTCATACGACATCACTGATAAGCTCAAACCATCAGGAAATAATATATTGGAAGTGACGGTTAGTAAGATGTCTACAGACAAGTCCGTAAACAACGCAGAGCGCCTTGCGGACTACTGGATCTTCGGTGGAATTTTCAGGCCTGTATATCTTCAAGCCGTTCCGCGTGAACATATTGAATGGACATCGATTGACGCCAAAGCAGATGGAACGTTCGCCATGCGTGCTTACGTAAACAATCTTGATGCAAACACAAATGCTACAGCCGAAATCATAGACAAGCGAGGAAAGATCCTTACAACAGTCACTGCTACGAGAACAGACTCTACCCTCCATTTCAAAGACAAAATTTCAAACCCACTATGTTGGACAGCCGAAACACCAAATCTCTATACTATACGTGTAACGCTGCAAAAAGGAAGTCGAATGATCCACCAGGTCACTGACAAATTTGGATTTCGCACCATTGCAATACGCAGTGGGGATGGCATCTATGTGAACGATGTTAAAATCAAAATGAAAGGTGTTAACCGTCATGTGTGGTGGCCCGAAACCGGAAGAACTATTAATCGCAACATTGACCTTAACGATGTGCTGCTGATGAAAGAGATGAACATGAATGCGGTTCGTTGTTCGCACTATCCACCCGACAAAAGTTTTCTACGCATCTGTGATTCGCTCGGCTTGTATGTTATTGATGAACTCGCTGGCTGGCAAAAAGCATATAGCACTGAAACAGGATTGAAACTTGTCAAGGAGATGGTAATACGGGATGTGAATCATCCGAGCATAATATTTTGGAGCAATGGCAATGAGGGTGGACATAACAAAGAACTCGATGACGATTACCATTTGTATGATCTCTCCAAACGTCCTGTGATTCATGCGCATCATCGGCCGGGAAATCATTTCAATGGAATTGATTGCAACCACTATGAAGATTATTACAGTACCAAGAAAATACTGAACGACTCATTAATCTACATGCCAACCGAATTTCTACATGCACAAGACGACGGTGGTGGCGCGGCAGCACTCGAAGATTTCTGGGAGCTCCATTGGCAAGAGAAGCGTGGTGCCGGTGGATTCCTATGGGCACTCGTGGATGAAGGGCTTGTACGAACTGACTTTCCAGGTGTTGTGGATGTAAATGGCGTGAACGCACCCGACGGAATTTTGGGACCACATCGACAGAAAGAAGGAAGCTTCTACGCGATTCGACAAATCTATAGTCCTGTAAAAATATCGATGAAGTCTATACCCGATAATTTCAATGGACAAATTCAACTCGAAAATAGATTCCATTTTACATCGCTAGACCAATGCTCGTTTAAATGGTCACTACTCAAATTCAGCAAGCCGTTTCAAACAACGAAAGTCGACACGATCAATACAGGTGCATTACGTGGGCCGTCCATTCTCCCGCTTCATTCTGGTCAATTAAATATTTCGCTGCCCTTAACATGGAAAGACGCTGACGCATTGCGCTTGGTTGCTTATGATGACACAGGAACAAGTATCTGCGAATGGACTTGGACTGTTTCGAGGGAGCAAAAGATTGTCGATAAAATTATCAACAAAGATTCCGTCTCATCTATTGCGATTACCGAAAGTGATTCAACACTTGCACTTAAAGCAAATGGTATCACGATCGTGTTAAGTAAACGCAATGGACAACTTATACAACTTGAGAATGACTTTAGCGCTAAGCTATCATTCGCGAATGGCCCAATTTTAACGACCGGGATCAATACACTTAAACATTTCAAACACTATTCAACACATGGCGCTCACGTTGCGGAAGCTTCATTCGATGGTAATCTTAAATATTGTCGCTGGAAGATGACTACCTCGGGTTGGGTAGAATTGGAATATGAATATCATCTCCAAGGAACGTACCCTTTTGCAGGCATTTCTTTTAATTATCCAGAAAACTTCATCCTTGGTGTGAAGTGGTTGGGCAAAGGACCTTATCGTGTTTGGAAAAATAGAATGCACGGCACATTAGGTATATGGGAAAAGCGTAACAACGGAACACATACAGGAAGCGCGCCGTGGTTATATCCGGAATTCAAAGGATATCATGCGGATGTGCAATGGATGGAATTCAATACCGTTGAAGGGAAATTCCTTGTCGTCGCGAAAGAGAAAAATCTAACGGTACGGCTATTCGATTTCTATGCGCTGTCCGGTAAACGAATGCACCCGGCGCTTCCTCCAGGCGACATTTCATTTTTAGACTACATTCCTCCAACAGGAACGAAGCTCGCCTTAAACATTAATACCAACACCAAAAACCTTGGACCAAACAGTGAACAAAATGTAATCGACGCACCGATAAAAAGAAGCTTATATTTCTTTTTTGGACTACCAAAATCGAATGACAGCGAAAAGCAGTTTACGATGCCAAGTGTAAATGTGCTTACTGACTAGCGCGAACGTAACCCAACGCTGTGCTAAACTTTCTCTGCAATGCCAATGACATAACCGTTGATATCACGGAGATAAAACTCTCTCATACCATACCAGGCATTCTTAATTTCAGTGATGGTCACTTGATGTTTCTTAATCCGATTGTAAAAATCATCGACACCAGAAACTTCCATGTAGAACGAAACCGTCGCGCCGATAGACTTCTGGTCGACGAGTGTTACATCGTGATGAAAAGTATCACTGCGTTGAAACATTAGTTCGATTCCATCTTTGGCGACAAGTGCGTATACATATTGCTTATTGGCGGCGATGGTGTCCTCAATTCCATCCTGACTCTCGGGTACAGCCATAATGAGACTGAAGCCCAACACATCCTGATAAAATTTGACCGTTTCATTAATGCTCGATACTGAAAAATTAGGCGTAAGCTTTTCGACTTTCATGCTAGATCGTTTATTTGATGATGCAGCAATATTAATCGGGCTTGATTGTACTTAATTGTAAAAATCGGTCGTTTTTAAATTTGTGTAATTCGTGAGGCGTTACACCTGTATACTTTTTAATTTCTTTCACGAAATGAGATTGATCAAAATATTTCGGCGTAGGGTGGAGATTTCCTTTGGCGATCTCACGGTACGTTCCATGCGCGCGAATGATGCTGAGAAATGTTTTTAACGGAAATCCAAAACGATCTTGAAAATAACGATTGATTTGTCGACTATTCCAATGTACCTCGTCTGCAACAGCGCCCACACTTTGCACCTCTCCACTGTAACTTGCTTCGAACAGTTTCAGCTTTCTTGTATCTATATTCTGAAATTGTTTCAGCGCAAGGTTTAGTCTGCTGGACATCGTACTCACAGCAAAATCGAAATCATCGAACTGCATTTGATCAATTCCCCAAAAGTCGAATGGAAGTGAAACCGATGTATTAAGAATTGGTTTGATGTTATAGCGTAATAGGTAATCGGCGGCCAATAACTTGAATCGTAGTGCGAACATTTTGGTTTGCGGCAAGATGGTAATGTCTACCGGTTGCGTCCACACACCTGTCAGTTTAACCTTCGTCAATTGGTCTTGCTGAAATTCAATGATCAGATCGAAGCAACCATCAGGTATGATTGTATATGGAATAGGTTGCCCGCCGTTGTAAGCATATTTCCAGAAGCATTTTACAAAATGCGATAAAAATCCCTGTGTTTTAACCTGGTGATACATGCGTTGCAATTACAACTAACAAGTCCATCAGCGCAAGTCGTCGATACTTTTTATAACCATTTCAAGGCAAAAGGCACATCATCCAAGCACCTAGGTCATGCTGGGCGATACAGGCATAGGCCGACAAATTCGTATTGTGATTCAAATCGAAACACCGAAACAAACGTTAGCATCGCGCAAAAAGCGGATTTCAAAATGATTTTCTGGCATAAGTCAACATTGTAGACAAAATCACGTTTGACGATTCTATAATATGTTCGTAGCTTTGTTCACCAAATGACGACTAACCCGCTGTAGTAACAGCGACCTCTCATGAAAGCAACACTTAGTCATAGACTAGTTTTAATTCTTTGCTTTTTCTTCGTTTTCGTCACTGCCGATTCAAAAACAAATGAGTCTGCAGCAGTAAAAACCACGTCATTTCAAGGACAAGAAAAGTCGGTCCAACAACCGACGCATCGATTCCAACTACCAGTCAAATCACTTCCTGCCCTACCCGGCGCCGAGTTACCTGATACTAACGAAGCCGAAGAAGAGCCTAGCTTTGATGACGAGACTAGTGAATATTGGAGTCACGCTATTGCGCACCATCGCGATGGCAGTTTATCTGGGCGTTCCCGCCTTCCCTTTACAAGAATATTAGAAAATCGCCCTACTGTTTCGCTCTTCATTCTCCACCATTCCTGGAAGAGTTATCTACGCTAGTTTTTATCGATTGCTGATTATGCTGAACCTCTTCGCGTAATCACAGACGTGTTGTTAACAGGCTTACCATTCGCCACGACACATTTTTTCAATCCGATTTTTAAAAACTAGAATTTTTATGACTAGAAATTATATCCTCATCTTGGCGGCTTCACTATTATTTTTAGCCAGCTGCGGCCACGATGAACATGGGAAACACGAAGAAGCAAAGTACACGGTTACCACGCCGATAAAAAAAGATACGCTCGTTTTCCATGAGTACGTGTGTCAGATCCACGCGATCCAGCACATTGAACTTCGCGCCCTCGAAAAGGGCTACCTCCAAAATATTTATGTTGACGAAGGGCAACTTGTCAAAAAAGGCAAACTGATGTTTCAGATTATGCCGATGATTTATCAAGCCGAAACAGAAAGAGCTGAAGCCGAGGTAAAGTTCGCAGAAATAGAATATTTGAACACCAAAAGTCTTGCTGACAGCAACATCGTTTCAGCAAACGAACTTGCCCTAAACAAAGCGAGACTTGACAAAGCGAAAGCAGAAGTATCACTCGCCAAAGCGCATCTTGGGTTCACAAAAATTTCAGCACCATTCGACGGCATCATGGATCGTTTCCATGTACGCTTAGGAAGTCTAGTCGATGAAGGAGAACTGTTGACTACACTATCAGACAACAGTAAGATGTGGGTTTATTTCAACGTGCCAGAAGCAGAGTATCTTGACTATGTGATGCGCTCGAAGTCTGACACACCGCTGAAAGTAAAATTGCAAATGGCCAACAACCGCTTATTCCCTGAATCTGGAAAAGTGGAGACTATTGAAGCCGACTTCAACAATGAAACAGGTAACATCGCCTTCAGAGCAATCTTTAATAACCCTGACGGCATTTTGCGCCATGGAGAAACGGGAAACATCTTAATGCCTGTTACACTACATGATGCGTTGTTGATCCCACAAAAAGCTACATTCGAAATTCTCGACAAAAAATATGTATTTGTAGTAGATGATGCGGGCATTGTGAAGTCGCGCGAAATTAAGGTGGGCACAGAAATGCCACACTTATATGCCGTGACGCATGGGCTTCAAGAAAACGACAAGATACTCGTTGATGGACTGCGAAAAGTGAAAAACAATCAGCAGATCAAATATGGTTTTGTGAAACAGCAACAGATACTGGCTCAGCTTAATGACCTCCACGCTGAATAACGAACACACTAAAACCATTTTGACATGTTTAGTAAATTCATTCAACGGCCGGTTTTGGCGATCGCCATTTCTATTGCCATAATTTTCTTGGGCATACTAGCCATCAACACGAGGCCCGTATCACAGTTCCCGCAAATTGCACCACCACGCGTAAACATTTTTATTGCTTATCCTGGATCAAGTGCAAAAGTACTGGTAGAATCTACCTTGATTCCGCTCGAAAGAGCAATCAACGGTGTTCAAGGTATGCAGTACATCATCTCTGACGCCACCAGCGCTGGCGAAGCGACGATACAAATTGTCTTTGAACCAGGAACAGATCCGAACGCTGCAGTTGTAAACGTAAAGACCAGGGTTGACCAAGTGATGAACAACCTTCCTCCGTTAGTACAACGCGAAGGCGTAATTATCTCCCCGATTCAGCCGAGTATGTTGATGTATGTAAACTTATTCAGCACCGATAAAAATGCTGACGAAAAGTTTCTCTACAACTATGCCAACGTTCACATCTTGCCAGAGCTGCAACGCATCAGCGGTATGGGACGTGCTCAAATTCTCGGAAGTCGACAGTATGCGATGCGCATTTGGTTGAAACCGGATCGGATGCGCGCTTACAATGTGTCTACTGAAGAAGTGATGGAAGCCATGAACGAACAAAGCGTGATTGGTCGACCTGGACGACTCGGACAAGCCTCAGGAAAAACGGCGCAATCGCTCGAATATGTATTGACCTACAAAGGGCGCTTTAACAAACCAGAAGAATATGAGAATATCATTGTGCGTTCCAATGCCGATGGAGAAATACTCAAGCTGAAAGATATTGCTGAAGTTGAATTGGGTAGCGAATTTTTTGACATCTATTCCAACAAGGATGGCTACCCAGCAGCGTCCATCGTCTTGAAGCAAAATTTTGGAAGCAATGCTAGTAAAGTCATTGAGGGTGTAAAAGAAAAGTTGAAGGAACTCGAGTCAGACTTCCCACCTGGCATGAGCTACGAAATCAATTATGATGTTTCCAAATTCGTAAACGCATCAATCGATAAGGTACTTCATACATTGGTAGAAGCATTCATTCTTGTGGCGCTTGTCGTGTTCCTTTTCCTCGGCGATTGGCGATCGACGTTGATCCCCACGATTGCTGTGCCGGTCTCACTTATCGGCGCGTTTGTATTCATGCAGATGTTCGGCCTCACAATAAACCTGATTACACTATTTGCACTGGTACTCGCGATCGGCATTGTTGTTGACGATGCGATCGTTGTGGTGGAAGCCGTTCACGCAAAAATGGAAGAAGAACACTTGTCTCCATATCACGCCGTGAAAAAAGTACTGGGAGAAATCAGCGGCGCTATCATTGCCATCACGTTAATCATGACAGCGGTGTTCGTTCCGGTTGCGTTCATGACTGGCCCTGTGGGAATTTTTTATCGCCAATTCTCCATTACCATGGCGAGCGCTATTGTCCTATCCGGTGTAGTTGCCCTTACACTAACACCCGTGTTATGTGCAATGATCCTTAAAAATCCACATGGCAAGCCCCGCAGGAAAACACCCGTCGACAAATTCATCGATTGGTTCAACCGAAAATTTGAAAAGCTTACAGGGCGCTATACGGGTCTCTTGAATTTAATTGTGAATCGTAAAGTCGTGACGTATGGCATCCTGATTCTATTCGGCTTTGGAATTTTCGCAATCGACAAAACGCTACCTGCAGGATTCATCCCCAATGAAGATCAAGGAATGATCTATGCCATTATTCAAACACCTCCGGGAAGTACCTTGGAAAGAACGAACGATGTATCGAGACATCTTCAACAAATTGCAGAAGAAGTAGACGGTATTCAATCAGTTTCTTCTCTTGCAGGTTATGAAATTCTTACGGAGGGGCGCGGATCGAATGCCGGGACGTGCATCATCAACTTGAAGGATTGGTCTGAGCGACATCAATCTGTCACGGAGATTATCGAAGAGCTCGAAGAAAAAACAAAAGACCTTGGTGCTGTCGTCGAATTCTTTGAACCACCTGCGGTACCAGGTTATGGATCCTCCGATGGTTTCTCATTACGATTGCTCGATAAAAATAGTACGATCGACTATCAAGAGTTCGACAAGATCAATACGGATTTTATGCATGCGCTTGAACAACGTAAAGAATTAAGTGGTCTTTTCACATTCTTCGCTGCAAACTATCCACAATACGAACTTACCATCGACAATGAACTTGCCATGCAAAAAGGCGTGTCCATTGGTAAAGCCATGGAAAACTTAGACATCTTAATTGGTAGCACGTACGAACAAGGTTTCATCCGCTTTGGAAACTTCTTCAAGGTGTATACGCAATCGGCACCCGAGTACAGAAAGATGCCTTCGGACGTACTGGATTTATTCATTAAAAACAATCGTGATGAAATGGTTCCGTATTCATCATTCATGAAGATGACCAAAACACAAGGACCGAATGAGATCACGCGATTTAATTTGTACACATCATCGTCTATTCGGGGTGTTCCTGCGCCTGGATACACAAGTGGTGATGCCATCAAAGCCATTCAAGAAGTTGCCGCGCAGACGTTACCACAAGGTTATGGTATTGCGTGGGAAGGTCTCTCCTACGATGAAGCGAATAGAGGTAATGAAGCACTTTACATATTTGTGGTTGTACTCATCTTCGTGTACCTTGTGTTAGCAGGACAATATGAAAGTTTTATTATCCCCTTGGCTGTAATTCTATCATTACCTGCTGGCGTTTTTGGATCGTTCTTACTGCTAAAAGTAATGGGCCTTGCCAACAACATTTATGCGCAGATCGGCTTGATCATGCTTGTTGGATTACTTGGCAAGAACGCCGTATTGATTGTTGAGTTCGCCGTGCAAAAACATCAGCAAGGAGCAACCATACTTGAATCTGCAATCGAAGGTGCTAAGGTTAGATTCCGACCGATCTTAATGACATCGTTCGCATTTATTGCTGGTCTTATTCCGCTGGTCGTTGCAACCGGACCTGGCGCTACCGGTAATAGAACAATTGGTTCATCCGCGCTTGGTGGGATGCTTTTCGGAACAATCTTCGGTGTGATCATTGTGCCTGGACTGTACTACATCTTCGGAAAGCTTGCTGATGGCAGAAAGCTTATCCAAGACGAAGATCAAACACCACTTAGTGAAGAATATGTCGTGAGCAATTCAGAAGCATCGCTGCTCAAAAAATTACTAAAAAAAATCAGCCGCAAAAATGAAAAAGGTAACGCATAAACTCATGGCCGCAATATGTTTTGCAGCGCTATTGTGTGGCTGTATCACACCACGCGTTTCGGTGAAACAAGAAAATAGTACCGTTCCTACTCAGTTCGCGAGTGGATCGGACACTTCAAACATTGCCAAACTGAATTGGAAAGAATACTTCTCAGACGAAAACCTGATCGCGCTAATTGATACAGCACTTAAAAAGAATCAAGAGCTGAACATCACATTGCAGGAGATCGAAATTAGCCGCAACGAAGTGCGCGCAAGGAAAGGTGAGTATCTTCCTTTTGTCGGACTTCAAGCCGGTGCCGGTATCGAGAAGGCTGGACGATTTACGCGCAATGGTGCGGTTGATGAAAATCTTGAAATCAAACCAGGCACCAGATTTCCAGAACCACTCAACGATTACATGTTCGGCCTCACGGCTTCATGGGAAATTGACATCTGGAAAAAACTACGCAACGCGAAGAAGGCTGCTGTGGTAAGGTACCTTGCGAGCGTAGAAGGTAAAAATTTCATGGTCACCAATCTTATTGCCGAGATTGCCAACAGCTATTATGAGTTAGAAGCCCTTGACAACATGCTGGCGATTATCGAACAGAATATTGAAGTTCAAAGCAACGGTCTAGACGTTGTCAAACAACAAAAGCAGGCTGCGAAAGTGACACAACTTGCAGTCAACAGATTTCAAGCTCAGTTGTTGAACACCAAAAATCTGCAATTTGAAATTCGACAACGCATCGTTGAAACTGAAAATCGACTTCACTTCCTCACGGGTGTATTCAAGGGAAATATTCCACGAAGCTCGGCATCATTCAATGACATTGCTTTAGATTCAGCTTATGCGGGTATCCCCTCTCAACTTCTCAAGTACAGACCTGACATCCGGCAAGCGGAACTAAACCTCGCCGCAGCGAAGATCGATGTCAAAGTTGCACGAGCTAATTTCTATCCATCCTTTCGGATTGAAGGCGGGGCGGGATTTCAGGCATTCAATGCGGCCTATTTGATCAAACCAGAGTCGATGTTGTACAATATCGCGGGAGAACTCGTTGCGCCGTTAGTCAATAGAAATGCAATCGCCGCGGCATACAAAAGCGCAAATGCAAAACAGATCCAAGAGGTTTACAACTATGAGCGTACAATTTTAAATGCTTATCTGGAAGTCGTTAACCAACTATCAAGCGTCGATAATTTTGCTAAGAGTCATCAGACAAAAGCTGAAGAAGTGAATATCCTGATGCAATCCGTAACGATTTCAAACAGTCTTTTCAACTCTGCGCGCGCCGATTATTTGGAGGTGTTGTTGACACAACAAGAAGCACTTGAATCCAAAATGGAGCTCATTGAGATCAAAACTAAACAGCTGAATGCTAAAGTGAATATCTATAAGTCACTGGGTGGCGGTTGGAATTTCTGACCTAATACCCATCAGTTCTCTTACACAGTATTCCATCGTTTCAGCAGGAACGATGGAATTTCTGTTTTTAAATCCACCGTACAAGCCAATATCTAGTATGCATTTCGGACCCTTTTACGTGAATTTTATCATACACGATAAACACGGCGTTACCAGAATGGATCAGATTTATCATAAACCTTACGTTGTGTCCATTGGCTTTATAACAATTGCTATTTTTAGTTATGCAAAAGTTATTGGCTACTATTTTCATTTTTGCTTCGACGGTATTCTACAGTGAAGCACAACAACAGTTCTTCGGCACGACGAGCTCCGGCGGAGATCATTTTAATGGGTTCATCTTTAAGACCGATTCCATTGGAAACAATCTTGAAATCATCCATCATTTTAAATCAAATGTCGACGGCGAGAACATTAGCGCACTACTGCTCGCAAGCAATAACAAATTGTATGGACTTGCGAGCGCTGGCGGCCAAGGTGGGGGAACAAACGTATTCAACAGTGGAACATTTTTCGAATACGATTTAGACACAGATCGCTTTCGCGTGATCGAACATCTCGGCCCCCTTAGTACAAACCTGCCCAACATCTACACGCCCAGGGCAGAAGGTATGCCTGCGTTGACGGAAGTTTCACCGGGTTTGATTTATGGACTCGCTGCACAAGGTCGCTACGTGTTTTCATATAATTTTAACACCGGCGTGTTTGGGAAACCATTTACGGTACCTAATTATCAAGGCGGCCCTACGAATGGCACACTTCAAAACGTAATCTCTCAAGCATTTTATAAAGCGTCAAATGGCAACTTGTACGCAGCCACCACAACAAATTCCACATGCCCCATCGGAAACCCATACATGGGATCGATCTTCCGTGTAGTCCCCGCTACGAACACGCTTACCGTTACACACAAAAGCGCATGCTTAATAGAGTTTGGATTCACCTATAATGGACATTTTGCAGAGATCAATGGAAAGCTTTACGGAACAACGAATTTTGGAGGGACGTCAAACCAAGGTGTGATTTTTGAATACACGCTGGCAACGAATGCTTATGTAAAACGTCACGACTTTCACGGCGGTGTTCTCTCAAATAGCTTTTACCCAACGTCGTTGATCGCCGCTAACAATGGCAAGCTATATGGAACGACACATGGCGGCGGTGTTGTTGAACAAAATTTCCCAAGCGGTTGTGGTACGCTTTACGAATATGATTTGCAGACCAATACCTACACCACGAAGTATAATTTCTTGGGTGGTGTTGGATGGCTTGGCGATGTTGGCCCATTTCCTTCAGCGCTCGTAAAAGGTGCAAATGGAAAATTGTATGGCGTTACAGAGTTCGGCGTCTTTGAATTTAATACACAAAACGGAGAGCTTCGCATGGGCGGACGATTTTGGACGCGCGGTTTTGCGCCGTCGATTGTTCAAGTATGCAGAAAGCCGTCGTATCAATTTCAATCAATCACGACCTACGATATTTGTAAGGATGCTCCTTTTACGATTGATCTCGCAAGTCCAAACGCAACAACGGTTTCTTGGAAACACAATAATGAAACCGTTCTCACGCAAACTACACCGGCGTTGCATTTTGACTCCTTCTCTGCTAGCGACGAAGGGACATGGGTATGCACGATGACGAATGAATGCGGCACAACAACATCACAGAGTTTTACGCTGAACGTTGTTGCGCCTTCACAACCAACAATCACGGCATTGGGCTCCACTGAATTCTGCGCCGGGCAATCCATTAAACTTGTGGCCTCTGAGGGTTTCGACGACTACGCATGGTCAAACGGCGAAACAACACAAGAGATTACAACGACAGACGCGGGTACATACACGGTGCAAGTGAGCGAAGGCGAATGTGAAAGTCTACCTTCAGATCCACTTACCATTACTGTATTTGCGTTGCCATTACCACCAACATCGATAGAAGCCACCGGGAATAACAAGTTGAAAGCTATAGGAGACGCAGCGCGTTACGAATGGACATTGAACGATGTTCTTCTGGACATGCAGTCGGCAGAAATTACCGTAACAGAATCCGGTGTGTACAAAGCCCGCAGTATAAGTAACGATGGATGTCGCTCTGCAAATTTTGCATCAATAGACTTTATTGTTCTTGATGCTGAATCGGCTTCGGCGAATTTATTGCAAGTTTATCCCAATCCTACCAGGGGAGAATTATACTTGAACGCCTCAGAAAAATTATTAGGACCAATAGCCATATCGTTGCTGGATGCGAAAGGTCAATTGATAAACACACGCCGTGAAGAAATCTCAGCGAATAATCCTCCGATTTTGTTGCATGAGCAACTTGCACCTGGTGTATATCAACTCCTTTTACAAAAACAGGCTACGGTGTATTCCATTAAAATCGTCGTGCTTTGAGCGCCATCAAGTGTTGTGGATGCAAGCTTATTAAGACTATTCGTAAACCTTCATCGATTTAACTACGGCATCCATGGTCTCCTTAGGGCCAATCCATTTTTCAATATTTTGTCGAATCAATTCGATCATTTCACGAACAACCTCCTTACGGTAGCCAAACCGAATCGCAAATATTTCGCAAAGTCGTAGTTCTTCGATATGTACATTCTTGTCAACAGACATCATGTGCACAAGATCATACAGTTGATTGAATTTTTCTCTATCACCACGAGGCACCTCAAATTTTACCTTTGCTGTATTTGCTTGTATTGTTTTCAACTCATCTCTCGAAATGTTGTTGCGTAGTGCCGCATACTCAAGCAGGCGTTGTTCCTCCGTGCCAAGGTTTCCATCTGCCGCAGCAATCTCGATGAGGTTTCGCATATGGCTCTTCGCGGAAGCCTTGCCAAGTTTTACAAGGTCAATGATATCGGTAACATTCATAAGAGAGAATTTTATGCCCAGTAAGATAACGAGGCTGCGTGAATTCTGCTACCACGTTCCGACCAAAAGTAAAATTCATCCACAGAGCCAACCAACAATTGCTGGATTATCTACTTTGCTCCTGCTCCAAGATGATAAATGCCCAAATTTTGCCTAAAAAAGCGATAAACAAATCTATCAACTTTTATTTTCAAAGTACTTTCATAATTAATAATCAATACACTACCTTGCCGTCATATTGATCAAGTCACCGCAGCCTAGTCGCAAATAGGACTTGAACAAATCGTCACAAAAAAAATAAACATGCCATGACACAAGCACATGACTCAGCACAGCCCCAACCATTCTCACTCAGTAAACGCATGCTAATTGGTGCGGGAATCGGTCTACTCGCTATCCTCTTCTTCCTTGTACCAGGCGAAGCAAACCCTGAATGGAGTAAATTCTGGATGATCCGACCGCTCATTATTGTCCCGCTTGCCGGCGCTATGGGCGGAATGTGTAACTACTACATCCTCCAATTTCAAAAACTCGTGGGACTCAATAAAATTGTCGCCGTCGTCCTTAGCATCCTCGTGTTTATCGTCGGATTATGGATGGGCATTGTACTTGGACTCGATGGCACCATGTGGGACTAATATGATTGCACCTTGTAACAACGCTGTAAGTAGTCCGTTAATAGAGTCACATCATCTTGCATACTGCTATGGACATTCTGAGATTGCTTGCATACAACCATTGGGCTAATGGTTCGTTAACGAAACAAATTGAAAAACTTCCACCGACATTTTTCCTTCAAAACTTCGGTGGAAGCTTCGGTTCTATTCAAGCAACGCTGACGCACGTGTTCGAATCCGATTGGATTTGGCTCACTCGTTTTCAAGGCAGCCCCACGGATAATATCCCTACGTGGAGCTTTGCTGATGCTCACACGTTAATTGATCGGTGGAATACCATTCAACACGATATGCAAATGGTCGTCCGTAAACTAATAGCAGAATCGAAAGAAAGCATATCATTCAAAACACGTGCAGGACACCCACTGGTGATGCCGCTTTCGGAAATCATTACGCACATCTCGCATCATGGCAGCTATCACCGCGGACAAGTAGCGAATATGATTCGAATGGCGGGCGAAAAACCCGTGGGCACGGACTATTTTCTTTTCAGTATTCAAAACAAATAATCTTTCCTCACCCATGACCATCAAAGCGGCCGCAGCGCGCATAACCTTCAATAGAAACTATTTTTACATTGCCGCTCTCATATTCGTTGTGGAGTTACTTATTGCCTGCTTTGTTCGTGACAGAATAATCCGCCCTTACGTTGGCGATGTGTTGGTGGTTATCCTGGTCTATTGTTTCGTGAAATCTTTATTCAACCTTCCTGTTGTGCCTGTAGCCATTGGGGTTTGCATCTTCGCGTTCACGGTAGAGTATCTTCAATACATAAACATCGTTGAAAAATTAGGACTCCAAAAAAATGAGTTAGCACGGATCGCCATCGGAACGCTATTCGAATGGATTGATCTACTTGCTTACACATTTGGCACCCTGATCATCTTGATCGTTGAAACGTGGAACAAAAAAAATAAATAGCAGTCAAGTAAGTGGGAACAAAGCAATCACATCACAATAAAAAAACCGCGGCAAAATTCACCGCGGTCTTAAGAAATTTATGCTGTTTGTAGCTTACGTTCAGATAGTTTTTTCAATTCCTCCAATGCCGTCGGCCACCCATCGTCAAACATCTTTTTCCATTCCGGGTTGGTCTCAATTGTAACGACCACTGTAGTTTTACCATTCTCTTCAATGAAGTCGTATGCTTCGGTAATTCCAATCCACCCTTTCGCCATTTCGCTTGTTCTATCTTCTTTGCCGCCGTCTAATAGTATGGCGATGTGACGCGCCAACACTCTCTTATGCGGCTTTACCTCTACAAGCTCAGCAAGCGTACCCCCTCCGCCTGGTCCTGTGAACCGTATTTGTGTTCCCTCCTGCCACTTACCTTCATAAGAAGAATTAGGCCAACTTTTTGAAACCCATTGCTTATAGGTATCGGCATTCAACATTGTATCCCACACTTTTTTGGCAGGCGCATCAATCGTAGACTTATAAGTGATCGTTTCCATAAATGATAATTTAAGTTTTGATTCAACATTCATTAACTAACCATACAAAGGTGCACTATCACATCAACTTCAGTAGTTGCCAAAGACGACATTATCAGGGGTACATTGCGACAAATTGCTAGTAGGTCACTCGGTTACGTCACGTTGTTCTAATACTGTTACACCATCCGCTATGTAAATATCGCCGACATGAGCGACGAATTTAACAATGCCAACACCCCACACGACGAACACAACAATCAACACTTGCTTCATTTGTACGCGCTTGAATAGCATGGGCAATATAAAAGCTGCAATCAGCGAATTCCACATCAATGAAAATATCAAGATTCCAATCATGGCATTCGTTACGCCTTTATAAACAACTGATTCTCCCGGCTTATCTGGATTGACAAAAACAGTAATTACCTTCGCGCGATTGAGTTTATCGAACAACTCGTAGTAATGCTCAACGTTATTCATACCAACATTAAACGAAACCCTTTCACCCACATAAGATTCACCATGAACACCGTACTTATATTCCATCTGAATTTTGTACGATGTCGATTCGCTATCTTCGCTAGAGACCATCTCAATCGACAAAACTTCCGCGCGCACGGATTGCCAATTGTTTGCCTGCATTACTTGAAAGAATTGGTAGCATACGAGCCCCAACGTTCCGAGTCCCACCGCGACAAATGGCGTAAAAAAAAGCACGCCACACCCAATCGCCCACTTGCTCACAGGTTTCTTTTCCTGGCTCTCCTCTTCCACCAATTCAATTGGCGCAACACCTAGCGCACCAACATGCTCGTCGATGGTAATTGGAACATGCTTACTTTCAAATGAATTATGCCAAAGAAATTTCTTTAAGGCATCCTTCCGTTCCGCATTCTCTAAGTAAAAATTAAATTCGTACTTCACTTGGTTGGCATGAAACACAATTTTGTTCTCTGATCCATTTAGTCGCTTGGTATCTTCACCATCTTGTTTAGTTTCTCCATCATACGCATCCACCAACAGTTGAACCACCTCAATGTCATTCCATAAAAAATCCATACGATTACCGCCACTCAGAATACCTACACCTTGCAACCGAAACTCCACGAACGAATCTTTTTGTACCCAATTCTTAGGAGTAAACTTTCCTTTCTTAAAAAGATTAAATACGAAGAGTAAAAATACCCCGATAGGAAGACTTGCCAGCAGCGCCATATTACCGGTGCTTACACCAATAGCAAATGGCACGAACATAATCACAACTAACAATATACCGATCACTTTTTCTGACGTTGTCGGCTTCGGTATTAACGCAATGTTCGCACGAAAATTTTCCATAGATTTCACATGACTATTTCGATACATTTCAATTACATCCATCCGAGTTCGTGTAGTCTATCCGTAGCTTCATGCTCGGCCTTATCTGCAGATTTCATAAAATATGTTCTTGCCTTCGCGGTATCTCCCTGCTCTAACAAAAATTCAGCATAGTGAAACTCCAGCAAGTCGACCGACGAATGTTGACCAAACGATTTTTGAAAGAATTCTTCCGCTAGATCAAAAGCCTTTTTTCGTTGGTAATATAGCGCCAAGTTTCTAAATGTATACGCAATATCGCTATTACCAGAAGCGATGGCCTTGTCGAGATATACCTTCCCTTCTTCGAGATCGCCAGTAACAATCAATGCATAACCGAGGTTGTCATTCGCATAGCCAAACTCCGGCCCTAGCGCCAGCGCCTTTCTGAAATTAGAAATCCCCATGGCATAATTTTTCTTCCGCATGTAATAGTAGCCCATGTTATTAAACACATCCGCACGCATTACATCGTCGTTCGTGATGAAGAGTATTTTCTGCAGCGCTGCGATCGCTGCTTCAAGTTCATTATTATCAAAATGATCATTGGCTTCGTTAAACAATTCATTTGATTTCACCTCCATCGGATCATAAAGGTTGTTAGGATGTTCACGTAGGTATGAAATTGCATCGGCGAACATCTTCTGAAAATCCGGCGCGAGATCATCCTTCCACGCGGGATCATCCTCACCGGTGAGATTAGCATAAGTAGCAAGGCTAAATGCCATTACCGAAGTCGGCATGACCGCACCGTGATTCCATTTAATCTCCCAGTGATTTGTATTGACTTGCGGATGCAAAAGATTTCCCGCCAGGAGGACACCAAAACCATAATAAATTCCTGCGAGGTAGATGAACAATCCGGTGTCATCACCGCCAACGTCAAATTCTAGATCGCTTTCGGTAAGACGAATACGAATGAATTCATAAATGAGATTATAGGTCAACAGATCTCGGCTATTCAGCAACCCACGTGACACAAAAATTCGGTAGGCTCCCGGGGTTAGGTCAGCCTCGCACACGAATGATTTTCCTTCTACCTGATGTGGGACATCTTGCACGCTACGCAGGTCCGCGGTTACTTCACAATTTACCGTATCGCGAGATATACCGAACAACACGCATAGATCATCGACTACATCATCAGCATCAACAATCGGGCTTCCAAACGTAGCGGGAAAAAACTTTTCATTGAGTAATACTTGTTGCTCTAGCTTATTGGGATACCCAAAGACATCCTTGAGCCATCTAAAATTTTCTTCGACCCAAAGTCTGTCACCGTCTGTAATCTTAAACTGGTTGTTGGCTTTACCGTTGATATCAAAGATTTTCATTCACAAAGAGAATAATCAAACAAAGATAATCTTGAATCGCAAGAACTCACCAATCCTAGAAATGTTAATCGCCCGGATTCCATTTCGTCGATGCCCATTGTTGCCGTTGTGGCGTGGTGTGGTATGTCCAGGCGACAATCCTACTGGATTTGTTTCCCTGACTCATCGGTATAACTTTCACATCGGCAGCTTTATTACTTCGAATGGCGCGAACAGCAGCATCCAAGTTTGATTGCTTTGATATCAGCGTTGTAAACCACAGACACGTCTTGGCAAATCGCCGGCTCTCGCGTATAATATTTCCAACAAAACGTTCCTCTCCCCCGGTGCACCACAATTCATTCCCTTTACCACCGAAATTGAGTACTGCTTTCGATATAGGCCTGCGTTTTAAATTGCTGAGCTTTTTTAAACTACCCGCCTGAGCTTCTTCGGCCGAGGTGTGGAAGGGTGGATTACAAAATGTTACATCGAAGCCTTCATCGTCCTTCACTACATTTTGAAAAATGTGATCCGTTGACGGTTGCAACCTTAAGGCTATACGCCGCTGAAGAAATGGATTTCTCTCGATGATCTCACTGGCCGACGTGATCGCCGTGGCATCAGCATCAGTGCCCACAAACGTCCAACCATATTCCACAGCGCCAATGATCGGATAGATGCAGTTTGCACCAACGCCAATATCAACGCAAGAAATAACATTACCACGCGGCACGATTCCAGCATTGTCCGCCGACAACAAATCGGCGACGTAATGCACATAATCCGCTCTCCCAGGAATCGGTGGACATAAATACCCGGCTGGAATATCCCAGAATTCGACCTTATAAAAACATTTTAAAAGCGCCCTATTTAAATGCTTTACAGCTTCCGGATCAAAAAAATCAATCGACTCGTCGCCATACGCATTCACCTTCACGAAAGATTGCAGCGCGGGAAAGCTTTCAATAAGTTGTTTAAAGTCATAACGGCCTCGGTGCTTGTTACGCGCATGAAGGACTGTTTTCTCTTGGGGATGTACTTTTTTCTGAGACATTTGATAATCTATCTTTTACAGTTTGCGCCGCGCGAAATGCCTCAGGTGTAAGCCCGCTTTGTTTCCGAAACCACCGAATAAAGTAAGATGTTTCGCTAAAGTTAAGCATTGCAGCTACCTCGTTTACGTTGAGGTCAGAATATGCAAACAAACGTTTTGCCTCAAGTAACACCCGTGATTGTATGAGCTCCGTAAGCGTTTTCCCCACGTTCTCCTTGCAAATACTATTGAGGTACGCGGGAGCCAGCGCCATCTGCGACGCATAGTCACTGGGTTGTTTTAAGGTTTTAAAATTTTCTTCTATTAGCTGCTCAAGTTTTCGCAGTTTAAACGTACTGGCGTGCGTCCTAACGGTGCCCGTTCTTTTATAGTGCTTCGCCGCCTCAAGAAGCATTACATCCAAATAAGCTCTGAGTAATCGATGATCGGGTTTGCTCGATTGACTATACTCTTGCAGCATTCGTCGAAATACAAAATCTACAGTGTCGGCCGTGTCAAGCTTGATCACTGGCGAAGCATCTAGTGAATGAAAAAAAGGGAACTCCATCAGGTTGCTCGCAACATTTTGCATTTGATAAAATGCCCGGGTGAAGAATATGATAATTCCCTCCGTTGCCTGATCTAAGTTCCATGAATGGACTTGCCCTGGCGTCATCAAAAAAACGGAATTCGGGCGAACGGTATACTTTGTAAAGTCGATTGTATGCGTACCCTTCCCTTGAGCCACATACAGCACGAGGTAAAAATCATGTTTATGCGGATGTTGGATAAACTTGTGCGTCTTGATGTGGCTTTTTAAATCCTCAATATAAAAATCGGTCCACGACGCTTTTGGGCTGAAAGCATCAAGCTCAAATATTGGTGTCTCCTTCCGTGCAACCTTTTTAACCTTTTCCTTCATCGATCAAATCATCAAACTACCAAACTAGTATCGATACCGTTGACATGACTATCGCGCGATTACCACTCAGCCATTCATCACGCCTTCCATCCCGCCAATTTCATACTTCTGAGCAGCAATCCCTAAATTTGTATGATTTTATCAAGAAAGTTTTCCATTTCTGGTAGGGTAAATTAAGAATGGCTTGTACTCTTGGTAATTCGGCGCGTGAAAACCCGACAAACTAAAATGCACCTGTCACAATGACTTTGAAAATAAAAAATACGAATACGATATCGGTTATGCTGCTTACGCTTGCCGTCGTGTTAGCATCTTGCAAAAATGACGATCCTGCTCCCAGTAAGCGCCCCTTTCTCGTCGGAAAAACTTGGATTGTCGTTCAATATGCATTAAACGGAGAAGACCAGACGGAAGACCGCGACGAATGCGAATTCGACAATACAACGGCCTTTTTCAACGACGGAACGTACCGCGAGGATATTGGTGATATTGCATGCGAAGAATCGGAAAACAACGTAGAAGGAACTTGGTCGTTCAAAGCTAACGAAACGATTATTAGCTTCCGCCCTGCAAACGAAAATGCCTCAGATTGGAAGATTGAAGAACTTTCCGATGATTTCCTAAAGATCTCGCAATATGTACCTACAGTTAAGGCCGAAGTGCTTATTGTAATGGCGCCTTTGTAATGCCTGATATAAATTATTTCAACGCATGACGCAAGCAGATTTCAAGCTAGCATTCGATGAATACTATCGTCCGATAAAAAATTTCTTGTACTATAAGTTAAGTGATATCCATCTCGCGGAAGACATCACTCAGGAGGTATTTATTAAAACCTGGGATAAGCGCGACTCCGTGATGACCGAAACCATTAAGAGTTACCTTTATAAGATCGCCAACAACCTTGCTATTAATCACTTTAACAGTGGCAAGACGCGATTTGAATTGAAACTAAAAGACCATGACCGAACAATATCGGAATCACCGGAGTATGTGATGGAAAAGGATGAATTTGCGGCGCGGTTAAATCGGGCCATGGATAATCTACCGGAACAGCAGCGTGTGGTATTTTTAATGAACAGAATCGACGATCTTACTTATCGAGAAATTGCGGACCGACTTGAAATCAGTGTTAAGGCAGTAGAAAAACGCATGCAAAATGCACTTGAGAGTTTACGACATGTGACACAATCCAAGTTTTAACGATGGATAGCAATAACGACTTTATCAAAGATTGG
Organism: Pseudochryseolinea flava; assembly: GCF_003286915.1. Classification (GTDB taxonomy): domain Bacteria; phylum Bacteroidota; class Bacteroidia; order Cytophagales; family Cyclobacteriaceae; genus Ohtaekwangia; species Ohtaekwangia flava. The sequence goes on from NZ_QMFY01000002.1 coordinate 365,897, forward strand.
CTCGAGGGAAAAATTTCCCAAGAAGAAATTCAATCAAAAAAACGCAACGAAGATCCCGTCGTGAAAGATTTTCATGAACTGATCACAAAAAGTGCACGGTTAAAAACACCAGAAACGGTCAAACAAGACGACGCTTGGAAAAAATTATCAGCGCATATCGAGTCGGATAAATCTACCGACACAAAAACGATCCAACTGAAGCGATGGATTCCGCTTAGCATTGCAGCAGCTATTTCGTTGTTCATTGTTGCGTTCTTATTTCTCAATCGAACCACTACCATTTCCACGCCATTGGCAGAAATAAAAACACATATTCTACCCGACGGATCTGAAGTTATCTTAAACGCAGGATCAGAAATTGAATTTAAAGCAGCGTCATGGAGCAGCAACCGAAAGGTCACATTAAAGGGTGAAGCATTCTTCCATGTCAAAAAAGGCAGTAGCTTCACCGTTGCAACAGCTTCGGGTAATGTCACCGTACTTGGCACAACCTTTAATGTAAATGCACGTTCATCAACTTTCGCGGTATCTTGTTATACCGGAAAAGTAAAAGTGGACCACGGAACCAGTAGCGTGACTTTAACAAAAGGTTTGGCGACTTCCTTGCACAAGGATGCATTATCGCCCGCTCAAGCATTTGATGATACCAAATCCACTTGGCGTGAAGGTGACTTCTATTTCAATGGAACACCACTACACATGGTACTCTCCGAACTTGAGCGACAGTTTAATGTAAACATCACCTTCCACGGAGATAGCACACGCTTGTACCACGGATATTTCAGTAATAAAGATCTCGACCAAGCCATGATTATGGTTCTTAAGCCAATGTCATTGCATTACGAACGCGATACGAATCAGGGCATTATTGTGAAGTGATCAGAAGGCTTTCCATACTCATACTTGCTTGCGCATCTTTGACGCTGAACGCACAAAATAATGGTGCTGACGAGATTCGTATTGATCTTTCTTTCACTAAACGATCACTGGCACAAGTTCTGAAAACGCTGCAAGAACAGTATGGCGTCAACATTGCGTATGATCACGCACTTGTTCAAAATGTAGTGGTGGCGCTACAAGTAAAAAATCTAACCATCTCCCAATGCCTTGAGCAAATCCTTGCAAACACACCCCTCACCTATGAAAAAGTTGGAAAAAATTATATCATCATCCAAAGACCAGTAACAATCGCGAATGCTGCCGAGGTAAATACGCCCATTACAATATCCGGAAAAATCGTTGACGAAAGTACCGATGAAACTTTGCCGCAAGCAACACTGTCAATCGCCGGTACGCACATTTCAGTATCAACCAATAACGACGGACACTTTACGATCTTTGATGTACCAAGTGACACGTGCACCATTCATGTTCGCTACCTTGGATACCTTTCCAAAGCGATTCGCATAAAAGACCTCCGCGCAAGTGATCATCATCGTATCGGAATGAAAAGCGACGCGACGATATTAAATGAAGTAGTTGTGTTCGATGAATACAATCAAGCTGTTCGTGTAGAGAATCAACCTGGTTCATTGGTCTTCAACCCGAAATCATTGCGTTCACTAACAGCGTTAGGCGAACAAGATATCAGTCGAACATTGCAGTTGTTGCCCGGAATAACGGCTACGGATGAGTCTTCCTCCGGCATGACCATCAGAGGCTCACACCCGAGCTACAACCTCACCTTATTGGACGGCATGACGATCTATCAACAGGATCATTTTTTCGGCGCGTTCAGTATCATCAACGCTGATGTCATTAAAGATGTTCACCTTTACAAGGGAATGTTCGACGCCAAATTTGGTGGACGCGCTTCCGGTGTGATTGACATCACGACTAAAAATGGCAACGCAATGCGTCCATCCTTTAATGCGAAGGTGAATTTAATCAATGCAAAGTTCACGGCGGAGGTTCCACTTTCTAAAAAATGGTCATGGTTCATTGGTGGCAGGAGATCGTACACAGATATGATCAAAAGCAAACTCTTCAAGGATCTTTTCGACATTGCGTACGAAACGAATGATCAAATAGAACTAATTCCTTTTCGTATCAAGAATGATATCAAGCCGAACTTTTATTTTTTTGACATCAATTCAAAATTGACCTATCGTCCTTCTTCACGCGACGTCATTTCATTTACACTTTACAACAGCCGGGACAGAATGTATTTTTCGGACAGTACCGCGCGCACTGATTTGTTGGGGACATATCCCATCAGCAGATCAGAAACTGTGCGATGGGGGAATAACGGCATGAGCCTCCGATGGTCGCGACAATGGAATGAGCGCCACTACACCACGATCAGATTCTCAGGCTCAAACTTCTTCCGCAGACATAGATATCAGCAGTCAATCTCCTTCGAAAACACAGAGAGCACTTTTGCATCGAACATCAGCAATCGCGTCGAAGATCTATCATACGCTTTTGATAATGAACTTAGTTTAAGCGACAAACTTTCAGTCGACTGGGGAGTACAAGGCAGTCGTCAGCGCACAGGCGCGCCAGGTGGCTATGAGCTAGTCACAACAGGTGATTTTCCAGATTATGAAAAAGAGGACTACGAATTTGATTCCGACAAGAGCTGGTTGAACAGCCTTTATGGCGCTGTTACCTTACCGGTCCTGAAAAAAATAAAAACGTACCTGGGTGCACGGCTTGCGCTGTATCACAACAGCACAACAATCGCGTATATTGAGCCACGTGCGAACGTTCAATATGCGCTGACTAACGCATTAACCCTCAAAGCCGGTTACACTAACAGCCATCAATTTATCACGCAGAATTTTTACCCATCTGAAATGGGAACAATATCAGGCGCGAATGAAAACTTGTGGACGCTGTCGAAACTTAACGATCCCGGTAACCCAGTGATTTCATCAAACCACTTCACGACCGGAGCAACGTTACGAAAACAACATTTTACATACGATATCGAAGCATTTTACAAAGCATGTGATGGCGTGATAATCGACGAAGATCGTAACTCGGGAACAACAACTGCATATGGGGTCGACGTCACCATTCAAAAAGTAAGCGGCATGCATCGTGGGTGGTTAGCATACACACTGTCACAGTCTACACAGCAACACCCGTTCATTCTCAACGGGCAAACCAAACCGTCGTGGCAAGACCAACGTCATGAAGTGAAGATCGTGAATATGTTGACGTTGGGAAATTGGAATTTTTCGTCTGCATTGATTTACGGATCAGGGAAGCCATATCCGAAATACCTTGTGAATTACACACGCGATGTCAATAACGTAATCACAGACTACGCCCTTCAATGGGATCACAGTAACAAATCACGCTTGCCTTCCTATTTTCGAATTGATTTCGCAGCTACCTATACATTTCAATTTAATCATACACAAGCGCTCGAAATCGGATTATCTATTCATAACGTGACTGACCACAGTAACATTAAGACCAGAGCGATTGACCGAAACGCACTGGACGAAGCGCTGTACACATTTAACGAAGCACCAGCTTCTTATAACGACGTGGCACTGCTCGGATTTTCTCCCTCCATATCAATGAGCTATTCATTTTAGTCCACGCCCGGAATCGAACCAAAATAGCATTGATCGAAGATTACTTTCCATCACCCAAAAAAAATAAAAATTCTGGTAGGGTAAACTGAGGGATGCTTGTAATCATATTGAAACACAATAAACATCAATATGAAAATGAAAACAGTTCACACCTTTTTTACAGCACTTTTACTTTTAACTACAACATTCCTCCTTTCTTCTTGCCAAGATGACGAAAAATCGCCCGCAGAAAGCGAAGCTGCCAAAAAAGCAAAAGTAGAAAAGGTATTGGCATTCCGTGAAGACCTTGATTTCATCAATAGATTTGTCAACGACAATGTAACGGATATCCCTGAGCCAGAAGGCCGCAAGTCATACACAAAAACGTTAACCGCGCGTATACAAGAAATCGTGCCATGTGCGGAAACACTCGAAGAAGAATTCCCTGATGGTACTGTAAAAGTAACGATGGATTTTGGTGACGGATGTGAAACAGAAGAAGGCGTAGTCGTAACAGGTTCAGTGGTGATGACCTTTAAGTTTGCTGAAAACATCATTAAATACGACCTAAAATTCACAAACTATGCGGAGCTAAACTCCGACGAACATGATGGCGAAGTTATTAATGGAACTGTAAAAGGCTCATTTAAACTGGATCTTGAAGCTTCAATTTTCATCCAAGAAATGGAACAAGATCTCAACATAACATATGACAACAACACCGAAGCAAGATATCGCGTCGCTCAAAGCTCTGAAATGACAAATGAAGGCCTACGTGTTACATCACTCACAACAAGTGGAAATTTCGCAGATGAGGGCGTCTTCACCATGACACTTACAAAAGCACTCGTTTACGACTTTGCATGTGATGGTGACTTCCCAGTGCAAGGTGAAGAAATACTAAACTTTCAAGGGAACACGATCAAAGTAAATTATGGAAATGGTACGTGTGACAAAACATACACGGCTCAATAGATAGATTCGCCAAATGAAAACATTAAAGCCTCGAAGATCACACTTCGAGGCTTTTTTATTTCGTAATTCTACATGCCCTTTAGAAATCCAACGCCATAGAAAACCTCGTATATACCAACGCAGGAGACTGTTTATTTTTTTTAATGTCCTTTTAATGCAGGTGCAGTATTATTCGAAAACAAAACGACGCTATATCGGTTTACAATGTAAGTATCCCAATAAAAAAAAGGCAAGACCAAATTGAGATAATAAAGGATGCGTAAACGATAGAAATCAATGATTTCAAACTTGGTTGCGTTTTTGAACTAATAAAATCGTCCTGGCACAAGCAAAGGGCACCCTAGAGAGATATGAGAAGAAGTTTGAGAATTGGAGCGGTGGCGATCATCCTTGTTGGTGCATTGGCTTGTGTCGGGATAATTTTTTGGCAAGAAGAGCTTCGCTATCAATTACCAACGTCCGTTCCAGATAACTATCGTGAAGTATTGATTGGAGAACATGTTACACTTCCTGCATCGTTCGATAGCACGCACGCACAATTTCTACACTTTTATAATCCCGATTGTCCTTGCTCACGCTTTAACGCGAAACACCTTCGAAGCTTGATTGGTGCGCATCGAGACAGCATTCGTATTACAATTGTTGTAGCATCTCAAGACGAAGTTGAGGCAGCAACATCTGAATTCGGTGAAGAGATTGACATTGTGATTGACAAACAACGTCGCATCACGAGCGCATGTGGTGTTTACTCCACACCTCAGGCTGCCATTGTGGATAGTAATGGTAACCTTTATTACCGCGGTAACTACAATGCATCAAGATATTGTACAGCACGCGCAACAAACTTTGCAGAGCTTGCCCTGCTTGCCCTCATCAATAATCAACGTCCACCTGAATTTGGTTTGCTCGCGACGCAATCCTATGGATGCGAATTGAAGAAGCAAAACGTACTCATAGCATATTAACAAAATCACTACAAACCTCTGTGTAGATATGGCGAAGAAAATACGATTTACGAAACAAGAGCGACAAAAAGCGTTCTTGCCCATTACCCAAAAATCAGACCGCATCATGGTTTATGTGTTGCTCCTCTATTTCGTTTTTGGGTTGGTATTGGCAACGTTCTACGACACATGGACAATTGCCATCGGTGTCGGCGGACTTTCTCTCCTCGCCTACTTCATCACCAAAACAGTTTTACCGGAGCACAACCTATACCAATATGTAATGAGTGGCGTATTTGCTGTATTCTCCGCGCAGTTCATTTACCAAATGCATGGCATGTTTGAAATGCATTTCTTCTTTTTCGTTGGCTCAACCTTGCTCATTACCTATCGGAATTGGAAGTTGATCCTTCCATTACTCGTGATCACGGTAATACATCACGCGTGGTTTGCATGGCTTCAATATAGCGGACTTAAAGAAATTTATTTCACACAACTTGAATACATGGACCTTCAAGCGTTCATCTTCCACGCATTACTGGCTGCCGTGATCATGGGAATTTGTGCCTATTGGTCATACGATCTTGGTAATACGACGCTGAGCGACGCCGCTAAAAATATAATTCTCGAAAAACAGGTTGATCAAGTAAAAAACAACATTGCCTTCGCAGAGTCAATCACCACAGGTGATCTTCAGAAAGAATTGCAAGTAGCCGATGAAACAGATGAATTAAGTAAATCACTTGTCAAGATGCGCGACAGTCTTCGCATCGCGCACATGCGGGAAGAAGAAGAAAAATTTCTTTCTGTGGGTCTTACAAAAGTCGGCGATATCATCCGACAGCACAACAGTGACCCAACAGTACTCGCGGAAGAATTCATAAAAACACTTGTGAAATATACCGGCATGAATCAAGGCGGAATATTTATGCATGAAGGTGATGGCGACAACGAACGCCTAACGCTTTTGGCGTGCTATGCTTACGACCGTAAAAAATTTCTGAACAAACAATTAAATATTGGCGAGGGAATGGTCGGTCAGTGTTTCTACGAACGCGCGCCAATCTACATGACGCAAGTTCCAAAAGAATATGTTAAGATCACATCTGGATTGGGTGAAGCAACACCACAATGTATCTTCTTAGTCCCTGTGATGACGAGTGACGATATCGTTGGTGTGATCGAACTAGCATCCTTCAGCCAACTCAAAACGTATCAACAGCAGTTTATAATTCGTGCTGCCGAAAACATTGCTTCGGCGATAATATCATCGCGAACAACGCATCAGATCAAAATGTTACTCGCAGATGCGGAACAACGGGCTGAGGAAATGCGAAGCCAAGAGGAAGAGATGCGCCAAAACATGGAAGAACTTCAGGCAACACAAGAAGAAATGTCACGCAAAGGTTTTGATACAGAGAACAGAATGCGTGCCATCAGTGAAAGCGGCATCGCGTCAATCGAATTTAATTTACGCGGACAAATTATTGATGCTAACGAAGCCTTCCTCAAATTAATGGGTTACACGTTAGATGAAATCCGCGGGAAACATCACCGCATATTTGTCGACGAACAAACCGCTGCGAGCTTTGAATATGAAAAATTCTGGGCGGACCTCGCCAATGGAATCGCACATCCAGGTCAATATAAGCGCGTAAACAAACAAGGTAAACCAGTCTTCATTCAAGGCAGCTACTGTATCCTAAATGACCAGCAAGGCAAACCCGCAAAGGTTCTAAAGCTTGCCACCGATGTTACTTCATTGGTACGCGACGGTATCAAGTGGAAGAATTTTCAATCTGCAGAAACATTAAACTAAAAAAAACATCCGTGCGTGGCGTAACGTTTCAAGCACGGATGTTATTTTAAGAACTTTCGTCTTTCAATGCAACACTAGTTTTCGCATGTTAAACACGGCGATCAACACAAATATCGCTGTAACGATAACCAATGGTAACAACGTTGATACCCAAGGGACAGATTGTACATGCTCGGTGTATTCTGGTGTAAACGAATCCCACGCATCTTTCGGTAACGGCTTGTTATCAAAAATATATGGATAAAAGTAAAGCCTCAATTTTTCATGAAATGCATTCGTTTGATCCAAAAACGTCAAATGATTTTCCAGACTTGAGCGTGAAAGTTCGTTAAACGACAAATGAGCATGCATCGTGGGAACAAACGAAGCCCACCATCGACTGGTGTATTCACGCTGTCTAATTTTCGAACGCATCGCCCAACTATCGTAACGTGCCTCGTCATCGCCCATTTGCTGCATCGCATAATACCATGTGTAACTAAACTCGTCATCAGGCGCTACGTACTTTCTAAACTGCGGATAGTGATTGTAAAACTTCTCCATCGTAACTCCTTTATCGACGTCCCATTTCTGATGATAGCCATCACGTTGTTTGATGAATGTACTTAGTGATTCAGGAACTGGAAATTTGTTCGAGACATAACTATTCACCGCGGCAGGCAATACAATGGCAAGAACCAGCCACAACGACAAGAGTGCCAAGGCGCTATAGTTCGAGCTTTTCTGAAGCGATGTGATCCAGAAACAAAGCGCGAACCAAAACGCCAAATACAAAACACTTACAATTACAAACGCCAACAATGCAGCATCCAGCGGAAGATTCAATACAACAATGGCAATGCCGAACAGGATGAACAGCATCGTATAAACTACTACCGCACGTGCAGAAAGCTTCACGAACAAATAGCGACGAAAAGATTGCGATTGAATTGAAACAAGTTTTGCTGTAGCATTTTCTTTTTCATCTGACAAAAGATTAAATATCAGTGCAATAATCACTAGTGGAAATAGGTAGACGACCACAAAACCGAAATCAAGATTACCGTACATCAGGCTCGCAGGGTTTTGTAAATCGGTATCATACTTTTGCGCTTCGAGATTTCGGATCGTCACACGCTGTACACTTGGATTTATATCACGTTGTCCGATCGAAAGACCAGCCAGCTCCGTGGGCTTGTTGATTAATGCAAAGCGCAGATAGTACAACAGCAATCCTACATTTTCGCCGTGATACTTTACATTCCGTTCAATATGATCATGCTGATGTTGCGTAACCTGTTCGATACTCCGTTGCTCGTGTTCGATAAATTGTCTACCGATAAAAATACTCACCACACCCATGATGAAAAGCAAACTCAACGTAACCACTACTGCGCGCGAGCGGATAAATTGCTTTATAATAAGCCTATACATTCTGAATCACTTTTACAGTTTTTGATACTTTAACAACTACAAAAAACACCACCACGCACCACAGCACCAGTGACGCAATAGACCATACTTGCGTGCCCGCGATATGAATGAACGGCTGGAACTTATATTTAAAATCCGGGAACGCCATCCAGTGCTCCTTACCGATCGCATGTGGCTTCTCCCCTTTTTTCTCTTTCTCATTTCCGATATATTTCATCTGGAGTTCGTTCATCGTTTGTGCGAGCTCGTACCTGTATGATTCTGCCTGTTGCTGGAAATGCTGATACGCAAAAAGATCGCTTCCAGAAAACGCCATCGACAAATTCCTGATCGCCATATACGGATTCAGTACCGCGATTATCTTTCCTACGTCATTCTGCCTTTCATAAATGCCAAGCAATTCCTTAAGATGACGCTGATAGGTTACTGCGCTTAAACGCTCGCCTTCGCGCATGATAAACCCACTGTAGTTAAACGGAAGATGTTGCACGGAATCAACGCCATGAGCATGAAGCAATGAATCCTTTATCGCCTTAAAGTGTGGATCATTCGGATCGTGACTATCACCCTGACGAATTACGTCTTCTTCAATGGCTGACTCAAAGGTTACTTTTGCGGGCGCAGGATAAAAATAACTTCCAACGGCCTGCGCCGTCCTTGGCAGTAACACAACAAATACAAGCCAAATGCCTAGTGATGTAATGAGCGCATCCTTCGACGACCGACTCAACGTTGAAATAACAATCGTTACTACGCTAACGATCACATAAAAGATAAAATAGAACAAAAAAATCGCACCATACCGTAGCATGATATCTGATTCCATTGAACCCTCAAACAGGAGTAAAAAGAAAATGACCACCACTGCCGGAATATAAAACAACGTCGTAATCATCATGAGTCCCGTTGATTTCCCAACAAGAAGTTCTTTCCAAGATGCCCCTTGAATAAGAATAACCTTTAATGTACCCATTTGTCGTTCCGCAGCAACAGATGAAAATCCCAAGAAGAACACAATCAACGGTATCACCACTTGTAATACCATCGCAACACTGATTTCTCCAAACCGAAGGAGTCCGGTAGAGAAGCTAGCCTCCGAAAAGTTGACAGAATTTTGTTTATGCGCTTCGAGAAACACTGCATTCCCCGTGTAACTCTCCATACCAAAATCAAACATACTTAATGCATGCTTGAGACGAAAAGCAAACGTCCCGTAGTGTGCCATGCGATGTGGATGTTTATCCGGATTGCTCTCCCAACTCTTTCGCGCCTCCTGTTGATAATGTGTTCGAATTTCATTTTGGACTGTATAACTATGCCAACCGCTGTAAGCCGCAAACATTAGCATCGCGATCACAATCAACAACAATGCATAAAACACGCTCGACTTAAACACTTGCATCATGAATTGACGAGCGATTAACACCACAATATTCTTTCTCATGCGCATTAGAAATTATAGGTTACAGATACCATGAAATTACGAGGCGCACCTGGGAAGAGTCGCAAATAGTTTTGTGCACCAATCCAGTATGTTTTATCGAAGACGTTATTCACCGTTAATGTTACTTGCATGTTTGCTTTTATAGGCGTGTAATAAAGTGCGACGTCGGCAATCGTATATTTTGGAACGTCGAAGCTTCGATTAAACCACGGCACTTTGTTTCCACTATGCTGAACCCCAATGCCAACACCAAAGTATCGCAACACCGAATTGTCAGAAAAATTATACCGTGTCCAAAGATTAAAACTGTTGGCAGGCGTGTTCTCTTTTCTTTTTCCCTTGATCGATGCATCGTCATCTTCCACAATGCGTGCATCGATATGACTGAAGGAAACATTGACTTGCCAAGTCGGTAAAATATATCCAACAACCTCGACTTCAACTCCGCGACTACGATCCTCACCACGTTGCACCAATGAATCAGGATAATCAGGTAAGTTGGCATTGATCAAAATATTCCGTTGCTGTATTTCATACAGGCCCACCGTTGCGTGAATACGTCCTTTAAAGAAGTCACCCTTCATGCCTACTTCCTTCAAATCACTGATGAGTGGTTTAAACCGCGCCGGTGATTTAGGATCCCAAAAGAATGCACCTGTACTCGGCATGAGTGTTACCGTGTTAGACTGTGGCTGATACCCCTCCAAATAGGTACTGTAGACATTCACATTCTTCGTCAACTCGAAGGTTAAGCCCACACGTGGAATCAGGGCAGTGTTTTCAAACGACGATTCACCGGGCGCTTGATAATTCGTAATATCTTCATACCACTCGTTACGCAAACTGAACAACGCAGAAAACTTGCCTATCTTCATTTGCTCTTGCCAGTAAATTGCATGCGTTGTCGTCAGCGCTGAAGGGATAGCTGTTCTTACGTTCATCACATAGTCATCAATGTTGCGTATTGTGTATGATGGATTATTCAACGCAAAATGCGGAACGTTCGGCTTGGGCAATGTGCGCCCATCCACGACGATTGTTTGATAGTTTGCAGCATTCGCCAGCACAAATGAATTTGCTACAGTACCATCATTTAATAAGAAGCCACGAGCAGAATTCTGACCGCCTCCTTTCTGTTTATTCCATCGGCTCATATCATAGCCGATCAACATCTTATTGCCGATACGCCCGATCGCAAAATCAAAATTAAAGTATGCATTGAGATTATCTGTATTCCAATATTGTTGTCGCTGAACGAATTGCATCCCAGCAAGACCATTTACGGGGCTGTTCTCGATGTCAACGGCAAACGCGTTAGTCGTTCGATGTTCTTGCAAGTTCTCCGTCCAAGTTTGTTTCATGTACGAAGCATTGAAGCTGAGGCTTTCTGTAAACTTGTGCGTCAGATTAATCATCATTAAAAATTCCTTCGACTTAAAAAAATCGTTCGCAGCACCTAAGTTCAAAGCTATCGGTGTACTGTTCAAATTCGTTTCCCCCGCAACGGCGCCAAAGATTGGCTGGCCACGATCAAGCGTACCGATGCTGTTACTGTAAATCATTTCGGCATTGATTGCTGTTTTATTGTCGGGGATATAACTGATCGAAGGTGAAATCAACAACGCATTATTTTTCACGAGGTCTCGATACGACTTGGCTTCCTGAAAACCACCGTTCACCCTGTACAAGAGCGTCTTCGATTCATTAATAGGTCCCGTAAAGTCAAGCGTTGCGCGCATGGTGCTGAAACTTCCCATACTCATGCTAACTTGCTTGCGTGCCGTTGATAATGGCTTTTTGGTGACCATGTTGATGCTTCCTCCTGGATCTACGCTTGAAAAGGTAATCGACGCAGGGCCTTTCAATACTTCTACGCGTTCGATATTAGATGTGATCGGTTGTAGAAAATAATATTGGCGTGTACGCATACCGTTGATAATCTGTCCCTCTTCATTCTGACTGATCCCTCTGATATTAAACTGATTGTAGAAACTTGACGGCGTAACACCACTGACGATCTTTATAGCATCCGCCAATTGGAAAGCTTGCCGATCCGCGATGAGCTCTTTTGTTACGGTCGATAGTGATTGTGGGAGTTCTTTGTTCTTGATGGCTGTCTTCGTTGCTGAAAACGAATACTCACTATTGTAGTCACGGTCCAATCGTCCTGTCACTTCCACGGTTTGTAACTCTTGCGTATACTCCGTAAGTACGATCACGCCAAGATCATAGCGTCTGTTTTCTGAAAGCGTAACACTGTGAATATACGGGTCTAACCCTACAAATCGAACTTCTATATTGTAAACACCAGGCTCAGGAATTGAAAGCGTAAAACTTCCGTCAGCAGAAGTGGTGGCGCCCACATTTTTATTACCCGCCGATAGCACAACCGTTGCGCCGGGAATTGGTTCTTTCGGCTGATTGATTACGCGACCGGAAACTTCAATCTGACCATAACCAACTTGATAAATCAATACAAATAATATGACAGCAAGAATATTTTTCATAGTCGGGAGTTAGATTGATTCGAGATAAAGTTGTTGAAGTTGAACTGCACTGAGGTTGGCAGTAGAAACCTCATGCACTAATACACCGCCCTTCATAATGCCAATTCGCGAGCCTACATTCACCGCGTTAAAAATATCGTGCGTTGCCATAAAGATGGTTTTGCCATTCGCAGCAAGCCTCTTACATATCGATGTGAATTCCGCGGTTGCCTTTGGATCAAGGCCAGACGTCGGTTCATCCATAAATATTACGTCCGCATTCTTAGCGATAGCGATGGCTATACCAACCTTCTGTCGCATGCCTTTTGAATATGACGACAGCCGATTTGAATGCACTTCTTCTTGCAGACCTGCCTGCGTGAGAAAGGAAACCAATTCTTTAGAACTATATCGAAATCCTGCAAGCCTGCTAAAAAAATCTAAGTTTTCAATACCCGAGAGATTTCCATATAACTGTACCACTTCCGGAATGTAGGCGAGCATCTCATTCGTCCTATGATCATTTGTGTTAACCTGAACGTTATTGATCAGTGCCTCACCACTCGAGGGAGAAATGAATCCTAGAAATACATTGATCGTGGTTGTTTTCCCTGCACCGTTTTGTCCCAACAAACAAAATATCTCACCGGATTTTACTTCAAAGTTTACACCGTTGAGTGCAGTCGTCGTGTTGTACGTCTTTATAAGGTCAATTGCCTTTATCATTTTTATTACTATTAAAGAATTGAATTGCATACGGAACTGCTACCGAAAAAATTCGAGCATGAAAAACCGAACGCATGAAATGAAGAAACAGATAGTGCATCCGTTGCATTGCCGATACGAGCGATCGGAAAACGGACGACTTATGAAACGGGATACGGAATGCTAGCGCGACGGAGGACCTCTAAAGCGCGCGGTAAGGAAGAATGAATTCGTAAATCCAAAAGCATACCCCGCAGTCGCAGGCGGAGAGACGAAAGCAGTTGTCTTCAGTGCCTCGCTTCCTGTACACACTTGCGGGAATTGCACAACGATATGATGACACTTGCACTTCTCTGGAGCGACGATGTGAGCCTTGTGCGCACAACCTGACGCCCGATCATGATGAACCAAAGCGCGATGACACGGATCGTTTTCCAGGGCCTGGGCATGAAACGCATTCTCTGTGTGATCGTGATCTACATGATGCAATATCTCAAAAGCAATCGTCGAAACGTAGGCAAACAAGGCAACCATCGCGATGACGGATGTCATATGCCTCTGCATTTTAAAAATATGACGACGAAACATTTTCACTTCTGGCCGCAAGCTACCGCTCACAAAACTTAAATGCAACATTGTTGCAATATTAATTAATCGCGATCGTTTTCGAGTTCTCTTATCATCTGAGCCGCATTGTAGTTTTGGGGATCCAAAACCAGTGACCTTCGATAGCTGACAAGCGCAAGTTGCTTATTCCCACTCTTTAAATACGCTTCTCCCAGACTATCATGCACGTTCCCTGAAGTTGGATACTCAAGGACATTGAGTCGAAAGATGTCGATAGCATCCTGCATTCGATTAGCACGCAATAGATAATAACCAAGTCGGTTGAGTTCCGACTCATTAAAAAGATATTCGGAAACGTGTGGTGAGGCTTTGATTTTTTCGTATGCGTTAATAGCATCGCTGATGCCTCGTTGCTGAATTTGTTGATACATCCACGACGACACCGAAATTTTTGGCAACGTAAAAGATTTATCATCTAAGATATTAACAAGCGCTGTCCACATCTCAAGGGATAAGTTGTGTCGCAAATTGCTGATGTGAATGATCGTATTTTTAGACGCCGGAAATCTTTCCAAGTAAGCGCGAAATCCACCGAATGCGCCATCATGAAAAAAAGATCGTTCTCCATGAAACTCTCCAATCCACCAACCAAAACCGTACGATTTGTCCCCGTAAACATCATCATGCAACACATGAGACGATGGCTCAAATGCGTCTTTCAACGTCGATGGCTTTACAAGTTTATCGTTGTAAAGCGCTTGATCCCATTTAAACAAATCGTCGGCAGTCGAAATGATCGATGCACTTCCCCCGATAAAGGTGTCGTAATTATTTTCCGTGCCATACACATCGTAACCGACAGCGCGAAACGTGTTGCGCTTTTGAATTTCATTGAGACTGGTTCGATTCATTTGCAGAGGCCGAAAAATGTAGTCTTGAAAAAACTCGTGTAAAGTACTAACCGACAATTTTGCAATCAGCATCCCCAACAACGTATAGCCGGCATTGCAATATTCAAATTTTTCTCCCGGCGTAAAGCGAAGCGTTTGCTGCTGACATAAAATTTTGAACACATCCTGCTCCGTCATATCAGGAAAATCATCGAAAACAGCGAGGCCCGAAGTATGATGTAGCAGGTGTAGAATTGTTATCGATTGTGTACACGGTGGCAAGTCTGGAAAATATTTCCGAATAGGCATGTCATATTCAAGCTTACCTTTATCTTTCAATATCATAATCGCCATAGCCGTAAACGATTTCGACAACGAGCCAATGTAAGACGGCGTACTGGTGAGAAATGTTCTTTGATTTTCGCGATCCGCCATACAAAAGGCATTTTGATAAATCACCTTACCGTGTTCGGCGACGAGAATACTACCCGTAAATTGTTGTCGCTTGTATAGTTCCAGCATGTACTGATGGACAGCGCGGGCCTTGCGCGACGAGTCCGTAAGATTCAAATAAATGCTTTCACCTTTGCAAGCAACAGGCGCGACGATTACTGTCATCACAATAGACAGCACTTTTAATGGCTTCATCTTCCAAGTGTTATCATTCCATTCTACTGGGAAACTTCACGATAAGCGGAAGGTTACACACATAGCCGCACTTTCATGAAGAATATCACGTTTACTTCTCGCCGTCTGCCTTACCACTTGCAGACGTCTTCGTTAAGCCACCTGGTCCACAACATGTTACTAAACTTATAATTACACCAGCAGCAACCGTTTTGCATCAGAAAACAATACCTTTGCGCTCTGATGAGAGGTGTTTCACTTGTGCTCATGTTTTATGCCACGTCCATGCTTTTTTATGGATCCGTGGAGATGGTGCACGACTTCCTTCACCAACTTGCAGCGCTAAACATATCGGCGCTCCACAGCCACGATCACCATGAGCATCATTCCATGCGTGACCATGAACATGGCCATAACCACGATCACCATCATCATCACGGAACTGTGTCGCACCACCATCATGAAAAGGACGACGCTCCCAGCAACATTCCTTTCGCCATCAATTTCTTCCTATTTGCCCAAAGTAATCAAGAATTTAAATTCCACAATCCATTATTACTGCGCGTGGTCGATGCGCAACATCTCGAGCATTTGAGCGCTAGACTGCTACCGCCTACGCCACCACCAGAAGTCCTCAGCAACATCAATACAATTTCTTAATGCGTCATTAATGACCATTAAATTGTCACGTCCAAGCGTGACCAGTCATTTTATTTTATAACATATTAACGATCAAAGAATAAATGAAATTTCTTTTATTTCAGGCGATGCTCATTTGCGTCGGCCTGAATGTAGCATTGGGGCAAGGTGTTGTTAGTGGAACAATTGTAGACTCCAAAAACCAACCTTTACCAGATGTTAGCATTTCGATACAATCACTCAACAAAGGGACAACATCCGACGGTCTTGGTAGATTCTCTTTACATAATATTCCACCCGGAACATACGATGTATCGGTCACATCGTTAGGTTATGGCGCACAACAAAAATCGGTAATCGTTACCGAAACGCCGGTGATCATCAAGATCAGTCTCGAGCAAGGCGAACTCATGCTTGCAGATGTTGTCATTACTGACCAATTGAACAAGCAAATCAACACGATTTCTCAAGTTGATATTAAACTCCGTCCTGTGAACACATCACAAGACATTTTGAGAATGGTGCCCGGTTTATTTATCGCGCAACACGCAGGTGGCGGAAAATCAGAGCAAATTTTTCTCCGTGGATTTGACATCGATCACGGCACGGATATTAATCTCGAGGTTGATGGTCTGCCTGTAAACATGGTTTCGCATGCACATGGTCAAGGTTATTCTGATCTTCACTTTCTCATTCCTGAGCTGATTGGCAAAGTCGATTTTAACAAAGGTCCATACACTGCTGATAAAGGTAATTTTACAACCGCTGGATATGCATCGTTCTATACAAAAAACGTATTGGATCAAAACATGGTAAAAGTTGAAGGCGGTAGATTTGGAACATTGAGGAATGTTAACGCAATTAATATCTTCAATAGTAGCGAAGGCGTTTGGCAGAAAAATCTTTATGTTGCTTCAGAGTATTTCAGAACCGATGGCTACTTCGAGGCCAATCAGAACTTTAATCGCTTAAACTTAAATGCGAAGTACAATGCGTATCGTGACGATAAAGAAGCATTGAGCATTGGGATATCCACATTCAACAGCAGATGGGATGCATCGGGGCAAGTTCCTGTGCGTGCAATTAAAGACGGTTCGATTGCACGTTTCGGTTCAATTGATCCTACAGAAGGCGGAGAGACTTCCCGTACAAATGCATGGATCAAATACACGAATACACAAGACAATGGCGGCGTATTTGAAAATCAGCTAAGCTTTTCAAAATACGATTTCTATCTCGTTTCTAATTTTACATTTTTCCTAAATGATCCAATCAATGGAGACCAGATAACACAAAGTGAATCTCGAAATATTTATAGTTATAGAGGGAGTTACACGAGAAGCACCAATCTTGGAAGCAAAATTCTCCAAAGTGAACTCGGTGCTGGATTCAGATACGATGACGTCAATGACATTCATCTATATCACACGAAATCACGCAAACAATTTCTTGATGACGTTGCCCGTGGTGATGTGGATGAAACCAATCTTTTCGCATACGTGAACGAAACCTTGACATTGAGTGATAAGTTGTCCCTCAACGCGGCGGTTCGTCTTGATCATTTCACGTTCAACTATGTAGATGCGCTGACGCCATTGTACAACAGACAAAGCGTGAGCAAAGCCGTAGTCAGTCCAAAACTTAACGTAAGCTACGATTTGTCACAAAGCGTTAATCTGTTCGCAAAAACCGGCATCGGATTTCATTCAAATGATACGCGCGTAGTAGTTGCGCAAAACGGAAACGAAATTCTTCCGAGCGCATTCGGCGCAGACATCGGCGCAAACTTTAAAGTTGGAAACAAGTTAGTGGTTAGCACCGCACTGTGGATGCTCGACTTAGAACAAGAGTTTGTTTACGTTGGCGACGAGGGAATTGTTGAGCCCAGCGGAGAAACACAACGTCGTGGCCTAGATGTTTCCATGCGATACCAAGCACTGCCGTGGCTGTATGTCGATACCGATGTAAACGTTACGAATCCGAAAGCAAAAGGAGCACCAGAGGGCGAAGATCACATTCCATTGGCACCGACATTCACAAGTATCGGTGGATTGTCAGTGAAATTTCAAAATGGATTTAGTGGAAGTCTTCGATATCGTTACCTAGGAGACCGCGCAGCAAACGAAGACAATAGCGTTGTTGCCGAAGGTTACTTCCTCATGGACGCCGTGCTTAAATACACACGAAAATCTTTCGAAGTAAGCTTTGCTGCAGAAAACATTCTCGATGAAGAATGGAATGAAGCTCAATTTGATACAGAATCAAGGCTTGAAAATGAAGTCGATCCTGTTTCTGAAATACATTTCACTCCAGGCACGCCGTTCTTCTTTAAAGCAGGCATTACTTTCTTCTTCTAATTCATCAGGAACGGTTGTTTCAAAAACGACTTTGAAGCAGCCGTTTCTTTCTCTCCAAAACAAACCGCACTACCTGGCGATCACAGTTCGTTTTCGGAAATACCCACGTGAGGAGTTGATCATCATCGTATATACGCCTGGCGGTACCGTTGTGACATCAATTCGCCAACGCGCATTTAATTCACAATTAAATGGCAATGTCCAACGTCGCCCAGAAACATCAATCATAGTACAAGTTATAGGTTCCGCTCCGTCCAATTCGAAAAACAAATACTTGTCACCTGGTACAGGATATATTTCGATGCCCGATTGCGCTCCGTAACTTTCAACACCCGTTACTGTCTCATCGAGCGTTAAAGCAAATACTAGCCCATATCCGCCCGTAGCATATACTACATCATCAACAGCATCCATGTCGTTGATTACATTATCACAAATGGGAAACACTTCTTTTTTCCATGTAGCACCGTTGTCATTCGAACGCCATATGGCACCAAAGGAAGCGCTATTGAGAATTTCCCAACCGTAAGCAAAGATTATATCTTTTACCTTGATAAAATCTTTCACCGAAGTTACCGAAGAAAAATTACCTACAAGCGACCATGTCTTTCCGCCATCGACCGTACGTTTCACAACACCCGAGCTAAAATAACCAAGAATGGTATCATCATCGATCACCATCATCGACTCCAGTGCGTCTTGCGAAAAATCGGAAACCACGTTCCATGACACACCTTTTCCACGACGAATGCCACTTGACGTACTCACATAGATGTATTTCTCTGAACGTTCAATTTGGGTTGGCATACTTGAGAGGTTGGGAATATCTATGGTCTCCCAACTTTCGCCTAAATCGCCGGAACGCAAGAATACATTTTTCATGGGGCTTCTCGTCATGCCCACGACGAACATCGAATCACCTTTCTGCATGGCTGCGCTAAGCGACAAAAAATTAACCGGCAACGTCAACCTTTCAATCACCGCAGCTTTCTGCCTCACCCCATAATACGAATTACGCCATCCAAAAAACATTCCCTGATCCGCCGATGCGAATGCCATGTCTAAAAAAGTTAAAGAATCGGAAGCTGGCGCAAACGACCAACTCGCACCGCCATTGTTCGTCTCGAAGAATCCGACGCCACTTGATGCAAATCCAACCTTCGCATCGACGACATCAAATGAAAAAAATGCAGGATAACCGGCGTTACTCACTTGCCATGTTTGTCCTGCATCTGTAGTTGTCAATACGCTTCCCCCCGCCCCCACTGCAAAACCAACCTGTTGCGTTTCGAAAACAATGTCTGTTATTGCAAAATCATCTTGTTGTGAAAAAATTGGCAATGCAATCCGCGTCCACGTTTCACCCAAGTCATCAGAACGAAAAAGCGCAGATTGATATTGGTGATCTTCTCCCCAAGCCAACACAACTCCGCTCGACAAACATTCCAACGTGCGCACAAGTCGCATCTCGGTTGGTGTACGCTCATCCCAATGTTGCCCATCATCTTCGGTAAAAAAGATTTGTTCTGTTGCCTGCGTCCTTGCGAGATGAACAAAATATTTATGCTCTCCTACGACTTGAGGTGTCACTACGCGAAAATCAAAGCCCGTTGTAATGAAGGATCTTTCCCAACGTGATTCACCTGCCACTGGTGACATTACGAATTCCTCAAAACCAAAATTCATCAAGATGTCGCTCACTTCATATCCGCCCACGTAGACATGACCATTTTCGTCGAAGGCAACATCGGTGTATGCGATAAACGGTGATGTTACGCCACTCCACGAAATTTCCTCCCAATGTTCTCCCCCATCTTGGGTGTGAAATATTTTTTCAAAGTCGCCGACGGCATATCCCTCACTTTCATTGGCAAAAGCAATTGCATGGAAGTATGCACTGTAAAGATATTTATCGTTACTGGGTTGAAGCGTAAGAACGGTATTCCAAGAATGTCCACCATCTGTTGTTTTAAAAATTGAGGATTGAAAAACAATGAAGCCGACATCATCGCTCACAAAGGTGACGTCGGTGTATTTCAT
Organism: Pseudochryseolinea flava; assembly: GCF_003286915.1. Classification (GTDB taxonomy): domain Bacteria; phylum Bacteroidota; class Bacteroidia; order Cytophagales; family Cyclobacteriaceae; genus Ohtaekwangia; species Ohtaekwangia flava. Next base: position 386,333 of record NZ_QMFY01000002.1, read on the forward strand.
ATCCGGCTTAAAGACAAAAGGAAGATCGTGGGTGCTAACGTTCCAATGGCCACCTTTGTCATCGGAAATTGCGACATCATTTCCGAATGCCATCCAACGATTTCCAGTGCGTTGAATTTGCGCATGGTGAATAAACCGATTTAAGTCTGACAGAGGGTGCACGCGCTCCCATTGCGCATGTGCAAATGTAACGGTGAAGAATAGAACGACAACGAGTTTAAATTTCATGCATCCTTTGACACACTGAAATAAAAAAAGGTTGTAGACAATGTTTAAATTTTAAAAGATCACCAACGCGTTGGTCGCTATTTGCCTTGCAACTTATTCGACAAATCGATGGCGCGTGACAATAATTTTGGTGATTCAAATTTCGAAGCGAACGACTCAAACGCGGGAGTCGGACCACGCCACTGAAGCTCGTCGACGTCATCAAACAACAATGCATCCGTTCTCAGCGTGGCAAGTCGTTTGAACAGTACTGCGTGCTCTCTTTTTTCGCCGAGTACCTTCGACGGGAATTTTTCAATAGCCCCATATTGATTTAGAAGTTTGGCAGCACCTGTTTTTCCAATACCATCAATACCCGGATAGCCATCGGCACTATCGCCCACCAACGCAAGAAAATCCGGTATCAAATGTGGCGGAACACCAAACTTAGCATGTATTGCTTTCGCATCACGAATGACTTTTGCGCGTCTATCGATTTGAACAACACGATCATCTTGCACACATTGAGCAAGATCTTTGTCGGGCGTCCAAATACAAACCTTAGCAACGCGAGAATCTTCGTTTGCTATTTTTGCCGCCGAAGCCAAGGCATCATCGGCTTCTAATTCAACCATAGGCCAAGCCGTCACACCCATCGCTATCAGCGCTTCTTCTAGTGGATGAAATTGCTTCCACAACGCACGCTCAATACCCGCACCTGTTTTATAGCCAGGCCACAATTCATTTCGAAAAGATTCTATAATATGATCAGTAGCCACACCGATATGTGTTGCGCCTTCATCAATCATTTGTAAAATTCCATTTAGCACACCGACTAAGGCCCCGAATGGTGTGTCCTTTCCTTTGTTAAAACTACGCAACCCGTAAAAATGACGATACAACTCGTAGGTCCCGTCAACGAGATGAACGATAACTGTCGGCTCACTTTTTTTCTTTCGTTTTCCCATAACACCACTACTACATTGCTACATTTACGCTAAACAAGACCATCCGTGTGGATACGTCCAAAGATAACGAAACAATATAAGGAGAAGTTTATGGGCAACGTAACATGATGGGAGTACTAGGGTAAAAATCACATATCGAAGAAAGCATTATTACATTATATTTACACGTTGTTTGAAGCCACATTAACCTCAATGCCTCGTCTTCTCGTTCACATTCTCCTTTGGTGTCTGGTTAGCGCGACGCCCGTTGTTCTACACGCTCAAAAGGTTGACAAAATTAACCGCCTGATGTTGGAATTGCCGACTGTTAAATCAGACACAGCAGAGATTCGGATCCTTCTCGAATTAGCAATGGCTTATGAGGGTTTTCAAATGGATTCCGCGATGACATATGCCGTTAAGTCTTTAAACAAATCGGAAGCAGTCAAAAACAAAAAAGGCCAAGCCGACGCAACATTGCACATTGGCCGATTGAAGCGTGATCAAGATAACGCAGTAGAAGCATTGCAACACATGTTCGATGCTTTAGCGCTATATCGAGAAATTCGAGACAGCGTTCAAATAGCGCATTCACTCAATGATATCAGTATTGTGTATGCCAACTCAAACGATCCACAACAGTCACTTACTTATTTCAAACAAGCCCTGGAAATCTTTCAACAGATGGGCGATGAAAAGGGTGAATCATATGCGCTCAATAATATCGGTATTATCTATCAAGATCTGAACGACGATGCTACTGCAAAAATATACTACTTAAAGTCGCTTAAGATCAAGATAAAGAACAATGACCTTTATGGAATTTCACGCGGCTATTCCAACTTAGGCTCTATTGCACAAACGGAAAAGCAATGGAATGAAGCGATGACCTACTACAAAAAGGCAGATAGTATTTTTTTGTTGACAAACGACATGCAAGGTCGCGGGCAGACGTATCTCGCCATGGCGCGTGTAAGACAAAATCAGGGACAATTAGGAGAAGCGCGTAAACTTGCTGTGCAAGGGTTTGAGATTGCGAAAACAGTGAATGAACTTTCAACGATGTTACGATGCAGTAAATTCATTGCAGAATTTGATGAGAAGGCAAAAGATTATAAATCATCCCTTGCTTACCAAAAAATATACAACGACCTCGCCGATAGCATCGACAATCAAAATCATGAAGCTGCGGTAGAAGAACTAAAGACCAAATTCAATGTAGAAGAAAAAGAAAGAGAAATTACGCTTCTTAAAAAAGACAAAGAGCTGCATGAAGCCAATGCAAGAAACAGCACGTTGGTCAGCTATGTACTTACGGGGGGAATCCTTGTACTCCTAATTCTCTTAAGTGTAATCTTTTATGCCTATCGAACGACCAGAACAGCACGTGACCGACTAGCCAACAAAAACGCAGAAATTGAGCAACAGAAAAATGATCTCGACAGGCTTAACAAAGAAAAAGATCGTTTCTTTTCTATCCTCTCGCACGACCTGCGTTCACCACTAGGCGCCTTGAAAGGTCTCTCCTATTTACTGGTTCATCATGCCGATATTTTAACAAAAGAAGAAACAAAAGATATCAAAGAAAAAATTGACGTATCACTCGACAACCTAACAGCACTCATCAACAATATCCTGGATTGGTCTGTCACCACGTCAAAGAAACGTCAATGGACATTTGATAAACTCGACGTCACCGCGCTGATTGAGAAAAACATTGGACTCTACCAAGCTATTGCTGAAAATAAAAGTGTTAGGCTAATACATCCGATCGACAATCAAGTTGTTGGATATGCCGATTATCAAGCCATTGATACAGTGCTAAGAAATCTACTATCGAATAGTATCAAGTTTAGTCATCCCGATAGCGATGTCACGATTACGGCTTCAATTGACGGAAACCAGGTACTGATCTCTGTGCACGATCAAGGAATCGGAATACCGGAAGACTTACAGGAAAAGTTATTTACCATGAGCGGTGACGTTACGCAAGCAGGAACCAATAATGAAAAAGGCACGGGCATCGGTTTGCTTTTATGTAAAGAACTGATGCGCGAGAACAACGGTGACATTTCTGTAAAGAGTAAACCAGGAAAAGGAAGCGAATTTTTTGTTTCACTTCCCATCTACGAACACGTCTAGCCATCGGACTGGCTACTCAACATTTGAGACTATTTGATCGTACTGCGCTTCAACGCTTTCGTAATCGCCGTCTTCGACACCCTTCGTATCTCCCCACCGCTGCTAAAGTAAAAGTACTCGTCCTTTGAAATATAGGGACAGAAATCTCGTAACGATGTATTAACCTCAACGCCAAGATGAACAGGATCAAGCCAGCTTCCTTTCCGCTGCGAACAATACAGGTCTGCCTTACCCAAGGAATTATCCCTCCCACTACTGGCAAACACCAATTGGTCGCCGTCAGGGTTAACAAAAGGATCGTACTCCGAATGACGAGTATTCACCTTTTCACCTAAGTTCACAGGAACATCAAACACCCCATTTTTAAAGGGGGCCATGTAAAGATCTTCTTCACCGAAGCCACCTTGTCGCGACGACGAAAAATACGCGTCGCCTTTGGCAGTGAATGAAATGTAATATTCATCAAAGGGTGAATTGAGTGACGCAACGTTCACAATGGGTTCCCAACTCCCGTTGCCAAAAGAAGTCTTCCAGATATCATAGTCCTTCGTTGTATCGCGCGCATTGATTGGTCTGTTCGATATAAAATACAATTCTCCCAGGGGAGAAACTGCTGGATCGGCATACGAAAATCCGTCACTACAAAATGTAAGCATGACGGGTTTCGACCAATTACCATGAGACCGAACCGTGACAAACAATAACGTTCTCTTACTAACGGTTCGGGAGAAATAAAATGATTGTCCGTCGTTAGAAAAACATGCATTAAATTCATTGCTATCGGTGGACACTATTCCTGGCAAAAATATTTCCGGCGCGTCCAACTTTTCTTGTGCTTGTATTAAGAAACAGCACAAGCAGCAAATCAAAATTGAAAAGATCAAGATCAATCGTTCCATGCGTAATAATTGTGATCGTTGTCCATTTCAAATCCGAGGCGTTGATAAAGTCTGTTTGCAACAAGATTGGTTTTCGCTGTTTCTAGAACCAATCCGCAAGACTCTGTTTCGCGCGAAAAGTATTTTGCTGCATCCATTAATGCTACTGAAGTACCGGTACCCCTATGCGCGGGAACAACGAAGAGATCATTGAGTAACCAAAGCCTCCGCATACGTGTAGACGAAAATATCGGATACAATTGAACAAATCCCGTAAGCTCGCCTGTATTTGATCGTGCTAAGAAGATAATCGACTCATGATTTCGCATACGCTCGTGCAGGAACCGCCTGGCGCCATGAAGGTCGCCAGGCTTTCCGTAAAATACACGGTAATCGTTAAACAAGACACATAGTTCTGCTATATCATTTAATGTTCCTTGTGTAATCACCATACCTATTTAATTCGATGTGAAACGTTGGTTAGATTCATTTCCCAAGTTTTGCCATTGTCTTGAGAAAATGCTTGACTCCATACTGGATTGTTGGCGTCGGTTTTATCCCACTTGAACATTACTAAAATCGGCTTGCCTTCAAAAATATCTTTGCAGTAGAAGGTACCGACATTACCATCGAACGATCCCACTACTGGCGGATCCATGATACCGAGGTTGCTATCGACCCAATACAAACTCCACAGTTTTGTCTGCGGATTGAACAGTCGCAACGTGACACCTTCGTAGGGTGTGTTATCCACCTGATTGTAAGATGTCCTGTAGAAATCAAGATTCCCAAGTCCATTTAAAATCGGTCCCAAATTCTCGTCCGAAGATTTATACTCGATCCATTCCGTACAATTATTCAATCGACATTTCAACCGGCGGTTATCCATCGTCCATTTGCCTGTAAGAAAATCGAAGTCCGTTTTGGAAGATCCAGCCGATGCCGTGATAACAAGTTCACCATGTTGATCCACGCGAGCATTCACCATTTTAAAATCTTTGGGAATCTGAGCAATTGCCTCGAATGATACGGAGAGGAAGCATATTAAGCACAGTAGTAATAGATTTTTCATAACGTTTATCATATTATTTTGTTTGACATGCGTAAAACTACAATAGCTTTGCACCTAGTATTGGATGCATTTTTGATCATTTTAATGGGTGCAGATTTATGATACCAGTAATTCATCACGGCAAAAAATCGCGTTATCAGCAGGTCTACGAATTCTACCGAGAAGCCATCCTCTCGCAAAAATTACACGCTAACGAAAAGCTTCCGTCATACCGATGGCTTGCAGCGGAGTTGGGTGTTGCAAATAATACGATTATACAAGCCTACGAGCAACTCGTGGCTGAGGGTTATGTTCGGAACGAACAGCGCCGTGGCCTCTTCGTCAATAAGATCGCTATTAGAGATTGGCAATTGCACAGCATGACAGAAGCAACTGCAATACCGGCCGAATCGAAACGAAAGAAAAAGATTCCGTTTAGCGCTTCTGTGCATTTGGTTGACCAGGGAAACTTCCCTGTCAAGCAATGGCGAAAATGCAGTAACTGGGCACTAGATAATATCAGCTTTCAATATGAGGAGTATGAGAATGACGAATCGTTAAAAGAACAGCTCGTCAAATATTTATACAAATACCGTGGCGTCAAGACCACATCCGCGCAACTCATTATTGGATCTGGCGCAAGTTCACTTATGTTTTGGCTTGCGTTCGTTCTTCGCAAACAATGTAGAAGAATGCTCATGGAAGATCCGGGTTACGCCCGTATAAAAAATCTATTTCTTGAGTTTGACTATCAAGTAAAACCGATCACCGTACAAGACAACGGCATCGATATCATGGCGCTTAAGAAAACAAAAGCAGACTTGCTATACTTGACCCCATCCCATCAATACCCTACCGGTGCAGCAATTCCCGTGAACCATCGCCTTCAAATTCTCGATTGGGCCAAACGGAATAATGCATTCATAATTGAAGACGATTTCGATTGTGAGTTCCGCTACAAAACTAAGTTGATGCCATCTTTACAAGCGCTTGATGGCGCGAACAACGTCATCTATGTTGGCACGTTCTCGAGTGCATTAATGCCATCCTTACGCGTCGCCTACATCGTAATTCCACCGCAGCTGCTAACGGAAATCCAATCTTTTAAGCACCTTACGAACACTGTTCCCTTCTTTACACGCAAGACACTTGCGCTCTTTATGGAACACGGCTATTGGGAAAGTCACCTTCGTAAAATGGGAAAAGTCTATCGACTAAAATATGAAGCTTGCATCGCCAAACTAAAAACATTGCCCAAGCAACGCATCCGCTTTAACGATACACCGTCGGGCTTAAACATATTCTTAAAAATTTTCACCACCATCAGTGAATCCGAAGTAGTTCGTCGTGCTGCTGACCAAGGTATTCTCGTGACACCAGGAAGTCAGTTCTATCATGTTAGGCAAAAACTTAAACACGTCGAAATCCTTTTTGAATTTGGAAGCATCCCAACAGATGAAATCGAGCACGTCATCCAAAAATTATACAAAGCGTGTTTTCCTTAATCACGCATCGTTTGCCCCTGTTAATGACCTTTGGTTCCTAACAAGAAGACCTTCTCCAACCAGCGCTTTCGGAATTTTTCGGTCGAATCCTTAATAGGCGCAATGTATGTCACCTTCACAGGACCAACGCCACAAAGTTCTAGTGTACCTTTCTTGAATTGATTGAGCGTTGGACTTTTCATGATAAGCCAATCGTACCATCTTGGTGTATCGGCCGTAACAATGATGTGACCCGATTTTCCCTTCCATAATTTTTTTGGAAATGGATTTCCTTCTCGCGGTTGAAAGGCGATGCCCGGCAAAAACACGCGGTCAATGAAACCTTTCATGATTGCGGGACTTCCATACCACCACATCGGGAAAACCCAAACGAGGTGCTCTGCAGCTTCAATCTTTTCGATAGCCGTAACCAGGTCTGGCTCAAGCTCCGTTCTCTTACGGTAACCAAAGCCGAGGTTGGGATTAAATTGTAAGTCAACAATATTAATTTCAGACACCTGCGCTTCCGTTTTGCTCAACCCGCTCTTATAAGCGTCGAGGAGCGCGGCATTGTAACTCTGCTTATCTGGGTGTCCATTGATGATCAATACCTTTTTCATGTTTACTTTTTTGGGCAAAGAAATCATGACATGCACCGATTGGAAAGGACAAATGTCTAAATCGAAATAGACTTTCTGATTCTGCTGAGGTGTCGCTGCGTAATGCCTAGATAGGAAGCTAGGTAGTTCAAAGGGATCATCTGAAGATACTCCGGGTTCCGCTTGAGTAAATCTTTGTATTTCATTTCAGCCGTCTCCGTCAGCAAAGAAAAAATGCGTTGCTCCATCCGTATAAACTCTTGTTCAGCAATCATCTTCGCAAGCCGAAGCCAATTCACGCTGGATTGTTCAAGCCTCATGAATACGTCGCGAGGAATACAAATCACGTCTGCGTCTGCAATTGCATGAATATTCTCTACCGTTTTATGTTGCGCTATAAAAGACGAATACGCCGTCATAAAATAGTTGGAAAACGTAAAGCAGTACGTAACTTCATCGCCGAGGGCATTGTGATAGTACGATCGAAAGCATCCGGACTGAACAAATCCAACGGTATCGCATACCTGTCCTTCTCTGATAAAGAATCCACCTTTCTTAAAACTTCTCTTCTCACCAGATTTCTGAATCGACGCTATCTCCTCGTCCGTCAGAACACCGAATGAATTTAAGAATTGTTCCATGATAAGATGATTTTGAAAACCATCGCTAAAATTACATGAAACTTCCCTCGAATTTCAAAACTCTATAGGCTATTTAAATTGACTGAGTCGATAGGTGACCGTGAGAAGGTAATATCGTTGCAGTACATTAACCTGGCTATCCTCGATGTAGGTTTCAGTGATCTCGCGACGAATGCTATTATTCCGATTAAGAATATCGAACGCATTAAATTTAACCTCTAGCGCTTCGTTCTTTAAAAACTTATACCCGAGCCCCGCATTCCAATACCAAATACTCTGATCAAGGCCGGCAGATAATCCGAGATACGCATTATTGCTTACGTTCGTCGTAAAGACAAAACCTTTCCAAAACAACCAATTGAGCCGAGCGCTGGACACAAAGTTCCAATAGTTATTGTTCGCTTGACGTTGTAAGGAGTTTTTTACAATGGTATAATTGGCATTCGTCGATACCGTAAAATCGATACGCTCATTGATGTTACTGCTCAACACAACAGACTGATTAAGCGCATAATTCTTTGCTACGTTTCGCTGTTGGTTGATCAACGCCGGTTGATTATTGAAATTGATGCCACTGCTGACATTCATATTCGACTTCAAAACTTTCAACGGAAAGCCATATGTTACCAATCCACGCAAGCTATAGTAACCATCGACATTTACCGGATAGGACAATTGCGTTCCTCTTGCAAGCGGTATATCATTCACCGTTGTATCGTTACCGGCGATGATCGATGTATTTGTAATGTAGTCATTAACGAAATTCGCGTTGACAAGCATTAGTAAACTTGTAGACTTCTCGATATTGGAGCTACCATAGCGAACAGAAATATTTTGATTAAAATCTTGCGCTAGATTCGGATTTCCTGTGCGAAGAAAAAGAGGATTTCGATTATCAACTACATTTTGCAGCTGCGATATCGATGGTGCGTTTGACGAGGACCGATACTGCACGCGTATGTTTCTGGTGTTTGTAAATTTGTAATTCATAGAAAATTGAGGAACAACATTTGTAAAGCTCCGATCAACGGATGCTTCATAAGGAAATAATTGATCGCTCTTCAATTGAGCATGCTGAAAATTAACCGTTGAATTGAAGTTAAACTTCTTGACATTATATCGGTACCCGATTCCACCACGTTGATTGATGTACGTATTATCGAAGGTATTCGTCAGTAAAGAGTCGAGCGTTTGCGTGTTCGACTCCGGATCGTTGTTATAGGTCAATTTATCAGAATCACTTTTACGAAAAGAGGGCGAATAACTAATCTGAATCTGTCCCCGCTTGCCTACCGGTTCTGTGTAATCAATCGACGAAGATATCACGTAAGACTCCGATGTGTTATCAGAATTTTGATTAACAATCATCGTTGTATCCACTGAAACATCCGTCGAAGACAGTATTCCATTTCCATCCGACTGATTCATTTCCGTGGTAACATTAACAGACAAAGATCTTCCACGCTTGGCAAAGCGATGCCGAAAAAGAATGCTGTTAGCAAAGTTATAACCTTCATTCTCCGAACGATTTGCATTATCTAATGCACGTTCAAATGCGTCAGATTGAGATTCATAATTTCCGAAAAGTCGTGACCGCGCGTTATTATTTTGAAAACTAAAACGCGGCGTAAGGATGAGTGTGTTAACAGAATCAATTTGATATTCAAGTCGAAAATTCGCGCGATGATTAAAGTTTCTATTATTCGCACGGCTATCTTCCTGGTATACCAAGCCGCTATCACGCGACGTTATGTATTGCCTGTCTATAACAGAAAGTCTTTCATTAATTGTATTGTTAAAGAAATAGCTACCACTGACTTTGATTTTTTTACTCCATTCGTCGATGTAGTTCAAGCCCACCGCGTGTGTCGTCGAGATTCCACTTTGTTGCCCTATCGAAAAATTATTTCCACCACCGCCTCTACCGCCACGACCGCCACCGCGATTTCCTCCGCCAGATGAACCCATCACGCCAAGAAGGTCTTCGTTGCTAAAGTTCTGCTGATTCACATTATTGCTTTGACCGATCACTGAAAGTTTACGTGCGCCTTTAAAGGAATTTACATTTCCTCCCGTCGCGTATAACCCATCGTTACTTACACCCGCGTACAATCTCCCAAACACACCTTGATTACGTCCCTTTCTTGTAACAATGTTAATCGTCTTTTGCGTTTGTCCATCGTCAAAACCCGTTAACTGCGATTGCTCACTCATCCGATCGAACACTTCGACCTTCTCTATAATTTCCGCTGGAAGATTTTTCATGGCGAGTGTAGCGTCGTCGCCAAAGAACTCTTTGCCATCAACGAGTACCTTTTGTACTGCTTCACCTTGTGCTTTGATTCCAGTGTTATCAGACGTAATTCCCGGCATCTTGCCAATGAGATCTTCCGCAGTTGCATCACGTGTTACTTTAAAAGCATTCGCATTATATTGAATGGTATCACCCTTTTGTTCTACCTGAATGGAAGCACCTTGCACTACTACACCGTTCAACATTGTCGACGATTCACCTAACGAAATCGTTCCGAGATCAACAGAACCGTCATTCACTTCGAATTTGATTTCGCGTGATGTATAACCCACATAAGAGATCACAAGCGTATAATGCGTGGATCGCACGGGGCTGAAATTAAATTTCCCATCAGTATCTGTTACTGTACCACGTTGATTTAGACTATCTCTTGCTTGTAACAACCGAATAGAAACCCCAATGAGCGGTGACTTATTGGCACTATCGAGAACGATCCCGGAAATGCTGCGTTGTTGCGCCGTGGCTGATATAGAAATCAAGCAAAAGAAAAACACGGCGGTGGCGATACGTTTAAACACCTTCAAAGGAAGCAAAAAAAGAAAAAACGATCGATCCCGTTGGTAGAATAATAGGCGGAAGATGTCGAATGTTTAAAGGCTCGTTGTCACAACAGCGTTCAAGTGCGCTAGTCAAAAAAAGGGAATCGACACATATTCCTTACGTCTCAGGTCATTTGTGAAGTGAAAAATTTTGATAGTCATGCTGAAGGCTTATTTTAGTATGAACAAGAACCGTTTAAACAATGAAAACAAACTATCTACGTTACGCGCTCCTACTAACGTGTAGCGTCGCATTTATGCAATGCTCAGACGATGAACCGGAGAAAACGCCGATCTGTTATGTAACCAAGCTGCCTTTAGACGACGGTACACTACTTTTCACGTACAATGACGATCATCAAATTACAACTGCCAAATATGAGGATGATGACAACCCAGACGGAAAATACAGCCGTACCTACGAGTATGCTAGCGGTAAACTATCCAAGGTGAATTACCTCTACAACGACGTTGTTACCAATTATAGAACGTTCGGTCATGAAAGTGACAAAATAATCGAGAACGTTTTTTACAAAAATGGCGAGGGTGAATTCGTACTGGACACACGGTACTTTCACTACATCAAGAATAACCGCATCGTTAGTAGAACAACAGCTCAAAGCTCTCAAGATTTTGTTACGAGTGACTCTGCTGTATACACGTATGATAGCCAAGGGCAAGTGATTACAAAAATTGAATATTACGACAATAAAGGAGAGGTTCAGACAAAGACCGAAATCATGTATGATGGAAAAGTCAGTCCATACTACATTAGCGCTACGACCGACGGCGACAACTCTTACTTCGACAACACGAATCTGAGCACGCAAAATGCTACGAAGTTCACGTATTCAGGTCCGGGGTGGACAGAAAGTGAAACCTTCACCTATACTTATGATGCCGATGGCAAGACACTCTCACGTAAGGCTGAGTGGGAAGATACAGCCCGTGAAATAACCTGGGCCTGCGAATAGTATCCCCCAACCTCTATAACAAAAAAGAGACTCACCCAAAATATAGATGAGTCTCTTTTTTTTATAGTTACATTTCACACATATTACTTCAACTGAGCACCTACCAGCTCGGGCCGCATACCCAACTGACGAAGCAATCGCGCGTGACCTGCCAGTGCTGAAAGAAATGTTTTTGAAGTTTTATATGGCAATCCGAATTCGTGTGCCGTGGATTTTACAATAGATGCAATTTTCGAATAGTGCACATGGCAAATATTTGGAAACAAATGATGTTCAATTTGAAAATTCAAGCCACCCACATACCACGAAAACCATTTGCTGTTGTTGCCAAAATTTGTGGTCGTGAGGAGTTGATGTATCGCCCAATTGTTTTCAAGCGTTCTGTTATCGTCCGGGAGCGGAAACTCTGTTCCTTCGATAACATGGGCTGGTTGAAAGACAATGGCAAGGATGAATCCCGCGATATAATGCATGATCAAAATACCGATTACAATCTGCCACCAGACCAGCGATGTGAGCACAAGAGGAATCACAAATATATACCCTATGTAAATAATCTTAGTAGAAAAAAGAACGGCCCACTCTTTCACAATGTTTGCCTTTTGCGCTTTTATCATCCCATTTTTTTGATAACGGACAAGGCGCGTGAAATCGTTTATACACAACCAAACAATGGTAAGAAGTCCATATAAAAACCAGGCATAAATAAATTGATACTTGTGAACACGTTTCCAATTGGCATGCGGTGTTAGACGAAGCGCACCACGCGGCCGAATATCTTCGTCTTCTTCATGAACATTGGTATACGAATGATGCAAGACGTTGTGCTGTAACTTCCAGTTAAACGATGTTGTTCCAAGGAGATTAATGGAATACCCAATCAACGTGTTAATCCATTTCTTTTTCGAATACGCACCATGGTTCGCATCATGCATTACAGACAACCCAATACCAGCTTGTCCAAGTCCCATCAAGATGGCCATGGCCAACAGACCAACAACGCCCATGGAAGGATTGGACAATATCAGAACATAAGGAACAAAATAAAGCAAAAACATCACGATAGTTTTCACTACCATTTGATGATTACCATGCCTTGCAATATTGTTGTCTTTAAAATATTCATTCACACGCTTATTCAACGTGGCAACGAAATCACGATTCGTGGAGGCAAATTTCAGGGTCGGTTTTTCCATGGCGGTCTTTGGGTGTTTATAACTACAATCAATCTCACCTTCAATCATTCAACAGCATTTACAGCCAGCGCTACCCGAACAGGGCAGAAAACTTATCAAGGGAGTGGATCACGTACTAACGTGCGGCTCGTACATTTGGTATTGGCAAACGATGTTATTGTACGACACCGTCAAATTGCGGAACTAACAAATACTTTGTTACAAAACGAATTATTGATCTCTCCACAATTCAACGGATCGAAGGTACTACTTAATCTTCACAAATCCGAAGAACTCATTAGCGATCGACCGCAACGACAGATGTACTGAAGCGGCGCAGCACACATCATTATTGCTGCAGCATCTTCATTTCACGGATTAAATTACTATGAAAAAAGGCATGCAAACCTATTTTTACGCCACGTACGGGCCATTAGCATTTTAATTCTGCTTTATCAGAAAAATCATACGTTTAACAGAATCTTAATAGATCAACGGGTGCGTTCCATCGCTTCCACGCAACAAAAGCTGCGATAAAGCCAACGACAATATTGATACCGATTTCAGACCCTTCGCCACGTTGAATATGAAAAATACTTGCGCTGATCATCAATGCAACGATGCCGGCACCTGAGATCGCCATCGCATTAAACCGTCCAGCAAGTTGTAGCGGCAATACTATTCCGACTGCACCGAGCAGATCGACGCCTCCTATAAATCGTACAAACGCCGGAGGTACTTCGCCTGCCCATGCCCACATCTTAGATAGGTCTTCAATCGGCATCAATAACTTCATGGCTGCGCCACTTAATAGCAGTAGCGCCAATACAATTTGCAGTGACCAAAGTATGATCTGCGGTACGCGTCTTTTGTCAATTTTCGTTGTCATAATTCAGTTGTGTTTTATACAAACGTATCTATATTACTATCCATTGGAAAGCATTTAACCATCTGATAGTGCTATCCAACAGGATAGTATTGACCGATTAAACCGATAATTGATGTTAACACGCGAAGGATGCCCGAAAAATGTACTGGCGATAAAAGATGCGCTCGAGGCGCTTGAAGGAAAATGGAAGCTGCTTATCCTATTTTCATTGGCTTCTGAACCAAAGCGTTTTAAGCAGCTGACCAAAGAAGTGTACGGCATTACCGATAAAACATTGTCGAAAGAGCTGAAGAGCTTAGAGGCAAATAAACTTATTACGCGTGCCGTATTCGACAGCTTTCCCCCGACTGTCGAATATAGCATTACTGCGCATGGAAAATCCCTCGAGCGACTAATGGATGAACTTCATCGATGGGGACTCCTTCATCGAAAGAAAATATTTGGCAAATGATTGCGAGCGTCTTAAATCAATTGGAGGATGTGCGTATAGTCGGTGAACAAGTAGAAAAAATATGCATTGAGTACGATTGCATATAACCAAAACAAAAGCGTTTGCCTTGCTGTCAACAATTTAATCCTGATGAGCCAAGGAAAGAAAAAGTATGCAACAGCAAGCGCAAACAGCAATGACAACACCGGCCAGCGATATCTATCTTGTAGATAATTTTCGAGGTAGATTATCACCGCCACCACAGCCGCGGTGAACAACGCTAACGCAACCCAGTATCGAAGCGAGGCAAGTGTCTCTCCTTCTGCAAGATCGATCGCAATCAAGAGCAGTGTAACAACCAGTCCTGGCACAATCACTGCGAGACGCCATGCGTTATCAATGGAGAAGTTATTGATGCCCACATAAATGATGAGCAATGAGACAATGCCTTCGAGGACTGCTTTGCCCACAATTCGTGTACGTGAATGCGATAAGAAAAAAACATCCATTCCTAGTGACGCAATACCATAAATAGATACGAGTACAAAGAGTACCACGCCGACTTGTAGTGCCGAAAAAACAGCAGCAAGGCAATATAACCCTGCTGCTATAAACCAAACACCCAATGTTGACTTTTCAATTTGATTACGTCGTAAATTGAATACTGCTTCGAATCCGGTAACGGCTCCATAAAGTAATATGTACACGATAACAAGTATCCAAACAGATCGCGCTGGATTTAGATTCGGAGAAATGGCAAGCACAATCCAAAGCAAAGGGAGTTGACGGGCAACCAATATCGCAAACCGATTGCCCCACGATGCAACATTCATATTCGCTATGCCTCCACTTGTCTAAGTACCGGAACAAGCTTCTTAGATTTTGCTTTACCTACTAACGGTAACAGGTGCAAATACAAAGGCGTGCTGCTCTTTTCAGATTTCGGTTTGAACTTCCCCACCACCATCGGCACATACATTACACGTCTTCTGCTTTTTGCACCAAAGAACGGCGATGGTGCTACCCGATGCCATATGCGACCGTCGTGAATAACAAGGTCACCCGCTTTCGCTTCAACCAGAACTTCGTTTTCATCGGCATCTCTGTTCATATAATATTTCTTTTTGAAGAGTAAGCTGAAAAGATTTTGTTTATGCGTTTTCGGCAGTATTCTCAAACCACCCTGATCCGCACCGGAGTCGTCAAGGTATAAACCAATGTTAAGCATTGGTGACACTTTTTTGCCGTAGAAAATATCACGCGCACTGTCTGTGTGCCAGCCCATGTGAGAAAAATTAGATCCTTCCGTATTCACATAGTGGTTGAATACAACGCCATCATTTTCATTCAATCCAACGCGCGCACCTTCTGGCATTAAGACTTTCAGAGAATTGATGGAAGCACTATTGGCAAATTCATTGACTTCATGGCTATGTTGATTCGTAAACGCAAAACGTTGTACGATGGTATTTCCATTTTCATCCACACCATACTTGATGGGAATGCCGTTGATTTTATCAACACCATTTTGAATCCATTGACGCTGCACCGTTTCTGTTGATCTTATGATATTGTCAACGGTGTCTCGGTTTACAAAACCTTCAAAGTGTATAAACCCATTCTCTTGAAAGAATGCTATCTGTGTTTCATCTAGCGATCCTGTGAAAGTAAATTTTTTATAAGTAGACATGTTATTGCTGTTTAAGGGTAGACAATTTTTTCCCTGCACCATGCCTTTTTGACGCGGTGAAGAGCCGTTAAATAAATTTTATTAAGCCGTTATGCTTATGAGGTGGGCACTAACAACAACAGCAACACATTCGTGTGAGGAAGGCGGTAAAAGCGTGGGGTGTTTTTTCGCAGGCGTGATCGATTTTTGTTTTCATGTGACTTTAATTTATAGTTCCTGGTGCTCAGGTCAGGTCGTAGCACTTATTAATTCTTTAATGTTGCTAGAGGTTCTTCGAGCCTGTTCTCTCCCCTCTTCTTTATAAACATGATGCAAACATAAACAAAATTCCAATTAACACAACAATATCTATAGATTTTATAGAGATTAAGCAAAAAATTTTCATTCCTTGAAAAGAGCTTGTTGTTATTCACACTAAAAGGCGCTTCTTCTTCCTATGAGGCGATTTGATTCGCATTACATCGATCTGCTATTGCTTAATTCGATAGAGCCCCGCACCGTGCTGATTGATGATGGGAGCAAATTCGTGCGTGATTACGCCGAGTTCCTTGCCGGACCACAGGTCTTTGATTGTTGCAGGCTTCGAGATCCCCAACGATTTTAACGGTATGGCTATTGGTCGCGACACTGGGGGCATCGGTCCGGATGGATTTTCTGTGTAGACGGCAAACTTCATTGAAGCACCCGTATTTTGATCAGCCGCCGCCTTATCCACGCCAACGAAAGCTTTCAAGCGCGTGTATCCCGCGGGCACATCAAACTCGATAATTGAATTGGAGTGCGTCCCAATTCCATTCTCATAATGTGTTCCGTTTACAATCAACGGAACGTCCGATACACCACGATTGACTTTGGGTTTCGCCCAACCTGCTGTTGCTTTCACCCAAGAAAGCGTCGTCAACGCCAAGGAATCTTTCCCGTTATACAACGTCGGCGCTATCCAATCGGCATGATCCCAATCGATATTGTCACCCGCGTCTGTCACAACTAAATATAATTTTCTGGCACCCATCAAGTCGACATCAATCCTCAGTCCCTGACCTTTCGTGTTCCGATCGATTTTCGGTGTAACGAAAAGAGCCTTCCCCTCGATAACCTCGACTTGATCCATCGTATTAAACACCGCGAGATATTTGTCTCCTGTTTTCGGATCGTCAGCTACCCAGATCGCGTAGTCTTGGTTTCGAATGAGTTCCCGATTGTTCACACTGTATTTAAGAACATCTAACACATCTTTATTGGTAAGTAACGCGTTGGTGAAAGCGTCGTTGCTCGGAAGGTCACCCCCGAACATCAACGGCGATTTGAAAATCGACCAGAGCGTCATCATTGTATACTGTTCATCTTGAGAAAACGCTGTCATCCGATCATCACCACGTTCCCCACGAATGGAAAGTCTTCCCATTGGAAGCATGTCGCCATCGGGGTAAGCACCAGATACTCGGAATTTATTCCAGCGACTGAACACCTCGAAATGCTCTTTCAATTGTCGCCAACTATCCCAAAAATCTCCTACTGTGCGCCACATGTTTGCATGCTGCTGTACATGAGAAGCATGCGCAATCGGCGTTTCTCCTGGCGAAGTACTGAGTACTATTTTACGACCAGTCCTATCAATCGCACGTCGTATCATTTCTACTTCCTCGGCGAAATAAATGGGCGATGAAAGATCATCTACTTTTACGAAATCCAACCCCCATGATGCATACAACTCAAAGATCGAATTGTAATATTCTTGCGATCCGATTTTTCCAGGAACAATTGTATACATGTCGCGAAGCCACGTGCATTGATCTGCTTTAGAATAAATATCATTCGCAGTAACGGACGTGCCCTTAATCGGAAGCTTTCTATCAACAGCAATTGTCGGTATACCGCGCATGATGTGAATACCAAATTTCAAACCTAGACTATGAATGTAGTCCGCCAACGGTTTAAATCCTTTACCATTCGCAGAAGATGGGAAACGATTGACAGCCGGGATGAATCTTCCATACTCATCGATTGAATATTGTGGATCCGTTTGATTGTAACCGTGCGCTTTATCGTTCGCGACGTACCAACGAATATCAACGACAACATATTCCCAACCCGACGATTTCAGATGCTTTGCCATGTAGTCAGCATTCGCCTTTACTTCTGATTCAACAACTGTCGGACCGTAACAATCCCAACTATTCCAGCCCATCGGAGGTGTCGCTGCCCATTGATGAAAATCTGTAGATTTCTTTTGCCCAATCGTATCCACATGATGCAATACAATCACCCCCACCAATACTGCCTTCCAAATATATTTTGTCATATCACAATTTCTTTAAACGTATGCACGTGTGCTTTTTCATTTGTTTACCACAGATGTTCGGTATCGGATAACCGAAAGAGAGTACGGAGGAAAAGCGTAAACGCGATCACGTGACAGCCTGATATCTTTTTCCTGTGGCCTCAGATTCTTTTCCCCAGGTTCTCCTGTTAGCGTAATTAGTTTCGCCGGCACTTCTCCCATGAGAAGCTCGTTTAAATTGATTTTTAAATCGCATTGAACAGGAAGAAGGTTCACCACTTTAATAATTACGTCTCCCGTCTTTCGATCATACACCACCGATGTACCAATTCTCTTCATCACAGCATTATCGCGATGATCAATAACCGTATTGGAAGATATGTATTCATTACCGCCATGCACGCTGAACATTCTCTGCACTTCATATCCAGGCGTTGTGGTCACACTTTGATTATTAAAATAAATCATGTCCGGATTCCATTGCGTATGTCCTTCCTTTGCGAGCAGTGGTGCATAGGATGCCATGGTAACAACATCACCATTGCGCTCCAGTGCCGTAAGATAAATTGCCTCCGACAACGCTGTTTCCAAATTGTTAGGTCGTCCAGGCAGATGTGATGCATATTCGCCTAGATATACTTTTGATTTCGATCGGTCATAACGATCATAAAAATCTTGATTATAGATAAACCACCCTGGGCTTTCGTAGTAGTGCTCATCTACCATCTCTAAACGCAACTGGTCCGCGAGCTTCCATCCTTCCACGTAATCGGTTCCTTGATAAAAGGGCCCGACTGTTCCAATGACGGTGATGTCCGGATATTTTCTTTTAACCGCTTCGTGAATTTTTACGAACCGCGCCTCGAACACGTCCGTAATCAAATCCTCATTGCCAATACCAATGTATTTTAGATTGAAAGGCTTCGGATGTCCTAATGCTATACGTTTCTTTCCCCAGGTTGTCTTACCATCACCATTGGCAAATTCGATCAAGTCAAGTATGTCTTGAACGTATGAGTCCATCTCGCTTTCGGGTATTCCACCTTGTTGACCGCCGACAGAATTTTGACAGGGAACTCCAGCAGCGACAACAGGAACAGGCTCCGCGCCTACATCTTCACAGAATTGAAAATATTCCAAATAACCAAGTCCCGCTGTTTGATGATATCCCCAAAGATTACGTTGAGGCTTTCTAGCTTCTAACGGTCCAATGGTATTTTTCCAATGATAAATATTATGAACACCATCACCGTGCGCCACACAACCACCCGGAAACCTGATAAAGCGTGGATGCAGGTCTGCGATGACATTTGCAAGATCTGCACGAAGTCCATTTTTCCTACCCTTAAATGTATTTTGTGGAAAAACAGAAATCATGTCAAGTGCGACTACCCCTGGCGTTGTGAATTCAATTTCAAACGATGCCTTGTCTTCATCAGCAGTAGCTTTCAAAACCAACGACTGCTGTTTCCATTTTACAGTTGATACCGAAAGTTTCTGCGTAGCCAATACTTCGCCATTTGGTCGCACTAATTTTACATTTGCTTGAACAACTTTTCCGTTCATTAATTTTGAAAAACATGAAAACTCGTAGGTCTGTCCTTTTCTAAGAACAATGCCGTCGAAACCAGTATTTCGCAACGCACCTGCCGAACCAACGTTAACCAACGCATGATGTTTATTATTGATGTGTATATAATGGGTTGTATCAATGATTACATTTACACCACCTGTCGATGACCATGAGTGCATTGCATTCCAACTCTTGTCACGCCCTTCCCTATCCGACAATGAATATTCAAAGTCACGATTCTGAATAAGTTCAGCATAAAGACCACCGTCGGCTGCGTAGTTAATATCTTCGAAAAACACGCCAACTAGCAAGTCACTGATTTCCTTTCGTCGATTCGGCTCAAGTGATATTGAACCCGTCACGGTTTTAAGATCTGGAAAAAGCGTTCCATACATCGATGAATTTTCACGGTATAATTTATGTCTGGCCTGTACGATTTCAACATGCTGTAATAATGCATTGACTTCAGACCATGCAACGCGATGAATTTGTCCACGAAGCACAGCGCCGTTAATGCTGACTTCCTTGCGTGAATCGGCCACGATTGGAGATTTCTTAAAATTATAAGTTTTAAAATCTGAAGTTGACGCAACGAAATATTCCCCTGCGCTATCCTTATAATCAATCGCATACTGATTATTCGTCTCTCTACGAACAGCAAGAACCGTGACCGTTTTACCGAGTGTAGTTTCCGGATAGTACTGTCTTCCCCATTGAATAAGATCATTCGACGACGCTTGAGCAAATACATTATCATGATCATTTAGCGTCCAAAAACAACGCCATACCGCCTGACGATCGCGGTATAAAAATGGATCATACATTTTCTTTTCTGAACCCCACCGCCCATAGTCAGATCTAACAAAACCAAAGTCATTGCCGATAAGATGCCAATCTTCACCGTTTTGGCTCCATGCAAACTGCAATCCAACGGAGTGGTTATGCGCTCCTGACGTATATGAAAACAGGAAAACGGAGTCTGGTGCACTAGGCGCTGCATTGACTAATTCTGTAAGAAAAACGGCGCAAAAAAGTATTACGATTTTATTCATGAACGATGATAGTAGATGTGATGAATGTGTCTATTGCTTGCTCCATTTTGCAACAAGCCGATCATACTCTTTCTGGGTAAGTGGCATGACCGTTCCATGTCGCGGATGGAAGTCCATTGAGACTTCGTTGTCGACAACAGAAAAATTCAAGAGATCATTACTTTTTGTAAACTGGTACTTACCTTTTCTGTACACATCGTACATCAGTATCCACGTGCTTGAATTATTCAATTTGAACAGCCCCGCGCCTTCAACAGATTCAGTGGTTTGATCGAGATATTGATCAAGCATCACAAATCCTTCGTTCACTTTTTTAGAGGTGGCTTTTTTTATTCCCGCTTCGCCACCTTCTGTTTTAAAGAACAGGTGATATTGATTGTCAAGAAACACAATGTCACCATCGATACAAGCCATTTCATTAGGGTGAAAGAAAAGCTGTTTTGGTGTCGTTGTTAACGCTGTAAAATCATCGTTAACATAAGCATAGTAAATTTTATCAGGTCCCTCTCCAAATCGCATCGACCAATACATCATATACTTTTTTGTCTCGCGATCATAAATAGTCTGCGGCGCCCAAACCCGGTTCACCTCAGCAAACTCAGGAAAGGTTTTAGGAATGTTGACGACAGCCGACGACCAATGAATAAGATCCGATGACTTCATCAACACCATGGCATGATTTGGCCCCCAGCCATTCTTCGCAACATACATGTCCGTTGCAACCATGTAAAACAACTTACCATCGTTGCTCCGTAGGATGTGAGGATCACGTACGCCGCCTGTACTGCTGATGTCCTTTGACAAAAAAATAGGGTCATTCTGATTGAGTGCTTTGTAATTCAAACCGTCTTTACTAAGGGCAAAACGTATTTGTTCTCCACCTTCGCCGTTACTTGTAAAGTAAGTAAACAAATACGCTGCGAACTTTTCAGAGCGATGTTGCGCTTCAGCCCTACTTAGGCATGATGTCAATACCAATAGAACGATTATACAAGTCTTCATTTTTCCTCTCTCTAAAATCATCATTAAAAATTAGGGAAGCCCGCCAAGGCAGGCCCCCCTTCCCAAACATTTATTGCGGAAGCATGCCAGACACTTTTATTTCTGCTATACTGAAAAAACCTTGACTTGCATTATTCCAATGTGCTTCATAGTTCTTCAAACAGCGAATACGAATGTATTTAACTTTCGGAGCATCTGGATCGACATTTACGACAAATCCGGCTTTCGCTAAATCTTTATCAGCGTCACTCTCTTGGTCTTTCGCTTGACCTGATGGCTTTGCAAATGTTCCAGAAGCCAACAGCGTCCAACTTTCATCTAAGGCTCCATTGCTGCTTGGATTGCTTGCTCCGTAGATTTCGTAATCTCTAATGGTAGAGAAAACATAATAAGATCCCCACCACTCCAAGAATGGATAAATCTTGATTTGCGTGACGTCTACATTCATACCAAGGTCGAACGTTATCATTTGTGGTGACGAGCCGCCTGTGCCAATATCGGTAAAGTTAGCACCGCCATAAGAGTTCTGAGCTTGACCATCCCACATGGCATCAATACCACCAGCCCCACCGTTGCCGAATGTATCGCCCGTGTAAAATGCTTCTTTAAAGTTAGACCGATCAAGTTCCTTTTCTACAAAAACAGGAACATCACGTGTTGTAAAAGGTGTGCTGAAAGTATCGATCGGAACCAACCCGTTGTTTCCCGCCAACGGACGATAAATTGTCTTCCATAAAAATCCATCATTAGCATAATCAAGCTTCGGTAAAACCGTTGTAGCCGCATTAGCGGGTGTTCTTACGATGGTGTCACCATTGGGTGTTTCGTAGTGAACTTCCATTGCTTCTGGACCAAGCTTCACATCAATGATATCCCAAATGATGGTCGTCGCAGCGTCATCGTACGCAATTGATTTGATTCGTCTGTTTGAAAGCGTATTGCGATACCGATCGCCGTATGACACACCAATGGCTGATGCTCCTACAGACTTATTTCCATTAGCATCGTATGTATGCAACACAAAGCTCTTAACGCCTTCACCGATATCGACAATTTCGTCGAAGATGTATCCAGTTCCGCCGCCATCAATTTCAAACTCCGCAGAGTCCTTATTGTTATCCCAAAATATCTTTGCTGTTTTAATTTTTGGATCAGCCGTCAACGTACCCCATACACGCACACGCTCTTTGCCTGGAAAGATAGCAACCGAGTCGAACTTACCGGGATAGACAATCTCACCATCCTTTGTATATTTTTTGAACTCGTCCCAATCGGAGCAAGATACCAGTAGCGCGACGCAGCCGATAAAAGCAAGTACACCGGCTCCTTTCATTTTACGCTTCAATAATATTTTATTCATAATGATTTTCTTTTGGGTGTTATCTAGGATCTCCAAACACTCTCAGTTCATCCACACTCTGAGAACCGAAGCCTGACCAGTTTTTCAAACACTTAATTCGAAGGAATCGAATCTTGGGAGCATCGAGGTTAGCTTCAAAGAAGAATCCATTCTTAGCTGCTTCAACATCAGAAGGTGTTTCTGTGAGGCCTGGGCTACCGGAAGGTTTCTTCATCTCGTAGCTGCCTAACTTTGTCCAGGTAGCGTCAAGTTCTCCGTTAGGATTCGGTGATGTCGATCCCCACAATTCAAAAAACCTCAAAGTAGTGTAGTCGAAGAACAATCCGGATATTTCTTGAAACGGTCTTATCCAAACTTTACTCACCTTCGCTTCTTTACCCATGTCTACCGTAACAACTGAAGGATTTTTGGAAATGTTTGCATCGAGCGTTGTGAACATCACTGGCCAACCATATCTGTTATCCCACATACCATGAACGACACCACCGTTCGATACCATTGGCGCGTCGCCGGGAAGCGGATAGCTACTGAAGCGAGAGCGTTCAATTTCCGTTTCATAAATCGGTGTGACATCGCGGTAGATCGTGTCCGTTAAATTGCCCCATCGATCTCTCACCGTAATCGCATATTCACGTTTGATCGTGTCCATCCCCGCTACTTGTGAGAAAATAGAATCTGTAGAGGTGAACACGCTGAGGTCATTGTTAACCTCCCATTCTTTTTGAACATTTTTCTCAAGAATCAAAACACCAACAGATGATTTTGTTTTGTTCACTGCAGAAAGCTTGTAGCCGCCGAATGCATTACGGATCTCAATACTTTCCAACACTTGCCAAATCGGCGCTTCGAGTGGTTTAACAATTACCGTGACCGGTTCAGACGCTACTTCTTGTCTGTTCACCGTAAACAACTTCACTTCATGTTCATTTTCATCGGCGAAACCCTCCACTACAAGCGAGTCAACATAATACGACGCTTTAACATCTACTTCACGTCCAGCAACCATGTATACTGCTTTTACATACAGTAAGGTTGGGTCAGCGGGCACCTCGTAGTGGATGGTTGCTTTTCCATTATAATTTTTCACAGTAGCCTCTTTTATCGGTAGTGGTGCACCTTGCGACGCACCCGAAGGTTCACGATAGCCAAGTTCTTCCGAACAAGAATAGAGCAGAAAGATCAATGCGATCGCCCCTGCATATATCAAATTGAATTTCTTCATTGTCATCATTAATTAGTTGTTGTTACCATCCTGGATTTTCTACTAGCCTTGGATTTTGGCGCGTATTGGCAATTCCTATTGGCCACAAGTAATCACGCGGTGTTACAAACGTTTGACTAAAGATGTGTGTCTCTCGATGATACGTAGCGCTCGTCGTACCTCTGTAATTCCAGCCTGTGATATCTTTGTTTAGTTCTTCGGCAGCCTTTCTCCATCGGCGAAGATCCCAAAAGCGATGGCCTTCGAACGCGAGTTCAATCGTGCGTTCGCGATGAATAATTTCGCGCAACCCTTCTTGCGTGGTGTACTTATCTGCATCCGTTGAGAAGTTTGTCCATGACTCAACAACACCCGCCAAACCTGCACGCTCTCTGATTTTATCAAGATATTCAATAGCTTCTGTAGACGCCGGTGATGTTTCATTCAGCGTTTCTGCATATAGCAAATACAAATCTGCAAGACGAATTTCCGGCCAAGGATAAGCTTTAAAGGTCACGCCAGTGTCATCAATGAATTGCATCTCCCAATTCACAAGCTTTTTCGGATAGTAGCCTGTCTCGTTCCATGCCGAGTTCGAAGGTATTCCACCTGGATCAGTGAACTTTGTTTGCGCATAATATTTAGTCTCGTCATTCGCCGCATCGCGCTTGTACCATATTCCGCCGTCGAAACCAAGGTCGGCATAGAAACGATTCTCACGATCGAAGTTTAATCTCGCTGTGACGTAGCCTTCTTTAATGTTTAGACGCTCAGCTGTAGTTGCTGTTCGAAGATCCTCGTAGCTAGCAAAGTCGAGTGTTTTATCTTCTTCAATCGGAACGCCATTAGCCGTGTAAAAAAGTTTGGCGATTTTTATGGGAACCTCCCAAGCGCCCGGCACGTTAAGTCTGTTCTTGCCTTTATCGCCTGTCAACACAGCTTGACATAAGTTCTGGTTATACCATTCGAACTGACTGTTTGTATTCCCCCAAATAATTTCGTCATTCCAAGGTTGAGAAACGGCCTGTCTAATACTGAGCTGCGTCTTCGCCGTATTTGAAATGGTAAATTGATCATCCTCATAGCGATGTAATTCGTGACCAAGTTGCTCTGCCAGATCTATCGCAGCTTTACAAGCATCACGTGCGCGCTGCCATTTCGTTGCGTCGTAACTCGAATTAAAAAGATTGACGCCACCCTTATCAACAAAATCGGCGAAGTCAGGATTGCCATTGAAAAGTGGGCTCGCCGCTGTCACCAATAGTTTTGCTTTCATCGCCAGCGCAATGGGCTTTGTAACGCGTCCCATTTCTTGCGATGCGATTTGAACTTGATTTGGCAATTTTGAAATCGCATCATCAAACAATCTCGACATGTAGTTCACGCATGAATCTACAGGTTGGCGTACAACATAATTTGAGGTGACATCAGCATCGATAGGCACATTTTTATCAATGATGGGAATGGGTCCATACATTCTAAAAAGGTGAAAGTGATAATACGCTTTCAAGAACGCTACTTCACCAAGCCATCGTACACGTGTATCAAGGTCTAAGTCAGGTACCTTATTTAAGTCGCTTACGTTCTCTATAAAAATATTGCATGCTCGAATACCTGCGAAAAGTCTCTTCGCGTATCCTCCTAACGCGCCATTGTTCCAACCTGTCCAAGCGTCTAACAACGGGGCATTGCTGCTTTGACCACCTTGTGCAAGCGCGAAAGCAAAATTATTGTTTAAGAACGTAGCACTGTTTGGTAGCCATATTTCGTCGCCAGCCATCATGCCAACGTTGTACCAGCCATCGCCATTCTTAGGAAGGTATGAATAGCATGTAAAAAGATATTTCTCCGTTTCGTTTGCCAGCGAGAAAGCGTGGTCGATCGTTGTGATATCGTCGGGCACAACATCGAGATAATTATCACATGACATCACGCTGAACGTTAATCCTATCGTCAACAGCCAAATGCCGAGCCGAAACGGCCGCGTTGCATTGGTCTGCTGCGTCTTAATATTTACGTCTATTTTTTTCATATCAATTATTTTTTTGTTTGATGACACATCATCAATGGGTACATCATTCATTAAAGATCTATTTGAACACCAAGCATGTACACGCGTTGCAGCGGATAGCCTAAACCATTTCCGCCCATTTCAACATCCCACATGTCGAACTTGCTGATCGCAAAAAGATTGTTCGCTGAGAAGTACACGCGTGGCTTAAGATTTGCCAACTTCTCGATTGATGGAAATGAATAACCGATCGTTACTGTCTTCAAACGAATAAAGCTTCCATTTCTCAACCACCATGTTGATGGCTGAACATTATTCCACTCGATCTGATCACTAAGTCTTGGCCAGAACGCATATGGGTCGCGATTATCTTCAGACCAGTGGTCGTCATGAATAACTTGGAGCTCTCCACTTTGCAGACCACGTCCGGCAATCATATCGCCTCGGTCGTTGAATCCGGCGAACTCTATAAAGGGCGCTGTTTTGATTGGATCGATAAAGAAAGATCTTCGCGCTGATCCTTGAAACATGAAACCGAAATCAAAACGTTTGTAAGTAATGGAAGGGCCAATACCATAAATAATTTCCGGAATCGTTGGATGTCCGATAGGCACCATATCGTCAGGTGTGATCCGTCCGTCACCGGTTATATCGCGATACTTGATGTCTCCTGCGCGAACGGTTTGATTCGGATCAAAAATTTGTACTGGCGAGTTTTCAACTTCTTCATCGTCAATAAAAAGTCTTTCTGCAATGTATCCCCACTGTTGACTGAAATTATGTCCACGGCGTGTCAAGTGTGCAAGCTCAGGGCCATACTGCAGTTCAGCTGTCTTGAGAATTTTGTTCGTTGAATAGGTGAACGTTCCCGATAGTGTGATATTAAAATCTGAAATCTGTTTGTTGTACATCATGCTGATGTCTACACCGCGTGTTTCGCCGGAACCATAATTGGCAGCAGGTGAAGTGGTCAACCCCTGTGCCGATTCGACATTAGGGTTTGGCAGATACATATTCGATCGTTCTGTTTTAAACGCGTTGACGATGAACGATAACTCGTTGTTGAACAAAGAGAAGTCTAGACCTATGTTGGTCTGCTTTGAAACTTCCCACGCAACATTATTATTCCCATAGCGAATAAAATCATAACCTGGTCTAAAATACAGTGGCGTTCCCATCTGATCACCAAAACGCGCACCAAACCCATCGGCGTTTGCGTTCACGTTGGAGAGATAAAAGAAGCGATCGTTAATATTACCAATCTGATCATTCCCCACTAAGCCGTAACTAAACCGAAGTTTTAAATCACTAACAACTGACGTAATTGGTTGGAAGAATTGTTCTTTCGAAATATTATAGGCTACACCTACCGAAGGAAAAAATCCATAGCGGTTGTTTTTCGCAAAACGCTCTGAACCATTATATCCAAAATTGAATTCGACCAAGTATCTGCTGTCGTATCCATACGTAGCGCGACCTGCAAGCACCGTGTTGCGTTGTGGTAATGATGCTGTTACCGTTCCTGAGTTACCTGACTCGAAGCTTGAAACGAAACCTGTCAAAAGTCCACCAAACTCGTGCTTGTTAAATGCGCGTGTATAGTTCAACGAGCCCTGCACATACATTTTCGACGTTACCTCTTTCGGAAATTCGTAGTAACTTAGGTATTCCGTTCCTGGCGCGTATAAGTCGTCGGCATCTCCATTTAATACAGATACAGCATACTCTGAAGGAATGATCGGATTAACAACGGCCTCATAATAAAACGGGTCGTATGCTCTCGCCACCGAGTAATACATGTAACGCTGGAGATATCCCATGGCACTTGCGGACAAACCTTGTGTAATGAATCCGAGATCTTGTTTGATCTCTATTTGAGGATTAACATTCGATTTCTTGTAGGTTTGATAGCCGCGAACCATTTCTGCGTATGGATTAATATACAGCGTACCGCCTTGTCCAGGTGTTGCTAG
Source organism: Pseudochryseolinea flava (assembly GCF_003286915.1). Taxonomy (GTDB): domain Bacteria; phylum Bacteroidota; class Bacteroidia; order Cytophagales; family Cyclobacteriaceae; genus Ohtaekwangia; species Ohtaekwangia flava. The sequence continues at coordinate 414,746 of NZ_QMFY01000002.1, forward strand.
TTCTGTTGGCGCAGAACCGAAGAGCGGATGGTTTACAAACGGAAGTTTTGACTTTGGATAAACAGCCGGAAACATTACTGGGTTCGCGGAAAGTGCATTGATGAACGTACGCGCGCCGCCACCAACAGGTCCGATATAGTCATCAAACTGCGCATACAATCTCAAGATAAACTCAGTTGTCTTTGTAAAGTCTACCGTGATATTACTTCTGATCGCGTAATTCTTCAGTTTAATATTGCTATTGAAGTCGTTGAGTGGATCTACTTTCAAGATGCCGTTATCAACGTTGTAAGTTCCCGCGATATAGTAAGAAGATTTTTCGTCACCACCTGAAATATTCAAGTTGTAGCGCTGGTTTATCGTATAGTCTCTGATCAACTGATCAAGCCAGTTATTATTCGGATATAGATAAGGGTCATCACCAGCCGCCGTGTGTGCAATTTTATTTTCACTGTATGGAACACCATTATCATAGTTACGCGTGAGCGCAGCTTCGTTTGCGTCGCGCATATAAGATATATTGTCGGTGAGTTTATAATTTCTTGTATTGCTCGACATGGTGGTTTCCGCGCGGAAGTTGAAACGCGTTTTACCGGGTACACCTAATTTGGTGATGACGATAATCACACCGTTAGCACCACGTGATCCATACACGGCCGCAGCTGACGCATCTTTTAGCACAGAAAAACTGGCGATGTCATCCGTTTGAAGACGCGCTAAATCTGTTGGCGTCGACTCAACGTTATCGATAAGGATGAGGGGATCAGATTTACCGCTTCCGAAAGTTGATAAGCCTCTGATGTAGAAGGCTGCGTTGTCTGTACCTAGTCCGGGTTCGCCACTGGTTTGATACGCGATCATCCCAGAAACTCGGCCCGCAAGAGAGTTTGTTAAATTTCCTGTCGCACTTTTAAGCTTCTGAGGATCGACGGAGCTCACCGCACTTACGACAGATTCTTTACGCTGTACGCCATACCCGACAACAACAACTTCTTGTAGTGATGTAACGTCAGGCGCCATCGTGATATCGATCGAGGTTCGCTCACCCACCGTTATATCTTGTGTTACATATCCGATAAACGATACGTGGAGTACCGTTTCGGTTCCAGGCACGACAAGCTGATATGATCCATCAGCATCAGATTGCGTTCCTGTGCTCGTGCCGGCGATCGAGATACTTACGCCTGGCATTCCTGAGCCATTCTCATCAACCACTTTTCCGGAAATTGTTCTTCCAGAATTCTGCTGCGCATAACCAACAACGGTTATCAACATTAAAAAGAAAATGATCATCGCCCGCGCATCGATGCGAGAGAGCGAAAACCACCTTCGTGGCCAACAGTATTTAATTTTCATAGAGAGATTTGGGTTAGGTAGTTAAAATCTTTTCATTAATAAACTTTAGGTTTTGTGATATCTGTGCTTGCGTATGAACACAGCAATTCCAGGCGTCTTTTCAGACACAACACCTCAAACGTTTGCAGGTTTTTCTAATTTTTTTTAGCCTGCGGGGCTAACTGGAAAGTTTTTCGGCTGTGATCGGATGGCAATGCACGAATGGCAATCTGCCTCGAGGTTGGGTAAGCGTTGTCATGATTTGGATTTGGGTTTAATTGTAATAACAGTACAATATACACTTATTTTAATTCAAATGTACCTTTCACACTTATTTTTCAAACGATTGTATAATTAAATTTGGGCGAAATGGTCAATGACAGCCGCTGTGACCGCCAACGATTTTCATGTTTTTTATACTAAAGAGAATGGCTCTAACCACTTCAGGAGGGTATCGACAAACAAAAGAAGCTGCCTCACAATTGAGACAGCTTCCCCCTTATCTGCGTATAGCGATTCCGTTGCTTGCGTTGAATCAACAAGCCGAATAAGCGAGCAACATCGTATGGGTCAACCGTTTTAATTCACGATCAATGTCTGTGCCGTGTTTGTCCTTGAGTTTTTGATTTTGATAATGTACTGTCCTTTCTTCAACCCCGCTGTTGGGTAAGTCAAATTGGGCGTGGTTGTAATGGTTTCGTGTACAACGGTTCCTGACAACGTTACGATCGTAATCTTTGTTTGCTCCGCATCAACACTTGGAAATTCTAATGTGAGGCTTTTGCCCAAGTGCACTGGATTCGGATACATCAAAAATTCATTCGGGTTTATACTCTTCTTGATCTCGGCAATTTCTTCCGTGTGCTTGAAAGAGTGTCCGCAATACTTTGACCAATCAATGCCCACAACCGAGGCGACATCGGTTGCTGTGCGGGCGCCTAAAGTGGCTGAATTGTACCATTTCGTATTAACACTTGCCGTTCCCGTTACACCGGTTACCAAGCGAAGGCGATAGTCGTAGTGCGCTGTGCGTGTAGACTCACCGTTGTATATGTAATCGGTGTTGGTAATCACTGCAATGACAACACCGTTCGCTGGCGGCGAATCCAACCGTAAACTACAAGCACCGCTGCTCACATATTGGCTGTACACGGGAGTTCCTGTCGTGGTACGATAAACAAGTTGGCATGTCATGTTTGCTCCGATCGGTTCAAAGTTCACCGTCACCATGTTCCCTGTTACAGTAAGTGGTATTTGATTGGCTCCCGACCATCCAGGAAGTGTTCGTGCTTCGGGTGTTAAGAGCCCCGCGTTATTGGTCGTGACAACGTATGGCGTAGCATTCCACACAGCAGGGTTTAGCCAAGATGGTTGCCACTCGGCTTGAATGGCTTGTCCGAAGTGCGCATCCATCAACGCAAGTATCGCGCCCTTCCACACACCGAAGTCAACAAGCGCTTGCTTTGCACGATACTCCGTAATGAGCCTGCGCATTTGTGTTGCGCCTATGCCAGATGCTACACCCTCGAGCACACGATTCGGGGAGTTTCTCCAAATCCAAGGCACTGCACCATCGCCTAACGATAAACCTAAGAATGTTGGAAACGAACTGCTGTATTGATGACCACCGAGGTATGTGCGCCATGTACAAATTTGTTGATTGCCATTAAACATATTTACACCTTCTGCCGATGGCCCTCCGAAACTTCCATCTTGCAACCAACCGGAGTAACATTCGATTGGCATGAATGGCGCAATGAAATCCGTTCCATTTAGATCGCCCATCGACGAGAAGTTGTTCGTTCTTCTAGCATCCGCAGTTTGTTGCAGCCACACATTTCCCCCCTCGTGAAACCATGCTGATTGTTTTACCCCAGGTAAGTCTGCAAGCAATGAGTGAATACCTTCGTGAACCATTGCGCCGCGTTGTCCTTCACGATCGCTGTAGGGACAGGCTGGATCAAAACTATATACGGGATAATAAGATGCTAGCACCATCGGCCAATTTGTTCCGTTGTAGTAAATGGCACTCTGCCAACCGCCGAGATCTGTGTTGGATGCATCGTCGGTACAGAGTCCCGACCCAAAGAGATACACCGCGCTACGATAACCATTCTTCGCGCGCAAATCTGGTGGCCATCCCATGTTGTCGCGGAAATACGCAAAATCAGTATTCAGTCGTGCTAACATTGGTGTGACTGCCGCACTCGTTACTAACGAATTTGCCGTCGGACCTTTTCTAAAACACCACCATTGTGAGGATTGTGTCGATACAACTTCAGGACAGTCATTGAGAACTTGTGTTGGTGTTTGGAGTGCGGGAAACTCATCTCTGAAATTGTAGCTGATCGATGGCGAGTAGCTCGGCCAGGTGTATGGGTTGCCGTTCCCACCACCGCCGATGGCGATCGTATGGTTCAATGTAGTTTGCGTTCCACACGAATTGGTGTAGCGCGCAACGTAGGTGCCTGTAGATGCAGCTTGCACATTGCTGATCGTAATTTCTCGTGTCGATGCTGTGAAGTTATTGGGGCCCGTCCATGACCATGAACCTCCGGAGCCTGGCTGTGGCCCAAATTTGACGCTTGCACCTGCCACAACGGTAGCGCTACTGGTTTGCGACCATGTGTCTGCATTCACTTGCGTGTATGGCGTGATCGTCGTTCCATTACAGGTGGACGCCGATCCCATCGCCCGCCATTCAAGAACACCCGTGGACTGAGTTGAATTACGCATCGACAACCGAATTCTCCTCGTAGTCACAGCCGTGAACGATCGGGTGTTGAATGCATTCTTAACCAAAGGAACGGTTCCAACATTTACCCAAGCGCTGCCATTCCAATTTTCAACATACGCTGTGGTGGGTGTTAACACACCGCCGCCATCGTCAAACCAATATACTTGTACCGAACTGATTACATAATCCGACGTCCAATCATATTGAACCCACTGCAAACTATTGGGGTTATTCCAATTGCCATAGGCACCATGCGATTTGTCGTTGGAATTTGCTGGCGTGAAGCCGTCATTTAACGCCGCAATGGTTTCCCAAGCGGAAACATATGAGGTAGTGCTCGTTGCGGAAGGTGCAACATTACTCTGTCCGAAAATGCCAGTCGTGAGAAACATCAAAAAACATGTAGCATAAAAATTTAAACAATACAGTCTTTTCATAGGTCTGGTTTTAGAGATAATAGTTTTCCAGTCGACTTGATTTCAAATCGCTGTAGATATCAATTGTGTGTTAGAATGAACTCAGTTTTGAAACTGATGCCTACCGTGTAAGCGTTGGATCACATGGGGTATTGGTCTAGCCGGTCCGTTGTGTACTGAAACGAATTGAGACAATCTTTGGGACGTAGATTTTGAAATTGAAGTCTTTACCCTTTGAGCTTGATTAACTACCGATGGATAGTAAGTCAATAGTGTGAATAACATCGTGCGCCCACTCGCCCATCCCTGTTACCCGTGCTGCGAAATTATCCCGATCAAAAATAGTTTTGATACCAGTGCAGATACATGTATACCAATCCTGCGATTGATGATTGAAGCTACACTGCATCACGAGAAATGTTTTTGTAGATATTCGCTTTTCATCATACGATCTTAGCACGAATCACAAATTACCTTATTTCTCCGATATGAACTTCGCTGTATTATAAAAACAAACTGTCCAGATTGATTGCTCAACCTGGACAGTACCGCTATTCGCCAGTTTACTAATTTCTAATAGCCATCGTTCTGTTCAAGTTTCAAATTCGTTTCACGTTGCTGCTGAGGAATAGGAAAGATCACGCGATGATTCCCGTTCGGCACGTGTGTTAACCAACTTTTTGTAGTGTACACCCCGAAGCGTATTAGATCTTGCTTACGATGATGTTCGCCTACAAATTCCCAAGCGAGTTCATCCAATAACCTCCCAAATTCGATATCGGCGCCGCCTTCAAAATCTGTAACAACACCTTCTTCATACTTCCCATATGCATATGAGCTTCCTTCTGCAAGATCTTCAGCTGACACTATTGCCTTAGCGGGGGTAGCCGGAAATGCACGTTGACGAACTGCGGTAACAATTTCGGCTGCCTCAGTAGCCCCCGACGCTCCTCCTGTGCGGAGAAGACATTCTGCTTTCATCATCAGTGCATCTGTATACCTGAATAAAGGCACATCATTATCGGGACCCGACGTAAATCCAATCGGAATTTCATATTTCACAAATCGAAACCCCTCATTGTATTCTGCTTCATCTACGCTGGTCATGTAATTGATGTATTCAAATTGTTCGCCACCGACCATGATTGGACTTCCAGACGCAGAAAACTGAGGACCGCCAAGCCAGCAATCTTTAAGTCGCACGTCATCTTCATCATAGGTATCAATGAACTGCGGGATACCACAGCTTCCCCCCCATGGCTCAGGCATATTGAACGTAGAGGCACTCAAAGGGTGAAGTGTTTTAAACTGGTAATAGGTATTCGCATTTCCGGTGAAGTCTTTGCTAAACGGAATCGAAAATATTTCCTCAGGTGTGTTTGTATTGTTCACCGCAAAATTGGCTTTGTATGACGCCAACAATGAAAACTTGTTACTTGAAATAATATCGTTCACTTGTAACAACGCGTCATCATAGCGATCGGTGTTGATATACACTTCCGAGTTCAAATAGAGTTTTGCTAGTACCATTTTCGCCGCCCACTGTGTAAAGCGCCCGTATGTTTTCTGAGTGTTCTCCACACTAAGTTGGGGCATCACTTCGGTGAGCTCTCCTTCGATAAAGTCATAGACTTCCTGGCCTGTATTTTGTTCCGGGAGAAATCCAGGTTCTACATCGAAACGCGTAACGATTGGTACATTTCTAAAATTATCAAGCAACAAGTAATAATAAAATGCGCGCAGTGCCCGAAGTTCGGCAAGAACTGCTTCCTTGTTATCGACTGCACCAAGTTGTTCGATTTGAAATGCCGCTTTATTGCAAAGGTTAATTCCGGCATACGTACGCACCCAAAGGTTGTTACCGTGCTCTATCGCAGGTCCCCAGGTATGTTTGTGCATGTCAAGATAAAGATCTCCCCATCCGATGCCGACCCGAAATGGTGTAACAATTAGATCTGATGATTCCTCATATACATCGAATAGTCCGTTCCAGTGCCAATACACCTCTCGCAAGTTAGCATATGCGGGCGCAATGATGGTATTCAAATCGCTTGCCGTCAATGCGGTTTCATCTGCAGATATCGAATCATATAGCTTCTCATCCAAATCTGTACAAGCAAACAACGCTGATGAAAACAAAATGCTCGTTACTATATTTTTTAAACGTAATCTTTTCATAAAAGGCAATTTTAAAAATTGATATCAACACCTACCGTAAATGTTCTCACAATTGGATACTTATCGCGGTTATCAATACCCTGTAGTCGGATATCGCCAACTGGAATTTCTGGATCGATTCCTTTGTAGCCAGTGATCGTTGCGAGGTTCGATCCTGACAAATAAAACCTTACGGAACGCACATACTTCAGGGCAGACATGTCTAGATTATAGCCTAACGTCGCATTTTCAATTTTCACGTAATCACCATCTTCAAGATAGTAACTAACGAAAGCTTGATTCAAATATGAAAGTCGTCTTTTGCCATATACATTGTCCATGGACGAGCGAAGTACGTTGTAGTTAATGTTCGGATTCTCATAGAACATGCGTTGCTGATTCATGATCTGGTATTTAAACGCTCCACTCATCACGATGCTAAGATCAAAATTCTTATATCGAAATGTATTCGTCCACCCGACCCGCATTTTTGGAATTCCATTACCTAAAATTTGACTATTCACATCGCTGGCCATGGAATTATTTGTCATGTTTTGTCGAGTTCCATCAGGAAGTTCAATTACCCACAGGCCGTCTTCACTAATGTCAACTGATTTCAATCCCCAGAAATTACCCATTGGTTGTCCTGGCTGTAACCGGTGCGAAACCATGGAAATAGGTTCGCTAATTCCCCAAAGATTAATGTAATCACCTTTGATCTCATAGAGATCGTTTGATAAGCTGATGAGCTTGTTCTTATTGTACGAGTAAGTCAACGTTGAGCTCCACTCAAAATCACCGGTTCGGACAGGGATTGTTTTCACTAAAACTTCAACACCGCGGTTCTCCAATTCTCCTACGTTAGCCAGTGTCTCATCATGCAGGTTCGGCGGTTGTGGAACAGAATATAACCACAAAAGATTTTCCGTTTTTTTAACGTATGTGTCAATGCTTCCTGCTACCCTGTTTTCTAGAAAACCAAAATCTACTCCAACGTTAAATTCCGACGACTCCTCCCATTTCAAATTAGGATTTTCATTTGCTTGAGCAACTAGACCATTTACCCATTTTCCATCATCATAAAAGTAAACACCTTCATACGTGAGCAACGGTTTCGATTGATATGAATTACGTGGTATAACACCGGTGATTCCCCACCCTGCCCGAAGTTTCAACAGATTGATAGCACCTGCACTTTCAAGAAAAGACTCATTGCTAATCGTCCAACCCGTAGAGATCGCTGGGAATGTTCCCCATTTATAGTTTGCTCCGAATTTGGATGATCCTTCTCGTCTCACACTTGCCATGATATTGAAGCGATCGTCAAACCCATAGTTCACACGACCAAAGAAGCCAACGAGTCGGTTGTCATTTTTATAACTTGACATCCGCGCTGTTCCCAGACGCATGGCATTACCGGAGCCTAAATTATTGTAGGAATATTCACTTGTTGGAAAATCGAAATTATTTGCCCAATCGCCTTGATTTACATTGTACTGGTAGCTATATCCCCCGAGGATCGTAAGCGAATGATTTGAAAAATCTTTGGTGTACTTCGATGTCAACTCAAGATAATCCGTTCTCAAATCGTCGTTAGCACGTGATGCAAATCCATTGCGACGTGGTCCTTTCAGAGAATTGTAATGTTTTTTTGTTTCCGAATAACCTCGGAAATTATTTCTTATTTCCGTCGCTACCATCAAATTGGTTTCCCATGCATTGAGTGGTATCAACGCTATATTTCCAGTTAGCCGTGTCCAGTTATTGGTCAGAACACCATCCGTTTCATTTACCATTCCAACCGGGTTGATATATTGAAGACGATCGGTTTCAATGTATGAGCCATCATCTTTTTTAATACCGAGCATGGGATTACGCATCAGCGCATTGCGATAAATGAGGTTGTTAAACGATACACCATCTCCCAAAGCACCGATATCTTGCATGCCGCGCAACACATTAGCGCTAATTCTAACCTTGTCATCAAATAAAGATTGATTTATGTCCAATGACAGCCTTAACTCTTCATTGTACGAACCTTTGAACACCCCATCTTGATTGACGAAGTTAACGTTAGCAGCATAGCCCGATGATTGTCCACCACCACGAAGCGAGATGTTATGACTTTGCATGTATGCCTTTTGTGTAATCTCGTCTAGCCAATTTGTATCTGTAATGCCTCCGTTATCAGTGGCCTCCGTTATAAAATTGTTTTTGAACGTAAATTCCGACGCATATCTTTCATAATCCTTCGCGGTAAAAAAATCTGGTTTACGATATTGTCGAGACCATGCAGAATAGTGATTGTATGTCAATCGTGCCGTCTTCCCTTTGTCGCCCTGTTTAGTTGTGATTAAGACTACTCCATTCGCCCCACGAGTACCATAAATCGCAGCCGCAGAAGCATCCTTTAATACATCAATCGAAGCAATGTCCGATGGAGAAATTGTATTAAAATCACCTGGAACACCATCGACTAAGATCAGCGGTGCTGCTGAACCCTCCAGCGTTGCAATACCGCGCAATGAAATTGTTGGCCCGGCAGCTGGATCTCCTGAACCATTCGTGATGGTAAGCCCTGCTACTTTTCCCTTGATCAATTCAGAAGCGTCGCGCATTGCACCAGCCGTAAAGTCTTTCTCTTTTACACTCGCAATCGCCGTGGTCACTTCACTCGCCTTTTGCGTGCCATACCCTACTACAACAACTTCATTGAGTGATATGAGATCCGGCATCATTACTACGTCAATTGTAGTATTTGCGCCAACAGTGATCTCTTCACTGAGATAACCGATAAAGCTGAACACTAAAACCGCATCAGCGTTCGGAACACTCACACTAAACTCGCCATTTGAATCCGAGGTCGTACCTGATGCAGTGCCCTTTACAAGAATGTTCACCCCAGGCAAAGCTTCTTTCTGATCTGAGGTTACTCTTCCCTTTATAATGGTCTGTGCACAAAGCTCGGATGTCCCCCATAACATCAGCATGAATCCCATCGATGTTATAATAAAATGTTTAGTTAAAATTTTTCTCATGCATTTTCTTTCATTTAGGTGAAATTGATGCATGAAAGTAGCGTGCTTAACCTAGGCGTTTTTTCCAAAAATTATCTTTCTGTAATACGAATTTAGCATCACAAATTTGAAGGGCGATTTGGCTTAACGCAAAATGGAGGATACTCCCAACGCTTGTGCTGTCGGCGAGATAAAATGTATTCGTCCTATTTACATCCAAAATTATTTCTTCATCCGAAGTATAGTGATTGACCAGGGTTTAAAATCGTATTGACTTTTTTGTCCCTTAACATCAAAAGATTCACTTACAGGAATGAATTGCGTCGGTCGTTCAAAAGTATTCTCATCGTCAGCGCTGGGTGATGACAACGTAATCGCTTTGGCTTTGTGGTTCACTGTTCCACCCGATAACACAAGGTCAACTTTCCGCGATTGTGCCGAAGCATTTACAACCTTTACCACAACTTCATTACTCTGTTCGTCAACGCCGGCAATAGCGAAAAAATCGCGAGGCTTTTCATAACGCATGAGTAGTTTTCCATCCAGGAAACATTCCACGGACGTGTTGGCTACCCGTAATTCAACATCATACCAACGGTTTATTTCAATCGGATTTTCAAGTCGAACAGGTTGCGACACAATCGCGTCACCGCCTTTGCTTACCGACTCGAACGCAGCAATTTTATTTACCCAAGCGCCGATATGAACGCGCAAGTAGTTATCGTTATCTTTAATCGCGAAAGGAATCATGAACGCATTATAGCCACTAATTTTTCGCGCCTTCAATTTCAGTGTATAGTTTGAAAAGGTTTTTCGCTGAAGCATCGCCATCGGCCACGCCCCTTCTGTTCGCTGCGCAATTACACCATTTTCTTCGGACCATTTTCCGCCAACAAAATGCCAATCATTATTCCCCGCATTACCCGATTGAAATACTACCTTTCCATTCTCAATAATCTCGACATCGCGGAATTCGGCTTGCGTATCCCATGTACTCAACGCAATCCCCCCGGTAAAAAATGGGATGTCTTTTGTAACAGGCGCATCAACGGTGGTGCTAAGATTGTACGACGCTTTGTTTTCATTCAACATTTTGATCGCATAATAAGAAATCCGCCCAAAGCTTCTTGCGTTATCAAACCTGATCAAATTCACTGGCCAGTCGGTATCATTTACATTTTCAAGCAACGGCGCATAACTACTCATCTTAATCATATCCGAATTACGCTCCATTCCTAAAATAAACGTTGCATCGTTCAGCGCGGCAGTCATGTTGCCATTCCCAACCCCAGCGTTACACGCATATTCTCCGACGTATAACTTCCAATCATTTCGTTCGTACTTATCGTACCAGTCGTGGTAGTTCATTGCCCAACCTGCCGCTTTGTACGCGTGTTCATCTGCGAAATCCATTTTATCAATCGCTTTGATTGTCGGTTGATTTAAATGTGCAATGCCCATTGCCGCAAGAATCTCCAATTGCGGATAACGTTCTTTGATGGCTTTGTAAAAAACATTAAACCGTTTTGCATATTCAACACCAACTTGTTCATTGCCAACTTCAATATATTTCAACGGAAAAGGATCTGGATGTCCGTTAGCAGCACGAACCGATCCCCACTTCGAGTCCTTTGGACCAATCGCATATTCAATCGCATCCAATACATCGGCAATGATTGCAGGAACACCGTCATCTTTCACATGAACACCGCTACGCATTTCACAAGCAATTCCACAATTAAAAACATACATCGCTTTTGCATTGATGTCTTCGCAGAACTGTAAAAATTCATGATAGCCAATTCCATCGGTAGACCAATATCCCCATGGACTATAGGTACCCGATCGTTTTTCCACCGGGCCAAGTGATCGTTTCCAATTCGGTGCGCTTTCAACACTGATACCTTCTACAAAACATCCACCAGGCCAACGCAGAAACGCCGGCTTCAACTCAGCAAGGTAATTGGCGAGATCAAGTCGCATTCCATTCGCACGATCTTTAAATGTTTTCGTTGGGAACAGGGAAACGAAATCAATCCATACTTTTCCAACAGACGAGAACACCAACTCGAACTTCGCTTTCTGATGCGACGTTTTTGCTTTCAGAATGCCGTTAAAGTTTTGCCATTCATTAACATCGCGAATGTGAAATTTCTGTTCGGCTAATACCTGGCCGTCGATACTCACCAGTCGCGCTGTTACGTCACCACGATATCCTTGAGGCCGCGCATAAAATGTTAGCCTATACGTTGCATGCTGATCAACCTTGATCCCCCAATATCCATCATTCACTATTTTAACTACGTTAGACGCATCGGCATTGACAATATCAATCTTTAGAGACCGAGGTGTTTCAACATGAAGAGGGTTTTGAAGGTCGAGCGATATATTTGCTTTTGCATTTCCGACAGAAGTCATAGACCATGCTGGGTAATCACTTTTCGCTTCAAAGGGCATCTTCCAATCAACGACACGATGAGCACCAAAATGTTCCGTTCGTGGTGGAATTATCCATCCCGAATCCAACACACATCCTTCCGGTATTCTGCTCTCTTCGAAACTTCTATTCTGTATCAACTCCGCATACAAACCACCTTCTCCTCCGTGACTAATCTCTTCAAAGAAAATTCCATGTAAATCTTCAGAGATCTGCGCGCCTTTCGATTTCAAATCAATCGTAATCTTTGGATTGACCTGAGCAAAACCGATAGGCGAGAGCAATGAAAATAGCGCCAACAGCAATGGCATTTTGGAGGTCCGATGCAGAAGTGAATGATGCATGAGAGAAGATTATAAAGAATAAAATTAAACACGGTGTTACGTGTAAATCGCACATATATTCACAGCATACAATACTATTTTACCAACCTTTGCGGTGTTTTTTTGGTGAAAATGACATTCGCATATCAGAAAGTTTACTACTAATATTATCAAAAGGTGATATAATATTAACTGTACGTTTGACATTTATTAAGAAATTTTGAATATTTAGTACAGTAACCCACCCATCCCATGAAAATTTTACCCTTCAAAATTCCAAAGACTTCACAGGAGTCTTTTCGATTACAGGAAGATCAGGAGATTCATTTCTATGATCACTTGCATCAACACCCCGAGGTGCAACTCACACTGATTTTAGAGAGTGAAGGCAAAGTGATCGTTGGCGATTTCGTCGGCACATTTAAACCCGGCGACATCTTTTTGATTGGACCAAATTTGCCACACGTATTCCGAAATGATTCGAAGTATTATCAGGAAGACGCAGGTCAATTCGCACATTCAATCACGGTGTTTTTTGAGTGGCAGTCATTCGGTGAAAAATTTCTCTCGATGCCTGAACTCGCGCACTTACAAGAATTTTCCAAGTTGTCGGCGCGAGGACTCTTTTTGCAAGAGCCGGTGAGAAATCGGGTTGCTCAATTGATGAAACAGATGTTCCGAAAGAACGGCATGGACAGGCTGATCGTACTTCTGAAAATCTTGAATATACTTTCTGAAAATAAAGGCATCGAAGCATTGGCATCCTCAGGCGTGTACAACGACTTTGATGAAGTAGATGGAAAAAAACTTGCAGACATCTACCGCTTCACCATGAATGAGTTTCATCGAAAAATATCGTTAGACGAAGTTGCTTCGATCGCTCATATGACAACCAATTCCTTCTGCCGATATTTCAAGAAGCGCACGCGTAAATCGTATGTTGATTTCTTGACGGAGATCCGTATTGGTCAAGCACGGAAATTATTGCAGCAAGACGACCTCAGCATTTCACAAATTTCGTTAGAGGTTGGATTCAACAACCTTTCTAACTTCAATAGAAAATTCAGAGAACTCTGTTCAATCACCCCTACAGAGTTTAGAAGAATTCAAGAAAATAAAAGCATCGCGGCATAAAAGGACGTCTCCAATAAATCGACTTATTGGAGACGCTTTCTTATCGTCTTAAATAATTCACGGATGCTTACACCCTATTTTACTTCAGCGAAACGCCATTTCGTTTTGTAATCAGCGTTACATTTTTCATCGGTAAGGATCAGTCGAAGAACTTCTATCGGAATACAGTTCTCCTTCAACACGCGATCGTGAAATTGCTTCTCCGTCATTTTACCGGTGCTTACCAATTCCTTTTTCAGCGACGCAATTTGCAATCCACCAATCATATATGCAATCTGATAAAGGGGCCCGTATCCGCCGGTGAACGAGCGCCTCACTTCAGCTTCTGCATTTGCATATTCATGTCCAACCCTTGTTACCAAAAAGTCAATGCATTGCTGCGGCGACATTTTTTCAAGGTGATAGCTTAAGGAAAATATAATTCGCGCGCAACGATGCATTCTCCAAAACAACATTCCGATTCTATCCTCTGGACTTTGTGCAAAACCTTTATCCCACAAGTTCATTTCCCAGTATAGAGCCCAACCTTCGATCCAAAATGGAGTTTCGAATACATAGCGATAAGGCTTGTACCGCTTTTGCATGAAGTCTTGCAAATGATGTCCGGGAATAAGTTCATGATGCACGGTGGCCTTTGAAAAATGAGGATTATTGCCGCGCATACTCATCATCTTTTCACGGTGCGTCATCGTATTGGTCGGATAAGAAATAATGATCTCTTCCCCGCCGAGAAAAAATGGATTTATTTTTTGCGCTTCCGGTGACATCATACGCATGCGCCACGTTTCTTTCGCCAGGATGGGAATTGTGATTAAGTCTCGATCTTCTAAAAATTTGATTGCATCTTCCGCTAAGCCAGCAACCATTGCAGGTTGATCTCCGGGAGACACGTAACTCTTTTTAACTTTTTCAAGTGCCAACTTCCAATCTTTCCCGAATCCAAGCGCTTCAGAAGCCTTTAGCATTTCTTGATCGCACCATTCGAATTGCTTTTGTGCGATGGCTATCAACTCTTCAGGTGAATAGGGAATAAACTCTGTTTGAAGACTTTTTATGATAGCCTCTCTACCAATGGGCTTTCCTACGATGCCACTACCATCATCCGCGATTGAATTCTTTGCGTAATGCTGTTTAAGAAAAGCGCTATACTTCGCCAGCGTTGTATCCAACGCGGATTGTGGCATCTCCATCCACCATGAAAACTGCGGATCATAACCACTGTAAAATTTATATGCTTCCTGAATACCATCACGAAGGCTATTCACTGCCGCACTTGCTTTCGCCGCTTGTTGCCATGTCTTGAATGGTTGTTCGAGCAAGGTTGTTCGTTTAACAGAACATGCTCGGTTAACGTCATCAAAAGTTTTCGCCAATACATCACTGTTAAATTTCTTTCCCGTCTTACGCTGATCAATAAAATCGTACAGCGGTCCCGCGAAGTCTAATACTGCCGAGATTTCATTGAACGCAGCCTGATCAAGTCTCAAAAAATATAAATCCTTCTCGACCTGATTTTTCAACAGAATAAAATCAATCTGTTCGGTCCGTTGCAGCGCGTCGAAATTCACCGACTTTAGTTCTTTCGCAAAAGATTCTTGGTAACGTATAAAGCGATCATAGTATCCAGCACTCTCCGTTACAGGATATTTTCGATAGAGCGCTTCCCTATCTTTCGTGTAACGGGTAATCATTACTTCAACTTCCTGTGCGTGCGCCGAAAATGTGAAACAACACAACACATAAAAAATAACGTAAGAATGAAAACGCATGCTCTTAAGATTTAAAACACAGACCATTCCATCACGCCCGAAGAATGTTCTTTCGGTAAATTAATTTCCAATCGAACTGCGTTTGTTGTAACAGGTTCGAATGTCACTTCACAGAACTTGTCTTTTAGAATTTCGTAGTTCTTCTTCGTCTTCACAGGTAGCCATTGATCTCCTGACTTATAAAGTATTCGCCAACCTGCAGGAATTCTGCATCCACCAAAAGGTCCATCATCAAACCAATAAACTTTCGAAGAAGAAACAGTTTCATTCTTTTTGAAATCGTATTGTACCCACTGCGTTGTGTCTTGCATCGGCCACCAGTGATAGAAGATGATGGATTGATCATTGGAATTCTTTGGCTCCATTTGATCATTCAAGGCCATGAGCGTTCTGCTTTTATGTGATGCCGTTATCTCACTTGTCGAAGCAATGGTAGGTGACGGAAGTGGTTGTGCTGCGGCAGCTTTAGCAGGAATCCAAACTGTCATTTCACCAGTACCACGGTGTGCCCAAGTAAAGTAGGGAATCAATTTAACTTCCACGTCCGAGGTTTTTATTCCATTCTCAAGCGTGCGCGAAGCCGCGTGTCCGGACGCTTTTAACAGGTACATACCGTTAAAAAAACTGGGGTCAAAGTATGGCGTCACTTTTGCATCTTGACTCACGACAAGATTCAAGACCTTCTTTTCATGATTATCTGGCCACTCTGCGCAATACACCAGTGGCCCTCTTTGATACGCAATCTTATCTACGTCTGCGGCCACGCGTTGATCGGCAGAAACTTTCCGAACAGGCATCGGCAATGTCAATGTAACATGATCGCCCTTTTGCCATTTTCTATTGAGCACGATGTACCCTTTGTCAACTTTAAAATCAGTAGCCTTACCGTTGATTTTCACAGTCACCTTCTCGCCTACTTTGTCGATAAACGCATACAAATTTCCAGGCGATGCCTCTTGTGATGCCCATCCTGGAAGGCGTAATCTGAGTTCAGCACTTGCTGACTTCTTTGGATCGACAGCGATATCGATACTGCCATCCCACGGATAGTTAGTCTTCTGAGCTAATGATATTTGATTTTTATCAACTGTGAAATCTACGCTGCTTTGCCCATATAGATTAACATACAGTACGTTTTCCTTTTGCGCATAGAAGTATCCACCAACAGAAGGAACGAAACGCGTCACGTTGCTCGGACAACATGCACAACTAAACCACGGACTCCGCGCGTGTTGACCATGCGACTCCAACGGATTGGGATAAAAGAAACGATCACCCGTTAATGCAACACCCGATAGAAAAGCATTGTATAAAGTTCGTTCGAGCACATCGAAATATTTCGCTTCACCATGGAGAAGAAACAACCTGTAATTCCAATACACATTGGCGATCGATGCACACGTTTCGTTATAAGCCGACATATTCGGAAGCTCATATGCTGCGCCAAATGCTTCACCATGTCCTGTAGCGCCAATGCCTCCTGTCACATATATCTTTTTGTAGACAGCATCTTCCCATATGTGATCGATGGCATTGATGTAGCCAGCATCGTTTGTAAGCGCGGCAACATCTGCCATACCCGCATACATGTATGCAGCCCGCACAGCGTGGCCTACTGCTTCGTGTTGGTCAACCACTTTTTTATGAGCCTGATTATACGGATCGCCTCCAGGGCCGCGAACATCTAATAAGAATTTCGCAGCGTCAAGATACTTCTTCTCTCCTGTGACCTTGTAAAGTTTTGCCAATGCAAGCTCGATAATTTGATGACCTGAAAAAATATGAAGTTTATCAGGACCGAAGTCTGCACAAACACGATCTGCTGCTTTGATCGATATGTTTAACAATGTCTTTTTACCCGTTGCGTGATAATGTGCGATTCCCGCTTCGATGAGATGCCCAATATTGTACAACTCATGACTCAGCTCCGCTTCTTTCTCCCAACGTTTACTACCTGCCCACTCATGTGCATGATCACCCATGATCGTTCTGTTTGTATAGATGTATCCATCGGGCTCTTGTGCTTTGCCAATCAAATCGATCAACGAGTCCATTTTCAATTCTAACACCGGATCTTTAAAGATCTGGAGTGAATAACTACCACCTTCGATAATTTTATACACGTCCGTATCATCGAACGTAAATTCAGTTCCAAACTTTCCCGTTTTTAATCCCGCTGCAATTTCGAAATTCTTTACACGACCAGTCGAATAACATTTCCCCAATGTGAATGGAATTGTAACATCATGATTTGTTTTGATACGAGGCGCCCAAAACGAATCGTTTAATTTTACGGCGTTGAACAATACTGGTTGAATCGGGTAATCACCGGACTTAAGTTCCCCGGCTTGCCCATAACACGCAACATGCACAATACAGGCAAAAAAAAGTAAAATCACGCGACTGAATTTAACCATTGTTTTATCTTTTAAACTGTGATATTTCAATTGTAAACGTATTCATATTCTATCCCGACAGCTGTCACGATATTATCATCCTTTCATAGGATATTAACGCATTACTTGATGACTTTCTCCGGCTCACCTTTCCGATAAGCTTCATCCCAACTTGGTGGATCAACATTCAACAGATGCTTGACAAAAAAGTCACGACGTTTTCGTTCTCCAAATTCACCACCGCCGGAGTGTCCTAACCCTGGTATGACAACCAATTCAAAATCTTTATTGGCTTTAATCAGTCCATTCGCAACCTGGAGGGTAGACGCAGGATCAACATTATCGTCGAGCTCTCCGACAATGAGCATTAGCTTTCCCCCGAGCTTGTCAGCATGAACAGCGTTAGAAGATTCTGCATAATGCGGACCGATGGGATATCCCATCCATTGCTCGTTCCACCAGATCTTATCAACGCGGTTATCATGACTTCCACAGGAAGCAACAGCCGCCTTGTAAAAATCGTGATGAAAGAGCACTGCGGCCGCTGCGTTTTGTCCACCGGCAGAACCACCAAATATTCCCACACGCGTTGCGTCTACGAAACTATATTTTTGAGCAAGCGCTTTGATCCAGGCAATTCGATCAGGAAAGCCAGCATCTTTTAAATTTTTCCAACACACATCGTGAAATGCTTTCGACCGCCACGAAGTCCCCATACCATCAACTTGCACAACGATAAAGCCGAGTTCAGCAATTGAATGCAGGTAACTATTGGAAGACCAGGATTTCGGTACATAGAAACTTTGTGGCCCCGCATACACCATCTCCACCACGGGATATTTTTTCAGCGCATCAAAATTCGACGGTCGAATTACGATTCCCCATATGTCAGTTTCCCCATCCCTGCCCTTCGCGGAAAAAACTTCCGCTGATTTCCAACCTGTTTTTTGTAAATCCGTTAAGTCTGCCGTTTGTAGAATCATCTTTTCAGATACCGGATCTGCTTCGTAAAGCTTACACACTGGCGGTAGATCAATACGAGATTCGTAGTCGATAAAAAATTTATAGTCGTCAGAGAACGTCGTCGTATGATCCGCATTTGATGTTGTCAATCGCGTAAAACCACTACCATCGAAGTTAACAACACAGGTATGCTCAAGGTATGGATCGTGGTCCGGGTCCAATCCAGACGCTGTAAAAAGAATACGACGTTTCGTTTCATCGACATGAATTACACTGCGTACAACCCATTCACCCTTCGTTATTTGATTTTTCACTGTACCCGTGTGAGTATCATACAGGTACAAGTGATTCCAACCATCGCGCTCTGAAGCCCAAACAATTTCACTTGCTGCCAACACATCATGTCGAAACTTTTTTCCGCTATAATCAATAAAAGTTTTACTGGCTTCATCGACAACTGTTTTAACCTCACCGTTGTTGGCTGATACTTTTAAGATGCGATAACGCTGGTGACCGCGTTCATTAAATTCGAATGTGAAGAATTTACTATCCGGGTTCCACACGATATTTTCAAGAAAATATTGATTCTTGAAGTGTTGGTCATCAATCGCAACATGTTTCTTTTCATCTATTAAAAATAGCTGCGGCTGTTTCTGCGGGAGACCATCACCCGGCTTTAAGTATTGGCGCGTGTGGAGCTTCGGCTGCAGTTGATCAGCAGGAGAAGATTCGACAAAATGAATAAGACGACGATCACCGGCTGTAACTTTGTATGCCACGAGTTTCTTACTATCGGGAGACCAAGTGATGTAAGACGAATAGTAATTAACACCATCGCCGTCAAAACTCAGTTGGTGCACTTTAGAAACATCCTTCTTATTTCTGATAAAAACGTTATTGTCTCTCACAAACGCAAGCCACACACTATCGGGAGAGCCAACAGGTTTATTTCCGCGTTCATCAAATGCATCACCCCAATAAACTTCTGGGGATTTTGCAGGCTTTACGATCTCAACTACATCACACTGGCCGTTAGTACGATTACATTTTAGCTTGGCGCTATCAACTTGGAAGAAGATGTTTTTTAGATCAGCAGAAAATTCTATGTCGGTGAATGGTAGCGCGCTACCTTTCATTTTTTTTCCAAGCTTAACGGAGAGGCTATTCGCGATCTTGTTATGATCAAATGCTTGTTGCTGCTTGTTGTTATCGGCATCTAACAAAATAAACTCTTTTCCAGTGCGAGCATTGTTAAGATACCAGCACAGGTGTTTTCCTTTTATCCAATGAAAAACTCCTGGAATATTATACGCCTTGTTTCTAAATGTTGCGCGCGCCGCATCAGCACGTCTGAAGTCTTCTACTGTACCCTGAGCGAGCGTTGCCAGCGACAATGTTATAAAAAAGGAAATGATAAAACATTGTCGTTTCATAAGGTAGAATTTTTTATTAAATGTACTTTTTACATCGTCAAGAATTCACAAAATATTATCCTAACCTCATACTATCTTGATGTACAGCTCGTGAATTACACGCGTTTGAACGAAAAAAAATTATTTCATAAAACGTTCTGGATCGAACGGATTTAAATTCATACTTGTCGGCTTCTCATCAATCAACTCTGCCACAAGTTTACCAGTAGCAGGCCCTAAACTCAGTCCCATCATGGAATGACCTGTGGCGATAACTAAGTTTTCAAATCTAGTTCCTCTACCGATATACGGCAATCCATCTGGAGAGCATGGTCGCAGTCCGTTCCATACTTCGTTTACATTCGGTACAGCAACATTCATCTCCGGAAAGTATTTTGGAATGCTTTCTACAATTCCCTTCACGCGATTCATATTAATGGACCGGTCTGTCCCATTGATTTCCATGGTACCACCAAAACGTAACGATGAACCCATGGGCGTCACCGCCACTCTTCCTTCAAGCAATAAGGACGGTATTCTCAAATTCTGTTTCACGTTGTTCAAGGTAAAACTGTATCCTTTCCCCGATTGCATAGGCAAATCGATTCCGAGCTTTGCGCAAAATACACCTGACCAAGCACCGGTTGCAATCACATATTCATCATACACCTCTTCGACACCGCCAACACGGATGCCTGCAATACGCCCGCCCTTCACATTAAAATCTTCAACCTTCGTATTTGCGCGGATAGCTACACCGTTGTTTTTAAGGTGGGTAATGAGATTCTGAATGAACAGCTGAGGAATCAAATGTGCGTCACCGGGAAAGTATACTGCGCCACGCGCCTGAACTTTAACATCTGGTTCTTTTGCCTGTGCTTCTGCCAATGTGAGTACATGCGCCTCAATCCCGTTGGCATTGGATACATGAGCTGCCTCGATTTCTTCACGTTCTGTTTCGGCAGTCCGGTAGTACATCATGAGTCCACGCTCTTCATAGCCGAACGGAAACACATTTCGCGCAGCGATGTCTTGAAAAAGCTTTTTACTAAGAAGACTTATTTCCTTTAACGCGGGAATCGATTTTGTAACATGTTCTTTGTTTGCGTGGTTATAGAATTTAAGGCCCCACTTCAGGAGGTCACCACTCAATCGCGGTTTGACGTAGAAAGGACTTTTGGAATTGAACATCCATCGAATTCCTTTGGCGATCATACCAGGCGCTGCTAAAGGAATGATGTGACTCGGAACAATCATACCTGCATTCCCTATCGAGCAGGTGTCGGTGAGTGTACCTTCGTCGAGAATGGTCACTTGATGACCTTGTTGTTGAAGGTAATATGCAGAGCTCAATCCAATAACGCCGCCGCCAACTATCGCGATTTTCTTCATGTTCTAAAATTTTTAAAAAGGAATGCTGACGGCGTAGCCTTGAGGAGCGATGTCTCAGCATCACCGAAAGCATCCATACGTTAAATTACTTGAAAGCCGTGTGCATATGGATCTTCGTCGTCGATGATGATCGTATTATATCCTGTGACCATCGCCCATCCTTCGATACTGGGTATTATTGCTCGCTTTCCGGCGAGTTCAGTTTCTTCTTCAACGCGACCAATAAATTTTGATCCAATAATGCTTTCATGAATAAAGGGCTCACCTTTCTTCAGCTTACCTTTTGCATGCCACTGCGCGAGCCGTGCCGACGTTCCCGTACCGCAAGGTGAACGATCTATCGCTTTATCGCCATAGAAAACGGCGTTGCGCGCTGTCGATGTTGGATCAATCACCTTACCGGTCCATAGGATATGACTGCATCCATTGATGGTCGGATTTTCTGGATGCAAAAACGTATATCGCTTATTAATATCCTTCCTCAGTTCGCGACTCCATGAAATCAATTGATCTGCTTTGTAATGCTCAAGGCCAGGAAATTTTTCTTGCACATCAACAATGGCGTAGAAATTTCCACCGTATGAAACATCCACAGTAATATCACCTAGCTCGGGACACGTCGCTATCAGATTTTCGGCAGCGAGAAACGATTTAATATTGGTGATCTTCACCGACTTCACTTTGCTTCCTTCTTGCACGTACCCAATACGAATGAGTCCAGCGGGAACTTCAACATTCAGAATACCAGGTGTCTTTGGAACAACAAGTCCTTCCTCTATGGCGATCGTTACCGTGCCGATAGTTCCGTGACCACACATCGGCAAGCAACCACTCGTTTCGATAAAGAGCACAGCAACATCATTTTTCGGATCGCACGGTGGATATAAAATACTACCGCTCATCATATCGTGACCACGTGGTTCAAACATAAGTCCCTTCCTGATCCAATCATACTCGCTAAGAAAATGCTGGCGTTTTTCGCTCATGTTGTTACCCACGAGGTTAGGCCCACCTCCAGCAACGAGTCTTACTGGATTTCCACACGTATGTGCATCGATGCAAAAAAATGTTTTCTTCATGCCTATCCTTTCGTTATTACGATTTTCTCAGTAGTCCATTGGTTATTGACACATCGTAAGATATTCAATGGGTTTTCATCTTTTAATTCAGCAGGTAATATTGCTGCGGGCGCATTTTGAAAACTAATGGGACGAACAAACCGATAGATTGCATCATTCCCCACAGATGTAAAGCGTGCGTCGGTTGTCGCGGGAAACGGCCCTCCGTGATGCATAGCTTTGCATACCTCAACGCCAGTAGGCACGCCGTTGAAAATGAGTCGACCACATCGTTGATGTAACGCATCGACCAACGCATGATGACTTTCAACATCCAACGAAGATCCAAACAAGGATGCCGTTAACTGTCCTGGCAGGCTTTGTATCACTTGCAGAACTTCCGTTGCGTTTGCGCATTTTACGACCAAAGAAAATGGCCCGAACACTTCTTCAGACAACGTCGGGTTTTGAATGAAATGATCTGCACTAACAACAGCCAACGCGGGAGCTCCTGTTGTTTCAATATCTACTTCCTCGACTGTTGCCAATGTTGTTACACCGGCTTGCGCAAGCAAATGCGACTTACCTTTGTGATAATGTGACGCTATTCCGCTGTGAAGCATTTTTGCAGGCGTGCTTTTTGCTATCGTTGATGCGAGGGTCGCTACAAAATCATCGATCCCTTCACACGCAACTGTAATCAGCAATCCGGGGTTAGTACAAAACTGTCCCACACCTTGTAGTACCGAGGCCGCAAGTGTTTCAGGTAAAAGTTTATTTTCTTTCACGGCACTCGGCAAGACCACCACGGGATTGATACTTCCCATCTCCGCAAAAACAGGAATAGGTTCTTTTCTTTTCGCTGCCAAATCGAACAAAGATTTTCCACCTTGAAAAGATCCGGTAAACGCTACACCTTTTGTCAACGGATGGGCTACCAGTTGCTGACCAACTTCTATACTCGAGTCTTCAATGTGCTGAAAAACATTGGTTGGCATGTTGGTAGTGGCAATACTCTTTGCAATCGCGTTTGCCACTAGGATCGATGTACGCGGGTGCGCTGGATGACTCTTCACGATAACGGTACACCCTGCAGCCAACGCCGATGCTGTATCGCCCCCCGCTGTAGAAAATGCGAGCGGAAAATTACTTGCACCGAACACCACAATAGGGCCAATCGGAAAATTCATTTTGCGCAGATCGGGCTTCGGCAATGGTTTACGATTTTCATCGCCGACATCGATTGTCGCCTGTACCCATTGCCCATCATCGAGTAAATTCGCGAACGATCGCAATTGCCCCGTCGTACGACCGATCTCACCTTTAATGCGCGCTTCCTGCAAGTTACTTTCTTGTGTTGCTGTGACGACCAAAGCATCCGCGGTGGCGTCAATCTCATCGGCAATCGTACGGAGAATTTTAGATCGCACTTTCGCGTCGACCCGCTTATAAATTTCAAATGCTTGCGCTGCATTTTGCAGCACCTGATCTATACTATTCAATTTCATTATCTTACTTCCACTACACCTTGCTGCTTACGCTTCAAGTATTGAGATACCGATGGACGATTGGCCACAGCATCACGAATCACCTTCAACACTTGCTCACGCTCTTCTCCTGTCAATACTAATCGCGGCGGACGCACCGTTTCTGTTCCCAATCCTACTTCAGCCTCAGCAAGTTTAATATATTGAACGAGTTTACTGAAAGTATCTAGTTCAAGCAATGGCATGAACCATCTATTAATTTCAACGGCCTCTTTAATTTTTCCTTCTTGCACTAAATTATAAATCGCCACGGTCTCATGTGGAAACGCGCATACTAATCCTGCAACCCAACCTTTAGCGCCCACGAGAAGGCTTTCCATTGCCAACGTATCTACACCACTCATAATGCTGAAGCGATCCCCGAAGCGGTTAATCATTCTTGTCACATTCACGACATCACGCGTAGATTCTTTAACGGCATCAATATTTTTACAAGACACGAGTTCTTCGAACATATCAAGCGTGACATCTACTTTATAGTCAACCGGATTATTGTAAATCATAATCTGCAAATCCGTTGCGTTTGCAATAGACTTGAAATACGTAACGGTCTCGCGATGATCAGACTTGTAGCGCATCGGTGGAAGCAACATCAGTCCGTTGATACCATTCTTCTGCGCAGATTCTGCAATCTTCACGGCATCACGCGTAGCGCCTTCTGCGATATTCAACACCACGGGAACCCTGCCATTAACTTTTTCGAGCGTAAAATTCAGTAGCTCCTCCTTTTCCTTTGCCGACAATACGCTAGACTCGCCCAGAGTTCCTCCTATGATTATTCCATTAACGCCAGCTTCGAGCTGTACCTCCAAGTTTTTCTCAAATGCTTTTAAATCAAGTTTATCGTCTGGAGTAAACTTTGTCGTTACTGCAGGAAACACGCCCTTCCAAGTTATCATGTTCAAAAATTTAAGTTTCGTGATACAAATTTATGAAGTCCCCTTTAGTCGGGGTTATACTTTAATTATCAGTTACTGATACTAAATATTCCTTATTCGAGCTTTTAAGGTGAATAGAATGAATATTAAGTATCGATACAAGTTGCGGTTAGGTCATTCTCGCGCCACATTCAACACCGCGTTATTACGTCGCAACAGAATGTAATACAAGGGAATACCCAGCAGGATTATGGCTAAGCCCGGCAAAGTGAAACTTGTTTCGAAGAGCAACAGCAACAGTGCCAATCCACTCGCGACAACAATGTAAATGGCCGGTAAGATGGGATAACCAAATGCTTTGTATGGACGAGGAATATCGGGGCGTGTGCGACGAAGAATAAAAACACCTAGAATAGTGAGCGTGTAAAATATCAGCACCCCAAAAATTACCAATGCCAACAGCTCATTATATTTTCCGGTAAGGCACAGTACGGAGGCCCACGCACATTGAAGCCAAAGACTATAACCGGGTACGGCATGTCTGTTCAATTCACCCGCACTGCGAAAGAATAGTTTATCCTTGGCCATCGTATAGTACACGCGCGCACCGGCCATGATCAATCCATTGTTACAGCCAAACGTTGAGATCATGATCATCAACGCAATCACGATTGTTCCCCAACCTCCGAAAATCATTTCAGCAGCCACAACGCCTACCCGATCACTTTTTGCAAATGCGATGTCGGACATTGGAACAACAGCCAAATACATCAAATTGGCCAGTAGGTATACCGTTGTCACGAGAATAGTTCCCAACAGTAAACTGAGGCCAATGTTCCGTTTGGGATTTTTAACTTCACCGGCGATGAAAGAAATATTATGCCAAGAGTCACAAGAAAACAAAGAGCCCTTCATGGCAATGGCAATGGAGCCAAACGCCGTAAGGCCTGCAAGCGTCACGCTTTCGACACCACTGTCGGACTTCACTAAGTTTGATAATTTCCAAGCGTTGATCCAATTCGCATCCCATACAGCAGCGTCTGCACCCCACAAGAAACCAAAAGCAATTAACCCAAGGATGGAAACAAGTTTTATTACCGTCAGCGTCGTTTGCACAATGACACCATTCTTTACGCCTCTTGAATTCACATATGTCAACAAGATGATGATGGCGATGGCTAGCAACTGCGATGCCGCGATAGAGAAAAAACCGAGATCAAAGATGATTTTATCTTCGCCCACTGCGGGAATTAAATACGAAGTAAACTTTGCAAAGGCAACGCCCACGGCAGCAATCGTTCCAGTTTGAATGATGGTGAAGAAAGTCCAGCCATATAGAAATCCCACCAATGGACCGAAGGCCTCTCGAAGGTAAACATACATTCCACCTGCTTTGGGAAACATGGCGGAGAGTTCGCCATAGCTCATCGCTGCGATAATGGTTATCACACCGGCGAGAATCCACATCAGCAGTAGAAGCCCAGCACCACCAACGCTTCTCGATATTTCGGAGCTGACAATAAAAATTCCTGATCCGATCATCGAGCCTGCAACAACCATCGTGGCATCTAACAGCCCAATGTTTTGCTTAAATTCAGAAGTGGTGTTTTCCATCACGTAGCGGTAAAGGTTGAGTATTTTTTAAATTTAAAATCATAGGCAATTTATGCCCTTGTAAAAGTTACCCAGCTCTAATACAATTTTCCCCATTGTATGAAATGGAAAAACGATGCGATGTATTTTGATTGAAATTATTAACAGCTAAAGCCGCTGGGCGATTTCCTTAAAAAAATTACGAACAACGAACACGATTGCACCCGTGAAAGAATGAGGATCCCCATTGTCACGAATATTACCACCCTCTTGCGCGTGGCTCAAATAAATTTCAGTTCGCCAGATTGCAAACGATTATATTTCACATGATCAAAAACATAAAGAAATGCGCCCTTCTTCGAAGACTCCTTTTCCTTCTCATCCAAGCGATGCAGAATCCCCAGCGAAAGTATTTTCTTTTGGAAGTTCCGTTTGTCTAGTGTTGTCGCGTAAATACTTTCATAGAGAATGCGCAGCTGCGGAATTGTAAATTTCTCCGGCAGCAACTCAAACCCAAGTGGATGACTCGCCACTTTCATGCGAAGCAAGTCGCGCGCTTTGGCAATCATCAAATTGTGATCGAAAATTAATCCAGGAACATCATCGATCGGAAACCATTTTGCTTCATGGTCGCGTTGCATTTGCTCACTATATTCATTGATATCGATCAAAGCGAAGTATGCGATCGAGATCACCCGTGCTGCGCAATCGCGGTTAAGTGCACTGAACGTATGAAGCTGCTCCATGTACACATCTTTCAGTCCAGTTAAAAAGTGAAGAACACGATTGGCAGCATCTTCCGCCGTCTCATTCTTCATTAAGAATCCTCCCATCAACGACCACTTACCGAACTCCGGTTCGAAACCACGTTTAATTAGCAACACTTTTAACGCTGCGCCATCAAATCCAAAGATGATACAGTCTACCGCTATTTGAATTTTAGAAGTCTGATGATAAGAATCTGCCGCCATAAATTTCCTTTTGAATTCACAAACAACCTGTTTTTACAAACGTACAAGCTTCTTCACGCCGGTATTTGATAAAAATTACTCCTAACTAATGCTATCTTAACCCATTTACAAAATACATAATCACGATTGCGATAAGCACCTGATAAAATAGTATTACAAAATGACTATCGCCGTTTAAATCGCCAATGCAGAATTTACTCTCTTTACAATTGTTATTGGTTTGGATAGCGCTCACGATCATCAATTTTATTTGGGTTTAAAATTGCGTGACCTGAGCTTGAGAATGGAGCGGGCTTGTGATTGGTCGAGTCCGCTCTTTCTATAAATACTTCCATCGAAAGAGGATTTGAAATAAAAAAGGGATGCTTTTGCACCCCTTTTTTGTTTACGAATTACGCAGTCTCAAATATCAATGGTGAGACATTTCACTGTAAATACATATGCCCCTTCTCGCTTAATCTTAAAACTGTCGGTATATATTTTCACGTCGAATGCATTCACGCCATTCTTATCCAAGAACTCGGTAGCCGCACTACCTGATGGAATGTAGGCAAATCTGAAAGCCTTTCCGCCAGAAATCCAATTATAGGGAAAAGGACCCAACGGAAAGGTATAGGTAACACCTTCGCTTGTCACTGATTTCGGTTTGCCACCTAGCCATGGCGTTGCGTCACTGAATTTGTAATCATTTGCTTGCTCACGGATAAGCTCCCGGAATCCAAACTTTATTGGATCAATCGCTTCATCGTCTTTATCAACAAATTTAAACATGATGGTATTCTCAGATGATTCGGCACGCGTACTACTCACGCTAAATCCGGGATAGTCGATCACCGTCTTCGTATTTCCCTCTTCATCTTTCTTCGTCGCATACGTAACCACCTGCGCCGCGATGTTCGGCACTGGATTGCCTGTAAGAATTCTTATCGTACAAATATCTTTGAACACTTTCGAACCCGAGTCGTTAGAAACCTCTACATCAAACGTATACTCACCAACCGGCACGTTCACCGTTTCAGGCGAAAATTGCAGTTGACCTCCTTCTTCATTAATCTTAAACACTGGCCAGCTTCTCTTTTCAATCTTTGATTGTACCAATTCAAACGTTGTATCGCGCTGTGTAATCTGACTGGTATATACTGTTGTGTTAAACTCTTTCATCAGTTCCGTAGCAACTTCACCCGTTTGCTTATTGCGAATTTCTAAAAGCTTTACACGCAACGGCAACGTAGAGCCATCGGACACAATTGCATTTGAGAGCGCTACGCTTCCTTGGGTGACATTGAAGGGGTTTTGAGAATACGTGATCAGATCGCTGATAAACCCTTGCTCATCAGGCTCGCAAGCATTGAGAAACAACAACGCACTGAACAGAAATGTTAATGAAATGTATTTTATCCTTTTCATGATGTTGCTCTTAAAATCCATAATTAAAAATGTGGGTATTGGCCATAGCATGCACGACGCCTGTATTCGTCTGAATATTCGACGACTGAACATAGTTTTTTACTTCTATCTCATTTATCATTCTGTTAATTGAAAGTCGGTACACGGGCTCATTTGTCCATTCCGTGTAAGCGTTATCCACTTGTTCGATTAATTCAAAATTATATTCCAATCCAGACTCACTAGTAATTTCATTGTCTCCGATTTTGCTTAAATCTTCCATTAATATCGGATCATCAAAAAGATAATTACGCAGGGTATCGGCGGTAACGTATTTCTTTAACGAATCGAGTGTCCAATTAAACCGCATGTACTTTCTAAAACTATAATCCGTTACTACCAAAAATGTTCCAGCGGCGTTCACTTCCTCCTTCATATTATGATGATCGATCAGCATAACCAAAGTATCAAAGTATTGCCAAGAATGACTCGCCAGAAAATCGTAGGTTGTCATATCCACGCGCGGATCGTGCTTACCACCGTCGGTAAGATATTCATAGTCACAGCTCATGCAAAGAGCTACAACTAAACATGAGACTATATACGCTATATACTTTTTCATATCTTAATATTTAATCAATTAAAGCTCGCTACTCCAGAAAGTTGTTTGCTTAAGAGCAGTATTGTTAATGAATAACGTAGGATCTACAGGCCAGAAATATTTACCTGCATTAAAATCTTCAGGCGACATGTTATTGAACTTAAACACGTTCTTATGTTTCGCCATTCGAACCATATCATAAAAGCGGTGACCTTCTAAAAACAATTCGCGGGCGCGCTCTTCCATCACCGCCTCATAAAGCGAGCCAACACCATCCCATGAATCAAGGTCGTTAGCACTGCGCACTTCATTTAAAATCGTTTCAGCGCTACCATCGCCAATCGCAGCAAGTGCTTCCGCTTTGAGCAATCTTAGTTCGGTGTAACGAAAAATATTGATGACGTAAGAGTAACGCGACACCCATGGTTCATTCCCTACCGTGAAGTTCAGATACTTCATCACGACCGGAAAATTAAAAGTCTCTTCCGTAAATTTAAATCCGTATTTATAGCGAGCATCTTCTTCCGTGTAAAGCGACGCTAATCGTGTTTTGTTCACTTGCCATGACGGTGCCTCTTTAGGATCCACATGATAACGATCATCACCTACCCACACACCTGTATTATTTCCGATCTCTGAATCAATACCACCACCCCATCGGCTTCCCCATTCGTTGTCTTCTTTTAATTTCGGAATAAAGAATACATTGTCAACAGTATTACCAAGCCAGTATCGGTCGAGGAAACGTTGCTCGTCGCGCGGGCCGTATCCGTAGTTTGATCCTTCCTGTTCAAAGCTGTTAAGCGCGGTGATCACGTTCTCATAGTTACCCTTCCACGCTTCGAAGTGTGCCTTCAACGCATACGCTACTGCTCTATTGGCACGAGAACCAGCACGCCCTCGCCTTTCTTCCGTCAGCAACTCAATAGCTTTGTCTATGTCGGCACCAATTTGTGTATGCACTTCTTGTTCCGTCGAACGCGCAACGTAGAACGATGCCGTGAGCGGATCATTATACGCTTCGACGATCAGCGGCACTTCGCCCCAAATGCGCGTCATATAGAAATATGTGAACGCTCTAAGAAAGTATGCCTCACCAATCAAATGATTCTTATCACTGCGGGTAAACTTGTTGTCCGGAATCTGGGCAATGCGTTCTATCGCTCTATTTGATTGATCGATCACACGATAGAAGAATGTCCAATCGCGATAGCGTTTCATCGGGCGCCACACTTCTGCGGCAGGGATCGACAGCGCCAAATTATATTGCCGAACAGGTTCATAGTCATAGCCAGCGACATCTGAAAACTCATCGGTCGGAATATCGCCATAGGCCCAATATGCCATCACGTTACCCAATGCTTCTCTGAGCAATGAATATCCGCCTTGTAGACCCGCTTCTGCTTCTGTCTCCGTTGCCCAGAATTTTTCATCGACAGCAACGCTTTGTGGCTGACGGTCGAGAAAATCGTCGCAGCTAACAACCATCACCATGATGATCGCAGCAACAAATGATTTAAATATTTTTTTCATACGAATTGCAATTGTAATGGTGACTTACAGACTGATGTCCAATCCAAGTGTAAACTTATGCGGCAATGGATAACGATCGCCGCGCGTATAGCCTGATGGATCGCCGACTTCCGGATCTGGAAGTCGCGCCTCGTGCCAAAGCCAGATGTTTTCGACGATACCGTAGATCTTCAAATTCTGTAAATGCAACTTGCGCAAAATGCCCGGTGAGAAGTTGTATCCCAATTGAATATTCTTCAAGCGAAAGAATGATCCATTATCGATGAAGTACGAATTCGAGATGTGATACTTGTCGACATTGTTCGGACCAAGGATCGCCGGAAACTCAGGATCTCCTTCTGGACCTGTCCAATAATTTAGATTCTTAAAATTCGAGGCTGGACCTGAACGCGGTCCCCAATCAGAATAATAGTTTGGCGACCCATTAAATTTATCGGAGAAGAATCCATTCCACAACTTCCGACCGTAAACAAAATAAGCATATACGCCGAGCGTGAAATTTTTATACTGGAATGTGTTGTTAAATCCACCAGCATATTTCGGATGAGGATTTCCAACAGTCATCTTATCCAAGTCATTAATGATGTAGTCACCATTCAAGTCTCTTCGCGCGGGATCACCAGCACCAAAGAACGGACCACCTTCCCATCCCCAACGCATTCTTTGACCTGTCAGCGGATTTACTGGCACCTCTTCATTCGAATCATAGATCTTATCAACTTGCCAAACACTGTATTCATAGATTGGACGTCCTTTCGTTAACACGTATTGAAGCCATGGATCACCTGCTTTAAATGTTCGTCCACCATTCGGAAGATCAAGGATCGAATTGTTGTTGATTGCCAATGTAAAATTCGTCTGCCAACTAACAGGGAAACGCGCGGGTAGATTGTTTGTATTCAATGTAATCTCAACACCTTGATTTAATACGGAAGCAACATTGCGTAAGCCAGTCGTATATCCTGTCGTAGCCGGAAGCATTACACCCATCGGAAGATCACGAGACTCGCGGTGATACCAGTCGATGGTAACGCCAAATCTGCCATCAAGAATTTGAGCATCAAATCCGATATTCCATTGTGGATCCGTTTGCCAACTCAAACTAGGACCGGATGCAGGACTGTTGTAATCAGAAAACATCATCGGACTACCACCATAGGTTGTGATACCATACCCTTCAAGATGTTGCCACCACCCTGTTGAGTATGAAGTAAGTTTTCGATACGCCGAGTATGGATCACCGGGGTCATAGCCTGTCTTTCCATAACTACCGCGCACTTTGAAGAAAGAAACTTTAAATGCTTCCGGCCAAA
This sequence comes from Pseudochryseolinea flava, assembly GCF_003286915.1. Lineage (GTDB taxonomy): Bacteria > Bacteroidota > Bacteroidia > Cytophagales > Cyclobacteriaceae > Ohtaekwangia > Ohtaekwangia flava. Next base: position 447,114 of record NZ_QMFY01000002.1, read on the forward strand.
ACGCTTCTTTCGATGCAATCCATCCCACCGAAACCGAAGGGAAACTTATCCATTGATTATTATTCGAATACCTTGATGTACCATCTCGTCTGTAGTTCGCGGAGAAAAGATATTTCCCTTCATAATCATAAGACACACGACCAAAAATAGAAGCGCGAGAATAATCAGATTTATACGTGCTCGAATTCGGATCGATGAATTGATTGTTCAAGTTCTGCAATGTCTTATAGTAGTCTGATGCAAGGTGCGTTGCCCTGAAGTAAGTTCGATTAGATTGAAAAAGCTTTGCACTTGATCCAAGGATTGCGCTGAAGTTGTGTTTCCCCAATCTTTTATCAGCACTGAAATATTGTTCAATCTCCCAGTTTGATGAGCCATCTTGATTCAGATATGCTTCTGGCGTTCCAGACGCACTGATCTTTGCCGACTGTGCAAAATCCCTTCTACTTTGTGTACCAAAACCGCTGGCATTTACATTCCAATGTAGAAAATCAAATAAGCGAAGATCCGACCTCACGTTTGCCGACAAAAACACGTCGTTATTCTTATCCGTCACTTCCTTGTAACTTCCAGTATACACGCCGACATCAGCAGCCGATAATCCCCAAAAAGATGAAGGAAAATTCCATGGTGCGAATGGATACTTATCTTCGAGTCCATTTCCTCTTTTACGATCAGAGAAAGAACCAATCAAGGTGAGATCAAGGTGTAGACGTTCCGTTGGATCAGCACCAAGATTTATCGTCGCCTGATAGCGCTTGAATCCCGTATTGATCAATGTACCTTCTTCGCTGTAATGATTCAATGCAATTCTATAGGAGCTTTTCTGTAAATATTGCGCAATTGAAAAATCGATATTAAAAAGTTTAGCATCTTGTAAGAACAATCCCTGCCAATCGGTGTTGTTATTGAATGCCGCATTAAGACTATCCGTTAGTGTCGGTGTCATTCCTTCATAAAAATTCACATCACGGACAGCGAAGTCTTTAATCAAATCCATCTTGTAGCGACGCTCTGCGGCCCCTGTGTAGACCGGCATCATTTGTGGCTTCGTACTCACACCGCCATACATATTCAATCTGATTTGTGGTGCACCGAGCTTAGGGCGTTTGGTCTTAATGATAATAACACCATTGGCGGCACGCGAGCCATAGATCGCCGACGCAGAGGCATCTTTCAAAACATCGATTGACTCAATATCATTTGGGTTGATCATTGAAATCGGATCGGTACCTGTTGCCGACGAACCGATTTCGTTCATATCAAAGATCACATTGTCCACTACGTATAGCGGAAAGGTTCTTGCGTTAGCACCGGGTTGTGCAAGGTTACTGCTACCGCGTATCGTCACCGAGTTCACCGCGCCAGGCTCTCCTGAAGACGCCAATATGGTTAGCCCTGCTACTTTACCTTGCAACGCGAGGTTCGCGCTTGGCACAGGAATATTCTCAATATCCTTTGCCCGCACCGTTGCAATCGACGCCGTTGATAATTCACGCTCAATGTTTTGATATCCAATCGCCACCACCTCTTTCAACAACGCAACATCGGGTTTCATATCTATATTGAAACTCGTCGTGTTACCAACAACGATCTCTTGTGGAGAAAAACCGATAAAGCTGAAAACAATCGTAGCATCACTTGATGGAACCGTAAGCGTAAATTTCCCATCAGCATCGGAGGTGGTACCAACTGTTGTTCCTTTAATAAAGACACTTACACCTGGCAGCGCATTTCCAGCGTCGTCTTTTACGCTTCCCGAAATTGCTGTCTGCGCCACCGCGAATTGAGAAATTAGCATCAACAATAGCGCGGGCATCAATCGTCGATGAAAAAGAGTAGCGTTCTTACGCATAGGCATTTTAATTTGAGGTTAGTGTTTGGTAAACAATAACTAAATGTAGCCATCTCACCTACGCGCTATTCGCAAGATCTTATCACAACGTTGTACTATTTTGTCCTGTTCTATGTTCGCGGTATGCAGCAGTTAAAATAATACTAGTTACTGATAATCGATATGAAACTACAGCACACACACACTCCCTACTTTTATACATACTTATAATAGTAGAGATATGATATCCACAAAAACAATCAATGATCAGAGGCGATCACTTCAATCGCTTACACTTTTTCTGCTTTCAATTTGTCTGTTATCGTTTGCTCTCGTGGCTTGCGGGAGTAATGAACCCACGCCGGTAATACAAAACGACGATGACGACACGGTTGACGTGGTTAACCCATCAGAGATTGATGTCTCCAAAATCTACATTCCTGAAGAATTAAAGTCTAACGACTTCTATAAGAGCTCTAGCAAATGGTACTACGGCCGCAGTAAGCAATCAGCTCACTTCATCGTTTTCTGGGACGCCAAATATGCAAACCATGCCGATTCACCAAGCTCGGATAAAGTACCTGAGAAGTATCGTGTCGATATCGATGACCTGCTTGCGAAAGCAGAAGCCTTCTACACACTTAACGTAACGGAACTAAAATTTGCCGAGACAGGAAGTGGAAAATCAAAACTTGACAAATATAAAATGATGATCTTCCTCTTCTATCAAGATGAGTGGCTCGCTGTAGGCGCTGGATACGATAACATGATTGGTGCATTGTGGGTAAATCCTGGCACGTGCAAACCCGTCGGTTCTGTAATCGGTCACGAGATAGGTCACTCTTTTCAATACCAGGTATTCTGCGATCTCGGCACTTCTGGATTTCGTTATGGTTTCGGCGGAAATGGTGGAAATACTTTTTGGGAACAAACTGCACAGTGGCAAGCTTTCCAAAGTTATCCCGCCGAAATGTTTTCTGATTTCGGTTTCAATGAATACGCCAATAATTACTTTCGTCATATCTGCCATGAAAATCATCGCTACGGAAGCTACTTCATCCATGAATATTGGGCGAAGAAGCATGGCCGCGACATTATCAGCAAGATATGGCGCCAAGCGAAAGAACCGGAAGATCCGATGCAAGCTTACATGCGCATCACCGGCATAAACGTTGAACAGTTTAACGATGAGATCTACGATGCTGCGGCAAAATTCGCAACGTGGGACCTAGACGCACTTCGCCAAAATGGTGCGGAACGAATTGGCGCGCTAACGACCAAGTTCACGTCGCTTCAAGATGGAAGTTACATCATTGCCTATGATCGCTGTCCAGGAACGACAGGTTACAACGTTGTTCGATTAAATGTTCCTTCGGCGGGAACTGTCGTTTCAACACAGCTCACAGGAAAAGTGAACACCGAAGGTTTTAATACTGTAGACACTCCATCGCGCGCAGGATGGCGTTTTGGATATGTAGCACTTCTTCAAAATGGCACACGCGTTTATAGCAATATGCAAAAGGGCACACAAGGCACAGCAACCTTTACGGTACCTGAAGGTTGCGACAAACTCTGGCTAATCGTTACCGGTGCACCAACTACCTACGCGGCACATCCTTGGGACGACAAAATTGACAACGACGATCAATGGCCTTATGCCGTGAAGTTTTCTAACACAAATTTATTTGGCAATGTCAGCTTCGACGGAACGGAGATTCCAAAAGATGAGTCGTTTGTGTTCGACGTGAAATTTCCATTTAGCAGCAGCGTGTATTTCGGCAAGTCGGTCTCGTTAGGCGACCAACTCACCACGTTAGCGAAAGCTTTCGTATTACAGCCTTCTGAGATCACGAGTAACATCGGCGGAACAATAAAATTTTATGGCGTTGAAAGCAACGGAACACTCAACCCCAACAATACTGCCACTGGCGATGGACATTGGTTTGGTGCGGACGGAAATATCGTCGCGTGGGGAAATACAGCAAAGGTCTATTCAGAATTCAATCGACAAAACACCTCGTTTTCAATTGGACAGTTTCCAAAGCAATGCGCTTCAGGAGATAAATTCACTATCAAACAAGCTTTGGTTTACGAACACGCTCCAGGAAAAACAGTACAAGCAACATTCACCTTCAACATCACGATCGAATAAGCTATCATCCACAAACATAAAGAGCGCGTAGTGGTTGCGTGCTCTTGCTTTACCACAGGAGGCCTTACTTACTCGGCCCCATCTAACTACAGCGCAAGTGACGCAGCGTCAAATACACTTGGTACGATTCCCAAGAATTTACGAAAATCACGAACAAGATGCATTTGATCGAAATAGTGAAGGTCGTAGGCAATCGTACTCCATTTCTCATTTGGAACTTTAACCTTTGCACGCAGTACATTTTCAAACCGCAGAAGATTGAAATAAGTTTTCGGTGATACCCCAACCTCATTCTTGAATGTTCTTTCAATCTGTCGTGTCGATTGTGGAATTGCCGCATAAAAGTCAGTCATCTTGTTCAAGCGCAGATGATTGATCTCCGCGGCCAACACCGCAGCGTAAGGCGATACTGACACATCGGCATCGCGAAGGAGTTCAATGAGGAAAGGCTCAACAATAGCAACGCACGACGCTAGATCACGCGCATCCGAAAGCTTGTCATTGATAACGCGAAAATCGACAGGTAAAACTTCTTCCGCATTAATTGCATCGTCAACAAAATTAACCATCGGTATACCAAACAATCTAAATATTCCCGTGGGCTTAAATCGAATACTAAAACAAACGAAATGTTGATCGATGGTAATCGTGTATTTCCTTTGCAATCGCGGGCCGCGAATAGTACTCCTTACAAAAGGTAAAACTTCCTGTGTTGCAATATCTGTTGTCTCGTATTGCTTGCCGATGAAAAAATCGATGGAGTTGACGTGGCGACAAGGCATATCCTTCTTGATTACACCGGCATCGTGAAACGTGATCTCACGATAGGTATATTCATCGACAACGTCCTTCAACATGACCGACGGTAAATGACGCTGAAAGGAAACATTGAAAGTATTCATTACGACAACGCTTGGAACGTTAAGATACTGCACCAGCGCTCGTTGATCAATGAATTCCGGTCAGACTGCATTACCAGAGGCTAAGTGATTGCTCTCCGCTTCGTTCAAAGCAACTCATCACGGACAATCATACTGAAAGGTCTGTTCATAATGAATTTCCCCTTGTGTATTCTTATTTGTGATGAGTCGCTTTGTAGGAAAACCATGCTCGTTGTATTCGTACGCCATCTTTCTTTCGAAAGTAGACTCGCCAACGCCGAATTTATAATCTAGCGGATTATTACGACTCAAGGCTGTTAAGATGGGCTCGGGATCATAATTGTCCCATGAAAAATAAGCCGTCAAAAATTTCCAGCTATTGACTCCTGCATAAGGCGTTGGGTGATCGTCATACGCTGCAACAGTGGTTGGTGCAATGGGATCACGCGGGCCAGTAGTCCATTCATATTTTAACATGGTCACGTTATCGTCGTCATTGTACGTGATGTCGAGATCCCACTCGTAATCGTCAGGAAGATGATCAGTCTGTTCTCCGATTTTAATCACACGACCTTTGCTATCGTAAAAAAAGAAAAATGTTTTCCAGTTCACCTGCTCGTGACTGCCAATGGTAATGGAGAGATTTGCTTTTGACGGACGCGCGCGGAAGATATCGGCATCGTAAGACGTCTTCAAGATAGTCTTCGGATTTACGACGTCTGCATCTGTTCGAATCACGCCATCGTAATACACATCAACGGCGTATACCACAAAATTAAAACGTTCGTTAAACATCCTGATACGTGACGGATTGCCTTTGTCATCATACTCATATTCCCACCGCACAGGATCGTACATCATATTACTGCGTTCAACCGTTATTCGACAAGCCGGGGGTTCAGCTTTCTTATCATCGTCATCTTTACAAGCAGGTATCCACACGGCAATCAAGCAAGCCTGCAGAATTATTTTTCGCATCCGGGTATTCATGGTTATCGTTCTTTCTCACCAAAAGTCGATGGTTAGGCCATCGACTGATAGTAAAAAAACGACTTCCTCGCCGCGTTGATACTTAAGACCTAGAAAGACTCCAGGATAAAATCCTTATTGGCCATCATACCGGCGATAGCGCCCGTCGACACAGCATTTGCAACGGTGCGCATACGCGTCGTGTTGTCACCCGCCGCAAATACACCGGCCACGCTCGTCTTCTGAATTGGATCAATTTTAATATAGCCGTCCTCTGTCATTTCACATCCCAATTGTTGTGGAATTGCGCTGTGTTGTTCGAAAGTAGTACGGGCATACATTGCCTTTAAGCTGAAGGTCGAACCATCTTTAAACACAATGTGCTTCAGTTGCCCCTTGTCGTGTTCGAGTCGCGCAAACTCTGTTTCGACAACGGCTATATTCCGTGATAATAGCTTTGCAGTTTGCTCAGCTGTTAGCGTCGACTTACCGTTGGTAAAAACCGTGAGGTCTTTTGTCCAATTGGAAATAAACGAACCGAATTCAAAAGCTGCATCGCCATTAGCAAAAATCCCTGTACGTTCATCGCGTACTTCATAACCATGGCAATACGGGCAGTGTATCACGGTAATGCCCCAACATTCCGCAAAGCCATCGATCGCAGGTAAAATATCTTTTATCCCCGTGGTAAATATCAATTTCGTCGCGCTAAATACATCACCGGAGTCGGTTGTTACTTGAAATCCGTTATCTTTTTTTTGCGCATCAACCGCGAATCCATCAAAGAATTTAACGCGTTCATATTTTTCAACCTGCTGCTTCGCGAGTATCGCAATCTCCTTCGGAGGACGCCCATCGTGGGTTATGAAATTATGCGAATGTGGTGTTTGACGATTACAGGGCTTACCCGCATCGATAATTAACGTATTACGGAGGGATCTTCCCAGCGCCATACCAGCAGCAAGCCCAGCATAGCTTCCGCCAACAACAATTACATCAAAGTTTTTCTGGTGGTTCATTTTTTCTATCTTCATGAAATTCGATCGAAAGATTCGGTTACACATCGGCGTGCAAGCGTTCGGTCACCTAACAGAAAACAATGACTTGAAGTTCAAATAATATTATTTTATCTTGATATCGTTGAAAAGTGGCGTTCGACTATCGTTATCTAACTCTTAACATCATGACTCCATTTGACAAAACAACCATCACCGCCAAATTCACTGAGTATTTTGAGCATCTCATGAATAATGAGTATGAAAAAGCACTCGGTTTTGTATACGCGCCCTTGTTCAACTTCATCGGCAAAAAAGAAATGGTCGACGGTATGAAGAAAGCGAATACCGGAGACACGACAACGATGTTATCGGAACTTATCGTGAAAAGTGTAAAACCAATTCTCCAATCAGACAAAGAGACTTACGGGCTCTTGGATTATTCCTTTCAGATATCAATCCATTGCCCACCTGACACGCGCCCTGCTGAATCTGGCGATGATGAAGATGAGGCGCAAAATATGTCAGCCCTTGATTTCACGGACAAGATTCTCATGGCCAAGTATGGCGAAGACAATGTTTCTACTGATCGCCTGAATAATACGATTACCGCACATGTCACGAACCAATCGTATTGCATTTTCGATCCTGAATCAAACGATTGGAAATTTCTAGAAAAGAAATCGGCAATGCTTCCGTTATTAAAAAACCTTATTCCCAAGGCGATCGACGCCGAAAAGAAATTGCAGGAGCTCAGCTAAACTTCGCTCCCTCCAAGATTTATTTTGTTTCAGGCTTGCCAACTCCTGTCGTCAACAGGGCATTAAGGCTTCCTCCCAGATAGTGGTTCCACCCAGCACTGCAATCTTCAAAACATGCTACGCTCGAATTTAACCCCTCGTGTGTAATCTTTACTTTCGTTTTATCGCGAACACGTTCAATTTCAAAAACAACTTTTGTATTGTTCCACTCGTTCTCTTTATCAACAAAATTGAGTTTACTATGGGTTACAAGCCAAACTACTTTCTTGTTTGGCACAAGTTCCACAATGCGCTGTGTCGACACATGAACATCGTCAAAAAAACGAACCGTGAACTCGTCGTTCAAGGCATGCGAATTCCCCTCGAGGCGTTTTGTCCACCATTTGGTCACGTTACGAATTCCATCGTACGCTTCTGCTGGCGTGACGTCAACAGTTAAAACAGTCTGATAATCTTTTTTCATGACACTAGTTTGATGGTGTTAAATGCTTTTCAACAAGTTCTTGATTAAATCCACCTTCCTTAGCGTTGGGCATTCCCTCACCCGTAGTGATAAGACCGTATAAACTTTCTTGAATGTATTTGGTCCACGCCTCCTCGCAGATTGTATAACATTCATATGCCGGCGACAACCCAACATGCGTGAATCTTAACTCCGTTTGTTTGCCTACCTTCTTAATCTCAAAATTGATCGTCGTGCCTTTCCACTCCTTTTTATCTTTTGTAAAACTAAAATGATTGTCGAGCACGAGCCATACCACCTTTGTATTTGCCACCAACGCGACTACTTTAAGTTTACAGATATGCACATCTTTATAGTGATACAGAAATTCTCCATTTTGTTTATTGGTAACACCTTCAATCTCTTCCGACCACCACCCGCTCACGTTGTTAATCGCATTAAACACAGTCTCTGGTGTTTCATTGACGAGAATCGTTGATGTGAAGTCCGATGTTTTTGTTTCCATAACATTTGTTTTAGTAAGTTGATTTTTTTGCGCTGCACATGGCCCGTAAATGACAGCGAATGCGAACGCGAATAGTAATATCGTTTCTCTTTTCATTTTCATTGCAACAACGCTTTTGATGATACACAAACTTACTCGTCAAACAGTTCCTGCACCAGGGCGATAATGGACATTCTTCAGGGTAGATTTAGACAAATGGTTCGGTAAGCCCACGCAATTGGTGGTAAAGAAAATGCGATCCCTCATAGAGATCGCATTGAATGAGTAGTCGGCGTAGTGTCTACTCCAGCACCGCGTTCTTCACAACGACAAGGTCTTTTGATTTTATTTGAAGTAGATATATTCCAGGAGCGCGTTGCCCGACGTTTACGACAAGTCCCGAATGAGATCGTTTAACATCCCCTGCGCCCTTCATATCAGTCATTGTTACACCTTCCACAATAAACGAAGCTGGAATATCAATGTTAAATGCCGCAAGCGTAGGATTAGGATAAAGCCGAATTTGATTCACGAGAACGTCTTCGTTGCGTGTAGTGCTCAAGTTGTATACCGCTAATTCCGACAAAGAAAATCCGTCGGTTGTGGCTCTTTTTTTACAAATCAATTGAATATACTCGCTTCGCTGAGGTTTACGTCTATCACATCTTCGCCCCATTACCACTATTTCCTGTGTGCAGTGTGGTCCACTCGATACGATCGTTAGATGTCGTATGATTTTCCGTAGGCTTCCTCCCAAGCTAATTTAATCCGCGTAAATGTTTTCAACGCTCCCAAATCAACTTCTACAACCTGATTATCTGCATACGCGCTACGCCACCGTGTGGTCAGATCTCCATCATTCAACATACTTGCGTTATAATCTACACTCTCCTCCGTAGAGGCCGCGGTGGATTCAAACAATGTTGCGTCTACCCGCATGGCCGAATTTTTCGGTATGCTTACGTTTTTCTCAAGCGTGGCATATAAATTTGAATGGTTATGTTTATAAGGATACAACTTCAAATATTATGAGCAGTGCATTTGTAAGAGAAGGTGAGCATCAAGATCTGTCGGATATTGCGCCGACGATGAATGCTCTGATTACATTTTTAACACGCGAGAATGGCGGCGTCAGGGTGTACGAAAAGCAGCGACGCGAACAAACTGATGGAACCACACACCATGAAATGAGTAATGGCCTTCAATATCGGGTGAGTACGAGCAGCAAATGGGAAGTGGTGACCTAATCTCCGTGCCGCAGCATCACTTTCACATCAGTCCGGCGCGCCCAAAAAATCATTCCAACTGTTACGAATAACAGAAGATGGTTCAATGAAGAAACAGCACATTCGCCGTTGTAAAGAGACCCCGAGTAGGTATGCCAATGCCAAGGAAAAATATTACCTGGAAGCTGTAAACCAAGGTTTAATTGCTTGTCGATTATTTTTGGACCTAAGTCTACTACATCAGGCAGAATCGCCCCGAGACACGTGAGCCCCACAATTGGGCGGTAATATGAATGAACAATCCAGGTTGAGAACAAGATCATCGCGAGGCCAGTGATCACATCTACCTTTGAATTGACCGGATAACAGTGCGGGATAAAATCAAGAGCACCATGCGAAACGACGCCTATCGTAAATGCAAATAGTGCTGTGGGAGTAACATTTGTTAAAGTCGGTTTATTTCCGAGTCGTTGGGTATCCGTAATCAAAACTACAATACCCATGGCTGCCGTTGCGTGAAAAACTACATTCATCTAAATCAAAAATCTTGATTTCAGTTTACTCGTAAAGAGATATTTATCAGGTTGCAGCCGGTGCTCAATCAATTTCAGTGAAAACGACTTTCCCATCATACTCGAGCTTGGCAATATGGCGCAACGAGTTCGTCGGGTCAAGTGGCGTCCAGTACTTCGGATATTTTATTAACACTGTCTTGTTCAGCAATGCATCTTTTAATGTTTTCAACTCGAGCCCGCGTTCCAATCCACGGTTGATGTAAAAAGTTTTATCGAGCCCATCAAGTTTAAACGCGATATCGTGCGTACCCTCCTCGTATACATCGCTAACAATCCCACTGGCTTGTAAACAACTTACCTCGCTATCGCTCGGAACAGGGCAAACAATTAACACCAACATCACCATCATTAAAATTACCGTCCCTGAAATAATCAAATGTTTAGTTTTCATAAGTGCACTATTTATTGTGACAACTCAAATTCACGATTTCAATGCGCCATAAAGCACTATCTAAAATACAAAAAAATCGTATCCAATATCTGAGAATGATAACCGAGGTAACAGCGCTGTTAAAAGACGCCCAAACAACCTTATCCAACTTCACGAAGAGACACGCAATTTAAATTAACATCATCGAACGTTGGCAATTTCACACAGATGTATTTGCACAATTTCCGATTCTAACGACCGATGTTCCGCCACGAAAACACCTCCTCGACTTACAAAACAACAACTTAACCGCGGAGTCATTGGATCTTGTTATTTTTGGATTAGTCCTAACCACATATTCACGAAAGCTATGACCACATACGAAACTCACGAGCCTCGACACGCAACGGATACATTCATCTTTTGCCTTTTGTATATCATTATTATTTTCATTGCATTACAATTAACGTCAGTTGGCCAAACAAAAGTTATGTTAATGGTCTTATCACTCGGAGTTGCAGTGGTCACGGCTATTTATGCTTTAGGAATTCTACTTATGCTAAAAGGAACGATATTTTCGCACTATGCATTAACCCAAGCAGTTATATTTTTTGTTGCCAGTGAACTAGCGGTATTAACCCTGACAGGAACTCTACCTTTATTCGGGCTTCTTACCAAAATGCCTGTGGCCGAAAAGAGTCTGGATATGACAGAAAACCTGATGAAACGACTTTTCATTCATCGTCAGAAAGTGGCACTGACCCATTCTATTGCTGGCGCAGGATCAGCATTTTGCTTTATCCTGATTTCCATGTTTAGCAGCCGCCGGAAATAACTTCATCCTCGAATGCATGTCGAAATTAAAACATCGGTAAATACATTCTTCATCCACCTTGAGCAGTTTCAGTTAAATGAACCTGCACAATTCCCTCCGCTAACAAGGTATGTGAGGCAACACGATAATGTGTCACCAAATTCTCCGCAGTTCCAAGAACACCACCATCACCGACAATCACGGGCACAAAGTTAAAGTATATATCTGTAATCGTACCGCTATTCAAGAACGCATTGTAAATCTGGACGCCACCGCCGACAACAACTTCTTCAAATCCTTTCTCTCGAAGGTAGTGGCTCGACGTCAGTCCATCCATTTTCATCGAGTGTAATGTCGATTGTTTCGGGACTATGTCTTAGGACTAGACTTAACAACTTGCTTATTCGCCTACTCTCTTTTTCCGTTATCATATAATATTTCGCTGAATATTAAAACCTCCATTTGAATAGCGTCCTTATCACAACAGCTGCTGCGGACACAAACAAACCAAAGATGAACGCGATAAGCAACGCGCCGTCGACCAATCCATCTCGAAAAATCATAACGATATAAAAGCAAAGAAGTACCTCAATGGGCACCAAAATAAATAAAAGCAACGTGCGGACTATGCGCGTTGGCTTACGTTGGAAGATCAAGAGCAAAAATGCCAGTACAAGCGCGAACGACACGACACAGAAAAATGTGACCGCGCTCCAAACATTATGCCCTGCCGCCCCAACAGTTATCACAGCGATCAAATAAACCACGATCAATAACAGGCTCGCGATCTGTAGTAGTATAAAGGAAAATTTAGTCAGCTTGTTCATGTACTTCCTCTCGTGGTGTTCATTTTGCAAGACAGCTTACATCGTCACTTTTGAGCAAAACCATTACCGTTTCACATTGTTTTCGATGGACGAATGCATATCCACCACACATTCTCCATCGTCATCACACCAGGATAAACGGCTTGCCGAATAGCGGTTGAAAATCTAAGCTCACAAACGCCTTATACCTAAAATAATGAATATCCGACTACCACTGAAAACGTCGTAAACTCGGAACTCCATTTCAGATAGTCATTCAATATCTCACGCGGTGCTTGATATCTCACCTCCACCCCCAACCTGTTTGCATACTTATAGCCAACACCGAAAGCAAGATTATTTCTACTTTGGATTTTCAAGTCGCTTCGAGCATTCGACCCATCTGCTCTATCAAACGTAATGAGCGATTTCGAAGCAAAATCAAAGATAACAGCCGCATTAAAAAATACTTTCGATTTATCACCCAGAAAAGAATAATATCTTACGCCGACAGGTATCTCTAACGAACTATAATCAACCTTACTGACCAACACTCCCCCGTAGACATTATTAACCTTCTTATTGTTTACAGATTCAAATCTTTGAGCGGTGGGCTCAAGGATGAATGACCACTTATTTTTATTGTATGGCAAAACAAATTCCAATTCCACTCCAAAACCAAATCCAACACGACTGCCAAAATCGACTTGATCGTTATATCCGTCTGCGTTTTGGATTTGCAACGTTGAAACATTGAAGCGAGGTCTTAATGACAGATTAAAAAAATCACGCTTTTGTTTTGGCTTAAAGTCAACTGGCATAACGTTATGACAAGCGCTATACTCACCAAAAAAGCGCGCCAGATCCTTCCGATTGTATCCCAAGGTTTCAAACTTTTTTGTACTAAAAGCAGGACACTTGAAATCGTTGAGTAATTGTTGTCGAAAGGTATTGTTCTGCCCAATTTTTCCATCGACAGATCGATACGTTTTAAAAATCAATTGTTGAACAACAGAATCTTTCGAATAAAAAAAGCGAATCAGGTTACCATCTACATATTCATACAAATTACGCTCACCCTCCACCAGAACTTTTAAGAACACCTGCTCTTCGGTGAAAGTTGGATTTCTGTCATTACTTAAATCGGCTAGAAAAGCGCTAGACCTGTCTATTTGTACTTTCCGCGTGATATACTTTGAAGCACCATCGATACCAAACTCCAGAATTGAATCCATTGTTAATTTTCTGGACGCTGCGTTTTCTGAATCTTTAGATTCAATTTCAGTCGGGTTATTTTTTCCAATCAGCATTTTTAATCAGGCAATTAATTTTATTACCCGAATGATCAATGTAATATCCTTTATCAAACAGGATTTGGGAGTAGCTATTAACGGTTAAAATGGTCGTCAACAGGAATAGAAAACACGTTCTCATGATGATTGTTAAGCGCTATACTAATTTTCTTTAAAGGAAGTAACTACTTAGAATGCACCAGTTACAGAAGTGAGATTCTGCACAGAATAAGTTATCAGGGATACTGACCATTTATGGGGTTCTTTCCGATCCCTTAAAGGTAGGACTTTAACTTAATTCGAACAACAATTCAAATGTTACCCACTTTCTTCAATTTTTCCATTATCAACGCTCCTCCTCCACCGGCAAACAACACGATACCTGGCGCCATTGGAATGTAAAATCTATTATCCCAATCGACTGTTCCAATGGCGATGAGCATACAATTAAAAACTACGATACCCATCACAGCATACACAAGAGAGAATGACACGCCACGCTTGATGCCCATGAACGCCAACGTGTATAACAACAGCATCCAACACAACGCGTAGACATTGTGCATCGACGAATAGTAAGGTCGCGTTGCCGACAACAAATACCAAAGTTTTAACATACCAGCTTTGGCAAAGTGAATGGGATTCTGAAAAATAAAATCAGCCATTTTTATAAGCGGGTGTGCGGTCGATTCTTGAAACTGTACACCAACGGTATCCACTCGCATGCCTTTATTGCTAAGCTCCGTACCTTCGACAACATCGGCATAAGTAATAACATTACCCCGCCGGTATTGATCCGTAAAATCCCATAACGAAAACATCATATACGCACCGACTAAAATTATCGCCAACAAAAATACCCCGACGAAAACTTTCACGATCGGCTTCGACGATAACAATGACGAGTACTGCCGCAAGAAAAACACGATCAAACCTAACATAACCACAATGCTTGTTGGGCGTGTGAAAAACAACAGAACCATCAAAACAAAAATTACGATCCAATCGCCGCGTCTACCTTCGAACATCACCAACCGATACAAAACAAAACATACCAAGCTGCAAAAGATCGATTCTGTCATGGCTACCGTATTCCAATGAATAACGTCCAACCAAACGATAAAGAGCGTTGCTGTGATCACGCCTGACAACGTTGACCTGAATAGTAACGCAGACGCCCTATACAAATACATCGTCGCCAATGCCGACAGGGCAGTTTGAAAACAGAGAAACGGAATAATTTCACCTGGGAAGAGTGCTCGAAATATCGTGATCAGCCCTATTGGTACGATATAAAACACATGACTGCTGTCGATTAATGCGCCGTTGGCAAAAAGAAAATCCGCGCTGCTGATATAGCCATTTGCGTCGAATAGATTTCGTATACCGAGTAAAGCGAAGATGAAGACATGGACCGCCACGAAGCCAAGCGCCAAAAGAAAAAAAGCCTTTTGTTTCGTAACCATCATAATACAACAATATAAATGCTATGATCCGCGCAAACAAAAAAAAATCGAATAGCATTTTAACGATCCAACGAATCAGTTACCGCATTTACGAAACGCTTCTTAATATCAATTCCGAATTCAAAGTAGAGATCAGGCTCAATGAGTTCGAGTTCCATTAAATGAAATACACCGCGAATCACCACACCGTCAACGCGCGCATATAAAAGCGGTTCACCAACACATGCAATAATTTTCTCTGCCATATCAATGAGAGACACTCCCGGATCAACTAATTTATAGTGCCCGCCATATTGACGTTGCACACGAAAATCGCCTGCCTTCGGAACTTTTACCACTGCGTGCGAAAATGTGTCGTTAAAAAAGATCATCGATAATTCGCCTTGCACTTCTATCTCAGGAATAAAAGGCTGGATGAGCCAATCACCATCCTTAACAATATCAGACAACGTATTTTCTGACATATCCGAAACCTGAAAAGTTTTGGTGAGATAAGAACCTGCCGAGATCGCTGGCTTGATCACGATGTTTTCCCATCCGCGCGCGACAATTTCTTTCAACATTACTGGCGCTATTGCCGACGAAAACAGTGTATCAATAATGGCAACGCCCTGCTGTTGAAACGTCTTCAAATAAAATTTATGTAAATTCCACAATACGACGTCCGGGGGATTAAGGAGTTTAATGTGATTGTCGCGCATTTTATGGAGCCACGCAACAAACTGATCATGCTGTGTGTAATAGTCCCAGGTATTTCGAATGACAAGCGCTTCGAATGTACGCCAATCGATCGTTGGATCATTCCAAATTGCAGGTTGCGCTTGGAATCCTTTATCGGCAAATAATGGAATAAGCGTTTGATCCGTTTCAAACAAGTTTGAAAGTCTTTGACAGGTTAGCAGGGCAATCTTACGCATACGAGAATTTGAGGGCCAAATAAAAGAAGATTACGGGCGATTCCAAAAAGCGGATCTTTACATCCGTTTCCAGGTAAAAAAAAATTGAACTTCGTGTGATATTTTACCAATCGCGGCGAATAATGATACAAATGAACCACAAAATCGCTTGAACCATACCAATGAAAAAGATCGCTTTATAGCGATCCTACGCGAGAACAAGGGGATCCTTCTGAAGGTCATTCGCTCCTATTGCAAAAATGCAGAGGATTGGCGGGACCTCGAGCAAGAGATCGTTATTCAACTTTGGAAATCGTTGAGAAGTTACAATCAGCAATGCAAACTATCTACATGGATCTACCGTGTAGCGCTTAACGTGGCGATCAGTCATTACCGAAAGACAAAGAAACAATCGAACCACGCCAGCTTAGATGAAGCCATTTTTATTGTCGCAGAAGATGACGTATCCGAATACCACAGTCGGCGAGATTTCCTTTACAACTTCATCAACACGTTGGATGAAATGAACAAGGCATTGATTATCCTTCATTTGGAAGATCATAGCCATAAAGAGATATCCGACATCCTCGGCATCAGCGAAGGAAATGTTGCCACAAAAATAAATCGTATCAAAAACAAGTGCAGAAACGCAATTCAACATAACTATGACTACACACGATCCAACTGATTTAAAGATGCTCTGGGCGGAAGAGAATAAAGCGTTGGAAGCACGTTTGAAACTCAATGAATCGCTTCTCAGAAAGATGTCATTCGACAAAGCTGTAGACACGCTCACCCCCTTGTTAACATTTTCTATTTTCGGACGCTACCTGGCGTTGGTGTATTGCGGCATATCGATTGTGTTCGCCATCAAAGTCTGGCCAGCATTTTTGTATTGCATCCCAACACTCGTGGGAGGTGCAGCCATGCTTTGGTCTTTCTTTTCACACCGATCACTGAAGATGCTTGACTACAGCGCACTCTCCATACTCGACCTTCAAAAAGAGATTTGCCAATTCAGAATACATACTAGCAAGATGGAACGATATGACATGGGTATTGTGATATTATGGCTTATTACCACGACACCAAGCTTTCTTTTGACCGCAAAGAAAATAGCGATTTACGAGAACAGACCAATGTTGTTATCGCTATGTATGGCCGGCGCCGCGATTGCTGCATTTGTCTTTCTGTTTACGCGGTTGATCTATGGAGCATACAATACCAAGCTTCTGAACGCCGAGGCAGACCTGAAACGGATCAGTGATTTTGAACAGAAGGATAGCGATTAATCATCTTATAACGGCAGGTATATATTGAATACCGCACCTTCACCGGGTATTCCTTCTGCGGAGATAATGCCATGATGATTATCAACAACCTTTTTCACAATGGAAAGCCCAATGCCAGTTCCGGCGATGGGCGCCTTTGCGTGTAGGCGATGAAAAGCATGGAAAATCTTATCCGCATCTTCTTGCTTGAAGCCGATACCGTTATCGCGAAAGGAAATATGATGATACTTGTTCGCCGCAGCTGTTATGTCGGCGAAAGGAACATCAGGCCCTTTGATCACTTTGGATTTTACGATGATCTTTGAGCGACGATCATCTTTAGAAAACTTCAATGCATTTGATATTAAGTTCATGAATACTTGCTGCATTTGATATCCAATACCATGAATAACAGGAAGCCTACCCGCCTGAACTTGTGCGCGCTTCTCATGAATAAGAACTTCCAAATCTGCCTTCGCCGATTGAAAAACCTCGTTAAGGTCTACACTTTCAAATCGTGATTGATCATTACTAACCTGCGAGTACGAAAGTAAATTATCAATGAGATTCTGCATCTTCACGGCGCTCAGCGCAATCTTGTTCAGAAACTCGTCGCTACGTTCACGCGAAAAGTCAACATCCTTGATACGCGACGCAAATGTAAGAATCTTCCGCAAAGGCTCTTTTAAATCATGGCTCGCGACATATGTAAAGGAGGAAAGCTCTGCGTTCAACCTTTCTAAAGATTGATTCTTTAAGTCGAGTTGCGCCGCACTGCGTTGAAGCGCCTCCTCCGCGAGCTTTCTTTCCGTGAGGTCTCGTGTCACTTTAGAAAAACCAATTACCTCCTTCTTTTCATTATGCAATGCGGTGATCACTACATTTCCCCAGAACTGACTTCCATCTTTACGTACCCGCCAGCCTTCATGTGTAATCTTACCACGTTGACGCGCTTCCTTTAAAAGTTGTTCAGGCAAACCCCGTCGTTGATCTACGGCCGGATAAAAGATTCTAAAATTCTTCCCAAACACCTCGTCGCGCGTATATCCTTTGATGACTTGAGCACCGGCATTCCAATTTTCAATATTTCCTTTCTCGTTTAAGAGAATGATCGCGTAATCTTGTATCTCTGCAATCATTCGATGATAACGCTCTTCACTTCGCTTAAGGTCTTCATTCGAATGCCGTAGCTCCTCGATGAGATTGCTGAGCAGGTCTTCGGCGTTTTTCTTTTCAGTCAGATCACGGGTAACCTTAGAAAAACCAATGAGCTTACCTTCATCATCGTGCAAAGCGGTAATCACAATATTTCCCCAAAAGCGCTTTCCATCTTTACGAATGCGCCAACCTTCATGGGTAACACTACCTTCTTTTTCGGCTGTCGACAACAACATTTCCGGAACGCCGGCATCCTTCTCTTCTCTAGGATAAAAAAGTCGAAAGCTCTTTCCGACGATTTCTCCTGGCGTGTAACCCTTTAATTTTTCCGCACCCTGATTCCAATCCAACACCTTTCCATGACTGTCTAACAAAATAATGGCATAGTCTCGTACCTCCGCGATCATTTTGTGATAACGTTCTTCGCTTTCACGCAACGCCTGATTCTTCATCTTCAGCTCTTCGACAAAATTGCTAAAGTTATCCTCTGCAATTTTCCTTTCCGTTAAATCGCGTGTAACCTTCAAAAATCCTGAGACGCCGCCATCCGCATCATGAAGCGCCGTCAACGTCATACTTCCCCAGAAACGTGTTCCGTTTTTTCTAATGCGCCACCCCTCGTACGATGTCTTCCCTTGCTGTTTCGCCTCTTCTAAAAGCTTTTCAGAAAGCCTATCCATTTTATCTTCACTGGTATAGAACATCCGGTAGTTCTTGCCAACAATTTCCTTTGCTTTGTATCCTTTTATCGATTCAGCACCTTTATTCCACGACTTGATTGTACCCTTTAAATCGAGCTGAATGATTGCGTACTCTTCAACTTCATTCAAGACACCTTGGAGTGTCTGAAAATCTTCAACCATCGCACTTTCAGATCGCAGATTCTCCTCAGATGCTGCCGTCGTTTTCTTCGACACAATTTCAATTCCCTTTTTGGATTTTGACGACGACGGTTTTGTACGTTTACGTTGCACCATACGCGATACCTACATTTTTAAATGTTTATCAACTTGCGATCTGAAACGTTTCAGGATGATCAATCAAGTAGCGGAGAAATTCTTTCAGCTGCTGAAAACTATCGGGCTTTGTGTAGAAGAAGTTTGCACCAAGACGTGCAGCAGCAGCTCTATCGCGCACATGTGATGATGTAGAATACATGATGACCGGGATCTTGCTAAACGTAGCGTGTTTTTTAAGCTCACCGAGACAAGTCCATCCATTCATCTCCGGCATGTTTACATCGAGAAAAATGATATCGGGCCATTCGCACCGACCTGTGCTGATTTTATCAAGTAATACCTTTCCATTTTCAGCCAGACACAATTGTATCTTCGGATCAACTTCCGCGAGTGCCTCGGCAAATAGACCAGCGTCATCCGTGTCGTCATCGGCTAAAGCAAATTGTCTGAAAAGTGGTTTATCTTTCTGCATGAACTTCTCTAGCTGATGCCCGATTGATGATCACACTACCTGCTCCAACATTCAACTCATACTGCAAAATACGCTGTATTATCAAAGCTCCCTCCGTTTTGTTGAAGTATCTACTGCCTTTTTTCAAGAATGTACGTGCAAAAGTTGAACATCACTAAGGTAAAATCTTGTGCCAAAGAAGAACTGGCAATAGCATTTAGAAGTGTTGTGCTTCGGTGGTTAAGAGAATCCGCGTTGGATAAGCGAAGTTGATAACATAACCGTATTTGTTGTCGCTTCGTGTTCACCGTTCTCCATTTTTACCAATAACGTTTCAATCACCGACTGCGCAATATCTTCTATGGGTTGAGCAAATTACGGTGATACTTGGTTTATGGACGGAACAGATCATGATCGTCGAAAGAGACCACGGCCAGATCTTAGGGTATACGAAGGTTCAACGTGTTGATCGCTTCGAGTCCGATAATTCCCAAGTAATTTGTACCGAACACAACCGCATCAAGATCCCTATTCCCGCTAAGGATTCTCGTAACCTCGTGAACATAATGCTGGTGCTCAACTTTGAATGGAAGTGGATACAAGAATAAAGGCAAGTTGTGATCGCGCACCCGCTTGATGATACCTGAGAATACGATCTTCTCTTTCAGGATTGTCTAAGGCAAGTGCGATTAATCCAATATTTTTATAACCACGATCGATGAGATGCTTCACTGGTGCATACATGCCTTCCTGATTGTTCACCATCACAACATCGGCTCCCGTGTTTTTAAACTTACGGTCGACCAGTACGATGTTCATCCTCTTATCGATCAACGCGGCAATATCTTTTTCCATCCCCATGGTCAGTGCCATGAGGCACCCATCGACGCCAAGGGTGGCAAACATGGTCAGGAATTCTTTACCGCGGTCTTTATCATTTTCCGTGCTGCAGTAAACTATCTTATATCCGTTCTTATGTGCCTTCACTTCGATTTTTTTCGCGATGCTGGCATAGAAAAGGATTGGAAATATCCTCGACCATTAGTCCGATAACGTGCGTTTTGCCGGTGTGTAAGCTTTGTGCGAACTAATTCGGTCATAACCGATCTTTCTTTACGTGCTTGAACACTTTGTCGATTAACTCGTCGCTGATTCTCTTCTCTTTAGCTTTACCATTGAGGATAAACGAGACTGTTGTTTTAGAAATTTTTAATTTCTTGGCGATGTCGGCAATATGGCTTTGTTTTAGGCGCCTTCATGAAATGTCAACGTTGGATTAAACGAATCAAGCGTGACAAGTTACCCATATTATCTTGACCCGGTTTAGGAGAGGTTGAATAACGGTTGGGCGGACATCGAGAGCTTTGAACCGGGGGATCTGGGGAAAAAGTGACGACAAAAAAAAGAACCCTCTTAGCAAGGGTTCTTTCTTATAGCATAAGTGCTGATTACCATTTCTTATTGAAACCACCACCACCGCCGCCACGGTTACCGTATCCGCCGCTTCCGCCACGGTTACCGAAACCACCGCCACGAGGAGCGTCAGTTTTAGGTCTAGCTTCGTTTACCAAAAGCTCTTTGCCAAGGAAACTATATCCATTGAGTGCATTGATTGCTTGCTTTGCAGACTCGTCGTCAGACATTTCTACAAAACCGAAACCGCGGCTGCGGTTAGTTTCTCTATCAAGGATGATCTTCACTGAAGATACTTCGCCATGCTGTTCGAATAACTCTCTTAATTCATCTTCTGACGCTTTAAAGGGAATGTTTGCTACGTAAATGTTCATTATAAATAATTGTTAAATGAGTCGAAAATATAAATTTAATATGGTTCTAGGATCTCGTCACTATGCGATAACTGATAACTGATTTTGAAGCTGCTGAGATCTGTTTATTAACTTTTCTATGTGTTTAACTTGTTTGTAAGGACACCGATTACTTGAGGAGATTTATAAATAGGCTACGGCTCGCGAAACAAGGTGCAGTTAATAATATTTCCACAATCGATTTACAAAGGTAGTAATTATTGCATATAAGTCAAATGAACCCTGTAGAAGGTCTAAATTTGGTTTTATTCGGGCATTTTACGCGCCGATCGCTCTTTCTTAGGCAATTATGCTTAGCTTTGTTCCCACTATCGAAGCTGCCCATAGCATCGCCTCTCACGATCTAAAGAAAATAGTCAAACGGCAGCCGCGGTAGTTCAGGACAGACAGTTAGGCCGCAAAATTCAGAGCGCTAACACCAACGCTTTCAATAAATTCAAAATTTTATACGACCAAAACGATCATGTTAACAAGAACCTACACGCCAGTATGGCATAAATATCGTCCGGCTATCCTGAAGATGATGATTGAATCGACTACCGAGCCTCAATCTTATCAGCTCTCGAATCACGAATTCAAGGCGCTGAACCCAAAACAAAAAGGCGGCTACGCTTTTTCTCTTCAAGTATCTGGCGGAAAGGCTGTTAGCGGTCTAAAAAATTCTGTCGTAGCACAAGATCTCTGGGAAATTCTTCAGTTGTCGCCGAAAGCAATCGAAATGATTGCCACCTCGACCTATGAGTTTTCAATGGATAAGCAGTTCAAGTTCCATGTCAATAAGGTAACAGCAGCACCAGCAGAAAATAGCTAAGCTGACTTTACTTCCCCATTTTGAGAGAATCCGGTGCGCTATCGTGCCGGATTTTTTATTTGAACCGATTCAACTCATCTCAAAAAAAATGGGTGAGGTCTCTTCAACCCCACCCTGCTCATTTACCACCTAAGCATTTGAAAACCGTTAGTCTACATATCCGTCGTTTTGTTTTACAATTCCATTCGCCTGTATCACCACCGACGCAGGGATTGGAAATAACACCTCACCCGGATCAGCATCCTTCCCACGCGTAACGGCATTGGCGATGAATTTGCCATGGCGTACTAAATCTTGACGGCGCGTTCCTTCGGCATACAATTCACGAGCACGCTCATCCAGGATCGCCTCGCGAAACTGCTCCTTCGTCATTCCTTCAAAGTCGTCCACTCCTGCACGCGCGCGAATTTCATTTACGAATTCATACGCATCACTCGGACCGCGTTGTTCATTGATTGCCTCCGCTACAGATAAATAAACTTCCCCCAGTCGAAATATTACAACATCGTCGGGATAGCTGGGACCAGGGCCGGTGATCCCCGTATATTTCAACGGTATGGCACCGCGCAATCCGTTGGTGCGATCTGTGATCGTTCCAGATGTGTTCGTATAAGATGAAATGATTGTTGTCGTTCTTCTAAGGTCATCCGATTCAAATTTGTCGAAGAAATTCCAAGGCATTGAATAACCGTACCAACCACCACCGCGGGCAATGATCGGCGACGATGCGTAGTTGTCGGGGAACACGTGTTGAGGATACCAATTCGGCGCGGCAGTACTCGACGATACCGCGAAAATCACTTCCTTGTTTCTTTCATTCTTAAAGATATCGGCATAGTTATCCTGAAGTTCATAGGGCATTGCCAGAATCTCTTTGCCTACAGCTTCGGCTTTTTCCCATTGCTTAGTATGCATGTAGAGCCTTAACAAAATCATGCGCGCTGTCCCCTGCGAAACACGTCCCCAATTTGGCGCATCATCGTTATACATCGATGCAAGATCGGGCATTGCCTCTACCAGATCTTTTTCGATTTGCGATAGATACGTTGCATCATCCATACGCGGCTCAATCACCGTGCTTGTCAATGTAGCCGGATCAACTTTCGCATTTACTGGACCGAAGAAATCGTACATGATATACATCAACCAAGCACGAAGTGTTTTTGCTTGCGCGATGTATTTATTCTTGACAGCATCCGACACGAAGGTAGACTTGCTCATGTTATCGATCGCCGACGTTGCTCTTGCGATGTAGCGAATTTTGAAGTACACCGTTTCATTTGTGCCTTGCCAGGTTGCAGGTCCCCAATTAAACGATTCCAAATTTGCATCCCAACCGTTCTCTATCTCATCGGTCGTCAGCATGGAACGCAGTAAGTACGTGCGATTGTTTGCATTAAACAGCGACGGATAATACACGCCGTCCCCAGTATCTTCTGTACCCCAGTCAGAAGTGAATGGATTGTAAAGGGCAACGACGGCCGAATTAAAATCATCTTCACTCTGATAAAAATTCGATGGCGTTAGCTCTGAATAGACTTTGGTATCCAATTCGTTTTCGCATGCCGTGAGCGCGAAAAGACCGAACATCATCACGACGCCACGTTGAAATGATTGTTTACTATATTTTAAGAAATTCATATTGATCTCGTTTTATTAAAAGCCAAGGTTAACACCGATTGTAGTCGACAATGCTTGTGGATATGGATTCGTTTCCAAAATTTCAGGATCAAAGCCATCGAAGTTGGTGATCTTCGCCACATTTTGCACGTCGAAGAAAATTCTCGCGGAACGTATGAACGTCTTGGCAAGTGCGGCATCTGAAAAATTATAGCCAAGCGTGATGTTTCTCAAGCGTATGAAGTTTGCTTTCTGCAAGTAGAAATCATTTGCACCCGATGGATTATTTCCGCTATATGCGTCCGGCGCAACACCTGGTAACGTTCCAATAGGACGATCGTATGTCCACACATCTCTAATTTGAACAGGTACATTCTGAATATTGCTTAGCGCAAGACGACGCCCTGGTGTAGCCGGGTCAAACCCTTGGCCAATGGAATTTGTTGACGCAACGTTACCCGTATACGCATACACGAATAGATTCAAATCAAAATTCTTATAGCGGAATGTATTCGCCAGACCGAAATTCCATTTTGGCGCGCTTTGTCCAAGCAATACAATGTCTTTGCTATCCAAAACGCCATCGCCGTTGTCATCGAGGTATTTGATGTTTCCAGGTTTTGCATTTGGCATGTACGAAGGAATTTCTTCTGTACTTTGAATGATACCATCGGTTTTCCATCCATAAATCGCCGTGTACGGATCGCCATCGTTGATCCATGGATTTACGGACGCCCATGGATTTCCTTCTACCCATTCACTTCGCGATGTCGACGCATTAAACGTTGTATTCCAACTCAGTGCACCTTCGAGATTGTTTGAATTGATGAGCAACTCTACGCCTTCGCTCCTGGTTGTACCACTGTTAATCAACAAGCGACTCACATCATTATTCAACGGCAAGTTCGTGTACGCGAGGAGATCTTTTGCCGACCTTCTGTAAACGTCCAATGATCCAGAAATGCGATTGCTGAGTATTCCAAAGTCTAAACCGACATTGATCGTCTCATTCGTTTCCCAAGTCAGATTAGGATTCGCCAACTGCGTGAGTGCGACACCGCCGTATAAAATATTCCCAATGGGATAAGGATAATTTCCGCCATATAATGAAAGTGCACTTCCCGACACCGTTGCATTTCCCGTTTGACCGAAACCAGCACGCAACTTAAGATCAGACACCACGGCGGCGCCAGCCATAAATCCTTCATTGCTGATCTTCCATGCAACTGAAGCTCCTGGAAAAAATCCATACTTCTTGTTTTCGGCGAAGTAGCTGTCGCCGTCATTTCTGCCGGTAAGTGTCAGTATGTAACGATCATTAAAGCTATAGTTGATTCTGAAAAATTGAGACAAGCGCTTGCGTTCCGTTCGCCACGATCCTAACGATGTTTGTGTGAGATCTCTCGCTGCACCAAGATTGTCGCCACCGAACGCATCGGTAGGAAAATCAACTGCTTCAACTTCCATTAGATTAGTTGCTGTTCTATAAATTCCAAATCCAGCCACGATATCAAACGCGCTTTTGTTAATCGTTTTTGAAAACGTCAGGTAAGACTCCGCAATGTAGTTCGAGATATTCGAATTGCTTTTCTGGGCCATACCATTTGGCAGCTGGAAATTTTGCGCTGCACGTGGCAAATAAAAGTCGCGTTGCGCATTTTGACGATCCGCTCCTACCAGCGCAGTGAGTTTCAAATGCTCGAGTATCTTCACTTCCACAGTTGGTGTGATGATCACGCGTGTAGTGGTCGCGTTGTCGTCCATGATCAAGAACGCTGCTGGATTTGTGATTTGCGTATCAAAGGTTTTAGTAAATCGACCATTGTCGTCGTATACCGATCGCGTTGGCGAAAATGCAAACGCAGACTGCAACATATTGTACTTCTCAACACCACCCGAGTTTGCACCTGATGTAACGTTGCTATTGTCAATTTGACTGCCTGTTACATTCAGCTTGAAGTTAACGCGGCTACCAATGCGCTGATCGAAATTGACACGCGCCGTGTACCGCGTAAAGTCAGAGTTTTCTAGAATTCCTTTGTTATTGAAATAATTCAGAGCGACGTAAAGCTGGCTGTTGTCGTTTCCACTGGAGATTGACAAATTATGTTCATTGATTTTCCCGTTACGCATGAGCATATCGAGCCAATCTGTTCCGTTTCCCGATGCTTGAATTTCTGACTCTGAAAAAGTTGGCGCGAACGCTGCTACCGAGTTAGGATCTGTGTTTCCATAAGGCGCAAGGTTGTTGTTCAATAGATAGAGATCGTGGGCGAGACGGTTATGCTCTTGCATAAACTCCTTTGCTTGAAAAACCTCGATATATTTCTTGGGTGTTTGAACCGTATAACTTCCGCGATACTCAATTTTCGGAGCACCTTTTTTACCGCGCTTAGTTGTAATGAGAATAACACCGTTGGCAGCATTCGCGCCGTAAATAGCTGTAGCACTAGCATCTTTTAAAATATCAATCGATTCAATGTCGGAAGGATTGATTGCGTTCAGTGGATTGCGATCTACACCACCGCTAAAGCCGATCTTGCCATCCGACAGAGAACGCTCCGCAGAAGCATTGTTAAATATAGGAACACCATCAATTACATAGAGTGGCGAATTGTTTCCAAGCGGTGAAATGGCGTTGCGCACATTTATTTGAAGTCCACCTCCAGGTTGCGCACTTCGCTGCGACACATTTAATCCGGGAACGCGTCCGGTGAGAAGCTGATCAACTGAAGTGTTGGCAACTTGAGGAAGTTCTTTCGTGGAGATGGATGTGACAGAACCGGAAATGTCTTCACGGCGCATCGTACCGTAACCAACGACAACAATTTCGCCAAGCGTTTGAATATCCGGAACAAGTGATACCGAAATAGAAGTGCGATCACCAACGACCTCTTCATGTTGACTAAATCCGATCGAACTGAATACGAGCACGGCATCTTTGACATTGTCGGGAATAGAAATCGTAAAGTTTCCATCAGCATCCGAAACCGTCCCGGTACTGCCTCCTTTCAAAAGCACGGCAGCCCCCGGCAATCCTGCTCCTGTTTCGTCCTGGACCTTTCCATTGACGACCTTTTGTGCTTGCGCGGTGACGCAAGTCAAAAGCAGGAAACATCCTAAGCGTAGTAAATTTTTAAGCATAGTAAAATTGGTTTGAGTTGTTTTACACACGATTGCAAATTCGACTCAAACGATTGCAAAGACCGAAACGAATCCTACATGAAGTGTTGCAATTCGTACATCCCCACTTAAAAATCATGCTTTTAGTAAGAAAATTTGAGCATCAGAAAAAACGTCTCCGACATCGGACACTTGGCTTATAAAAACAAAAAAGCCTACCAGGAAGGGCTCTCTCCTGGTAGGCAAAACTGGTTGAACTACTACTAACCGGCTAACTATTTCTCAAATCGTATACTTTCAATACCAAACTTATATGAAGATTCTAACGTCTTCGCATCTAAACCTGGTCCCACAGATATCTGTAGGGTTTCTGCATTTTTAACATCGAAGGAACCGGTTACATCTGGCTGAAAGAAATACTGTTGAAAGGTCGGATAAGGTCTTGGCAGCGTAACATGTTTTACAGGCTGGAGATTTTCAAAAGCAATTTCGTATTCATGCACATCTTGCTTTAGCGCAATCAACGCACCGTAAGTGTTACCCTGGTTGTCGACAAGTGCAACTTGCAGCGGAAAATCAGCATCGACGCTATGCGCTTTGATGACCATCTTTTTAAACGACGACAGCTCATCCTTTCGGCCGGCTACATTGGGTTTGAAATTATAGCGCAGTGAATAATCGTGCAGCGGTTGCCCCTCAAGGTTCTCTTCGTCGAGAACGAATAGTTTAGGGATTTCTTGGTACATCACCACCGATTGATCTGCCGTGGGGATGAGTTTCGATCCCTTCCTCCACTCTTTCGATACTTCTTTGGCATCCGTTGCCGCATTGAATACATAAAGGGAGTTTGATGTTGCTACCACAGCGGTGGAATACGTGTCGCCATCAAAGCTCCAACTCAATGGTGACCCAGTACCCGACGGATAAACTTTCAAAGCCCCGTGATAGAAACTCCCGAAACAGTAGTTCAAATAACCCGGTGAAACATCTTTAGCAGCAACGTGTGCTTCATAGGTATAACCTGAAACACGGCTCATCTTCAATGCGCGTCTAGGCCCACCGTTGTCAACATAAAGTAAAACACTATCCGGATTTTCATTTGTGACGATCTGCGCCTTGATTGTCACGTCTTTCCCAGCAATCACTTGCCTCAAGGGATCATGGACAAGATACGATTTCTTTAAAGTAGATTTTACCGCGCCATATTCCCCGACCGTGATATTTTTGAATCTCGCATTTGCATCAAGAACAAAACCACTTCCTTTCTTGGCAAGAATATAAACACCTGGAGTTACAGCAAAGGCTTTGCCGTCAACTGACTTTTGCAGATTGTTCTGAATGCCCTGAAGAGAAAAACTACTACCAAGATCTGGAAGATTAACTTCCATCGTCCATTCATTCCAATGAAGAACTGCTACCTCTTTGTTCAGGTTATTCTTTCCAAAGATATTGTCGACCCAAACGGCATCGGGATAAACTTCGAGTCGCCACACGCCAGCCTCGAGTTGATCTAAAAAATATGCGCCTTCTCCTTCATACTTCACCACATTGGAATTTCCATAACCTGCGATATGTTTGAGTTTACTTGTGTTGACAGGCACGCTTGGTGTTGTATTTGTATAAAAGAATTTCGACTCTGAATTATATTCCGCCAGATCCTCTTCATAGCTCACGCGAAAGCCATCAAATTTTGTATTGGTAGGATAAGCACCGTACTTTTTATACCGTGGAACTTGATGAAAAACTTCGCCGGCAATTTTTAGACTCAGTGCCTTTTGCGGAGCATACAACAAGTTCATGTAATGCGTGTTGTACTCCGTATTGGCATACGCGAGAAAAGTCGGATCGTAGGCAAAATGTGTTGCCCATTGAATTCCCGCCTCGCGAAAACTTCGCGCCATGGCAGGATAAATGTATGAACGTCCTACATCTGCAGCATCAAACTCATAAACGACTTTCACCTTTGATTTAAATGCGGATACGTTATCGAAGGGCATCACGTAGCGATCCACGTTCGGAAGAAAGTTGCCGCGAAGTTCATGTTGTGCGCCAAGTCCCGTCGGATACCATTGAAATGTTCCGCCATCGATATTCGACTTAAAGTACGTTTCACCTAGATGAATACTATGACTCACATTGTAAAGAATAGGCTTCTTGCAACCAGTCTTGCGCATGGCACTCACCATTCGATTAATGTATTTCTCTACCTCCGCAGGTGTACCACGATGATGTGGCTCGTTTGAAATCTCGAAGCCGACGATATCCGGATCGTTCTTATAAGCAACTCCCGTTTCAGGATTCACGTGATTCAAAAACTGATACAAATAATTTTCCTGTGCTCTTATTGCAGCTTCATTCACAAGGCACGCATCTTTTCCATACTTGTGTGAGAAGCCTGGTGTTTTCTCATCCATATCGGGATAACCATTTCCCCAGAAAGCGATGGGCGTAAGGAATATTTTGATTCCGCGTTGCTTCATCTTGTTCAACATGAAATCAAATAATCGAAAATGTTCGTTATCCAGTAAATTCCCTAGCGAATCGCTAATCTCAGTATCCCACACATGAATTCTAAACGCGTCAAAACCCAATCGCGCAAAATGATAGACATCTTGTTCGATAGCCTTTTCAATATCAACGTTTAATTTTTTTGCACTTCTATACGCATGCGCGAAGGGCGCTGTATAATTCACACCGAATCCATACACTTCTTGTTTGGTGCTTCCCCAACGCATCACACCGGCTTTATCAACATAAACATCTTGTGTCTTCTGCGCGATGCTATTACCTGCTATGAGCAGACAAAAAACTACCATTTGAAATCCGCGTAGGACTTCTTTCATACCCATCAAATTCATTTTATTACTCCTTGTGCTAGTATTTGTATGTGGCATAGTCAAATGCCTTCATTGCATTTCCATTATAGTTGAAGAATGCTGCATTCTCCCACGCAGAACCTGTTCCCCATAGATCTTTCATTTTCGAACTGATCCATGCAGGTTCCCAATAGATCACGCCAATACCTTTTCCGTCCTTAACTTCTTTGGTAAGCGCAACCATAAAATCATATTGACCTTGCTCCGAAAATGGATATCCACTCAATGGCGTGCCACCCAATAAATTATTATATCCATCATTGCCATTCACGGTCCATGGATACGCTGTCTCTAAAATGATCACATCCTTGTTGAACTTTGATTTGAACGCGGCCACGTTGTCTGATATCTTATTGAACGTTACGGTTGTATGCCACAGCGGATAATAAGAAAATCCAATAATATCAAAGTTTGTAACGGATGCGCTACTGGTAATATTGGTAAACCACCAGTCTACGTTTTTAGGATCGGCAACGTGCAATATAATCTTTGTTTTTACCGTCGACGTTGCCGCAACGTCACGAACAGCTTTAATCCCAGCATTGATAATCTGTCCGAGATTGCTCCATTGGCCATCGCAGCCATTCCCATTAGGAAAGCCTTCAGGTGCTTCGGAGTAAAGCATGCCGCAGTTCGATTCATTTCCAAGTTGAACAAACTCTGGCATGAGGCCTTTTGCATTTAGCATTTTAAGCGTCTTAAAGGTGTAATTGTAAACAGAATCTTTCAACACCTCGATAGAAGTAATTTCTGTCCATGCTTCTGGAATAAATTGTTTAGATGGATCTGCCCACGTATCAGAATAATGAAAATCAAGCAAGATCTTCATTCCTTCTGCACGCGCGCGCGTAATCGATTTTTCTACATCTTGATAATCGTTGTATAGTTGTGTTCCATCATCGCCATATACTTCTTTCGTCCAAGACGGATTATGCCAAAGTCGGAACCGGGTAAGTTTGGTACCTTTTTCAGCAAAGATCTTGTAAGGGTCTTTCGTTGTACCACCAACTTTAAAAACTCCGTCTTTGTCGAGAACCTGGTTCACATAAGAAAGGTCCGCGCCGTACAAGAAATCATCCGTCGTGGTTACCGGAGGCTTAACCTCTTCTTGATCGGGATCCGAACTGCAACAAAACAGCAGCAATACGGAGCAAAATGTAATTTGTCTAATCATAGTCATCATAAAAGCTGCATGCAATTTCATTTCAAACGGTTGCTGTTGTGTGAAAAAAACGTACATGAAGTAACAAAATTCATACATCCGATGTGGAAGATTCGCTCAATTATTGCCAAGAAAACGGCGTATCTATCAGCATTTCAGGGAATTCAATGCAACGTTCGCAAATAGCCGCGTATCGCACGCGACGTTGGAGTTTTGACTCCGCGACGATATTCGCCACGAAGATTGTATTTTCATGGTCTCGATCCGTATGCTCCTAACTGTCGCCAGAATATTTGTTTTTGCCGGTCTTGTTTTGATCATGGCGTTCACCTCCGCAAGCGGACAACAACTTTTCTTTTCTAACTTATCGACACGCGATGGGCTACCATCCAACGTCATTAATTCGATCGCCCAAGATTCAAATCAGTTCATATGGATCGGCACGGGTAACGGATTAGCGCGCTTTGATGGCTATTCCTTTAAGACATTCAAACGAAATGAAAACGCGAACTCTCTCCCCGCAAATGAAATCAGTTGCTTGTTGGTGGATGGCGATTTTCTTTGGATCGGTACCTGGCGTGGACTCTGTAAAATCAATACAAAGAATTTTCAAATCACGCGAATAGATTTAACGTTTGAGGCTGCGATACGAACACTGTACAAAGATAAAGACAACAACATTTGGATCGGAACTGCGAATGGCCTTGTCAAACACAACGATGGAAAATTTATCACGTTCACAGTTGAGAATAGTAAACTGAGTCATAATACGATTCGAAGCATCTACGAAGATAACGCAGGCGTTCTGTGGGTGGGTACTTATGATGGCCTCAATACATTATTGCCCAGCGATCTTGAGTTTAAGCACTACGATTTAAAACGCGACTATAAACCAGCGCTGAAGAACAATCTTATCTGTGACATTAAACCCGTAAAAGGAAATGATTCACTTCTCTGGATTGGCACAGAGACGGGATTGTGTTTATTCAACAAAGTTCAAAAAAGCTACAAGCATTTTACACGCGAGAACGCCGGGTTTAGCAATGAGGTAATTAAAAATATTTATGTCGGTCCGAATGGAGAATTGTGGCTGGGTACGGATTTTGGGTTGAATGTTTTTACTACGGGATCAAAAACAAATAAAGCGTACTTCAATAATCCACAGCTGCGATATTCTATTCCCAATAACATGATTTGGGAGATCTTCGAAGATGCAGGTGGCATCATTTGGATTGTAACCTCCAACGGT
Organism: Pseudochryseolinea flava; assembly: GCF_003286915.1. Classification (GTDB taxonomy): domain Bacteria; phylum Bacteroidota; class Bacteroidia; order Cytophagales; family Cyclobacteriaceae; genus Ohtaekwangia; species Ohtaekwangia flava. The sequence goes on from NZ_QMFY01000002.1 coordinate 479,604, forward strand.
CTTAGTCGCATTAATAAAGATAATCGACTATTTTCCTATCACGAAATCACTCACCGCATCGGCGACCAAATGGTTGGTAATCAATCGAAGGCGATACTCGTATCGAAGCGCGGCATTGTTTGGATAGCCACCATACATGGCGTGGTGAGAATTGATCCGCGCACCAATACGCAAAAAGTATTTAACATCGAGTCACCCCCACAAGAACGCCTAATTTTGAACAACGTATTTGCTTTAGAGGAAGACGACAACGAGCGTATCTGGATTGGAACGGCTGGGGGCATTAATGTATGGGATGAGGTGCATAAAAAAATGCATACGATCAACGCAGGGAATAGTACAGGGTTAACATCCAACTACATTGCGAAGTTTATCAAGGGCGTCGACGGCTCATTTTGGGTAAGCGCTTGGGAGGGCGGTTTATTTAAACTCGTGAGTGACATCAACACATTAAGTGCCGCAAAGTTTGAATTCGTTGGAGACTTTGCTTCGGAAAAAATAACCTATGCACTAAACGCCTTATGGGCGATTCATAACAACCAGCTCCACCGCATAGACCTCAATACCTTCGGCGCGAAAAAAGTGCATCGTTACAACGCTGTGGCTACCGGAAAAGATATTTACACCTTGCACTACGCTCCGCAAGGCAGTATCTGGACCGGGGCCGCGAACGAACTTATCGAGTACAAACCAAGTTTAGACTCGGCTACCGTTCATCCAATCACGACAGGTACGGATATCAATTTTAACAACATCATCTCCGATAACTTCGGAAATATCTGGGCTGCATCAGACAAGTTCGTTATCAAGTATAGCCCAACAACAAAGGATTTCGAATTATTTCCTTTAGAAAAGGACCTTCCACTAAAAACCTTTTACAGCAATTGCGCTGCGCGGACATTCGACAATCAAATTCTCTTTGGTGGCGACAATGGCTACATTTCATTCTTCGCCGGAATAAAAACAACACCATACAAACCCAACGTATTTATCACGAACATCGACGTCAATAACAAAAGCATACAACCACTTCAAGTCTTGAATGGCAACACAACATTGACAACTGATGTTGCATTTATTCGCGAGCTTGAACTGGACTATGCCCAGCGATCCGTTACCTTCAGCTTTGCATCGCTACACTATTGGCAACCTGAGATCAACGTTTTTGCTTACAAACTCGAAGGACAAGAAAAAGAATGGCACTATGTGTCAGGTGTGAAAAACTTTGCCGTATATTCTAATCTACTCCCTGGGAAGTATACGCTTAAGATTCGTGGCACCAATAATTATGGTATCTGGAGCGATCGCGAGACGAGCATTCAAGTTATTGTAAATCCTCCATTGTTCTTGAGTCCAATATTCATTGCGATATACATCGTGTTGGCCATTGTCACGATTCTGGTTGGGCTTCGCGTGTATGTAATCCGCTTGAAACTTAAGAATGAAATCAAGCTCACGCGCGTCGAAAAAGAGCATGCTGAAGAATTAATTCGCGCCAAGCAACAATTCTTCACGAGCATCTCACACGAACTTCGAACACCAATCAGTTTGATCATTCCACCGATTCAGCAGATTATCAAACGCAATAACTTAGACGAAGAAAATAAACGGCTCATTACGCTGGCTGAAAAAAATTCGCAACGTTTGCTTCGCCTCATCAATCAAATTCTTGATTTCAGAAAACTAGAACATGAAAATCAGGCCTTAAAACTCAGCTGGTTTGATCTTATAGGATTTTGCCGAGAATTACACACGCTATTTACCGATAAAGCCGCACGAAGTGAAATCACTTTTACGTTCGATCCAGAAATCGAAACATGTGAAGTGTGGGCAGATAAAGAGAAAGTCGAAATCATTATCTTCAATTTACTCTCGAACGCATTCAAGTTTACACCGAAAGAAGGAAAAATAAACTTCAAAATTTCTGTTGCGAAATCTGACAGTCCTCGCGAGGGGTACGTGAGTATCGCCATTTCAGATTCCGGTATTGGAATTGCGCAAGAAGAGCAGTCTAAAATCTTTGAACAATTTTATCAAGTTCAGGAAGCACGTAAATTCGAGAATGGCTCCGGAATTGGTCTGACCTTAGTTGCCGAATACACCAAACTGCATCGTGGTGAAATCAAATTGGTAAGCTCAAAGGATCACGGTAGTACTTTTGTTGTTCTCCTACCACTCGGGCACGAGCATTTTCCAGTGCAACGCGATGATCAAGGCACGGAAGTCGATGTACTCGCAAAGCGCACCGTTGAAAGTTCTACGACAGAATATGAATTCAACCTTCGCTCATCCAAGCCCATCATTCTTTTAGCGGAGGATAATGCAGACATGATCGACTTCATTCAGGTAACACTGAAAGAAAAATACAACTTCGTGATTGCTGAAAACGGATCAGAAGCATTAAACAAGGTAAGTCAGTTTGCACCGGAGATTATCATCAGCGATATCATGATGCCTGTGATGGACGGCTTAGAATTATGCCGACGCATTAAAGAAGACAACAAAACACGACATATACCTTTCATTCTGCTTACTGCAAAAAGCCTTACGACACAGAAAGTAGAAGGAATTAAGATGGGCGCCGACATTTACATGACAAAGCCATTTGAAATTGAACTTCTCGAAGCTCACATTGATCACTTGTTGGAACGCAAGGCTGAGCTTGCACAATATTTCAAAAACGAACTTATCACGCAACCTCAGGAGAAGAACAATAAAGAAAACGAAGACGATCGCTTTCTTAAAAAAGTAATGAATACGATTGAGGCAAATATCTCAAATCCAGATTTTAGTGTTGAACTTCTCAGCGATGAGATGGGTATGAGTTCTACGCACTTGTACCGAAAGTTAAAATCGCTCACGCATTTAAGCGCCAATGAGATCATCAAAAAGTATCGAATCAAAAAGGCGTCGATATTGCTAAAAAACAAAGAAGGCAACATTTCTGAAATTATGTATGAGGTCGGCTTCTCAAACCTCTCCTACTTCTCGAAATGCTTTAAAACGGAGATTGGTACAACACCTAAAGAATATCAGCAACGGGAAAGCAAACATTCATATGATGTGAGTGAAGACCTGGAGTCGAACGATGGCAACGCAAAATGAAATTTTTAAGAACGCGCTAGTAGCATGACAAAAGGCCTGGGATAAAAATCCCAGGCTTAATATGATATCCTACTGCTGGATGATCTGCCACTGTTGATTATTACCAGCGTTCCATTGCCATTGAATAACGCTCGCGCCATTTGCAGTAGATCCGCTGTTCACGTCCATAGCTCGTCCACTATTGCGATTTAGAATTCGGTAGTAACCGTTGCCATTGTCAACCAATTGCCATTGCTGATTGTTGCCGCCATTCCATGGCCACTGAATCACAGTCGCACCATTTGCAATAGACCCACCGTTGACATCAGCAGGCTTTCCACTGTTCCGGTTTTGAATTCGATAATAACCGCCACCTTGATCCACAAGTTGCCATTGCTGATTATTGCCGCCATTCCAAGGCCACTGAATGATTGCAGCGCCATCAGTAGTAGCCCCTCCGTTAACATCAAGTGCTTGTCCACTATTTCTATTAATGATACGATAGTAAGCGGTTGGATTGAATGGCCCCCCATTCACATTTTCACCCCATCCGTAACGAATGCGTGTTACGCCTGACGCATTGGTTGTGGTTAGTGTTATATTAGTTCCAGTACCACCGCGATTCTGAATCGAATAGCTATCGTTATCGCGCAGGCCTGGCCAATACATACTTGAAATTCCCGCGCTTCTAAAAAGATTAGTTGAACCTTGGATGTAGGCAATTTCATTGTCGCCGTTCACTGCACCCGTATAATTTTTTCCCGTCGTCATCGCTGCACCAAATTCAGTTACCACGGTTCGTGCACCATAAGAACCAATTCTATTTTTCCAATCTTGCTCCCAGTCTAACGTTGTTGGTCTCGTCGCCCAAAAAGCATAATTATGAAGTGCAAGAAGACAACTTGTAAAACGACTATCAGCTCCAACGCCTGTTACATTCTCCGAATAACCTGTTCCACCTAGGATAATCCTTCCCCTTGGAACATTAGGATAACGCGACAAAAATTCAGCATAGATTGTTGTCAACTGCGCAAGTGTGTAGCCATGTGGTTCGTTGAAAACTTCAAAATACACATTACTACTTCCTCCATACTTGTTGACAACAGCCGTCCACATATTCCAGAATTGAGCGACATCATCGATGAGTCCATTGCGGGAGGAAGCACCTTCCCAACAAGCAAGTACAACTTTCATGTTTTTGCTCAGTGCGCGATCGATCGTACCCGAATAAGCGGTCCACCATGACTCGAGTACCGACGGTGGATTAATTGGCAGTCTCACCGCATTACATCCTGGCATGTTGGTTTGAAAACCAGTGAGTATTGCATTCGCCTTTGCCGACACTGTGGTGTAATCATCCGATGCCGTTAATCCTGAAGGAATCACCCAACCGTCGACAAAATTATCACGACCATCGGCCCAGTTTACGCCGGCGATACCAACGCCAACAGCGGCAATCTCTTGAACATCGCGATACAGCGGTTTCTTATCGATACCTTTTGTTGTCTCCACCGGAAAGTCAACGATTTCATCTTTTGTACAACGCATCATGAGAAAAGCTCCCACGATCATCAAACACCATACGGATAAACTAATCTTTCTTTTCATAGGCTTAAGTATTTGGTTTGTGAAACCTAAAAGTAGCAGCACGATGATGATCAGACCGGGGGCAGATTGACAAATGCAGCAGGACATTTGGAGAAAAGAACAAACGATTGAAATAATCAACTATCAATCACCGCTAAAATATTTCTTGGCGATAAACAACGTACTGGCTAGCGGTCTTTACGGATTAACGTGAAAACAAAACGACGCTATGACACAACATATTCGTTATGCCAGCGCGTCGTCAGAATAAAGATAGTTTATGTTATATGTTATTTTCCAAGTTGTCCTAAGATCGGTTTATCAAGCGTAGGCACAACATGTTGATCACTCTGAGTAAGATCAAAGATGACCACTTCGTTACTACCAACTTTCAACCATTCCGCTGGAACATAAACTGTTTGCTGCGGACCGATACTCCAGTACCTTCCAAGATGATGACCGTTAATCCACACCGAACCCTTGCCCCACTTGCGTAAATCAAGATAAGTATCTACAGCTTTCTTCAATTGAAACTGACCGCGTCGAAATATCGACACATCGCTACTCCCTGAAGTACTACTCATCTTCATCGATGAAATAGTTTGCAACGACAATGGATACATTTCCCACCCCACCAGTACTTCATTATTAAATGTCACCTTTTTCGTGATACCTTTTTTATTCTTGAGTAAATAAGGACCGAAGTTGATACGCCCCATATTCTCTACCAGAATTTCAATAGTAACTTTTCCTTTCGGCAAGGAGACGTGTAAACTATCTTGATAAAGTCTACGATCAAGCGTTCCGATCTTCTTTCCGTTTACATAAATCACGCCGTAATCGCGCAGTTCATCGATCTTTAAATACCCAGATCTACCACCTGTAATATTTGTTCTGTACAACATATAGCCGTAAGGATGTTTGAGATCTTCAAACGTGAGCGGTGTTTTGTGTTTAACAGCTTTACCCAGCACACCGGCATATGTAACATGCTCTGTCAGCGTAATATCGCCAATCGTCGCGGAAGGCTTTGCTTCAGGGATTGCGGGAAGTTTCGTTTGTTTTGGAAGATGTTTCGAAATCACCTCTCTGAACGCCATAAATTTTGCAGTTGCGTTACCTGCTTCATCGAGTGGTGCGTCGTAGTCATAGCTACTGATTTGTGGCTCATAAGGATTCTGATCATTGTAGTTTGCACCATTCATAAAATCACGTGTTGTTCCGCCATGAAACATGTACATGTTCACAGAAATACCTGCCGCAAGAAGCGAATCTAATTTCGGCGTATAGTCAGCAGCAGGAACGGTGTGATGTTTAGTTCCCCACCAATCGAACCAAGCCGGATACCATTCTGCAACATAGAATGGTCCTTTACCACCGTGATAGGTTCGTACAAGTTTTTTTACTTCTGCTGGCTTCAATACACCATTTACCGCAGGCAACAAACCCGGAATGTGACCATCTTTAACTTTCGCCGCAGGATCACATGTATAGAGTAATCCATCGAACCCTGCGTCAATAAACAAGCGTCGATTAGCTTCTAAGTATTCTTTGTCGTTGCTGTAAAAACCATACTCATTTTCAACTTGTACCATCAACACATTACCGCCATGATTAATTTGCAAGGGAGCAAGTTGCTTCGCCACTTCACGGATGTAATTTTTATAGGCATTTAAAAACTTCGGTTCTAAACTTCGAACAACTAAGCCCTCTTCATTTTGCAACCAATAGGGATACCCACCGAATTCCCACTCAGCGCACACGTATGGACTCGGCCGAAGCACAACCCAAAGACCTTCTTCTTGTGCAATGCGTACAAACTGAGCAATATCATTGTTTCCGGTGAAATCGTACTTGCCTTTTTCCGGTTCATGTAAATTCCAAAACACATACGTTCCAATTGTATTAAGGCCCATAGCCTTCGCCATTCTCATTCGATCGCGCCACGCTTCTTTGGGAATTCTCGGATAATGAAGTTCCCCGGAGATCATTACAAATGGTTTTCCGTCCAAAAGAAATGAAGAATCCCCCAATACAAATGTGTGTGCTGCTTTCTGCGCATACCCTGTCGCACTTGACATTATTACAATCAGTGCAATCCATAACATTCTAACCATATCAATATTTACTTTCTGAATTAATTATTCTGCCTTCAATACAAGTGATGCCGTGGTAAGCCCCGGTGATCTCACTTCAATCCTTATCTGTCCTTTTGCCGAAGCTTGAATGTATGCTAACAATCGTCCATGATAGAGCCTACGTTTAGTCGATTTATAATCTTCATGACTGGATAAATCGCCACTTTCAAGTCCTATCAATTTCCCTGGTCCTGTTACGACAATCTCCATCTCTTGATCACCACGGAATACAGCAACACCATTATCATCCGTTACGCTGACATCGATATGCGCAACGCTATCCCTATGCGCTGCTACAACTGCCCTGTCGCTGACGGCGACGATCTTCGATGCTGTTGCCGCGCTCTGCAATTTCTTCGATGAAAATTCCTTCCCGTCACGTAGTCCCTTCACGACTATCTCCCCATGTGAAAACACACTTCTCCACGACAACCGGGTACTTCCTGATTCACGCCGCTTAACACCAAGCGATTTACCATTCACGAATAATTCTGCTTCTTCCAAATTTGTAAAGACTGTTATCGCAATAGAATCTCCGGCTGCATGATCCCAACATTCACATTGTTCATGAAAACCTCTACCCTTTTCAATCTTGGAAGTCAGCATTGAAATACTGGGTTCGTCACGCCATACAGATTTGCGAAAATGAAATTGGGATTTAGTGTATCCTGCTAAGTCTAACATTCCCGCGCCACTACTTCGAATGGGCCACGCGCGTGCTTCGCCAAGAAAATCAAAACCCGCCCAAAGAAATTGCGCCGAGATAAAATCGTTGTCTGCAACTGCTCTCCACGCTTCGTTCGATTGACCATTCTCACTACCATAGATAATCCGGTTGGGATATTTATTGTGATCATCCGCGTAGCGATACTCTTGATAATTATAACCGACAACATCCAGTTCATCAGGATATGTTGTCTCGTTAGACATCACAACGCCAGCCAACGCCGCTGTGATTGGTCGCGTATTATCAACACGCTTTGCTGCTGCGACTAACCGCTTGGCGATAACACCAAGTTGCTTTGCTGGAGGATTACCTACCTGATAGCCTTTGCCATAGATCTGTGGGTTACGCCCGGTGTTTAATACTTCGTGCGTATACGGATCATTCGGATAATCAATCTCATTGCCTATGCTCCACATTATAACACAAGCCCTGTTTCTGTTTCGCAAAATCATATCCGTGAGATCGCGCTCCGCCCATTGCGAAAAGTCTTTATTGTAACCGTCTTTTCCTGGCGTGCCCACATTCCAGCCTTTGATCCATTTGTTTTTCCCGAGTTCCCATTCATCAAACGCTTCATCTTGCACGAGAAAACCAAGACGATCGCAGAGGTCATACAAATAATCTTGGTGTGGATTGTGGCTCATGCGTATCGCATTCACACCGGCTGTTTTCAAAATCTTTAACCTTCTCTCCCATACGGCGGCAGGCACTGCCGATCCCAAAGCACCAGCATCATCATGAATGCATACACCTTTCAATTTTATAGATTTCCCATTCAATGAAAATCCAGTGTCTTTCTCAAACGTGAAGCTCCTGAAGCCTACTTGTTCCGTTACAACATCAACAACTTTTTTGTTGATCACAATAGAAACACGAAGCTTATACAGATGAGGTGTTTCTATCGACCACAATTGAGGATTCGAGACTTCAAAAGCTAGCGTTTCTTTTGTCGTATTTCCATTCCATGAAATTTCCTTTTCCTTACTAGCGACCACGACATCATTCCAAAGCAACTCCGTCTTAACTATTGCAGGACTTTTCGTGGTGCTCTGATTGTTAATTTCCAACGATACTTCGGCGTGAGCCCTATCCTTGCTTACGATCGGTGTGACGAATGCAATACCCCATACATTGACGTGAATGGGATTTGTGTTGATCAAATAAACTTTCCGATTTATACCGGACCCCGAATACCAACGTGAATCGGCAAAGTCGGTATGATCTACTCTCACTGCGACTACATTCTTTCCTTTCTTATCGAGGTATTTTGTAATATCATGATAAAAGGATGCATAACCATTTGGTCTTTTTCCGAGGTAATGTTCATTGATCCAAACCTCGCTGTTTTTATAAACTCCATCAAAGTACAGATATACGACTTTATCAATGAGATCTTTTGTTGTGGTGAATGATTTACGATACCACCCAATACCACCTGGCAGATAGCCGGTGCCACTGGCCCATGCATCGCTGAAAGGACCTTCTATACTCCAATCATGCGGCAGGTCTTGCATTCTCCATGCGGCATCATTAAAAGATCTTTTTTCAAATCCAACACCGTCGCCTTTGTAAAATTTCCATCCTGAATTGAAGTCGATTCCGCGCGAGTCTTGGCTTCGTGAAGGACTAACCACCATCAACAACAACATGGCCGATAAAATGATGATACGGCTTATCATTTGCATTTTGCTAATCATTGAACACTCATTTAATACTGCCAACAAAAGTCACAATCGATTTCTTCGGGATGAATACCTTCTCGTTGCTATCCACCAACGCTAAAGGCTTGAGTTTTGCATCTGCGTCCGGACCTGTCAGATATCCTTTAAATTGATCAACCGCTGCACCTTCGACGTTTATAAAGCTTGAAAGATCAACATCGCCATAGTTAACAGCTACCACCACAAGTTCTTTATTACCAGGGTTTACATAGGCTGACATCATCAAACCCTTCGGATTGTTTACGTTAATATTGTCCCCACTAACCGTCACGCGTGTAGCCCCCGCGTTGATGAACCGGCTATAGTTTCCCAATGCCCATAGTAGCTTGGTATCCTCGTAATTACCATTCGCTTTATTTTTATCGACATAGATGAGGCCATCTTTGTAATCGTAAGCAGTGACCGCGAGCCACCAGTGCCATGCCGATGCATTGGCCATTGTTAAGTCGTGATGAATAAGTCGCGCCACATACAACGCCGTAACGATGCCCGTATCTTTGCCGCCACCTTTCACTTCTTCCTGATCACCAAGTATACAATATTCACTCTGCCAAAATTCAAGAGGCACACTAGCCTTCCTTACGGCATCGGTAACTTTCGTTCTAACATCACGCATCGTTTCAACCGGTGCTGAGGTGAAGTAGCTGTGTCCAGAAATAACCCGATCAACCTTTTCGAGCGCTCCAAGATAAAGCGGCGATTGAATATGAAAGAATTGATTTATTTGGTCGCCACGTGTAACCTTATCGGCTTTCTCATACAAGTAATTAAGTTTCCCTGCTTCACCTATTTGAATTAATGAGTTTAAATTCTCCTTAACCAAGAGTGAATCAAATATTTTTGTTATCGCATAAATTTCAGTGTTTTTGTAAGGGCTGCCCTCTTGACCATTGCCTGTCCAATCCCACTGTGGTTCATTAAAAGGACTGATATAATCGAGTGATGTACCACGCGCTTTAAACGCTTTCACAACATCGATGAGGAACGTCGCAAAATTGAGATAGTTCTCCGGGGCGACATTCGCCTCTTCGCCGTTGCTTGAGTAAGCCTTACCATTTTTTGTAAACTGAATCGGAGGACTATTCGTAAACCCTAATAATTTAGAAACACCGCGCTGCTTTGCAGCATCTACAAACCAGAGTTGCCCAGGTTGATTATTCCAATCGTACTTCCCTTTACTCAACAAAAATGAAGGTGTACGCCGCCACTCATCGCTAATATTATCTTGTGCGGCGCTTCCTGCGCCTATATTAAATCGCCACAGCGACAACCCAATGCCTTTGGGCTTCCCCTGTGCGTCAACCTCCGTGCTAAATAGCCAATCTGCAATTTGAGATCTTTTCTCCTCTGGCCATTGTCCTACAAACTGACAAGTCCACGCATCTGAGGCTCCGAAATTTTGGATCTTCTGGTGTTGCTCATTCAAGTTAACAACAATTTTATTGGCCGTACTATCTTCCGAATCAACCAACGATGTGTCGCTTTTACAACCAGAAATATAAATCGCTATAAAAAAAATTAAGCAGACGTTTAGTCTTAAAAGAATTCCCATCCTAACATTCATCTCATTTGACATTAAAAAATCACGGTATCTATTCTATCATCTTTGAAACACAAAAAGAAAATGGGAAGGCTCATGAGAGAACCTTCACCATTTATCACCCCAAAAAAACCGTACGTTTCTTTTCACGTACGGATTTTCAAAAATCTATTCGTAAAACGGATTCTGCGCAATTTTTCGGTTAGACGCATTAATCTCTTCAATCGGGATTGGGAACCAATAATGCTGCGGACTAAATGTTCGATCTCCCAACGCCTCCTTAACAGCGAAAGTTAAATTACCCCCGCCATCACGTGTTATTGAAATACCTTGAGCTTGTTCATTTTCCACGACGGCTGCAATTTTCCATCGACGCACATCGAAGTAGCGATGTTCTTCGTATGCAAGCTCAACACGTCTTTCGTTACGAATTCGTGCGCGCATTGCGTCTTGCGTTAGCCCAGCAGGAAGGTCAGGCATACCGGCACGGTTACGAACTTCATTCACAGCATCGTAAACAGATTCATCAACGCCATTCGCTTCATTCTGCGCTTCAGCATAGTTGAGCAACACTTCGGCGTAGCGGAAATATCGCCAAGAAGCAGTACCCATGTTTGGCCAGTCATCTAACGCAACAGACTCCTTCAAAAACTTGCGCAAATAATATCCCGTTGGAGAAGTATTCCATGGCTCATTTCCATCTGGACTGTCCTTACCGGAAGGCAAAAATGTTTCTACATTACGACCGCGGAAACTTGCGCCGTTGTGAAGTATCGTCGCATAAAATCTTGGATCTCTATTAGCATATGGATTTTGAGCATTGTAACCCGAGGATAAATCCGTAATGGGCAAACCATTATCCATCTCGTAATCGTCAACCAAATTTTGCATTGGACAGTTACCACCCCATCCGCCAAAACCATTCGGTGCATTCATGCGCTCCATGGCCATCGATGCACTTGCATTCGTATACTCTCTGCAGAAAATATCTTCTGTCGTAGTAGGCGCCGTTAAAAAATACAAACGATAATTCTCAGCATGATCAGCTGAAAGGTTCGTCACAAGACTGAACTTATTCAAATCCATAATTGCCTTGGCCGCATCGGCAGCTGCTTGCCATTTGGAAGCGATGTTGGCGTCATTCGTGTACAACGGACTTGCTGCATACAACAACACGCGAGCTTTTAATGCCATGGCAGCCGGCGTCGTTGCTCTGCCTCTTTCCCAATCGTTGTTTGGATCATCCGGAAGAACACCAATCACAGCATCAAGTTCATCCACAATATAATCTGCAGTTTCTTCAATTGACTTACGAACATATAGTTCAGAAAAATCATCTGTCATTTGTGTTACGCGATCGCCAATGATCGGAACACCACCGAAACCCTTTAGCAAATCGAAGTAGCGAAAGGCACGAACAAATCTAATCTCCGCGTTAAGCAATGTTCTTCGATCGTCGGTGATTGGGACTTCACTTAGTTTCGACAAGGCTAAATTTGCCTCACGAATGCTTCGGTAACTCCTTCCCCATGTCGTACTCATCCAACCGTAATTACTCGGACTAAGTTGTCCGCGTTGCACCAGGTAAGTTTGATCGTCGTTGCTGTATACAGCTTCGTCAGTCACCGATGCATATAACGCCCAATGAAAGCCTCTACCAAAACCAATAAACCGTTCACCTTGATTCGCCTCCTTCTCCGTCATCCGGATACCAGTGTACAAGTTCACAATGTAAGCTTCCGTCAGGAACGGATCTTTCCAAATCGCCTCGTCCGTAAGCGACGTCGGATTGGGATGTAGGAAATCACTATCACAAGACGTACTCGCGAAAGCCAAGATCGTCAGTATATATAATGCGTACTTTCTCATACAATTAGAATTTAAGGTTTACACCTGCGTTGAAGATCTGTTGTTGCGGATAGAACTGTGCACTTTCGTTCTGACCTTCCGGATCAAAATCTTTCACCTTACTAAAGGTCGCCAGGTTAAATGCGCTTAAATAGATTCGTGCACTCTTCAATTTTATTTTGCTTGCAAAAGCGGCAGGTACATTGTAACCAAGTTCAATATTTTTGATGCGCAAGAATGCTGTGTTGTACAACCAGAAATCATTTTTATTCAACCCACCATTAATACTTGATGATGTTCTTACATCAACACGTGGATACGTTCCATTTTCATTTGATGGACTCCAACGATTGTCTGCCCAGGAGCTAAAGTAGTTTCCAACTTCACCAGACTCTGCAAGCACATACTGAACTGACTTCGCTTGTCCTTGCAACAAGATGGCGATATCAAAGTTCTTATACGCAGCACCGATATTAAATCCATAGATGATCTGCGGAACGTTGCTAAGGCTCTGGCGAACGCGATCATTCGCATTGATCACACCGTCATCGTTTACATCTCTAAAAATTAAATCGCCAGGTCTTGTACCAGGAAGTCGCGGGTAGTCATCAAGTTCGTCTGGTGTATTGAAAATACCGATCGCTTCATACAGCAACTCTGAACCCAATGGCTTACCTTCTACGCGTTGATGATCTGGAATGCCTTCGGCTTCATCCAGATAAATCACTTCACTCTTGTTATACATGAAATTTCCGCCAACATTGAAATCAATGTTACCAACCGTTTTATTGTAGGTTACCTGTGCTTCAAATCCATTATTCTTTGTCTTTCCAATATTTTCATCAGGAATAATCGCTGATACATTGTACTCGTTTACAATTCCAGACACCCAAGGAATAGATGCATTTCTTGGAACTAACAGACCAATACGTTTTTCATTGAAGTAATCCACCTCGATAGTCAATCCACCAAACAATGTTGTTTCAAGACCTAGATCGAATTTGCGCGCTGTTTCCCATGTAATCTGTTCGTTGGCAAGTTGCTGGATACCGAATGTAGATACCGGTACGCCGTCAAGGACATAATTTGCGTTACGAAGATTGAAAGTGTTTAAGTACTGAAAAGGATCTACGCGATCGTTTCCGAGCTCACCATACGACACACGAAGCTTCAAATTATTAACCGCTGGCACTTGGAAGAATGATTCTTCAGATATTCTCCAACCCGCGGAGATACTCGGATAAAAACCAAATTCATTCCCCTCGGTAAATCTAGAAGAGCCATCGTAACGAAACTGAACTTCAGCAATGTATCTTGATTTGTATTCCGCCGACAAACGGCCAAAATAGTTTCGTCTTGTAAACCGCTCACTATTTCCAGAATTGCTTCGCTCTTCAGGTGCAGAACCTCCCAAGTCAATCTCTGGAATTGCCGGTGATAGAAATCCTCTTCTAAAAGTTTCAAACCAGTTCGCCTCCTGAACACTTTGTTCATAGGCAAGAAATCCTTTCAGAAAAGTGGAACCAAATTGTCTTTCATAGTTTACACTTAGGTTTGCTGTTGTAAGGATGTCGTTGCGCTGACGTTGTGTAAGTTCTGGTGTAACCGGACCGCGCTTCACAGCATCAAAGCTTACAGGATTGGTACTCGTATTAAGGCTATAGACTGTCCATGGCGTTTTAAAAAGTTTTCTCGATTCGAATGAACGATCATGCGCATAGAATCCTTTTAACGACAAGCCTTCGATAGCAGCTATTTTATAAGTAAAGTTCGCCATCGTATTGATTACCGTTCTAGGTTGTTTGTCAGACCCCGCGAGACTTGTGCCGATCACAACAGGATTAAGACCTGACTCGATTCCGGGCGAAGGCAAGTTGCCAGGATAGTAAGCCGGTAATGTTGGGTACGTACGAAATGCAGAACGGAAAATACTTCCTGCAGACTCCGTCGGATAAACACGGTCTTCAGATCTTCCAGAGAGATCCAATCCTAAACGAAGATTCTTGGTTAAGTTAATATCAATGTTACTTCTGATGTTCCATTGCTCATACTGAAGATTTGTATTCTTATAAATACCTTCCTGATGTCTTCTTCCTAACGAAATGAAATACTGAACATCAGTACCGCCGCCAGCGATCGACAAGTTTTGTTGATCCTGCAATGAGTAAGACTTCATCGTCTCATCAATCCAATCCGTGTTTGCATATTGAATTGGATCGGAGCCATCGCTAAACTTTTGTATTTCCTCATCAGAATAAATTTGGTTTAATCCTCCCGCAGGACTTCTATAATATTGAATTTCATTGAGGATAGTGGCATACGTTGCTGCATTGGCCATACTCGGAAGTCGTGTTGGCTTGGCGATACCTTGGTTATAACTAAAGTTAAAAGAAGGTCCACTTGGTGAAGACGTACCACGTTTTGTTGTGACGAGGATTACGCCATTGGCAGCTTGTGAACCGTAGATTGCAGCGGAAGCATCTTTCAACACAGAAACGCTTTCGATATCATTTGGATCGAGACGTTCCAAGCCACCGGTTCTGTTTGCAATACCATCGATAACAATGAGTGGAGCATTTTCCTTATTACTACTCTGACCACGTATTAAGAGTCTTGCGCCGTCAGCGCCAGGTTCACCCGTTGATGCGTTTGCCACGACACCGGATACACGTCCTGCAAAAGAACTGGAAAGATTAGGTTGAGGGCTTTTAACGAATTCTTTTCCTTTCACCGAGGTAATCGCACTGGTGAGTGAAGCTTTTTTCGTTTCACCGTAACCGACTACGACAACTTCTGTTAACGTTTCAATGTCCGACTCAAGGGCGATGTCAAATGTTGTTTGCGCCCCGACCGGAACTTCGACCGACTTATAGCCAATAAAAGAAAAGACAAGGACGTCTTCCGGGGATTGCGCTTTCAGCACAAAGTTACCGTTTTGATCAGTAGTGGTACCGTTGGTAGTGCCTTTGACAATGACACTAACACCAGGAAGTCCTGAGCCGTCTTCATTAGATGTCACTTTTCCACGGACATCTAAGTTTTGGGCTTGTGTGGGCGAAACTTTAAGTTGAAAAACTGTGATCAGGGTTAAAATGACCAGCAGTTTAAAGGGGTTTGTTTGTAGTTTTTTCATCATAGCGTAGAATTTTGGTTTGGGTCCTATGCGCGCCGGAAACGTTTGAAAAACCAAATTTTGCCGAAAACGATTGTTTTGAGCGGGGGCTATCTGTTATTAAAGGAGGGCTAAATGAGGAATTGAAGGGTTAATGACGATGAAAAATCATTGTCCCCCTGCAGCCGAATCAATATTGGCTTGCATCTGCGCGTTCTTCATAAAATCTGATGGCGACACGCCGAACTCTTTCGCGAAACATGTGCGGAAGTATTTTGAATCTGAAAAACCAACCATATACATCACCTCAAAAACCTTGTATTGTTGGCTTCGCAACAACTTTGCAGCTTCCTGCATACGCAATGAGCGCACGTATTCAACTGGAGAAAGTCCGGTAAGGCTTTTGATCTTTTTATAAACCAAAGACCTACTCATATTGAGCACGTCACTCAACTCATTGATATTAAAATCTGGCTTGTCAAGATTTTCTTTCAGCAGATCAAACACCTGGTGCAAAAACTTTCCGTCTGGCGATTCTACTTCCTTAATCTCTGGCGCAGACTCAGTCATGAATAGATTGCGGTAAAATCGTTTCAAATTTTCCCGCGACTGTAAAAGATTATTCACCGTAAGCGATAACATTTCGGGACTGAACGGCTTCGTCATATAAGCATCGGCACCAATCTCAATGCCTTCCTTATGATCGGTTAACGAAGTTTTCGCCGTTAATAGAATAATCGGAATATGACTAGTTCTAATATTACGTTTCAACTGCTTGCATAGCTCGATACCATCCATGCCTGGCATCATGATATCGCTGATGATTAAATCCGGATGGTGTGCTTGCGCTGACGCTAATCCCTCATCGCCATTCGACGCTTCATATACTTTATAGTCTTCACCAAAATATTCTTTAATGAACGTTCTGATCTCGTCATCATCCTCCACAATCAGAATTGAACTAAAACCTTTACGTGTACCATGCTCGTCGTCGTGTATTTCGCTAACGGTTGTCGTTAGCGCGGGATGTAGGATTGGCTCTTCCGCAGAAACAAAATCTTCAGGCTTAAAATGTTCTTTTCCAAGAGGAATCTTGATGCTGAACACGGAACCGTTTCCTTCTTCACTTTCTACATAAATATCCCCTTTGTGAAGATGAACGAGTTTTCTTGCCAATGACAAGCCGATACCCGAATTCATGGAGCCAGCAGGATTACCTTTATAAAACCACTCGAAAATACTGCTCATGTGTTTCTTCGGAATACCGATCCCGTTGTCTCGCACTTTTACAATGACTCGACCGTGCGGATATTTTTCTGATACATGGGTAGCACAAGACACAACAATCTCATCACCCGCGCCGATGTATTTAAAGGCGTTGGAAATAATATTATTCAATACCATCTCCATCTTTTCTTTATCGAACCAAACCAAAATAGAAGGATGCTCCGTTACAAACTCAAAACGAATGTTGCGCTTAGCCGCAAGATCTTTGAATGTGACATAAATATCATTGACAAACGGCACGATATCTTCTTCTTTGATCTTTAAGAACACGTTGCCGCTTTCAATCTTTCGATAGTCGATCAGTTTGTTGATGAGCATCAGCAACTTATTGGCGTTCCGATGAACCATGCGTAACTTTTTGCCATTCGGTGTTTCAGAATCTTCCTCCGACATCATATCCTCAAGCGGTCCCATGATTAGCGTAAGCGGTGTTCTAAACTCATGCGACACTTCCGTAAAAAAGGTAAGCTTCTCCATCGCCAACCGTTTTTCACTCTTACGATGGGCTTTTTCTATTTTTAAACGCTTACGCAATGAATATTGCTTTCTCGTGAATCTGAAAATTAAAAGTCCAGCGGTAAGTGCAATTAAAGAATAAGCAACATATGCCAACGGCGTTTGCGACCATGGTGCTTTAATGGTGATGGCAAGGCTCACATAGTCGTCGCTCCAAACATTTTCTTGATTAGATGCTTTAACTTTGAATGTGTAGTCGCCAGGTTTAAGGTAACGGTAAGTCGCTGTTCGTTGATGACCGACAAAGTTCCAATCATCATCAAGCCCATCTAATTTATAAGCGTAATTATTTTTCTCCGGATAGCTATAACTCAATCCGAGAAATTCAAATGTTACTACCGACTGATCGTGATTGAGAACAATTTTCTTTGTACGGTTAATAACCTGTCGAAGCATGGGCTCACCATCGACACTATCCTGAATAGAGACAGGCTTATTAAAAATTTGTAGGCCCGATATCATCACCGTTGGCTTGACGACTTTTTCCTCGTTTTGGTCGGGATAAAAAATATTTGCGCCTTGCGTACCGCCGAAGCACATGTATCCAGAGAGATAATTATAAATTCCCGACCCTGGATTAAACTGTCCTTCTTGCAAACCATCTAGTGTTTCGTAACGCGTGAATTTTTGTGACTGTACATTAAACCGAGAAACACCTGCGTTTGTACTTGCCCAACAGTTTCCTTTATTGTCGATGAGAACAGCATACACCGTATTGTTAGAAAGGCCATCTTTTTCGGTAAAGCCTCTGAGAATATCTTTCTGCAAATCGTAGCAATAAAGTCCGCCGCCGCCCGTACCGATCCACAACTTTCCTTGACGATCTGCATTTAGCGTAAATACAATTTCACTTTGAAGCTGCCCTCGTGCATCTCCCTGACTAAAAAAACGAGAAGTTTGTTGTGTTGCATCATTGTACCGATGTAAGCCATCACCATAAAAACCCAACCAGAGATTACCTTGCTTATCCTCAGTAATACTTCTGATGTCACCGTCACGCAGCATGCCGCGAAAGTTTTCACGATGGCCATACACCTGTGTATGTTGATCAATCAGACAAAGTCCTCCACGATTTGTCCCAACCCAAATATTTTTCTTTGAGTCTTCAAAAATTACACGCACATCATTGACGCCTTGCCGGTCTTCATCGCCTTTGAATTTAAAATGCGTAAATGAATCCGAATCACGATTGTAACAAAATACACCTTGCGCATAGGTTCCAAACCACAGTCGACCACGGGAATCGCAAAGCGCAGAAAGCACAGCATTATCACCAATACTCCCCTTCTTCCCATCCGCCGTATAATGCTTGACATCAGAACCTGAAATTCCTTTTTTATAAAGTCCGTTGCCATCGGTACCAAGCCAGAGGTTGCCATCATGATCGTAGCACATACCGTAATACGACACAAAACTCATCGTCGATTCTTTGTATAACGCCTGCTGGATTTTCACAAATTTCTCCTTATCGCTACTAATCATGTAAACACCGTCACCGAAAGTGCCTACCCAAAGATTTTTATTTCGATCCTCGTAAATAGATTGTATTGTTTTTTTAGAGATATCAAAGTCATCGAGGTTTCCGATGGACGAAAAGATAAAATCATCAACGGGGCGTGTTATCATTTGCCGCAGATCAAGTTTGAATAAACCACTACCCTGCGTTCCTATCCATAAATTTTCATTTCGGTCGACAGCGAGAGAAAAAATACTTTTTTTAGCGATCGAAAATTTTGCATCGTTAAAAACAAAAAACTTATTGAGGCGACGAAGGTAAACTACCAATCCCTTTGACGTTCCGATCCAAATATTACTAGCATAGTCTTCCACAATAGCGTGAACATTTTGCGATGGAAGTTTCATCGCATTCGACAACGCATCAACTTTATCGACAACCTTTCCGTCATTAACCTTAAACACGTTGAGTCCACCATCTTGCGTGCCGACCCATAAAATCCCTTGCTTATCTTCGAGGAGCGTAACGGTACGGGTACTGGTCAACCCAATGGGTGACGACGTGTCATATGTAACATACTTCTTCGACTTTTTATTAAAGGAAGCAAAACCACTTCCGTACCAGGCAATCCATAAATTTTTAGCTACACCTTCCGTAATAAAACTAACATCGTTGCTGGAAGCGTGATCCGATTTTGCAGGACGGTGCTGGTATAAAGTGAATGATTCGATATTCGGATCGAACTGGAGCAAGCCTTTACGAGACGACACCCATAACGTTCCTTCGGAGTCTCTGAAAAGTGACTGTATAAAATTATCAGGAAGGCCGTTGGTTTTGAGCGGGTCGTGCTTAAAAACTTTGAAGTTGTAGCCATCAAAACGGTTAAGACCATCTTCCGTCGCGATCCAGATAAGTGACTCGTCGTCTTGGAATACGCTGTTAACAACTGCTTGCGAAAGGCCATCTTTCAGGTTGTAATGCTTGACCAGATTTTCTTGCAGAAATTGAGCGTTCGTACTTCCGATGCAAAACAGCATCAACACGATCATGATTTGCAAAATTCGCCTTACCTGTAAAAAGTATCCCGTCATATTATTCTCGCCTGCACCGTTACTAAAACTGGCGTTAAACTTAAGTTTTGAAGCCGTTGCCGCATAATTTACGAAAAAGAATCACAGGGGGCATGCGGGTATTTCAGGCGGGGCATTTGTGTTTTTGAAGCCGTCCCATTACAAATTCCCCATTCTTTAGAGGAATTATTTAAAAATAAGCCTTTGCAGATCACCCAATCGACAGCGCACGTTTTGAGAATCCAGCCGAGGATCGAAATCTGACCTTCAAATATTTTACTAACTTGAAATTCCAAACCGATGTATCATGGAAGAAATCAGAAAAGAAGATATCAAACAGGAAGTATTCGATCTTTATGACGATTATGCGCACAACCGGATTGAGCGACGTGAATTTGTCA
The DNA here is from genome assembly GCF_003286915.1 of Pseudochryseolinea flava. Taxonomy (GTDB): domain Bacteria; phylum Bacteroidota; class Bacteroidia; order Cytophagales; family Cyclobacteriaceae; genus Ohtaekwangia; species Ohtaekwangia flava. Next base: position 500,091 of record NZ_QMFY01000002.1, read on the forward strand.
AACAACTTTCGACCTATGCCGTGGGCGGCCTAACGCTAGCATCGTTGATGAGTTTTTTAATGCCAGACTATAAAGGTCAAATTCAGATTCAAAACGACGATCCAAGATTGAAGTCAGAAACGATTTCATACTCATCGCCAAAAGGCGGTGGCACAATCAAGGCATTGTTGTCAAAACCTGCCGACGCGAAAGGTAAACTGGGTGGAATTGTTGTTGTGCACGAGAATCGCGGACTGAATCCGCATATCGCAGACGTTGCGCGGCGCGCTGCTTTAGCAGGATTTATCTCTATAGCACCCGATGCCTTAACGCCATTGGGCGGCTATCCCGGTAACGACGATCAGGGTCGTGAACTTCAAAGCAAGCGCGATCGAAATGAAATGCTCGAAGACTTCATTGCCGCATACGACTATTTAAAAACACATAAAGATTGTAATGGAAAAGTTGGTGTCGTTGGCTTTTGTTTCGGTGGATGGATATCCAACATGATGGCTACACGCATTCCAACATTGGCCGCGGCTGTGCCATTCTACGGTGGGCAACCTGCTACAGAAGATGTGCCGAAGATAAATGCGCCGCTGCTACTTCACTACGCTGCATTAGACACCCGCGTCAATGAAGGCTGGCCAGCATACGAAGCCGCTTTGAAAGAAAACAAAAAAGATTACGTTGCGCACATGTATGCGAATGCCAATCACGGCTTCCATAACGATACAACACCGCGGTATGATAAGACTGCTGCGGAACTTGCTTGGCAACGCACCGTCGACTTCTTTAAAGACAAACTAAAATAATCGTCGGTCATAGACACGCCTTAAAGCAAACACCATTATTCGACTTCGTAAATTCCATCTCAACAATATTAAAAGCATGCTCCTCTAAACACTCAGCGATTGCATCAACCATTGTTGATTTGATTTTACCTGGCGCATCATAAAACACAAAAAGTTCAGCGCGTCTACGCATCATCTTTTTTAGCACCTGAAATTCAGCCTCATTCGGTTTCTTCCAAAAGAAGTTCACATTGAATGCAACAATCTTATTGAATGAAGATCCAGAATTGAAGTGAGCGAAATCTGACTTATAAACCTCAGCATGGGATGATGCTATAAAATCACGAAGTCGTTTCTGGGCTTTGCCTACCATAGCAGACGACTTATCAATGGCAACAACTTTTCCACTAGTCAGTGTCGACGCAATCATCGCGGCAAGCACGCCCGAGCCACACCCAATATCTAATAACTTCTCTGACTTTTTTACGTCAAGTATTCCCAACGCCCAGTTAAATCTTGATGCTGTTAACATCTTTAAAAAATAGTGACGTCACTTGATAAATACAATACAGCTCGAGCAAATTATCGCGAACTTTGTCACATCCTAATAAATATCTAGCGACTAGAATAAACCGAATCACAATACAATGTTATCAAGAGTCAAATCGAAACTACGCTTGTCACCTTACCGGCACGTTTCCCGATTACAGCGTTTGCTAGATCGCTACAGCCGCCGCTATCATAACCAATTATAATGTGATTATATCTAAATTAAGTCAGCCATTATTTCCCTTTTAAAGGTTATATTTATAGTCGTTCGCACCCTCATAACACAATACCAATGTCGGAAACCGCTATCTGGATCAGCTTCAATCTCTTCGTCGCGTTCTTTCTCGTTCTTGACCTTGGTGTCTTTCACAAAAAATCAGAAGAAGTCTCTGTTAAGGAAGCTTTGATTTGGACCGCTGTGTGGGTTTTCATGGCCTTCTTGTTCAATATTTTTATCTACTACCAACTTGGCGAGGCAAAAGCCTATGAGTTCTTCACCGGATATCTCATCGAAAAATCGCTAAGCGTTGACAACATCTTTGTCATCATCCTGATCTTCTCATACTTCAACGTTCCCGCGGCATATCAACACAAGGTATTATTTTGGGGAATCTTGGGTGCGCTATTGATGCGTGTTGGTTTTATCTTGGCAGGTGTCGAATTGATTCACAAATTCCATTGGTTGATCTACATCTTCGGAGGATTCCTGGTGATCACGGGAATCCGGATCCTCACACAAGGTGACGCGAAACTTGAACCTGAGAAAAATCCGTTGATCAGAATCATTCGGAAGGCAATTCCGGTAACACCAAACTTCGTAGGCGATAAATTTTTTGTTTCCATCAACAAAAAAGTTTGGGCAACACCACTCTTTCTCGTTGTGGTCACCATCGAGGCTACTGATCTGATTTTCGCTGTCGATAGCATCCCAGCAATTCTATCCATATCAGATGACGCCCTCATCGTGTATACTTCGAACGTATTCGCCATCATGGGACTTCGATCACTATACTTCGCCATCGCTGGGATGGAAAAATATTTTACATACCTGAAATACGGACTTTCAGCCATACTCATCTTCGTCGGTGTGAAAATGTGCATTGGTGATCTCTACAAAATTCCGATCGAGATCTCTTTGATGTTTATTGTGTTAACACTTTCCGTGGCAGTCATTGCATCGCTTGCACACAATGCAAAGCACGACGCAAAAAAATAGGCAGTCAGAATTTCGGCGTCACCAATAACCACCTCATGCTGTTGTGACGACGTTTTAAACATCGGCCAAAAGTTATTCAACCTCGCTCACAACAAAGCATCCCTCCCATCAATGATAAGTTATTGAATGCGTGCTCACGCTTCAACAACTTCTGATTTTTAACTGTACATGATTTATCCTAATTTGACGACATGAAGCAAGACATCAAAGTTTCTGTTGACGCAGTAGTATTTGGCTATGATCCAGACCACGGAATGCAACTCTTGCTGATCAAACGTAGAGACGAACCATTCCAAAAAATGTGGGCACTCCCGGGTGGACTTGTGCTTGATGGAGAATCACTTGACGATGCTGTCAACCGCGAATTAAAGGAGGAAGCAGGTATCCGCGTAAACTACCTCGAACAATTGTATACATTCGGAAAACCAACCAGAGATCCGAGAAATCATGCGATATCCGTTTCGTATTTTGCGCTCGTAAGACCAAAGGATTTCCAAATTAGTGCGCAATCAGATGCTGAAGATGTAGCGTGGTTTGACATCCAGAAACTACCAAAACTCGCTTTTGATCATAAAGAAATTATCAACGTTGCGATTAAACGATTGCGCGGAAAAATCACCTACGAGCCTGTGGGATTCGAACTCCTTGATAAAGCATTTCCATTTTCTGACTTGGAAAACCTTTACCAAGCATTGCTAGGGCGTGAGATCGATCGCAGAAACTTTAAGAAGAAAATTGCAAAACTCAGCATACTTGAGGCTTTGAATGAAACCATACAACGAAAATCGGGAAGACCCGCACAGCTCTTTAAATTCAACCGAAAAAAATACTTCGAATTGAAAGAAAAAGGCTACAACTTCGACTTTTTCGCCTAAAATCGCCACCTCAACACATTTAGCGTACTTTTTACGCAAATACATTTCAAGGAAACAACTTTCATCCTATATTTGCGTATAATTTACACAAATTAACAGCAACATGATCGGCGTTATCATAGCTCGACTTCAAACACCCTACCTCCACCCGGGACATATTGGCCTCATCGAATCCGTGAAAGCCAAGCATAGAAAAGTTGTTATCATTTTAGGTGTGTCGCCCGTATTAGGAAGCAAGAGAAATCCACTCGATTTTCCCACCCGTGAAAAAATGATCAAAAAATCATTCCCTGAGATCATCGTCCTTCCACTCCCCGATCATCCATTGGACACCACTTGGTCTACCACATTAGATACACTATTGACGAACACTTTTCCCGGAGCCTCTTTCGCCCTCTACGGCAGTCGCGACAGCTTTATTGACTACTATTCAGGAAAAAACGTGGTCGTCGAAATTCCCGCACAAGGCCAACACAACGCAACACAACTGCGTGAATTCGCCCAAGATGAAACAATGGATTCAATGGAATTCAGATCAGGAATTATTTACGCTTACGCCAATACTTACAACAAAGTGTATCCCACCGTCGACATCGCAGTTTTTAGAAACAACCGTGCAGAGATTCTGTTAGGAAAAAAAGACATTGACCAAAAATGGAGACTCATTGGGGGCTTCAGCGACCCGACCGACGAAAGTTTTGAATGCGCTGCACTTCGTGAACTTCGAGAAGAATGTGGCGATATTACCGTAGCACCGATGCAATACGAAACGTCACTCAACATAAATGATTGGCGATATCAACGTGAGACCGATAAAATCATTACGACACTTTTCTCTACAAACTATATTAGCGGCACTCCCGTCGCTAATGATGATCTCGCAGAATTGAATTGGTTCAAGCTTAACGAACTAAGTGATCTCATCAAAAATAATCTTACTACCCCCACACACACGCCGCTCCTCAATACTCTTATCACGAAATACACCAAATAATTCATGTCTATGGAAAAGCAGAATTTACTCCTTTTAGCAGACGCATATAAGTATGCGCACCACAAGCTTTACATGCCAGGCACAACCAAGATCTACTCTTACCTGGAAAGTAGAGGCGGAATATTTGACGAAACGGTGTTTTTTGGCTTACAATATTTTTTAGAACATTATCTGGCGGGACAAGCATTTACAAAAGTCGATCTTGACCAAGCAGAAGAAATTTTACACGGCGTCTTCGGCCGAGGAGATATCTTTAACCGTAGCATATTTGAACACATCCTTCAAACACATGGAGGTCATCTTCCCATTCGCATAAAAGCAGTTCCAGAAGGTATGGCCATCCCCGTAAGTAACGTTTTGATGACCATTGAAAACACTGACCCAAAATGTTACTGGCTCACAAATTTTCTCGAAACTCTTCTGATGCAAGTCTGGTATCCTTCTACGGTAGCAACGCTATCTCGCGCCGTGAGAAAAATTGTAGCGCAAAATTTTGAAGAAACTGCCGATGATACATCCTACGAAAATATCGACTTTGTACTGAATGACTTTGGTTTTCGAGGAGTTAGTTCGGTTGAAAGTGCCGGCATCGGCGGTGCAGCACATTTGCTCAACTTTCGCGGCAGCGACACGGTGTATGCATCTCAGTTTGCAAAGCGATACTACAACACTCAGCAAGTATATGGATTGTCTGTGCCCGCAACAGAACATTCTATTATGACTTTGTTGGGTGAAGAAGGAGAAGCTGCTATTTTACAACATGTATTTAACGCATACCCAACAGGAATTCTTTCTTGCGTGTCTGACTCTTATAACATCTTTAACACTGTCGAGAATTACTGGGGTAGTCAATTTAAACAACAAATCCTCGAACGAGATGGTCGTCTCGTCATTCGTCCAGACTCCGGTGATCCCGTCAAAACACTGCTCAAAGTTTTCGATATCCTTTTCGAAAAATTTGAATTTCATGTCAATTCAAAAGGCTACAAAGTTTTACCGCCGCAATTGCGAGTCATTCAGGGCGATGGCATTGACATTGATTCCATTCCTATTATTTACGACGCGCTCAAGAAAAATAAGATCTCTGGAGAAAACCTGGTTCTCGGTATGGGAGGAGCTCTCCTACAAAAAGTAAATCGCGACACACAAAAATTCGCTTTGAAATGTTCATTTGCTGAGATCAACAATCAGGGTGTCAATGTGATGAAGAAGCCGCTTGAAATGAATGAACATGGCGATATCATCAAGTCGTTTAAAGCGTCAAAAACTGGAAAACTCAAACTTATTAAACAGGATAACCAATTTAAGACAGTTGGCATGGATCAAGACGGTGAAGACGTCCTACAAACTGTTTTCGAAAATGGCGTCCTTAAAAAAAGTCACACATTTGAAAGTATCCGCGACCGCGCAAGACTTCTTTCGCCCGTGTACGCATAAAATATAGAAACGATAACCAAATCCAGCGTTCGAAAGACGCTGGATTTTTTTGTGCACGCCACTCACATTTTTGCTAATTTGACCACAGAACGTACGCACTCATTAACCGCGTTTACCACATGATGAACCGTAAAGAATTCATTAGAAACGGTGCTCTTGCAACGGCATCGCTATTGGCACTTCCTGCACTTGACACCTTCGCAGACGAACCTTCTAAGATAAAAATTGCACTGATCGGCGTGGGGCTGCGCGGACAGGAACACCTTGACCTGTTACTTCGACGCGACGACGTTGAGTTGATCGCCATTTGTGACATCGACAATCGGATGCTCGACATGGCTAAGAAGATTATCGCAAAGCATAAAAAGAAAATGCCCGAAGTATTTACCGGCAGCGTTAATGCATGGAAATCGATGCTCGATAAAAAACGTTGTGACGGCGTAATCATTGCAACGCCTTGGGAGTGGCATAAGCCAATGATCCTTGGTGCGCTGGAGTCTGGCGTTAAATATGTTGGCACCGAAGTTTGCCTTGGTATTACACTGCAAGATCATTGGGATGTCGTAAAAGCCACAGAAAGTAATAACGCAAACGTGATGATGCTTGAAAATGTGTGTTACCGCCGCGACGTCATGGCCGTGTTAAACATGGTCCGCCAAGGGCTGTTTGGTGAGCTTATCCATTTACAGGGAGGCTATCAACATGACCTGCGTGATGTAAAATTCAATGACGGTACTCATCCTTATGGGCATGGTGTGGAATTCGGGGCGAAAGGATTCTCGGAGGCGCGCTGGAGAACTGAACATTCTGTAACACGAAATGGCGACCTCTACCCTACACATGGTGTTGGACCACTTGCTCATTTTTTAAACATCAATCGTGGAAATCGCTTTACATCATTAAACTCATTTTCATCCAAGTCGCGAGGGTTACATCAACACATTATAAAAGGCGGAGGAAACGACCATCCAAATGCAAAGGTCAATTTTAAACTTGGTGATGTCGTCACAACGCAAATCAACTGCAGTAACGGAGAAACCGTACTCCTTCAACACGACACGAACTTGCCAAGACCTTATTCTCTTGGGTTCCGTGTACAGGGCACCGAAGGCCTCTGGATGGACGTAAACAATGGGGTGTATATAGAAGGAAAATCTACCAAACCACACCGATGGGATGATGCAAAAACTTGGCTCGACCAATACGATCATCCGCTTTGGGCACGTTGGAGCAAAGACACTGAAGGTGCTGGACATGGTGGGATGGACTTCTTTGTTATTCACGCCTTTATAGAATCCATCAAGCGAAAAACTTCTACGCCGATGGACGTTTACGATGCCGCTACCTGGAGTGCCATAACACCCCTTAGTGAAGAGTCGATCAAGCTCAATAATCAGACAGTCGCGTTCCCCGATTTCACGTCTGGAAAATGGTCAAGTCGAAAAGCTGTATTTGCCTTGAATGACGAATTCTAAATTCAGTATTATTGACAACAATACACGTTCTTTCGCATTACAGCGTCGATCTTTCGTCGACTGCCGTAAAACCGTTTGGTAATGGATTGATTAATCACACCTGGTTAATCGATACGCCAACTGAACAATTTATTCTGCAACGACTGAATGAGCGGATCTTTAAATCGCCCGATGACATTGCTTCGAATATTGAGGCCATTCGAGATTTTCTTGAGCGGAAACATCCGTCATACCATTTTGTAGCACCGATAAAAAACAAGCGCGGCGCCACGTTGACTCACGTCGAAGAAGGTTACTTTCGACTCTTTCCTTTCGTGAAGCATTCTATTTCACGCAACGTTGTCGATTCACCGAAACAAGCTTTCGAAGCAGCTTCTCAGTTCGGAAAATTCACGACGATCCTCCATGACTTTCCTGTCGAACAACTCAAGATCACTTTACCTGACTTTCACAACCTCACGCTGCGACACCAACAATTTGTTACATCGCAGCATCAGGGTAATCCCGAGCGCATTCAGCAAGCACAACATCTTATTGAGGCGCTTAATAATCGTGAAGACATCCTAAAAACATTCGAGGCTATTCAACGCGATACGCAATTCAAATTACGCGTAACGCATCATGACACTAAAATTAGCAACGTCCTATTTAACGCCAATGATGATGGGCTTTGTGTGATCGACCTCGACACGGTAATGCCCGGTTATTTTATTAGCGATGTGGGCGACATGATGCGAACTTATTTGTCGCCGGTGAGTGAAGAAGAAAAAGACTTCAACCTAATTGAAATTAGAGAGCCATTCCTCGAAGCCGTGGTTAAAGGCTATTATCGCGAAACACAATCGACTTTATCTACGATTGAAAAAGAACATTTCTTTTTCGCAGGAAGATTCATGATCTACATGCAGGCACTCAGGTTTTTAACAGACTACATAAACGACGATCAGTACTACCCGATTACTTACTCTACTCAGAATTTTGTGCGTGCTGGCAACCAACTGTCCTTGTTAATCAAGCTTGAAAGCAAGTCGGCCATGATCCATCGGATGCTCGACAATATCAGCCAATAAAAGCTACCAACGTCGCGGCCGTCCCTAAATATTTACCCCTAGCAAGACAAAATGATATGATTTTTCGTTTTTTGAGCGTTAGAAACAGGTGAGTTACGTTGCGCGCAATGATCTTTTTTCACGATATTGGTAAGCATTGTTTCTGCGTTCATCGCTGGTATATCCACGTGAATTGTTCATCCATTTTAACCGCTACGAATTAACTGCTATGATCAAGAGCACACAATATGTAAAAGGCGTTCGTGAAATTGTTGAACGCGTCGCTACACAACGACCTGATGTTGGAAAATATATTCATCATGAAGCCATCGACAATGCTGAGTTTATCATTAAAGTAAAGAACGGTACACTTCGCATGCCCAAGGATGCCGCATGTAATCAAGAAATGTATCCGATCAATGTACCCGAAGATTGGATCAAAGAAATTGCCGATACATTTGAGCAAGTCAATCGTCATGAGATCAACAACAAAAAATTTTCGATCGGCAACCTGATCTCAACTATTTTTCCCGGAAGCAAATGATTTATTCCTTCGCGTGGAAATATAAATAGCAAGGTTTCTTTTTCTTCTTCTCACTTAGCGTATAAAAGCCGGCGCCGTCAATGGCCCACGCGATTGACTCCCCCTGAGGTTCTTCGTCATAAGGCACGCGTGCAGGTTTTGATTTCAACAGTGCCGCGATGCTTTCACGCTTTTCATTCTTCCAGTAGTAGACTGCCTGATAATTCTTTATCAATACATCGCCATTAACCGAAGTATAATCCGCAGCAACAATCTCTTTGAACGGAAGGCTGTATAATTTTTTCGCTACCAGCGTATCATTTGACATTGGCGCAGTAAGCTCATATAAATAAACTGGCTGCTCGCGCTTCGAAATGACATACACATTTTTTGTTTGATGATCGATCATCAACGACTCTGTATCTTTAACCTGGTCTTCAAGTTTGAATACTATTTTTTCGATATCGCTCACGCCAATTTCAGCAACACCGTCAAGCAGAGGCTCTTCAAAGCGATAGATGTATTTATAAGGATATACCGCGTCGTTATCGCCAATATCACCAACATAAACGTATTGTTTACCCGCAACCGGACCTGGGCCAACGGCAATATCCTCCCAGTCACGATTTTCCACGCCTTCAAGCTTAACGGTTAGTCGAATGTTCAATTGATCATCGATCAGATAAATTTCTGGTTCATTGCCACTATCGTTATGCACCCAAAATAGTCCAGCATTGCCTCTACTCGCAGCCATTCCAGATACCTCTTTTAACTTTTTATCCATGAGTTCTGCCAATTGCTTTCGTGCAGCAAAATCTTTTGCCTCAGTCGACTGCGTGGAGCCTAGATTGCACGCGCCCAGCACAAAAACCAGCAAAACGAAACAAATACCCTGTGTTTTCATATCTAACCCTTAATTTAATCAAACGCAAAGCAAAAGCAGAAAACCGGAAACATTCTGGAAGGATTTCGAATTACTTTTATTTGGATGCTATTCCCAAATCTTTCCGAAATCACACTCTTATTTTGTATGGTTGGTTAATTTATCCATTTTCAGTCTATGAAAATACTGTTGATAGAAGACGAAGATGATCTACGCGACGTGATGAAAATATCATTGGAGAAAGAATTGTTTCTCATTGAAACTGCTTCTGACTTTCATACAGCCGCTGAAAAACTAGAGACGTATGACTACGATTGCATTTTACTTGACATTATGCTTCCCGGTGGTAGCGGACTCACGCTGTTAGAGCTTTTAAAAGAAAAGGGAAAACACAACAGCGTCATCATTATTTCTGCGAAGAATTCAATAGACGATAAAGTGAGAGGACTCAATCTCGGCGCGGATGATTATCTCACAAAACCATTCCACCTCGCAGAGTTGACTGCGCGCGTGAAATCGGTAATCCGTCGCAAGCAGCATGATGGACAAAAGATCATCAATATCGGAAACGTAAAGATCAATCTGAATGAACGGACCGTGAACGTACAAAGCAGCGCACTTATCTTGAACCGTAAAGAGTTTGACATTCTGGTATATTTCGCATCAAACAAAAATAGATTGATTAACAAAACTGCCCTCGCCGAACATATTTGGGGAGATCACGCAGATCAATCCGATGATTTTGAATTCATCTATTCGCAAATCAAAAACTTGAGAAAGAAACTCAAAGAGACTGACGCAAGCATCGAAATTCAAGCAGTGTATGGTATCGGTTATAAACTTGTGGTCGAATGAAGTTAGTCAATCACACACTCTCCTATCTGTCTATCGCATTCTTTATCGTGCTTGGTGTTTGGGCAACCATATTCTACGCAAATTTTCTAGACGAGATCTACGACAGTATTGACGATGGACTTGAAAATACAAAACTCTTGATCCTTGAGCGTGTAGCGACTGACACAACCTTGATACACAAGACGGCACTTCTGGAAAGCAATTATGCCATCCGTGAGATTAACGCGACGGATGCGCTTCAATACCGGGATGTATACATGGACTCTACCATTTACACGATCAATGAACAGGACTATGAACCCGTTCGAGTATTGAAGTCTGCCTTTCAAGTCCACGGAAAATATTATGAGCTATTAATTGTTTCATCCATGGTAGAGGAAGACGATCTCATCGAAGACCTCTTATACTCCATCATTTGGTTATATGTTATTTTACTGATCAGCATCATGATTATCAACAACATTTTACTTCGCCGTATTTGGCGACCTTTTTACGCTATCCTGGACCGCCTTCGAAATTTCAGGGTGGAGTCTCCGGAATTGCCTGCATTTTCCGTGACGCGTGTTACCGAATTTAACATGCTTCAAGAGTCCATTACCACACTTTTACATCGAACAGTAGCTACCTTTCAAAGTCAAAAACAATTTATTGAAAACGCATCTCATGAATTGCAAACACCCCTGGCCATCAGTATTAATAAGCTTGAGCTGTTAGCGGAAAAGCAACAACATGCAGAAGCAAATCTTGCAGAAATCAGCAGCGTCATTGAATCACTGCAGAGGCTAACACGTCTCAACAAAACATTGTTACTGCTATCAAAAATCGAGAACCGCCAATTCCCTGAACAAACGTCGGTTGATTTCAATCAACTACTAGATCATCTGGCGATAGCACTATCAGACCTTGCTGACTACAAATCGGTAATCTTGTCGGTGCATCACCGAGGAAGATTGACAAAAAGAATCAACGAGGACCTTGCCTCCATCATGCTATCAAATCTTATTAAAAACGGCATCCTTCACAATGTCGAAGGTGGTCGCATTGAAATCGAAGTTACTGATCAAGGTGTCACAATTGAGAACACCAGTACTTTAGGAACGTTAGATAAGTCAAAGATCTTCGAACGCTTCTACAAAGGAAGTAATCAAAAACATTCAACAGGACTTGGGCTTGCTATCGTGAAATCGATTTGCGATCTCTACGGCTACAAATTAGAATATCGCTACAATGGCAAACATGTTTTTTCTATAACGATGGCGGCAAGCTGATTCCCTATTATTTACCAATTTCTTACGGTGATTGCCGTATAAATTGGTAACACAAGAAAAACATACCACAGTATTATCGCCTTCTCACGTGGTGGATCTACGAAATAAAAAACGAAGCAGTTGATATATTCCAGTTTCTTTCCCAGATCATGTATGACATTTACATCATCAAACAGCACAAATATGAAAAAGCTACTATCACTTATCATTGCTATTTCGGCAATCACTGTCGTGAATGGCCAAGACATCGCTCAAAGCGAAGTGCCATCTGTTATCCTCAATAATTTCAAGCTCAACTTTGAAAAGGCTACAGACGTCGACTGGGAGATCAAAGGAGAAGAGTATAAGGTTGAATTTGAAATCAATCACGAAGACCACGACGTTTGGTTTGATAAAAAAGGAAATGTGCTCAAGCACAAGCAAGATCTTTCATTGAGCAATCTCCCCACAAACATCAAACAAAAAATCGAAACAGACTTTAAGTCTTACAAGATTGATGACATTGACAAAATTGAAATTGCAGGAAAAACGACTTTTGAAGTTGAGCTAGAATCCAACGCTGGAGACAAGGTTGTTGTTTTCAGCAGCGACGGAAAAGTAGAAAATCAGAAGTAGAGAAGTGAAGGAAGTCAAGACTGAAAACACGCTTGACTTCCAATTCATTTATTCTGTACGTAAGCTCTTTACCGGGTTCATCAAGCTCGCTTTAATGGCTTGATAACTTACGGTAAACAACGTGATGGCTATTGCTCCCGTTACCGCAGCCGTAAAAATCCACCAGGAAAGATCCGTTTTATACTCATAGCTGCTAAGCCATCCTACCGCCAAATAATATGCGATGGGTACGGCAATCAGGCAAGAAATGATCACCAACACGACAAAATCTTGGGAGAGCATACGCCATAGGTTAGGCACAGAAGCGCCCAACACTTTTCGAATACCAATTTCTTTTGTGCGCTGTTCTGCAACAAACGATGCTAGCGCAAAAAGTCCAAGACAAGAGATAAAAATTGCCAACACTGCAAAAAATGATGAGAGTGTTCCGAGACGTTTCTCATCACCAAACTTTTGCGCGTAATCTTCATCGACAAACGACGGCGAGAATGGTCGACCCGGGCTTTCACGTTTAAATACAGACTCAATCTTGGATAATGCCGATTTCACATTTGTTTGCGGATTAAGTTTCATCAGAAACACATTCTGAGCGTCTGTATTTAAATGCCACATCGCTGGTCGAACAGGTGCATAGGGTGATTGCACTAAAATATCTTCGATCACACCGATTACCGTATACGGTTGATTCTCCCAACGGATAATTTTTCCAACAGGATCTTTCAACCCGATAAATTTTACAGCCGATTCGTTCAAGATGAACGTCGCTGTATCCGAAGCAAAATCTCTGGAAAAATCACGGCCTTCTTTAAGTTTCCAGCCAATCACATTTCCATAATCGTGCGAGACAGCGTTGTTCGGAAAATCTACCGCTTGATTCGGATCTTTACCTTCCCAATCGAAACCACCGTTCGTATTCCAAACTTGTGTCGTTGGACTTCCAGATTCAGCCATCGCCACAATGGCCCCTGCTGACATTAGCTCTTCGCGAATGGCATCAAAGTGCTTGTGAAGATCATCCGTTACACTCGCGCGAATCAATCCATCTTTATTGTATCCAATAGGCCTATTCTGCGCGAAGGTAATTTGTTTGTAGACAACGATCGTGCCTATGATCAACGTAGTAGAAATAGAAAATTGCAATACAACAAGTGCTTTACGTGGGATCGCGGCGTAACGACCAACACGAAAGGTCCCCTTCAGGGTTTTCACAGGATTAAATGAAGACAAATAAAGTGCGGGATAAATTCCTGCTAACACGCCAGTAAAAATCGCAAAGCCCACGCCTGTTGCCCAGAATGTAAAGTCTACAAACGGAATATCGATACGTTTATCTGCAACCACATTAAATGAAGGAAGCACGAGGTACACCAACAATATTGAAAGCACAAAAGCCAACACCGCGATCAAGATTGATTCACTAAAGAATTGCGCTACCAGTTGTTTACGCAATGATCCAATCGCTTTTCGTATACCAACTTCTTTAGCACGTTTTTCAGAGCGCGCGGTGCTCAAATTCATAAAATTTATACATGCCAAAATCAGTACAAAAACGCCGATCGTACCAAACAGCCAAATATTGGTAATACGTCCTCCGATGTTAACACCATTCTTAAACTCAGAATAAAGTCTCCACTTCGACATGGGATGTAAAAACACTTGCGGGTTATAACGATGTTCTTCTTGTGAAACTTTATTCAGTTTAACGTCCTTGATTTTTTTAGATAACGATTCCATTTCTGCATGATCGCCAATCATGGCAAATGTACGGGTAAAATTACTACCCCATGGATTTTCCATCTGCTCAACCCACTTGTTTTGACTCAGATACAAAGACCACGGCATGATGATCTTCATATCACGAAAAGAAGAATTGAAAGGCAGATCTTCGTAAACACCCGTCACCTTCACATCTACGGCATCGTCAATACGAAGCATCTTTCCCATTGGGTCATCGTCACCGAAGTAGGTCTTAGCAACCGCTGCAGAAATTAAAATGCTATTCATTTCCTGCAGGCCGTTACGCGAGCCATGGATCATTTTCAATGTTAACATTTCAGCAACCTGTGGTTCAAAGAACGAACCTTCTTGCAAAAACATCTTATCACCAAAAGTAACGGTGTGCTCGTGGTTCCAAGACGCTTGTAGCACATACCGAAAATCTGCGCCATAAACGTTTCTAATCTCCTCACCCATCGCTGCAGGATTTGATTCTTGCGTCCCAACATTACCATTGTATGTTTGGTGCTGCATCACCTGCGCGATGCGATCATAATTTTGATGATAACGGTCGTAACCCAGTTCATCAATAACCCAGAGGGCAATCAAGATTGTTACGCCCATTCCGACGGCCAGTCCACCGATGTTAATCATGGAGTAAACACGGTTCTTCTGAAGATTCCGCCATGCAATTTTAAAATAGTTGGTAAGCATAGATATGGGTTGGTTTGTGAAAGACAACAGCGCCTTCGAAAGGTTGCACCTGCCCTCTTTGATACTCCGAATATTGCCAGAGGTTACTAAATTTCCTCATTTTTTGATCACCTATTGGGTGACATGATCCGTGGGCGCTTCACGCACAGAAAAAAAACAAAAAATACATGGATAAAGAACCTTCTACAGCCGAATCTTACCGAAAATTGCAAGGTGATCGGAACTTCCCCCTTGGACAACATTGATATTGATTGTCGATACACGACCGCGGCCAAAAATATAATCAAGGGTAATGATGGGTCCGAGCTTACTCGTATTAGGGAAATTTGCGCGTGTAGGCGTTAGCGGCACACCACTCAAATCGACCCAATCACGTTTAAGATCTCTGTAGATTGGCTCGAAGTACGTTGTATTCAAATCACCAATTAAAAGTTGCGCATAACATGTCATTTCCGTCGTTAAGACACGGTCATTGATTTGTTTCAATTGTTCCAGTCGGGCCGTGTAGTTCTCACTTAGGAGGCTAAAGAATCGCGCAGGTTTTTCTACAGCAATGGCAGGCGAAGCCAGATGAGTATGCACTACCTGTAACTCTTTGCCATGAACATTCAGGGTAACGATTTGCGCAAAAGGTCTTGTAGCGTTCCCCAAGAGTTCAGATTTAACGATAGGAAATTTTGCATATACGCCGATGCCATGCGTGCCACGAAGCACCGTTTCCCGCGTATACAGATACCGTTGTCCAAGGGAACGCTTTATTTGACTAGCCCATTCGGGTGTCAGCTCTTGGACGAATAAAATGTCGGGATCCTTTTCCTTTATCACCTTCAATGACAGTGCCTTACTGCTGTTCTTAAAGAAGATGTTGTACGTCATCAAAGAAACTGTTACTGATGCTGTATGGTCGAGCAAACGTTCTTCTTGAATCGTATTCCAACGGTATTCAACAAGCACTACAATCATCACGGCTACCAATCCCGGCCGTATCCAACGCGCTGCGATCCGATTGCGTGATGTGTAAAGAAAAATCGCGCTTGTCAGAAAAAGGAACCAGCGTGACACAATTAGCATTGTGCCGAGTAGATAGTGACTTCTAAAAAGTACCATCCCTGTCGCACTAATAATAATTATCGCCGCGATGATTTTCCAGAACAGATTGAGTTTTGGCGGAAGCATTTACATGATCATTATTTTTTCCGAAACGTCGGAAACAACAATACAATGGCAATCAAAATAAAAATGACACTCGTTGCCTTCTTAAGAGAATCAAATGTTTTCATTTTACTTGTCGCATCGCTCCGATCTTGGATGGCGTCATAATACAATATCAGTTTTCGATTAACATCTTCTTTGCGCTCACCATCGACTGCAGACAAAGAATCCAAAAGGTTATCACGAAATGTCGCATCCATAAGAAGCGAATCTTGAAATGTCTCAGAGAGATTAAGTTCAGAACGATATTGTTGGCATTTGAGTGACAACAGGTCAACATCTTCAGAAACATTCTTGATCAATACCGAAAACAGAATTTTCAACACTAAAAAAACTACTATTGACAAAAGAATGATTTTCTTATTCATCGCACCGAAAAATAAGTTATTCTAAATTTCAGTTTTTGCATGTGACTTGCACCTTATTCGAAGCCCGGCAAAAATATTTATTACGAAAAGTAGCTGCAAAAGTATAAATAATATGGTTAACGGGCTTCCGAAGGAAATCAAACGCGGCGAATTATTTAAAATAGTCGGATAGAGATATTTTTCAACTTCTTTTATCGCATTTGCTTTCAGATATATATTGGTGGTTCCCAAAAAATATGTCACCATGAGCACCGTACCTAAAACATGAATCCACGAAAGGTACTGCGTAAATAAAAACCTTTGTGTCAAGTGGTAGGCTATCCACAACATCATGATCAAGACAGACAGGCTAACCATCGCAATATTACCCGTCATCGTTACCACCATACCCACCTGTAACGCTTGCATCCAAAAAAATAATGGAGATACGAGTATAACTATTGCGATCACCAAAAAAAGATGATGAGGATGATTCAAAAATCTCATATCACTACTCGGCAGCGTCAATTACAAATCCTACCTCCATGATTCCTGGTATTTCGCCATACTGCGTGTGAGAAACTGTTACGATATACTCACCCTGAGTGAACTTCATTTGTTCTTCAATTACAATTTCCAAGTCACACAAATCACCAGCACAATTTGATTTGTATTCGCCATTACCATCCATAATATCCACGCGATAATGCTTCGTAAACTCCTCTCCTTTCGGTGAAGTTATTGCTACTTGGATATTGATTCCATCGAGACGTAGACCATATAAATGACGAAGTGCAAAACTGACTTTGTACTTTTTACTTCCATCGTCAATAGTCGGTTTAAACATGACAACCTCATCCCGTTCCCAAACACGATCTGCGAAAGTGTTTTTTTCGTATTTCTTGTACGTATGACATCCAAACATGATTAACATCAGGAAGCCCAACCACATTTGTTTTATGCGCGTCATGATCAACAATTTAGAAAGGTAATCTTTCATTTAGGGTTCGGTATACCATATACAGCATTCCTAAAATTATTATGGAGTTGTCCATCGAACGGAAAAATCTGAACAAAGAGCACCGCTGTCAATTCGTTTGTTGGATCTACCCAGAAAAGTGTACTCGCGGCTCCATCCCAAAAAAACTCACCCACTACGCCGGCATTTTCTTGTGCGTCCACTGGCGATTTGAGTCTCACGGCAAAATCAACACCAAAGCCAACTTGGCCTTTACTTGGAAGCCACATACGTTCTGTAACGCTGTAGGAAAGGTGATTCGTCGCCATTAGCTTGATGGTCTCTGGTTTTAGAATCGTAGCACCATCGAACGTACCTCCATTGACCAACATTCTTGCAAAACGTTGATAGTCGTCGATGCAAGCCGTAAAACCAAATCCACCCGGCTTTAACGGCCATGATTTCCCATTGAATTCATTTGCCTTTTCATTTGGAATACGCTGAAGAACGCCGTCATCGCCCTTCATATATACCGCGGCTAAGCGCGTTGAATCAACCGGAACATAACGCGTTGAATTCATCTTTAATGGATCCAGAATATTCTCTTTTACATATTCATCAAAAGGCTTTCCTGAAATACGTTCTACCAAGTATGCTTGTACATCAACAGAAATTCCGTAAGACCATTGCTCGCCAGGATGAAAAGCCAAAGGCAATTTGGAAAGTTTTGCAGCCATTTGTGCGAGTGTATTTTGTTTGTTCATGCAATCCGCTTCCTTGACCAAAGCGCCAAGTTCGGGATGCTCCTCTCGTGCCCAACCAGCAGTATGGCGTGTAAGATCACGAATGGTAATCGGCCTTTTTGTTGGTTCTAGGATTAGCTTGCCGGCGTTGTCTTTCCCAACAAAAACCTTCATGTTGGCAAACTCCGGTGCATACTTGGAAATGGGATCATCCAATTGAAACTTCCCTTGCTCAAAAAGCTGCATCAACGCTGTGCCAGTGATGGGCTTTGTCATCGAGAAAATTCGCACGAGTGTGTTGCGATCAAATGTTTTCTTTGCTTCACGATCAGCAAATCCAAAAGCATTAAAGTATACTTCTTTGTTCTTTTCAATGATCAACGCCGACACGCCAGCTATTCGGCCTGCATCAACTTGGCTTTTCAACGTAGAGTCTATACGCGCTTTAACGCGTTCGGTGACAACATTATTACTGGACGACTCTTGCTCAGATTTGGGTGATTGACAAGCTGCAAGAAAGGCAAGACCAATCAGTAGCGACAGGGTTCTAGACATGGCTATTATAAGTTGGACTTTAAGATAACAAGGAAATAGCAAAAGCCAATTTCCCTTGTTATCCAAGCCTTGGAGGTAAGCAGTGCCTTACGAACTGCTACTCAATGATGGCCGCCCATCCACCATTTCGCACCATGGTTATGGTTAGCTTATCGCCATTTTTTACGGATAACGTTCGCTTCCGATAATCCATCGCCTGGCGCCCTGCATTGATTCCGTCTTCAAACAAGGTTAGCGTATATGATTTTCCAGGCGTTAAAAAATCGAAGTTTAGATCTAACATTCGTTTATCTTCCTTGCCATTGCAGATGCCGCCAACAAACCAACGCTCTCCTTTTCGTTTTGCAACCACTGCGTACTCGCCAACATTCGCATGAATAGCTTTTGTCTCATCCCATGTTGTTGGAACTTTGGTCATAAACGCTGTACATTCTTCATTCCGATAATAAAGCGTGGGATTGTCGGCTAACATTTGTATACCACTTTCAAAAACCACAAACAATGCAAGTTGATAGGCGCGTGTACCGATGCTCGCAGAATTCGGTCGCTCCGACGCATACACCTCGGGTTGCATGCTCAACATCGCGCCGGGTGTGTAGTCCATCGGTCCTACCGCATTACGCATAAAAGGTAAATACAAACTGTTATCGGGTGTACATCCTCCCATTTGTTCCATACCCCGCACACCTTCGTACGAAAGTAAGTTCGGATATTTGTATTCCAAGCCTGCAGGTTTAAACGCGCCGTGAAAGTCGACAAACAAGTGATGCTTCGCTGCTTCTTTCACCACGTTCTCATAGTAGTTCACCATCCATTGATCACTGCGATCCATAAAGTCGATCTTCACACCTTTAACGCCCCATGTTTCAAAAGTCTTGAATAGATCCATGTTCTTATGTACCGTAAGCCACGTAAGCCAAAGTACAATGCCTACATTTTTCTCCTTTCCATAGCGAATCAATTCCTTCACATCCACTTTTGGATTCGGCGTGTAGGGATCCGTTGTTTCTTTCGCCCAACCTTCATCCATGATAATGTACGGTACACCGAACTTCGCTGCGAAATCAATATAATACTTGTACGTCTCTAAGTTGTAACCACTCACAAAATCTACGTCCGGTCCATACGGAGATGCATCATTCCACCACTCCCAACTCGCTTGGCCAGGTTTGATCCAGGCAACATCCGTGATCGCTGGTTTCGCCGACAACTTCAGGGTCATTGTATTTTCTATCAAAAAACGATCATCCTTGGTGACGACAAAATATCGCCATGGAAAAGATCTTGAACCTTTTGTTTTCGCGATGTAAGATGCTTCCTTCAAGATCTTAACGCTACGATCACCATCGGGACCAAACTCCAGTGGCACTTTTGGAAACACACCATTCATAACATTGGATCCTGAAGACTTAATAAACATTGCTGGATAATCGGTGAGATCTGATTCACTAATCAACACTTTATATGTATTCTTCGTGTCGACTAACAATGGTAGCGTCGACATCCTATCTGAAGGCTTCCATTCATTTGACTGTTTGTGCGAATACGTTTCTTCGTACGAAGTCTTGAATCCTCCTGCCAATTGCAAATGTAGTAGACAGTCTTTCGGGAAATTCACCACAAAATCTTCTTCACTTATTTCCACGTCACCATCTTTTGCTGTGATAAAGCGATACGCAACACCATCATTGAAAGCGCGAAACTCGACTGTAAATTTCCCTTTGAATTCCATCGCTAGGAAATTATAACTACTCTTCACGGTCGCGAACTTTAACGATACATACGGCTTGATGTCCTCAGACACCTTTCCTGTTTTTGACCGCAACAATTTTGGATTGGCACCTAACACCTCACTTCCTAGTGTGAGGCTCAAATGGTTTTTTTGAAAAATAGTTTGTCCACCAGCATTGATGGTATAGTAAATGCGGTCTGCCAATGTGATACTCACACTTAATTGACCATCCGGTGAGGTTAACTTCAGTTCTTTGCTTTGCGCGCTGGCGTGGATGCACAATCCAAACGCAAAAATTAGTAAGGGTACTCGTAAAATTAAGAAACGCAGCATGCTGATGAGGTTGGTTTAGTGAAACACAAATAGATTCACAAACATGACGAGGAAATAGCATTTTTAACTCAACTCACCGCGCTTTTATTTTCATTTCACCGGCTCATTAAAATCAAGCCAATAATTTTCATTCCTTCTCCCTCATCGGAAAGAATATAAAAATTCGTTTCATTGGCGACCACCTTGCCTTCGCTATCTGAATTGGTCCAAATCACTTTACTCACCCATATATTTTTACTGAGTTGTTCTTCCGTTAAAGTGATGGGAACGGCCTTCACAATATTTTGTGCGGCATAAGGCTTTACGGCCTCTTTCCAAAAAGCAATTGTATCGGCCTTGTCGGTAACGGTCCGACTGCCTTGGTCTGAAAAAATTGTGACAGGGACAGCGTAGAAACTTGCGATATCTTCTGGCGAGTAAGACATCAATGCTTTCGCATAGTTTTCGAAGAATGTTAGAGCCGTTGTCATGGCGGTAATTTAGCCACAACTATCAAAAGTTCATGCCAGCGTCATTGGACAACTAAGCAACAAATCAGTCTAAAAAATTAGGCAAGTCCCTTTTGAAACGCATACTTTACCAAACCTGCAACATTCTTAACGCCTAATTTGGAGATAAGATTTTTTCGATGGGTATTCACAGTATATTGACTGATGAATAATTTCTCAGCGATTTCCGGAGTGGTAAATTCTTCCGCAATGTATTTTAGGATCTCTTTTTCGCGTTTGCTTAACACAGGATCACCAGCAGACGTCTGTTCTGTTGAAAAAACGCTGGCAGTGTATTTCTCTTGAACTTCCTTTGAGAAATAATTATCTCCAGACGTTATCGTAAAGATCGCTTTTAGTAGTTCGTCTTTCTCCGCATTTTTCAGCAGATATCCATTCGCTTTACTTCCAACAAGCTTCAATATTTTATCAGGATCACTGTACGTGGTGAGCACCAACGTCTTCACGTGCGGATATTGTTTTTTGATAACAGTGTTCAAGGCAATCCCGTCCATTCCAGGCATACTGATATCGGTCACCACTAGATCGACATCATTTACCTTTAGGAGATTCACAACTTCATTTCCATTGAGCGCCATCCCCACGATGTGTATGTCTTCTACAACTGAAAGCATCGCATGCAAACCTTCGAGAAACATTTGATGGTCATCAGCCAATATAACTTTTATCCTTTTCTTCATACCTGGTTATTTATTCGAGGGGAATATCAATATTTACGATCGTTCCTCTTCCGGGAACAGACTCGATATGCAAAGTTCCTTGAATATCGGTAACACGCCTGCGAATGCTATTCAAGCCAACACCATAATTCACTTTTTCAACATCAAAGCCTTTACCAGAATCTTCAACAATTAAGTTAATAGATTCATCGTTCATGGTGAATTGAACCTCAACAGATTTTGCGCGCGCATGACGAACAATGTTAACCATAAGTTCTTGAATGATCCTGAACACTTCAATCTTAATCTGATCGGGAAGTTTATTGAGCTTTTCTTCAGGATGTGTGATAAAATCCATTTCAAGATTAGCGTCTTCCGACACCTGTTTTAAATGGCTTTTGATGAGATCGATAAATGCCGTGTTCAGCACTTTGTAAGGGCTTAGATTATGCGAAATCATTCTCACTTCATCATACACGCTGTCCACATTACGGATGATTTTTTCCAGATCTGGCGTTTGAAGTGTATCACTCACTTTTCGAATCTGCAATTTGATTCCTGCCAATGATCCGGCAACACCGTCATGAAGTTCTTGAGAAATCCGGAGACGTTCTTTATCACGCCCCTCGATGTTCGCAATGATGGTTTTCATTTCGTGTTCGCGAATCAACTCCAACGTCCGTTGACGATTCAGCGCCTCCGTTCTTTCGCCAGCCTGAATTCGATTGCGCATCCGCTGTCGATACAAAATAAGCAACACCACGAACAATACAATGATCAATAAAGCTGCAAGCAATATCAAGTCGCGTGTGAGTCGAGATTTCTCGAGCGCCGACTCTTGTTTATGTAACTTGAGGTCTTGCAATTCTTTTTCCCGTTGCAGTAATACGATTTTTTGTGCTTGTTTATCCGCCTCGTATTTAGCAAGCAATTCTTCCATAGCCTCGGCCTTACCAATTGCCTCCAAGCTATCCTCCCGTGTTTTAAACGCAACGAAGTGGTTGTAAGCCCGTCGGTAATCATTGAGTTGCTCGAAGGCGAATGCCAAGTTCGCATTGATCAAATGTTGATTCGCATATTGATTTTTTTGTGCAAGTCGAAGCGCGTGTTGAAAATTGTCGATTGCATGTGATGCTTGACTCAAATTCAAATAGCAAAGACCTATGCGATTTAAGGTTTCGATTTGGCCGGTCATCCAACTCGACGCCTTGTGAATTTTTAGCGCGGCAAAAGAATTCTCTAGCGATTCTGCGTACTTGCCTTGACTAAAATAAACCAACGCCATCCCATCATATCCAGCAGAAACACCCTGACTATCTTTCAACTCAGTGCTCACCGCAATACTCTCCCTATAGCGCGCTATCGCAGCGTCATATTGCTTTAAATCTACTTTAGCCTTCGCTATATTTTGAAGAAAGGGAACTTTGTACCGTTTTTCTGGATTCAACCGCAAGGCTTCTTCATAATATGAAATCGCTTTTTCTGAATGCCCTTGTTCATCATAGAGATTTCCTATGTTATTATTCAACGCGCTTTTCTCAATCTGAAGGTTAAATTTATTGGCGAGCACCAATGCATCAGAATAAAACTTCATCGCGTGTGTATGATCGCCGCTGAGATAGTGTACAACCCCCAGTTCTTTTAAACCAAGACAAAGACCACGTTGGTCATTCAGAGATTCAAATAACGTGACACATTTTTCAAGGTATGGTAGTGCTTTTTTCGGTACGTCATAGAATCGGATAGATTTTCCATACCAATAATTTCCATACGCCTGAAATTTGACATCACGCTCTTGATCACCAAACGCGATCATCTGCGTACAAAGCTTGGACACTAACTGAGGATCTGCAGCGACCGTTTGTTCGTAAACCGAGATCAAGCTATCGAAGTCCGCGGACTTAATGGATTGTCGTTGGCAATAGCCGTGACCAGCAACACAAACCAAAAAAAACAAGAAAACAAGACGTCGATTCACTTGGATACAGTGGATTCTTAACAGATTAACAAATATACATCTAACAGCAGACTTCTCCTTAGCAAAGTTTATTTTCCCACTATTCGAGTAACGTCATTTCCACGACTTCGCGACTGTTAAAAATCGATACATCCAGTGACCTGTTCTGACGGTGCGCTGCGCAAGAAAACATCAAGAGGGATTCCGCACCGTTTTCTTGGAAAAACAAAATATTACCCCGAAGAATTTCACCACCCCTTAACGTGAGTTGCAAACGCGGTAAAGCAACACATTCATCCGTACTACGAGCAAGGTCAGCGAATTCCGCAAACCCAGCATGAAGCTCTCTTCGTTTATTTTTCAACCGCCAAAATTCTTAATGTGAATCTTTAAAATGAACTAGCGCTTCAAGACAATAAAACCTTTGATTGGCGTTGAACTATCATTGAGTGTAATCGAATAAAAGTAAGTGCCATCCGGAAGATTGTCCGCACCAAGTGCCGAAAGGCGATTAGCGTTACCGTTGAAAACAAGCGTTTGATTGTTGTACCCCTTCACACTATAGACACAATTACCCCATCGATTGAAGATATTAACTTCATTCGTTTTATACTTTTCTATTCCAGTCAATATCCAATTTTCATTGAGTCCATCTCCGTCAGGTGAAAACCCTTCTGGAATATGAAGATCTTTTACTTCCACCTTTACCTCATCCGTTGCCGTGCAACCATTGGGTGTGGTAAACAACACTTTATATGTTGTGGTCGCCAACGGAGTGGCTACTGGATTCGGGATATCATCTCGGTCCAATGATTCACCAGGTGTCCATAAAAATGTTCCATTATCTATAGAGGCCACAGCGCTGAGTTGAACGTTTCCACCCACGGTCATAATAACGTCCCTTCCTGCATTCACGCGCACGTTAGACTTCACATTGATTGTAAAGGAGCAAGTTGTTTCGTTTCCAGCAATATCTGCGGCGGTAAGCGTTATTGTCATTCCGTTTGTCAACGTTGTTCCTGGTGCCGGCGATTGTGTTACTGTTGGCGACGCATCTTTGTTGTCGCTAGCAACAACTTGAGAAGTATAGTCTGCAACCGTGGTCACATCACAATCTACGAGCTGATCTCCTGGACATGTTAACGTCGGACTTTGAGAGTCTGGTGCCTCAGCAATTGAGAACGAGCAAACTTCCGTATTACCACTAGCATCCTTCGCCGTGAGTGTAACCGTTAATGCGCCTGTAAATGATGTACCGGCAATGGGCGATTGTGTGACCGTCGGTGTCGCATCACAATTATCTGCAACGATGGCTTGTGAAGTATAATCAGCGATTGCATCACCCATGTTCAATGTGGTATTGGCCGGACAAGTAATTATTGGCTTCTGTGTATCCGCAGGTTTCGCCACCATAAAGGAACATGTACTGCTATTTCCTGCATCATCGGTTGCCGTGAGTGTTACGGTCATTCCATTTGTGATGGGAGTTCCAGTTGCGGGCGATTGCGTTATCGTCGGTGTCGCGTCCTGGTTATCGGAAACTGTAGCCAAAGAGATGTAATTGGGAAGCGACGTCGTCATACAAGTCACGCTCTGGTTTCCGGCGCACGATATTGCTGGCGCCTCTGTATCTGGAGCAGGTGTTACGGTAAATGAACACGTTTCTGAATTTCCACTTGCATCCGTCACCGTCAGCGTAACAACCGTTGCTGCCATAAATACACCTCCACTTGCTGGCGATTGGGTGATCACTGGAGCTAAATCGCAATTATCGACAGCGGTAGCCAGTGATCTGTAATCCGGAAGTGTCTCACCAATTGTTAACACTTTGTTTCCTGGGCAAGTAATCGTCGGCTTCTGTGCGTCGACCGTTTTCGAAACGACAAAGCTACATGTGGCGGTGTTGCCAGCGTCATCGGTCGCGGTGAGCGTCACTGTCATGCCTGTAACGACAGGGCTACCCGCCGCTGGAGATTGCGTCACTGTTGGCGTTGCGTCCTGATTATCAGAAACTGTCGCCAGAGAAATATAACTCGGGAGCGTTATCGCCGTACATGAAACACTTTGGTTGCCTGGACATGAAATCGTAGGATCTTCGACATCTGGCGCTGGTGTAACATTAAAGCTACATGACTCTGAATTTCCACTCGCATCCGTTACGGTCAATGTTACAACCTGAGATGTTATGAACATTGTTCCGCTAGCTGGCGATTGCGTTACAACGGGCGCCATATCACAATTGTCAGAAGTCGTCGCTGTTGGTACATAGTTTGGCAACACGAAGCCAGGCGTTAACACCTGATCACCTGGACAATTGATTATCGGTTTTTGCGTGTCGGTTGTCTTGGCCACGATGAAGTTACAACTTGCGACATTGCCTTCATCATCGATTGCCGTCAATGTAACAGTCATCCCATCAACGAAGGGGCTACCCGCAGCTGGTGATTGCGTTACTGTGGGCGTTGCGTCTTCATTGTCCGATACAGTCGCCAACGACACATAGCTAGGAATCGTCGTCGACGCACAACTTAACGACTGATTTCCCGAACAAGTAATCGTGGGCGGTGCTGTATCAGGAGCTTTACCTACAAAAAACGAACATGTCTGTACGTTGCTACTTGCGTCGGTAGCGGTCAACGTAACAGTGAGAGGGCCCGTAAATATTGTTCCTGCTACCGGTGATTGTGTTACCGTCGGTGATGCGTCACAATTATCTGTGACAGTTGCCAAGCTTCTATAGTCAGGGATGGTAGCATTGAGACTTAATGTTCTATCTGTTGGACAGGTAATTGTAGGCTTCTGCGCATCTACTGTTTTGGTAACGGTGAATGTACATGTCTGTGTATTACCAGCATCATCGGTAGCCGTCATTGTAATCGTCATGCCATTAACAAAAGTACTTCCTGACACAGGCGATTGCGTAACGGTCGGTGTCGGGTCTGTGTTGTCAGTCGCAGTAACAAGCGCGGTATAATCAGGAATTGTTGTCGCGGTACACACTACTGTTTGATTACCTGGACAAGTAATCGATGGCGGCGTGATATCACCCAATGGAAGCGTTTTTACATTGTCCCAATGATGATAGTTAATGTCTTTGTTTCCGGCATCGTCAAGAAAGTGAACGTAGACATCGTACTCTGTATCAGGTGCGAGCCCATCAAGAAGGTGAATGATATCGACATTACTGCTACCGATCGGAAAACTTCCAGACACAATTGCGCCAGTGCCATTGTCAATCACATCTAGGTTGTTCATTAGTGGTGTTGACGATGGGTAAACCGCATAACGAATGATACCGGTCTCCTTCGCGTTGAAACGAATACGGAAACCATCTGAGCGAAGTTGAATGATAGAAGGATTATTGTTGAGCGGTAACGCAATGTGATCGCCACCGAATACAACAGCGACGGTTCCATCTCCACTGATGTTATCGTAAGCAAAGTCGGAGAACCCATCACCATTAAAATCCTTGCCGCCATCAATAGGGCGTCCTATGTTCGTGTTGCTGGTGGGAATCGTAAATCCATTTGTACCGTCAATATCTTCGGGATCTACCAGTGCTGGGAATCCCGATGCAGTTCCGAACACGACGTAATTGCCTGTTTGTCCAACAACCAATAGATCATCAATACCATCACCACTCAAGTCGCCTGCGGAGCAAGCATGATGTACGTAGCCGTCGAGTAACGCTCCGTTGTTGCCATTGAGCGAACTCATGGACAAGGTTGAAGGGAATGGAGATGTTGATCCGAAAATGAGGTTATTCTCCGAAAAACAATCATCCATTCCATCGCCGTTAATATCACCAACCCGTCCAACACAAGTGATGAAGTTATTCCCAGCGTTTTCAATTCTAAAACCATCGGTTCCATTCAATGTTGTCAATTCTACCTGTGATGTAAAACTGGCCCTCCCAAAGAGCAAAAAACTAAATGCCTCAGCACTCGCCGAAGCCCAATTCCCAACTAGCAAATCATCGTATCCATCATTGTTGATATCGCCGGCAGCACCTACGCGATATGCCGGGCGAGATCCTGGAAATGGATTTGTCATAAATCCTTTGACACCATCAAGCCAAGTGTTATTAATCGATGCAGGAAAATTGCCACTACGGCCGAAAATAACCCAAGCTCTTTCAGACCAATGTGGATTGGAAATTGCAAAATCATTTATCCCATCACCATTCATATCGCCAAGCGCATCGACCTGCGTAGTGCCATCAATTTGAATCACGAAACCATTTGTACCATTGATATCACCTACTTTCATCACCGCCGGGAAGGCGCCACTCCTACCGTAAATCACCATGGTCAATTCACCGCTTGTGGCCGACACAATTATATCATCAATTCCGTCGCCATTAATATCTCCAGGTCCTGCAATGGATTGACCACGTCGCTCATCGGCAGTCGTTGGATCTACCATGAAACCATTTGAACCATTCAAAGTCTTTGGATCAAACTCTTTTGGAAAAGGTGTAGATGATCCGAAGACGATATAAGCACGTCCACCCAGAGCAAGACCTCCCACTTCTTCAAGTTCATCACTGAACGCTAGGTCTTCCAATCCATCGTTATTAATATCCCCCACAAATTGAAGCTCAGCGCCCAAGACTTGATTCGCGGCATTTCCTTTCATTACAAATCCATTTGACCCGTCTAGTGATGACGAATTGAATACAAGTGGATATCGTTGCCCAAAACAAGGCTGCGCACAAAATGCACAGACAAACAATGCTGCTACGGCGAAAGAATAAATTAAATTGAAACGCATGTTAAATTGGTCGTGTAGATGATAGGTATCGCTTACTGTCGTTTAATGAAACGATAGTTGATCGTTAACTCATGGCTATTAAAGTTTATCTCGCGGTTTGCATTACCAATCGGAGTATCATAGATATAGCCAATTTGCAAATCCTTTAACATCATAAAGCCGAGTATAAAATTCAGACGCGACACTGTGCGGTATCCGACGCCGAGCAAAAGTTTATCTTTGAATTCTAATTGTGTATTAAAGTCCGCTTGAATCGGTGCACCCTCCGCATATTTCACCAACGCATTTAAGTTGACCTTCGAAGACACGCCAGTCAAGAGCTGATAACTCGTATTGAGAAAAATATTACGACTTAGATTATAGTTATTTGCTTCCGTAGTTGTAATCAATTCAGGAATTGATAGCCCGACAAAATAGTGGTTTTTGCTATAATAAATTCCGAAGCCGACGTTAGGAAAAGCAAAGCTCACGTTCTCTTCAAAGTTATGATCGCCATCCACATTGAGGCTGGTTAGATCTTCTTTATAATAAGTAACGCCTGCGCGTAGCCCTAGCGATAGAACATGAGGATTGAACCCCCAGTTGGTGTAGACATTTCTATTTCTTGAAATTAACTTATACGCATAACTCCCGTAGACGCCTGTGGTGGAAGTCACACCAATTTTATCCGACATAAAATTTGCACCCAACGAAACCTTTGGATTATAGATTTGTCCATGTCCAGAAAAGAAAATTGTACGTGGCGCACCTTCAATTCCTTGAAAGGAACTTTTGCTCGCAAAGTTTACTTCTGGATCGATGTTGTAACCGGCATACGCGGGATTGATCGCGAACGGATTAAAAACATAGTTGTAGTTCGCAGGAAATTGTTGTGCCTTGCATAAAAACGTTAGCGACAACATTGCTATTCCGAGTAAATATTTCTTCATCAGTAGTGCGTTCAGTATTTTGCAAACACACCACAATACTACGGTCAAGCGATCTGCTAGGAATCACTTCTTTGGCGTAAAACAGAAAATCACTAGAAATAGTGAGCGTCAAAAGGTAAATGCAATTCAACTTTCCAAAATGCGACTGGACGTAAAAATCAACCCGCTCATCATCAGCTTGAATCAAGAAACAACTATTATCTTTGACATTCATTTACATTATGCAAACGACACTTGACATTACCTTAACGCGTGATGAAATTTTAATCAATAAAAACGCAGTAAAACTACCTACATCAATCAACATCCTTACCGACATACTTGGTCCGGCACGGTTATCGAAAAAGAAGTACAATCAAATCTACACATGGGATGCCCTCGGCCTATTGGCTTACTCAAAAAACGGAAAAATTGTAGAAGGGATAAATATTCCTATCGTCAGCAACACGTATGACTTCTCTCCTACACAAAATTTCTCCGGCACATTAACTATTGATGGGCACGACTATCGCAAGTTGCCTATTGTGAAAGAGAAAAAACGAGACCGTCATTTTAAAATTGAGCTAGGGGCACACAGCGTATTCATTTCGCTTACGGACGAAGATTCATCCAGAGATATCGATATTACAGCGTTTACGCCACCGCCGCCAGTCGAAGATCCGGATCGCTATAAATTCAAAAAGGCCGAAGGCGAAAAAATGGCGTTCGTAGACTTTAACTTCAAACTATGCGTGGTACAGGAACTCATGTACATGCGCGACATTTTGAAGCCACGATTCGATGTTTATGAATTTGTGGAGCGCTACAAAGAAAGGCAAATCGACATTGAGGAGGAAGGCTACGACATCATCCCTGAAGTTCGAGCGTACTTCGACAAATTAGAAATTGACAATAAGTATGCTGACATCATTACCACCATCGAACAAGACGGTGGTAACGATATCTACATGCACATTTTTCCTTTCTGGACGGGAGAAACGGATGACTTCAACATCCAGGTTTTTACAGATGTTGACCAATTCAAGAATCTAAAATCAATGACCTTATTCTACGATAAGAACGAGAAAGCGATACAGCAGGAATTAAAAGCAAAAGATATCGAGGTTTCTTAAACACTATTTCGGTATTTCAAGTTTTACACCTTTTGCAACAGGGGTTCCAAAACTTGGTAGACCATCTTTTGTCCACGAGAACTTTTGCATGCGTGGCGAACGATGATGTCCGCATCCTTGTCCAGGTTCGTCGTTTGCGTGATACAAAATCCAATCCTCTTTCCCATTCGGTGACTTGAAAAAAGAATTATGTCCAGGCGAAAACACCTTCGCTTCCGGCGAGGGCTGAAACACGGGAGTCTTTGACTTCGTCCACGATTTAGGATCTAACAAATCTGCTTTCACCGTCGTTGACAACATTCCGAGGGTATAGAAATCAGTCCAACATCCACTTGCAGAGTAGACAACAAACAACTTCTCGTTGTGCAATAAAAATTGCGGGCCTTCATTCACGTTTACATGCGGCGGATTATTGGGATCATTCGGAATATCACCATGACGCTCCCATTCAAATTCTGGACTTGATATTTTTACACGTGAACTTTCAACGGTCCAAGGATTTTTCAACTGCGCGATGTAAATATCTTGTTGTCCATTAACGTCTCCCTCCCATCCTGACCACACCATATACAGCTTTTTATTGATCTCCATTACGGACCCGTCAATTGCCCATTTGTCTGTTTCATCAGATATTTTCCCTTTGAAAACCCATTCACCCGCCATTGGATCCGTGGATGCATTTTCAAGAACGTAGAGGCGATGTGTTTCATTCTTTCCGTCGTCGGCAGCAAAGTATACATACCATTTACCTTGCAAGAAATGAATTTCTGGCGCCCATATATCTTTCGAATACAACGTACCGGCTGGGGGCGTCCAGATGGTTTTACGTTCAGCGTTCGCCAAGTCCGCAAGGTTTTTCGTTCTCCAAATATCCAATCTATTCCCGAGCGTGTGCGTATAGTAATAGTATCCGTCTTTGTAAATGCTCCAAGGGTCAGCCCCAGACGACATCAATGGATTTGTAAAAGTGCCTTGCGCTAGTACACTGTGTACAGCAAACAAAGCAAACAAAATAATGATAATGTTTCTACTGAATTTCATGTTCTTTCTATCGATCTGGTTATACTATCACATGTAGCGGCGATCAACGCAGCAAGCGAACAATATACCAGTCGCGGCCTTGGAATTCAATAGCCATTTCGCTTAAACATCTATAAATATACTTTGAGCTAAAAAAAACGTTCTCGATAATCTTCGAACAGAACGCCACCGACCGATAGGTTAACGCTAAACCTTACCGCGAAATGACAGTGGCCCATTACCAAATGTTTTTGTAAAAGCGATGGTGAAATTCGCAGGATGTGCATAACCCACCTCATGTGCAATTTCTTTGATCGTCTTGTCGGTATCGCTCAACAAGGAACGGCTGAATGTCAACCTGCGATATTGCAGATAGCGCATCGGTGATGTATCGAATAGCACCTTAAAGCCATGCTTCAATTTAAACTCATTGATACCAAAACGCTTGGAAAGCATTTCTATCGAAGAAGGCACTAAAAAGTTTTGATCTATATAATCTTTAATATCGTGAAGCGTGTCATGATCTCGTTTCGTAATGCGCGTATCAAATGAAATTGATCGATCTCCTACTACCTGATTGAAGTGAAAAAATTGCAACGCCAACAACGCGCGAATATGCTCTCGCATAAATACCGATTTCATTTCCCCTTGAAAGGGACAGCTCAGGATGTTATTCAAGATTCCTTCTATGGCAGCATCTATGGCAATGTGTTCGTTGATCGTATTAAACTCCTGCTCCTGCATAATCAACGACGACAAACGATCGTACACGCCCAAATAATTGGCAACAAAATTGGCATAAAAGCTTTTCGACAGGCCAAACGTGATGTCTTGCTGCCGTGTACCCTTTTGCAATAAATTCTTGCACTCAAACCGATTAAAAAAACTTAGCGAATGACTTTTCGGAGAAAGAATGAACGGCGAAGAACTCCGGTTGAAAGAAGACTGCCCGTTGATCGAAAAGATCATTTGAAGTGATGGCTGTTGCCGCGAAAAAGGAATGGCCATTTCTCCATCATATGTTTCAAAGTCACGCTTGAGAATAATATATTGATCATGATCTTCCACCGAACAAGAAAATTTCCCGAGCGCATTCTCTTGTGTTATTTCGCCGCCTTCAAGGTTCGTAAGCATTTTTCCAATGGAAACTTCTAGATGTTCTCTAACGTGTCGCGCATTCATCGTAACGGTATTTTGCTTGGTAGGAGCTCGAACGATGTTAAGGTGTGTTTCGTTTCCTTTATGAATCGAAAACTTACCCGTTGCTTGTAACAAAAAAAGAGACTGACGAATCAGTCCCTTTAGCCTATCAACATACATCACAACCCTTTGTTCTGCTTCGGCTTCAATTTCGTATCCAATACCCAATGACCAATCTTATCACCAAGTGCTAGTCCACTATCGCATGAGAATCGAAAATGAATACCAGCCAATACCCGTGACGTTGCATTTTCCTGTGCTGCATGGCTAAAGCTCGCGAACGTGCGCAAACTACCAGCGGGTTCGGCGCTCGATGAAGTCATTGAGAAACCAACCTTCTCTCCGATCAACTCATTTAGGACAACAGCCGCTGCGTTTCCGAGGGTACTATGTGTTGATGGATAATCATGAACAGGAGGCGTAACCATAAGCGGCTCCCAAGCTGCATCTTCATTTGTGTTCGCATTTCCATCGGTCGACGCTTTTCTAATCGCGGTATAGGGGCGCCAAAAGTTATGGTGAAATTTCGAATCCCACCCTGCAATGTAGGCATCAGCCATGGCCACGTTCACAAGTGCAAACACGCGTGCTGTCGATAAAAGATCCAACTTCCCATCTACCACAGCCGTAGCGGCTACGCGGTTCCAACCGATCTCTGAAAACTCATACCAAAATTTGGCAATCGCAGTTTGATCTTCTGTTCGCACAACACTCTCTTTTGAACCATACTGACGCACCTCGTCGAATGCTTCTACATACGCGTTGCTGTTTAAGCTCGGCATCGCGGCAACACGAAACTGATGTGGCGATGACAGTCCGAATGTTCTCAAATCTTTCCAAAATGGTGCAGCTAGATAAAGTACCGGTGGAACAAGTTGATATAATCCTGGATCGTCGGGGTTGTTCAATTCTGCAACCGGATTTTGAAATGCGCCATCACCCTCACGAAGTGCGAGTATGGCTTCGCCGGCAAGCTTGCCAAGTTGCAAACCGCGAGCCCGTGCATCATTGGCTTTCACATCCGCCAACGAAACCGCGAGTGCGCTATCAAGGTAATTTTTACGATCCGGAAATGAATTAACAAGTACTGTATAAGCGGCATTCGAAAGGGCCGCGATCGGGTCCGCTTTTTTATCTTTCACTTGCAAAGCGTACGTATCAAATGAAGGCTCTATACTATTCAAAGCATCGTGAATGGCTACGTGAACCATCGCATAAATCCTCGAAGCAAGCATTGGATTGTAGGCTGGGCCATGCATTGTCCCAAGCGTCACGTTATTCCACTGCAATATCGATTCGTTTGAATAATTTGAAAATGGTCTTCTCACATCGGCCTCCGCTCCACTACCGGCCGAATCTGTGCACGACAAACACAAGGCAGTCGTTAACGCTACTAATAATGACATCAGTTTTTTCATGATTGTTAAGTGTTTTTTGACTTAGAACGGCGAACATCAATCCTCGTCGTTATGCAAAAAGGAGCACGATATATGAAATCAGTATTATTCTGAATGGTCTTCCTTGTGTAAGATCCGCGTTAAATCGTCAAAAAAAATAAAGTCGCGACTTAATAACTTGCCGCTAAAACTAAACTGTTATATGAAATTGAAATTGACTGTTCTAACCGCCGCAATGTCCTTGTTGGCACTTTCATCTTGCAAAGACGATGACAAAAAAATTGCCGTCGACAATAAACTCACCGCCAACACCGAAACTATCAAACTCACTGACGCCGCATTTATCTGGGATACCAAAGCAGGAACGGATGACGACGGAAATGAATACTATCGGAATGAGCTCGCTTTTCTTAGTGCAGGAATGCAAATATCTGCAAACGAAGACGGCTCTCCGAAATTAACCGGAAATGCAACGATTATGACACTACTCATAAACAACGACATACAGGAATTACAACCCGGAACGTATACATGGCAGGGCGAGGAGCATGAGCAGCCGTTTGATTTGTGGGATGCGTACTACTACAAAAATTACGATCTCGAAAGTGAGCAACGATACGGATTCTCTACAGCGCAACTTGTCGTGACCAAATCCGGTGATTCATTCACACTCGTGTTATCAGGAACGGCCTACCCGTCAATTCGATCAGAATTCGGCTGGGATGGTCTCGATCTTGAGGAAGATCCAATCGCCGTAACCTTGCAATATCAAGGTACTCTTAAAAATTTTAAGCAAGATTTTTAACCCCAAAAAAGCTCCTCATCATGGAGCTTTTTTTTATCAATGATTTCACAATATTTTAGCATCACCTCTAAAGCAAGACTAAGCCACTAACCTTCGTGATTTTGTGCAACATGAATTTATTCTTGTAATAACAAAAAAGGGTGCACCTCTCGGTTACACCCTTACTAACTAACAACTTACTTTATTAAACTCCTTTTTTCAAAAGGGAGAATTGAATTTGTGGGCGACCGCGCTCACCATTCTGCGTGAGTGCTGTAAACTTCAGCTTGTAGATATTACCACCGGAGTCCTTCACAATGTAAAAACGATCTTCCTTCAACGCAGGCGGCGTGCCCGGACCACCACCGGAGCGCCACTTCGAACCAATGTTGATCTGGCTGCTAGAGAAAGTCACGCTTGCCAAATCGGCTTCTTCAAAGTCCTCATATGATCCCGCTGCCGACGTTAGCAACTCTGCAGTTTCAGTCGCATAAAGATTTTGCAAAACGATGTCTTGGAAAACATACGGCACGATGAGTCCCGGCCCTGCCGGTGTCGTATTGGTGAATACTGTAAATGCGATATCCCATTTATCTTTCTTCGGTTCAACATTCACAACACCCTCACCGATTTTCACGTAGTTAAAATGATAATCGGCATCACGTGAAATTTCAACCGTTACGAAATTCGTTGCATTGATATCGGCATGCTGCAATGTGTAATTATTCCCGTTTCTAACAACGCGTATTTTTTTCCAACCACGCTGAGTACCATCTGCATTTTTTCCAAGGTTGACGATGTAAACTTTATTCTCATCTGCAGTGCTAGACACTTCGGCAATTGCCGCCTTCGAAAGGTCACCGGTTGGTGAATCAATCCATTGATTTGATTGAGGAAGCCACTCCGGTTGCGGGTTTGACGTGAGTGCCGCAAACACAGCTTCCGTTGACAATTGTGAAATCCAGCCAACTGTATCTTCTGCTGTTACCGCATCCAAACTATTCTTATCGAGTGCGCGCGCCATCATTCCAGCGGAAGAATTCAGAATAACACGAAACTGTCCTTCCACGGTGTAGAACCCAAAGTCCCATGCACCACGACCGACCGAAGTCTGTCTATTCGCGCTCAAATCGATAAAGACTTTATTAGGCTGCAAGCTTCCACCTACCGTGGGATCCAATGTGCTCTCTGTAGCAACTATTTCAGAAAAGCTTACAACAATTTTCTTACGCTCACCAACAGCAAAACCTTCTCCCACCGTTGCAAGACTAAATTCAATTTTATCGTCATCCTCAAGAACTACACTTTCTTTTCTCTTCAACACAAACGATGCGAATGTTGATCCTTTTGTTACAGGCAACGACAACTTAGTGCCAGTGATCGCAGGAACGGTTACAAACTCCACGTCATACGTAACGCCAGTCGATAGGACATCGAGCGTGATATTTTCGTCGCCCGAAACTTCACGCGACAAGTCAACACGGATCGTGATCTCATCATCCGTTTCGTCGAACCCAAGTTCCGTGGCCTCAAACTCAACCACGTTATCGGCCACTGGCGGATCATCATCTTCACAACTTGTTAAAAATCCAACTAACGTCACGGCGCATGCCGCAGACATGTACTTCCAAAATGATATTTGAGACTTCATGATACTTATTATTATAATGTTTTTTGAAACTTAAAATTGATAGACAAGAAAAATGACCGACCATAGGCAATCGGCGACACGCCCGAATCGCCGCTGTGAGTTGACACACTAGACGGTGAAGAATTCGAGATCGATGTGATATCGAATAAATTTCTAACACCACCAGAAAGTGTTAAGGAAGACCCGAACTCCTTTTGCATCGTGATGTCTGCCCAATGAAAACTCCCCGTTTTTGCCAACACAATGTTGCTGTCCGAGGGATCGATCACATATGCCTTCGTTACGCCTGTGTATTTGTAAAACATTGAAACCGTCAACGTCTTGACTATTGGATAGCTCACCGACGCGTTGATTTCGGGAGACCACGTGTATGTTGGAAGCGCTTCATCACTTTCAACCAGCCTGTTGTATCTTCCGGTGTAACCAATTCCGAAACGCATCTCTATCGCGTTGCGTCTGAACGTTGATTGAAGCGTAGCACCCTTGGACTTGAAATTATTGACATTGATGTAAGTCGTATTCCGGCTGCCCGCGAGTCTACCGTAATCAATGAGATTTTTCACATCATTATAAAAAGTCGATAGCGATGTTTTCAAGATACC
This sequence comes from Pseudochryseolinea flava, assembly GCF_003286915.1. Lineage (GTDB taxonomy): Bacteria > Bacteroidota > Bacteroidia > Cytophagales > Cyclobacteriaceae > Ohtaekwangia > Ohtaekwangia flava. Next base: position 537,506 of record NZ_QMFY01000002.1, read on the forward strand.
CTTCGCTATTTGGATATTGTTATTCCATGAAACATTGAAACTGTGGGACAACTCCGCTTCTAAATTCGGATTGCCCGCGATGGAATGACTTGCATCAAAAAAATTGAAATATAATTCCCGTATCGAAGGAGCACGAAAGCCACGACCATACCCAATACGAACATCGTTCTTACCACCAAGCGAAACTTTCGCATTGAACGACGGTATGAGCGGCGGTGCATCATACACAGAATTTCTAACGATTCGTACGCCAGGGCGAAAACTCCAACGCGCTACGTTGATATCCGCCAAGAGAAAACCGGCATAGTCTGTTATTGCGTTATCACCTGTTAGAAGACGTGAACCTTTTCCAATTTCAGAATTAAAATCAAAGCCTGGTTGAAGACTCACTGATTCCCAAATCTTGATATGTAGTGACCCGCGTAGCGTTGCGCCACGGAATTCATCTTTGCTATGAAGTGTGTCCTCCGCCAATGTTTCCCGACCAGTCTTTCTGTCGACGACAATACTTTGCGTGCGTCTCTCAAAATCAGTAAATGACGCCGCTCCGTTGAATTGAATTTTTTCAGACAAATGCCCGTTAACCTGCGCCTGATGCATCAATCGATCTGTTAGGTAGTTTTGATCAATTGCTTCAAGTCCACTGAATTCGGACGGGTTGTGAATTTTCTCATCCAAAAAATCGAAACGATAATAAGCGTTAACTTTTTGCTTTTGTAATCCCATAACACCTCCTGCAAGCCATTGAAGTTTGGGATGCCACGCGAGTTCGCGCCCGGTAGCATCTCCCTTCCACCCATTAAAATCGTTTCGCGTTACGTTAGCATTCGCATAGATCGATTTCAATTTATATCCGACGCTTACATTTTGATTATGTATTCCTTTCGCCAGACTATATTCAGATCCGATGCTCTCCTCATGGATGGTCGCACTTACGTCCAGTTTGTTTTCAGGATTTTTCTTTGTGATAATGTTGATTACGCCCGCCAACGCGTCTGCGCCATAGATCACAGACATAGGGCCCTCTACAATTTCAATCCGCTCGATGGTGTTAATATTGATTTGATTGATATTGATTTCATTACCAGTTCCTTGCCTACCGATAATCGGAACGCCATCAAGCAGCACTTTTACATTTTGTCCAGGTAATCCAACCATACTTAAGTTAGAACCACCCAATGCAAGATCTTGAGAGAATCGAATGTTCAACTCAGCATTCAATACGTCTTGAAGACGAGTCGCACCTTGCGCTTTCAATCTCTCCATTGAGATTGTGCGAACGTTATAAACAGACTTCTGGACCGACTGCGGTTCCACCACGCCTGTCACCACGACCTCATCCAACGCATGGATCTTCAAGGTATCTTGTGCGTTCGTGACGATAGAAAAAATGAGAAGCAATATGCTCAACAGCTTACTCATGCTTATGCAATTGGGAGTTCATCAACCAGCTTGCGCCAGCCTTCTAGTTCCGCGATCCCAGGCTTACGAAGTCCAAAGAATTGAACAATCATGTTTTTCTTTTCGTCGAAAACTTCAATACCTGTAACAACACCATCCGTTGTCGGTTTTCGCACTACCCACACCGACGCAATCTGATCTTCGCGCAAGTGCATGTTAAAATCAGGATCAAGCACATTCAGCCATTGATCCATCACGCGAATGGTTTGAACTTTTCCTTGATGGATTTGAAGATTCCCCCTATTGCCTGCAAAAATCATGATTGGCAATTTTGTAGCGGCGGCCTTCTCTAACAACAATCGTAACGATTCAACTTTTATCTGATGACTAAATCTGTTTTTCGCAAGAACCACGGCGTCAAGTCTATTTACCTGATGCTTTCTTAGCATCCCGAAAAACTCGTGGGTATCTTTCATCGAAGACCAGTCATTCAAGAGTTCCTGGTGATCAACTTCATCGATTGACTTTGAAAACGGTTCGTTCACCGTCGCTGTGACGATTTCCTTCGACTGATCATCGCTGGTAAAATCTGCTACCAGCCTATCAAACGCATCTTGATTACTTCCTGCTTTGTTACCGATAGGTTGCTGCAAGAATATTTTCGTGATTGCATTTCCTGCTGCGTCGAAAAACTGCAAACTTTGCATCAAGCCATGATGCGATTGTTGACGAACAGCAAAACCAAATTTCCACGCTTTAAAAAACACACGCGATTCGATCGGACCGATTACAGTGGCCATCGCCATCGGGAGTTCTCCCATAATATCAATCTTCTGGAACGAACCCTTATGCTCCAACACACAACTTTCATTGCGCGTCAGTGACATTACACGCCCAAGTTCCGGAAGTCTAGTGAGAAGTTTTGTCCAATCACCCGAGAGTCGTGTTGTATAGTCTCCCACCGTCGTCACTAACAATTCCGCTTCACTACATCCCAGCGCATCCGCTGCATCTCTGATTCTAATACCAGGCTTTGCTTTCTGGATACCAAGCCACGCTTGCTTTAAGGTTGCCGTCGTATCGACTGATAAATTCATATTCATTATTTTGTGATTGACATGTTATACAATACATTTTCATTTGTGGGCACGACAAACGGACAATTCGTGCAGGGGTCGCGATAAATATTGACCTTACAGCAAAATGTTTCTTCAATATTTTCCTTGGTAAACACTTCTTCGACCGAACCCACATTTTGTATTCGGCCATTATTGATCATGCAGATTTCGTCTGAAAACTGCGCCGCCAAATTGAGGTCATGAACAATGGCGAGCACACCGATATTGCGCGAACAAATCCCACGGATAATGCCGAACATTTGCTGCTGCTGCGCGATATCCATGCTGGAAGTAGGTTCATCTAGCAAGATGTAGCGCGGATAAAGCGTTTCTTCCCAAACCTGAGCGAGCGTTCGCGCCAGTTGTACACGTTGCTTTTCTCCCCCTGATAGCGTCAAATAATTTCGATCGACAAAGGCGTGCAAATTTGTTGCATCGACAACTTCTTCAATGACTGATGCATTGTGACCACTAGTGGTGTCGTGAGCATGTCTGCCAAAAGAAATAATCTCTCGCACGTTAAAAGCAAATTGTACCTGCGGATGTTGCGTCATAACGGACCTTATTCGCGACAATTCCTTCGGACGGTATGACGAAATGTTTTTTCCATTCACACGCACATCGCCTGCATAATGCGCAATCTCGTTGCTCATAATTTTCACAAAGGAGCTTTTACCAGCACCGTTAGGACCAACTACTGCAGTAAACTTTCCTGGCGTAATGCATAGACTGATCTCTTTCAGAATAGACCTTCCGCTTACGCTGAGCGATATGTTGTTGGCCTCGTAAGTCACAGTTGTAGTTTTCGTTTTGACTTTAGCAAAAGCATAATGAAGAAAGGTGAGCCGATTAAGGCAGTAACAACACCAATGGGTAATTCAGCTGGCGCTACTACCACACGTGCGATGATATCAGCAATGATTAAGAGGAACGCGCCACCAAGGGCAGACGCCGGTAACACAAGTGTATTATCGACATAAAAAATTGTTCTAATCAAATGCGGAACGATCAGTCCAACAAATCCGATAATTCCCGCCAGCGAAACAGAGACTGCAACCGCTGCTGCTGCCATAAAAATCATCAACCGTTTGGTCTGCTCAACGTGAACGCCCATATGGTATGCCTCTGCTTCGCCCAATGCAAGTACGTTGAGCGGCTTTGCGAAAAAGCATAGCCCGACCGTGGACAAAATCAACGCGGGTGCAGCTATTCGAAGTTTATCCCAAGTGGCACCACCAAGGTCTCCTAAAGTCCAAAAGAGGAACATGCTCATTTGTTGCTCATTGGCATAAAATATAGCCACGCCGATAATGGCCCCTGTCAACGCATTGACAGCAACGCCGATCAAAATCAAGGCGGCCATATTTGTGCGTCCTGAATCCATACTCAACTTGAGCACGAAAAATGTTATCGCGGACCCACCGGCGAACGCTGCTAAGGAAAGCATTACACTGTAACTCCATAACGCCACCGAGGGCAATACAGCACTTCCGAAAACGATCAACACCACGACCGCAGCAGCAGAGCCTCCCGAAACGCCAATTAGACTTGGCTCTACCAAAGGATTTCTAAACAAACCTTGTAGAGCTGCACCACTGATACCGAGCGCAGCGCCAATGAGCAACGTCATCACTACACGCGGGAGCCGAATCGATGTCATGACGACGGTAAATGTGTCGTCGATAGTAATGTCGTTGAATAACCCGAACGACTTACATAAAATGACAACAGCATCTGAAAATGGAATACTCACTGCACCGACCGTTAAAGAAAACAGTGTTACAAACAGCAAGCTGAGTCCGAGTACGACAAGTATTGTGATAGTCTTGTATTGCCGCAAAACGATTGACGTGACCATACTATTTCGCGGCAAGCTCAGGATGAAGAAGTATGATTACTTCCTTCACGGCCTCTCCAAAACGAGGCCCAAAGTTGGTTAGCTTAAGACCATCGACAGATACAATTTGCTTTTGTTTCCCTGCCTTGGTCAACGCTACTCCTTGCACTTTTAAAACGCCGTCTACGCCGCCGAGGCTTTCTAGTCCTGACGTGAGCATGAGTATATAATCTGGATTTGCTTGAATCAACGATTCCGTATTCAGAGGCTTATAACCATCAATATTCTGAATCGCATTTTTTGCACCCGTATATTTTAGTATTTCGGCAAAAGTTTCTGCACCTGCAGCGCTGATCGTAGCGGTCCCACGATTATAAACACAGAGTACTTTTGGTTCTGTGGACTTGTTCGCCAACATCTGTTGCGCTTCTTTCAAGTTAGTTTCAATCGATGCAACAAGTTTTGCTGCTTGATCATTACGATTCAACGACTTCCCGATCTGAAGAATCATTTTTTTTGTATCCTCAACATTGAGTTTTCTGTCGATCACGACGAGCGCAATGCCCGCCGTCGTGAGTTGTTGTAACACAACTTCTTCAACGTAATTTTTCTCTGCAATAACGATGGTCGGCTTAAGGCTAAGAATTCCTTCGGCATTGATTCCTGACCGATAACCTATAGACGGAAGTTTCTGAATATAATCAGGATATAAACTCGTTTTGTCGGAAGCAACGATTTTACTGCCTTCGCCGAGCGCGCAAACAATTTCTGTAATTGCGCTTCCTGCAGTAATAATTCGGAGGGATTCCTGCGCATGGCAGAACATAGAAATCCCAAGGATAAAAATGGTAATGAGTTTTTTCATTTCAGTATGAATTCTGAAACAAAAGTATTTCAACAGGGGCACCTGCGTCAATCGCCTATGGTGGCCAATTTTTTCATACCCTGCAACAGGTATTATGAATTTAAAACGAGGATATATCGCCAGTCGAAGGTATCCAGCGTATCACCCTTGGAGGGTATCGTGCACTAAATCTCTCAATAAGCAAACTCTTCTAAGAGCTGCAAACATTCCTGTGCAAGCCGACGACATGTCTTCGCACAACTGCGGCAATGCTCCAGGTGGCCATGTTGATCGCAATGCGCTGCGCAGGCCTCACAAATATCCAAGCATATGCTACTTAAAATTCTTGTATGGGCAACGGTGATTGTCATGAGTTTCACAGTCGTTCTACAAATGAGTGAACACTCGCGTGCTGATGAAATACACTCCGCCAATGACTTCACGTCGTCGTCTTTCAAACAACTAACAGCACAATGCTCGCATTCAATTGCGCACTCGTTACACGCATCAATAAAATTTATAATTGCTTCACTGTCCATAAGTAATTTCCACCAGTGATGACATCAAACAAAATGTGACGATAAAAGTAGAGGCTGTCCTATGTTTAACGATAGAACAGCCTCTGAAGTTAGCCGTGTGTTTCCTTTCGCTAGTATTACCTAGTTCAAGTAGTCAGGATGTGTTCTCAGGTAAAATATCGAAAATTAATTCAATCTTAAACCACTCCTATTCATGACTAACTACACTAACAACAAAAAACGCTATGCCTATGCCGTATCAATATTCTGGCTACCCTTTCGTTGCAATTCAGCCACATAAAAACGGGGAACAAGCGTCATCAATGTTCGGCTAAATAAAAAAAGAAGGTTGAGTTCACCCAGCCATTCTTTAATGGAATGGCGCATCAACCAATACGACAATCCTTCCAGGAAAGCCGGTCGTCGTAATCGCGTTGTCGAGGGCAGTGAACTTGTGGCCTCTTCCGCGTGCTATGACGATCCTTACGATCGGATGCATCAACGCCAGGGCACTAGCAACAAAAATAAATTGTGAACTAAAAATATTATCAGATACATCATCAATTCATCAACACAAAACTCCGGATGTAGTATTTTGCTACGTTAGGCCAAACGAATCCTTGTTTAGAATTTTTGAATGCTTCCAACTCATGTCGTATTGCATCCGTAATTTAGCATGCATGTTGATTAACGAAAAGTAAACCACTACATTTCACTCACAGTTATGAAAAAGATAATCATTGCCGTTACACTTTTATTTTCAGTACACCTCTTACTTGCTCAAAATGTTGCATGGAAGAAGCTCGGCGAAAATTCGACGACAGGAAAATATCTTGACGCTCGTGGCTTCAAGATGTACTATGAAGTTTATGGTACAGGCATGCCGCTTTTGTTTATCCATGGTAATGGTGGATCAATGCGAGATTTTAGTGAACAAGTCCCCTACTTTGCTAAGGATTACAAACTGATTCTGGCTGATAGTAGAGCACAAGGTAAGTCTGTTGACGAGCGCGATTCTTTAAGTTATGAGATGATGGCCGATGACTATAGTGCGCTATTAACACATCTTAAAATCGATTCTGCTTATGTAATTGGTTGGAGTGACGAAGGGATTAATGCCCTACTCCTTGCGCTTCGTCATCCGGAGAAGGTGAAAAAAATGGCGATCACGGGGACGAACTTATGGCCCGATTCTACAGCCCTCACACCATGGATGTACAATTTACTTTTGCAGTGGAACGACACACTATCGAAAGCACCAGCTACGCCAAAATTAAAAAATGATCTGAAACTTCTTCAGCTGATGATCCGCCAACCTCATATTGCAACGAGCGACCTAAAAAAAATTCACTGTCCTGCTTTGGTAATCGGCGGTGACCACGATGTAATTTTACCCCGACACACACTACTGATTGCAGAATCTATTTCGAAATCATATTTGTGGATCCTTCCAAACTCCGGACATTCCACGCTTCAGGTTTATTCAGATATTTTCAATAAGACTGTCCATGACTTTTTTAGAAAACCGTACAGAAAAATTGAAGGACATGCTACACTTCGCTAGATTGTAATACTACAATCATTCGCGAAAAGATCGAGAACGTAAGGAAGTTGTTCTATGGTGAGCTTAACCTTATCGAAGGTACCATTAATTGAGATACAATAGTGTCGCGCAATAAAAAAGATCAATGGATCGTTCGGAGTTGAAAAAAGTCCAGAGATGTCGTCACACCTCAGACATTTGATGGGTTGTCGACTTACCGCGTCACGAGTATACGATCCTCTTCTCCTGATTGCGCGTTCGTGTCGTTTACGATATTGTCAAATGTAAAGTGTTCTTCAATTGACCCACATGTGATTTTGATGAAGTATTTACCAGCCTTCTTAAAATAGAAATCAACGATCACCTTTTTATGCTTGATGGTTTCAACAACGAGCACGTTGCCGTTCTCATCCGTGATTTCCAATACGGCGTTGTGAATTTCTTTGTCCAATTTGAAGTAAATAATGCTACTATTTGTGGATAAGATCGACACCGGTCTTTTCGCAAATCCAACATTCAATACCATTCCAAAAACCAAGAGTAAAATTGCCTTTTTCATAATTTGTTATCCTCGACGCCACTGTGGCGATAACAATGCCAACAGGCAAATCCTAGTTTAACGCTCAAAAACAAAGTCTATTCCTATACAATTATCCCATTATGAGATTAAAATCCATAAAACGAATATTTTCCAATAAATAGATAGCGATTGCATAAACGATAAAATGTCGTCTGTTTGTTTAACTATTAGGCTGGAATAAGAATGGAGATTTATATTGTTTGAAAAATCATGAACGATGCGTTTTAACAGAGGGCGATTTGGCGCCACAATATTGTGTTTTGTACTCATTAGCCTTTTTACGAGTTGTTCCATGTCGCGATACACGAAGAAATCTTTGGAGCAAGCCGAGAAACAAAAACCTTTTGACGTCATCGTTGTGCCTGGCGTTCCTTATGATGGAGACAAAACAACTACGGTGATGAAGATGCGGCTACATTGGGCAAAGTATCTTTATGACAACGGATTTTGCAGGAATATTATTTTTTCCGGTAGCGCTGTATACACGCCCTACACGGAAGGCGTTATCATGAAAATTATGGCGGATTCGTTGGGCATTCCAACTGATCGAACCTTCTCAGAAACAAAAGCAGAGCACAGTACTGAAAATATTTACTACAGTTGGAAGATGGCCAAGTCCATGGGCTTCGAAAAGATTGCGCTGGCAAGTGATCCCTATCAATCGCGCCTCTTGCGACGCTTTCAGAAAAAGTATTGTCCAGGAACGAAATCAATTCCGATCGTTCTTGGCACAATGAATATCGAGGAGAAGAAGCTTCCCGTTATTGACCCCTCTACTGCGCGCGTGTCGAATTTCAAATCTATAAAAGAACGCGAAAGCTTTTTCCAACGGCTGCGCTATACGCTTGGCCGCCGCGTGAAACAAGAAGTCCGTGAAGCAAGAAAGAGTCGCAAAGACAAAAACGCCTAGTCGGCAATAAACGACACTGGCTGCGGTTGCACATATTCCGATTGTTCAAACGTTAATGTCTTGAAAGCTCTCAATAAAGACTGCTCTGTATCAGGTGAAACATTCAATCCTACGATCAGCAATTTAAAATCGGTCGTATTACCATTCTTAATATTCTCAAAATATATGCCCGTGAACCCATCACCCGATATTTTAGGACGAACGATTTTTGCTCCCTTATCATCGACTAAAGCGAAATTTATATCGTGCGTCGATGGATCGGTATGAAGGTTATTGCAATAGGGCCCGTAATTGATTGATACTTTCTCGCCTTCTTGCACTTCAAGAAAACCAGCGCTAATACCAAGTACTGGCGTATATCTCCAAGCACGCGGCACTTCTATACTAATGTCCCCTAAATCTAAACGTTGGAGTTTTAGCGATTCTTTTTCCTGGGAGATATTACATGCCACGCAAGCGAGGCAAAAAATGAAAACGAGTTTTGTCATCGCGGTTAGGTTATTGATCGAATTTCGAGAAACCAATTCCCAAGGCAAAAGAATATACATTAACAAACTATGAATTACCCAACGCCTGAGTTAACAAAAACACAAAAGGCTCTCCTTGCGAAGAGCCTTTGAAAAAAATTGCACAACAATTATACGCCAAGTTTTAACGTAGCAAGGTCAACTTCTTGCTTGTATACATTCTTAAATCGATCCGTCACCTGAATGGTAATCTGTGCATTGGAAGACGATGGCTTTCCAAAAAACATATGATCCGTCAACACCGGATCTACCCATCCACGCTTCGAAGGTTTTTCCAATCCTTCATGAAGCAATACTGACCACGGATCAAAAGACACTTCGGGTTTCAACTCGCCCATAGCCTTACCGTTGTCAAACCACTCCACCTTCCACTGTGGATCCCAGTTCCAAACATTAACCGAAAAAGATTCGGGCTTGTCCTTCACAGCACCGATCGGATAAATTCTGAATTGATGATTTCGCGGCAAGCCAACTGACTTATGATACCAAGTAATCTCGCTACCATTCACCTCATAAACACCGTATCCATTGGGTGTACCATCATAGCAGATCGGACCTGTCCACCATGCGCCACATACGGTGCCATGCACGTGTTCAATGATATTGTCGTCTTGAAAAACTTTCTCATTAAAATGCGTATGGCCGGACATGATGTGAGCTTTGAAAGGTTTGAGTAACCGATAGAGCTCTTTTCGATTAGCAACTACACCGCCAATAGGTTCTTCATTCAGTTTATCGCGTCGCTTCGTTCCGGTATTTACCGGAATATGCACAGACACCACCACGGTAGATCCCTTCTTGACATGAGCTAGATCTTGCTCAAGCCATGCAAATTGTTTTTCATCAATGTAGCCGATGTACTTTTTCGAAGTTCCAAGGAAAAACACATCATCCAATACCACATAATGAATTTGCCCGCGGTTAAAGGAATAGTACGACGGCCCGAAGTGTCCCTTGAATGTTTTCGAAGAATAATCATCTGTTCGCGCATCAAGATCCATGTCGTGATTTCCGATCACTTGAAAAAATGGTATCGATGTTTTATCAACAGCTTGCTTGTAGTCTGTGAATAGCTCAAAGCGATCCCAAACTAAATCTCCACACCCAATCCCATGGAACAATGCATCTTTTCCGTAGCCGTCGACAAGTTGTTTTGTATCCGGTGCAGACTGCGTGTTCAGTAACAATGCGTCGTCGGCATTCTGAATTTGAGGATCCGCCCATACGACAAAATTGTGTTTGGAATCATCTTGAGCAAGCCGCGAGAGCGTAAAATCGCCCTTAAATGAATTTGCATTCGGCTCGATCCGATGAAAGAAATTGGTAATCCCTTTTTGATGATTAAAAGCATAGCCCGCCGGGATAGAGATGTAAACAAACTCCGCCGCAGAAGTACTGGCCAAAGAATAATTCCCTTTCGCGTCGGTGAGCGTAACATTCAGGCCATCGGTAACCGCCACACCGGCTATGCCCTTGCCTCCATCGCGAACTGTGCCTGTCAGTTTAAGGACTGCGTTTGTTTTTGCTTTCCTTTCAACATTAGGAGTAGCTTGGAGTCCGTGAAATCCAATGAGACCAAGGCTTGTAAGCCCGAGTTTTTGTAAGAATGATCGTCTGTTAAATTTCATGTTTGATTTTTATTTTTCCCACCACCCTTTTGTATTGATATCGTCGGTACCAAAGGTAGCAACAGCTTTCGCGTAATTATCAGGGTTGTTTGTTCTCACTACGAGCGGGTACTTAAATCTAACAGGAACACGCTTATCATTCAACATAGCATCCGTGGTTGGAAGTACTGGGAGCCCAGTTCTACGGTATTCGAACCATTGCTGAAAGTCATTGAAATACAATGCGTAATATTTTTGAAGCATGATTCGTTCAATGGTGCCATCATATGCGGCGGCCTCGTTGGCAAAGTAGTCTACAGGCATTACGGCTCCCCATTGTTCAATCGAAGCCTTCACACCGTTTTCATAGTGCGTTTTTGGATCAGATGCAATTACTCCGTTGAGGGCAAGTTCAGCTTTAATAAATTCCACTTCCGCATACGTCATGATTACGCAAACCATCGGCGCTGTTACTAAGGCTACATTCAAATTTGAAGGCAAGAAATCAAACTGCGAATCGCTTCCGGTATACGCACTTGGAATACCTTTATATCCAATTTGCGTTTTTCCATCCTTTGTTCTTGCTTGGGTGTTGAATACAGCACGACGGGGATCATTGAAGTTGTTGAGGTTGTCGATAAAAAATTGAGAACCCGCTCTAAATGTTGTGAAGTCGATTGCGCGTCCCCATGGAGAGAGATTTGCGCCTACGCCAGATACTTTCAAGATAGCAGCCTCACTGTTATTTGTGAATACAGGATATTTCGCAGGATCTCCAATCATTACCGACAGTTTTGTGAACGCATCCATTTCGGCACGCTTTGACACACGCAACAATAAGCGCAACCTGAGTGAATTACAAAACATTCTCCACTTCGCGATATTTTTACCTTTATCGGTTTCGGCTGCTGTGCTGCTGTACAAAATATCAGCGCCATAGATCATTGGCTTCGACACATCGAACAACGTATTTGCACGCTCGAGGTCCGCGATGATTTTCGTGTACACTTCTTGCTGTGTGTTGAACACAGGTTTTAAGATACCTTCTTCTCCTCTTACCGCTTCATCCATCGGAACATCGCCAAAGCAATCTGACAATTGTGAATACACCCACGCATTCAACGTCAGGGCTACTGCTTCGTAGTTTGGATCTTGAGCCGCGATTGACACTTCTCTCATCTCCTTGATATTCGCGAGCCAGCGATAGTAGTTATTCCACGTCGAATTACCCGCTGTTTCAGTAATATCATATCGATGTACACCGCCTGAGACGCTAGGATAAGGCAATGCTACTTGCATAACATTGAAAGTAAAGTCGTCACTCTTTGACGTATTGAAACTTGCCATACCGTAAAGAATCGGATTTAACAAAGTTCCGGGGCTAATCTTTTGAAGGCGATTTGGATCTGTATTAATTTCTTCAAAATTATCCATGCAGGCACTGTTACCGAAAGCTATCAGCACAATACACAATAGTGATATTCTCCAGATTGATTTTTTATTCATGACCATTTGATGCTTGTCGTTTGAGTGTGTGCATTAAAGTTTAAGATTGATATTCAATCCATAAGTACGTGGTGTTGGCAACTGCCCCATCTCGATACCAGGAAGTAATGTAGAGCCATTGAGTGCCGCCGTTTCAGGATCAAACATTGGGAAGTCAGTAATCATCAACAGGTCGCGACCATACAATGCGATGCTTGCTTGTTGAATCGGTGTACGCGCTAACCATTTCTTGGGCATTGAAAACTCAAGACGTACTTCACGCAATTTCACATACGATGCGTCAAAAGAATTTGATTCCACATTTGCACGGCGATAATAGTCCGCATAATAATCCGGAAGCAAAACTTGTTTCGTATTCGGCGAAAAAGTACCGTCAGCATTTTCCACAACGCCCTCGCCTACGATATATCCTTCCTCTCTACCACGGAGTGTATGCTTCAACTTTCCTTGCTCTGACATCTTATGATGTGTTTGCGAGTAGACAATACCACCATATTGACCATCAATCAAGAAGCTCATACGCCATTGCTTATAGCTGAATTCATTTAAGAATCCACCCTTCCAATCAGCGTATGCGTTGCCGATGTATTGGATGTTGTCGGGACGCGCAGGCAGACCATCTTTCGTATAAATGATTTGTCCATCAGGTGCGCGCTTAAATCCAAAACCATAAATATCTCCTGTTGTACCGCCTACCGTTGCCGACACTGTCGCATTACCACCGTAGCCAAGATCCATTCTACCACCAAGTTCTTCCGGCAATGTGAGTACCTTATTAAAGTTCTTCGCCCAAGTGACCGTCGTATTCCATTTGAAGTTACGTGCAACGACAGGGCTACCGGTAAACACGAGCTCCACACCTTGATTACGCACTTTTCCAGCATTGAGCCATTTTCTTGTATATCCGGTTGTTGGATCTACCGGTACATCTACGATGTTATTACTGGTCACATTTCGGTACCACGTCGCGTTCACTCCGATTCTCTTTTCAAGTAAGAATAACTCTAACCCGCCTTCGTAATTGGTATTGAATTCCGGAATAAAGTCAGCGTTGTATAGTGTCTGATCTAATACCGCCGATCCCGCAAACTCAACTGGCACATAGTACTTTTTGTTTTTATAAGGCTGTGCATCACCACCGACACCAGACACGGAAAATCTAACTTTTGCATAAGAGATCGTCTTTGGTAGCGTCAGCATTTCACTTAGGATAAAACTAGTGCTCGCTGAAGGATAGAAGAAAGATGCTTCAGATCGTTTGATGGTGCTCGCCCAATCGTTTCGCGCAGTAACGTCGAAAAATATCTTGTCGTCGTAAGACACGGTCATCAAACCGTACACACTGTTAAGCATGCGATCTTGATCGTTTGATGTGACCATTGGCGTGGACACACCATTTCCGAGTTTGTACTCTGCAGGAATGACCAATCCGTTTACATAAGCATCCATTTGATCGAGATCTTGCTTCATATGATTCCCACCGACGGACATGCGAAAATCAAATTTATCAAAGAACTTATCTTTATAAGTGAAGAGGAAATCTGTATTGATTTCGGAGTAGCTTATGTTTTGAACTTTGAAATATCCTTTTTGAAAATTCGCTGTACTGTATGGACGTTTCTGAGCACGTTCCTCCTGATTTAGCGTCATACCGCCACGAACCATCAATTCAAACTTTTTGGAGATTTCATACGTAGCTGACAACGACCCAACATACGAATTGCTCAGCACACTGTTTGTCATTTCATAAGCAATCAAATATGGATTATCAATGAAGCCACTGAATGGGTGTACCTGATCGATCTGATCTTTTCCTTTTTTCCAACGAGGCTCATACCACTTCAGGTCGACGTTGGGATTTTGAAAGATCATGAAGTAAGAAATAGATTGATTGTTATATCCCGTAGCAGGCAAGTTATCACTCTGCTTACGCGTATAATTCAACTTTCCATTGACCCCAATTTTAGAAGACACTTTTTGATTAAAACTGAAAGCAGCATTAATCCTTTCGAATCCCGTGTTGGGCATGATCCATTCGTTCTTGGTGTGCGTGATAGATGCGCGTGCGGAACCATTTTCACCGCCGCCATCTAGCGATATGCTATTCGCAATGGTTGATCCCGTGCGCCAAAAACCTTTGATGTTATCTTTATATGGTCTCCACAATTGACGTTCTGTTGTTCCTGTCTCCGTTGTGGGATCGTATTGATAATACGACTGACCTTCGAACCTTGGACCAAATGCGCTACTCGTTCCACCGGTGCTCGCACCATCCGCCGTTGCACCGTATGAGTAGTACAATTGACCATCGGCGTTCAATGCTTTTCCTGTGCCTTGTCCATATTCATATTGGTAATCTGGCCACTTCAAGATATCGTTGACACTGATATTCGAATTGATTGTGACGCCTAGCCCCTTGTTCTTTCGCGAACCCGATTTCGTTGTAATCAAGATTGCACCACTACCACCACGACTACCATATAACGCTGCCGCACTTGCACCCTTCAACACCGTAATACTTTCAATGTCATCAGGATTGATATCGGCGATACCGTTACCGAAGTCAATTGGAACATCGTTGCCAGATCCTGCACCGTACGCATTTGTAACGCCTGAGGTCACCGTGCCGGTATTCATCGGGACGCCGTCCAATACAATAAGCGCCGTATTACCATTTGTGGTGAACGAATTATCGCCACGCAACTTGATTCGCGTGGAATTCAAAGGACCAGAACCCGCGGATATCAAATTCAATCCGGCGACTTTCCCTGACAATGCTGAAGACCAATTGTTCGATCTTGCATCCGTCATCGCATTTTGATTTAACACCTGCGTTGAATACCCCAATGCTTTTTCTTCTCTTTTGATACCGAGTGCTGTAACAACAACTTCATTGAGCATGGCACGATCTTCAGACAACACAATGTTTAATTTTGTATTTCCGTTAAGCGCAACTTCTTGCGAGCGATACCCGATAAAACTGAAAAGCAGAATACTATTTTCATTCACGCCCGCCGCACCTAGCGTAAACTGACCACTTGCGTTTGTAACTGTTCCGGTTGTGGTACCCTTGATCAGCACGTTCACACCAGGAAGTGGTGTATTGACGCTGTCTGTTACAATGCCTTCAATGGTATTTTGCGCGTTCACCGAGTAAGCAGTGATCAAGAGCAAACATCCCATTAGCAGAAATTGAATTGTTTTTTTTAGCGTAGAGATTTCATCCATCGTAATTTGGTTTATGCGCAAACGTAGGATTGAATTATGACCTGGAAAGAAACGTGTGATTATGAAATCTTTAAGGCATTGTACCGCGCTATACTTTTTACGTAACATTAAAAAAACAGACAAAGTGGTAAAAAACAGACCTGACACAACGCTTTGGCTATACGCTGAAAGACATGAACCTTAAAATCCCACCTATACCGACGAAATCTTTTGGCTTTTTTCTCGTCGACGTTTTCCCTAAATTCAGCGGGCTATGAACGTACAATTGCCCAATACAAAACCACATTACATTATTCTCGATGGACTTCGCGGTGTCGCCGCTATCACGGTAGTGGCATTTCACATCTTGGAAGCGCATGCTACCAGCCATTTGGATATGATGATCAACCACGGCTATCTCGCCGTAGATTTCTTCTTTTTACTTTCCGGATTTGTGATCGGCTATGCGTACGACGATCGCTGGCAAAAACTTTCCCTCGGCGAGTTCTTCAAAAGAAGACTCATCAGGCTTCACCCATTGATTATCTTCGGGATGCTCGTTGGCGCAGTCTGTTTCTATTTTCAAGATTCGGCACCATGGCCAAAAATCGATGAAGTTCCTTTATCGACATTACTCGTGGTGATGATCATTGGTTTTACACTTATACCACTCCCTATTTCCATGGATATCCGCGGGTGGCAAGAAATGCATCCGTTAAACGGTCCCGCGTGGACTCTTTTCTTCGAGTATGTCGCGAACATTCTCTATGCGGTTGGCCTTCGGCGACTGCCCAACATTGCACTTGCGGTACTTGCAGTGTTGGCCGCCGGCGCATTGATTCACCTTGGATTGACAAACCCGTACGGCGACGTAATCGGTGGCTGGTCATTGGATCCCACACAACTTTACATTGGCAGCGTAAGATTGCTGTTTCCTTTTCTGGCGGGCTTACTCCTTTCGCGCATCATTAAACTCGGAACCATCAGCAACGCTTTCACGTGGTGCAGCTTGTTACTTCTAATTGTTCTGGCCATGCCACGGATCGGCGGAAGCGAAAACCTCTGGATGAATGGTTTATATGATTCACTGACGATCATCCTGATTTTTCCGATTGTTATTTACCTCGGCGCCAGTGGACGCGTTGAAGGTCCAATCCAAAACAACATCTGCAAATTCTTAGGCGACATATCTTACCCAATTTACATCACACACTATCCCTTGATTTACATCTACACCGGTTGGGTACAGGAGCACCGCTACAGCATTGAAGATACAGCGCTCGTAGCAGTACTTGTGTTTGTCGGTTCCATCGCATTGTCGTATGCCGCGCTAAAATTGTACGATGAGCCACTCCGAAATTGGCTTACCCGGAAATTTGTAGCAAAGTAAAGTATCGCGTGGCACTTGAACGAATTTGGATCATTGTTTTCGTGCCTGTATCGCGCGCCGAAAAAACAAAATACTCCGGTCGCTTTTTCTTATTTTTGAAGTCTTAAACATTTTAACCCCTGATGAAATACACCATTGGCCTCTTCCTTTTGATTGTCGTATCGCCTCTTCTCGCACAAGAGAACTATTGGCAACAAAAACTACACTACACCATCAACGCTGAACTCAACGACAAAGACAAAACCATCACCGGAACAGAAACAATCATTTATAAAAACAACTCGCCACAGTCGCTAGACTTCATCTGGTTTCACATTTGGCCAAATGCTTATAGCAACGATTCTACCGCGCTCATGAAGCAGATTAAGAAAGATCCGGAACTTTCAGCAAAAGGCACCAAGCTTAGCTATGGCCATATCGAGGGACTTTCTTTTAAAGTGAATGACAAGGCTGCAGAAACGAAACCCCATGAAAATCCACAATATGTGGATGTCATTAAACTAATCCTGAACAACCCGCTTGCGCCTGGTGACTCTATTTCTATTAGCACACCGTTCAAGGTTTTTCTTCCCGAATACTTTTCGCGGTCGGGTTATTCAGCAAACGAATTTATGGCGTGTCAGTGGTATCCGAAACCAGCGGTGTTTGACGCTTCTGGATGGCACGCATTTCCTTACCTCGACATGGGCGAGTTTTATAGTGAGTACGCCGATTTCAATGTATCGCTCACCGTTCCTGCGAACTATGTTGTCGGCGCAACAGGCACGCTTTTAACAGTCGACGAACTAAAGGCTTACAAAACTATCGGCGCAAAAAACGCAGCAAACCGTAAGAAATCGCCCACCCCTTACACGCCGATTACGAAGAAGGCAACCAAAACACTTCAGTATACAGCGAAGCAAGTGCCTGACTTTGCCTGGTTTGCCGACAAAGATTTTGTGATTCAATATGACACCGTGCGTTTGAAGAGCGGTAAAGTAGTAGACGCTTTCTCATTCTACCATGACGCCAAGAAAACATTATGGAACAACAGCATTGACTTCATCAAAGACGCTATTCACAAATACAGTGGATGGATTGGTGAATATGAGTACCCGGTTGTTCAAGTCGTAGAAGGACCTCAGAATAATTCCAGCGGTGGTATGGAGTACCCGATGATAACATTGATTACAGCACCAAATGCAGAAGAAGAGTCATTGGATGCCGTGATCACCCATGAAGTAGGCCATAATTGGTTTATGAGTATGCTGGGAAGTAATGAGCGTGACCATACTTGGATGGACGAAGGCTTAAACACGTACTACCAATTTCGTTACGAAGGTGAAAAATATCGCAGCAACAGCATCTTCGGAAATTCACTTCCAAAAGAACTAAAAAAACTTCCTGCTGATCAGTTCCTGCAAGTGATTTACACAACGATTGAAAAACATTTACCCATGCAATCGGCTATGGATATTCCTGCAGACAAGTTTCCATCATCTGCCGAATACGGAATTGTATCGTATGTAAAAACTGCCCTTTGGATGTATATTCTAGAAAGCGCTATTGGTCAGGATCAAGTTGACCTCGCCGTTAAGAACTACTTTCAAAAATGGAAGCACAAACATCCACAACCTGTTGACATGGAAAATGCTTTTGAATCGGCCACCGGCAAGGACCTTACTGACTTCTTTCTCTTAACAAAAAAAGAAGGCAAATTCGAATAGCCAAAAAAGAACTTTACTAAAGACTGTTGCTCAAGACCTGGGCAACAGTTTTTTTTGCACTACTTCCAGTAGTAATACCAGTTTCCTTGAAAATCGCGGTCGAAGGATTCTTTACTATCAAACCGAAATGAAAGCGAGTGGGTACCGAAATATCCAAACTCATCATATTTTTTCATGATGCTTAAGATTTCCTGAAGTAGCTTTTTGGCTTCGCCGTTGATTTGATTCTCCATGACTTGCTGATCGGTGTAAAAGAAAATAACATTGTCTGACATCGTCCATACCTCACCATATTTACGAATGACAGCATGACATTCTGATTTTATCTTCTCATCAACAATCTTTTTTTCAATCTCTTCCAGTGGGCGATACGCAATAATAACCTCTGGATATGGATCGGTATTCAACGCGAACACGTTGCTTTTCAACGGGTCAATGGTTCGAGCTTCCGCATCAAGCGATGAAAAGTAGCTAACAAATTCGTGTGCGATCCGTATGTCGTTTCCGCGATCCGATTCCAATCTGGCAGCATCTGAAACGCGCTCAACAATAACGTAAAGCAACTGCTGTTTTAATCCTTTCGAGGTTTCTTTGGTCTCGCAAGCAAAGTCCAACACCGATACATTAAACTGACGACTCAGCCAATCGACAAAATCCTGATAGACCAAGGGAAGTCTATAGGTTCCTGCCTTAATGGCCCGGGCCTGGCGATATGATTTGTCGGTGGTATTATACATCGTCATTTTAATATAATGAGATTTCTAAATGAGATCAACCGGGCATTTTCCCTTTTTTGCTCGTATTGCCCGAAATGTCGGACCCATGTCGTTGAGATTTCTCTTCACCCGGCGTCCAAAGGGAGACACGATTTTTGGGGATCATTATGTTCAGTACTAAAGTCAATGACATTGAATGCCGGCCCCTGAAAGGTATCGAAATATCCGTCCGACTATATCGAAGAATCCACCTGACAGAAAACTAATTTCCATATACAAACAACTTTCAATGCAAGAAATTAACCCTTACCTTCGTCATTGATTTTTCACGATGACGCGCACGCACAACCTTTTTATACTATTCCTGCTTACAGCTACTACCCTTTCATTCGGCCAGGAAAAGAAAATACGCGTTGCCGCTGCCTCCGATTTAAAGTTTGCCATGGACTCGCTTATAACAGCATTCCAAAAAAAGAATTCAGGAGAAGTTGAAGCAACATATGGTTCGTCTGGAAAATTTCACGAACAGATACGTCACGGCGCACCACTCGATGTATTCTTTTCCGCAGACATTGCCTACCCAACAAAACTGATGGAAAGTAACTTGGCATCGTCTGAAGTTTACGCGTATGCAAAGGGAAGAATTGTCCTGTGGAGCAAAACATTAGACCCGACCGTGTCCGGCATGAGAACGCTTGAAGACGCATCGATAAAAAAAATTGCAATCGCTAACCCGAAACATGCGCCTTATGGACAACGCGCTATGGAAAGTATCGAGCATGCTAAACTAAAATCATCCATCAACACGAAACTTGTGTACGGAGAAAACATATCGCAGACAGCGCAGTTCGTTGCCACAGGTGCGGCCGACATTGGCGTCATTGCGCTTTCATTGGCCGTTGCTCCAACGATGCGTACACAGGGCCGCTATTACATCATTCCGGAACACACACATAAGCCGCTTATACAAGGCGCTATCATAACAGCTTACGGAAAGGGGAAACAGCTCGCAGCATCATTTTTGGATTTTGTAAAAAGCAGTGAAGGCATGTCGATTTTAGCACATTTTGGATTTACAAAACCGTAGCGGCAATGTGGGATTTTGCGCCTTTCATCCTTACGCTTAAATTATCGCTTGTCACGACGGCGATTCTTTTCATCGTTGGTGTTCCCCTCGCGTATTGGCTTGCATACAGTCGATTTAAGATCAAAGTAGTGGTCGAGGCTCTCGTTGCACTCCCCATTGTGTTGCCCCCTTCCGTGCTGGGATTTTATCTCCTCTTAGCTTTTAGTCCGCAAAATACTTTCGGAAGACTTCTTCATGAATATCTCGATATCCAATTCGTGTTCTCATTTCCGGGACTTGTCATTGCATCGCTCATTTACAGTATGCCATTCATGGTACAGCCGATTCAATCCGGATTTCAACAACTTCCGAGAACATTGCTTGATGCGGCTTACACACTTGGCAAAGGTCGAATGACAACGTTGATAAAAGTTCTGCTGCCAAACATCAAAGCCTCGCTCCTCACGGGTTGCATTCTTGCTTTCGCGCATACGATTGGAGAGTTTGGCGTGGTGTTAATGGTCGGTGGAAATATACCTGATGAAACGCGCGTCATCTCCATTGCAATTTACGATGAAGTGGAATCGATGAACTACGACAAGGCAAATATGTATTCAATCGCCCTCCTTGCCTTTTCATTTATGATCCTGACTATCGTATACATCATCAACTACAATCATCGGCGCAAAATTGAAATCTTATGATGAAGATAAATCTTACGCATACGTTGATTGGTGCCGATGGACCTCTTCACCTTAACATTGATGTAGACATTCATGACGGCGAGCTTGTTAGTTTATATGGACCTACGGGCTCCGGGAAATCAAGCATATTAAGGATGATTGCCGGACTGATGAAACCTGATGACGGTACCATTGAAGTTGATCGCGCCATGTGGTATAGTAAATCGAATCGACTCTTCACCAAACCTCAATATCGTCATGTAGGAATCGTCTTTCAAGATTACTCGCTCTTTCCGAATATGACCGTGCGCGAAAACCTTACCTTCGCACTACCTCAAGGTGAACCCACGCGTATCGTAGATGAACTTCTTGACATTACTGAATTAAAAAACTTACAGCACAAAAAACCACATCTACTTTCAGGCGGACAAAAACAACGGATCGCTTTAACAAGAGCGCTCGTTCGAAAGCCGAGGGTGCTACTACTCGATGAACCGCTATCTGCGTTGGATTCGGAGATGCGCGCCAAATTGCAAGATTACATCCTGAAGTTTCATGCTGAATTTAAGCTAAAGACAATTTTAGTTAGCCATGACTTACCTGAGATCATGAAGTTATCCAATCGTGTATTGGTATTAGAAGGTGGCCGTATTATAAAAGATTGCCCGCCACGCGCATTGATTGCATAATCGCTACATCTGATTTTCTTACCCAGTCTTGCGCATAAACGCATCCTGCAACCTCCAACACTACTGATCACGATTGTGACCACAATCAAAACCGTCGCTGACGAAAATCAGGTCGCTCCCATTTTCGGGGAATTACTTTTGTAACAAAAACTTATGCTAGGCCAACTTACCGAAAATCAATGTCGTCATATCCTGACAAGTAACCACATTGGTCGACTGGGATTTCACGACGCTCAGCGCATTACCATTATTCCGATCGCTTACGCGACTGATGCGAAACACATCTACAGCCATGCCATTGAAGGAAACAAGACTGCTGCCATGCGAAAAAATGCCTCTGTCTGTTTTCAAGTCGACAACATCGACAGCCTTACCAACTGGCGAAGTGTTATCGTGTGGGGACGATTCGAGGAGATCACATCGCCAGCAGAACAAGAAAAAATACGGAGCTTATTCGATGATCAGCTGGCGCCGCTAACACTAGGAGAAACCGTCTCGCCCGATCGCGTAGTTGATACACGGCCACAGCATGTCATCAAGAAAAAGCAGCCCGTGATTTATAAGATCGTCATTGAAGATATTTCCGGCAAATTCGAAAAATCCTGACAAAAATCAGGATCGCCGGTGACCATCATCAACGCGTACTGAGTTAAGCCGCCATACCTTTGACTTAAATCAAAGCCCAGTCACCATGAAAAAGATCCTCGTACCCTGCGATTTTTCGAAACCTGCGATTAACGCCTTCCGCCATGCTCTTGACTTCGCCAGCAAGACAAAAGCTACTGTAGAATTACTTCACGTGATCGAACTACCAATTTTAAGTGATAGTGTACTCATGCCTGTACTCAATTTCGAGAAGCAGCTTCTGAAAGAACTTCGCGAGAAAACCGAAGAACGCTTCGAAAAACTGATCACTAAATACGCAGTAAAAAATGTTCGCATCAATAGACACGTTTTGTTTGGAACGCCAGCGCTTATGATCTCCGATACGGCAATCAAAAGCAAAGCAGATTTGATTCTTATCGGCTCTCATGGCGCCTCTGGAATCCGCGAGTTATTCATCGGATCAAACGCAGAAAAAGTTGTTCGTAAATCAACTATACCAGTGATCGTCATCAAAGACTATAAGAAGCTGTCGGTAAAGAATATCGTTTTCGCCAATGGCCTCGACGAAAGCAATCAACATGACTTGATCGAAAAAGTAAAAGCACTTCAAGCGCACTTCAAAGCAAAACTTCATATTGTTAGAATCAATACGATTGTGAATTTCAAATCTGATCTCGATTCATTGGCAGAGCTGAACACTTTTGTCAAAACGTACGGCTTCAAAAATTTTAGCATTAACATCTTCAATGCACTAAACGAAGAACGTGGTGTGATTGAATTCAGTAAGCACATCGGTGCCGATCTTATCGCCATGGGCACGCATGGTAGAAAGGGGCTCGCCCACATCTTCAACGAAAGCAAAACTGAAGACGTCGTCAACCACGCAGACCTTCCGATCTGGACTTACGCCATCAAGAATATTCCGGTTGAAGCATAACACCGATGGCAACTGAGGTTACATATGATCTTGTCTGTTTTCATTGCGGACAGCAGTGCGAAGACGAAACACAATGGTTTCATGATAAGCCGTTTTGTTGCCAGGGATGCATGACGGTCTATGAAATTCTCGACACCAACAACTTGTGTACGTATTATACGCTCGATCAGAAACCTGGCACAACGCGCAAGCAAAAAACAGACGAGACTTATGGGTACCTTGACGACGCTGACGCGCAAAAGAAACTACTCACGTTTCAGTCGCCGACGTTTGCAAAAGTTACCTTCTTTGTCCCTGCTATCCACTGCACTTCGTGTATTTGGTTACTTGAGAATTTACACAAGCTCAGCGATGGCGTCATCCATTCAGAGGTTGTATTCGGAAAGAAATCTGTTACGATCGACTATAACCCCGAAAAAATTTCGTTAGCGCACGTAGCCGACCTAATCGCATCCGTTGGCTATGCACCGAAGATTACGCTTGCAGCCCAGCATGACAAAAAAAGTGACAACACACTCGCAACAAAAGTTGCTATCGCAGGATTTTGTTTCGGCAATGTGATGCTCTTCAGCTTTCCGGAATACCTCGGCATCGATCACAATGACGCATACTTGATGCGATTATTCTCGAAACTGAACTTAGCGCTCGCAATCCCCGTGTTATTCTATAGTGGGATTGACTATCTCACATCCGCATTTAAAAGTTTCAAACAAAAACAGATTAATATCGATGTCCCGATTGCGGCAGGACTCATTGCCCTTTTTGCACGAAGCAGCTACGATATCATCACCGCTACTGGCCCAGGATATCTAGACTCATTTACTGGGCTTGTTTTCTTTCTGCTCATCGGGAGATGGTTCCAAAGTAAAACGTATGAAAGCCTTTCCTTCGATCGAGATTTCACTTCATACTTTCCGCTTGCCGTTTCTAAACTTGAAAAAGACGGATGGAAACCCACTGTTGTTCACAAACTCAAGCAGCACGATCAAATACGCATCAGAAATATGGAACTGGTTCCTGCGGACAGTATTCTTTTGGACAGTCACGCTTACATCGATTACAGTTTCGTAACAGGAGAATCTAAACCCGTAAAAGTAAAGCAAGCCGAGCTAGTGTATGCCGGCGGGAGACTCATCGGAACGCCTGTCACGTTGGTGGTTGAGAAGAGTACATCACAAAGTCACCTTACCAGCTTGTGGAATAATGACGCCTTCAAGAAAACAGAAGAGAGTCAATATCAAAAGGTAATCGACAGAGCTGCGAGAAAGTTCACCTGGATTGTGTTGGGTATTGCGATCATTACAGCTACATACTGGTACATAACGTATCCCTCCCAAATGTGGCTCGTACTCACGTCGGTACTAATGGTGGCTTGCCCATGCGCGTTAGCATTGGCGGCTCCTTTCACTTTAGGAAGTATGCTCCGCGTAGCCGGACGTAATAAATTGTATTTAAAGAATGCCGATATCATCGAACGCATGGCCAGTATCGACACTGTTGTATTTGACAAGACGGGGACGGTTACACATGGCAGCGAGCCCACAATATTGATCGACGGTAAGCCAAATGAATATACGCTGGCTTGCATCAAGACGCTGACAAGTTTTTCAACACATCCATTATCATCGCACGTCACTAACTTTTTGCATCAACGAGCAGATATCACGGTCGACAAATTCAAGGAGCTACCAGGGAAAGGTATTGAAGCTTTTATCGATGGAAGGCTATTCAAAATAGGCTCGGCTACCTTTACCGGCATAACCGAAAAAGTATCACCAACCGCATCACATGTTTTTGTTTCGATTGATGGACAATTCAGTTGTCGCTTTTCAATCACGACTGCTATCCGGAAAGATATCGGGGCGATGATTAAACGACTCGGGTCACGCGCGTTCGCATTGCTATCCGGCGATCATGATCACGACAAAGAAGCAATGCGCGCCTTGTTTGGTGCTGACGTTGAACTTCATTTCAACCAATCACCGCAAGAAAAACTTGAACACATCAAAAACCTTCAGGCGCAAGGACGAAAAGTGATGATGATCGGTGACGGCCTGAATGACTCCGGAGCATTAAAACAAAGCGACGTTGGCATAGCGATATCCGACAACCAAGGTGTATTCACGCCGGCTTGTGATGGCATTTTGCTGGGAGAACAAATCACATCGATAGACAAAATGCTACGCTTTTCACGCAAGTCGTCATCGATTCTGCGCATTGGATTTGGAATCTCCTTCTTCTACAATGCGATTGCGTTGAGTTTCGCCGTCACCGGAAATCTCACTCCGCTTGTCGCTGCGATCATTATGCCGATTAGTAGCATCAGCGTCGTTGGATTCAGCACACTCGCCGTTCGTTATGCGGCGACAAAAACTAAAATGAATTAACCATGGGTATTATCATCATCCTTATCTGTATAAGTCTTCTTATCGCCGTGTTATTCTTGGGTGTATTTTATTGGAATATGAAAAACGGTCAATACGACGACACTTACACGCCTTCGGTTAGAATGCTATTTGAAGACAAACCCGAGGGAGAACCAAAAGACAACCACTAGCTTGACAAAATTATGACAGCAAATGCATTACTTCGTAAATACGATGTTCCAACTCCACGATACACAAGTTATCCGACGGTGCCAGCTTGGAACACAAGCGACTTTACAAAAGCGCAGTGGACTCAGGCCGTAGCGAAAACCTTTGAAGAAACAAACGACGAGAAAGGAATCAGTTTATATATCCATCTGCCATTTTGTGAGAGCCTATGCACCTACTGCGCTTGTACAACACGCATTACCAAAAATCACAGCGTCGAGGCGCCTTACATTCAGGCGATATTAAAAGAATGGCAAGGCTATAAAAAGATTTTTGGACGAAAGCCAACACTCCGTGAACTGCACCTCGGTGGCGGTACACCAACGTTCTTCAGCGTAAAAAATCTTCACTTGCTTATTACATCTATTCTCGAAGATGTTGACATTCACCCAGACTATGAGTTCAGCTTTGAAGGACATCCGAACAACACATCGCGTGAGCATTTACAAATGTTCTATGATCTTGGATTCACACGCGTAAGCTTTGGTGTACAAGATCTTGATGAAAAAGTACAACATACCATTCATCGGATACAACCATTTGAAAATCTTCTGCGGGCGACGCAGGATGCACGGGATATTGGCTACACATCGGTGAGTTATGACTTAATCTATGGTCTGCCGTTTCAAACACCCTTCACCGTTTCTGAAACAATTGAAAAGATCTTAACGCTTCGCCCTGATAGGCTTTCGTTTTATAGCTATGCACATGTACCGTGGATAAAACCAGGGCAACGTGGTTACGAGGACAGTGATCTTCCAACGCAAGCATTAAAACGACACCTCTATGAGATCGGTCGTCACCTATTGAAGAAAAATGAATATGTCGATATTGGCATGGACCACTTTTCTCTCCGACACGATACTTTATTTAAAGCGCACATTACCGGAAAACTTCACCGGAACTTTATGGGCTACACCACTACCAACACAGAACTTCTCATTGGTCTTGGTGCTTCGGCAATCAGCGACGCCAAATATGCGTACGCACAAAATGTAAAGCACGTTGAAGATTACTTTGCCAATATCAATGAACAAGCAGAGGCTATTTTTAGAGGCCATATCATGCAATCGGAAGATATGATTATCCGCCAATGCATACTGCAGATTAGCTGTAACAGTAAACTCGACCAGGCGTTGTTGGATCGCGTTCAAAACGATCACATCACAACACTACTTCAGACGATGGAGAACGAAGGATTGTTGTACTTGAGCCACGACGGTTTAAAAATCACTACAACGGGCGAACCCTTTATTCGCAACATCTGCAGTGTGTTCGACGCAAACTACAGCCCAGGTGACGAAAAAATCAGATTCAGCAAAGCAATCTAAAGCTTATGATTCAACAGCAGCATGATATTTTTACGCGGGAAGATGTCGAGCTTCTCATTTCATCTTTTTACAATAAAGTTCGTCATGATGAGCGCCTAGCACCGCATTTTGCTAACGTCGATTGGGCTCACCATACGCCGGTGATCACCGACTTTTGGTGCCTGATTTTACTTGGCGAACAGTCATACAAGGGTAATCCATTGTCCAAGCATCTTCATTTAGAACTCAAGAATGACGACTTCGAGCGGTGGCTATCTTTATTCAAAATGACAATAGACGAGCATTTTCACGGCGGTAAAGCAACGGAAGCCAAAGAACGCGCAGACGCCATTGCATCCGTATTTCGTTTTAAGATGAGCATCTTTCGCTAGGCATTAAAAGATCGTTTTTACAAGATAAAAAAAGGGTTCGCACTACGTTTTGCGAGCCCTTTTTCACTTTTTCAGACTTCCTGACAAAAATCATATTTATCGCCAACAACAGTCATCTTCCGCCGCGATGCGCAGCGATAGTTTTACAGCAGTAAAAACTTAGGACCGCGCACGCTATGGAAATCGAAAAATTCAGCTACGACAACAAAATTGTAAAGGCGTTCATGATCGCCACGGTAGTCTTTGGGCTTGTTGGAATGCTCGTCGGACTCACCGCCGCGATACAGCTCGTCTACCCTATCTTCAACTTTGACACCCAGTATACGACGTTCGGTAGGATTCGCCCACTGCATACGAACGCCATCATTTTCGCCTTCGTGGGCAACGCGATGTTCGCTGGTGTGTATTACTCTATGCAACGCTTGCTAAAGACACGCATGCTCAGTGATACACTAAGCTGGATTCACTTCTGGGGATGGCAACTCATTATCCTTGCGGCGGCCATTACACTACCCCTGGGCTACACGTCGTCAAAAGAATATGCAGAACTCGAATGGCCAATTGATATTGCCATCACTGTGATCTGGGTAATATTTGGATGGAACATGATCGGCACCATCATCAAACGTCGCGAACGCCACATGTATGTTGCCATTTGGTTTTACATTGCTACGTTCGTAACGGTTGCAGTATTGCACGTCGTAAACTCCTTTTCCATCCCGGTAGGTTTCATGAAAAGTTATTCATGGTATGCTGGTGTTCAGGATGCACTTGTACAATGGTGGTATGGCCACAACGCCGTAGCATTCTTTTTGACAACACCTTTCTTGGGAATGATGTACTACTTCTTGCCCAAGGCAGCAAATAGACCCGTTTATTCTTATCGTCTCTCGATCATCCACTTCTGGTCACTCATATTCATCTACATCTGGGCCGGTCCTCACCATCTACTCTATACATCACTTCCTGATTGGGCACAATCACTCGGCGTAGTGTTCTCCATCATGTTGATCGCTCCATCTTGGGGTGGTATGCTCAATGGGCTCATGACGTTGCGTGGTGCCTGGGATCGTGTTCGTGAAGACGCCGTACTAAAATTCATGGTCGTTGCCATCACAGCGTATGGTATGGCTACCCTTGAGGGTCCATTGTTGTCGCTGAAGAACGTGAATGCCATCGCACACTTTACAGACTGGATTGTCGCTCACGTTCACGTCGGCGGACTTGGCTGGAATGGTTTCATGATCTTCGCCGTCCTTTATTGGCTTGTGCCGCGCATGTGGAATACATCGCTACACTCAACACGCCTGGCGAATCTACATTTCTGGCTCGGTACACTCGGTATAATCTTCTATGCGCTTCCGATGTACGTATCGGGTGTTGTGCAAAGCTTGATGTGGAAAGAGTTTAATGCCGAGGGATTTCTAGTTTACAAAAACTTCTTAGAGACAACCGTACAAATTCTTCCGCTTCACGCCCTTCGTGCAGTAGGCGGTGGGTTGTACTTCATCGGCGCTGTGATCATGACGTACAACCTCGTAAAGACGGCATATGCAGGATCCTTTATTGCGAATGAAGAAGCAGAAGCGGCACCTCTTACAAAAACATTTACCGCTACCTCAGGAGGCTGGCATCACAGATTGTTAGAACACAAGCCCGTGTTGTTTACAGTGCTCACACTGATCGCGATTCTCGTCGGTGGATTCATCGAAATGATCCCAACATTTCTAATAAAATCAAATGTACCAACGATCACCAACGTGATGCCTTATACGCCACTTGAGCTTCATGGCCGCGACATCTATATCCGTGAGGGTTGCGTGAATTGTCACACACAAATGGTACGACCATTCCGCTCGGAAACTGAACGATATGGCGAATACTCAAAGGCCGGTGAATTTGTCTACGATCACCCGTTCTTATGGGGATCAAAACGAACCGGACCAGACTTGCATCGTATCGGACAGAAATATTCGCATAGCTGGCACTACAATCACATGCTTGCGCCTGATGCAGTATCAACCGGCTCTATCATGCCAGCCTATCCTTGGCTGTTTGAGCAAGTGATCGACAAAGATGAAACTGCTGGAAAGATTGCAGCACTGCGAACCGTGGGAGTTCCTTACCGCGAAGGGTACGAGGAGATTGCCAACGCCGAACTTGAAAAACAAGCCAAGCTCATTACCACTGCGCTACGCAACGACGGTATTGAAATAATGGAAGATGCAGAAATCATCGCACTCATTGCCTACTTGCAGCGACTCGGAACAGACATTAAAGCAGAAAGCTTAACGCAAAAAGCCGAAATATCAAAAGCAGAGTAACTATTAACGGATAACTGATAACTAATTCACCATGTACAAGAACGTGCTTCAAAGTATAGAGAACATCGAGATCTGGCCAGTCATCTCGTTTGTCATATTCTTCATTTTCTTCTTGTGTTTACTCTTATGGGTTTTCACAACCGATCGTAAACTCATCGACAAGTTAAAACAACTTCCGATCGAAGATCGAAATGATTCAACCAGTGCGAATCCAAACAATAGTTCATTATGAAAAAAATATGTTTTGGTATTTTGATGATGATGATGACTGCGACAACTTCTTTCGCAGGAGATGCTGTAAAATCATTTAAGCAAGATCCGTTCAGCCACCCGCATTTCGCACTCTACGTTGTGTTGATCATGTTCATCATCACCATCGTTTTGGTTTCGATCGCTATCCTGTATGTTGTAAAAACGCTAAACATGTTCACAGCCGATGCCGAACGTGAGAAGGCGCTCAAGCTTGGAAACACGTACGTTCCTCGTCCCAGCTTCTGGGCACGACTCTCCCAAAAGATGAACGCCTCTGTGCCAGTCGCCGACGAACGCTCTATTGAAATGCACCACAGCTACGATGGCATCAAGGAACTTGACAACCACTTGCCGCCATGGTGGACGTACCTTTTTTATGGAACGATTGCTTGGAGCGTAATATACATTGTAGTCTTCCACCTTTCCGATTCCCTTCCGCTACAAACTGAAGAGTATGAATCAGAACTCGTCGTTGCAGAACAGCAAGCACAGCGCTTGAGAGCATCGCAGCCGCAAGAACAAATCGATGTCGAGAAATTGGTTTACAATGCCGACGCGAAACTCATCGAAAATGGAAAAGCCGTTTTTGTTGATAATAATTGCGGGGCATGTCACCGAGGTGATGGCGGTGGTAATACCATCGGTCCTAACCTTACCGATGAGTATTGGCTCCACGGCGGGCAGGCTAAAGAAATATTCACAACGATTAAAGCCGGTGTTATCGATAAAGGAATGCCCGCTTGGGGAAAATCCCTGAGCCCGCAAAAGGTAAGAGATGTTACTTTCTTTATCATGAGTCTGCAGGGAAGCAAACCAGAAAATGGCAAAGCGCCACAGGGAGAAAAAGTAATACAAGCAGCACCCTCGGACACATTACGAAGTGCAGCGCTTTAATACAATTGCCAAACGTGTTAGATAAGAGAATGAGATCATGAGCAACGGCAACACACCAGCACAACCCATAGAAACTTTTCGTGACAGTATCGCAACGGTAGACGAAAAAGGTAAGCGCGTTTGGATTTATCCGAAGAAACCTTCCGGGTTCTATCACCGCTGGAGAATCGTGGTTTCGGTCGTGCTACTTGCGCTGTTGTTCGGTGGCCCTTTCATGAAGATGAACGGTCACCCCCTCTTTCTCTTCAACATCATCGAAAGAAAATTCATCCTCTTTGGTCAGGCATTCTGGCCACAAGACTTTTTCATACTCGCTGTCGTTTTGATCACGTTCTTTGTTTTCATCATCCTCTTCACCGTGGTGTTCGGTCGCGTATGGTGTGGGTGGATGTGTCCTCAAACACTGTTTATGGAAATGGTGTTCAGAAAAATCGAATATTGGATTGAAGGTGACGCACCTGCACAAAGACGACTCGCACAAGCGCCATGGACCTTCGAGAAAATTTGGAAGAAAACAACAAAGCACTTCATCTTTGCGATAATCTCTATCATCATTGCACATACCGTGATGGCCTACATCATCGGCATTGATGAAACATTTCAGATTGTTACCCAGACACCAGCAGAGAACATCACTGGCTTCATCACACTGCTCGTTTTTACGGCTCTTTTCTACGGCATCTACGCTAAGTTTCGAGAACAAGCCTGCATCGCGGTGTGTCCTTACGGTAGACTGCAGGGCGTGTTGCTTACAAAAGAGTCGATCGTTGTTGCGTATGACTGGCTCCGCGGTGAACCTCGTGGTCATCTCAAAAAAAGCAACATCACTTTAAATACCGGCGACTGCATTGACTGCAAACTCTGCGTTCATGTATGTCCAACAGGAATAGACATTCGTAATGGCACACAGATGGAATGCGTTAACTGTACGGCCTGCATCGATGCATGCGACGACGTGATGATTAAAATCGGCAAACCGACTGGCCTCATTCGCTTTGCATCGTTTCAAAGTATCACAGACGGCATCACAAAAATCATTTCCAATCGTGTTATTGGATATTCGGTCGTACTCGCCGCACTCATCGGTATCTTAAGCTTCGTTCTCATTACGCGCTCTGATGTAGAAGCGACCATTCTGAAAGTGCCCGGCACATTATATCAGCGTGAAGAAAACTTCATCACGAATTTGTATAACGTCGAGCTGATCAATAAAACGTTCGACGCCATGACAATCGAACTACGCCTGGTATCTCCCGAAGATGGTGTACTTCAAAAAGCCGACGGCAAAAAGATTAACCTTAATCCAGAGGGCTTTTCCAAAAGTATATACTTCGTCAAAATTCCGGCAGATCAAATCACCAGTGCAAAAACGGTTATTACACTGGACGTCTATGCCAACGATAAACACATCGAGACAATTAAAGCAAAATTCATCGGACCTCTATCAAACCAGAAATAGTATGACAATCGGAAAATGGATCATCGTTGCCTTCATTCTTTTCGCAAGCTTCATCGCCACACTGGTGACTGTATGCATGCGCCAAGATATAAGTCTAGTATCTAAAAACTACTACAAAGAAGAACTACAATACCAAGAACGGATTGCACAAGAAAACAACACCGCATCCTTAACGCAGAAGCCATCTATCGTAATTCGCAAAAACCAACTGGAAGTTTCCTTTCACGACAACAAACCCGACAGTGGAACCTTGATATTATTCTGTCCCGCGAATGAAAAAATGGACCGCCGATATGATCTCTCAAAAGCAACCGAAGCTGTTTCTCAGTTCGATCTGGAAGGGCTACAAAAAGGAATGTATCGGGCTAAACTGCAGTGGACAACACGTGGCAAACAACACTATCAAGAAGAAATAATATACCTGTAAAATGTTCGTCACTGCACTCATCATGGGATTTACAGGAAGTCTGCACTGCATCAGCATGTGTAGTCCATTGTCCATGGCTGTTACAAACGGTAGTCGCCGCATTTTGATCACCAAGCTAACGTATAATCTTGGTCGCATTCTAACGTATGGGCTATTGGGTGGCGTGATCGGCACATTTGGGTGGCTTCTGCCCTTCTCCACATTCCAACATACTTTTTCTATCGTACTCGGAATATTATTATTGACAACAGCCATCGTCGGAATGAACAACGTCCAAGTTCCGTTGATATCCAAAACGTTGGGCAAACTTAGCCTGATGTTAAAGACTACTTTTTCTGCGGTCTTGAAAAGAAAAAACACTTTCACAACGCTCTTGCTAGGCGCACTCAATGGTTTGCTTCCCTGCGGACTCACATTTATCGCCCTCACCTTTTCTTCGACATTAGGAAACCCGATAAGCAGTGCAACATTCATGATCATCTTCGGATTGGGCACCCTGCCTGCCATGATAGGTGCCGCAGGAATGTTACAATTTCTTGTACGTCGTTTCCATCTCAACCTCCGAAAAGTTACAACAGCAATGCTTGTAATCTCCGGATGCCTCTTAATTGCCCGTGTATTAATGGTACATGAACACCATACAAAACAACATCTTGGCGAAGACATCGTAGTGTGCGGGAGGTAGGTATTGGGTATTGGGTATTGGGTATTGGGTATTGGGAATTGGGCATTGGGGCTTGGGTATTGGGTATTGGGTATTGGTATTGGGTATTGGGTAATTGGGAATTGGGCACTGGGGCTTCGGTATTGGGCATTGGATAATTGGGATTCTTAAATACCTAATACCTAATACCTAACACAACTTTTTCAAGTTTTTGTGGATGAAGGATCTTTATCTTACCGGATTCGATTTCGATGAGGCCATCATCTTTGAAGTCTGATAGGACACGAATCACAGATTCGGATGCAGTGCCTACGATTTTCGCTAAGTCTTCGCGTGAAATGGCGATCACTGATTTAGCATCCTTCAGCGCAACAGATTTTAACAATGCTTCTGCTGTTCTTTGTCGAACGGAATTATAAGCGAGGTGAAGCAACTGTGTTTCGCGTTCACTTACTTTTTTGCACAGCATCTTGATAAAGGTAGAAGAAACGTCATGATGGCTTTGAATCATCAGCAAGAAATCGTGTCGTGGGATAACGACAATCTCGCAATCCTGCATGGCTACGGCCGATTCTTTATAGGCATCATTTTCTAATATCGGTTCATAACCAAAAAAATCATTTGTCTGGTAAAGATGCATGATCAACTCTTTTCCATCGGGATGTGACTTAAATGTTTTGACATTACCAGACTGGATGAAAAATACATTCATGGGTGTATCACCCTCGGCAAAAATTTCTGATTTCTTTTTGAACGACTTCACCTTCCGATCTTTCGCTAAATCTTTCAAGTTCAATACGCGTCGTGCGTCTTGAATGAAGTTATTCAATCCTTCCGATGTAGACTCATATACCTTTTGCTGCATCTCATGTTTGCGCAGTCTCGCTTCGATCGCATTCAACAGATCGGTATCGTCGTAAGGCTTTGTTAGATAATCGTCGGCACCGAGGTTCATCCCCTTTCGAATATCAGTCTTCTCGGTCTTCGCCGTGAGGAAGATGAATGGTATGCTCGCCGTTTCTGGCTTCTTACTCAAAATATGTAACACGCCATAACCGTCAAGTTCCGGCATCATGATATCGCAGATGATTAAATCCGGATTCTCGCGCTGTGCTAACTCGACGCCCACTTTTCCGTTTTCAGCGGTCACTACATTGTAACTGGCAAGCGATAATATTTCACTTGTGTTTTCACGTACTTCGTGATTATCCTCAATCAATAAAATCTTCTTCATATTCTATCACATGGGTATAACAACTTTAAAAACACTGCCTTTTCCATAGGTACTTGAAAAGGAAATTTTACCATTTAAGAGTTCCACATATCGCCGAACGATATTAAGTCCTAAGCCTGTGCCTTGAATGTTACCAGCATTGCTCGCACGGAAAAATCTATCGAACATGTGTTTCTGATCTTCCTCCGGAATACCGATACCTTCGTCGCGTATGAGAAAATTAATATGCATATTCTCAATGGAGCAGGTCACCGAAATAGACTTTTCTTCTTCAGAATATTTACTCGCATTGGAAATAAGATTGAACAAAATATTTCGCAAAATGCGCTGATCGCTGTTGACTACAACGGATGGAATCTCGTTTACCATGAGCGATTGTCCATGTTTGAGCGTCGGCGTTAGTTCTTCTTTTACTTCATGAAGAAAATCATTCAACACAAAGTTTTCCTTTACCATTTCGACTTTCCCTTCTTCGAGTTTGCCCAACGACAGAAAATCATTTAGAATACCTGTCAGGTGATTTACCGAAGATTTTATACGCAGCACGTGTTTGTCAACTTTTTCTCCTTCTTGTCGCTCATTGTACTGCTTAATGAGTGACGCCGAACTCATGATGGTGCTCAGTGGCGTTCTAAACTCATGCGAGGCTATCGAGACGAATTTTGATTTCAGCTCATTAAGCTCGCGCTCACGATCAAGCGCCTTATGCGCATCTTCTTCTGCACGTTTCCGTTCGATCACCTCTTTCTCCAAGGCGTGAATCGTTGCATTAAGGTCTTCCGTGCGCGACTGAACTTTCTTTTCCAACTCCGACGCATAGACCAAGAGTTGTTCTTCACTTCGCCGCAATGCTTCTTCCTGTTTCTTTCGCTCGCTCACATCGCTGATGAATGCCATCACAAGCAATTCGCCTTCGATATTGGTGTGACTCAAACTTACCGCCACAGGAAATGTCGAACCGTCGTTTCGTCGTGCTACAAGATCCCGCCCCATACCCATAGGCCGTGGCTCCGGATGCGCCGTAAATCCTTCCCGGTATTTTACATGCCGTGACCGAACACTTTCTGGCAATAAATCTTCGACCAAGAGACCGCGAAGCATGTCCTTCTCATACCCGAACATCCGCTCGGACACCGGATTGGCAAGCAAAATGCGACCATCGCGATCGACCATGATAATAGCCTCCACTGAGCTCTGAAAGATTTGACGGAAGGTTTCGTTAGCGAGAAATGGCATAATAATCAAACATAACGCCTTCAATATAAAAAACGCCTGACAAAAATCAGTCCTCCCGCTGACCACCATCGTCATTTTAGGGTTAAGGGACCTTTAAATTTGTAGAATACTTAATGTTATGAGGACCATTCTCTGTGTAATCGACCTAACAGAACCGACGCTTCAGGTATTGCGTTTCGCGGCAGACCTCGCAAAGGCGCAGAAGGCTTACCTGTCCATTCTGTTTCCCTATCGACTGATCACGCAAGGCAACCATGCCGATGCCAGTAAACTTCGGGCAAATCTAGAGCAACAAGCCTTCACCAATTTCGGTGCGTTCAAAAACAATATTCCAGCACTAGACTCCATTCCTTTCGAATTCAAACCCGAGATTGGTTTTGCCGGATACATCATCGGTTCTTTTGTACGTCGCCATGACGTCGCTATGGTAATCATCGGCCAAGATCAAGCACGAACAATCAATGACAGCAACGGCATGTCGCTTGAACATCTCATTGAAAATTTAAAGGTGCCCGTCACCATTATTCCTGAAGAAAGCGCTGTGAAAGCATCGATCGAATCATTATGACAACAGCATCACGTAAACAATTGAGCACAAGTTGGATCGCCAATTTGACTTTCCTATGGATTGGATTTGTTTGTGCGATCAGTTTCATGGAAGCCTGGCTAAAATTTCAGGCACCAGGCATGACATTAACGTTAGGGCTATCGGTTGGCAAAATTGTATTTGCTGCGCTTAATCGTGTAGAAATTACGTTGAGTGTTTTCATTTGGATCTTCTTCATCGTCGGAAATTTATTTCGAAGCAAATCATTGTTGATTTATATTGTGATCACTGTCATTCTGTTGATCCAAACATTTTGGTTATTGCCCGCGTTGAGTGCGCGCATTGACCTGTACACAGCAGGACAAACACCACCTGCTTCCAACTTACACTTCTATTTTATTGCGTTTGAAGCGATGAAGGTCGTTGCCCTGATCGTCTTGGGCGTAATGAATCGCGTCGCGCAGAAATAAAATAAGACTTTACCATTTCCGTGATGCCGCGTGCTCAGTGCGCGTATTACACATTTCATAACCATCTTCGGTTGTCCGTGTGTGTTCCATTGCCTTGTCTTGCCTGTTTCGTTAAATTTAATTTTGTTTCGATGTCCTATTCCGGCAATCTCGATTGTCATAGCGATGTAAATAATTACTTCACTAAAATCTAAAACGATGAAAGAGTTTATGTTGATTTTTCGGCACGAGGATGGAAAAAAGGTGGCTTCCCCGGAACAAATCCAACAATGGATGAAAGAAACCATGGATTGGATTGCGGGCATTTCGGCGCAGCACAAATTTGTCGGTGGTAATGGACTACTATTCGATGACGCTAAAATTGTGGGTCACAAAGGCGTGGTAACGAACGGGCCATACGGCGACATCAAAGAAACCTTGGGAGGTTACATCATTGTGAAAGCAGACGATGTTAATGAAGCCGTTGCATTTGCAAAAGGTTGTCCCGTGCTTGTTGGTGATGGCAATACCGTGGAAGTTCGCATGCTTGCTAAAGGCGACGGACTTCATTGAGCAATGAAACAAGATCAGCTCATACCGAATTTGTTCAGAACAGAGTACAGCAAAATTGTTGCTGTACTCTGTAAACATTTCGGCGTTACATTTATCGATCACGCTGAAGATATCGCAAGCGATAGTTTTTTAAAAGCTATGCAAACTTGGCCGTTCGAAGGCATCCCTGAAAAACCAACGGCATGGCTATACACTGTTGCGAAAAATAAAGCATTTAACCTGTTGCTTCGCCGGCAAACGTATGAAGCCAACGTACTCACGGCGTGGACGGACATGAACGATTGTTCCATCACGCTTGACTTATCAGAGGATAATATTCAAGACAGTCAGTTAAGAATGATCTTTGCGATATGTCATCCCACGCTTCCAAAAGAATCTCAAATCGCATTGGCACTTCGTATACTCTGCGGGTTTGGTATTGATGAAATTGCAACGGCATTTTTGACCAGCCGCGACACGATCAATAAAAGACTTTCGCGCGCCAAAGACAAATTTCGAAACGCCAACGTGACACTTGAATTTCCTGAGGGAAATACACTCATCACACGGCTAGACGCCGTATTGATCACGCTATACCTACTCTTCAGCGAAGGGTATTACTCCGAGAATAACGAACGCCTCGTGAATGAAGAATTTTGTTTTGAAGCAATGCGACTTGCACATTTACTAACCTTATCTAACGAAACGTGCCGTCCAGAAACAAATGCACTCCTCGCGTTAATGTGTTTTCAAGCATCACGTTTGAAAGCGAGAACCGATCATTCAGGAGCGTTAATTTTCTACGAAGAACAAGATACTACCCTTTGGGATATGGCGTTGATCGCTGAAGGCACGCGTTACCTTCATGAGGCAAGCACCGGAAATACGGTATCGCGATATCATCTCGAGGCAGCGATTGCGTATTGGTACACGCGAAAGGAAAATGCCGAGGAGAAATGGCAGAATATTTTAACACTCTACGATCAGCTTTTAACAGTTGAATACTCTCCTATCGCGGCGATGAATCGTACCTTTGCGCTAGCACAAGTAAAAGGAAATGCAACCGCGATTGTTGAAGCCGAAAAATTAAAGCTTGAAGAGAATCTATTCTATTTTGTATTACTGGGTGAGCTTTACAGACCACTTGATGGCGAGAAAGCGAAGTTGCACTTTGAACGCGCCCTCACGTTAGCAAAGACACAGCGCGATCGTCAATCGATTCAACGAAAGCTAAACGGTGTAGTAGCTTCGTAAGTGTTATTGCAACGGCGTAAGCATAATCTTTTTAAACTCAACTTCAGAACCTTCCGCCTGCAGCGCGATCTGTCCTTGCGTTGTCGTGCATGCTGTTCCTTCATTGACAAGAATATCGTTTACCCAAACTTTGATGGATGAGGCTCTACACTCTATGACCATGGAATTCCATTCACCCAAAGGACTTTCAGCATTATCGGTCAGATTGATGATACGACGTGATTTACCATCTACCGTACCCCAGTTCTCTTTCGGACCGCGCCTACTTTCCATGTCTGTCACCGTAATATCCTCTCCTATGCACCAAAAATCACCAGCGTTCTCATGCATCATTTGTATTTCCATTGACTTCGGAAACATGGCATAAAGGTATCGCGGCGTACTCGCATGCACCAATACACCACAGTTACCTGGCACATTTGTAAATCGATATTCGACTTCAAGCGTATAGTTGCTGTAGGATTTATCGGTAATCAAGTGACCTCCTGGTGTTCCCAAACTGACCAGCATACCATCGCGAACAACAAAAGGTTTCTTACCATGCGGATCATCATCAAGTGCAGGTACATCTGCATGCCAGCCTGATAAATCCTTGCCGTTGAATAAGCTAAACGATTTGTTTTTCTGCACGGGAATGGCCGAAAAACAACTTAAGATGATAATAAACGACAGGAGCTTCATAGTTTCGAAGATTGTTGAACCTGAAAATAAGAAGAAAGACAACCGCAGAAAATAGGGTAAGATTTATTTCAAAAGCTTGACAAAAAAAATCTCCACCATTTTCATGATGAAGATTTTCTCATTTTAACTTCTCTTTAAATTTCCTTAGAACGAATAGCTTACACTGATACGTGCGTTTCTTGGCGGATCAGTTTGATAGTAGAATGCGCTGAGGTACGCATAGTAAGATCCAGAATAAAGATATTCGTCAAGAATATTAAACACATTCGCGGTGATCTTAAGTTTTTCATTGCCCCAGAATATACCACCGTCAAGTTTGAAATATGTTGGTAACTCTTCACCATTTGGTGGCGCATCCCAATAAGTATACCGATCTGCAAGCAACGTAAATCCAGCCTGAACACCAGCTCCTTTCAAAACACCATTACTGATTTTATAAGTCAACCAAACGTTGGCAACATGCTTTGCGTAACTTGGAACAATCTGATTTTCTTTGAACACAGCAGCTGCATTACCAGGCTTCGATACGCGTGAATCTGTTAACGCATAGTTCGCGATCAAGCTAAATCCTTTCGCAATATTTCCTTTGATATCAAACTCAATACCTCTTGATCTTTTTTGTCCGATCTCAAGATTGTAGTTCAAGTTATACGCAGAATCTGGATCGCTGGTCAGCTCATTCTCTTTGATGATATTATATGCTGCAATGGTTGTGCTCCACTTTCCACCAAACCAATCACGCTTGTAACCAACTTCGACATTATTACCGGTAAGCGGTTTCACTTCATCACCGTTTGATAGTCGGCCATTCTGCGGCGTAAATGCCTGGTCATACAAGGCATAAACAGAATTTTGAGAATCGATTGAATAACTCAGGCCAGCACGTGGTGAGAGCTTATAGGCACGTTGAAAACCACGGCTACCGTATGTCCACTGGCTGATGCTCGTGTAACGTCCGGCTAGCGTCAATCTTAACTTGTTGTGAAAGAATCCAAGCTCATCTTGAACATAGTATGAATTGTAGTTTTGGTTGATCGCACCAACAGCATCACGTTCGTCCAAAGGTAACTCTGTGTCAAATTGAGGCCAACCTGCCGGCGGAGTTCCATAGTTAGGGTTATTGGGATCGAAAGGTTGAGCTTCGGTATCCAACGGCTTACTTTGATAAAAGTCAGCAAGGTATTCTCTATCGGCTACGTCTACGCCAACCAATATTCTATGATTGATCGATCCGGTTGAAAACTCACCGTTAAGAAAGCCTTGCGCCATCAGCATCTCACTCTCGGCTTGCCACAAACCTACACCTCGAATCGCTTGACTATTCGGTGCAACAACCCATGGCCACATCGAGGTTCCGTCTTGGCCGTAGTTAAAGTACGAGCCCTGCACAGTAAACTTCCACTTGTCGTTGAAGCCATGCTCAAACGTTAGGAATACGCTGTGATCGTCGATCTTTGTATCCGGAAGATCCTTTGGCATCATCGTGAAGCCTACTGGATATGTTCCATACCCCGTTGCCGACCATACATAATATGATCCCACGTCACTCATCTTAGCGCGTTGATAAGTATACTCGCCTGTCAACTTTGTTCTCGGTGAAAAATGGTAAGACAACACAGGCGCTACCACATAACGATCGTTATGCTCGAAGTCACGGTGTGATTCTGATTTCTTTGCTGCGAGGTTCAAACGATACAAGAGCTTGTCGGTGAACTTACCATCGACATCTACCGTACCGCGGAGTAAATTGAAACTTCCGTAGGTCAACGAAACTTCACGTTTGTTTTGTCCGCTAGGCTTTTTGGTCACCACGTTATAAAGACCGCTAGGATCTCCACTCGATAACATAAATCCTGCAGGTCCCTTTACAAACTCGATATGATCTACGAAGCTCATTTCTTCTGTGAGTGGTCCCCAATACGATGCCGCTACGTTAAATCCATTACGGAAAGCTTGTACTTGTGAACCGCGTGATGAAATGTTTGTATAGAGATCACCCCAGTGGTCTAATCTAACAGCTCCGCTTACGTTGCGTACCAAACCATCACTCATACTAACAACCTGCTGATCTTTCAACATTGCCGGTGTTACCACTTGAATGTTCTGTGGTGTCTCGATTAATGGAGCACCCAATCTCAGTGAAGACGATGGCTCTGTCGTTGTGTACACATCGCGCGTTGCCAACACTACAACTTGACTAAGCTCTTGCGCACTTTCGGCAAGCTCCACGCCTTCAACTTGCGTGACCTTACCCGCTACAACTTCTACTTGAATTTCTTTTGTTTCAAGCCCGACAAATGACGTCACCAACGTGTAAGTTCCGGCTTCTATGTTTTTGATCTCGTAGTTACCCTCATGATTGGTGGTTGTTCCTTTCGATGTGCCTTTCAAGGCAACCGAAACCATATAAGCAGGTTGTCCATCGGAGGTTTTGATCGTCCCCTTCAGACTTCCTTTATTGCTCTGACCGTAGGCCAGAACAGACATTAATAATGCGATTACTAGTAGAATTTTGCTTCTCATATTGTGCGTTGTTCTCTTTAGATTCATTCTAAATTGCACAAATATGTGCCCGTTTAATCGTAGTTCAAACATTTGTATCTCAATTTACCCTGTGTAGGGCAAGGTGTATACCCTCTAGAGGTTATGCGATTCACCGTCATGGGTGAAGGTATCCGCCGTTGTTTTGCAATTCAATCGTTTCCGCTTTCTAACCGAAAAACAACGTCTTCTTCATTTGTTAGGCATAGACCATGACTAGTCTCTGCCCAAGAACGCTAGCTGAATCCTATACATATCTTGTGCTTATCCTGTACTCATCCTATACTCATCCTGTACTCATCCGGTACTCACAGGGTACAACGCAAGCCAGCTTCATTGGACCGCCACTGTACCATCACTACCGAAAGACTACACATTTTTGCGTGCGCAATACCTTCAGATGCGTCGCTAAAAACGAAGAGGCCATCCTTTTCAGAACGGCCTCCATAGGGTTAAATTAGGGTACGACAATTAGTTTATCTTCTACGCGGCTTTCGACTGCGTTTACTGAAGGATTTCTTCCGCTTAAAGTTTGATTTTTTTCTAAAGGAGTTCTTCCCGCGACTGTTGAATGCCTTCTTTTTACCGCCATTGAAACGTGCTTTATTGGCATGCTTCTTTGCATGTGGCTCATATCGAAGCATCACTTCATGACTTCCGCTGTTGGTGCCCGATAAGCCTGACACCGTCATGTCGTACGCATAACCAAATTGAAGTTCGGGCTTCACTTGAAAT
This sequence comes from Pseudochryseolinea flava, assembly GCF_003286915.1. Lineage (GTDB taxonomy): Bacteria > Bacteroidota > Bacteroidia > Cytophagales > Cyclobacteriaceae > Ohtaekwangia > Ohtaekwangia flava. The sequence continues at coordinate 580,442 of NZ_QMFY01000002.1, forward strand.
TGCACCATCGCAAGAATCGCATCGGCTGTTCTGTAGGAAAGACCTCCTCCTACTTTCTTTTTCCACCAAGCATTCACATTGATATCAAACTCCAATGGCGCGCCATGAACACCTTTAATCAAGGTAGAAGGTTTCAGATCCCAATCTTGATTCAGCTCGAAAGTGTAACCTGATGTGATGAACAAGTGACGATTTTGTCTGTTCGGATAACTTGTAAAATCGATCGTTGGATTGTTCTCTCCATTCAAATTATTCTTAATCATTTTCGGAGAGGCAACACCAACATAAAATTTATCGGTATAGTAGTAAGCACCAAAACCAAAATTTGGAAACATACTACTTACAGATCCAGCAAAGGCGTTATCCATGGGGCCACCAAAATTCTGAGAGGTGACAACCGAACTATAATCAGCACGATATTGATTCAATCCCGCTTGTAGACCCAAAGAAAGAAGTCCGCCGTTTGTAAACTGAATTCGATATGCATAGCACGCATTGATGGTCAGTGTTTTTGCGATACCAATTTGATCGCTCACCAAATTCAACCCGAGCGCCATCCGCTGATTACGAATCGGTGTATCGGCCGAGAACGTGAACGTGGTCGGTGCACCTTCTATCCCAACCCATTGCTTTCGATACATCGCCGTAACGCTCAGCATCTCGCGACTACCTGCATAGGCAGGATTTATTGGAAGCATGTTGAACATGTATTGGGAATACATGGGATCTTGTTGCGCGAAAAGATCACTCGAAAAGAGAACACATGCTACCGCGAAAACTTTAAACAAATTCTTCATAACAGATTTGTATTTGCGTTGAGCAACTATTTATCGTTGAATGGTGAATGATTTTACCTGATTGAAATTTCCGACCTTCACTTTGTAGAAGTATGTTCCGTCGGGAAGCTCGCCACCGAGAACAATACCGTACATCGCCGTACCTCTCCAATCATTCTGATAGTTGTTATTCTTGTACACGAGGTTACCCCATCGGTTAAATACTTCGAGTTGTATCGCTTCCGCACCACGATAACCAATCACAAACGTATCGTTGTTGTTATCACCATTTGGCGAGAACCCTTCTGGAATGAAGACCTCACCTGCATTTTCGTCTACCACCGCTATGGTCAAAGTATCGGCTGTACAAATTCCCGGCAGCGGCAATCCACTATCGCACACCTGGAATACTATTTCCTCGATACCCACGAAATCTTTATCTGGCGTATATACATAGTTTCCGAACTCATCGAATGAAATCGTTCCATGCACTGGTTCTTTTTCAAGTGTTTCACTTACGTTGAGGGTTGTGCCATCTACATCCATGTTGTTGTCGAGGATGTTGCCTTCAGCTTGTGTATTGATTGGAATTGAAATAGCATCGTTGATAACCATCGGTGCATCGTTCACTTCATTGACCAAAATCTTAATCCATGTTGTGGTACATGCCGGCGTAGGATTCGAATCGCACACGCGTACCTCGACTGAATCTTTTCCGTTGAAGTTTTCATTCGGCGTATACGTATATCCTCCGTTTACACCGATCACTATCGTTCCGTGAAACGGCCCTGTTACTGGTGTTGTCGTCACTTGAATGATCGAACCCTCAGGATCGGCATCACCAACACCAATCACATTTCCGTTGAGTGCAGTGTCCTCATTTACAGCAGGTGACTTCTCACTTACTACCGGTGCCTGGTTTGTAACAACATCGATGGTAATGGTAGTAGTCACGCAACTAGCAGGTAATGGTAACCCTTGATCACACACTTCAATCTGAATTTCATCTGTTCCTGTATAGCCCGGATCAGCCGTGTACACAAAGTTTCCAGACGCGTTGATTATAAATGATCCATGCGATGGTCCGCTCACAGGCGTCATGTTGATGATCAAGGCTGTTCCATCAGGGTCTACAGCACCGATCAGCATATTCCCTGCTACCGCGAGTCCTTGTGTCGCGGTCACTTCTGTGTCAGCAACTACGGGTTGATCATTCACCGGATTGATCGTCAATGAAATCGTTACTGGATTCGAAACAGCGCCGTCATTATCGTTCACGGTATAGCTCACAGACACATTTCCGTTGAAGTTAAGTGCAGGTACGAATGACACATTACCGGTAGCGTCAACAGTCCACGTACCCTCATCGACTACCCGTGTACTCTGAATACCCGGTATTGCGTCATCGAGGTCGACTGAATTTCCAGACACTGTTCCATCTGCGTCCGTATCGTTCGATGTTACGTTAATGCTCGCTGGAGTATCTTCGTCCGTTATGAAATTGTCACCCATCGCCAACGGAGCATCATTGATCGTATTGACCGTCACAGAGATTGTTCCAGGCAAAGAGGTTGCGCCGCCGTCGTCATTCACGGTATAAGAAACAGTAGCCGTACCGTTAAAATTATTTGTCGGCGTAAACGTAACATTACCAATTGCGTCAACAACCCATGTTCCCGATGTTGTCGTCACTGTATTTTGAATACCTGGCGTTGTAATATCCAAGTCTATCGTCGCAGGATCAACCGTACCATCTACGTCTGTATCATTTGAAGCCACGTTAAACGTCAATGCGGTATCCTCATCTGTTGATGGATTATCTGCGACCGCCACCGCAGGGTCGTTCACCGGATTTACAGTCACGACCAACGCTGCGGCATTAGACGTTGCACCGCCATTATCGCGCACCGTATAGTTTACCATTGCTGTTCCATTGAAATTTAATGCTGGCGTGAACGTTACATTACCCGATGCATCTGCAGACCATGTGCCCTGCGAAGTCGAGGTCGTATTCTGAATACCGGCAGTTGCAGGATCAAGGTCGATCGTTGACGGATCTACAGTACCATCAACATCGATATCGTTTGCCGTAACTGGGAATGTGATCGCTGTATCTTCGTCTGTTACCGGCGCATCGTTGACAGCCACAGCGGCATCATTTACGGTTGTTACAAGCACTGAGATAGACACGGCATTGGACGTTGCGCCAACATTGTCGTTGACTGTATACTGAACAGTAGCCATACCGTTGAAATTCAGTGCCGGCGTGTACGTTACGTTACCGAGCGCATCCACTGTCCAAGTTCCCTCGGTGGTCGTTATCGTCGTTTGTATTCCTCCTACTGATGGATCAAGGTCGACCGTCGATACATTGATAGTACCATCAACGTCGCTATCATTTGTCGTCGGATTAAACGTGATCGACGTATCTTCTAAAGTTGTTGGTGAGTCGGCTACAGCAACTGCAGCATCATTGACCGCGTTAACCGTTACATTCAGCGTTCCGATATTAGATGCAGCACCTAAATTATCGCGCACAGTATAACTCACAGAAGCCGCGCCGTTGAAGTTGAGCGTAGGCGCGTACGTTATCGTGCCGGTAGCATCAACACTCCACGTACCTGACGAATTGGTTACCATATTCTGAATTCCTGCGGTAGCAGGGTCAAGATCAACGGATGTAGGGTCAATTGTACCGTCTGCATCCGTATCGTTGGCAATGACGACAAACACGCCGTTGGTATCTTCATTAGTCATGTCGACATCATTTACTGCCACTGGCGCATCGTTCACAGAGTTAACCGTGATTGCGAGCGTTGCTATATTTGAAGTGGCACCGGCATTATCACGAACTGTGTAAGTCACTGAAGCGGCACTGTTGAAGTTTGCCGTCGGTGTGTACGTCACAACACCGGTAGCTGCTACGCTCCATGAGCCTGATGCATTGCTGAAGGTATTTTGAACTCCGGCTGTCGCTGGGTCTAAGTCGACTGTTGATGGATCTATGGTAGCATTACCATCCACATCAGTATCATTAGTCGTTACGTTTATTGTAGCAACTACATCTTCATTAGTCGTGGCCGCATCGTTGTTCGCAACTGGCGCATCGTTCACAGCATTCACTGTGATTGCAAGTGTCGCCGCATTTGAAGTAGCACCTGTATTATCACGAACTGTGTAAGTCACAGAGGCTGCACCATTGAAGTTCGCTGTCGGTGTGTACGTCACTACACCAGTAGCCGCTACGCTCCATGAGCCTGACGCGTTACTGAATGTATTTTGAATTCCCGCTGTTGCTGGATCTAGGTCGACGGTTGATGGATCTATGGTTGCATTACCATCGACATCTGTATCGTTAGTCGTAACGTTGATCGTAGCAACCACATCTTCGTTTCCTGTCGCAGCATCATTCACAGCAACTGGCGCATCGTTCACTGGATTAACCGTGATTGCAAGTGTTGCTGTGTTTGAAGTAGCACCTGTATTATCACGAACTGTGTAAGTCACTGAAGCTGCACCGTTGAAGTTCACTGTCGGTGTGTAAGTAACAACTCCTGTAGCTGATACGCTCCATGAGCCTGATGCGTTACTGAATGTATTTTGAATGCCCGCTGTTGCTGGATCTAAGTCAACGGTAGCAACGTCGATTGTTGCATTTCCATCAACATCTGTATCGTTCGTTATTACGTTAATCGTAGCAACTACATCTTCATTCGTCGTAGCTGCGTCGTTGTTAGCGACTGGCGCATCGTTCACAGCATTCACTGTGATTGCAAGCGTTGCTGTGTTTGAAGTAGCACCTGTATTATCATGAACTGTGTAAGTCACCGAAGCTGCACCGTTGAAGTTCGCTGTCGGTGTGTAAGTAACAACTCCTGTAGCTGATACGCTCCATGAGCCGGATGCGTTGCTGAAAGTATTTTGGATACCGGCTGTCGCTGGATCTAAGTCGACTGTTGATGGATCTATGGTAGCATTACCATCCACATCAGTATCATTGGTCGTTACGGTGATTGTAGTAACAACATCCTCATTCGTCGTGGCAAGGTCGTTGTTAGCCACTGGCGCATCGTTCACTGGATTTACCGTGATTGCAAGCGTTGCTGTGTTTGAAGTAGCACCCGTGTTATCGCGAACTGTGTAAGTCACAGAGGCTGCACCATTGAAGTTCGCTGTCGGTGTGTAAGTCACGACACCAGTAGCCGCTACACTCCATGAGCCTGATGCGTTGTTGAATGAATTTTGGATGCCTGCTGTCGCTGGATCTAAGTCTACAGTAGCAACGTCGATTGTGGCATTGCCGTCAACATCGGTATCGTTGGTCGTTACGTTGATTGTAGCAACGACATCTTCATTCGTTGTAGCCGCGTCGTTGTTAGCCACTGGCGCATCGTTTACAGCATTCACTGTGATTGCAAGTGTCGCCGCATTTGAAGTAGCACCTGTATTATCACGAACTGTGTAAGTCACTGAAGCTGCACCGTTGAAGTTCACTGTCGGTGTGTAAGTAACAACTCCTGTAGCTGATACGCTCCATGAGCCTGATGCGTTACTGAATGTATTTTGAATGCCCGCTGTTGCTGGATCTAAGTCTACAGTAGCAACGTCGATTGTGGCATTGCCGTCGACATCTGTATCATTAGTCGTTACGTTAATCGTAGCAACTACGTCTTCGTTTGTTGTCGCAGCATCATTCACTGCCACTGGTGCATCATTCACAGCATTCACTGTTATTGCAAGTGTCGCTGTATTTGAAGTAGCCCCTGTGTTATCACGAACTG
>NZ_QMFY01000030.1 GCF_003286915.1 Pseudochryseolinea flava
TGTCGGGAGAACCTATCCCTGGCAGGTTGCTCCTCAGCAGAGCCTTGCTTCTGTTTTGGTTCAACAACACAAAATTCAAATCAGCAAACTATATTTACAACCTGTTCAAATTCACAGCCACTTTCACATTGACGTTGAATTGAGAATTCAGTACGCGCCCCATCGATTGTGATGCGCAAGTAGACCATTGGCAGGATGGAATTTGATTTCGATTTTCTTAGGACGAAATTTTGATTGAATGTCTTTTGCATGATTCACCAGTTATAGTTGAAAATAGTACTAGTGATTGCTTGAAATCAAGATGTTCACAAACTGTACAAGCTTGATTACCATTCCAATGATCGACATTCTGTCGGGAGAACCTATCCCTGGCAGGTTGCTCCTCAGCAGAGCCTGCTTCTGTTTTGGTTCAACAACACAAAATTCAAATCAGCAAACTATATTTACAACCTGTTCAATTCCCAGCCACTTTCAACCTAAAGCCTCACCATAGAAATGACTTGTATTGAATGATTTGGTGTGGATTAAAAAACAAAAACCGCATTTCCATTAAGATTACGCGGTTTTGATTTTAGATGATTGTGTATTAGTAGTCCCGACAGGAATCGAACCTGCATCAAAAGTTTAGGAAACTCCTATTCTATCCATTGAACTACGGGACCGGGGTTTTGTTATTAGTTATCAGTTATTAGTTATTAGTCGTCGCTATCGTTTTACATCGAACCTGCATCAAAAGTTTTATCCCGACGACGGTTTAGTTACTAGTTATCAGTTATTCGTTATCAGTACTATTAACCGATAACTGATAACCGTTAACTCTCCCAGCGGTCGCAAATTTATAAAATATTGGTTACCGTCAAGTTGTTTCTGTTGGCCACGGTGAAAATTCGTAGCTGTCTTTTAGAAAGTTCGGAAAGATTTGAAGATGGCGCTCTTTTACGCGCTCGAATATCAGTTGCTTTAAAGCGGTGATGTTTTCATTGCCTAACGCCGACACAAAAATTACATCAGCATACCCATGTTGACGATAATAGCCGCGCATCTCTTCTAAATTTGCCTCTGGAAATTTCTCACGATAGAGATCGATTTTATTCAACACTAAAATCGTTGGAATGTTTGCTGCACCAATTTCACCCAATGTCTTTGATACGACTTCAATTTGGTTGTCGTGAAAAGGATGCGCTAAGTCAACGACGTGTAACAACAGATCTGCTTCCCTCACTTCATCGAGTGTAGACTTAAAAGATTCGATCAAGTGATGTGGAAGTTTGCGAATAAATCCAACGGTATCAGAAAGCAAAAAAGGAATATTACCAAACACGACTTTGCGAACCGTCGAGTCAACGGTGGCAAATAATTTATTCTCAGCCAACACACCAGACCCCGACAACAAATTCATCAATGTAGATTTCCCGACGTTGGTGTATCCCACCAAAGCTACACGCACAACGTTGCTCCTACCCTTGCGTTGCGTAGCGCGTTGCTTTTCGATTTTCTCCAGTTGTTCCTTCAATAGGGAGATACGGAATTTAATATTTCGTCTATCGGTTTCAATTTCTTTTTCACCGGCACCACCACGCGTACCTGTTCCGCCGCGTTGTCTTTCCAAGTGAGTCCACATGCGTGTAAGTCTTGGAAGAAGATATTGGTTCATGGCCAGTTCGACTTGCGTTCGCGCCTGCGCGGTTTGCGCACGCCATAAGAATATGTCGAGGATCAACAAACTTCTGTCGTATACACGAACCTTTAAATCTTCCTGCTCCTTAGCGTTGAATGTGCGTTCAAGGTTTCGAAGTTGCGAAGGGGATAAATCTTCATCGAAGATCACATTCTTCACTTTATTAGACAAGACAAAATTCTTCACTTCATCGAGCTTACCTTTTCCAAGGAATGTTCTCGGGTCAGGATGGGCCAAATTTTGAATGACGCGGTTCACGGTCTTAATGCCCGATGTTTCCGCCAAAAACGCTAACTCATCCAGATGCTCGTCTGTCTCTTGCTGTCCTTTTGGACTACCAATCGCGACTAAAACCGCTGTATTTTCTTCTACTTCCATAAAATTTCCCTGCTTGCGGGGAGGCGAACTTAACGGATATTTAATTACAAACGTTATCGAGAGCGGTTACTTTTTTTTACATTTGGTGAATCTAAACCCGAGATTTAACATTCATGTCTCGTATTTCGGCAACTTGTCGGAAGTATAGGTAGATGAAATGTTTCTCATAACCAGAGCCCGAATGAGAATCGCCATCGTCTTAAATACATCCTGGAATATTTACAATTTCAGGATGAACTTTGTGAAGACCCTCATTGAAAAGGGATACGAAGTTCATACCATCGCGCCCATTGACGACTATGCGCACTTCTTGGTTGAAGCCGGCTGTATTCACCACGCCGTAAAAATGGACAGTCGTGGTGCAAATCCCATTAAAGATGCCGCTTTAATTGTCGAATTGTTGATGATTTACCGCAAGATTAAGCCCGATATTATTCTTCACTACACGATTAAGCCAAATGTATATGGCACACTTGCAGCAGCAATACTTCGTATTCCTGTGGTTAACAATGTGTGTGGACTGGGCACCGTTTTTCTCAAAGACAATCTCGTATCAGCCATTGCCATCGGTCTTTACAAATTTGCATTCCGATTCGCTGACAAAGTATTCTTTCAAAACCCAGACGATTTAAAATTATTTTTAGATAAAAAACTCGTTCATCCACAGGCAGTCGATCTCGTGCCTGGTTCCGGAATTGATTTGGAGCACTTCACCCCAAAACGCTATGAACGTAACGATCGCTTTACATTCCTTTTGATCTCAAGATTGATTACGGACAAAGGCGTGCTTGAATACATTGAAGCCGTAAAAAAATTACGATCGTCGGGAGTCGATGCGCGTTTCCAAATTCTCGGTGCCATGGACCCTGAACACAAACGCGGTATCAAAACAGAAGTCGTAAACGATTGGATTAAGTCTGGTACAATCGAGTACCTTGGCACCACAGACGATGTGAGGATGTTTATCGACAAGGCTGATTGCATTGTTCTACCCTCCTATCGTGAAGGCACGCCACGCACGCTACTTGAAGCCGCTAGTTCGAGTAAGCCTATCATTGCTACAGACGTGCCGGGCTGTAACCATGTTGTTACCGACAATTACAATGGCTTCCTCTGCAAACTAAAAGATTCTGACGATCTCGCCGATAAGATGAAGAAAATGGCAGGACTTCCAGCAAATGCACTTCAACGTTTTGGAGAAAATGGGCGCACCAAAATGGAAGCAGAATACAGTCAAACACTAGTAATTAATAAGTATCTTGCGGCCCTTGAAAAATTCAAGAGAGCTTCTTAAATACTATTGTTGATTCATGAACATTATTAAGACCGGCATTGAAGGGCTGGTAGAAATTATACCTACTATTTATAAAGACGATCGTGGTTGGTTTTTTGAACTATTCCGCGAAGATCATTTTCGCAACCATGGTATCAATCCAAAATTTATTCAAGACAATCAATCCTTTTCTAAGAAGGGCGTAGTCCGAGGTTTGCATCTTCAGCTTGATCCTTATGCACAAGGAAAACTTGTTTCCGTCATTTCCGGAAAAGTGCTGGATGTAGTTGTTGATCTCCGGAAAGGTTCGTCGACATTCGGAAAAGTCCATTACTGCACGCTCGACTCGGAACGCCGAAATTTGCTTTTCGTGCCAGAAGGCTTTGCACATGGTTTTTCAGCGCTTGAGGATTCAATTTTCTTTTATAAATGTACGAATACGCATCACCCAGGGGCTGAAATCGGGATTCGTTGGAATGACCCTGACCTCGCGATTGATTGGACGGTTAAAGAACCCCTGCTTTCAGCAAAAGACAAGAACCATCCGACACTCAACGAGTTATTGATAAAATCCGTAATTTCACGTAATTGAATCAGTTAAATTCATTGCGTTGAGAACATTTTTTGCACGACTTCAAGTCATTTTTTATTTGTCGGCCGGCTTCATGCTCGCGTCTTGCGCTTCATATAAACAGAATATTATGTTCACCGTGAAAGAGGGCCAGGCGCTAAAGGGGAAAGTGAATGCTGTGGAAAAAAATTATGTCATTCAAAAAAATGACTTGTTGCAGTTGCAAGTGTACACCAACAAGGGCGAAAAATTGATTGACCCGCAGGCCATCATCAGTAAAGACGCGCCAGTCACGACTGTCGAACAGCAACCTACGTACTTAGTGCAGACAACAGGCCTGGTAAAATTTCCAATGATCGATTCAATCATGCTTGAGTCTTTAACCATCAATGAAGCCGAGAAACTTTTGCAACAAGCCTATCTGAAATACTATCAGGATCCATTTGTTGTATTAAAATACGCAAACAAACGGGTAGTTGTTTTGGGAGCACCTGGCGGTCAAGTAATACCATTAACGAACGAGAACATTCGTGTTACCGAAATACTTGCGCTAGCAAAAGGTATAAACAACGATGGGCGTGCAAATAACATTCGCATTTTGCGTGGTGACAAAGTTCTACTTTCCGACTTCAGTACATTCGAGGGGTATCAAACAACGAATTATTTGGTTGAATCCGGCGACATCATTTACGTAGAACCTATCCGGAGACCTTTTGTCGAAGCGATGCGCGACTACGCTCCTGCCATCAGCGTTGTAACGACCTTCACAACACTCATTGTCGTGATTATCGGATTAAAATAATGATGCTCGAATCAAATAAAATAGGACCACCGGTAGCCCTCCCCAACACTGAGGGAATTGACATCAACAAACTCAGGGTGACGATTTGGGATAATATCTTATGGATACTCCTGATCTTCGTCGTTACGAATACGGCTGCCTATCTCGTTATCCGGTACTCCAAAGACATTTATCAATCGGTATCCGAGTTAAAACTTGACATCAAGAACGAAGCGACGGAACTTGGCATTGCGACGATAACTTCCGATGAACCCCAAAACGCAGATTTGATCTCAGGAGAAATCGAAATAATCCGCTCAAAACTTTTCTTGAATATCGTTTTAGACAGCATCAACCTAAGTGTATCATATTTCAACAAAGGTGAGTTATTGAACCACGAGCTGTTCGGAAATACGCCCTACCACATCGAATATAAAAATGTAGACGACGGGCTATACAATATCCCTTTACATTTGACGGAGACAGACGGTAATTCCTTTTCAATAAAAGTCGGCGAGAGCCAAAGGAAAATCACGGGAAAGTTTAATGAACCGATTAACCTCGATGCATCCGTCGTCACGATCAAACGAAATCCTAACTTCAAGGAAAGCGATGAGGAAATTGAGTTCTTTTTCATCATCAACAGTCGTGATGTGCTGATGAACTACCTCATTGCAAACCTCACCGTCGAGCCACTGAACTTTTACGCAAAAACGATTCGCGTTGCTTTTAAAGATAACAATCCATCAAAAGCCCGTGCTATCCTCCAGGTGATCGATGATGTGTACTTGAAGTATAGTCATGAGCAAAAAAACCTAGCAAACAAACAAAAGATTGATTGGCTCAACAACGAACTCCAGCAAATCGAAGAGAAGATGGAAGGTTATGAAAACTATTTCAAACATTTCACCCTTCAAAATAAGACCAACAATCTAGACGAAGATTTGAAGCGTACGGTGACAGCCATCAGTAGGCTTGACTCACAGCGCTACGAGTTTGCCAGCCGCATGCAGGAGCTCAATCAATTATCTGATGGCCTGCGTTCCAAAAAGTTCTTTGTATCACCAGGGCTTCGTAAAATATTACCAGAATATATTTCTAAAAATTTAGATCGTGTACAAGAGCTTTTCTTGACGCAAGAAAAATTAAAACTTTCTTATAACGAGACAACTTTTGCATACCGTGAACTGGAGAAGGAAATAGAAACCCATAGTACACGCGCCATTGAACACATCAACGCGCTGCGAACCGACATCATGAAACGCTCCCAAGAAGTTGCACAGCAAAAGAATCTTTTAGAGAGCGAATTTATAAACATGCCTGACAAGAGCACGCAGTATTCTAAGAACGAAAGGTTTTATAAACTCTATGAAGAATTCTATTTGATTTTGATGCAATCCAAATCAGGATTTGAAATCGCCAAGGCGGGCGCTACGACAGACTTCAAGATATTATCGCCTGCAACATTCTCTGATCACCCCATCGCTCCAAACCGTTTAATGATTGCCGGCATCGGACTCGTGTCAAGTTTCACACTCATCATTTTTTTTATCGGGTTTCTATACATCATCAACAATAAGATTACAAACCTACAAGAACTTGAGAAGTTAAGTGGTGTCCCTGTTCTCGGTGTTATTCCATCGTCTAAGCTGGAGGGCAATCTTTATATCGTCGATCAACCGAAGTCGATCGTTAGCGAGGCTCTCCGCACACTTCGCACAAACCTAGAATATTTTTTATCCGACACAGTACAAAAAGTAGTTGCCATTTCATCTACGGTATCAGGCGAAGGAAAATCATTTGTTGCAATCAACTTGGGTGCTGCCATTGCTATGTCGCAAAAGAAAGTATTACTGGTCGACCTAGACATGCGCAAGGTAAAGCACAACATTCCCTTCCCGGTTACGGACCATACGAAAGGCATGAGCACAATACTGATCCGACGTCATAGCTGGGAAGAGTGCCTTGTTAAGACGCAGGTTGACTATCTCGACTTCATCCCTTCAGGCCCTACACCGCCTAATCCATCGGAGCTTTTACTTCGCGAAGATTTCAACGCACTGCTACTTGAACTGAAGAAGCACTACGAATACATTATCCTTGACACGCCACCTGTTGGTTTATTAACCGACGGTATTCAGGCAATGCGTCAAGCGGATGTGTCCATATATATTTTCCGAGCAAATTATTCTAAGCGCGAATTCATGTTGAATCTTCAGCGTATTATCAACATCAACAAATTCACCAATATTTGTTCGATCCTTAACGCGATGTCTTCCGCGGGCGAACAAGCCTATGGATACGGCTATGGCTACTATGAGGACGAAAAGAATACAGGTGTAAAGAAGATCAAGGAGATTTTTAAAATTTAGCGTGCTAAACTGGTTTAAAAAAAAGCAAGTTCCCCATGCGCCGCCGATCCATGTGGATGTTCATTCGCATTTACTGGCGGGTATTGACGATGGCGTGCAATCACTCGAAGATGCCGAGGAAATTATTTTGCATTTCAAAAGTCTAGGATATACAAAACTGATCACTACGCCCCACGTGATGAGCGATGCCTATCGAAACACAACAGAAGGAATTCTTAAAAAACGAGATGAGCTCCGGCAGCGCTTACGAGAAAAGGGAATCGACATAATCATTGAAGCAGCTGCAGAGTATTACCTTGATGATGCCGTATTTAAGATGCTGCAAGAGAATCAGCCGATGCTTACTTTTGGAGACCATCGATATCTACTTTTCGAAACCAATTTCCTCACAGAACCTTTCAATTTGAAAGAGTTTATATTTCTCGCGCAATCAAAAGGGTATACGCCCGTGTTAGCACACCCTGAGCGTTATTTGTATCTGCAGAACAATTGGAATGCGCTCGAAGACCTTTTCACACGACAAGTTCGATTTCAGGTAAATATAAGTTCGATCACAGGTTACTACAGTAAAGGTGTACAGGTGACGGCGCAGAAATTAATTGACAAAGGCTGGGTCCATATGCTCGGCAGCGATTGCCACCACTTCCAGCACGCCCAGCTAGTAAGTTCAGCACAAAAATCGAAGTACTTTCAAAAAGCTTTATCTTTGCCGCTGCTGAACAACACGCTTTAAATGCGTCACAAAGCATCGCTCACATTTTAACATCAGATTAATGATTGCAGTTACAGGCGCGAATGGTCTACTCGGAAGTTTTATTGTCCGTCAACTGATCACCGAAGAAATACCTTTTGTCGCGTTGAAAAGAAAAGGCAGCGACATATCACTATTAGATGATGTGGCCGATAAAATTCAATGGCGCGATGCAGATGTACTCGATGTATTTTCACTTCAAGATGCCTTCGTCAACATCACCCATGTCATTCATACGGCTGCAATCGTGTCGTTCAACGGCCGGCGTGCACAAGAAGTAATGGACATCAACGTTGTCGGCACACGCAATGTCGTAAACACTTGTATCGACGCCGGTGTGAAGCGCCTGATCCACGTCAGCTCCGTAGCGGCATTGGGCAGACAAAAAGGACAAACGTTCATTGATGAAAATCACAAATGGGTTGATAGTCCGTTGAATAGTACTTATGCAAAATCAAAGTACCTAGCAGAACTTGAAGTTGCGCGTGGTCAAGAAGAAGGTCTTAGCACAGTAACAATAAATCCTTCGGTAATATTGGCGCCTGCCGATTGGCGCAAGAGTAGTGCGCAGCTTTTTAAATATGTGTGGGATCAGCGAGCTTTCTATCTTGATGCGTACCTGAACTATGTTGATGTACGTGACGTAGCGGCGATAGCAGTACAGTTGCTTGACTCGCCAATTGAAGCACAACGTTTTATCGTAAGCTCGGGAAAAATTAGCTTCTACGATTTCTTTAAAAAAGTCGCTCGCTTTTTCAATAAAAAATCACCGTCGATAAAGCCGCCGCGGAAACTTTTACATTTAGTTGCTGGTTTGGAGCGCATGAGAACTTGGTTTACAAAAACGGAACCATTAATTACATCGGAGACAGTCCGTTTGGCAGGAACAGAGTTTCTTTACAATAACAAAAAAGTGCGAATGGAACTTGATTTCGAATTTCAACCGATTGATACAACATTACACTGGTGCTGTCAATATTACATCCGACAAATGGGCACTAAAAATTAACGCCAGAAGGTGTTAGCTTTCCGGCTTATTTATCTTTATTTTAGGAAAACCTTTCAGTACATGTCTAAAGAATATCGCAAAAGAGAAGAAGAAGGAAACGAGCTGATTAGACGATTTGAAGACCACCTACGGAAAAAGAAAGCTGAATTTTTTGACCTTGACGCCTACGAACAGATCATAGATCACTACATGCTTCGTGGCAAACACACGAAAGCATTGCAGGCTGTCAATCAAGCCATCAGTCAATATCCTTTCTCGACCGAGCTAATCACCATTAAAGCGCAAATTCTTTCAAACCTTGAAGAGTATAAAGAAGCGTTGGAATTGTTGGAGCAAGCGCATGCACTACAACCTAACGATCCGGAAATTTTTCTGACGATAGGTTCGATTCAATCCCTTCAAGGAAATCATGCCGACGCGATTGAAAGCTATCAGCAAGCACTCACGTTCGCCGATGACAAAGACGAAGTGTATTACAGCATTGGTCTTGCGCATCAAAGCATGGAAGATTATCCGCGCGCTATAGAAGCCTACAAACAAGCGATCGAAATCAATATCAATCACGACGGTGCACTCTACGAGCTTGCTTTTTGTCTTGACGTTACCGGTCAACTTGAAAGTAGCATTGAATATTACCAGAAATTCATCGACGAAGATCCATACTCGGGCGCAGCGTGGTACAACCTCGGCATTGTTTATAATAAATTAGAAAACTACGCTGAGGCATTAAACGCCTACGACTACGCCATCACGATCGACGAAAATTTTGCTTCCGCACATTTCAATATGGGTAATACCTATATGAACATGTCGGAGTATACAAAGGCGCTCGATGCGTTTAGAAAAACAGTCGACATCGAAGGGCCTAGTCCGGAGGTGTACTGCTGTATCGGGGCAGCCTATGAAAGTCTTGAGCAATACGAACTTGGCTTGAAGTATTTTCAAAAAGCAGCGAAGCTCGACAACTTGTACGATGAAGCTTGGTTTGGCGCAGGCGCTTGTCTTGAAAAACAAGAAAAGTGGTACCAGGCGCTTCACTTCTACAACAAGGCCCTAAAGATCCATCCAGAAAACTCAGAGTACTGGAAGGCTGTAGCACATGCCGAATTTAAAGTGGGAAACCACGTATCGAGCATGGATGCGTACGAAGAGGCTGCCAAATTAGATCCTACCGACAAAGAAATATGGTTGAATTGGTCCTTTATCTTTTATGAACAAGGTGACTTTGAAAAGGCCATTGAAACCCTCCTGATCGGTTTTGACGAGATTCCTGACGATTCTGAACTGTTTTACCGCATGACGGTGTACCTGATTGAAGCGGGCCGATTTAAAGAAGCCTTTAATTATTTGGAAAATGCTTTAATTTTGGACTTCGATGGCCATACCGTCCTTTTCGATTTCTTTCCAAAACTCGAAACGCAGAAGGCGCTGTATAAAATCATCGAACAGTTTAGAAAAGATAACAAGTAATGAATTACAACCTTAATAACTTGCCTGAGCGAACAAGTAAGCCCAGGCAATATGGTTTTACTATGGCCATGGACAAAGGGCTAAGCATTAGACAAGCTGAAGACTTTGTAAGTATTTGTGCAGACCACGTAGACATCGTAAAACTGGGTTGGGCAACGTCCTTTGTCACACCAAATCTCAAAGACAAGCTAAAAGTCTATAAAGACGCTGGTATTCCAGTCTACTTCGGAGGAACACTCTTTGAAGCGTTTATTATCCGCGATCAATTTGATGACTACCGTAGACTCCTCGATAAATTCGACATGTCGTTTGCCGAAGTTTCCGACGGTTCTATCGATCTTGATCATGACAAGAAATGTGATTACATCACCAAACTTTCGGAGCAAGTAACTGTACTTTCGGAAGTAGGCTCAAAAGATGCAGACAAAATCATCCCGCCTTATCTGTGGATCGACTTGATGCAAAAAGAACTTGACGCAGGCGCTTGGAAAGTAATTGGTGAAGCACGTGAAGGCGGAAATGTAGGATTGTTCCGCTCTACAGGTGAAGTTCGCTCAGGACTCGTACAAGAAATTCTGACAAAAATTCCGTTTGAAAAAATCATCTGGGAAGCGCCACAAAAAGCTCAGCAGGTTTGGTTTATCAAATTGCTTGGTGCCAATGTTAACCTGGGAAATATTGCTCCCGAAGAAGTAATTCCATTGGAGACCATTCGATTAGGATTACGGGGTGATACCTTTTTACATTTCCTCGGTATTGAGAAAAAGAACACCAACACAGCACCTCCGTTTGAAGTGGATTGACCTTACAATTTGAGAAGACCTCAAGACTATATTTTTCTTTTCATCAAAGGAGTTTGCATGGGCGGTGCAAATGTTCTTCACGGAGTCTCCGGCGGAACCGTTGCGTTCATGACGGGCATCTATGAGGAATGGATCTACACCCTCAACTGCTTTGATCTTGAGGCTCTCCAACTTTTCAAAAAATTTGCTTTCCGCGAACTCTGGCAAAAATTAAACGGCCCTTTCCTGGTCACGGTCTTCGGCGGCATCGCCGTAGGACTTTTATTTCTTGCAGCCGCTTTATATAACCTGGTTAGGCTCCATCCTATTCCATTG
Source organism: Pseudochryseolinea flava (assembly GCF_003286915.1). Classification (GTDB taxonomy): domain Bacteria; phylum Bacteroidota; class Bacteroidia; order Cytophagales; family Cyclobacteriaceae; genus Ohtaekwangia; species Ohtaekwangia flava. Next base: position 11,402 of record NZ_QMFY01000030.1, read on the forward strand.
TATTCCTTTTTCTTTGGTCTCATGACGATGTCGGCACCACTTGCATTGCGAAAGATTAAAAATTGGAATATCGGAACTGCTGCAGCATTAGTCGCCGGAATATCGCTCAGCTACCTACTTACAAGGCTTCCTGGCTTTACATCCCCTGATTATGGGTGGTTTTTATTGCTTGCGGGCTTCCTCACAGCATCGGGACTCATTTGGACCAGCATTTCCTGTGCGCTTATGCTTTTGCTGTTGGGACAATATTCCGTGCTTGCAGGGTCGATAAAAGCCTTAAACTTCCCGAATTTAGCCGTTTTCGGCCTCGGGTTTCTGCCCGGACTAATGGTCAATGCAAGAATAAGCCGCTCATTGCTTGTTCATTACCATGACGCTGGCGTAGCTTTGCTCGCCGGACTAATGTTAGGTTCCTTGAACAAACTTTGGCCTTGGCGAGAAACCCTTGAATTCATGACCAATTTCAGGGGCGAACAAATTCCGGCTTTTGATAGAAGTGTCTTGCCGTGGGATTTAATGGCGACAACTGGCAAAGATCCACTTGTCTTTCAAGCTATCGCCATGATGGCCCTCGGCGTTTTTATAGTGGTTTTAACAGAACGAATTGGGGCTAGACTTAAAACAAAAATCTGAACATGGAAAAAGTATTTGGGCTGATTGGGCAAACCGTTAGCCACTCATTCTCGAAAGCGTATTTTGATGAGAAATTCTTTCGCGAAGGATTAAGGGATTACCGATACGAATTGTTTCCCCTCGGAAATATCACGGAGATCGAAAGATTATTGAACGATACGAAAGGCCTTACCGGACTTAACGTAACGATTCCGTACAAAGAACAAGTCATTAAATACCTCGACGAGGTGGACGGTGTCGCTAAAAAAATCGGCGCTGTTAATGTTATCCGAATCAAAGATGGCAAGCTTAAAGGTTTTAATACAGACTCTGAAGCTTTCCAAGAAACACTCGATAAATGGCTTCCTGCAGATCACCAATTTAAGGCCCTCGTGCTCGGAACTGGTGGTTCATCAAAAGCTGTTCAAGAAGCGCTAAACAACCTGAAAATCAATTACACGCTGGTATCGCGCGATGCGCGTAAAGGTGTTGTCTCTTATTCTGAATTAGAGAAGGATTCGTCGTTGATCACAAACTCAAAGTTGATCATCAACACAACGCCACTCGGTATGAGCCCGAATACGGAAGCTATGCCGCCAATCGATTATGAATTACTCGGTGCTGATCATTATGTGTACGATCTAATCTACAATCCTGCACGAACATTGTTCTTACAAAAATCTGAGATGAGAGGAGCCGTGATCAAAAATGGTTTGGAGATGCTTCACGTACAAGCAGAAAAATCTTGGGCGATCTGGAATTAGTCGCTGTAAATCGTTATTCAAAGGCTACCCTACCCGGTAGCCTTTTTGTTTGGACGCCGTGTGAAACTTTTTAACTGTTTCTCCGATTATAGACTTCATAATATCCCTTAATTTCCGTTCATGGATTTCAAACTCAACAGCGAATACGTTCCTACCGGCGACCAGCCTAAAGCCATTGAACAACTTATCTCAGGACTCGACAATGGCGAACCGCATCAGACGTTGCTTGGTGTAACCGGATCAGGAAAAACATTCACGATGGCAAACGTAATCGCGAAAACGAATCGTCCTACCCTCGTGCTAAGTCATAATAAAACATTGGCGGCACAGTTGTACGGCGAGTTCAAACACTTCTTTCCGGAAAATGCTGTTGAATACTTTATCTCCTACTACGACTACTATCAACCTGAAGCATTTATTCCAACGTCGGGATTATACATCGAAAAAGATCTGTCAATCAACGAAGAAATTGAAAAGCTGCGACTGAGTGCAACGTCGTCGCTACTCACGGGAAGACGCGATGTAATTGTGATCGCTTCTGTTTCTTGCATCTACGGTATTGGAAACCCCGACGAGTTTGGCAAGAATGTGATCAAACTGAAAGCCGGTGAAATCATCGCGCGCAACAAACTACTCTTTGCCTTAGTTGATATTTTATACAACCGAACAGAACTCGAATTTAAACGCGGCACTTTCCGCGTGAAGGGCGATACCGTTGACATCTTCTTGGCATACGCAGATTATGCAATCCGGATTTATTTCTGGGGTGATGAGATTGAATCGATCCAACGCATCGATCCCCACTCAGGAAAGAAGATCTCGGATGAAAAAGTAGTGACAATCTTTCCTGCAAATCTCTTCGTTACCGGCAAGAGTGTATTGCATACTGCGATTCGTGAAATTCAAGATGACATGGTCGCACAAGTCGACATGTTCACGAACGAAAAAAGACACCTCGAAGCTAAACGTCTGAAGGAGAGAACAGAGTTTGATCTTGAAATGATGCGCGAATTAGGCTACTGTTCTGGCGTAGAAAACTATTCACGTTATTTCGATAGACGCCAACCTGGCGCCAGACCATTCTGTCTGATCGATTATTTTCCAGACGACTTTCTCTTAGTAGTCGATGAAAGTCACGTGACGATACCACAAGTAAGAGCGATGTGGGGTGGCGATCGCTCTCGCAAAGTTAATCTTGTAGATTATGGTTTCAGACTTCCATCTGCGTTAGACAACCGCCCTCTAACATTCAATGAATTTGAATCATTGATTTCGCAGGCTGTGTATGTTAGCGCAACACCCGGTGAATATGAACTGCGGAAATCAGAAGGTGTTGTTGTGGAACAATTGATTCGCCCAACAGGATTGCTCGATCCTCAGATTGATGTACGCCCGAGCAAGAACCAAGTAGACGATCTACTCGAAGAAATTGACGAGCGCGTAAAGAAAAATGAACGCGTGCTCGTGACAACGCTTACAAAACGCATGGCCGAAGAACTTACAAAGTATATGGATCGCGTGGGTATCAAGTGTCGCTACATCCACTCGGAAGTTCATACCCTTGATCGTGTGGAAATTTTGCGTGAGTTACGTTTAGGCGTGTACGATGTACTAGTCGGTGTCAATTTATTGCGAGAAGGACTTGATCTTCCTGAGGTATCACTCGTTGCCATTCTCGATGCAGACAAAGAAGGGTTCTTGCGTAATCAACGTTCACTTGTTCAAACGATCGGTCGCGCTGCGCGAAATGAAAATGGAAAAGTCATTATGTACGCTGACACCGTTACCGAGTCTATGCAAGTAGCGATTGAAGAAACAAATCGCCGTCGTAAAATCCAGGAGGATTATAACAAAGCCAATGGCATCATTCCGAAGACCGTGTTAAAATCGCGCGAGGCAATCCTGGCACAAACGAAGGTAGTAGACTCTAAAAAATCCGTGAAGAAATACTACGTCGAAGACGAAGAGGCTACACTCGCAGCAGATCCAGTAGTAGCCTATCTGTCAAAAGAAGAACTTCAAAAAATGGCAGACCGCACGCGTAAGGCTATGGAGAAAGCGGCTAAAGAACTTGAGTTTATGGAAGCTGCTAAACTTCGCGATGAGTATCTTGCGATTCAAAAGAAACTCGAAGAGAAATAATCCAATCGTTACACAGAGGTTCGCAGAGGAATACAAAGAGATTCACAAAGACTAACACACCATTACATTTTTCAATCCGGTTCCCATTTACATGAAAGGATTTTTTTTAACTACCGCTGTTCTATTTTTTACAGCCTTGAATGTTTCTGCTCAGATCGCTAAAGACTTTATGGTCGGCGGTGGATTTGACCTGATCAAAACAGACAACGATGGATTCTTAGGCAAAGGGCAATTCGCCACCGAAGGACACTATTTCGTTACGCGACAATTTACACTCTCGTCAGGATTAGAAGTCTGGACAGACGAAGGTGTTAGTTTATCACTTGGCGCACGATGGTTTCCCGTGGAGGAAGCATTTGTAAGAATGAGAGGATTAATCGGTGAAAACGATTTGGTTATTGGTGGTGGTTGGACCAAACCAGTTAATGAAAATTTGCGCTTCGAAGCAATGGCTGACTTCTACTTCGAAGGAGAGTTTGCTATTCGCGCGGGGTTGATGTATGTGATTCGGAGAAAATGAGTTCGTAGAGAAGTAAGGAGTAAGGAGCAGGTAGTAAGAAGAAGAAGTAAGAAGTAATGCTTAAAAATAAAAGAGGTCGTACGAAATACGACCTCTTTTATTTTGCATGGCATCGCTGCTTATTTCGCAGCAAATCTCTTTGCTACTTCATCCCAGTTCACAACATTCCAGAAAGCCGTGATGTAATCAGGTCTTCTGTTTTGGTAGTTGAGATAGTAAGCGTGTTCCCAAACGTCAAGCCCGAGGAGCGGTGTGCCTTTTGCTTCAGCAACATCCATCAACGGATTATCTTGGTTTGGTGTAGACGTAATTGCCAGTTTACCGCTTGCATCTTTGATGAGCCAAGCCCACCCTGATCCGAAGCGTGTTGTAGCTGCAGCAGCAAATTTGGTTTTGAATTCGTCGAAGTTACCGAAAGCAGCGTTGATCGCTTCGGCAAGTGCACCAGTAGGTGCCGCTGATCCCGTTCCAAGGATGCTCCAGAATAAGCTGTGGTTATAATGACCACCACCGTTGTTGCGAACCGCTGCAGGGTACTTTGAAATATTCTTACAAATATCTTCAATGCTTAATTTCTCTGCATCAGTACCTGCAATGGCGTTGTTCAGGTTAGTAACATATGCGTTGTGATGTTTGCCATGGTGAATTTCCATGGTACGTGCATCGATATGCGGTTCCAAAGCATTGAATGCGTACGGAAGCGCAGGAAGAGTAAATGCCATAATCAATTACAAATTTATAGGTTGAACATTCTGTTGAATCAAATATACAACCAGAACCCTACCAAGAAAATTCATTCGAGTTAAGATTGTGTTGATTCAACCTAACAACTAGAAGGGCAGATCATCTGACGCGCTGCTCTCTTGGCTATAGAATGGCTCTTCTGTCGCCGTTGGTGCGCCTTGTCCACCACCGCTTGAACCCGCTTTCTCAAGTTTCCACGCACGTGCTTCAGTGTACCAACGTCCATTGTACTCGCGGCTTTCTAGGTCCACACCAATGCTTACTTGATCTCCAACATTGACATTGAATTGATCAATCTTATCACCCCAAATTGAAAGACACACTTTCTTGGGATATTGTCCCGGTGTTTCTACGATGAACTCCTGTTTTTTCCACTGACCTTTTTTTCCCATCCCTGTTTGCAATGGGAGCAATTGAATTACACGTCCTTTTATATCCATCTTAAATTATTTTCGAATACGTTTAAAAAAATCATCGATGAGCGCTTTGCATTCATCTGCTTTGATCCCCTTTTCTATAATTGTTTTCGGATGCAACAATGGCGTACTTACCAGAGAAAATCCGCGCTGTACATCAGAGGCACCAAAAACAACTTTGCTCATCTGCGTCCAATGCAATGCACCGGCACACATCACGCAAGGCTCCAGTGTCACGTACAAAGCACATTCTGTCAAATATTTTGAACCCAGATAATTTGCAGCTGCTGTCACCGCAAGCATCTCTGCATGCGCGGTAGCATCCGTTAATTTTTCTGTTTGATTGTGCGCCCGCGCGATGACGCGATTTTTACAAACCACCACCGCTCCTACCGGAACTTCACCAATGTCGAAAGCCTTTTTTGCTTCCTTTAGCGCCTCTCGCATGAAGTACTCATCGGTAAATAACTCCATAGCCGGCAAAGGTAATTCTTATCTCCTAAACTGCAAGATGGAAATAGGAGTCTGCGAATTTGTCTGGAAAACCGGAGAAAGCAGAAAGCCTAAAGCAAAAAGCGATCGGTCACTTTTCTTGAACACACACCAACGTCAACACGCTCACTTCACCCTAATCGCATTCATCATCGCCTTCGCGGTATCTTTCCATTCTTCCTTGATACGTCTTGGACAATTGAATGAAAAGACTAAGGTACGCCCTGGTTGCACGAGGTACCCGATGTAAGTATACTTCATGACGGGATCGGTAAAACCTTCTTGCTGGCGATTACCGTTGACACGCGAATCAAACTCGAAGAAAATGAACTTCTTTCCATTGACATCCCGCACGCCTTCCGACAGCATATCGACGCGATCGAACATGTTCAACAGACTTGATTTAAAAAAGCTTTTTACCATTTCTAAGTCGGCGTCTGGCCACTGGGTTGCAGATACGTTAACGGCGAAATCGACAAGGCGCTCTTCATCGGTATATGCCGCCAAGGGTGCTCTCACGGAAGGATAGCGCTCAGTAAAATCGAGGTTGTCCATGGCACGCCAGGTTTTGGGAATCGAAACGGTGATCTGATCGTTGACTTTGGTTTTCACCAACTTAGGCTTTCCTGCGGCGAGACAGATCAAAACCATCACCATCAATACGTTAAGGGTTACACTTTTAATTTTCGGCATATCATGAATGGAGACAAAGTATTATTAAATTCGCGCCTGCTTATAACTGCAGAATGGCCTGTTTTATTGGGCAGGCCGGAGCAAAATTAATTAAAACTCACATGTTACGAACTCATACCTGCGGCGAACTGAGAATTGCCGATGCGAACAAACAAGTTACTCTGACCGGCTGGGTACAACGCCTCCGTGATAAAGGCAGCGTCCTTTGGGTCGATTTGCGCGATCGTTATGGCATTACGCAGCTCATTTTCGAAGAAGGTAAAACCGATGCAGCACTGCTTCAATCAGCGCGAACATTGGGCCGGGAATTCGTTGTCCAAGTGAGTGGTACGGTTGTCGAACGTCTCTCAAAAAATGATAAGATTGCAACCGGCGAAATCGAATTAAAAGTATCGACTTTAAATATTCTCAACGCGGCAAAACTTCCGCCATTCACGATCGAAGACGATACCGATGGTGGCGACGAGTTGCGTATGAAATATCGCTACCTCGATCTTCGTAGAAACGTTGTACGCGAAAGCTTACAACTGCGCCACAAGGTCGCGCAACAAACACGTCAATACCTCGATACACAAAATTTTATCGAAGTAGAAACGCCCGTGCTCATCAAATCAACGCCTGAGGGTGCGCGCGATTTTGTTGTACCTTCACGCGTACACCACGGCGAATTTTACGCCCTCCCACAATCACCACAAACATTCAAGCAGTTGTTGATGGTATCCGGCTTTGATCGATACTATCAAATCGTAAAATGTTTCCGTGATGAAGACTTGCGCGCGGATCGCCAACCTGAATTTACACAGATTGACTGCGAGATGTCTTTCATCACCCAAGAAGACATTCTCAATACGTTCGAAGGTCTTATTCGTCATCTCTTCAAGAATGTAAAAGGTATCGATCTACCATCGGTACCGCGTATGTTCTATGATGACGCCATGAAACTTTACGGTTCCGATAAACCTGACACGCGCTTCGACATGAAGTTCGCGGAACTTACGGAACTCACACGTGGAAAAAACTTCCCTGTGTTTGATGCCGCCGAGCTTGTTGTGGGAATCGCAGCAACGGGTTGTGCCGAATATACGCGCAAGCAGATCGATGAGCTTACGGAGTTTGTAAAGCGTCCACAGATCGGCGCTAAAGGACTTGTCTACGTTCAATACAAGGCCGATGGTACTTTCAAATCTTCCGTTGATAAATTCTACAGCGCCGACGACTTGAAAGCTTGGGCAGAAAAAGCAAACGCTAAACCTGGCGATCTGATCTTGATCCTCGCCGGTGAAACGCATACAACCCGTAAACAACTCAATGAACTTCGTTTACTCATGGGTGATAAACTTGGGCTTCGCGACAAGCAGAAGTTCTCGGCACTTTGGGTTGTGGACTTCCCACTGCTCGAATGGAATGAAGAAACGAATCGTTATCACGCGATGCACCATCCGTTCACGTCGCCTAAGCCGGAAGACATCGGCTTGTTGGATACCGACCCAGGAAAAGTGAGAGCGAATGCTTACGATATGGTTATTAACGGCACGGAAGTAGGCGGTGGATCTATTCGTATTCACGATAAGGCTACACAATCGTTAATGTTTACGCACCTTGGATTCAGCCAAGAAGAAGCGCAAAAACAATTCGGCTTCTTGATGGAAGCTTTTGAGTACGGCGCTCCGCCACACGGTGGTATTGCCTTTGGCTTCGATCGTTTGTGCTCAATCTTCGGTGGTGCAGATTCCATTCGTGACTTCATCGCATTCCCGAAGAACAATGCCGGACGCGACGTCATGATCGACTCTCCTTCTACCATCTCGCAAGAACAACTTACAGAGCTTGCGTTAGAAATCGCGAAAGTGAAACAGAAATCGTAGGTCGCAATCACGCTACAAAAAATAAAGAGGCTGTCTCAAAAGGGCAGCCTCTTCTTTTGTGTATGGATAAAAAAAAAGAAGAGAACGTGAGTCCTCTTCTAGTTGCAAGTCGTTATCTTGCTTGTGTGTACTAAAACAAAAGTAGTCTTT
>NZ_QMFY01000031.1 GCF_003286915.1 Pseudochryseolinea flava
AAGACTACTTTTGTTTTAGTACACACAAGCAAGATAACGACTTGCAACTAGAAGAGGACTCACGTTCTCTTCTTTTTTTTTATCCATACACAAAAGAAGAGGCTGCCCTTTTGAGACAGCCTCTTTTTTTCGTTTGAATCCAATCATGCGCCAAACCCGTTATTAAGGCAACGCTTTTGAAATCACTTTTTTATCTATCTTAGTACAACTTTTTAAGCTTATGTTCAAGAAACTCCCTAGACCATTTCAGAATTTTTACGTTGTAGTGAGTGTTGTATTTCTGCTCTGGATGACTTTTCTGGACTCGAATAATCTCATCGCTCGTTTTCAAATGAGCAGCAAATTGAGTGGCTTAGAAAGTGAGCGAGAGTATTATCAGGATAAGTACAAGGAGACGGAAAAGGATCGTAATGAGGTTTTCGGTGACCGCGAGTCAATTGAAAAATTCGCGCGTGAGAAATACCTCATGAAAAAAGAAACCGAAACTATCTACGTTATAAAAGAAAAAGACTGATCGATATGAAACGCTTTCTCCTGTTCGTAATCCTTTTGGCCGCCGCTTCTATCCAAGCAAATGCGCAGTGGGGGGAAGATGAGATGGATGAAACGGCACCTTGGAAAGAACGTATTTTTACCGGTGGAGGCCTTGGTGCAAGTTTTCAGAAGGGATATTCGTTTGTTTCGGTCTCTCCATTGATTGGCTATAAGATCACACCCAAACTGGCCGCAGGACTTCAGTTTCAATACCGTTATACAAAGTACAATGTTGGTAGCTTTAAGTTTTCTGCAAATGATTATGGTATAAGTCCATTCTTACGATGGAATTTTTATGGGCCATTGTTTCTTCATACCGAGTATGAATATCTGAATTATACTTCGATGGATTTAGATGGTTCTAAAGTTCGAAAGGGCTACAATAGTTTTTTTGCGGGCGGTGGATTCTTCCAACCGTTGGGACGTAATGCAGGCTTCTTTCTGTTGGCACTATACAATTTTAGCTACAGAGATCCCCAGCCTAATGAATTGTCCCCTTATGATTCGCCGCTGGTCATCCGCGCTGGTGTCACCGCTGGCTTTTAACTACCAATGAACGCCCAACTTTTCTCCAAGAAGCTGTAGATCTTCCACGACTTTTGGATTTAAGGGGATTCCCTCCTTTAGTCGGATTGCATTCATTTCTCTTTCCGGATCACCGGGTATGATTACCTTTTCTTGACTCGCAATAGTCTCAGCATTACGAAAGCGATTGATCCAATTGTCCATGTGCGTTTTAAATTCATGAGCGGGTCTAAACGCATCGATGCGCATCGCACCGAAGAAATGACCGATGCCTTCTCCAACAGGATCGGCAGGTGGCGACAGGAATGCAACGAACGGTGGAACCCATGGCCCGTAGTTAGCGCCCGATAGTACTGCAGAAAAGATATCGACCCAAGCTCCCAGGCAAAAACCTTTATGGCTACCGTGCTCGCGATCGCTTCCCAACGGAATTAGCGCACCACCGTCTTTCAATTCATTGGCGTTGATTGAGGCATCGCCATTCTTTTTTTGAATCCACCCAATCGGTGCGTCTTGGTTTTTGCGTTGTAAAATTTCAAGTTTTCCATTTGCGGCAGTAGTCGTAGCAAAATCTGCTACGAACGCGGGTTGTTTGTCAGCGGGAATCGCTACGGCAATTGGATTTGTTCCAAGGAGTCTTTCTACGGAGAACGTGGGTGCTACCAATGGACTCGCGTTTGTCATGGCCATGCCAATCATGTCGTGGTCAAGCGCCATCATTGCGTGGTATCCTGCGATCCCAAAGTGATTTGAATTTTTTACTGCTACCCATCCAGTTCCGGCAACGCGTGCTTTCTCCATCGCGATTTTCATCGCATACGGCGCAACCACGAGACCGAGTCCGCCATCACCATCAACCACAGCTGTACTGGGCGATTCGTGTACGACGCGAATATTGGGCGTTGCATTGACGCGCTTCGCTTCCCATAGTCTCACGTAACCTGAAAGTCGTGCAATGCCGTGTGAATCGATTCCTCTTAGGTCGGCACTTAAAAGGACCTTCGTGGCGAGCGTTGCGTGATCTGCTGAACATCCAATCTTAGTAAATGTTGCGAGCGCAAACTGGCTCAACTTTTCGTATGAGTAAACTTGATCTGCCATCGCGCAAAGATATAGAACGGAAACACATCTCGTGGATCAAATTTAGCGTCAGTAAAAAAACACGGCGAAGTATTGTGGAATTTGATCGTTACCGGCATCCAGGGTACAAATCAACTTATTATGAAAAATTTAGTGTGGACCTTCGTGTTCTTGATTTCAATAAAAGGATATGCGCAAAGTGACAAGATCACGGAATCAAAGATTACCAACGTGACAGTCTTTTTGAATAATGCGCAAGTAACTCGTACCGTAAATACACAAGTAGCAGCAGGGAATTCAAATATTATATTAACCGGTTTGACTGCATACCTTGATCAGGCAAGTATTCAAGTTTCAGGCAAGGGAGATTTTGTAATTCTCGGTATCGCGCACTACCAAAATTATCTTGACGGACAGTCTATGCCAACAGCGATTAAGCAATTGAAAGATTCGCTTACACTTCATCAACGGAAATTAAATTTTGAGCAGAGTCGCAAGGAGATTCTAACTAAAGAGGAGGTCCTATTGCAAAGTAATCAACACATTGCAGGGACGACTCAAAACTTAACGGCTGCGGAGTTAAAAGCCATGGCAGACTTCTACCGGGCACGCCTTACCGACATTGTACAAGGACGAATGCTAATTGAAGAACGCTTGCTTCGCATTCAAGAGAAGATTGCACGGCTTGAGCAACAGATCAGCGAGAAGCATGTTTACTACACGACCAATACAAGCGAAATCGTTGTGCGTATTTCAGCGGCTGTGCCCGCTGCGGTCGCGCTTGATGTTCAATACATTGTTGCAAATGCAGGCTGGACACCGCAGTATGACTTAAGAGCCATCAATACAAAACGTCCGGTGCAGTTGAATTATAAGGCGAATGTGTTTCAAGCAACAGGGGAGGAATGGAACAATGTTAAGTTGAAGCTCTCTACCGCCAACCCTAATCTAAGTGGATTGAAGCCAACACTCGAGCCGTGGTATCTAACTTTTCAACAGTCGATGGAAAGTGTATTGCAGGGAAAGGTTGCTGGCGTTCAATTGCGTGGTTTAGCATCTGCGCCTGCTATGGATATGGAAATGAAGGAAGAGGATCTGCCGGCACAAACCATTGCCAATTATACGACGACTATTCAGACGACATTGAATACAGAGTTTGATATTTCCCTGCCGTATACTGTAAGTGCGTCGAATAAGCCGACATTGGTTGATATTCGAAATTACGAATTGAAAGCTGACTATCTCTTTTCAGTGGTACCCAAGCTAGATTTAGATGCGTTTCTGATGGCGAAGCTTACAGGCTGGGAAGATTTAAGCCTTCTTCGAGGTGAAGCCAATATATTCTTCGAAGGCACCTTTGTCGGCAAAAGCTTCATCGATCCAAGAACTATAAAAGATACATTGTCGGTGTCGTTGGGTAGAGATAAACGAATTGTTGTTAAACGTGAAAAGCTCAAGGACTACGCCTCTCGGAAATTTATTGGCATGAATCAGCGCGATAGCTACGCATATGAAATTTCAGTTCGTAATGCGAAGATGGAAAATATTAAGCTTATCGTCGAGGACCAAATTCCTGTATCACAGGATGGTCAAATTGAAGTAATCGTATCTGATGCTGGTGGTGCTTATTTTGATAAAACGTCGGGTAAGCTGCGGTGGGAATTTGCGCTTACTCCGAATGAAAGTAAACAGGTAGTGTTTAAGTTCGATGTTAAATTTCCGAAAGGAAAAATGGTTACGATGTTTTAAAGTGTGTAGAAGTATTGGGAGGACCTCTGTTGAACGCAGGGGTCTTTTTTTTTTGCGATAAGATTTTTTAGCCTTCATTTCAGTAAGGCAAAAAAAAGACCTAATTTCGACAGCGCCGATTTCCAACCCTCCGGATGCTTGGCCAAACGATAATTTTTTAATCGCAATACCTGAACCGCCTTCTCATGCTTACAAAAAAGCACAACCCCTTCTTACGGAGGGTGGGAGTAATTGTTGTACTAGGATTAGTATCTATGCTCCCTGCCGTCGCTCAAGATTTGGATTCGCTGATGAATCTAAACGCTTTCACTGCAGAGAGCGATCTCCAGAAAATTCTCAATAAAAATGTTTCTGTCTCTACTCAGAAATTAACGATGCGTGAAACGCCTGGAATCATCAGTTTAATTACAGCAGAGGAGATTCACAACAGTGGCGCGCGTGATCTTACAGACGTACTCCGACTCGTTCCTGGTTTCGACATCATGCAAGATTTGCAGTTTGTACTGGGCATCGGCTTGCGTGGTAGCTGGGCCAACGAAGGTAAGGTTCTCGTAATGCTAGATGGTCAACCCATGAATGAACTGCTGTATCAGTCAGTAGCCGTCGGAAATCGTTTTCCAGTTGATGCAATCGAGCAGATTGAAATTATTCGTGGTCCCGGTTCTGCTGTTTATGGGGGCTCCGCAGAATATGGCGTGATTAATATCATTACAAAGGCAGCTGGTAGTTTGAATGGGGTAGGCGTTTATGGGACGGCAGGCTTACATGCTGACGCCGTTGGGCGATCGAATGTTGGTGTGATGGCATCTCAAAAAAATGAAGACTTGTCATGGGATCTTTCGGCATTCGTTGGAAAATCAATTGTGAGTGATGCAACATATCAAGATCTGTTCGCTTATCAGGAACCCAGTGATCTTTCGGAGACGACAAAAGCAAATCCTACAAATGTCAATGTAGGGCTTCGCTATAAAAATTTATCGGTGCGTGGAATGTTCGATCAGTTTAAGACGGGTGACCCTACTGCCGACGTTCTCTTCAAAACATTTTATGTTGATGCGAGTTACAATTTGAAAGCGTCGGAGAAACTTACGCTGGCACCAAAAATCCAATACATCCATCAAACGCCTTGGAATCTTTTTTATAAGGAAGATGACGACGCAAATATTGAATTGCGAGGGAAGCGAATGCTTGCGCAAATGGATGCGAAGTGGGTGCCGGGTAGGAAAGTTAGTTTAGATTTCGGAGCATTATATTTTCAAGATCGCAGTATCGATTTAATAACAGACGAAGATCTATTAACACTCGATAACTTTGCTTTTTACACACAAGCACTTTTTAAACATCGTCTCGCCAATGCAACTTTGGGTTTTCGGTTTGAAAAAAATAATCGCTACAAGGGTGCTTTCGTTCCGCGGTTAGCGCTTACGAAGAAAATTGAAAATCTACATTTCAAAATGCTCTACAGTAAAGCGTTTAGGGCGCCGTCACTTCAGAATGTATCGTTGGATACAACAGGCGCGAAACCAGAGCGATCGAATGTGTTCGAATTTGAGTTAGGCTACCAATTTACGCCGGAGATGCTTTTTGCATTCAACGCATTCCATATATCAAGCAAGGATATCATTATCTATGGATCGGCGAGCACGGAAAATACATTTGAAGAATGGTATGAGAGTTACGAGAAATCAGGAAGTACGGGTTTCGAATTGGTTTACAGTATCAGAAAGAAAATGTGGTACGCAAATTTGACGTACTCGTTCAGTCGCGCGTTATCAGATAACACCGTGGATATTTATCGTGTATCACAAACGAAGAGACAGTACGTTGGATTTCCCGCACACAAGATTACGCTAAATACAAACTTTAACATTACATCCAAGCTCGGTGTGAATCCAAGTTTTGTTTTTGCTGGCAAGCGATATGCATACACGACCGCCGATGAAGAAGAGAATCCGGTATCGACAGAACTTGATCCGTATGTGTTAGCCAATGTATTTGTGCATTACGACAACATCTTACCAGGATTGAATGCAGGTATCGGTGTTTATGATTTACTGAATGAGCGTCCTGCTATTCCGCAGGCGTACAATGGTGGTGAAGGTGCCTATGCACCCGTTCCAGGAAGAAGCCGTGAATATGTTATTAAATTATCGTATCAATTGAATTTTAAAGATTAGGGTTATGCGGATCTTTTGTTTGTTAATTTTTTTGTTTGTCGGATCCTCTGCCTTCGCACAAACTACAAACTACCAGGTGTATGCGTTGTTTGTCGTGAACATCGCAAAATATTCATCATGGCCAACGGCAGCTTCTGATTTCCAAATCACGGTTTTTGGAAAGACAAAGGCGTATGAAGAATTGCTCAAGCAAAGCGGTAAAAATTTTAACGGAAAACTCGTTAAGGTGAATCAAATAGATGACGTTTCAAGTATTGGCACACCGCATATTCTCTATGTGGCGGACAGTAAGAGTTCTCAAGTCGATGATTTGATTAAAGCAACGCAAGGAAAGTCTGTAATGATTATTACTGAGCGCGAAGGGTTATTTAAGAAAGGTGCAGGCTTTAGTTTTGTCGTGATGGAGAATAATACACTTCGATATGATATCAATCACACAGAATTAGAGAAGCGGCAGATTAAGATTTCTAAAAGTCTTTCGAGCTTAGCCAATCAAACACTCTGATCAGGCTTTCGCTTTCAGTTCGTGAATGAGGGTAGCGAGAACACCTTCTTTGAGCGAATACGTCGACACACGAATGCGATTGAATGGATGATGTTCCAATAAGTAGCGAATCAAGCAACAAGCGACCACGATCATGTCGACGCGCATTTCAATCATTCCAGGAATTTTCATTCGTTCGGCGCGATTCTTATGCAGTAGCTCTTGAAAGATTTGATAGAATCCTTCTATCGTCAACGGCGTTTCAATTTCTTCAGCTGATTTTTGAATATGATGACGCTCGCAGAAAATATCACTGAGTGTATCGAATGTTCCGGATGAACCTACCAGGATGTTTGTGGGAAATTTTGCCAGGGCTTCGAACACTGGCGCGAGCGTTATGTTGAAATGATTGTCAAGATGAGTCATTTCTTCGGTCGTGATGGGGTCGTTCTTTTGAAACTTCTCCATCAAACGTTGTGCACCAATTTCGATGCTTTGCTTCCAAAATATTTGGTCGTTATCGCCAATGATGAATTCAACACTTCCACCACCAATGTCGATGATCAAAGATTTGTTTTGTTCCAGATGCAAAGCAGTCTTGACACCATTATAAATGTATTCGGCTTCGCGGTCACCTGAAATAATGTCGACAGATATTCCGGTTAGTGCCTTGATCCGTTCAGCAATAGCTTGTCCATTGCTGGCATTTCGGAGTGCGCTGGTTCCGAATGCATACACGTTTGTTGCGCCGTACTGCTCGATGGTATTCTTGAAGCTTTGCATGGCGACGAGCGCGCGGTGAATGGCTTCTTCGGTGATGTATCCGTGATTGATTCCACCCATTCCGATTTTTACGGCCAAGCGATCGCGGCGGGTAATGTGATAGCCGTTGTCGTTAGCTTCGGCCAACAGCAAATGGAAGGTGTTTGTACCCATATCCATAATCGCAACCTTGTTCTCCATAAGTTTCCGCAAAGGCGGCGTGAAGATACAAATTTAAGGATGACGGCCAATAATCGCCGGTTGACATCGGGTGTATACAACCACCCGAAAATCGGACTATATTTAGCCCACAAATTCATAACCGAATGGCGAAACGTACGATCAAAGATCAAGTGTTGCAGCAAAAATTTGAAGAGCTTGAACACAAGAACCAGGAATCATTACAAGGCGGTGGTCAAAAGCGGATAGAGCAACAACATGCTAAAGGAAAACTGACAGCGCGTGAACGCCTAGCCTTATTGCTTGATGAAGGATCGTTCGAAGAACTTGGAAAATTTGTTATGCACCGAAGCAAGGACTTTGGGCTGGACAAAGAATACTACTTAGGCGATGGCGTGGTAACCGGATACGGTACAGTGCATGGGCGACTGGTATATGTTTTCTCTCAAGATTTCACCGTTTTTGGTGGATCACTTTCTGAGACGCATGCCGAGAAGATTGTGAAGATTATGGACCTGGCCATGAAGAATGGAGCGCCCGTCATTGGCTTAAACGATTCCGGCGGTGCGCGTATCCAGGAAGGTGTAGTTTCTCTTGGTGGATATGCTGACATCTTTTATCGCAATACACTGGCATCAGGTGTAGTGCCGCAGATTTCTGCGATCATGGGCCCTTGCGCTGGTGGTGCTGTTTACTCACCGGCCATCACGGATTTTATATTCATGGTCGAGAACACCTCTTTCATGTTTGTAACCGGACCGAACGTAGTAAAAACAGTTACGCATGAGAACGTAACAGCGGAAGAATTAGGAGGGGCGATTACCCACAGTACCAAAAGTGGGGTAACTCATTTTGCTTGCGGTAATGAAGCGGAGTGCATTCAACAGATTAAAAAGTTATTGAGTTATATACCGCAGAATTGTGAAGATGAAGTTCCGCGTCAACCGTATACGGCCGGCGATGAATCTCGTCCACAGCTCAATGAGATTATACCTGCAAATCCAAATCAACCTTACGATATGCGTGAGGTGATCAACGGTGTAGTGGATGGCGATAGCTTCTTCGAAGTTCATAAAAATTTCGCAGAGAATATTGTTGTTGGTTTTGCTCGACTTGCAGGTAGAAGTATCGGTGTTGTAGGAAATCAACCCGCGTCTATGGCGGGAGTTCTTGATATTGACAGCAGTGTGAAGGGCGCACGTTTCGTTCGTTTCTGCGATTGCTTTAACATTCCTTTGCTCGTGTTCGAAGACGTTCCAGGATTTTTGCCAGGTACAGATCAGGAATGGAATGCGATTATTACCAACGGTGCAAAATTATTGTTTGCATTTTCAGAAGCGACTGTTCCTCGCGTTACCGTCATTACACGTAAAGCCTATGGTGGTGCTTATGATGTGATGAATTCTAAACATATTGGTGCCGACTTGAATTACGCATGGCCAACGGCAGAGATTGCTGTAATGGGCGCTAAAGGAGCCGCAGAAATTATTTTCAAGAAAGAGATTTCGGAGGCTGCCGATCCAGAAGCAAAGTTGAATGAGAAGGTTGATGAGTATACCAGAAAATTTGCAAACCCCTATCGTGCAGCGCACCGCGGGTACATTGATGAGGTAATCTATCCAGATCAAACGCGGGAAAAACTCATCAAGGCATACGCGATGCTGGAAAATAAAGTAGCGACGTTGCCACGAAAAAAACATGGAAACATTCCATTGTAACGGATGTGATTTGAATTGTTAGAAAATGATTTTATAAAAAGGATTTAAGCACTATGGATAAAAAGAGTAAACAGTTTTTATACGCATATCTGAACAATGCGTCGCCCACGGGATTCGAAAGCTCGGGACAACAAATTTGGCTTGATTACCTGAAGCCTTATATCAACGAGTATATGGTTGATGTCTATGGAACTGCAGTCGGTATTGTTAATCCGAAGGCTCCGTACAAAGTGGTGATTGAGGCACATGCCGACGAGATCTCTTGGTTCGTAAATTACATTACTGAAGATGGCTACATCTATGTTCGTCGCAACGGTGGATCCGACCATCAGATTGCGCCTTCAAAGCGTGTGAACATTCACACGGACAAGGGTATTGTGAAGGGTGTTTTTGGCTGGCCAGCGATTCACGTTCGTGATGCTGCACGTGAGGAGGCTCCTTCGTTGAAAAACATCTTTATCGATATCGGAGCCGAATCCAAAAAAGAGGTCGAGGCTTTGGGCGTTCACGTTGGTTGCGTTATCACGTTTGAAGACGAATTAATGGAGCTCAATAAAAACTGGTTGGTAGGCCGCGCCCTGGACAACCGAATGGGTGGATTTATGATCGCTGAAGTAGCGAGGAGGCTCTCTGAAAATAAGAAAAAACTGCCATTCGGGCTTTACATCGTGAATTCCGTTCAGGAGGAGATAGGGCTACGGGGAGCGGAAATGATTTCGCGCCGAATTAAGCCAGATTTAGCGATTTGCACAGACGTGACCCACGATACGCAATCGCCTATGTATAACAAGAAGGAGAGTGGAAATTTGAAGGCTGGGAGTGGACCCGTGGTCTGTTACGGTCCGGCGGTTCAAAATAATGTTCTCAAAATGGTAATAGAGACGGCCCAAAAGCGGAAAATACCTTTCCAGCGCCAGGCAGTTTCTCGCTCCACAGGTACGGATACCGACTCTTTTGCATATTCTGCCGAAGGAGTCGCATCGGCGCTTATTTCCCTACCTTTGAAGTATATGCACACAACGGTCGAAATGGTGCACAAAGAAGATGTCGAAAACGTTATAAATCTTATTTACGAATTTTTGCTCCAGCTCAAATCTGGGCATGATTTCAGGTATATTAAGTAATCTGAGGAGAAAATCTTACATCAATAAGGTTGCCATCTGGATAGGTTCTTCCGGTCAAACGGGGGAACCTGTTTTTGTGATAACAAATAACAAACACCCTTATAAGTTTTATGAAAAAGATAGCAACCCTCGTAGTAGCAACTCTCCTGATAAGTGGCAGTGCTTTTGCTCAAGCTGCGGAGAGACCAATTCATGAAGTGTATTCGATGATGGTTTTCAACTTCACACGATATGTGCAGTGGCCGGACCAATCAACCTCTGGTGAGTTCGTGATCGGTGTAGTAGGAAGCCAGACAATCTTCGCAACATTGAACGAGTGGTACGGAGGAAAGCCAAAAGGATCGAAGACTTATGTGATTAAGAAGTTTAATTCGGCGGCAGAGGTAACAGATTGCCACGTACTCTTCATCGATAAATCTAAAAGTGGCGAATTTGAAACGATAAATAACAAATTGAAAGGCAAAGGCACTTTGCTGATCACAGATAAGAACGGATTAGGCGAGAAAGGTAGCAGCATCAACTTTAAGACAGTTGACAATAAGCTGAAGTTCGAGTTGAATCAAAAGGCAATTGAGACAGCAAATCTTAAAGTGTCAGGTTCACTCTCCTCAATGGCGATCTTGATTTAATGGTGTGTGGGAGCTTGTCCCGGGAACTTCGGGACGAATCCCAGATTAAATCGTAGATTAGCCTAACGCAGAACCCATAAACTGAACCAACTATATCTATGAAAACCATTATTTTTTTATGTCTTTTTGCTTTCACAGCAGGAAGCGTTTACGGACAAGAACGCCCGCCACATGAAATTCACGCGGCGATGTTGTACAACTTTATTAAGTATGTGCAGTGGCCAAATGAAGGCGACGGTGGAGATTTTGTTGTCGGAGTGATTGGTGATGACAATGTGTTCAATACCCTCAAGCAGTGGTATGACGGAAAACCTAAGGGGAGCAAAAAATATGCGATCCGCAAATTAGGTTCCGCTGCAGAGGCAACAGAATGTCAAGTAGTGTATGTTGGCAAGTCGAAGAACAAAGACTTCGAGTCAATCAGAACGAGTACTACCGGCAAGTCGGTCCTTACGATCACCGATGGTAATGGTTTAGGCCAGAAAGGTAGTTGCATCAACTTCAAAGTAGTTGATGGTAAATTGAAATTTGAATTGAATCAAGGCGTTGTTTCAGGATCAAACCTGAAAGTATCGTCGCAGCTTAGCAGTATGGCGATTCTGATTTGATCGCTACCGCGGCAAGCGCAGGTTAAGAACGGGAAGATAACGGGTATGGAATGGCGTGAAGGGATGTTTCGTGAGCTGGTCGAGAATTCTGATGACATTAATGTCGTAGTTGACAAAGACCTCTACATCCGTTATATCTCCTCTTCTGTAGCTGATGTCTTCGACGTCCGACCTGTTTCGTTGCTCGGTAAAAAAATCAGTGATTATGTTCCGGCTGAAAAACTAACGCAGTGGAGAGAAAAACTCCACGGCAGTGATACCACTTTGACCGATGAAATTGAAATCATCGGGGCAGATGGCCGAAAAGTGGATTTTGAAATACGAGTATCGAATATGCTTCATCACTACACCGTTCGCGGGTTGGTGCTTAAGCTTAACAACATAACAGATATCAAGAAAAGAGAAGACGAACTTATTCGCTCGAATCTTCAGCTTGATCAAGTGATCTTCAAAACGACACATGATCTTAAAGCACCATTGATGTCTGCACTCGGCCTTGTTCAAATTGCAGAGAAAGCTCCCGACGATGAAAAGGATGCTTACATCAATCTGATCAAAAAGAGTTTGTTAAAGCTCAACGCGTTTATCGAAGAGATGAACGACTTCTATCGAAACGATAAGATGGAAGTGAAGCGCGAGAAGATAAACCTGACAAAGGTTTTGCATGACGAAATGGAGAATCTTGATCCGCTTGATCGCAATGATGTTCAGTTTACCATTGAGATCGATCAACGGGTTGAGTTATATTCTGATCTTGTCCGATTGAAAACAATTGTGACAAACATTTTATCAAACGCAATAAAGTATCAGGATAAAAAGAAAGTGAACCCGTTCATAAAAATCATGGCGCGGGTTGACGATAAAAATTGTGATCTTTGTATCGAGGATAATGGCATCGGAATCGAGCCAGCTTACAAAGAAAAGATTTTCGATCTTTTCTTTCGGGCAACCGATCAAGCACAAGGTTCTGGTTTAGGATTGTTCATCGTAAAAGATACAATTGAACGTCTTCAAGGAACTATTAAAGTGATGTCGAGCGTTGGAGAAGGGACGATCTTTCAGATTCAAATTCCGAATCGTCTTCCTGAAGCCAATTCGATTTTATAAAGAGCTACGCACGGGGTTGCAGAGTTTTTATAGAGAGGGTCTTTTCTCTGTACACTCTGTGCGTTTTTTTAGATGTAGTACACACTTGTGAACAGCACAAGTCGTTTATAAAGAGTTACGCACGGGGTCGCAAAGTTTTTACAGAGAGGGTCTTTTCTTTGTGTGCTCTGTGCGTTTTTTTTTAACTTCCTCTCAAGTTGTAGTGCAATTATGGAAAGTCGGTCGTTTCTCGATCAAATGAATCACCTGGTGACGATAAATTTTCCGCCGAGGAGAATTGTGTCTCTCGTCCCTTCACAAACTGAATTGCTGGCTGATCTTGATCTCGATGAGAAAATTGTCGGTATAACCAAATTCTGTGTCCATCCGCAAGCATGGATTTCACCCAAGAAAATAGTCGGTGGAACAAAACAATTTAACTTCGAAGTCATTCAAGCTCTTGAACCTGACTTGATCATTGCTAACAAAGAAGAAAATTATCAAGAAGGAATAAACCGCTTGCGTGCTAAGTATCCAGTGTGGACGAGCGATATTGTTTCTATTGAAGATGCAGTGGCAATGGTTGCCTGTCTCGGCCAGATTACTGACACGAAAGAACAAGCCGAGAACATCATCGCATCTATTCATGAGTCATTCGAAAAATTGATATCCACACCGCCTGTATCGGCACTATATCTCATTTGGCATAAGCCCTGGATGGCAGCAGGACGAGATACTTTCATCAATACACTGCTTGAAAAAATGGGACTGCGTAATGCCGTTCCAGAAACGCGATATCCAGAAATTTCAGAAGAATACATTCAAGCTATGAATCCGGATTATATTCTTTTGTCATCCGAACCATTTCCGTTCAAAGAAAAGCACGTCGATATGCTTCAACAACTTTTACCCCAGAGCAAAATTATATTGGTGGATGGCGAAATGTTTTCCTGGTATGGTAGCCGACTGATAAAAGCACCAGCCTATTTCAATTCGCTTAACTTTCAGTGAGTGGTATTTGAAACGACTTCAAGTCATTCCAATAGTTGGGATATGATTTTCTGACTACATCACCCTTGTCGACCGCTACATCCATCAGTGTTACGAGAGGCGCGAAAGCCATGGCCATGCGATGGTCCTTGTAGGTTGCAAAAGACGCGTGAGTCGGTAATTGCTTCGATGGAATTAAAGTCCAGTGTTCTGTATCAATCTCGATAAGCTCTCCGCCAATCTTCTTTAATTCATTTTGAAGGGCAGCAATACGATCAGTTTCTTTGATACGCAGACTTTCCAGTCCGGTGAAGTTGCCTTTAATACCTTTTGCTACACACACTACAGCAATTGTTTGTGCGAGGTCAGGGCAGTGTGTAAAGTCCCACGTGATCTCAGAAGCATGCGCTTTTTTTGTGAGCTTCAACATGCCATTTTCCATTTTAGCTTGTACGCCGAGTTGATCCATGATCTGAACAACGACACTGTCTCCCTGAAGAGAATTGAGCGACAAACGTGGAAGAAGAATTTCAGCTTCTTTCGCAAGCGCCGTAAAAGCAAACCAATAGCTTGCTGCCGACCAATCTGATTCGACTGTGAACGGCGCGGATTTATAAGCTTGGTGTGGTACGGTAACTTTGTTTCCGGTAAAGTCAACCGATGCACCGAAATGCCTCATAATAGAGGCCGTCATTTCGATGTATGGTCGGCTTCCTATTTTTCCTTCGAGTTCGAGCGTTAGACCTTGAGGCAGAGCAGGAGCAATCATCATCAATGCGGAGATAAATTGACTGCTGATGTCGCCGCGAATATTGATGTGGTTTGTTTTTTGTCCTTCGAATTTGACAATTTCGATCGGTGGATATCCATCTTTTTCCGGATAGTTGATTACGACACCTAAAGCGCGTAGTGCATTAACCAAAATACCGATGGGGCGTTCTTTCATCCGAGAAGTACCCGTAAGTATTTTGCTTTGATTGGTCGCACTGAAGAATGCCGTTAGAAATCGCATTGTCGTACCAGCGTCTTCAACATCGATGATGGCGTCTTTGGAATTGACAAGGCGCAACATCAATTGGGTATCGTTAGCATCTGAAAGATTGTGAAGCTCAGCATCTCCGCCAGCGAGCGCATTAATAATAAGGGCTCTATTGGCGATACTTTTTGATGCTGGTAGGCGTGTTGCTGTACCCTTCAAAACATTCGTTTGCTTCAATTGAATCATAACTGGTAAAAATCAAATTCTTAGGCCGGCGAAAATACAGTTTGTTATAGATTAATTTCAGCATAGCCGAAACATTTCACACGAAAATCGAGTTCTTTATGATATGAGTAAAGCTACTAAAATTGCTATCGGATTGAGTATCGCCTCGGGCGCACTCTTAACAGCATGGTTGCTTTCTGGAAGTCGTAAAGAGAAGACTAAAGCATTCATTGCCAAGAAAGCGTCTTCGTTAAAAAAGCCAAAGGTTGAAAGCAAGCCTTTCGATGACTCCGAAGCCCATTACATTTGAAGAGTACGGTAAAATGTCAGAGCCTGTTTTACCTCTTCAAAGTTGATTTCCTGATCCCACCTCGCGTTGCCAATTCCCTCTTGGAGTACGCATAAAATTTTATTTCCCTTATTTTTTTTGTCTTGAACGGTAAGACGCGATGCCGCTTCTATCTGTTGATCATCAAGGCTTACTTTGCCAAAAATTTTCAATATGTAATCCGCCATGGCGTGAAGTTCTTGTGAAGACAATAGTCCACGTTGTTCGGCAATGTATCCTTCGGCAATAAGTCCAATAGCGATGGCCTCGCCGTGGAGGATACGATGACCGGAAGCCAACAGATAACTTTCTACAGCGTGACCGATGGTATGACCTGCATTCAAAATTTTACGCAGTCCTTTTTCTTTTGGATCTTCCGTCGTAACACGTGCTTTGAAGGCAACGGAGTGCTTTACCAAGGTCGTCCAATTTTGTGATGCTAATGGGAGCGTTGAGATGTGCGTCCACATAGCTTTATCAGAGATTAATGTGTGCTTGATAATTTCAGCAAAGCCAGACCGCAATTCAGCTTCAGGTAGTGTCTTCAAAAAACCGCTGTAAAGAAGTGTCAGTGCTGGTTGTTGGAAAACACCAATGTGATTTTTAAAATTATCGAAGTCAATACCCAACTTACCGCCGATGCTTGCATCGGTTTGCGCGAGGAGTGTAGTTGGCACAAGGACGAAATCAATACCACGTTTATAGGTTGCTGCACAGAAGCCGCCCATATCGCCGAGTACACCACCGCCGAGAACAACCATACAGGCATGTCGATCGAGGTGGAGGTTAGTCATTTGTTGCCAGATGGTGGTGCATGTACCGAGATTCTTGAATTCCTCTCCTGCACCGACAGTGATAAGACTATGCGTTGGAAGTGAGTCACTGATGCTTGGATAACATGCCTTGGCGGTGTTGTGGTCAGCCAGTACGACGACGGTGGAGTAATTTTTTTTTTGGAGGAATATCAGAAGATCGTTTGATGGATTTTCAGAAAACAAAATGTTATCGGGCAGCATTGGGCTTTAAAATTCTTTTATTCGGAAAGTTATATAAAAGTGCTCAAATCAGCGGTAACGGTGTTTATGCTAACGATTGCGGCGTAAAATTTCACATATATTTGCGCCACTCATTAACGTATGGCAGCAGCGAACAATCTTTCTTTTGACGACACCTCGGTTGCATTTTCCTATAAGTCGGATGCAGCACTCAAAAAAGCGAATTTCATTTTTACGCTCGTAAATAATCCAACGATTTCAGCTTTGGCGACAAGTTCTGTTAAGCTCGCGTTGAAATTACATCTCCCTGTTGAAGGAATGATTAAGAAAACTGTTTTTGATCATTTCTGCGGTGGAGAGAGTATTGACAAGTGTGATGACGAAATCGCATCGTTGGCAAAGTATGGTGTAGGAACAATCTTAGATTACTCCGTTGAAGGTGAAAAATCTGAACGCGGCTTCGATTTAACGATGGAGGAAACACTTCGAACTGTTGAGAAAGCTGGTAAATCTCAAAGCATTCCATTCACTGTTTTCAAAGTAACGGGATTAGCGTCGAGTGATCTGCTGGAGAAAGTGCAATCAAACGCACCATTAACAAAAGAAGAGGCTGCGGCATATGAACGCGTCCGTGAACGTGTTAATCGCATTTGCAAACGTGCATACGAAGTTGGCATACCGGTGTTGGTCGATGCCGAAGAGACCTGGATACAAGAACCTATCGATGATCTCGCCTATGAAATGATGGCATTGTACAATCGTAAAAAGGCCATCGTGTTCAATACCTATCAACTCTACCGCACGGCGTCGCTTGGCAATCTGAAAACGGCATATCAAAATGCAGTAAAAGGCGACTATCACCTTGGTGGCAAACTTGTGCGTGGCGCGTATATGGAAAAGGAGCGCGCGCGCGCGCAGCAGCGTGGCTACGAAAGTCCGATTCACGCGAATAAGGAAGCGACGGATGTAGCGTTTAATGAGGCGTTAGAATTTAGCATGGCGAATATCAATCGCATGGCGATCATGTGTGGTTCTCACAATGAGCAGAGCAATTACCTGCTTAGTGAGCTCATGAAGAAATACAACATTTCTGAAACCGACGAGCGAATCTGGTTTGCGCAGCTCTTTGGTATGAGCGACAATATCAGTTTTAATCTGGCGCGTCATGGCTATCGTGTTGCCAAATATGTACCCTATGGCCCCGTGCGCTCCGTGATGCCGTATTTGTTTAGAAGAGCAGCCGAGAACACTTCTGTAGCAGGGCAAAGTAGCCGCGAATTGACGCTTATTCGAAAAGAATTACGGCGCCGTAAGGGCTAAATCATATAAACGATCCTTGTTGATTTCTGAAAGGTGTTGAATAGTCGGGAAGACTCCATTCTTTTTTCCCGAATTAGACTATTTTTGCCAAAATTTTGACCGTATGCAACTCAGCGAACAGGAACTCCAGCGCAGGAAAAGTAAAAAAGATCTAGAAGACCTAGGGATCAATCCATATCCCGCAGAGCTTTTTGAAGTAAACGCTTCTGCTAAGGAAATTCATGAGAACTACGAGCGCCATAAGAGTGACTATCGGGATATTTCTTTGGCGGGTCGTATCATGAGCCGTCGTGTGATGGGCAACGCCGCGTTTGCCGAACTCCAGGACGAGACGGGCAGAATCCAAGTTTATTTCCGCCGCGACGATATATGTCCGGGCGAAGACAAAACCCTTTACAATACCGTTTTCAAAAGACTTCTTGATATTGGCGATATCATCGGTGTAAAAGGCTACGGCTTTACGACACAAACCGGTGAAATCTCTATTCACGTAACATCATTTAAAGTACTGACCAAATCACTTCGACCACTTCCTGTTGTGAAAGAAACAACGAATGAAGATGGATCGGTTGTGAAACACGATGCCTTTACAGATCACGAGCAGCGTTATCGCATGCGTTATGTGGACTTGATTGTAAATCCTGAGGTTCGTGATACTTTCATCAAGCGCACACAGTTAGTGAATTCTATGCGTCAGTATTTGAACAACAAAGCGTACTTGGAAGTTGAGACACCAATTCTTCAACCACTCTATGGTGGTGCTGCTGCACGTCCTTTCAAAACACATCACAATACACTCGATATGACGCTCTACTTGCGCATCGCGAACGAGTTGTATTTAAAACGTCTTATTGTCGGAGGCTTCAATGGCGTGTACGAGTTCTCGAAAGATTTTAGAAACGAGGGAATGTCTCGTTTTCACAATCCTGAATTTACACAAGTTGAATTGTATGTGGCTTACAAGGACTACTATTGGATGATGGATCTTGTCGAAGAGATGATTGAAAAAGTAGCACTTGATCTTCATGGCACAACCCAAGTTAAAGTAGGTGAGAATATCATCGACTTTAAACGACCTTGGAAAAGGTTTACCATGTTTGAAGCGATCCAACATTTTACGGGCGTTGACATTTCAAAAATGGATGAGCAGCAACTTCGCGACACTTGCAAGAGCCTGAATGTTCCGATGGATCCAAGTATGGGCAAAGGAAAATTGATCGACCAGATTTTCGGAGAGAAGTGCGAGCATGAGCTAATCCAGCCAACGTTCATCACTGACTATCCAATCGAAATGTCGCCACTCGCCAAGAAGCACAGAAGTGTTCCAGGATTGGTAGAACGTTTTGAAGCAATCTGTAATAGAAAGGAAATCGCAAATTCCTTCTCAGAGCTGAACGATCCAATCGATCAGCGTGAGCGCTTTGAAGAACAGTTAGAGCTAGGAAAGCGTGGTGATGAAGAAGCGATGACGTTGGATGAAGACTTCCTTCGTGCGCTTGAATTCGGAATGCCGCCAACAGCAGGTCTAGGTATTGGTATCGATCGCTTGTCGATGATCATGACGAATTCTGCATCCATCCAAGATGTACTCTTCTTCCCGCAGATGAAGCCTGAAAAGCAAGGAGGAGGATTCGATGAAAAAGAATTTCTCGCCATTGGCGTTCGCGAAGATCTAATTCCGGTGTTGCAAAAACTCGGCATACAATCGCTCACACAAATGAAAGAGATGAAAGCATCGAAACTTTTCAACGATGTGTGTGGTATGCGCAAGAAAATGAAACTTGAAATCCCGAACCCAACATTACAAGATGTTGAAGGATGGATTGCGTAAGCGATCCTCTTCAGCTGCAAGTTGCTAGCTACGAGCCTCAAGCAAAATGTCGAATTGTGAAAGCAGTTCGACATTTTGTTTTAACGATTAAGGGCATCTCTAAAAACCTCAGTGAAAAGCGGTAAAGATTTGCGTACTTGCTTTCAAAGTAAGGGAAATGAAAAACAAGGCGAAAGGTCTATTTGACGAACAATTCAGACTGAACAA
>NZ_QMFY01000032.1 GCF_003286915.1 Pseudochryseolinea flava
CGTTAAGAAAAAAATCATTAAAAAACTCTTCCGAAAAACACTAGCTTAGAACCATCAAATCCACGCAGCTAAAAGGTGGGTCAGATCATTACCGAAATAGGTGGGTCACACTTAGCGAAATAGTCATCCCATCAATCCAAGGATCTATAATATTATTTCCAGGTACCTCTACCAGTTTGCTTTTCCAAAGTTGAATAGTGAGTTCAATTGCACCCCTTAATAGGGATTGACATTGTTTAAAATAACCAATGTGAAAGCAGCTCAGCGCAGCACCAAAATCATCAAAGATTTCTTGATTAAGAATCCATGCATTGTACTCTAACTGTCTATTGATATCAATCCTTCCAACCTTGGAACTCGACAAGGAAATTGACGAACTGTTCATACTTAGATAGAATGATAGTTCCCCGAGATGATTTAGAATATTTTCTAAACTGTTAAATGTCTTTTGGTAATGAAAAACGAGGTTTTCCTTTAAAATAGGTCTTATATCCATCTTAGTCAGTAGTCGATTAAGATAATAATAAGGCCCATTAATGGAAAGCAATGGGCCTTATAAAATGGATGAAAACTCTCAGACCTTCACCTTCCTCTTCGGCTGTTTCTTCTCACTGGTCAAAGTCTCGTCAGGTTCTTCAAATGATGCGCTCTGCTTCCGCTCTTCCTTTGGCGCTGAAACCTCCTTTCCATTATCAACTCCGGACTGTTTCTTCTCATTCTCCTGATAGACTTTCTTGAGATTGCCATCATAGATGTTGAGTGATTTGAATTGGGGGTTCGCTTCAATGAACATCTTTTCTTCCTTGTCGCCTTTGAGGAATGTCACCTGATGCAAATTACCGCGTTCAAGGGACTGCGTGAGACGATCACTTGTAATCTGGTCATTGAGTTCCTTAATCGGATGTTTCTTTAGAACGTTTTGTAGACTGAAACCATACGCTTCATGAATCATCTTGAATTTATGATTGCCGTGATTGTCTTTCTGATTCCAATCAATCTGAAGCCACGCATTGTACTTCTCACCTTCCTGGTTGGTGAGATCCTTATTAACCGATCTTCCATTCAAAAGATTGTAAGCCTCTTTAGCAGTTACTCCACTGTTCTTCTTAATGAAGAATGTTTGTGACTTGTCCTGATCGGCACTTTGTCCGGGAAGTGTTGCAGAATACTTGTTAAAGAAATACATGTCAGATTTATCAGACTTACTGAAATCAAGGACATAATTGACTTTGTCCTTCCCATACTGATTCTCCGTGTGCAATTGGAATCCATTCTTTCCAGAATTCAACTCCTCCGTAAGCTTGTTGTTCAAGCCTTCACCAAAGCCAAGGTATTTGATACCCTCCTTCAAAAATTCCAGGTTCTTTGCATTCATAACTTATGTTTTAATTGATTGTTAAAAGATGCGTTGATACAGGCAGCATCTTCGCCTTAAGAATATCTTTGTTGTCGATTCTCAGAGCCAGATGTCTCCCGCCATTGTCCTCGAAAAGATTGATGAATAATCTCTTTCCATCGGGAATAGTAAACTTCTTCACCGCATAGATCAACGTGTGGTACTTGCATACGCCTGAATCCGATCAGATTCATTTCCAATGAACAATGGATTGATCTCTGTCTCCTGGCTCGATGTACGTTTTACCTTTTTGCGATCACGGATTAAGAACTTCAGCGACTTAATATCATAGCTGATCGAACTTTTGTTCCTGATTTGTATTCGGTAGTAGAGTGTGTTACCACGAATGAATATTTCCTGAAGCGAAAAACTCATTTGATACTTGTTATACTGGTCGATTTGGCCTGTCACATACTGCTTGAGTGCCAATTGCGAGTCAACTTGAATGTCCCGTTCATTCACGGCATCCTTTACAAGTATGAGAGATTGCTTTCCGGTGTTTGCAGCAATAGTGATGGCCTGCTCTGATGGCGTATCGGAATACGTTACCGTGAATTGATGTAGGACACCATCAGCGGTAATCACGGTGAGGTTTGTCTCCGTAAATTGTTTACGTCCCGCCTTAACCTGTAGAACGTTCTCAACTCCCCTCGCCTTTTGCGCCAGCACGTCCTGACTACCACGATCAACAGATGTGATTGAAAAAGGAAAGATCAAGCTAGTTGTCTTGCTATACGAAATTGATAGCTTTCTATTCTCTATATCCTGTGCGAATGATGCGTTTACAATCATGAAGATGACTGCCCACAATGAAATTATCTTTGTCATATACTTCCTATTTTGAATCTGTGCTTTGATTGTTCTTGTCTTTCAGAAAGATCTTGTATCCAGCTTTTACGCTCACCTGAATTAGCCGCGTCTTCTTCGATAGTAGACCTTTAGCTGCCTCAATGCCTGCGCTCGCTGCCTGTACTTCTATTGATGGATCGAGAGAACCCAGTT
This sequence comes from Pseudochryseolinea flava, assembly GCF_003286915.1. Classification (GTDB taxonomy): domain Bacteria; phylum Bacteroidota; class Bacteroidia; order Cytophagales; family Cyclobacteriaceae; genus Ohtaekwangia; species Ohtaekwangia flava. The sequence goes on from NZ_QMFY01000032.1 coordinate 2,399, forward strand.
GTATGTCTTGAATTGCCTGGTTAGATGATTTCTTTGCAGCGTCACGGGCAATTGCTCCCGGAACATGAATCCCCTCCAGTCCGTCAATGTCATAAACAGTAAGTGCGACTGGATAGACAGAATTATCATGTTGGATTGATGTGACCTTGATCGTTAGACGTTCTCCATTCAACCCGCAGAGCCCATACACAAAATGACTTTTAGGAATTCGAATACCACTGACATTTATGTCCTGAAGCAATTCCATTTTAATGACAGAGCCGGAAACAAGATTTTGATTGCCGTAGATCTCTGCCCGGATTGCATTTGCCTCGAACGCAGGCAACACAGATTCTTCGAGTCCGTAAAATCCATTTTGCGCATACATTCCCGGAACAGTCTGACCTGAGCCATTGTTTCCAATCATACTAATTTGTTCTTCAGCGCGATTTGGCCGAGTGGAAAGTGCGTCACTATTTTCTCTTTCGGATTTCTCCAATCTTGACTTGACGCGATCCGGATGTTGAATGTCAAGGATCTGACTAAGCACACCGTTAATCTCTTCCATCTCTTTGTCCTGAGTAGGATCATTCTGCATCATTTGCATCATACCCTCAAGTCTATCGACATCAGTTTGAATTGTACTGGTTGATGGTTGAGGCGCTTTTTGACCAGCTTGTTTTTTGCTGGTCGACTTCGTAGCAGGCTTGTCGATCTCTTTCTGAAGTTCCGACAACTTCTTATATACTTTCGCTTCGGTTGCATCAAGTGGCTCGGCTCTGTCGCCTAGCGAAGCATTCATTCCTCCTGCCCTGCGAAGGGAATCCCGCCTCGAAGTGTCTTGTGTGACTTTTAGAGTAGCTAGTCTGAAATATGGATCGCTTCGTTTTGCCTGATTAGCTTTGACCGAATCTCTTCTGGCTTTCTGATACAACGTGAGTTTGTCCCAAGCATTTCCTTCATCATCATTGAACTTTGCACTTGGTAGCTTTACGTTTAATCCGATTGACTCTGTTGTCTTTGCAACCGCCTCTCCTTTTCCGCCACCCAATGCCCAAAAGAACATGGTCATAAATGGCAACACTAGCATAGGCACCATCATGTAGAACTTTCTTTTCTGAATAAATTTCTGTGAATGCGCTTTCATGTTTTTCATTTTTATCTTCTTACCCCTCTCGATTGTGATGGCATAAAATGAAGATCCCTTTCATACTCCATCAACTTTTCTTTAGAAATCTGCTTCCAGTCATCGGTCTTGTCGTATGCACGTTGCGAGTATTCAATATCCCGGTTGATGTATACTTCACCCTGATTGTCGACAGCCACATAGAACGATTCAAACTCCCCATCGATCTCACCCTTCATCTTCCCAACTGGAGTTAGTTGGTCTTCCGTTGTTCCTTTTTCGTCTTCCATAAATATGTCGTATGGCATAGCTATCCTATCCGGCTTGAAACCGGCTTCCACTTTCCTTTCGCTGGATGAATTCAGAATTAGTATGACGCTGATTACTGTTATACAAACTCCAAAAGCGATGACTAGTGATCTCTGTCGATTTTTGGGTAGACTGTTGAACACGCCATTCAGAGCATCAACTTTCTCACGACAAACCTTCTCAACCTTTTTTAAAGTGTCCTTGATGATCATAGCTATCGATTTTCACTCTTGATATCCCTGTTCTCAAGCGTGTTCCATTTTTCAATCAGAAAACCGTGCGGGTTGTTATCCGACCTGAGAACGTTTCTTAGAAAACCCTCTGTGATCAAACTTCGAGTGACTATTGAGGTGGCCCTGATAATTTTTTGCCTGGCAATGCACTTGAAGTAAAATGGATAGTGATTGATGTCTACATTGATACTGTCAATTTGAATCTCCTGACTGACATTACCGGAAATGATGTTCGCGTAATAACTGTTCTCCCTCAGGTTGTCATACTGAGTTTGAGCAGTTGCGTCTGCCAGATACAGAGCGTTCTTAATATTGCTTTGGATGACTTTATCATCAGGATGAAGTGTAAAAAAATAATAGTGAAACATTCTAACATGGTCTCGTGCCTCAACGGGGATATTGTCCTTTCGTTCGGAAGAGAATGCTTCGATAGCTTTTCCATTGGCTAAGATGTAGACCTTGGCCTGTGTAGCCTGAACGACCTGATAGCTCTTGTAAACAGTATAGCAACACAATACAACACATCCGATGATGAGTAAAAATGAAAAAGAACGAATGTGATTGAAGGCGTTGTCAATATTCTTGAGTTGTTGAAACATAGTTTAATGGATTTTAGGTTTTTATTTTCCCGCTAGCTTTTCATGCATGTAGTTCGTTCCATTGACACCATTGTCAGTTGATGATCTGTTATTCCCCGAACCGCTTGGATTGACTACAGAACCTGCACTCGCCACCACGTGACTCGCAGTTGAGTTTGCACCCGTTGAAAACATGTTGGTTGCTTTATAGAGCAATGCATTTGCGCCTCCGGCATGAACGATGTAATTCGCGATACTTGGAACGGTGAAATATCCTATGATGCCGATCACCATGAAGATCAGATATGCCGAATCAGTTGAGCTGAAGAAAGTATCACCATACTGATTAACCTGGTTGATGTCAATTTTTAGCATGTTCTCCTGAATCTTACCGATCATACTTCCAAAGATGTTGGCGACCGGAAGCCACAGGAAAATATTGATGTACCTGGCTAGCCAAACGGTAAGTGTATGATGCAGTCCGTCAAAAACCGAAAGGCCAAAGATCAACGGTCCGAGAATGGCGAGGATGATCATATAAAACGTCCTGATTGTATTGATACAAAGCGCTGCTGCCTGATATAGGACATGCAAAACCTCAGACATCCATTGCTTGATAGAATTACGGAAGTTGTAAGACGCCTTCGCCATGGCGAAACGAACATCGTTCCCTATTCCATCAAGAAACCCTTCCTCATCACCTTCCGGGTGACTGTAGCGATACCATTTTGCACGATCGCCCTCTCCGTCTACACCAACATACATTTGCCAAAGTGGACTCTTTCTGATTGCTTCTTCCTTTCGTTTAAGCAGAAAAGCAACAGAATTGTTTGAACCATCAATCATCGCTGCTGTCCCCGTCACTGTTGGGGTGAGAACGGAATTGATAATCGTGAGCACGGTCGGAAACATCAGGATCGCCAGGCCTATTGCAAATGGTCGCAACAAAGGGTAGAAATCAATTGGCTCCGCATTGGCAATGTGTCGCCATACCCTGGCTGCGATAAACCACATAGCCGCGAATCCTGCGAGGCCTCTTCCGATGTCGATCAGTTGTGAACTGAGTGGAATCATCTCATCGTAGAGAGTATCCAGCACACTTCTGAAGCTTTCTATTTCACCGGCAACCTGCGCGTGCGAAAGATTAGGCAATAGAATTCCAGCACCCACTATCAAAGTGGTCTTAAATTGATTGTTCATAAGCTTTAGTTTTCTACTTCATAGAGTTTTTCCATTCCACCGACTTCACTACTCTCCTTCGCTCTCTGCACCACAAGAACCTGTGTGCTATTATTGAAGTATCTTAAAAAGGACAACTTACTCTCCATGTCGAAATAAATCCGATCAATGGATTGAATCCTTTCGTCATCGCTCATCCGAAGTTTGTTCGCTGTAACGATCATAGTCAACTCTTCCAGATTTCGCAGACTTTGCTTGGCCAGATATGAATAAACCCTTTCCAGATATTTAATCTCATCAGGCGTCAACTTGGGATCGCACTTGAACCTATCGAATGCCCTCTTATACTCTTTGATTAGCATCGACTGATATCGAATAATGTCAGGTATTCTCTTGTATTTGGCTACTGAAGGGTTGACAGCAAATAGGCCATCAAGAAATACTTGATGCAGATTGAAATTGCCTTCCGCTATATCTTTTATCCTGTTGTAACCCTTCGTGAGAATTTTGTATCCCTTATACATATTGTCAAGGATCTCCTCCAACTGTTTTAACTTCTCGTAGTTTAAAATCAATTGAGTTGCCTCTTGTGTCTGGGCATTTGCTGCGGTCAGAACACAAAGCATAATTGCTATTAAAATGGTCTGTCTCATAATTATTATTTTAAAACCAAATCTTTCTGAATCTGCACTTCATGATCTTCTTTACCTCTTTGCGCGATGAGCACTTGAGTGGAATTTGAGAATGACTTCGTGAATTCGTACTTGTCCTTCATATCCACATACAATGCGTCAACCCTTTTTACCCTTTCATCATCCTTCATTTCAAAATCAGAATTGCTAAGGACGCGATCGAGTTCATCAAGGGACATTTCCGATTCGCGAAGGATATTGATGTAAACGCTTTCGACATAATTCTTTTCGTCAACCGTGAAATAGTCACTGTCATTCGCAAACTGTTTGAGTCTACGAAATTCTATCATGATCCTCTTCTGATAAGCAATGATACTTGCGACCTTGGCCGATCCGCTTACGGCTGAATTAACATTACCTAGAGACTCTAAATATTCTATATCCAAGTCGAATTTCCCTTGCTTGATGTCACCGACCATAGTTAACCCTTTGTCGACTATCTTATATCCCTTCTTGAGGTAATCCAGGTAAACCTTGAGCGCAGCAATCTGTTGAAGCAGGTATTGTTTCTGTGTCTTCTTCTGCCGAAACCATTCATTGAAGGTTTGTGCATTTGAAATATTTGCACACAGTACAAGAGTGAAAATAATAATGAGCTTATTCATCAGGAAGTCCGTATAGTTTCTTCACCACATCAATCTCATGTTCATCCTTCGCACGACTAATACTGAGCAGCATGTTTTGAGTATTGAACTGCTTCAGATCGAAGTAATTCTGATCTATCTCACTCGCGGCTTGCTCAATGATTTCGAGACGCTTTGCATCGGTCATCTGTGTCTTGAACGAATTAATCACAATTAAAATCTGGTCAAGATTCTTAACACTTTCGTCCATGATGCCAGAATAGATCTTTGCCATGTACTCTCGCTCACCATCAGTAAAGTGTTTATCGTTTTGGACAATGTTCCAGCAACGCTTGTACTCATCAACAATACGAACCTGCTTGTCCATCACTTGACGAACCCGCTGATACATAGCGATGGTGTTCTTTACCTTCCAAAGCTCTTCGTAATAGTCTGCATAGAGCTTACGATGCTTTTCAGTCCATTCGGCAATCTCAGTCAGCTTCAATTCATTTAACTTGTTCTCAAGTACCTTTTGAGCATTCTGCTGCCAGATCGTCTTATTTTGCAGACGCTGGATCATAAGGTCAACCGCCTTGATGACCTTCTTGACTGCTTCTTTAATGATCTTGGCAATTGGAATGGCGGCATCCGCCTCAGCGCATGGCTGAGTTACTAGAACAACCGCCAGTCCCAATGCAAAAAATATCTTAGGTGCTCTCATAGATTTATTGTTTAAGCTGCGTTCCCTAATCGAATATCATTTGCCAATTCAGCGATGCCCTTCCGAATGTCACCATTCCATTTCTTTGCATATTGCTGAACCTTCATCTTCTCCGACTCCTCGGTAGTGTACGCCAGGTATTCTTCAAGAGAAACTTCAGTCGCATACACCTTTGATTGCACCCCTGCCAGACTGATAAACACTTCCTTGTATTTACGTTTCGGATCGTTGCTTTTGTTGATCGATAATATGAGCGCCTTCTCCTTTTCTGTGAGTCCTAAGAGCTCCTGAATCAGGTCGAACTTGTTTTGATATTTACTTTGATCCAACAGAATCTTACAGTCAGAGTTATTAATGATCGCTTGTTTTACCACAGGCGAACTTATGATATCCTCTACTTCCTGAGTCACGACTATCGCCTCACCAAAGAATTTCCGCACGGTCTTGAATAGGTACTTTATGTACTCAGCCATCCCCTCTTTAGCAATGGCCTTCCATGCCTCTTCTATCAGGATCATCTTTCTAATTCCCTTCAGCTTACGCATCTTGGAAATGAACACTTCCATGATAATGATCGTTACTACGGGAAAGAGAATTGGATGGTCTTTGATATTATCTAACTCAAATACAATGAAGCGCTCTTTTAGAAGCTCAAGATTCTCTCTCGCGTTCAATAAGTAATCAAATTCTCCACCTTTGTAATAAGGCCTGAGCACGTACAGGAAATTCTCTACATCGAAATCTTTCTCTTTAACCTTGTCATCTTTAAGAATGATTACAAATTCATCCCGCAGAAATTCATAGAAGGTATTGAAACATGGAAAAATTGACTTATCTGTTTCGAGTCGCTTGTAGTAAGTCTGAAGTGCTATTGACAATGCGACATACTCAGATCGGTTAAACGTCTCATCGTCTTTTTTCCATAGCGCTAGCAACAGTGTTTTAATGCTTTCCTTTTTCTCAGTATCGAGCGTATCGCCATCTGCGATGTAGAAGGGATTAAACTTAATCGGATTCGCCTCGTCATAGGTGAAATAGTATCCATTCACCAAATCACACAGTCCTTTGTAGGAATGGCCCACGTCCACGAGCACTATATGCGTGCCTTGTTCATAGTACGATCGAACCATGTGATTGGTGAAAAAGGATTTTCCGCTGCCTGAAGGTCCAAGGATGAATTTATTCCTGTTTGTGATGATGCCCTTCTTCATCGGCTCATCGGAAATGTCTACATGTACAGGCTTTCCTGTTAACCTGTCGCCCATCCTGATCCCAACCGGACTGATAGAAGACTGGTAATTGGTCTCAAGGTTGAGAAAGCAAGTTGCCTGTTCAGCGAAGGTGTCGAACGTATCATTCATTGGAAAGTCCGCTTCATTGCCTGGGAGGCCAGCCCAGAAAATCTGCGGTGCTCCGTCAGTCTCCTGCTTAGGTGAAGCATCCATCTGAGCCAACGCGGATGACACCTGTGTTTTGATTTCTTTCAGATCTTTCTTGTCTTCCGTCCAAACAAGAACATTGAAGTGAGCTTTCACAGGAAGCCTTTGCGAAGCAATTGCCTCGTTAAGAAAATCATTTGTAGCGTCTCTGCTTATCGCATTCTCCCGCGAATATGAAGACAGCGATTGCAACCTAAGTCGTTTGCTTTCAAGCTGCTTAATTGTCTTTTGGACATCCTGAATGAAGATGTATTGATTGTAAATATGATTGCATGGTAGTAGCTGCCCCAGGTGAGATGCGAATCCAACACTGAACTTTGTCTTGTCTGTCGAATACTTATCGTAGTTGATTCGTGAGCCACACAGGGACGGCATATCTTCGACATCTGCCAGCGCAAACAACTTGCAATGATCATCACCAATGAAAATACCATCCTTAAAAGAAATATCCTTTACAACCGGAACGGCTCCCTTCGACTGAAGAAAACAATACTGTTCAAGCAAACCCACTGCATGCTTGTTGCCGGTGAGTTCATCATCTTTAATTCTTCTCAGCTTGACAAAACCACTGTCCTGCAAGATCCTTTCGAATTGCCCAACCGAATCATGAAACTCCTGAAGCTTCTGTTCGTTGATGGTCTCCTCCGGAACGATGTTACGCTTGGTCAGTGTTGAGAACATTGAACTAGAATCCTTTCGATCATTTAGTTTTTTCGTTACCATGATGTAACACGTATGATCCAGGTATGGACGCTCATTGAAGAATCTTTCGCTGGAGTGTGAGAGAAACGTCAAAATCTTATCATCGAATGCACCATTGACCTCGCGAGAACGAAACCAATCCTGCTTGTGAAATACTGAGTTTACTGGTAAACATTTGATCGCCTTTACCCAAGCGTGATGAAATGATTCATACTCCTGATCTGACAAGGTGAAGATCTCCGGCAATGTTGCCTCAAATGCTACAGTGATATCCCCGCACTTTGAAAGGATACAGTCGTTCTCGACCTTGTAAATCGGAAACACTTTATCTATGTCTACTAAGCCTGACATATTACGTTGGATTTTAAAGTTGAATGAAGAGCCTTCTGCTAGCGCAAACCAAATGAGATGGAATGCTTCGCCTTGCGGCTCTCTTCATGAGACCGTATTGGCCGTACTGATTGCTGATCTTGTAAACGAACATGAACAGCACTGTTCCCAGGATGATGATCAATCCCAGACATAGAAACATGTTGACACCAGTGATGTAGAGAATTGAAAACAATATCAGTAACACCACGAGTCCTGCGCCAAGGTATCCAATGTACTGAGCCTTCAATCCTTTGAATTCGATTGGCTTATTGATACCCTTGTTGATATTGTATACACTGCTTGCCATTAGATGCCGAAGAATGAACCCAACACTGTAGCCACAATCACCAGGAACACACAGCTGCCAAACCACGCTGCTGCAACTTTGCTCGTATCAGGGTCACCGCTGTTCCATTTCTGATAGACTTTAACCGCGCCAACTAGTCCAACGACTGCGCCAATAGCATACATAAGTTGAGTTCCAGTATCAAAGTAACCGCGCACCTGAGTAGCAGCTTCATTGATCCCCGCATTACCGTCCTGCGCATAGGCAACAACGTACGATAAGCAATACACTGACAGAGCCAATACAAAAGCTCTTCCCCTTCTGATCGTTTTCATTTTACTTTTCATAATTGTTTTTAGTTGTTGATTGATGTATAACCTCTCCGTTAGCACTCAACCACAAGGACTCAAGCTCTTCGACACTGAAGCTTATGGATTGATTGCCTTTAAAATATTCATGGATAAAACTGACTACCTCCTGCTGAACCGGAGTACCGGAGAATTCCGGCCGTTGTTGAACTAGTCTCGTAATCTTTTCTACGTAAGTCGCCTTGTCTTTTTTCTTTGATGCCAGATACATGAACACTTCTTCAAGGGCATCCATCATATCCACACCAGCAGAGTCGGCACGGTTTGCAGCCAGTAGTTCCTCGGGCTGAGATTCGAAACTCAGCTCTTCTGACGAGGCGATACTTTGCTTTGTGGGAATTTGCTTCCGAACGGAAGTTGAGATACTCCCCATGAATTTACCTTGGGGAAAATTGGATTTAGAAATTTCTGGCTTTGCTTTCGAGGTCGATTCGCCTTTAAGCTTAGCAACGATGTCTCTTGAATAAAAAATAGCTACGGCTATAACATAATATCCAGCCGCTAAGCATCCGACTGCAAACAGATACTCTTCCCAAGAAATTGATTTGAACATATGACCTCCGTTTTTGCGTTACAGAGGTAAAGGTGTGATCCATCAAAAGGAAATGATACACAGTTGGGTCACAGGTGGGAAAGATATATTTATTATGTCAGATGTTCGGTGTCTCAGGAGGTGTTGGCGGAGATGGTTGTATAGGTGAGTCCGATGCCTTAGTGTCCTTTGGCACCATGGCACTCTGCGGAATAAGGGCATTTTCATTTCGAAATTCCTCGACCAAATGAAAGTGTGCAAGCTTCGGTTCTTCCCAATAACTACTCGCTGCATGCTCGAGCATTATAATTTGAAAACTGGCCTTGACTTGAGTAGTCATATTCTCAATAAAAGAATTTAATAAAGCGAACGCGTCTTTTATCGTATTTCTATCATCATCGGCAATGATTTCGCCAGTATCAGGATTTATTGTCGATTTCTCCAAATAAGGCTGACTGGGTTGATCCAATACCAGAAATTGGGGAACGTAAGGCTGTTTGTAAACTATGAAATGTTCATGTAACCCTAAAAAAAGACACAGATGCATAAACATATAGTTTGACTTGCTACCAATATTTGATGAAGACAGAATGTCACCCGGCTTTCGCAATTTCAAAATCTTTAAATGTTCATCAAAGTAGACTTCGTAATCCTTATATACCCCCATCGAATTCGTTAGGTTGTAATATTTTTGAATAGTTTTCTCAAGAATATTTAGAATAGCTTTTCGCTTCTCTGCTGTGTCAGTCAGTATTCGCTTTAGTTCTTCAATCTGTTTTAGCATTGGGCCTATATCGGGCAGCTCGTCAGCCAAATTCCATTTATCCTTATAAAACTCGAGCTTGGATTTCAATTCTCCGATAAACATAAACTTTCCAACTTCATCCGTAAAGTCTTTAGTACCTGTAGGCAATCCAGAAAGTGTTTTTTCGATATCCGATGCTTCCTTCTTGAGACGAGTTATCTCACCTTTGACATTTGTCGAGATTGCCTTCTTGTTGGAAATTTCCTCCCTAATCTTTCCTAAAGAAACTTCAAGAGTCTCAATGAATTCTTTTACTTCCAAAGTTGGAATTAGCTCAGTGAAGTTTGTCCTTAAATATTCAATTGGTCTCAGACTTTCGTAGTCGCCTCTTAAGTTATCTTTATAGGTATTGTACTCCTCGTTAAAACGCTCTAAGCTTCGAATTTTGCGCCATATAGATCGCTTGTTCTTATTCAGATCTTCAATCTGCCTTAAATTGTTGGAATACTGGGCAGGCCTAAACTGTGTAATCAATGCCTCAAGCCGCTCCAATGCTTCATCCACAGTGAACAAGCGCCTTTCGATTAAATCGTATTCTTGCGCCCTGCCCAACAGTTCGATTATCTTCTCATTAAATAATCGCTCGTCCTTTTGCAATACTTTCTGTTTCTTTTCAATCCGGTCAATATCACCTTCAAGAGCGATTATCTTTTCCTTCACAAGCACATTATTGGGGTCATCCACACCCAACGCGAGAAAGAAGATACGATTAAGTGCCTCTTTATATTTTTCGCTGTCATGCAAATCGAAGTCAAAAAAAATGTTTGTGTGAGCGATTGTGTCTTCAGATAATGTATTAAACAAGAGAAAATATCGATAAGATATTTTAGATCCGGCAGCAATCTTTTTTCCTCCATATGGAATAACTAGGTTCTCGTCAATTGAAAATTCCTTTTCAATTACGCTTTTAAGTTTATCGAAATCGAAATTGGCGACCGGATTTATAGGAATTTCACCAGTACTTGAAAAATATACTTCTCTAGACGCAACATTTTTATCAGCATACTTACGCGCTATAACAAAATCCTTGTCGTTGATCGAGAAAATTAATCCAAACCACTCAGTGTACTCATTTATGATCTCTTCGACTATTCGCGATTTGCTGGAGAGAAGACAATAATCTATAATAGACAAAACAGAAGACTTACCCGTGCTTTTCGCACCTGTTATAACATTCACCTTATCTGGATAAAACTCCAATACTTTAGGCTCGCTTCCATTCTTAAACCAAAGTTTAATTTGTTTGATATAGAATTTCATAACACAATCCGAAGTTTAAGGTAAAATGAAGCAGTAGTCTCAACTAGCATTAACTTTTGAAGCGATTGATTTGCTTTGAAGATATCTGTGGCACGTTGTCCAATGCCCTTATCCGCATCAGGCTGAATATTTCGCTACCGTCTGACCCACCCTTTCGGTAATTACCTGACCCACCTATTTCGGAAATGGTTTGACCCAGGTATTTCGCTAATTATCTGACCCACCCGTTTCGGTAATCATTTGACCCGG
>NZ_QMFY01000033.1 GCF_003286915.1 Pseudochryseolinea flava
AGTGAACGGGATCGAGCCTATGCGCTGGCTCACCCATGTGCTTGAAGAGCTTCCAAAGAGAAGTGTCAATAATATTGACGACCTGCTGCCACACAAAATTTAAAGACGTAGTTGGCCGGGGGCTTACAGTTCATGTGTCTTTCTCGCAGCGCTGCATTTTCTGAAATTAGTTTCGGTGTAGTCAACAATTTATGTAAACCACCGTTACCGTTTAACACTAAGGCATTCGTTGGGGCTGAATATTTTGGATGATCATGTGGATAAACCACAACCACATATTTCATCTGAGGATCAGGTAGCCCAAAAATTCTGACTCCCTCTTCAAACAATCTCACTTCCCGACCATTATAATTCCAGCCAATTCCTGCTGTTGTATTACCTATGTATTCATGATATAGCTCGCTGCTAACTGACGGGAGTAACGGCAGACTAGCATCAGCGGAAATATTGGGAACAATCTGTTTGCCACTACTTGTGATTAGTTTAAAATCTGAAATCATATATGAAAAAGTTCGTTGTTTTCTCCAAATACTCTACTTGAACTAATTTCCAAAGGCTAACAGTCAAAGTTTTATCAGCCAAAGACACCGCGTGAAGATCACGCGTGCGATTTCATATTGAACTTTTCTCTTCTGGGCCGAAGTAAAGTATGTCTTCAGATTTTCGTCTGGTCTGTGCCAACGAAATTTCCGTCAGAAGAAAACCATAAAAAGAAGACAATGAACGATCCTCATTTCACAAGTGCTAGATCTAACAAAATTGGATTTCTTACTGGACTAATCTGTGCGAGGTCGTCGACAAGTCCCTCGACAATCATCATCGCATTTTTATAATCGACTGACTCAGGATTATTCGTACTTACTGTTCTATGTAGATCCAATACGTATTGCTCGATTTTTTCATATTCAGGGTTACCTGCAAGCTTAGCGATAATCATTTTTCGATACCAATGAAAGCGTGCTGTTGAAATGGGAATACCCGCTTGAAACTTATCGAAGGGCGTGTTGACGAATTCATTCAATACGATAATGTTCATAAAATCCTCCAAAAAGGGGACTAAGATATTTTCATATTGATTTATAATCATTGGAACTATATTGACAATTTCCTCCCGCGATCTAACCTCGATTTGATAATTTGAATTCAAACTCTTTGTCTCTACGCCAATCGTGTGTCGTGGAATATTTGGGTGAAGTCTGTCGCGATACTTTAAAATGAAATCATCGATAATCGAAAAAGAGACATAAAATCCTACTGAGGCATAAAAGGTGTTGCCGCCTCTATTTTCTCCCGTTCTTAGGAAAAGAAACGCTTTATCTGCGCCAATTAACCTAGTCATCTCAAGAGACACATCGCGAAAAGTCTCCCTGTATCCTCGCTCACCAAAATGCTGGCTTGTGGCGGAAAATAGTATATTTTGAAATTCACTGAAATCCATTACCGTGTGCTGTTAATTGGATATTTTGTGAAGCAATTCGATGGCGTCATCTCTAAACTGCACGCCGATCTTTCCTGTTTCGATCAATTTGATTCCTTGCATTGAAAAATCTTTGAACTGTATGGCGCCTATCTTTTCTAAAATATACTGAAGCTTTATTACCAAGGCTGAAGTTTCACGTTCTACATATGAAGCAACAGTCGACTTTAGCTCCTGGGCATTTACTAACATAGATGACAACGCAAAAAACAATGCAAGCATTGTAGGTACTTTGGATCTGCTCTCTGTAGCGTAATGACAAGTGATATTCACCTGATGGATATCTATTAAATGGAATTTGCGTGTTGTCACAGTGCCGTTCGTTTAAAATTGTGAAGCAAATTATTGGAATCAAGAATGTATAAATTGTTTTTACCGACGATCGGAGCGATCCCTATCCCTATGAAACCGGTTGCATCTGTAGGAAGTTTTGTAGACCACAACATTTCCAATGTCTTGAAATCAAGTACCCCTATCGTATTGCCTCCTTTTAGCTTTCCATGCGACGCGCTGAAGTACAGACAATCATCGCACAGGGTGGCGCCGACCAAATTCATATTTACGCCATCAAGCGATTCAATAATACCGCTCCGTGAAACCGTCTTTTTTTGGACATCTAGCTGAAGAAACGAATTGTCATTATTGGATATAAAAACTTGTCCATCATCCTGTGACACGATTGTTATTGCATAGCCGGGGCACGCTACGCCGTTGAAATCATCAACGATGCTTCCTGTTTCAATTTTTATCCCCTTGATAACTGAGTATTTACTGTTAAGATTGACTTGCATCCAGAGAATACTATCGACAACCATCAGCATCTTTAATACCTTTCCAAAAGGCACATCCCATAGTACCTCTTCCGTCGACAGTGAAATTGCTGTTATTATTTGTGAATGCTCAAAGATCAAGATGTCGCCAACCCTGGTACAATTTCCCATTTCATCAAACGCTAGCGTTTTTAATACATTCAACGTTGGAAAAGACATAAGATGGAATTTCGCCTTAAATCCTACGCCGCTTGGATGAAGCGTTCGATCGGAAGACCCCACGATGGTATTGTTGTAACAGGAACACATTCGCAAAGAACTAGCAGTGTGGGCCATTGTTGATTGATTCACCAAATCGAATACCTGGTGAGTTTTTTCTCGCGTGAATAATAAATATTTTTCATCAATAACAGCGTCCAGATAGCTTACATTGTCTTCGACACGAACATCGTTTACTATCATAGATCCCGATTCATTCAATTGTATTGAATTTGAACCAGAAAGCAAGAATGCTTTCACTTGGGGGTGCGATATGTGATACGTAAACATTCCTATTTGATTTTAATAAATCCAAAAAGTACCGCGCTACTTTGTGCGACATAGATATCATAAAGTTGACGAGCTTCTTTTGCAGCCAACCCGTTAAAAAGCTGAGCTCTTAATTGCGGATTCTTAACTAGTGTATTAAAGACGTTGTCATTTCCGTCATATAGTGTCCTGAATTTCTCCACCGCCGTCTCTCGCTTCAGAGTACTGTTATTGCCCGTCAGCTTTCTCCCGTCTAGCCAGTATTGAAGTTGATCCATTGACGAAATAACCTTGAGATAGTCTAAAAATTGAGCATAGGAGTTCCCTTTTCCTTGGACAAAATCACCAAAAGTATCTGCATCATCGTCCCAACTCTTACATTCCACAATTGTTCCATTATGAAGAAGAACATCCATTTTTCGCTTGCCTTGGTCTGTAGGGATTTCAAACTCACTGACCAGACTTTCAAAGAATCCTGGATTTTCGTGCAGCACTCTTAACATGAATGCTGTCGCTTTCCTTCGTCAAAGCCATGCACTCCTTGAGGGCTGCGTGAAAAACGTAGTGATAAATTCCACTCGCGATTTCCGGCCTTTGCGGCAACGGCGGCCGTCGTTTCATGAAGCTTTCCTTTCTGATCCACTAAATATCCCTGACCATCGTCGCCCTCAATCGCGTAGGTTTTTCCGGCAGGTAAAGTTTTCTGATTTCCACTTTTGTCGACAACCACAACAGATCCATCACCATTTGTATAAACAGAACTGATGCCGCCAACGACGATCACATGTTCATCGGCAACAAAGGCATTAGGATCGAACATCTCATCGGGAAGATTACTTTCAACGATCGTCAGCAATGTATCAAGCTGATCAAGATTCTCGACCAATTGATCCATGAAGTTGATGACACCGCTGGGTACAATATCCACACCTGCACCCGTCACATTCAAGAATCCGTTGACCATCCGGAGGTCTTTGTTTACAGTGATATTTGTAAACTCAACACGTGCTTTCGCTTTACTAAAGAATGGAACTTCGATCACGCCTTCTCCTGTGAATTGACCATTACCGCCGCTAACTTTTGTAAGCTTTACATCAAAGTCTCCCGAGTTGATTACATCACCGACTTTCAGCGATGGTGCAAGTTCTGTTGGATCGAGAATAATATTATCTAAAGGCACGCCGCAGGAGTATGTTGCCTGCGCGGCGTCCTTTGTCTTTACCGTTGCAACGGTGCTGTATTGCGCTTCGAAGAGTCCGCAAGAAGCTGACACCTGATATTCGTAGGTTGTACCCGGCTTCAAGGATGAGATTTCGACCTCGTTAATGATCGCTTTATTCTCATACCAGTTTGTTGTGCCTGCCTGTCGATAGCGAACCTTGAATCCAGTGTGGTTAGACCTTGATAGCCACTTTACATTGAGCCGTGTTGCTGCGGGTGAAAACGCTGCGACCTGCTCTGGAACATCACAAGCGTCACCATACACAAAAGAGACTACAGCACTGTAGCCGTTATTCTTAAACAGATCATACTCTTCCGCGCCTACTATACTTTTAGCGCGAACACGCATGGCGTAACGACGACCGAGTTCCAGTGGAGTTTCCGCCAGGCCGTAAATAAAACTGGTGCTTTGGGTGGTGACATCAAGAATTGGTGGCGACGTAAGCATAGCGTCATTCGGATTTCTGTTCGAAGGCCAAACTTCTACGACTTTGATTTCATATTCCGTAGAGAAAGCTGAATTGGGCGATCCGGTGTGTCTTGGTGTCCACTGAAAAATAACGTTCTGTGGAATCGTTGGTGTGATCTTCGCGTTGTCCTGCGGGATGTTCACGATAGGCGGATCATTCAAGATCAGCCAGGCCGGTGCCGTGATGTTATTCGAGATCTTTACGCCGCGATAATACTCAAGAATTTCGAAGCTGAATTGATAAAACCCTTGCGGGAGTGCCCCTTTCTGTTCGAATTCTCCTCGGGTGATTCCGGAAAAAGATAAGTTGTTGGGATTGAAATACTCAATGAGGTCGGTGCCGTTCAATCGAAGTGGAATTCCTCCCTGTAAAATTAATTCCGAGCCGATGTATTCTGGTTTTGTTTCGATACGAACATTCTGACTCTCGATTCGGATTCGTAATCTTACCCTCAGTTCAGGTCGCGTAATATCTTTGAGTGCGACGTTGAGGATCAGGCGGTCAGTTGTGCGTGATGTGTAATCAGAAATATAAACTGAATAAGGTGGAATGAGCACAGCATTCCCTTGTACCGGATATACTTGTGCCACCACTTGCCTTTGCGCAAGTAGAAAGAATAACAATATAAAGAGTCGCTGAAGTCTCATGAAATAAAATTCAGTGCTTTAGTTTCCAAATGAATAATTATAGCCAAGGGTGCCGGTAAATTCTTTGAACCCTTTACTTCCGGCTTCGCTTTTCTGCGTTCGCGTTAAGGCAACGAGGTTCAGGGATAAACTGTGCTTTTGTTTGATCGTGTAGCCGGTGTTTGCGCGAATCGTCATCACGCGGCTTGTTGTTGTTCCGTCGACATAGGTATTATTGGCAGAACACGACCCTGTAACGCGCATCTTCTTATCGAAAAGTGCTTTCGAGGCGGTAAGCGATGGTCCCATGGTCGATGACTTCATTCCAGCGGCTTCGTTAAGCGAGTAATTGAACGAGGCACTCAATGTAAGATTCGATGGAACGATGCTCAGGCTGTAAGCAGTATTGATATTATAGAATGTGCTTCCCGAGTTCTGCTCAACTTGAACCTGTTTGTCCGCAGCTTTCATGATGGAAAGATTCGCACTGATGCTTCGCTTTTTCTGTTCTGTACTGGGTAAGAGGTAATTTCCCGTGAGTGTCAGGTTCTGGGTGATTTGTGTAAAGTTCAGCGTATCAAGATTGTCATACGGTGTAACCTGATTAATGGTGACGAACTGCGAACGTACATTGGTATAGGTCTGAAAATTGGAATAGCTTGTGGATAGGTTCAGTTTTTCGTTCGGCACAAATCCAACATTCAACGCGCTCACTACACGCCGCATGGTGGTGATCTTATCACCGTTAAGATTATCCCGCTGCGTTCCGACGCTCGCTGACAAATTGACTTTTCCGCCGGCTAACGCTGTTGCACCATTCACGGTGATATTTTCGAGGTCGTTATTAAAATAGTAGGCACCTAGTGTGGTGTACTCAGGATCAATTCTTTCGTACCCTAACCCCACGGCATAACCATTACCCTGATAGGACAAACTGCTTTTGATCGCATTGTAATAGGCTGTAGAGATTCGTGGCGTAAAAATGCCGCCCATGCTTCCGAATATTCCCCTCCCTCCGTTTTCTGCTACGCGTTGGTCACGTGTGATGGCACTGTTAGCCCACTCCGCTTTCACCATTAGTTTTTCGAAAAATGTCATCCCCCCGCCAAGACTAAAAACTAAATTCTCCTGCGGCTTGACACCATAATCATCCGGTATAAATCCGATACTGGTCGAATCATCTTTCGCACGAAACGTGGTGAGTTCAATAAAGCGTCTGCCATCTCCATAGTTTACTTTGAACCCATAGCCACGACGCTCGTAAGAGGGCTCGTTGCGTTCGGTCAGTGTATCCAATTCCACTGCACGCCTTAACCGGCCATACATGGCGCTGATTTTCAATTTTCCCGTCGGTGTGGCATCAATGCCGACCCCCAGAAAAACATGTCCGCTTAGCGTATAGGGCGAGAATGTCATGGAGGTGTATCCAACATGGCCCGTAATCCACTTGTACGTTGGATGAAGACTATATTGATTGAATGGTTGCTGATACGAAAAATTTTGGTTGGAATAGCTAAACGACAAAGGCACACTCCAGCCGTAAAGTCCGAAGTTAACGTTGCCACTGACGTAGTAACTATAAGGGTCGCGGCGCGAATCGATGCCACTCGCTTTGTAAAAAATTTGATTTGCTGATATCCCTCCCGAAACACTGAAAGGGTTTTCTTTCCCAATCGACGCAAGATCTTGGGCAACGAGTTGAAGCGAACAAAGGCACGCAAGCGCAACGCCAAAGAGCAAAATTCTTTTTTGACTGAGGTTCAACGGTCAAGGATTTGACCGCTAAAATAAGTCGCGATGCGCTAGTAAAAAAAAAGCGTGTAATATTTTTTAGTTTCGTGCAATAATCTGAACAAGTGTCTTGATGTTCTAACAAGTGACGGTGGTATCTCGCACCGGAATTATCCGGTACGATTCATCTCCACGCTTAACCACATAAACATCCCTTTATTCCTGCTAACTCCAGTACTTCTTTCGCTTGCTCTGTAATAAAACTGAACGCTGTATTACACTTAATCTAAAAATCGGCGGAAAGCCGTCGTAGGTTCCTTCAACACATCCTTTGAAACTAATATGGGCTTGCTCGGATTAGACGCCAATGGTTTGTAGACAGAATGGTCAAAGTCAAAAGCCCTAAGATCTTCAATAGATCAGGAAACGTTTGTGAGTATTGGTTAGGGCGGGAACTGAGAGCATCCTTTAGCATTGGTGTGAAATCGTTTTGGCATATGACCTAATAAGTGAAATCGCTTGCTCTCGGTTTCTAGCAAAAAATCTTTTGAAGCGCTTACGAGCAATGAAAGTGACCTTGCACCGACGGCGCACCATCACGAGTACCCAATACTGCGATCAACGAAATTGCAACCTTTCTTACCGTCGGAGCGGAATCTTGTAAAAAGGTCTGCGAATGATTGAAAACAATTTGCTCATTCGATTTCAACAATAACGTTGCGGGTATTGTTTCTGACAAATCAGACCGAACATCATCGAAATATTTCGTAATCATTAATGGAACATTCTGCGCCTGAACAATCATGCAAAACATTCATGAAAATCAGTGTTGCAGTTTTAATGAACGTCATAGCGATAACTTTAAACAATCGTTTTATTAATTCTTGCGATTTCCCATCGAATTATGAATGACTTCCATTCGAGTGTTAATTGTCGAAATGTCTCCAATGATAATTCACAATATTTTTCTGTATTTTGTTCATATTCTATGTACGACATTATTCTCACCCTCTCATCGCTAAAGAATACGCAGACATAGTCACCAATATATTCTTCATTGCTTTTTGCAAATATTTGTTGATCGATGTATCTAACCCAGTTGTCGATGTTTGTGCCCCTCCAGTTTGACAAATAATTGCTTATATATTCATTACCTAGCATTACAAAGTAGTCCACAAGCGGTAAATACTTTTCATTGTTTTGTGCGTTTAAGAAAGGCTGTCCTCCAAGCCTCGCCAAAATCTCTGGATTAGGGCTTTCATACAAACCAAAAGTCAATCCAATGCAATTTTCCATTACCATGTTACTTGTCGTTTTATAGAATTGTCCAGCAAGAAGTCATAAATCGATTCGGTGTTTTTCGGACGTTGTCCATTATCAGATGGATTTGACGTTCGCGTTCCTTCGCATCCATGTGCCACGCCTTGCTGTTAATGGCATATGGATCATAACCACTTTCCTGGGGCCATGGCATCCGTCGTTCCTTACTTAATTACAAGAAACAAAAAAATTAAGTCAGCTTTGTCGATTTAATATTCCCCTGCCTGAACAAATCGATACTGTGTCATGACCTCTCCGAACAGATTCCTTTCGCGCCAATTGGGAACAAGGTGAAAATCGGTATCGGCGGCTATTTGACCATCAACTAACGTAGTTCCTACCGTATTCATCAGAGAATTGTAAAGTGATTGACTTTGTTCAAATTTGGCCTTAACACCATCGTAGTATATGCTGCGTTCGTTAAATTTCCAGACCATCGGGTTGAAATGTTGGATCTCTGAGCTCAATTTAATGATCTCCTCTGGTTCTTGAGTAGCAATTATTTTCCTCGCAAGCTTACGATCTAAAAACAACATTGACTTACAAAACACCATGAACTGTCCAAGTGATTGGAAATCATGTGATAGGTTGTCAAAAGGATCCTTTGTGTGTTCGTTGTAACTAAATTTTGTTTTTAAGGTGCACGGATACCAAATATTTAATGGCGATTGTTTATCAAGGAATTTTGTAAATAACTCAGGGTATTGAAGATATTTCCGATAAGTAAAAAATCGTCCATCCTGTTCTGACTCATTGGAATGCTCAAACGCATTTCTTACTTCCATTATCCTTGCCTGTCGCGTTAACGCGTCATCTTCATCTTGCGACAGATTTGATGTTGCTTGTTTACCTTCCTCCATCCGTTTCCTAAATTCGGAAAGTCCCCATTCTTCCATGTTCATTTATTCTTAGACAACATGATCACATTGCTACTTTCTCAATCTTGAATTGGTAAAAGTTTCGCCATAGTCGATCAAGACTCAAACAAATGCAATTCCATTACCATATTTTTTCAATACGCTTCAAATATTCTGATTTATCCCAATTTCCGCCAGTGCCGCTCCAATATTTTTCGAAGACATTGTCCATGAGCAGATCGATTTGAGGTTCGCGTTCCTTCGTGAATATTTCGCTACCGTCTGACCCACCCTTTCGGTAATTACCTGACCCACCTATTTCGGAAATGGTTTGACCCAGGTATTTCGCTAATTATCTGACCCACCCGTTTCGGTAATCATTTGACCCGG
>NZ_QMFY01000034.1 GCF_003286915.1 Pseudochryseolinea flava
GTCGGGAGAACCTATCCCTGGCAGGTTGCTCCTCAGCAGAGCCTTGCTTCTGTTTTGGTTCAACAACACAAAATTCAAATCAGCAAACTATATTTACAACCTGTTCAAATTCACAGCCACTTTCAGTAGGATTTTCCTGTAACTCAAAAGAGAAGACCTTTAGGTACACGGTTCAAAAAGGTCAATCAGGAATATTAATTAAGGATTACGTACCAGTCACAAAGGAACATTTAACTGAATATTTGGTTAAGGTAAATGATACTCTAAAAATGAAAACCCTAAATGTGTTTCTTACTGGAGAAAATATTCAGAAGATCAATCCTGAATTCAAGAATAAATATTACCGAGGTGAATTTGGAAAAATGGACTTAAACTCTTTTCAAAATGATACAGCTCGAGCAATGAGAAATTTGCAACTCCACTTTGGCGCTCTTAAGGGGAACGAATTTGTTAAAAATGACGATTGGGACAAGTATCTTTTGAATAATCGATTTCTAAGACGCGAGGAAGAATAAACAATCTGAGCCGCGATGATTACATGGGAACTACACTCATGCCGGCAGAGTTTGATGATTAATTATTAATTTGGACTGCCGGCACATTTTATATACAGGCGTTGGTGGCCATACATTGAAAGACATGGAGTTCATAGTAAAAACAACACATGAGACAATCTGGGAGACAATTCTAAACTCTCAACTCGCGACAGTTCTACTGACACTGTTAGCTGCTTCATTTGGTTACTTCGTCAAGGAGTTCGCATCTGGTCGCAAGGAACGAAAAAAGGACAGAGAACGAGTTCTCTTAGAATTCATGAAGCTTACCGAGTTAAGACTTCAAAAAATTATTCAAAAAGTATTAACCGACACTTGGACCGACTTTCATTCAAGAATGTTCAATATAACAGGCAATCCACACGACAGAGAAATGGTTTTGGATAATCTGAAAATCTCGAATAAACTTGGTGACGAAATCATGGAAATTAATGCAGAGTTAATAAAAAATAGAGTTGAATTTCAAATAAAGTCTAAATTAAAAAAAGACGAAATAACCCGACTTAATCTATTAATAGAACAAGTAATAAATTTTGCAGCAAGACATCCATACAACTTTAATTCAATGGATGCTCAGCAACTTGTTCAGTTATCAGGCTCGATAACTCCTGACGCATATAGAAGTATAAATGGCACTATTCGACCAAGAATGATAGGACTAAGTAACGACTTATTAAATTTTCTGAGAGAGAGATTGTGAAATGTACGGCCACAAATCGCGTAGACGGCCCGCCACTAAATAGCAGCGAGGTTCGCCTCTCACACCATCCCGAGTACTCGGGACGGTTCATTAAGTTGTGGAGATACTTTTTCGTAATACGAAAGTAAAGATTCGTAACCGCGTTTTGCTCGTCGTTCTACCATGATCGTTGTTCCTACTAATCACAGATTGTTGGCTACGGACCTTGTGAAGTTGTGCTCACTTATCCTCTTTTATCAGCCTCAGTATACCGTTCCTGTTCGTCAGTACCGGTACCGATAGCCATCGGTATTGTAGTCTCGCTTCCTTCAGTGCAAGCCTCGCGACACACCACCTTGCGACTTACTAACTGGCTTCACCAACTCGCCAGTGAGAGACTTTCACCCTCTGGAATATTAAAGGTATCTTCCATACCTTGCGCATGCTGGGCGCACACACAATGTATAATCCATGGCGCTGATAAGGAGGACATTTTTTTATTTTTGCTCAGCGCCACGGGTTATACACCAAGCGTTGTAAGTAATAGAGCGGGGACAATTTTCCCAAATACTAATGTTTGGAATCTTCAAAGCAAAAAATAACGACAAGGACGTCACGACAAATCCAGACATCCTTTTTAGTCCGGACATTAAGACATCCGAGATAAAAATTCACGGACTTAAGCTTCAAGACAATGCTAACTTGATTCCGAAAAATCAGGTTTCGACCACTACATTCGAAAAATATCCTGTGGACTGTCTTCGGTTTTCCAATGGAGGTACGAGACAAACATGGAAAGACAACAAGGTTTTTTATGAAACCGTGGACGGTCAAAAAGAACATTTGCTTGAGGACAGAATAAAATCTGTTCTTGATTTTGGAGGCATACTTCACATGAAGTCAGGTGCTAAATATGTAGTTCGAGACAGAATGATAGTCGGAATGGGAATCCATTCAGACATTTTAAGGCCTTATAAAAAGATCGCCAAAGGGAAAATTGAAAAGAAGTTTGGTAAAGCCACAAGAATTGAAGAAGACTATGAACAAACTGATGGAGAGCTTTGGCACACGACCTATTTCTACGAAAATAGAGATATGAAAATCAGCTTTTTTGACCCTGACAATGAAATAGATTTTATCAATGTTGGACTCTTTCCTTATTCGTTTGACAATCGACCCTGACTTATGTGGCGTATGCCGCCCTACTACTTACAATCGAGTAGACGGCCCCGCCACTAAATAGCAGCGAGGTTCGCCTCTCACACCACTGTACGTACGGGCCTCGTATACAGCGGTTCATTAAGTTGTGGGGATACTTTTTCGTAATACGAAAGTAAAGATTCGTAACCGCGTTTTGCTAATCGTTCTACGATCGTCCCTACTAATAACAGATTGTTGGTGACTGACCTTGTGAAGTTGTGCTCACTTATCCTCTTTTATCAGCCTCAGTATACCGTTCCTGTTCGTCAGTACCGGTACCGATAGCCATCGGTATTGTAGTCTCGCTTCCTTCAGTGCATGCCTCGCGACACACCACCTTGCGACTTACTAACTGGCTTCACCAACTCGCCAGTGAGAGACTTTCACCCTCTGGAATATTAAAGGTATCTTCCATACCTTGCGCATGCTGGGCGCACACAATGCATATAAATCATGCCGGCAGAGTTTGATGATTAATTATTAATTTGGTCTGCCGGAACGCTTTATATGCGAACGTTGGCGGTAATTAAATTCATGACGAGACTAGGGACTTTTTTAGCATTTGGACTTTTGACTTGTTGCAGCTCGCGGGACAACAGGCCATTGCTTGACAAGTATCCTCACCTTAAAGAAAAAATCGGACAGATTCAAAAAACACCAAAAGGTAGGTACTTCAAGCTTTTGATTTCTTCTGACTCGACATGCAAGATTGAGTGGGGTAATAAAGACCAAAAAAAGCAGTCACACCGAGACTACCATTTCCGACTCGCGGACAGAATTTTGTTTAAATCTGAGGACGAAAGTTTTTTGACTCTTAAATCTGACACGACCGTAAAAGACGATTGTTTTGAAATAATCTGTCCCCTTTACAATACGAATGAGTTCATTTTAGTCACCAAGTGTGAGTAAAATTTAATTACCGCCAACAAAGTGCTCCATGAATAATCCCTTTTGCTAACGTTGAGACAAATTGAGTGTTTTCTATTCTCCTGATGCATATTAAGTTCCATTTTCCTACAAATGCTGTATTCGAAAAAATGAACGCGCTGTCAAGGGTGGGCGCGTAATTCGCCTGAGCGAAATGGACCGCCCCTTACCATCGCCCCTTGAAAGGGCGTTCATCTTTTTGTAACTTTCATTTGAAGAAAAATCAAAAACTGCGATGCTTCCCGCCTTCGTCAGAGACTTCGGCAGGCAGGCATTAGTGATTCGCAGGAAAAGACCCTCTTGTAAGATTTAGATTTGTTTTAGCTTTATCGAAGCGTTGCTTTGAAAACATGACTACAATGATCACTCAATTGCTAAATAGTAAAAACAAAACAGTTTCTACTTTACTTTTAATCTTTTTTATAGGCCAGGCTTTTGCCCAAAACAAAAACCTTGTTTCACTGGCTAGCGGTGTGAAAATCTTAAAAGCTCCGGCTTCTTATGCAGAATTCACAGAGCGGAGTTCTTATGTCCTCTACTCACCAAGTTCCTTGATTGATGAGTCAGATAAAATCTGGTGCTCTAAAGGGACAACCTTCCCTATGGAATTTGTATTTGAACTAACCGAGCTATGCAAAATAAATAAGCTGTTCTTTAACAACGTTTGCGAAAACTATGACGGTATCCATACCAAAGAACTGAAAGTAGAATATAGTAGCAAGAGTGCCAACGAAGACTATAAGTTATTCGGCAACTATACCTTAAGCAAAAACAAGATCAACGAATACCCTGTAGATGCCGAAGCTCGCTGGATAAAACTCACCATTCTATCTAATTATGGCAACAAAGAATATGTAGAATTATCTGAGTTCAAGGTTTTTTGTCATCCCGCCCAGGAGTTGAGTTCTACAATCAGAATAGATGGCACTTGGCATACGAACTGGCAAGACATAATTTTTCATCAAACAGGAAATACTTTTACTGGCGATTACGAGTACGATGGCGTGGTCGGTAAAGTAACAAACGGGGTAATCACTAGAAACGAACTGTTTTTTCATTGGAAAGAAGGTAATCGACAAGGTACAGCCAAACTATATTTGAACGCAGAAGGCAATAGACTTTCAGGTGACTGGATAAACAGTAACAATTCTGGTGATTTTGGAGTTTGGGAAATGCAACGAAAAAGAGCGATTGGTATCGATTATAAATCGAGAGAAAATGCAAACATAGTGTCAGCTTCACCCATCATACCAGAAAAAGTAGTTAGAGATGAAGCGATTGAATTCGATGGGCAGAAAATAGAAATAGGAGAAAATATTGTCTTCAACAATGTGATTTTTGTACAAAGTAAAGCCATCCTACTAGAGAGTTCTTATAGCGAACTGGATAAGCTAGTTGAAATATTATTAAAAAACGAAAATCTAAAAGTAGAACTAAGTGGGCATACCGATAATCAAGGAAATGTTAATCTCAACATAAAATTATCGGAAGAACGTGTAGAGACAGTAAAGAAATACTTTGTGGCTAAGGGCATAGCAAGTAAGCGCATTTCCGGAAAAGGCTACGGGCCAAGTAAGCCAATAAATGATAACAAAAACGAATTGGAACGTAAGTTAAACCGCAGAGTAGAGTTTAAACTGTTTTAAGTTTTATTGCTATCTCTTTTCTTTTCATGTAAAACTTTTGCCGATACCGCGCGCCATAGTTTTGCGACACATTTACTGGAAACGGCACCGACCTTCGATACATTCAGTCCTTACCGGGCCAACCCTTTCGGCTCGTTACCAGCAACTACTACAACCTCTGCTGACTTCTCTTATGCCATACGTGACACAGAGCGATGTTTGTTGGTTACGGACTTTATGAAGTTGTGCTCACTCATCCACATCAAATAGCCTCGCTATACGTTTCTATTCGTCAGTACCAGTACCGATAGCCATCGATATTGTAGTCTCGCTTCCTTCAGTGCAAACCACCTTGCGACTTACTAACTGGCTTCACCAACTCGCCAGTGAGAGACTTTCACCCCTCTGGAATATTAAGGGTATCTTCATACCTTGCGCATGCTGGGCGCACACAAGCTTTTTGGGCGATGAATCTATTTCAAAAATTATTCGGGACAAGGGAGAAAAACTTTCAAAGATTGAGTATTGGAAGAAGTGGGAAATTTTTGAATTGTTTGATGACCTGCATGAAGCGGAGCAACTCCTCAACTCAAGAAAGTCTAAGGGATATAGACACGATAAATTCAAGACTGAGTTTACTGAGGAATTTGGAGAGATTGAAGGTGATAATGTTGCGGACTTCACAAGAATTTGGCAATGGTTTTCACCGAATAATGAATGGGACAAGGTAGTGGGACCAGAAGGAGAAGAATTAAGAAGAAGGATTTTCAAGCGAACTGACCGATGGAAAAGAAATCAAGAATTTATTCCATGGACAAAGGTTTCATTGAAAGAGGAATTTGGAATCGTCTTGGACAAGACTGTTGATAATAACGTAGTTGGTCTGATCCGTTGGGACACAGAAAAGGAAACTGACGTTGAAGATTGGCGTGGACTATTTGGAAGTTTCTTGCAATCAGGTGGACAAGTTGTCGATCATGACCATAAATTCAAATTCATTGACGACAAAGGGGAGTTGAAAAAAGTCAGCCGCTAACAAAATGTTCCATGGCACTGATTAAGGAGGACCCATCTGCGATAAGCTTCGGCGGGCAAGCATTTTTTTTATTTTTGCTCAGCGCCACGGCTTATGCATCAACGTTGTAGGTCATTCGCTTGTCTCGCCGAAAATAACGGCACGGACTTTAAATTAAATTTCTAAACAAAAAATAATTCGTGTGACAATTCCTTTAGGGCAGAATTCAACAAGGCGACAATTAACCTTATTCGTTTCAGATGACAGCGGAGCAATTGAAAAAATACGACAACAATTCAACCCCATTCAACACAAACTAATTTCAGCACATGTGACGCTTTGCAGAGAAGACGAAATAGTGCAAATCGACAGGGTAATCAAGAATACAGAACTCATAAAATCTGCTGGGCCATTAAAAATAACATTTAACAAGGTCGAAAGATTTGAAGGAGGTAAGGGTGTTTGGCTTCCTTCCTCAACAGAGAACAAACAATTCCACGAATTGAGAAGAGAAATTTTAAAGGGACTAAATGACACACCACGGCATCACCAGCCACATCTGACGTTAATGCACCCGAGAAATTCTAGTTGTACTGACAAAATATTTGATCAAATAAGAGCGTTTGAATTACCGACGGAGATATTGTTTGAGAAGATAAGCTTAGTAGAGCAACACGATGGTGGACCTTGGATGACCATAAATGAATATAGGATTGCTCCTATAGAATCGTAATATTATTTTAACAGGGTCGACGTCAACACTAACGGTGGAAGCGAACGCCCAATCGCGTAGACGGCCCGCCACTAATAGCGGCGAGGTTCGCCTCTCACCACTGTACGTACGGGCTCGTATACAGCGGTTCATTAAAGTTGTGGAGATACTTTTTCGTAATACGAAAGCAAAGATTCGTAACCGCGTTTTGCTAATCATCCTTCCGTGATCGTCGTTCCTACTAATAACAGATTGTTGACTACTGACCTTGTGAAGTTGTACTCACTTATCTCTTTTATCAGCCGCAGTATACCGTTTCTGTTCGTCAGTACCGGTACCGCTAGCCATAGGTATTGTAGTCTCGCTTCCTTCAGTGCAAACCACCTTGCGACTACTAACTGGCTTCACCAACTCGCCAGTGAGAGACTTTCACCCTCTGGAATATTAAAGGCATCTTACATACCTTGCGCATGCTGGGCGCACACAATGCATATAAATCATGCCTGCAGAGTTTGATGATTAATTATTAAATTGGACTGCCGGCACGCTTTATATGCGAACGTTAGCGGCAACCTTATCACGACAACACAGAATGCAGATAGAGGAAATTATAGGGAAGACAGTTACAAACATCTACTCGCTAGTTAAAATGGAAGTTGGCGGATTGGACATGGGTGAGTGTTTTATCGAGCTCGACAATAAAATTATCATTGACATCCCCTTTGGTTTTAGTGATGATATTTGGATAAAGGAATTGGATAAGAAGGCTATAAACCTTTTTGCTGACTTGTCTGACTATCCCGTTTACCATGTTAACAAGGACAATAAAAGTATCAAGGAGATTGCAGACAATTACCAACGACAAAAAGGGTCTCTTTTCAACCGGCTTCGTAAAGTTTTACTCGGACACGACATTGCTATTAAGGAGTACCAGCCTTATAAAGTTGATTATAGAGAAAATAAACTAAAGCGTATCAAGGACAGAAAAATTGTTGACTTTATTTGGTATGCCGACGACACAGACAAAGGTTATATTCTATTTGATAATGGCTACATAATAACGGAGACAACAATCACCAATCATGGGACCGGACTTGCTGGGTTGAATTTATACGAGAGCGTTAACGATCTGATGAATCTAAAAGGTAATGACTATTTTAAACTCACCGACAAGAAAGGCAGCCGCCAATCGAGTAGACGGCCCCGCCGCTGAATAGCAGCGAGGTTCGCCTCTCACACCATCCCGAGTACTCGGGACGGTTCATTAAGTTGTGGAGATACTTTTTCGTAATACGAAAGTAAAGATTCGTAACCGCGTTTTGCTAGTCGTTCTACGATCGTCGTCGCTACTAACAACAGATTGTTGGTGACTGACCTTGTGAAGTTGTGCTCACTTATCCTCTTTTATCAAGTATACCGTTCCTGTTCGTCAGTACCGGTACCGATAGCCATCGGAATTGTAGTCTCGCTTCCTTCAGTGCACACCACCTTGCGACTTACTAACTGGCTTCACCAACTCGCCAGTGAGAGACTTTCACCCTCTGGAATTTTGGGTATCTTTGAATACCCACGCTCATGCTGGGCGCACACAAGCTATAAACCATGCCGGCACAGTTGATGATAATTTATTGTTTTGGTGTGCCGGCACGTTTTATATACATGAATATTTCGCTACCGTCTGACCCACCCTTTCGGTAATTACCTGACCCACCTATTTCGGAAATGGTTTGACCCAGGTATTTCGCTAATTATCTGACCCACCCGTTTCGGTAATCATTTGACCCGGG
>NZ_QMFY01000035.1 GCF_003286915.1 Pseudochryseolinea flava
TCGTTAAGAAAAAAATCATTAAAAAACTCTTCCGAAAAACACTAGCTTAGAACCATCAAATCCACGCAGCTAAAAGGTGGGTCAGATCATTACCGAAATAGGTGGGTCACACTTAGCGAAATAGTCAGGCTGGAGGTAAACATCGTCTAAACCGACACTATGCAAGCCCTCGAAGAACCTTCTACTTTTCAACTCTTCTTTAATCAAATACAGGCAGTAGTCGATCTTCTGAGGTAGCTTTACAAGCGGATATCTATCGCTATTGAATTTCATAAGTCAAGTTTTAAGCTCAAAGACAAGATTTTTCCAAATCCAATAATATACTTTAAAAGTACATTATAATATTTATAAAGTATAGTATATGCCCTTTTTAGCCGTTTTCTATACTTTAAAAACCTGATAATCAGAAAGTTTGAGTTTTATAAATGAGGGCGGGAATCTATTTTGTGATGGATTTAATGATCGTCACACAAACAGATGGCAGAAAAACTAAAGATTAATCGACTTAAAGTGGTACTTGCTGAAAGGGAAATCAGCCAAAAGGAATTTGCTAAGACGCTTTCATTCAATCCCAATACGATTTCGAGAATCTGCAACAATGAACAACAGCCGACATTGAAAACACTTCACAAAATGGCTAAGGCTCTCGATGTTGATATTCGTGAATTGCTTATCCCTACAAAAGACTAAAGGCTAAAGAGCCTTGCGACTCTCTAGCCTCTGAATAAGTTGAGATATGCTTTAATCTTGTAGTACTGGTTCTTCTATCCTATTCAGGATAAAATCAGTTGCCTTCTGGGCTAATGCTGACGCCCTAACAAAGGCCTTATTGTCTTCCCTTAGCATGTGAGTGAGCCTTTCAACCCAGAACTGGATGTAAGCTGAACTATTGTCTATTGTGTTGTTTGATATTCCAGCTTCCCCGCATAGAAAGCAAGTTGAAATCTCTGCTACAAGTTCCTCTTTACAATAGTCTCGCGATCCGTAAACCGCTGGCTTCATGCAAGTGTCACGATTGAGTCTTGAAGTATGACCGGTGCTGTGAGAAAGCTCGTGGAATAATGTGGCATAATATTCATCTGATAAAATGAAATTGTCACGATTAGGAACTTTGACACGATCTTCCATCCAGTTGTAATACGGTTGATCTCCGCCATGTTCAATTATTGGTCTTGAAGGCATGTCGTTAACAATGGTCTCACACATTTCAATTGGATCGTTAACATACTTGGTGGGAAGTTTGAGCTTCACTCCTTCCACGCATTCAACGTTGAAGACATTGTAATACTTAAGAAAAGGAATTCGTTTGATCTTTTCTTCTTCGGAGAATTCCAGCGTCTTCCAATAAATGACTTCGATACTCTTTGAACCTTTCTTGATGTATCCACCGAGTTCTTTCACTTGAAGAAACGTGAGGAACAATGGGTATTCGAATTCTGTGTTGTTTAAAATAAGAGCGTTGATTCCTCTGTAAGGTTTCTTGCTTACATAATTTCTTGCCGGACCGAAATCATTCCAGGTCTGTTTCCAAGGTGTCTTTCCATTTTGGAGTTTGTTCATGATCATGTCATTGATTACATCATACATGTTCTTTCTTTCGCTTGTCGTTTTCATAACCATCATGTTTAAGTGAAACTTTGATTTTAGATGGCCATCTCTCCGGGCTTATTCCGGAAAACAGAAACAACTCCGCTGACATAAGCTTGCGCCAAAAGGAAAAGGAATATCAATGGGGGCTCCTGGAATGACGACAGAAATGCAAGGGGGAAACCGTTTATATGCCGGAAGCTTTTGGCATCAAGTCCGGAAAAAGCCCGAACTTAGGTCGGATAAAAGCAAAAAAATCTAGAAATTATTGAACTACGCAAAAAGGCTGCGTTGTTCTGACCCACTTTTGTTCAACTTTTAAAATATGAAGGACGAATCAATAATTTTTGAAGAGCCAAACGGACTATTTGCAATCAAAATTCCATCAGTTTGGAAAGCAGTAGAGAGAAAGGAAGCTGACACGAAGCCGTATCAGTTTGCAATTATAGGGAAGTCATTTTTCCAAATCAGTTGCCGCAAAATTACTCCGGATATTGAAAACCTCATCCACAACAACAAGCTCATATTTCACAATCCAGAATTACCCAACGTTAGCTTTGCTGAAACTTTCTTTGAAGGTCCTCTTTCTTCATACACCTGGATGTGTGCTGTAGGAGACCATTTTGTATTGGCTTCATATTTTTTCCCTTTAGAAGAACGATGGCAGACTTTAACAAAGCATAGCCTGTTCATTATCAGAATCTTCCTTCAAAATATTCACTTCAACTACAAATTGATAAAGATTGATGATATGAAGACATCGCCAAAGAGCAACGAAAAAAAGGACTACTATAAAATCGAAACATGGAGAGACAAACCATCTAAAGTTTTTGAATTCATTGGTGACATTGATAAATCAAAATGGAATCACAAAATGGTTGGCCCAATTGAACTAGACACTGTTAAAATTTACACTCTGCTAAAGTTGAAGATTTCGAGTCAACCTAATGGGTTCAATTCAACGGCCAGAGCTGGTGCGCCTTTAGACAATATGTTTTGGTGGGATTTCATGCTGGAGTGCGACAAAGGGTTCATTCAAATTTGGCGAACTCCTCATGCAGTGGAGGCGGTTGTATCATTTGAGGGTGAACCTTTTGATGTTGTCAAGTTTCTGGAAACCAACATTAAAACACACAGCAAGGAATTGGCGGATGCAATCAAAACTTACGATAAACATCAGTTGATCATTAATCATTTTGTTAGTTACAAACAATGCGTTGACTCACTTTGGAAAGATATTAACGAGATTGACTTAACGCCACCCAAAGGTCCGACAAAACATATCACAAATGAAGATCCAAACAAATATGTTGATGGTCTGCGTGGATTCATCGACAACAGCGTCAAATATCACACCGTAGCGAAATCGCTTGTGCTCCATGCGGCCTTTGCTATTGAATCCTATTTGAACCTTGCTATCCGTGTCGGAAGTCCAGTTGAATTAAAAGATTACCCTGAGGTGATGGACAAATTCCTAAAATCCGATTTCATGTTCCGAATCAAAAATTTCGGCTTCTATTCTTCGCTGTTAGCGAGTGAAATTGACGTGAATAACAAAGCCATTAAGGACGCTCAACAATTGATGTCATTTCGGAACAAGTATGTTCATTTTGATGAAAGCTCAGAACATAACCGCATAGGTGTTGTGTTATTTGATAGGGATTACCCACTTCATCAAGCAGTCGATGATCGGCCTGCAGTTGAATCATTTAAGCAAATGTTTCATGTGCCCGACAAGAAAACTGTAACTCGTTTTTATGAGACATCTATAAATTTTGTGAAGTATATGAAATCACTGATTCACCCTGCTATGAAGAATAATGTTGAATTTCTTATGGAGCAAAATCCAATAGGATATAATGAGTCATTGAAATGTTACTCTGTCGTCAATAGTGCCATGGCTTTAGATTTTTTTGGTGTGTCTGAAGATTAAATAGCTCTATTTGAAGCAAACATTTCTCAGGATGATAATTTTCTAAAAAACATACGTATTGACATGCCTAAAGATCAAAATAATTCTCTCTCCGAAAATATCGACTATGGACATCAGCTAAAGAAATTTCCTCTGCATGGCATCACCGGAGGGCAAGTTCAGGAAATTTTGGATGACTTGAAGCAACAGGGGATTGCTTATCGATGTGATTTCGACATTCTTTCAAAACACTTTCTGTTTCGAACTCTCAATATAAACCCATTTCTTTCCGACTTCAGTTCATTGAGAAAATCGTTTTTAGAAGATTCCGACCACGAGCAACACGAAGTTCCGGAGAATGAGAATGAGTTCCATAAGTATGTATGCCGTTTTTACTTTACCATCGTAAAATCGCCAAAAGATGAACTACTGGGACTATATGAACATGCTTTTGCTGACATCAAGGCTATCGACAGAACACTCGCAGAGATAACGCAAAAGCAATCTGAAACAATAAAAAGAAACGACACCGCTGAAATTCAAGAATTGATACCAATTCTTAAATACTATCAACAGCATAATGAAGACGCAAGAACGGAAATCATGAATTTTCTAAAAGACAGGATTCACAACCTAGCGTTGAATCAATGTTATGACTCAAGTTTATTTCCAGCTTTCTTTCAGTCGGTTCCATATAGTTACTACTGGAATTCTAAAGCATACACGCCTCATCCGCCAAGCGATCTTGATAATAAATTTGGTGACCTACCGGTAAGGTTAATTCGAGATTTAAAGGTCACTTATGAATCGGATCGACCTGCCTTTAACAGGACAATTCAACAGTACATCAGCGAAAAGGAAATAATATTTTCTATTTCTGATTTATTACATAAACATCATATTCTCGATCAGCATAGCACAATTATCAGGGAAGCATTGGACACATATTCAAACGGATCAAAAATGATGTTTGCCAACGCAGTGCCAACCATCATCGAAGGGATTTTCCATGATATTTGCAAGACTGTCGGTACTCCTGAGAACGTACTCTTGACAGAAGGATTCCAGCAAAAACTGAACAGACTAAGAAAGGTTCTTGGCAGTGACTTAGAGTATGAGTATTATTCTTTTCGCTTTAGGCTATTCAGAAATAAGGTTGCTCATGGAAGAATGAATATCGCAGATCAATCCGAAATATCTGATATGCTGCTCTTGGATTTATACCATGCTTCCGAATTGTGTTTCAGCAATGACTTGAAACTGAATAAAAAAAGATTTTTGATCGATCAATTGAATAAAGGGCTGTCAAATCCTGACTACAAGTACTTGATAGAATACCTTCTTTTAGGCGAAGAGGTCATCCCAGCGTTTTATCATCTGGAGTCACAAATCATTGAAGTTGAGAGGCTCATTTCCAGTGATGGCTTCTGGGCATTTTTGGAGAATGAATTAGATCAAAACAGTGATCCGATTAGGCACGGTATTCACTACATCGTCACTCTGATCGCAAAGCGCAAGCCATTCGACAAACGATGCACAAAACTTCTCAAGAAGGCAAAAGTCGGGAAACCTGATTACACACTTCTAGATAAATATGTTAAGGGATTACACCACGCTTACTAATATGAACATTGTCAGCCATCTATTAAGAAAGGTACTGTATAAATTTGGATTTACTTTTCTCACTAAGAATGAATACATCTGGTATGCAAGCTACGGTTCGAATTGTTTTCGAGAGAGATTTTACTGCTATTTACGAGGTGGTCAAACTGACGGAAACTCAACAGTGTATCCAGGTTGTTCAGATAAATCTCTTCCCCTTGACGAACGAAACTTGCTAATTCCCCATGCTCTATATTTCGCTAAACAGTCTGCATCATGGGAGAACGGTGGAGTCGGTTTTATTCGTCATCAAAAAAATGAAAACGAAAAAACATTTGGCAAAATGTATCTGATTACTAAGAATCAATTCGGTGAAATTGTAAAACAAGAAACCAAACGGGAAGAGAATTTAACTATCGACTTTGTTAAAGCGCAGCAACAAGAAACACTGCTTATCTTGGAGAGGTCATGGTACGGAATGCTGCTCTACCTTGGGACTGCGGCAAACTACCCAATTTTCACTTTTACAAATTCCTCAGATTCGCAGCCTTTTGTGAAGCCATCAAGCCGCTACCTAAAAACAATATCAAAAGGAATCCAAAAAAACTTTGACCTTAACCCTGATGAGTTGGTCGACTACTTTATTAGTAGACCAGGAATTTCGGACAACTATACTCGGCAAGAGATTCAGGAAATTGTTAGGACAATAAAAATATGACTACCCCTGTTAACCAAAGCCAGCATAAGGTTCCACAAGTATACCTGAAAAAATTTGGGTACAAAGACTTAAACAATCAATGGAAGGTTTCTGTTTTAAAACGCGGCAATGAAAGACCTATGCAAAAGAGCATCAAAAGCTTTACAGCCGAGGTAAATCACTTCGACATTGAAAGTGATGATCCCAGAATTCACCGAATGTTTGAGAAAATGAATGCAACGTTAGAAGGCGAGTACAACAATATCGTCAAAGAGGTTGAGTCCGATGGTGAACTTTCAGAAAAGTCAATTGCATATCTCTTGCAATTTGTGGCTGTTCAAATTGTTAGGTCTGACAAATGGCGAGCACAAATCATGGAGTTTCTCGAACCGGATACTAGAAGAAACTTCTTACAGTTTATAATTGGGCATCGAGCTAAAGATGCACAAGAGTTTAAAGACATGCCGAACCAACCATTTTTTCAATCCTTAATGGACCTCCCGTCCGACAAACTTATTAACCGAGCGCTTCTGTTCTTCAGTGAATATTTGATTATGAGAATTGGACACTTCGAGGTTGTAATTCTGGAGACGACAGATGAAAGACCATGGTATACTTCCACAGACCCGGTTATCGTTGACAATAGAATTGATAAAGATAATCTTGAGATCTTTGCTAAGGAAAGTGAAGTATACTTTCCGCTCACACCGAAGCATCTGTTGTATCTTCACTTCAAAGGGTCTGACGATCAAGTTAACTCGCTACGTTCTCTATCATCAGAAAGAATACACTTGGTCGAACAAGCACAGGCATGGGAGATTCAAAAAAAGATAAGTGCTAACGCACATGAGTTTCTCGTACTAGCCGGGGAACACCGCGAAGAATAATCCTATTTTGCTTTGTGTATCACCTTGTCATCACTGAGTAGTCGTTCGGAAAGTTTTTTTGCAAACTTTCTATTCTCATCAGCTGTGAGCAGTGTCTTCCTTTTAACTGGTTCATTGAAATTGCCATGTAGATCGATAGAGTAAATCTGGATAATTTTCTTTGCATCAATCTTAATATGCTCCCTGTAAATAAGGTACCCTTTTTCGAAATTTTCGTTGCTCAAATGATAGAGCGAATCCAAAGTGCTTTTTGCTTCGCTCAATACTTCAATAATCGGTTTTTTCCAATCAGTTTCAGTACGTTGAGCTTTGAAAAATATTATCAATGAATCAAGACAAAGCGCTAAGGTATAGATAAAAATCCTTTTGGTGTAGACCGCTTCCATCGGTTCAAATACAATCCCGTTTAATGTCGAATCTGGACTGGGAGAGTTTATTGAGTTCATTCGCACTTTTTGAGAATGTGTAGCCGCACACAATCTTCCATACTGTTTGTTTAATTTTCTAATATTGCCTTTAAGACCGGGATAACCAAAGCTCTTTTCAATATGGATACATGAGTCGTCCATTTTCTCGATCCCCCATGTCCCATTGAATATTTCGCTACCGTCTGACCCACCCTTTCGGTAATTACCTGACCCACCTATTTCGGAAATGGTTTGACCCAGGTATTTCGCTAATTATCTGACCCACCCGTTTCGGTAATCATTTGACCCGG
>NZ_QMFY01000036.1 GCF_003286915.1 Pseudochryseolinea flava
CCTGAATTCTTCCACTCATTTATCGTGGCTTGCATTTGTTCTGGTGAATGCTTCATGTTTTTTTTTATCACAAAGCAATACCTAATTTATGCGCCGGTAAAGATGTAGTTGGTCGGGTGGATACGATCGAACTGATGGGTTGGCTCACACATGGGCTTGAAGAGCTTCCAAAGAGAAGTGTCAATAATATTGAAAAACTCCTGCCAATTAAGTTTTAGGAAACGTAGTTGCCGGGTGCTTACGATAAAAGGTGGGTCAGATCATTACCGAAATAGGTGGGTCACACTTAGCGAAATAGTCAGTGTACTACGAAGTTAATATCTATATTACTACCCAACTTGGCACATAATGCTCTGCTTGTATAAATGATAAATTCAAGAGATCTTTTGCATTTTCTTTAAATCGTTCTGAAAATATAATATCACCTGGTAACATCATTGTACAGAAAATATCATCATTCATTCTTGAATCGCTATTAATGTAAAGTCCATTAATTTTCTTGATTACCCTGCCCGCTTTCTGGCAAGTTGAACATTCTTCTATTCCGTCAAAAACTACTCCAGATTTGTCAATATCAATGTGAACATCACTTAAACCAATTTTAGGGCAATAATATTTATCAATTATGGGTTTTCCTTTTTGGTATAGAGAAACAGGCTCAAAAGTCAATATTCCCGTAAAACGATTTTTTTGGTACAACTCCTTAAACTTTTCTGATACAATAAAATGGTTATAAGTTCCAAAAATGACATCCCCTAATTGCCCTTTTGAAAGTTTTACTTCAAATGGGGGAAGCCATTCTAACATTGTTAATGGACTGTCGCATTCTGTACAGAAAATGGCATCTCCAGTATTCACTTTACCCTTTTCTTCGCCATATGAAAATCCATTATTATCAAACCTGCTATTGTTTACAACATAAAATCCCATATATCTACCACTTTAAGTTAACGTTCGAAATACGCTGTTGTAACCAAGGTTGCTGATATAAATCATGCAAATATGATTGAAATTGTCTTGGTGTTAGATTAGGATTAGCCTGTATGTAATCTACAACCATCTTATCATACTGACGATGCCAAGTTTGATAACCTTTATGTGCTTCAGAATCTAACGCATTATAAATAAATCTCGGATCTTGCCTTGAAAATGCTCCTTTTAAAAATGGATGCTTACTTAATGCACCTACAATCCTATTTGAAAGTAAATGATGTGCTTGGCCTGTAGCTTTAACAACCCCCTTCGCTGCTTTAATCCCAACCTTTGCTCCCGTTGCAACATTTCCTATTACCGGTACTACCGTTGCACAGCTTAAGCCAGCTTTCTAACTTTATGCCTTCGAAACTATTCCAAACTCGGTGACGTTGATTTATTTAAACAAGCCTTTTATCTTTTCAACATTACTTTTTACAAGATTGTCCTTGTCCTTATTCTCTATCGTGGCGTTGTAATGCTTCCTATGTTTATAAAACACTTCTTTGATGTTTCTTGCTGGCATTAAATCTCCGTCTAAAACGTCTGTATTGCCTAACAATAAAATTCTTTTCAAAGCTGGCAAATTTTCAATAAACCGTATTGAACTTACGCCCTTGCAGTCCACAATTTGAAGAGTCTCCAAATTTATCAAATAACGTAAGGGTGTATAATTTCTGATTTGCGGACACAAATCAAAAGAAAGATGAATGAGTCGTTTTAAATCTTTCAACCCATCTATCTCTGATAATTTCTTGCAGTTCCCCAAAAGAATGGATTTTAATTTAGTAAGATTTTCCAAGCCACGGCAGGTTGTTATAAGGGCGGTTTTAACTTTCAAATCTTCTAAATTCAGCAACGACGCTACTGGCTTAAAGTCTTCTTCTGTATAATCAACCAAACATAACGAATTAATCCTATTGCATTTTTCCAATCCAAATATCTTCCCCTTTCTCCAATGCAATGTTAGAGTTTCAAGTTCTGTCTGCTTGCTTAGGTCTATAATATTTTGCCCTGGACAATTTACAGTCAAGTGTTTTAAGTTGCCAAGCTTATCTAAAAAACTAAAACTACTGTCATCAACGCTTGTAATATCTAGAGCTTCCAAAAAATTGTATTCACTCAAAAAATCCAAATCTGGTAATCTATCATCTTTAAGTTGGGCGAAAATACGTAACCCACGAAGGTTATGTTGCCGAATAATCGAAAGCACTTCCTCTGCCGTATACCCTTTTTTGTAAACAAGCAATGAACCATAAGGTGATATTTCAATTCCGTTATTCATAGCATTATCGTGGTAAACCAAATTGCTTAATTACATCATCTATCATATTATTATACTGATCCATCCTACCGCCCATAGGGTTTCTGACATTTAGCAGATTGTCTATCCCCCACTTGTTTATTAAAAATTGTTCGTAAACTTCTCTTTGCAATTTTGTAGAGCCAGGCATTGAATGAAACACCGCATTTTGTAATTCTCCAGCACTTAATTTTCCTCCGTTTGCAAAGTGAGAAGTCACACGGGCCATTATATCTTTCGATTGACCAACGTACTTACCAAGTGTAGTACCTAAGTCATAAACACCAGCTCCCCTTTTCGCTGCCTTAATCCCAACCTTTGCTCCCGTTGCAACATTTCCTATTACCGGAACTACCGCCGCATAGCTTAAGCCAGCGTCTAACTTTCTGCCTTCGAAACTATACCAAACACCATTTATGAAATCAAACGCTTCACCAAAACCTGGGATTATCCCAAGCAGATCCAATGCTTCATGACCACGCTCGCGCCGAAGACTTGCATAGTCTAAGGTAGCTTCATTTAACCTGTAATGCAACCAGGGATCTGCCCGATAAGGCTCACCTCCAAAGTTACCCTTTCCCTTCACTTCCACTGTGACGGCTCGCAACACCGTAGCCCCCGCGAAACCAGCGTTGGCAATTAGCTTATCCAACGCACCTGGTTCTGTTCCGATTAGATTGTCGAAAAACTCCAAAACCCACATCGCGGCAGCACCGTCGTCTGCGAAGTATTGTGCACGCCCATTTGTCCATGTTCCTCCGGCATTATTACCCGCCAAAGTTTCACCGAAAAAGTCAGCCAACGATACACCTCTACTTCCAGCGGTAGCAAACGCACGATACATGCCAGCACCACGGCCATACTCGGACGGCGTCATACTAATGGCCCAGCCATTACCTTCCAGCATACTCGACCTGGCGTCCATCATCTCCCTACCAAAATTGTTGCTCATGTACGCATAACCGCCCGAAGGATCGTTACCCATCACGGGGCTATTTAACGCATAGTTGTACGGCGTTGAAGACGCGAAACTTGTAGCATAAGGATCGACCTGTAACATTCTGCCCAACGCAGGATCGTAGCCGCGGTAGAACATCTCATACCAGCCTGAAGTTTTGTTCAACTCATTGCCGGCATTGTAAAGAAAGCTGTTGGTATTGTTCTCGCGTGTCCAACTTGTTGCGGCTTCCAATCCAAAGGGATAATAATCGTTGTATTGGATAACATTACTCTTGGTGAGCGTGATGTTCAGGTAATCGAAGTACACATAGTTCGTAGACTGGGCATTGTCGTAACTCAGGAAGAGGAAGTAATTCAGATAGGCGGCGGGCTGATCATCGCCTTCGTGCCAAACTAGCACAGGTGTTCCTGCGTAGATTGTGTGATTAGCTTAGCTGGTTCAAGTATATGCCCCGAGATACTCGGTGATTGCGTGTTTGGTTGCAGGGAGTGAGACTTGGACCCAACAATATACATTCAGTCTTCAGACTGCCCTACTACATTCCATCAACATCACGTCTACCACATTATCACGACATCAGTCTGAAGACTGAAAACATTTTAGGTCCAAGTGACGCTTCGCTTAATCACGGAGTAGTTCGGGGCACAGCACTTCAACCAGCATACGGTGAAGACTTGCGCTAGATCGGGGTAGGAATCAAGGGAAGAATTGTGCTAGTTGGAGGGTTCAATGCAATGTTTACCGTTTCGTGAGTATAAATGAATTGTCACTTTTTAAAATATCATGCTGCAAAATGTATCCACACGGGATATGAAATAGTTCTAAGGGGGAAGATATTTTTATCAAACGACTATCCCCTGAACAATAGCTAAAAAGCCATGTTGGTTCATGAGTAAGTTCACCATCAATGATTTTTTCTTTTAAATTGACTTGTGCATTGGTTAACACTTGTTTTATTTCATTATTAATTTGGTAGGTATTTCGGCTTACAATCTTTTCAATGCCTAAAAAAACCATTACAACAATAGTGTCGTTGATCACAGAATAATAACTAGGTAAGTTATCCGAAACTTCATTTATTTGCCGTGGTGTACTAGAAATGTAAATATCCTTTCGAAAAGGTTCGCGTCCCAGCTCGTCGTTATTATGCGTGACTTAACATCTACATTATTTTCTTCTATATAATCGACTATGATGCCTACGAGAGAGTCTTGTAAAACAACTTCGTAGTTTTTGGTATTCCTTTCCTTGCGTAAGCTTCCCCTGAGTAGCTACACTCAAAATTAATAATTGTCGTGATAATTGCCTTGTTGGAATGTTGGATACTCGGTGTCGGCTTGTGCGGCAGGGAGTATTCCACATTTCAACAGGAACGCCC
>NZ_QMFY01000037.1 GCF_003286915.1 Pseudochryseolinea flava
GCGGTACCACCATCATACTGTTTGAGAATTGACACGATTTGTGTCTCGGTGAATCGACTTTTCTTCATTGTTCCCTAAAGTTAAAAATTCCTACTTTTGAATTCTTCGCTTTTTAGGGAAGCTTACGTAGCTTTCTCGGTTGA
This sequence comes from Pseudochryseolinea flava, assembly GCF_003286915.1. Taxonomy (GTDB): domain Bacteria; phylum Bacteroidota; class Bacteroidia; order Cytophagales; family Cyclobacteriaceae; genus Ohtaekwangia; species Ohtaekwangia flava. The sequence goes on from NZ_QMFY01000037.1 coordinate 144, forward strand.
ACTTCATCTCAAAGATCTTCACGTTATTCTAACTGGTAAGGCCCCCCGAATTCACAACATTCATAAACTGTTTGAAAAATTGCCTCCGTCAATTAAACAAGAAATCTTAGCTCATGAATCAATCAGTAAAAATCCGTTTATGACTAGCGGTGATATTTTTTCATCGCAATACTTTAGCCAAACATACACTTTGAATGACAGGTTTCTTGATCAAATGAAGGCAATAAGTGACGGCTTTGAAAAATGGCGTTACGCACATGAAAGCGTTACTCTTAAATATGATTCATTTTTTGCCATTGGACTTATTGAGGCAGTGGCATCAACCGCAGACAACATTCGACAACAGAACTATAAAAAGATGAAAAGATAGCATGCCGTTGATTTTCACAAGTATCAACGGCAATGCCATCTTCAAACTATTTAGCCTTGATTTAAATGAATGAAATCTTACGACTTATTAAACTTTTCCGTTTGACTGCCTGGCGATTTTCTTAGCTTCCATAAGCACAGCGAGGTCTTCGAACTTATAAAATGCTACGCCACCAACTTTCGAATAAGCAATGGTGCGGTTGTTTCTTAAGTTTTGAAGCGTTCCCACAGAGATGCCAAGAATTTTACACACTTCATTCGATCGAAGCCACTGCTTCGTTACCTGACTTTGCTGCTTGTTGATCTCAGCAAGTAAGTTTTTATACTGCAAACGCATTTCTTCAAAAAGAAGGTTTTTGAATTCTTCCAGATCGCCAATAGTTATCAACTGACCGCGGTTTATAGATTTTTGTCCTATCGTTTTTTTATTGTTCATCACGCTATTATTTTTTAGATAGTTTTTCTTTCAATTGTCTCATATCGTCGCTTACCTTTTGGTCCAGGATCTTTGCATACTGCTGGGTTGTTCTCAGTGTCTTATGGCCAAGCATTTTACTCACCGTTTCAATTGGAACTCCGTTTGTTAAAGTCACTGTGGTCGCGAAGGTATGTCGTGCTGTATGAAATGTCATTTTCTTATTGATCTCGCAACGATCGGCAATCTCCTTTAAGTACTCATTCATTTTTTGGTTGCTGGATACCGGTAAAAGTTTCCCTTCATTCACGCACTGCGGATGATCTTTGTATCCGTCCATGATGCTCAATGCTTGCGGCAAAAGCGGAACGCGTGTTGCTGTTTCAGTCTTCACCCGCTCAGTATGAATCCACTTCTCTCCATCATGCCCTATGACAACATCACCCCATTTCAATTTCTGAACATCAGCATACGCGAGGCCGGTGTAACAGCAGAAAACAAAAATATCACGCACGGTAGCGAGCCGATCAGCTGAAAATTTTAAAGCAATGATTTTATCAAGTTCATCTTGAAGTAAGTACGGTCTATTCGTTTCACGGATTTTTACTTTAAAACTCATGAAGGGATCTTTGTCAATCCATTCGTTGGCCACACAGATGCGAATAATCTTTTTTAATTTCTTAATTGTACCCATTGCTGTGTTGTGATCCATGTTGCGAACGGACTTCAAAAAGAATTCGTAGCTCGTAATAAACTGATGATTGAGATTATCCAACGGGATGTCGAGAACTCCCTTGTGAATCAGAAAATCTTCCAGCGAAATAAGGGCTGACTTGTATCGCTTTAGTGTGCCTTTCGCGTACTCTTTGCCGACTAGGGCTTTTATTTCTTCAACGTGTTCTCGGTAAACGACGAGGAGTGTTTTGGCATCTTTGATGTCTTTGCCAAGTAGGAAACTTTTCACCTTATTGGCAGTGATGTCGATACCCTTTAACATCATTTCGCGTTGTGCTTCAAATACTTTTCCCTGAAGCATGTCGAGATAGTAATTCAATTCGCGCGTAGATTCCTTTTTCGAGTACACCATTCTGCAAGCTTTGTTGTCCCACTTCTCAGGATCAACTTCACGTTGAGTTGCCATTTCGAAACGGTCGCCTTCAACAGTTACCCTCATGTAGATCGGTGCCGGTCCACTCACATAGCTCGTTCTAGTTCTTAAAAAGAAGAGCACTTTCAATGATTTGTTCATCAAACAGAAATTTTAATGGTTAATAAATTTCCTTTGATGTCCTTGTTGAATCAAGATGTTCATTTACTGAACTACTTGATAATGACCCTTTTCGGTGAGTTCTGGTGAGCAGAATTTTTCCGAGAGCCGCTGCTCCCGATTTGCTCACCAGACAATTGAGAATCGGTGACTTTTTTGTACTGCATTAAAAACAAAAAAGCCCACAAAAATCAATTTTGTGAGCTTTTGAGAGTTTTGGTTGTCAACCTGTGATCCCGCTGGCGGTTCAGATGAGGATAGAAATTTGTAACTTAGTAATCTCTATTAAGCCAATCTGTGTTTTTCTATAAACACCTGATCGGTGGAACAGAGGAATCAAATGCGGAGAATACTTCAGACGGAAGGAAATCCGCTTTTTGTTTTCAAACTACAACGCAGATCTATGTGCAACTTTAAATCAGAGAAACAGAAGCATGACGAATTGGTGGCTCACTATGATGCTTCCTTTGCTTCCATTACCGAAGAAATTGATTTGATCAAAGAGAAATTTAGCATTATGCTTAAGAAAGACGATGCTCTCAAATCTATCGGAATGGAGAACACCAATGAGCTTGGTGTGCAAATGCTGAAGTACAATGAGAAGAATGCGCTGCCTGCGAATCTGACAAAAGAAGAGCTAACTGAAATGCGATGGTATCAACGCTTCCTCAGCGCGTATAACAACGTTGATGAATACGAAAGATACTATGAAAATGCTTTCGACTATTTTCCAACACACGTTCTGACCGCAGGAGAACCAGACAAATTCAAGATGTTTCGTTGGGGACTTGTTCCGTTCTGGCAAAAAGACGAAGCAAAGGCGATGAAGGATAGACTCAACACAGTCAATTGCATTCATGAGGAAATGTGGGAAAAGCCCTCTTTCCGCGATGCCATCAAGAACGGTCAGCGATGTTTGATTCCTGTAACAGGCTTCTATGAATGGCGTTGGCTAGATGAAGCTGGAACGATCAAGATTCCCTACTATATAACATTTCGTGATCAGAAGGTCAGATCAATGGCAGGCTTGTATTCGCGATGGAAGAATCCGCAGAATGGTGAGTACTATTACAGCTACACACTCCTCACCTGCCCCGCGAACACCATCATGGAGTATGTTCACAACGCAAAGAAACGAATGCCTGTATTCATTGATAAAGAAAATGAAAAGGCCTGGCTCAATCGTGATTTGAAAAAAGATGACATCATGGATTTGTGTAAGCCATATCAAGATCCATCAATGAGGGCTTACACTATTTCAAAAATGCTGACAACGCGAGGGATCAATCTCAACGTACCTGAAGTACGAGCACCTTTCAGTTACAATGATTCGATTCAACAAGCGAATGAATTTCTACTGCGTGGTGATAGGAAAAAAGCGATCGCAGTGTTTAAGGAATCAATGAATGCCTCTGCGGACGTGAGTAAAGTGGAAGATGAGAAATTGAAATTGGCCGCTGCGCAAGGTGTAAAGGATGAATTGGTGATGGCGTAGTTACTCCAAATAGCTTGACACAATGTTGCTGGTGGCGGTCACGAATAGAGCAAACGATCCCCACGCAAGCAACCCATAAATCCAGTTAATAATCTCTTCGCTTTGAAACAACAGGCATTCCTTTGCAAATTCTTTCAGATGATCTCTCCAACTCATATCACTCTCACAGTTTAAAAGGCCCCACCTTTTTGACAAGATCAGGGCCGATGGGCTCCGCTACTTCTTTTCTTTTGCTAACTGCTTTCTCCTTTTCTTTTCAGCGATCAATTCGATGTAGACTTTGAGCGCTTGTGTAACTATTGAATCGTTGTCTGCTTCAACCTTCCTAGCTCTTCGCTCCATGATTCGGAAATAGAACTCTCCCGTTTCATCCGTCCCATCGTCCAGGCCGACTTCTTTTAAGATTACCCGATCAAGATGTGGCTGGTGAATATTTCGCTACCGTCTGACCCACCCTTTCGGTAATTACCTGACCCACCTATTTCGGAAATGGTTTGACCCAGGTATTTCGCTAATTATCTGACCCACCCGTTTCGGTAATCATTTGACCCG
>NZ_QMFY01000038.1 GCF_003286915.1 Pseudochryseolinea flava
GGCGTTCCTGTTGAAATGTGGAATACTCCCTGCCGCACAAGCCGACACCGAGTATCCAACATTCCAACAAGGCAATTATCACGACAATTATTAATTTTGAGTGTAGCTACTCAGGGGAAGCTTACGCCACCTTTGTGCCGAAGTATGATATTCAAATAAAACACAAGGCTAAACCGACGAACCTACTAAGTAGTTTGTCTGGATTTTACGGACTGACTATAGATGATAAATTTAAAGATATACTGCAGAGATTTAATTTGCCTCCGCATCAATTTTACCCTGTTAATGTTACGCACCGAAAGGTGCAGCTATCGTATTATTGGTTTCATTTTGTAAACAGTTTTCTTGACTACATTGATTTTACAAGCAGCGTTTTTGAAACATTCACGTTAACGCCATTTAATATTTTAAATGAATTTAAAGTTTCTTCCATTAAACAACTTCATGCGTTGGAAAGGGAAGCGAATTTTGAAAAAAGCATTAGGCCTCGAGCTCTGGTATTGAAAGAAAATTTTCCGGGTTATGATATCATTAGCCTAAGCAACGTCGCTCCGCTCACGCTAGTGTGAAAAATTAAAGCTAGAATTAGAACGATCGTCACTAACTGGTTTTGTTTTTAAAGAATATCTTCCGCTTTCTTCCTGAGATACCATATAAGAAAAACGGGTACCGACTTTGGTGTTCGAAATCGCACGTGCGTGGCGGCACCAACAAATTTAGTTACGCCAAATTATTTCGCGATTGATTAATATCTTTTACAGCGTGCTCCACTTGCCCTTGATCCAGAAAATAATTTTGATTACATAGGCGTGATCATACTGGACTATGTCGAGCAACTGAGAAGTGTAATCATCTACAGTGCCAATCAGAACAAAATCATATTCAACTCATACAAAAGTTAGATGCAACTGTTTTGCTCTTCCAAGTTTGGTAGCTGTTAGGTGATACGCAAATTATTTCGCCATTGACCAATGTCTTTTGTAGCGTGCTTTCCGCTTTTCGCTTTCCGCTTCTAAGTCCTATCTTGCAAGCCAATTTTTAAATGCATGAGTTATTTTTCCAGCGCCGCGCCTCAACTTTTAAATGAGGCTTCTCTCCAGAACAAGTTTGATTTCGCTTTGTACGATAATATCAACCACATTGATAAAGAGGTCATTTTATTTTTCGACAGTGATGTGCGTATTGAGCAAGATCTCAATGCCGAATACATTCTAGCGTTAGTGAAGGCATTGGGTGGCGACGAAAGTTCATCCATCCTCATGATGGTAAATGGGAATCTTGATGTACGTGGAACAGTCAAACCAGGTAATGATGGTATACCCTCGTTGCTGGTGATCGGTAACCTTACCTGCGATGTGCTGCAGAATTACGATGAAAGTATTTATGTGGCGGGCGATGCTAACGTCAAATATGTGTATGATGGAAATTACAACCATGGCAGTATTACGGTCAAGGGGAAACTGAACGTTCCTTATTTACTCAACAGCGATCATCATTCCGATGTAAATCCGCAAGGCGCTATATTGATTAATTACTATAGCAACCATAATGATTTTTTTACCTACGATTATACAACCAATGACTTCGAAAGGGTCATGGTGCCTGGCGTACTTGATGACCGCGGCGATTTCAGTCAGCATAGATTCATACAATGGGTGAAGGAAGGCAAGAATCCCTTAAAAGATGATGCGAAGTCGTTGAAAGTATTGTATGCGCAAGCACTTGATCAGAAGGTTGTAGAAGAAGGTGATACGTTAACGACTTTGGATTTGACGGACCAGAAGTTCACGGCGTTTCCGATGCAGATTCTTACGCTGAAGAAGCTCACCAAATTGGTTCTTAATAAGAATAAAATATCGGTGATCGCCGATGAGATTGGCTTGATGGAAAGCCTAGAGGAGCTACACCTTAGCGACTGTGGTATTGAGAAGCTGCCAAACGGAATCGGTAACCTGAAAAATCTTAGAGTCTTAAATGTTAGTCAGAACTACCGATTGGCAACGCTTCCGGATTCGATTGGCGATCTCGTTCAACTAAAAATGTTGAATGTCGATTACGTTCCAATTCAATTTGGAGAGGCGATGTCGAAGCTAGAGAATCTTGAAGAACTTAAGATGTACAATTGTTATCGCGACCGGGACCATGTGGCGAAGTTTCCGGAAGTAGTTACGCGGTTAACGAACTTGAAGAAGCTTGACCTTCGCGAAAACATTATCGAAGAACTTTACCCGAGCTTAGTTAATCTCGAGAATCTCGAGGAATTTTTATGGAAGGGATCACGTACGCAAAGTGCCAGTTTCCCAGACTTTACACAGTTTAAAAAGCTGAAGAAGCTAATCATTAGTTCAAAGTTCACAACTTGGAAAGATGTGGTGTTTAAGCTTACGTCCCTGGAGCACCTCGAGTTGGATCGGAACGCGGAAGAAAAACAGTATTTCACTGAAGATATGCTCGAGGAGTGGCAAAGTATGGCGAAGGAACATCCTGACGAATTCGGATACTTACAGGAAATGATTGATCGTAAGGTGCGCGAAGCCGATGGAAGATTTTCAGTTGTGTCGCGACCTGGAATAAATGTGAACGATCTTGCTGGCATAGGAGCACTTCAGAAGTTAACTTACCTCGATCTCTCTTTTAATGGTCTTCCTTATCTGCCAGAGGAATTTTATCAACTGAAGGCACTCAAGACAATTAACTTGTATTCAAATAAATTGTCTGAATCGGAGAAGGAGAAAATCAAAAACACTTATCCGAACGCTGAGATTAAATTTTAAATAGCGATTAACGATCCCGATAGCTATCGGGACGAATAACGATTAACGAATGTATAGGCCAACGCGCACCCTTCACTTCCCTAAAGGGCCCCGCCCGCAAATCGAGTTCCCCTTAAGGGGCCAGGGGTGAATACAAATCCATAGCTGAAGGAGGATGCTGAGGTCAACGACATTGAAATAACGATTAACGATTAACGAATAACGAATAACGAATAACGATTAACGATTAACGATTAAGGGCATCTCTAAAAACCTCAGTGAAAAGCGGTAAAGATTTGCGTACTTGCTTTCAAAGTAAGGGAAATGAAAAACAAGGCGAAAGGTCTATTTGACGAACAAT
>NZ_QMFY01000039.1 GCF_003286915.1 Pseudochryseolinea flava
TCGGGAGAACCTATCCCTGGCAGGTTGCTCCTCAGCAGAGCCTTGCTTCTGTTTTGGTTCAACAACACAAAATTCAAATCAGCAAACTATATTTACAACCTGTTCAAATTCACAGCCACTTTCAGTTCACGTTGTACGCGGGCGGTGACACCAACCAGTTTATTTACACTACACTCAATCACATTGCAGTTACTTTTTGCAAGTTGATACTCGGGGATCTCGTTGTTATGTTGGTGACGTTTTGTCAATAGCGATCAAGCTTTCATTTCAAAATGTTGTTGGTGTCTTCGGCGCTCACGGCCAGCGCGAACACCAACAACGGCGTGGGATTAAATGAACTCGTTCCAGATTTAGCTGACAGAAAGGTGCTGAGTCAAGTTCAATTTTGTGTGCCAGGCAAGACAGCACCGTGTAATGCAAAAGGTGAATATTTTATTGCAGATGCTGTCTTTGTGAAGTATGATTCAAGAGGAAGAATAGTGGACATGGTGGTTACGGATAGCAAATTAAGCCAAGCAACAAATTTAACCTCTGGCCAGACGTTGGCCAAAAATGGAATAGGCCAACAATTAACAGTGAGAAGCGGTACGCGCACTAGAGATGCGGCTGAAGAATTATTGCCTGGTAGTGGTATCACACAGAATACCGAAATTATCATTAAGGATTTTTATAAGGTTTATGGAGATGGAAAAGGAACTTTTCAAGGCATTGAATAAATGAATGATAAAAAGAGTTTTATAGCCGCTATAATTGATTCTGTAGGTAAGCAAGACTTATTCATGGATGTAAAAACTAAAGTCTTGGACTCTGGTGAGTCTTTAGTTTTTTCAGAGACGAATGAGATATTGTATACCGTGCAAACCAGATTTCAATTGTCTGATGTGGGAATGGCTCCTACGGGAATCGAATACTGGCTAAGAGTTTACGCTATAGAAAGGTTAGTCGAGGCAGTTGCAAAACAAAATGGGTTGAAATACAATTTTGATTTACAGCATACTATTGTTAGCCCGATTCGAAACAAAGAATTGTATAAAAAAATTACATCAGGTACGTTAGAAGTATCTCTATTTAAAGAATCGTTTGAAGGTTTTCTTTCCGAAGAGATAGTTCCCTTTTTTAAAAACAGGAATAGCATTGACGGCCTGGGGGAATTTATACTCAAGCACGATTTTAGTAATATCATCAATCTTGGTATTGGCGGAGAATACCCTGTGAATGTTTTAAAGGCTATTACCATTGCTAAATGGTGTGACAATGAAGCCAGGTATCAAGAGTACACAACGGGGTTGCAAAGCTGGATAGATGAAGATCGCAAAAACCCAAAATATGCTAAGATGTGTGACTCGTATCAGGGATCCCTTAATGATCTAAAAAAGAAATTAGAAAACCAGGCATGAAGCTTGACTTTTTCACTTCGCTTGCAAGAACGTTGAATTTTAGTTTTAGCGATGAACGCATCAAGCAGAGAAAGTACGGTGCGTTTTTCTTCTGTAGGTAAATTCTGTACTTGTTTAAAGCGCGAAACCAGTCCCTTATCTAGTCCAGCTTCCTGCACCAGGTTGTCTGTAGTTCCGCTCATCAGATAATCAACGGTAGTGCCTTTGCCAATTTGGCCATAGCTTCAGCATTAGGTTTTGTCTCACTTTCGATTTCATTCTTATAATGTTGGCGCGAACAAGAATTATGATCCCCGCCTTTGTTGGTATTCGAACGGTACGCGCGCGGCGGCACCAACAAATTTAGTTTACGCCAAATTATTTCGCGATTGATTAATATCTTTTAATGCGTGCGCCTCTTATTGCCCGCCTTTGTTGGTGTTCGAAATGGCACGTGCGTGGCGGCACCAACAAATTTAGTTACGCCAAATTATTTCGCGATTGATTAATATCTTTTAATGCGTGCGCCTCTTATTTGAAATTGCGCAGCCGGATTAAATTCAAGACACGTTGTCTCGAAGACTTCTTCAACTATTGCTGGTGGTTCACGTTGCACGCGTGCGGTGGCATCGACCAGTTTATTTACACTACACTCAATCACATTGCAGTTATTTTTTGCAAGTTGATACTCGGGGATCTCGTTGTTATGTTGGTGACGTTTTGTCAATAGCGATCAAGCTTTCATTTCAAAATGTTGTTGGTGTCTTCGGCGCTCACGGCCAGCGCGAACACCAACAACGGCGTGGGAAAAGTGACCTTAGGTAATAAGTCAATGTTTCTCAAATGGAAAGTGGTTAATGGAGACATAGACTTTACATCAGCTGTTGCAAAGAAAAATTTACGTTCGCAGATCAAAAGCTTCTTAGGCATTCCAGCGGACGTAGGAGTGGATGCCCACCATATATTGTCTCTTGGAAAATGCGATCATCCAGTTGTTTTAGCGGCAGCCAAGAATGGTTATCATCCAAATTTACCAGAAAGCATCATTGGCCTTGAGCATTATGATGAAGCCCTCCAGGTCGGATTGCATCAGAACCATCCCGCATATGACAAATTTATTGAATTTAGATTAGACAAGTTTCGGGACTTGGGAGACTTGAGTCCAGAAGCATGCAATGATTTTATTCAGAAAGAGTTGATACCGCAGTTGAAAAAAGAGATATTTAATGCGAAGAATTCAGCATTAAAAAATTTGAATGCTTATTTCGAAGACGTGATCAACCCAAAATTTGGTATTGAATAGCATGAAGTTTTTTACATTGGGAGTTACAAGCGATCTAAACGTAATTGGATTCTATCCGCAAGTAGAAAAGAGTGAAAATTATAGCTTGTCGGCATCAGATTCTTATCAAAGAGTCACATGGGATAGGTTTCCCACCGTAAGCTTCCCTAAAAAGCGAAGAATTCAAAAGTAGGAATTTTTAACTTTAGGGAACAATGAAGAAAAGTCGATTCACCGAGACACAAATCGTGTCAATTCTCAAACAGTATGATGGTGGTACCG
>NZ_QMFY01000003.1 GCF_003286915.1 Pseudochryseolinea flava
GGTTTACTAGCCATAGCGCACAATCTTGCAAAAGCGACCGCATGAGTGACGAAGATTTCACGCGCCTACATTTTTCAAACTAGATTAACCCAAAAAAAACAAAAAAAGCCGCCTCATGACTTTTGAGACGGCCTCCTGGTACTGGTATAGCGTTTCAAAAACATTTCATCCAATAAAATGATTGACTGGTTTTAACAACTAACCACCATCATGCTCCGCTATGCGCTCATGAAAGTTCCGCTGCATGCGATCCACCAGAAACTGTCCAGTCTTCCTTCCTTTGATGTCTATAAAGATGCGGCGATAGTTCTTTAAATCCATTCCAAAGAAACCGCCAAGCTCATCGGCAATGTTGACAATGTCTGCAGTAGCGTTATTAAATACGCCGACCAAGTGCAGAGCATACACAAGCTCTACCAGCGCCGACTTTGAACCAGTCCATCGCAGGTTAGCAGATGACGTCGTTCTCTTATCGTCAACACCATTGAGATACTCGAGTAACATATTGTTAGCAAGAAGTTTCGAAAGCTTCAAGTCATATCGCGTACAAAACGGATCCACCTGCCCATCCGCACCAAGCTGCATTGAAAAATATTGCGCGTCCAGGTGCGACGCTGTTCCCATGCAATAGCAATAAAAATCAAAGTTTTGCACCGCGAATTGCTCAAGCTTGTTTCGAACATCTTGAACAAGTTTTTTCTGCTCGTCAAAACTTCTAAAAGATTTCTGCACCAGCAGTTTAAAAAGCTTTTTATGATAGATCTGCTGACTCATAAAAATCGGCTTCCGAAACTTAAAAAATTGAATTTCTTCTTCCCGATCCGAAAACCCGGTTCGCACAACAAACTCACGTAATTCCATCACCATTGAATTAAGCTTGTCATAAACTAACGCGACGGACGCGTAATCGCGAGCAGTGTCGCTCCCACTTAATTCAGATTTCATTCTTGCTTCTAATGCATCGCAAAATTTCAAGATTTTCATAACCGCTATCATTTAGTTTAGTAACCATCAACAATTAGTCTTATATCATTCTTAATCCTGTAATAGTTGTCCTGAACATCTGAGAGGCTCACCTTTCGAATCACAGGAATGGCCTTGTAACGTTTTATTTCCGCATTGATTTGCGCGTGATCATTGACAATTTCCGCATGAAACATTTTGAGATCGATCTTCTGGTCTGGATTGTCTGCAACCATCCCTACAAACTCCCCTGAAGAAAGCGCTGCGATTTTAGCAGCGGGAACCGCATAATCCAGCTGTGAAGATTTGCTCACTGAAGTATCGTTACTGTTCAAGCTAATGCTGTCGCGATGCTGTACAATTTTCCCAAAGCGTTCGGCAAGCGTCTTGGCGGTATCCCCTACTACTTGTCCGCTGATGACGTTTCCAGCAATATTCATAATAACTTCAGCTTGATCCCGCCCATAATCTTTCTTGAGCTGACTATAATCCTGAACACCGAGTGTTGTTGCTACCTTATTCGACCTTGCGGTGGCAATCAGCCCGTCTATCCCGTTGAAATATATTGTAGGAAATTCATCAAAGATCAAACTCGACTTTATCCTGCCTTTCTTATTTACGATCTTAATCAACCTTGAAATGTATAAAGACAACACAGCACCATACACTTGCTGCTTCTGTGGGTTGTTTCCCATACATACGACTTTCGGATCAGTCGGCGAATTGATGTCAAGGGAAAAATCATTTCCTGAAAGAATATAATAAAGCTGTGGAGACGCGAGCCGAGCAACGCCGATTTTCGCGCTCGCAATTTGTCCTTCAAGTTGCTCCCAGGCTTCGTGACGATAGGCCGACTCAAAAGGATTGATTAACACGTCAACTTCCGGCTCCCTTGCCAGCAGTGGAAATAAAATCTTGTACTCAACCTGCATGAGTTCGATGACATGCGGAAGGGTACATTAAATGCCACCTTTATATTTTTTCAGGAACCATATAATCGCAGTAACGAAGTTAATTGGAGACTCCACAAAAAAATCTCCCTGCTTTTTAATCCAGTCCCGATTGAGACCAAGCATAATTGTGCGCGCCGATTCTGCTGCATCCGTGATGTCATTCATCATAGATGGTTCTAACGCATTACACCGATGGCTGCGCGATAGGTCTTCAAAATTGATAACATAAAACTTTGGTGCGACCTTAAATGCGCCGCGATTTGAGAGCAAGTGATTGTAAACAATAATGGATAAATCATCGTACTTAAAATCATAGACAAACATCGAAAACCCTTTAGCCAAGTGCTGTGTGATGACATGTCTGATCACAAAGTATGATTTACCAGCGCCCGGTGTTCCGATGACAAGAAGTGCACGAAACGGATTGATAATGTTGATCCATGAATTTCGGGAGCCTTTCCTTGACCGGTAACGCGCCTTTAGGTTGACCGAAAATTCGTTCTCGATCAATCGTTCCTCCTGCGGAAACGATTCATTTAAGTGATTAAAAATATCCTTATCTAACCGAGACCGGATTATGCGGTGCATTCGTACGCCGCCGGTCAATACGAGAATGTATCCAACTGTAACGCATAGCACGTAGCTGGTACTCGAAAAACCTAATTGCATCAAAAATCTCGCGTCGATAGCCCAATAAAAAGCTATACCGAGGCTTAGCAAAACCGCGGGACCCCATGGATTAGTATCTACGTCTTTCTTTGCCTTAACTCCGAGTAATGAACATAAAAGCAAAACAAACGCGCCGAGCTTTGCATATACTTGAGCATCAAATAAAATATTTCGGCGCAGCACCTCCCATAATCCATTGATGATGCGACCAGGAATGACCGGGGCATGAAATGTCTCCACAGCACATTGATAGCAGTGTAAGACCAATAGCCCGTTACTTAGCCCGCGTGTCCAGTCCATGACTTTTCTAAGGCCTTGTTCATTTTCCCCTGTTGCCATAAGGTTATCGTTTAATGCGTTTCTTCCGTTTCCTACGTCGGCGATCGACTGCAGGCACGCCATCAACGCTCGACTGCGATTTCATTAGCATCTCTATGGCATGATCAAACCCCGGTGTACCATGAATTGCCACCGGCACCTCAACGTCATAACTTCTTTTCGATTCGTCTTTCAACACTCCCTCAGACAAAGGAACCGGACCAAATGATTTTAAAATATTTGCTGCACTATACTGCTTACCCAGGTCGCTACCTTTGAATACAACTTTACTTTCATTATCGACGAACGTCATTCCAAATACCTTCCCATCAACGCTCAATCGCGGTAGCAACACAACGTTTTTCTGAGCCAGAACCTCTATTAACTGTTGAAACGATTTTGACACGCCCATTGCAGTGGCAATCTTATCTCTCAATGATTGAGCGTGGGACAATCGTAGTTTCTCACCGAGCACAAATTGCCCTTTCAAAAATTTGAGTGTGGGCTTTCCGTGAATAGAACTAGCTTTGATGGGCACACCTACCCTATTTCCATTCACGTCGATTATGGAGTATTGCAAGCCGCCGCGTTCATACATAGCTGTACCGGGCTCCCCTTGGTAAGCAACGACATTGAATTGCTTTAACGCCGCATTGAGACCTGCAATGGAGGTATACTGATAATTCCGCGTGACATAATTCACTACATTTGATATCGATCGTTTAGTTTCATGCTTGCCATATTGAATCGGATCAATACGCGTTGGAAATATTAGCTTCTCATGCTTAGCCTGTTGTTCTGCCTGCACGAGTCCAAAGAACTCCTCAACATACTTGCGCGCCGGCTCCGATACATTTTTTCCAATATTATGCAGAGGGATCCGAGAACCATCACCACGAATGTTGGTTGTAGCGATATGGATATGCTGATGTGCAGCATCAAAATGTTCATATATCAAATACGGTTGATCTGCAAACCCCAGATGCTCCATGTACATTCGACCAATCTCAATGAGTCTATCCTGATCAAGGATTTCATTCACGGCAAAATTCAAAGAGACGTGAACTACATTCGTTTTGGTTCTTTTATTGAGCGCCATCAATTGCTCAAACCGATTGAGCTTCATGCGAAAAGTCATTTCACCCGAATCGAGACCAAAATTCTCCGCATGAATACATGATGCCATACCATCGCGTACCTTATGCTCATTGTAGCTTAATACACCGCGCATACTTTTCCCGGTGATTACTTTTGCAACCATTTCTCTGACAGTTGGCCAATGATTTTCATAACAGGCTCCAATCGATCAGAAACCTTGCGATACTCATCAAGGAGAATGAGCGCCTGAGTTATCTTCTGCGAAGGATCAGGTGCACTGCTAAAGGATTTGGCGACCTGATTAACATTCTTGCCAATCATCCGAACCTCACTTTTGATCGAGGACAATTCAGCAACGACGCCATCGAGAGACGCATCTTTATACAGCCATACTATTTGTTCTTTAATAAGAATTGCCCTTGCTAATTCTGCAACAGACCTGCAATTGGTGGTTGGTAGCAAAAGCAGTAGGTGATGATAAAATTTATCGGTTACACGCAGCCCGATCTTTCTGCCTAAACGTTCTGAACTTTCTATCTTCTTTCGTGTCATATCCGAATGTTTGACACAAATGAACCTAGATTAGCACATCACAAACAGTTACACCTGGTTCTAGAACCGTTAAAATAGGTTTGTTCATCAACCAACCACTTTAACCCATTGTGTTGATTGCCGATTATTGACCATGCCGACCAACATGTTTGGTCCCTGAAACTTCAGGTCACAAAAGAGGCCACTAAACTCGGAAAGCGATTTGTCATTGGAACTATTTTTCTCCTCTTGGTTACTCGGCAGCATCAAAAACCACATCCTCTTATACCTTGAGTCAAAAAAGAAATGCGTGATGGACAGTTGATCCAATCTGTTTCTTGCATACTTATCTAAAAAATGAACTTGATTATTGATGATGTGAACGTTGTATTGCTGATCATCGCTGGTAATGACCCAATTTCCAGAAATAATTTCATTTCTATTCACTTCTTTTTGAAATGTCAATAATTCATTATTCGCAACTTGAACAGAGTGAAAGTCGTCTTTCAAGCTCTTTATCTCTTCGACTAACAGTTGCTTTTCATTTTGTAAAGATTTTTCTCGATCGAATACATCATTAAGCTCTCTGCGCAGGGCTGTTGATTCATTTTTTAACTGAATAAAACGATTGAATGGAACATGGGTATCCTCCGATATTTTCAAGACGCGCTTATCTCCATGTTTATCGACAACGGCATGTAGAATGTTAATTAAGTTTCGTAAGACAGGTGATATCAATGTGTACGCCACA
This sequence comes from Pseudochryseolinea flava, assembly GCF_003286915.1. Classification (GTDB taxonomy): domain Bacteria; phylum Bacteroidota; class Bacteroidia; order Cytophagales; family Cyclobacteriaceae; genus Ohtaekwangia; species Ohtaekwangia flava. The sequence continues at coordinate 5,284 of NZ_QMFY01000003.1, forward strand.
GCAAATATTAAAGGGCGCCAAAACAAATTACCCAGGGCAAGGTGCGAATTTATAAATGAATATATTGAATCGTGTCCTTCGCTCTTCAACTGGATTGGATCAAACCAAAGAAGCGCGACAGTAATTGGCCAATTGAAAAAAAATCCAGGAAAACATGAAAGAGAAAATAAACGGATTGGATACACGATCTTTAATACCATTAAGGATATCACCCATAATATTCATGTCTAATCAATTTTTTATTGAGATTACTAATTTTCTTTCCATTAATTCATATTACCTTAAGTAAAGTTAAATTGTAGCATGAAATTCTATACTGAAGGTGGTGCCACCGGCGACTCGGGAGTTTTTTATTTGGGACACTGGGTAACGCGCCATTTCGGCTGGCCTTTCCGAATACAATCTATGGCGGACATTGGCATTGACGCTGAAATTGAAATCTGCGAAGATGATAACAGAAGCACTTCAATAATCGTAAAGGCTCAGGTTAAGTCCACGCAAAACGCCCTAACGGAAGATTTCTCTGTTTATGTGAGTAAGGAACATTTGGCATACTGGACAAATATGCCGCTACCAGTGATGCTCTTTAAAATTGACATCGTAACAAAAAATATTTTCTATAAAATTGTGTCTAGCTATGACGATATTTATCCCACCGAAAAAGGTTATAGAATAAACTTTGCTGAATATTCCGGAAATCATTTGACCCACCTGATAAGAATTCCGGGAATTGTGTGCCCCGGGTGATTCCGGAAATGAGTTGACCCACCGATTCCTGAAATGGTCAGACCCGGGTATTCCGGAAATTGTTTGACCCACCCTGGGAGGCAAGATTCCGGGAATTACCTGACCCACCTGATGGCCAGGAATTCCGGAAATGATCTGACCCACCTTTGAGCTTGAGATTTGATGCCGACAAGCGTTGGTTTACACCTCGAAAAGTAAACCACTAGCGCTCCATGTCACAACCATTACGTATGCATCAGATCAGAAGAATATTTGAATTACAATCCAATGGACAAAGTATCCGGCACACGGAACGACTTACGGGACTGTCCAGAAATACGATCAGAGAATATTTACGCAGGATTAGGCTGGCTGGCTTAACTACGCATCAGGCATTGGGTTTAGATGACCAATCGCTTGCCGCAATAGTCTATACCGATGATGTCGATCTGCTACGCACCGGGAGAACCAAAGATGAACGCTACGCCATCTTCGAACAGCGTGCTGATTATTTTTCTTCCGAGCTTCGTAAGCGTGGTGTTACACGTCAACTGCTTTGGGAAGAATACCGCAAAGAAAATCAGGACGGTTATTCATACTCTCAGTTTTGTGAACATCTCTCTAAATGCACCGAGCGGGATAAAGCAGTCATGCATTTTACACATCGCCCGGGAGAGCAACTTCAAATCGATTTTGCGGGTGATAAGCTTGGCTACGTTGAGCGATCTACCGGTGAATGGATCACTTGTGAAGTGTTGGTCTGTGCTTTACCCTACAGTCATTATATCTACGCGGAAGCCCTACGTTCACAGAAGCAGGAAGATTTTATCAACGGATTGCGACATGCACTTGAGTTTATAGGTGGCGTTCCTCAAAGTATCAAATGCGATAACATGCGCACTGCCGTTGTTCGTGCAAATCGCTATGAGCCACAGTTTACCGAAGCAATGGAATACATGGCTGCTCATTACGGAACAACCATCGTAGCAGCGCGTGTAAGAAAACCTCGCGACAAAGGTAGCGTTGAGAAAGCAGTAGACTTGTCTTACAAACATATCTATGCTCCGCTTCGTCATCAGACCTTCCATAGTATCGAAGAATTGAATACCGCTATACGCAAACAGGTTGAGCTGTTGAATGCCAGACCTTTTAAGGTAAGAGAAGGTAATCGTCAGAAAGTCTTTATCGATGACGAACGTAGTAAACTTAAGGAACTTCCTTCAACACCCTATCAGATCAAGCACGTAGTAGAGAGTAAAGTGCAACGTAATTATCATGTCATTGTCGGACAAGACAGACATCAATACAGTGTACCGTATTCGCTCATTGGTAAACGACTCAAGATCATTTATACAGCTGATACCGTAGAGATCTATGATGCGCTCAAACGTGTAGCGGTACATAAGCGGAGTTATCGCAAGAATGGCTATACGACGTTGATCGAGCATCGCCCACCTGCACATCGTTATCTAGCAGAGCAACGCGCCTGGAGCGATGAAGATTTTTTACGTCAGGCTTCCTACATCGGTCAATCCGTACAGCGGGTCATCAAGAGAATGCTGGAGTCAAATACGTTTTACGAGCAGACTTATAATAGCTGTCTTGGTGTCCTTCGATTGGCTAAAGCATATGGCAATGCGAGGCTGGAAGCTGCTTGTGAACGCGCGGAAGATGCTCCGAAAATTAATTACGGAATCATCAATAACATACTGAAGAATCATCTTGATCAATTGCCTTCGGATAATCATTCATCCATTATACCTGACCACTCACAAATTAGAGGACCACAATCATATCAATAACAAATTAAACTTTCAAAGAATGAACACAACAGCAACACTTGAACAACTTAAGGAACTCAAGCTTCAGGGAATGTCGCGAAGCTACGAAGCCGTTTTACAGTTGCCGGTTAATCAACATCCGGAAGCACATCACCTTATTGCCCAACTCTCCGAAGCGGAAAGACAAAGTCGTGTACAATACAAAACTCAGTTATACCTGAAGTTAAGCAAGCTTCGCTATGCAGGATCATTGGAAGAAATATCCTACAGCGCTTCGCGTAATCTGGCTAAAGAGCAAATCCTTCAACTTGCCGATTGCAGCTACATCGACCGGTCTGAAAACATCCTGATCAGTGGAGCTACTGGCGCAGGCAAAAGTTTTTTGGCTTGTGCACTTGGTCATCAAGCCTGTGCGATGGGATACAAAACGTTATATCTTAACCTTAACAGATTTACCGAAAAGATCATGGTGGCAAAGCTTGATGGATCATTCGTAAAGCTTCTTAACCAACTCGACAAGGTTAGCTTATTGATCCTAGACGACTTCGGTCTAGCACCGATGGATCAAAACACACGCCTAGCGCTGTTACAGATCCTCGAAGATCGCTACAACAAAAAATCTGTCGTAATCGCATCCCAGTTACCCATCAACAAATGGCACGAGTACATCGCAGAACCTACGCTAGCGGACGCAATCATGGACCGTCTTATGGCCAACGCACACCGCTTCGAATTAAAAGGCGAATCGTTAAGAAAAAAGTCAATCAAAAATACACCGGAAAAACGCTAGCTTTATCGCATCAAATCTCATCGCTCAAAGGTGGGTCAATCACTTACCGGAATAGGTGGGTCAGGCTTTCCGGAATAGTCACTTTGCAACCAAGACCGATCTGTTAAGACCCGACAATAAATCTACAATCAGGAATATTTTCAGAAGCATAGAACTGGAAAATCTTTATGACATGCTTGAAAAAATAAGGTTCTTGATCGAGAAAATTAATCCAGATGCAATTTATGAGAACAATATGTATAAGCAGCAGTCTTCTTTGCTAAATGAGGCTCGTGGATATCTTGATAGAGTTGAAAGTCTCAGAATAGCTTACCCTTGGAAATTCGGTAAGCGCATAAATTCTTTACTCGACGAATATGCCAGAAACATAGGTCTCTTAAATTCCGATTTAAATCGGCGATTAGGTGAAAGTGGCTACAACTAGAATTAGAAGACCTTTTTTAATTTATGGTCGCTGATAGTCTTTGTTACCTACTTACTCCCCGGGCTGCCGGCATAACAAATCGGCGCATCGAAAAGATCTTAGATATTTAACATACGCGTTTTCTGCTTACGCCAAATAGAACGTAATTGTCAATCGAGGAGGGAAACGAATGTTCCTCTTACCCTACTCTATTTCAATATCTTAGAAGCGGCTTTACAACTTGCTCACCAGTTTGCTCACCACTTTTTGACTGCAATTCTATAACAAATATACGCTTTTGGCTGACTTGAGTTTTTAGTCTTCAGACAAATTATTCAATGCCGCATGCGTGGGATACTTCATGCAATTCACAGAATTCTTCCAAATTTTTTTCTGATTTTCCGTCACACCTGACCGATTGCGTTGTATAACTGGCATAATTCAAACAAAATGAAATCGGTAATTACTACAATGACTATTAATGCTCCATCCGATAAAGTGTGGGGAGTGATCGCAAAAGCGAATGGTTTGGAGAAATGGTTTTCCGCCATAGAAAAATGTGAACTGGATGGACCTGCCGGCCCCGGGGCTAAGCGAGTTTGTACAACCTTCCAGGGCAATGTTCTCGAAGAAACGATTCTCGCAGTTGACAACGATGCAATGGTGTTTCAGTACTCCATCGATAGGCAGGATATGTTACCTACGAAGGATGTTCTGGGAACAATTCATGTCACCAGGCTTTCTGACAGTGAAACAAATGTTACCTGGTTAGCAAACTATAATCTATTGGATCAATCCATGGAGCAAGTTGTCTCATCTGCCTTAGACCAACTGTATCAAGGTGGAATTAAAGGAATCGAAGATCTTATCAATAATTGATAATGGACAGCGTAAAAATAATATTTGTCAGCCTTCTCTACTTCAATGAAGGTGGGATGGAGAAATTGGAAGAGTTTCAGATGAATGAGCTCCGTTCTTTAAAAAGTATGGAATAGAAATCATTCGTCAGTTAGCACCGATCGGCAAAGGTCAGATTGGATTGAACGAGAATGGGATTGAGCAACCGGACATGATTCAGATTTTTACTGCTAAAAATCTTATAAGCTTTCAATCGTACATGGCTGATGAAGAAGTTCAACGATTGAGTAATGTGCGCAATCAGGGTTTGCGAAAAATGACGGTCAGTTTTGGAAGTGAAATATCGGCCAGCGAAATACTTTCCAAGTCAACTGACGGTGCGCTGCGCGGCATAGCACTTGTGAAATTCAAGGAAAATCTGGATCATACAGCCATGTTAGAGTTTAACAGGCTAGGGGAAAATAGTGGACTATTTTCGAAGTACGGGATTCATGCGGAAGCATTTGTAAAGGTTATGAAAAGCATGCCTGCGATTGGAGCATTGGATTACAAACAACCAGATCTGATCGCGCTGTTCGGAGTTGATGACGCTTCAAAGATGAAAGCGTACCTTTCGGATCGTCAATACCTGGAGTTGGCTCCAATTAGAGACAATACACTTGATTCGTATCATTTCTTTATGTGTAAATAGATGAAGAACCCATTCAATAGTAAAGCCTACAACCCACAAGATGATGCCTTGCTCATAAAGTCTTGCCTAGCCGGAAGTAAGGACGCGTTGAATAAATTGATTGAAGGTCATCAAAGCTACATCTTTAATGTAGCTCTTAAATATTTCAATCATATAGCAGATGCCGAGGATGCTACTCAGGAAGTACTCATCAAAGTCATCGCGAATCTCGGGACATTCGACTCAGCTAAAGCACAATTCAGAACCTGGCTTTACAGAATTACAGTCAATCATTTTCTGAATACAAAGAAAGGTCCGCTTGAATTGCGGTATGAGTCAGGCTTCGAGAATTTCTTTCAGTTGATCGAGAGTTTACCTGTGGTGCAATTGCAAGTTGAAGAAGAATTGCAGCTGAAGTGGGAGATCGAAGAATCGAAGGTAGCATGTATGGCCGGGATGATCATGTGTCTGGATCGCGAACAGCGACTAAGATATATACTTGGAGACGTGTTTGAGATCGACCACAATTTAGGAGCAGAAATATTCAACATCAGTGCCGACAATTTCAGACAACGATTGAGCCGTAGCCGTAAGGACCTATACGCTTGGATGCATAACAAATGCGGATTGGTAAACAAAGACAATCCATGCCGTTGTCCAGGAAAAACAAAAGGTTTCATCGAAAGAGGATATGTAAATCCGAAAAATCTTAAATGGCATTCCGATTTTTCAAACAGAATCTTCGAGCTTTCTGAGAGAACTGTTGACAATTTGTTGAATGAACGGGATAAAATTTATTCCGACTTGTTTCGGCAACATCCGTTTAAAGCAACCAGAATCACGACTGACAAAATTCTTAATCAGATCCTGGACAACGATAACTTCAGTCGCGCTTTTGATCTAAAATAAGCTGTACTCACTTCTGCTACTAAAGCCAACAGACTTTACGCGATCCAACATGAAAGGATCTGTTGGGAACGATAATCGTTGTGCAAATCCACGTTTTATTGGTTTCCATTTTTTTTGAGATTCGGCATTTTTAACTGTAACAGTCGATTTTCTGCGGTGTCTAACTGCTAAATGACGAATATGAAATTAAAATTCACCGTAATGACAACCTGCCTTTTCGTGATGGCTATGGTTGCAAATTCTCAAACAAAACAAACTATGGAAAAAGAAAAATTCACTCCTGAACAGAACGAAGTCATGAAAGTGATTCTGGACATGACTGATTCGTTTCCTGGGTGAACTTTTTGAGTTCCCTGATTCCGTAGGTAGCGAAGTGATGGAGATCACAAAGGAAAACTTCAGAATAAAACTTCATCGCGCAAAGCAACAGCTTTACAACTTCATGGATAACAAATGCGGGTTGATAAACAAGAACAATCCTTGCCGCTGTGCGCGAAAGACCACAAGCTATATAAAATTAGGATTTGTTGATCCTGTGAGTTTGCATTTTCAAAGAGATGCGGTTGCAGCAATTGACAGTGTGGCCTCTGATAAAGTCGAGTCGTATTCCAATGTAGTCTTGTCAGAATATCGGACAATGTTTGGACAGCACCCGTTTCTAAAAGCCACGGAGATCAGAGAATCTTTGCAAAGTCTCTTGTCGTCAGAATCAATTAGAAAGACATTTAATTTGGATTAATGCGACTCGGAAAGAATTATAAGAATTAAGCCTTTATAGTTTGACTTTGAAATTTGAGCGAAAGCTCGTCGGGGTGATGCCTGTTATTGATTGAAATGATTTTGAAAAGTGGCTGACATCTTTATAGCCAACCTGATCGGCCACTTCATTAACACTAAGGTGATCAGTTAGCAATAATTCCTTGGCGCGTTCGATTTTCTTCTTGCGAATGTAACGACCTGGAGATTCTCCGTATAACGATACAAATTCATTTTTAAATGAGGTGAGACTCAATCCAGAGAATTTTGCCAATTCACTTATCGAAAAGTTGCCATACAGGTGTGTTTTAATTACTTCTCCGATCGTCACATTCTTTCGCGAAAATAACGATGTAATCAATTTATGGATACTTTCGGCATGAGTTGATTGCACCAGTAGAAGGATCAATTCACGGACCTTGAGAACAAGGATGTCATTAGTCACGATATCAGGATTGTCAAAATAGAATGTAAGGCTTTCAATAAATCTCTCTAATACGGAGTTTGTAATAACTTTGGATGGAAGGATTGGATCCACGTCGGTATGAACGAAATCAGGTAACTCGTTCCGAAATATTTCCCGTAGAATATCTGGGTGTAAGTGAATAGCAAGTACTTCAGTTACATCATGTGGAGACGCATTCACAAAATCTGCTATGTAATAGCCGCAATTCAATACGACCGCCTCGTTGGAGGTTAAGGGTGATGAAAGGTTGTTTCCGTTCACCACTATACGGCCATCACGAACAAAAAGGTAACAAGCCTCAGAAGGAAAAACTATATTCATCCGAGTTGATCTTTTTATTGTAAGCTTTTCGAGTAAGCATTTGCCGTTGAAGTCAAAATGTTTCCTGGAGGAGATCAAAATCGTTCGTATTATTTTTTACGAATATATTCCTTTAACCGTTCAATTGTATTGATAGGTCCTTGTACAATAAACAAGTTTACGATCCCAGCCGGTACATTTCCTTTGTGGTCCCCTTCAAATTCGTGTATGATAGTACTTGTTACCGCGTCCGAAGACGATATAATCCAGGAACCTTTTGCGTAATCCATTCTGACAAGACCATCGGTTTCGTCTTTAACTCCGGTTAGTGCCCTATATATGATTTCGGCTGACGCCTCTGTTTGTTTCACGATCATCTCGTACACAATGTCCCGATTGTCAAACGGGAAAGGCATAGACATTTCAACATAGTAAATCAATCCATCTCCATCGTTCGAAATTACTTCCGTTTTTTTGCAATGGTCGTACCATAATGGATAGGAAATGGGATTGCGTAGTGCGGCCAAAAGGGTCCCCATATTACCTTGCATCGTGGTCACAACGCGGAATGCCTTAATGGGGCTATTTTCACTTTTTCTGGTGTAAACTTTAATTCCATTTTTTTCTTTAGATAACTCCCAATCCTGTGCGTAAAAGGAAATAGTACTTAAAAATGCGGTCAATACGAGTAGTAATGATTTCATGGTGCATCGGCCGATTAGGATGGTACAGCATTCCGACTCTTAAACAGCATGACAATATTTACACACGCTGCCATGAGAAAAAATAAAGGTATAAACGGAGGCTTTACTTTAAGTGGAAGAACTTCCGCTGGAACATTAGGATGTAAATGAACATACGTCCCTGTGCTCATCATAACGATTACGACAACAGAGGCGAAAAGTGAAGCGAAGTGGTATGCGTCATGGGAAAGATTCTTGCGATGACGCGTCAAGCTTAAGAACATTAGACCGATTGCTAATTCTCCAATGATACCTAATGCATAGGAAGTTTTTCCCAATTGGCTCGTTTCGATTTGCACAGAGTACCAGCTTCTAAAAGGATCAAAGAACTTCAGGAACCCGAACGCGAACATTGATGCACCAAGGAAGATGCTTATGATTTTATTTAATCGCATAATATATTGTCTTTGTTATGCGGCAAAGGTATCGGTTGAAGTTTCGGACTTGCTTGTCTAAAAAGTCTAAAAATTGTTCTATTTGGACAGACTTTTCTGAAACCTCATGGGTACAGATTGAATTATGAGAATACGACTTGTTTGGCTATTTCCTCACAATTTTTTAGATCATCAGATACGGATTCAATCTTGCTTCTGACTGATGCAACGGCAACACTACCGAGCATAAGTCGCAACGGAGGATTTGGTGTAGATGCAAGTTTGACGAGTACATCAGCGGCTTTCTCAGGATCGCCCTCTTGCTTTCCGTCAACGGACTTAATCTTTTGGCGAAATACACCTGCGGTTCCTTGATAATCATCGATCGTAGTCATCGCTTGTTTAAACGAATCTCCAGCGAAGCCAGTACGGAAGGGACCAGGCTCCACGATGGTCAAATGTATTCCCAATGGCTGTATTTCCTGCTTGAGAGCCTCGCTCATTCCTTCGAGCGCAAACTTACTTGCGTTGTAAAGACCAAATCCTGCAAATGCCTTGATCCCGCCATGCGATGAAATTTGAACTATGTAGCCGGTCCTTTGCGCTCTAAACATGGGCAGAAACGCTTGACATACTTTTAGGGTGCCAAAGAAATTCACTTCAAAGATTTCGCGCGCTTCCTGAATAGCAGTTTCTTCGATAGCTCCAGCCAATCCATAACCAGCATTGTTCACCAACACATCGATCTTGCCAAAGCGATCCCTTACAACTTGAACAGCTCGTTCAATATCATCCGGTCTTGTTAAGTCCATTGTAATGGCAAGAGCGTTTGATTTTCCTAACCGATTAAACTCATCTACTTGCGTTTGTTGACGGAACGTTCCAACAACAAAGTCACCAGTGTGAATTGCTGCATTTGCAATGGCTTGCCCCAGTCCGCTGGAGATACCAGTAATAAACCAAACCTTCTTATTCATTCGGTACCATCAATAATTGTATTGGACATGAAATTTTGACTTCATCACTTACAGCAACACCTCCATGGTCAAGCGCTGCGTTCCAGGTGATACCCCAGTCTTTTCTGTTGATTTTTCCCGTGAGTATGAATCCCGCCTTTGTGTTGCCGAAAGGATCTTTCGGAACGATTCCGGCAAATTCCAAGTCAAATGAGATTGTCTTCGACAAGCCTTTTATCGTCAGGTCCCCTGAAAGTTTGTACATGCCTTTACCTACCGTAGCAATCGATGTACTTTTGAATATCATGAGTGGGAATTTTTCAACTTCGAAAAAGTCAGGCGATCTGAGGTGCGCATCGCGTTGCGCGTCATTCGTTTCTATGCTATCGGTTTCAATCGAAAGTTCAACCTGAACATCTGAAAAATCGTCCTTGTCCGTCCGAATTTTTCCGCTATACTTTTTGAAGAGACCATCTGTTTGCGTGATCCCGAAATGTTTAACACTAAAGCCGATCCGTGAATGACTAAAGTCAAAGCTCCAAGTTTTGTTTGCCTTCATATGATTTCTGAATTATTAGATAATTCAAAGGTGCAATGAAGGAGAAGATATGAGTCAAGACAAACCCTACCTTATTCGGTATTTTTCGGATATTTTCGATTTGAATTCGAGAGGAGACATTTTTGTTTCCGTCTTGAAGACCTTAGCTAGGTATGAGCTATCGATGAAATTCAAATTGAAAGCAATCTCCGACACAGTTTGGTTAGTGAAAGATAGAAGCCGCTTTACCTCCAATATCCTTCGTTCGCGAATAATTTCGCTGGCAGTTTTGCCAGTTACCGACTTGGATATCAAATTAAGATGATGGGTGCTTATATTTATTCTGTCAGCAAAGTACGCAGCAGTATTGTTTTGAGTGTAATGTTTTTCTAGAACACTCTTGAACTCCTTAAAGAGAATAATAGATCGCTTTGGTGCCGTGGTCTGATTTTTCGAATCAATGCATCGCTGGATTCGCGCTACCAATAAATGAAGTAACGATTGGATGATTGTCTCGTTTTTGTCCGCGCGACTTTGTTCTTGCAGGAGTTCGTTGATCGTATTTTTTATTTCAATGAAGTTGCTCTTCTTGAGTTGCAGGCACGGGTTTGCGTAAAAGTTATCCAGAAAGCTTAATTCAAAGAGTTTGTCTTTGTTGTTCTGATTCAGCAAGAAAAAATCTTCAGTGAAAAGTATTGTACCGCCCGTTAGCGGTTTCCATTCTTCGAAATGATGAATTTGATTGGGAGAAATAAAGAACAGCGAATTCGGTTGGACGGTGTAGTGTTGGTAGTCGATGAATTGTTTGCTTACACCTGCGTCAGTCCATATGATTTCATAAAAAGTATGCTTATGAAAATCATCAACATTAGGTTCAGCCATTTTCTTGAATTCAAGAATCTCGAATTCATCTGCACTTTCAGGGTCATTGATGAAATCTCCAATTGAATAACTTTTTATTGCCATTGATTTTTTGAACCGCTGAATTTGGTCTGTTCATGACAACCTTGTCAGACCCACGATTTTCCTCTAAAATTAATTATTTTTTAGGTATACCTTATTCAACTGCTTCCCGTAAGTAGCCTCAATCGGCCACAAGAAGTCACGGAACGTAAATGACTGGATGGTTGCAATCCCTTGTTAGACTGTCAAGAACTATTTCATAAAACTCAACCTGACTTCCTTCAACCGATGGTCAATCATAAAATTCTGGAATGGCAGCGCAACCTGATGGTCATGAACATTCAAGGCGAGATGCGTAATCATGCCCAATTCTACGTCCAGTAAACAAGACGTCACTATGCCTAGTCTCGACCCATCTTTACTGATGACGGAATAGTTTGTTAAAAACCCCGCTAGCGTCCTCACCATTCAAATATCAATTTTAAGTGATCAATTTATACTTTCCTGCCACGCTTTAAATTCGTTTTCATCTATATGGTGATCGTTATTCAGATCGCACACATAGAACATTCCACCCGCAAGCTCTTTTGCGCTGATTGAATTGTCTCCAGAGGTGTCCCATAAGTTAAATAGTTTACTTTTTGAAGCTGCCGCAGTGAACTCGTCCCTAACCAGGATGCCATTATCATCCGTATCCCATGAAGAAATACTTGCGCTGACCATACCGAACGAAAACTTCTTAATTTTTGGATTGAATTCGTCAACGGTCAACGTTCCGCTATTGTTCTCATCCATTCGGTGAAATAACCTCTCTGTGAATTTTAGACGGTTGAGGGAGCCTGATTCCAATTGCCAGTTTTTAGCATTATTATTTGCTAAATAACTATCCACGAATTCACTTCGTTGTATACCCTTGTCCGTGTTACGGTCCCAGGTTGCATAATCGGAGTATACTTTCGGAGCGCCACAGGCCGTAGCGAAAAATACGGTCGCGACGACTGAAAAGATATTCATTCGAGGCACTCTAATGTGAATCATATTTCTCATAGCTCTTTACATTTTCAAATTCCTGCTTTTCCAATTTCAGATGATATAGTGGCAAGGCGAATTGAATTTCTCGCCTTTCAAATTCGACGCAGATTGCCAGATTGATTCGTTGCTGCGTGTCCATGTATTGATTGTAGTCACCACTCTTAATAAAGTATACGACTTCAAAATCCAGGCTGTAAGTTTCAAATCTTGCAAAATGCGCGCGATCGAAGCGAGTATTTCTTTCCTCCTCTATAATAGCCCGCAGGATAATCGGAATCTGCTGAAGAATGTCATGGCTTGTTTTGTAAACGATGCGCAACACAAATACGACGCGGCGTTCCTTCATGCTCTTGTAGTTGTTTATTCGGGAATTGGTAAGGTTGCTGTTAGAGAATATAATTTGTTCTCCCTGGAGACTTCTGATGCGCGTAGTTTTTAAGCCTATGTATTCAATTGTTCCCATTTTATCGTCGACAATAATGAAGTCGCCGAGCTCAAAAGGACGATCGAAGAAGATTACGAAATAGTTAAAGATGTCACCAAGTATTGTTTGTGCGGCGAGGGCAATGGCAATACCCCCAACGCCAAGCCCCGTGATAACCGCAGTTACATTAAATCCAAGATTGTCAAATAAGAAGATAACACCTAGCACCCAAATGATTGCATTGAGCACTAATACAATTCCATTGATCTGCTTTAGCTTTTGATCCGCTGCGGTCTCATGATGCTGTACTACATATGAGTGAATCCCAATTTTTACAACACCTGTAACTGCCCTAACGATCAAAAATACCAGAGCGACAACGAACGTACTATTGATGGTAGGGAGCCAATGCTCAGGAAATGTCAAATATTTCAATGCCGCAAAGATCAAAAGCACATGCAAGATTGGAATAATTAGCTTCTGCCCTTTTGCAATAAAATGCGCGCGTTCCGACGTCCCTTTCGCCCAATGGTTAGCGATGAACAACCGAGTAATTCTAATAACAACAATCCCGGCAATGATAATTCCCACCACCACTAAGTAGTCCGCTATTGAATTATAAACGATCTCTCGGTTGATAAAATTATCCATATCGTAACTTTGCTTCACAAGAGTGAAGGTATAACTGAATCATGAAAACAGGAGGCGGAACCGATTAAACCGAAATTAAATCGAAATTAAATACATGTTGATCATTCGTAACGTCAGGATGAAAGTCGCCACACCCAACAACCGGTCAGAAAATTATGCTACGTTACGAGAACTTTTCTGCATCACTTCAAAAATCAAATCTTTGTACTGAGATTTTGACGTTGGCGTTTGGAAAGCAAAGTCTGCTCCGAGGTTTTGATACACTTCAACAAGTGGAGGCGGAAGTACCTTAGTAAGTATCACAATTGTGCTCTTTCTAAGCGTGGGCAGGACTCCAAGCCGCAACAGGCACGCCATACCAGATTTTCTTTTCACTTCCGTATTCAAGAAAATAAACTCCGGGCATATTTTAAATTCATTTTCGATTACGAAAAGTGCTTCGTCAGGGAATACCAAGCAGATGCAGTCAATCAATGGGTCGGCTTCTTTCAATGCTTGCTCGAGTAATTCGACCTCATCAATGTTATCATCGATTATTACGGCTGTCCTCATTTCAAATGTTTCTTTATTCTTAAAAAATTCCCTGCTAGCCATTTCATTGCTTTTGCACCTACTTTTTGTTCGTGTTTCTGGACATACCCAAATGATCGTATCGTGCAGTTAAAAACGAAATTAAATCGACATTAAACTTCTCTTTTCAAGACAAGTTCAATCTGAAGGACGGTAACTTTGTCATTTACATCATGACTCTAGTGAGAAATGAGAATATCTCATATAACATTTCTAAGCTTTTCGGTAATTCTATTGTTGTTCTTGACGACGACATATATCAATTACAAGCAATCGGAGTTAATCAATACAAACTCAGAGGAGTTTGCGAGATCGTCAACGATTATTCGTCACAGTAATAGATTCCAGCGAAACTTTTTGAACATGGTGAGTGGCCTGCGAGGATATCTATTGACCAATGAACCATTTTTCATCCAGACTTACGATTCGGCTATCATTGAAAACGAAGATATTCTTCATGATTTGGGTGAACTCGTACGGCCGGGTTCTGATCAGCGAATTTTGCTTGACGAAATACACGGGCTACACAAATACTGGGTGACGGAATTTGCCATGCCTTTATTAGAGGCGAAAAGATCTGTTGGTCTTTCCGACAGCAGTAAATTTGCGTTCAACGCCCTTTATCGCCAGAAGGTAGTTGACGGATTGGAGAAGGATATTCAACGAAGCCTTCAGCAAAAGTTTTCACAGTTTTCGAATGTTGAATACGGTTTCCGAGATAGCCGAAAAGTGCAAATTGAAGAAAGTGTCCGGAGTACAAGTAATATTTCATTTTACCTAACAGGCATTTCCATTATTGTAGGTATTGCGATTGCTATGTTCATCTCGAAGTACATTTCCACGAGAATCCTTCGTATGGTAAAAATGGCGAACTCTATAGCCGCCGGAAACTATGAAGTGACTACACAGGAGGGTGGGAACAACGAACTTAACCAACTTGCACATGCGTTAAATGAAATGGCTCGGATTCTGAATGCGAACATTTCACTTTTACGTCGTCAGCGGGATGAGTTGGACCAGTTTGCCCATATTGCATCGCATGATATCAAAACGCCACTGCGAGGAATCGACAATGTGGTCACCTGGATCGAAGAAGATCATAGTATCGACCTGCCGGATAGAGTTAAAGAATATCTTTTACTAATCAAAGGAAGAATCAAGAGAGCCGAAAGTCTCTTGAAGGGCATTCTTGATTATGCTCGTATTGGAAAAGAAAGACCAACGAAGGAACTCGTCGACACCGCTGAGCTCTTAGGAGAGATTTATGAGTATGTACCTAAGAGGCAAGGGATCGACCTGAGAGTTCAACCCAGGATGCCGATAATTCTGACCGAACGTGTTCCGTTGTTACAGGTTTTTACTAATCTGATTTCAAATGCATTTAAACATCACGACAAGCCTGTCGGAATGGTTAAAGTCTATTGTAAGACATATGAAGATCATTATAAATTCTTTGTAGAAGACGACGGTCCCGGGATTGACCAAAATTATCATGAAAAGATTTTTCACATCTTTCAAACGCTACAGGAAAAGGACTCATTTGAGAGCACGGGTATTGGTCTAGCTATAATTAAAAAAATATTAGATGAAAGAGAGATGAAAATTGAATTGACCTCCGAGTCCGGGAACGGCTCGATATTTTCTTTTACGTGGCCTAAATATGAATTACATGCGAAGAGTAATCAATATACTTTTAATTGAAGATGATTCCCTCGACCAGATCGAGGTGCAACGAACGCTAGCAAAGAAGAACATTGTTAATCGACTGAAAATCGTGACAAACGGTGAAGATGCCTTATCGGGATTACGAAACAGGCAGGCTGAATTTTTCTATGGCAATCCCGACCTTATCTTGGTGGATGTAAATCTTCCAAAGATGGATGGCTTTGAGTTCTTAAAGAATCTTCGCAGCGAAGATCGATTTAAAGATCTCAAAATATTTGTATTAACAACCTCAGATGAACGGGAAGACAAGGTGCGGGCTAATGAATTGGGAGTTTCTGGATTCATCACAAAGCCATTAAAGCTTGAAAGTCCGCCCTCAATTGATGCCTTTAATTTAATGATCGATTTAATGAACCTACAAGCAAATTAGTTTTCAACGCTATTACAAAACCTATGCAATAGAGGTAATACATCGCGTTGTTCGTTGATGTGAAACTTCGCTATCGTATGGCCTGGTCCAATTTTGAGCGTATAGGCTGAGTGATCGAGTATTCTAAACATATCCTCGTCGGTTTTATCATCCCCTATCGCCAGGATAAAATCAAAATCCTTTCCCTGTAAAATATTCTTCGTGATTTCACCTTTGTTAATTCCAGGTATTCGAATCTCAATCACTTTATTTCCATCAATTATCTGTAGGGATACGTTGCGAAGCATATGATGAAGACTATCGACTAATTCGCGGGAGCGAATGAATCCTAACTCTGGATCAACATTTCGATAATGCCACGCCATAGTGTGCCTTTTTTCTTCGATGAATGATCCCGGACTGCGTTGATGAAAAATTTCGAGTGTAGGACGAACGTTATCCTTCCAGGATTGATCAGCTGCTACGTAATCGACCCATTTGCCGCCAATATGTCGAACCGCTGCACCATGCTCGGACACAAGGGTAACCGGAAGGTTCCCAAACCATTTCTCGAGACTGCCTCGATCACGTCCGCTGATAATCATGACGTCGGTATTTGGAAAGGATGCAATGGCATTTAGCGTACTGATCACCGTTGGGTTTGGCGTTGCCAGGGAGGGATGCTTAGCAAATGGCACAAGCGTGCCATCATAATCCAAAAGAAATAGTCGACGATTTGCGTGCTTAAAGTGATAGAGAATCTCCTTTCTTGAGCTTTCCTTCAATAGATTGGTCTGCTGCGATCGCTGTTCCTGCTTTACATCGTCTAATTGTTGAATGAAGTCACTTAACCAATCCGACGTTGTGTAATTTTGTAATCTAGCCTGCATACTTTGGATAGATAATCGCTGGGTGTCGTCATCTAAATTGAGTCCACGAAAAATTGATTCTGCCAATTCATCTCTGTCAAATGGGTTTACTAAAATGGCTTCCCCTAGTTCGTTCGCTGCACCTGCCAACTCTGAAAGTATGAGAACCCCTTTGTCACTTTTGCTGGCAACGTATTCCTTGGCGACTAGGTTCATGCCATCTCTGAGCGGCGTAATAAGCCCAATGTCGGCGACGTCGTACATCGCAGTAAGTTCCTGAAAGGAAAGATTTGAGTAGCGATAAATTACCGGCTGCCATTGAAGAGTGGAGTACTTGCCATTGATTCTCCCAATTTCTTCCTCGATCATTTTCTTCCGCTCATTATATTTAGAAATGATTTGCCTTGACGGAACCACCACGAGCACAAAGACTACCTTTTCTCTCCAGTCTGGGTATCGTTCAAGAAATGTTTCAAATCCTTTCAGTCGGTGATTTACACCCTTTGTATAGTCTAATCTATCTACGGAAAAAATTATCTTCTTTGACGAAAAGTTTTCGGCAATTGCATTTTTAATTTCAATCACGTCATCTCGTTTCGACGCTGAAGCAAATTTATTGAAGTCAATGCCAAGAGGGAACATCTCGGCTTTCACGGTTGTGTCTGGTAACAGGATAGTCCGAAAATGGTGATCAAATCCTTTGATCATGCGAACTGTTTTCAGGAAATGTTGAACATACTCATGCGTGTGAAAGCCAATCAAATCCGCCCCAAGTAGACCTTCAATAATTTTTTCTTTCCATGGACGATTGAGCAGTCTGAATATTTCAAACGAAGGAAAAGGAATATGAAGAAAGAAACCAATTATTGCATGCTGATACTTTTGTCGGATCATGGAGGGTACGAGCATCAATTGATAATCGTGTATCCAGACGACGTCGCCCTCTTGAATACAATTGCAAACGGCATCTGCAAAAATTCTATTTACCTCTTCATAAGCTTTAAACGTGTCGTTGTCGAACTCGACGAAGGAAGGAAAATAGTGGAAGAGTGGCCAAAGGGTTGCGTTGCAAAAGCCATTGTAGAATTTATTGTATAATTTTTTATCGAAGAAAATAGGATTTGGTTGATAAGGGAGCGATTCCAACTGGCGCTTCGATATACTCGTCCATCGCTTTTCGCTGAATTCGGCAGAACCAATCCATAGAACAGAAGAGAATTTATGATCGTCAGCTTCGTTCTCAAAATAGCTTTTTAGTGCGCTAACGAGGCCACCATCGCTTTGCCGCATTTCAACTTTTCCATTTTTCCGTTGCAGTTGAAACGGTAAACGATTGGAAACAACTACAAGCCTTCTCGGTTTTTCATTAGACATAGCGGTGATTTTAAAGAACTCATTGCACGAGGCCATGGGTTCCGCAGGTGCGTTTAAAGGTTTACATGCGCAAGTTATCATGGAGCCGACTGTTACCGCTAAAGCGCAGGATTAAATGGGAATTAAAAGCATATTAAATTCTGGATTTTCTGGATGAACGCTCATAACTTGGAAAATGTCCGTGAAAAAGGTTAAATAGATGAGAGTACTGGTTGTTGAAGATGAGCAGCAAGTGGCCGCCCTTATCAAGCAAGGCTTGGAAGAACAGTCGATAGAGGTTGATCTTGCTTATGATGGCACAATGGGGGAACGCCTTGCTTTGAGTAGGGATTACCAAGTTGTGTTGCTAGACATTGTGATTCCAGGAATTAATGGATTCGATCTTTGTAGGTTGTTGAAAAAGGAAAAGCCAATCGTTCCCATATTGATGTTGACGACGTTGGGCACTACGGCGGATAAAGTGTCTGGCTTTGATGCAGGTGCTGATGACTATTTACTTAAACCTTTCGAATTTGAAGAGCTTATTGCTCGTGTAAAGGCCCTTGCTCGTAGACCTTCTGTGGGTGATATCGTATACGGTGAGACGTTGCGTTTTGAAGACATGAGATTGGATCTGTCCAAAAAAATTGTCAGACGGCATGATAAGGCAATTAAATTGTCGGCAAAGGAATTTACGCTTCTAGAGTATTTTATGCACAATCCCGGCCGTGTTATTTCTCGTGCTGAACTAGCTGAGAAGATTTGGAATATTAAGTTTGAAACCAACACCAATGTGGTAGAGGTTTATATCAATATGCTTCGAAACAAGATCGACAAAGAATTTGAACCGAAACTCCTTCACACCCGAATTGGTCTTGGGTATGTTTTAAGCAAGGACTGAAATATGAATATCCGTGCGCGAATTACGATTATCTTCTTTTCGATTGTCTTAATTATTCTAACTGCATTTTCTTTTTCAATTTATTTCCTATCAGCTAGCTATAGAACCGAGGATTTTTATCGGCGACTGAAAAATCGCGCTATCAATACCGCGAAGATTTTGGTGGAAGTTGAAGAGGTGAACGCAGATCTGCTCAGGAGGATTGAACGCAACAACCCGGCCAGCCTTCCCGAACAGTATATAGCAATCTATGATGCTGGACACAACCTCATCTATAGCTCCGAGATAAAATCGCCCATACAGATTGATTCCACTTTGTTACAGCAATCGAGGAGTCGAAGCGAAGTTAAATTTGAACACGAAAGCCACGAGGTTGTTTGCTTTTCCTTTAAGCATGATTCTATTGATTACATCATTGTTGCAGTCGCGCTGGACGTATATGGAAGAAACGCCCTTCAAAATCTGCGCGTAACACTAATTACCATTTTTGCCATTAGCGCGGTCTTGGTATTGATACTCGGATGGATGTATGCTGGAAAAATTCTTAGCCCGTTGTCGCGCTTGGTTGATGAAGTTGGAAAAATAACGGAGAAAAATCTTGACCAGCGTCTTAACGAAGGAAAGGTACACGATGAGTTGGGAAAGCTGGCTTCAACATTTAACAAGATGCTTTCCCGGTTGCAAAGTGCATTTCTTGCTCAAAAAACATTTATCGCAAACGCTTCCCATGAAATCAAGACACCAATCACCGTCATGGCAGGCGAGATCGAAGTTACATTGCTTCACGATCGGGAAAAATCATACTATGAAAAAATTCTTCGATCAGTACTGCAAGGACTTCGCGGGCTAAACCGATTGTCCACACAACTACTCGTATTAGCTCAGACCAGTTCTGACGAACCTCAGCGCAATATCTCTAAAATCAGAATTGACGATGTGCTTTGGGAGGCCAAAGAAGAGGCACAGCGATTTCATCATGATTACAGCATTGATTTTCAGTTGGACATGGACCTGGACGAGAGTTCACTCACTGTGAATGGCGATCATCAACTGTTACGAGTAGCTTTTATGAATTTGATCGACAATGCCTGTAAATACTCGGACAATAAAACTGTGAATGTCAATTTGCAGCTTAGAAACAATAACAAAATTGAAATCTCTTTTGCCAATTCTGGGGCTGGTATTCCTGCCGATGTAGCAGATAGAATTTTTGATCCCTTTTTTCGAGCCAGTAGCGCGGATAAAAACATCAAGGGTTTTGGCATTGGATTATCACTAGCCCGACGGATCATACATCTCCATGATGGAAATATTCAAGTGTCCTCCGGACCACAGGAGCTGACGACGTTCACCATACTTCTCCCTACAGTTCATTCGATTTAATTTCGATTTAATGTCCATTTAATCGACTGATTCCTCATCACACACGGTAAATCCGTTAATTCGATAAGCATAACAAAAATCGCGATGGTGGACATGTCTTCGAAGTGTTGTTTGTTTATCGATAATGACATCAGGAATCGAAATGTATTTTCTGATGCAATGGAATATATTTCTCCGACAACATTCTGTTTCATGGCATCTACTGCCAGCGAAGCGTTATTTATGTTGCTCGAAGAGCGGCTTGTTCCATCTTACATTTTTGTTGAACTCAATATTCCTGGCATGAGCGGAAAGGAATTCCTTAAAGAGATTAAACAGCACGAGACATTAAAAGATATTGCTGTAATTATTCATTGTACTTCTCCTCGACCGAATGAAATACTCGAATTAAAGGAACTAGGTGCTCATGCAATTTATTTCCGACCATACCAGTTCAATGGCATTTGTAACATGTTGACGTTGTATTTTACAGATCAGATGGCGGGAATACTTCCAAACTAGAATTTGTTGGCTGTCTATGGTTGAAAGGCTCAGATTTCATTCTGAGCCCTTTCTTAAAAAAAATAGACCCACTCATACATGAATGGGTCAAATAGGAAATCCTGTAAGCTATAACCTATTTTATATTGTCAATTTTTTTCCGCGCCAAAAGTATACAATTGATAGTCCTAACGAGATTAAATTTATCTAAAATCCATATTAAAATTATGACCTAGGTAAATGGTGACTTCAATTTCGAGAGAAAAGTAGCGTAGCAATTCCGATCAACAAGAAGGTTATCATCAAAACAGCGTTCTCTTTCAGTCGGTTATTTAACTTTGATTTTAAGGGGACGGGAAATTTGATCATGGTGCTAATTTGCTTCGAAAATAGCATACAATCTGTGCAAAATGATTCACAATATTACCAGGAAAGATCGAGCTAAGTCCTTTCGCTCTCTTCAACGGTCATTCAACTTGGCAGTATCCATCCGTTTAAGAATGGATTTCATTTGCTCAATTTCTTGCTGCTGGGATGTTATGATCTGCTGCGAGAGTTTTTTAACCTCCGGATCTGCAATTTTTGCATTCTTGCTAGTTAATATCGCTGAGGAATGATGAGGAATCATTGCCTTCATATATTGTTCATCGCCGACAAGTGTTTGCGTCCTTAACAACACCAACGTCAGTACGAATAAGGCAAGGCTGGGAAGGGTGATAATAAAGTTCATCTTCCTGTTCTTATACATTCCTTTCATTATCAACATCATGACGATAGTCATTGGAGCGACCATAAGAATCGTCATGTATAGACGAGTCAGACTAAAATATGCATGATCGAAAGAGGTAACATTCAGGAACATTACCACGTACATGATCACTGCTGATATGGATGAGGTGACGGCAAGCTTCTTGTATTCCATCGGCTTTTTCGAGGAAGGCGAAATTGTCATGCCATCCATACGGTTCGGTTGTTCGCCATATGTTTTAATGGCGAGCAGAGCAATTGTATTCTGGGCAATAAATGCAGCAGCTCTTTTGATTTTGCTTATGAGCTAATTATGCACTCATTTCTCGTTAGCAATTAACCTAACTTCACGCGAGGTATGTAGTCGGGCTTTAAGCCAAGATTTAATTTTAGATTTATCTGCCTCTCTTAAGTCAATGCGTGAAGAAAGATTCACTACCATGATCTTAGTTGAATCAAACTTAATCACCGCCGAATCTTTTTTTGTAAAGTATTCAATCGAATGACTAAGCGCGAGCGAAGAGACTTCCGGATATAGATTTTGTAATTCACGAAGGATTTGCTTGCCCTCTAAAGGAATTGAGCGAATGCTGTCTTGTCGACTCTCGGATTTCTGCAAGAGTGCGTTTATCCTGTTTAACTCGCCCCGTAATGTATTGTCAACTTGTGATATCCCTCTGTTCACTTCGCTAAAAGAAAACCCTTGCTCAAAAACGAGTTGAGTAGAATCTAACCCTTGAAGGCTTGCGCGTTCAAGAATGGAGCTTTTGCCTTTATCACTGAGCGTATTTCCACCATAGACAAGTTTGATTTCTTGATTTTTCACATTGACTTTGTGACGCAAAAGATAACTTCCATCAACAGCTCCGATCGTGTTGATGAAGCGCGATGCCTTTTCACTGAATCTTTCTTTTTCAACGAGTAAATAGCCGAAGTATAAACTTGGAACGATTGTCACAACAATCACGGCCGTGATCCACCGATTAACTTTTCGTTTATGTGAATTTTCGACAAGTGTTCTGATTGGAAAGCTGAGAAACTGGGAAAATAAAACTGACGAGATTCCAATAAAGACCGTGTTGATTGTAAAAAGATAAAATGCTCCGAAGAAAAATGTGAATTGACCTGTAGCGAGTCCAAAGCCTGCAGTGCAAAGCGGAGGCATTAATGCCGTCGCAATGGCAACTCCCGGAATCACATTTCCTTTATGGCGACTACTAATCGCCAGGATTCCGGCTAGCCCTCCAAACAAGGCAATAAGCACGTCATAGATTGTCGGACTTGTCCGTGCAAGTAGCTCAGAATGCGCAGTTGATATAGGTGTAACGAGAAAATATAGTGTAGACGCAGCCAGACTTGCTCCTACTGCAAATAGGAAATTTTTCAAGGCGCGTCTGAAGAGCGTAAAATCATAAGTTGCTATTGAATACCCCATTCCATTGATGGGGCCCATCAGCGGAGAAATCAACATGGCCCCGATAATGACAGCGGTGGAATTTGTATTTAAGCCAACCGACGCAATGATAATTGCAAAGACAAGAATCCAGAGATTCGTGCCTTTGAAGATGATACCATCCCGGATAGTCTTATGAATTTCATCGACATTATCAAGATCGCTTTTTACATCCAGAAACCTCAGCAGCTTTTTCACCATGACGATTACATTTATTTAAAGATACATGAGGTTCTTGCATCGTTGTAAATCTCAAGGATCAAAGGCTTATTACATACGACTATCGGCCGGCCGCAAACTGACTTTTAAGATTACAAACCCAATTATTCCGGCAATAAGGGAAGATAGCATTACTACAATTTTCGACTGTTCTACAAACTTTCCGCTATTAAATGCGAGTAATGTTATAAAGATGGACATTGTAAATCCTATTCCGCCAAGAAAGCCTGCTCCGATAATTTGCTTGAAAGTCAATCCCGCAGGTAATTGTGTGGCTTTCAGTTTCACCGACAAATATGAGAACAATGAAATACCTATCGGCTTCCCAAAAACAAGTCCTACGAAAATTCCATACGCATTTACGTGAATAAGCGATTGATACCAGTGTGCATTGATCGCAATACTCGTGTTGGCCAGCGCAAAGATCGGAAGGATAAAAAACGCGACAGGTTTATGTAGCACATGCTGCAGGATATATGAGGGAGACTTCTCGTCACCGTTGCCGAATGGGATAGCGAACGCTAGCAGCACTCCGGTGATCGTAGCATGTATTCCAGAGTGCAACATGAAATACCACATGGCAACTCCCGCAAGGAGATATGGAATCAGATTATGAACACGAAGTCTGTTAAGGATCAGAAGGAAAATGAAAATCGCTATCGCTATTCCAAGGCTCATCCAACTAATTGTGCCGGAATAGAAAATTGCAATCACCAGAATGGCGCCCAGATCATCGATTACCGCGAGTGCAGTTAGAAAAATTTTTAATGACACAGGAACGCGGCTGCCGAGCAGTGATAGCACACCCAACGCAAACGCTATGTCTGTGGCCATTGGTATCCCGGCTCCAGCTTGCGTGTCAGTTCCGAAATTGAACATCAGATGAAAGCCCGCAGGTACCAGCATCCCACCAAGCGCAGCAATGATCGGAAGTAATGAGTTTTTAATGTCAGAGAGTTCGCCGATATAAATTTCTCGTTCCAATTCCAGCCCAATCAGCAAGAAGAAAATGGCCATCAGTCCATCGTTGATCCAATGCGTCACTGAATGACTTCCAACCTCGTAATTCCATATTGAAGCGTATTGAGGACCTAGTGCAGCGTTAGCCAGCACTAATGAAATAATCGTGCATATGATTAGGATGATCCCTCCAGACTTCTCGCTGTGAAAAAAATCGTTGAATAGCTTCGTGAGTTTCATTAGTGTCAATGGCGGTTTAGAAAACACAGTTTGACAAAGATAATTTTTATTAAACCACAACTGGTATGCAATCTGTGCTCAGAGGACAAGTCAGAATGGTGAAACGATTCAAGTAAACATGTCGCCCACTGTAAATATCCAGTACATTCTGGCCTATATAATGGCGGCTGATTACCGGCCTGTCGTAGAAAAGTGGTGAGTAAATTTTAACGTTTTTATACTCACCAGTTTGCTCACCGGTTCTAGCATTTTTATGAT
The DNA here is from genome assembly GCF_003286915.1 of Pseudochryseolinea flava. GTDB lineage: Bacteria > Bacteroidota > Bacteroidia > Cytophagales > Cyclobacteriaceae > Ohtaekwangia > Ohtaekwangia flava. Next base: position 30,071 of record NZ_QMFY01000003.1, read on the forward strand.
ACTATAGGCGGCAATATCAGCTCATAAGGGTTGAAAACCCATAGGTTCATTTCCCTCCGAGTTTGTGTCCTTTTTGCGATAACGATTTGATATCCAGTAAATTGAATTGATCCTGGCGGAGAACTTGGGAATGGAAGGGATTCGAACCCTCAAAAACCATCAAAACATTCAAATTCAACCATTCTAAAAGCAAAAAACCTTCATTCGCAATTCAGAATGAAGGTTTTTATGTGATTTTGGATGATTTCTCGCAGAGGAGGAGGGAGTCTGAACTCTTAGCCTACTCGTTGGATATCAATTTTTTGTAACCGATAGTTATTCTCTTTCCCGAATTCCCACCTTTACAAATAGATTCGTTTAGTTCAATTCGTAATGTGGGAGTAAGTTACGAAAATCAATTCGTTAACTAAAGCGGAATGACATGATCGCTGCCCTTATAATCTGTACGAATCACTTTAAATCCAATTGAGCGCAAATCATTGATATTGCCGCTATGAGGATGCGGTGGTTTGTACGGGTTCTTCCCGACAGAGATGACCGCTTCTTGCAATCTGTTCTTCGAACTATGCTTGTATACAAAACTTCCTGCTTTACCTCCGTGATGCGGAACAATTAAATAATGATCACACTTAAAGTTTAACAATGGAAGAATGTGATCACTTACTTGCGAATAGTCATAGTCACCACTGAATATTACGGCCTTATCATTCTTTCTTATCGCTAAGCCCAATGCGCATTTATTTCTTGAGGGATTTTTGCAGCTATTAAATAAAATATAGTCGCGGCTTGCAGTTAAATACGAATATCCTAAGGCAGTGCTGTTTCGTAAGGTTGGTGGCGGTGGCAATGGCGCAAGTTCAATTAACGCGGTAGGATTCAATATCCGAAATCGACCTGCGGCTTTTCGCGCTGTTAGCGTTGGCGGATGAGCTCTGGTAATAAACCGAAAGAAGGATGTAATTGTTGCGTCCTCCAAACCAAGCAGAAAGTGATAATGGTCAACGTCCCAATGCGACAGAATGAGGGATGGTTTGCATCGTTGATATTCGATGTTTCTATTTCCAATAAGGCGAACAATCTCGCTTGCTTTCGTACTCCATAGTGTTCCGATATCGAAGATTAATTTAACATCTCCCTCCGCAGTAATTTCGTTCCAACTTCCTTGGCCGATGTTACGAACAATCACCTTTTCCGATGATAAGGGCAATTGTTGATCAGGCTCGGTCTCTGCATGGGTAAAGGGCCATTTCCAAAATTGTTCTCCAATATTGAACGTTTTTGATAGCCCAAACACCTCTCCATCCTCAAAATTAAGTTCAATTCGAAACCCAATCACTAGCGACTCCTCAACCGTTTGAAGTCGTGGAATTAGTCGCAAGACGGTTTCCCGGGTAACTCTATAGGTGACCCCTTCTCGTAAACTTCTACCTGGGTAGTTACGAATCTCAATCATTGTTGGCCGTTTCTCCCAGTTATAGTTGAGTTGCGCCATTTCATTGAATGTTCCGAATTCGTTGGAATCGAAGAAATCGATCAATACAACCCGACTTTGCTTGTCAAACTTTTCTACATAGAACAATAGGTCTTCCTGAGAATAATAATAAGGCATCAGCATAAATAACTCATTTGAAACTTGTTCCAGGCGGGCTCAACATAATGGTTGCAAGGAACTGAATATCTAAGTTATTGAAAGTCAAAACAATTGCAAGTTAATTGGGCGTCTCGCACCCAATTCAATTGAAAGATTGCTTAAAATTGCTATTTTGTTTATACTCCAAATCCCCTATGGCTATCAAGAAATCAGAACTATACTCCTCTCTTTGGGCAAGCTGTGATGAACTGCGGGGAGGAATGGACGCAAGCCAGTACAAGGACTATGTTTTGGTGATGCTGTTTATAAAATATATCAGCGATAAATACGCTGGTGTTCCATATGCTCCCATAGTCGTTCCCAAAGGAGCAAGTTTTAAGGACATGGTGGCGTTGAAGGGAAAACCTTCAATTGGTGAGGATATCAATAAAAAAATCATACAACCGATCGAGGATAAAAATCGGTCACTTGGTAAAATCGATGTTGATTTTGATAATCCTGATAAACTTGGAAGTGGTGATGAAAAAGTAAAACGACTTTCTAACCTAATCGCCATATTCGAGAACCCTGAATTAGATTTTGCTAAAAATCGCGCTGAGGGTGATGACATCTTAGGTGATGCGTATGAGTACTTGATGCGTCATTTCGCTACAGAAAGTGGTAAAAGCAAAGGTCAATTTTATACACCGGCAGAAGTGAGCCGTGTTATTGCGAAGATTATCGGCATCTCTAATATTTCCTCTCGCGCTACCGTGTACGATCCCACGTGCGGATCTGGATCGCTGCTTCTCCGAGTGGCTGCTGAAACAGAAAGACAGGTTGATATTTACGGGCAAGAAAAAGACGTATCGACTGCATCGTTGAGTCGTATGAACATGATTCTCCATAACTATCCAACAATGGATATTCGCTGTAATGGGAATAGCACTCTTTCAAATCCGCTTTTTATTGATGGAAAAGGACTGGCAACTCAATTCGACTTTGTCGTTGCAAATCCTCCATTCAGCACTAAATCTTGGAGCAGTGGTGTAGATCCTGTGAATGATCCTCATCGTCGGTTTCAGGATTATGGAATTCCACCAGAGAAGAATGGCGACTACGCTTTTCTGTTGCACATAATCAGATCAATGAAAAGCAAAGGAAAGGGGGCAGTGATTCTTCCACACGGTGTGTTGTTCAGAGGAAACGCAGAAGCAGAAATTCGAAAAAACATTATAAAGCAACGTTTAATCAAAGGCATCATTGGGTTGCCTGCTAACTTATTCTATGGAACTGGTATTCCTGCGTGTCTTATCGTCTTGGATAAAGAAGATACTGAAAGTAGAAAAGGTATTTTCATGATTGACGCAAGCAAAGGGTTTGTGAAAGACGGAAACAAGAACAGACTGCGAGAACAAGATATCCATAAAATAGTTGACGTGTTTAATAAACAATTGCCTTTACCGGGATACTCTCGCATGGTTCCATGGAAAGAAATCGGTAACGAGAAAAACGATTACAACCTAAACATCCCAAGATACATCGACAGTCAGGAACAAGAAGATATTCATGACATAGAAGCGCACTTGCTGGGCGGAATTCCGAATGCTGATATTGACGCGCTTGATGTTTATTGGAAGGTTTACCCATCGCTTAAAGGCATTTTATTCAGTACAACAAAGCGCAAAAACTATAGCCAACTAAATGTCGCGCCTGAAGATATAAAGGCAACTATCTTTTCCCATCCCGAATTCACTGCATACTCAAAAAAGGTCACTTCATTGTTCAATCGATGGAGAGCAAGAAGTGTAGAAAAACTAAAAAATATCAGGACTGGCGTTAAGCCAAAAAAATTGATTCATGAATTAAGTGAAGACCTACTCGATACATTTGATAATCTTACTCTGATTGATAAGTATGATGTATATCAACAATTGATGACATATTGGTTAGAAACGATGCAGGATGATGTATATGAGATCGCTATCGATGGATGGAAAGTTGGGGGACAAGTTTATCGAATAATCAAGGAGACAAAGGATAAGAACGGAAAAATTAAAAGTAAAGAGATTGAAGGCATTAGCGGAATGGAAAGTAAGCTTGTAAGGCCAGAGCTATTGATTGCAAAATTTTTTCAAAGGGAATACTCAACAATCGAAGATCTACGGGGTAAACGCGATCTGCTGAACGCCAAATTGAAAGAAATGGAGGATGAGAATAACGTGGAAGGTGGGTTGGTTCTTGATATAGAAAAGTTTACAAAAATTAACATACAAAGACGAATTAAAGAGATAAAAGGCTCTCAAGAACATCAAGAGGAACAGCAGATACTAGAAAGCTCTATGGAAATTATCGATGAAAAAGTATCTCTGGAAAAGGCCATCAAAGAAAAGCTACAGGACCTAGAAAACCAATTGTGGGGTAAATATGCAAAGCTAAACGTTGATGACATCAAGGTTTTGGTGATAGAAGATAAATGGATGGCAAGTATATACTTAGCAATACAAGGAGAAATGCAAAGGATTAGCGAAAGACTATCTGTACGGATTAAAGAACTATCTCTACGTTATGAGAGGCCGATGCCTGAGTTACTCCATGAGGTTATCGAATTTGAGAGTAAAGTTTATAGTCACCTTAATGAAATTGGCTTCAGATGGAATTAATAGCGAATGAAGTTGATAACGCCACCAACACGCATGTTCTTCCACCTGGTTGGCAAGTTGTGTCTATTGGTGAACTATTTGAGTTTAAGAATGGACTGAACAAAGAAAGAAAATATTTTGGTTATGGCACGCCAATCATCAACTACATGGATGTTTACAAGAACCGTGGATTGTTGGCAAAAGATATTAAGGGCAAAGTTTTTTTAACAAAGAAAGAGATCGATGCTTATGATGTAAAAAAAGGAGATGTGCTTTTTACAAGAACATCTGAGGTGGTTGAAGAAATAGGGCTTTCATGTGTCGTTTTAGATAATCTAACAGATACCGTCTTTAGTGGTTTTGTACTTAGAGCAAGGCCGAAGAATCAGATTTTAATTGACGAGTTCAAACAATATTGCTTTTCAACACGTCTTGTCAGAAGAGATATAATTTCAAAAGCCACATACACAACAAGGGCGCTGACAAACGGACGATTACTCGGTCAGGTAAAAATTGCTTTTCCGCAAAGCAAAAAAGAACAGATGGCCATCGCAACCGCGCTTTCTGATGGTTGGCAGATTATAAGTTCACTAGAGCAACTTATAGTTAAAAAGAAAAATATTCGACTTGGTACTATTCAAGCGCTTTTAACGGGTAAAATCAGACCCGAGAAGTTTCAAGGGGAGCGTGGCGTTAAAAAAACTGAATTAGCATTGATACCAAGCGATTGGATTTCATGTAATTTTTGCGACGTGATGTCGGGATTTTCGAGCGGACAAACTCCCTACCGCGAGGTCAAAAGGTTTTACCAAGGAAATATACCTTGGATCACAAGTGGTGAATTAAATTATAACGTCATTATGGATACCGCAGAGAAAATCTCCGAGGAGGCTATGATTAAAACAAATTTGCGAATTTTGCCCAAAGGGACTTTTCTATTTGCAATTACTGGTCTGGAAGCGCAGGGCACAAGAGGAAGTTGTGCTATTACGGGAATCGAAGCCACCACAAATCAGTCATGTATGGCCTTATTTCCTGACCAGACGAAACTACTGACTGAATATTTATTTTATTTCTACTTACTATACGGTGACGTCCTGGCGTTTAAATATTGTCAAGGTACCAAACAACAAAGTTATACAGCCAGTATTGCCAAAAAACTACCGATTTATTTTCCGTCTGACATCGAGGAGCAGCGCTATATCGTAAATGTTTTGAGGAGTATGGATAGTGAGCTACTCTCCCTTGAGCATAAGCTGAAAAAGCAACGTGAGTTAGTGCAGGGGCTAATGCAAAATTTGCTATCTGCTAAGATCCGTCTAGTGTAAGACCAACTGTTGCATGAACAGGGCCAACTATATAATTTTCCATCCAGACAACGCAAGAGATCCGGTTCGCGTAAGTGCAACGAGCCTGGTAGGTGGTAAAATCAAACGTAATTGGCTTGGAACTATTTGGGTTGACGCGGTTGGCAATGGTAACGAGGATCCGTATGTATTTCGAAATGGTTGGATATATTCTTACTGCCATGCATCCCAATTGCGCAGGCAGCCTTCGGAGAACTATCTCCAAGTTGGATCGTGGTTGATCTTTTGTTCGGGTGACAAGGCTAACGATGGCGTACTATGTGTCGATACCGTTTTCGAAATCGGCCAGATTCATCAATGGGCGCAAATGCCACATTTGTCCCTTCCTGTGTCTTTTAAAAGTGTTAAGAAGGATGAGCCAGATGCATGGAAACGCCACTTTAAATTCCCGTTTGACGGTTATCACGATTCGGTTACTCACAGCTATGAAGCACGTTTGGGCAGATTGAACTCATTCTTGCCACTAGTGAATGAACAAAGAGTATGTATTGACTTTGATGAATTGCCTAAAGTTATTCGCGACAAAGTGTCTTCCAAGGTTAAGGGGAAGTATCCGGTTAACCTAACCGAAAAAGAGATGTCCGTCACGCTCGAGATTATCCGCAAGAGATCGCACACTTTCGTTTTGAGTGATATAAAACTTCTTTCCTCCCCTACTGTTACACGCAAATCTGGCTGTTGAAAAAATGGATGAGGATATAAATATGATATAGATTAAAAGAAAACCCTAACGACATGGATGAAGTCGGCCAACGTGAACATAAAACCCAATATCGGATCCGAAAGCTTTTCGAGGATGTCCTGGGATATGAATACCTCGGTAATTGGGAAGAACGGCCGAATAATAGCAACATTGAAGAATCATTATTACAGACCTACCTTCGAAAAAGAAAGTATAAGCCAGCGCTGATTAGCAAGGCGATTTCTGAGTTGAAAAAGGTATCGGTTAATTATCAGCTTGACTTGTATACAAACAATCGGAATGTTTACAGCAAGCTTCGGTATGGTATTGAAGTGAAAGAAGACGCAGGTGACAGAAACGAACGAATTCACTTCATCGACTGGGAACACCCAGATAAAAATGACTTCTATCTTGCGGAGGAAGTGACGGTACAAGGTGAAAGAGACAAGCGCCCAGATATAGTATTGTATGTCAATGGTATTGCACTTGCTGTTCTAGAACTTAAGCGGAGCGTTAAGTCCGTTGCTGATGGCATACGACAAAGTATCGTAAATCAACAGAAGGAATTTATAGAGCCCTTCTTCAATACAATTCAGTTTGTGTTTGCTGGTAATGATACCGAAGGGTTGCGCTACGGCACGATTGAGACGAAAGAAAAATATTTTCTTCCATGGAAAGAAGACGAGCTTGAAAATAAACAACTAAAGCTTGACAAGTACCTGGTAAAGATTTGTGATAAAAAGCGGTTGCTTGAAGTTATTTATGATTTTGTCGTATTCGATGGTGGGGTTAAGAAACTACCGCGTCCTCACCAGTACTTCGGAATTAAAGAAGCTCAACGATTCATTAGGAGAAAAGAAGGAGGGATTATTTGGCATACCCAGGGAAGTGGAAAAAGTATTGTCATGGTATTACTTGCAAAGTGGATCTTGGAGAACAATCCAAATGCACGCGTGGCAATAGTTACAGACCGAGAAGAGCTTGACAAACAAATTAAACGTGTATTTCAAGACGTTGGCGAGGAAATTCATCGTACAAGAAGTGGAAAAGATCTATTGAAACAGCTTGGTCAGGCGAAGCCACGCTTATTGTGCTCGCTAGTTCATAAATTCGGACGGAAAGACGTTGAGGACTTCGATGAATTCATCAAGGATTTGGAAGCCAATCCAATCAAAACAGTCGGTGAAATTTTCGTTTTCGTGGATGAATGTCACCGCACGCAAAGTGGTAAGCTTCACAAAACCATGAAGAAAATCCTTACTGATGCAATCTTTATTGGGTTTACTGGAACACCACTTTTACAAAAAGACAGACAGACTACTCTTGAGGTGTTTGGCAAGTACATTCATACATACAAATTCAACGAGGCGGTAACAGACGGAGTTGTTCTTGATCTTGTCTATGAGGCCCGCGATATTGATCAACGTATCTCGTCACCAGAACGAATTGATGCTTGGTTTGAATCCAAAACCCGAGGTTTAAACGACTTCCAAAAGTCATCTATTAAGCAAAAGTGGGGAACGATGCAGAGAGTTCTTAGTTCTAGAAATAGAATGGACCGAATAGTGACTGACATTGTTCTCGACTTCAACACGAAGCCACGCTTAAACAGTGAAACCGGCAATGCGATATTGGTAGCCGGTAGTATTTATGAAGCTTGCAAATATTTTGAATTGTTTCAGCAAACCGAATTTCGAAATAAGTGTGCCGTAATTACTTCCTACAATCAGTCAATAAAAAATATCGTGATGGAAGACACAGGCGAAACGACTGAGACTGATAAAGAGTTGATCGAACGCGTCTACGAAGGAATCCTTACCGGATATAGCAGTGACAATGAGAAATACGTGGACAAGGCTAAGGAAGCGTTTATAAAGACGCCCGCGAAGATGAAATTGCTTATCGTAGTCGACAAACTTTTGACAGGCTTTGACGCTCCATCGTGTACCTACCTGTATATCGATAAAAACATGCAGGACCACGGATTATTCCAGGCAATTTGCCGAGTCAATCGCCTTGACGGTGATAGCAAGCAATTCGGATATATAGTCGACTATAAAAATCTTTTCGATAGCGTAAAGGGCGCAATCAGCGTGTACACGTCTGAGTTGGAGTATGACACCTTTGAAAAGTCTGATTGCGATGTGCTAATGCAGAGCCGTCTCGAAAAAGGCCGCGAAAAATTAGATGCTGCTTTAGAAGAAATAGCACTTATATGCGAACCGGTTTTGCCGCCAAAGGGAATTCTTGAACATATCCACTATTTCTGCGGTAACACAGAAATTCCTGAGGAATTAAAAGCAACCGAAATAAGACGTACAGCATTATACAAATCTACTGTTAGCCTGATTAGAGCTTACGCGAACATCGTTGCTGATATGCCTGATGCTGGATACACTCCGGAAGCAATTGACTTTGTTAAAGGGCGGGTTGATCATTACCTGAAACTCCGCGAAGAAATCAGGCGCGCAAGCGGTGAAGTTCTAGATTTAAAGGCGTATGAGGCCGACATGCGACATTTGATTGACAATTATATACAAGCCGATGACCCGCGAATTGTCTCGCCATTTGGCGAAATTCCGTTGCTCGATCTCATCTCAAAGTTTGGTGTCGATGGCGCGATCGATAGACTGCCTGACGACATCAAAAGAAATAAAGAGGCTGTAGCTGAGACGATAGAAAATAACGTTCGGCAGAAAATTATCAGGGATCATCTCATTGACCCTGCTTTTTTCAATGAGATGAGTAAGCTTTTAAAAGAGATAATTGCGCAGCGAAAGGCGGATGCCATCTCATACGAAGAGTATTTAAGAAAGATTGCTGAACTGTTAGGGAAAGCTAGTCGAGGTACATCTGAAGGCACACCTGAAAAAATCAAGACACCCGGGCAGAAGGCTCTCTACAACAATCTCGGAAAAGATGCTGACCTTGCGTTAAGGGTTCACGAGAAAATCATGGAACTAAAGCCTGATAATTGGAAAGGACACGATCCAAAAGAGCTAGTCATCAAAGGCGGCTTGTTTGCAATACTCCAAGATGAATCAGAAGTTGAGCGGATTTTTGATATTGTTAAAAAGCAATCGGAATACTGAAGATGGAATATGTGCAGCTAGGAGATATAACGATCGAGGTGGAACTTAAGGACATTAAAAACATTCATTTGAGTGTTTACCCTCCGAATGGTAAAGTGCGAATTGCTGCACCGGAGAGAATGAGTCTAGATACGATTAGAATATATGCGATCTCAAAATTATCGTGGATAAAAAAACAGCAAACAAAACTACGAGGGGCTGAAAGAGAAACGAGACGAGATTATGTAACAAAAGAAAACCAGTATCTGCTAGGAAAAAGGTATCTATTGACGGTCATCGAAGAGAATTCGAAACCTCGTGTTTACCTTAAGCATAATAGGGTTGTGCTTCAAGTGAGACCAAAAACAACCCGTGCTAAGCGGAAGGAGTTGATCGAGACTTGGTATCGTGAACAATTGAAAGGTTTAATACCGAAACTGATCAGCCAATATGAAAAAATAATGAATATAATTGTTGTTGAATTTGCTATTCGGAAGATGAAAACAAAGTGGGGTACATGCAATCGAGGGGCTGGTCGAATTTGGTTTAACCTAGAGTTAGCAAAGAAACCAATTGAGTGTATCGAGTACATTGTTGTGCATGAAATGGTTCATTTTCTCGAGCGTGCTCACAATGCAAGATTCATTGCGTATATGGATAAATATCTACCTGATTGGAAATCGAGAAAGCAATTGTTAAATCGGCTACCAGTGAGCCACGTTGATTGGGATTACTAATAGTAACATATTGCTATGAAGTCTAACAGGTTAAAAGAGATTAAGACGTACGACAAAGAATTCTGGTGGTATTTTGCTGGCTTCTGCGGTTTAGTCTTTCTGATCAGCTGGATTCCTTTGATACTGACTCAATATAGTTGGGGATTCTCAATAGGCAGAATTGATGCAAATGAAATAGGTGATGCAATTGGTGGTACGCTTGGACCGATGGTAGCGCTTCTTGCTTCTGCACTAACTTTCTTAGCGTTTTGGGTACAGTACAAAGCGAATCAACAGCAGAGGTATGATATCAAGGTGGAGCGTTTCGAAAATAAATTTTATGAAATGCTTCGATTACACAATGATACAGTTAGTGAGATAGAGATTGCCGGTCGGCATTCGGGACGGAAAGCTTTCATTTATCTATTCGATGAATTCCGATTTGTTTACCGGATCGTTGAGCATGAATATGACAAATGGAACTCACGAAGCGAGGTGCACGCGCAAGTTGCTCGATTGAGTTACGACAAGGAAAAGCTGGCCGAATTTGCTTACAAAATGTTTTTCTTTGGTGTTGGCGAGCAATCCGATAAGGCAACGATGCATACACATAACGTGCATACACCATTCTACATAAAGACAAGGAATATTCTCAAAAGACTTCAGAATGAGTACAGGAGACAGTCAGGTAATGGTTCATATGTTAAGCTTATATATAGCAGTTATCCCCCAATTGACTTGGATATCAATTATGTCCCATTTGACGGTCATGTTTCGAAGTTAGGCCATTATTACCGACATCTTTACCAAACTGTTAGGTTCATTAATCAACAGGAAGATCTTGAGGATACATACTCATTTATGAAGACGCTTCGTGCTCAATTGTCAAATCATGAGCAACTTCTTTTATATTATAATTCGTTCTTTGTAGATCTATGGTGGACCGAAAAGCTATTTTTAATTTCCCGAATCGTAAAAAATATTCCTCTTTACCTATCGGACATTGGGCCGGATCCAGTGGAACGATTCAGAAAAGCAATCAAGATTGAGAATCCAAAGATATCTGATGCGAGTGTCGAAGAGGAGCTTGGTGAGTTGCTGGAATGGTACAACCCAGCGAACGAAAATTAGTGTTAGAAATAGGGGTGGGTGTTGTGGGATAATGGAGCGTGCCGTTAGTTAGTTCTTGAACGCAATCTTGTGAATCTTATACTAAGAAGTTTCGCTCACGGATTTTTTGGCCATGTGTGCCGGATATTCTTGCAAATATCTTTACACACAATATCCAGGAAAAATTTTTCATCATCATACAACTTATACAATACTCTATCCTTGATAGATTTCTTGAATTCCTCAAGTCTTAGCCATTCAGCGTTTTTTGGCACATCGCTGAGATCCGGAGGAAAGCTGCAGTAATATACCATTACCACCATTTTACGTCTTTGCGACATTTCGAGGGAATAGAGTACCTCTTCAGCTGTTCCCGATGGCGCCCGTTCCGCACCGCTAATTTGGTCTTTAGTTGGTGTTCCAAGCTTGTGTTTGAACACTGCAACCACAATATCGGCCTGTTCAATTAGCAGCTTATTGATAACGTCTTGACCATAGCCGGCTTGGGGAGGAATCGATTCCCAACCTTCTACGATGATTCTTGCATCCGAAATCTCTTCAAATAAGTCTCTGCGAAATTTCGTCTCCAAGTTGTTGAGAAGCAGCTCCCGTTCTCTGCTAACATCTGACGGTGACACAATCACAACTCTTATTGTCCTTGTTGCCATGGTGTCATTTTAAATTCGCGGGAATAATTTCCAAATATTCGTCACGAGTAACTTCTGTCACACCCTTAGCAATATGTAATGCCTCATATTTTTCAAGCAAGTCTGTTTGAGGGCGATGGGGATCAATAACTAACATTTTTTTACCCAGCGACAAGAAGTATTTTTCCAGATATTCGTTTATGCCAGGGTCTTGAAATCCATAACCCACAACGATTAAAAATTCTGAAGCTTTGAGATTTTTTTCGAAATGCTCGAGCAGATTCTTGTAGTATGGATCGCTAGTATAATACCGCGTTTTGTTTGTTGTTCCACTTAAAAAATCTGGAGCAACTTCGTCCCATAAAAATTGAAATTTATATTCTCCTGTCTTCTCGTCCTTGGTTTCAATGTAATACTGATGAATAGCATAGTTGTCTTTTAATCTTACTCGCTTCTGCGGCTCAGGTGTATAAATAATTGTATTGAAAACACTACCATGAAGCTTAAATAGGCTCAAGGGTTTGTCAAACTTATCAGCAAAATACTCGAGTTTGACATAGTAACTCTTCTTAACCTTTGGTCTGTTTGTGTTTTGATTAAATTCATATTCCACTGTCCCGTAAAAGGGAGATCCTTCCAATTGAAATCCATCGGAAAAATGCTCCCAAAGGTCAGCATGGTGTCTGCCAAGCCAGTCAAAAAATAGATCATGATTTAAGGTATGAACCTTGATATCACAATTTTCAAGCAGCTTTTTCAAAATCGCAATAAATGATCCGTATAAAGGATAGTTTAGTGTCGTTACATCTTCCAAGTACTGAGTTTTATGAAGCTCAGAGGCTAAAAGCTGATTAAAGGTTCTGTTAAAATCGTTTATTCTGTTGTGGCAATCTCTTTGGTAGGGGGAATTTTCTTTAAAATGTTTTTTGTTGAAGTTATCACAAAAGTTTTCAATGAGGTCCTTGTTCTCCTTCTTATATAGATAACCTGAGTAAAAATCGTAGAACGTCTCGTAGTGAAATTCTGCTTTACCGCGCAGTACTTCCGCATTATAGAATTCAAGGAACTCCTGTACGAACATTCTTTCATCCGCCCTCGACCATCTGTTGGGATCTTTCTGACCTCGCAAAAAAAGTGCACGCTGATCTGTATGGATAAGAATTTCCGATTCGTCAATTTTTGATAATCGACTATTTAGTTTTTTCACCCCGGGAAGGCCTTCAGGAATTGAGAATCCGGAACCTAAAAGAAAAGAGACGGTTGGTTTCATGGCTGAGTCGTAAAACTTAAAGACAAGTTATGGCTTGACAGTTCATGAACAAAATTTCCAGCCTATATTGACCTGCCTTTCCTTCTCTTCCTTTTATCCATCTTTTGCAACATCGGATTGATAGGGTCTTGTCCGGACTTCTCAGCCTTCATTACGTCCAAAAACTCTTTCGCAATGTGATGTATCCAGGCCGGCAGACAAAAATCGCGGAATTGAAGTTGCGGCAATTCAGAACCTTGTGAAGTAAGTGCATGCCTTTCTTTTTCACCAGCCATCAATATATTTGTGTTAGCATCAAACCTTTTCATCAAGGCCTGGCCACTATAGCCTTTTCCAAGATCGCTTCCATTAAACACGGTGCATTTCCGATTGTCTACCAAAGTCAATCCATAAACCCTTCCATCTTTACCTTCCCGGAACATAGCGCTGATTTCATAAAGCTTCATGTAACCGCAAAAGTTGTCTCTTGTGTGCTTGTCCGTAGCATGGAAGAATGAGTCAATGATTTTCGTTAGTCGTTCTTTATGGGATTGTTTTAGCATTGAGTTTGTTTCAAAAACATTCTGAAGTTTCTTCATCGTAGGCTTCGAGTACAATGCACTTGCCTTGATCGGCACGCCAACCTTATTTCCTTTTGAGTCCAAAAGGCTAAACCGCAATCCATTCTTTTCATACATCACCATGCCTTCCCTGCCCCGGTCGGCCATCACATTGTATTGGCGAAGCACTGCGTTGAATTCAGTCAATGATGAGAACTTGTAACGCTTTATCACCTCGCCAACAATATTGTCAATGCTTTTCTTTGTTTCTGATTTCCCATATACAGGCTTATTCAAGTTGCTATCAAGATTTTGCTTTAGTGTTGATCTAGCTTTTACCAGTCCATACTTTTCCTCAATCTCCTTTCGCGCAACCTCCGATTGATTCTTGCCGAGGTTGTGAATTGAAATGCGTTTACCCTCTTCCTGGATGTTGGTCGTTACAATGTGCAGATGAGGGTGTGCCGCGTCATTGTGTTGATAGACTAAATAAGGCTGGTCTCCAAAACCAATTTTCTCCATGTACTCTGTTGCGATTTCATTCACCTTGTTCTGGGTAAGCTTTTCAGTCACATCAAAGTTTAGTGAGATGTGAACGCAGTTGGTTTTAGCGCGGGCATTCTTTTCAATGAGCTGCTCAAACCTTGCGAGCTTGTCGGAGAACCTCAATTGCTGAGGCTCTCCAACAAAGTTGGCTGCACCGATGCACTCGGCAACACCTTCTTTCACTTTGTTCTCGTTGTAATTGAGGGCACCTTTAATGTTCTTTCCACTTCTTATTTTGCAGACCATTTCAATGACATTTCGCTTACTAGTTTCCAAACCTCACTTACCTTGTCAGCTACCTGGCGATACAACTTGTCCACTTCAAGCATATGCTTAATCTTTTCGTCCGCGATGCTGGAAGTATGATGTGCCTCCGTCAATTGATTGATATTCCGACCAATCGCATTGATCTCTTTTCTGATTCGTATCAACTCTGCGGTCGGTTCTTCCATGGAGATATCCTTCACAAAGAATGTCACCTTTTCATTCGTCACGATCTTACGGACCAACTCACCCACAGTTGATGCATTGCTTTGCTGCACTTGAGCTTTCAGTTTATTGAACGTCTTCTCATCGAAGCGAACGCCCACTTTGTGTTTTAATAACTCATCTCTATTGGTTAGTCTTTTTTTCGTCATACAGTAATAGTTTAAGTTCCACAGGAAGCCCGAGTTCCGAGGGCTATCTCCTTCAAATGCGCTAGCATTTGTACATCTTGCTGTTACCGCGCGGTAACACGAAGCTGCTAAGAGCAATCACCTGTCCGCAATACTTGATACGCTTAGACGATACTGGACGTACTTAGACTAATCTGGACGATTATAGTCTTCCTTGGACATCCTTGGACACAATTAGAGAATTTTGGACATCGGATTCAGTTCACGGCGATCAACGCTAGACTTTTAGAGTACAGTACCGGAAAACCTGACATAAAAAAGTTCGGTTATCCAACGACTGTATAACGAAAACGATTTCATAGGCAGCGAAAGGAACAAAAAAGCAGCGGCTCTAAACTTGATTGCAAGAAACATTTCAATTGCTGCACTTTTATGCTAACTTATTACCAACGGTACGGCTATCCACATTACCATATGTTAAGCCCTGAAACCGAAATGTTGTCTGTTAATTTTTGAATGGCGTTTCATGCAAACTGATTTTAACAACGAGAACTTTCGAAAGTTACTCCTAACCTACCCGATCAAGGCTATCGAATTGCTTTACAAGCGCTATTATTTGAGTTTGCTTCGCGTAGCATTCCGATACACGCGCGATGATCGAGACGCAGAGGAAGTTGTTGAGGATTCCTTTGTTTTTTTATGGGAGAACTATAAGACATTTGCGTCAAGTCACGACAAGCCAATCGAGCACTTTATCGTTCGTGTCGTCAAATTTAAAGCGATCACATATTATAAGAAGCACATCAAATTGACCGCTCGAAAACGGCGATTTGCCAATGGATATGATTTTAAACCTCTTGAATACCCGATTGAAAACAAAATTATACAGGAAGAAATTGCGGAACGAGTTCGAAACATCATCGAAACATTTCCTCAAAAAGAAAAAGAATGTCTTCGATTACAATACGAACAGGAATTAACTGTGGCTGAGATAGCAAAGAGACTCAACGTCACTATAAAAGCGGTTGAGAGAAGTCTGACCAGTGCAAAAAAACGCTTACGGAAGTTCTCCATATGAACTTCCGATAATCGGGTTATCTATTGGTAAAAATAAACTTCTATTGGCATAGGGAACCAAACGGACTTGAAGAGTTACTGTTAAGTATTCAGAAACGTTGTAAAAAATAACTCTATGCAACCAACTCTTACCTACGAACTCAGTAATCTAGAAGACACTTTTGCGTCCCTACCAGAATGTCATAGTCTCGAAACATACGCTTGGACATTGTTGGACAACGAACTAATACGTATAAAAAAGTCGATAATCCGAGGCTCCCTATTAGGTCATAAATCAGCGTCTTTGAAAGCTTACGTTCAGGCTCATCAACGTGGCATTATTGCATTAATGGATCAAGCACTCGCAATGTCTACAGAACCAAACCTCCATTTAATATCAAAACTTGAGGAGCTTCTGCGCTATCTTGAAGACAACTTCCCAACACAATTTGATACAGATTTGCTGATTCCGAAGTTACAGTTGAACAACATTCGGCAGAAGCTAAATATTGAAGAAGTTGAGAACAAGCTTCGAACAAGGGGAGCTAGTGAGGCACTAATTAAAGTTGTGACATCTCCTCTTGTAAGTGTATTTAAACAAGTGTCCTTTAACAGAGCGAATTATGTTCGACTACTACTCGTTGAAATCGACCGTCGATGCAATGAACGCAATCAAAGCAATGAAAGCAGACTTATCAACGACCAACTTCGAGATCTTTCATACGCGATCAATATCAATTCGGAAAGTACCGTGGACCATTTTATCGCCGCAATACATCTTGTAGTGAGTACAATTTCAACGACGGAAGGAAAAATCGAATATTTGAGTTTAGAGCTTAAGCAAATTAACCAAATTCAAGTGAGGTCCGGTATAGCATACGATCCCAACCGCCCTGATTTAACAACCTGTATTACCACCTTCCTTATGGAAGAATTGACCTACTTAGAGCGGATAAGCTTAAATAAGAAGCGCGCTGAGATAAGCGAGGCGTTTTCAGATTTTAAAATCAAGTTCGATATTTCCGTCGCACAAATTGCTTTACTGACAAAACTCCTCGTGGAAACTAATGTGATATCAAACCCAAATCTTTCGCAACTACTACAATTTCTTGGCCATTATTCTGAAAGTAAAAAAGCCGAGAAGATATCATATGCAAGTCTTCGGACCAAGTACTACAATATAGAAGCGGGAACATTGCAATCAGTAAAACAGGTACTACAAAATGCCATGAAGCATCTGGAGAAAGTTTAAGGTTCGATAGACTCTTTGTGCTTCCTTATCCACGAGATGTCTTCGCGCAATCTTGTAATTGTATGAACGCACATGGTGTCTAGTTTTCGTTGTATGTCATTCATGCGCGTTTCAACAACATCAAACTGTTCAACCAACGTGACTATTTCTTGTATTCGTTGCATGTAAAAGAACTGATCAATATGCTGATGCACGTAAAGAGTTCTATTTTGATCTAAATACGTCACAACATTTTTTAACTTACCTATCAGCCTCGTTACCTTTATCTTCGATGCCATTTTTCTGTTGTGATATAAGACATTTAGGCCAGCCGATGTCCGAGCCGACACTTCATATTGTGACTTACAGTGCTAAAAACCACTAGAAAACAAAAGAAATATTTTTGATTAGGACACGCTCGTTTGAGAGAAGTAAAGCTTGTCAACTTTTTCAATGAGCTTATGTGGCATTATTTCAAGTACCTGAGCAATTTTGTATACGGTATTTAAACTCGGGTAGTTTAACCCTCTCTCGAGATCAGAGATATAGGTCCTATCAGTCTCCGAGTAGTCAGCAAGCTCTTGTTGACTCAAGCCACGCGCATCTCTTAGCTCTCTGATAACTTCACCAAACACAGATCTTAAATCCCTTTTCACAGGGACCAATCTAATTGTGATCGAAAATTAAAGTTGTCGGATATATCCTACATTAAGTATATTTGTTGAGATATCGTTGAGTTGTAAATATGCAATTAGAAATAAAAAAACTATTTGATTTATACAGCGACAGGCTCTTCCTTTTCGCCACGAAAACGATTTCATCAAAAGAAGACTGCGAAGAAATTATTCAAGACATTTTCCTAGACCTTTGGAATCGACGCGATACCCTCGGCGACATTCAAAATATGGAAGCCTATCTCTTCCGCATGGTGAAGTATAAAGTGATTCGTTACATCCAGCACTCAAAAGTTAAGCAGCGATACGCCGAACATTATAAACTGTTTGAAGCGCTCTATGAAACTGAGTCGCAAGACGAAAAGGAATTTGACCTCCCGAAAGTTATCGATAAAGGCCTCTCTGAATTGCCCGAACGCTGCCGTTTTGCTGTAAAACTTCGTCTTACTGAAAACTTAAGCAACAAGGCCATCGCAGAACGAATGAACATTGGGAAAGGTACCGTCGATAATTACATGGTTACGGCATTCAACCACTTCCGTAAGCACTACAAATTTCTCCAACGAGCAACCATAAGTCTCTTGTCGGTATCTTCATTATTATAGGCCGACCACGACTTTTCATCCGATAGCTGAATTTTTCTTGGCCGTTTCCTTACAATTCCTTTATTGATTGCTTATCTTAATATCTGTGCAGGAAAAACTTTTTCTGATAACTACTATTAGTTTTTTGACCCTTGCGCCACTTGTTGTATATAATTAAATGAAGTCCTGCCCTCGGGCAAACACAACCGTATCATGGTTCAGTCCAATTTTGATTTATTAATGGAAAGATATCTTCAAGATAAGGTATCCCCCGAAGAAAAAGCAAAGCTTGAGGCGTGGCTTGACGCTGTAAAGACTGAGAACAATAAAGATTTCGATCTAAGCAAAGAAGATCAAGACCGTCTCTATCTGACGATATCAGACAAGATGACGAGTGTAGAAGACGTGGCGAACTTCCGTCCATCGAAAGTCCGCGTATTGACTCCATGGATTATGCGCATCGCAGCATCGCTGCTGCTTATCCTGGTTGCTTCGGTCCTTATTTGGAATTATTATAATAAAAATAGAATACAAAATTTCACGTCGGTTGACGGGATACAAAAAGTGATGCTTCAAGACGGAACCATCGTGTGGTTAAAAGGTGGTGCAAAACTTTCCTATACTGAGATAAAAGAGAACGGCGCCATAATAAGAAAAACGTCACTCAACGGGGAAGCGTTATTCGAAGTGGCGAAAGATGCGAGCCGTCCTTTCTACATTGATTGCAACGGCGTGACTGTCGCTGTTATCGGGACAAGTTTCAACCTCAAGACTATTAAAAACGAATTCTCACTCAGCGTATTGACGGGCAAGGTGAACATTTTTGCAGAAGGTAGAACAAAACCAATTCACACGCTCCCCAATGAAACGGTGATGATTCACAATGGAGAAATTCATGTTAGCCAAAAACTTGACGAGCATGCCCGCGCCAAGTTCATAGAAGGCACAGCATATGACATGAACTTTAGCGCCAAATCCTTGGAAGAGGTCGCAGACGCTTTCGAAAAGAAATTTGACGTCGAGATATCATTTACCGACGAAAGTGTAAAATCCTGTAAGATCACTGCGGACTTTACAGATCAATCGCTCGACACGTCACTGAAGATGATCACAGAGGTATTCAATGTTACCTATACAGAAAAAGAAAATGCAATAGCTTTCTCAGGAAGCGGTTGCAATTAGTTCAATTCATTAACCTAAACCGCTAACCTATGCTCTTCGACCAACGTCAAGTTTTCAACTCCACCTAAAAAAAACAGGAGTGCGACCCTTCACACTCCTGCCCTGTTAAACTCTTGTTTATGACGCAAACCACTGCCAGGGTTAGCACAAGAGTGCTTTGTCTTTTCTCAAGTCCTGAAATCAGATCAAAACAATTCAATTTATGAAAATAAGTTTTACCAGAAAACTCTGGAAGGTCATGAAATATTGTGCTTATCAAATGATGCTGTCGCTGTTGTTTTTCAGTACGATCTATGCAAGTCGCACAGAAGCACAAATTCTTGAAAGGCCTATTACAATAAATCTAGAGAACGTTCCATTCACACAAGCGCTCCAGGAAATTGGCTTAGCGGCCCATATCAAATTTGCGTACAGCGACGAACTCTCACGAAGCGAGTCCAATGTTACACTGATGGCAACCAATAAGCCGCTTCGCCTTGTCCTCAATGAGATGCTCGGGTCGCGCAATATCCAATACAAATTACACGAGCCGGAACAGATCATCACACTGAAGCGCGCTACAAAAGTGTCGTCCCTAGGTAATCAAGGAGATGCGCAGCGTTCATTGGTGCAGGTTCGCGGTGTAGTAACGGACGCAACTACAAATTTACCGATGGCTGGCGTGAACGTCATTGTCAAATTCACGACCAAGGGAACTACGAGTGACGTTAACGGAAAGTACGCTATCGACGTCGAGCGTGGAGAGGTCCTTGTATTTTCATTCATCGGTTTTGCGCCCGTTGAGTTAAGGGTAAATGATGAAATCGAGATGAATGTATCAATGCTTGATGATGCGAGTAGTCTAAAGGAAGTAGTGGTCAATGCCGGATATTGGAAAGTAGACGAAAAGGAAAACACCGGAAGCATCGGAAAAGTGAGCAACGAAATTATCGAAGCACAACCTGTGAGCAGTGTTCTGCAAGCCATGCAAGGTAGAATTACAGGGGTCTATATTGCGCAGCAGAATGGAATTCCTGGAAGCAATTTTAACGTCCAGATCCGTGGAAGAAATTCGATCGCTGCTAGCAACGATCCCCTGTATATTGTCGACGGCATACCCTACCCATCAACGACGATGTCATCCACGTTTACAACCGGAAGTCTTTTTGGAAGTGCAGGTAGCAGTCCGTTAAGCACGTTGTCGCCAGAGAACATCGAGTCCATCGAAGTTCTTAAAGATGCTGATGCAACAGCCATTTATGGATCACGTGGTGCGAACGGCGTAATCCTGATCACGACCAAGCGCGCTTCGGAAGGCAAGTCCAGCGTTATGGTCAATATCAATTCCGGTGTTAGCCATGTCAGTAAGAAAATGAAGTTGCTAAACACACGGGACTACTTGACGATGCGGCGTGAGGCATTTCGCAATGATGGCGTAGAGGCGCAACCGAACACAGCACCAGATTTGCTGCTTTGGGATACAACGCGTTATACTGACTGGCAAGAAGAACTACTCGGCGATAACGCGGGCTTTACAAATGTAAGTGCCGTCTTATCTGGGGGCAATGCAGAAACACAATATGTTTTTAATAACAGCTACCAGCGGCAAGGATCTGTGTTTGCAGGTGATTCCCGTTACCACAGGGGTTCATCTCATTTGGCTGTGACGAATCGTGCACTGAAAGACCGACTGACTTCTTCGTTTGATATTACGTATAACGCTGAGAAGAATAACATACAGCCAATAGATCTCACTTCTATCGCATTGCTTCTTGCGCCGAACGCGCCCGCCCTTTATGATCAAGATGGAAAACTGAACTGGCAAAGTTCTACCTGGACAAATCCACTCTCCTATCTTGAACAGCGATATGAGTCTTCAACTCGGAATCTTATTACCAGTGTAAATCTGGAATATAAACTGCTGGAAGGTCTCGAAGTAAAATCGCGTTTCAGCTACAACGATCTTCGGCTTACCGAAAAATCGCTGACACCATCCACCTTTTTTGATCCGGTATACAATGCCACGGCTGAATATGCTTCTGCTACATTTAACACGAGCCTGCACCGATCCTGGATTTGGGAGCCGCAGCTAAACTTTCAAAAGACCTTTGATAAGTTTCGGGTGAATGCGCTTCTGGGATCAACGTCTCAAAACACAGATCGCGAACAGCAAATATTTTTTGCCACCAATTTTGCGAGTGACGCACTCATCGACGACATCAATGCAGCTGGAAGCGTTGATGTCATTGGTAACAACATAAGCCAGTATCGCTACATGGCGGTGTTTGGCAGGCTCAATGCGAGCTATGACGGACGTTATATCATGAACCTTACAGCACGACGCGATGGTTCTAGCCGATTCGGTTCCGCGAATCGCTTTGCAACCTTCATGGCATTGGGTGGTGCATGGATTTTTTCCAACGAGTCGTTCGTTCAGGAAAACCTGTCATTCCTAAGTTTTGGTAAGCTTAGGTCCAGCTTCGGAACAACTGGCAACGATCAAATCGGTGATTATGGATTTCTTGATACATACCAACCCAGCAATGGTTATAACGGTGTTTCAGGGCTTGTACCCAAGCAATTGTTTAATCCGAATTATGGTTGGGAAATCAATCGCAAGTTTGAGGCGGCGCTTGAACTTGGATTTTGGAATGACCGGCTAAGCATCAAAACAAATTTCTACCGGAACCGCTCGTCAAGTCAGTTAGTCGGATATCCACTACCCCTGACCACTGGCTTCTCAAGTATACAGTCGAATCTTGACGCGACAGTTCAAAACACTGGGTGGGAATTTGAAATCAGTGCAGATCATATCGCTAAACAGAATTTGTCATGGAATACTTCTTTAACCTTAACGATTCCCAGGAACAAGCTTATTGCATTTCCCGGACTTGAGACCAGCACGTATGCCTCGCGCTATGTTGTTGGTGAACCTTTGACGATAAGCAAGCGGTATAAGCTACTTGGTGTCGACCCGCTAACGGGCGTTTACAAGTTTGACGATTTCACTGGCGATAGCAACATCACGTCGGCCGATAGACAGTATGTACAGAACGTTGGTCTTCAATACTACGGAGGGCTTACAAACACCATTCGTTACAAAAATTTCCAGCTCGATGTTTTTGTACAATTTGTGAAACAGACCGGATACAATTACCAAGCGTTGATCTTTAGTTTTCCCGGCAGTAGTCAACAGCCGGCAAGGGTTCTCGATGATCGCTGGCAACAGCAAGGAAACATCGCATCCGTTCAAAGGTTTTCGCACTCAAACTTTAGCGTATACCAAGCGCAATCGCAGTACCGTGACAGCGACGCAGTCATTGAAGACGCATCCTTCATCCGGCTCAAGAATGTGAACTTCTCCTACACCTTGACACGCTCGCTGCTCAAGAAACTCGAATGTCGTTTTTATATCCAAGGCCAGAATCTATTTACGCTTACAAACTACTACGGACTCGATCCAGAAGCGATGAACATTTCGCTTCCTGCACTAAGAACATTCACCACAGGAATTCAAATAACACTATAAGCGTTATGAAACTATACATACGAAAATATTTAATGATAGTGCTCGCCGTAGGGAGCCTCTCGTCGTGCACGTCATTTCTGGAAATTGATCCACCGAAAACACAACTTGTAAAGGAAACAGTTTTCGAAAACGACGCGACAGCAAAAGCTGCGATGGCTGGCGTGTACAATCAGATGACGACGGGAATTACAGGCGGTGGCCTTGGAAGCATTGGTTTTCTAACAGCACTCTCCAGTGATGAACTGGTTTGGCAGAATGCATCAGGAGCCAATGCCCGCGAATTTTATGAAAGCAACGTTCTACCGTCCAATGCGCAGACATCAACGTTCTGGGGGGAAGCCTACAGTCTGATCTACCAAGTCAACGCGGTGATTGAAGGCGTTCATGCTTCAACAACTCTATCAACTTCGGTCCAGCGAAGACTTGAGGGAGAAGCTAAATTCATTCGCGCTTTCTACCACTTCTACTTGACAAATTTATTCGGACGAATTCCGTATATCAAAACCACAGATTACCGCCTGAATCGCGATGTATCACGTGCGGATGTGCAGACGGTGTATGACGAAATCATAAATGATCTCGAAGAAGCCTATTCGCTTTTAGCCGCGGACTATACCACGACCAATAATCAAAGAATAGTCCCGACGAAATGGGCCGCCAAAGCAATGCTCTCCCGCGTATTTCTGTATCAACATAGATGGCAAGAGTCAATCAACGCCGCCTCCGAAGTAATCTTGCAGACGGAATTCTTTGAACTTGAACAAGACCTAACTAAAGTCTTTTTAAGAAACAGCCGTGAAGCAATCTTTCAAATCTTACCACCCGTTGGCGCTACCTACACGAACGAAGGAAACATATTTTTGAGATCGCCAAGTTATTCCAGCCTGAGTGCGGCCTTGGTTGACGCTTTTGATGCGGATGACCTCAGAGCCATGCAATGGGTAGGCGCCGTCGCAAATGATAATGGAACGTTCTATTATCCGACCAAGTACAAGGAGTTCGCTACCAATGCCACGGGTGCTGAATCGTCTATGGTGCTAAGACTCGCGGAACTATATCTTACGCGCGCAGAGGCCCAGGCAAATCTTGATTTATTGGAAGGCGCCATTGAAGGCGTCGACAAAATTCGCACGCGCTCGGGCCTTGCTCCATTGGCAACAGTCGATGCAGACATTACCAAAGAGGAACTTCTTCAGGAAATTTCACATCAACGTCGCCTTGAGCTGTTTACCGAGTGGGGACATCGCTGGTTCGACCTTAAGCGAACCGAAAAGATAGATGCAGTCCTTGGAGCAATCAAGCCATCCTGGAACGCGTTCGATGTACTCTTTCCCATTCCGGAAAAAGAAATTCTCACGAATCCTAATCTCCAACCTCAAAATTCTGGCTATTAATGAAAACGATACTCACACTAATACTTTTATTGATTCAAGCTTGCTTTACAGCAGATGCGCAGCCCTCCTCACGCACTGAATACATCGAAGCTGGCATGATTGCCCCTGCGATACAATTTAAGAATGTGCAATACGCAAAAACGAATTTTTCAACGCTTCACGATTTGCGTGGAAAATTTGTCGTCCTCGATTTTTGGACCAAGGGATGTGCCGGTTGCATTGCGACATTCCCTAAACTGAATTCCATGCAAAAGGCATTGCAAGAGAAAGCACAAATTATTCTAATTGGTAACAACAACAGAAAGAACAAAGGCATTGAGGCCATGTATGAGAAGTTCCGCACAAAGCAGCAGCTCGACATCACCGTGAGCTACGACTCGACTTTGTTTGAGCGATTCAATATTCGAAGCGTGCCGCACGTGATCATCATCAACACGCTCGGTGAGGTAGTGTCGGTCACGTATGCTGATCAAATCAGCACCGAAAAAATCGAAGCGTTGATAGAAGGAAAAAGTGTTGCATTCAATCCTAAGAATGACGCTGAGGTATCGCCAAAGGTTGCCGCAATAGCCAAAGACCAACAAACTGACAAAGTAAAAACCATGCTCAGTGGTTCAATGTTATCGGCGTGGCAGCCCGGGCAGCGCATCGGAATACAAACTCGGCTCGATGCCTTGATCCACTTAGGGTATTTTGAAGTCACGGGCGCAACCTTGACGCAGTTGTATAATTATGCCTATGTGGGCTTTGAAGACTGGGCATTTGTTGACTCACTCTATGGAAAATTTCATCGGGAATTAGTTCTAGAAGTCAATGATACGCGAACATTCAATGTGAACTACGATACAGGAAACGGATTATTTAACTACTACCTAAAGCCCAGTAATCCCAATTCCTCACTCGCGGATCTAAAAATATTGATGCAGCAGGACTTGTTCCAGCAATTTGGCTATAGTGTCAAGATTGAGGAGCGTGAAATGCCGGTATGGATACTGACCGCAACAAAGAAGGCCAGGACGAGCCTACGCTCAGCAAAAACCAATTCCATCGTCAAGGGCGACCACAGTGGATGGACTTTTCAAAATATTCCACTATCTCAAATCTTGATGACCATCCGTGATTATCATGATGGCCAGCCTCCTATCATTGATGATTCAGGAATTACAGCAAATGTTGACTTATCGCTCAATGTGCTGATGACTGACTTCAAAGAAATAAAAAGAAGCTTGGAAGAACAAGGACTAGTTTTAACCAAAGCGTGCAAGAAAATGAAAGTACTGGTACTCCGCGAT
The DNA here is from genome assembly GCF_003286915.1 of Pseudochryseolinea flava. Lineage (GTDB taxonomy): Bacteria > Bacteroidota > Bacteroidia > Cytophagales > Cyclobacteriaceae > Ohtaekwangia > Ohtaekwangia flava. The sequence goes on from NZ_QMFY01000003.1 coordinate 55,769, forward strand.
GCACAAGTACCATAACATGAGCGTATGTGTTGCACATGTATGATGACAGGGAGCCAAAGGACAGGGAGGCTCAGCCTCCCTCCTTTCAGTTATTGCTGCTTATACAACAACGTACAATTTGAATTTTTGTCGTGGACTGTTTTCAATGTCCCCGAGTCATTGTATCGACAATCTTGACCGGCAAAAGCATTACATTCAGTACTAACTTGTTGATCACAGATGATGTCAGGATCATTGGAGTCTATCCGCGGATCAATGACTGGAGATTTCACAGAAGTCGCAAATACACCAACGCCTGCCAACATGAAGGCCATAACGGTGAAAATCATTTGAATCTTTTTCATAATACATTAATTAAAATAACGATCTACTCTTTTATGCAGGTTTTCGATCTTGTCCTGATTCACTGGCCAGTAAATATTTTAGGTCCATGTTATCAAAATGGCTGAAGCAATCTGAAGACGCGCAGCTTCTTTCGATAAATGGCATACAATTTATTTCCGCTTACCATAATCGAAGAAAACCGCTGACCTTCGAAATCTGGCAAGTAAAAAGTATAACAATAAGTTTGGGATGATATGTCATAGACATCAATCACCGACGATCGCAGCGCTTTGTCAAAATTGTCGTACCGCGTAAGAAGTCCTGACACAACAAACAAAGAAGTTCCAGCCACGAATGAATAAAGATTTATTTGAGAATTGGGAGAGACAAGCTTCCGTTCACGATCAGATTCAACATACACAGATCGAACCCTTGCCACAGTAAAAGTATCGATCGTATTTCCCTTTCCCATGATCGAAAGATTTGTGTCCAGCAGAATATATTCGTTCCGATGTGAATACAAATAAACTGCAAGGTTAAGCGCCTGATTGTAATGCAGCATTCCAGATGTACAGAACAAACCGTCAACCTGTTTTTCAAGAATACTGTCTGCGATGATAGCAGAACAATTGTAGTGTGATTCTTTACCAAGTATGTTGGTATAAGGCGAATGGCTAACACCTTGCAGGAATATTGATGCGTCAGAGACGGGTAACGCGTTAAAGAAGTACAGTTCATCGCTAGCGAATCGTTCAAGCATTACTGTATCCGACGCAAGAGATCTTGTAAAATACACCCGTGGTGTGCGGCCCTCCATAAAAAACAGCGTTGAATCGATCATGCGAATGCGTATCGAGCGCTTAAACAATCTTGTCGAATCGGGAAGTGTCAATTTTATTGAACGCATGTGACAGGGTTCAGTCAAAGAAAGTTGTGTGACCACAAATGGTGATTGGGTGTTTCCCAAGTACATTTTCTCGCCTGCGACGCCGATTATATAATATGAATCAAAGCCCAAATCGATGCCTTCAAGTTCTTCAACCATCTCCATCGGTTGCCGCTTAAAATCGTAAACTTTTTCTTCCGTAGCGGAATGATTGGCTATTAGTAGCGTCGCGCTAACGCCCACAATTGAAAGCAGAATAATAATCACATAAACACTTTTCATATCGCTACAGATCTGGGGGTTGATTCAAGGACAACACACACAACCGCTAGAATTAAAAATGATGCATTGAAGATTAAATGCTCAGTCCACCCCATTGAATCTAGTATGCCGCCGCAAGAACAGGGAATGTTCGGGTCAAAATTCAGAATGTAGAAAACATACCAGGTGAACGTCGCCATGATTACAACTGCGCCATACATTCCTATAAGTCGAATCTTCGAGATCGATAGCACAATTACAACGCACAACTCTATCACAGGAACTGACCAAGAGAGAAAATTCGCGTATGATGTAAGCAAGGACGATTGTCCAATCTGACCCTGAAATTTCTCTAGATCCATTAATTTAATAATGGCAGCGTAAGCAAAAAGAAGTTGAAAGAGGAAGTATATGACTTCCACCAAAAGTCGTTGTCTCATAACGGATATTAATTATTGATTAAAATTAGGCACAGGTGTAGAAATCATTGATTATCTCATTTTCAGAACTCATCAAACACAAATTCATATTTACAATGAATCAATGACTAGACCTTTTGATCCGACTAAGTGATTGAGGTGTCAAACCCAGGTATGAAGCAATGTGTTCTTGGGACATGAGGAGCTCGACGTTTCTAAAACTTTTGATGAGCTTGGTGTATCGCTCGGCACCATTAAGGTCTTGCATGTCCCGGATGCGTTCGCGACTCAGCGCGTAGTATTTGTTCATTATTTTACGATAGATAAAATAGGCGTCCGGATGAGCATTGAACAGCTCAAGCACGTTGGCGTGACTAATGGCCAACAGTTCACTATGCTCTAAAAGCTGAATAAATTCTTCAGAAGGTTTCTGCTCGAAAAAGCTCTTGGGTGAAATAACAATATTATTTGCCCGCCACAGCCATTCGATCTTTTTCTTGTCGTCCCTATAGGAAAAGCACATCGCGGACCCTTCGTTGATGTAATAGATATGATCAGATACTTTTGGTTGTTCCACCAATAAATGATTACGTGGCAGCGATAAGGGAATCAATTTACTGCTAACGGCATGCTTGAAATCTTGGGAAATTGGATAAAACGAGGAAAGCTCCTGAAATAGTTTTTCGGTATTCATTATCGGGTTTGAGGTCTGTTGCCAGTAACGTGTTTACCAACCACTCTACTAACCCGTCTGGCTACCCTATGTTGTCAATCAAAATTTTAAAAAAAAATTGAGAATGGCGGGAATTGCAATTCCCAACCAGTTGATTGAGAGAAGCGCAGAACTGTGTGTAGCGATAGCCATCGGGATAAACTTTGCGATACTTCAGAGCAATTGCTTGGTAACGGCGGGCTTTGTTTATTTCTGAACGATAGTACTCAAGATGCTTTCTAAGATCAGAGAGACGATCCTCGATAGATCGGCCTGCTGTAGAATTTTCACAGGCATCCACATTAACTAATGCGCGTAGCGATTCATCGTCCAGCGAAAGCAATTCTTTGAGCTCAGCCGGTTGAAGACATTCTTCGTAGATGGTCCGCTCGCATTGCAAGCAGGATACGTCAAAACCTTAACGTTTCTAAGTTAGAGTCCAATGTTGTTTTGGACCATTTATCAAATTAAGGGCGCGAGAAATTCTTGCGGCACTAGGAAGTGCTATCCTTTGCCAGTTCACCTTAACTAATATTTAGAATTCAACCGAATGGTCATCACTATTGGCGAGGCCTTACCGCGTCGCGTCCATAACGCTTAAGCTTTTGCGACAGGACCGTAGCATGAGCGTTGAATTTACTATCGTCGCGAGTTGCATAAAGAAAAAAAAACAGCACTAGTAATGTATGGTAGTTCTAGATGTCTTTTAACTTACGGTAAAAGAGTCAAAATCTTCGGGAGGTATTCTAAAGACTTGCCGACCAGTTGAAAAAAGTATTTTTTAACTTCATTCATGACCAATTGATCTTTAACTGCATCCCAGACTTCTTCAATTATAAAAAGGGTGAGTCTCTTTGCCCATTTTCTTTTGGGTTTGTTATGCAAGTCTTTTTTCAGTTCCTTAATCTCATCAAGAATATAAATTTGCTTGTCAGGGTGAATTGTACTCTTTTGCAAGAGAAACTTCGGGAAATTATCTAGCCCCGCTTCGATATACTCTATTTCCTCTGCGGTGAATTTTTCATAACCGTCATTCTCAGAAAAATTTGCTACAAATATTTGCCATGGATCAGGCGCCGTCATTTCGTTTTTATAAACGAGAACGTGTTCTTTTAACCATTTTTCAAAATTATTCAGAACATCAGTGAGGTAGTAATCCTTATCAAGATATGTGACACGTTTCCTCGTCGGAGTATATAATGTGTATTCATAAGTAATTTTATCAAACCTCTCTGTTGGAAGGTTCATAATAAACACAATCCCTGAATCAAGATATCTGAACTGATACGACTTCTCATCGCGTTTTTCAAATATCAACTCTTGAGGACTCAGTTTTAAGGTTGCCACCTTTTCAATAAACTTCTTCTGTTCCTGCTTTCTGAATTCCGGCTTCATCATCCTTGTTGAATTTTTTGGCTGATTAGAACATCGAGGTGTTGGCAATACATTCGTATGAGCAAAATGTTTTAAGCATGGTCCTCCCAGCTCCAGGCCTGCAAAAAGCCATAATTGATCATTGGAGCAAGTTGATTTGCTGTGAGTGCTTTAGTTACGGAACAGGCAATGATCGCTTCGTGCTCCGGGTGTTCAGTGATGTCTCTCGAAAAATCAAAAAGATGGTGGTTAAGGGTCCGCGACCTTTCTTGTGTTAAATTGAGAAATTCATTCCTCGTTTCATTACTATCAAATGACATGATGTAATGATTCCTGAGCCGTGTCCTTCTGGCTATCCTGCGCATCAGACCCGTAAAAAGAGCACGTAAATCGCTATTTTCCCCATGGCAAAAAAGGGAAATCGTTCTGACCCCAGTGTTGCCACCTTCTCGGTGCATCATTAGTGCGAACAGTTGATATTGGTTGTCCTCTAAATGTTGAAGGGAAATAAACACTTCAATTCGCTTCTTAGGCAATGACATAACAAAAGGTTTCTTTTACTGAATCATCAATTTAATTCTTTTGAAATCAAAAAGCCGGTGGTTACGTTCCAAAAACAAAGTTTTTTTTCATCACGCAAGGGCGTAGTCTCCAAGCAAGCCTATCTAAAGCATGTCAGTATTATTGACAAATTTACTGTTTACTGTTACGTAGAAATGGGCTCCGGAATAACGCACCATCTCCCCAAATTCTTTCAGCCGTGCGGGTTCATACCTTCGTCTCAAGGCAGATGTTGTTGTCCCTTGGACACGTCAGCAATCTTGTTTAAAAAATCAACCTCTTTTTTCGTCTCGTGTGCGCCCTTCCAAAACCAATGGTCAATTAACACGATGAGTATTTCCACATCAAAGAGAATCATTCTTATAGGAACACCTTAACAAAAAGAATTTATTTATCACAGATACAGCAACTACAGGCCCCAATTCTTAACCGATATAATGGTAAACCCAAAAATGTAAAAATACTCATTCAGCCTTGGGAGTGATACCAACCACCTAAAACTTTAGACAGAACAGCCGGTGCTAAAACTTTTAACTGCGTGAAGCCGTGAACTGAAGCCATGGGTTTTGTATCTTTAAACGAATCCCAATTGCAAAAAAATGATGGAAAAAGTTAGTGACCTATTCAATACCCTAAAGGAACGTCTTACCATCTCACTTGTTAATTCCCAATTGAAGAATATCTATGAAATGATAAATGAAACGAAGAGGCGATTAGTTATTATCGTCACGGTTTTACTCCTGTTGACTTCGTTAAAAATCTTCTGATACTCACTAATGAGCTTAGGATTGAATTTAAACCAGTACAGGCTGTCAAATTCCTCTTTGTTCAAAGGATATCGCATTGTATGGCCCATGTTCTGATATTCTTCGATAGTCTCGCTAGTTATTTCTATCGAACGCCCCTTAGTTACCCCCATGCATTATTGATCTGTCGCATTTGAAGGTCATCAACATATGTTAAAACCCGAAAAAAATGGCTTTTCAATTTAGTTCGAATTCCATGTCTCTCGGGTTTGATTTTCGGTGAAGATTACTTTTAGACAAATACAAATGAGTAAATTATCAGCTCGTTAATTAGTCATTTTTTTTGAATCCTTGTCTTGGACACGGACTGGTGAATTCGAAGATGCTTAGCGTGTTATGGTTTTATCGACTAGACTGACCACCAATTTTTCTTTCAATTAAAATTTTCTGAATGTCCTCCAAGTCGTAGAATATTACTCCGCCCAGTTTAGTAAATGGAATGACACCAGTAATCCTTAAATGTTGAAGTGTTCCTGGGGAGATCGTCAGCAATCTGCGAACCTGATGAGATTTCAGCCACCGTTGCTTAGAGTTTGTTGGTAGTGAAGCTAATAGAGACTTAATCTCAGCAAGTAATTGATTTTTGAAAGCTTCCAGATCTTCAATAGTTAAAACAGTCGCGCTCATGATAGTATTTTCTTACGAAGAACTAATTAAGCTGCGAGCAAATCCAGTCACAGAGGGTTCTGGAACTCTCCGACTTAATCGAATAGCTTAACCATACTTCTCAGTGAGTACTTTCGTGTCAGTACTTATCTTCTGATCTAATATTTTGGCATAGTGCTGGGTGGTTTTAATATCCTTGTGGCCTAACATTTTGCTCACGCTTTCAATCGAAACGCCGTTTGTCAAAGCAACCGTTGTTGCAAAAGTATGTCGGGCGATATGAAATGTTAGCTTTTTATTAATTCCACAAGCGTCAGCAATTTCTTTTAAGTAGGCATTCATTTTCTGGTTGCTCAAAATTGGAAGCAGCGTGTTTTTAGCTGCGCATATTGGATGCCCAAGATACTTTCCGAGTACGTCAAATGCTGGCTTCAGTAACGGAATCCTTGAAGGCGTATTTGTTTTCTGTCTATTGATCAGTATCCATTTCCTGCCGTCAATTCCTTGCTGAATATCAGTCAACTTCAACTTTGTTACATCGACGTATGCCAACCCAGTAAAGCAACTAAATAGAAATACGTCTCTCACAAATGTAAGCCGATCGATACTAAAAAGTTTATTAGCTAAACGTCTTAGTTCTTCTTCATTTAAGAAACAACGTTCAGTGTCTGTCTTTCTCATCTTGAAGGAGATAAAAGGATCACGTTTCAACCAGCCATTTTTTACACAAATCAAAATGATCTTTTTAAAATTTGCGAGGTACTTCATCGTTGTGTTCTGATTACAACCGCGATTGGCTTTCAACCAAATTTCATAGTCACAAATGAAGTCGTGCGTGATCTCCTGAATAGCTATATCATTACGGCGATATTTATCCCACAAGAAAGATTTTGTGTGCTTCAATGAAGTCTCATAACGATCAACCGTGCCCGGTGCAAAATCTATTCCGACAAGACTCTTTATTTGTTGATTATGATTTTCAAATATTGCAATCAGACTTTTTCTTTTCTGCTTTTGACCTCTCCATTCTTCTCTGAAAGAAGACACATTGAGAACTGCGTCTTTAGCAATGATTCTCTTTTGAGTTTCAAATACTCTGGTTCGGAATAACTCAAGTTGATAATTAACCGCACGTGCGGATTCTTTTGTGCCGCGCATCTTCCCTGAGGCGCGACTCCATAGAGCTGGGTCAATGGAGATGTTCGTTGATACATCAAAGCGCTTTCCATCGATTGTGACACGCATGTAGGCTTTGGATTTGCCAGCGTCTTCAACATCTTTTCGCAAGTAAAACAGCACCGTCATACTGATCTTTTAACGTGAAGGAATTAAAACCTAAATCGTCAAAAAGAGATTTTGTAAGAGACTTACAATCAGCTACTTACATGCAATTCGGTGTAACTTTTTCAAAAAAAAGTTCAAAAAAGTCACTTACACCGAATTCTACACCTCTTTTTTGGTTGCTTTTGACTTGAATTGATTCGGCGTAAACTAAAAAAGGCCGATTTTCATTAGAAAAAAGGCCTTTTGATTTTTTATGATCGATATATAGCGGAGAGACAGGGATTCGAACCCTGGATACCCTTTGGGGGTATACACACTTTCCAGGCGTGCTCCTTAAACCACTCGGACATCTCTCCTTGGCTTAACGGGGCACAAAGAAATCAAGAATTTCTCGCTTTCCAAACACGTGCTGGACAGATTTCTGGTCACCAATAAACTTACCCAAGCATCTCCTTCGCCTTTTGGCCGTAAGCCGAATTGCGCTTTGCTAGAGTCGTTAAAATCAATGTTGCTTGCTTTGCTTTTCCAAGCTGCTTTAACGCAAGTGCCTTGTACAAAAGAGCTTTCTCGCTACCACTTTTTTCAGCCACGTGTTCCAAGAGTGGAAGTGCTTCTTTCGCGAGGTTATCGGAAAGCAAAAGCACTGCTAAATCTGTTCCTGCTTTCACATGATCAGGATTGATTAACAAAATTCTTCTAAGCTCCTTTAACGCATTGTCTTTATGTCCTGTGATGAGATACACCAGCGACAAATGATAACGGGCATGTTCATTTTCAGGTTCAAACGCGAGTGCAGCCCGTAAGTATTCAATGCTGCTTCCAAAATCTTCTTTCATCAACAACACAATACCAATTTGTGTAAGAACCGCTGGTTGCGCTGCATCCCGTGCAAGCATTGTTTGAAACACTTCGAACGCGTCGGCATATTTCTTTTGTGCAGCAAGTACAAGTCCAAGCTGAAATGGATAGTCGGTATTTGCAGTGTCAATCTCGATCACCTTACGATAAAGATTTTCTGCCCATTCGAAATTATTGGTGAGCTGAAAAATCTTAGCCAGTCCTTCTAGTGCCATGACGTTGGTTACATCAATCTCCAATGATTTTTGCAAATGCTTCACCGCCAAATCAAAATCTCCTTTCGCTCCGTATGCATTGCCGAGATTGAGATGTACGGTGGCGCTTCCTGAATTTGTAGCGAGTGCTTGATGGTAATAAGCGATGGCTTTCTCATGGTCACCTGTTGCAGCATATAAGAATCCGAGGTTGTTCGCAGCCGTTACATTTGTTTCATCTTGCTTGATAGCCTCTTTGAATTTCTTCTCAGCTTTTTTTACTTCACCACTAGCAAAGAGTTGTGCGCCGAGATTATTGAGTGTCATGCTGGTTTCCATAATGGTATTCTTTTGATTATGAACGTTGATTTTTTATTTCACTGATCAATCCTTTCAAAACTGATGATGGATCGATGTCTGGTTTTCTAAACTTCATGTCTTCATAGCTGACATTAAAATCCTGTCCGGACTTATACTTGATCGGTAGTGTCACCCCTAGATTCAGGTTAGATCCGAACTCATAGCTCTTTAACTTCCATTTCCATACTTTGTCGTACCATGCAAACCATGCCTTGATGAAACCGGTTATTTCGAATATGAATTTCGGTGTTACATCAGCATTGAGATTGGCATTGAGCTCAAGTCCTTTCGATGGACTCCAATTCACATCGAGGTCCGCAGATGCAGATGCTTCAAGTTTAAGTCCACCGGCAACTTCCAATCCTCCTTCAACACCACCGATCAAAGCACTGAGCCCGATGGAGGCGCGAACAGCGAGTTTTAATCCCGCTTCGGCTGGTATCACAAATTTTCCTTTTCCTGTTACTTCAGTATCTTCTGGTTTATCGGGGTTATAAGTGATACCGAGCTCCACACCTTCAAGTTTTCCTGGACCGATAAAAGCATAAGCAACCAACGCACCCTCTATACGCGCTTTCAATCCGATACTCTTTGGTCCCACAGGAATAGCAAAGATTGGAATGTCGAAGCCCATGCTGAAGAGATCTTTCTCGGGCATTGTTTTCTTACCGAATACTTCGATGCTCGATGAGAGCGCTAGTTTACCGCTAAAGATCACTTGGTTGTTTTCATCGAAGGTCACACCGATGGTACCTTTCAACCATGATGTAAGTTGTGCGGTGAGTTCACCACCACCGTACACACGAAAGTGTCCAGCTGCACCGCCTGCGTTAGGAGCTTCCGATGGTGGCGGTCCATTCGTAACAGTTACAAATATTTTACCCGAGAAGACACCTTTGCTATAGGCAACGCTGCCCTTCACCGTGAGTATTCCTTTGTCATACTCGATAGACAATTCGGCGTCGACAACTTTTATGCTTGACTTAGCTTTTCCTTTCGCTTTGAGTTGGTGTTGCCCTTCAACGTTTTCAATTGTTACTTCACCCTCGCCGCTCTCGATACCAGGCATTTTGGCGAGCTTGAATGTTCCTGTAAAAATGAATGAGTCTTCTGAAATTTTAGCACCTATAGTTCCCTTCTCTATCCACTTGCCTTCGAGCTCAGCTTCGCCATCGGCAGTTAGTATTTTTCCATCATAGCCTACTGTGATCGATCCTGACTTCAACCCTGTGACGGCGCCTTTCTTGAACCGAGCAGTGCCGCTGATCTTCCACTTTTCGGTGTCACCTGATTTTGTATAGATCGCTGACACTTCACCATCAAATATCTTGGGATCGAGTTTGAAATTTCCTGCGAGTGTAAATCCGTCGCTCATACCCTTCGCGGTAATTTCACCACTACCGACATTCTCGATACTAAACGCCACAATACCTTCTGCTTTGAAGTCACCGAGGCCGAGCATGATAGAGAAACTACACTCATCGATCTTGAAAGGCTTGGGAATATTCATCTCCGGTGCGGAGAATGTTTTTGCGAGCCAGATCCCATCTTCATCAATGCGTATCTCAATATCGAGCTTCTGAAAAATACTTGCAGACGGCATCATCTTTCCTGACGCCGCGATGCCTTTCTCATTTAGTTCGATCATATCGAGTACTACTGGACTAGTCTGCGGCACTTCAGGCTTAAGTGCATTGAGTCCGGTAAGCACAGCAGCTTTATTTAAGACACCACCAAATTGAACGATCGGTGAAGAATCAACAGCAACATCATAAACAAACGGTTTCTTAAATCCTTTCTTACCTTTGAGTAAAGTAATGTTCGCGGTACCAGACCCTGTTTCGTTTGGGGTAAGCGTGTTAATGGTAAGATTACCGAAGGTTTTTCCAACATTCAGTGGTTTACCGACGTCCTTTGCTTTGTCGAACTTAACATCTACTTTGGCACCACCCGTTGGGCTTACATAAAGGGCCAATTTATTTTCACTTCCGAGAAGATTATTCTTCATGATCTCTTCGCCAGAAAGAAATTCGAGACCGTCAAGTTGTGTACCACCTTCAATGTCGCTCTTCGAATAACTGATTGCTTCACCATCAGGCGGAAGCCCACCTTTAACACCGTTGGTAAGCTTAATCGCTTTTGTCTTTCGAATTGTAGCAGGAGTCGGTAGCTTACCCAAATCCTTTGTGGCAGCTTTCGTAAGTTCTCCTAGCTGGTTCTCAATTTCGTTTTTAATGTTCGATCCGGCCGACCTATTCTGCTTGGCCTCAAGCATCCACATGTTTGTCTCCACATCCTCACCTCCGAGCTGCCACTCAAGTTGATGATCAACGTCAAATGGCATAAACTTTCCAGAGGTATCCCAACGCGGGCGCTTTGTTTTATTGAGCACCTCTTCCTGCGATCCGATAATCAGTCCGTTCAACTTACCATCAGTTACTTTCGTTTTCTTCTCCTTCAAGAAGTATAGATCTTTACCTTGTAAATGTGCGATAGACGCGTGGCTCGCAATAACGGCATTACGCATGGTATCGAGTTTCGTCTTTGCACCACTGAACTTGATTGAATCCTCCCAAACTTTTATCTGCGCCGTCTTCCTCTCGCGATGCTTAAAGGGATTATCCTTCAATGCAAATCCGGACTTAAAATTCGGAACCTTGATATGGTCAAGCGTGACATCAACCACTTGTCCATTCTTAGCTTTCTTCAATGAACCCAATCCATCTTGCGAAAACTCCGTTTTCTTTTCTTCACTTGATCCAGACGAACTATTATCCTCCTTCTGAATCATCTTTCGCTTCAGTTCGTTTCCCTGCTGCACCACGTGCGTAAGCTCGTGCGCGAGTAGTCTCTTACCTTCTGTACTATCTGGCTTATACTTTCCTTCGGCAAAATAAATGTGATTACCATGTGTAAATGCTTGCGCGTTCAACTTCGTACACAATTCGTAACTCATCGGGTTGTTGTGAATCACAACGTTTTTGAAGTCTTTGCTGAATTGTTTCTCCATCTCCTTCCGCACATCGTCCTCCAACGGCTTACCGCCGGTCTTACTCGCCATGATTTGCTTTTCAATCGCTGGCTCTTGTGCCTTCGGATTATTCGCTTCACGTTTCTGAACCGGCTTCTCTTCATCTTTCGTCCCGGCTTCTTTTTTCTGAACAGGTTTTTCTTCGTCTTTCTTATTCGCTTCGTCCTTCTTCTGAACAGGCTTCTCTTCGTCTTTCTTACTACCATCGTCTTTCTTCTGCACAGGTTTCTCTTCGTCCTTCTTGTTCGCTTCTTCTTTCTTCTGAACCTGTTTATCGTCTTCTTTATTGTCCGTTGATTTCTTTTGAACGGGCTTCTCCTCTTCCTTTTTTCCGTCTTCCTTTTTTTGAACCGGCTTCTCTTCGTCTTTCTTACCGTCTTCTTTTTTCTGTACGGGCTTCTCTTCGTCTTTTTTGCCGTCCTCTTTCTTTTGAACTGGTTCTTTTTTATCTTCTTGCGGCGCATCTTTACTTTCTGCAGCCGAATCTTCCCTCTTGTCTTTCGACTCTTCGTTCTCCGCCTCCGCTCCAGTCTCTTTATTTTCTTCAGCTTCTTGTTTCTGCACAAAGTTGCTAATCGATGGAGCCGTAGCAGCACCTTGCCCTGCGTTGCGCTTCGAACTATTATTAACAACGGTGTCGGCTACACTATCGGCCTCTTTTTCATAGCTATCATCGGCCTGACCATAACGGAGTTTCGTCTGCAATGGAAGCTCATTTCCCCCAAGTGCATTTTGCTGCGATCCGTTCTTTTCTCCTTTCGATTTACCAAGAAATGCCATAGCGAATCGTTTTAAATTGTTCTACCCTCTTTCGAAAACTCACGCGCAATACCATTCACCATATCTTTCAATTGAATGGTATATTTTTGTTGCTCCAATGCTTTCAATGACGCATAGCGTATCACATTCATGATCGCACCGCCACTCAATTCATACTTATCTGAAAAATGCTCCAATGAAATTGACTTGTCGAGTTTCGACTTAACCGAAAAACCCTGCTGCCAAATACGCAAACGCTCTTCGACCGAGGGCATTGGGAAATAGATTGTGTTTTGAAATCTACGCATGAACGCTTCGTCAATGTTGGCGCGCAGGTTAGATGAAAGAATAACCACACCATTATGCTCTTCGACCTTTTGAAGTAGAAAAGAAACCTCTTGATTCGCATAGCGATCATGTGCATCACGAAGCTCCGTCCTTTTTCCAAAGAGTGCGTCGGCTTCGTCAAAGAATAAGATCCAATCTCTATTATTCGCGATATCAAATATTTTCGATAAGTTCTTTTCCGTTTCTCCAATGTATTTCGATACAACCATCGAAAGATCGACTCGATACACGTCAAGACCTGTATCTCTTCCGATCAATGCCGCTGTAAAAGTCTTCCCAGTACCGGGAGGTCCATAGAAAAGAATTTTATATCCTGGAGCAAGTTTATCGCCGAGTCCCCAATCGTCGAGCAACGTCTTGCCATGCGTAATCCAAGATTTGATTTCCTTTACCTGCTCCAACGTTCGACTATTGAGAATTAAATCCTCCATGCTGCGATTCGTCGTGATTCGTTTCGCCGGAAAACTGATACTGAAGTCAGGCTTATAATCCTTTCCATCGGTTAACAAATGCAAATAGTCTGGCGTAATGCGAATGGGCTGTTGTAAGAAAGGTGTATCCGCGGATTCATTCTCCATGATAAGAATCCCTGCTGTGCGCATAAATGACTCTTGATCAAAAATCTTACGATAGTAAAATCGCTTCTCCAAGTCATCGCCTGCTAACAGAAACAACGCTAAATCAACCGAAGGCATCGTACCTACCTTTTGCAACTTATCGCCCTCAATTTTTCCAGGCGCACTGATACGAATCCAGACGTCATCAAGAAAGTATGGCTTGATATGAGGAATGAGCGCGAGCAATAACACAACGCGTTCCGCTGCCGTGAACTTGAACTTACTGGTAATCTCTTTGTAAAATGATTCACCTTTAAATTTCGGCGCCGACGGCAAGGTTGTATTCTCGCTCTTCTTCCCATGATGTATCTCAAAGCGCAACGTGATAATCTTCTCCAACCAAAGAAGATCCTCTTGAATATGCTGCGCGTTCTGCTTGTAGCGTTCAGTTACCATTGCACGTATATCGGTTTAGTCATCCAAGGAAGTTTGATCACACTTAAGGGATAAGGAATTGTCTCTAATAAAATATCCCAGGCCTTTCGCTCGACCATCAAAAGCCAATTGTGTTGCTCGTCATATAACTTTCCCGAGCGTTTCAAAAAACTCTCACGAAAACCATCTGGAGACGTGCGTTTTACTTTCTCCCAACCATCATAGGTACTTGCCAAAAATTCATTCGACTCTTGAATTGACATACTGGCTAGTGCTGTATCCACGATCGCATCGTCAATTCCATAGCCACACAGCACTTTGGGCAGCACCAACTGAAACTCAAGCACAGGCATCGTCGGCGAAACCAAATGTTGAATTAATCTACAAGCGCTCATTCTACTGGTATGATCAATAAAATCATTTGCTTCATCGACCAAACCCTTGTCATGAAACAGTCGCTTCAAAAAGGGATACAACAGCACGACACCTGCATTTTCGACAAAGAATTCTCGCTGTTGTACGCGTTGTTGATTGCTTTTCACTTTCACACTAACGCTTTCTGACGTAGCCTCATCCAAAAAATGCTTTTCGCTAGTATTGCTCGAAGGCATAACGATTCTATGGATATTTACAAGAAACACATTCGCTTCATTGCCTTCATCTTCTTCCGAAACATTCTCCACCCTACGCCTCACCTCCTTCACACCCCTTGCGTCGTATATCGATACATCTTCCATCGATTTCCACCAGAACAAAACCATATCTTCAAAATCAGCGCTTTCATTGGACCCAACCTCGGCTATAGTTCTCAAGTGTGCAAAGCGAAGCGATTTCGTAACAGGAAGAGAAGTCAACAATGACTCCATGTGTTCAATCAGCTGATTGAAGGTGGGGCTTACACGCGCAAACTTTTTCCCTATTTCGACGAGTTCATCTACTGAGAAGAATTCTATAAATCTGTTGACTACGCATCCTATTTCCAATCGAGATGACCTGGACGCCACAAGCTGCGCGTACCAAGCAATGAAAGCTTGATCGTCAAGATCTGTTAACAATCCAAATACTTCGGCAGAGGTTTTGAATTGATGTGTGTCGGCATTCCAATCCAAATAGCCATGAATCAAATAAAATTTGAATTGCGTTAAGCATGAAACGTTTCCCTGATTGGCAACATGATGAAATTCGCCGTGCTTTGTTGTGATTGCCGAACCATTATCCTCAAACGCTCTTTTTAACATTTCCTCAACACGTGCACCAATCTCAAACTCATCGCTGATCGTGCCGAGATCCAACGCTAAACGACTCAACGTAATCGTGTCTTCATCGCGATTATACCGTCGCAATGTGTTCTCGATGATCGTTGGAAGATTACTGTGCGAAAAAGAACTCACGCTATCCTGCCACTGCATTCCTGTTGCAACGGACCTCGCGTGAATATCCCAGCACACGGTTCGAACCAAAATATCATTTTTTATTTGTTTCATGGGTATACATCGCTTTCACGTGATTTTCCATTGACTTTGCCGACATCTTCGCATTCGCTTTCATCATTTTTCCAATCGCCTTATAGTCGAGAACTTGTGGCTCTTTGAAATCGTTGCAAGCATCAATTGGATCCACCACAGTTTTAACATTGTGAATAAGGTGCGGTAAATAAAAGTCTGCTACCACACGGAAAGACTTCTTATCCGCGATAACAAATGCCTTCTCTGATTTCTCAGCAAGAATTATTTTGATAAAATCAGCGATACCTTTATACTTTTCATCAAGCGCTGCTACGCCATTCACAGCCTGATGGATATTTGTGTAAGCAACATCCAATTTCGACATATTCTTTTGCGGTGTTTTTGCATTGCCCTCAGCGGAATCCGCATATGAAGCCATGTTCACTTTGCGCGCCGACTTTTTGTACATCTTCACCTCTTGTGACACATGGCCTGGCTTTACAAACTTCACGGCCGTTGCAGATTTCGGAACATTCACGCGATATTTCCCTTTGTTATCGGTCATGCCATACACGATGGACTCATTCTCGGCATTCACGATATACGCCATGGCTACCGGCGCTTCGTTCACGTCGATGATCTCTCCGTAAAACTCTTGTATCTCTTCCTCATCCTCATAAACAAGGATAAACGTTCCTCCCTGAATCGTTCCAGCAATGTGCTCCATACCATGAACGCCAGTCTCGACATTGTTGAATCGATCAAAAAGGCAAAACGTCTGAACGCGCTTTTGAAAAATCGTATAGATCGTATAGAACTTACCCAACACACAGTCATCACCGATCTTATCGAGATACATCTCGAAGTAATTCAGAAAAATACTGACGACATCACTCAGCACCCACATGTTTCCAGGTTGCTCTTCACCTCTTTTGGCTACTAAGAAAAATTCCACGTCGCCCCATGTGTTGATGATATATTTGAACACCCTTGTGAAGTTGTCAACTACAGCAAAAGCAGAAGCGAAATTTGCAAAGTCGAATTGTTTAATATCTGCTGGCAAGGCATCAATCGCCGCATCTAATGCCGCCATGTATGCATCGAGAAGTAAGCCGATGATGTAGTATATATCCGCGTAGTCGATCGTCGCTTGGCTATTGGTTGTGTAAATCAAAATGACAATCATCCACGCAAACATGACAGCGATCATCTGACGATTGTCCTCGACATACTTCCTTAGTTCTATCAAGCAACAAGCAAGTTCGTTTCTACTCGTCAAGTAGGTTGTTTGTAAATCTGCAATCAAGTTATCGTCCGCGATGTAAACCTCGTTGAAATTCGAGTCCAGCTTTAGTGCGAGAATATCGAAACTCAGGTTATACTGACTACGAATACGCTTCAGTTCATTCACAGCGTCACTCAAGCTCTTGCCCACGTGTCCTTCAACGGCAAGTTTTGACAGCTTCACAACATCTGAAAGCAATGGGTTTTTCAATGCGTTTTGGACGTCAGCAGGAAGCCCGCCCGGGATGTAACCCTCGATGAAATAACTACGGTTCGCGTACGCTCTATTTTGGATCGTGAGTTTATAATTCCAAAGGTCTGCAAGATTGTATACCCCCTCTTTGTTATAGTAAAACGGTATGCGCTGATCACTAAGCATCGAACAACAATTTTTATCAGGGGTAATTCGAATAGGTACCTTATTCAAATCATCTTCCATCAAATCAGAAAAATTCAGCATGTCGATCATCGTCACCAGCCTACTGATAATCATTTTCGATTTTTTCAAATGTCCGGATTGACCATTCATTACAGGCGAATACAAGAAATGATTTCTATACACTGTTGGTGGCGCGTAATCGTTAGGATTAAATTGCCCAAGTGTATTGCTAGCCAATTCACCAATCATCAAGTGCCGGGGAAACTTTGTTGGATCTGGTGAGCATTCTCCCATCAACGCAAATAATTCCTCGCGCAATTCGCTATAACTTTCTACGAGATCGCGAACAAAATCATATAAATATTGTGCTGTCCATTTTTGTTGATGACTGTAGATAAGCTGTAGCAGGCCATTGGAACCATCGTTGAGATCGAAACTCGGGAATGGTGTAGTCGTAGAAGCAAGTTGCGCATCAAATATCGGCTTAAACAACTCGTACGTGCGATGAAGAGCTTTCGCAACGCGCACACTGCTGCTTTCAATTACATTAAAATAGGCCTTCTCCAATTCCGCATAGGAATGAATTGACCTTAAATCAAAATCAGCATTACTATTTGCGTTGTGTAGTCGCTCAACAAAAACAGGTGGAAGTTGATACTCAGGGTTAAAGAAATTATCCCGATCACTGTCCGTGTTCAATAGATTGTTGAACACATTCGGTGCGTAGGCTTTCTTTAAAATCTTTTGAGCGTCGGATAATCCAGTTGCTTTTGTATGCTCAACCAGCAGAACCCGAAGCGTGAAAAGCCACTTATTCCCTTTTTCATCACAATTTTCTCCTAAGCACTTTCCATTCGGTTTGTCCTCGATATCAAGGAAGAGTATTACAATCTTATTGGCGACGTCATTGTTTGTCAAATTAGAAACACCGCTTTCAGTGCTGCCATCAGGCTTGAGCTCGATGCACGTGAAGGGTGTATCTGAAGGTCCGATTAAGAATGGCTCATAGTCCGCCGGCGTTGTGTATGATTTCTTCTTCGTAAAGGATAACTTCTCAGGGATATCAATAAGAAATCCACAACTCGTTACCCCCACGCCGTGATCAACCTCGACCGTGATGCTGTTCCCACCTAAAATCAAATTCGGTTTAAGTCCACAGACAATTCCAATTCCTATCAAGCGCTGTCGCGTAAAACGATCTTGCTGTTCCAGATAGAACGCGAGCTCATTGAGTTGCGTATGCGTCAATACCTGATTGGGCATGAAATGCGGAAAGCTATTGAGCTGGTCAGTAAGTGGCGTAATGGTTATTGGATCCATAGCAAGGTCTTTTTTTCAATGCGTTACAATTAATTTTCATCTTCAACATCATCCATGGTTCCCAGTGAAGATTGGCCGAGTGTAATTGGCGCATCTTTCGTGGGATGTTCACAATCATGAAGTACTCCTTCTGGATAAATGTTTGTCAACTCACTAATCCTAATGATCAGTTCGCGTGTGGCGTCGTCTACCAATGCTCTATCAGGGAAATCATCACAATGTAGTGACCGCCAATTCTCCTGCGCTTGTTCAAAGTGATAGAGGTCATGTGCGTCTACCCAGCAAATTTTTGCAAGAATATGTGCGGGTGTCTCTAAGCGAATAATACGTTCAGCAAAGGTTCGGAAAGTCACGTTACGAAATCTCTCCGTCCAATAAGGGAATACAATTGTGATTCTAAAGGAATAATGATCTGTTATCGGACAATCGCAGTCTTCGTCGAGTTTACAGAGTCCAAAGTAGCCGGCATTTACGTCGCTCTCCGCAATCATCCCCTCTTGGATGGGCCGCAACAAAATGTGTTCTACAAGGTGAAATGCCTCCTGGTGATAGGTGGCGATAATCGCTTCTACAATAAGTCCTATCAACAACTCTGCTTCTTCCTTTGTAGCCGACGGTGTAGTATGTTCCGCGATCACGACGTTATCGAGCGTCAGATAAAACTTAAAATCATCGGCTTCATCGATGTCATACACCAACGCGTTGCCTCCAAACTCAATCGCCTTAAAAATATCTTCCCTGCAGTCGTTGATATCTGCATATTCAGGAAGTTGACTTGTCATGACTACGTCGCCATCGATTACAAATTCAAACGTATATTTACCTGCGCTTTCGATGATGTTAAAACCCGTTTCTAGAAAGTTCGGTGCAATGCCTATCGGGACTAACATGCGATACGACGGGTCATTGATTCCAAGAAGTCTCGACGCGCGGCGTTGTAATCCCGAAATAGCTTTATCCGCGGCAGTCTCGCCATCCTGATTTTCCTCATCCTTATGACAACATTTGTATTGAAACGCACGTCCGCGGTTACTACTTATTTTCGGATAGTCATTTAGAAAAAGAACTTTGTCAGCAACGAGATCCGCATCTGTCTTCCCGTTGAACATCTTATGCATGACTTCCACATAGTCACCAAAATTCTCGGCAAAGCGCGCAATGAGATGGTCGAGAAAATCATTTCTACGTTTGTAATAGGTTGCTTCATCTTCGGTAATAGCTTTAAGCTGCGTTAAATAATTGTTTACCGGTGGTGAGGTGATAAAGTTGTCCCAATCAACAGCATAACCTTGCTCATCGTCTAAGTCTGTTCCATAGGCTAATGTATCTGTAAACTCCTTCAGCAGATTTTGCACATGATGAAACGACAAATCTTCTTTTAATGGCTTGACGTCGTATACCGGTAGCGTTGCGTATGTAGGCACATAAGACGCACTTTGCTGGACAGAAAGTAGATCCTTTGTAAGATCGAGTTGACCATAAAAATTCACCATTAGCTGATCAAAAAGCAACAGATAAGATTTGAGTTGCTTCACCTGGCCTTTTCTTGCCGCACTATCCGCCGTCATAAAACCATTTACGCCAGTCTTGTACACTTCCGGCAAATCGTTTTGAACGGAACTGTATTCAACCAAATGACGAAAACGTCCTTGAGGTATCGGCAAATCATTTTTACTCTCCTTGATTTTAGGCTTGCTGTCTTTGGCTTGTAATGTTTTAATGATCAACTCCGCTTGCGCACGATCAGCAAAAAACTGTAAGCCGCTTTTATAAAAATGAACTTTTTCTGTTGTTCCCTTTGCTAGTTGCAAACTGTAAGGGCCGCCAAGTTTCAAACACCAAAGCTCACCCTCTGTTTGTGCGACACCGTCCAAGTAATTCGTAATTTGCAGATGAGTGATCGTCTTCACGCCTGGAATGGACATGATGATGTTGTACAAGTCCGATGTATGTACCTCTGTTTTCAGATCACTTTCCGACAGCTCCTCATCATCGATAAATCCATGATTCGGAACATACCCTTCAAATATTGCTCCCGTCGCAAGGCCTCGTTGATACATCTCATCAAGCGTATAAAATCTCACCGGTGGCGACAAGAATCTGTCTATGCGGAAATAGATTTCAGCTAATATCTGTTCCAAATCTGCTGTTGGCTCAACTTCAACATCCGCACACAACAAAATTTCTTGCTGCCTTACAATGCTATACTTCACATAGTCCTCGCATAGATTACGTTTTGCGTGAAGTGCGCAATGAACGTTCTTCATTCGTGTTATAATCTCCCGTAACCGCGCCGCGATGTAAAATCCAAATGACTTTTCGCCTGCCGCCAACTGTGATAGCACCGTTTCTATGTAAGAATTGTCAAGTGTACCTATGGTTTCAATGACAAGTTTCAGATTTGTGAAAGAGATTACTTTCGTGGCGTCATTATCAAATTCTAATTCGAAGGTATCGATGGTCCTTATATTTCCGATACCGGAAACAGTAACAGCCACATTTGTGACGACACTGTAGTTCAAAACATTTACATGATTGTAATCCCACCATGGAAACTCAGCCTCGATTACAGGAAAGGCAATCTTTACGACAAATTCATCACCGTTGAGCTTCTCAATCACCCATTCTACCACATTCGCATTCAGATCTCCAAACTCCTGATGCTCCTCCAATTGAAGCACCACATTATAAAGTCCATTTAAACGCTTCGCTGTATAGTTGCCAGGATTGGTAAACTTGACATCATATGCTTTTGTATCGCCCTGGCACTGAAAATAAAATGTAGGCTGATCAATGTAAGGCTCTGTTGTTGTACTGTTGTAATAATGTTTTAAGAGCCAGCTGTTTTGAATTCCGATTTGGTCAATTATAAATCGCCGTAGATCGAGAATCGTTGTCGGATTATTCGTTAGAATTTTCTTTGCCGTATAAAAATCATCAGGTTGTCCAGCTGGGATTCGCGCCAACAAATCTTCAATGCTGAACGAAAGCTTATAGCCGGCTTCTGTCAAGGCCCAACACAACGCTTCAAGAATGGTGATACCTGGATCATGCGCCAAGTGATCTGTCCACACGTGACTACTCAATGCACGAACATGATCCATTCCCTCGCCAAGCAGCCATTCGAAATTCGCGAATGGTAGTCTGTCATTTTGCTTCTGTATCGTCAGTATCTTACTCATTGCTTAGATTAACTTGCGCATACATTTGTTCCAATTTGATGATTGCGATACGTCGTGAGAATACTCCTTGACGTACTTGCTTTTACTTCTTCGAGATCGGTATCTGCAATTCCATTTACATATACATCCATCAGAAAGTCGGTAACATAGTCGACGTAACTCAGCTTCTCCATGAAGTAGATTATTTGTGATCGATGCATCTTCCCGCCGAAATCAATTCCGCGACCCTCTTCAAATGCCCACGGCGCTAAGAAGCGATCGATATCTTCTTTAAGCATTTGAATGTGGGCCGTCTCGTCCAAACCTGCTTTGATCTTCACCTCGCACTTCACTTTGATGGCCTCATACTGCGGATTCTGCACTTGAAGATCTGCGAATGGACAATTCAACTTGGTCACGTATGACTTAATCTTTTGTCGTTTATTATTACTGATCATCGGCATGAACAAGTTGCCCGTAGACTTCTTACTCATATCAGGAATTGTGATGATCCGCACAGCGCCGGGTGCCGTCTCCGTAACATCATCCGTATGATTGAGACATTTTACCTTGTAGAGGTAGCTGAACTCTTCGAGCAATATTTTCTCGTAGTCCCAAATCGTAATAGCTCTGTGCTTATGACGCAGACGCTCACTCACACGCGTATAGTAGCGTTGATCCCCTTCAATCATTCTTCCGTCTGTTGAATCAAAGGGCTGCTCAACTTTTTTGATTTCAGCCAAGCTTACCTGCAATTTATTGATCGACTGTGCCACAAGTGGCATCGCCAAATGTTCACCATTATCGGCGCCACCTGTGTATACCGTCTTTACACCATTCGAAAAAATTGCATATAACTTAGGAAACGCTGTATAATTATTTGGAACACCTATTCGAAGCCAGCGCATGCTTGACGACATAATCGTGTTGTCATCGTTCATGTCGGGAGGAACCTTGAATTGCAAAATCCCGCTGCCTAAAAAATTATTAGTGGTATCAACATAGATAGAATCATCAATCGACCTCCACGCGTTATTACTGAGATAAGAAATGATTGCCTTCGGTGCATCTAGAGCAGCATCTTCACTTCCTTCAGAACACTCTATATAAAGGTTAATCATTTCACCAGGCTTGGCATCTGATAGGCCGATGTGCAGCGCGCCTTGCAAATCATGAAGCGAGTTTGTTTTGTCAAGCGCCGTGAAGGGCAACATCAACGATGCTACGCCTAGATTTTGTTCCGAATGACCGAAAGGAAAAAGCTGGAAGAACTGCCCTTTGCTGTTATCATTTCCTGCGCCAAGCACAATTGTCTCTTCCGCTTGATAAGCAAATGTTAACGGGTTCAATAACGGCGTATATGGTTCGTTCGGTAAAGTGTTCGTCGTTGCATTAAAACCAATCACTTGCTCAGTGTAAATCTTGCTGAATACATGATGACCGAAAGCTTTCGTTGGCGTCGCTAAAGTGAGCTTCACAAACCCGCGGCGCAAAGCAGGATCAAAAGCAGTGAACTCATCCATCGAAGGATCGGATTCGGTGAATAAATTTGAGAATACAATATTTCTCTCCGCAACAATCGCACTGTCGTCGCCACCAGAAAAAAGTGTCGTCGGACTTGGGTTGTTAGCAACTTCCACGCCGTCTTTCACCATACCCGTTATAGAAAATGAAGAACTGCTGCTGGAATTTGAAAGTCCGATATAGCTAGTCTCGGTTGAACCTTTCAGATAAGCATAGTAGTCGTAAAATGTTGTATCTGCCGGTGTACCCAACCACGATAGTTTCAGTGTGAGTGACGTCAGCTTCTTACTGAATACCTCATGTGAACCAAAATAAAACACAGACCCCTTCTTAGGACGCGGACCAAATGGCATGAATGGATTTTTATTGTCGATGCTACCTTGATCGCTGTGCAATACACAACTCACAGCATTGTCGACAGAAACTCCAATATGTATATGACTGATCGTTACTTTCGCCAGCTTTTTGTAAAGCGACACATCATTTGTTTTCTTGAACAACGCCCTTACAACGGGAGCGCTAGTCGCATAATTTCCTTCGTGCAGCTCTGGATCGTAAGCAACAACAGCATCGGCAGTTTCATCGATGGTGAATTTCAAGACAATATTGTTGCTTGCAATATTAACCGCATTCGGTTGTGTTGATGGGCTTGAACTCGACAAGGCAGGGAGCTGTATCCAACCTTTTTCACCGGTAATGGATAGGTCCAACTTCCCAACCAGATCGCCCGCTGCAAACACGGACGATCCAAACGAGGCAACATGAAGTGTAAGGGTTACAACGCGCTTCCCTTCGGACAACGTGAGTATGGGCGATGCGACCATGAAACCCAGGTCAGCTTCAGTCATTGTTTTCGCATCATCGGAGAGCACAGACTGTTTACTTCCAAAGCCAAACCATGACAAATCCGTTGGTGGCAAATCTTTACCCATGCCATCGGCAGAGTTGGCAACGTCTGCGTACCACACACCACCTGATGCAGGATCTTCATCTAAAAAAACTGTCTTCAGCGCGCCAATACTGCAGCGTTGTACAGTGATGTTCCCATCTGTTTTGAAAATAAGTTCTTTCCCCTTCCCATCTTTACCAAGCAACGCAGTGCCTATTGGTATTATTTGAGGCGAAACATTCTTTGCAAGCGTAAGTACAATGTGGGCTATGTCAGGGTTAGGTGGCCGACGTTTGATACGCAAGACATCCTTATAATAAAAATTAAGGTGGCGATCGGTAAGCCGGTTTAGCTCACGCTGAGAATGCCCAAACAAATGCAGAAAGGAAAGAATCAATCCATTGTGCGCACTATGACTAGAAAGATTGGTGATACTCTCTTGAAAATACGACTTCGCAGAAGTAATAATCCGCACATACGTATTGTAAATTGAGGTGAATAAATTTCGTAATGAGGAGCTCGCATACTGAATGCCATCTTCATCGCTCCAAGCGAGATCACCAAAAAGTGTTACCGATGTTAAATTTGCAGGGAGATATGTATCGCGATAAAAATTCCAGCTCGAGATTACGTCAGCTTGATTAAATTTCTTCCACCAATGGGCCTGGAATTTTGTCTGCAAGATTTGTTCGCTATCGCGTGGAACAAAGGGTTCTGTACCCGCAGCCAACGTGAAAGAGACATCAATAAAATCATGTGCGGGAATATAAGTTTTTTTGGCCGCGAGGTAATACAACACCAAATCCCGAAGATTGTATGACAATGCCGTATCAATCTCACGAAGTATCATTTCTTTCGCGGCTGTATTCGGTGGAAGACGATCAAACCAATCGCGAACGTTATCAATTAACGTGAAAGAAATATCAAACAGCACTTTCGTATGCTGCTGTAAATCGCCATCCCACACCTGTATCTTATCAAAATATTTGTAGTAGACCGCGAGGCAATTCTTAAAGTCATTGACCGCTATTCCCGCAAGAATGGTACTGATATCTCTTCCAACAAAAGGACGCCAATTGCCTTGTATCGTATTGGAAGAATCATAGTAGTTAAGCAACTCGCCATATTTTTCTAAAAACAGAATAAGCGCATCCATTCCTCGTCCGTCGATAGGCGCGGTCTCCGGACTGAGTGCCGGAACCATTCGGAGGTCTTGACTACTACCTCCATGTTGTAACGGATTAGGATGAAAACAACTCATAACGGCGTACGTTCAGTATAGAATGGAAAAACGTAATTACTTCTGGAGTTTGTAGTTTTAATGATGTATTGGATGGTGATCTCCAGTTTTCCATCTTCAACATCAACTTTGACTTTTTCCGGCCGAATACGTGGCTCAAAATAAAAAATCGCTTCTTCGACAATCTTATTGATGTATGCTTCCATCTTCGCGTTGATCGGATCAAACAAAAACTTTCGCAGATCGCAACCATATTCGGGTCTCATGACACGTTCTCCAAACGCAGTGTTGAGAAGAATGTGAAGACTATTGTCAATATCCTCCTTGCCATCCGTCATCACAACATCGCCCACCTCACCACTTTTAATAAAAGTTGGAGGGAAACTCCATCCGATGCCGATGATATCTTTATTGATTTCCATACTACCCTCCAATGTTTACGGTTGGATCACCTATCACTGCCATCGCCCCACAAATACAACTGTCACTCGTTCTCACAGCTGGCTTGCCTGAGATCAGCACCGTTGTGCTTCCCATAGGAAATGCACTGACTGTTGGCTGATGTGAATTCGGCGGCAATGAGCACACGTGCATATCGCCTGCAACAGCTGCAGGCTTACCTCCTATCAACACCGTTGATGCGCCGGGGCCTGTTATCGTTCCGCCATGTGTTGTTACATCCGTTGCTCTCGCTGCTGCTGGCATAGACTATCAATTAATGTTTACAATTGATCCCTTAAGGTCAGTAGAACCTGATGAGCTAAGCTTTGCACCACCGCTTCCCTCCGCTTTAAAGTTTCCACTACCTTTCATTTCTATATTCACGCCTTCGGCTTTAATATCTTTCTTCGCTTTCAAGATGATGTCTTTACAACTTTCAATCTTAATCCCCTCCTTTGTCATCTCGATCATATTCTTATGCTGATCTTTCAGCGTAACCTTCTTTTCTTTTTCAGTGAACTTGATTTCGTTTCCTTTTGGTGTTTGTATCAAGATGCTCTTCTCATCGTCGTTAAAAATTACTTTCAGCTTATTTTTTGTGACGAACCCTTTTTCAAAGTTGTCTTTCGTCGGCGTAAAGGGCGCAGGATTCTTGCTGCTGTTCAACATCCCGAGAATAACAGCATCACGAGGATCGTTATTGATAAATCCGACGATTACTTCATCGTGAACTTCGGGCATGAAATAGGAACCGCGTCCATTCCCAGCGTCAAGCAACGCGATGCGCGCACGAATCCCATCGGCTTTATTATCCATTAGCGGGAACTTTACTTGGACCCTAAATTCATTCTCCTTGTCATCTTCGATTTGCGTCACAACGCCAACTTGTAGTCCGTGCACCGAAGGAAGAATTCCCGCCGCGGGTGCATGATGTAGTTGAAATTGATCTGCAAATATTTCTTGCGACCATCCAAATTGAATCGATGTCTCCCATAAGTTATTTCGGAGTTCATGGCGCACACCAGAAATAAAATGATTGCCGTTCAAATGATCGCCGAATCCCGACATGGTCAATGTACTCATCGGCTTCGCATCGAAGTTCCCCTTGCACGTAATGGTACCACGTGCTTTCGAAAGCACATTTTTCTTTTGCAGTGCTGTTGCCCAATGCTTTAATTCTTCTACTGGCAATTTTCCAGAGTGCATAAAACGGATAGCCTTCTCGTTAACTTTACCTGCCAGTGTTGTTGATGTGAGATTACCAGCCTCAGCAATACCGACCGATTCATTTTGCGAGGTAGCAATATCCTGTGCACTAATATCCCATGCCTCGCATGTTACAGATTCATATTGATGGGTCGCATCCAATTGTGCGTCGAAGGCCAGTACGTCCGTTCCAAATGTTGTCGTGACAGCACCAGACGACTCAACGACCGGTTTCTTACAATTCACCGTTCCATTGTCTATCCATACCACAAAACCATTCATCTCCATTCTTGAAATCATGAAGTCCCAATCCGTCGCATTGTACTGCACCAGTTGCTTATGCGTGATCGGCGTTGGGTCAACACCTTTCTTTAGCTCATAGCCACCAAGTATCGTTTCTACCGCATCGCTGTCTTTTACATTCAGGAAGTATTTACTTTTACGCGCCAGTGTCATTCGGTAGGCTTTGTCTTTACATTCGACAACGAGCAACGAATCTTTGGCACCTTTCAACTTCAGGTGTTGTTTGATGATCATGCCCTCGAATATCAATTTGTTTTGACTATGAAAGCCTGCTTCAATTTTAATGGTCTTTCCAGGCTCGAAGAAAGCGTTGTTACTCACTTCAAAATTTTGCTTCGACGGATCGCCGTCTTTGAAAATGATGCGTGCTACCGGAACGCGATTAATGGTTTGCTCAACAACAATGGATATGATCTGAAGTGTGCCTGGAAGCTCAGTGCCATCCGAGTACACTTTATGTGTCGACAGATCTTTTGTTTGTTGTGTTTGCATACCTATACGATTGGCGGAAAAATTAGGGTTGATCCGGTTTTCAGTTTTCGAAATGAATTCAGCCCGTTGAATTGTGCTACCTGTAAATAAAATTCGCTTGCTTCATACTCTTTGAACGTTAGGTAATCAAGTCTTTCCTTCGGTGGAACTTCCCGAACATGTGCGACGTCAGGTGACTGCTTATCTTCCTTTTTCTCCCGTAGTTCGTCATTGACGAAGCCGGCAAATTTTGCAGCTATCTTGGCACGCAGTGGTGTACCGTCAGCACGAAATAACGTATAGTTTACGTCTGCTGATTTTAAAACACAGTCGAACACGAACGCATTTCCCCACCAAACACGCAAGTAACGAGGCTTATGTTTGTCACCTTTGAACTCATAAGCAGCTTTTAGGAACTCGTCGACTTTTGTCTGAACATTAACAACTTCCCCTGTTACACCAGTACCATCAAGAAGAAACTCAAGGTCAATCTCCTGTGACTTCATCTTGGCAAAGGTTGGCGCACTTGGTGAGGTCCCGGCACCTTGCTTTTCATTTTGCTCGATTTCGTACTTCAGCGTGTATTTGTTGGCATTGAACATCGCCACAAATTCGTCGCTGCCTTTGTTCTTGTACTTATCGTCAGCGTACGTCTCAATGCGGATCTTTTCAAGCTTACCACTATCTTGCGCTGCCATCTATCGTTCCTTTTTATCTTCTAAAATTTTAACGACTTGCTCCACGTAGTCCTGAATAGCATCAGCATCACTTCCATTTGCAGCTGACGTTCCCTGTGGCGCGGCTTGATCTCCACCCTCACCTTGCGTGACTGTTGCTTTGATCACCAACTCTCTGATCTCTATCATTTCTGATCTGATTTTGTAAAGTATTGATATGCTAGCTCCAAAGTTTCAATGACGATCGCGTTTTCCTGCGCTTTCAAATCTGTTGTTAGCCATTTCACTGGATATGCTTTACTGATGTTCCACACCGAAAGCGGATTATGTTTCTCGTCCAGTAGCGTGATGGTGATGTCTGCTGGTTTAAAATCGAAATTATCGATGGCATCAAAGCACCAGTTGATAAGTTTCGACTTGGTGAGCATACCACGCTTCAATACGAGGTTGGCATATTTCGCCGGGTTCGGGAGACGATGTGCGAATCTATTTTCGCCGCCTTCCTTAAACTCTTCGATCTCAAGTGTTTTATTTAATCCGCCAACTTCTTGAAATCGCACTTCACGATCTTCTTGTGCGATATCAGGAAGATTGACTTCGACTTTGAAATGAAATCCTACCGGTGGGTAATACTCAGCCATAGCACTCTGTTATCCGTTTTCAACTGTTAGACCTTCATGTGCTACTTCCATCGATTCAATCGCTACTTCATTGCCGGAAGCTTTCAAGGATGCACCTTCAAGTTTTACGGGGAAAGCATTCTTTGCGCGCCATGTCATTACGGGATTACCACCTTCGTCGCGTAAACTAATGGTGATGTCGCGTCGTTCGATGGTGTTCATCTTAATGGTATCTAGCCATTTGTGATACTCATTATCACCTTTCATAATACCTCGTTTCATGGTGATGTTCCCGAACTTCTGCAGTCCAGGCATTTTGCGCATAGAGTATTCCAGACTAGCGCCATCGCGATATTCGATCACTTGGTTCTCGATATTGAGTCCACTCACTTCAGAGAAACCAATATTGGCTCCACCCCAGTGAACAGTAAAGTGAAAGGAAGGAAGAGGATAGCTCATAAATATTTTCTTTTATGGTTAATTAAATTGATGTTGATCGCTTATGATGTTGCAAGCATGTGTGAGAAGGTCAGTACAATGAACTCCGCAGGTCGCACAACGGCCATCCCTATTTCGACATTCATTCTTCCTTCAAGGATATCAAGGCTTGTCATCGTTTCGCCGAGGCCGATTTTGACATAGTAAGCCTCTGCTGGTTTTGCACCTTGCAACGCGCCGTTTCGCCACTGAAGCGCAAGAAAATTATCGATCATACCTTTCACTTTAATCCACGTTCCGGCATCGTTGGGTTCGAACACCGCCCATGACGTAGACTTCTTCACCGACTCCTCCACCATGTTAAAGAACCGTCGAACGGAAACATATCGCCATTCATTGTCATTACCGGCTAACGTACGTGCTCCCCAAACAAGATTACCCTTACCCGTAAAGTATCGGATGGCGTTCACAGACTTTCCGCTATTCACATCGATGTTGAGTGTTTCCTGATCTTTATCTGTAAGACCGATGGATGGCGCTAACACATTCGCTAACGAAACATTCGCAGGTGCTTTCCACACGCCTCTATTCGCATCAACGTACGCATAGATGCCCGCAACGGCACCGCTAGGCGGCAATAGCGTGAGCTCTTTATTAACGTAATCACGAATGTTCTTATAGATCAAATAAGCGTTGTATAAGGAATCTTCTTTCGTTTTGATAGCATTGTTAACCGAATCGACGGTGGTCTTCAGTACTTCGAATGCAGCCAATAACGCTTTCGTAATGGCTGG
This sequence comes from Pseudochryseolinea flava, assembly GCF_003286915.1. Classification (GTDB taxonomy): domain Bacteria; phylum Bacteroidota; class Bacteroidia; order Cytophagales; family Cyclobacteriaceae; genus Ohtaekwangia; species Ohtaekwangia flava. The sequence continues at coordinate 85,736 of NZ_QMFY01000003.1, forward strand.
CTCAGACAACGACATGTTATCAATCCGCTGTTGCGTTGTCAACGTCGCTGGGCTTACGTTGTGATGGAATAACAACGGATCCGTCGCAGCAACATTAAGCGCCAACCGCAATGCAGTGTTTACCCACGCACTGACTATCGTAATATCGGCAAGAAGTGTTGTATCTGACTTTCGCGTGTAATTTGTATTGGTTCCAATATATCCCGACGCGCTGTCGATTGTGTTATCAAGCGTAACAAGTGTCGTGAATGCTGGATTTGCAGCAAACGATGTTACTTTCGAAAATACATCATTGTTCAAGTCCTCTGTTACAATATTGGTTGTCTCCAAAAGAGTGTCCAGCAACTCAATCAATTCATATGCACGATCGATAAGCGCTTGATAAGCTGTTTGCACATCAGCAAGCACAGGTACAGGCACATTCACCTCTAGTTTAAAATCATTGAGATCTCCTTCGTAATTCTTTAACACCAACGCCAGGTTTCCTGGGAGATTTGTCACATCGCCGGTCACGTTACCAACATAGACTTCGATATTGTCATTAATCCGCTTACGGTCTGTGAGTAAGAAGTCATAATCCTCGATGAGCCCTTTGATTGCAGCATCCGTTGTACTTGTGATACTAGAAAGCTTAATGGGAGCCCCAAGTTTTGTTAGCTTATCATGGAAGTCAGCGTATGTGAAATCACGTGGCAGCTGCGACTTGATCCACGGCGCATACACAGCACCATACTTTAAATTATTCACGCCGATGTTGCTTCGCAGATTTTCAATAGAAGCATCGAACGTTGCCTTATCTACACCATCGTAGTACGTGTCAAATATTCCAAATCTATCCTGCAGTTCATTGCATTGGCTCAACGCCTGCTTTTGCAATTCGTACAGATCCGTTTCCGTTGTCAACTTCACCGCATCCGGAAAAAGAATCAAGGTTGGTTCGTCTTTCTTCTTCAGTTCCTCCAGTCCATCTTCAAAATCGGTGCGCGTCATATTTCCATTTGCATCGTAAGCCCCAATGGAGATGATGTAACATTTCCCGCCACCATTTGCATAAAATAATCTGATGGCATCGTACATGTAATAGTATTGTGGGATATCAACCGATGAGACTGTGTTATCAAGTCCCAAGTCGATACTGTTAACCTTTTTCACAGGGCCACGTCCGAAGTATTTTTCGTATTCAAGAAGCGATTCGATTTTCTTCGGCACTAATTCAAGATCTGCTTCTTTCTTGTCAAAGGCCTTTTCGGTATACCCAATAAACGCGGGTACTGCTGTTTCTACTTGTGCTACGGATGGAGGGAAGAGTGATTTCTCGACCACGTAAACTCCCGGAGTGCTGTATGCCATATGAATCGTTTTTAGAGTTTCTTTTTTTGTCTATTTAATTTTTAGAAATACTTGTACTTCATAATTGCCGCCGCCATCGTCTCGCATACCGATAGGATCTGGATTAGGCATGTGCGAAATAATGGGATCACTTACACCATTTTCGATAAGTCGGACGTTCAAATAAGGTGTCTCCCGAAGCGTGATGTAATTATTAGAACGCCATCTAACCTTATCATTTCCTAACGGATCCGCCGATGGAACAATGGTCTTTGTAAATGCCGACGAAACAGAGGGAACGTTGTTCGCCGCATTATTTAAAAACAACGATGCCGGATTGTGCGTAAACCCCGCCTCCGCAGGATCTAAATACTTCTCTATCTCTACTTGATATATCCATCGAATTTTCCGGCTCGCAAAAATCATCTCAAGTCGAATCTCCTTATCGACGTGAGGAACAAGATTCGCATTGTAATCAATCATGATCACACCAATGCTTGTCATCGCCTGCGACGGTGACGTTAGAAAGTATCGAACCGAAGACGTGATTGCGTTTGCCGCATTCACTTGCTCAAGGCGATAGACACCTTCTTTCAGTGGGCCGCCAATTGGTAGTCGATTTGCATAAATTTCATTTGCACTATTTCTTGGAACCACTTTTTCCGCTACGATAGTATTATCTGTATCGCGTAGAACAAGTTTATAGGGGTTCTCCGCCACTTGTATCGGCGCATTAAAATCTACGCTGTCAATAGTCAGTGTTTCCACCACCGGTGTACTATCATGTATCTTCAGCGTCGCCAAATTTGGTTGAACTACAATTGGTGTTGCCAGTGTATTCCGAGCAAAGAATTTTTTTCCACCAGCAAATCCACTCATCACCGCATCCGTGATATTCAAAAAATCCGGACGAAGTGCTTTCACAAGAAAATAGAATTGCGTACCGACAGGGATATCGATGGCGGGAACAAGGATCGGCAAAGCTTCCGTTCCGATGTTGCGCTTCTCTCCCACAATACCAAACCCCGTTGTTGAATTTTTAAAAATCAGTCTAAACTCATCAAGAATCCCTTGGCACGAAGCAGTAGGTTCGAATGAAAGTGCCGTACAGCTTGTGTCCTTAAAAAAAGAATGAAAGGCTTTCACCTGAAATACTGGTTCGTAGTAGCACCTCATGTTAATTACCGTTTATCGTTGCCTTAATTTTCCGAACAGTAGCAGCGCCTGATGTTTCCATTCGCTCGCGATAGGTGAGCAAACGGATCTTATACAAAACTGAAGGCATATACTTCGCACCCATCCCGCCCCAAATATGATTCTGTTGCTCAAACGTCGGACTCACCAACTCAACGATAAGCTTACCAATACCCTCCGGGAGAACGGGCGAATTCACGCGATCAAAAACATTTTTGTACTGAAAGAATCCGATCGCATATGAGAGAACCTTGAGCGCATTGGTATAGCGTTCAGTTTCAGCTTTTGTCGACACCGCCGTAACAAGCATATACAGATTCACCTTAACTTCAGGATTTAACACATCGAAGCTTTGATTGGGATGTTTCAAATAAGGAAGCTGACTCTTACCAATAACTTCTTCTTCCACGTTGATCAAAGTGATTATTAGAAAGTCACCGGTGGTAGTAGCATTCATCCGCTTCTTGAACGTTAGCTCTCCTTTCTCATCGACAAGATCCGAGACCATCGCCACTTCCAATCCACGGTAGTGATAATCTTTATTACCAATAAATACGTTAAGTTCAGACGACAAAAAGTTCAATGCTTGATCAACCATTACATTACTTTTAATTGTTGAACGATACCATCAGAGTTTTTTAAATATCAATTGAAAATCACCTTCTGCTAACATGTCGTCGACGAGGGCGTAAAGTTTTTTTTCCTCAAAGTTCTTCACCAGTACACCTTGCAGAAGTTCATATTGCGCTACTCCTTCACCTCCTTCGTCCATCGCATTCACGAGTCGCTCCATACTTTTAGAAGAATAGAACGTTGCTGCATACTGGTCGCCATTTTCAAACCGCACGATCACATCAGTGCTTAGATTCTCATAATCTAAAGCGACTTGTTGATGCTGCGCGGTGATAATAATTTCCTTGATGGCGCCATTCATGTTGCGTGCTCATGATGACTCAATGTTAGACTGATCGACAAAGTGATTCAATAGGTATCTGACTTCCGTCAACACATTTAGAACGATCGGTGGTATTATCGGAATTAACGGCTATGCTTCTGATCGCGTAGCCAACACGTTTTTAGCCGAGTACGATGATGCACAAGGCAGCAAAGCCCAGATGACATCCGTCAATAGCGTAGAAAAATCTTAAGCGCCCAATTATTAGTGTAGCAAGTAGTATAAACCGCTAAAAGAGTAGCGCCGCAGAAAGCAGCATTATAGATGAGTCATCAACTCAAGAAATTCCGGACGTTTCCTTCTGGCAAGCGGAACGGTAGTATGATCACTAAGAACGATAAATCCATCGCGGGTTAATCTCCTCACATGCATGAGATTGATCAGATGAGATTTATGGCAAAGAAAAAAACCAGATTGATCAAGTAGCTTTCGGAATTCTCCAATGTTATACGCGCTGACAAGACTGCCGCGTCGTGTAGACAAAATATTCGTACATTTTTGCAATCCTTCACAACGAATTATTTCATGTGCGTAGATAAACTCCATGCTCTCGAAGGTAGGGATACCAATAAGTTTCGTATGCGGCAGTGTATTCCCCGACAAGTTCTCCACTGGTGAAATCTTTTCAGTCATTTTTTTGATTGCACTGGCAACAGATAAAACGATGTCTGTAAAATTGAATGGCTTTAGAATGAATCCGCAGGCATTTTGGCGAATCGCATTGATCGCATCTTCTGGGCGTTCTGATATGTAAATCAATTCGAAACATCCTGTCTTTTTATCATGAAGTGTTCTGAATGATTCATTTTTGAAAGCATTGATGTTAAAGAAAACCAGTGCAGGATTAATTGCATTGATAAGTTTATTCGCTTCCGAATATGTCGACGCTTCTCCGCGAATGCTTATCTCCGGAAATTTCTCCAGCAAACACTTTTTCAGGTAAGTGCTCTGTGATTGTTCTTGATCGATGATGATAGAATCGATAATCATCCGTAACAGTGGTTTTCAATTGAGACATCTTTGCATACTTTGAAAAATATCACCATCAATCTTACCTGAAAAATAAGGTATACTAATACATCCCGTGTAGACGTGATTCAATCAAGATAGCATGCTAAACTAGAAATGATTCGCGAGTTGTCTACGGGTATTTTTCCTATGTAAAAAACGTACTGTTTGTTTAGCGATAAGAAACACTCAATCTAATAAGAAACACTCAATCTAAAATACGATCCACGCAGCAATTCGGTTATTGGTCGCTAATGATGTGAGTCTGTCTGCGTATTGGTCTGATCGCGACTTCCTAAACGTTGCAAAATAAAAAAGCGAGACACCAATCTGATGCCTCGCTCTTCATCATGTCTCCAGCAATCTATTTTGTTACAATCAATTTTTGAACGAACCTCGTATTCTCAAATTTCAAAATATAAACTCCGCTTGTCAAATTATCGATCGACACTTCAGCACGCGCTGTGCCTGTACGATCGTCCACTAGCATCGAAATTATTTTCTGAACTTTGCCGAGTTGGTCGTAAAATATCACCGGCATTTCTTTCACACCAGAAAGACCTTCGAATGCAATTGTTACTACGTTACCCATTGTTGGATTAGGATAAACAGATAATGTCACTGGCCCTTCACGAAGGTATTCGACAACAACAACGCTTGAATAGGTACTTTCACCGTTGAAGTTAACCTGCTTCAATCTGTAATAAGTTTTTCCGGTTGATAGGTCTTCATCAACGTAAGCATAATTGTGTGCTACGTTAGACGTTCCAGAACCGTCAATTTGCGCAATCTTCTTGAATATCCTTCCATCAACCGATTTCTCAACATCAAAGTAATCGTTGTCAACTTCCGATGCTGTTTTCCATTTCAATTCAGCACCGATAGAAATTAATCTTCCTGTAAAAGAAACGAGTTCCACTGGCAATGGACTGCCAACATCAGTCGACGCCAATGTTTGCGGACTAAAGTTTGTCATTCGCGTAACGGTAACAGAACCCGCTACATTCGATCCTGATTGCGAGAACGTTCCACCATCTGTCGGCGGGAGATCCCATTGTGTTCCATTCCATCTCGCGACTCTTAAATTCTCGACAACACCGATATCAGAAGGAACATAACTTCCGGTATTGTATGTGAGCGTAAGGTCAGCCATCGTTGCTCCGCTACGAGAGATCTGCCAGTACTCGAATTTACTAACTGTTCCAATGTTTACTGTATTTAACGAAGCGTTCGGATAACCATCTGTTGTTGGATCTTTTCCGACATATTCAAAACTCCATACATCGGTAGCATCCGCATTTGCAATTGTCGCCGGACGGTAGCGCGCAGCGGACACACTTCCGAGTGGTGCTTGGAAAGTACTCGAGGCAGAGACAGACTTCGTCATCGGACCCGCAACGAAACTATTTGCTGACCCTCCAACAATGTTGGCTGTACCGACTTGTAATACGTTCGTCGACGATGCTACCACATTGCCTGAAGTCAATGTAAGCGTGTTATCTATCGTTGTCGTTCCAGTGCCGAGTGTAACATTGCCTGATGTCTTATCAATAGTAAGATTATGGAATGCATTTGTTCCTTGCACAGTTTGGTTATTTGCGCCTGCAAAAGTGACCGTAGCGGAGCCTTGAACGAAAGTTCCATTATTATTCCAATTTCCTGAAATCGTGATATCGGCATCATTGGCAGCGTTAGTTAACGTAGTGCCTACTGGTATTATCAAGTTTCCGTTTAGTGTGATATCCGATGCCGTCATCGTAACATCACCTGATGAACCCGAGTAGATACTTAGGTTGTTATACACCGCGCGATTGTTCATTGTCATTGGTGCTACATATTCTATTGTACCACCACCAGCATTAACGAATGCAGTATAATTACCAGCAGGGAAAGTATTCGTCGCTGTTCTGAAAGTTCCAGTACCGCTGATAATACCGAAGTTATGACCGGTTCTTGCATCGTTGTTGAGTAAGCCATTGATCACGGTACGATACGCGCGTCTTCCATTTGAATTGGTGTTGATTCGTGCACCACTAAGGATTACAACAGGAACACCATTCGGAACGAAAGACGAAATTGCGCCCATACCTGTAGGATCGGCAGTCCACGCTGTCGCAGCGGTCCAGTTTCCACCGACCGCAGTATTCGCTACTGAGGCCGTCGCCAATCTACTATACAACGGCAGAATTGGATTAGGCAACGTATTGGCTGTACCTACCGAATAATCATAATAGTTCCCCGGTGATGGTAAATTTGTCGATGGTGTTGCAGCAAACGTCATTTGTGTAAGCACAGCAGATCCACCATGTCCGGAAGTTGTCCATCCGAGCGGATCTGCATTACCATCAAGGTAACCCGCTACAAGCGTTCCCCCGGATCCACCAATCAAGCTTGATGGGTATTTGTAAATATGTGGACCACTTGCCGTCGCATCTAACGTACTGCCACGTGATACAACCCAATAGAATCTCAAAATTTGTTCAGGGCTGTTTTGGTTGTACGTTGGGTGAGCACTATTCACGGGTGCAACAGATAAAGTACCTGCTGTCGCCACATCTAATGTGTAAGACACCGGAGTATAATTGGTGGATGCACCGATTTCATATGTAAATGTTTGCGCGGCTCCAGTAGCCCAGTTTTTTTCTACTCCTAAATCACCAGCTACTCCATTCGTTCTAACATAACCAAACGAAGTCGCGTTTGCTACACTAGCATTTACATCGAAAGTGAGCAGGTTAGACTGGATATTAAAAAATCTAGTCAACCCTGCCGGGAAAGTCAACACGCCTTTAATTGTCGTGTTACCGTTTACAGTAATCGATTTAGAAGCAGCGTTACCGCCTAACGTAATATTTGTAAACGAACCGTTCGCGCTCGTAATGGTATTACTTAATGGCGTTGTTGAATAAATTAAAATTGAGCCGTCTCCAACCTGTTCGCTGTTGTTGGTGATATTTCTGCGAACATCCAACGCAAGCGTACCCACATCTAAAACACCGGAAAGAATATACAAGTTTTGTAATGTTGGTGAGGTACCAGAAAGCGTCAACGTAGTGCCTGTAGCTTTATTTACAGTAAAATCATAAAACGTGCTCGTTGCCGAAAGCTGCCCTGTTTGAGCACCACTACCATTGAACGTTGTATTATTAGTACCGCCTGTGTACGTTCCGTCGCAAATTAAATTTCCTGCTATCGAAACATCGAGCGAATTAGTGATCAAAACAGAAGGTGTTGGAATTGTAAGATTTCCCTTCACCACAAGCGGATTAGAGTACATTCTCACAGTCTGCGGATTTGTACCTGCTCCATTCAAGATAGTAAGATTACCAATGGCTGGCGCAATGTTTATTCTAAGCGTTGCCTGCGTAACATTCGTTGCTAATCCTACGGTGATTGTACTGCTAGAAGCTACAGTACTTGTCATTGGATTAATAAACACGTCAGCATATCCTGTTCCACCTGTTTGACGTTGAACATTCAACACGCTGTTTCCTGTCATTGTAAAATTGCTACCGGCATTCGCATCGATTTCAAAAACACCACGCGTATTATTTGCATTTCTGCCAGCGACGGTGACGACGCCACCGGCCTGGTTATAGACTAACGCGCCCGTAATAGTAGTAGTCGATCTCCTAATCGATCCATTCACATTTAAGATACCATTCCCAGCAACACTGATGGTTGGCGTTCCCGCCGAAGCATACTCGATGTCGTTACCACTTGTACCACCAGCAATGGTAACCGTTCCATTATCTGACACTGCCAGTGTTCCGATTAACAATAAGTCGGCTGCATCACTGGCGTTGGTCACCACGTTTACCGTGCCTTGGCCAACATGAAGTCTCGCCGCGGCCGGGATCGTAAATGTGTTTGCGGAAGAAACCAAAGTATAGGTCTGCGTATTGTTGAAAAAGATCGTACCGGATGTCAGCGTAAGCCATCCTGAGTTTGCCGCCGTAACAGTTCCACCAACGTCCACAGTGAGTATTGGTGTCTGCGAAGTACCCTTATTAACAACGAGTGTTGCTAAGGTCGTTCCTCCCGCACCTGTACCTGTTAATGATGTGTTGCTCGTCCCTGTAAACGTAAGCGCAATAGTACCTGCGTTATTAAAATTAACGGTTCCATTGTTTGTGAAGTTGCCAACGACAGATAATCCATGCGTACCACTTGTCGCGTTGAAAGTTCCGTCGTTGAGCACATTTGCACCCACCGTCATCGAATTGTTGCCGAGGTTGGTTAATGTGAGCGTACCTGACGAAATTGTGAAGTTGTTCGCGATGGAAGTCGTAAATGCCCCACTATTGGTCGTCGTCCCTGTTCCTAACTGAGTCCAGTTGTTGTAGACGGTCAAATTAGTTTTAGGGAGGAATATTGTGTACGCCCCATCAGGATTTACTGCCAGGTTATAATATGATGTCAAATTGATTGACTGCGGCAGCGGCCCTACCGATGGAATTTCATACGCGACGTTAGTTGCACCGATCGTAAACACACGACTACCAGTCCCGCCAAATAATGAACCATTAAAAGTAACGGTGTTTGTTGCAGCATAATCTCGTCCTGGTTGTGTTACGGTTACGGAAGTAATGGTATTGGCAGCACCCACCACGACCGTAAAACGTGCAGCTGTTCCTACACCACTTGTTGCAGAGGCCTGAACATTGGTGTAGATACCTGTTGTCATCCCCGACACAGCTCCCGAGGTAGATGTAAGCACTCCTCTTAATGAACCATTGTTCATAAACGCGTACCATTCTACAGTTCCACCTGCCGCACCGATGAAGTTTGTAAAATCACCAGCAGGAAAATTCGGTGTTCCGATTCTCAACGTACCTCTACCGGAAACAACGCCGCCGCTACCCGCACCGAAGTTAAGCCCGGTCTTTTCCGCGCAATCTATTGTTGAACCTGTATTAATTTCTAATGAGCCTGAACCAAGGTTGTGGTTGTCCATTGTAACGGTGTGGCTATTGGAAATACCATCACCAACAATTACCGGGCAACTTGAACATGGCGCTGTCGTTGCGTCTGGCCCCACGTGTCCAGGCGTATTCGTCCAGGTCGAAAGCGCACTCCAAGGTCCACTTGCCTTACTGTAATAAACCTTGATCACATCGAACGCTATTGCGTTACCCGCTGTGTATTCTCCATCCAAACGATCACCAACAATTGTCCACCCAGTACCCGTATTGAAAGTAGGGATTGGTGGAGATGCCGTTGCATTGAATGTCGTTGTATTGTTGTATCCCCAAGTATTCGATGTTCTGTCGAAGCGTGCTTGCCTATAGTTTGCAGATCCATTACCTTCTGTCGCCGTGCTATAATCATATAGTGAATGCGTCACAGACGTAATGCCCGTGTACCCAACACTCGACACACGCCAGTAGTACTGAACGCTCTGGCCAGTAGTGGCTACGTTAGGATGCTCACTATTGACAGGTCTTACCGTTAATGCTCCCTGCGTCGTCGCCGCCACATTGATCGTACTTGGCGTGTACAGGGTGCCTGATCCAACAGGGAATAATAAATCTCCTGCGATGCCTTGACGCGTAAGACCGCCAGCATTATGCAACCCGCTCGTTAAAATTCTTTTTGTATTACCGAATACTGTACTCGTTCCAGCATCACTGTAAATATTACCTAACACCGTCAGGTTATGCGATGCGATATTTAATGTCGTGTTTGTGTTTAAGAGACGCAATATACCTGTAACAGTTTGTGCGCCCGACGTCGCGACAGTGTTGTTCGTGCTAATCGTCAAATTACCAAACACACCGTTGGCTCCGCCAATCGCATTCGTTCCTGTATAAGTAATGCTACCCGTTCCTGTAGAGGTGTGGATCGCATTGTTTGTAAGATTGGTTGTTACGGTAACCGTCGTGCCACCATCCGCAAGCGTTCCTGAGGTAAGCGTCAATGAATTTAACGTAGCAGGAAGTACCGGACTTGTCGTACCACCTAACGTTAGAACTGAACCTGCTGCTTTATTCACAACAACTGTTGTATTCGCTAAAGTAGAGATGTTTCCGTTGTTGGTCAGTGCTTGCGCGCCAGTACCATTGAATGTGATGACGCTCGTACCGGGTGTAAATGTTGCACCATTACTAATTGTAAGATTGCCGCCAATCGTTACATTCTTACTGTTGCAATTCACGATGGGCGTATTGGTACCGTCGATGAAAACATTTCCTAACACAACAAGCGCGCTGTTCAAAATCGCTTGTCTGTTATCAGTCGTTCCTTCACGGTAGATATTTATATTTCCAAGCGGCGCTGTTGAGTAAATTGTAAAGTGATTAGAACCACTCAATGGACTTGGGTTTGTACTTGGCGCTGTCGGCGATGTATTGCGCGGAACATAAACGTTAATCGTTCCGCCAGTAACGTTGAAGTTTGCAGGGGTACTTTGGATATCAAGTCCTCCTGCTAATGCACCGCCACCAGCAGCACCCGTTGTAGGTGAACCAATGTTGATCGTACCACCTGACATTTGAAACGACGAGTTTGTATTTCCCAGCGAAAAACGCGCATACTGATCGGTAAATCCACCAACACCATCATCAGGGCCAGCCGTTGCCGGTGTACCATTGAAACCTGTTGTTCCTACACTAACAGTACCACCAGTTTGCTGATATGTAAAAATACCTGTCCCTGTAGCGATCGGTCTATACTGCCATATTTTCACCACCGTATTTGTACCTTCAACAATTACACTTCCGCCAGCCGCTGAGCCAATCCCCCTTGAAAATCCACCATCGAATGTCGCACCATTAGAAACTCTAAATAAACCGTTCGCAAGTAACCGTTGATCTTCATTATTATTTGAAATGTTTGTCGTAAGTGTGACGCTGACATTTGGACTATTCAACCACAATGCAGCATTTTGAGGAATTGTATAAAGATCTGTACCCAACCCAGCTGTTCCGTTTTCGATAAGCGTTGGAATGGCTAACGTTCCTGTCAATTGAAGTGTGCCGTTAATAAGCGAGAGTGCACAGTTAGAGTAGCTTGTCGAACTCGTACCAGTGCTGTATCGATTGGCAGGTCCAAAGAGACGCATGTTCGATGCTGCCGATGAATTGATCGTCAGCATAGCTTGTTGACCAGTTCCCTTATCTACAATCAAACGATAAAAATACGTCGCATTGTTACAGGCAACAGTCTGATCATTTGCACCACTGAACGTTACGTTTACAGCATTTCCTTTTAATACTGAATTCAAAACTGTTGATGAAGTATACGCACTAGTAAAAGGAGCTTGTGTCGGATCAAAAAACTGGATAATACCATTGTTCACGATGTTTCCATACACCGTCAAACTATGCGGCGTCGTCGAAGTCGAATTACCGGTTCCTGCAGTGATCCTTCCACCACTCGCTACATTTAGATTTCCGTTCAACGTAACCGTGCGCTGCGCGTTAGCATTGCTGTTGATCTGCCATGTGACAGTACCTGCGCCAGTCGTAGACAAATCAAATGTATTGTTCACTACCAAATTACTCACAAGTACATAGGTGATATTACCCCCAGTACTATTCGTCATCTTAAGTTTGTTGTAAGTCGTCGTTTGTGTTGTCGGCAGATTTCCGCCGATGTCATAATATTCGATAGTACCGCCAAGCGTTGATACGAAATCTGTATATGTACCAGTAGGAAGATTGACGCCTTTGATACGCATCAAGCCTGTTCCAGTAATAACCCCGAGATTGTGTCCCGTTGTTGTCGTCATATCGAGGATACCACCACCTTGAATAGTTGTTGTTGATAAATTTTGATTCGAGACATTGACGTTTACGGTAAAGCCGTTCAAGATCACGATCTCTTCAAATGCTGTTGGGAAAACGTTGAATGGATTATCGAATGTTGATCCTGATGGATCGAGTGTCCATGTGTTGAAGTCGTTGTAATCACCGCTTTGATAAGAGTACCATGTATTACAAGACACAAAAACAGGAAGCTTGGAAGGTGTACACGTATTGTTTGTGATTACAGAAATCTCTCCGTTCTGTCCTTGTGCACCAGCTGTTGCTGTTATTGATGTTGTATTTTGCCCTGCTGTAATAGTCCAACCTGTTGGCACTGTCCATGTATAGGTTGTTGCTCCAGCCACTGCTGCAACGCTGTAAGTAAGTCCCGTGATACCTGGACATGTTGATGAGAGTCCTGTGATTGCGCCTGGTCCACTTGCCGCAGCAGCAACGGTGAAAGTTGCTGTACTCGTGCTAAAGTTTCCGCCGTTTGTAACAACAACGTTACCTGTTGAAATACCCGTTGCTGGCACAGTAGCTGTAATAGACGTTGCACTATTCACAACAAATGGTACAGATACGCCATTGAACGTTACTGTTGATGCACCTGTAAAATTTGTTCCTGTGATGTTGATATTTGCACTTGTTCCGTCACACATTCTATTTGGCGAAAGATTCGTTACCGTAGGCGGCACAACCCAAGTTAACGTGATACGCCCCGCTGCACCATCGCCACCATTTCTATTCGTGTTGCTGTTCACATATGCACCACCACCACCGCCGCCGGGAGCAGCTCCATCATTTCCATCGCCGCCAGAAGCACGCGCCGTACCACCAGCACCACCGCCGTTACCCCCAGCCCCACCGTTGCCTCCTGTGAGCGCTGTCCCTAAACCTCCGCTTCCACCAGCTTGCACCGTTATGTTTCCAATACTTGCACTAGAAGATCCGATCCCGCCAAGCGTTCCAAGTGCGCCGTTCGGCTCTCCTCCACCCGCGCCTCCTTCGGCATACACGGTGTTTACAGAACCAAACCACGAAGGATTTCCTTCCACGCCTGCGGCTTGTGTACCCGTACGCGCTACGCCAACTAAAAATGGATAACTTGTAGCGGGCACAACGGTCAAACTCGAAGAAGCGTACGCTCCGCCAGCGCCACCGCCACCACCGAGGCTATTGTTCGCGGTACTACCGCCGCCTGAACCACCGCCTCCCCACGCTTGCACAGTGATTCTCGTCACACCTGTTGGTGCAACCCAGCTACCTGTCGTTAATGTTTGGGAGGTTGTTGTTTGCGAAAAAACTTGCAAAGAGCATAGTAGTCCTAATGCTGTGCTTAGGGCAAAGCCAATTGTTGTTTTCATAGACAGTAAAAAATCCAATTCTAATTTTGGATGGGCGTCACAAATCTAAGAATGATTTCTCCCGTGAATTATTTAGAGACACGATGAAGTTGTACACGATACGTTTTTACTTTGGGAAAGCGGTTGAGAAATTCCGTGTGGCCGTGCTTAAGGAGAATGGTCGCTTCAAAACGAGAATTCAACTCAATTTTAACAACGTTGGTCGATAGACGGGTAACATATTCTACAATAAGACATTTCGCTAGACATTCAGAAACTGAAAAACTCGTGAAAGCTTTCGATTCACGAGTTTTTCTTACACTCAATACTTAAGTGAATCTACTGGAGCTTGTAGGTAATTCCAACGTTTCCGCCAGAGCCTGTACCGCCGCCTAATTCTAGATTAACACCAAAGTTTTCATTGAAAAAGTAACGCGCACCAACCTGAACATCGAAGCCTATGCCGGACGCTTCTCCGCCGAAATCGTATGATCCTCCATCCCACTTCACGTCGGACCAGGTGTAATAACCAAGTGATAGTCCCGCGTATACATTCCACTGCTCGGGAAGTTTGAGCAGTCTGTTAAAATGATAATTTCCCTGCACCGCCACTACAACCAACGTCTGACTGTAATCTCCAAACCCATAGTTGTCAGAATACTTTCGGTAAGAAATTTTCGGTCCGACGGAAATATCTTCATGCACACCGAAGTCCATCCCGACATAAATTGGAACACCCCACGACGAAAAGCCTAGTCCTGCATTAATCTGCTTTCCACCTTTACCGAGCGTACCCTGAGCAAATGCCGGTAAACAGCAAATTGCGAGAACGACAATCAAAAATATTTTACGCATAAACTTTATTAAGATTTAGATTCACTTATGATTATTAATGCTTTAGAATAGCATTTACTCTCTGAGAAGATCCGTACCAATCATTTGAAGCTTCCCTACAATCTCAAACCCGGTTGTGGCAGCCGCACTTTCCTTCACTTGCACTTTATCATTTGCCACATCCAATTGGACCGTCAACTTATTAGATGATATCACAAGGCGATCGCCGGCATTCTTTTCAGTAGGCTTTGTCTGCTTCGTAATCGTCATGTCAAACATATCACCAACATGCGTGTTCACATCTCCTGTGTATTCGCGATCAAACCCAAGATCACCCGTAATTTTCACGGTAGCTTTCGATCCGCTTTTCGTTACCGTTACTTTCGCGTTGAACACATACCCCAAATCTGTTTGTGGATCATCTGAGACCTGTAGGTGACCGATGAAACTTCCCAATTCACCTCCGCCGCTATTTGGTGAATCATCGTCATCGCTTCCACAACCGAACATTGAAATTGTAACGACCACCAATAGTAAATAACTTAACATTGCTTTCATATGTGCATTTTTAATTATGACTTTATGCACAAACTAAGGTTGCGTATCGTTCATGATCAATCATCAAAAAGCGCTGTTTTTTTCTAATGGTTTTCCAGTAGTTTTACCCCCACACGCGTGATTCAATTCGCATAAATTCTATCTTACCAAAGAAATTTCGCTCTTTCGCATTTCACATGACCACACCTCCTCGCTATTTCCGAATATCAATTATCGCTGCGTTCTGTGCGCTGTTCTTTTGGGGGCATCTTTGTTCCGCGCAGAATATCTATTCACTCGGCGACGAACGATCTTATATTACAGCGCTTGAAAAGCAAGCAACACAAAGTACCAACGATAGCGTTCGTGCCTACACTTGGCTACGTCTATCGCTCCTGATGAGAAGGGTGAACGACATCGACAAGAGCAAACATTTCTTAACCAAAGGACGAGAACTCGGTGCGCGCTATCCGTTTATCAATGCTGCCGCGGTTTATTACAACGCGATCATACAATTTGCGTCTAGCGATATGGTGGCGTTGGAAAAGGAACTTCTCCGCGCAGACTCGATGCTCAGCCACTTCGAAAATCCCGAATCAAACAAACTCCGTGGTATACTGTGGAATAATTATGGCATCATTCAACAAATGAAAAGCGATGAAAAAGCTGCAATGGATGCGTTTACACAAAAGGCAGTTGTTTATGCCGCTAAGTCCGGAGACGCCACCGTGCTTGGCAAAGCATACAAGGCAATCGCCATCGTATTCATGAATGCCAACCAACGCGTAAACGCATCCGCCTATTTAGTAAAAGCGATCAAAACAACGGAAGGGCTATCCGACGACAACCCGATCAGTTTAACTGAACTGGTGGACACGTATATTGTCGCTGGAGAAAATTACGCAAACCTTGAGCAAACTGACTCCGCTAATATTGTGCTCAGCAAGGCAGAAAATATTTTGAACGACTATCCTACTTCGAACTTATATCTATCATTGTACCATGCTAGAGGCGTAACCTACCATAAAACTAAACAGTACGATCTCGCGATCACGACACTCGACAAGGGTATTGCGCTGGCTACCAAATTGCAATCATTTAATTCATTGAATCGTCTTAAATACGCAAAGTTTAAATCACTATCGAACAAAAACGAACATCACGCAGCGGGGATCGTCTTGAAAGATTTGATCAAAAGTCCCATGGTTTTTGTTACCGACAAAAAAATCTACTACAAAGATCTCTTCACAACGTATTCAAAGCTGGGCGATTCAAAAGAGGCTGTCCTCTGGGCTACCCGATACATCAACGTAAGCGACAGTCTCTATGAAGCTAAGTTTCAGAAGGATATAATCGAACTTGAAAAGAAATATCGCGAGTCGGAGAATCAGAAGCAGATCGCTACGCTGCAAACTGAAAAAGAAAAAGCATCACTCGAATCACGCAACAGCCGATTGCTAAATTGGTTACTTGCCACAATCATTCTGTTCCTTTCAGCTTCTGGATTTTTTGTCATCGCACTCTACAGAAACAGTAAACGACTCTCACAGCAAAAGGACCTGCATTACCAACAACAAATTCAAGACGTTGAACAAAAGCAACAAATACAATTGACACGCGCGCTCATGCAAGGAGAAGAAATGGAACGAAAGCGACTTGCAATTGATCTACACGACGGACTCGGCGGTCGTCTTGCTGGAATAAAAATTAATTTATCGCGTATTGTCACCGGACCAACCCCTGTAACAACAGAGCTCGAAAAAGTAATTGAACAACTGGATGTATCATCGAATGAGCTGCGAAGAATTGCACGCAACATGATGCCGGAGTCATTGTTAAAAGTCGGCCTTACATCATCGCTGAAAGACATGTGCGACCTGATGAGCACTGTAGACACTCAGGTCGTTTTCCAATCGTACTCCGTCAGCGAAGCTTTGCCACAAGAAATACAAGTACACACCTATCGAATCGTACAAGAACTGCTCACCAATGCACTTCGCCATGCGCACGCGAAGCAAGTACTTGTACAATGTAGCCAGAACGAAAATGTTTTTTTCCTAACCATAGAAGACAACGGAAGCGGTTTCGACATTGGCAGTCCGCAGGGGAAAGGGATTGGACTTACAAGTATTCGCAATCGTGTTGAATATCTCAAAGGGAAGCTCGACATCGCCTCATCATCGCAGGGAACTACCGTGAACATTGAAATTTATACCGGCCATGAACAGTAGCATTACCATCGCGATTTTAGACGATCACCCCGTAGTGATTGAGGGATTGAGAAAAATCCTACACACGCATTTCCAATTGAAAGAACTCTTGGAATTTCACACCGGGCACGATTTCATTGAGTATGTAGCGAAGCAAAGGAACACGATAGATGTACTTCTACTCGACATCACCTTACCCGATACAAACGGCGTTGAGCTATGCCGACGAATTAAATTACTTTCACCCAACACAAAGGTCCTTGGTTTCAGCAACCACAATGATCGCGCACTGGTAATGCAATTACTAGCCAACGGAGCAAACGGTTACCTTTTGAAAAATGCATCAGCCTCAGAAATTATGCGTTGCATTACGGATGCGATGAATGGTCAAATCACGTTCAGCGAAGAAATTAAAACGATCATCTCCAAGCCGTCGCCTAGTGACCTACGCACTGTTCCACCACTCACCAAGCGTGAACAACAAATTTTAAAAATGATCGCCGATGGACGCACGAGCAATGAAATATCAGCAGAACTTCAAGTGAGTCCACTCACCATTGAAACGCATAGGAGAAATTTAATGCAGAAATTCGACGTAAAGAATGTTGCAAGCCTTATCAAAACCGCTCATCAACTTAAGCTACTGTCGTAAGCAACTGGCATCTTCATTCACTGATAACAAATGAAAGATCACCGGTGGATATCAGAAAAAAAGTACCGAACACCTATTCCTGCGTGAAGAATGTTCCACACGGTAAGCGCATCAGAATTTTGGATGTAGCTTACCAATTTGATTTCGTTTGTACCGATTTCATAATAGGCTTGTACTTTCCTTGATCTTCCGAATCGATCTGTCATCGCACTAACATGACCACCAATAAAAATATTGACACGTACCGCTTCACTCCACCAATAATATCCTTCGGGATACCATGACGGCAAATCCGACGAATATTCAATACCAGGTGTATAGCAGAAAAACAATCCTGCTGTAAGCGGGGTTAACGTTACGGCCTCGTTAATTTTCACATTGATGATCGATCCTGTAAATTTAAGGTTGATTGTTTCCAAAGGTGCGCTGTCAATAAAGCCAGGTACAACACCAACCAACAATTCGACGCCTGCTTTCTTTCGAAAAATTTCATAGCCGGCGCCACCAGAAATAAATCCGATACTACCAGCATACTGTGCCGTTAAAAAGTCCGGCATATACCAACGACGATTAAGTGACTGACTCACGCTATTGAACGTGATACAACACAGCATCCCCAACACGACAATCAATCTTTTCATCAGAAATAAACTTTTTTGTATTCATATTGATCACCATAAATTTTAATGATCAAATACATACGTTCATCCATGCTCGTTGACACCAAATACCGAATCCCATCGCTATATGGGATAGTATCTTTAAACGTATGCTTATGTGCATGCAGTGACAACTTAACTTTCTCACTCGACTGCAGCGCAGCTACATAATCGTGTTCAAGACTTAAATCAAAATCACTATCAAAAGGCGGAATGTGTGAGACGACCGTCGCATGATCAAAGGTGTCGTTGCTCGTCAACTGTTCTTGAAGCCAAGAAATATCTGGAATCTTTTTATTGAAGTGATACTCTCTGCCATTCGTATTCAATAGAATGAACTTATGTCTATTCACCACAAAGTAATTGTTCAACGGTCCATACATCTTCTCGAATATTTCCTCGCCATTTCCCGACAGATCATGGTTTCCGATCACAGCGACGTAGGGAATTGTTAACTTCTTCATGATGTCATGAATCCATTCGTATTCGTCCTTGATGCCGAAGTCCGTGATGTCACCGTTGAGAAACACAAAATCTGCGCGTTGTTGATTGGCACTTTGAACAAAGTCTTCTAATTCATCATAGAACCGCTGAGAATCTCCAATGGAAATCACCGTGATGGTATCTTTATCATTGACGCTCTTGGCAATACGTTCGATGGCTTTTGCGTTCAGATTCCGATACGCAACATTGGTTTCATAGGGGTGGTACTCAAACAACGAACAAGCCCCTAGCAAAACTACTATTCCAACGATTGCAACCTTATTCTGTGACATTGCCTTAAAGAATATTTTTCTCATCATCATCATCATCATTTGCCATTCACCACTACGATCGAAAAAAGGCTTCCGACTAAATACCGCTATTCATGTTAGCGCGAAGACTGGTCATTAACGGAAAAGCGAGAAAAAAGATCGTACTGACTGCGTTTTTTTTAATTGTAAAATTGCAGAGAGTGAAACAATAACATACATGACAAAACATGACTATTGCTGTATATAATGTGAAAGTTCGACTACGGTTAAGAGCAAGGGAGCAAAAAATTGAAAGTTGCACGAATAAAAAAGGCTGGGAATATTTAATCCCAGCCTCAACAAAGTATAAAATTTATCAATTACTTATTCTTGGGAAACATTCCAAAACGAATGCACACAATAGCCGGAATGGTTAACGTGATCCACGACAACACATGCCATACTCCTGTTCCGATCAAAGCTGCCAGCAGGCCGAACATGGTAAGCAAAGCCAACAAGATTGGATACTTCCAGATGTGAAAAAATGTATTCATAGCTAAGCATTAACGGTTTCAAGTTCTTCTTCTTCCTCTTCCATTCTTGCAATCTGCGCTTCTTGCGCTTTACGACGCGCAATCCAAAGATACAATCCCGTGACGAGTACAATAATGGTCACGATATCGAAAATTGTCCAAAGGATTTTGAGTGGCATACCACCATAATCTCCAAAGTGAAGCGGTTGTGAGATAAAGAGCGCATTAACATACCAAGGCATGTCGCGCATATCGGTCAACGATCCATTCTTTGCATCGATCAAAGCTGGTTTAATCAGTCGTGCGGTGAGCGGCGTGTTCCCGCGCATAAACACTGCATAGTGGTGTTGGCTCGTGAACGGCGTTCCTGGATAAGCCACAATAGAAACATGCATTTCCGGTGCCGCCTTTTTAGAAACTTCAATTGCACCTTGCAAATCACTTAACTCGCCTGTGAGCGGCGCTGCATTTTTATAAGGTGCTACCATTTCTGATAGTTGTCCTACCTGCCACAACCCGAGCACGATATCAGAAAGTGTGTTAATCACGCCGGTGGCTCCAACGACGAGCGCCCACGACAGCGTGACTACGCCAAGCATGTTGTGCATGTCGAGCCATTTCAGACGTGTTGATTTTTCTGTACGCACCATACCGAAATTATACTTTCGCATAATCGGGCTATACAACATGATACCTGATACAATGGCTACGACAAAAAGAATTCCCATTAAACCGAGAAACAATTTACCGGGTATGCCCGCAAACATATCAACGTGAAGTTTGAACATGACGTACATGAATCCTTCATCGAACTTGGGTTGTTTCAACACTTCACCCGTGCGCTCATCCAGTGCCACAAAGTTTGCAACATCAGGTGGTGAATCGATGGAGTCAGCCATGCTTACCGTAACGATGTTCGGATGTTCTTCTTCCCAGAACACATAACGAATGACGTTATCAGGATGAACTGCTTTCGCCTTGGCAAGCACATCGTCAACTTTCATCTTCGGTGTACCCTCCGCCATTACAGGTGCCTCGGCTTCGTTTCCAGAAAGATGATTAATTTCTTCATAGAAAATCAAGGGTAGCCCGGTAACACACAACATCAATAGAAATAGCGTACAGATCAGACTCGTCCATTTATGAACTTCAAACCATGCCCGCACAGATTTTTTGGAGATGCCCATAGCGATTGTATTTAAAATGAAGGAGTCCTGACAACCATGTCGGCTATCAGGACCTCTTTGAAAATCTATTTCTTATTCTTCAAGCTTGGCGAAGCCCCACACAAATCCATCGTGATCTACTTTGAAAGCCTCTGTCGCACTTGTTCCGTTAGCGTTGAGCTTGTAGTATCCATCGAAATCGCCTTCCTCGCTAGTATTTCTTACCCAGAAATAAATGTTGCCATCGATCTCTGTGATGGCGTGCTCATTCGCCCATACATAGTGGTGCTTCGGCATGCCTGTAATTTTTGTATCATCACCCGTTGCAAGATCTACAACATAATAATCGAAGATCATCGTTTCCATATTACCGAACGTTACGTCTTCAGATGCAAGTTCAAGATAAAACTTACCATTCTTTACGAGCCCAGTCGCAATAGATGTGTTCTTTCCTTCTCCAAAGTCTGCTGCATCAAGTACCCACGCCTTGTCAAAGTCAGTTTCACCTTTCTTGATTCTAATTACCTTCGACGACAAAAATCCATTCGTTAGTCCAGTGCTGTAAAGATAAAGTGCGCCATCGTCACCCACAGTCCACATTTTGTTTCCAGAAGATCCCCAACCGATGGTGTTGATGCGTTCATTTTCAACGTCGTCAGTATCTTCGTACTTAATCGTTTTCTCAAGTTCTTTTTTCGCAATGTCAATCACGGCAAACTCAATGTAGTCCACCACGTCATCACCATAACCTGCGTTCTTAATTGTACCATAGGTGATACCAGCATAGAGTTTACCTTCTTTAACAGCGAGTGTGTGCTTCCCTACTACTTGGTATTCGGAGATTTCTGCATTTCTTAGCGACGACAAATCAACTTCACCGGTACGTTCCATCGTCGATGGATTAAACGTTTGAAGTTTCATTGTACCACGTTTTTCGTCTAAGTAAAATCCGTTCGTTTCATCAACCACAACAAACTGTGTTGCATCTTTAATGAATCCACCCACATTGATTGACCCATCAGCGTTCACCGTATATTTCTGCAAGCCAGCAGTACCTGCAGGGTTAGTACGTACAAAAATTGCGTTCTTAAATGTACGAAATCCAAAAGAAGCCGCGACTTGTAACGATTTAGAAACAGGAGCTTTAACAATTCCTGACGGAAGTTCATCAAACGCGGTAAAATATCCATCCTCCCACTTCTCAGATGCATTAAGAATAACATATTTAGGACCAGTCGTTTCATCTGGTGGCGTTGTCTCATCGTTGTCATCGCTGCATGAAGATAGTACGATCGCAGTTGCGACAAACGCGTATCGAAGAGTGAATAGTAGTTTTCTCATAATGTATGGTTTGTACGATCTAATTATTTTAAGGTATAAGTCAATTTTAAGTGGAAACTCCGGCCTGCATTTTGAATTTTGAAGTTGTCGTAAACTTTAGCATCAAATACATTTTTCATTTGCACACCGATGGCAAAGTTTTGATCAAATGGATAGTATGTAAATCCGGTCGTGTGGATCGTTTGGTCTGGAATCAAATTAGGCGCGTTAATCTTCGCACGTCCCCAAAGGCCTAGAAATGAATCAGGCTCAAACTCTTTTGCAATTGGTGCGAAATAATACTCACGCACGAAAGAGAAAAACCAGTAAGCTTCAAGCACGTCGTTTTTTCCCAACAAGTGCTTGGCATTACCTTGTAACCCTAGATTAGCATAGAAGTACGGTGTATTCCGAAGACGTGAATCTTCTAACAGATCATTCCCTGTGTCGAATAAGCGAAAATCTTGGTATGTGAAATTTCCGTTCGCTTTGAGCCATGGCAACAGTATCACTGTCACATCTGTTTCAAAACCAATACCGCGCACATTATCGACATTTTCATATCGATTGAATATGAGATTGTATGGCACGTTCTTGATCAAGTTTTTTGTACGTCGATAAAAAGCATTAACCTCAAGTGCTGTTTTCTTTCCTTTCGATGTGAAGAGGTAACCGACATTCACATTTGTACTGCGTTCTGGTATGAGCTCCAAATTCGACACGTGAAAATTTCCATCTCCAAATAATTCATCTTGCTCAGGCAATCTTGTAGCGAGTTCTGCGCCGACGCGTACAAACGAATTATCATTGAGCGTAAACTTTATTGCATCGCCAATACCATATCGTTCTGCTACAATACTCCGATCTACTTCATCACCTTGATATGTGGCATCAACAGCCTCGACGTCGAAGCGATAATATTTAGCAATCAAGGTATTGGTAAGTCGTTCATTGAAGAAAAAAGATTCTAAGCCAATACTTGCAACCATCTTATTGTACTTGGCAGCAATCGAAAGAATGTCGCGTCCAGAAGTTGTAAAGGTTTGTCCGAAAGGATCTACGCCGACACGTTTATTCGCGACGTAAACAAAGTTTGCCTCCAACTTATGAGCAGGGTGCACTTGGTAAGAAACGTATGTTCTCGATGTCATGTACGAGAAATCAATTTTGGCAAGTGACCCCGTCGAAGACGTTTCGCCGTTAACAGATTCCGATGGCGTAAAAGAACCATCCCATTCGTAGAATCCTTTCACTGTATCCACTTGATTTACGCGAATAGTGTTCGCCTCCAGAAATTGATCAAGGGAAATCTTCTTGTTTAAAAATGTTTTCTTGTAGCGAAGCGTTGGCACCACTGAATACTGTTCACTGGTAAATTTCCCAAACACTTCAGTCATTCTAGGGCCGTTTTGATTCTCTCTAAACATCCAAAAACCAGCCAGGCCCACGCGAAGCTCATCAGCCCAAGACGTATTTCTAACACCACCGAAGACTTCACCGTAGTAATGCTCGAACTGAGCGTGAAAGAGTTTTACTTTTTTATGAAACGTTTCAGGCGTAACCGAATAGTCGTTGTCTGAATAATTAAAAAATGTCTCAGCACCAATAAAAAAACGACGCGCAGTATCCGGATAATACAGATTGAGCGTGGCGCGGTGTGTATTGAACGACGCAATTTCATAAGATGCGTCAAGCGACTTGGTTGCCGATCGTCGCGTTACCATATTAACGCCACCGCCTAATGCATCACCACCAAGACTAACAGGAAGAACACCTTTGTAGATCTCCAGTCGCTCGAGCTGATTTACAGGAACCAAGGCAAAATTGTACCCACCGCCGAGGTAGTCCATGGGTATTCCGTCTCGGAAGTATCGAATGGAGCGGTCCTGAAAACCATTTAATATGATGCTTGTATTAGATCCTAGTCCACCGCTTTGGCGAACACGAACACCCGCAGAACGATTCATCAACTCGATCATCGTTGATGGCATACGCGCCGAAACTTTTGTATCAATTACCGCAGACTTGATCGGACTTTCTATCGCGAGTTGTGTATCCGATTTTCCCTCGACAACTATTTCATCAAGTTGATGATCGACTGATTGCAACGTGACGGCTAGACGCTTTGCTGGAATGGTGACGTTTAAGATTTGCGGCGTGTAACCGATCGCAGAAATTGTAACCGTATACTTGCCGTCAGGGATTTCAGAAAAAGAAAATTCCCCTACCTCGTTGGTCAATACACCCTTGCCGATTTCTTTAATAAAGACGCTGGCGAATGCGACAGGGCCATCGCTGTCAACCACTTTGCCCTCAAAGCGAGCCTGAGCAACGGAATTAGTGGCTATCACATTCACCGACGTAAGCATGGTGAGTAACACCAAGAGCGTTGATGCGCGTTGTCGAAAATCGGAAAAAGAAAAGGCTCGCATTATTTAGATTTATTCTAAACAGCGCGAATTAAGTGTAACCAACGGCAATTTCCAATAAATCAGCAGGTTTTATTTGTAATTAGTCTAAATACATGAATTAGGGCTTACTCACGACCTCTACAATGAACACATGTTTGATAGGAAAATCTACCTCGATACACTGATCACCACCGCATTCACCACGACTCGGCGGAATTGAACTAATGTAGACGGTATCAGTTCCCGACGCGATGGCTTGGAAAGAGATCGTCTCTACCCCACCGGAACCGATAAGACCGAGCTTCTCATTTAACCCAGATTGATATGAGCGACTCGTCTCGATCACCTTAGCATTCTTTCGATTGACCCAACAATTATGATATCCTGTCGAACCATTTAAATGTGTCCGGACAGAAAACGTTTCGCCGACACGAAGCGTAAAAGTATCACCCTCTCCCGCATCGTAATAGCGTTGAGAAAGGATCGTATATGTTGTCAACGCAATCAAGAGTATTAGCGCTACGCCAATCGACAAACGTTTCATTCAATAACTGCTTTCGTTACGAAGCATTTGCCTGAATAACCTGCTTCAACTGCGCGGGTTGTACAACACCCGATTGACGCCACACGATTTTTCCATGCTTAAATAGTATCAAAGTTGGCACTCCTGTAATTTGATACTGCATCGCTGCACCGTTGTTCTTATCGATGTCTATCTTGATGATCTTTGCCTGATCTCCTACCGCGGATTTAACTTCATCGAGAATAGGCTTCATCATTTTACAGGGGCCACACCACTCGGCAAAAAAATCGACCAACACAAGCGATTCGCTAGCCAGAAGATCTGCAAAACTTTTACGCGCTTCCATATCGTTATTTTTTCTTGTTGCTTAACAAGCAAATTTGAGTGCCTACGCTGTTAGCTCTCCTGCTAGTGAAAGACCAATCAACGATTTTGTTTTCGCCGTTCCATATTCGCCGAGCAGAAGCATCAACTTCGTAACAGCAGCTTCCGTGGTCATATCGGCACCACCAATTACACCGATCTGTTGTAATTTCTTGCTGGTTTCGTATCGGCCCTGCAATACACGACCGCCACCGCATTGCGAAATGTTAACAACGATAATGTCACGTTCGATGGCGCGTTGCAGTTCTTCCATTAACCAAGGCAATGTGGGTGCATTGCCCGAACCATAAGTCTCAAGCACGACGGCTTTCAATCCCGGTGTATTCAAAATTGCATTGACAGTTCCTTGCGTAATGCCTGGGAACAATTTAAGAATTGAAATATTAGGATCGATCTTACTGCGCAAGACCAACTTATCATCGCTAGGTAATGGACGAATGGCTGAAAAATTATAATCGATTTTCACACCAACCTTCGCGAGCAAAGGATAATTCCCTGAGTCGAACGCATCGAATTGCATGCTCTCCGTTTTCTTGGAACGATTGCCACGCAACAACTCATAATCAAAGTATATGCATACCTCAGGAACCAGCGTCTTACCATCTCTTCGGCTCGACACAATGTCCAAAGCCGTAATCAAATTTTCGCGTGCATCAGATCTCGGTTCACTGATCGGCAACTGCGCCCCTGTAAATACTACTGGCTTCTGAAGCCCTTCCAGCATGAAACTCATCGCCGATGCCGTAAATGCCATAGTATCTGTACCATGCAGTACGAGGAAACCATCGTTCTCATCATAATGCTCGTAGATGATCTTACCGATCAGTTGCCAGTGCGAAGGATTGATATTGCTGGAATCGATTGGAGATTCGAATGACACCACAGTAATCTCGAGGTGAAGATTTTTTAGTGCAGGAAGGTGCTCGATAATCGAGGCGAAATCGAACGGAATGAGAACGCCGTCTTTATCGGTCATCATTCCAAAAGTTCCGCCAGTATAAATTATAAGAATTCGGGATCGCGCTTTTCCAGGCAGCGCGGTGTTAATCTGGATGGTTTTTAAATTCATGGGTGGCTGTAGTTGTCTGGCTGTAGTATTGGTTGCAACGCTCGGCCTACACGGCAATACGTTGCATGCGATTAAACAAAAATCTTCAAGGCATTGTGTGTGGTCTTTCGTTGAACCTCGTCAACAGAGACATTCATGATGTCGGCTATCCGTTGGGCGACTAACGGAACATACGACGGCTCATTACGTTTTCCGCGATGAGGTACAGGCGCAAGATAAGGACTATCCGTTTCAAGGACGAGGTGATCAAGTTCGATTTGCGGAAGAACTTTATCCAGTCCACCATTTTTAAAGGTTGCTACGCCGCCGATACCAAGCATAAATCCTAGTCGCGTAATTCGATAGGCTTGATCAACATTCCCCGAAAAGCAGTGGAATATACCCGTGAGATTTTCGTCTTTTAGTTGCTCAACCAATTCAATCGTCTGATCAATACTTTCACGACAATGAATAATGATAGGCAACTTGTATTGCTTCGCCCAGTTCACCTGTATCGTAAAAGCTTCTTTCTGTTGCTCCCAAAACGTTTTATCCCAATAAAGGTCTGTACCAATCTCTCCCACCGCGGCAAATTTCCTTTTCGCCAGCCATTCTTCAACAATGTAGAGTTCACGCTGAAAATCTTTCTTTACAGAGCATGGATGTAATCCCATGGCGGCTATACATTGTCCATTTGATCTACTTTCGATCTCCATCATCTTATCGATCGATGCATGATCGACATTTGGCATGTATACTTTTCCTACACCTGCCTCCGTTGCTTTCTGAAGCATGTCCATTCGATCGTTTTGAAAATCGTCAGCATAAACATGCGCATGGGTATCAATAAAAAAATCCATTATTAACCGAGATACTTTCTAAAATTTAAATCCATCTAAGAAGCGCGATCATCGTGATCGTCAATTGCAGCGTTAACAAGTTCTTTAGAAAAATAGTTGTCTGGCAAAACAATCAATAGTAAATCTCCAACGAAAGTCGTTTTGTCTTTATCGCAATACTTCCATTAGTGCTTCATCCAGCAAGGTACTTTCTTCTGGCAATTCTTCAAACCCATTGAAAGTTCGCGCCTCCACCAAGGCTGTTTTCAAGTCGAAAGCCTTTTGTGTTGCGCGATAAGCGATACTTCGTTCGTGCAACCTTGCGGCAAGATATTCTTGCTCGGTTTGCCCAGGCGTCGGAATAAAAATTGCCCGCTTGCGCAACGAGGCCAAATCCATGACGGTGCTAAATCCGCAGCGTGCAAGAACGATCTCTGAATGATCGATCAATTGTTTAAGCTGCCCCGTATTTAACATGTCAAACACATCTCCCTCAACAGCTATTTTTGTTTTACCTTCTCTTGACGGAACACCTCTCACGACAGCTACCACGAGTGATAGCGGCTTCAATTGCGCAATGAGAATCTCTTCCAACATCGATCGCTGCGGCTCCGGACCTGATAGTATACAAAGGAGATCGTATTTTTTCGGCGAGGGTCGCGACCGTGAGAACCTACTTAACGTTCCCAAATGACGCACGGGCATTTGCCGCTTTACTTCTTCTACATCGGCTAGCGCGCCCGCCAAACTATGCTGCCCTGGGAAATCCGGAATCCAGCAATAAGAAAATTTTTTGATCAATGCTTCATTTTGCCTCCGAACAAGTGCACTCAGCCAACCAAAGCGTTTGGGCATTAGAATGTTGCTTTGGTGCGTAATAAATACCGACAGCGCCTTCGTCGACCAGCAGCCATAACGATTGTCCGCAATCACAATGTCCACGTGATGTTTATTCACCAGCTGTTCTATCACCTGATGTTCCCTTCGAATGACGTTCCAGAACTTCGGTATCTGACATAGCATCTTCCATACCATGGATCCACGCGAGGGATATTTCGGATCATAAGCAGGTAACGTTTCGAATTGCAGATGCGGAAATTCTAGTTTCAACAATTCTAGTGATCTACCATTCCCCGCGATGATAACGTCGCAGCCCTTCTTCAATAACGCGTGAATAATTGGTATACACCGTGAGGCATGACCAAGGCCCCAATCTAGTGGCGCGACCAGCACGCTTTTCATGGTTGGATCGATTTGAATGCATATCCCATCGATGCGAAGTGATCGAGCATTCGCGGAAGCACATAGGTCATGTTGCGCTCGGCTTTGTAGCTATCATGGAATACAACAATCGAACCTGACCTGCACGCATTGATCGTATTGCGCAAGCAACTTTCGGGCGACAAATATTTATTGTAGTCCATCGACAACACGTCCCACATGATGATCGAACAAGATGGCAGCCCTTTTATTTGCTTTCGCGTGATGCGCCCATAAGGCGGACGAAATAGTCTGCGATTCTTGGATAATACAGGCTGACTATCCATGATTGTATCACATTGCTGCACATTATCCAGATATTTCTCTGCGCTCGTCTTCCAACCGTTGAGGTGATTGAACGTATGATTTCCAATAGCATGACCATCATCAACTATCTTTTGGAAGACCTGAGGATATTTTCCGACATTATCGCCAATGCAAAAGAACGTTGCTTTTGCTTTGAATATACCGAGCGTATGAAGTGCAAATTCTGTCGGTCCGGGAACAGGACCATCGTCGAACGTTAGATACAACACTTTCTCTCTTGTTGGCATTCGCCACACCAGTGAAGGATAGAGCCATGGAAGAAAGAAAGGCGTGCGATGAATCATGCGTGAGCTCCGAACAGATAAGCCTTAATGATCGGCATTGGTTTCAGTTATAGGTTAAATCTGCAGTGTTTACATTCAAGAAGAAATGTACATATCTAGCCTATCGCGCACGAGC
This sequence comes from Pseudochryseolinea flava, assembly GCF_003286915.1. Classification (GTDB taxonomy): domain Bacteria; phylum Bacteroidota; class Bacteroidia; order Cytophagales; family Cyclobacteriaceae; genus Ohtaekwangia; species Ohtaekwangia flava. The sequence continues at coordinate 115,152 of NZ_QMFY01000003.1, forward strand.
ACAATGTTATTCTCTATTGCACCCTACACGATAATATTGTGATATCATCATGATATCCGTTTCGTCCCTTAAAATGATCTAATGCAACAATAATATCTTGATGTATCGTCTTCAAACTCTTGTTGAAGACATTATCCTCTTGAAAATATTTCAGCAACGCATCGGCACCGAATTCCTTATCCTCTTCGTTGATTGTTTCCGTGAGTCCATCGGTATAACAGAAGATCAAGAAGTCTTCAAGATCGGTAATGAAGCCTTCGTTCAAAAATGGCAAGGGATGCATCGCTCCGAGCACGGTAGAACCATCTTCCAACAAACGGATTCCATGTGTACGATCCAACAGTATTGGCGGATTGTGGCCGGAGTTTACATACACCATTGTTTTCAAATTGATGTCGTAGATGGCAGCGAAGAAAGTGATAAACTTTTCCCCCTTCGTATTTTCCAACACCTGAAAATTCAACGCTTCAACAATGTCAGTCAGGTTCGGTGTTTGTCTCAATAACGTACGCAAGGAAGCCTGAAAGTTAGACATCATCAACGCTGCGGGAATTCCCTTTCCGCTTACATCCGCCACACAGATAAGGAATTGGTTTTTATTGATCGGAATATAGTCGTAGTAGTCGCCACCAACGCGATCGTGTGGCAAGTAACTTGCTTCGACTTTCAGGCGATCGGTGTTGGGTAGTTTCTTAGGGAACAAAAACTGCTGCACATCGCTGGCAATTTCCAGTTCCTTCCGGAGTGCCTCCTGCTCAAGCTGCTTAGACGCAAGCTTCTTATTCTCGATAGCAACGATAATGATATTGCTCAGCGCCTGTATAAACCGAATGCCATCTTCATTTTCATAGCTTACATCATACTTATCGAGTCCGCCAACAAAAACGAGCGCCAGTGTATTCCGCTGGTGCGCTACAGGTATAATGATGTCGAATTCAGCGAACTCATTGGCATCAAAATCCTTCAAGTGTGTGATATCCTGAATCGTTTTGAATTCCGGCAACAACCTTACCTTGTTGTAATGATGTTTCGTTCCAAAATGGGCCTTACAGCTCCAGTCGGCATCCAACACGAACAACGCCAACTTTTTAATATTCAGGTTCGACCGAAGCGTGAAGTTGTAAATTTTGTACAACGACTCTTCCGATAAATTACTATTGATAGCCTGAGTGATCTCGAGGAGGGCGTTAAGCTCAAGCTCTTTGATCTCAAATTGCTTACGAATGTCAAGTTGCTCCATAGTATTCTTGTGTAAAGTTAATTTACATTCAGGAAAGGAGCGAATGAAAAGGTTGTGATTTGAGCACTTATTTAGCTTTCGTTGGGAAAGGAATCTTATCGATCTGGTAGTCTGAGGGTACGTCGAAAAAATGGCCATCGACCTCCCCTGTCGCAAACTCAGCGGCTATAAAATGCACGCCAAACGAAGATGTAATCTCCAAGGCCGTGCCCTCGATCTGAAAGTTACCCCAAGGACTTACATTCTTCCCTAACTTGTCGGTAACCCAAAACGACAACTGTCGCCCTTGAAAGTCGGTGACGGTGTACTCTTTACACGCGTAATTCAAGATCGTTTTTTTCTTGCCGGTCGACTTAGGCTTGTAAACATGAGCTTCCTTTAACACCATGAATTTCGCCTCATGATCTACGTTATACTCACTGGTAGAAGCCTGATCGTACAACCGTTGCCGTAGCGTAAGATCATAGTCTTCAACACTCTTCACCCGGCGGTTAAACGTTCTAACATGACTATCGGAATAGTAGGCGTCGGTTTCGAACTTAATGATTGGATCGGGTAACGCCTTCCCATTTGCAGGGTCAAATTTTCGGATATCAATTTCAACCTGATAATGAATTGCACTTGCTTTGACCAACGACTGCGACTGCGCAACGTTTACCCAAGCAACACAAACGATGATCCATAAAACTCTCTTTACTGTCATACAATTTTCCTTTTTTTCCATGTCACGGTTATGAAGTTAGAAAACATTCCAGTTACTACAACATACAAGGGATAGAATACCTGAAGTAAAATGAATGCTCCCCAACGCCAGCGCACCGATAAAAATCGGCAAACAAATCGCAGCACAATCGCTTCCGCAATGGCACGCGACAGCAACGCGATAGAGACCATGATCCTGACTTCCGTACGTGTACACAACAAAATAAGCATCGATAGAAGTGCAAGTTGCACGGCGAACACATAGACCGCCACGAGTTTAGCGGCAACCGAATCGTTGTGCTTCCACTTTCCCGCCCAACGAAAACGTTGTAGAAGAAACGCGCCTATTGAAGACTTAGGCGTAGTTTTGACGACGGCATCTTCTTCAGGAACGAATACAATTGACTTTGGAAATTCACGTACTATTTTCCGCATCAAAAACTCATCGTCTCCAGAAGCAATGTCGATATTGCCCACGTAACCGTTCACGCGTTCAAAGGCGTGCTTACGAAAAGCAAGGTTTGCGCCATTACACATGACGGGATATCCATGCGCCCACAAAGCAGCGCCGCTGCCAATTAAACTTGCAAACTCAATAGCTTGCACATCACTCCACAATTTACCATCCGATTGAATCGCCACGCCGCCGAAGGCAAACATGACCGACTTAGACTGAAAGCATGCGTTGATGCGTTTGAGCCAGTATGCGTGAACTTCACAGTCACCATCTGTTGTCACAATGATGTCGCTATCACTCATGGCGATACCTGCCGTGAGTGCTGCCTTCTTTCCCTCTCCCGACGAGGCTATACAACGAAAGTTCGCCCTCCCTGCAATCCACTGCTTCACATATTCAAAAGTACCATCCGAAGAATGATCATCGACAATAATGACTTCGTATGAGGAATAAATCGATTGTTGAAGTTGTTGTAAAAGTGTGCCTATGGTAGACCGCTCATCGCGAACGGGAACGACGACACTGATCGAATGTTGTGTATCCATTTCATCAGGCAGAGGTTTTTGCAGAGCCTTGCGCCACCCTACCAAAATGATTGTGAGCAGAACGTTGTAGCCAATCGCCAATATGACCGCGAAAAAGAGAAAATACATCTTACAATTTTACGGAGTTTCGACCAGAATAATTCGTCAAAAAAGCAAAGGGTTACGTCAATTTATAGCCATATTTGAAGTCGAACTTGGCAATTACACGTGGGAAAGCAAGCAAAAGAAAAAGTAATTCTCGGATTAGACCCTGGAACGAGTGTGATGGGGTACGGCATTATTGAAGTCAAAAAGCCCAAACTCTCCTTGCTCCAGTTCGGCGTTATTCAACTTAGCAAATACGATAGCCACGAACTGCGTTTGAAAAAAATATTTGAACGTGTTACAGGCTTGATCGATGAATACCATCCTGACGAGGTCGCGTTGGAGTCGCCCTTCTTCGGCAAAAATGTTCAGTCGATGCTTAAGCTGGGCCGTGCACAAGGAATCGCGATGGCTGCAGCGCTGTCGCGGGAAGTTGCCATTGTAGAGTACGCGCCACGCAAAATTAAACAATCTGTTACCGGCAATGGAAATGCATCGAAAGAGCAGGTTGCAAAAATGCTGATGATGCTTTTCGGAATTAAAGAACTTCCCAAGTTGCTCGATGCTACCGACGCGCTCGCCGTAGCAGTGTGTCATCACTTTCAGAATGGCGACCTCACCGGCGGAAAAACAAAATCATGGGAGTCTTTCTTGAAGGAGAACCCTGGTCGGTTGAGGTAAGTCATTGCGCCATGTAAATCGTAAAATGGATTGCCATTACTGCGACTGTCCGTGTTACTTTATGATGAGCGCCGTGCAATATTATTAAACCGTTGTCGCGATTGCCTGCACAATTCTATCCGCAGTCTTGCCATCCCACAACGCAGGGATCTCACCCTTTTTCCAATTTCCACGCTCAATTTTTTCAAGCGCGTCGCCAAGCTTATGATAGTCGTCGCCAATTAATTCGTTAGTTCCTGTGAAAACAGTTTCAGGGCGTTCTGTGTTTGCGCGTAGGGTCACACAGGGAACACCAAGCACGGTCGTCTCCTCTTGAACGCCGCCAGAATCAGTGATTACACCAACGGCATCGCGCACGAGATAAATGAATTCGAAATAGCTCAACGGATCGATGGCTTTAATCCCAGGCAACTTTGCTTCAAAAGATTGAAAGTTTTTTCTTGTCCGTGGATGCACAGGAAAAACGATTGGCTTGTGCCCAGCACTTTGCTCGATCGTTTTCAAAATCGTAAATAATTTTTCTCCATCATCAACATTTGAAGGCCGATGAAGCGTGAGCACATAATAATCCTTCGCCTTTAGTTGAAGTGTATTCCAGATTGCAGGTGCTTTCAACTTATCAAGACTGTAGTGCAACGAATCGATCATTGTGTTGCCGACGAAAAAAATTCTTTCATCTGCTACCCCCGACTTTTTGAGATTTTGATTCGCGATATCGGTCGTGGTAAAGAAGTAGTCCGACAGTGAGTCGGTCACGAGTCTATTTACTTCCTCCGGCATGGTCATATCAAACGATCGAATACCGCCTTCAACGTGGGCGACTTTTGTATTAAGCTTCTTGGCGACGATAGTACAAGCAAGTGTTGATGTAACATCACCCACTACCACCACGAGATCTGTCGGATTTTGGAGTAGGTCACGCTCAAACTCGATCATAATTCGAGCCGTTTGCTCTGCCTGCGTGCCAGATCCGGCCCCAAGGTTGACATCTGGTGCTGGCAGCGCAAGTTCTTCAAAGAAAACCTTGCTGAGTTTATCGTCATAATGCTGGCCAGTATGCACCAATCGAAAAGTAATCTGGTTCTGATGCTTTTGATTATGGTTATGGATAGACCGAATGATCGGCGCGATTTTCATGAAATTGGGCCTTGCACCCGCTATTAATGTGATTCTCACCGTTATAAATCTTATTAAATTGACTTTCTTTGCGGCAAAGTAAGCGAATCATTATCGAATTGCCATGACCATAGGAATGCTCTTGAACGCGCCCTACCCCAGCGATCTTAGGGTGAAAAAAGAGACTGATGCATTACTCCGCGCAGGTTTCACCATACATTTGCTCTGCCTTCGTCGCGCCGACGAAAAATACGAGGAGTCGTTTGAAGGAATTCAAATCACGCGTATTGATGCCGGCACCAATGATATTCATCTGGCATTTTGGGATGTCATCTTATCGATGACTTTTGTTCACCCACGCTTTAAGAAGGCAATTCCAAACTGGGTAAAAAACAATAACATTCAGATCCTCCACGTACACGACTTGCCGCTGGCGGGAACAGCATTGAAGCTACGCGACACACTTAAAATCCCTGTCGTCTGCGATTTCCATGAGAACTATCCAGATGCGCTGCGTACTTGGTTTGCATGGAAAAAAAATCCATTATCAAGGCTGAAGAATGCTTTGTTCATGAATGCCGATCGCTGGACAAAATTCGAACGACAAGCCACTCTTCAAGCTGATCATGTCATTGCCGTTGTTGATGAAATGAAACAACGACTCATCAAACAATACAACGCCGATGCGCAGCGAATCACCATCGTTTCCAATACCGAAGAGATGTCGTTCGTAAAACAGCAAGAAGATCCCACCATTTATCAGGCATACGCCGGAAAATTTATCATGGTGTATTCTGGAAATATCGGACCGCACCGGGGTGTTGATACCGGAATTTCAGCCATGGCTTATTTGAAAGACATCCCTGAAATTATTTTCGTGATCATCGGATCAGGAAGCAAGGCCGTGATGGCGCATTTAAAGAGCCTCACTGAAAAATTGAACGTTCAACACAGCGTACACTTTCTAGGGCGTCAGCCATTTCAGAAGTTCTATTCATTCATGAAGTTTGCTGATGTTAATACAATCCCACATAAATCAAACGGTCATACCGACAATACGATTCCGCACAAACTATTTCAAACCATGATGGTTGGAAAGCCCGTATTGGTGAGCTCAAGCGCACCGCTCAATCGTGTGGTGTCCGCTGCTAAATCTGGCGTCGTATTTAAAGCCGATGATGCTGAAGATATGGCGGCAAAGATTAAAGAATTGTATCGCGATCCAAAGCTTCGAGAAACGCTTGGCAACAATGGCGTGAATGCGACTTTGAAGGGAACGTTGAATTGGGAACACGAACAAATCTCTTTGATTTCGCTGTACAAAAAATTGCTCGCCTAAATTTTTAAGCGAAGTACTTCGGATAGATTTCTAAAACACGCTCGTGGGATAACAACTCTCTCACACTTTGTTTATTGCTTATTGCAGATTGGTTGAGCGTAGTGGCAACGTCATCGATCGAAATCCACTTCAAGTTATTCGCGTTAAGATCAGGAATCGAAATGTTCTTGGGGTTTAGATAGACTTTCTTTCCCAAATACATCATCATAAAAATATTGCCATAACCCTGGGGGCGAATGTTGTTCATCACCAAACCATCCGAGGTCGATAGCAATTTCAGATAGCCGTCAAAGTCAAGATAATTTTCTTGATATGTAATCTCACCGCCCGTATAGAAAGAAAGATTGCCCTTTAGAAAGGATGCATACTTTTTATCGCCATACGAAATCGGTATCAACAAGTCTGCCTTTACTTGTTGCGTTTGCAAACTTCTCACCGCATCAAGATGGTTCAAAGCATGCGATGCAGAATTGCCGACAATTAATAAAGGACTGCGTTTCTGTTCCGCTATAGTACCCACCACATTATCCAACTGCTGATACGGCATTTGATTCTCATAAAAGAAGAATTGATGAGCAGCGTTAAGTGAGGGTAAATTATCTTTTGCAAATTTGAATTCACTATCCATCCATGTCAACAGGTTGCTCACCTTACTATAGGCCTTGCTTTCAAACGGCGACTGTGTAAACTTTACTTTAAGACGGTATAACCAATCATGTAGAGAAACACCCCCTTTCACATATCGTGCATAAGTTTCTGGCTCATAACATCCATGATCCAATGCCGGAAGATTATAAATATCAGCGCCCCACGACATCCAATGTAGTTTTCTGAAATGATTCTTCGCCACCCAGCGATACAACAGCGGTGAGAATTGATGTATGAATACGTTATCGTAAGCATGCGTATCTCCCACGAGGTTATCAAAGTCCTTTGAATACAACTTGGCCGACAATACAGGCCTTTTGATAAACTTTAATGCACCCTGCGTGCGCGCAACAATTTTGTTATTGTTAGTCAAGCCAAGCTCCTCCAGATTATCGTAGAACTTGTTGATGAATACATTATCAGGAACGATGTGAAGATTCATTATCTACTGTCTAGAACCGAGCTTATAAAATGAGTATTTTATTTCTAAAGTATGTTCGACGATAACGATATGTTAGTTATTCTGAACCCTGAGTATAATTCGACAAATCATATCGATTTCTTCTTTCGATAATGTATCGTACAAAGGCAAACAAAGTACCCGCGATGCCATCGACGCTGCGTGAACACATTTTACTTCTTTGTTATTCAGGTACGAAAGTGTTTCCAGTGTAGGATAAAAATAGCGGCGTGGATAGATCCAATTACGATTCAGTTCATCAAAGATTTTCAACGCCAACTCCTCTGATTCAAAAATCACAGGATAGTAAGCATAGTTGTATTTTACATGCGCTGCAATCAGCGGGCGTGTACCTTTCACATTTCGCAAAAAATCATCATAGTGCTTACACAACATTTCACGGCGTTCCATGATACGGTTCACGTGTTTGAGGTTGACCAATCCCATTCCCGCATGAAACTCTGAGTTCTTTCCATTGATACCGAGCGTTGCAAATTTCTCGGGGCCATCGTGGCCAAAATTTCGCAGGTATGCCATCTGCTTGAGCACTTCCGGATCTTTCGTCGATACCGACCCTCCTTCAACGGTATGAAACAATTTCGTTGCATGAAAACTGCATGTACTCACATCACCATATTCGAATATGGATTTACCTTTGAAGGTTACGCCGAAGGCATGTGCGCCGTCATATATCACTTTCAAATTGCGCTTCTTTGCGATAGCATCAATTGCTTCAACCTCACATGGATTTCCGTAAACGTGTGTCGCCAAGATGGCTGATGTATCGGGGGTAATCGCGGCTTCGATGCGTGAAGGATCGATATTACCAGTATTAGGATCGACATCCACAAACAATGGCTCACAACCTTCCCACACAATACTTGTCGTTGTTGCTACGTACGAAAACGGCGTCGTGATTATTTTCCCTTTTAAACCCAGCGCCTTAATAGCAATTTGAATAGCAATCGTTCCGTTGGTCACAAACAACAAATGGTTCAACTGGAGATAATCCTTCAACTTAAGCTCCAGTTCATTTACCAAAGGTCCATTATTCGTTAACCAGTTTCTCGTCCAGATATCACGCAAGTATGCCTGATACTCTTCAATTGGCGGTAAAAATGGTTTTGTAACAGGTATCATGTCAATTCAAAAATAGTTTTTTCACGTGTATTTATAGCGACTTTTCGATAAGTCCCGAAGTCTTATACTTTCCCAACATAATTTCTTGCAACCAGATTTCAAGCGTGATCGCGCCCATAATCTGTTTCGAATAATTCATGCGTCGATTTAAATGCGGCAAAACATATTTATCAACGAAATTGGTTTCAGTAAACTGACTGTACAAAGCATGTTTTGGATCTAGCAAAGAAAGAATCACCTTCGATGATGCAGGCGCTTTAATCCAATTATAAACATCGGTATATGACACCGGCATACCCAACTTGTAGCGCACCATATCACGAACTTTATTAAACTTCTTGATGAGCGTATACTTCAACACGTTATCATTCGATAACGGCACACCTGATGACGCGTTACGAATCGTCGTAAAGTAATCGCCATACGCGCGAACCAACGCTTTGCTATACACAAAGCTATTGGCGCGATAGGCATCCGGCAGCGAATACGCAAATTCGATGATTGTATTTTCAAAAAAAGGAAGCCGCTGTGGAATGTATTTTGCGTTATCTTCTGTCCCCATATTCACAAATCTCCTCCCCCTATTGTAAACCAAATATGGATCCGTTTTTTGAATATCAAAGTAAGGATCATTTGCATCAGCATATTGCGCGTGTGCGCCATAGTAATACCGTGCAATCTCGGGCGTTACACGTGTATCTAAAAATCGTTTTCTCTTTTTACCAAGATACGAGCCACCAAAAACGGCGTCACCAAGAAAACCGTTTACATTAACATCGATAACATCAGCAATACGCTCAATGATGTGAGAGAAATGAAAGTGGTACATGTTCTCCATCCCATCCGTTCGCCACACACTAGGAAAACGTCGCTCGAGCCAATGGTCCGTTCGAATGTCGTAATAGTGATGTTCAACATTTGCTTTCGCCGAAACGAGCTTGGCAACGATGACGTCTTCGCTATCGGGCAGACCAAATGTATATGCACGAGGTCTCTTACCATGAATACTCGCCATGATCGCACGCGAATCTAAGCCTCCACTGAGCGATACACCCAACTGTACTTTGGGTGATGTTGTCTTGCTTCGCGATTGTATGGCACGCTCGAGCAATACCGCCATTTGATCCGCAGCATCATCTAAAGAAATATTGCTATTGTATTGAATTGCGCCCCACGTCCAATAGGCCGCAGATGACAATCGATCGTTTTTAATATCGTACTGATAGATCGACGCTGGTTTTAATAAATCTACGCCTTCAAACCACGTAACCGATCCAATGAGATGTTCAAGCTGGATGAAACAGTCTATTAATTCCTTTCTAAACTTCATACTAAAATGCTTCAGGTAGGTGAAACATTTTAAGTCAGCGGCCAACATCAATGCACCATTTTGCTGGCTAATGTATGAAGGCTTTAATCCAAAACGATCCGTAATAACAAGCAGAATCTCTTTCACGCTGTCGTACAAGACCACAATGAATACGCCGTCTACCTTTGCCAAATATTGTGACAACGTACCGCGCTCATAATTTGAAATGAGTGTGGAGAGGAAGTCGCTGTCCCGTTCTACAAAATTATGATCATTAAAAATCTCTCCATCAATCCATGCCGATACACCGCTCAATGTTACAGACGGCTTCGGTATCTCCATAAAATCAAAAAATGATTTATGAATTACCAGTTGTGCATCATCATGCAATTTTTGTGAGCTTGTCTTCGACGAAAATATTGTTGAAGCCAATGCCTGATCAACACCTTGTCTGGAGGTCTCTTTTCTTGACGTACATATCGCAACAAACCCAGGCATCGTTACTTTATAAATTTAGTAGACTTGAGTAACATCAATTCGTTTCTGTAGGCATAGTAAAGCAATCCAAAGCAAAGCACATTGTAGAATATGTGTACATATAAAGCATATTGCTGAAGCACTACGCTTTCGAAAACAATGATTACACTCATCAACAACAGCGGTGCACCAATAAGTTTAAATCCATTATATGAATACTGGTAATCTTTCGCCAATAACATTCGGAGCAAGAAGATTTCAAGCACAGCAACAATAAAGGCTGCGCCGATTACGCCAGAAATCTCCCAACGCTTGATCATCACCACTAGCAAAACAATTTTTGTCAACGACACCCCAATGCTAATAAGCGTTAAACGATCCATCTTCTTCAGTACGTTGTAAGGAATTACAAAATACAAACGCATCGATTTAAAGATGTAGAGAACGGCAAGGTATGGCAAGTAAGGAATGGCTTGTGCATACGCCGACTTCTTTCCAAAAAAAGTAATGAGTAGAACAATAGCAATGGGAAGCAGTAGAATGCAAACAACGATCAGCACCATCATCACCGACAGTTGCCCATAGTAGTACCGATTAAGTTCAGGACTTGTACCTTTCACTTCCTGTTTATTGATCAATTGAATCACCTTAGGAGTAATCGTAGCGTTCAATCCATTGAGAAGCAAATCAATTCCTGCGAGGCATTTTACCGCGAAGTCATAGATACCAACTTGCGCGAGTGGTAAAAAAATACCGAGGAGAAATCGATCAAAATAGTTGATAGCCCACTGCTGAAGCTGATACATAAATGTAAAAGCATTGAAGCGCGCAGAAGTATTTTCCCAAGGAGTTTTGAGATGAATACCAAATTCTCCAAACACACGAGAGTAAACCCATATCGATACGACTAAACCAGCAACAAGTCTCCCGCCGAGGGGTCCGATGAGGGAGTTGGGAAAAACTTTTAACCCAATAATGGTAGTGGCCGCGATTAAGATGAAGTAGCCAACGTTCGACCAAAGGAAAGGCTCTGGTTTCTCGCGCGTTTGGAGCAAGTTGCCATGGACTTTGATGATCGCTTGAAACATTCCCACGCCAACAGAAATCAATCCATACGGAAAGAATGACAACGTCTTCTTCGGGATGAAGTAACTAAAAATCAATTGACCACCGATGCAAAGAAAAAGGCTCACGAGAAGTCCCCATCCAAGCATAAAGACAAACGACGCGCTGATGAATGATCGTAGCGCTTCAGGTCGACCTTTAAGTTCGTGATAGTGGAGATATAGTGAGGTGTCAAAGCTATAAGTGACGACAATCTGAACGAAGATCGAAAATGCAAGGCACATCGATAAGGCTCCGTAAGACTCTGGCGGTAAGTAGACTATGTAAAACGGCAGCAATATGATGGCACTCGCCATAGGAAGGGCGCCTGCCAACGTATAGGTTAGTGAGCTTTTAATGAATTTCTTACTGATCACCGCTATTAAATCTCAGCCTAGCTACTTTGCTCTGGAAAAACCATGCAAATAACAAAAAAATAGCGATTGGCCAGCACCCACCTGTCGCCTAGAACGCGATTGATTTTTTCAGGCCGACCGTGTTCAAAAGCCTAAACGTATTATCTTCACCGCCGAGAAATCCGAATTTAAACCATGAGATATCAGACGCTGGGCATCCTCACGCTTTTTGCAGCAGTGGCATGCCAACCAAAAGAAACGAAGAAAACGATGGGAACCATTGAAAGACTAGACCCTGCACTAGATGCAATTGTGAGTGCCACGGCACAACCTGAGATTATCGCTGAAGGGTTCGAATGGAGTGAAGGCCCTTGCTGGATCGAGTCAACAAAAACATTGATCTGGTCTGATGTGCCGCGCGATACCATCTTCCAGTGGTCAGAAGAAAAAGGAACATCAGTATACCTAACGCCCTCTGGCTACACGGGCACCATTCCCCGTGGTGGCGAAATGGGATCGAACGGTCTCACCCTCACCAAAGACGGAAAGCTTGTGCTTTGCCAACATGGCGATCGTCGTATAGCGATCATGGATGCGCCACTCAATAAACCCGAACCAAAGTATATCACGGTAGTCGATAATATTGATGGAAAAAAATTCAGCAGTCCCAACGATGCGGTTGTACGCAGCAACGGTGACATCTTTTTTACAGATCCACCCTATGGCCTACCGAATGGCGTGAATGATTCGACAAAAGAGACTTCGTTCAATGGCGTGTACAAAGCGTCTCAAGGAAAAGCTACATTGCTTGTCGACTCATTAACAAGACCAAACGGTATCGCATTCCTTCCGGGTGAAAAAACGTTTATCGTAGCGAACTCAGATCATGAAAAAGCAATCTGGTACGCGTTCGATTTAACGGAAGATGATTCCGTAACCAATGCGCGTGTATTTTATGATGCCACCAAAGAATCAAAAGCAGGAGAGAAAGGACTTCCTGATGGTTTCCGTGTAGACAAGAACGGCAACATCTTCGCGAGTGGACCGGGTGGTATTTGGATCTTCAGCCGCGAAGGCAAAGTCCTTGGCAAAATTAAGCTTACAGAACCGGCTTCCAACTGCGCACTTAGTGACGACGAAAAAACATTGTTCATCACCAACGATATGTATATCCTTCGGGTGAAGCTCAGAGATTAATGTATCATGTGTTCCAGTGAATACCAAGCTCACTTGAACACATGAACACTTCCAAACTTGAACACCTTCTATGCACGCTACTAAATTGATTACGCCCGAAACCCTGTTGGTGATGTGTATCGGCGGGATCGCATTTATCTTGATTATGCGCGCGATCTTTCGCAAGCGGGATTAAGGTCGCTAGCTTTCGTGTTCGCCGTTCACCTCGCATTACGGAAACTAACCCCAAGTAAGTTTTCTAGCGTTTTCCACCGAAAAACACGTGCAACTGCCGACCAGCTAACCTTTTAATCGTCAGGATGATTCCATAATTTCAACGATGAATCGTTATTTGAACTTCTAATAATTGAAAACACTTATGAAAAAGGTACTTTCCTTATGCGCCCTGCTCCTCGTGACCACCGTAGCCTTCGCGCAAACCACCAAAAAGACACTTGAGTTACCTGAGTTTAAAGGCATTTATGTTAACTCTAACTACACTGTTTACCTGAAACAAACCAATAAGCAGGAAGTAGTGATCGAGGCTCTTACAGAAATCTTTACAGCGACAGAAGTTAAGGTAGAGAATGGCATCTTGATGATCAACATCGAACGTAAGCCAGAAAGTCCCAACAAAAGCTTGTGGGCTAAAATTGATGACATCAAACTTAACCCGACCATGAAAATTTGGGTGAGTGTAAAAAACATCAATGAACTTCAAGTGAATGGTGGTGGCAAAATTATTTCCGAAAACTCAATCGCAGCCGATTACATCAATGTTGGCGTATCAGGTAATGGTAGCCTTGATGTCGATGTAAAAGGTAACACGGTGAAGGCTGAAGTTAGCGGAAGTGGAACACTAACCCTTCGCGGATATGCCACTTCAATCGATGCGTTTGTCAGTGGATCAGGAACAATCGCTGGGTTTAATTGCCCACTCGAAACGGCAAAAGTAAAAGTAAGCGGTACGGGCACGGCTCAACTGAATGTATCTACCAACATCGATGCAACAATCATGGGAAGCGGTCAAATCAAGCATAAAGGAAACACCAAAAACGCTACCAAGAAGATTTACGGATCCGGAAGCGTCGAGCGCGCATACTAGGTTCTTCTCAAATTTTTAAGTAATCAGATAATCCTTAACTTGAGATTGTCTGATTATTTTTTTTTACAAACCCCAATTGATCATGAAAGCCATTATTGGAATGTTCTGCTTTGCCCTTGCCGCAACCGTTCTCCACGCGCAAGATTTCGCCCAGTACGACAACTATACCTTCAAGGTAAAAGAAGATTATAAGCCGGTTGAACCTGCAATCTTGGAAATGTCGAATTACGTCCTCACTACCAAACCTAGCGACACCGACAAAAATCAACGGATTGCTTTCAAATTTATCATTCTCTGGATGAGTGGCACGCCCGATCATCAATTTGCAATTGATGCAAGCTTTCAACCCTTCATGGAGAAGAACGACAAACTGCTCGGAGTATTCATGGCTTCAATGGCGAAGTATTTCCTATCAAACCCGAATGAATCCAATGCTGCTCAGCTAAAGAAAGGCTCTTATGAAATATTTCTAAACTACTGTGGAAACGATGCGTATGGCATTAAAAAGTTTAAGGAACTCAACAGGGCCCTGGCCGCGCAACAAGAAGGAAAACTAGACACCTATCTCAAGTTATAAGTCGCCGGCCCATACATGAACCGGTTGATGACGCGCCTCCATAGTATGTTGATCGTGATGGCTAAAGTTGTAATCGCACCTTAAGTTTATTCAAGCCTGTCGCGATCATCATCACCATTACGGCAAAAACGATTGACCATACTATACCTACTGGCGCACGATGAAGTTCACTTGGCCAATGTAAGTGTAGTATGCTCATCAAATGCATCAGAATGAACGGAATGATGTATGTGAGCAAAGGATTGGTTGCTGCGGGTCGGAAGAAGCCTGTCCAGCCACTTACTTTTTTAATATCGATCAACCAGTACAAGAAAATAAAAATCAACGTACAGATCGCTGCTGAGTATAACGCCCATGTTGGTGTTGCCCAAATTTTCGAGATTTGGTAATACGGCCTTAAGAAGAATCCTATTACAATCATAATCGCAGCGAACAAAAACGCTTCCACAGAACGGCGCAATATCGATTTTGGTTTTGCGTGATCAAAAAACAACAACGAAAGAATGATTCCACCCAACACGAGTAGCGTATGGATCGCGTGCCCCGTCTGACCTTTCATCCAAGCAAGCACATCGATCTCCTGTAGCGACGGCATCTTTCCAACAATAAAAAATACGATACAAGCGACAAAGCAAATGATCAAGCCGATTAGATTCCCTTTCACCAATTGATAAAGCATGCTTGCAATCAGATAGGCCCAACCAATAAGTCCTAAGATGCCCCACCACTGCGGCTGCAGTGTTTCGGTTCCATCTTCTCCGCCTCGAAATATAAACGCAAGCACTACGAGTCCTACAACACCGATACCACGCAAGATGTATTTAAACGTTTTGTTGTCGAAGGTGTAAACATTCCACACCAAGATTACACAGACATAAAACAACAACGACCATGTGGATATTGACATACCCATAGCGGCTTCGTTGTATCCTGTCTCTGCATTGACCATGAATACACCAAGCACCAGCAAGCCTATCGCTCGAAAGAGAATATGCCATTGCAGTTGAAATAATCCATCGCCTTTCACAATTCTATTGTTAATCGCGAAAGGTATCGACATGCCAACAATAAAAAGGAAAGAAGGGAATACAACATCAACGAAAGTCATCGCATCAGCATCAGCGGGCATGTGCTTCATCCACAGTGGCACGCCTTCAACACCTGCAAGTTCATTTACGAATATCATCACAAGAATTGTAATCCCGCGAAGTGCATCAATCGACAAGATGCGTTGTGTGGTCAGTGAATTGTAAATGCTCATGATTAGGGATTAGAAATAGTAGATGATCTTCCAGAACGGCCCTTCGTGTTAAATGCTTTTAGCGTAACGTTTCCCTTCGCCGCCAGCGGACCTGTGTACACTTTGCTCTTCGGTGTGGGCTCACTACCATCGGTCGTATAACGAATGGTTAGTCCCGGCAATTGAATGTTTGCTAAAACTTTGCCGTTGGCAACAATGGCGCCTGGCGATGGTATCCGATAATGGTATCCGCCTCTAAAATTATCAAGACGAACAAGCTCGCGTTGACCAACAACGTTGAGGTATGACGACCACGCCTCCTGATACATTGCCTCACTTTTTTTCTCATCCTTCTCTTGTGCCCATGCTGGGTCTTTCTCCCAAGCTCTTGCTGCCAGCGAAAGCATCTTTGGTAGAATCATGTATTCCATGCGATCAGGTCCTTGTACCGTTTCAGACCACAGCAACCCTTGTATGCCTACAATGTTCTTCTTTCCGTAATCCGTTAAACGTTCTTTGCCGATGAATATCTTACGATCCAACGCATTGCCTAATTTGTCCTCCTTCGAGTTTTTAAAATAGTCATACGGGATGAAGTAGTATGGTTTGTCCAAGTCTGTAAATGCGCCCCAATAGTATCCTGGTTCTTCGAAGGATTTATGATAGGCCATATCGAAATACAAATTCGACACGCACGAGAGAACAACTTTATATCCAGCATTTGCAAGTTGGTACGCGAGATCTTCCGCACCCCAACCTAGCACGTTATTCCAAACGTCTACTTGAAGTCCCTCCCTCACAAAATCAGGATTTGGAATGTATGCTTTATTTCCGTCAAGCATTGTTTTGCGCATGGCAATCTCTTCCCAACCATACAATGTAAGTCCTCTCTTTTTCGCGATATCATTGACCTTGCCATAGTAGTAGTACCACAAGTCATCAGTCGACTTAATGTTATGATTGACTTTCATTAACTGCTCAACCGCCGGCGACTTTTCCCAAACACCTGCTGGCACTTCATCGCCGCCAAAGTGAATTGTATTGATCGGCGCTTGTGCTTCCTTGTACATCGCAAGTACATCATCAACTACAGTTTCCAAAAAAGTATACACAGAAGGAACGGCGACGTTAATCACATTGTCTGTCCATCCTTGTACCGAACGATACTCAGAGGCATCTTGTAGGTCGCGAAGCAAATATTTCTCAGCTTCCGCTTTCTTCCCTTCCTTCATCAAGCATTCGTAACGCGCGTCCATGGATTTCACGGCAGCACGTGCGTGACCAGGCGTTTCGATTTCTGTAATGACGGTGATGTGTCTCTTCGTCGCATAACGGAGGATTTCAATAAAGTCAGCGCGTGTGTAGTATCCGCTACCATAAGGCGTTGTTACATTAGGTCCAGATCCAAAAGAGGGAGGTAAAAACTGTTTACTATCCAATGTATGTCCACGTTTTGAACCCACCTCTGTTAGCTCAGGAAGGGACGGAATTTCAAGACGCCAGCCCTCGTCTTCGGTGAGATGAAAATGAAATACATTTAATTTATACATTGCCATCAAATCAAGGAGGCGCAGGATCTGTTGCTTCGTCTGAAAATTTCTCGATACATCCAGCATGAAAGCACGATGAGGGAAACGTGGTTCGTCTTTCACTGAAACAAACGGAACCACCACCTCTGATTTTATTGACGCCCACGTGGACGGCGGCATCAGACTCAAGAAAGATTGTACACCGTTGAAGATGCCATGACCAGAAGACGCCGTAATCGTTACACCAGTATCATTTATGTTTAGTTCATAGGCTTCTTCCGGGAAATCTGATTTTACAAATTGAATCTTCATTTTCCCAGACGTGGCAGTGGGTACTACAACCGGTTTCTTTCCAAGAATGCCGAATAATGTTTCTGCAAGGTAGCTCGCCTCATTGGAGAAAGTCTGGTCGGATACAATTTCTACATGCGCGTTAAGTTCAACTGAACCCGTTAATACTTGGTATTGTAGCGGTGCTGGAAAAATTTTTACAATATCCTTTTCAGGCAACGTTGTTATAATTCTATTTTGCTCGTACAACATCTCCGGTGTGATCAATCCGATTTTGTCGGCTGCAAAACGTAGATATTGTTTTGGAGTAGTCGAGGGCTTGACGGTGTAATGAGAAATTGAATAGCCTTTCGTTGGTGCTGCATCAAAAATAAAATACAAACCCGCAGGCGCATCGGTAAAGTTCACCACCCAATCACCCGACACAAATTCAATTCGTAACGAAGCTCCAGGTTTTATGCCTTCGAAATTTTTTAGTGGAAACACACGGAATAAGTCGCCGTTCAACCGTTCAACGCGCACACTACCGGTTGATGATTTTATATCGCGAATAAAATTGAAATACATGCTCCATCCCGATGATGGAAAGATCTGTTTGCCTTTATTGGTAATGGTGAAAGCTGAAAGCGTAGCGGTTTCATTTTGATGGTTGTTCTCAACAACCTCCCATTCGATATACAATTTGCTAACGTCGGGCAGTTGTTGTGAAAATGTAACGCTCGAAATCATGAGCATGATAATTGTAAAAATTGTTTTGATCATTGTGGTGTAGCGGTGTCTGAAAATTCGGCAGTCAATATAAATTGATTTGAACATTCACCCTTCATAGCGTGAATGAAATTTAGCAAGCACACAGACACATTTACAAAAACTATTGAACACACGCGCACATCCTCAATATGCTTCAACATATCGGTTGAATATTTGCGATCACACACAACGTTTATCGTGCGATTGTTCGGTGATGATGACGACATCTAATCAAAAAATTTTAGGTCAAAAATTCTCGTGATCGCATGCGATATAGTACATCACAAAATCACCAAAAACATGGCCATTGCGGTGCACATCCGATGGAGAATTGTGCTTTTAAAAGCGTTGAAAAAAGCAGAAAAACGGCCAAATCACTGCAGAAATGCGGTAAATGAACCCCCGCTTTTATTTTCGAAAAATCTAATTACCTTTATCGACTAATTGATTTTCTTCACGCGATACTACTTGTAGATCATTGTAAAGTCAGTCAGTTAAAAAAATTAATTTCTCATTTATTACTAGTACAATGAACATTTACGTTGCCAACATCCCTTTTAAGGCATCCGAACAGGAATTGAGGGGATTATTCGAAGAGTATGGCGAAGTTTCTTCTGCCAAAATCATCATGGACAAAGTTACTCAACGCAGCCGTGGTTTCGGTTTTATCGAAATGGCTGATGAAGCTGCTGCCCGACAGGCCATCACAAGCCTCAACGGTTTTAATTTCTTAGGCAAGACTCTTGTAGTTAACGAAGCTAGACCTAAAACTGATGCTCCTCGCTCTGGCGGTGGTGGTTTCAGAAGCGGTGGCGGTGGAGGCTTCAATCGCAGAAACAACAACGAATATTAATCACTGAGATAATGAAGAAAAGCTGTCCAACTAGGGCAGCTTTTTTTTTGCGCATTGAATCGCGACGAGAAAACTCAAAAACTTACGCGGCTCGTCAAATTCAAAAATAAAATACGTTCTTGCTGCCACTAACATCTAACCCCAATGAAAAAGATATTGTTCTGTCTTTTGTTGTTTGCATTCGCGTTCAACATACAAGCACAAGAATTCGACAGTGCTCAAGCATTTATCGACAGCCTCGAATCAAAATTCCACTATCAAACTGGCGAAATAAAAATCGGTGACGACATCGGCACACTCAGCGTTCCGAAAGGATTTGCTTACGTAGATCCCGAGCAATCACAGTATGTAATTCATGACCTCTGGGGAAATCCGGGTGGAGAAGGAACATTGGGTATGCTTGTTCCTGAAAACGGTGGTGTGATGCACGACGAAAGCTGGGCATTCATCATAACGTATGATGAATCTGGTTATGTAGAAGATGGTGACGCCGATGATATCGACTATGAAGAACTACTCACACAAATGCGCGAAGACGGTGCAACTTGGAATGAAGAGCGCAAGAAGCAAGGGTACGAACCTATTGAACTTGTTGGCTGGGCATCGACACCATACTATGATGCTGATAAAAAGGTACTCTATTGGGCAAAGGAACTTAAGTTTGGTGAAGCAGAACTGAATACTTTGAATTACGATGTTCGCATCCTCGGACGCAAAGGACACTTGCAACTACAAGCCGTTGCAGGCATCAATCAATTGGCGACGGTGCAACAAAATATTCCATCGGTTCTTACTGCATTCAATTATGCAGAAGGCAAGCGCTATAGTGATTTCGATCCAGACATCGACGAAGTTGCAGCTTGGACGATTGGTGGACTCGTAGCAGGAAAGGTTCTTGCCAAAGCAGGCTTCTTCGCCGTGATCTTGAAGAATATCAAATTGATTGGGATTGCTGTAATGGCTGCCATCACCGCACTGTGGAAGCTGTTTAAAAAGAAAGTAAATGGCCCCGATGTGAGAGATATCGGCGGAACCTCTGATACACCACAAGCTTAGCTTTCATAACGATACCGGCTTCGTCAGAGCCCATGACGGAAACAAAATCAATGTTAGTCGATCATGGGTTTAACGATTGAAGCCGGTATTTTTTTTATACCGTGCGCTCAACTTTGGAAGCAAAATCGTTTGCAACTTTCAATTGCGCTTGTGCTCATTTTTTTGTAAACTTTGTATAAACAAATCACAAGTTTATGAGTGTTATCACCGATGTAGAAAAATGGGGTAACAGTCACCGCCCTGGTTTTCTTGATATCTTCAGAATTGTATTGGGTGTTTTCATAACGTACAAAGGTTTATATTTTATCACCCACATGCAGATGCTCGAGACAACCACATCTGGCGTGAATGTTTACTTCGCTGGCGCTGCGCTCGCACATTATGTTGTGTTCGCACATATTCTCGGCGGGCCACTAATCGCTTTTGGCCTCTTCACACGAATTGCATCATTGATCCAGTTACCGATACTTGTCGGTGCCGTTTTCTTAGTAAACTATCCGAAAGGATTTTATTCTATCGCACAACACATGGAGTTATGGCTTTCACTGATCGTGCTCGTGGGCTTGATCGTCTTTATGATCTTTGGTGCAGGTCGTTATTCCATTGACGCGAAACGTAGAAAAGAAATGGGAATTTCAAACTTCTAAGCACGATTAACCACCTATTCATTTAACCTAAACCGAGAGGGCATCTAACCGTTAGATGCCCTTTTTATTTGTGCCTTCAGAATCCGTAATTTGAAGCCTTGTAACAACCGCATGAAGTACTTTATAGGCATCGACATCGGAACGGGTAGCACCAAAGCCGTTTCCCTCAATAGTAAAGGCGAGGTCATTCACATCGCGCAGGTCCCCTACCCGTCCATCGTTCCTCAACCGCAGCACCACGAACAAGATCCAAATGTAATCTGGAATGCGTTCGTAACGTGCATTCAAAATACAATCCAAGAACTGAAGCATACACCGGTAGCCATCGCGCTAAGCAGTGCCATGCACAGTCTAATCTGCATGGATCACAACAGGAATGCCGTCAGCAATATGATTACTTGGGCTGATAACCGCAGCGCATCTATTGCTGAAAGAATTAAGAATAGTGCTCTGGGTGATAAATTATATACGCAAACCGGAACGCCCATCCATGCCATGTCGCCGCTCTGTAAAATCCTGTGGTTGAAAGAAAATGATCCGACATGTTTTACCAACACCTCGACATTTATTTCCATCAAAGAATTTATTTGGTTCAAGCTTTTTGAAACATTTGAAGTTGATCATTCCATCGCATCCGCTACCGGATTGTTCGACCTTGAATTAAGGCAGTGGAATGAAACGGCCATGAATCTTTGCGGCATATCCATAAACCAACTGTCTACGCCCGTATCAACATCGTTCAAAAGAACACTCACCAATAAGCTTATCGCCGAAAAGCTTTCAATCAGTACTGACACAACGTTTGTCATTGGCGCAAGTGATGGATGCATGGCCAATCTTGGCAGTTTTGCAATCAACCCTGGAATTGCTGCCCTTACCATTGGCACGAGTGGTGCGATCCGCGTTGCCAGCCCAAAACCCATTTTCAACTTTAAGGCGATGACGTTCAACTACCACCTTGATGAAGAGACGTTCATCTCTGGTGGACCGATTAACAATGGTGGCGTAATCTTAAAATGGTATGTGCAACATTTTTTAAAACGCGCGTTGAAGTCTGCCGACGATTATCACGAAATCTTCGATGATTTATTTGAAACGCCTGCAGGAGCAAATGGATTGATCTTTCTCCCCTATCTCCTCGGCGATAGGGCACCGATTTGGAACAGTGATGCCTGTGGCGTCTTCTTTGGCATCAGCACACAACATACACAATCACATTTCACACGCGCATTGCTCGAAGGCATTTGTCTCTCACTATACCACATCGGTGATGCACTCATCGAATCAGGTCTTGAGATTCAAGAAATTCGCGTGAGTGGAGGCTTTGTTCGCTCGAAAGAATGGCTTCAACTACTCGCTGATATTTTTGGAAAACCAATCGTACTCATCAGCACAGAAGATGCCTCAGCTATCGGCGCCGTTTATATGGCTATGAAATCTCTTGGCGTCATACAAGATTATCATGAACTTAAGCAACCAGATCCCGTGATCTTTAAACCACAATTAGACAACCATCGCGTATACCAAGAACGCATTTTTCCGTTGTACAAAAATCTATATAAGAACCTCATGCTCGATATGGCGATTTGGTCTGACTTTCAACGCATGCAACATGACGATATGGTGATCGCCGAACGAAAATAACGATGACAAACACGATTGGCATTATCGGGCTCACTCCCCTATCCATTGCATTCGCCACCAAACTTTACCAAGCCGGGTTGCGCATTATCGCATTCGACAACGATAAGGCTATACGTGAAGCCTTCACCATAGGTAACACACGCGTTGCTGCTTACGTTGACGAATTCTTTGATGCTATTGACACCAAACGGGTTGTATGGAGTTTTCTCAATGATGGAAAAGAACTCGACCTTTTTTTGGAAAACTACATCAGCTACTTCGCGGTGAGCGATATCTTAATTGATTGTAGCCATTCAACACCCCATGAATTGGGGGCACGATTGCGATATGCCCAAGGATATCAAATAGATCTTATGGACGCCGTTTTAGTACATTCTGATCCAACGTTAAAACTCTGGATCGGGGGAAATCGTTTCGCTTACAACTATTGCATCCCCATACTTAAAAAGGCATTCGATGAACCGAACTATCATTACACCGGACTTTGTGGAGATGCTCGACGTCAGTTCTCACAGGAGTCATGATCGCGAACGTCAAAGGATTGTCGAACGAATAATGTATTTTAGCTTTTTATAAGGACCTCAAACTTCTAGCATGGACGAATTACAACGCCAAAAGCTCAAAGACCTTACGGATAAAGTGGACATCCTCAGCAAGCAACAAGAGAAACTTGCATTTGATATCACACAAATACGGCAGGAGTTGAAGATATTATCAACACCAACCACTGTCGATGAGCCGTCCATTACGGTTGCCGAAAAGACACCGGAAATCAAACCGATTCCAGTCGAAGAAAAGAAAACGCTACCTCCGGTCACGCCGCCACCTGTTGCTAACAAGCCTGCGATGCCGCCACCCATACCCACACGTGGCGGGTTTAAGCCAAGAAGATCGCCCGACGATCGTAACGCCGTAGAAGAATTTATCGGCACCAACATCTTAAATAAAATTGGTATTGCCGCGGTGGTGATCGGTTTAGGTATCGGTGCAAAATACGCAATCGATCTTGAGCTTATCAACGAGGTAACACGAATCATCTTAGGCTATGTAGCGGGTGGTGTTTTAATCGCCTTGGCTATGCGCTTAAAGCCGAATCCAAAATACCTTGCATTTAGTGCTGTGCTGTTAAGCGGAGGTATGGCCACTTTGTATTTTATGACCTTCGCCGCGTATGCGTTTTACGATCTCATTCCGCAAGCAATGGCATTCGTACTGATGGTTGTATTTACAGGGTTCACCGTCTTTGCTGCGCTACAATATGACATGAAGGTTATCGCTATCATTGGCCTTGTCGGCGCTTATGCCGTGCCGTTCATGCTCAGCGATGGTTCAGGAAGAGTGCATATCCTTTTCAGCTACATGACCATTATCAACATCGGTATACTTATACTGAGTTTCAAAAAAGCATGGAAGGTTCTTTATTATATCGCCTTTGGCCTTACATGGCTGATTTACATGGCTTGGTTTGCCGGCGACTATGATCCGGAAAAACATATCGTAACCGGTCTTCTATTTTCGACACTATTTTTTGCAACGTTCTACACAACATTCCTTGCCTACAAACTCGTGCGAAAGGAATCACTCAATATTCCCGACGTTATTCTGCTGGCCTTTAATACATTTTTATACTACGGATTTGGCTATGCCGCGATTGACATGGCGGAGAATGGTGAACTTTATTTAGGATTATTTACCGTATTCAATGCGTTACTTCATTTTGTCGCGTGCCTCGTGATTCACAAACGACAAGAAGGACCACGAGAGACGTTTTATCTCCTTGCCGGAATGGTTTTAGTTTTCCTCACGCTTGCTGTTCCTGTACAATTTGAAGGAAGCTGGGTAACGCTAATCTGGGCGCTCGAAGCTGCGTTGATGTTTTGGATCGGACGAACAAAGAACCTCCCGATATACGAAAAGATATCGTACGGATTAGTCGTACTCACTTTCGTAGGCTTACTCTACGATTGGCAGATGTACTACATGCACTACGAATTCGATGGCGAACAGAGTTCGCTTCGTCCATTCTTTAACATTTCAGTGTTGTCGTCTTTACTCGTCGTGGCCTCATGGGGAGCTATCTTGTATATCAAAGATACGCACCCCACTTCTGACACAGCCAAAAACAAGTTGCTTACCGCATTCAATTGGATCGTTCCGATCTTTATGGGATTCGTTTTATTCTGCACCTTCTACCAAGAAATCGATGCTTTCTGGAGCCTACGCTACCATGACACGGCAATAAAACCTGCTAGCGAATATGATATCTCGACCTATAACGATGACTATTTATATTTCAACACGCTGTCGAGTATTCTTTATGCTGCGCTCTTCATGATCAGTTTGTGGCTACTCAATCGTAAATGGTTCCACAACAAGTATGTTGACAACGCAGTATTAGCCTTCAATATGCTGATCATCGTTTCGTTCCTCACTGGTGGTGTCAATGCCCTGTATGAGCTGAGATCAAGTTATTTGTATCCTTCTGATCAAGATCCATTCATACATGGTGCTGGGAACATTGTCATTCGCTACATCTCCCTTGTTATTATACTCCCGCTGCTGTGGATAAATTATAGTATAACAAACGATCCATCGATGGATGCACGTCTCAAAAACGTGATGAAAGTATTCTCAATCTTTGTCGTTTTGATTATTCTCAGCAGTGAAATGATCAGTCTACTCGACCATGCATCTATTGAGAATAGCGATCGACTCGCGCTTTCTCTGTTGTGGAGTGTATACGCTTTTGCGCTCATTGCCTATGGATTGAAAAAAGATATAAAACTGATTCGTATCGTTGCAATCGTAATCTTTGGCATAACCATTATTAAACTTTTCTTATACGACGACTTATCTGCGGTTGGTAACACCGTTGTGCTGATCATTCTCGGTGTGTTGTTACTTGTCGCATCGTTTATTTACAACAAACTCAAAAAAACAAAGAATGAAGCGTAGCGACCTGCTTGCCGTATTGTTTACTTTCATTGGAATACTTTGCCATGCGCAATCATCATACCATTACGCACGACAAATACCGGCACCCACTGGCAAAGGCTGGTACGGTATAAATCTTCCTTCAGAAATTTTTAAACATATTAAAAGTGACTATGGTGATATCAGAATATTTAAGGTCACCAAAAAAGACACCACTGAAATACCATACATTATTAGAATACGGGAAGCATCGGCAGAAGTCAATACGATTCCGGTAAAGCAGCTCAACAAAAGTACGCGCGATGGAAAGCTTTTCATCACGTTTGAGCTTCCGAAAGGCGAGACCATCGATCACATTCAATTCAACTTCAAAGAAAAAAACTTTGATGAGATGGTTACGCTCGAAGGCAGCCATGATCAAAAAGAGTGGTTTACGCTTGCTGAGAACGAACGTATTGCTGCCCTCGACAAAAATGGAATGCAGTTCAATTACAATGAAGTGTTAGTTCCGTCGACGAACTATCGCTATTTACGCGCCACCATTTCCGGAACACCGGTAACATTCGTAGATGCTTCTCTCACGTCTACCAAACTCGTCACAGGATTTCACCACCATGTTGCACATCGCTGGAAAGCCACAGACCTAAAGACTGCGCGTCAAAGTGTAGTCGAAATCAAATTTAAGTATGAAGAGCCAATCAATTTTATAAACATAGACATCGAGCATTCTGCCGATTTTTATCGAAACTATACGCTTGAAGTTTTAATAGACAGTGCAAAAACTGACAAAGGAATTCGCTATTACTACAACACGCTCACCACAGGCTACATCACTTCTATCAAGTCGAATAACATCAACTTCGAACTTACGAAAGCACGTCAATTGAAACTTACTGTTTTCAATGAAGATAATGCACCGCTAGAAATTAAATCTATTTCTGCAAGCAGACCCGAAGTAACGTTGGCATCACAACTTGAACCGAACCAGGACTACTACCTTTTTTATGGAGATGAATTTGGCACTGCACCTGCTTACGATATCGTTCACTTTGAAAAAAACATTCCGGATACATTACCCACGCTTGAACTCCAAGATGAAATCGCATTGAAGCAAGATGTAGTTGAAACAAAAACGCCGCTGTTTCAAAACCCCGTTTGGCTTTGGTCGATCATGGGTATCATGATCCTTGTGCTTGGATTTTTCACGATGAAGATGATGAAGAATAAGTAAGTAGTGTGTTGATTTCAAGGTGAAGTCGCTGACGAGCAGTCCGATATCGAATAACATTTTCCAACGCCAACGTGTCAACACATCAACACGTTCATCATCAAGCTCGTTTCAATTCCAGGATCGTTAGCTCCGGTGGCATACCAACTCTTCCCGGATAGCCAAGATAACCGAAGCCACGATTCACATATAGATATTGCGAGCCGGTTTGATATAAACCTGCCCATTGCTTGTACGCGTATTGCGAAGGACTCCATTTGAAGTCACCTATCTCAACACCGAATTGAAAACCATGTGTATGTCCAGCGAGTGCAAGGTCGATATCGGGATACATGGAAAGAACTTGTGCATCCCAATGACTTGGATCGTGTGAGAGCAAAATCTTGGTAGCAGCTTCTTCTGTTCCTTTGTATGCTTCATCCAACTTGCCATACTTAGCAAACCGCCCTCCGCCCCAATTCTCGATACCGATGATGGCAAGTTTTTCGCCGCCGATTTCAACAAAGCGATTTTCATTCATGAGCAAATCAAATCCCATCAGCCGATGTGCTTCGATGAGATTGTTAAAATTATCCTGCTTCATCTGCTTCGACTTCCACATCACATAATCACCATAGTCGTGATTACCCGTTACAGAATAAACACCTAATGGCGCTTTGAACTTATCGAAGATGTTAATGTAATCTTTTACCTCACTGGCTTCATTGTTCACCAGATCGCCGGTGAACATGATCAGATCAGGTTTCTCCTGCATCATCATTTCCACGCCACCTTTAACGGCAGTCTTGTTAAAAAAGCTTCCCGAGTGAATGTCCGAAATCTGTCCGAGTCGAATACCATCAAATGCCTTCGGTAGGTTCGGGAGATAAATTGTCTTACGCCTCACACGATAATCATGTGCACCGGAAATGATTCCGTAAGCCATCGTGCCGAAGGGAATTGCAGATGCCACGAGTGCCGCTTTAGAAATAAATTCCGAGCGTGATATGGAAACACCTGGCAAGTTTTCTTCCGTTCCTTTGTAGAAATAGTTAACAACCCATTTCATTCCGCGGAAAACATCTTCAGCAAACAATACAAGCACGCCGAAAATTTTCGAGAAGTAAAGTCCGATCAGGCTCGTGAAGATTACTGTTCGCATCTGCGGTGTCATCGTATACTGATCACCAAACGCCCACCACGCGATAGCCGAAAAGGACAACACCGTCGGAACCCAAAAACCAATACGCATTACATTTCTCCAAACGGATGTCCAATCTTTGCTTACCACAAGTACTGCCTGAAAAACATAATAGTCGATCGCCAACAGGATCAACAGCGCTATCACCATCACCATAATTCTTGCTTTCATAAAAAAAGTCGCCTTACTAGGTAAGACGACTTTTTGAATAATTTATTTTATCACTCAGATTAAACCGCTGGTTTAACTTCTTCTGATGGTTTATCCATCGCAATCTGAGGCATTGTCCAACCAAAAGTTTTGTAGACGCGCTCTTTTAGTCTCGTGATGAGCAAATACATCGCAGGTACAACAGTAAGGGTGAGGATCGTTCCGAAAATCAATCCGAAGATCATCGTCCATGAAAGTGGTCCCCAGAATGCTACGTTGTCACCACCGAAGTAGATGTGCGGGTTCAACTCTGTAAACATTGTTACGAAGTCGATGTTCAAACCTACAGCGAGTGGAATAAGACCAATCGTTGCGGCAATGGTTGTTAACATTACTGGTGTCATACGTGTCATGGATGCTTCGGCAATTGCCTCACGTAACTCCAAACCTTGACCACGGAGCAAGTCGATGAACTCCACCAACAAGATACCGTTGCGTACAACCAATCCTGCAAGCGCCATAAATCCTACGCCAGTCATTACGATTGAGATCTCCATTTTGAAAAGTGAAAATCCAATCAGAATACCAATGATACTGAACAAAATCTCGACGATAATAATCACCGGCTTGCTGATTGAGTTGAACTGAATTACGAGGATCATAAAGATCGTCAATATCGCTACAATTAATGCCATAAACAGGAATGCTCCAGTTTCAGCCTGCTCTTCCTGGGCGCCTGTCATTTTCACGGTTACCCCGTCAGGAAAATTGAGGTCATTGATATGCTGTGTGATCTGTGCCACCACATCGTTCTCATTGTAATCACTCAGTACGTTTGATGCTAATGTCACTACACGCTTCTGATCGATACGACGGATACCGGCATAACTGTTCGTATACTCTACGGTAGCAATCGCAGACAATGGCACCTGACGAACTTGTCCGCCAGCACTCATATCACGATAAATCACGGGCAGATTGATCAATGCATTGGCATCATTTCGTTGACGTTCCAATACCCGAAGTTGAATAGGGTAGTCATCGTTATCATCACGATACTTCGATACTTCAACACCGTAGACCGCAGAACCGAGTAATTGTCCAATATCTGTTGTTGAAATACCCTCGCGATTTGCCTTTTCACGATCGATCTTAATTGTTACTTCAGGTTTGTTGGCTTGAAAATCTGATTTCAATTCTTCGACGCCAGGAATCTGAAGTGAATCCAGATAACGTTTCAAACGATCCGCACTTGAAGTCAGTAGTTCGAAATCTTCAGCAGCAATTTCAATGTTGATCGGCTTACCTGTCGGCGGTCCATTCTGTTCCTGATTTACAGAGATCTCTGCTCCCTTGATACCTTTTACAGCTTCGCGGATTTTATCCATGTATACTTTCGTAGACTGACCATCACGCTGTGCGAATTTCACAAATGCTACACCTACCTTACCAAGGTGAGGACTCGCATTGTTACCGCCTTCCATTGGATCTTCAGAGGCACCGATTGCTACGTTGGAAATTACAGACTCAACGATCGGGTTATCTTTTCCTACAACCGCGATTACTTTGTTTTCAACAATTTGGGTAACCGAATCCGTCACACGCTGATCCGTTCCAATTGGCATCCGTACATAGGTATAGATAAAGTTAGGATCACCGTTCGGGAAGAAAACTACAGGCGGTTTTCTGATTGCAGTAAATATGACAGAGAAGACAAGCAATCCGAATACCACTAAGACTACCCATATAGGACGGCGTCCTTTTACAACCCAGGTCACAATCTTTTTATAGCGACGTTGTACGCCAGGCCATGTGTCCGTTTGGAATCTTGAAATAACACCAACGATGAAGAAGTGATACAGCGCATAGATCACAAAAAGGAATACTGCAAAGTTCCCCATTCCAAATGCGCCTATGATATAAGACACCAGCGCGATCGAACCGAAAATTACGGCTGTGATTTTGAATCCACGGGTGGCTGTTGGCTTGTGGTTATCGTGATCATGCTCTGACATGAAATCAGCCGCGAATACCGGGTTGATAAGATAAGCAACCACGAGTGACGCCAGCAAAGCAATGATCAACGTTACCGGAAGATACATCATAAACTTACCGATCACACCGGGCCAGAATGCCAATGGAATGAATGGTGCAAGTACAACCATTGTTCCCCAGAATACCGGGAAGAATATTTCGCCTGCTGCAATTTTTGCTGCCTTGCGAATCGGCACTTTACCATTATCGAATACGCGATGTGTATTTTCAATTACCACAATCGCATCATCCACAACGATACCGAGTGCGAGCAAGAAAGAGAACAACGTCATCATGTTGAGCGTAAAACCAATTGGCTTAAACACGAGGAAAGCGATGAAGCTCGACAGCGGCACTGAAAGTCCTACGAAGATCGCATTGGTTGCGCCCATGAAGAACATCAGGATCACGGTTACAAGGATAAACCCGATGATGATTGTGTTGATCAGATCGTGTAAAGTAACACGCGTATTATCCGATTGATCGGCTGTGATTGTAACCTCTACACCAGGAGGTAAAACACCTTCTTTAAATTCTTTGACGATCGCATTGATCTGATCAGAAGCAAGGATAAGGTTTTCACCACTACGTTTTACAATGTTCAACGTTACTACGTTCTTCTTGTCAAGACGTGCAAAGCTTTCCTGTTCCTTATGTGTATCCAATACTTCGGCGATATCTTTCAAGAGGATTTTTCCACCGGGGGTTGATCCTACTACTGTTTCAGATATTTCGGTTGCATCGGCATACTCACCACTCACACTAATAGAACGTTTCACACCGTTCACCGAAAGCTGACCACCGGGAATGACAACGTTCTCTTTCGACACTGCCATCATCACGTCCATCATCGAAACACCAGCAAGCGATGCTTTATAGAGATCTACGTTGATTTGAAACTCACGATCCAACGCACCCACGATATCTGCTCTTCTGATTTCACGAACCGCTTCGAAACGATCCTGCATCTGTTCAGCATACCTTTTTAACGACTGAAGATCGAAATCTCCCGAAAGGTTCACAAACATGATTGGCATTTCAGAAATGTCGATATCAATTACTTCAGGATCATCCTCGAGCGTCGGAAGATCAGGCTTGGCACGGTCTACCGCATCTTTCACATCGCGCTTGGCTACGTCTACATCAACATCCGTTTGGAATTCGATGATAACATTCGAAAAGTTCTGTACTGAATTACTGGTGATTTTCTTCACACCGGCAATCGACTTCACTTGTTTCTCAATCTGCTTTGTGATCAGATTCTCCACATCTGTTGGTGGCGCACCCTGATACACTGTAGCAACATAAATCTGCGGGAACACTACCTCTGGGAAACTCTCCTTCGGAAGTGTCATATAAGCCCAGATACCACCCAGCGTTAAGAGTACGCTGGCAACGTAAATGGTCATCTTATTATCAATGGCCCAGTTGGTGGGCCCAAACCCTTTATTGTCTAAGTCTTTCATATAATAAGTTCGATTAGGGTTATCGCTTTTTAGATTTTGATGAACTCGCCATCGTTGAGACCCTGATATCCAAAGGTGATTACTTTATCACCTGAACCAAGACCCTGAACCTGGGCTACACCATTAAACACACCATCTACTGTAACTACTTTCTTGCGGGCTACAGTTTGCTTTCCATTCGTCTCAGCGATGTATACGACTTTCTCACCTTTGATTTCCTGAACAACACTTACCGGAATAGTAATGGCGTCCTGTGCTGTTTGATACACGAGTTTGATCACACCTGTCATGTTCGGACGGAACTCGCTGCGTGAGTCGAGTTTCACTTCAACTGTGAAAGTGCGTGAAAGAGAATTGATTGTTTTACCAACGAAGGTGACTTTAGAGGTAATGTCCTTTTTCAGTTCAGGAATCTGTACGATTACCTTGTTGCCTAATTTTACCTGGTTGATATACGCTTCAGAAATTTCAGCGACAACTTTCAAATCGGAAACATTCACCACACGGAATGCAGGCATCCCTGGTGATACAGCTTCACCAGCTTTTGCAACAACCTGATCAACTGTACCGGCGATCGGTGATTTGATTTTCGTCATCTCCAGTTGCTGTTGCTGTGAAGCGATTTGTCTCTCCAATGCTTCTTTGTTTGACTTCGCCTGAAGGAACTGAACTTCTGTTCCGATCTTCTGATCCCACAGATTTTTCTGACGCTGGAACACTGCTGTTGCCAAATCAAGTTGAGCTTTCTGCGCTTCGATACCCTGAATGATCATCGAATTTTCAGTTTGCGCCAACACCTGGCCTTTGCTTACCTGCTGTCCTTCTTTCACATAAACTTGTGTAACAACACCAGGAGACTGCGCCGTAACGGCAACATTGTTCTCCGCTTCAACTCTTCCTTGTGTCTGGATATAATGATCGAAAGGTTTGGGTGCTACTTCTGTGATGGATACTTCTTTCTTCTTCACTTTTGCATCAGCACTGTCTGGGTTTTCTGCCTCAATTTCTTTTTCCAGGGCAACGATCTCCTTGTTGAGTTCAGCTTGCTTGGTTTTCAATTCCTTAAGCTTCTCTTTTTTATCAGGAGCACATGCCGCAAGCAACGCGACCAGTGCGATAACAGAAAGATGGTTATATGCAGTACGTTTCATAGGTAGTATTTTCGTTGTTAATAGGGTGTTATTTTTGGGTGTCGGTTGTTGAGTAATTCGCAGGATTGATCTTAGCAAACGCTTTATCGAGATCTACTTTCGCAATGATCGCGTCATAGAGTGCATTGTAGTAATTCACTTGTGATTCACGAAGACTGCTTTCTGCATCAATCACTTCGATGTTAGAGCCTACACCTTGCTCGTATTTGATTTTTGTAACGCGTGCTACTTTGTCCGCAAGCGTGAGATTTTCTTTTTGAGACTTCAATGACTCCAATGCATTTTCAAAAGTTATTGAGTTCTGCTGAATGTTCAGATCAAATGAACGTTGAAGTGATTGGAAATTATTTTCAATCTTCTTCAATGCTAATTTCTCTTGCTGAATCTTGTATGTTCGTTGCATGCCACTGAAAATTGGAATGCTGAGGTTCAGACCGAATCTCGTATATGGATACCATTTGTCAACACCCATATCCGGAGTTTCTGTAAAACTACTTTCAGTTTTAAATAACCCGGCGATGTTTTTTGATCCTGTTTGATATCCCGCTCCCACGAAGGCGCTTAAAGTAGGCAAACCATTAGAATACATCCTTTTGATATTGAGTTTTTGAAGATCACGTTGCGTTTCCAACAATCTGTATTCAATTCTGTTCTTGAAATCCCACCCAGAAACATATTGGTTGAGCGTTTCTTCATTTACTTCAATCGCGGTTAAATCACCATCAATCGCCAACTGTTGATCCATGGGATAATTCATTTGAAACTTCAAAAGGGCCAAACTGAGGTTCTGTAAATTCTGAAACTTCAACTTTTCAATCTTCAAATTATTGAGCGTAACCTGAATTCTATCAACGTCAATCTCCTCTGCAAACCCGTTTTGATTAAGCGCTTTGGTGGTCTTCAACAATGAATCCACCCTTCCAATATTATTATCAAAAAGAGCAACACGTTCATTATTGATTAAGACACCGTAATAAGCTTTCGTTACATTTTCAACGGTTTGTATCTTGGTTTGCTCAGTCGTTTTGTACGACAATTCTTTATACGTTTTCGCAGCCCTTAATCCAACAAGATACGTGCTGCTAAACAGTAATTGCGTGGCATTGATCCCAGCGTCACCGCTACTTTTCAATTGAAAAAGATTCGGCATAGCAAACACCTCGCCGTCCTCAATCCCTGGCGTTGCTGGTGGTGGATTGGGGTTTTCCGGAGTCGGTTGCTGAGCAAAAAAACCGGGATACTCCATAAACATGCGTGGTAATTTAGGATTATGCGTAACATTCACCGTTCCATCAATCTGTGGAAGTCCCATACCTGTTGTCTCTCTTACCTTCGCTTGTGAAATCTGCTCTTCTATTTTTGCATTCTTCACGTCAACAGAATTCTCCAACGCATACTTGATACAATCATCCAAAGAAAAAGACGATGTTGAATCCGTCTGCGCATGCGTCCACAACGGGGTTATTAATAGTAGTAGTAAAATAATCTGATAGACTCGTTTCATAGTAGGTTAGTTATCGCGTGATTGTTACAATTAAATTCTCTTTATACTTCTGATATTGTTTTTTTCCCTTCTCCGTTAAGATGCCATGAACAAAGTGTTCGAAGATCTGCATCTGAACTTCTGAAAGTTTAAATCTGTGTTGGGGAAACGTGCGATCATCAAACGCCAACTCCACTAAAGCGACCCGCACGATGCTGATAATCTCGGGGTTGATCTCGGCGCGAAAATGTCCTTCATCAATGCCCTGTTGTAAATTCCGCTGCACCGAGTCAGCGATGAACTTCACTTTGTAATCGTTCCATGCGCCCCACGCTCTCGGATGATACTTTTGAAGATCGAACAGCAATGTTGGATTCATTTCCTCCATGTGCTTCTTCATGGCTACAGATATTCGCGCTAACTCGTCAATCGCATTTTCTGAACTCACCCTGATTGCCTCGAACTCCGCTTGACTACGTTCCATGTGGCCCCGTGCCACCATCGTTACAATATCTTCCTTATCTGCAAAGTGTTGGTAGAGCGTCTTCTTTGAAACCGATAGATGTCGAGCAATATCATCCATGGAAATGCTCCGTACACCATATCGCATAAAAAGGCTCTCCGCACCTCTTAATATTTTCTCTTTGGTATCCAATTCTTCCATAGGGTCGCAAAACTACGGAAACTTTTAACATTACAAAAGTTTCCAACGTTTCCTTTAACGCCCTTTTTTGGCATTGGTTGGCCTTTTTTCGATTATTTTTTAGGATTTGCCCGGTTTCCGGTTGGCCAGTTTACCAGTTGGCCAGTTTCCGGTTTGAGTGTTACCAGTTTCCAGTTTCCGGTTGGCCAGGTACCAGTTTGCCGGTTTCCGTTACCAGTTACAGTTACCAGTTTCCGGTTTCCGGTTTCCGGTTGGCCGGCTTTTACCGATTCACACTGACAACCGGTAACTGGAAACCTGCAACCCGATTTACGAGGTTGGCGTGTTATCGTCGGGCTTCGTTTTCTCCCAGCTACACCACTTCTGCTTCATTTTCAGTTTCATCGCTGCGCGTTCTTCTGGTGTCATGTTTGAGAACTTTTCAAACTTGCTTTTCCAAGGATGATCTCCATCTCGGTAATGATGATGCTTCCCGCCAAATCCCCAGAACAGGATTTTGGTGAGGGCGAGAAGACCTAATGCTTGCCAATACGTAATGTGCGGACCGTTGAACAACACTGGCACAAGCCAGTTCCATAACCACATCGTTGCCCAAACGATCAAGGCAACGAAGATGATCCCCATCACTACACATTTCAAAATATACCATCCTTTCATAGCGGATCTGTCTACTATTATATATCGTTATAAAGTCGTTGTAATTTTTTCCGAAGCGCTAATATCGCATAACGCTTTCGCGACAACAGCGTGTTGATTGATACGCCGGTCTCCTCCGAAATTTCACGGAAGCCCTTCTCTTCAATTTCATTCAGCACAAAAATTTCACGTTGCTCAGCAGGCAGCTCATCAAGTGCGTCCATGATCGAATCCCAGATTGTTTCTCTCAAATAAGAATCTTCTGGTGTGTTACCGAAGTCTGGCAGTATCTCCTGC
Source organism: Pseudochryseolinea flava (assembly GCF_003286915.1). Taxonomy (GTDB): domain Bacteria; phylum Bacteroidota; class Bacteroidia; order Cytophagales; family Cyclobacteriaceae; genus Ohtaekwangia; species Ohtaekwangia flava. Next base: position 150,901 of record NZ_QMFY01000003.1, read on the forward strand.
AATGTCAGCGGCGCATCTTCCTCCTTCCCTGCTTGTCCACCAAAATCTGCGCGCTTAGGTCGCGTTGACTCTCTTCTATAGCGGTCTATTATTTTATTCCGCGCTACAGAAAATAACCATGAGGTGACGCGATCGATGGATTCAATGGTTTCAAAACCGGAGACAAATTGAAAAAACACATCCTGGAGAATGTCTTCCGCTTCCTCCACGGTATTCACACGGTTGCGGATGAAGCTCAGCAGCCGGTCCTTCTCCTTGAGGAATGTCTGTTCTTTTATTTGCATGGCCAGGTCCATCGCCGTTTCGCCTATTTTAATGGTAGAGACGACGACAGGTGTCTTTTTATTTTAAAGAAAACAAAAAAAGTAGCGCTTATCGTGCAAGGTCGTTTAATAACTTCTTTTAATCTTTGAATTCGTTATGATTACGGCGCTTCATGGCTCTCAACTCTTTTACCATAAACATGGCCATGGCCCACGCCCGCTATTGTTATTTCATGGTTTTGGTCAAACCCACGAAGTATTTCTCCCGCTTGCCGAAGCGCTTCAACGTACGCACACCTGCTACCTGTTTGATCTTTATTTTCATGGCAATAGTGTTTGGAAGGAAGGCGAAAAGCCTATCGAAAAATCAGCGTGGGAGGCGATCATCGCACAGTTTCTCAAAGAAAATCAAATCGATCAATTTGATGTTGGCGGATTTAGTCTCGGCGGAAAGTTAGCACTCGCCATGATCGAAAGTTTTCCGGATCGCATACAACACCTTTACCTGCTGGCATCGGATGGAATTAAACCCAGTTTCTGGTACGGCGCAGCGACGTATCCGTTTCTCTTACGGAAGATTTTCAAGCGCATGATCACTAAACCTCAGTTGTTCTTTTCGGTCGCCAATTTCCTTCGTCAGATGGGGTTGATCGATCAATTGTTAATCCGATTCGCTGCCAGCCAAATGAATACAGAAGAACAACGCGAACGTGTATACTATTCGTGGGTGGTATTTCGGCACCTTACTTTCGACATGAAAAAAATTGCGCAGGTGATCAACTCGAGAAACATCGATACACAAATAATCGTGGGTAAATTCGACCGCGTCATTAAAGTAAAAAGTATGCGTCGCCTGACAAGGCATTTACGTAATCCACAGTTAATCATCTTGCCTACGGGACATAACGGACTGCTCAAATCTTGGAAGCTGAGCGGAGAGCGTAAAGCGTAAAGCGTAAAGCAGAAAGCAGAAAGCTTAAAGTAGCTACTGCCTCAGCTAATCGCAGCTTTCTAACAAGCTATTGCAACTTTTTATATAACCCGAGCCACTCCTTTAACCCTAAAGGCATTGCTCGCAACTCGCAGCTTTCTAACAAAGTATTGCACCTTTTTGTGTGGCCCGAGCCACTCCTTTCACCCTACGGCATCTCTCGCAACTCGTAGCTCGCAACTCGCAGCTTCCTAACAACCTACCACGATCCTTCAGTCATTCTCCAATGAAGCCGGTCTATTTGCTTCATAAACGACGCATTCTATGAAACAAACACTAGGGTTTTACTGGAGCGATAGGGAGAATAATGGGTGCACAATGAGAGAATGTATGGAGAAACACGCGTATTAATGATAGAACAATGAACGCGCGATGATAGAAAAATGAACCAAGTATGGAAATTTATGATAGATCATCTGTAGGCGAATGAATAAACATCTATAGATTAATGAAAGAAGTACTGGACGCGTATGGAGAACATCTGGAGAAAATGAAAGAACATCTATAGCTTCTCTAGAGGATGAAGCCAGGATGATTGGACAACGGCTGCAAAGCATTAGTCACCCAAGTCGAGGTGAAACCCGACGCTGAAATAAAACGGAATTGATTTCACACCGACAGCATCGTCCATCACTTCTTTGTAATGAAAGGTAGCGATTGGATAAACTGCTTTGATGTTGATAAAATTATCGTTTGACCCGACGTAGTAGTGTATACCGGCACCGACCGATGCTCCGTAATAAGTGCGTTCATACCGCGGATGAAAATCACCGGCATCAGTGACCACATTATTGGCACCTACCATAGCGATCACTTCAGGTCGAATGGTTCCTTTCAGCAAAGGTTCGTAACTTAATCCACCAGCAAGTGCGATATCGAGGGTATTATGGCCAACGCCGCCAAAGAGTGCAAAATGTTTGGCTATCGGTCCGCTCACACGAATTCCAATTCCGCCGTACTCTAAGCCAATGCCTGCTCCTACATTTCCACTCACACGGTCATCGCCTACAACCTCTTGTGCTTTTGCTGGGAGAACAATCGATATCGTTAATACAACAGCATAAAAGAGACGACTCATCGGGTAAGGGTTAAAATGACCGTGAAAGATAGAAAAAAATAAAGCAACCAGCGCTTTTGAAAACCGTGCGTAAAAAAGATTGGCTGGAATCCCTAAATACCATAGAACCTGTTAATTTTGCCGAATCTTTAAAGCGTCAAATCTCCAACATGATTTTATTCTTCCGCTCGAAAGCCAAGGTCACCTACGCCGTTGGTACGGTACAGCCATTGCAAAAAACTGATGTTCAAAAACTTACCTGGCTCTTTGCCGGTGCCGAGTTGGTCTCCGAGGACCGTTTACCGGGAGAATTCATTGGTCCGAGAAAGGAAATGATTACACCGTGGAGCACCAATGCCGTGGAGATTACCCAGAACATGGGCATTGCAGGTATTCAGCGCATTGAAGAGTTTTTTGATGCTACCGAAAACATTCGTTTCGACCGCATGCTCCAATTCCTTTATAAGGGTCTCGATCAAGATCTGTTCACCATTCATCATCAGGTTGAGTCGATCAAAGAAGTAACGGATATCAGTTCTTTCAACCAACAAGAAGGTCTTGCGCTTAGTCAGGTAGAAGTTGATTACTTGCAAGAAGTTAGTAAGCAACTGGGAAGACCGCTCACCGATAGCGAGGTGTTTGGATTCTCGCAGGTGAATTCAGAACACTGCCGTCATAAAATTTTCAACGGGACGTTCATCATCGATGGTCAAGAGAAGACATCGACGCTTTTCCAACTCATTAAGAATACCTCGAAAGCCAATCCGAACTACATCGTATCGGCGTATAAAGATAACGTTGCTTTCATCAAGGGTCCGCGTATTGAACAGTTTGCTCCTGCGCGTCAGGACGTCGCTGATTTCTTTACGATCGAAGATGTAGACTCCGTTATTTCGTTGAAAGCAGAAACACACAACTTCCCTACAACGGTAGAGCCTTTCAACGGTGCGGCTACCGGCTCAGGTGGAGAAATTCGCGACAGGCTTGCTGGCGGAAAGGGTTCCCTCCCACTGGCAGGAACGGCGGTTTATATCACGTCCTATCCGCGCTTAAAAGGCGGTCGTGAATGGGAAAAGAAATTCGAAGCAAGAAAATGGCTCTATCAAACACCGGAAGAAATTCTCATCAAAGCTTCTGATGGTGCTTCTGATTTCGGAAATAAATTTGGTCAGCCACTCATCGGCGGAAGTCTTCTTACGTTCGAACATTTCGAAGATGGCAAACAATATGGTTTCGATAAAGTAATCATGCTTGCCGGTGGTGTTGGATACGGAAAAGAAAAGGATAGCAAGAAAGAACAATTAGAAGCTGGCGATAAAATTGTACTTCTCGGTGGCGATAACTATCGCATCGGAATGGGCGGAAGTGCGGTATCATCCGTCGCTACTGGCCAGTACGGAAATGCGATTGAACTGAACGCTATTCAACGTTCGAATCCAGAGATGCAGAAACGTGTCATGAATGCTATTCGCGCAATGGTCGAATCGAATAACAATCCTATCGTTTCAATTCACGATCACGGTGCCGGCGGACATTTGAACTGCTTGTCTGAACTCTTAGAAGAACCAGGCGGTACGATTCACATCGACAAACTTCCTGTAGGAGATCCGACGCTGTCAGATAAAGAGATCATCAGCAACGAATCACAAGAAAGAATCGGCCTCGCGATAAAAGCGAAAGATCTTGATACACTTCAAAAAGTTTCAGAACGCGAACGCGCACCTTTCTATGTTGTCGGCGAAGCTACCGGTGATAAGAAACTTATTTTCGAAAAAGCTGGCCAAGCTCAAAAACCTGTCGACTTACAACTCTCTCATCTTTTTGGATCGTCGCCAAAAACCATATTGAATGACGTTCATAAATCTTCGGCGTTCGAAGGTGTTACGTATGACGTTACAAAAATTGAAGCCTATATCGCCAACGTATTACAGCTAGAAGCGGTGGCTTGTAAAGATTGGCTTACAAACAAAGTCGATCGTTCTGTAACGGGTCGTGTTGCAACACAACAAACGTGTGGCCCAATTCAACTTCCATTGAATAACGTGTCGGTAATGGCGCTCGACTACATTGGTAAGAAAGGTGTGGCGACTGGTATTGGTCACGCTCCTGGCGCTGCGCTAATCAATGCAGCTGCTGGAAGTAAACTTGCCATTGCTGAGTCACTCACGAATATTGTTTGGACACCGCTCACGTATGGATTGAAAGGTGTGTCACTCAGTGCAAACTGGATGTGGCCAGCACGTAATCCGGGTGAAGACGCAAGACTTTACGATGCCGTGCAAGCTGTCAGTGATTTTGCGATCAATCTCGGCATCAACATTCCGACAGGAAAAGATTCGTTGTCGATGACGCAAAAATATCCTGATGGAAAAGTCGTTTACGCGCCTGGAACAGTAATCATTTCTGCGGTTGGCGAAACAGAAGACATTACCAAAACGATCTCTCCTGTACTCGAAGCGGAAGAAGGATCAAAAATATTCTACATCGACTTCTCTAAAGATGAATTAAAATTAGGTGGTAGCAGCTTTGCTCAAATACTCAATTTGCTGGGCAACGATGCACCTACTGTAAAAGATGACACCTACTTCGCGAAAGCATTCGGTGCTATTCAACAGGCGGTGAGACAAAATCTTTTGTGGGCAGGACACGACATCTCCGAAGGCGGATTGATTACGGCGTTGCTCGAAATGACTTTTGCACGTCCGAATGTTGGGCTCACGCTCAACTTGAACGTACTCGGCACTGACTTGGTAAAAGATTTGTTTGCTGAAAATCCTGGCGTAATCGTTCAGGCTCGCGATGAAAAAGCATTGCAAGCATTGCTTGAAAAAGAAGGTGTTGATTACAAAATTCTTGGACATGTTACGGGCGAGCGCAAAGTGACCATCAACCATCAGCAGCAAATGTTGTCGTTGGCAATCGATGAGCTTCGTGACCAATGGTTCCGCACTTCGTATTTACTCGATAGTTTACAACGTCCGCAGGCACACGCCGAGAAGCGTTTTCACAACTACAAGAACCAAGTTCTTGACTATACATTTCCGAAAACTTTTAACGGCAAGTTAGAATCATACAACATTGACCAAAAACGTAGAACACCATCAGGCGTTAAGGCTGCTATCATTCGTGAAAAGGGTGTGAACGGCGACCGCGAGATGGCGTACTCACTTTACCTCGCAGGGTTCGACGTGAAAGATGTGCACATGACCGATTTGGTTTCTGGTCGTGAAGATCTTTCAGATGTAAACATCATTGTATTCGTAGGTGGTTTCTCAAACTCCGACGTATTGGGTTCTGCGAAAGGTTGGGCAGGTGCTTTCCTTTACAATCCGAAAGCAAAAGAAGCCCTTGATAACTTCTTCAAACGCAAAGACACGTTGAGTCTCGGTGTATGTAACGGATGTCAATTGTCGATGGAACTCGGATTACTCTATCCAGAAATCAAAGATCATCCACGCATGCATCACAATGGTTCTGGCAAGTACGAATCCATCTTCATCAACTTGACAATTCCAGAAAACAACTCGGTAATGCTGGGTAGTTTAAAAGGCACACGACTGGGTGCGTGGGTTGCTCACGGAGAAGGACGCTTCATGCTTCCAGCAGATAAGTCGTTGTTCCAAGTTGCAGCAGAGTACAGCCATCCGGAATACCCGGGCAATCCAAATGATTCTGATTTTGGTGTTGCCGCTTTGTGTTCGAAGGATGGGCGCCATTTGGCGATCATGCCGCACATTGAAAGATCGCTTTTCCCTTGGAATTGGGGCTATTATCCATCTGAGCGCAAAGGAGACATTATATCACCATGGATTGAGGCATTCGCTAACGCCCGTGAGTGGATAAAAAACCAAAAATAATTTTCACTGAGCAGAAATCGGTATAGCAGGCTAATTCCGTAGATATTTAAGAGGTAAGCGCGCCCGGCATCGATTTTTTAATCGATGTAAAACAAAAGGTTAATTGCCTTTGTTGTTCCGCAGTTCGAATACCCTTATATTCATCAGCTTAATAACCTGTCTATTACTATGAAGAAGCTCCTACCTGCGTTGTTGTTGCTTGTTCTGCTAGCTTCATGTCTTGGCTACAAGGAACTACCTGTTGAGTACGATTACAGCTATAAAGGCAACTTCAAGCGGTATCGCACTTTTGACATTATGAAACCGGCGGGCCCAACGGATTCGTCAATGGTAAACGAGGTGATTGAAAAATCCATCGTTGCCAGGATGAAATTCTTAGGGTACAAACAGTCTGATAATCGCCCTCATTTGATTGTCGGATTTAAGATGTTTAATGATAGTCTTCGATTTAACGGCTATAACCAGCCCGACATTGAAGAATGGGTGAAAACACAAAATTCAGAGATCGACTACGATCCGCAGAAATTCAGCTTAAAGACGGGTACACTGTTGATCCAGTTTTACGACAGGCGTCAGAACCGTTCGATTTGGCAAGGATACGCTACGACGATGTATGGATCGATTGACTTCAATAACAGCAGGCATTTGCGAAATGCTGTGATTTCGATTCTGGATAAATATCGATTCTGGGCGGAAGGATTTATGGAGGGTAATACGGCTTCTGCGCAGAATGAAAACGAGCTGTAATGGCCATTAAAATCTTGAAAATATTAAGGAGTAAGCTATTTCAGCCTACTCCTTATTTTTTGCCTCAAAAAGGGCGAATTTTTAGAGGCAGTAATTCGTTTTTCAAAAAATAATTCTACCTTTGCAATCCCAAAATGAGGCAGCTAATGCTGATTTGGGTGAAATTGTCCGATGGTGTAACTGGCAACACGCTTGATTTTGATTCAAGAAAGTCCAGGTTCGAGCCCTGGTCGGACAACTAAAACGAAGTCCCGATCCCAATGAAAGGGGATCGGGATTTTCGTTAGAAGTCGACCGTAATCGTTTTAAGCTTTCTTACGGATAAAAGGACAAAGACTCCCATGGCTGTAAAAATTTTCAGTGGCAGAGCTACCGCTTACTTGGCAGATAAAATTGCCAACGCCTACGGTGAACCGTTAGGTGAAGTAATCTACCAGCAATTCAGCGATGGTGAAATGTCTCCGTTTATCGCGACCTCTGTGAGAGGACATGAGGTGTTTCTTATCCAATCTACTTTTCCGCCGTCGGATAATTTGATGGAACTTCTCCTCATGGTCGATGCCTGCAGACGCGCAAGTGCAAAAAGCGTGAATGTGGTCATCCCCTACTTCGGCTACGCACGTCAAGACAGAAAAGACAAACCGCGGGTTGCTATCGCTGCAAAACTTCATGCAAACTTGATCTCCGCAGCGGGTGCTTCCAGAATCATGACATGCGACCTTCACGCGGACCAAATCCAAGGATTCTTTGATATTCCAGTAGATCACCTCGATGGTGCCTACATCTTCGTTCCATACCTCAAATCATTAGGACTAGACAACATCATGTTCGCTTCTCCCGATGTAGGTGGTATTAAGCGCGCACGCAGTTTTGCAAAGTTTTTCGATGCAGAACTTGCCGTCTGCGATAAGCATAGAAAAGAAGCAAACAAAATCGAATCGATGAGACTCATCGGTGAGGTTGACGGAAAAGATGTTATTCTGGTAGATGATCTTGTTGATACAGCAGGCACCATTTGCAAAGCCGCATCGCTACTGAAAGAGAAAGGTGCAAGATCTGTGAGAGCAGTTTGTACACACGGCGTACTCTCCGGAAAAGCTTACGATAACATCAACAACTCGGTACTTGAAGAGATCGTCGTAACGGACACCATTCCCTTGAAAGGTGACAGCTCGAAGATCAAAGTATTGACGGTATCGAACCTGTTCGCGAAAGCGATCAGAAAAATCCATGACAACGAATCGATCAGTTCGCTGTTCATGAAACTGTAATAGAAACTCTAAATTAAATTTATACAATTATGAAAACTGTTGAGATTATAGGGTATAAACGAGCAAATCTCGGCAAGTCTGATTCACAAAGACTGCGTGCTGAAGGCTATGTTCCCTGCGTTATTTATGGTGGAAATGAGCAAATCCATTTCTACGCTCCTGCGATTCTTTTCCGTGATCTAGTGTACACGAACGAAGCTCACTTCGTACACTTTAACGTTGAAGGCGTGGAAGGACAAGCTATTCTTCAAGAAGTTCAATTCCACCCAGTAAGTGAGATCATTCTTCATGCTGACTTCCTTCGTATCGCCGAAGATCGTAAGATCAAGATGAGCATTCCTGCACGTCTTGTTGGTAACGCTCCTGGTGTTGCTAAAGGTGGTGCACTTATCCGCAAGAGAGCATCTTTGAAAGTTTACGGTTTCCCGAAAGATATGCCTGATCATATCGATGTGAACGTATCACACCTCGATTTCCACCACGCTATTAAAGTTGGTGATATGAAAATCGAAGGACTTGAGTTCCTCGATCCTAAGCAAGCTACGATCGCTGCTGTAGAAGTTCCTCGCGCTGCTAAACTTGCTGCTGAAGAAGCTGCTGCTGCACCTGCTGAAGGAGATGCTAAGAAAGCTGAGCCTGCTAAAGCTGCTGCTCCTGCTAAGAAAGAAGAAGGTAAGAAGTAATTCTTATTCAACTGATACGAGAAAGGCTGTTCGAAAGAGCGGCCTTTTTTAGTTAACGGTTATCAGTTAACGGTTATCAGTTAACGGTTATGAGTAACGGTCCCGATTTTCCCCGGGTTTAAACCCGGGGAAAATCTTAATAGAACCGAGGAACGCATTTTTCGTTATCGCTTATCGGTGAATAGTAAAGACACTGGCGGTATTTACTTAGCGAAACTTTGAGCATTTCTTTGTGAAGCTTTGCGGAACAATCGACGCAAAGACCTTGAACTTTGAACTTTCAACTTCCTTGCGGAATTCTGCGGAACAATCCGAAGCAAAAAGACCTGCACAATTCTGAAGCAAAGACCTTGAACTTTTAACTTTTAACTTTGAACTTTCAACTTTCAACTTTCAACTTTGAACTTTCAACTTTGAACTTTACTCAATGAAATACCTGATTGCTGGTCTCGGAAACATCGGCCCTGAATACGAACTCACGCGCCACAATATCGGGTTTCTTACCCTTGATCAACTTGCGGATGAACACAAGGCTACGTTCACAACGCAACGGCTAGCCGACAAAACAGAATTTAAATTCAAGGGCAAAACAATACATCTTATCAAACCTTCCACTTACATGAACTTGAGCGGAAAAGCTGTTGCGTATTGGCTTCAGGAGTTGAAGATTGAAAAAGAGAATCTCTTAGTGATTGTTGATGACCTAGCCCTCCCCTATGGAAGTTTGCGTCTGCGAACGAAAGGGAGCTCTGCAGGACACAACGGATTAAAAAACATCGAACTTATACTCGGTGGGCAAGAATACTCGCGTCTCCGTTTCGGTATTGGAAACGAATTTGGTAAAGGGCAACAGGCCGATTTTGTATTGAGCAATTTTACGAAAGAAGAATTTGACGCAATGCCTGGACACATCAAGAAAGCTAATGAAATGATTATGTCATTCTGCCTTGCTGGCGCTGCCAAAACAATGAGTCTTTTCAACAACTGATCTGCGAGTCGCTACTGCTTGGGCAACGACGACGCGCTACGACGAGTAGTATTAGATACCACGTCCACCCCCAAACGAATATTGATTACGTCGTTATATGGACCCTTGCCTTGCGGATTGAATGTGCGCACCATCACCAATAGATTGCCACGGACGTGTTTCGATAATTTGCATCCTTTCTCCACCCCTATAAAAACGCCGGGTACCCATTGACGATCGTGAAATTCTGATCTTATCTTTTGCACGATGGGTGGTACAGGAGCATTCATCATTTCACATTCAATGCGTGGCGATAATCCCCATCCCATATCATACGCTAGAAAACTGCGTGGCCCGAATGTTCTTGGCATGTTAGAAAACGCGCGATAATATTCGTTGAAGGCAACACGTCGATTCCAGCCTAATCCGAGGGATAGTTTTTCAGAAAGCTGGTATTTCAGTCCAGGCGTTATATCCACTAAAAGATAACGCCCTTGCTGTTGATATTGCAGCACGACGAACGGTGTACTCCGTTCTACCAAGCGTGTCAAAACATTTTGGCGCTTAGCCGGTACGTTGCTAAGGAGACCATTGTGAGGTTTGTCGTTAGCCTGTATCTGCTGCGCATGGACGTACGCGACTACAATGACAAACACGAGTGTCAAGAGGGTTCTGGGGAACATGAGCACAAAGTTAAAGTAGACTGATGACGAAATAATTTGCCGCTTGCCACCTTTATTTTCAGCTAAGGGATGTTACAGCGATCAATTACAGCAGAGGGTATTAATAAGGTCGATGCAAATGTAAAACTACGCATGGGTAATAATCCAGCGGATTTTTCCTCCTGACGTACCCGTGATGTACCGGTATGTGAGCTTTTGTAGTAGCTATATTTTTTCATTCTAGAGATGAATGATGCAAATTCGATAGCATTCGCAAACGATTGCGACTTAAACCAATAACCAAACACAAACCCGAACTGCTATGAAAAAACTTAGACACGCTATTCTCCTCGTCTCACTCTTTGCTGCAGGCTCATTGGAGGCTCAAAATTGGCAGCTTGTCTGGCAAGATGAATTCACCAATGGAATCAGTTCTGATTGGGTATTCGAAACAGGAACAGGCTCTGGAGGCTGGGGTAACAACGAGTTACAGTACTACCGCCGCGAAAACGCAACAGTCTCTAATGGCCAATTGGTAATCACAGCACGACGCGAATCTTTTGGCGGCATGAACTATACTTCTGCACGAATGAAAACACAGGGCAGAAAATCATGGAAGTATGGTAAGATCGAAGCCCGCATCGCGATGCCTTCTTTCCAAGGAATATGGCCTGCATTCTGGATGCTCGGCGACAACATCACGTCGGTAGGATGGCCTGCATGCGGTGAGATCGACATTATGGAACACGTGAACACCGGCAACCAAGTATTCGGAACGATTCACTGGCAAGATCACAACAATACTTACGCACAGTACTCCGGAAACACGACAGCAAACAACATCACAACCTTTCACGTTTACACCATCGAGTGGGATGGCTCATTGATCAAATGGTTTGTAGACGGTGTGAAATTCCACGAGGCCAGTATCGCCAATGGTGTTAACGGCACGAGTGAATTTCACAATAACTTCTTCCTCCTGCTTAACCTTGCCGTGGGCGGAAATTGGCCTGGCTTTACCATCGACAACAACGCTTTCCCAACAAACATGTATGTAGACTATGTACGCGTTTATCAAAACAACGGTACGCCTACCGGTCCTGTAACGGCGTATCAGGATTGTAATTATGGTGGCTTTGCAGCGGCACTCCCTGTAGGAAGTTATACGCTATCACAACTTCAGGCACGCGGCATCGCGAACGACTATATCTCGTCACTACGCGTTCAAAGCGGCTACCAGATCAGACTTTATGCGAACGATAACTTCACCGGAACGTCTGTTCTTAAAACTGGCGACGATGCCTGTTTAGTTGATGATAACTTCAATGATCAGGCAACTTCCGTTGTCGTTTCTCAAGTTACCAGCGGATTCTCAACCACCATTCAGGCTGAAAACTTTAGCGCCATGAATGGTGTGCAAGTAGAAACAACAACCGATGCTGGTGGTGGACAGAACGTAGGATACATTGAAGCTAATGATTGGATGGCTTACAACAGCATCAACATTCCGACGACAGGATCATATCAAATCGAATATCGTGTAGCGAGTCCAAGTGGCGGAACATTATCGGCGGATCTTAACGCCGGTTCGATTGTACTTGGACAAGTTGGTATTCCAAACACAGGGGGATGGCAAAACTGGACCACTGTATCGCATACCGTGAACATCAACGCGGGCACTTATAATTTCGGCATCTTCGCTTCCACTGGTGGATGGAATATCAATTGGTTCCGGATTACAAGGCTGAGCTCCGCGCGTTTGGCAACCACCGCATTGGCTCCCGAGGAAGCGATTGCAGTCGACAGCAAGCGGTCATTTGATGTCTATCCTAACCCAGCACGCAATGAAATAAACATCGTTACCGACAAAGACATCGATGTAAAAATTATGAGCACCAGTGGCAAAGAGTTCTTACGTGCAAAATCGCAAAACGGAAAGATCGATATCTCCTCTTTACCCGCAGGCATCTACTACGTTTCCACAGTTGAAGATGGAAAAGTGGTGAACAAGCGGCTCGCCGTGAAGAAGTAGTCATAGGTCACAGATAACAAAAGAAGCCCGGTATCTCGGGCTTCTTCATTTATTTTCATTTAGCGTTAGGCATTACCCCTCGTCATCAAGATCAAACTCAGTTATCGACCCCATGGTGATCTCACGAAACTCTTTCTTCAATCGCTCGTGCAGTCCAACTTCTTTTGTATAACCCGTTAATTTAATCAGTTCGGCACTCGACGTTCTATTGGTTACCGGTGGCGTTACGTAACTCACATTCATACCCGCACGCTGCATCGCATAAACACTATTCGTAAATCCATTGGTACTGCTCTCATGACCACACACCTCAAACGTTCTTTTCGTATCATCTCTTATCACTTGCCAGTTTCTCGAATACATAAGCGTGTTTATTCGGAGCAAAGATAACAAATCACCAGCAAGCTTCACTATTTCGTGAGATCCCAATCTTTATGGTAAGACTTCCCCGATTTTGCTGTTACCCATATTAAACCAAGTTCCTGTTTTTCATCCTTTATTAACGGAAGAATAGCACTCCCCCAGTCACGTACAGGATCTTTCAATCTCCACCAGCCAGTTTTGTTGCTACCATCCATACCATCTTCGTCGGCGGGATAACCGATTTGAAATGCACAGGCTGTCGGCGCAAAATGATTTGCCCAGTTTGCGAATCCGTTGTTGAGGTCAGCAATCGATGCTTCTGACGCATCACAAACAAAAATCAAATCGCCTGCACCACGATATGTTGGTGGCATAAAATCTTTGCTGTAGTGACGAAGGAACATTCTGTACTTTGGATTGTGTTGTTTGATTCTACGATCCCAAACTGCGGCCAGTGAATCTGTCGCTTTACCAAAATATTCAAGTTCAACACCTACACCTACAATTGAAGTATGGTGTTTCAATTTCCTTAACCACTTATCGATTTCAGCGACGGCATCCACCGCGCTATTGGCTTTATCGCCTTTTATTGGAAACACTTCGAGAAACACAGCGACCTTATGCTCATCCATGGCGGATAAATATTGATCATGCTGTGCGTCGCTTAAATTCTGGCCTACAGGAATTGCGCGCGCCAAATCACTTACAGTCCATGTTACCCACGGCTGCGATGTCGGAAACTTCTTATGTATGTTGCTAACCGCATTGAGGTAAGATTGCTTTTTATCCAAATGCGTAAAGTGACCAATTTTTGTATCCAATGCAGTTACACCATCTGCCGCGCTGATCCGCATCGGCATCCATGCGCCAGTCCAACGATAAGTTGTTTTGTTTTGTGATATGCGGCTATCAAATACAAACGCTGAAAGCATTGTTATACCGACAACAATGGCCGCAGTGAAAAGAATTTTGAATTTCATGATTGAGGGTTTGGATGAAACGAGTTCGTCATCTCATAGAAGACGAAAATAGCGCCGCCATCGGGACGATCACACCATTTTTTTTGTTACCCAAAACCCTCCCGCTGCGCTCAAAGCGGCATCGCACATCTCATTGCCATCATCGGCACTCTTTGAGTACGCTACGCAGAAAACTTACGCGCACCTTTGTCTGTAGAATACGCAAGGCTTGCTGATGTCCGAATGCGTTTCCTTCCGCCAGATTTCCTATTTACTTCTTCATCATGGAAATCTTTACTACTCCCGCCTCCCTGATCACTCGAAGCATTTCCCGGATATAATTGTTTTGTTGCCATATCGTAAAAAATTTAAGTCTTTCATTCATGCTAAAAAACTTCGGGCCAGGCAATTGTGTGGTTGATTCTTGACAATGGGTTCCCCCTGAATTGTAAGGTTAAAAAAAAGAGTACCATCAATCGTGGTACTCATTTCTTTTGATTTCAATCAAAGTTTTTTTTGCTACTTCTTCAATTTCACAAGTGAAGCATTGTAGAACTTCTCATGAAGTTGCTTTAACTTATCTTCTGGAAATTTTACAACTTTTCGATCGTATGTCATCAACCCGTTGGTTTCAACTTCGACATCCGTTGTTTGGGTATAGACTGCGGCAGAAAGTCCTTTCTTAATTAATGGTTCCATCATACCCATGAATGATTCATACTTCTTAAACAATTCTTCTTTCGAGGTAAAGCTCTGGTAGCCCCAGTTATTTTTTGTTTGCCAAGTATGTCCATCCAACGGAAGTCCTAAACCACCGAACTCGCCGAGTACCAATATTTGTTTCGCGCCAAATAGTGTTGGCGCGGGCATGGCAGGTTCAGGATAGTTATGAAGATCAAGAATATGTCCGGCATCCGTAAAGTTTCCGCCACTTGCCGCATTCACTAAGCGTGATGGGTCATACTTCATGGTCCATTGTACGATCTCTTCTGTTTTAAATTGTCCCCATGCTTCGTTGAAAGGAACCCACACGACAACACTTGGATAGTTCATCGTCGCATCCATGATGGCTTTCCATTCCTTCTTAAAAATAGACTCTGACTCAGGCGAGCGATCTTTATCCGTTGCTAGTCCATAAACACCAGGACGGTTCTCCCAGCGATTACCAATGTCGCCACTCGGCATATCTTGCCACACTAAAATCCCCAGACGGTCGCAGTGGTAATACCATCTCGCAGGCTCTACTTTCACATGTTTACGAATCATATTAAAGCCCATCGCTTTTGTTTTTTCAATATCAAAAAGCAAAGCCTTCTCTGTCGGCGGCGTGTACAATCCATCAGGCCACCATCCCTGATCCAACGGACCATACTGAAACAAAAACTCATTGTTCAACAGCATCCGTTGAATACCTTGCGCATCAACACCAACAGAAATTTTCCGCATCCCAAAATAACTTTTCACTTCATCAACGACTTTGCCTTTTCGCACAACAGCAATTTTTAGGTCGTAGAGAAAAGGATTTTGTGGCGACCAGTGTTTCGCATTCGGAACTTTGACCGTTACATTGTCGAAGGCACCTTCACCTTCCGCTACCTTTTGCGCGCCCTCCCATACAGATACACGCAAGACGTCTCCCGCTTGGGCGTTCTGAACAACGCTGCTAACATTCAACGATGACTCGTCGAGATTAGAAATTTGTTTGGTGGATTGCACATATGTTTTGGGAACTGCTTCCATCCACACCGTTTGCCATATACCAGACACAGGTGTATACCAGATACCGTGGGGCTTTTCAATTTGTTTCCCTCTTGGCTGTGGTCCATTGTCAGATGGATCCCAAACGCTGACAACAATTTCTTGTGCACCAGACTTCTTTAATGCGGCGGTTGCATCAAACGAAAAAGGATCATATCCGCCTGCATGCGTGCCTATCTTTTGACCATTCACAAACACTTCACACTCCCAATCAACCGCACCAAAATGTAAGAGTACCGATTTACCTTTAAATCCTGAAGGCAACGTGATGGTGCGCTTGTACCAGAGTTTGCTGTCTTTTCCTACAGTTTTTGAAACCCCTGACAACGCAGACTCAACTGCAAACGGAACGAGAATTTTTCCATCGTAATTTTTTACTGACGCTGCCTTCGGAATGATAGCGTAATCCCACAGACCGTTCAAGTTAACCCAGTTTTCCCGCACCATCTGCGGACGAGGATATTCCGGCAGCGGATTATTGGCATTTACTTCATCGGCCCACGGCGTTGTTATTTTGCCTTCCGCGATTTTCCATGATGCTGATTGTCCATGCAGTTGATTGCCAACGGCACCAAGACAGATACATCCTGCGATTAAATACTTGATCATACTTTAGTACACTTAAGATTGATAATTGATTAACGTTAGACGTTGACACCAAGGAGATCCAAAGTGTAAGCGTCGCTAAGATTGAGACGAGAAGCTAAACAAATCGTCTCAACCTAACTGAAGACTTTGTGCAACCTGAATTGATGATCTTGCTTCACGTGCAAAAAAAACGTTGCCGGAAGTACGCATTGATAAGGCGACAATCGCTAATAAATAAGAAAGGCCGTCTCTTGCGAAACAGCCTTGCCAATGATCATGTTTAAATTGTTAGCTCACGCCAGCACCTGGATTCACGTCAGCATCTGGTGTTACCAATCTCAGTTTGCCTTGATTGTCTTCTGCCATGAGAATCATTCCTTGTGATTCAATGCCCATCATCTTGCGTGGGGCCAGGTTGGCAACGAACGTGACCTGCTTACCGACCATCTCTTCTGCGGTGTAGTGCTTGGCAATACCACTTAAGATTGTGCGCCTATCGACGCCTGAATCAACCGTAAGCTTCAACAGCTTGTCAGACTTCTCCATCTTCTCTGCTGCGATTACTTTCCCAATGCGAATATCGATCTTCGCGAAATCATCAAAGACGATTTCACCTTTCAAAGGTTTTACTTCAGCCGTTGTATTTTCTGTTGCCACTGGTGCTTTTGATTTCTTTAGTCGTTCGATTTGTTTTTCGATATCGGCATCTTCCACATTTTTATACAGCAACTCAGGTTGCGCCAATTGATGTTGTGGTGGAACGATGTGAATCAATTCTTCTTGCTTCCAGAACTTCTTCCATCCTTCTTCATACGACGCGCCATTAAGTTGTCGTGAAATACTCTTAGAAGCATCCGGCAAGAATGGATTACATGCGATACCAATGTTACCGATCACTGTGATTGCATAGTTCAAAATACAACCGACAGCTTCCATATCTTCCTTTGCAAGTTTCCAAGGTTCAGTATCTGCAAGAAACTTATTTCCAATTCGCGACAAATTCATCATCTGAAATTGTGCTTCGCGGAAACGGAAATTCTTCAATGCATCTGTCATCAATTTGATGGACGCATTCAAATCTTCATGCGCTTGTTTATACGACGCCAACACTTTATTTCGCTTGTCGCTAGTGACTGGCAATTCATGTTCTGAAGGAACTTTACCATCGAAATATTTCCAGGTAAGTACCATCACGCGGTTAACAAAGTTTCCGAAGATGGAGACCAGCTCGCTATTCACTTTCTGCTGATAATCTTTCCAAGTGAAGTCTGCGTCCTTGGCTTCAGGCGAAATAGAATTCAGCACATAACGCAACTCGTCGCGACGGCCAGGAAAATCTTGCAGATATTCGTGAAGCCACACCGCATGATTGCGTGACGTCGACAACTTCTCTCCTTCCAAATTCAAAAATTCATTTGCAGGCACGTTGTCAGGAAGAATAAAATCTCCCTCTGCCTTCAACATTGATGG
Organism: Pseudochryseolinea flava; assembly: GCF_003286915.1. Lineage (GTDB taxonomy): Bacteria > Bacteroidota > Bacteroidia > Cytophagales > Cyclobacteriaceae > Ohtaekwangia > Ohtaekwangia flava. The sequence continues at coordinate 168,569 of NZ_QMFY01000003.1, forward strand.
AAAGATGATACAATGGAAAACGATGTTATCTTTTCCGATGAAGTGGATTAGTCTCGTGTCCTTGTCTTTCCAATATTTCTCCCAGTCGTTGGGCTTTAATTCTTTTGTTGCTGAGATGTAGCCGATCGGTGCATCGAACCACACATAGAGAACTTTTCCATTCGCATCCGGCAGCGGCACTGGAATACCCCAATCCAAATCGCGCGTGATCGAACGTGGCTGCAGACCTTGATCGATCCAAGCTTTACATTGGGTGTACACGTTTGTCTTCCAATCTTCCTTGTGACCTTCGATAAGCCATTCTTTCAACCATGCTTCGAACTTATCGAGTGGAAAATACCAGTGCTTTGTTGCCTTGAGCACAGGTGTTTGACCCGACACTGTAGAGCGCGGATTAATCAACTGCTTCGGACTTAAACTAGTGCCGCACTTTTCACATTGATCGCCATAAGCATTCGCGTTGCTACAGTTAGGACAGGTGCCAATGATATAACGGTCGGCCAAGAAAATCTTTTCTTGCTCATCGTAGTATTGATCCGATGTTTCTTCGATGAAAAGATTCTTATCGTAAATCTTTTTAAAGAATGCCTGTGCTGTTTCATAATGCACCTGGTTCGACGTACGCGAGTAAATATCGAAGCCAATGCCGAAGTCTGCGAAAGCCTTTTGCATGATGCCATGGTACTTGTCTACAAACTGGCGAGGGGTAACGCCCTCCTTTTTTGCACCCAGGTTGATGGCCACACCGTGTTCATCGGAGCCACAAATAAAGATCACATCATCACCACGAAGGCGTAAGTAGCGCACGTAGGTATCGGCTGGCAAGTAAGCGCCGGCAATGTGACCGATGTGAAGTGGTCCATTGGCATAAGGCAACGCCGCCGTTACAGTGGTACGTTTAAATTCTTTCATTCCTAAGACTTGTCGATTCTAATGGGGGGTAAAGATAGTAAATAGTTCGAGTTACGAGCTCGCGGTTTCCGGTTCCAGTTTCAGTTACCGGCTTCAGTTGCCAGTTTCTAGTTGCCGGTTCCCGTCGTCAGTTTCGGTTTCTGTTGCCGGTTGGGGTTGGTGAGGCGTTAGTAGATTGAGGGTTTGTCAGGGCCGTCTTCCGGTGATGGCGGCGTTGGTGGGAAGTCAACGTAAAACTCGGTGTAGCCTTCCGGCGTCGTTCGGAGTCCTACCCTTCCGCCAAGTTTTGCAGTCGCCGTCTTCACGATGTAAAGACCAATTCCGCCTGTCTCCGATCGCTCTGATGCGCGGAAGAACATCCTAAACAACTTACCCGGATTGGACTCGCTGATACCGATACCGTTGTCGAGCACGCGGATACGAACATGCCCCGCCTCAAGTGGATCGATATGAATCTGAACAAACGAATCAACACGATCAGAGTCGTTATAGAACTTGATCGCATTATCGATGAGGTTCTCAAGGATGATCCTGATCAATTCTTTATCTGATTGAATTGTATTATGACTCTCGATGCGCTGCGTGATGTTGAGCTTCTGTGGAAGTCCTTTCTTCTTTTCAAGCAAGAGCACATCACGAACAACACCCTCAAAATCAATCCGCGTGATAGACAACTTCGAGTTATTAATTTGATTGATGATGAGCAGTCGTGTGAGGATTGTGTTAAGTCGTTCTGCAGTGCTATCAAGTTTTCGCAGGTAATCCAACGCGACAGGATCTTGCACGTCCATCAAAGCGACGTTACACATTCCCTTCAAGCTTGCCAGCGGGCCTCGAATATCATGCGACGTTTTATAAATAAAATTATCGAGTTCGTCGTTAACTTGTTTGAGCGATTGATTAGCGCGTTCGAGATCGATGGTCTTCGCCTCGACTTCACGGTCGAGGTATTTATTTTTTCCTTCGAGTTGTTTGTTCTGTTCCTCGATAACTTCTTTCGCTTCAGAGAGCTGCGCGTTAACACGTTTGATGGTACGGTTACTGCGTTGTAGTACGAGAATGAGAAGTCCTGCGAGCATCGCGATTACAACAACGGCGATATTGAGATCACGTTGTTGTTTGATGATTTGTTCATTGGCTGCAATGGTTGCAATGTTTTCGCGCTCGGCGTATTGGGTTTGGACTTCGGCGATGTTTTTAATGAGTTGCTCGGAGTAGACGGAGTCTTTGAGGTCGATGTAGCGTTTTTGGTAGTAGGATGCTTTTTCAAAGTCAGAGTTTTCCCCATAAGACACCGACAACTCCTTGTAAACGTCGATTAAGATTTGATTGTACATCGTTTCTTTTGCCAACGACTCTGCTTGAAAAAGATAGTCTCGTGACACATTATAGTTTTTGCGATTGAGAAACACCCGTCCCAAGTTCAGTAGATTTTCTAGTCGAAACTGGCTATCATCAATTTCCGTCGCTGTTTTGTAAGACGCCATCAGATGTCTTTCAGCGTCAGCAAGAAGTTCAACACTATCTTGATCATCTTTTTTCCACTTTTTGGATCTAAATTCAGTTAGGTACGAAAAGCCAAGTCCGGCTTCCGCTTCGACTAATATTTTCCCAGAACAATGATCCTTACAGATTTTGAGTCCGTCGTTGATGAATGTCCTCGCTTTACTATAGTCCGCCAGTTGGTTGTAACAAAGACCAATGTTAACATAGAGACTTTCTAAAAAAGTAGAATCGCCCGCACTTTTCTTGGTTTCAAGAGCTCGAAAATAATATTTAAGAGCATTGTCAAAATTCTTTAGTTTAAAATAAACAAGTCCAATGTTATTAAGCGAAATGCTTATCTCGTTTTTTAATCCCTGAGCTTCCCTGATAGCCAACGATTGAAAATGGACTTTGAGTGCCAGGTCATACTCGGCTTTAAATGTGTAGACAATTGCCAAACCATTCAGATTCTTTTTTTCCTCATCATTGAAACCATTTCGTGACGCAATGGGTAAAACCATTTGATATGTTTGGACAGAGCCATCCAAGTCTCCAGCTTTTCTTTGCGCTAATCCTCGCAGCCGACCTGCCTTGACAATATTCAAGCTATCTCCCGCTTCAAGTGCAACTCTGAATGTTTCAATCGCATAGCTTAATGCTTGCTTATTATCAACATCGAGTAACTCGTACGAAAGATTATATAGCGGGTCAAATTTACCTGAACCATTTGCCGCCCTTACAGCATCTCTCAGCGAATCAATTACGGAAAAGTTTTGCGCCGAGAGATGCAGCGATAAAAAAATAAAAATTAATGGAGACGCGTGCTTGATCCCTTTGAAAAAAAATTGGTACACAGGTGATTTTCAAAAATTTAATAAACGAAAAATTTGCATACTACCAACCATCTTTGAACTCACAATTTAATCACAAAGATTGAAAAACCTATAAACCTTTACACTATGAAAAAAGTCCTTTACGTTCTTACTATCGTTCTCGTGGCTTCTACCACTTTCGTTTCTTGTACTGAGGAACAGATTGAGCCAACGCCCCAATCGACTATAATTTCCGGAGGCACAGCTGAAGATGACAAACGTTAATCTCTGGTAGATAATGTATACAATGTTGAACATTTAAACTGTCAAAAATTATGAAAACAAAATATGCCATCCTGAGTATTATGGGAATAATCGCAATCGCAACCCTTTCATTTACTATCAGTTCGCCTCAAAAATCTCGTATTCCCAAAGATGATAACGGCTCTATAACTAGCCAATCCGTTGGCGGACTAGAGCTGGAAGATTCATTCCAGTGAATTTAACTAACGATGTAATAGCATACTTAAAGTAATACTTTATGTATGTAAAAGTGACGAATCGCCAGCAAACATTACATGTAGAATTGTTGCTTTAAGAAGCTTACATGCGTTAGGTAAATGGCAAATTGCTAGCCTCTGGCCATGGATTATTCAAAGCGAGGAAAGATTCGTGAATTACAATACGCTGGGCTGTTCAAGATGAAAAGTGTCGCCAAAAAATGGTTACCACATCAAACCCAAGGTTCTCTTACCTTATGAGGGAAGACGGCGCAAACCTGGATTGTAGGCTCAGTTGACGGTTGTACACTGCGAGACGCACAAATAAATAATGAAGAGAGGTAACAATGATTAACGCAATCGTGCTTGACACACGGCACTCTTAATCTTGTCGAGATACTCATTTCGATTTTGCCGTTGGCCCATTGCACAGAGTGTGTCAATTTTCACGAGCAGGTTTTCGACTTCTGACACGCGTTTAGCAAAAGATAATCGTTCGGAGTTTAAGCAACTTTGCGTGCGATTATTTAATTCAACGAGTTGTTGTGTTCTTTCACTGACCATCCGATCAAGTCGGCGATTGTCATGATCTTTTCGCCGATACATTTTAAAAATCAAAGCGCTAACAGCAACAAATAATAGCGCGGCGACTACAGACACGATAATCAAAGCATTCTTTTGGCGAATGTGATCATCTTTGTCCGCAATTGATTTCTGGTACGCTTCAATCTGATTGTTCTTGGTCTGGGTGATATAGTCGTTCTCGATCCTAATAAGATTGGTCATCATCCTGTAACCTATGATGCTGTCGCGAGTGATGATGTACTTCTTTTGATAGAAAGACATTTGCTCATATTGATGTGTCTTTTCATAGAGCTTTGCTTTGGCACCATAGATGTCCAGCAGCGTTGTATTGTACCCGTTCGACGTAGCTACTGCCTGCGCAGCATCAAAGTATCTCATTGCTACATCGATTTTATTTTTCAAATCAGATATACGACCCAATAACAGCAAATTTTCAGCGTGCAATTCGCTCTCTAAAAGTCCATTTGATTTAGCAATTTCTAGAGCAGAATGTATTGTATCTTCCGCAACATCTAAATCTCGGGTATTAAAATGTATCAAACTTATATTGTAATACGCGATCATCAATTTTGCCGGAGCGCAATTGACGCCGCAGGCTCCGATCCCTTCCCTTGTGTATTTGATCGCGGCGATATGATCACCACGTTCTTCGAAGCATAGTCCGATGTTCATCAACAATTGATCAAGATCGACCGTTGTTGGGATACTTTTTTTTACAGCAAGAGCCCTCAAGAAAAATCGAAGTGCATATTCAAAATTGTGAAGGCGATGATATAGCAGTCCAATATTATTTAAGGATGTACTTATTTCAAAGTGGTCCCTTTCTGCCTCTCGCAACCTTAGCGATAAAAAATTTGCGTTCAAAGCATCGTCGAATCGCGACTGCTGTGAGTAGATTATTGCCTGACTGTTGTACGCATATTTAAGATCTCTTAGCAGAGAATTTCGTTGTGCTATGGGAAGAATGATGTCGAGATAGTAAAGACCGCTGTCAAGTTGGTATGAACGACGTAACACTTCGGCCAACAGCCGTCCCGACCTTACCAGATTCACAGTATCGCCATGCCTTCTCGCAATTCTATAAGCGTTCCTGAAGCACTGTAAAGAAGAATCGGTATCCGTTGCAGCCAACAATATTCCAAGTTCAATAAGGGGCTTAGCCTTACCGTTACCTGATCTATTGTTTACCTCTGTTATTAGCGAATCTACTTTCAGTTGCTGGGCGTTTAAAGAATGTACAGTTACCAATGCCAATACAACAAAAAAAAACCGCCGGGCTATTCCAAGTCCTTGCATACCTATCATTTAAGGTTTATATAATATCTAGGAGTACCTGTCATCTGTTGTTATTGAAGTGACTACTGGGGGCAAATGCTGTTCAAGGTCATATTGGAATTAGTCAACCCCAACTATTTACCTTTCAAATTCTGACACGATCGTGTGATACTTAACATTTCGTTTAGGTATGACTCCTTTCGATTGCCATCGCGAAGAGCCAATTCACATAGCGCCTCGATACTTCGCATACCATAAGAAATTTTCTGGAGCTGCTTTTCCATCACCAAATTATCATATCGCCTAACTTGCGCTGATTGGATGTATAGTGTTTCCAAGTCCTTGGCCCTGCTCCGAATCTTCTCGTGCAAGCCTTCATTAGCCAAACGCTTTGTTTTATACAATTTGTATAATCGATACGCCAACAAAATTAAGATCAAGCAAAAACCGATTGACATTGCAAGCACTACCCCTCTTTTTTTCAATGACGACCTATTACCAGAGATAATCAATTCTTGTCTTGCCAACGCCGCGTTCTTTTCTTTCTCTACAAAGTCAATCTCAATTTGCGAAATATTATTCTCCCTGGCTCTACTGTAGATAGAGTCTTTTAGAGAAATGTACCGTCTCATATAAACAGTTGCATTATGATAGTCACCTAACGATGCATATGTATCTCCCAAGAGACCATAAAAATCTAATAGTTCACCCTTAAAAGAAGTTTTTTCTGTTATCGAAATTCCATTGCGCAAATGGGTCAACGCCATTTGATAATCATGTCGATCTAAATAAATTTCAGCCAAGCGTAAAATCGAAATAATTCTACATTCGACGAAGTCATAGGTAGAAGCTAGAGCCAATGTATTGTTTAGCTCAACTTCCGCGCTATCGTACATTTTTTTTGAAAAGTAATACTGGGCGATACTGAACTTGAGGTGAACACGGTGGGCCGGTGGAAGCAGGTGAACATGTTTCTTTACATAGCTCAAACAGTTCCAAGCCGAATCAAACTTTCCAACCTTGCTATAGCATAACCCGAGATTAATGTAACCGCCAAGAAATTTGTCCTTGGACATATCTCTTCTAAGTGATCTCTTGAAATAAGAAATGGCTTTCGAATAATTCTCGAGCTTATAATATATAAGCCCGATATTGTTTGTTACTACTACGATGAAGGACGAGTCAGTTGCTGCGGCCTTCGAGTGTGTCTCCAACCCATACCTTAAAGCAAGATCATATTGTCCGCAGTCCCTGTAACTCAACAATAGGCCATTGAGTATTTTCAACACCTCTCTTTCTGCATTCATTTGCTGCGCGATCTTTATGATCTTATTACTTATAACAATCGCCGAATCAATGTTTCCCAACCTCCTTAACGCAATAGCTAAAATTCTATTACCAACGACCAGATTTCGAGTATCATTCGATTTAACAGCAAGTTTTATCAGAGTATCCGCATAGTCAGCCATTCTACGATCATCAAGTTCAAAATTTTCATAGCATAGCTCGCGATAAATTTGCTTTCTCGCAGAATCCACCCTAGTTTGAGCCAATAACGTTGTCAACGAATCGATCTTCGAATTTTGTGCATACGTGATGATGTTAACCACCATCAACAAAAAGATTAAACAGCATTTATTCATAGTATTCTAGGTTCGACTCCGAATGTTATTGACTACGTTCCGACACAAACTTTTTCGCCATCTCCTAAACTAATATCGCTCGACAACGACCGACTTTATTTTCCTAATACTTGTGTCAATTCTCTCAAATAGCACCTGCGACTTTTTGACACATACATTTTTTTGTGTTTCATCGCTAGCTATATACTTCAAAAGTATCTTCATCGACCTCAGTTGATGATCTATATCCAACAACATTTTATCAATCACTTCTTTCTGAAAAGACTGCACTTTAATAGAGCTGCTCACTTTATGCTGGAGCTCATGTGTTCGTAGCTGCAGATTTTTATCTAGTAATTTATTTTGATTGGTCTTTTGCATGTGTCGCTTAAACAATATCACTAAGATGACCGCAAAAAGGCAACAAATTACTCCTGATGCAATGATCAAAAGGCGTTGCGCCGAAATGACGTCTTCTTTTGTTTTCGCATACATCTCCTGAACGACGAGTTGTTCACGATGCTCACGCTCTTTGAGGTCAACCTCAAGCTTCATGATATTGATTCTGCTCGCTGATGCCTCAGTACTATCCAATTCTTCCGTGTATTTCTTTAACGCCATTGCCATCGTTTTATAGTCACCCTTCCGTTCAGCGATCTTAGCCAACACCGCATGTACATCGCGAATCTCCGCGTGTAATTCCGACCCTAACACTATTGATTTCGCCTTCAATATCGTTGTTTCGGCTAAGTGGACACTATCCATCTTCAGGTAGGCTTTCGCCTTCATTTCTAAGGATGACGCTTGCATTCTCCTATCACGATATTTAAATGCGAGGTTGTAGGCGCAATTGGTAAAGTAAATAACGGAATCATAGTTACCTTGCCAGAATTGGAAGGTAGCCAAGGAAGAATAATATTGCACGCCTTCCCCATCATTACACTCATTTGGACAAACCTTTAATGCCCTAGCTATACAGGCTTTACTCTTCTGAAAATTCCCGAGACTACTCTCGCATAAGCTCATATTGAAAAGAGTTTCAGCTACCAAACCTGGCTCCGCGATGGAATCAGCGTAGTTCAAGCTTTCCCCATAGGCCGATATCGCTTTCTCATAATACCGGATCTTATAATAAAGAAGCCCTAAATTATTCCACAATATCTTATTGGCGCGACGATTCCCCTTAGCGTAGGGCAAATCAATCGCCTTTAATAAAAAATGCAACGCTAAATCGTATTTACCACGAAATAAATAATTGAGGGCAATGCGATTCATAGACTGGTACACAACACGGTTCAGCTGGCATTTTTCCGCCATCGCAAGTGTTCTCAATCCCATCACTAACGATGAATCAGAATCTTCGTCTCTCAAGAGAACCGCGATCAAAGTCCGCGAACCTATAAGAGACACGCTGTCGTGATTTGCTAACGACAGTTCATAAGACTTAAGCGCAAATTTCTTTGCTTCTACCGGAGCAATCGTTAGTAACTCATAACCTAGGTCAACATATAATGGCCAGCGATCTTTTTCTGGTGTATTATGCAGTTCATTACGAAGTGAATCAATCACTTTAGTCTGTGCGAAGGACAGATTTGCCATAAGCACCAGCACGTATACAAGCGCTTTAACATTCCTGATGAAGTTCATGAATTACCACTTTATCAATTAATTGTATTTCTCTAACTCGCTCTTAACGGTCAACATCAATGACCATCGAATAAGACCTGCAAACCTTTGAAATCCCACAACCCAATTTTGTTACTTGTGAATTTCAGCACCATCCGAAATCACAGTCTTTATCTTCCTCATGCTAGTCTCAATTTTATCAAACAGCGTTTCCGACTTTTTGATGCATGCATCCCTTTGCGTTTCATCGCTTGAGATAAATTTAAGAAGCGCTTTCATCGATGTCATTTGGTGGCCTATATCAACTAACATTTTATCAACCAATTCCCGCTGGAACAATTGAGCTTTAAAGGCGCTACGCATTTCATCATGCAGTTCATTCGTCCGCAGTTGTAAATTTTTGTCTAACAGTTTATTGTGCTGGGTCTTCTGCCGATGCCGTTTGATGAACACTACTAGCAGAATCGAAAAAAGAACACAAATTACGAACACCGCGATAATCAAAAGACGTTGCGTGGATATTATGTCCTCCTTTGCTTTCAAGTACATCTCTTGAATTCTGATTTCCTCGCGATGCTCGCGTTCTTTCGATTCAACCTCTAATTTCATTAGGTTTACTCGATTTTGCGCAGCGTCAGTACTATCCAACTCCTCGACATACTTCTTTAGCGCTGCAGCCATCATTTTATAATCCCGCTTTCGTTCGGCAACGCTCGCAAGAACTGCATACACATCTTTAATCTCGCTATGTAAATTCGACCCCGTGACCAGTGATCTTGCCTGCGATATTGTGTGTTCAGCCAGATCGATTCGATTTAATTTCAAATAAGACTTCGCTTTCATCTCAAGGGATGATACTTGCATTCTAACATCCTGGTGCTTTAACGCGAGACCATGACTTCGATCTGTAAAGATCAACACCGAATCATAGTTACCTTTCAAAAAATGATAGGTGGACAAAGAAAAATAGTAGTGCACACCTTCACTGCTTGTGCAATCACCAGGGCAGATTTTCCGACCTTTCATTATATGGTCTCGACTGTTGCGGAAATTTTTCTGATGACTTTCACACAAACTCATATTAAAAAAAGTGTTAGCAGCGAAGTCTTGTTCAGAAAGGTCAGAATACCCCAGTCCCTCATTGTAGGCAAACAACGCCTTTTCAAAATATTTAATCTTATAATAAACAAGCCCCAAGTTATTCCATAACGCTTTCATCGCCCAACGATTCCCTTTCGCATAAGGTAACTCAAGTCCTTTCAGTAAAAAGTGCAACGCCCGATCATATTTGCCACGATATATATAGTTTACGGCAATACGATTCATTGTTACAAAGACTGCATGATCCATGGGACACTTCTCAGCCATCGCTAACGTTTTGATCCCCATAACCAAAGAGGAATCAGAATCTTCATACCTGATAAGATATGCAATTCGCATCCTTGATCTTATAAGCAACACGCTATCATAATTGGCAAGTGATAACTCATAAGCCTTCCGGGTGAATTCCTTGGCTCCAATAGGGTCGAGCTCCATAAGCTCATAACTTAAGTCAAGATACAAAGAACCCCGATCCTTCTCTGGTGTTTTATTTATCTCATTACGAAGTGAATCAATCACTTTAGTCTGCGCGAAGGACAGATTTACGCTAAGCACAAGCACGCATACAAGCGCTATAACATTCCTGATGAAGTTCATGAATTACTACTTTATCAATTAATTGTATTTTCTCTAACGCGTTCTTAACGCTCAACATCAATGAAGATCCAATAACAGCTTCAGCCTACTTTTGTTACTTGTGAATTTCAGCGCCATCAGAAATCACAGTCTTTATCTTCCTCATGCAAGTCTCAATTTTGAGAAACAGCGTTTCCGACTTTTTGATGCATGCATCCCTCTGCGTTTCATCACTGGAGATAAATTTAAGAAGCGCTTTCATCGATGTCATTTGGTGATCTATATCAACTAACATTTTATCAACCAATTCGCGCTGGAACAACTGAGCTTTAAAGGCGCTACGCATTTCATCATGTAGTTCATTCGTCCGCAGTTGTAAATTTTTGTCTAACAGTTTATTGTGCTGGGTCTTCTTCCGATGCCGTTTGATGAACACTACTAGCAGAATAGAAAAAAGAATACAAATTACGATCACCGCGATAATCAAGAGCCGTTGTGTGGAAATTATCTCCTCCTTTGCTTTCAAGTACATTTCCTGAACAAGGAGTTGTTCACGATGCTCGCGTTCTTTGAGGTCAACCTCAAGCTTCATGATATTGACTCTACTCGCTGTAGCCTCAGTAATATCCAATTCTTCTGTGTATTTCTTCAACGCCATTGCCATCGTCTTATAGTCACCCTTCCGTTCAGCGATCTTAGCCAAGGCCGCATATATATCGCGAATCTCCGCGTGTAATTCAGACCCCGACAATATTGATTCCGACTCCAATATTGTTGTTTCAGCAAGGTGCACCTGGCCCAACTTCAAATAGGCTGTGGCTTTCAGTTCCAGGGATGACGCTTGCATTCTTCTATCATGATATCTAGACGCAAGTTCATATGCGCGGTTAGTAAAGTGGAGAGCTGAATCATAGTTACCTTGTAAGAAATGGAATACCGTTAAGGAATGAAAATAATATATGCCTTCTACATCAAGACAGTCATTCGGACAAATCTTAAAACCTCTATCGATAAGGCCATTGCTTTTCTGAAAATTCTTCAAACTACTTTCGCATAAACTCATATTTAAAAGAGTTTCAGCTACGAGCCCGGGCTCAGCGATGGAATCAGCATGCTTCAAGCTTTCACCATAAGCCGATAGCGCTTTCTCATAATACCGAATCTTATAGTACAGCAGCCCTAAATTATTCCACAACATTTTTTGGGCCCGACGATTAGACTTCACGTACGGCAAATCCAGTGCTTTCAAAAAACAGTCTAATGCTCGATCATATTTACCTAGAAATAAATAAATTATTCCATTTCGATTCATCGCGATATAGACCTGACGATTCATTTGACACTTTTCCGCCATCGCCAACGTTTTGATTCCGATAACCAAAGACGAATCAGGATCTTCAATTTTTAAAAGAAGTCCAATTAACATTCTTGAATTAATAATCGCTACGCTATCGTAATTAAGATGTGCTAGCTCGTAAGCCTTTCGTGCAAAATCCTTCGCCACGACTGGATCGATAGAAGATAGTTTATAACCTAAATCAATATACAACGCATACCGATCTTTCTCCGGTGTTTTATTTAGCTCACTACGAAGGGAGTCGATCAACTTAGTTTGCGCGATAGACAGATTTACCGTAAGCAGTAGCGCACATGCAATTACTTTTGCGTTCATAGGCGGTTATTCCTTATCTGGAATTTTATGATGTTGATTGACTATATTTTTCATTACCCTTACATATTCCCTGCATTCCGCCACAGTTTCTGATCGATCGGCTAACTGTGCTACACCCTCTATCCTGGACACGAATTCTCTATCAGACTTTGTTTGTCTCACATTTTGCTCTCGCAGTTCAACCAGGTTAGCCCTTTGCAGATTATAAACTCTTTCTATTTCCATCGTTCTGTCCCTCACCTGTCTATCGAGTAAAATATTAATCCGCCTTTTGAATAAGAATTGGCGTCTAAGGAGATAAATTATTATGATTAAGAGAACGAAGGTCAGAATTAGGAATGAGATCAAGCGATTTCTATTCATTATCATGACCTCCTTGGCTTCTATTACACTAGACTGATTTTTTATCTTAGACAAATTCTTCCGCTGATTAAATTCGATCTCTTCCTGGATTACTTTATCTAATGCATCGCCATTCGTCAGACTGTCACGTAAATCAATGTAACGCCGTTGAAAACGCTCTACCATTCTATTATCACGAATGGTTTTAAACAAACGAATGTATCTTCTATACATATAAAGTCGTTCCGCATTAAAGGATTCATGTGATAACGCTGTGTCCGCAAGCGACAAGTAGTGTCTCGCCAAATCTATATTCTCTAAATCCATATTTATGTCTGCCAATAGCATTGCAAGCACAGCTTGGTTTCTAGTTCTACCTGATGTCTCTGAAACATGATAGGCTCGTAGATAATAGTAGGCCGCGCTATCCAAAGATCTTTTATGGTGATAGTGGGTCCCAAATGCCTCCAACACTTCGAACGAAGATTCTGAAATAGATTTAGCTAATTTCACAAGTCGAAGTGACACTTCGAAATTCCCTTTTTGCGAGTAAGCATGACTCGCGTTAGTAAGTAAAGTTATCTCATTGGGCTTCGGATAAAGTGAAAGCGCTTTTTCGTAATACTGGATAGCGCGGTCAACTGCACCTAGCCGAAAAAAACTCAGACCAATATTATTTAACAGCACACACTGTTGCGATGTGTCACTGATGTTCTCAGCTATTTCCAATGCTTCGAAACTGTATTTTAATGCTAATTCATGATTATCTCGATAAAGGAATATGAGCGATTTGCCTCGAAGGAGTTTACATAATTCTACCCATTGCTCCAATCTCCGAGCAAGAGGTACTACGCTATTTATTATCGAAAGAGACGAATCCATTCGTTCCATTCTTCTTAGCACAAGCGCCTCTAGCACACCCGACCGAATTAAATTTATGGTATCATGCGCAGATTGATAAAAGTGCTTTGCCCTCGAAGAATGGATCAATGCTTTTCCTAAATCAAAATCAACATATTCATAAGCGAGGTTATAATCTATCTCAGCTCGCTGTTTTTTTGATTCAGCATAAATTGACTTCAACGAATCGATTTTACTATTCTGAGCTTGACCTTTTGGAGAGCAACTCAGTACAGAAAAGCAAACCATCAAAAACACAAATATTCTCATCTTCAGTCCCGAAATTTCTTACGATATTAATTTATCCTTCTGAAAAGTTACCAGCACGACATCATCATGCATTTGCACAACAATTTCGTTTTGCGAAACCATTATTAGCAACTAAATCAAGAACCTATCATGCACAAATCTTGACTCAATAAATACAATTCTCTATTTTAAAGATCTTGTTCACTGAAAATTCACTCAATACACTTAACCGATTTAACCTATGCGCGCTCCCTTTTTTGTATTCTCGTCGCGTGAACGTTTCGACGCGGAAATCGCGAAGCAAGCCTCGGAAGCTTGCGAACAGATCACTACCGAAATGGGCGCTGAAATTCATGACGACCTCATTCAAAAGCTTTCTATATTCAGGTTGTACATCGATCGCATGGAACGTTCGCTGCAACATCCTGATGAAATTGAAAATATCGTGCTTAAGATGCGTGGTGAATTTCAAGAGGTTGTAGACGCTGTGAGAAAGATCTCGCGTCAATTGCTGCCTGCGAAAATGGAAGGCGAATCTTTTCAAGACACGATCAATATTCTCTGTCAAAATATGTCGCGTGGCGGAACTGACCTCATTCATTTTTCCGGTCAAGGTGAAACGCGTGATATTCCCCCGTCGATTGAAATTCATCTTTACCGTATTGTTCAAGAGTTGATCAACAACGCGTTCAAGCATTCTGTGGCCTGGCATATTTGGGTTCGCCTTACATGGCAGTCTGATGCCCTTATCATTGAAGTGGAAGATGATGGCACTGGATTCCATAAGCTAGATGAATTTATCGAACGCCTTCGAAAAAAGCACAACACCCTTCGTATGCGTGCTCAGGTTATTAACGGCACTATTCAATATCAGCATGGGCAGAGAGGATTACTGGCTACCGTGAAATATCCGTTTTAAAGAATGCCGTTTCTATAGGCATACGCCAGCAACGCAGCTGTATTCGTTACGCCTAGCTTTTTTATTAACCTGATGCGGTAGGTCTCGGCCGTTGGTTCTGTCATCTTCATTTCACCTGCAATCGCTTTTGTTGTGAGACCATGCGCGATACACTTCAGCATTTCACTCTCTAGATTGCTTAGCGTAACAGGCGGAACATTATCCCAACGACTTGCATTATTTTGGATGATGCGAACGATCTTGTCGGAGAAGTAACTGTTTGCATCCATAATCGCTCTGATGGATTTCAAGATTTCGCCATAGCCATCGAGTTTAAAAACAACGCCTTGCACACCAGCTTTAAGAAGATTGATTACAAGCTCTACGCCTTCAAGACCGGTTACTGCAATTACTTTGACGTTGATATTCTTTTTATTGATCGCGGAGAGTAACTCTAAGCCGCTACTTCCACCGAGGCGGATATCGAGGAGAATGATATCGATATGAAGTGTTTCAACGGCCTTTTTAAATTCCTCGGCATTGCCAGCTTCATAAATATTGCGAACGAACGTTTCTGTTTTGAGAAGACTCCTTAGGCCTTCACGCAAAAGCGCTTCATCGTCGACGAGAAGAATGTTTACAGTACCCATTTGTATTTGTATACGTCTAATTACGAAAATAAAAATGGAATTCCTTACCGAGAGACTATTCGGTTTTCCTGACATTCTAATGGGATGTGATGCATAAAACACAACGACCTACTACTTTCGATTCATCGTTGTGTGAGGGCGTACAAAGTTCGCGAGAAGGCGTACGCGAAAACGGGGAGTAACAAACTTCTGTTAGCTGCAATTATTCCTCTAGAAAGTTTGCCCCGTTTTACCTTCAACGATGACGTTTTCAGCAAACAATGCCAAACAAACATTGCCATCGTTAATGTTAAACAGATGCCGCCAAGGGATTCGAAAGAGGTTTAATGAGCACCGCATGAAGCGACACTTGCTGCTCTTAAGGGGTCATCCTCTTTTGTTTTCCCTGGCGCTGCATCATCATTGGGGTTCCATTGTAATCATCAAATGTTCGGTGATTCAACTTAACGCAAATATCGTCCGTAAAGTCGCACATGCGTTGTCTGGTTTTCCTGACAAATTTTGGAAGGATGTTCTAGTCTCAAATCACGAAAAAATATCCTTCACCTTAGGCCCGTAACTGATCCCCAAAGTCGAATGACATGATTGGTAAATAGCAGAGATAGGAATGCGATAGTTTCTAAATGCGCATCATCTTATTCCTTCACCTTAATATCAATTTCTGCCGTGAGCTCTGTTTCGATTTTGTTTTTATCCCAGATGCGCATCTTCACATGATACGTCTCTCCTGCTTTCATCGGCGCCCCCACAGTTACAGTTCCACGAATGATCGATGCATCCTCAGGCGAATAACCCTCTGTGTTAGCAAATAGATCAGCCTCATTAATCACCGCTGTCCCGCTACCGTCTGTCACCTGCAACATCAGTCCAGGAAACGCTTTTCCTTCTTTCAGTTCATACCCACGAAGTCCTTGCGCGACAATCGCTACGGTCGAATTAAAATTCACAACGTTATCTGATTTCGTCTGGTTATCCGGTCCGACCAATAATACTTCGTCGACCGAAAATCCGCTGACCGTGTGGAATAATCCTGTTCCAAGATCTTTCTTAACGCCTACACTACAGGCGTTGCAAATCAACATTGCAAAAAAGAAGGTGTAATAAGTATGCTTCATAAGATATGGGTTTTCGGTTTTCGTGTTCATATTTCAGTGGCACGTTCTTCACTAATCTGCACCTCAAATTCTTCGCTGATTCCGTCAACTGATAAGGTGTCGCCGACAACAGCATCATGACGTAATGTTAACCTGATCTTGTGTATTCCGGGTTGAACAAAATGAAGTCGTAGTTTGTACCGATCCCGCAATGTGTCGGCATGAACGCGAACAAACGGAACTAACAAACTATCTAAAGCTTCAACCTTAAAATCTACAATACCTTTCAATGGTAGACCGAAACCCACACCAACTTGGCAATACTGTCCAATCGCCACCACTGTCGACTTAACATGTATGATCGGAAAAGCACGGGATTGTTTCTGAGGCCACAACGTTTGTTGATAGATCAAATTTCCAGCGCTGTCAAAAACGTGACGAGCTACACATTTTTCGTCCTGATTGAAGAGCAATTCTTCACCTACTTTATGACCTCCGAGATATTGCGTCACTGAAAATCGCTTTCCATTGTCAAAGTATGTTGTCGATTGTCCATTTTTTAATCCTCTTACATAATATATTTCGGAGGTCATGATACCACCATCGTTAAATCGGCGATAGGGTCCTGTCAATTCCCCGCGACTATATGCCCGGCTTTCTTTCATTTTACCATTGGGATGATAAGCAATGTATTCACCTTCAATTTTTCCGTCGATTGTTGAATAGACCGATTTTAGTCGACCGTTATCAAAATATGTTTTCGTGGGCGAGTCGCAGCTGCTGATGAAAATCAAAATGCAGCAGCAACTAATTTTCGTGAACATTGCGCGCCGTGTCATATTTCGAAATTGGGTAGATTGTACTGACTAACGACGTCAGATATTAAATTCCGTCGTCGATGATATAATTTACAGATTTTACGATGTAAATCAATAGATCGGTGAATGATCAAATCATTGTATTGAATTATCCTCGCATCATTGTGCTGGCGAGAAAATAATGCAACCAATTTTATGTGGATGATCCAACACCATCATATTCGATTTTTCTTGTCGAATTAAATATAAAATAGCGAAGTCTCCTCCTGCAGCAATAGTAAACATGATGCCGAACAGAAATAGGCCGACGTGTCCTGCTAAAAATGCGACTACTAGCGGTAGAATTCCTAATGCTATTCCTGGCATGGCAACGCCTAGGCGATAGGCTTTGATCGGTAGTGCTTCTGTGCAATGGCAATAAGGCGTTAAGGCTTTCCAGATGAAGCCAAAGCGAATTGAATTTATGCCATTGGATGTAAACCGAGCCCACGTTAATCCATGGAGTAGTTCATGTGCTATAATTCCGCCCAACAGTGAACCGAGAATGATCCAAGGCATCATGGCTTTCAGCCAATCTACATTTTCTTGCATGTACAATCTTACATTTGCCAGCGAAAATTGATTGTGCCAGCACAAATAAAATAGCATGCCCATAACTGCTACTGTTGGAACGAACAGTAGTGCCATGTAAAGATTAATTTTCAGCGGATTAATGACAACTTCACGTTTCAAATTAGGTGTTGCTGAGTTAATTGTTTTAAGAAAAAAAGCCAGCGATTGGCTGGCCTTTCATGACTAATGTATCGTGTGAATACTAACTTCTTTCTTGTAAGCTTCGCGTGGTTTCAGTTGAAGCTGTTGAAACATCTCTTGATCTTTGATGTATCCTGGATTCGGTGTTGTTAACAGTTTATCGCCTGCAAAAATACTGTTTGCACCAGCCATAAAACAAAGCGCTTGCTCTTCGAGGTTCATACGAACGCGTCCTGCAGAAAGTCTCACCATCGCTTTTGGCATGATGATCCTTGCTGTAGCAATCATGCGCACCATCTCCCACACCGATACTTTCGGTTGCTCCTCCAACGGTGTTCCTTCTACGGGTACCAATGCGTTTACAGGCACTGACTCAGGGTGTTCAGGCAACGTTGACAGTGTGAGCAACATGCCGATGCGGTCATCTTCTTTCTCGCCCATACCGATGATACCACCAGAGCAAACAGAGATCTTTGCTTTCCGAACACTTTCGAGTGTCTCTAAACGATCATCGTACGTTCTTGTGGAGATTATATCGCCGTAAAATTCTTCGCTTGTATCGAGGTTATGATTGTAAGCATATAAGCCAGCGTCTTTCAGTTTTCGTGCTTGCTCATCGGTAAGCATCCCGAGTGTACAACAAACTTCCATACCCAAGCTGCTCACACCTTTCACCATTTCTAGTACGTTGTCGAAATCGCGGTTATCGCGAACTTCTCTCCATGCAGCGCCCATGCAAAAACGCGTGCTTCCACTTTCTTTGGCTTCAACAGCCTTCCCGATTACTTCCTGGACATCCAACAGCTTATGCACCTTCACATTGGTGTGATAGCGCGCAGCTTGTGGACAATACGCACAGTCTTCAGGACAGCCACCAGTTTTCACCGAAAGCAGCGTACACACCTGAACTTCTTGCGGATCGTGAAATTCGCGATGCACCGTAGCAGCCTCGTACATCAGTTCAAGAACAGGTTTGTTAAAGATCGCGGTGATCTCTTCACGTGTCCAATTATTGCGGATTTGTGTCATTGATATTGATAAATAAAATCTTAATGAATTTGAATCTCGAATGGCATGCGCGCCTGCGCACCTTGATATGTTTTTACTTTTTGGAATTGTAAGTACCACGTGTAGTAGGCACCTAGCTTTGCGCGGACCGCAGCATCTTCTTGATCTTCGCCGATGGCGGTGATGATCTCTTCTAAGGGTGATAATTCTTGCTCAGGATAAAATCTCACTTTGTAGTCGCTCACGCCTGCTCTATCCGCTGCAATTTGTACAGCATCATCAAAGCCACCAAGTACATCGACAAGTTTATGTTGTAAAGCTTGCTCACCGGTCCATACACGACCAGATGCAACGGCTTTGATTGAATCTTGTGTTACACCTCGACCATCAGCAGCCTTCGACGTAAAGGTTTCATAATGTGCATCGAGACTGCGTTGCCAAAAGTTCTTTTCTGCATCGGTTAGCGGTCGCGTTACGGTATACATTTCACCAAACTCGCCTGTCTTTACTTCATCGAAAGTAACACCGATCTTATCGCTCAGAAATCCGCTCATATCAAACATCACCCCAAAGATACCAATCGATCCTGTGATCGTATGTGGTTGCGCGACAATTGTATCCGCTGCCATCGCGATGTAATAACCACCGGACGCAGCATAATCTGACATCGACGCAATAACTGGTTTAACCTGAGATGCAAGTTGTACTTCACGCCAGATCATATCGGAAGCGCGAAACTCACCGCCAGGAGAATTCACACGCATCACAATAGCTTTTACATCATCGTCCTCACGCGCTTTGCGAATTTGCTCTACAAAAGTTTCTCCGCCAATCAGCAGTTGTTTGCCATCTGATTTGCCAGGCATAATTGTTCCATCGGCGACAATCACCGCGATCTTATTTTCGCTAGTAGATGTCGACATGAAACTTTTCTTATATTTTGTATAGGTAACAAGATTCACTTTTTTAGCATCAGTGTCTAATCTTGTTTTTAGTTCTTCCAAAAATTGATCGCTATAAAAAAGATCGTCTACAAGTCCGTACTCTTTTGCTTGTGCTGCATTGCGTACAAGCATACCATCGGAGATCTTTTTAAGTTGTGCTTTATCGATCTTTCTTGCTTCCGCGATTTTTGTCAGCATCACGTCATTGAGCGAATTCGATAGTTCCGTTAGCTGCGTTCTGTTTTCATCACTCATCTGTTCGAGGAAGAATGGCTCTACGGCGCTTTTAAATTTTCCAACGCGAAAAACTTGAGGTTTGATTTCAAGTTTGTCGAACAATCGTTTATAAAAAGCGATTTCGATAGAAAGGCCATTGAACTCTACCTCACCTTCGGGATAGAGATACACTTTGTCGGCAGCGGAAGCGAGATAATACGCACCTTCTGACATGGTTTCATTATAAGCGACAACCCATTTACCGCTTTCGCGAAAATGTAGAAGTGACTGACGAATTTCTTCGATCGTAGAGAACCCTGCCATTGGATGAGAAACATCCAGGTAAATACCTTTGATGTTATCATCCGTTTCGGCGTGGCGGATAGCCTCTTTGAGTTCTAATAACCCAATTTTTGGAACGTCGGAACCTGTTAAAGCATCGAGTGGATTTTTCACTTCGAGCTCGGTGATTTGTGCATCGAGTTTTAAATGAAGGACAGAATTTTTGCGCACCACCACTTGATTATTGGAAGAACTGGCCACAATCCCCACAATCATAAACACGAAGACTACCCCCAGGACGAAAATAGCCGCAAAAAAAGCCAGAAAAGAAGCAAAAAAGCTTTTACCGAAAGTCATATAATAGCATTTAAGGTTCGAAAATAAGCAATACCCATACGAATAAAAAAGTATGTTTGTAAGGTGAAGAATTACAAAAAAGCTGGGATTTTTCTTTCGTTAGGTTCTAACCAGGGTGACCGGTCTACCAACCTGCATGATGCGTGCATGAAAATCCGGAAGCAAGTAGGAAAGATCGTGCGATCTTCTTCGATTTATAGCACTGCTGCCTGGGGTGTTACAGACCAGCCTGATTTTTTGAATCAAGTCATTGAAGTTGAAACAAACCTCACGCCCGGGGCGCTGTTAGAAAAAACGCATAGTATTGAAAAAAGCTTGGGCAGAATTCGCACGGGTAAATGGGGTGCGCGTATCATCGACATTGATATCCTCCTCTATCGCGAGGTGGAACTAAAAACGGCACATTTGGTAATTCCACACCCTGAGCTTCCCAATCGCAAATTTGTACTCATTCCCTTTGCCGAAATCGCAGCCGATCATGTGCATCCAACAGCACATAAAAAAATCAGCGAGCTGCTCGACACATGTACCGATCAACTCGCTGTTACAAAATTTATTGAAGATTAGAGACTGGCTACTTCCGCTGCGGGTGCAATCTTCTTCACAAGTCCTTGCAATACTTTTCCTGGTCCACATTCTGTGAAGTGCGTCGCGCCATCTTTCACCATATTCTGAACAGATTGTGTCCAGCGTACTGGTGCGGTAAGTTGTGCGATGAGGTTTCCTTTAATGACCGCGATGTCTGTTGAAGGCAGTGCGTTTACGTTTTGATAGACTGGACAAATTGGTTTGTTGAAAGTCGTGGCTTCAATTGCTGCAGCGAGTTCTTCACGCGCCGGCTCCATGAGTGGTGAGTGAAATGCACCGCCAACCTGAAGTGGCAATGCACGTTTGGCACCTGCTGCTTTCAATTTTTCGCAAGCGATATCGATACCTTTCATCGATCCAGAAATAACCAATTGACCTGGACAATTGTAGTTTGCCGCAACCACGACCTCATCGATTGATGCGCAGATCTCTTCAACTACTTTATCATCAAGACCAAGAATGGCCGCCATTGTTGACGGATTAATTTCACAGGCTTTTTGCATCGCCAGGGCGCGTTTAGAAACGAGACGCAGGGCATCTTCAAAAGAGAGCGTTTTATTGGCTACAAGCGAAGAGAATTCTCCAAGCGAATGCCCCGCCACCATATCGGGCGAAAAATTATCGCTAGAAAGCGCTACCGCTACCGAGTGCAAAAAAATAGCGGGCTGCGTTACTTTGGTTTGCTTTTGTTCGTCAACAGAACCATTGAACATAATGTCGGTTAGATTAAATCCCAAGATCTGATTGGCCGAATCGAACAACGCTTTGGTTTTGGGATTAGCCTCATAGAGGTCTTTTCCCATTCCTGTGAATTGTGCTCCTTGGCCAGGAAATACATAGGCTTTCATAAAGTGAATTGTTTATCGGCGGCAAAAGTAATGAAAAAAGAGCGTTTCCGTTATGCGAGGAAACGGGCCTTCGTAGCTGGTGTAGGAATCATGCATTGATCTTTTTTACCGAACCATGTGTACCGGTTGTTCGCGATAAGTGTGTACACAAAATCTCGAAGTGGACGGGGAACAAAGCGTGTCAAGCGAAAAAAACGCCAAGGGCCTTGGAGATGCTTAGCGATCATGATGGCTGCATCACTCTTCGTATATACTTTATCCTTCAATAGTACGGCTACACTATGAAGATGATCAGGGTTCGCGCCAGCTTCAGCGAGGCGCTCTTTCGCATACGTTGATTGCAGTGAGGCGAATTTAAAAATTCCATCGGGGTCTCGCTTGATGACGAATTGCACTGCACCGTTGCAAAGATTGCAAACACCATCAAACAAGACTACCGGATGATCATCAATTTGCATTATAAATAACTTGCACCCAGCTTTTATATACCTTCAAACTTGCCGCTGGATCTGCTGTAACAAATTTCACCTCAGCTGCATAATAATATACACCCGGTTCAACCATCTTTCCCGAGTTGTCTTTTCCATCCCAGTCGATATAGATCGTATTCTCTGGGCCTGTGTCTGATTGATATGTATAGACTTGTTGGCCCCAGCGGTTAAATACGGTGAATTTGACATCCTCCACAAATCTCGCGCAGTCTCTTCGAAGTTTCAAAGGCACATCACTGCAATCATCTTCATTACACAAATTGCGGATATTGAATGCGCTGAAGACATCATTCAATTCATCACCATTCGGCGTGAATACGTTTGGCAATACATACATCGGACAGTTGTCGTTACACACTTCGTTGCTGAGCTCGCTCAAGTTTTTGGAATCATCCTCGGCTTGGATTCTGTAACAGCGTGCGAATGTTGGTGTATCTTCAGAGAATGTTGTTGTCGTGGCTGGCACCGTATAACGTTTGGTGTAGGTCCCACCTTTCGTGTTGGAAACCCAAATATGATATTTACGAATATCATCACAATCTTCGCTTGTTGGCTTTTCCCAAGTGATTGTATTCGTGACGTTGTTAGCATTACACAATTGGCCACTTTCTATCAGAGCTTCGCAAGGTGCCAGCTCGACGGTTAACTCTGGAACGCACGGTGGAATTGAGTCACCCGGCTCCGTACAAATCATCTGCGAGAAATTCGGAAGCGGTGTCGGTAAATCATCATTACCATAGCTACCAAAAGTTTCCACGCGATAACAGTAGTCTTTATTAGCCTCGAACGGACCATTATCAGAGAAGAACAGACCTGCAGCGGTTGGATCAATCGTGGCGATCTCTACCAACTCATCATCCGTCGCACCTTCTACCCCGCGATAAATCTTGTGCATATAGGTGCCTGCACCATCATCGGAAATTGAGTTTGACCAAGGCACGGTAGCGGACCAGAACAAATTAATTTTTCCAAGTTCGGATTCATTGGTCAAGCGTACTGTTGACGCCGTTGGAGACCACCCTATTGGATTTCCATCTTTGTATAAGGTTACCGAGTAGTTGTAAACTTTTTCTTCTGTATTCAAATTACTGTCGGTAATCGATTCTACGTCGTTCATACTCCCATCAACAGTAGCCACCAACGTTGAATCGTTTCCACGGGTAAACCCTTCACTTCGATACACTTCGTATTTATAGGGCTGTGGCACTGTAGTATCCAGTGGTTTATGCCATTGCACATCGATAATGCCGTCTTCCAAATCAGTTTTTCTGATCGACACTTTTGTCATAATAGGGTCCTTCGTAACGAACGGTGCCAAGCAGGTGTCAGAAGAAACAATACTTTCTCCTCCACCTGATGACGAGGGAAATATCGCGACAAGACGGTAGCAATATTGTGCGCCTGGCGCTAATCCTTTGCCGCTATTGTTGTCGACATATGCTGATTGGTTAATTGGAACAGTCCCAATTAACTCGTACCCTAACCCTGGCGGCATTCCAGTTTCACAAACGCTTCCCGTATAGCCCACGCTGTCGACGCGACGCCACACTTGCATGGTTTCTGCGTTTTGACAAACGTACGGATCCCATTTCAGCGTAGCCGTCCTGGTCGAAACATTCAGCGTCCGATCATTGAATCTTGGTGGGGGACCTATAACGCGAATCCTCCACGTTTTGAAAGTAGCAAGTTGAGGATCTCCTTGATCGGTTACTTTAAAGTTGACATAAAAAGGTTGATCATGTACATCATCGCATTCCGTTTGCCAAGTAAATTCCATGGGATATCCGGGCTTCACCTTACCGGGTAGATAGTCTTCGTTTTGGTGATGCGGAATGGTCGTTGCACCGCGTAAAAACACTGGTGAATATGCCTTGATGTTAATGGGGTTAAGAATGCCCGGCAGCTTTGGTGGTTCTAGAAATTGGTCCCAATACCAAATTGTTTCTTTTAAAAGCGTACCGGCCACCACACACGTATCGGGGGGCACTTCTAAATCTGGACGGTTGTGGTCGCATCCATCTTCCACGATGATTTGCATGTCGCGTCGGACGTATCCCATGCGATACCATACATTATCGACCTTTCGCCATTCGATAATATGAAATGCAATATTGTATTCCCCAGTATTTCCAGGCGCATCCCACGTTATAAGACCTGAACGTGGATCCATCACGAACGTAGGGAAACCGTCACGTTTTTCATTGGCTTTGCTATAATCAATTGAAGAATAAAATTGTGACCGCTCAGGTGATGCATAGTTTCCAACAAGCGTTAGCGGTCCTGACTTTGGAATTTGGAGTTCGTAAGAAATGCTGTCCTTCAAGTCTACCGCTCCTGGGGTATGAGTCCACATGATCCCTGAGCATGCTCTATCCACGGGAGGGACTTCAATCAACGCGGGTGTGCTACATCCTAAATAGCTATCCAAGGTAATTTTCGTTTCAATAAAGAAAGGTGTATCGACAGAGCGGCTCATGTTCAAGATACCCGCGTTACGATTGATCTCCGTGAAAGTGATCGTATAGACATCGTTGCCCGGAAACTCATGAAAGTAAACAAATTCGACCCGCGCAATGTGACGATCGGCGTCGATAATTTCGAAGAACTGAGTGCCGTCACCGTTCGTGCTTTTTATTTCAGGAACCTGAATCATGAAGGCTTCATGCGACCTTCCGTAGATGGCCAGCACATCGCTTGTTGATCCGCCAAAGGGAACAGTGCTTTCCGTATCGATGTAGGCGATGATCCGAATCTTATATCGGCGGTCACTGCAATCATTTGGGATAACCTTTTCTAGCAGGATATTACCAGCGCGCATGTGCGTTGCGAAAACGCCAAACGGTAAACTGCACAAGAAAAGCAAGAGAAGGCTTAACTGGCGAAGTAATTTTTGAAAGTAAAGAGACGCTTTCATAAGCATAAAGTAAAGACCTACAAATCAACACCAAAGAAACGACATCAAGGGTACAATATATAACCTTCCGTAACAACCTGAAAGTTAAAATTATCTAACGCTACGATTTAGATTTTTATTCCGATCAGATACAACTTTCTTTAGTAAAGCTGTGTCTAACGATCTGATTAAATAGGCATGCCATTCAACAGCGGCAAGCGTTGAATGTATTTGATCAAAATGATTGTTTTTTTCTGCTTTGATTCCACATTGTAAACTATCTTGCGGCACCAAATCCTAACCGCAGTTACCGTCACCATGAAACCTGACTCCCAGGCCTTAAAAGCTTCATTACAAAAACGTGAGCTTGAACTCCAGAGACTGATTCGCCAAATGAAATTTGATCAGCTACATCAGAGTACGGTGTACAAAAATCTCGAACTGGAACTTGACAGTGTCAAAACTCAGCTAAATCAGCACGTTGAAGATAAGCGGTAATTCAGAACGGCTATCTTTGCGCGATATCAAATCCTTAACACATGCGTGTCGTCGGTGAAATTCCTCATCCAGCTTGCAAGATCACGATCTTTTCATGGAATAACCGTTACTTGATTAAAATCGAGAATGGCATGCTTGAACAAACCTTTAAGATCAATCAATTTGACGTAACGGGCGAGTCGGAAGTTATTCAGATGGTGGATGAGGCCTTCGTTCAAGAGGCCCTAAACCGATTCGACGACATGTCTAAAAGCCTCCACCAGGCTGTTTCCAGAACGTAAAAGCCATACGATCGATCAACCTGGCACGAGAACTTAAACTTGTGCTGGAAATTGTATTATTTTGCAGCCCCGATGGAAGTCGTAGAAAAGAAAAATAAGAACAAGAAGTATAAGCCGATCTTGGAAGACATTCCTGATTGGCCGGTATACCAGTTGAGCAAGAACCGCAAAGAGTTCATTGAAGAAGTAGCAATGAAAGCTTTTCAGCGGATCAAAGAGGTTCGTCCAACCACTAAACACGTGATTGACGAACTCGAGGCTACCGTATACCGTGAACAGCAACGCATGAAACGCAACCGCTGGCGCGTTGACCCGGAAGATGAACCGCGTTTCTGGGCGGGCATCAAGGAAGAGCTGGTTGCACTGGCATCTAAAACGCCAGAAGAAACACAAGTGAAAGCCGATGAGTTGTTGCTTCGCATCGTATCGCGCTATGCCAATGAAATTGCCGGAAATTTCAAACCTACTTCTTATCGCTTTACCCGCGAGATTGTTAAGTTTTGGTTCGGTCGTTTGCTGAATGGCGCACGTGTAAAAAAGTTCGGTGCAATCTTTAGAAATCGTTATACGCTTCGCGATAAAATTCACATCGTCGGAAAGGTGAAACACCTTCGAAAACTGGCCTCACAAGGCACGGTAATCATGGTGCCTACACATTTCAGTAATCTTGATTCCATACTCATCGGATGGGTCATCCACTCCCTGGGATTGCCTGCATTTATCTACGGCGCAGGGCTCAATCTTTTTAACATCAAGATCTTCGCCTACTTTATGAACAGCCTTGGCGCGTATAAAGTAGATCGTCGAAAGAAGAATGTACCATACCTGGAGACGCTCAAGCTCTACTCCACCTTAGCGATTCAAAAGGGTGCGCATAGCCTATTCTTCCCAGGTGGAACACGCTCACGATCGGGTATGATCGAAAAGCAGCTCAAGTTGGGATTGCTCAATTCAACAATCGAAGCGCAGCGCAACCTGTACCTCGACGCTAAACCTGGCGAAGAGGTGCGCAAAATTTTCATCGTTCCTGTTTCGTTGAATTATCACTTCGTACTGGAAGCACCTGACCTGATCGACGAGTACCTCTCTGCGAAGGGGCAAGACCGTTATCTGCCGGAGCAAGACAAATACGGAAGCTGGCAGCTGCTGCAATTCCTATTCAAGTTTTTTACGAAAGGTTCAAATATTTCGGTCTCTATTGGTCGCGGACTGGACATCATGGGAAATTATGTTGACGATGATGGAAATAGCTTGGATGCGCAAGGGCGTGTGATCGACACAAAAGATTATTTCCTGAGTAGCGGCGAGCTCTCCATAGACAAACAACGTGAGGACGAGTACACACGGATGTTGAGTCAAAAGATTGTCGCCGAGTATCATCGCATCAACCGCGTTTTTGCAAGTCACCTTGTCGCATTTGTCGCCTTTGAGATGTGGCAGAAAAAACATCCAAAGCTCGACCTGTTTGGATTGCTGCGTTTACCAGAGGAGGATCAGGTGTTGGATTATGAAGAATTCCGTGCAACTTGTAAGCGCGTTCGCAAGCAGATCTATCAACTTAAAGATGAAGGCAAAGTTTATTATGCTACACATCTGAAGGGCAAGATCGATTTGGTAATTCGACACGGGTTAGAGAACGTGGGCATTTTCCATTTGAAACGTCCATTGTTGTTGAACAAAGAAGGCAACATTATCACGAAGGATTTTAACACATTGTATTACTACCACAACAGGCTAGTCGGCTATGAGCTTGAAAAGTTTATCTGATGATAAGCCGGTTGGCGTAATCGGTGCTGGAAACTTCGGTAGTGCGGTAGCCAATTTGGTAGCGCAACATCGGAATGTACTCCTGTATGCCCGTGACGAAAAAGTGATTCGTCGCATTTTGGAAACGAAAGAAAATCGTGGCCATACGATGCACGCCAATATAACACCCACCACTGATCTTGGTCGCGTGGCGGAGCAATGTGAGGTGATTTTCCCAATCGTTCCATCGGCGCATTTTCGCACAATGATGAAACAGTTATCGCCGTTCCTCCACCCTTATCATATTTTGATTCATGGGACAAAAGGTTTTGACATCACTTTGCCACCAGATCAGACACTCGAGTCTGTAGATAAACTCACCCGTGATCATGTTAAAACGATCAGCGAGGTGATCATGGAAGAGAGCGTTGTCGTTCGTGTAGGTTGCCTGGCAGGACCGAATCTCTCGAAAGAACTTGCTGCAGGACAGCCCGCGGCGACCGTTGTTGCCAGTCACTTTAACGAGGTGATCAGCTTAGGTAAAAAATTACTTCGTAACGATCGCTTCCAAGTTTACGGCAATAACGACTTGACCGGCGTTGAACTCGCAGGTGTCTTGAAGAACATCATCGCCATTGCCGCAGGTGCCTTAAAAGGCTTAGGATACGGGGAGAATGCGAAAGGCCTTTTGATTAGTCGCGGGATGGTGGAGATGGTTTATCTCGGTCGTGCATTGGGCGGTAATACCACTGCGTTTCTTGGCATCGCCGGTGTTGGGGATTTGGTAACCACTTGCAATAGTTCGTTGAGTCGGAATTTCACCGTCGGCTACAACCTTGCACAAGGCATGAAACTCGATCAAATCCTTGCTAATACTGATGAAGTTGCGGAAGGTATCAACACGATTAAGATTGCAAAAAAATGTTCTGACTATTACGGGGTGAGAGCTCCCATTACGAATACCTTGTATCGCGTACTCTTCGAGGATTTGCCGATGAGTCGCGCGTTAAGTTACCTGATGCGCTACCCGCTAAATGTAGACATCGATTTTCTATAGTCCGTTCCGATTGATCTGTCAACCTTGAACAAACATAAACGACCGCTATCGCAGTTTATAGTAATTATATAAGTACGCACACGCTTCACTTTCCGAGGAAAAAGTTTTCACGTTATTGCGCTCACCTTCTTGGTCGACGTATAGAACAATCCATTCTTTAAAGTCATAGAAGAGAATCATGCGATCAGGGCTAAGCGTTCCATCCAGCGAATATGCATCAGACGACACTTCAAGCTCATCGAGCTTTTGCTTGAGTTGACAAGTATCCATCATTGAACACAACTTTTTTATTACAACGATTAAGTTAAGTCTTAAACCTTCTAGCAAGTTTACGGTAATGCCGGCAACGATCAACAATGTAAATGTAACATCGTTGGTAACGTTCATGCAACGATGAACAGGTTAATGTCAGGAAATCCGGACGAGTTTCTATTTTTTTAGTTTAGCGACAATCTGGTCAGCTACCAATTTTAATTGTTCCTGGGTGGGATGCAGTTTTGCACGGGTAAAATTAACATCATCCGCGCTATTCATAGGCACCAAATGCACATGTGTATGGGGTACTTCAAGACCGATTACCGACACACCAATTCGTTTACAAGGTATAGCCGCTTGTATTGCATGCGCCACAGGTTTTGCAAACAACATTAGACCTGCGAGTTTCTCATCTTGCAGGTCAAAAATATAATCGACTTCTTTTTTAGGCACGATAAGCGTGTGGCCCATCACCAAAGGCGTAATATCTAAAAAGGCGATATAGTGATCGTCTTCAGCGATAATATGGCCTGGAATTTCTCTGTTTATGATGCGTGTAAAAATAGAAGCCATCGGTATTGAATCTGAAATTAACTATTGACCAATATTTACAATCTCGAATTCCATCTCACCTGCCGGTGTTTTGATCATGGCGGTCTCGCCCTTCTTTTTACCAAGCAGACCTTTACCGATCGGTGACATAGTCGAGATTTTGCCAGCTTTAAGATCAGCTTCTTCTTCAGACACGAGTGTATACGTTACTGAAGCGCCATTCTTCTTGTTCTTAATGGTCACCTTTGAAAGAATAGAGACTTTCGAAGTATCAATATTGGTTTCATCTAATAAACGAGCATTAGACACAAGGTCTTCCAGCTGCGCGATCTTTGCTTCCAAATGACCTTGCGCATCTTTCGCAGCATCATACTCGGCGTTCTCACTAAGGTCACCTTTGTCACGTGCCTCCGCAATTTGACGAGCGATATCTGCACGGCCTTTTGACTTTAACTCTGCCAATTCACCTTTCAGTTTTTCCAACCCATCTTTCGTGTAGTATGAAATTTTCTTACTCATGTTTTCAATGTTTCGTTTTGATGCCGATGTTATTCGGGCAATAAAAAAAAGAACAACGGCCTCGTTCCCGAAGCCGTTGCTAATGGCAAAGGTAATCATTTATTTTTTCCACGCAAGCCAGCGCGGAACCCGATCAAACACCGACCAATTCCGGAAGCGCGGTTCTAATTTGCTCGAGGATCTCATCGTCGAATTTCGCTAGATAAAGGGTCTTTACTTTCGACAGTTGTTCAACGGTCAATCCTTTCGCTCCACGAAGATCTGCTTTGTAAAGACTCGCGTTTTCAAAGTCTGCACCCATCAGATAACAATTCTGCAGATTGGCCTCCATTAAAAATGCATTGCTAAAATTCGCTTTGATCAAAAAGGCATTCTCAAATTGTGCTTTGATCAAGAATGCATCTTTAAAATTCGCACCACTCGCATACGCACTTTGCAAGTTTGCTTGATTCAAATTAGAATTTTCAAAGTTGGTTTGATTAAGTCGCGCGTTCTCAAGGTTTGACTCGATCAACGACGATTGTGAAATATTAGCAGAATTCATATTCGACGCCGCTAAGTTCACATAGTTCAAGTTTGTTCTTGGGAGATAACAATTCACCAAATTGATCTCATGAATTTTATGTCGGTTGAGACGCTTAATATTACCCACCGTACGAAAGGCCGCTTCTTCTGATTCCCATAATCTAAAGTCGTCGATCTCATCTTTATAGGTCCGAATGCGCTGACGGGTCTCTCCGTTTTTATTAAGCCAGAATATAAGAATACCAATCACAGCAATATCGAAGATCATACCGTGAGCTTCCGCGAGAATTTGCTGAATAAACGTATCGAAATCGCGGAGGTAATATTTGAAACTTAGTCCCAACACAAGGACCGTAACAAGCATGAGCACAAGCGTCGATGTGAGCAAAGGTTTTTCTATAATAGAATTAAAAACCTCTCCAATTTTTTTAGCACGCTTGTCGAAAAAGCCCATGAGGTGAAATCCAGTTAACTACAAACTACTTTAAATTAGCATTTTCAAATTAAAGCGCCAGCGAAAGAGCTTTGATTTTATCCACCAAAGCTACATTAATTTTTACGTGCGACTCAAACGTCCACCCAGCAATGTGTGGGGTTAATATTACATTAGATTTTTGTTTGAGAACATAAAAAGCTTGCGCCTGTTGTTCCGATAGTGTATGTAGTTTTTCATTTTCGAGCACATCCAACACGGCTGCGCGCACCTTCTTGGATTCTACTGCCGATGCAATTTCATGTAACGGTAAAATTTCACCCCGTGCTGTGTTGATCAATATGATAGATTTCTGAAATCGGTTCAAAAATGAAGTGTTAACCATCCCACGTGTCTCAGCGGTAAGCGGGATATGGAGACTCAAAACATCACTTTCACGAAAGAGATCGTCCATCGACGCGGCCTTGCAAAATGCATCTGCGTAATCGGTTTTGTACTTATCGTAAGCCAAAACATTACATCCAAATCCTGACAGTCTCCGCGCAAACGATGAGCCCATGTTCCCATAACCAATGATGCCCACAGTCTTTCCCATAATCTCCTCACCCCTATTTTCTTCGCGCAGCCAAACTTTCTCCCTCACTTCGGCATTCGCACGCGGTATGTGCCGCATCACACTAAGCAGTGCGCCTAATGCATACTCAGCTACAGCATCACGGTTGCCTTCTGATGCATGCAGGATGGCAATTCGTTTTTCTTGGAGATAAGAAACATCAAGATTGTCAATACCAGCGCCTGCCCTGGCGATAAACTTAAACGTTGGATTCTCACCAAGAAGATCACGATCAACATGGGTCTTACTTCGAATGATCAAACCATCGTAGCCACGGTGTATCGTTTTTATCTCGTCTCGCGTTATTGTTGGTTGATAATCATACTCCCATTGAATTTCTTGTAGTAGCGAGAATATACTCTCGTGCATTGTATCGACAATCAGACAGCGCATGACATTAAAGCATCAAATGAATGGTGAAGAAATATAGGGTTAATCCCAATAGGTCGTTTATGGTTGTAATGAATGGACCTGCGGCTAACGCGGGATTAAATCCATAACGGTTCAATACCAAAGGCGTGATCGTGCCAATAAATGAAGCGAACACGACAACACTGAACAGCGCTAATGATACCACCGTTGAAAGCTCATACTCTTTGAACAAAAATACATTGGCCACAAAAACCAACACGGAGAGGAATAATCCATTAAGAATGGCTACAAAAAAAACTTTTACCAAACGCTTCCATAATCCATCATCGACGAAGTCGGGATTTGCTAAGCTCTGTACGATCAATGACGACGATTGTATTCCTACATTTCCGCCTGTTGCTTGAATGAGCGGTGTAAAAAATGCAATCGCTGTGACACGTGCTAATTCATTTTCAAAAAGCCCCATGAACTTTGCATTCATAAGCCCGCCCGCAATACCGATCAACAACCACGGAAGACGCGCACGTGTATTTCGCCAAACGCTATCGTCTTCTTCTACGTTCTCTGTAATACCCGCCATCATCTGACGTTCTTCATCGGCTTGTTCCGTGATCACATCAACAACGTCATCGATGGTAATGCGCCCCACAAGTTGTCCATGTACATTCACGACGGGAACAGATTCGAGATCGTATTTTTTCATCACCTCGGCTACCTCCCAATCTTCCATGTACGTTTCAACACTGACGATATCTTTCTCGTAAATATCGGCTACAATTTTCTTCGCATCTGAAATAATGAGATCTTGTAACGCAACTTTACCCAGAAGCATGTCTGTCGCATCAACTACGTATACTTGGTAAAACTTCGACACATTCTCGGCCTGCTTTCTAATTTCCTCCACACATTCAACGACAGTCCAATTGATTCTCGCTTTAATCAATTCCTTCGCCATCAACCCACCTGCAACATTCTCTTCGTAACGTAAAAGTTCGGTTACTTGAATGCGTAATTCTTGCTCGAGTCCGCCCAGTACGATCTCGCGATCTTTTACGGGAAGCTCGTGTAAAATGTCTGCCGCATCATCAGATGCAAGTTGATTGAGCAACTGCACAACCTCCGGCAATTGATATATTTTGATATTCCGCTTGCGCGTATCAGGATCAAGATCTCGAATTACTTCAGATTGCACTTCAATGGGAAGCAAGTCCATGACATACTTCGATTCTACTGCGTTGAACTCATATAAGAGACTCGTGATATCCGCAGGCTTTACATCGATGAGCGACTGCTGAATGAAATTCTGGTCACGTTCATCCAGGGCTTGCTGGAAGCGATCGCGGAATTCTTTCGTCAACTCAAATTCAACCAATTGCTCCACGACTGTCTTCTATTTTTTGGGTAAGGAAAATGAAGTCATCAACGCTGAGTTGCTCCGCACGTTTATCCAGTAGCGGCAGCGATGTGACTACGGTAGCCAAATTTAGATTTTTTAGTGCGTTGCGCAAGGTCTTGCGACGGTTATTGAACCCTTGCTTCACTACCTGAACAAAAAGTATTTCATCGCAAGGAAGTGACTGTACGTTATTTCTTCTCAATCGTATCACCGCCGACATTACTTTTGGTGGTGGCGTAAATACCCCTGGCGATACTTTGAAAAGCATGTCGATGTGATAGTATGCCTGGAGAAGCACGCTTAAAATGCCATACGTTTTATTGCCATGCTTCGCTGCGATACGGTCTGCTACTTCTTTCTGCAGCATGCATACAACTTGATCTACCTGATGACGATGATCGAGTACGCGAAAGAAAATCTGCGAAGAAATATTGTAGGGAAAATTTCCGATCACCGAAAAATGACCACCAAATACGGTGGTGAGGTCGAGCTTCAAAAAATCGCCCTCGATAATACGTTCGCGCAGTAAAGGATAATGTTGCTTTAAATAGACTACCGATTCACGGTCAATTTCAATCAACTTCAAATCAACATCATTCGCCTCCGCCAAAAATTTCGTGAGTACCCCCATCCCTGGACCTATTTCTAAGACTTCATTACTCCCCTCCGCCAATTGTAGTCCGTCAACAATTTTTTTTGCAATACTCTGATCGTGCAAAAAGTGTTGTCCGAGGAACTTCTTAGGCCTTACTTTATCCGATTTTTCTACGCGCATAAATGCAAAAGTAGTCTGAAAGTCCGGAGTCCGAAAATCGAACAATACGAAAGACGTTCAAAAGGCTGCCTCACTTTGGACTTTCAGTCAATCCGTGGAGAGTGCTTGCATCTTACTTCCGTGTTCGTTAACTCGCAGAGTATTGTAACCATGAAGCATGAATCATCCGAATAAACCAAGGATAGGCATTACCCTAGGAGATCCAAACGGAGTAGGTCCTGAAGTCGTTATTAAAACGCTTGCCGACAATCGTATATTGAACTTGATCACGCCTGTGATCTATGGATCAGCGAAAGCGATTTCATTCTACAAGAAGCAGCTTAACATCGAAGAATTCAATTACACGCAGGTACGCACCAAGGGGCAACTGGCGGCAAAGAGTGTGAACGTCGTGAATTGCTGGGAGGAAAATATGGAGATCACGCCGGGTAAAGCGTCACGCGACGCCGGAAAAGCTGCCCTTATTGCACTCAAACAAGCCAGTACAGATTTAAAAGAAGGATTGCTCGACGCACTGGTAACAGCACCGATCGATAAGCAAACTATCCATAGTGACGAGTTCCCTTTCAAAGGACACACTGAGTTCTTAACTGATTTCTTTGGTGAAAAAGACAGCTTGATGTTTATGGTTAGCGACAAACTTCGCGTTGCGCTAGTGACAGAACATATTGCCGTAAAAGATATCGCCGGTACGATCACGAAAGAGAAGATAGAATCGAAGTTAAAGTTGATGGAGCATTCGCTTCGGAAAGACTTTGGCGTTGTTAAACCACGCATCGCTATTCTTGGATTAAATCCGCATGCTGGCGACAACGGATTACTCGGCACCGAGGAGGAACAGATCATTAAGCCTTTGATTGCCGAGCAGAAAAACAAAGGCAAGCTCGTTTATGGTCCTTTTCCGGCAGATGGATTTTTTGGTACAGGTAGTTATGCAAAATACGATGGCGTGCTCGCCATGTATCACGATCAGGGGCTCGTACCGTTCAAAGCAATTGCTTTCGAAAACGGCGTTAATTTTACAGCTGGTCTTCCGATCGTTAGAACATCACCGGATCATGGCACTGGCTATGGCTTAGCTGGGAAAAATCAGGCTGACGAGACCTCGACACGGGAGGCCGTTTACAGGGCAATGGAGATTTTCCGCTACCGGACCGAACAGTCTACAGAAAAATAACCTTCGTTAAGGAGGTCAATTCTGCCGTTCAACCCGAGTTCTGGCTGAGAAAATGTTTAATCATTATATTTGCCATTCTTTTCCCTTTTTCAAGCAACGGTTGCAATGGATATTGTTACGAAGAAACAACTGAATATACTTATACAGTTAGCGGAGGCAGATAAGCACTTTGCCAAGATCGAGAGAGAGCTCATTTTCAAAATTGCGCGCGAACGGAAATTTCCAGAAGCTGATGTGATGGAGTTAATCCGAAACCCAGAGCCAATCGACTCGTTGGGTGCATTGTCGGCAGACCAGAAATTTGACTACTTGATGTCAACCATGGAATTGGTGTTTATCGACCAAAATGTATTCGAGAGTGAAATCATCTTTAGCAAGAACATTGCGATCAAGTTGGGCTTTAAGAAGAGCGTAATTGACTATTTCATAGAAAATTACGAGAAAAAATCCCGCGCCGAAATCCGTGAAATTGTCCTCAAAGAGTTTGTTTAAAGGGCATTAGAGCCTTATTTCAATCGACTAACCTAACAGATGATAGTGTTCTCACGGGCAAATTCTGCGCTGATCAGGTGCAAAATCTCATTAATTATCATAAATTTGCCGACTAATTTTAAAACGCCTCGATTCGGGGCATTTTGATATTGTGGGGGCTTACGGTGTAAATATCATCGCACTGGCGAACAAAGAACATCAGTTCGAATTCGAATTGGAAGAGAAGTTTTTTCGTCAGTTTGGGTCTGAAGTACTTTCGAAAGGAAGCTTTGTGGCCAATGTTATACTCGACAAGCATGAAACGTTCATTGAAGCTGATTTTGATATTAAGGGCACCGCACATTTAACGTGCGACCGCAGTTTGGAAGAATTCGAGCATCCGGTTGAAGATCGCCATAAGGTGGTTTTTAAGTTTGGAGATGTAGACCAAGAGTTAAGCGACGAGATTGTCATGATCAATCGCGATACGGCGGTGTTGGAGTTAGGACAATACATGTATGAATTTATTGTGCTGGCGCTGCCCATGAAGAGATTACATCCAAAATTTCAACAGGAAAGTGAAGATGAGGATGAGCACGAGGAAGGCAAGATTGTTTACACCTCGGAAGATCCGAATCAAGAAAAGAAAGAAGAAGAAATAGATCCTCGTTGGAATATTTTGAAAAAATTAAAATAAACTGTTTTAGACTATGCCAAATCCGAAGCGAAAAACCTCGAAAACCCGGAGAGATAAAAGAAGAACACACTATAAGGCTTCTGCCAAACAATTAACTGTGTGTCCAACAACCGGAGAACATCACTTGCCACACCGCGCTTTCTGGCACGAAGGCAAACTTTACTTCAATGGTAAAGTTGTGATGGAAAAAGAAGTTCTGGCTTAATTGCATGCTAAACATCATTCCTGGATATTTTCAGTTCGCACTGAACATGACTTTCGCAGCCATGACCAGAATGATAGCACCAAAGAAAGCACGCCTCTGTAACGGAGGAATGAATTTTCAATCAATGCTCGATGTTAAGTCGGGCTTTTTCTTTTTAAAGGTAGCCGTAAAAAAGGTTCAACCCTATAATCTTGTATGACGCAAATTAGAGCAGCTATTACCGGCGTTGGCGGATATGTTCCGGACTATGTTCTCACCAATCAAGAATTGGAGACCATGGTCGAAACCAGCGATGAGTGGATTACCTCGCGAACCGGTATCAAAGAAAGACGAATTCTGAAAGGCGAAAATCAAGGCGTGTCTGTTCTCGGTATTGCTGCCGTAAAAGACATGCTGGCAAAAACTAAAACAGATCCTAAAGAAATTGATCTTTTGATCTTCGCTACGGTAACAGCCGACATGACGTTTCCGGCTACTGCCAACATCGTAGCCACAGCAGTGGGCGCTACCAATGCTTTTAGCTTCGACATGGCCGCAGCATGTTCAGGTTTTATTTATGCCCTTGCAACAGGCGCGAGCTTCGTACAATCGGGTATGTATAAAAAAGTGGTCGTAATCGGTGGCGATAAAATGTCTGCTATCATGGACTACACCGACAGAACCACCTGCATCATTTTTGGTGATGGTGCCGGATGCGTGCTCCTTGAACCAACAACTGAAAATGTTGGCGTGATTGACTCGGTGTTGAAAAGTGATGGCGCGGGTGAGCAGTATCTACACATGAAAGCAGGCGGAAGTCGTTTCCCTGCATCTCATGAATCGATTGACAAGCGCATGCACTTTGTGTACCAAGAGGGTTCTGCAGTATTCAAGTTTGCCGTTACAAATATGGCCGATGTTGCAGGACAAATTGCACAGCGAAACAACCTCAACGCCGATAACATTTCATGGCTCGTACCGCACCAAGCGAATAAGCGCATCATCGATGCTACTGCGCAACGTGTTGGTATCACTGAAAACAAAGTGATGATGAATATCGAGCGTTATGGAAATACTACGGCCGGCACAATTCCCCTCCTACTCTGGGATTACGAAAAGCAACTCAAGAAAGGCGACAACCTTTTACTTGCCGCTTTCGGTGGCGGTTTCACCTGGGGAGCGATGTACATCAAATGGGCATACGACAGCAAGTAGCGTTGAGTTCACGGTTGAGCAGATCACAGTTCACAGTAAATGCTTTTACCGTCATCCGTGAACAGTCAAACAGTGAACCTCGGCAGACTTGCATTTAAAATATTGATTTGTAACTTAATGACTTGATTTTATATGGCAACAGTATCTGATCTCAGTAAAGGAAACTACGTTCGCTACAACGGAGAGATAGCGCAGGTAGAAGAAATTCAGCACCGGACACCGGGTAACCTTCGTGCATTTTACCAAATCAAAATGCGTAACGTACGCAATGGTAAAGTAGCCGAGAACCGTTTCCGTCCAGGTGAAGAAATCGAGATCCTTCGTGTTGAGACAAAAGAATACCAGTACCTGTATTCTGATGGCGACAGTCTAGTGGTAATGGATAATGAGACTTTCGATCAAGTCTATGTTGACAAAAAACTCTTGGGAGAGTCTGTTAACTACATCAAAGAAGGTGTAACGTTATTGATCGCTTTCGAAAATGGTAATAATCCTATCACTGCCGATCCTCCGAACAACGTAGTGATGGAAGTTCAGTATACTGAGCCCGGCTTAGCAGGCGATACTGCTACACGTACATTAAAACCAGCAACACTTGAGAATGGTGCTGAAGTTCGTGTTCCACTTTTCGTAAACACTGGTGACAAAATTAAAATCGATGCACGTACAGGTGAATACATCGAACGTGCAAAAGAATAAACTGAATCATGAGTAAAACACGCCCATCCAAATCTGTAGTGAAGAAGGAAGCAAAACCTTCAAAGGAGTTTAATGATTCCGGATCAACTAACCCATCTGAAATGAAAACATCAGAAATCAGAGACCTTATCGATTTTATCTCGAAGTCTGGACTGAATGAGGTAAACATCGAAACAAAAGAGCTTAAACTTTCCGTGAAGCGTGAACCGGATCAGAAAGTATTTAAATCAACACCCGTAGTTGCACCGGTAGCAACGCAAGCGATTGCCGCACAACCTGTAGCCGCTACCCAAAATGCACCAGCTGCTAAAGTTGAAAAAGCTGCCGCTGAAGTTTCTTCAGGTAAAAAGACTGTAGAAATTAAGTCACCAATGATCGGAACGTTCTACCGCTCTTCTAATCCGGATACGCCTCCGTTCGTATCTGTTGGCGATAAAATTTCTAAAGGACAAACTGTGTGTATCATCGAAGCGATGAAGTTGTTCAACGAGATCGAATCAGAATTCTCTGGAACAATCGTAAAAGCACCAGTTGAAAATGCAACGCCTGTGGAGTACGATCAAGTGCTCTTCGTGGTAGAACTTGACTAAGACTTTTTAATCTTCATAAACCTTCCGACTACAGCATACGCTCACATCGGAAGGTTCAGTTTTTCTGATTTAAACGAATACTATGTTTAAAAAAATATTGATTGCTAACCGCGGTGAAATCGCCTTGCGTGTTATCCGTACCTGCAAAGAGATGGATATCAAAACTGTCGCGGTATACTCGACAGCCGATCGCGAAAGTCTTCACGTACGTTTCGCTGACGAAGCAGTATGTATTGGCGATGCCCCTAGCAAAGATTCTTATCTCAATATTCCGCGCATTATTTCAGCAGCAGAAATCACAAACGCGGATGCCATCCATCCTGGCTATGGCTTCCTTTCTGAACGCGCTGAATTTTCTGCTATCTGTCACGAATACGGTATTAAATTCATCGGCCCTACACCTGCCATGATCAACGCTATGGGCGATAAGTCCACAGCAAAGGATACCATGAAAAAAGCGGGTGTACCGACCATTCCCGGTTCTGATGGTTTGCTCGACTCTATTGAGCAAGGATTAGAGCTCGCCAGAGAGATTGGTTACCCTGTAATTGTGAAAGCTACTGCCGGTGGTGGTGGAAAAGGTATGCGCATCATCAACGAAGAAGGCGAATTCAAAAAAGCTTGGGATGATGCTAAACGCGAAGCTGGTGCATCTTTCGGAAACGACGGATTGTATCTTGAGAAATTTGTAGAAGAGCCACGTCACATTGAAATACAAGTGATGGGTGATCAATACGGCAAAGTATGCCATCTTTCCGAACGTGATTGCTCAGTACAACGTCGCCACCAGAAGTTGGTAGAAGAAACACCATCTCCGATCGTAAGCCAAGAGCTTCGAGAGAAAATGGGTGAAGCTGCTATCAAAGGTGCTAAGGCAATCAACTACGAAGGTGCAGGAACGATCGAGTTCCTTGTCGATAAACACGGCAAGTTCTATTTCATGGAAATGAATACGCGTATCCAAGTAGAGCACCCTATCACGGAAGAAGTAACAGACTACGATTTGATCAAAGAACAAATCAAAGTTGCTGCCGGTGTACCGATTTCTGGAACAAACTATTTCCCAAATCTCTACGCGATGGAGTGTCGTATTAACGCCGAGGATCCTGCGAACGGCTTCCGTCCTTCACCAGGAAAAATCCTCAACCTTCATTTACCAGGTGGTCACGGCGTACGTGTCGACAGCCACGTCTATGCAGGTTATACAATTCCACCAAACTACGATTCAATGATCGCTAAGCTTATTGTGAGCGGTCAATCTCGCGAAGAAGTTATTACGCGGATGAAACGTGCTTTAAGTGAGTTTGTAATCGAAGGTGTGAAGACCACAATTCCTTTCCACTTGAAGTTGATGGACAACGCCATCTTCCGCTCTGGAAAATTCACGACGAAATTCCTCGAGACATCATTTGATTTTTCGCAGTTGAAATAAGTTCACGGTTCACGGTTCACCGTTCACAGCAAAAGTGCGGATGGTGTATCGTGAACCTATCTCAAGCTTTTCCTCAGTGATTGAATCTTGATAATCATTGTTTCCACCTGCTGATAAAAGAGACTGAATACATTTTCGTCTATGAAACCCTTCGTCCGCGCCAGGTAAAGACATCCAATCACTTCAATTCCAGACCTTACAGCATACCCCAAAAATCTCCCGAATTCAACTTTGGTTTGGCCTGTAGAACCTTCTGCGATATTCAAACTAACTGAATCGCTTGCTCGCCTGATCTGCGAGGTTAATCCATAAATTTCTTCCTTGGGAAATCCCTTTGTTAAATCGTAAATACTTCCGGAATTATTAACCGAAAGCTTCCAGACTTCAAGTCTTTCGAAATTGAATGCCATAAAACAAATTGGTTTAAACTTTAACACAACGTTTTTGATATACACAACAGGGCGCTAACACCCCACAATTTTTCATCCGTCATCCGTGAACCGTCAAACCGTGAACCGTGAACAAACTCAACGTTTCGTCTTCTTCTCCTTCGGCGGCATCGACTCAATCGTACTCACCAATTCGCCGTACCACGCTTCGCCATATTTTCTGATCAGCGGATCCTTTAGGAATTTATAAACAGGCACTTGAAGTTCTTTACCCAACGCACAGGCTGGTGAACAAATGTGCCACTTGTGGTAATTGAGTGCTTCAAAATTTTTCTTCGATGTAACCCGAATTGGATACAAATGACATGAGATCGGCTTCTTCCAGGAAATCTTTCCATCGAGGTATGCTTGTTCGATCCCACACTTCAAAACGTTTTGTTTGTCGTAAATCGCATACGCACACTCACGACCATCTATAATTGGCGTACAAAGTTCTCCATCATCGTCGGTAGTATGCTTGCCTTGTTTTTCAATGGCGGCAATACCTTCTTTCGTGAGATACGGTTTGACAGTAGGATAGATTTCTTCCAAGATGGCGAGTTCGCTTTCTTCGAGGGGCGCGCCAAAGTCGCCTTCTACACAGCAAGCACCCTTACATTTCTCAAGGTTGCAAACAAACTCTTTGTCTTTGATGTCGTCAGAGACAAGAACCTCTCC
Organism: Pseudochryseolinea flava; assembly: GCF_003286915.1. Lineage (GTDB taxonomy): Bacteria > Bacteroidota > Bacteroidia > Cytophagales > Cyclobacteriaceae > Ohtaekwangia > Ohtaekwangia flava. The sequence continues at coordinate 210,659 of NZ_QMFY01000003.1, forward strand.
TACTTTGATCATGGATTATTATTTTTTCAAAGGTACGATTAAAAAAGCTCAAACTGCGCGAATTCGCTTCCCTGCACTTCTTGCTGTACTGCCTTCGCAGAAATTTGCGCAGAGAAGAATCCCATGCTGTACGCAGGTAGCTCCATCCACTGCGATTTTATTTTTTGGGCAGAAATGGCGCTGTTCATGCCCATTACCAACATGTTATTTTCATATATCTGAACCAGCTGCTGATAAAAATTTCCGTTGTTTTCTACGGATGACAGTTTGTTCGCCCCAGATACGCCCACATACCTTTGCAACTTATCGCGACCTTCCGTCTGATAGAAAGCATGATTCATACGAACATTGAGTGGAAAAGTGAACGGCATCAATAGATTCCATCCCGCACGACCGAACTTCTCGATTGTCGAAAATGGAATATCAATTGAACATGGATCAATCAAGCAAAACACAGCTGCTTTTCTGCGCGGTTTTCCCTGCGGAACTATATCTGTAAATTTCGCGGGAAGCGTTTCAATCGGTTGATCAAATACGGTGACGGGGTGACGCGGAAAAAACTTGCTGACCCGAGCCTTTAGCGCCTTTACTTGCTCCTGATCGTGCTCGCAAAAAATGTAACGCGTAATCGGCAATCCCGACAGCAACGCTTGAAAAGATGAGCCTGGAAAGATCTCTTTCTGGTGGCCCACAGTATATAATCCGTTTCCGGAGAAAAGGTCGATAAAAATAATTTCATCAGCACGGCCGGCGACCTGACCGACAAACGCCTCAAGGTAACGCGTGTTCGCTTGAACCTTTACTTTAAACCAAGGTTCAGACGCTGTGACTGTCAACTCATCGGAGAAATTATATTGAACTTGCAAGGCTTATTACGGGTTCAGTAGGAGATAATTTTTCAAAAGTAATCAAGGTAAAATTCCTTTGAAAGGATATACGCCTTAATGTTAATTTGCGCCCTGATATGAGCGACTACTTAGACACCTTAAATGAGCCTCAACGCGAAGGCGTAGTAAATACCGATGGACCTTGTATGTTGATTGCCGGCGCTGGGTCGGGCAAGACACGCGTACTCACGTTCAGAATTGCCGAATTGATGCGCAAAGGCGTGGACCCTTTCAGCATCATGGCTTTGACGTTTACCAATAAAGCATCCAAAGAAATGCGTGAACGGATCGAACACGTTGTCGGTCATGATGCACGAAACTTATGGATGGGTACCTTTCACTCGGTTTTCTCCAAAATTCTCCGTGTAGAAGCCCAACACTTGGGTTATCCCAACAACTTTACGATCTACGATACGGATGATGCCAAATCGCTCATCAGAACCATCGTTAAAGAAATGGGATTGGATGACACCGTTTACAAACAAAACGTAGTCTACAACAGAATCTCAGCTGCAAAGAACAGATTGATCAGCTGGGAAGACTATGCGCGTAACCCGGAACTGATGGCCGATGACGCTGCAAACCTTCGCCCTGAGATGGCACGCATCTACAAAGTGTATGCGCAACGTTGCTTTAAGTCGGGCGCCATGGACTTCGACGACCTACTCTTCAACACCGACAAACTTTTCAAAGAGCATCTTGAAGTGCTCAACAAATATCAACATCGAATTCGTTATGTATTGGTAGATGAGTTTCAGGATACTAACCTTTGTCAATATTACATCATTCGCAAGCTCGTTTCCGTGACACGAAACATTTGCGTAGTGGGCGATGATGCACAGAGTATTTATGCGTTCCGTGGAGCAGACATCAGTAACATTCTAAACTTCGAGCGCGACTACCCCGAGTTGAAGGTAATCAAGCTGGAACAGAACTATCGCTCTACACAAAACATTGTACAGGCCGCTAACTCGGTCATCAAGAGAAATAAAGCGCAGATACCGAAAAACGTTTGGACGTCAAATGAAGATGGTGGTTTGATTGAACTGATCAAAGCGGTATCCGATAATGAAGAAGGAAGACTCGTGGCGACATCTATCTTTCAAGAGAAGATGCAACACCAATTGAAGTTCAGTGACTTCGTTGTATTATATCGAACCAACAGTCAGTCGCGTGCCATTGAAGAGTCGCTTCGTCGTAACAATATCAAGTATAAAATCATCGGAGGTCTCTCCTTCTATCAGCGAAAAGAGATTAAAGATCTTTTGGCTTACCTGCGATTCACGCTCAATCAACAAGATGAAGCTTCGTTCCGGAGAATTATCAACTTGCCGAAGCGTGGTATCGGTGATTCTACAGTAGATAAAATTGTAGTCGCAGCAAACGATCACGGAACTTCCATTTGGGAGATTTTGCAAAACTCCACGCCGTTTGTTGGTGGCCGTTCTGCAGGTCCTATTGATGATTTTGTATCAATGATCAAACGGTTTTCCGTTGAGATCCAGAATAAAGATGCGTATGAAGCATCGTTCGAAATCGCAAAAGGCTCCGGTCTTCTTAAAGAACTGTACGAAGACAAAACGGTCGAGGGATTGAGTCGTTACGAGAACGTTCAGGAATTATTGAACGCCATCAAAGAATTTGTCGATGATCCTGAGCGTGAAGACAAGACCTTAAACGCGTTCTTACAAGAAGCGGCATTGGTAGGCGGTCAAGATGAAGACAAGGACAAGGATCCCGATAAGGTAACGTTGATGACCATTCACATGGCAAAGGGATTGGAGTTCCAATATGTGTACATGGTCGGGATGGAAGAAGATCTTTTCCCATCGCAGATGATGTTGAGTAGTCGGGCGGATCTTGAAGAAGAACGTCGTTTGTTCTACGTGGCGATCACGCGGGCTAAAAAACGCCTCTTCCTCTCCTACGCGCTGACACGATATCGTTTTGGCCGCCTTAAAAATTGTGAGCCGAGCCGCTTCATCGACGACATCGATCAGAGCTTCATGAAAGTAAGTTCGAAGTTTTCGGGACTGGAGTCCTCGCCGCCGCCAACGGACTATGCGAAGAAACTCGTGTCGGGTATCAAAAAGACAGTGGCTTCTACACCGATAAAAAAACCAGCGGCATCAACTGCGTACAAGGCTCCGGCCGACTTCAAGCCAAGTGATACGTCTGGTCTACAGGAAGGCATGCAGGTAGAGCATCCAAAATTTGGTTTTGGAACCGTGGTAAAGATGGACTTCAGCGGCGCCGACCGTAAGGCTAAAATTGAATTTAAAGAGGCAGGCGAAAAGACACTCCTTTTAAGTTTTGCTAAGCTTCGGATCGTGCAGTAACGGCGCACGATCCCGCTTTGTTTGGTGTTGTCTTTTGATTAGATTTGCCTATTAACGTACTAAGAATCATTGATCACTGGTCAGTTTATTGGTAAGAAGCACTTTTTCTTGAAAGCCCAATCCCAAAGATCAACTTCAACTGCGATTCAAACTCTAATGGCTAATTTCACTACTCTATGATCGGAGAATACAACACCGACCGTCCGCACATCATTTTGAAAGAATACGGACGTAACGTTCAGAAATTGATTGAATACATCAGAAACGTGCCTAGCAAGGAGAAGCGTACTGAACTTTCGTATACCTTGATTGAACTTATCAAGCAGTTAACACCCACCATTAAAGAGCAAGGAGACGATCCACAACGTTTGTGGGACGATCTTTACATCATTGCTGATTTTAATTTAGATGTTAACAACCCTTTCCCAGTTCCAGAGCGCGACATCTTGTTTAAGAAACCTGATCGCATGGAATATCCACAGAGCGATGTACGCTTCAAGCACTACGGAAAAAACATCGAGAAGCTTGTGAAGGAAGCCTTAAAGCTTGAAGACCCACAAGAGCGTCAAGAGGCGATCATTTATCTCGGAAAGTTGATGAAGACTTTCTACGGGAATTGGAACAAAGAAACGCTGGATGATTCTGTGATCTTAAAAGATATCCAATTGATGTCAGGTGGCGCATTGAAGATGACCATCGACAAAGTTCGAGAGGATAATCTATTCGAAAAATTATACAAAGAGCGTAAGAAGGCTCGCCCGCAAGGCAATGGCGACAATCATCAGCGTCGTCAGCAAGGAGGAGGCGGTGGTCACCGTCCGTTCAACAAGAACAAAGGAAACAATTTCCGTCGTCGTCGCGATGGATAATCGCGTTGTTTGAAGGCATGAGTTTTTGTTCCAGTTATTTGTCAACCGTCAATTTTTTAAATGAGCGTTTTCAAGATTAAAGGCGGAAAGAAGCTGAAAGGCGAAATTATTCCGCAAGGTGCAAAGAATGAGGCATTGCAAATTGTTAGTGCAGTACTGCTCTCATCAGAACCCATTACCATTCACAATCTTCCCAACATCGTTGATGTTAATAAACTGATCGAATTGGTTGGCGATCTTGGTTGTAAAGTTGAAAAACTTGGTCCTGAGTCTTATCGATTCACGGCATCGAATATCAATATGGCTTTTCTCGAGTCTGAAGAATATCGCAAAAAAGCGGCCGCTTTACGTGGCTCTGTGATGCTACTCGGGCCAATCCTTGCACGTTTTGGCAAGGCGAGTTTGCCTAAACCAGGCGGTGATAAGATCGGACGTCGACGACTTGACACGCACTTCTTGGGCTTTCAAAAGCTTGGCGCAAAGTTTAACTTCGATGCTAGCGAACATCTTTTTCACATCGATGCAACATCGCTCACCGGATGCTACATGCTTCTCGATGAGGCATCGGTTACAGGAACAGCAAACATCATCATGGCTGCTGTCTTGGCAAAAGGAAAGACTACCATCTACAATGCGGCCTGCGAACCTTATCTCCAGCAGCTTTGTATGATGTTGAACCGTATGGGTGCTAAGATCACCGGTGTTGGCTCCAACCTGATCACCATCGAAGGCGTTGAAAAACTTGGTGGCACGGAACACACCTTGTTACCCGACATGATCGAGATCGGAAGTTTTATCGGTCTCGCAGCAATGACGCAATCGGAAATCACGATTAAGAATTGTCGCATCGATATGTTGGGAATCATTCCTGAAATCTTCAAACGACTCGGTATTAAACTTGAGTTTCGTGGCGACGATATTCATATCCCATCACAAGAGCGTTATGAGATTGAAACGTTTATCGACGGATCTATTCTCACAATTGCCGATGCCCCCTGGCCTGGATTCACACCAGACTTGCTGAGTATTGTGCTCGTCGTGGCAACACAGGCGAAAGGGACCGTTCTCATCCATCAAAAAATGTTCGAGAGCCGTTTGTTCTTCGTTGATAAACTAATCGACATGGGCGCACAGATTATTCTTTGTGATCCACATCGGGCTACCGTGATTGGTCTTGAACGTAAGCAATCACTTCGCGGTATCAAAATGTCATCACCCGATATCAGAGCTGGTGTGTCGTTGCTAATCGCAGCCTTATCCGCTAAAGGAACGAGTGAGATTTCAAACATCGAACAGATCGATCGTGGCTACCAAAACATTGAAGCGCGCTTGAAGGCTGTCGGTGCAGATATTGAGCGTGTAGGATAAACACCGGTTTTGTTATAGTAAAATCTGAATCGAGGTCATTGCCTACAGGTGGTGACCTCGAACGTTTCAGCGGTCTAACTAAATTTATGGCAGCAACTCACTCGGGTAACACGTAAATGTTGCCATTCGTGGCATAAACGTTGTAGCTGTAGATACAACTTCTATCTAATTTTCTGTGTTTTATTCTAAAATGATACGAATGAAATATACGATTATCATCATGGGCTTGCTTATGACGACCCTCGTCGCGGCGCAAGAACAAATTGAGCCTACCTTTTCAATGCCCCGCGCTACTGTTAAAATGGCCCCAATGAAATTTTTCGAGCGGAATTTTGAATTGGGTGTTGAACTCTTCGACAAAAGTTACAAGCGAAGTTTGAACCTTGACGTAGGCTTTAAAAGCGGCGATGAAGATTTTGATGAAGCCCGTGGATACAATGTTGAACTGGGATTCCGGCGCTATGCTCCTTTTATGAAGTTTCACCAAAAAGGCGATCGCAGTTTCTATCGCGGAATTTATTATAGTCTAAGCGTTCGTGCGCAGTACTTCAAGGGAAAAGAAATAGATGCCAACGATTACTATCGCGAACAGAAGACAACGTCCATCGCGCCTGCCTTTACACTCGGGTGGCAGCGAACGCTTTGGGAAGCATTGGTACTCGACATCTATGTTGGTGGCGCTGTACGATTTGCTGAAAATGAATACCCTTATGGTGAGATCGACCAACACCAAGACGTGAGCATATTCAATCCACGGTATGAAGGCATTATGCCTAAGATCGGCGTGAAGATCGGGATAGGACTTTAATGCTAAACGCCTCAAGCTACAGGCCTCAAGTTTCAAGAAGTTCAAAAATAGAGGCTTGCAGCTTGTGACTTGAGGCCAATGCACTCTTTTTAAGTAATTAGATCTCGATTGATAAGCCCACCGGACAATGATCGGAACCATGATACTCATTGTAGATCATGGCATCTTTCACTTTCGGTAGTAGCGACTGCGACACTAAGAAATAATCGATACGCCATCCCACATTCTTTGCGCGGGCATTGGTTACGTAATTCCAATAACTATACTTCACCTCTTGCGGATAAAAATGTCTGAAGGTATCGACATAACCAGCTTCCAACAATCTGGTAAATCCATCGATCTCCCGTTGCGTGTAACCGGCTGATTTGTTGTAGTTCGATTTAGGATTCGCGATATCGATCGGTTGATGCGCTACGTTTAAATCGCCACATACGATCACAGGCTTTCTTCGATTCAACCAGGTGAGATATTCTGTAAATTCTTTATCCCATCGTTCACGATAGTCGAGGCGTGCGAGTCCTTCACCAGAGTTTGGCGTGTATACAGTAACGAGGAAGTACGTAGGAAATTCAGCCGTCATCACGCGACCTTCCTGATCGTGTTCCTCGAAGCCCATATCGCACGTGATATTCAACGGCTCAATTTTCGAGAGTATCGCTGTTCCAGAATATCCTTTTCTTGCTTTCGAGCAGTTCACCTGAGTTTTATATTCGGGAAGAAGCTCCAATGCAGAACGTACTTCTTCATAGCCACCTTTTGTTTCTTGTAAACAAAGGATATCCGGGTTCATCTGACGGACATTCTCAATGAATTCTTTCTTAATAATGGCACGAATACCGTTGACGTTCCAGTTTACAAAATGCAGTGCTGACATTGAAACAGAGTTTGATTTAACCTTTGCGAATTAGCAGGAAACGTTGAAACAAAAAAGTGATACGGGATAGGCGTACAAAAAAGGCAATAAAAAAGCCCTATGTGATCATCATAGGGCTTTTATATGAAGTTTTAGAGATTAAGCTTTCTTCGAAGCCTTAGCTTTGAATTCTTCTTTAATCGCTTCGATGTCAACGTTTTTCACGACAGGCTTAAAATTCTGGATCTTAAGCGTTTGACGTCTTACCGCTGCTACCGCCTTATCCTTGCGGTTTTTTCTTTTAAGTCTGGTTACTGCCATGGCTCAATTCTTTTAAAAGGAGTGCAAAAATAAGCCTGAAAATGGATTAAACAAAGAGAAGCTGGAAATTCTTGGGAGATTCGCGGTTCAAATACAACTCCGGTTGCCAGATTCCGGTCATTTGATTTAATTATCGAATACTTTTTTCATCAATAAACTGGCGACTGGAAACCGGCATCCGGTAACCGTTTTTAATTACTTTTGCGGCGAATTATGGAAAAACCTACTCTACCGAAAGGTACCCGCGACTTTGGTCCTGCCGTGATGGCAAAGCGACAGTTCATTTTTGATACGATACGAAAGGTATTTCAGACGTATGGCTTTATGCCGCTAGAAACACCCTCAATGGAGAACCTGTCTACGCTAACAGGAAAGTATGGCGAGGAGGGTGATCAGTTATTGTTTAAAATCCTTAATTCCGGCGACTTTCTGAAAGATGTTCCAAAAGACAAACTCACGTCTACAAACGCCAAGCAACTTTCTTTCCAGATCTGCGAAAAAGGGCTACGCTACGATCTAACGGTACCTTTTGCACGATACGTTGTAATGAACCGTCATGAGATTGCATTTCCGTTTAAGCGCTATCAAATTCAGCCCGTGTGGCGCGGTGACCGTCCTGCTAAGGCCCGCTATCGCGAGTTTTACCAATGCGATGCCGATGTAGTAGGCACCGACTCACTCATCTGCGAAGCCGAAATCATCCTCATGATCAAAGATGTTTTTCAACGTCTTGCCATCACTGACTATACCATCAAAATCAATCACCGAGGTGTACTCGCAGGTCTTGCCGAATTGATTGAAGCACAAGGAAAAGAGACATCTTTGTTCGTTGCCATCGACAAGCTCGATAAGATCGGTGAAGAAGGCGTTCGTAAGGAACTCGTTGAAAAAGGATTCAGCAATAGCAGTCTCGATAAGCTATTTGCGATCCTCAATGTAAAACGCTCCAATGCAAGTCAATCTGCGTTACTCACTACGAAGTTCGAAAGTAGTGACGCTGGAAAAAAAGGATTGATGGACCTCAAAGAAGTATTCATTCTCCTCGAAAGTTATGGCTCCGATGACACCAACGTAGAATTTGACGTTGCGCTTGCTCGCGGCCTTAGCTACTACACAGGATGTATTTTCGAAGTAAAAATCAACAATGTATCCATTGGTAGTGTAAGCGGTGGTGGTCGCTACGACAACCTCACACAAGCTTTTGGTGATAAAGAAAAATTATCAGGCGTAGGATTCTCCTTTGGCGTTGATCGCATTTTCGACGCGATGGAAGAATTGAACCTATTTCCAAAAAACGCGCAAGTCTCCTCGAAAATATTAATCTGTCATTTCGACGATGAAAGTTTCCGTTATGGTTTGGGCATACTGAATCAATTGCGTGGCGCAGGTATTGCGTGTGAAATTTATCCTGATCATACCAAACTTAAAAAACAGTTGGACTACGCGAACAAGAAGATGGTTCCATTTACACTTGTGCTAGGATCAGACGAGGTGAAGAGTGGGCAACTCACCTTCAAAGACATGAACAAGGGCGAACAGGAAAAACTTACGATCGATCAGATAATTGAAAAATTAAATTGATCTTTAACGCTCATTAACCCATACATGAGCCATCACGCCGTTCATTATATCGCCGATGTCCCGCTAACGCTGCAAGATTTAATTCGCATTCAAACGGATGCCATCACGATCGAGCTTCCGCCGTCTACGCTCGATAAAATCGCGCGCTGCAGAACCTATCTCGATCAAAAAATTTCGACTACGCGGCAACCTATTTACGGTATCAACACCGGATTTGGCTCATTGTATAATCGCTATATTTCACACGACCAACTCGAAAAGCTGCAAGAGAATTTAGTGAAGTCACACGCATGTGGAACAGGCCCAGAAGTACCGCATGAAATTGTACGTTGGATGCTTTTCCTAAAAGTGCAATCACTCGCCTACGGCTATTCAGGTGTACAAGTCGATACGGTAACGCGACTCGCGCAGATGTTCAATCATAATGTGCTTCCACAGATTTTTGAAATGGGATCGCTTGGTGCTTCAGGAGATCTAGCACCCCTCGCCCATCTTTGCTTACCCCTTATCGGACTTGGTGAAGTTTTTCACGACGGTGCATCTTTTTCGGCGCATGCAATCAATGAAAAGTTTTCGTGGCAGCCAATTCATTTAGCTGCGAAAGAAGGACTTGCACTTTTGAACGGCACACAGTTCATGAGTGCTTACGGTGTTTGGAGTATCGTACACGCGCATCGACTGTTGAAATTGTCTACCATGATCAGTGCGCTCTCGCTTGATGCCTTTGATGGTAGAATAGAACCGTTTCTTCCTGAAGTGCATGCGATTCGTCCGCACACAGGACAAACAAATATTGCTGCCGCCGTAAAATCTCTTTTGACAGGTAGTGAGTTGATCGCGCAAGAGAAGAAGCATGTTCAAGATCCCTACTCGTTCCGCTGTATTCCGCAAGTGCATGGCGCGAGTGCAGACACGATTGAATACGTGACGAAAATATTCCTCACCGAGGTTAATAGTGTCACCGACAATCCCAATGTATTTCCGGATGAAGACATGATCATTTCTGCGGGAAACTTTCATGGACAACCACTCGCTTTAGGCTTGGATTTTCTTTCCATTGCTTTGGCTGAACTTGGCAATATAAGCGAAAGAAGGACCTATCAGCTTATTTCAGGCGCTCGCGATTTACCCAATTACCTTGTCGCTAATCCGGGTATTAATTCAGGATTAATGATTCCACAGTATACAGCAGCATCGCTGGTAAGTCAAAATAAACAACTTTGCACTCCTGCATCGGTTGATTCTATAGTTTCCTCGAATGGACAAGAGGATCATGTGAGCATGGGCGCGAATGCGGCGACAAAAACATATCGTATCGTGAATAATCTTTATTCAATATTAGCGATTGAGTTACTTACGGCTGCCCAGGCACTTACTTTTAGGCGTCCGCTGAAAACATCGCCGGCTTTGGAACATTGGGTACATAATTTCAGAACACATGTGTCGTTTATAGAAGAAGACAGGATGCTTCATGAAGACATCAAAAAAGCCGAATCATTTCTGAAGAACGTGAGTATCGATTAAATGCGTCGAAGGTTTCATATCATCCTCATCCTTTTAAATTGCTTCTTCCTGACGGCAGCGTATGCGCAACCGTACATGGGTAATAACAACCTGATGGAGGTCGATCAAATCAAAGGATGTGCACCTTTTGAATTCACAGTAAAGCATCCTGCCTGTGGCGCTGGAAATTGTACAGCGCTATTTTTGGATCCAACCAACCCATCGATCGTACTGGGCACGAAGCAGCCCTTCTTCGACGGCGACTTGCTCACGCGCGCTGATGCTGGAGGATTCATTCTTCAAATCGTCACGGCATCGAGCACGACCAACGACGATTTGTTAATGGAGGTCATCCCGAACGTAACGCCCACATTTAACGTATATGCTTGTCAAAATGGAAGCGTACAAGTGGATATTACAGATGCGCAATTTGATCATTATAAAATTGCCGGCGCAGGCCCCGAGGTAACACGCGATCAAGGCGATCCGCCTTTCGTGTATAATTTCCCGATGCCGTACCCTGCCGACGCCGTAATCCGCGTACGTGGTGTTGATGATAACATGGCCGACAATTGCGATGAAAGCTCTAAAACTGTTCCGATCGCGACAATCCCTCCTATTGCCATCCGCTCAGTTTCAGTTCCAGACGCCAACATCGTTGAGCTTACGCACGACGCAAACCCGGCCATACAATATCGCTTGATGATTGCAACCGATAATGAAACCACGTTTACGCCCGATAAAACAATTTACGACCCGCCAACCAATATTGAAACACTCGGATCGCTATCACCCGACAATCATTACTATTGTTTAAGACTCGACATCATAAGTCCGTGCAACAATGCTGTGATGGGCAATTCGAATGTGGTGTGTAGCATCAACTTCGATGCTACTGCGCTTAACAATGTGAATGAATTGACTTGGACAACCGGCGCATCAACCACCGGTTTGACGTTACATAAAGACAACACCCCAATACCTGTGGCTTCATCACCATACATGGACAACAGTGTTGTTTGCAACACGCCGTATATCTATCAACTCACCGCCAATTTTGGTGCAGCTACCAGTACGTCGCTTACCAAAACGATCCGTGCGACCTCAACGAACATACCCGATAAGGTCGCCAATATTTCAACTGCCGTCGAGGGAACACAAGTAACGCTAGACTGGCAGCAACCCTCTGGCTATACCGCAAGCGCTTATACCATTCGAAAAACAGTCGGTCAAAACACTGGCCCCATCGCCAATGTCGCGGCCCTCACTTTTACAGACAATGCATATGTACCTGAGGCTTGTTACACGATTCAATACAAAGACTTCTGTGGCAACACCAGTATCATAAGTGATCCGGCTTGTCCTATCGTGCTGTCGCATGTTTTGCGTGCTGATAATACGATCGATTTGAATTGGACAAACTATGTTGGGTGGGCACAAGGCGTCGACGTGTATGAAGTTTATCAAGATGGAACATTGTTGACAACAACATCGGGCACTACCCACACCGTTCCGAATGACGCGGTACAACAAGTTCACGTCTATGAAATCGTCGCGATTCCCCGAGAGATCACAGTTCCCCCGGTTATCGTCTCATCTTCGAACTTACTGGAGACGATTAAAGCTCCGAATCTTTTTTATCCAACGGCCTTCGTTCCAGAAAGTCCAATTGCTGAGAACAAAGCCTTTAAAGTTTTCGGACAATTCATCCAGCACCTTGAATTCAAGATTTTCAATCGCTGGGGAGAGTTAATGTACTACACGACAGAGCTTAGTTCAGCGGGATGGGACGGCACCTACAAGGGGAACATGATGCCGGAGGGAACATACGTTTTCACCGCCAAGTTAACGGACTTCGCAGGGCGTACATTCGAGCGATCAGGAACAATTGTGTTGCTGAGGAAAAATCGGTAGTCAGGAGACAGGAGTCAGGAGTAAGAAGTAAGTATATCTGTGATTCCAGCTTTAAACTTTCTACTTTCTACTTTAAACTTTAAACTTTCTACAGAACCACTACCTTTGATATTAGAAAAATACTACCACTATGTTTGACATGATGAAGATGATGGGCAAGATGAAGGAAGTTCAGGCCCGCATAAAAGAAGCGCAAGACAACCTCGTCAATGTAAAAGCACATGGGGAGTCGGGAGCTGGAATGGTTAAAGCTACCGTGAACGGTAAAAAGCAGTTGATTTCGGTAGAGATCGACCCAACGTTAATGAAGGTTGAAGATAAAATCATCTTACAAGATTTGATCGTTGCTGCCGTGAACAAAGCAAGTGAGGAAGCCGAAATTGTAGCCAAAGAAGAACTTCGTAAAAGCACCGACGGACTGATCCCGAATATTCCCGGGATGGACCTAAGCAACTTCATGGGATGAGTCGCACCGCCGTTGTAATCTTGAACTACAATGGTGAGAAGCTGATGCGACAGTTTCTTCCCTCCGTTACACAATACTCATCGAATGCAGAAGTGATCGTTGCTGACAATGGCTCAACGGACGGATCGTTGGCTATGCTTCAGCAAGAATTCCCCCAGGTTAGAACAATTTGTTTACCGAAAAACTACGGCTTCTGTGGCGGCTACAATGCGTCTCTTAAGCAAGTTGACGCCGATTACTATGTCCTCCTGAACTCTGACGTAGCAGTAACACCGGGATGGCTTCAACCAATGATTGACCTATTGGATGCAGACCCGAACGTCGCCGCAGTGCAACCCAAAATACTCTCCTACCATAACCAAAATCTTTTTGAGTATGCTGGCGCGGGCGGTGGTTTCATCGATGCTTTTGGATACCCCTTTTGCAGAGGACGAATCTTCGATACCGTGGAGGAAGATCACGGTCAATACAATGACAGCCGTAGTATTTTTTGGGCAACCGGAGCTTGTATGGTGATTCGGGCTGAGGTTTACCATGAATTCGGTGGATTAGACGAAGACTTTTTCGCTCACATGGAAGAGATTGATCTTTGCTGGAAGATTCACCGTACAGGAAAAAAGATCTTTTATGTTGGCGCCAGTACCGTGTATCACGTTGGTGCAGGCACGTTAGGGTATGACAGCCCGCGAAAGACTTACCTAAACTTTAGAAACAACTTAGCCTTACTGCTAAAGCACTTGAATCCTGGAGAAATCATTTGGAAGTTGCCGATGCGTTTTTTGTTGGATTGGCTTGCCGCCATGGTGTTTGTCTTGAAAGGTAAACACAAAAATGGATGGGCGATCATCGAGGCCCAGGGCTACTTTTTGAGCCATTTGGCAGTCAACCTCGAAAAACGTAAGGCGCTCCGTGACAAATATCCGCGCTATGACCGGCGAACGATTTATAAAGGATTACTGATAAAGACTTATCACCTGGGGGCGAAAAAGACTTTTACACAACTTGAGCCAGGCAATTTTTAAGCGCGAATTAGTAGTCCCACACGGGCTTTCTTTTCCTCAGATGCTTGCGCATGTTCATGACGAATGCGATGGACAGGTAAATGATTACCGGGGATCCCACCGTCAAAAACGACGCATAGATGAAGAAGAGGCGTATGCTAGAGGTAGCAATACCTAGCTTTTCGCCGAGGTGTGTACACACGCCAAAAGCGTAGCTTTCAAAAAATTGCAGGATTTTATCGGTCAAATGGTTCATACTGTCTTCACGTTATAACTTTCAACTTGTCAAAAAGTTGATTTGTCGAGCAAAAATCCGGCTTACAAATATAAGGTGCGACGACCTTTATAAGGAGCCATGCTGATCTTAATTTTTTGACTATAATTGCAAAAAAATACACATAAGTATAGTTTTGCAACCTGTTAAACTCAACAAATAAACCAAAATCCAATGAGAAAAGTAGTTTACTCATTTTTGATCTTCGGTGCATTGACCCTCGCGGGCTGTACGTTGCCCAAGATGGTGAAAATGGCAAAAGAACAACAGCTTACAGTTACACCAAATCCGCTGGAAGTTCACAAAGACACGGTAGCGTTTGATCTAGCTGCCTCCCTCCCCGTAAAAATGTTGAAAAAGGGAACCGTTTACACGGTGAACACTTTCTACAAGTACGGAGAGAACGAATTGGCCCTCGAGCCTATTACGTTCAAGGCAGAAGATTATCCAAATGCCAGCACTGAACAGCCTCGCGTTACAAAAAGCTTCTTCTTCCCTTACCAACCAGCTCACAAAACTGGTACCGTAGAAGTTGAAGGCGTAGCGTCTAAAGGCAGCAAAAGCAAGGCTTCTCCAAGAATGCCAATTGCTAAAGGAGTAATCACTACTTCTAAACTTGTTAAACCTGTATACTTCGCCGCTTATGCTGGCCACGGTTATAACAACCAAGAAGAACTTGTTCCGGTAGTTATCCCTGATTTCATCTTCGAACAAGGAAGATCAGTACTCAGAACAACTGAAATCAAGAGCCCTAAAGGTAAACAACTTGACGCTTTCATCGCCTCTAAGAATGCTACCCGTACGGTAACGATCACTGGTACTCACTCACCTGAAGGTGCTGAGCGTATCAACAGCAAACTTTCTCCAGATCGTGCTGCTGCTATCGAGAAGTTCTACCGCGCACAAATGAAGAAGTACGATTACAAAGGCAAAGCTGATTCTATTCAGTTCATCTTGAAGCCTGTAATCCAAGACTGGAATGAATTCAAAAACGCTCTTTCTGCTTACGAAGGTATTTCTTCTGAAGAGAAAGCTGAGTACTTGAACATCATCAATGCTGGTGGTTCATTTGAAGATGTTGAAAAACAATTCAAGAAACTTAAGACTTACAAGAAAGTTTTCAAAGATGTATATCCTAAGTTGAGAACTGCTAAGACTGAGATCCTCACTGTAAAAGACAAGAAAACTGATGCAGAGATCGCAGTACTTGCAAAGCAAATCACACAGAACTCTGTTAGCGCTGACACACTTTCTACAGAAGAATTGTTGTACGCTGCTACGCTTACACCTTCATTAGAAGAGAAAGCTGCTATCTACGAAGCTGCTACTAAAAAAGGTACAAGCTGGGTAGCGCACAATAACCTTGGCGCGGTTTACATCGCTCAAGCTATTGAAAACGCATCAAACGCTGCAGCACTTGCTGACAAAGCTCAAGCACAACTTGACATCGCAGTGAAATTGAACGAAGCTCCAGAAGTTCACGCTAACTTGGCTTCTGTTCAAGCGATCAAAGGAAATGCATACGCTGCTTACAGCCACGCGAGCAAAGCTCTTGGCGCTGGTCTTACTGGCGACAATGCTGCTGGTGCAAACGGTGTGAAAGGATATGCTGAGATCGTTAAAGCTGACTACGCTTCTGCGGTTAGCTCTGAGTCAAACGCAACTGACAATGCTGATAACTTGTTCAACAAAGGTCTTGCACAATTGTTAAGCAAAGATTACGCAAATGCATTGACATCATTCAACGATGCGATAAGCAAAAATGCTAACCTCGCTGTAGCGCACTACGGTGCTGCGGTTGCATCTGCTCGTCAAAGCAACGCTGAGGGTGTGGTTTCAAACCTCATCAACGCAGTTAAAGTTGATCCATCATTGAAAGAAGCAGCGCTTAGCGACCTCGAGTTCGAGAAATACGCAGCGACTGAACCTTTCAGAAATGCATTGAAATAATATTTTTTATTCTCATTGATTTTAACAGCTAATAAAAAGCCCATCCTGTCCGGATGGGCTTTTTTAGTTATTGGTTATCGGTAGCTAGAAGTCCCAAGCCCCAAGCCCCAAGCCCCACGTCCCAAGCCCCAAGTCCCAAGCCCCACGGCCCCAGCCCCAAGTCCCAAGTCCCAAGCCCCAAGCTCCAAGCCCCAAGTCCCAAAACCCAAGGCCCACAAGCCAGCCATTCCTCCCAAACATGTGTGTGTTTTTTTTGGCCAATCCCCTGTTGGATGCTATTTTTACGCGCTTTCCAAATATAACTATGAGAGAAATCCAGTTTAGAGAGGCCCTCCGTGAGGCCATGAATGAAGAAATGAGACGGGATCAGAGCATTATCCTGATGGGCGAAGAAGTAGCTCAATACAACGGTGCTTACAAAGTAAGCCAAGGTATGCTCGATGAATTTGGCCCGGATCGCGTCCTGGATACTCCTATTGCAGAACTTGGATTTGCAGGTGTCGGCGTCGGTGCTGCTATGAACGGCCTCCGCCCGATCATTGAATTCATGACTTTTAACTTTTCCTTGGTTGCTATCGACCAGGTAATCAACGCTTCCGCAAAGATTCTTTCTATGTCTGGCGGACAATACAGCAACCCTATCGTATTCCGCGGTCCTACTGGTAACGCCGGACAATTAGGCGCGCAGCACTCTCAAAACTTTGAGAATTGGTATGCTAATACACCTGGTTTGAAAGTCGTGGTACCTTCTAACCCATACGACGCAAAAGGTCTGTTAAAAACTTCTATCCGCGATAACGACCCGGTAATCTTCATGGAATCGGAGTTGATGTATGGCGATAAAGGCGAAGTTCCTGTTGAAGAATATCTTATTCCGATCGGTGTCGCTGACGTTAAACGACAAGGAACGGATGTGACGATAGTCTCTTTCGGTAAGATTATGAAAGTGGCATTGGCCGCGGCAGAAGAATTAGCGAAGGAAGGAATCTCTGTTGAAGTAGTTGACTTACGCTCTGTAAGACCTATTGACTACGCAACAGTTGTTGAATCTGTAAAGAAGACGAACAGACTTGTGGTTGTTGAAGAAGCTTGGCCATTGTCGTCTATCGCAACGGAAATCACTTACCACGTGCAGCGTCACGCATTCGATTACCTTGATGCCCCTGTATACCGCGTCAACAGCTTCGACGTGCCACTACCGTACGCACCTACATTGATCCAAGCAATCTTACCTAACGTTGAGAAAACCGTGAAGGCAGTGAAAGCTGTAATGTATCGCGATTAAAGGGAGTAAGAATCAAGAAGTAAGAAGTAAGAAGTAAATTCTCTCACTGTAAATACAAAAGCCTCAATACCCTTGAGGCTTTTTTCATTCACAAGATTTGCCTTAATTCTTACTACTTACTCCTCATTTCTGACTTCTGAATCCTGATTTCTGAACTCCTTACTTCTTCCTCTCAAAACTCCACCTCAACCGACGTCTTCGAAGTTACCTTCTGCGATCCTCTGTTCAACGCGGGACGCCACTTCGGGCCTTCTCTCACTAAACGCAGTGCTTCCTTATCGCACTCCTCACAAAGGCTTTTGGAGATCACAAAATCTTTCAGCGTCCCGTCATAGTTCACCGTAAAATTTACGCGAACCACACCCTCCTTCAGGCGCAACGTTGGCCTCCGTAGATTACTCCTCAAATAATGTTTGTATTGTTCTACACCCTCGACGGGATAAGGAAAAAAGCTCGTGTGATCATACACATACCGATTGCCCTTTCTATCCACGGACTTCCCTTGCATTAATTTATTGTCACGATAATACTCTTCAAAGAAAGGTTGTCCATCTGCATAATATCCTTTCCATAAGCCTTGCCTCCACCCATCAGCAATCTCCCCCTCCTCTTCAATTTGTCCGTTTGGATAATAACTGATCTCTCGTCCAAAACCATTTTTCACTTGAACGTTTCCTGCTGTGTCATATACGTTTCTGATGAATACCCGATTGGCGTACACAATTTCGCGATGCAGTTTTCCATTGGGATGGTAGTATTCCCATTTACCAACAAGTTCATCGCGATCATAGCGTCCTGCGGATTCATACTTTTGATCGTGAGAATAATAAATGAAGATGCCGTGATCTAAACTGTTCATGTATGCGCCCTTCATTTGTATCCTCCCATCACCGTAGTAATCACGTACTTTCCCCTGCCAACGATTTTGATCATCGTGCTGCCCATGTCGGTAATAGACGGCGTTGTAAGGCTCTGTCTCACGCCAGTTACTATCGTAATACACAATAACAGGATGGGTCGGAGATATTGCTGATGATGAATCTTGCTCAATAACAGGTTGCTCAATCTTTGACAACTGAAAGCTCAAATAATAATGCAGTGGTGGAATGCTATCCAAATGCTGACGCGCGATTTCGATACTATCTTCATATACATAGGACTCTTTGTCAATCTCAAGCACTTGGTATGTCGCCAAATCCTCCCGGAGTTTTGCATAGCGCGACACGATCGTTGTATCATGCTGAAGGTCATCATCAACAAAGTATAGTGCTTGTAACGCCGATTGAACATCATGCCAATCGCCAATGAGCAGACGTAAACTGTCAGCGTACTGTTCATCGGTTAGTCGCACGCCGACTAATTTATTTTGACGATCTTCAGCGGCAACGACAGCTTGAAATACATTGTAGTAGTTTAGCTGATGCTTCGGCAGAATCAATACAATGCCGGATACACAGATTAATGTCAGTAGCAGCGAGAAACGACGCAGCCTGACAATCGACACAATGGAAGCAACCAACGCGCCACTTGCTAAACCACCAATGTGTCCAGCGGTATCGAGAATCATTTGCATGGGACCGCTTGAGAAGAAAATAGCGACGATATAATTCAGCGCGACGAACGCCACGAAATTTATGGTCAGTGAAATGAGGGCATCACGATCGCGGTAACGTAAGAAAATCTCGCGTACTACGCTATAACCAAATACACCGAATATTGCGCCCGACGCACCTACACTTCTCGCGAATAAATTGAATTCGACACTAGCCAGTCCCGCGGCAATACCGGTGATGAAGTAAATCAAAATAAAATTGACGTGCCCGTCATCCATTTCTAACGATCGTCCAATCATAAAAAGGGCGACCATATTCATCGCGATATGAAAGATGTTACCATGAAGAAACATTGATGTGACAAGTCTCCAAGGCTCACCATCAACAACAAAGGGATTGAAATTTGCGCCCGCATGCAGAAGTGCAATCTGGTCAGCCGCCCGATCAAACATCACCGTTTGCTGCATCCATGCAAGAATGCAGAAGACGATCACATTAATGGTGATTAATAACCAGGTAACAAAAGGTGAACGATTCATCATAACCTCACGCTTCCATCGCTTGAAGTCGTTTCAACAATGGCGGATGTGAATAGTGAAAAAACACATACAGCGGGTGCGGATAAAGATCACTCAGGTTATCAACCGACAACTTCTTTAACGCATGCACTAGCGGTGCGGCTGCATAATTCTCCTTGGCGTAGGCGTCAGCTTCATACTCATTCTTTCTACTAAAAATATTCATGAGTAGACTTGTTATGCCTGAGATTGGTGAAAACAAAACCGCAAATGCGATGAGGTTCAACGGAATCGACAATTGTTCTCCGCCAAGGGCAAGTGACACATCTTGATTAAAAATCATCAACGACAGAATGAATAACGTAAACACGATTTGAATAATCGACAACAGAAAGGTCCAGACTATATGTTTTTTCCTGAAGTGACCGACTTCGTGTGCTAATACAGCCACGAGTTCTTCAGTCGTATGATTATTGATTAGCGTATCGTATAAGACAATTTTCTTTTTTCTGCCGATACCAGAGAAGTAAGCATTTGATTTGCTGGAACGTTTTGATCCATCGATCACAAAAATGTTATCCAGTGGAAATGCTACTTTCTTAGCAAACGCCTCAATGGCCTCTTTCAATTCGCCATCAGGAAGCGGTGTTAATTTGTTAAACATGGGAACGATCAGCGATGCATAAAACATATTCATCAAAAACACGAATGTGCAAGCAACCACAGCAAACCAGATCCAAAACGTATCACCAATATTAACCACCAAGTAAATCATCGACGACAGCAACAGCCCTCCTATTATTCCCCCAAGAAGATATCCCTTTAGTTTATCCAGGAAAAATAACTTCACCGTTGATTTATTGAACCCATATTTTTCTTCGATGACAAAGACGTTATACAACTGAAATGGGATCATGATCACATCAGAAATAATGGCAATGATTCCGAAAAACGCTAGCGCGTGGAAGATTTGGTGTTGAATGTATGGCCGCAGGAATGCATCGAGCCAGCCATATCCTCCCCACCATAACATACCAATGGAGATCAGAAAACTAACACCTGCGGTAAGGAATCCAAATTTAGTTTTCTCACGATGATAGCCTATCGACGTTTGATATTTCTGGCGATCATAAAAGATGGCTACATCGTCAGGAATATCATTCGGTTGCGCCCTGAGATTGATGTAATCCAGCAGCTGATCGAAGATGTATCCAATAACTGTAATGGCGAGGATAGTGTATAGAATTTGTTGTGGTTGCATAGAATACGATTCCAGTTCTGCAAAGAAAGCAGAATTGCTGAAATTGGTTCCACTAGCGTTTAAAAAGGTGGCTTCCCATGATGCGGTGAAGAACCTCGTCGCGTAACGACCGACTTATAGGTATTCTGCTGCTTTCAATGATCAATTCGTTTCCCTCGATGGCGCGGACGTGCTCAAGCCCCACGATAAACGATTTGTGAACCTTTAAAAACTTCTTTTCAGGAAGTTTCGCCTCTACGCCAGACAACGTAATGTAAGTGATGAATTTCCGGCCAGCTGTATAGATAACGGCATAGTTTTGTAAAGCCTCAACATACCGTACTTCGTGAAAGAAAATCTTTTCAAACTTCCCATCGCATTTCACAAAGAAATACGACTCAACGCTATCGGGTTGTGAGCTGGCCTTCATTCGCAGCTGCTGAAAGTCGTATGCCTTTTGACAGGCTTTTTTAAACCGCTCGAAAGGAATGGGTTTAACTAAATAATCAATGACATCAAGCGAAAAGCCCTCTACCGCGTGCTCCGAATATGCCGTGGTTAGGATTGTTATCGGCGGATTGGATAGTTCTTTGAGAAAAGCCAATCCAGATTGATGCGGCATTTGAATATCCAGAAACATCAGGTCTACCGAATGTATTCGAAGTAGCTCAGCTGCTTTGAAAGTATTCTCGCCAGTGCCCCTTAACGACAAGAACTCCAACGCCTCAATATATTCTTGCAGCCCTTTTCTTGCAACAGGCTCATCATCGATAATAATGCAGTTCAATTTTGCCGTCATACATCGATCTTTAATTCTAACAACACCCTAAAAGTTTTATCCTGATCCTGAAAATCTAATATGTGCCTTTGCGGATACAGTAGCGTGAGTCGGCGCTGTACGTTTTTTAAGCCTATCCCTTCGTGCTTACGACTATCTATTATTTGATCCTTTGTATTAAAAACCGCCAAACAAAATCGGTCGCCGCGGCGCGTGAGTTCTATATTAATTTCATTCCGATCAGGGTAATGTGAAACATGTTTAAAAGCATTTTCCACAAATGGAATGATAATTAAAGGCGCGATTGAAAAACCCGTCAACGAAGAATCTGCACGAAATGAAATTTGATATTGCTCATCACGCCGCAATTTTTGAAGTGAGACATAGTTCTTTAAATAGGCGACCTCCTTTTCGATTTCGATCTGATCACCATTACATTCATACAACTGATACCGTAGCAATTCCGAGAACACAGAAAGCGTTTCGCGCGCCGTCGTATTCTCCTTGTCTATCTGAAAGTAAATGGTGTTGATCGAATTGAATACAAAATGAGGATTGATTTGCGCTTTCAAATAGTCAAGTTCGGCAGTAAGTTTTTCAAGTGCAATGCGCCGAAGTTGCTCCCGTTGAAAATACCATTGCTTGCTTAAATGAAGAGCTATGCTAAACGTGAGATAAAATATGGCAATGGAAAAATTGTAATACGAATATTGAAAGAAATTCTGATTTGGACGCTGCAAAATATAACCGTGCAAATACTGATCATGTAGGTTTTTAAATAATATATAGCCTACGATAGAAATCAACAATGCTGCAACATAAGATGTGATTCTTTTCGTAACGAGTAATCTCGGAATTAATAACAGTAGATTCGCATAAATCATAATTGCGAGCAATCCATTGCGAATGATAATCTCCAAGAAGAATTGCTCAATTCCAGCTTCCGCAATCAGGGATGATCGCGTGAACATGTGAAACACCACGGTGGCAGTCCAGAAAATGACATGATCAATGTTGTATTTCCAGAAACGATGCATACCCCAAATTAATGTATTGCCGGGGCATTGGCTAGCAATCGCCAGACAGATCGTCAAGAAATGAATGCAGGTTGTCAGATAAAATGGAAACGTATCCTTTCGATGCCGTATTTGGTATCAAAACAATATCTCCCATGAAGAATTTCATCACTACTAGCCTTCTCGTCACCGCGATGATTTCCATGTCATGTGCGCAAACCAATCGAAAAGAATCCGCGACCGACAAAGTAGTCGGCGGCGACTGTGAAGGCTGTGAAGCTGCTTTAGAATACGACGATGAAACATTGAATGCCGTCGATACGCTTCCCGACTTTAATGACATCGGTCCAAAGATTTTAGTGACGGGAACAATCTTCCACCGCGATGGCAAGACGCCAGCAAAAGATGTAATCCTCTACATCTATCATACAAATCAACAGGGTATCTATCCACCAACAGGCAACGCGAAAGGATGGGCGAAAAGACATGGTTACATTCGTGGATGGATAAAAACCGGTGATGATGGAAAATATCGATTTTACACCCTTCAACCTGCATCGTATCCAGAAGGAAAAAACCCTGCGCATATCCATCCCGTTGTTAAAGAACCCGGACTTGTGCCTTACTGGATTGATGAATACTTATTTGAAGGTGACCCTTTTTTGACACCCCAAGAAATCGGCCACCAACAAAAGCGCGGCGGCAATGGCATTGTTAAAGTCTTCGCCGGAAAGGATGGAATTGGCGTGATGCAGAGAGATATCGTCCTAGGAATGAATATACCCGGATACTAAATCGCAGGTGTGTTACTACCGATAACGAATAAAAGATAACCGATAACTAACCCAAAAGGCAGAACTCCTTTCATCACGAAAGAAGTTCTATACCAGGGAGCGTGAGGTACCTCGGCAAACAAAAAACCTTACCTCGACGTATCGTTGATGTTTGTTACGAAAGACAAGTGTAGATTAGAATTTACCGAATTTCAACGTCAGGTTGTAGCTCATGTCGCTAAGTTTAGCGTCAGACAAACCAAGGCCATCGCTACCGGAAGCGATGCGATAAGAAACACCCGGACTAAAGCGCATCCAACGCGTGATGTTAACTTCTACCTGAACACCAGGTTCGGCAACGAAGAACCAATTTTCGTCATGATGTGAATCATCATCGTCATCATGCCATTCCCACTCATCGCCATAGCCTTCGCGGTCATATTGTACGGTGAATCCTGCGCCTGTAAATAAGTTGAATGCGAAGTGTACGGCCTTATTAGAACCCAGCACATATTCAGTAACGAGTCCGACTTGACCGAACTCATAGCTCATCGGAATATCTGGGTTGACACTATATTTTTGAGGTACTCGAATATCATTCGTGACTGCAGCAGCACTGACACCTACCAGAAATTTGTGATTGATATACCAACCGCCATAGATACCGCACATATTGGCAAACTCACCATTGATCGTTGTGAACTTATTGGTGATTGCTCCGTAGCCGCCGTGTCCCGTACCGTTGTTTCGAAAAATGGTTTGTATTTCCTGCGAATAAGCGGAGGTCGCGCCAATCAGTAGAAATAAGATAGTAATGATATTGCGTTTCATAAGTGAGTTGTTTTGCCCTTTAAGACAACCCACTTTTACACTACCCCTATTCGAGTTGAAAAAATTATTCCTTTAGGAGATCCGCGAACGCTGCTTTGTAATGATCAAAACCAAAAGTGGCAATGGTTTCACGCATTCCGGCCGACACCTGAGAAAGCTGAAGATTACCAATACTTCCCTCGTGCGTGTGATTCACTTGAGTATCCGGGTTGTATTGATTTGCTTCAATATCTAATCCTACTTTTTTATAAGCATCACGGAACGGCATACCCCCCAGTACAAGCTTGTTAACCTCCTCGACACTAAAGAGGAATTTATACTTATCGTCATCGAGAATATTTTCCTTCACGCGAATATTACTCAACATCAGATGGATCATCCGGATACAATCCTTCAAGTGGCTGATAGCGGGAAAAAGTTGTTCCTTCAGCAATTGCATATCGCGGTGATACCCTGAAGGCAAGTTTGCCGTCGACAGTGCAATATCATTTGGCAGCGCTACGATTTGGTTGCAACGTGCGCGTACCAATTCAAATACGTCAGGATTTTTCTTATGCGGCATGATGCTGGACCCCGTTGTAAGCTCATCTGGAAAACTAATGAACCCAAAATTTTGGTTCATGAACAACACAGCATCCATCGATAACTTACTAAGCGTGGCCGCGACGTTAGCAATGGCCGAAGCAACAATACGTTCACTTTTACCGCGACCCATTTGCGCATAAACCACATTATGATTCAATGATTCGAAACCCAATAACTTTGTTGTCATTGTTCGATTCAACGGAAACGATGACCCATATCCGGCCGCCGACCCAAGTGGATTTTTATTCACCACTTTATAGGCAGCGTGCAAAGTAATTACATCATCCCACAAGCTTTCAGCATACGCACCGAACCACAATCCAAAAGAAGATGGCATCGCGAGCTGAAGATGTGTATATCCGGGAAGGAGATGATGCTTGAATTTGTCGCTTTGTGATTGTAGCAATTCGAAAAGGTTATTCACTTCCATCACGATGTGCTCAATTTCAGATCGCAGATAAAGTTTGACATCAACCAAAACCTGATCGTTCCGCGAGCGGCCACTGTGAATTTTCTTTCCTACGTCGCCCAATGTGCGCGTTAATTCAAGCTCAACTTGTGAATGAATATCTTCAACGCCTTCTTCCACTTTGAAATCACCTTTCTCAATGCGCTTGTAAATTTTCTTAAGTTCCGCAGTTAGCACGCGCAAATCTTCTTTGCTCAACAGGTTGATCGTCTCAAGCATCGTGATGTGTGCAAGCGATCCTAACACATCGTAAGGCGCTAGCATCATGTCCATTTCTTGATCTCGACCAATCGTAAATCGTTCAACCTCTTTGAGCGATGCCTTTTCTTTTTGCCAGAGTTTCATCTCGTTTGCTTTATGCTTACTGAACTAATATGCTTTTAAAATATCGATGGTACTGCTGATCGCAGCATACTCATCTTTAAGATTTGCCAATGAAATACTATGCATGAGCGCTGATGGATACACGGTTCCATCCAATCCTACTTTATCAAAACATGCACAAGCATCGGACACGACCGTAGTTTTAAAACCAAAATCACCCGCGTTACGGGCTGTCGCCTCAACAGAATTGTTGGTCACAAATCCAGCGATGACTAACGATGTAATTTTCTCTTTTGCCAAATGTTGATGCAAGAACGTTCCGATGAAGGCATTGGCGGTCGATTTTTCAAACACACGTTCATGCTGTTGCGGAACTATAAACGACATAAAATTATTGCCGATCTTACCCGGAAAGAAAGGTGATCGTGTATCCACAGAACAATGCTGAACAATGAGAACAGGAAATTTCTTCATTCGCCAATGCGACAGTAGCTTTTGAATATTTTCTTCTGCCTCAGGATTATTTCTGTTACCACCCCAATGCGATGTTTCATCAATACCTTTTTGCACATCGATTAAGAGTAATGCCGGGTTCATGTTAGAGAATGACTTCGTTTAGGACTTTAATATACGTGTCAATACCTTGTTTGATTTCATGGGCGAAGATGAATTCATCAGCGGAATGTGAACGTGCTGAATCTCCAGGTCCCATTTTAATCGATGGCGTAGGGATCAGCGCTTGATCAGATGTTGTTGGTGATCCATAACGATGAATACCAAGTTTGACAGCAGCCTTCACCAAATCATGATTGTCGTCAATTCCCGATGGACGCATGCGAAGGGAACGTGGCGTTACCTCACTTTTTACATTCTTCTTTATTGTTTCGAGAAGCTCTTCTAAGGTATACTTATCCGTTACGCGAACATCCACTGTGTAATGACATTCTGCAGGAACCACGTTGTGTTGCTTACCAGCATTGATGATGGTGACCGTCATTTTAATCGGGCCAAGCGTGTCGGACACCAACGGAAACTTATGTGTCCTAAACCATTCAATATCGGCAAGTGCTTCATAGATCGCATTGATACCTTCCTCGCGTGCAGCATGACCTGCTTTACCGCGCGCTATGCAATCAATGACCATGAGACCTTTCTCTGCTGTTGCCATTTGGCATAACGTAGGCTCTCCAACAATTGCAAAATCAATGGTTGGAAGCGACGTCCAAATACTTTCAATGCCACCGGTTCCAGAAATTTCTTCCTCGGCAGTGGCAGCCATCACTACATTATACTTCAAGTTCTGCTGCGGATAGTAATGCAGAAATGTTGCGATCAACGATACGAGTGGTCCACCGGCATCATTGCTACCCAGGCCATAGAGTTTTCCGTCTATGATCTCTGGCTTAAAAGGATCCCGTGTATACTGAGGGTTGGGTTTTACAGTATCATGATGAGAGTTCAGCAGCACCGTGGGTTTCGCGGGATCAAAATATTTATTTTTCACCCAAACATTGTTCCCCTTGCGGTAAGAGTGCACTTGCTGCTTTTCAAAGAACTCTTCCAAGACAGAAGCTACCTCATCTTCCTCCTTGCTAAAAGAGGGAATAGCAATGAGTTTCAGTAGAAGATCGGTCGCTTTTTCGTGTAATTCCATAAATAAAATTTTGGCCACCGTGGCCGAAGTGCGCGAACTAAAGTGTAATCAACGTACCCTCAGTTTTTGCACCTGTATTTTTCAAAAGATCGGTAGCTTCACCGATCAATACTTCTTTCACACCTGAATGAATCGCATCATACGCATTCTCAAGCTTCGGCAGAATACCATCTGCAAATACCGATTTGGTAAGCAGATCGTCATACAAATTCTTAGGCAAGTGCGTGATCACCGAATCAGCCTGATTCACATCCATCAACACACCGCGTTTTTCGAAACAATAAATTAGTCGTACTTCAAAAATCTTACTCATCGCCACTGCTAACACAGAAGCGATTGTATCTGCGTTGGTGTTCAATATTGATCCGTCAGCATGTGTTAGTGGTGCGAATACCGGCACCACGTTCTGGTTCAGCAATGCATGAAGGAACACCGTATTAACACCATCAGCTTTCACATCGCCTACAAATCCATAGTCAATATCTTTTACTGGACGCTTTGTAGCTTTGATTAAATTACCGTCTGCCCCCGTCAACCCTATAGCATTGCAATTCAATGTCTGAAGAGCCGCAACGATTTGCTTGTTCACCAAACCACCATATACCATGGTTACAACATCAATGGTTTGTGCATCGGTAATGCGGCGACCATTCACGTATTTGGATTCGATACCAAGCTGATCACCAATTTTCGTGGCGATCTTCCCGCCACCATGAATAAGGATCTTTGGTTCTTTGATTTGAGCAAAGTCTGACAAGAAACGCTTTAATGCTTCAGGATTATCCAAAACATTTCCGCCGATCTTGATGATAAAAAGTTTCATAATCAAAGCAGGTATTATCCTTTGGTATTTTTTAGAAGTTCACTCAACACCGCTTGTGCTGCCCAAACTCTATTGGAAGCTTGTTGTGTTACAATACTGTTTGCGCCGTCAAGAATTTCATCGCTAAGCTCTACGTTTCTTCTAACAGGAAGGCAATGCATTACTTTCGCATGATTCGTTTTCAGCAGCTTCTCATTGGTAAGCATCCATGCCGGATCATTGCAATAGATTCTGCCGTAGTCATTATAAGTGCTCCAGTTCTTGACGTATACAAAGTCTGCATCACGTAACGCATAGTCCTGATCATGTGTGATCGAGGCACCTTGCGTAAATTGCTTGTCGAGTTCGTAATCCTCCGGATGCGTAATCACAAAATCAGCTTCGCCCCAAGCGTTCACCCACTGCGAAAAACTATTACCAACGCACTGTGGCAGCGCTTTCACATGCGGCGCCCAGGTCAACACAATTTTGGGTCGGCGCTTCTCTTTGAAATGCTCTTGGATCGTGAGTATGTCGGTTAGACTCTGCAATGGATGTAACGTTGCACTCTCTAAACTTAACACGGGAATGCCAGCGTATTTGATGAATTGCTTAATGTATAACTCGCTGTAGTCATCGGCTTTATTTTGAAGCGATGGGAATGTGCGAATCGCCAAGATGTCGAAATAGTTTCCTAAAATCGGTGCCGCGTCTTTCACGTGCTCCACCGTGTTTCCACTCATGATGGCCTCTTCTTCAAACTCGAGCGTCCATCCATCTTGACCAACGTTGAAGACGATTGCCTCCATACCAAGGTTGGCCGCGGCAACTTGTGTACTCAAACGCGTACGCATACTTGGATTCAAAAAGATCAAACCGATGCGTTTACCTGCGCCGGCTTGTTTATTCTTCAAGGGATCTGCTTTGAAATCAAGTGCCTTTCTTACAAGGCCATTGATATCTTGTACGTCTTCTACGGAAATAAAATTTCTCATGCTAATTCTTCTTTCAATGCGTTCAACAAAAGGTCAGCTTCCTTACGTGTCATTGCCAACGAAGGCAACAGTCGAATAGTATTCGGCTTGGCTTCGCCGGTAAAAATGTGA
This sequence comes from Pseudochryseolinea flava, assembly GCF_003286915.1. Taxonomy (GTDB): domain Bacteria; phylum Bacteroidota; class Bacteroidia; order Cytophagales; family Cyclobacteriaceae; genus Ohtaekwangia; species Ohtaekwangia flava. The sequence continues at coordinate 239,727 of NZ_QMFY01000003.1, forward strand.
TGCTTGAACAAAAGATCATTGCGAACACTTTTCTTTTCTTCAGGCAAATCAAATCCGATCATCAGGCCTTCGCCTCTAACATCCGTGATTGATTTAATTTTCTTCAGCTCGGCGATCAAATACGAACCTATCGTTGCAGCGTTATTCAACAGCTGTTCATTTTCCATCACTTCAAGTACTGCCAAACCCGCTGCAGCAGCAAGATAGTTACCACCGAAAGTAGTTCCTAACATTCCACTCCATGGTTTGATGCTGCCTTCAATGAGTACGCCACCGATCGGGAAGCCATTACCCATACCTTTAGCCATCGTGATCAAATCAGGTTTCACGCCCGAAAATTGATGCGCAAAGAACTTACCGGTTCTACCGTAGCCACTTTGAATTTCATCGAGTATCAATAGCGCACCGAATGCTTTACATGTTTTCTCCAAATGCTGCAGAAACGCGTTGGTTGGCAATTGTATTCCACCTACGCCTTGGATCCCCTCGATGATCACCGCTGCCACTTGATTGTCCATCACAGCATCGAACGCTGCTTCGTCATTCATGGGAACGAACACGATCTGGTGTCCTGCATTAAAAGGCGCCACGATCTTTGGATTATCCGTGGCGGCAACAGCGCCGGATGTTCTTCCGTGAAATGCTTTCTTGAAGGCAACGATTTTCTTTCTACCTGTTACAAACGATGCGAGCTTCAGTGCATTCTCATTTGCCTCCGCACCACTGTTACAAAGAAAAAGTTGGTAATCCGGGTAGCCCGACAACTGACCAAGCTTCTCAGCAAGTTTTTCTTGCAATGGATTTTTTACACTATTTGAATAGAATGCAATATTGCTGAGCTGCTGATTCAGCGTCTTCACATAATGTGGATGAGAATGACCAATCGAAATAACCGCGTGGCCACCGTAGAGGTCTAAATATTTTTGCCCTTTGTCATCCCAAAGCCACGAAGCTTCTGCTTTTACAGGAGTAATGTCGAAGAGGGGGTATACGTCGAACAACTTCATTTTTATAGAGTTCAAAGTTGAAAGTTAAAAGTTTAAAGTTTTTAGTTTCTTAATTTTTGAATCAAGGAGATCAGCATCGCTTTGACTGCACCGATATCTTGAGACACAATTTTATATTTCTTATCATCCACATATTCTAGTTCACGCGACAGAAAACAGAGGTATTCAGTCTCCTGAGTTGAACCCAATGCAACTTGCAAATAATTAGCAAAGTCTGATTGAGTATACTTTCCACACCCCTCGACAATATTTGTCGGAATAGATGTCGTTGATCGTCTTACTTGTGATGTCAGGTTAAATCGCTCCTCCTTTGGGAAGGAGCGCGTTATCTGATAGATGAGCAATACCAATTTGTGAGCTTTCTGCCACACAACGAGTTTTCGATAATCTTGCATAATACAACGGTTTTAAAATCACAATGAAATATCACTTAACCTCAACTTTAAACTTTCAACTTTCAACTCTAACCTATGCAATACCTTGCTTTCTGCTTTAAGCTCTAGAAGACAATACTCTTAAGCCTTACCCCCGTCGTCTCCTCCAACCCGAACATCAAATTCATATTCTGTACTGCTTGCCCCGATGCGCCTTTCAAAAGATTATCGATCGCTGTGTGAACGACTACTTTATCGCCTTCCTTCTCTAAACCTATTAGACACTTGTTTGTATTGACTACCTGTTTCAAGTCTACTGTACCGTCGGTGACAACAGCAAAAGGATGTCCCGCATAGAAATCTTGATATAGTTTTTTAAGTTCTTCCAATGAGCGATCGGTTGTAATGACGCTACTCACAAAAATTCCGCGCGTAAAATCTCCTCTCCATGGGATGAAATTAATGGGCGCTGCAAACGCAGGCTGAAGTTGTTTCAACGATCTGTTGATCTCTTTCAGGTGCTGATGTGTAAGTGTTTTGTATGCTGAGATATTATTCGCTCTCCAGGTAAAGTGTGTTGTATCTTGAAGTTTCTGACCCGCTCCTGTCGAACCGGTAATACCCGTTGCAAATACTTCTTTCAATGCATTCGACTTTGCGAGTGGAAGAAGCCCCAACTGAATCGCGGTAGCAAAGCACCCTGGATTCGCCACGTTCTTCGATTTCTTGATCGCTTCTCGGTTGAGTTCAGGCAAGCCGTATACAAATTCACGACCGGGAAGGGATTCTCCCAAACGAAAATCTTGGCTTAGATCGATCACGCTTATAGACGCATCGATCGGGTTGTCTTGCAGAAATTTTTTACTCTCACCATGACCTAAGCAAAGGAAGATCACATCCACCTTGTGTTGTAATGAGTCTGTGAACTTCAGATCTGTGTCACCTTCAAGATCAGGGTGCGCTTCATATAGTGGATTACCCGCATTGCTGCGACTGTGAACGAATACAAGCTCGACCTGTGGGTGATTGATAAGAAGTCTGATCGTTTCACCACCGGTGTATCCTGCACCGCCGATAATACCTACTTTAATTTTATTGGACATGATAAGAATGAGAAATGGTAAAGGCGGAACTACTGCATTCCGCAGTCACTTGTAATAAATAGTAAATGGTTTCGCGTGTCGGTTATCCTTTCTTCGCGCTTTCAGTCACTTGATGATAGATCACCGTTTGGTTACCGAAAATCTTCGTGAACCCTTTTACATCGTCGCCAGTCCAGCCAAGGTTCATCTCTCCGTACTTACCGAATTTCGAAGACATTAAATCAAACTCGCTGTGAATTCCCATCACCTGGAAACGATAAGGAAACAATTGAACGTGCACATCGCCGGTGACATTATCTTGTGATTTTGTTAGGAATGCTTCCATATCGCGCATCACAGGATCGAGGTATTGACCTTCGTGCAACCAGTTTCCATAAAACTGCGACAATTGATCTTTCCAGCTCAGTTGCCATTTGGTGAGCACATGCTTTTCGAGTGCATGGTGCGCTTTGATGATCACCATTGGTGCTGCCGCTTCAAAACCAACGCGCCCCTTGATACCGATGATCGTATCGCCGACGTGAATGTCTCTTCCAATACCGTAAGGTCCGGCGAGCGATTGCAGATGTTGAATCGCTTCCGTCGGATGCGCAAATGCTTTATCGTTGATCTTCGTGAGTTCACCTTTCACGAAAGTAAGTTTCACTTCTTCAGAATCCTTCTTCGTCACTTGCGTAGGCCACGCTTCTTCAGGCAGCATTCCAAGCGACTTCAATGTTTCTTTTCCGCCGACAGATGTACCCCAAATACCTTTATTTACAGAATACATCGCCTTCTCAAAGTTCATGTCAACACCTTTTGATTTGAGGTAGCTGATTTCTTCTTCGCGAGAAAGTTTGAGTTCACGGATGGGCGTAATAATTTCAACACCAGGTGCGAGGATGTTCAAGATCATGTCGAAACGCACTTGATCATTTCCTGCTCCTGTACTTCCGTGCGCTACAGCATCGGCTTTAATTTCACGCGCATAGATCGCCGTCGCTAATGCTTGCGACATACGTTCTGCACTTACGCTCAAGGGATATGTATTATTTTTTAGAATATTACCGTAGATGAGGTAGCGGATTACCTTATCATAGTAATTCTTGGTTTCATCGACAGTCTTGTGAGAAGCGACGCCGAGATTTTTTGCACGCTTCTCGATTTCAGCAATCTCTTGCGCATCGAAGCCACCCGTATTAATCGTAATGGTATGGACTTCATAGCCCTTTTCTTCGCCAAGATATTTAACACAATACGAGGTGTCGAGTCCTCCGCTGAATGCCAGTAATACTTTCTTTTTCATGATTGTTGTTTACATGCTTCGCCCCTGCCCTTTTCAGGGAATTTCTTTTTCGCATTGAAAAAGGGCAAGGCCTTAGCTTACCAGAAGAATATGCTTAATAATGATTTTTTCTTTTCAGACTGATCGCTTCCATCATCTTTTTTGCGGGATTTCAGGAGCACGAATTGTTTGAAGCGAACCCAACGTTCGAACAAACCAAAGTTGTTTTTAAACTCACGATGGCGGTGCGACGTAACAAGTTCACCTTCTGGCGTAACAACGGTTTCATTTTTCGCCGGCTGAAGTTTGGCAGCAGCAGCTTCGCGCTCCTGAGCAGCCTTCAGTTTCGCTTCAGCCTCTACAGGGTCGAACAACATACCTGTGCACATGCAGTTTTTGCGCTGCTTGCTCATGAGTATTTCGTAGTTCACACAGCTTTGACAGCCTTTCCAGAATTCGTCATCACTGGTAAGTTCCGAATATGTTACAGGTTCATAGCCGAGATCAGAATTGATCTTCATTACGGCCAAGCCCGTCGTTAGTCCAAATATTTTAGCGTGCGGATATTTCTCGCGTGAAAGCGCAAAAGTTTTTCTTTTGATTTCCGTAGCAACACCCGTCTTGCGAAAAGCTGGTGACACGATAAGACCAGAATTCGCCACATATTTTTCGTGCTGCCACGCTTCGATGTAACAGAATCCTACCCAAGTACCGTCAGCGGTAACGGCAATAATCGCCTTGCCCTCCTCCATTTTTTTGACAATGTAGTCAGGAGAACGCTTGGCGATACCAGTGCCACGCGCTTTTGCTGATTCAGCCATCTCTGTAACGATGGTTTCAGCGTAATGTGAATCGTCGACTGTTGCCAGTCTGACAATGAGGTTATGATTTTCCAATGTTTAAGTCAGAATATATTGTTGATTATTGAAAACACCTGTGCCAAAAAGCACAAAGACGCAATGTCCTAGACATCACGTTAGCAACAACATGGTTGTGATGTGGGTATCAGATACGCGCGAAGCGTACGGGTCGGGGTCGCCTGGTCACCGGACAGGCCATGAAGAAGAACTGAGCAGTTCTGCTGGAGTGGAAAGCAGCCTTAGCTACTTGGAATATGGTGAACAATGTTTTCAATTTCTTTCTTAGTGTTTAAGGTAAAACGTTAGATGAAACCCATTCAGTTTTTAGTTTATTTTTATAATGCAAAATTAAACGATAAAGTTTGGTAAAAGGCAAACTTTGCAGGCAAGAAGTTAAAAATATTTTTTCCACTACTAACTTTCGTTAGTTGTCAAGCACAGTTCACAGATGACAGTTCACAGATGAAGTTTCCCAGTTGACAGTTCACAGATGACAGTTCACAGATGACAGTTCACAGATGACAGTTCACAGTTGACAGTTAACAGATAACCTTGAACCGTGAACAGTTAACCGTGAACAGTTAACCGTGAACCGTTAACCGTTAACCGTAAACCATGAACCGTGAACTAAAAGTCAGGACAAGGAATAACCAATTTATCCTTCGGTGGTTTGCGCGGGTTGCGCATAGGCCAAGTGTAAACAAGACTAAACTCGTGGGCGCCGCCACTACCGATGCCCAACTTCGAGATGGTGTAGTCAAAACTATAACCAATATTGATGGCGTCTTTCGCGCCAAGTTGCGTGAAGCCTAACAGCAACACAATCGATTCGTTGTTTCCGATTCCCTCGAGACTTTTAAAGGGCACCCCGCGATACCATGTACCCAATACGATGGGCTCAAATGTGAAGTACAACCCGAGATCTAGCTGGTCAAATTTCCCTTGGTGGCGAAATTGAAACGCTGGCGAGATACTACGTTCTGAATTACGCATCTGTCCGGCTTGCCCTTTTACACCGGGCTTCATCTTGAATTTAAATCCGCCGTGCAATGAATATTTAATCGGAAGTGGGCTGTCTTCGCCGATAAGACTCTGATTTGGCCGCGTGAGATGCCATGCTGAAACACCGAGCCATGCATTCCTCGTGAAGAGCACGCCGCCAAAAGAAAGGTCAACAAAAGTTTTGGCCGAGGTCGTATTAAAACTCTCTGCAGTTCGTGTATCAATCAATTCGCCAGTTTGTTGGTCAAACTGATCCCCAAAAGTAAGCTTGCCAAAATTGATGTCGCGATTAAAAATTGCTACTTGTACTCCGGGCCGAAAGCCCAGGTAATCATTGATCTGAAGTTCATAGGAATATTGAAGGCCAAGGCTCAAAGAGCGCAAGCCTGCAAGCCCTTCTGAGTCATTGGTGATGATCGCACCGATACCGCTGTTTTTATCCTCAATAAAATAATCGAAGTAAGCTGAGAATGTACGGAAGTTTGCATCGATAGCCGGCCATTGATTTCGATAATTCAACCCAGCACGCGCCTGTCCTGTTGCACCTGTCAGCGCAGGATTCAGATACAATGGTGCCGCGTAAAATTGAGAAAATTGAGGGTCCTGGGCAGTTACCGCACCTTCCACCAACAGCATTAATAAGAACAGTACCAGTAAAAATTTCTGCTTCACGTTATACATTGAATTAAGCAATCAGGGCAAATTAATAAAAAGTTATTCGTTATCTGGCAATTCATCCGCATAAAAAGCGAAGCAGACGATGACAGGTGACGTTATACGATTAACGTAATTTTATGCCAAATTGTATACTTTAGGGGTCCTTGAGCGTTTTACAATTGAAGGTTTTAGTACGAGCAAGTAAGTTGATACAGATTAAGTCCACTATGTTCAAAAAATTTACGGTCAATACGTTTCGCATTTCTTTGTTGATGGCATCCATGGCAATCTTGATTCCAACAGGTTTGTTGGCACAAGGCTATTTCAACCATCAATGGTATTTCGGCACCGCCCAGCGCGATCTGCGTTTCCATCTTGCAGATCAATCGGCCAGTGTGGTAACGAATCAAAACCCTACCTTCGGACAAGGTGGTAGTGGTGTGGCAACAGATCCGCTCAATGGAACGTTGCTGTTCTATACTGACGGCGATAATATCTACGACGCCACCCATCAGCCCATGCCAGGCGGTTCACCCAACGGAACCCCTACTGAAAATCAACCCGTCGCTCTTTGTAAAGTACCAGGGCAACCCTTTCAATATTATGTATTCACCCGCAACCCGGGCACGCGACTTTTGGAAGTGACCACTGTTGACATGGATCAGTTTGGTAACGCAGTAGCGCCCGCCCCAAAGCTAGGTAACGTAACCTCCGCGAACCAACCTGTTGCAGGATCACCTGCGCTTTCGGAAGCCATGATTATCATACCGCATTCGAATAACACTAATTTCTGGCTCATCGCACATCAGCAGGGCACATCCCAGTACCTCGTCATGGAAATCACGGCCACCGGTTTCGTTTTAAATACCGTAACTGCCGACGATCCATCGACACCTTTAGTCGAAGGCCTCATTCAAAATGCAGCAAACTTCTCTTACTACGCACCAACAAAAAAAATTGCCGTAGCACCAAAAGAAGCAAACCGTAATGTAGAGGTGTTAACATTCACCGAAACGGCGCCTTTCTTAACCTCTCAAATAATTCCGAATTCATCTGTAAGCAGCGCTACAACAGAAGCAATCTTCGATACTGAATTCAGCAATTCTGGAAAATATCTTTACGTATCATATCATGGACAAACTGCCCCTGCCGTAACTGCGGATATTGTCCGGTTCGATATCAAAGTTCCCACAAACCCATCAACATCGGTGATTACCAATGCCCCCGCAAGAAGTTATGGTTTGCAGATGGCACCCGACAGCGTGATTTATCATCTATACCAACAGACTGTGGGCGGCCCTTTCTTACTCGGCGCATTAACTGGTTTTGATGATGTTACAAATCCGCAGACGTACGATGCATCCGCTTTTCCTGGTGACTTTGGTGGTAGACAATTTCCAAATTTCGCGTTGTCAGACCAATTCGTCATCACAGGATCTTTCACATCAAGTGGTACATGCGCAAATGCACCAACTACGTTCACACCTGCAAACGTTACACCCGATGCTGATAGTCTTGTCTGGAATTTTGGTGACAACTCCGCGCCTCTTGCCAGTTGGAATCCGATTTACACCTACACAGACGCGGGCACTTTCACACCAACAATGACTGTACACGTCGGAACGCAGTCACAGACCTTCCCTGGCACGCCAATAACGATTACAGACAATCAACTTCAGATTAACGACATTCCGAGCGACACCACAGCTTGTTCGTGCGAACTTCCGCTCTCAAAACAATTTGATCCGCCGGCGCCACCACCCGCACCATGCTCTCCTCAATTTCAACTGATTCCGGAATTTAGCCAAGAACCTACACGGTGGACATGGTATGGCCCAAACGGACAAGTATCGACAGGTTCAGGGTCGTCTGCAGTGTTGGCTCCTCAGATTGCCGGCTACTATTACATCATCGCCGAGCTGAATGGATGCGAAGTGTATCGCGGTGTCAATATTAAAGAATATGAAATTCCAGATCCGAGGGCGAACATGTGGTACTTCGGAGACAACGCTGGACTTGATTTTAATCCACGTCCACCGAACCCAGTATTGCCAATATCCAATCCCGTCATGGATGCTCCCGAAGGAACTGCAACGGTATCGGATCGCAACGGTAAAGTGGTAATCTTCACCGACGGACAAAAACTGTGGGGACCTGGTCCTGCATTCCAAGAAATAACCACCACGGCAGGTACTCCTGTAGACCTTGGTGGAGATCCCGGCTCATCACAGTCAGCATTGATTGTTCCCGTGCGCGGAGATGAAACCCTTTACTACATCTTTACAACACGGCAAGTTTACGACGTTACAGGTGCTTACGAATTGCGATATGCATTGTTCGATCGTAAGAAAGGCACCATCGGCCAGGTTGTATCCCAAGGTGTTCTTTTCCGTCGCAGCACAGAGCGTATTACTGCCTCTGCATCGGGCTGGCTAATTGCGCACGAATTTGGAAACAATGCATTCCGTGCTTATCCGATCTCAACACAAGGTATCGGAAATCCCGTAACCTCTGGCATCGGTTCCGATCACACTACAGCAGTGGCACAAGCAGGTCAAGGCTACATGAAGTTATCACCGAACAATATTTTAGCGGTAGCACTTTCTACGCCACCAACGCATCACATCGAGATGTTTGACTTCGCGGACAGCACAGGTATTATTAGCAACTTCCGTCAGGTAGCACTCAAGAATGAAATGAATGCGCAAGTATATGGCATCGAGTTCGCCGGTGATCGCATGTTCGCGTCGTTGAGTTCGACAGCGCCCGGAACACCTTCGTTTCTGTATGAGTTTGCGATCGATGCAACAACCAGAATAGCAACGGAAGTTGTTCCTGTTGTTCCTCCTGCACCCAATACAGATAAACAATCCGACAAGCCTTTAAATGGCGTCAAACTTGGCGCGCTGCAAGTCGGTCCCAATGGACAAATATATGTCGCCTATGAAACACCTGGTACACCCAACGGCTTCGTGGGTACCATTCAATTGAGTGGAGACATCAGAGTGATATCGACATTGAACCTGAATGGTCAGCCATTGGCTGGGGGAACATTCAGTAAACTAGGACTCCCTAATTTTGTACAGAACCTGATGGATCAGCCATCTACACCATCGATGAATGTTGCCGGATTCTGTTTCGGCGAAGAAACTATTTTCACAGGAACCGGTGGAGATAATATCGATGAGCTAGAATGGTTCATCGACGGTGTCGTCTACGGAACTAAGAGTTCTAGAAATACAGAAATCAGGCGGGAACTTTCTCTCGGCCCACATACTGTGCGCTTGGAAATTACCAATCGTTGTAAAGGCGTTGTTGCTGTATTCACACAAAACTTCACGATCGTAGAACCACCACAAGCGCCTACTACGCCACAGACCCTGTGTACACCACCGCTGGTGTTGAATGCCAATCCTCGACCTGAACCTGGTCTCACATATCTATGGTCAACAGGGCAAACCACAAGTTTACTTTCTGTAAGCCGCATTGGTAGGTACTCAGTAAATATTACCAGTACCATTACAGGGTGTAGCACCAATGCAGAAATTGAAGTATTACCCGGAACCCGCCAGGTTGATTTTGGGCCCGATGTAACGACATGTTCAGGAACAGTAAACACAACATTAAATACATTCTACGCTCCTTCCGTATCACACCAATGGTATGTCAACGGAGGCATTACGGCAAACACGTCGCCAACACAAAATGTGGATATCAGTTCTCCAGGAACGAATACCTACATCGTAGTCATCAATGAACCAAATTCCGGATGTACGACTTCAGATACAATATCGTATACCGTTAACAGAACGCCACAAGCGGTGTTAACCACTCCAGGACCAATCGCGTGTCTTTCTAATGCCGGACAAATTGACTTGAGTATTACACCGCCTCCAGCCGGCACGTCGACTTTGCAATACATCATCACCGATGGTACCGGCGCCATTGTTGGAAGCGGCACGAACGTTACTGTACCGCCGGTGTTCAACACATCCGTCACTGGTCTCGCGGCGGGCACATATACTGTTACGCTTACAGATCAATTGACAACCTGCGTCGGTGGTGCAGCCGTTACAATCAGTACAAGTGCATTCATGGTCACACCTGTGAACCAATTGATTTGCGATCCAGAAATTGTAGACGTAGCATTAACGCAATCCGATGGTGTCACACCGCTTCCGGGGCCGTTTGATGCAACGTATATTATTACAAACACCCTTACAGGGCAAGCAACGCCAGGACAAGCCAATGGCGCTTCAACGCCGTTGCCAATTCAACTCGCTCCAGGTAATTATACAATCAATATTAATATTAATGGATGTTCTGCCGGAGCGCCACTGACCCTAGGACAAAAACCGCTTGTAGCAAATGCCGCGTTGGTGCCTGATGTTTGTAGTACGCCAGCAACCGCCACGGCGAATCCGGGCGGCATGACGTATGAATGGACTGGGCCTACATCAGCAACGACTGGCCAAACCGTAAACATAACGGCAGCGGGAACCATTGGCGTTAAGATTTCCGATCCAACCAACGCACAATGTCCTGTAACGATCACGCAAATCGTAAATCCGACGCCAATCAATGCCGATTTTGATTTCAACGTTTGTGATAACCCGGTCGTATTAAATTCAACAACAACGCCAGCAAGTACAAACTACTCATATGTATGGCGCGACGGTGGTAGTAATATCGGCAACGGTGCACAACTCGCGTTGCCGCCATCAATCACCAATGGCAATATTGAACTGTTCGTATTTGATGTGACAACTGGTTGCGACGACACGTCACCTGTGCGCAGTGTAGTCCCTTCAATTCCATTCACGGTCACGATCACCTATCCTTCGAATCCACCGTGCGAAAACAGCTTATTCATCTTAGAAGCACAAACAAGTATTGCAGATCCTGGATTTACATACCGCTGGTTCTTGAACAACAACAATGGCACACCGATTAGCACGACAGATCAAGCCGTAGGTTCCCAAGCTGGACTTTACATTGTAGAAGTGACCGATTCGCGTGGTTGCAAGCGTTCTGATGAAGACGCGCCGTCGTTGATTCCTACAAACGCTGGAGATCTTAGCGATCGCGGCTATATCTGTCCTTTCCCGCAGGCACCTGCCAACGTAAGAACAATTCTTCTCGACCCAGGCACTGGATACACAGATTACACTTGGTATACTGTTGTTGATGACGTACGCACACCAATACCGGGAACGACCGGTAGCCAGACTTATCAAGCCACGGCCACTGGAACGTATCTCGTCGAATTGTTGGACTCTCGAAATTGTAATATCGTGGACCAAATTGAAATCATTGAAGAATGTGAACCCCTCGTGACAGGACCTACCGCATTCAGACCTAGTAGTACGGTTCAAGAAGGCGGCGACTTCGTGAACCAGTCGTTTAGATTATACTCACTCTTTATTGAGGATGAAGACTTCTCGATTTACATTTTCAATCGCTGGGGCGAAATGATCTATGCATCGACAGATCGTGACTTCAGATGGAATGGTGGATATAAAAACAATATCGCACAACTTGTCCCCGCAGGCACCTATGCGTATGTGGTACGATACAAGAGTAGATATCGTCCCGAACAAGGCGTTCAAGAACAACGAGGCAGCGTTGTACTTGTTCGATAATAAGCCAAACGAATTTAGATTGCAGACGGTCTCAACTTTTGAGGCCGTCTTTTTTTTTGCATCACGTGATCACGATTTTAATTTATCTGCACACCATCACCTTCCGTTTGCTTCGCTCTGAATAGAAAAGTAACAAACAGAGAGCTACAACGACGATCGTTACATACGGTTACCTTGCCTTGGTAAAAGCTTGTGTGGATGCAGCCTGGACGTAGGGTGGAGTTAGACTGGACAACGGGCCGAGAAATAAGCGGATTTGAGTCAGGTGATGGTGTGTACAACGCGCGTGTCAGCCGTTGTCATTGCCGTCGTGCAAATTGTCTTTATCAATTCGGTTAGGAAAGTATAATTATAATTAATTACAGCGTTATGGCAACAGTATTACCATCAAGTTTTTTAGATGGACTCAGCGGCAAGTTCGGGAGTAATTTTGTTTTTAGAACGATGCGTGGCAAAACTTTTATCAGCGCTTTACCACAGCAGATCAATTCAAACAAGAGTGAGGCACAACGAAATACACGCCTTCAATTTAAACGCGCGTCCGCATGGGCTCGTTCTATCCTACTCGATCCCGAAAAGAAAGCTTACTATATCCAGCGCGCAAAAGCATTAAAACTTCCCAATGCGTATACCGCTGCCGTGACAGACTTCATGCGTAAACCAAAGGTTGAGAAAACGATATATCGCAATACAGTTTTATACACGGTAAGAAAAAAAGGATTTGCCATCGATAACGTAATGGTGAAAAATGGCATGACCGATGAACCAACAAATTCAATCACAACAAACAAACATCATCGCGAATGGCTTATCGAACATCGTAAAGACATCCCACTACCACCTTCGCTACGGCTGATCATCACCGATGGAACAGGAAGTGTAATCGACTATCCGTTGCCTCTTTCATGAGGGATGCCACGAACACAACGTTCACAAGGGAATGCCGAAGTACCGCCTTGTGTTCCTAGTGCTCCTTGTGGCAAAAAGAATTCTGCTATCTACTTAGCATGCACAAGTTAAGCCACGAAGAACACAATGTTCACAAGGGAATGCCGACGTGCCCGCCTTGTGTTCCTCGTGCTCCTTGTGGCGAAATGAATTCTGCTATCTACTTAGCGTGCATAAGTTTAGCCACGAAGAACACAATGTTCACAAGGGAATGCCGAAGTTTCGCCCTCGTGTTCCTCGTGCGCTTTGTGGCGAAATGAATTCTGCTATCTACTTAGCGTGCATAAGTTTAGCCACGAAGAACACAACGTTCACAAGGGAATGCCGAAGTACCGCCCTCGTGTTCCTCGTGCGCTTTGTGGCGAAATGAATTCTGGTTCTATTTAGCGTGCACAAGTTTAGCCACGAAGAACACAACGTTCACAAGGGAATGCCGAAGTACCGCCTTGTGTTCCTCGTGCCCTTTGTGGCGAAATGAATTCTGCTATCTACTTAGCCTGCACAAGTGCGAGTTAGTTTATCCCCAACGAATTACTAACGTTATTGCCTTTCCAGAAAGGCATTCACACGATTAACGATTAACGATTCAAGAATAAGGACTAAAACCCGTTCATCGAAAAAACACACGCACATTATTAATGCTACCATGAATCAGTCTCGAATTTCGAAGCACACACGAACACATCATTTTTTCTACAAGTATTCTTCAGAAGTAAATTGAATTTTGGATTTCATTTCTCTAACTATACGTAGCATTAATCCAAATCTATCCCATGCGTAAAATACTTTGTACACTCCTACTTTGCTCAATCGCACTCGTAGGCTTCGCACAACAAAAGAAAGAAACGCGGCTGGCCATCATTCCGCAGCCCTCATCCGTAACAGTCACCGACGCTAAACCTTTATTGCTTGGCAAGGAAATTATCCTTCAGGCAAACACGGACGAATGCAAAGAGATCGCTGCATTCATCAAAGAATACTTTGCTTCTACAGATACTAAGAAAGCTGTTACGATTATTGACAACAACACATCAACGGTAAAAAATCAAACCGTCATTAAATTATCACTCCAACGAACGGCGGACTTAGCGACAGAAGGCGCATACGCACTTAACGTATCCGCTAACGGCGTTGAGATTTCAGCGCCGACAAGTGCCGGTGTTTTCTACGGTACACAAACACTCTTACAAATCCTGTCGCAATATCCGACGAGTATTCCGGCGTTAGCCATCACCGACGCACCGCGTTTTAGCTATCGTGGTATTCACCTTGACGTAGGCCGTCATATGTATCCGGTCGCGTTCATAAAAAAATTTATTGACTTGATGGCATTTCATAAATTCAATCGCTTCCACTGGCACCTTACCGAAGATCAGGGATGGCGAATAGAAATCAAGCAGTATCCAAAGCTTCAAGAAATTGCTGCCTATCGTAAGGAGACGGTGATCGGAAAGGCAAGCAGTAAAAATCCGGGCAAGAATTTCGATGGCCAACGTTATGGCGGTTATTACACTCAGGAAGAAATTAAAGATGTAGTGGCATACGCTAAACAACGTTATGTAACCGTTGTTCCCGAAATTGAATTACCAGGGCATGCACAAGCAGCGTTATCAGCCTATAGTGAACTTGGTTGTACAGGTGGACCTTATGCGGCTGCAACTACATGGGGTGTATTTCCAGAAGTATTTTGTGCAGGAAAAGAAGAAACATTTACGTTTCTCCAAAATGTTCTTGACGAAACACTCGCGTTATTTCCAAGTGAATACATACACATTGGTGGCGACGAATGTCCGAAGACGAGATGGCAAGCTTGCCCGCATTGCCAGAAGCGAATGAAAGATGAAGGACTAAAAGATGAACACGAATTGCAAAGCTATTTCATCCAACGCATCGAAAAATATTTAAACAGCAAAGGTCGTCGCATCATCGGATGGGATGAAATCTTGGAAGGTGGATTGGCACCGGATGCAACTGTGATGAGCTGGCGTGGCGAAGAAGGTGGCATTGCCGCAGCGAAACAAAAACACGATGTGATTATGACACCAGGCGATTGGTGCTACTTCGATAAATTCCAAGCAGATCCAAAAAATGAACCATTGGCAATTGGCGGATTTCTTCCCGTAAAAAAAGTGTATGAATACGAACCTGTTCCTCCACAACTTTCCGCTGATGAGGCCAAGCATGTTCTCGGTGCGCAAGCCAACGTGTGGACAGAGTACATCAAGACAAGTGACCATGTAGAGTATATGGTTTATCCCCGCGCAGTTGCTATGGCGGAAGTCGTTTGGTCTGCAAAAGAAGTTAGAAATTACGACGACTTCTTAAAACGTCTGGAAATTCACCTAAAGCGTTTGGACGTTAAAAAGGTAAATTACGCGAAGCATGTAAAGGAGGAGTTCAAAAAATAAGATCTGCATAAAAGGTGGTTATCCGTTGTTCGGCAGTCCTGGGCGACGGATAACCAACACCAATTGCAAAATGGCACGGCGTTCGCTACTTTTGATTGGTTTAATTAACTACTATGAAAACGACATCCAGAATATTTCTTGCCGCTACATTTGTAATGCTTCTTTGCATGGCTTCTGCTTTTCAATTAATCAAAACGCAGATCAGCATCACGATCAGAAACGACCTTGGCAATACGGAAGAGGGCGCGACAGTAAAACTTTATGCTACCGAAGATGACTACAAGACTGAAAAAAATCCGGTTGCGGAAGGAACAACAGATGCAAAGGGTATTGTAAAATTTAAAGAACTGAAAGCGATCTCTTATTTCGTTCTTGCACAAAAAGACGACAAAGACAATTTTGGCGGCGGTGAGCAGACCGGTAAGCTTGAAGCAAACCGTGTTAATAAAGTAACCATTGTTATTCAGTAGCTGTGTGGCTTTGCCCTGCATGTAAACGTTCATTCAGGAACGCCGGCCAAAAACACCATTGCGAACTCACCACTACACAAGCCCAGCTTGAAGGCCAGCCGGAGGCTGTAGTTAAGATGTTCAACAAAATTATACGAATAGTCAAAAAGATCGGGCCTTATCAAGAAAGCCCGATCAAAGACTATATTATGCTCAAACATCGAAGCACTTTCTTAACCATCAAACCAAGAAAGAAATATCTTGACATCACGTTTTTTCTGCCAGACACCTCCATAGACTTCCCCATCTTCAACTCACGACGGACTTCAAGACATCGTGTTACACATGTTGCGCGGTTTGAATCCGCCGATGATATTTCAGACCTTGTAGCCGATTGGATTTCTCAGTCTTATAGCATTACCGGATCATGAAAACCAGACCAGCTTTAATTGCAGCAATTCAACAATATGAAAGTCTCTATTCTACAGAGCAGAATTACAAGCAACAATTCCTCGACCTTCTAAAACACAATCGTTGCTATCATCGCGACTTTCTGCCTGGACACATGACTGGGTCGGCGTGGATACTCGACGATTCCATGCAGTATGTTTTACTTACGCTGCATGCAAAACTTAATCGTTGGCTTCAACCAGGAGGTCATGCTGATGGTGATGAGAATATCTTTCAAGTTGCCCTGCGCGAAGCAACGGAAGAAACTGGTTTGAAGACACTAACCCCGTTAAGCCCGGACTTACTCTTCGATATTGATGTTCATCTCATTCCTGCGCGAAGTCAATTTCAGGCACATGATCATTATGATGTTAGATTTGTTTTCGTTGCCGACAAAAACGAAAAGCTGGACATTACCGATGAAAGTCATGATCTCCAATGGGTTCCACTGAAAAAACTAGAGTCATTCACCGACAACAATTCGCTTTTTAGGATGCGTGAAAAAACCAGTCACTTG
The DNA here is from genome assembly GCF_003286915.1 of Pseudochryseolinea flava. GTDB lineage: Bacteria > Bacteroidota > Bacteroidia > Cytophagales > Cyclobacteriaceae > Ohtaekwangia > Ohtaekwangia flava. The sequence goes on from NZ_QMFY01000003.1 coordinate 256,408, forward strand.
CGAAGTTGAATATGAACATGATCCGCTGCAAAAAGTAACGATGTACACAACTAAAACCGATTAGGTAGATTATACACCGAATTGCTAAAAGTGTTCGTATTACAAAAAGAAAACGATCCTTAAGAACCGTATCTTAAGAGGTGTTACTTACTGGCCAATAGCATCAGACCAAATGCTATAACAGCAAGCCAGAATTTATAGTATGAAAGAAAGTAAATTGAAATAAACCCAAGGTGCATCAATACCGCAACAAGCACGAGTATTACTGCGATGGCTTTAATGATGTTTCTTGTCTTGTTACTCATAGTAAGTTTTTTTTATGATGAGACGTCCTCATGCTTGAAAAAAGAGCTCTAAAGAAATCTTCAGCCCTCAAATATCAACATACTTCATACAAAAAAAAATAAGCGAACTCAGAATCAAGGGCTAAGAAAGGGAACGGATTAGACCACGGAAGCCCACGGGGACAACCTTTCTTTAAAAACTTTGAGCTTTCCGCTTTAAGCTTTAAGCTCTAACTTTGCCGACTATGGCCATGATTGGAAGCGACATCGATTTTGCAAAAGAAGTCTTATTGAAAGGCGACCTCGTAGCTGTTCCAACAGAGACGGTGTATGGACTTGCTGGTAATGCATTAGATCCGGCAGCGGCGGCCAAAATCTTTCAAGTGAAAGAACGCCCCTCCTTCGATCCTTTGATCGTGCACGTGCCATCGTTCGATCATGTTTCCAAGTATGCTGACGAAATCCCTAAACAAGCACACCTACTCGCTGAAAAGTTTTGGCCTGGTCCGCTTACCATTCTTTTTAAGAAAAAATCATTCGTGCCTGACCTCGTAACATCAGGCCTTGATACTGTAGGACTTCGATGTCCAGATCACCCGCTAACCCGAAGACTCTTAGAAGTACTGCCCTTCCCGCTGGCAGCACCGAGCGCAAATCCGTTTGGTTATGTGAGCCCCACAACTGCACAACATGTTGCTGAACAATTGGGTGAAAAGATCCCTTATATCCTTGACGGCGGTGCTTGTCCTGTTGGATTAGAATCTACTATTGTCGGCTTTGAAAATGAACGTCCTGTCATCTATCGATTTGGCGGTTTGAGTTTAGAGAAAATCGAAAGCGTAATCGGCAAAGTCGATGTTCAAGCTTTCTCTACATCTAACCCGAAGGCACCAGGACAACTGAAGAGTCACTATGCGCCGCGAAAAAAAGTGATCATCGGAGATATCGCCGCACTACGACAGTCATATCCTATTGACCGCGTCGCATTGCTGACATTTCAAAAAAATTACAACACAAAATTTCAATACATACTTTCACCCGAAGGTAGCCTCGAACAAGCTGCTCAACATTTATTTACAGCGCTTCGAGAGCTTGATAAATTACCGATCGATTGCATCCTGACAGAATTTGTTGCTGACGTCGGGCTTGGTCGCGCTATCAACGACAGATTGCGCAGAGCGGCAGCAAACTAGAGAAGAAGTTCGAAGTAAAAAGTTTAAGGTTAAAAGATTGCATACTACTAACCGCTACTAGTGTCCGGGGAATTTTTCGTTTTGGAAATAACCCGCACTTCTAGTCGATCGTTTTTGATAGGCAAAAAGGGCTGTTAAAAAATCAATTTTAATAGAGCGTGCGCGCGGTGGCACAACTTAAACGCGGGGGAGTTCCGGCATGTGCGATGGGCAGCTCCCGATAGCTATCGGGATAAGTTTCCCCTTTTTCTTTTGTTACTTTTCTATTTGGGGAAGCAAAAAGAAAAGTAAGAAGAGGACGATGCACGGACTAATCAGACGGCTCAGTAGAACATTCAAAAAGCTGATAAGAGTAAAGCGCGATCCGGTTTTGGGATCGTTTAAAAAAAATTTTCTCCGGACATCAGTAACTCAGCTTTTTTGCTTTCTGCCTTGTTGCCATCTTATCAATTATTTCTCATATTGAATTCATTACAACCAACGATGTATTGAGATGTTGGCGTACTAGGACACCGAACTGTTGTTGAAAGATGTATCTCTCCGAATGCAATCCCTCATCAACAAACAAGTGCCCAATACCTGACACCCAATGCCCAACACCCAAATAGACTATGACAAAAAAAATATTGATACTCACTGGCGGTGGCGATTGCCCTGGATTAAACGCAGTGATTCGTGGCGTCGCTAAACGTGCGCGAAAAGAAAAAGATTGGGAAGTCTTTGGCACAGTTGAAGCATTCAACGGCGTTTTAAATTCACCACAAGAAATCATCAAACTTACAAGTCGAAAAACTGCCGGTATTCATGTTAAGGGCGGCACCATACTTAAAACAACCAATAAGTCTAATCCACTTAAGTTTCCCGTTACGCAAAAGGATGGCACCGTAAAATTTATTGACCGTACGGATGAACTCGTCAAAAAATTAAAGGCATTAAAGTTTGATGCAATTGTCAATATCGGCGGCGATGGTTCACAAAAAATATCGCAAGCACTTTTTGAAAAAGGTGTTCCAATCATTGGCGTTCCAAAAACAATTGACAACGACCTTTCTGCTACCGATGTTACTTTCGGTTTTCAGACCGCCGTTCAAATTGCTACCGATAGTTTTGATAAACTCGTGACAACAGCCGAGAGTCATCATCGCGTGATGATCATGGAAGTGATGGGACGCGATGCCGGATGGATTGCGTTGCATACTGCTATTGCAGGCGGTGCCGAGATTTGTCTTATTCCAGAAATCCCCTACAACATTGAAAAGCTCGTCAGGCGCATTAATCTCCGATACAAGAAAGGTAGAGGTTTTGTAAACATCGTGGTGGCGGAAGGTGCAAAACCACAGGCCGGTAGTATTACGAGTGCTGCAGGAGAAAAGGGATCAGAACATGTACGACTTGGCGGTGTAGCTTATCAACTCTCGAAACAATTGAAAGATGCTGGGTGCAACGCCGAAATTCGCGAGACTGTTCTTGGGCATGTTCAACGCGGCGGAACACCGGTTGCATTCGATCGCGTACTCGCTACGCTATTCGGCGTGAAAGCTTTTGAACTTGCGCTGGAGAAAAAATTTGGACAGATGGTCTCGTTTCGAAACAACAGCATTACAAGTGTTTCACTCGAAGAGGCCACACGCGACTATCACTTCGTTGACAAAGATGCATATCTGGTGAAAGCCGCACGAGGACTAAACATTAGCTTTGGCGATTAATTCCGCACTAACAGTTGTTGGATCAATCGTTTTCTGAAAAATTCGACAGCCCAACGAGGGTGGACTGTGGAAGGTTTTATAAATTCGTCCCCGATCTAAATAAACCAGACTAGATAAGCTATGAAAACTATCAACGACATTAATTTCAGCGGTAAGCGTGCCTTGATTCGCGTTGACTTTAACGTTCCACTCGACAAAAGTTTTAATGTTACTGACGACAACAGAATCCGTGCAACGATCCCAACACTCAACAAAATCTTGAAAGATGGTGGGAGCTGTATCCTAATGTCGCACCTTGGTCGTCCAAAAGAAGGACCAGAAGAAAAATACTCACTGAAGCATACTCTTAAAACAACAGAACAACTCCTTGGTCGTCCTGTAAAATTTGCCAGCGACTGTATCGGAGAAGATGCATACAAACTTTCTGCAGCGCTTAAACCTGGAGAAATTCTGATCCTTGAAAACTTACGTTTCTATAAGCAAGAAGAAAAGGGCGATGTTGAATTTGCAGAGAAGCTCAGCAAACATGGTGATGTGTATGTGAACGATGCCTTCGGAACGGCACACCGCGCGCATGCGTCCACAACAATTGTAGCACAGTTCTTCAAAGAAAAAGCAGCAGGTTACGTAATGGCTGCTGAACTCGAGAATGCTGATAAAGTGATGCAGAAAGCTGCAAGACCTTTCACGGCCATCATGGGTGGCGCAAAAATTTCCGACAAGATCTTGATCATTGAAAACCTCCTCGACAAAGTAAATAATCTTGTTATCGGCGGAGGCATGGCTTATACTTTCTTCAAAGCAATGGGTGGTAACATCGGAAACTCTCTCGTGGAAGCCGATAAACTTGATCTCGCAAAAGAACTTATTCAGAAAGCAAAAGCGAAAGGTGTCGATCTTCTACTGCCTATCGACTCAATCGTAGCAGACAAGTTTGCCGCTGATGCCAATACCGATATTGCAAATAACACTTCCATCAAAGATGGCTGGATGGGACTTGATATCGGACCACAAGCATCACAAGTTTTTTCTAAAGCAATTGAAGACTCTAAGACTATTTTGTGGAATGGTCCAATGGGTGTATTCGAAATGGAAAAATTTGCAGCAGGCACAAAAGCGGTTGCTAATGCCGTTGTAAAAGCTACTGAAAAAGGAGGCTTCTCATTAATCGGTGGCGGTGACTCTGCAGCTGCTGTGAACCAATTCGGCTACAATGAAAAAGTTAGCTATGTATCAACCGGTGGTGGTGCCTTGCTCGAATACTTCGAAGGCAAAGTTCTTCCTGGCGTGAAGGCGTTGGATTAATGTGTTGAAGTGCCGACGTGCTGATGTGTTGACGTTAAATGCATCTTTAATTCGGCGTCCGACTTCGTCATATTCAACGAAGCCGTCTCAAAATCCTGAGACGGCTTCCTTTTTAGCGACGATCTCCTCATCACTCACGCAGGCCAGCGAAAAAATCTTCGACTTTAAACTTTTAACTTTTAACTTTAAACTATATTTGATAAGGTACCCCGCGATACCCAGTTTGTTTTACCTAAACAGTGTATTATGAACATCTTCGTCGCAAAGCTAAATTTCAAAAGCAAAAAAGAAGAGCTCGAAGCAGCCTTCGCTAAGTACGGTCAGGTTACATCTTGTAAAATCGTTCGCGATAAAGAGACTGGTCGCTCCAAAGGATTTGGTTTTGTTGAGATGCCTAATGATGAAGAAGCCACCGCTGCCATCGCTGCACTGAATGAAAAAGAATTCGATGGCAGAGTGATCGTTGTGAAGATCGCGAACCCAAAGCAGCAAGACTAAATATTCCCTTCACACAATGCTCAAAATCTTCAAGAAGGTCGCATTCTATCTTGTCCTCGCAGTATTCTTTTTAGGCGTTCTCCTCATTTGGGGAACGTTACGCGCTCAGGTATTCCAATTGACATTATTTTTAACCGGCGTACTTCTCCTACTTACATCCGGAGCGATCATTTTTCTGACCATTGCCAGAGAATCAGGAGATGGTGTCGACACACACGCAAGCATCATACAACACCTGAAAAAAGATGGGCTGCAAATTGACGTCGATCTGACACAATGTAAAGTTTTCTCCAACGGATGGACAGAACGCGAAGAAAAATATGATAACATGCCTCGCGTTGCTTTTATGAACGCCGTAAGCGGAAATAGTGAAAGCAATTTTCAAGAAATCAACGTAAACCAATCTGTGATTGTATATGCCACATCTATCCAGGGAAAAACAACAACTTTTGTAAGTCCAGCGATTGCCAAGGATAAAGCCACGTTAATGATGCTCCTGGAAATGCAGCGCAACACTTTACTTTACGTAGATCCTGCAAATCATAACATCTTCTATTTCGACCTGGCGTTTCTTCAATGATAACCAACCTGTTAAAGTAGCTGTAACAAATCATCAAGTGTGTTCGCTTCCGTCATTGGTTTATCTTTGCGCCACCGTTTAATGCGCGGAAAGCGTAGCGCAATTCCTGATTTATGACGCGATGACTTCGCAATCCCTTCAAAAGCCAGCTCAAACACCAGCTCCGGTTTCACGCTTCTCACAGGGCCAAATTTTTCTATCGTATTTTGTTTCACCCAACGATCTACAGCGCGAATTTCTTCATCGGTTAAGCCACTGTATGCTTTGGTAAATGGAACGAGTTGTCCTTTATCCCAAACAGCAAAGGTATAGTCCGTGTAAAGATTAGCCCGCCTCCCAGATCCGCCCATCGCATAAATCATCACAGCATCAACTGTAAAAGGATCTATCTTCCATTTCCACCAATCACCACGACGACGGCCATTTCTGTAGATGGAATCCTTCCGCTTCAACATAATTCCTTCACTCAAAAAATCCCTCGACCGCTCACGTTCCGCCGCAAGTTGTTCCCAATTATCAAAAATTACCAGCGACGACAAGCGCAGCACTTCGTGTGGCGTATGACAAACTCGTTCAAGCAACTTTCTCCTCTCCGTCATGGTCCACCCCCGGATATCTTTTCCTTCCCACTCAAGCACATCATAGGCAATAAACGCCACCGGAACTTCATTCAACAATTTCTGATTCAATACTTTTCTACCAATGCGTGTCTGAAGTTTGTTGAACGACAGCGGAAGATCATCTTTGAAAGGCATGATCTCACCGTCAAGCACAGTACCATCAGCAAGAAGATCGAGCATGACGTTGAACTCCGGATATTTATCAGTCACCAATTCTTCTCCGCGAGACCACACAAACAACTCGCGGCCTCTAACGATAATCTGGCCGCGAATGCCATCCCATTTTCGCTCGGCAAACCATTCATGAGGTTCTCCAAGCGCAGATACTTCTTCTTCTAATGCATACGCAAGGTAAAACGGATAAGGCTGCGAGATATCGTGCGATTCTTCAGAAAATAAAATCTCACGAATAGAATTTATTTCCGGCGACCAATTCCCCATCAACTTATGCGCAATCACATTCTCCTTTGCATTTGCATGCTTCGCCAACGCTTTCACCATGAGCTGTTGTGATACACCGACACGAAAACCTCCGGTGATTAGTTTATTAAAAACAAATCGTTGCACCTGATCGAGTTGCTCCCAGGCCCATAATATCTTTTCACGTTTCTCTTCAACAGACAATGGTGCCAGTGACTTGATAAAGTTAATCCAGTACGTAAGCGATTCCTCTGATGACGATGTTGGTTTCGGCAATACCAGCGTGATGGTTTCCGCAAGGTCTCCAACAACGTGATAAGATTCTTCGAACAACCACGTCGGTAATCCTGACAACGCAGATGCCCATAGCGACAACATTCCTGTACTCACACTTCGTTTAGGGCGACGATGCGACAACAAAGCAACGGCCCACAACTTATCCTGATCGGATGCATTGTTAAAATAATTCACCAGTGCATCGATCTTACCCGTAGTTTTCGTTGTTTGATCCAGGTCTGTAAACAGTGCTGCGAAGTTTTTCATAGCGTCATCATTGAGATTCTGTTTTCACACCCTCTTCACTGGCAGCTTCTACAATTTCGCCGAGTTCTCCTTCAAATTGTGTTTTTACTTCGTGCGCATCGAGGCCCTTCTCTCGAAGCCATTGTGCAAACACCGCCGCATACCCATGCGTTACGAATACACGTTCCGCTCCCGTTTCATGCACCGTCGTATTGAGCTCGTTCCAATCGGCATGATCCGACAACACAAATCCGCGATCGGCACCTCTCCTTCTTCTCGCACCGCGTAACAACATCCAGCCGGAAGCAATCCCCAAGGAGAAAGGCATAAATTTTCTGATCCACGATGAACCGACAGCAGAAGGCGGACAAAGAATCAATGCGCCTTCAAAATCTTGCTTCTTCATTTCTGCAGTAACGCGCGTTGTTTCAGGCAAAACCATTCCCGCACGCATCAGCACATCATTCATGACATGAATCGCGCCATGTGTGAAAATTTTTCCAATAGAAGAATCTATATTTTTCAGAACGCGCTGACTTTTTCCAAGTGCGTAGCCGGCCATCACAGAGACTTTTCCTTCCGATTGATTTTTCCGCCACCATAGGTTTACGTCGTTCATTATATCTTGCTGTGATTGCCAGCGGTAAAACGGTAGCCCAAACGTTGACTCTGTAATAAATGTATGACAACGTGCCGGCTCAAAGGGCTCTGAAACATGATCAGGGGCGCGTTTATAGTCACCCGAGAACACCCACACTTCACCTTGATGTTCAACCCGAATTTGTGCCGACCCTGGGATGTGACCAGCAGGATGAAAGGAAAATTTCACACCGTGTATATCAACCTGCTCGCCATAAGGTAAAGCTTGTACATTGTCAGTTAAGGATAAACGATGCTTGATGATAGGGGCAGTACCGGTCGTGCACATATATGCACCGTGGCCAAAACTTGCATGATCAGAATGCCCGTGAGAGATGATTGCTCGCTTTACGGGCTTCCATGGATCAAGAAAGACGTCAGCCTTCGCACAATAAATGCCGCGGTCGGTAAATGTAAGTAAGCTCATGTGCTGTCATCGTGGATAATGTCATGCCATGAATAATGTTCGACTACTGTGTATCGTGCTTCTTTTGGATAGGTTTGGGAATATCGCAGCCCTCTTTACGTCTTGTATCAGCAAGGTGTACAATCTTCCAGCCGTCGCTGCCTTTGAAAAAGTGAAAAGCATCAATCCCGCAGTGACTGAATTTATTTCCAGCATAAAATGCATAGTCGCACCAAGCTTGTGCAAAGTCTCCATCAATCTGAATTACCAGCCCCCAGATTTCTTCATACCAAACATCCGCATGAGGGGTTCCTACGGCTTTTAAAAAGTCATCGATTGATGACTCACGAACGAGCTTGGGATTATTGTTTTTATCGCGCAAGGCTGTGAGCAATGAAACTTCCTTCGCAAAAGTACTGCGCACCATGGCACTGTCGCCTTTCTCCATCCCCCGGAACAACCGTGTTATGACTTCTTTGATGGCAGTTTCTTCAGGGTTGTTCTTGCTTTGTTTTTGCGCCTGCAGTGTTGTGTAAAATACCATGATCAGGGGTATCAAAAAGATCAGCTTTTTCATAAAGATAAAATGATAGTTATTGAGGAAGATGAACAAACATTAACGTCGGTCGAAGCACATTTACGCAGGCGGCGGTTTTAGGCATACCATGCGCTTATTCCAAGAATACTTCTTATTTTTATCACCGGTTTACCCCTATCTATGAGTTTGAAACAAACATTTTTAATACTTCTTCTGTCAATTTCAGTATCCCCTATCGTGGGTCAGAATATCGACAGTCTACAGGCTGTGTTGGATACAGCGAAGAACGATCGAAAAGTAAAAACGCTTAATGAATTATTCAGAGCGCACCTTAAAACAGAACCGGTGAAAGCAGTAGGCTACACGAAAGAAGCTTATACACTTGCGAATGAAATCGGTGACAAAAAAGGACAGGCTGCGTCGTTAAACAATTTAGGTATTGCCTACCGCAACCAAGGCGCGCTTGATAAATCGCTGGAGTACTATATCAATTCATTAAAGATCTACACCGAACTCGACAACAAAGAAGGTATCGCTACTACCAAGAATAACATTTCAAACATCTACTCGATCAAGAAAGATTATTCACAGGCCATGAAATACCTCGAAGAGTCATACAACTTGTTGCTTGAGTTAGATGACAAGAAACGGATCATTGGCTCGATGAATAACCTGGGAAATCTGTACAGCGAAATACAGTTATATGATAAAGCGATGAAGTTCTTTTCACAAGCTTCCGAACTCAGCGAGAAGCAAGATGTTAAATTCGCTGATCCACTTACCAACATCGGTAACATCTACTTCAAACAGAACAACTATGAGCGCGCCGTTGAAAATTATGAGAAAGCGCTTGCCCTTGAGCGCAACAACGACAACAAGCTTGGTATTTTGAATATACTCACCAACTTAGGCATCACGTATGCTCGTGCAAAACAACCGGCACAAGCGCAGAAATACTTGGATGAAGCTTTAGCGCTGTGCGGCGACGTGCAGGCCTACTCATTCTTGCCCTCTATCTACAAGGCTATTGGCGAGAATTATGCTACACAAAACAAGTGGAAGGAAGCATATGAGTCGCAGGTAAGGTACGATGAGGCCAGGGAGAAAATCTACGGAGAAGAAAGCAGCCGGAATATTGCGCAGATGGAAATGATCATGGACTTCCAAGAGAAGGAGAAAGAGCTTGACATGTACAAACAAAAGTCAGAGATCAGCAGTTTAGAGCTTCGTAACAGCAGGCTTTTTATTGTTTTAATCATCCTGTCAGGCCTAATCGTGCTCGGTGGATTCAATTTCTACTACATGAACAAACGCCGTGTTTTAAAGAAGAAAGTAGACCAGAAGCCCGGGCTTGGCCGAACATAGCATGACCCCGTGTGTGCGTTGCTATCGTTTGCAATCGGGACATGGTGTATTAACTAATATTTAACAGTAATTCCTTTTAAGGTACATCCCTGAAATATAAATTTGTTCTCGAAAACCACTTACAACCATGTTTCAACAGTTTATAGGAGACGGAGCTAACATTTTTATCGCGATTGTCGCTGTGCTGGTAGGTTTTGCCACAGCACTAGGCTACTTAGATTTCGTGAAAACGAAAAAGCAACAGGAAAAGAAGGATCACTAATCATGATCTTTAGCAATACAACGAAAAAGCCCTGATGCATTCCATCGGGGCTTTTTGTTTATCAGCTCAATATCAATCGCACCCTTAGTACGGTGATTTATAGTCTTTTTTCCAATCCTCGAGTGAAGCTGATTTGTAGTGACCGCCGCTAACGTATTGGGCGATCATGTGAAATTCGGGCGCTTGGCGATACCCTGGCACCGGCGATATCATTCCGAAATTTTCATCTAAGAATACAACCGTCGGATAGCTAAGCTTGTTGTTTAACAACGCTGCCGCCAATTGATGATAACCACTCCTACCGCTTTCAACAAATTTGAACGTCTGGCCATTAAATACAACATCTTCACGTTGCTCAGCGTCGAACTTTACAGCATAAAACTTCTCGTTAAGCAAATCGGCCACTTTCGGATCGCTGAAAGTATTTTTGTCCATTACTTTACACCATCCGCACCAGTCGGTATAAACGTCAATGAAAATTGGTCTTTTGGAGGTCTTGGATTTTTCCACCGCCTCGCTGAAGGTTAACCACACAACTTTAGCGCTAGGCGCAGGTGCTTTATCCTGCGCATAAGACAAGTTGCCAAATCCCAACCCCACGATCATTGCAATTATTAATCTCATCGGTTTGTAATTAAAGAATTGAACTACCAACAAATCTACTCAATAAAGAAGTTCAATATTGATCATTTCCATGAACGCATGGTAACCTGGTGTACACTGCGTTAAATGATCGTTCAAAAGTGAACATCCTTTATTTGAAAAGTCATCAAAAAAGACGGATTAAGGCCCAATTCTAGCCTGGCACACCATTGGCTAAAGACCAAGCATGAAAAAGCAGATTGATTTAAAAGCCCTGACCCTAATCTTTGGAATCATCATCGCGCTGATAGTCTTCTTTACGGTTTGGTTTATTAACCCGGAAAATTCTCAGGCAATAGATCTAACCCTTGACGCCCCAAAGCCTTTCGATTTGAAGCAATTTGCTTCACTCGTTATCCAATCACTTTTTTAGCGTCTCGGGGCCTCTTTTAGATTAAAGTAGTCGCGATTAAGATTGATTGTCATCGAGAAGCGGTTTCGCGAAATGGTAGAAATACGCTCATCGGAAATAGGTATCTCGTACCCGTAAAAAATATTCGCAAAACCGAGTATTGATAAACCAATCTTCGGCGTGAAAGCCCAAGCCTTTCGGTCATCTCCAGCTTCATTGTAGTTGTTGTCGATAAAATAGGTTACATCGCCACCGATACCCAAAAAACCGGCTGTAAATTCATAACCGGCCTTAGGTCCAAGCAACAAATTCTTGTCGTCGATAAACACGTCGACAGAAAAGTAGCCCCCACGAGATGCCAGACTTAGCGGATGTTTATAAATCGATTGGTAAATAAGACCTACCTCTACAAAAGCGCGATCCTGGATGCCTGCGCCAAACTTAGGAACGGTTCTTGAACGCGTCCAAAATTTCTCAAATGGCTGGGTACGTCGGGTGGAATCGATCGTTTGCCCATCCACCGTATGGGATAAAATGCCTACTACCAGCATCATCACTCCCTGTAAAATTCTACCGGTACGCATAATAGTGCAAGATAACCTCTATGGCTCTTTTTATTGCCTTATTGATTGGGAAAAATTCGCGTGCCATGTCAGGATCGATCGCATGTAACTGCATATAATACTCGCTCATAATCGGCACTTCTCCCTTTTGCGATGCGATCTTCTCCACAGCAACTTCAAACGCGGCTTGTTGTTCTGTTTTGATGACCTGGCAAGTCACTAATTCGCGACTACCATACTTATTAGTTCTAGCCGAGTATCCAAACAATCGACAAATCAATCCGCGATGTTTATACTCAGAGCACAGCCCTACGCCATTGATCGTGGGATCTAAGATCAGACACAAAGGTGATGTCGATTCCCGAAGGTTCTCATACCACGCATCAGCCTTGCCTTCGCGAAAAAGGTGATGTGCAAAGGGTAGAAACTCAAGTGCCGACGCCTCTATATCGGGTTTAAAACAGCACTTGCCGCACCCATTTTTACAGTGAAGTGTTGACCATTGTTGAAAACTTGCAATCTCACGGTCTAACTTCTCCATCACCTGCTCGACGGCATATACCTTATCTTCAATAGTCATGCCGTAAAGTTACGAAACGTTCAAGGTTTAAAATGGAAAGTTTAAGGTTTTAGCTAGCGCCCGCGCATCGACTCAGAAATGACTCGCTAAGCTATTGTCCTGCCGCAATAAACTTGTCTAACGAGCCCTTAGCGGTTGCACGGACCTTGCCTTGGACAATATCACTCCATCCCAACAACAATCCTGACGTACCCAGCGCTTGTCGCGACCAGCGCCATAGATCGAATTGATCTTCATGCCGGATGATCAGACCGTGTTCGAATTGGAATTTGGCGTGGATGATATTGTGGACTTTCCGACCGGTTTTTGAAAATGTGTACCAGGCATCCCAGCGACAGCTACCCGATGCGTTGTTGGAGTGGACATTGGAGCACTCCACACGCAAATCTTTCGAAGCGGTGAGCAGCATTTGCCACATCGCCTTTACTTTTTGCGCATTCAGTTCCTGAAATACCGGATCAAAAAATGTTGCTTTCGGATGATAGGCCTGTTGCATAAACGCATAATCGCGTTGATTGCAAGCACTATAAAAATCTTTGATGAGCTGATCGTGTGTCATTTGGGAATTCGTTAGTTCATCGCCGTATCAACATCATCGTCGATATCATCGATGAACTAATTTACCGAATTAAACCCAATCGTAAACATACATCATAACAATAGCGAGAGATGCTAAGCGAAAGTCACGATCATTGCGGCGATCCCGATGAGGATCCCCACAATGACTACCAAATATTTGATGAGCGTTGATGCGTTGTATTTCAAATTAAACATGATTTCTAGTTTTCATATAACATGACTTCGACCTGAGTTCGAACAGTACTCCCATCACAATGCAGAGTATCGGAATTTGCAAATGTGAAACGCCAACAGATTCAAAATAGCTGCGCATAGACATTCCAGACAAAGGGGCAAAAATCGCGATGTCAAGAAACCAATTGATCAAAAGCCAAACAACCGCTGTGGCAACGCCGTGAATAAAATAGTCGCGTACCACCTGTTTGAAATATTGGTGAAGCATAAAGCATCCTGCTAAAGTTGATATCGCGATTACCACCGACTTGAGCATTGTCTTTGTGATGGTGAATTTACCTTCACCATCAATGAACCCGAGCGATACCACAAATGGCACAAGCCAGATCACGGCGCCCATCCATGCAATACGAAATATCTTTTTAAGCATACGCGAGTTATGGTTAGGTACTACTGCACGCCGATTTGCACTTCGGTCCAATTTGCCTCTGGGTGCTGGAAATCGGTATTGATGTAGAGCTCACGATTTGCAGCTAACGGACTCAATCCGTTTGTCGAAATGAACGACAATAACGCGGCATAGGCATTGGGCAGTGACAGCCAATCTCCCGGATGAACGAGGGAGGCACATTTAAAAGGCTCCGTTCGTTTAAAATGAAATGGACCGTCATATTCTTGCGCGATTTTGTCGACGGGCAGTGCGATTTCAAGTGTAAAGGGCTTCGAAAAATCACCCGTAAACCCGAAGTAGTGCCAATGCACCGGGCCACATACCCATAGATCAAGCTTCACGGCTTCGCGATAAAGGTCTTTCGCAACCGTAAGAAAGTTTGCAAGCTCCGTTACTTTTGCTTCGGTGCGGAAGAAGAGAAAATTGATCGGTTTAATTTCTTTGATTTCCATAGTGTTTTTTTTGTAAAGGTGATTGTGACGAATGACAGCAGTATGTCAGTAGAAATTTGAGACTATGAATTTTCCAGAATATTTTTTAGCCGTGATAGATTCTCATAACCTTCTCGCATAGCGTGTTTTAACACTGCAGGCTTTAAGGAACGTACACTCCCCTTCAAATCGAAGTCTATGGTAAGCTTGAGTAAGGTCTTTTCACCACGAGGCTCGAACTCCAACGCCAGTTCTTGTCGAAGACGGTCGTGTAGAATAATCCAGGAACGCTTTTGAAACCGTTGATAGGATGTCATCTGCATCAATGCTGGAACTTGCTTGCCGAGGATGCTTCGGGTTTGGAGAAACGCGGAACCTACCTCATGCCTGTTCTCTCCGATCCAAGTGGCGTCGACAACCTGACGCTGCCACGCGTGATTGTTTGAAAGATCGGATACATAGTTAAAGAGAGCTTCCACTGGCCACTCTATTTCAATCTGCTGCTGGATCGAGGTCATATCTTTTTCTTTTAAAGGTCACGGGGTGATATGACAACCTTATGTCAGTAGTGACAAAAAAAATAAGTGATACCTAAAAAAATATAGCCAGTGGAATCTCCACTGGCCGATCTATACGCTGATTGAAATTAGTTTACGCAGCAACGGATGACTTTGCGCGGAACAAAGGGCTAAAGCTATCGCGATATGCCCATACCAAATACAGGTTCAGAAGCAGCATCAATACCGATAGCGCCATTGCACCGGGCTCAAGAAATGCGTGAAAGAGAAAAATATTCAATGTGATTGGAAAAAGTGCCGCAACGGAAAGCGGAACAAACAATCGGATTATTAAAAACAACCCAAGAATAACTTCAGCTCCTTTCAGAAACGGGAAGAAATATCCCGAGCCAAAAAGACCTCCGACAAAATTGCTCGCGGCTTCACTTTGCTTAGCATCCATCGGTATAAAGTGTAAGAAAAAATTAAGTCCGAAAACAAAATAGATAAGTCCGAGTAAAACCCTAGCGATAAGCGCTGCTACAGATTTCGTTGTTGTGGCCATACAGTAATAATTTAGTTTTAAGGTTTATGTGTTTAAAGCGTTAGATAGTGACAGCAGCTTCTTCAAATACAGGGTAGTCGGTGTAGCCTTTTGCTCCCGATGTATAAAAAGTGCTCGCGTCTAAAATGAGATTCAGCGGTTTACCGTTTCGTAAACGGTCGACGAGATCAGGATTGTTAATAAAGGTTTTTCCGAACGCTACTAAGTCGGCGTGCCCCGATGTAACATCAGCCTCTGCACGGTGCACATCGTATCCTCCAGCCTGGATAATCACATTGCTAAATTCGCGACGGATTGCCGCTTTCACTTGTGATGGTACCGCTGGCGCACCACTCGCACTATGGTCAGCGATATGGATGTAAAGTAAACCTACCTCGTTTAGCGCAGCGGCAAGTTTCGTGTACGTCTCATCGATCTCGTCGTAAGCGTGCATATCACTTGCTACACCATAAGGCGACAAGCGAATTCCTGTTTTTTCTTTTCCGATGGCATCCGCCACAACCGAGGCTACTTCGAGAACAAATCGAATCCTATTTTCGACCGATCCGCCATAGTCATCGCTACGCTGGTTGGTATGTGGTGATAAAAATTGTTCAAGCAAGTATCCATTGGCGCCATGAAGTTCTACGCCGTCGAAGCCTGCAGCAATGGCGTTCTTTGCCGCTTGCACATATTCTTCTTTCGTATTCTGTATTCCCTCAATGGTAAGTTCGCGGGGAACGCCGTAAGCTTTTTTACCTTCTTGATCTGTAGAGAGAAAACCCTTTGCTTGAACAACAGAAGGCGCTACGAGATGTGCTCCTTTTGGAAGATTAAGTTGATGCCCAATGCGGCCACTATGCATGAGTTGCACAAAGATTTTTCCACCTTTTGCATGAACAGCTTGCGTTACAAGTTTCCACCCGTCGATCTGTGCTTGGGTGAATATCCCGGGCATTCTCGGATAACCGAGGCCATTGGGTGATGGTGAAGTTCCTTCACTGATGATCAGACCGGCTTCGGCGCGTTGCGCGTAATAACTCGCCATCAATAGATTGGGTTTATTTTCAATAGCTCTACTGCGCGTGAGGGGTGCCATTACGATTCTGTTGGAAAAAATATGTGAACCGGTATGGAGGGAAGAAAAAAGGGCTTTGGCTGTCATAACGTAAGAATTGAATTAGTTATATATTTAAATATTTCAATATGTTTATCTTAAAAAAAACCGAGATACACCCGGCTGTTGTTATTAACGGCATCTGCCTTCAATTTGTTCATTTATATATTTAAATTCTTCAATATATTTTTCAAAATAAAAACCGGCATGTAAACCGGCTTTTCCTAGAACTTTAGTTGCGTGACCGACGCAGTATAATCTTTAAAGAGTCGTTCGTTAAGGGTATACTTTAAGTTTCTCCCCTCTTTCTCTGGCTCAATCAGACCGGATTCGATCAAAATCTTTATGTGATGGCTTATGGAGGGCTGCGTTAAATCAATGAGCCCCTGGATTTCAGAGCATTGCCCGCACCCGCCTTTTTTACTAATGTGCTGCAAAATCCGCAAACGATTGGCGTCACCCAATGCCTTCGAGATTTTTTCGATTTGTTTCAGACTAAGTGCCATGATATTGTTCCGTAAAGATATTCAGACTGGGAACAATACGCGCGTTCGGAGCGAAAAGTTTCAACATCTCAAGATAGCGATGTCTAACAGCTGATAAACAGCAAGCTTTTCGTAATCACATCTTCATCCT
Organism: Pseudochryseolinea flava; assembly: GCF_003286915.1. Lineage (GTDB taxonomy): Bacteria > Bacteroidota > Bacteroidia > Cytophagales > Cyclobacteriaceae > Ohtaekwangia > Ohtaekwangia flava. The sequence continues at coordinate 273,312 of NZ_QMFY01000003.1, forward strand.
TTAGAATGCGAACGTGTCCCAACCTTTCTGTAATTAATATCGAGGCGTCGGGATAGCTGTCCTTTAACGACAAAGCGTTCTCGACAGGAGCCTCGCGATCGTGCGTGTCGTGGACAATGAGCCAGCGCAATCCTGGATTTAGCTGTTGAACAAAGTGAGACGCCATAAATTCATCAAAGGGCTTATGCAAACGACTTTTAATGTATCGTTGTAAAGCTTCGCTCAATGATGACGACGCACCCAACCGCGTTGAAAACTCTTTAATGATTTGATCACCACTGGTAGGTGTCGACAACGTCACGAGTCTCGAAACATCCATTCCTTCCGTGATAGCATAAAGACAAGCGGCACCATCCAATGAATGGGCAATCACGGCATGCGGCTTGCCAAACACCTGGCGCAGCGCCAATAACGTGTTCTTAAAATCAATAATTGTAGTCTTTTTGCCTTTTGTTAAACCATGAGCAGGTGCATCGAAAGCTACTACTTGATAACCCGCATTCGTAAAAAAAGGAATAAAGGTTTTGAATTGCGCGCTGCGCCCAGCCCAACCGTGCACAAAAAATACAACTGGACCTTGCGTTCCCCATTTGTAGCACCTAACCCTGTTGTCCCATACCGAGAGTTCAAAGCGTTCTGCTTCCTCAATGAACTTTAATTCATTTGCTGGTATCGGGAAACGCGGCGGAGAGAAAAATAAATTGATAAACCACTTTTCTGCAATGCGTGGCGCCAGCTTTTCAACACGCGGAAATATCCACTGAATCGTACGCAGTGCTAATGGTATGTTCGGTTTTTTTGACTTCTTGAGTACCGAATTCTCATGTGCAACGTCAACTGACTTCAATACGGTTTCCGATTCCATCACTCAAGCACGATTAGTTTCACAATGATTCCCTTTGTTCTGTTATTGATTGTACAATTCAATACGAGATTGTACGTACCAGGTGTGGCACCCTCAGATACTACAATGGCCGCTGTCGCGCTGTTCACATCACCCATAGTTGGATTGAACGAAACGACAACTCCAGCTGGCAATCCAGACCCGACGGTAAGTTTCATTTCACTATGCTCATACTTTTTTGATCGCGCGATGCTCAGATCAAGATTACTTGATCCTCCCCTGTTAAGTTCTGCACGTGAACTCTTGGCTTGAAAAACAAATTCATTCTTTGACGACTGTGCTGATACATTCATGGCAGTCATGAAAACGAACAACATCATAAGGAGATTTTTCATAAGTTTTTTTTCCACCAATGTAGGGCGTAGAGTATAGTCTACTGTCAAGTAGAAATTGAGACAATCTTTTCGATGTTGTACCAGTAATCATGCTGAGGCAAAAAATACTTGGCTTTAGAAAGAAAGAGGGTTAATTTTATTCAAGAAAACCAACCGTAGAGTATACTCTATGGTCGTTAAATGATACCACTATGTTAATCGGAGAGCTTTCAGAAAAAACAAAATTGTCGCGGCACACCATCCGGTTCTACGAGAAATTAGGATTGATCGAGGTTCCGGAGGATTCACGCAGGGGTAACAATTACAAAGAATATCCGGACGACATTTTGCGAAAAATTGCCGCCATTCAAGAGATCAAGTCTCGTGGGTTTACACTGAAAGAAGCGAAACGTATTCTAGAATTAATCACGTCCGGCACACTCGACCCTAGCCGAAGTAAGAAATACATAGAACATAAAGTGTCCTTGATTGATAAGCAAATTCGTGAACTGGAGCAGACGAAAGCAAATTTAATTGAACTCGCTGAAATATGTGGATCAACGTATTGCCCCGTGAACGAAATTCTTAATGGACCACGGCCTACGATAAAAGACTAACTTGAACTTGTAGCAAATCTTTCTTGAACTTGAAGCACGATTCCGCTGCTGTTGTTCTTAATATTTCCAACGCTTCAAAAAGGAGATTTAATGTATACTGATTAAAGTTTGTGCCGTCAAAGTACACATGCTTATTCTCAATATATTTCTTCACTGACTCTTGCTCCGCAGCATCGAGGCCTCCCATCAATAGCTCCAATCTCGGTTTTACTTTCTGTTCTGCTATCCGAACTTGATTCATAATAGCATGGGCTGTTTCAATAGATAGCTGAGAAGTAAATATCGGTGCTATGATCGAAGACAAATCGTCAAACATGGCCACGTCGTTCTTTACTTCATCAGTCATGCGAAAGAGCGTTTGATAGTCTTGTTTAAATCGCTCATCACTACCGTTCCGTTTTGCACGTGAGAGTGCTAGCGTAAATATTTTTTCATCAGCGCAAACTATCGCCGCCTCACTTTCCTTCAATTCTTTCCGAACGCGATCAACAATACTTCCCACATCATCCCAAGAATAGCGCATACCTTCAAAGTCGAATGATTTAATTTTTCCGTTCGACTTCATCACCATGTCAAGGCCTTCTAGGTCACGCGTAATTGACGACACTTTCAAGGGCAACGCGATCACTTCTTTGGTAAGCACGTTGTCGATTGATTCCGATTCGATATTAAGATATTTTTTATCAACCAACTCGACATCGAATGAAGCGATGTTCCGTCCATTGTAGTATCCTTGGTAAAACTTATCAAGGCTATACTTTTCGGTTATGTCGTCATAGTGCGCAACAAAAGACTTCAGATCTAACGGCTGGGGAGCCGATGAAAAATTTACAGTTTCATAAATTTTGGCAGTCATCTCTTGTTGAAGCGCCTCCACGTTTTTGAAGACAACCCACGCGGAATCGTGAACAAACGGAGTTTTAATATTGAGTCGATTAAGATGTTCTTCACGGTCGTCGGTGCTAGGGTGCGATGCCCACTGATCTTTGATCATCAATCGCTGTTGATTAAAATGCGCGAATGTATTGGCATCAACCTGGGGTAGTCCGTGTACCAACGGAATGTTGTGTTCTGTCGAGAATCGTTGCATCACAGCGTGATGTTGCGTGTACATGTTGTCCGCCTTTAAGTTGTCTTTAATCCGGCTGTTATACATTTGCAACAACGTGTTATAGCATGAGTCCGCTACTTCCATTCGACGCAATGATGTAACGAGGTGATCAGATCCGCTTACATACGCGGCAACAGCATCGGCATGGAATTCCATTTGTCGGGAGAGACTCATATAACGTTTATTCATGAATTCATATACACCTCTCAAAATCCATTGGATGCCACGCACGATCGCTCCGGTGATGCTTGCAAAAATGGCAAAGTAGTCGCTGACGTTCGCCCATCCTTCTAATGTCTTTCCGTAGCTCTCGTTGTCGTAAAGTAGGTTGTAAATTACCCGGTTCACATTGTACACATAACTTCCGAGCTTCATGCTTCGCTGAGAGAAGTGCCCAAATTCGTGTGCAAGTATTGCTTTGAACTCACCGACATTAACCGAATTGACCAGGCCAAGACCGATTTGCAAATTCTTTCGAACCGGTAAGAACATACTCCAGAATCCGGAGTCATAAAACACGCATGCGTTTACTTCCGGTGAAAGGTAAATTCGTTTTGGAAACGGGGCTTGTGTATCCTCTGTAAGCTTTCGTATAAAAGCAAACAGCACGGGCTGATCTTGCTCTGTAATTTCGATGAGTCCAGAGCGATCTACTTTATTGGTTTTAAAGATAAATTTCACAAGAAAGTATATCACCATGATACCCAGGCCGCAAAGTCCAAGGCCAAGCATGAGCGTAATAAATTTCGGAAACGCGGTGACCAACATAATGCCACCATAGCCACACAGCAAGGCTAGTAGTGTAGCACCGACAACCAATAAAAAGTAAACGATGATAAAGAGGAAGATGGCGCCAGTAACATTAAAGACTTCTTTTTTAAATTCTGGAGATGGTCGAATCGCAGAATCGTCGTTGATAACTGGGCTCGCAGGATAGTGTAGCAATTGTGACATCCGGGTTGGGGCAAGCTGCAAGATAATTAAATTTCAAAATGAGCAGCCAGCAGCTTTTATCTATTTTATCGATGGTCGATCGTTATGCTAATTCTATTGAAAGCCTACAGGGTATTCAAAGCCGCGCAATCCATACGTTCATCGACCATAACATGCGATGGACTTCCGTTCTTTGTACTTTAAATTTGGAACCTCACTACCTAAAATCAAGTTAATGATTGAACATACATTGTAGATTATACATCAAACAACAGCGTTAACGAAACAAAGAAAACGACGGATGATGCGAAAGATATTATGTTACGCCCTCCTGATGAGTTGGTATAGTGTCGTTGGGCAGGAGATTCAACGTGGCGATACAGCGAGATTACAATCCAAAGACACAGCTATTCAAGTTGTGCCTCAGAAGAAATACATTGCCTCCTATCGGCCGGATACGACGAAGCGTGAGGCGCCCAGTTCAGTGCCCGCTGGTAATGATCAATTGTCGGCACCAAGCACTTATGCCAAACTGATCAAGCCGCACGCATTGACAAGAAAAGGTTTGTTTACCGTTCATCGCGTAGATGACAACTATTATTTTGAGATCCCTGACAGTCTGCTCGGCCGTGATTTGCTTGTGGTTACGCGGATTGCACAAGGCGCTGCAGGTGTTCGACCTGAATATACCGGATATGCTGGCGATCAGGTGGGCAGCACAATTATCCGCTTCGAGCGTGGTCCGAATCATAAATTGTTTTTGAGACGAATCACATATGAGGAAAATCCTGGCGACAGTACGAATGCCATGTTCCACGCTGTTGTTCGCTCCAATCTTCAACCACTTGTCGCCGCGTTCGGTGTAGGGGCATACGCGCTCAATCTTCGTGGCAGTGTAATCGATATCACCGACTACATCAATGGCGACAACGACATCTTGTTCTTCAACTCAACAGCAAGAAAAACGATGCGGGTCGGCAGCATGCAATCGAACATGTGTTATATCAAAGACATCAATTCCTTCCCGCTTAATTTAGAAATCAGAACAATTAAAACGTATACACAAACATCGAGTGATAATAACTTTACGCTTGAGTTGAATACCTCGATCGTTCTGCTTCCGAAGAAACCGATGCGCAAGAGATTTGCAGATCGACGCGTGGGATATTTTACGGAACGCTACGTCGATTACGACGCAAATCCACAAGGTGTTAAGACAGTTAATTACATCAAGCGCTGGCGATTGGAGCCAAAGCCCCAAGACATGGCGAAATATAAAAGCGGCGAATTGGTGGAACCACAAAAGCCAATCATCTATTACATCGACCCTGCAACACCTAAGAAGTGGGTTCCTTATTTAATGCAAGGTGTAATGGATTGGCAGAAGGCATTCGAGAAGGCAGGATTCAAGAACGCGATCTTGGCGAAAGAAGCACCTGACCCGCGCGAGCAACCCAACTGGAGTTTGGAAGATTCGCGACATTCTGCAATTGTGTATAAGCCTTCATCATTTGCCAATGCCGCCGGCCCTATCATCACCGATCCGCGTAGTGGCGAAATATTGGAAAGCCATATAAACTGGTATCATAACCTGATGTCTATTCTCCGCGAATGGTACATGGTGCAATGTGGTACGACAGATCCACGCGCACAAAAAATGAAATTCGATGATGCATTGATGGGACAACTTATCCGATCTGTCTGCGCGCATGAAGTCGGGCATTCATTAGGACTCACGCACAATTTCGGCAGTAGTTCAACAGTGCCTGTTGAAAAACTTCGCGACCGTGAGTGGCTTGCAGTACACGGTCATACGCCGTCCATTATGGACTACTCACGCTTCAATTACGTGGCGCAGCCAGAAGACAGTGTCGGTGAAGCAGGTTTGATTTCTCGCATCGGTGACTACGATTGTTGGGCGATCGAGTATGGTTATAGACTTCTTCCAGAAATAAAATCCGAAGAGAATGAGATACCTTTTCTCAACGGTTGGATCATGGACAAGATGAAAGACAAAAGACTTTGGTTTGGTTCTGAATTTACAATCGATGATCCACGCATTCAAACGGAAGATCTTGGAGACAATGCGATGAAGGCTGGTGATTACGGAATAAAAAACTTACAACGCATTGTGCCGCGATTAATTCATTGGACATACGAACCAAACGAAGGTTATCGAAATTTAAAGCAACTGTATGCAGGGGTGATCAACCAATACAATTTCTATTTAGGCCACGTCATCACATACATCGGCGGAACATTTGAAACGGTAAAAACGGCAGAGCAAGTGGGGCCAGTGTACTCGCCGGTACCAGGTTCTCTTCAGCGCGAGGCCGTGCAATTTTTATCGAGACATGTTTTTCAAACGCCAACATGGTTATTGGATACCGCACTGCTTTCGCGCACAGGACAATCACCGGAGCAAATCGTGACTGACGCTCATCGTATGGCATTGAATAATATTCTGAGCAATACGACCCTTAATAAACTTCAAGAGTCAGAAGCGATGTATGGGCTAAAGGCATATCGATTTTTAGATTTGTTGGATGACGTAGACAAAGAGATATGGACAGAGCTTAACACATACGCATCCATTTCAATTTACCGGAGAAATTTACAGCGACATTACATTGAACGCCTTCTTGAGCTGGCAACGCCACGCAGCGGTTGGGACACGCGAGATGTGGGGCCAGTGGTCGCGAACAAGCTAGCCGAGATCGATCTGCGAATTGACAAGGCTTTGACCAAAACAAAAGACGCAATGACTGTATATCACCTCCGCTACATTCAAGACAAAATAAAAGCAACTAAGTAATTTTGCGTAGGCGGGGTAAAAAAACATTATCAACCCGGATTCTTACCCTTTGAGTGCCCCACGAATTTTACCTATTTTAATTGCCGTTACAATGTTAGGCTATGTTGATTTTATATTGCGTCGACGCATGGAAAATGAAAAACTCGAGTTCTTTAATCTTGATGAAATTGATCGTAAAGTGTTTTTATGGCTTCTCGATCATGTACCTCAAAAATCCATTATGGCTTGGATTGAATACGTCTCCGAAGAATATCACCGTACACGATCCGTTCAGATTGATGGCGAACGTATGTACTCCGAAATGAAAAATTGAAATCCGACACTCATCACTTTTCGTATCTACATAAACGGTGCACGAAACGCGCCAAGGGAATTTACTGGCGAATACTTTTGTTATGCCATCGTAGCCCACAAACCAATAAAAATTATGCGCTCATTTATAATCGCCCTTTTGGGTATTGTCCTCTTAAGTTGTAACCAATCAACAAGTCAAACCCCGAACTCATCGGTTCATGTTACCGACACGGTAACAAAAATCAATCGGACGGAAGCCGAATGGAAGGCGTTACTCACCCCTACACAATACCACATTCTACGTGAGAAGGGAACTGACCGACCGTTTACAGGCACCTTCACATATCATAAAGACAAAGGTGTATACACTTGTGCTGCATGCGGTAATGAGCTTTTCACTTCCGATATGAAATTCGATTCAGAATGTGGTTGGCCAAGCTTCGACAAAGAAATTGCAGGTGGTAAAATAAAAACTGCAGTAGACAAGAGCCATGGCATGACACGAATTGAGATTATGTGCGCAAAATGTGGATCTCATCTCGGTCACCTTTTCGATGATGGTCCTACATTGACCGGAAAACGCTATTGTGTAAACTCTACTTCACTCGGATTTCAAAAGCAATAGTTAGAAATATTTCTCGATGGTAAGTCCATAGTTCAGCAGTAAGTTTTCCCGGTTTGTAAGGGAGATTTTATTGTACACGAGCGAAGTAGTAAAACTTAGCCACCGTAGTAATTTCACAGACACATTGGTGTTACTCTTCACAATGTAATCCTTGCGATCGTTCAACGCGTGCTGTAAAAAATCAGAACCGTCGATTGTTACACGGTTCTTAATTACCCACCGAAATTTGATGCGAAAAGAATTACGCGCGGTTTCATAGTCATTATCAATTCCTTCGGGCGTTTGATACAAATCACTATGCTCATATAAAATACCATCGCTGACTATAAAAACTACATTAGGTCGGTCAACAATGTTGTAGCCAATACCAAGACCTGTTTGAACACGTGCATTAATTTTCAAAGAGAAACTTGACTCATACGACGCAAGTCCCCATGTATAAAATCGCGCAGGCTGGCGGCGTTCATAAATATTAAAGTCCAACGCAGCGATTATATCATTGTTGGTCCGGCTTTCATTCTGTTTACCATAGATCCACAACGCAGAAGAATTCGCTGATATCCTTTTTTTACTGATGCTAAATCGTAGATTATTGTTAAGCACATAAGAGCGGCCGTCGTTCGTTTTGTTGACAATTCCGGTGGCCGTATAGTTCAGATAGTAGTTCGTAGAATCATTAAACTGTGCCCTGCACGTGAAGCTTGCCAGCAGACAAAAAATAGTAAGGTATAGTTTCATTATATCGATGCTCGTGCTGCATGTCGAAAATAATGTGCCGTCAACATGATGAGGCTTTTTCCGGTAGCGCTTTAACTTGAAGTGTTCGAATCTTTTGATACATTCGTTGTTTGACTGTCGCTCATGAAAGGCATTAGTAAACTCATCATCATCCTCTGTGTTATTGTTGCGATTATTGCAGGTGTAGTCTGGTATGCATACTATCGCATGCTTCCTGAGATCGTCGGCAAAGCAATTGTTCAAGATTCAGAACCGGCCGTATTACCTGAAGTATATAAGGCGAAGATTTCAAAAATTAAGCGCCCCGTGAATCATGCGACAGAAAAATTGATACGCGAGATGGATTCTTTGGACATTCCGTTTGCGGCAATCATTCGATTGATTGATGAGACAGAAAATCGCGATGTAGTGAAAACGATTGAGGCCCTTAAAGAAAAAAATCCCCAATCTCCTAATGCCATTTTCAACATTGTAAAATCAAACATTCCATCCACAGAATTCGATTTAGAGATTCTCAGGAAGCCTTTTTTAAAGTATGCAACAATGGAGCGATACCAATATGGTATGCGCTACATTGAAAAGAATCAAGTGATCGAGCAAATCGACGAAATGCCCTACCGCGAAATTGTTAAAGAAGTATTAATCCAAAAGCGTGCAGACCTCGATCGCAAGCTCAAGGATGCAGGTGGCCCTCGACTTGATTGATTGTTGTATTTTCACCCATCACAGTCGGTAAAGCGCTGCATGGAATTTCAATAGAGAACGTTGTCCCCTGTCCTACTTTCGACACCACTTGAATTTGTCCATTCAACTTATCGATAGCTTCTTTCACAATGTAAAGTCCTAAGCCTGCACCATCGTTCTTTTGAGTTGCTCTGAAAAACATGTCGAATACACGGCTTAGATGTTTATCGCTTATGCCAATACCGTTATCCTTGAATTCAAGAATTGCCTTATCAGCTTTCGTTAACACCGTTATTTGTAGAAACGGCTCGGCTTTATCCGGATCGTGATATTTGATCGCGTTACTGATTAGATTATTCACCACGAAAGAGAATCGATATCGGTCTGTATAAAACGGAAATTGATCATCGATAATCACTTCCTTTCGAATGTCTTGCGCGCCTGGCATATATTGCATTCGCTCAAGATTATCATCAACAATTTTGCGAATATCAACCCGCTCAATGTTTACCTCTTTTCGCGCGTTTCGCGAGTAGTCCAATATTTCCTTCAGCGTTTCATCCAGTTTGTGAATACTGGTTTCCATCATTTTAAAATACTGATTGAAAAAGTTATCACGATTCTGATCTTCCGATTTCGCCAGGTTGACCAGTCCAAGCACAGACATCAGTGGTGATCGCAGGTTATGAGAAACGCTATACACGAAGCTATCGAGCTCCTTGTTGATTTTCACAAGTTCCTCGTATTGCGTACGCAGTGCTTCATTTGCTTTTGCTTTCTCGGCTTCCGCTTCGCGTTGCTTGAGTGCGTTAACAATGGCAGATGGAAGTCGTGTGAGGTTTGATTTCAATATATAATCATCGGCTCCCTGCTTTAATGTATTCACGGCGAACTCTTCGGAAATCGCGCCGGTCACCAAAATAAATGGCGTTTGAAATCCTGCTTGTCGCGTAATGGAAAGCGCTTCAAGTGAGTTAAATGTTGGCAGAAAGTGATCAGACAGAATTACGTCGGCATTGAACTGATGCAGCGCCGTGATAAATTCCTCTTTGGTGTCGACTCGCTTCGTCTTGAATTGCATGCCGGCTTTTTCAAGCATGTATTCAATTATTTCCAGATCATCCTCCATGTCTTCCAAGACGAGTATCCGTAAATCCTTGTTCATCTGGGCTGGTTTATTGTTGCAACACCACAATTTGCATTCCATAGTAGCAACCGTCCTTTTTGCGACAATTGACGCGATCGTGAACGAGGGTATAATCATGAGGTGTGGAATTGACACCACAAAAAAATAACAAGTGGGGAGGCGATCGATCAGATAGCCGTTAGCACAGATTGCTTTGTATAGTGCGTATGGAGCTCTTCGATGAGACCTGCCATAATCTCTTTTAACTTCTCTGGTTGTTGAATTTCAACATGCGTTCCATACATCAGCAACCATTGCGCCATATAACTGAGATATCCTGAGAGAAATGTCATCTGAATTTTATCACCCAGATCTTGTTCTGAAACTTGTCCATACACAGGTCGTTTCCGAATGAACTCTTTGTCGAACGTGACCACCACTTTTTCGACGTCTTGATGTGCTTGTAAAAATGATTGAAAGTACTCTTGTAATGACAACAAGTTTCGTCCATCAAACTTACTCCCCGTAGTCACTAAGGTTTTAATTTGATCTGCTCTAAAATCGCGATAACCATTTCTTAATTTACACCATGCTATTAGATGCCAACCCGATCGATAGTATACCATGCCGATGGGTTCGATCTCGCGTCGTGTAAATTCCTTTTCGTACGTAGAGATGTATTCCATCATCAACGATTCCTTCTGCGTTAAGGCGCGCTGAATCGTAGTGAGAAAGTGATTGGGAAATTCTTGTTTACCCTCTGGTGGCACGTATCGTACTTCCATCGCAGATTGCAAACTTTCTAAATGATCTTTTTCAGCATCGTGAAGAACCGACTTAATTTTCATGAGCGCTGACTCATATGCTTTTCGCACAGAATGATCAGTCATTTTTTCAACAAGTTTTCCGGCCGTAAGCAATGCACTTGCTTCTTCATCCGTAAACATCACAGGCGGAAGGTTGTAACCATCAACCATAAAATATCCTTTCCCTGCTTCTGATCCGATCGGCACACCGCCTTCCATCAATGCTTTTACATCGCGATAAACAGTGCGCAAGCTAATGCCGAAACGCTCAGAAATTTCTTCTGCTTTGACAACACGCTTGGTTTGCAATTGAATTAAAATGGCCGTGAGACGGTCGATGCGGTTCATAGGTTAAAAATAAAAAAGCCACAGCAATTTTACTGTGGCTTTAGTTTTAAATTCTCCGTTCTGCTACCAGAAAATAGTGTAAAGCGCGGCAAGAATACCCAGGACAATCAATGATCCTGCAGCAAAGCCTGGCGACATTTTAAACATGCTCGTATCAACTTCAAGTCCATTGGTTTTAACACCACGTCTATTTTCAATATTGGTAATAATACTCATACCGATCACGCAGAAAATAAATACAAAGCCCATGCGATCTAGGAATGGAATTTCCCAAAGGCCATCGCCATTTAATACTGCGAAACCGTATGGTGCAAGTGATGACAAGTCTGCAAACTGCGGAAGCACTTTCAGCACCAATGAGAATGCAAAACCTGCAATCGTAGCAAAGAGCGCCGCGTTTGAGGTTGTTCGTTTCCAGAAGAAACCAAGAATAAACATGGCAAAAATACCAGGAGAAACAAACCCAGTGTATTCTTGAATGTACTGGAATCCTTGTTTGCCCTCACCCATCAATTTTTCACCAACAAGCAATGAGAGAATGACCGCAAGAATCATCGATACAATAACCGAAGCTTTTCCTAGCCATACCAGCTTGCTTTCAGAGGCATCTTTATTGATCGCTTTTTTGTAAATATCCAATGTAAAGATTGTGGCGATACTGTTTGCTTTTCCTGCAAGCGATGCTACAATCGCTGCCGTTAATGCGGCAAATGCAAGTCCTTTCAATCCAACAGGAAGAAGGTTAAGTAATGAAGGATATGCTTTGTTGACGTCAAGCACACCTTTTGAATCTAGCATCTCTTGTGCAAAATATCCTTTAGAGTGAAGCACATATGCGGCGATACCAGGAAGCACAACGATTACCGGCATCAACAGTTTTAAGAACGCTGCGAAAAGAATTCCGTTTCGTGCCGTGTTAAGATCCGCACCTAAAGCACGCTGAGTGATATATTGGTTACATCCCCAATAGTTTAAGTTTGTAATCCACATACCGCCGATCAACACCGTAAGACCTGGTAAGTCGATATAATTTTTATCGCTCGGCTTGAAGATCATATGGAAGTGATCATTTGCTTCGGTCGTCAATAATTTGAAACCGTTGATCACACCAACTTGACCAGCTTCTTCAGCAACTAAGTTCAGGGCGATCCAAGTCGCCACAAGCCCACCAAGTACCAGGAAGAACACCTGGATAACATCTGTGTAACCAATCACCTTCATACCACCGAGGGTGATAAAGATTGCAAAAATTGCAAGCGCGAAAATGCACAAGTAAATATCGAAGCCAGTGATGCCGCTGATGGCAAGCGCGCCGAGATAAAGGATCGACATCAAGTTTACAACGATGTAGAGCAATAGCCAAAATACAGCCATGATCATCGCTACTGTTCCGTTGTAGCGTTGATTCAAGAATTGTGGCATCGTGTAGATCTTGTTTTTCAAGTAAACCGGTATGAAGAACACAGCCACAACGATAAGAGTAGCCGCCGCCATCCACTCGTATGTTGAAATCGCGAGGCCCATCTTGAACCCAGATCCAGACATACCGATGAATTGTTCGGCCGAAATGTTTGATGCAATCAACGATGCGCCAATCGCCCACCACGTGAGTGATCCCTCTGCGAGGAAGAAGTCTTTCGAATCTGCTGTTGCTTTTTTCTTGCGATGATAAATCCAGTAGCCATAACCGGCCACGATGACGAAGTAAATTAGAAAGACTATGTAGTCTTTCACATCTAATGATTGCATTGGTTTATTGGTTTGTAAGGTTTATGGAAGGCAAATACTTGTTAGGTTCCTTTTATAATATGCGTTTCTATTCTATTCAATCGATAAAAATGGATGCTTTCCGGGAAACATCCAACTTAATTATTGTCTTTTTGACTATTAGGTTCAAATTCCTTTTCAAACCCAAAAAATCAAGCTTCCGGAAAAGCGTTAAGTTGTCTACCGTGTCGAGAACTTGTACACGGTTTCTGTGTGGAAACGCTCTCCAGGCTTTAATATTACCGTTGGGAAGTCTGCTTTATTGGGAGAATCAGGAAAATGCTGCGGCTCCAAACAGAATCCATAACGCTTTGGGTACACAACGCCGTTTTTACCCTTCGCCCCATTCAGGAAATTGCCCGTGTAAAACTGAACACCTGGTTCCGTGGAGTATACCGTGAGTTCACGTCCAGTAGTTGGCTCATAGGCCACCGCGATTTTCTTTTTCACGCCCACGTCGCCGGTTACCCAGGTGTGGTCGTAACCCAATCCTAGCTGAACCTGTTCATGAGTACTATCAATACCTTCGCCAATTGTATGTGGAGTTCTAAAATCGAAAGGTGTGTTGCCAACAGACTCTAATTTTCCTGTCGGAATCAACGTGCTTGAAACGGGTACAAATTGGTCCGCGAACAGTTGAATTTGGTGATCAAGAATATCACGTTTCGCATTTCCTAACAAATTGAAGTAACTGTGCGTGGTTAGGTTCACAATTGTTTTTTTGTCGGTCGTCGCGGATATTAAAATCTTAAATTCGTTACCGTCAGTGAGAAGATAGATTACTTCGACAGACAGATTTCCGGGATAGCCTTCTTCACCATCAGGTGAAAGATACGTCAGTTTTAATGCCGCGCCTTCATCGCTATCAAACGGTTCGATGGTCCAATATACTTTATCAAATCCTTTCAACCCACCATGAAGATGCTGACCGTTGTTGTTCTGCGCAACGTGATACTCCGTTCCGTCGATCGTAAACCGACCGTTGCCAATCCTATTCCCATAACGACCAATGATCGCGCCGAAGTATGGGCTGTAAGCTTTATAATCTTCGAGTGTATCAAACCCCAATGCAATGTCTTCAAATTTTCCGTTCCTATCGGGTACGACAATACTGGTAATAATACCACCATAGTTAATGACGCCGACGCTGATGTTATTTTTGTTCGACAACGTGTATTGGAAGACTTCTCGACCATCCGACATTTTACCGAAGGTCTTCTTCGTGATGGTTGCAGTTACTGGGTTCGTGGTCATGATTTAGATTAGCGATAACGGTTTATTTTTTACTTTCCCGGCTCATCAGATATTGTTGCCATGTCCAAGCAGAGCGCATCATTTCGTCGATTGTTTCTGTTGCTTTCCAACCGAGTTCTTGATTAGCAAAAGTCGTGTCGGCATAGACTTGCTCCACATCGCCCGCACGACGTTCTACGATTTTATAGTTGAGCTTCAAATTATTGACGCGTTCGAAGGCTTTGATAATTTCTAACACCGAGAGGCCTTTTCCGGTACCGATGTTAAAGTATTCGTAGTTGCCTTTTTGCTGTTTGTTCAACATCCTTTTCACCGCTACCACGTGTGCTCTCGCTAAGTCATTGATGTGAATATAATCTCTTACAGCAGAACCATCTACTGTGTTGTAATCATTGCCAAACACCTTAAGTTCAGATCGAATTCCCGCGGCAGTTTGTGTAATAAATGGAATTAAGTTCGCCGGAACACCTAAGGGAAGTTCACCAATCAAAGCAGAAGGATGGGCTCCCACCGGATTGAAATAGCGTAATGCAATTGCGTGAATATCTTTTTCTGCCTTGCAGGTATCGCGAAGAATTTCTTCACCTATTTGTTTCGTATTTCCATACGGCGACTCTGCAGGCTTGAAGGGTGATTGTTCCGTTACCGGAAGTTTATCGGGCTGACCATATACCGTACAAGACGATGAAAATACAATTTCTGCGACGCTGTACTGTTTCATCTTCTCAAGTAACAAAACCAATGCAGAAACATTGTTTCGGTAATAGAGCAGTGGTTTCAGAACCGACTCTCCTACCGCTTTACTTGCCGCGAAATGAATGATTCCGTTAATCCCTGGGTTTGTCTGAAAAAACTGATCTAGCTTTTGCTGATCACACAGGTCGAAATCGAAAAACGCTGGTCTTACGCCGGTAATTTTTTCTATTCCATCCAGCACGTCGCGCTGGGAATTTGAGAGATCGTCAATAATTAAAACTTCAAATCCTTCATTGATAAGTTCCACAACAGTGTGAGAACCAATGTAGCCAGTTCCCCCTGTTACCAAAATTTTTTTCATCCGATACGATTTAGCTTCCTACAGCAGACTTCTCCGATTTTTTTAATAAACCGGTTCCTGATTTTACGTGCACAATATAGGCAATCAAATCAAGATTAAAGGCTTTCTTATAGGCTGCAGTCGCGGATGAAATAAAAGATTCTACCTGTTGATTAGGAACTATATTGATCGTGCATCCACCGAAGCCACCGCCCATCATGCGGGATCCCAAAATTTGGGCATTCTTCGCTTGGCCGACCAAAAAGTCTAGCTCAGGACAGCTCACCTCATAGAGCGATGACAGTCCTTCGTGAGTTTCATACATTTTTCGTCCAAATGCTTCAAGATCATCGTTTGTTAAATCAAACGCGGCGGCTTGCACACGTTTGATTTCACTCGTAACGTAGAAACAACGCTGATAAACTTTGCCGGGCATCTCCGATTTGTGCTTGTCTACCATCTCTGGCGTTACATCCCGCAGGCTTTTCACTTCTGGATAATGACGTTGCAGTATTGCAACACCTTGTTCGCATTCTGCACGTCGCGTGTTGTACTCAGAATCCACCAGCGAGTGTTTCACACCCGTGTTACAAAGCACAATGCTGTAGTTATCAAGCTTTAAGGGTGAATATTTGTATTCCAAAGAACGGCAATCGAGCAGAATCACTTTGTTATCAGCGCCCATCATACTCGCGAATTGATCCATGATACCACACTTCACACCGACATAGTTATGCTCGGCCCATTGCGCCATGTGGATCATTTTCTGAGTAGGGATATTCAGCTTGTTGAGTTCGTTTAATGCGAACGCAAACCCTGTCTCGAGCGCCGCCGATGACGACAATCCGGAACCAGCAGGAATATTTCCACCGAATACGCAGCGGAATGGTTTCAATGTATGACCATTGTCCACCAACTGACGCATAACCCCGAGTAGGTAATTTGCCCACTTCGGTGCCGTTACGGGTGCTGGCTCTTTAAGATTTGGATAAAAGAATTCACTGTAAGAAAGCGAATAAATAGACGAGGTTTCATCTGGTGACGGAGCGATTGCAAACACAATTTCTTTGTCGATTGCCGCAGGCATTACAAATCCATCGTTGTAGTCAGTGTGTTCGCCGATCAAATTAATCCGCCCAGGTGCGCGAATGATCAACGGCTCTTCAGCATATAGGGCGTCGAATTTGCTGATGACATCTTGTGCTATAAAGTCCACGTCTAGTAAATTTTTAAAGTAGTAGAAAGTAAAACCGGGGACCAGAACACCTTTCCAGACCCCGGCTCTAATAACCAATCCATTTAACCCAAAATTGGTAAATGAGCTACGAAGAACGCGATAGTTGATCACAATCAAAATACACGCAATCAAGCGCTTATGAAATAACGGTTCCGGGAACGTTGCCATTTTATCACACCAAAACATGCCGCGGTGTGATCAGTATTAATATCATTAGGATAAATGCGTTAGGGACAGAGTTTTCCCTTGATGACAACGTCACTACCATTAACGAGGTAGCTGGCGGGTTTGTCCTTCACAAATAAGTCGAGCGTCTCGCGAAGTGTTTTATTGTTAAGCTCGCCGGTAAAATGGCAAGTGTACGATGTAGAATCTTCCAACTGTATGTTCACATCATACCACCGTTCGAGTGAGATGAGGATTTGAGAGAAGGGTTGTTCGCGGAAGTATAAAACACCAACCCGCCAAGCCGATGATAGCTCAGCATTTACGTTATTGTCAACGGACAGGCTATTGGTCAACAGATCCAGTGTTGCGCTTTGTTCGGGTGAGATCGTCGTTTTGATCAACGGATGATCCTTGTGTTCTATTCGCACGCGGCCTGCTAGCACAAATGCTTCTATTGTTTTTGTCGAAGGATGTGCTTTCACATCAAATGATGCAGCGTAGCCCGTGATGGTAACATCGCCGACACGTACCACGAACGGCCTCTGTAAATTCTCACTCACCTGAAAAAAAGCTTCTCCACTAAGCGTAACAATTCTGGATGTTAAACTGTCAATGTTCTTCGGGTAAATTAATTGACTTTCTGCATTGAGCCACACTTTTGTTCCGTCGGGGAGCGCTACCACATTCCGCTTCCCCTTTCGTGCGAACACAACTTCCTCGGATGAAGTATGCATCGGGGCTGGCGATGAAGTATGATCAGGAAGAAAAGCATAAATAATGGCGAGTACACCTGCAAGAAATACGGTTGCCAGAATAACAAGTCGCGATGTTTTTATCTTAGATACCTTCGGCGCTACGGGATTAGCCTGGGGTTGTTTCGGGAGCGGATCTTCAATCGGCTTAGGATCGTCAACGGAATGGTTGATGCGCTTCTTCAGGTTTCCGACACGCGCCTCAAATACATCGTTCTCTTTAACATGAAAAAAAGAAAGGAATTGTCGGGCCTCATCTACTTTCTCACGATGGTCTGGATAGTTCTGAAGAAAATCTAGCCAAAAGCGATTACTCTCCTCCGTGGGTGAAAAAACCCATTGCTGGAAGAATTCATCCTTAATAAGGTCGTCGGCAGAGTAGTCCGTGTACTTCATGGGTTCAGTGGGCATACAAGTAAAGCCAATGCCACGAAGATTTTACACATTTCTATGAAAAAATTTCGAAGATGATGTCGGCAAAAAAATGCCTAGATGTGATAGATATTGTGAACCGCCTTGCGTAGCGTATCGATAGCCTTTCCGATTACTTTATAAGCAGATTTCAAATCGAGGTCCATTACGTTAGCAATTTGTTGATACGGAAGCTTCTCATAGAACTTCAGATAGATTGCCTCGCGTTGGCTTTCAGAAAGGGAAGCCAATGCTCGTCTCATTTGGGTTTGACGTTCACTGACCAGTTGTTCTTGGATGATGTTAAATTCAATGGGAAAATCTACTTCAGCTTCACGTACAATAGGTGCTTCGGCAGCTGCTGTAGAGATCTTACTAACGATTTTTTTGCGAAGTGTTTTAAAGAGATAAAATTTAACGTTTTCAGTATCGCCGAGAATCTTTCTTTTATTCCAGAGTTCTACAAATAAATCGTGAATGCAATCCTCAACCATCGCATGATTGCGCGAAATCTTTCCGCCGTACACATACAGCAGACGAACATATTTTTCGTAGAGATAATCCAGGGCTTTTCGATTACTGCTTCTGAATTCGGCCCAAACAGCTCGCTCCATATCCGCTTGCGGTGTTCCATGCTTAAACATAAAAGTGCTATGAGCATGGGCCTGCGATTGATGATGAAGAGTGTTTGCCATGGCTTCAGGTCGGATTATCAATACGAATTAGGCAAAAATCAGCAAGAACGCAGAATAAAATTCTAAAAAAATAATAAATGCCATCGTTAGCGACGACAAATGGCTGATTATAAACGCAATAATATTTTCGGAAACGATTGTTTTTTGATAATCGCCACGGTCCTCGTATTATTGTTAGTTCCATCCATGAAGAACTCCCAGGCAACCATCCGTGACCTTGCGTTAAAGTTGAATATTTCAATTTCAACCGTGTCGCGTGCACTTCGCAATGCACCTGACGTCAATCCTGAAACAAAAAAGGCGGTCCGTGAATTGGCAAAAAAACTCAATTATGAGCCCAATCGTGTGGCACAAAGTCTTCGCATCAAAAAAACGAATACGATTGGTGTTGTTGTGCCAGAGATTGCCATGCATTTTTTCTCGTCCGCGATCGGTGCTATTCAAGAGTATACCGCGAAACATCAGTATAGCATTATGATCTGCCAATCGATGGAGACATTGCGCATGGAGAAATCTAACATTCACATGTTGGTATCAAATCGTGTGGATGGCTTGCTGATATCACTCTCGACACAAACGAAAAATGTCGATCACTTGCAGCAGTTGATTGAGAAAAAAATTCCGATTGTACTATTCGATCGCATCGACAATTCGCTTGATGTTTCGAAAGTTGTGGTGGATGATCGCGCTGGTGCTTTTAAGGCGGTGGAACATCTTATTCACACGGGTTGTACTAAGATTGCCTACGTGGGCGGTCCGGACAATTTATATGTGAGCAACGAACGCATGAATGGCTATATGGATGCGCTCCGAAAACACAATTTACCGATTGATGAATCATTGATCTTGCATTGTAAGGATCTTCGTGCGGATGTTGGGGAAGCGACGCGTTCACTTCTCGATCGCAAAGACAGGCCTGATGCAATTTTTGCGATGAACGATCCGATAGCAATTGCCGTATTACAAGTGCTGCGTCAAGCGCATGTTGCCGTGCCGGATGAAATTTCATTGGTTGGTTTCACTGACGAACCGGTTTCTCAATTTATGCACCCAGCATTAACAACGGTAGCACAACCATCGTACACCATAGGGCAAGAAGCGGCAAAATTGCTGATGCAACAAATCAACAATAAAGAAGGTTTTGTTCCTGTTACAAAAGTCCTCCACACGGAATTGATCGTTCGTGAATCCACACGCGCGTTAAAAAAATAACGTTCTCGTTTTATCGCTCGCACAAGCGCGCACTCTTTGTTTCTTCATCTTCACTTCGTTATTTGCTTCTTGATTTTAGACCCTTAACAATTTACACCTTATGGCACAAGGACTGTTAATCGACATGGATGGCGTTATCTATGGCGGCGATACACTCATTCCCGGCGCAGATCAATTCATTGGCCGCCTCCTGAAAAACGATGTTCCATTCATGTTCATGACGAATAATAGTCAACGCACACCGTTGGAAGTTGTTCGCAAGTTGAAGAAGCTTGGCATTGAAGTCACAGAAAAGCATGTTTATACAAGTGCGATGGCAACGGGAAAATTCCTCGCGACCCAAATACCTAATGGAACGGCCTTCGTGTTAGGCGAAGGAGGTTTGCTTACAAGTCTTCATGACAATGGCATTACACTGGTAGATACCGATCCCGAGTATGTTGTGCTTGGAGAAGGAAGAAATTTCACGCTCGAAATGGTTCAACGTGCTGTTGATATGATTCTCGCGGGTGCAAAATTCATCACGACGAATCGCGACCCATCGCCTAAGAAAAAAGGATGGAACAATTTGGGCATAGCAGCGACTACAGCGATGATTGAAGAAGCTTCTGGGGTTAGGGCTTTTGTGATTGGCAAACCTGGACCTGTGATGATGCGCTCCGCACGAAAAGCCCTTGGACTTGAAACTGCAGAGACCACCATTATAGGCGACACGATGGATACTGACATACAGGGCGGCGTGCAGATGGGATATAAAACGATTTTAGTACTCAGTGGTATTACGAAGCCGGAGGAATTTAAAAAGTATGCATTTAAACCCGATTTGATCGTCAATTCAATTAACGACATCAAGCTTCCTTTACCTTGGTGGGAAAGTGCAAAGTAACTCAAGCGATGCCGTTGGTTATTTCAGTAGTTCTGCCAACGGCACCTCTACCGGTTTTAGGTCTTCAAGCGCGGGACCATTGATTACTTTTCCCATCGCTGAGAATCGCGATCCATGGCAAGGGCAATCGAAAGACTGCTCATCTTTATTCCAACGCACATTGCAACCCAAGTGTGGGCATGTGGCAGAGAACGCATGTATACGTCCTTGTACATCCTTGTAGACGGCAAGTTTTTTTACGCCCGACCTTACAATCGCTCCATCATTTGGACGAAGATCTTGTATCGATGTAATATCACCCGGCAGCAAATAGTCTAAGTATTGCGCGGCCATACTTCCAACCTCTTTCAGGTAATCACCTGTCTTTCTTAGATTAACCCGCGCAGGGTCGTAAATTTTTTGCCATCGGTTATGTTTTCCCTTGATCAAATCACTGATTAACATACCGGCAATCGTTCCGTGTGTCATTCCATTGCCTGAATCACCGGTTACGATGTAAATATTTTCATCATTTGGATTTTTACCAATGAATCCAAGAAAGTCTAACGGCTCCATAACTTGTCCTGACCATCGATATGCAATGGAGTGAATAAATGGGAATCGTTCACGCGCCCAGTACTCAAGTATTGTGTAGCGATCTTCTTCAGGAATATTTTCCTTCGCTGCTTGGCCTGTTTTGTGATCTTCACCACCGCATATCAGTAAATCGTAGTCGTTATCGAAAGGCTGCGTACGAATGTAATGGTAGGGTTTTGTTTGCCAAGGTGATTGTTGATCTCCTGTATCCCACCACAACGAATGTGGCAACACATCTTTTGGAATCCTTGCAGCAATCACATAGGTCCGATATGCAAACTGCTTGGTATGCATGGTTACCATATCATTAATCGGCGTGTTCGTCGCGACAACAACGTGATCAGCCTTCACAAAAAATCCATTCGCTTCCACACCTTCCTTTACAATCCTTGTGACGTGTGTACTGGTAAATATTTTTCCTCCAAAACGCGTAATCGCTTTCGCAAGTCCTTCAATATATTTCAGTGGATGAAATTGCGCCTGACCTGTAAAGCGCAGACAAGGTCCTCCGTATTTAGGAAAACATGGCGTGTCACGCGTGAGGGATGTATCAATACCAGCACGTCGCGTCGCAGCAAGTTCATCTTCCAATGTTTTAATTTTGTCTGTCGGATGTAGAAACAAGTATCCGTTTACACGCTTGAAATCGCAGGCAATGTTCTCTTCAGTTACAGTGTCTTCGATAAATTTAATCGCAGTTGTGTGACTATCTGCAACTAGCCGTGCTGTTTCTTCCCCGAAAAGATTTTCGATTTCAAAATAGCGATCATCAAGTGCATTGGTAAGGTGCGCTGTTGTGCGACCTGTCTCTCCGCTTCCTACATTCTTATCTTCCAAGACGATTACGTCGTAACCAGCTTTGCTAAGACAATATGCCGTGGATAATCCTGCAATACCTGCGCCGACTACAACGACCTGAGTAGACGCATTTGTGCGCAGGGCATCGTACAATAGTGTTTTGACGGAATCCACCCAACATGATGCGTGGTAGACTGTCGTAAGGGATGACTCCTCTCCTTGAGTACTTTCCATACTTCGTCGTTTAGTAAATATTATGCACTCCTCCTGTAGTCTTCGCTATCGTATGGATAATCAACAGCGAAGGAATCATTTCCCTTGATAAGAAGCCAAAGGTTATCACCTTTTTCGCGAATGCGTAAGAGTCTAAACGTTCCTTTGAGCTTCTTGCCAACTAGAACAATCTTCAGATTGCCTTCTCGTATTTGTTTTAGCAACACTTTGTCTCTGTTATCGGATAGTGTCAGTCCAGCAGGAACGAAAGTTCCTTTATCCCAAATTTCCACGTTGCCAGACTCATAATGTCCTGCGGGAATTATTCCTTTAAACGATGCATATGAAACAGGTTGGTCTTCAACCATTATCGCGAGACGTCTTTCATGTGCGTTTAAAGATGGACCTTTTGGTATTGCCCAGCATTTCAAGACGCCTCCTATTTCAATCCGTAAGTCATAATGTAGCATTGCGGCGTCATGCCGTTGAACGACGAAGATAGGTTTATGATCCTTTGCAATTTTATCGCTGATTGTTTTTGCGCGCCGACTCACGAGCGCTTTTTTCTTGTAGCCTAAGAGATTCATAACATTGATCTAAATGAAGACGCAAATTTCCCTGCGCCTATTGGAATCCTTTACAAGGAATATTCAATTAAGCATGTCCAGGCGATGATGTATTGGCTTGATCAAATTCAGCACGTTGCCGCAGATTTGCTCCTGTAGCGCGATCGACATCCTGATTATTTTTCCCAAACAAATCGCCCGCTGCATCTCGAAGTGTATCCGCAACGTTGCCCACTTTTCCGGATGTCAAAAGCTTCCCAACGACTAGTCCTGCAGCGGCAGCCCCAAGAACACAGAGTAACAATTTTGATGTGCTCATATGATTTCAATTTTTCTTTTTAGATAAAAAAGCGATGCCTTTTCTATGCATGAGCGAAGATGTGACGGAGAAGTACATCGTGCGCAGGTGCGTGAGTATATTGCTCTACAGATTTTGGGTACATTTGTTTCAATCGATTGATTAACACGCATGGAGGCTTTTTGCACAGACAGTCAACCAAGTAAGGCATGCCCTTTTAGCCTATTGAGCAAGAACAAACAATATGTGTTATGAAAAATCAAAAGAATAATCCCACATCTCAATCCTCACAACGCCCAGGTCAACAGTCTGAGGAGAATAAGCGTACAACCGGTACACAGCCTACAAACAAAGATCAAAATCAACAACGTGAGAACATGTCGCAGCAGACTGGTCAGGGCCAGCAGCGTCAGGACAAACAGCAGGGCGCACATAGTGATCAGCTTCGCGCAGGTGGTCGTGAGGAAAATCAGGGAATTCAAAACAGAGAACAATTATCACAACGGACTGATCGAAACGCAGAACAAACGTCTCGCAACGAACAACGTGAAGAAAATCTCGAAGATCTAAGTTTAAAGAATCGTGGAAATCGCGAAAATCTTTCCGACGAAAGCTAAGCGATAACAAGCAATAGAAACGTTTACAAGAAATGGCCTCAAAAACATGAGGTCATTTTTTTTTGTCTTTCTTTTTTGCAG
Organism: Pseudochryseolinea flava; assembly: GCF_003286915.1. Classification (GTDB taxonomy): domain Bacteria; phylum Bacteroidota; class Bacteroidia; order Cytophagales; family Cyclobacteriaceae; genus Ohtaekwangia; species Ohtaekwangia flava. Next base: position 297,194 of record NZ_QMFY01000003.1, read on the forward strand.
TGATTTTACTTCGATGATTATCATTCGCCTCGTCTATAGAATGTGTCACCAGTAAATTAGCCTCATGTTGAGACAGCGCCGCAAGCTTAACATAAAACTTCTTAATCACACGCAGCTCTTCTTCCGTTAGATCTTCAATGTCAATAAGCCTGTTACTAGCGCCCTTCGTTGCAGCAATTAGCTCATTGAGTTTCAACTGCAGCGCCATCGTATCTTTATTTTGAGATTGCTGTATAATGAAGACCATGAGAAAAGTAACGATGGTTGTTGACGTATTGATTACGAGTTGCCATGTGTCGGAATAGTTGAATAAAGGTCCTGTAATGGCCCATACAATAATTACAGCAAATGCAATGATGAATGCTGAGGAACTTCCTGTGACTTTGGTAGCCGTGGAAGAAAATCGATCGAAATAAAAGCTAAGGCCTTGCTTACTTCTACGCTTGCGTTTGTTGTCATTTGTTTTGTTCATGCGCGAAGGTACATAATGGAAAATAAAAAAGGGCTCCGAAGAGCCCTCGTCCTTTTCTTCTCCGAGTTCAGAACCTTTCCAGGGACCAAGTCAAAATTCCTGGAAAGCGGAAGGAAAGAACAACCTGTAAACTAGCAATAGATTTCAGCCAACTAGTAATCAACTGCAGTAGCAGGGATTTTCTTTATTCAGTCTCTTCCTCTTGGTACGGTCGTTTCCGCTCGCCTTTCGAACCAGGACGTTGAAGATCTCGCTTCGACGGCGCAGATTTTTGCGGGGCAGGCCCTTCCTTCTCCGCGGTGCTGTTATTCTCTATTTGCTGATTCAATGGTTCATCGTATCCGCCTTCCTGTGTCGAAGACTGATTTACAACAACCTCTTGTTCATCAGTATTAGTGACCTTGTGCGCACCGTACTTTGGATCTTTAGACTTTCCCATAAGAAATGAAACTAACCTTGATAACTTGATCTCTTACGGAGATTTCCTTTGAGTGAGTTTACGGCATCTTCACCTTCCTCACGAAGATCTTCAGCTTGGCTACTTACTTTTCCTTTAAGCTCGCTCAAATACTCTTTGCCTTTACCCATCCAGTCGTTCACATCATCAGCCCAATCGCCAGCAGTTTTCTTAATGCTCTCGCGTAGGTCAGAACCTTTTTCCGGTGCGATAAGAATACCTACGATTACACCGGCTGCAGCTGCGCCTAGAATTCCTAATAATAATTTTGAAGTAGTCATAATTGTTTGTTTTAAGGGTTTAAAAAAAATTGAACGTTACTTACTCGCGTCGGCCATTCGTTCATGGCAGGCTTTCACTTTTGCCAAGTGAGATCTTAGTTCCGGCAATGATTCATTGATGAAAGCCTTGATATCCGGATCGGCCGTGTCTTGCAATCGTTTCTCAAATTTTTCAATTGTGCTTTCATGTCTATCGACAAGTTCTTTGCACCATTCTTTATTGAAGTCCTTGATATCGTCTTCCTTGTTCAGATTCTCGATCTTTTTACGATCATTGTCTTCACCAGCAGCTGGAATACTAATCGTTTTTTTCGCCGCTAGATCTTGAAGATTCTTGAGCAATTTGTTGTGTTCATTTTCAAGGGTCTTACCAATCTCTTTAATGTCGGCGTTGTCTGAACGCTGAACACCAAGTTGCGCAAGTTCTATCTCAGCAATGTTGCTAGCAACAGCTTCGGCTATGAAGTCAGCATCTTTTTCAGCTTCATTGGTTTGAAACTTTTCATCGTTTGCTTCTGTCGCAGCTTCGTTCGAATCTTCTGTACTTTGATCTTTTTTATTTTCACATGCAGCGAACATCATCGTCGCCACAACTGGAATTACATACAATAACTTTCTCATAAGATTAATTATATTTTAAACCTAGCTGCACTACTTGTGAGCTGCAGCATACTCGTCACGATATCGTTTAACACGATTATGTGATGCTTTTAATGATTCATATTGGGACTCAACCAGGGAGCGGACACCTGCGGGCATAGCAGATTTTTCATCGAGTGCCTCGCGGTAAGCCTTCAGGGCAGCATCTTCTCCAAACTCGCAAGATTGCAATGACGCTACGGTATCGTCGCCAGAAAACGTGGCCTTCACGTCCATCCAAGCACGGTAGATTGTTCCTGCGATCGTACTATTGTCAGCAGGCCTTCCTCCCAAACGTGTAACAGATTCAGTAAGGCTATCCTTAAAGCCCCTACTCTCTTCCGAGTGTTGGAAGTACATGCTTTTAATTTCCGCTTCCATCGTGTCCTGAATTTCGGATGCAGCTTTTTCGTACCCTGAAATTCTGTCTTGATTGATCTTGATAAGATCATTCAAAACCCCAATTACCCGTTCTATCTCTTTCGCTTGTTCCATAGCACTTTATTTTTTCGGTAGCTATTAAAAAACTTATTCCACTAAGCTTTTTCCACTGGGGACATTTCACCTCACCGTCAGGCTCGGCGAATAATCCCAACAAGTAGTGAAATGATAGCCAGGACAATCAAGATATGAATAAGTCCTGTAGCACTGTAGTAAAATACTCCAAGCAGCCATCCAATGATTAGAATTACTGCGATGAGATATAATAAGCTTCTCATAATCGTTTTATTTAGTTGTGTTATTTAAAATGTGTAACAATAATTTTCATCTATCACATAAAATCATTTGCCAGCTCATTCCGCTTTCGACAACGCAGATTGCTCCGCTTCCTCTTTTTTCTTTTTGTCTTGTTTAGCCTTTTTTCTGAAGTACCCTCTGAACAGGAAATTGTGTTTTAATGCTTCCATATTCTCATCAAGCTTCGCTGAAGCCGACTGCGCATTCTCCATCGTATTCATCATACGATTTGCGAAGAGAGAGTCTGCTAACAATAACCCGAGCGCATTGTCACCGCTATTCATCTTGGCTATGAGCGCTTGCAAATTCTCCGACATCTTTGCGGAGTTAAGACTAACCTGCTTAACATTCTTAAGTGTCTCATCAAACACAACAGGCAGTGTTGTATCAGAGGCGAGTGTGTTCACCAAACCATCTCCATGATTAAGCTTGTAAACCATCGACGCTAATTCGTTCGAAGCTCGCGCGGTGTGTAACGATGTTGCTTTAAACCCATCAACCGCCATTCGCAATTCCTGTGCGATCTCGCCATCCTTCATTAACTCGCCGACTATTCCTTGTCCATCCACAATACGTTTCGACAAGGTTTTGAGATCATTCGTTAACGAACGTGTATTTTCTCCCACATCTTTTGCGATGTTGATCAACTCTTGTGTATCGGCAGGTGAAAAGGCACCAAGTGTATCTTCATCCTGCAAGATGTTCTGCGCAACGCCCGGCCGAATAACAACGATCTTATTACCTACCAGACCGTCGGAACCAATTGATGCGGTTGCATCCGTTTTGATGAACTCATTTTGTTTGTCCTTAAGAGAAAGCGTAACGATTACCTTTCCTTCAGACACGATCTTCACGTCGTGTACAGTTCCAATTTTTACACCGGACAACCACACATTGTCACCTTTCTTCAGACCTTCCACATTTTTAAATATGGCGTGCACGGTGAATGTTTTGCTGAATACATTATTTTCACTGCCAATAAAAAACACCGTCAGTAGAAATAAGACGAGTCCGATCAGCACGAACAGGCCCAGCTTAATATTTTGTTTTGCATCTTCTGTTTTCATCAAAGTATTCTTAATAATTAAAAAACGCTTTTATTTCAGGATCATCTACCTGGCTCATTTCCTTAAACGATCCCTCTACTTGAATTTGTCCATTAAATAGTGCAACCAGTCTGTCTCCAGTTTGCTTTGCACAAGTAAGATCATGTGTAATGATTATCGAGGAAGTATGATACTTTTCCCGTACGCTGTTGATGAGTTCATTAATTTCGCGTGACGTTATCGGATCAAGCCCCGCCGTTGGTTCATCGTAAAGCATGATCTTTGGTTTAAGGATCAGCGTTCGGGCTATACCGATTCTTTTTTTCATTCCACCTGAAAGTTCAGATGGGAACTGATCAACGGCGTGCGCCAGGCCCACGTCTTCGAGCGCTTCGATTATCAAATCATTCAACTTATTCCGATCAAACAATTTCATATTTCTCTTCAAAGGAAATTCTAAATTCTCACGCACCGTCATTGAGTCATAGAGGGCGCTCCCTTGAAAAGAAAAACCCACTTGAAGACGCAGCTCATTTAACTCCGCTTCATTGAGATACGGTACATCATACCCGAGAATATTGATATGTCCTGCATCGGGCTTGATAAGGCCAACCATACATTTGATAAGTACCGACTTCCCTGTTCCCGACTTACCGATGATAACTAAGTTTTCTCCTTTGAATAAATCCAGATTGACTTTCTTTAGAATGTCGCGATCGCCAAACGACTTTTCAAGATCGCGTATGGTGACGACAGATTCACGTCCGTTGTCGGCTGCAACGCGTTTTTTGGTTTGGCTATGTTCAACAATTGCGTTCATGTCGTTCTGAATAGATTGATGAATTGAAGGCTCACGAGATCGATTACGAAAATGAATACCATGGATACTACGACCGCTGTGTTTGCCGCTCTACCGACACCGGTGGTTCCACCTGATGTATTATAGCCTGCATAACAGCCGACGATACCGATGGCAAATCCAAAGATGGCAGACTTCACTAGAGACGAAAATATATCGAGATAGGTGACCGATACAGCAACCTCATTTACGAATAACTGAAAGCTCGACTTATTGATCATGTTCACCATCATGTACGAGCCAAGTAATGCAATCGTATCTGCATACATTACGAGAATGGGAAGCATCATGGTAGCAGCAATTACACGTGTAACAACGAGATATGAGAAGGGTCGTGTTCCGGAAACTTCCATCGCATCGATCTGTTCCGATACACGCATGCTTCCAAGTTCAGCACCAATGTTAGACCCCAACTTACCTGCGCAAATCAACGCCGTGATCAGCGGTCCTAAAGATCTCACGACGGCTTGCGACACGAGCGAGGGCAACCACGACTCTGCACCAAATGATGCTAATGATGGACGTGATTGACGCGTGAAAACAATGCCGGCGATAAACGATGTAAAGCCGATCAAAAAAAACGATCTGTAACCGATCAGGTAACACTGCCGAGTGAGTTCTCGAAATTCGAAAGGGCCTTTAAACACATATCTAATGGTATCACCTACGAATCGCGAGATCGCTGCCAACTGAATTAAAAACTTCTTCATTGATGTTCAACTGATGTGATTTCAAAAGAGGTAGAAGAAAAACGAATGCCATTTCATAAATCACAACCTACCGTACAGGAATTCACTTAACATAGAGCAATCGAGCATTCGAAAGAGCAGCCACACGTGTCGAATGTGGACGTGTTTCTACAGTCTATGCGATGTACGTTTGAAGCTTCAAAAGACTCACTGGTTTTTCGAGAATGGAAACGTCTTTGACCAGCGACGGAAACTTCGCATTAAAAGCGCTGATCAAAATAATTTTACAATTTGGAATGATGCCTCGAACAAGATTCAGATTATCCCATCCCGATCCATCTGGGAGGTTGTTATCCATAATAAGAATATCTGGAACAATATCCCTGATCATTTTCAAACCGTCAACAAGCGAATGTGCTGTGAACACAAGAAGATCGCGTTGAAGCAAAAACGATTTTATGAGTAGACACAAATCTTGTTCATCGTCGATGATTACTACTTTACGGGCCATAACATTTTTAGTTCATCATCGAATAAGAAAAAGTAAAGCCCTTGTTCGTGTAGACAAAAATACTCACGATACATCCATGAGCATATTGCTGTTCGCGGCACACATTTTTACCGTACTGCTTTAACAAAAAGATATAGCTATGAATTCAACCGGTAAATTTATACTCGGCGTCCTGGGCGCAGCAGCTGCAGGCACCGTAGTAGGACTGCTCATTGCACCTGAAAAAGGAAGTGACACAAGAAAAAAACTCGTAGAGTCAATTGGTAAACTTGCTATTGATGCTGCGAATGTTTTGCAAAGTGGAAAACAACAACTTGCAGACGCGAGTGACGTTGTTTCGGAAGAAGCTGAAGGATTGAAGAACGACGCGAAGCAACGCGTTAGAAACGTTCAAGAGAGTTTCTCTTAAGTCTTAATCAAATGTATCACGGGCAGGTTACTCCTGCCCTTTTTTAGCTGTTATGGAAAATAATCTCAACGATAAAGCAAACCTGAAGGATAAAGCCGAGGATCTCACCGAAGATATTGGCGACTATCTAGAAACGTATTATCAACTAAAAGTTCTGCAGATCACGGACAAGGCGGCGAACGTTGCGTCAATCAGTATGGCTTCTCTGGCCGTAATCGTATTGATGACTTTTATGTTTTTATTTCTTGGTATCGCACTTGGCCTTTGGATCGGTGAATCGCTAAACAATATGGTAGCAGGATTCGCTATTGTTGCCGGTGCTTATGCGCTACTTGCGTTGATCGTCATTGGTTTGAGAAAAAATGTAGTGCAACCATTCATTAGAAACTCTATTATCAAAAAAACTTATGGATAATACTATACGCGCGATCACCAATCACGACGACCTTAAAGCAGAAGAGGCTCGCTTAAAAGAATTACTTCTTGTGAAGCGTGAGAAAATTCGAGAAGATCTCCAGGCGTTGAAAGAGGAGGTGAAACCTGTTATCAAGGTGGCAAAAGTGATCGGTAAAATGATTGCACCAGAAGAACAGAAACATGTAGTTGCGAAAGTAGGTACAAACATGACTATCGACTGGATTGCGAAGAAATTATTTCCGAAGTCCGGATTTTTACTTCAAAATCTTCTTCCTCGTCTAGTCAAAAACTATACATCACACTATGTAGATAAGGCCGTGGATTCTGCCGCGCCCGCGTTACGCAAATTTGGGAATAAGCTTACAGAGACGGCTCGCAAATAGGATGCGTAGCCAACTGTAGAGCGTTAGTAGTAAAGAGGGCCAGCGTGTGGCACCACTTCCACAAACGAAGCCAACAAACACCCATGCAGCGTGGCATTCGCTTTTAAAATACCATACAGAGAAAGAATGAAAAATAGGTATGGAAAAAGAGTTCAATCATCAAGAGAAAAATGGACGTGGGGCAAAAGATGAGCAAACTCCTTTAGCTGAGGGGAAACGCGACACCAATAACACTACCGCACCGGATAGCGGAGCTTTACGCCCAAGAAGACGTATCCGCGCTTATCAACGTATAGACTATTGGCAGTAAACAGCACTAGTCATCTTCGCTGAATGCGTCGACAGTGGCAGTTTGCGGGAATCGTATCGTAAAGGTAGTTCCCACGTTCACTTTCGACTTCACATCTACAGTACCTTTGTGCGACTGAATAATGTTTAACGTCGTCGCGAGTCCTAAGCCCATTCCGTTGCGCTTAGAGGTAAAATAGGGCTCGAACAGTTTCGACAGAATCTCCGGCGGGATACCGCCACCATTGTCCGTTATTTCTACCACGAAGTCTCCTTCACGTTCATCGAGCAACACCGAAATCCGACCGTCCGTTGATTGAATGGCCTCTGTTGCATTCACCAAAATATTCAAAAAAGCAATCTTCAACTTCTCTTCATCCACAGGCATAATGAATACCTTCTCCCCGTACTGCTCTTCAATAGAAATACCTTTGAGTGTAATGCGATCCTGCGCAATCTGAACGGCTTGAGCAAGAACCTGCTTCAAATCATTCGCTTTAAACGACTTCTCTGTTGGTCTGTATGAATCCAATAGCTCAGCGATGATATCATCAATGCGCTTTACATTGCGTTTGATAATGTCATAAAACACCTTGTCGTCTTCAGGAATATTTGTGGAGTCAAGATGTTCCACAGACATCTGGATATTATTAAGCGGATTTCTCACCTCATGCGCTAACATTCTCACGAGTCGTCCTGCTGCGGCGAGTTTCTCTGCATACATAGCCGCTTTTTCTGCGCGCTTTAAATTTGTGATGTCGTGGATTAGTCCTTGAAAAGTAACGTCACCGTCATTATCTACCTGCCGCGAAGCGGAAAGAATACAAATCTTCTTTTCGTGTTGATTGTCCAACACAACGATTTCCAAATCCACAACTTCGCCCTCTTCCACAAGTCGTGTGTAGATTCTATTTTTCAGATCATCACCATCAATGAGGTCGAACAGCGTGAACGTCAGTAATTCTTCTTTGGTATAGCTAAGAATTTCCGAGGTTGCAGCATTCATATCTTTGAAGCGTAGTGCTTCATCAGTAATAAACACGGCATCTTTCGAACTCTCGAAAATGCTGCGGTATTTGCGTTCACTTTCACGCATGGCTTTCATCGTGGCCGATCTACCCAATGAATATCGAATACAACGCTCTAGCTTCTCCGTATTGAGTTCCGATTTCACCAGATAATCCATTGCACCGATACGCATTGCTTCGCGATCAACCTCCGGATTACCCTTACCGGTCAAAAGAATAATGGGCGCATCGCATTTCATCGCCATGGCATCTCTCAACAAATCCAAGCCCGTCTTAATACCCAAACGATAATCAACGAAATAGATGTCATGAACACGTTTGCCTAGCGTTACGACAGCGTCCTGATAATTGTAGCACCATTCAAGTACAAAATTTCCAAGCGCAATTGATTTAATGTAATCACTGATGATAAAGAAATCGTCTTCATCGTCATCGATAACGAGAACGCGAACCGGCTGCGTCGAAGTTGGCATAGATCAAAAATATTGTTTTTGCGGGAGAAGTATGCTAAAGGTGGAACCATTTCCATCGCTGGTGGCGTAAATGATACCTTCGTGGTTGTCAACAATTTTCTTACAAATGGACAGGCCTATGCCTGCACCAGGATATTCCGCTTTGCCATGCAAGCGCTGAAAGATTTGAAATATTTTTTCCGCGTACTCTTGCTCAAAGCCAATACCATTGTCGGAGAATTCTACACGATAAAATTTTCGATCGAGCGCGATGCCATATTTCATTTTATCGGCGTCGTTTAATACCGACCCCGTTATACGGATTATTGGCGCGACGTCTTTCCTTCGAAATTTCAGAGAGTTGCTAACGAGATTGTTGAACAATTGTCGCATCTCCAACGGCACTGCATCAATGGTTGGTAAAGATTCACGTACAATCGTTGTATGCGTCTCTTCGATTTTAAGTTCCTGGTCTGATCCTACATCTTGTAACACGCTGTTCAGATCGCACGGCACATAAGCACGTGAACTCCTTGTCATACGCGAGAATTCTAGTAAGCTATCGATAAGCATCCGCATGTTTTCGGTGGAAACAAGAATTCGATTTAAGTACAAAGATGCATCCTTATCGAACGATGAACCATACTGCGTTTTCAAGCGCTCACCGAAAGTGGAAATCTTTCGAAGTGGTTCCTGTAAATCGTGTGATGCGATGTATGCAAATTCTTCAAGGTCGCGATTAGACCGATTGAGTTCCCTGATATTCCGGTCTCTTTCTTTTTCAAATCCTTTTACCTGCGTGACATCTCGCGTGATCCCAAGAATGTGAAGCGCTCTGCCGGTGGTGTCAGTAATAACCTTTCCTTTCGACGAAACCACTTTCTGCGCACCATCACGTGTACGCAAAATGTATTCGAACTCGAATTCAGAATTATCGGCTATCGCCCGGAGAATAACTTCCTTAAATTTTTCACGCTGTTCCTCGATAACATGGCTAAGGTAAATGTTCCCATTGAGCGAAACTTTATCGGCTTCTGAATATCCTAACAGGCGCAATAGCCCGTCCGTTGCAACGATATCCCAGCTGTTCACGTCCCATCGCCAGCTGCCAAATTGAAGCAGGCTTTCGGTGCCTTCGATTAACGCGCGTGTGGCACGAACCTCTTCCTGGCCTTTCATTTCGTCGGTCACCTCTTGCGCGATACACAACACCACCTCGGGTGCCCCCTCAGCATCACGCTTTATTACGTTACCGGTTGTTCTGAAATACCGCCAAGATCCTTCCTTATGATTTAGGCGTGCGTCGAAAGCGTGTGATTTCCCTTCCGTTAGTGCACAGAACTTTTCCAACGCCGCTTGAACTAACGTAGCATCGTCTTGATAAACAATGTTCAGCAGCGAATCTGGAAGCCCATTGGCATCTTTTATAGAATAGCCCAACAAGTCACTAACTTTTTGATTAATGAACTTGATCTTTTGCCTTTTTACATCATAGGTGTAAACAATTGCGGGATAAAAATCTTGGATTTTATCCACAGCAGAAATTCCTACGGGGTCGGCGTCAGATATTTTTTTGAGATCGTCAATTTGACCACTCATAATTCAGGCTCATAAGGTTCGCCCTTAAGCTCGTGATATTGCTTGATTTTATTGTAAAGCGTCTTTCGATCTATTTGCAACACCTTTGCTGCTTTGCTCTTGTTGAAGTTCACTTTTTTGAGCGCCTCTAGAATTACCTCATACTCGGCGTCCAATCCAACGCTTTTTAATGAGGGTTCTTTAAACGGCATCTTTTTCACAGGCATATTCTGCTGCTGTGGTTCCTCCTGCGCTTCTCTTACAGCAACGGGCTCACTCGCAGGTTCGAATTGCAATTTGCTGAAGTTCGATAATTCGAAAGGAATGCTTTTCACATCGATAACGTCTTCGTCACACAACAGCGTGGCACGCTTCACCACGTTTTTAAGTTCGCGCAGGTTTCCGTACCATACGTAGTTTCGGAAAGTTTTCTCAACCTCTGGATGGAAGCCTGTTATATTCTTATTGAGTTCGTTATTGGCCAACTTCAGGAAGTGGCTCGCAAAAACCATGATATCGCCTTGACGCTCGCGCAATGGCGCAACGTTGATTGTAAATTCGTTAAAGCGATGATATAAATCTTCACGAAGTTTTCCTCTACCGGAAGTATCCCAAAGTTTTTCGTTACTCGCCACAATGATACGCACATCTAAATCAATGTCTTTTGTACCGCCCACACGTCGCATTTTTCTCTCCTGCACAACACGGAGAAGAGAAATTTGAACATCGTATGACAAGTTCGCAATTTCATCCAAGAAGATCGTACCTTCATTGGCGATCTCGAAGCTTCCGATTTTTTGGTTAAGCGCCCCGGTAAAGGCACCTTTCTCATGACCAAACAATTCACTACCCGCCAATTCTTTCGACAACACACCGCAGTCAATTGCTACGAAAGGTTTGTTATGACGTTTGCTTCGTTTATGTATCTCCTGCGCAATCGCTTCCTTACCGCTACCACTTTCGCCGTAGATAATCACACTATAATTTGTCGGTGCGACGAGGTCGATCTGCTTTAAAATATTTTTAAAGTAAGGGCTGTCACCGAAAATGTATGGATCGGCTTTTCCTGCTACGCGCTTTGTTGTATTGTTATGTTTTACGTCGGCAGAACCATTGGTCCCATGCGTCGTTACAGCAGCGTCACCATTTTTACCACCTTCGAGAGCCCGTCTGATTGTCATTAAAATTTCATCTGGGATAAGTGGTTTTGTAACATAATCGACCGCACCCAAACGCATTACTTCTACTGCAGTTTTAATATTACTGTAACCCGTGATGATAATGACGGGGATCGACGGATTGACTTCCTTGATAGCCTTCAACACAGAGGTACCATCCATGTCATCAAGTTTAAAGTCGCAAAGGATCAAGTCTGGAGCATCTTCACTCAAGAGCTCCAGTGCTTTTTTTCCCTTGTTAGCTTCAATTACTTGGAAGCCATGTTTAGAGAGAAAACGATTGAGGACAAGGCACAGGTCTTTCTCGTCATCAACAATCAGAATTTTTGCCATATTGGAATGTTAGTCGGATTACGTAAGTTATGCCGCAGCGCTGCGGTGGTGAATTGTGTTCCATCTCATTTGTGCCGCAGGAATGCGAAGTTCATCGCGATATTTTGCCACGGTACGTCTCGCGATCTTGAAGCCTTTGCGTGCTAAAAGTTCTGCAATCTGCTGATCGGAATATGGTGACGTCTTATCTTCTTCCTGGATCACCTGCTGAATGGTCTCCTGCACTTTTCTCACACTCACCGCCACACCTTCTTGGTTGGCAATACCTTCATTGAAGAGATTTTTTATAAGCACATTCCCTGATGGCGTTTGAACATATTTATTGCAGGTAATGCGCGATACTGTTGAGATATCTACACCAACCATGTCAGCAATATTTTTCAGAATCATTGGTTTGATTTGCAGCTCGTCACCGGTGTTGAAATAATCAAACTGAACTTTCACGATTGCTTTCATTACTTTCAACATGGTCGATTCGCGTTGTTTGATCGCATTCACGAACCATTCTGCTGCGTTCAATTTATTGGAAAGATATTTTGATGTTGCTTGATCACCTGTTCCCTGACCTTTCTCCATGTTTTTAACCTTCGCTTTCCAGGAATTGCTGATTTTAAGCGAAGAAGCTTTTTCCTTATACAAGGAAACATGAAGCGTCTCATCCTCTTGCGTTACAATAAAATCAGGGATGATTGTATCGTACTGTACAGGCGTACTATCACCTTTTGGAACAGGCTTTAACTTCAATGTACCAAGTAGGTCAAGAATTATTTTAATATCTTCTTCATCGATGTTCAACACATCCATGATGCGATTGAAATTACGGGCTTTAAGATCTTGATAGAACTCTTCCATAAAACGTATCGCGTACTTTACGTCTGGACGTTTCGTGTCCATACGCTTCAATTGAATCGCTAAACATTCTTGGATAGAAGTAGCGGCGAGTCCCACCGGTTCGAATGATTGTACCAGCTTGATAACCTTATCGACCATCACGGCGTCGACAATCTTGAGACGCTTCATCGAATAATCATCGGCGACCGTCTCTGCATTACCCTCGAGGAAACCTTCTTCGTTCAAGCTATGAATGATGAACTCTGCCAGCTCTGCTTCATCGACGGGGAGTTGCAGCCAGCTCAACTGCGTTAAAGCTTCCGTTCTAAAGTCGATAGATTCAACAATAGGTTTCTCAGGCATCTGCTCTTGCTGCGAATACTTTGCGTGATAGCTTGGAGAATCGTCGTAAGCGAATTCATCCCAATCCTGATAATCTTGAATATCTTCTTTGTCGTTTTTCGACGTCGCTAAATCTGGATCAGTATTTTGCTCGATAAGCGGATTATCTTCTAGCTCGTTTTGTATTCTTTGTTCAAGTTCTATCGTATTTAGATGGAACAAATGAAGCATCTGTAATTGCTGTGGATGAATCTTCAGTTGTTGCTTCTGGGTAATATTTTGGTATAGCATAAATAGGCTGGTTTTGAGGTTTATGCACCAGCCATACAACAACCTAAGAACCAAAAATTTCGGATGTATGTAACAAACTGATAATTAACACATTGACAAATTTCACTGAAATTTTCCACACATTAAAATTAGATCTTTTGAGCAACATTTTCCCCACTTTGAGGAATTAAAACACATGCGGATTTCCATAGCATACATTGTTTTCATCGCATCGTTGGCCATTCTGGTCGGCTTATCGATCATTTACACTCAGCGTTTTCGAGCCTTGATTAAGTACACCGATCAAGTCGAAAACACCCATAAAGTCATCATCGAACTGAACACCTTAATGAGTTATCTGAAAGACGCTGAGACTGGATCACGCGGCTTTCTACTGTCTGGTGACAGCGCATATCTTGGCCCATACAACCTAGCCATGGATAGCTTGCGTCCAAGCTATAAACGTATTGCCGCCTTGGTACCAAATGATTCTCCACTACAAACCAGATTACAACAGCTCAATATTTTGTTCAATGAAAGGTTAACCATGATCAGCCACAGTATGCTGTTGTATAATTTAGATCGCGATGATTTCGAAGCAATTCTACTGCGTGGCAAAAAGAAAATGAATGAATGCCGTGAGTTAATTCTTGAGATGAATGCCTATGCGAATTTTAATTTGCAGGCTAGTGAGAGAAATCAAAATTTTTACCAAGTAGTAACACCGGGACTATTTTTAATCTTGATGGGTGTAACAGCCATCGCATTTGTAATTTCATTTTATGTGATTCTACGTGAATACACGGGGCGCCTCAAATACCAAAAAGACCTTGAGCAAAAAATTGTCGCATTGAATCAATCGTATCAGGAGCTCGAGCAAATCGCTCACATCTCGTCGCATGACCTTCAAGAACCTCTTCGTAAAATGGCCATCTTCTGCGAACGTCTTATGATCAAACACAGTAACACTATCGACGACGATGGAAAACAATTGGTGTCAAAGATTGGAAATCTTTCGATCCGCGCACGCGATCTTGTCGGAACTGTATCGGCTTATACATCGCTCATCACTGCGAAGAAGGAAAAGTCGCTCGTAGATATCAATTCAATTGTCGATGAAGTGAGGACAGATTTTCAAACGAACCTTCGCGCTAAGCAAACCACGATTCAATTGGAAAGTCTACCCAAAATTATTGGATACGACACACAAGTAAAATTGTTGTTTTCTTGTTTGATTGAAAACAGTATCAAATACAGCCAACACGGTGTGCCGCTACAAATTAGTATCTCAAAGTCTGACATTGATCGTGAAGAGTTTGAAACCATAAAATCAAAAACAGCGCACAACGGATTTGTGAAAATTCTATATCGCGATAATGGAATAGGATTCGACAACCAATTTTCAGAGCAAATATTTTCCATCTTTCAACGGCTGCATCGCGACGAGGAGATAGAAGGAAAAGGCGTTGGCCTAGCCATCGTGAAACGGGTGATGAGCAACCACAATGGTTTTGTGTCGGCGCATGGTGTGCCCGAACATGGCTCGGCCTTCGCGCTGTATTTTCCTAACGATTAGTTTTGATCGCGTCCACCAGGCGGAAGTTCGGCATCGCCCTCCCCCACATTATGGTGGTCAACGAAATCTGTTCCTTCTGGCGTTTCACCGAGTGCGTCGTTCTTTTTTCGCGCCGTTTTATCTTGTGTAATAAAGTCCGGTCCTTGACCTTGATGAAGATTTTGGGGATCCTCGGGCTTATCTTCTCCCTTCTGCGTATTGGCAGCGTATGGATTGCTATATTTTTTCATAATTGACAAATGTTTTTTACACGCTACGATTAAAAATACAATACCATAAAAAAAAGACCGTCGGTGGTTCGACGGTCTCTCGGGTTTGGTTGAAATAAATTAATTATCTTTTAAATCATCGCTCTTCAAATCATCTTTTATACGCCGATATTCTTTTCGCACATCGTCGATAACATGAACCGTGCGATCACCGAGTTCTTTGTTCCAGGTTTTCGCATTTACAATCTCGTCAATTGCTTTATCCAATTTAACCTTATTCTGCGTCAAATCTTGAATAACCTTGCTGTGATGTTGATCCGCAGCCATTGTAGAATTTTTCTGCAGAATGTTGAGCGTATTGTTTACAGAATCCCTCAACACGATTATGTCACGCGAAATTGCTTCTCGAGAACCCGTCACAATTTGATCGGTTTGGGCGTTACATGTAAGCGCCGCGTTGATCAAACAAAATAGTACCCCAACAGCCACTTTCATATTTATAGTAATATTGTACTATTAAGCGTGTAACAGTCTTTGCTTCTTTAATTTAAAGCGAAGTCGATTCTCTCTAATCATTCGAGATTCCGTACGAAGTTTTTCAGTTTCTTCGTCTTCTTCGATCTTGACAAACAACATTTTGCCAAGCAAATATGCAGCAATCATAAATAGCGGATACCCGATGATGAAAGCCATAATAAACATGATATATCCCATAATTGAAATCTTTTCATGTACATTAGAAAATAGCGTGCCACGGTACGAAGGAGCGTCAATAAACGGTTGGGGCTCCGAATTGAGGACCGTTCTCCGCATTTTACCGATGCAGGTATTTCCGAACAGCGTCGGCAGATTGACCTACAGCTTTCACTGCATTCTTCAGTCTCATCTCGTTACAACTTAGTTGTGAGCACCACCAGCGAACTTCTTCCTGTTCTTGAACATTGATTCTACTAATATCCTGAGGTCTTCTTTTTTCATTCATTGTTACCACCCTCCTTTCCTTACCAGCCACAAACAATAAAGGCTCCCTTACGAGAGCCCTTACATCTTCTAAACACAACGCGTGTGTAATGGTCGTTTCTCAAGACAGACTCACTTTAAGAAGTATGACTAATAATAGTCAGAAAATTCTTGACAAAAGCAGTGCCAGCACTATCCGGCGACTACTTCCCCGCCATTCACGTGAATGACTTGCCCTGTAATGTAGGAAGCATCCTGCGACGCCAAGAACACATAAGCCGGTGCAACTTCGTAAGGGTATCCGGCTCTTCCCATCGGTGTTTTTTTTCCAAATGTTTTCAAGTGAGCTTTATCAAAAGATTCCGTCACCAACGGAGTCCATATCGGTCCAGGCGCAACAGCATTCACCCGAATTCCATCGGCCGCAAGATTTTTGGCTAAGGATCTTGTAAAGGAAACTACTGCCCCTTTCGTGGCAGCATAGTCGATCAGGTGTTCGCTCCCTCTAAAGGCTACAACGGAGGCTGTGTTAATGATGCAGCCATCAGCAGATATTTTTTTCAATACCTCTTGCGTGAAATAATAAAACGAAAACATGTTCACTTCAAACGTACGCTTAAATTGTTTGGTGGCGATTTCGTGTAACTCGTCGGCAGGTACATGCGTACCTGCGTTGTTAACGAGAATATCAATACGTTTTAATTTCTTGTGTGTCTCGCGAACCACGCGCTTACAAAATGCTTCTTTGCTAATATCACCTTTGAATAGCAAGCAGGTTTGATTCACTTTTTCTACCATCGCTTTCGTCTCATGGGCATCGTTGTCGCTTTTGTGATAGACAATAACAACATGCGCGCCCTCAAGCGCGTAATGCATCGCTACCGATCGACCGATCCCACTATCGCCGCCTGTGATGATCGCTACCTTGTCTAACAGCTTTAATCCGCTATGATATTGATCACGAATCGTCATCTCGTGGTTATCGACGGATTTGATACTCTTTTGTGCAGACTTCTTTTTCGCCATGGTTAGTCGGTTTCGTTGTAGACAAATTCTTTCGACTCTTGTTTGATGATAAACACAGCTGTGTCGTTGGGTTCAATACCAGAGCCGTGTCGCAGGGCATATACTTTTGTGAATTCGGCGCCGAAGTACACGATGATTGATGTGTAGTATACCCAAATCAAAATCAACACAATAGATGCTGCTGCTCCGTACGTTACACCAATTGAAGACCAGCTCAAATAAAAACCGATCAGGAATTTACCGATCAAGAAAAGTACAGCCGTGAATAATGCCCCCAGCAATGCATCCTTCCAGCGAATGGTTGCATCTGGTAACACGCGGAAAATAATGGCGAACAATATGGTGATTACTGTTAACAGAATGCCGTAGTTGATCGCATGAAATATATATACCGATGCATCATCAAATATCTTGAGCAACCTATCATGCAAAAGTTCAACCATCGCATTAATAATGAGCGAAACCAACAATAGAAATCCAACACTGATGATCAGCGAAAATGAAATTAATCTATTGATTAAAAGTTTGATAAAGCCCTTTTTGGGTTTTGCTTTTATGGACCAAATAAAATTGATAGAGTCTTGAATCTCCGTAAATATACCGGTAGCGCCAACCAACAAAATCACAATTCCAACTACTGCGCCAGAAGTGCTTAACTGCGATTGCTCAATATTTTGTATGATATTCTGTATTTGTAGTGCTGCGCTATTTCCGACGACTTGATTTATCTGCTCGTACACTTTACCCTGCACCGCTTCACGACCGAAGAAAATTCCAGTCAGCGAAATAATGATGATCAGAATTGGGCCCATTGAAAATATGGTGTAATAAGACAATGCAGCACTGAATTTTATTCCGTGATCATTGATAAAATCGATCGCAGCTTGTTTCAATATTCTCCAGAATGCAATCATGATAAGGTTTACTATCGGTAGAACCTAAAATGACACTCCATCCTGTGATGCCTCACTATGCATCAAATGTCGTTCGGTACAGGGCCAATCTGTGGAAACATTTGGACAGAAACCATGCAGGGAAGCGGTATAAGATTTCAATTGATAGATACATATTCAAAATCATGTCAACGGATTTTTTCAAAGATCAATTTCCCTTTCGTTTCGCGGCGGTGCTCATCTGTATTATAGGATTAATCTACATCAGTGCGCAACTCCAAGCTGTAGTCGTTCCATTGATTTTCTCCACCATTTTCGCGGTGATGCTCTATCCCCTCACCTGTCGACTAGAGCGTTGGCGCTTTCCGAGAGGGTTGGCAGCCATAACATCGATTCTTATCGCAGCCATATTTATCGGCACAACCTTCTACTTTCTAGGAACACAAATGGCAGAGCTGGGTGGTGAAAGTGAACAACTACTCACCAAGTTGAAGGTGCTAACGAAAGACGTTCAAGCATACATATCATCGCACTTCGGAATTAAACAATCGGAGCAAGTTGAGCAAATCGAAAATCAAGTAACACAAGTAAAAGAGAATGGTGGTAAGATTGTTGCCGCCATTATTACCGCCGTCGCCAATTTCTTGCGTGATATGACGCTTATACCGCTCTTTGTTTTTTTCTTTCTTTATTTCAGAGACTTCCTGCTCGAATTCTTTCACCGCGCATTTTCTGCAGAGAACAAGATCATCGATGAAATCATCTCTAAGATGTATGACATCATTCAAAGTTGGTTCACCGGCGTGGTTGTGGTCATGTTGATTGTGGGCATTCTGAACACGGTTGGCTTATTGATCCTCGGCATCCCATATGCGGCATTCTTTGGTTTCCTTGCCTCGGCTTTACTCGTTGTGCCGTTCATCGGAATTATCTTTGGCTCGTTCTTACCTGTCGTGATGGCGTTGATTACAAAAGATTCATATTGGTATGCGGTCGGTGTCGTCGGCGTATTCTGGGTAATTCAAGTACTGGAGGCCAATATCATCACACCTTATGTGGTTGGATCAAAGATCAGTATCAATCCGATGATTGCTATCCTTGTGTTAATTCTGTTTGGAAAATTGTGGGGTATTAGTGGCTTGATTCTAGCACTTCCCGTCACCGCCATGTGTAAAATTATTTTTGATGCTGTGCCAGGTATGAGTCCCTATGGTTTTGTATTAGGCGAGCCCGGCAACGAACATCTACAAAACCGATCTGCGATAGAAATGCAACTTGACGACACGAAAGATAAACTAGAAAAGAAGCGTCCAAAAATTCGTCGTAAGCGTTCTGCCACCACCGTTCACAAATAAAAAAACCGCTGCTTGCTGCAACGGCTTTCCCAAAAAACAAAAACAAAGCGTCTAACTTCTTTTTGCAGTGCCTGCGAGTAATGAAACAACAAAGAGCACTAGAAAAAGAAAGAAAAGTATTTTAGCAATTCCAGCAGCGCCTGCTGCTATACCGCCGAAACCAAAGATGGCTGCAACAATGGCGATGACTAGAAATATGATGGTCCAACGTAACATAATGATAAGGTTTTATCAATTGTTTCCGAATGTCATGCCAACCTACAACAATCTTGATACAGATAGATAACATGTAACATCTCCACAACGTGTGAAATTATACGCCGCTTTTTGGGGAATGTTTACCACATAGAAACATTAAAACCTTAGAAATAATGCATGGTATGCCTGGCATCGCTATTTAAGTAAGAACAGTAATCGACAAATATTTATATCGAGCATATAAATACCGTTGATCCGTAGAGGTGTAAATTGGGGTTCCGGTTAAAGGTCGTTACAAACGAGTAACGGCCTTTCCTTTTTTATAGGCTTTCCTTAAAACGGGTTCCTACAATTTCGGACAAATACTACGCATGGAGAGATTTTAAGATCTTCATCAAGACCTTCTCATCATGCGCCAATCCTGTTCGTTCATCTGGTTCCTCGATGTTGTCTAATTCTTTCAGATATTTTTTAAGATTGTTTTCTTCGTACAATTTGATGATTGAGGGATGAACATAGTACTTCTTACAAACAGCTCGGGTGTTTCCAAGTTTTTTACTGACTTCATCCAACGCTGCGATCACATTCTTTTTAGAGGCTGAAACTGTTACAGCGTCGCCCAATGATTTAAGAGACCGCAGTATGTTCAGCGTACCAGCCCAAGTTCGAAAATCCTTAGCGCTATATTCTCCTCCTGACGCTTCTTTAATGTAATCATTCACCATACCCGAATCAACGGTGTGCCTATTGCCCAATTCGTCGTAATACTGAAATAGTTCTTTTCCAGGAATATCCCTGCATTGCTTCACAATACGTGCAAGGCGCTTATTTTTAATGGATATGTTGTGCGTAACCTGCTTCTTGCCGGTGAAAGAGAATTTGATTTCGGACCCTGATATGGCAACATGATTATCTTTCAACGTGGTCACGCCGTAGGAACCGTATAGCTTCTCGTAATCTTCGTTACCTACCCGGATGTACGTGCGCTCCATTAAACTGATTATCGTTGCGAGTACCTTCTCACGCGATAGTCTATTACACGCAATGTCATCCTCCAGTTTCGCGCGAATAGCAGGAAGTACCTTTCCAAATTCCAATAACTTATGAAATTTCGTTTCACTTCGTGCTTCGTTCCATAGGGAATGGTAGCGATACTGCTTTCGTTTTCTCAAATCGAATCCTGTCGCTTGAATGTGACCGTTGTCGAGCGCACAGATCCACACGGAAGTCCATGCGGGAGGAATCGCGAGTTTTTTGATTCTAGTTAAAGTCTCTGAAGTTACCGACTTTTTGTCTGACGATGTATAACGAAAGCCTTTGCCTTTCTTCATGCGTCTTATACCAGGCATTCCGTCGTTCACATAAACGAGGCGAACGATACGGGCAATCTTCTCGTAATCCTTTTCGATTTTTACGATTTCGTCATGTGGGAGCTTCAGCAACATATAAGCGTTGCAGAAACAAAATGATACCAGCGATGCTAAAATGGATATCCGATGGCGATGTTAAACATCAAATTATCTTTTCTCCATTCAGAGCTTCCAAGTGCGATGTCCTTTGCAACCCAGCGTTGTCCTTCAGGAAGAAATGGCTTTCGCAACGGCATGGCTATGTCAAGGCGAAGGACGAAGAAGCTAAAATCAAATCGAAAACCGAATCCTGTTCCTACTGCAAACTCATTATAAAATCTATTCCTTTTGAAATTACCTTTCTCGCCACGGCTATCACTGTCTTCGGCATCGAGAAGCCAAATATTACCGGCGTCGACGAAGATGGCCCCCTTGAACGATTTGATAATATCAAATCTGTACTCAATGTTACCCTCCAGTTTAATATCACCACGTTGGTCTATGAATAACCCATTTCCAAGAGCCACAGAATCATAACGAATGTTGTATGTACCGGGCCCGAGTGAGCGCGCGGGAAATGCACGGATGCTATTAGAACCACCGATTGAAAATTGTTTTATGTACGGCATGGTCGAAGAATTTCCAAATGCTTTTCCGATCCCCATAGCCACCCGCGTAACAAGTTTATTATGCTTGTCAAACTGCCAGTAGTGTCGAAAGTCAACGTCCGTCTTGATGTATTGCGAATAAGGAGACCCAAAAATTCTTAGCGTACTATCGCCTTCATCTTTAACCGCTTTTTGTATGGTATGCAAAAGATTTCCAGCGACATCAATATTGCCATTGAAATAAAAATTATGTTCAGCAATCTGCCGTGTTCTAAAGCGATCAATCGGTTGCTCTTCGGTTAACTGAGTATTTAACGTGAAGGAATAACGCGTTCCAAAAATAAATTGATCTTCAAAAGAATTCGCGATCACGCGATTACGACTCAATTGTTCAACAAATGCATCTGACTTTTTATCCGTGCGCACAAAATTCAGATCTACTGGATACAGCTCATGTACGCGTGACAGAGATTCTTTCCAATTGTAACCATACCCTACGTTGAATGAATTAAGTCGGAAAAAACCGACGCGATTTTGCAAGTTAAATCCAAGCTTAAAGACAGTCTTCGGAAGGTAGCGCTTTGACGAGTAATCAATCTTGATTGGCGATATAAAACGAGGCACTGTCAAGCTTGTTTCCATGCCAAGCTCAAATGAATTGAGCGGTTGATTCACGTTTCTATTAATCTGTACCTCATAAGCTGAGTTCAACTTCAACTGAAACAACTCTGCTCCGCGAAGGAAATTTCTATTGCGGAAGGTAAATTCGAGCCCTGGACCAACAAAGTTATTCGACTTCGAAACAGCTTGCGTCTCAACACGAATGGATTTTTTCTTTAAAGGGGTGAGAAAAATCTCTGCACGAAGTAACGCAGTATCCGTCACCTCTGTGAATTTGATGTTCACGAATTTAAATGTTCCTAACCCCATCAAATGACTTAGCGTGAGTTCTTGATCTTCGCGCGTATAGACATTGCCTTTCCGTAAGTTCACCACGCGCGTTAAGATCTCTGGACGAAACATCTTCGCGTCGTCAAAGTAATTGAAACTATCCACTTTCACGACGTCGACCTTTTGTAAAGTAGAATCACGTGAAAGCGAATAGTTAGGATAAATATTAACGTCAGCCATTCGATAAATTTTCCGCGCTTTGCGCGGAATGCCTGGTTCTAAACGCAGTTTCAAGTCAACCTCATGATCGCCTTCGGTACTATCGGCTTCAAAGATTAAATACTTATCATCGAAAAAGTAGAATCCATAATTTTCGACAACGGCTTCGATACGCGCCTGTTCCGCTTGAAGCATATCGAGTTGATATCGCTGCTTTGGTTTCAATAGCGATTCTTCGTGCAGTGTACTTAAAATGGCAGCATAGGTACTATCTCTTCCTTTCGGATATTGTACTTCCCGTAAGCGGTATGGCCTATACAATTTAATATCATAGATAACCGTACTCTTTGTACCCTTTGTTTTAATAGATGCATCTGCGTCAGACTTAAAATACCCCTCATTATTGAGATATCCAGCCAGAATTTTAGCTGTGCGCTCAGGCGTAACGTCGTCTATCAAGACCGGCTCTTGTCCGAATTTACGCTTCAAAAAACTTCGAAGTCCCTTCTTCTTTTTTGGTGTTCCCGTTGCGTAGTAGATCCAAACGCCAGGACGCATCCCCAAAACTTTCGTATTTCGTTTCGGGGTAATATAGGTATCCAATTCCTTACGCAGCGTATTCTTCCGTCCCACCTTACCTTGTTGTTGATGAACTACGATTTCTGAACCATCATAAAACGATTCTCCGTCTTTCAGATATTTCGTACCAGTACAGGAAACTATGGTGAATGAAATTATCACTACCGCGAGGCGATGCCAGCAAAAATTCTCCTTAGCGACTATGTTAGTTTTCTTCCTTGACATTTGCCTTAAACAATTCGCGTAATGAATTATAATCCTTAATATAAATCAGCCCTGCACCGGTTTCGATGAGTTCACCGTCGATCATATCGTAGTTGCTATTTCTGAACCCAACAATTCTAAACCTGCCGTCTTCGGTGAGTTTATATTCCAACGCCAGATCCCCAATGTAATCTGCAAAATCGCTTTGCTGCGAAGCGTCTCCTTCAACATCTACATTTCCAGAAATCTTTACCACGAGTCTATCGTTTAGCAATGACTTTGAAACACCTAACTGTAATTCGGTTTGGCCTTGTGCACTGCCCGACGAAAAATCTTCATACGATTTTACATCGACAGACAACTCGACGCCCTTTACATTTTGTGATAATCTATTAAGCTGTTCGGTGAGCAGTTTGCTAACACTTCTACGTGCAGTACTTGCCACGTCTCCGCCTTGGCTTTCAAAAGGATTATCAGACATAAAACGCTTCAATACGAGCAGGGAAAACACTTGTTTGTTTAAGTCTGACTCTCGGGTGTTAATGTCCTGAATCTTGGCATAGATGTTACCACCAAATGCGTTTCGTTCGCGTTCAGGCATATCGAGTTGAAAACTGATTTCCGGCGTAAGCAATTCTCCGCGTATCTGTAAATAAACCAAAAATGGAAGTTGCTGTCGGTACATTTCCATCTCCGCTTGATTACTCGGATCAATTTGATTCGACACAAGTTCCATCGGCGAAGTCTCTACCTCATATATCGCACGGAGATCCATCAAGGCGTTCAAAGGATCACCTGACCACGTAATCGTTCCACCTTTCTCCAACAAGAACTTACGTTTCACTAATTTGTAAAACGACATGTCATAAGATCCTTTTACAACTTCATATCTGCCCGACAACTGCATGTCTCCCGTGGGATCCATATGCAAGGTCAACGTTGAATTTCCATTCACAGAAAGTTTATCTCCAGTAACCGGATCTATCACAATGTTAAACGTCTCGAACTCCGAAAGCTCGATATTGGCCGTCAGTTCAAAACCCTTAAAACCTGTTGACGCTGTGTCGTGCGGATTTATCGACGCTAAGAACGGATCCTGCTTCGCATCGCGGTCAACGAAAACCACAATACCTTGCTGCTCTAAAATCCCTTTTTCCGACTGTGGAACTACATAGGTAAAATCACTCTCTTTTGTGAGACTCGCATTCATCGTAACACGCGGGAGATCAGACGTTCCTTTAATCCGTGCGCGCATGTTCAATCCTACTTTGCCAAAGAAAAGGTCGTTATCGTCAATAGTTGAATTCAAAAGCTGAAAATCTTCCGTGTTAACGGTGAGGTCCAAATCAAATGTTGTGAATGTCGACGAGCTAATGGTTCCGTCTATAACAGCTTCATTGTTCTTCGAATCGCGGATAGTAAACTCATCGAGACTAAGTCCTTCACGATTTACAGATATAGATTCTTCCTGTAATACAAATTGATTGTTCAAGGATGTCACGATAAACTTCGCTTCTTTAAAATTGACCGAGCCATCGATGTTCGGCTTCCGTGTACTCCCATCAATTTTTACATTCGCAAGCAATTGACCACTCACATTTTTTAATTGGCCCATCGATAATGGTTCTACTATGCCGAGGTTGAACTTGTTGATATCAACCTGAAAATGTATTTCTGGATCCGCCGACTTCGTAACGATATACCCAGCCGCTTTTAGTTCTGCATTTTCTCCTTCAACACGGACATCAATATTAAAAGGACCAGTAGATGTTCTTCCTAAGGCTAGCTCAAGGTCTCCCCATTCTTGTTCCATCAAATTAAAATCATGAATGACGAGATAAGAATTAAAAGCGCCTTGCTCTGCAACTGAAATATTCACATCGCCATCCATCGTTCCTGCCGCGGGCGTTGTTCCTTCAACAAAGTGCGTGAGATTAGCGAGGTCAAACGCCGTGAATTCAATCGCCACCGTAGAGTCTCTGTCATTGGTACGGCTCACGGCAAGCTTCTCATTTCCCTTAGAAAGTTCGAACTGGTGCGGTAAAATCCCAGTCTTACCGAATGCGAGATAATTACCATCCGGCGTTTGCCAATCCTCGTAGTTTAGTTTTAGTTCTTCGTTTAAGAGACGGAACCGAAGGGAATTTTCAAAACTTCTGATTACTCCACCAATCAAGTATTTATCCTCCTCCTTTTTGTCCAATACACTGAACACGGTATGCATCGAATCATTCGCAACTGTACCTTTAAAACGCAATGCAGAAACTTGTAAAGTATCCATCAACACATTTCTAATGCCGAAGTTAAACCAAAGTTTATCTTCATCTGAATCAACCTTCAACGTTACGGAGTCAACACTGATGTTACTGTACTGAAGGTCTGCAATACCAAAGGTTAGATCGAGCTTGTGAGATTTACTATCGAACCGCCCCGCAATCTTTCCTGGAACAAATGGTTCAAGATCTGGAACGAGGACTTCCGTGAGCAAGTCTGTATTTTTCAAGACTAGTGAAAATTCAAAATTCTGCGGTGCTATCGGCTTATTATAAGTCGTATCATGCAGCGAAAAATATTGATTGAAATGTCGGCTAATGGCGTCGGGTAAACTGAACAAGTTCAACGTTCCTTTAAAATGACCAGTGATAATATCAGAGCGTATTGACAATTCACTTCTTCCTTCCTGGTCAAGTGATGCAAACAATAGCGAGTCAACTGCATACAGCGTCTTGCCATTATAAACTGCGACTTCGCGAATGTCAAGATTTCCATTCATCACTTTGAAATCAGTGGTCTTCATGTCCACACCTAATTTAAGTCGCGCGCGTAGTTCACGTTCCGTCAAATGAAGTGCGTGAAGGTCTGCATTCTTTAAATCGAAGTCTAACTTGTAATAAGGCACATCGCCGTTATAATCGAGATCGCCTTTTAACACAAAGTCTAAATTTTTATCTGCAAGCTTTGCTTCACCTGAGAAGAAGTACTGGTTTACTTTTCCATTGAGCTTAAAATCTTTGTAGCGATAATTGTTATATACAAATTCATTTACTTTCACATCGACGCCCGCCGCAAGCTCATTTATTTTCACACCCGCGCCATGAATTGATGCCTGTAAATCAAGAACGCCAATTGTTTTCTCTTGCAACAAAAGTTTACCGAGATTAAATTGATCAACGTCCACCGTAGCGGAGTAATTTTCTTTTGTAACAGTAGAATCCAGGTTCAATCTTGCCTTCAGCGAAACCTTGCCAAAATCACTTGTCATCGTTGCAGCGACTTGTGGTTTGACTAAACTACCTTTTACATCACCGGAAAGATTGATCCAAGAAGGAAGACGTATCGATTTAGGAATTAAAGTATCTGCAAGGAGTGCTTTCAAGTCATTCCGCGTTGTATACAACTTCTTTAAATCTAAGTTCATTTGAAGTTGCTTCGGCTCAGGAAGTCCGGCTACCGTCCCCTTTAAATCTAGTTTTGTATTGGATAATGATTCAACAACAAATTGGTCAACACGCAAGTCGTTGACTTTTCCAGCGCAGGCGAGTTCGAATGTAACGCGTTCCGTCGCGGGAAGTTTAATAGGAATATCTTTCAAAAGCGTCGGTGCAAAAAAAGCAACATCTTTGAACGAAAGATGTGAACGTGCTACGTCTACGTTCACGTTTGCGTCGGGGTATGTTTTTCCTAAGGTGCTAATCGAATCGCCGGTAACTTCCGCTGTCAGCGCAACATGGCTGTAGGGTGTTTGAAACTCAAAATCTTCTACGCGCATTGACTTTGCATCGAGTGCAAATTCGCTGGTAAAGTTTGTCAAACTAAATCCACTTCTGTCTTTAAATGAAAGCTTGTCAATCACGCCGCGCGCGTTTACACCATCCCATTGAAGATCACCAGCATCAAGCATGAGTTCCGTTATCCATAGATGACTAAAATCCATCCCACCTGCCTGCGTCGGTTTATTAAAATCGTGATACTGGATAATATTCTTTTCTAGATCTATTTCGTCAACGCTTATATTCCATGGCTTAGGTTTAGCCGCTGAAGATTTTGCCAGTGTAGTTTGTGTTGGCGCTTGCGCAAGCTGTTGTTGATGATACATCAGAAAAACATCAGACAAAGAAACTTCATCCAGCGCTATGATTTGATTCCGAAGATCAAATTTTTCAGCAGAGACGGAAGCATCACGAAGATTTAACTTCATCGTTTGACCAGATCCGTAGTGTGCATAACTAGCACGGATGTTATGAAGATTGAGGCTGGCTAGCCCCAAATCATATGGAAAAGGTTCGTCTTTCGTTTGTGCGGAATCAACTACTTGATCAGTCAATGGATTCTTCGTTTGCTCGAATGAAGCAATCACGTTCGAAAGGTTAATTTCATTCACATCGATGACCGATCGATTTAGATCAAATGTATTGACATCGAGATCAAGTTCGCCAAGCTGGAGTTTCAGGTCATTGCCGGCGATGGGATCAAAATAAACGACGCGTGTATGTCTAAGTTCTACATTTCCGATGGAAAAATCCCAGGGACTGGCCGTTGTATCCGTTGGTTCCTGAACGGCTGTTGTATCAGCAAAGGCTTTGACAATGTAATCGAAATTAAAACTACTGTCGCGTTTATTTCGGTTAACGAAACCTGCAAGCGTGTCAAAAGTGACATCATTTAGCTGAATACGTTTTTGGGTAAGCGCCCACAAGTCAGTATTAACCGACAGTTCGCCGACATACAACAATGTATCTTTGGATTGATCCTCAAGATAAAGTCCATCCAAAACAATTGTCTTTGGAAAGCTTATACTAATATGAGCAAGGCGGACCTCGGTTCCGATCTTATCTTTCAGAAATGTTACGGCCTTTTGCACGATCTTGTTCTGAACGCTCGGAATTTGAATAGCAAGAGAAACTGCAATCAACAGCGCAACTATCGACAAGCTTATCCAACCAACTATTTTCAGAACCTTGATGAAGATCCGTTTTACGCTTCCGTTTTCCATGAGGAATTTGTCACGGGGCAAAGATTACCCGCGCTATGCCGGACGATTAACAATGCTATGCCAGTTTTGATCTTAAAACGCAACGGTTTTATACTGTTAATGCGCTCGGCGTTGTGGATGTAAATCTACAACTCGCGGAGAAATTGACGAAAAATACGTCGGTTATTCAAGGCTGTGACGTTCATCAAGATCTTCATGTTTATCGCTGCCCAAGCTATAGGGATTATTTTCTTCGTCCTCCTTACCAATTGCTTCGTTGTCGTCATCCAACTCTGCCCCAGGTATATCGAGGTCGTTCCCAGCAAAATCCACTGGATGCGCACGGTGTTTCAACAGCGCTTCATCTTCTCCCATATCCATACTTAAGTCGCGGGGCCCTAATGCTTCCAGATCCTCCTTCGTCACATCAGACTCTCGCTTTCGCGACGAAGGCACTATCAAATTATCGTCGTCGCCAATTTTCGACGCAAGCTTCTCTGGCTTTGTTGCTAAACCTTCATCGTTTATGCTCAAGCGGTTATTTTGAATGGTGATATCTTCCTTACCGGGATACTTCGGATACCCTGGGAATTTTTCACTGCCTTTAGGTTTATCCTGCTTATTCTGCTTTGACATGATTTATTGATTTTGTGGTTTGTAATGTTTTGATTCCGACAAACGTATTTTCTTTCCTGTTCGCGCGGCCTCGTAGATCGCCGTCAATATCTTAACATCCCGAAGGCCCATTTCTCCAGGAACCTTACTCTTCTTGTTATTCATGATGCAGTTCGCGAAATCATCCATCTGCAAAGCCTGTTCACGAACTTGTGGAAATTCGAAGGGACCATCACTTGCACGACCCTTTTTTCCATCGTACTCGTAGGCTGGGTCCAGCTCGAACCATCCCTCTTCAGCTTCTGCACGCAGCAAATTCATCTCCTGCGCATACGACGTCTCGCATTCCGCGATTAGTCCACTTGGAAATTCCATGGTCCATTTCATAGACTGCTCCACCTCTTTAAATTTTACAAGGTCTGTCTTCGGTCCTTCTTTAGCAGTGACGGCAACGGGAAGCTCTCCTGAAGTATAAAGCGCGCCTTGCACACAGTAAATTCCTACGTCAACCAGCGGCCCTCCACCTGCAAGCTTTTTATTGAGCCGCCAAACATTAGGTTCGATATCCATCCCGTCACGAGCAATGATCTTCTTGACATCACCAAATGTTTTGTTCTGACCAAACTCCGCCATAGCAAGATTATAAGGTTCAAAATGTAGGCGATAACCAATTGACAACAATTTGTTTGCCTTTGCACTGGCTGCAATCATTGCTTCGCATTCTTGAATCGTAGGCGCCATCGGCTTTTCGCAGATCACGTGTTTTCCCGCTTGCGCTGCGCGAATACTATACTCCGCATGCATGGAATTGGGAAGCACGATGTAGACAATATCGATGTCAGGATTATTCTTAATCGAATCGAAATTCTCATAATTATAAATATTCTGCTGCGGTATATTGTATTGCTGACGCCACTTCTCAGCTTTCTCAGGAGAACCTGTTACGATCGCTTTCAGTTTGCATTTCTTGGTCTCTTGCAACGCAGGGGCTAGCTGTTCCGTACTATATTTTCCAAGTCCGACGAGTGCTACACCCAACGGTTGCTGTGCTACTGGTTTCGTCGCTGGTCGCTCTCGTTCTAATACATCAGCGCCAGGCGATGCAGAACTTCGCGTTGCTGCAGA
The DNA here is from genome assembly GCF_003286915.1 of Pseudochryseolinea flava. Lineage (GTDB taxonomy): Bacteria > Bacteroidota > Bacteroidia > Cytophagales > Cyclobacteriaceae > Ohtaekwangia > Ohtaekwangia flava. The sequence continues at coordinate 327,174 of NZ_QMFY01000003.1, forward strand.
TGCCGTCATCATATGAATTCCGGGAATGGTCAGTGCCACTTGTCCAAAGTGTTTTATAAAATTTCTTCGTGTGGTATTCGTCATATTAATCCGCTGTCCACGGCATTTTTTCAGGACGTTAAAAAAGGAATGCCATTCGGTTCAACGTTCACGACGAACACGAACGCAAATTTGAAATGACGATATCGTTTTGCGGGACACCAAACCCTTCTGACAATAATGAGTATTAGTTTGCGCATGTAAATTTGTGATACCGTTTTGTCGCTCGCACTCCTGGCATGAAAATATGTGATCACACATTATTACAATACCCATTATGACAACGGTAATTCGAGACATTGTTTGCCTACTCAACAAGCAGCAGTATTCGTTTCCAGAAACATTCCAATCGCTCGAGCGCGTAAAATGCGAAAGTAGCCGTGTCTTTATGATTCACTACCCCCATTATCAGCAAGACCACGAAGGCTACTCAATTTCTGTTGAAGAGCGCTTGGTCCATATTCAACTTTATACTTGCGCTAATTCAGAGGCCGCAAATGAAGCGCTGCGCGAAACGATTTCTAAGATATTCTACGACTTCAACATTGACCGCTATATGCTGTGGTACGACACTTCGGCCGCTTATGGCTGGACCGATCACCTTCTTCCATCAGCAACGGTTTACCATTGTACTGATCTGGTAGCCACCGAAAACGCCAGTCAACAAATGTTATTGCAGCGCGCATCTACCATTCTAACGGATGGGCTAAGCGCACACGAATATTTAAAAACGAAGTTTTCGAATGTATACCTTCTTAAGTCGAGAGTCGACCTTGAAAATTTCTACGAAGCACGTTACTATAAAAAAGATCCCATAGGCCAGGTAAATATTCCCTATCCCCGCATTGGGTGCTTCGGCGACGGGCATTTATTTGATGTTGAGTTGATAAAAACCTTGGCGGAAACACGCCCACATTGGCAGTTCGTTGTAATTGCAGACACACAAGATTTAGAACTACTTTCGAAGTTTAACAATATCCATTTGCTGGGATGGAGAGGTGAATCAAAACTCGCTGAATACATCAGTAATTGGGACGTCGGGATCATTCCCTATGGAGATGAAAACAAAAGACGATTTCAAAATCCAAAGGAAATTACACAGCTGTTGGCAGCCGGTAAACCCGTCGTCAGTACGTCGATGACTGATGTTCTGCGCACATTCGGTCAAAATAAACTTGTCAGAATCGCTGGCACAAGTGCTCAGATGATCATGATGATCCAAGAGGAGCTCAAGCAACGAGACCGCGTGCAATGGTATAACAATGTGAAGGATTTTTTAAATGAAAGATCACTTCACAACTCTCTTGAAAGTGTTCAATTTCATTTTCGTACCCATTATAAATTTGAATCCACTTGCAAGCTTTCCGATTCACATAAAGTTGAACCAGCTTCCGCGTAAGATTGCAACATCATTCTGTCGTATTAACAAGCATGATGCGTCCTAACTATCAGGCAACAATTTCGAAAAGAAATTCCCCAAGCAAGCGTCAATGGCATCATGTTTAAGCTTGTATTAATATCAACTTTTTTCACAAGGGGTGCTAAAAAGTGTATTGCAAAATAGACAAGCTGAGATTATACCCTCACCACTTGAACCAGGTAATGCTGGCGGAAGCAAGTGAAAAAAGAACGGGGCTAACATGAATCATGTTAGCCCTATTTTTTTGTGTAGAAAATTAAGGGCAGTTTGTGGACGACTATTTCAAATCTTACAATACTCTCAAAACATTACGCGCGACACGCGAATTGAAAAGATCGAGAGAATAGAAAAATTTCATCGTGCATCTTTGTATCGTTAATGGATTTAGTGAGTGGGTGTTTTGATGATCAACCTCTGGTGCTACCATTTTTTTAACTGCTTTGATTACTTTTTAAACTCGACGACATTTAACACCAGAGGTTTGATCATCTACTAAACAAGCCACCGGGCCTTTAACCAGAATTACCCCAAGCATTTTTTAGTACACTCTTTTAAGGTTTAGCTAACCCCAACCCGGGTTAGCTTTTTTTATGGATACGAGCGGCATATATTTTTTAACAGTTGCAAAAAATATTGTCGTCTATGAGAATTAAACTACTCCTCATACTTTGTTTAACCCTTGTCTTTTCCTCTTGCGAGGATGGGCTCTTTAATCAAGAAGAGGGACCATCATATGAGGACATCAATGAACCGGAACCAGGACCACCGATACAACGGCCTGTTCAAATGACGTTCGGCAGTTCGATTGTTGGATATTACGAAGCGCTGCCTGCCAGTTATTTATTTCGCAGCTCAAAAAAATATCCACTGCTGATTAACATACTTGGAGCAGGTGAACGAGGTGATGGTTCACTTGAGCAACTCGGATCTGTACTGCGTCCTTACACGCCCGCCAAGTTGATACAAGCAAAACAATTCCCAAAAGATTTCCTCATCAATGGAAGATACTACGCATTTATTGTTTTATCGGTGCAAATGAGAACAGATCGACGTGCGCTTCCCGATGATATTCACGCATTGATCGAGTTTGCTAAAGCGAATTATCGTGTCGACAAATCAAGAATTTATCTCACCGGAATTAGTCTCGGGGCCGGAACTGTATGGGACTACGCGGTTGACAATACAGGATACGCATCTACCCTCGCCGCTATTACACCGATGGCCGGAAAGTCGGTGGGACATACAAGGGAAAAAGCAAAAGTAATAGCTGACGCACATCTCCCCGTCTGGGGTTTTCATAGTGAGTTTGATACGGCTGTACCGGCAACGAGCACGACAAACTACATTAATTGGATCAATGGCTTTGACAAAAATTTAGCAAGACTCACATTGTTTCCAGACTCATCGCACCTATGCTGGCGTTGGTCTTTTGATCCGGCTTATCAAGAAGCAGATAGTATTAATGTCTATGAATGGATGCTCATGCACAGCAGAACCATTGAAGACTAACCAACAACAAAAAGTCACATGCTAAGGAGAGCATGTGACTTTTTAAACGGCACATTCTTACTTTTTTCGAATGTATATATCACCGTTGTAGTTCTTAAGGGTTATCTCCGCCCCTCCGCCGTTGACTTCGCCACGTTTCCAATCGTCAACAGTAACTTTATACACACCAGATTCTTTGTTTTTCTGCTGCACTGGACCAGTGCTTGTCATCTTCATTTCAAAGCCCGTGAATATTTCACCTTGCTCTGTTTTCATTTTCATTGTTGCTTTCATCGTTCCTGGGAACGTAAGATCAATATCGCCATTGTAGGTAGAAAACGACATGGGAGCGCCATCGGTCACTTTATCGAAGGTAGCTTTGATTTCACCATTGTATGTTGTCGCGACCACAGATCCAGAAATATTCAACGCAGTAATTTCTCCGTTGTAGTTGGTTAGCTCTACTTCCCCCTGAACATTCGTAACCATCAGGTCACCGTCGTTATATGTGCTCACCTCAATGTCGGCACCGGATGGGATTTCAATTTCTAGATCAAGCTTATTATTCCACGAATCAGATGACACCTTGACGAAGTTTCCGTTTTCAACTACTTCCAGATCCATACCGCCGCCACCAACTTTCTTGAGACCAGCTTTCGATTTTGCATGCTTATCATGCGCGTGGTCGTCGTCATGACAATCTTCACACTCACTATCTTCAGCGGCTTTGTATCTCACGAGCACGTCCTTGCGCGCCGTTCCTTTTACCGTAACAGATCCATAATTTATACCGGCTTTCAATTTTAGTCTTTTCGCCGGATCTGTAAGCGGAACAGTAAACTCGTTTGCATTTTGCGCCCATCCATATGCGCCCGTCATCAACACCAGTCCAAGGGTCATCAATACGATGGAAAGAATTAAGAATTGCTTTTTCATAAATGTTATCTTTAATCGCTGTATTCTAGTTTGTATTTTCTTTGAGGTAGACGTTACCGTTAAATGTTTCGAAATCGAGAAGAGAACCGCCAGCACCGACCTGATAGTGGTCGCCACCGATTTTGTATTTCATACCCTCTTTATATTGTTCCTGTTCCAATTTTGCCGGAAGCTTTTGGATTCGATCGATATTCGTATAAAAATCACCATTAAAACTTTCGAAGCTGAGGTTCGCCGCCAGCCCCTTCCTGAACAGCGCATTGATATCCCCATTCAGGCTGTAGAAGCGACATGGATTCTTGGGATTTGTCGCATACGTTACATCGAGATCACCATTGATCGTACTGGCCGCAGCTTCGCGTTCCAAATTTTCCAAGCGGATGCTTCCATTCACGTTATCGGCTGAAACAACACCTTTTACATTTTCGATCACAACATTGCCTTTATTGATCGTTGCAACCGACACATGGGTATCAAAGGGAACCTTGATCGTAAAATTTGTCTGATGATCAAATTCATCACTGCAATTCTCGCAGTTCCACTGATAGCCCCACCCTGCCTTGAAATGACCTCTGTCAGATGCTTTGTCAAATCGTTGGCAAAGGCCATCAACGAACAATATCAGTGAATCAGAGCGATCAATAATACCGAGCGAAACCTTTTTTCCTTTTTCTATCCTCGCTTCGGTTTTTGCCGTAATCGTTTTATCCATTACTACAATTATTTTATCGCCTGCATATCCCATTACTTTTATACTCCCATTGATATTGGCGACAACGAGCGCGTTACTGCTATTTTTTGTTTCAAAGGATAGTTCCTTCGTGATTGTTTCCTGAAAAGTTTGCGCAAGACAAACCTGGCTGATGAATATCAACAGCACTATCATAATTTTCTTCATACTGTTTAGATTAAAACATCAATACTTTGTTCAATTTTCTTCTTGACGTCTCGTGGCGTCTTTTTATCATCAAGAAGCTTTTTAAGTTCCTTTACGGAAGATTTTTCCTGAATAGCAACCATGAGCTCAGCCAACGCAACTTGTACTAATGGTGAGCGTTGTTGCGCGATCGATCGAATGAGCTCTTGGCGAATGCTGCTATCTTTAACATAAGGATGCAGTGCGTCGAGTGCCGCTAACCTGACGTTCACGTTGTCGTCATGATTTAATGTCTGAATCAAAGCTGCCGTTACTTTTTGACTCGCTTGATCCATGTCTTGCGTAAGGCTCACGGCTTTGAGTCTATCCGTTGCCGACTCTTTCTCCAAGAGTGACAGCATCATCATTTCTTTCAACGACGTAACCTCCTCGCTTAGCTTACTCATCTCAGCTCCATCACTTGTCGGGCGCAAGAAGTATCCTACCGCAAGCCCGATCAGCAATGTCGCGGCAGCTAGTCCAAAGCGGGGAACCAATGTTGGAATTTTGAACTGGCTCCACCAATTCAAGGAAGATGTCGATTTACGTTGCATTGCTAACATCGCGTAGAACTTATGATCAAGATCCATGGAAGGCACCGGCGGTTCTATTGCGATCAGTTTATCTTGAAGATTTTCTAGCGATAATTCCTCAAGTGTAATCTCCTCCTTCTCAATCATCGATTCGAGCATATGCTGTTCTGCTTGTGTAAGCAAGCCAGCTCTAAATTTTTCAATCAAATCACGCTTCATAGTATTCATATCGAATCGGTTCATCAATATTTAGCTTCCAATTTTCGGTATACTTCTTTTAGCTCTTGCAAGGCGCGAAAGACCTTTACCTTCACGGCACTTTCAGTACAACCGAGCATCTCGCCAATTTCTTTGTACTTCTTTTCTTGGTATTTACTGAGGAGCAAGATTTCGCGTTTATCATCGGGAAGCTGATCCATGGCCATGGAAAGGAGTTGCATCTCTTCTTCCGCTTGAAATTGTGTAGATCGATTCTCAGTACTCCCTAGTCGTTCTTCCCAACTTTCCAATGAATCTTTCGCATTGATCTTGTTCTTTCTGAAATGGTCGTGATTCACATTGCGCGCGATGTGAAACATCCAAGTCCTAAAATCACCATCTCCCCGGAAGAGGTAGCGATATTTCAGGATTCGGACAAAAACATTTTGCACCAGGTCTTCCGATAATTCGGCATCCTTATTCATACCATAGAAGAATCCATACAAAGGCCTCTTATAGCGCTCAAAAAGCAGCCCGAGTTTATCGACGTCGCCGTCTCTGACTTTTACCATCAGCGCATTATCGCTTAGTGCTTCCAATTCAGGTCGTAAAGTTTTCAAGATGGGAAACCCAGGTTTTTAGTGAAGGTTACATGTGGCACGCAATCTTTTTAAGAATTTAGTGTTATAAGTCTAAAAAAGCATAATTAAAGGTAAAACAACACTTTTTCAGCCGTCACTTTTTCAAATATTGAATCTAAACCTGAGGCTTTAGACAATTAAACTCTTAAATTAGGTAAGCCCATCTTATGCCCATGAGAGCAAACCGGATCAATCTCCTTCTGGTTATTTCCATTCTCCTCACGATCGTGAGTGGCATTATCTCGCATTTTGCGAGTCAAGAAAGTACGCGCTACACTGGTACTACACACCCAACATATTATCGAGCAATCTGCGTCGCTGCTAAACTTTGTGAAAGATACAGAAACCGCTTACCGCACATTACTTGTATCGAATGATGCTGTCAGTCGAAGTCTGCTGGATACTGCTGGATGGGTCGCCGCACAAAAACTTCATCAACTTCAAAAGCTTCTCATCGATTCATCACAGATCGACATGCTCGCGAACAAAATATCACCACTCATTGAAAGGAAGGTTGAAGATCTAAAGCATTCTGAAAAAATAAGTGCTTCGATTTTCGGAGCAGATAAACTAGAAGGCCTACTGCAAAAAACCGCGCAGCTCGACACCATCCAACGTTACCTCAAACTTTTTAATGAACGTGAACAACAACTGCTCAATACACGGCTAGACAAATTACAATACACACTCGACGTGCAGCGCAAAATTCGCTATGTAAGTTTACTACTTATCGCACTCACCTCGCTCATCGCTTTGATCTCACTCATTCGAAAACAAAAGCAAAACGACGCATTGATTGAAGAACTCAATGCTCCAAATAATACACTCGAACACAAAGTATATGAACGCACGCAAGAACTGGAGAAAAAGAGTACGCTGGCGGAAAAGCTCAATCGCGATCTTCACGACAATTTTCACACGCTTGAATTATTCTATAAGGCGATTCAGATAAAGAAAGTAAAAGCGGAAGACACTGTTCGAGAAATTGAATTCCTCTACGACAACGCTACCTGCGGCTATCATTCACTGGCCCAAGACGGCACGATTATCCGGATGAACAAAACGGAATTGGCTTGGCTTGGATATTCCCTCGACGAAGTTGTCAACGTCAAGAAACTATCTGACATCATCATTGAAGAAGAGGTCGAATCGTTCACTCAAAACTTCAAAAGGTTTCTGGATCAGGGTTCCATTAAAAACATGAAGCATCATTTCAAAAGAAAAGATGGCTCTGTATTTCCGATCATCCTCAATGCAACGGCAATTTTTAATACGAAGGGCGAATACGTGATGAGCAGGGCCACGGTTATCGACATCACCGAACAAGAAGAGAGCGCTGAAAAACTTCTCGACGCAAACAAAAAGCTTATCCTGTTGAATGAAGAAAAAAATAATTTTCTCGGCATGGCTGCACACGATTTAAAAAGTCCGCTTAACGGAATACTCGGTTTAATCAATTTAATAAAAGGATCATCAGAAAGGCTTTCCACGCAGCAGCAGGAATATATTCGGTACATTGAAGGTGCTTGCACATCGATGAAAACGATGGTTACCAATCTGTTGGATATCAACCGTATTGAGCAAGGACTAAACACGGTAGAGCCCACGCGTTTTGCGCTCGCAACGGTACTCGATACACAGATGCGTATTGCGAAAGAACACGCAGACAAAAAAGGCATTCGTATATCGCTCGAAAACAATAACAATGAGATTACGCTTACAACGGACGTGAATGCTTTTATGCGCATTGTGGATAACCTCCTTTCGAATGCACTGAAGTTCTCACCGCCCAATAAGAATGTGTGGATTAAAGTTAGTGCATTCGACAACCACGTTCAGATCGACTTCACTGACCAAGGGCCAGGCATTCGTCCTGACGAAATGAACTTGCTCTTTGGGAAATTTAAAAAACTTAGCAACAAACCAACTGGCGGAGAAAGTTCTACCGGACTCGGACTATCGATCGTACGCGAGCTCGTGTTGTTGTTAAAGGGAAAAATTTATGTGCATAGTGAAGTCGATAAAGGGAGCACCTTCACCATAGAACTCCCCTATTCGATAATATCGCAAGAAGTTGCCTACGCTAAAAATTGAGAATAAAATCTTGCAAGTTCTGATTGCGATCCATGTGCAGTTTTTTTCGGAGTCTGTAACGACTGATCTCTACACCGCGAACAGAAATATTCAATAGCTGTGCGATTTCCTTCGTTGATAAATTCATCCGTAGATAAGCGCTTAATTTAATCTCTTGCGGACTAAGCAAAGGAAACGCACTTTTAAATCGATTGGTAAAGTCGCCATGAACACGATCGAAGTGGAATTGAAAGTTCTCCCAATCGGAATCACCAGAGATATTTTGCTCGATGTCCTTCGTAATCTGAATAAGCTCCTTGCGAACATCGTCGTTCTCTGCACGTTTAGCGATAGAGCTCAAATTCGTCTTAATGCCGGTGATAAATTCATTCTTTGTGAGCAAATGCATCGTCGCCGTTCCCAATTCATTGTTCATGTGACGAAGCTCAGACTCTAGCTTTTCATTTTGCAGACGTGTAATTTCCTCTTGAGATTGCTGCGATAACTTTGTAAACTCTTTGTCTTTAGCATTCAACGCTTTCTCTTGCTTCAATACCATCAATTTTTGCTCACGTTGATATTTTCTATCCAACAGATTAAAGCCTGCAAATAGAAGGGCGAGCACGGATATACCGTAAAAGGTGTAAGCCCAGACGGACCGATACCACGGTGGACGAATCACAAATTTATACTTCGCTTCTGCACTGATGGTTCCATTAAGATTTTTCGATCGCACATGGAAGACATAAGTTCCTTCTTTCAAATTCGTATACTCTTTCTGAACTTTTGTCCCCCAAGCTGACCACTCTTTCTCGTAGTTCTCAAGATAAAACTGATACGAAAGATCTGCATCGCCTTCATAGGACGTAGCTGCGAAAGTGAAATTCACAGAGTTATTCGCATAGGGCAACCGCGGTACAAATACACCCTGCTGTTGCATCACAACAGAATCTCCCTGACTGTAGTTTCCGAAGAACAACACTGAATCAACGCCATTATTCGTTAGCGAAACATTTCGAATTAAGGTTTTAAAAGTAGTATTACTGTTCATGCGGTGCGCTGGATCAAAATGAATAAAACCATCTTTCGCGCCGAAAAGCACTTCATTGTTTTTAAGAATGGCAATGTTCATCAAGTCATCGTTGAGATATTTTCTAATCTTTGCAAAATCCGTTGAAAGAAGATGGTATTCGCCGATGTTATTTTTCTGAAACACGCCAATATGCTCACGACCGACGAAGTAAACATTTCCCATCGCATCTTCTTGCATGAACCAAATCTGTGCAAGCTTTCCCAACTTCGTGGTAAACAAATCGTCCGGAACAAATGAATCGGACTTCGGATCATATTTATAAACACCCACTTCACCCGTAAACAAAAGTTCATTTCTAATTTTAAAAACGTTGATGAGATGATTCGTCGGAAAACCTTTTTCTACACCATAGTGCTTCACTGAAATAACACTGTCTTTAGCATCGTTCAACACAAGTTTATAAGCGCCTTTATAACCATGCGTGACCCACAGATTCCCCGCTTGGTCTTGCTCCATCACACGCGATGACTCTGCAAAACCACCGATCGATTTCGGTAGTGACCACCTTCCGTTACTCCAGGTATAGCGTTGCAACCCCGCATACAGCCCACCAATTAATTTATCCGAATTGCCTTTGACATCATGGAAAACCCACGCCCCAGGTTCATTTGAAATTTTAGTTGCCTTTTTATTATCAATATAAAATGAACCCTGATGATGGCCTAGCATCAACGCATCGCCATATCTGCCGATGTGATAAACCTGACCTCCCGTATTCTCCACCAAAGAAAAATCTGTATCACCTACGATTGACTTTACATAAAGGCCAGTGTTGGTTCCGAGGTATAATTGATCGCGATCGAGGAACGCTGCGTAACCTGTACCAGGTAAGCCTGATTGCTCATTGATAAATGTGAATGGCGATCCTAGTTCGACGTATGCAATACCGTTATTATGCCCCAGCCAAAGATTACTCAGATCATCCTCATAGATGCACAAGATGGTTCTGTTATCTAAGCCCTTACCGCGCGTCATTTGCCTTATTATATTTCCGTCCGCATCAACTACCAACAGACCACTATTCTGCGTTCCTAAAGCAAATGTTCCATTCCGTAGTCGGATCATACAGTTCACATGAGAATCGCGATAGAATGTTTGCATTTTCTCATTCCACGGAGTGACTTTACCATTGTCCATCTTAAACATACCACGCTGAGAAGTGGAAATGAGATACTGATCTACCTGCAATGGAAGGATGGACGATATCGTAATACCTTTGAAAAATTCACCGCCCTTCATGAGTGTTAATTGATCGCCATCAAGCGTACTCACGCCTTTGTCGCGTTCATTCACAAAAAGTTGACGGTTCACTAAAAACGATAAGTCTATCGGATTTTCTGGTCGAATAATGGATAGTTCACCCTTCTCATATACATATATCAATGAGAACGTACAGAAGTAGACGCGGTCGAGGTCAATAAAAATACTCCATGCTTCATCGAAATTGCGATACTCAGGCGCGAGGCTATCGGCAAGCGAAACATAGGTTAACTGCCCACGACTGTCGGGAAAAAAATAACCGAAGTCACCCTGGCAGCCGACAAAAATCTTTCCCGATCTATCAATGGCTACACTTCGCACCTTTGTACCAGTTTTTACGCCATAAGTTCTCCAACGCTGCCCATCGAACTCAAGTAGACCGAAGTTGTTTGCGATGTAGAGAATACCGCGCTTGTCTTGCGTGATATCCCAGTTTTGAATCCCGGCTTTATACTCGACAGTTTGGAAATTTTTTACAAAAGGAAGTCCCGAAAGTGGCGATTGAGCTCGTCCAGTTGCGGAGATCAAGCAAATCAAGGAACAGATGATCAATACGTAATTATTTCGTCGACCAAGGCTTCTTTGGCTATGCGTCATGTAGAGGCAGGTTTAGGTACTTGCTGTACTCAAATCTAGGAGTTATAACGATTGCAATCCATTGTGATCAGCAATTTAAGGTGCCATGATGTAGTTTTGACGTACTGAATAGTCCGGTACCGATGTAATAAAGATGGGAGTTGTGAGTTGAAATTGAGGTGTGTTCTTTCAAAGTTTGCCCTGACACACCAAACGTTTGCATTAACTTTCGAGAACCTTTCGACCCACCATCGAGATTTGATACGGTTTTGTGGGTGGAACGGAGATCAATAAGTCAACAACAAATACTCATATGAAAAGATGTTTTGTGCTTTTACTTAGTTTTCTACTGGCTGGATGCGGTGGAGATGATGGAGGGGAAGAAATATTGCTTCCAACGAATTTAGTAATCACTGTGGACAACGACCAAGGTAATGGAGAGGTCACCGTTACTGCCACAGCTGAAAACACGAAGCTCTACAAGATCTACTTTGGTGACACGCCGAATACACCCGTGAACAGTGGCAACGGAGTGGCTACACACACCTATTCAAAAGGAGGAACGTACACGATTAAGGTTGAGGCTTATTCAACAAATACTGACATGATCAGTAAGACTCAGAGTATTGTCGTAAGCTTCGCCCCGCCAACAAATTTAAATTTCACCGTCGACATCAACAGTGAGGGAACGGGTGAAGTAACAGTCAATGCTACGGCTGATAACACGGAACGTTTTACCATTTACTTCGGAGATGCCGAGAATACCCCTCATGAAACAGAAGATGGTTCCGCCACTTATATGTACGATGTAACCGGAACATACACCATCACAGTAGAAGCTGAATCCAGTGCAGGTGATATGATTAGCGACATGAAAGAAATCGATATTACTGTCGCGCCCAAGTCTTGGCAATTAGTATGGGCTGATGAATTCAATACTACCACTATAAATTCAGACAATTGGAAATTCGAACTCGGTAACAATGGAGGTTGGGGCAATGCCGAATTGCAATACTACACCGAAGAGAACGCATCCGTAAAAATGGACGGTGAAAATGGATTTCTAGAGATAGTAGCTAAGAAGGAAAGCAAGGGAGGTTTTCAGTACACGTCTTCAAGAATGATAACAAAAGACAAACAAGAATTCCTATTTGGACGCGTTGAAATTCGAGCCAAACTACCGAAAGGCCAAGGTATTTGGCCTGCGCTATGGATGTTGGGTGCTAATATTGACGAAGTGCCTTGGCCAGGTTGCGGTGAAATTGACATCATGGAGATGATCGGTGGCGGTGCGCAGCGCGATAACCGGGTACACGGAACAGCGCATTGGTACAACGATACTGCTCCCGTAGGAAAAGCCAACTATGGTGGTCATGTTGATTTGTCTTCCGGTATTTTCGCTGACGCTTATCATGTGTTCTCGATCGAATGGAACAAGAACTTCATCATTTGGTTTTTAGATGGCGTTGAATTCCATCGTATCGATATCACACCTCCGGATTCTCCTTCGCGCTTTGACGAATTTAGAAAAAGCCAATTCTTAATTTTCAATATCGCAGTCGGTGGCAACTGGCCAGGTGCACCGAATAACGATACGGTGTTCCCCCAAACAATGAGCGTCGACTACGTTCGTGTTTATCAATATAAGTAACCATTTTACCAAGCAGCGATCATAATCGCGATCGCTGCTTGGCTAAGTTATCACACCCCAATTTTAATTATGAAATTCTTCATCACATTTCTCTTTATTGCAATTTGCGCAGCACAAACATCCGCGCAAAAGCTCGTTTGGTCTGACGAGTTTAATACCCCTGGCGCACCTGATTCTACCAAATGGAATTACGACCTTGGCGTTGGCAATCCTAGTGGTTGGGGAAACAATGAACTTCAATGCTACACCAACGACCGCAAAAACGCTTGGATTGAAAAAGGTCATCTCATCATTGAGGCTCGTAAAGATCAGCAACAAGGCAAGCCCTATACGTCGGCACGATTAGTAACACGTAAGAAAGGGGACTGGCTTTATGGAAAAGTTGAAGTAAGAGCAAAACTCCCACACGGAAAAGGTACTTGGCCCGCAATCTGGATGTTATCTACCGATTGGAAATATGGCGGATGGCCCGAAAGTGGTGAGATCGACATTATGGAACATGTCGGTTATGATATGAATGTCGTTCACGGAACAATTCATACCCTTACCTACAACCACGTGAAGCAAACTCAAAAAGAAGGCAAAGTAACAATGAATTCAGTCGACAACGAATTTCACATTTACGGACTTGAATGGACAAAAGACAAAATGGATTTTCTAGTTGACGGAAAAGTTTATTATACCGTTACACGTGGTCAACAAGACACCTGGAAAGAATGGCCTTTCGATCAACGCTTCCATCTTATCCTCAACATTGCCGTAGGTGGCAACTGGGGAGGACGTGAAGGCGTTGATGAATCAATTTGGCCGCAGCGTATGATGGTAGATTATGTACGAATATATCAGTAGGAAGTATATCCTATAGAATTATGATCGACGGAGCTCTTGAAGTCTGTTGCGTTCATCTTGCAACTCACGCGAGAGCTTCGTTTGTTTTTCCATCGCCTTCTTCTTGTACTCATCATACTCATTACTCACGAGGCTGATCGTTAAACTCTTTTCCTTTATTGATTTATCCAGCACTTTCATTCGCGCAAGAACAAATACCAGTGCTCCAACGAGGGCAGCGAGAATGATTCCCGTGAGCGTCAAGAAAAAACCTTTCGAGAAATCAACTCCAATAACACTAATATGAGTGCTGTCATGGATAACACCTTGAACCGAGGCATCCTTTTGTTTCATCGTATCTTCAACCTTCTTTACTTCCGCTTTTAACGACGCAATCTGTTGATTTGCTTGATTGATCGTTTGCTGCTTTCCATGCAAGGAGTCCTGCACAATACGCCAAACACCATCGAGCACGCTTTCCTTAATGACCTTGTAATTCTGATACGTCTGTGATTTCGTTTTCATGATTTGAAATCGATCACGCAAAGTATATGAACCTTGTAAAGGATCAGTTGTAGGCGGGGTTGTGGTCGCTGCTTGACCGACCGATAATTGATAGGACAGAATGCAAATCGCGAAAGCAATAATCTTCTTCATCATAAGGAAATGTCTGGTTGAAAGAACTTGCAATTTAGGACATGAAACATCACAACGCCAATCGCGTCATTTTAACCGTTGCTGTATCAGTTAAAAGGCCCGCATGAGCCGATAAACCTGAATACCAAACTTTTGCAAGGAGTTACTCAGTTACGGGCTTCAGGACGAGATCCGTGTTCTGCACGGAAACAATGTTGTCATAAAGTTCGCGAACATATCGATATTCGTGGGCATCGTAGAATGACTTAGAAATCGCAATTGAACTACTCACTGTTATCAGATTGCCTGTTTGCTTGGCTTCTGAAATAAACCTTCCTCCACCGTTTGGAAGCAACAATCCAACCTTTGCTGGAATATCGACCAGATCGATGTTGGGTGGGATCTGCATTGAGAAAATCAAGATCTCCTCCCGCGGCGCGCCATAGTCAAGTGGGTAAATTCTGTCTTTTGACTTAAAAGGATTACGCCATTTTCCCGCAATGAATGGATTGAACAAAGACGTCCCTCCTGTCAAATTATCAAACGGTTCCAATGATACCGTTGAAGTGATAACCAGCGGCTTCGAAACATCCGTTGCGTTTTGAATGGCTATTTTTTCGATGCTATGATTCTTTTCATTCTTGATTTCAGCTTTGATAAATTCCTCTTCGCTACCCGCCGTCAAAATCTCGGCCCGCTTATAGGATGCTTCATAGCCAAAATAAGAAGTAGTAATCGTTCCGTTAAGCTTTCCTTCTGCGTTCGCTAACAGCGCAACAACATTTATCTTTTTCGACTTTTCTCCTGCCACGAGATCCACCCATCGCGATTCACGATTATCAATTAAACGCCCTTTGCCATTTAAACAACGCTCTGCGATTAGCCCGAACGGAAGCATATCATCTGTTGCATCAAGCATGTACATCTTATTCTTGATTTTCACGCTCGCAACAACATAATTAAACTCAGACAACACGGGAAATAGTTCTGTTACAGCACCATGCTTTCTTGTAGACAATAGCACTGGATTAGCATTGAAACCAGCCTCACGCAAGGCCGCAATTAATGAGAGATTAACATCAGCAACATTTCCTGTTTTCTGATCAAAAGCCTTTTTAATGCCTTTATCACTCAAAAAACCAAACTCATCATTCCAATCATACCAACCTTGAATGAATTCGTAAACCCGTTTAGCTTTCGCCAACGAATCGGTCTCGCCAGCAATCACTAATGCAATGTGCTGATCGAGTATATCTTTCCCGCGACGCAACTGCACGCCAAAGTCATCACGCTTACGAAGCTCATCAATAGCATCACGCCACTCTTTCGTGTACTTCTTTTTGGTGCCATCAAAAAATTGAACTTCAGATAATTCAAAACGAATAGCAGCAATGTAATTCGACGATGCTGTCATGTAAGGTTCCTCAACAAAGGCAGGAATATCTTTCATTCCCCATTTCAAACGGCTACAATCAGCAGTTCGATAACATGCCCTTGAAACTTCACTTTCATTCTTGGTCAATTTCAAATAGCCACGCAAAGAAATATTATAGTTGTAGTTCGCGGGGATATTGGCCCAATACTCGCTGGACATTTTTGGAATCTCGTCTTGAAATTTCCATGGATGAAAATTATAAGTAAATGGAGAGGATAACGCGTACGAATACTCGATCACGGTTCCCACTTTCACATTTGGAATAGCAAACTTCTTTTGTGAATAGTCGTCATTGACACGCTCCGTAAAAATACTTTTCTGCTCGAGCTTAGTTTCTACCATAGAGCCGTTCACGATGTTAAAACTGCTCGCACGAATTTCACTAACTGTTTCTATTTCCGATTCATATTTGCGAAGCGCGATAGTTACGTCACCAAGTTTAACGCCTTCTGATTTTAGAATTTTAATTCGGACATGATAGTTGTGGATTAGTCTATAATCGCCACCATTTTCAAAAAACGTTTCGCCAAACTCATCCACGACGACCGCATATGCGGTTGTATCTGGCGCATAGCGTTCAATTGCTAGATCACGGTAGGTTGCCCCGAATTTAAATCCATGTTCCTGTGCAAGAATAGATTGTACTGCCAGAAGAAAAACGGTAAGAAAAGAAAGATGTCTCATTGGGGAACGTTTTGCTGAATCGTCAAAAATAACTAAAAGGTGATTAATCTAAGGGAACTGTTTATACCTTCGTCATTATTCACACATCATGAAGATAGGATTACTCTCCGACACACATAGTTTCCTAGACAATAAAGTATTTGAGTACTTCAAGTCTTGTGATGAAATCTGGCACGCAGGTGACATTGGTGATCAACATGTTATCGATCAGCTTGAGCAATTCAAACCCATACGCGCAGTCTTTGGAAATATTGACGACAAACGCATGCAGAATAGATTTCCTGAGGATCTGCTGTTTTCGATCGAAGGGATGAACATCATCATCACACACATAGGCGGTGTTCCGCCAAAATACAATCCACGGGTTCGCAAGATGCTAACGGCTGCACCACCCGACATTTTTATCTGTGGTCATTCACACATACTTCGTGTGGCGCGCGACCCGGCACTAAATAACATGCTATTTATAAATCCGGGAGCAGCTGGCAATCATGGTTTCCATCATATGAAAACCATGATGCGTTTTGATATTGCTGCAGGACAAATAAAAAATCTGGAGGTAATTGAATTAGGAAAGCGCGGCGCTTTAGAAACGATAACGCATTCCGACACCTGATCGATTTAAGCCCATCGACAGATTCTGTTGACGTTGCTCCTCTGTCCAGCGATTGAATTTCTTATTGCCCCTTGTCCAGAGGATGATCCCAGGTATCGTTAAACCAACGCCATGGGTGATCATGACAACACCCAGTGCAAATTTAGGGTCGCCATTTTCTGTGGTCGTACCGTATTGTGTGGTTGTCGTAGAAGTATAATAATCATCGTCAGCCTGAGCTACCATCACAATTCCACCCACGAACAAGATTCCGCCGATGATCGTCATGGTTTGCCCTGCCTTTTTCATCCTAAGACCTGGTGCAAGTGGAACACGTGTTTGTGTTGTTTGATTGATGACAGGGCTAACGATCACCGCATCTTCCGTGATGACGGGATACGTTATTTCTGTCTGAGGAAGCGTTGTAGACGGCGAAGACGGAGCGAAGTCTGACACTTGTGCAGAGGCAATGGATGCAAAGCATACACACGCCAATGCGATAACTGTTCTTTTCATATGGGTAACTTAAAATTGGGTTCGCTCGTCAAGGCACGTTTAAGCTATTCGCCTAAACATACTGATTCAGCATTACTGGCATTACCAGCATCAAAATATCCTCGCTTGCATCTTTTTCTGCAGGCAGGATAACACCAGCCTTATTAGGTGCCGACATGGTCAATTTGATTTTATCTGAATCCAGGTTTGTCAACATTTCAATGAGGAACTTCGCATTGAATCCGATCTCAATATCCTCCCCTTCGTGCTCACATGATAAGCGCTCATTTGCTTCGTTCGAGAAATCAAGATCTTCTGCTGAAATTTGAAGTTCACTGCCCGTAATTTTCAAACGAACTTGATGTGTCGTTTTATTCGCGTAGATCGAAATACGCTTTAACGCACCGAGTAGATCGTTACGCTCGATTTTCATCTGAATGTTGTTGCCGCTAGGAATGACGTTGTCGTAATCAGGGAAACGCTCGTCGATGAGACGACAGATCATTTTGATGTTTCCGAACTTGAAGAACGCGTTCGACATGTTGAAGTTTACGCTTACATCCGTATTGTCCGAAGGAAGCGTCGCTTTCAATAAATTAAGCGCCTTGCGTGGAACGATGATCGAGTTGCCGTTATCAGATTTAACATCTGTTCTTCTATAGCGTACCAAACGGTGACCGTCTGTCGCTACGAAGGTCGTGTTCTTATCGCCAAGGTTCACGTATACCCCCGTCATTGCAGGACGAAGTTCGTCGTTGCTTGTAGCAAAAATCGTATTGTTGATGGCTCTTGAAAGAACCTCTGTAGAAATTTCAGCAGTGAAGTCGTTAGAAACTGAAGGAACTTTAGGGAAGTCCGTTGCATTTTCTCCGGAAAGCTTATATCGACCGTTATCAGAAATAATCTCCACACTGTAGGTAGACTCATCGATGGAGAACGTTACCGGCTGCTCCGGGAGGTTCTTTAAAGTATCGAGGAGAATTCTTGCCGGAACAGCAATGCTACCCTTTTCTTTCGATTCTACTTGAATATCAGTGATAATCGATGTTTGAAGGTCTGACGCAGTTACCGTCAAACTACCTTTCTCAAGCTCAAATAGAAAGTTTTCCAGAATGGGTACCACAGGATTTGTAGTGATCACGCCATTAATGTTAGAAAGTTGCTTAAGCAGGTAAGCAGAATTAACGATGAACTTCATTCTTGAAAAAGTAATTTGTGGTTGATATAAAGCGGCGGTAAAGTTATAAAGAAAACCCAAAAATAAAATCGGGGTCTAAATGTGCGAAAAAGCTTTAAAACAGGCTACTGTCCCTTGAAAAAATCTTTTGAATGCACGATTTCAGCTACTTTTCGACGGTCAAAAAACGCCCAGTCTTTTTCATCAATGAGGCCCGCATAGCCTTCTGGACCGTATGGATAAAAGCTCAAGGAATGCTTTCTATCACCGATATCACTGATAGTCAGCGTTTGGAGTGGCTTCAGTAAAAGCAAACTATCCAATGAAGGGTCCTTTGAAAGGTATTGATCAACGGTTAACAAGGATACGGCATCCAAATAGGTATTAAGCTTCGCGGTGTCTACTGGGTTTACACCAATCAAGTTCACCTGAAAATCTTTCATTTCAATCGAAAAATTATTCCCCTCATTACCTGGAAAATTGGTAACCAAGCGCTGAAAGTTTTGCCAGTTAAAATCAAATACGCGGGTGGTACGCCATCCGCCAACCGGATTTTCAAAGATTCCCGAAACATATACGCGATATCCTGGGATGACCATGTAGTAGACCTTCTTGTCGCTCTCGGATGCGAAATAAGCTTGCGTCTTGGCAGGATTTCCACCCGCCAAAAAGGTTGTCAAAACGGTAGCACCAGCGTGCATGGAAACCTTCACACCACTGACCTGCAGTTGTTCATAGATCGAATCGTTCATCGCGCTCGAGACAGGCCTGCGAGGTTCGGCTGCCATCATTGTCGCAAAGAGCAAGTCAATCATTTCTCCATTTGCGTTGTAAATGTCGTTTACTTTCCAGCGCCCGCCGTCTGTGGTAAGCACAACGGTATCGCTACCCTGCAGGAGCATTACCTTATCAACGGTCTTCAGATCGTATTTCTTAAAATGATCTTTTTCAACCACCCGCTTCACATCGCGCATATTCATCCACATCATACCCGCAGTCGCTATTGCGAGAACAATCAGCAAGATCAGTCTTTGTTTATTTTTTTTCTCTTGCATGACTAAAAGCTAGCGTAACGTTTCTTTCGCCAATATGCGCGTAACAGTCCATAACCAACAATCAACAACACGGGCAACCCAAGGTTAATCAGTTGCCAGGTAAATTTATCGGCAGCAATTTTCTCACGATCCAATGGGCGGATCATCACCTGTTTACTTCTGGTTTGGATCAAGCCATCCTCCTCGGTTAGCCACATCATCGCGTTCATCAATAGATCTTTGTTGGCAAACGTGTAGTTTGTAAATGGATCGAATCCCAACGCCTGAGGTTGATTACTTCTCGGGTTAATTTCGTTGCGTGCAATATCTCCATCTGCAATCACAATTAACCGGGTATGCTTTCCATCATCAATATGTGTTTGCTTCGACATTCCCTCTGGAAGAAATCTATTTTTATAGAGCGACGTAAATTTTCCCTCCAACAAACATCCCACCATCATACTACCCTGATTAAAATCCTTCGGATCATACTTCCGAAGGTCGTTTACATTGACAGGAACCGGCGCAGTGAGTTTACGCGTGGCGGGCGTTGTCCATAGCAGTGGCGTTTTGCGAATACCAGCAGCTTTAACAGTGTCAATCGTGTTAGCAAATCTTAGAATGGTCGCATCAAGATTTCTTGTAACCGGATGTTCCGCATAGCGATTGACCAAAGGAAAAAACGGCCAGTTCATCAATTGAAATTTCGACTTGCCATTTACCTGTCCGGTGACGACAGGATAAAACGCCGCACTTTGATCTTGCACCAGGTCAGGATTGATTCGCACGCCATACCTAAAAAACTGATCATCGAGATTTAGGTCGTAAGGAAGGGCGAGGTATTCAGGGCGCGAAGCATTTTCCATCGACGCTTCCAGGCGATCAATTAAAAACATAACCTTGCCACCACCCATGATGTATTGGTCGAGATGATATTTTTCCGTTGGAGAAAATGGCTTTGTTGGTTTCGCTATAACCAGCGCGCTGTATTCGGACAGTTTCTTCGATTCAGAAAGATTTACCTTGAACACATCGAACGACTGAAGAAGTTCATTATTAAAACTGGCCACATCCAAACTATCGAGTTCATCGTGACCAACCACAAGTCCAATGCGTTTGCGTTCTGTTTTACTGAGTCGTTCAATCGCACTCACCAATTCAAATTCAATTCCCTCAATAGATTGATTAATCTCTTCGTCAGGCGATGCTGCCTTATTTCCTTTTAACAGCGTGATTCCTGTTTCTGCTCCACCAAAATAAACGATCACGCCAGGGAAGATAATTTTCTCTTTTCGTTGTCCATCTTTTGTATCAATCACATTGGTCGGCTGAATACCGCGACGAGCAAGCTCAGCCATAAATTCGCTTTGAGCCTTTTTTCCTACAGCCGCCGATGGATTGACGAGCGCATAGTGCACCTTTCTATCCGAATACACCTCAAACTCACGTAACGTTTCAAGTATCGCCTTTTGAAAACGCTTAAATCCTGCGTTCATATCACCCTCGAGATACACTTCAACATGTACATCGTCATCGAGGTTTTCAAGAATCTCTTTCGTTTTATCTTTAATGAGATATCGATTTTCTTCTGTGAGGTCGATGCGGAAAAAATAATTTGACGCAATCAAATTAATCAGCACAACCACGAGTATGGCGTTGCCAAACCAAAGGAAGTCACCCAGCTGTTTACTCTTCCAGTTCACCATTGTCTGCTCCCCAAGGTTAGTCGTGTACATGACAACAGCAAAAAGATGACACTCAAGAAATACAAGATATCGCGGCTGTCGATTAATCCTTTGCTCATGGATTCGTAATGAAAGTTCAATCCCAATTGCTTCACGAGGAATGCATTGTCTGCCGTTGCAATTAACGCTGACAATGAATCAAAGCCTGTAAAAAGAATGAAGCATAGGAAGGCGGCAACGATGAAAGCAATGATCTGATTGGGCGTAATCGAGGAAGCAAAGATACCGGCGGCACAAAACACCGCAGCTAACAAAGCAAGTCCGATATACGACCCCATAATACCGGGCGTATCGATATTTCCTACGGGGTTCCCCAATTGATAGATTGAGAAGTAATAAAGAATCGTCGGAACCAACGCGAAGAGCACCAGAATGAAACACGCAAAAAATTTACCCAGCAAAATCTGCCAATCACTCAGCGGTTTGGTCAGCAACAGTTCCATTGTGCCGCCCTTCTTTTCTTCTGCAAAGCTTCGCATGGTGATGGCCGGCACAAGGAAAATAAACACAAACGGTCCGAGTGTGAACAAGGTATCCATTTGTGCGTAACCGCTATCCGGTACTGCTGTCTCGGGGAACACCCACATAAGCAAGCCGATGCCGGTAAGAAACACACCGATGACGATATACGCGATCAGTGAATTAAGGAAGCTATTGAATTCTTTAAAAAGGACCTGAACCATGGTGCTAAGGTGGGCGCAAATAACAGATTTTTTTTCTAATGCTCTACACCTTCGGTTTGAGTCAATGAACGGAAAACGTGTTCCAGTGACTGCTCCTCGATGCGAAGACCGACCAACGACAAGTTTTTATCGGCCGCTAACCTGAAAATCTCAGCGCGAAGATCTGCACCTTGTGAAACCGAAATCTTAAACGTTGTTGGCGAAATTTTTTCGACATTTTTAACGCCAGTCAATCCGTCAAAAACCTCCACCGACGTTTCACTACCGAATTCCGCTACAAGAACAACTGTATCCGCACTCGCGCTGAGCATCGCAGCAAGGCTACTGTCGGCCACGATTTGTCCCTTGTTGATCACGACAACGCGATCACATAACGCCTGCACTTCTTGCATAATGTGCGTAGAGAAGATGACCGTCTTATTCGCACTGATCGTTTTAATTAAATTACGAATTTCCACAAGCTGGTTCGGATCCAATCCTGAAGTGGGCTCGTCCAATATCAGTACTTGTGGATCGTGAATAAGGGCTTGCGCTAATCCTACCCGTTGACGATATCCTTTTGAAAGCGTTTCGATCTTCTTGTTTTGTTCGCGGGTAAGACCACAAATGTCTACCATCTCCGCCACGCGTTTTTTTAATGTACTACCACCAATACCATACAGTTTTCCGACGAACGAAAGATACTCGTGAACATACAAGTCGAGATACAGGGGATTGTGCTCAGGCAGGTAGCCCGTAATTTGTTTGACGGCCATTGGATTTTCGGAAACCTTGTGACCACCTACCGTCACCTCTCCTGCCGTCGGCGATACATATCCGGTAGCAATTTTCATTGTCGTGGATTTCCCGGCGCCATTGGGTCCAAGAAAACCGACAATCTCTCCGGGCGAAACCGAAAATGAGATATGGTTGACAGCTTTTTGCTGCCCATATATTTTAATAAGATCTTGAACGACAAGCGACATCGATACTGTTAATGATATGTTAAAGAGGGCCCAAAGTTCAAAGTTTTTGTCCAAGAAACCGAAAGTTTGGACTTTAAAAACAATCTTTGAACGAAAACATGTTACAAACGATCCGACTGGCTTATTAATTGCCATTGAATCGAAAAGCTTAATTTTGAACGGAATTTTTAATGATATGCGTAGCTATTTTTTTGCGTTTTTCTTTTTCATAACCATCGTCAGCCTAGCACAGAACAAAGCCTATAATCTCCAATTTAAGGTTGATGGCTGGAAAGACACCACCGTCTATCTAGGTCACTATTACAGTGAAAGCACCTACTTGCGCGATACGGCGCGTATCAACGGTCAAGGTGAATTTTTCTTCGATGGCAAGAAGACACTCGACCGAGGCGTATACTTTCTCGTGCTCAACAAGGTGAAGATGTTTGAATTTGTAGTCGGCCAGGATAAAGACTTTAAGCTGGAAACGAACTCGGCCAATTACGTTAAGGACATGAAAGTGACCGGCGATATAGATAACCAACTTTTCTTTGCCAATTGGCGAACAAGCATGGCCCTTCAAGAAGAGGCCGATCCATTCACTAAAATTCTAAAGGATAGCACCACCGCTGCAGACAAACGTAACGCCGCCCGCGAACAAGTAAACAAAATCCGTGAAAAATTACTCGTTCAACAACGCGACATCATTTCAAAACACCCTACAACAACATCGGCAATACTTTTTAAGTCAAGTCAAGAAGTAGTTGTGCCGGATCCTCCGAAACTTCCAAATGGAAAAACTGATTCTACATTTCAGCTACGCTGGTACCGCGCGCATTTCTTCGATAACTTCAACCTAGCCGATGATGCACTGATTCGGATGCCACAACCTGTCTACAGCCAAAAACTGAATGAGTATCTCGATAAACTTTATATTCCACAGGCTGATACTTTGATCAAAGCGATCGATAAACTCGTCTCCGTCGCGAAGAAGAATCAAGAAACGTACAAGTACACGGTGTTCACGTTGATGCGGAAATTCCAAGAACCAGAAATCATGGGTCTCGATGCGGTGTATGTTGACATCTATGATAAGTATGTGGCCACTGGCGAAATGGACTTTTGGATGAATGATTCACATAAAAAGAATGTGAAAGAGTATGCTGAAAGACTTCGCACAAGCTTAATTGGAAAAGTAGGCGCCAACTTGGTCATGCAAGATTTAAATCTGCAACCCAAATCATTGCACGCCATGAAAAATCGATTTACAATTTTATTTATTTACGATCCTGATTGCGGCCATTGCAAGAAAGAAACGCCAAAGTTGGTATCGTTCTTTGAGCAAAATAAAACAAAGTATGATGTTGGCGTGTATGCCGTTTGCCTCGATTCTTCACTGGTTAAAATGAAGAAGTACATTACCGAGATGAAGCTGGGAGGTTTTACGAACGTAAATGGTCCACGTACCTATACAAAACCCTATAACCAACTTTATGATGCTGTTACTACGCCATCGATGTTTATTCTCGATGAAAACAAAAAGATCATTGGAAAGAAATTTCCGACTGAGAACCTTGAAAATTTTTTCGCAAACTATGTGAAGTATCATCCGGCTAGCGCGCCAAAACCCGGAGGCGGCACCAAACCGAAAGGATCATAGTAAAACATAAAGTTACGTCGTCTTCCAAGAGCACGACGCACATTAAATGCACCTAAACAATGTACCGTTATCCTCTCATTTTCTTTTTGCTGCTTTCCGTCGTAAGCCAAGCACAAAACAAGTTGGCGTATAACATTCAGTTTAAAGTTGCTGGATGGAAAGACACTACAGTGTACCTCGCACATTACTATGGCGAAAGCAATTGGATCCGCGATACTGCACATGTAAACAGTAAAGGAGAATTCAATTTTGATGGTAAAAAAACATTAGACCGCGGCGTGTACATGTTAGCGTTGAACAACACGAAGATCTTCGAATTTGTTGTTGGTCAAAATAAGTACTTCAAATTGGAAACCGCCGCAGACAGTCTCGTGCAGCACATGAAGGTGACCGGCGACGTGGACAACAAACTTTTCTTCGAACATTGGATTAAAAGTCTGACACTCCAAAAAGAGGCTGCACCTTATTCCAAGATATTGAACGATAGTACTGCCTATCGGGATAAACGCAAAGATGCCGGCGAACGTCTCAGTAAGATACAAGAGAAGCTGCGCGATTATCAAAAGGCCATCATCGCCAAACATCCTGAAACTACCACTGCTATTTTATTTAAGTCTGGTATGGATGTAGCCATTCCCGCGCCACCCAAACTTGCCAATGGCAGAACCGATTCAACTTTTCAACTCCGCTGGTACCGCGCGCACTTCTTCGACAATCTGAATCTTGCAGATGATGCCCTTGTCAGAATGCCCGAACCCGTGTATAGTAAAAAACTGAATGAGTATCTCGACAAGCTTTATATTCCACAAGCCGATACACTGATACGGGCTATCGATAAGCTCGTGGCTGTCGCTAAAAAAAATCGCGAGACATATAAGTATTTCATATTCACATTAATGCGGAAGTTCCAAGAGCCGGAGATCATGGGACTCGACGCCGTTTATGTCGATATCTACGACAAATATGTTGCTACCGGCGAGATGGATTTCTGGATGAACGAATCCCATAAAAAGAACGTAAAGGAATATGCTGAGCGCCTGCGCACAAGTTTGATTGGAAAGACCGGTGCTAACTTGGTGATGCAGGATTTGAACAATCAACCGAAGTCGCTGCATGCTATGAAAAATAAATACACGATACTTTACATTTATGATCCAGCATGCAGTCATTGCAAGAAGGAGACACCAAAGCTCGTGACGTTTCTTGATCGTAACAAAAGCAAGGTTTGACGTTGGCGTATATGCCGTATGTGCTGATTCGTCTTTGGTCAACATGAAGAAGTATATCACAGACATGAAAATGACTGCCTTTACCAATGTGAATGGTCCGCGTACTTACACCAAGCCCTATAGCCAACTCTACGATGCGCTGCTAACCCCGTCGATGTTCATCCTCGACGATCAGAAAAAAATCATTGGTAAGAAGTTTCCGGTCGATAACCTGGAGAATTTCTTTGTGAACTACGAAAAGTTTCATACCGCTCAAGGTGTGAAAGGCGTGGAGAGCACGCCCAATCGTTAGCTTAATCGGACAATTCATAGTTCGATAATGAACAGCGCAACATAGCCCGACAGCTCAAAAAGCCCCAAATAATTAAAATTTGCCGGCTGTAACTTTTTGGCACTTTTTTCAGTCTTAGATGCAACTATTAACCAATAGTGAAGTATCTACTGTATGTTACGTATCATCTGTTAAACCAAAAATCGTATGGCCTTTTTTGACAAACTGCTAGGAAAGAAAAAACCGGAATTGAAGGCAAAGTGCCCGATTACGCGGGAACCGATCGAAAATGGGTTCGGATACTTACTGACTACATCACAGATTGTGGCTTCCAAAAAATATTGGGACATGATCATGACTGAGCCGGAAACAATGTCATACACCGTATCTCACTTCAAGAACATCTCGAGTGGTACGCAAATGAGAAATATGATCTTCGAAAAATACAGCACCATCGATAAGCCGTGGATGATATCAGATTCATGCATTAATCTTTTCGAAAATGTTGATAAGAAGGAAGCTCGTGAAAACGCCCGCAAGTGGTGGGCTAACGCAGGCAACTTCACCCCTGAATCTTCAGGACCCGCTGTCCAAACCGTCGACAACCAAACTTTTCAAAACTGGAAAGACTACGCTGTCATGGAAGCTGGACGCAACCGGATTGTACTTCAGTAGGAAGTATTTTTATATAAGTTAGTTTAGGTTAGTGAAAGCCTCATGGATATGCACGTGGGGCTTTCCTGTTTTTAAGCGATTAATGTGCCGGCAGGGAATGTTCTGCGAACGCAACGATCAATTATTTCTATCGATTGTGAACTGCACCAATTGCTCCAACGATTTTCGGTAACTCGATTCTGGAAATTGATGCAAAAGCTTGATCGCTTCTTGGTGATATTTAGTCATTATCGACTTCGCATATTCAATCCCTCCTGAGCGCTTCACAAAGTCGATCACTTCTTTTACCTTCTTTGGTTTCTCGCTCTCGTTTTTAACGATGCTAATGATACGACGTTTCTCTAGCCATCCTGCTTTCGACAAAGCATAGATCAACGGCAAAGTCATCTTCTTTTCTTTGATATCAATGCCCAACGGTTTGCCTATTTCTTCTTCTCCGTAGTCGAAAAGATCGTCCTTAATTTGAAAGGCCATACCAATCTTCTCACCAAAGTCCTTCATGATCGCCACAGTCTCCTCACTTGCACCGCTGCTGCTCGCGCCTACTGCACAGCATGATGAAATCAACGACGCAGTCTTCTGGCGGATGATCTCATAATAAACATCCTCTGTGATATCAAGTCGTCGTGATTTTTCGAATTGCAGCAACTCCCCTTCGCTCATTTCACGAACAGCATCGCTTACGATACTGAGCAAGTTGAAATCTTTATTTTGAATGGAAAGTAGTAACCCGCGCGATAATAGAAAATCGCCGACAAGAACGGCTACTTTGTTCTTCCACAGCGCATTGACGGAAAAGAAACCGCGTCTATAATTCGCTTCATCCACCACGTCGTCGTGAACGAGTGTCGCAGTATGGAGTAACTCAATGAGCGACGCCCCACGAAAAGTCGATTCCGTTATACCACCACTTGTTCCTGCACTTAGGAAGACAAACATTGGACGCATTTGCTTTCCCTTGCGCTTAACAATGTAATGCATGATTTTATCGAGCAACAAAACACGCGTTTTCATCGCCGCACGAAACTTCACTTCAAAGTCGTGCATCTCCACAGCAATCGGAGCCTTTATATCGTCCAGTCGTAAAGACATGAACCGCAAGTATACACATTTCGTCGGAAATACAGTGGAATCGATTTTCGGCCAACTTTGATTTTGTTTTCTCAAAAGTTCATCCAGGTTCAACGCATTGAGGATGAACCCACAAGTGTGCGATTTAATACAGCCCACTATTGATTATTGCGCGCACACTCCCGTATTTAGGCGCATGAATTATATGGGCACATTCTGGAACGACTTATTATTTGCTGTTATCGTGATGAGTATCGGCGTGGTCATCGCCCGCATCCTCCGCATCGTGATCGGCAGGCTCGTAACCGGCGCCTCAACAAAACTGAAAGTCGACCCAACGAAATATAACTTCCTGAAAAATGCGGTAGAATTTATCATCTACGTCATCGCACTGATCGTTATCTTTAATTCGATTCCCAAACTCCGCGCCTATGGCACCGCGCTTTTTGCCGGCGCCGGTGTCTTGGCTGCCATTGTCGGTTTCGCCTCCCAATCGGCATTCTCGAATATTGTGAGCGGAGTGTTCATTGTGATCTTCCGGCCATTTAGCGTGGGAGACCGCGTGCAAGTAGGCCAACTTTATACCGGAGACGTAGAAGACATCACGCTTCGGCATACCGTCATCAAAGATTTCGAGAACAGACGAATAGTCATCCCCAATGCTGTGATCAATAATGAGACGATCATCAACTCTTCGCTCTCTCACGAAAAGATCTGCACCTTCCTTGAGATCGGTGTCTCCTTCGACGCCGACGTCGACAAGGCCATGTCCATTATGCAAGAAGAAGCGCTAAACCATCCGTTCTGTCAAGACAATAGAACGTTCGAAGAAACAGCAGAAGGCAAACCAAAAGTGGTGGTAAGAATGCTAGGACTGACCGAGACCGCAGTAAGACTTCGCGCTTCAATTTGGGCGACCAATCCTTCTGACGCGTTTGAAATGCGCTGTGATCTTTTCAAATCTATAAAAGCTCGTTTTGATGCTGAAGGTATCTCTTTGGCATTTCCACAACGCGTCGTCTATCTTCGCGAAAGTACAACCGACAAAAAATCGTAATCATGACATCCACAGCTTCAGAACCCATCGGACATGCGAAGCCCATTATCCTGGAGCTGATCACCTATAACCGAGAATACTACGAAAAGCACGACACGCTGTCTGTGGAAGAACTTCTGCTTCATAAGAAAGCAAATCAAGTAAACTGGGTAAACCTCGATGGCCTGGAGAACCAGGATATCATTGAAAAATTACAAAGTCATTTTTGCCTTCACCCGCTCCTTATCGACGACGTACTGAGTGATCAGCGCCCGAAGGTTGAAGAGTTTGACGAATACCTTTTCCTCACCTTAAAAATGCTTCACCGGCTCGACTCGCATAAGATCGAGTACGAGCAAATCAGCTTCGTGTTGGGAAAAGATTTTCTACTAACCTTTCAAGAAAAAGAAGGCGATTTATTCGATGGTTTTCGCGAACGCATTCGCTTGGATCAAGGTAGAGTTCGAAAAAAGAAAGCTGACTATCTCATGTATCGCCTCGTCGATATTATTGTTGAAAACTACTACAATGTATTAGACAAGATTGGTGAAATCATGGACGACATCGAAGAGACTGTTTATGAAAACCCAACCAACAAGACATTCAATAGAATTCAATCTTTAAAGAAAGAGCTTATCTATTTACGCAAAGCGCTATTCCCGTTGCGCGACGCTCTTGGTAAAATTGTAAAGGGGGAATACGATTTTATTCACGACGAAAATATTCGTTTCTACTCGGATGTTTACGACCATGTAGTACACATCATTGATTCGCTAGATACCTACAAAGATCTCACAACCGGATTGCTGGATATCCATATCAACGCGATGAACACACGCATGAACGAGGTGATGAAAGTTTTGGCTGTGATCTCGACGATCTTTATGCCGTTAACTTTTATTGTGGGCGTCTATGGAATGAACTTCGATTACATGCCTGAGCTGCATTGGCGCTACGGCTACTATGAAGTATGGGGAATCATGGGTATCGTGGTGGTAGCGATGTTAATATTCTTCAAATACAAGAAGTGGTTTTGATAAGCTTAAAGCAGAAAGCGGAAAGCTTAAAGCTTTTAGGAGTCAGGAGTAAGAATTAAGGAGCAAGTAGTGCCGCGTACTGCCTTCAATACTAGCCCTGAAGGGGCGACGTCAAAATAGAGTAGATCAAGCCAGGAAGCCGCCCATAAAAAAAGCCCCTGACTGGTCAGGAGCTTTTCAAAAATAGCTTTAAGCTTTCTGCTTTACGCTTTGCTAGATTCTTTTTTCAAGCTCAGTGATTTTATCCTGTGCTTCGTTTTTACCAAGAGAAAGTGCTTTCTTGTAGAGTTCGATTGCTTCTTTCAATGTTTCTTTCTTTTTCTTCGGTGCAAGCTTTGTGCGGTTAGCAGCTTCTTCAACCGCTTGTGCACGTGCGAAGTAAGCATCTGCTTCCGTCATTTTGCTTTGAATCATCAACTCCTGAACACGAGCTTCGATAAGCGCAAGTTCTTGCTGTTTTGCTTCAATCTGAGCTTGCTTGTCGGCGAGGTCAGCTTCTTGAAGTTTTGTAGTCGTGATGAGGTTTTCGTTTTGGCTCTTCAATGTTTCTACAGCAGACTCAAGGCTAGCAATCTCTTGTGTTTTTTGCAGAAGATCGTTCTTCAAATTTTTGATTTGCTTAGCATAAGCGCTGTTAGAAGACTTCGAAGACGAAAGATTCTTTTCAAGCTCTTCGATTTTATGCTGAGTATCTTTTACGTAGCTGTTGATATCTTTCATTCTCGCTTCGTAGTCGGCAACGGTTGTTCCTTCAACCATATCCACGCGAAGAAGTTTGCGGCTTTGATCGATTGAATCCATAAGCACACCAACTTCGGTGAGTGTCTGGGCCATTTTCTGACTGGTTTCGAGTTCCACTTTCAGGGAGTCAACCTGCGTCTGCAATTTTTCCTTTTCCTTGGTATCGCAGCTGGCAAACATCGCAGCAGCCAATGGCAGGACAAAAACAAGCTTTCTGGTCATAAACAGTTTCATTTTAAAGGGTTAGTTCGCAAAAGTAATGTGGATTTTGATGCATACCGGTTAAGCGCCTTTAAAATATTTTTCGCTACGCCAGGAAGTCGAAAATCACGCCGGTCGGACAGGGCGAACATTATTCCGTTTTCTTTTCTGGATTAAAGGAACGGGTTTAACTTTGCCATGTTTAATGGTTTCCGAAGCATTTGATGTCACAACTGGTTAACACGCGTATTGCTGATTTGGGGAAACCCCGCGTCATCATTATCGGTGGAGGATTTGGAGGGATTGAGGTCGCTAAAAAACTCAAAGGTTTTAAAGCGCAGACTGTGCTTTTCGACAAATTTAACCACCACTGCTTTCAACCGCTGCTCTATCAAGTTGCCACTTCTGGCCTAGAATCAAGTTCCATTGTCTTCCCTTTTCGTAAACGCTTCAGCGCGCAGAAAGACTTCTACTTTCGCCTTGCCGAAGTAACCCATATCAATCCTGCAGAAAGATCGATCGAAACTTCCATCGGCAGCGTTACTTACGATTACCTCGTGATCGCCAACGGCGCCGCGACAAACTTTTATGGTATGAAGGATGTCGAAGAACATTCGATGCCCATGAAAACCATCATCGATTCTATAAAGCTAAGAAATACCATCATCAGAAATTTTGAGACCGCATTATTGACCGACGATGCTGAGCTCCGAAATAGTTTGATGGATTTCGTCATTGTTGGCGGTGGACCTACCGGTGTTGAACTTGCCGGAGCACTGAGCGAACTCAAAAACCATGTGTTCCCAAAGGATTATCCCGAGCTTGAGCTCAGTCAGATGGATATTCATTTGGTTGAAGCGACCCCGCGCCTTCTCAATGGTATGTCCGACAAGGCTGGCAATACAGCGCTTCAATATTTGCAAAACATGGGCGTAAAAGTGCACCTTAACTGCGCCGTGAAATCATACGATGGATATGCCGTGGTCTTTAATACAGGTGAGAAACTGATTACGCGCACATTGATATGGGCCGCCGGTGTGAAAGGACAACCTGTTGCTGGACTTTCTGCTGAATCATTTGGCCGCGCGCAACGCATTAAAGTAGATGAGTTCAATCGTGTAAAAGGATATGAGAATATTTTTGCGATTGGAGACGCCGCCATTATGGAAGGTGATACAGGATTTCCAAGTGGACATCCGCAGATGGCGCAGCCTGCCATTCAACAGGGCAAGCTTGTCGCTGAGAATATCAAAAGGTTGATCTCTAAAAAAGAGATGAAAGCTTTTCGCTATAAAGATTTGGGCTCGATGGCAACGGTTGGAAGAAACCGCGCCGTGGCTGACCTCAAAGCATTAAAATTGAAAGGCTTCATTGCCTGGCTGATCTGGATGTTTATACACCTGGTTTCCATTATCGGATTTAAGAATAAATTCTTTGTTCTGATAAGCTGGTTTATGAGTTATTTCTCTTACGACAAAAGTAATCGGTTACTGATCGCCCGTCCGAAAGACGGCGTGCAATAAATATGGGCTCATCTGTTGACAAACACCTTACCCCACTTTCGGCCGCAGGTGTACTGATCTCTCTAGGGATCATTTATGGCGATATCGGAACTTCTCCGATATACACGTTTCGTTTCATCATTGGGCATGAACCCATTTCTGAAGAACTTGTACTGGGCGGACTATCATGCGTCTTCTGGACGCTGACGCTCATCACCACCATCAAATACATTTACCTCGCACTCAACGCCGATAACAAAGGCGAAGGTGGAATATTTGCGCTCTACGCTTTGGTGCGTCGATACAAAGCAACGTGGGTAATTTTCCCTGCCATTATCGGCTGCGCAACGTTGATCTCCGATGGTTTCATCACACCAGCCATCAGTGTGACTTCTGCTATCGAAGGTTTACGTGCACTCGATCCTACCATCTCGCAAGACACGATCATCTACATCGTGATCGTTATTCTCATTATACTTTTCCTCTTTCAACAATTTGGAAGCGGCGTCGTCGGACGCGCTTTTGGCCCCATCATGTTGGTGTGGTTTTGTTTTATCGCCGTAATAGGTTTCTCTCACTTGGTGCATAAACCGGAAGTTCTAAAAGCACTAAATCCTTATTACGCGATTCATTTGCTCACGCTTTACCCTGGAGGATTCTGGATTTTAGGCGCTGTTTTCCTTTGTACCACCGGAGCAGAAGCTATGTATTCGGATCTTGGTCACGTTGGAAAAGGAAACATTCGCGCCGGCTGGGGATTTGTAAAAGTAGCCTTGCTCTTGAGTTACTTTGGACAAGGCGCATGGCTTCTGGAACATATGGGCCAGCGATTAGACGAACAAACTATTCCGTTCTTCCAAATCATCCCTGAGGAGTTCCTCATCTTCGGGATCATACTCGCGACCATGGCAACTATTATTGCCAGTCAAGCATTGATCTCAGGAACGTTCACGCTCGTTAATGAAGCGATGAAATTAAAACTCTGGCCTGCAACACGCGTACGCTATCCGAGTACTGTAAAAGGACAGATCTATATTCCTGCGATCAATTGGATACTACTCTTCGGATGCATCCTTGTTGTGTTGATTTTTAGAGAAGTAAAGGGTATGGAAGGTGCTTACGGGCTCGCCATCACATTCGACATGTTGATGACAACTTCGCTCCTTGTATTTTACTTCTCTGTCTCAAGAAAATCTACTTATCGTGCCATCCTTTTGGCCATTGTATTCTTCGCGATCGAAGGTGCGTTCCTCATATCCAACCTCAGCAAGTTTGCTCACGGTGGATGGTTTACTTTCGTGATGGCCTCGATATTCTTCCTCATGATGTTCACCCTTGTTCGCGCGCGACGTCTGCGTGATCGTCACACCGAGTTCGTCGACTTGAAACATTATGTTGGAATGATTCAGGATTTACAAGCCGACACTGCCGTAACAAAGGAAGCCACAAACCTGGTTTATTTGGCAATGGCCGATAGCAAGCGATACATCGACTCGAATATCATCTATTCAATTTTCAAGAAAAGACCTAAACGCGCTGACGTCTACTGGTTCCTGCACGTCGATACCGTAGATAGTCCATTCACCAGCAAGTACCTGGTCGACACGATCATTCCAAGAAAATGTTTCTTCATCCGGATTAAGCTCGGTTTCAAAACAAACCACCGTGTAAACTTGATCTTCAATAAGATCATCCACGAAATGGCCGATGCTGGTGAGATCGATTTAACAAGCCCGTATCCGTCGTTGCACAAGTATAGTATGATGGCTGACTTCAAATTTGTTATCCTCCATTCGTGGGCTTCATCCGACAGCGAGATCACAACATTGGATCGACTTGTTATTCAAGGTTACCGACTCTTGAAAGAATACAGTTTGTCGACAGAAGAATTATACGGAATTGAAGCCGCTAATTTGGAGGTTGAAAAAGTACCGATACAAGTAGGCCCACAAGCAAGAGTGAAAATAAAACGCGAACGAGAAGACTGAGAATAGTTATCGGTTATTGGTTATCCGTTAACTGTTATCGGTTATCGGTTGTCCGTTAATCCTATTTTGTTAAGTTCCATCTCCTCAATTAAGATCGGCAATTAGTATCCTCCATCGTTTTTCTAATTCTCTTGCCACGAAGACTCGAAGACTCAAAGTTCCACAAAGCAGTATTTCCATTAGCGAACCTTCGTGTCTTTGAGACTTTGTGGCGTAGTGATTAACGAATGATTAAAAATCGCTGTTCCAATCTTTGGCATAATTGCCTTTCTTTCTGAATCGTGGCTGACCTGCTAACAGATATTTACTAAGTAGGAAGCCGTCAGATGCCACTTCGCCCGTCTTTTTTAAACTTGACAAAGTAGGATTAACTGTTATCGGTTAACTGTGAACTGTGAACTGCCAACCGTGAACTGTCAACGGTGAACTGTGAACGAACAGCGCTAAGCACGAACACCGAAGCGATCAAAGCTTCTCCAGTATTTATCTTTGTAAATCACGTAGTCGATGTTGAGTCGATCAGCGAATTGTTTTGCTATTTCCGACACTACTTTTGAAGATCTCTTGAAGTCTTTGCAAGCGAAGTAAACTTCGCGAACACCATCCGCGGTTTGCCTACCGATATTCAAATATCCATCGGCATCACGAAGTTGATCATTCACTTGGTCTTCAAACGCGTTCATATTTTCGTACGTCTCGGTATTGGGCATTCCATTATTTCCAGCGTCGCCGTAATTAATTTCTACTCTCAAAATCCAAGGATGAGAACACTTACTATCCCAACGAAGTAGGTCTGTGTTCATGGTGGCAATCAATGGACGATCATTATCGAGGGTAGCTTCGAAAGCAGTATATTGATCGTTCTCACTGCTGTGCCTAACATCATTATACTTCTCAATGAATTCCTTTTCTCGCCACAACAGATAATCTTTCAGTTTCTTCATCGGAATTAGCTCAACCTGATCATCATCGGGTGTACCCGACACGTTGAGATAGTCGACAAACGTAGCAAATTTTAATTCACCCAAATAATTATCTAGAAAAATATAGACTCCATTCGTAACCTGATCGCGATTACGCTCATTAAAATCTGTTGACACTACTGTAATCTCAATTTCGTCAGGATACTCCGGATGTAATACAGGATAAAAACTCAAATTATCTTCAGCAAAACGAAGGCCGTGCATATCGATTGAGAAGCCATCGAATTCCATCGGAGGCTTGTGTGCAGCGAATTTCCATCCCGGAATAACCGGCGCCGATTCTACCAATTCTTCTATGAAGACAAAATTTTTGATCTTTCCATCTGCTGTGAAAATCAATTCTGCAGTATGGTCGTTCATCATACCGGTCAAATAGAAAAAACCTTCTCTGAGCGATGAAAGTTTTGGCGACAACTTCTTAAAAAAATCCGCTTCTATATTCTTGTGTGTTTTAATCACATTATGAAAGGCCTTTTCATTTTCCTGAAACCAATTCCAGAAATCATAATAGGATTCAACTGTGGTTTCCTTTTTTCCAAGCATGTTCTTTAAAAAACTCATGACAACGTAAAGTTATGCTCCAAGATATTGATCATTTCAAATTTGGCAAAGCCCAAATAGAAAATAGCTTGCCAGCTACATCTTTATGGGTATCTCTTTAAAAATTTCCATCTGCGGTCGATCACCAAGGAAATTGTTCGCAGCCAACTTCTGTTTATAATAAGCTAGTTTTTCAATGTCGTTTATACTTCGCGATGCGACGAGCGCGCCGTAAAGTCCGTTAAACCTATTCGGATGCGTTCTCAAGGAGGCCTCATATTCTTTCAGCGCGCTTTTTGGATCTGATATCGCCATATACATATCACCAAGCAACTCTCTTGCAGGAAGAACTTCGCCTGGTGTGACCGGATGTTTGGCAGTCGCATCTTCCATAAATGAAGCTTCGTTCATCATGGCGATTGCCTCTGATTTTTTATTTTCTTTAAATTTTATCCACGCTCCCGCCGCTTTGACCTGGATTGAGACTAAGTTTGCTTTATATGTTTCATTTTGTTCTTGAAGCTTTGCAAGCAGCGCTTCAAGTTTTTGTAAGTCCTTTTTCGCGTCTGCGATTTTGTTGATGTGCACCGCGCCGAGCGCCTTTGCAAAATGAATGTTGGCTTGTTCCCAAAGGAATTTATCCCACGGAAACCCTGCTGGCGTGACCGTTAGCGCTGCTGCTGAAGACCAATCACGACGCTCAAGTGCGTAGCGTGCTGAACCTGCTGCAAGTGAGTAGGCCGCCTTAAAATTCACTGGCGAGACAGTTTGAATTGAGTTCAAATATTTAAGTTGCTCAAGTGCCTTGGCATCGTCGCCTTTCTGAAGGTAAGCATAGATCAAGTAATCAAGACCGTGTAACTCTTCATCCCAATGAGCCTTAAGCCCCGACTTCTCAGCATAACAGCGTGCAGCATCCACGGATTTTATGTTTGATTCAATTGATTCATCCCAAAGACCCAGCCGCGTAAAAATATGCGAGGGCATGTGTTGGGCATGGGCAGAGGCAGCGGCAATCGAAGCATATTTTCGTGCGGCGGGTAACCCTTCTTCTGCAAGTTCAGGATAATCGTAGTTGTGAATCAAGTAATGTGCGACACCAGGATGGTTGGGCTTTTCCTCAAACAACTTATTCAGGATTGCCCCCGCTTTTCGCTGATTCTTGAACGACTTATCCGTAGGATCGACGGCAGCATCAAGTGCTAGTGCGTAGAAAATTGCAGCTTCGGCGTCGTCTGGATATTTATCAAAAATGCGTTCAGAAGCTTTCTCAAATTTTGAAAGTCTTACTCGATGATCTATTGAATCTGCGTGATCATAGATCACAGCAATCGCCTCAAGGTAATCTGATGCCGCCGATGACTCGTCTACGACGGCTCGCCCGAGTTTAATTACTTTCGCACCTTTTTGTAGATCAGCTTGAGTCGGCGGCGACCAAAGCGGGTGAAAGTTGCACATTGCTATGCCCCAATATCCCATGGCACATGAGGGATCTTGATCGACAACCTTGGCAAACATTTTCTCCGCTTCTGTATACTCAAATGAATGCAACAATGCTAGCGCCAAATTAAAATTATCCCGAACATCCTCACTGCAGGCCGATGTAAACGACACCGACCCAAATTGATCTTTTCCTACTCCGCAAAGGGTGATGTCGCCGCGAGACAATTCAATAGCAGCTAAATCATTTCTGATTGATTGATCATCTTTTTTTCCTGTGCAGCTCATCAAAAAAATGATCGACACTATGCTAACCGTGGAGGTGCATTTTCTTTTCATAACGAGAGAGGTTTAAATAATGCTAATAACAACTACTCAATTAAGATTTCTTATCGAATTACTACCGCACGCTGTATCTCGAGTGGCGCATTTACTTCCGAACGACGTCGAATTACAACCAACAGCCGATCTTGAAAATCCTTCAACATCAAGTCGCCCCAAAACCTTCCGTAAAAATTAATCTTAGAGGTAAGTTGATATTGTGATGACAAGTTGAGTTTTATCCTGTGATTATCAACAATTTCAATCTCATACGTAGCATCAACGAATCTAAAATAGTTTCCATTCAACACATGTTGATCGAATACATTGTGTCGAACAGAAGCAGGATCAACTTTAATGCTGAACGAAACACGACGGTTCGGCTCAAATTCCGTGATCCTCTCTACAAATCGAAGTCCACCTTCAAAATTACCGACGCGCTCCCCTCCTACACCTTTGTGCGTCACCGTAGCATTGATCGGTCTTGGAATACCGAGCACGTTTAAGATTCCCCTATCGTATTCATCATGGTTGATACTGTCTACTTCGACAATTTGATTCCACACTTCATTTGACGAAGCATTAATTAAAATACTACTGCTCACTTCAAATTTCGCAGAAGGACTTTCAACAAATTCTTCCAACGGCGACAATAAAAAGGGAAGTAGTAGCAACGAAATACTTTTCAATTTTCTTTTTTGGTCACGCAACAAAAAGAGCCTAAAAATAAAAGCGCCAAGTGTTCCAAGAATAAAGAACGGTCCACCCAATACAAGTAGGCACAAGATACCTTCCACGCCAGCAACAACCATTACCACAAAAAAAGTTGCCGTACATATCCAAGGAATAAAGATAATGTTGCGATATGACCGAAGTTGATCATCACCTGCAAAAATTAATGGAACAATCCCCAATATTGTAGGTACAAGAAATAGGTATGTGATCGATGCCAGTGTCGCATCTTCGCCAAAACGAAGGCGCGTTAACATACCATATGCTACACCGACGACTATGCCGATGATTAGCAACTTGTATTTTTGGGCGATCTTTTTCATTCTAAAACCCAGTGAATCTACTTCAAAAGCTTGTCAAGTTTCCTCGCGATGTCCTCGTCAATCGTGAGCACGATAATCCCAGAAAAAGGCCGACAG
Source organism: Pseudochryseolinea flava (assembly GCF_003286915.1). Classification (GTDB taxonomy): domain Bacteria; phylum Bacteroidota; class Bacteroidia; order Cytophagales; family Cyclobacteriaceae; genus Ohtaekwangia; species Ohtaekwangia flava. Next base: position 366,100 of record NZ_QMFY01000003.1, read on the forward strand.
AAATTCCAATTTTTCCCTGGATCGTCCAGCATAGCTAATTCGTATTTCATCGATTGATTAACGACTGATTTCATCTGCTCGACCTGCTTCGCTGATAAGTTATCAGGGATCGTAACAAATACACCATTGATGACGAGTGCCGGACAATATGTAATTATCGTGTCAAGCGATGAATTTGAACCTTGAAACAGACGCTCTTGTACAGCGCTCCACTTTAAAGAATGTTCCATACCATTGACAGACTTGAGCCACGCAATGTTATCGTCATAAGACATATATCGATCATACGATTGCGCCCGTGCTACATGCATGGCAGCTAAGAACATGAATGACACAAAGAACAGTTTCATTACTTTTCTTTTATGTTAGACTTTACACATCCTAAGCCATTCCAGAATTCTTGCGGGTACCGTAAGCTCATCTTATTCGCTTCTCCCCCACCAAATGCTGGAAATTCAACAACGACATTCATCGCGTATCCTGAATCTAATTTGTGATATTGAACAAAATGCCGCATCGATGAATCCATCACAGATAAGAATTTAAGGTCATCCAGCGACTCAGGATAGCTTCCAAATCTGAGCTTATGAAGCTCTACATTCGCAATCGCGCGCTTAAATTCCTGATCAGCGAGAAGATTTTCTGCGTTCTCCATATTCTCATTAATCCGATCTTTAACGCCCTCGGGAACACACCCAATAAGAAGTAATAAACCGATAACTGATGAACGTATCATTTTGATTTTAATTAACATCATTTCACCAATTCAATACCCGCGTGAAATTTTAGCATGGTAGCTTTGTCGGTTACCTGTGTGGCTATAAAATTTTCGCATTGTTGATTAGCATTTAAATGGACTTCCCATCCTTAAAAAAAAAATGCTTTCTTTCATATTGTTTGTTACATCCTAAAGTCCAAACACAACACGCAAATTATCAACGTGACTTGACAAATTCTTATCGAATTCAAATGATTTCCAATCCCACGTTTGTGTTTCTTCATCATAATGCTCGTGCGATTCTTCGTGATCGTAATAATACACGGATTCATCACCATGATCTTGTAGATCGATCAGATAAAAATCTCCACCGCCATTTTCGCCAATAATAAGTTTATGCTTAATCGTCTTCTCGGTTGTATGGAATCCAACGCGCAAGTTTTTAGTGATTAGTTCATCGGCGTTGGCGTAAACGAACCCCTCCAGAATGCCATCTTCCCCCGTAAATCCTTCGAACTTCTCAATAAATGCAACGTAGTGCTCGGGAAGTTTCAGTAGCAACGCTTGCTCTATTTTCTGAATATCATGCTCCCTCATATCAATCTTATTTCACCGTATTAACTTTCATTCTTAACTTATAGAAAACCTATCCCGATTTTTAAAGATGCTCACCTAATATTTTTTCTCGATCTCAAGAATCTTTTCCGTCTTCTTATCAAAACGTACTTCGTATAGTGGGTACTCTTCAACGCCATCTTTGCGCTCATTGATGTAAACTGTTACGATTCCTAACGCTTTATGTTCTGGGTTGGCGGGTTGAACAGGCACGCTGAAGGTAATTTGAGTATCTTTCCCTTGTGCCTGAAGCGCTTCAATTCTAGCAAATTCTTCTTTAAACTCTTTAAGTTCAATCAACTGATCGAACATCGCCGTACTAAGCGAATCTTCATCTTCTTGGGCGTGTACTGACAAGGTGCAGACTAAAGTCGTGAGAATTGTTACCGTGGCTACTTGTAGAAGAAAAGTCATTGATTTCATATCGTTGCTGATGTTTGGGGCTTCTAGCGTTATTGGAAATTTAGCGATTTTACCTGATCACACGAAGGTACTTGCGAAAGAAAATTGAAACATACGGATGGGCTATGCGCACTTGACCTATTACGAACGAGAATAAAGAATCTTAAAATTTAAGATTTTGTTCTACGCCGGCGCCGGATCTTAAATATTGTAAATACAAGTGCGCCACTGGCCAATATACCCACAGCAACCTCCCGCCAATGCAACACATTATTATCGATCGTGCGTGCTGGGGCCATTAATACACCGCGCAACTTACCTAGCCTTATATTCAATAGCCTTTTATTCATGCCGTATCGCTGCGCTTGTACATAATCATCTTCCGCGTTCTCGTAGTTACCAAGGATGAACTCAATATTTCCAAGATCAAATAAAAGGCCTGCAATCAAACTATCAGGAGCATCCACAAAAGAAACACGTTCATTGAGCTGATAAAATAATTGATTCGCCAGTGCATTCAATTCTTTTTCCGACTTGTTCGACACTGGCGACGCACTGCTTCCGAAATCTGTATTCAATAGCAACGAAGAGGCATAACGCTGAACGTTGTCAACCTTAGCTTCTAATATTTTTATATGAATCCATTCGGAACCGTCGTGTGACGCTTCATCAATCTGCACCGCACGTCTTATCCACTTCAACGCATCCACGTTATTACCGTACAGTTCGTAAGCCGTTCCAATATTCGAAGCGGTTGAATATCGCCCGGGTGACATCGCCTCGATCTTTAGGTATAGTTGAATGGCTTCGTCATATTTTCCCATTAAGATCAACACGAGTCCTTTGTCCGACAAATAATCGAGATCTTTGTTCAGACGGTACATGCTATCCAACGCGCTCAATTCTCGCGCGAGCGCAGTGGTATCAAATGCGTAGTTGTGCCCATGGGGAACCCGACCTTGGTAGTCCTCATAAACGAAAAAACCATCTTTCAACATCAATGTCTCGCCATTTAAACATGCCAATGCCACATTAACAGAAAACATGAAGCACGCTATGACAGCCAGTATTCTTTTCTGATTTATCATCATTTCAATATTATAATCTTAACTACGATTCTTTTCGATAAATTCGTCTTTCCGACGTTCATCTTTAATCCAGAACTGAACGACAAGTACCACGAGGATTGGAATACCACATAACCCTATCAACGAAATCCAACTGCTCACGACTTCTTCAACACGAATCAACAACAAGCCATCACCAAGTGGTCCTTTGGAAAAAATTGTATTGTGCGTAAAATTCCAACCAAGGTGCATTCCGAACGCAAGCGCGATCGAGCCAGTTTTCGCATACGATAAAGCCCATGCGTATCCCATCAAACCAGTTCCAATGAATACCACAATCATCGGAACGACATAACCTAAAATGCCGAAAGAAAACCAATGGTAAACGCCAAACGCAATTGCTGAAATTAATACCGCCTTCGAAGAACCAATCCAACGAATGAGCAGATACAGAAGCGCTCCTCTAAAAATCAATTCTTCGGTGAGGACTGATGTTGCATCCCACGACAGCATGCGCAATATTCTTGATATCAATATTGCGTCATTGATCGACCATTGTCCGGCGGCAGACCAAATCGTGAGAAGTTGAACAGCGGCGCAAAGTGTAGCGAGTAGCGTAAATCCAATTAAGAAATACTTCACCGCGCGTAACGCAGGCGTGAACCCTAATACAAGTATAGTTTTTCTTTCGACAGCATAAAGTATGATCGAGGATATCAGCAGTATGACTAATATTCCGATCACTGCCGATCCTTCTTAACAGCATTTCGTAAAAACCAATAGCCGGCTACCATCGCACAGAATATCACAGAGTTTATCAGCCACGTTAGCAATAGCGCTAATGTAAAAAATCCTGTTTCTTCAAAACCTTCCCAATGCGCGGGAATATAGTCACGATGAAACGAGGTGATGTAAATGACCATACGCTCGAATGAGAACACCAAGAAAAAAGAAATGATGAATCGAGCAATACGCGAGCTCCGCACTTTACGTATCCACAAGATTTGCGTTGCAACGGTCCAGGTTGATGTTTGTTGAATCAATGCCCACCAATACATCTCTCGGACATCGCGCAATTGATTCAGCGAAATCAAAGTTGATGAGATATTGATTACCAGATAAACCAGTCCAGCAATGGCAATAAATTCACACGCCTTGTCGTCAAACGCAGTCAGCCTGCGATTCTTTTTATTGAAAAGGGTAGCAACGATATAAACGACACTATAAAAGCCAAAACCAATAAAAAGCGTATCAATGATGAAACAGAAAAAAACATGCATAAACGAGCTCACTGGCGTATGGGGATTTGTAATACGTTATTGAATAACAACAAAGAGTTCGTAGCAATATGGCTCAAAGGAAAACTATTAACAATAGGAACAGGCCAATGCCAACAGTAATTACTTGAAGAACTTCCTTGACATGAACATGAAAGACTTGCCTAATATCAGATTTGGATAACCGCCAGATTAGCGCCACATGGATGCTCGCAAGTATCAACATCCGCCATGGGGATATCGCATTCACTCCTCCCGTGAAGGTGGATCCTGAACCCAACGCGCGAATTCCTACTAAAATATTATCCGTTATTAAGAGTGAAAAATGAACCACGATGAGTAGCAATCCCATTTTTCTGCCCATCCAAAACAAGATACCTCCAATGAGAACTAACACGTAAGGGATCAAAAACATAACAATACTGACATCCCATGACGACGGTTCACTTAGTACATCTACCAACAAAAAAAAGTTATTAATCACATAGTATAAAAACGAAATTAACAGGAACACTAGAATTGCATAAATATGTTTTCGCGTAGACACAGCAACTAATTGAAAACTGTCATATGAACTGTAGGCTTTCAAAAAGAAAGATTTAATTCGATCACGATTAATTTGTACCTGATTCGCTTTCCGCAGCTCACTATCGCGTCTCAGAATCTGTTCCGCCCTTGCTTCAGAAAGCTGTTCAGCTGTCAGTTGTCGCCGTCCGATTTCAAAGTGCGCTGCGTCGACTGCAAGAGGCTGGTAATCGTCTGCTGTATCGATAATATCGAGCAACGCAGCATTATCAAGCAAGGTGTAGCGTTCTTTAAATGGATTTTCGGGCATCATACTTCCTAAAGCTTTCTAGAATATACAAACTTCATCAATGCTCTTCACGAATAAACTCCGACAACGGGTTCACCGCCTTCGAGACCTTGTCAACTTCACTAAACGAGAAAACCATTGGATCCGCAGTGCCATCTGCCTTGAAATACCAAAAGATATAGCCTTGATGAAAAAGAAACACAAAATCCTTTTCATCGAGGAAATTTTTCAAATTGTTTTCACTTAATAACTCATCAGCCCAATCAGCGAAGTCGTCTATGGCAAGAACATCCGCACCGACCCACTTCGATGGAATTTGCGTGGTGCATCTCTTGTAAAAGTTTTTATACAACTCAGGTAGTTCAATCGTTCGCATTCTTTCAACCTGGTCGAGAACGTCTAGTCGCGCTTTCACTTTCTTCTGATTCATCGCGTTATCATTTATTCATTGCCTTATCTGTAATGTATCGCATTAGTTCAGTGCCCGCCATCAACGCCGGATTTGCAAGCTGATCATTAAAAAGCGCATCGATAGGCCCTTCACCGAAATAAATTCCATCCGAAACCAAAAATGTAATCCGTAATAAACCCTTCATCGGAAACGGTCGACGTGGTTCATCCCATACACCGATTCGTTTCACGATTTCAAAACTATTTGAAAACAGTGCCGATGTCAGCGCATTTGATGTAGCATCGGTAGCCTCCCACACCACCATCTTTCCACTGTAGTTGATGTAACGCGCAGTGCCATCTTTGAAGGAGCCCAATACATCAAGTCCCTCGTCTAACGCCACCTCAATAACCACGGCCAGCAATTCTTTTTGCGTAGGCTTATGACCTTTTAACATCTGCTGGTTATAAGCAAAGATCTTTAGTCGAGATTCTAACGTCTCATCGTCAATTATCTTCTGAAGATCCGCGACCGTACTCGAATCGTTAAAAAGAACATCGAACGGGTATGATACCGGCGTTGAAATGTTTTGCTTCAGTAGCTCGAGATTGTCGCAGAATAATAAATTATAAACTAAGTTGGCTGCACTGTCGCGATATGGATTATTCGCGTTCGCTGCTTTATTGGAGTTAAACAATCCCATAACTTTTACGCTTCTACTAATGGTGTACTATTTTATTTTCTATTCAAATGTGCCTAAGCATTTGTTGAATACAACGCCACGTCGACTAAATTTTATACGACACGTTTGTACGGAATCGTTATCTACGTCTTGCGTATCAACTTTTTTCAAAAAACATGGAATCATTCCATACACATCCAATTCGTAAAACATACGTGCTTGCCCTGCGAAACCCTGATCACTTTTGTATTGAACTCTGTAGTCATCAACAATCCATTCTTTTACAACGCTCTCAGTGCCATGGAATGCGAAGGCCCAAGCAACAAAGTAAAGGACAAAAAACAGACACGCCATCGTTACCAACGCACTGACTATCCTTCGCCCTGGCTTGAGGTCAGCCGACAGATAGGCATAAGCACTACTTATTGCCAAAAACAAAAAAATTATCTGAAATCCCGCTATGCTGAATTGATATTTAAACAACAATGGTGTAAGGCAAATACTCGCGGCAATTAGAATGTAAAGATTATATCTCCGAGGAAGATTGTATTCCAGTAGCGCGCCAAACAACGGGGCCAATAAAAAAGTAAAAATGTGGTCTCTCGCCATGGATTTAAAATTACCTCCGTCGCCAGATTATAGAATCATGCTCCGGATATTGGGGTTGCTTGACAAATGTAACGAAATGTTAAATCAGGAGATGCAATAGCAGCGCCTTTTAGTCGACCACTAGACAAATTAAACCGATTACCTGACAAATGGGCGAATGCGAGGTTCGATAAATCGAACTATCAATTCGCTACACTGTTACAGCGCATTTTTATCTTCGCATTCAACGCACGTATTTCATTCCGGTGAATTTCCCTCACCTGCTCAATGTTTAATGTTCCACCCAGTATGATCATCTCTTTATGATCAAACCTTTTCCCAAGGCGATCGTCGAGCATTACGTTTTCCATACTCTGAGCGATACCAGTCTCTAGCAAAAAGTGATTGGGATGACCCGCTGTACAAATCACGATACCATACCGAACTGTTTTCATTTTCTCAGGCCTATCTTGATGGCCATAAGCATATCCAACGGCGTACACGCGATCGAACCAACCCTTTAATTTGGCTGGACAATCACTCCACCACACCGGATATACAAAAATGATACAGTCGGCACGTTGAATCTTTGCATGCTCCTTAATCACATCCTCGGGCAACGCCAGCTGAATCTTCCCAAAGCCTTCACGCTCATACTCCTGCTCAGTCATGTCAGTCTGAAAATCATTTGCATATAAGTCCGAGACTTCAATGTGCCACTGCTCCGCTGCAAGGGTTTGTTGCAACTGCTGCAGGACATTAAAGGTGTAAGACTCTTTGCTCGGGTGACTGTAAATGATTAAGATGTTCATCGGTGCCTGAAAAATATCTCAAAAAATATCGATTCTTACGAGATCATTCAAGAATCAGGTCAACGAAATTTATAGCGTTAACATCTACATGATCAAGTTTTAGTAAGCATATCCAAATGCTTCAACAAAGTAGGAATTCTATATTCACCACCCATACTTTTGACAAGGTCAGCCGCCTTTTCTTTATCGATACCAATCGATGTGATGTAGAGTGGATTTTTACTTTCGCCTCTGAATACAAACGTTTTATTGTCCACGATTGTGGCAAAATTAGTTTTAGCAACGCCAATAACCGGCACTTTAACAGTCAGCGCTTGATAAAGATGTCCACCGAGTCCGAGTTTTCCTTCGTCGTCTAGAAAAACATATCCGTCAACAAGAATAGCTTGAACATTCCTGCAATCTATCTGTTTCAATAAACTTAGAATGCATGGCAATTCGCGTTTGTAGAATTCACCTGGCGTGTATTCCGCAATGCCTTCAAGAACTTCAGCATAGACCTGAAAATTATCTACCTGCGTCCATTGCTCGAATGCAAGGCAAATTGTTTTGGCTTTGTTACCGAAGTAGTACGTATCGAAAGCAAGTATCATCTAGTGTGCTATATCGAAATGAAGGTAGAACACAACCTTACGGTGTAATGAACATTACTTGAAGTCAAAGTCATGCGGGTATTTATTTTCAGCCTTTATATACATCTCCATGTCTTTAAATTGGAGTCGTTATATTTGTCGTCAGAAATGCATTCCCACATTTCGTTTCTTAAAGCAGAAGCATGTCACTTCTTCTTTTTTTTCATTGCTAATAATACCTCATCGAGTTGATTGAATTTGGTTTCCCACATCGACCTGAATTGACTCAACCATTTGTCAATCTCCTTCATCTTTTCAATTTCCAAAGAATAATAAATTTCTCTGCCTTGATGGTCCATCTTCAAAAGTTCGCATTCGGTCAATATTTTTATATGCTTTGACACGGCTTGCCTACTGGTGTGAAAATGTTCGGCAAGTGAATTCGGTGTCATGGCTTGCAGCGCGATAAGCGCAATGATGGCCCGCCTCGTCGGATCCGCAATAGCTTGAAAAACATCCCGTCTTGTATCCATAATACTTACGCAACTGTATGGTTGCCAATATAAAGGCAATAACCGTCTTCCTCTAATGTTTTCAGTAAAATATTCTATCAACATAATGCAATCGCGGGGAAGACAACTCTCGCACAGGATATGAACCGCAAAATTTTGAACTACACGTCATCGGCACGCACGTATACTTCGAATCCCTAGAATTCTGTCATCGAAATATTGACGCGGTCAATTGCTGCTATCTTGTCTGGATCATCACTATACTTTCGTTTCAAAAACGCCACCACGTCAGCAAAATTCTCTGCATCGTATTGCTCCTTTTGTGATCGTAAGTGAACGATCCGAAACTCAAAAATATCCTCCGTCAACTCATCTAACCAACCGGGTTCAATAAATCCAATCGACCTGAAATCAATATTGAACGCTCTTTGATAGAATGCCTTTGCACGGTCATAATTTTTATCCACTTGCCACAAGTACTGCGCGTAAATAATATTCAAGATAGCATTGTCCGGAAATCTATCCAGCAAGCTTTTCCAAAATGCGAGCTCGTCTTCAAAATTAAACGCGCAGTAATAACCATTACTATGCGGACCTCGAACGCCAGCATTGATAACCTGAACGGTCTCGTTCTCAAGTTTTGATTCGTCTTTCACAAGCGCCAACACACGCGTCAAACTATGCTCTTCTATTAACGATTTTTTTAACCGTTTTGAAATATCAAAAAGCATATCGTCTTCACGATAAAACTGTAAGTAATAAAGCGTGCTCATGTCAATTATGTACACTATAGATGTACCTGTGCAAGGTAATTACTTCTTCTATTAATTGTCTGATAAATCTAACAAGGGGCACAAATTCCAATCATTCAAGTACGAAACCTCTCTCCTGTCGAAAGTATTCTGTAAAAGGATTCACCGAAATTGAAACACAGTGGATAAGCCTACTCCAGCCTAAACGCTGTGCGTTTAATTCTCAAGCTCCAAACCATCAGCTACTGGTGTCCGTAGAAAGCTTTTTCAAAAAGACCCCAAGCCGGATCGCACTTTACTCCTATCAACTTTTTGAATGTTCTACTGAGTCGCTCTGATTAGTTCGTGCATCATCCTCTTCTTACTTTTCTTTTTGCTTCCCCAAATAGAAAAGTAACAAAAGAAAAAGGGGAGACTTAAACATGCTTCCCATCGCACATGCCGGAACTCCCCCGCGTTTAAGTTGGGCCACCGCTCGCACGCTCTATTAAAATTGTTTTTTCAACATCCTTTTTTTTAAGCACATCAAAAACGATCGATTAGTGATTAGAAACGCGAGTTATTTTCAAAACGAAAAATCCCTCGGACGCAAGTAACCATCAGCACGATCCCGCCAAGGATCAATGGAATACTGAGCAGCTGCCCCATGTTCAGCAAGAGATTTTGCTCAAACGACACTTGATCTTCTTTCAAAAATTCTATTAAGAAACGCTCTATGAACAATAGCGTGATACCAAGCCCTGCAATGAATCCATTGTGTTCGTAAAATTTCTTGGATCGCCATAGCATATATAACACACCGCTAATACCGAGATAACATATTGCCTCATACAACTGCACCGGATGTCGCGGCACTGTATCAATTCTTGTAAATATGAAAGCCCAAGGCAAATTTGTAGGTATCCCTACTATTTCGGAATTCATTAAGTTACCCAAACGGATAATACCAAGCGCCGGTCCAGCGATCACGATGCGATCCAAAAGCCACCAATAGTTCTTCTTGAATTTCCTTCCGTAAATGCCAAGCGCAACGAGTGCTCCAGCAATTCCGCCATGACTTGCAAGTCCTAAGAAACCTGTGAACTCAAATTCTGGCTCAAGTTTAAATGGAAGGATCTCAATGGGATTGTTCCAATAGTATATCGGGTCATAAAACAATATATGGCCCAGCCGCGCGCCAACAATTACACACAGCACGACATACGTTGTTAGACTGTCAAGCTCAACCAGCGGTGTTCCTTCCGACTTGTAAATCCTTGTTAGGATTTTGTAGGCTAAGAACATGCCTGCGATCCAACTCACACCATACCACCTGAGCAACGGAAATCCATCGACGACTTCCGGGGTGATATTCCAAGTGATGTAGGAAATCATCCGCCGTGACTACAACACGTTAAGCACACAAACACTAACGTGTACAGTAGAACTCTATTTGTCTTGCTCACCACAACAGATTCGGATTCGCCAAGCATCGCGAGCAATTCGTTTCGATCAATGTGGGCCATCGAATTTATCACTTGAAATTTCCGCCATGCGGGCTTAAGGTCATGTAATTTCATGATCGTGAATTTTAAATCTTGATTTGAGTTCGGCCTTGATGCGATTAAATCTTGTACTCACGTTCGTCGCCGTGATATTCAAAATTGTAGCGATCTCCTTATTCTTGTAACCTTCCAGATAAAGAATAACAACAGCTTTATCTACATCTTTTAACGACTGTAGTACTACGTGCAGAATCTCCGTATCATCATCTGCCATCGCATTACTGAGATGTGATTCAGCACTGCTCAATGCTTCCGAGACAATCTTCCGCTTATCGTTTCTAACTTTGTTGAGAATTGTATTGAGGCTCACCCGGTATATCCAGGTGCCGATCTCCGACTCGCCGCGAAAGGCATCAAATGATCGCCATAACTGCAACACGATATCCTGGAAAACATCCTTCTGATCCTCAACGCTCGCATAATACGCACGGCAAAGGCTCTTCATGATACCCTGGTTAGATTCTACTATCCGAATAAAATTGCTTTTATGCAGTTCCAATTGGCTACGCTGCTTATTTAAAACTATTAGTAACCAAAATCCATGAATTGTCACAAGTCCAGGGAAATATTTTATAAATCAAGCCAATCCCCTTTCACCGTTAATATTTTGCAGTAACATTAAATCCGACACCCATTGGAAATTTCTTCCAACGGCCTTGACTCGCTTTGCGATAATAGGTGCCCTTGTTGATAAAACCCGATGAAAACACAATACCTGCATTGCGATCTCCCTCCACCCATTCTAACCCGATAAAAAAATCTCCCGTAACCACGATATTATATTTCAGCAAGTCAACATTCATCTTCCCTGTTTCCCCTTTCACTTTTATAAAAATATTCTCACGAAGCATATTCCTCCCTGGAAGGCCATTCACGACTTCATATACATTCACTCTAAACATCGCCGAGTCTTCGGTGTTGTAAGAAATATTAAAGCTAAAGGCGTCGAGATAGGTTGGACTCTTTTTAACCTTAATTCTGATGGCGATCTCACTTCCTAAATCGCCTGAGGCAAACTTTCCACCAAAGAATTTCGAGTCGGTCGTGTTTCCCAATATTTTGGTCGTCAGCTTTTTTTCAGTAACAACGACCTCGTTCAGTTCAACATCGCGCTGTTGAAGTTGAATATCTATACGTGTCTTCAGCTTTTTAAAAATGTCGTCTAGCAGAATCAACGTTGGTTCGTATCCTATCATCGACACTTTAATCGTATCATTCACATTTGATTCCAAGAAGGGTATTTCAAATTCACCACTGCTATTGGATGTCGTCCCAATTTCTCTATTCAAAATACCAATATTCGCATATGCCAGTGGTGCATTCGATTTGTTATCGCGTATCGTTCCAATGAATCGAAGAGTCATTTTCGTTTCCGCTCTCGAAGTAGTCACCTGTGGTGGAGAAAATTGATGTGCGACGCCATCCTTTGGAATATTTTCGAAAAACACGTTTTCACCTTTCAGTTTATCAAGGAAGAAATTTGTTGCCAGCGTTTGGATAACAGCATACGGCGTCTTGCTTCGATCTTCAGACAACACAACGCTCAGACTCGAAAAATCTTCATGCGTGGCGTTGTCAATTTTAACATATGTTTTATCACCACGTATATCGTCCACCAAATTATAGATAGAGTCCGGCAATGTTTCCAAGGTTGATATATCACTATCCAAATAAAGAAACGGAGCTTGAATAGATTGTGGCGTAAAATAATCGGCGGTTCTAAATTCATTGAGCGCACTACTTTCCGCTGCATCTGCATAGGAGAATTGTTCTGACCCATCCAATGAAACAATCGCTTTAAATTTACTAGAATCTTTCATCGCCAAGATTGTCGCTGCCAGTCCACCCCAGCTGTAGCCGACCAAACCAATTTGGTCCGACGCAATATGCGCGTTGGTTAGATATTCAATTACGTATTCAGCGTCTTTAACTTGTTCCATGATATCTTCCTGTTGCATCGTCATGTTTCCAGGATATCTGCCGATGGAACTCACCGAGGCGACAATGAACCCTTTCTTTGCCAATAATTCTAGTAGCAAATAATTTTCGTAGCTCATGCCATTAAATCCGGCAAAGTAGACAATCAATGGAAATGGTATATCTACGCGCGGGGCATTTAGGTAGCTTGTGGTATTTACGCTTTTCAAAATATCATGATCTGAACAGTTCAAACTCCCGCAGATATATTGTAGCATCTCCTCAGTGAGTCCCTGATATATTTTGGTATCGTCAAAGTATTTACACCTTTCTTCAAGCAACGATATCAAATTCGAAAAAGAAACTATGCTATCGGTTGGTAAAACGTCAGCAGGATACCAAAGGTCAATTTCAATCGGTCGATAGTGCAGCTTATGAGATGATGTTGTACTTGGCTTATACTGGCGACTGGAATCATGAGCGCTAATTACTTTAAAGCCAACTTTGAACTCGTGCTCCTGGGCGATTGCGCCAAACGAAGACAGCAGAGCTACCCCAACAATGAGTAAAATTTTATCCAACACAAAAGATAGATGTTACACTACGATGAACTATAATACTGAGATGATTGCGTAGTGACTTTAGTTTTACCGAGTGCGCGTTTATTGCCGTGTTAACAAGATAAAGCGATCTCAAAAATGGTTGGTTTTCATTCAGGTCGGCGCGAGAAATTAGTCGAGGAATTTCCATCAGTCGCTCTTAATTCAGAAGCCCTTGGAGGGCTGACGTATTCGATCAAATCTCTTCTACATGCACCGAACTTCTGAAAATTTCTTTGCGCTGCCCGAAGAGACACGCCGTTAGCCCATCCTTCGGTGTCTGGATCAGCACTCTGAAACGGGTCATCTTCCCAGTAACAGATTTCACAAATTTCCAACGTCCCTGGTTTTTCAGACAGGGTCTTATAGCCGCAACACGGACAAACAGATCTTTCAGACTGGTTTTCAACCACGAATTCTAACGCTAAATTTTACATCCATTCTACACACAATCGATTTTAACGCGCCCATGTCATTCATATCATGCGCCAACAAATTGTGACAGGTGCTCATAAAGATAAAGAAAACTTATCGACGTCTTTCTTGCCAGGTTATACCGCGGCTTCTCAATTCGTGTTGAATCTTCTCAATGTCCTTTTGGCTTGACGAAACTTGATAATAACCGTCCACATACGTGATTGTATAGCGCCCTATTTGCCCGTCAAATATCACAAGTCCACCAAAATCATATGGTTGTTGACAAAGTTCATCCGTTGTCTTGTAACGCTTGAACCACGATTCATCTACAAATCCTTCCCGTCCATACCCCGTATCACCAAGCTCCATAATCTCCACTTTTTCAGTACCGAAGCATGAGAGTAGTACTTTAAAGGGAATATCCGCTATTGTGATCTCAGCCATATTTTTATCTTTCATCTATCGACAAGCGTGAAGAAATCAGTATACAAATCATCACCAGTTACAAACTGTAAATTACGCATAACCCATGCAATGACAAGTAATATCATTCTGCAGAGACTATGCGGTTTCTGTTTGACAAATCGCTCTTAATCGTTATGTCAATTTCATTTATACTTTGGAATTGATGGCAGGGTGAATGCTTCCGACACTGCCGATGTATTAGCATCCACCTTTGCGAGGCGGGCTTTTATAAATGATTTCACGATCTCGTTCTACATAGTCACCTGACACAATCGGATACGCATACTTTGGCGCATACGATACAGCATGGCTCCGTAAAATTATTTTGTCATTCACGTGCAGGCTAAGCAATTGCTGAAATTCATCAGATTCTTTCGGGCCAAAACTGAGGATATAATCGTCACCATCAATATTGATCATCACGCCGAAACCTAGTCGTGAGCCTTCGGGAAGAAAGAGTGACGTTACAACCGCCTCCATGTTGGTCGAATCCCTTGTATGATTCCTTATTTTAGCCGCACTGGCAAGTACCTTTTGGCCTTCTGGAGATGCTTTCCATTTTTTGAACTTTATACCGTCAGGACTCGCCTCCCATTTTTCTAAAGCAGCTTTCTTTTCAGCAGCAGAGAGCGGCGCAGATTTTTTTGGCGTTTCATTTTTGATTTCACGATTGGCAAACACGAGCCCGCTTACCACAACCAGCGATAAGACAAGCGCATAAATAACTTTCTTCATATTTCTTTCGGTTAATTATCGATTCCAACGAAGCTACAAACCTTTATGTGGAGCTTTAGTTAATCGCTTGTTAAAGAATCTAAACGAAATGTAAAATTTTCATCGTCCGACCTACGATTGTCGTCAACGAGATCCCCTTACCTCCTCGAACGTCATTCGATGCGCTTGCATCGACACGCAACCTGGGAATGATAAATCATGGTTGTTTGGTGTAATCTTTAGGTACCGGTCGTGATGTCTCAACGTTAGCAAAAGGGATTATTCATGGAACATTTTGTTGTAGGTTGCCTGCCCTTACACCAAACTTTTAAGATTCGGTTTTTAAATCCTGCATTTCGTTCAGTTATCTTAATTCAGCTACAAACTTTAAGAACTTAAGTCGTGCTGAACACTGCGGGCAATATTTATCTTTCACAATTTCTGGATGATCTATTTGTCCTACAAAGTTGAAGTCACCGAAATCTATTCTTTTGTCGTTCTTAAATCCAAAGTATTCTGATTTGTAAGATCCAAAGTCCACGGCACAGAAGTTACACAACGTCAATCTGAGTCCTTGGTAGATTTCATAAGTTGTGTACGTATGTTGTCCTTCGTTCAAATGTTCTATCTCTGTCGGCACATTCCAACCACAGTCGTCACATGGAGCACATTCACGTACTTCCAATTCACTAAAACATATCGGACACTGTTCCATTGTCTTTTTTGTTCGAAGCTCAAATTGTCCAGAACTGGTTACCTACAACGTCTAGCTATAAGGCGTGGCCGAAATATAAAATTAATCATCCAAAGTGCAGTAAATTCGTTTCAACGTTAGAAAAAAGGGATTATTCATGGAACACATTGTTGTACGCCGTGCGATTTGCCGAACTTCCTCAACATTGATATCTCCTTGTTCCCACAATAAAATGGTTTTCAATGTCAACCAAATATAGTCCGTACTCATCTCCATACGTCCCATTGTCCCGCTTGGCGAAATAATTAAAAATCAATGAGTATGAATATCCGTCTTTAATAAAGGCCCCGTCTGTCTTGCCATTGTAAAAAATTGAATTCGCAAATTCCATTTTGTAGTCTAACACTTCGTTTGCAGATTCTCTATAAAATGCTTTTCCTAATTCATTAACTAGGTTCTGAGAATCATCTATCAGTTTCTTAAGCCTCTCTTCTTTATTTACAAATGCATAAAATCCTCTGAATCGGTCCCAATTCACTTCCTTTTCCTTATGGAACTGAAAGTCAATTTCTATCTCCAGATCAACGTTGTTAATACTTGTTCTGGTTTGCCAACAGTTTGCTCCTTCATTCAATTTGAAATGAATCAATTTGTTGTCGACACTTAAAATCTGTTCCATAGTTCGGTTATTGAAATTGACCAAATCCGACATTTTCAAAGGGTTCATCTCTGTCAAATCGCATGGTGCATAAAGTCCGTGTATTAAACGTGCCTGCACTCCAAAATTATAAAATTTAAATCAACTGTGCCGGCATGTTTTTATGCTTTGTTAGCGTTCTTAACCATCTCTATTTTCCAAAGAGTCTCGAAAGAAGTCCTTTCTTTTCAATCTTCTCAACAGCCCAAATCAACTCAGTATCATGTCGCTTTGCTTTCTCTATGTTAGGACCAAACTTACCCCAAGCAAATCCTGATTTAATTGGTTTGCCCCTTAGGTCTGCAATTACAAAGTTGTCGGGCAGAGTCTCCGCAAAAGACTTGAGCTTCTCGTCTGTGCTTGCTAAGGCTGCCGATTTATCAATGAATCCATTGTTCTTTGTCCATATATCCATTACTGTTACTTCATGGATTACGTCCAGATTAGATTGCTTTCCTTTTTTTCCAAATTCGTCAACGTGCTTTATGAATTCAGTTAAGCTGTCGGAATGTTTAACAATTACAGCCGGATCGTGACACACATAAAACACGTTACCCCATTGTCCATTTTGGTTGACGTCTAAAATCCAAAAGTTACCAAATCCGTCTCCTGCGAGTTGAACCGATGTCGGGAGAATATATGCCGTCTTAAAAAAACACACGCCGTATCAACTAGGATATGCATAAACTGAAATTGAAGAAGATATCAATATGTCTACAACGTAACCCAGGAAACAAAAAACAAACCCAGGACCACTTAACACTGTGTGAGACTTGATCTCTTCTTATAGTTTGTGGCCTGGGTTCTTAAACTACCTTACGGGAAACTGTGATCACGACGTTTCGTGAATCACTAATGGAAGCATGGCAGTTTTTGATTTTTCTTCAAATGAAAGTTACAAAAAGATGAACGCCCTTTCAAGGGCATGGTGAATGGACGCTCCATATCGCACAGGCGAATTACGCGTCCACCCTTGACAGCGCGTTCATTTTTTCGAATACAGCATTTGTAGAAAAATGAATTTTAATATGCATCCTGAGAATAGAAACACTAAATTCGTCTCAACGTTAGCAAAAGGGATTATTCATGGAACACATTGTTGAACCGACACCTTCGGTGAGGGAATCTGTTCTTCCTATCTTTCAGCTAAAATTAAAGATTATGATCAAAAAAACAATTTAAAGACAGAAGCGCTCAATTCGGATGCGCAACAACTGCTCATCAAACTTTCTGCAACACTTACAGCAGGCGGATACTCCAACAGAACTGTCCGTAACTACACCTCCGAAGTACGATTCCTCTTCTCGTATTTTAACGATTTGGATCCTCTCGCCATCGGCAGCGATGAGATCATTCTCTACATCAATTACCTGAAGTCTTCGCTCAACCTGGGACGTGACAAGTGTCGCATGGCAGCACAAAGCTTTAGCTTCTTCTACAAGCATGTGCTCCGTAAACCATACGTTCTCCCTTCTAAACTCTTCCCGCGAAAGGAACATAAATTACCACCGATACTATCACAACAACAAACGTTGCAACTGTTCGCGGCGGTTAAAAACGTCAAGCATCGGTGCATGATTGGATTACTCTACGGCGCTGGACTGCGCCTCAATGAACTACGACTGCTCAAAGTATCCTCCATCGATAGCAATGCCATGCAGATTAAAGTAGTGCAAGGAAAAGGTAACAAAGACCGATTCACCATACTTCCAAGATTTATACTCGATGATCTGCGGACTTATTATCGCAATCATAGAACAAAAGAATATCTCTTCGAAGGCTATATTCCCGATAGGCCCATGCACGAGCGTGCCATCGGTCACATGGTAACCCAGTGTATGAAGGTGGCTGGATTCAGTAACAAAGGATACTCCGCACATACCTTGCGTCATAGCTTTGCCACTCACTTACTCGACCAGGGTGTCGACATTCACTCCATCAAAGAACTGCTCGGACACACCAATCTGGAGACTACCATGATCTATCTACACCTGCAACAGAGCAAGAGAGCTTCGCTAATCTCTCCGCTCGATACCATCATGAATAGTCTACAACCGTGAATGTAACTCCGGCAACGCTTCAGCAAACTGTGTTCGATCATCCCGCTATCACTTCCTTCAATACTTACTCGCAAGCTGTGTTCCGTAAATTGAAAGAATGTCATACCATCGCCTTGGGATACCATCGCCTCAAGTGTGATGATCAACATTGTAATCACTTGCACTGGCAGTATCATAGCTGCGGTAACAGACATTGTCCTGCTTGTGGATCGTGGAAAAAAGAACAATGGATTGATTTTAAAATGGCGGAACTTCTTCCTACCGCTTATTACCATGTTGTGTTCACCTTACCGCATGAAATGAACAAGCTGATCATGGTGCATCGTAAAGAATTATTCAAACTACTCTTCGATGCATCAGCACATACTTTACTCATCCTGGGTAAAGATCCTAAATATCTGGGCGCTGAGATCGGATGCACTTCCATTCTTCACACCTGGGGACAGGACCTTTCTTTTCATCCGCACGTGCATTGCATCGTCAGTGCCGGCGGTGTAAAAGAGAACAAGTGGATAGAAGAAAAAAGGAAGAATAATAAATTTGTTTTCCCGGTCGGTGCCATGCAAAAGATCTTCAAAGGATACTTCTTGCAAAAGTTAAGGCGGATGTTTAATAATAAAAAAATAAACATCGACTACCACCTCTTCCATAATCTAATCACAACGATCGGTTACAAAAAGTGGAACGTATATGCGAAGAAGCCTTTCGGCGGACCAGCCCAAGTAATACAATATCTGGGCCGATATACGCACAAAGTTGCCATCACCCATCACCGCGTGATCAGTATAGACAAAGACTCCATTACTTTCCGGTACAAAGACTACAGTGATGGTGACAAACAAAAGGTGATGACGCTATCACAACATGAATTCGTAAGACGTTTCGAACAACACATTCTGCCAAAAGGTTTTGTGAAGATCCGCAGCTACGGCTTCCTCAAGCACTTCAACAAGAATTCCAGACTCAATGCACTGCGCAAAAGCATGAACATTTCTCCAGCACCTCCCAAGGTCGTATTACCTGTGCGCCTACGAATACTTGAGCGCTATGGAAAAGACATTGCACGATGTCCGAAGTGCCTGCGCGGTACAATGGTATTGATCGAAACGCTGCGGCCGCGATACGATTGGAAAATTCTGCAACAGCAAAACTATGCCACTAAGATCAACGCGCCCTAACTGATGTTGTGAAGTTGGATGAAGGTAGCGTTTAAATGTTTTTGATTCTTGTGCCGCAACGTAGTCGATACGGGTAAGGGATGGTGTGCCTTTAATCGACTAACCGATGGCAAACTCCTGGTGATGGCAAAAAAAATAAAGGACTAAAACCACTTTATAAAATGCCGAAAGCCATACAAAAACACCTAAGAGAAAACACACTGCAGCGGTGATCGGTCAACACCGGGTAAATAAAAGCCCGATGAGTTTGTAGTCATCGGGCATTTTTTTGCGGGGCTTATATCTACCCGGCTTAATGTTACAGGCTGGCGTTCACCTCACTTTTGATTCTGGCGGTTATGTCTGCAATCTGTCCAAGACCGTCAATCGTAACAACGCTCATTCTTTTCTTCATATATTCAATTGCGGGTCTTGTTGATTGCTCAAATATTTCTATTCGCTTAAAATGAATTTGCGAATCCTTGTCATCTTTTCTATCCGAAGTCTCCGCCCTCTTCTTTGCTCTGATCAATAATTCCTCCTTTGGTACTTCAATGTTTATTACCTTTTGAATCTCTTTCCCCTTTTCCTTTACTAAGTCCAACAAAGTATCAACCTGCACTTCAGTTCTCGGATATCCATCGAGAATTATTCCGACAGCATCTAAATTCTCATCAATTATTTCGCCCAACAAGTCCTTCATTATTGAGTCAGGAACAAGATTGCCTTTTTCCTCATATTCACTCATTATTTTTCCAATTGAAGTTTTCTGTTCTTTCTCCAAGCGAATTCTGTCTCCTGTTGAAATGTGGTTGAATCCCAGTTGATGCTTCAGAAGTTCGCATTGTGTCCCTTTGCCCGAATAAGGCGGTCCTGTGATCACTAATATTTTCATCAATCTATATTTTCTTTTTAACGCTTGCCTACAACGTCCGAATATATGCAATTACCTGATATTTCCTTTATATCAGTTTGGCCGTTGCAGCCTCGAAAATCGCATAAAAATCACCTTTTTCACTAAAATCGCTTGATATTTTTTTATGGTACATGCTTCACTTTCCTTTCAAATATAACCTATCCAATGGACTCACCAACTGAGTCAAATCGGTGGTCGCAACATGCGTGTAAATCTCCGTCGTCTTCACCGAATTATGCCCCAATAGAACCTGAATGTAACGCGTCGACGCACCAGATTCTAAAAGATGGGTCGCAAAAGAATGGCGCAAGCAATGCAACGTTACAGCCTTACGAATACCAGCACGCGCTACGGCGCGCTTAAATATTTTCTGCAAACTTGTCTCCGAATAGCGTTGCTTCCCTACGCCTTCAAACAGCCAGTGCTCCGGCTTGTATGTACTAATATATTCCGTTACATCTCCAATAATGGATTTCGCAAGAATACTCTGCCTGTCTTTTCTCCCTTTTCCACCGCGTATATGAACTACACACCTATGCAGATCTACATCGCCTACACGCAAATTCAACAGCTCACTACGTCGTAACCCTGCCGAGTAGATAATGGAAAGCATCAAACGATGTTTAAGATTTGCGCATGAAGAAAAAAGAGACTGAAGCTCATGGTGGTTCATCACCGAGGGCAATTTCAGCTCCTTATGCGGACGCTCCAAATGATAAACGCGCCGTGCCTCGCCCAACACTTTCTCATATAAAAATTTAATCGCGTTGATGGCCTGATTTTGTGTAGAACGACTCACCGATTTTTCCTGAATCAAATAAAGAAGATAACGCCTTATCTCTTGCTCCCCCAACATCGCAGGATGTTCGGTTTTATAATACTGCATAAAGCCTTTCAATTGATCTTGGTAAGCGCGCTGCGTATGATCACTGTATCCCTTTAAACTTAACTTCTCACCAACAAGCGTCAAGAGCTTGTCGCCCATCGTTGTCGTTGTCGCACCACCATCATCTTTGACAAGTGACGTTGTTACCGTATTTGCAACCGTTACTCGCGCCACACCCGAAAATAAATCAACTACTTTTTTAATGGTGCCCGCATCAAATAGAATATACCAGCAACGATGTGTGATACTGAACTTAACATCCCGTAACTGTTTCACTTTTTCCATCAAAACGAAATCCTTTTCGAATTTGATCAACAGCACCGTTTGATCTCGATGCACTATTTTGTCCAACGAAATTTCACGCATTGAATCAGTGATATGAATGACTGTAAGATAACAACGATCTTACAAGAATGCCCGTATCGCCATTACAGGAAAACCTGACAATAAATCGGTTAAGACATTAACAGTAAAGCGCGGCACCTTCTTGCCGATTACATTAGAATCTTTCGTAACATGATCCTTTAAACTGCATTTGCATCAAGCAATCCAACACGCGCCATTAGAATAGGTCCGTGCCTTTCCGCTGATGGCCACGCGATCTTTTTTATCTTCACAGAATAGTTCTCCGATGCGTTCTGAAACCTGAAACGCATGAAGTGTTTTCTTATGAAGCCTCGCCGACCAAAAAGGGATCAAGGAACAATGCGCAGATCCGGTCACTGGGTCTTCCAGTATTGATGCTTGCGGCGTAAAATATCGCGACACGAAATCACAATGATCTCCTTTAGCCGTAACCACTACCCCACCCGGATCGAGATTGATTTGATCAAAAACCTGTCGATTAATCCTGATGTTCTTTACATCAGATTCTGAATCATAAACCAAAACGTAGTCTCGCGATTTCAAAACTTCTTTCGGCTGAATATTTAACGACTGCTGAATTATCGCTGGTAACGCTGCGCTTGTTGGCATTCGTGAGGGAAAATCCATCGTGTAAAGATCATCTTGAACAGTAACGATGAGATCGCCGCTGAGTGTTTCGAAAATAATTTGATCACGCGTATAGCTGAGAATGGTTTTCAAACAATGTGCCGTAGCAAGTGTCGCATGACCACACAAGTCCATTTCAATATCTGGCGTAAACCACCGCAAATGTATCTTATCTTCCTTCTTCACGAAGAAAGCTGTTTCCGCTACAGCATTCTCTTTCGCGATGTTCAGCAAAACCTCATCCGACAACCACGACTCGAGTGGAACTACACATGCCGGATTACCGCCGAAGATTCGATCGGTGAAAGCATCAATTTGGTAGAGATTTAATTTCATGCACTTGGTGAAATGACGGAATCAAGTTACAATCCTTTCGTGACAGGCAAGACAACATCAACATGTCAAACCATACAATACCGCAATGTTTCACTAAGTAATGGGCGAAGGATGTTTCTTAAATAAAGGTAAAACGGTGCAGAAACTATTAACGAGAACACCAGCATTTCTTGAAAACTCGAACACCTGAACACTTGAACACTTAAACACCTGAATTCGCGCTATGAACTCCTCCGCTTCGCGCCGCGCACAGCTTCTGCCGTCCACGGATCTTCGGGCCAATGGTGGCGCGGATAACGCATACGCAATTCTTTACGCACTTCGTGATACGTTGTTTGCCAGAAGCTCTTTAGGTCTTGTGTTACTTGCACGGGCTTATATCCCGGTGACAACAAATGAATCAATACTTTATTTCGTCCTTCGTTGATGGAAGGTGTTTCGGTGAGACCGAACATTTCTTGTAAACGAACTTCAATAATGGGTGAACGTCCATCGGCAAAATATTGGAGACGAATCATGGACCCACTGGGAACTTCAATGCGCGAAGGAACAAGTGCATCAAATTTATTTTGGAGGTCCCACGGGATCATGCTTTTGAGGATGGTAGCAAGATCGAGTTTCTCCAATTCTGATCGCCTGGAGACGGTAGTGAGAAAAGGTGCCAGCCAACTTTCGAGTGTCGCGAGGAGATTATCGTCTGTAACATCGGGCCATGCTTCATCAGGGCGCCAGACTTTAATGGATAACATGCGTGCTTGAAGTTCCTCATGCGACTCATTCCATCCAAGTAATTTCAAACCATGTTTTTGAATGGCCTCACACAAAACCTGAACACGTTCGTCTTCAGTAATATTACCGGGCGATTTCTGCGACAACAACAAATTGCCGACACGTTTTACCACAGCGCTGGTTAACAATCCACGTTCATCATCCCACTGCACCAAGTTTGTTTCATGCGCCAAGGCATTGAGATCTTTTTCAGATACCGCAGCTGCTAAGAATATTTTTCCTTCACCGCTTCCAGCGTCCAATTGCGCTACACAAAGCCAAGGCTCCCGCATCAATGGATCATGCGGTGGAAGTTTCACCACTCTCCCATTGGCAAGCTTAAATCGTTCACTATGTTTCTCTTGCTGGCGAGCAATACGTTCAGGATACGCCGCCACAAGAAGTTTTCCGATATCCGTGTCGGCGACCATGTTATTCGACACCTCTGTCTTTAGCAGTCGTCGCCAGTGCTGCGCAATTTTTTCAATCCGCTCAAGAATGATTTTGTCAGCATAAAACTTTTGTCCGCCGCGCCATTTACGCAGTGCTTCTAGTCGCAACGCGAGATCAGCGCCAGATTCTTTCGCCAATGGATCTTTCTCTTCAATCAATGCTGCAATATCGGCTGCTAACGATTTCTCCGAAGCGTTGGCTTCTAGCAGCAAATGTGCAATGCGTGGATGTGTAGGAAGGGAAAGCATCTGTTTCCCGCGTGGTGTTATGCCTTGTATGGTGATCGCGTCAAGTTGCAATAGCAATTCTTTTGCTTGAGCCACAGCGCCTGCCGTTGGCAATGTAATCCACGTGAGTTCTTTAGGTTCTTTCACACCCCATGCATAAAGTTCGAGCATGAGTGGCGCAAGGTCTGCTTCAAGTATTTCCGGTTTACGCTGTGCAGCAAGTGCCGTTTGTGTCGACGCCGACCACAAGCGATAACAGACACCAGGACCAAGACGACCTGAACGTCCGGCACGTTGATCTGCGGCATCACGTGTAACGCGAATGGTTTCTAATCTTGTTAAACCGCTCCGTGGGTCAAATCTTGGAACACGTGCGAGTCCTGCGTCAATCACGACTCTAACACCCTCTATTGTAAGTGACGTCTCTGCTATGGACGTTGAGAGTACAATTTTTCGACCACCATCTTGTCGTGGGAGAATCGCCTGCTGTTGTTGTTTGAACGGAAGATCACCGAACAGCGGATGAATACTTACGTCAGCAAAATATTCCTCGCGCAGAATATCTTCGACACGTTTGATCTCGCCTGCGCCAGGAAGGAACACGAGGAGATCGCCCTGCTCATCGCGCACCGCTTTTCGTATCGCGTGAACAGCACGGGGCACGACTGGTCCGTCTTCGTCGGGTGTATAGTGTATGGTAACTGGATATTGTCGTCCAGATGAAGTGATGATGGGTGCGCCGCCTAAGATCGAAGAAAGATTTTCGCTGTCCAGTGTGGCCGACATAATCAAGATTCTCAAATCGTCGCGCAGCACTTGTTGCATCTGCAAGCTCAATGCAAGCGCCAGATCAGCGTGCAAACTGCGCTCATGAAATTCGTCGAAGATCAACATCCCCACATCTTCCAACGTGTTGTCAGATTGAATCATCCGCGTGAGAATTCCCTCGGTGACAACTTCAATTTTCGTTTTGCTACTCACCTTCGAATCAAAGCGTACACTGTAGCCTATCCGTTGTCCAGCATCTTCTTCCAGAAGATCGGCCATACGCTCTGCTACCGACTTCGCAGCAAGCCTGCGCGGCTCAAGCATAATTATCTTCTTTCCCCCAAGCCAAGGTTCATCCATAAGCTGCAAAGGCAATACCGTAGATTTCCCTGCCCCGGGAGGTGCTTGAAGAATCACAACGGGATGGTTAGTGAGAGTCTCCTTGAGAGAAGTGACGATATCGAGTACAGGGTAGCGCAAGGGGGAGAAGTAGAAGTAAGTAGTAAGAAGTCAGGAGACAGAAGTCAGGAGTCAGGAGACAGAAGTCAGGAGTCAAAAGGTAGGAGTCAGAAGTCAATTCTTAATTCTTAATTCTTAATTCTTACTCCTTACTCCTTACTCCTTACTCCCTACTTCGATATTAGCACTGCTTCTGTAAGAATAAAATTACCGTGTTCAACATTATCTTTATTAAGTTTCAATTTGCCTTTTACAGTGATGAGGTCATCGACTTGAAATTTAAGCGCACCTTTGGCAAACGTAACTTCAGCAATTGATTCGGGGCCTCCGCCACCGCAGAAAAAGCACTGGCTCATGGGGAACTTTGAAAGAATAATGTAATTGCCGTCTTCTGGTGCGAAGGGCACATAAAAGCCTTGCACGGTTATTTCTTTCCCAACCATCGCAAGCAACCCTTCCGGGAAACTCGGGTAAAAAATATACTCCTCAAGTTTTTCATCGTATTTGGGTTCAAATTTTGTTTTCGCGAATTCATTCCACGCATCCCATTTTGCTTGTGCAAAAGATGAGGTACCTATCATTAAAAGACCTACGACAAAAAATATATTTTTCATGATCACTGCTAAAATTTTATTGTGCTGCCAAAACCCTTGAAATATCTGTTCTATACGCTTGCACGGCAGGGATAACCGAGCATAACAATCCCAACAACAAACTTCCAACCAAAATTATCCACTCTTGCGAATAAAAAACGAATCCACTGATTCCTGCTTTCTGCATTTCAGGTGAGACACTTGTTAATACGATCAGCACACCATGTGCCAAGGCTAGTCCCACGAGACTTCCCAATAGTGTAAGCAAACTTCCTTCCAGCAATACAAGCGTTAACAACTTGCTGCGTGTGGCGCCCATCGAGCGCATCACGGCCATTTCATAGCGACGTTCCTTCAATGAATTATACAAGGCGATAAAAATACTCAATGCACTGATGGCAATCAGCACGTATGCAAATGCCATTAAAATTTCTACGCCGACGCCCATGATAGAAAACAATCGCGCTGCTTCAAATGCGGGTGATGCGGCCTGCAAACTACTTTGCATATTCACCATTTTAGGCATTTGTATGGCGGCCATCGGCGAACGGTAAAGCAATAACAATGAAGTAATCTGTTTGGTGCTGTCGCCTTTCTCCACCGACGCTACAAGTGGTGATGGTTTTAGCGGCGCATGATGTTCTTCGGCATGCTCCTCGTGATGATGAACAGAATCTGATTCATCAGCTTCTTCATGCATCTCCCAAACACTTTCTACATTGGTGAGAATAAGATTGTCGAGCACGCTATGCGTGGGCTTAAAAATCCCGACAACTTTATATTGATGTTCATTGTGTGAATGTCCGCCTTCGGCCAAACCGTGTGCGCTGGCAAATGTATCGCCGAGCTTCAGTCCCGACAACGCAGCAGCATTGCTTCCAAGGTTTACAGACAACGGTGCTCCCCACCAATCGCCCGACGCTAATTCGGCATTGTATAAAGCTGCATATTCTTTATTGGTACCGATGATACGATACGACTTGTAACTATCCCCTAGCGCGAGCGGTATTGCCTGCTTCACCAACCGGTTCTTCGCGAAGCGTTCAGCTTCTTTCAACGAAATATTCCCCGTAGGAAAATCAATATGAAAGATATTGCAGAGTATCAATTGCAATGGCGATCCTTTTGCGCCAATCACAAGGTCGATACCCTTCGTGTTGTCGGCGATTTTTTCTTCAAGCTGTTTATTGAACAGCAGCAGAATGGTGATGACAGCAATTCCCAGCGACAACAACACAATGTTGATGATGGTATTGAGCGGCTTTGCCTTTAGATAGTTCCACGCAAGTGTAAAGAGTGATATCGCCATGGAATTATCGTTTTAATGGAGATGATAAAACAATCTGATTTTTGATTTTGTCTTTCAAGCGCTGATCATGCGTCGCCACAACGAGTGTGGTATCTTGTGCTTTCGCTACTTGCAGCAGCAGATCGATCACGCGATTACAATTGCTGTCGTCTAGCGCTGACGTTGGCTCATCAGCAAAGATGATTGACGGATGATTAATCACCGCCCGCGCAATGGCTACCCGCTGCGCTTGTCCGTGACTCAACGCCGATACTGGTGATTGCTTCTTCTCGGCAAGTCCCAAACTTGAAAGTATGGTATTGAATCTTTCCAAATCAGGGTTCAGACCCGCCAAAAACGGCGAGAGCAATATATTCTTCTCCACGGTGAACGCATTGATCAGGTGGTTCTTCTGAAAAATAAATCCGACATGCTGTCCGCGAAATTTATCAAGGGCTTTCTCCGATAGCGTAGAGAGTTCTGTATTATCAACCTGTACGGAGCCTTCGTAACCACGGAGAAGTCCACCCAACAAGTGGAGTAATGTCGTTTTACCACTCCCCGACTCACCAAGAAGTAGACAATGTTGTCCACGGGGTATGGTAAAATCAGGAAACGCAATCGTTGCCTTGCTGTTATATTGGAAGGATAGATTTCGAATGGAAATCATGAAGCTCAGTTTAGATGGGCGACAATTTAAGGTTGTGAGCGAAATAAAAAAACAGAATAGAGTCCGGACGTTCGAAAGAAGGGAAGAGCGGGAAAAGCTCTTTAGAGCTCAGAACTACTAGTATCCGGTAAATCACATACCGATTCAACAATATGGCCCGACTCACGCATTCGGCTAAGTACGTAGAGCTAAAATAATTCGTGCGAGAAGTTCGTACATCCGTATCTTCCTTCATTTTCTTTTGCTTCCCCAAAAGAAAACGAAGCAAAAGAAAAGGGGAAACTTAAACATGCTGCCTCACACACATGCCGGGGCTACCCCGCGTTTAAGTTGGGCACCCCGCAGTTACTCATTCCTAAATTCGTTGTCCATTAATAAATTCAGGTCGCTTTTAAACCAATTTAAAGCTCAAGGCAAGAAAGTCGAAGATGTTACTGTAATCGGATGACAACTTGTGACACGGTTTCGCAGGGGTTGCTATTGAGTATGCGGCTATGCCAAAATTGATGTATCTTCGGTAACGATGTTTGTAGGATTTTTCCTTCCGACGCAAGCGCCAGCAACCTGGTAAAGTTAGATTAGTAATGTTGGTTTTTCCGCCCTGCTTCCACTCTACCTCCACACTCTCTCCACTCTCCCTCCGCTCAAGGCATATCGTAGGTCTTATGTAGGTCTTATCTAAGTCTTATTGTCCTTTGGTTCACGGTTCTCAGTTCACGGATCACGGTTCACTGAACCAATAACAGACAACCGATAACCAATAACTATTTTTCGACGCGGCGTGTGCCTGCGTATAACTCATACTCCAGTAATCTGCAATCTAACTTGGCGCTGTAGAACTCAATGCGTCGTGCAGCTTTCAGTCCAATCTTTTTCGCGAGGTCCATGTTTCCGGTAAAGATGTAGCCTGTATAACCTTTGCAATTTTTCTTCATGAAATCGCCAATGCGCGCATAGGTATGTTCTAGTTCTTGGAGCACACCAAGGCGTTCACCATATTCTGGGTTGAAATAGACCACACCACTAACACCTTCTGGTACGGGTGTTTCTGCAAAATCACACAATGAAAATTCAATGTATTGTTCAATACCAGCGATGCCGGCATTCACCTGAGAAACCTGAACAGCATCTTCGCTGATATCGGAAGCATAAATCTTAAGTCCTGGAACTTCTTTTATTTCAGTACGAATTTTTCGAAGCGCTTCTTTATAAACAGCATCATCATAGCCGATGATATGCATGAACGCATAGTTATCACGGTACAATCCAGGTTTACGATTGGTTGCCAGGAGTGCAGCTTCGATGGCTACCGTTCCTGATCCACACATTGGGTTTACAAAAGGCGATTGACGATCCCACTTCCCGGCCATTAGCGTAGCCGTTGCGAGTGCTTCTAGCATGGGCGCCTTGCCTGGAATTTTCCGATAGCCGTGTTTCGCTAGCGTTGCTCCTGACGTATCGATAAATATCTCGGCACGCTCATCTTTCCAATACAAATGAATCACCGCTTGATCTACTTCTGGTCCAGAGTTCGGGCGCGTGCCCACCTGTCTGCGGAAGCGATCTGCGATTGCATCTTTCACTTTTACATTGGCAAAAAGCTCTGTATTCACCGTCGGGTGACTTACGTTACTGGTAACCGAAAAATATCCATCCTTCTGAATCAGATTTTCCCACGGGTAGTTGATCACCTTCACATACAGGTCCTCCGGGTTCTTCACTTTAAACTCTTGCAACGAGTAATGAATCTGGCTGGCACAGCGCAAATTCAAGTTTAGTGTGATGCAGTCGTTAAGCGTACCAAACAGTTCGATTCCCGTCATGAAAGTTCGTTCCGGTTCGAAGCCGAGTGCACGCACTTCACTTTCTAAGTATGGAGAAAGTCTTTTGTTACAAGTTATAACAATGCGGCTGCGGGTAGTAAAAACACTCATGTGGTTCAGAAAATCATCTTATGTAAGCAATTTCTTTCAGGTCGAACGCTCTTACGTTTCCATCGACATCAACCAAAAGACGGCCGGTATCGTCGATGTCGATAATGCTTCCCTGAAATTGTTTGTCGAACGCAGCAAACGTGTGTTGTTCATTGCGCCAAAACAAAGCGCGAATATAGTCTTCTTTCAGTTGTGCGAGCTTTCCTTCCTTCAATTGCAGGTAGCGAATCTCTATTTTATGAAGTAAAAGTTCGAGTTCTTCCTGCAAATCGTGGGTCTGTTGTGTTTTGAGACTCAACGAAGTCGCTTTCACCGGTGCCGAAAAATTGTGTTCGTTGATGTTTACACCGATTCCTGCAATGATGGCCTGAAAATGAGATCCTTGGATTTGATTCTCGACGAGGATGCCGCATATTTTTTGATCATCGACAAGGATGTCGTTGGGCCATTTTACAGCTACCGTATTGGTGATGCGCGCTTTCAGGTAGTCATGAACTGCGAGCGCTGTAAAGATGTTGAGATAAAACTGATTGGCGACAGAAAGGAAAGTAGGCTTAAAGATCAGTGAGAAGGTAAGGTTCAGTCCCGGCGATGAAAGCCATGAATTCCCGCGTTGTCCACGACCTTTTGTTTGGTTGGTGGTGATCACGAGCGTACCTTCGGTGACTGATGATTGCTGGCAGAGTTGCAGGGCGAGGTCGTTAGTCGAACGACATTCCGGCACGAAAACAAGGTTTTTGCCCGTGAAAAGGGTACTGGCAGGGATTTTATACAAGTTAATTTTGATTAGTTTTGTGGGTTAATCAAAAACGAAGATAGTTTAATGGCAAAAAAAAGGAAGGGTGCCAGCGCAGAAAAGCTTAGTGATGTGATCGTCAAAGGCATGCAGGAAAAGAAAGCGACTGACATCGTTGTCATGGACCTGAGAAAAGTTAAGAATGCAGTAGCTGATTTTTTTGTAGTATGCTCTGGAAGTTCAGACAAACAGCTGGATGCAATTGCAGACTCTATTGATGAGCAAGTGTTCAAAGCGCTCAAAGAAAATCCTTGGCATGTTGAAGGAAAAAACAATAAAGAGTGGATGCTTCTCGACTATATTGATGTTGTCGCGCATGTGTTCCGTAAAGACCGCCGTGAGTTTTACGCACTAGAGCGTCTTTGGGGCGATGCCGAGATAACGGAAATTGAATAAACTAATGAACCATTAGCACGTTAATGTTTCGAATACGCTAAATTTAAGGAGAGATAAAAAGAAATGGCTGACAAGAAAGAAAATAACAAACCGCTGCTCCCCAACAAACCACCACGCGGCAATTATCAAGTGTGGGTTATCCTGGCGACGCTCGCGGTAATCTTCGTTGTATTTTATATGCAAACCGTATCTGGTCTGAAGAAGATCGACCAGGAAGAGTTGTTTCAAATGGTAAAAAGCGGAGATGTCAGCAAGATCACGTTGCTCAGCAAAGCTGGCTATGTTGAAGTAACCCTGAAGAAAGATGCAGTAGAAAACGCGAAATACAAAGGCAGGCTCAACAATTCAGCTTGGAATAATAATAACAGCGGCCCGCACTTTACCGTCGATGTTGTTGATCCGTATGGCTTTCAACGCGACTACAATGATTTCTTAAAAACCGAAAAAATATCAGGCAAACAACGCCCTGAGTACGATCTCGATAAAAGCGACAGCTACGTCAGTCAGATTGTGTATTGGGGATTGCTTTTCCTTCTACTCTTCGGCTTCTGGATGTTGATGAAGCGCATGACTGGCGGCGGTGGCCCCGGCGGACAAATCTTTAACATCGGCAAATCGAAAGCTGCATTGTTTGATGCTGAGAATAAAGTAAAGATCACTTTCTCTGACGTTGCCGGTCTCGATGAAGCAAAAGAAGAGATTAAAGAAATTGTAGACTTCCTTAAGAACCCATCGAAGTTCACGAAACTTGGTGGTAAAATTCCAAAAGGCGCCCTTCTTGTCGGCCCTCCAGGAACAGGTAAAACATTGCTCGCAAAAGCCGTGGCCGGTGAAGCTGGTGTACCGTTCTTCTCTCTTTCCGGTTCCGACTTCGTCGAAATGTTCGTGGGTGTGGGTGCGGCACGTGTACGCGATCTCTTTAAACAAGCAAAAGAAAAAGCACCTTGTATCGTCTTCATCGACGAAATCGATGCTATCGGTCGCTCACGCGGACGTGGTCAATTGCCGGGAGCAAACGACGAACGTGAAAATACATTGAACTCTCTCCTCGTTGAGATGGATGGTTTTGCAACGGATTCGGGTGTTATCATCCTGGCGGCAACCAACAGACCTGATGTACTCGACTCAGCATTGTTGCGTCCGGGTCGTTTCGATCGTCAGATCAGTATCGATAAGCCAGATATCGTTGGTCGTGAAGCAATCTTCAAAGTACACTTGAAACCGATCAAGCTTGATCCAAGTGTAGACCCTAAGAAATTGTCTGCACAAACACCAGGATTCGCTGGTGCTGAAATCGCCAATGTCTGTAACGAAGCTGCACTCATTGCCGCACGTCGCGACAAGAAAGCTGTAGACATGCAAGACTTCCAAGATGCCATTGATCGCGTGATCGGTGGTTTGGAGAAGAAAAATAAAATCATTTCTCCTGAAGAGAAAAAGATCGTTGCCTTTCACGAAGCGGGTCACGCCGTTGCAGGATGGTTCCTGGAGCACGCAGATCCATTGGTGAAGGTAAGTATCGTACCACGCGGTGTCGCTGCACTCGGTTATGCGCAATATCTCCCGAAAGAGCAATTCCTCTATCAGACAGAACAGCTCTTAGACGAAATGTGTATGGCCTTCGGTGGACGCGCTGCAGAAGATATCGTGTTCGGCAAAATTTCTACAGGTGCGTTAAGTGACCTTGAGAGAATTACAAAGCTTGCTTACAGTATCGTTTCGGTTTATGGTATGAATCCAAAGATCGGTAACATCTCCTTCTACGATTCGAAGGCGAATGATTACTCCTTCCAGAAGCCATACTCTGATGCAACGGCAGAACGCATCGATCAAGAGGTAAAGAACATCATCGATGAAGCGTATGACCGCACCAAGAAACTGTTAACACTTCACCGCGAGTACCTGGATATCATCGCGAAAGAACTTCTTGAGAAAGAGATTCTTTTCCAAGCAGATCTTGAGCGACTCATTGGCAAGCGTCCATTTGAAAGACAAACAACTTACCAACAGTTCACAAACGGTTCGGGCAAATATGAAAAGAAACAGCACGAACAAGAACAACCTGGCGTTGATCCTACTCCAACATTAGAAGGTGAAAAGCCCGAGGAACAAGCAAGCTGAAAAGCTTCAGGCTACTAGCCACAAGCTTCAGCTGTGTAGTTAAAGCGATCAAAGGTGTTAGTTATTGCATAATAGACCCGCTAAAGAGCATTCACTATTAACCGATAACTGATAACTAATAACTATTTTTGAAACTCAGGTACAACCCAGTGCCTGAGTTTTTTATTTGATAGCAATACCGTTAACCAATAACGGATAACTGATAACTGATCAATGATTCCGCCGATTGAAAGCTTAAACAATAAGAAAATCTACTTTGCCTCTGATTTCCATCTCGGTGTTCCTGATCATGCCAGCAGTTTAGCACGCGAGAAAAAGATCGTTCGCTGGTTGGAATCTATCCGTCACGATGCACACACAATCTATTTGATGGGCGACATCTTTGACTTTTGGTTTGAATACAAACATACTATTCCCAAGGGTTATATGCGTCTGCAAGGAAAGTTAGCCGAGCTACGCGATGCCGGTGTGCCTATTGTTTTCTTCACGGGGAATCACGACATGTGGATGTTCGACTACTTTACGAAGGAGCTTGATATCCCGATCTACCGCGATCCTCAGGTGCTGCAAGTAGGCACACAGCGTCTACTGATTGGCCACGGCGATGGCCTTGGTCCGGGCGATCGTACCTATAAAGTGCTCAAGAAGTTTTTCAACAGTAAGGTCTGCCAGTGGCTCTTTGCTAGAATTCATCCGAATCTTGGCATAGGCATTGCAAACTTGTGGTCGAAGAAGAGTCGTATCAGCAACATTAAACGCGAAGACGCCAAGTTTATCAGCAAGGAGAACGAATTCTTGTGGGTGTATTGCACCGATCGTGAAAAACAAGAACACTTCGACTACTACATCTTCGGTCATCGTCATTTGGTGCTGGACCTGCAGATTGGCGATAACAGTCGCTACATCAACATGGGCGAATGGGTAACACAGTGTTGCTATGCTGAATACGACGGACACGCTGTAACATTAAAGACATTCGAAGGATGAAAGTCATTTTGATTGCCACCATCGCATTGATGAATCTGTCTGCATTTGCGCAGAGCAGTAAGAGCACGAGCATCGCCATAAGCGATACAATTGTTTATGCTGCGGTGGACCGGCCCGGTGAATTGTATATCCTGACGCAAGGAAATCAAATACAAAAATTCGATCAAGACGGGAAGCTTCTTTCACTCTACAAAGGAGAACGACGACCTACCCTATTTGAGCCTGGCGATGGCGCACGAATCTTCGCTTACTATCGCGACCTGCAACAATACTGGATCTTTAATCCATCATTTGAAGTGACTGCAGCGCATACGTTCGACGCCTCTTTTGCAATTGAGCCTTGGCTGATTTGTCCTGCTGGCGAAACAAACTTCTGGATTCTCGATGGCGCTGATAACACCTTGAAGAAGATCAACACGCGCACCAACACAGTGCCTGTTGATGTCTCGATGAACACGACGAGTGCAAAAGAGAATTTTCTGTACATGCGCGACTACCAGAACTTCCTGTTCATTCTAGAAAAAGGAAAAGGTATTTTGATTTACAACGGTATGGGTAAGCTCGTGAAGACCATTGCTTCGAAAAGTATTCGTTATTTCAACTTCATGGGCAGCGACCTCTACTACGTAGAAGGCGATCTACTGAAACGCGTCGACATCTTTTATGGCGAAGCTCGAGAAGAAAAATTACCCATCCATTCTCCATTCCTGCTACTAACCGATGAGCGTACCTTCGTTGTTGGCAATAAAAGTATTGAAGTGAAACGATAGGTTTTCCATTACGATGTTTCTCTCTGAGCTAAACCCGAAATCAAATCGTTAATGTTTCGCCGGCGTTTCAACCCGGCGATAACGCCGCGGTTACTGGTGAACCCAAAAGCCATTGGTTAACAGGCTAAACAAAAGCCGTTTCCCACTGGCAAAAAAAAGCCCCGGGTTGAAACCTGGGAAACATAAAAGCCGCGATTACCAGGTGAAACAAAAAGCGGGTTTCCCACGGCAAAGCCAAGCCCCGGGTTGAAACCCGGGGAAACATAAAAAAAGGATTTATGTCTGGAAAATTGGATTGACTACGTCAACTGAGATTCATTATTTTCGATGACATTCGTTTCGTTGTATGTCATTTACAAAAATCTGGGTTCACGTGGTGTGGACTACCAAATACAGAAATGTGACGCTTTCTGATTCATTGATTGACTTGCTGATCAATCATATCAAGTACATGTGTCATGATAAGCAAATAGACCTGCGATGTATTAACGGATATGCTGATCATATGCATGCATTGCTCAAGTTACGCGCCACTCAAAATCTCGCGGATGTTGTAAAGCAGATCAAAGGCGAGAGCGCATTCTGGATTAATAACAACAAGCTAACAACTAACAAATTTCAATGGCAGACGGATTATTATGCTATCACAGTGTCACCTGGGATAGTACCGGTGGTGACTAGATATATAAAAAACCAAAAGCAAAAACATAGACACCGGGTATTGAGTACATTTTTGAAAAGAGGAGGTTTTACCGCAGGAACGTTGGCAAAACGTTTCACCGGGTTTAAACCCGGTGAAACAGTAACCGAGACAAACGAAAACGTTCCACCGGTTTGAATCCGGTGAAACTGAAAACGAAACAAACAAACGTTACACCGGTTTCAATCCGGTGAAACTGAAAACGAAACAAACAAAACGTTACACCGGGTTTCCAACCCGGTGAAACAGTAACCGAGACAAACGAAAACCTTACACCGGTTTCAATCCGGTGAAACTGAAAACGAAACAAACAAAACGTTTCACCGGGTTTCCAACCCGGTGAAACAGTAACCGAGACAAACGAAAACGTTACACCGGTTTCAATCCGGTGAAACTGAAAAAAGAAACAAACAAAAACATTACACCGGGTTTCAACCCGGTGAACCCGGAACGACCGACCGAAACCGCCAGTTTTCGATCAAAAGTTTGTCCATTGCCTTTCGCCAGTGTTCATTTTTGAACATATTTGTAACCTTAAAATGTCAGAAAACCTCGATGTTGAGCTAATAATCAACTTTTCTTATTCTGGCACAGTATTTCATACACAATAGCGTTCACCTAAATATTAACTCTTACTCGTGAATTCAGAAGGCGGTAAAATTCTCATGATCGATGATGACGAAGATGTGCTATTAGCGGCCAAGATGTTGCTTAAGAAGCAAGGGCATCACGTGATCATCGAAAAGAATCCAAAAAAAATTCCTTTTCTCCTCCACAACGACACCTACGATGTAATCCTGCTGGATATGAATTTCAGCAAAGACATCACGAGCGGTAAAGAAGGTTTCTATTGGCTTGAACAAATACTCACGCATGAACCGAATTCGGTAGTGATCATGATCACTGCATTTGGTGACGTGGAGATGGCTGTACGCGCTTTGAAAGCAGGTGCAACCGACTTTATTCTTAAGCCTTGGCAAAATGAAAAACTCATCGCGACGATCTCTACAGCGATTCGCTTGAAGCAGTCGTACAATGAAGTTGACAAACTGAAGAAAGCGAAGGAAATGCTTGAAGAGCAAATCAGCAAACCTTTCGCTGAGATCATCGGGCAGAGCCAAACCATAAAAGAAGTTTTCACCCTTATTGACAAAGTCGCCAAGACCGATGCGAACGTATTGATTCTTGGTGAGAACGGTACAGGTAAAGAACTCATCGCGCGGGCTATCCATCAACGCTCCCTCCGTAAGGACAAGAGTTTTGTATCGGTAGATATGGGCGCGATAACTGAAACACTTTTCGAGAGCGAGTTATTTGGCCATAAGAAAGGTGCGTTTACAGATGCGCGCGAAGACAGACCCGGCAGATTCGAACTTGCCAACGGTGGTACACTCTTCTTAGACGAAATAGGAAATCTGAGTATGGCATTGCAGAGCAAATTATTGAGTGCGTTGCAATCACGACAAGTAACACGCGTCGGTGCCAATCAAGCTATCCCTGTCGATATCCGTTTGATTTGCGCGACCAATATGCCGTTGCATAAGATGGTTCAAGAGGGAACGTTCCGACAAGATCTACTCTATCGCATCAATACCGTTGAAGTGCAAGTACCGCCATTAGCAGAACGAGTGGAAGACATTCCGTTGTTGGCGCAGCACTACTTGCAATATTATGCGAAGAAATATCACAAGAGTGTTAATACCATTGCCGGAGAAGCAATCGACAAACTTAAACGATATGCTTGGCCAGGAAACATTCGTGAACTCCAACATGCTATTGAACGTGCCGTAATCATGACTGATTCTGCGTCGCTACAAGACAGTGATTTCCTGCTGAGCAGAGCGTTATCGACGAATACGAACAGCAATACACTCAACCTCGATGAAGTTGAAAAGGCAGCAATAGCCCGCGCGTTGCAAATGCACAATGGCAATATTTCCAAAGCCGCAGATGAACTCGGATTAACCCGTGCCTCGCTTTATCGACGCATGGAAAAATATGGACTTTAATTTCAAGTCACCGATTTTCCGTAGAGTCGCCTTTTTGGTCGGCTCTATTTTTCTTTTCTCTTTTTTTACTTTCTCTAGCGGTGACTGGGTTTATGCGGTGATCTTTTTAGGATTAAGCATTTACCAAGTAAAACAACTCATTGTTCACTTCGAGCGATCGAATGATAACATTGCCTCATTCCTCGACTCGATTAAGTTCGATGATCTCTCCTATTCTTTTAAAACAGAAAGTGACGATCCCAGCGTAAAACGTCTTCATCAGGAAATGAATGAAGCTATGATGAAGCTCCGCACTGCGCGTCGGGAGAAGGATTCAGAATTCCTTTTCTTCAAAAACATCGTCATGCATGTCGGTATCGGTTTATTGATCTTTAAAGAGGATGGAAAGATAGAGATATTCAACAGTGCTGCGCGAAAGCTTTTGAAAGTCAATAAAGCTGAGAACATCAAAGACCTTGGTGAAGTAAGTGAAACACTTGTTAATGTATTCACCAAACTAAAAACCGGTGGCCGCGAATTGACCCGACTCAAGATCGGCGACGATATTGTTCAGTTATCTATCTACGCCATTGAACTGACGCTGCGTGGTGAGAACCTGAAATTGATTTCCCTTCAGAACATTCAAAACGAATTGGAAGAGAAAGAAATGGAAGCATGGCAAAATCTTGTACGTGTACTCACGCACGAGATCATGAATTCTGTAACGCCAATTTCTTCACTTGCCGGTATTGTTGAAGAAGAATTAAAACCGTTCACACAAGAGAGCAATGGCGCTCAGTTAGGACAAGAACAGTTGAATGACATCCATCTTTCTCTTCAAACCATCAGTAAGCGAAGCGAAGGACTCATTCAATTTGTGAAAGAGTTTAGAAGTCTGACGAGTATTCCGAAACCGAAGCCTGTTCAGATTGAAGTTCGAACGCTGTTGGAAGAACTCACCATGCTTCATCGCAAAGAAATTTCAGACAAGTGTATTCACCTGAAGATCTCAGTATATCCTGAGGACCTCACACTCTCTGCAGATAAGAACATGATCGAGCAAGTCATTATCAACTTGCTAAAAAATGCGATACAAGCCTTCGACGAGACCACTGAAAATCGACAAGTGGAGATGCGGGCTTATTTGAATGAAAAATCCCGTCCTATCATCGCCATCAAAGACAACGGAACGGGTATTGATCCGGAAGCGATGGAAAAGATTTTTATACCCTTCTTTACGACCAAGAAAACAGGCTCCGGTATTGGGCTTAGCTTGTCGCGACAAATTATGCGACAGCATCAGGGGACACTTACGGTCAAATCAACGGTGGGTATCGGTACCGAGTTCGCGATGCGGTTCTAGCGGCATCCCTTTTTGAATGGTTGCTATTGGACTGGCTACGGAAGTTAATTTGCATGAATTACCAATTCCTGCCCCAAGTTTTCCACTTTTAAAAGAAACTGATACATTTACGAAACAGTTAAGCTACTTATGCAAGACATCCCTCAGAAAGTCACTCGAATTTTAACAGATAAGCTTGGTATCGCTGAGTCCGAAATCACACCGGAGGCAAATTTTGTAAAAGACCTCGGTATTGATTCCTTAGACTATGCGGAGATTGTGATGGAGTTTGAGCAAACCTTCGACATTAGAATACCTGATGACGATGCTGAAAAGCTTCAGACCTATGGCCAAGCCGTGAAGTACATTCAAGAAAAGATTTCGAACAAGTAATCACGTTTTTTTTGCCTTTGATTCAAGATGGTTCCATAATCTGGTAGCGTCTTCCATCAATGCCCGGTGAAAGGATTGCTCGCTTCCGTCAGCAAGGTTTTTGATCGACCAGCCATTGCGCTGGTCATCCCAAAAGATGTAATAACGCGCGCCCGATATCATTACAACATCAAGTTCGTAAAGTTCCTCGCCTTGCTTGTCCACAAGCCCTGTGAATTGCAATAAGTGATGATCTTGTTTTATCAACTCACCCTTTACGCAGTCTATCGCATGCAGCCTCATCATGAGACCGGTGCTTTTATTCCAGGCTTTAAATTTCAGTTTCCGAGGTCTATCGAAATTCTTCTCCATAAAAATTAGTAACGTTGGGTGTGGAAACGCGCAGCAAAAAAGTAATGTTCATCGTCAACAAATTTGCCGGCACGGGTTATCAGCCTGCCGTCGAGGGCAAGATGATTGAGGTCAGCGAACGTCATGATGTTGAATGTACGATTGAATTTACAAGAAGTCCAGGACATGCCACGGAGTTAGCACAAGCAGCCGTAAAAGAACATTTCGATGCTGTTGTCGCCGTCGGTGGTGATGGCACAATCAATGAAGTGGCAAGAGGTCTGGTGCGAAGTTCCGTCCCCATGGGCATTATCCCACGTGGGTCTGGCAATGGCCTATCGCGACATCTTGGTATTCCACTGAAACTTCACGACGCCATCAACGCTGTGTTTCGAAGCTCTCCTGTAGCCGTCGATACGTTTACCGTTAACGACAAGCTCTCGCTGAACGTATCGGGTATAGGCTTCGATGGTCATATTGCAAATCTATTTGGCGGCAAAACAAAACGCGGCCTCACAGGATATACCAAACTTACAATTAGTGAATTCCTACAATTCAAAGAATTCGATGCAAGCGTACTTGTCGACGGGAATCCAGTCGATGCACATGCATTTATTATTGCAGTAGCAAATTCCTCGCAGTATGGTAACAATGCGCGCATTGCCCCTGCAGCTTCGGTGTGCGATGGCCTTTTGCACCTGAACATCATTCGCAAAGTTCCCATGTATCGACTCGATGTCGTTTATGCAGTTTTCGCAGGAAACATTGAGCGCTCTTCCTTTTGTCAGATTGTTGCAGGACAAAAAATTACTATCAAGACAACAAAACCTATCGCCTACCATGTCGATGGCGAGCCGTGTGGACACCATGATAACTTTCAGATTACTATCAATCCGTCGTCCCTCAAAGTTTTAGTTCCCGACCAAAGCCCGCGCAAGCACAAGATTTAATTCCACTTCCTAGCGTTTTTAACCTCTTTGATTCTCGTATTACCAGTGCTGTAAATCCCTGCAATGGGGTGAACACCGAAGAAGATTTTTCATTTAACTTCGTTTGTCGTGCTTCAGCTAACAACGCTGACTCACTTTTCAATTCCAATTCACCCAACCCAACAAATTATGATCAGAATACTTTCGACATTGTTCTTTTTAACATGTCTCTCGCTTTGCACTATTGCTCAGGTGCTCACGATGCCGCCCAGTGGTGGCAATCAAAAATCAAGTATCACGCAATGGATCGGCTTAGTATCTGTAACGATTAACTACAGTAGTCCTGATGTGCATGGTCCGAATGGCGAAGATCGTACTGGCCACATCTGGGGCGAACTTGTACACTATGGCTACATCGACCAAGGCTACGGCCCTGCGCGCTCGGCCCCATGGAGAGCGGGTGCAAATGAAAACACAACCATCACATTCTCACACGATGTGACAGTGCAAGGCAAATCGCTCAAAGCAGGAACGTATGGACTCTTTCTTGAGGTCGCACAAAATGGTCCTTCGAAATGGATCTTCTCCAGCAACACAACATCATGGGGAAGTTATTACTACAATTCCGCCGAAGATGTTCTCCGCGTAGAGACCAATCTCGTAGACGCACCCTATACGGAATGGTTAACGTTCGGTTTTGATGAGCGTCTGCAAAATTCTGCGGTAGCATATTTACAATGGGAGAAGAAACGTGTACCCATGAAGATCGACGTTCCGAATGGCAATGACCTTTATGTGAAAAAATTCCGTGCTGATCTCAACGGTACCACTACTGGTTTCCGCTACCAAGGTTATACGGAGGCTGCACAATTTTGCGCACAGAACAAAATCAATCTACCGGAAGCATTGATGTGGGCAGATTCGGCCATT
This sequence comes from Pseudochryseolinea flava, assembly GCF_003286915.1. GTDB lineage: Bacteria > Bacteroidota > Bacteroidia > Cytophagales > Cyclobacteriaceae > Ohtaekwangia > Ohtaekwangia flava. The sequence goes on from NZ_QMFY01000003.1 coordinate 407,539, forward strand.
AGCCATCCGTTTATCGGACGTGAGATGTTTTCAACATTGCAAACCAAGGCACAAGTATTGATGGCGATGGGAAGAGATCAAGAAGCAGAAGCTATTATGCAAAAAGCGATTAAACATCCTACTGCTTCCGTTGCCGACGTTCATCAATATGCTAGAGCGATATTGGCTGCAGGGAAAAATGACAAGGCGTTGGCGATATTCAAACTCAACAAGCAACTGCATCCCGAAGATAAATTTACAACACACGTAGGGCTTGCGCGCGGCTATACCGCTGTGGGCGATAAGAAAAATGCAATCAAAAATTGGGAGATCGCCATTCAGAATCTTCCTGCCAATCAGAAAAATTATTTATCGTTTTATGAAGGCGAACTTAAAAAATTAAAGTGAGTGTGAATACACCGCTTCCCTCTTGACGGCAACGGTGATGCGTTTGAGTGTGAACACAAAAGTAGATCCTTTTCCTATCTCGCTGTTTACCCAAATCGCGCCACCGTTCTTCTCTACAAATTCTTTCGTGAGCAACAACCCAATACCGATTCCTTTTTCCTTTTGCGTTCCTGGATTTGTAAAGTGTGTTTCTGGTCTAAACAACTTACCAACGTCACGCGCGTTCATACCTACGCCACTATCAGAAACCGAAATTTCCACTTGTCCGTCCACCAAACGTTGACGAACCAGAATACTTCCACCTGACAAACTAAATTTGATTGCGTTGGCAATAAGATTTCTAAATACTAATCGGATATGGTTTTTATCAGCATGAACGTATAATTGATCCTCAATTTCATTCACAATCGTGATGTTCTTCGCTTTGCTGATTTCGTGGAACAACTTTATCTTTTCATCTACCAACGAGCGCACTTGAAAAGTTTCAGGATTGACTTGCAAACCTTTCAACTGTGATTGCGCCCAGTACAACAGATTATCCAAATTTTCTTGTACAGACTCGAGCGTATGTTTAAGATTTTTAGCCACAGGCATAAACTCATCTTTCGACAGCGCACCTTCAATAACAAGATCCATCAAACCTTTTAAACTTGACAACGGACTTCTCAAATCATGACTAATGATGGAGAACAGTTTATCTTTCGCAACGTTCAAGCTTCCCAATTCACGGGCCTGTCTTTCAATCTCGGCATTTTTCTCTTCGAGTCTTATGTTTGCTTTCTTCTTGACTTGATAGTTAAACAACAACACGAACGCCAGCAGCACGAACAAACTCAGCGATCCAATGTAGAAATACATCCATACACGTTGGCTATTGATTTCTTCTTGTTTAAGCTGCGCTTCTTTCGTAAGCAGTTCAATCTTCGTTTCCTTCATTTCCGAATCGAAGCGTGCTTGCATCAAGGATACCTGTTCGCTGTTGCGTTGATCATTAAGGGAATCGTGGATCTGAATATAATGTACCTGATATTCGAAAGCTTTTTTGAGATCGTTTCGCGCCATGTACACTTCGACAATCAGTTTACACGTGCGCTCCAATTCATCCTTGTGCTCGTAGCGTTTCGAAACCTCTAATGTTTCGAGAAGGTACGGCAACGCTTTGTCATATTGCTTCCGCTCCACATAAACCTTTCCCATCCGATGTAAAACAGATGCAAGTAAGAACGTATTATTTAAGGATGTGGCAGCGCTATACACTTCGCGGTATTTCTGTATTGCTTGTTCGTAGCGACGGAAGTGTAAATCGACATCACCTAAAGAGCGTGTAGCGGTCGCTACGATATATTGATTATTGATCAGCTTACCCAACACGAGTGCGCGGTTGGCGTATCGTATAGTGGAGTCGTATTGTTCGAGACTGATGTATGTAAACGCAATATTCGTGAAGCATCGCGCGGTGGTAGCTTTATCGTTGGCCGACGTACTAAACTCCATTGCTTTTGTAAAGTTTTCGATGGCTTGGGTGTATTGCTTTTGCTCGTACAAAAAGGCGGCGATGTGATTGTAGCAATTCGCGATTCCGGCACGATCGTTCAACGATTCGTAAATCCGCAATGATTCTGTTGATAGTTTGAAAGCGCGAGAGTAGTCGCCACGACGGTAATGGATCCAGGCAAGGTTCTCAAGTGCCTTACCCATCCCACGATTATAGCCGAGCACACGCGCCAGATCGCGCGCCTGTCGGGCGTAAGGAAAGGCTTTACGCGCATCGCGATCGCGGATAATCGTCACCAATTCGTTCAGCAACTGCACCTTTATAGTGTCTTCGTGCGAATTATTGATAAATACCTCTAGGCTGTCTGCCTTATCTCGTTGAGAAAAAGCAGCAGTAGGTATCATCAATAGCACGATGAGCAGTCCTCTGGGAAACATAATGGGTTAAAGACTCTCTGTATACCGTGAAACTACGTAAGTGTGACTTGCAAAAGCTACTCAAAAGCGGTTCAAAACCTACATGTGGACGGTGAACCCCAAAATCAAAAAAAACTGCTATAAGGCATTTAAAACACTTCTAAAGAGTCTATAAGAAAAGATGGCAGCGTAAGCTTGCAAAAAATGGAAATTGAGGCGATTATCTTTCGCGATCGGTTACCCACACAATGATGCGGCACGCACGCGACTAGACTACATGCATTGCTATAACGAAGAAAAAAAGAAGGCCTTTGCACGCAGGTCCTAGAGAATAAAAAAAGGACCGTCACTAACGACGGCCCCTTTTATAAATTTAGCGGCCTATTTTATCAATGCTCATCAGCTAAGAAACCAGTTCTGCGATAGCCAGACACCTGAAGTGTTTCTCCAAGGTCTTCAAGCCAGAGATCAAAATAGATACTATCTGCAACAACACCTGCGTTAGTCGTAACAGCATCGCGGACGATTTTGCCGTTTTTAACAACGACCTTAATTCTGAAAGGAGGATCTTCTTCATCTTCACCTTCATATTCAATGATGTTCATCAAGGTATCAGCGCTACCAAATGTTCCTGCTGCTACGTCCATCTTTGCTTTAACACGAAAATTACGTGCGTTATCTTCATCCGTAATAATCAGTTCGGTTGCAGACTGTGACGCAGTGGTAGCCGTTAACAAACGCGTATAGCCCAAACCGAGTGGGTCATGCCCAGCCAATTCATGGTTATATTCTACAAACCATTCGCCACTCAACTCATTGTTTGCTGCTGCTCCTGGATCAATGTCATCCGTCTTACACGACGCCAGTGAAAGCATCAAGAGGGAAACCAGTATCAATATATTATTCTTCATGTCAGTGAAAATTATTGTGTGAGTTTGAATGTATAGGTAAAATTCTGTGGAAGAATTCGCACAAAAAATTGTTTTGTGCCTGGTGTGTAATTGGCTTCAACGGTTTCAACACCGAAGCCAGCAGCGAAGGTCTGCGGAATAACGGTCATCTCATCACCGTCCATTTGGAAATACAATGGAAACACGCCACCGAACCCCATATCGGATCCTAAAAACAGATTTGTTGTACCTTCCACTAAAGAGATCGTACCTGTACGTGATGCATTATTTGCATCGACAATACTTCCAACCACATTCGTTGGTACAATCGTTGGATCATAAACAACTACCTCTTGTGTCGCTGTACCAGCGTATCCATCTGAATTTACGGCAGAATACACAACACTGTAAATTCCCGGAACATTCATATTAAGATCTGTATCAATGGTCGGTTCCAATTCCGTTTCGCCTTCCATCACGATAGCATCGGGGGCGAAGTCGTCACCAACTTCTACCACTACATTTTCGCCATCCACGATTTCAAATGATGGAAAATAGGTGACTGTTGACACTCCAACAGAATCACCGTCCGAGTCACACGCGGAGGTTATCGCAAACAGGGCAACAATGCCTACTGCGATGCGTAACTTTGTATGAATAAAGTTCTTCATGTAATTCTAAATTTAGTTTAGTTGACGTCCCACCAGAGCTTGTCAGTTGCACGCGTCTGCTGCGCTGGGAAATTTGCATTCGAAACAGACTCAGATTCTGGAAGCAAATATCTTCTGATGTAACCGGTCCCCAGCACGGTGTTCTTCGGCAAGTACAACACAGCGCCTTCGTTACCTTGTGGCGGATCAGCATCGTAGGTACTTGTAGCCGCAATCCTTGGATGATCCAGGCGATGAACTTCGATGAAGCCTTCGTATGGATTTACATTGGCTAAACCAGCCCATTTCTGAACGCCGATGTCACGCAACTGACCTTCTGGCGTATCGGAGAAAGCGTAAGGTTTACCCGCTGCGAGGAAGTTTGTTTCTGCCACAGCTGCAGTAGAGCCGACACGCGCAAAGCAACTTTTCACAGCGGCATCATACAACGCCTTCGCATCTCCATCAATGATATCTTTCACGACTAATTCTGCACGGAAGAAATCTATCTCCGAAGTAGTCAAGAAGTATACTGGTCGTGTCGCATCCATGATCGGTCTGCGATTAGAGTTGTTCGGATTCGTAGCTGTTGTCGCCTTGTGATCACCATGATCTAACAAAAGATTTCCCGCAGTGTTAGCATAGTAGGTCAGCGCTTCACGTGGGTCAGCATTGTTCGTCCAGAATTCCGACAGTGTTCTGTTCGCCACCAGGTTGATGGTTGTATTCAGATTTTGATCCTGTGCGAATAGCGGATTCTCCTTGTTCACCTCTGCTTGAAATACATCAAGCATAGCGTCTGCTGTAAGATAATTTCCTTGCTCTTCGAGGTCTTCAATAATTGCCTTAGACCAATCTGGAGCATAGTCGAGATTACGCACAGCCAATTTCAACTTCACAGAGTTCGCGAATGCAATCCAGGTATTCATGTTACCATTGAAAATCAAATCAAGTTCTTGATCATCTTCTGGCAGCATGCTCAGCGTAGCATCGTTATCTGGATTAAAGTTTCGGTAACGCGCAATAGCCTGATCAATAGCTGTCACCAACAGTGGATAAGCTTCTTCTCCGCGCTCGAATGCAGGATTGTAATTTTCACTAACCTGTCCTTGGAAAGCCTGTGAATAAGGGGCTTGTCCAAAAGCATCGAACAACACTTGAAAAGAATAACTTTCCAGTACTGTCGCGATTAAGTTCAAACGAGGATCAAAAGTTTCAGTAGCAAGACTGTATTCTTTCAATTTCTGAATATCACTCAGTGCTGATGAATACATTTCAATCCACATGTTATCACCGTCATTAGCGCGCATATCCATGTCGATAACAGTGCGATATTGGTTCGCTGTGTTGTTTTGATTGTAGTACTGGGCCCATAGCGAACCATGAAGCGCGAACGTTCCACCAACAACACTGCCTATTGAAATCTGGATGGAAGGCAATAGGAAAACACCAGGGTTTTCTTGGATAGCGTCTGGATCATCATTCACATCAAGATAGCTATCGCACCCACTAAACAAAACGGATAAGGAGAAGAGGATCGTTAAAGACGCCTTCGCCGCGCTCCGCATAATTATATTCTTTCTTTTCATTGCTGTTGACATTTTAGAATGACAAATTAACCCTGAAGCCATAGTTCCTTACAGACGGATATCCTCTGATTTCACCGAACTCTGTACCTGATCCGTTCGCAGCTGTTGTGATTTCAGGATCGATTACGTTGTTCTCTGAAGGTGTCCATAACCATAGGTTGTTTCCGACCAATGAAACTGATGCCGATGACAAGAAGCTCTTGCTCAGCAAACTTTGCGGCAAGTTGTACGTAAGATTCAACTCGCGGAGTTTGCAAAATGTTTTTGTCAATACATTTGCTTCATCGTTCCATTCACCACCGTAGTAGTTGTTCAAGTCGGAAGTCGTAATTGGAATGGTATTCTCAACGTAGTCACCATCGTCGTTTACATAAACTGAGTTCGGCACAACGAATGGTTTTCTGTCGTTGTAGGTCGTCAGTGGATCTTTTCCTGACCACATCATAGATTGCTTACTGTAAGAGATGAACCTACCACCATGTCTGTAGTCAAACTGGAAGAACAACGAGAAGTTTTTGTAGGTAATCGTATTGCTGATACCCATTGTGTAGTCGTACAATGTGCTTCCAAGATCAATTCCCTCCGCTGTAGCCAATGGTCTACCAGTCTGTGAATCAACGATCACTCTACCATCCTCTGTCTTCTGTGTACCGAATGCTTTCACGTGCGAAACAGTTTTGCCTTTGATTGCTACAACGCTTGGCGAAACAAAACCGGTAATGGTTACTTCGTCGAGACCTTCTGTTAAGCTAACAACATTGTTTACGTTCTTGTCGAACTTATACGCTATGTCCCAAGTCAGGCCAGTAGATGTACGGATCGGCGTAATGCTCGCTGTGATCTCGATACCTTTGTTGGTCATTTTACCAACGTTATCCCACATGAAATCAAATCCTGACGACGATGCAAGTGTGCGTTGCAAGAGCAATCCTTCGGTTGTCTTATTATAGTACGTTACATCAACACCTAAGCGATTGTCGAATAAATTGAAATCCAATCCTGTTTCAAAGTCAGTCGAAATTTCTGGCTTCAAGTTAGGATTACCCAACACGTTGCTATACTCATATCCTGTTACGCCACCCAATGGGAACGTAAGATCGCTGAACGGAATACCCGTCGTTACTTGTCCTTGTACGTACACTGGATTTACCACATAAGGATCAGCATCGTTACCGGTCTGTCCATAACCTACACGTACTTTGATAAAGTCTACCCATGAAGTATTAAGTGCTTTGAATGCATCAGAAAGTACTAAGCTGGCATTGATAGAAGGATAGAAATACGAATTATTTCCTTGCGGTAGCGTTGAAGACCAAGTCTTACGAAGTGCTCCTGTCACATACAAAACATCTTTATAGCTCGCTTCGAGTACAGAGTACAAAGATTGTCTTCTAAATGTTCTGTGTGGGAAACCACCTGATACGATTGGTGTTGCTGATGTGTTCGCCAGGTTCGGGAATTGTTGCTCCAACACCAACGATTTCACCTCATCCATACTCAGCGTTTGCGTATTGTGCTCAAGGTTCGTTCCTAAGAGCAAATTCAAGTTTACATTGTTAAAGTTGTGACCTCCGGATACAAATGCATCCAAATTGTATAACCGGTTCGTGCGTTGAAACTCGCGGTAATATCCGTCGATATCATCTTGTGTACCCTTGTTTACACTGTTATCATTCAATGTATACTTGCCGTCGTAGTTATGACCGACAGTATTTTGAACGTCACCACCAAAACGCAAAGTACCTTTGATGTTGTGCGGCTTGTAAATATCTGCATTCAATGTGAAGCTTGCTATCATACGATCGATGTTTGCTTCGTTTGAAGTGTTATCGATTGTGAAGTATGGATTCCACAAGAATGGCGTGAAGTAATTGTTGGGATTGAAGAAAGAGTTCGGATCTTTGTAATTCTTCATATCAGCCAAACTGATATCGGCAGGATGTTGAAGGAGATCATCGAACAAGTTAGCACTTCCGCCTTGACCTTGTCCGGTAGGCAGTGCGTTGATAACTTTATTAATATAGTTAAAGCTTGCATTCAACTCGAGCACTTTACCCATTTTGCGTGAAGCACCGAACTTGAAGCTGTTCTTGTTGAAGCTGTCCTTATCGCTCGGAACAATACCATCACTCGATACATTGTTATAAGAGATGTAGAAAGATCCATCTGCATTTCCACTGGATACGGAAACGGAGTTGTCGAACATTGTTCCTACTTCATAAAAATCAGTAAGTTGGTCGTCAAGGAAAGAGAAGTCTTTATAAAGTTGACTACCATTCACTGCATTACCCCAAAGTCTTGGATCGTTCGTGTAGCGAGGGCCCCAGTTACCGTTTTCATTGCTTGCATAGTGACCGTCCCATCCTTGTCCAAAATCCTTCTGATAACTTGGCTTCTTCAGCAACGAAGAAAAGACCACGGACGAACTGATAGATACTCTCGGCTTACCCGCGAGTTCCTTTGAACCTTTTTTGGTTGTGATCATGATAACCCCATTCGCACCAGCTGATCCGTACATCGCTGTTGCAGCAGATCCACGCAGTACAGACATGGATTCGATATCATTTGCGTTGATGTCGTTGATACCGTTACCAAAGTCTACGGTGCGGTTGATATCAGCACCGTTGGTGTTGAAATTTTGATTTGTGTTGGTTACAGGCACACCGTCAATCACGTACAGTGGCTGCGTACCTCTACCGATGTTAGCATATCCGCGAAGGACTACGTTCGTAGAACTTCCTGGAGCACCCGTACCACCAGTTACTTGTACACCGGCAATCTTTCCTGAAAGCGCCGAAGTAAAGTTGCTACTTGTACCTTTCGTCAAGTCTTTACCGCTGACATTGGCGATCGAATATCCTACCGATCTTTTCTCACGCGAGATACCTAACGCTGTCACCACGACTTCACCAAGTTGGGCAACATCTTCTTGCATCGGCATGTCGATAACCGAGCGTTCCCCGATTTCAATTTCTTCTGAACGAAGTCCGATAAAGCTGAACACCAACGTGCCTGGTCCAGCGGGGACGGTAAGCGAATAGTTTCCGTCGGCATCTGTAACGACACCGGTACCTGTTCCTTTAAGCAAAACGTTCACGCCAGGAAGTCCCGTTCCGTCATCGGCCGAAGTAACCCTGCCGCGAATGGTTCGATCCTGCGCCCACGCTACGGAAACATGCAACAGGCAGAAGAAACCGATTAGTAAAAAGTTCCTCATACATTTTAGGTTAATTTTTTAATAAAAACTCCAGCATGATCGCGGAGTTATGACGCTATCATGCCGTTATTTCAAAACTCCGCAAAGCAAAACCTAAATGAATGACTCAATAAGAGGTATATTAAAACGACACGCATAACCCATGATGGGTTATTAATCGACGTGGCATTGCATTTTTTGCAAAAAAAGTCTATCCCCCAAACAGGCAATCATCATTACCGAGAAATGATGAAGATGACTTGAATATGAAGTTTTCAAACGAATTAAAATCGGATCGATGTTTCGCGTGGAAGTATATCGACTGATTGCTGATCGCTCGGAAATATGAGCAAGCTTAAAAAATAAAAGCTCCCCCGTCCGGAGAGCTTTATCCTTCTTGAAATTTTTCATTAACCTAAAACTTGATGAAGCAATTTCGATTCGTATAATGAAGGAGCTATATCAAAATTGAATTTAGTATTATCAAAATGCATCACCTCATTTGGATGATTTTGCGACTAGCCATACCGTTGCTAAATCAACTTCTCGAGGTTTGCTTTAGCGATTGCTTCCGACTTGCTGTTCACTTGCAACTTCGAATAGATATTCTTGATATGGGTTTTAGCAGTCTCTTTAGAAATAAACAATTCTTCGGAAATTTGCGTGTAGGTCTTCCCTTCTGCGATAAGTTGAAGTATCTCCGTTTCGCGCTTCGTTAAGGGCGAGTTTGGATTAACATGAAAATTATCAATCACCATACGTGCAATACGGCTGCTCATTGGCGCACCGCCTTTTACAATCTCGTCCAGAGCTGACAAGAGTTCCATATAGTTAGCACTCTTTGTGATGTATCCCGACGCACCAGCTTTTAAAGCTTCAAAGACAAGCTCACTATCCTCATAAACCGTGACCATGATCACGTCGGTGTGGGGACTTTTATCTTTGATCACCTTCGATCCCTGAATACCATTCATACCGGGGAGCTCAATGTCCATCAATACAATCTCAGGCTTATCACGATTGAGATTCTCGATGGCTTCTTCGCAGGAGCCATAGCTGTTGACCACCATAAATTTTTGTGAGCTATTCACAATGAGAACAAAACTGTTTCTGATCTCCTGATCGTCCTCAACGATCATCACACGCTTTTTAAAGGGCAAGGCCATATTTCAAGGTTTTGGTGAGTTTAAATGTCAATATGATTTTGGTTCCGTGTTCTTTAACGCTGGTTATACGTAAAAGACCATTAATTCTATCGGCTCTTTCTCTGATATTTTTAAGACCGTTGCTTTTTGCTATTTCACCGGTAAAAAAACCGACTCCATCATCTTCCAAGCTCATGTCAAAGCCACCATCATCATTTCGTTTAAGCTCCAGCGACACATTTTTAGCCTCAGAATACTTGAAAGCATTTGTCATGGCTTCTTTAAATATCAAATTCGCCTCGCGACTAAATCCGTACGGAAGTTTCACTTTTTCCTTTACTTGGTTAAAAGCGCGAAACTGAATATTCTTCTCTTCAAACAACTTCTCGCCGAAGTCGCGGATATGAATAAACAATTTCGATAACTCATCATTCACCGGATCAATCGACCAAATAAAATCACGCGTTCCATTATATAGATACTTTGCTGAGTCTTCCACCTTTGCGTATAAATCGTGACTTCCGTTTCCGTTAGTGCCGTTGCCATGGGCGTTTCCATTCATACCGCTCAACTTCAGCAGACTCACATAGTTGATGATGCGCGTCAGCTGATTCCCCATCTCGTCATGGAAGTCACGCGCAATCTCTTTACGGAGATTATCTTGCTCCTTCGCGCGGATACGTTCGAGCATAAGCATTTTATTGACACGCTGCTTTACGCGCATGTACAGAATGAAGGTGATTAGGCCTGCAATCAAAATAAAGAGGCCGACCATGAAAGAAAGCGTTTTATAGAATGGTGTCCTGATGGTAAACGTATAGGCGATTTTTGTATCGCCCCAACTGCCGCGATTGTCCGTGCTCATCACACGAAAAACATAATCACCTGGCGGGAGATTGCTGTAGGTAACATAGTTCATCGAAGAAGGCTGCGACCAAGTCTTATCGAAATTCTCAAGATAGTACTTGAATTTCACCGACGACGGGTAGCGCTTATCGACTCGGTTGAAATGGAACGTAATGTGGTTTTCATCGGGCGGAAGTTGCAAACCATAGGGAATTCTAAATAAGCCAAACACGCTGTCAGTATGTTCGACAATGGAGTGATCACCGTAAAAAAGTTGTACATCGGTCAGGTGAAGATCAAAGGATTTAAATGACTTGCGATCAATCTCGTTGTACTCATACAATCCATCTACTAATCCGAAATACTTCGCATCTTTATCGACATGAAAAGCATTCATATTAGTCTCAACACCTTTTAATCCGTTCTCGAAGCCGTAGAACAAATTTTCAGAAACCTCCCATTTTTGATCAAGACGAATCCGGTTAATACCTTTTTCAGTACCCACCCATATGTTATCTTTTTCATCGGGTGCGGCAAAATAAATGAAGTCAGAGGCTAGACCATCTTGACCTGTGATAAACTTCCTCGTATAGGCGGCCGGATCAACGATCACCACGCCTGCCCCACCCGTTGCAATCGCTAACAGTGAATCCTGATAAGCCGTAATGCCTAGCACGTTTGTGTTGTTCATCCCTTGAATTGGAATTGTAAAGAAGCGATTGTCTTTAAACACTTGCAGCCCGTAATCTGTACCAACGAACAGACTATTATGCTTTTTCGAAAAGTGAAGCACCCAGATTGAATTTGAACCAAGGCCATCGGCAGTCGAATAATTCTTAAAATTCTTACCATCGTACTTGCTAACACCCATGTTGGTGCCCACCCACAGGTTCCCATCGTTATCGGAATCCATATGCATGATGGAGTTATTGGGCAGCCCTTCCTTTCGTGTAAGCCAGCAAAATGAATTATTGTCTTTGTTGTATTTCCCAAGCCCGTAGCCAGTAGCAATCCACAAAGTACCGTCGGGTGTTTCGCGCATCGATCGCACGTTGTTCCGCTTTACATGTTCATTAACGTAAGTCGAAATTTTGCCGCGGTGAATTTTAAACAATCCTTTCGCCATCGTACCCAGCCATACAGCGCCGTCCTTTGTCTTCACAATCGACATTACACCGCGTAAATTTTCAGAGCTGCATTGATTAAAATCCTGTATAAAATATTTATACACACCGCGTCCACTCGAGCCAAACCATGTATTACCTTCTGAATCGTTCATGACACAATAGACCTCCACATCGCGAAGCACTGTATCGGAGCGAATCGTCGCACCTTTCTCAATGCGATCTTTAAAAAGAGAACCACCATCGCTAGTCCAAAAAATGTCATGTACTTCGTCATACAACAACACGTACCGTTCGAGTTGCCAAGACATTTTCTTGAGCGCACCCGACTTCGTATCTAATTCGAACATGCCTCCTTTGGCATTGAGTATTACTTTGTCTTTGTAGTTGAAAGCATTCCAAAGCAAGACTGCTTCACGTGGCGGCATAATACGCTTTGTTGTTGTCGCAGTCTGTAAGAGATAGGTCGAATCTTCCATCAGAAAGACATGCGATTTACCGGGCCCTTCATGTGATCGCAGAATCTTGCGTTGTCCATCGATTGGCTTGTCCCATAGGTATACGGAATCCTGATAAATCTTTGACACATTACCAGACATCGTTACCAATACGATTGTATCGTTCTGTTCATATACTCGCCTAAACCGAGTAGTGCCAAAAGTTGGATTGTTATCTTGGAACCGCTTGAAGTTGCGTCCATCAAAACGTGTTACGCCTGTAGGATGTAGTATCCACAAACGTTGTTGACGATCGATGAGGATACTGTAAATGTTATTGGAAAGTAGCCCGTTCTTAGTTGTAAAAACTTTGAAATGTTGCCCGTCAAAGCGTGCAAGTCCACCACCTTCAGTTGCCATCCAAAGATAGCCGTGAGCATCCTCAACAATTGATGCCACTTGCGACTGAGGGAGTCCATCGACGGCAGTGTAATTACGCGTTGAATAAAGAAAATCCTGCGCCTCCGCCGCCACCAAGGAAAGCCCAAAAAGGAATAATAAAAGGCCCCGTTTCATACGAATCAAAATGCAAAGTAGCGTTTTAACCACTGCCATATATCCCCTTTCTTTAGGTATTTAAATTGAGTCTGAGGGTGTTACACAAAGAACTTAGCCTTCATACGGAAAAGGCCGTGTTTGTAATTTACAAAAGACGAACTTACTTAACATTCCGCTCGGACAACATCGATATTTGGGTAAAGGCTTGAATTATGGAGCCATAAAGCACATTTTTACAGCAGTGGTCTGTGACTTTCAGCAGCCTACCTGCATTATAAGCGTACAATTGAGGAGTTTACCATGACCGAAGCCGAGATACAAGAAGAGTACGCTATTCTGGAGCGTTCGAAGAAAGATCCCCGGGCATTTGGCGTTTTGTACGAAAAGTACTTTGATAGAATTTTCAATTTTATCTACCGCCAGACTGATGACGAAGATCTAACAGCCGACCTCTGCTCACAAGCATTCTTAGCCGTACTGAAGCATGTTGGACGTTATCAGTTTAGAGGCGTTCCTTTTTCAGCATGGCTTTATAAGATTGCTTCCAATGAAGTAAACAAGTACTACCGAAAAAGGAAGAACACGAAAGTGTTTAGTTTAGAAGAAGTGAAGGTGCGCGAATTGATGGACGCCGCACAAGAACCTTGGGATGAAGAATTGCTGCAGCGATTGTTAGGATACTTGAACGATCTCCCGACAGATATGCTTGAGGTTTTACAGTTGCGTTTTTTTGAAGATAAAGACTTCGCTGAAATCGCATTCATCTTAGATATCTCCGAAAGTGGTGCAAAGATGCGTACCTATCGCGCGTTGGACAGGCTTCGGAAGAATTTTAATTTACAGATCAAATACGATGGCAAGGAATGAAATAAGAATAAGAAGAAAGCCGCTTAGTGCTGGCAAACTTGCGCGCTATCGCAACTACGAAAGCCTTATGGCCCGACACGAACGCGACGTGAGGATAAAACGACTTTCGAAGTTGATTCTGTACGTATTGATCATTGTTATACTCGTCTGTACTTTCTTAGGTGTGTATATCATCCGGGAAAAACAAAAGATAGAAAGAGCAAAACGGAAAGCAGAGCACGCGTCACACGTTCACACCAGAGATAATAATATCCAAGGTGTTACTGTAATCGAACAAGTTAATCGGCAACCGCTTCTCTAAATGCTTTCCTACCACATTCTATAATTTCATTGGCACGATAGAATTCAAAAACGCCGCAAGAATCTCGACAAATGTTTACAACGATGTCAGGTTTATAAAGATCTAATGTGAGTGCCGTAAGTTTATCTTGCGTGAGATCGAAGGACTTTGTCATTAAATCGAAAAAGCCAAGATGCTCAACGCGATCTTCAGCAGTGCTATCAATTTTCAAGATTTGGGTTCGGAAAGCGTCGAGCATTTTTTGATATGCTGCACGTTCTGTATTCAACTCGCGCGATGCATGACCATTTACTTTCGGCACATTTGCATTCAGATTTACAGCCACCACGAGATCACCCTTTTCCTTTGAGACTACATTAATGGGCAACGGATTCAAAATCCCGCCATCGAGCAACTGCGACTTGCCGTTGATCACGGGCGTGAAAATTGTTGGCATCGCGATAGACGCGCGCAATGCTTTGAACAAACTTCCTGATCGATAATATACCTCCTGCTGCTGCGTTACATCCGTTGCTACAGCCGTAAAAGGTATTGGAAGATTTTCAATAACGTGATCGCCTATCAACTGCTCAATTGCTTTGAACACGCGTTCACCTTTCACAAAACCTTGAGAGGACAACGTGAAGTCAAGGAGTTTGAATACGTCTAACTTAGAGAGGCCGATGAGCCAATGTTTATATTCCTTCAGGTATCCCGAGCAGTAAATCCCGCCAACGACTGCACCCATGGAACAGCCCGCGACTTCTTTGATCACGAAGCCTTCGTTCTCTAACTCCTCAATAACACCGATGTGTGCCATGCCACGCGCACCACCACTACCCAACACTAACCGTACATTCTTTTTCATTGTAGGCAACATTACCTACTCAAGGTAATCAAACTGACAGCGTTTACCGAGCGATCATTAAAATTTCAAATCATTAAGTCTAATCTCCCGGTGAATCCGCTCTTTCTTCTCGACATCAAATATTTTAAAGTGAACGATGGGATCAGATTCTTTCCAGTCTACCGCGATAACGCCGAAATGATTTTCCATTACCGGACCATCAATACGATTATCATTTGGTGTAGCAAACTCCCACGTCGAAGTAATACCACTTGCGGTTACATCATATAAGGGATAGACGCCAGGTGCTGTAAGCTTTGAAATCTCCGCATAGTGCACATCACCGGAAATAAAAACAACACCATTCGCTTTCGTATTCTTAATTAAGTCAATCATCCGCTTTTGCTCATGTGGAAAATTTGCCCACGCTTCGTAACCGTTGTGTGTAATTCCAAACTGAGTACTTGTGGCGATAATGCGAAGATCGGCTGGCACTTTTAATTGCTCTTCAATCCATTTCCACTGTTTCTCTCCGAGCATTGTTGAGTCTGCCGTTTTGTAAATCGCATAATCGAGTTCATAGTCAAATCGCGCATCGCCTTTGTGACTATCATCGTAAGGAAGCAGTTTGTCACGAAACGTTCGCATGTCGGGAAATATAATCTGAATGCGATGGTTGCCTTCTTCTATCAGTCGACTAAAATAAATTCCGTCATGCTCCAACATGGTAGAGTCCATCACACCGAAGAATTGCATAAAAATCTGCTTTGACTCTTCTTTAAATTTGTAGTGTCTTCCGGAGTCGTTCATTCCAAAGTCGTGATCGTCCCATGTCGCCAGGATCGGTGTCGCAGCTTTCAACTTTTGGAATTCCGGCTTACGGCCAAGAATACCATAGTTCTTTCGAAGTGTGTCCATCACTTCTGTATCGCTGTAAATGTTATCGCCCAGGTAAATAAACAAGTCCGGTTTCATCTCGGCCACTTGTTCCAATATCGGTTGGGGTCTCCGTTGGTCGCCGCAAGAACCAAATGCAATGGTGGTTACCGTTGTCTTTGATGTTACGGAAGTTTCTTTTGGACTGCAGCTACCGATTATGACAACAACTGCAAGCAGCATTACATTTCTGATCACCTGAAGAATATAGTTTATGTTTAACATTCACCGTTGGCATACAACGAATTCGTTATGCGAACGACATGGATAAAATTGCATTTCTTCTTTGACTTCACCAAGTCCCGTGTCCGTGTTCACTACGCATCAAACTTGAGCCTACTCTAACCTTTCGCTGAGACATTATCGCAACGTTAAACTTTCAAGGCAAACATGAACGTTTCGTGAAGCAATACACCACTGAAACAAATGAAACTACTAAATCTAACCGACAGGGCGTTTTCATCGATAACATTCGGATAATGCCGTATTGAGCAGGATAAACTCACTTCAGCAGCCAATATAATTTTCAATATGTTTACAACCAGTAAACACGGCTATCCATGACTGATAACGAAGTAGTATCGAGAATTGCGCAGAAAATCAGAGCCATAAGACACGAAAAGAATTTAACGATTCAACAACTCGCCACGCGATCGAATGTAAGCAAAGGGCTTCTTTCAAAAATCGAAAACTCGCGGACGGTTCCATCCTTACCGGTATTCATTACGATCATTCAATCACTCGATATTTCTCTTAAAGATTTCTTCAGGGAAATGGTACTGTCTAATGGGCTGCACTACTTGTTGGTAAAGAAAGAGCAAACCATTGCAATGGAGCAAGAGCGCAAAACCGGAATTCGTTACAGTTATCTACTCTCGCAAAATATTTCTAACGGCACTATGGAGGCGGCGTTACTTTCCATTGAGCCGGGGGCGAAAGCAACACCAACCACAACAGATGGATACGAGTTCAAATACATTCTTAAAGGTAGCTGCGAGTATAAAATCAATAACGAAACGATTACGCTCGAAGAAGGAGACGCG
The DNA here is from genome assembly GCF_003286915.1 of Pseudochryseolinea flava. Taxonomy (GTDB): domain Bacteria; phylum Bacteroidota; class Bacteroidia; order Cytophagales; family Cyclobacteriaceae; genus Ohtaekwangia; species Ohtaekwangia flava. The sequence goes on from NZ_QMFY01000003.1 coordinate 424,245, forward strand.
CTCTATTTCGACGCATCAGTGCCGCACTCTCCCATCAACAATTCGAAGAAAAAAGTCGAAATGCTAGTCGTCTATTTTACATTTCCCAGGTAAGGGGTGTAGCACTCTTTTATTCGACATTTACTACTACTTGAACTTGACAACAACAATCAAGTAGACTCCGATTTTGGTTAGCATTAATCCACACCATAACAATACTCTTTCAGATAGTCTATGGCGCCATCTTCGCCAGCTTGAAACGCTTTAGTTAGGCAGCGGCACCCTTCGGTAATCTTTGATAGCTCAACCAGCGCGATCCCCTTATAGAACATGAGCTTAACATCTGCCGGATCGTTTTTTAAACCGCGTTCGAGATACTGCAATGCCAAAACATAAGCTTCCTCTTCGATACATATGCTGGCGGAATAGAGGTAAACTTCTTGCATTGACGGATTTTCCTTCAGCACGTCATCAAAAATCGTCAACGCGCTATCCGGCATGTTATCGTAGTAGTAGTTCATTCCCAAATATGCTGTCAACTCCGCCGATGGTTGTACCGACAAAAGCTTCATAATATCACGACGTGCTAAAGCGTAAGCTTCACTCTCCATCAAAATTTCGATGCGCCATTGAATGAAGTCAACGTTATCAGGATGATCTGATGTGAGCTGAGCGAGTTCTTTCAGCAACAGCTCACGGTTATCTTGCTCACGATAGATATACAGCCGCAGCATCAAAGCATGCTGTTCGTTATACTTGGTGAGATACTGATTTACATCGGTGAGCGCGCGATCAAAATTCCCAATACTGAAGTGACAGATTGCTCGGTTGTATAGCGCCAAGTAATCTTCTTCCGTTTGAAGTTTCGATTCTTTCACAACTTTGTTGAGCAGTTTTAATGCACCTTCATAATCCTGACGGTTCATCAAGGTATCAGCTTCGACCGTCCATGCTTGTATGCGATGACGATCCTGTGCCCACAAAAAAGAAGAACTGACCACCATTACGATGATCAGTCCTGCAATCTTTTCACTCATTTATTACTATTTACTGTAGCGTTTACGCTCGTTTTCTGTCAAGTAAATTTTTCTAAGGCGAATAGACTTCGGTGTTACCTCAACATATTCGTCAGACTGAATGTATTCCAATGCTTCTTCCAAAGAGAATTTAATTGGTGGAGCAATACGCATTTTCTCGTCAGCACCTGAAGCACGCATGTTGGTAAGTTTCTTTGTCTTCGTTACGTTGATCACAAGGTCGCCACTGCGGCTGTGTTCACCGATAACTTGTCCTTCGTAGATAGGTTCACCTGGATCGATGAAGAACTTACCACGATCTTGTAAGTTGTTCAAGCTGTAAGCAATTGCTTCACCTTGCTCCATTACGATCAATGATCCGTTGATACGTCCAGGGATTTCACCGCGGTACGGTTGATATTCTTTAAAGCGGTGTGTTACGATAGCCTCACCTGCCGTTACGTTCAAGAGATAGTTTCTAAGACCGATGATTCCACGTGAAGGAATTGTAAACTTCAAGATCATTCGATCACCTTTAGGCTCCATGTTCAACATTTCACCTTTGCGTTGCGACACGGTCTCAATAGCCTTACCTGCATCTGTTTCTGGAAGGTCGATTGTTAACTCTTCCACTGGCTCTGATTTCACACCATCGATATCTTTGAAGATAACTTGTGGCTGGCCGATTTGAAGTTCATAACCTTCTCGGCGCATCGTTTCGATCAATACCGATAAGTGGAGTACACCACGACCGAATACCATGAACGAATCCGCTGAGCCGGTATCACCTACACGTAATGCAAGGTTTTTCTCAAGCTCTTTATCAAGTCTTTCTTTGATGTGACGTGACGTTACGAACTTACCTTCTTTACCATAGAAAGGCGAGTTGTTGATGGTGAAGAGCATGCTCATCGTAGGCTCATCGATCGCAATAGATTTCATTGCTTCTGGTTTTTCTGGATCAGCAACAGTATCGCCGATTTCAAAACCTTCCAAACCTACTAACGCACAGATTTCACCTGCTTTTACTTCATCTACTTTCTGTTTTTCAAAGCCTTCAAATACATAAAGATCTTTGATTTTACTTTTTACGATCGCTTTTGAATCGCGTTTTACAAGAACGATGTTTTGTCCTGATTTGATAGAACCACGGTGAACGCGGCCGATCGCCACACGACCGATATAAGAAGAGTACTCCAATGAAGTGATCAACATTTGAGTAGAACCTTCAGCAATTTTCGGCGCTGGAATATGTTCGATAATACCGTCGAGCAATGGCGTAATGCTATCGGTAGGATTTTTCCAATCTGTGCTCATCCAGCCATTCTTTGCAGAGCCGTAGAATGTCGGAAAGTCAAGCTGATCTTCCGTAGCGTCGAGTTGGAACATGAGATCGAATACTTGCTCATGAACCTCGTCTGGCGTACAGTTTTTCTTGTCAACTTTATTTACAACCACAATTGGTTTCAAGCCAAGTTGAAGCGCTTTTTGAAGTACGAAGCGCGTTTGTGGCATCGGCCCTTCAAAGGCATCAACCAAAAGAAGACAGCCATCGGCCATGTTCAATACACGTTCTACTTCTCCCCCGAAGTCACTGTGACCCGGAGTGTCAATTACGTTGATCTTGTAGTCTTTATAGCGTACAGAAACGTTTTTCGCTAAGATGGTAATCCCGCGTTCGCGTTCCAGATCGTTGCTATCCATGATCAATTCGCCAGGGTTCTCATGGTCTTTGAAAAGTTTACCAGCCATGAGTAGTTTGTCAACCAGGGTAGTTTTTCCGTGGTCAACGTGCGCGATAATCGCGATGTTCCTGATCTTGTTAACGTCCATAAATCCTCAAAATCCTCGTTTTTTCTTCAATTGAGGCGCAAAGATACACTTTTAATCGGTTAATAACTATGTTGTTGCAATTGTCTCCAACCTTTTCCCGAGCGCGAGGGTCTAACAGTTCAAACGATTGAATTATGAGACCGCTGCTTAAACTTTTGATCTTCTCGTTTTCCGCTTTCTTTTTGGCCGGTTGCGATTGGTTTACGGATGATGACGACGACGATAAGGATATCGCTCCCCCACCGGCGGGTTATAGTCTCGGTAAAATTTACGATTACGATATGACGGAATGTGGCTGCTGCGGCGGTTATATGATCGAGATTAACAAAGCAAACTATAAATTCGATAACGAGGACGTCGCCGAACCTAATTCGCTCAATGTAATAGACATCAAATTTCCCGCTTACGTTTATGTAAAGTGGACTTTAAAAACCGGTGGCTGCTCGGAAAGAATACTGATCGACGACCTGCAAATGGCGACCATCCGTTAATGCAATCTCTTGCAGAACTATCCTTTTAGCCGAAGAAACGTACCCATTGGCAAATCTTTGCCTTGCTTCGATTTCAAAAAGAATTCACCGAATTCATGATCCTTGATATCAAAATGCGACTTGGCAACATTTAGTCCGACAACTGCCGACAGACCAACAGCATAGGTGCTAAGAATGAAGAAGTAATCCTTCTTCTCAAGCAGCGCACTGCTCATGGATATCAACTCATTCAATTGTTCTTGCAACGTCCACTTTTCTCCCTCCGGCCCACGTCCATAAGGCGGTGGATCCATCAGAATTCCATTGTATCGATTTCCGCGCTTCAATTCTCGCTTTACAAATTTGAACGCATCTTCATACACCCAACGAATATCTTTTAAGTTGTTGAGCTGCATATTTTGATTTGCCCAATTAATACCGGGTCTTGATGCGTCGCAATGAATAACATCTGCACCGGCACTGCGCGCAACTACCGATGCGGCGCCTGTGTAAGCAAACAGATTTAACACTTTGGGTTGCTTCGCCGACCAACTCTTAACGGTATCATAAATGAAATTCCAGTTGCTACCTTGTTCTGGAAAAATCCCCACATGACCAAACCCCGTTAATGCAAGCCGAAGCGTGAGTGTGAGATCGTTATATTGATAATTGACCTGCCAACTTTCAGGCATGTCTTTCCCTTTCGACCACCCCCCTTTCACATCATCCGTATATCTGAATTTATCGGTTTGCTCCCGTACAAATTTTGCATGCGCCATTTTCTTCCAATCAGCATCACTCAATGATTTTGGCCAGATGGCTTGAGGCTCCGGGCGGATTAGGGTATACTTTCCAAAGCGTTCAAGTTTTTCGAAGTCACCGGCGTCGATCAATTCATAATCTTTCCAGGACGAAGGATGGAGTAATTTCATTGGCGCAAAGCTAATAAAATGCAGTTAAATGAAATTGTTCCCCCAAGCTTCTGCTAGAAAAGCGTTTCAGCGAAAATGTCCGTGCAACTGTGCAGCGCGCTATGTAACTTCGCGTCATAACTGCGTTCATGCATCCAATCATTACAAGTCCACAGAATTCAAAGATCAAAAACATCGTTGCCCTCGAGAAAGCACGTGAACGAAAAGCTCAACAAGTATTCTTAATCGAAGGCCTGAAAGAACTTACGCTGGCTGTGGCGGGTGGATACACTTTGCAAAGCGTTTTCTTTTGTCCGGATATTATTGATGACAAGGCATTGCTGCGCATCGTTAAACATGAGCGACTTTTGATTCCCGTTGAACGCACTGTTTTTGAAAAAGTAGCCTACCGCGAAAGTACGGGTGGTATCATTGCAATTGCTACACAGAAGGAACACAAGCTTGCAGCCATCAAACTTAGTGCGAATCCATTGATTCTTATCCTTGAAGCGGTTGAAAAGCCCGGTAATCTGGGCGCGATGCTTCGTACCGCCGACGCTGCCGGTGTCGACGCCGTTATTATTTGCGACCCACAAACCGATTTTTATAATTCAAATGTTGTACGATCAAGTGTCGGATGCGTGTTTACAAAACAGGTGGCTGCTGCATCTTCGGAAGAAACTTTACAATGGCTTCGTACACAAAATGTAAGTGTATACACAACATATCTTCAGGCATCAAAGTCGTATCACGAGATAGATTTCCGAAAGCCCAGCGCCATTGTGATGGGAACGGAGTCAACAGGACTGTCGAGTTTCTGGGTCGAGAACACGGATGCGAACATCATTATACCGATGCAAGGTGAAATAGACTCGATGAATGTATCTACCGCCGCGGCTGTTGTGATCTTCGAAGCTTGCCGTCAGCGCGGGTTTTCTGTTGTAAGAAAGTAATCATTTTTCCGCAGAAATAAAACACGTTTTTCAACTTCACCCGCTACAAAAAACGCTAAATTCGTATCTCTTGGAGCCCATGATGGATCATCTTCCATTACCCGAAAAACATATGCAACGAGAAGACAAATTTCTCAATGCGCTAGCAGAAGCTTACCGACTGCAAGAGGCTATTATTGCCACTACTGAACTCGCGATCATCTCGACCGCTGTTGATGGAACGATCACAAGTTTCAATAAAGCTGCCGAAACGTTGCTGGGCTACACGGGCGAAGAAACAATCGGTAAACAGTCTTTGATCAATTTCCATGATGCGACGGAACTTGCGCTACGAGCCTCGGCGTTAAGCGATGAGCTCAGTTTTCCGGTGCAAATTGGCTTCGACGCAATTTCGATAAAATCACATTTGCAAAACGTCGCCGACCGTCGCGAGTGGACGTACATCAGAAAAAACGGCACACGATTTCCTGTTGTGGTTTCGATCACCGCATTGTGGGACGAGAAAGATAAACTTATCGGTTATGCCTCCATCGCTACCGATATTACCGCTCAAAAAGCGCAAGAACTTAAAGTCCGCGAATCACAAGAACATCTTCAGGCACTGGTGTCTTCGCTCGACGACATCGTATTTGAACTCGATGAAAATGCAAGGTTCACGCATATCTGGGTAAAAAGTGACGAGTACCTTTTCTTACCAAGAAATCAAATTTATGGCCGGACACTTACCGAAATGTTCGGCGAAGCTTTTGCGCGCCCTTTTGAAAAGGGATTTCAACAGGTATTGCAAACTGGAAAAACATTCAATCACGAATACAAAACGCTGGCCAATGACGAACGCTGGTTCAACGCCAAGTATTCGCTCATTTATGATCATGGATTACCCACCACGCGCGTGAGTGTGTGCATTCAAGATATCACTGCCCGAAAACAAGCCGAGATCTCTTTGAAAGAAAGTGAAGAACGCTTCAGACTTCTTGCTGAAAACATTTCAGGAACAATCTACTTATGCCGTAATGACGTTAACTATTCGATGTTATACCTGAACGACAACGCGGCAGTATTAACGGGATATCAAGCGAATGAATTTCTTTCCGGCAATATTCATTTCTCAGATCTCTTTCATGAAGGCGATCGCGAAAGAATTTTTAAGATTGTTGATGAAGCGCTCGAGAAGAAAGTAAGCTTTCATATTCTCTATCGGATTAATCACAAATCGGGAGTGATACGATGGGTGGAAGAAACAGGAATCGGCGTTTATAGTAGTGACGGTCTCCTTTTGATGATCGAAGGATATCTTACGGACGTGACGGAACGCATCCTCTCTGAAGAAGAGCTTCACCGTATTGCCGACGAAAACCACAGAATCTTTAATTACAGCATAGGTCTAAAAGCTGTCGCTAATTTTGAAGGTTATTTCATAAAACTTAACCCCGCTTGGGAAAGATTATTAGGCTGGTCTGTGAGAGAGCTTACATCGGCAAAATTTGCCGACTTCATCCATCCTGATGATTTACAAAGGACGTATGACACTTTCAAATACGTGCTTGATGGTAACGACATCTTGACGTTTGAAAACCGCTATCGCCATAAAGATGGATCATACCGATGGCTGATGTGGACCTCATCACCCGATAGAACGCGTGGATTGATTTATGCATCTGCGGTAGACATCACTGACCGAAAGAAATTTGAAGACGATCTTCTCCTCTCAAAAAAAGATCTTGAAGTCGCAGCGATGGAGCTTGAGGAACAGAATCGCCAGCTAGATGAATTCGCACACATCATCTCTCACAACTTACGATCACCCGCAGGTAACATTAAAGCTTTACTCGGATTTATCAACGACAAGAGCTCACTTGAAGACTACAAACTAATTTTTGAGAAAGTAAAAAACGTAGCTAACAACTTGAACGAAACGATGAACGAGTTGATGGAGATGTTGATGGTGAAGAAAAACACGGATATCGAACGCACTGAAATTCGTTTCAAAGACATCCTTGATAAAGTTGTCCAATCTCTTGAGGGCGATCTCATTCAGTGCGGCGCCACGTTAACGTTCGATTTTAATTCCGCTCCGAAAATCATCTATAGCAAAACATATCTTGAGAGTATATTTCAAAATCTGTTAAGTAACGGCATCAAGTATCGTTCTTCAGAACGCAAGCCACAGATTCACGTGAGTACTTCTATCATCGGCAATCGTATTGAGCTTCGCTTCGCAGACAATGGTCTCGGAATCGACTTGGAAAAATACGGCGCTAAACTCTTTGGGCTCCACAAAACGTTCCATGAAAACAAAGATGCACGTGGCGTTGGACTCTTCCTCACCAAGACACAAATCGAAACGATGGGTGGTAGTATCGGAGCTGAAAGTAAACCTGGCGAAGGCACTACATTTGTAATTCGGTTCTAGTCATTTAACGAAGCACAACCTAGTTCAAACCTAAAAAGCTAGAATGGTGAGCACATTATTATTGCTCACCACTCCATCGCTTGTAAGTTATCTTTCATTCGTCTCTTAATGCCTTCACGGGATTCGCCGACGCAGCCTTCAGTACATGGAATCCAATTGTCAACATTGTTATCGCAAGAGCAAGCAATGCCGATAAGATAAACGTAAGCCATTCATTTTCGAGAACAATACGATATTTGAAATTTTGAAGCCAGTCGTTGGTTACAAACCACGCAACAGGAAAGGCAATCAATGTTCCAATTCCAACCAACGCCACAAACTCACGCGATACGAGTACAACTAAGCTTCCTACACTAGCGCCCACTACTTTGCGTACACCGATTTCTTTGTAACGCTGCTCTGTGGTAAACGACGCCAGTCCAAGTAGCCCCAGACAGGCAATAATCACCGTCAATATTGAAAACGCCGTAAAAATCTGACTACGTTTTTCATCTGACTTATACTGCGAGTTAAAATCCTGATCGAGGAATTGATATTCGAATGGAAAATTAGGATGGACTTCGCGCCACGTCTTTTCAATAGATGCCAGCGCTTCCCGTACATCTGCACCGTCTTTCGTGCGAACGAAGACATAGTTGTTGCGTTTTTCCAAGATAATCATGAGGGGCTCGATAACGTTATACAACGAATTCTGATGATAATCTTTCACAACACCGACCACACGTTTCTCACGCTTCTCATCACCGCCGTCAAAAATAAATTTCTTACCGATCGGGTTGTCCCAGCTCATACGTGCTACCATCGCTTCATTCACGAGCACGGCATACGTCGTATCCGAAACAACGTCGCGTGAAAAATCGCGGCCTTCAACGACCTTCATACCGAGTGTTCTCACATAGTCATAGTCGGCGTTGTACAAATCCACACCGCGTTCCGAAACATGGCCTTCGTTGTCTTCCACCTGCAACAACAATTTTCCGATGTTTGACCCCGGATAGGTATTAGCCGCCCCCGAAGAAGAAACAAATGCATTTTGACGCATCCGTTCCGTAAGCACTGCCGATTGATTAATCTGTTCCTCACTGGTAAGTTGTATACGAATCACGCGCTCTTTCGTAAAGCCAAGATCCTTATTGCGCATGAATTGTAACTGATCAAACACAATCAACGTGCTGATGAGCATACAAATGGAAATTGAAAATTGTAATACGACCAATGCTTTCCTAAAAAGTGCACTTCCTCCTTTTGTTGCCAACTTGCCCTTTAAAACATTCACCGGATTAAAACCGGACAAGTAAAACGCGGGATAACTTCCACCGACAATACCAACAAACAAAACCACACCGATCAAGCTCAAAAACACGGTTGGCTCTAGAATGTAATTAATCGACAACGACTTATTTGAAAGTGTGTTGAACCCAGGCAAAAAGGCGTAGATCAGGATTAAGCTCACGATCAATGCCATCAATGACAACACCACCGACTCGGTAATAAACTGAGCTATGAGCTGCATGCGCTGCGATCCCATCACTTTCCGTATGCCAACCTCCTTGGCGCGATTAACAGAACGTGCGGTAGCCAAATTCATGTAGTTAATCGACGCCAGAATCAACATGAATATCGCGACAGCGCCAAAGATGTAAAGGTTACTAACATCGCCGCCTTCTTCTGCTTCATCTTGAATCTTTGAATACAAGTGAATGTCGGTGATCTTTTGCATCTCATATCTGATCTTGATCTTAAATTGCTCAAAGATCGGATCGACACGTTCTTTGATAATCTTATCCAGGCTCGACTGCATTTTGCTGATGTCATAATTCTCCGGCAGCATGATGTAGGTGAACACCCCGAAGTTCCCCCAACTTCCAACACGTTGTGGCCTGGTGTTCTCTGAAATTAATGCATCGAATCTAAAATGTGAATTGAGCGGAACATCCTTGATGATCGCGGTGACTTTAAAATTTTCTTTTCGCTCATTCACGAGCACCTGGTTAAACGCCTCAGCCGCCGATCCAAAATATTTCTTCGCGATGCTTTCCGTTAATACAATAGCAAATGCTTCATCCAAGGCAGTTGCGGGATCGCCTTGGATAAACTCATAACTAAACATATCAAACGCTGTCGAGTCGGCGAGAAAGAATTGATCTTCATAGAATTTATTGTCGCCATGATTATACAACTCCCGACCTGTTCCGAAAAAACGAACTGCGTTCTTTACCTCCGGATAATTATCGCGCAATTCTTCCGCTAATGGAATTTGCGCAACTGCCCACGTAAATTCGTTATCGGGCTCTTTGATATTCGAGATGATTCGGTAAATATTGTCACCGTTTTTATGATAACGATCAAAGCTCAACTCGTCTTTGATGTACATCAACAAAAACATGCTACAGGTTATGCCGATAGTAAGTCCTAGAATATTGATAAAACTGTAGGTCTTATCCTTCCGAATATTTCGGATGGCAATCTTAAAGAGATTTTTGAGCATAGTCGTCGGATTATGAATTTGAAGTAGCTACTTTCCGACGATTCTCAATCTCTAAAAGTTTTAAATGGTCAGGGATGAATGGTAGATGGCTTTATGCGAGGACGTTAACGTTGATTAACATTAGTACAGCAGTACAGCGATTCATCATTTACAAATCGCTGTCCACTTCCGCACAACATGCTATGCCGGTAATACTTCGCGCTTTCGCAAAACCGCTGCCGTAATCAGGGTGACGATCAGGCCTACCGGGAATATTTCCATCAGCGTGATTGGGAAGCGAATAAACACATTTTTATACTGATCCATTTGCGCGGCGAGCTCCGCGCGTTTGGCTTCGATCGCTTCCGATGACGCTCCTTCTTTCTCCAGCACATCGATTTGACAGCTCATCCAAAATTCATTGAAGGCATCGCCGAGGAAAGCGTAATATATTTCCCAACTTATTGCATATACCAGCGAGGCCACAACCGCGATAAGAATACCCACCTTAAATCCTTTACCAAAAGTGATCACACCATTAAGGTGGTTGTCGCGATAATTCTTAATACCGAAAAAGATCATGGAAAATGCAATGACCATGCTTGCATACCCGACGAACATGCCCTTTTCCGGTGGCATGAACCCGTTTTGTTGCATGGGTATGGAAATGCAAAACATGGCCACGCAAATCGCGCCGGCAATTGCGCCGTAGGTTAAAATAATTTTTCTCATGACAGATTTTTTGTTTGTGCCGAAATCACGCCTTATAGGTTCAAAAGTTAATCACCCGAAAGTATGATTCTGCGAAAATTCAATGCAATCGCACAAAAGTACTAGGGAAGAAGTCGCAAACTCTGCGCTTTTTCGATAGCCTGCGTGCGTCGCTTCACATCCAATTTCGAAAATAGGTTTGACGTATGTGTCTTCACGGTGTTCAATGACACAAAAAGCTTATTGGCAATCTCCTGGTTTGAAAGACCTTTAGCGATGAGTTCTAACACCTCGTATTCGCGTTTACTGATCGTCAATTGCGCGAGTAATCCTTCGTCTAACACGAACGAACGAACAGGTACCTCTACCACTACCGGTTTCTTTCGGGTGAGCTTGTAGCCCGCCCATACACCCAATGCCGTAAACATTACAGCGACGAGGCCAAGATAAAACTCCATCGAAAGATCCCGAACAAAGTATCTGTATTCCAAGAATTTCAAAATGAAGACAAGTGCAGCAAGGGCAAGTGAATAAAGGACGACGGTTCTACGCATGATCAAAGAAGCAGACTTCTGGCAAAGGTCGCAAATAAAATTATTTGCGCTTCCATTAAATGATGACGATCATGCCGCGAGCTGCCTACTTTCCACAGCGACAAGGTGTTTACAACCTGTAAGAGCCTGATGGCGTAGTCGTAAAGAAATAGTGGTGCGTTAAAACATTGACATTAGTTCCCAAGCGGCGTGTCGTGGAAAGATCGTATCCATCGTACAAATGAAAAGAGGCTGTCATGAACGGTGAAAGACAGCCTCTATTTCATATACTTACTGCTTTAGCATTTTCCCAGACGTTACGAATCCGTTTTGTTTAATGGCATAGACATAAAATCCGGAGGGTAAATTTTCAACATTCACCTCAAACTCATGTCGACCAATTTCTGCGAATGCGTTAAAGACCGTTCTCACAATACGTCCAGTGTTATCCATTACCACCACGTTGGTATTTCCCGACGCAGGAAGGCTAACACTAATTTTTGTTGTGCTTGTAAAAGGATTCGGGAATGCACTTGACGTCGGACCCGTTTCGATCGCAATTGCTTCACTCGGCACTGCAACACGCGCACCACTCGCTTGCGTAATGCGAATCCAATTGAAATTCCATCCGCCTGTTGAAGCAAAAACACCCACGTTATATGTACCCGCACTCAACGCCACCGTGTGTGATACCGTTGCCCAATTCTGCCAACCTCCCGTATTCGGAATGGACACTGTTCCGAGTTGAATCGCACCCGCATTTAAGTCCAGTGATAACACGCCTGTTGTGTTGGGAGATGCGACTCGGTATTCCACCAAATAATTTCCTGACGAAGGGATGCTGATATTGTTATACGCCATCCAGTCGCTATTATCGATCCAGCCTACATTTGTACCACCACCAGCATCTGTCGTTGTTTCTGTTTGCACGCCGAGCATGGTTGAATAATTCTCCGCCTGAATTGTTTGAGAGAACGACAATGAAGTACTTTGCACGCGCATTGAAGAGACGCGATCGTTCCAGCCTGCACCTACCAAACAAGATGAACTGGACGTCAACGTAAGTGCTGTACCTGTAAAATTATCATGTTCGTATAACACCACTTGATATCCTGATGAGACTTGAATGGAAGAGATGTCGTCATTTAAAATGCCTCTTGAAATCAGCTGACTTAACGTATAATCACCCAAAGGCAATCCAATGATGCTACCTGTATAATTACAGTCTTTGTGGACCATGGCAACGCGATTGCTAACATTCCCGCCACCAAACACATTGCGTATAGCCGAAGCGTATTGTGCCGTTGCCGATGAATTGTCTATATCATCGTATAGCCAAATGAATCCGCCCTTGCTAGCGCAATTATTTTTCCAAGTAGTAAGTTGACTTTGTACTTGGCTCGTCGTTTTCTCCTGACTCCACAAACCAGGATAGACAGGTATACTTCCAAAATTCCAGTTACAAGGATTGTTACCTGCGCCTCCGGCATAACATTGCAAATCGACACGGTCAACCGTACCGGGGCGCTGACTGTTGGTATTATTGGCAACATTAGTCCAATAAGATTGCGCGGTATAAGGAACAAGTGTGACCTTGAATCCTAAATTACCGAGCATGACGGCAAGTTGCGTGGATGTACTCACATCGTAGGTACTTTCATCATCAAACACAATGGCGTCTACAGCGGGGAACGTATTGCGTATGGCTTGAAAGTTTTTGTATAGCGTTGTAGTGGAGCCAGTACCCTGTGCGTTGATTAGGTTCTTGATGTTGGTAAACGTACCCGATCCCCAAGCACTTAGACAAAACTCAATTCGATTCACCGATGTGTTTCCCGATTTTAACGCCGTCATATCGCCAGCAAAGTTTGGATAGCTACTGTTTCCCACATAACTGCCATTCGTACACAATGGAAACTCGCCGTTGAAATTAAAGTTTCCGCTCGCATCAATATGGATGGTCCAGACAACAACGGTGGTGTATCCTGAGTTCTTTAACTCGTTGATGGAATAGCTCCGATTTTTGTAAATAGGACCACCACCATAAATGACCGATTGCCCCGATACAGAGATCGTTGCAACGAAAAGCAAGGTGGTAACGATTAATGCATACAGATTTTTACAAAGCGAACTATTCGCCATGTGATTAATGACTTTCATAAGTGTTTTGGTTAAGTGAATGATAAGTGGATATTATGCTGAGAATATCACTTACTGCGCAGATAAAAACAATCGGTCAAGCGAGATCGACCGGATTAATCGGATACATCAAAATTACATCTTGCGCGTTGAAGCGAACATACAACGAACTTAAAACCTTTTTAAAATGCGAAATCAATGAGGCAATTCCATAATACCATTCCCGTTAACTTCACCTCACGCTTGTGTATTTCGTATATTACCAGTTCCATTTTATAAATGCTGCGTTCAATCTTTACGCTCATTTAAATCTTACTTCCAATCATATAGAGAATAACCCCAGGTCCAGATTTTATCCTGTTAACTTCCCAATGATATTGTTCGCTCCCTTTAACATCGCGAACCAACGCTTTCATCTCCAACACTGAATACGTCCTCAAAGCCGAAACAATACCATCCCACAATACAAATAACGGAACAAGCGGAATGAGATAAGTAAACAAAATACGACCAACTTTGAACGGGCGTATCATTGGCGTCAGGAGGAAAACAGTGATTGGAGAAAATAACATAGCAACGATACTCGAAACGCCGCGCTCTTGTGCTTCAAAAATAGCGATAGGTGCTTGCGCGTCAACCGCATTCTGAAGAATACCTACTGCATCAACCTCCTTGAAGTGATGCAATGATAGGAACTGTGTTCGAAGTCCGACCAATGTTTTCGGCACATCCCGCGCATCTATTGGCGTACCGACAAATTGAAAATTTTGAGCTTTACCCTCCGTATGCTCGAACGCCGCAATATTGGGATACAAATCCGTCAAGATAATCTTCAAATCGGGAATAGACTTTTTCAATTCACTGTTGAGCCAAACAAGTCCGCCGCCTCCACCAGAACCGAGATCAACAATAGTTTGATGTCCGCTCGTGCGTAACGCTTCTACCAGCATCGGTACAACAGGCTTATACATCTTGGTGATATTGGCAAGGTACTGGAGAAAATCAGTCATGTAGTTTCGCAGAACATTCGGGAACCACGATTGATCTTCGAATTCAAATAGATGAAGACGCGACATAAATTACCAGTTAACGTTTGGTGATAAAGGACTTTGTTTTGTTCAATACAACTTAAGGAGGAATATTGACATATCTTAGTTCGTCCTATGGATAGTCATTCCAATTGTTTTCTGTTACGATGGTTGTATCCATGATCGTCTCTGTACCACGATAGCCGATTTCGAAGTATACGCCTTTTGATCTTATCGTATCACCGTTATCCAGGATAGCGGTTATCGAATAGGAATTCTCACCCAGATTTTGAAATACGAATCGTACTTCACCCTCATTTTTAAGATTATGACATTCCAACTTACCCATGCCGTGTTGAAGCTGAACTAACTTTGCCTCGTGACCAGATTCATTTTTTATGGTTACACGCGCCAAATCATTTGAGATCAATTCAGTCGATGTTGAGAATAATATCCATGTATAATATCCAACGAATACAACGAAAAATGAGAGTAAGAGTATAATATATAGTTTTCTCATAGCGTGATCACCACAGACTAAATATATTTAAATTATACTTTACAAAATGCTTTTCATTTGACGTAACTTTCCAAAAAAGCAAACCTATGCGCCTCCCAATACTACTTCTGACACTAGCCTTGCCGCTATTATCACAAGGACAGACCGCCGACGATATTGTTAAACGATATCTTGATAAGATTGATGGCTCTAAAAAATGGAAGGATGTAAAAAGTATGATCACCAAGGGCGAGTACGATTATGGCGGTATAGTTTTCCCTTTCACCACCTATGCAAAAGCTCCTAGCCAATATAAGTTTGTTGTTCCCTTCAATGGGAAATATTATGCGCAAGGGTATGACGGAAATTCTGGATGGAAAATCGACGCCTTCAAAAATGAAACAACACCGACGCTATTAAACGGATCACAAGCACGAGCAATGGCCAACGAAGCCGATGTTGAACTCGAGATTCCATTCATCAATTACAAAGCGAAAGGTCACCAAATTAAACTTGAAGGACGCGACACGCTTGACGGAAAACAGTTCTACATCATAACGCTTTTGAAATCTGGCGGAGAAAAAGAAACATATTATTTCCACAGCACAACCTACAGCCTGTATCTAAAAAAATCAATTGCCAAAAACATTGAACTTGAGAAGGCTTTATTGGATACATAGTAAGCCCCCGGCCAACTACGTCTTTAAATTTTGTGTGGCAGCAGGTCGTCAATATTATTGACACTTCTCTTTGGAAGCTCTTCAAGCACATGGGTGAGCCAGCGCATAGGCTCGATCCCGTTCACT
>NZ_QMFY01000040.1 GCF_003286915.1 Pseudochryseolinea flava
TGACTATTTCGCTAAGTGTGACCCACCTATTTCGGTAATGATCTGACCCACCTTTTAGCTGCGTGGATTTGATGGTTCTAAGCTAGTGTTTTTCGGAAGAGTTTTTTAATGATTTTTTTCTTAACGATTCGCCTTTCAGTTCAAAGCGGTGTGCGTTGGCCATAAGTCGGTCCATGATCGCATCGGCTAAGGTTGGCTCAGCAATGTATTCATGCCATTTATTGATCGGCAGCTGCGAAGCCATCACCACTGATTTTTTATTGTATCGATCTTCCAGGATTTGGAGTAACGCCAGCCTGGTATTCTGATCCATCGGTGCCAGGCCGAAGTCATCCAGGATAAGCAAGCTGACCTTCTCGAGTTGATTGAGAAGCTTCACGAATGAACCGTCAAGTTTGGCGATCATGATTTTCTCTGTAAAGCGATTCAGATTGAGATATAATGTTTTGTATCCCATGACACAAGCCTGGTTACCCAGTGCACAAGCCAAAAAACTTTTTCCTGCTCCTGTGGCTCCGCTAATAAGAATGTTCTCTGATCGATCGATAAAGCTGCAATCGGCTAGTTGAAGTATCTGTTCCTTGGGAAGATTTCGCGCAGCGTTGTAAGATATTTCTTCCAGCGATCCAGCATAACGCAGTTTACTGAGCTTCAGATAGAGTTGCGTTTTATATTGCGTCCTGCTTTGTCTTTCTGCTTCAGCTAAATGCGCGATTAGGGCGTGTCCTTCCGGATGTTGATTAACAGGAAGCTGGAGTATGGCTTCGTAGCTTCGTGTCATTCCTTGAAGTTTAAGATCCTTGAGTTGTTCAAGTGTTGCTGATGTGTTCATATGATTTTAAAGTTTAACTATTGATAATCTTTTGATCCTCTGATCTGATTGTGATCAGGTATGTTATTGTGAACTGTGACCTCGGCTCTGTCGAGGTTGTTTTTAAGAATGTTTTCAACCATGCCATAGTTGACACGTGCCGCCGACAACGCACGCTTACAAGCGGCGTCAAGTCGGGCATTGCCATACTGTTTTCCTAGTCTGAGTATACCAAGACAACTATTATAAGTCTGTTCGTAAAATCCATTTGATGAGAGTATCCGCTTGACGACTTGCTGTACAGACTGACCGATATAGGATGCGTTGCGTAAAAAGTATTCATCATCCCACGCACGTTGCTCTATTACCTTCTGATGATTAACAGGTCGATGTTCGATATTGGTAGTATGTCCATACTTTCGGTAACTCCGCTTATGGATGGCTACGCGCTTAAGACCATCGTAGACTTCAACGGTATCGCTTGTATAAATAATCTTTAGCTTTTTTCCAATGAGCGTGTGGGGCACACTGTATTGGTGACGATCTTCGCCGACCACCACATGATAGTTGCGTTGTACTTTGCTATCAGTAGTATGTTTGATTTCATATACCGATGATGGCAATGGCTTGAGTAGTGGCTTTTCATGTTGTTCAAATAACTCCTTGCGACTACCAGTTTTATTTTTGAAAGGTCTACTGTTAAATAAATCCAGTTGTCTTCTTATGGCGGCATTAAGTTCTTCGAGGGAATGGAATACCTGATTGCGCAACGGAGCGTATATGTGTTTGTAGGCCAGATCCACTGCTTTCTCTACACTACCTTTGTCGCGCGGTTTACCAACACGAGCCGTTACAGCTGTTGTTCCATAATGCGCAGCAAAGTATTCCATCGCTTCAGTGAATACAGGTTCGTAACGACTTGCACGTTGAACAGCGGTGCGCATGTTATCCATCTTGACACAGGTGGTCACACCTCCAATGAACTTTTTAAATCTTCCTAAAGCCGGAATAAAATGCTCCTGCTTCTGACTAAGGATAGCTTCAACGTACATGTAATGACTGAAAGGAAGAACGCATACTAACGATTCACATTCAATACATTCACCAGTGCTGCGATCAACATAGCTTAGCTTCTTCCCTGCAAAGTCGATCTGCGAACTTTCAGCAGGTTGGTGCGTGAAGTACATAACCGCTTCATCAAGCTTGAGATGTTGATTGAGATAAGCGCAGAACTGTGTGTAGCGATAGCCATCGGGATAAACTTTGCGATACTCTTCCCATAGCAATTGCTTGGTAACACCGCGCTTCTTTAATTCTGAACAATAGTACTCAAGATGCTTTTTAAGATCCGAGTGACGATCATCGATAGATCGGCCTGCTGTAGACTTTTCACAGGCATCCACATAGACTAAGGAGCTCAGCGATTCATCGTCCAGCGAAAGCAACTCCTGTGAGCTCATGCCGGTTGCAGACATTCTTCGTAGATAGTCGCGAACGGTATTTCTGGACAGCCCTGTAAGCCGCACGATCTGACGAATACTTCGACCATGAAGCTGTAACTCAATTATTGTTTTGATCTGATGCATACGCAGTGGTTTTGACATAATCGCTCGGAGGTTAAACTCAAAGCGAACTATTTTTGCATCAAATCCACACCTAAAGGTGGGTCAGATCATTACCGAAATAGATGACCAGGGTGGGTCAGACAATTACCGAAATACCCGGGTCAAATGATTACCGAAACGGGTGGGTCAGATAATTAGCGAAATACCTGGGTCAAACCATTTCCGAAATAGGTGGGTCAGGTAATTACCGAAAGGGTGGGTCAGACGGTAGCGAAATATTCA
>NZ_QMFY01000041.1 GCF_003286915.1 Pseudochryseolinea flava
ACACCTGTAGCTGCTACGCTCCATGAGCCGGATGCGTTGCTGAAGGTATTTTGGACACCGGCTGTCGCAGGATCTAAGTCTACAGTAGCAACGTCGATTGTGGCATTGCCGTCGACATCTGTATCATTAGTCGTTACGTTAATCGTAGCAACTACGTCTTCATTGGTCGTAGCCGCGTCGTTGTTAGCGACTGGCGCATCGTTCACAGCATTCACTGTTATTGCAAGTGTTGCTGTATTTGAAGTAGCACCGGTATTATCACGAACTGTGTAAGTTACTGAAGCAGCACCATTGAAGTTTGCTGTTGGTGTGTACGTCACTACACCTGTAGCTGCTACGCTCCATGAGCCTGATGCATTGCTGAATGTATTTTGGATACCCGCTGTCGCTGGATCTAAGTCTACTGTAGCAACGTCGATTGTTGCATTACCGTCAACATCGGTATCATTCGTAGTCACATTAATAGTCGCTACAACATCTTCATTCGTAGTAGCCGCGTCGTTATTTGCAACTGGCGCATCGTTCACCGCATTCACTGTAATTGCAAGCGTTGCTGTGTTTGAAGTAGCACCTGTATTATCACGAACAGTGTAAGTCACTGAAGCTGCACCATTGAAGTTTGCTGTTGGTGTGTAAGTCACTACACCCGTGGCCGATACGCTCCATGAGCCTGATGCATTACTAAAGGTATTTTGAATTCCCGCTGTCGCTGGATCTAAGTCGACTGTTGATGGATCTATGGTAGCATTACCATCCACATCAGTATCATTAGTCGTTACGTTAATCGTAGCAACTACGTCTTCGTTTGTTATCGCAGCGTCATTCACAGCGACTGGCGCATCATTCACCGCATTCACTGTTATTGCAAGTGTCGCTGTGTTTGAAGTAGCACCGGTGTTATCACGAACTGTGTACGTTACAGAAGCTGCACCGTTGAAGTTTGCTGTTGGTGTGTAAGTCACTACACCCGTAGCCGATACGCTCCATGAGCCTGACCCGTTGCTGAATGTATTTTGAATTCCGGCTGTTGCTGGATCTAAGTCTACTGTGGCAACGTCGATTGTGCCGTTGCCGTCAACATCTGTATCGTTAGTCGTTACGTTAATCGTAGCAACTACGTCTTCGTTTGTTGTCGCAGCATCATTCACTGCAACTGGCGCATCATTCACCGCATTCACTGTGATTGCAAGTGTCGCTGTGTTTGAAGTAGCGCCTGTGTTATCACGAACTGTGTACGTTACAGAAGCTGCACCGTTGAAGTTCGCTGTCGGTGTGTACGTCACAACACCTGTCGCCGCTACACTCCATGAGCCTGACGCATTGCTGAATGTATTTTGAATTCCGGCTGTTGAAGGATCCAAATCGACTGTAGCAACGTCGATTGTGGCATTGCCGTCAACATCAGTATCATTCGTAGTCACATTAATAGTCGCAGCCACATCTTCATTCGTCGTAGCAACGTCGTTATTCGCAACTGGCGCATCATTCACCGCATTCACTGTGATTGCAAGTGTCGCTGTGTTTGAAGTAGCGCCTGTGTTATCACGAACTGTGTACGTCACTGAAGCTGCACCGTTGAAGTTCGCTGTTGGTGTGTACGTCACAACACCTGTCGCCGCTACACTCCATGAGCCTGATGCATTGCTAAATGTATTTTGGATACCCGCCGTTGAAGGATCTAAGTCTACAGTAGCAACGTCGATTGTGGCATTGCCGTCAACATCAGTATCATTCGTAGTCACATTAATAGTCGCAGCCACATCTTCATTCGTCGTAGCCGCGTCGTTATTCGCAACTGGCGCATCATTCACCGCATTCACTGTGATTGCAAGTGTCGCTGTGTTTGAAGTAGCGCCTGTGTTATCACGAACTGTGTACGTTACAGAAGCTGCACCGTTGAAGTTCGCTGTCGGTGTGTACGTCACAACACCTGTCGCCGCTACACTCCATGAGCCTGACGCATTGCTGAATGTATTTTGAATTCCGGCTGTTGAAGGATCCAAATCGACTGTAGCAACGTCGATTGTGGCATTGCCGTCAACATCAGTATCATTCGTAGTCACATTAATAGTCGCAGCCACATCTTCATTCGTCGTAGCAACGTCGTTATTCGCAACTGGCGCATCATTCACCGCATTCACTGTGATTGCAAGTGTCGCTGTGTTTGAAGTAGCGCCTGTGTTATCACGAACTGTGTACGTCACTGAAGCTGCACCGTTGAAGTTCGCTGTCGGTGTGTAAGTCACTACACCTGTAGCCGTTACGCTCCATGAGCCAGAAGCATTGCTGAATGTATTTTGGATACCGGCTGTTGCTGGATCTAAATCGACAGTAGCAACGTCGATTGTTGCATTACCGTCAACATCGGTATCGTTAGTCGTTACGTTA
>NZ_QMFY01000042.1 GCF_003286915.1 Pseudochryseolinea flava
GTAAGCCCCCGGCCAACTACGTCTTTAAATTTTGTGTGGCAGCAGGTCGTCAATATTATTGACACTTCTCTTTGGAAGCTCTTCAAGCACATGGGTGAGCCAGCGCATAGGCTCGATCCCGTTCACTTTGCAACTTGCCAGCAAAGAATATATCATCGCTATTCGTTGCGCTGATTCATGTGATCCAGCAAATAAAAAGTTTTTTCGTCCAAGCGCAATCGGCCGAATCTCATTCTCGATCTTGTTGTTGTCAATTTCAAGGCGACCATCGTTGACGAACTCTGTCAACTCTCGCCAGCGCTTCAGGGAATACGACAAAGCTTTTCCAATCGGAGATGACGGCGTTACTTTCGCGTACTCAGCTCGCATCCACTGATGTAGCGTCTCTAGCTTTGATGCAATGATCTCTTGGCGCAACTTCTTTCGTTCTTCTATCGGGATATCTTTCATCTGCCGCTCCTGATCATAGATCTCTTGAAAGGCAAGCAACGCATATGTGGTTCTCTGCTTATCGTTTATCTCGGCTTCAACAAAGTAACGGCGTGCATGCGCCATACAGCATAGTGTAGTGATACCGTTGTGTTTTGAAAACTGATCGTATGCCGCATAACCATCGGTCTGTAAGTAACCTTTGAAGTCCTTAAGCATCTTTGCTGGGGCCTCTTTGTTGCGACCACGTTGGTATTCAAACAATACCAGATTGCTCAATACATCGCGATACGCCCATAGGTAACCCTGATGACTACTCCCTTGTTTCTCACTATCAAGAACTTTTATGCCTGTTTCGTCTGCTTGAAGATAAATGCTACTGAGTATTTTTCTTTTTAACTGTTCATACAACGGGGTGAGTACATCCAAACCATTATTGGTCCAATCCAGCACTGTGTTGTAATGTAAATTAATCCCTGAACGCTTGAAGATTGCGATCTGACGATAGATCGGAAGATGATCAATAAACTTTCCAACGATTAGCATAGCCAGCACCGACGCACCTGCAACTCCTTTATCAATAGCTCTTGCTGGGAGTTGACCGATCGCAATACCTGATCCTTCGTTGCGTACATACTTACGACGCACGTAACGCTTCACATAAAACTCCGCTGCTTTTACTTCTAAAACTTCGGTAACTTCATCTTCAAGTCGTCTAAGTCCTGTCACATCTTCTTGTGGCTCGATGATGATATCTTCTCTGCGAAGAGTCGATGGAAGTGGTGTACGACCTGGATGTTTCTTTGCTTCTAGTTTTACTTTGACACGATCGTGTTCTTTGATCTTGGTCTTCTTTACTTCTACTTCGGCGATAGCTTCCGTCGATACGCCAAGCGAAAGTTGATTGTCAGGAGTTTCTTGGACTTTGAAGCCTTCACTCTTTGGTCCGAACACCAGTTTCTGCAACAGCGCGACCTGGTGCTGAAGATTCATCACCTTATCGACTAGGTCATCTTTGCTTAAAGTTTCAATGTCTGTTCTCTTGGTCACGCCGTGCGAAAATAATCACACAACGCCAAGAGAAGAAATGCTCTTCACAACATAACGTTGCCGGAGTGAAACTTTTTTCAGATTAACTCCCGCAAGGATAAAATTGAGTTGTTCTGCTGAAATACTTTGGTGAGTCGTGTTTCCTTCAGGCATCTCGAAGGTGCCACACTCAAGACGTTTTTGATACAACGCAAATCCATCATCTTCCCACAGCAACAACTTTACACGTCGGCGAGCGCGACAGAAGAAAATGAACAACTCGCCACTCAAGGGATCTTTATTCAGTTCATTCCTCACCAAACCACAGAGACTATCGACGCCTTTGCGCATGTCGGTGTGTCCCCGATAAAGGTAGCAGCGATGAAATCGGGTTATCGAAAGCATCGAATATCATTTCAGAAGTTCGCGGAGCCATGTTGTTGGCGGAGTGCCATGAAAGGTCACACGTGCGCCAGAAGGAAAATCAACCTCAAAAGTATTTACAGGTTCAACCTCTGATAGCTTTACTTCGGAAAACCCCGACGATGCTTGCAAAGAAAGTCGCTTGCACCAATAGTGAAAAGTTTGGTAGGTAATGTTTCGATCGCGACAAAACGCTTTCTTGCTA
>NZ_QMFY01000043.1 GCF_003286915.1 Pseudochryseolinea flava
CTCAAAAGTCATGAGGCGGCTTTTTTTGTTTTTTTTGGGTTAATCTAGTTTGAAAAATGTAGGCGCGTGAAATCTTCGTCACTCATGCGGTCGCTTTTGCAAGATTGTGCGCTATGGCTAGTAAACCTGTCTCAATTTCTACTTTTCGAAGCCCACGAAGCATAAAACGCTTGAAGTTTTTATTGTGTTTGATGTTACCAAACACAGGTTCGATATCAGCTGCTCTTTTCTTTCGATAACTTATGCCTACTTCGCTTGTCAATCGCTCATTTGCTTGTGACTTTAATTTCCGTAGACGATGATTGATATCGACTATTCGATTCCCTTTTTGTGAGTGACACACATCGCGTACTGGACATCCCTTACATTTAGACGCTTGATATTTGTGGTAGGTTTGCTTAAATCCATTTGCTGTTATGCGTGTAGCCTCTCCGATATATTTCATCGGCTCACCAATCGGGCAATAAACCTGATCATTCTTCTTGTCGTACTCCAGGTTTTCACTCTTAAACCAGTCTGTAAGTTTATTACGTTGTTCTCTATCGAACTGATTATGCTTTACATACGCTGACACTTTTCTTTTTGCTAAAAGATCATAATTTTCTTCAGAACCATAACCTGCATCGGCTACCAATACTTCTGGATAATGACCATATAAGTTATGAAAGCTTTTTAAATGACTTTTTAAAGTGCTGGTATCGGTCGTGTTTTGATGAAGGCTGTAGTTAACGATAAATTGGTCTTGGCTAGAAAGTTGAATATTGTAAGCAGGCTTCAACTGTCCATTTTTCATGTGATCCTCTTTCATTCTCATGAACGTTGCATCCGGGTCGGTCTTTGAATAACTATTCCTATTGCCCAGGAGTTTCTCGTGCTCGGCATAACGCTCCATTGCTGCTGGCCAATGCTTCTTGGCATAGTTAAGCTTCTGCTTTTTATCATTCGACACTTTCTTTCCTTCAAGGGCTTTATCGATCTTCTCGATAACTTCACTTACCTGATTACTGTTAATCGGCGCGAATGTCTCTGGTTTTTGATCCTTCAATTCCTCCCAAGCAACCTTCTCTGCATAAGACCAAAGTTCATTAAGTTGCTCGGCCATCTTCGCTTTATTCGATTTGATAGCATTACCCCACACAAAAGTGTAACGGTTAGCTTGTGCTTCTAGCTTGGTGCCATCTGTGAAGATCTCTTTCAAGTTGATATGACCTGCTTCAACCAATAGTTCTACTACTTGACCGAAAACAACCTTCAATACATCCTTCAAACGTTCGCTTCTAAATCTGTTGATCGAATTATGATCTGGCTTATTCATCCCTGATAGCCACATAAAATGAATATTCTCCTTAAGTGCTGACTCTAGTCTGCGAGACGAGTAAGTATTGTTAAGATACCCATAGATCAAAACCTTCAAAAGCATCCTCGGATGATAGCTTGAAGTACCACCGCCTTTAAATTTCTTCAGCAGCGGATCAATGTTAATCTTGTCAATAACCTGATTTACAATGCGAACCGGATGGTTCTTGTCGATAAGTTCCTCTAAACTCGGAGGAAGCATCATCACTTGGTTGGGCGTGTAGTTCTTAAAGACTACTTTTGTTTTAGTACACACAAGCAAGATAACGACTTGCAACTAGAAGAGGACTCACGTTCTCTTCTTTTTTTTTATCCATA
>NZ_QMFY01000044.1 GCF_003286915.1 Pseudochryseolinea flava
AAAAAGATGAACGCCCTTTCAAGGGCATGGTGAATGGACGCTCCATATCGCACAGGCGAATTACGCGTCCACCCTTGACAGAGCGTTCATTTTTTCGAATACAGCATTTGTAGAAAAATGAATTTTAATATGCATCCTGAGAATAGAAACACTAAATTCGTCTCAACGTTAGCAAAAGGGATTATTCATGGAATGCATTGTTATGGGCAGGGCGCACTCCGCTCATTTTTGATATTTCTTTCGATTGTCCTCGCTGAAAATGATCGGCATCGTCCATTTTCTTCTCTCAAGCTTTTCATGTCGATAGTAAACGTCCCATTCAGGTATTGCTTTGACAACTCGTTCTGCTTCACGATCAAACGTTGCATCATATCCGTTCATGACTTTAGTACTGTCGACAATACCGTTTTCATTCGCAGAGAATTGAATAAATACTTTTACAGGCTCCTTAGATTTGGGTAGTCTTGTCCAATTAATATGTGAGTAGATAAATTCTTTTAACTTTTCTGGATCTTTGCTGTAATTCGACTGTCTTGACTTAGAATTATCATAAGTCTTTGTCCCAATAAGTCCACCGTTTCTGAATTGAAACTCTAACTCTTTTTCGTAGAGAGATTCATATCCCATGTGAACGTAGTATAATTGTTTCCCCTGTGGAGCAATAATGTTGCCTGTAACCCAGTCAGCTTTGACTTTCCCGTCTACAAACTTACTACCGAAAAGTGCCGTCAAATCAGCTTTGATTTTGTCATCATAAAAACAACAGCTAAAAATTCCGGTCAGGTAAAGTTGTCCGTCTATGATAACCCACTCTGCTTGATATCCTCGCCAGCATGCTGTCGAGTTACAGCCTTCTTTATCGCCAAAGAACTTTGGTCTTTGTGAATCATCACTGTAGAGTAATTCGAGTGGGTTGGCAAATATTGAAAGAGTGTCTCCCTTATACACGAGTCTATCCGGAACCTGTGCGGTCCCAAATGTCTTGAACACCGAGATGGTCGAAAGTAGAATGAATAATATTAAGTCTAATCGGTTCACGTCCTTTATTTAGCCTTGCCCATAACGCTTTGCTATACGTTGTGCCGGCACTCCAAAGATATCAAAATAAAACGTCACGGTGCCGGCATGACGTATAGTTCCCATGTAATCATCCCGGCTCCGTTTGTGCGTTCGTAAATTTGTTCAAAACACCGGAGATATGGAAACACTTTCTCAACATCTATTCAAATTGTATGTCGGTATTGACGTGCACAAGAAGCAGTGGAGTGTCAGCATCTTCACTGACGCGGCACATCATCGTACATTCACGCAACCGCCTTCGCCGGAGGCATTGAAAACATACCTTGATCGAAACTTCCCGGGCGCTGCGGTCATCTGTGCTTACGAAGCCACCAAACTTGGATACTGGATTTACAGGGAGCTCAAACCTTTCGGTTTTGAATGCCTTGTCGTAAACGCTGCCGATATTCCGACATCCGATAAAGACGCGTCCAGCAAAACCGATCCGGTTGATAGCCGAAAAATCGCGAAGGCACTCCGCGCGAACTTGCTAACGTCAATCCACGTACCTGACATCGTCACCCAAGGCGATCGACAAC
>NZ_QMFY01000045.1 GCF_003286915.1 Pseudochryseolinea flava
CGTAAGCTTCCCCTGAGTAGCTACACTCAAAATTAATAATTGTCGTGATAATTGCCTTGTTGGAATGTTGGATACTCGGTGTCGGCTTGTGCGGCAGGGAGTATTCCACATTTCAACAGGAACGCCCTTGGCGTAATGTTGTTTAAGCTGTCATGCGGTCTGATGTTGTTATACTTCCAGATAAACTTCTCTGTCTCCATTCTTACTTGATGCAGATCATCAAAGAGATATGCACCTAAGATCTCATCACGATATGTTCTGTTAAATCTCTCGATGTACGCATTCTGATTTGGCTTAGCGGGCTGAATAAATTTCAATTCGATACCATTACTGGCACACCAAGGCTTGAGGGCAAGAAATTCTGGACCATTGTCAACTCGAATGGTTGCAGGCTTTCCTCGCCATTCAAACATCTGACTTAGTTCCCGAGTTACACGTTGTGAGCTGATAGACGTATCCACGACGATGTTCACGATCTCACGATTAAAATCATCCAGAACATTAAGGGTCCGAAATGATCTGCCATTTGTAAGACGGTCAAACATAAAGTCCATTGACCATACGCGATTAGGAAACTCTGGTTGATACAATGGCTCTTTGATTCTTGCAGGCAATCGCTTCTTCGGCTTTCTACGAATGTTCAAATTCAACTGCGTGTAGATTCGATACACACGCTTATGATTCCAGGGTCTCGCTTGTCCTCGTAAAAAGTGAAACATCTTCCAGAATCCCCATCGGCGATTTTCTTGTGCCAGGCGCGTGAGTTCGTCCTGGACAGCTTCGTCGTTGCAGTCAATTTTGTGCTTGTAGTAGTAAACTGATGAACTGAGCTTCATGAGCATACACGCCTGCCGTAGACTTATCTGCTGCTCTTGCAGATAAGTGACAGCTAATCTCTTCTCGTCAGGCGTTAAAGCTTTTTTTCGATCAGATCTTTCAAGGCGTCGCGCTGAATGCTGACATCAGCATACATCCGTTTGAGTTTGTTGTTCTCTTCTTCAAGCTCCTTGATTCGCTTGAGCTGACTGGCTTCTAGTCCGCCATACTTCGCTTTCCAATTGTAAAGCGTTGCTGTACTGATACCATGTTCACGGCAAAGGTCCGCAGCAGCGGTACCACCATCATACTGTTTGAGAATTGACACGATTTGTGTCTCGGTGAATCGACTTTTCTTCATTGTTCCCTAAAGTTAAAAATTCCTACTTTTGAATTCTTCGCTTTTTAGGGAAGCTTACG
>NZ_QMFY01000046.1 GCF_003286915.1 Pseudochryseolinea flava
TAAGGGCATCTCTAAAAACCTCAGTGAAAAGCGGTAAAGATTTGCGTACTTGCTTTCAAAGTAAGGGAAATGAAAAACAAGGCGAAAGGTCTATTTGACGAACAATTCAGACTGAACAAGTTAACGAATCAAAATGATCCGTTGGTGAAATTGCGTCAGCATGTTGATTTTGAGTTGTTTCGTAAGCCTTTAGAAGATCATTTCAATGCAGGTAAAGATCGGAATCAAGGTGGCCGACCTTCTTTCGATTACTTGTTGATGTTTAAGATCCTTATTCTTCAGCGTTATTATAATTTGAGTGATGATAGTATTGAGTATGCCGTTTTGGATAGACTTTCGTTCATGCGCTTCCTAGGCTTAACTATTTCCGACAATGTTCCGGATGCCAAGACCGTTTGGAATTTTAGGAACGAATTAACAAAAGCTAATCTAGTTGAAAAGCTATTCATACTATTAGATAAGACTCTTGATAAGCGTGGTGTGATTTTACATAAAGGAAAAATGGTTGATGCTTCCATCGTCGAAGTACCCATTCAGCGCAATAGTCGAGATGAGAATAATGAGTTAAAAAATGGATCTATTCCAGAAGAATGGAAAGAAAATTCAGCAAAACTCTCGCAGAAAGACACTGACGCAAAATGGTCTATCCAGAAAGGCAAGTCCTACTACGGATACAAAAACCACATAAAAGCAGACGTTAAGACTAAGCTTATCACTACTTATGAAGTAACACCAGCCAATGTTTTAGAAGGAGACGTGCTACCATTTTTGATCAGCAAGAAGGATAGAGGTCAAAAGTTATATGGCGATAAAGCTTACTACCAAAAAGACAACGAAGAGCTTCTTGCGTCCGAAGGCATAATTTCAAGAATTCACGTAAAGGCATACCGTTATCAAAAGCTCACTAAAAAACAGGAAAGCGATAACAAGATAAAGTCAAAGACCAGAGCGCGAGTCGAACATATCTTTGCATTCATGTCTAATACTATGAAGCGGATGCAATTACAATGTCGAAGTCTTAAAAGAATCGAGACTTCAATTGGTTTAATGAACATCACATACAATTTATTCAGGCTAACTCAACTGAACGTTAGTCTAAAAAGGTAGATATCCGCTCGATGAGGGCAAGAATCCTCCTATAGAGGAGAAAAAAA
>NZ_QMFY01000047.1 GCF_003286915.1 Pseudochryseolinea flava
GGTACCTGGCTGGTTTTTTAGAACAGGTTAAAATTAGAGTTTTTAACTTTAACCATCTGAAAAAGCGTTATGAAAAAAACAAGATTCACAGAAGCACAGATCATTGGGATCTTAAACGAGCAGGAACAAGGAATTAAAGTTTCGGATCTTTGTCGTAAGCATGGCATCAGCGACGCTACTTTTTACAACTGGAAGAGCAAGTACGGAGGCATGAAGGTTGATGAACTGAAGCGTCTTAAGGAGCTTGAACAGGAGAATGCGCGCTTGAAGCGCATCGTTGCTAACCAAAGTTTGGAGATTGATATCATTAAAGATGTTCTCTCAAAAAAGTGGTAACGTCTTCGCACAGAGAACAGTGCTTACAATACATTATTGAAAATTACGAAGTAAGCCGCTCGAAGGCGTGCAAAATAATGAACTGTTCTAGAACAAGATTTTATTATGAAAAGAAAATGCCTTTGAAGGATGCCTCGATCCGTCAAGCAATAGAGTCAGTTATGGGCAAGACCAAGAAAGGCCGTAACAAGATAATACGTCTTGTGCAAAAGGAATATTCACATTTAAGCGCCAGCAAGATCCGTAGAGTTTATGTTAAAGAAGGTTTCTCTCTTTTTAAAAAGCCACGTATGCGAATGAAAAATAATCCTTCTAATCCGATCATGATACCTCTACAACGAAATGAAGAATGGGCTATTGATTTCATGTCTGACGTATTAGCAAATGGAAGACAGTTCCGGACTTTTAACGTGATCGATCATTATAACCGTGAAGGTCTTGGTATACTTAATCAACTAAGCATACCAGCAAAGAAAGCAACTCACTTCCTGGATCGACTGTTGGAAGTACACGGCAAACCAAAGAGGATACGAGGGGATAACGGACCCGAAGCAATGTCAAAGTGGTTTCGCCTTTGGCTCCAAAAAAATGGCATTGAATGGAGCGCTATCCCCAAAGCATCACCACAACAGAACGCGATCATTGAACGATTCAATCGCACCTATCGCGAGGATGTTCTAGATGCTAACATTGTTTTTTCAATCGAA
>NZ_QMFY01000048.1 GCF_003286915.1 Pseudochryseolinea flava
ACATCCGATAAAGACGCGTCCAGCAAAACCGATCCGGTTGATAGCCGAAAAATCGCGAAGGCACTCCGCGCGAACTTGCTAACGTCAATCCACGTACCTGACATCGTCACCCAAGGCGATCGACAACTCTTCCGATATCGTAAAAAACTTCTCGCGGATCTAACACGTGTAAAAAACAGAATCAAGGATAAATTCCTGTTTACAGGAATCACCATCCCCGATCAATATGATAATGCCAACTGGTCTAAAGCTTTTATCCGCTGGATTCGTAATGCTCAATTTCCTGACACAAGCACAAAACTAACCGTAACCAGACTCCTCGAACAATACGAATTTCTGCGAAGACATTTCCTTAACGTGTCAATCGAGGTAAGAAAACTGCAGCGTACTTCGCGATACAAAACACAAGCAAAACTTTTGAGATCTATTCCTGGCATTGGACCACTCACAACGGTAGAACTTCTCTGTGAAATCGAAGACATTCATCGATTCGAAAACTTTAAAAAGTTCAATGGCTTCATTGGCTTCAGGCCATACTCGCACAGCAGTGGTGAGCATGACTGGAAAGGTGCACTCACCTACAGAAGGCATAGATCGCTACGAAGCTCATTGGTCGAATGCGCATGGTCTGCCATTCAAAAAGATCCGGTAATGTCGCAGCGATATAATGAACTCAAGCAACGACTCACTGGCAAAAGAGCGATAATAGTCATCGCACGAAAATTAATTTCCAGAATATATGC
>NZ_QMFY01000004.1 GCF_003286915.1 Pseudochryseolinea flava
GCGGTACCACCATCATACTGTTTGAGAATTGACACGATTTGTGTCTCGGTGAATCGACTTTTCTTCATTGTTCCCTAAAGTTAAAAATTCCTACTTTTGAATTCTTCGCTTTTTAGGGAAGCTTACGCTTGCACGAGGAGAGATAAACACACGATAATAGAACGAGGCATTGCGTCGAAAAAATCAAAACGGTTTTCATTTCAATACTATTTAGGGAATAAAGATATTGGATTATTATTACGTATTAGATCATACGTGTTGCCGGGAGCAGAAGGTGACGGATAAAATTGAATGTATGTATCCTGCCCAAGAATATATGCCGGTAGGCCAATCGTCGGCGCCACCCGTAAATCACCTTCATTTTCGTCACCCCAAAATGATCGCCCAATATATTTTATTTTTTCTGCACCTTTTGCTGTAGCAACAACCAATCTAGCGTAAGTCTTCGACTGTAGGGTGTTTGATTCATTAGCTGGTTCAAGTGTTGTGTGATGGGTTGCCGATAGGGCGACTTGGACCCAACATGCATACAGTCTTCAGACTGCCTTTGATGGACTTATACAACACGCTAGACCTAGACAGCTCATAAATAACAAGCCCAGACTAAACCGGGCTTTGCTCTTTTAATTTCTCTTTCGTCTCGATTACTTTTTGTCTCAACTCTTCTTCATTGTAGTAAACACCTGGGTATTTTACTAAGTCTTCCTGAACATCAGTATATCTGCTAGTTATTTTATCTAATTCAGAAAAAACAAATTGTTCCAACTTGCTTAAATCTTCATCTTTAAGCTCTAAGCTATAGGAGTAATAATACTCATTGCAAAACGTCCAGCCATTCATCTTGCCTAATAAATATTGGTCTATAAGCCAATACAATCTTCGTTTGTCATTCTTTTCAAACATAGCTTTATTTGATTGCTGGCAAAGGCCCTAATGCTCTTGAATCATATTTAAAATGTAAAATAGTATTTGTTGCCTTGTCGAATAAAACTTCCACATTATATAACTTTCCATTCTTCCACATTTGTGAATAGTGCATCATTGCATTTGTTGCTGCCCTTGGATCTTTTACTACTGCCATTGGAGCTTTAATTATATCATCCATTGTTTGTACAGGAATCATCCTTGTAGCTTCATCCATATGCTTTGCTGCAGTTCCTGTAAATTTAAAAAGTTCTTTTCCGCCCTTAGCGGCTTCAACAACCTTCTCGGTCCTCACCACATACTTTCCAACCTTCCCAAAGTCTCCAAGCAATGGGATCATTGCCATGGAGCTGATCGAGGCCATGACATAATCCCCACGATACAAATATAATAACCCGTTTAGTCCATCTGCAACACCAAACGGATCGATCATACCAACGGCGTCCAATGCTGTGTGCGTAAAATTCCATAATTTCTCACGGCGAATACCCGCCTTATAATCTGAATAGGTCTCGTTTGAGTAAGCAACGTAATACTTGTTATTTCGATACTGAACAAAATCACCAGATCGATGTCGGACTAATCGATTCGGTTCGTAATTCGATTGATAACCAGGTATCGGCAAAAATCCTAACTTACCAATATCATCATCCGACGTGTAAGATGCACTTGAGAGATATCCACCTTCACCAAAATTGAAAGTTAGAGCGCCGTTGAATTTATCCCAATCAATGTCGATGATCAGATTTCTAGATTTACCAGCAGAAAGTTGGCTAAATCCATAACCTCCGTACATGCTTCCACCACCTCCGCCGCCGTAATCTGATGGCGTCATACTAATCGCCCAGCCATTACCTTCCAGCATACTCGACCTTGCGTCTATCATCTCCCTACCAAAATTGTTGCTCATGTACGCATAACCGCCTGAGGGATCGTTACCCATCACGGGGCTATTTAACGCATAGTTGTATGGCGTTGAAGACGCGAAACTTGTGGCATAAGGATCTACCTGTAACATTCTGCCCAACGCAGGATCGTAGCCGCGGTAGAACATCTCGTACCAGCCTGAAGTTTTGTTCAACTCATTACCGGCATTGTAAAGAAAGCTGTTGGTATTGTTCTCGCGTGTCCAACTTGTTTCGGCTTCTAGCCCAAAGGGATAATAATCGTTGTATTGGATAACATTACTCTTGGTGAGCGTGATGTACAGGTCATCGAAGTAGACAAAGTTAGCGGAGTCAATATTGTCGTAGCTCAAGAATACGAACATGTATCCGGCTTCTTTGATCTTGATATCGGAAATATAATTTCTGTTCTTTTGCCAGGTTGTTGCATCGACAAGCTTAAAACCGAGGTCAAGCATATTGTAGTTTTTGTCGAACAGAAAATAATTCAGATACGCTGCCGGCTGATCATCGCCTTCGTTGCCGCCAAGCGGTATGGCGTTAAGTCCGGTATTCACGCCGTTGTAGATCATACCGCTTTCGCCGGGTGCGCCATTCACACCGCCGAATGCGCTCGCGATTGCCGTGATCAAATTTGGTGTCGATGCCGACAGTGTTCCAAAACCACTATTCCCTTCGTGATAGGAATAGACTTCGAGGTCTACCTCGTCGCCCGGGTATACTTTCAAACTTTTCGTCATGGCCCTTTCTTCCGCATGGGAAACTCAAATCCCGTTCGCACATTCACCACATCGCTATAAGGACTTTTATGTTCGTAGTGAAATAATCGCAGCATCACCATCGACGTACCGCGAACACCCCCGAAGAATTTGTAATCTTTTTTGATCCCGACAAACGCACCTGGTACCCACTGACGATTGGAATAATCACCGCTCGTTCTTTGTATCATCGGCGGTACGGGCGCATTCATCATTTCGAATTCTACACGCGGAGAAAATCCTTTGCCAATTTTATACTCCGAGAAACTACGGATACCATATACGCGCGGCAATGCAGAAAATCCGTCGCGTTTTTTATTGTAAGCAACACGATGATTCCAGCCTAGTCCTGCAGTGAGTTTTCCATTGAAGCGATAACCCGCAGCGGCGTTGAAGTCCACGAGAACATACTCACCCCTCCCATGCACCTGTAGCGTAAGTGAAGGAATGATTCTTTCGATCAGTGGCTTACCGCGCATTTCGTTCGGACGTTGTTTCGGAATATCACTCAAGCTATTCAAACTCGAATATTTCTTTTTCAACTTCGCCATCTTGTCCATCGCTTCTTGTAGCACTTGCTCTTTACCAGCAAAGTGATTCACTGCTTGCTGAACCTGCTGCGTAGCTATCTCTTTCGCTTCTGTTCATTTGCTTGCATCTGCGGCACATCGCCCATCAACGATTTCGCATCGGGTGTCGCTGGCAATCCTGCAGCCTCTACCGCTTTGCCTTCAAGGGTACCTGGCAAATTGTTAACATCACCCAGTGCCCCCGTGACTTCTTTAATATCGCCTAGCCCTTCCGTCACTTTTCCGAGTTCGCCTACTTTACCGAGTTCACCACCTAATTCGCCAACCTTACCCAAACCATTTAAATCAGGAACGTTTCCTATCTCTCCCACCGGCGACGACACTGTTGTGTTGAATCCATCAAGATTTTTTAACGGATTATCCGGCAACGACAATTCAGGAATATTTAAATCCTTTACGGGCAGCTGAAACGTCTCCATCTTTTGCGTGACAACTGCCCCCTTAGACTGCAATTCATTTGGCAAACCGAGATCGGCAACACCTTTCGAGGCCTTCTTTTTTAATGCGGTCATTTTTTTATCGAGCGCTGCTACTGCTGCTTTGCGCTTTGTATCGATACTATCGAGTTCATGCGTGACTTTGTCGGTGTTCAGATTAAGTGACCGTAAGCTATCGAGCTTGTTCGTAACTTTTGCACGCGAGGCGTCGAGCGAGTCCATCTTGGTTTTGTACCTCGCTTTTAAATGATCAGCTTGACCATAGAAAGATTGTTGGATGGAATCGAGTTGTTAGATTTTGGATTGACGAGTGAATCCAGTGATGGCATTGAAATTCGCAATGAATCAGGCACCTGATGCTTTATTTGATTCGTGGATCCTAGCATAATTTCGTTAATCTGCTATCCGAGCGTAAGCCAAGAAGAAGTCCACCACGGATTTGATTGGTGAAGCACTCCAAATAAAAAAGTCAATCCCAAAACGGATTGACTTTTTTATTCAACATTGAAACAAGCTATTCAACCTGGTTTCGTAGATAATTCAAGACAGCATCATCGAACGCATCATCATAATCAACATCCGTTGGTTGACGTTCAGCATACGCCCAGTACGCGTAATGAGCCTCATAGGTAGACATTCCGGCGTCAATGTACTCTTGACACGCAGCGGCAGCATCTGTGGCATTACTTCCACTGATTTGATGAAAGTAGCCACCTTGTTTGAATGCTCCACCAACCAGCTCAACACTACCAAGCTGCGATGCCGTAAGCGCAACGGTTGGTTCTGTAGAATTACTGTAAACATAAGTCAGCCCATTGGTCAAATCACTCACGCGCAGGTAAACGCTACCCTCACTGGCGATGCCATACTTCACAGCAAATTCGAATCTGAGACGCTTTGTGCCCGTGTATAGTATTGGTGTGCCTCCATCTTCATACGGAACGCCGTTGTGTGTTGCCATCCAGTATTTACTTGATCCACCAGCGGAATGCACATTGTGACAAAAGATAATCGCACCTGCGGGAGCTTTGATAGGAGTTCCCGCTCCCTTATCCTGCACGTATTGATCAGCTCTCGCAATCTCAATCGCAAAAATTGGGTGATTGGTTGTATAGCCAGGTGCACTACCTGGATGATCCTGGTGTATGATGTATTGCAATGGCGGCGCTGGCATTGAGTCGATCTCAACTTCCCACGTGATATTTCGTTTTGTCCCCAGCTGAGTCATTGGCTGCCACTTTAAGTAATACTCAGCCCTTCTTTCAATTAAGTTGAGGTTTGCAGGTGACACACCGTTGGTAAAGTTTCGCTTAAGCTTAAAAAACTTTTTACTGTTTCGCGTTACGATACTGTAAGTCGGATCACTTGAAGTATTAATCGCCTTTTCCCAATCAGGAGCACCTCTGTTCCATAGTGTCTGATCAGAGACACCGTCCTTCACCGCAATTGTTGAATTCGGTTGGAAAGCCGGATCGTGAATGAACGCACAGCTTGGCACATAGGCTTCTGCCGCTGCAGTCTGACGTATACGAATAAAATGCGTCTGACCAGCAGGTCTTCTTACTGCGGCAGTGCCCGTCGCGATTGCAGTCAACGTCAATTGAGATAAAGTCTCTGCTGGTGAAGTCACCCGGTACAATGAAGCAAAGTGCTCACTATCTTTTCCTGAGTTGGCAGGCTGTTCATATAAGTCCTCCACCTTCGCGAATGTTACGCCGCCAGTACCTGTGAGGCTTTGTGTGCTACCCCAGCTGTAAGCGTCAGTGTTTGCACCAGACGCGGCAATGACAAGATCATCGTTTCTTAGTGCAAGATGTCTGTTCGCAAGCGCGCTCCAATTCAGCGACATGGCCACTGTATTGCTTGCAAAATTATTTCCGCCGTCTACAACATCGACGTACACTGTCGCAGCCTCATCGCGTGAGAAAACCAAGATCTGCCCGGAAATATGATCTGCTCGCGTCGATGCTGGTTCAAGATCAATTTCAACGGAGGTACGCGTTGTATCCGCCGTGTCTGCGATCTTGAAAAAAGTATTAAACAATGTCGGACCTACATCTGACCCTGCTTCATCATGATTCGACAAAGACTCTGCAAGGCGTTTGAAGCCAAGGCCACTCGGTGTCTTCGGACGACACTCTGCATGTTTCGAGACAACGTTCATGATGATAATATCACCAACACTGATACCCGAAGGTACCGGAATGAAAGCTTTCGTGGTACCTTCAATATTTTGTCCAAGCGTACCAATTAATTTTCTGGTCACCTTCTTGAACGATTGAAGTCCCTGACGTAGTCGTATAAACAACGTTGCACCTGAAACACCACCACCTACCGGAGCGGTCGTATAGTTAAATTGATGGGTGATCAGAACTTCGCCACTTCCACTTGTGACCGGACTTTCCGTTACTAATAAACCTGAATGATATCCTCCCGAAGATCTGCTATCAATCACTTCCGCAACCGTACCAAAAGAAATCCCTGTAGCAGACGTTACATTATCCTGCACAGCTGATGTACTTTCGTTATGCGCCGTCGAACACAAGATCACATCACCCGCGGTAAGATTTAGAACGCTTTCAGCCTGAGCATTGTACGCAACGCTTCCACCTGTATCATCTTTCCCAATCGCAAATGCAAGTTGCCAATGTAGATCGACATCTTTTGCATAGACCATTGGTCTACACAAACCATTGTTTCCAGTTGCTGATGCCGCAGTAATCGGCAATGTTTGACCGCCTTCTGATCCATCGGCTATCTTGTACCACACCGTCATTCTGATGGGCCCTGAATCCACACCGTTAGCACCCGCACCACCAATATATTCACCTGCTTTTGTAAAGCCTGCAGTGACCATCGTTGGTGCCTGCGTTGAACGTTTACTCGCTAATGGAACAACGATCAACATGCCAGCCGTGATTCCACTCGGCAATACTGGAGACCAGCTTGAAGAACCATTCGTGTGACTACTCACGTCATGAAGAGAAATAGGTTGAATTGAACGCTCACGTATTCTCATGAAAACTGTCGCCCCGGATACACCTGCAGCATTTGCCGGAGTCCCACCAAAAGTATACTGACTTGTCACGGCACCTGCGCCGGTTCCAGATGAAACAGAAGCGTGCGTAACGAGCAGAGAACTATGATTCCCACCTGAAGATCTGTTATCGACAATCTTAGAAAGTCCGGTGAACGCGAACCCCGTCGCCCTTGTGTTATTAGCAAGACCATTTACACCTGTCCCAGATGTGGCATTAGATGATTGCGTTCCATCTGTTTGAGATGTAAGACACAATACATAGTCACCAACGTTCATATCTAAGTTTGTCTCTGACGTGGCCAGGTATAGCGTGGATCCACCCGTATCATCTTTTCCCTTCGAAAATTGAAGATCCCAAAGTTTGTTATCGTCTTTCTTATAAACGATTGGACGACAAACACCATTGTTACCACTTGCAGATGTTGCACTAATCGCAAGCGTTTGACCACTTTCATTTCCTTCAGCAACTTTGTACCACACTGTTATGCGCGCGGGGCCGGAATCGGCGCCATTTGAACCCGCTCCACCGATATACTCAGCTCCTTTCACATAACCTGCAGACAACATCGTCGGCGCCTGCGTTGAAAGTTTATTTGCTAGTGGTACAACAATTAACATTCCTGCTTTAATGCCAGGAGGAAGTACCGGAGACCATGATGTTGAGCCGCTGACTGCAGCGCTCAACGCGTGTTGAATAATAGACATCGTTATTAATATTTATGTTTTACTTTTTAAATACTTTTTAATAGTCGCGCTTGTGAGTTACTGCAATCGACATAATTATCACGAAGTACATTCGCACTTGTACTGATCATCAGATGACACATAACGGTTAACTTTTCTTATGACGTTAATTGATACCTACGATAATTATCACTGCTGATAATTCCGTCCGACAATTCAAAGATGATTTAAGAGAGTGTCAACGACTGACAACAAAAACGAATCAACGATTCAACAAAAAATAATAACGTGTCAACGAGTGTAAATCAGGAAGTTGCAGTTCATAAAGATTCTGAGATTCCGTTGATGACTGGAATGCATTAGAAAATAAAAAAAGAAAAGGGCGTGAAATTAGTTCGCGAAATTCAACGCTACATTTGACTACCGGTGCAGCACCGCAAAAAAATATGATGCAAGTTATCATGTGGGTATTAAGGACATTAAGACTCGTCATTATTATCCACAACGACTGGCACGTGATCTTGCATTCGTGGCGAAGTGTGATCGAACCCCAGTGCCGAAATCTTGCACACTTATTAGTGACGGCAATGTATTATCCTATCGAGGATATTCAAACGAAGCACTTTGGGAGGTTTACGATCAGCTTTATGGCAATATTTCGAACCTATATATCGGTGCTGCCGTAGATAGTTCGTCCTGTATTGGTGAGTATCAATTTTGTGCAACTAACAGAAGCATCAATCTTACACAAGGTCTTTTTTTATAGGAGCTATTGAGCTTGTGTCATGGTCCTTATCAATGTCCGCAAACAAACTGAAAGAAGTTATTTAAATCAACGCAACAAAAATGAAACGTCATAGCCGATGCCATTTCGTTTTTCAATGACATGAGCATACCGCAATATTTTTTGAGCAAATGCTGTATTAGAGATTTCATTGATTACAAACTGCTTATCACCAGCCTTCAATTCACAACTGTGATATAACAGCCAATGAAACAGTTAACATGTTCTATACCAGGCGAATTCGAACCATTAGACAAGGTTGTGAATCCGATGACTGGCGAGAGTGATTTTAGCAATTTTAGATTGGAAAATCTCAGAACTTGATACGAAGCAAAGATCCTCAATCAACACAAGTGGTTCTTAACTTATCAAAAAAGCAAAATAGCGCCTATGATTCTCATTCTTGACTTACGTAATTTCGTTTGCCATTTGATCGAATACTTTTCGGGGTACAATTCGGCGTATCTGTTCCTGAGGCCAAGGGAGATATTAAAGGCTGTCAGTCTAGGGCAAAATTTGAATTCCATTGGTAACTATTTCGGTTAGCACAGTCGCGACCTTCATTCTTCATTTTTCTTTCGAATGAGAATTCGTTCAATCTCTTCAATATCGTAGAATAACACTCCACCAAGTTTTGTAAAAGGGATCTGTCCCGTGATTCTAAGGTGTTGAAGAGTACCAGGAGAAATGCCAAGCATTTTTCTGACCTGTTGAGACTTCAGCCACCGTTGATGTTGCACTTTCGAAGATTGCGTAAGCAGTGTTCTTATCTCATTGAGAAGATCTTTTTTAAATTGCTCAAGATCTTCTAGCGTAATAATAGTAGCGGCCATATTCCATTGATTAAAAAAAGGGGAAGAGATAAAAAATTAGCATATCGATCCAGTTACAAAGGGTTCTAGAACCGAACCAAACAACCAATTCTGAACCCTCCCCTAATCAATCCGCCCACGACACTTCACTCATCCTCCTTGTTTAATATCTTCGAAACTTTTCTCGGCAGTGCATCCATGTCGTCGCTTAATTTTTGCTGAACCACCTTCGCGTAAATTTGCGTGGTTGATATTTTTGTATGCCCAAGCATTTTGCTTACTGATTCAATAGGCACACCATTGGAAAGCGAAACGGTAGTAGCAAAAGTGTGACGGGCGAGATGAAATGTCAACTCCTTAGAAATGTCACATGCAGCTGCTATTTCCTTTAAATAACTGTTCATCTTTTGATTGGATATACTAGGAAAGACTTTACCTCGTGGCGCAGCTTCTGGATGTGAATCATACTTTTTAATAATGTTCTCTGGTTCTGAGAGCAATGGCAAGCGAACTTCAATTTTACTTTTTTGTCGTTCGAAGGTAAGCCATCGCTTACCTCCGACACCTTCAATAACTGACTGACGTGAAAGCTTCACTACATCCACGTATGCAAGCCCCGTGAAAAAACTAAAAATAAAATAGTCCTTAACGAGCTCAAGCCTTTTCATGGCAAAGTGTTTCTCCTTAATTCGAACTAGTTCTGGCCAAGTAAGAACTTCGCGTTCTTTCCATTTAAATGTGCATTTAAATTCCGCCAATGGATTTTCTTTGTATCCAACCTTTCTGACACTTTCGTTCAGAATCTTCTTGAGCATCCTGATATATTTCATCGAAATATTATGGCCAAGGTTTTTAGAACGTAGAAAGTACTCAGACTCAGTCGCAAAAGAATAACCAAGCTCGTAAAGAGCGACATCCCTCCGTTTTAGGTGCTCCTTGATAAAGCACTCAACTTTAGAATATAGTGTATTAAACTTCGTCCAGGTAGCTTTTGAAAAATTAGTTCCTATACGCCTGTGCAGATCCGCGTTGTGAAATGAGATCGTATCCAGCAAGCTAAACTTCTTTACTTCAACACCGAGATATTTGTTCTTAATAATCTCTGCAGAAATAATTGCTTTCTCAAATTTGAGTTGATTGAAAACATTGATTAGCTCTGATTTCACTACCGAGATTTCGTGGTTCATATCACGAGACTCTTGTGTGTTGCCTTTCAACTTGCCGTGGACTGCGTCCCACTTCGCGATTTCTAATTTTCGATTGAGTGAAATTTAAGTGCGTTCTCCATCAACGGTTATGCGCGCATATAACACTCCAGTACCTGATACATTGGAACGCTTTGCAAGCCAAATGAGAATTGAAAATGTTTGATTGGTAGTCATATAAACTGGTTTAAAATGTTTTCCGAGTAATTCCATTCATCTTGCATCGAAATGATGCGAGATGACTCGGCAAGCATTTGGTTACCAGTTAGTTGTACGTAATTCGGTTACCTTTTGTGGCTACCATAAATTGGTAACCGAATTGGTAACCGAACAAAGCGATTTAAGCGACTTCAAACGGTATGTATAAAAACAAAAAACCGCTTAAATCATTCGATTTAAGCGGTTTTCAATTCTTTTGATTCGTATCTTGCGGTCCGGACGGGACTCGAACCCGCGACCTCCTGCGTGACAGGCAGGCATTCTAACCAGCTGAACTACCGGACCTTCCTTTCCATTTTTGCTGCCTCTTTTTGAGAAACCGTCCAAATGGGAGTGCAAAGATAGTTTTTGAAGTCGTTTCTCCAAACTAACCGCTAAAGATTTTTAAGGATTGTTTCATTTTTTTCGTACTTGAAGCACATCCGCACATCTAATTGACCAGTTCATCAGTTGCAAACCCATGAAACATCTAGCGATCACTCACTTACCATAAAGCTTCTTGCTCTCCAATTCGAATTTATCGCCGGCGGTCCATACGGGTTTCTGAGGTTGATTGCAAAGTAGATGATTTGCGTAAACAAATGACCTGAAGAATTTTATGAGATAATTAAAATCCAGGGTCGAAACTTCATCCGCAGGCTGGTGATAGTACTTCATAAGTTGTTCATCGAATGCCTTCGTGCCTGGAGAGAAATCGATGGCTGGAATTCCCTTGGCAGCGAAACTATAATTGTCGGATCGCTCATAAAGATTTTGTTCCGGCATCGGATCAGTCGCCGCCTTTAATCCAAACTTGCTGCAGGCCTTTGTCAAATTTTCTTGAAACGAAGTCCGCTCCAATCCAATAATTGTGGCCATCGTTGTGTCATTGTAGCCTGCACCGTCGCAATTAAAATTGAACACCGTTTGATTTAAAGGTACTAATGGGTGTGCTACATACCATAAACTTCCAAGCATACCAACTTCTTCGGCAGTCAGCGCCATGAAAAGAACAGAGCGCTTTGGCGGAAACTTCGAAAGAAATTTTGCAGCTTCCATCATTGCGACTGTGCCTATTGCATTATCGCGAGCGCCATTAAAAATACTATCGGGTTTACTATTCGGATTCACGCCGACGTGATCGTAGTGTGCGGATATTACAACGAACTCATTCTTTAGTTTAGCGTCAGTTCCTTCAACCATCGCGATCACATTTTTCGCACGGATTTCCTTTCTATTCGTTCCTCGAACTTTTAAGCTCCCCGATGCACGCTGCGTTTTCTTCAGCGCAGTGATGGCCGCATTGTCACTGTTTTTCATCCAAAGATGCGGTAGAGCAAAACCTTTTTTCAACGAGATTCTTTCCTTGCTAAGATGCTCCGCGACACCCAACCATGGTATCCCAGGCAAAGCCTGAATTTCAACCAGTGCTTTGGCACCAAGCTCATGCGCGAGTTCAGTTTTCACGACCGCATCATGCAGGAACGCTTTAGCAAGATTATTCTCTCCAGCATTTCCAGTATAGGTCACAACAATTTTGTCCTTCACTTTCGCCTTCATCATCTCATCGCGTGAACCATAACCGGCGAATACAATCTCTCCCGCAATACTAACGGAGTCCCCTCCCATCAATGCCACGTCATCCTTCATCTTGAACAATTGTCCATTCACAACAAATTCGATATCCTTAGGCGCTTTCATGGACTGCAATTCCATTGATTGAAAATAACGATCCGCACCCGGCAGCGTCTTTAGCCCTTGCTGTTTAAAGAAGGATGCTATATAGTTAGCGGCAATGTCGATTTCAGGTGAGCCTGTATTGCGGCCACGCATTTCATCTGCTGCCAGAAACGTGAGATGTGCCTCAACATCTTGAATGAGCACAGTGTTTGCAACATCATTCACCGGGTCATTTTGCGCCGACAATGAAATCACAAAACCAGTAACGAAACCAACAAGTAAAATTCTTTTCATCATAAAATCTGCACGAAGTTTTCTAAAGATAAAAATTTCGAAGTAATCAACGTGTGCAAAAGTCATAAACTCTTTATCTGTTCCACTGCGTTCACTGATACAAGTCCAACGTTGTAAAAGAAAATTGTGCTGCTTTGAAAAATCCTAAAAATCATTTTCATTCGTAAAATTCAATACCCCGTTATGAAAAGACTCTCCTTTCTACTCATCATCATTTTCCCTTCAGCGATATTGGCGCAACCCACGACTGATTATAAAAAGCTTTCAAACGCCTGCGAGTTGTGGGGACTTATAAAATACTTCCATCCATCAAAGCCAGGGAATACATTCGATTCGGCATTTGCAGCACAGGTTCCGGCA
Source organism: Pseudochryseolinea flava (assembly GCF_003286915.1). Classification (GTDB taxonomy): domain Bacteria; phylum Bacteroidota; class Bacteroidia; order Cytophagales; family Cyclobacteriaceae; genus Ohtaekwangia; species Ohtaekwangia flava. Next base: position 12,672 of record NZ_QMFY01000004.1, read on the forward strand.
ATGTTAAACGCTAAAACGGATGCGGAGTGGGAAACAATTCTTTCAGGTTGGCTCACTTCCCTTCACGATGACGCTACGCGAATCGTCGGCAAAGATGCAGAACTGACTGAGGGTATTATGAAAGCGGAGTTCATTCAAGACAGTGTCTTACTGGTGACAGTCTCGGGACCAACGATATTCAATGATTGGAATGGTGCTGTGGAGCTGGGCAGAAAAGTAATTGAGCAATCTCGTCGTGCAAGAGGTGTTATTTTTGATTTTCGCCAACCTGGATTGATGACGCGGTATCAAGGGTACTTAGCCTCGGTATTTGATTACGCTGGCCTGTCGAAACATTTCGGCACAGCAACAGTGCTGCAGACACGAAATCTTTATTATTCTGGATTTACGCCAGAACGCGGAGGAACATCTGGCGGTTACTCCACAAACTACGTTATGAAAGATTTTACATTAACCGGAAACTATTCATCCAGCGACCCGAAAACGGTGTGGATTGTGAATGAGTTCAGCGAGTTGCCTGCCACAGCGCTAGCACAACAACAAGCGGGAGCGGGATTTATCGTAAGCGCTAACGAAAAAATCGGAGACTTACTTTCATTAACAAATACGTTTAAATTTTCCGACAATATCACGGTAAAGTATCGAACAGACGAAGTAGTCGGCACGCAATTATTGACAGCAGATTACGTATATAAACCAAATGAAGATCCAGTAAAAAAAGCACAAGCAATTATTCTTGGTAAATTAGCATTTCCGAAGAACGTTGCGACCATTCCTACCATTGCTCCTGCGAAGCCAACGATTTATCCGTCCGAAAAATTTCCCACCGTTGGGTATCGTCTTCTTGCAGCGGCCAAGATCTACGCGGTGATTCATAATTTTTTTCCTTACCACCAATACATGGACAAAAATTGGAGGACAGTTCTTGATGAATCTTTACCCGCATTTATAAGCGCGCAGAATGCCGTTGAGTATGGCTACGCTGTGGCAAAGATGTATGTGAATATTCAAGACTCCCACGGTTTTCAAAATGGCAACATGGCATTGACTGAAATGCGTGGACAGGCGCCGTCACCGTTGTATGCTGACTTCATTGAAGGCAAAGTGATTGTTTCGGGTATTCGTAATGATTCAGTTTGCAAGGCACTCGGCATTTCGATTGGTGATGAAATTCTTAAGGTGAATGGGGTACCGACGGAAAAACTAATGGAAAAGTACGCCCAATACTATAGTCATTCCACGCCACAAGCTGTAACCAAGCTAGCCGTTCAATATTGCGTGCGTGGCAATGAGGGCGCAGAAGGCGTTCTTACTTTACGAAATGAAAGCGGAAAATCGCGCGATATAAAAATTACGTGGACTGAAGAGCATAATAAATTTTCAAAAGAAAGCTTCAAACATCAAGAAATCGAATTGATTACTCCAGATGTAGGTTATGCAGATCTCTCGCGTCTAAGACCAGATCAAGTTGATAGTATGTTCGAAAAATTCAAAAACACGAAGGCCATCATCTTTGACATGCGCGGATATCCTAATGGCACGGCCTGGACAATCGCGCCTCGCCTCACCGAGAAACAAAACGTAGCATTGGCAATTTTTAGGCGCCCTGAAGTTCTATCACCGAACACCATTCGTGGGGAAATGCTGTCGTACAAATCTTTCACAGAGTTCGTTCAGACGGTTCCGCCGTCAAGTTTATGGAAGTATAAGGGTAAGACCGTGATGCTGATAAACCAGGACGCCGTAAGTCAGGCGGAGCACACTGGACTATTCTTTGAAGCTGTGAACAATACAACATTCATAGGCAGCGCTACGGTGGGCGCTAACGGCGACGTCACCAACTTTCAGATCCCTGGTTCAATATTTCTTTACTTCAGCGGTCAGGGTGTATGGCACGCCGATGGCAGGCAGCTTCAACGCTTGGGATTGCAACCCCATGTCCTCGTGAGGCCAACAATTAAGGGAATTCGAAAAGGAAAAGATGAAGTATTTGACATGGCGTTAGCATGGATTAAAAAAAATGTAAAGTAGGTGCGATTGTTTTTGCTGAAGTGCAAAGTTTACGTCCTGAGAAAACTCATGCTAAAATAATTTCACCTATTTTTTTTGCGCCTCAACCATAAAAGGATTCCTGTAACGCAGAGTATCCCTGGTATAAATCCACTGATGCAATAGACGATTTTTACAATCATGCCGCCATAATGCCCCGAGTGTAAAGGAAAAATCAAGGCAGAAAATTTTTCCGCGTTGGGCTTGTCCGAAACGAAACTCGCCTGAAAGTTCTTTCCATCAAAAATAATCTGGTCGTTATAGTCGCCGAACAAAAAAGAAGGCTCATCAATATAGCCTGCAATGTAACTCAAGCTATCGGTTTGTGTGGGCAGAAAAAATTCAACGGCATGGTATGATGGATATTTTTTCTTAATTCCTTCTAACGTCTTATCAATTGAGAAATGAATCGGACCACTCTTGAATTTCCAATGCTCCCGATCAAAGTTAGTCTCTGTAAAAGCATATTTCATCATGAGGAATGCTGTAATGGCCATCATGAGCATAAACAGCAACGACCAAACGCCGATGATGCGATGTAGACTTGAAGATCCCTTACGCCAATTTTTGAAGTCAAACTTTACCTTGAATTGCAATACCTTACCGATGTATTTGCGATACACGACAATGCCAGTCAGTAAAGAAATAATCATCGTGATGGATAACACAGCAACAGCAAGATCGCCCCATACAGGCACAGCGAAAGTGTAGTGAAAGATGAGGAGCCAATCAGCGATGTGGTCATAACGTTCTCCGCTGTGTAGCAGTGTTCCAGTGAATGGATCAATGAACGCTTTATATTGAATGCCGTCATCCATCATAAAAAATTGAAAAGTTGCCTGATGTGATTGAGGCAATTCATTGAAGCCAACAAAGTCCATTTCCGGAAACGTATTCCTGGCAATCACCAACGCGCTGTCGAGAGAAATTCTACTTCCGTTTCCTGCACTCACGAGAAGGTCATTGTACACAAAAGACTCCAGTTCATGTGAAAAGACAAGGATAGAACCGGATATGCCAATAAGCAACAAAGCTATACCGGAGACAATTCCGGTATAGCTATGAATTTTAAAGATAAGCCTATGAAAGCGATTACGCATTTTAAAAAACGTAACCGACTGCAACACGGAACGACCTAGGATTACCTCGCCACAAGTTTGCCGGACCGTAAACCCCGTAGTAATAATCTACATTTGCAAGATTGTAGATATTGAGATTGATTGAAGCACCCTTGTATTTATAAGCTACCATTGCATCAATTGTTGTATATGCTGGCACTTTAAAATCTGTTATAAATGTGTGGCGCTCACTGATGTGATTTACGCCAGCACCTATGCTTAACCCATCGATCCATTTTGATAGCCTATACTTCGCCCAGAAGTTTGCATTATGCCGAGGCGCATTTGGAAATTCACCTTTACCTATATAGTCGAAGCCCACGTCACCTGGGGTGTACGTTTTATTCAATGCGTAGTTCAGAATGATGCTTAGATTGGATGATAACTCTCCCTGTAACGACGCCTCAATGCCTTTACTGTTTACATCATCCATTTGAATCAATTTCAGCCCGTCCGGATCAGAAGGATCTGGCGCTAACACATCATATTTTTGAATGTAATAGCCAGCTAATGATGCAAATAATCTTCCTTTGAAAAACTCGTTCTTGACGCCGAGTTCATACTGTCTACTTTTCTCAGGTGGAAATGGTCCACCTTGTCCGCGATTAGACCCGTATTGAGGAATGAATCCTTGGCTATAGCTAGCGTAGATTGACAAATTAGTATTAGGTTGAAAAACAAGACCAGCCCGCGGCGTAAATGCTGTTGCATCAAGGGTATCGTAAGATGCTTTCTCCTGTGTAATGAGATCAAACATATACGTATCATACTTATGTTTTTCAACCCTCAAACCTATCAGTGCTTTCCATTTCTCAGTAAAGGTAATTTGATCCTGGAAGTAGCCGGCTAAGTATTGCGTGTCTTCTGTTTTTCCTGTTTGGAATTCTGCATTGGCAAGTGCGGCGTCAGATCTGTTATACGAAGCCCATGAAAAGTCAATATTATTAATCGGCAATCGTTTTGACGATAGTCCTCCATATTCGTAAGTCCTACCACTCTTGCTGTAATCTAACCCAACAACAATCGCATGCTTTGTTTTTCCAATATTGGTTGTGTACGTTAAGTAAGTGCTAGATTGATATTGATAGATTGGATCTTGCTTGAAAAAGCCATGAGAAAAATCTAAGGAATCGTCAACTACTCCTGTGCCAAATCCGCCCGGTGTTACATCAAACTGATCTTGTGAACTATTGACAGCTCTAAACAATGTTGAAATCTTCAGCTTTGAATTGAACTGATGATTTAAACTCACTTGATGAGACAAGGCTGTCGTTTTACTAAAACCGTTTGGATCGATCATAGAGAAGTCGTTGGGTAACACATCGAGATCCCACGTGTTGTCAGATGTTTGAAAAGCAGGGACGCCTCTCTGATAACCCATTGTGCGATCGTCTTTGCTGTAGTTCAACTCATAATTAACCGACGTATTCGAGGAAAAATTATACTGTAGCTGCGGCGCAATAAATAAATTTTCGATGTCAAGGTTCGGATCGAGTTGCCCTGTGTTTTCATAACCGATGACCGCACGATACAATAATTTTCCATTTGACGTAATCTTACCCGTGGCATCGACCATCGCTCGATATTGATCAAAACTACCGTAAGTGAACTCAACTTCGTACCGACTTTTCTCTTGTGCCTTTTTGGTAACGTGATTAATCACACCACCTGGGTTGCCGGCACTAAAAAGTACAGACGCTGGCCCTTTAATGGCTTCTATCCTCTCAATGTTGTAGGTGAGCGTAGCCTGATCGAACTGATACAAATCCCCTCGTATTCCATTATAGGCAAAATTTCCTGGACTCGAACGAAAACCACGCATGGTATAGTCACTATACTGGGATGACGAATAGGCATTGATACCTGCCATAACTTTTACCCCCTCGGCGACCGATTGTATTTGGCGATCCTTAATCAATTCACGATTCACAATCTGAACAGATTGTGGGATGTCTTTTAAGGGAATGTTCATTCGAGTAGCCATTCCGGAATTTGTCTCGGTATAGCTTCGACTCCCAGTAATAACGATTTCATCAAGTTGCGAGGAAGTCTCTTGCAAAACAAAATCTGCTTGCAACGATTGGCCTGCCACGATTGTGATGGCTTGTTGCTGAGATTCAAATCCAACAAATGAAACCTCAAGCAAGTAATTGCCAGGTGCTACTTTGTTGAATTGAAATTCGCCCTTATCGTTGGTTGAAGTAGCCAGCGTACTCCCTTGCAAGATTATCGTTACATACGGTGCAGGTTCATTATCATTGGATCTGACCACGCCCTTCACTGAGCCGGTGTTTTGAGCAATTATATTGTGGCCAAGAAATATGGCTAAAATTAGGGGTATAAAGCGCATAAGTTTAGAATCTTTCTAAATAATGCGCAAGTGTACTACTGTCTCTCTTATTCTCCAAATTTACTGTTACTCCCGAGCTAACGTTTTTGTCTTCGGACCAAAGACCTGCTAAACCTCCCTAAAGAAAAAAAGGGTTAAAATGAGCTGTAGAAACGCAGTTGTACGCAAAAAAGAAGCCCGTCGATAACGGGCTTCCTTCTTCATCAATATTGTGATTTTTAAAACTTAAAGTAGAACTCACCGGTGATATTCGAACTATCCCAGGTATTCTGCTTGTCGTCAGAGAGTTTCAAAACATTGGCGCGCACGTTCTTGAACACTTGTTCTATTGTTAGTCCTGGCTTACGCATAGCCTTCAAAAGTTCTTGTGTATACAAACCATTTCTTCCCGTTCCATCAGAGGCTACTGAGCCCGGTGCCGTAGCGTAGGCGATAAATGATCCACGCGCTCGCTTCATCTCCCCTAGCCCTTGATTGCCCATCGACCGTGTTACCGCCGGGAAAGGATTATTTCTACAAGCATCAAGGATCACAATGTTCATGCGCGAATTCGATCGCTCCATATTGGCAAGCACCATCTTCTGAACCCCGAAGCAATAACGACTGATATCATCTTGATATTCAATCATCGCGTCGACAGGAACGAGATAGTTCTCATCTTCATATTGCAAGCCATGGCCCGCAAAATAGAAGAGTGATACCGTTTTGTCTTTTTCGCCTGCATCGATTTTGTCTTTGAACTTCAGCATAGCTGCACGCATTTGTCCATACGTTGCATTGGTCAGAAGTTGAACTTCAAAATTAGAAGCTTGTAATTCCTTGGCGAGGTCTGTCGCATCATTCACAGGATTTCTCAACACGCCAATACTTTTAGAGTATGACGAGTTTCCGATGATCAACGCATAACGCTTTTCATCTTTATACTGTTCTGCTAATGTTAAAGGAGCGCCACTATCTCCGGCATTTGCGGGTGTGTTCGCGGCAGTGTTTGTGTTGCTTGTAGGCGTGTTGGTTGGTTGAGAGGTTGTAGGTTTTTGATCAGTCTTTCCATCGCCGCGAAATGTATCACTTACCTTATCCCCGACTTTACCAGCCACATTCTTCACTTTCTGTCCGATCCCAGGTTGCGCGCCGCTATTTGCTTTATCGGTTTTTGCAGCTTCATTTTTTGCAGCCTCGTTCTTGGCCGCATCATTTTTAGCGAGTGTTGTTTCATTTGGCTTGGTCGCAGAATTATTCTTTTCCGTCGGTTTCTGCTCTTCTTTTTTTACGACTGCCGGCGTTGACGCAGGTTTGTCATTTTTAGCAGTGGCGGCTTGCTGAGTCGGTGTAGCACGAGAAGCAATTTTGGATTGATCGATGCTATTCAATTCTTTTTTTACATCGGCCTGATTCGGTGTAATGGACAATGCTTGATTAAAATCTTCTACCGCGAGCGCCAGGTCTCCGCTATTCTTGTGAAGTCGGCCACGATCGAGTAGAAGTTTTGTTTTGGAATCAGGCAAACTGTCTAATTCTCTTAGCGCACTTGTATACCCATCAACAGCGTCAGCTTTTTGACCGAGCTTTTCATGGCACTTTGCTTTGAACCAATGGATGTTACCACGGTTCTTATGATTCTGCAAGAGCGTCTCTTCAAAATCGCCGATCGCTTTTTGATATTCGTTCTTCTTGTAATATGATAACGCGCGAAGATAATAGACTTCGACGTCCATGTTTTTATCGCGCGTTACTTTGGTGAGGTATTCAGAAAACAGAGAGATTGCTTCATCGTATTTTCCAGCAGCGTAGCTATCGTGGCCTTTTTCATACAGCTTAAACTGAGCCGACGAAGCGATGGCGATGAAACATAACAGAAAACTTGAAACAATCTTTCTACACATATGCAATGCGTTAATGTTTAAAAATTAAACGAAACACCAGCTTGTACATTTAATGATGGGAAACCTTCTTCCACGATTGGATATTTCTCATCCACCTTGTTTAAGTCATTGCCCTCATATTTTTCTGTGCTGATAAACGAAACGGGAAAAGTATAACCGAACGCCAATTGAGCGTAGATCGACACCTTCTTCGCTGGCATAAACTCAACACCTGGGCCAATGAAAATACCACCCGTTACTTTCGTCTCTGCCTTAAGATCATCGCTAATGTCTATGCCCAGTTGCGACCACGTTGGATCACCTGCTTCCCATGGAAGGTCAATGTAGTAATTATTGTATCCAAAGATGAGATCTTCTTCGTCGTACGCACCGTCGCCCATTTCATCGTACACAGCAAAAATTCTTGCATCTCCTTTTACATCAGTACGACTCGCCATGGACACGAAAGGTTTTGCAAAGCCATAAACAGACACTTTAGAGTTATCCGTTACAGGAATAAAATTCAATTTAAAATTCACGCTAAGCGAGTACATATTAATTGTTCCGCCGTCGAAATCAACTACCATACCAGGAATAAAATAATCGCCATTGTCATTTTGAGTTTCGTCGCCCAGGAACGCATTGTTAGACCCAGTTTCCTCTGCATCATACTTGAATGTTTGATAAGACAAAGATGGACCGATCGACAATACACGATTGAGCCTTTTCATGAACCCAATTTCTGCATTAAAGCCGATGCCGTAATCACCGATATTTTTACCAAACGTGATCGAAGGCCCCAGTCCGACAAATACGCCCTGACTTAAAGCCAATCTCTCCTTCTTCACAATAGCACCTTCATCTTGCGCGTTAGCTGCTAGTGATGTCAAAACCAAAAATGCAATACAGTAGATTTTTTTCATGTTTTCTTGAGGGTTCGGGTAATTCAACTCGCTAATTTACTTAAAATGCACCCAAAATGTTACATGAAAACTTTCGTTTTTAAACCACATTAGCATGGAGGCAACGAAATTGCACTACTTTTGCAAGCATACGTTCATGAAGAATTTTCCTTTATACTTTCTACTGATAGCGCTCCTTTCGATCAGTTTATCTTGTTCGAAAAAAAAGTACACCACAAAGGTTGTTAAACCACGCTATCACCATCGCTGGTATGATCCGCACCTCGACCGAAACACTTCCCGAACGAAACGCATAAAAGTGCAGAACTAGTACCGCTATAAAACAACGTCAATTACGATTCAATGTCATTGACATACGTACTGACGCATAATAAATACCACACGCCTCTTTCAATCTCTAAAGGATCAAATCGAGTTCGCGTGCACGGCCCGGATCAAGCGGAATCTATTGCAGTGCCGCTTACTATGCAGTCTAAAAACCGACCGCTTTATCATCGCCTCTTGGATCTGCCGCGCCCTCTAGCTTGCCATCTGGAAGTACCAAAATCGCATCTACACGCCCCAACTCCGGAACGAGCTCTATGACGTGACCTTTCTGCGTAAGTTCTTTTGTTGTGTTGCCATCCAAGGCGTTACCTTCTGCAAAAATCTTATCGGGCATCCATTGGCTATGAAAACGTTTAGCGTTAACCGCTTCCTGCATCGTCATGTCGAAGCTGGTTACATTCAAGATCGTTTGAAATACGCTGGTGATAATTGTTGTTCCTCCTGGCGTGCCGACCACCATGTACAGCTTTCCATCCTTCGTGACAATTGTCGGCGTCATTGAACTGAGCATTCTTTTACCGGGCTCAATCTTATTCGCAATACCACCGATCGCACCATACATATTCGGAGCGCCGGGCTTCACGCTGAAGTCATCCATCTCATCGTTGAGGAAGAATCCTGATCCAGCAACAACTGTCCGAGAGCCGTAGCTATCATTAAGTGTTGTGGTTACTGCCACTGCATTTCCGGCAGCATCCACGATAGAGAGATGTGTTGTTTGCGGCGATTCATAAACCATGAATGCCCCTTCCTTCACCGAGGCACTTGGCGTTGCTTTCTCAGGCGTAAAGTTTTTCATCCGTTCTTCGACGTATAGCCTATCCGTTAGTTGTTGGACGGGCACATTAAAGAAATCGGGATCACCCAAATAGGTTGCACGATCCGCATAAACTCTCCGCTCGGCTTCCGTCAACAAATGCGCCGCTGCTGTTGTGTTATGACCGTAGCGCTCCAGCGGAAAAGATTCCACCGCGCGGAGCAACTGCAGCAAGGCAACCCCACCGCTAGAGGGTGGTGGCATAGAGATGATTTTATAATTTTTATAGTCACCAGCGATGGGTGTTCGCCAGATGGCTTTGTAATCAAGGAGATCTTGATGAGAAATCATGCCGTGTCCGCGTTGCATCTCTGCAACGATATCATCCGCAGTTTTACCTGAGTAAAAACCCGCCGCACCGTGATCGCGTATTCTTTCTAGCGTTGCACCGAGTGCATTGAAATAAATTGAATCACCCTTCGCCCATTTCTCTTTGAGCAGATTTTCCGGAAGGATGGTATTGTACTTCTTCAAGTCTTCTTGAATCGCGTTAAGACCATCGGCCTCTTTCTGCGTTAACAGGAACCCATGAAGCGCAAGATCGATGGCAGGCTGCACCAGTGTCTTCCAAGGAAGCACGCCGAACTTTCGATGGGCTTCTACAAGTCCAGCAACGGTACCAGGTACGCCGGCAGAAAGATGACCGCGTTCACTGAGTCCCTCAATTATATCACTGCTATCAGAGAGATACATTCTTTCAAAAGCTAAAGCAGGAGCCTTTTCACGATAGTCGAGTGCCGCGGTTTCTCCATTGTTCAACCTTATCAACATAAACCCACCGCCACCAATATTACCAGCACCCGGATAAACAACGGCAAGTGCGAATTGAACGGCAACAGAAGCATCGACAGCGTTACCTCCTTGCCTGAGAATTAACGCGCCTACAGCGGAAGCCAAGGGATGTGCAGAGACGACCATGGCAGAGTCGGCAACTTCACCGACAAGGCGCCCAGACGATGACCCTGATTTACAGGCAACTCCAACAACGACAAGTAAAAGCAGAAATAAGCGGTTCATCTCTTATACGATGGTTAACTGGGAATAAAATTATTAATTCAGAATAAGTTTCGAAAGGTGTTTTTTAACCCGGCATCGTCAAAGTATTCACCGTAAGCCAACCACCCATCATGAGCCTGAGAAAAGAAAAGGCAGCACGTCTTAAGGTACAAGTATTAGATCATACCATTAAACTCATTGGAAAAAAGTCGTTTGACGATCTCTATGTTGATGACATCTGTGCTAAAGTCAAAATTTCTAAGGTCACGCTCTTCAAATATTTCCCCACTAAAGAAGATATCCTGCTATACTATTTCAGAGTATGGTGTTTGGGGCGCTGTGCTGATTTAACAAACAAACCGAAAGAAGGTCTTCAAGGCATCTATTTCTTGTTCGACAAATTAAGCGATGAGTGCGATGAACATCCTGGCTTAATGCTCAGCCTGATTGGCTACCTCTCAGACCTGCGCCGACCACCAAAACCTTTTCCTGTGAAACCCGAAGAGAAGAAACTACTCTTTCCGGAGCAAGACAGTATTAGTGGTATTGAAATCATGTCGCTCGATCAGATGATTGAGAAGTTTGTACTGGAAGGAATCTTTCGAAAAGAAATTACCAAAACAACGTCCACACGAGATATCACCAACCTGCTGACCTCGATCTTTATCGGCGGAATTGTTACAGCACACGTCAATCAACAAAGTCCATTAAAAATTTTCTTCCGAAGAAATATCGACCTTGTGCTGAAGGGGCTACAGTGAGAGCCATGCAATAAGTCGAAAAATTTTACCGGCTGATCCAGTACGTCAATTTCACCACGAGGCCTCTGTTCTTCACGACAAAATCATTACACGTATAATTGTCTGAGTAAACTATGAACAGATCTGACATTGGTTTGAATCGCCACTGAAACCTACTGTTCACGTTGAAATTTTCAGCTTGCGTGTTGTATTGTACAAAGGTAGTCCACCACATCTTGTTGGTTATGCTTACCTCGGCATTCGGTCCTATTAAATAAAACTTGGCGCTTCCATATTCTGAAGGAAGCCTGATATCATTTTGCAAATAGCTCAATCCAAAATTCCCCCAGGGTTGTTTTCGCATATTGAGGGTGATGCCATATTCTGTTCGCGTGCCATTGTAAAAGTTACCGGCACTCAGGCTGAATTCCGCATTGAACATTTTTCGCGCATCGGTCGTGTAGCGAAGTGTATATTGTGTGTACTGATAGAAATCAACAGGAATGGGCCGATCATTGTCGAGCACATCCGCAGGGAACGGAAGCCGAACATGGGTATTCGTAACGTCGGCTACGAATCGTGCGGTATTTCGAAAGTATAATATTGTGTTGATCGAAGTAAAACGCTCGAGGAATTCACCGTTCGTACGAAAGTTCGTGACGCCCCAGGTATTCGGTTCGATCATTGTAATCGCACCTTTCTTCTTCGGATAGAGCATCAACCCAAACCAATGATTGAAGTTGTAGTGCCCAATTCTAAAGGTAGTATCACGCACGGCATCGTAGTTATCCAAACGTGGAATAAATCCAAGGCTGTTCACGTAATTTTTACCCACCTTCTCTACGATTCCACCGCCGTACCAGTTCGTTTTCAGAAACCCTGCCTGCACACTGTAGTATTCATTCTCTTGGAGATGCTGAGACGAAAACGACACATGAGTGCGCGCCGTCGCATTGAACTGTCCATTGGATGAGTTGTACGTAAATTCACCGCCGAAGGTACGATCGTAGTCTTCTGTTTTGTCGCCCTCAACAACCCTCGTTGTTTGACGATTTGTCGCGAGTAGGCGTACGTTTGATCTTCCGCACACGCGCTGTTGAATGGCGGTGACGAAATAGTTTGCCGCAGAAATTTCGTCTGTCACGTCGGTTTGAACGTCCATGATACCAACACGTAGCCCACGCGTTAGATTTCCGCTGATTCTTGCGCCAGCCATGACGGGAACAGGATCACCGTCGACCAAGCCAATCTTTCTTGAGAAGAATGGTTTTACCATCCACGATCCGAAGCCCGTAAACAGGTCTGCATTCTCTAAGAAGAATCCGCGCCGCTCGGGAAAGAGTAACGAATATCGTGTAACATTCGTCATCTGCTTGTCAACCTCAACATTCGAGAAATCCGGATGCAATGTGAGATCCAAGTTCAACGACGACGTGAGCGCAACTTTCGCATCCAAGCCAACATTAAAATCGGATTTATGAGGCTCGCCATCTTCGTGATTCCTACCAATAGCGCTCGCCGCATACGGGATCAAAATGACTTTACTCCGGCGCGGCGTTGGCGTGTCGGAAAACTTCATGGTGCCAAGATATCCCAAGTCCATACCATCAAATTGTAGCGGCACATGCGACCACGTTGAAAACACAAAGTTCTCCATGTCATTACGAATGAAGTTCAAACCCCATGCTAAATTATCCTTATCAAAACGCAGCGATGTAAAAGGAATCGCCATTTCGACGATCCATCGATCATCGTGTATTTTAACATTCGAATACCACTTGTTATCCCAATTTTCGTTGAGGGTTGGCAGTGCGCCGTTCTGCCCCACAGTTCCCTCGATCTCTGCGCCACCGGCATTGACCGCGAAGAAAAATCCATTTGTCTTTTCACCGATAGGCTCAATGACCACGGCAAATCCGTCACTATTCCAGTATGGTTTTGTTTGATCTCTTTTCAAGGTGGGAATGATCAGTTTCTGTTTCGACTGGTAGTTCACCACGCCAACGTAGATGAAGCTATTATCGAACAACATACGTACTTCCGTCGTCGCTTTGGCATAACCAGAATCCAACGGCCACTTGTTCAAGAAAGGCGACGATGGCGACGCCTTCTGCCAATCATCTTCGTCCATTACACCATCAATTTTTAATGGCGAGTCCGTTCTGTTTAGCAACATGACCGGGCGGGATTGCTGCGCGTGCATCACCACAGTCGCGGTAGACAGCAGCATCAAAAAGACAAAGGTTTTCATCGCTGGGTTGGGTTTGCCGTTGTCTACGCCCGTATGCTAGAATATTTTTGACCTTCGCCCGAATGGTCTGGCACACATTACACTCGGCTCTCCAAACCCGACCGGCGTATTTGGGTTGACCAGGCATGACGTTGAGGGGTAGGAAATTGTCATTGACAATTAAAATGCGCGAATACTGTTCTTTACCCTATTTTTACAAAACTAATTGCGCCACGTGCTGCGTTTAGCACAACAACGATAACTTGGTTGACCTTGAAACAAAGACTGCATTGGCTTTTCGGTAATCACATTCTTCAGCACACGATATTTTGGGCTGCTCACGTCGTCTTCTACGCTACGTTGTGGGGAAGCTTCGAAGAAAATTATGTGTACACCTTTTCCGAAGAATTGATGTTTCTTCCTGGGAAGATGGCATTCACGTATTTCACGTTGTACTTTCTTCTTCCACGTTACCTCCTACCCGGCAGGTATAGCGCGTTTTTCCTATGGTTCGTTGGCGCATCATTTCTGACGGGCATATTCCAGCGCTATGTATCGTATGGCTTTCTGTATCCGATGTTTTATCCGGAGTGGATGAACGCACCTTTTTTCTACTGGGCAAAGATTGTGAAGTTATCGGTGATGATGTATCCGGTTACATTTGTCGCGGTTGCAATCAAGTTGCTCAAGTATTGGTATGTGAACCAGCAAGCACAGCAAGTCTTGACTCAGGAGAAATTACAAGCCGAGCTCAAGTTTCTGAAGACACAGATTCATCCGCATTTCTTATTCAACACATTAAACAATCTCTATGCGTTGACGCTGAAAAAATCAGACAAGGCACCCGAGATGGTATTAAAGCTTTCGGAATTGATCAATTACATGCTCTACGAATGCACATCGGATGAAGTGTCGCTATCGAAAGAAATCAAATTCATCCAAAACTATATCGATGTTGAAAAGATGCGCTATGGCGATAAGTTGGACATCGAGCTACGCATTACAGGCGAGGTGAGTGATCGAAAGATTGCACCTTTAATCCTATTACCTTTTGTTGAGAATTGCTTTAAACATGGTGCGAGCGAAACGTTACAGCAGTCGTGGGTAAAGGTATCGATCGACGGCCAACCTCATGTATTAATCATAAAAGTTGAGAACAGTAAATCTCCGGAGAATGGGATCACGACGCGAAAAGAAGGTATTGGTATTCAGAATGTAAAACGGCGCCTTGACTTACTCTATCCTGAAAAGCACACGTTAAAAATTCTAAACGGTGAAGAAACCTTTTTGATTGTGCTTACGCTAAACTCGTAAAAATATGTCCTTATGAAATGTATCATTGTTGACGATGAACCACTGGCTATAGAGATTCTCGAATCTTATGTCAGCAAGATTGATCAGTTAGAGATCGCGGGGACATTTCGGAATGCAGTCTCAGCTTTTACGTTTCTTCAAACACATGCGGTTGACTTAATTTTTTTGGATATCCAGATGCCTAAGTTGACAGGCATCGATTTCCTGAAGACGCTAAAAAATCCGCCTCAGGTAATTTTTACAACCGCGTATCGCGATTACGCTGTTGACGGATATGAATTGGAAGTTGTTGACTACTTGTTAAAACCAATTCCATTCGAGCGTTTCTTAAAGGCTGTCGCCAAGGCCATGCACAAACCGGCGGCTACTCAGGTTCAAACAATTATTCAGAAGACGGAGCAACCTTCCGACAGCTTCGTTTATTTTAAAGTCGATAAAAAAATGGTAAAGACTAACATGTCAGATATCGTTTTTATCGAGAGCATTAAAGACTATGTAAAAGTAAAAACGATCGACAAGGACATCATCACACAACAGAAAATCAGCTACCTGGAAGAGAGCCTACCGAAAGAACAATTTCTTCGCGTACACCGATCGTTCATCATCAATATCAATAAAGTTGATGCTTACACGGCAACCGATATTGAGATGGGCAAACTACAAGTTCCGATTGGAAGGAATTACAAGCAAGAAGTAAACAAGGCACTCGCGAAGTTTAACTTTGAATAAGTCTCGGTTGCTCCTGGCTTTCAATTTCGCGAAGGTGATTCGGCAGTGTTATGATGAACGTTGTTCCTTCATCGACTTTGGATTGCACTTGTATCTTGCCGCCTAGTTTTTCGACCGCCTCTTTTACGATATACAAACCAAGTCCTGCCCCTTCACTCCGCTCCGTCGCACGGAAAAACATATCAAAAACTTTAGCTTGCCATTCGTCAGAAATTCCAATTCCATTATCGCTGAAGTACAATGTCGCCGTGGTTTGATCAATGTGCATTTCAATCTTAATAAACTGATGTTCCTTATGCGGATCGCGATACTTGATGGAGTTCGAAATTAAGTTATTCAGTACTACGGCAACCCGATGACCATCGGTATACAGCGGAAACTTCTCCCGGATAACAATGATCTTTTGAATTTGCTCCGATCCCTCGTGATACTTCAATCGCTCGATGCCATCCTCGACTTGCTTTCGCATATCGACCTTTTCAACCACAATTTCCATTCGTGCATTTCGTGAGTAATCGAGAATTTCTTTGAGCGTCTCGTCCAACTTGTTGATGCTATGCTCCATCATACCGAAGTACTCATGAAGTCTATTTCCGAACTTCTTATCGTCTTCGTGCGCGAGCCTGACCAGCCCTAATACAGACATGAGTGGTGCACGTAAATTATGAGAGACACTGTAAACAAAGCTGTCGAGCTCGTTATTGATTTTAACAAGTTCTTCATTTTGCCGACGCAGTGCCTTCTCCGCTTTCTTGCGTTTTACTTCGATGTTCCGTTGCTTCAACGCATTGGTGATGGCCGAGTACAGTCGCGCCAAATTTGATTTCAACACGTAATCATCAGCACCTTGCTTGAGACAACTCACGGCGAACTCCTCTGAAACAGTACCTGTTACCAAGATGAAAGGAATGTTACTTCCTCCTTTTCGACAAATTTTTAGCGCTTCAACAGAATTGAATTGCGGCAGTGCGTGGTCTGACAGGATCACATCCGGCTCAAACTCATTCAATGCGAGTACGAATTGTTCACGCGTATCCGCAGCACGACTCGTGAAATGTAGACCTTCTTTGCGGAGGCTGTGTTCAATCAACCCAATGTCCTCCTCCAGATCTTCAAGCATTAAAATTCTCAATTCCCTTTCCATACCCAACAGTTAGTTAGATTAATTATGACGGCGGCTGATTTAAAATCAACCAGAAGAAACCGATCTCAGAAACCGCCTTAACGAACTTGTCAAACTCCACGGGTTTCACGATGTAGGCGTTCACGCCGAGTTTGTACGATTCAATGATATCACGTTCCTCTTTCGACGAGGTTAACACCACCACCGGAATAATTTTGCGATAGGGATCGCTTTTTATTTTACGGAGCACTTCAATGCCATCAACTTTCGGCATTTTGATGTCGAGTAAAATAATTTTCGGCATTGTGTCGCTCTTCGATGAAAAAAGGAAGTTGAGCGCCTCCTCCCCGTCTTGCAGGTGAAGCAAGTGATTGGCAAGATTGTACTTGCGGAGTGCCCGAATAGTCAATTCTGCATCATCCGGATTATCTTCTACTAATAAAATTTCGACAATGTTGCTGTCCATAAATCTTGCGCGTAAAGGGTTATGTAAATGTGTTATGTTCTGT
Organism: Pseudochryseolinea flava; assembly: GCF_003286915.1. GTDB lineage: Bacteria > Bacteroidota > Bacteroidia > Cytophagales > Cyclobacteriaceae > Ohtaekwangia > Ohtaekwangia flava. The sequence goes on from NZ_QMFY01000004.1 coordinate 29,759, forward strand.
CGGAAGCGTAAAATAGAAAGATGCACCTTCGTCGATCGTTCCTTCGGCCCACACCCTGCCGCCATGCCGAGCAACGATGCGCTGCACAATCGCTAACCCTACGCCTGTCCCCTCAAACTCTTGCGTGTTGTGCAACCGCTGAAAAACTGAGAACAACTTGTGAGCATATTGCATATCAAAACCGGTTCCATTGTCACGGATACAATACGCGATCTCCTTTCCTTGAATGTGGGAAGTAATTTCTACAAGTGTCTTACGTTTTTTCTTGGAATATTTCAGTGCATTTGAAATCAAATTAATCCAAACTTGTCGCATCAGTGATGGATCAGAATACGAGGGCTCCATCTTGCCTAACTTCAGTTCTACGTCTCTATCTTTCTCCGACTCCTTTAACTCATCGTAAACCGAACGTATCAATACGTCAGGGCTATAAAACGAACGATTGATTTCCTTTCTTCCCACGCGTGAAAAATCAAGCAAGTCGTCGATCAGTTTTCCCATCTTATGCGCATTGCGCACAACAATGCCAAGCACCCGTTTCCCTTCTTCATCGAGCTTCTCTCCATAATCTTCCGACAAAATTCGCGCGTATCCGTCAATGGAACGCAACGGTGCTCTTAAGTCGTGAGAGACGGAATACGTAAACGCTTCCAACTCGTGATTCAGTTGACGGACTTTATCTTCTGCGATCTTCCGTTCTGTATAATCGAGCATCACTGAGCGTGTCTTTATAAATTCACCATTCGCATCATGCACGGTCGAATCACTTAAAATCACTGGAAAAACCGTTCCATCCTTTCGTACCACGCTCGTTTCCATTTCATGCGTTCCACCCGCCAATTGCGCACGCGGAAAGCTCTCCTCAAAGCGAGGCTGTTCAGCTTGCACAAGAATATCTTGAAACTTCATTTTTCCTACTACCTCTTCATGCGTGTAGCCCAACAGTTGTAACTCCGTTTTGTTAATTTCTTTGAAATAACCTTCTTTATCCAACGCATGATAACCGCAAGGCGCATTGTCGTACATATCCCGAACTTGCTCCAGCGCAACACGCAGCGATTCATCGGCCAACGCACGTTTTCGCATACTGGCGTGAAGTGAAATAAATACCAACACGATAATGATACCCGAGGCCACTAGCAAAGCGATGAAGGCATAATAAAATTTCAACGTATCATTCTCACTTACCAAGGTGCGTTGCTGTAGTAATACCTTTTCTTCTTGTTGAAGATCATTAATTAAGACGCGGATTTCATCCATCAGCATCTTTCCCTTTTCGGTCGCCACCAATTTCGCCGCACCGTCAAGCCCTTTATTCCGTTCTTCTAGAACTTTCTTAATAAATGTAATCTTTCGATCTACGGCATCCGTCAGGGTTTCAATGCGACTCGTCTGACTCTCATTGTCAGATGTGAGCTTCTTCAGATTTTCAAGATGCGCTGATATGACGCCGACACCAGAAGTGTAGGGGTCCAAAAATGTAGAATCAGCGGTAATAATATAACCGCGCTGGCCGGATTCAATATCAATGATTATCCCGAGAATTCGTTCTGCGTGAAACAAGACCTCGTTCGTATGGGCAACCCACTCCAGGGTGCGTTTAAATTTTATGCTGTTTAGATAGGCAGAAACACCTAACCAGGTGATGATCCCAAGTGCCGCAATAAATCCAACGATTACTTTTTTCTGAAAGTAGAATCTCATCATACAACCGGTTTTCCCTGACTGTCCGCGTACCGAGACGAAAAATCAAAACAACGCTGCCCCTGATAAAAACGGACAAATCGACCCTTACTAAACTTATCAATTATTCATCAAACAAAAGATAAAACGGCAGCGAATTGTTTGCTAGGACGTGGGGGGAATAACCCGGCACGCATGTAAGATCGGCATTTATAAATGTTAAGAATACGCATCTCAACCTGCGTAAAAGAAACAGATTGATAACATTACGGACATTACGTCGGCAAAAACGGATGTAATGTTAGTTTCGCTTTTAGTGCCGACGTGGCGACTAGAGCTCGTTAATCACAAATTCTACCCGGCGGTTTAACTGACGTCCTTCAACGGTCTCGTTACTGGCAACGGGTGATGCACCCCCATACCCTTTTCCTTTGATGCGTTTCCGGTCGATTCCTTTTCCTACCAAATAAGTCTTCACTTTATCGACACGTGCTTGTGATAGTTTTACATTCTGAGCCGGAATACCACGATTGTCGGTGTGGCCACGCAACTCGATCTTAACTTTCGGGTTGTCCTTCAAAAAGGTTGCTACCATGTCGAGTTCGTCGTACGATTGCGGGAGCAGCATCGTTTTACTTTGCTCAAAAAGAACGTTACTTAAATCAACGCTAGTTCCGACTTCGATTGGTTGAAGCGAGAAGTTTAACTCTAAATCGTTCGAAGATGCCGCAGTTGCATCCAATTTTTGTAGCGCACTCACATACCCTGCTGCCTGAATCCTAACGGAATACTGACCTTGTGCTGGCACCACTAAGCGATATCCGTCCTTGCTTGAAGCCGTGTTTAAAGAGACCGCTGGCGCCGCTGTGAACTGTAACGTCGCCGTAACAACTTCACCGGTTTTGGCATTTGTCACCTTTCCGTAAACACGCACCCCAGATGGCTTTGCCTCCACCACAGGGGACGAAATCACAGGCGGTTCCACTGGCGCAATCGCAGGCGTATCGTTTGGCTGAATATGATCGTCTTGATAGAATTTAATATCACCATATCCATCACTGTTGATGGTGCTCGTATAAAGCGAGAATTTCTTCCCTGGATAGGCTCTGTAGTATAAATCTCTGCCTTCGGAATTCACGGGACTACCAACGTTCACCGGCTCAGACCATTTTGTCCATGAATCATCAAGACGCGTCGCACTATAAACATCAAAACTGCCCTTACCCTTACGGCCATTGCTGCTGAAGTAGAGTGTTTTGCCATCGTTCGATAATGACGGACTCAGTTCTTGAAAATGAGTATTGATTACCGCTCCAAGATTGATAGGTGCTGACCATTTTTGATCGGCCCCTTTAAGCGTTACGTATAAATCATCGACACCATGTGTGCCGTACGTCTCAGCAGAAAAGATAAACACCGATTGATCGGGCAAAATAAATCCGGAAGGTGTGAGCGATTTATTTTGATAGTATGGAATGTTGATATTCTCGGGACGGCTCCAACCTGCACCCGCCGGATGCGACACAGAAATGCCTTGGGTTCTGGCCACATTTCCTGAGGGATCATAGTGACTCATGAGAAACAAGTTTGTTCCATCAGCAGAAAAGCCCGCGACAGCGTTATAAGCGCCGTTATTGAGGGCTGTGCCACCATGCACTGGTGCTGACCATTGATTATCGACACCTAATGTAGACACCCAGATATCGCCCGGGTCTTTCTTACCGCCAATGTTTCCTGGGTGGTTGGCAATGGTTACAAACAATGTCCTTCCATCGGGGCTTATTACTGGGCTTAACTCATCGTAAGCGGTGTTGACGCCGGCAAATGATTTGTCAAAATTGGGCTGTCCGCCAACGGAAAGGGTAAGAAATAGAGTCGTCAGTAATCCTAGGATCTTCATGCGCAAAATCAAAACTTCAAATATAAACTGTGTGCGGAGGTTATCACGGTTTGCTTATCCATTTATTACCCTGAACGGTAAATCGCCAAGGTAATAATGCGTCGTCGCCGGCATAGTCAATTCCAATGCGTGGAGACGCGGCGATGGACTTGGTCGCAATTTTTATCCCGCGATCCTCTAACCAAACTTCACTATCTAATAAAGATTTTCCATTCAATTTTCTATCAATGCCCATAGCTTTGGTCAACTTGCCAGGGCCAGAGGTGAGTTGAAAAGCGTTCTTGATGGGGCCTCGTCGTAACGTCATGGTATCGATGCCTTCAAAGGGCTCCAAAGCTCTGATGAGCACAGCATCAGCAACGCCTTGGCGATTGGTTACAACGTTAAACAGATTGTACATACCGTAACACAGGTATACGTATGCATTGCCACCCTCTTCGAACATGATGGCGTTTCGGTTTGTCTTCTTGGCGCCGTAGGCATGGCATCCCTTTTCTTTCCAGGAGTATGCCTCCGTTTCGACGATTACGCCACCGGTTATCATCCCGTCAATTTTTGTAAACAATACTTTACCAAGTAGTTCACGTGCGATCTTCACAACATCCGACCGCTGGTAAAAGCTTTCTGTCAGCACCATCGTATAACCCGTTCTTGTCTCAAAAGAATTTCTAAATTTGACACCGCTAAAAAAATCAAAAGCAAGAAAACTAAATTAACTCCACCATGAAAAAATCTTTATTGCTTGTGGCCTTGATGATGGCTTCATTTGTCATGCAAGCTCAGGTTCGCACGCCTGCTGCCAGCCCAGCTGGATCGGTTACTGCTACCGTTGGATTGACAGATATCAAAATCTCTTATTTCCGTCCTTCAGCAAAAGGCAGAACTATTTTTAGCAACAACGCGACAACGCTTGTTCCCTACGGTAAAATTTGGAGAACTGGTGCCAACGGTGGTACAAAAATTTCATTCTCCGAAGATGTTAAAGTTGAAGGTATTGCTGTTCCAAAAGGTGAATATATTCTCCTCTCATGGCCAGGTGAAAAAGAATGGACACTAGCCCTGAATAAAAATGTAGAAATGGGCGGCGACATGAAAAAATACGACGCTGCACAAGATGTCGCGAACTTCAAAGTGAAGCCAGGTAAACTCGCCAACAAAATCGAAACGTTAACATTCAATGTTGGTGATATCGCTGCCGATAACAAAAGCGCAAAAGTAGAACTCGCATGGGAAAACACATCGGTAAAATTCACCGTTGCTGCTGACTTTGATGCCGCGGTTATCGCGTCGATCGATGCTACCACAAAAGCAGAAAAAGTAGCACCATACGATTACTTTCAAGCTGCTGTCTACTACCTCGAAACGGGAAGAGATCTGAAGCAAGCTCTTGCATGGGTTAACAAAGCTGCTGAAGGTATGAACAATCCGTTCTGGGTACTTCACCAGAAAGCAAAAATCGAAAAAGGACTTGGTGATAAAAAAGCTGCGCTGGCTACGGCAACAGCGTCACTCGAAGCTGCAAAAGTTGCTGAAAACCGTGACTACCAAATGATGAACGAAACACTCATTAAGTCATTGAAATAATATTCACTTTAGCATTTCATAAAAGCCGCCTGTTGAAGGTGGCTTTTATTTTTTTAGCCCGGCCGAATTTCAAATTCTGACAGTGAATTTTGGCGATTTGTCCAGCATACATTTTTTGAATAAATTAACTGTTCATGCCCATGCATAACACATGATCAGCGAGCCCATCGCTTTCCTTGATAAGTATAAAACGCAGTATGTCAGCATACTAGCAAATTCGTTTGCGTACAGGTTGCTGTTCGCGACCTTGCTTGCATGCCTCTGCTCAACCATGGCTTTCGGCCAGTTGCTAAACCTAGAATTCGAATCATACAATGCAACAAAAGGATTATCACAGAACTTAGTATACACCATTGCGCAAGACAAAAACGGATACATCTGGATCGGCACCGACGATGGCTTGAATAGATTCGATGGCTATGAGTTCAAGATTTTCAAACACATCAAAGGCGATAGCACCTCCATACCGGCGAATTCGATTAGGGCGTTGTGCCTCGCCCCCGATAGCAGTCTATGGATTGGTACCAGCAATGGTGTATGTCGCTACGTTCCACGAACCGAATCCTTTGAACAATACCCTGTAGATTTCAACGACCCAACAAAGCTTAGTGGTGCTTCCGTAAGTGATATCAAAATCCATCCCGACGGCAGCGTATGGATCAGTTACATTGGCGACGGAATCAATGTGATCCGCGCGAAGGAAAAACGAATCATGCACTATACAGTCAATGGCGATCCTCCCCATAAATTTCAAAACGACCTTGTGTCTGGTACACTCCTGCTGCCAAATGGAGATGTATTGGTTGCTACACTCGAAGGCTTGGAGGTTATCACACCTTCTGGCGACGTGCTCACCAAAGAAGCGATGTTATCGAAGTATCCGTGGGCAAATGCGATCAATCCTTCGATGCGGGCACTTGTGCTTTCAAAAGACCAACATACACTTTGGATCGGGACAGAATTACAAGGACTCTATAAAATTGATCTGCAAACCAGTGAGGTTAAAAATTTCAACAAGACAAATAGCGGATTAGATTTCAATGCGATATTATCAGTATATGAGGATACCCGCGGGATGCTTTGGGTTGGCAGCGAAGCCATTTATTTATTCGACAATAAACGCGAACAACTTGCGCTTTACAACGAGTACGGGATTCAAGGCAGCATTGTGGTTCGAAATCCCATTTATTCCATATTTGAAGATCGCGATCACAATGTTTGGATGGGCACTTTCAGGATGGGGGTTTTAAAATACAACCCTACGGATACACGCATCCTTCACTACCATACCAATCAAGGCGAAGGCAGCATCAAAAACAATGAGATTCTAAGTTTCAATCAAGAAGACAATGGTAACATGTGGATCGCGACAGGCGGCGCTGGGCTATACCGTTTGAGAGAAGATTTAAAAGGATTCGAAGAGGCACCGATGAATGAACGTTTTAGCTCCATGAGTATCAAATGCATACAAAAAGATTCGAAGGGAAATCTCTGGTTGGGCACATGGGAAGGCGGGCTGATGCGCTACAACACTACGAAACAAGAACTCGACATCTACAATCCAGATAAAAAAAACTTTCGAAGCTGGCACATTTGGGATATTCGTGAAGATAGCGTCGGCAACCTATGGCTTGGCACGCTGCGTGATGGCTTGTGTTATTTTAATCCCCAAACCAAAGCTTACACATACTATACGTCGAATGCAGCAGACCCTACCTCGCTCGTGAACAACGACATCATGGCGCTGCTTATAGACTCGAAGAAAAATCTGTGGGTGGGCACCGGCAATGGACTGAGCGTCATGTACGCTGGCGACAGAAAATTTAAGAACATCACCATGAATAGCGGTATTGGCCTTACAAGCGATATCATCTTATGTCTCTACGAAGACCACACCGGAAACATTTGGGTTGGTACAAATGGTGGCGGAATCAACATTCTCACAAAGGATTTAAAACTTGTAAGCACCATTACACAGGTAGATGGCCTGCCTAGCCCTACCGTTGCGTCTATTCAACCTGATGAACACAAAAACATTTGGATCAGCACCTACAATGGCCTTGCTAAATTCGACGCGAAAACACACCGCATTACGGAGGTTCCGCAGATCATCGGACTACAGGGACGCGAGTTCTTACCGCGCGCTTCTTTCCGTTCAAAAGACGGGAAACTTTTCTTCGGCGGCGTGAATGGATTCAATTTGTTTCATCCAGATAGTTTAATCTTCAACCCGATCCATGAAAAAGTCGTGTTAACGGCGTTACAAATTCGAAACCAGGAAGTGCGACCTGGCAAACTTCACGACGACCGGATCATTCTCGACAAATCAATTACAGAAACAACGGAAATCAGGTTGAATCATGAAGACTATTCATTTACCGTTTACTTTTCCCCACTCACGTTCAATTGGCAGCAAAGCATTCATTATGCATATATGCTAGAGAACTTTGATCAAGATTGGCAATACGGCGGTGCGGATCGGCGATTCGTGCATTACACAAGCCTGGCGCCAGGCGAATACACTTTAAAAATAAAAGCATCGTTAGATGGCAAAAGTTGGCCAGACGCAGCACGCACGATAAAAATTATTGTCGCTCCGGCTTGGTGGGATACCGTTTGGTTCCGCATTCTTATTTTCCTAGCGATTGTAACATGTGTTTACATCCTTGTCAAGATTCGACTACGGTTCATGCATAATCAGCAGATGAAACTTTCAAAACTTGTCGAAATTCGGACGAATGAACTGCAAACATCCTACTCGGAGATCAATACGCTGCTCAAGCAAGTTGCAGAACAACGTGATAGCATCGAAGAAAAAAATAGCACGCTAACGCAAATCAACGAAGAGCTCGCGGCGCAACGCGATAGCCTAGCGCTAAAAAGTAACCAACTTGAAGTGGCGCAAACAAAACTCACCGAGATTAATGAAGACTTGGAAAAAGTAGTGCGTGACCGAACGAAAAAGTTGAACGACACGGTGATGGAACTTGAAACTTTTCTGTATCGCGCGTCGCACGATATTCGCGGCCCCATTTCTAGCATGCTTGGACTAATCGAAGTATCTCGAATTGAACCCGACCACCAAAAGTTCTATCAACTTTATAATGAGTTCTTACACAAGACCGTAATCCAGTTAGACCGTACACTTCAAAAGTTATTGGATAAACACATCATCGAAAAAAATCCAGTTACCATTGAAAGTCTTGACAAAAAGACACTGCTTAAAATTTTAGATGACCTTTTAAGGATTGTGCCGCATTATCGCCCTGAGTATTTCAGTTTCTCAATTCCAGAATCCGTTAGCATTAAGACAGACCGTATGCTATTGAGCATCATCCTCGGCAATCTTTTGGAGAATGCTTTTTATTTTTCGACAGCGTCCGATAACAAACAAGTGATCCTGCAGGTTCAGCAAGTCCCTGGGCAAACAATAATCATCGTAAAAGATTATGGCCCGGGCATCAACGCCACCATTCAAGAGAAAGTTTTTGAGATGTTCTATCGTGGCAACACCATCTCCCATGGAAATGGATTGGGGCTTTACCTCGTCAAGTGTGCACTCGCAAAAATCGATGGTCGAATCACGCTCGACTCAACCGAAGGTCAGCACACTACATTCACTGTGATTCTGCCAGGGTAATGTCGGAGGTTGTATCCTTATTCAAACAGGGAATTAAGTTTCTACTGACGGCGATTAGCTCCATCGTCATATTTGCATTGCTTTATATCAACATCAAACTTTACGATGGGCCAGTTATAGATCCAATCGCGGCAGCATCCGTAATCAAACAGCTACGCTATTTTGAGCGGGCAATAGACACAGGCGCAGCACACGAGATGCAAAACATGTATCCTGAAGGATATGTTTTCATGCATGCACTCTACGGACTTACGTGGGCAGATTTTGCGCTTAATCATCCGCATGACACCCTAAAGCGAAAGGCAATCGAAGAAATTAAAACATCATGGACTGCGATTAACAGCACCGATGGGAAGATGCCATTTGATGAAATGTTGCCAATCCGTTATGGCGCCTTTTATACAGGATGGAATAATTACCTGCTCGGAAAACTAATTCAGTTGACCGGAAAAGAACGCGCCGATACAGTTCATGTGATCGCATTTAAGAAAGCCTGCAGCGAAATCGCTTATGTGATGAACAAAGAATTGTTTCCAGAGTCCTATGACGGAATGCGCTGGCCTGCCGATGGAATCATTGCACTAGCATCGTTGTCGCTCCACGACAAAATTTTCACGCCCGCATATTCAGCCACATTATCACGATGGGTCAACAGCGTGCGCCGTAACGTCGGTACTGGAGGACTAATTCCACACCGAACCGATGCGAACGAGAACGCCATAGAACGGGCAAGAGGAAGCTCGCAAAGTTTGATTTTAAATTTCCTTGTGGAAATCGATTCCTCCTTTGCCAAGGAACAATTTGAAAGTTTTGAAAGACTTTTTCTTGACCAACATTTCGGCTTACCATTTATTCGAGAGTATCCACGAGGAATGGCTGGTGAGGGCGATATTGATTCAGGTCCCGTTATCTGGAATATCGGTAGCAGTGCAACGATTGTAGGCGCACGTACGCTATTCATCTATGGAAAATCAAAAGAGGCACAGTCCATCAGCGCTTGCATCGAAGCGTTCGGATTTCCGTCGACAACTCCGAAGGCGAAGCATTACCTGTTTGAGCAGCTGATCATCGCGGACGCCTTTATCGCATGGACGAACAGTGTGATCGACGTAAAAAATCCTTCCTCTTTTATTTTTTTCCATTTGTATACGGCGTTGTTTGTTTTGATACTAGCATTATTCACAGGGTGGGTATGGAGGCGGAGATTGGCTACAAATTCATAAGTTTGTGTACTAACTATTGCACTATGAACGAATCTCGCTATAGCTCCTATTCATTTCTATTGGACCGCACTGCCAGACGTGTGAAACAATATGCTCAGCAACAGTTTACAGCGCAAGGCTTTAACATCACCGTCGACCAGTGGATCGTATTGAAACATTTGGATGAGTACGGCGAGATGAAACAGAATGCATTGGCGGAACTTCTTTTTAAGGACAACCCTACCCTTACCCGCATTATTGATCTGTTATGTGACAAAAAATTGACCGTCCGGAATGTTCATCCTGAAGATCGTCGCAGCTTCAATGTTAGCCTCACGAAAGAAGGCGCCAAGAAAGTACAACAGCTCACGCCCAAAGTTCAAGCCATTCGCCTAAAAGCATGGGAAGGTCTCACCGAAAGAGATTTCAACCAATTCAAGAAAGTACTGGATACGATCTATGAAAATTTAGCGTAACAAATCCCAACCAATTTGGTAGTTATTTCGTTGTATAATTATTGTTATACTAATTATTATTACACTAAAATTAAGCTACCCCATGATCATCCAAACCGATATTGCCATCGTTGGCGCCGGGCCTGTAGGTCTATTTGCCGTTTTCGAAGCCGGTCTCTTGAAAATGCGCTGCCACCTCATCGATGCGCTGCCTCAGATCGGTGGCCAACTTTCAGAGATCTATCCGAAGAAGCCCATTTACGATATTCCGGGCTTCCCTGAAGTACAGGCGCAAACGTTGGTAGACAACCTTCGTAAACAGATCGAGCCTTTTAAACCAACGTTCACGCTCGGTGAAAGAGTCGATAGCCTCACCCGGAATGACGACGGTTCCTTTATTCTCACAACCACCGATGGCACAGCAGTACACAGCAAGGTGGTGGTCATTGCAGCGGGCCTTGGAAGTTTTGAGCCCAGAAAACCAGAGGTCGCAGATCTTGGTCGTTTTGAAGGACGCGGCGTAACGTACATGGTAAAAGATCCTGAGCTTTTCCGCGACAAGAATATCATCATCGCTGGCGGTGGAGATTCTGCGCTTGATTGGACCATCCACTTGGCCAACATCGCGAAAAGTGTAACACTCGTGCATCGAAATGAATCGTTTCGTGGCGCACCCGATTCCGCAGAGAAAGTTTCTACACTAGCGAAAAACGGAAAAATAAATCTCCTGCTCAGTGCCAATCTCAAAGCGCTCCACGGCAATGGTGTCATCAAGGCTGTTGAGATTGAAGACAAACAGAAACAACTTTTAAAAATAGACACGGACTACCTTATTCCGCTGTTTGGACTCACACCAAAGCTCGGACCGATTGCAGATTGGAGACTTAACCTCGATAAAAATGCTATTGAAGTAAATACATTCGATTACGCCACAAACGTGTCCGGGATTTTTGCGATTGGTGATATCAACACCTATCCGGGAAAATTAAAATTGATTCTGTGCGGCTTTCATGAGGCGGCGCTCATGGCCCAAAGTGCGTTCCATTTTGTGTACCCTGATCAAAAAGCAAGTTTCAAATACACGACTGTAAACGGCGTTAATGCATTCTAAATATGGCTGACAAAGACACGATCTCGTTCGACGTCCAGAGTAGTACTGGCGACGTTCAACGCTTGGAACTCCCTGATAATATCAACCTTAGCTTGATGGAAGTGCTCAAGGCGTCTGAATATCCAATTCCCGCGACGTGTGGAGGCATGGCGCTTTGTGCCACCTGTCACGTCGAAATCTTGAAGGGTGTTGAAAATCTTTCAACGCCATCGGATACGGAGCTCGACATGATTGACACACTGCCCAATGCTGCGGCCAACAGCAGGCTTGCTTGTCAAATCAGGCTCGATCACCGCCTTGATGATGCTGTCATCTTGCTGAAGGGATAGTGGTGGCGGCGTGAACCAACGGTTGCAAAAACTGACGCGATAATTTTTTTTTATCGTATTTAATCAGAAAATTGTGGCAATAAGATCATTTAAAAATGCAGAAAATTTATCTCAGTGACGCAGGTCCTAAAGTCTCTCCTGCCGTTTACGGATTCTACCGATGGGACGATTTGGGGAGCAACGCCTCACAAACGATGGAAAAAATCGTTAACCTGTGTCTTGAACTTGGCATCAATACTTTCGATCACGCTGAAATTTATGGCGCCTACCAATGTGAGTCATTGTTCGGTGATATCATCACTAAAAAATCATTCAAGCGAGAAGACATTGTGCTGTTTTCAAAATGCGGATTACGTGTTCCAAGTCCACAACACCCCGAGGTACGACTGAAACATTATGATACGTCTGCAAAACACATATTATCAAGTGTTGAGAACTCGCTGAAGAAGTTGCGTACGGATTACATTGATATATTCCTGCTTGATCACCTGGATCCTATTTCAAATCTTGAAGAATCTGCAATCGCGATCGAAAAGCTCTTGAAATCAGGAAAGGTAAAACACATTGGTGTTGCTAACTTCACAGTATTTCAACATCAGTTACTCGCGGCTTATATCAGAACACCGATCGTAACGCATCACTTAGAACTGAATTTGTTGAACACGGGCGCGCTTGATAATGGACAAATCGACTACATCAAACAACGTTACATGCGTCCTCTTGTTTCGTCGCCGCTTGCGAGTGGACGAATTGCCACCGGCACCGACGAGGTAGCATCTCGCGTACGCACGAAGCTGGAAGAGATCGCACCAAAATACAGTGCAGACATCGAATCAGTGGCTGTGGCATGGCTCATCAAATTGGGCGCGCTGCCATTGATTGGCACGAAAGAAGAAAAACGAATCAAGAATATTGCTAGTGCTTTCAACATTCAACTCGATCATCAAGATTGGTATGACTTGTACATTGCCTCTCGCGGAGAATTTCCAGAGCAGGGATATTAGCGTTAGCGATCATTAACGATTGACGAATGTGTAAGCCAACGCGCACCTTCACTTCTTAAAAGGGACCACCGCAACGTGAGTTCCCTTCAAGGGCCACGGTTAACACAAATCCAGAGCTGAAGGAGGTTGTTTAAGTCAACGACATTGATTAACGATTATTAGAAAAGAAAGGCTGGTTCATGACAAATCTGACCCAGCCTTTTTTATCATCTTCGAAAGAGATCACTCGACAACAGGAAGTTTCACCAGGCATAAGGTCCCCTCACCTTCCTTACTTACAATTTCCATGGCGCCTTTGTGAACACTCACGATTCGATCCACCAACGCTAGCCCTAAGCCAGCACCAGGAACTCGTCCGGCATTGCTTGCTCTAAAGAGCGGAGAGCGTATGCGTTGCAACTCAGCGACAGGAATACCAATACCATAGTCGCGGATACCAATGACAATATTCTTTCCTTTACGATTAAAGCTGATGCGTATTGGCGCTTCGGAATATTTGAACGCATTATCCAGCACGTTTAACAAAGCAATCTGTAACAGGTGACTACTTCCCATCACGATAACATTAGGTATTTCACCATCGCGAAACACAGCACGATCAGGATGATGCAGGGAAAAAGCATTCAAAGTACGTTCTACTAGATCAACAACTACTACCCGTTCCATCTCAGAGTCAGGCGAACGTTCTTCGAGACGCGCCAACGTCAGTAATCCTTGTGTGATCGTCGCTAAGCGCTCTGTTTCTTGCATCACGACCGTTAGCGTTCGTTGATATTCTTGATGCGTTCTGTCCTTCGTCAACGCCAACTCCACTTCCGCCATGATCGCTGTCAATGGTGTTTTTAGTTCATGAGACGCATTTTGAACAAAGCGTCGTTGTGAGCGAAAAGCTTTTTCTATCCGCGACAGCAATGCATTAAATGTTAATATCAATTCATCAATCTCGTCGATACTCGCCACGTCTTTTGAAAAGTGTAAGCGATAACTCAGGTTATCTTCCGTAATCTGTTTTACTTCTTCCACCACACGCGTTACGGGTTTCAAGGCATTGTTGGCAAAGTATAGTCCTGACAAATAAGACAACACCAGGCTTACCACCCATCCACCGATTACTGCACGGAGTAGAAATGTGAGTTCACGCTCCCCTGGCAGATCCTTATCGGAAACAAAAACCAAATAGAGTTGACCATCGACAATGTGTCGGCGCCCAACGGTGGTATACTCATTTCGTTCTGCGTTGAACACCGTGTTCTCGACAAGCTGCCCAATCCACGTTGCCGGGATGTCGTAGTCTCCCTTGCGATAGAGTAGCTTCTTATCTTTTGAATAAATCGAAGTAGAAGGATTAACCAAACTGAACGACCCCTCGGGCATCACATCTTTCACCTCCGGGCTCGCGTAATGTAATACCTCTAGACTAGACTGCTGTGTGAGGCGGTCAACAAAATCAGTATGAACGAAACGCGTAGTAACGATGTAAATAAAAATCAGAATAGCGCCTGTGATAAGTGCGCTCACCAACATAAAACGAATGGCTAATCGTTGAACGATTTTCACGCCTCTGGAAGTTTAAGCACATATCCAAATCCAGTGGATGTTTGGATAAGTTTGGTCGCAAATGGTTTATCGATTTTATTCCGGAGATAGTTGATGTACACGTCAATAAAATTAGTTCCCGTTTCAAAGGTCAAGCCCCACACCGACTCTGCAATTTCCTGGCGCGATTTGACTTTACCTGCATTTCTTGCGAGATACTCCAAGAGCGAATACTCCTTCGCCGTAAGTTGTATCAGTTTACCAGCGCGTTTCACCTCCCGTGCATCAAAGTCAATCACGAGATCGCCGAAGGTAAACACATCATGTTGTTCAGCGCCGGCCGCAACAGGCTGATTTGCAAAAGAGATTTTGCGCCGTCTGGTGAGGGCTTTGATTCGCGCGTATATTTCGTTCCACTTGAAAGGCTTCGGCAGATAATCGTCGGCTCCAGACTCCAATCCGGCAACAATATCATCGCTCATGCCAAGAGCTGTAAGCATCAGCACGGGCGTCACTTCATCCTTTTCTCTAAGCGTTTTACACAGCTCCAGGCCGTTCATCAACGGAAGGTTAACATCGAGTAGGATAAGATCAAATTGCCCGCTCTGAGCCAAGCGAAGGCCTATCTGGCCATCATAGGCTACCTCTGATTCATAACCCGCTTCGTCCAGGCCGCGCTTCAGGACCTCCGCTACTTTAACTTCGTCTTCTACTATGAGTATTCGCATGCTGAATTTTAGTTCAATCTCGTTTCAAAATCAATTAATTAACCAAGAAAACGAAGAATCTAATGACGCGTTAACGTTCTAACCTATTTCTAATGATCCTATAAGTGTATCCTAATACCGTTTTGGCCAACCTCGGCGTAAAAGAAGGTAGTTTTGAACATCAAATAAACAACTTATGAAAAAGCTCTTGTCGATCATTGGTCTTACGGTACTTGGCGCCATCACCGTTAATGCGCAAAGTTCTAAAACAGAAAGCTACCCTTATTGGACAATTGCAAAGGGCGTGCAACAGTTACAGTTTAAAGATTCAGACTACAAGCCGTCTGCGATCGTAACGGGTAACGCTGGATGGACTGTTTCAAAAGGTGTTAACAGAAGCACAGATGCACGTACAGGCTCCGTTCAAACTGGTGGCCGTCCTACGTGGTTTATCTCAAAAGGCGTTGCTCGTCAACAAGCCGAAAAATCGAAATAATAATTACAATACTTCATACAAAAACAGGTTAAAGAATTTTTTGTTAGGGTTAGGGTAAAATGCAGAGCTTTAGACGAGGGCTCTGCATTTTTTATTTTCGTTACATCATCATCAACTCAGCATCACCGCTTCGTCTTTCAGCACAATTTCTAGTGGCTCTCCCGACTCAAGTTTTGTCGTTACACCTTCGTTACTAACCTTTACCTTGATCACACGGTTTCTGAACTCGATACGAAACGAATACGACTTCCACTGATCGGGCATAAACGGATTAAAATGAAGCTTACCTTCTTTAACCTTCATTCCCCCAAACCCTTTAACAACACTCATCCAAGTACCCGCCATCGATGTAATGTGACAACCATCCTCAGTATCGTTGTTATAATCATCAAGATCGAGACGAGCCGTTCTAAGATACAATTCGTAAGCTTTTGCTTTGTACCCAAGCTTCGACGCCAGAATTACGTGGACGCATGGCGACAATGATGATTCGTGTACCGTCATGGGCTCGTAGAAATCAAAATTCTTACGGATGGTTTCGATACTAAAATCATCTTCAAACAAGTAAATACCCTGCAACACATCAGCTTGCTTTATAAAACAAGAGCGCAGAATTCTATCCCACGACCACTTCTGATTGAGTGGACGATCTTCTTGTTTAAGATCACTTACCCGCAAAAGCTCTTTGTCTAGGAAATTATCTTGCTGCAAATACACGTCTCGTTTGGGGTCATGTGGGAAATACATTTTCTCTACAATGTCCGCCCACTTCGACGTTTCTTCCTTTTCTTTGAGTCTCACTACATCGGCAATCACTTCAAATCGCTTTCCGTGCTTTTTCTTCACCAAAGAAATTGCCTCTTGTGTATATTTCAACGTCCACGTGGCAATGTAATTTGTGTACCAGTTATTATTGACGTTGTTCTCATACTCGTTAGGACCCGTTACGCCCAACATCACATATTTATTTTTGTCGGCAGACCAATTCACACGTTGTGCCCAAAAACGTGAAATACCGATGAGCACTTCAAGTCCATGATCGGCCAGGTAATCTTCGTCGCCGGTGTAGCGTATGTAATCGAAGATGGCAAAGGCTATGGCGCCGTTACGGTGAATTTCTTCGAATGTTATCTCCCACTCGTTGTGACATTCTTCCCCATTCATCGTTACCATCGGATAGAGTGCTGCTCCATCTTTAAAACCAAGCTTCTGCGCGTTCTCAATCGCCCGAGCCAGGTGCTTGTGACGGTACACCAAAAGATTGCGCGAAACTTTTTGCTCGGAGGTTCCCAAGTAAAATGGTAAGCAATACGCTTCCGTATCCCAGTAGGTACTACCACCGTATTTTTCTCCTGTAAAACCTTTTGGCCCGATGTTCAAACGCTCATCCTCTCCTGTATAGGTCTGCGTAAGTTGAAAGATATTAAATCGAATACCTTGCTGCGCAGCAATATCACCTTCGATTGTGATATCACATTCTTCCCACTTATGCTCCCATACTTTAGCATGTTCATCAAACAGCTTGTCGAACCCTTTCGCAAAGGCATCATCGAGCACATGATTGGCTTGTGCTGCAATCTTTTCCTTAGGATGATTTTCAGAAGAAAGTACAGCTGCGTATTTGTAGATGATCGTTTCTTTCCCTTCTTCTACATCGATTTGAAAAACGTTGCCCGCAAATTTTTCGCGCTGTTCAATGTTGATACGGTCTACCGTTACGATCTTTCCATGGGTGGTAATCTGAAACTTCATTGCTGTGGCAACGTGGAAGAATGTCTTCTTCGTTTGCGCGACAACCAACGCCCTACCTGGTGATGCTTCTTTGGAAACTTCTTCCCAGAACTTTTCATCATAATTAGAGTCCTTATTCACCACATCGGCATCGACGTATAACGAGAGCGTTATTTTACCAGAGAAATTCAACGGTGTGAATGCATAACGGATCGCCCCCACCTCGCCATTGGCCATACTACAAAATCGTTTAGACAGCACGCGCAGTTTCTTTCCGTCGCTGAGTGTTGCTGCAAATGATCGCGTCAAAAGACCTGTGCGCATATCGAGCACGCGTTTAAAGTCTTCGACTTTGCATTTGGCCAAATCAAGTTTGTGACCATCAACGCTGATGTGAATGCCAATCCAACTTGGTGCATTCAGCACTTTTGCAAAATATTCAGGATAGCCGTTCTTCCACCAACCAACCCTGGTCTTGTCAGGATAATAAACGCCAGCGACATAACTTCCTTTGAGGGTGTCGCCGGAATACTCTTCTTCAAAATTTGCGCGTTGGCCCATACGGCCATTACCGATACTGAATACGCTTTCCGATATTTTATTGAGATGAGGATCAAAACCTTCCTCAATGATTTCCCATTCGTGGTGTTTAAGGTAGTCTTTCATAGTCCACTTTTATATTCGGCAGCCGAGAAGGTTCATTCGTCAATTCGCCAATGCTGCCAATGTTTCTAATTTAAAATCTCCAGTTTGTGCGATAATAAAATCTGCTTTTTGAAGCTGCTCTGCACTACCGACGCCAACACATTTCATTCCAGCAGCAACAGCGGCCTCGACGCCAGCTTCGGCATCTTCGAAGACAACACAATCTGCTGGCGTCACACCAAGCTTCGACGCGGCCAGTAAAAATATTTCCGGATCTGGCTTCGAGTTCACAACCATAGTACCATCTACAACCACATCAAACTGATGGTGAATGTGAAGCAATTGCAATACGGTCATGGCGTTTTTACTGCTAGAAGCCAAACCAATTTTGATTCCTCGCTCACGAAGTTCATGAAGCAAATCTTTCACACCCGGAAAAATCTCATCGGGTGACATGCGCTCAACGTAGTCGACGAACCAAGCATTCTTTTTATTCGCTAGCTTTTCTTTTTCGTAGGAAGTCAACGCCAATTTGCCATCACCAAGACCAAGAATGATCTCCAATGAATGCATGCGACTGACACCTTTTAGTTTTTCATTATCCTCCTTCGTCAGGTCAATACCCAACTCATTTGCAAGTCGTTTCCAAGCAAGGAAATGATAATGGGCGGTATCGACAATTACGCCGTCAAGGTCAAAAATTACAGCCTTTATCAAAGCAGGATCAAGGTTAGTTAAATTGTTCGTAAGCATTAATTCAATCAAAAATTTAAGACCTCAAAAATAAGTTTCTTTGATGATCTTATTCGTTTCAGCCAGCGACTTAAATACTGCAAACGTTTTTCCCTGTGTTCTAAGTGCGCCCAATGCATTACCATAGCGCGCAGCACCGATGTAGTCTTGGGGATCTTGTAATAGCCCGAAACCCAACCCTCCGGCAAATGAATCTCCACAGCCCGTTGTATCGATTACATTATCGACTTTAACGGCCGCCACCATTTCTTCAACAAGCTTTTTTCTATTTCGATAATACACCAAACATCCACGAGAGTCGACCGTGATGTATACACATTTCACACCCCTATCTAAGCAGTGTATCGCAAACTCTCGAAGAGCTTTACGATCTACGTCAGGTGTTTCAGAGTAGTCATTGCTTTCATATTCCTTTTTAAACCATGACGCATGTGCCTCTTCTTGGTTCATCTTTAACACATCGATGTACGGAAGCCATTGATCGCGATCGATCCAGAATTTACGTTGCCGTTCTCCATTGATCAGGCATGCTGTGGTTGGACCATGGGCGTCGAAAATAATCGTGCCTTTACTTTTTTTCTTTAGGAATCGCAGCGTCTCAAGAGAAATCTCATAGTCGCTTATGGGAATAAAAACAAAAACTTTGCAGTCAAGAAGGTTCGTCACATCGTTGGGAACAATCGGATCCATGAATCCCGTTTGACGTTCCAAACGATTATTCATGTCTAAAAATTTCAGACTGATAATATCACCTTGATCATTTTCCGTTGTGATGTGGTCGGTATTAATACCTTTATACGGAGCGAACACTTCGTGGACATTATCTAAATCAACATTTCGCACGTGACTTACCGGAACGATTTCAATTTCATCGCCTGCCATAACGGACAATGCGATGACAGGATGCGTAACACATCCCCACTTTTGAATCAAGTCGCCTTGATGTGTAACAATATGATCTCGGGGAATTGGACCTAGAACAGCGATCTTTTTCTGCATGGCAATCCTTAATCAGTTAAACATTGTTTGTCACCTTCGTTGTGCGAAAGCGCTCCCGTCTAAAATACCGAATACGCAAACTACCATCAAGGAATTGGAAGCCTATTTATCCGTCAAAAAAGCAGCACCGAATACGCCGGCGCTATCACCCAACGAAGGCTTCACGATTGGCGTATCCAAGCGATTATTGAATGTATACTTCTTCACAGAATCTCTTCCGCGATCATAAAGCAAATCAATATTACCAACGCCTCCCCCAATAACAATCACATCAGGATCAACAATATTAACGATAACGCTTAACGATTTTCCAAAAAACTCAATCAAGCGAATCATTGTCTTTTGTGCCGTGGGGTCAACCTTCGATTCCGCTAATGCTACAATATCTTTGAGTGGTTTTCGATTTCCAGTTTCTTTAAAATAATAGTTCTCTAACGCCGGGCCAGAAATTACTTTCTCTACACATCCAATTTTCCCACAGTAACACTGGCCGCCGGAGTCATCTAAAAAGTTATGCCCCCACTCCCCTGCAATACCTTGTAGTCCGGAAATAAGTTTACCATCGATAACAATTCCGCCACCAACGCCTGTACCCATGATCACGCCAAACACATTCTTCGCCTTCGGAAATTGCTCGCGTACCACGCCGAGTTTTGTTTCCGCAAGGACAAAACAATTTGCATCGTTGGCAATTAGCACCTGCATTTCCAATTGCTTTTCTAAGTCAGCTTTAAGGGGCTTACCATTCAGAATCGTTGAGTTCGAATTCTTCATGACGCCGAGCTTCGGGTCAAGGCTTCCAGGGGTTGCAAAGCCTATCTTCTCCGGACGGAACCCAGCCTCCTGTGCCATCATGTCTACCATCTTCTTGATTTGCCCAAGAACGTGTTCATAACCCTGATCTGCCTCAGTCGCTATTCGCTCACGAAACATAACTTCAGCATCTTTTGCTGCATGTAAGATCACGCCTTCTACTTTCGTTCCGCCTAAATCAATTCCCCAAAGACTTTTCTTATCGATACTATATTTCTTTTGCTTACTCATAGTAAAATCAATTCGACAATTTACACAATGTTACTTAGCTAACTCAATTCGGGGAATTATGTTTTGTGGTCGCAGGATGAAATGTTTTCCACGAATGCCAGAACTCCTGATAAGATTGTAATGACTTGAGCGTTTTTCCCTGCAGCGGCCCTTTGATACATTGCCCTGACCACGACCATTCAGAGTTTGATTGGTCGACCAACCGTTTCGCGATTGGATCAAAGGAAAAATTTAACGTATCGCGCTGCCATACGTAAAACGACGCGCTGTCGTTGGCAATGGCTACAACGATGGGGAGTCCTCTCAATGTATCATTGATAACGCGCTGTCGCGTGAGCTCAACCCAATCGTACGCACGCGAGTGATTTGCAACCGTCACGCCTACTACCCATGATTTGTCTTTCCAGGAGAGCGAGTCGCGACGCGTAAGGTAGTTTTGACTTTTGCCTTCGTCATAATTTTTCATGAGCGCGTATTGCTCCGTAAACGTGCTGTCGGGCTGCATAACAGTTGTATTTGGATATTTCTCAAACCATGCGTGCAAAGTCATTTGTGCCGACGGAATTTCCTTTAGCACTTTACCCTTTTGTGAACCTATGACTGCTTCGCCAGTTGCCTGCCGCCACCAACTTCCTGTAGAACCATCTTCGAACATCGTATTAAAGTGATCCATGCCTACCAAACGGAAATTTTCATGCACACCATCTACTTCCGGGCTGTATACTCTTCCTGCACGACACGCGGTGCAGTAGGTGACCATGATTGCTTGCCCTCCAAGACTATCGCGAACCTGACGATGGTAGCCAATGAGTTCTATGGGATAAGCGCGACTTTCTCCGTTGATATGCACGCCCAGAACAAGATTGTCTCGTGAAATTTGATTGCGGTCCATCGCAGCAAAAATTTTCTGTGTCGGCTGAAGGAACATGCGATCGGCAACTTTTTTAAAGTTGAGAAAATACGCCACAACCAAAACCACAACGATGGCAGCCGAAATCAAAACCTTCGACACCACGGTACCCAAAGAATAGTAATACCAAGCGGGAAATAGAATCAGTGCAATTCCAACCGTGCGCAGATAGAATATGTTCTGATGAATAAAATAAGCAATTTCTAATGTATCAGAATCCTGACTTCCGGTAAACGGCATGATATAATAAACACGATAGATTTCAATTGCCAGCAGAACGAGAATACCGGCAATGAATTGAAAGGCTCTGGCCATGAAGTTTTAGTTAAAGGACGTTACGGTTTTGAAATAATGTTCCAGTGATTGTTTCTCTTGCTGAAGTCGTGCCTCATCCCAGTTCAGATAGCGCTGAAGTTCCAACGCAATGTCATCTTTGTAGGCATTCATTCGAGGGGCGTCAAAATACAACAATCCTGTACGACGAACAAAAAAATCCGTCAAACCACAAACCATTTCGTAACGTGACGTAAACCAAAGCTCTGCTTTCATTAAAGCAAGTGCAGGTGTATTACTGGCTACAAGTCGTTTAAATTCATGGAGAATAAGATCTGTTTGACGACCATACGTTTCGACCAGGTGCCGCACTACGGTAAAATCAAAATCGTACGCTTTTAAAATTTGATAAACTTTATCATGATAACCTTTGATCTCGCGTTTGTTTGAAAAGTTAGTTTCCGCGAGTTTCAATTGATGTGTGTGACATTCTTTTAAACGACGATCAGCAAAATACTTTTTGACAATGAGCGTAACAACACGCTCCGCCATCTTTCGGTAGCCTGTTAACTTTCCTCCTGCAATTGAAATCAGGCCCGTAGCGGATTCAAATATCTCGTCTTTGCGCGAAAGCTCGGAAGCCGATTTACCATCTTCATGAATCAATGGTCGTAGCCCAGCCCAACTTGATTCGATGTCATGCACAGCAATATTAACACTGGGGAACATCGCATTCACGGCATCAATCAAATACACTGCATCGTCCTTCGTTGCAACAACGTGATCTTTGTCGCCTGTATAATTTGTATCCGTCGTACCGATGTACGTAATTCTTCCTCGTGGGATCGCAAAGATCATTCGACCGTCGTCGACATCAAAATAAATCGCTTGTGACACTGGTAGTTTTTCCCAAGGCACGACGATGTGAACGCCCTTGGTGAGATGAAGTCGCTTCCCCTGTTTCGATTTGTTTACCTCACGCAAATCATCCACCCAAGGCCCCGCGGCATTAACGACTACATTGGCGGTAAGGGTAAATTCCTTCTGCGAAAATTGATCGAAACACACGACACCAGCAACACGATCACCAACGTAAATGAAATCACTCACTTTGATGTAGTTCAAGATATCGGCTTTGTGCTTACGAGATTGTTTGATGAGCTCGATTGTGAGTCGTGCATCATCGGTTCGATACTCGGCGTAGATCGCACCACCTTTTACGTCGTCCTTTTTTAAAAGGGGCTCATACTTTAGCGTTTGAAATTTTGTTAGCATTCGACGCTGGTCTTCAGCCTTCACGCCTGCGAGCCAGTCATACAACATCAATCCAATAGAAGTCAGCCAATATCCAAGCCCCTTCTTCTCCGAGAGTGGCAGTAACATTTTCTCGGGAACGACCAGATGCGGAGCCAAGTTATGAACCACGGCACGTTCACTACCAACCTCTTTCACTAAACCAAATTCTAACTGCTTTAAATAGCGGAGTCCACCGTGAATAAGTTTTGTAGAACGGCTACTGGTACCGAACGCAAAATCTGCTTTTTCAACGAGCGCTGTCTTCAGTCCTCGCGAAGCGGCATCCAATGCAATACCCGCACCCGTAACACCGCCGCCGATCACCACCACATCATAGGTTTCAGACTGAAGATTTTTCAGAAGTAGGTCTCGAGAGAAGAAAGAAAATTCCTCCATATGCAGGGCGTTTTTCTAAGATAGAAAGGAAAATGGGATTTGCGAGGCGGTTTTCTCTTTTAAGTTCTGATCAATCAGCAAGGATTGATCTCCGTAACCCGACACGATCACAAATGGCTTCTGCACCGACCATTAATCCAGCTGGCTCTAACGACTAGTGCCGGGGAAATTTCTAGTTTGGTAAATAACCAGCGTTTTAAATTAATAATCGATGGTTTTTGAAGTGTGTAACAAAGAGCGACTTGCTAGACAAATTCAATTTTAATAGAGCGTGCGCGCGGTGGCCCAACTTAAACGCGGGGGAGCCCCGGCATGTGCGATGGGTAGCATGTTTAAGTTTCCCCTTTTTCTTTTGTTACTTTTCTATTTGGGGAGGCAAAAAGAAAAGTAAGAAGAGGATGATGCATGACAGAATCGGACGGACTCAGTAGAACATTCAAAAAGTTGATAAGAGTAAGTGCGATCCGGTTTTGAGGCCGCTATCAAAAAACTTTCTCAGGACATTAATAGCTCCGTACTGGCTATTGCTTCATTTAGGGTTGACAAGGAAAACGATATCATTGCGCCATGGTTCAATTTATCTCGAAGATCAGACGAATGAACGGCGGATTTATTAATCGACTGTAGTAAAGAAATACCGCGCGTGACCAAAGTAGACTTCGTAATGACCAATACCGGGAAGCGATGCGTATGGATGAGCTTTAGGAAGGACTCTATCATGCGGTACTTCTCTTCCGCTTTGATGTAAGGATCTGTAGCCGATGCCAAATGCGATTATACCATATTGATTCTTCTTTGCGCGAAAAGCCAATTGCCGATCTAACACTTCCGCGCCGTTAATTTTTACCGACAGTGTTTCCGCCATATTCTCACCATACTTACTGCCGCGCACGTAACAATACTGGCAATTAAAACTACATCCCTCATACGGGTTCAGCGTGTAGTCATCTAAGAACCAACTGTCACGCTTCTTTTTCTTGTTGAGAATCCACTTGACGGTAATTTCTCTAATCACTCCGCCCAACCTTTACACCGTTCAACAGCTTTCTTCCAACCGCGGTATAACTTATCGCGTCGCGCTGCCTCCATCGCAGGGTTAAATACTTTCTGCACCTTTCTATGATTAACAATGTCTTCCTTCTTCCAAAGCCCAACATGAATTCCAGCTAAGTATGCCGCGCCCACCGCCGTCGATTCTATCACTTCAGGGCGCTCTACCTCCGTTGCCAAAATGTCTGCCTGAAATTGCATGAGTATATTGTTTGCACTCGCGCCGCCATCAACTTTCAGCGACGACAATTTTATTCCTGCATCCTCCTCCATCGCCATCAATATATCTTTCGTTTGATAGGCAAGTGACTCTAACGTTGCTTTAATCAAGTGATCTTTTCCCGTATCGCGCGTTAATCCGAAAATTGCACCACGAGCATACATATCCCAATACGGTGCACCCAAACCCGCAAATGCAGGTACAACATAAACATCGTCGACTCCAAGTGCTTTCGCCGCAAAATATTCTGAGTCTTTTGATTGATCAATAATATGCAGGCTATCGCGAAGCCACTGGATTGCCGCGCCCGCGATGAAAACGCTTCCTTCAAGAGCATACTCTACTTTACCATCAAGTCCCCAGGCAATCGTTGTGATCAATCCATTTTTTGATTGCTGAATATTTGTGCCCGTGTTCAACAACATAAAACATCCTGTACCATACGTATTCTTCGCCATGCCCGGAGTAAAACATGCTTGACCAAACAATGCGGCTTGCTGATCTCCAGCAACACCACGAATTGGAATCTCAACATCGCCATGCTTCCATATACCAAAATCACTCGCAGAAGGCTTCACTTCGGGTAGCACGCTCCCGGGAATATCCAAGGCTTGAAGAAGTTTTTTATTCCACGCCAAACGTCGTATGTCGTACAACATCGTTCGCGACGCATTCGAGTAGTCCGTTGCATGAACGGTGCCTCCCGTCATATTCCAAATCAACCAACTATCAACAGTACCAAAAGCAAGTTCACCTTTCGTGGCGAGTGCCCTTGCTCCCTCTACATTATCCAAAATCCATTTTATTTTTGTCGCGGAAAAATAAGAATCGATCACAAGCCCTGTTGTATCACGAACGTATTCCTCCAACCCTTGCGATTTCAAAGCCTCGCATATCGGCGCTGTGCGTTTGTCTTGCCAAACAATGGCATTAAATATCGGCCTACCTGTTTTTCTATTCCATACCACCGTCGTCTCACGTTGATTGGTAATACCGATTGCCGCAATGTTTTTTGGCGTCACGTGATGATCATCGATCACCTTCGACAACATCGCGAGTTGCGAATTCAAAATCTCCATCGGATCGTGCTCGACCCAACCCGGCTTCGGAAATATCTGCCTGAACTCTTGCTGCGCGACGCCAACAATTTGTCCTTCCTTATTGAAGAGAACAGCACGCGAGCTCGTTGTGCCTTGATCTAATGCAATGATAAATTTCTCCATGTAGAAAAAATATAACTCAGATGAATAACGTATTGTAAAGCAGAACACCCAGTACACCTCCAATGATTGGACCGACCACGGGTATCCAACTGTAAGACCAATCCGACGTTCCCTTTCCTGGAATAGGCAACACAAAATGCGCGAGCCGTGGACCGAAGTCACGCGCTGGGTTAATCGCAAATCCTGTTGTCCCTCCGAGTGAAAAACCAATCATCGAAATAAGGGCACCAACAACAACAGGCTTTAATCCTTCTGAAAAATCATTTGCCCCGATGAAAAGAATGGCGAGTACCAACACCAATGTTCCAAAAATTTCACTGAACAAATTATTCGGAACAGAACGAATTGCCGGCGACGTACAAAAAACGCTCAGCTTCTTAATCTCACTGTCTGTATTTTTCCAATGCGGCAAATAGTGCACCCATACGAGAATAGCACCAACAAAAGCGCCCGCAAATTGCGCCGCCAAATATCCTGCAAGTTTCGACAATGGAAAACTTCCTGATAGTGTCAACGCGATGGTGATGGCCGGATTAAGGTGCGCTTCACTGATTCTTCCTACTGCGTAAATGCATATCGTTACGGCTAATCCCCAAGCAATCACGATGGTGTGCCAGCCAGCGTTCTCAGATTTTGTATCTTTCAAGAGGGTCGCTGCGACGACACCATCTCCAAGAATAATGAGCAGCATCGTACCAAAAAATTCCGCAACGTAAGGATTCATGGTTGGTGTAGTTTAGTATGCATTACATGCGAACGCGTCGCATAAACTGTTTGGAATATACTAAACTTTCTTGAAAGCAAAGTTCCATAAAAACAAACATAGCGGTGGTAATACCGCAAAAATATACGCACCATTCGCTTTTATAATCATGATTGTTTTCGAATTTTACTAACGACCGTGCTGTCTCTTCACCGCGATCGCTGCCTATGAAAAAATTGATACTGCCACTACTCCTATTCTTCATTGTCGACAGTTTTGCTCAGCCGATTAGCGTTTATCCAACAAACTGGTGGACGGGCATGAAACACAACAAAGTTCAGCTGCTGGTAAAAGGTTCCGATGTAAAATTCAATACAAGTACACCGTCCGTAAAACATGCGGGCGTCACCATTGATCAAGTACACCGGCTTGAAAATGGAAAGTACTTCGCAATTGACATCACCATCTCTCCTACTGCCGTACCCGGAAATGTGACGTTCGACTTTATCAATGGCAAGAAAAAACAATCTATCACATGGCCACTAAAATCGCGCGATACGTCGTTGAAGTTTGCGCAAGGTGTTACCTCCGAAGATCTTATTTATCTGATCATGCCCGATCGTTTTAGCAATGGTGATCCGAGCAATGACAAGATCAAGAACTTAAAAGATCAATCGCTAAACCGAGATTCAATCTTTGATCGACACGGCGGCGACATCCAGGGAATCATTAACCACTTAGACTATTTACAAGACCTCGGCGTCACCGCGATTTGGCTTACGCCTGTTTTCGAAAACGATATGCCCAACCGAACGGAACACGGATATGCGATCACGAATCATTACAAGATCGAAAGCAGACTCGGCACCAATGCGCTCTATAGAAAGTTCAGCGAGGAAGTCCATAAACGCAACATGAAACTCGTACAAGATGCCGTTTACAACCACGTTGGTTTGTATCATTTTTTTGTGCAAGAGAAGCCAACAAAAGATTGGTTACACGAATGGCCTAGCTACACAAACACTACCTACAAAGACCAACCACTCATGGATATGTACGCCGCCGAAGCCGATAAAAAAAGGATGAGCGACGGATGGTTCACGCGCATGATGCCCGATCTCAACCAGCATAACCCGTATGTTGCAAACTTCCTCATTCAACATGCACTCTGGACCGTTGAAGAATTCGGCGTAGATGGATGGCGCGTGGACACATACATCTACAACGACCTCGAATTTATGAATCGCTGCAACCAAGCGTTGATGGATGAATATCCTAACATCTCCATCTTCGGTGAGACGTGGGTACATGGTGTTGCTGCGCAAGCCTACTTTACGCAACATACGATAGACACGAAGTTCAAGAGCAATCTTCCTGCTGTGACCGACTTCCAAACGAACTTATACGGCATCATGAATGCCATCAACGAACCATTTGGCTGGACCAATGGCGTGAACAAATTATACACAACACTTGCGCAAGATTTCCTATACAAAGACCCTATGCGGAATGTTGTATTCCTCGACAACCACGATTTGAGTCGCGTCTTTTCCATCGTAGGCGAAGATATTGGTAAGCTGAAATTGGCAATTGCCTGGCTCCTCACTACGCGTGGCGTGCCGCAGTTGTATTATGGAACTGAGATACTAATGAAAGGCTTCACAAATCCTGATGGTTTGGTAAGGAAAGATTTTCTTGGTGGCTGGGCCGAAGACAAGATAAACAAATTCACCCCCGAAGGTCGCACCGCCGCGGAGAACGATGTATTCAATTGGACAAAAGCATTGGCTAACTTCAGAAAGAATTCATCGGCCATCAAAAGCGGTAAGCTAACGCAATTCGTTCCGGAAGATGGCATCTACGTTTACTTCCGCCATGATGAAAAGCAAACAGTGATGTGCATCATGAATACAAGTGATCAAGAAAAGACAATCGACCTGAAACGATTCGCTGAATCCATTAAAAATTTCACCAAAGGGAAAGAAGTCGCGACCGGGAAGTCCTTCGATGTAACAGCTACATTAAAAGTCCCCAAACAATATCTATTGGTGATGGACCTAAACTAAATAACATTGTTCCTAAAATTGAAGCGCTAACGTAGTATCCGTATTCGGATATCAAGCGATTGTTTTGAAAACCGGTATCGAGACTACTTCAAATACATCGTAGCATTCTTGAAGCTCATAATATTTGACGTAATACCGATACTGATCTGCGTTAGCGTTTTATCAATAAAGTAAATGTTGTAGTAATCCTGCCCCTGGTAGAATCTGAGGAAAAATGCAATCTCGTCGAGCCATACGGGATAGTACTTGTATGTCAGGTCCACAACTATTCGTTTTCGCGGATCGAAAGGACTGGCACCATTCATTTCCCCGAAGATCCATCCACTTTTTATCTCGATACTGCTTCGCTGAAGCCAGCGATTCACAGCGTCATTTTTTCTTTTTCGCATCGGGCCAACAATACCCACCTTTCCATAGATTCGATAATATCCATAACGATCATCCAGTTCAGCAATCGACCATCTTGGCGGATGAAACTCAACCCATGCTTTCGCTTCACGGATTGAAAAATAATTCTTCCCTAACTCCGATAGCTTATAGGCGGACAATCCAAACTCGATGAAGTTTGTGGAAAAGTTCCCATTCTCCAGGTTCGGTATGCGTGTAGAGTCAGGGTTGTAAAACGAACCATCCTGTCCGTTGGAATGATGTGCTATCGAAGCAAAGAATACGGCGTTGTTATAAAATATCTTGTGAAGAAAACTTCTTTTCCAGAATTCAATTTCGCGGTAGAATGTCACATATGCTTTATAACTCGGATTCCGGATAGGAAACGACTTCCGGTCGAGCATGCGAATGCCGACTTGTGGATTGACCACAAGCGCCCACTTCCTTTGCTTCCCTGTAAAGAAATAACTGGGAGAAAGCCTGCCTTCAAAGATGAGCGGTTCAAGATTACCCAGACCGCTGCCGAAGGTGATGTAACTCTGCTCACGATTCGCATTCACCAAAGTAAGAAACTTCTGAATCTCCTGAGAGGCTGAAGCAGTGTCTGAATCCTGGCTGAACCCATTAAAGGGTATGCCTATACTCAACAACATAAAAAGTGTAAGTCCGAAGTAGTTCATCACGGAAAATACTGTTCCAATAAAAACGATGCCTGCTCTTTGTCTGCTCAAAAGCCTCGGTTTTCGAGCGTAAATATTTTCGCTACCGTCTGCCCCACCCTTTCGGTAATTACCTGACCCTTGAGGGTGTGGATTTGATGCAAAATAGTTCGCTTTGAGTGTTTAACCTCCGAGCGATTATGTCAAAAAACACTGCGTATGCATCAGATCAAAACAATCATTGAGTTACAGCTTCATGGTCGAAGTATTCGTCAGATAGTGCGGCTTAGCGGGCTGTCCAGAAACACCGTTCGCGACTATCCACGAGAATGTCTTCAACCGGCATGAGCTTACAAGGAGTTGCTTTCGCTGGACGATGAATCGCTACGCGCATTAATAGCATGTATTAATAACATGTCTGGAGAGCAAATGTAAAGTAAGGGTTAGAGGGCGACGAAGGAGAAAAAGCAAATGTCGCGTTGAGCCTTTTTAAACAAAATTATTGGTAAAGTGTGTAGACACCCAAAAAAACGCTCGCATTATTTCTTCTCCTGATTCTTTGGAACTTCTCTCCACGTGTAACTCTTCTGAACGATCTTCCATGAACCTTCATATTTTACCAGGAGAAAGTAATCGGTGAAAATTCTCCAGTTCGGTACTACGATCTCTGCTTTGGCAATCGCAGCATCTTTTTCGTAATCGATGGATATTATGCGGCCAATGCGATTTGTCTTTTCTCCTTTTTTTACCTTGGCGATATATTCCTTTCCTGAGCGAATTAGTAGACTATCTTTGTCGGTTACAGCATACAATTTAAAGTCGGGGTGAAAAGCTTTTTTTAATCGGTCTGGATCTCCCACAGCAGTGCCTTCGATGTAGTCCATAACTGTTTCGGTGATCTGCTCGATTTCTGATTTGCTGTTTTGAATCTGAGCAGTCGCATTTAATACTGTCATCAGAATTAAGCCGAGGACTAGAATTTTACAACGGTTCATGTTATGTGTGTTAATTGGGGATAGACGGTCCGTAAACGTAGGAGCTAAGATAATAATTATAGTTTAACGACAACGGAAATTATTGGGATGGTCTTTGTGAGCTACACTTATCTTACGCGATGGGATGTTCATCATATGGCTAACAAAAAGTACAACTTACATAGTGGTTCTTTGACAGCCATAAAGCGTGACAAAGGACTCAAAGCTACTACGAAACGTAAAGTGTCAGAGGGCAAAAGCAGATTAAGCGTATTGAATGCCGTCAAAAACAAGAGTAGTGGCTTTTGTGAATAACCAGCGGATGTATATGCGACATGCAATCTAAAAACTTAGAAATACTTATTAGTGATCATTTTGCAACATCGAAATGCATTTTAGCTTAACTTCATCAAGCTAATACCTAAACACATTAAATCATGAAAAGAATTGCAGTCGCCATCATCTCCATTTGTTTTCTGACGGCATGTGGAAAGCCGAAAGAAGAAGCTAACGCCCTTACACCTGAACAAGAAACGCAGCTCGTTGACTCTGTTGCGCTACATCTCGACCAACACAAGGACGAACTTCAACAGAAAGCCGATAGCGTCACCAACGACGTAGATTCGTTATTAAAAGACATTTAGTAAACCTTAACCTGAACGCCATGAAAAAAATAATAGCACTCGCACTCGCGGCATCGGTCGTCGTTATGTCAAGCGCCAACACTTTTGCACAGGAGAAAGAAAAGGAAAAAACAAAGGCCAAAGAAGTTAAGAAGGAAGCTAAAGAAGGAAAAGAAAAAGCTGACAAGAAGATCAAGGAAGAAAAAGAAAAAGCAAAAGATAAGGCCACAGAGAAAGTCGATGAAAAAGAATCCGGCGGCGCCGGCAATGGCAAAGCGGAAAAGAAAAGTGGCGACAAAGAAAAAGGTAAGGGCAACGCTTACGGAAAGGACAAAGGAGATCTTAGCGGTCGCGACTTCGGCAAACTTCGTTCTCAAGAAGCGCGTACTAAAATGAAAGCCGAGCTCGATGAAATGGACAAAGACATAAAAGCCAAAGAACAAACTGCTGCCGACAACGAAAAGAAAGTAGCGGAAGCCGAGAAGAAAGTAGCCGAAGAAAAAGAGGCGAAGAAGGTCACAGAAAAAGTGTATGAAGAAAAGAAAGCTAAGATCGAGGAAGCAAAAAAGAAGATTGAAACATTGAAAGAAGAGATCTTCAAGAAACGAAGCCTATGGACGAAGATGTCGGAAGAGTTGAAAGCTGCTGAAGCAACGCCAGCGGAGAATTAATTGAGATATCCTATAAGCAAAGAGCCCTGTACAAATGACTGGGCTCTTTTTTTTCAGAGTTGAACGTCACTTCAAGCACCCCAAACCATGAAGATGGTTTTCCTCATCCGTTATTAGTTCAACTCTGGCCGCGCGCAGCCAGAGTTGACTGCTTCGATTCTTGGCAACTTCAACAAATTAACAACGCGCTCAACCCTACTTATGGTAATGAAGTGCATAATCAACCATTAGCGTAAATGCACCGTATTCTGTTAGCCTAGTATTATAATAGGGAAGACAATTAGTGCCAATTACCTGACGACGCTTAAAAATTTTATCGCCTTATCTGAATCCGTCTCATCGATCAAGAATTTTATGGCCATTACCCATTTGAGCAGACGCACTCACATTGACGAATAACAGGGGAATAAGAGCCAACAACGCATGGTGCAAGGTAGTGAATTTAGAATAGTGAACCGGATTCATGCTTAAAATTAATGGCTTTACTTGTTCACCGACGCGCGCTATCCGCGCATCATCTTCACGCGAATAGTCGGAAGACTTGAATTATTTTAGGTCCAAGTCCCGCTAACGGCGCGTGGCCTCGCTCAGACTTGAACTAGCGAATGATGCGGAACACTTGTGCGAAACGGGGGATCTTCAAGAAACGAAGTCTGTGGACGAAGATGTCGGAAGAGCTGATTCTATATACTCGCCTCATCCAAATTCGATCAATCTTCCAACTTATTTAATTGCAACGCCCATTAACGACAGTTGTGCTCGCAGTACAAAATTCAAATTCTAAGTCGAAAAAAGCTCGGCCGTTCAGACCGAGCTCTCGCGAAATTTAAAAATGAGTTATTCAACAAATTCTTTTAACATCCTACGCCGCCCCACTTAGGTACGGAAATAACCACCAATGTTCCTTGTGTTGTTCTGTAAACCTTATTGTTACCATCATTGCAGTTGTCTTGTTTTTCTTGAAGACCCCAGTTTGATTGTCTACGGAACTTATATTCAGCACCTTCTACAAGCGGTGCTGCCGCGCAAAATACACCGTTCTTTATTTTATGCATG
Organism: Pseudochryseolinea flava; assembly: GCF_003286915.1. GTDB lineage: Bacteria > Bacteroidota > Bacteroidia > Cytophagales > Cyclobacteriaceae > Ohtaekwangia > Ohtaekwangia flava. Next base: position 63,085 of record NZ_QMFY01000004.1, read on the forward strand.
GCAATATCAGCCTGACCTCCCCAACCTGTAATACTTCCAACGAGTCCAACATCATCGGGAGTATCACTGTTAGTCAACAACACCACTGTTACTTTTCCTTCCTCTTGACAAAGATCAGGAATTACATAGTCAGGCACCGTGAATTTTGCTGATCTTATCGTCTTGTTTCCATCAGTATCAGTTGCTGTGACTTGGAGAATATAGTCACCAGTAGTGAGGTCGCCAATGCCAGATTCTGCTCCACTCCAAACAACAACATTTTCGCCTTCTTCAAAATCATCTTCAATTGTTCCGTTCTTTAATGCAGTCATTCCATTCAACTGAAACACCTCAAACAATACAGCGCTTAGAGGGCTCTTTTCGGTTTCTTGAATAGTCGCTGACACGTCAGTTGGTACGCCAGCAAAAACCAAGGTTCCAATGCCAACATTTACAGATTTAACGTTTGGTGCAAGTGACGGAATACCCTTAAGATCATCATCATTATCACAAGCGATTGTTATTAAAACAATCAATGAAAATGTTAGTAAACTATATTTAAATCTCATATGGTTAAGTTTTTAGGTTGTCAAATTTTATTTATGCACTAGTGTGCTTTTATAATTTTTACTCTTTCTACTTTATGCTTGTACACAAGCTCTGCAATGTAAAGTCCCGCTTTTAATGCACCCGTGCTCCATGCGTGGGCGGATACTTTTGCGAGATTGGTAACTGCTCCCTGAATACTTACGAATCGTACTTCTTCAGGAGTATTATGTCCGTCTACAATCAAGATATCGTTCACAGGATTAGGATAAACCGAATAGAACGTGCTAACCTCTTCTGATCCAGTAACAGACAATGGTGGTGCCTCAATCTTAATGTCGGTGAACAACATGTATTCTCCTGGAGAGAAGCTGATCTTCGCGCTGTTTGCATCCGTAATTTCGAAGGGCAGTCCTCCTCTGTAGTATTCGTACCACACGCCAGTATGCGGAAAACTTACAGCAATATCCTTGGCTGTCACATCGAAATTAGCAACAATCTGAACGTTCATTTCAGCAGCAGTTGAAGGTGCCGTTGTGTACGGAGAATTCTTTAACGTGATCTGTTTCGATAATGAAGATCCTCCAAGTATTGTCGCTGTTCCTTCACGAAACACGTCATACTCCTTTCTTAATCTCAACAGATCAGAAATATGATCAAAAAGTTTAGCCCGGTCCGCATCATCTTGAAAACTCCAACGAACAGGTTTTACCGTAAGCCGACAATCGTTATTTATTGTTCCATCTGCACATCGATTAATGCTTTCCTGATACCCAAGTTCTCCAAATTGCCAAATCATTTTCGGACCTGGAATGGTAAGGAACATCGTATTTGCAGCACGCATTCTTTTGAGCGAAGTGGTGACGTCCTTCACGTTGTACTTACCTTGAAAATTTCCGTAGTTGATATTTTGGTACATTAATCTTTCTTCATCGTGGCTTTCCATGTACCCAATCAAGTTAGGAACAGTCCAATTTCTGTTCTTGTAGTAAATACGGCTGATGTCAGCATTATCTCCATACCCTTTCGTATTTTGATTATAGACATGATTCATATTTCCCCACAGCATCATACCATGATTTGATAATTCTATCTCTTCCGCATCTTGCGCGAAATGCTCTAGGATTACATAAGCATCGGGTGAATGGCTCCATATTTCATTAGCCATACGCTTTAGTATTGCAATTCGTGAGTCATCCTTTACGCCAAAGCAGGCCTCGTCAGAAGTACTTCCATTACAAACTGTGTTCTGCGTAAATCCTTTGGACAAATCGAAACGAAATCCATCTACCTTAAATTCGTTCAACCAGTAATGTGCCACTGTATCGACGTAATTTTTAGTATACGTGCTTTCATGGTTCATATCGTAAAACACGTTATACGGATGTTTTGCCGATACATTAAACCATTTGTTGGTTGGGTTTGGCTGACTAGTTGAAAAATTGAAATCAAGTAGTACCAACGGATTCGGCGTATCTTGATGATTCAGTGCAATGTCTAAAATCACTGCAATACCATTTTCATGAGCCTTGTCAACCAATTCCTTGAGCTTATCTTTCGTTCCATAATACTTATCAGGAGCAAGCATGAAGGTCGGATTATATCCCCAACTCTCATTGCCATTAAACTCCATGATTGGCATCAATTGAATCGCATTCACGCCCAATCGTTTAAAATATCCAAGTGTATCAATTAAGCTTTTATAGGTGCGCGCGTTGGTACCAAAAAGATCTCTGATCAGTAACTCGTAAATAACAAGTTCCTCTTTCTTGGGCTTTTGGTAATCCTCGGTCTGCCACTCGTAGGGCTGTTGATTTGTTTGGAGTACTGCGACGCGATTGAAACGCTCATCCTCATGCAAAGCTTGAGCTGGGTATAACTTCAGATTAGGGTAGCTTGATGCTGGTATATACTGGTCGTTTGGATCTAGTATCTTGTCAGCGTAAGGGTCTGCAAGATATATCTCCTCATCGACTAGGTATTGAAAACCGTATTCAACGCCAGGAGAAAGGTCATCGATTGTCAACCAAAAATGCTCCCCATCTTTTTTCATATGGTAGTCGGAAGAAATTGTCCAATCATTGAAATCCCCCACAACGTAAACTGATGTCTTTCCAGGTGCAAGTAAACAAAGTGTCGCAGAGGTAGCTTCGGCAGAATTATAGTTGATACCGTCGATCACTCCTACCGGCCTCTTCTGACTGACAGCGGTCTCTCGCACGACAAATCGAAATTCATCTTTCGCCGTGGTCCCTTGAAATGTCCCTTCTACAGCAACGTGGTACGTGCCTGTCGATGATACGACGTAATCGAAATCAAAGGTCGTTGAAGGGTTAGGAGTTGTCTCTATTGCCTCTCCATTTACTTTTAGTGTGAAGGTTGTCGCCGCGCTTCCACCACCTTCTACGGAGATAGAAGAACCAGCATTAACAAACATCATCTCGTCTTGCGGATTACTCAATACAATGGCAAAACCCTGCGTAAAGCTTACGAATCTATCTGTATCAGTCTGTTTTCTATCGTCCCAGCTTTTGGATTTAAGCTTCAATCCAATCTTACTAATCTCCGATGCCGGCTTACCAAAAAATGTCGACGGGGTAAACGTGATTTGATATTTATCTGGGTTCGTGCTTATCCGCGTACATTTTGCTGCATCAGCGGCCGAAGTAGCAGGATCGATATTCGTAGGCGCATCAGCGTCCCCACTTGCATTGTCGATCCAAGTCCATATGTAAACAGGATTTGAACTATTGTTCCAGGCAAAACCATCCAATGACGTCCCTGTTACATCGACGGTAATCGTCACGGGTTCATCCGCCTTCGGAAACAATGGGTCTGTCGTTACTATCTGTGCTTCAATCACCCCGCTACTCAAAAGCAACAACAAAGTCAGAAACTTAATTTTCATGCAATACCAATAAAATAGATTGAATAGAAATTGATCATAAGCTTGCCACACTCAATAGAGAGTGTGGCAAGTCTCAAATCATTTAATAGTCGTCGTTTTGTGTTAGATTGGTATTGGCGATGATTTCGGTTGCTGGGATGGGGAAAATGTTTCTAAAACTTTCAGTTGCTTTTCCATCCTTCACGCCACCTTTCCACGGCCAAACGCCACGCGGGTTATTGGTAGGATTATCTGTAAACACACCAAATCGTACCATGTCAGTTCTTCTTTGGCCTTCCCAATAAAGCTCGCGGGCACGCTCGTCTAAAAGGAAGTTGAGTGTAAGGTCCGATGCATCGATCTGTCCCTCGGCGGGGTACTCCGGATATGCTCGTTCTCTAATGAGGTTTACAGCTTCAACAGCATCATCCATGCTTGCACCATCGCCACCTCTTACGACAGCCTCTGCAAACATCAGGTAAACATCGGCAAGCCTGAATAATGGAAAGTCAGTATCTGTAAATTGTGGATCTTGACCAGGTTGACCATCGCGATTAACATTGCGATACTTGGTCACGATAATACCGTCTCTAAAGTCATTGACATCCTCAATTTCCAATTCTTGTCCATCCGTCCAGAAAAGCGCGCGGGTATCCGCCTCACCGTCTGTGTCAGGGAATAAATTTACGATGCTCTTGGTCGTTCTATGACCTGCCCAGTTTGCATTATTACCGATAATTGAATTTCGTCCGTTAGTAACTTGATTCGCCAACGTTCCGCCACATGCGCCATTAATGATCAAGGAAACACCACCGAAGCTCTGTGTTTTCAAGCCGTCATGCGGTACACCGAAAATGATTTCCGTTGTTTCGTTATTGTCAGTTAAAAAAAGATGCTGATAAACTGGCTCAAGCGTATATCCTGCAGCCATAATCTTCTTACAATAAGTAATACAATCTGTGTATCGGTCTTGGCCTAAGTATACCTCAGCATTCAAATAAAGCTTAGCGAGTACAATCCATGCTGCAGCGCGGTCAACGCGACCATACTGATTCGCTCTTGGTTCAGGAAGAATCGTCTCGATTTCTTTAAGTTCTGCTTCAACGAAATCAAAGATTTGCTGAGGTGTTGCTTGTGGAGGCTTCGCACTAGACGAACTGTTCTCATCGACAAACGGAATGTTTCTAAAATAATTTAATCCATGCCAGTAAGCCATCGCGCGAAGGAATCTTGCTTCGGCACGATAAGAGTCTGCCGTCGCTGTAAATGAAGCGGGAAGCCCCCGCTCCGTGAGTTTCGTCGGCGCTATTTCACGAATGAACAAATTGGCTAATGCAATCTGATAAAAAATACGATAGTAGAACTGCGTTATGAATGGACTTTGCGAAGTCCAATTCTGTTGATGATAGTCTTTCAAACCAATATCACCCCAAGACGTTACGGCTTCATCCGTTGATAAGGTCTCCATATTCCAAAGACCTCTCATGTATTGAGAAAAACCTTCATCTCCCGTGCGGATATCACGCAAATCTGGACGGTCACCAGGGGCTGCAGGTCCATTCTGGCCGGTCGTAGTTAGACCAGCATACAATTTTGCCATAAACTGCTTATAGCCTTCTGGCGTCGTTAAGAGGACATCTGAAGTCGCACTGCCCTTCGGCTTCACATCGAGGTCAGTACAAGAGAATACTCCCAAGATGCAGCATGATAGTACTATTATAGATTTAATATTTTTCATTGTCATTGTCTTTAGAAACCAACATTCACACCAACCAAGAACGTTCTAGAGCGTGGATAAACATTGTTATCAATACCGCTCGGAATTTCAGGATCCATTCCAGAATAATTTGTTAGGATGAACAAGTTCTGAATCGTTCCATAGACACGAATTTTTGCCTGCTTCAACTTTTCGATTCTATATCCGAGCGTCAAGTTATCCATGCGCAGGAATGACCCGTCCTCCAGATAGTGATCAGAAGAAAGTTGGAAGTTAGAGAAACCGGTTTCAAGGGCCGATGATGGAATATTCGTGAGCACTTGGTTCGCTCCGAGAATATTAATCGCACCATTCGCACTCGCTACATTGTTATAAACATAATTTCCGATGCTTCCACGAAGTGTAAAGCCCAGATCAAAGTTCTTGTAGGTCAGATTAGAAGTTAACCCTAATAGAACCTTAGGATTTGGTGATTCTGTTGGTACGCGGTCTTGGTCGTTTACATTGCCGTCACCATTTAAATCAGCATACATATCTTTAAGATCGGCAACGCCATCGTGATTGTAATCAACACCGTCTAAAGCTAACTTACCATCCTCTGTCTTAAGATGTTCAAATACGCGGTAGGCATTAACAGGGTTCCCTACTTTCAAGATCTGGATATTACTTCCGACACCACCAGCAATCCCCCCGGTCTCATAGCCCTGGAACGCAGGGTCGTCAGTCCCATCTAAAGAGATGATTTCATTTTTATTTGTTGATATATTAAATCCAACATTCCAACGAAGATCTCCCTTATCAATAGCAACAGCCTCTAATGAAAGCTCAACACCACGGTTCCTTACTGATCCGATATTCGTAAGCACTCGATCACCAGGCGCGGTTCCCGCGGGCGTATTAACCACAAATAATAAATCTGTTGTCTTCTTGTTGTAGAATTCTACGCTACCTGTTAATCTACCCTGCAACAAGCCAAAGTCAAGACCAATATTAAGCGATGCAGTCTCTTCCCACTTAATATCACGATCGACTGCTGTCGGTTTAATCGGCGATACAAATTCATCACCAAAAGGATACTCCGCAAATCCATTTGTTGCCGTGTATGTCGGGATATACAAGTAGTTGCCAATTTCCTGGTTACCATTTATACCATAGCTTGCACGAAATTTGAAGTCGGCAAACGTATTCTTCAAGCCTGTGAAGAAGTCCTCATCAGAAATTCTCCAAGCAAACGCTGCCGAAGGGAATGAACCCCAACGATTCGATTCACCAAATCTTGATGAGCCATCGCGACGGTAATTCACAGTAACTAGGTACTTATCTTTCCATGAGTAGTTAACGCGGCCGAAGAATGATATCAATCTATTTTCCTGTGGATCAGCAAACACTACAGTTCTCTCAGGGTCTCCAACAGAAGGATTTTCATAACCATAGTCATTGGTTGTTAATCCACGGGCTGTTAGTCCGCTGCGATTCACGGTAAAGTCTTGCCATGAATAACCTGCAGTCGCATCAATTTTACCAAAGGAGAATTCTTTCACATAGTTGAAATAGTACTCAATCAGTTTATTCATTCTATTCGTTGTCTCGATATCCACTTGACCTGGAGCACTTGCGGTTGCTTGCGCTTTCAAATACGTAGGCTGGAAAAATCTTCGTTGCGCATTGATGATATCCGCACCAAGGTTAAGATTTGCGCGCAAGCCTGGCAGCAGATTATCGAATCTGTAATCAAATTGAAGATTACCTAATCCACGATAAACTTTTCCAATATGTTTTGTCAAATCCTGAATAGCAATTGGATTTTGTGCGCCCTGCGGGCTAGACCACTCAAAGTATCCGCCATACTCGCTGTCTTCATCATAGATAGGTTGTGTTGGAGCAAACGCATAAGCCGCGCCGATGCCTGCACCATTGTAACGATCTTTGGTTTCTGCAACTTTCAAATTTGCATCAATGCTCAATTTGTCATCGAACAATTTTTGATTTGCATTAACAGCAAAGGTAGTTCTCGTGGTTCCTGATTTAGTAATTGTACCGGTTTGATCCACATAACCTACCGAAGCACGAATACCTGTTTTTTCTCCACCGCCAGAAACTGAGATATTATGGCTCTGCGTTATTCCATCCTGAAGCAACTCGTCTTGCCAATTTGTTGATGTGTTTTCTGAAAGCTCTCCTAATCTATTCGGGAAATACTGAGCAACTACCTCAGTGAATTGAGCTGCATCTAGAACATCAAGCTCCTTTGTTACTTTTGAAATTGAATAAAATCCATCGTAAGTAACAGTGGCTGCAGAACCTGCCTTACCTTTCTTCGTAGTAATGATGATTACGCCGTTGGCTGCGCGAGAGCCGTAGATGGCAGCAGCTGAAGCGTCTTTCAATACTGTAAAGCTTTCGATTTCGTTCGGATTTAAAAAGTTAAGTGGATTCCTTCCACCTGGATACCCAACGTTGTCTACGGGCACACCATCGATAACATACAATGGGTCATTGCCGGCATTAATTGACGTACCGCCTCTAACACGAACCGTCAATCCACCACCAGGCTCACCACTGTTTTGCGTCACTTGCACTCCCGCAATTTTACCAGAGATCAATTGTTCAGGTGCAACGATTGCACCACGGTTGAATGATTCTGTGGTGATCGCCGTTACAACGCCAGTAACGTCCTTCATTTCTTGTTGGCCATATCCAACAACAACAACTTCTGAAAGCGCAGTGATATCAGACTGAAGATCAATATCGACAACAGATCTTCCAGTCACCGAGGCCTCTTGAGTAGAATACCCTACAAATGAAAAGACTAATGTTGAATTTTCTGGCACTTGAATAGAGAACCTGCCTTCCGAGTCAGTTACAGTCCCGTTGTTTGTTCCTTTTTCGACCACACTTACGCCAGGGAGGCCTGTACCGTCGTCTGCGGATTTCACTGTGCCTGTAATTTTAGCCTGTGCCCAAGCCTCCGAGCTTATCAGCATCAAGATTAAAAACAGCACCTTACTACAGGTTTGATAGAGTTTCATCATAGGTTAAATAGTTTGGTAATAGTTACTGGTAAATTTGGGTTTACGTCATGAAAGTATTGGGATTGTGTATTCGAAACATAAAAACACACATAAAAATTCACGAAACCGCTACCGGAATCGGAATCGCATACGTTTGCGAATATTTGCGAAAAAGTTGCGGAACGTTGCGGTGATTACACAAAGTTTTACAATCTTGCATGCATGAAGTATAATCAGGTTACCATTAAAGACATTGCCCGCGAATTGGGCATCTCTCCTTCCACTGTTTCCCGCGCTCTCAAAGATCACCCAGACATCAGCCCGGAAACTAAAAAAGCTGTCAACGAACTCGCTGAAAAACTGAACTACCAGCCGAACATCGTTGCCCTCAGCTTGCGCCAAAGCAAAACCAACACCATCGGCGTTATCATCCCTGAAATCGTTCACTTCTTCTTCTCTACTGTTATCAGCGGTATCGAAGACGTAGCCTATAGCGCCGGATACAATGTTATTATCACACAGTCAAACGAATCTCTCCAACGGGAAAAGACTGATATTAAAGCGCTCTTCAACAGCCGTGTTGACGGTATGCTTATCTCATTATCACGCGAAACCAGCAGCTTCGAACACATCGATAGCATCCTTGCCAAAGGTGTACCGATGGTATTCTTCGATCGCGTGTACGATACACCGAATGCATCTACTATTATAGTAGACGACTTGAGTGGTGCGAAAGAAGCAACACAACACCTCATCGACCAAGGTTGTACGCGCATCGCACACTTGGAAGGTCCGCCAAACTTGGGCATCACCAAGCAACGCCTCGAAGGATATTTGGAAGCGCTCAAGGAAAATAATCTTCCTGTCATTCCTGAATTGATCGTTTCTTGTCCGCTGGGTACGATTGAAGAAGGAAAACTCGCTGCGGAAAAACTGCTCGCGATGGCACAACCACCGGATGGTATCTTCTCTACCAATGACCCTGCTGCCATGGGTGCCATGCAGGTTATCAAAGACTCTGGATTAAAAATTCCAAAAGACATCGCTGTCGTTGGTTTTAGTAACTGGTTCTTCAGCAGCTTGATGGATCCACCATTGACATCTGTTGATCAGCCTGGTTTTGAAATGGGACAAGAAGCGGCGAAGTTGTTGATCCGTCAGATCGAAGTAAAATCAAAAGAAAACATCGATCCAACACCAGAAACAAAAGTTCTCAAGACACGTCTGGTCGTTAGAAATTCTTCCCTTAAGAAAGGCAAGAAGTAATTCTGATTGCCCGATTCAATCTTCAAAAGCCTGTTCATGATTTATGGACGGGCTTTTTTGTTTTAGTTCACTGTTCACAGTTCACGGTTGACGGTTCACTGTTAATACGTTTAAACAGTTCGCAAACCAAACAGTGAACAGTGAACCGACACACCGTAAACTCTCACACCACAAACGTTGTAGGTAAAATGTTACCGCAATCGATTTCGGATTTTTAGTGTCATCAGCGGTAGGTTTAATCTTCTTATTTACTTTTAATTAGAAGAACATTAACGCATCAAAAACCGCATGTCTAGAAAAATCAATGCGCCTCTCAGCAAAAGTTTAGGTGACCTGAAAGAATGGAAGAAGATTCACAGTGGTTTGGAAGGCACCACATCGGCAGGACATTTTCGAGTACTCACCTATGGCGAAGGAATCATTCGCATCACAATATCGCTCGACACATTCGAAGACTTCTCTTATGCTGTCGTTGCAAAACCAGAAGATGTAAAAGCATCGATCACAGAATCGTCAGATGTTATTCAGATTAAGACGAAGAGCGTTGCGTTGCAGATAAGCAAAAGCCCAGTTCGCTTTACACTCCTTACACTAGACGGACGCATCATCAACGAAGATGACGCTGCTTTCGGAACGAACTGGAATGGAGAGCAAGTGACAGCGTATAAAAAGCTTCAAGAAGGAGAGCGTTTTATTGGCTTAGGAGAAAAAACAGGACCGCTCGATCGTAAAGGTCATGGCTATACACATTGGAACACCGACAACTTCGCTTACTCTCCTGGCGCGGATCCACTTTACTGCTCAACACCATTTTACATCGGCATTCATAATAAGCTAGCCTACGGAGTATTTTTCGACAACACACATAAAACATTTTTCAATTTCGGTGCTTCCAACAATAGATTTGCAAGTTTCTCCGCCGACAGTGGTGAAATGGATTACTATTATTTCCACGCCGCTTCTGTTGCCGACATTATCAAGCAATACACGCATGTGACGGGGCGCATGGAGATGCCACCGTTGTGGAGTATTGGATACCAACAGTGTCGTTATAGTTATTATCCCGATAAAGAAGTATTGACCCTTGCGCGAACATTTAGAGAAAAAGATATTCCCGCAGACACGATTGTATTTGACATCCATTATATGGAGCAGTACAAGATATTTACGTGGAGCAATCGCGACTTCCCCGATCCAAAAGCATTATTAACACAATTGCGCGACCTCGGATTTCAAGTAGTTGTGATGTGTGACCCAGGAATAAAAGTAGAACAGGGCTATAAAACGTACGACGACGGCGTTGAGCAAAACGTATTCTTGAAATATCCTGATGGAACAAATTATACCGGACAAGTTTGGCCGGGATGGTGTCACTTCCCTGACTTCACCAACCCAACCACACGCCAATGGTGGCAAGATCAGTTTAAGGAATATGTTGATTTAGGAATTCAAGGTTTTTGGAACGACATGAATGAGATCGCCACTTGGGGACATATGCTTCCTGAGCACGTCGAGTTTGATTTCGAAGGAAATAAAGCAACGATGCGCCGCGGACGAAATATTTATGGTTTCCAAATGGCGAGAAGTACGTACGAGGGAACAAAAGCATTATTGAAAGGAAAGCGTCCATTCAATTTGACGCGTTCTGGCTTCTCTGGTATTCAACGATACGCTGCCGTGTGGACGGGCGATAATGTGGCCTACGATGAACACATGCTCTTAGGGGTTCGCCTTGTCAACAGCATGGGCCTAACCGGCATTGCATTCGCAGGCTATGATGTTGGTGGATTTGTAGGCGACGCAAACTCAAAACTTTTCGCGCGGTGGATTTCTATCGGTACCTTCTCTCCTTTCTTCAGAGGTCACTCGATGATTAACAGTCGTGACTCTGAACCTTGGGCATACGGCGAAGAAGTAGAACAAATTTCACGCAACTACATTAAATTCAGATACCGTCTTCTTCCCTACATCTACTCGTTATTCTTCGATGCTGTCACCACGGGGATGCCCGTGCAACGATCATTGGCCATCGACTATCCACATGATCAAAAGATCTACGATGGACAATTTCACAACCAATACCTTTTTGGCCCTTCGATTCTTGTTGCACCTGTGGAAAGCAACAAGGAATTTGTAAAGGTGTACCTTCCGGAAGGTGAATGGTATTCGTTGTATTATGGAACAAAACATCAGGGAAACACAGAGCTTATCACGGAATGTCCAACGCACAGGCTACCGGTTTTTGTGAAGGCAGGTGCATTGATCCCGATGCAGCCTACAAAACAAAACACACAGGAAGCAACGACCACGCTTCAATTACATGTGTATGTCGGAGCAAATAACAACTCCTTCACTTACTATGAGGATGATGGTTCAACTTTCCAATATCAACGTGGCGAGTACGCAAAACGAGAACTTCGTTACGAAGGCGAGACAAGAAAGTTAACAGTGGGACCTGTCGAAGGACACTACACGACTGGCATCAAGAAGCTGAAAGTAATTTTTCATGGTCTGCACATGAATCAAATCACCGTGAATGGACAACATCACACGTTGCATCACGAGGTGAATCAATTTTTTGCTCCCCTTGAAAAGTTCGATCCTATTTATGATCCAGAACCGGCGCCACAAGAAGATGTACTTGCCATTGAGGTAGATTATACAGCAGAAGCTATCCTGATGAAATGGTAATTTGAATTCAATGATTGGCAATCTCCGTGTTTTTGCAGATTTTAGTAGACAACAATCGATAGCGGTAGCTGTTGAAGAATCCGATTTAACCATATCCTCATGAGTTCCCCTTCCTTCAACCGACCGCGCTTAAGTGTCCTTCAAATTATCAACATGAGCGTTGGGTTCTTCGGAATTCAATTTGGGTTTGCATTGCAAAATGGTTTCGCTTCAAAAATCCTCACAACCTTTGGCGCCAACGTAGAACACCTCTCCCTTTTTTGGCTGGCGGCTCCATTGACGGGGATGATTATTCAACCCATTATTGGCCACTACAGTGATATTACCTGGACGCGACTCGGAAGACGTAGACCGTTTTTTCTCACGGGTGCGATCATTGCCTCGACCGCATTGATCTTCATGCCGAATGCCGATATCCTGGTGCACGTATTACCGCCACTTTATGTAGGTGCAGGCATTTTGATGATCATGGACGCCTCTTTTAACGTGGCCATGGAGCCATTTCGTGCCCTTGTCGCCGACTTACTCCCATCAGATCAACGCACCCTTGGCTTCGCAATCCAGACGTGCCTCATTGGTTTAGGCGCTGTCATTGGATCAACGCTTCCGTACATCCTTACCAAAGTATTCGGTGTTACAAATGTAGCCGCAACCGCAGGTGTTGTAGCGCCAAATATTGTTACCGCATTTTACATCGGCTCTTTCATTTTCATTGCTGCTATTGTGTGGACTGTGATTACGACAAAAGAATACCCAGGAGAACATACCACGGACCAGCTAGCGAAGGAAGGTATCGGACAAATCTTTCGCGATTTTGTCGCAATGCCCAAGACGATGAAACAACTTGGTGTAGTCCAGTTCTTTTCATGGTTTGCATTATTCTCCATGTGGGTATTTACCAATTCAGCCGTCGCCGGTCATATTTACAAAATTGCACCTGAAAATATGGTTGACAGCAATCCTACGTACGGAGATGCCAGCGATTGGGTCGGCGTGATCTTCGGCGTATACAATGGTGTGTCGGCGCTATGTGCACTCTTTCTCCCAGCGATTGCATTTCGTCTTGGCAGAAAACTAACGCACGCCATCTCGTTAACCATCGGTGGTGTTAGTTTGATCTCCATTTATTTCATTACGAATCCAACACTACTCGTCATACCGATGATTGGCGTTGGGGTTGCTTGGGCGAGTATTTTAGCCATGCCGTATGCCATCCTCGCCGGCGCTATTCCGCCGCACAAAATGGGAATCTACATGGGGCTGTTCAACTTCTTCATTACCCTTCCGCAAATTATCAATGGTTTTGTCGGTGGACTTATTGTCAAGCACATGTACAACGGACAGCCTATACTCAGCATCGTCATGGCGGGTGTATTCTTCATCATTGCAGCAGCTTGTGTCAGGTTTGTCGACGACCGAGACGATACATTAACAACAGCATGAGAACGATTTGTCTTGTAGCTTTTATGGTCGTGGCTTTCACGGTTAACGGTCAAGACCGGTACAAGACATTTTCCTCGATTCTCAAGAATCTCAGTAATGCTGGTACAGCAGACCAACAATGGTCCACGCTAATTGCAGAAAACACCATTCCGCTCGTGGCAGACGACTCCGTTGCCTTCCTTTACCGCGGTGAGGCGACCAGCGTGCGTTGGATGGGTGACTTTAACGAATGGGGCTACGACAAAACATTTAAAAACACCGGTACGAATATCCCAGGAACAAATATCTGGATACTCAAAACCTCCTTCCCTGCTGATGCGCGACTCGATTACAAAATCGTATTGAACGATACGGAATGGATTCTTGATCCCAACAACCCAAATCAACAGTGGTCTGGCGTTGGCGGTGGCAGTCCCAACTCCGAATTACGAATGGGTCAATGGAAAGTCGACCCCATAACGGAACCCCTAGACGCCATCTTCCATGGCCGTGTGATTCAAGATGTCCTGATTAGAAGTAATACACTCAACTACCAAGTATCTTATTCGATTTACCTTCCTGCGAACTTCAAGAATGTAACCAACGAAGTTTACCCCGTCTTATATGTGACTGACGGGAACGAGTACATGCACGAGAAGATGGGAAACATGATCACAATTCTTGACAACCTCATTCACCTGAAGAAGATCAAGCCGGTAATTGTCGTATTTATCGACCACCGCGAACCCGTAAACCGTTCTAACAATCGCCGTATGAAAGAACTCGCGATGAACGAACAATATCTAAACTTCATCGTGAAGGAGCTAATCCCCAAGGTCGAAAAGAACTATCCGATCTCCACCCATCCGGAAGAGCGTGGCATCCTGGGCACATCTATGGGAGGTCTTACGGCAGCCTACTTTGCTTTCTCCAAGCCAGATATATTCGGCCTGGCGGGAATTCAATCGCCGGCATTCTGGTACAAGCCAGAGATCTACCTGCATTGCGGTAATCCGGCTCGCCCACCCGTCAAAACGTTCTTAACTACCGGCACGATTAAAGACACTGAAGAAGGCGCTAAAAAGATGGAATCTATCCTGGATAAAAACACATGTACCTTTCAATACCGGGAAGTACACCAGGGACACTCCTGGGGCAACTGGAGAGACCTTATTGACGACGTCTTGATTTACTTTTTCCCCGCCAACTGATTAAATTTGCGGCACCGTAATTGTTTAAAACCCTTCGCCTTAATATTTACACTTATGAAAATCGGACGTTTACTTGTCGTATCAAGCCTTGCCATTCTATGCGCTTGTAGTTCAGGAAAAAAAGCCTACGAGCGCGGTGACTACTATGAAGCTGTGATGAAGTCTATCGGCAGACTTCGAAAAGATGGTGACAACTCTAAATCGACAGAGACGCTCAAAAATGCATATCCGCTCGCCGTCGAATTCTTCGAGACGCAAGCCAACAATGAAATTGCTTCCAACTCTGCTTTCAAATGGAAGAATGCGATCCAATCGTACAATGCCATTAACCAGATGTACGAAGAGATCAGACAGTGCCCTGCCTGTATGAAGATTGTGAAGAACCCGGTGAACCACTATGCTGATCTTGGCCCGCTAAAAGAGAAAGCCGCAGACGAGAGTTACAAAGCTGGTATTGAAGCGCTCATGAAAGGAAATAGAAATGACGCACGCCGTGCCTATTTCAATTTCGTTGATGCGCAGAACTTCGTTCCTGGCTTCAAAGACGTGGTTGAGTATCTTGACAAAGCGAAATTCGAAGCAACACTCAAGGTCGTTGTTGAACAAATACCGGTTCCTGCACGCTACAATCTAAGCGGTGGATTCTTCCAAGACAATGTGGAGCAATACCTTCATAACAATTACCCTGACCAGGCGTTCATTAAATTCTATACACCAAAAGAAGCTGAAGCAATGAAGCTTGCCCAAGTGGATCAAATTCTCCGAATTCAATTTGACGATTTCTCCGTTGGCAACTCTGTTCTAAAAGAAAAAGAAGAAACGGTAACGAAAGACAGTGTGAAAGTAGGCGAAGTAAAAGTTGATGGAAAAACTATTCCAGCTTACAACACGGTGAAAGCAAAACTCACCACCTATCGTAAAGAAATTATCTCGAATGGTTTATTGAGCATGGTTGTGGTCGATGCCAAAACAAAAGGCGTATTATCACATCGCAAGTTCAATGGTGAATACGTGTGGGTAAGTCAGTGGGCTAAATTTAACGGCGATGAACGTGCCCTCTCCGACCAACAACTTGCTATCTGCAAACAAAAAGAACTGCAACCTCCCGTGAATCAAGATCTGTTCTTAGAGTTTACGAAGCCAATTTACAATCAGTTGATACCGGCGTTGAAAAGTTTCTACCAGACGTATCAATAGGTTTCCGATACTGTATAATCCTGCCCATCATATAATATGATCGGCAGGATTTTTTATTTCTCGATCACGATAGCAAGACTTCCTGCTCCTGGAGAGAAACATTTTTCACCATCCCATCAAACCATTTTCTACGTACATAGGTTATGTTTAAAACAACATGAAAATGAAGATCAATCTTTTATCATTATGCTGCTTTATGCTTATCGCGGGCAGCTCATGTGGTCAAAAAAGTAATGACAAAAAACAAGAGGTAACGCAAAACAAGGCTATGGTAAATCAATCGAATGAAGGTCTCTCGCTTGCAACTTTTGGTTCCGGATGTTTCTGGTGCACTGAGGCTGTATTCTTAAATGTAGATGGCGTGGTTAAAGTCGCTTCCGGTTATAGCGGCGGTAAAGTTAAAAATCCAACGTATAAAGAAGTTTGCAGTGGTTTAACGGGGCATGCAGAGGTGATTCAGGTAACTTACGATGCCACCAAAGTATCCTATGATGAGCTGCTAGAGATCTTTTGGGGTACACACGATCCAACAACCCTGAACAAACAAGGTGCTGATGAAGGTACACAGTATCGCTCAGTCGTCTTTTATCATAACGACGAACAGAAGCAGCTGGCTGAGGGATATAAAAAGAAACTTGATGAATCCGGAGCGTTTTCTGATCCGATCGTAACTGAAATTTCGCCGCTCACAACATTCTATGTCGCAGAGGACTATCACCAAAATTATTATAACCTCAACGGCAGTGCGCCCTATTGTAAATTTGTGATTCAGCCTAAACTGGAAAAGTTTAAAAAGGTGTTTAAAGAGAAACTTAAAAAATCATAAAAAATTTTATGGCCGATCGCAACCTCAGGTGGAGAGTCCCGTTAGTATTCTCAAGAGTAGAGTAATTCTTCTCATAGGTTTAGGTTTAGGTAAACAAAAAAGCCCTGGGACGCAGGGCTTTTTTGCATTTATGAGGTTTCTGAATTTTTACTTCAGCTCGTATGCTATCTCCATTACCTTCGTTACTTCTCCAGAGCGATTCTTAATCGGTGAGAACGCTGAGCGAACGTTGATCATCTCGCCCTTGCGATTAATGCGCATGAACATGCCTTTCTTCGGATAACCACTCGCAAGATCTTTCCAGAGCTGCTTATACTCGTCGCTTCCCTTGTCTTGCTTGGTCGCAAATATTCTATGATGCTCACCTACGACTTCGTCTTGTGTGTAACCAAACAACTCAAGGAAGTTGCTATTCACTTTCGCGATGGTACCATCAGGATAATATTCAGCCACAGCAAGCGAACTATGAATGGCATTCAATGTACTCTCTGTTTCCGCCTGTGACCGCTGCATCTCTTCTTGCGTTGCCTGCAACTCTTCCATGTTCTGACGCATCTCTTCTTCCTGTGCACGCATCTGCTCCGTCATCTCTTGAGACTCTTCCAACAAGAGTTGCGTTCTCGCATTTACCTTTACCGACGAAATAGTCGATGCTATACTTTCTGCAATCTTCTGCACAAACTCAATTTCGAAATCACCAAACACATTGAAAGATGCAATCTCTACAATACCGAAAATCTGGTCATTGATTTTTAAAGGCACGATCAATACGCTGGTCGGATTCGCGTCTCCCAAGCCCGATACAATCTTGATGTAATCTTGTGGTACTTCGGTGAGATATATCGTATCGCCTTCTTGCCAAGATTGACCGGATAGTCCCTCGCCGCGATGGATCTTATGATTCAAAAATTTCTTCTTATCCCATGCATAACATGCCTTCATCGACATGGTAGCCTCTTCGTCTTGCTGCGTATCGTCAATGATGTAAAGCGCGCCTTGGTTGGCACGTAGGTACTTCACAAGATTACCAATGATCTCATCGGCGAGCTTGTTGAGGTCACTGCTATTGGTACGTAGAATCTCCCCAAACTTTGCTTGTCCTTCTGTTGCCCAGTTACGCTTCTTATCATCTTCCGCTACCTTGGCAAGGTTGTTACGCATGTTGATCAACGCGTTTCCAAGTACGTCGTGTTCGCTAAGCGGCTGGAATTCCATGTTGTAGTTTCCATTACCAATATTCTCTGCAAACAAGCTTGTTGACTTCAAACCCGTCACCAGGCTATCCATCGCGACAGCCATTTCGCCAATTTCATCGTTGCTGGTATTGGCCTGTTTTTCCTCCACCAACTCTCCGCGACCGAGTTTTACAACTACGTTCTTCAAGAAGTTTACAGGTCTTGTAATCGCTCTTCTCAACAGAAGGGCGCTCACAATGGCGATCAGAATGATTGTCAATCCAAGAAAGAGCGTATAGTTACGAAGACTCGCGATCGAGTCAACGATGTCCTGATCAGACTCTGAAATCACGGCATCTTGCATCGCTGTAATTTTGTCAAGATTAGCAATGATGCGTGTTGTGCGAGGGATGACTTGATTCTCAATTACATCTTCCGCCAAAAGTTTTGTCAAACCATCTTCATAGCTGTCGAAAGTTTGCAAGTTCGCCATGATGTTTTCCTGCTGGATTTTCAGCAACGAGTCGAACTGTGCGAAGGCTAGTTTCATCGCTTCCTTCTGTTCATCATCCCAAGTTGCCATCAATGTCGAGATGTCGTTGCGGAGCGTTGGATAGTCATTCTGTTGAAGTGTCTTCAACGCATTCTTATCCGTTTCATTGGACATCAAATAAACCCAGTTCGTGACCAACATCTTCGACTGGGTTGCCATCAACTTGAAGTCTTTGATCTTGGATTGAGAAGGTCGATAAGTTTCCTTGGATGCCTTCACGACATCGTCGATAACATTACCTTGTATAAAAATGATTCCTACGATGACGATGAACAGGACAATCAAAATAAGAAAACCACCGAGTATCTTCGTCCCGATGGTTAACCGAATGCCTGTCTTCCTTTTTTCTCTTTCCATAGATTAGTTTAGATGATCACTGCGAGGCGTGTCAATTCAATACTCACTTTAAGACTTTGTTTTGCTACGGCGCCTTGATTTAATTCAAAGGCTAATTTACCGTCTTTCACGATAAAATTAATATCGCTTCCCTTGGCGCCCAGTCCTGGTTCTTCGGTAATCACCAGAATAGACTGTGTTCCAACTTTAGCCAATACGTTTTCTATTTGATTTGATTTTGCAGAGGGCACATACAATATGTTGCACTTTCGGATCTCAGAAGGGCTGTTAATCTTCGTTACCTTGATGGTACGATCACCTTGCACTTTCTTGGCTGCCGACATGGCTTTTAATTCGTCTAGAATAGGGCAATCGCCTAAAACTAAAATCTCAAAATCGCCTTGATTGTAAGCATCTGGCCACTGTACATAGCGTGTAAAACTAAAGATAAAGACAGACTGATATTTTTGGGTCTGCGAGAAAACTTGGATGCTCGCGAGGGTTAGGGCCAGAAGTAATAAGCTTTTCTTCATGCTTTGGTAATTATAATGCTTCTTTGAGAAGCAAGCAAAAATATGCCCGTCCATATACTAAAATGTTTAAAATTTCGGTGTTTTCTAACATCTGCCTGTAATTGCAAGAAGTTAGCCAATTTTTTAAAATGGTTAAACGACTTTCATCGTATTCCGTCGTCGTGCTTCCCAATCACCGTGCGCCGAATTTCAACACATAGTTCCTTTTGCGACCGCCGTCGCCTTCAAGCCCATCGCTAATTCCTACAACGGGAAGTTTCCTTCCAAAAAATATCGCTGCAAAGTGACCGGAAGGCGCGACAAACTTTTATCTTGTTATCCAGAATACCCGCTACCGAAGCGGCCTAGTTCTATCGGCCACCAACCCCGCTACTATGTGTCGATTACTTGCCTACATGGGTACGCCCATAGTCATGGATAAAATTCTTTATCAACCCAAGAACTCGCTGGTAAATCAAAGCATCAATGCCCGCGAAATAGAAGAACCGCTCAATGGCGACGGCTTTGGTATTGGGTGGTATGTTCCGGACGTCAACAACGAGCCGGTGACCTTTGTATCGGTAAATCCCGCATGGAGTAATCGCAACTTAAAAAACCTAGCGCCAAAAATCCGCACACCTTGTATGATTGCTCACGTGAGAGCCGCCAGCGTCGGCGAAGTTTCCGAAAGCAATTGTCACCCTTTTCAATACAAGAACTTACTGATGATGCACAATGGTGGTGTTGAGAATTTTGAACGCATTAAACGTAAAATCCGACAGCCCCTTTCAGACGAACTGTACAATTGGATAAAAGGCCAAACCGACTCGGAGCATATCTTCGCTTATTTCCTAAACGAACTACTTGCTGGTCAAACCGACATTGTGAACATTGAACAGGTTATCCAAGCCTTTGAAAAAACCTTCCGTGCACTCAGCCGCATGATGAAAGAAGAAGGTATTACAGAACCTGCCTACCTGAACATGCTCGTCACCAACGGGCTTTTCTTTGTAGCTACCCGCTACGTTTCTGATCCTAAAGAAGAGCCATTAACACTATACCACTCGGAAGGCGGACGATATACGGTGGAAGATGGTATCAGCCAAATGGTAGCACCTGCAGACGACGATCAGGCAGTACTGGTGGTGTCTGAAAAACTCACCGACGACAAGCATTGGACACTCATTCCGACGAATCATTTTGTAACTGTGGATGCGGCGCTGAATGTTAAGATTCGCCCGATACAAGCCTAGCCGACCCTGCATTTTTTTCGAGAACGTTTAATGCTTAGTTTCGCCAAAAATTCAAGCAGTGCATTACGACGTAATTATTGTTGGTGGCGGCGCCGTGGGTCTGGCGACAGCGCTTCAAATGGCAAAACAAAATCCAGGTTTAAAAGCTGTAGTGATTGAAAAGGAAAACGCCGTCGGCAATCATCAAACCGGGAACAACAGTAACGTCATTCACTCTGGGATATACTATAAGCCCGGCAGTCTCAAAGCAAAAAATTGTATACACGGCTATAACCTACTGCTTGAGTTTTGTAAAGAGCAGCAAATTCCATTCGATATATGCGGCAAAATTATCGTCGCTACGGAAGAACGTGAAATCCCACTACTCAACACAATCTTTGAACGCGGTCAGCAAAACGGGTTGACGGGTCTAAAGATGCTCAACGCGGCAGAACTCAAACAACATGAACCGCATGTAGCAGGCATTGCTGGTATTCATGTTCCGCAGACGGGAATTGTCGACTATAAGATCGTAGCGGAAAAATTTG
Source organism: Pseudochryseolinea flava (assembly GCF_003286915.1). Lineage (GTDB taxonomy): Bacteria > Bacteroidota > Bacteroidia > Cytophagales > Cyclobacteriaceae > Ohtaekwangia > Ohtaekwangia flava. The sequence goes on from NZ_QMFY01000004.1 coordinate 84,194, forward strand.
CAGCGGTGTTCAAAAAACATGGTGGCGAAGTGAACCTTGGCGAAAAAGTGACGGACATTAAATTATCAGATGATGCTGTCACGGTAACAACAAGCAAAAACAAGTACACGGCAAATTTACTCGTGAATTGTGCTGGACTCTACTCTGATAAAATTGCCAAACTCACGTCCCAAAAGATCGACGTGCAAATCATTCCGTTCCGAGGCGAATACTATAAACTCAAAAAGGAAAAAGAATATCTCGTCAAAACACTGATCTACCCTGTGCCTGATCCGAGTTTCCCATTCCTTGGTGTTCACTTTACGACAATGCCTGGCGGTGGCGTAGAGTGTGGCCCAAATGCAGTACTCGCATTTCGCAGAGAAGGCTATAAAAAATCTGACTTCAGCTTATCGGAATTTTCGGAGACGATGGCGTGGCCAGGCTTCCGCAAAATCGTATCAAAATATTGGCGCACGGGAATGGGCGAAATGTATCGCTCACTTTCAAAGGCTGCATTTACAAAAGCACTTCAAAAATTACTCCCTGAAATTCGTGAAGAAGATTTGGCGCCAGGTGGTGCGGGCGTTCGTGCCCAGGCCTGCAGTCGCGACGGCGCTTTGTTAGATGACTTCCTGATACTCGAAGACAAACGCGTGATCAACGTCTGCAACGCACCATCTCCTGCGGCAACCTCGTCTCTCTCTATCGGCGAGACAATCGCAGGACTTGCGGCTGGCAAACTGAAGGGGTAATCTACGCAAGCATATCAGTTGATTCTAAACATCAACCCAGCTTGCATTCCCCATACGTTGACAGTTTTATAATAACGTTGGTAAACGGCGCCTCCGGTACCATACACATGAAAACGTTCTGTCCCACCGAGTCGAAACTGAAGGTGCGCCGAAAACTCCTTACGTGGTAACGATGTCCGGTATTCAATCACACCGCCTAATTTGCGATGGTCACTTTGCAGTTGCAAACCTGCTGTCCATTCTTGATAGGTATTTCCTCCGCTAAAGTCCTCATGGATAATTCCGCCCCCAACGCGAAATGTTACGTTATTCGCCGTGATGACGTTGAGCTGCAATATTTGCCAATCATCGGTACGCAAATACTCAACACCGTCAACACCTTCCTCAATCAGATAATTGAATCTGAAGTCCGTTGAGAACACCCCCCAATTACCGCGAATGCGCGGCTGAACAATGTAATAAGAAGATGGTTGGATCCCGGATTGCACGTAGCACTCAAGCGAAACGAGGTTCTCATTTTCAACGCGTTTTTTCAACACTTCGCGTTGCCAAACTTCCAACCACTGTATCGAATAAAATGCTATTTCTAATCCAAACGCGCCCGCGTTGCTAGACGAACCTGACGACTCCCCTTTAGCGGTTCCTGACGACAGATCTTTTATTTCACCCACCTGCGCATACAATACGAATGGAAGCAGGCAGAGTAGAAACACCATCAGGCTTTTCACTTTCATACAACTTAGGGGGTTTAGGGTTGTAATTTTGAAGCGAAATCAGTGCCAATATCGCTAAGAAAGCAAGATGCTTCAAGACTTAATCGCTGTTACTTCAACTTCGATCAAATAATCCGGATCTATCAGTGCGCTCACCTCGATCATCGATGTCGCCGGTTTAATCTTCTTGAAGTACTCGCCATGGGCGCGCCCGAACTCCTCCCACCGCGCAATATCGGTTACGAACATCCTTGTACGTACGACATCGTCGAATGTAAATCCAGCTTGATTTAACACCTTCCCGATCTTTTCTAAAACAAATTTTGTTTGACCATACGGATCGCCTTTTGCGACAACGCCGTTTTCATCTGTGGCCACAGTTCCCGAAATCTCTAAATGATTGCCGACTTGAACAGCACGTGAATACCCGACAATGTCTTCCCATGGCGCACCCGATGAATAAATTTTTCTTTGCATGACTACAGATCGTATTATTTTTGAATAGATGAAGTTAAGTACCGACGAAGTTAAACGTTACAGTCGACACCTTGTGTTGCAAGAGTTTGGACTCGAGAACCAATTAAAGTTAAAAAAATCAAAAGTGCTTGTCGTGGGTGCTGGAGGATTAGGCTCTCCTGCCCTCCTCTACCTTGCGGCCGCAGGTATCGGAACCATTGGCATCGCCGACTTCGACCGTGTGGACGTGAGCAATTTGCAAAGACAGGTTTTGTTCGACATCAATGCGGTGGGCAGGAACAAAGCACAAGCTGCCAAAGAAAGACTTTCGTTGCTAAATCCTGAGATCAATTTCGAAATCTATACCGAAAAACTAACATCGCTAAACGCCTTGGCAATTGTTCAGCAATACGATGTTGTTTTGGATGGCACGGATAACTTCCCGACACGTTACTTGATGAACGATGCCTGCGTGTTGGCCAATAAGCCATTGGTTTATGGCTCTATCTTAAGGTTCGAGGGACAGGTTGCCGTGTTCAACTATCGGAAGACTGATGGCAGTTATTCCGCCAACTACCGTGATCTTTTTGCATCACCACCAGACCCAGCGAGCGTTCCAAATTGCGAACAAGCTGGCGTTTTAGGTGTCCTCCCAGGAATGATCGGCAGTATGCAGGCCAGTGAAGTCATTAAGGTTATCACTGGGCTGGGCGAACCTTTATATGACAAGCTCCTTCTATTTGACAGCCTGAGCATGCAACAAACCATCATTGGATTACCGCGTGGAAATTCACGGAATTCAATTCAAAAGCTTATTGATTATGACGAATTTTGTGGCCTATCTTTAGGCGCTAATAAAAATGATATGAAAGAAGTAACTGTTCAGGAATTGAAAGAACTGATTGATTCAAAGGCAGACTTTCAATTGATCGATGTTCGTGAGCCCCACGAATTTGATATTTGCAATCTCGAAGGTGAATTGATTCCTCAAGCGGAAATTCCATCGAATGTTGACCGTATCTCCAAGGACAAGAAAGTTGTTATCCATTGCCGCAGTGGCGCCAGAAGTGGCAACATGGTGCAGTGGCTTGAGAAGAATCACGGCTTTACAAACTTGTACAATCTAAAAGGCGGTATTCTTGCATGGGCAAGAGAGATCGACCCAACGATGCCATCGTATTAAAATAAAACGGGAGTTCCATCATACGATCGACTCCCGTTTCCTTTGTATTGTCATCAACTATCCTCTGATCGCCTGATCAACATCGGCGATAATATCCTTCACATCTTCTAGTCCAACAGATATACGGATTAACCCAGCCGTAATTCCTACTGCATTTCTCTCTGGCTCTGTGAGCTTAGAATGCGTTGTTGACGCTGGGTGAATTGCTATCGTGCGTGTATCTCCTAAGTTTGGAGAATGCGAAATCATCTTCAAGTTGTTCAAGAAACGACGTCCTTGTTCAAGACCCCCCTTCACTTCGAATGTTACTAGTCCACCACCAAGGCGCATCTGTTTTTTAGCCAGTGCGTAATTCGGGTGTGACGGTAGGTGTGGATATTTAACCTTCACAACTTCTGGATGTTTCTCCAAAAATTCAGCTAATGCCAATGCGTTTGCACAATGTCTTTCCATACGCACAGCCAAAGTCTCTAAGCTCTTGCTTAACACCCAAGCATTAAAGGGCGACAGCGATGGCCCTGTATGTCTGGTGAAGAAACGAATCTCTTTGATGAGCTCTTTTTTGCCAAGGATAACACCGGCAATCACACGCCCTTGACCATCCATGAACTTGGTTGCAGAATGTGTTACGATATCTGCGCCCCATTTGGCAGGGTTTTGGAGATACGGCGTCGCGAAGCAGTTGTCTACATTGAGAATGAGGTTATGCTTCTTTGCAAGTTTGCCTATCCATTCAAGATCGATAAGATCGAGTGCAGGATTCGAAGGCGTCTCCACGAAGATCATCTTGGTGTTTGGTTGAATCTTCGCCTCCCAAGTATCAGGCTCAGTGATGTCGGCGTAGCTATGGCTGATACCGAATTTCGGAAAGATTATATTGAGAATCTGATGCGTAGATCCAAATACAGACCGACATGCCAACACGTGATCGCCAGACTTTAACAATGCGGCCATACTGCTGAACATCGCCGCCATACCCGATGACGTCGTTACACCATCTTCAGTGCCTTCCATCAAACAAAGCTTTTCAATAAGCTCATTCGTGTTGGGGTTTGAATAACGGCTATAAATGTTTCCTGGAATTTCATCTGCAAACATCGCACGTGCTTGCTCTGCATCTTCAAACACAAAGCTTGAGGTGAGATAGAGCGGAACAGAATGCTCACGGAATTGTGATCGTTCTTGTTGCGTGCGAATAGCGTCTGTACTAAAAGATCTTTCGTTTTGGTCTTCCATTTCTCCCGTATGTATTATCCATTAATGATTTCGAAGCTGTACGTAACCTTCGCTGTTGCCTCTAACGTTTTGGCTACTGAACAATATTTATCGACCGACAAAGTAACGGCCTTCTCCACTTTACTTTGATCGAGGTTACCGAACAATTTAAAATGCGCATGCACCTCGGTGTACAACGAAGGCACTACATCTTTCTGGCGTTCTCCAGTCACCGTTACTTTTACGTCTTGTAAATCCTGACGTTGCTTTTTGAGAATATTGATAATGTCAATGACGCTACATCCTCCGAAAGCGGCTAACAACAGCTGCATCGGACGCATGCCCAGGTTTTGTCCTCCGATATCGGGAGAAGCATCAAGGTGAATAATACTGCCTTGTTCATTTCGCGCTTCCATATGAAACGCGTCATTCAATCGACTCAACTCTACTTTTATCATATTCATTTTCGTTCTGCGGCCACCCTATCGATCCGACGATCATTCCCACAAGACTAACAAGTGTTGCTGGAATTAGTGATGGCCACGCGGTTTCCAAAACTTCAAAGATAATCCAAGTTATCATACCGCCCACCATCGCCACCATCGCGCCTGTTCTACTCGACCGTTTCCAATACAGCCCTAAGACCAGTGGGATAAATAACGAGACTAAGCTTAAAATGGATGACTCTCCGACCAATTCATAAATATTTGATCTGATACAAGCCATGATGGTCGCTACGGCGGCAAATAACAAAACAGAAAACCGGGTTAAAAACAGAAAGTGCTGATCATCCAGCCGATGCTTGAGCAACGGTTTTACAAGATTCTCCGAGAAAATCGACGCTGGCGCTAGAATAGCAGCACTCGCCGTGCTCATGATGGCAGAGAGCAACGAGCCAAAGAACAAAATTTGAATGGGTAGCGTTGTATGCAGCAGCACCATGTTGGGCAATGCCAGTTGTTTATCGCCCGCGATTTGATCGCCATACAACTGATTCGTACATACGCTGATAAAAATCGGAAGCATGGCGATCGTTAGGTAGAGCCCAGCCGCGAAATAACATGATCTCACCGCCGTCTTTGCCGACCCCGAAGACATCGCGCGCTGAAAAACATCTTGGGAAGGAATCGATCCTAATCCTAAAACGGACCACGCTGCTATGTACATTAATATCTCTTGAAGATTGAAGGACGGAAGGAACCGCAGATCTTCTCTTGGAATTTTACTCATGACAACATCAACACCACCAGCCTTCTGCGACATGATATAGGCTAACACAAACAAGCCAAGAATGATGAGTATACTTTGGACGAAATCTGTAATCGAGATCGCCCACATCCCACCGATGTAGGTGTATAAGGTGACAACAAACGCACTGATCAGCACACACTGCCATTGCTCTATTCCGGTAACAACATTGAGAATAAGTCCCATCGCGACGAGTTGCGCGGCAATGTACCCGATGTAGGGAAGCGCCAGAAATAAGCTTGCTGTGAGCTCCGTAGACTTCCCAAAGCGTATCTTAAAAAAATCTCCCAATGTAAGGAGATTCATGTTGTACAGTTTCCTTGCGAAGAAGGCACCAAACAATAAAAGGCATAGCGCGGCACCGAACGGATCTTCAATGACGCCATATAATCCTTCTTCGAGAAATTGAGATGATGCTCCGAAAACGGTTTCGGATCCAAACCACGTCGCAAACATGGCTGCCGAACTCAGCATCAAAGGCAAGCTTCTACCGGCGAGCATGTAGTCGCCTGATGTCTTCACACGACGAGAAGCCCAGAAACCAATCAGGATCGTAAGCAGCAGGTATATGATGATCGATGCCAGGAGCACAACTTCGCGCTTTTAATAAGCATCAAAATAAAACACCGCTGCCTACAACCTAAAATTTTATTGACGCGATTACTTATTTTTTTTCAGTTGAAATGTCCGGGTAACGTTGAAGCCCAAGTGGATATCGCCACCGAAGAAATCACCATTTGTTTCCGTGATCACCGTTCGTTCAGTAAGGCTCGACGTATTGGTGAGCACCAACTGGAACACGTGACCACCCGTTTCAATGTCGATACCAAAACCAAGTGCATTGTAACGCTTCTCATCGCCAACCGAGGCTAACAGGTCGTTGTCTGGTGGATCGAGACGGTAATAGTATTCCGTGGTAAGCGCCACACTCTTCGTAACTTTCAAACGCCCACCAAAGCCGATCGCGATTTGATCATTTTTTTCTGCAAACTTATTCACCGCGTTTTTGTGAATGAACGTCGGCATGAGTTGTAGCGAAAGATTGCTCGTGATTTTGCGCGCAATGAGCAACTGTCCTGTGTATGCCAAACGATCTACCGATTTAAATCCTTCCGGTTCGTCGTCTTTCTTCGGTGAAATGCTATACGCCGCACCACCTAGCGCCGTAATCGAGAAAGGCATATTTTTTTCTCCTGAACTTTGCTTCAAGATCTTATACTTCAGATATCCATCCATGATCTTATCAGCAGAGTTACGGCCAATGCTCACCGATAGATTATCGGTAATACCATAGTCGAGCCCGAGTCGAACATAAGCTTCGTCAAGACCGAACATTTCATACAGCCCGCCATCAAGCGCACCGAAACGATGTTGAAAGATAAACTCCAATGATCCGGCATTCTTTGTCTCGATAGTGTGACCATTCACTAACCGTGTACCTTTGAAAGTAGCGAAGGTATAGTCAGTTTCTTTTGTTTTTTCTTTTTCCAATTCACCCAATAAGTCTTCCTGAGCGTTCGCGAAAAATGGAAGAAGAATAAAAAGTAGTATTATTTTTTTCATATTCATCATTAAAGCTGTCGATACGTAAATTCAATTGTTACTTCCACTTGCTGTGCGATATTCTTCCACACGATTTGTGGTACATTGATGTTGTAATCCAGAAGTTTCACATTAAATTTCGATTTCACCTGCAAGAAACTCCCATTCTTTTCAATCGTTCCAATGGCATCCACATCTTTTGTAACACCATGAATTGAAAGTTTACCCACGGCACGAACTTGTTGTACACCTTCTTCTGCCGAATTAAATCCAACGATCTTACCTTGAAACGTCGACTTGGGATATTTTTCTGATTCCATGTACTTCTCATTGAAGTGCACCTGCATCAACTTCTTTTCGAATTGAAAATCTTTGATGCTCATCAAGAATGCAACATCGCCTTTAAATGCGTCAAAGATACTTGTCACTTTCTCGTTCACAGCCGTGATGTCTTCGACTACGCCATCCGAATAAAAGCTCACCTTTGATTTCTCAGCGAAGTATCGTTGCTGCGCCGATGTTGTAAAGTTTAAGGCAACGGCGAAGACCATAAAAAGAAAAAATTTCATGCTTGATTTAATATGTTATCAAATTACTGCGGCTTATACACAAAATCGACTGTTACCTCAACTTGTTCTGCAATATTTTGAAATACAACAGTGGGTATTTCGACTTTATAGTCCGCGACTTTTACGATGAACTTCGACTTCACGTAGATCTTACTGTCTTTGACCTCAATGGTCCCTGGAATTTCCACGTCTTTCGTTACGCCGTGAATCGTCAATTTACCGGTAGCTTTCACGTTTTGGACCGACGTGCTTTTCATGTCAAACCCATTGAGTTTCCCTTGAAATGTGGACTTCGGGTATTTGTCCGACTCCATATATTTTTCATTAAAATGCTCTTGCATCAGAGACTTTGCAAATTGAAATTCTTTGATGGGAATTGAAAATGCAATGTCGTTAGTAGCGGTATTAATGATGCTTGATGCTTTCTTATTATCGGCAGTGATATCCTCAAGTAATGCATCCGAGAAGAACGACACAAATGATTTTTCAGAGACGTACTTTTGCGCATGCGCGGATAAACAAGCGAAAATAAGCGAGAGTATGAGGAGTTTTTTCATAGACGTTCATTAATTGTCTAGCGCGCCTTGTTCAATCCAGCAAAAAAGTTTTTGTCTTTCTTCAGCGGTAATGCTACCGACACGAGGCATCTTAGCCGGATCGTTCAACGGTAGGGTTATGCGTCGTTGAACCTCAGCGCCTTCGCCCGCCAACGTTTCATGGTCTGTCCAATCCGGCAATGAATTGCTCCCGTCATGGCAACCGCTTATGGCACAATTCGCATTGATGATGGGAACAATATCCACCTCGTAGCGCAATACTTCTTCTGTACACTCCACCACGAAAGGGCCTGCGAGGTCGTGACTCACACAACCATATAATACATTAAAGAGAATAGTAATGACGAAAAGAAAAATGGAGAATCTAATTTTCATAATAGTTGAATATAACACAAACTGTTTCGAAGTACAACGGTCCAAAGATGGAGAAACAATGGAATCTGTTCTCAGTGCATTCGTCACAGATTCTGAGACAACAGCGTCAAGGGAGATATGAATCAAAGCCAGTTAACATCATTGGGGGAGCTGGCGTGCGAGGAATAACATGACCTGGGTCGTATTGGCACTGCCATAAAATGAAAATCCCTCGAGATCCTAGATCACGAGGGATAATCACTGTCTATAGTTGGCTTTAATCTTAAACCAAATGTAATGGCCGGCTTGGAAAATCCCTGATTTAAATCGATTACTAGAAAATTTTGGAGACGAATTGCATTACGCGAAGATTAAGCGCATTATGCAATCGTTATAAAATGAAAATCCCCCAAAGTACTCGACTAAGGGGGATTGTCATGTCTATAGTTGGCTTTAATCTGCTTCAAATTTAAGGGAAAAATTTTTAAATACAACCGTTTGCATCCTGAAAATGTAGAAAAAGTTAAATTCTGATGAATTTTATGGATCTACTCCACCTTTTTCGCCGTCGAATCTTCTTCCCCATGCCGCTTCAGCAGTCGCTCTTGCAGCTGTGGCTTGGATCCGGGGAACGTTGTTCTTCTGCTAATATCATAGCTCGCATAGGCCAGCAGTATCGTAAAAATCGCACACCCAATTGCAAATATCTTCTTCTGCCTAGTCATCGCCTACCCCTTTATATATACGCTATAATCTTGTCCGCGAGTCGAACATTGTCCGACAGCAATTCATAAAACTGATCTTTATTCAGCCGCAAAATGACGGCATCCGACTTGGCCACGATAAAATTTGTATTCACAAAATTAGGCGTGCCGAGCATCTCACCAATAAATTGTCCTTGCTCAAAACGACCTGCAGGTTTTCCTTGCTTAAAGAACTCCACCTCGCCGGACACCAACATGAAGAATGAATTGTTGGATCGCTCATCCAAGGTAACTGAATCGCCGTTCTTCATGCGACTCTCTTCACTCAAATCCGCTAAGTGCGAAAGCGTAATACCTGGAATATTTTCAAAGACGCTGTTACGTTGGAAGAACAGTACTTTCTCGAACCGCGTCATTTTCTTCGATTGAATAATCACCAGATCGAGTTCTTTCTTAAAAGCTTGACCGAGCCGTTTCGTGTTTACTTCATATTCCGCGGGATCGATTTGATGAAGTGCCCACGCCGACACCTCATGAATGATCGGATCTGGATTAAACAACTGCGCAATAAGATCTAACTTAAAGGCATCGATCTTCTGTATGCCGATTTGGAATAATACACACGCTTTGGTCCATCGATTGGATTGTGTAAAGTCCCGGTTGATAATAAACTTCAACACCAACTTTGAATCAAGCTTGATGCGCGGATAAAAATCTTGCAAACGATCAATGCGCTCTGCATTGGTAAGATCATCAAGGATTGGGATTACCCGTTGTTTCAATTGCTCCGACAAGAACACATCTAACAACTCCACAGCATAGGTTATGCCTTCCGCTGTACCACTATCAATATTTTCTTTTACAAGCTGAATAGAGCGCGTATCGTAAAGCATTGTCAACAACATGTAGATGTGCTCAATATCGCTCTGCACTTCCCATTGTAACGCTGATTTAATTTGCTCACTGAATCCATCGTCACCAACTTCATGCATCGCAGCCAAGTTCCAGCTGATATCAGCAATATCCGACTCAATTGCATATTTGATACGTGTGATCTGTGAAATACCGGCTTTGAAACCACACTCCCCTAACGACAATAGCACTTGCGACACAATAACTTTGTTCGGATAATCCATTTTATTCCAGAGGATCTCCCGCGCACGTTGCCCTCCTATCCGACCAATCACTTGTACTTGACGCAACATCATCTGCGTACTTTGGCCACTTCGATAGAAGGCAGCCTCCAGCGCAGGTAACGTATCCTGGCCCATCAACACCAGTGCATTCATCGCCTGATTACTATAAACAGGATTACCAAGGTTCTCGATTACAGCATTAATGATCTCCGGATTGTTCTTCTTTACCGATGTCTTGATCGCGGTGTTCCTCACTTTCGGCTCCATGTCGGTAAGCAACTCCATCAGGTACGACGTATACTCTGTCTGTGCGGTATGCAGCAGTAACTCGGCAGCATAGTGTCTATCGTTAGGATCTGTCGATCGCGTTAACCGCAAGATCCGTGCTTTCGTGATGTCACCACCGTTCTCAATGATCTGCTGAAGATCTGCCTTACTCAAAATATTCTTATCCGTGCTGATATTGGCTTTTCCTTGATCCAATCGAATCACGTAACGATCAGAAACGGAAAGTCCCTTCAACTCATTCATTTTTTCTTGCGCATAATGACGAATCGTTTCGTCGCCGTTACGCATCAAGGTATTCACGAACGAAGGCACTTGAGCAGCGTTTATTTTTTCTAGCAGCTTATAAGAAAACACCGCGCGTTCTGCTTGATGGTCATGCAGCATCTCTTCCAATCGCGTGGTGATTCGTCCGTATCCTTTTTCGAGTCGCTCTTGCTTTTGAACCTCGGTACTCTCAAGCTTCATCCGGATTTTGTTACGGTAACCCTGATAGAGGTTGTTCACCACAAAAAAGTATGCACCGGAAAGCACCAGCATAAAGAGCATGATGTGTATCACTTCAAAGAACGGAATGGCCGCGAGCGCAAAAATCAAAAGGCCTGCAAAGAAACGAGCACTTTCGTTCATAAGCCCCTCTACCTTCGATTGGATGTTGAACCGCAGCCTATTGTCGAGTGGGATAAAAAACAGTTTGAATACAGGATTTTCAAGTGAGTCACGAAGGGTCCAATTGAACAATCGGCTCAATGCCACAAACAGGAAGAAGTATATAAATCCTGTCGGCGCCAATCCCTTTTCAAAGCCAAAGAGACTTCCCGTCACAAATGACGCTGATGCAAAAAGGGCCACCACGATCGGCAAAATGAATAATGATATGCGCAGCCCGTAGTTGCTAATGATTCTGTTATTGATGAAGGTCTGCATGATCAAGCTGATCACGTAGACTGCCCCCGTGAAAAAGGAGTTGAAGTTGGTGAGCTCGCGTTCGCGTGGATATTGTTCCTTGACCAGCTGTTGGAAAGCATATTGGCTAAGGATGAAAATCATCATTGAAATGAGCAAAAACAGCGAAAGCATCCTGATATAGGGCTCTTTTGCGAGTTTGGTTAATCGTGTTTCACGGCGAACAGTGATTCCGAATTCTTTCGGATCGTTCTTCGAAAGCGTAAAAGAACTGGCAATGAAAATGAGCAAGCCTGAAACAATGGCGATACTAATTGCACAAACGAGCAAGTAATTCGCAGTATCCTTAATGATTTCAGAGGTTAAAGGAATGGCTACCAAGGTTGCGATAATCGCGGCGATCAACTGCCCCGTATCAATCCATCCGATAATTCTCTTCGATTGACGGAAGTTGAACAATCGTCCGAAGAGCCCCCAGAAACTGAGCAACAACACCGCAGTAATCGGCCCGGACATGCAATAGAGCGCGAAAATGAAGTAATCGTGGAGCGCGTCGCTTCCGAATTGGAGGAGCCAAAAAGCCGTCAGGGTGAAAACGAATACCAGCACGATGCTTCCAATGGCGAGCGTTGTGAAGCGTATTCGGTTTTGAAAAAAAGAAAAGGCTCCTGTCGTTAGAATTCCGAGCACCCCCGCTACCAAGAACGCCTTATCCAGGTATTCTCCCATTCTATTGAGAAATAGAGAATCCGCTGTTACTTGATAGGTTGCAATGAACACCCCCATGAAGAACCCCGTACAGAGCATCGTAATGATTTGCTTTTGCTCTTGGGTTCTCGACTTAACAGAAATGATGAAACGATTCAGCATATGGGATTCACCAAATATAAAAAAAACCGGCTTTTAACCGGTTCTCTTTGATGTTTTTAGACTGAAGCGATATTACTTGGCTTTCGCGGTTGAATCTGCTTTCACTGCTGGCGCGCCTGTTTTCTCGGCTGCATACTCTGCATTTAAGGCATCGATTACAATTTTCGAGATATCAAGGGCTTCGTCAGCGAAAAGGACATCGCTGGTTGGGTCTCGTTTCAAAACAACCTTCAGACCTTTTTCTTTGCCGTATTTCTTCAAGTAATTCGTCACGCGATCGTAAAGCTCCTTGTTAATCTTAGCTTGCTCTTCCGCCAATTGCTGACGAAGTGTTTGCTCGTACATCGCAAGATTTTGTTGCTTGCGCTGAAGATCTTCTTCAGTAGCCTTCACTTGACCAAGTGTCATGCTGTTTACATTGCGTTGGTACGCCGCAGCTTCGTTTCTCAAGGAATTTACACGGTTTGTATAATCCTGGTCCATTTTCGCTGCCTTATCTTCAAAAGCCTTATTGGTTGCTTTCAGATAGTCGTAATTCTTAACTACGCTGTCTGAATTAACATAAGCGATGGTTAGATCACCAGCTTCCGTTGTAACGCCCGTTGCAGATGTTGAGGGCGCTTTCGATGAAAAGTGGAGGTAAAATAAAACCGCAACAGCGATCAGCAGCACGGCATTGAGTATCAGGGACAAATTCTTCATATAGGGATTCAAGTTCAGGGCGCAAATATAACCCGCAATCTAGGATAGCCGAGAAAAATGGATAAAAAATGTCGTGACAGGCATTTTTGCTGCTGTTATCCATTTTTTAATCCAACAGCGATGAGCCAACACTAGGCAACTTCATCACCGTCGATTAGTTTTGGGCATTTATCACCCATGGCGCTCATCAAAACCGTAAGAGGACACTCCCCAAAATTTGGTCAAAACTGCTACCTAGCCGAAAACGCTACGGTTGTCGGCGAAGTTGTGATGGGTGACAACTGTACGGTTTGGTTTAATGCCGTAATTCGTGGCGATGTTCATTCGATCACGATCGGGAACAATACCAATATTCAAGACGGGGCAATTATCCATTGCACCTATCAAAAAGCAAAAACAGTAATCGGTAATAACGTGTCGATTGCGCACAACGCAATTGTTCACGGATGCACCATCGCGGATAACGTACTCATTGGTATGGGGGCCATTGTGATGGACGATGCCGTTGTTGGCAGTGAATCGATCATCGCTGCGGGCGCTGTAGTCCTGGCCGGCACGATCGTAGAACCCGGGAGCATTTACGCCGGAATGCCCGCTAAAAAAGTAAAAGACATTGGCGACGATATGAAAGCTGTGATCCAACGGACAGCGAAAAACTATCCTATGTACGCCGACTGGTTCAAAGAATCAGGATCCTAAACCGCTATGCGTGGTATTTAAATTTAGCGAAGATTATTTTCGCTTTTTCCCAACACAATTTCACTGAATAATGTTTATCTTAAACTACAACTAATATCATGGCACGCTTAGAGAATAAAGGCTTCGACCCGACGGAAATTGACGCATATCAGGCGCAGATGAAAGCGCTCGGACAATCTTTCCTATGGGATGACGAAGATGAAAATTCAGAAGAGTATGCGCATTTTTTCTTCATTGGAAAATTTGAAGGAAAAGATGTAATCTACGATGCCGTGATCTACACCCTAAGACTTCAACATGAAAGCGAAATGTTTGAGATCGCCGAACACCGCGCTGCAAAACACTTCCCGCATTATAAGAAAATCTCTTACGAAGAAGATGAGAACGGAAATCTAGAGACACTTGATCCATTGCAAGAAGAAATTGGTTTGTATATGGCGGAGGTGATTATGGAACTCGAGGAAGAAGATGCCGTAAAAGTAAAAGAGCACGTCGACCTCGATCCGCATGCGGAATTTGGAGTAAGTCTCGATGCCGGTTTACACCACGAAAAGATCACCCCGAAAGTGATTGAAAAATTCATCAAAGACTTCAACGAAGATAACCTTCAACTGGACCCTACCCTGTACACCTTCCAGACACAAGACGAAGAAGCCATTAACGAGGATTGAAATCAGACACGTTATAAAAAATAAAAGCCCAATGATTCTGTAGTCATCGGGCTTTTATTTTTTATTCATGGAGCACTTTGCTAACTGAGCTTTTCTCTCAGCAATTCCTCAACAACTTTGTAATTTGATTTATCACGCTTGTCATTAACATTCACCTTCATGACTTCAAATTCACAAAACCTTACCGTCGGATTCAAATTTTCAATTTTAGGATACGCGTCTTTAATAAAATCAATTAAAGTCCTTTTTGCCGACTTTCCGTTGGGCGGATTAAATCCATTTATTTTTTGATTTTTTTGATACTGGTCAGCTTGTACTTTATAAATTCTACAATAGCTAATCCATTTGTCAATATCGTAATGCGTTTTTAGATTTCCTTCATACAGATTGAGCGTATTTTCCCGATGCGTGCAAAAATCAATAAGGGTGTCAAACTCAAAAACAAAATTAAATGAACCACCAACATATGCATCACATGAAAAATATGGTTTATGAATTTTACCAATCATTGAGGAATCAACGCCTAAAGTGCTATATACTTTTGAAAACAAATCGTGATAGACACGTACATCTATTTTATTGTATTGAGTTATCTTAGACCACTCAAAAGTTTTATCTCGTTCGATAGGAACCTTTAAGATTTCAGAAATTATGTCAATCAATAGATCTTTCATTTTTTAAGACGGTCTTTAATGGTATTCATTGCAGGTAGTAGAGAATCACGCAAGGAGTTTCACCGCCTGGTTCTTACAACAGTAATTGATCACGGCGCGAGTGCCACGTGAAGCGTTGATCCAATATCGCCATGGCAGCAAGTAGCAAAAGTATTATCCATTGGAACACTTTGTTGGACTGCCGCTTTTCACTTCAACACATATATAATCTGTGTCACAATTCTCGGTTTTCTTAATTCAACGTCATCCAACGAATGAAATCTAATCTCAACAGGTAGATTACAATCACCTACTTCTTTAAATTCAGCAACATACAACTCATCAAATGTGCTGTGTCCAGAAGCTGAATATGCATGAATTATTAATTTACCTTCAATTCGTTCAATTACTCCAGAGTCCAAATTTTTAGTAACAACAATGTCCTTTAGGTAATGATTAAGATAGGGCTGGTTACTCTCAATTTTGATTTTAGCTCCACCCTCAAGTTCTTGCCTTTTATCAGTCGAACTAAAAAATGGGAATGTCGTAACTCCTGTTAACTCCTGCGATGTTGAAGAATAGTACAAGTCATAGTCTTTCTCTATTCTTGGGTATTCATTTTTTACTTTTCCCAAAGAGTCATAGGAATACACGGTTGTCTTAATCTCTCGCGACTTCACTTTTAAAATTGCACAGTCCTGGTACTCGAAAAGAGGTTTAATCATTTCTGTTTTCGTCAGCAAGTAGTCAGATGGAATGGAGTTAGTCAAATCCATTTCTATCAATGTCTGTACTGTGGATTTAATTTCTGAGTACGGCTCGACTCTTGTGAAATAGTCCCAAAACTTTATTCCCTTGCCCACAACACTCTTTCCCTCTGGCGTCTGAAAAACCACCATGTGTTCAAATAAGGAACCGCCAGCATTTACCTTGTCGATCGTTTTAAGAATGTCGTTCTCGTAGCCGGTTCTATCAAAAAGATCTGAACTCGTTTCATCAAGAATGTCAATTAGAAAATAATTCTTGGTTCTTTGCTTTATTGGATTGCCCCTCAAAACATAAAGCCGATTAAGCTTCTTTTTTTTATTTGTGGCGATAAAAACATAAAGCGGATTATTGTGCAAGTAGTCCGATAGAATTCCAAATTTCTCAGTCGATGTCTTTGTGTCAAAGTCAGGATACAATCTCGCCATTTGTATCATCGGGTCATTGAAATAAACCCTGATATCAGTCTTCCCTATTTTAAACTGGTCAACCTCCTTCAATTGATTGAGGTTCATCCCATAGGTTGTCACTGTCAACGACACTAAAAAAGTCAAAAGTTGTATTCTCTTCATTGCTCTACTTAGTCTTGAAAAAATGGCTGCCCGTCGAGTCACCAATTACACCCTGCTCTGTAATCTTGATTGTTTTGACCGTGTCACTCAATGGCTTTCAGCGCGGCGTCATTATCGATTTCTTGTGCACGTCTGTTCTTAGTCCTCGTTGACCATTACTGAGTCACTCGCTAAATCGTGAATTGCTCTATGTTGAGGGTTAAAATGTATCGTCACAAACGAAATCCAGCCCAATATTCCTTTTACAAACCACCTGACATACGCGTTCCACAAAGTAATTTTCTTTTCAGGGTTTCTGTGATTGCGCACTTTAATTCTCATCATTCGCTGTCCAACCGTTTTGGAATACGATGTCATAAAGGGTTCATATATCACCAACAGAAGTACAGCAGTAGAAACCATGACAGGCGTTCTGAATTCGCTCTGCTGTACGATAATCATCGTGACAATTAATGTAAACAAAATTAATAGCCCGTCTATCATTAGAGCCTTATAGCGTTGAACAAGGGTTGGATATACTTGCTCTTGATTCAAAACTGATATTTCCTCGTCCTTTTGAATTTTTACTTGGCGCATTTGCTCAGATTGAGCATCTTCTTTTCTAAATGACCTAAGAGCCTCTGACTTATGGATATAAACTCCAAAAAAGATATTATACAGCCCAATTAAGTAAAATACTGGCATTAGCTCAAATCCAAGAAGTAGGCAGACCAATCCATATAGTATTAATGCTATTGATAGAATCCATTTTGCCCAAGTAATTTTTTTTGAAAAAAGTAAAATACCGAGAAGAAAAAATACTGTCTTGGTCGTCGCATCAAAAAAGTCTACGTCTCCGCTTGATAACAATACATAATTGAAAAAAATATCGGTCAAAAGGAATAAAGTAGTTAGTAGCAGTAAAGTTGTCCGTCCTTGTCTCATTGTTTTGTTTAGCCTTTTGTCTTTGAAAATGTGTTCCCGCAGTACCGTACATGAATGCCTGTTCTAAATACGGCTCTCCTGTTTAATCACAAAGGTAATTAATCCTCAACGCATCCACCAACTTCACAATACCATTGTTGGTGTGCAATAAGTCACGTCGTACTGCCACTGGAGCTATAGTCATGCGCGTGATGAAGAGAGCATACAGAATTCTCATTTTCACAATATGCATTTGTTTGATAAAGAAACTGCTTTGTATGAATCTCGAGAGAAGAACCAGTAATTCGTCTCAACGTTAGCAAAAAAGGAGATATTCATGGAATACTTTGTTGTAGGTAATATGCGCGTTAGAATACTCTCAATAGTCCTCTGTCTTTAAACTTCCATCGCTCGTTGATTTTTTCAAACAGCAAGGTGCCGCCTTCGGTCTCGATTACAGCTTTGGAATGGTCCTCGTTGAATATTGGAAGACTGACATGTCCGCCCGAAACTGAATCACAATTCACGAACTTGGAAAATCTCATATTGTTAGTGAGACGAAGATCAGTTATTATATTTTCATAGTCTATTGTGATCGGTTGCGGAATTGAAGCCGACCGAAGGGTCATAGCTTTAAATCTTTCTTCAAATTCTAAATAGTTATCCGCTGTTTTGGTTCCGACCGAATCCAAGTAGTTACGCATTGCCGCTAACCTCAGGTCCCCCAGTTCCTTGATCCAGTAATCATTGTTAATCTTCTTCGGACAAAAACGCTTTTCTTCTGAAATAACGTCTCGATAGAATTTTACAGCTTCATCATAAGAGGACACCTTCTTCGTTGTCACACAGGAAAAGAAGAGTAAAACCAGTGACACTATGACTATCTTTCTTTGCATATTCTACAACGTTCGTGTTATGCGCATTTTAAATTCTTCTTAATAAAGAATTAATCACTTTGTCGGCAAATCTACATCGTCGTGTGCAGGCCAATTTACTGAATATCCAAGTCCTTCACTTCATTTATTGTCCCTGAGTAGGAATTCAAGTGTCCTGTGTGATCCTTGTCAAATCGACCTTTTAAATGAACTTTCTTCCGATTTGCTAATCTGAGCTTTGCATCTGACAAGCTATCTGAGTTAACCCAGAATGCATTACTCGAAATCAAACTATCGGAGTCCTTGTTAGTCAGATAGATTGCAACATTCTCAGATTCATACCTAAATATTCCTGTCAGCTCCAATTCAACACCGTCAAACTTTTCTGGGCTTAGAAGAACAGATTTAAATTGTTCATCGACTTTTTCATCTGGCGGGCTTTTCACGATTTCAGGTTTATCATTCCTGCCCGTACACCCCAGAACCATGATCAAAAGAAATACACCGAGTTTAGAAAGGCCTCTCATAATTGGGTTGATTTTGTTGTTGTCGCGACATGCCGCGTAGGCGGATTTACACGGAGGATTATTCATAGAAAACGTTGTTAGTGCTAGTCGGTGTCCTCGGTCCTATTTCTTTACTGAGTAAAATTCCTCTTGAGTAATCATTTTGTCGGATAGCATTCTATTTAACCATTCAACAATTGTCTTTCTCGATTGATTGTCGACACTTGTCAAGTCTAGGTTATAAAGTCTATCAAATTTAATTTTGTTCTTCTCACACAGCACGTCTAGGTGGTCATAATATGCTCTCGGGTAATTGAATCTTTCAGCCATTATCCGTGAATAGTAAAGAATGCTGTCAACTCTTTCTTTCGGAGCCAATTCAATAAGGCCATAAAATAATTCGTCATACGCATTTGTGTCCCCCTTGATGGTCACACCGCGAATCAAACTGTCGTAGTTAGCAGTTCTTTGATTCATCGAAACAGCGTGTTTAGTTTCGTCCGTTCCTTTCTTGTCGCACGAAATTACGATCAAGAGTAGGGATGTAAGAATGAATTTTGTCCTGAATGCCATCTGTCTTCTTTCAAACGCCCTGCACGAGTCACCGAGGGAATTTCACCCTTCGGTTCTCACAGACCCGTATCCCGACTGGTCGGGACAGGTCCCGAGTGGTCGGACAGGCTGTGAAAGTCTCCCTTCATATGCTTACGCCGAAGCTGCTTCAGCATAATAGGCGCTACGGCTCTCCTGTTTAATCACAAAGGTAAATAATCCTTAACGGAGCATCCTGAGAACAGAGACAGTAAATATGTCTCGACGTTAGCGAAAGGGATTATTCATGGAAGCTTTTGTTGTATGCAGTGCCATCACTCGAAATCATAAACAACAGTCTCAACACCCGCTTCTGTCAATTCATGTGTCAATGATGGTTCAATCTGATCCCAAGTCCCTCCTGCAAGTCCACACCCAATGCGAGGCATATGAACAGATGCGTTAATTTCTCTGGCGAAGACACTTACTTTGGTGAGTCCCTTTTTTATTGCATCGTATCTAACAGGTGGGGTTCCGTCCTTTCCTTTTTTGATGTCACGTTGTCCGATCATGTTGGCAATCCAAATTGTCGGCTCAACCTGAACGAATTGGACTTCTCCCAGTTCAAAATCTTTACCGCTCTTGGCCCAGTCCCTGTAGCTGTTCTCTGGTCCTTTCCATTTTTTTGAAATTGCCATCACAAATCCTTTTCCCCAACCTCCCACGTCATTGCATACATGCACAATGATTTTGTTTCCTTGTCCGACGGGCTGTGTTGCGTCACCCTTTAAGTATTTTATTTCCATGTCGTCACTGTGTCAATGGCATTGCATACAGTCGAGTCACCCATGGGAGTTTCACCCTTAGGTTTTCACGGAACCGTGCTTGAGAGTCTCCCCTCACACGGCTCTTCCTGTTTAATCACAAAAGTAAATAATCCATAACGGATCTACCAACCCCATGGACCTACCAACTTCCAGTGGGCAAATAAGTCGGGATGCACAGCATGCTATGTTGTAACGATAAGTGATGCGGTGGTGTGAGAGAATTACAACAGTAACGGATCACGCCTCAAACGCCACGTAACGCTCCATATCGCACAGGCGAATTACGCGTCCACCCTTGACAGAGCGTTCATTTTTTCGAATACAGCATTTGTAGAAAAATGAGTTTTAATATGCATCCTGAGAATAGAAACACTAAATTCGTCTCAACGTTAGCAAAAGGGATTATTCATGGAACACATTGTTATGCACTGTGCCGCATCCACCGTACTTTGAACCACACGGGGCTACCAAAGCTTCGATTGTGTGTAGGGCCTTGTGGCTTTGGTATTGGTGTGGTTTTTCGAAGACGTTAATCAACTCTAATGTTAAACCATTTAACCAATTTTCCATTCAATGATAGTTCTGGGTTGATGACGCTTTCATTCATTCGATCTTTCAAGTCGACAGTTAATCTCTCGTTTGATACTAACTCACCTCGTTTCGATCCATTAATTAAATACGCAATTCGTATTTTGCTCGTCACGATAAGCGAACTCAGAAGATTTTTTGGAAATGAGAAAACAAGCCAACACCTCATCTTATTGTACGAGAGTAGAACGTCATCCAACTGTCCTAATGGTACATTACCCTGTTGAACAGTTAGGATATTTTCAAATACTCCCGTCCTTGAATCAAGTGTTTTGAAATTTATCTTTGGTGAACAAAATTCTATGTCAGCCATCTTTCCTGTCGTGTCACTCCAGATCATATAGGTCTCACATTTAGGAGGTTCACTCCAAGTTGGATATGGATTACCATTCCATTCTCCCGAGAATTCGATATACACCGAAGCGGAGAAGCTTTTAATTGTTTTCTTTTCAACAGTTAATTCTGACGATAAAGCCCCGATTCTTTTTGTTCCAATTGAAACTTGTGCATCCAACGAGTCAATTCTTTCATGCAGTTTTTCTAGTGCTTTACTTGAATTGAGGTTGGGATACTTGCTAGTTGCTAAGTCAAGGAACGGTTTTATCTGAAGTTTCAAAGTGTCGCTGTTGGATTTAACATATGCTAATGTATTACTAGCACTATCCAGCTTACTCTTTAAAGTCCCTATCTCACCATTTTTGTCTTGTTCATCATAATAAGTAATCAGCACTCCAGCCATCAATGAAAAAATTGTTAAAAGCACGAGAGCATTTCTCAGGTGTTTAAAAATCTTTCTTCTTTTATCGTGCCATTTATAGTCGAGAAGTAGCGCTAATAGTCCCGATACACCCGTCAGGATTTGAGTAACTATCTTGAGATAAATCATCAGCCGTGTGTTTTAAAATGTAGACTATGTCGATCAGGTACACCTCGGCTCTTTTGCTTGCTTTGGTGTCGCGAGGGAATGTGCGGCAAGCAAATGTGCCAATGTTCGAAGCACCAAATCTGTCCTGCGGCATTGTGCCTAACGACCGAATATATGCAATTACCTGATATTTCCTTATAGCAACATTCGCGTTTGTAAGTTCGAAATTCGCCTAAAAATCACGATTCCTATTTTTAAGGTGCACCGCGCGTCACGTAGAAAATTCTTTACTCCACGCGGTACAAATTGCCGCCACTGCGTGACAACTGGTGACACGCCTCCTTTACTTTCTGTGTTGCAAAACGCACCGTCTTCAACTTTCTGTCTTTCCTTTTAGAGTCCGCTTCACCCCTGGCCCCTTAAGGGGAAACTATTTCAATTAATGTTCATGTGTGATGAGCTATTAGGGATAAAGAGCGCAAAGAAGTAAACATCTAGTACGCTCAGAAACGTCATCCTGGCTTCATCCTCCAGAGAAGCTATAGACATCCTTTCATTTTCTCCATATGTTCTCCATACGCGTCCAGTAGTTCTATCATTGTTCTATAGATGTTGGTTCATCACGCTATAGACGATGTATCATAAATTCCGGTGTTTGGTTCATTCTTCTCTCATCGCGCGTTCATTATTCTCTTATTAATTCGCAGTTTGTCCAGATGTCCTTTCATTGCGCTCTCATAATTCTGCATATCTCTCCTAGGAAGATGCGGTGTTTGTTTCATAGAATGGGTCGTTTATGAAGCAAATAGGGAAGCTACACGGGAAGATCACGGTAGAGAGCTGCGAGCTACGAGCTTCGAGTTGCGAGAAATGCATTAGACTCAGAAAAGCTGCGAGCTACTAGCTACGAGTTGCGCGAAATGCGTTATACGTCAGGCGGGCTGCGAGCTCCTTAGCTTACGTACCTCAAGGTGAAGGATTTTTTTTACCGCAAAGTCGCGAAAGCGCAGAGATGCGCTGAGCCTATGATCAAAAAACATGGAACGATGTATTCAACACCAACACGCCAACACGTTCCTAGAAAGCTGCAGTGAATACGGCTACGCGTGGCGTTCGTTAGACGAAACTTGATCTGATAACCAGAAACCGGCAAACCGGAAACCGGAAACTAGCAACCCGGAAACCGGGAACACACCTGAACTCGGCCGCCAAAAGAAAAACCCGCAAATCCACTGACAAGATGTCACAATAAAAGACTAAAAAGTGTATTTTTGCGACCTAAAGTGAGTATATGGAGAATTTGATTGGAGATCTTGATGTGCTGAAGCCGTCAGAGACCGACGCATGCGAGACTTTTACGGTATCGAAAGAGCAGAACACCGGCAACAGCCGGAAATTATATATTGAAAGTTATGGCTGTCAGATGAACTTCTCCGACAGCGAGATTGTGGCATCTATCCTCCAGAAAGAAGGTTTTGACACCACCTCCGACATCCATACGGCCGACATCGTGTTCCTGAATACCTGTTCAATCAGAGAAAAAGCCGAGCAGACTGTTCGTGGCCGCTTGAACTTCATCAACGCGTTGAAGAAGCAAAAACCAGAAATGCTCGTCGGCGTGCTGGGTTGTATGGCGGAACGCTTAAAGTCCAAACTTCTTGAAGAGGAAAAAATCGTTGACCTCGTTGCCGGACCCGACGCTTACCGCGACCTACCTAAATTGATCTTCCAGGTTGATGAAGGTGATCGCGCCGTGAACACCATCCTTTCACGTGAGGAAACATATGCGGATATCAGTCCGGTAAGGTTGAATTCTAATGGCGTCACCGCCTTCATTTCGATTATGCGGGGTTGCGATAACATGTGCTCGTTTTGTGTGGTACCATTTACAAGGGGCCGCGAACGTAGCCGTGATCCACACTCGATCGTGGATGAAGCAAACGATCTTTTTGCGAAAGGATATCGCGAGGTAACGCTGTTGGGACAAAACGTGGACTCATACAAATGGAGCGCGGAAGAAAACAACAAAGCGTGGCTCGAAAAGCAAGGCATTACCGAGGTCGTTACATTTGCTAACCTGCTTGAGTTGGTGGCGAATGTAAATCCAGAACTACGTGTCCGTTTTTCTACCTCCCATCCGAAAGACATCACTGACGATGTGCTGCACATGATGGCCAAGCATGATAACATCTGCAAGTACATTCACCTGCCAGCACAAAGTGGAAATAGTCGCATCCTCGACATGATGAACCGCGGTTATACACGCGAGTGGTATCTCGAGAAAATTGCGCGGATCAAAGAAATACTCGGCGATGAATGCGGTATCTCTTCCGACATGATCACGGGATTCTGCAGTGAAACAGAAGAAGAACATCAGGAAACCCTGTCGATGATGGATCTCGTTCAGTATGACTTTGCCTATATGTTCTACTACTCAGAAAGACCAGGAACGCTTGCGGCGAAAAAATACCAAGACGACATTGATCTGGATACGAAAAAGCGTAGGCTCGATGAGATCATTATTAAACAACGAAAACATTCTGCGTTTCGCAATGGTCAAGATGTTGGTAAGACACAACGCATTTTGGTGGAAGGATATTCAAAACGTTCTGATGAATATCTGCAAGGAAGAACCAGTGCCAATAAAGTTGTCGTGTTTCCGAAAGCGCATTACAAACTTGGCGACTACGTTAATGTAAATATTGAAAGCTGCACCGGCGGTACGTTGATTGGCAAAGCCGTGACTGCTGGCGCATAACAAAAAAGAAAAGTGGCGATTACAGAAACAGAAATTCAAAGCGTAAAACAGCGATTCGGAATCATTGGCAATTCACCATTGCTGAACAATGCCGTGAACGTTGCTGTGCAAGTTGCGCCAACAGATATGACGGTGCTCATCACCGGCGAAAGTGGTAGTGGAAAGGAGTCGTTTTCAAAAATTATACATCATTTAAGTCAGCGTAAGCATGGTCAATTTATCGCGATCAACTGCGGCTCCATTCCAGAGGGCACCATTGACTCCGAATTGTTTGGTCATGAGAAAGGATCGTTCACCGGTGCACATGAAGCACGTAAAGGATATTTTGAAGTAACCAATGGTGGTACCATCTTCTTAGACGAAATTGGTGAGATGCCCCTCGGCACACAGGCTCGTCTACTCCGTGTATTGGAGAACGGCGAGTTCATCAAAGTTGGTTCTTCTAAAGTGCAGAAAACCGACGTGCGTGTCGTGGCCGCAACCAATGTGAACTTGATGAAGAGTGTAGAAGACGGAAAGTTTAGAGAGGATTTATATTATCGCCTAAGCACCGTTCCTATCTACGTGCCACCGTTGCGTGAACGTGGCAAAGACATTGAATTGTTGTTCCGCAAATTCGCGGGCGATTTCTCCGAAAAATACAGAGTGAAACCCATTTCACTTACTGATGACGCTAAGGAGATCATCGTAAAATATCGTTTCCCGGGTAACATCCGCCAGCTCAAGAATTTAGTGGAACAGATTTCTGTGTTGTCTACGGATAGCAAAGAAATTACGGGTGAAATCTTGCAGCGCTATCTACCAAAGGAAAATAGTCTTCCCGCGTTGTATCGCGGCGCTGGACAAGACAAAGATTCCATTTCAGAGCGCGACATCCTATACAAGGTGTTGTTCGACATGAAAAAGGATTTCAATGACTTGAAGAAACTGGTCCTTGACACCTACAATAACCAAGGAAATGCGGGTCAAATTGTAAAAGATCACCCCCTGTTTGCCGATGTTGATGCGCCGAAAGAAAAAGTGATGGATGAACCTTTGGTGTTAAATGTCAGTCCCACGATACAAGCTGTCGATGATCATCACGTCGAAGATATCCATGACATTACGCACGAGACCGAGGATGATTCATTGTCCATTGAAAAGAAAGAAAAGGAATTAATCATCCGGGCGCTTCGAAAGAATAATAACAAACGCAAATACGCGGCACGGGATTTGGGAATCTCTGAGCGCACTTTATATAGAAAAATTAAGCAATACGACCTTGAAGACTAGTTCCCAATTCAATGTGACCCACGTGCGTTACGGCATGGCCGCCATAAACCTCATCATAATAGCGGGCATGTTTCTGCTTGAGTCGTGCGGGGCATACTCCTTTACGGGCACCTCTACAACCGCTAAAACCATATCGTTTACTGAATTCTATAACAACGCAGACTTGGGGCCGGCGAACATGGGACAGACGTTCACCAACTCTCTAAAAAACTATATCATCCAAAACTCTAGTTTGAAGGTAATTCCAGAAGAAGGAGAACTTCAACTGTCGGGCGAGATCATGGACTTTCGTTTGAATCCTATCGCGCCAACATCGACGGGTGATCAAAATGACATTAACACTGCTGCCTTAACGCGATTGACCATTGTTGTTCGCGTAACTTTCGTGAATACCGTCGACGAAACCATGTCGTTTAAGGACAAGTCATTCTCTTTTTATCAAGATTTTGACAACGAAGCGGGCAATCTTGCCGACCTGGAAGAAGGCCTTACACGCAAAATATTCGATCAACTCGAGATGGACATCTACAATGCGTCAATTGCCAATTGGTAAATTTTTTCAAGTGGTGGCGGCAGGTAAGAGCTCCGTTACATGGCTCTTTCTTTATACACTATATACACTATCTTTCATCCCCTTATTACAATCTTGTGGCAGTTACTCCTTTAATGGAGCGCCGACTACTGCCAAGACCATATCGTTTATTGAATTCTATAACAACGCAGACTTGGGGCCGGCGAACATGGGACAGACGTTCACCAACTCTCTAAAAAACTATATCATCCAAAACTCTAGTTTGAAGGTAATTCCAGAAGAAGGAGAACTTCAACTGTCGGGAGAGATCATGGACTTTCGTTTGAATCCTATAGCGCCCACGTCGACGGGTGATCAAAACGATTTTAACACTGCGGCATTAACCCGGTTGACCATCGTAGTTCGTGTAACTTTCGTAAATACCGTTGACGAGACCATGTCGTTTAAGGACAAGTCATTCTCTTTTTATCAAGATTTTGATAACGAAGCGGGCAATCTTGCCGACCTGGAAGAAGGGCTTACGCGCAAAATATTCGATCAACTCGAGATGGACATCTACAATGCGTCAATTGCCAATTGGTAAAATTTAGTATTTTTACCTTACGGCTTAAGGGCACATTGTGGAAAAAGACCAATTTATACACGTCGTCAATCACTTTTCAGGAAGCTCCGTGCAAGAGGCACAGGAGGTTCTTTCATTGAAGGAAAGCTTCCCTTACAGCCAACTTCTCCATGCACTTTCTGCCCGGGTAACCAAGGACCATGGCTTTAGCAATCACGCGGGTGAACTGCAATTAGCAGCTGTTTACGCCGCCGACCGTGCTGCCCTGAAGGAAATTATGTTAGAGGAATTTGATCCCGAAGAGCAACCTGTTGCTGAAGTCGCTGAAATCAACGCGCCACAAGCAGCCGTTGCAACGATCGACGATAATGACAATGTTGCTGAAGAATTACTTCACGACTTAGAGCGGCTTAACGCGCTTAAAGTGAACTTCGAAAAGATGTTTTCAGATGGTTTTGTCGCTGATGTTCCAACAGCCGCGGCCGAAGCTACACCTGCAGAACCACCGGCAATCGAAACACAAACAGAGCCGACTCCAATAAAAAGTGGTCTTTCGAAAAAGGAACGGATTGTTGCCCTGGCAAAGGCGCTCGAAAATAAGTCAGCTGAAAAGCCCGCCGAGGCCGAGCCGCCGAAGACACGAAAAAAAAGGAAAGCACAAGAAGGTGAAGAACTGATCGCTGAGATTGTGAACTCAAAGAGCCAGATCGAGCCGGAAAACGAAAAGCAGAAAGAGCAGATCGATCTGATCGATCAGTTCATAAAGACCCAGCCTTCAATCTTAAGCGCAAAAGATAAGCTTAATAATTCACCGGAAGGAGACCTATCTAGTCCGCATGCAGATTTTGGTGACAATATTATTTCAGAAACTTTAGTGGAAATTTTGCTTAAACAAGGCAAAAAAGATCGCGCAATCGAAGTTTTAAAAAAGCTGATTTGGAAGTTTCCGCAAAAAAAGGCTTACTTTGCGGCTCAAATTGAAGACTTAAAAAAGTAACTTAAGGATTTATGTACGGTTTTGTTATTGGATTGATCATCGTATTGTGCGTGTTGCTCGTGTTAGTGATCTTGGCACAAAATGCAAAAGGTGGTGGACTTACAAGTCAGTTTGGCGGCTCTTCTGCCAGCAACATCATCGGTGTAAAACAAACCGGCAACTTGCTTGAAAAACTCACTTGGAGCTTTATCATCGCCATTATGGTGTTGACACTTTCAACAGACTTCCTTGATCAAAATGCTGAAGGTCCTGAAAACATTATGGACAAAGCTGGTCAACAAGCACCTGCAGCACCACAACAAGCGTTGCCTTCTGCTCTTCCTAGCACAACGGATTCAGCAGGAAAATAAGATTCTATCTAAACCTATTAATAAGAAAGGCTGTTCGAAAGGACGGCCTTTTTAGTTATTGGTTATCGGTAATTACGAGTTGCCAGTTACCAGTTGCCAGTTACCAGTTGCCAGTTACCAGTTGCCAGTTGCCAGTAGCCGGTGGCCAGTTGTCAGAAGCTAATAGTCATTTCTCACGCTTGCGATATGTGTTTAACAAAAAGTCTTTTTGCTACGGGCATGAGGGTTTGGGAGAACGGAAATTTCATTTTGGAGATAATCAGATATGCTGCCGGGTTCGGTAGATCCTGGAATTTGCGAATGAGGTCGAGTTTGATTCTTTCGTAGGTATTTTTCAGATTCTTCTCGACACAGTCAACCAGTTCAGTATTGAGGCTTCGAAGCTGCTCCTGACTACCTTCAAAAATGCTCACCTGATAGCGGAATACGCGTGTTTCCTTTTCAGGCGGCTGTGTTACAAACAAATAGCCTTCGTTGGCATACAGCGGCGTGACACCAATAGGTGAAATTTCACACTGTGACTGCACGTATTCATAAATGACGGAGCCTTCCTGTAACGAATCTTTGATCTGCGGAATGGCAAATTCGATAATCGATTCCAGCTCGCTCATCACCGCATCGTCTTCTATCATTTGGCGATAACTCAATTCCAATTTCTTAAATTCTTCAAGCGAAATCTCTTTGGGGAACGATTCTTTCAAAAGCGTTTTATTCTCCTTCACCGCCACCAAGTTACGATAGTGAAATACAAGATCGCCCATAAACGGATAGAGCTCCACCCTATCAAAAGAGCTTCTCACTGTTTTAAGATATGCCAGCAGCAGATACTTTTTGTATTCGAAATCAATCATCCCCTGAGTCAGCCAGTCTTTCGATAGTTTCTCCATAAGACAGAATTTTGAATGGATATAATATAGGCAATTCCGTCGACTTTTGACAAGGCTCGTTGCCAGTTACCAGTAGCCAGTTACCAGTTAGCGAGTTGCCAGTTAGCCAGTTGTCAGAAACAAACCCGGCAACCGGAGACGACCTAACCTGACAGCATGGCTTATTCAGTGACAGACACCAAATAAAAGCAGTCAGTTTTAAGGTGGATTCTTGAAAAATTGTCCGTTATTCGCGTCTCATTTCGCGATGGCATAATTGCTGATAAGCGAAGGCAGGTTTAAAACGTAACACTTAAAATCCATCATTTATATGGCAAACATCAACTTCAAACCGAACGAGGACAGGGTACTAGTTGAACCCGCTGAAGCTGAAACAAAGACTGCATCTGGAATCATCATTCCTGACACAGCAAAAGAAAAACCACAGAAGGGCAAAGTAATCGCCATTGGTGAAGGCTTGAAAGATAAGCCGGTTACTGTAAAAGTTGGTGACAACATTCTTTACGGCAAATATGCTGGCACAGAGATCACCATCGAAGGTAAGGAGTACCTTATCATGCGCAATTCCGACATCTTCGGAACAATCTAATTTGTCTCTCATCTAAAAAATTGAAATAACATGGCTAAAGAAATAACATTTGATACCTCTGCACGCGACAGAATTAAGAAAGGTGTTGATAAGCTGGCTGATGCAGTAAAAGTAACACTCGGTCCTAAAGGCCGTAACGTTATTCTTGATAAGAAATTTGGTGCGCCTACAGTAACAAAAGACGGTGTATCGGTAGCAAAAGAAATCGAATTGAAAGATCCTATCGAAAACATGGGTGCACAACTCGTGAAAGAGGTAGCTTCTAAAACGGCTGATGCTGCTGGTGACGGTACTACTACTGCTACCGTACTTGCACAAGCAATCTATGCACACGGTATTAAGAACGTAGCCGCTGGTGCTAACCCAATGGATCTTAAGCGCGGTATCGACAAAGCTGTTGATGTTGTGGTTGAGAACTTGAAGAAACAATCTAAGAAGATCAAAGATTCTAGCGAAGTACAACAAGTTGCAACGATCTCTTCTAACAACGATAGCACAATTGGTAAGATGATTGCCGATGCTATGGATAAAGTTGGTAAAGATGGTGTAATCACTGTTGAAGAAGCGAAAGGAACAGAAACTGAAGTGAAGACTGTAGAAGGTATGCAGTTCGATCGCGGTTACCTCTCTCCTTACTTCGTAACCAACACTGAGAAAATGGAAGCTGATCTTGACAATCCTTTCATTCTTATCTACGACAAGAAAGTTAGCAGCATGAAAGAGCTTCTTCCAATTCTTGAACAAAGCGCACAAACTGGTAAGCCACTTGTGATCATTGCTGAAGAAGTAGAAGGTGAAGCACTTGCTACGCTTGTGGTAAACAAAATCCGTGGTGCACTCCGCGTAGCGGCTGTTAAAGCGCCTGGTTTCGGTGACAGAAGAAAAGCAATGCTTGAAGATATCGCGATCCTTACAGGAGGTAAAGTGATCTCTGAAGAGCAGGGCTTCAAACTTGAGAACGCTACATTGGATATGCTCGGCCGCGCTGAGAAAGTTAACATCGACAAAGACAATACGACGATTGTTAACGGCGCTGGTAAGAAAGCTGACATCCAAGGTCGTGTTGCTCAAATCAAGGCACAAATTGAGCAGACAACGTCTGATTACGATAAAGAAAAACTCCAAGAGCGTCTTGCTAAACTTTCTGGTGGTGTTGCTATCCTCTATGTAGGTGCAGCTACTGAAGTTGAGATGAAAGAGAAGAAAGACCGAGTTGACGATGCATTGCATGCTACACGTGCTGCTGTTCAAGAAGGTATCGTCCCTGGTGGGGGTGTTGCGTACATCCGTGCGATCGATGCATTGAAAGATGTAGCGGTTGACAACGATGATCAGGCTACTGGTGTTAACATCATCAGACTTGCGCTTGAAGCTCCATTGAGAACAATCGTAGGTAATGCTGGTCAAGAAGGCTCTGTAATCGTGAACAAAGTTCGCGAAGGCAAGAAAGACTTCGGATTCAACGCACGTGAGAACAAGTACGAGAACTTCTTCGATGCGGGTATTATCGACCCTACGAAAGTATCACGTCTTGCACTTGAGAACGCTGCCTCAATCTCTGGCCTCTTGTTGACAACAGAAGCTGTTGTTTCAGAAATTCCAGAAGAAAAAGAAGCTCCTGCAATGCCACACGGCGGCGGAATGGGCGGAATGATGTAATTCTGAAAAGCTACAGGCTTCTAGCCACAAGCTACAAGCCTTTAGATGCTTTTATAAAAAGCTCTGTCGTAACTGGCAGAGCTTTCCTTTTAATAGCCGCAAGTGGCAAGCCGCAAGTTGCAAGCTTCAAGTTGCTAAAGCTCCCACGGATGAAAAAAGGGCTTGAAACTTGAGGCTTGAAGCTTGAAGCTTCACTAAATTAGCCGTTCACCTAAAACAAGCAGTACCATGGTTCTCCACTCCTCCTTCCCCGATTTCGTGCTTTTCCTTTATGTGCACTTGTCGAATGCCGATAGCAGCTATGATCCAAAAGAATTGGCGGCGATTAAAGACAAAATGAGAGTCCTTTTCCCTGAATCAACAGACTTCGAGAAAAAGCTCTACCAAACGATTCGTGAATACAACGCACTCGACAAATCGAATCTGGATGAAGTACTGCAACGCTCCGCAGAACATTTTAAAAAAGAAAAACCATCGAAAGACATCTACGATGCGTTTCAAGATATCATTGCCGCAGATGGTAAGATCGAACCCACAGAAGCAAAAGCATTGGATACGCTTCGGCAAATCATTGGCTAAAAAGCAGAAAGCTAAAAGCAGAAAGCAGAAAGTTTAAAGTAGAAAGTTTAAAGTAGAAGGGTTGAAGCAGAAAGCTTTTTATGATCAGTTGATGTGATAAAAATAAAAAGGACTTCACCTTTCGATGAAGCCTTTTACCCATTACATCCCTATCTACTGAATGTCTTCTAACACCGTCACAGATGCATCGTAGCCGATGTATCCTTTATTTTGTTTGATCTTCCCTCCTACGTTTGAGTTGATTGAGCCTTGAGGCACTGGCCACAGCACGTGGTAGGCACTCATCGTATACTCATCGCCGTGAACGGTAATCACACCTTTATTATAAAACTCGTTTTTTTCATTGACGCGATCGATGAAGAAGTTGTCTTCCGAAAAATTTGACAACGAGTAGCTCTTACCGTTGTAAGCTGTTTTTCCAGTCTGTGCGAAAATGAAAGCAATACGGGTAAGTTCTGTCTTACGATATTCTTCATAATACAGTTCACGTGCGCGCTCGTCGAGAATTGTGCCGATGGTAACATCGCCTTCCGCTACTCCCGAAGCACCAGCACGCGCACGAATTGTATTGATATCCGCAGCCGCTTCGGCAAGTTGACCTTTCCAATAATAAGCTTCAGCACGCACAAGGTATGTTTCCGCTAAACGCATCACGTACCAATCGGTGTTACCACCACGCGCCGGATTGTTGATGTTATCGGGGACAAACAATTTGTAGTGAGGCCATTCGAACCAGTTACGAATGGTATCCGCTGTTAGCAAGTTTCCGGTTGTACCATAAAGCTGTAGCGGTTGCCCGTACCACGGATCGCCACCGGTTTTAAGTGCTGGCTCATTGTACACAAGATCTTCCATGCGCATCCAGTTGCCGGGCTTGTGACGAAGGTCATTCGCGTCATCCCAGATCGTATGTGTTGCATACCACGTTGCCCGACACCTTCCCAATCCACGGCCATAGTAAATCGATAATGGGAACTCAAGTTGTTGACCGCTGGCGTTCGTATGATTTCCATTCAAGCCAGCCTTACCTGTTGGCGTATTGATTCTATTCGCACCCGATGCCGCAAAGAACGGCAACGCTTGACGCATGCTTTGAATACCTGCCGCTACGTTACCGATCATGTTCGGGCGATCGATGGTCATATATAAAGCTTCTTTGTTTGCGCCAATGGCTTTGTTTTCCGGACGGTGCAAATCCCAAACAACATCTTTCGCTACGTCACCGGCATTCGCGCCGAAGCGTGTTGTCATGAGTGCGTATGCCGGATCATTGATCGCATTAGACGCCGCTTCGATCGCATCGTCAAATTCGCCTAGTGCCAAATTCACTTTAGCCAACAGTGTGCTTACAGCGCCTTTGGTAACTTGTCCGCGATCGACAACAGAAGGAACCCATTGCTCAGCAAATTCAAGATCTGCTTTCATCTTGCGGAGAATCACTTCACGCTTCGTAGAATAAAAATCTACTTTAGGCTGTGTATATTCCTGCAGCAGTAATGGCACATCGCCAAATTGATGTGTAAGCAAATAGTAACGCAAGGCTCTATGCCAATAGGCCGTTCCGAGTACTGCATTTTTTTCTGCTTCGTCTTTGAAGTCGGTAGCGAGATCGATACGTGAAATAACCGTGTTTGCATATTTGATCCCCTTATATCCTTCATACCAAAATAGACCAATGCGATTTGTGTTTACATCGTTCAAGTTTGCGCCGGGCTGAATCTGAATGTTCATATTCTGTGCGGGACCAGACTTATCCGTCGTGCCTTCAACGGCAACATCAGAAAAAATCAATTCTGTAATAATCGGGGCACCATCGCCATAGAACGAGGCGAAACGAATATTGGCATCACAGGCAGCAATACCTGCTCGAAGACCTTTCGCGTTAACAAAAGTATTCTCCGGTGTATAAATCGACAACGGTTTTGGCTCAAGCCAATCTTCGCTACACGCCGACATCGAAACCGCCGTTACGACCAGCAACGATTTAATATATTTCATTTTCATAATTACTTCTTCAATTTCATGTTAAACATCACAGCGAGAGATCAACACCGAAAGTCCACGTGCGTGGCGTTGGGCCGTTGCCATCGATAATTTCTGGATCCCAGAATTCCCACTCAGGCGCATAGAATCCTACGTTGCGCACACTCGCAAATACTTTCATGCGTTGAATACGCACCTTATCCAGAACAGCTTTTGGAATGGTGTATCCTACGGAGATGTTATCAAGGCGAATGATCGACTTCTTCCGATAAACGTTGAACGCTGCACCACCACTGTTTGAGTTTAGTCTGGCGTAGTTGTTGGTAGGATTTTCTGGTGTCCAGTAAGGAACAACGTAGGAGTTATTACGATCTAGCAGAAGTCCTGATGAATAGTCATTCTTCGCCTGATTGTAGGTATTGATATGTCCCCATAGTGAGTATAGCATGAAGGATACATCAAAGTTTTTGAAGATCGTGAAGTCATTGCGGAGCGACCATCTTACACGTGGCTTGTAGTAGCCTAAGAATTCTTTATCATCATCGCTAAACGCTTTGTCGCCGTTCTTATCAAGCAATTTAAAATCGCCAGGCTTTTGACCATACTCCGCAGCCTGATCTGCTTCATTCGTCTGCCACACACCCAACACCTTGTAATTCCATACCGCGTCAATGGCGTGACCAATAAACCAACCGTTGGCTTTGTCGTCGCCTTCTTTTTGACCGATTACATTACCCTCAGCATCGAGTACGTTGACCATGTTTCCATAAAGATGTAAAATCTTGTTACGATTCATCGACAGGTTGAGCGTGGTTCGCCATTCGAAGTTTTCGCGCACCATATTTTTCGATGTCAGTGAGATCTCAAGTCCTTTGTTTTCAACTTCGCCCAGATTATCCCACACGTTGCTGAAGCCCAGGATATCGGGAAGACTTCTGCGGATCAGCAAGTTTGTTGTATTCGACTTATATGCATCGATACTACCGCTAACCAATCCTTTTAAGATCGAGAAATCGAGTCCGACGTTAAGTGCTTTAGTTTCTTCCCACTTCAATTTATTGTTGCTCATTCTATTCACAAACAATTGAGATGTGGTGTAAGCGTTTCCGTTGGTTGCAGAAGCATAAAGATATTTACCACTGGTCAGGTCAGACAACGCATCATAGCGACCGATATCACGATTACCATTTGCTCCCCAAGTGACGCGGAGTTTACCATTATCTAACCAGCTCGCACTTGTCAAGAAGTTTTCATCGGAGAATAACCACGCAGCACCGAATGATGAAAAAGTTGCGCGTGGATTATTCGTTCCGAATGCAGAATAGCCATCGCGTCGAATGGTATAAGTAAGCATATACTTCTCGCGGAATGAGTAAAACATGCGAGCCATGAGTGCATCGCCTGTTGAATAATCATCTGAAGTACTAATCACTGGTGTAGAACCTGCTCCTAAATTGTGGTATCCGAGATTATCATTCGGATCGAATTGGATATTGCTGTTGTTGCTTGACCAGAATTGATACTTTTCCGCGTTGGCCAAGAAGGTCGCGTCGAAACGGTGATCACCAAAAGTCTTTTCCCATTTGATGATATTATCGAGTTGCCAATAATACAGTTGATGATTGTATCGGCTTGCATTTCCGCCACGAGAAATCCAGTCGGGATGCTTTGCAGATATCGATTGGTAATCGCGATGCCATTCTAAACGTGGTGTAAAATTCGCTTGATACGAAAAACCAAAAGGTAATGTGACTTTCGCATAGAGGGTTGGCGTGATCGTATAAAAATCGCGTTTCTTATCGTTGTAATGATTAGACAAGAAAGGATTTCTGGAATTTCCACCAGGATCATCTTGAGGACTGTAGCGAAGTTCACCGTTGTTGTCATAGAATGATCCATAAGGAGAATCGCGAACAATCTGTCCCCAATCAGCAGGTACTTGACTTTCGTCGCGTGCAGCAAACTGTAGGTTCGTACCGAGGCTCAGATAATTTGTGACCTCCACATCTAGGTTAAAACGATTTCTAAACGTTGAAAACTTATCGCCGGCGATTATACCTTCGTTGTCGGTATAGCCCAATGACCAATAGTAGCTTACGCGCTCTCCTTTTCCGGAAATGCTCACCGTGTGATCTTGACGTTTACCGCGTTGAAAAACTTCATTCTCCCAGTTGATTGTCTTTCCCGCTTTGAAGTTTTCAATTTCGATTGCTGTTAGTCCTAGACGGCCGAGCCAAACATCAACGGGATCGCCGGTTGCGCCGTCGTACGCAAGCCAATCCGCTATCGTAATGTTAGGTGGGAGATTTCTCGGGTCTGCAAATTTCTCAGCCGGGTCCGTCGCTTTGATCGCGCGTGCAACATCGGCGCGATAGTTCAAGTATGCTTCTCCTTGATAGACGTGTTCTTGAACGCCTTCGCCTACAAAACCGAATGTAGAATTAACATTGATCACCGGCTTTGTTGTTGTTCCTTTCTTGGTAGTAATAAGAATAACACCGCTGGCGGCTTTCGCGCCAAATACAGCCGCAGAGCTCGCATCTTTCAATACGTCTACTTTATCGATGTCATTTGGATTGATGTCGGCTAAGTCGCCATAGTAGATAACACCGTCGACAACAATGAGTGGAGATGTACCTGCGTTGATCGAATTCTGCCCGCGAACTTCAAGGTTTGCATTTCCTTTTGCAGAAACACCATATCCTACTACGTTCACACCGGGAACATTTCCGCGGAGGATGTCAGTAACACTATTAGGATTTTCGTTCTCGAGTTGCTTAGCGTCAACTTGCACAACAGATCCTGTCAGATCACGCTTGCGTTGCGTACCATATCCAACAACGACGACGTCGCTGAGGAGTTTAACGTTAGGAGCAAGTGCTACACTAATGTCAGATTGATCTTTCACGAGCACTTCCTGTGTGTCGAATCCGATGAAACTAAAAACGAGGACTGCGCCTTCCGACACGACGATGGAGTAGTTTCCATCGACGTCAGTAACCGTTCCTGTTGATGTGCCCTTTTCGACGATGTTGACACCGGGCATCGCCGTGCCGTCTTCGGAGGAAGTGATCTTTCCTTTTACCGTTACTTGTGCGAAAGCCGACGTGGACAATAGCAACAAGAACACGGGAAAGAACACTCGCCATTTGCGTTGGTAGTTTTTCCTCATAGCCATTAAATTGGGTTAAGATTGATTGGTTTATTTGTTCTGCGCAATCGATTGTGCAGACAAACAAAAATGCAGGTCTTTCAAAAAAATGAGGCACTGAGCCCTACGCTTCTCATACTTCAGAATTTTTACAAGCACTCGCCAACGCCACTTCACTACACCGTAAATCCCCTACACCATGTTCAGAATGTATTGATATCCAACAAGAAGAACGCTTTCAAGAATTTCTCCAACACCCGTCGATGAACGCTCAACTTTTTTCCATTTTATTACGCGGCAAAATTTTCGGGAACGGTCCCAAGAAAAAACGCTACTAGAATTTCTGTTAGATTTTTTCGACGACCGCTATGAAGTGAACGATATCTGTTGGCGTGCGCCGTTATTGGGAACGAGACCGGAAAAACGCAAAAGGACATTTGTCTGTCTCGAAATGATGTTGATGAGTCTAAAATTTAGCGGCATCCCGGGATGAACAAATACCAACACAAAACTGTGTTAATCTTACGCCGACATTTGTACGTGGCTTTAATTGCCGATATTGTTTCCCTAATTAACCTAAGTGAGCCCTACTTGTCGACTTGTGTTAGTCCTACGCAAAAGGATATTCCTGTCTGGAATCCTCTTGGCTTGCGTGGTGACAAGCGTGTGCGGTCAACAGAACAAAGGCGATAGCTTAAAGACAGAACTCTCCATTGCTAGCGAAGGCCATAAGATTGGAATCCTTCTTCAACTTTCACAATACTTCATAAATGTCAACGTCGATACCGCCATGGCATATGGTGAACGTGCCATGCACCTCGCCGAAGAATCAAAAATCCCGATCGACCTGGCACGTGCGAATAGCCAGTTGGCGAGGATAAAATTGATTACCGCTGCCTACGACGATGCCCTTGATCACCTGTTGAAAGCGGAAAACATTTTAATGGAACAAGACCCTGTAGATCGAAACGAACTTCTCCGCGTGTATTCAAACCTCGGCTCGATCTATGAACGACAGGACGAATTAAAAAAATCACTCCCCTACTTCGAAAGAGCCATCGCACTATTGGATCAACTGGATCGCGAGGCAAATGCAAAAACACCCTCGCCATTACACGCACCGCTATTGAATAACATGGCGAACACGCTGATAAAAATGGGCGATACAGCAAAAGCTATACTTTGTCATAAGAAAGGGCTGCAGTACGCAATGGCCGCGCACGACTACTTCCATGCCGGAAACCTTCTTAACAATCTCGGAAAACTTTATCTGGAACAAAACAAAATAGCAGAAGCATATCTGCATTTACATCAGGGGCGAGTTTTGAGAAAACAAAATCAAGACGATCGTGGGC
The DNA here is from genome assembly GCF_003286915.1 of Pseudochryseolinea flava. Lineage (GTDB taxonomy): Bacteria > Bacteroidota > Bacteroidia > Cytophagales > Cyclobacteriaceae > Ohtaekwangia > Ohtaekwangia flava. The sequence continues at coordinate 122,497 of NZ_QMFY01000004.1, forward strand.
TTGCGTCATCTTGCAGAAACCTGGCTTTGTATTTCATGAAACAACAGAATGCGGACTCGGCCAAGCACTACATTGCACAATCGATCAAACTATACAATCAGATTGGTGAAATGACTGAACCGTTGAGCGGCGTGTATATGATCTTGTCGGAAGTATACCTTACTGAGAAAAAATATGACAGCGCTCTCATTTCCTACAAGCTTCACGTGGTATATAAAGACAGCATTTACAGCGGTGATAAATTCAAAGACATCGCACGTGTTGAAGCAAAGTACGAGATGATCAAGAAAGCGCAGCAAGAAAAGGCAATACAAGAATCTAAAGAAATAAAGACCATATTATTTATCTGCGCGCTTGTAGCTGGACTGATTATCCTCCTACTTTTTTTCGCGGTACAACGGTTCAGGTCCAAAAATCAAAAATTGCAGTACGAGCAGCTCAAACTTCGTGAAGAAAAGCTATTGACGGAGCAACAACACCTGCAATTGGAACTCGACTATAAGCGAAAAGATATTGCCGCACAGATGCTCTTCTTGCTTAAGAAAGATGAGCTTATTCACAAAATCTCCGAGCGAATCGGATCCGTGAAAGACGAAGTTCCATCAGAGGTTCAGCCAAAATTGCAACGCATCACGAAAGAGCTTCATGGTATTTCCAAACGCAACGACGGATCATGGCAAGAATTTGAGCTACGATTTAAAGAAGTTCACCAAGATTTTTATGCTCACCTCGAAGCACAATTCCCAGAGCTGACACCTAAAGAACGGAGGTTATGCGCGCTGCTTAAATTGAATATGACCACAAAAGAAATTTCATCGATTACACATCAATCCACGCGAAGTCTAGAAGTTGCGAGAACACGCCTTCGTAAGAAACTAAACCTTACTAACTCAGAAATTGGCCTCGTGGACTTCTTGTCCAAATACTAAGGAATTGGGTATTGGGTATTAGGTATTAGGTATTAGGTATTAGGTATTAGGTATTAGGTATTGGGTATTGGGTATTAGGTATTAGGTATTGGGTATTAGGTATTAGGTATTGGGTATTAGGTATTAGGTATTAGGTATTAGGTATTGGGTAATTCGGGGTTGGGTATTGGGTCCTTGTCCTATGACCTAATACCCAAGACTCTTTCTTTCTTCTTACTTCTTGCTTCTTGCTTCTTACTTCTTACTTCTTGCTTCTTACTTGATAGTGTTGGTGCCGCCCCCTCTCTGGCGAACACCAACAGTAGCCTATCAATTTTTCTTAATCAATACGATTTCAAAATCACCAAACATTCCTTTCAAGCGCCCTGCATTATCAGCGATAGAAAAATTCAGTGTAAGCTTTTCATCCGCGGTCGAAAACAACATATTGACTTGATCTTGACCCCGTACGATAGATTTGTATTGGCTATCACCAAATGACCATGTATCGACATTGATATTATGAAATGCGTAACCGCCGTTTTTTACTGTGTACAATAACTGACCATCCGTTGTCTGATCGAAAGTGATCGAGAAGTTTGAATAGTCAGCGGTATGATTGGCATCGTCTACGATCACGTGACCACCACCGCCAACAGTCCATGTACCTTGAATTGATTTCGCCGCCTTCTCTTCTGGCGAGAGGCTATCATCATCTTTACAAGACAATAGAACCACGATCATCATGACCGTTATTAAAAGTGAAGAAAATCTTTTCATACTCGTTATGTTAATGGGAAGCAGGCCATCTATGGAGATGACCTGCTGGTTTAAATTGGGGAAATTAATGTTTGATAAACTTGATCGTATGCGCACCGTCTGCACCTTCTAACTTCATTAAGTATAAGCCAGGTGCAAGCGAGGACACATCAATTGTCGTTAACTCTTGATTTACCTTTGTGATGCTAATCAGCTTGCCCGCGAGATCAACTATTTTTGCTTCAGCACCCGAGGATGGAATTCTCGACACCGAAACATTCAATCTGTCCGCTGTCGGTACTGGATAAACCTTCACGCCGCCGAATATAGGTGTCTCAATTTCTGTAACCATTTTGATAATCACTTTTACCGTTACTGATGCTGTTGCACCATTTTGATCTGTAACCGTGATCGTCACATTTGTTTCACCAGGCGTGAGTGCTTTAAACCGAAGCTTGTTCATCGAGGCGAATATCTCAACCACGCTTTGGTCTGCCGCAACTGCCGACACACTTAGTATGTCGTCACTGTCCGCATCTGTGATGATCGATGACGTAGCAATGTCCAACGTAGCGCCATAGGCGACTTCGATATCGTCGGTGCTTACCACTACAGGCGTTCTATTGACATTATACACGGCCAATGCGATAAGCTTTGTATTGCTACGTTGCCCTGCATCTTTTGCAACGATCGAGAGATTCACTACGCCGGCAGATAAGAAATCGGGTGTATATGCAAAGGCGATGCCGTCGCTGTTCTTTTCCCAAGTCATTCCTTCAGGAGCATCGTTTACTGCGTAGGAAATTTCATCACCTTCTGCATCAACAACAGGAACTGTGAATGTGAGCGTTTCGTTTTCGTCTACCCAGTAGCTATCATAGCCATTTACAAACTGAGGCGCTTGATTGAGGTGAAGATTCGCCGCGATGGTTTTCATAGGTTCACCAATTGCATTACTGGCTACCGTAATGACGGCATGCGCATCTGCCCCATCCATGTTCACAGCTTTTGCTGTAAGCGTAAGGTTAGAAGAGGCACCAGCTTCAATCACTCCGTTCGCCGCGTCATTAAGTACAAGCCAGTTTCCATCGACAAAGTTCTTCTCAAGTGCTTTCACAAACCAGCCTGCCTTTTTAAAACTAGGATCATCTGTTAAGTCAAACCAGACACCGGCGTCAGCCACGTAATATAAGAACGTGCCTCTGATCGGTTCTTCTGTTACAACCGTTCCTTGTGGGCTGTATGTTCCAAATGGATAACTCAACACCACGTAGAATGTTTCGCCTGGAAAGAAATGCAATGGCTTATCCAGTTGCAGTATCTGCGCCGTTTGAGTTTCTTTTGCAACATTAATTCCGAATGTCTTCGACGCTAACAAGGAAGACGACGAAAATGTATTGCCAATATATACTTCAGCTTTAATCGAGCTTACATCCAGATTACCAGAAGCATAATATGTCTGGATATCACTTAATGTAAATCCATCGTTCGGCACAGTGAATTTTGTGGCACCAACAAAAGCGGCGCCAGCACCAAAACCGAGGTATGAATCAGCCTCGTTCGCATCACTGTATGCTAGCGTTCTGTTATATCCCGCAACACCCAAAACACCTGTCGCTGTTGACGGCGATGAAGCCATAGCTCGTAACTTCGACGGATTACCACCGCTTACATTTTTCGGTAAATACGATGATGCAGATAATCCTTCCCGTTGATAAGCAACCGATAATGTATACTTCAATGTCGACTGGCCTGCCGTATTATCAATCTTGATTACGTCAGTTCCAACGAAATTTTTATCTGGCGCCTGGAAAGAAACCGACATCTTATCGATGCCCATTACAGCAGGTAATACGATCGTCGCTTCTACTGAAATGCTGTAGTCCCCATCAGCGTCATTGCTTTTGATCACGATTTCATCACGAAGAACTTCGTTCATTCCAACGGCTGGTGCAATCTCGACTTTGAATTTTTGTGCGGCCTTAGGCGCAAGCGACAAGGACAATTCAGCTGGCACTACATCCCAATACTTTCCAAAAAATCCAGATACTTCCATCCACAGCGTGAAGTCTTCACCGCTTTCCAGTTTCATTGACATGATGTCAAGTGTGGCAGCACCGCTGTTTGACAGTTCAAATTCTTGACTGAAAGTCGCAGTAGAAGCTTCCACCTCATGCGCAACGATCTCGCCAAAATTGAGCGACGCAGGCGCGGCGATCACAGCCTCTCCTATTACGGTTAAGGCCAAAGGAATATCCATCAATGTTTTTCCAGGCACGTTCGTGTGTAGCGTTAAATTGCCATCGTACGCTCCGGCAATCATATTTGCTGCATCTACTTTCAATGAAAGATTTCTTGATTCGCCAGCAGGAACATCGATACGATTTGCCGGTGTCAGCACAATCGCAAGTTTATTCTCTATCAATTGCTGGTACGCGGCAATACGCACACCTTCCTCACCTGTTTCGTTCTCAACACCAATTACACCCGAGGTTGTGTATGAAAATCCACCCTCGACCTGATACTGATATTTGATGCTACCGTTCTTGTACAAGATAACCTCGTAGTTCCAAGGATCGCCCATACCGAATACGTTGTACACGTAAACAAATTCAATGACCACACGATCTTCAAACGTTTTAGCATACACCCCGTAGATATCATTATCCAAACTGTAGTATGCACCATTAGTCCAGAACGGCGCAATAAAGTTGTTTGGTTTTGCAACGTCTGGAATTGAAGGCGATGTGAAGAACTCGGTTGTTTGATCAGGTGAGAACACTACTAACCCACGAGGGTTAACATAAATCTTATTGTACTCCTTTCCATAAAAAGTAAAGTTGAACGGAAGGTCAATTACTTTTTCTTCGTGTTGGCCTATCAGATCAAATTCCAGTTTAGTCTGCTTCGACATGATTTCTTCCCATTGATAAGCAGGACCACCCGATGAGGTACTTTTCGACCAAACGTAATCATACTTCGGTTGTTGAATACCTGGAGATGATGGACCTGTTTCGTTGGTCACATACGCCCATGACGGCCCCGTTGGCACAACCTGAAGTTCGCTGGCTCCATTATTCTTAATTTCAATATTGTGAATCTTGGATTCACCCGCCGCCAGTATGTCATTGATTGGATTGTTTTCAATTGTGATCGCTGGTGGATTGAATACCACTGCTTGAACACCGACAGCTTTCACTGTGGCACCTGTCAATGTCACCCTCAAACTATCCGATAGCGATCCTGGTGTCACTCCCTTCAGTCGCACTTTGATATATGCTGAAGAACCTGGTTTCATGTTGAAAGGTGTCGCATCGTGAGTCTTCTGAAACCTATTGTTATCAAAGGCAATTGAATTTACCTTGATTGTTTTCGTTCCCGTGTTTTGAATTTGAACTGTCGCTTCTTCTGTTTCACCTACGAACAGTTCACCAAGATTGATGCTATTCGTGTTGATCGTTGCATCAGCTGCTCCACCACCTGTAACGGTGACTCTTGCCTTAAAGGTAGAAGCAGGATGTGCAGGATCGTTACTGACGATCATCAGGTTTTGCTCAAACGTACCTTCGGCAAGTTCGGCTGTATTTACCGTGTAGTTAACGTCTACTGACGCGCCCACTGCAAGCGTTCCGGATACCGTTGACAGATCGGAAAGAATATTCCTGCCTGGCGATGTAATCTCCACTGAAAATGTACTTGATGCATTGAGTGGTTTCTGATAATTCGAAATTAAATAGCCGTCTTTTTTATCGGGATCCTCAATCGCTACTTCAATGTACTCCATACCCCAACTATCAATAGTGGACAGGTCTTTGTAATTGATTAACACATTACCGTTGTCGTAGATGATGACTTGAAATGTATAACGTTGATTTTCATCGAAAGCAGAAGCAACGTTCTGATACTGCACGATAAACTTACCTGATTTGGCTTGGTAGTAAATTTTCCCACCACCCTCAAGGCTCATGGTTTGATTAAGCGCCGAGATAAATCCAAACGGCATGTACTCGCTTCCGATATCGATCGCATTGCCAACTAGGTTGACGTCGTCATTGAGTGTAAGCATTCCGTAACGCGTAATCATCAACTGATCTGTTGTCTTGTTGAAGATCGGGAAGTCAAACCCAAGCTTAACAAGATAAAAGCGATTCGAAATCACATCTTTGAAGAACGTGCCAATCTCTGTTCCGGTACCGGAGATATCTTCCCATGTATAGGCTAACCCTGAACCATCATTCGAGTTGCGGTAGGTGTAGCCGAACTTATTGAGTTTGTCTGCATCGTAAGCCACACCATCGCCATTGTCATATTTCGGCATGAAGAATTGAAGCGGGTAGTTCCCTGCATTTGTGATTTTGAACTTACCTGTTTTTGTTGCACCGAGTGTTGGTACAGTAAAAGTCGCTGTGGCTGGTGCAAGTGTAATTTCAGAAGGAAGAATTCCACTGGCAGCAAGATTAATTTTATACACATTGCCTTTGTCATCCTCAAGCGTCACTACACCCGTGATGGATTCGGCTGCGGTCGCATTGTACTTCACACGAATGGAACTTTGGCCAAGTGCAGCAATTTTCCAAGGTGACTCAAGAATCTCGAATGCTGCATGATCAACGGTCGCATTGGAAACCATGAAATTTCCATAGCCGATATTTTTCACATCGATCACCACTTCTTTGCTTAGCCCTGTAAAAACTTTACCGAAGTCGATAATAGCTGCGGATTGTAAGACAGCTTTTTGACCTGTCACACTAACACCAACAGGAATCGAAGCAAGGCTATTGTTAAAATCGTTGTTCACGATTACAACATCTGCATTGTATTCACCATTAATCAGGTGTGTACCATCAGCACTGACTTCGACGGCCGACGAACTTTGTCCTTCAACTGTTCCTTCTGCCGGAGACAATGTTAAATATTTGTCGATACCTGGGGATCTTGAAATAGGAACTTGTACCCAAGCATAAAAATCATAACCGACAGCTTCGGCTACAGGCAACCATGTTTTGCCCACATCAAAGCTCATGAAGCAGTTTTCTGAATACTCCGGTTCCGTTTCTTCATTAATGCCCAGTGGATAAAGATGTCCTGCTGGCATGTGTACAATAACCCAAAACGTCTCACCGCTGGCAAAGAATATCTGATGATCCAGCTGAATGTCATAGATGGCGTCGTAATTCGTATTTCCTTCATAGGATTGAACGTACGCCAAATTTTTGCGTTCAATACGCTCGCCGCGATAAATCTCCACCACGAATGGATCATCACCGCGTTCAGGATTGTTATTGAGTAGCATGTTGATGTTCGTAAGGTTGAACCCATCCGCATAATCAACTTTGTAGCGTGTAGCCGACGAGTTAGGAATAGATGTGTCCATATCGCCAATCATATATCCACCCCAATACTCGCTAAACACATAGCGAATCGCTCTTTCTTCGTAACCGTCATGATAACCTAATGTAGTCGTTTTTGGCTTGCGCTGAATTCTAGCATTTGAGCGATGAATACCAACTTTACCAGACGCTACTTTCGCCGTTGCCTTTGGATATTTTACGTTATTCCAAGCGAGTGAATAATCCTTCTGACGAACTTCAGATTTCCAACGAAGTTCTCCCGCTGCGTTGTTTTGAATATTGAATCCATCCGTCGCAAGTTTGGATGATGCTACATCAATTGAAAAATTGATTGCTGATTTATCAACGGCGACATGAGGACCATCCGCTGTCGTTGCCGACACGATTGACGAGATTGCAGACTTATTATTCCATCGATCTAATGCATAAACCGCGACGTAGTATTTTGTAACCGGAAAAAGATCATCAATGCTCGCCTGAACAACTTCTCCCGGTGCGGCAGAAGCATTAATCACTTTGGTGATAACATTCTTTCTTGATGTAATGGAAGATTCATCTTTTGCATAGACGATTTCATATTTCACGGCACGACCATCATCTGTATCCGTAACCGCGGTCCACGTCAATCCAAAGTGGTCTTGTGTTATATCAGCAATGGTGAGATCAGCAACCTTTACGGGAGCTATCTTCTCGTTCGTCTCCAAGGCAAGCGCAGCGTCAACATATCCAATACCCAACAAACCTTTAAATTCTGGATTGTATTGATCGATGTCGTGCGTACCGGTTGTCAACGCAGTCCACAAATCGTTCGGCGTATACGTAGGCCCACCGTTGCGAGACACGATCAAAGCCGCAATGCCCGACACGTGTGGACATGCCATCGATGTACCTTGAAAGAAACCATATTGATTTCCAGGTAGCGTACTTAAGACACCGTTATCCGAGGCAGTCCATTGATCTCCACCTGGCGCCGCGATATCAACCCATTCGCCATAATTTGAATAATAGGCACGCAGGTTATCGCGACCTAAAGAAGCAACCGTAAGTACGCGGTCATAACGTGCGGGGTAATAATCTTCCGAACTCGCAGAATTACCTGCAGCAAAAATCACAATACCACCTTTCATTGGGCTGTTCGGGTAATTGCCAGCCTCTTCGATGAAGTAATCAATACCCGCGAGCACCGCCTGATTGACAACGTTAGGGGACGTGTATCCCCAAGAGTTCTGTGAAATTACAGCGCCGTTATCGGCAGCATAAACAAAAGACGCCGCGATATTATCATAACGTCCATTCAGAATTTTCGCCGTGATAAGCTTCACACCGGGATGTGTGCCATCACCACCGGCAATGCCACTTACACCTATACCGTTGTTTGTTACCGCGGCAATCGTACCACCAACGTGCGTACCATGATCTCCTGCAGGAACAGCGCCCTGATCATCAGAAAAATCATAACCATTGACATCGTCCACATAACCATTGTAATCATCGTCAACACCTGGACGTCCATTCTTTTCAGCAATGTTCACCCACATGTTCGTAACAAGATCCTCATGCTTCACATCGATTCCCAAGTCATGAACCGAAACAATGACAGAAGGTTTTCCTGTTTCAATTTTCCAAGCCTCTGGAAGGTTGACGTCAGCTTCTACTATGCCTCCCTTCGTTCCATCGTTTTCGTAATGCCATTGCAAGTAATAGAATGGATCGTTGACAGGTCCACTGATTGATTTAACCTGATCCTTGCTGATCACCTTCGGCGTACCAGGCTGAATCATCGCTTTAGCATAGACGGGCTCAGCCCAAGAAATAGTAGAAAGGTTTTTAAAAGATTTCACGACAGCATTCACATCCTTGTTAGCAGGGATGGTTAATTCATACCAGAGATGCAGACCATGCTTACGGTGAAGAGCATCTTTCTTAGCGTTGTGTGGAAATACTCGCTTCATCTCCGTCGCTTGGCTCGAAAAGGCGAGCGCGTCGAACGATTGCATTCCTGTTTGGATGTAGCCGTTCTTACGACCCATCTTCATTTTTTGGAGCACTGGCTCTTGTTGTGGTGAAAACTTCACCAAGACTTTGCCGTTGACGACGGCGGGAGATTGAGCCGAAGCATCAGGTACAACGCAGGTGATTAGCCAAGCTGTAACGAACGCCACGGACAGAGACCGTAGAAACTTCATCATAGGTTAGGATTTAGGGTTAATGAGCTTTGTCGGCTTAACCTTTTCGATCAAGCCCGTAAGCAACGATAAAAAGAAGTTGCGGTGGAGCCTGAAAAACGACCATTACATCACCTATACAGAACCTTAACAATACCTGCACAAGAGCGGCACAACATGCTTCTATAAATTTGATTGTTAATAAGATAGACAGTCACAACCGGTAAGTTCAGACGTACTTGCCATGAAACTTAAACCGAATTTTGTTTGGTCACTACACACGTTGCCGGAGGTGTAAACAGTAACAAATCGAACTATATTGCGCTTATGAATAAGATCAAGCTTTACCAGTTTTATTTCCCGGCAATGCTTATCGCAGGCGTGATTGGATGTAACCGCCACGAAGCCCCCATGCACGCATCTCTTGAAATCCCTAGTATTTCATTTGCGTCTAATCTTCGTGACTTTATTCCGGAGAAATCACTACAGCTCTTAAAGTATAATGGCAATATTGTGGGAGAAAAAATTGCGCATCCGGGTGTAGGTTACGTGAGCTACTTCGACTATCAAGCAAGTGAATCGGATGTCTTAACAATGTTAGCAACGCTTCCGTTTTCGAAGTATGCCATGGTCGCTGATACTACCGCGTATAAAATCGACCTTCGTTTCCTGGAACTGGAACGCACACAAGTTACTGCCGAAGAAATGGAAACGGCCTTTGATTTTTGGAATGCTACCGCGGACGAATATACCGCGTACGAGTGCCGAAAATTCCCATGGAAACACACCGTGCTCGTGAACAATAGAACAAGAAGAGTATTGCATCGCATCGAATACAAACTAAGCTAAGCAATCACGTCCACCGAAAATAAAAAAAGCTACCCCATCCGAGGCAGCATTATTTTTATGAATGAATGACTTCTTATGCGTCTTGGTGTTTCTTGGTAGCAATACGGTAGAGCCAGAACATCATTGCAAAGAAGAATAACGTACCTAAGATTTGATAGCCATTGTGACCGATCGCAGAGACGATGTGCTCCTCCATCCCTAATGACTTCATGCCCTCTTCATTGACTACAAAAAGTATAGCAACGATAACACCCGTGATCGCGCCACCCGCGATGAGTCCCGTCGCAAATAAACTTCCGCGACTTAGATCATCTTCTTGTTTTGCCTCGCCTTTTTTCTCGGCTCTCCAATCGACATAACCTTTCACTAACCCGCCTGCGAAAATGGGCAACGTGGTGGCTAGGGGAAGATACAATCCGATGGCAAAGGCAAGGGCCTTGATACCACACAACTCCAATGTAATTGCAATGAATACACCGACGATGATGTATTGCCAGTCAAGGTTTCCTGATTGAATCCCTGTGGTTAACGTTGCCATTAATGTTGCTTGAGGTGCAGGATATTTTTCTTGACCGATAGCGTGATGAACGTTATTGGCCAACATCTCAGTAGTCGGAGTGTCGAGTACGTGCATAACGACGCCAATGGCAATTGAAGAAACGATTGCGCCTATAAAAAGTGCGAGTTGCTGAAATTTTGGCGTCGCGCCGACAAGATAGCCAGTCTTCAAATCTTGTGATGTTCCTCCAGCGTTGGCTGCTGCAATACAGATCATTCCGCCTACTACGATGGCCATCGGCTCATAGAACTGACCCGTCCATCCCACGCTTGCAAAAATTAAACATGTTCCCATCAACGTGGCAATGGTCATCCCCGAAATTGGGTTGTTACTGGTTCCTACTAATCCAACGATACGACTCGATACGGTTACAAAGAAGAATCCGAACACGACTACCAATATTCCGATCAATAGTTTTTGCAAGAATCCATCGCCTGGTATGTTGGGAAGAATTGTAACGAGGAGCACAAGAATGATACTTCCAAAGATTACAACTTTAAATGAAAGATCTCTTTCTGTTCTGAGCACGCTCGCTTGACCTTTCTCTCCGATCGATCCCATACTGCTTTTAAATGAGCTAATGATTGTCGGTATCGTTTTGATGAGCGTGATAAGTCCACCGGCAGCAACAGCGCCAGCGCCAATCAGTCGGATATATGCCCAATAGATTGCATCTGCATAGTTGGAGAAGGTATGCGTTGCAGGATCCCAACCACCTCTTGAAGCACGACCTGCGGCATCAATGCTGGTGAGCTGCCCTACTTTCACCAACTGCTGCGCGATAACATCAGGAGATACAAGTGTTGCAAGTAACGGATTGACTGCCCACCATGCGAGCACGGAGCCTGCAACGAGCACCCCCGAAATACGCGGCCCGATAATGTAGCCAACACCAAGATACTCCGGTGTAATCTCACCGCGTGTGGCCGCTGATGGCCAATACTTATTCAGTTGACTTGTAACATACTCAGGTGTTTCTGCAACGACATGAAATACTTTTTGGAGCAATGCATAAATGAAAGCAACCCCCATTCCGATGAATGCTGTCTTCGCTAACACGCCACCTTTTTCTCCCGCTTGCAATACAGACGCACACGCTGTTCCTTCTGGATATGGTAGTGATCCATGTTCTTTCACAATCAGTGAGCGACGCAGGGGAATCATCATGGTGGTTCCAAGCATTCCACCAAAGGCAGCAAGAATAAAAATGGTGAGGTAGGTGAAATATCCTTCGCCAACACTTGTACCATCTGTTCCTTTCGAAAGGAATAAAAATGCAGGCAATGTGAATGCCACACCAGCAGCTATCGATTCACCAGCTGAACCCGTGGTTTGTATGATATTGTTTTCGAGTATTGTGGTTTTGAGAAATCTCCTGCCAAGCGTAATTGCAATTACGGCGATCGGAATAGAGGCTGTTACGGTAAGTCCTGCTTTAAGGGCTAGGTATACAGTAGAGCAACCGAATAGAATGCCGAACAAACATCCGAGTATTACAGACTTAACTGTAAACTCCGCCATGTTTATTTCGGGCGCGACATACGGTTTGAAAGATTTAGGTTCTTCCATGATATAGATTTAGGTTTATGAGTTACTACTTATCTTAGCAACGCTCGTCGTTAACGAACATCGCCCATCAATTTGCGTAGCGGTTTTGCGATCAACAATACCACTACGGCTGATGCCATCATCATGATGACAATAAATTGAAAAAGGTCCACCAAAACATGAGGGTCTTTAGCGACCACCTTCTCATCAATATCGCCAGCAAATAAACCCGCTACTAAATTACCCAGGGCAAGTGCCATGAAGAACACTCCCATCATTCGCCCGACCAGTCTTTTTGGAGACAACTTTGTAATGCCACTCAAGCCAATTGGATACAAGCAAATCTCCCCAAAAGTAAGCAGTAGATACGTGAGGAACAGCCACGTTGGAAGTGCCTTTTGACCACTGATCACAACAAACGATGCACCAATCATAGCCACGTAAGCAAGGGCGGTAAACACCAGACCTAACGATAATTTTACGGGTGTACTTGGATTAGAATTTTTACTCGCCAGAAAAATCCACAATCCGGTAAATATCGGAACAAACGTCACGACATAAATCGGTGGAAGCGATTGAAACCAACTTGCCGGCGTTGCAAATCCGGCGACAACAAGATCTGTGTAACGCTTCGCAAAAATATTTAATGTTGAACCTTGCCCTTCATATCCCGTGTAGAAAATTGCTGTAATTACAAACACGATTGCGATGGCAGCTACTTTCTTTTTTTCGTCAGCATCCAACTTTTCAAAGATCAATGTGTAGGTGAAATATAACCCAACACAAATACCAATAAGCCACTTGAATGAATTGGCCAACAATACCGGATCAACTACAATTATTTTCAACCACATCATCACAACAAAAATTGCTAACGCTACAAGCATTATACTCAGCCAGAGAAGGCGCATTTTTTGTGTTGCTTGATCTCCGGCAGACTTTACCGTTATGCCCGCATCGCCAAGATTTTTTTCTGTTAGTTTAAATTGTATGACACCGAGTACCATTCCAATACCGGCCGCGGCAAATCCGTAATGCCAATTCACATTCTCTCCGAGATAACCACATATAATTGGCGCAATCAATGCACCAATATTGATTCCCATGTAGAAGATTGAGAATCCATTGTCGCGACGAACTTGATCCTCTGGACCATAAAGTTCTCCGACCATACTGCTGATATTCGGTTTTAACAAACCTGTGCCCATCACAATAAAAAGCAGTCCGATAAAAAATGTTTCTTGATATGGAAGCGCGAGACAAAAATGTCCTGCCGCAATAATGCATCCACCATAAAAAATGGAACGACGTAATCCAAAAAGATTATCGGCAATCCATCCACCGGGTAATGCAAGGAGATAAACGAACATCGTGTAAAGACCGTAAATGGCACCTCCCGATTTATCGTCGAAGCCCAGTCCTCCTTCATGAATCGGTGCGACGATGAAAAGAAACAGTAGAGCCCGCATGCCGTAGTAGCTAAAACGCTCCCACATCTCGGTAAAAAAAAGGGTCGCCAGTCCGCGCGGGTGACCAAAAAAAGTTTTGTTGGAAGCCATCAACGAAAAAGATAAATAAGCAAAATCACTTTATACCAAATAATCATTCAAAGTATCGCCTCGCACGCAGATTCGCAAATCTGTTGCGAAGGCGCAAAGTAAATAAAATATTTTATGCAAACGATTGAAACGTTTTCAATTGCCTATCTTTGCATAACTCATTAACCAAATTGACATGTTAGAACTAGGATACAAAGCGCCCAGTGCGAGCGTTTGCTCTTTGGGCATTATGGAAGGTAAAGCGCATTGGAACCTGTCACCTGATCAACTCATCGCGCATGCACTCGAAAGAGAAAATGCCACACTCACCAACACAGGTGCCATCGCCATCGATACAGGCGAATTCACAGGCCGATCTCCAAAAGACAAGTTCACCGTGAAAGATTCACTCACTGAGCACGCCGTATGGTGGAACAATTTTAACATCCCATTCGACTCAGCAAAATTCGAATCGCTTTATCAGAAGATGATCGCATATCTTAATGGCAAAGAGTTTTTTGTACGAGATGCCATTGCCTGCGCCGATCCTCGTTATCAAATGAATGTTCGCGTCATCAACGAGTATGCGTGGTCAAATTTATTTGTCTACAACATGTTCCTCCGCCCTTCTGCTGAAGCGATTCAAACATTTTCCCCGGAGTGGACAATCATTAACGCACCAGGCTTTAAAGCAGATCCAACATTGGATGGAACACGTCAACATAATTTCTCCATCATCGACTTCACACGTAAAATGATCTTAGTGGGTGGAAGCGGATATACAGGAGAAATTAAGAAAGGTGTATTCTCTGCCTTAAACTTTATACTGCCGCATCAGAAAAATGTACTCGCGATGCACTGCTCAGCAAACATGGGCAACGCGGGTGACACAGCAATCTTTTTCGGACTTTCTGGAACAGGAAAAACCACCCTATCGGCAGACCCTAATCGAAAATTGATTGGTGACGATGAACATGGTTGGACCGAAGACAATACAATTTTCAATTTTGAAGGTGGTTGCTATGCAAAAACGATCGACCTGTCAGAACAAAAGGAACCAGAAATTTATCAAGCTATCCGCCGCGGCGCTTTGCTTGAAAACATTGGCTTCAAGAAAAATTCAAATGAAGTAGATTACGCTGATGGAACACGTACAGAAAATACCCGCGTGAGCTATCCGATAGACTTCATCAGCAATATTGCGCAGCCGTCGCTTGGCAAGAATCCAAAGAACATATTTTTCCTCACCTGCGATGCCTATGGAGTACTGCCGCCTATCGCAAAACTTACACCTGGTCAAGCAGCATTTCATTTCATCTCGGGATATACGGCGAAGGTTGCCGGAACCGAAGCAGGCATTACAGAACCAACAATGACTTTCTCTGCATGCTTCGGCGCACCATTTATGCCTTTACATCCAACAAAATATGCGGAGATGTTAAGTCGTAAAATGAAAGAGGCGAAAGTAAATGTTTGGTTGATCAATACAGGTTGGTCTGGTGGCGCATACGGCGTGGGTAAACGGATGAGTTTGACACATACACGTGCGCTGATCACAGCAGCATTGAACGGCGAACTCGACAATGTGGCTTACGAGCAACATGACATCTTCGGTGTGGCGATCCCTAAAACTTGCAACAACGTACCAAGCGAAATTTTAAATCCTCGAAATACATGGAAAGACAAAGATGCTTACGATCAAAAGGCGCACTACTTAGCTGAAGCATTTTTGAAGAACTTTGAAAAATTTGCCTCTTATGCCAACGATGAAATCTTGGCCGGCGCGCCTACCGTGAAAGCGCACGTGTAAGAGTTCCCGAACTTTTTACGCGTTAGGGTTGATCGAAAACCGCTCCCAGAGACCAGGAGCGGTTTTTTTATGGACCGGCCGAAGTAAGAAAACCTAATAAGTTTAACGTTTTGATAATCTAGACTTTAGCTTAAACCACTTATATTTGTGCCCTGAATTTTAACGTTGCACAAATGCTTAAACCTCTCAAGGCAATTGTTGCCTTACTCCTCTTGGTCTCAACGATTGACGCGCAGGCGCAGCTTGATCAGTTGTTCGCTCCATTTGATTGTCGGGAGCACGCTGAGTTTTTTCATGTTGTAGAGGCCGTTGAGCCTCCGAAAGTTGACAGTGTAATTGCCGCGCCCGAAATCGTAATCGAGATTGACACGATCAATGAATGGAAGGAATGGTCGTATGTTGAAAATTACAACTTCGGAAAAGATCGCGGCGCCATGCCGATGATTACTGACCTCCGTGCACTTCACCCCTACTTCCGTGATAAAATCAACAAGCTTATAGCGGAATGCAAGAAGCAGGGCATCGAACTCGCCGTTGTCGAATCATATCGAACGCATGCAAAGCAGAACGAATACAAAGTGATGGGCAAGAAGTATACGAGCTCAGGCGCCGGTCGTTCAAAACATCAATATGGTCTCGCCGTTGACTTAGTTCCAATCGTTGATTCTGTTGCTGTATGGGATAATAAACAACTCTGGCTGAAGGTCGGTGTGACCGGAGAAAAGCTTGGCTTACGTTGGGGAGGTCGCTGGAGAAAACCATACGACCCTGGTCACTTCGAATGGACTGGCGGTTTAACATCAGTACATCTTGCACACGGCATGCTTCCGATAATTTCAGAAGATCATTATCCTTGCGCGCACGATGACGTCAAGCTCCTTCGTAAATACTGGAAGGAATGGGAAACAGCGCAGGCTGCCGTGACACGTAAGTAAAATGAAACTTGTATTTCCTGAACACTTTTTTTTCGGAACAAGTACTGCCGCAGCGCAAATAGAAACAGCATACGAACATGACTGGCAAGGCTTCAAAGCCCGTGATGGTTATGTATTTGACGTCACTACAGATCACGAGCAACGCTTTAAAGAAGATGCGGAAATTATAGCATCACTAGCGCCACATTATCGTATGGGATTGCAATGGAGTAAACTTCAACGCGAACCTTTCGGAGCGCTTCATCAAGAAACATCCAACGACTACCATGTATTCATCAAAGATTTGAAACAACGCAATGTTCAAATCATGATGGTGCTGCATCATTTTACCAACCCAAAGTGGTTTGCAATGCGCGGCGGTTGGGAAAGAGAAGATAACATTCCCGCATGGATTGATTTCGCTAAGAAAGTAGTCGATGAATTCGGTCAATACGTTTCCTACTGGAATACTTTTAATGAGCCCAATGTGTATGCAAGCTTCGGCTTCATGACTGGATTTTTCCCACCGCATAAGGTCAATCCGGTTGCTGCGGGTAGAGTCATCTCAAACATGGGAAAGGCACATGATGAGATCTATGACTACATCAAAGCAAAATATCCAGATCAACCAATAGGTATCTCTCACAACTGCGCCATCTTTTCTGCAGAGAATATTCTTGGGTGGTTTCCTGCGCGACTAAGTGACTGGTGGTTTATGGAATATTGTCCGAAGCATTTCGAAAAAGTAGATTTCTTCGGCATGAGTTACTACGGTCGTATTCCACATGATCCGATGCCCATCACCTACCTCGAAACGCCAGATAAAATTAAAGCACTTGGAAGAAAACATGACGATATCTGGGAGTATCATCCCGAAGGAATTGTAGACTGCATTAAGCGTTATTGGAATAAATATAAAAAGCCGATCATCATCACGGAAAACGGTGTGTGCGACGAGAGTGACTTCTTACGACTTCAGGCGATTCAAGATTACGCTCAACTCATACACCAATGTATTCAAGAAGGTGTCGATCTACGCGGCTACTATTTTTGGAGCACGTGGGATAACTTCGAATGGCATCTTGGTCCAACGATGAGGTTTGGCTTATACGAATGTGATCTAAAAACAAAACGTCGATTACCACGTCCGAGCGCGGAGTTGTATCGAAAGCTTGCCCATCGTAAGTCGATTACGATTCAAGAGATGGATGTTTTTGCGGTGTGAAGGAACAGCTTAAAATACGCAGCGCTATATCGACTTATTTAATTCTGAATGTTGTGAACACCTGAATGTTTGTATTGAATTCATCAACGTCGCTATAGTTTTGAAAAGAAACATCTGAAAGACCTCGGTAGTAACGAGCGCCAGCCGAAATACGGCCATTGACTTTGTAACGAACGCCAGCCACAATGCCCCTTTTCTAACCCGATCCCTTTTCCTGTATAGTACCAATCGTAATTATCATAGAACGATGTAATATTGTCAGGATCAAATTTCGAGTTCAGCAGAATACCGTAAACCTATCCTGCATCAATTCCAAGTCGTCGCGTAGCCTGATAGCTAAGAAGGACAGGAAACTCTATGTAGTTCGCAATCGCCTTGAGTTGTTCGCCATCGTATTCAAATTTAAATCCTTTCCGAAAGTAGAGTACTTCTGGAATCAGGCTAAAGCGTTTATACAATCTAATTTGAAAGTACATACCACCATGAGCCGCGAACATGGCATCGCTGTGGTCATCCTTTCCCATTACTGGGTCGTCGTGTTTGGTATCGTTCAAATTAATTCCACCTTTTACGCCGAATGAAAATGGGAGCACAACGGAATCCATATGCGCACGATAGCTAAACCTGTCGGCCTCTTCTTTTGTTTTGTCGCGCGTTACACTAACGCCTTTCATTCGCACACCGAAGCTTAATACTTGCCCCTTGTGATATAAGTATGTGCCATCAGAGTACTCACTCGATGACCACAGATAGTAACTCGTAAAATCGACTTCCTTCCGGTAGGTAATAAATGGTGTAATCCGTGGTAATGCATCGGTTGAAATCTCGAAGCCATACACTCCCGAAAAGATATTGTCGTTTGTTATATTATTCTTCGGGCTATCCTCGTTAGGCAATGGTGAAGACGACATCAACCGATTAAATACCAAACCTGCTTCAAGGGAAAATGTGAATGGTCTAGTTTTCACTGGCGAGTACCCGATAATCACCGGTACTCCCATGAAATTTTGCTTTACATCCTCTTCGTCTTGAATGGGGCCTCCTTTTTGGGAGTAAACCAAACCAAGATTGGTGTAAAACCTTTTTCTTGTGAATCGAAAATCAATTTCCGCTTGATATCCGTTTCTTCCAGAAGAACTTTCTTGCCTGGAAATTTCATCATATGAAGTCACCGTCACGTACCTAGACAATCCCTGTCTTATGCCAATGGAAAACATGCTTCGCCGATCATGAAGGTATTCATGATCGATATCACGGCGATAAGCATATCCTAAAGACAGCTGGAACATTTCATTTGATATTTTGAATCCAGGAATCCATCGCAAGTCGTTACCCCTGATGTTAGTGACGCCATGCACATAACGCAGCATAAGGTTCAGGCGTGGATTGAATTGATAAGCGACCCCGCCTATTAAGCTTAACTCGGTTGGGTTATCATAAAAGGTTCCTGTATGCTTTTTGCCTCCGTTAAAACGGTGGGCTGACAAAAAGAGATCAAATTCTCCCCCGGCCAGTATTGAAAACTTGTCTGTGACGTGATATTGTGCCATCAGAGGGACACTCAAATAGGTTATGTGAATATTATTATATCCATCCTTGTATTTCGTGCTATATCCTTTATCGGAATATAAAAGGTCAGCTACCGCCGAAATTCTTTTTGAGAACTTATAGCTGAAGAAAAAACCCGCATGATACGATGGTCGCCATGAAATTGATTCTGTGTATGGAGAATCATCATTATGCCGAGCAGTCACAAACTGCCCACCAGCACGCAATCCATAGTTGAATTGAGAAAAACTGACTCGAGTTATAGTGCACAAACATAAAGTTAAGACAGCAAGAAATAGGGCGTGATTGATTCGCAAAACTAAATGGGGTTCGTAGGGAACAAAAATATAAAAACACGCTATCAGTTCAAACCTTGATCACTCAGGCTCAACTTTTCTCACTATATTTTCATTCGTAATGAAAACACTCTGGCGCGAATACATCCTGAATCTGAATAAATGGAAACTGGTCGCCGTGCTACTCATCATCCATTTTCCGCTTGGTTTATATTTAAACTTTCCCGTTTACAGTCCAAAGTACCAATACACCCTCGCTGTTTTCTATTATCAACTCGGCACTTTGATAATCGTGACTGGGATGTTATATGTTTGGCTTCATCTATCTGAATTAATGTTAAAGATCCTGTCTAAATACCTTGGACCGGACTTTCTCTTCTCCTTCAAAATAATTCCACTGTTTACAACTTTTGCTGTTGCCATCACGATGGCCATATCATTCGTATGGGCTGCGGGTAATTTATTAACATTCGCAGAATGGATATCTCAATCTTTATTTCAACTCCCGTTTCGGATGTTACCGGTAAACCAATCAGAAGAATTCATCGCCCTGTATCAGCGTGGCAACATCGGCTTTTTTCTTTTGCTCATGCTATCATCATTCTATTTAATGGCTTATCAACAATCATCACAAAAAGCCAAGCTGATGGAAATTCGAATGGAACAACTTGCCAAGGAAAAAATTCAAGCACAACTTATCGCACTGAAAGATCAACTGAGTCCACATTTTCTTTTCAACAGTTTTACAATTCTATCAAACCTTGTTTACCAAGATGCAAGCATGGCTGAACGTTTCATTCAGGAACTGTCGAAAACGTACCGGTACATTCTTGAGAATCGAACCTTAGACACCGTTCAACTTTCCACGGAACTTACATTCTTAAGCTCATACATCTTTCTTCTCCAAATTAGATTTAAGGGAAAGTTTTTTGTCAATCAGGAAATTCCAGAAGATGCTACACGATTGAAGGTACCTCCTGTCACATTGCAATTGCTTTTCGAAAATGTGATTACACACAATCAACTGTCCGAAGAAAAACCACTATCAATTATATTGCGGGCCGAAGACAATTATTTGATCGTCAGCAACACGATCCGTCGCAAGAAGCAATCTGTAGCATCGACTGGCCTCGGGCTTAAAAATATCCAGAAACGTTATGCGGCCTTAACTGATCGACTTGTGATCATTAACGATGATAAGTCAACATTCTGCGTAAAAATTCCTTTATTGTAGCCATGATGCTTCGTGTATTAATTCTTGAAGATGAACCCATGGCTGCTGAACATCTTGTGCGCCAACTACACCGGTTTGACACTACCATTGAAATTCTTTCGACGCTTCCATCTGTAGAGAAAACTTTACAATGGTTAAAGAAAAACAATGCACCAGATTTAATTTTCATGGACATCCAGCTTGAGGACGAACTCGTGTTTGTATTGTTCGAGAAGATCGACCTGCATATCCCGGCGATCTTTACAACAGCGTACGATGAATATTTTCTGAAGGCGTTCAAGGTTAGTGGCATCGACTATTTATTGAAGCCTGTAGAGTATGAGCAGTTGGAACATGCTCTCAACAAGTACAATAGTCTTTCATCACATTTTTCTCCATCACAACAAGAACAACTCCTACGATTACTCGAACGACCACAACCGGTGCCGTATCGAAGCCGATTCATGATTTCGTTCGCGAATAAGATACAAAGCATCAATGTGTCGGAAGTAGCATATTTCTTTGTATCTGACAAAAATGTATTCTTAACAACCAACAAGGGAGCTAATCTTCCAATAGACTACCGACTTGACGACCTTGAGACGCAGCTTGACCCTAAAATGTTTTTCAGAATCAATCGACAATTCATCGTTTCACATCAAAGCGTTCAACAGGGACATCTCTATTCCGGCGGCAAGCTAAAACTAGACATCATACCTACAACACGTCAAGAAGTTTTCGTTAGTGGTGATCGCTTAACGGCATTTAAAGAATGGTTAGGCAAATAATTTCAGGCATACATCTCCGGCATTCAGCTATCTAAAAACGGCATTCAGCAACATTAATTTCCAAATCGACAAGTGATAGATCAACTTGTCGCTTTATACAACACTATGAATGCTGTACTGACAGAACTCCAGCCGGAACAAAACCTTGACACTACGTCAGCAAAACAACGAATGAGAGTCAACGCGATTGATATGCTCAGGGGTTTGGTCATGGTAATTATGGCGTTGGATCATGTTCGAGAATTTTACAGTACCACACCTTTTCGCCCGGAGGATGTAAGCCAAACATCCGTTTTACTTTTTGGAACGCGATGGATCACACATCTCTGTGCGCCGACCTTTGTATTTTTATCTGGTGTAAGCGCTTACCTATCGTCTCGACATAAGTCGCCGAAGGAATCAAAACATTTCCTCATCAAACGAGGGCTTTGGCTGATCTTCGTCGAAATCGCCGTAATCAGTTTCTTATTTCAATATGGATATCAGTTGATTATTCTCGAAGTAATTTGGGCTATCGGATGGTCAATGATCTTTCTTTCCTTTTTATCGCGGCTTCCTCGAAAAGTAATCTTAGCCATTGCGCTCACCATTATTATTGGTCAGCACTTAATTCCTAACGTGCCTATCACCCCTGCTACATTTTTACCGGCAATTTTTCTGCATACACCTTTTACGATAAACGCAGGCGTTACGATATTGATGGCCTATCCTATCCTTCCTTGGATGGCCGTTATGCTCTGTGGTTTTTTCGTTGGCAAATGGTTTACAGAAGATGGGCTTTCGAAGCGATTAACCTTTACAGGCATTGTCCTTCTAATAATATTTATCATCATTCGCGCTACCAATGTTTATGGGGACCCTTTGGAATGGAGTACCCAACCACGGGGCGAAGTATTTACTTTTTTATCGTTCATCAACGTAAACAAGTATCCACCGTCAATGCTTTTCATATCGAGCACGTTGGGTATTGCGTTAATACTTCTTGGACGGCTCGATAAAATCAAGTCACCCATTATTGAAAAACTCATTGTATATGGAAAAGTACCGTTGTTCTATTTTATCCTTCATCTCTTTTTGATCAGCGCCTCTGCCTACTTATGGTCGTATTTTCAATTTGGTCACTTTATCAACTTCTCATTCGTACCACCCGATCAATGGCCGCAAGCATATTCACCCAGTCTATTGCGCACATATCTCGTTTGGTTTCTTATCGTTGCAGCCCTATACTTCCCTTGTAAATGGTATGGGGCGTTGAAAGAACACAACAAGAAGTGGTGGATGTCGTACGTGTAAGTTAATTATGCTAACAGCGTAACAATCTCTTTCCAGACATTTTCAGAAACCGGAATACCTTCAGCGAGATTTTCATTTCTTGTCTTTTCAATACGCTCTCCAGGAAATCGAACGCGCTCATTCTGTTTTGTTGATACCGACTGATGGTAATCGTCTATGATTTTAGTAATCGCCTGATAAATTACTGAAGCATTAGACAGTTTGGAAAGATCGATAGCAATAAAAACTTGTGACATGGCATACTCGACAGGCAACTTTGATATTTCATGCGTCGCTAGGCCAGCAGAAAGAATAGTAGCCATTACATCCAGAAGCAAAGACATACCTGCCCCTTTCCAAAATCCAATCGGAAGAACCCGCCTCGTTTCTGCAATCAACGTTGGATCATCAGTAAGCTCACCATTTTTATCGTGACCACCAATCGTAGGTAATTTTTCTCCTTTCAATTTATAAAGATCAATAGCACCATAAGAGTATTGCGACATCGCTGTGTCCATCACAATTGGAGATGACGCGAACGGAACAGCAAACACCATTGGGTTATTTCCCAGACGACTATCCTTCGCTCCCCATGCAGGCATGTTACCAAGGGTGTTAGTCCAAGCGATCAAAGCAAAACCCTTCTTCGCGGCGAACTGCCCGTAATATCCGGCACGCATCCAATGGTTGGTGTTCGCCAATGCAACGCAGCCTATCGTGTTCTTTGATGCCAAAGCCATCGCCGCTTCTGTACATCGAATCGCGTTGATCGGGCCTGGCCCACACTTGCCATCCCAGCGCTCAAAACTTCCCAAGGCATCTACACGTGTAGCTTCTTCATCTGCCTTTACATAGCCTTCAGCAACAAACTTTATAAATTTAGCAAAGCGATTCACACCATGCGTGTAAATCCCTTCAACGCTATTCGTGGTAAAGACTTCGGCACACATCGCTGCTTTTTGCTCCTCAAATCCCGACGCCATTAATATCCTGTTGAATGTATCATACATTTCCTGATATGATACACGAATGAAATTATTTGCCTTTGTATTACTCATCATGGATGAAAATAAAAAACGCCAAGCAAAATCAATTCACCTGGCGTTTCGTTCGAACATTTTATTTTGTTAATCTTTTAGAATCCGCATCTCAACCCGACGATTGAGTGCTTTAGCCTCTGGCGTCTGCTCATTCTTCAATGGCTGCGAACCTCCAAATGCTTTAGTCTGAATTCTTCCTTTCGATATGCCTTTCTCTACCAAATATTTTTTGACCGCATCCACACGTTTTTGCGACAGGTCGAGATTTGCTTTTGGCGATCCAACATTATCGGTATGCCCTTCCAATTGAATTTCTATTTTTGAATTCTCCTTCATCATCTGCACCACTTCATCAAGTTCACCAAACGATTCCGGATCGATAACAGCCTTTCCTTTTGCAAATATCAAGTGATCAAGAATAACCGTTTGACCTTTCGGTGTGAGACGGATATCACGGAGCACTTTCTTATCCGCGTTTACATCTTTCGGATCTACGATAACCGTTTTAGGATTATACCCATCAGCTGACGCTGTTATTTGATATTTCGCCGTACCAAAAATCGGAAACGAAAAAGTACTATCATTGAAGCGTCCGAATATACTGCCGGTTGGAATACTACTGTATTTGATACTAGCGCGAATTCCCTTACCTGTTCGTGAATCGCTCACTGTTCCTTGCGCGAGAATCTCATCGTTTTGAGCATAACAAAGGTTAGCCGCGAGTGAGACGATAGTTACTAAAAAGAGTTTTTTCATATACCGAAATTAGGAAAGCATCCCCTTCGGAGCAAACAGTTAACCGATGACAGACTACGGTTAACGGTGAAACGGTTCATCCTTTACTGTTTTGCTTCGCTGACGTGGAATTAGCGCTATGCTGCTTTCGGCCTATCAATACCAATAGTCGTACCAATCCAGCGAACCATATCGTGCCACATGAGCATTTCCATGTGCTTCTTGAAAAAGCCGAAATGACCAATCTTCTTCACCACGAGGTCGTCGGGATGAATGTGCCAGTGTTCTATCCGCGCGTGCTTATAAAATCGTTTTAAGTCGAGAACGGCTTTGTATGGCGCGAGTGCATCATCAGAAAAACTAACAAACAAGGTTCGCTGATCCAACGCTTCGAATGATGATTTTAATGCCGGATTATCCTTAAAGACATACTTAGGTGTTCTTGCCCAACGCGCCCACTGCAACGCAACTTTCGCTGGCAGATCTTCAAACAATCCTAGCTTTGATGATGGAAAATAACCAAACATTCTCGTCAATACTGGGATCAAAATATTCCAAAATAATAGCAGCTTCATCCGCATCAACGCACCCTCATAATTTTTCCAGTACGGCGTTTGCGCACCGACCATGATCAGCGAATCTGCATAGCCTGCCATTCGCGACATACCAATAATTTGTCCGCCAATACTATGACCAATGATTACCAGGCGAGATTGTGGGTGTAACGTTGTGATGTGACTTATCATAGCATCCATATCTTTCGACCAATCTTTCATGTTGGACTGTAGATATGCTTTGTCGCGAGCACATGATTCGCCAATACCACGATAGTCATAGGTGTAAACGTGAAATCCCTTTTGTGCTAGAAAGTCGGCGAATTGATGATAATAGGATTGTTTAACCGCCGTTGCAGAATTAATCAAGATCACCTTTTCTGATGGATTATTTGCTAAAAACCAACTTGCGCCAATCTTCACCCCGTCGCGCGTCAAAACGGAAATCGTTTCTTTCATGTATATACTGTAATCGTTTACGTGTGCCGTTACGATTTAGCTTCAGGTGACTGTTGCATTAATACTGAACTGAGCGAAGGAAGGTTTCGATTGTCTCGCAATAGTTGTCAGGGGAAAAACACCGAGAAAGATTAAAACCTTACTTGAAAATTTCGACGGTACTACCACATTGTTGTGTAGCAGCCGATAAATAAAAAAAGACCCGCATCACTACGGGTCCATTATCTAAGTTTAACAAGTCTATATTTTGAATTCGAATGTCTCGCCAGGATTAATCAACTTATCATCAACATCCCGCTCACTCACCTCTTCTTTTTCACTTTCGCTTTTTGTTTGGTTTGGACTTTGGCTTTGCTTTTCCGCTTGGCTTTGTCCGAAGAGGTTTTGTTGCTCGACTTGACTTTTTTGGACTGGCTGACTTTTTTGCTGGTGACTTGCCGCTTGTCTTGGGTCCGGCTTTTTTGGCTCCCCGAAGAGGCTGACTTGTCCGTCCTCCTCGACTGCTGTTGGCTGAGGACTTGTCTCGAGTTTTTTTTTTGGCGACTGATCTTCTTCAGCCACCTCTGCTTCCGCATTTTCTGCTTCAGCTTCTTCCGGAGCCGCCTCTTCCTCTTGTATTAGATTCACCTTCGAAACTTTGTATTCTGACAGGCGATTACCTAAAGCCTTCCATCCTTTTATTTCTACCAGCTCTTCCAGGTTTACAACTTCCGTTTTCTTCGGCTTGTCTTTCGCCTTTTGCACTTCCATTTCAACTTCCGGCGTTTCCGAGGTCGTTGCTACAATAAGACGAGAACCGATCCCTTCAGAGATAAATCCAAACTCTTTGTCGAGTGTGCTGGTTTCAATTAGGAATCGCTTCACCATGTATTGCTTACTCTCACCATCAACATAGACAGCTGAAACAGCTTTCTCAGGATTAAATTTCTCTATATGTAAAGTCTTCTCTGGTTCGTAGCGATTATTCAGATCGTAACTTGTGATCTTGTAAGAACCGTTGCGCTGAAAAGCAATGATCTTGTCATCACCATCAAACTTACCAAGATACTTACCGCGCTTGTCCTTATTGAGACGCCCCGCGGCATCATCATACCACAACGTGAGTTTACTCAACGTTGAACCACCCGCTTTCAGGAAGTCTACTTTACGGAGTGGATATTTCGAAATGATATTTCCGCCGGCACTTCTTCCCTTTACCTCTAGCTCGGCAAAGTCGTAGTTAAAGATCTTCTTGCGCGCTGTACTAGACTGCGAAAGTTTCACTTCCACTTTTTCTGCTTCGCCATTCGGATTACCGCTCACATAGTAGATGCGAGAGTTGGCTGCGCCTTTGGTCAAATCATATTCTTTCTCGCGCGTTACACCTGGCAGGTTAAAGCGCTTCGCAAATGCTCTTCCACTCTTACCATCGGCATAGATCACGTTGTACACCATGCGTTCATCGTTCTTCTTAAAGATACCGACATACAGGATGTCCTTGCCCATAAAAACTTTCTCTTGAATCTTGGACACCTTCAACTTGCCATCCTTACGGATTACAAGAATATCATCCAAGTCGGAGCAGTCGCATACATACTCATCTTTCTTCAATCCGTAACCAATAAATCCATCGGCACGGTTAACGTAAAGTTTCTGGTTGTTCGCAATAACTTCCACCGCTGTAACAGATTGGAAGCTTTTCATCTCTGTTCTGCGCTCACGCCCCTTACCGTATTTCTCCAGCAAACGCTGGTAGTAAGCGATAGCGTAATCTGTAAGGTGCTTGAGATTATGTTCTGTTTCCTTCAACTGTTTCTCAAGATCCTTGAGTAACTCGTTTGCCTGGAATGAATCGTATTTCGAGATACGCTTAATCTTGATTTCCGTCAAACGAACGATATCGTCGCGGGTGATCTCGCGGTAGAATTTTTTCTTGTGTGGCTTGAGACCTTTGTCGATAACCTCGATAACTTCTTCCCAGCTTTCTGCCTCTTCAATGCTTCTGTAAATCTTGTTCTCGATGAAGATCTTCTCCAAAGACGAGAAGAGTATTTTCTCCATCAACTCTCCCCTTCTGATCTGAAGCTCTTTCTTGAGAAGCTCAACCGTCTGGAAAGTGTTGATTTTCAAAATCTCATTCACAGGCATGAACACCGGTTTATCATCGATGATCACACATGCATTTGGCGATATACTAATCTCACAATCCGTGAACGCATACAATGCATCCATTGCAATTTCAGGCGACTGTCCGGGTTGCAGAACGATTTGAATTTCTACATCCTTCGCCGTGTTATCGATTACTTGCTTAACCTTGATCTGCCCTTTTTCACTTGCCTTCACGATAGACTCCATCAAAGAAGTAGTCGTGGTTGCAAAAGGAATCTCTTTTATGACGAGTGTTTTTTTATCGAGGATCTCGAGTTTGGCTCTCACCTTGATTTTTCCGCCACGAAGTCCTTGGTTGTATTCTGAAAAATCAGCGATACCGCCCGTTGGAAAATCAGGATAGATCTTAGGCTTTTTCTCTTTCAGAATGTCGATCGATGCCTTGATCAATTCGATAAAGTTGTGAGGGAGGATCTTTGTTGATAGACCTACTGCGATACCTTCAACACCTTGTGCCAGCAAGAGTGGGAATTTCACCGGAAGGGTTACCGGTTCTTTCTTACGACCATCATAAGAAAGCTGCCACTCTGTAGTTTGAGCGTTGTAAGTAACATCGAGCGCAAACTTCGACAGACGTGCTTCGATGTAACGCGGTGCTGCGGCACTATCGCCCGTACGTACATCACCCCAGTTACCTTGTGTTTCGATCAGAAGATCTTTCTGACCAATATTCACAATTGCTTCTCCAATTGCAGCATCACCGTGCGGGTGGTACTGCATGGTATTCCCAATCACGTTCGCCACTTTGTTGAAGCGTCCGTCATCCATTTCTTTAAGAGAGTGCATGATCCTGCGTTGTACAGGCTTGAACCCGTCTTCAATACGCGGAACAGCGCGTTCAAGAATTACATATGACGCGTAATCCAGGAACCAATTTTGATATAGACCATCAAGGGCAATGGAGTGAACGCCATCCTCTCCATGTCCGTTGCCACCGTTGTCGGTAGTTGGAATAAATGGTGGTAGCTTTTCCTTGCCTTCTGATTTAGGTTTTTTACTCATGGCTTAAAAAATCCTTCGATATTAATGCTAGTTATTTACTCAATGAATCAGGCCTCCTGGTCTTCCAACACTTCGGGATCCTCTACATTATTCTTGTCAACCTTGTCCATCTCAACACGGAGGTTTCCGATGATGAACTCCTGGCGATCCTGAGTATTCTTACCCATGTAGAACTCCAAGATGCGCTGAAGATGACTGTCCTTGTGGAGCAACACCGGCTGAAGACGGATGTCTTCTCCGATGAATCCACCGAACTCATCCGGTGAAATTTCTCCCAAACCTTTGAAGCGGGTGATCTCCGGTTTGCCGCCGATCTTTTTGATCGCTGCCTGTTTCTCCTCCTCGCTGTAGCAATAGATCGTCTCTTTCTTATTGCGAACACGGAACAAAGGTGTCTCCAAAATAAACACATGCCCCGCCTTCACAAGATCCGGGAAGAATTGCAAGAAGAATGTCATCAGCAAAAGACGAATGTGCATACCGTCCACGTCGGCATCGGTAGCGATGATCACCTTATTATAACGAAGTCCTTCAAGACCATCTTCAATATTCAACGCGTGTTGAAGAAGGTTAAACTCTTCGTTTTCGTATACAACTTTTTTGGATAGACCAAAACAGTTCAAAGGCTTACCACGCAAACTGAATACAGCCTGACTTTCGACATCACGCGATTTGGTGATTGATCCGGAAGCCGAGTCTCCCTCTGTGATGAAGATTTGTGAGTCTACACCTTTAGGATTTTTCTCGTCGAAGTGGTAACGGCAATCGCGAAGTTTGCGATTGTGGAGGTTGGCTTTCTTGGCACGCTCATTCGCAAGCTTCTTGATACCAGCAATCTCTTTGCGCTCACGCTCCGATTGCATGATGCGCTTCTGCATAGCATCGGCAACCGTCGGGTTTTTGTGGAGGTAGATCTCCAGCTCTTTGGCCACGTAGTCACCAACAAAGGTTTTGACGGCTGCTCCTTCCGGTGCCATGGTGAGCGATCCGAGCTTCGTTTTAGTCTGTGATTCGAACACTGGCTCCTGAACACGAACTGCAATAGCTCCAATAACTGAAGCCCGGATGTCGGAAGCATCAAAATCTTTCTTGAAGAAATCACGAACACCACGAACGATACCTTCGCGGAAAGCCGCCAAGTGCGTACCCCCCTGAGTTGTATTCTGACCATTAACGAATGAGTAATACTCTTCGCCATATTGATTTCCATGGGTCAGCGCAAACTCAATGTCATTTCCTTTAAATGAAATGATTGGGTAGCGTAATTCTTCTGGATTGGTTTTCTGCTTCAATAGATCAAGAAGGCCATCTTTGGAATAGAACTTCTGACCGTTATAATTAATCGTTAGTCCGGCGTTAAGAAATGCATAATTCCACATAAGATCATCCAAGTATTCTGGGATGAAGTGGTAATGCTTGAACATGGTATTATCAGGCTCGAACTCAACGTAGGTACCATTTTTCTCGTCGGTCTTGGTTTGCTTAGGATCGCTGGTCAGAACACCTTTCTTGAATTCCGCTAATTTGGTAGCACCTTCGCGATATGCTTGAACCTTAAAATAACTTGACAAAGCGTTAACGGCCTTTGTACCAACCCCGTTCAACCCTACCGATTTCTGGAATGCGCCACTATCGTATTTCGCGCCCGTATTGATCTTTGACACGACGTCAACGACCTTGCCCAAAGGAATACCGCGGCCGTAGTCGCGAACGGTTACTTTAGATTCTGTGATCGTCACATCGATAACCTTACCGAAGCCCATCATATGTTCATCGATACAGTTATCAATAACTTCCTTCACCAATACATATATCCCGTCGTCTTTTGATGAACCATCGCCGAGTTTACCGATATACATACCGGGGCGCAAGCGAATGTGCTCTCGCCAATCGAGCGACTTAATACTGGACTCATCATAATCAAACATTGACTCTTTCTCGGATTTTGCCATTACTCCAATGATTTAACATTTTCAGAAACAAGACTAAAAAATAAGCCTATTCCAGTTCAAAAAGTGGTTTTGTAGCCCATAAAATCCAGCGATCTGGAAAGATCAGACAGGACGTTAAACTGATTGCACCTGTAATAAAAGGATTTTTAAAATGACTTCAAGGGGTTCCTAGCGTGCAATAACTACAAAATTTCCTTAACTGAATAGCTTAAAATAAATGATTTACAGTTCAATAAGCATCATCAATCAAACCGTCGATTTAGTTGAAAAACGCCTAAAAACCTTAATCACAGGCCAGGCAATAGCCCAAGCCACAACCAACCCCACGCTACCATAGATCACAAAAGCTATTCTCGAGAAGTCAAAACGCTCCCCACTGTTGAAGGCATTGATCAAAAACAAACTTACAACAAGAAAGAGGTTTATCGTGATAACCAAACCATGGTACCAACTGCGAAAATCTTCATTTTTCAAGTAAAAAAGCTTGATTAAATACACGGTCATATTGACTACTACACTCAGGATGAGCACGATATAGAAAAATGATTCACGTGAAAGTGCAACTTGATCTAGGCCATTCTGCTGAATTACAACGACTTCACCTAAAGAAGCGTACACCAACATCATCGCTGTGAGCAACCCCAACAACGACACAAACCAAATACTTTTAAAAACTTTCAAAATCATATTTTTCGAATCGGCTGCAAACTTATAATAAATTTACTGCGCCTTATTTTTAACGGTTAAATTTTTACGCAATGACTCAACTTCTAAAAGACGTTCAGACTAAAGCCCAAGTATGGATCGACAGCCCTGTAATCGACGATACGACAAAAGCCGAGGTCAAATCCCTCCTCTCTAACCAAGATTCAAAAGAACTGATCGATAATTTTTATAAAGATCTGGAATTTGGTACCGGAGGCCTTCGCGGTATTATGGGCGCTGGCTCAAACTGCATGAATAAGTACACGGTTGGAATTGCTACACAGGGTCTCGCAAACTATCTACTGAAAGCTTTCCCCGGCAAAACCATCAAAGTCGCGATCGCGCATGATAGCCGTAACAATAGCCGTTTCTTTGCGCAAGTGGTGGCAGATGTGTTTTCCGCCAATGGAATTCACGTTTTTATGTTCGCCGAACTCCGCCCCACCCCCCTGCTTTCATTCGCCATCCGCTACCTGAAATGCGAATCGGGTATCGTCATCACCGCATCGCACAATCCGAAGGAATACAATGGATACAAAGCCTACTGGAATGATGGAGCGCAGGTTGTTCCTCCGCACGATAAGAATATCATCAAGGAAGTCAACACCATTACTTCATTCAGCCAGGTTAAATTCAATGCGAATCCATCATTAATTAAGACTATAGGTACAGAGGTAGAACAGGCTTATTTTGAAGAAGTTAAGAAGATCATACCGAACCATGAAATCATCGCCAAACACAACGCTATTCCGTTGGTTTATTCGAGTATCCACGGTGCGGGGATCACAATGGTTCCGGAAACTTTAAAACAGATTGGCTTCACCAACATTCACGTTGTTGATGAACAAGCAAAGCCAGACGGAAACTTTCCGACCGTAAAGTCACCAAACCCGGAAGAGCAATCCGCTATGGAAATGGTTATTGCAAAGGGCAAGGCCGTGGGTGCCACCATGGTAATGGCCACTGACCCTGATACAGACCGCGTGGGTATTGGCGTCCGAAAATCTGATGGTGAATTCATTCTATTGAACGGAAACCAAGCTTTCAGTTTAATGATGTACTTCATCATGAAAAACCTGAAAGAAACGAAGAACACTTATATCGCGAAGACAATTGTAACCACGGAGTTGGTAGATGCAATGGCTGCAAAACTTGGAATCGAATGCTACAACACCCTTACCGGCTTTAAATACATTGCCGAATTGATGGGCAAATTTGAAGGGAAGAAAACATTTGTGGCCGCTGGCGAAGAAAGCTATGGATACATGGCCGGTGACTTTGTTCGCGACAAAGATGCAGTTTCCGCGTGCGCATTCTTTGCGGCGATGGCGGCCAGTGCAACGGAACAAGGCAAGTCGCTCTATGATTGGTTGATTGACATGTATGTTGAATATGGATTCTTCAAAGAAGGTTTATTGAACGTAACCAAGAAAGGTCAGCAAGGTGAGATGGAAATCAAAGCGATGATGGAGAAATTCAGAACAAACCCGCCTGCCCAGATTAATGGCTCTAAAGTAGTTCAACTACTTGATTATAAAAGCCTGATTCAAAAAGATTTAACAACAGGAAAAGAATCAAAACTTGACTTCCCGAATTCGGATGTTTTGCAATTCTATCTGGAAGATGGCACGAAGGTATCTGTCCGTCCATCGGGTACGGAACCGAAGATCAAGTTTTACATCAGCGTAAACGCAAAGCTTCCGTCGAAGGAAGAATTTAAGACTGTTGATCAAACCTTGGATGCAAAAATCAAAGGTGTTGAACAATACCTGATGAGCGTTTAAGAGTACAAAGAGCGAACCGGAACGATTCTGGTTCGCTTTCCCTTATTCATCAAAATTACTTCGCCTATGAATCCCGTCATCGAATCATTAGTAGAGCTCTTCGACCGTGATCTTCAAAAATTAGAAGACGAGATTAAGGCTTATCCGGATGAGGCACTCCTTTGGAAAGCCGTGCCGGGAACCACCAACCCGGGTGGAAATCTTGCCCTGCACTTATCTGGAAATCTCCAAAACTACTTTGGCGCTGTGTTGGGAAATACGGGCTATAAGCGAAACCGGCCGCTCGAATTTTCCGCCAAGGATGTTCCAATTTCAGAAGTCGTAAAAGAAATCAAAGCTGCTCGGGCTGCGGTCAAAAAGGTACTCCTCGATACCAAGATTGAAGATTTCACAAAAATATACCCTGAAGAAATCTTCGGAAAGCCCATGACATACATGTTCTTTTTCAACCACCTGTATGGCCACCTCAACTATCATTTAGGCCAAGTCAATTATCACCGGAGAATAGTGAAGTAACCTTAAGGATCAAGGCTTGTATTTGCTTCATGCAAATTAGGGCAATGCCCCGAGGCGGGGCCCGGGCTATCCGCTATACTCCTCGTCCCTAGCTCAGCCCAACGCTACTGCGGGGTGTCGCTCCTATCCCTATTGCTTGCAACTAGGTTCCAACACTTGATCACATTTTCTATCTTTGTCCCGTACTGGTAAGAGGCCACTTTGGAAACCAGCTAACGAAGGCCGAAGGAAATGAAAAAAGTCGCTTTTTATACATTAGGATGCAAGTTAAACTACTCAGAGACATCAACGATCTCGAGGATGTTTGAAGAAAAAGGCTATAAAAAGGTCGATTTCAACGATACCCCTGACATTTTTATTATTAATACGTGTTCGGTGACCGAGAATGCGGATAAAAAATGTCACAAGATCGTACGCGAAGCGCGAGCAATTTCACCCGATGGGTATGTGGCGATCATCGGATGTTATGCACAGTTAAAGCCGAAAGAGATTTCCGAGATCCCAGGCGTTGATGCCGTACTTGGTGCCGCCGAAAAGTTTAGACTTCACGAGCTTCTTGATGGCTTCGTTAGAAAACCTGATGCTCAAGTATTCGCTTCCGAAATCAATGAAGCAAAACGTTTCAACACCTCCTACTCCGCCAACGACCGCACCAGAACTTTCCTCAAAGTCCAGGACGGCTGCGACTACTCCTGCACTTTCTGCACCATTCCTTTAGCGCGCGGAAACAGCAGAAGTGACAGTATCGCCAATATTATCGAAACTGCCCGCGAGATCGCAGCTACCGAAGTTAGGGAAATAGTTCTTACCGGTGTGAATACCGGCGACTTCGGACTTCAAGACGGAAAACGCGTTGAACGATTTATAGATTTAATCAAGGCACTAGACGAAGTAGAAGGCATCGACCGCTTCCGGATTTCATCGATAGAGCCAAACCTACTAACCGACGAGATTATTGAATTCGTGGCTTCTTCTAAGAAGTTTGTCCCGCATTTCCATATTCCGTTACAGTCGGGCTCGAACAAGATTCTACGGTTAATGCGCCGGCGCTACCAACGCGAACTCTACGTTGAGCGTGTCACAAAAATCAAAGCGCTCATGCCACACTGCTGTATCGGCGTGGATGTGATCGTAGGATTCCCGGGTGAAACACAGGAAGATTTCCTGGAGACCTACCAATTTTTGAACGACATCGACATCTCCTATCTCCACGTATTTACCTACTCAGAAAGAGAAAATACACTGGCCGCAACAATGGAAGGGATTGTTCCCGGAAATCACCGCGCTGATCGATCAAAAATGCTCCACATTCTCTCGGACAAAAAAAGACGTAAGTTCTACGACGATAACCTCGGGAAGGAAGGGACAGTCTTATTCGAGAATGATGTTGAAAACGGAATGATGCACGGCTTCACAGAGAATTACATTCGGGTGTCCGCCAAGTATGACCCCATTCTCATCAACGAACTTAAAGCAGTGAAACTGATATCGGTGAACAGCATTGGACATGTGGAGGTCGAAGAGGCCGACACTGAGATATTAAAGCACTTACCCCAACATCGCTTGTAAGGCAGATCAACGATTTACAAAAAAGCTCACCGCTTAACCGTGCGGAGAGAAATATCAGCTAGCTTTCGTTGATTGTATTATGCGGCAATCAAATTCCTTATTTGGCAAAAACATACCGTTGACAGTCAATGTTTTATTAGCGCATCCAAAACAATTGCGCTAACATTCT
Organism: Pseudochryseolinea flava; assembly: GCF_003286915.1. Taxonomy (GTDB): domain Bacteria; phylum Bacteroidota; class Bacteroidia; order Cytophagales; family Cyclobacteriaceae; genus Ohtaekwangia; species Ohtaekwangia flava. Next base: position 157,873 of record NZ_QMFY01000004.1, read on the forward strand.
TAATGCGCAAATCTCAATCGCTGCGAGTCGAAAATGGAACTCTTTATCAAACTCCTTACATCGCTATGTTATTGGGTTACTCTTAGAAGTGCACGTCGTTTCTTGCCAATATCTTTGTATCACTGATTAAGATTTACACCAAGATTTTTTATATCGGGAGCCTACTTTAACCTAACGGGTAAAGATCTGGAGAGAACCACGAATGAAGCGATTGATGCTGTGCTGGGTTCTCTCCTTTCTTTTTTTAACATTAGACTTTCAATCTTCCGTCGGCAATTTCCACTCTCCGGTCTGCCATTTTCGAAAGTTCTTCATTATGGGTTACGATCACAAAGGTTTGCCCCAATTCACTCCTTAGCTTAAAGAAGAGATTATGGAGTTCAAGCGCATTCTTGGAGTCAAGGTTTCCGCTTGGTTCATCCGCTAAAATCATCTTCGGTGAATTAATCAACGCTCTTGCGACTGCGGTTCTTTGTTGCTCTCCCCCAGACATCTCTGATGGCTTATGGTCCGCCCGTGAAGCCAGGCCCAGCCTATCGAGTAACTCAAGACCTTTTTTTCGAACAGATGCCTCGTTAGATGAATTTCCGATTAACCCAGGAATCATCACATTCTCCAGTGCGGTAAATTCCGGCAACAGATTATGAAATTGAAAAACAAAACCAATGGTTTGATTCCTGAAGGCCGATAACGCCTTGGGTGAATACGCAAATACATCGGCGTTATTAATCAGCACCTTTCCTTTATCCGGAGAATCAAGTGTTCCCATGATATGAAGAAGCGTACTCTTTCCCGCGCCAGATGCTCCAACGATGGCAACAACTTCCCCTTGCGCGATCTCAAGATCGATACCCTTTAAGACTTTCAACTGCCCATAAGATTTCTCGACCTGGCTGATCTGTAGCATTATTTTGAATTATTCGGTTTTCTTGAAATAAACCATGAAATACGCTAGTTTCGCCCAAAACAAAAAATCCATGAATATTCACGAATACCAGGGTAAGGAAATTCTTAAGCGTTACGGCGTAGCCATTCAACGTGGTATTGTTGCCGACAATTATGACAGTGCAATCGCCGCGGCGAAAGAGCTTCAAGCAGAAACTGGTACCAAGTGGTTCGTGGTGAAGTCACAAATTCACGCGGGTGGTCGTGGTAAAGGAACCGTGAAGGAAACAGGATCTAAAGGTGTTGTTCTTGCAAAAAGCATTGCTGAAGTTCCGGAGAAAGTAAAAGGTGTATTGGGTGGAACGCTTGTCACCATCCAAACGGGTCCTGAAGGAAAAAAAGTAAACAAGGTTTTAATTGCCGAGGACGTATACTACCCTGGCGAGAACGAACCGAAAGAATATTATATGAGTATCCTTCTCGATCGCGCTACAGGGTCACCTGTTATCATGGCATCGACTGAGGGAGGAATGAATATTGAGGAGGTAGCTGAAAATCATCCAGAAAAAATCATCAAAGAATGGATTGATCCCGCAGTCGGACTTCAACCATTTCAAGCTAGAAAACTCGCATTCGCTTTAGGATGGGAAGGCAACGCATTTAAAGAAGGCGTTAAATTTATCAACTCCTTATATAATGCATACCTGGGTCTTGATGCGTCGATGTTTGAAATCAACCCTTTGCTTAAAACCTCTGACAACAAAATTATCGCTGTCGATGCAAAAGTAAACCTTGATGAGAACGCACTCTATCGTCATAAAGATCTTGCCGAACTCCGCGATGTAACAGAAGAAGATCCATTGGAAGTTGAGGCTGGCAAATCCGGCTTGAACTACGTGAAGCTTGATGGTAACGTGGGGTGTATGGTAAACGGCGCCGGGTTAGCAATGGCTACCATGGACATCATCAAACTTTCTGGTGGTGAGCCTGCAAACTTCCTCGACGTAGGAGGTGGCGCAAACGCAGAAACGGTTGAAGCCGGATTCCGTATCATTTTGAAAGATCCGAACGTAAAGGCGATTCTTATCAACATCTTCGGTGGTATCGTTCGCTGCGATCGGGTTGCAAACGGTGTCGTTGAGGCATACAAGAAAATTGGCAATATTCATGTACCGATCATTGTAAGGCTTCAGGGTACTAACGCTGAAGAAGGCGCGAAGATCATAGAACAATCTGGCTTGAAAGTTTTCTCAGCTATTCTATTAAAAGATGCCGCTAAAAGAGTAAAAGAGGTTTTGGCCTAATAATCAGGCGGGTATCGTTTTTAATTGTTTATATTGTTGAAAAATTTGCCGTTGATGAGGAGTTTCAAAATACTCGTTTTTACTATTGTAACCTTTGCCCCGTTCTTTGCAGATGCACAGAGCTTCTTTGCCATACGAAGAAACAGAAATCTTCTTGTTGGATTAGGTTCAGGCACTGCTAACTACTACGGGGAGATGGTCAACCCTGGTGAATTTGGGATTATTAAACCCAATATTACGGTGAGTGCTGAATATTATTGGCTACCTCGCATCAGCTCCAGGGCTCAACTGACATGGTTCCAATTTTCTGGAGATGATTCAAAAGCGGATGATGATAGACGAGAAAGAAACTTGTCGTTCACGTCGAGTAATATCGAGTTAAGTGTGATTGGCGTGGTTCACCTCTCCCCTATGGGTACGCGATTTTATCAAAGATCGCCTCTTGACATCTACGGCTTTTTGGGGTTTGGCCTTTTGCGCTTTAATCCAAAAACCGTCGCACCTGACGGCGAAAAAGTAGCACTCGCTCCATTGCAAACTGAAGGCGTAAAATACAGTCGCATCCAACCTGTCATTCCTGTTGGTTTAGGTGTGCGAGTTAAGGTTGATCCATTCTTTAATATACTCGTAGAAGGCGGATACCGCCTAACATTCACAGACTATCTTGATGACGTCAGCATCAAGCGCTACCCTGATCCAGCGATACTCAGCAGTGATCTTGCGAGGGCACTGTCAGACCGAAGACCTGAAATCGGTACACAACCTGACAGACCCCAAGAAGTTGGTGTACGCGGTAATCCAGATGAAAACGATGGTTATTTTATTGCGAACATAACGCTGCAATACTACCTACCAACAGAAATTTTCAGAAGTTCACAACACAAGCTTTACCGATCAAAACGGAAATTCTGGAACAGACGCCGATAAATAGTTTTAAGGAATAGAATTAAAATAGCACCCCGTCACGAATTTGTCGGGGTGTTTTAGTTTTTACCTATATAGTATAAAGAAACATTTCACACAACCGTGTGTAAGTCAAGATCGAATTGATTGAGATTAGGTAACACTGCTGATATCAGAGTATCAAATTATCACAACGTTGAAAGAGTACCGCGCGGAGAAACTGATGACTAGTCGAAACACAAAATTCAGAAGTCTATAAAAATTACCCCTGAGGCAGATCGAGAACCTCAAAACGAGAGTAGTTACTCTTGTACTCAGGAACAATCTCCTTCATGAGCGTCACCATCTTATGCTCATTCTTGTCGTTGATAAAATCCTCTAGTAGGTCTAAGTTTCGGCATACCTCATCATATTGATATTCGGAGACCTTTGCCTTTAAGATCTTTTCATTGTGTGTAGGAATCGTATTCTCTTGATCGTTCAGCAACTCTTCATAAAGTTTTTCTCCATCACGAAGCCCCGTAAATACAATCTCGATGTCTTTATTAAGTTCCTTACCAGAAAGCATAACCATTTTTCTAGCGAGATCATAAATCTTGATCGGCTTGCCCATATCAAAGATGAAAATCTCACCTCCTCTACCCATTACACCGGCTTCAATTACCAACTCACATGCTTCAGGAATGGTCATGAAAAATCTCGTGATCTCAGGGTGGGTAACCGTAATCGGTCCACCTTTCATTAATTGCTCTTTAAATATAGGAATGACGGATCCATTCGAACCAAGTACGTTGCCAAAACGAGTTGTTACAAATGACGTATTCCCGAGGGCCAATGAGCTATTGTATCCGTTCAGTGACTGCACGTAGATTTCCGCAATTCGTTTGGTGCATCCCATCACATTAGTTGGATTCACTGCCTTATCGGTAGAAATCATGACGAATTTCTTAACCTTATGGCGCACTGCGGTATCTGCAAGATTCTTTGTCCCAAATATGTTAACCGCTACCGCCTCGGACGGATTGCTTTCCATCATGGGAACGTGCTTATAAGCTGCGGCATGAAACACCATTTCTGGCTTAAAATCGTTGAATATCCTATCAATCCGCTCTTTATTACAGATATCAGCGATACAAACAATCAATTTTGTTGGCAACCCCTTACTTCGTAGTTCACGCTCAATATCAAACAGTGGTGATTCTGCTTGATCAATGATAATCATTGTTGTTGGTCTAAACGTGATTATTTGGCGTGCTAACTCAGAGCCAATAGATCCCGCTGCTCCGGTAATACAAATTACCTTTCCCTGGAGTGCATTCTGAATAGTCCCATTATTGAGTTTAATCACCTCACGCCCCAGCAGATCCTCAATGTTAATATCACGAATTTCCTTCACGTCGAAATCGTTCCGAAGCCACTTATCAAAAGACGTTACATAGCTAACACGAACTCCATGCGCCAATGCCTCATCCACAATCTCATTCTTTCGGTCTATGGAAAGATTCTTTACGGCAATGACAAGTCTTTTGACTGCATGCTTCTTGACGAGGTCATTTAGTTTATCTGAATTATAGATCTTCGTTCCGTTGATTTCTTTCCCATTCTTTTGGACATCATCATCCATAAATGCGACAAGTTTGTACGAGCTATGAAGATCCGCTTCAATCGCTTGCTTTGTAAGAAAACCTGCCACGCCGGCACCGAAAACCACCACAGGAACCGAAGTCCCAGAGTTCGTTTTATATAGTGTGAACAGATTCTTCACCAGAATGCGATATTGGTATAGCAACAAACTTGAAATGAAGAACGCGATGAAAACTACAGAGAAGGGTATGACATTTTTCCCTGTATTGTAATAATACACGAGGTTTACAATTACAATCATCGACACGCTGAGCAACTCAGTTCTGATGATACGCAGACCATCTTGGATGCCAGTGTAACGGACGATCCCTGCGTAGCTTTTTGTAATTAACGTTGATGCAAAGGCGGCTACCATTGTCAGAATTATTCCTGACAGTGGCTTATATGAAATAACCTCACTAATGTGAAAGTTGAAACGAAGAAGGAAGGCAAGGCAGACAGAGGTAAATATTAAGAACTGGTCGATTAAAATAACCACCCACCTCGGCAACACCGTGAGCTTATTGAGCACTTTTACCAAAGAATTCTTATTTAGTAATACGCAGATTAACTAAGTGTTAATCTTTTTGTTTTCTATTCCTTCTAAAGATATTATATCCTCCGAGAGCACCGCCCGCAGCAATGAGCCATTCAATACCTGTGAAAGGCACCGGATCGCCTGGAGGATCTGGATCACCAGGTTGTGCCTGGACAAGTACTGGCAGACACATGACGATCGCCATTACTAGCACATGAAAAAGGACCTTATGGTTACAACGGTTATTCATTACTTCTTTATGATTTTAAGCGTACTTCGACCCGTTTGGGTTACAAACATATTCAAAAAATAGATACCTGCAGGCATTCCCTCAAAATCAACCATAAGCATACCGCTGTTTCGCTGAACATTCATCGATTTGGTTTGACCTAAATTATCAGTAATAGATACCGTTGTTCCCTCAAAGTTAGCAACTTTTACATACATGTATCGCTCAACAGGATTTGGATATGCAACAATCGCACTTGCTTCCGATTCCGATTTCAATTGAATCTTGAATCGATCTGTTCGCGCTGTCGCCGGATCATTTGTGATGGTAAACGTATAGGGTTTATCGAGTGAAACTATCGTATTCGTATACTGATCTATCAGGTAATAACTGTAGTCATCAAAATCACCATTCCGCTCTCCCAACGATAAAGTGTATTGTCGCGCTTCAAGGTCACGTATTCCGAGTGCAATAATCAAGTCGTTATCGACCGAATGCCGGGCATTAATGGCCATTGCAACCTTATCGTCGCTTAACGTGTACAAGTCAAATGCTTCATTATCCAATTTAGGAGCATCCAAATCATCGAGCGTGTTCTGCGATTCAGACCTAAGCTTGACAAAAGCTTTATCCGTTAACACCCCGTCACTCAACAGGATTGGCAAAGTACTCACGACTATTGGCGTAGGTGGCGTCGTGTCTTCCCTGTAAAACTCGCCAGCAGTATTCGCTGTAATCACTTTTGCATTTTCTGTGATACGAAGCACTGGATTTGCAGCCGTGGCCCTAACCCAAAATGCTTGTCCCTGAGCAATTCGACCATTGGTCAAATCGCCAGAAGTTCCGTCCCAATAACGCATCATTCCCCCGGCGCCGTTGTCGCGCACAGAAATGATGGGAGAAATTCTAGTCTTCGCCCAGCCCATGTCCCAATCGATTGTACATGGATACGGATTTCCGATAAGGTTATAACCATCGGCCGTAGCGTCGCCAGTGTTCGTATATGTTAAAGAATACGTAAATGTACCTTGGTTAATCGGTCCTGTGACGTCGATAATCGTTGGACTATCACAACGTCGTATAAATGCCGCATAGCCTCTACCAACAACCAACGGATTACTTGCCGAAATACCCACCGTTGGGTATGCTACATAACCTTGATCCACATTTCCTGGAGGTGTTTCATCGTAGTAATATAACGATGGCTGAGTTTTGATAAATGAAAAACCACAAGAAGCAGAGCCGTTGCTTGGGTTGGAAAATGTCCCCGTGATTGGAAAGTCATCTTGCCACGACGCTACCGTTGCATTGGTAACTGGAGAGCTGATATACCGATAAATCCTTCCTTCTCCACTCATGAACCTCTGGACAGTTACGTCTCCTGTAACAGTGTTTGTACCCAAGCGATAAATTTGAGAGGTCCCCGGCGCCGTTGCTGTCCCTTCTGCGTCGCTCGTTGAGATGAGCGTTAAGAAACCGTTTGATTGAAAATTACAATTGGCCGTAGGCGATACAAAATTCAAATAACCGATCAATCCAGTTGGTCCCGTCAGTTGAACGTTGCCACCAGATTTTGAAATTGTAAGATTAAAGAAATTCGATCCCCCGGCCGACACGGTTTGGAGTGCAGCACCGTTCAATATTGTCGTGGTTGTCGATGGGGCAAAAGTACTTCCAGTTGCAAATGCAATATTTCCTGAAACATTCAAATTGACAACGGTCGACAACGATGCCGTGTTTGTCGCGGCGATGTTCGCAAAAACCGCTGTACTTGTCCCGGAAATGGCCGTTGTTCCATCAAATGTCACGGTGCTCGTTCCAGGTATGAAATTTCCTGCATTATCGATCCAACTTGCGCCACGCATCCGTATTGCATGCGTGGATCCCTGCAACACACCGCGTGTAAACGTTACCACACCGTTAATTGTAAGATCTTGTGAAAGTTGAAGTATATCCGTTGATTGATTTGTATTTATTGTCAGACTTCCCAACGCATTAAGCTCAGAAGGTGAAGGAAGTTCTAATCCCGTACTAAAAGTGGCTGGACTTCCTGCAACACTTGTGGTTCGATATATCACATTAAAAGCATCGGTTGGACCGTGTAATGCACGCGCACCTAAAAGTTGAGCTGTGGGCCAGCGTGACACAGTAGCACCCGCAGCGAGTGTCAACCCTGATGCGTTGTTAGCATCTCCGTTCACCAAATTTAACTGCGATGTAATGGTCACCGCGCTGTTAATACCGATCGCAGCGCCTGCGCCAGTTCTATTAAGCGTTAAGACGCCTAGTACATTGTTTGATACGCCGAATGGAAGTGTCCCGAAATTTCCTCCTGATGTGCCTCCGACTACCACGACGGAGTTGCCATCGCCTCCAAGCACGCCACCTATAGAAGAGATGGTGCCATTCAGGTTAAGTCGTCTGTTTCCAATGAACAACTGACCGCTTCTCAACTCTAAATGTCCTGCAATGGTCATTTGTGCGGTCGTTCCCTGAAACAACGACACGCCGTTGGGATTATCGATAACGGTGGTGACATCAGCGGTTGCCGGCTGGCCATCGCCCATAAATTGAGCACTAGCACTCCGATAAATTATCATTGACCCAGGAGAAAAAACACGCAAGGTATTGGTTGTTCTTATATTTCCGAGCGTGGTCGAATTCCGGATCGCTCCTGTCGGTTCAGTAGACCCAACAATGAGCGTTCCATCAAGAATAAAGTTTGCGCCTGAACTTGATAAGGGATAGATCGAAACATCAAGAATTGTCGCGGCACTGATATAGTAGTTTATCCTATTAATAACAGACCCCGTATTTACAAATGTAGTTGCACCCGCGCGAAGGAATCGAAGGTTACCTGATGCTGTACTGCCACCAGACTCGGTAATTTGTCCTGATGTTAGGTTAAAATTGCCATTGAGGTTGAATGTTGACGTGCCCGTAGATCCGCTCGATCCCGCCATAAAAATCCGACCTCCAGGCGCGTTCATATTAAAATCACCGGCAAGGTTAATCGTAAAACTTCCGATGTTTGTAAGTAAAGAGCCGTTTACATTGGTGGACGTGAAATTAAAATTTCCTCCAATGTCCAATACTCCCCCGGCGCTTGTGGTCGAAAAGTTAAATCGTGCCGTGCCTGCAATTGAAAAATTACCATCCACATCAAAAGCCACGTTACTTTGACCGATTGTGAGTTGCGTAAAGCTTGTCCCTGTGCTTAAAACAGAAAAATCACCGTTAACATCAGTGATCAATCCATTGAAATTTACGGTGCTGCGCTGAAGGGTACAGTTATAAACAAAATTGCCATACGTCTGACTCCAAGCTGTTGATGTAAAGTTTAGTATGGAGAGGTTGGTATATCCTTCAATGATAAAGTTTGAGGTCGTCGCCCACGTGGCAACCAGCGGAATACCTTCCGTTGCCGTATAACGATGACGATAGGTAGATGCTGCACCAAAAGTAACAGTAGCGCCCGTCTGAGTGACCGTTGCCAAATTCCCCATTATGAATTCGCCATTGACGACCAATGTATTGCCCGGATTGATTAACAAATCTGTTCCAGCGCCATTGGACAGTGACAAAGAGCCGCCGTTGGCGATTGTAAGGGCCGCATTAGCAATCACCTCGTCAACTGTCACAGCGTAACCGTTCGGAATGGTTACTGCATGATTTAATGTAATCACCCCTGCTGTCGAAGTCGGGCTCACACCCGTGCTCCAAACTGTGGGATCATCCCAGGTACCCGCCTTGATGGTATTTACTTGGGCATGTAGGTGCAGAGAGAGGGTAAAAAGAATTAAAGCCAGCGATAGTTTCTTCATGCGTATATTCTCAAAATCACTCCAAAAAATAGAATCAAAACTTAATGCTTCCCAATTCGAAAATGTAACCGTTAATGGGATAATAGTGAATGAATTACGTCCGCAACGCGCTGCAATTCCTCCGTGGTCATATTCGAACCTGAAGGTAAGCATATACCTTCATTAAATAAGCGTTCTGAAGTGCCATTTGTGTATGCCGGACATCCTTCAAAAATTGGCTGGAGATGCATCGGCTTCCACAGCGGTCTACTTTCGATATTTTCACGCTCCAATTTTAGCCTCATATCTTCACGTGATATCCTTCCTTTGATTACAGCCGTGGTCAGCCAACGGTTTGAATAAAACCCTTGAGGTTCAGATAAAAATTGGATTTCCCGACGGTCCGCAAACGCATTCCTGTAAAAATCATAATTTTTACGTCGCTGGGCAACGCGTTCGTCCAGCACCAGCAATTGACCACGTCCGATGCCCGCCAGAATGTTGCTTAGGCGGTAATTATATCCGATATGAGAATGCTGATAGTGTGGAGCAGCGTCTCTTGCTTGTGTCGCCAAAAAGCGCGCTTTTTCGATCCAAGCTGTATTTCTGGATACTAAAGCGCCGCCCCCAGAAGTTGTAATGATCTTATTTCCGTTGAAAGAGTAAATTCCAAGATCGCCAAATGTACCGAGTGCCTGCCCGAAGTATTTAGAACCTAACGCTTCCGCGGCGTCCTCCACGACCGGAACTTCGTATTTTCGAGCTACCTCTAAGATCTCTTTGATTTTTGACGGCATCCCATAAAGGTGAACCAAAATGATGGCTTTCGGCTTTTTACCGCGCTTGATTCGATCCGCTATAGCTTCCTCTAAAAGCACTGGATCCATGTTGTACGTATCCGCTTCGGAGTCAACAAAAATTGGTGTTGCTCCCTGATACCGGATCGGATTACATGATGCCGAAAATGTGAATGAAGAACAAATGACCTCATCCCCTGCTTCTACTCCTAATACGATCAAGGCCAAATGAATGGCGGCAGTGCCGGATCCGAGCGCAGCACATGCGTCGATTTTATTATACATCGCTAATTCGCGTTCAAAAGCGGTGATGTTCGGTCCCACGGTAGATACCCAATTGGTATCAAATGCTTCTTTTACAAAATCTGCTTCACGCGTGCCCAAATGTGGCGATGAGAGGTATATCTTCGGTTTTTCCATAATCGAGTGCGAAGTACGGGATTCACATTATCAAAAAAAAACTTTGTGCAGGCAGGAAATTCATCTCAAGGTCAATCTGCTTCAATGCCAAGAGTTTATTTAGCGGCTTGACGCTCTTGAATAAAAAAAGCCGGAATAAGAATCAGCATTAACAATGGATTTACAATCAGCCGATGCAGGTACGAAACCAGTGGCCCATTGTAGGTTGGAAAATTCAGTTTCAGAATAAAATAAGGGAGTAAGAATAGAACGACCCCGATTACTTGAACATAAAAAGCGAAAATCACAAAGTTTCTTTTGACAAAAAGTGCATAGATTAATCCGATCATTAGGAGATCATTCAAAATATAGCGGATCGCTTTATTGGCTAAGAAAATTCTCACGTCTGACCCTCCTCCCGCAATCTTCAGGAATGCGGCGTGTTGGAACAGAAACGTACAACACAATCCTGCTACGCATAGAATGCCAATGAATACGCGCAACGATTTAGTTGGGTTCATGCTTTAGCTTTTTGTTGACACGTAGCCAAATAAACCAGAGCAAAAAAATAGCACCATACACGAGGGCCGTAAGTAAGTACTTATGAAAGAAATAAAGATTGTGGGGATAGTCTCTGGATATAAAGAATAAAAGACCGATGCGAAATAAATTGATTGCATGGATTAGGAGAATGCCCCCTGGTACGAACCACCACATTTTCCTATTGAATTCTCCGATAGCCACAGTGAACGCGAGAAATACGATCATCACATTAAACCCGTTACAACCTTCAAATACGCTTACAATCGGTCTATCCTGGCGGATCACAACGGAGGGGCTAGTGGAACTTGGATAGCATGACACGGGAGAAGCGATCACATCAATGATCGCCGTCGTTTGATTTGTAACAAACACAGTGATTGGATCTGCCGCAGGGTGGTAAGTTGTAATGAACGTCCCGTAGAGTAAATTGCCAAGAAGATAAACACCCAGGAATTTCCCTATAAAAAAAATCGTCGGCTTAAAATCTTTCCAATGAAATGCGGCCATTGCGAAATCCTTTTGTAATCAATTCATTTTTTCAAGATGCTTTTCGCTGGAACACCAACAACTGTTTTGCCGGGCAAGACATTTTCCAGCACAACCGCCCCTGAACCGACAACAGCGTCATCTCCAATACGAATGCGATTCAAGATGTTTGCACCACTTCCAATCATCACCGCTGATGCAATTTCGACTTGACCGGCAATATTCACACCCGGCATCACCGAAGTGAAATCTCCGATGACGGCATCGTGTCCAACCGTTGCATTTAAATTTATCAGGACGTGCTGGCCCACCCGAATCGATGTAGTCAAAATGCTGCCTGCTGTAATAATTGTTCCTCGCCCAACATCAATTGTACTTGCATCACAAAGAACCGCGCGTGGATGAATGATGGTAACAAATTCGATGTTTGTATTCTGTTTAATTTTATTAACGATATCACGTTTGATTAACGGATTTCCTATTGCAACAACGACTGACGCCGCCTTGAGCGTTTCTAAATATTTCGTATCACCCAATATTGGAGCCCCCATTACAGTAGTACCGACAGGCACGTGATCATCGCAAAATCCCGACACATTCCATTCTGGCAAAACATCGACGATGGTTTTAACTTCGCGTCCAAGTCCTCCGGCTCCGAAAATAATGAGTGATTTTTTCATTTCGGCTCATTGAATTTAAGAACCCGCGCAGGGTTACCAGCGATGATGGCATAGTCAGGTACATCACGTACAACGACAGCCCCTGCTCCTGCAACCACGCCCTTACCGATTTTTATCTTGGGTCGTACAACAGCATTCGCACCAATAAGTGCTCCCTCTCCTATTTCTACCCCCCCACAGAGTACTGCGGATGGCGCAATGTGAACATAGTCACCGATCACGCAGTCGTGATCTACTTGACTTCCCGTATTTAGAATAACATGTTTCCCTATTACCGCGCCCGCTTGAACAATTGCACCGTGCAACAGCATACTCCCTTCACCAATTGTAGCATATTGAGAACAGATTACTGAAGGATGTTGTGCGATGAAATAGCGATGTTTCACTTCATGTCGTGCAATTCGTTCGCGAACTGCGTTATCGCCGATTGCAATAATCACCGGCACGTCGGTATGCAATGCAGATTGATAGTTTCCTAGACAGGTTAATCCCAATAAGTTACCTTGATGGGGATCGAAGAACCCTTTCACAATAGTTCCCTGTGACTGCAAACAGTCCGCGACAACTTTGGCATGTCCACCACCGCCTACTAGTATAACTTCAGTTATTGCCATCGAATTTTCTCATCGTTACAGAACCTTCACCGCTTATCCCTTCTGCTTTAAACACTTTTATCACCGTTAAAAATAACACTTTAATATCGATCAAAAATGATATATGCTCAACATACCAAACGTCGTAAGCAAACTTTTGCTGCCACGAAAGTGCATTTCTACCATGCACCTGAGCCCAACCTGTAATGCCCGGTTTTACATCGTGCCTGCGTTTTTGTTCCGTCGAATAAAGCGGAAGATACTCAACCAGCAACGGTCGGGGTCCAACAATTGACATATCGCCCATCAACACATTTAACATTTGAGGGATTTCATCAAGTGATGTCTTCCGAATGAATTCTCCCACTGGTGTGAGACGCTCTGCGTCTGATAAAAGATTCCCTTGTGAATCCTTTTTATCATTCATGGTTTTAAACTTGAACACCGTGAAAACTTTCCCCTGGTATCCAGGACGCGCCTGTCTAAAGAAAATCTTACCTCGATTATATATTGATAATAATATGACTACCGGCAATGTCACTGGTAAACTCAGCAAGAGCACAATGATGGCAACGAGTTTATCAAAAAAGACTTTAACAATAGTTTTATACACGTCTATATTATTTTAACTGTGGCACTATTGAATCTATTGCTGTTGATTGTATGCTTCTAAAAGCTTTGACCAAACATAGCTTTGGTCAAAATTTTCTTTTACAAATGCGCGTGCTTTTTTTCCAAATTGCTTTCGAACATCAGGATTATCCGATAGCTGCTTCATCGCGTCAAACAGGGGTTCATGTTTTTTCACAGGAACAATGAAACCTGTTTCGTTGTGCGCGATTATTTCATTACAACCATTGATATCCGAAACGATGCACGCTACTTCGAGACAACATGCCTGCATCACAACATTTGGAAAGCCTTCGCGATAGCTGGGAAACACAAATATATCAGACGCAACAACGTAAGGTCTAACATCCGATTGGAATCCCACGTGGATTATATCTTTGTTATCCTTCAAAATCTCTTGACTTTTTTGTGTGATTGGATCGAGCTCTGGCTCAAAATGTCCGACCAGAATAAGCTTTGCTTTCGTTTGCTTCGACACGCGATCGAAAGCAATCAACAACTCTTCAATACCTTTATCATTGACAATTCGACCAACAAAAGAAAATGTCGTCCACGAACTATCGATACCATACTGCTCACGAATAATCGCCGCTTTAGATTCTAAAGTCTCGTTTCGACAGAAAAAATTTACATCTATACCATTGCTACTTCCCCTACCAATCACCTCCAATTTCAACGCAGAAACGGAAATATTCTCGTCTATGAATTTTTTCAATCCATACGAATTCGGATAGACTTTGTGCGCACAACGGTAAGTCAACCATTCCGTAAACAAGAGTAATTTTCTTTTGAACCCTTGTGTTTCCATAAGCGGAAGTCCAGCGACCGTATGTAGGCGAAGGGGAACGCGACACAGAAAAGCCGCCATCATTCCTAAAAGCCCTGCCTTCGGTGTATGTGTATGAACAATGTCTGGCCGATACTTTCTCATCAATTTCCAAAGGGCGAACAATGAAGCTAGATCCTGAAACGGAGAAATAATTCTTGACATCGGTACCACTACGTGCGACACGCCCTCGTTGTGGATTACATCTGTTCGCTCTTTCCCATCAGCACTTACCGCGAGCACATCGAAACCTTGTTGCTGCATAAACCGCATTTGCCCTTTGATCAAAACTTTCAAAGAAATTGGTACGGTAGTGATACGAAGTAGTTTCCTTTTATTTTCCATTGCCAACCAGTGTCGCTAACTCGCCCATGCTTAACGACTGCATGTTTAGATTTTTTTTGCAGTATGCATAATGATTTAGAATATCCTTTAGTGCTGCGATGCTTTGCGTCGGATACAATCCAAAATTATGAGGATGCCACCACAGATGATACGCTTCGCCATTCGAAGCTGCACGCGTCATTTCAGATTTAATTCTGGCAATCTTAAATTGATTTAAGATGAGTTCTTTCGGACTATAAGGGCGTAGAAGCCGGCTCGCTGGAATACACGCAGGATAGCCTGGTCTAACCTCTATCGCGTCGAGTTTATAGGTATTCTTTTTACCGATGGAAAAGTAAGCATCGAGACCGCGATTGAGACGCTTCCACATCGATTCACGTTCAGTACTTTTTATAATCCAAAACCAGTCCAGTGGATTGGAACGAACTGATGTTATACCCTCTTCAAGACAAACTTTAAGATATTGATCGTTGAATTGATTCCGCGGAAAGACCAACGACTTCAATTGCTTTCCGTAGGTATTTGCAATGCGCTGCGCTGCTTTTAAATCTTCCCGAAAATCTTCGACAGTCTGCCCTTCTTCGTTACAATAGAAATGTGCGAATGTATGCGTGGCTATTTCTTGATAAGGCGTGTTAATAATTTTTTGAATCAATGATGGCGCGAAATGAAAAGGATCATCGCTTTCGTTAGCGCCAATGCCCTTTGTATAGATATAGTGATACGCCGAGAGTTGCTCTACTTTGTATTGCGGTCTACGCAACGGAGCATTTGCCAACAACTCATTTTTCGATCGATGAAAAAGCATCCCAACGGTTGCCCAGGTAACATGTACTTCATGCTGTTGAAACAGCTCCAGCATCTCAGGAATCACTTTTCGTGTATTGTGGAAGTACGTTTTGTAATCAATTCCCGGGGCATTTGGATCGCGATTTAGGGGCCACTTCTCAAAGCCTCCCCAATGCAATTCAAAATCTAATGATATTGTAAAAATCCCTTTCAAAGTATTGCGTTAGGCGTTGCTTGTTCAATTGGTTGGATCGGCGTTTGTGCCATTCGGCGTCGGACCAGTTGCTGTTTGTTCAATTTTTTCTGATGTTCCTCATCAAGAAATACCAGCACGACAAACATCAACAAGATCATGATTTGACTTTTTTGTCGCATAGCAATCCCTAAGTTCCCCGAGATTTGCGCCAAGGCAATAGAGACCGTAATAAAGCTTAGCAGCGCACTTTTTGTATAGAAACTCCCCGTGAACATGAACTTGATACCATTCCAACTGCCAAGCAATTTCATTGTTATAAAAAGATAAAACACATTCTCAACGGACACAATTAGGCCCAGTGCCCCCGGAGCATCAAAGAAGAGCGGTCGGTATAAGAACGTGAACACCTGCATCCCTAAACTATAATTCGAAATATTAACACCTGACCCTGCCTTTGAAAGTTCATTCGCACGATGGGTAAGATCCAAACCGTCCGTCATCAATTCACTCTCATCGATACCAACCGCCGCCAATACATTTTTGTAGATAAAAAAGAAAACTATTGATGCGCACATTAAGAAGAAGACGCGCCAAGCTACAGATACGCCTTTCGAAGAAAAGACGAAACCGATGGCACTGGAGACCAACATAACCAAAAGAATGTGCGGCCGAACGTGGTAGACAATAAAGCCCCCGATGATGATCGCAGGAATGCGAGATTTAATTTTACTGATACCGAAGAAGTATAGCCCAATGCCGAGAAAGATAATCGATCCCTTTCCGAATGACGAAGACCAAAAATGTAAGTTGGGTAAGAAGAAGACAAGGGTCATTAGGTCGAAGCCGAAAACCTTGTGCTTATATTTTATATTCTCTTTGAAAAAAATATAGAAGTATATGAATCCCAAAAAGCCAAAGAAGGAAAACAATACCATTACGGCTTCATAAGAGAAACCAAATATTTTAATGAAAGGATAGCCGACGAATTCGATAAACGTTGTGCTTGTGCCGTAAAAATCCATCCATTCGGGCCCCCTAAAATTCATCAAGACTTTACGATAGTAAAATTTCGAATCTGAGGGATTGAACGCCACGTATCCATAGTAGGCGACAGATAGCAACGCATGGTATAAGAGAAGACTTCTAAGGAAATTCGCGTCTGCAAACTTATATTTTGCCGCTACGCGTTCAATAACCATGAACGCGAACATGCATATAATCAGAATGACGAATATACCACTGACCATCTTAGAACAATTCGAGGTCGCCGAATGAAGGCGACCAATTTGCAAAGTTATGAAATTGGCTCAGATCCTCTAATGCAAGCGCACGCACCGTCGCCACGGGCCCAATCGGCAATTTCAAAAACGAACCCGTGCCAGGGAGTAATCGCCAGACCGATGAGGACGACGTACCCGCGATCGTCGTGTAATCAATTTGATAATCTTGTACAGCTTGCTTAAGCTGGTGCTGTAGATGCTTCAATGACTTTTCATTGTCGATAAAGCAGTCCGTGATACGTAGTTCATTTCCAATGCGTGTTTGTTTAATCCGTCCGATCACTAGTCCGTGCAAACTGTTCCCGTGTGTTTCACCGAACGCTAAATATGACGCGACAGGCACCGTCCGATATCGCCAATCAAGATATGTTGAGCTGTAATGAGTTTGAATTCCGTATCCCTTGTTTGTTTCTACGTCGAGAAGATCAGACAAGCCAGCATGTTTAAGCAGCAAGGTTAAGTTATCCGACGAAGGTGAAACCGTTGTTGTCGTGGTTTTCGCCAGGCCTTTCGCGAGCATGGATAAAGGTCTGTTGACACTCATACGCACGGGTACCTTCCCCGCAACAACCCAGCCCATCTTCAAATATCCAGGTCTACTTTGCGTATTCGGCGTGTTAAAAACAAAATGATCCCCCTCGTCTGTACATTGCTTAACGAGCTGCAAAGTCAATTTCTTAAAAATGCCCTTCCCTTGATGACCTGGGTGTGTCGCCGTGTCAACAGCTCTTAACGTACTGAAAATTTGCTTGTTATCGTGCCATTGCCAACGCATGAATGCCCGTATGCCGATAAGTATGCCATTTTCCTCCGCAACCAATACTGGTGATATGCCAAACGGATTATCAACATGTTTCCATTTCCAATACGCTTCTGACTTGGGCATCAGACTTTCGCCGAGACTCTGCTTAAGCAATGCTACTATCGCGGGAACATCCTGTACAACAGCTTTTCTAATATTCATGTACTGATTAAAACCGTTGCGAAGGTAGCTATTTTTGTCTTGTCCGAGGTTGTTAAATTGTGATCAATGTGCGGCAATCAAAAGGAATGGTCGTTATTGCCAGTCAAGCCTTTGTACAGATCTTCTAATTGTTTAACCATCTCCTCCATGCTGAAGCAATCCTGGATACGAATGCGGGCTTGCCTGCTCAGTAGGGTGCGCTTTGATGAGTCGTTGATCAGTTCGGATGCGTACTCCACCAACCGATTAGGTTGATCGACTTCACACAGCAACCCATCTGTTCCATGTCGAATGACTTCTTTTATTCCGCCTGCGTCTGTCGTTATAATGGCACACTCCATAGACATCGCTTCAAGCAATGCGATTGGAAGCCCTTCAAAAATCGACGACATCATATAAACATCCATGGATGCAACGTAAGGTCTAACCTCAGTCTGCAGACCTGGCATATGGATTCGTCCTTCCATGCCTAAGGTCTTCCGCTTCTCCAACAACTGAGATTTCAACGGGCCGTCACCAAGCAAAAGAAAATGTGTTTCTGGATGATGTTCCAAAATTTTTGAAGCGATTTCCATCCAAAGATCCAACCGTTTTTGAAAACGAAAAACCGCTACTGTTCCAATCACTACAGCTGATTCAGGAATATGCAATTGCGCTCTAATGTCAATACGGCTAAATGACTGGCGATTAAAATGATCCATATTGACACCATTCAAAATTGTCTTTAATGGCGATTTCAGCATCGGTTTATGCTTCCTGATGGATTCTGCCACGTCATTAGACACCGCCACTACGGTGGTTAAGAAATTCATCGTGGCAAGGTTTGCCAAACGCGTAGCGAAATGGTAGCGTTCCTGTTTATTGTGCTCCGTGTAAACGACAGGAACTCCCGTCATTTTCCCGACGATCCGACAAAGAATTCCCGCCCAAGGTAAGTGAGCGTGAATGAGTTGTATTTTATTTTCCCGCACGTAGTTGGCCACTTGGCGGGCTTTCATCATCAATTGCAGATTGTTATTTGCTGGAAGGCAAGTTACCTTTCCTCGACGTGCTTTTATGTTTTCAACCATTTGATCCTTCCACGGAAGAAAGTATATGTAGTGAAAGTCAAATTGCTCCAGGTCATGTAGGCGCAGCGTCTCGGGTAAAAGCATTTCTGCGCCGCCGCGACCAAGGGATTTTATGACATGTAAAACACTGATCTTAGAATTCAAACTTGTATTATTATCTTTGAACAAAGCTGCAAAAATAACAATGCTTACCCATTTCACCACTCTTTCATGCTATTCAATTCGTTAAGCTTTCTGCTGTTTTTCCCCATTGTAACAATCATTTATTTTCTGTTACCCCATCAATGGCGATGGTTGCACATACTCATTGCCAGCTGTATTTTTTACATGTTCTTTGTCCCCTACTATATCTTGATCCTATTTATAACGATCTTGATAGACTATTTCGCAGGAATATGGATTGAGCGATCGGAGGGTAAAAAACGAAAACAATATTTATTGATCAGTATCATCAGCACGGTGTTGGTACTCTTCGTTTTTAAGTACTACAATTTTTTTATCGATAACTACAACGGGATTGCAAACTTAATTGGGTGGAATTACTCAATAGACGCACTCGCAATCATACTACCGATTGGCCTTTCCTTCCACACTTTTCAAAGCTTGAGTTATGTTATCGAAGTCTACCGTGGAAATCAAAAAGCGGAAACTAACTTCGGCATTTATAGTCTGTATGTAATGTACTATCCTCAATTAGTCGCCGGTCCCATCGAAAGACCTCAAAACTTACTTCACCAGTTCAAGCGTGAGAACAATTTTAAGTTTCAAAATTTCCACCGCGGCATCCGGTTGATCATTGTGGGCTTTTTTATGAAACTTGTTGTGGCCGATCGCCTTGGGATTTACGTGGATAGTGTCTATAATAATGCTGACAAACACGGAGGACTTTCTTTAGCGCTCGCCACGTTCTTTTTTGCATTTCAAATTTACTGCGACTTCGCAGGATATTCTTCTATCGCCATCGGTGCTTCTCGTGTCATGGGAATCAGTCTGATGACGAATTTTAGAAGACCCTACCTTTCTAAAACCGTGTCAGAATTCTGGCGACGTTGGCATATTTCGTTATCAACATGGTTCAAAGATTATGTCTTTATTTCCATGGGTGGAAGTCGGGTAAAAACGAAGTCTAAGCTATATTTCAACCTTATGGTTACGTTCTTGATCAGTGGCTTTTGGCATGGCGCATCATGGACTTTTGTTATTTGGGGAGGACTAAACGGCTTGTATCTCATCTTCGAGCAAATGATTCACCGCGTTCATACCTTCCTGGCCTCTGTCAAGTTTTTTACTGTATTTCGGATCATCTATGTATTTGTGTTAATCTGCATTGCATGGATCTTCTTTCGGAGCAACTCCATCGGCGATGCATTGATGATCACAAAAAAGATTTTTACATCACGCGGCAAATTATTCACGCCTCCTGATCCCGAAATTCTGATCTACTGTTTTCTTGCCGTGTTTATGATCATTGCCAACGAAGTGTTTTACGAGATGATCTACGCTAAAAGAAGAATAAAACGCTATACCGTATTAAACAATGCGTACATGATCTTTCTGATCATCTGCATCATCTTGCTAGGTGTTTTCGATGGCGGGCAATTTATTTATTTTCAATTCTGATTATGAAGGTCCATCTCTATAAGTTATTCCGTTTCTTTTTAATCGCCATCACCATTTTATTGTTGATCGATTTTAGCTTGGGCAAGGTCATGGGAACACTTTACAACAGAATGAATGTTGGAGAAAAAGCTCGTGCAAATTATTTTATCCGTCGCGACACCTCTTCTGTTGTCATCTTTGGATCCTCGCGCGCGCTTTACCACTACCACTCTAAGGTTATTGCCGACTCACTGGGCCTATCTGTTTATAACGCCGGTAGATCCAATCAATCTATCATCTATCACCTTGCGTTGCTGCAGGGAATTGTTGAGCGCCATCCACCAAAAACAGTGGTGCTCGACCTTAAAGAAGATGAGTTCGTAAAAAGCCCCTATAAATACGAAGTATTAAGTGCCTTGCTCCCTTATTGTAACACAAATGAAGGCATTCGGGAAATCTACCTCCGAGCCAATCCCAACTACAAATATTGGTCATGGTCCCATCTCTTGCCTTATAACTCCTCTGTTTTTGCAACCCTATATAGAGGACTGAAACGCGGCAAGGACAAAGACATCCGAGGTTTTATGCCGCTGGATGGGACATTCAAAGACGAGCGAAAAATTTCTAAGAACTGTGGAACTTCCAGTCTTCCAATCGATACTGTCTTAGTAACATGCTTCCACGATTTTGTCAAATTGTGTAAAGAAAAGAATATAGAACTTTTTGTGACCATCTCGCCGCGTTACTCAAGGTATGAATGTGTCCGTCCTGAGCTAAGCTCCGTCCTCGAAGCCGCGCAAAAAAGTAACGTAGCGGTTCACGATTTTTCGGAAGTCATCGACGATAAAACGTTGTTTTATGACCTTTGGCACTTGAATAAAAAAGGCGCGCTCGTATACTCACAAAAGCTCGCCGCTGAACTTAAATTAAAAAGCGCAACGGATTAATGCTACTGCATAAAAAGCTCAAACCGTAACAATCTTCTTATATTGTATTAGAAACCGTTCCGCTATCGGCCCTATTGCATAGTTGTGAATGCAAGTGAGGTAAGCTGCATTTATCAATGATTCCCTCAGTGCTGCATCCTTTTCAACCGTGTACATTGCGGCTACAAATTCCGTCTCTTCGCCTTTGCGAATGAGCATCCCTGTTCGCTCGTGGAAGATTACTTCCGGAATGCCGCCGACATCGTACGTGATGACAGGAATCCGAGACGCCATCGCTTCGAGAATTACACCAGGAAGTCCCTCGATCAAACTCGGCAACACCAATCCTGATGCATGTTGCATAAGCGCATCAACGTCCTGACGATAGCCAAGAAAATGTGCACGATCTTGAAGTCCTAACGCTGCTACATCAGAAAGTAAAGACGCTTTTAATTTTCCATCACCAACGATTATCAAATCGCGCGTACCGCCCTGCTCCACGTACCGTTTGAAAACACGAAGAAGTCCTGCGTGATTTTTTTCAGGAACAAGGCTTGCAACATTAATCCAATATTCTCGATTCGATGGTATTACCGGACGATCATGCTTTACTTCCGACAAAATCGTACCAATCGGAATTGTGACTGTATTCTCATTCCGAACGCCAAACGTCTTTACGAAATCAACGCGACAATTTTCACTCACAGAAATCACAAAATTGACACGGCGCGCCAAAAATGTATTGAAAATTTTCGACGCTACAGACTTGATAAAGTCACTCACTTTATTCGCGTTTCTGTATGCAATGGGAGTTTTCCACCTGAATAACAGTTTCGACAAAACGGTAAACTTCAAGGTCTCTGACGCATTGGCCTGGATAATATCTGGCCCATGTTTTTTTACGAGTTCAGCAAACGCCTTCCAACCTGCGTAAGATAGTATACGATTGGATTTGTCGATTTTTAGATCAATGTACTTCACCCCTTCTACGGTTGGAAAAGCTACGGGTGGTTGCAAGCCCACAATGATCACCTGATGACCATGCTTAACAAACTCCGCACTCAACTGGGAAGCGAAAATCTCTGCACCGCGCAGTTGTCGCTTCGTGATAACATGCATGATCTTCACGACGTCTTGTTTACAATTTCCTGATAATAGTTATCATGTTGTTCTGCGATCAAATCAATATCGAATCGCTTTTCGGCTACGGCACGTGCCTTCTCAGCATAGGCTTTTGACGTCGCATAATTTGACATCATCCATTCAAGTGAATTTCTAATAGCAGTCTCATCTTTAGTCTTGAACAGCCAGCCTGTTGACTGATGAACAACTGCTTCTTTATTCATGCTGATATCAGAGGCTAGTAGCGGAATGCCAGAAAGCATCGCCTCTACCAACGTTCCGCTGAACCCTTCGTAATGCGAAGGGAACACGAACGCATCATGAGAAGCCATCACCTTGTGAATATCTTTCATATTCCCAGGTAGCGTTACTGATTTCTCAAGTTTGTAATGCGAGATTAATTGCGCTAAGCGTTTACGATGAGGACCTTCACCTGCAATGGTTAACTTCACGTCAGGATGGTTAGCCTGAAATCCGTGAAAAGCGGCAATCAATTCCTCAAAACCTTTGCGATAAAGAAGTCTCCCAACGGCAAGAAATGTAGTTGGCGTGGTATGGGCACGCGGGATGTATTCAAAGATATCTGTACGACGACCACGGTAGATGACTGCTACTTTATTTTTAGGCACAAACAACGCTTTGCAGTTGCTATCCTTTATGCTGGTAGAGTTTGACAAAAAACCGACACATAGTTTAGCAGTAAGCATGTTGAGAACCCAGAAAAATCCGATCTTGATCTTCATCGAAAATGACAACGCTTCCCATTCATACTTCGAATATGTGTCGTTCACAAAAGTTCCAACGTTTGGAATACGGAGCACGCGACAGGCCAATCTCGAAATCAGTTCGGACCGAAGTAGTGATGCAACAACAAGGTCGGGCCGTTCATCCTTTAGAACCTTCTTTAGCGCACTATAGCCTTTGATGAAATTGTATGGACCGTCAATATTTAGTGAGATGACTCGAATCCCGCTTTTTTC
This sequence comes from Pseudochryseolinea flava, assembly GCF_003286915.1. Classification (GTDB taxonomy): domain Bacteria; phylum Bacteroidota; class Bacteroidia; order Cytophagales; family Cyclobacteriaceae; genus Ohtaekwangia; species Ohtaekwangia flava. Next base: position 181,383 of record NZ_QMFY01000004.1, read on the forward strand.
AAAATCTTGCTTTAAGAAATCATTTTTGTAAATATGGCAGACTACTGGTTCAAACGCCTTCAGCCGCGACGCGATATCTAAAACACTTTTTTCTGCGCCCCCCGTTTGAAGCGAGTCAATCACATACATTACTTTCCGCATGAACTTGGGTTATTTTCGAAGATATAAACTCACTCGTCTCCGATCCTTATCAAGACTTGTCTTAGCTTTCACAAAACCGCTATCAAGAAGTTCTTTTTCTGACTTCTCAACGTCACCCATCTCATAATGCCATTCCATGATAACGCCTTGTACATTCGCGAGTGAATCTTTATATGTTGTGATGAAATCAAATTCAGAACCCTCTATATCAACTTTCAAAAAACAAGGTGTTGCTAGAAACGGCACGAGATCGATATAATTTCTCTTCGCAGGAGCTCCTTGATGAAATCTTTTGTTAATCGAAGAACTCCACGGATTCCGGCTAGTTTCAAAAAAATCGACACTGCCCTCTCGTTTCCCGGCGACACCAAAAAACAATTGAGATTCAATGCCGTTAGTCGAAAGATTTGTTTCGAGCACGCCCGCATTAAACGTCGATGGCTCTACACATAACGTTTTCTTAATATCCCATTCCAACACACCCGCACTCATTAAATGATGAAAAAGCATGGTGACATATCCTGTAGCCGCACCACAATCAATAAACAAAGATGGTTTAAGGTTAGCCTTGATAATCTCAGGCATCAAAGACATATACTCTCTGCTCGTAAAGGTAGACCAGAAAAGAGAATGCTGCGCCGTGGTATTGGCAACAACACGCATACCCGAACGAAGTGCATAAGCTTGCGGAATGCGTAATGAAATCGAGTGTATCAATCGAGCGAATTTGAATCCCATGTTAACGGAGGTTTATTGTTTTGCCCATCTTATTCATGACAGCATGCGTAAAAGCCTTGCTGATCATTTTAAAATTCTTTGCGCCGAATGTCATTCCGTGAACAAACCCCGCAATCCCTTTCAAAAATGAACGAACGAACAGACTCAACATCGGCAAGTACAACCTGTTCTTTTTAAAGATATAAAACAAGTTGCGCTTACTATAATAATCGCGCGCTAACCTTGGCGCAGAATTCGTAAGATTAACGACTTTTCTCTTTTTATTAAGATTCCCACTTACCTCTCGATACTTATAAAATAAATCTCCATTCACTAAAATCTCGAAACCCGCCTTCTTTACGCGGTAGCAAAAATCGAATTCTTCAAATCCAAAGAACAGTTTTTCATCCGGCACAACGCCTTGGTGAACGACCTTTGCATTGATGATCATACAATCGCCACCGGCTACGGTATCAACCGACAGTAGTCCCTTCAGTTGATTCGTGGGCAATCGTTTGATCACACCTCGTCGCGTATCAAATAAATGCCCAACAGCTCCAATTATACCTGGCTGATGCTGTTCCGCCAAGGGAAGTAAAGTCTTGAAATCGTCAATCAGTTTAGGCGGGTCATTATCATCTCCCCAGAAGATCCAGCGATAACCATCGCTTGCCAAAATTTTCAACGCCACTGCCGCGGCACCCGCTGGCCCTGCATTGTAACCAACTCTGTGGTAAGCAACACGAGGATCTCCGAGCTTCGCGACGACTTCTTCCGTGAGATGGGTTGCACTATTATCAACAACCAGGATTTTTTCTGGTGGTAATGTTTGGGCAAAAAGTTTTTGAACCATGATGAGAACTTCCTGCGGACGCTCATAGGTCATGATAAATGCAGCAAAGTTTTTATCCATCACTTTCAAAAAATAAGTTTTGATATTTTTCGGCGGTCTTCATTGAACAACGCCACCCATTGGGAAAAGGCTGATTTCTTGTAATGACTAGCGCGCGTCTTGCAATATTTCCAAACAATCAAAAAGTAGTCGCGCTTTCGAATGGGTTGTGACACGAAATAATCGATTACGACTTGCCAAAATTCAAGTCGCGATGTTAGGTTAGCATGAATGATACGATTGTCTTGATGGCGTCGAACATACGTAACGGGTTTATCAAGTATACCGCCGTACAAGTTACCATGAAACGCCATGCGTAACCACAGTTCCGAATCTTGATGCAAGCGAAGCCCCGACACAAACATCCCTGAACGCGACAGCAACGACTTTCGGAAGGTTAGTGCATTCGTACTAAAATGACCGTAAGTTCCACGAAGCAAATAGTGAAAAAGTTGACGCGGTGGAATATGCCGATTAATCGTATACAGTTTATATCCATCAATACCGTCACCGAAAATTCCAACGGCTTCATACACGCCATCAGCATCTGGAAATTGAGCAAAAATCTCTGCCGTTCTTGTGAATCGGTTCTCAAGGAAATAATCGTCAGCATCAAGAAACGCAATATACTCGCAACGGGCAGATTGCATGCCCAAATTACGGGTAGGCCCCGCGCCCTTGTTAACACCTCCAGGATGCCGAAATAATTTCACGCGGGAATACTCTTTGACAAGCGCCTCACATACAGCTAAACTGCCGTCAGGCGATTTATCTTCCACCAACACAACCTCAGAAACCTCTGGCTGTCGAAGGCAAGACTCAACAGCATTTCGCAGAAACTTTTCTGCATTGTACACTGGAATTACAACGGAGATCTCGATACTCATGACTATTTTTTACGCAATGAAATTTGCGCGCAAGATGTCCGCAAATTTAATATTTTCCATTCCTCTTCCTTTCATGTTGGCGAGCTTTGTTATCAATGCTATCAATCCATCAGCATCTTTTTCCAAGTAGGCCACCGCTGATCCGTTTGAGAGCTCATGCTTAAAAGCCGCCACACCGATTTCATCGATTACGATGTTATTCACACCGAGTAACCCCGCCTCTATGATTGAACCAGAAAATTTCGATAAATGCACTGCCGAATGCTGCAAAATAGTTGGCAAAGGGAGCTGGCACGCATCGTCTATATTAACAGCCCGTTCTATACCTGACTTCTTTAGGATCCCTATCAACCTATCTTTTTCTTTCAACTGGCGGGGGTGTAACCTAATCCACCATTCATATGAAGACACCGTCTTTTTGATCGCCTCCAAAATGTAATCATCGAGCATGGGCTCCACCGGTTGTAACGTATACAATATGATTTTTTTTGATGTGCGAATAATCGGAACCTCATGTTGGTCCGCAAGGAAGTTAATCCACGGATTACCACCTACGATGACGTTGTGGTTTAACTGTTTACTTGTCCATGATTGAATAACGTTTGCCGAAGGTTGGTCCCAGCACCAAAAGACTTTCGGCAATATACTAAAACCATGCGTAGGCATTTTTGTGAAATGCGCATACGCCACATGAAGATCGCCCTGCGTACCATGCTGCATGTCGATACTGACGACTTCGTTTCGTCGGGCACTTAGATTCATGCCTAGCATTTGTAAAGTGTAATAGCAAAGACCAAACGCGTAATCAGGCTTTGTTCGTTTAAAGATCCTATCAAATACAAATGCCCACACGAGTATTGTTTGCGTCATGTAAACGACCTGTTTCTTAACAAATTGTCTTGACAAGGTGGGTAGCTCATGTTCTATTTCGATAAGGCAGTCATTAAATCGATTCAAACTAGAAAATTGTTTACTCACAGCCCCCCTCGTAGTTGCCTTTACCCAGGCGTTTGCCAATGGAAATAACTTGCGCAGGGGCACAATTCGATCTCGCTTATAATAGTTAAGATCCCGAAGACTATCTTGCTCGAATTGAAGACAGCTAGCGTCGTATTCGCTCTCCAGATAATCCATCATGGGATCGAAATACCTATTCATGGACATATCCGAAAAATTAACGCGATATGAATGCGCGCCTGAAAAAACATACTTCGTTCGCTTTGCTTGAACAAAAAGGAATGTTATCCAAGCCAAAAATGACGACACCAATGCGCGAATGGAAGATGTCTTTATTTGTTTTTCCTTCTTTGGTGAATTCCTTTTCTCTTGTTCATTCCGTTCAAACCAAAAAAAGAAAGTTTGAATTTTAAGAATAGGCCATACATCAACGTCAGCAACTCGCCATGTGTCGACTGGATACTTTTGCTCAAGGTTATGAATAAAATCAACGATTTCTTTTCGACTCATGTAGCATCTTTCTGATTCTTAACAATAGATATCCAAATATAGGCGATACAATCGCTGTGATGATGACCTTGTTCCACACTGATGTATAGACGATGACATAAGCAATCGCCGTGAGGATAACCGTGGCAGCCAACCATAGCATTGGATAATAGTTTACACGGTTGTCGGACCTGAAATCATTCAGAAAGAATCCTGCATATCCCATATACATTAACGAAGCAAAAGTTGTAAACGCAGCGGCTTCGTAACCAATCCACGACACAAAAATTATGTTTAGCAATACATTGGTAGCTCCCGCAATAAAACTCACTCGCCATAATACTTTCGTTTTTTCCGTATACAATAGCTTTGCATTACTTCCGAAATACATCGGCCTATAATTATAGCCCATAACAATGATCACCGACAAATTATAAACCTGGTTTAAGGCATCATTTTGAATGAAGAAAGATAGTAGTTCACGCATCCAAATCGAAATCAGGAATGTCATTGCAAAGAAAACTACCTGTAAAATAAAAATGAGATTACGCGCCTTAAGCTCCTCTCCCCTCTTATAACATTCATTTAATATTGGTCCCACAGCAAATCCTGCTGCCACGCCTAAGTTGTTAAAGTAGTTTCCAAACGTATATGCAACATTATACTTCCCAATGTTTTCAGTAGGCACTTTCAAAAATTCCATTACCATTTTATCTGATGCATTCAGCAAGTAAGTTGAATAATAATGTGGAACTGTTGGCAATGATATTCGAAGACTATTTTTCATCAGCCGCCATTTAAATTTAAAGATTGGCCTAATGCCAAGACTGTAGTTTAGCGGAATCCAATAACTAATATTGTTCAACGCATTGACAATAAACGTAGACCAAAACCAACCCATATATCCCATCTTCAAAACAGCGATCATATAAAGATTCAACAACACTGTAAGCGTGCCGAAGAGCGCTGTTCGAATAGCAATTGGAAAAGGTTTTTTATTGATTTGATAGTAGGTAGTTGCCAGTGTGCTTGTCTGTCCAAAAAAAACAAGAGGAAGAACATTGATCGCAATAATCTCCCATACGTGATGCTTTGCTTCTTCAGGAATTATAAAATAGACCAGCGTACCAGAGAGGACCGCATAAGGGATGACCCAGATGCTTAGAAAACCGTAGATCTGCCGCCATACCCATTTGTAACGATGAGGAGATTTATAAAAGCTATTGACGAGAACAACTCTTAATCCAAGGCTAGACAAAACCGAGATTGAACCGACTGTGGCTGTAATAACACCATAGACGCCATAGTCGACTGGAGTTAGAAACTGTGTTACAATTGGCAGAACAAAAATACTTGCAATCTTCGAAATATGAGGAGCTAATCCATAGATGGCGGTATGTGTTGCTAATTTCCTTAGCATGCCTTATTTCCTAAAAATGAGCGTACGCTGTTAAAAATAAATTGATGCCCGTCTTTATTTAAGTGAATATGGTCACTCATTATCCCGGCTCTGTCAATGGTATCAGTGGGAATAAAATTCTCTTGGAAAAGATTTTTAAGGATTTCGTTAAACTGCTTTACACGCTTTGTTACGCCTGGTACAATAATTTCATATTCGGGACAAGAGGGTAAAATGCCGATCGAGAACATCTCTACAGCGCCCAGTTGCATCCTAATTTTTTGAAGATATGACGCAAAGTCGCGCGGCGTGGTGTAGGTCTTATTTCTGAAACCACGGAGGTATTTACTCTGTTTTCTTACAATGGGCAATACGAGCCTTTTGGTAACCCAAAATTGTTGCATCACTTCTAATTCCAATAACCCTAACGCTCGCGGAGCACAATCAACAATGCCGCTTTGAATAATAACATAGTCAGGTTTGTATGCAATATGGTATTCGAGTTGCCGATGCAAATCCTTTATTGTTCCGCCACCAATTGAAATCGCGTGTACGTCGAAATAATCTTGCAACAAGACCGGCCAAGTGTCTTCATGCTTACACGATTCCGGTTTAAATCGTGGCAACGTTAGCGAGTCACCCAAAATCAACACTTTCTTCATCAGCTAACCTCGGTATTGGCTTTGTTATAATCTACTGGCCTTCCGATATCAATCCAATAATCATCAAATTTGAACACCTTCGTCGTGCGCCTTCTTTTCAAAATCTCTAAGAACAACGACGGCATATCATAAAATTCATTTGACGGGACAAAATCAATGGCTTCCGGATCCAACACGTATATGCCTGCATTAATGTAATTGTTCACATTTGGTTTCTCCACCAGAGACAATAAGTCCATCTGCTCACCAAACTCAACACACGCAAAAGGTATCTCATACGATTGTTGTTTTACACACATCGTAGCAATAGACGAACTTGTTTGATGAAACTTAAGCACTTCGTCTAGATCAATATTGGTGATAACGTCGGCGTTCAAAACCAAAAATGGTTCCGTTAATAAATGTCGATCAATAAGACTCAGCGCACCCGCTGTTCCCATACGTTTTTCTTCAATTGTATAATGTATGTTCACGCCCAAGCGCGCGCCATCCTTAAAGTATTCTTGGATGACCTCCGATTTATAATTCAAGCAAAAAATAAACTTGGAGAATCCCTGCGCTTTAAGATTTTCAACGATGCGTTCTAATATAGGTTTACCACTAACCAATAACATCGGTTTGGGCGTCTCTTGCGTAAGATTACCTAATCGCGATCCCAATCCGCCTGCCATAATAATCACGACGTTAGATTTCGGCGCACTGACCAAATTCTCAAGGCAAATAATATCGATTAGTTTGCCACTTCCATCAACGACTGGCATGTGACGCAAATGTTTTTGCTTCAAAAGTTCAAGTGTTTCCGCCTTTGAAATTCCTGTAGTTACTTTCTTTGGATTGCGATTAATTATACTTTGTAAGTCAAGTTTGTTAGCCAATAGTGCGCGTCGCACATCGCCATCGGTAATAATACCAATCAGGTTATTTTCCTTATCCACCACAGGCAAAATGCCAATGCCCGATTTATCAAGCAATTCTATCGCAGAATTTACGGTAGTACTTTCGTCAAGAACCAGTTTAGTTGTGAACATCTCCTTGTGTGATTATGTAATCAGACTGAATGCCTTTATTAAGAACCTTGCCAATCAAACTTTCCTTTGCTGAAAATCCATTAAATTCTCCTGTCATCTTTAAAGCAACATCGTCTGCCCGAAGCGTATGTCCTGCAGGAAGATCGCCAACGGCAACGGCCATTTTCTGACGATTGCGATAATTTAACTCGGATGCTGTCATTTGAAATGCATCATCGTAACCATTCACAATGACATCTAAAGCATCAAGTTTCTGCTTAATCTCCTTTAATTTCTCTACCCCAATCGCAGATTCGAAATCAACACGTTTCTCCCCTTCGTTGAGTGTTAAATGCTTTTCGAAAATTGTTGCTCCTAATGCGCGTGCAACTAGATTGCTTTCAACAGCCCATGCGTCGTCAAAGCTACTATGGTCGGCATACCCGATTTCAACTGTGGGAAATTGAGTTTTTAGCTCAGATATCTTGCGCAAACGAATGTCTTCAATCTTAGAAGGAAAGGCTTGAAATCCTACCATCAATACTTTTAGTTGCGCCCCGAAATATGCGTGCGCATCCTTCATCTCATCTTGAGTTCTCCCGCCTACCCCCAATAGCAAGTCAATACCTGATTTTTTAATACCTTCCTTTACGGCTGTATCGTAATACGAAACTGAATGTAATTCGACGAATCTAATTTTACCTTGGAAGAAATCCATTAGGCTAAGCGCGCCAGGATCTAATGGCATGGCTATAATATCTAGCTTTGCCGCCAGTGTGTAGTTAAAAATATCCACCCATTGCTCACGCGAAAACGTATAGGCTTTTAACTTATCGTAGGCAGGATTTTGCTTCGATATGAGTTCATCAAAATCAACCAGCACTTGAAATTTCACACCGTGAACACCCGCACGCGCAGCATTATCAATGAGTTTCAATAAAAACGACATGTCCCCCTCGTGGTGGAAAGCTGTCTCCGCATAGATATAAGTATTACGCATACATTGTCAACATTTCGGACTGTGATACTCTGCGCTTCATGTCATTTGAAAAATCTTCGAAAGCAACAGTTTTACCAAAAGGCAATTTGATTTGTCCGCCTCCCTTTATCCGGGAATGCGGCAATTCTTTATCAATAATAATTTTGACTATTTGCTGAAGTGTGATCTCTAATGGATCACCTTCATAAGCCGAGGTGATAAGCTTCGTTCTGATGAGGTCTTCTGGCGTATCAACCGTAATTGTTATCGATGAATGATCTTCTTCAAAAGGTTTGATTACACCGCATTTAAAATTCATCGGTTCAAACATAAATAACATCAAGTACTCACTCACAGAGGGATCCATAAGTTCCGAACACTTGATAAGGGCTTTTCGCGTCATAACCTCCGCTGTCGCACCGATTGGCACATCGACAAGTCGAACGTAGTCCAATTCCTTTTCTCTTAACAATGCTACTTGTTTATCAATATATTCCGTGCTGGTAAAGGGGTTATCGCCTGTGATTCGCATTAATATATCAGCGTTGGTCAGCTCACCCACGGCCAACATACGCTCAATTACATTTTCTGGCGATCCACGGTAAATGCTAACATTATTACGTTTCGCAATGTCTTCCATGATCTCATCCATAGGCTCGTAAGAAGTGCAAATAAATACTTCATCAATAGCACGTGTTTTCTTAAGTCGCTGGATCATGAATTCCAGCATGGTGTACTGATCTGAAATATTTCGGAGTACTTTCAGTGGAAGTCTTGTCGACACCGTTCGCGCTATGATACAGGCTACAGTCTTTGCCATCATACCAAAATTTTAAAAACAAGTTTCTCCGTGCCTTCTTCTCCAAATTCATTACGGTGCGGTTCATGGGGAAGAATAAATGCAAATTCATTTGCGTGCAGCTTTGTAACGGCATCCGGTACTCCCGCATACAAAGCATAATCTTTGTCCGCGTCGTAGTTCATTGTCTGAGTGGTACGGTCAAAACCCTGGCATGACCGCATCACATCAACGCCTTTTAACGTCACATGAAGGTCATAGTTCTTCCGATGTGTTTCTAGAAGATCACTCGTGCGATTGTAATCCTGCAATCGAATCACCCGCAGTGAATCGGATATTTGCAACCATTCTCCGACAGCAGGGAGTTCATTGCGTTGAACGAAGGCACTGATCTCCGCCGTATAGGGAATTACACTTCGATAGTAATCTATGTCTCTCAGATTTCCGGTAATCATTACACTAGATCCCCAAAGGAAAACGGTTTGTCCAATGCGAGTTCCACTTTCGCCGTTCGACCAACAACTTGCTTAAGATATTCAGGCGAAATACCTGTCCCTGGACGCTTGAAATCTAAATCCTCAAGCTTAATAATATCTCCTGCTTTGATTGTCCGCGTAGTCACGATACTGCGCCTGAACGACTCAATACGATCTGCCTTTTCCTGAACAGAGATGCGCGTGCTTCCCAATGCTTCGTATACGCGCTTGGTCTCGCTGCAAATCAATTTCAAGTCCTCTGGGTTCGCCGACACTTTGTGATCCCAACCTTCCATATTCTTATCAAGCGTGAAGTGTTTTTCTATTAGACAAACACCTTTAACAACTGATGCAATCGGTACGGTGATACCCAAGGTATGATCGCTGAAGCCGATCGGATATTGTGGATATAAAATACGAAGCGTGTCGATGTTATTTAAGTTCACCTGGCTGTCCTTCGGTGGATAAATGGAAACGCAATGAAGAATAACAATTTGATTATTGCCAGCCTCTTCTATCGTGCGAATGGCCTTATCGATCTCATATAGCTCACTGAGACCAGTTGAGATCACAATTGGCTTTCCTTTACGCGCGATATAATCTAAGAACGGGTAGTTATTTAGATCCATTGACGCAATCTTGATAAAAGGCGCCTGAATTTTATCGACAAGAAAATCAACTTCCTTCTTTGAAAATGGAGTTGAGGTACAATCAATCCCCAATGAATCAGCATAACTTTTCATCTGTATCAACTCCTCTTCAGAAATTGAATAGGCATCTACAATAGACTCTAGGGTAAAGTCCGTACGATTCCGGTAGTCATCGGCAATGAAGTAATTGTCTTCATACGTCTTCTTCGAAAATATCGAATCCTTGGACCAACTCTGAAATTTTACGCAATCAGCACCTGCATCTTTTGCTTCCTTGATGAGTTTCCTTGCTAGCTCCATGTCGCCATTGTGATTTGAACCGAGTTCGGCAATGATGTATGGCTTGTCGAAGTCCGCCACTGTGCGCTTCGGTGTTAATTGTATTTTACTCATGCAAATATTCTGTTTCTTCCCACCAAAAATAATTTATACGTTTTGTATTTAAATAGTCAACGCTTTTTTGTGCAAAACGCGCGTCTTTCAATTTTAATTTCAAGTGTTCACTTTCCTGAAGCATCGGCATCAATTCAGAAAATCTTTGAACCAATGATGCATAATGCACCAATTTCACATCCACAATATTTCTTAAACGTTCTACGCTCACAACCTGAAGGCCGGCTAGATTATGATCATGCTGACGGTATAAAACTTTGCCATCGTGTATAAATATTCCTGGCGATTCATCGAGCCAATGGTAAAACAAAAACCAGTCGACTACCTTAATTTGATCGGGAATATGTATTTCGTTAATAACACTTGTTCTCACCGCTGTATTCCCTAGACCTACAAAGTTGCAGGTCTGAATATCCGTTTGTGAAAACTCAGTTTCATGTTGTAATCGATTCTCCCAGAATCCACTTCCACCCATCAGACCTTGATCAGTAAATGGCACAAGATCATTCACCACCACATTGTATTGAGCCAGATACTTCTTACAAACAAATACTCTATCGTCGTGCAAAAGGTCGTCAGCATCCTGAAAAATTACATTCGTGTAGGACAATGTACCTAGCCACTTCAGCCCTTGTCGTCTGATCTCGGCGATCGATCCTGTGCAATGGAAAGTTTTGACAGAAAAACTTAACGCATGTTTTTTTAAGCGTACATCAATGTCATCAACGCCATCCACGACCAGAAGCACATCGAAATCCTGATCCGTCTGTTTTGAAAGCGAGTCTAGAAACGAAGTCAGATATAAAACATTCGCTGGAAAAATAACCGAAAAAAGTGCGGTTGCTTTTCCCATTTTACAAATTGTAGATATCTGCTTTGTATCGCTCAAGATTACTTGGTTCTTTGAACCAAGCAATCGTTTCCTTCAATCCTTCCGCTAAAGTATACTGTGGTTTCCAGTTGGTCATGGATTGAAGCTTCTCGCTGTTGCCATATAAACGAAAGACCTCGCTTTTTTCGGGGCGCAGTCGTTGATCATCTTGCTCGATTTCTGCGCCTGGATTGAGCTGACGAATGAGTTCGGTCGCCAATTCTTTTACAGAAATTTCGGATTGCGTGGCAATATTTACATCGTGGCCGATCAGTTGATCCGCTTTTGCAATCTCAACAAATCCGTTTACGGTATCCTTAACGAACAAGAGGTCTCGTGTTGGTCGCACGTCGCCCAGCTTTAACAACTTCGCGCCATTGAGCAATTGCGTAATGATAGTAGGAATCACAGCACGCGCCGATTGACGCGGGCCAAATGTATTGAAAGGTCTTACGATTGTAATCGGCTGGTTGAAACTTCTATAGAATGACTCTGCGATACAATCGGCGCCGATCTTTGATGCCGAATACGGTGACTGAGGCTGACGCGGATGTTTTTCGTCCATCGGAACGTAGTTAGCGGTACCATACACCTCCGACGTCGACGTTACCAACACCCGCGATACATTGAGATCTTTCGCAGCCTGCACGACATTTAATGTACCCTTTACATTCGTGTCGACATAGCTATCGGGCGAATGATAGCTGAAAGGAATAGCGATTAAGGCTGCCAGGTGAAATACCACATCGATATCTTTCATGGCTGTACGTACACCATTAGGATCACGGATATCGCCGGAGAAGATCTCAAGCTTATTTTTCTTTTCTTTTGGCAGGCTATCCAACCATCCCCATGAATTGAAAGAATTGTAATAGACAAATGCTCTTACATGGCACTCTTCTTCCAATAGCCTCTCCGTTAGATGGCTTCCAATAAAACCGTCTGCGCCCGTAACTAAAACACGCTTACCTTTTAGCAACATGATCTCTTAACTATAATATCCTTCGCCGTCGTCTTTCTTTTTCTTACCAAGGTTAATTCCATAACCATAGCCATAACCACCACCGTAGCCATAACCGTAGCCATAGCCATAATTGCCATAGCCATAACCGAGGCCTGTCTTACGCAAGTCATTGAATAAAATACTGATTTTAGACAGCTTGCCTGCGACAAAGAAATCGTCTAGCGATAACAAAGCAGTTTTCGGTGTGAAGTCCTGCCGCACAAGGAATAAGCTATGATCGGCATATTTCGAAAGCACGAACGCATCTGAAACATAACTGAGTGGTGGCGTATCAACGATGATGTAATCAAATTGATCGCGGAGATTGGCCATCAACTTTTCCATTGCCGGACGCATCAACAATTCACTTGGGTTTGGCGGCGTAGGTCCACCTGAAATCAAATACAAATTCTCAACGCTTGTCGTTTGAATCACTTCTTCCACACCAACCATTCCCGACAAATATTGACTTAACCCGATTTTATTTTCAAGCCCGAGTTCTTCAAATAACTTAGGTTTGCGTAAATCGGCACCAACAATCACGGTGCGCTTCCCGGCCATCGCAAAGACCGACGCAAGGTTCAAGCTCGTAAATGACTTTCCTTCACCAGGCACCGACGATGTAACCATAAACACAATGTGTTCCCGGTTTCCGGTAAAGTAATTTAGATTCGAGCGTAGCGCCCTAAACGATTCCGCCATTGCCGAGCGTGGCTTTGTATAAACAATCAGTTGATCGTTGCCTGGATTATGCCCAATGCCCGCGATAACAGGCATTGCCGTTAATTTCTCGATATCATCTTTCGATTGAATTTTACCATTGAACATCTCAATGATCACGAAGATTAACAATGGTAAGAATAGTCCGGCACCCGCGGCGATACCGTAGTTCTGCCCCTTGTTGGGAAAGATTGCGCTTGATGCGATCGGTGGATTCACGACGACAATGTCAGACGTTGTTGAAGCACGTGACAATCCCGCTTCGGTACGCTTTTGTAAGAGGTATAAATACAACTGCTCCTTTAACGCATAGTTCCGTTGAATACTTACAAGTTCACGCTCCGTACTAGGGAGTTTAGAAAGTTGTCGCTTTATTAAACCAATTTGATCATCGATAAAACGAATGTTGATCACATTCGTATTGCGCGTATTTTCTATTGTCTTAAGGATGTCTGATTTAATAATCTCAATTTTACGAAGCTTACCTTGTAAAGCTGGGTTACTATCCATTCCGGATTGATCAGGAATACTTCTCTTGTAAAGAGTCACTTTTGATTGCTCTTCGATCAACTCTTGAACAAGATCTGCCACCACGTTGTCGCGAATCCCTACACTATTCGGTGTAAAAATCCCATCAAACTGATCATTCTTCAATAACCCATCTACATACTTGAAGTAATTATTCAATAAGTTATAGTCGAATTTCTGCTGCTCTAGATCTGTATATTTCTGGTACAACCGACTTGTTTCTTCGTCAAGTCTCGTGATGATATTCCGATGTTTAAATGATTCAACTTCGTCTTCATATCGATTCAATGAATCACCAATCACCAGTAATTGTTCATCCAAAAATTTAATCGCCATTGTGGCCATTTTATTTTTCTTTTCGACGTCGTATTGCTGGTACCGCTCGATGAATTTATTCAAGAAGTCTATTTCTTTTTGAATGACTTCTCCACTGATATCGAGGTTGACCACAGAGGCTCCTGCTTGCGCATAGTTTGCTGTAAGTCTGCTCGAATAAGATTTTGCAAGTGACCATGAATCTTTGAATCGAACAATGAACCGCTTGCCCATGATCGAAGACACGGAACCTCGCTTTTCAACGTAAATAGAAAAGCCGTTAATCTTGACCGTATCATTAAATGCAAGCTTTGGAAATTCTTTACCTGTACCATCATCATCGTCATCAGTCATGTACTGGAATGAGTACGAAGAGGAATCTTGGACAGTAAAATAGAATGATCGCCCCGTTGGCTTATGCGCGGTCGGGATTACTTTAAATTTAACAGGAAAATGTGGATCGTAGTATTCAGACGTTTTTATATCACCTTCGACATATAACGCTACGTCGAACCCCAGCTCTTCCATCACGCCCTGGAGAAGCGGATAAGACCGCATGATGTAAACTTCATTATAGAAGTTCCGATAAGGATTGAGGAGTTCGTTGTCGTACAAGAATTTTGCGCCGGCATTTTCATCACCTTCCTTAATGATGATCGACGCCTTGACAGGATAGATCGGCGTGCTATAGCGATTGATCAAATGAGCGAGCGTAATGGCGATGGCCAACGAAAGCACCGTCACATACCAAAGCCTAACAGCACGGTCAGCGACACGCTTAAAGTTAATTTGAAAGATAGATGGCTTCTCTTTCGAAGGTAATCCTTCGTTTCCTTCAGGTATGGGTTGAATTGCTGTGTTCAAAGCGATCTATTTAGACAAGGCAAAAATTAGTACTCCAAAAGAAATTGCAGATGTAATCATCGCTAAGTTGCCGGTGAAATATCGACGAAACGTGCGTTGCTTTAATGGCGGCACGATAATTACATCGTTTTGTTGAATGTAGAAGTACTTAGACTCGATGTAATCCTCTTTTAAAAGATTAACGTAAAAAATATCCGCTTGATTTCCATTCTGCCTCACTACCTTTACATGACTACGATCGGCAAGCTCACCTAGTCCACCCGCTTGGGCAATCGCTTCCATAAACGTTAGCCTTGTATTTGCTGAGATTACAGTCTGTTCTGAGTTAACTTCACCAAGTAAAGTATAGCGAAAATTAAGCATTCTTACCCGAACGATTACATCTGGCAAGTATCGCGACGCATGTTTCTTAATCGTATCCTGCGCCTGAAAAAGCGTTAACCCCGACAAATTAATTTTACCTAACACAGCATATTCGATCTCACCCTCGGTATTGACAAGGATACCATTCTGTGCTGCATTTACGGCAGAACTCCCCCCACTCGCTCGGGTTTGGGGTGTCAACTTGCTAAGAAAATCAAATGCATCATTTTCTTCACTCAACGTTTCAAAATTGATGCTCAAAATATCTAATGGCTGAATCCGATACTCTTGAATATCCAAAGTATGGCTTCGGAGAATTGTGTCCTTTGGAATTTCGTTTCTTTTTTTAAGATCGTCTTTCTGTAGATACACCAACTTTTTGGCAGGCACGCAGGAACTCAGAAAGAGTGCTGCACACCCAAAAAAAACCAAAATACGCGTCATTTTAAAGGTTTCATTTTTTGAGAGATTGCAAATATACAGAAGTCTTTGGAGTAACCATTAAAGCGGTCTCCCACATTAAATTCCGTTTAAATCGTAAAAATTCGATCATCCGTGCACCTGCATTCGGGTAGCATACCAATGATAAATTTCTTGGAGTCCTTCGCTAAAGAGCACCTGAGGCTGATACCCCAGTAACGATTGAATCTTAGAAATATCGGCACGAGAATGTTTTACATCACCCATTCGCTCTGGACCAAATTCCGGATCAATTTGCTTACCGGAGATCCGCTTCAATGCCTCTACCATCTCCAGCAATGTTGTTTGCTCTCCGCATGCAACATTATAGACTTCGTTTAATGCTTCTTTCTTATCGGTGAACAACGCCAACAAATTCGCATGAACTGCATTGTCAACGTACGTAAAATCTCGTGATGTCAAGCCGTCACCGTTGATCTTTGGCGCACGATCTTCAATTAATGCCTTGCAAAATAAAGGAATCACGGCCGCATAAGCGTTGTCGGGACTTTGATTTGGCCCGAAGATGTTAAAGTAACGGAGCCCCACATAATCAAGGCTGTATGTCTTCTGGAATACATCCGCATACAATTCGACGGCAAATTTGGTAATCGCGTATGGACTTAAAGGACGTCCAATAACGGCTTCTTTTTTCGGAAGTGCTGGACTATCGCCATAAGTACTCGAGGAGCACGCAAGTACAATCCTGTTCACGTTGTTTTGAACGGCTGCAAAAAGTACGTTCAATGTACCGGTCACATTCACCTCGTTACTACGGATTGGATCCTTGATGGATCGCGGCACTGAACCTAGTGCCGCTTGATGCGTAATCAAGTCAATACCCTTGGTAAGTTCCAACATGGTTGGATAATCACAGATATCTCTTTCGAAAAATTCGAATTTCGTATGTCCTTCAAATTTTGCGATGTTATCATACCGCCCTGTCGACAAATCGTCAACAACACGAACCAACGATACACGGGGGTCATCGATCAACGCTGCTACAAGGTTCGATCCGATAAACCCTGCACCTCCAGTTACCATTATACGCTTACTCATTGAGAGCTAACTTTTCTTTATTCGCTAAAATGCCGACAAATATACACTAATAGAATAGATCTGACACGTTACCATCATATGCCAAACATGAATTTAAAGGCTTTTACGGGCCATGTTTTGTATTTGGTCGTCCAATGCGATGGAAAAGCTGACCATTTACAAAGATGTGGGTGTGAAGCATTCTAAATTATAATAGATTTGCACTCGATTTAAACAAACGACAATAATTATATAATGTCATCGAAACGGATTTTAGTAACTGGAGCAGCGGGGTTTATTGGATACCATCTTTCGGAGAAGCTTTGTAGTCAAGGGTATGAGGTCATCGGATTAGACAACCTCAATGACTACTATGATGTAAATCTTAAACTATCCAGACTTCAGGCACTGAAGAAACATCAGAATTTTTCTTTTGCTGAATTGAATCTGACTGACAAACCTGGGATTGACGATTTATTTCACGCCAATGCTTTTGACTATGTTGTAAACTTGGCTGCACAAGCTGGTGTGCGTTATTCGATTACACATCCCTACGCCTACCTCGAAAGTAATATGCACGGTTTCCTCAACATCCTTGAGGCTAGTCGTCATCACAAGATCAAGCACCTTATCTATGCGTCGTCGAGCTCGGTATACGGTGCCAATAAAAAAATGCCGTTCTCAGTGCACAATAATGTTGACCATCCATTGTCACTATACGCCGCATCTAAGAAGTCAAATGAGCTGATGGCGCACACCTACTCTGCGCTATATAACTTACCAACCACTGGCCTACGCTTCTTCACTGTGTACGGACCTTATGGACGTCCGGACATGGCGCTATTTATTTTCACGAAAGCGATCATCGAAGGTAAACCCATGGATGTTTTCAATCATGGAAAAATGAAGCGCGACTTCACTTACGTCGACGATATAGTCGAAAGTATTTCAAGACTTGTACCAAAGGTTGCAGAACCCAATAAAGATTGGGACGGTATGAGCCCCGACCCTGCCACAAGTTTTGCACCTTACAAAATTTTTAACATCGGGAATAATTCTCCAGTGGAATTATTGGACTACATCAACGTATTGGAACAAAAACTAGGTAAGAAAGCGATCTTAAATTTATTACCCATCCAAGACGGTGATGTGCCCGCAACTTTTGCCGATGTGTCGGATCTCGAGCAAGCCGTTGGCTTCAAGCCTTCTACTTCGATCGAAACGGGTATCGGAAATTTCGTGAACTGGTATGTCGATTATTATAAAGTAAAGTAAAGTAATAGCAAGTAGATATCTAGAACGCAAGGAAAAACGGATTCAACAGTGAAGGCTTATTGTAAGAAAGTTGTTCCGATTTTCCTTGTTGATTAATACGCATACCAACCGCATTGATAATGGCATGCGCCGCAGCTGTATCCCATTCCATAGTGGGTGCAAATCGGGGGTATACATCTGCACTGCCCTCGGCCAGTAGCATAAACTTCAAGCTACTTCCTTTCGACAATAGAGTAGGATCGACGAGCTTCGATATAAAATCTTCCGTCTGTTCATCACGGTGTGAGCGAGATGCTACAACACGAAGCGCAGGCTGCGCAAAATCAACACGTCTTCGTTTTGGAAGCAGATGGGTTTCCGCGTTTCTAACGACATACGCATCTTTGTTGGCTATCGCGTAAAAAATATCGCCGGACACTGGCACAGCAACAACACCGAGCACTGGATGTTGATCCTGAATCAACGCGATATTCACCGTAAACTCTCCATTACGCTTTACAAACTCCTTGGTCCCATCAAGCGGGTCAACCATCCAAAAGTATGGCCAGTTCTTTCGTTCTTCATAGGGAATTGTCTTCCCTTCTTCACTGAGAATGGGAAGTTGCGCCTTTTCTAAAATAGAAGTGATTGCCTGGTGAGCACGCCTATCTGCCTGTGTGAGCGGCGACTGATCGCCCTTCGTTTCAGTTTGAAAGTCTCCACTTTCATATACTGTCATAATCTCAACACTCGCAGCCTTTGAAGCCTCTATGGCCAATGTTAACAGCGAAGAAAGATCAACCGTCGACATGGCGTTAGACGATCATACCCGCAGCGACGGTCTCGTTTGTGCCTTCATCCACAAGGATTACACTCCCGGTGATGCGATTCTTACGATAAGAATCAAAAAGCAACGGCTGGGCTGTACGCAGTTTAATGCGCGCAATATCGTTCATTTGAAGTTGTTCAGCATTATCAAGCTTTTCGAGACTATTGATATCCAACTTGTATTGAATTTCTTTCAAGACAGCCTTCACTTCTCGTGTCGTATGTCTGAGGTAGAACTTTGTATTCAGATTCACCGGACGTTGATTCATCCAGCAAATCATCAAGTCGATATCCTGATCTGCTTTTGGGTGATTGTTCGGCTTCGCGATAATATCACCTCTGCTAATGTCGATTTCATCTTCAAGTGTAATGGTCACCGACATCGGTGCGAATGCCTCTTCTAATTTCTCATTGCCAAATTCAATCGTTTTAATCTTCGAACTAAAACCCGAAGGCATCACCACAACGTCATCGCCAGGACGAAATATACCACCGGCAACGCGGCCAGCATATCCCCTGAAGTCATGATATTCCTTTGAGTGAGGACGTACTACGTATTGTACAGGGAAACGACTATCGATGTGATTGTGGTCGCTCTCAATATGAACACTCTCTAACATATGAAGCAACGTAGCACCTTCATACCAAGTCATATTCTCAGAACGATTCACGACGTTGTCACCGGCAAGTGCACTGATCGGAACGAACTGAATGTCGGACACTTCTAGTCTCGAAGAAAACCCTTTATACTCCTCAACGATTTTTTCATATACCGCCTCGTCGTAGTCAACAAGATCCATCTTGTTCACACAAACAATAATGTGAGGAATCTTCAGTAACGAAGCAATAAACGAGTGGCGAAACGTCTGCTCAACCAGACCTTTACGCGCATCGATCAAAATCAACGCGAGGTTTGCCGTTGAAGCACCGGTCACCATGTTACGCGTATATTGAATATGCCCAGGCGTATCGGCGATGATGAACTTGCGCTTCGGCGTAGCAAAGTAACGATACGCAACATCGATCGTGATCCCTTGTTCTCTTTCAGACTTTAAACCATCGGTTAACAAAGAAAGGTCAACATAATCAAAGCCTTTCTTAGCACTTGAAGCCTCTACTGCTTCGAGTTGGTCTTCGAAAATAGATTTACTATCGTATAACAATCTACCGATCAAAGTACTTTTTCCGTCGTCAACGCTTCCTGCGGTTGTAAATCGTAATAGTTGGTTTGTCATTGTCGTGTTCAAGTGTTCAGGTGTTCAAGTGTTCAAGTTTGGAACGCTATCCACATGTTGTTTTATTATATAGCAATGCATTACAAAGTCTCCCATAGCCAGTCCCAAATGCCCAATACCTAGTACGCAATCCTAGTACTCAATACCCGGTCCTTAAAAGTACCCCGACTTCTTCCGATCCTCCATCGCTGTTTCAGAACGCTTATCATCTGCGCGTGTACCCCGTTCTGTTTTACGTGATGCAGCAACTTCGGCGATGATCTTTTCGATAGTATCCGCATCAGATTCTACGGCACCTGTAATCGGCATATCGCCACACGTTCTAAACCGTACGATCTTTTTCGTCGGCACTTCATCTGGCTTCAACTTCAGCCACGGTGATGTGGACAAAATCGCGCCATCACGAACGATCACTTCACGCTCGTGTGAGTAGTATAGTTTAGGAATTGGAATATTCTCCATGTGAATGTATTGCCATACATCCATCTCGGTCCAATTCGAAATTGGAAATACGCGGAAATGTTCACCTTGATGTTTCTTACCATTGAAGAGATTCCAAAGTTCGGGACGTTGGTTTTTGGGATCCCATTGTCCGAATTCATCGCGGTGGGAGAAGAAGCGTTCCTTCGCACGCGCTTTCTCTTCATCACGACGTGCACCACCCATGGCGGCGTCGAACTTGTTCTTCTCGATCGTATCTAAAAGTGTAACGGTTTGAAGTGCATTTCGGCTTGCATTCCATCCTGTTTCTTCTTTCGCACGACCTTTGTCGATGCTCTCTTGAACAGATCCTACCACTAAGCGAACGCCGAGTTCATTCACGAGCCAGTCGCGATACTCCATCGTCTCCGGAAAGTTGTGTCCTGTATCGATGTGCACTAATGGAAAAGGAATTTTCGCAGGGTGAAAAGCTTTGCGCGATAAGTACGCAAGCACGATCGAGTCTTTACCACCGGAGAATAACAGCGCCGGATTCTCGAACTGCGCAACAACTTCACGGATTACATAAATCGCTTCCGATTCCAGCTCTTTCAAATGACTTAAGTAATATTGGCTCATTTCAACTCCTGGTTCAATGGTTACGTCTTGATTCAACTTGTCTTGCATCAATCTTTCAACTTAATTTTTTCGAGAATGTATCCCATCAGCTTCGCGATCGACTCATCAAGTGACAGCTCATGTGTGGGAATATGAATATCTGGTCGCACCGGTGCTTCATAGGGAGAATCTATTCCTGTAAAGTTCTTCACCTCTCCTGCCCGTGCTTTCTTGTATAATCCTTTTACATCGCGTGCTTCACAAACGGATAGCGGCGCATCGACAAACACTTCGATGTAGTTATGCTCACCTACAATATTTTTTACCTGCGTACGGTCCGATTGGAATGGCGATATGAATGCGGATAAAACAATTACCCCCGCGTCTAACATCAGCTTTGACACCTCACCGATGCGGCGGATGTTTTCGATGCGGCCATCGTCGGTAAACGTCAGGTCTTTGTTGAGACCGGCGCGAATGTTATCGCCATCGAGCAAATACGTTTTGAATCCTAACGCGTGAAGCTGCGCCTCGAGTTGTACGGCTAGCGTGGATTTCCCAGACCCTGACAACCCTGTAAACCAAATGACCGTCGCATGCTGGTTAAGCAACTTCTGACGTTGTGCTTGGCTCACTTTTGTCTTAATCGGGTATATGTTATTGTTGGTGGAACTCACGGTAAAAATTAGTCTGCAATGTACGACGGAAGTTCGGTTCGGGCAGGTCGGTTATCTAAAAGCAATCCGTTTTCCTTGACTAAATCACTAGAAACGCTGCTTTTCAAAAATATAACCACTAAATCCATAGATATTCAGGGTCACAAAGGTATCACGATTGGTACGATCTGCCAAAAGAATTTGCGTAACACGCTGAAATTTAAAATGATTGAGTACGAACAGTTGTTGGCTCACGAGGCTTCGAGCACCATGCTCTAAGCGGCGTCGCTGGCATCTGCGAGGAATTCCACTAAACATCTCCGCGCAGCTTGGCGTCACCGCGACGCTGCGGTGAAAATCTGTTCATTTCAAGAAAGTGAACCAAGAAAAACACTACTGCAAGCGTGTAGCCCGTTGCATGAGCCTCAAGCTTGTTTACCCTTGCAACAGGCTGCTCTTGCCAAGTTCCCAGTGCGCTTTCAGCATTTTTAAAAAGCTTTCCATCTCGTGAAGGGGAATCATGTTAGGGCCGTCGCTTAGAGCCTTTTCTGGAAATGGATGTGTTTCAATGAAGAAGCCATCAACGCCTGTAGCAGCGGCAGCACGGGCTAAGAATGGCGCAAACTCACGCTGCCCTCCGGATGAGCCACCTTTACCGCCGGGTTGTTGCACCGAGTGGGTAACATCAAATATTACCGGTGTATATTGACGCATCACAGGAAGAGAACGCATATCAACCACGAGGGTATGGTAGCCGAAGCTAGCACCGCGCTCTGTTAAGAACACGTTGTTGTTTCCCTCTCCCCTCACTTTATCGACGGCGTACTTCATATCTTCCGGTGCCATAAATTGGCCCTTCTTAATCTTTACGGCTTTGCCAGTTTTCGCCGCCGCTCTCAATAAATCCGTTTGACGACATAGGAATGCCGGAATCTGCAGGACATCAACAACGGTCGCTACTTCCGCGCATTGATATGATTCATGCACGTCTGTAACAATCGGAACATTCAAATCTTTCTTTACACGTGAGAGAATTTCCAAACCACCTTCGATACCTGTACCACGGTAAGAACCACTAGATGTACGGTTCGCTTTGTCGAACGATGACTTAAAAACATATTCGATACCCAGTGATGCACAAATCGCTTTCACTTTTGTTCCTGTTTCCATGCAGATGTCATAGCTCTCTGCTGCACAAGGCCCTGAGAACAACACCATTTTGTCAGCGCCAAGTTTGATCTTATCTGTAACGTTGACTATCTCTTTGAATTTCTCCATGCTATTTAGTTATCTGTTATCGGTTACCGGTTATTGGGAGCGACAACCTGTATTAAACGGTCTATCCTTCAATAATTTTCTCCATCGCACCACGCGCTGCTAACACCAAATCTGCGACTTCGCGAAGCACGCCTTTTCCACCTTTTACCGCCGTTACGAGCACTGCTTTTTCTTTGATGTAGTCAAATGTATCAGCAGGGCATGCACTTAGGCCGGCCAATTTGAACACGGGCAAATCATTAATATCGTCACCGATGAACGCAATTTCTTTATTCTTCAGTTGATAATGCTTTGCCAGCTTTTCAAAAGCCTGCGCTTTGTCGACAATTCCTTGATGACAGAAATCAATCTTCAACTCTGCGCAACGCTTTGTGGTGGTGGCGGATTCACGCCCTGAGATGGCGCCAACAATAATTCCCTCTCGTTTCAGATAGCTGATGATCTGACCGTCTTTAACATTAAAGTTTTTCAGCTCTTTACCAGTCTCATCGTAAATGATTCGCCCATCAGAGAGAACGCCGTCTATGTCAAAAAAAATCGCTTTGATTGCACCGGCTTTCTTTACCTGGTCTTTTGTATATCGGCTAAGGATCTGTTTCAATCGAATGTGTTTAGGATATTAATCGAAAATATCCCCGAAAATTAGGAAAAGCTTTTTACTTTAATGCACTAAATCTATTGACTGGATGAAAGTTTTCAGATTCCTGGCCTTCACGACCCTCACGGTAGCATTGATCTATTTACTTGACAATCGTTGGGTCGTTGGCGGCAAACCTATTCCGCCGCTCGGAAAATTTCTCGCCCCATACGAAGGCTTTTGGCAAAACATGGAGTCACGCGACGGATACCTAGCCGATAAACCGCTTGATATTCCAGGCCTGAAAGATAGCGTTACGATCTTCTACGACAGTTTGATGATTCCTCACGTGTTCGCACAAAATGACGAAGATCTCTACCTGGCACAAGGTTACGTGACGGCCATGCATCGTCTGTGGCAAATGGAATTTCAAACACATGCTGCCTCGGGACGCGTCTCGGAAATTATCGGCGCTGGCGACAATGAAGCCATTCTTTCATTCGACAGAATGCAGCGTCGGTCGGGCATGGTGTACGGTGCACAACATGCGCTGGATGCCATGCAAACCGATCCGATTTCAAAGATGGTTGTCGATCAATACACCAAGGGAATTAACGCTTATATCGAATCGCTTGACTATGCCTCGTTGCCCTTCGAATACAAACTCCTTGCTTACAAGCCTGAGTCATGGACAACGCTGAAGTGTGCACTGCTACTTAAGCAAATGGCGCAGACGTTGAACATGAGCGACAAAGACATTGAAATGACCAATGCGCTTAAGCTTCTTGGAAAGCAAACGCTGGAAATACTTTACCCCGACATGGAGCCCGTAGGCGACCCGATCGTTGACAACGCGGGTGAATGGAAATTCGAACCCGTTAAGATCGATTCGTTCCCGTTGGCGATACCCGAAGAATATATCAAGATCGATAAGATGCCCGGTGCAGATCCGAACAACGGTAGTAACAACTGGGCTGTGAGTGGAAGTAAAACGGCAACCGGCTCTCCCATTCTTTGTGGCGATCCCCATTTGGATCTTTCGCTTCCTTCTATCTGGTATGCCATTCAGTTGCACGCGCCGGGTATCAACGTGATGGGTGCGTCACTACCAGGTGCGCCGGGTGTGATCATTGGGTTCAATGACTCTATTGCTTGGAGCGTTACCAATGCACAACGTGATCTCGTCGACTGGTTTAAGATTACTTATCAAGATGAAACGCGATCAAAATATTTACTCGACGGTAAGTATGTAGACACAAAAAAAGTTGTGGAAGAATTTAAGGTAAGGAATCAAAATGTATTCTATGATACAATTGTATATACACATTGGGGACCGATTACGTACGACGAAAATTTCAGAGCTGATAGACAAAATCTCAACGACTATGCTTTTCGCTGGATTGCACATGACGGTTCTGATGAAGTCGTTGCGTTTTACAAGCTCAATCGCGGAAAAAGTCATAACGATTATCTCGATGCCTTAAATCATTTTGGACTACCGGCGCAGAATTTTGTGTTCGCATCCGTATCAGGCGATATCGCGATGCGTATACAGGGCAAATATCCTGTGCGCAGACAAAACGAAGGACGCTTTGTTCTCGACGGCAGCAAATCATCGAATGGCTGGAATGCTTTTATTCCCAACGAACAAAATGTTCAATACAAAAATCCTGCGCGCGGCTTTGTGAGCTCCGCTAACCAATATCCCGTCGACGCAACCTATCCGTACTATGTTACTGGTAAAAGTTTCGAGGCATATCGCAACCGGCGAATCAATAAACTACTAACGGACTATAAGAATATCACTGTTCAAGACATGATGAACATGCAACTTGATAACTTTAACCTGAAGGCGGCGGAAGCATTACCCATCATGTTAAAATCACTTGATACGCTGAACCTGAATGCTGCTGAACAAGTCGCTTGGAAAGCCTTAAAAGATTGGAATCACTATAACGACAAGGCTTCGATCGGCGCATCCTACTTTGAAGCATGGTGGAATAACTTTATGCCCATGCTTTGGGATGAGATGGACAAGAGTGATATATCGCTGCAACGGCCGACGAGTTTCGTCACCATCAAACTACTGCAAGAAAAGCCCGACTTTATCTTCTTCGATCGACAGGGAACACCTGAAAAAGAAAATGCACAAGATATTATTAGAACGTCATTCT
This sequence comes from Pseudochryseolinea flava, assembly GCF_003286915.1. Classification (GTDB taxonomy): domain Bacteria; phylum Bacteroidota; class Bacteroidia; order Cytophagales; family Cyclobacteriaceae; genus Ohtaekwangia; species Ohtaekwangia flava. Next base: position 207,032 of record NZ_QMFY01000004.1, read on the forward strand.
CTCTCGGCGTGAAGTCTATCGAGAAATGGAAAAAAGATCACCCAGCAATGGAGTTAAAGTGGGGACTTTACAAAGATAGTTTCATGCGCCATCTGTTGCGCATCGAGCCACTTAACATCCACGTGAACGCTGGCGGAAACAGTGGCATCGTGAACGCCCATTCGAGAACCAACGGACCATCGTGGCGCATGGTGGTGTCGTTAGAAAAAACGGGTGTTAAAGCTTGGGGTGTTTATCCGGGAGGGCAATCAGGAAATCCGGGCAGTAAACATTATGGTGACATGATCGATTATTGGACTGAAGGAAAACATTTTTCTTTGCGCTACTTACAACAACCTGATCCAAAACTTCAGATACTAAAGCTTAACCCTACCGGAAAATGAAATTCATCGCACAGATAATATTGATTGCCATCTTGGCGTATCTCCTTGACCTTTTTTTGCCGTGGTACTCGATTGCTATTGCTGCATTTGCAGTGAGTGTGTTCTTTCAATCGCGATCCAATTTTTTTGCCGGATTTTTGGGCGTTGGAATTTTGTGGTTTGCAGCGGTATGGATGATTAACGGAAGTTCTTCTAGCGGTCTCGCCGCACGCGTTGCCGGAATTCTTACGGTTAACAGCGATGTAGTACTGATGCTGGTTACTGCTTTGATCGGCGCACTCGTTGCCGGTTGTGCTGCAGTTGCAGGCGCATCACTCAGAAAAGAAAAACGACGCTATTAATCTTACATCATGCGATGTTACAACGTTGATCGCATTTTGTCCTTCGGTAACTCAGGGTGACGGAAAAATTATGACAATGGTCGTCGGCTAATGCGCTTCGTCTTCATTTTAATTCATTATTTCAAATACAATCATATATAGGTATCAGAACCTAGAATTTACTAACTCTTACGCTATGTCATTACCTCTCTACGGCGGACCGTGGGGCCTCAAACAGGCTGCCCATCTCCTCAGAAGAGCAACTTTTGGTGCCACTAAAGCTCAGATCGACGATTTTGTTGGATTAGGCATGAATGGCGCAATCAATGCACTTTTTCCAGGCGGCACACTCCCTGCACCAGAGCTTCCGATCGACCCAAAAACAGGAACCGAATGGTTTACCACAGGTGTTACCGACGCCAACAGTGAAAATGCAGACCTTATTGCGTACTTCCACGGATGGTTCCTCGGGCAGATGGCTACCGACAACCTTGCCTTGAGTGCGCGCGAAAAAACAGTCTGGTTCCTCCATACACATTTCACCGCCATCACTTCGAAGATCAGTAATAGCCGTTCTTTGTATTTTCAAAATGAGCTATTCAGGCTGTATGCACGTGATGAATATTCAGCACAAGCGTATATGAATTTCAAAGAGCTCACCGTAAAAGTGAGTGTCGACAACGCCATGCTCCGTCTGCTCGACGGTGATCTCAATGTAAAAGGCGCGGTGAATGAAAACTACGCAAGAGAACTGCTTGAATTATATACCATCGGTCGCGGCATCGAAGGACTTATCCCCGGTACACCAACTGAGGAAGGCGATTACTTCTATTTCACAGAGCAAGATGTTGAAGCTGCAGCAAGAGTTCTGTCGGGCTGGACACTCGATGAGGACTTCGTCAATATCGATCCCGACACAAATCTCCCGAGAGGAAAAGTGAGAGGTAACACGCTCAATGCCTCAGCACACGACAATGATCCAAAGGTATTTAGCGCGCGCTTTGGTGGTGCTACGATCCAACCCGATCCTACTTTGCTTAACGGCGGAAACCCTACAGAGGAAAGTGCGCTAGACGAAATTCGGCAGTTGATCGAACTCATTTACAGCAACGATGCCACACTTCGAAATATCTGCTGGAAGATCTATCGCTTCTATGTGTGGGGACCTCATAGTAAAGCCACGGACAACATTGAGTGGATCGATACGAATATCATTAGTGGCATGGTGCAAACCATGAAGCAGGAATACAAAATCCTTCCTGTCATCAAAGAATTACTTAGCAGCAAGCATTTTTATCGCGAAGACGCTGACCCGGATCCTAATATCATTGAGGACAACAACATTGGTGCGCTCATCAAATCGCCTTTAGACCTCACACTAGGCACGATGCGTTTCTTCAACATTTCATTGCCTGACATGATAGCCGCTCCTGAGGATTTTTATAGCGTCACCCAAGATATTCTTGATTCGTTCGAAGAACAAGGGCTTAAGTTCTACGAACCATATGACGTCGCTGGCTACGAAGCGTATCACCAGTACCCGGTTTACCATCGTTTCTGGATTACACCGAACTACCTGGCCAACCGTTACAATCTCATTCGCACAATGGTAAGCAATCCTGATAGTCCGTTATGGATTGATACTTACAATTTCATTGTCGACAATTTTGGAGAAGAGCCCGATGCCGATCTGTTGATCAGTAATATCGCAAGATACATTTACGCTATTGTAGCCGATGATGGATCATCTACACTGACAGAAAAAAGAGCTGCTTACTTCAAAGCAAAATTCTTAAACGGCATGCCGGAAGATTATTGGATTACGCAACCCGGCGCAGCACGCGAATTTACCGATGCACTCATCAACATCATGCTTCAAACCCCAGAATATCAATTGTCATAATTTACCGCTATGAAAAAGTCAAGAAGAGATTTCTTAAAGAAGTTGCCATTGGCAATGAGTATTCCCTTTACGCTGGGCGGTATTCCTTTCAAAGCATTAGGTCAAGGCCTGCTTGCGAAAATTGCTGAAGCAAGTGCTACCGATAAAGTTCTCGTGATCCTGCAAATGCATGGTGGTAACGACGGATTGAATTGTTTGATTCCTGTTGAACGCTATTCGGATTACTTTTCCGTAAGACAAAATATCGCTATCCCCACACCAAACAAAAAGCGTGGATACGTCAATTTAGATAGTACACTTCCTATTGAAACACAAGTTGGGCTCCATCCTGACATGCAAGCGATGAAGCACATGTACGATGCGGGTAAGATGACTGTCGTACAAGGTGTTTCATACAAACAAAATAATGGTTCGCATTTTCGTGGACGTGACATCAGCTTCATGGGCGGTGGATTCAATGACTATTTTGATTCAGGTTGGTTAGGCAGATATCTCAACGAGACCTATGCCCCTTACAAGTATCCTGAAGACTTTTTAAATCCCACGGTTCCTGGCAACCAGATGAGAGACCCATTGGCGCTGGAACTTGGTAACGACACGTCGTTGATATTCCACCAAAGTGATTCTATTCCAACATCAATTTCTTTATCCAGTGTTCCAGGGTTCTATGATCTGATCTCAAAAGATCTTGAAGGATTTGAAGATGAAATCGCGGAGATCCTTGACAACAGAGGTGTACCACCAGTTGGATTGGACGGATCTCCCTATCAGAAAGAAATGGAATGGATCCTCGGTTTGGAGGACAAATCAAGAGACTACTCAGAGATTTTATATGAGCGCTATGTAGCCGGGAAAGCGTCGAACATTGTGTACCCTGAGCTTTATCCTTTCAACGCTCCGCAAGGCAGTCTGCACAATCCGCTTTCACATCAACTAAAGATGGTAGCACGACTTCTTGGTGGTGGCTGTAAGACAAGAGTGTTCTTGGTTAAAATCGGCGGCTTCGATACCCATGCCGATCAAGTAGAAAAGTATGACAGCACCATGGGTGGACACGCGGCGTTGATGTATCACATCTCCACGGCGATGAACGCATTCTTAAAAGACTTGAAAGGTCGCGGCCTTGAGAATGAGGTGTTGACGATCACGACTTCTGAATTTGGTCGTCGTGTCGATTCTAACGGAAGCTATGGAACTGACCATGGTACTGCAGGGCCGTTATTCATATTCGGTGCGGGTGCATCAGGTGGTGTTGTTGGTGAAGCCTTTAAAACGGCAGACGCCACGGCGCCTTACGGAAACCTTGCCATGCAGGTAGATTATCGAAACGTCTATGCAAACATTCTTAGAACGTGGATGGGCGTTACCGATGATAAAATAATGAACAAGATCTTCCCTGATAGCAGAGACCCTAACAACGAGCAGAAGGGTATCATGAATCAAGCTTCGGATGGCGGAACTGCCGACGGAACTAAGTTTGTGGAGATGCCGATCGTCACCACAAGCATCACCGACAAGGAAGGATTCGTTGGAGATCGTTTCTCACTGGAAGATTGCTACCCTAATCCAGCGGTAACGAAAACGACGATACATTTCAAAATCAACAGCGCGTACGATGTGAACGTTGATCTCTACGATGTGAAAGGCATCAAGGTGAAAGAAATGGTAAAGGGTTTCTTTACGCCAGGTACACATAAAGTAGAAGTAGACCTTACAGGAATACCGGCAGGAAATTATATTTACCAACTGAAATCCGGATTTTATACGGAAGCCAAGAAATTGGTTATTAAAAAGTAGAACCTCACCCTATGAAAAAACATTACCTCTACGTTTTGTTGTGCCTTTTCGCGACGTTACAGTTATCTGCGCAATCGTCGTTGTCCAAAAAGAAGCGACAACCCTCGGCCTATAACAAACAAAATAAAGAGAACGATCAATTTTTACAGAAGCAGTTTTGGCTTGGATTAAAAGCGGGCACAAACCTCTCGTCGGTAACCATCGAGAACCGTTATGCGATCTTCTCACCGATTGATGGCTTTGAAACACCTAAAAAGTACGATCGATACAAGGGCCTCGGCACGCAGATCGCGCTTGAATTAAGTTTCTCGTTCAAGGGATTCTCTATCAGCTTTCAGCCAACCTATCAACACGCACTCTTCTCCTACTCCAAAGAATATTTTTGGGGCGGCACGGAAGAAGGTGCATTAAGTCTTGAAATGACGTACGATCACAAACACAAGGTAGATCATTTACTTTTTCCCCTATTGGTAAAGTACGAGGTTGCAGGAAACAAACTGCGCCCTTACCTACAAGCTGGATTCTACCAAGGTCTTCGCGTTAGCGCCAATAAGGACATCACCATTCGTGGTGTTGATCATGCCAGCGGTGGTGATAATGAATTTGAAAAAGAATCTATCGCGATCGACGCAACAAACCTCTTCGCCAAAAACCATTGGGGACTTATCGGTGGCGCTGGTGTGTACTACAATCAAGGCAATGTTCGACTCAACCTCGATATACAATATCGCCACGGCATGAGTAGTATTATATCAAACAAGAACCGCTACGAAAACGATATGCTCGTTGGTGCAGGCGAGGTCATGGACGATCTTAGTTTACAGAGCGTCTCCGTCTCTTTAGGATGTCTCTTCCCGATGCGTTTCCTTGGCACGGGCTTTAAATCTTCTGACCGCAAAAAATAACCGCTGCACCTGTGAAAAAATTATACACCATATTTTCAACCTCCATTTGTGTTCTATTGCTATGGTCTTGTGCTGAAGAAACGGATTCAGCGATTGGCAAAGAAAAATTCACCTCAATCTTCGATGTACGAGATTTTAACATAAGCTACACACCACTAGATATCGTTCAAACTTCTGATGGTGGTTACGTTGTACTTAGCGCACGCCCATTAGAGGAATCGAACTTTAGCTACAGCGGAATTCACCTCCTGAAAGCAGATGAAAACGGAAACTACGTTAGCGACATCACGCTAGGCGATAGTCTCGTTCACGCCGTTTCTAGTCTTACGCTAGATGGCGAAAAACTCCATTTCATTTGTATGAACAGCCAATCTACCGGTGCCCGCATCGTAAGCTTTGACGCATCGCTAGGAAACATCACTGCGAAAATGGTCGAGGGCCTTACTTACCCGAGCGCCGCGAATTATATCCCAGAAAGCAAAGCATTTGCGTTACTCGGATACAACAGTGAAGACAAGCAAACTCAGATTACTGTCGCCAATCTGAGTGGACAGCTCATCAAGCCATTAAAAACGTTCATTACCGGATTAGGCGGTGGCGAAATTATCATCGACAAAATTATGATCGAACATTTCTTACATACAGGCCGCCAATACCCGTTCTCGGTAGGAAAAGTTAAAGGACAAGATATCTACTACTTCAACGCATTTGTCAACTACAACTTCTCGATGGGGTTAACGAATCTTTCGGAAGATGATGAGGGAACATTTATGTTTGGTGAAAATGACGATGTCGGTTTCAGTGCCGTTACGAGTCTTGGCAACGCTAGCTATGCTATTGCACGCTTCGACCACACTGACACCTATTTAGATCCTAATGCATCGCTCTCCCCTGGTGCTATCGACCCAACTGAGATTGGATATAATCCTTACCCAGAGCTAACGCCACACGCGACCATAAAAATTCTGCCTACTGAAATTAGCGAGAAAAAAATAATCGTATTCGGAAGCAGCACGAAGTCTAAACAAATTGGACTTTACTTCTATGATCAGACAACACGCGCGTTCCATACCAGCCGATATCTAGGATTCTCTAATCCGTACGAGTTCTCAAGTATGACACGCACCGCTGACGGTGGACTTGCAATCTGCGGTGTAACCTACCTCGCAGGACGTTTCCCTCGGATTTGCATATTCAAGCTATCAGAAGAAGACGTGAAAGAGAATGTAGTGATCGAGTAAAAGCGTCGATCAATTGCTCATACAAAAGCCACTCAACTTCGAGTGGCTTTTTTGTTGATTAGTGATTTGTGAAAAGACTCTCTTCGGTAAAATCACTTTGGATTGAAATGCGCGGTAGCAAACTGTTTTTTTTAAGATTCTCTTGCCACAAAGAAATCTCAAAGTTTCCTAAAGCTGTACTTTTCTTGGCGACCTTAGTCTTCGACTTTGTGGCATAATGAATTTTTAAAAAGTCGTTCAGTGAGTATTATAAACTACGAAATGGTAATGATTTATATACAACGCTTTCAATGAAATCTAGACCGGACGGAGTAAGATTAACTGGTTACTCAAGACGCCACAAGGCTTTAATCATAGAACGACCAATCAAAACCAAAGTCGAGTATGCTGCGTTGACCTGGATAATTCGGCGTTGGAAAGTATCCACGTTGGGTAATGGCCTGCACGATGTTATTGTATTTTACAAAAATTCTTCCGCGTTTGATTCTCGCATTAAAGAATACATCCACCACGGCATAGTCGTAAGCTAAGAACTGGTTTCCGGTAGACTGTACATAAAACTGCTGCGTGGGAACGTCATACTGGAGTGGTGCGTAGGTGGATTTAAAATGAACGTCAACGCCAGCATGCATATCCAAATTACCATTGAAGAAAATGTTCTCATAGGCCAGTTGTCCATTGGCAAAAAACTCCGGTATCTGAATGGCATCTGATGAGCTCTTCAGCACTTTTCCATAGATCCCATGGCCACGAATAAAGATATGTTTTGCTAACACCAACTCAAGGCGCAACTCTGGCAAGAGGAAAACTTGTTCCCCTGAGACTTGAACAGGAAGAACCGATTGCGGCTGACGAGGATAATTATCCTCTTTGAAAAACACATAATTGCCAATGCGTGTAAACGTAGCGCCAGGTGAAATGCTAAACACTTTAGATCGATAATGAATCGCCCCTTTAAATTCGGTAACGTTAATATCGTCGAATACAAATGAATTATTTCGCCTGTTCGGATACCATACATCAAAACCACCGCGATAGGCCTGTTGCACAAATGAAGGTTCATACTGCATTTGTTTGATGGATGCCTCAAACCATTTGCTTTCGATTTTCCCTTCAAGCCGGTAGTTACCGGTTTGCAGCAATTCAGCCCTTGCCGACACTTCTCCAATAGAATCCAGGCGTAACGCCATGCGACCACCGAGATAATGCTCAAGCCCCTGAGTCTTCAACGACAGTGAATCGCTTTCTGCAATATTGCTGTAGTCCATCGAATAATCCCTGATTGCATAATAACCGTTGTAGAATAGCTTGAGCAAATTCCCCTTTATCCCCACTTCATTACGAACTGTTTTAAACTTCGTGCGATCAGAGATTGTATCCGTAGGTAGTTCATAGTAGTCGTATTCATAGGTACCCTCTAAACTTGGGCGCTCATTGAATCTTTCTCCTTGACGATAGCGATCAAATTTATGATAGACTTGTAATGCCTTTCCAATTTTGTATTGATGGAACAAATGGACATTGATCCGTTTTTCATTACTTGATGCTTCGGTTAAAAGGTTACTAACATCTTTCGCAAAGTAATCTAAGTCGTAGTCAAAGTTATTCACCAAATAGTTCACGCCGCCCGACTCATCCGCTTGATGATTCGCACGCTGAAAATTAACGAAGATCATGTACGTACTATCACGTTTTGTATGATACGTGGTGTAGAAATCGTAGTAATTGCTCCTCACGTTTCGATCACCTTTGGACGATCTGCCAATTTGTTTATCGATAAACAATCCGCGGAAGTTAAACCCAAAATTCCATTGCTGATTTATATTCCTACTGTAGGTAACACGCGTGATCGACCTTCCTTTTCCACCAAGAATTACTTTCATGTTTGAGTATGGCGACTTCGTATCATAGTACTTGATCCTTTCCTCATCCCAATACAAGTCATAAGCATTAAAACCTGACGTGACGCCGATCGCTTCGGGAGCACTGTAGTAGATAGGCCTCATCGCCGTACCAATATTTCCGAGATCTTGATAACGATTTTCAAATCGCTGTACGTAATTGAAACGATGAAAATTCCGAATAGCGGTATCGATGAAGTGTGTTGTTGGCAAATTCAGGAAGACATCTTCCTCATAGAAAAATTTGGAAGTTTTCGGACCATAAACCTGCTTCGTACTATCGTTGATGATCTGCGAGCGTCGTCTGCCTTCCGTTGGGTTCTGACCGAAAACGCTGGCAGCCTGAACCAGCGCAACAAACAAAATGATGTATCTAAAAAATTGCACGCTCAAAAATAAATGAAATCTAATTACTACTGATCTACTCATCCCTACCAACCGCATTCATGATCATCGCATCAAAATCCTCTCCATTTTTTATGAATTCCGTCTCGATCGGCAAATAAAACATGGGCAGCTGAGTATTCTTGCCCGAAAAACTTGCACTCCTTAATTTTACCATATCTTTTTCCGTCGTCAGGATACTTGCCTTCGGATGTTTCTTAAGCAGGGACTCAAGTTCTTCAAAATCTTTTGTATTGTAATCATAATGATCAGGACGCTCAACGTGCTCGATCAACCTATATTGCTGTTGAACGTATTGCTTCATCGGTTGCGCATTTGCAATTCCAGTCACAAGGATGACATCGGGATTAATGGACTTCCCTATCCCACCGGCAAACGGAACTACCTCACCGTAATGAATTTTGGTAAAGAATACGGGTTTATCTGCGTAGCGGCGAACTTCATGTTCCATCTCGATCATGGTTTCCTCGGTTAGATCCGACGGGCATTTCGTGATCACGATTGCGTCTGCGCGACGAGCACCACGTGCTGCTTCACGGAGTCTTCCTGCGGGCAACACATAGTCGTTGTAGAAGGGTTTTGTAAAATCTGTGAGGATGATACTGAACTTCGGAACGACACGGCGATGTTGGAAGGCATCGTCCAGTAGCACCACCGTAGGAGCCTCCTCCTGTGCCTGTATAATATGCGGAATAGCAAATGCGCGATCTTCACCGACCGCGACAGAGACTTGGTCACCAAACTTGAGATACATCTGAAACGGCTCGTCACCAAGCGTCGACGCATTATCGGCACTGCTCGCGAGACGAAAACCTTTTGTGTTACGACCATACCCCCTACTGAGTGTGGCGATGCGATGTTGCGGCCTAAGCATCCTAATCAGGTGCTCGATCATCGGCGTCTTTCCTGTGCCGCCAACCGCCAGATTACCAACGCATATCACCGGTATGTCGAACCTTACCGCTGGTTTTAGGCCACGGTCGTACGCGTAATTTCTAATCCTCGTGATGAGATCAAACAAGAGCGCGAATGGAAAAAGTAAAACACGAAGCATCAAAAGTTCATTCTATTTTATGATCTCAGGTTTACTCTCTTAACTTTGGCTGTCGAGTGACCTGGATCCTCAAAAAATTATGAGCACAAGTATAAGGATAAAAGACGTAACAGATTATCTAGAAGCACTCGCACCAAGAAGTTATCAAGAATCATACGACAACTCCGGATTGATCACAGGCGATCCGGCCGCATCGGTAAAAGGCATTTTGGTCAGCCTCGATTGCACGGAGGCTGTCGTGCGCGAAGCTATCGAGAAGGGTTGTAATTTGATTGTCGCTCATCACCCCATCGTTTTCAAAGGACTTAAGCGACTTACGGGTGCCACTTACGTTGAGCGAACTGTTATTTCCGCTATCCGAAACGACATTGCGATCTACGCGTGCCATACAAACCTCGACCATGTTTCTCAAGGTGTGAATCGCAAAATATGCGAGAAAATAGGGCTAGTCAATCCAACAATACTTCAGCCGAAAAAAGGGATTTTAAGCAAATTGGTCACTTTTGTTCCGAAAGAAAAAACAGAGGCTGTTGCGGCGGCGCTTCACGCGGCTGGAGCAGGACAGATCGGAAACTACAAAAACTGCAGCTTTCGGGTAGATGGAACGGGCACCTTCAAACCCGTTGCTGGAGCAAACCCACACCTTGGAACCGTTGGCGAGCAGGAGTTTGTATCAGAAAGTCGCCTAGAGGTTATTTTTCCAGCGCACCTGTCTGGCAAAATTTTGACAGCACTCCGTGCGTCACATCCGTATGAGGAAGTTGCTTATTATTTAAGCGCTTTAGAGAATGAAAATCAAGAAGTTGGCGCAGGGATGATTGGGGAACTCGAAAAACCAGTTGAACCAATCGACTTTCTTAAAGGTTTAAAACACAGTATGAACCTACAGATAATCCGCCATACACCGTTAACCACTGGAAAAATTAGCAAAGTAGCGGTTTGCGGAGGAGCTGGCAGTTTTCTTTTGGCGGATGCCATTCGCGCTGGTGCTCAAGCATTTATAACCGCTGATTTTAAGTATCACGAGTTTTTTGATGCCGATGGAAAGATCATTATCGCCGACATTGGCCATTATGAAAGCGAGGTTTTTACCAAAGAACTATTAAAAGACGTTTTAATGAAAAATTTTTCTAATTTTGCGATCAATTTTTCAAATACCGTCACGAATCCAATAAGCTACCTATAAATGATGGAAAATCAATCAGTTGCTCAGAAGCTTGAAGCGCTTGTAAAACTCCAGTCCATTGACAGCAAACTAGACGAACTCAAAAAACTCCGCGGCGACCTTCCCGATGAAGTGCAAGATCTAGAAGACGAAATTGAAGGGTACAAAGTTCGCTACACCCGTTTCGAGGCCGAGCTGAAGGATATCGAAGAAGGTAACAAGAAGTACAAAGAAGGAATCAAAGAAGCTGAAAAGCTTATCAAGAAATACACCGAACAGCAAAAGAACGTTAGAAACAATCGCGAGTTCGATGCCATCACCAAAGAAATAGAACTTCAGGAACTCGAAATTCAACTTTGCGAGAAGAAGATCAAAGAAGGAAAAGACAGTATCCAGCAGAAGAAAGACGAGATCGAAAAAACCAACTCCTTGATCAAGGAACGCGGTGACCACCTCGACAACAAGAAGAAAGAATTGAACGATATCCTTGCAGAAAGCCAGGAAGAAGAGAAGAAGCTGTTGGCTGAGCGTGAGAAAGCAACGAAGAAGATCGAAGACAAACTCCTCAAATATTACGAAAGACTTCGCGGCAGCCTTACCAATGGTTTAGCTGTTGTGCGTGTTGTGCGCGGTGCTGCTGAAGGCTGTAACATCGTGATCCCGCCGCAAAAAATTGCCGAGATTCGCGAGAAAAAGAAAATTGTGATTGATGAACATTCAGGTCGTATCTTAGCGGACGTAGACATGGATACCCTCGATGAAGGCGACAAACCTAAAACTGCCAAAACTCCGGTTGTGGCTCCAACAAGAAGAAAGAAAGTTGAATAACATCACAGGTCATTTTTATCGAAAGGCAGGCTTTCTCGCTTGCCTTTTTTTATGTGCTTCCCTCTCTGCAGCAGCACAAGAATGGTCGTTCGATGCCAATACGCAAAAGGCGTACGACCTAGTCCTCAACTTCCAAACACAAGAAGCGCTTACCCTTATTCCAAATCCCAAGACTGTCGAAGAGCATTACGTGACGTCCTTGGCGGAAGCGCTTGAATTATTGATCACCGAAGATGCCGTACGTTACCCGGAATATGAGAACCACTTCGAGGCATTGCTCGATCGGAAAACAAAACTCCGGTCGCCACATGATTTATTCCTCCAAGCCGAAATTGCCCTACACTGGAGTTTCGTTCACTTAAAATATGGACATGAGTTTGAAGCGGCCCTCAACCTGCGACAAGCGTATCACACCTCACAAGAAATCAGAACTAGGTTTCCAAAATACACAGCCATCAATAAGACCTCGGGGTTAATGCAAATCATCATCGGCTCGATTCCAGAAAAATACAACTGGATTTTGGGAATGATGAACATTGAAGCGTCAACAGAAGATGGCATCAAGGAACTAGAAGATATCCGTAAATCGGATCACGCACTGGCTTTCGAATCTGATCTTCTGTTTGCAGTCGTTCAAGGCTTCATATTACAACATCCCGAGGTGGGCTTGCATACCATTCATGAATTGCTGAATGAAAAACCGAACAACAAGCTCGCACTTTTCATCGGCGCCTCTCTTGCAATTAAAAATGCACAAAGTGAGATCGCGTTGACATACTTAAATACGCTTCAAAAGCAACATAGTGAAGAGCCGATATATTATGCTGATTATCTCAAAGGAGAAGTATACCTGCAGAAGGGAGACTATATTGACGCGATCGCTTCTTTCCGATGGTTCATCAACCACTACGATGGTCAAAACTACATCAAGGATGCTCACTACAAGATCGGGCTTTGCTACCTCCTGAACGGAAATGAAAATGATGCGAAGGCAATGTTTAAGCAAGCCAAAACAGTAGGAAAAGCATCTGCCGAAGCCGATCGCTATGCCGAACGTGCTTTAACAGCTGACCTTCCACACGTCAAACTTACAAAGATCCGATATGCCATCGACGGTGGATACTACGAGGATGCAACTAATCTTATGGCCTCAATAAGAGGCGATGAATTAAAAACAAAGCGAGATCAGGTCGAATATTTTTACCGTAAGGCAAGGCTAGCCCATAAAACGGGAGACCTTACAAACGCACAACAACTTTACTTGCAAACAGCCATCACTGCAGAGGAAGAGCCTTGGTATTATGCGCCCAACGCCTATTTACAACTAGGCTACATGGCCGTCGCAGCCAACGATAAAGCCAACGCGAAAATCTATTTCAAGAAAGCTATTGGCTATAAAAATCACGAGTACAAGAACAGCATTGATAGCAAAGCTAAATTTGCGCTCGATCACCTCAAAGAACGCAAGTGATCTCGGTCGTTATAACGTTCCACCGAAAACATGGACCCGGTGTAATTCAACACGTATAGACAAAGATTTTCATGCTCGAACATGTCCATGCTTTTTAATGGATAACGCAGCAAATAACAAAGCAATATTCTGATGGCGCGGCCGTGCATGCAGATCAGCACGGTGTTCTCATGCTCCTTGCCCATGATGTGTTCCATGGCAGGTTTCATTCGCGCTACAACGTCGTCAGGACTTTCTCCCTTATCGATTTTCAACGTCGTATTACCCAACTGCCATTGCTTGAGCATATAATGATAGTATTCATCCTCCGAAGGCGTGATCTTATGCCCCTCCTTTGTTCCCCAGCTTATCTCATTAAGACCGGCCAAAGCTTCGTGTGGTATTCCTGAGTCAATAAAGGAAGCAACAGATTGTTGACTCCGTTTTAGCGCCGATGTGTATATCTTATCGAAGGGTACAAGCTTATATGCCTCGTAGAAAGCGCGTGCTTGCGCCATTCCTCTGTCATTTAAATCCGTATCCACCCCACTCCCCTGCACGATGTTCTTAAGATTGTAATCCGTCTGGCCGTGACGGATCAAATAGATTTTTTTACTGCTCAATTTTGCGCTATTTTGGGCGCAATAATAGTTAATCAAGGCCAGTAAATTACCATCTTAGGCCAAACGATTATACAGAACTGTGTCATGGGGATCTTTAAGGAAGTAGCGACAATAGAAGCACTCAACGCTTGGTCTAAAAACACGCTTACTGAACATTTGGGGATTGAGTTCGTAGCCGTCGGTGACGACTTCTTAGAAGCACGTATGCCGGTTGACGCCCGAACACATCAGCCCATGGGTCTACTCCACGGCGGCGCATCCGTGGCCCTCGCCGAAACCATGGGGAGCGTTGCCGCGATGCTATGTGTTGACAGAGCAAAACAATTTTGCGTTGGACTTGAAATTAATGCAAATCACTTGAAAGGCGTACGTCATGGGTACGTAAAGGGCGTTACCAAACCTATCCACGTTGGTAAAAAAACACAAGTTTGGGAAATTCGCATTTCGAACGAACTAAATGAACTCGTATGCGTTAGCAGAATAACGTTAGCCGTGCTCGATAAATAATATTTTAAAACATAGCAGCATCACTAATGAATACGACCCTTTCGGTTTCCCTTTCAACCCGCTCTGAAACTGAATATCTGTCGCTTTTTCTCAACCACGCCTTCCAAAGCAATTTCGCTATTGCGGTATGGAAACTTCCCAATGACAAAACGAGATATCTTGTACTCTCTCGCAAGCATCAAATTCTAAAACCCGACGCGTTATTAGAAGACTTATCCGCTGGCTTTTTATTCGCGCCTTTCGACCGATCAAAAGAAAGAATTTATCTCGAAGCTGATCATATTTTCAGGTTTACCGACGGACAATTACAACCTCCTCAAACGCCGCAAGAAATTACATCACTCACTTGGCTTGAGGAGTTTTTAAAAGCTACGCCACAAACGACGAAAAGCAAACCTTTCGCTACGCCGCGTAAGAATAACTCACCCGCTACGCAGACCGATTTCACGACATTAGTTAAAAAAGGAATCGCTGACATAGAAGAAGGCAAACTCCAAAAAATCGTGCCCTCTCGCACAAAAGAAATTTCTTTGCCGCAAGATTTTGACATCGTCAACACCTTTCAAAAACTATGTACAGCCTACCCATCGGCGTTAGTATCATTTGTAAGTTCACCTGAGACGGGAAGCTGGCTAGGCGCATCTCCTGAGGCATTGGTGAGTGTCGAAACCAAAAGCATTTTCCGTACCGTAGCACTTGCCGGCACTAAACCTTTCCAAGAAGGTATCAATCTTAAATCAGTCGCTTGGACACAAAAAGAAATTGAAGAGCAAGCACTGGTAGAACGTTATGTCATTAGCTGCTTCAAAAAAATCCGTGTACGAGAGTACGATGAACACGGGCCAAAGACTGTTATTGCTGGAAATCTGATGCATCTTAAATCGGAATTTACTGTGGATATGAATGCCATCAATTTCCCTCAATTAGGCTCAGTGATGCTTGAATTGTTGCACCCTACGTCTGCGGTTTGTGGTATGCCATTAGAGTCCGCTCAAGCGTTCTTGAAAGATCATGAAGGTTACGACCGAGAGTTCTACGCAGGATATTTAGGGCCCGTAAATATCAATCAGGACATAAACCTATTTGTCAATATCCGTTGCTTGAAGCTGCTCGATAATGGCGCCCTGCTTTATGCTGGCGCTGGTGTGACAGAGGATTCGATTCCAGAGCATGAATGGACGGAAACGGAGATCAAATTCAACACCCTGCTGAATGTACTTAAAAATCAATCGTAGTATTGGACGATACGCACCTTTGATTTTCCTTCCCTCCTCTGCATATTCGCACCGGCTTGTGGCCGCAAATCAACATGAATCGTTTTCAACCCATTTATGATATTGCAGCGCTTTGCGCAGAAAAGAACGTGAAGCAAGTTGTGCTTTGTCCAGGTTCTCGATGTGCTCCACTCACGCTAGCGTTTGCCAGACACCCAGAAGTAGAAACCCGAACTTTCAGCGATGAAAGAAGCGCTGCCTTTGTAGCACTTGGAATTGCTCAACAACTGAAACATCCGGTGGCATTACTGTGCACGTCAGGGACCGCAGCTTATAATTTCGCGCCTGCCGTAGCCGAAGCATTCTTCAGCCATACGCCCCTTGTCATTTTCACAGCAGATCGACCCGCCGAATGGATCGCGCAGCACGACGGGCAAACCATATTCCAACCAGGAATATTCGGGCAACATGTGAAGCATTCGTACCAACTCCCACAGCGGTACGATCACGATGACAGCCTATGGGCCATCAATCGTATCGTCAATGAAGCGATCAATCTCGCCATGCAGGAACCAAAAGGTCCGGTACACATCAATGCCCCCTTCCAGGAACCGCTCTACCCGAAAGGAGAAAGCATTGGATTTACCGAAAATGTGCGCGTTATCGAAGACATCCCGCAGCAATTCAACCTTTCATCGGCGCAGCGAGATTTTATTCAAAATCAATGGTCGCAGTTTACCAATATATTAGTGGTTGCGGGTCAGCATGAGCTTGACCTTTCATTGCAAACGTCAATGGAAGAATTCATTCAACAACACCACGTACCAGTGGTTGGTGATATTCTTTCAAACTTGCACGGCATGTCATCAACGGTGCGATATAGTGATGCTTTCTTAGGGCATGCGCCGAATGAAATAAAGCAGCGACTTAAACCAGACCTGTTAATCACTTTTGGCAAGTCTGTGATTTCAAAAAATCTTAAAGTCTTTCTTCGTCAGCATAAACCAAAAGCACATTGGCACATTCAACCCGCAGGCATTTCAACGGACACTTATCAAACGCTTACACATAGGATTGACGCAATGCCAAGTGCATTCTTTTCTTTCGCATCGACACTAGCCCGAACTGAAAATTTTGACAGTCAAAAACAAAGCAACTACCAGCAGTTATGGGAAGTCGAAGAGCGTCGTGCAGGAAGAAGTATTCAAGAGTATTTTCCACAGAAAGAGTTTGGCGAATTTGAATTAGTTCAAGAGATCATGTATCGTCTCCCGCAATCATGCAATGTACATCTCGCCAATAGCATGAGCGTGCGGTATGCAAACTTCATTGGTCTTCAAGCAGAACAAAAAGATATACAGGTATTTTCTAACCGCGGCACCAGTGGCATTGATGGATGTACAAGTACAGCGGTTGGACACGCGCTCTGCAACAAGACAATGAACGTATTGATCACGGGTGATGTGGCTTTCTTTTACGACCGAAATGCGTTCTGGCATAACTACGCGTTACCCAACCTCCGCATTGTGCTTCTGAATAATCATGGCGGAATTATTTTTGGTATCATCGACGGCCCAGGGGCGCAACCAGAGGCGGAAGAATTTTTCATAACGCGTCAGAGACTCACGGCAAAAAAACTAACGGAAGAATTCGACTTCGACCATTTAAAACTTGACCACCCAAGAAAACTGAAAAATCTTTTGAATGACTTTCTCTATCACGATGGCCGTACGAAAGTGTTGGAGGTAGAAACCGATTTGATGTCGAACAAAAACATATTTGAGAATTTTAAACAGAAAATAAAGGACAGTTATGAAAGCCAAATTTGATTGGAAACCGGTAAAAGAATATCAGGAAATACTTTTCCAAAAATTCGATTCGATTGCACGGATCAGTATCAACAGGCCGCATGTTCACAATGCGTTCACGCCACTCACGGTAAAAGAAATGATTGACGCGATGAACATCTGTCGTGACGATTCTGATGTTCGGGTAATTATTCTCACAGGCGAAGGAGGTAATGCATTTTGCAGTGGCGGTGATCAAAGCGTTCGTGGTCACGGCGGCTACGTCGGTACAGATACCGTTCCTCGTCTTAACGTACTAGACTTACAACGCATCATTCGAACCATCCCTAAACCTGTGATTGCATCTGTTGCAGGCTGGGCCATCGGTGGTGGACATGTGCTGCACGTTGTGTGTGACCTTACCATCGCGGCAGAGAATGCTCGCTTTGGTCAGACTGGTCCGAAAGTCGGCAGCTTCGACGGTGGTTTCGGTGCATCTTACCTGGCCCGTATTGTCGGACAGAAAAAAGCGCGCGAGATTTGGTACCTCTGCGATCAGTATGATGCTAAGGACGCGCTCGACATGGGATTAGTGAACAAAGTAGTTCCGCTCGACATGCTTGAAGAAACAACCGTTGATTGGGCTAGAAAGATCATTGCAAAAAGTCCATTGGCTATTCGCATGCTGAAATCATCCTTTAACGCCGAATTGGATGGACAAGCAGGTATCCAGGAACTTGCTGGAAACGCTACACTACTCTACTACTTGAGTGATGAAGCCAAAGAAGGAAAGAATGCCTTCCTTGAAAAACGTGCGCCGGACTGGTCAAAATATCCTAAATTCCCTTAGTCATTAACATATTATATTGAACACAACGGTAGGGCTACCTTCAATTACCCTACAATGATCATGGAACACGTCCCGACGTTCATTACCGTTAACGGCCGGAAGGTCTCAATAAAA
Organism: Pseudochryseolinea flava; assembly: GCF_003286915.1. GTDB lineage: Bacteria > Bacteroidota > Bacteroidia > Cytophagales > Cyclobacteriaceae > Ohtaekwangia > Ohtaekwangia flava. Next base: position 225,479 of record NZ_QMFY01000004.1, read on the forward strand.
CACATCCTCGAAAGGGACGCTGTTGCCCATGATAGTTTTGAAGATCATACTTTTGCTTTTATCCGACGGTGGTTTTCGACCGACAACACGTTTACGCTCCAAACCAGTGGATCAACGGGGACACCGAAAAAGATAACCGTTACGCGTGATCAAATGATTGCCAGCGCGACCATGACGCAAGAGGCATTGGGATTACGTAAAGGGTTCCGTGCACTCGTTTGTCTCGACACGCGTTACGTCGCAGGTCAAATGATGCTGGTCAGATGCTTCGTAACACAAATGGAGATTTATGCGACGACGCCAGTAGCCAATCCGTTGCAAAATCACCCCGACTTCGATTTTGTTGCACTTGTTCCCTACCAAGTCACCGCTGTGTTGGCATCTTCGCCTCATACTTTTCCCGCAACAGCTATATGTATAGTTGGTGGTGCGCCTTTAGATCCTGCTACTATCAAAGCGCTACAACCGTTATCAACAACGTTTTATGCTACTTACGGAATGACGGAAACACTTTCGCATATAGCCCTGAGAAAGCTGAACGGGAAAGACGTCAGCACAAATTTCAACGTGTTACCAGGAATAAAAATCGAGGCTGATAGCCGGCAATGTTTAGTCATTGATGCGCCGTATTTGACAGAACAGATTATCACCAATGATATCGTGGAAATTCTTGACCAAGACACCTTCCGATGGTTGGGTCGCTACGATCATGTAATCAATAGTGGTGGCGTTAAGATCATGCCGGAAGAGGTTGAAGATGTAGTCGGCGACTTTTTTAGTGAATTACATTACCCAGAACGTTACTTCATTGCAGGAGAACCCGACGAAAGATTGGGTGAGAAGGTGGTACTTTTTGTGGAGGGACATATTTTTTCGAACGAAGATCAAAAAACATTAAGCGAAAAACTACGAAAGTCACTTCCGGCTTACGCCATTCCGAAGGAAGTCATTGTGCTCGATACATTTGAAACGACGCAAACAGGCAAAATCAATCGTTTGAGAAGTGTTCAAAATATTGACAAAACCTTACAAAAGTTTACACTTAAAAAATAAAAGGCTGGCCTTAAAATTTAGGTATCAAGATGTGTTTAGACATGAATTTTAGATGAAATCAGTGCTAAGGGAGGTGACTTTTAAATTAAATTGAACTAAAAGGTTACATCTGATTGAAAAAAATTATTTAGCTTTGACTTGTCTAGTTTTTTAGTTGGCTTTAAAGATCCTGCCCTTATTTTAATCCCTGGACTTTAAAGCAGCATTTTTGAAAGGTATTTAAATTGATAATACCATGAAGAAGGTATTGGTTATTGAGGACGACGTTCCTCTATGCTGGCTTTTAGAGAAAATTCTTAAGAACAGTTACGAAGTAGTCATCATGAATGACGGAATGGAGGCTTGGTCATGGTTATCCGATGGAAACCTGCCTAATCTTATCATCTCCGACTTAAAGATGCCATCGCTTGACGGACTTGAACTTCTGGAAAATCTCAGCAACAGTGGACTGTTCAAAAATATCCCGGTAATCATCCTGTCGGGGTATGAGGATGCTAGCAAACGTAAGCAATGCTTGGAGTTGGGCGCTTTTACCTACTTGGTAAAGCCCTTTGAACCTCAGTCGCTTGTGGCTGAAGTTGACCGCGCACTAGCATTTCAAGGACAAAAAGTAATGGCAAATTAATTTCATATGGATGTAGCTGTAAAATTCGAAGTTCACGAATCTCCGTTATCTTTGGTCTCAGAATCAAAGACCCAAGTGCCCGTATTTACCAAACATATCATCCGTATTGATTCGACTGATTATACTCCAGAGCACGAATACATACAGGAAAAGATATTCTTTACAAACTCTACAATCCGCCAAGCTATTGATGAGATCAAGGTTGAAGGCATGACGCACGACGCTGTGCTCGTCAATCCCGCCAATCTTTCGACAGATATCTACGGTTTGAAAGAACTAGCGCGTCAGAAAGCTATTCCTTTTATTCTCTATACGCCTAAGTTTGATCAAGCCGTTAAGGATCTAGCATTTAAAATTGGTGCTGACGAATATCATTACGGTTCTATTACATATGCTTTTCTGAAGCGTATTGAATTCATCAAAAAACTTAAGAATTATAAGAATCAGCGTGGCAACAAGCCATACGCAGTCGTTCAATCACTCGATGAAGTTCCTAAGATCAAGCTTTGGGCTCTCAAGAGAACGTTCGACATCATGGTGTCGGCTACCGGTCTTCTATTGCTTTCTCCACTCCTAATTTTAATCGCGATTTTGATCAAATTAGAATCGAAGGGACCAATCTGGTACATCAGCAAACGTGCTGGTGCAGGCTATAAGATCTTCGATTTTTATAAATTCAGATCCATGCGCGTTGGTGCAGATGCCGAATTAAAAAAACTCGAGCACCTCAACCAGTATGCAGAAGGCTCAGGGAACGGCGTATTCTTTAAAATCAAGAATGATCCACGCATCACACGCATCGGAAACATCCTTAGAAATACATCCCTTGATGAAATTCCGCAATTGATTAACGTGCTCAAAGGCGACATGTCACTTGTTGGCAATCGTCCGCTTCCGTTATATGAAGCAGAGCAATTAACGAAAGATCAGATTGCTTGGAGATTTTTGGCTCCTGCAGGTATCACAGGTCTTTGGCAAGTTACCAAGCGAGGAAAAGGCGAAATGTCCCCAGAGGAACGTATCGCACTCGACATGGAATACGCGATGAAAAACTCCTTTTGGCTGGATATTAAGATTTTGTTCTCTACCTTTCCTGCACTTTTACAAAAAGAAAAGGTATAATCTCTAAAGTCCTCAAATTGTGGTATTTATAACGATTTTGGAATCGCTATTGCTTCTCTATTTCTTCTATGTAGTAGCGTACACCTTTGTTTTCTCTGTAGCGGGCCTCTTTTACCGAGAACCGCGCTCCACGAAATCCGACAACTTTTTCAAGTTCGTGGTCTTTATACCTTCGTATAAGGATGATAGTGTTATTGTAAGTGTAGCCGAAAAATCACTACAGCAGCACTACCCGCAAGAACATTACAAGGTCGTCGTCATTGCGGACTCTCTGCAACCTGAAACACTTCAAAAACTGAGACAACTTCCCATCGAAGTCGAGGAAGTTAAATTCGACGTCAGCACAAAAGTAAAATCGTTAATAGAGGCACTTAAGCGTCGTGAGGGTTATGACTACGCTGTCATTCTCGATGCGGACAACGTGATGTACGCCGACTTCCTGACGAAAATAAACGAAGCGCATCAACTTGGCTATGAAGCTGTGCAAGGTCAACGCCTCGCGAAGAATACCGGAAACGAACTATCCTTTTTGGATGGCCTTAGTGAAGCCATCAATAACCATGTATATCGCCAGGGGACGGTTGCATTGGGGCTCTCTTGCTCCATCAGTGGCTCGGCGATTTCGGTGAATTACCATACGTTTAAGGATATCCTTCTCGGGATGACATCCGTTGGTGGATTCGATCGTGAAATGGAATTGCTACTGCTCCAACGAGGCTTAAAGGTCGCGTATCTAAAATCAGCAGGCGTACTTGACGAAAAAGTGCAAAAGGATCAGGTGTTTGAAAATCAACGCAAGCGCTGGATCTCGAGTCAATATCACTACCTCGCTAAATATTTTGGAAAGGGAATGAAGGCCTTCTTCGAAGGAAACTTCACTTTCTTTAACAGTGCCGTGCTGCGTAACATCCAATTACCGCGATTGGTGAACATCGGATTGTTAGGCATTCTTACTATTGCCTTATTCTTCGTCAGAGCGTATCTCTATTTCGGCTACGAAATATGGTTAACCTTCTCTGCATTGATGTTCCTATCGATTGCCATCTCTATTCCACGCGAATATTACACCCTGGATTTACTCAAAGCATTTCTGAAAGTACCTGGCATATTTTTTAGAATGTTCTTGCTGCTTTTCAGGTTGAAAGGTGCAAACAAAAAATTCATTCATACTCCGCATTATAATATCGAGGTCAATATTGATAAACCTAACAAATGAGTCTCTCTATGTCACAACAGCAGCCACTGATCTCCATTGTCATTCTGAATTATAACCAACTCAAAGTTACTTGCGAATTCATCGAGTCTACCAAATTGCTCACGTACAAAAATTACGAGATCATCATGGTCGACAACGCCTCGAAAGAAAACCCTACCGAGCACATCAAAGCAAATTACCCGCATGTAAAGCTTATTGTGAACGATAAAAATTTAGGTTTTACAGGCGGTAACAATGTAGGTATTGTGGCCGGCAAAGGTGATTATTTCTTCATCGTCAATAACGACACGGAAGTAACGCCGAACTTATTAGAAAAACTTCTTGAGCCATTCGATCGCGATTCATCTATTGGCGTGGTTAGTCCAAAAATTTATTATCACTCAAATCCAACGATCATTCAGTATGCTGGCTTTACAGAGATCAATCCGATCACTGGGCGCAACGCTGTTATTGGCGGCAAGGAAGAAGATCGTGGTCAGTACAATGAAGGACGCTACACTGCGTACGCTCATGGCGCGGCTATGCTTGTAAAGAAAGAGGTCATTCAGAAAGTGGGCATGCTTCCTGAAATGTTTTTCATTTATTATGAGGAATTGGATTGGTCTGCACACATCCGTCGTGCTGGATACAAAATTTACTACCAGCCTGAGGCCGTAATCTACCACAAGGAATCGATTACGATGGGAAAAGAAAGCGCGATCAAAGCATATTATCACAACAGAAATCGTATTCTATTTATGAAGCGTAACTCGAGCAGCTTCAATTTCTTCCTCTTCAGTTTATTTTATACTTTTCTGATTGTTCCAAAGAGCGTATTGAAATACATCGCCAAGGGACAGACTACACATTTGAAAAATTTCTTCAAAGGCGTGCTGTGGAATATCAGCAAGACAAAATATAGCAACCTATAACAACCTTCTTATCACTTATCATTCATGAGCAAAATTAACTCTCTTGTTACCGGCGGTGCTGGTTTTATTGGATCACACGTAGCGCGTCATTGTTTAGCGCTCGGACACAACGTAATCGTTTTAGATGATCTTAGTGGCGGTTTTGAAGACCACATTCCCGCAGGTGCTGTATTTGTAAAAGGTTCTGTAACGGATCATCAGTTGATCTCTGAGTTATTTGCGAAATACAAGTTCGATTACGTATATCACCTCGCCGCTTATGCAGCAGAGGGCCTTTCTCACTTCATTCGTCGCTTCAATTACGAAACAAACTTGATCGGAAGCATTAACCTGATCAATGAAGCGGTAAAGGCTGAAGTAAAATGTTTCGTCTTTACATCTTCCATCGCCGTATACGGACCTGGTCAGCTTCCAATGACGGAAGACATGACACCAATTCCAGAAGATCCATATGGTGTTTCTAAATATGCTGTGGAGTTAGATCTTAAAGCAGCGCACCACATGTTCGGTTTGAATTATGTAATCTTCCGTCCTCACAACGTTTACGGAGAGAATCAAAACATTGGTGATAAGTATAGAAACGTGATCGGTATCTTTATGAACCAAATCATGCAGGGCAAGCCGATGACGATTTTTGGTGACGGAGAGCAGACGCGTGCCTTTAGCTATATCGATGATGTTGCTATTCCAATCGCGAATTGTGTGAACAATCCAAAAACATATAACGAAGTATTTAACATCGGTGCCGACAAGCCATATACCATCAATGAACTCGTTGGTGTCGTTTGCAAGCACCTTAATGCGCAGCCTAACACGAAATATCTTCAAGCGCGTAAAGAAGTAGTGCATGCATATTCAGACCATGCCAAAGCACATCGTATCTTCGGAACAAACGGTGCCGTATCGCTCGACGAAGGGATTAAGAAGATGGCGTCTTGGGCGAAAGTGGTTGGTGCACGCAAGAGCCAAGAGTTTAACAATGTAGAAATCAGAAAGAACATGCCTGAGGGCTGGTAACATACCACATGATAATGTGAGCAAATAAGGATGGCGAAAACCATCCTTATTTTTTTCAACGGGATTTTACCGGAATATTCTGAAGTTCAACTTTTTTTCTTCGACATTTAACACGAACTCCCACACATTATGGTGACTTTTTCACCGCCAGACGAATAAAATATAGTAAGTTTATATTTCTTTTTGTCCCGTGAAAAAAACCTCTACCCTTCTCCTCACTGCCCTTGTGTGGTTACTGCTCCTGGTAGGAACAGCTCAATCATATGCGCAGCATACGCAGAGACAAACCCCTGTTGCCGCTGGCCTTTATGTAAAAGGCTATTGGGAATATCTTCCCCCAGGCTACAGTCCAACTGGTCCTAAAGTTCCTTGTATTATCTTTCTCCACGGCTCTGGTGAGCGTGGTCTAGGCACGGCAAGTGATCTTAACAAGATCTTGGGCAACGGTCCTCCGAAGCATATCAAGAACGGGCACACCATGGGCTTTACAGTCAATGGTAAAACAGAATATTTCATGGTCCTCTCCCCACAAACCAACAAGTGGTCGTGGAAGGGAGATGTGATGCCTTTCGTACGATGGGCGTTACAGAATTACAATATCGACCCCGACCGCCTCTATTGTACTGGGTTGAGTATGGGCGGAGAAGGTACATGGTTCAGCGCATGTTTCCCTGATAACGACCCAAATGTTTGGGCGGCGATTGGTGTCATGTGCGGACGCGCTTCCAGAACGGATGGAGGCGTCGTTCAAAGTAGAAAAATTTCAGTATGGTCTTTCCACGGCGAATCCGACACAGCAATTCCATTGAACGCTGGACTCAATCCTATACTGGGTATGAGAACCGCTGGCGGTAGCCCATTATGGACAACCTATCCTGGTGTTGGTCACGGTGGCTGTTGGGATCGCGGATATCGAACAGATCATACCTATCACAATCCCAATCTTTACGAGTGGTTTCTCAGCATCAAGCGAAACAACCCTGGACCTAAGCCTCCGGTGGTGAACGCAGGTATTGATCAAACATTACAACTTATCGGACCGAACATTAACGTTACACTCAACGGAACTGCAACAGATCCTGATGGTACTGTTGCATCAACAGAATGGACCGTAGTCGGACCAAATACACCTGGTGGAATTCCATCCAGCGCGGTGACTTCGACCTTCACCGGTTTAGTCGCCGGAACATATACTTTTACACTTACAGCAACAGACAATACAGGATTAAAAACGACGGATCAGGTTGTCGTAAAAGTGAACCCGATTCCGCCTAAGTTCCCGCCAGTAGCAAACGCAGGACCTGATAAACCTATTACGCTTCCAACCAGTACGGTTACGCTGAATGGCTCGGGCACAGATTCCGATGGGACTGTTGCAAGTTTTGCTTGGACTCAGACTGGTGGCGCTGCCGTTACACTTACCGGCGCTACTACAAAAGATCTTGTGGTGAGCAATATCGTAACACCAGGAAGCTACACCTTTGCATTAACAGTAACCGACAACGACGGCCTTACGGGAACAGATCAGGCCGTTGTGGTTGTGAGTGCACCGCCACCGAATGCAGCACCGGTTGCTAACGCGGGAGCCGATCGAACCATTGATTTGCCTACGACTTCATTAAACCTTATTGGTAGTGGCACCGATTCAGACGGCACCATTGCCGCCTACGAGTGGACTGTCGAACCAGGATTTCCAGTTGGATTTCCACCGATCATCGGGACACCAAATGCCGCCACAACCAGTGTGTCTGGTTTGGGTGAAGGTGTATACGTATTCACGCTGAAAGTTACAGATAACAATGCTACACCACTTTCAGATAACGATCAGATGATCGTGACCGTAAAACCCGAGCCTCCTAACGGTCCCCCTACTGCAAACGCTGGCGCAGACATCGTGATCACATCACCTACTGATGAAACAACATTGACTGGCGCTGGTACCGACGCCGATGGTACAATCGTCAGCTATCTTTGGGAAGGTCCAATTGGCAACATTGCAAGTCCGAACTCAGCATCGACAGTTGTCTCAGCACTTCCAATTGGAAATCACCTTTTCACATTAACGGTGACAGATAATCGTGGGTCGAAAGGCTCTGACCAGGTACTGGTTCAGGTACTACCGCCACCGCCCAATGACCCTCCTGTAGCCAATGCTGGAGCGGACATTACGATTACTTTGCCAATAACAACGGCTCAACTTGTTGGCAGTGGAACAGATTCCGATGGATCTGTTATTACCTATGAATGGAAACAACAAGGAACTACACCAAAGACAGTGATCATCACAGATGGAGATCAACCCACAGCACAGCTCAGCGACTTAACCTTACCAGGTGTATATACCTTCGAGCTTACCGTGGGTGACGATGACAGTGATGTTGGTTCCGACCTTGTAACGGTGACAGTATTCCCAGTGGCAAACGTACCTCCTACTGTTAACGCTGGTACAGATTTCACGATTACGCTCCCCACGAACACAGCTCCGGTGAGTGCCAATGCAACTGACAGCGATGGAACAATCTCAAGCTATACATGGGCTAAAGTGAGCGGACCTAGCGCAAGTTTTTCGAGTACTTCAGTTCAGAATCCTACTATTACCTTCACGATAAACGGTATCTACGTGTTTTCAGTAACTGTACGTGACGATGACAACGCTACCGCCACCGACCAGATCAGAATTACCGTGGCGCCGCAACCACCTAATCAATTGCCTACCGCAAACGCGGGCCCAGATAGAACATTGGAACTCCCAACCGATGCAACTACGCTTGCTGGGTCTGGTACAGATACAGATGGTACAATCGTGAGCTATCACTGGAATTACATCGCAGGCCCACCTGCTGTAGGATTTACGTTAAGTAATCCAGACCTCCAGAATCTCGACGTAAGTGACCTTGAAGCCGGCACGTATAGTTTCGAATTGGTAGTCTCCGATAATCGTGGAGGTACAGCGACGGATGAAGTAAAGATTTTTGTGAACGCAATGAATCAAGCTCCCGTTGCCAACGCTGGTCCAGATAAATCGATTGAACTTCCTACGTCTTCTGTAAAAGTTGATGGTACCGGCTCAGATCCTGATGGCACCGTAGCTGCAAGACTTTGGGAACAAGTGAGTGGACCTCCTGTTGCTCTCGCTGATGTTCCGCAAATCGTAACACCAAACGCTTTTTCAACAGTCATTAATAATTTCAAGGTCGCCGGGATCTATGTGTTCAGTTTGAAAGTCACGGACAATGACGGTGTCACTTCCGTGGATCAGGTTACTATTACGGTCAACCCTGAACCGCCAAACACACCACCTACTGCGAATGCAGGTACTGACGTTCAGCGTCAACTACCGTTGCAGAGCTCTGTAGCACTTGCGGGATCAGGTACGGATAGTGACGGGATAGCAACTGTACTCTGGTCGCAAGTGAGCGGACCTAACACGGCTAACGCCACGGCTTTAGATCAAAACAACGTGACGTTCTCGAGTTTAATCGCGGGCACCTATGTATTTCGTTTCACCGTGACGGACACGAAAGGTGCCCAAGGTCAGGATGAAGTCAGTGTGGTTGTGAAGCCGGCGCCAGCGAATATTCCGCCAACAGTGAGTGCAGGTCCCGACATTATCATAGAGCTGCCTAATTCAACTGCGGCGCTTAATGGTTCCGGATCTGATATCGATGGCCCTGCGCCAACATTCAAATGGACTCTCGTCGTGCCTAACACAGGCGTTGATCCTTTTGTTGACACACAGGCGGCAACGACCGTGCGTATCGAAAATGGAGGAATACCAACAGAAGGTGTTTTCGTATTTCGTCTTACAGCAACTGACGAAGATGGCGCGATTGCTTTCGATGAAATGAAGGTCACCGTTAAACCGGTACCAGCTAACCTTCCGCCGATCGCAGATGCCGGTAATAACCAAGTCTTAACTTTGCCAGGTGAAACGTCTACGACGCTGAAAGGATCAGCGACAGACAATGATGGCGCGGTAAGTGACGCGACTGGATATTTCTGGGAAACGATCGAACTTCCTGCAAGTGCTGCTAACCCAATTACCGCTGCAAACGAAAACAATAGGAATATCAACATCTCGGGACTCGTCGAAGGAATCTATGTTTTCCGCTTGACCGTAACCGATGATGATGGGTCAACAGGTTTTGACGAAGTGAATGTTCGCGTTCAGCCTAAGCCTGCGAATCAACCCCCTACCGCGGACGCTGGTGACAATCAGAATATATTCGCGCCAGACAATAATGCTGTCTTCGCCGGATCCGGAAATGATCCAGAAGGAAAAGCGATGACATACGCTTGGACCATAGAAGGAACGCCTCCTACTGCGCCATCACTGGCAGGGCAAGCATCGAACACATTGACCGCATCATCGCTGACTGCGGAAGGGACGTACATCTTCAGACTTACGGTAACAGATGATTTAGGGGCGCAAGGTTTTGATGAGGTAAACGTTCGTGTGAATCCACCACTTCCGAATCAACCACCGGTAGCAAACGCAGGTCCTGACGCTGAGACCACGCTCCCCGATGGAGACGTGACGTTGGATGCATCGGCAAGTACTGATCCCGAAGGAGGAATCGTTACCTTCCTTTGGACACGCGTATCGCCCGCAGCAGGAGCAGTACCAACACCAAACAATGTCGCACAACCAACGGTAACAGGATTGCTACAAGGTGTGCATACCTTTAGAGTAGAAACAACAGATCCTCAAGGCGAGAAATCATTTGATGATGTTCAAATTACAGTCCATCCACAACCTGCAAACAATCCACCGGTTGTCAACGTTGGCGAGGATCAAGTTCTTTCGTCTCCCGATGCGACACTGTCGGTAACAGCGACTGCAACAGATAGCGATGGTACTATTACGACCTTACTCTGGACAGCTTCACCAAGTACCGGCGTTGTGTTCACCCCAAATAATGATGAAACAACAACCATTACGTTCCCAGACAATGCGGCGACGTATATCGTTAAACTAGAAGCGACTGATAATCGAGGTGATAAAACTTCTGATCAGCTCACAGTGACTGTAAATGCGAACCAACTCCCCGTAGCCTTTGCTGGTGGAGATTTCAATGTTGTCCTTCCAGTGGACGAATTGAAGTTAACGGGATTAGGATCTGACGCAGATGGGAAAATCGTTTCCTACTTGTGGGAATTGCAACCAAATTCACCCGGTGGAGTAACCCCTCCTACCGCCACTGATTCAGTGATTACCGTGCAAGGACTACAAGCCGGGACCTACGTTTTCAAACTAACCGTCACTGACGACAAGGGCGCGGAAGCTACCGACGAAGCTACGATTGTAGTGACATCTACCCCCACAAACCAGACTCCTGTGGCGCATGCGGGCAACGATGTCCTGCTCACGTTACCGGAGAACAGTCTTACATTGAATGGACTTACCTCTACCGACGCAGATGGTACAATCTCTTCTTTTGCATGGGTACAAGTAACAGATCTCCCTGCTACTCTTTCAGATACAACATTTGCTGAACTGGACGTCACTGATCTGATCGAAGGCACTTATGTTTTCGCGCTTACCGTAACCGATAACGACGGCGCAACACATACTGATCAGGTTACTATTGTGGTATCGATCGAAGAGGGCTCTTTGATCATTCCAAAAGTGTTTACCCCTAACGGTGATGAGAAAGGACAAACATGGGAATGGCCAACACAAGTGGTGTCAATGTACCAGGGTTGTGAGCTCACAATATATTCACGCTTTGGAAAGAAAGTTTTTGAAATGACGTCTTATGACAATAGTTGGGATGGCACATCGAACGGTGTGAAGCTCGAAGAGGACGCCTACTATTACGTAATCAAGTGCAGTGACGGGCAACAAACCACCGGTGGTGTGCGCATTGTTCGATAAATAGAAAAGAATGAAAAGATTTCTACCCATTATTCTGTTTACACTGACTGCCCAGCTTTGTGCAGCTCAAACGCCAGCACCCTTCAGGCAGTTTTTCTTCAATCCGTATCTATTCAATCCAGGTTATACAGGCATTAATGGTACCGAGCTTTATTTAGTTTATCGCAAACAATGGGCGAACTTTAACGATGCCCCCACCACGTTCGGTGCAAATTTTCAATACGCTAGCAAAAACCGAGTTTCTCTTGGCGCGAGTATAGTATCAGACGAAGTTGTAGCCGTGCGCAACACATCGTTTATGGGTACCTTCGGCTATGCAGTTCCCATCGCTGATGGTCACGGTATTCGTTTCGGAATTTCTGGTGGCGTGGGCACAAACACATTGAAGCTTGACGAAGGCGAGTATGATGAAACTGATCCGCGTATTCAAGCTGCGATGCAGAACAGCTTTTATGTCGATGGCAACTTCGGCGCACTTTATGTGTACAAAGGATTGCGTGTAGGCTTCGCGTTGACGCGACTATTTGATGTCAACACCTTTAGTGAAACAAGTTTCAGCGAAGTAAACTTTTCTCCCCTCGACAATCGACTCTATTCGATTAGCTATCGCCATCATTTTGGTTCCGGACCAATCTCCATCGAACCGTATTTTTTATACCGTGAATCAACGGATAAGCTTAATGCCTGGGAAGGTGCTTCAACTGTGTATTATCAAGACAAGCTTTGGCTTGGTGCATCGTATCACGAAACCCAAGGTTTGGGATTTTTCATCGGTACGAACATTAAAAGCTTGATTCGTTTTAGCTATAGTTACGAGTTGCCTCCGCCAGACAAAAACTTCATCAGCAGCAGTTCCCATGAGTTGCACTTATCGCTGAGGCTCGGAAAAAAACGCGAAGACCAACTCATTACAAAAAAATCAAAGAAGAATATTCCTCAAATCGATTCTGCTGCGCTTGCCAAGAAGGCCGACGAAGTACTAGATGAAGAACCTAGCAACGATAGCATCAAAAATATTGACACAGCCGCAAGTAGCACGGAAGGAAATCGTACGCCGACAGCAGAACCTTCTGAGTCTAATCCTGCTGGTCCTGCTAAAGGGTCTGCAAGACCAGGGCGTGCTGATGTTACGCCAATAACACCAACGGGGCCAACACCTCCTGCGAACAACAATGTTGCAACCAGCCCTGCACCAACAAAGAGTAACGTGATTGACCCAGCGAACGTTGGAAAAGAGAATACCACCCCAGCAACATCTGCAACGGAACCACCCGCGAAAAAGGTTTCTAAGCCCGCGAAAAGCTTCTCGTTAGCGACAGGCCATTATGTGGTTGCTGGTGCATTCAAAATCATGGACAACGCCATCCACTATTCTCAAGATTTACATCAAAAGGGATACACGGATGCCACGATTGCAATCAATCCGAAGAACAATTTGTACTACGTTTACATTTTCTCTTCATATGATCTTGATGAAGCACGAAAAGTGAGAAATCAATATAGATTGCGCAGACCATTCCATGAGGTATGGTTATTTACGATGGAGTAATGAATACTGATTTTTCATGAGAAAAGATTTTATCGTCCTCATCGCAGGACTCATACTTCTATCGGCCACGGCAGTTTTTAATCCGAACGGATTTGTTTTTGATGAAGTACTCTTCCCTCCTAATGTACTACTGATGGAAGAGCACGGGTTCGGCAAAACTTTTCTTTTAGAAATGATTGACCAAGCGCCGGGTCCGTTGTATGAATTCATTCACCTTCCACTAAAGGGAATTACGAAACTAGAGCCTCGCGCGATGAGGATCGTTAACCTGATACTCTTCTTTTTAATCATCTGCATCCTCGTTCAAATTTACCGTCAATCAGAAAAGAAGGAGCATGCGATATACCTTGGGCTCCACATCATAGCCATCACCACGCTCTGGCAGGTCGCAGGGCTTGTACTTACTGAGATGCCCGCCATGCTATTTGCAACTACGTCGTTTTTAATTGGCGTGGTGCTACTCAACAATCAAGATGACCATAAAAAGGTTTTGCTGTATAGTGTTTTAATGGGTATTACCGGCGGGCTAGCCATCTTAGGGCGTACTCCTTACCTTGTTATTCTTCCTGCATTTTTCGGCGTACTCGTATTGATTCGCTTCTTCAAAGTCGGTAGCGTACCGATTGCTAAAGCATTCATCCCGTATGCTGTGATTGCATTGTCCATGATCATTCCCATTTTTTTGATTTGGGGTGGAATGGTACCACCATTACAACCAAAAGTTGAAGGTGCTATTCAACCATGGCATGGCCTACTTGCATGCGCTTACGCCGGTGTGATCGGATTTATTATTTATCCGAAATGGTTTGTTTTCAACAACACGATCTTAATGATCCTTGCGGGTGCATATGTATTCTTTTTCACGCTCGGATTAATGGAACTCGGCTATGAATATGCGCCGATGGCAACGACGGTAATCCGAATTGCTGGTTTGAATGCATTTAATATGTATGTGAAGTTGATCTCACCTTTACTCGCAACATTTGGATTTTACTTCCTTGTTTGCTGTTGGTATCGCGGAAAAGAGAACCTCAATGATGCGATGTACTTATTTGCCCTGCTCACATCGTTGGCAATTCTGGCATCATCAGCAAAAATTAGTCACCAGTTTAGTAGTCGTTACGTAGCGCAAGCAGCACCATTTCTCGTAATCCTTTTCGCAAAAGTAGATGAAAAAGATAATTGGCGTTGGATACGATTAGCTATTGGTATCACGATGGGATTTCTATCGCTGAATACCTACGCAAAAGTAATTTGAATTTAGGCGCTATGCTTTGAAGGTCTTCCTTGTGGTTTGCGTCCACGATCATCGAGGACAGTCGCAAAGAGATTACTCATCCTTCTCACATAAAACCAGTGATACCGTACCGTAAGCCCTCGGAAGAAATGCTGAGCAGACTTTACCACGGCTAGTGTCGGATAAACTCTTTCATAAAAGAGGAGAATTAAAAATACACCAGCGACAAACGCAGCCACCGCGAGCTCATTCCAACTATACCGTACTAACACGGTAAGCGCTGTCAAATTCAAAAATATATTTCCGACCGTAAATGCTGTGAGTGATGAGCGACCAAATGCTAAGAACGTATGGATCGGTTTGGATATGCTGCTTCCGATCGGAATGATGAATGAACTTATGAGCGCAACGGTCAACCCAAGCGTTGTGCTGAATATGTAATAGATAACATTGTTATCGTCGCGATAACCGTTAGTGGTGTACTCATGATGTAACGGTTGTGCGGGAACGATGAAAAAGATAGCAATGACTGCCAACCCAAAAGCGCATATGACAGCAAGCGTTTTCTTTTGAAAATCATATTTGCGTTCGAAGGAGATAAAGCTTGCCACCAACATTCCAGTTGTGACGACGCTCAGCGACAACATAATGCTAGGGCCGCCTTGTCCGCCAGTACCAAACATCGATGAGGTAAAAATCCCAATATTGCCGTCAATGGGTGAAAGCGATTGAAGAATCGGATATAATAACCATGGTGCAAAACCAAGAACAACGGTCCATTTCATCCCGTATTTATTTCTGAACCACACCAAGGGTATGGCGACCAAAAGTAAGATGGTATATATTTTTAATATGTTGCCGAAATGGTTGTTGCCTAAAAAGATGACTTCAGCGAACGCACCTTTTAGAACTTTGAATCCGCCGATAACGCCTGCAACAGTTGTGAGGAAGTATCCGACGTAGCACTGGAAACTTCTATTAACTAAACCCGCAGCCGTCTTTCTCATCCCAGATTTCCGGAGTTTTCCGAGATAGATGATTTCGAGCATCATTCCGAAAAGCAAGATAAACGTTGGCGTTGCAGAAGTTGTAAGCACTTTAAGCGCCGTAAAGGTTTGCATAGAATAATTTTCCCAAATGTGAAAATCATTCATACCATGATCTGTAAGTGCCAGCATAATGGCAAAGCTTCTCGCGAAGTCAACAAAGTAGATGCGCTTGGAAGAGGAAGACATCGAGACGGTTAGTTATAGACAGCCCAAAAAATAATCAAGTTATTGATACCTTGTATCATGTTAAAATTCAAAATCTTCATTATAACTTCAGGCCAAATGTATTTACATGCGAAGGTATATTAATTCACTCGATGGCATCCGTGGCTTCGGAATTTTCTTTGTTATCTGTTATCACTTCATGCGTCTCAGTGGATTTGACTGGACTGTGCTCGGATTTTCCTGGATTTGGATACAGATGTTTTTTGTACAGTCCGGCTACTTGATCACCGACATCTTGCTCAACACCAAGCATAAGCCTTTCGGGATTTATGCAGGTCAATTTTATTGGCGCAGAATGCTTCGCATATTCCCTGTGTATTTTGCTTACATTATTGCTTTCGCAGTACTGTATCTTGTACTTCATAAACCAGAGGATTTTGGTGACCGTGCGCCTTTCCTTTTTTCTTTCACCTATAATTACACGCGCCTTCTTCCGTCCATCGACTTCATGAGTCTTGATGGCATTTGGTTCATGCATTTTTGGTCACTCGCAGTCGAAGAACAATTTTATCTCGTCTGGCCTTTCTTGATTTATTTCCTTGATGAAAAGAAGATCAAGTTTGTTATCGTCGCGATGATCCTCGCCGTACCTGTATTTCGTTACTGGTTTACAGATTATGTATTGGCTCATGGTTATGGCGCGGAGCTTACAGGTGAAATTACATATGCCTTTACGCTTAGTCAATTCGATGCTTTTATGATTGGCGCGGCAATTCCAATCTTTAAGCTTCGTGAACGCATACAACAACCCGGAAAATGGGCTTTGGTCGCTTTGGTGGTCGTCTTAGGCGCTGGCTTCACAAATTATGCGCTGTTAAGAAATGCAGGAATGAACATCCATTGGTCAAGCTTTGGAATCTCCGTTGCCATGATCGAGAACTTGCAGCATGTTTGGTCTTACACGCTGATCAACTTCCTCTTTACGTTCGTCATATTGTACCTCATACGTGTTGACTATAAGGGAATCTTCGACAACGCAATCCTCGTGAACATTGGAAAGATTGTGTACGGCATGTACATCTACCATTTTGCTGTTCTTTACGCCATGTCGAAAGTAGACCAAAAGCTGATTCACTCATTCCCTATTTCGTTTGCCATCGCTTTTGTCGTCATCTTTGCGATGTCTTATGTGAGCTATAATTACTTCGAAAAGCGGTTCCTGGGGTTCAAAGACTACTTTCCCAAACTCCGGTAGTTGAACGTTGGGGTGCTATTTTCCCCCGACAAAAAAAAGAATAATGGAAATAGTCTGACGACCTGAAAAATCAGACTTTCTCCCTTAAAATCTCCTGCTCAATCGATAGTTTTGCATAGTCTATTGATTCACGACTTATCGGTAAAATGCGTCGACGAAGAATCATTTTGAGCACGTGAATTTCGGTTACTTGCGCGCATCTTACGGCGATTAATGAGATCAGTACATATTGTTCACAACGAATATTAAACAGTTCCCTCGACCCTCATGAAAAAATCTGGCACGCCGATAAGAGCTTATGTCCTTTCGGTAATTATGTCCCTTTCTTTGGCACTTGCTGGTAATGCACAGAATTGCCCCCCGAGCAATACCATGCCTGAGTTCCAAGATTTCACTTATACGCCCGTGCAATCTTGGAACACATCTGCTTATGCTTCTTATCAGTATAATAACCCCGACCCTACATCAGCCAGCTGGATGCGTTTCCGCATGCTATCTCCCAACGGATTTGACCGGTGTGCGAGCGACGGAAAAAAATATCCATTAATCATTTTTCTTCACGGAAGCGGCGAGTCGGGCGTTTACGATGGCAGCCCGAACAACGGGGTGGGTGAACAAGATAATGATAAACAAATGGTGCATGGCGGTCAACGCCATCAAACCGCAGTACAAAATGGAACGTTTCCCGGTTTTGTAATTTATCCTCAAATACGAAAATCTATAAACAACCAGAACTATTGGGGTCTCGATAATATTAAGGCCGTTAAGTACATTGTTGATAAACTGATTGCGGACTATAAGGTCGACGAAGACAGAGTTTACATTCACGGCCTTTCGATGGGTGGTGAAGGTGCGTGGATCTTCGTTGCCAATTACCCACAATACTTTGCTGCTATCCACCCAATGTCAGCCGCTGGATCAAACTTCTGGAATGGGACTACGGGCGACATGAACGTATACAAACATGTACCGATAAGACACGCTCAAGGTGGATTGGACGGCGCTCCCACAAAAGAGATGGGAAATGAAATGGTGCAGCAAATTCGGAGCATCGGAGGAAACATTCGCTACTCCTATTATCCAAATGGTGGTCACTCGATTTGGAATAACGAATACAATAAATCCGATTTCTTCTCGTGGTTCTTAAGCTATCGCAAGTATCACCCGTGGGTTGAAAGGCAACAAACATCATTTTGTCCGGGTGAGAATTTTTCGGTGAAGATCGGATTTACAGCAGGCTTCAGTGGATATGAATGGACCAAGAATGACACAACAAGCGCTGTTATCTCAACATCGAATGAAATCACTGTCACACAAGTGGTAAGTGCGGCGTCTGGCGTGGGCAGCTACTACGGACGATTCAGACGTGGAGCGACGTGGACACGATGGTCACCAGCCGTTGTTATTGACAGCAATAAAGGTCCATCGGCAACACCAACAATTTCTGCAAATGGAAGTGTGAACCTCGTTCCACTTGATGGAAGTCCCGAAGTTATATTATCGGGCCCAGCATCGAAAGCGCTTTACACTTGGAATGTGGTTCCAAATACATCCTTGCCGGCAACACAAAACATCACGGTAAGCACGGCAGGTTCTTACACCTTGCAAACAAAAGATGCCGCTGGTAGTGGTCTCGAATCCAACGGAGAAACACCAACGGAATATAGGGGCGCTCCTCAGGGCTGTATTAGTGCTTCATCTTCCCCCGTCGTCGTAACCACATCGAACGGTGTTGGCGCGCCGGCTTCGCCCACTAATTTTTTCGCAACAACAACAAGCCCCAATAGTGTGGCGCTGAGTTGGGACGATCGTTCAAGCAATGAACTGAACTTTGAAATTTACAGAACAACAACTCCAGGAAGTGCCTATAAACTTATAAGCATTCGTCCTGCAAGCTCATCACCGAATCCACAAACTTTCACTGATGTGACCGTTGCTGCAAATACGATTTATTATTACCGTATGCGTGCCGTGAACAACTTTGGGGGATCTGCATACACACCTGAAATATCGGTGAGTACGGCCGTCGACAACGTAGCGCCCGTTGCGCCAGTTTTATCTTTAGTCAGCGCTTCTAGAACTGAGGTCAATTTATCATGGGCAGGCGCATCTGACAACGTGGCTCTCTATGAATACGATGTTTACCAAAATGGCGTGTTGATTGCTACGGTACCCGCGACAACCACCACTTATAAAGCCACTGGACTCGTTGCTTTTTCAACATACAACTATGTTGTACGCGCACGCGATGTAGCTAATAATACATCGCCGCCAAGTAATCAAATTGTTGCGAGTGCCATTAACTCAGGCTTGTATTACACCTACTATCATCACAACAATGATTATTCTACCGTGAATGATATCGTGTCGAAAAGCTCGGTGATCAAAAATGGCTATGTTAGTCGGTTTCTGATTTCGCCGAGAACACGTGAAGACATGTTTGCCTTTATTTATGAAGGATTTATCAATATACCTACAACTGGATCATACACGTTCTATTTGCAGTCAGATGAAGGAAGTGCATTGTATGTGAACAACGTACTTGTTGTCAATCATGATGGCACACATGGTTGTAGTGAGAAAACCGGAACTCCCATTTCCTTAAGCGCTGGTTCTTATCCGATCAGAGCATTATACTTTGAAAAAACTTCAGGGCAGTGTCTCACGGTGAGATGGGCTGGCCCTGGCATTGCGAAGGCAGAAATTCCAGATGCCGCATTTAAAGATGCAGTGACACCTCCGCCAGCGGTAGCGGCACCTTCAAATTTTTCTGCGAGTGTTTTTTCCTTCAGTCAGATCAATCTCACATGGACAGACAATAGTAACAACGAAACAGGATTTGAAATTTCACGTTCGTCATCGTCTAACGGAACCTACCAGGTAATTGCTGTTAGACCTGCGAACTCAACGACATTTTCACATACGGGTCTAGCGCCAAGTAGCACGCACTTTTATAAAATACGCGCACTCAGTTCGAACAATGCATCAGCATTGGTAGGCCCGGTCAATCGAACAACATCAGCATCTCCGTCGGCTCCTAACGCTCCTACTGGACTTGCTGCAAATGCAATTTCAGCGACACAAGTAAATCTTTCTTGGACGGACAATAGTACCAATGAAACAGGTTTCGAAATTCAGAAGTCATCTTCACCATCAACTGGTTTCGTAACCCTCGCTATTGTCAACGCGAACGTGACTACCTATAGTGACACCCAAGTGAATGGGCATTCAACGATTTACTATCAGGTAAGATCACGAGGCACAGGTACTACGCACTCAGCCTATAATGGGCCCGTCAGTGCAACAACACCTAATCGTGTGCCTACAATTCAAAACGTACCTGATCAGGCAATGACGGCTGCGTCTGGAACTGCACAGACATTGGAGATCATCGTAAGTGATCCGGACAATGATCCTATAAGTTTTAGCTTCACGACAGGAGGCTCGCCAGGACTGCCTGTAGGAGGATCTTTTACTGACGACGGTTATGGGCGCGCAGTGTTAAGTTTTACAAATGTCGCTGCCGGATCATACAACATTATCGCAACGGGTAGCGATGGTCTTGCCTCAGCACAAGATCCGTTCACCATTACGTTTGGATCGAACACACCACCTGTTGTTACCGCTGCTAACCCGTCAAATTTCACGAATAGCTTAGTGACTGAAGAAGGGCGCACTACACCATTAATTTTAACGGTTACGGATAACGAAGGTAACAATACACTAGTGACGCCGGTAATTACTGGACTCCCCTCTTTCGCGACACAAGGTTGGACGGGAACAGGAACGTCCGCAAGAACGCTAACACTTAACTTCTCACCATCTGTCGGTCAAGCAGGAATTTACAATATGTCTGTTGACTTTAAAGACGCCAGCAATGGCATCACCACAAAGACGTTCACAGTAACTGTTCTGCCAGTTGATAATTTCTTTACCGTGTCGATGAACTTTGTGTACAATACACCGATGAATGCCACACCAAACTACGCGGAAGGGAGCCCCTGGAATAACACGGGGTCACCAGGTACGACTAGTGGGACAACAATCGATCTTGCTAACTTGAAAGATGATCAAGGCGCTACGCTACGTTTTATCAATTTTAATACAGGTTTCAATTGGACAGACGCTAATCCATACACCGTAGCACTCACCGGCGACCCCGGAACGCTTTACACGAAGAAGGTGAGAGAATCTTTCTACAAGAAAGGAGGCGGTACATCAGTCCTGACCTTCAAGAACCTCAACCCAGCTTTACAATATCGATTTGCTATTTACGGAGCAGGGCCAAGTGTAGGAACAGCATCGAGCACGCAATATTTGATTACCGGTGCAACGCCTACCACCCTTACACAAAGCAACGCCAACAACACGACCACTGTGACGACGAGCGGTTATATCTTTCCGGCATCAAATGGTACCATTACGATAGCGGTATCTCGACCTAGCGGTGTTACTACGGGAAACGTCTATATCAACGCGCTTGTCATGTCAGCACAGTACCCAGCGCCAGAGCCTCCTCTTGCCCCAAGTGGTTTGACACTCAGTGCTCCAACCTACAACACCGTGAATGTCTCTTGGACTGACAACAGCTTCAACGAAACCAGCTTTCAAATTTTCCGATCAACCACTGTCAATGGAACGTATTCGAATGTAGGCACAGTACCTGCCGAACAAACTACGTTTGTCGATACACCAGTTCAAGGAAGAACAACCTACTACTACAAGGTAAGAGCCGTTAACGCCCATGGATTTAATGAAACGACACCGCTGGTTGTAACAACGCCTAATGGTGCTCCGATCATCAACGATCCAGGAACAATTACTGTACGCGTTGGACAAACCATCCAACATAATATCAGTGCTACCGATCCCGAGGGAGATCCGATTGTATTTTCCACATTAAATCTTCCTGCCTTCGCTACGCTAGTCGATAACGGAAATGGCACCGGCTATATTCGTCTGATTCCTCAAACAACCGACATCGGTTCGTACAGTTTCACACTACGAGCAACAGACAATCTCACGGCGCAATCAGAGCTTACTAATGTATCGATTATCGTGCTTGACGCTGAATTGGATGAAGCATTCTTTGTAAACCTGCGCGGCGCTGGTACGATATCCGATGCTCCCGCTCCTTGGAACAACAGGACAAATGGCGATGGTACCGCACTGTTTAACACATCAGGACAAAACACTTCCGGCGTTACGATTTCCGGAACCAACTGGACATCGTTCGTCAACACAGGCGGTGTAAATTCTGGGAACAATTCGGGTGTATATCCTGACAATGTGATACAAAGTGGCTGGACGACAAATTCAACGACAACGGGTGCAACATTGGCGATTCTCGGTTTAGATAATAACAAGCGCTATAACATCGTGCTTCTCGGTAGTATCAATGAATTCTGGTTTGCAAACACAACGTATACCATTAACGGTGTCACAAAAACTTTAAATACGACCAAGAACAAATCGAATACCGTAAGATTTATAGGAATACAACCATCCAGTGGAATTATTTCGATCAATGTAAAACGTGGTGCAAACGTAAACGCAAGTCCTGCGATAACACAACGTGATGGCTATCTGAACGCATTGGTAATCGAGTCGTACACACCAGGCAACTCACCGCGTAAACCAACCAATTTAGTTGCAGAGGCTACTTCAAAAACTGCAATTAAGTTAACATGGTTCGATAACGCGTCTGATGAAACTGGCTTTGAAATCGCGCGTGCCACGAATCAAGCTGGACCTTTCTCGGTGATTCATACAACTGCCGCGAGTGTCGACAACTATACCGATGCTGGCTTAACACCGAACACAGGTTATATCTATCGAATACGTGCAGTCAAAACAGCGCAGCCGGCATCAGCATATACCAATGATGCATTGGCGACGACGTACAACAAAATCATAAAGGTTAATTTGAACTACAGTACTGCAGGCGGTCATTTACAGGCACCTGCTCCTTGGAACAACACGGCGAGCGTTCCTGTTGCTGGCATGTCGTTCAACAACTTGATGGACGAAAACAGTACACCTACTACCGTTGATCTTAGTATAGAAACACAAGGCAGCGGCTCTGGAAATGACACTGGATTCTCCACCGGTAACAACAGTGGCGTTTACCCAGACGCAGTGCTGTCCAACTATTATTACTACGAGCAGTTCGAAGCACCAAACCAATATTTGTTGTCACAGCTCGATCCTAACTATACTTATGACTTAGTATTCCTGGGTAGTGAGTGGACCGCTGCTACACTCAGCGGTGTGAAAGTAGCGACGGACTATATTGTGGGAACAACAACCTTATCACAGTTCAATGGAAAAAACAGTACGGAAACAGTTACGATTCGTGGCGTTAATCCAGAAGGTGATAACACCATTTCATTTGGTATCAAGAGTAACAACGAAGCGCGTTATGGCGTGTGGAATTCGTTAGAAATCCGATCATACACACCTGTAAGTGCGATTTTTGATACAGAACCGCCGACTATTCCACAGGCTCTTGTAGCGTCGAATATTACAGATGCGGGATTCCAGGTTGGGTGGTCGCCATCAACAGACAATATTGCTGTTACGTCCTATGAAGTATTCCTTGGATCTGATTTGGTTGCAACGGTACCAGACACTTTCGCGATCATCACCAATTTACAACCAGCAACCATGTATAGTGTAAGTGTGCGCGCTGTCGATAGCAAAGGAAATCGATCTGGCTTCAGTAACGCACTTCAAGTCACAACACTTAACTCATCCACAGAAGCGACGCTTTATTATCCATTGCCAGCCAGCGATATTACACTGCTTGGCTCATGGGGAACGAATGAGAACGGAACAGGTGCAAATCCATCTTCTTTCACCGTCAACAATCAGCACTTCATGCTCACACATTCTGCAAGTGTTAATGCTCCTTGGATCATTAGTGGAACGAATTCCAAAATGATTGTTGATACGGCGTTCACACTAACCATCAATAATGTTGTTACGGCGATCGTCGATGTCAATCACACCGGTAGTGTGATTGTCAACTCGGCAACAGCACCCGTGTTTGGAACACTCGCTCCTACTTCAACAATTACCTTTACAGCAGACCCAGGGTCGATCCCGGGTGCTAACTACGGAAACATGATCCTGAGTGGTACAAATTCTACAAAAGAGTTCGCCACCGGAACGTACGTAGTTAACGGAAATTTGCAAATCGCTGATGGCGTTTTGATGAATGGCGCCATGGGTAACAATACCGTACTGAATATTTCTGGTAACCTTACGATACAGGGAACACCTGCAACACCGACAGATGCGCAGTTGATAACCGTAAACTTCAATTCGGGAACTAATCAAAGTATAAATGCAAATGAAGACGCAATTCGTTTCCATCGCATCGTTGTTAGTAACGGAAGCACTGTTTCAGTGGCCGAAGGTGCAACACCCAAAACATTAACACTCGGTACTGCTAATGGCGGCGGATTAACGATCGAAGACGGCGCGACACTAAACCTCGGAACGAATGCACTTGTAATTGAGGGTACTGGAGGTGTTAACACGTCGAATCAAACAGGTAGATTAGAAATTTCAGGGTCCGACATTACGGTGAATAGTTCTGGTACAGCAGTTTCAAATCTTTATTTTGTTGCTGGGGCAGATACGATCAAGTCGCTGCACATGAACGCGAATCCAAGTGGGCAGTTGAACATGCGTTCACGTGTCTACATTCGTGAACTTATCGACATGACCAATGGACGACTAAACTCAAACGACCTCATGTCACTGGTATCTGATGCGAACGGTACAGCACGTATTTCAAAGATGGGAGCTTCGGCCCTGTTGATTGGCAAAGTAGAATTTCAACGATATCTCGATCCTAAAGGAAAAGCTTACCGCTATCTTTCGACACCAATCTACGGTAGTACCGTCAAACAGTGGGACGCGACTTTACCAATTGTGGGGCCATTCTCAGGCAGCTCAAACGCAAACACAACACATTCGCTATTCTACTATGATGGAGAGAACGGTGGTTGGATAGGCTACCCATCAGCATCTGGCTCGGAAGTAATGAATTTGGGACGAGGTTACTCTGTCTACATCTTCAATGGAAACACGTCGAAGAAACTTCGTATTAACGGACCAATTCATCAGGGAAATTTCACCTTTTCCGGATTGACAGGTGATGAAACACCTGGTACAGGCGAAGTCGATGTCGAGCCTTTAAACGGCTGGAATCTTTTAGGAAATCCGTACGCATCGCCTATTCAATGGAAACCGGCTGGATGGCAATCAACGGGATTGAACGGTTCTGTGTATGTGCGGAGCAACGAAATTATTAATAATGTGCTAGTATCGACAGTCAAAGTCTGGAATGGATCGGTTGGCGATCTTCCAAAAGGAATCATCAATCAAGGCCAATCTTTCTGGGTGAAAGCAATTGGAGAGGACACTCCTACACTAACCATAACAGAAGATGCAAAATATGATACGCTCCGTGGCACCTTCCAACGTGAAGCTACCATTCAGAACCTTGTGGAAATTACGCTCTCCAAAGGAGCATTGAGTGATAAAGCTTTTATCCACTTCGTAAGTGATGGTATTGAAGGCATCGATGAACGCCGTGACGCTTACAAGTTAGCGAATAGCTTTTTCAATATAAGTTCACGTAAAGGTGCGAATGACCTTGCGATCAGTACGACATCCGAGGTGTTCTGCGAAAAACGTATTAGCCTCAATGTTGCAACGTCAACGATTGGTCAATACAAACTCACCTTTAATCAATTAACATCTTTTGCGTTCGATGTGGATGTAACCCTGGTGGATCATTTCACTTCAGCCTCGACAGCATTGGAAGAAGCCTCCACGTATACGTTCGATGTAACATCAGATCCCGTATCTCAGGGGAATACGCGCTTTGAATTGATTTTAAAGAAACCTGCGATTGACCAATCTATTATTATGCAAAGTCAAACATCAGAAGTCTGTGGTGATAACGCGGCGATGATAATAGTTAAATCAGCGCAACGTGGTGTTCAGTATCAACTTATGAATGGCACTGAAAGCGTGAAGGAATTGATTGGAAAGGGAACCGATTTAAATATTTCAATAGACACTGAAAAGCTAGTATCAGGCATGAATAATTTCAC
This sequence comes from Pseudochryseolinea flava, assembly GCF_003286915.1. Lineage (GTDB taxonomy): Bacteria > Bacteroidota > Bacteroidia > Cytophagales > Cyclobacteriaceae > Ohtaekwangia > Ohtaekwangia flava. The sequence goes on from NZ_QMFY01000004.1 coordinate 251,687, forward strand.
ATTGAATGCAAGCTTTGAGGGATGTGCAGTCAAGACTTTACCGGCGACGATACAGTTAACATTTGTTCCTAAGCCAGTGATCTCAATTGATGAAAGCACGTTGGTATCAAGCTATGGAGGTGCAAGCCAGTGGACGCTTGACGGCGCCGTGATCGATGGGGCTACCACCTCAACCTTAAAACCAACCATCTCTGGTGAGTATTCGGTAGTGGCGAGAGGCGCAATATGTGAAGTCTCATCAGCTCCAGTTCTTTTTGCCGTGACGGACATTGAGCTTGAAGGCCACGATGCAATTACCCTTTTCCCAAATCCGGTCCGAAACCAGTTCATGATGTTACTTCCCCATGCTGTACGATCTGGCGAGGTCTTGACAATCGAAATTGTTAACGCACTAGGGACTGCCGTGAAGCAAGGGCAAGTGATTAATCAGAAAGATGGCATTGCTATTTCAACCAAAGAATTCAGTAGTGGCCTCTACACAATCCGTTTGGTAAGTGCATCGGCGCAATACGAAAAACGCTTCATCAAAGAATAATCGAAGGCTCGATCGTTAAACACGGCAAAGGACCATCCAAGGATGGTCCTTTTCTTTTCCCATTATGAGAGCTTTTGGTCAATGTTTCCTTACTTCGGAATCATCAAAACTGCGTAGATTCAATAATTACGCATCTTTCTAATTTCTTACATCATTTGGCACTCCGTTTGGGCCGAAAAACCGGAATTATTGGGTGTTTTCAGCATAAATCTGACACCGAATCAATAATTTTACAGCGTTTTGAAATAAAAAAAATCAAAACACTGGTTGTCAAGTACTTCTATTAAGGCGCCCGACGACGAATGGTTACTTTTAGGAGTCGAAATGCATCCAGAAAGCAAGTAAACAGGTATTGAACCCATAACCCTCAGCCTCGGAATCAGATGAAAAAAACTTACATGATGGCCGCGTTCCAATTTGGTGCTATCCTCCTTTCTTTGGTTTTCGTCTCTCTTCAATCGCGTGCACAGAACTGTCCTCCGAACAACACAATGCCGGAGTTTCAGAATTTTACCTATACACAAGTACAATCCTGGAATACGTCGGCTTATGCATCCTATCAATACAACAGCCCTGAAGGCGACGCTTCATCTTGGATGCGCTTCCGAATGATTTCGCCAAACGGGTTCAACAGGTGTGCAAATGATGGATTGAAATATCCATTGATCATCATGCTTCACGGGAGTGGTGAATCTGGGGTTTACGATGCCGCTCCAAACAATGGTTCCGGAGAACAGGACAATGACAAACAACTTACGCATGGTGGTGAACGACATAGGAACATGGTACAGAATGGAACGTTTCCTGGCTTTGTCATTTTTCCGCAGATTAGAAAAACATCCACAGGTCAGAACTATTGGGGGCCTGATAACCTAAAAGCAGTAAGGTATATCATTGATAAACTAATTGCCGATTTTAAGGTTGACCCCGATCGCGTTTACCTGCACGGATTGTCTATGGGAGGAGAAGGAACCTGGATTTTCGCCAATCTATATCCAACCTATTTTGCTGCAATTCATCCAATGTCTGCTGCCGGATCAAACTTCTGGAACGGTTCGACAGGTAACAGTGAAAACTATAAGACATTACCTATCCGTCATGCACAGGGCGGTCTTGACGGCGCACCAACGAAGTATCAAGGCAATGAGATGGTGCAACATCTTCGAAGTGTTGGCGCCAATGTTCGATACTCTTATTATCCTAACGGCGGCCACTCCATTTGGGGAAATGAATACAATAAATCTGACTTCTTCTCATGGTTTCTCAGCAATAAGAAGAACCAAATTTGGGTACAAAATCAACAGACATCATTCTGTCCGGGAGAACCTTTTAACATTACACTTGGGCTTACGCCAGGTTTTAATGCGTATGAATGGGTTAAGAATAGCACCGGAGGAGCTGCGTTCGCATTTACATCGTCTATTACAGTAACACAAGCTGATATTGGTACTACCTATTACGCGCGCTTTAGAAGAACTGCCTCTGGACCTTGGTCAGAGTGGTCGGCCGGAGTATTGATCGATGGAAATAAAGGCCCATCTGCTACGCCAACGGTAACGGCTAGTGGTAGTGTGAATCTCGTACCGCTTGATGGTAGTCCCGAAGTTACTTTATCGGGGCCTTCGGGAAAAGCTCAATACACTTGGAGCGTAACACCCTCTGCAACACTACCTGCAATACAAACAATCACTACTGGCACGGCTGGGTCGTATATACTACAAACAAAAGATGCTGCCGGCACAGGCCTTGAGTCCAATGGAGAAACGCCAACGGAATACCGCGCCACACCACAGGGGTGTTTGAGCTTAGGTTCGACACCAGTCGTGGTCACAACGTCAAATGGTTTCGGTGTACCTGCATCTCCTGGGAATTTCTTTGCAACAGCTGCCTCACCTAATAGCATCATACTGAATTGGGACGATCGTTCAAGCAACGAGCTCGGATTTGAGATTTACCGAACAACAACACCAGGAAGTGGATATAAATTAATCTCGATAAGACCTGCCACAGCCACGGCAAATCCTCAGACCTACACAGACAACACTAACGTTCAGCCGAACACAATTTACTATTACCAGATGCGCGCGGTAAATGCGTCTGGTGGATCGAACTATACGCCCGAGATTTCGGTGAACACGGCAATTGATAACGTTGCGCCTTCTGCTCCCATTCTCTCATTAGTTAGTTCATCAAGAACAGAAATCAATTTATCGTGGACAGCATCAACAGATAATGTAGGCGTGACCGAATACAACGTCTATCAAAATGGAACGCTCATTGCCACTGTACCAAGTAGTACGCTCACATACAAAGCCACTGGCCTCGTGTCGTTCTCGACATACAACTATGTAGTACGTGCTAGAGACTTTGCAACGAATTTATCAGCAGCGAGCAATCAAATCATTGCAAGTGCGATCAACGCTGGTTTATATTACTACTACTATCATCACAACAATAATTTAACGTCGGTAAATCAGATTACTACTAATGGCACTTTTATCAAAAATGGTTATGTGACGCGATTTCTCCTGAGCCCACGTACACAAAACGATCAGTTCGCATTTATCTACGAAGGCTTTATTAACATACCCACTACAGGTTCGTATACTTTTTATACACAGTCAGATGACGGAAGTGTTTTGTATGTCAACAACCAACTTGTCGTAAACAATGACGGTGGTCACGGCTGTAACGAAAAAGCAGGTACTCCCATTACGCTTTCAGCAGGTTCCTACCCTATTCGTGCTTTGTACTACGAAGGAACCGGAGGCGAATGTTTGACGGTAAGATGGCAGGGACCTGGCATTGCGAAAGCTGAAATTCCTGATGCCGCATTCCAAGATGCGATAACACCACCGCCATCAGTTGCCGCGCCTTCAAATTTCAACAGTACTGTAGCCTCGTTTAGCCAGATAAATTTAACGTGGACAGACAATAGCAATAATGAAACTGGCTTTGAAATTTCACGTTCCGCTTCTTCGAATGGAACCTACGTTCTCATCGCGACAACAGGACCTAACACAACAAGCTACGCGCACACAGGACTCGCTCCTGGAAGTACACACTACTACAAAATCAGAGCGATCAGTGCGAACAATGCGTCAGCGCTTGTTGGGCCAACGAACAAAACAACTTCCAACTCTCCCGCGGCTCCGAATGCTCCAAACAATCTTGTTGCAAACGCCATCTCAGCGACACAAGTTAATTTAAGCTGGAATGACAATAGCACCAGCGAAGTTGGATATGAACTTCAAAGATCTTCCGCCAACGTTGGAACTAGTTTCGTAACCATTGCGACAACCGCTGCGAATGCAACGACGTTTGGCGACACACAGCTTACAGGACATTCTACCGTTTACTATCGCGTTAGAGCCCGCGGCGCCGGCAACAATCACTCAAACTATACAACTGTAGTGAGTGTAACTACGCCAAACAGAGCTCCTGTAATACAAAATATTCCAGATCAGTCCATGACGGCTTCCTCTGGAACGGCACAGACATTAAACATCACGACAACCGATCCTGATAACGACGCGATTGTTTACACATTTACCACAGGCGGTAGCCCTGGACTTCCAGCCGGCGCTGTCTTTACTGACGATGGTTATGGAAAGGGTGTTATTACGTTCACCAACGTAGTCGCGGGTGCTTACACGATTATTGCAACGGCTTCAGATGGATTAGCTTCTGTTAACGATCAGTTCATTGTAACATTTGGATCGAATCAACCGCCAGCTGTTAACGTTACAAACCCCTCTGGATTTGTGAACAGCCTTGTTACAGAAGAAGGACGCACTACGCCACTCGTGTTTAGTGTGACTGATCCGAATGGCGCCGGTACTTTAACCACACCCACTATCGTTGGCTTACCTACTTTTGCAACCTCTGCTTGGACTGGAAGCAATCCGAGGTTGTTGACTTTGAATTTCTCACCTACGGTTGGGCAGCAAGGTATTTATAATGTCTCTGTAGACTTTAAAGACAACGCAGGTGGTATAACCACGAAGACATTTACAGTGACCGTTCTTCCTGTGGATAATTTCTTTACGGTGTCGATGAATTTTGTTTATGATGCGGCCATCAATTACACTCCGACTTACGCGGAAGCAGCGCCATGGAATAACACGGGGTCGCCAGCCGCATCAGATTTGATCAATTTAAAAGATGATGCCGGCAACACATTGCGGTTTATAACTTTCAATAGAGGTTCAGGATGGACAGATGGTAATCCTCCATCTCCGACCACCTATTTAAATATTGGAACAGCTGCATATACTGGAGATCCTAACACCCTATACACCAAAAAGGTAAGGGAGTCATTTTATCGGAAGAGCGGTGGCACGTCTACCCTTACCTTCAAAAATCTTAACCCGGCACTGCAATATAAATTTGATATCTATGGTGGCGGCCCAGCCTCGGGCACGGCGTCGAGTACACAATATTTAATTTCAAAGGCTGTATCCCAGGGGTCCGGATCATCAAACACAGTAACGTTAACACTGAACAACACGAATAACACTACAAATATTGCTTCGAGTGGTTATGTGTTCCCAAAATCTGACGGCACAATTAGCATTGCTGTGTCACGTGCAACTGGCGTCAGCGCCGGCCTAGTATACATCAACGCATTGGTGATGACCGCACAATACCCTGCACCTGCGCCGCCAATAGCTCCTTCTGGATTAACATTGACGGCACCATCGTTCAATAGTGTGAATGTTTCCTGGACAGACAACAGTTTTAATGAAACTGGTTTTCAAATTTGGCGCGCAACGACCATCGATGGGACGTATTCAAACGTAGGGTCGGTAGCAGCTGAGGCTACTACATTTACAGATACCCCTGTTGCAGGTCGCACAACTTACTATTACAAGGTTCGCGCCGTGAATGCATACGGATTTAATGAAACCGCTCCGCTAGTAGTGACTACTCCCAACGGCGCCCCAACAATCAACAATCCTGGAACCATTACTGTGCGTGTAGGCGAAACGTTGCAGCACAACATTAGCGCAACTGATCCTGAAAACGACGCAATCTCATTCTCAACACTCAATCTCCCTTCATTTGCGACGTTGGTTGATAATGGAAATGGCACAGGCTTCGTTAGGCTTATACCACAAAGCTCCGACATTGGAAGTTATACTTTCACATTACGCGCTATCGATAACCTCGCTGCGGAAACTGAAACAACTGTAAGTGTTATTGTGCTTGATGCTGCGCTGGATGAAGCTTTCTTTGTCAACTTCAATGCAGGGTCTGCAGCGGATGCACCTGCCCCATGGAACAATAGGGCCCTTGGAAACAGCGCTGCATTGACAACGGCTTCAGGACAAACCTCGAGCGTGAGTATTACCGGCAGTGGATTTCCTAGTACCTCAAATACAGTTGGTGTTAACACTGGCAATAATTCAGGAATCTATCCGGATAGGGTTATGCAAAGTGGATGGATCAATAATAATACAACCGGTGGTGGGCAAATCACCATCCTTGGTCTTGACAATAACAAACGCTATAACCTTACCCTGTTTGGCAGTAGAGATGAGTTCTGGTTTGCAAACACAAACTATGTTATCAACGGTATAACGAAAGCCCTCAACGGGACCAAGAACAAATCTAATACCGTGCGATTCACTGGAATTCAACCAACATCGGGAAACATTGTTATTAACGTATGGAAAGGCACCAACCTCAATGCATCACCAGTAGTTGCTCAACGCGATGGTGTGATCAACGCTATGATTCTTGAGTCATACACAATCGGCACAACCCCACGCAAACCAACTGATCTAATTGCTGAAGGGATTTCAAAGACGGCAATCAAGTTGTCATGGAAAGATAACGCCGCTGATGAAACAGGATATGAAATTTCTCGCGCAACGAATCAAGCCGGCCCGTTCACAGTAATTACAACAACAGCTGCAAACGTCGAAGAGTATACAAACACTGCGCTTACAGCGAACACAGGCTACATCTATCGCGTGCGTGCCATGAAGACTACAGGTACACCTTCAGAATACACGAACAATGCACTTGCATCAACATTCCACACGATACTCCTGGTGAGCTTTAACTATAGCAGCGCCGGTGGCCAAGTACAAGCGCCGAATCCATGGAATAACACTGCCGCTATTCCTGCTGCAGGATTATCGTTCAATAATTTAAAGAACGATGTGAACACCGCGACAACAGTAGATTTATCGATTGTGTCACATGGTAGTGGTGCAGGAAATGAATCTGGATTTACACCAGGTATCTATCCTGACAACGCTTTGCTGAATTATTATTTCTATGAACAGTTCGAGGCGCCAGACCAATATCGTTTGTCACAATTACCTGCTGGATTCGATTACGATCTGGTATTCCTTGGAAACGAGTGGTCACTTGCAACAATAAATGGTGTTCCCTGCGCGACGGATTACACGGTGGGTACCACCACGCTCACACAATTTAACGGCCGGAATAGCACGATGCCATCGTATATCCGCGGTGTTAAGCCAGAGTCGGATAACACGATTGACTTTTACGTGGGAACGAACAGTGGTGCACGATATGGAATTCTTAACACACTAGAAATTCGCTCATACACACCATTGAATCAAGTGTTCGACACCGAAGCTCCTTCTATCCCTGCAGGTTTAGTAGCCTCGAACATCACGGATGAAGGTTTTCAAGTAAGTTGGAATCCATCGACAGATAACGTTGGTGTGGGTAGCTATGAAGTATACTTGGGATCAACAATGGTCACAACGGTAACAGATACTTTCGCGATACTTACCGGCCTACAGTCAGCAACGATGTACAGCGTAAGTGTTAGAGCAGTCGATACTAAACTTAACAAATCCGGATTTAGCAATGCACTTCAGGTGACGACGCTCAATTCATCGACTGAAGCAACATTATATTACCCAACACCATCAGGCGACATCACTGTCGTTGGTACATGGGGAACACTCGTCGGTGGTGGCGGGGCTCATCCAGCAAACTTCACAACGGGACATCAGCATTTCATCATCGATCGCAATGCTAATAGCAATGCGCCTTGGATTGTAACTGGTGCCGACTCACGCATAATCGTGAAGAATGGAATGACGCTGAACATCAACAGCAATATTGCAGGAACAGTTGATCTGGAAGACAACGCAACCGTTTATGTCGCATCTGCACTACCGCCTTCATTCGGTGTACTTGCGCCGACATCAACGGTTCGTTTCAGTGGTTCTTCTAATGCAATTCCAGGTGCAAACTATGGTAACCTTACACTGGATGGCACCAACACTTCTAAATCATTTAGTTCAGGAAGCTACACCGTCAATGGAAATTTAAATATTGCCGACGGCATTTCGCTGGCAGGTTCCGCAGGTAATAACACGGTACTGAACATTCATGGTAATTTGACGCTTGCTGGTGCTACAACATCACCATCGGAAAATGAGTTGCTTACCCTGAACTTCGTATCGGGCGTAACACAATCAATCTCCGCTTCCCAAACAAACGCGCTTCGATTCAACAGCATTCATGTTGTAGGACTCACACAACTCAACGTAATTGGCGGCGCAACGCAGAAGACGCTTTCACTCGGCTCTGCTACCGGCGGCGGCATAACAATTGACAGTGGCGCGGTCTTGAATCTTGGAAAAAATAAACTTGTTATCGAAGGCACCGGTGCAGTCAACCCATTGAATGAAAAAGGAAAAATCACAATCAACAAAGGTGATATCACGATCAACAGCACGGGCACTCAAATTTCAAACTTATCATTTACCACGAATTCTGACACCGTCAATATTCTTCGATTGAATTCAAATGTTTCGGGACAGGTTAACATCCGTTCCCGCCTGTACGTTGACAACGCAATCGACATGGCAAGTGGAAGACTCAACTCCAATGATTTGATCGTTCTTGTTTCGACTGACACACACACAGCACGAATTGGTAAGATTGGAAATAACGGCTCAGTGATTGGAAAGGTGGAGTTCCAACGCTACTTCGACGCTGCAGGAAGAGCCTATCGTTATGTAGGTACACCGGTCTTTAACACCACGGTAAATAATTGGAAAACTTATCTACCTGTTACGGGACCATTTGTTGGAAGTAACAACGCGAACACAACGGCATCACTTTTCTACTACGATAGTGAAGCTGGATGGATCGGTTACCCAGATACAAATACTGGAACAAGCGGCACTTCTACAATGGACGTTGGACGTGGTTACTCGATCTTTGTTTTCCAAGGTACGACGTCGAAAAAGCTCAGAATCTCAGGACCAATTCAACAAGGAAATTTCACATACCAAAATTTGAAAGGCAATGAATTCCCCGCTGAGGAAGCGCAAGGTGAAGCAACGCCTGGCAATGGATGGAATCTTATTGCCAACCCGTATGCATCGCCGATTGAGTGGGGAAATGCAGGCTGGATACCCAACGGCGTTAATGCCACGGTGTACATACGCACCTATGCAAATGGCGCATACTCCTATAAGCAATGGAATGGTGAAATCGGCGACACTGACTTCGCTGGTATTATCTCGCAAGGACAATCATTTTGGGTTCAGTGTACGAGCCTCGATCCGTCGCTTACAATTACTGAAGACGCTAAATACGACGCGGCTAACGCTAAGTTCATGCGCGCTGCATCACCTCGCAACTATTTAAAGGTGACGATGAGTGACGGTACACGCAACGATAATGCATACGTGCAATTTAAGGACGACGCAACGGAATCATTCGACAAGCGATATGACGGACTAAAGTTGGCTAATGATTACTTCACTTTGTCAACGGTGGCAAACTCGAAAAACCTTGGCATCAATACATTATCGTCTGCATTCTGTTCGCGCATTATCCCAATCAACATAGAAAAAGGAACACCGGGACAATTTTCATTGACATTCTCTGAACTGGCAAGTTTTGATTTTGCGCTTGAAGCAAAACTCATTGACAAGTTCCTCAATACGGTGACACCGATACAGGACGGGGCCTCCTACTCGTTTGAGATTACAAGCGATCCTGCATCAACTGGCAGTGGTCGATTCAATTTAGTTATCGGTAAGCCGGCGATAGATCAGCAAGTTTCATTTACAAGTGATGCATCTGTATGTGGTGGAGGTACAGCCACGGTAAACTTAACTTCAACGCAAGTTGGTGTTGAGTACAATATCATCAATGCAGAAACGATTTTAGCAACCTTCACTGGTAATGGCGAAGCGATGCAAGTCAATATCGATGCTTCCGTACTTGCGGAAGGATCACACCATATTACCCTTCAAGCAGGATTTTCAGGATGCGATGCGATAACGCTTCCTGCAGAATCCACCATAACGTATACTAAGACTCCTGCTGTGAGCATCGATGGAAACAAGCTTGTATCCAGCGCCAACACCAACAACCAATGGTTATTAGATGGTCAGGTAATTGCCGGGGCTACGCAAACGACATTTGAGCCTACGGTATCTGGAGAATATAGTGTGAGCGTTATCGGCGCAAATTGCTCGGTAACTTCTGAGGCCATAATCTTTATGGTAACGGATATTGAATCCCTCGGAAACGAAAGTGTAGTACTTTATCCTAATCCAATACGCAATTCCAGGTTCCTCATCCAACTCAATGGCATTCCGGAGGCAACTCCACTGGAGATCGAAATTATCAATGCACAGGGTATCGTCATGGATGCTTTGGAAACCGTAAATCAACGTGAAGGAATTCAGCTTTCCGCGGCCGACTTCCCTGCCGGCTTGTACACGGTTCTGATTCGCGTAAATGGCGAAAGGATTGAACGACGGTTCATTCGCGAATAAGCGGCGAAAACGTCATTTTGTAACAAGGAGCCCCGTTCACAGCGGGGCTTTTTTATTTAAAAAGGGTCATTTTCCGGATAATACTTACAAACGTACTGTATGAAAAAATAAATGACCTATCGGCCATATCAATTGCTGTCAAACCGCTACCTTTATGAAATCGTAACCCGATGATGAGTCCAATCACTTAACTGTCAGAAAAATAAATAATTCGAAAGGAAGATGATCTAGATACCTTTATTAACCACTGGCTTTAAATCTTATCGTTATTTACACCTTTATGAAAAAACATTACATGACCCTTTTGGCTGTCATTACCATGCTGTCTACATGGTGTGCCGGCCAGGTAAACGGACAGGCACTTCCGGAATTCCAACCCTTTGCCTACACGCACATCTACAATTGGAACACCACACCTTATCAATCGTTTCAGTATCCCATTCCATCTGGTCCACTCACTCGTTTTCGATTGATGACACCGAACGGTTTCGACCGGTTCGCCAATGATGGCAAGAAATATCCTATTATTATTTTCCTTCACGGTAGTGGCGAAGCTGGTGTGTACGACGCGGCACCCAACAACGGTGTGGGCGAACAGGACAATGAAAAACAACTTGTACATGGCGGTCAAACCCACATGAACGCCGTACTCAACGGCACGTTTCCAGGCTTGCTGCTCTATCCACAAATTCGTCGCCCTAACCCAGCGTTGGGTATCGGGCCATCATGGGGATTCGACAACCTCAAAGCCGTAGAATATATTTTGCGAAAGCTTATCGAGAGCTACAAGGTAGACCCAGACCGAATCTACATTCATGGTCTTTCTATGGGTGGTGAAGGAACGTGGAGATTCATTGCCTGGAGACCTGATCTTTTCGCCGCAGCGCATCCGATGTCTGCTGGCGGTACTTTGTTCTGGAAAAATAAATCAGCGCCTCCAGGATATTGGGAAGGAGAAGCTAGACTTCGTTATAAGCACATTCCCCTACGTCAAGCACAAGGTGCTCTGGATACAGGACCGACACCACTCGAAGGCAATGGCACAGTTGACGCCATCCGCGAGATCGGCGGTAATATCCGATACTCTTACTATCCAACACTTGGACACGGAACATGGAATTCGGAATACGCAAAGCCCGACTTCTTTTCATGGTTCCTCTCACAGCGAAAAAATAACATCCATGTATACAATGGACAGACGTCTTTTTGTCCCGGAGAAAATTTCTCGGTAACGCTTGGACTCACGCCTGGATTTGCAAATTATCAATGGTGTAAAAACGATACGACAGCAGCGCCCTTCGCGCAAGGTGCGACCATCAACGAAGTAACCATTACGCAAATTGTAAATACAGGATCAGGTGTAGGCACCTATTATGCACGTTTTCAACGCGCGAACGGTGTCTGGACGAAATGGTCTGCTCCTGTAAACATCAACAGTAACCGTGGCTTGTCACCAACACCGACAATTGCTGCAGATGGACAAAGTAAACATCTTCCTTCATTGGATGGTAGTCCAGACATTACACTCACGGGCTCCAATGCAAAAGCTGCATACGTTTGGAGACGAGATGCAACAACACTTGCCAATACAACACAAGTCATTAACGTAAACACTGCTGGTACCTATAGTCTTCGCAGCCGGGATTTCGGTGGCACAGGTAGAGAAGCAGATGGTATAACACCGACAGAATATCGCGCCGAGCCGTTAGGATGTTTAAGCTTGTCTTCAAACACAATAGCGATCACCACCAGTGGTAGCTTTGGAGTTCCCTCCCCTCCAGCTAATCTTATGGCCGGCGTGAACTCACAAACCAGTGTCTCGCTTACGTGGGAAGACCGCGCGAATGATGAAACTGGATTCGAACTATATCGATCTACCTCGACGGGTGTAGGATATAAGCTCATTGCAATCCTTCCTGCGTCATCGGCACCTAACCCTCTATCACACATCGACAACGGGTTGCAAGCCAATACAACGTACTTCTATAAACTAAGAAGTATTAATGCCCTGGGTGGATCAACATACAGCCAAGAAGCTAGCGTAATCACTGTCGCAGACAACACCCCTCCTACTGCACCAGTGCTTACCGTTGGTTCTACGACACGCACTGAAATAAACTTAAGTTGGACAGGTGCAACTGATAATGTTGGTGTTACTGAATACGACATCTATCAAAACAATGCACTCATCACGTCGACAAAGGCCACTTCTTACAAAGTAACGGGACTCATTGAATTTGCTAACTATGCGTTCGTTGTAAAAGCTCGCGACGTTGCCAATAATACTTCTGCGCCGAGTAACCAAGTGAATACTGCGGCGGTAATCAACGGACTTACTTTTAAATATTTTCACCATGGTGGCATTTCAAATGTCGCGCAAATTGCGGTCAGTGGAAACCTCATTAAAACAGGAACGTCTTCCACTTTTTCAATCGCGCAAAGAAACCAAGACGACAACTTCGCTTTTATCTTCGACGGATTCATCATCATCCCAACTACTGGAACTTATACATTCTATACATCATCCGACGACGGTAGTCAACTATGGGTTAACAACGTACGTGTTGTAAACAACGACGGCACGCATAGCTGTGTAGAAAAATCTGGAACCATTAGTCTTTCAGCCGGAACTTATCCGGTACAATGTTCGATGTTCTCCAATAGTGGTGGAGAGTGCTTGGCAGTACGTTGGCAAGGGCCAGGTATTGCCAAAAGTGAAATACCAGCATCTGCATTGAAAGACAATTACACACCTCCAGCACCATTGAATGCGCCAACAGCTTTCACTGCCACAACGGTTTCATTTAACCAAATTAACCTCACGTGGACTGATAACAGTAATAATGAATCTGGTTTTGAAATCGAGCGCTCACTATATGCAGGAACGGGATATCAAGTCGTCAAAGTAACAACCGCAAATGCAATCTCGTGGTCTGACCATACACTGACACCGTCGACTACTTACTACTATCGTATCCGTACGATCAATAGTAGTAGTGCATCACCCGTAGTTGGACCTGCAAACGCTTCAACGCACATCGCTCCTGCAACACCAGCAGATCCATCTGGACTTTCAGCAACTGCCGACACGCCAACACAAGTGACTTTGAATTGGACAGACAATAGCGCAAACGAGAACGGCTTTGAAATTCAAAAATCATCACAACCAACAACGGGGTTTGTAACGATTGCTACTACATCCGCAGATGCGGTAAGCTACGTGGACACAAAAGCTAGCGGTCACGCTACAATCTACTATCGGGTTCGTGCTGCACGCGAAGGAGGTGTCGTCTCTGGGTTTACATCAGCCGCCAATGTGACCACTGGAAATCGTGCCCCGGTGATCACCAACGTCATCGACCGCTGCATTGCTATCGGAAGCTCGCTCACAATCGATGTGCTCGCCACTGATCCCGATGTAGATGGATTGACATTCTCCTACACCGGCCTTCCGGCTTTTGCCTCAACACAAAGTAACGGTTTTGGAAAAGGTAAAATTATCTTCACCAATGCACAAGCCGGGACTTACAATATTCAAGCTACCGCTTCTGACGGCATCACTAGCACATCGGATGTATTCGTCCTGACTGTAAACACAAATAACAGTCCTGTTATGGCAGATATTCCATTTCAAACATCAGAAGAAGGAAGACTGCTCTATGTAACGGCTACCGCTACCGATGCGGATGCAACTGACCTACTCACCTATACCGTAAGCGGCCTTCCTTCCTTTGCGACATGGAACGCTTCACAACGAAGAATTACCTTCAAACCTCTCGCGGGTCATGCTGGTATTTACGAGAACATCACCGTGACGGTAAGAGACAATAAAGTTCCTGCTGGTGTTGACACTAAAAGTTTTACGCTCGTCGTGGCACCACTTGATCAGTCGTACACTATATCAATCAATTTTGCTACGACACCAAGCATGTTTGAAGAAAATCCGTGGAATAATACGGGAATGCCTCAAACTGCCGACATCACGAACATGAAAGATGATCAAGGTAATGTGGTTCGATTTGTAGCTTTGAATACAACGACAAATTGGACCACGACAGCTCCTCAAGTCGTAAACCTCCCAGCGTCTACTGCTGCTATCTATACGGAAAAAATTAGAGAATCTTATTTCAGAAAAAGTTCTGGCGGCACGGGCAATAAAATGAAAATCAAAAATCTGAACCCAGCAATGCAGTACAAGATCACCTTGTATGGTGCTGGTGGATGGATCGGCGGAACAGCGCCTACTGGGCTCACCACGCTAAATACCGCTTACACCGTTGCCGGACTTACGACTCAGACGTTTCAATTGAACACACTCAACAACGTATCAAATACAGTAACGACTGATCTAATGAAACCAAATTCAGCAGGCGAGATCAGCGTCACCGTCGGCCGCGGTACAGACAACATCAATCACTTCTACATCAATGCGATGATCATCTCAGCGTACTATGATAACGGAAGTGCACCAGAAGCACCTACTGAGCTCGTCGTCGCTGCCCCTGCAAACAACCGCGTTGACCTTACGTGGAAAGACAACAGCATCAACGAAACACGCTTTGATATACTTCGGTCAACGACAATCAATGGCGTGTACAGTATTGTCGGAACGACAGCAGCAAACATAACATCCTTTGCAGACCTCACCACCGTAGGACGCACTTCATATTACTACAAGGTAAGAGCCGCTAATTTGACGAGTGGCACCGATAGTAGTCCGCAATTGGTCACAACGCCGAATGGATCGCCGTCATTAACCAGCTTCGAAGCAATCGTAGGCGTGGCCGGCCAAACATTTCAGCGTACCATCAATGCAACAGATCCTGATGGTGATGCGATCATTTTCTCTACCCTCAACCTACCATCATTTGCAACGCTAGTTGATAATGGAAATGGCACAGGCTACATTCAATTCAATCCAACCGCTACACAAGCCGGTAACTATGCATTCACGCTTCAAGCATCCGACAACTTCAGCGGAAGATCAGAACTCAAAACATTTGTGATCGCTACTGATCCTAGCTTTGGAGAAACCGTGTTGATAAACTTTAAGGGCGCCGCGGGATCAGACGACGCGCCTTCACCTTGGAACAATGCAGTGGCGTTCAATAACATGAACGGATTAAAGAATGTACAAGGCGGAACAACGCCGATCAATCTAAAAACGGGTATCAATTGGACAGGCTCTAGCAACAACGGCGGCACAATATCTGAAAGTGGTATTTATCCTAGCAGCGTTCTTGGTTCACATTGGACTACAACGTCAACAACTGGTGCCACAGTTGTGTTAAAAGGACTTGACAATGCCAAGCGTTATAACCTGACATTGTCGGGTAGCTTGAATCAATTCTGGTTTGCCAATACAACATACATCGTGAATGGCGCACAAAAGACTTTGAACACTTCAAAGAACACGAGCAAGTTCGTAAAGTTTGCGGGCATTCAACCTGCTGGTGACTCAATCGTGATTACCGTGAGGAAGGGCGCTAACGTGAATTCAAATCCTGTCGTCGCACAACGCGATGGTATTCTTGGATCGCTGGTAATCGAGTCCGCGACACAAGGATTAAACCCGATTCGTCCAACAAATCTCGCCGCAGAAGGATTGTCAAAGAGCGCTATCCGCTTGACATGGTCTGATAACAGTTCAGATGAAACTGGTTTTGAAGTTTATCGTGCAACGACCCAAGCCGGACCGTTCACATTAGTTCACACCACAGCATCCAACGTCGAGTCATTTACGAACACCGGACTTGCGCAGAACACGGCGTACGTTTACAAGATTCGTTCGATTAAGGTTGGCGGTAATTCCACGTATTCAGATAATGCATACACAACTACCTTTAACCAGATTATTCTCGTAAATATTAACTCGTCTGCTGGTAGTGGTCAGCTTCAGGCGCCTGCACCTTGGAACAATTTAGGCACACCACCCTCAGATGGATTGTCATTTGCAGATTTGAAAGATGACAACAATACAAATACGGGAATAAGCGTTGACTTGATCAATTGGGAAAATGGCGGCACTAACAATACTGGTTTCACTACCGGAAATAACTCAGGTCTCTATCCTGATGCAGTGTTGGAAAATTATTACTACTTCGAACAATTCGATGCAGCGACCACTTACCGACTCAATGGACTGAATAATAGTCAGGAGTATGACCTCGTCTTTTTAGGAAATGAGTGGAATGTAGCCACTACTGGAAACATGATCGTAGCAACCGACTACACTGTTGATGGCGTCACTGTGTCGCAATTCAATGGAAAGAATTCACTCGAATCAGTATCGGTAAAAAATGTTGCGCCTGAGGTCGGAATGATTCCATTCGAGATCAAAGCCAATGACGAAGCTCGTTACGGTGTATGGAACGCCTTAGAAGTTCGCTCACACGCGCCGATCGCATCATCTTTTGATCTCACCGCTCCGTCTGGCCCGCAATCACTGACAGCATCAAACATCACTGGCTCGTCAGTAACGCTAACGTGGAATGCATCGACTGATAATATCGCCGTTACAGGCTACAGAGTTTACCGCCAAGGTTTGGGATTGGTGACGACAGTTGCAGCAACTTCAACAAATATTACCGGACTTACTGCATCGACAAACTATCTGTTTTATGTGAAAGCCATCGATGCAGCGCAGAATGAATCAGCTTCTTCTCTCGGTGTTCGTGTCACAACAATCGCGAATGGAAGGATCGCCCAATCTGAACCGATCGTTTCCGAAGAAGTTGTCCTTGATGCAGATATCTTCCCGAACCCGGCAAAAAACTCTGTGAGGGTTAAATTATCGAGCGCCGTCAAAGAAAACACCCCAATTGCGATCAACATTTACAATGCTCAAGGTGTAATCGTACGCCAGCAGCAACGGGCTCATGTAGTTGATGGTATTGAAGTAGATATCACCGATCACAACATCGGAATATACATTATGAAGCTAGAGGTGAATGGCCGACAACTGATCAAACGTTTTGTCAAAGAGTAATTAGTCGACTCTCTTTATAAATGAAAAGGCTGCCTTAATCGGCAGCCTTTCTTTTTTATTGTATCGACAAAACTCAATCCTTAAAGAACCTGTAATATTTATGTGTCGCGAGTGTGAGCATTTCTCGATCGCCAGATGTGTCGCCGTAAACTGAGATCGACTCATAATCAGGAAGCGCGATCGACTCAAGAATCCGAACTTTCTTCTCAGGCCCGTAGCAATTTCTGCCTTTGATTTTACCCGTGATGACGCCATCTTTTGTTTCCCAACAGGTCGCCAAAATCTTGAATCCAAACTGGTCGCTCCAAGGCTTAATCCAATCCGCTGCTGATGCTGTCACAATGTAGATATCATGTCCTGCAGCTTGATGCTCCTTGATCTTTTGAATTGCGGATGGTCGCAACAACTTTGGAAGCGCTTCTTTTGCAAATGCTTCTCCCGTTCTTTTGAATTCTTCCGCTGTCATTCCTTTAAAAAAATGGCCAAACATGATTTCCTTCGCTCGCCAGTTTTTGATTAGCTTCAATTTATAGGCCACCAAAATTGGTGAAACGATTGCCATACCCGTGAGCAGACGAAATGTTCCAAATCGATATCGAATGATCTCTACAAAAGTATCCTTTCTTGTGATCGTACCGTCGAAATCAAAAAGTGCAAGGTGTCGAATCACAACTTTAATTTTTTAAACACACCTTCAGGAACAGACTTGATAATGAGCATGACCCAACGCCACATCCAGAGTACGTATATTTCGTTTTTCTTTTTGTCAGCAGCGTTTATCATCTTGCTCGCAACTTGATCGGGCTGTGCCGTAAGCGGCGCAGGAAGTTTTAATCCGTTCGTCATTTTGGTATCAACGAATCCAGGCTTGACAGTCACCACGTGGACACCTGATTTAAATAGGCGATTACGAAGTCCAGAGAGATAAGATGTAAATCCAGCCTTCGCGCTTCCATAGATATAGTTACTCTGTCTTCCGCGATCACCAGCCACCGAACTTACACCAATGATTACGCCAGATTTCCTTGTCTCCATATCGTTGGCGACAAGATTTAGGATAGAAACTGCGCCGGTATAATTTGCCTGAATGATGCGATTGCATTCATCCCAATTATTTTGCGCGACAGCCTGATCACCGAGATAGCCAAAAGCACAAATCACAACATCAGGCACCGGGGAAATTCCCTTGTAGAATGACGCGTGTGACTTGACATCGTCAGCATCGAAGCGAACAAATTTTGCTATTACATTGTGACGTATGGAAAGGTCTTTCGAAAAACCTGTCAACGCTTCTTCATTTCTTCCAGCTAAGAATATCGTGGCGCCTTTGCGGGCATATTGTCTTGCTGCAGCTTTGGCGATATCCGAAGATGCGCCAAGAATTAAAACACACTTCATTTTTTATGGTAGTGATTGGTCAATTGAAGTCTAGCCGATTGCTCAGACGCAAATGTGGAACTCGGATTATACTTTCTAATGGTTTCTGCGAACTGATTAATTTTCGGATAGCTCTTCCAAAAGAAATCAGATTTCATCCGTGCATCTTTAGAAAGATAAATTCTTCCGCCAAGGTCCATCACCACTTTATCCAACTCATCCAGGAATTCGAACAATCCTTTTCTTACTGCAAAATCAAGCGCTAAGGTGTATCCTTCCATCGGGAAAGAAATCAAATCATCCTGTTTTCCAAAAAGCTTCAACACGGCTAAGAATGAACCCATATTCCGCTTGTTGATACGCGTGAGGATCTCTGTCAAACCCTTCTTACTTACATCCAGCGGCAACACAAATTGATACTGCACAAAACCACTCTTACCATACATTCTGTTCCAATGTAAAATGGCATCGAGCGGATAGAAGAATGTGTCGTAATCCACCAATCCTACATGGCGATTTTTCGGACTCTTGTTATAATACAGGAAGTTGAAAGCGCGGATACTTAAAGGATTCAATGTGATTGAAGGAAGATTGAACGGTACCGTGAGCTTACGCTTCGCGGGAACATACAACGGATTTTTTTTCTTTTTCGTATCCAGATCTTCAAGCGTAGCATGTTCTCCTGCATACATAATGCTTCTTCCGAGCTTGCTTCCCTTCTGAAAACAATCTATCCAGGACATCGAGTATGTACAAGAACGATGTTCTTCAAACAGGTCAAAAATCTCATCAAGATTACGCGCACGTGCTGTGATTTGTTTGATGTATGCGGATTCAACTTTTTTCAAACCAAACTTCACGCGAAGAATAATTCCAGTAAGTCCCATTCCACCACATGTTGCCTCAAACAGATCTACGTTCTCCGTTCTGCTTGCGCGATAAATTTTTCCATCGGCAGCATAGATCTCCATGTAGATGATGTGCGCACTGAATGATCCTTCCTTGTGGTGATTCTTTCCATGAATGTCAGAAGCAACAGCACCACCCACGGTGATGAATTTTGTACCTGGTGTTACGGGAAGAAAATATCCCTTCGGAAGAATCACTTCGATCAATTCCTCCAACGTTACACCAGCTTCGCAGAAAATTTCCCCACGAACAGGATCGAATTCAAGGATATTGGTATAGTGAAGTGTAGAAACAATGTTCTCACCTAAACTCGCGTCACCGTAGCAACGGCCCGCCCCGCGAGCAATGAACGGCGATGATGGTGATGATTCAATAATCTTTTTCAGATTCGTTTCTGAATCGAAGACAAACTCGTTTGCTTCAGCAACAGGATACTTACCCCAGTTGGTTATATCTTTTTTACTTCTCACAGGCCTTTAGACATATAGATGATAACATAGAAACTCAAGATCCAGCAAAGAATGGTAGTGATTAAGAACCGATCGGTCAACAAAATTTTCGTAGGGCTACCACTATTTTTCTCTACCAAAGATATTTGCAAGTAACGGAGGATTCCCGCGACTACAAAGATTGATGTGAAGTATAAATGATCGCTGTGAAGGCGCTCTGTTACTTCAGCGGAGATTGTGTACATGATATACGAAACCATGCTCACTCCGGAAATCATCGTGATACCACTATAAACAAAGTTCAAATTGTAGTTCTTCACTTTTCTACTGATGGTACCTGATTGTTCTGCGAGGATAAGATCATCGAGGCGTTTCGCCAACGCTATAAACAGCGCGCCTAGAAACACCATGATAAGTAGCCATTGCGAAAGGGAAATATCGATGATAACACCACCGGCAATCGTTCGCAGCAGGAATCCTGAAGCAACCATCATGATATCCAAAATGGAAATGTTTTTTAGTCCCAGTGAATAACCGAGGTTAATCACGAGATATGTTAGGATGATGTATAGGAAGTCAGTGTTGACAAAAAAGGCAAGTGCAATGCCTGCAATGAGAAAAATTGTGGCCACAATAAAACCAACTGTTGGGCTAATGGCCCCGGAAGCCAGTGGCCTATTTTTTTTCTCGGGATGATTTCGATCGACTTCGATATCACGATAGTCGTTGATAACATAGATGGCGCTGGCCACAAACGAAAAACAGAAAAAACCAGCGATAAGGAGTACAAGATTGTCCTGATTGAACAAAACGCCACCGAAGAAAGCAGGGATAAAAACGAAACCGTTCTTCACCCAATGTTTCATCCGGATTAAAGACACAAAATGCTTCATAAAAAGATTAACTATAGACTGAACAAGATTTAAAGATGGCGATAATAAGCTTAATTTTATAGCCCGAATGCAAAGAAAAATAACCGATATCTGTACCAAAAATGATTCTTAAGAAAGACCTCACACCAAGGCAAATTACAACGATTGAATTTGCCATTATTACCCTCTTCTCCTGCTTACCATTACTTCTCGAACTCCCCTTCCGGGTTAACATTTTCGTAACCTGGGAAGGCGCCTATCGCATGTATGTGGGACAAGTTCCATTCCGTGATTTCGGTATGCCTCTTGGCTACGGATTTTGGCTCATCCCGTTTATCTTTTTTAAGATCTTCGGGCCGTATCTCTATAGCCTAGTTATTGCACAGGCGTTCATCAACTTCCTCTCTCTTGTTGCTTTCAGGGGCATTCTGAAAATCTTCAATTTGAGTCCTGGGCAAATTCTACTTTCCATCACGGTAATGTGCCTCTCCTTTGTCATGGTCAATTTCTGGCCTTGGTACAATCACACCGTATTCGTGTATGAACTGATCGGTCTCTACTTTCTCTTCCGCTATTTATTGCGAGATAGTAAAATCATCTGGCTCATCCTCGCGGCATTTTTCATCGCACTCACCTTCCTTACAAAACAAGATGCCGGCGGCTTGGGTATGATGCTAACCATGGGCATATTGATTGTCGACGCACTCGTTACCAAGAAGTTTAAGACGTTATTATTATATGTCGGTTTCTACGCCGTAGCACTCGCTGTGCTTATCCTCCCATTCACTGCTTACGAGTTTTCATACTGGTTCAACTTCGGTCAATCGCATCACTTCTCAAGAATAAATGCTTACGATTTCTTAAGCACATTCTTCGAAGAATCGCTTATTCTAAAGCTTTTCATCATTGCAACCGTTATAGTTGCTTTGGTTCGCTATCCGAAGTTCAAGGAACTGACTGCAGACAGACCTTACTTTTTATTTACACTATTTACACTTGGGATTTTAGCACAAGCGATGATCATCCAAGTGACCAGTTTCAGTCCCGCGACAACCAACTTTTACTACAATAGTTTCGCATTTGCTTTCTTGATTTACAATGCAGGAAGAGTCATGCAGTTCGAGAAAGTATGGGTTATTTCATTGGCTTTTCTATTGGTCCTTTTTTGGCGATCTGAAAACTATTGGAAGTATTCAATGAAAGTTTTGGGGAAATTTCTCCCTGCTAGTTTCAGTCCTCCTCCCCCATCTGTGGTATCAAAAAACACGTGGTCATCTAAAGCAGATCAAAAAGGTGGAGGGAAACCACTGGAATGGACGTTGACACCATACAGAGCATTTAAAAGAATTAAATTACCAGTACCAACAGTCGAAGGAATTGAAAGAATAAAGTCTTTGTCCATTGTAAAAGACAATCCTAATCTCAAAGTGTTAAACATGTCGAACCTTACGCCTCTTGCGCATGAATTGAAGTATACGCCGGAAGCAGGAGAAAACATTCCGCTGTGGTATCATAAAGGTGTTGCCTTCTTTGATCGCGAAAGCAAAAGCCTTTGCGATAAAATAGCCGATCAACAGTATGATGTTGTGCTCTTTGAAGCGATGCCCGACGTCGATAACTTTTTCCCTTTTGATGTTCAGGCGTGTCTTCAAAAACATTATCAAAAAACGGATTCTTTCCCGTCGCCAACAGGATACCAAACGGATTATATCGAAGTATATGTCCGGCCGGCAACGACCGTTGCAACTATAGCGGATTGAGTACTATTCGTCGCGCATGAAAATTTTGTCACACGTTTATGTGGGGATGGGAGAAACGTTCGAAGCTCAATATTGAATACTATCGAACAACAAAACCGTTCATCCTTGCGTTGAGAGATGTGGCAAAGTTTTTTAGCCTTCGATTACTTGCTAATCGTTGGTATGAGAGACAATTATACTTTAACTTTCGCGACAGAAACGTATCGTAACACGTTAACCTTCCCCAGTATGAACATGACCTTTGCTAAGGTACTCGTACTCTCGTTGGCAATGATTCATTGTTCATCTGAACGTACGTCACTCCGTGCACATCACGATCTTCCCGTCGTTGAGAACTATCAGCCAAGTGAAATTGTCGGCTCTGTTAAGAAACCATTTCAATGTGGCAAGTGCACATACGTTGTTCCTAAAAAGCATGAACATGACGGCGCCAAACTTGGATTAAAACCAGGCGACGTCATCTGCCTCGATGCCAAGATAAAATACGGCCCGTTGAAGTTTGTAAACTTAAAGGGCACCAAAGAAAAACCGATCACCATAATCAATTGTGGCGGGCCTATTACTATCGACACGCCTGGTCATTCTTTCGCACTGAAAACAGAAAAATCTGAACACTTCCGTATCACGAGCGTCGGCACGAAAGACGACCCTTACGGAATTAAAATCTCCGGCGCGAAGGGGATGGGCATTGCCCTCGACTACTTAAGCACAAACTTTGAAGTTGATCACGTAGAGGTTTTCAATATTGGCTTTGCGGGTATCATGGCCAAAACTGATCCTAACTGCGATGACGCTACAATCCGCGGCAACTTTGTGATGCGCGATATAGCGCTTCATGATAATTATATTCATGACACAGGCGGTGAAGGATTTTACATTGGAAATTCGTTCTATAACAACGGCATGAAACGCAAGTGCGGTGTACGCTTCCCACATGATATCGAAGGCGTAAAAGTTTTTAACAACATCGTAAAAAATTCCGGATGGGAATCTATTCAAGTTGGATCTGCACCCAAACGCGCCGAAGTTTATAACAACTACATCGAGAACTACGGTACAAAGGACATCGAAAATCAGCGCGGTGGAATACAAATCGGTGAAGGTACAGGCGGTCTTTGCTACAACAACTTTATCAAAAAAGGTAAAGGCAATGCTATGATCGTGCTTGGTTATGGCGACAACATCATTTTTAACAATGTAATTATTGATGCCGGCAAAAATGCAATCTTCTGCGACGAGCGTTACACCAAAGGCGATGGGTTTAAATTCATCAATAACACGATCATTAATCCTGGACACGATGGCATTTTGATATATGCCGAGCTCGTCGAGAAAAATGTGATCATCAACAATATCATTGCGAATCCTGGCAACTACAAAGTATACGAATCGACGCCATATAAGAGAGCGGAAGATGCTTATGTACACAAATTGAATAAAGACGTTCGAATCGACATGTCTAACAACCTATTTACACAAGATGTGTCTCAGCTCAAATTCCTAAATGTTGATCAATACGATTTTAAAGTTTCGCGTGAATCTCCAGCCATCGATGGGGGCCGCGATATGAGCGCTTACAACATTAATTTTGATTTCTTGAAGAACGAACGCCCGAAGGGAAAGGGTTATGACATTGGAGCTTTTGAATTCGAATAATCATTAGAATCGCACCACTTCCTCAGTAAAATTCTTAAACATCGGCAAGCTTCCCCAGCTCGTATTGACGTTCGCAATCAATTTACCTGCGGCAATGTTATCGTTCGATATTTTACGATTACCTGTCTCGTAGTTGTAATAATATGCGTTCTCGTCTTCGAAATTCATTGATTTCTCTTTCGTCGTATTGCTGAGGTAACGAAGGAAATTTTCAATTTGTATGTTCTCATATCGCATACCATAAGCCTTTGCGCGATTGAGTAGATCGTGATCTTCATGACCCGTTGGAAGGAAACTCTCTTCATACCCACCGAGCTCCATAAACTTCGTTTTTGCTAACGCAATTCTTCCTTCGGTTCCCCAATAAGGTTTTTTTCTAAAATGAAATATCGAATTAAAATCGTGCTTGTTGTACAGCCAATTGATGTAATACGCGAAATCCTTTCCGGTGAAATTATCGCCATCTACATTCACAACAATATCACCTTTTGCTGCACGGTGTGCTAAATTTTTCGCTTTACAAACATGAAAGAACTGTGGTTCTTTTGTATGGTAATAGCTCAACACGCCAGCGTCAGTATATTTTTTCAGATTCTTTTTCGCCCATTCATGCAAGCCATCCTGTGAATTATAATTGATCACCACAAACTCAACACCGGGATAATTGATATTGTCTTCCATGTTCTTGATCACCGTTTTCCGAAGATGGAAAAAGCGGTTCATGCAAGTGGTGCAAAAAGAAATCGAATGATGTTTAAGCGTTGGGTCGTAAATTTCTGCGGGGAGTTTTTCAAAAGCATAATTCCGCAGGTAAAGATCACGAAAGTCACGCAGATTGCGTTCGAGCTGTTGGGGAATTAGTTTACTAAAGAAGAGACTTAACTTAGACATGTTTGTTGGGGAGCCGATATGTTACTTTTTCTTCTTGAGTAACCTGAATGGATTGTATTTGTGTTTGATAATTTGAATACTCTCATTAACGGAGTACTCTTCGTTGCTAGACACTTTGGTGTCGTGGGGAATAGGTTGTGTTACGTATTTATCGAATCGCGCAAACTCTCTTAAAATCCGCTTCTTCACCGCCGCGTAAAGACTACCATCTCGCTCCAGCGTTCTGTTACTCGTCCACACGCGTGAATCACGATTTCTTACAAGACCAACTTTTCCATACTTCATGAGGTCAAACACGAGGCGTCCATCATCACCTCGGATATTGCGACGGAGATAACCCTCTTTAATTCCATATTCTTTCACATAGCCCATGCTAATTCCATAGGCGCTTAGGTATGGACGTTTGATGTGGCGAATTTCAACCATAAAATCCCTGATCACATCATACAGCGAAAATTTCCAACGCGCGATGTTGGCATTTCCCAGAAACGAATATCTCCCGTACACGGCAATGACACCTACTTTTAGCAAGGCATTACCCATCAATTGAATCCAACGTTTTGGATAATAACAATCAGCATCAGCGATGAGAATGTACTTACCTTTTGCATTGCGCTGTCCTAGTTCGCGTGCAGGGCCGCATCCTTGTATTTCTTGAAAATAAGAAGTCACGCCAAGCTTATCGAGAACTTGTTGGGTGCGATCTTTCGAGTTATTATTGACAACAACAATATCAAAAGGAATGTCAGTTACATTACGCGACAACGTATCAAGACAGCGAATAATATTCACCTCTTCATTCCACGCGGCAATCACGATGGTAATCGTTGGCTCGTTACTCATCTTTGATTGTAAACGTTCTTTTATTTTCTGGAATGTCTCATCAGGAACATCCTCCAGCCTTTTGACATGGAATAAGTCCTTGTCGATCCACTCCGGATTATTAAAAAAATACATACACTGCTTTTGGTTGACAATGATTAGCTATCAATAGAAAAAAATCAAGCCATAACCTTTAAATTGACCCAACTTTACGAAGGAACGAAACTATTATTGCGACTCGAATATATGAAAACCATTCATCACATTTTCCATGCGGCTACGTTATTTTGAATCCAAGAACTTTGGCGATGCCTTAAATCCGCACCTCTTCAACAAGCTATTACCAGGCTTTTTTGACGACGATCCAGCAATAGATTTCTTAGGAATTGGATCCATCCTTGGCTTCGATATGGCGAAGTCGGCAACGCGAAAAATCGTGTTCAGTAGCGGATTTGCGTATGGGACAAAACCGACGGTTGATACGTCGTTCGATTTTATTTGCGTGCGCGGTCCACACACAGCCAAAGCACTTGGGTTGGATGAAAAACTAGCCGTTGCAGACGGTGCTATCCTCGTAAGGGAAATATTCCGGGAAAATCCGGGTAAGAAATACGGGGTTTCGTACATGCCGCATTGGGAAAGTGAATTGAAATTTGACTGGTCAACATTGTGCGCTCAGGCCGGCATCCATTACATCAGTCCAATGGACGACCATCGAGATGTAATCAAACGCATTCAGCAATCGGAAGTCATTATTTGCGAGGCAATGCATGCGGCCATTATTGCGGACGCGCTCCGTACGCCTTGGATTCCGGTTAAGGCATACAACGGCATCAACGACTTTAAGTGGCATGATTGGACCGACTCCCTCAGCATGCGGTATGAACCAATTCGCATCCCTTCCCTATTCGACGCAACGCAGTTCATGCTAAAAGTTTGCAACGAAAAAATTTCAACACGCATTCCGAACGACCTTTATAAAATGGGGCTGAAAGGCTACGGCCTCATCCAAAATGTTTCTAGAATTCCGCAAGTCAGAAAACAACTCATCGAAATCGGACAAGGAAAAAGTTATCTAAGCAACGACACGGTCATCGGCAGTAAGCACCAACAATTACTCGATTTATTGGATGTTGTAAAAAGAAAATATGGAGATTAAATATCCAGACTGGAACCAGGACTTTCTTGTACGCGGAAAGAAATTAACGTTAGCTACTTCAGGTAGTCATCAATAACTTCCCAAAAACTTGCAGCCCTGGCTTCCCATGTATTTTTTTCTGCCGCACATTGTCGTGCAATGATCAACTCGGGTGAATCCGTGTTGATTGTTTTGGTGATCGCATTAGAAAAATCTTCATAGTTAGATGCAATCTCAATTGTTCCGCTAAAGCTCATGATATCTTCCGAGAATGGGGTTGATACAACAGGTTTACCTGCCGCGAGATATTCGTTTACCTTCAATGGGTAAATGCTTCGCGTGAGTGTATTACACTTAAACGGAATGATTGTACTCTTTACAAAATGTAAATATTTTGGAAGCTCAGAAATATCTTTCTTTCCCGTAAAGATGACATTCTCAAATGCAGCGAGTTCATCATACAAGCTCTTACTGATAGACGATGGTCCAATCATTAGAAAAGCTTTATCCGGATTTGCTTTGAAGACATACTTCAACAAGTCATAATCTAATCGATCATCCAAATGGCCTGTGTACGCTACGATCGGCTTGATCACATGCGCTATTTCTTCCGGCATCTTATACTTACCATTTAAGCTGTCCTTAAACATTGATACATCGGCAGCATTTGGTAAGTAATAAATATTCTTCGTTAATGACGCCTTTAACCGTTTGAGTTCGATGGATGTTGTAAACGTCAAATCGGCGCGACGAATTTCTTCTGTCTCCAGCCGCGGCCCATGTTTATGAATATACTTCGAGTGGCTAATATCATCTACCGTGTGATAGATGTACAGCGAAGGCTTGAAGTACTTCGGCCAATGGCGACCGTAAAATGGATTAAAAGAATTGATGAATATAAAATCTTTGATCTTGTAATCGCGAATCAGACGTTTGAGCGAATGAAAGAGAATTCGATCATTGATGGCAGAAAGTTTATCGTACAGCGCTCCTTCTGGAAGGAAGTTCACTGGAATGGTCAATTTCGGCGTAACAGCAACGAGATTGTCATTGATCTTCGTGTAGATGCCACTCCCTGTGAGAAGCGCTCTTTTACGCGACTGAATTTGACGGCTTTTATAATTGGAGAAAAAATCTTTGAGTGTAAATGGATTATCGACGTAGAAAACGCGGTGATCTCGGGAAAATTCCTTTGCGAGGGAATAAGCCGTCGAAGAATAGTCACCATCCCAACGGGGAAGCGCTAGCATGATAATATCCATAGAATCGTTCTTCGCCATTTATGCAAACGTGCGTCTTAAAAACTTCATTCCAAGTGAAAACATATTCCCATAAAATTCTAGAAAATGTTTGAACACGCCCGTGAGTCTGATATTCAAATTATGATAAAGATAATACTGATTGTACACCAATGAAATAAGATAGGTAGTTAAAGTTCCATAGGCTGCACCGATCGTTCCAAAATGCTGAATGAAGAAATAATTTGAAACGATGTTAATACTGGTATTCAATAACACGTAAGCAAAATTCACTTTTGCTTTCCCGATTGCATCAAGTGT
This sequence comes from Pseudochryseolinea flava, assembly GCF_003286915.1. Taxonomy (GTDB): domain Bacteria; phylum Bacteroidota; class Bacteroidia; order Cytophagales; family Cyclobacteriaceae; genus Ohtaekwangia; species Ohtaekwangia flava. The sequence continues at coordinate 280,437 of NZ_QMFY01000004.1, forward strand.
AATTCCCATCAAACGATTGAATGGAATAATTAAGCCGAATAACATCGTGACATGCAGAATTGGAACAGTGTTAATGAACTTCGATCCGGCGATGATGATAATGACATACTTCGCGAAAATGATTACGCCCAGGACCACAGGAAGCATAATTGCCGTAAGCGTTCCTACCGCCTTTTCATATAGATATTTTGCTGTGCCCATACCTTCGGTCGCGATGCGTTGCGAGAGCTTCGGGAACAGCACTGAAGTAAGGGTATCCGTTGGTACTTCTACCAAGTTTGAAACGCGAATTGCCGGCGCAAAATTCGTCACCTCTTGTTTCCCTAACATCGACCCTAACATCCAGCTATCGATACTTTTATAAATAGTAGAACTCACATTGGTACCAAAGGTGAATACCCCATAGTCAAACAGATCTTTCGTCCACTTCTTGTCGACCTTTTTCGAAAACGAAACAAATTTTTTCGAATAGAAATAAGAAAACAAACCCGACATGATGATCGCGGTGCATTGCACAATGGCCAAGGTGATCAAGTCGAACTGATAACTGGCAAAGGGTTCTATTTTCAGAACATAGCCGAATAAGTACGTGGTACTGATGAATAAAAATAAACCGCCTTGTCTAATGAGGTTACTGATCGTGGTTCCCTTAAATTGAAAACGTGCCTGTTGTACGATATCGAAATGGTTGATCGGGATTAGCGCTATGGTGGCCACCATGTAAATCAGGAACAACGATCCTATTTGTGGCGCGTCCCAAAGTTTTCCAAGGAACATCGCTCCTACGCCAAGAAGCAGCAGTTCAATTCCACCAATGATCGTATTCAAATAAAGCGAAGCGCTTTGAATCTTAGGAGAATCCTCGTCGGAGTTGATATTCAAAAAACGAATAAGTGGATTCCTTACGAATCCTTGCTTACTCATTTCCATTAGGTTCACGATAGTGTAGTATAGAATCCAAGTTCCGTAGTCATCTTTCGACATGACTCGAATAAGAATCCAGAAGTTTGCCAGCCCGAAAAACATACTGGCAATTTTATTGATCAGGCTAAAAGATCCTGAACTCAACCAATACGATCCCCGGAACTTGTTCGCCGCTCCGCTAAGAATTTTCCTCATGATTCTAATTTAGTTCTGCTATACCAATGCGTTTGGCAATGGAGCAGCTTGCTTTTACTTGTGGTGAGCGAGCGATTTTTACCCAACAATCCCACATGTCGTACGAAAAGTTAATGTCATCAAAGAGGATAATACTTCCAGGGGCACAATACTGACTGACCAGCTTGAACTGATTATTGACAATACCGCTCTGATGGATTGCATCGATAAATGCCATATCGATGGTCTCGCCAGGCTTTAAAATCTTATGATGTGTGTCTTCAAAAGTATCGACTGTCGAGATATAATTCTGACTGATCATCGACAAGTTAGACTGAGCGACCTTCGCCCAAATGGCATTGGGATCGAACGTTAGCAAAGTACCACTACCGTTAGCGTTGATACCACTTAGCCAATACATTCCTGACACGCCAAATGCTGTTCCAATCTCAACAATGCGGGTAGGTTTTTTCGCCACCACCAAATTGTAAAAGAGATCACCAACCTTCTTATCGACGCGAACTTGGTTAGCGTTACGCGTCGCATTCTTCACCGGAAAAGGATAGTCCTCAAGTTTTTCGAAACCTTCCCACAAAGGAAGTTCACCCAGCATTGACGCTTTCAATGCAAGGTCTTCGATCTTCGCCGACATCGGTGGTGACGGCAACGTGTGAATATCTTTATTGAAGAAATCACCGATCCAAGATTGTGTCGCAGATTTATGCCAATGGACCTTGAAATCAGATCCATTGCCATTGAGCTTATGCGAAAGCTTCCATAACAATTTACCCAACATAGACATGAAGTTTATTTCGGTACGTTCTCTAATTTGGTACCGATCATTTCTTCAATCTCATATTTAGCAATCTTCAACTCTGCTTCCACTTCTGCCAAACGTAAAGCCTGGTTCGTATTACGTTCCAAGATGTTGTTATAAGTCGTTAAGTCTTCTTGACCATCTTTAAATCTTTGCTCGATGTACTTGAAGTTTACATCCGATTGATCCGTAGTCTCTTTTTGAATTTTGTATTTCTGTTCTGCGAGTTGAAAACGAGCATAACGCGTGAGTACTTCCGATCTGACGTACAATTTTTGCGCTTTGATTGCATCTTCAGCCTGTGACGCAGCGACTCTTCTCTTCTTCACTTCAAGGCCGTTCGTAAAAAGTGTACCCATGGTAATGCGAACACCAAAATTATAACGCGGGAAGAAAGCAGCGCGACCGTTTGGATCAGAATCAGGATTGATGGTGAATTCGTTCATGTTACCTTGTACCGAAAAATAGTCTAGCCAATTCCATTGTGCCTGCTTCATATTGTAACGGGCAATAGATGACGATTTGACCACTTGATGATTCAATGGATCGTTTCTCCAAGCCAACTGCACCAATTTTTCCTCAAAGCTGACATTGGCTGCCGTTGCTGGTAGGATAATGGTGTTGTAGTCGACGTCCTGAGAGAAGGCGCCGCCACCGCTTAGTAACACAATAGAGAGAAAAACGATCTTTTTCATATACGATTAAGGATTAAAGATTTGCACGTGAATTTAAGTTGTAGATTCGGTTTTATCGAACTTAATGAGGTTAATAAAAAACGCAAACGATGCCGTGATAATAATAATAATCGGTTTCTGATCTGTCGCATCCTGCGTGAAGTGCGCCACCGATATAGCAAAAAATGCCGCTAAATAGGCCGCGTAGAATATCTTAATTTGCTCGTCCCTCGCCTTATAAAAATTAATCACACCCACGATCATGGCCGTAGCATACATGTACATGATCAATGCTAAACCAATCCATCCGCGCTCAAGGGCAATACGCAAAAAACCGCTATCTGTATCGTATGGCCCCGCAAGTCTATGCCCGGGCTCCAATCGCAATCCAAGATTACCAACGGTGTTCAATCCGCCACCAATAGGATGGGTCTGCGCGTAAGGCTGTAGTCGAAGACGCTTTTGATCACGCACGTTCATCGACGCGTCTTCTGAACCTTTGAAGGTTGAACGCATGCGTAATATCGGTCCGCTGTAAAATGGTCCCCACATGAGTGCTGCAAAGCCAATGGCACCAACGATTGCAAATAGGATGGTGATCCGCTTGTTCATCGTCATCATCACATAAAAGGCAAACCCCATAAGAATCATCGCCGTGGCGGTGCGTGTACCCGAGTAGCCCATGGAGATGATCATGATAAAAGCAACGGTAGCCAATACCAAGCGGTGCCACGTCTTAAAAGGGCCTAGCGCTAAAATGGAGCACACAATAGCTCCGTAGGCCATGAATAATCCAAAACCGCTGATGTCCGACATGAAGGACCATACCCGTAAGTGATTCCAGATAAATGCGAGTTTAAATGCCTCTGGTCCGCCTTTCATGAGCCAACGCATGGCATACGCAGGCATCCCGAACCACTCCTGATACATGCCGTACAATGCGGCCAATAGCCCGAAGAACAACCAAAACTTTGTAAAGAATCGAATGAACTTGAAGCTTGTGAATACATGCATACATGTAAAGAACAGCAGCAAGACCATCACGGTCTCTCGAATACCAATCAGGCGCGCTGAGATACTGTGACTAAAAGGATTGAACATCTCCAGCAGGGCGTATGTGCTGTAGACCAGTATAGCAGTGCCGATGGGATTTTTAAAGACATTCCATGCACTCTCTTCATGATCCTCTTTGCCTCTCTCAACAACAATCGACAGCGTAATCAAAATGAGGAACAACTCAATTAATGCACCCAGCGGAAGGTCTACGCCGGCAAGACGTCCTATCTCAAAGAAGAAATAGGAATATACAACCATGATGAGAAAACCATTACGATAGTTTGCGAATACAGCAACACCAACCGCAATGGCAACCAATAACAGAATTACAACCAGTGCAATGGCAATTCCAATGTTGGCGATAAGAAAAGATATTCCAATCACAACAACACTCAGAATGAGAAACAGCAATACTGGCGATGCTTTCTTTAATTGAAATAACAATCTTTCCATCCGCTAATTCTGTAAGATTAGTCGATCAAATATCAAACATCGTGATCAAGAACAAATAAAAGTAGGTCACGACGACGAAGGCAATAACCATGTTACGCAGAATGATCTTTCCACTCAAGCGCTCGTTCATCGGATCTTCATCTTCGAACTTTTGCATGGTTTTAAATCGCCAATTCTTTTGTATTGATCTTATTTAACACAGCGCCCATGAACTTGCCGTTTAAGTCTTTCAGGTAGTCAATCGATTCACGGTCTAGCTGTTTGATAACCGATTCGGCAGAAAATACCGACAACACTTTATCTGAATAGTCAACCAACTCTTTTGTGTCCGAATAATTGTTCAGGGCCGCACCTTCCATGATGATATAATCATAAGTTTCTGACAGCTTACGAATCATTTCGCCAAAATCTCTTCCTGCAAAAATCTCCGACGGCGATTCATTACCACCGTTGTTACCAATGATGCTGATACCGCGATGCCCTGTTGGGTAGATAATACTGCTTGCAAAATCTTCTTCACTCATGTCATGCTTTTCGCTCTGACCAATATATCCTTTGATAAAGATGCCTTGTTCGAGTTTACGAACGTTTTGATTCTTCCGAAGCAGAATATGTGTCAATGAGTTGTTTTTGAAGTTGGTATCAATAATCAACACATGCTTCTGAATTAAACTCAACAAGTACGCTACACAAAGAATAATGAAAGTCTTCCCTTCACCAGGTTTTGTACTTGTCACCAACAACACCTTGCCTTTACTCGCTTCAATTTCAAAGCGGAGTTTTCTCAAGAAATGTTTAAACACTTCCATCTCTTGGTTTTTATTGCTGTTGGCAAATAGTTCAGTGAGATTGAGGTTCTTCGTATCGATACCGTTTACAGATCCTGCCAAAGGTATACGAACCATCTTGCGGAATTGCTGTGGATTCTTGATGCGCACATCGATGTATTCCATAAACACAATTGTGAATACCGTGAGCACAAAGGCTACGATGGCCGAAAGCCCAATGAATAAATAACGCATCGACATCTCAGGTGCACCGTTCGGTTGACCAGGTTGAATGATCTTCACCGAGCTTGATGAAATCATCGACTTACTTTGTTCAGTATTAAAGCGATCCAATGCTTGAAGGTATTCTTCATTCGCCTTGGTCACTTCGCTCTGTAACGCCGTAAGCGTTGCTTCTTTCGATGCCGATCCAGTAACGCTGCCACGCAGTGCGCCGATCATGCCGTTTACATTGGATAAGTTGGCTTCTGATATCTGAAGCTCCAATTGATATTGCTCTTGCTGATCGAGGAGATCCTGGCGTGACGCTTTTACACTTGATGCACCAAGCTGCTGAAGCTTATTTTTTTCTACTTCGAGTTGGAAGCGCAAATCGCGAATCGTGGATTGAAGTTCCGTGTTTGTCGATCCTCCCTTTGTATATTCGTCGTTGAGTTGGGTAATTTTTTCTTGAATGCGTACAATATTACCATTGATTGTGGCACGATCCATATCAGGATTCGCGCCTTTGGCGAAGTCGGCAAGCTTTTTATTGACACTTGCCAAAGAAAGTCTCACGCGCTGAATATCGCTCAAGATCTGCTCCTTACGAAGTTCATACTCGGTGATTTGCGCCATCTTCGTCGAGCTTTCCGTTTCGTAGTTAACGACACCATTAGTAAGCTTGTAATCGTTCAGCATTTGGCTTTTCTCATCCAAAACCTTCTTCTTTTCTGCCACGAGGTTCTGGAAGAAAGTTACAGACCGATCCGTTTTTCCGAGGCGTAATGAATTGTCGTAGCGGATGTATTCTTCACCAAGCGTGTTCACGACGAATGCCGAAAGTTCAGCTTTACCAGATGCATGTGTGATCGTAACGAAGTCGGTGTCTTTGATGTACTTCACTTCCACCCTGTCCTTCATTTGCCAGTGCGCATAATTCATTTGCGCCAGGAAACTTTGGATTTTATTTTCAAAAGGGTCAATGCTGGAGAGTTGTTTGATGGAATCATAGCGAACTTTCAACAGCTGAATGGCTTGCGTACGTTCTTCGGCGGACAACACAATTGCCTCTGGATCTTCCGAACGCAATGGTTTAAAGGGGCGTTCTGATTGCAAGTCGTGCAGCAACAAGCGATACGACAACATCGACAACACCGTTTCCGAAGTCATCGTCTGCAGCAGGTTGTTAAATTTTACGCCTGCGTCGCGAAGGTTAAACCGTTCATCTGTCACTTTGATCTCGTCATCGGTCGTAAAACCTGTCGAGATTTTAGCGGTAGATTTGAACACAGGCTTCATACCTGCGGTGAAGACGTAGGTGGCAACGGCAGCTACAATCGGTATCAGTATGAGATACCACTTCTTACGAAGTAAAACGCGGAAAAGGACGACTATATCCATATTTCAAAAGTACAAAAAATTAAAGGTACGGTTAAGGAAACAACCTTATACCACGGTTTAAACACCTTATAAAAAGCTAAATATATCGAAAAGGAATTCAATAATAGGCATTTCGAGCCACCCGGAATAATCCTATGCCTACCAAAGGTTATCAACCGAGTGTGAATTTTATCCGTAAACCGAAGTCGCATACGTTATCTTAGAATAGAAAGCTGCACAGAGTTGCGGCGAACATTGTCGGGTTGTGTGCTTGCCCAAGCGGAAGACATTACAACGCGACTTTCTGCGACACCATACGATTTCAAAATTTGCTTGAGTCGGCGGATCCGATCATCTGTTAGCTTCTGTTGCGCTTTGGTAGCCTGCATAGCCCGACTATCGTACTCCACAAACACGCGCGCTTTCACGTTCTTATTCAGATAATTCGCATAGGTTTCGATCAAGTCTTCTGAATCTGCCGCTATCCGCGCTGTATTGTCATCAAATACAATGAGATTCTTTGAGGTCTCAAGGTTCACCATCGATTTGGTTGAAGTTCGAAGTTGATTCAACAAATCCTTCGTTTGATTCACGAGACTATCCAATTTCATTTGCTCCTTCTTACCATCATCGATCGTAATTGAGCCTCGGTAGATGTCACTCATCTTTCCAGCACGGTTACTAGTAAAGAAAAAAGTGGAATCGCCGTACATCGAAAAGTAAGCATCAAACTTTTTTGAATTTACCGCCGGACCTAGGTTCTTCGGTGGTGACCAAACTTCCCAAGAACCATACTGACGTTCACTGACGAAGATATCTGCATCTCCCTGCCCCGCATGACCGTTGCTTGAAAAATAAAGCTTGGTCTTATCCGATGACAGGTAAGGCGAGATCTCGAAACCAGTGGTATTAATCGTTGTTCCTAAATTTTTAGGCTCTGACCATTGTCCTGTTACGCTCTTCAAGCTGATGTATAAATCCTCCTCGCCGCGCGAATCAGAACCCTTCATAGACAAAAAGATCACATCAAATTCCGGCGAAACATAAATACCGAGAAAACCTTCCGACGCAAGTCCTTTCATTGGCACAAGCTCCGGTCTCGACCATTCGTTTCCTACTTTCTTCGAAAAGTAAATACCGAATACATCGCGCGAGGCAACAGTATGCTGAAGATAAATCACATCGCCTTTGTTGCCGACACCGACAACCACGTTGTTGCCGGGTGTATTCTCAATTTTTGTATTGTTCGGCTTACCCCAATCGAGCTTCGTAACATCGTAACGACTAGTCCAAACGTCGGTTCCTGAAAATTCTCCTCCTTTGTTTTCGGGTGATAGGAAGCGGGTGAAATAAAGGGTTGTTCCATCCGGTGAGAGTAAAGGCATCGATTCTTCGTAATCAGAATTGACTGCCTTTGACAACACCTTGACATCATTGTATATCAGCGTAACCTGTGCCGATGCTATGCCAGGGATAAGCAGCAAGAATATGATTGCGTATTTTACCATATTGTTGGACCTGGACGTTTTAAATTATTAAATCTGATTGCCAATACAAGTTCATGACTTCCGTCGTGGAATTTACTCATACCACCGATAGACCTTTCATAAGAATAAGCCGCCGCAAAGGTCTTGTTAACGTTAAAACCTAGTAAGCCCAACAATGACTTATTACTTCCAATGGGCGATTGCGCATCTCTGAATGTGAATCCAAACCATACTTTCTCTTGAATGTAAGCCTTCACATTAAAATCGAATGATAATTTATTTTGAAAATTCATGATTGCCAATAGGCTTGGTCTGATGAACACCGCAGGAGCAACTTCAAAGGACACACCTGCTTGTGCAGAGCCTTTATACATGGCCGCCGATGCCGAAGTCTCCTCACTTGGTGTCGTGATTACCTTATCGAAAAGATCCATGTACGTGGCGCCGAAGTAGAAGTTCTTGCCATACAATAAAAATCCTAAGCGCGTATTGAAATAGAGTTCTCCCTGTCCTGCATATTTTCCTGCGAGCTCATCGGGATCGGCATCTTTGCCCAAATACAAATCATCATACTTTGTACTCTCAATGAGTGCCGATCCTCCCACCGATAGGCGGAGCTGCGGAGAAAGCGGATAATGGAACGCGTAGTGAACAGCTCCACCGGTACGAACAAAGTATCCACCCGTTTTTTCGTAAAAGAAATTCGCACCAAGCCCGTGAATCGTTCTCTTTCTTGCGGGAATAAAAGCTGCGGAATTCAGGTCTTTTGCATTACTCATTCTTAGAGAATGGGTAATCAAATCCACGGGTTGTTTAAGGCGCGTGTTGAATCCTAAATTGATAAATCTTGGCGCTGCGTCACCAAAACCTGCCCATTGATAGCGATACCCGAGTTTTAGATCGCTTTGAGATTCTACGCCCGAGAATGCCGGATTAAAACCAGAAGCGAATTGGAAGCTCTGGCCCGTGTTAGGCATGAACTGCGCGTGTAGTGGATGAAGCCCTAATACCAGCAATGCCAGTACGATATATCTAAACATTACCATTCTTAGCGTAAAATTGTCACAATACCTTTAAATATTTTTTGGTCGAACTTCAAGTCTATTGTATAGTAGTAAGGTCCTGTCGGAAGCGCTTCTCCATTCATCGTTCCATCCCAAGCGTTATCGAACCCAATGGCTTCGTAAACTAACATGCCACGCGGATTGTAGATTTTAATCTCAGCATCTTTTAAGAGCCCAACATCCGAGTTCCCTGACGTTAACGCCTTAATCTTCCAAGTATCGTTAGCTTCATCATTATTCGGCGTGAATGCGTTCGGGATATCCAGGTCCTCGAGTGAATAATCCAAAATGAGTTCGCGCGTTTTAGGTTCGCTAAATTGCTCCCCATCGCTCAATTTGAAAGATATCACGCGTGTCTCTTTCACAATCTCTTCCGAATTCACAAAATCGTAGCGTATTGATCTGATTGCCGTAACATACTCGTGCACTGTTGCAACACCGGCCAGTGTGAGTTCACCAGACTGAGCATTGAAGGAGCCAACAATTTTGTCGGTATCAAAAAATATCAACACGTCATTACCGACACGATAATTCTCACCTAAGCTAATTTGCGCAATACTCAAAAATTCGTCGTCATGGTCAACAGCCTCGAATGTTTCGGTCACAAGAATTGGTTGCCCCACCCCTTGATCATAGGTAATTTTTGAGCTTTCAATCGCCGTTATCATTGGCGCGTCGTTTTCAGGACTTATTGTGACCGTTACAGAAGCTGCGTTGCTGTAAGAAAATCCATCATAACCCTGCCACGTAAATACGTCTGTACCACTATAATCTATGCTTGGCAAATAACTCAGGTTGGGAATAGAATTGTACAAAATTTCTTGCTGTATTGTTACCGGTGTCGTTCCAATACGAAGTGTGCCATGTTGCGGCAACGTCGTGACTTTTATCTTCACAAGCGCATCGCCATTGCTGTCAGTAAAGGCTGCTGTAAAATCTGATTGCGATAAAGATTTGGCAATATCCTCTTGCGCCGTCATCACAAAATCTTTTGCAACAGGAGATGCATTAACGGTTACTGCGATGGTTGCATTGTTTGAAAACAATCCCAAATTGTCTTTTACACGATAGGTGATCGACGTATTGCCCGCATAGTTATCGGTAGGTTCGAATGTCAGTACACCGGTAGCGCTTGCACTAAATTTACCCGCTGCCGTGGTGCGTGTACTCTCTATCGCTGGGGTCGCAACATTTAGATCGACAGTAGCAACGTCGATGGTGCCGTCAATATCTGTGTCGTTCGAGAGAATTGCTAACGTGGCGTCGTTGCCTTCTCCCGTGGTGAGGACATCGTTCACAGCAACGGGCGCGTCATTAACAGGGGTAACCGTAATGGTGATCGTAGCAGGCGCAGACGTCGCACCACCATTATCGTTTACGGTATAAACGATCTGTACCGTACCATTGAAGTTACTCGCCGGTGCAAATGTTACGACGCCAGAAGCACTCACGGTAAAGTTACCCTCCGCCACACTGAGCGAATTCTGAATTCCTGCAGTCGCCGTATTGAGGTCTACGCTTGACGCGCTGACCGTGCCATCTTCATCTGTATCATTCGATACCACGTTCAATGTCACCGATGCATCTTCATTGGTGGTGGTTGCATCGTTCACAGCAACAGGAGCATCGTTAACTGCGGTAACGGTGATCGTAATGGTTGCTGAAATGGATGTTCCTCCACTATCATCGTTTACCCTGTAAGGTAAAGTCGCGGCGCCACTAAATGTTCCGACCGGCGTAAACGTAACAACACCGAGGTTGTTAACGGTAAAACTCCCTGCCGCTGTTGTGTTGGCGTTTTGTATTCCTGCAGTCGCGGTATTTAAGTCTACGGATGCCGGGTCAATGGTACCATCAACATCGGTATCGTTGACAATAACATTCAAGGTAACTGGCATACCCTCTGTGGTTGTAGCAGCGTCTTCGTTAGCCACGGGCAGATCGTTAACTGAAACGACAGTCACCGTAAAAGTAGCGGTGTTTGATGTTACGCCTACGTTGTCGTTCACGGTATAGGTTGTTGTCGCCGTACCATTGAAGTTGGCCACGGGAGCAAACGTTACATTGCCCATGGCATTTACGGTGAACGTACCTTCGGCAACTGAATGGGAGTTTTGAATCCCAGCGGTAGTCGTATTTAAATCAACAGTCGCTGCATTGATCGTGCCGTCTGCATCGGTATCATTCGTCGTTACATTCATAGAAACGTTGACGTCCTCGTTGGTTGATATTGCATCGTTATTCGCAACGGGCGTGCTGTTGATGGAGTTCACCGTAACCGTGATAGTGGCTGCATTCGACGTCGTACCCCCATTGTCCTGCACCGTGTAAGTGATCGATGCAATGCCATTGAAATTAAGTGCCGGATCGAACGTTACAACGCCAGCGGCATCAACGGTGAATGTACCGGCTGGGATTGTTCGTGTTGTCTGAATCGTTGACGAAGCAGGATTGAGATCCACCGTTGCTACATTAATCGTTCCGTCAATGTCTACATCATTGGCCACGAGATTTAAAGTGACTGTTTCGTTTTCATCTGCACTCGTGATATCGTTATTAGCGATCGGTGGGTCATTCACTGCATTTACTGTGAAGGCAACGGTTGCCGCGTTCGACGTCGCACCGCTATTATCATTCACCGTATAGGTCACCGATGTATTACCATAAAAGTTAACTGTCGGCGTGAATGTAATCACACCTGCAGTGTTTACTGACAATGTACCGCCACTGATTGTCGCAGTATTTTGAATTCCTGACGACAGCAGATTTAAATCTACTGTTGCTGCGTTAATGGTACCGTCCACATCCGTATCGTTGGTGACCACATTAATGGTCGCAACAGCGTCTTCATTGGTGACGATGGCGTCGTTGTTGGCCACCGGAACATCATTCACAGCATTGACTGTGATGGTTATTGTCGCATTGTTAGAAGTCGCGCCATCATTGTCGTTAACCCGATATTGAAGGGTTGCTGTACCGCTATAATTTGCGGTTGGTGTATAGGTTACAACACCCGAAGCATTTACGCTAAAATTTCCGGACGCATTTGAATTCGTTGTCTGAATTCCAGCAAGGGCAACATTCAGGTCGACACTGGCGACGTTGATTGTTCCATCTGCATCCGTATCATTTGACACTACATTGAGCGTGACCACGACATCTTCATTTGTGGTGACGGCGTCGTCAACAGCAACTGGTAAATCATTGATCGAATTAACGGTGATCGTGATCGTTGCTGGATTTGATTCCGCGCTACCATTGTCCTGAACAGTATATTGAATAGAAGCCGTTCCATTGAAATTTGAGAGCGGTGTAAAAGTGACGACACCGGCGGCATTTACCGTGAATGTCCCTCCCGTTGCTGTGTTACTTGTCTGAATACCGGGTGTTGTTACATTTAAATCAACTGTAGACGCGACGATTGTTCCATCGATGTCAGAATCATTAGCCAATACGCTTACATTCACCGCCACGCCTTCATTAGTACTCGCTGCATCAGCGATTGCTGAAGGGGCATCATTCACGGCGTTTACAGTAATGTTGATGCTCACGGCGTTTGATGTAGCGCCATCGTCGTCATTCACCGTGTATAGGATGGTTGCACTACCGCTATAGTTCGTTGTTGGTGTGAACGTAACAACACCACTTGCATTAACCGCGTAGCTTCCCGCAGCGTTTGAATTTGAACTCTGAACACCAGGTGTTGATGTATTTAGATCAACGGTGCTCGCGTTAATTGTACCATCACTATCGGTATCATTTGTAACCACGTTGAGGGTCACTGGTGTATCCTCATTGGTTGTCGTGGCGTCGGCAACAGCAACGGGCGCATCGTTCTCTTCATTCACGGTGATGGATATCGTTGCTTGATTAGACGCCAAGCCGTTGTTGTCATTGACGGTATAACTCACCACGGCAATACCATTGAAGTTCGCGACGGGTGTGAATGACACAACACCTGCTGCGTTCACCGTAAAAGTACCATCGCTGGTCACTATCGTTCCTTGAATACCCGCGGTTGACATGTTTAGATCGACCGAATTTGCCGCTATGGTACCATCGATGTCGGTATCATTGGAAACAACATTTAGGGTGATGGGCGTTTCTTCTGTTGTTGATGCGGCATCATTAGCAGCAACTGGCGCATCGTTTACGGATGTTACTGTTATGGTAATTGTCGCCGCGTTTGATGTCGCGCCGTCGTTATCATTGACTGTATAATTCACGGTTGCTGCGCCACTGAAATTTGCCATGGGCGTAAAAGACACAATGCCCGTTGCGCTTACTGAAAAACTTCCTCCAGTAACCGTAGCTGTTGTCTGAATTCCTGCGAGCGTTGTATTCAAATCTACCGTGGCAATATTGATCGTCCCGTCAGCATCCGTATCATTCGCGACGACATTCAATGTCGTTGTGGCAGCATCTTCAAGGATAGTTAACGCGTCGTTAACGGCTACTGGATTATCATTATCCGATGATACGTTGATCGTGATGGTGGCCTGATTGGAAGCGGTTCCATCATCGTCGTTTACGGTATAATTGAGTATTGCTGCTCCACTGAAGTTCGCTGCTGGTGTGAAACTCACTACGCCAGCGCCGTTTACGGTGTAAGAACCTGCTGCCGTGGTATTATTATTTTGAATGCCGCCAAGTGCAACATTCAAGTCTACTGAATTGGCTGCGATCGTTCCATCAACATCGGTATCATTCGATACAACATTGAGGGTCACCAATGTTTCTTCGTCCGTCGATGTAGCATCGTTAACGGCAACCGGTGCGTCGTTAACATCGGTTACGGTAACCGTGATGGTTGCATTGTTCGAGGTTAAGCCATCATTATCTTGTACTGTATAGGGAAGTGTTGCAACGCCGTGAAAATTTGAAAGTGGTGTGAAGGTCACAATGCCTATTGTGCTAACGCTGTAGTTTCCACTGGTGGTTGTCATCGTGGATTGAATTCCAGCAGTTAAAAGATTCAAATCCACAGATGCCGCATTAATAGTTCCGTCCGCGTCTGTGTCGTTTGCCACCACATTGATCGTAACATCTTCATCTTCGGGTGTCGTTGCATTATCGTTGTTGGCAACGGGTGCATCGTTCACTACGGAAACGGAAACGGTAATCGTCGCGACGTTCGAGGTAATATTTCCAAGATCTTCAACTGTATAATTAAGAACAGCGTTACCGTTAAATCCAGCAACGGGTGCAAAATTTACAACGCCAGAAGCATTGGCCGTCCAGGTACCCTCTGTTGTTGTATTACTGCTTTGTATTCCTAACATAGATGTATTCAGATCGACTGAGCTTACATCGATGTTGTTATCTGGATCTGTATCGTTGGCTAACACAGCGATGTTTATTGCTACGCCTTCTGAGGTTGAGGCGGCATCTGCAACAGCAACTGGTGGATCATTCACAGACGTTACCGTGATGGTAATATCACCTGGCGCGGACGTTGCTCCCTGATTATCTTGTACCGTATATTGGATGCCAGCGATGCCGTTAAAGTTGGCGGCTGGATCATAGTCTACAACCCCTGCGCCATCATACGTGAAAGTACCTTGCGTAGTAGTAATCGTTGTTTGCATCCCACCCGCCGCAAGATCTAGATCCACAGAAGCGTCGTCGATCGTTCCATCTACATCCGTGTCGTTTGAGGTAATCTTTAAAGAAACGTCGGTGTCCTCAGCCGTGGTTTCCGAATCTGCAACGGCTATTGGCGGATCATTCACCGCGCTAATGCTAACGGAAAATGTAGCAACGTTTGATGTCGCGCCACTGGCATCTTGCACCGTATAGCTTACACTAGCGGGACCGTTGTAATTTGCCGTTGGCGTATAAGTAATCGTTCCATTCGCTGCGGTATAAGTACCCGATGCATCCGAAACCGAAGCGTCGATACCAAGGGTTGCCGGGTTCAGATCAACCGCATCATCATTCAATGCATTGTCAACATCCGTGTCATTGGCGAGTACGTTCATAGAGGTTGAAAAATCCTCCATCGTATTGGTGTTATCGTCTGCAGCAACGGGAGGATCATTCACGGCAGTTACCGTAATGGAGATAAACGAAGGCAATGAGGTAACGCCCGATAAATTTGCCACCGTATAGTTGGCAACAGAATTTCCGAAGAAGTTAGGCTCTGGTGTGAACGTTACTACGCCGTCTACATCAGCCGAGAATGTACCTTCGCCCGTTTTGATGAGGGTGTTATCGATGGCGGGTGTCGATGGATCGAGGTCTACCGTGGTCGGATCAATGGTATCTAACAAGTCGGTATCGTTGACGAGAACCTTGACCTCGCGGGGTGTGTCCTCAGGGGTAGAGTCCACGTCCGGTAACGTTATAGGAATCTGGCAGTAGGCATAATGGCCCACAAAGAGGAAAGCAAGGAGTAATGTTTTGGGATTAAAATGCATATTCACAACTACAGACCGGCAAAAATAAATAAATATATCGTACCTGTATCCTCTTAGAATTTTAATTGTAACTCTTAGTTTCGTGGTTTAATCACTCTAATTCCTTCAAAAATAATGGTAAGTCTGGCGGTTTTAATCTTTTGGGTTGGTGTGGCGGTCGTACTTTACACCTATGTAGGGTATGGCGTCGTTATTTACATTTTTTCGAAGCTTAGAGGAAAACGGCAGCCCTTACCGGTACAGGCCGATGAATCACTTCCAGCTGTGACCCTCATCATTGCAGCATATAACGAAGAGCTATTCATTGATGAAAAACTAACCAATACGCTGGCACTTGATTATCCGAAGGCAAAGTTGAATGTCTGGGTTGTGACGGATGGCTCGACCGACCGAACTACGGAAATTGCCAGAAATTATAGTGGTATTACTGTTCACCACGAAAATCAGCGAAAGGGTAAAATCCACGCTGTGAACCGGGTGATGAAAATGGTCGCGACCCCAATCGTTATTTTCTGTGACGCGAACACCAATCTCAACACCGATGCAATCAAAAATCTAGTTCGCCACTACCAAGATCCGACTATTGGCGGCGTCGCTGGCGAGAAAAGAATTCTTAGTAAAACAGAAGACAACGCCTCTGGTGCCGGTGAAGGGATCTATTGGAAATACGAGTCATTCTTAAAAAAGAAAGACGCTGAGGTCCATTCGATCGTGGGCGCCGCTGGCGAGTTATTTTCTGTTCGTACTGCGTTGTATGAGTCGCCCGAGGAAAACATTATCATCGAAGATTTCTACATCTCATTAAAGATTGCCGCTAACGGACACCGCTTCGGTTACGAACCAGATGCCTATGCTATTGAAACAGCATCTGCTTCTGTTGACGAGGAGTGGAAGCGTAAAGTGAGAATCTGTGCTGGGGCCTTTCAGGCCATGGGCAAACTCTCCTACTTACTCAATCCATTTCGATACGGCATGCTCAGCTTTCAGTACATTTCGCACCGCGTGCTGCGTTGGACACTAGCGCCCCTTTTCCTTCCGTTGATATTGGCTAGCAACATCGTTTTAGCAGTCCAAGGATACTCCATTTACCAAATGATACTACTCATGCAAATTGCGTTTTACGCGCTTGCCTTTGCGGGATACCTACTACGCGATAAGAACATTAAGATTAAGGGTTTCTTTGTACCCTACTATTTCATGGTCATGAATCTTTCTGTTTACGCGGGGCTGCGCCGCTTTCTAAAAGGCAACCAATCTGTTGTGTGGGAAAAATCGAAACGGGCCGTAGCGTAATAGCGTATAACCTGCTGCATGTGAATTTTTTATTCTGAATCGGGCGTGATGGCTGCGTCGATAAATTCCCCATGGGCGTCA
The DNA here is from genome assembly GCF_003286915.1 of Pseudochryseolinea flava. Taxonomy (GTDB): domain Bacteria; phylum Bacteroidota; class Bacteroidia; order Cytophagales; family Cyclobacteriaceae; genus Ohtaekwangia; species Ohtaekwangia flava. Next base: position 297,248 of record NZ_QMFY01000004.1, read on the forward strand.
GTGAACGCAACAGTATTTCGGGCCAAACCGAAGCTTACTGCCAGAAGTGACTTTCAATTTGCCAATTTCCATAACTCGCCTAATTTTGCCTCCCTTAACAAGCTTAAACCTGATCATTAGATATGGGACGGATATTTGAAAAACGAAAGCACAAAATGTTCGCGCGCTTTGACCGGATGGCCAAGGCCTTCACGCGCGTTGGAAAAGATATTGCCATTGCCGTAAAGCAAGGTGGCCCGATCCCCGAAAACAACCCGAAGCTTCGCATGGCAATTCAGAACGCCAAGGGGTTGAACATGCCAAAAGAGAAGGTTGAAAACGCCATTAAACGAGCATCGTCTAAAGAAGAAAAAGATTTCCAAGAAGTGGTTTACGAAGGATATGCACCACACGGTGTTCCGATCCTCGTTGAATGCGCAACCGACAACCCGACACGCACAGTCGCTAACGTCAGACTTCATTTTTCCAAAGGCCATGGTAGCATGGGAAATTCAGGATCCGTGGCATTCCTTTTCGAGCGAAAAGGTGTTTTCAAATTCGACCCATCAAAGATCAACGTCGATGACATTGAACTCGACCTCATCGATGCGGGCGCTGAAGACATCGAACGTGGTGACGAAGAGATCATCATCTATACAAAATTTACAGAGTTCGGTCACATGCAGAAGTTTCTTGAATCAAAAAACCTTGATGCAAAAAGCTCTGAACTGCAATACATTCCCAACATGACAAAAGAACTATCGGAAGCCGAAACGGACGAAGTTCTCAAACTCGTTGAGATGCTTGAGGGAGATGATGATGTACAAACTGTGTATCACAACCTCGCGTAGAAAATTTCTCCTTACGAAGTGATCATAAAAAAAGGCGGCGTTAATTCCGCTTTTTTTTATGACCGATAATACCTAAAATTTATCAACGAATTGTCAGGTTGTTATCGACCATTCTATTGTTGTACTGTTGAATAATGGCTTTGATTTTCTGCTCTAGTTGCAGTACACGCTCCTTATACGAAGGATCTTTCACCAAATTATTCGACAGCATAATATCTGTTTTGAAATTATACAGTGCAATGCTCCGTTTACCATCAAATTGCAGCATCAAATCACCTTCATAGTATTGAAAGACATCATCCTTATAATTCCAGGCGCATGATGGTGATGTCGAATGAAACACATCACGACCAAATGCAACGAAATCCTTTTTATAACCGAGTTGTCCGAGCACCGTTGGCATGACATCAGCCTGTTGAATGATCGACGTTGAATCCACACCCAATAAACTATCATCGGGGCGATAAAAAATGATCGGTATGGAAAACAATCCTTTCGCAGTTCTACTTTGATCGAACAACACATTCGAGGAGGTATGATCGGCCGTAATCACGAATAATGTATTTTTGAACCAAGGGTACGTTGAAATCTTCTCAAAGTATTTTTTCAATGAGTGATCTGTAAATTGAATACATCTCAGAATCGGTTCCTTTCCGCCTTTAAATACATCTTCATATTTTTTTGGAACGCTGAAAGGATGATGTGACGACACGGAGAAGAACACAGACAAGAAAGGTTCTTTAAAATCCTTTTGTGTATCCGCCGTGAATTGCAAAAAGTGCTCATCCCATATTCCCCACCATCCGTCGTAATCAGCGTCGTTGCCGTACTCAGTCATGCCGTAGTATGATTGAATACCGGCCACATTCATAAAGGCTTCGAAGCCCATGCTGCCATTGGGTGCTCCATGAAAGAATGCACTGTTGTAGCCTTCCTTCGCCAAGATATTTCCCAAACTATTAATCCTGTTTCCAGAAAAAGGAGACAACACATAGGGCAACCCCATCGATGGCACACTCGCGACCACAGACGGCAATGCGTCGATGGATTTTCGACCATTGGCAAACGAATACTGAAAAGTACGGCTATGAGCGATCAATGAATCCAAAAAGGGCGTATACCCCTTATAGGTTCCATTCTCTTTGTCCTTGTTGTAGAAACCGAAAAACTCTTTCGAAAAACTTTCTAACACAATCACAACGACATTCATCTTTTTAAACTCACCGGAGTCGATTCCATGTCTGATTGGCGTAAACACTTCTGCTAACTTCTCTTCGGAATCGTAGTACTTTACTTTTTTAATTTTAGTTTTTCCCAACGTACGATAAAGTGCGAAAGGTGTATTCAATACGATGCTCACATCGCCTGGATCATGAACATACTTACCGGCATCGCTCAAGGTGATGGGACGCGTGCTGTGCAGGAAGTTTCCGCGTGCAGCGCCCACAAAAAGATAGGCGATCAGCGGAAGTGCCACTATGCCGGCGAGGTAGAATACAATTTTATTCTTCATAACAGGTCCACGCAGCTCAATTTGATTGTAGAGCCACACCATCAGCACGACGAGTGCAACTAAAAATAACGTGGCGTACCAGTAGTCGATAATAAATTTAAAGAATAGGCCTCCCATATTCCCTTCATTCTCGAATTGCTGGAAGATATCACTCGTTGTACGTCTACCCGTAAATTTGAAATAGATAAAGTCACCAACGTTCATTGCCAGAGCGAGGCTATTGAAGATGTAGAAAATCCACTTCACAATAGTTTGATAACCTTGTTTGAACCGTACATAAAGTGGTACGATCATCATCAAGATGAACAGTAGGTTTGTGTAGAGGACTGCTGTGATATCGAACTTAATACCACCGAGGAAGATGCTAAAGAATTTCCCAGCGGTCATGCCCGGAAAATAACTCATATTGAAGAGATAGAACCCAATTCGACAAAGCGTAAATAAAAACATCACTACCACCAAGCGAAGCAACAACACGTAATAGATGTTACCGCGTAAAGGAATATTTTTAACGAATTGGATGAGGTTCTTCACGTCACAACTTTAATGGTGCGAATTAATAGAAAATTTACAGAATAGTAATCATGTCAAAGACCGGGAAACCATCGACCAATCACACTTTTTTAATGATTTGGCGATTAATGCTTATTTTGCTGATTGCCTGAATGGTCAATACAATGCGCCTGCGATTATTCCTGTTTTGCTGTTGTGTCTTTGTCGCGCATGTCGTTGGTGCTCAATCAAAAACATATTCTCTGGGCTTTTTTACGGGGATTATTTCGCCGTACAGCTTTGACCAAGGCATCAATAGCGACCCCCGATACCGCACCAAATATGATCTTAAATTTGCTCCCATCGGCGTGAGTTTCGGCATCGACTTTCCGCGGTATGGACTCCTCTTCAGCCCCGGCATTGTGAACACTGGGCAAAACTATTTTATCGTGAACAATCGCGGTGGCCATGAGGGTATCCAAAAAACGAACTTACAATACCTAGCCGTACCGTTGGCAGCAAAGTTCTACTTGATTGACCTTACGTTTTTCAAGGTAAGCGCAGTCACTGGTGTTTCCGCGGCGCTATTGCTCAACGGTCGTCAATTGATTACACATGATGCTGGGCTATTCCGTTTTCAAGATGAGTTATATCCCATCCTTCCTAATACTTATACGCCGATGGCTGACGGCGTACAAGCACCGAAAGTAAATAGCTTCACGATGGCTGAAAAAACTGATTTTAAAAACACGCAGCTCTTCGTTCTACTCGGTATTCGGTCCGACTGGAACGCCTCTGAAGATTGGCGCGTATCGTTTGACATGCGTGTAAATTTTGGACTACTCGATCCACGCACAAATTCCTATCAAGATAAAATCGCGCGTTACCAGACACTTTATAGCCTTCCTGGATCAAGACACGAATTTTTCGCACAACTCACCGTTGGCGTTTCACGATATGTGGTCATTAAGCCAAAAGCAAAAGCCGCTAAGTCCAAGAAACGATTTGTTCCTAAAAAATATCCTTCCGTAAGATCGAGTCGGCAAGGTCCAAAATAATAGATTTGAGTTTTGAAGCATGCTAAAAATAGATTCGCATACGCATATTCTTCCCAAGAAACTACCCAACTGGACGGAGAAGTTTGGCTATGGCGACTTCATCTATCTGCAGCACCATAAAAAAGGCTCGGCTAAAATGATGCGTGGCAATCAGTTTTTTCGGGAGATCCATGAAAACTGTTGGAATGCCGAATTACGCATTAAGGAATACGCTAAGTTTCACACAGAAGTGCAGGTCGTATGTACGATTCCTGTGATGTTCAACTACTGGGCAAAGCCACTTGACGCGCTAGAAAGCTCCCGTTTCCTAAATGATCACATCGCTGAACTAATTGTGAAGTATCCGCAAAACTATTTGGGACTGGGCACCATCCCTATGCAGGATACAGAACTGGCCGTGCAAGAATTGATACGCTGTAAAGAAATTGGACTTCAGGGAATTCAGATCGGCTCAAACATCAATGACCTCAATCTCAACGAAGATCGCTTTTTTCCAATATTCGAAGCCTGTGCTGCACACGCCATGGCCATACTCGTTCACCCTTGGAACATGATGGGTGAACGCTCCATGCAACGTTATTGGCTACCGTGGCTAGTGGGAATGCCCGCAGAAACATCGCGTGCCATCTGCTCCATGATCTTTGGCGGGATTTTTGAAAAACTTCCTACGCTGCGCGTAAACTTTGCACATGCAGGCGGTTCTTTTCTGTCCACCATTGGAAGAATACAGCATGGCTTCGATTGTCGTCCAGACCTTGTAGCCATCGACAACAATGTTCCGCCGAAAAATTATCTCGGCAAATTTTGGGTCGATAGCGTTACACATGACGCGATGATGCTGGAATACGTTTTGAGATTACAAGGGTCCGAAAAGATTACCTTGGGTACCGATTATCCTTTTCCGCTGGGAGATTTGGAAATTGGTAAGTTTATTGAAGAGATGAATCTTGACCTGAAGACACAGCAAGATATTTTTTACCAAGCTGCACTAGATTGGTTGAACGTGCCGCTAGACAGATTTAAAGGAAGTCTATAATGAACAAGCTACAAGCGACGATAAATACCCTCCTCCTATTCGTATTGGCAACCACCATCAGCTATGCGCAAGTACCTGATGAACAAACGCGCGTGCAGGATTTTAAACAACAGAACGAACAACAACGCAAGACACTACTACTTCAGCAAATGGATTCCGGTGTTGTGCTTATGGACAATGGCCGCTACCAGGAAGCAGAAGTAAAATTCAAATATGTGCTCGACAACATCAAAGGTGTTCCGTCCGACCTCACTTTTTACTTTGGCAAAAACTCTTTCTATCTGGCAAAAAACAAACAAGCTATCGATTGGCTCAATAAGTACATTCAACTGAAGGGTACCAACGGCCAATTCTATCAAGAAGCGACGACGATAAAGCGCGATGCTGAATCCGCCTATTTGAAAGAAAAATCTGTCGAGATAAAAAAAGCAACGGAGGTCCTATCTGTTGACTACGACATCGATTGTGGGCCATCTGGACTTGTGACATGCCCTGTCTGTAAAGGTGATCACGTGATCGTAAAAAAGGCGGCCTTTGGTGACGAATACAAAACATGTGGCTTTTGCAACAAGCACGGGCTGCTGACCTGCGAACAGTACAACCAGCTTCTTCGCGGTGAGCTTAAGTCGAAGCTGTAGCAGTACCTAGCCTCGGTGCGTATACTGAACTTTTGCGCTCGACTTTCACCCCCGCGGACTCTTTCTTATCTTTGTAGCCACAATTGTTTAAAGTCTGGATTAACCTGCAATTAATCAGCTTTTTATGCCGCTACACAATCGTCAAGACGGCCGACTTCTCAAGGAGAAGATGCGCACGTCGCCCGTGAAAAGGGTCACCATTTCTTTTTACAAATATCATCACATTACCGATCCGCAAAATTTCCGGGATGCCCTTTACAAAGGTCTCGAGTCTTTCGATGTCATGGGAAGAATCTATGTGGCGCTTGAAGGTATTAACGCTCAGATTAGTGTACCTGAAAGTCAACTCGATAATTTTAAAACATATCTCTATAGTATCCATTGGCTTGATCAAGTCCGCTTAAACATCGCGGTACAAGATGATGGTAAATCCTTCTTTAAGCTGAAGATCCTTGTCCGCAAAAAAATTGTCGCCGACGGGCTAGATGATGCTTCCTTCGATGTGACCGATCAAGGCACGCACGTCGACGCAAAAACATTTAACGCACTAGCCGATGATCCGAACACCGTGATTGTCGATATGCGCAATCACTACGAAAGCGAAGTTGGTCATTTCAAAAATGCGGTACGTCCCGATGTTGATACATTCAGAGAAGAACTTCAAGTAGTTGAAGATTTGATGAAGGAGCACAAAGACAAACAACTATTGATGTATTGTACGGGGGGCATTCGTTGCGAGAAGGCTAGCGCCTGGATGAAACATCAAGGGTTTAAGAATGTATTTCAGTTGAACGGCGGTATCATTAAGTATGCGCAAGAAGTAAAAGCTGAAGGACTCGAAAACAAATTCATCGGCAAGAACTTCGTATTCGATGAACGTTTAGGTGAGCGAATTTCCGACGACATCATTGCGTCGTGTCACCAATGCGGTGCGCCGTGCGATGACCATACAAACTGCAAAAACGACGGATGCCATTTGTTATTCATTCAATGTAAATCCTGCGCAGAAAAATTCAACGGGTGTTGTTCGCCTGAATGTGCGCATGTTATTACTCTTCCGGAAGAAGCACAGCGAGAACTTCGGAAGGGCGTGAACAAGGGCAGGCAAGTATTTCGAAAAGGGAGGTCGGAGAATATCCGTTTCAACGCTGTCGACGAATAATGCTTGCCCGTCAGGCATTGAAGTTTAACAACAATAACCAGCAACATACCATGAGCAAAGTTATTCGCATCGGCATTATCAATGTGTCGGATCGGGCGAGCCAAGGCGTATACGAAGATATTCCAGGCAAGGCGATTGTCGCCACGCTGAATGAATATTTGACAAGCCCATGGGAAAAAGATTACGCCGTAGTACCAGATGAACAGCCATTAATCGAAAAAACGATGATTGATATGGCGGATTTGAAGAAATGCTGTTTAATTATTACATCTGGCGGAACCGGGCCAGCAAGACGGGACGTGACGCCAGAGGCCACAGAAGCGGTTTGTGACAAAATGATGCCCGGTTTTGGCGAGCTCATGCGTGCTAAAAGTCTTACATACGTGCCTACCGCCATCCTATCACGTCAGACTGCAGGTATCAGAAACCAGACATTAATCGTAAATTTGCCTGGCAAGCCAAAAGCAATCAGGCAATGTCTGGATGCGGTGTTCCCAGCGATCCCATATTGCATTGACCTCTTGGACGGACCGTTTATCGAATGTAATGAAGCGGTCATCAAGCCATTTAGGCCTCAATCGGTATAATTGTAAGTTATGGCAAGGATAAAGTACTACTACGACACGGAAACCTGCAAATATGAGCGGGTAAAGACCAAGACGAGTGACGTTGTTCTCAACGCCCTCGGACTTTTCTCACTTCTGATCATCATCGCAGCAGGCCTCCTCGCCGTGAGCCGCACTTATTTCCCAACACCGAATGAGTTGGTTCTCAAGAACAAACTTGTCGATCAGGAGTTTTATCTCACGGAAATGAACCGCCAGGTAAACGATCTTAAGAAAATCGTGGAAGGCGTTGAAACGAGAGATGACAATATTTATCGCGTTGTTCTCGGTGCTGAACCGATCGATAAATCCGTCCGGGATGCCGGTGTTGGTGGTTCTGATCGTTATGCCGACATCCGCGACAAGAAACTCGCGAATGGCGACCTCGTCATTGAGCTTTCTGAGAAAGTTGATCTCCTCAAGCGTAAGCTTTATATCGAGACAAAATCTCAGGATGAGCTCTCTCGCCTCGCCGACAATAAAGAAAAGTTGTATGCCGCGATCCCTGCCATTCAGCCGATCTCTAACAAGCAATTGATGGCACTCGCCTCTGGATTCGGGATGAGAACACACCCGATCTATAAAGTGAAGAAAATGCACTCAGGAATTGACTTTGCTGCCGCCATCGGAACACCAATCTATGCTACTGCCGATGGTAAAGTGATGAGTGTCGACGTGAGATTTAGTGGCTATGGTAAAATGGTTGAAATCGACCATGGCTTCGGATACCGTACACGCTATGCGCACATGCATGAGTTCGCGGTGCGCGCAGGACAAAATGTAAAACGCGGCGACCTTATCGGTTACGTCGGAAACACAGGACTCTCAACAGCGCCTCACTTACACTATGAAGTGATGATCAATGGCGCGCACGTTGATCCGGTTCACTATTTCTACAACGATCTCTCCGCAGAAGAATACGAGAAAGTACTTGAGCTTGCTTCTATAGAAAACCAGTCGCTGGGAATGTAGGAAGCCAGTTGCCGGTGTGCCAGTTACCGGTGTGCCAGTTACCGGTTCACCAGTTTACCGGTTTTGCAAAGATGTTGAAGGCTGCCGTGTGGTGGCCTTTTTTTTTGTTTCCACTGATTATACCCATTAGGAAAACTAGCAATTGGAAACTGGCAAACTGTAACCGCTCCCGTCACCTCTTCAGTTACTATTGACGGGCGGGCGATAACTTTTAGTATCTTCGTTCAGATCAACTTGACCCAAGAATGCACCGGCCTGTCCTTTCATTACTTCTGTTTTTTCTTGTCGTTATCCATACAGCCTTTTCTCAAGGTTGTAGTGATGCTGGTTTTTGTACCATGGGAGCCATGAAGCCGGACCAGCCTTTCAACAAAAAGATCGAACTACGCCTACGCTCAATGGAGCTTAGTTTTTATCGTGGCACAACCACACTCACCCCGGTAGTTTATGTCGCAACGGCGGATTTAAATTTCAGTCTGAATGCGAAGACTTCGCTTCAAGTTAAATTACCCTATCAAGCGGTCACGGGTACATTAGCTGAAACATCTGGACTTGGTGACATTTCTTTATGCGTCACACGCGCTATTCATAGCAATGAAAAGTTTGATGTGAACTTATCTTTAGGCAGCAAGATTCCCACCAATAACAGCGACAAAGATATTGATGGAAGACCTTTGCCGATGTATTATCAAACGAGCCTTGGCACATACGATCTTATTGCGGGCATATCACTTATTACTCGGCGCTGGCTTATCGCAACGGGAATACAACATCCGTTCAATGAAAATGGAAATGAGTTCCTCTGGTCGGCGTGGGAAGGTGGTCCGAACAGCGTGGCGTATATCCAAAAATATGCAAACGCAAAACACCTCAAGCGCGGTACCGATGTGATGCTTCGCGTTGAAAGAAACTTCCGCTTTTCACGATTAAACTTTACGCTGGGATTACTCCCCATCTACCGCATTACGAAAGATGAAATTCAATTGGGCAATGGTGAACGTGTAAAGCCCGATGGCACAACGGGATTGGCACTCTCGGGCATCTTGACCACCGGCTACAACTTCAATGTCCGGTCCGGGGTAAAATTACTGCTCGGCCATAAGATTGTTCAACGCGACTTTAACCCCGATGGACTCACCCGCGAATTTGTTTCTTCTTTAAGCTACGTTTACCGATTCTAATCAACATGAAGCACGTCTCTCTCCTACTTTTGCTGATCGTTAGTGTTTCATTTTTGCATGCGCAAGATCTTAAACAGCTTGAGTCGCTGTTGAGTGAAGCGAAATATCAAGAGGCCATTCAGGAAAGTGAAAAAGCGTTATCGAAAAATCCACCCGCAGAAACGGCCATAGCGCTGAAGAATATTACCGCTGAAGCATTGGTACGGCTGGGCAAATTTGATGAAGCTTCACGCATCCTTGACAACGCCCAAGAACAAGCTGCAACAGCAAACCTAACCTTCCAGCAAGGGATTACGCGAAGCAACTACGGATTGCTTTACATGATCCAGGGCCGTAATGATCGCGCGTTAGAATCGTTGGAAGATGCCCTTACCATATTTGACAAAAGTGGAAAATCTGAAACACTTGAAGCCGCACAAGCACTCTCCCACCTTGGAAATTTATACCGCGCAACAGGTAAGTTTTCTCAGGCCGAAGAACAACTCAACCGCGCACTCGCGATTCGTCAAAAGTTTTTAAAAGACGACACCGAATTAATGGCAGCAGCGTACAATGACCTTGGTCTTGTCTTTAGCATGACAGATCCGGACAAAGCACTCGACTTCTACGAAAAAGCACTCGCCATTTACAAGAAGCTGCACGATAAAGACCATCCTAAGATTGCCACAGCAACAACCAATGTTGGTTTCATCTACCGCACGTTGGAGCTGTACGGCGATGCTGTAAACAATTTCGAAGCATCGTTAAAGATCTGGGAGAAAATGTATCCACAAGCACATCCGTCAAAAGCTTTTGTACTCTTCAACCTTGGCGTAACATACAACCAAATGGGTGACGCAAAAGCCGCGCGCGGATATTATGAGCGCGCGTTGAAAATGTATGAAGAAAGTTACGGCCGTAAACATCCGGAGACTGGGCGTGTATTAAACGCCATCGGAGACCTTGACCTGGCCGCAAACAAATTCGACGATGCGCTCGCAACGTATCAGCGCTCGCTGCACGCCAATGTCGCTGACTTCAATTCTTCAGATCCAAAACAAAGTCCGCATTTAAAAAACTACTACGACGGTAACGTACTACTCAACACGATGCTATCGAAGGCGCAAGCACTCGAAGCACGCCATTACGGAAAGACGTTGAAATTTGAAGACCTTACCTTGGCCATTCAAACATTACAACGCTGTGACACCTTGATTGACAAACTGCGACAACAGATTAACAATGAAAGTGACAAGATTTCATTGGGCGCAATTGCCACCGAAGTATATGCTAACGGCGTCCGCATTTCCTATGAAGCATCTCAGGTAGCGTTTAAAAAGAAGTCATACTACGAGCACGCGTTTTACTTCGCCGAGAAGAGCAAATCTGCCGTGCTCCTAGAAGCAATCTCTGACGCGAACGCAAAATCGTTTGCTGGCATTCCACAAAATCTATTGGAAGAAGAAAAGACATTAAAATCCGCGATTGCGCTTTGTGCTCAGGGGCTCGCGCAAAAACCATCCGCTGACGAAGAGAAGTACCTACGCGAAGCTTCCTTCAACTTGAACCGACAATATGAGGCTTTTGTTAAGAAGATGGAAAAAGAATTTCCGTCATATTACAACTTGAAGTTCAACGCGGCCGCACCGTCCATTCCCCAACTTCAAGCAAAGCTGGATCAAAAAACAATGCTCGTCAGCTACTTTACCGATGAGAAAAACAATCGAATCTACAGCTTTCAGATTACCGAGAAAACTTTTCGCATTGAAGATCACGCCATCACGAAAGACTTCGACCGATACATCACAGGGCTTCGAAACAGCATTTTCTTTAATGAAAAAAAGTCTTTCACAAAAGCTGTTAACAACCTATCGGAGATTCTTATCCCCGATCGGATTGCGAAAAATATTTCAGACTTAATCATTCTTCCTGTCGGGAGACTGGGCATCATTCCTTTTGAAGCACTCGTCACAGATGCGATAACGCCTGATACACCCTACCCATCAATGCCATTCCTTATTCGAAAATATAATGTTCGCTATGAATTTTCCGCAGGATTGATCCTCCAAAAAGAAGTAGCGCAAACCTCAGCACAACCGAGTATTTTTTTGTGTGCGCCTGTTACTTTTCCCGCAAAAGACAACCTCAATGATTTACCAGGAACAGAGTCTGAGGTGAACGACATTGCCAGTCTGTTCAATCAAAAGCAGTATAAAAGTAGTTTGCTTACACGAAATAACGCCGATGAAAAGAAAGTGAAATCACCAGATCTTAAATCATTCGACTACATCCACTTTGCAACCCACGGCATTGTTGACGAAAGTAATCCTGAACTGTCAAGAATCTTCTTACAGTCCGATGTAGGCTCCGAGGATGGCAACCTCTTTGCTGGTGAAATTTACAACTTGAATCTAAACGCGCGACTGGTCACATTATCGGCGTGTCAAACTGGCTTGGGAAAAATATCCAAGGGCGAAGGTGTTATCGGGTTATCGCGGGCGCTTGTTTACGCCGGTGCAAAGAGCTTGATCGTTTCATTTTGGAGCGTCGCCGATGAGTCTACGGCTGTCTTGATGAAAAACTTTTACCAAGAGATGCTGCAACACCCGCAAGCAAACTTCTCTGAAAATCTTAAGCAAGCAAAGTTAAGTCTCGTGAAAGATGAAAAGTATACCGCACCCTATTACTGGGCACCGTTTATTTTGATTGGATTTTGAAAATAGCTACGAGCTTTGAGCTGCGAGTTTCGTAAGATGATGAGATCATTCAAAACAAGCAATCCTCAACTTTAAACTTTCAACCTTAACCTTTCTACTTTTTCAGCAAGTCCCTGATCTCAGTCAATAGCTTAATATCCTGTGGTGTTTCTGGTGTCGGCGCGGGGGCTGCTTCTTCTTTTTTCTTGAGCGAATTCATACCCTTTACCATCAAGAAAATAATAAACGCAAGGATGACAAAATTGATGACTATCGTGATGAAGTTGCCATACGCGAATACCGGCCCTTCTTTTTTCGCTTCATCAAGCGATAAGTTCGGAACAGCGGCCATTTTTGCCTTTACAGCATCAGATAACGGTAGGTATAGGTTCTTAAAATCGGCTTTAAAGAAAATGCCAACCAGCGGCATGATCAAGTCATTCACCACCGAGTTCACAATTGTTCCAAAAGCTGCGCCGATAATCACACCGACTGCCAGGTCCATTACATTTCCCCTAAGGGCGAAGGCTTTAAATTCTTTCAGCATAGTTTAAGGGGGTTTTAAGTTTTCTAAGATAGTTTTTCAAATCTTACGCCACAAGCAGCTTTAGAACAAACCTTGTTTTTTCCGGGCAAGCAATAATTTGTATCTTTTAACAAACATTGGGATATGCCAGGCAAAAAAAAGGGACCGAAGAAAACTACTCCGGCCGCTAGATCCCGCAAGAAAACTCTAACATCGTCACCTCGTCGTACTTCTTCCTTGAAGAAACCTGCGAAAAAGAGAGCCCCTGCAAATGAGGATTCGCTTGACCTTGCGTTACGGTCTGCGCACATGGGATTGTGGGACTTCAACGTCAAGTCGGGGCGTATCAAATGGTCTAGGAATACACACGAGATTTTTGGAATCGATCAAAAAGTACTTGGTAACACCCTCGATCAATTCCTGTTACTCATCGTCGATCAAGACCGGAAGAAAATTCTAGACAACATCGACAACGCTATCGCGAATCGCGAGAAGTTTGTATTGACCTATCGCATCATGAGACCCGACGGAGAAATCCGATGGGTCGAGGCTATCGGAAAGATCATCGTTGATAAAAAAGGTACACCGTCGCGGATGATGGGATCCATTCAAGACATTACCACGATCGAACTGGGCATACTTGAGAAGGAAGATTGGAAAATTCGCTATGAGTTGGTCACCGCTAGTGCAGGCTTAATCGTTTACGACTACGACATTCGCACGGGCAATATTGTGTGGAGTGGATTGGTGCAGGAAGTACTCGGTTACACACCACAAGAAATGGGAGACATTAACCGATGGGTTGACTTGATACACCCGCAGGATCGCGATGAAGCATTTCAAGAACTGGAGTTAGCCGAAAAAGCATTGCGCCCTTACAACGCTTACTATCGTTTCAAGCACAAGAAAGGAAAATACATCAATCTCTTTGACCGTGGCTTTTTTGTTACCGATGAATCCGGTAAGCCTTACCGCATGCTGGGTGCCATGCAAGATATCTCAGACCGCGTTAATGCGGAAGATACGATCGCTCAGAACAATCGCTTTAAGGAAAGCATCGAGAATGCCATGCCGGGAATGCTTTACGTGTACGACTTAGTCAACGACAAGAGTATCTATGCAAACCGAAATGCAAGAACACTCATGGGCTACACGCCGGAAGAGATCGACAGGCTCGGTGTAGATTTCACGCGCACCGTTACGCATCCTGACGATATCGACAACTTCGAGAAATGGACTAATGAACCCGACAACGTTGTGAAGGAAACGCAATATCGCATGCGAACCAAGTCAGGGCAATGGCGATGGTTCATCAGCCGCGATACTGTTTTTAAACGCGACGAGAAAGGTTTTGTCACGCAGATCATTGGCATCGCGCAAGACATCACCGAGCGAAAGCAATCTGAGGAGCAACTCCGCCAACGCGAGAAAAGTTATCACGAACTATTCGATACCGTAAGAGAAGGAATATTCATTCTCAACCTCGACGGCACTTTCGCCGATGTGAACAAAGGCGCTTGCGCCATGTATGGTTATGAGAAAGCAGACTTTATTGGTAGAACAACAGAGTTTCTTCGCGCACCGAACAAAAACAATGGCGGTTGGTTTGAGGAATATTTTCCGACAACAGCAGAAGGCCAATTATTTGCATGGTGGGGCAAACGGAAAAATGGCGACGTATTCTTACAGGAAGTGCGACTTAGCAAAGGTTCATATTTCGGCAAAGAAATTCTCATTGCAACAGCACGCGATGTTACAAAGCAACGTGAAGCAATGGTGGCGTTACAGGAAAGTGAACAACGTTTTCGCACACTTCAACAAGCATCTTTCGGCGGCATCGGGTTACACGATCAAGGTGTAATCATCGACTGCAACCAAGGACTGTGCGATCTTACAGGCTATACCCACCAAGAATTAGTTGGTAAGAATGGTCTCGACTTGATCGCAGAAGAATGGCGCCCCTTCGTGATCGACAAAATCAGAGGTAACTACGAAAAGCCATACGATGTGGAAGGGATTCGCCGAGACGGAACCCGCTTCTTCTTAGAAATTCATGGCAAACAAATTCCTTACGAAGGAAGACACATCCGTGTTACAGAGTTTCGCGACATCACGGAGCGTAAACGCGCAGAAGAAAAAATCCTCGAACAGAACACACGACTTCTGGCCATTACCGAAGAATTGAAACGTAATAATGAACAGTTGGAAGAGTTCACACAGATCGTATCGCATAACTTACGTGCCCCAGTGGGAAACATTCTCACGCTTTTGAACTTCCTGGAAGGAGCCGCCACCGCGGAAGAAAAAAGCGAGTACATCAACTACCTAAAAGAGTCTGGCAATTTGATTTTAACGACACTGCACGAATTGAATGATGTGCTTAAAATCAAGCAAACAAAAAATATTGAAAAGCAACTGATCCGTTTTGAGTCTGTGTTCAGTCAGGTGAAGGCCATGCTTGTCGCTAAAATAGCGGAAGCCCAAGCCGATGTTGAAGGTGACTTCAGCGACGCTCCAGAAATGCTTTATCCGAACATCTACATGGAGAGCATCTTTTTGAACTTACTCAGCAACGCGCTAAAATATGTTTACCCGCGACGAAAGCCAGTCATTCGATTCAGAACCTACAGACATGGGCATTTCACCATGTTAGAAGTAAGCGATAATGGATTGGGAATCGATTTGAATCGTTATGGCCACCAAGTATTTAGGTTACGCAAAACATTTCATCGTCATCCAGAGAGCCGGGGTATTGGATTATTCATGATAAAAAATCAAATTGAGGCCATGGGAGGAGAAATTTCAATCGCCAGTATTGAAAATGAAGGCACTACCTTCTACATTAACTTCAATAAGCATCAGAATGATGGACAATAAACAACCAATTATAGCACTCGTAGACGACGACAAGGTATTTCAACTTACTGCCTCGCGTACCATCAAAGCTGCAAATCTTACTGACAAAATACTTCAGTTCGAGAATGGTGAAGAAGCTTTACAGTTTCTTAAAGTCAACGCCGCCGAAAGTGAAAATCTTCCCGATGTGATTTTCCTGGATATCAATATGCCTTTTGTCGATGGCTGGATGTTCTTAGACGACTATGCAGAACTGAAGGAAAAACTAACTAAGCAAATCCGTATTTACATGGTAAGTTCATCGATTGACCCACGCGATATTGATCGAGCCAAAAGAAACGTACATGTTAGAGAATATGTGATCAAGCCTGTAAGTCGCGAGAAATTTGCTGAGTTATTAAATAGAGCTGCTTAGCAACCTATTGCGTTAGTCCCTTCTCCTTTGCAATCTTCATCAAGAGTGCCAATGCTTCCTCGCGATCGTTCTTGATTACGCCCTCCAATATCGCTTCTTTGATCTCTTCTTTGATGTCGCCGATAATTCTACTGGCCGGTATCTGAAACATTTCCATGATTTCATTTCCACTCACCGGTGGTTGAAAATTCCGGATGCGATCTTTCTCTTCTACCTCTGCCATTTTTTGCTCAACGAGATCGAAGTTTTTAAGAAAGCGATTTACTTTATCGTTGTTCTTCGAGGTGATATCTGCGCGACATAACTTCATCAAGGCGTCTGTTGCCTCTCCTGCTTCAAATAAAAGACGACGTACCGCGGAGTCTGTCACTTCCTTGACGAGCGGAATGGGTCGCAAATGCAAGCGTACCAATTTCTGAACGAACAACATCCGTTCATCCATTGGCAATTTCATCTTCCGAAAAATACCGGGCACCATGCGTGCACCGCGCTCCTCGTGTCCGTGAAATGTCCAACCGTGTACTTTATCGAACCGCTTCGTTGCCGGTTTTGCAATGTCGTGTAAAATTGCAGCCCAACGGAGCCACAAATCATCTGACATTTTCGCAACATTGTCGAGGACTTGAAGCGTATGAAAAAAATTGTCTTTGTGTGCCTTGTTTCCAACATACTCAACACCATGCAGCGCGACCAGTTCCGGAAAGAAGCGTTGAAGCATGCCACTGTGAAATAACAGCTTAAAACCGTACGAAGGCACTGGGCACGCAATAATCTTATTTAACTCATCCGTTATCCTTTCATGCGAAACAATTTTGATCCGTTCTGCCTGTGAAGAAATTCCCGCAAAGGTATCAGGATCGATATCATAGTTGAGTTGATTCGCAAACCGCACAGCACGCATCATGCGCAAGGGATCATCTGAAAATGTAATCGCGGGATCAAGTGGCGTGCGGATCATTTTTTTCTTCATGTCTGCAATGCCATTGAAGGGATCAATCAACTCGCCAAATCTTTTTTCGTTCACACAAATTGCCAATGCATTCATGGTAAAATCACGACGACGTTGATCATCACCTAAAGTTCCATCTTCTACGATCGGTTTTCGTGATTCGCGATTGTAAGATTCCTTTCGTGCGCCTACAAATTCAAGATCCAGACCATCGTGATGAAGTTGTGCTGTTCCGAAATTCTTAAACACATTTACCCGCATACTTGGGTTAAGGGCTTTGGCAACAGCCGTGGCCAATTCGATTCCACTGCCTACGCAGACAAAATCGATGTCTTTAAAAGGTTTGTCTTTGCGTTCTAAAATAAGATCGCGCACATAGCCGCCGACTACGTAAGCGTCTACGCCGAGTTGGTCGGCGACTGTACCTACGATTTTGAAAATCGGATGCTCTAAAGATGGCGTTAAATTCATTCCCGGATTAAAATCCGGCTAAAGTACGACCATCGCCCATAAAACGGAAAATTAATCCCGATTAAAGGTCGGACATGGTATAAACCGTTCTTTCTTACGGATTTTGACTTGTGAAGCGAGGTCAACCTTAAACTTTAATGCGACTTCATGCGCACCACCGGAAATCGGTCCGAGTTGAGAAACCGTGATATCATAGCTATAGCTGAGCTCCACTTTTTCCAATTGAAATCCGAGAATCACAACGACGGCGTCTTGGCTGATGTGATCATCAACATTTTGCTGAATCGGAATGCCGCGATACCACACGCCGACCACAACAGGTTCGTAAAGGAAATAGGTGCCGATATCCAACTGATCGAATCCGCCTTGCGTTTTGTAAACGAACGAAGGTGCAATAGCCGCAATACGATCTTTTTTAAATACACCGTGATACAACGGAATGCGCACACCGCCATGTATTGTAGTCTTAATCGGAATTTGTGACTCTTCTCCTACTAGTGACCGATTTGGACGATTCAAATGCGACATCGCAAAACCAAGCCAAAATTTTCTGCTGTATGCAAGCATCCCGCCACCAAAATCGAAATAGCTCGTGTTCTGCGTATCCGATTGCTTGACGATCGGTGGGCCACCAGGCGTATCAAATTCTAATTCATCATAGAATCGAAGCTTTGTGTAATCCACACTGCGAAAGCCTAGTCCAAAATTCAAACCGCTAGACAATACCCATTTATCATTGATATGTACTTTGTACGCGTATTGAAAATTAGCTTGTGTGGACTTCAAATTTGCAGAACCCGCCTTATCGACCATCAACAAAACACCGAGCCCGCTGTTGTATTGATCTAAATTATAGTCGTATGAAAAAGCATACGTTTGAAATGCATTGGTAATGTTCGGCCATTGATTTCTGTAGTTCGCATGAAAGCGATGATCCACAGACGTTCCACTAAACGCCGGATTCAAGTATAATGGCTGTGCATAGTATTGAGAGAACTCCGGATCTTGCCCCAAAGCAATCAATACGTTGACTGTCGACAGTAATAAAACCAGTATTGTATTTTTCATCACGCCGTGTTATCGAATTAAGTTAATGTCACCCGTTTGCGTAATGGACTTTCCATCATCATATTCAATAATGAGCTTGTATACATAAACATCTTGTGGGCATAGTTGACCTTTGTAGTAACCATCCCAACCTACTTCTTGATCTGAACTCTCAAACATCAGCGTGCCCCATCTGTTAAAGACGAGCATTTGAAATTTCGAAACACGGGTCATCAATGGAATAAATACCTCGTTATTCAGTTTATTGGTGCTTCCCGGACCAGACAGGTTCGGTCTGAACGCATTTGGAATTGCAAGACGGCCACTCATCACGGCTTTCACCGGTGTATCAATCTGCGTGGTGTCATTGCAACCATCCGGCCCATAGGCTATGAGTTGTATAATGTAATTGCCTTCTTGCTCATACTTATGGGTTGGCTGCTCTGCATCCGAGGTTGTGTTATCGCCAAAATCCCACAGATATCCTGTTGCACCGGCGCTTCTATTATTGGTATACAGAATGTCGCCTGGAAGATCCAGCACATTCGGATACACTGAAAATTGAGCGACAGCGGAAGGCAATACTTCGATGATCATTGACTTCACTTCCGTATCAACGTCGCCTGTTGTATTCGCAGCCGTAAGCGAAACCGTGTAGATGCCAGGCTCAAAGTACGTGTAGCTAGGATTGACCGCATTTGAAGAACCTTGGTTAGCACCAAATTGCCAAACGTAGGTCGAAGGATCAGCAAATTGCGACAAATTTGTAAAATCGACTGTCAAGGGCGCGCAACCTCGTGGCGGATCGTAACTGAAATCTACAATCGGCGGCGTTGGATTAATTTGCACCATCACAGTCTGCAGGGACGAGCAAGAGTTGTCGCTTATCGTGAGTGTGATCGCATAGGTACCTGCTTGTGTATACGTGTGGCTCGACACGGTTGGACTTGTCGATGTATTGTTATCACCGAAGTCCCACGCGTATTGCCATGGTCCCGGGGTTGACGTGTTTGTAATTGTTACCGTTGCATTCGGTAATGTTTGCACAGTTGGTGTTGCCATGAAAGATGCCACAAGATTTGTACTGCGTGGAACGACAATGCTTTCTGATTCTTGAATACTCTGACAGTTCGTGACATTTCTCGTACGAAGTCGAATTTCTAAGTTTTGATTTGCACCGGTCTTGTTGACTTCATAGTCGATATTATCGTCGGTCATCATTTGACTAAATACAATAACGTTGTTGATCAATATCGTCCATTCATATTCAACAAGTCCTTTCTGAGTAGCCTCAAAATTATAAGATGTTTTTTGACAGGTATTATCCAATGTATTCACAACGAATGTGCCGGAAGGGATAGGACTTACTTGAATGATGCGTGTAGAATCTTCTGAACATCCCGACACGAGCGTCGTACTCAATGTGATCTGGTAATTTTTTACGATTTGATCTGTATTTGGAAACACATGCGTATAGGTCGGAATCGTTCCTGTACTGACCTGACTAATCACACCACTCGCGTCGCTCACGGTCCACTCGTAGTCGGTAGGATTGAGTGCACGGGTTTGATTATCGACAGCAAAATTTACGGTCACGGGTGAGCAATTATTATCGAAGGGAGAATAATTGAGTGACGCGAATCCTGAGTTGGGCCCGGGGTTCACCGTGATGACGACTGTATTTGAAATTTGTTCACATCCGTTGACAGTCACTACACGAAGACGCACATCGTAAACCTTGTTGATTGACGTTGTATTTTCAAAATCAATTTGATGTGTATTACCGAAACCCGGATCCGTGGGACGTTGAATGGATTCTACCTCAAAATTCGTTTCACTTTGCTCTTTAAACTCCCAATAATATTCGCGGATACCGTCCGGTTGACCTACAATCGAATTGTTGGTGAAGGTCACTTCCAGTACACTACATCCTGTCGTTACATCGGCAGCGATACTAGCGTTGGGCAACGGATCGACCAACACATCTTGCTCAATATATTGCAGGCACTCACCTTCACTCGTTGTTAGCCTTAAAGCAACCCGATGGGTGCCACTCGTTGTGAACGTATAATCAAATGACGTTTCATCGTTCAGGCTGGCATCAGCATCAAATGTTCCGTCGAAATTCATGTCCCACTCGCGTAGTACGATTGTTTCTTCAGGGATTATTGGATTAATGGTTGATGCATCTTCGAAGTGCGTGTCGTTGCCGATACAAACGCGGTTGAATGTAAACGCAGGTCGTGGTTTCTCGAATATGCGCACCGTATCTTCATGATCGGTTTCACATCCGGTGTCGCTGTCGCGAATAAAAAGCCTCACTTTGTATAGCCCTGGGGTTGTGAACACACGATCGAATGGGCCGAGTTGCGTCGATGCGTAGCCACCTCCTGCCGGAAATTGAAAAGAGACGTTTCCATTTTGGTCTACGAACTCCCATCGCCATCGTGTAGTTGGTGTGGCAACGCCAGCTGAGACATCCGAGAAGCGAACATTGAAGGGCGTTAGCGGCGCAGTCGTTTCTTGACAGAAATCTCCGGAAATCGGATTGTTCGCGAGATCCGTGATCGCGATATCGGCAACCAATGCCGGTGTGATATTGACGATCCGCGTGGTCTGCGCTTCACAAGTACCTTGCGCTGTATTACTGATCGCGGTGAGGCGCACCAATTTTTGCCCGCCGGTAGCAAAGCTAAACGTTGGACTTTGACTTGTTATTCGCCGTAGGAATATTGTACCCGCAGCGTCGTCATAAAATTCCCATCGATAGGCATTGGCGCCAACGTTGGGTGTTTGATTTCGAAACGAGATATCTTCTCCAATACAAAAACTCGTTCGCGCATTTCCAAGTGCATCGCGTGTGAAGAATGCAGGTGTTGGCGCTGCAACAATCGTGATGTATCCTGTCGTCGCAATGGCATCTTCGTAGTTCGGATTGTTCGCATCACCATTCCAAGGATTGCAAACATTCCAGTTATACAATGTTACTTCAAACTGGTTGCCGACGATGTTGGCCAAATTCATCGGCGCATTCATCGGAAACGAGACAGCAGTTGGTGCATCTGCTGGCACCGGGACCGTGACGATAGGCCCAAAATACGCGCCCTGGACAGGCACACCTGTGCCACGTGTCTCGACATTCACAAGGTTACCAGCACCGTCCGTTAATGGCTGTGCCCCACCATCGGTCAACGTTAAATTTCGGATTGTTGCCGCAGCATTATGGTTTGTTCCGTAAACAAATTGCATATGTCGCGTCTCCCTGTTCGGGTTATCGGGCTCGGCAACGATGTTACAGTTGAAATTCGACGCGTCGCGAAATTGTGCGTTGACGATTGGGTTTTCGTAGCATACATCCCACGAATCTGGCGCCATCGCTACAACCCCATTGGCTTGATCGTCTGTAGACCAAAAAAACGCGGCCTGTACTTGTCTCGAAGTTAAGCACGCGACGCCTCTAAAGTACAACGTTGCAGAAGGTTGAATGCTGCATCGGCCATTGTTGGTATTGTACACGAAGGTAGCGTTAGCCTCATACACCCTGTCGTTATTCGTCACGGTAAGTCCGGCACCACTCACAACAGTTCGATTACCGCCAGGGTCATTCCATTCGTACACAATGGAGATATCATCCGGGTTTTGCTGCGACGTGAACGTATACCGGATGATGAATTTTGTTACAGTAACCGGCGCGCAACTCTGATCGGTGTCAAAGTCCACAAACCTAGCGGGTTGCAAGGCATTACACTGCCCAAAAACATTTTGGTGAAGACAAAAAACAAGGCAAAAAAAGAGTAAAAGTTTATTCAAGAACATTTTGTTTTTATCGGTCCAAAAAAAATCCGACTTTAAACCAACAGCTAGCACGGTGATCGCTTATATCACAAAGATTGCGTAAAGGAAACCATTGGAATACCTGATTTTTCCCGTCTGTTCGATGAAAGTCATAAGTGAGGAATGAACACGCAAAGAATGCGGATAAACGGGCACGCGAGGATACGTGAACAGCTTTTGAGATAATGGATTTCCCAGGGACTGCGGCGGGCGTCATCCCATGTTTGTGGGGGCATTAGTTTAAAGTGACGACCATCGGTCAATGAAGTCCTGCTTATGTCACGATCATCCCGGCAAATAGATACTTATTTTTTACCTTGACGAAAGTAAATATCAGATTGTATCCATGATCTTGAAAAAGTGAACTGGGAATATTGTAGCTCACGCGAACTAAATTATCAGACTCGTGAGTGGTAAAGTCTTTGTCACTTAGATTTTTGAAATGTTTCACCTTATCCAGACGGTTCTGAAAAATGAAGTGAGCATCATAAAATTCTGTTTCCTCGCCTGCACTATCACCACAATCCACACATTGAATTGTGTCCAGCGAATTCGCAACAAGGAACTTAACGTTTCTATTCTCCAGCTGTGTCTTGAAATTAACCCAAATGCTATCGATAGATGATAGCTTTTTGCGCTCGTCGCGTTGACCACATGAAATGACAGTAAAGCTAAGCAGTGCAAAAATCGAAGCTTGTAAAAAACTCATACTATGCCTTAACGATTTATTTTCTCCAATTTGTAAAGACACGCAATTTAGTGTCTTACCATTTCCGTCGAAGCTTGGCAAACTCATCCTGAATGATGTTCAAAGAATTGTTCTTACAATCGCGGATAATCTCGATAAAGGTATATCCTACAGGGAGATTTTCATCCCCACAATATAATCTCCATGCTTACTTTTACACTCTGCATTCCCACCTTCGAAGTGGTAAATGCTATCGGCTTCAACTTGTTGAAGTCTCAAGACACCAAAGTCGTGGGGCAAACCTCGCCATTTTCTAAGTAATTCGATTCAATACGAAAATACTTTTACCGAATCTCTTCGGAGAATGAGGGCTATCTGATCATTTTGATTCGCACCTACAAATCCCAATTCAGCTTTGATCGGATAAGCTGTCAATAAATCTTTTTGCTGTGCTACGGTTGAAGGTTTATGTTCACATGAAGCAACGATAACCACGAGAAAAAGAATAGCATTAATTATGACACGTGGCATAAGGAACCTTCGTATGTCAGTTGTTGATCAACGTACGCATGAGCGTTGTCGGCGATGAATACTTACCATGCCGTCCTTTCCCGTCATTTATGTCGGCGCGAACCGGAAAGTCGTTGAGAATGTGAGAGACTCTTACCTCGTCCCAATTTTCAATCCCACCTTGGTAATTGGGATATTTTAAGTTCTCGATATAATGATTGATGATTCCCATGATACGCCTATCATTATTGGTTTTACTAATGACCAAGCCGCCAAGTTCGTTTCTGAACCTAATTTCTTGCGCTTCATTTATCTTTATATCATAATCCAGTTGCCGGATAAGCCTTTCCTTAAAAACTTGAACAAAGTCCTTGACGTCCTTCTTCAAAATGTTTGCTATCAGCACTGCATAACAAGTTTTGTTGTTCACCAAGAGGAGACACTTTCTTCTGTCTATTGTAAATAGATGCCCGTTCCAATCCCCAAGTGACGAAGGTAGCTGTGAATGATTTTCTGGAGAAGTTTGTCTTAGAAATAGTTCTAACTTGTTGGAGCAGTAAATTGTCATTTCTTCTCGATCTAATCTTCATCTTAAGGAACACCGATACTATAACTTGTTTTTGTGCTGCTTTACCCTACGTCGCCAATAAATTACACCCGCGACGATGAATGCAAACGGTATGATTATAAATATCACGTCCCACCCGATTTGCTTATATGCATTGGCAAATTCCTGAAGTACAAAGAATAGTAAAATCAACAATCCAATTATTCGTAAAACTTTCATCTATAATAAATTCTCTGGTCCTACATCCTGCTTTTTGTCCGATCAATTTTCTCTGTATTTAAACACCTTCAATTCAAATCTCTTCTGAGGTAGATCATCTAAATTGGAAATCAAACTAGATCGAGCAACAAGATAGTTCCTATCGGGTGAAAGCACCATATCGTTCAGATGAAAAGATTTTCCCGATTCGAGCTTGCCATGCTGCTCAATGTATTGAAGGAGTTGCTTTCGACTGTAATCCTTGTTCTCGCCAGTCGCGAATTTTACAAACCGATACTTGATCGATGTAAAAAATAAAAACGTTCTTATCCTTTGGAACACCAACACTTGGCCGGCATCCGTAAGTCCGTAAAATCGTGAATATTTCTCCTGCGTTGCAAACCAGTTAACGTTTTTCCAAGTATCGGTATCAACGACTAAAATTCTAGGATGCTTCCAATCGTAACCGTACTTGACAAACAAAAACTTTTGATTGTTATAGGGCCAATATACTTCCGTTACGACGTCGGTGGTATGATGCTGACCAACGGTCCATAACCTTTCGGAATATTGCCCTGCGCCAACGCGACGAATGAGTACAGGAACAAGAAACAAAAAAGTAATAATCTCATTAGACTTTTTCAATTTATGGTATCCCATCATCTAACTGTCCAAATGTACATTTTTAACAACGCAGTTACCACGCAGCGGTTTTCACGTACTTAGCCTTCACGACTTATGCGACTTCCAAGTACTTTAAATTTGCTCAAGCTGCCTCTTTATGTTCGCTAACGCTGCCCGTGTACAATACGCTTGGTATGGTGACGTCAGAAATGTATCGACCAATGTTGTCAGCAGATTCCCAGGCTTTGAAAATGTTCTAATTTTAAAAATTAGCCCGGCCTCGGCTTCCTCTAATGTAAAAATGGATTCTCCTTTCTCAACATGTCCTTCGAGGGTCACGTAGCTAAAGCCTTTTCGCTTCGCGTCATCGATCACGTCATTAATTCGAACGCCAAAAATCATCTTCTGGGAAAAGTTCTTTACCGGGGGGAAAAAGACCTGCTGTAAAATCGTATCACCGACTTTCATGCTCCTTTTTTCAGACGACCATTGTGTCAAGAATGTCATGATATGGGAAGGGAATATATTGTAGTCGAATAAAAAATCAACATTACTGTCTTCCAAGCGCAGTGCCGTTCTGATATTTATTATCGTCACCTTCTCCTGCAACGTGGTTTTATCAAACGTCATTGTTGGCTTCGTCATCAGATGCCGTAATAGTCTGCTAAAATTATCAGACTGGTCTGTGATGTACAGCTTCATGTCGTACGAATAACGTATCCCATATAATCTCAAACCTTTTCATTCTTAACGTCAAAATACGCTCGATAGAAATTACCACCTCTTCCTCACTGAATTCTATCTCACCGTCATGTAAACTGAACCACTCTTAAAATCGAGTTTATATTCCAATTCAACGAAATATTGAGATTTTACAGTAGCGCCCTGAAGGGTCCCAGGAACCCAATCTTTCTCAACTTTACTTAACCCCTTCAACAACTCCGCGTCACATTCCTTCATAATTCCCCTAACAATTTTGGTTTCAATTGTGCCATCGGGATTAATCCACACCGATGCAATAACCACGCCTTCGACTCCCATTCGTCTTGCTTGCATCGGATAGGTCATAACGCTATTTAACTCGTCATGCAGGCGAACTTTAGCCCCCAAGTATGTAGGTGGTGTGTCTAATATCAACAGCTTTTCCGTTCCATTCACGTCAACGATATACGGTTCTTCCATTGTTTTATGGAACTTCATTTGTTGCGCTGAATAATCAAATGTTTGTTCCAACTCTCCATCCACGAAAAACTTCCACTCGCCAACTTTTTGATTGTTCTCGTACTTCCCTTCAATGGTTAATTGATCCGTCATTGAGTATCTTTTATAATCGCCATGCTTAATTTTTTTATCGGATGCTAACACAGCGTATTCCTCTCTAAAAGTTTTTTCTCGCTTCTTAACGTTTTTTAATTCTTGTCCATAAGTAATTTGGTATGAGAGCACTGTTAACACGAGTAGCAAAGTGAGTCGTTTCATGTAATTGGAGTGATAAAGTACGTAGTGTATTGTTGTCAAATGTCGCGTTGTAAGAACTGAACGGCAACCTGATTGCGCACAACGTCTGTTTAGGCATCGGGGTTACCAACACAAATCTAAAAAGAAATAAGCAAAGGCTTCCCTTACTTCTTAGTCCTTATCTTCTTTACTTTTAGTTCCTACTTCTTACTTCTTATTCAGAAACCAGCTTCCAGAAGCCAGCGCCCCTTACGCATCACCTAAATTACGTTACCGTTTGCTGAAAAATATGATCCTAAAATACGATCCAGGTAGATGTTTTTTCCTTGAAATCTTTAACTTTAACAACATTGGAATGTGCCTATGGGAAGAGTTCTACCTAAAACCGCTTTATCGATCTTTCATTTTTTAAGCGTCGGCGTCGACATTGGTCTCATCCTTCGATTGTCTGAGGAAAAAGAGCCTCTGACTCTACCGGAACCGAACAAGACTGAGCTATCTCGGCTACATTTCAATATCTATTCCTAAAACCTGTTCATCACAACGCTAGCATGAAGAAATTTTTACTTGCCTTGCCTCTCTTTTGTATCGCTTTTGTGTGTGCCCAAGCGCAAGAGCGAAAAGTATCGGGTAAAGTGAATTCCGCTAAAGATGGCGGTGAGTTACCTGGCGTAAGCGTTCGCATCAAAGGCACTAACCAAGGCACCGTGACCAGTACTGATGGCATTTATGACATCAACGCCTCCCCTACAGATACACTTCAATTCACGTTCGTAGGATTTATTACACGCGATGAAATCGTCGGAAACCGCACGGTAATCAATGTACCGATGGACACAGAAACGACTGAGCTTGACGAAGTTGTTGTGACAGGTTTTCAAGAAGTTGAACGCAAGTTGTTCACGGGGTCAACGGCCAATATCAAAATGAGTGAAGCAAAAATTCCCGGTATGACAGACGCAAGTCAGATGCTTGAAGGTCGCGTCGCTGGGGTTACAGTTGATAACATCTCAGGCACGTTCGGTGCGAGTCCAAAGATCAGGATTCGCGGAAATACGTCTATCAATGGAGACACACAGCCCTTGATGGTGGTTGACGGTGTAATCCTAGAAGACCTCAATGCCGCGACGGCCGACGACATCATGACTGGAAATGCAAATACATTGACGACCTCTTCTATTGCCGGCATCAACCCAGACGACATTGAGTCGATGCAAATTTTGAAAGATGCCTCCGCTACGGCACAGTATGGAACTCGCGCGAAGAATGGTGTAATCGTCATCACCACGAAAAAAGGTAAGAGTGGCCAAACAAAAGTGTCGTACACAGGCAATTTCTCCTTTCACATCCGTCCTAGCTACAGTCAGTTTGATATCCTTAATTCCAATGATGAAATGTCTGTTTATCGTGAGATGTACGATAAAGGGTTGATTGACGTTACCACGGCCGTGAAAGCAAAAAACTATGGTTCGATAGGAAAGATGTTCGTGCTGGTGAATAGAAATCAACTTCGTTGGGATGGCGACGGAACCTTGAACGAAGAGTTTCTCAACAAATATGAGAATGCCAACACAGATTGGTTTGACGTCCTGTTCCGAAACTTCTCTGTACAACAGCAACATTCCCTGAGCTTCACCTCCGGTTCTGAAAAACAGAGCAATTATTATTCACTCAGCTTCATGGACGATGCTGGTCAAACCATCGCAGACAATGTAAAGCGTTATGTGGTGACGGCAAAAAATTCTTTTCAATTCACTGACAAATTTCACCTTGACCTCAAGTTGAACGCAAACTATCGCGATCAAAAAGTACCGGGCACTCAGAACCGCGACTTCGATCCGATCACAGGACGATTTAAACGCGACTTCGACATTAACCCGCTGAGCTACGCACTCAATACGAGTCGTTCCATTCGTCCGTACGATGACAACGGTGAGTTGGAATACTTCCGACGCAATTTCGCAGCGTTTAACATTCTCGACGAGTTGTCGCTGAACTATATCAACATCAACGTAAGCGATATTTCGACGCAGGCAGATTTTAATTATGAAATAAAACCAAACATTGTTTTTCGCAGCACCATTCAAGGACGATATGCAACGACGAAGCGCGAGCACGTCATTCACGAAAAATCAAATCAAGCAGAAGCATACCGTGCCGATAGCACACAATTCATTAAAGCGGCGAATAATTTACTTTACAGCGATCCAGATGACCCATCGTCACAGCCCAAGGTCGTTCTTCCTGTCGGCGGTTTCAACAACATCAACGAAGACGAGCTTACATACTTCTATATTCGCAACAGCATCAACTGGGATAAAGTATTCAACACGGTGCACAGCGTAAACGTGATGGCCGGGCAAGAGATCAAATACACCAACCGCACATCACGTCGTGCGGATGGCATCGGTGTCGTATATGAAAATGGTGGTGTCGTGCAAACAGATCCTTCGATGATTGAATTCCTCGCGCGGCAAGGCATCAGCCCGTATGCACTTGGTAAGGATAAAGAAAGGTTTGCTGGCTTGTATGTTACGGGTGCGTACGCTTATAAAGAGAAATACATCTTTAACGCAACGGCACGATACGATGGATCTAATCGTCTCGGTGAAAGTATTCAAGCACGTTACCTGCCGACTTGGAACGTGAGTGGTGCATGGAATATTGATCAAGAAGATTTTTTCAAACCAAAGTGGGTTGATTTTTTGAAAATCCGTGCAACGTATGGCCTATCCGCAAACCTCGGTCCGAATACGAGCGCATTGTTGAATATTCGTTCTCGCGTGACATTGCGTCCAACGGATGTAGAAACTTACCTATACATTCAGGACCTCAAAAATGATGACCTCACTTGGGAAAAACTTAAAGAAGTTAACGTTGGTTTCGATTATGGTATCTTCAACAATAACGTAACGGGAACGATCGACTTCTATCATCGTAATTGTTATGACCTTATCGGCTTATTTCAGACCAGCGGTGTGGGTGGTGCCGAATTTAAGAATGGAAACTATGCCGACATGACCGCACGAGGTTTCGAATTTGCCATCAATGCATTAGCGTTGCGCAGTCGTGATTTCTCATGGACTACCAGCTTCAACATTGGTTATACACGCGACGAAATAACCCGTTTGGAATTTAATCCACGTTTGGGCGATGCGATTGTACAAGGTGGTGCTGCCGTGATCGGTGGGCCACGCCGCGGCTTGTTCTCCACGCGCTTCGCTGGATTGGATACGCGCGGTATTCCAGCATTCTACGATGGCAACGGTGAAGTTGTTTACAACTATAGTCTTCAAGACCGTGAAAACATAAGAGACGTTCTGAAATATGAAGGCTCAGCAGAACCGCGCGGCGCAGGTGGTTTCACGAACATCTTCACGTATAAAAATTTTGCTTTAAATATTTTTATCTCGTACAAGTTCGATTACAAGATCCGGCTTGACGATGCATTTAGCCCCCGGTATACCGACTTCAGCTCACTGTCCAGAAGTTTCGTCAACCGTTGGGTAACGTCTGGAGACGAGCAGGTAACAGATATCCCGGTCATACTCGATCAGGAAATCCTGGAAAAAGAAACCTCCGATTATCAAAGTGCCTACGACCTTTATAACAAAAGTACTGCACGTGTTGCTGACGGAACCTATGCACGCTTGAAGTCAGTGCGATTAAGCTACACGTTACCAGGACAGCTGGCCCGTAGAATCGGCGCGAACAATGCATCGATATCCTTTGAAGGGCAGAATTTGCTGCTGCTCTATTCAGACAAAAAACTCAACGGACAAGATCCGGAGTTCTTCTCTGCAGGAGGCGTTGCTTTACCGCAGCCAAAGCTTTTCACGACGTCTATCACATTAAACTTCTGAGGGTATATGAAAAAAACAATTCGATTTTCTATTCCCGTCATTGTCCTTCTCCTCTTAAACAGCTGTAACCAGTTTCTGGATGAGACGCCCGACAATCGCGTTGCACTGGATACACCAGAGAAGTGTGCGCAGTTGTTGACAAACGCATACAGTGCGGCAAGTTATAATTTCACTGAGTGGATGGGTGACAATGTCACTTTCACGGCAGGCACCACACGCCTTCCTGAACACGAGCAGCTCTATGCTTGGGAAGACGTTACGAGTGTAAATCAAGACACGCCAGCGTTTTTCTGGAGTGCTACCTATGAAGCCATTGCACATGCAAACGAAGTGCTCGCCATTATTGACGGTCTTGCGGGTGATGAAGACTTAAAAAGAGCGGTGAAAGGTGAAGCACTACTTGCCCGTGCTTATGGCCATTTTATGCTGGTCAACATTTTCGCAGAACACTACAATGAAGACAATGCAAAACGTCGCGACGGCGTGCCTTACGTGGAAGAACCCGAAACGGAATTCATCAAGAAGTACGAGCGTAATTCCGTTGAAGAAGTCTATGAAAAAGTAGAACGCGATCTATTGGATGGATTGGAATTGGTGGATGAGTCGTTTTTGGCAAACTCGGGCAAATATCATTTCACAAAAACATCTGCCCTCGCATTTGCTTCTCGATTCTACCTGTTTAAAGGCGATATGGCGAACTGTATCAAATATAGCAGCGAGATGTTAGGCGACGATCCAAGTACGTATGTCAAAGATTTGCAAACGCTTTTAGAGGAATATATCGAGCCACAAGATTTTCTCCGCAGCTTCACCTCGACGGCTGATGCTAGCAATTTGTTAGTGATTCGAAACATCACGAATGCTCATATCAGTGTGGGCTATTGGCCAAGCCCTGCATTGGCGCAAGAGATCTTCTCTAAGCCTTCATGGCTACCGATTGACTTACGCTTCAGCGACCGATATCCGATCTTTGTGCGCGGCACCGATAACCTAGGTTTTGGAAAATATGATTTCCTTTTTGAACGTTCTAGTCTTACGTCAGATGTTGGGTTGAACTACACCATCGATCCTGTGTTCAGAGGAGAAGAAGTATTACTTAATCGCGCGGAGGCATATGTGCGCGACAACCGGGTTGCTAATGCCATCACCGATTTGCAAACGCTCGCCAACAAACGTTACCCTGGCGGTAGCCCAATCACGCAACAACGGCTTCGTGAATTTTACGGCACAACAAATACGCAGCTCGCTGTATTTCAATTTATTCTTGATGAACGTCGCAAAGAGTTTATACACGAGGGCCTTCGATGGTTTGACATCAAGCGATTCGAAATACCTGTACAGCACATCACGCAAGAGTTTGATCTGATTGTACTGGACAGCGACGATGATAGGAAAGTATTACAAATCCCACAGTCGGCCATCGACATCGGCGGCCTTGAACCGAACCCACGATAATAACCAGCCACCACCATGAACAAGAAATTATATACATACGTCTTGGCCATCACATTGATTGCATTGGCCGTTGGTTGCGCTGAAGACAAACTCGATGCACCGGTAAAAACTGTGCCGCTGTCTAACGATCCACTCGACATTTACATTCGCGAGAATTTCCTTGCTCCCTACAATGTCGCTATCCGATACAAGTACGTAGATCGATATGTAGAGGGAGACAAGCGCGTAGTGCCTACAGACCGTGATCTGGTTATTCCGATGTTGAATTTTCTTGATGAATATTGGATACAGCCCTTTCTCGCCGTCGACAATGGTGAAGCGTTTTTCAAGCGTTACGTCCCCAAAGAAGTTGTGTTTATCGGCTCGCCGATATTTAACACCGACGGGACCATTACGTTGGGAACCGCCGATGCTGGCGCCCGAATCACCATTACACAAGTAAACGAAATTGACGAAGAAAATCCAGATTGGGTATTTCTTCAACTCAACACCATTTATCACGAGTTTGCACACATCGTGCATCAGACTTTTGATTTACCGGCCAGTTTTGAGCAGATATCTCCGAGGGGTTACACCTCCCCAGGATCATGGTATACATTGAGCAACGAAGATGCGCTCAAACGCGGTTTTGTATCACCGTATGCTACTACTTCGTTCAATGAAGATTTTGCTGAAACTGCGGCCTTCATCTTGTTTGATCCAAACTTTGATGAAAACTATCTCGACTTAGAAGTTTGCAACGGTGACGCTGAGTGTTTAGAGCGTAACGCAGGTCGTGCTTTGATCAAAACAAAATACAGTTCTATACTCAGACACTACGAGCAGCACACCGGCGTAAAATTATTAGAGGTTCGTGAAATCATTCAAGACAAGTTGAACTAATGAAAAAACTATTCTATCTCTGCCTTGCCCTGCTTCTTGTCATCACCTCTTGTCAGGATGACGACATCAACAAATTCGACAAAAGCGCCGATGAACGTGTGGCGGAAGCGATATCTGGACTTAAGTCAAAGCTTACGGCTCCAGATAATGGTTGGGTCTTAAAGTATCGTCCTGAAAATGCATCGGGGTCATTTCATGTGCTGCTGAAATTCAACGATGACAATACGGTGAATATTAAAACCGATGTAGGCTATCGCGAAGGAAAATTTCATGATCAAACCATCACGTATCGAATCGACAACGCACTTGGCCTTGAATTGATATTTGAGAGTTACTCCTTCTTCAGTTTCTTGTTCGAGCAAAACGGTGC
Source organism: Pseudochryseolinea flava (assembly GCF_003286915.1). Taxonomy (GTDB): domain Bacteria; phylum Bacteroidota; class Bacteroidia; order Cytophagales; family Cyclobacteriaceae; genus Ohtaekwangia; species Ohtaekwangia flava. The sequence continues at coordinate 330,124 of NZ_QMFY01000004.1, forward strand.
TTCGTTCGGTGCTGAGTTCGAATTTATTTATCAGGGGGAAACATCAAGCGATGCATTGGCATTTCGCAGTAAGTCAGATCGTGCAAACCCAACGGTTCTTTTCTTTGAAGAAGCTACCGCCAATGCCGAAGATTTACTTGGTCCAGCGCTATGGGAGAACTTAAATGAATTTAGCACCGCGTCACGTCTGGTCTATGAAGACAAAGACTTAGCGGTATATCTCTCGTTCGACACATTTAGAAGAACCGCACACTTCAACTACATTTCCGCGAAGACTACACTGTCTCAAGGTAAAGTACTCGACCTTACGACTGGATATATTTTGCGTGGCGATTCTATTGTATTCGACAAACCACTGGAGACTTCATTCAAAACGAACACGATTAAACTCAAGAGTATATTAATGGAGGATTTCGAAGAATCAACACTCGAGCGATGTGGTACACCGGAACCTTCACCGATTTACAGCGGTGCAACAAATGCTAATCAAGCCGTAACGTTAGAGCGTACATTATTTAATGGTGCAGGCGCATCGTTTCAAACAAACGGAGAAATCTTCTTTGGCGACATCCGAAACATATTCGACGAGAATGGTGATGCCGTTGATGCTACCATTGCTGCTGACCTTCAAGGCGCCATTGCAATGCTGATTTACAACACCAATGATTTAACCGCGGTAGGTTTCTTTTTAGAGAACGCAGATGGATCAAATACAATTGCTGTGCTCGAGGGAACGCCTACATTCACAGGCAACATTCTTTCATACGATTTTGCATCGGAACTTACCGTGTTTCGCAATACGAACCCAGACGCGAACCTTGATAACATACAGCCCTATATAGACCGCTTAACTCAGGGAGGCCAAACCTATATTTATCCGTACAACGATACGTTCTACGAGCTCTACAACCCATGCAGTGGGTGGCGGTTCTACTTTGAAATTGTGCAGTGATAACGGATGTCGGTTCACGGATAACCGATAACAGTTCACGGTTAACGGATAACAGTTCACGGATGACAGTTCACCGATGACGGTTCACGGATGACAGTTCACCGATGACGGTTCACGGATGACAGTTCACGGATGACAGTTCACGGATGACAGTTCACGGATAACAGATAACCGATAACCAAATACAAAAATTCAAGCGTGCGAATTGCTTTTGGTGCGGCAAATTGATAAGTTAAAGTAAAATCTGCGAATCCTAATCTTTGCCGAAAGTGCGCGTTATGGGTTGGTGCTGATTCAACATTAAATTAAAAGTCATGAAAAAGAATCTACTCGTGATGGGTTCCGCAGCGATTTTAGCAGCGATGCCCCTTGTTATGGCGTCTTGCGGGAAAGACGACGATGATCCGCCATCAAAAGCAGCAATCTCATTTGAGATGTCGGAAACAACAGTGTATGAAGATGAAGGTACTATTGAATACACCATTGTCTTGGATAAGCCTGCACCGGAAGATTTCGTACTCGAGTTTGACATCACAGGAACCGCGACAAATTTAACAGACGTTAATCCAGAACAGGAGCCATACGATTTCGAAGTGGTTGGCGATGAAAGTGAAATCGAAATCGCAGAAGGCGAAACAGAGGCAAAGATTTCCATAAAGTTTTGGTCTGACTGGATCCTTGAGGAAGACGCAGAAACGATTGTGATCAAGCTCGACGATGTTAACAGCGAAAATAACCTCATCACGATTTCGGGCGACGATGAGCTTACCATCAACCTTGTAAATGAAGACGGCACATTGGTTGGCCTTGAGTGGGTGGACGTTGACGACGATGGAAAAAATGAGCCCGTTGATATGGACTTGATTTTCTGGGCAAAAAATGATGAGAGCGAACTCACACCTATCGACGCTCCTCCTTTTAGCGCCCCTTACAAAGACAATGCGTTTGAGTACGTTTTCTATCCAGACATTCTTGAATTTGAAGACAATGACTACGCCTTTAGCTACACGTATTATAAGGGTGAAGTTGACTCGTTATTATTCGGCGTTTATTCTGTGCGCTTTGAAAACGGCGACTACAATGAATCGAATAACCTCATGGAAGCTTCAGGCATCTATGAGACGGTAAATAAAAATCCGTGGGCAGACAGTGAAGAACCAACTTTTGTGATCGCACAAAACTTTGAGATTGAATCAAACATTTTTACAAACTTTACGCCTGAAGACACGATCATCGCTGCAGCTGAAAGTAGCCGCGTACGCGCGAAGTCGTTCAGCAAAGAAACAACATTGAAGTTTCCTGCCACGCTGATGCAGAACCTGCCAAAGGAGCGTCAAAAAATATCCGACGCGGCAAGGGCTAAATTCCGATCAAAACTCAAATTGCAGTAACCATTCATAAAAGGAGATCAATAAAAGATCTCCTTTTTTACTTCAAAACATCCGCGTTCTTTCTATAGAACACGTTTCTTTTCCAAAACGCCATTTTAGTACACACCATTTGTTCTGTAAGAAAATTCCATCATCACAAAATTGCCCCTCGCGTCATTCTCGCCTGTCCATCCGCCATCTGCGTGTCAATACGCAGTATTATTCACAAGACGAACGGATTCCTTAGCTGCAACTGCCGCGAATCAAACTTGCCAATACCGATCGGCTTTGCTTGCGTGTAAAGCTGCTCCCCTGCGACTCATCGCTAGTCACATACGCTCATCGTTAAAATTGTCCAAGCATGAATTTACACTCCGCCAATTCGGATTTAACTATAAGAAAACGATTGTCACGATATTCTATATGAAGTACATGTCGACGTCATGATGATGCTCCATTTTCCACTTCACGCATCAGTATATTCTCGTATAGTATCAAGCGTGATGCGCACACGAGGTGATATAATTTTTTCAGTCATTGAAAATCTAAAAAGCCTATTTCATTACACACCGGTATCAATCGCTCCTGCTCATTGTAATTTTGCACTGTCGACAACGAACCGGATTCTTTTTTTGACTTAATCTTCGTGATCAATCACAGCAACACTCTGCTGTAGGATCCAGAAAAATTATTTTTTAATCGTGCGCGATGACTATCGTCATTGGGCCTAAACACTATTGCCTACATGAAATCAACATTGAAGATCAACAACCTGTGGAAGGTATTTTGTTTCGTAACACTTCTCGGCGCATTCTCGCAATGTACCGAAGATGAACTTCAAATGACAGGTGCTGATAAAAGCATTAACACTACGGACACACAGCAAATTTCTCAACTCGCAACGACTACAGCATGCGCTACATGCACGTATGTTGTGCCTTCCAACGCCTATAAAATTGACGGTGCTGCACTCGGCTTCAAACCTGGTGACGTAATCTGTCTTAGTTCTATCAATCAATATAAAAGCTTGTACTTTGTCAACATTAATGGCACCGCGACACAACCCATTACAATTACGAATTGTGGTGGAACGGTTAACATCAACGGCACTGGCAAATCATTCGGTATCAAAACAGAAAAGAGCAAGTACTTCCGCATTACCGGATCTTCTGCCGCTACCTATGGGATAAAAATATACGGCGCTAACCTTGGCATTACACTCGACTATTTGAGTTCAAATTTCGAGGTCGATCATATCGAAGCATACAACATCGGCTTCGCTGGCATTATGGCAAAGACAGATCCTTCATGCGACGCGGCTACATGGCGCGGTGCTTTCACCATGCGTGACATTTCATTACACCATAATTATATCCATGACACGGGTGGAGAAGGTTTTTATGTCGGAAATTCATTCTACATGAATGGCGTATCAACGTCTTGTGGCGTTAAACTTCCGCACGCGATCGAAAATGTAAAAGTGTTTAACAACCTTGTGAAAAATTCAGGATGGGAAGCAATTCAAGTTGGGTCTGCTACTGTTGGTGCTGCGATCTACAACAACACCATCGAAAACTACGGCACTAAAAATGTTACAAACCAACGCAACGGTATGCAGATTGGCGAGGGTACTGGCGGTGTTTGCTATAACAACTTTATCAAAAATGGTCCTGGTAATGGGATGGTCGTGCTCGGCCTTGGAGACAACGTCATTCATGACAACGTTATTGTTGATGCGGGTAGTCACGGCATTTTCTGTGACGAGCGTTACACTCCAGGCGGTGGATTCAAATTCATCAACAACACCATTGTAAACCCGAAACAAGATGGCATTCGTTTGTATGCGGACCTTGTTGCCATGAACGTTGTGATGAATAACATCATCGTTAACCCGGGGAGCTATACAACCTACAAATCGCCACGCACCGGCGAAGATGCTTACCTGTATAAATTGAGCAACACGGTGAAAGTGACACTAAGCAACAATTACTTCACACGTGATATTGCTGCGGTAAAATTTGTAAGTCCTTCGACTAACAACTATCGCTTGAGCGCGGGATCGCCGGCAATCAATACGGGTGCGAGCATTTCAGCGTACAATGTGTCGACAGATTTTTATCTGCAGACTCGCCTGAAGGGTGCAGCATACGACATTGGCGCTGCTGAATATTAATATTACGGATAGACCTAAAGTATCACTTGAGCTGCACGGAGATCGTGCAGCTTTTTTTATTAAAAATATTGCAAGAAATCAGTTGGTGTGATTCAAAAGCATAGAGGTTTTTTACTTTTGCCTGGCCGTATGCTGTCACAGCCAATCGAACGATGATTCGTTTTAACGAACATTAACATCGTTTGCGTAGCGTGCGTCAGTGATAATTAAGAAAGAAGAAGTAACTAGCGGCCGTAACCTTAATACCCTCTCTGCTATGCACCCTCTACTTTCCCCTGGTGGGAGAAGGTCACGATATGACCTATTCTCACTGCGTTACGCATTCGTTGTTGGAAAATTGCTCTGCCTCCTGATTGCATTTTCCTTCTCTTGCACTGAGCCCGAACTAAACGTATCACCGACGACAATCGTTGACGAAGAAAACTCAACTGAAAATGCTAAAATCAATGCCGCCTGCGGATGCACCTACGTCGTCCCGGCCAACATACATCGCATTGACGGGAATGTATTAGGCATCAAACCTGGTGATGTAATATGTTTGAGTTCATCGATCAATTACTTGAATTTACTTTTTGTGAACCTTACGGGAACACCATCAAAGCCAATCATAATCAAGAATTGTGGCGGTACTGTAAACTTGAAACCCTTCGGAAGAACCTTCGCACTCAAAACACAAAACAGTAAACATTTTCGAATTACAGGCACGGGATCCAGCGCCACTTATGGCATCCGAATAACAGGAACAAGTTTAGGTGTTACGCTCGACTACCTGAGCACAAACTTCGAAGTAGATCATATCGAAGTATACAATGTAAATTTCGCGGGTATCATGGCGAAGACAGATCCCTCCTGCGACATTCTCACATCTCGCGGTAAGTTCACCATGAAAGACATCAAGATTCACGACAACTATGTGCACGACACCGGCGGAGAAGCATTTTATATTGGTAACTCTTTCTTCCTGAATGGCGTCATCACACCCTGTGGTCTTCGGCTGCCACATGAAATCCATCGTGTTGAGATTTACAACAACAAGGTAAAAAACTCAGGATGGGAAGGTATACAACTTGGATCGGCCACGGTGGGTGCATCCGTCCACGACAATACTGTTGAAAACTATGGCTGGAAGAATATCGCAAATCAACGCAATGGTATTCAAATCGGAGAAGGTACGGGTGGGCAATGTTTTAATAACCTCATCCATACTGGCGTTGGCCATGGCATTGTTGTTCTCGGACTCGGCGATAATGTTATTCATGATAACATCATTGTGAACGCAGGCTTCAGCGGAATATTCTGCGATGAGCGTTATACGCCAGGCCCTGGGTTCAAATTTTTGAACAACACGATCATCAATCCAAAAATTGATGGGATCAGAATTTATGCAGACTTGGTTCCATTGAATAGCATCTACAACAATATCATTGTGAACCCAGGTAGTTACGGAACGTATCCATATCCAAGAACGGGACAAGACTCATACGTTTATAAGCTCAGCAAAAATGTAAAGCTGCAGATGTCCAACAACCGGTTTACACGAAATATTGCACACATGAAGTTTGTGAGTCCTTCAAAAAACAATTATAGACTCCTCGCAGGATCACCTGCAATTGATCAAGGAAAAAACATTAAGGCTTATAATATCACCAAAGATTTTTATCAAGGTGCGCGATTGAAAGGCAACGTATACGACGTTGGCGCATGTGAGTATTAGACCGCGCTTCCAAACTTAAAACGCTATTGCACAAAACGACGATAGCGTTTTTTTCTTTTGTAGATAATTGTCCCCTAGTCGATTCAATTTTTGAATTGCAGACCGCTGGAATTAGTTTTTAAGAGAAGGATTCGTCAACCCAGAATCCAACTCTGGGAACGTATGGATCAACGATTAATGATCAGCAAAATTAACACTAACAATATCACGCTTGAAAGCAACGCCATGCCCAAGCGCAGAATACGAACCGAAATGGTTTACCCAAAAAGACTATTCCGGTGAGTAGAAATCCTGGAACGCTACTTTGAGGATAAACCACTCGCGTGCCTGTCCCCGAAGTAGCTTCGCAGGTCCGATTATTTAGCTGCAACGATTATGAATCTAAAGTCAATTTATCTTACCGACACGTACAAGGCTTACCTAGCAGGCGCTGAAATTGAAAGCGCATTTGTCTCGCTCAACGAGAAAGTGGAGCCAGGACAACACGTCATGGTTTTTCAGAATTCGCCCGCTACAGATCTACTTGTAACCGTTCCTGCCGATCAAGAAGCAAAGAGTATTGGTGTAGAAGGCGTCATCACGCAAGTCAATCGCGTCACAGACATGAAGAGTGGCCGCGTAGAACAACGCATCAGGTTAAAAAAAGCTTAGCCCGAGTATTCGAACGTTACTTGAAATAGGAGCGAAAAATCTTCGTCCAAATCGCATAGCCATCTTTATTCATATGAAGTTTATCTTCGATAAAGAGTTCCGGCTTCGGTTCTCCATTTTCCCCTAACATAGCCGGCCAAACATCCAACACTTTTACGTTCTCCTCACGCTTTGCCCATTTCTTAAGCTTACGATTAAATTGTTGATACTTTTTTTTCAACGCCCAACGGCTTGGGCTCGGCTTCGGTGTTACATACACAATCTCAACGGTAGCAGGTACTTTTGCACGAATCGCATCAACCAATTTATCAGCATCAGCCAGCACACGCTTCACATCTTTACCAGCGTTCAAATCGTTATCACCTTCATAAATAAAAATTTGCTTTGGATTATATCGTGTGATGAGTTCGTCGACGTAAAAGATAAGATCAGAGGTCTCAGATCCACCGAAACCATGATTCACAACATGACGATCCGAAAAATCCTCTTGCAAACTATTCCACATCCTAAAGCTAGAGCTACCCGCGAACACGATTAAGTCACTATGCGCAATATTCGCGTCACGCGCGATGATCTTATCCACCTCACCTTGGAAGCGCTTCGGATCCTGTGCCTGAATGGTATGAACGATAAAAGAAAGTGATAAGGAAGCAATCAACAATATTTTCTTCATGGTTGTTTTATTCAAAGTTGGTGAAGATAAACAATAACCGTACAAGCGAACATCTCATCGTGGAAATAGTCATCAAATTTTGTGATGAACGGGATTATGCAAGCGATGTCGAGAGGTTAAAAATCCTCGATTCGGGGTGGCACGGCGTTTTTAATTCTGTTGATAGTTTTAAATCATTATGACAGTGAAAAGCAAAACCAACATTAGTATGATACCGGATAAAATATTGTATACGGATGGGCACGATGTAACCGTTACCGAGTCTACCTTTCAGGTTAGACAAACTGCATATGAATTGCGCGGGATTACCAAATTCGGTTTGCTCATCAGAAGACCAGATAGGTTACCAGGCTTGATCTTGTTATTAGTCGGCCTCGTTGTATTATTGGTAGGGTTGATGAATTTCATCACGCCGTCGATGATCGCTGATGTCCGCATTGGTGATTCGATGGTAAGTGCAAACACCATCGCGATTTGGACAGGTGTCACACTAACGCTTGTGGGCGTAATCTCAATGATCGCTGTTCGTGAACGCTACTCGGTTAGAATTGCAACTGCCGAAGGCGAGAAAGACGCGATCGTGAGTACGAAACGTGAATACATCAGTCAGATTGTCGACGCACTGAATCGTGCTGTGAACTACCTTCAGTATAATTCTACCGGCACGCGCTATCTGAATAGCACGAAATAATTTCAAGATACATTGTTTGAGAAGGCTGTTTTACGACAGCCTTTTTTATTGCCGAAGCTTATTGAGCGGCTCGTGTTCATGCATCAGGTCCAAACAATCTTCAATCATCTTCACAGCTTTATCAAAAAGCTCTTCATCACCAGCTGTCATTTTCCTTAAAGCAGATCTACCCTCGTGTATAAAAACAACGGCAAAGTCAGGATCATTAACAAAAATATTAGTGACGTTATCGATGATGTCAGCATATTTCACAGTTTGGGCGTCGCCGCTAATTTTTGAAAGGCGATCCGCTTCACGCATCTTACGGGCGCGCCTATTGAGCTCAGGATAATTCTTTTTCGTGTACACATCGGTTAATTCAACTACCAATGCCAATGTGCGATCCGCCATTGATGCCGGCATAACCTGGTGCAAAAAAACATGCATCTCTTCCTTGGTAATTGTCGTGTCTTCCAACACATCGTGCAACAACGCCGCCGCTAAGACGGCAACATCGTCCGTGTAGTCTCTACAATTTTCCATCACGCGCATGGGATGAAAAATGTAGCGCTCATTCGAGTACTTCCTGCGCTGATCACCGTGTGCATGATCTGCAAACACTTTCACTTTCTCGAGGATATCGTTCATAGACAAAAGAAAAAAATAGACGCCCGTTTAAGAGCGTCTATGAAGTTAATCAATTATTTAGATTCTGTCAGAGAGGATTGTTTCAATTTATTTTTATCGGCAGTCGCACTAGTTGTACCTGTTACGGCCGAGTTTGAAACATAACTACTACGCCCGAAGCCTGAATCATAACTTCCTTCTTGCACGCGAAGTCTGACTTCTACATTCTTCACCCCAGATACAGCTTCTGCGACATCCTCTGCCCTACGTTTGTCACTACGGCTTTGCACAGTGCCCGTTAGCGTTACCTCACCATTTTGAACAGTAACGTCAATATCACTTGCATCCACAAATGCGTCGTCACTCAAGCGATCGTTGATATCGTCTTTTATGCGTTCATCAGAACGTTGGTAGCCTTTGGGTCCTTTGCCGCGATGTCGACCTTCACGTCTACGATCTTGCTCACGACGACGCTCTGCCTCTTCGTTCCCAAACCAAGATGACACCTCGTCGGTTGTCTTATCCCACCAATCGCGCTCTCCTTGCTGCGACTCATATTTATTTCCATAATTGGAGTCCTGACGCGCATATTCATATGGCCAATAATCTTGTTGTGCGTAACGACTGCTCTGACGGCCCCGATTATAATCGCCTCCGGATCCAAAACGATTACCACTGAAGCCTCCACGATTTACATTGCCATAGGTACCACCATAGTTACGATATCCTTCGCCGCTGTTGCCATAACTCCCGCGTGAGTAGTCTTCATAGTCGGGATAGTCATTCTGATATGAACTTCTGAAGTTGCTACTGTCAGAACTTCCCCATGACGAACCTTGATTGTTCTCATAGTCGTTCTCGCGATTTCTGTTGTTGGCATAGTCACGATTGTCACTCCAATATCGATTGCCACTGTTTCCGTAGCTTCCGCCGTAGGAGCTTCGCTGATTTCTATTCCGATCATATCCCTCGTTGCCATATCGGTCTGACCAGCTGCCATAACTTCCATATTCGCTATCATCATTGCTCGAACTACTGCCGTAGCGATTACCATAATCACTGTAGTCACGTTCTTGGTTGTAATCTCTGTTTGAGCGTTTGCCTTCATTCCATTGCTGTTGCTGACTGCGATTCCAGCCGCGGTTTCTATTATTCTCTGCCATAACGATTACGTTTAATTGTAGTTGATATAATCTAGATGAAAGAGCGGTAACAAAACGATGCCTGGGGAAGGGAAGACGTGAGAAGTAAGAAGTAAGAAGTAAGAAGTAAGAAGTAAGAAGTAAGAAGTAAGCAGGAAGTCGGGAGACAGGAGACAGAAGTCGGGAGTCAGAAGGCAGTTAACACGTCAACACATCAGCATTAATTCGATTCTACTAGTGTTTTTGTGCGGTAGGTATCGAAGATGACGATGAAGATGCCGACCATGATCGAGACGTCGGCGAGATTAAAGATCCCGGTTTCAAAGAGGCCAAAATTGATATGCAAAAAGTCAGTGACGGATCCGTAGATGATACGATCGTATATGTTTCCAATGCCTCCGCCGAGCACAAAGCAAATTCCAATCAGTGTTGTGCTCTGAATATCCTTTCTGTTGAACACAAAATAAATTCCAGCCAACAAAACGAGCACCGGTATTAAAATTAAAATCGCCTGCTTCACCAGTGAAGGCAATGCGTGACCCAGGCTCAAAAATGCCCCGGAGTTTTCTACTCTCATCAGTGTTACACTATTATTGAACATCGAGATTTGCTCATCACTGGAAACTTGACTCCGGACGATCGACTTCGTGATTTGATCACAACTAATACTTGATATCAAAATGGCAATGATAACGACGGTTCTGATGACACCTGATAATTTGGACATAATCGACCTTTAAGGATGTTCAATATAGTCATCAAACCGGAAAAATCAATCCTTGAGCGGGATTAGACAGCTATGAGCGGCGACACATGTACCTTTAGTTGACTTTGAGCGTCAATTTTGTCGATCAAAGAAAAAAATAGACTAGGAAGAAAGTGCTGCGAGACATCTCTCCTAGTCTATTTTAGTTAGGATTAAAGCCTATTTCTTATTTAAGCCCTCCTTCACGCGGTGATAACGATATTCGAATCGCTTTCCATGTACACTGGCACGACTCGATATCTTCATCTCTGCCTCCTTTACGGCAATAGTCCACTCTGAGGGAACTTGTGATACTTGCCCATTATCACTTGAACTATCGAGGTACAACAGTCCTCCTTGTTCGTTCACACGATATGATCCTGAATCGATCGCCTCAACAGTACCATTTTGTCCAGCACTACCGAGGGAATATTTACCATCTTCCGAGAACTCGATCCAATCAAATCCGAGAGTATCCTTTCTTATCGCACCTTTCTTTTGAAGATCAACTGTCTCCTTCAATTCCCATTTTCCAACCACATCAGAGATGAGTTTCTTTGTAACCTTCTTTCCTTTCTGATCTTGTGCGTGAATAGTTGCCAATGGCAACATGATCGCCATCATAAACCAAAACATAACCTTTACAGCTTTCATAACATAGTTTTTTATTAGGGAATAATAAAAATTCTTATGCCCCTGCGAGCAAGCGAAGAAAGCTGCATTTGCAAAGGGATGTATAAACTATTCTACATTTGAGCAAACAAACAACGATGCAATTAAAACCGCTTTCATGGAGATTATTTTAAAAAATCTTTCGCAGAAAGCCTTTCTTCTTTTTCTTGTCAGCCTCTCCAAATGCTTTTCGCTTCTCTTCATCACGATCACGTTTTCCGAAAAGGCGCTGAAAAAAATTAGAATCAGATTTATACAGATCGCAAGATAGACGCGACCGTAATGATGCATTGAGTGCAGGGAAATATTGCGCCTTGTATTCTCCTTGACTGTCGTGCTGTGCTTTGCGTAACATGCGTCCTACGATAGGCAAGGCGGTGTTTGCACCTTGGCCCAACGCTGTCGATCTGAAGTGAATACGCGGATCGTCGGCACCTACCCACGAGCCTACCACTAGGTTGGGTAATATGGCGATGAACCACCCGTCGGCATTGTCTTGCGTTGTACCTGTCTTTCCCGCAACATCACCTTCGATACCGTATTGTGATCGAAGTCGCGCACCAGTACCCTCATCGATTACACGCTTCATCATATGCAACATTAGGTTTGCCGTTTCAGGCGATAGCGCTTGCTTTGGCTTCTCTGGTTGAAATGATTCCAACGTTTCTCCATGTCGCGAGTTGATTGACGTGATATAGAAGGGTGTTATTACTTTTCCATTGTTGGCAAAGCACGAGTAAGCGGTTACAATTTCTGTCATCGAAACGTCTGCTACGCCTAGCGCGAGTGAAGGAACTGTCGGCATGGTCGCGCTGATGCCCATCTTATGCGCAAGGTTTACGGTGTTCTGAATTCCTGCACGCTCCAGCACTTTCACTGATACCGTATTCACCGAATATGCAAGTCCACCGGCTAAGGAATATTTAAGATCATAGTTATCTTCTCCAGTATTGGTGGGTGTCCAGCCTTCTGCATTTGTGTATACCGTTTTTTCCGCGGAGATGTAGTCGCATGGATCAGCGCCTTGTTCCAACGCGGCAGCATAGACAATTGGTTTAAAGGTAGATCCAACTTGACGTCGCGTGGTAGTTCTCACGTGATCGAACTGAAAATAGTTGTGATTGATTCCTCCTACCCACGCTTTGATTTCGCCCGCACTCGGTTCGATAGCAAGCACGCCTGCATTTAAAAAAGTAAGATAGTGTTTGATCGAATCAATCGGACTCATCATCATCTCCTTCTCTCCTTCCCAGGTGAATACTGACATCAAATATTTTTTGGACATGAGGCGAGTAATTTCTGCTTCCTGAAGTCCTTGAGATTTCAAATCACGATAGCGTGCGGTTCGATGGATAGCATCTTCAAGTACATCATGTCGCGCATGCCACGGATCACGCTTTCCCCAATGCGATTGAAAACTTTTCTGGATAACCGTCATCTGTTGACGTACAGCTTCCTCGGCATAACGTTGCAACCGCGAATCAATGGTGGTATATATTTTCAGCCCATCCGTGTAGAGGTTATAAGGTTTTCCCTCCGCATTTGTATTAGCCTTACACCACGTCATCAGATCTTCACGAATGTAGTCTCTGAAATACGGCGCAAGTCCCTCATGGTGTGTTGTACGTCTATAGTTAAGCTTGATGGGCAATGCTTGCAGACTATCTCGCCGTCCTTCTGAGATCATCTCATACTTCTGCAACTGCGCAAGCACAACATCACGACGCATTTTCGATCGTTCCGGAAATAACCGAGGATTGTAGGTGTACGTAGCCTTAAGCATGCCCACTAATACAGCTGCTTGATCTAACGTGAGTCTCTTAGTAGGTACACTGAAGAATCTTTGAGAAGCAGTTTCAATCCCAAAAGTATTATCACCAAATGGAATAGTATTGAGGTAAAGCGAGAGCAGGGATTCTTTATCGTAAACACGCTCTAACCGGCGAGCGATAATGATTTCACGAATTTTATTGATTGGCAATGATAACAGCCAATAATCTCGCCGAGGATATAAGTTCTTCGCAAGCTGCTGCGTAATCGTACTACCGCCGCCCGACGATTCACGTTGCAGCAATATACTTTTAACCAATACCCGCGCAAGACTTTTTGTATCAACGCCACCATGCTGAAAGAATCGTACATCTTCCGTAGCGATCAACGCTTGCACAAGGTGCTGCGGTACATCCTCATAACGGATATTCGAACGTTCTTGAATGAAATATTTACCAAGAAGAACGCTGTCTGCGCTATACACTTCTGTTGCAAGTGGGTTCTCTACTAAACGTAACTCAGCTTTACTGGGCAACGAGCCGAATGCCCCAACCCACACGAGTCCAACAAATAGAAATGTTGATAAAAATAAAACACCAAAAAAAAGACATCCACCAATCAGAATTCTCCTGCTGATGGATTGTCCTTTAAAGTATTGCCAAGCCTTATTAACGTATTCGCGTGCCTGCTCCAAAAATCGCTTCATCATTAAACTGAGTCGGTTTTTATCCAACCATGAAAATTTAATGCCCAAAATAAAATGAGACTTTAGGAAAAACCATTAAAAATATTCTAGCGAACACCAGAGACGTTACTTTGATAAAAAGGCCGACAACATCCAATGATGTTTCTCGATACTATTGATAAACTTTTTGGTCATCTCTTCCGTACCCGAATCATTTTGGTCGATGGCAACACCTACAACGGAAAACATATATTGTAACAGTATTCGGTAATCGCTCAATATTTCACGGACCATTATATCGGATTTGAGATCGGTAGTAGTCTCTTTAATTTCAGAGATCTCTAAATAATCCCTCATGGTGCTTAATGGTGTTTTTCCAAAGACGCGTATACGTTCGGCGATGACATCTATATTTTCACGCGCCTCATTGTATTGTTCTTCAAACTCAAGATGCAGGTCGAAGAAATCTGAGCCCTTCACATTCCAATGATAGTTGCGCAGTTTTTGATAATGGACGCTGTAATTGGCGAGCAGTTCGTTCAGCACGATGGAAATGCGTTCTGTTTCCTCTGTACTCCAGCCCAGTTTAATCGGCTTTGATTTCGCAAGCCGATTGTCAAGTTGGGTTTGCGGTACATTTTGAATATCGTTTTCAGTGGTTTGCATAGTCGTTTATTTGACAATGCTTGTTCAATAACTATTCCAGTGGAAATACCACCGGCGCGGCAAATGAATTTCAGTGAGCCAGTAGAAAAATATGGACAAATCGTGGATTAACTCTACACCAACAGCTACCAGAGCGCCCGATATATGCCTGATTGGTGGGTAAAAGGTGGATGTTTTCACAAAAATGTACTGGTACAAGAATGTATAAGACGATTACATACAACAATTTATTCGACATGAAACAAGACACCTCCAATCCAACACCACCACAACAAGATGACGAAATGATTTTCTTTCGGCAGATCGCGAAAGAGCTATCGATCGAGGAACCCAAAGAAGTTGTGATCCTCGTCGCGTCAGTCCTCCAAGCCCTCCGACAGACATTGCCGTTAGACCGCGCAAGCTTGCTGATCAACGAACTCCCCGACTTCTTGAAATTAACGTTTGCTGCAAACTGGAAGCGTGATGAAGAGATCGTAAAAATTGATCACCTGGATGAATTCGTTAACCTTGTAATGGCACGGGATCGAAAATCGAAAAAGAATCTTTTCAAGAGCGAAGTACATGCGCTTTCAGCAATCATTCTTACCTTAAAGAATCTCTACAAGTTGGTTAACCTCGATAAGTTCGAAGGTCTTAGTCAGGCATTAAAACAAGAACTGCGGGAAGTTCCGGTGGAAGCCGCAGCATAACCCATACATATTATGACCGCGCTTAAGACGGGCCGAAGGTTTCGATGGATCTTAGCCTCTGTATTGCTGTTCGTTGTGATCGCTTTCTTCGGGGGCAGATACCTTTTGTTATCCAAGATTCGCGACACGCTACATAACCGTTTAGGCGACCTCCGCAGTAAAGGTATTTACATCAAATTTAAATCGGCGAAAATTAACACTTGGAGCGGCGACCTTAACATCAGCGACCTTCAGGTGAGCGTGGGTCTTGATACGACGAACCGAGATTTTTCCGCTGCTATCCCGTTTCTTCAGGTAAGTGGATTCAAGATTATCCCTTTCATCAAGAACAGGACAATTTCAATCAAGAACGTTGCACTCGAAGATCCCGCATTATCCTTTAGACTCAATGTGAAGGCACCAGAATCTGAGACACGAAATGCTTTTTTCGAAGACTTATACATCAACAGAATCACTATCACCGGATCGTCTTTCTTACTAAAAGATTCCGTCAGTCAGGATACCATCGCGCATGTGAAGTCCGACTTTTTTGTTGAACACTTAGGTCTCGAACGAGTCAACGATTCGCTCGCGTGGCGGCAATCCAGTGTACATATTCAAGGATTTGCATTTGATCTTCCGAAAGAGCGCTATGCCTTTTCTGTAAAAGATGTGCGCCTTGACCTCGAGAAACACACCTTTGAAGTTGACACTTTTAAGATGACACCAAAACTTACGCGAAAACAATTCATGCGTGAGAACGGAAAAGAGATTGATTACATTAAAGCTGTTATTCCATACATCAAAGTCAGTGGCTTTTCGCTGCGTGGCAATCCCGGCATAGCGGTCGACATTCGGAAAATAAGAACACAATTATTCATGGAAGTGTACCGCGACAAGCGCCTTCCATTTATCAAAGACAAACGCACTACACTCCCTTCAAATTTTGTACAACGGCTGCCATTTGATTTGAACATCGATACATTACGTCTCGATGAAGGCCTTGTTTCTTATGAAGAATTTCCAGAGAAAGGAGACTCCTCTGGTGCCGTCTTCTTCGACAAGCTTCAAGCAACTGTCATCGGCATTAGCAATACCAAGGCGCCCGACAAACAGACTGTGATGCATGCGAAATCGAAGTTTATGGGCAAGGGAGAATTATCTGTCGACTTTACATTTCCTGCCGATACAACCAAACCTTATACGGCAAAAGGATCGTTAAAGAACTTCCCGATGGTCAAGTTAAACGATATGCTCGGGCCAGCCGCCAAAGTTCGTGTAGAGTCAGGCACCATGACAAATCTGAAATTCAATTTCAAATACAATGTATATCGTTCTGACGGTAACGTTGAATTGAACTATGAAGACCTTCGAATAATTAGCCTTCGCCAGAATAGCAAGAAGGAAATAAAAGTCAGCATGATCAAAACGCTCCTGCTGAATACGTTCATCTTAAAAAAAGATGCACAAGAAGATGACAAAGACGACAGCAAAACTGGGACAATACTTTTTTATCGCGATCAGAAGCGATCGATATTTAACTATTGGTGGAAATCTATCTTCTCAGGAATCAAATCAGCTTATAAAATTGACAAGCTTCAAGAGTTCACCGAAGACTTAAAAAAGAATGATCGCGCGAAACCGTCAAAGCGGTAAGCTAGTCGCCGAACAAATCTGAGCTTAAGTATCTGTCGCCACGATCGCACACAATAAAGACGATTACACCTTCTTTAATTTCGCTTGCTACTTTCAACGCTGCCGTGAGCGCACCACCACTACTCATACCCGCAAGGACACCTTCTTCTTTCGCAAGTCTTTTGGTGTAACTACGTGCGTCAGCTTCGGCGATGTCGATTACACGATCTACACGTTCTGGCTCAAAAATCTTGGGCAAAAATTCCTTCGACCATCTTCTTATCCCAGGAATACAAGCGCCATCTTTTGGTTGAGTTCCAACGATCTGTATGTTGGGATTTTGTTCTTTCAAAAAACGAGAGACCCCCATAATTGTTCCTGTCGTGCCCATCGCAGAAACAAAGTGTGTTACTTTTCCCTGTGTATCACGCCAAATTTCGGGCCCAGTAGTACGGTAATGCATGCCGTAATTATCGGCGTTGCCAAATTGATTGAGAATGTGATACCCTTCGTTCTGGGCCATCGACTCCGCGAGCTCACGCGAATACTCGATCGTCTTCGCCGACGGCGTTAGAATTACCTTTGCACCATACGCTTCCATCGCCAGCACACGTTCGCGAGTAGAATTATCAGGCATGATCAACGTCATCTTCAAGCCCATAAGATTTGCAATCATCGCTAAGGCAATGCCCGTGTTTCCACTTGTCGCTTCAACCAGTTTGTCGCCAGGCTTGATGTCGCCGCGATCAAGCGCGCCTTTGATCATCCCATACGCTGCACGATCTTTTACACTTCCCCCTGGATTGTCTCCTTCTAACTTTCCGTAGATGGTTACATTCTTATTGACTGGAATACGTTGAAGTTCGACGAGTGGCGTATTGCCAATGAGTTCTGTTAATTTCATGACTTTTTATCTTGTCTAAAAACAACGAGGTCCGTTTCATTCGTTTCCCCGTTGAACATTTTTGCCTGGTAATACAATTTAGAATGCGCCGGCACAGAACGCGTGAGCCACACGTTTCCGCCGATCACGCTATCATGACCGATTACGGTTTCACCACCTAATATTGTGGCGCCTGCATACACCACAACGTTATCTTCAAGTGTCGGATGACGCTTCCGTTCGGCATCTTCCTTGTTTACACTCAAGGCCCCTAGTGTTACGCCCTGATATAACTTCACGTGATTGCCAATGACTGTTGTTTCGCCAATAACAATACCCGTTCCGTGATCGATGCAGAAGTGCTCACCAATGCGCGCACCAGGATGGATATCAATACCAGTTCTACTGTGTGCATGCTCTGTAATAATCCTGGGAATACCATGCACATTTTGGCTGTGCAATTCATGTGCTACGCGATATGCGGCGATCGCATAAAATCCAGGATATGTTCTGATGACTTCGCTCCTACTTTTTGCAGCCGGATCACCTTCGAACATCGCATCAACATCGCGCTGAAGTTTGTCATATATCGTAGGCAGTGCTTCAAAAAAATTGTCAGCGATCGCTGTAGGCGAACCTATGCGAGGCGAATTGCTCTGAAGTAATGATTCAAGCGTCTTCTTAAGCTTTTCCATATGCTGAAAGAAAGCCGCCTCATTCAAGTGCGAGAGTTGTGTGAAGTCTGCAAAAAGGGCGCCCAACAAATCAATATAAAAGCGCGAAATCGCTTCTGGTGAAGGGCATGTGGGGCACGCTTGATGAGACGTGTAAAGACGATGAAAAAATGATTGGTGGTTCATTAACTCAAAATAAAATTTCCGGCACTAAGGTTCAATATTACGAAGAAATTATCGAGCAAGAAGTCACGCGCTTGACGTTATCCTCCAAACGAGTAAACGTTAGGGACGCTTAAAGCAGGCCTCATTCGACAAAAGACAAACGGTTGGAATGTGGTGCGGGTTGGGACAAAATTGTTAACGAGGCGTTAAAGCCGCACATTACAACACCTCGCGTAAGACGATGCGTTGATTTCTGAACGATACTACATCGCCCTTTTTCTTTCCAAGCAACGCTTGCCCTACCGGTGACGCGGGTGAAATACAAAAAAATGATTTGTCGCCGACGCGCAGTTGCCCAAGGCTTACACTTAAAAAATAATGACTATCGTCTGTTAAAATGACAGCACCTTGTTGGACGGTATCGGAACGTTTTTGGAGGTCAATCTGTTCGAGCGTTTTTTTCGACTTGATGAATTCCTCAAGCTGCGATGATAGTTTTTCCATTTCCAAATGGATCATCGCGCGACCAGTTTCGTACTTATCGCCGGCGCTACTCTTTGTTTCTTCCGCAGCATCTGCTTGAACGGCCTGCATCGCTTCTTCCACAGCTTGAATCCGCGCGGTAATTTGGGCGAGACTTGCTTGATAAAGTTGTTGTTTTAAATCACTCATGCGGCGGCAAATTGCAACAACTTATTCGATAAATCCACTACCCCTTTTTGCCCATTCTCGCAATCACCACAATGATGATGACAACAACAAAAACGACCAGGAAAATTCCTGTGTAAACGCCAGCGCTAAAAATATCGCCGACAAGTTCGCAGCTCGTCATCGACATGGCGAGCACGAAAATCCAAAATAATGAGCGGTAGTTAATTGTTTTCATTTGCATTATCGGCTAGCCAATACTTGAATCCCTTGCTCACGAATAAGTTTCACCGTATCGCCATTGCAATCGATGCCTTTACCATATTCAACAATAGTATAACCACAGGACGGAGCCTTCTTGGGTTTAGGTCGTTGAGATACTGAACCATGATGGAGCCCTGCGCCGATAACAGCTAAAATCGTCACCATCATCATGAATGTTAGAAATACTTTTTTCATACCTTTAGATTAAGCCGATCTGGTAGATTAAATTTTCATACCATCGTTATAAGGCCGTTTTAAGACAATATCACGGCTTTTTACAATACCTCAGATGGTGATTTATTCTACAACTTTGGCCGCGCGAGAAGCACCGTAATTGGCCTGTGGTTTTATGCTTTGATCATCTCAAGGTATCGCACGGGTATCCCGCATTATGTATATTCATTTTATAAACTCAAAAAACAAAATGTATGCGCTGGTTAGGTAGACAACAAAGTGGTAACGTAGATGATCGTAGAGGCGGTGGCGGTGGTGGTAGAATGGCGGTAGGTGGTGGAATCGGTGGCATTGTGATCGTGGTGATCGCGCTCCTGCTGGGTAAAAATCCATTAGAATATATTGATATCGGTCAACAACCAACACAAAGTTACGAGCAACCAGTACCCTCTGGCGCTGCAGACGAAGAAGGCAACTTCGTAAAGGTTGTATTGAAAGATACTGAAGATGCTTGGGGTAAAATTTTTCAAGAGCAGCTCGGAGCAGATTACCAAGAACCTGTGCTTGTGTTATTCACCAATACAGACCAATCTGGTTGTGGCTTTGCATCTGCGGCAACAGGACCTTTCTATTGCCCCGCAGATCAGAAAGTGTATATCGATTTGAGCTTTTATGACCAATTGAAAGATCGCTTCGGCGCACCCGGCGACTTTGCCATGGCTTACGTCATTGCGCATGAAGTTGGTCATCACGTGCAACATCTCTTGGGTGTATCAACAAAAGTACATCGTGCACAACAAAGTATGACAGAACGAGAGGCCAATGCGCTTTCTGTAAAACTTGAGTTACAAGCCGATTTTTACGCGGGTGTATGGGCGCACTACGCCAAAGAGATTAACATCCTTGAGGCTGGCGACATTGAAGAAGCACTTCAAGCCGCCAATGCCATTGGTGATGATAATCTGCAGAAACAATCACAAGGATATGTAGTGCCCGACGCTTTCACGCACGGTACATCTGAGCAACGTATGTACTGGTTTAAGCGTGGATTCGAATCTGGCAATCTCAAGGATGGAAATACTTTTAATGAAGTAGATTGAGAGGTTATTGCTTCGCAGGAGGAGTTACACGAACATAGACCTCAACAATTTGAAGGTTCTCTTCACCGATTCCAAAATCCTTTAATGCTTCTACGCCTTTCTGAATAAGGGTATCGCCACGGATTTCAAGATCGAATGTGAAGTCGTTTCCTTCGTATCCACGAGCTGTACAAAACTCGAGATGCTCCGTATACCGTGTGTCAACGAGGTCGTAGCTACCGCCACCGCCGCCAAAGAAATGAGTTGTCGTTGTGTCACCTTTCTCCCGAACATTGTGATTAAGAAAAGCGAAGTGTGTGTCATTGATTATTTTGATCATCTTTCTACCCGGTACAGTAGTGTGAATGGTCGAATCTTTTTTGATCTGCAGCGCATCAACGAGCTGCCATGTTCCGATGAGTTTAGATTGAAAAGTTTCTGCTGGTTTAGACACACACGCACATGTGATTAAAGCCACGAATACGAATAGATAAACTGCTTTCATTTTGAGAAATAGATTGGTTAAAATCGTTTTCAAAAATATACAACGAACTGGCTACTGGCGATGGTGTGGCATTATTTTTTCATATTTATAATGTTTTATGAGCGTAAAGAATCCTATCATCATTGTTGACGACGACCAAGATGACCAGTTCTTGCTGGCGAAGGTATGTGAGAAGATCGGCGTCACCCACGAAATACTTTTCTTTGATGACGGACGCGATGCCTTAAAGTATCTGCGAAGCACCACCGAGAGACCCTTTTTGATCATGAGCGATGTCAATATGCCCTTGATGAATGGATTTGAGCTGCGACGCGAAATTCACAACGATGTTACGCTTCGAGAAAAAAGCATACCTTTTGTTTTCTTTTCAACCGCAGCAAGTCCAGCGCAAGTTCGTGAAGCGTACCACCTCACGGTTCAAGGATTTTTTCTTAAAGAGACCAGCATGGAAAAGATTGAACAATCACTACGAATGATATTTGACTATTGGACGAAATGTAAACGTCCCTAATGAACCGCGGTACCATATACCAACTTTTTTCCGCGATTATCTGCAGCCGCTTCATGGCAATGTGAAAGAACATGACGAAATTAGGGATAAGCCTAAATCGGGTCATGATTCCATCAAATGAAAATATCCTCCTCGTCGGTTCAATACTGCTTTTCGTGAGCATATTAGCCAGTAAGACGTCTTTTCGTTTTGGAATTCCCGTGCTTATATTCTTCCTCATCATCGGCATGCTAGCGGGATCAGAAGGCCCTGGTGGAATTTATTTTAATGATCCACACATCGCTAAATTTCTCGGGGTCGTTGCGCTGACGTTCATCTTATTTTCCGGCGGACTGGATACGAAATGGGGAAGTGTAAAGCCTGTACTAAAAAATGGGATCGCGCTCGCAACACTCGGCGTATTGATCACAGCAAGCGTCGTCGGTATTTTCTCAAGCTATTTACTTGACATCAGTTTAATTGAAGGACTACTTATCGGTGCGATCGTTTCTTCTACTGATGCTGCTGCTGTATTCTCGATACTCCGATCGCACAACATCGGGTTAAAGGGAAACATTCGGCCGCTTCTTGAATTTGAAAGCGGTAGCAACGATCCGATGGCGTACTTCCTCACGACGAATCTCACCTACCTGGTCTTGCATCCAGAAAAATCCATGCTTTCGATGCTTCCCACATTCTTCATCAGCATGGCTATTGGCGCTGTCGTTGGTTACGGCATGGGGCGTTTCATGAATTGGACAATCAATCGAATAAAATTAGAAGTGCAGGGATTGTATCCCGTACTCATGCTCTCTCTTGTTTTCTTCACGTTCTCCTTTACCGATTTTATTGGTGGTAATGGATTTCTTGCGGTATACCTTTCCGGCTTAGTCCTCGGCAACAGCAGTTTCATCCACAAAAAAAGTATGATGAAATTTTATGATGGCCAAGCCTGGGTAATGCAAATCATCATGTTCGTAACGCTTGGGCTATTGGTTTTTCCGAGCAACGTTATTCCCGTGGCCGGAAAAGGAATTCTAATTGCTGCGCTATTGATATTTGTTGCGCGACCACTGGCCGTGTTTATATCGCTTGCTTTTTCACACGATATGGACTACAGAAAAAAACTTTTCATCTCCTGGGTGGGCTTACGAGGGGCCGTACCAATCGTGTTTGCTACATATCCCCTCATCGCGGGTATGCAAGGCGCAACCATGATCTTCAATTTGGTATTTTTCATTTCGCTTTCTTCGGTACTTCTGCAAGGCACAACCTTACCCATCATTGGAAAATGGCTGCGCGTAAGTGTCCCCGGCAAGATCAAAAGAAAGTTCCCACTCGACATAGAACTAAACGATGATTCGAAATCCGAATTGATCGAACTCGACATTATGAACAATTCCGCGAGTGCAGGGAAAGCGGTTGTCGACTTAAAACTTCCGCCAGGATCGTTCATTGTGCTCATTCATCGCGAAGGAAAATATTTCTCTCCCAATGGGCAAACGGTTCTCAGCCCCGGTGATCATTTGCTAATGATGGCCGACAGAAAAGAAACTGTCAAAAAGGTGCACGAATGTTTCAAACCAAAACTTCCACCACAGCATGCCTGAACTTTCCGCCGGTCTCGTCATGTGTCGAAAAGTAAACGGCGCACTTGAGTTCTTTCTGGTACACCCTGGTGGCCCTTTCTATGCAAAAAAGAATGAAGGTGTGTGGAGCATTCCTAAAGGTATGCCTGACAACGGAGAGGCGCTATTAGATGCTGCCCTTCGTGAGTTCGAAGAGGAAACGGGTATCGTACCTCATAAACCTTTTAAGGCGCTTAAACCGGTTCGAATGAAGAGCGGCAAAGTTGTACATGCTTGGACGTTTTTAGGGAAGTGGGACCCTGCCGCGGGTATTGTTTGCAATACATTTGAACTTGAATGGCCACCACACTCCGGCAAAAAAATTAATGTACCAGAGAATGATCGTGCAGGGTGGTTTTCACTCGAAAAGGCAAAAGAGATGATTCGGCCAGCACAGATACCGCTGTTGGAGGAAGCATTACAGTCTTGGTCGTAAATACTCGTTCCGTATAAGCACTATGCTTTCAATTGCCCTTTCTCCATTTTACGATTAATCTGACGAATTACTTCGTCCAGTTCAAGGCCAGCTTCTTCCAGACGCTTTAAGATTTGTATTTTCTCGTCAGCTTGAATTTCATCAAGTTTCGAAAGCTCAATCAACCCAAGAATCCGCGCAACAGGTCCACGGACCTCATGTGCCGTGAAGAAGGTAAATTCGATGAGCTTCTGATTTTGAAACTTAATTTTTTCGGTACGCTCTTGTACCATCGCCTCAAGGTTCTCATTCATCTTATGAATATCTTCATTCAGCTTAATGAGTGTTTCTTTCGCTTGAAGGTTATTCTTGTTGAGCTTATAAAACTTGACACCGAAGATTGTCGTCAGCAATAGAATTAAGCTCACGCCAATAATCGCCACATATTGACGCCGCACAATCTTTTTCTGAAATTCTAGTTCGCGATCATTCTTCTCAAAGTTGTATAACATCTGCAGCATCGCGATCTGCTCAGACTTCTGATGATTGAAGATTTCGCGTTCTATCGCCATCGCTGTTTTTGTATAGTACAATGCGGAGTCAACACGACCGATGCCTGTAAAATAATCGGCAAGCAATTGATCAATTTGCATTTCATTGTGACGGCTTACTTTTTCACGTGCAAGGTTCTTCGCGTAGTTCAATTTAGAATAGGCAGAGTCAAGTTGCTGTGTTTCGAGAAACAATTGACCGAGTTTTTTACTGATCATGATGGTTGCTACGTAGTCATGTGTGCGCTGAGAGTCGGTCAGCGCGCTTTGATATTTCTCTAGCGCGGCAGTATAATTTTGTTGCGCATGAAATATTTCTCCCATCTGGAATGACGCATAACTGCCGCGCCAATCATGTGCACGGTCATAGAGTGTTCTTGCTGATTCACACAGGCTCATGGCACGATCAAAATTCTTTTGATTTAAATGATATTCCGCAAGTGCCAGATAAGAATTTGCGACGCCAGCACTATCTCCTGCCATTCGCTTTAAGGCTAGCGATTGTTCAGAAAACATCTTTACTTTTTCAAAGTCTTTCTCTTCAAGATAAATTAACGCCAGGTTGTTGAGCACCTTTGCCTGGCCAGTCTTATCCTTCAGCTTTTCGTAAAGATTTAATGCTTCGTAAGAGTATTGTGCACCCAGGTGGTATTCCCCGCGCACGTAATAGATCACGCCTAGCGTTCGATAAGCATCGGCGATACCCGATTCGTAGTTGTACTCACGGGCCTCTTGAATCGATTCTTTGGTTAACCGTTCGGCTTCGGTTACAGAAACCGGCGTATAGGCAAATGCAAGTCGATTTAGCGCGTCTACATGGAGTTTCCCTGCTTCCGCCTTTGGCAATGCCTTCAACAACGAATCAATCCGCTGTTGCTGCGCAACGGCGCCATGAATTGTTGTCAACAGAGATACCAGAAAAATCAGGGTCCTTGCCATACTTCACATATCAAACCCCAAATAAAGCAAGTTATTCTTAAAATAACGCTTTTGCGATCCTATAAATAGGATCGGATTTGCCCATAGAATAGAAATGCAATGTTGGAACCCCTGCTTTAATGAGCTCTTTTGATTGTTTAATTGCCCATTCTATCCCAACTTCTTTCACCGCCGCATTGTCTTTGCATTTCTCAACTTCGTCAGCAAGTTCCTCAGGCAAATCGATATGAAACGTTGTTGGAAGTACGCTTGATTGTGTCTTCGTTGTAATTGGCTTGATCCCGGGAATGATCGGAACATTGATACCTGCCTCTTTACATTTTAAGACAAAATCAAAATACTTGGCATTATCAAAAAACATCTGCGTCACAATGTACTGTGCACCGAGGTCAACTTTCAATTTCAAATACTTGAGATCTGTCTTAAGGTTTGGCGCAGCAAAATGTTTCTCAGGATATCCCGCTACTCCAATACAGAAGTTTGTTGGCGCTGTGTTCGAGATATCTTCATCGAGAAACTTCCCGTTGTTCATATTCACAACTTGTTGTAACAAATCGGAAGCGAACTTATGTCCATCGGGCTCAGGTACAAAACGACCTTCACCTTTGATGCCATCACCTTGGAGTACCAATACATTGTCGATCCCGAGGAAGTGAAGATCGATCAACGCATTCTCTGTCTCTTCGCGACTAAATCCGCCACAAATAATATGGGGCACCGTATCGACTTTGTAATGATTCTGCAAGGCAGCGCAAATACCAACAGTACCAGGTCGTTTTCTGGTAGCACTTTTTTCGAGAAGTCCTCCCTCCTTTTTCTTGTATACGTACTCCTCACGGTGGTAAGTCACGTCAATAAAAGGAGGCTTGAACTCCATCAATGGATCAATGTTCTTAAAGAGATTCTTAATATTCTCTCCCTTGAGCGGCGGAAGAATTTCAATTGTAAAAAGTGTTCTTCCGTTGGCAGAGGCTAAATGGTCGCAGACTTTCATTTTTATTAAAATGTGTTGAAGTGTTGGTGTGTTGGCGTGTTGACGTTCGTCTTATCTGCCACACATACTTTTTGCTATTTTTTACTTTGTTCTTAAATATTTTATCAAGCCTAACGTGAGGCTTTTTGTTTCTTCTACAATTGACCTCGCGGTCTCTATTCGTTTTCCCGACACATATTGAAGGTCTTCCAAGACGTACAATATGCTGCTGACTTCTTGCGCAGAACTTTGTGACGTATCGAGAAATCTAATGAAATCCTTCGCGCTGTACCTTCCAAATCCCTCAGCAATGTTATTCATCGTTGACAATGCGGCTCTTTTAATTTGGCTTCTTGTATCAAAATCTGTTTTCAACTTTCCGACATCAAATAAATCTCTCTGACCAGCTTCCGCGCAGCTTGCCAGCATTTCAAATCCTCAAATCTTTGAATTTTAGTCATATACACAACGGTTAATTAAATGCATCTCTATTACTAACGTCAACACACCAACACGTCAACACCTCAACACACTCAAACATCATAACTCAAATTCGGCGCTAGCCACTTTTCTATCTCCTCGACTGTCATTCCTTTGCGCTTAGCGTAATCTTCAACTTGATCTTTTTCAATCTTGCCGAGGCCGAAGTATTTGGATGATGGATGCGAGAAGTAATATCCACTTACCGCTGCCGCTGGATACATCGCATATGATTCCGTCAATATGATTCCGGTTTTACCTGCGTCGAGGAGTTCGAAAAGTAATTTCTTCTCGGTATGATCCGGACACGCAGGATAGCCTGGCGCTGGTCGTATACCCGCATACGCTTCATCAATCAATTCATCATTCGACAAATGTTCTTCGGATGCATAACCCCAATAATCACGTCTAACTTTTTCATGAAGCAATTCTGCGAATGCTTCCGCGAGTCTATCAGCAATCGCCTTCGCCATGATATCCGAGTAGTCGTCGTGATTCGCCTGATGCTTCTCAATTAACTTTTCCAAACCGATGCCCGCTGTAACGGCAAACATCCCCAAGTAATCTTTGCCTGCTTCCGGTGATATCAAATCGGAAAGACAAAAATTTGGTAGTCCTTGCGCTTTTTTATTTTGCTGACGAAGGAAATGAACCGTTGCCAATTCCGCTTCACTAGAATCATCTCTCCGCAATACCACATCATCTAGTTTAGAAGTCGCTGGGAAAAACGCAAGCACCGCATTGGCTTGAAGACTTTTATCACGGATAATCTCATCAAGCATTTTATTGGCATCGTTGTAAAGCTTTTGAGCTTCTGCACCAACAACAGAATCTTTCAATATACCAGGATAACGACCTGCTAACATCCATGTTTGAAAGAATGGTGTCCAGTCGATGTACGGTCTGATCTCTTCTAATGGATAATTGATCAGTTCTTTCCTGCCCGTGAACTTTGGTTTGTAATATGTGGTCGTGGACCAATCGATCGCCGTTTTATTCTTACGCGCCTCTTCAAGCGTGATGTAATTCTTTGTTCCCTTTCTATTTTCATGATCTACGCGAAGCTGTTGATACTCCTTCTTCAGGCGTGTTTTAAAATCATCGCGTGTACGTCTGTTAATGAGTTCGCTTGTGACCGGCACCGAGCGAGATGCATCCAAAACATGCACTACGGGGCCGTCATAAACAGGATCTATTTTCACCGCCGTATGAATACGTGACGTCGTTGCGCCTCCGATAAGCAAAGGCAATTCCATTTTTTGACGTTGCATCTCTTTTGCAACGTGCACCATCTCATCCAGCGATGGTGTAATCAAACCGCTAAGGCCAATGACATCAACATTTTCACGCTTCGCAGCTTCAAGTATTTTTTCGGTTGGCACCATCACGCCAAGATCAACCACTTCGTAGTTGTTACAAGCAAGGACCACACCGACAATATTTTTACCGATATCGTGTACATCACCCTTCACGGTTGCCATCAAAACTTTAGCCGCACTTTGCTGCGTGGATCCACTAAGCCGTTTCTCCTCTTCCAAGTAAGGGGTGAGATAGGCTACGGATTTTTTCATCACGCGTGCGCTTTTCACGACCTGAGGCAAGAACATTTTTCCGGCACCGAAAAGATCACCCACGACGTTCATTCCGCCCATCAAAGGACCTTCAATAACGAGCAATGGTCGTCCATACTTCTGACGAGCTTCTTCTGTATCTTGATCGATAAAGTCAATAATGCCTTTTACGAGTGCATGCGTCAGGCGTTCTTCTACACTGCCTTTACGCCATTCGTCATCCTGTTCTTTCTTTTTCGCTGCGCCTTTTACCGTTTCGGCAAATTCCAGTAGACGTTCCGTTGCGTCATCGCGTCTGTTCAACAACACATCTTCAACACGCACAAGAAGTTCTTTATCGATTTCGTCGTATACCTCGAGCATGGTTGGATTCACAATGCCCATATCCATGCCATGTTGAATAGCATGATAGAGGAACGCCGCGTGCATCGCCTCGCGTACCTTTTGATTCCCACGGAAGCTGAAAGACACGTTACTAACACCACCACTCACATGTGCATGCGGGAGGTTGGTGCGAATCCATTTCGTAGCGGCAAAAAAGTCCAACGCATAATTTCTATGCTCTTCAATCCCCGTGGCTACAGGAAATATGTTAGGATCGAAAATAATATCCTGTGGTAGAAACTTGAGGTCGTGCACGAGTATATTGTATGCACGCTGGCAAATTGAAATTCTCCTATCATACGTATCGGCTTGACCTTGCTCGTCGAAAGCCATCACTACGACAGCAGCGCCGTAGCGCTTCACCAACTTCGCTTGTCTAATAAATTCAGGCTCGCCACTTTTTAAGCTGATCGAGTTTACGATACCTTTTCCCTGAAGACACTTTAGTCCAGCTTCAATCACATCCCAATTAGATGAATCAATCATCACCGGAATTTTAGCGATCTCCGGCTCCGAAGCCATGAGGTTTAAATACTTCACCATGGCAAGCTTCGAATCGAGCATACCTTCATCCATGTTCACATCGATGACCTGTGCGCCACCACGTACTTGATCAAGTGCAACTTCAAGTGCTTCTTCAAATTTATCTTCTTTGATAAGTTTGAGGAAACGTGCCGACCCGGTTACGTTCGTACGTTCACCTATATTTACAAAATTGGAGCTGGGTGTGATCGTTACCGCTTCGAGACCACTTAACTGTAGAAAACTATGCATGTGCGAGTACTTCCCTTGGTTTATATTTTTTTGCAAGATCTGCAATACGACGAATGTGATCTGGCGTAGTGCCACAACATCCGCCAAGGATATTCACGAGCCCTTCACGAAGAAATTCTTCAACTTGTTCCCCCATCTCAATTGCCGTTTGATCATACTGTCCAAACTCGTTTGGCAGCCCCGCATTCGGATAAGCACTGACAAAGAATGGAGATTTTTCATTGAGCACCTGCAAGTACGGGCGCAGTGCACTTGCCCCTAACGCGCAATTCAGACCGATACTCAATAACGGGACATGCGATACCGACACTAAGAAAGCTTCCGTGGTTTGTCCCGACAGCGTTCTTCCACTGGCATCGGTAATTGTTCCCGATACCATCACCGGTACTTCCCTTCCGATCTCTTCAAAAAGTTCCTGAATGGCAAATAGCGCAGCCTTCACGTTAAGCGTATCAATAATTGTTTCCAGCAATAAAATATCGGCGCCTCCGTCGAGTAGTGCTTTTGCTTGTTGTTTGAAAGCGATTGCGAGTTCATCGAAGGTAATCGCACGATATCCTGGATTGTTTACATCCGGAGACAGCGATGCCGTTTTGTTTGTAGGGCCCATCGCACCGGCTACGAAGCGAGGCTTATGTGGTTCGCGCTTGGTGAACTCATCGGCTACCTCGCGTGCAATTTTCGCAGACTGATAGTTAATATCATAAACGGCATCCTCCAAGTGATAATCGGCTTGCGCGATAGTTGTACCGCTAAACGTGTTAGTCTCGAGTATATCAGCCCCCGCTTCCAAATACTGCTCATGGATAGCCTTGATAACGTCGGGCCGAGTGATCGATAATATATCGTTGTTACCTTTTAACGGATGTTGATGATTTTTAAACCTCTCACCACGAAAATCTTCTTCCTCGAGTTTGTAGCGCTGAATCATCGTACCCATAGCCCCGTCAATCACGAGGATGCGTTCTTTCAAAATATCTTGGATATTCATTGGCCCTCCTTTGCTTGAGTTGTGCTTTTCCAGAGAGCCCTATATGGTGGGTCGCTTATCTTCTCCCGCACAAGTCGGGATGGGATTTAGCACAACACCAAGTCGCAATGCAATCGAAACCAGGTAGGATGCTAAGACGTCACTGGGCCCAAACCCTCGGTCTTTCTGGATAAGCTGTGCAAAGAAAAACAATAACCACTTAAAATAAAAAGGCAATAGCTTAAATTTGCGAACTCATGAAGCTAGCTGCGATAGACATTGGCTCAAACGCCATACGTTTTCAAGTGTCAACGGTGCTGGAAGGCCCGAATGTTTTGTTTAAAAAACTAGAGTACGTTCGTTTTCCCTTGCGACTAGGGCACGACGTGTTCACCGAAGGAAGGATCAGTCACAAAAGTGCAGACAAATTCATCAAGCTGATGAAAGCCTACAAGCTCTTGATTGATCTCTACGAAGTCGACGACTACATGTTTTGCGCAACATCGGCGATGCGTGAATCTGAAAATGGCGCTGAGCTTGCAAAAACGATTCAAAAAGAATTTGGTGTGACCATCCACATCATCGATGGAAACAGAGAGGCCGAGCTTATCAACAATGCCATCAGTTCTTTCTTAACAGATAAGACGTACCTACACATCGACGTAGGTGGTGGTAGCACAGAATTAAACTTGTACTACGCCGGAAATAAAATTAAAACGCAATCCTTCAAGATTGGTTCCGTTCGTGTGCTGGAGCAAATTGATTCACCTGCGAGTTGGAAAGACATGGAAGATTGGGTGAAAGAAAATGTAAAAAAATCCTATGGAAAAGTAACCGCTGTCGGTACCGGTGGTAACATTAGCAAGATCTTTGAACTCGCTCAGACGAAAGCAGGGAAGACTATGTCGCTTCGAAAAGTAAAGCAGATTCGAGACATGGTCGAAGGATATTCCATTCAAGATCGTATCTATAAACTGCAGATGAACCCAGATCGCGCAGATGTGATTATTCCCGCAAGCAATATCTATATGCAGGTGATGGAGTGGGCGCATGCATCAAGCATACTCGTACCCGAGGTTGGGCTAAAGGATGGTATCATGCTTCACCTCTACGAGAAAAACAAAGGAAAAACGAAAGCGAAATAATTCCTAGAATTTCTTCTTATCAAAAGTTGTTTTACCCTTTTTACGCTGGTCAACTTTAAGGTCGATCATGTAAGCAAGCGATACTCTTAAACCCATGTTACGGGTCTTGAGGTTATCTTCGTAGTAAGTAATGTATTGTCCGAATACACCATTGCTTTCTCTACTGAGGTAGCTGTGTCCGAGCTCATAACGGAACGTGAGCACCATTTCACGATCGCGGGCAGGTTCAAACACAAATCCAGTTGTGAAGTTCAAGCCCAACTGAATGCGGGTTGGCTTTTCAACAACCATTTCATCATCCGCTGTTTCGACGGGATCACCCTTAAAACTAATCTTGAAGTCTACTTCAGGTCCGTTTTCTGCGAACTCATGCGTGTCAGTATTTACAATGGTTCCTTTACCGCCAAGCCAGTAACTCACATTGGGACCAATCCCAAGAAAATATTTAAAAGGCTTCTTGTTTATTGTACCACGAAAGTTCACCGTGTAAACGATAGGCATTTCGATATACTTATAGCGCATTTTTAGCGTCAAGTCATCAAAGAGCTCACTTTTTCCCTCCATGTCTTTACCCTTGGTCGAATAGATGAGCGACGTATGGAGAAAGAAACGTTTTCTCACACGAAATGAGACGTGCCCCCCTGCGTGCCATCCGAATACGGGCGAAACTTTGAAATCATCTTTGAAGTCCTTGTCTCCAAAAGAGGTCCACGAAAAATTGCCACCGGCGATGGGACCAATTAAAACCTGTGCTTCAGAAACACTGGCAAGTAAACTAATCAATATGATCAGGCCTGTTATCTTTGCTTTCACGCAAACTTTTTGGTTATACCTTGGAATAAAAAATCTTTCAAAATTAAAAGGTTTTCAGCAAGTTACCGCCAACAACATACCAATTAAACGAAAAAAACGCTGTATATTCGTGAGTTTACTGTAAACGTACTTTTTAAACTGATACAATTCACCGAAGGCAAACAGATTTCATGGCATGAAACAGGTGAACAGCCTGATTTTTTTAGAGTGACTTTAATGCTTTTGCCAATATTAATACGTTAATGCGGTATTTTTTTTATTCCATTATCCTCACCCTCTCATGCTGTGCCGGTGCATTGGCGCAGAATTATGCCGTCTATAACAGTTTCTATGTAAACCCTTTTCTATACAATCCTGCTGAAGCCGCAACAGAAAATGCCTCACTATACATCATGCACCGTCAACAGTGGATGGGAATCGAAGGCGCGCCGATGCTAACCGGATTATCTTATAATTCATTGATCAACGATACGCGCGCGGGATACGGTGTACGTTTCTCAAACTACTCACGCGGCGTGTTAAACACCACCGATTTCTCAGCAACCTATTGCTACGGCATAGGACTATCGCAGAAAACATTCTTATTCTTTGGCCTTTCCGGCGGCGCAATATCCAACACGATCGACCTCAACAAAGTTGATGACCCGGATGATCCTGCCATTGCAGAATATTTGAATAGCAATATTCAGCCTGTGGCGAACTTCGGAATGCTCCTACGTTCTGCTTCTGGTTTAAACCTTGGTATTTCGCTGCCGCAGTTGTTCACACCGAAATTCAATAGCACACAAAGCTTCGGCAGTACGGGCGTGTCCCCTTTTGATAACATTTTCATTACGGCCTACTACAAGCGAAAAGTAGAAGGCAAAATTGTAAACCGAAGAAAGGGCGGCATGCGCTCGCGTGTTAAAACGAAAGAATCCATTGCTCCGCTTGAGTTTTATCTTAACTACAAGTACTCAGCACTCGGTAATAGTCAGTTTGAAGTACTGGGCAAATTTAATCTTTCTCAGAACTTTTGGCTTGGTGCTTCCTACAAGATGCCTTATGGATTCACGGGCAACTTTGGGATTAATATCAACAAGTTCACCTTTGGATATTCTTACGAACCCAATACGCAACCCGAAACCGGATTCTCTAATGGAACGCACGACGTGATCATTGGACTGAAAATCGGTCAGAAGAAACGCTTTAAGAAAGCGGCGCCGCTTCTGCGGTCACAAATTCAGTCGACAGCTGAAACACGACATACCGCGCGCTTCCAAGAAGATATCGAAGACCCTGATAATATTACACGCGAAGAGGTTAAAAAGAAGAAGTACTACGTGGTGATCCGTTCATTCGGTGACTTCAGTCAGGCAGACACTTACAAGAAAAAATTGATCGAACAGAAGTTCAACGCGGATGTATTCTACCATGAAAAAGACAAAAAATATTACGTACACGTGTTAGAGACAACGAAGGCAAGCGATGCGAATGAAGAGGTGAAGAACTTGAAAAACTTCACGAAGTTGAAAGATGCAAAAGTCTTGACGGTGATTAATACTGAGAAATAAAAGTACATCCAGG
Source organism: Pseudochryseolinea flava (assembly GCF_003286915.1). Lineage (GTDB taxonomy): Bacteria > Bacteroidota > Bacteroidia > Cytophagales > Cyclobacteriaceae > Ohtaekwangia > Ohtaekwangia flava. The sequence goes on from NZ_QMFY01000004.1 coordinate 364,031, forward strand.
TTACGTTTTTGATGTCTACCTGAATTTATAACACAATGAAAAAGTACCGGAACATATTGCTCTACGTGCTACTTATCCTAGCAGCATTCGCCATGGCTCCCGGATCAGCTTTGGCTCAAAAACCTGAGATCGTAGCGGTCGACAAAGTGAGCGGTCCCATGGAAGACATCATCACTTTAAAGGGAAGTAACTTCGGCAGCGTTATCGGCGATGTTGAGGTACACTTTGGCGCACAAAAAGGTGTCGTAAAAACCGTCACGGATCAGTTACTAGAAGTCGCTGTTCCGCCAGGCAGCACACACGATAATATTTCCGTAACGCACATACCAAACAAACTTACTGGATATAGCAGCCCACAATTTCTGTTGAGCTTTAGCGGCGTCAGTCCATTTGATGTGACCAGACTTGGTCCACAACAAGATTTTAACGCAGCCGACGGACTCTATGATCATTGCTTATGCGACCTGAATACAGATGGTCGCGTTGATATCGCGGCAGCCAATCGTGCTAACACCAACATTTCCATTCTGCAAAACACCAGCACCGGTGTTGGCAGCATTAATTTCTCAAAGTCTGAAGAGAACGTAAACTTCGCAACACTTCAAATAAAATGTGGAGACCTGAACGGTGATGGTCGACCTGATCTCGTGGCTACAGAAGGAACCACAGCTGTAAGCGACACGCGTATTTTCATCCTGCAAAATAATGGGGCCATGAATTTCACACACCAAGAAATAAAGCTCACAGGCCAATTGGCTGGTAAAATTGAAATTGCCGATCTCGATCGCGATGGGAAACCTGAAATCATTGTGACCGATCAAAAAGTTAATCCTGGCGGCGGAAAGATTGTCATCCTTAAGAACATTAGCAACGGACCAATCGTAATGGAAAGCCCGGTGACGCTTACGGTAAATGAATCAGTATCTGCAGACGCGATTGCCATAAAAGATCTTAACGGCGATCATTTTCCCGACATTGCAGTAAGTCAATTTGGTTCTTCTACCAACGCGATCCACATCAGCGTAAACAAGAGTACTCCCGGCAACATCAGCTTCGATCCATTTACGAAGTTAGCCATTCCAGACGTAGTCTTTGAAATGAAAATCGCCGATGTTGACAATGACCGTAAACCGGATGTGATTGTCTCGCGTGTACTTACCGGACAGATCGCGGTGTATCTCAACACAACAGCAACCGTTGGTGGTGCTATTTCGATCGTGAAAAAAGCTGACCTCCCTGTACAAACTGGTGTGTGGGGCTTCGATGTTGGCGATGTAGATGGCGACGGTCTTGTTGATATCGTTAGTTCATCGACAACAAACACTAAGATTTCGATTTCAAGCAATCAAAGTTCAGCGGGCAACGTCTCTTTTACAACGGTAGAAAAATCGGTAACATTTATTACCCGCGAAATGCGCGTTGGTGATTTAGATGGCGATGGAAAACCAGAGATTAGCTTTTGTAGTGTTGATAAACCGGGTACGCCTGCATCAAAAGTTTCTATCTTGAGAAATAAGTCTTGCGTCCTTCCCAAGATCAACCCGGAGCGAACACCTATCGCAATCTGTGCTAACCTTCTACCTTACAAACTTACCGCCACAGCAAGTAAAGGTTCTTATTACCAATGGCTCAAAAATGGCGTGCAGGTTTCATGTGGGCTCAATCAATATACATTTGATGTCACCGCTGGCACAGGTACGGGCGTTTATTCTGTGAAAATATTGGCCGAAGGAAGTACATGTGCTTCTACACCGGCAACAGGATGTAGTCTTGAGTCAAACCAAGTTGACATCACCGTAGGTGCAGCGTCCGCTGCGACGTTCACCGCAGTTGCTGACCCTAACCCATTGTGTGAGGGAGGCAAACTTACGTTAAAGGCATCACCGACATCGGCCACTAAGTATTCATGGACAGGCCCAGACGGTTTCGCGAAAGAAGGTGCTACAGTCGAGCTCGATAACTTTGAATTGAAGAACGCCGGTACTTATGAAGTCTTTATCACCGTGGGTACGTGTGTTGCTACACGAAAAACCGTTGTTGTTAAAGCTTCGAGCTTTCCGACCTTTACCGTTGGCTATCCTGGTTCAAATAATTTATGCGAAGGCGATCCAGCAAAAACGTTAACTGTATTTCCTTCTACCGGATTTAACTATCAATGGAAAAAAGACGGTGCTAACATTGCCGATACAGACGCGAGTCACGATGTAACATCAGTGAGTTCACAATCGGGATCATATACCGTAAAAGTTACAAGTGCATCGTGCGTAGGTAAAGAAGTCGAAACAGCGCCTGTAGTCATCAACGTGGTAAAACCACCAGTTGCGGCGATCACGGCGCCAGCATCTGCCTGTGAAGGTCAAGAGGTATCGTTCACAACGACGAATAACGTTGGTGACCCCGATTACGAATGGACCTTCGGTGATTCGCAGACCGCAAGCATTCAAAATCCGACACACATCTACAACAATTCAAACGCAGGATACACGGTAACGCTCAAGGTTTCTTTTGCCGGCGCTTGTCCAGCCGCAGATACCCATACGATCGAGATTACCGACGCGCCTACGATGACCATCTCGACGACGGCACCAGACTACAAAATTTGTTCTGGAGAAACCATCACTTTGACGATCGCCAATACATTTGTCGATCCTGTATGGAGCAATGGCGATACTGGGTTCTCTACTACCGTTGGCGATGATGGTATTTTCAAAGTTACAGCAAAGGCCGCTAATGGCTGCGTACTTACAGCGCAAAGCACACCCATTGTAAAAATACCAGCCGCGAACATCATTCTTACCGCCGAGCCGGCAAAAATCAACGAGGGGGAAACGTCCCAACTCAATGCAGATGGACTTCTCGACTACACATGGACGCCAAGTGAAACCTTAACCGCGTCTAACATTCCTAATCCCGTGGCACAGCCAATCAAGACTACGGAATATACCGTGAGCGGCCTTGATCAGAATGGCTGTATCGGTACGGCAACAATTACACTGACAGTTTTTGGCGAGGCCATTGTGAATAAACTAGGTCCAAAGAATTTCTTTTCGCCGAATAACAGTGGCCCGAACGATGTTTGGTTGGTCGAAAACATTACTGACTTTCCACAATGTGCCGTTACGATTTATGATGATAAAGGCGTGAAGGTATTTGACGCTAAGCCCTATGCCAACGATTGGGACGGCAAGTTTAATGGCAAGGATTTACCAGACGGTGTATACTTTTATGTGATACGATGTGAGGGAGAGGAAAATTCTCCGAGAACCGGGAGTATCACGTTAATTAGATAATTTTGCACCTGCAGCCGGTCGGTACTTTTTGACACCTTATCGATAACGTTACCAATAAGCAAACAATTGATAGGGAAAACTTACATGACAAGGTTACAGAATGATACGATCGAAAATATACCGTTGGTAAGCCGCATTTTAGCAGGTGATTGTGTAATGCGGCTTTTAAGAAGATAGACTAAAGATTAAACGTATGAAAAGGTTACTGATCCTGTTCGCTTTTTTGGCGCTCGTTGCTGGGCAGGCTTACAGCCAAGAAAACACCAAGGCAAAATGTAATAACAACTTTGACGATGACGGCGATGGTCTAGTCGATTGTTTGGATGGCGATTGTGACGGATTAAAAGATCCAAACGGTCATCCTAAGGGTTGCGAAATTCCTGGTGACAACATCGACAATGACGGCGACAATTTCATCGACTGCTATGATAAGGAGACTATACTAACTGACGAATGCGATGGATTCTTCCTTGGAACACTCGACGAATGTTCCCTGCCTCCTATGGAGTTCCCTCCTTTCGCTATGAAACTGAAGTTCAAATCTGAACCAAACAAGGCAAATCACATTAATAGGCTCATCGTTGGTGATGTTGACAAAGACGGTGTTCCGGAAATCGTCACTACACGCCGGTCCGTTGCTACCCTCGATGACAATGGTACGCCTACCGCAAGTTCTATCAACATCCTACAAGCGCCAGCTTCCGGTACAATACTCACCACCGAAAAAGAAATCGATCTGTTTGCAAAGAATCAGATTGTAACATATGAAGATATTGCGATGGCCGACATCAATGGTGATGGCTGCGCTGAATTTTTTGTGCTCACTAAAAGTCCTTATAAGACAATTGCATACGACTGCGCGGGGAACGAACTCTGGACAATTAGCCACTGGGGTTATCCTGGAACCGCTGGACTTGCCGATTTCGATCATGATGGTAAAATAGAAATTTACTTCAGGACCCAAATTTATGACGCCCATACCGGCAAGTTCATGGGTGAAAATGACATTGACAATAAAGCATCCACGTCGAGAGCAAAAAATACAAGCCAGTCGTTGGCCGTCGACATGGACGCGGCACTGAATATTACGAATAACAACCTTGAGCTTATTGCAGGATGTCGAATTTATACCGTGAACATCAATCGTCCTGCTATGACTGCAACGATCACGATGGCAAAGGAAAGAACTGAGTACAAAATTAGAACGAAAGAATCGTCTGGTAGTAGTACAAGTATTGCCGACTTCGACCAAGATGGCTACCTCGACGTGTTGGCCGTGGGCTCAAAAGACAACTATGATGATAACACAACCATTTTCTTTTGGGATGTGCGCAATGATCAACTCCAAACCTTTATCGATAAAATCGGGACTGGTGATTACAAGAACGGGTGGAAAAACGGTGCTGGTCGTATCAACATTGCAGACATTGATGGCGATACGTTGATGAATGCCGTGTACGTGTCAGGACAGTATATGTACGCGTTAAAAACGAATGCAACGGGATCTACTTTCACACAACTCTGGCGTGAGAATGTAGTTGAAGAGACATCTGGTTTCACTGGATGTACAATGTTCGACTTTGATGCAGACGGCAACTCTGAAATTGTGTATCGCGATGAAGATTACATTTATATCCTCACGACGGCTCCTAATGGATCAGTTACACGCACGCAACAAGCTTGTAAATCGCGAACTTCAAATGAGTATCCGATAGTAGTAGACATGGACGGCGACGGATCAACTGAAATTTGTGTCACTTGTGCCATTGATGAAACGGTCGTAGGAAGAAATCACAAGATCTGGGACGACGCCGAGGTTCGCGTATTTGAATCCGCAAACCTTCCATGGGTGCCCGCGCGTAAAGTCTGGAACCAGCACGGTTACTTCGTAGTAAACGTTAATGACAACCTGACGATTCCACGCAACCAACAGCTACACCACCTTACCTACGCTAAGAATGTAGACTGTCGTAAAGACGGCAAGTTCAAGTCGACGAAGCCGATGAACTCGTTCTTGAACCAATCGCCATTCCTCGACAACTATGGCTGTCCTTCATTCGCGACACCAAACCTTTCATGGGGTACCTTTGATAATGCGGGGAAAGTTGACATCGTAGTCGCTGCCGGAAACTGTCCAAACACAACCGTCAACATTAAAATCAAGTTTAAAAACCTTGGTGACATTGGTATCGACGGCAAGCTCCCAATTTCCATGTATGATGGTGATCCGCTTCAAGCTGGGGCAACACTTCTCGGTACATACATCCACGATTTAACAAGCTTCAATCCTGGCGATTCAATCTCAATCAATTCCGGTATCAACTTCACCGGTCCTGGTACTGCCTTCGATTTATACATTGTATTAAATGATGCCGGTAAACCTACCCCTACACCAATTTCATTGCCAAACACCAACATTGTTGAATGTGATTACGGCGACAACGTTAGAATGGTAAGGGTAACACCTGGTTTAGGACCAATCGATGGTATCAAAATCCGTGGTAATCAACGATGCGGCGCCACCAGTGTAGACAATGGAGCCGTAAGAGCTTGGGTACCGCTTGCAGGTGGCTTCCGCGATAGTACCAATTTCGATTTCTTCTGGACGGATGGAAATGTTGTTGGCGCGATTGATCACACCGGGCACATGTATAACAATCTTCCTACGGGAGACTACACGGTATTCGCTAGACATAAAACTATTGGTTGCGAAACCACTTCGAAAGTGATCACTGTTGATGAAACACCTTTGAACGTCGTCGCTACGGTGGTGAAACTGAGAGATAACGAAAACTGTAAAAACCCCAATGGTCAACTTCAGGTAAATGTTGATACAAATGGCGACGGTGTTCCGGAACCTACAGGCAAGTTCACATACCAATGGACTAAAGGTGGTGAGACGACTGTGATCGGTGTAAGCCATTCGTTGGCCGCACTTCCGAAGGGTAACTACACCGTTACTGTAATCGACAAAGCAACAGGCTGTCCTGCTGCCGATTCAGAAACCGTTGGAGAGTCTTTCCCTCCTGTAGTGGTTACAGCAACCGCCACAGAGATTAACTGTGCTCCTGGTTCAACAGGAACTGCGTCTGCTCATGTTAGCAATAATACGGGCAACTACAATTGGTCTTGGTATAACGGTAATACCGTAAAACCAACGCCAGACGCAACAGGACATGAATACACACCAATTCCTGCTGGTTTCTATACCGTTAAAGCAGAAGATAAAACGTCTAAGTGTGAGGGCACTGCTACCGTGCAAGTAAAACAAGCTGCAGGTCCTTCTATCACGGCATTAACAAAAGTTAATCACGTCGCCTGTACACCGACACCTGGTAAAGGTTCAGCTACAGTAACGGCTACAACTACCGGTGCTACTACGATTACTTGGTTCCGTGGTCAGAATACACTCCCTGCTAATCAAGTTGGCACAGGAACAACCATCAATAATCTTGTCGCTGATATTTACACGGTGTTAGTACAGGATGCAACTGGTTGTTCGGCAATGGATACTGTAATCGTTTTGAATAAATCAGGCGTGACTACACTCGTGCCAACAGTTAAGCACCAAGAAAAATGTCAGCCTATCGACGGTGGTGTTACTGTAGTACCACAAAGCGGCGCGGTGAGCGATTATACTTACTCATGGTATACAGGCATTTTAGTAAGCAATCCTAGAAAAATTAATGGCGTAACGGGCAACGTACTTTCCGATGTAAAAGCAGGCGCTTATACGGTTTTTGCTACACACATTTTGTCCGGATGCGTGACGCCAGCTGTTACCGTTCAAGTACAAAATCTTACGACTGCAATTACAATCAATATCGATCCTTCAACAGTTACTTATCCAAAAGATTGTAACGAACGTAAAGGTGTGATCGGTGCTGCGATTTCGGTAAATAAAAATTCAGAGCTTACCGTTCAATGGTGGTCGGATCTTGTGAGCCAAGTACCGCCTATCGACAAAGTAACCCTTGAAAGAGAGATTGGACCTGTCACAGTAAATGCAGGCTCACCATTGTCTGATGTCATCACGTCGGTTCCTGCTGGCTATTACACCATTGATGTTAACAACGTAGTTGATGGATGTAAGGCAACGAAGATCTACTTCCTCCGTGCGTTGAATACTGATTCAATGACCGTAGCTCCAGTAAACGTGACAGCATGTACTAACGGACCTGTGACTCCGAACGGAAGTATCACAGCAACACTGATTGCTAAAAACGCGGGCGTAACAGAAGATTCTTACAGATTCGAACTTTATACGCCAACCAGCGGTGCTACACCAATACAAGTTATTAATGGTCCCACCAAAGGAACGGACGATGACCTATTCACATTCTCAAATCTTCCTGTAGGTGACTACTTCATTCGCGCGGTGGATATTTCTGGAAATGGATATTGCGATTTCTTCACCGATGTAATGACAATCGAAGATCAAACCGTATTACCTACGTTCGCTTTAACATCGCTGCCGAACACAATTTGTTCAGGTACTGCCGATGGTTCTATCCAAGTAACAACGCAAACCGGTCCAGCCCCTTACAGCTACGAATATTTCCGTGGTAACCTTTCAGTCGATGTGCCGCTTGGAGGATCAACGGCAAGTACTTCGTTGGGAAGTTTGGCTACAGACTTTTACACCGTCAGGATGACTGCCGATAATGGTTGCGTTGATGTCCGTTCTGTGTTCGTCGAAGAAAACACAGCGACGATCACCGCTGAATTGGATCAAGATCCGCGCCTCAATTGCGTACTTCTCGATGGCCGCATTGAAGTGACAACAGTAACTGAAATTCCTGATAACGGAACAATACCGCCGGCATTGGCTTATAACCCAGCAAACTATTCTGTTACTTGGTTAGACTCTGTTGCTGCGCCTACTATTGTTGATTCGAATCTGGCCACCGAGAATATCTTGGAAGCAATTAACAAAGGCAGATATCACGTACAAGTGACGAATGATTACACACAATGTAAAACGTCGTTGATGTTGGTCACCGTTGAAGACGGACGTGTGTCTCCTACAGTAAATCTTACAGCATTCCGTGCGCCGACAAAATGTTTGTCAATTGAAGACCTTAATCCTGGCGATCCTGATTTCGATCTTTATGATCCTGTATCAGGACAGTTTGCGGGATACTTAACAGTAGACCCTGCTCCTGCCGGCGGTACATATACCTTCTTGTGGACAGGTTCTGGTCCGATTGCTAATCCAAACTTGGCAACGGTACGAACACTGGATCCTGGTGACTACACCGTTCGCGTGACCAACACGGCAAATAATTGCCCACGCACTGAAAAGTATACATTACCACAAACCGTAATGCCTGTAGTCGTGACAGCAACAAGTTCTCCCGTTACAAGCTGTATCACCCCGGATGGTGTGTTGAATGCATCGGTGTTCCCGTCTATGCAACATCACTACATCTTTAACTGGACGTCTCCGTTGGCATCATATCCCGATAGTTACCTGGTAACAACGGCCGCTGGACCTACTACTTATACACTTACGGCTACTGATAGAAGAGATGCACAATGTGCTGCTACAACCACAGTTGTGCTGATCAATGACACAAAAGGTCCGACAGTTGAAGCCGGTGTGTTAGGAGAAGTTACGGTATGTAATGACATTCCGATTCAGCAAGACGGTTCTGCATTCGCGACTGTTACCAATGGCGCAATGATTGACTACAAATTCGAATGGTATGAAGGCGCTTTACCTGAAAGACCACTTCCGAACCCAGCTGACATGATTCCGAATGGTAACAATGCGATGGTGACTAACCTTACCGATCTTACCTACACCGTGTTTGTCACGAACTTAGTAACGGGTTGTGATAGCACTGCACAGGTAACTGTACCAAGAGTTCCGGTGTTACCGCCAGATCCAGTTGCTGTATTGGTTGCCAAAAATACCATCTGCGACCCGACAGATCTCACAGGCGAGAATCCTGCGAATGGCGCAGTAAGAGCTTTTGTTCCAGATGAAGGCGTTTTAAATGGTGAAAATACAATTGACTACATCTTTGATTGGTCTATCGGACAGGTGGAAAACACGCCTCCTGATTCTGCAGACAACGTTGACTTGACGTATTTGAACACAGGCTACTATTCCGTGGTCGCTACGAATCGAATCACGTTGTGTCGCTCTACCTTGAAAACTGTGTTTGTACCAACTGAAACGGTAAACCCTGAATTCGTACTGGATATGGATCCTACTGTATGTATGCTCCAGACCGGAAGTATTTACCTGACTGTAACAAACAACATTGAAATCGGAAATATCGAATGGGTATACCAGGAGATTGATGGAAATAAAAATCCAATTGGAGCACCTGAAATCCTGATTGAGAATGGTCCTGTTGTGTTCGAGGCCGCAGGAGGTTTATATACAGCTACGGTTTCTACATTAGAAAACTGTAAAGCGACTGGCTCTATTATACTCGAGGCAGACATCAACCCGTTCAATGGTATCTCTAGAAATGGCGATAACAAGAACGATTACTTCCACATCGATTGTATCGACGACTTCCCTAAGAACGTCGTGAAAGTATACAACCGTGCAGGAACACTTGTCTTTGAAGGGCACAACTATAACAACACTGATGTATTGTTCGATGGTGTATCTAACAAAGGTATTAGTCCATTAGGTACGAACCTTCCAGACGGAACATACTTCTATGTTATCGACAAGAAAGATGGTTCGAAACCTGTAGCTGGTTATCTCGAAATAGTTAACTAAAAAATGATCATGACCCGATTTTTTAAACTTACACTTTGCTTGGTCCTTATCTCCGGATACTGTTCTGCTCAACAGTATCCGGTGTTTACCCAATACTTTTTCAATGAACTTGTCATTAACCCTGCATATGCGGGTGCGCATGTGAAGTTCAGTGCCACCGCGATGTACAGAAACCAATGGGTTAACTTTCCAGGCGCGCCTCGCACATTTTCATTTAGCTCTCACGTAGCGCTCATGAAAAACAAAATCGGCGTCGGTCTGATGGTTAACCACGATGAGATTGGTAGTTACGGAAACGACAACGTGTACGCAAGCTATGCGTACAAGATTCATTTCCCGAAAGCCACGCTGGCCATGGGACTACAGGCAGGATTTAATTTCATTGGTGCCGACTATAGCAAGTTAAATCTCCAAGATCCCGGCGATGCTAGCTTCGTACCGATCAACGATTTCAAACCAAACTTTGGTGCAGGTCTGTATTACAATAAAAAGAACTGGTTCGTTGGATTCTCAGTGCCATTTATTCTCAACAACAGATTGGATGAGCAACCTTTCGAAAGTGCTATTGCCGAAGTGATCGAAAGACGATACTACATGCTTCGCACGGGGGTAATCCTTCCGCTCGACCGCGCCGGAAATGTAAAACTCAATCCGTCGATCTTATTGCGTTCTCAAGAAGGTCAACCATTAAGTTTAGATATCAACAACGCTTTCATCTTCTATGATTTGCTCAGTGTTGGTTTAGCATGGCGAAGCGGTGATGTGATCGGAGACTCGTTCATCACGTTTCTTGATTTAAAAATCTCTGAAAAGATTCACTTTGCTTACTCATACGATTGGACACAATCTGACATCAGTCGCTTCTCAAACGGATCTCATGAATTCATGCTCAACTTTAGATCGATCTTTAGAGGTGTACATAAAAATCCCGAATGTCCATCGTACTACAACTATCGGTAGGTGGTCTTTGGCTACTAGTGTACGGGGAATTCTTAGCTTGGTAAAATAACCCGCGCTTTTAATCAGTAATCGATGGTTTTTGAAGTGCGTAAAAAACAGGGGTTTGTTTTGAGAAAATCCGTTTGATAGATCGTATGCGCGGCCCAACTTAAACGCGGGGGAGCCCCGGCATGTGCGATGGGCAGCATGTTTAAGTTTCCCCTTTTTCTTTTGTTACTTTTCTATTTGGGGAAGCAAAAAGAAAAGTAAGAAGAGGCTGATGCATGAACGAATCAGGCAGACTCAGTAGAACATTCAAAAAGTTGATAAGGTAAGTGCGATCCGGTTTTTCGGCCGCTATAAAAATACTTTCTCCGGACACTAATATTATTTGGCTTTTGACTCTTGTGCTTCGGATTTTCTGACATTCAATCGCTTGTTTCGGTATACCTGGTTGGTTATTTAGAATAACCAATTTTACCCGTTGTGAGCTTTACGAATTTAGAGGTTTGGAAACTTTCCCAACGCTAGACACAACGGATCATCCCAATGTTTTATTCGAAACGAAATCGTTAAAAGATGAGGCCTTGTATAATTCGTTGAGTGAAATCTAGAGATACTAGGAAAAATGCTAACAAATTCAATCGCACGATTAAGGCACAGAGCCATTAGTGAGAACCTGGCCCAAAAACTAAAAGCCAAAGGCTGATCGCTAAAACAGACTCGCATCCATCACCACCTCACGCGTCACCTGGAAAAATTCCTTGTGAATGTTGAATGGCTCATCACCATTACGATCGCGTTTTTTGTAGGTACCATCTTCTTGCATCACATAGGCATTGACGTTATCACGAAGATTATAGCGAAGGTTATTGATAGCTTGCTTCCGTAGAAAATCGTCGTCCAGTAAAAAGAGAGACTCGATCCGGCGATCAAAACTTCTCACCATGGCATCGGCGCTACCGATGTACACTTTCGGAGAACCTCCGTTGTGGAAGTAGTATATTCTTGAATGCTCCAAAAATTCGCCAACGATAGAAATAACCTGGATATTTTCGCTCACCCCTAGCCTGCCCGGACGAAGACAGCATATTCCACGAACAATCAACTTGATCTGTACACCAGCGCGAGAAGCTTCGTACAATTCATCAATGAGTTCTTTATCTTGGAAAGAGTTGAGTTTTACAACAATACCCGCCGTAATTCCGTTCTTCGCATGCTCTGCTTCACGACGAACTAAATTACAAAGCTGAATTCGCATATCACGTGGCGAAGTAATCAAGTTTCGATAAGTTGAAGGCTGAGAATGTCCCGTAATTACATTAAAGAACTCAGAAACATCATTCGCATAAATCTCCTTCGTTGTCAACAAACCAATGTCGACGTAGAAGCGTGCTGTCGTTTCGTTGTAGTTCCCGCTTGACAAATGAACATAACGATATACTTTATCATCTTCTTCTTTACGCACAATGAGCAGCAGTTTCGTGTGCGTCTTCAAGCTACTCACACCATATATCACGAAGCACCCTGCTTTTTGAAGACGCTGCGCTTCGCGCAAGTTGTTTTCTTCGTCGAACCTGGCCTTAACTTCAAATAGTACGGAAACGTGCTTTCCATTTTCAGCTGCGCGAAGTAACGCATTCGTAACGCGCGAATCGCGCGACACACGATATATGGTCACTTTGATCGAAAGTACGTACGGATCATCTGCAGCCTTTTCGAGCAACTCCAGCACAGGCTCCATCGAATTATACGGATGGTGCAGCAAGATGTCTCGCTCCTTCAACACCTCGAACAAATCACGCGTACCTTGCTCTGGGAAATTCAGTGGTTTAATCGGCGTTTGAGGTTGCGCCCTTTTACTCTTGAATTCTTGATGCCCGATAATTTGAAGCACGCCTGTAAAATCGAGCATGCTGTCCTTCGAAACGTAAAAAATATTATGATCGTCAAGATCCCATTGGATCTTCAGCAATCGCATCATCCATGGATCTGGATTCTCCTCAACCTCCAAACGTACAACACGCCCAGTGCGACGCGTCTTTAGTTTCCGTTTTAGGTCTTCAAGGAAATTGGATTCAATATCTTCGCTTTCTTCGAGCGTAAAATCTCCGTTTCGATTAATCCTAAAAAGATTTGTGCTTACAATCTCAACATTTCTAAAAAGTTGCTGCACATTATTCCGGATGATTTCGTCGATCGGAACAAACTGTATAAAATCATCTTTATCAAGTTCGTAAAAACGTGGAAGGTTCTGCGGAACTTGAATGAATGAAACTTTGAATTGATTCTGAGTATCCGTTGGATTCTTCGTCACCACACCGAACAACAGTCGGTTGTTCATCAGAATCGGAAACGTGTGGTAATTATCGAAGACCATTGGTGTAAGCATCGGGAAAATGGTCTTGTTGAAATACTCATTAACCCGCTGCGTATCTTCCAGCGAAAGCTCGTCGTACGTAGCAATGCTGAAACCGTTATCGTGAAAAAGAGGCTTTAATTGTTTAAAGCAATTGTTTTGGTCATCAACAAATTTTTTAACCTCAGCCATCAACAACCGACGAAATGGTTCTTCGCGAAGGCCGTTATAATCGAAGCGTTCCTTACCGTAGTCGATGTAGTTGTACAAACTTCCCAAGCGGATCGTACAAAACTCATCCAGGTTCGATGCCGTAATGGACAGGAACTTCAAGCGATCGAAGACAGAACGTTCTTCTACCATGGCCTGATCCAGCACCCGATAGTTGAACTTGATCCAACTCAAATCACGACTGATGTAATTGCTTCCCTCAATCTGATGGGCTACGCGATCGGAAGAAACAGTAGACGACTCACTCATGTCAAAAGTTTAAAAAATAATGCGATACCTAAACACAACGGCAATTGCACCGAATCGGTTGAAAGTATCAAATATTAAATATCAATCCGAGCGTACTTCGCATTTTTCTCGATGAACTCACGACGTGGCGCCACTTCATCTCCCATCAACATCGAGAACAAGTGATCCGCTTCAGCAGCCGATTCAATGCTCACTTGCTTCAATGAACGCTTGCTAGGATCCATCGTCGTCGTCCAAAGCTGCTCCGGATTCATCTCTCCCAATCCTTTGTAACGCTGTACATAAACCGACTCATCCTTACCACCACCGAGTTCTTTCACAAGTGCTTCACGTTCCTCCTCATTCCAGCAATATCGCTCTTCCTTCCCTTTCTTCACCAAATAGAGCGGCGGTAACGCGATGTACACGTAACCACTCTCAATCAGATCTTTCATATATCGGAAGAAGAAGGTCAGGATAAGCGTACGAATGTGACTACCATCGACATCGGCATCGGTCATGATGATGATCTTATGATAACGAAGCTTGGTCATATTAAGACCTTTATCGTCCTCTGGTGTGCCAAAGCTTACACCGAGTGCCGTGATCATATTCTTGATCTCTTCGTTCTCGTAGATCTTATGTTCTTGCGCTTTCTCGACGTTCAAAATCTTACCGCGAAGTGGAAGAATCGCTTGGAAATTTCTATCACGACCTTGCTTTGCAGATCCACCCGCTGAATCACCCTCAACAAGATATAATTCGCAAATACCGGCATCGGTGCTCGAACAGTCCGCCAGTTTACCAGGCAATCCCGTGCCGCTCAATACGTTTTTACGTTGCACCATCTCGCGCGCTTTCCGCGCCGCATGGCGTGCCTGTGCCGCAAGAATAACCTTGTTGACGATAAGTTTAGCTTCCTTCGGATGCTCTTCAAGATAGGCCTGCAAAACTTCACCTACTGCAGTGTCTACTGCACCCATCGCGTCCGAGTTACCAAGTTTTGTCTTGGTTTGTCCTTCGAATTGAGGTTCCGCAACTTTTACCGATACAACGGCAGTTAAACCTTCTCTGAAGTCATCACCGCTAATGTCTAGTTTCACCTTTTCGAGAAGACCAGACTTGTCGGCATATCCTTTCAATGTTCTGGTGAGCGCTCTTCTAAATCCGGATACGTGCGTCCCGCCTTCGTGCGTGTTGATGTTATTCACATACGACACCAAGTTTTCGCTGAACGAAGTATTGTAGCTAAGTGCTACTTGAATTGGAATTTCGCCTTTATCGTTTTCAATATAGATCGGTGCTGGAATCAGTTTCTCACGTGTTGCATCGATATAATCGACAAACTCGCGAAGACCACCTTCAGAATAGAATGTTTCTCCACGCGCATCGCCTTTCTCGTCCTTATCACGAAGATCGGTAAGGTGGATCGTAATTCTTGGGTTTAGAAACGCAAGCTCACGTAAGCGCGACGCAACCGTCTCGTAATTGTATTCTGTAATTGGAAATATCTGCTTATCCGGAAGAAAGTGAACTGTTGTTCCTCTCTTGTCCGTCTCCCCGATCACGCGAACGGAATATTTCGGCCCGCCGCGCTCGTACTCTTGTTCAAAGACTTTTCCTTCACGATAAACCGTTACGTGCAACATTTCTGATAACGCATTCACGCAGGATACACCCACACCGTGAAGACCACCAGAAACCTTATATGAGCCTTTATCAAACTTACCCCCCGCGTGAAGTACCGTCAGAACGACTTCAAGTGCGGAACGTTTTTCTTTCTCGTGAATATCGGTAGGAATACCGCGGCCATTATCGGCTACGCTGATGGAATTATCTTCATGGATTTTTACATGGATCGTATCGCAGTAGCCACCAAGTGCCTCATCGATCGAGTTATCGACAACTTCCCATACAAGATGGTGAAGCCCCTTTATCCCGATGTCACCGATATACATCGCAGGACGTTTCCGTACTGCTTCTAATCCTTCTAAAACCTGAATATTACTGGCTGAATAATTTGCCTGAACTGTAGCTTTCTCTTCGCTCATCATCAATTTTTGAAACCGTCAAAAATAAGTTTTTTTGCCTCCCAACCCGCATATTTCAGGGAAAAATTAAAAGTATTTTTTGATTGAAAAAGAGCACGTTAGACACCCCTTTGCTTTTAATAACTAAGTTTTTAGTTTTGATGATGCGCGGGAAAAAGTTCCTTCATTTTGTGCTTCTTCTTAACGCCCTAATCACGATGAGCACTTCGCTTCACGCGCAGTCTCCAAACCGTTACAAACCTGCTACTGTTGCGATTTATAAAACTACTCAAGATTCGGTTCAACTCGCACATCTAGACAGGCTCCTTGAAATGGCCTATCAGAAAACACGTCCACAACTTGATTACATCGACAGTCTTGAAAAGGCGCGCACAATTTTCGCCCGACAAGCCATTTTAAAAATGAAACGTCTCTACTACGCCGATGAAAACAAGACACCCATTGATAGTTTATTTCTAATTAACGATCTATCGCGCGTTACCGCTGTGAGCATAGAGGGAAAGAAACTGAAATCACTTCCGCGTATCTTGTCCCACTGCAAGAATCTCCAGCAATTAGAAATCGTCAATTGCAGTCTAAGAAAAATCCAGCGTTTACCTTCGTTGAGAAAACTGACGACGGTTTCCATTTTAAATAATTCAAGTCAAAAGCGAGTGTTGTTCGGCAAAAACAAAACGATCTCGTCCTTCACAATTCACGGCGAGAATACGAGGTCGCATCCATCACGATTTAGAAATTTATCAAGCTTAAAGACACTCGATCTTTCCGAGTGTGCATTAACCGAATTCCCACGAGATATTTCACAAAATAAAAAACTCGAAGAACTTATTCTCCAACACAATGCCATCACGCTCGAAAAGGATATGTTACCCAAACTCAAAAGCTTAAAAAGACTTGGGCTACAGCACAACAACATCGCAAGATTCCAGCTTCAATTTCAAACTTCCCATCGCTAAACAGATTGAATTGTAATCACAATGAAATCGTCGAGATTGATGCCGCCATCGCATCCCTCCAAGACATTGAGTTCTTGTCGTTATACAACAACCGGCTCACCACTGTACCGCGCGGCGTCTATTTACTGCGAGGTTTAAAGATTATTGACCTATACTTCAATCAGATTGATTCATTGACCGATGACATTGCTAATTGGCGATCACTTGAAATTCTTTTCGTCGCGCACAACAAGCTCTTCAGTTTGCCCGACACTTTGAGTTCAATGGAAAAACTAAATGAATTATACGCATACGACAACCGGCTCACACACCTGCCGCGACAACTTGCCCGACTAAAAGATTTAAAGGTGTTACGCGGTCAATCTAAATATGCTAAGGGAACTTCCTCCTAACATATCACGCCTAACAAAGCTTGAGGAGATAGACCTTTCTGATAACTACTTCAATTCGATACCGAACTATATTCTTGAATTTCCAAATCTAAAAATCATTACGCTCGTTAACAATCCTTTCGATGAAACCACACTGAATTTGCTTCATCATAAATTTGAAGACTTTAAATCGAAAGAAATTTATCTACAATACTCAGGCACGCAACCATAACTACTTCTTTTTGTCCGACTCAGCCATTAGCATTTCTTTTGCCTTGATGAGTTCTTCTTGGAGTGCCGGATTCGCCGCAGGATAACCCAGCTTAAGTTTTTCAAACTGCTCATAGATCAATGTCGCAATGGCGAGTCGAGCATACCATTTATCATCGGCGGGTATTACAAACCACGGCGCATGATCTTTTGACGTCGCCTGAATGGCTTGCTCATAAGCGTATTGATAATCATCCCAGCGCGCGCGTTCCTTCAGGTCTCCCATCGCGAATTTCCAATTTTTTGTCGGGTCTTCTATCCGTTCCAAAAATCTTTTCTTCTGCTCGTCTCTGGAAACATGAAGGAAAAATTTCAAAATGACTGTACCGTTTTGATGCAGGTTTTTTTCGTATCGATTAATCTGTTTCAAACGTTTCTCCCAAAACTTTTCGTCTATGTCATCAACTTTATGAATACCCGGTAATCGTTCGCCCAAAATGTATTCCGGATGTACACGGGTCACTAACACATTCTCGTAGTGTGAGCGATTGTGAATGGCTATTTCACCACGTGCGGGCAATGCCAAACTATGTCGCCAGAAAAAGTCGTGATCCAACTCATGCGACGTTGGCGCCTTGAAGCTGTGCACCGAAACACCTGTTGGGTTTAAGCCCGACAAAATATGCTTAATCGTACTATCCTTCCCCGCAGCATCCATCGCTTGCAGGATAATCAATACGCTATATTGATTGTGTACGTAGAGCTTGTCTTGCAAAACGGCAAGGTCTTCTTTACCTTTTTCCAAGAGCGCAAGCCCTTGCTCCTTGTCCAGCGCGTCGCCTTTATATTCTGTTTTATAATCTTTCAGACTGAATTTAGTCTGATCAGGTTTAACCTTTAGTTTTTTAATCTGTGCGAGAAGTTCTTTTGAAACCATGGTAGATCAGTTATGAGTGTGGTCGTCTTGGAGGTTGATACAATGATGATGATGCAGTTTAAATTAATACAGTTTGGGAACTTCGTGACATATTTATCAAGAAAATACCCCTGTTCTAGACGATGAAATGTAACGCGTTTTCGTTAAATTTCATTACCCACCTTTAAAAGTCCACAGCCATGAAAAAGTACATCTTAACGTTCATTGTTTGCTTGCTTTTGGTGTTTACGGTGATGGCGCAAAAAGTCAATGACATTGACGCCATAAAAGCTTCGATAGAGAGAGAAACGAAGGCCTACTTTGAAATTGATTATAAAACCTGGGTCGACAGTTGGGTGCACTCACCCTACGCCTATTGGTCGTACGTCGATTCTGCGGGTATAACACAATACGAAGGTTGGCGTGCTATCGAAATTGGGTTCAACGACTATTTCATCACATCTAAACCTCAGGCTATCGAAATTAAGCGTGATTGGATGGAGATTCGTGTCTACGGCGACGGTGCCTTCGCACGTTTCAAACAACGTGTGATTACAAACGGTCTCGCCGGACCTGAACAAACCGAGATTAGAATTCTCGAACGCGACAAGAAAACAAAAGTATGGAAGATTGCACTGGTTGGTGTCTTAAAACCTCAATCAGTATTGATTGCTTCTCAGTAGTACCAACGTACACGCCTCCCACGTTTCGATACCGTTTTGTTTCGCGAGGTTTTCAAGCTCCGGATTTTCTGTTCCAGGATTGAAAATGATGCGCTTTGGTTTCAAACCGATGATATAATCGTACCACTCTGGTTGGCGTTGCGGCCCGATGTATAACGTAATGGTATCAAGATCACTTACTTGAGGTTTCTCACGAAGATCTAAAATCTTTGTCCCAGCAACCTCTCCCTTGTTTATGCCCAACGGTACGATTGGATGTTGATATTGCTTTAACATATTCGCAGCCAGATAAGCATATCGGCTTGGGTTATCGGTTGCGCCTATGATAGCTGTTTTTTTTGTACTCACGATTCACAATTTTTGATTGAAGCTATAACATAAATTACAGCAGAAAATTCCCATGCCCGGTCACGTACGTCGATCGCGGAACGTTAGCTTCTGATACCCAACACACTGACTACTGCTTCAGCACATCGCTCGCCATCCATCGCTGCAGACACAATACCGCCTGCATAGCCGGCCCCTTCTCCGCAAGGAAACAACCCCTCGATTTGTGGATGCTCTAATGTTTCCTTATCGCGTGGCACCTTCACTGGCGAAGATGTTCTGCTTTCCACCCCAACAACCTGGGCATCGTTGGTGAAATATCCTTTCATCTTTGAGCCAAAGTTTTTAAATCCCTGCTGCAACGCCGAGTGCACAGCCTTGGGAAGCACATTCTTTAAATCTACAGAGGCTAGCCCTGGTTGATAAGAGGTATCCAGTAGTGATGATGAAACTTTTCCATTTGCAAAATCAACCAAACGTTGTGCTGGCGCAACTTGTGTTCCTCCGCCAATTGCGCAAGCTTGCTTTTCCACGGAAGCCTGAAAGTACATGCCCGCCAATGGCCCGTGATGTGCAAAGGGCTTGAAGTCATTTTCATCGACTGCGACCACAATACCCGAGTTGGCATATTTTGAATCGCGTCGCGACGGACTCATACCATTCACCACAACTTCTCCCGGCATGGTAGCCGCTGGTACGATAAATCCACCCGGGCACATACAGAAGGAAAATACACCGCGATCCTGCCCATTTACTTTCGCTTGATGAACCAATGCGTACGATGAAGCTGGTAGAAAAGGTCCGCGATCGATGGGACAATGATATTGAATTTGATCGATCAACGTCTGGCTATGTTCAACACGCACGCCTAAAGCAAACGGTTTGGCTTCTATCAAGATTTTCTTTGCATGAAGCAATTCAAAGATATCTCGGGCCGAATGCCCCGTCGCAAGGATTACGCTTTCGCCGTTAATCTTCTCGCCATGCTGTGTCACAACCCCGGTGATACGATTCCCCTGCAAAATCAAATCCGTAACTTTTGTTCCAAACCGAACTTCGCCGTCAGCGGCAATGATGCTATCGCGAAGAGATGCAACAATTCGCGGCAACTTGTTTGTCCCGATATGTGGATGCGCATCGAACAGAATATCTGGTTTGGCATCATGCGCTACAAGAATCTCCAATATTCTCCTGATGTCGCCGCGCTTCTTGGACCGCGTGTATAATTTTCCGTCGGAGTATGTTCCTGCGCCGCCCTCACCGAAACAATAGTTCGATTCTGGATTAACAATTTGATCTTTGTTGATTGCTGCTAGATCACGGCGTCGTAGCTGCACATCGTTGCCGCGTTCTAAAACAATGGGACGCATCCCTAATTCGATCAACCGAAGCGCTGCGAATAATCCTGCGGGGCCACTCCCAACAACAATTACTGGTTTCTTGTCACGCACAGAAGGCAAATTCTTGTTGTACGTTAATGCAGGCGGCTTATCACCTTCATAAATTTCGCATTGCAACCTGACGATCACTTGACGCGAACGTGCATCGATCGACCGTTTGATCGGATGAATGAAGACATGATCATCTTCACGGAAACCAAGCTTGTGATATACGGCCTTATTGAACAAAGCCTCATCGAATGCCTCTTGTGGCGAAAGTGTAATTTCTACTGTGCGCATATTGGAAGGTTTTTATCCCTCAGATTCAGTACGACATCGTTGGACGTCAGTCATACTTACATTTTCTACAAAGAAACATAAAGGTTTTCGAATCTTGTTAGCGCAAACGCTGATTTTCAGTTTCGAAATGAAAACGCGTTGCCAAGATTTAAACCAAAGTGAAATGAGTTTGAAAACTCTTTTTTGTTGAGATCTTCAAAGTAGGATTCAAAATTTGGATCTACATCGAAACCGCGATAGCCCAGGTTGTACGAAACGAATACATCGATGGTAAATCCGCTGATGTTGTTCTTTCCCATGATACGGTACCCTAACACAGGTCCATACTCAATCCGTTGCTCTACAGCATTGAACGTAAAAACTTGATTTTGCGAAATCATAATCCGCTCATTTACAAAATGACCAACGTTGGTGAACCTGATTTCGTGACCAAAGTACCACATCCCTGCTTTGAGTGGATTGTAAAACTTTTGTTTGATACTGGCGCTGTAACCGCGCTCAAATTGCTTCCCTGCGGGCACATCAATATCAGCTTTGAAGAAAGGATTGCGAATACCAATAAACTCGAATTCGTGTCCTAATCTTTCTTGGAGATAAAACTCTAAACTTAAGGGAAGTCTACCTGCCGCCATCCACACTGGATTGGACGCGAATATCAATCCGCGAAATTCTCCGATGCGTTCATCAAAGTACATGAAACGTTTTGCTTTGGTTACCTTCTTCGCATAGTTGCTCTTCGTTGCCAACGTAACAATTTCCTTTCCGAGTTTACGGTCTTCATAAAAAGGCTTGTAGTATCCCGACAGCTTACCATCCTTCTCGTAAATCTCCCACGTACCCGTCTTTAAGTCATCTTCCATTGTCCCTTTGGTTTGTAAACTACCATTGGGAAAATATCCTTTATACGTTCCTTTCCCTTTCTCGAATTCAGCCTCTCCTTCAAGCTTCCCATCTTCGGCATAATATTCCCAGTGACCTTGCTTCTTACCATCAACAACCTTCCCTTTCGACTTCAGTTTTCCACTCGCGTGATATTCCCTCACCTCACCGCTATTGAGGTTAAAGTCTGCTTCACTTTTCAACGTTCCATTGATATTCAAAGATTTCCACGGCCCTTGCTTCTTTCCATCTTTAAATTCGCCACGCGAGCTAATCTGCGTTACGCCCGTCGGACCTGACCCTGTATCGAAATAATATTCCCACGGCCCCGATTGTTGATCATTTACATATTTGCCTTGAGACGATAACTTACCCGACGTGTAGTAGTTCTTCCAATCGCCGTGCTTTTTACCGTTTTCAAAATCACCTTCACTTTGAAGGACTCCGTCTTCTGTGAAAAATCTCCAGTGTCCGGTATTTCGTGAGCCATTGCGTGGACCTTCGCCCTGCACTTTACCTGAATGATAGTATTCCGTGTAGCGACCAAAGTCATCGTTGTAATCACACTCACCTTTCAATGCACCACTTTCATAATACAATTTCCACAAGCCTGTGCGCTTATTGTTTTTGTATTCGCCGATTTCTTTGATCTGTCCATTTTCGTAGTAAACCTTCCACTCTCCTTCTCTATTTTTTCCGTAGATGATCCCT
Organism: Pseudochryseolinea flava; assembly: GCF_003286915.1. Taxonomy (GTDB): domain Bacteria; phylum Bacteroidota; class Bacteroidia; order Cytophagales; family Cyclobacteriaceae; genus Ohtaekwangia; species Ohtaekwangia flava. Next base: position 386,606 of record NZ_QMFY01000004.1, read on the forward strand.
TCCATACTTTTCTTACCGGACTCGAAGAAATATTCCCACAGTCCATAGTTAGAACTTTTGAAAAGAATGCCGCGCATCTTCAATATGCCGGTCTCATAATAAAATTCCCAAACACCGGTGGTTTCATTGTTCTCAAATAGGCCTTTAGACTCTACCTTGCCATTGAGATAGTACGAGATGTATCGTCCGTGTAGAATATTGCGGACAGTGTCTTTTACCTGGTAGATTTCTTTTACGTGCTGCTTTTTTGCATCGTGATACGTCTGACGTGTTTTGCCCTGGCCATGCGCGACGACAGCACCCAGCATTCCAACCACGATCAAAATAATAACGACAAAGCGCACACTTAGGGATTTAGCATCCTAAAATTACACTAAACAATTGATTTTAGGAATGCCCTGTAATGGCCTCCACAACTGCATTTTTTCCCCAATCGGCCTTCTCTTTTTCATTCCAGAGCTCAGGAAAAAACATTATTCTTTGAAAGCGCGGTGGCAAATACTTCTGCCAATTCGTACCCCCTGTAGCCTGAATGTCTTTAGGTGTTTTATGCAGGTAACGACCTGATGATTTCAGGTGGGCTAAACGCCAATGGACGTTTGCCAAGGAATCGTATTGACGTAAACGTTCAGCGATTTCTGCTTGGCGCGGTGAGCTTATAAAATTCTGCTGATAAAGGCGTCGCAGATTATTATTCTTGACAAGGACACCTGTGTCGTAAAAATCATTCAGATATTTTTGCTCAAACTGTTGAAGCGTGAGTGTCTTCTTACCCGTTGCTAATTCCGTCGCGCCGCTTCGCCAATATAATTTTTCAACAAGTTTTCCGACGTCGGCACCCTCCAGTGAATCACGGTCTTCTGTATTAACAAGATTCACCATGTCTGTCGAATAAATCTCAATGAAACGATACTGCGCCGATTGAAAACCACTGGCCGGAAGCAGGGCCATTCTAAACTTTAAGAATTGCTCTTTCTCCATACCATCAGCCATAATGTCGAATGAATTTTCTAGCTGCTTAAAGTAGCGTATAAGCCGATCGAGTCTGTCGATAAAAAAATGTTCTGATATGTTTTCTTTCGCAACAATCTGTTTGAGCTCATGAATAATCAATCCAAAATATAATTCGGTGATTTGATGATACATGATAAAAATCTTCTCATCGGGAAATTGTGTCTTCGGATTCTGCAGACTTAACAACGTATCCAAATGTATATAATCCCAATAGGTAAGATAGTCTGAATATAGCAATCCATCGAGGTAAGACGAAAGATCTTGGCCCATCGCATCATACTTCGCTTGCAGTTTCTTCAGTTGTTCAATCAGATTCGGGTCTACAGGATTTTCAGTCATCTTGTTATTTAATCAGAATGTGAATTACTTGTGTAAATTTGAACGGAAAGTTAATGGAATAATCGTAATGTATATGGCACAGGACGCAAGCTCAAAAAAATCATTGAAACAAGATGTTTATGATCACCCAGACTTTTACGCGATTGACGATCTGTTGACCGCTGAACATAAACTCATTCGAAGTTCCATACGTGATTTCGTTAAAAAAGAAATTACACCATACGTTGAAGATTGGGCACAACGCGCGCATTTTCCTTACGAAATCGTTAAAAAATTTGGCGACATCGGTGCCTTTGGGCCAACGGTGTCAGAACAATATGGTGGCGGCGGCTTAGATTATATTTCGTATGGCATCATCATGCAAGAGATCGAGCGTGGTGACTCCGGCATGCGATCAACAGCATCGGTGCAGGGATCTTTAGTAATGTATCCGATCTATAAATTCGGTAGTGAAGCGCAAAAGAAAAAGTATCTTCCCAAGCTTGCGTCAGGTGAATGGCTCGGATGCTTCGGGTTAACAGAACCTGATCACGGTTCTAATCCAGGTGGAATGGTTACCAACTTTAAAGATATGGGTGATCACTATTTGCTCAATGGCGCAAAGATGTGGATCTCTAATTCGCCGCGCGCAGATATCGCGGTAGTTTGGGCCAAGAATGAAGAAGGCCGCGTGCATGGACTCGTTGTTGAGCGCGGTATGGAAGGATTCTCAACACCCGAGACACATGGCAAATGGTCGCTACGGGCGAGTGCTACAGGCGAGCTCGTTTTTGACAATGTGAAAGTTCCAAAGGAAAATCTACTTCCCGGTAAAAGTGGACTTGGCGCGCCTTTAATGTGCCTTGATTCCGCGCGTTATGGAATCGCGTGGGGTGCTATTGGCGCAGCGATGGATTGTTACGACTCTGCACGACGCTATGCACTTGAACGTATTCAATTCGGAAAACCGATTGCATCGTTCCAACTCGTGCAGAAAAAACTCGCTGAGATGTTAAGTGAAATTACCAAGGCGCAGTTGCTCAATTGGAGATTAGGCACGCTGATGAACGAAGGCAAAGCTACGACGGCACAAATCTCACTGGCCAAACGAAACAATGTTCATGTTGCTCTCGAGATCGCACGTGAAGCGAGACAGATACACGGCGGCATGGGCATTACAGGAGAATATCCGATTATGCGACACATGATGAATCTAGAATCTGTGGTAACGTATGAGGGTACGCATGATATTCACCTGCTGATTCTGGGCAATAACATCACCGGCATTCCTGCGTTCTTTTAGTCGTAACGAATTCCCACAAACGCCACATGTTAAACAAAGTGGGATTAGGTTGATCTTACACAAGAAAGTTGAGGATCGTGATGCAACGCGATCTTCAATTTCAGCTTCTGCCTTGTGCTACTGCCCATCGATCGAAAGAATTTCCTCCGCAATCAAATTACGAACAGTTCAGGCCGAAGAATGCATTACGTCCTCAGATTTGAAAAGGAAATAACTGTACCCAAATCAATTTTAAATTTTTCACAAAGAACGTTTCACTGGCATTGCAATATTTTCGATGTGTAAGACTATTGATCCTCTGAAAGCTCCGCCCTTTACTTGTCTTTAATCTACCATGTACCATAAGAGCTTATACTTATCCTGTACTCATCTTATACTTATCCTGTACTCATCTTGTACTAATAGTGTCTAGCGAATGGTCGCTTCTTTGGAGCTTCTATAGCGGATCTTGGGTAGGAATTCGCAGCTTTACTATCAAGACTTCAGGTTTGAGAAGCTGCGGCTCACAAACCAAGTCATGGGGTGAACACCAAGGACGCTTCTCTTAACCTTGACCAGCCATCGCATAACTCCAAGTTTCAGAAGCAATTGTTGTCAATGATTTTACCTAATTTCGCCAGTCATAACCCCGATTTATGCGTTGTCCATCTAAGCTGATAGCTGTCATTTTCTTATCAATTCTAATCCTATGTTTGTTTAACGCATGTGACGATAACGAAGAAATCTCGTCGACGCCTAACATTAGCTTCGTAGACCTTACATTTGGTCGCGGCAATATAGCAGAAGGAGGAGCAGACTCATTAGTCCTTACAATTAATTTCAAAGACAAAGAAGGTGACCTCGGTAAGGACTTCATAGCCGGTGAACGATACATGCATATTTACTATGTCGACGCCAATAATCAACTTCATTCGACGCCCCTCATCATCGATGGTTTCGGTCAACTAGACACGAAACAAATTAAAGGTAAGATTTTGACAAAATCCATGCGGGATAAACCTGGCATGCCCACGCTGCCAACCGACGTGAGTTGCAGTTACACGTACATCGATTGCACAATAACAGACATTGACGTTATTGACCAGGAGTATACGTCTTTTGAAGACGAAGGAGACATTGTTCGAATCGCCGACGAGATTTATTACAACCGCGAACATCTCTATAATTTGGAAGTGAAAATTTTAGAGAAACAAGGCGATAAATTTATTGAAGCATTTTATCGTGATGATAGATGTAATGCGTTCTCAAATACTTTTCCCAGAATTCCGAATACAACACATCACGAATGGATTTCTGCCGGCGGACCTTTCCGGGTAAAACGAACGTCAAAAACCACAGGAAGCATTGCATACGCAATGTATTCTATAGGCCATACATATGTGCTGCGTGACAAAGAATTTAAACTTCAGATCTATGTAAAAGATCGAGCGAAAAACCGAAGCAATACGCTCGAAACACCAGTATTTACGTTGCAAGAGTTAGAAAAGTAGTAAGCGATAGCCGACGTTCTGAGGCTCGCTTTAAACTTTCCGTTTATAGACAACCTTGCCACCGACGATAGTCATCACAATGTCCGTCTTCAAAATTTTGCCCTCCTCAATCTTCATGATATCCTGACTTAGTACGGTGAAATCAGCAAGCTTACCAACGGTGATGGAACCTTTGATATTTTCTTCGAAAGCGCCGTAAGCAGCATCCAATGTATACGAACGCAATGCTTGTTCCCGCGTCATGCGCTGATCTGACTCGTAACCTTCCGGTGGTGTGCCCTTCAACGTTTTGCGTGCAACGGACGCATAGAAGGACGCAATCGGATTAATGGGTTCTACAGGAGCATCGGTGCCGTTCACAATCCGCGCGCCTGATTTTAAGAGCGCCTGCCACATGTACGCACCCGATTTTATACGCGCTTTGCCTAGCCTGTCTATTGCCCAAGGTCTATCCGATGACATATGAATTGCCTGCATCGCCGGTATCACCTTAAGCTGCCCAAAGCGAGCGATGTCATTGGGATGAAGATGTTGGGCGTGTTCGATACGAAAACGATGGTCCTTCGCTCCTGCTGCATTCTCTTTAAAGGCTATCTCATAACGATCTAGAATCTCTTTGTTTGCGCGATCGCCAATGGCATGAGCACAGATTTGAAAGCCATGTTTCAATCCTAGCCTCGCCACAGCAAGAACTGAATCCATCGGATAGGTTGGCATCCCGGACGTTTCGTGACGGTCGGCGTAGGGCTCCAAGAGCCAAGCTCCTCGTGACCCTAAGGCACCATCACAATGAAGTTTGATCGATCGAATGGTTAACCAATGGTCTGCATCTATCTCTGGGCCGCGCTGAAACCATTCCTTCATCAGTGCTGGATCTTCTCCGCTTACCATCGCATATAACCTCAACGACAATTTTTTCTCTGCCTTTAGCTTATGAAACAAATCTAGAGCGGTCCGAGAAGCGCCGGCATCGTGAAAGCTAGTGATCCCATTTCGATGACACGCGTCGATGGCCAGCATCAATGCTTTTCGATCTGATGCTTGATTTGCGGCAGGCACATGTTTCGTGATGAGGGACATCGACCGCTCCACAAATATTCCCGTGGGATTATTACGGTCGTCACGAATGATCTCTCCACCCTCAATGGGTGATGATTGTAATCCCTCTTTCGGCAAAGCAACAACGCCAGCAATTTCCATTGCTTTGGCATTCGCCATGGCAGCGTGTCCACTAGCATGGTGTAGTAACACAGGATTGTTCGGCGATGCTTCACTTAACAACTTGTGCACGGGAAATCCTTTTACTAAATCTGTTGGCTTCGTCGTCCATTTATCTTGGTGCCAACCGCGGCCAACAATCCATTCACCTGGCTGCGCTTTCTCGGATGCATTCTTGACCATCGATACGATCTCATCGAAACTTGCGGCATTCATCAGGTCGAGGTTCATTTCGTTATAACCTATCCCCATAATATGACCATGTCCTTCGATAAGTCCCGGGGTCATCGTCGCGCCATCCAAGTCAATCACGTTGGTATCCTCTCCTGTCATCTCGGGAACACCAGATTCGTCGCCGGCATACACGATTACACCATCACGCACGGCCACTACAGAGACTATAGGAGATTGCTCATCCATGGTGTAGATGTTTCCGTTACGAATAATCAGGTCAGCGGAAGCTTGCTTTGTGCATTGAAAAAAGAGAATGCCGACGATAAAGCAGAGTAACTTTAGGCGCATAAGTCAGTTCAGGTTAATGCCCTAATGTAAGCGATCACGCGTTGCTACCCAAATGCCGTTTGACAAACGGTATTTTCTGTCTCGCGCATGTTCAACAAATTTTAGCGGTTATATTTGTCGATTCAAATAAACACATGCGTCAAAGGCTTTCTATATTTTTCGCGCTCTGCTCGTTCTGGCTTTCATTCATGATAATTGGCCGTGTGATATTTTTAATCAACAATATCGAACTGTCTGCATCACTAACTGCCCAAGAAATATTACTTGCCATGTTGAATGGACTGCGCATGGATGCAAGTATAAGCGGCTACTTTCTAGCGCTCTCAGGTCTACTCTTAACGGCATCCGTCTTTTCTCCAAAGCGCTGGGTTGCCGTAACATTGGCCGCAGTAACGATTACGCTCATCGCACTCGCTGGACTTATCATTGTCGCCGATATGGAACTTTACAGACACTGGGGGTTTCGAATGAACAACTCTCCTTTCTTCTACATGGGTTCGGGCGCCGTTGGAAGCGTTGACCTTTTGGTCATCGTAAAATTAGTCGGCACGTGGATTTTGCTCACCGCGTTTTTTTCGTGGATGTATTTCAAAACCATTCACGCCAGGGTAAAGGAAATCACCAAGACCAAAAACTCAACAGCGCTCTTCATGTTGGTTCTTTCAGCATTGATGTTCATTCCCATACGTGGAAGTTTCAGTGTTGCGCCGATGAACAGTGGCTTCGTATATTTTCATAAGACGAAGGCGTACGCAAACCATGTCGCCATCAACGTGATCTGGAATTTCCTTTACAGCCTGCAAAAAGGTAGTAACGATAACTATCCTGAAAATTTTTTCGATAAGCAAAAAGCCGCGCAACTTTTCACATCACTCTATCCAACAACAGACTCAACAGTACAGCTGCTCAATACAAATCGTCCCAATATTATTTTTATCATTTTGGAAAGTTTTACGGCCGATGTTATTGAACCGTTGGGCGGTGTCGCTGGCGTTGCTCCGAACTTGAGCAAACTTTGTAAGGAAGGTATTCTCTTTGAGCAATTCTACGCCAGCGGAGATCGTACCGATAAAGGTGTGATTGCCATCTTAAGTGGATACCCCGCGCAACCTACGACGTCAATTATCAAAAATCCGTCGAAGACACAATCGCTTCCACAGCTCAATCCATTACTAAAACAACTTGGATACCGATCTTCCTTTATCTATGGCGGCGATATAGACTTTGCGAATTTTCGATCGTATTTCACCGTCGGTCAATACGATCACATCACCACCATGGACGACTTTGATGATGCGAAGAATATTTCCAAATGGGGTATTCATGACCATTTCATGTTCAACAAAGCGCTAGCCGAACTTGACACAACCACGGGGTTATTCACAAAAGTAATTTTGACGTTAAGTAGTCACGAGCCATTTGACGTTCCATTTAAATCCCACATCCAAGGCAGCGACGAAGAATCACTTTTTCTTAACTCATGCAATTATACCGACAAAAGTCTCGGCGATTTTATTGAAGCGCTTAAACAAAAACCTTTTTGGAAAAACACCTTGGTCGTGATTACAGCCGATCATGGTCATCGTCATCCACGCAACAAAGCGATTCAAGATAAAGAACGTTTCAAAATTCCGCTGCTATTACTCGGTGGTGCAATTAAAGGAGACACGACGATACATACGATGGGAGGACAAACCGATATTGCAAATACAATATTGGCGCAAATAGACAAGCCACATCCTGAATTCAAATTCAGCAAAAATCTTCTGGCTAAGAACGTCGTGTCTTTTGCTACCTACTTCTTCAACGACGGTTATGGATTTCTTCAGCCCAACCGTTACGTCGTATACGACAACCCCGGCAAACAATTCTTGAAAGGTATTAACGTTGATGATCAAACCAAAGATTTGAGCCAGGCATACCAACAAACCTTGTTCAGTGATTACAATAGTCGATAAACTACCCGTATGAAAAAATATTGCATCGCCCTACTATTCCTTGCTATTGCGTTAAACAGTCGCGCGCAAGAGTTTGGATTATCGTTCTCCTACTTCCTCCCGAAGAATGGTGAGTTCTCTACACCGATTAGTCCATTTTCAATTCGCGGGTTAGGGTTCAACATCACGAACTTTCTTGCGTTGGAAACGGGTGCATCATTGTACCGCATGTCGGGAATGAATTTGAAAGACTTGCCATTTGAAAGTAAGAAGTCGCTAGTGGGACCGAACTTCACCATTCTCGTTCCTGTCGAGCTTGTTATTGAGCTCAAAGGAAGCCGTGTGCAGTTCGACATCAAGGGTGGTGCGTTTGGGTTCTACGGTTTTGATCAGCGTATCAATTACGGGAACATGGATCGGGCGATCCGAGCTTATGAAGGTTGGCAGGTGGCCAATAGCCAATTGAAATTTGAAAACAAACCTGGATTTGGATTTCATACTGGCGCGGAACTCACCGTGTACATCAATGATCAATTCGGTATTTCACTCGAAGGAAACTATCTAATGGGTGAATCAAAATTCCCGCTAAAGGGAACCTATGTTGGCGGCAATGACGGCAGTTTTGAAATCGTTGATGTTGGCGATAGTTTCGACGATGCAAAGATTGACTTCATGGGTCTTGAAGTATCAATCGGTTTAATCTTCAATTCTGGTGGCGGAGGTCAACCGCGTGGTGGCGCTAAACGTAGACGTCGTTAAAAAGAAAAAACCGTCACGAAGGCGGGCGCGACGGTTATCAAGGTGTGAAATGATTTAAGAAACGGAACTAAAAAGATCAGCAAGACGATCACCTAGTTCATTCATTTCTTTTTTCACATCCTGGAAGGTGTTTCTCGCACTTTCCCGGACTTCATTCCACGTTTCTTTCGAAGACTTTTCAACATCTTTCAAAGTATGTTCAACCTCCTCGCGCTCTTCGATCAATTCGCGACGCACAGCGGTGAGGCGTTGCTTGGCTTCATCCGTACCGCGTTGCAGTTGCTGATCGGTAAGCTCTATCTTTTCATCAATTTTATCACGGAGCTCCCGAAGGTCTTGTTTAAGCTGTTCCCGTTCTGCCTTCAGATCTTCACTCCAGTCTTCACTTTCGGAATCTGTTGATATTTGTGTTTCATTGTCGCGTGTAGAACTGGTACACGAGTTCGTGAGACTTAATAATCCATAAGTCAACAAAAGCGACACTGCAATTCTTAAAAAGACTTTCATCGTTCTATCGATTTAACTTTTCTATTGATTTAATGAAGGCTACAATTTCCTTCTTTTGTTTTTGCACTTCCTGGTAAGCAGATGTCTCTTCACTTTTTCTAAATCGAACTCTTCTAAGCATTTGTTGTGTCAACTGCTTACAAAGCTTTCCGATCATTGCGCTTCCATTTTGTAATACGCACCTTTTCCCTCAGACTTTTTCTTGCTTTCTAAATATTGCTTTACCGCCTGAATAGCATCTTGCGAATACTTCTTAGATTTCCTTTTTAGTTTCTTTCGCATTTGTTTTCCGCTACTCGGCGCAACCAGTAAACCTGTTACAATTCCAAGGACCGATCCTATTACCAACCCTCCGATTAAATTTTTCGCTGAAATACTCATAGGACACACTCGTTTTTACCGAGTTGATGAGAAATAATAAAGCCAAAGTTTTTTGGCGCGCGCGACCGCCCGAATCTTCGAAATTCAAAGATTTTCACGCCAACAAGTCGTCACTTTCTACGCGCGGTCGTGAAATATTTCCACAGCTTGTTGAACATTCTTCCCACCGCTGTAATATCTCCTGGCTCCCTCAAAAAGGTGTTTCCAACGCAGATATATAGGAATCGCCGCGGCCCTCGCAGCAAGGTGCTGCTACCTCCTACTCGCGTTGGCATCTTCTTCTTAGGAGACGCAGCAGAACAAATTTTTTAACAACGTATGAAAAGAAAATTGAAGAATCGTTTTTTCGTAGGATATGGTGTAGCATTTCTCGTAGTGGTTTTGACGCTGTTGGTTTCCTACGATTCGAGCGCACAGGGTAATAGACCTGCTGCTGGTATTAAGGGGGGATTGAATGTGAGCAATCTATACACTGGTGATGTTGATGACAGAGACGCACGTTATGGCTTTAACGTCGGGGTCTTCGGACAACCCGTAGCCAGTGACGTAGCGGCATTACAACTCGAATTGTTATACTCTACTAAGGGTACTAAAGCCGTTACAGATGGACTCATCGATCAAGAAACAAAATTCAACTTGAATTATCTTGATCTGCCGGTACTTGCTGTTTTCAAACTTGGTAAAGCAATGGAGATTCACGCAGGTGCTTATGGTTCGTATCTGTTGGGTGCAAGCATCGATTCTGATGGCGACCTTGGCGACACATTCGACGAAGTTGATAAAGACAACTTCAACAGTGTAGACTACGGGGTACTCGGCGGTATTGGATTCAACTTGGGTGGCGTTCAAATCGGCGGTCGCTATAACCTCGGTCTAAACGAAATTGCAAAAAGCAGATCTGCAAAGAATGTGTTTGGAAATGCAAAAAATCAATTTGCACAACTCTACATCGCATTCAACCTCAATTATGACGGTGCAGAAGAATAAGACTTACAAAAGACCCATGAAAAAAGCCTGAACGTTTACATCAGGCTTTTTCTTTTGTTAAAGCAACTATTACAAGCGCTTTTTAATTTCCACTTTCATTGTCACGCACTTCCTCAACGTAATCAACTTTGTAATCGACAGTTGGGAAAAACACTTTCGCAAGACGATATGCGAAATACATGAACACAAAATACGTGGCGACAAAGGCCAAAAACATTACCACTACATCATTCATAACCTCACTGTTTGGTGAGGCCTATTCGAAAAATGATGCCACAATGATGGCGCATGCACCGTTTGAGCAGAATCAGCCAATTCTGTCAATTTTCTCGGACACACCGTTTCCTAAACGAAAATAGAATGTATTTCGCGCAAGCTAATTTCTCAATCCTGGAATGGGTAATTCAAAATAGGTCTTTGCTAAGGCTTCTTCTCTTCTGTAACGACAGCCGATATTTGATTCAACAACGGACCTTCGTTCACATTTTTATTATGCTTCTGATACAGCTTTCTAGAGTCTTCAGCAAACACTTTAAACGCAGCTTTTGAAGCAGCATCCTTAATGAAACTTTCTGCATCGTGCTCTACTTTGTGAACAGGCATCATGTAATAATCTTTTTGTGCGTCTACCGTGCGATAGATCCAATGCAAGTAGTAAGAAGCATTGCTGATCCTGGTAACACTCGTTGCCTGCGTTGTACTATCTTGCTGTCGTGATATTTTCTCCAATTCAATCGCCGCCAACGCACCACCATCCGTGTAACGCTTGCGCTGACCAGAAACATAATTCCCCAACGAGTATACCACAAATTGATCTTTCTCTTTTCGCCACTCCATCGGTTGTAATACATGTGGATGCGCGCCAATCACTAGCTTTGCGCCATGTTTGAAACAATATTCGGCGATATCAACATCTGCCGATCTGGGCAGACTTTCGTACTCCACGCCCCAATGTGTAAACACGATGATCGCATCGGGGTTCAACGACTTCGCTTTATCTAGGTCTTTTTTAATCATTGCACGATCAATGCGATTAACGATATTCGGCTTCGTTACTGGCAATCCGTTCGTACTAAAAGTGTAATTCAACAATGCCAGCTTAAAACCATTTTTCTCGATGATCAACGGTGAGTCATTCAGCCTACTCACGGTATCGATAAAAGTACCGGTGTGCGGAATATCCAAACTATCAAGCATCATGATGGTGCGTTCGAGTCCTTTCCGTCCGCGATCTACACAATGATTATTGGCTGTCACAAGAACATCGAAACCTGAATCTTTTAATCCTTTTCCCAATGCGTCTGGAGAACTGAATTGCGGATAACCTTTATAGGGTGGTCCCGCGAAAGTCAATTCCAGATTTCCAATCGCAAGGTCGGCCGACTCTAAATATGGTTTGATGAACTGAAAGCACGATGTATAGTCATAAACTTTCTTCACTGGATCATACGCGGAAGCAATTTGTGAATCGTGCCCCATAATGTCGCCGCCAAAAATGATAGACAGTCTGGTTGTGTCTTGCGCGAAGGTGGAACTTGTGATTAAAAAAAGTAGTATAAGTATTCTCATGTTTGTATTTATTTCGAACATCTGACGCCGCTGAAATTAATGAAAAATATTCTATTGGTTGCGGTCATCACAAATCACATTGCGACCGGTAAAAGCGAAATTACATTTGCATCACCGCATTTTCGGCAATCACAAAAACTTGATCGTCCTTCTTGGGTTGAATTGTTGCAAGTCCCGTGAAAGCTCCGAATGCAGGTAACAATCCTTGCTGACTACCAAAATAAAAACACGGCAACGTCATCGATTGTCTGCCCTTTCCGCGCAGTGTAACACCGGGATGAATATGCCCAGCAAGGTTATAATGATCGTGCGCAACAGTCTCTAAAGGATGATGTGTAAAAATGAATTTATCTAACAGTAACTCGTCGAACACACGAAATCCCTTTCGCTCATACTGACGTTCACTCATGATGTCGTGATTCCCAAGTACTAACTCGAAGTCCACTGCTTTGAAGTGATTGGTGATTTCTCCGAAAACTTCCCACTCCGAGTTGTAGTGGCTGTGAAAAAGATCGCCAAGACAGATAACACGCAGCGGCTTGATCTTCTGGATCAGGTCAACCAACACTTCAATATTGTGATCGTTTGCTTTGCGCGGAACAGGAATGCCCGACTTCCGGAAATGATTGATCTTGCCAATGTGCAGATCAGCAATTAGAAGCGCGTTCATACGCTTCCAGTGAATTGCTTTCTCAGGCCACAACGCAAATACTTCCTCTTTCACTGTAACAGATACTGACTTCATCATGGCAAGATAGCGTGAAGATCCCTGGACACAAGTTTTGATGTTTTACCCAAATATCATCATAGCAGTCACGTTTATTTCCGCCGTCGGAACAACAAAACAACCTGAAATAATCCAGATCAGCGTCGTCTCAACGCTAGCCTTGCTGATTATCAACGGATTTAGAACATTTTTACAAATTATCTTAACATATAACAACTTGACAATCAAGATTATCAATGGACACTCGTACGGTAATAATTAAAAAAACTTATTAAAGCCATAACCTGCGGCATTTGAATTCGGCTTAGATTGCGCTCGAATATTTAAGGTATGTTTGAATTAGACTTGTCGTATACCGTACTCCTGATAATTTGTTTAATAGCAGCCTGCGGTTTCGAATTTGTTAACGGCTTTCACGATACAGCCAACGCAGTAGCTACTGTCATCTACACGAACTCTCTTAAACCTTGGTACGCCGTAATACTATCCGGTATCTGTAATTTTTTCGGTGTTGTCATCAGCGTATACTTTGGATTATCAGTAGCGATTAAAATCATAAATTTACTACCTGTCGAAACACTGGTAGACCAGAATTTAAGTCACAGTCTGGCAATGGTTATGGCACTTCTCGGAACGGCCATTTTCTGGAACCTGCTTACGTGGTACTTCGGAATTCCTTGCTCCAGCTCACACACATTGATTGGTTCCATTTTAGGTGTAGGCTTGGCCTATTCACTACTCCCGGGGTCGCTTGGCGATGCCGTAAACTGGGGAGAAGCTCAAAAAATAGGAATGTCGTTACTCCTCTCCCCACTGTTCGGATTTTCGATGACCATCATCATCATGTATCTTCTTCGCATCACCACGAAGAAGACATCTTACGGAGACAGTCTTTTTAAAGAGCCCAAAAAAAATCAACCACCGCCAACCTGGATCAGGGCAATCCTGATTTTTACGTGTTCTGCTGTTAGTTTCTTTCATGGACAGAATGACGGCCAGAAGGGTGTCGGCCTTGTGATGCTGATCCTCATTGGTATCGTTCCAGCGTACTTTGCACTCGACTCACGATTTGATCCAACTGAACTTCCGAAGCCTTTGGCCAATATCGAATACATCGTATCATCGATCGACTCGATGTCTTTATCAAAGCCTGATCGTGAAAAACTTGCTGCAACAAAATTGATGAATGCGAGGTTACAATCGCGGTTCGCTACGTTAAGAGATGTGGAAGACATCCCTAAAGCAGAGCGATTCGAGGTTCGTAAAGACATCATGCTGTTGGATCGCACGTTAACGTCCATCACTGCCAAACCTGAAGTGAAATTGAGTTCACGTGATAAGGACAAAGTGAAATCAGAACTAAAAAAACTTCGCGGAATAACCGATTACGCTCCTACGGGTGTGATTCTGATGATCTCCTTTTCTTTAGGGCTTGGTACGATGATAGGCTGGAAAAGGATTGTAAAAACGATTGGTGAAAAAATAGGAAAAGAACACCTCACATATGCGCAGGGAGCAAGTGCAGAACTTGTTGCGGCCAGTACCATTGGATTATCATCATCATTCGGATTGCCGGTGAGCACAACACACGTACTCTCCTCCGGTATCGCAGGTAGTATGGTGGCCAGTAAAGGTGTTAAAAACCTTCAGCAGGATACGATCAGAAATATCCTGATGGCGTGGCTGCTCACATTGCCAGTGGTCATGATTATGGCGGGAACATTGTTCTTGTTATTCCGATCAATCTTTTAATTAATCGTCGATCTTTCGGCCATATAAAAAGCCATCTCAATATCGAGGTGGCTTTTTACTTCCCTGCAAACTGAATATCTTATGGCTACACTTTACGATTCGGAATTTCGATCGAGAATGTCGTTCCTTCTCCAAGTTTTGATTGCACCTGAATAGAGCCCTCAAGTTTCTCGATAGCGCCCTTGACGATATACAAACCTAGTCCTGATCCTTTACTGTCGGCATTCGCCCGGAAGAACATCTTAAAGATTTTATCCAAATATTCTTGTTGTATACCGATACCATTATCGGTAAATGCGATCACGGCTTTCTGTGCATCGGCTGTGATTTCAATTTTTAAAAACTGATCCTTCTTCCAAGCATCGCGATAGCGCACGGCGTTTGAGATCAGGTTATTGAAAATAATGAGTAGTCTACTGTAATCGGAATAGAACGCCCCTTTAATTTCCACCTTCCGAATACTCCGCACGGCCTCCGCTCCTTCCATGTATTTTAAAGAATCAATCGACTCTTGTAGCAATTCGTGGAAATCAATTTCTTTCGGCATGATGTCCATGCGCGAATTGCGTGAATAAAGAATGATGTCTGAGATGAAACTATCGAGTTTGGTTACGCTCTTCTCGATGAGGGCGAGATAGTTTTCTTGGTTCTTTTTATCGGGATCAAGCTTGATCATATTCAACAACCCTTTCACCGACATCAAGGGTGCCCGTAGATCGTGCGAAGCACTATATACAAATCGATCGAGCTCGGCGTTGATTTTGATCAACTCTTCATTTTGTCTCTTTAATAAATCTTCTGCCTTTGTTTGATTCGTAATATCCCTCGAATACACCGTAAGGCCTGTCACTTTTCCGTTCTCCACGATGGGGTATGTTTTAATTTCAAATGTGCGCAACTCCTCTTCAATCGTATAAGTATCAAAATACTTCCCCGGTCGTCCTTTCAAACCATGCTCATAGCGTGCTCTCCAGGTTTCGCGAAGCTCAACAAGCCCGTCGGGGATTAATGCCAAGATATTTGCGCCCTTCTTTAAACGAACGCCATATGCACTTTTGTATCTTTTGTAAAACTCTTTATTAAAATCGATTAACTCATTATCGGCATTGACGAGCCAAATACTATCGTCGATTGTATTGAGGATTGACCGAAGATTTGCCTCACTCTCTACAATTTTTTTCTGATAGGCCTTTCGAACCGTGATGTCGCGGCTAAAAACAGAGATGACTTGAACGCCATCAGGTCGGGTACTCGACTTAAAATGAATCTCCCAATAGTAGATACGGCCATCGATCTCAAATTCATCTTCAACTTTGATCGGTGTTCCGCTCAACGCAATCATGCAACGATCTTTCCACTCGTGCGTAAGTTCATGATTCACGGCTTCCATACTTTCAAGAAGCGACGCGCCTTTTCTCAACTCAATTCCATAGGTTTCCATAAAAACCCAATAGAATCCGGCATTGAGATTGATCACTTTAAAATCTTCGTCGAGCAGGAGAATATTCGAATCGGCATCTTCTATAATTGACGTAAATAGATCTTGCCACACGGCTACCTCCGCATGTTCCAGCATTGTCATACCAAAATGTCGTTAGATAAAGTTTAAATCAGACCCCTCAATTCAGTTTGAGTAACATCACAATACGTTTGTCATGTAACACATAGTCTCGGTTACGAATGCTGTTTAGATCCAAAAATCTTCTCTGGTTGCGATAAAAAGCCATTTTTAAAAGATTAAAGCCGTAGTTGCAACACTGAACGTAAAAACTAAAAATTGGATACTTAGTTTGTGTCTCCTATTTAGTGATCAGGAAAAACACCCCCAACATGTTGATGGTGTGTTATCTCCTTAGTAAATGTGCAGGGCAGCATACTACATCCGACAGAAACGAGCCTAGGTTTAAGATCGCATCATCATAACACACGCGACAAGCGATCGGTTTCCGCTCCATTGCAAATTGCGTCATCTATTTTATTCAATCGTTTTAGCGATGCCATAATGACTCCGACCTCCATGAACGGCACGCGCAGGTAGCGCATCGAAAAATTTAAATATATCGTTCCGACAATTTTTTTATCTACTTTTAGGCCCTTATCCAGTTACGATTTTGAGTGAGTTTAATGTGTTTTTAGGTGCACTGGCTGGTTACATTTGGTGGCCTGTTTTATTCTTGATTATTGGCGGCGGTGTATTCTTTCTACTATACTCTCGCTTCATTATTTACCGATATTTCTTTCACGCCATTGACGTTCTTCGCGGAAAATACGACGACCAAAATGCACCCGGGCAAATCAGTTCATACAAGGCGTTGTCAACAGCATTAGCTTCGACGGTAGGCATGGGAAACCTATCGGGAGTAGCCGCTGCGATTGCACTCGGTGGACCTGGCGCCCTATTCTGGATGTGGGTTACTGCACTGATCGGAATGGCAACCAATTTCTTTACGAGCACCCTGGCTTGCCTTTACCGTGGCAAAGACCAAGAGGGCGAACTTCAAGGCGGACCTATGTATGTAATTCGCGAAGGACTTTCCAAAGATTGGCATTTCTTAGCAGCCTTCTTTTGCATTTGCTGTATGGTCGGATCGCTTCCGATATTTCAAGCCAATCAACTCACGCAAGCCATCATCGATATTGGATTGAAACCACAAGGATTCAAAGAGAGTTTCTTTACAGTCGGATCGCTTTCCATCAGCACGACTAAACTTACCATCGGTTTGATCGTTGCCGTACTGGTTTCAATCGTCATCGTTGGTGGCATTCAACGCATAGGCAATTGGGCAGGACGCATGGTACCACTAATGGTAGTGCTGCATTTCATTTCGGTAGCGGTTATTCTTTTTGTGTACGCTGATCAGATTCCGCATTATATCAAATTAATATTCACGGATGCTTTCGCTCCATCGCATTACAAGGGCGATCCTTTCTTAGGTGGTGTGCTCGGGGGCATCATTATGCTCGGTGTGCGTCGCGCTACATTCTCTAACGAAGCTGGTATCGGCACCTCGCCAATGGCTATGGGCGCCTCTAAAAGCAATGAACCTGTTCGCGAAGGTCTAGTTTCGATGCTTAGCCCCGCGATCGATACATTGCTTTCATGCTCATTAACGGCCTTGGCAATTCTCGTGACAGGTGTGTGGCAAACAGAAGCTGAAGGAATCACGCTAACATCGAAAGCCTATCGTGCTGCGATGCCAATTGGCGGTGATTATATCTTACTGGTTTGTACAATCGTTTTTGCGATCAGCGCGCTATTCTCCTATAGCTATTACGGAAGAAAGGCACTTGCTTATTTGGTAGGATATCATACCAGCAGATGGTACGACTACTTTTATCTCAGCACCATTGCCGTTGGTGCCGTTGCGTCGATGAACTTGGTATTAAACATTATAGACATTGCCTTTGCGTTGATGGCAATACCTACCATGATATCAGCATTTAAGTTAGCGCCTATCGTGATGCGGGAAGCACGTGAATATTTTAAGCGCGTGTAACTGAATCGTGTGTGATTACACGACAACTTTCTTCTCCGTTGCGATAGGATAGTCAAACAGACCATGTTCTTTGATGGCCTCCTCTACTTTATGAGGCACAAACTTCTCCCATCCTGACTCACCTTTCTTTACCATCGCCAAAACGTGATCGGAGACGATGTGGAGATTTTTCACATTGGCATCGTTGATATCTTCAAGTTTATTGTTGTCCATCAGATATCGGAATAGGTGCTTCAAGTTCTCCGGTAACTCTTGCTCGAAATCTTTCAGCGTAAACAATTGATCCGAATCCTTACGAAGCGCCGGATAAATGTAGAGCTTCACGTTCGTTCCAAACAACGAAGCAAAACACTCTAGGATACCACCTCTGGTGTTTTCGTATGTCTTTTCTTCAAATACTTTTTGGAGGGCGTAAATACCCATGATGATTCCTGTCTTCTTACCCTTGGTGATGCGCGACAAGTAATCAACAAGTCGATAGTACTCGAAATAATTTGATATCAATACATTCTGCCCTAACGAACAAATGATGTCGGCACGGTGAAGAAAATCTCGTTCATCAATTTTACCATCAGGACTGAGATCGTTTAAGGTTAACTCTGTGATGAGAACAATTTTTGAGCGATCAACATCATGTTCATGCTTAAAGTGACGTCTCGAGGTGAGCAGCATGTCAACGTTAACGTGTGTTGGCGGACGGAATCTCCCGCGTAATACCAATACGTTCTTCTTATACAATTCATCCGATGGCTGCATGACATTACCATCTGATCCGAACATGGCGGCTTTTGTAAGTCCATTCTTCACAAGCTTCAAAGCCATCAACCGATTGTCGACGTGTTTGAAGTCTGGGCCACTCAATCGAAACATATCGATTTCGATACGACGTGTTGTGAGTCCATCCAACAACGACATCAAAATATCTTCAGGATCAGAAAGAAAATTACAAGCATAGATCAAGTTCACACCGACGATTCCAAGTGCATATTGTTGCTGCAACGGATCGGTATCAAACATCTTCACGTGAATCACGCAATCGTTTGGTTCCGACTGAGGTGTTAATTGAAAGCGAAGTCCCATCCATCCGTCGCCTTGATTGGTCCTTTCGTAATTGAGAATTTCCACCGTGTCGGCGAAGGCGAAGAAACGCGTCTTTTCAATTCGGTGGGGAAGACGTTCTGGTAGGAGAACATATTCGTGATCAAGCATCTGCATGAGGCGAGGCTCAGCTACGTAGCGCTCGCAAACGCCGTAAATAGCATCGCTAAATTTCATATCGTAGGCCGACATTGTTTTCGCGACTGTTCCGGAAGCACCGCCAACTTTGAAGAAGTTTGCTGCAACTTCTTGACCTGCACCGATCTCAGCAAACGAGCCGTAGATAGCTTTACTCAGATTGATTCGAAGAGCCTTCTCTTGCGTCGTCAGTTTTCTAAATTCTTCCATAACCTTCTACCCTTTACCGTCCTTTAATTTAAGTATTTGCGAGCACTTAAAAATTGACTACACAAAGATTAACATAAGCGGACAATCCATAAACCGTTTTAAAGAAAATATAGTTTTGCATGTGCTTTTATTGCTATCATTATATAAAATGAGCAATGGCAAACCGCGGTAACTTCACCGGCAAACTAGGTTTTATCCTGGCAGCAACAGGCTCTGCCATAGGACTTAGCAACATTTGGAGGTTTCCGTACCTCGCAGGGCAAAACGGCGGCGCTGTATTCTTGATCATTTACCTCGCCTGTATTTTTCTGTTTTGTTTTCCGGTGATGATCGGCGAAATCGCCATAGGCCGTGCCGCCACAAGCGACGCGTATGGAGCATACACCAAGCTCGGTAATAAACGTTGGGGATGGGTTGGATTGGGTGGCGTCATCAGCGGAATTTTAATATTATCATACTACAACGTTGTCGCCGGATGGACACTGGGCTACTTCATTGAAGTTTGCTTCAACAATCTTCTTCAACAACCTGATTATAAATCACACTTCTTTTCGTTCATCAGCAAAGCGAGTACGAATATCGCCTGTGCATTTATATTTCTCTTCATTACAGCCTTTGCTGTAAGCCGTGGAATTCATCACGGTATCGAACGCGCCAATCGGATTCTCATGCCTGCACTATTGGTCATCCTCATCGGATTGATTGCCTATAGTCTTATGCTTCCTGGTGCTATGCAAGGTGTCAAATTCTATCTCATCCCGGATTTTAGTAAAGTCAACGCACAAACGATTTATGATGCCTTGCGACTATCATTCTTTACGCTGTCACTCGGCATTGGCGGATTGATGACGTATGGATCCTACGTATCGAAGACTGACAACCTCATATACGCATCATCCATCATTACATGGGCTGATACTATCATTGCATTCTTGGCTGGGCTGATGATATTCCCACTTGTCTTTTCTGCTGGTGTATCGCCTGCAGAAGGACCTGCTCTTGTATTTATTGTGATGCCTGAGATCTTTCACAACATGGGGCCGGTGATTGGTAAGGTCGTTGGAAGTGCCTTCTTCCTTCTTCTTGCATTCGCCGCGTTGCCGTCGTGCATTTCACTCTTGGAATTACCTGCGGCATACTTCATCGATCAGAAAAAATTACCACGACAGGTCGTTGTATGGTTATTGGCAATCGTCATTTTTCTATTGGGAATCCCAACCATTCTTAGTCAAGGCGCAAGTGAAACGTTCACCAAACTTTCGTTTTATAAGAACAAAGATTTTCTCACGTTCATCGCCGATATCACGGATGTCAGTCTCACGGTAGGCGGTTGCCTGATGTGCCTCTTTATTGCTCATCGATGGAAAATAGCCAAGCTGGACCAAGAATTAAAACAAGGCAATGAACACTATATGAAATCAGTCACGAGAAAGTATATCAATTTCTCTATCGTATATGTATGCCCTGTGATGCTTGGAATTCTATCCGTTCTGATACTGATCGATAAAATCCTTTCTTGAAGTCTATGGAATAAAAAAAGGGTACACGGTTGTGCTACCCTTTTATAAAAAATGATTAAGCCACTGACTATTTCTTCTTCGTGGTATATTTTTCCAAAGCTTCTGCTTTGATTTCATCCCATTCTTCAGGCGGAGGTGGAGTACCGCGCTCAAACTCAGACAGAAGCCAGTTGACCAAGCCTTTCTTCATGCCGAACTGTTTTACAGCTTCTTCGCAGAATTCAATTTCATGATCGTCAACAACATCATCCGCATATACCATCAACACAAGATCGTACAGCAGATTCATTTTGTCGTTGTGGTTGTCCGGAACAATCACTTCATATTTTTCATCGCTATCGATGAGCAGTTTAACCTGACGATCTTTCAAGCCATAACGCTTGCCAATCCTGTAAAGCAACTTCTCTTCTTTCTCGTGCATGTGTCCATCGACCTTTGCCAAAGCCAGCAAATTTCGAATATGGTTTTTCTTGTACGATAGATATTGATGCTCAAAGAATCCTATCATGCTGCGTTCGTTAAGTTAGGTCTTGAATTTAAGGGCGATTATTACCGTTGTCAATAGTTGGCGTCTTTAATTTACAGTAGCTTTTTGAGCTTGTTCTTCTTTCAATGCCCTGCGTAGTATTTTCCCCACGTTCGTCTTTGGAAGTTCTGTTCTAAATTCGATGTGTTTCGGAATTTTATAGTTGGTAAAGTTCTCGTGAAAGAATTGCTTCAATTCAGCTTCCGACAAACTCTGCTCCTTCTTCACGATAAATACTTTAATCACTTCGCCCGACTTGGAGTCTGGAACGCCAATCGCAGCAACCTCCAATACTTTTGGATGTCCAGCGATAACATTTTCAATCTCGTTAGGAAACACATTGAAGCCTGATACCTTGATCATATCCTTCTTGCGATCGACGATCTTAAAGTATCCGTCTTCATCCATTTTACCAATGTCACCCGTGCGAAACCATTCATTGTGAAAAAACACGCCTTCATTATCTTTTCGCCAATAGCCCGACATTACTTGCGGGCCGCGCGCACATATCTCTCCAGTTTCTCCTAGTGGAAGTTGATTTCCATTGTCATCAAAAATCGCTACTTCTGTGCTTGGCATCGGCAACCCGATCGTGCCAAGTCTATGCTTTCCATGCAGCGGATTGCAACACAGTACAGGTGATGTCTCACTAAGACCGTAGCCTTCTACCAATGGCTTGCCCGTTACTTCCTCCCAACGTTTAGCCACCACATCTTGTACAGCCATTCCTCCCCCGACAGCACCTTTGAGCGAAGAGAAGTCTAAGTTCTTAAAATCAGGATTATTGAGCAGACCATTGAACAATGTATTTACACCGGTGATGATGGTGAACTTATGTTTTCCAAGTTCCTTCACAAATCCTTTCATGTCACGCGGGTTGGTGATCAACACACTTTTCACACCCGTACTAAACATCAACATTCCATTCACAGTCAATGCAAAGATGTGATACATCGGAATCGCCGTAATGATAATATCATTGCCTGTGGCGCTCATGTAAGGTTTAAACCATTCAACGATCATGGAGTTATGAGCGACAATATTACCATGCGACAATTGTGCTCCTTTTGAAATTCCCGTTGTTCCACCCGTGTATTGAAGTACAGCAATATCCTTATTGGTAACCGGTACCGGTGTTAACTTCAGCCCCTTACCTTTCTTAAGTGCCGCTTTGAAAGGAACCATGGACGGTAGACTAAAAGGAGGCACCATCTTCTTAATGTGTTTTACCACCATGTTTACCAGCGTACCCTTGAATCCACCAAGCATATCACCGAGTTCAGTCACAATAATGTGCTTGATTGACGTATTGGCCACAATCTTCTCAAGGTTGCAAGCGAAGTTCGCAACGATAACGATCGCCGATACTTCCGCGTCTTTAAACTGATGCTCCATCTCACGCGGCGTATAAAGCGGATTCGTATTCACGACGATAAGTCCCGCGCGAAGTGCGCCGAAAAATGCAACGGGGAACTGAAGCAGATTGGGCATTTGAATCGCTATGCGATCACCTTTTTTTAAGCCGAGACTTTGAAGATAAGCTGCAAAATCGCGAGCGAGTGTATCTACTTCGCCATACGTCATATCCTTACCCATGTTGGTGAATGCAACACGGTCTTTGTACTTGGTACAGCTTTTATCGAAGAGATCAACTAAAGAATTGTAATCGTAAAGATGAATTTCGTGCGGTGTTCCTGCGGGATAATTCTTGAACCAAGGAAACTCTTTCATGGTATTGATGGACTAGTATTCGTTTACCCAAAGCAAACGATTGTTTACCATCAAATCAAATGAGAAAATTTATATTTTGTGCAATACAATAAGTTTTGGATGCCGTTACCTGTGATGACAGGTGTTGTTCACGATTAGCGACGAGTTGGGTTTTGCATGCCTACTAACTACTAACCGATAACGATTAACGACGAAGCGAAGCGCGTAAAAAGAAAAAACCCGACCCCAACGTCATCGGGGTACGGGTAGCTCTGAATAACTCATTAACCTAAACTGAGCTGCTGTAGGGGAAGGACTCGAACCTCCAAGGAGCGGTTAGGCTCTGACCTGATCCTTGTCCTGACTAATTCCGGGACAAGGATCGGGGCGCATTGCTTTATTCCGTAAACCTCCACCCCCGAGACCGGAGGGCTTGTCTGCCAATTTCAACACCCTACAATGTGTGTTTTCTTTAATTCATTGCTTGTCTGCCATCCCGATAACTATCGGGATCAACACCCTACAATGTGTTTTATTTAAAGCATCGAACGACTTTCGATTACTGTGCTGTAGCGGAAGGATTCGAACCTCCAAGGAGCGGTTAGGCTTTGTCCTGATCCTCATCTGAATTACTTCACGATAAGGATCAGGGTTCATTGCTTTGTTCCGTGAACCTCCACCCCCGAGACCGGAGGGCATGTCTGCCAGTTTCATCACACTACAATGTGTATTTTCAATATTTCAATTCCCTTGCGGGATGAAGTCTGGTCGTTAACCAGACTCCTTCGCTGTAGGGGAAGGACTCGAACCTCCAAGGAGCGGTTAGGTCGCCAAAGGCTGGACTTTATCCCGAACTCTCCACCCCCGAGACCGGAGGGCTTGTCTGCCAATTTCAACACCCTACAATGTGTTGTTTTATATAAAATCATTGCTTGTCTGCCATCCCGATAGTTATCGGGATCAACACCCTACAATGTGTGTTATATTTGTCGTCTCAAATTCACTTTCGAAGAACGTCTGGTTGTGAATTATGCAACAAAGTAACACCGAAACTGGTAGCACAATCAATAAAACTTCAAAACAATTGCATACTTTTCAAAAATGTTTCATATTTTTGAATTATGCTTAAAACTAAAATTTAGCTATGGCTGAAAATTATAAAGTTGATAATGTAGACCTCAAAATTCTTGAGATTTTGATGCAGGACGCCAAAAAGCCTTATACGGAAGTCGCTAAAAAGGCATTTGTATCGGGAGGGACTGTTCACGTTCGAATGAATAAACTCGAAGAAGCCGGCATCGTCGAAAAAACTACCCTTAAAGTTAACTACGCAAAGCTCGGATACGACATCACCGCGTTCATCGGCATCTTCCTCCAGAAAAGCGCACTATACGATCAGGTAATGGCGAAACTGAAGTCTATCCCCGAGATCACAAGCATTCACTATACGACCGGGAATTATAGCATGTTCGTAAAGATTCATTGCAAGGACACCAACCACCTCAAACTTGTTCTACACGACAAAATTCAGCAAGTGGAAGGCATCGAACGCACGGAGACCATGATTTCCCTTGAAGAAAGCTTGGACAGAAGCCTTAACCTAACGTAATCAATCGTTATAGCGGAAAATCAGAAGCCACGGAGAACCTAAAAGTGGCTTTTTTGTTATAATTTTGTATTTGTTTAAAACGAGTCTAAATAGACTACTTAATGAGTAAGGACAACCAGGTATTGGAAGAGCTCACCTCAAAAGAGTATGAGCATGGGTGGACAACAAACATTGAAACCGAATCGGCTCCTAAAGGCCTTAATGAAGACATTATCCGGTTTATTTCTTCAAAAAAGAATGAACCAGAATGGCTCCTCGAATGGCGTTTAAAGGCCTATCAACAATGGACAAAAATGGTTGAGCCTAAATGGCCGAACGTCACCTACCCTGCTATTAACTACCAGGATGTAATCTATTATTCGGCGCCCAAACAGTCGGCGAAGGCAAAAAGTCTTGAAGAGGTTGACCCCGAATTGATCAAGACCTTTGAAAAGCTCGGCATATCCCTTACGGAACAAAAACGTCTCACCGGTGTTGCTGTTGATGCCGTTATTGACAGCGTGTCTGTTGCGACTACATTCAAAGAAACACTCGGTGAACTCGGCATCATCTTCTGCTCCTTCAGTGAAGCTGTGCAGAAGCATCCCGAATTGATCAAAAAATATATGGGATCGGTAGTCCCGGTCAATGACAACTACTTCGCAGCACTAAACTCGGCTGTGTTTACCGACGGATCATTCTGCTACATTCCAAAAGGCGTTCGTTGCCCGATGGAATTATCAACCTACTTCCGCATCAATGCTGCCAACACTGGTCAGTTCGAAAGAACCTTGATCGTAGCTGACGAGGGCTCCTATGTGAGTTACCTCGAAGGCTGTACAGCACCAATGCGTGATGAAAATCAATTACACGCTGCTGTAGTTGAGATTTACGCCATGAAGGATGCAACCGTGAAATACTCTACGGTGCAGAATTGGTATCCTGGCGATAAAGAAGGCAAAGGAGGTATCTATAACTTTGTGACCAAGCGTGGCCTTTGCGCAGGCGATGGCTCTAAAATTTCTTGGACGCAAGTTGAAACTGGTTCAGCCATCACGTGGAAGTATCCATCTTGCATATTGAAAGGCGATAACTCGATGGGTGAATTTTACTCCGTTGCTGTGACAAACAACTATCAGCAAGCGGATACTGGCACCAAGATGATCCACATTGGTAAGAACACAAAATCAAGGATCGTATCAAAAGGTATCTCTGCGGGACACTCTCAAAATAGTTACCGCGGACAAGTTCATATCATGAAACGCGCAGAAGGAGCACGTAACTTTTCACAGTGCGATTCCCTTCTGATGGGCGACAAATGTGGTGCGCATACCTTCCCTTACATTGACGTAGAAAATAGCTCTGCGAAAATAGAACACGAAGCTACAACATCGAAGATTGGTGAAGATCAGATATTCTACTGCTTACAACGTGGTATCGACGAAGAATCTGCTGTTGCTTTGATTGTGAACGGCTACGCAAAAGAAGTTCTAAATCAACTGCCGATGGAGTTCGCTGTAGAAGCACAAAAACTCTTAGCGCTCACCCTCGAAGGAAGCGTAGGATAACGAAAGAAAACTCGGCCGACTCAACAGTCGGCCTTTACATGAATAACCCGGAAAGAAAGTAGTATGTTAAGCATCAAGAATCTCCAAGCGAAGATTGCAGATAATCAAATTTTAAAAGGTATCAACCTTGAAGTGAAGGCAGGCGAAGTACACGCCATCATGGGACCTAACGGCTCAGGCAAAAGTACGCTCGCATCAGTATTGGCGGGTCGCGAAGAATTTGAAGTAACAGGTGGTGAAGTGGATTTCCTTGGAAAAGATCTTCTCGAACTATCACCGGAAGACAGAGCGCGTGAAGGGATCTTCTTGGCTTTTCAATATCCAGTCGAAATACCAGGCGTAAGCACAATCAACTTCATGAAGACTGCACTTAACCAAGTGCGCGAACACCGTGGCCAACCTACGTTAGATGCGGTTTCCTTCCTGAGCTTGATGCGTGAGAAAATGAAATTGGTCGAGATCGATCAATCGCTTCTTAACCGCGCACTCAATGAAGGATTTTCCGGCGGCGAGAAAAAACGCAATGAGATCTTCCAGATGGCAATGCTTGAACCGAAACTCGCCATCCTCGACGAAACAGATTCAGGTCTCGACATCGATGCACTTCGTATCGTTGCCAATGGCGTGAACAAACTACGTTCAAAGAATAATGCGACGATCGTCGTAACGCACTATCAAAGACTTTTAGATTATATCGTTCCTGATTTTGTTCACGTGCTTTACAAAGGAAAGATTGTGAAGAGTGGAACAAAGGAACTCGCACTCGAGCTTGAAGCGAAGGGTTACGACTGGATTAAGGAACAAGTGGAGGTAGCTTAACTGACCCAGCGCATGAGCACAATCGCGACAGAAAAACCACTTACAACCGATATTACTGCCTGGATTGAAAGCAACCTTTCAACGACAGGACTAGTACAAGATCTCCGTAAGGAAGGCCTCTCCTATTTTCAGCAACTAGGAATTCCGGCAAACAAAGCGGAAGAATACAAGTTCACGCCTATTGCGAGACTTCTTGAAAAGAACTTTAATTTTTCAACACGTAACGCTGAAGCAAAGTCTATAGATATCAACCATTATGCAATCCCCGGTTTGGATGCAAATGTATTGGTATTTGTAAACGGCGTTTATGCGGCGCAGTATTCAAAGATCATTTCGCCTGCTACTGAGGTCACCATTCTCCCCCTTCGGGAAGCGATCGACACCAAGAAGGATTTGATACTAGTCCATTTGGGCAAACACGCCGATCATAAAGCAGATGCGCTCACGGCCTGGAACACAGCCTCTTGGTCTGATGGTGTATTCATTCACGTTGGTAAGAACACCATCGTAGAAAAACCTATCGTGCTTTACCACATCCATGATGTACGCGAAGGTCAAACCATCACACACCACCGTAATTTGTTCATCGTCGAACAAAGTGCAGAAGTTACCGTGATTGAGAAATTTGATTCTGAAGGCACTGGAAATGGTTTCTCTAATGTTGTCACTGAAGGTGTGGTGGCCGAGAATGCAGGACTCAATCTTTATGAGATTCAGAACGATGGTGGCGCGCGTTATCACTACAACCATATTCACATGACGCAGGCTAACGCTAGCCGTGTGAACACATTCACTTTTTCGTTAGATGGAAAATTGATTCGCAATAACCTTCAGCTCTGTTTAGATGGTGAAGGTATCGAATCGCACATGTACGGATTGTATGCATTAACAGGAGACACGCTTGCCGACAACCACACGGTAGTAGATCACAGAAAACCTAATTCATTCAGCAATGAATTGTACAAAGGTATCCTTGATGGACAATCAAAAGGTGTGTTTAACGGAAAGATATTCGTGCGCCCTAACGCACAAAAGACAAACGCCTTTCAAGCAAACAGAAATATTCTTCTCACAGACAAAGCAACCGTGAACACGAAGCCACAGCTCGAGATATGGGCCGATGACGTGAAGTGCTCCCACGGTTGTACTACAGGACAATTAGACGAAGAAGCTGTTTTCTACCTTCAGGCTCGTGGTATCAGTAAAGAAACTGCACGTGCCATGATGTTATACGCCTTTGCCGGAGAAGTATTGGATGCGATTAAACATCCAGTAATTAAAGAATACATCGATACGATCATTAGCGAACGCTTACATAAAAATTTCTAACATGACGACCTCCTCTCCTGCATTCACCGGTGTCATCGACGTTGAGAAGATCAGGAAAGAATTCCCAATCCTTCATCAACAAGTGAATGGCCGGGATTTGGTTTATTTTGATAGTGCGGCGACGTCACAAAAGCCTCAACGAGTAATCAACGCCCTTGTTGATTATTACAGTGGCTTCAATGCAAACATTCACCGCGGTATTCACACGCTTGCTGAAAAAGCAACGCGTGCATACGAAGACACGAGACTTACTGCGCAGAAATTCATCAACGCAGCGTCTGACACAGAAATCATTTTCACGCGCGGTGTTACTGAAGGCATTAACTTGGTTGCATCTTCTTATGGAAAAGCATTCCTTCAACCTGGCGATGAAGTAATCATTTCTGGTTTGGAACACCATTCGAATATCGTCCCGTGGCAATTGATCTGCGAAGAGAAGAAAGCCGTATTGAAAGTAATCCCAGTATCTGACCAGGGAGAACTTCAAATTGACGCCTATCTAAAACTTCTATCGCCAAAAACCAAAATCGTCGCTGTCAACCACGCATCGAATAGCCTTGGTACCATCAATCCTATTAAGGAAATCATTGCCGCTGCCCATCGCGTTGGAGCGGTTGTTTTGATCGACGGCGCACAAGCTGGATCTCACCTTGAAATTGATGTGCAAGACCTGGATTGCGACTTCTATTGTCTCTCCGCCCATAAGATGTACGGACCGACTGGCGTTGGCATTCTTTATGGGAAGAAATCTATTCTAGAAGCGATGCCTCCTTATCACGGCGGAGGAGAAATGATCAAAGAAGTAACATTTGAAAAAACGACCTATAACGATCTGCCTTACAAGTTTGAAGCAGGAACACCTAACATCGGAGACGTTGTTGCTTTCAAGCATGCCATGGACTTCATTACCGAACTCGGTAAAGAGAATATCGCCACCTATGAA
The DNA here is from genome assembly GCF_003286915.1 of Pseudochryseolinea flava. Classification (GTDB taxonomy): domain Bacteria; phylum Bacteroidota; class Bacteroidia; order Cytophagales; family Cyclobacteriaceae; genus Ohtaekwangia; species Ohtaekwangia flava. Next base: position 416,036 of record NZ_QMFY01000004.1, read on the forward strand.
CATGACTTACTTGTTTACGCTACCGAAAAGGTTTCAAAACTCAAGTCAGTAAGACTGATTGGAACTGCGAAAGATAAAGTGGGTGTTCTATCATTCGTCGTTGACGGGATACACCATTTTGATATTGGCCAGATGCTTGATGCCCGCGGCATTGCTGTGCGCACTGGGCACCATTGTACACAGCCCTTGATGACACAATATTGCATTGAAGGAACTGTTCGTGCATCATTTTCAGTTTATAATACAAAGAAGGAAGTTGACCAACTCGTCGAAGGACTCGAGCGGGTCATTAACTTCATGAAACCATGAGTGTTAACGAAATACAGGACGAAATCATCAGCGAATTTGCTTTGCTCGACGGCGATATGGAGATGACAGTTTTCTATATCATGGAACTCGGTCAAAAACTTCCAGAGATGCCCGAAGCTGACAAAACTGATGATAACGTTGTAAAAGGTTGTCAATCGAAAGTTTGGCTTACGGCGAAGATGAACGACAACAAACTCTTTTTTACAGCCGACAGCAATACGGCCATTACGAAAGGACTTGTTAGCTTGCTCGCCAGAATATTCAACGGACAATCACCCGACGATATCCTAGGCGCTGACCTCTACTTCATGAAAAAGATCAACATGGACCGGTTCATCGGAACACAACGTTCTAACGGATTCGCCGCGATGATCAAACAAATGAAACTCTACGCGCTGGCATTCAAAACAAAACTAGAAGTAAAGTCATGAGCGATTCTGCAGAAAATATTGAAGTGAAAGTTGAAGGAGGCGCAGTGTCGGATCTCAAAGACAAAGTGCTTGCCGCCATCAAAACAGTTTACGATCCTGAAATTCCTGTTGACATTTATGAACTCGGACTCATCTATGAGATGAATGTCTATCCCGTCAACAACGTGTATGTACTCATGACCTTGACTTCACCCTCATGTCCATCCGCCGAAGTAATCCCTTCCGAAGTGGAGCAAAAGCTGAAAGCCATTGACGGTGTTCAGGACGTGAAAGTTGAATTGACCTTTGACCCGCCCTACTCTCAAGATATGATGAGCGAGGCAGCAAAGTTGGAACTTGGATTCTTATAATTTGTTATACATAGACTAATACATTAATAATATGTACCCTGAACAACTTGTTGCGCCTATGCGCACGGAATTGACAAGCGCCGGTTTTACAGAACTTAAAACATCGGCCGACGTCGATACTTATTTGAAAAACGAAGGCACCATTCTCTTGGTGATCAACTCGGTGTGCGGATGTGCTGCTGGTGCTGCTCGTCCAGGTGTAAAATGGGCGTTACAAAACAGCGCTAAGAAGCCTAGCAAATTGGCTACGGTCTTCGCTGGTGTTGACAAAGAAGCCGTTTCGAAAGCGCGTGAGTATACACTTCCATATCCGCCATCATCGCCAGCGATCGCGCTGTTCAAAGATGGTGAATTGGTTCACTTCGTAGAAAGACATCATATCGAAGGAAGAAATGCGCAGATGATCGGAAACCACCTCGTGGAAGTTTTTGACGAATTCTGTTAATCATTCATGAATCACCGACATCTGTCGGGATTGACATAAAAAAAGAGGGTCACCATGATCCTCTTTTTTATTATAACATATTCAGCGCGAAAACTCAAGCGCACCATGAGCGGGTCACATTCGCTGCTCCAACATGAGCCGTGTTTCTTCTAAGTCAAGCTCGTACTCAATCTTCCGGAGCACTTCGTCATTGATCGTCCCTTTGTTTCTAAGCGCAATAACATCGCGACGCTCTTTCTCTAAAATCTCTTGCTGAATGCGATGGAATTCTTTTACCTGAACTGACCCGACCGTCAAATCATCTGGCAGCCCTTTGCGTAGTCGCTGGATTCGGATTTCGTATTTCGTCTTGATTTGGTTCAAAGCTTCATCGCTCAAAGAAAGTGAATACGCTTCTTCAATATGCTCAATCACACCGGAGGCTAATTGCAATCTCGCCTCCTTTTCAGAACGGTGTTCGCTGCCATCCGATTTTATTCCAAGCCAGTTGATCAGCGGTCGTAACGTTAGGCCTTGTAAAATCAACGTTGAAAAAATCACACAGAAGGTAAGGAAGATGATCAAGTCGCGATTGGGAAATGGAACACCTTCACGAATCGTTAATGGCAACGCCAGCGCTGCGGCTAATGACACTACGCCTCTCATGCCAGACCATGCAACGATAGTGACTAATCGTGGGCTAGGCCGCGCCTCGGTTTCTCTGATTTTCTTACTCAACAGCCGTGGCAAATATGTTCCGGGAAACACCCAGATAATTCGACCGATGATCACCGCAAGACTGACAACACCTCCATACACCAGCAGTGCCGTCGGCGGAAGTCCCTTTATATTCCCCATGATTTGGTTAAGCTGCAGTCCGATTAAGATGAAGACCAGACCGTTCAATAAAAAGATGATTGTGTTCCACGCGCCGGTAGCCTGAAGTCGTGTTTGCTTTGAAAAGATCAAACTAGAATTCCTGCTAAGGTATAGACCAGCCGTTACCACAGCCAGTACACCCGACATATGAATTGCTTCTGCCGACAAGTACGCAACATACGGTGCCAGTAGCGTGAGCGTTGTGTCGTTGGTTGGATTGTCAGGCGTAATCTTATGAATCCACTTGAATATGTATCCAACAACTAAGCCGATCAATATTCCGACAAAGGCAACGAGAATGAATTTTAATCCCGCATCGAGTATGCTGAATGTACCGGTAACCACCGCAGCGATTGCATAGCGATAGGCGATCAAGCCCGTTGCGTCGTTCACCAAACTTTCTCCTTCCAATATCGCTGTTACACGTTTCGGGAGATCTAACCCTTTGGTTGCCGATGTCGCCGCCACAGCATCGGGAGGAGAAATGATCGCGCCAAGCACAAATGCTTCTGCCCACCCAAGGCCATGAATAAACGTGTGCGCTATCCATGCTACCGCACAGGTGGTGAAGATTACACATCCAATGGCCAACATTGTGATGGGTCGTTTCGCTTTCTTAAAATCCGACCATGATGTTGCCCATGCAGCCTCATATAATATCGGCGGGAGAAACACCAAGAAGATGATCTCCGGATCCATATTAATACTAGGCAAGCCCGGAAAAAGTCCGATACCGATTCCTGTCAAAACGAGCAAGATCGGATACGGTATTTTAATCTTATCAGTAATCTCCGCGAGCGCGGTGATCACTGCAAGCAAAATAATAACGAGGGCAATGTTTTGCATGCCTTGAAGATATTGCGATTAGAGTTTACCTAAAAGCTAAATTTTCCGAGAAACTCAGATAACTCGTCCTTGAATGATTTCGTGCTTGAAATCTCCAACGCCTTATTTACTTCCTCATTCGGTTTGACATTCAGCTGCGATAAGCTCAAATGTTGATTGATAAAAATGAATTCTAAGGAGGGAACTAATTCCTTGAGTGTGTCGAGGATGTCGATGACCTTGATATTTTTATCCACAAGGTTATACGTTCCACTGGCCAGCGACGCGTGCGCAAGATTCGCTAAACCTTTCGCCAGCAGGTCGACATGGATGAAAGCGCGTGACTGCTTTCCATTTCCTTGGATCGTGACCATGTTTGTGAAGTTAGCGTCAAACACAAACTTGTTGATCACAGCGTCAAAGCGCATGCTTTTACTATACCCGTATGTATTACCGCATCGCATAATGTATGTGTCGATCTTGGTCGACAATCTGCGAACGTGTTCTTCCCCCCTAACCTTCGAAATAGCGTAAAGTGTTTGAGGATTCGGCTCCGATTGTTCATCAACGGGTTCAGCCGCAAATCCATAAACGCCCGTACTACTGGCATAAATGAATCGCTTCACTTGACTCTCCTCGACTGCATAAACCAATTCGGCGGTACCCCAGTGGTTCACTTGTTCATAGGTATGCGCCTCAGCGTTTGCAAAAGGCGTCTTGACCATGGCCGCCAAGTGATACACCACATCGACACCTTTCAGCACTTTTCGAAGGGCACGCGAATCGAGCAATTCACCTTTTACAAATTTCACCTTCTCGTGCTGTTGGAGACGGCTGCCTAAAAAAACATTATAGTTGGGACGACTAAGATTGTCATATACTATTACCTGATCAACTTGAGGGTCTGTGACGAGCAAACTGATCAGTTCGGTGCCTATGTAACCAGCACCACCGGTAACGAAAACTTTCATTCTATAATTTTACTTGTTAACTAAATCGGTGTTAAGACCGCATTCTACTTTATTAAGACCAAACCAGCGTGCCTCCCGCTCTTGCATTTCAGGGTCCAATTTACGGGTACATGGTTCACATCCGATACTGAGATATCCCTTTTCTTCCAGCGGATGTTTGGGTAATTGATGTTCTTTCTGATACTGCCAGATCATCTTCGGATTCCAATCCAACATCGGATGAAAACGAAGACAGCCGTGCTTTGCAGGTTGTTCTATTTTCATCGCCGCCCTCACCGCACTTTGATCTGCACGAACACCATTAATCCACACATCATGCGACAAGAGGATTGCATCCATGGGCTGAGTTTTATTTAAGTGGCAGCAATGGTCAGGGTCGGAAGTGAAGAGTAGCCGGCCATCATAATCGCGCTGCATGAACTTGGGAACATCCGACTTCACGTCGATGGTATTCAAGCCGAAACGCTCAGTAATCTCATCCCTAAACTTCATCGTTTCAGGAAAATGATACCCCGTGTTGATGAAGTAAACCGGTATTGTGCGGTCGATGCGGCTTAGGATATGGACCAGGACAAGACTGTGTGACTGGAAGGAGGAAGTCGTAAAAAGGGACTTTCCTTCGTCTTTATAGGCTTTTAGCTTTGCTTCAATTTCCTCGAATTTCATGCAACTTATCGATTAAGTAAGTCATTTTAACTGCCTAATAATCAACACAGAATAATATGACTTGTAAATTTAAACTTTTAGTACGTATCTTCAGGCACTGAAAACCTCAAAACACTTTTAATCTTGAATCCCAAATATCGCTTACTTTTAGCAGTGTTACTTACGCTGGTCGCGATTTTAAGTCAGGTTATGCAAATGCAAACGACCGACGAAGTCGAAAAAGTTCATTCACCTACTGTGATTGCACATTCAGCAACTGAGTAATCCCGCTTTATCGCTATCATCTGAGCTTATGGAACAAACTATAAGCCGTGATGTAATGCGTGCGCTCCATCGTAGTACCCGACAGGCAGACTTCTTCCACCTTAGCAACGGCTTGGACGGAGACCCCACTGTAGGAGGGCTAAACTTCACTTCCCTTTCACTCCTTAATCGCCTCATTATCAATTTTGCTAAACCTCTGCGGTGAAAGTATTTTCTGGTTATGACGGATCACAAAAAATGAAGAACCTTCACGAAGGCTCTCAACCCACAACTGCTGCCCTTCTTAACTAAAGCGACGAGATTGTCGGCAGTTTGAACCTTTTAGATTGAATCCTGTTTACCTTTAGAACATGAAAGTTAAAGTCTCTCGCAAAGAGCATTTCAATGCCGCCCATCGTTTATTCAACCCTGCCTGGACTGCGGAAGAAAACATGAAGGTTTTTGGAAAGTGTAGCAACCCGAATTATCACGGCCATAACTATGAACTTGTGGTTAGTGTGACAGGGCTACCCGATCCGAATACCGGTTATGTGTACGACATGAAAGTGTTAAGCGACATTATTAAAGACAATGTTCTCCGGAAGTTTGACCACCGGAATTTAAACTTGGACATCGCCGAGTTTAACGGAGTCAATCCTACGGCCGAGAACATCGCCGCGGTGATTTGGAAAATCTTGCGAGAGAAGATAGACACGAATTTAGAACTGAAAATAACCTTGTATGAGACAGAAAGAAATTTCGTTGAATATCCAGCCTGAGCCAGATGAGTTTGGTGACGACCACCATGGATCATCTGCCGCCGACACTCCCCTAAGGCCGGATGCCTTTGAGATGGACGACGAGGTTAAGATCGAAAAAATCGAGAAGCACTTTCGTGAGATCATGCACATCCTTGGTCTCGACCTAAATGACGACAGCCTCAATGGAACACCACGTCGTGTGGCCAAGATGTTTGTGAAAGAGGTCTTCAGCGGCCTTAATCCGAAGAACCGCCCGCATGCGCGCCTGTTTGAAAACAAATACAATTACGATCAGATGTTAGTCGAGAAGGACATCACGTTCTACTCGCACTGCGAACATCATTTCGTACCGATTTATGGCAAAGCACATGTTGCATATTTCTCGTCGGGAAAAGTGATTGGACTTTCGAAGATCAATCGGATCGTGCAATACTTTTCAAAGCGCCCACAGGTACAAGAGCGATTAACGGTTCAGATTGGAAAAGAATTAGAACGCATCCTCCAAACAGAAGATGTTGGCGTTGTGCTTGATGCAAACCATATGTGTGTTGCATCTCGCGGCGTGGGCGATACGAATAGCAAGACCGGGACGGCATACTTCTCTGGTAAGTTCAAAGACGAGAACATCAAGCGTGAGTTTTTGAACTACATTAACAGCAAATAGACGTCGACATCCGTTGATAGACTCTTTAGACTGCTGATAAATTGGGATTTCTTTATTAATAATATCAATAAATGGCTATTTTGGACCCCGAAACCAAGATAGCCATTTTCATTATGTCGCTTGAGCATGATATCGGTCAGAAAGATTTTCGATCTGAATATCACAAAGCTGTTCTCAATATATTACATACCCACTATTACTTAGTGGATAGAATGAACGACCTTTTCAAGAAGTACGACATTACCCGTCAGCAATATAATGTACTTCGCATTTTGAGAGGTCAACTCCCGGGATCAGCTTCTGTTAACTTGATTCGTGATCGGATGCTCGACAAAATGTCGGACGCCTCAAGAATCGTTGAACGGTTGCGTATTAAGGATTACGTAACCCGCGACTATTCTGAGAACGACAAACGCCGCGTTGATGTGAAGATCACCGATAAAGGACTTGAACTACTAACGATGATGCAGACTGAAGTTGATGGTTTTGATGACTTTGTTCGCGCGCTCTCTGAGGAGGAGACCAAACAACTGAATGCATTACTTGATAAACTCAGATCTTCTGGATCACGGAAGTCTACCGACGCTTCATCAGAAGCCGATAAAATTACTACTTTAGCATCTCTTTAAATTTTAACTTTTATGGTATTTGATTTAGACATGATTAAGGCTTTATACAAGCAAATGCCTTCGCGCATTGCCAAAGCCCGAAAATTGGTTAACCGTCCGCTTACCCTCTCTGAAAAAATTCTCTATTCTCACCTTCACACTGATCAGAAGTTGGAGAACTTCGGCAGAGGTAAATCTTACGTAGACTTCGCTCCGGACCGCGTTGCCATGCAAGATGCAACTGCTCAAATGGCATTGCTTCAGTTCATGTCTGCTGGTCGTCCAAAAGTAGCGGTTCCTTCGACCGTACATTGCGACCACTTGATCGTTGCTAAAACGGGCGCCGCTGATGACCTCAAGGTTGCCTCAACAGAAAGCAAAGAAGTATTCGACTTCCTCGCGTCTGTCTCTAATAAATATGGTATCGGATTCTGGAGACCTGGTGCAGGTATCATTCACCAAGTGGTGCTTGAAAACTATGCCTTCCCTGGTGGTATGATGATCGGTACCGACTCTCACACCGTGAATGCTGGCGGTCTCGGAATGGTTGCCATCGGTGTTGGTGGTGCTGATGCCGTTGACGTTATGTCGGGCATGGCGTGGGAGTTGAAGTTCCCGAAACTCATCGGCGTGAAGTTAACGGGTAAGTTGAATGGCTGGGCTTCTGCGAAAGATGTGATCTTGAAAGTTGCCGGGATCCTCACCGTGAAAGGAGGAACTGGCGCTATCGTGGAATACTTCGGCGAAGGTGCTGAAGCGTTAAGCTGCACTGGTAAAGGAACAATTTGTAACATGGGTGCAGAAGTTGGCGCTACAACTTCAACTTTTGGTTATGATGAAAGCATGGCACGTTACCTTGAATCAACAGGTCGCGCAGAAGTTGCTAAGCTTGCCAATGCCGTTAAAGAACACCTCACGGCTGACCCTGAAGTTTATGCAAACCCTGAAGAATATTTCGATCAAGTAGTCGAGATCAACCTCTCTGAATTGGAACCACACTTGAATGGTCCATTCACACCAGATCTTGCTACACCAATTTCTAAAATCAAAGAAGAAGCTGAACGCAACGGATGGCCTACTAAAGTTGAAGTAGGTTTGATCGGTTCATGTACGAACTCTTCGTATGAAGATATTGCTCGCGCAGCAAGCTTAGCAAAACAAGTAGCGGAAAAAGGACTTAAGACAAAAGCGGAGTTCACCATTACACCAGGTTCCGAACTCGTTCGCTATACCATCGAACGCGACGGATTCATTAGCACATTCGACAAAATCGGTGCTAAAGTATTCGCCAATGCTTGCGGACCTTGTATCGGTATGTGGAATCGTATGGGTGCAGATAAGAAAGAGAAAAATACCATCGTTCACTCCTTCAACCGTAACTTCCAATCACGTAACGACGGTAACCCGAACACATTTGCGTTTGTTGCTTCCCCGGAATTAACAACAGCATTGGCGATCGCCGGCGACCTCACGTTCAACCCTGCAACAGATTACCTCACAAACGAGCAAGGCGAACAAGTGAAACTCGACCCTCCTACTGGTGACGAGCTTCCTAAAAAAGGCTTCGATGTAAAAGATCCAGGATACAATGCTCCAGCGAAAGATGGTAGCAAAGTGGTGGTAAAAGTCAATCCTACTTCAGACCGTCTTCAACTCCTTGATCCATTCAAGCCATGGGAAGGCACAGACCTTAAAGGACTTCGCCTCCTCATCAAAGCAAAAGGAAAATGTACTACTGACCACATCTCGATGGCCGGTAAGTGGTTAAAATACCGTGGTCACCTAGACAATATTTCTAACAACTTGTTGATTGGTGCTACAAACTTCTACAACGAAAAGATCAACGCCGTAAAAAACACACTCACTGGCGAATACAATGAAGTTCCAAATGTTCAGCGTGCTTACAAAGCACAAGGCATTGGATCAATTGTAGTGGGTGATGAAAACTACGGAGAAGGTTCATCACGCGAGCATGCTGCGATGGAACCACGTCATCTCGGCGTGCGTGCAATACTCGTGAAGTCATTCGCACGTATTCACGAGACAAACTTGAAGAAGCAAGGTATGCTCGGTTTGACTTTCGCAAACAAAGAAGATTACAACAAGATTCAAGAGGATGATATCATCGATATCGTAGGCTTAACTGAATTTGCACCAGAGAAACCGCTTACAATAGTGTTGAATCACAAAGATGGATCACAAGATTCTATCCTTGTAAATCATACTTACAATGCAGGTCAAATCGAATGGTTCAAAGCAGGTTCTGCCTTGAACTTGATGGCGGCCAAATTCAAAGCTGAAGCTTCGCCGGTTAAAACACTTGTGAAAAACGTTGTGAAGAAGGTTGTTAAAGCAATCAGCAAAGTAACAGCACCGAAGCAAGATGCTAAGAAAGCTAAGCCTGCTTCAAAAGTTCCAGCGAAGAAGAAGGTTGTTGCCAAAGCAGCACCGAAGAAAGCAGTGAAGAAGGTTGCTAAAAAAGCTGTTAAGAAAGCGGTTGCTAAAAAAGCCGCACCTAAGAAAGCTGTTAAAAAATCAGTCGCTAAAAAGGCGGCAGCAAAAAGACCGGTGAAAAAGGTTGTTGCTAAAAAAGTAGCATCTTCTCCGAAGAAAGCTGCGAAGAAGAAAAAGAAGTAAGATCTTTTTAATCTATAAAACGAAGGCTATCCAAATGGGTAGCCTTTTGTTTTTGGAGGTTAGTTAATCGTTAATCGTTAATCGTTAATCGTTAATCGTTAATCGTTAATCGTTAATCGTTAATCGTTAATCGTTAATCGTTAATCGTTAAGGGCATCTCTAAAAACCCGATTTTGGAGATGCTTTGTTTTTTTTATCATTTTTAGAGGCATCATCCGTACGGTTTTTATGTCGACGTTGATTTTTTTCTCCTCTATAGGAGGATTCTTGCCCTCATCGAGCGGATATCTACCTTTTTAGACTAACGTTCAGTTGAGTTAGCCTGAATAAATTGTATGTGATGTTCATTAAACCAATTGAAGTCTCGA
>NZ_QMFY01000005.1 GCF_003286915.1 Pseudochryseolinea flava
AGCCATAGCGCACAATCTTGCAAAAGCGACCGCATGAGTGACGAAGATTTCACGCGCCTACATTTTTCAAACTAGATTAACCCAAAAAAAACAAAAAAAGCCGCCTCATGACTTTTGAGACGGCCTCTTTTAATCATTGAGATATAGTTGATTCTTACAACTGCTCAAGTCTTACCGTAGCGCAACGCCAAATGTTTTCGTACGCAGCTTCATGGTGTGTGCCTTTCTCTTCAACCGTATAAGTACCCTCGAGCGCATAAGTGCCTTTCCAGAGAAGATCAAATTTCGCTTCACCATTCTCGTCGGTCTTAAATGTTTTTGTCCAACCAGTTGGGCCTGATACAGCAATGTCGATGTTTGCAGCCGGCTTACCTTTATAGAAAGCTTTCACCTTGCCGAATTTAGAATCTGTAGACTTCACCGGCTGAAGGTATAAATCGTTGTTGGCCGTGGCATTCGGAATGGTAGCCAACGTAGTGCCTACTGCTACAGCCGCCGATGCGTTGAATTGATACATGTATGTACCGTCAATTTGCTTTGCGCTATGACCAGTCGTCAACACATAAACACCAGTTTTGTCGGGAGTGAAAGATGTTGTGAAGTACTTACCAGCAGCTTTGTAAGTGAGTTGTTTCTTCGATCCGTCTGGAGCAACGAGCCAAAGGGTGAACGTATTGACGTCGGAGTACCATTTTTCAGTTTCTTCAAATTCACCTGCAGCATACTCGCCGTAGAATATTTTTACCTCTTGCTCTCTTCCAACAGCACCCTTCACGTTGGTTTCGATCCAAATTGCGTGCGCATTAGCGGTTAACGTAATGACGCTCAACAATAAGCCGAATAGAATTTGTTTTGTTTTCATCATGATTAATTGTGGTTAATAGATCAAGCAATGGTTCATTATTGCTCGCAAAATAAAGCGATCCAAAGTTGCGGGTTGATCACTAGTTGCGAAAATTTTATTCGACATATTTCCGTAGAATACCCTCTAGAGGTGAGTCTGGTCGCTAGCGAAGGGTAGATGACTGGCTCAGGCCGTTGTGGATTTACAAATAATCTGCGGTTTCTAATCGTTGATCGCCCTTCTTCAAACTTATGTAACGATACCTCGGCGAGAAATCAACTTTACGTTGAGCCTGCGCGAAGCTTGCTGTTTGTCATCAAATCCTTGTCGATGGTCAATCTTTTTTTGGAGCCTTTCCTTTTTTATGGACTTTCCTTAAAAAAACATGCAGCCATTAAAATTATTGTCGTTGTCTATTGCCATGCTGGTTTGCCATTACGCCGTGGCCCAAACTGCGGACGTTTCAGATCTGCCCAGGAAGGGAAAACTTTTAACTGAAATCTATTCTTCTACTATCCTCAAAGAGAATCGGCTTGGCATTGATACGAAACGAAGTATTAAGGTGTATCTCCCAGCCGGTTATGATCACTCGAATAAACGTTACCCCGTGATATACTTTTTACATAACATATTCTGGAACAACGATCAGATGTTCGAAGATGGTCGGGTTGTGACATTGATGGACCGTGCAATTGTTAGTGGGGTAATGGGTGAGTTCATTATGGTGGTGCCCGACTATAAAACCGCTACTACTGGAAGCCTATATGAAAATTCTCCCGTAAGCGGTAGATGGTTGGATCACACAACGGATGAGATTGTGCCCTTTATCGATAAAAAGTTTAGAACCATTCCGCATCAAACAAGCAGAGCGGTCGTCGGGGAGTTTATGGGTGGACGTGGCGCACTGAAATTAGCGATGACGAGACCCGACATATTTAGTGTAGCCTATGCGTTGCATCCCGTCGCTACAGGAATGGGCGAGTTGCCATGGGCCTATTTACGAATCAACTGGCAAAAATTATTTGCTTCAAAGTCGTATCCTGATCAATCACTGGAGGGTATTGAACAAATATTTCTTTCCGTTAGCCAGGCCTTTCTGCCAAATGAAAAACGGCCACCCTTATATTGTGATTTCTTCATGGAAATGGTTAACAACACGCCGACGTTGTTGCCCGATAATGTTCGTAAAGCGCGTGAAGGTTTTCTCTTGGATGAAAGTTTAGATGCCTGCGCCGATAATCTCCGAAAGTTGAGCGGTATTGCGTTGGACTGGGGAAGATTCGATCCAACGTATGCACACGTGGATTCCAACCGGGAATTTAGTCGGAAGTTGGAAGATCTTGGTATTGAACATGAAGCCGAAGAATATCGCGGTAATCCTTACGACAAAGTTTGGCTGGAGGACGGTAGATTTTATACACGCGTTCTACCCTTCCTTGCAAAACACTTGATCTTCGCAGAAGCCGCCTCGGTTTCGAAGTGACGCGAAAGGGAATTTAAATCCATGACCATTGCCGCAGTCGGATAGATCTTAGTATCTTATCAGGATGGAACAGCTGTACACCCTAAACCAAGATCGTTACGCGCAATCCGCACCCTCGAACATTTCTTTCTGGGAAAAGGTGAATGCGAATTGGTTTGTAAGGTATAAGGTCTATCACATACTTTTTTGGTTTTTATATCACTACGCGTGGACTGTCGTGAACGTTGGCGACCCCGCGGTGGTATTTAATTACATTCTTTCTTCTCCAAAGTTTTTATTCTATGTAGTCTTTCAGGCTGTTGCTGTTTACTTCAATTTGTATTTTCTGATTCCGAGATACCTTGTAAGACGAAGGTACGTGCCCTATTTACTCTTATTAACGCTCACCATTGTTGTTACCGCGTCGTGCATCGTAATGGCATATTATCTGATGGCGTCCATAAAGAATACTACACTTGACGCACTGTTTGGACATAGCAATTTTTCATACTTCTTTATTACGCTCACGCTTCCTTCTACATTGACGAGCATGTTTTTGGCCATGAGCATTAAGCTCACGAAAAATTGGATAGGTGCGCAGCAGCGTGAACAATTACTCGAAAAACAAAAACTTGAAAGTGAATTGAAATTTCTTCGCTCGCAGCTCAATCCTCATTTTCTGTTCAATACCATCAATTCAATATTTGTATTGATACACAAAAATCAAGATATGGCCTCCGAATCGTTAGCTAAGTTCTCTGACCTTTTGCGTTATCAACTTTACGAATGTAACGAAGATGAAATTTTACTCTCGCAAGAATTACGATATCTTGAGAATTATATTGAGTTGGAACGGTTAAGAATGGATAGCAAACTTGTTGTGTTAACGATCCAAATTGATCCTACGTTTCCGTATGATGCCACCATTGCGCCGTTGCTGCTGGTGCCTTTTATTGAAAACGCATTTAAGCATGTGTCGACACAGCGTAATGAAGGCAACTGGATTAAGATCAACCTTTCTTTTTCTGGTGAGCGTATGACATTCACGATATCAAATAGTGTTTTCGATACGACGTCGTCCAGAGCTGTAATGAAGAACAGCGGCATCGGCTTACAAAACGTTCGGCGTAGATTGAACTTGATGTATCCTGGCGAACATGACCTTTCCATTGATAGGACCGCAGAACAATTCGACGTCGTATTGACTATCGTGTTGCATAAACATCGAGCGGGCGAAAATCATGAAATGACAAGATGAAATCTATGAAATGTGTAATTGTGGATGACGAACCCCTGGCACGCGAGTGTATATCAAAATATGTTTCTAGAATAGATTACCTCGAGCTACTGGCGGAGGTAACAAATCCAATTGAACTCACCGCGATTGTAGCGTCGCAGCCTGTTGATCTGATTTACCTGGATATTCAAACACCTGTCATCAATGGGATTGATTATCTCAGGATCGCAAATAATCCACCCATGGTGATCATCACGACGGCCTATCCTAATTTTGCGCTTGAAGGATTTCAATTGGACGTAATGGATTACCTATTGAAACCAATCACATTCGATCGCTTTTTGAAGGCGACAGGTAAAGCGAACGATCATTTTAATCTGCTCAAAAAGACTGCTGTTTCCGATGCGACTACAAATGACTATTTCTTTATCAAATGTGATTCGAAATTTGAACGTATCCACTATGACGATATTCTCTATATCCAAGCGCTGGAGAATTATGTTCATATCGTAACAGCAAAAAGAAAATATTTGACGCTATTAAACTTAAAGAGCGTAGAAGAAAATTTAGCGAATCATGCTTTTATGAAAGTGCATAAATCTTTCCTTGTAGCTACGTCGAAGATTGAAGCCATTGAGAACAATGATATTTTGATTCACGGCACACGTGTTCCTATCGGACGCCATTATCGTGAAGAAGTGATTGATCGTGTACTTCACAATAAACTGTGGAAGAAGAATAGGGAGTAGTCGCGCGATTACCCGATATACCCATGCGTTCGTATACGACAAGTGTCGTCCCATAAACGCACAACGTTTCGATGGAATGCCGTTAGAATTCTCGAAATTACCAATAATTTGCTGGCACTATTATTGGCAATGGCACGACCATGATCCTTAATTATCTTCTCATCACTTTTCGCAGCATGGTGAAGCACAAAGTCTTCATCGTGACAAATGTTTTAGGAATGGGCATCGCGATTGCCATTTCAATTGTTACCTATCTCGCATATCAATACGATGCGACGTTCGATGCTATTCATAAACAACGTGAAAACATCTACCGCGTAAGTGCCGTACGAGAATTTGAAGGTGCAACGTCGTTGGTTGCTACCGTACCAGCACCACTATCTGAAATAGCTGACAAAACATTGACCGACGTTAATCGATCATCGACATTGCTGCGATCGTATTCAAATTTCAAACATAAGGACGACTTGTTTGTGGGTAATCTGTCATACGTGTCTCCTGAGTTTTTCGCCATGTTCTCATTCGATTTCATCACCGGTAAGGGCAACCATCTTTTGCCGTCAAGTGTGTTCGTGAGTGAAGAGATGGCCACGCGTTTATTTGGGAGTGCACAAGAAGCTACAGGGAAAACGATTACGCAAGTAATAGGCAAGGAGCTTAAGGAAGTTAAGATCGCAGGTGTATTCCAGGATCCTCCGATGAATTCAAGTTTTTATACCCGCGGCGGATCGGCATATATGCATGTTGAGGATTCGAAAATAGAATTTGGTGCAAAGGCAGCGGAAGATTGGCGCGACACCCGCACGTTATATGTTCAAATCGAACAAGCTGATCGTGTGTCGTCGGTGCACAAACAACTGCAAAGTTTTGTCGCCAACAACAATACGGTTAGAGAGGATTTTCACCTTACGGAGTTTACACTCATTCCTTTTGCAACCATGGCTTACCTTGATCGTGAAAAAGATGTTCAGGCCATTACCTGGGCAGCACCACCAATTGCTGCGATCACCGGATCCGTCATCATGTCGACTATGATTCTGCTTATCGCATGTTTTAATTTGACGAATACTGCCATCGCGATCTCTGCACGACGCCTCAAAGAAATCGGCATCCGAAAAGTGTTGGGAAGTATGCGTTTTCAATTGATCATTCAATTTATTGGCGAGACTACCATCACTTGTCTTCTCGCACTCATCGTTGGGCTCGCGGTTTCTGATTTTATGATCGAGGGATGGAACTTGATGACCAACAACAATATCTATCTCGAACCACACAACTATTATGGCAGCCTCAAGTTTATAGGATTCCTCTTATTTGTACTCCTCGCTACCGGTATTCTCGCCGGAAGTTATCCAGCATTCTACATCAGTAAGTTCAAGCCTGTGAATATCCTCAAAGGTAAACTGCAGTTTGGTGGAACGAATTACTTTACACGCACGCTGCTTGGATTACAATTCGCGATATCACTCATCGCTATTGTAAGTTCGATAGCGTTTATGCAAAATGCGCGATATCAAAAGAACTATGATTTAGGATTTGCAGCAAGTGGCGCTGTAATCGCGTGGGTGAGCGATCAACAAGAGTATGAGACATACCGTAACGCTTTGTCAACAAACACTGAAATCATTTCGATGGCCGGTGCCAAGAGTGGCATATTTTCAAATCGCCTTCATGAATCAGTAAAATATGAGTCATCCCAATCGGAAGTGGATATTATTGATGTCGGTGATAATTATGTGAAAACACTAGACCTCCAAATTATCGAAGGTCGTGATTTTGTGAAAGACTCCGAGACTGACCACAAGCATGCTGTGATTGTTACTGAGAAGATGGTTGATCTTTTTAAATGGGAAGATCCGATTGGAAAAGAAGTAACGTGGCGCGATTCTGTAAAACTTACAGTGGTCGGTGTTGTGAAGAACGTTTATACGCACGGCTTATGGCGAGAGATGGAGCCGATGATGATTCGTTACGTCAAGCCAGCTGCATACAACCAAATCGTTGTCAGCGCAAGTGCGGAAAACGTAGTCAGCGTAAACGAAGCCATGAAAAAAGAATGGAATAAAGTTTTTCCGAATCGTTTATACAATGGACGACTACTTGGCGCAACGTTGCAAGATGTTGCAGCGCTGAATGAAAGTATTATGTACGGATACTTCTTTCTAGGCTTAGTGGCGATGATTCTTTCCGTTACAGGATTGTATTCCTTGCTATCGCTGAACATCATCAAGCGCATGAAGGAAATCGGTATTCGTAAAATCTCCGGCGCTTCTTTCTTTAACATCACCAGAATCATCAATACGGAATTCGTGATTATTCTGTTCGTCGCGTCGATACTCGGCGTCTTTGCAAGTTATAATTGGTGTTCAATTATTATGGGAACCATTTGGAAGTACTATCAAGGTGTAAATGTATGGACCTTTATCGCGGCTATCGGATTACTATTCGCTGCATCGTTCGCGACAATCGGATACAAGCTGATCAGCGTGGCCAAAATGAATCCCGTTGACACCCTGAGAGATGAGTAATAGGAGTATGGAAACAGACGTAGACAAGTCTGATTTTGTATTGAAGATCAATATTCTCTGAAGCACCGCATGACTATGGTCACAATAGCGCTACACAAAAAAGGAGTACTGTGATTAGCAAAGTCAAAACCTATACATAGGGGCCACCGGTTTCACCCCATCCCCATGTAGGCATAGGTTCGGTTTCGTTGATAGGATTTTCGGTAGCATTCGAGTTGATCACCGCGAGCCGACTTCCCCATTCGATGTACCCTATAAATGCAGACCTAAATTCTGGATCGCTAGGCAATCCAACTTCATCGGCAGTATCGAGAAGTAATAACATCCATCTTTTTCGTAATGTCTCGTCAAGGTGTTTACCTACGTGATGTTCGACCATCGTTGCATGACTTCCTCGACTCTGCTGCGTATACAATTTTTCTCCACCCAATACTTCACCAATGAAGTGGGCTACGCGTTTTGCATGTTCTGGCGACATGTGTTTGAATACCGGACCAAGCATGTCGTCTTCCATAACTTTTTCGTAGAAGCGTCTCGTTAATTTTTGAAACGCTTCTGGTCCTCCTGCCCAATTGGATAATGTTGGTATTCGTTTTACTTCTTCTCCTTCTCCCATTTGAGTAACGTGTTATAATGTTTCATTTCCTGAATGTTATTGTAAAACGGTTTCACCAGGTTGAAGAATGGGCCGAACACCGGACTCTTTCTGAAGCCGGCCAGGTGGTCATTCGTAGATGTCCAATAGATGATGACAATAAAATTTTCAGGCTCTTCTTCACCGTGAATCAGTTCGTAACCTAAACAATATTCTGACGCCTGCAAATGCTTTTGCGCTTCGGTGTACGCCGAAATGAACTTGTCCCGGTCCGTTTGTGAAATCTTGTAGCGGATAATTTCCGTAGAGATCGTGTTGTTATCCATGTCTTTATTGGTTTGACAAATTGCATGATTTGTGACAAAAAACAGAAGCAAAAGATTTAATATTATAACTTTCATAGGTCGTTTTTCAGTAAAATTGTCAAACGCCGCATGTGAAGTCAATACCTTACTAAAAAGTAGGCCCAAAGTTTTTTTCGATGATCAAGTTGAATGACAAGAAGTATACCTGTCCTGTTGATGTTGCCTTGGGTTTTGTCGGCGGCAAGTGGAAAATATTAATACTCTCTCACCTCTTGCACTTTGGCGACAAGAGCTATAGTGACATTAAAAGAAATCTGCCCGCTATCTCCGAAAAAATGTTGAGTCAGCAATTGAAAGAACTGGAGCGAGACAAGTTGATTCTCAAGAAAATTATTTCACAAAAGCCGTATCGTGTCGAATATTTTTTGTCGCCAACCGGCAAGTCTCTGAGTCCGCTATTTAATTTCTTAAGTAAGTGGGGTATCAAATACTTAAAGGAAAATGGTATCGATTACCTCAAGGATCAATCATTATATAAATGATCCCCACGACTGATGAGCTGCCTCGTTGAATAAACGATTTAGACAAAGTCAGGATTACAAGAAGTTGGTACGGAATTACAATTCTGTCGGCACCGGTGTGTTCATCTTTGGCATTTGAATATCAATGGATCCATAACTTCTCAAGAGTCAAATCGATGAATCGCAGATCATTTATTAAAAAATCCGGGCTAACAAGTATAGGACTGGGTGCGGTGTCGCCCGTTTTGAAGAAGGCTAGATGTTCAGGTCACGCGCATGCTTCAATTGTAGCACGTGCTGATCATGCTGTTGTCGAAACGACGGCTGGAAAAATTAGGGGCTATCAAGATCATGGCATCTTTACCTTCAAAGGAATACCCTACGCAGCGACTACCGCGTTACAAAATAGATTCTCGCCACCCAAAAGTGTGACGCCTTGGACTGGAATACGTGACGCGTTAGCGTACGGTCCTATTTGTCCGCAGCGACCCAACAAAGGATGGGCGTCTGAAGAATATGCGTTTCTATTTCAATGGGTCGATGGTTATCAAGGTGAAGATTGTCTTCGCGTTAATGTATGGTCAACGCGTCTCGATAAGCATGCAAAGAAGCCAGTAATGTTTTGGATACACGGCGGTGGTTTCTTCTCGGGGTCAAGCCAAGAGCATCCGTCCTATGATGGCAGAAATCTTAGTGCGTTCGGTGATGTCGTAGTGATATCTGTAAATCATCGACTCAATGTTTTTGGTTTTCTGGACTTGTCGGCTTATGGTGATCAATATGCGGCGTCTGGAAATGGTGGAATGCTCGATCTTATTGCAGCGCTACAATGGGTGAAAAACAATGTTGAGAACTTCGGAGGTGACCCCAACAACGTAACCCTTTTCGGTCAATCTGGTGGCGCATCGAAGATCACAACATTGATGAACATGCCGCTCGCGAAGGGCCTTTTTCATAAAGCAATTTCTCAGAGCAGTTCTGTTGCAAAGATTGCTTCTCGCGAGTATGCTTCGGCGTTGACAAAAAATGTGCTAGCATACCTCGATATTTCAGCGCGTAATATTGACACGCTCCATCAGGTAGATTATAGGCGTTTGATTGAAGCGGCTATCGTCGCAGAAAAGAAAGTATCAGAATCTGCGGTTGGAAAAAAGGTACCGCGATCGGGTTGGCAACCAGTGATGGATGGCGTAATTATTCCCTCACATCCTTTTTATCCAAACGCACCTGAGTTTTCGGCAGATGTACCAATGATGATTGGTAGTAATCGTCACGAGTGGTCTGCTAGCATCGGCGACTCTGCAATGGAAGCATTGACAGATGAAGGCCTTCGAAAAAAGCTCATGGAGAGATATCCTGAAAAAGGCGAAGCATTTTATCAGGTATGCAAGCATATCTATCCACATGCAAAACCGGTAGAAATCCTGTCGTTCTTAAATCCCTACAATCCGATGGCACACGTGCTGGCAGAAGTGAAGAGCGCACAACAACAAGCCAATGTGTACTTGTATATGTTTGCTTGGGAAACAAAACTTTTAGATGGTCGTCCTCGCGCATACCATTGCAGCGAAATACCATTTATATTTTATAACACTGACCGCTGTGCGACGATGACCGGTGCAACGGAGGAAGCGCGACTGCTGAGTGAAAAGGTCGCGAAGGCATGGATAAACTTTGCACGAACAGGAAATCCCAATCATCATGGACTACCGGAATGGCCTGCATTCAAACAATCTAATGGAGCGACGATGATTTTTAATAATGTGTGCGAAGTGAAGAGGGATCCGGATCGCGCGTTTCGGAAATTTTACCTGACGCTATAAATCCACAGACAGTCTTTTGTAAAATCGATTTGATTGTTGATAAATAAAAAGGTCGGGACCCGATATTTTTTATGGATGTGATCGAGCTCACAGCGATTGTTAATTCTTTCGACGAAACACCCTGGGATTAATTTTTCAATCTATATTTTATCGATTAATGGAGAAGAGAGCGTGACAATAAATAGTAAACTGATTTAATACCCGAATAATCCGGTTTAGGTTACAACATCCAAATGTCATAGTTTAGGACTTACCGTTTACAAAACTCCATTCAAATGAAAAAAGTTAGTTTAATTCTGTTAACCATCTGCCTGTTCTTGGCATCATGTCAGCAAGAAAATTTTGGGCCGTTAAACACAGCAGATCAAGGTGATGAAGTATCACAAGAAATGGCTTCGACCATTGCTGCGAATTTTAACGCCACGTTTGCTGCAACAACATTCAAGGGAGAGTCAACAAATGCCAGGTTAAGCAGCAAAGAAAAAACCGTAAAAGAAGTTACGCCTTTCCGGGATGAAGTTGGGAAGCCTCTCTATTATATAATAACGTATAAGGAGGGCGGGTTCGTGATTGTGTCTGCAGAGAAAAAGACAATGCCAATTCTTGCCTTCTCGGAGACAAGCAATTTTCCTATTGGTAAAGAACTTCCGGAAGGTGTAAAAGAAACAATGTTCAGCTACAAAGAAGGTATCAAAAAAATCAGAGCACGTGCGGCCACTCCCGATGATAGAGTGGTGAAGGAATGGCGAAGATTGGAAGACACCGAAGCAGTAAAAGCGCTGGTGCAAAAGGCGCGGAACAAGAGCGCACAACCTAACAACGAACCTGTTGACCCGCCATGCCAAGATTCACAATTGTATGTTACATTGTCGACTGCAGCATGGGGTCAAGGTACTTCGTGGAATAGTCAGATGCCACTGGAGAACACCTTTGGTTGTAGCGGCTTACCCAATGGACGTGCGTATACTGGCTGTGTAGCAACGGCGATGGCCATCGTCATGAACTTTCATGATTTCCCCAATACATACAATTGGAATACAATGGGTGCTAACCAGTTCGAAACAGCTCGTTTAATGAGAAATGCAGCGAACAGTGTGAATATGTCGTATATGTGCTTTGGATCGGGAGCAAATGGAGATGCCATCGTGCCAGGGTTTGTGAGTAGTTTTGGATACTCATCTTTAGCGTCTTATCGTTCTTATAATCTTACGACCATCACCACTGAAATTACAACTTGGGGACGTCCGGTAATCCTTACTGGATATCGCTCTGGTTCAGGACATGCATGGGTATGCGATGGCTTCTATGAATATTATTCTTGCAGTGGTGGTACCTATGCTCCGATGTTGTACATGAACTGGGGCTGGGATGGAAGTTACAATGGATTCTTTAGCACCAGCGGATTCGATCCAATGGGAGGGTCTAACTATTACACAGGTCTTAAAATGGTCACTGCTATTCGTCGTCCTTAGGTGATGCACAAGAACTAGATTGACTCATTCATTTTATAAATAAGGGACTATCTCACTCGTTGAGGCAGTCCCTTAGTTTTTCTAGTGCGATGACTGTAACTCGCTCATTAACGTAAGTAGTGCACGGACCATTTATCAGCAATACCATGAAAGAATCATATTGAAAATAGGCGATTAAAAATAGAAGTTAATCGTTAAATTCATTATCAAATCCTATCAACGATGTGTCGATCTGCACTTACCTTCTTAACTGCAATGCTCGTCGTGAGCAACCTTCATGCGCAACAACTTTACAAGGTGTCACCACATGAATCTCGTTGGGCGAGTTTTGAAAACGCCGCCGCTGAGAAAGCCAACGGAGGCAAGGAGAATAAACACGCAAAAGGTCATCCCGCAGAATTTGTTGTGCCCGGTGAAAAGAAAACGCTACTCGATGTAAAAGGCGCGGGAATTATTCAACGCATTTGGCTAACGGTAAATGACCGGAGTCCGGCAATGCTGCGCGCTTTACGAATAGAAATATTTTGGGACAATGCAACGAAGCCCGCAGTGTCTGCTCCACTCGGAGATTTTTTCGGCACAGGCTTGGCGCGTCGAACATCCTTTCAAAGCGCGTTGTTTACAGACCCTGAAGGTCGCTCTTTCAATTGCTACATTCCCATGCCCTACAGATCGGCCGCAAAAATTGTTCTCACCAACGAAGGCAACAAACAAGTTCACCTTTTCTATGATGTGAATTTTCAAAAAGTAAAATCACACGCAGATGACGTACTTTATTTTCACGCGTATTGGAGCAGAAATACAGCGCCTGAACTCGGTAAAGACTTTGTAATCATTCCAAAAATTTCTGGACGAGGACGATACCTCGGCATGAATATGGGCGTCATAACAAATCCGCTATACGAGAAGAGTTGGTGGGGCGAAGGAGAAGTGAAAATTTATCTCGATGGCGACGGCGAATTACCAACCCTTAACGGTACAGGTACCGAGGATTATATTGGCACGGCTTGGGGACAAGGTGCCTATAATCATCTTTACCAAGGATGCCTTGTTGCAGATGAAGCCAACCGTCAGTGGAGTTTTTATCGCTATCACGTTCCTGATCCAGTGTATTTTCAAAAAGATTGCCAGGTCACCATTCAATTGATGGGCGGTGACATGATGCCGAAAGTAAGAAGCTACGTTGAAAAAGGAGCGAAGCTAATTCCTGTGACTGTGCATGGAAAAGATTTTATAAAACTGCTTGAGCAGAATCCTATTCCACAAATCACAGACAAAAACTTTCCCGACGGTTGGACTAATTTCTATCGCAGTGACGACGTTTCTGCAACGGGTTATTTTTATTTGGACAAACCATTTACTTCACTTCCGCCATTGCCGCCGGTAGAAGAACGCGTGATGTACATGGCGGATAAACAGTAGTGCCAAGCATTTTCGTTTTTATAGATCACGGTTCACGTCGTTGACTTAAGCAACCTTACTCACCATAGCTTTAGTTTTTTGCATCATACATTATTATTGTAAATGGTTAGCAACCTTTCCATGAACTTCCAAATAATGGCGGTTGTACATGATACCCAACACATTTCCAAAAGGATCGACTACCGATGCGGTGATGAATCCCTCGCCACGCTTCATGATCTTTTCAAACGGCGTGGCACCAAGTGCGATTAGTTTTTCTAACGTGCCTTCGAGGTCGTCAACATGCCAATACATAATTGCGCCACCGGGGGTACCGTTGGTTCCAGGTGCAAAGCGTGCGTCGATGATGCCGAACTCATGTTTGAAATCTCCAATTCTAAACTCCGCATAACCAGGACGCTCGAAATTGGGTGCAAAGCCCAGGAATTTGGTATACCATGCTACGGCCACGCTATGGTCTGCAGCAAAGAAGTTCAATGTCGTTAATCCTCTCAGGGTGTGGGCTTTACTTTCCATTTTCTTTTGTGTTTTAGATGACTGATGACACAAAGTTGAATACGTCCCCTGACAGCAGTATGTCAGCAGATCAGATGACTGTAAAAAAATAGATATTTCCAGAGGGTCAGAAGTCCATGCGATCATACAGGTATACAAACAAGTTGTAACCGCTATGCACGGCGGCGGCGTATAAGATCGTAAACTGGCGATCACGCTTGGCGTAGAAAGCAAAAGCGTAAATCAATCCACCCAAGAATGCATGAACAGCATAGATCACACTATAGTGGTGAAATGCTGCAAATATCAGCGCCGAAATCACGACGATGTAGTGGAGCTGCAGCCTGCTTTTAAGAAAATGAAAAGGTAGAAACACAGCGAGGTATGTCTCAATTAGTGGCGACACGATTACAACGAGCATGAACTCAAAAGCAGCATTACCCAACGCCATGCCTACTTGCTGTACGACGGGCGCGTCCAAAAGGTATGTAACCAATTTAAAGGCGACAGCAATTAAAATCCTCATCAATGCAAAACAGCCAATAAAGGCTCCCCAATGCCAAGCGTTAATTTTTGATTCTACATTCTGTATCATTGTGGTTACTCACTTGATTTTTGTAACGGAGACACTACACGCACATCGGAACCCCAGCCAAAATTCAGGACGGTGATAGGGGAATGTTTGGAGTACTTTAATTTCTTCCATCGTATGAATCCAGCTTCCGCCGAAAGAGGTTCCTTGCTCATTTGTCATTTCAGATACATTTCCCAATAGATTGTAAAAGGATCCTTCGGTGAGATTCTCATAAATATAACCCACCCAGTTCACACCGCTGATCAGAATTTCTTTTCCGGTATCGCTAATACCAATAGGCTGGGCTACGCACGCCGAATGATATTCACGACCATCTTTAAATGTCGATGAGAAATTTTTTATCTCCTGCACCGTTTTCTTAGAGAGTTTTCGTTTTTTATTCTCTTTAGCCCTGTACTGAAGCTCTTCGATGCCAGGGAGTACATAGGTAAAGGAGACACGAAAATCTTTTTTCTCTTTCGCCAACCGTTCGTTCATTGTTTTTGTAACCGCTGCGGATCGCCACTTGCAATATTCTGTCGCTTGAAAGAACGATATGCCAACCACAGGAAAATACCGATAACCAGGATAGCGTAAATAGTGCTCCGTGAACGAGAGTGTCGAGTCAACAGAATTTCCCAATGCAATTTTCGGCGTGTCATACCTTTTCCAAACCATTGTATCCGGAAGCATGGCTTCGTAGTATTCTCTCGTCGAATCGAGGGCAACGTAATGTAAGAACTCAAGCCACGCAATGTTTGTCAATTCAGTTTCGTCCAGGTACACATTGCCTTTCAAAAATGCTGTTCCCGGTGGCGTTAATTTGTTGCGCTTTATAAACTCATCATCGGTCTGTGCATGCACTTGAATCGCAAAACTGATCATGGCTGTTATAAAAAATATGCGTATGCGCATTGATGTTTTCTTTTATTGTTAAAGTTAACGATATCCAAAGAAATGAACAGCAATTCTGGGATGCGATTGTTCTGGGCATGCCCCCTCGCAAACTCGGGGTCGGGCTTTCGCTACTCGCCATCACCGCGCACGCCGGAGACGGGCTCAAACATGCCGCTCAATCCCTCATGCAACGCAGTAGTCATCATTTGCATTTTGCATCTTCACAACTATCGGCGATCTTTCATGTTTTCTAATTGAGCCATCCGAAATGAGAAAAGTAATTCTGATAACAGGCGCCAGTCGTGGCATCGGCGCGGCCACAGCAATCTTGGCTGCAAAAAAAGGTTATGACGTAGCCGTTAATTATATCCACGATCATCAAGCCGCCGAAAAAGTTGTACATGAAATCACGCGCGAAGGCGGTAACGCAAAAGCATTTCAAGCCGATATCGCTGACGCAACACAGGTAACTACGCTGTTTCAAAATGTGCTCAAACATTTTGGACGTCTCGATGTCCTCGTCAACAACGCTTCCATCGTCGCACTGGCCGATCGTGTCGTGAACTTTTCTCCGGAAAGAATTAAGCGCATGTTTGAAGTAAACGTGTACGGAAGTTTTTACGCTAGTCAGGAAGCAATTAAACTGATGTCCAAAAAAACGGGTGGTCATGGTGGCGCCATCATCAACGTATCCTCCGGTGCAAGTCAAGGAGGATCACCCAATGTTTATGTCGACTATGCTGCATCGAAAGGAGCAATCGATACGTTTACGATTGGGCTTGCTAAAGAACTCGCAACGGAGGGTATACGCGTAAATGCCGTAAGACCAGGACTCATCGATACGGAAATCCACGTCGACAGCGGCGATGCGAACCGCGCTGCGAAACTAGTGGAATCAATTCCACTCAAACGCCTCGGGCAACCAGAAGAAATTGCGGCAACCATCCTTTGGCTCGCCAGCGACGAAGCATCTTACGTCACCGGAAGTATCTTGAACGTTACCGGAGGAAGGTGAGATGAGTTCACTTGTTCACAGTTCACTGATGACGGTTCACAGTTGAAGTTCACTCGTCACAGTTTACTGATGACAGTTCACGGTTGACTAAACGGCGAACTGTGATCGGTGAACTGTGATCGGCTAACCGTCCGTGAACTGTGAACCGTGAACGGTGAACTATGAACGTCACTATTTCTTCCGAACGAAAAGAAAGATGGTGAATCCAATGATGAGTACGGATACAATCACTGCCCAGTAATTCATCTTCCGCGACTCGGCATAGAGCGTATGTGTTTTGAATATGAATTTCACCGCTGGTGGATTGAAGAACAGACGATTGCCACTAATCGAGTCAGCATTGGTGTTCACGACTTCCCCTGGCATGTTGATGATGTTGTTATATTTTCCATCTACAGTCCATGTGATGAAGGCAAGTTTTAGTTCTAAACGTTTTGATAGTGCGTCAAATTCTTTTTGAGCAACAATGTAATCCAACGGTATACCGATAGCTTCCATTTGCTTGGGTAGGTAATCCGCTTCTATATTTTTGTCCTCAGTAAGTTGCTTGAACAGCGATACTGTATGTACGCGTAACGTGTCTTCCCAGCGTTTTTCGATTTTTTGCGAACGGATCAACGTTAGCATGATTTGAAAGTACTCTTCTTTAACAGCGTCAAGTCCGTATTTTTCAAAAATCTTGTCATTCAGTGACGCCAGGTACACACTGTCAGCTTTCGATATTTTTTTTCCTTCTGCCGGAAGCCTGTCGATGAATGCTGAATCTTCACGCGTGATGTAGTCGTCAATCGGGAGACTGAGCTTGTTGATGGGATGATAGGTTTCTGAATAGAAGATATACGTATAGAACCACCGGAATCGTTTCTCGAAAATAGCTGTCGTTTGTAGTGTCGTGTCGCTATAATACCCAAGTGCTTCGTTCATCTCTTTTACGGAAGGAAAAGCCTTGGTGTAGTTGATCTTGAATTCGGCCGAATGTATCGCGCCATCTTTGTCCACCGAAGCGGGTCTTGTAATCGAACTTGTTTTTGTCCAGCCATCCTTCACCAAAACGCCAAAAGTTTTTATCGCATAGTCGCCTTTAGCCGTATCTCCTTTCGGTATCGTAAATGATTTGTCTACAGAACCATCTTCGTTTACCGTCGTCTCAATAGTCACTTTATTTTCGCAAGAAGACAGCATAATTAATGTACTGGCGACAGCAATGATTTGATTAACGACTCTCATAGTATTTTTTCTTTTTAGCAATGGATTGTACACATTCTCTGTTTTCGATACACGCCAGCAATGAAAATGTTTGCTGCCTCGATTTTCTGTTTTCGATCTTAACTTTCAAGAACGCACTCGTATTTAAATTGACATCTCGAACGCCCGAAGCCTGTAAATGCTGATGTGGTAAGTTCTTTGGAGGCGTATAAAAGAAGGCCACCACGAAAAGTGTTGAAAGTGAAGCCATGGCGTAGCGCAACCACGTTGTGTTGATCGCATCCAACCATGGTATGTTCATCGATGGTACAACAATTTGCGCCATGATTTTGTGTGTCAGCTGTGCTGAATTTTCAGGAGCTGGTGTTACACCCTTCCAATCGCGGGTTGTTAATCGTAACTGTGTTCGAGCTTGCCATATTTTTTCACAATCAGCACAATGTTTGAGATGCTCATCCACGACCTGTCGTTGTGAAACTGACAACTCATCATAAAGCCAAATTTGTTCTTCAAAATTCTCGCAGCGCATATCTACTTCGGTTCATGTGTTTCGTAAATCAATTTTAAGGTTGCTGATATTTTCTTTCGTGCGTGAAAAAGATTACTCTTCACACCATCAGCATCAATCGAAAGAATTTCGCAGGTCTCTTCTACGGTTAACGCCTCAAGGTCGCGAAGTATAAAGACAGCTTTCTGCAGTGGCGATAGTACCTCACTTGCTTGCAGGAGTTGATTTTGCAATTCTTCGCCGTTCATAATGTCCTCCGGTGTAAGCGACGATTGAACACTATTCGCTGCCTCAACATCATGCATGAATTTTCTTTCACGGTAGCGGGTCGACTTTAAAAAATCCAAACACAGGTTTGTGACAATCTTATAAAGCCACGTGCTCAACTTGATTTCCACTTTGTACTTCGGGATGTTTTTCCAAAGCCTGAAAAACGCGTCTTGCGTGATGTCTTCTGCGTCGGCGCGGTTGCCAAGCATTCGATAAGCCACGGCATATGCAAATGACAGATGACCTTCTACGATTTTCTGAAAGGCACGCCGGTCGCCCTCGATAGCGCGTTTCAGGATTTCGGTTGGAATAGGTTTAATCATTTTGAACCTGATACGAGGTTACGCCTAGAAAGTAAAAACAGATTGGTGAATGTTCATCTAAGATATACGATACGCGGGCTATCGGAGCCCAGAATCTGGGCATTTTGACCGATTTAAAGTCAATTTGTGTGGTTATTTTTTTTTCAACGGGAACAACCCGACACTATTTTTACGTTTCAGTAAAATTGTAAATAAACCACCACCATTCTCCATTCTACTGCATGAAGATACTTCTCCAATACCTGAAGAATTATAAAGGATTAATTGCACTTGCGTTGTTTCTGGCTGCCGTAAGCCAGGTTTTTTCTCTCCTCGATCCGCACATTACTGGAAAAATTGTAGACAACTTCCTCAATCGGAAAGGAGACCTGCCGCGGTCGGAGTTCGTAAAAGGAATACTCTACCTGGTTGGATTGGCTATTGGTGCAGCGATGGTGTCGAGAATCGCTAAAAATCTGCAAGATTATTTTACCAGTATCTTCGTTCAAAAGCTCGGCGCGAAAATGTATGCCGATGGATTACGGCACTCGCTTGAGTTGCCTTATCAAACTTTCGAAGATCAGCGAAGCGGTGAAACACTCGGTATCCTCCAAAAAGTAAGAACAGATTGCGAGAAATTTATCACCGCGTTCATCACAATATTGTTTTCAAGTGTAGTTGGTCTCATCTTCATTTCCATTTATGCGCTTACGGTCAGTTACAAAGTAGCGCTGGTGTACTTCGCCGCTGTCCCTGTTATCGCTCTAACAAGTTGGTTACTGAGTAGAAAAATTAAGGTCGTTCAAAAGAATATTGTAAAAGAAACAACCTCACTGGCAGGTTCTACAACGGAATCGCTCCGCAATATTGAGCTCGTGAAAAGCCTTGGACTGGCTAACCAGGAAATTGAAAGACTTAACAATACAACTTTTAAAATTCTTGGACTTGAACTAAAGAAAGTGAAGTATGTACGAAGCATGAGTTTTCTGCAAGGAACAACAGTGAATTTCGTTCGGAGTGTTATGGTTGTAATTTTGTTGATACTCATTTTCGACAAGGAGATCTCCGACGGAAAATATTTTACATTTCTGTTTTATTCTTTCTTCTTATTTGGTCCACTACAGGAAATTGGCAACGTCATTATTGCTTATCGCGAGGCTGAGGTGTCGTTATTTAACTTCAATAGAATTCTGAGCCTTCAGAAAGAAGTCGTTCCAAAAAATCCTGTTGCCATAGCGAAGATTTCTACATTGACATTTCAAGGGGTTAGTTTTAAACATCAGTCCGCTAACACAAATGCGTTGAATGATATTTCATTCTCAACAGAAAAAGGTGAAACGATTGCTTTTGTCGGGCCTTCGGGATCAGGTAAAACAACACTGGTAAAACTTCTCGTTGGATTATACCCACCGAAGGATGGTGAAATTTTGTACAACAATGTGTCGAGTGCTGATATCAATCTGAATGCTTTGCGTGAGAAGATTGGATTTGTTACCCAAGACACGCAGTTATTTTCAGGTACCATTCGCGAGAACCTTCTCTTTGTGCGACCATCCGCGACCGACGAAGAATGTTTTGCTGTACTTCAAAAAGCAGCTTGTCAATCGCTGCTCGCGCGTGCCGATAAAGGACTTGACACCGTTATTGGTGAGGGTGGTGTAAAAGTTTCTGGCGGAGAAAAGCAACGTCTTTCTATTGCACGTGCACTGCTTCGTCAGCCAGATTTGCTCGTGTTCGATGAGGCAACCTCGTCTTTGGATTCTCTAACCGAAGAAGAAATCACCGAGACGATCCGGGATGTGTCGACGATACGCGAACACATCACGATTTTGATTGCGCACAGGTTATCCACCATTATGCATGCTGATAAGATATTTGTACTCGAACGAGGAAAAATCATTGAGTCCGGCAAACATGAAACGCTACTACAAGAGAAAGGACTCTACTATGCCATGTGGCGACAGCAGATTGGCGAGAAAGATGCTGTAGAAGTGTAGTCTATATTATATAAAGATATCGACCATAGTGATTACGAAAACTATGGTCGATTTTTTTTGACTAACGCTTTTCTTCTTTGATGCGCTTATCGTAGTCGCCCTGATAACCTTTCACAGCGGCATCGTATTCTTTCAAATTCCCAAAAACACTTGGATTGTAAGTGTCGCCTTCCTTTCGTTTTTCATGTAAGTTGAACTGACTTGCATGAGAAGCAACCCATAAATCGAATTGAAGTGACTTTAATGATTTTAACGTGTATGCATAATCTTTGCCGACATTAGGATAGGTAGGCATTCCGAAAATTCTTGTCTGCTCGAGAATACTCGGCATGTTTGCAATGAGCACCTTCCAGCTTCGTTTGCTGTCCTTCGTTTCTACCAAATAACTTGTCGCTCCTTTAGTATGTCCAGGGTGATGAAGAACAAGGATTTTTGTACCACCCAGTGTGATAGTCTCTTTATCCTTTAATACACGATCTACCGGCACAGGCGGATACATCGCACCCTTTCCTCCGAAAAGGAAATCAGAGTTTCCACCGTCAGCTGTAACAGATGAATCGCCTTGGTGCACCATCATTTTAGCGTTGGTTAATTTTCGGATTTCGGCCATCGCGCCCATGTGATCATAATGCGCCTGCGTGGTCAGAAGAATTTTGAGGTCGCTGAATTTAAAGCCGAGCGTTTCAATACTTTTTCTAATCATAGCCACCGATGACGGCATACCGGTATTGATTAACACATTGCCTTCTGAGGTTGTAATGAGGTAGCAAGCAAGGTCATACGTACCTACATAGTAGACATCACCCGCGATTCGGAATGGTTCATACGGTTTCGTCCACGATGAATCAGCGTAGAGCGAGATACCGTTTTGTGCAAATGTTGGTAGAGTAAGCGCCAATGAAAGATAGGTGCCCAATAGGCAAAGTCTAAATCGTGACATGTTGGATGGGAGTTTAAAAAATTTACGAAATGTATCATGACTTTGGTGTTCAAAAAACAAGTTGCTCGTAATTATTTTCTTGATGAAATTCCGCCGCCATGTTTGTTCGAAGTGCTTGCTCGCTGAGGTTGTACATGAAAAAATGTACATTCAGGTAAACAACGAAAATATGCTGGAGCTTATCTATAAAAATGAAAATGGCGCTGCTCATTACGATGCCCAACGGAAGTTGGTAAAGACGCAGTATAAGGGTATCGTGAAGGTGGAGGCGATCACAGACTTACTCCGGCATGTGATTGCATATGCCGAAAAAAATGAAATCCGCTTGATGTGTGCTAACCTTACGGAAATGCAGGGCACATTTTCGGGCGCGATGGATTTTTTTGAGAATGAGTTCTATCCGTCGATGATAAAAAATGGATTGCGTGCTTACGCTGCTGCTTTATCAAAAGATGTGTTCACAAAATTTGCCGCATCACAATTGCAAAAGAAGGTCGGCGGTAAACTGGACTGGCAAGCATTTTCAAGTATCGAAGATGCAGAACAATGGATTGAAAAACATCCGTAGTTAGTTTTGGTGAAGCGGAAACTCACCATTTTTAGTGATGCATTGATGTTGTTGTGTAATTATCTTGACGGGACGCGTCTTGATGGCAAAACGTTTGGAAAAAATAAAAATACTTTTTATTGATAAATGTCAAGCGCTGATTTCTTGGTTTAGTCATAATTTGCCAATGATTAAATTTTTTTATCACTAAAGAAACTCCGTTTTATGTCAAGAATTTCTCTTTCATTTCTTTTCTTTTCATTGGTAATTGGTTCTTTGTTTTTGAGCAGTTGTGGTTCTGATGATGATAGTAAGGATCCTAATCCGCTTGACAAAACATTAAGCGAGGCGCGTCTCTCCGACTTCCCATTAACGGAAGCAGATTATCTAACGATTAATATCACGCATCCTGTGGTAGAAAATGGTGTTGAAACGAAGGCCGGTGAGATTGCGATCGTCATTCCGCATGCGCATGAAAGTTTATCCCTCAGCTTAGGGGACTTTAAACTTGAAGATGATGTCTATAGTATTTCTCCTGCAGCAGGTATTCCACAAGATTTCTCTAAGCCTGTGACCTACACCATTTCAATTAACAGTGACCCAACGCGCGTAGTTCACTATAAAGTGACTGTAGTACACGGCGGTGCGCCTTTCATCAAAAATCATAAGGTTACAGGATTTAAGTTTGAAAAGATCAAAAACCCACAGCTTGCTGCAGATATCGATGCGACGAAAATTATCGAGTATCCTACTTATTCACAACATGCTATCTATGTGCTTGTTCCGTTAGGCACTGATTTAACCAACTTAAAACCAACCGTCACTATTGATGCGGCTAAGTTATACTACAATGTTGCGAACGACTACGTTGAATACCCAACGGCTGGGCTATCTGTCGATTTGAAATATCCGAAGTACTTCTACTTGAAGGCAGAAAATTCGTCCGGTGAGCAGTCGTTGCCGTATGTTGTGGTTGTTGATGTTATTGATCCAATCAAGTTTAAGGATCCCGTCCTCGTCACCGATAATGTAAAGACGGATGATGGAAATACTTTTCAAGATATGTTTGCTATTGTAGAGTGGACGAATCAGGGCAATCATCCGATCACGGGAATGGCTGCTTTTGAATACGAAAATCGTACCGCACCAAATGGGTTCCCGACCGACAGAAATGTAATTACGGCTTCACTTATTAGTCCTGTTGCTGGTCCTTCTGGTGTAGCACCAGGCGAAAAAGGAACGATTAACGTGCGCGTAAGACGCTATCCGGTTGCTGGTAAATATTCTACAACAGTCGTATTCCGTCCAACCTTCAGTTTTGATACACGCGTTATTTCCAATTGGCCCGCGGATGATCGTGTGGAGGAAATTTTTAACAAACAAAAACTTACGATCGAATCTACTTTAGAAGATTAGGTGACAACTATTCTACAGGGGATGCAGCAATGAAAAATATTGCTGCATTTTTTTTGCTGTTGGAACCGTGTTTGGGCATTGTTTTTTTAAGATCAAAAGTGAAACAACCAACATGAGTCATGGCAGAAACGACAAAATCGAAATCCGTTCGGCCGATTCCGGAGGGATTTACAACTGTAACACCTTTTCTAATGCTCGATGATGCGCCTCGCTTTCTCGAGTTTGCAAAAAATGCTTTTGGTGCCGAGATCACTTATGATTTAAGAGATGATCATGGTGAAATCATTCACTCGACAATAAAAATAGGGAATGCGCAGATCATGATCGCCGATACCATGGGCGCGATGAAGGCGCAAGCATCGATGCTTTACCTCTACGTAAATGATGTAGATGCTGCTTATAAGAAAGCTGTTCAGGCGAAAGCGAAGCCCATGGATGAACCGGCAGATCAGTTTTATGGCGATCGCGCAGGAGCTGTTAGCGATGAGTGGGGAAATATTTGGTGGTTTGCAACGCACATTGAAGACCCAAGCGATGCGGAAATTAAAAAGCGCGCAAAAGCAGAAATGGAAAAACGCAAACAGCACGCGCATGCATAACGACGTGTGTGTTATCCAAACAATATGTGGTGTGATTACTTAAATATTATTTGCTAGAAAAACGCGCGACTATTCTTCGTGCGTTTTTTTATTACTAAAAAAGAGATTCACCATTCGCGTCGGAGGTGAGTACGTCGCTTACATAATTAAAGAATGGACGAATGCTTTTGAATGTTTTGTTTAGCGTGTTCACAAAATCAGGCGATAGCACTTCGCGGTCTGTGAAGGATGCTTCGAACCAAAATTGTTTATACCGAATCAGTTCAATGGCAGGATCGTCTACGGAAAATCCCCGCGGTGCTGTCTTCACTTGGTCTCCTTGCATGGCGCCAAAGTTTTCAACGAGATTCTTAGACTTCAATAATTTTTTCCAAGTATCATAATTGAGCGAGATGTCTTCGCGAATGCGTTTTAGATCATCGGCATTCGGTGCGAGAAAACCACATGCTACGCGCGATTTACCGCCAGGCTTTATCCAAAGATAGTAACCACCACGAAGCATCGGTTTTACGCGCTTCATGTAGGCAAAAAATCTTGGATTATACGGCGATTTATCTTTTGAGAATCGCACGTCGTTATAAATACGATAAAGACTTTTCGTTCCATTCGGCGTGTCGATTTGGTCGTGTACATTCATTTTTGCAATGAGAGCATCCATCATTTGTTCGACGTTCGCCTTAGCGAGTTCAAAACGCGCTCTGTTGTCATTGAACCAATCGCGGTTGTTATTGACTGAAAGATCTTGCAGGAATTTGAGTGTAGATTTTTGTATTGCCGGGACAGCCACGATGTTTCAATTTTATTTCGTGAAGGTATCACAAAAATATAAATGGATCTAAAAAGAAATATCCGGCCTAGATACAAGCCGGATATTATAAATCCTCATTCAAATTTTATCCGTAAACTAAAATTTCACGAGGTAAACCTAAACCCCTCAATTCTCAGCACCTGTGAAAATTGTTAGTGTTACGATTTGCGATAAAACGTGCTTGGGACTAGACATGGTACCTCCTTTCTTTTAGTTGGACATAAGCGATGCGTGTTGTTCAAGTAACTTATGAATCTAACGCCGCGCCGGTAACGACCATTACCGCATCAATAACGCCATAGATTCGAAAAATGTTTATCGACTTGAAAATATTTTTTATGGTCGTCTGCTGTGATAGGCGTTTCGAGTGCTAACCGGGTTGTTGGATATTCTTTACCAGGTGCTTGCGCTTAAACGTAAAAGCATAATCGGTTTCGCCATGCTTTCGCAGATGGTCGATCCGAGCTTGCGCTTCCGCAACGGTAGGGGTATGCCCAACTGGAACATACCATAACGCTACATACATTTCCGGCATCTTTTGAAACCATTCCGAACGTCGCTTGAAAAAATCAACATGCTTTGATTTATACACATATTGAAAAAGTGAATCGAAATCTTTCCATACGGACATATTCACAATAATGGCCGGATCGCCATACATTGTTATCGACGTTGCGTTGTTGGTGCCGTCGTCTTTTAAACGCCAGATAAAGCCGTCACTTTGTTCTGCCA
This sequence comes from Pseudochryseolinea flava, assembly GCF_003286915.1. Lineage (GTDB taxonomy): Bacteria > Bacteroidota > Bacteroidia > Cytophagales > Cyclobacteriaceae > Ohtaekwangia > Ohtaekwangia flava. The sequence continues at coordinate 25,265 of NZ_QMFY01000005.1, forward strand.
ATGCATTGATCGGATCTAAGTTCGCTACAAAATCTGCCATCACCGGACTGTCAATCGAGGCTACAATTTTGCCAATATTTACCTGTGCTAAATGTGTTTGCATGAGTTTATCTTATTCGCCTTCTTACTACTTAATTCTTACTACTTAATTCTTATGCTAAATGTGTTTGCATGAGTTTATCTTATTCGTCTTCTTACTTAATTCTTACTACTTATTTCTTTTTTCCTGAACTGCGTCGGACTAATACCCCTTTGTTTCTTGAAGAATTTGGTAAGATGGCTTTCATCGGTGAACCCAAGCTCGTTGGCAATCTCTGTAATTCGTTTGTCGCTATGCCGAAGTCGTGATTCTATTAGTCGCGTGCGATAATTCACAATGTATTGCTGCATCGTTTCCTGCGTATGCTTCTTGAAAAATTTTCCCAAATAATTTTCGGAGATACCAAAGTGATTGCTCACCGCCTCCGAACGAATCTTTTCCGGAAAATAAATATTGTTCTGAATGTAGTTGACGATATCGATGGCTTTTTCGTCTGTATGGACGTCAATTTTTTCCGGTAGGTAGCGCGCAATGTTACGGGCAACAACAATGATCAACGTGTTCACCAGCTGTTGTACAAGCTGATGATTATAAAAATCATGATTCAAATGCTCGCGCGCAATTGCTTCAATAATTGGACGTACTAAAAGTTTATCGGGTTGATTTTTTAAAATACATCCCGGTTGATGGTTTGCATTTTGTAGAATGTACTCCAATCGTTGAATGTCTGAAGGTTGAAAGTGTGCAGTCTTCAGATAAATATCGTTGAAGCGTAAGAAGAAAAATTCTGTTGGTGAAGTAATGTCAAATGAATGGCAGTCCTCTGGTGTAAGTAGGAACATGTGGTTTTCTCTGTAAGAAAACTTGTTGTCGTTAATGCACTGTACACCGGTTCCGGAGCGCACGTACACGAGCTCAAAAAAGGAGTGTTTGTGGCCTGGTTTATCGCATTGATCTACCGTGGAGAAAACAATCTCATAGGGCTCATAAAGACTTTCTTTTGTTATCATAATCGCTGCAATTCTCGCCGATGGGAGTAAAACTACCGAAAAATGGCAAACTTATACCAAGATCTTGTGCTTTGATCGGTACATCTTTGCATCAGTCAAATAATACAAAAAAATGAGAGCAATAGTTTTGAACGAATTCGGCCCGGTAGAAAATCTTCATATAAAAGAAGTAGCGATTCCTGTAGTGGCCCCCAATGAAGTGCTAATCAAAGTGAAGGCGATATCCATCAACCCTGTCGATGTAAAAACGAGAGCAGGAAAAGGTATAGCGGGCAGATTTAAAGATCAGTTACCACTCACGTTAGGATGGGATGTGTCTGGAACTGTTGAAGCAATTGGTAGCGCAGTTGCAAACTTGAAGGTTGGCGATGATGTTTTTGGTATGGTAAATTTTCCAGGGCATGCAAAAGGTTATGCCGAGTATGTTGTTTCTCCAGCCGATCAACTCGCCATCAAACCAGCTACTATTTCCCATGAAGTAGCAGCAGCCTCTACGTTGGCAGCGTTAACGGCATGGCAAGGTTTAACGCAACATTATAGAATACAGAAGGGACAGCGCGTTTTTATTCATGCTGCCGCAGGCGGAGTTGGACATTTTGCTATTCAAATCGCAAAACACTTTGGTGCATATGTAGTCGGGTCTTCATCGGCGGTGAACAAAGATTTTGTACTGGCAGTTGGCGCGGATGAACACTTCGATTATCAGACGCGCAAGTTGGAAGATCTTCCTCAGGATATTGATCTGGTCTGGGATGCTATCGGTGGCGATAACATTGATCGATCTCTTTCGATGATAAAAAAAGGCGGAACCATCATCAGTATTCCATCCGGCCTACGTGAAGGTGTTGCAGACAAAGCCAGTGCGCAAGGCATTCATGGATTCTTCTTCATGGTGAAATCTAGCGGCGACGACATGAAGTCAATCGCAGCCATGCTAGAACAAAAATCGTTACGCGCACACGTTTCAAAAGTGTTCCCTTTTGAACGAATGAGCGATGCACATACCCACCTTGAAACAGGAAGAACCGTTGGGAAAGTGGTGGTACGTCTTTAAGCGATGGCCAATGTTGTGAACAAACCAATCCGTTTACGCCAACGTAGCGAGTAATTTTTTCATCTCTGGATGCGTCTGTGACGTGAGAAATTCTGTGATCGTAAACTCAGCTAACTTATGAATGTAGAAGGGATCTTCTTGGATGATCTTTTCTACTTCTTCTTTTGATTTTGCGAGCGCCAGAATTATCCCACCAGTGCGCGGAACTTTGCGTCCTGAAGCGATGAATACGTTCGCCTTATAATACTTCTGCAAAAATTTTACATGCGGTGTCATGTGTGCGTCCAGTTCATCTAGCGGAACGATATAATGCAGGTTGATGATAAACATAATGAATTAGGCTGCTCTCTTTTTAATTTTTTTATTCTTCGGTTCTGTCTCCAGATTTTCCTTTGCTCTAAATTTAGCAATGTCTGTGATTAATTTTACAGGCACAGGCTCATCGAGCGGAAATTGAATCGCACTCTTCGACGTTTTGTAAGCTGACAGTTCTTCCTTAAAAACATCGAAGATCGTAAATGGAGGAGGACATGAAATTGAAAAGTGATTGGTATACGCGGAGTAGTAGAGAATCCATCCTGTTGTTTTGAACGCCGGGACGTTATAGCTGATTACTTCCTCAGCATCTGGAACCGCTTTCTTAACGGCGCCGCGCACTTTTTTCAAAACATCTTGCACCGGTTTCGCAAATGATTTAATGTATTCCTCGGGTGTTTCGAACTTTGGATTTGCCATATGAATTTTGATTTGTGATGAAACAAATTTATGAGTTCGTTTTCTAGACGAGGCGGTGTAATGGCGACATTGTAAAGGGTGATTTGCGACTGCCTCAATCTTTTCCCTTCGACAGCCCCGTGAGCACGAAGAACATTCCAGAAATCGCTAGTGATTCAAATAGCCCTAAACGTTCTCCGGGATCATTTATGTTGGCGAGTACGCGGGGAATGTGTAATAGAAGAAACCAACCAAACACCATCACGCCAGAAAGAAGTGATGCCCATTTTCGTGTGTTGGAAATGAGGATGCCGATCCCACCGGCAACTAAACATAATGCGGTGAAATATGTCCAAAAGAATCGAAACGGTATGTAGCTTGGAATGAAGTTAACAACGAAGTCGGCGAACATATGATGAGCGTATCCTGCTGCAATAAAGAATGCTGCTAAAAAGATGCGTCCACTCCAAAGTAAAATTCTCCTCGCCGATGCACTTACCCGGGTCGACGTGGTTAGGCGGTTATCTTCGCGAAAAAAAGATACACCAACAATAAGCATACCGCCCACTAACGCCAATGTTTTAAGTGCGTTAAGCCAGTCGACAAAGTGCAGAAGATGTCGCGTGAGTGAAAGGATAAATATCATTGACACGATGATAAGCGAAGCAAGTCCTCCATTTTTTTTCGATAGTATCATCGCAGCACAGATCAACAGCAATGCAGCAGTTGTATAAGCGAGGAGAGGATTTAGGTTAATATTTGGTGGCCATGCTGGAGGCCTTCCTACGATGAAGTCTTCTGATAATATACAGAGGATACTAAGTCCGATGAATCCAAGCGACACGATTAGTCTGCCAGGTATGATGAAAACGTTCATGAGGCGGTGATGTTTGTTGATCGGGTTATTGAAATGACGTTAACGAATTTAATGGGTTTGCATTGTAAAGGCAATTGACGCTATCGAAGTAACACCGTATAGCGGGTGCGTTGCGTCGACGATTATGCGTGCGAGATGAGAAAGAAGTATTCGGTTCTAGGCTAACGCCATCAAAGCGAAAAGGGATTTTCCTTTTTTCTCAAAGAATTGCCATCCAAAAGGGGTGAGTTCGATATGGATCTCGCCATCGGTATGAATGATGGCGATAAGACCCAGTTTTTCGAGCTGATAAACAATGTCTAACGCCACCGAGTATTCTTCGATGTTCTTTTCAAAAATGCCCATCAAACTTTTCCGGCCGCCGTGTTGAATCAGACCGCCTAATAGTCCTTTCAATTTATTTTTAACAAACACGGGGTTGATTTCTTCAATACCTTCTACCGTTATTCGGCAAGTCACGACATCATCTTGGTAAACCCAGGGCTCTCGGATCCACTTCCGTTCTTGTAAATATTCACTTACCGCGACAGCATCGGCTTTGTAACTTTTAGCAATCGCGTTGATGGTATAAGAAATGTTCGGTGCTTTGAGATATTCCTGAAGAGGTAACGCAGCACGGCCTTTGATACTTTTTCCATAACAGGTAACGTGAATGTTATTCAATCTATGAAAAAAACGACTTACAGAAGTACCAGCTACATGTACTTTTGTAGCTGGTACAAATACTACTTCAGAATAGTCGCAAGGGCATGAACAAATTCATCAATTTCCGCATGTGTGTTGTAGTAATGTGGTGAAGCGCGTAAAGCCCATGATGCTTTCTTTTTATCAAAATCCATGACCGCAAAATTTCGGTAACTCGGGACGACATTGATTTTGCGTTTGGAAAGTTCGTTGACCAAGTGCGTCGGTTCTTGGCCATCAATTGTGAAGGTGACTAAACCGCCTTTTTCTTTTCCTTCATCCAAAACACGCGTACCGTTGATACCTGCGAGCTGTTGTCGAGTATAATTCGATAGCTGTTGCACACGTGTCGTGATTTTGTGCTGATCAATTGATAAGTAGTATTTGATCGCTTCACTGGTGCCAAGTACAAGTGCATAAGCGAACTCCCAATCTTCGAAGCGTGTTGCATCTTCCCGGATTTGATAACGATCTTTGCTGATCCATTCGGCACCCCGCATGTCGAGGAAGAGCGGTTCAAGATTGGAGCGCAGTGCACGATCAGAAATAAAAAGGAAACCAGTGCCACGTGGTCCGCGCAGAAATTTTCGAGCGGTAACACTTAGGAAATCACAATGCAATACATCGACATCGAGTTGAAGTTGCCCAATAGATTGGCAAGCATCCAGGATGTACCACGTATCTTCACGGGTACTGTCACGATAAGCTTTGACTATTTTTCCGATAGCTTCTACAGGTTGAATGAGTCCGGAATTTGTTGGAATGTGTGTAATGGATAGAAGTCGTGGTCGTAGTGTGTGTAGCTTTTCATGGAGGTCGTTAAGATCGATTTCTCCTGAATCCGTGTCGGCTACGCGCACGACGTGAATACCAAATCTTTTTTGACACGACAAGAATTGAATTTGATTCGAAATAAAGTCGTTGGTCGAGGTAAGGATGATATCACCTTCACGAAAAGGAATTGACGATAGTGCACGCGTATATGCATCCGTCGCACTCGAAGTAAATGCGATGTTAGTAGGTTTACAGTTTAATAGAAGTGCCGCTTGGTGATAAAATTCTTGAACGACATCTTTTTGCAAGGCAGCAGCTTCATAGCCACCGATGTCAGATTCTAACTGAACGTGCGCCATGATAGCGTTACTTACAACACGCGGCATCAAGCCGGAGCCGGCATTATTCAAGTGAACAACGTTGCTGCAGCCCGGCGTGTCATTTCTAAAATCGATAATGTTTTGGTCTGAGAAATTTGTTTGTAGGATTGGTGATTGTACGCGTTCCATAGTTGAATATTTGCGCACAAAATTATCTGCGACCTATCGCATGATTTCTGCGTTGTGAGGTGTATGGCGCTTTTTTTTGGTAATTTTAACGGCATCTTTGAAGAAAAAGTGCACGTGATGAAAACCGACGAATTCGATCTCAAACTGCTTCGGCTTTTGCAACATAACAATCGCTTGACGGCGGATGAACTTGCTGCCACGGTCGGGCTAAGCGCTTCAGCCGTTCAACGACGACTAAAACGTTTACGAGATGAAAAAATCATTGAGGCAGATATCTCGATAATCTCTCCTCAAGTTGCAGGCATCGGATTGACGTGCGTTGTTGATATTATATTGGAGCGTGGCAATACGACGTCGCTTGAAAAGTTTAAGAGGAGCCTCGTAGACCGTCCCGAAGTCATGCAATGTTACTATGTAACGGGAACTTACGACTTCGTATTGATCGTTAACACGACGGATATGGCAGCGTATGAACATTTTACAAAAACATGTTTGATGGATAATCCCAACGTCAAACATTTTTATACACATGCTGTAATGGATCGCGTGAAGATGGGATATGGTGTAGCAATTTAAAGGACTGATATTTACAAAAATCTAATACTTATGAATCTTAAATACACAATCTTAGTTGTAATGCTGTTGCTGACGATGCAGCTATCAGCGCAAAATATTCAACAAACAGAGGTGCCTGCTGTTGTACAAAACGCGGTGAAGATAAAATATCCGACAATCACGGATATAAAATGGAAATTGAAAGACGGTGAATATCGTGCGGAGTTCAAAATCGATAAACGTGGTCACGATGTGTGGGTTGACAAATCCGGAAACATCACAAAATTGAAACAAGACATCTCGAAGAATGATCTTCCAGAGATCGTCAAAACAAAGATTGCATCCGAATTCAAAAACTTTACGATCGATGATGCCGATAAAATTGAGAAAGAAGGTGTGATCTACTACCAAGTAAAACTCAAATCCGGCGCCGACGAGCGCAAAGTTCTCCTCACATCCGATGGAAAAATTGAAAAAGATAAAGCAAAAGCCGAGTGATGGGGGTATTGGGAATTAGGGATTGGGAATTGGGTATTGGGGATTAGGTATTGGGGATCGGGTATTGGGTATTGGGGATCGGGTATTGGGAATTGGGCATTACGCATTGGGCATTAGGTATGTTGTTGCTAAGCAACGTCAACACACCAGCACGTCAACACATCAACACACGAACATATGGAACATAGACAACTTGGCGCCTCGGGATTATTCGTACCTGTACTGAGCTTTGGCGCAGCTACTTTCGGCGGTGGAAATGATTTTTTTAAAGCCTGGGGCAGCACGCAAGTGGCGGAGGCCTCAAGGCTTGTAGATATTTGTCTGGATGCGGGACTTAATTTTTTTGACACGGCAGATGTGTATTCTCAAGGGATGTCGGAAGAGATTTTAGGTAAAGCAATTGAAGGTAGACGGAGTAGAATTCTGATTTCAACAAAAGCAACGTTTCCCTTCGGCGAAGGTCCCAATAACCAAGGATCGTCGAGATTAAGATTGATCAAGCAAGTTGAAGGTAGTTTGAAGCGGTTGGGTACCGATTACATCGACCTATATCATATGCATGGGTTCGATGGGAATACACCAGTAGAGGAGACGTTGCGCGCTCCTGATGATCTTACACAAAGTGGAAAAATCAGGTATATCGCGGCATCAAACTTTTCGGGTTGGCACCTCATGAAATCGTTAGCAATATCGGATCGGTATGGATGGAATAGGTATGTTGGGCATCAGGTGTATTACTCTTTAATTAATAGAGAGTACGAGTGGGAGTTAATGCCGTTAGGTATTGATCAAAAAGTAGGTGCTTTAGTCTGGTCTCCTTTGGCGGCGGGAAGACTTGGCGGGAAATTTCAAAGAAACAAACCTGCACCAAAAGAGACACGCGTAGCACAGGGAGGAAGCCCGGTACCTGAGGCTGTAGTGAATGAAGAAATTTTTTACAACGTGTTGGATGTGCTGAACGAACTCGCCAATGAAACAGGTAAGACGGTAGCACAGATTGCAATCAATTGGCTGTTACAACGTCCAACGGTTGCCAATATTATTATTGGTGCACGCAACGAAGAACAGCTAAAGCAAAATCTTGGCGCTGTCGGATGGAATCTTACTGTCGAACAGGTGAAACGTCTCGATCGTGCAAGCGATGTAGCCACGATCTATCCATATTGGCATCAACGTCAGAACTTGACACTTAATCCATTACCGAAATTTTATTGATAGCTTATCATCTATTGGTACATTGCGCACAGGAAAAAAACTGAACGCATGTACCTATATTCTCCTTGTTCCTCGCAGGGGAAGACGTTATATTGGATTCAGAATCTCTATTAAAATTTGTTGATTGTTATTCCGCTTTACGAAGCGAAAAACTACCTGATCGTTTAGTGTGATTGAATGAAGCGTAAATCAGGGACTGAGATAGTAAAAGATGCTTCACATGTATGCAGTTGTGTCGTGGAGTGCATACACGTAGGCTTGTAGAAACCCCTTAAAAAATTGTGATATGTTCAACAGTGTCGCGCTCGACGTTGCCATCGGCCTTATGTTTATCTTTTTGCTGTATAGCCTGCTGGCTACAGTAATTTCTGAAATCGTTGCCACGATGATCGGCCTGCGGGCTAGAAATCTAAAAGAGGCCGTCAATAGAATGTTAAATGATGAGGAAGTAAAGGGCTTTCTTTCGAGGCTGTGGGACTCTATGAATATTTTCAAAAATCCCTCGAATAAGGTAGTCGATAATTTTTACAATCATCCTGAAATTAAATATCTCGGCAGCTCGGGCATTTTTAAAAATCCATCGTCATTCAAGGCAATCAGTTTTTCTAAAACGCTTTTTCATATCCTCTTCGGCAACGGACCCGTTACACGCGAAGTGATCGACAAGCGCTTGAAAGAAATTGTTGATGCAGCGGATCACAACGCATCTGACGATGTGAAAGCGAATAAATTACTTGACAAGGACACCGCACAGTACATTCTTAATCTTTGGTCAGAGTCTTACGGCGATATCATAAAATTTAAATTTCAACTCGAAACGTGGTTCGATCGAACTATGGAACAAGCGACAGAATGGTACAAAAGAAAAATTCGGATTGTACTGTTGATTTTAGGTTTCATGATTGCTTGGATTTTCAACGCCGATACCCTGGTAATATCGGGTATACTATCAAAGGATAAAGAGGCGCGTGCGCAAATGGTGACGATGGCAGCTGCGTATTTGCAAAACAATAAAGTAGCTGTTGATACCGGTGGCGTTACTGATAGCGCCGCACTGGAAACTTATTCAGAAAAGATGGACTCGCTTCTTCAGATAAAAAACGATCTACAGGCGGATATCAATGATGCGCATGGAATCCTGGGGCTTGGATGTTGGCCACTCGATAGTATGTTGGTTACGACAGACCCCAAAACAAAAAAGCAAACACTTTTACCGCCACTCGACTTACGTGCCATTCCTGACACCGTATGGCACTCAGGTAAAAATACAACGCAGGCAAATACGAAAGTGTATTACTTCACGCGAAAAGCAAAGTGGAAATACTTCTTCAACCTATTTCCGATTCACTTCTTTGGATTTTTCTTAACGGCAGTAGCCATATCGTTGGGAGCACCGTTTTGGTTCGACATTCTTAACAAGGTAATGAAGCTTCGTACCTCCGAGAAAATTCCGACGAATAGTCCGAATACAACATCTAGTTCGAAAGCCGTTTTAGTTACTGATCGTGAAGGATGATGCAAGTTCGCGTAACAAAATATCTCAACCTCAGAACGGACGTTCCGGAAATTCTGCCAAATAACAATCCAGGATTTTTTGTTCCGAACGATACGATTACAATTGTCGATACCGTGAAGGGACAAGACTACAAAGGGAATGATGTTTGGTATAAGGTCGAAGGTGGTGGTTTTGTTTGGAGTGGCGCCGTCGATAAACAAATTCTAAGCGACGCACTAGATTGGTGGCACACAGCATACAACATCGTTGACGTGTGGAATGAGTTTGGTACCTGGGGGAAAGGTGTAAAAGTAGCGGTGATCGATTCAGGTGTTGATCTTACAAATCCATTCTTAGATCCCAAGCTTATCGTAGCACAAAATGTGGATCCAACGTCAACGGATCTCAACGATAGAACAGGTCACGGCACTGCTGTTACGAGCATTATCTGCGGCAATAGGGTCACTAATTTCGGCGCAGCACCACAAGCGGAAGTCCACGTGATCAAAGCATATAAGAAGTCGACGATGAAGCCTGAGGAATTACTCGCGGCATTGCGTGCCGTACCATCTAATATCGATATCGTGAACATTTCGCAAGCATTTTCTTTTTCGGCATCGCTTGAGGAAGAATTAGTGAAATACTTTAACGAACATCGGAATAAAGTTTTTGTATGTTCTGCGGGAAATGATGGCATACACCAGGAAGTGAATAACCTGCCTGCATCGATTTCATCGAAGTGTGAAAATGTGATCGCGGTAGCAGCGCTGAATGAACAAGGTGCTGTTTCTACGAATTTTTCTGTTCGATCAAAACATCTTACGCTAGCTGTCCCTGGAGAAGGCATAAACTATGCGAACAGGTTTGATCCGAGTAAAATGTACGATGGGGTAGGAACAAGTTTTGCCTCGCCGATCGTGACCGGGCTCCTTGCCTTGGCAAAAGCATTCCTTCAGGACAATAACAAAGATTCGCAGGCAAAAACCGTCGCGGATATTTTGAAACAAACGGTGACGCGGAAACCACAAGAAGAACTGCTTTACGGATTGGGTATTCTTAACCCTGTTGAATTTTCTAAAAAAATTAAATCAATCTCTCGAGTATGAAAAAGTTTAAAATAATACTGTTGATGATGATGATCGGCACCACAGCGCTGTGCCAAACTTTATACTACGAGGCGAAGACCTTAAAACGAATCGTCGGCAATTCTATTGAAGATTATGATTACCCTTCGTCGATTGAGTGCCAAGCAAGTCCATTCAGTACAGCGTGCGGCGACTATGCGATGTTTTTAGAAATTCTTCGGAAGTATGCGCCGGATTCGCTTAAGAAAGCGACTAACAAGATGGTGATCGAACACTATAAGAAAACAAATCCATTTTTTTCAGCACTATCAGATCCAACCAATGAAGTATCCGGTGCCGAACGAAAAGGACTGGGTGGTCTTTTATCAAGCGCCGTGAGTTCTGTAGGTGGTATCGATGTTACCGCTTTTGCCGATGGCCTTGCACAATTTTTAGTAGAGCGAACGAAGGAAGAATTGAATGTGACATTTTTTGAGAAGCTGAAGAAGTTACTGGATGATTATCCAGAGTTTGCTGTCGTGTTTCCTAACACCCAAGTGTTTCTTGAAAATTTTGAGTCATGGCAATATGCGAATCTTATCACGACCATGCGTGAAGCTTTTCACAAAGACCTCAATGCCATACTGTCAAACTTGATTGAGTTGCGTGATTTGAAAGCGTGGTCTTGTCCTGAAAAATCTAAAACATGTAAAGCAAGGGTAGAAGAACTTGAGAAATTCTTTGCGACCAACGAGGGTTTGATCATGCTTTCTGCTTTTCAATTTGGAAATGCGTTGCAAGGCAATATGAAAATGGTTGACGCTATCAATGGTATATCATCGAAGGAATTTCTTTTGGGGATAACTAATAGTGATTCGATCGTCCAGCGTGACTTTCGTAATAGCGTTCAGTTGTTAAATATCATGAACATGAGTTTGCGCAGTGTTGAAATCGGTAGGAATTATATTTCGAATGCTGAATTTCAGGAGCTAGTCAGCGATCAAACATTGCAGAAATTATTTCTCGGGCTGTTCTATGAACAAGTATCCGTCGCAAATATTCGATTCGGTGCTGACAATATCTCGGTCGCTTCTATTCTCGTACGCGCGAATAATCTGAAACGCTACTTTGAATTGATTTTGCAGGAACAAGAAGACTTCATAACGGCGGTCCATGAACTGCAAAGTAAGAAGCAATCAGGAAAAGCGGTTGCCGAAGACTACGTTGCTGTTTACGATGCGGGGAATATGTTGCTGCAGACTATACTTAATTTTCAAGTGATTGACGCAAGTATCCCGAGGACAACTGAGATGGATAAGTTCTTTACCATCACAAATTCGGTTTCCAGTATTTCGCACGATATCGTGTCAAAGAATTATCATGCCGCGGTGGTATCTATTTTGAAATTGTTTGATGATCAAGTGAAGCGACAAGGTGTTGCTAACCTTGATGACTTTAAGTCTTCATTTTTGAACTACGCTACTTTTGGAGCTAACGTAGTGAAGTCGGAGTCGCCCGAGGACGTGAAGAAAGCCATTAAAGCGGTGGCGCTACCCGCAGGCAGTTCATCAATTAAGAAGACAACTGATTTTAACGTGGCCTTGAATGCTTACGTTGGTTTTGTGTATGGCGAGGATAGACCAGCCAAAGATCGATACACGACCACTGATGCAAATGGAAATTCGGTTGATGTTAAATTGAATGGCGGGAAAGCACTAGCGATTTATGCGCCAGTAGGAATAACCGTGAGCAAAGGGATGTTATTTAGTAAAAGAAATCCATGGTCTTTATCCGCATTCATTTCGATGATTGATGTGGGTGCACTTGTGGGATATCGTTTTACAAATGATTCGACCAGCACCGTGAGTTCTGAAGTTAAGTTCGCTAACATTTTTGCGCCAGGAGGAAACATTGCAATTGGCCTACCATGGGTACCGATCTCTATAGGTTATGGATTTCAGTTTATTCCATCGCTTCAGCGAAATCCCAGCGACAACTCACTTTATAAAGTTGATTATTCTGGATGGAGAAATAATCAGTTTTTTATTAGCGTTGATATTCCGTTGGTGAACTTGTATACAGGGAAGAAGTATATGTTGTCTAAGCGACGTTCGGTCACGAATAAGAAGAAACAATAGCAATATGCAATAGAAGAAATGCGTTGCCGTAATACAGCAACGCATTTTTTTTATACTATTTTTTAGGTTTAGCGCCCATCACGAAAGTGAGTGTACCTCCTTGCGTGATGTCTGCGTGTCGAATGAAATATGTATCCAATGTTTTTCCATTGAGCATGACCTTCTGAACGTAAACATTTTTGTCACTTTGATTTTGCGTTTTCACCGTAAAGGATTTTCCATTCTCAAGGTTTATCGTTGCCTCTATGATTGCAGGACTTCCCAGCGCATACACATCTGACCCCGGTGCTACTGGATAAAATCCCAGTGAAGAGAAAATAAACCATGCGCTCATTTGACCACAGTCGTCATTTCCGCCCAGACCATCCGGTGTTGGTTGATATTGTTTCTTCAAAATCATTCTGATTTTATCCTGCGTTTTCCATGGTGTACCTGCCCAGTTGTATAAGTACGCAACATGATGCGCCGGCTCGTTGCCATGAACATAATTTCCAATGATACCTTCACGGGTGATATCTTCTGTTTCAGCAAAGAATTTATCCGGTAGATACATCGTGAATAAGGAGTCGAGGTGCGTAACGAATTTTTTCTTTCCCCCCATTGTTTCGATCAGCGCATCCGGATCCTGCGGCACATAGAGACTGTAATTCCAAGCATTGCCTTCAATAAATCCTTGACCATGCGTGCTCAATACATCGAAATCCTTTTTAAATACACCCGCTGTATTTTTTGGGCGCGTGTAACCGATGCTCTTGTCAAATACATTGCGCCAGTTTTGTGACCGCTTCATAAACTCGTCGTAAATGTCCATACGATTTAATTTTTTCGCCATTTGCGCGATGCACCAATCATCGTAGGCATATTCTAACGTCATGGATACTGATGATCCACTTTTTTCATCAGGTACATAGCCGAGCTTGATGTATTCTGGCAATGCACCGTAGTGCTTGTTCTTTGCCGTGGTTACGCATGCATCGAGGGCTTTGTTTGCATCAAAATTTGCGTTGCCTTTGATCACCGCGTCAGCAATTACGGAAACACTGTGGTAGCCGATCATGCACCAATTTTCATTTGCGTGGTGCGACCATACTGGTAACATGTCGTGAGCACTTTGGTCGTAATGGGCGAGCATCGACTTAATCATATCTTCATTACGCTTGGGTTGAAGCACGTTGAACAAAGGATGAAGCGCGCGATAGGTATCCCACAAAGAAAACGTTGTATAGTTCGTGAAATCTTTTGCTTGATGATCGTTTTGGTCAAGCCCTTTGTATTGTTGATCTCGATCCATGTACAATGTCGGGCCGAGGAAAGCGTGATACATTGCCGTATAGAAATTTGTTTTATCCGCTGCAGACAGTGTTGTCACTTTTACTTTGCTTAATTCTTTATTCCACAGCGCTTGGCCATCGGCTTTTGCTTTTTCAAAATTCCAATGAGGCAACTCTGCTTTTAAATTGTCGACTGCTCCAGCCATGCTGACAGGAGAGAGTGCCATCTTTACTTTGATCTTTTCGTTCGCGGCTGTTTTGAAATCGAAGAAGAATTTCAATTGCCTTCCTGCTGCCTCAGGAAAATTATTGCGCTGATCAAATTTTCCCCAGAAGCCGCGATACACCTGCGATTTTGAAACATCTTGGTTGCCATACTTCGTAAATGGTTTCGAAAAAGTCATCGCGAAATACATGGTTCTTGTTCGCGCCCAACCTGCCGTTTCGCGATAACCAGTGATTAAGGTATCATTCTCGATGCGCACAAAGGTCCAAACGTTTTTATCGCTGTAGTTGTAGATACCTGCCGTGAGATCGAGGATGATATGTGCTTCATCCGATTGTGGAAAAGTGTACTGATGGAAACCAACGCGTGCGCTAGTGGTCATTTCAGCGACGATGTTATGGTCGTCAAGTTTTACCTTGTAATAGTTCGGCTCGGCAACTTCATTGTCATGGGAAAACTTTGAGCGATAACCGGTTTCTGGACGGTCTTCCGTACCAGGATTGAGTTGAAGTTTGCCGGTAGTGGGCATCACCAGAAAATCACCAAGATCAGAATGTCCTGTGCCGCTGAAATGCGTGTGACTAAATCCTGTGATCGTTACATCGTCGTATTGATAGCCGGCGCAATACTTGTAAACGGGACCGTTGTATTTTCCATTGTGCTCATACGATAGTGTATCGGTCTCTGGGCTTAGTTGTACCATTCCAAAAGGTACCGTCGCGCCCGGATACGTGTGTCCCATCTTGTGGGTGCCAATCATTGGATTAACAAACTTGACGAGATTGTCGGATTGCTGCGCGTTCAGGTTGATGACAACGAAAGCAAATAATAAACTTAAAAAGATCTTCACGGTAGTAAGTTTAGGTTTCTCCAAAAATATCATTTAAAGATAACCTAAAGGAAGAAAAATGATGGAAGGCTAAATTTTGCTAAATCCTTTTACCTCAATGACGATTTCGTGGTGCTGCACGGGATGGAAGAATACTAATTTCGAAGCCGTTAACGCGATTGCATTGGGCTGATAAGCGATGGAAGATCCATATAATTCGTCTCCGATAACAGGGCAGTGAACATGGGCGAGTTGCGCGCGTATTTGGTGAAACTTTCCCGTGTGCAGTGCGATATCCCAAAGAAATCTGTTTTCTTCCAGTGCTGTGACTTTGTAAGCGAGGTTGGCTTGTTCCGTATAGGGTATAGCTTCTTCATAGATGGCCGCTTTTTTCTTTTCCTTTCGATGCCAATGATCAAGTGTTCCCTGAGCTTGAGCGGGGGTATTTGATGTCAACGCTTGATAGAATTTTTTTACACGACGCTCTGCAAATTGTTCACTCAAGTTTTTCAATACACTGCGTTGTTTGGCAAAAAGGACAATGCCACTGACAGGTCGATCTAGACGGTGGATGTGTTGCGCGTACACTTCATTGCCCTTGGCCACATTGTTTCTGATGTAGCCCTGCACTTGATGAAGAAGATTATGGTGCCCGTTACGATCGGGTTCGACCATTAAACCGTGAGGTTTGTTGATCACGAGGACGTACTCGTCTTCAAAGAGGATATGGTTCGAAACGTTGATGAGCATTGAGGTTACGCGGTAATGGATTTGCGATTTATCCTCAAAGCTAAAAAACGAGGCGCTACCACTTCAATATTTTAAATCACTATTTCTGGTGATGTAAAAGTTCTGGAGGTAACGTTCCTTTGTGATTCACCGTCACCAAAGCAGACGCCTAACAGTAGTTTGTTATGCGCATGATGAAAGTTTACCAAGAACTTTCGCGTCCACTATCTTTCCCAGCCAATAAATTTAATTGATAAACATCAAGTTTTAGTTTCCTTAACCTTCGTAAGTTTATTACCAAATGTCTAATCGTTATATGAAAAAACTTTACATCTTAAGTATACTGTTAAGTATACTCTTCATGCAAGCACAAGCGAACACGCGGCGTTCGAACATTGTGGTAAATGGCCCTCAGGCCGCACTCTCAGCTCCATATTATATATTCGGAACTTATCTTGTCGACGAAACCGACATTGAGTTTAAAGTTTCAAATCCAAATGGTGTTGGTATAACTGAGATTTATCGTTCGGAGTCAGAGTTTTCCGGCTACGTTCTTGTCGACACTTCTTCGCAAGCTGAGTTTCACGTGTTGCAAAATAACATGAAGCCACGGACTAATTTCTACTATAAGTTTCGTGTTGTGAACGGCGCGGAAGTATCGCCTTATTCTGAGGTGTTGAAGACGCTCACGTATTCTGTTTTCTATCCGCCAACATTTACGGCAACGGCAGTAACACAGAACGATATTGAATTTGAAATCGTCGACAATAGCTACAACGATATGGTCTATCATCTGTATCGCGTTGCTTCTCCATTTAATATAGAGATCAAACAGTGGCCTTCTACGGACTCCGGAGCAGTTTTCACGGCGGCTGATGGAAGTCTCCCTGCTGGAAAGAAGTTCACCTATATCCTCACCGCTGAAGTATATGCAGAAGGCTTTCCTGAAGTTTTTGCTGCCGAGGTAACCGTGCAACTTCCGCTTGTAGCACCTGTGTTGGACGAGGAGGCCCCTGAACTGAATACGTGTGGTGCCGTTGTTGATATCGAGTTTTATGATGAGAACTACTACAACAATGATGCACAATTGCAGGTTTATCGCGCTGAAAATGAAAATGGACCCTTTCAACACGTTGCCACTATACCACGTAATTGGTATTCATTTCAAGATAGTGTTAGTCCACGCACTACCTATTATTATAAGATGCGCGCAGTGGACGATACAGCAACGTCAGCATTTTCAAACACTGTAAAAAGAGTAACGACTTCAAATTGGTACAAGCCAGTGTTTACCGGTGTTTACGACGGCGACAAAGTAACGCTAAGCTTAAAAGACAGAAGCTATGCAGACGAACATTATTCGATTGTGAGAATGTCGTTTGGTGATGCAGATCCTAACGTGACGTTACTTCATGAATACGCGATGAGCGATTCTGGTAGAACTGAGATCTTCGTTGATTCGACCGTACAAGCTAATAAATCGTACATGTATTTCTTGGCGACGAAAACAACACACTATTGCGAAAGCAGTCCGTGGTATGAAGATGTTGCTGAGGTAGAAATCTTAACGGGGCAACTTCAAGCCGTGCAGATTTATGATGGGCCACCGAATGAATTCGCGTGTGGCGCGAAAACAGTTCTTGAATTCGCTGAACTCTTCGATACGGATGCTGTAATCGAAGTATTTAGATCTGATTCATTGAATGGAACTTATGCGTATGCAGGGATGGCTGGTCAAGGTCAGTACAGCTACGTTGACGATGTTCAACCGCGCAGAACTTATTTTTATAAAGTGCGTGCGAGAAAAGGATCATTGCTATCTGATTTCTCGAACATTGTTAGCCGTACCAGTGCGTCGAACTGGTATAACCCGAGCGTAACAACAAGTTGGAGTGGCTCAACGCTTTCAATTCATTTCAAGGACAACAGTTATGCAGATGCGCACTATACCATTTCAAGAAATGCTGATTTCGAGGATACGAAATACATCGCTTTCGAGTATGTCATGAGCGACTCTGGACGCACGGTTGTGTTCAATGAATCTGATCTTGTGCCAGGCAAAACATATTTTTACGACGTCTATGCAACGACAACTGTTTATTGTGATGGCTATCCATACAACGATGGTGTCGGTTCTTTTGAGGTGACTGCACCTGTGAATTATACTATCAACGGATTTACGCTGGTTGATCCAACGACAGATCAGGACATTGGTCCGCTCACGCACATGATGGTTGTTGACGGATCGAAGATGCCAAACATCAGAGCCAACACAGATGCAGCCTCGGTATCGGTCATGTTCTTCTTGAATGGAAAGCGTCATGCTGATAATGGTGGTCCGATCTTCACATACTTCAGCGAGAAGAATGGTGACTATAAGCCAGGTACACTCACGCCAGGACGTTATCTTCTCGTGGCAACGGCATCAAGCGCGAAGAATGGTGGTGGTGTGAGCGGTCCAACAGTACAGATTGAGTTCTTCGTGACGAATCCAGGTGCAGAATACAAGATTAATAGTTTTACGCTTGTAGATCCTGCAACAGACCAAGACCTCGGACCGCTCGAGAACGGTGCCGTGATCGATGCCTCACAACTTGCTAATATTCGTGCGAATGCAACATCGAATACAAAGAGCGTGATGTTTTTCCTTAATAATAAACGCCGTGCAGATAATGGTGCACCGATTTTTACATACTTCCCAGAAAAGAATGGTGATTATGAATCAGGTTTAGCTACAGCAGGACACTATGTCTTAAAAGCGACACCTTCTAGTGAATACAACGGAGGGGGTACTGTTGGACAAACGGTAACGATAGAGTTTGATGTTGTGGCAGCTACTTCAGCACGACTCGAGACTGTTAGTTTGTTCCCTAATCCAGTAAACAGAGAATCACAACTTCAGATTCAGGCCGCACCTGGGTCGGTAGTGAAGATTCAATTATTCGATTCTTTTGGTATAACCGTTTTACCGGAGATTGCTGGCAATGTTGACGCTAATGGAACAGTTGTTGAGTCAATAGGTCAATTGAATTTGAAAAGAGGAACGTATGTATTGGTTGTTGTGATTGATGGCAATCGTACAACGAAGCGCTTCTCGGTAGAATAATATTATAGGACTATCAAAGATGTCTGCGTTGGCATGTAATTTTACATACGGCGCAGACATTTTCTTTTTAAAGCGTCGCTGTCGAGGTAACCAAGCCTTCATCCATGGCTCTCGAAAATTTTTAAACTTTATTTAAATGTGAACGCATTTTTTTAGCGAGGACGAATTGTAGATTTCGAATTCAACAAATCCCTCGTTATGAAAAATATTCTTTACGCAATTGGCATGTTTCTATGCATGCAACCTGCTTTCGCAGAAACCGGTGTTGGTAACGGTGATAAACCAACACATGATGTGCGCAAAACGGCTCTCGGAACGCCGTATATTTTAGAAGCGACGTTGTATATCGATCAAACCTATTTACGGTTCGGTGTTGAAAATTACAATGGTCGTGGAATAACTGAAATCCATCGGTCGACTTCTCCTGACAGTGGATATGAAGTTGTCGCTACTTATACTGACCTTGGACAATTCTATGTCGATCAATGGAATCTGAAACCACGAACAACTTTTTGGTATAAGGCGCGGGTGGTCGATGGAACGGAAGTCTCAGGATTTACCGAGCCCTTCCACGCAACAACATTTTCTTTCAATTACAAGCCGACGCTAAATGTTTTTCCGGAAAACCCAACCAAATTAATTGTTCAACTGACGGACAATAGCTACAATGATATTTGGTACACTGTTGATCGTCGAAAGCTCGGCGGATCTTATGAAACGATGTGGGAATTTCAATCACTGGATTCTGGAGAAGTGCACTACTATGACGATGGCATGTTAGAGCAAGGCACCACGTACATCTACAACGTACACATCACGACAATATATTCCGAAGGCACAACGGATACTTATAACGTTGCTACGGATACTGCAACGACTCCGATTGATGAGCCTTTGCTTGAAGTTGGTCCGATCGATTTGTACAGTCCTTGTGGAAACGAAGTCCCGCTTATACTTGAGTTTCCCGATGTACATCCTGTTACGGAGTTATACCGATCACTCTCACCAGATGGCCCATTTGTCTTGATTGAAACTTTTCCCATCGACGGC
Organism: Pseudochryseolinea flava; assembly: GCF_003286915.1. Taxonomy (GTDB): domain Bacteria; phylum Bacteroidota; class Bacteroidia; order Cytophagales; family Cyclobacteriaceae; genus Ohtaekwangia; species Ohtaekwangia flava. Next base: position 45,103 of record NZ_QMFY01000005.1, read on the forward strand.
AGTGTCCGCATCGAGTATACTGACAGGGGAATTCCAAGGCAAACAAATTATTACAAAGCGCGCTGCGTTGGACCTCACGCCGTATCTGATTTTACGCCGGTTGTCAGTTATGATGCAAGATCACATTACTACAAGCCAGATTTCTCGGTCACTGTCGATGAGGAAGGTGTAGCAGAGATCACCTTAAAAGATAATACATATGCCGACGAATGGTATAGTGTCGAGAGAATGCGCCATCATGCAGGCGGTGTATTCGAACCTGTATTTTATGTCGAGATGACTGACTCCGGAAGCACCTATACATTCCGGGATACAACGTTGGTACCTGGTTCTGGATATACGTACTATCTCCAGGGAAAAACAGAAGAGTGGTGTGTGGGATGGCCAGGGTCAGAAGGCGAGTTTTTGATTAAAGAAGTTGACATTACGACTCCACCTGATGATTATACGATTACAGGATTTACGCTTGTCGATCCTGTCACCAATCAAGATATCGGACCGCTTCTTCCGAACATGTATTTCGAAGCTACTAACCTTCCGAACATCAGAGCGAACGTGTCATCGAACAAAGTCAAGTCGGTCATTTTCTTTTTGAATAATAAACGTCGAACCGATAATGGTGGGCCGATCTTTAGTTATTGGCCAGAAAAAAATGGTGATTATGATCCGGGTGTTTACACGCCAGGCAGTTACCAACTGGTTGCTACACCTTATAGCGAGAAGAATGGTGCGGGCATAAAAGGGCCGACGGAAATTTTACCGTTCACCATTCGTGTGTCGAGGCCGACGATTCAAAGTTTCACACTCGTTGATCCAATAACCGATCAAGACATTGGTCCACTTGTCGATGGTGCCGTAGTCGATGCTTCTCTTGCTGCGAACATTCGCGCGAATACAACCAATGGCGCTACAGCCGTGATGTTTTTTTTGAACAACAAACGTCGCGCGGATAATGGTGCACCAATCTTCAGTTATTTCCCTGAGAAAAATGGTGATTATGAACCAGGGCTTGTAACGCCAGGTGGATATGTATTAAAAGCAACACCGTCGACGTTGCCCAATGGCGAAGGCACTGTTGGACAAACGGTAACAATTCAGTTTTCGGTAGCCGGCGCCGCGACTCTTGCTGAAGTGAAGACCGTGGGTCTCTATCCAAATCCGATAGTGAGTGAGAGCGAATTGATGGTGAATGTTATCGGTGAAAAAGAAGTTTCTGTTCAGGTTTATGATCAGTTTGGTAATCCGATCGGTCAAACCGTGAACGCAAAAACGAACCTCGAAGGATCTTGGAAGTTTCCAGTGGCAAACTTTAATCTCACGCGTGGCGCGTATATTATTAATGTGATGATAGAAGGAACTCGTCATAGTACGCGCGTTGTAGTAGAATAACATCAGTTGGTTCATTATAGTCTAAAGGCCCTGTGATGAGCAGGGCTTTTTCATGCGATGTACGATGGAAATTGTTGGCGTAGGGTTCGTTTCGTAAAACACCTGCAATCTGTCGCTTTCACACCCGTACCCAACTTTTGCTACCGTGTAGGTTTGTATATCAGAAATTAACATCATAATACAAATCAACATGCAAAAGATTACGACATTTCTCACCTTCAATGATCGCGCTGGCGAAGCGATGGAATTTTACACCTCCCGCTTTAAAGATGCACGCATTACGAGTTCTGTTCCCGGGCCAGACGGGAGAATAATGACTGGCACGTTTATGCTAAATGGTCAGGAGTTTATGGCGTTGAACGGTGGTCCGCATTTTACTTTCGCGGAGGGAATTTCGCTATTCGTAAGATGTGAGACACAGGAAGAAATTGATTACTATTACGATACTTTGTCAGAAGACGGAGAGAAACAACCCTGTGGTTGGTTGAAGGATAAATTTGGTGTATCGTGGCAAATCATTCCGTCAATTTTATCGCAATTACTTTTTGATAAAGATCGGGTGAAATCAAAAAACGTGTTAAACGCGATGTTGCAGATGAAGAAGATTGATATTGCAAAATTGAAAGAGGCACACGCTAAAGAATAGCGCATCACGACAAGAGTTAACGTCCACTGATATGGCAAAGAAACAAGTTTTGAAATCACCTGTAAAGACAAAAGCTTCGCAGGCCACGCGAAAGTCAATCACAAAAAATGCGCCGACAGCGAAACATTTTATTGCCTTGATGAAGACACATCAATCTGATGAAGAACTGATAAAAATTCAGCGCTACTTCAAATCAGGTGAAGGTGAATACGGCGCAGGCGATAAATTTATGGGAATCCGGATGGGCACGTTATTCAAACTTGCAAAGGACTCCATCGAAATGTCGCCCACCGAAATCAGTAAACTTTTGGATCATTCCGTCCACGAAGTAAGGGCGGGTGCGTTGAGTATCATGAACTATCAAGCACGTGCTAAGAAGACCGACGAAGTGCATCGTAAAGTGCTGTTCGATTTATATTTGAAAAAGCACAATCGCATTAATAATTGGGATTTGGTTGATCTTGCTGCGCAGTTTGTCGTTGGGGGCTATCTATTCATAGCGAATAAGTCACGTGATGTTTTGTATAAACTGGCGACATCTAAAAATATGTGGGAGCGTCGCACCAGTATGGTGAGCACGGCTTACTTTATTCGTCAGGGCGAATTAGATGACACATTCCAAATTGCAGCATTGCTTCTGAACGACAAACAAGATCTCATCCATAAAGCTGCAGGCGGATGGATTCGTGAGGCCGGGAAACAAGATCAGAAAAAGCTTGTCGCATTCTTAGACAAACATGCTGCAACAATGCCGCGCACCATGCTGCGATACGCGATTGAAAAATTAAACGAGAAACAGAAGGATTATTACATGGGATTAAAGGCAGCGTCGTGAAACTTATGATGATTGAATTGTGTACGTGAACCGTTCTTTTTGTTGTCCCGTCGCGCCGATTCGGTTGTAAAATTTTATGGCGTCAACATTAAACGTTGGCGTCTGCCATTGAATATTTACACATTCATTCGCTTGCGCTTCTTTAATCAATCTTCTGATAATTTCTTGTCCAATGCCAAGGCCGCGATATGCTGGTTCTAAAAAGAGGCAATCAAGGTAGAGGAATTGTTGCGCATCCCAAGTTGAAAAATCAAACGTGTATGTACAATAGCCTACACGCGTTGCGTGTCGCTCGACAATCCAACAATAGAGCTTTGGCGACGGACTGAAGATTGCCTGTTCCAGTCCCGCAATTTTATTACGCGGATCGAACGTTGATTGCTCATGCATAGCATGACTTTCGCAAAGTGATAGTAACGACGGAAGATCTTCTCTTTTACAATCACGAATTTCGTAATCGATCATATTGCAATTTCCTTCTGAAGAAACGTGATAAAGTGAGTGAAGTATTTTGGGTACGTTTTATTCTTGAACGTCGCGATATAGTGTTTACGTTTTAATCCATTGCGGCCAACCTTGACTAAGCGTAACTGATCGTCGTTAATATAGTTCTTGAGCGCCCATTTGGCGAGCACCATCACACCCATATCAGCCTTTACCATTTCGATCGCGGCTTCAGTAAGCGGAACGGCGGTAACTTTTTTAGGCGATACCTTTGCCGGCTTCAGAAAGAACTCGTAGACGGTAACGGTTTCCATTGGTAAAGAATGGATGATTAAACACGCGTCACTAAAATCTTCCGCCGCCACAAACTTTTTGGATGCCCATTCATGACCAGCAGGTACTACAACAACCATTTCATCTTGAAATAATTCTGTGTATTGCAGCTTTACATCTTTAATAGGATCCGTTGTAATAGCAATGTCAAGCTCGCCGGCAAGTAATTTTTGAAGTGGATAATGCGTTGCGCTCATCACCAATTGCAGGTCTACGTTAGGGTAGAGCTGGTGAAATTGTTTCATCACAGACGGAAGCCAGTGGTAACTCGAATAACACTCGGCACTTAGTTTTATTTCGCCCGTTTCGCCATAGATCATCTTCTTAATTTGCGTCTCTGCAGATTCCAGTTTCTCTAAGACTTCACTTGCTGTCGCATATATTTTTTCTCCTGCTTTCGTAAGCGTCATCTTCTTTTTTGTACGCGTGAAAATAGGCGTCCCCAGTTGATATTCGGCTTCACGCAATTGATGGCTAAGCGCAGATTGCGTAAGGTGTAATTTGTCGATGGCTTTGGTAATGCTCCCTTCTTCGGCAATAGCCTTGATCAACTTCAAATGACGAATTTCCATGCATCAAAAGTAATCAATCTCTTTGTCACATCAGTATGAGGAATTTTCATCATCATCATGAAGGATTTGATTTCATGCATTTTGGAAGGCACTGTAGGTTTGTATCAACAAAACCAAAAGAAAAATGAACGAGCAATTGAAATTTTACGAAAACAAACTTGAGTTTGAAATGGACCCATCGGATCTATTCGACGCGCTTAGCAAAGGGATGAAAGTTGTTCCGCTTGATGCGCGCAAGTCATTTGCGTTTGATGCTGAGCGGATCCCTGGAGCGATTAACATTCCTCATCGAGAAATGAATGATGCCACAACAGCCGCGCTGGATCGCGATGCTATTTACATTACTTATTGCGATGGTATCGGTTGCAACGCCAGTACAAAGGGCGCGCGTAATATGACGAAGCTCGGTTTCAAAGTGAAAGAACTCATCGGAGGGATCGAGTGGTGGAAGTTTGATGGTTATGAAACCGAAGGTACAAAAGCAAGGCAAGGAGAAAAAGTAGTTTGTGCTTGTTGATTTCACTGCGAACATCACATTATTAAGGTGTGATGTTCGCTGGTAATTCTGTACATTCAATCCATGAAAAATCTCATCTACTTGTGTAGCATCAGCTGGATGTTGCTGCTTTCGGTAACTGGTATCGCACAGCATAAGATTAGCGACATAGCTTGGCTTTCGGGAGAATGGTCACGAACAAATACTAAACCCGGACGTTCTGGTGTTGAAGTTTGGTCAATACAAGGTGATAGTATTTTAATCGGAAAAGGCTTAACGATGCGCGGTGCCGATACGGTCGTTGTTGAAAATATCAAGATTGTCTTACGTGCCAATACGCTACATTATGTGGCTGATGTAAATGAGAACGTAAGGCCCATTTCTTTTAAGTTTATACAGCTACAATCCAATGGCTTTGTTTGCGAAAATCTGGATCATGATTTTCCGAAGCGAATTTCTTACACGTTGGAAAAGGATAAATTGCGTGCTGTCATCTCTGGTGACGGTAAATCGATTGAATACCTGTTTGTTCGAAAGTGATAATCACCGTTGCTTGACGGTCGTCATTTTTTTTAAAAAAAGTCACAATTAAGGGTGATATTTATCTTTCCTAAGGCACAAGCTATTAAATACATTGCTTATGGTCGAAATCGTTGAACATCCTCCTGTAGAGGCGCAAATCGCGTTGGACTTCGAAGCGTTGTACAAGCGCACGTTTCCAGTCGTTGCCAAGCTTGTGCACAAATGGAATGGGTCTTTGGACGACGCGAAAGACGTATTCCATGATGGACTCGTGTTGCTTTATGAAAAAATGCAAGACGGCGTACAATTTCAGACTTCGCGTGAGGCATATCTTGTTGGCATCTGTAAGAATCTTTGGGTTAAAAAGTTTTCAAAGGATGTGGCCAAGGTTGCCCTCGACGAAATAGAGCGATCAATAGAAATCCCCGGTGATTTTTATCCGACGGTAAACACGCAACATTTACTAACGATGTTGATGTCGACTGGGAAGCGTTGTCTTGCCTTATTGGAAGCCATGTATTTTAAAGGTAAATCTGTTGAACGGGTTGCTCAAGATCTTGGCTACAGTGGTGAGCACTCTGCTTCGGTTCAGAAGTACAAATGCCTGGAGAAAATGAGGGAGCAAATCCGAAACAAAAATATTGCTTATGAGGACTTCCTTGAATGAAATTAGGACTGTAGAGCGGTACGTGGATGGTTCGCTGTCTTCGCTAGAGCAACTTTCATTTGAAAGGCAACTCAAGAATGATCCGGCCCTTCGTTTGAATGTATTTTTGCAACGGAAGGTATACACGCTCTTAAAACATTATCGCCGGAAGAATTTGAAAGAAAGCGCACGCGCTGTGCATGACAAACTCTTTGATGATCCAGTGAATGCTGGATTCAAAGATTCCATACTTAGAATTTTTAAATCTTAAATTTTATGGTGCAATCGAATTTAGTGCCCATGGTAATTGATAGCAGTTCCCGTGGAGAGAGAGCCTATGACATTTTTAGTCTGCTATTGAAGGAAAGAATTGTATTCTTAGGTACAGGTGTAAACGATTCTATCGCAAACCTTATCGTTGCGCAGTTGCTGTATTTAAACAGTCTTGATCCTAAGCGGGATATTCAACTCTATATCAATAGTCCGGGCGGAAGTGTTTACGCTGGGCTGGCTATTTATGATGCGATGCAAATGATACAAGCATCGGTGTCAACGGTGGCTGTAGGAGTAACCGCGAGTATGGCTACAGCCTTACTTTGTTCAGGTGCAAAGGGAAAGCGATACTCCTTGCCGCATGCAACCATTCATATGCATCCGACGAGTAGTGGCACTCAAGGTTATACGGAAGATGTTCGCATTGCTACACGTGAGCAAGAAAGACTTCAAACGCAGCTATTTCACTTAATGGGAAAACACACGGGGCATACTTGGCAAGAAATAGAGGAAGTGTTTATTCGCGATAAATTTATGAGTGCGCCTGAAGCGAAAGCATTCGGATTGATAGACGAAGTAATGGGCGATGTCTCGGATGTGATTACCTTGAATCGCCCGGAAATTACCATGAGCTTGTTTAACGATCAGCAACTTGCTCCGGCAGCTTCGTCGTGAAGATCATTTTGAGATAACAAGAGACTTAAACTCACCTCCTGAACCTTCACCGGTCCAGAGTGCGATACCACCGGTGTTCGACGTTGAAAGTCGCGCTACTTTCAAGCTAGGTGTGGCGCTGTTGTTTACATACACCAGAACTTCTTGGTCGGTAACTTCTATTTTAGCACGGAACCAATCATTTGCGTTCGGGGCGTTGTCGATTGCCTTTTCAAATTCACCGTTACGCTCTTCCCGTAGTTTGTACCACGTATAAACTGGCTGGAATACGTATTGCACGGCGTGAATTTTTCGAATGGGATCTTCTGCGTGGAAATTGAAAGGTCGAAAATAAATTGCTTCAAAGGTGGAGTCATTCTGAATGTGAAAAGCGACGCCGATGAAACTCTTCTGGACAACGTCTTTACCTTTCAAATCAACTTCGATTGTGCCGGTCGTAAACGTTACATCCTTAATGGTAGCCAATCCCTGACCTGATCGTTCATCGAGCTTGATGGATTTTGTTTTTGTGTCAACTACCAATGCCCGATTGGACATCACAAGTTTTTTGTCATTGGCAAGTTTGCTAAGATCAAACTTTGATTGTGCTACCGACGCCAAAGAAATCATCGATAAAACAACGATGGAGAGTTTTGTTTTTAACATGCGTGTAATTGGGTTTGTGAGAATTTAACTCAGGTTGAAGGTAACGTATTATCAAGGATTCTCTCCACACTTTGATGTGAGTGGCCAATACGATCCATGTCTGAAAAAAAAGGAAGTTGCTTAAAATAGTGTTAACGAAAATAAATCGTTTATTTTGAGGCTTATCTCAATTGATATGAACGCTAAACAAATTGCTGCAGAACGTGCCGTTGACTATGTAAAAGATGGTATGATTGTCGGACTTGGAACAGGCTCTACGGCTTACTTTGCAATTCAAAAAATTGGATCGCTTGTAAAGCAGGGAATGAAAATCAAAGCCATAGCGAGTTCTCAGGCATCCGATGATCTCGCGCGACAACTCGGCATTCCTTTATTGGAGCCCGGGAATGAGCAGCAAATTGATGTATCGATAGACGGCGCGGACGAAGTTGACACAAATGGAAACCTGATCAAAGGCGGCGGCGGTGCACTTCTTCGCGAAAAGATATTGGCTACCAATAGCAAAAAATTCTTCGTTGTCGTCGATGAGTCGAAACTTGTTACTAAACTAGGTAAGTTCAAATTGCCAGTAGAAATAATCAAGTTTGGATCTGTTTTAACCTTAGCCAAGCTCGAAGCACTTGGAGGGAAACCGGTGGTTCGCCAAAAAGATGGAAAAGATTTTAATACCGATAACGGTAACCTCATTGCCGATTGTTCATTCTATCCAATCGAAGATCCGAAAGCATTGCACGAACAATTGAAGCAACTCACTGGCGTAGTAGAAACTGGGATTTTTCCTACCGAGGTTGTTACTGCGGTAATTGCCGCCTATGCTTCGGGTGAGACAAAACAATTCGATTATTAGAAACGGATAACAACCGGGTCATCCTAGCATCACCGACGTCATCGTTAATGAGCCGCCGACGACTTTGTCATTGAAAAATGAAATTTTGTCTTTAGGCGTTTGTAATCCGAGTGTATATAATAGAGGAATGTAATGTTCTGCAGTTGGAATAGCATTCCGAAAATCTGGCCCCAGCTTCTCGTAGTCGATCAATGCCCGGTGATCTCCTTTCGTAATCAAGTTTTTAAACTGATCGTTGGCAGCGATTGCCCAGTCATAACCATATTCTGGTTCTGCAAGTTTATCCCAGGCCACCATGCGTAAGTTGTGCACCATATTTCCACTACCAATAATGAGTACGCCTTTCTTACGAAGTGACAATAGCTCACGGGTTAGCTCATAATGATATTGGAGTGGTTTTGAATAGTCAATGCTCAGTTGAAGTACAGGAATATTCGCTGCGGGATACATATGTCGCACGACAGTCCAAGTGCCATGATCGAGACCCCAATCATGATCGAGTTCCACTTTTGTATGGAAAAGTTCTGCCGTGGTTTTCGCTAGCGCCGGATTGCCAGGTGCGGGATATTGCACTGCAAAAAGTTCCGGTGGAAACCCGCCGAAATCATGAATGGTCCTAGGGAAATTCATCGCTGTAATGCGTGTTCCTTTACTTAGCCAATGCGCCGACACAACAAGAACAGCTTTGGGTTGCGGGATGTCTTGTCCTAACTTTTTCCATTGCGCACTAAAGGTATTGTCTTCGATGCCATTCATCGGAGAGCCATGACCAATAAAAAGCACAGGCATTACATTGCCGTCTTGCGCCAATTCATTTGTAAATTTATTGAATGCCGTTAGTGTAGTCATACCAATCACTCCTTTCGCTATTGTTTCAAGTACTGTTCGCCGCTTCATTCTAACAACAAAAATACTGTGCATGGTTCGGCGAAGTCCTTGAACTAGATTAAGAAAGCAATCTCGTGTTACGTTTTCTCCATGATCATTCGTAAATCAAGCGAAGTGATGCATTTCTAACATCAATCGAATTGCAGATTTAAACTGCGCATCCACGGCACAGCGACCAGCGATAACGCTGCTATTTTATTGTGTTAAAGACCATCCATCCCTGCGTAATTCCAATTGGTAACAAGTTGCTTTTTGTGTGTCGAGAAAAAAGCTCATTTTCGTTTCAACAACCTAACACCCTTGTAAAATGAAAGCATTTAAAAAGATCCTGATCGGTTTGGGGATCCTTGTCGTTCTCCTCGTTGTAGTGTCATTCTTCTTACCGTCGAAAATTCATGTTGAAAGAAGTTTGATCATCAATGCATCGCAAGAGACCGTATACGGGCTCGTTGTTGATTTGAAAAAGTGGGATCAATGGAGCGCATGGCACAAGATGGATCCGAACATGAAAGTCACGTATGCGGATAAATCAGAAGGCGCCGGTGCGAGCTATAGCTGGTCGAGTGAAGATTCTAACCTCGGCGACGGCACTATTAAAATAGCCGAAGCTGTTCCTTACGATAAGATCACATTGGAAATGTATTTCGGCGGTAGCCCTGAACCTTCGTGGGGAGGTTGGACTTTTGAGAAAACGCAGGAAGGAACCAAAGCAACGAATACAATGGACATGGATGCCGGTATGAATCCTTTTATGCGCTGGATGGGAACGATGATGGATGCCATGGTTGGGCCTCAGTTCGACAAGAGTTTGAATAGCCTGAAGGAAGTTGCTGAGCGCAAATAGCGATTGGCTAAATGAAATCACCACCCGGCTAAGTCCGGGTTTTTTTATGACTTTTGATTTTTAAACTTTTGACGATGTTTGAAACAATTTCAATATCGCTATCGGGTTGGGCAGGTTCACCAATAAGAAACAGTCCATTAGCGATGCTTCAATTTTTACAACAACACCAAGATAAGATAGATGAACTGTTGCGCAATCATTGGTATAGAAAGCGTGGCAGTATTTCGAGCGTTGCGATTGATGAACATTCGATAGATTTCAGCAACGCAACTTCTGGAATTTTTAAGGTGAAGTACCAGGTGTCTTTCACCTTCGCTTGTGAAGATGTTGTGCACGATCACCGTGAGGAGATGAACATCAAGTTTCAGATTTCGGACGATAAGCGCGCTTTGATTTTATCGAGTGAGCCAGAACCTGAACGCATCGATGAGCTATGACCGAAAAAAACGGCCAGGTTTTTGTTTATGGATTGGAAACCCCTCGTTATATGAAAATCATTATCACACTTACATTCCTTTTTACATCCTGTATCGTATTCGGTCAACGTCACTTTCGTGACTATGACTTTTCAAAGGTGGATCACACCACTTTAGATCGCGACGAGCTCATGGCCTATCATGATTCTTTGTACAAAGCATCATCAATGGACTCGATTATGGCGCTTATTCACTATCGTGATTCCAAGACGTATTCGCCACAGTACATATCGTTTAACATTGGGCTATTTGCGCAAACTGCTTCACTTAAATCATTGAATCGTGGGCTTGTGCAAGCCGGTCTAGATGAAATTGGTGATGTGTTCGCGACCATTCCTTTTGGATTTTCATTCAAAGGAAATCGATGGATGGGCGATTATTTTGTTTCGCCTGTAATACGGAATAAAGTTGAAGACGACACACGACGACTTGACGTGAACGGTGCATCGATCGGCTTCAGCGTGGGCTACGATCTCCTTCATGCGAAGCGTTTTCAGTTGTATCCTCAAGCAGGATTATCGTATGATCTTTATACTGTAAAATCGTATAACAGGAATTTCAAAAATGACGTGACACAAGTTGATCAGCTATTCAATGTTGCAGGCAACACGTCGATGACGCGCCGTAGTTTGAATTTTAACTACGGTTTGGAGCTCGATTACTTCGCGCTGTTCGATGCCGGCAATGGCGTGATTGTTGGCTTCGTCTATGGCATGTCCGTTGAAGCGATTCCAGGTAAGTTTAAAATCGAACGAGACAAAGCATCACTCGACTTGAACGACGACTTTCTTCGGCAATCGTATTTTGGGATTGTCTTGAAAATGGCGACCAAGGATTTCTAGTCCAAACTAACGCCCGTTTAACGCGTTAAAATTCATTCAAATCTTTCTCTAGTATAACGCTCTTCCTTGCGCAGGTAGAAGAAGTATCTGTAATTTCGAAGTCCCGTTTTCCAACCATAAGAAAACGTGCGGAAGAAGGATATGTACATCGAGATCATGGATACCACCCTGCGTGATGGGGAGCAAACTTCAGGTGTGTCTTACACAGCAACCGAGAAGTTGAATATTGCAAAAATGTTGTTGGAGGAGGTAAAAGTCGATCGTATTGAGATCGCGTCTGCACGCATTAGCGATGGTGAATACGAAGCTGCTCTTAAAATTCTGAAGTGGGGAAAAGATAACAACTATCTCGACCGCATTGAGATCCTCGGTTTTGTTGATGATAATCGATCCCTTGATTGGATTCATAAAGCTGGCGGTAAAGTGATCAACCTTCTTTGCAAAGGTTCTTTGAAGCATGTGCAAGGACAACTTCGTAAATCTCCTGAAGAGCATGTGGCCGACATCAAGAAGGCTTTGGCGCATGCAGAAACATTGGGGATCAAAGTGAATGTTTACTTCGAAGATTGGTCGAATGGTATGCGTAACTCACCAGAGTACGTATTTTTTCTCACCCATGCATTGAAGGATGAAAAGATCGCGCGATTCATGTTACCCGATACGTTGGGTGTTTTAAATCCGGACGAAGCGTTCAGCTACATGAAACAAATGGTTGACAAATTTCCTGGATTACATTTCGATTTGCATGCGCATAACGACTACGACCTTTCTGTGGCAAATTGTTTTGCAGGCGTGAAAGCTGGCGCTGCAGGATTACATGTTACCGTGAATGGTCTAGGTGAGCGCGCTGGAAACACGCCGTTGTCAAGCGTCGTAGCCATGTTGAAGGATCATCTTCAAGTGAATTTTTCCGTTGACGAAGCGAAGCTTGTTGGCGTAAGTAAGTTGGTTGAAGTGTTCTCGGGTATTGGTGTTCCGAAAAATAAACCGGTGGTTGGTGAGCACGTGTTCACTCAAACTTGTGGTGTCCATGCGGATGGCGATAACAAAGGAAACCTCTATCATAATGAGTTGATACCGGAACGTTTCGGCAGGAGCCGCAAATATGCCCTAGGGAAAACTTCGGGAAATGCGAGTATCAAAAAAAATCTGGAAGAATTGGGGATTGAACTTGATCCGGAATCACTGCGACGGGTAACACAGCGTGTTGTTGAGCTTGGCGACAAAAAGGAAAATATTTCGACAGAAGATCTTCCTTATATTATTTCCGACGTGCTGGGCAGAGAAGCCGTTGCGGAAAAGATCAAGATCAGAAATTACTATTCAAGTCACGTCTACAACTTAAAACCGGTGTCGACGCTTAGCATTGAAATCGATGGTAAGGTTTATGAGGCGACGTCGACCGGCGATGGTCAGTATGATGCGTTCATGCAAGCGGTCAAATCCATTTATGACCAACTCGGTAAAAAACTACCACAGTTAACGGACTATGAAATATCGATTCCTCCAGGAGGAAGAACCGATGCGTTCGTAGAGACAATCATCACATGGGAACTCGATGAGTGGGTATTCAAAACCCGCGGCTTCGAATCCGATCAGCAGGCTGCGGCCATCACAGCTACCTTGAAAATGCTCAACCTGGTGGAGAGCAAAGTAAAAGCGTAGTTGCGTCGAGGAGACCGTCGATTACCGTCCATAGTCGTCGTAGTGCTCTTCTTGATATTTTTCGTAAACGTAAATCAGGTCAATGTTCTGCACTTCAACGTCGGTTAAATTATCCCGAATATCGATTCCCATGGGTACATACCATGCTGTTGTATCGAAGTAGGCGCGCATTTCTTTGTCTTTAAAGGAATAGCCATGTCGGGCATAGATTTCATTACGCATCAGCGCGAGTTCTTCCAGTGCGAGGTCATACACGTCACTTTCTTCAAGAACTCTTTGTGAAGCAATCTCAAAAATGCCATGGTCGGTGGAATAGACAAAGTCGGTTTTGTGAAGGACAAATGTTTTCGCTGAGGCCGCCCCTTTCTTGAAAGGGCTCCATGTGCCCTTCATCTGGTTGCTGCTGGTGCGTATCGTAAATTCGAAATGACCGTCGTATTGATCCGTGCCAGGTTCGTCCATGGTAAAAGTGTAGACTGAGTCGCTATTGTTTTTAACGGAACCTGTAATGGGTCTGAAGTTTCCGGCGCACACGGTATAGCCAAGTGCTTTGTTATCCTGAATCTCGGCAATGGCAATATTGATTTTGTTTTTCCCGAACGCGCCCACCCAGTAACCTACCACGGGGTTGTTCTTATTCGCCTCCAACTTCTCGATGGCATTTTCAATTTGTATTTGCTCTTCGGACTTTTCGGGCCCGATCTTCCGAGCGTCGATCTTTACAGCTCGCATTTCGGGTGTGGCCGCACTGGTACTACTATCGACAGGCGTGGCCGTGCTACCTGTTTTTTCTTTGGATGTACAACTGAAGAAAAGGGCAGCGATAAGAAAGGCCGGGGCGAAGGTTCTGATTTTCATATAACGATTAACTTTGGGTGTAATGGTAAGGAGGAATACATTAAAGGTAACTAAATTTTTAGCGTTGGTGACGCTTCTGTTCTTCAGTTTCCTCATGTTGCGGATCACCCTTCCATATCTTTCGCTCGAGCGTGATGTGCGTTTTCTTCAGATCAAACGCGCGGTAATCGACAATGATGGTTGGCGTACGGCGTTTTTCGTGCATGTTTTCAGTAGCATCTTTTTGTTGATAGCTGGTTTTACACAATTCTTTTCGCCATTGAAGAAGCGGTACAGCGCGGTTCACAAGCTCGTGGGGAAGATGTATGTCGTGATTTTGTTGTTCATCTCAGGACCAGCCGGGTTGATCATGGCTTTTTATGCCAATGGTGGATGGACATCGCAGCTTGCTTTTGTGACATTGAGTTTCTTTTGGCTATGGACAACGGCGAAAGCATGGTTGGCGATTCGCGATCGTGATTTCGTCTCCCACGGTGAATGGATGATCAGGAGTTTTGCACTCACATTATCCGCATTAACGCTCCGCGCCTGGAAGTTTGTTCTGGTGATGATACTTCATCCACCACCCATGACGCTTTACATGATCGTTGCATGGCTCGGTTGGATTCCGAATTTGCTTCTTGCCGAGTGGCTTATCAGGAAGCAATATGCGCCACGAATTTTGCGGGGATAGTTGTCGGTTGATGCGTGTCGTGTTATCATCATGAAGTACGATCGACGTTCATTTATCAGCGTTAAGCGTGTAACTTTTCAAAAAAAGTCACGCGGAAGCAAGCGCATTTGAAAATTTTTTTTGGTGATTTTTCCCTATGAAAGTGAACGCGATGCGAGATGATACATGCATGTTCTCATAGGAGAAATGATGTAGGTGTAAATTCTTCATGAATTACTTTTAGCAATAAAAAACACGGTTTTCCCTAGGGAAAACGCATTTTTTCATAGGAGAAAATGTGGATAACTTCAATGATGTAGGATGTGTGCCGCGTGATTGCAAGCCCTTTATGCGTCGATGTTGGCAACATTTTTTTTAGACAAGAAGTGTGTCGAGTTCTCCTATGAAAAACAGAAGATTAGGATAATTCAAAATGACACTCTACATTTAAGACGGTTTAGGTATGCGAACGTAGGGAAAGTTGAAGGTTGGAGAGCCGACAATGAGTATCGAAAAGCAGGAGAGACCTAGACTAAAACAAAATTATTAACCATTTAAATTAAAAACGCTATGGCAAAAACAGCGAAAAAATCTGCTAAGAAAGCAGCAAAGAAAAAAACAGCTAAGAAAGCAACTAAGAAAGTAGCAAAGAAGGCAGCTAAGAAAACTGCTAAGAAAGCTGCTAAGAAGAAGAAAGCTTAAGCTTAAGATCCGAAGAGGATTATTAAACCACTAAATTCTAAAAAACGCTATGGCAAAAACAGCGAAGAAAGCTGCAAAAAAAGCAGCTAAGAAAACGGCGAAAAAGGCCGTTAAGAAGGTAGCTAAGAAAGCGGCTAAGAAGGTAGCTAAAAAGAAAGCAGCTGCCCCTAAGAAAAAAAGAAAGCCGAACGCAGCGTTCATGGCTCCGCTTACTCCTAGCCCAGCACTCGCAGCAGTTGTAGGTAGCAAAGGCCTTCCAAGAACTCAAATCATTAAAAAGATCTGGGATTATATCAAAAAGAATGGTCTTCAAGACAAGAAAAACAGAAGAGCGATCAACGCTGATGCGAAACTTAAACTAGTTTTCGGTGGCAAAGATCAAATCACTATGTTCGAGCTTGCTAAAATCGTGAACAAGCACGTGAAGTAATCCTTGCGCATTACGCACAAAAAATAAACCCGACCTTTGGTTGGGTTTATTTTTTTATCCCCTCACCGCGATCATCAGCCACTAAAAGCTCTCCCTCGTATCACGGGCTTTTTGTACTTTAGAAGTATGGAACCTCGAATACTTTTTGAACATCGCAGAACGATCATTCCCATTGTCTGCTTCTTTTTCACATTGTTGTACTTTGCGCTCATTGCATCAGACCCCTTCATGATGCATGAAATTCTCGGACTAGAGCCTGTTTATTTCCCTTACCTTACCTTCTTCCGACCTTTCCGGGTTGATCTGCCATTCATCGGTCGCGTTCCGCTAGGCGACTATGGACTGATGTTTCCCACCGACCAACTCATACTCATGCCGCTATTCATCGGACTTGGTATCTGGTATCTAATCAAGGAAAGAGGATTGAAGTTGATTGCCTTTCTCGCCGCGTGCATCCTGGCGTTTAAACTTCTCATGGCAACAACACAAGTGCTGCGGATATTATTCGACAGACAAGGTTCCGAAGGAATTCTGGTAATCATGTCCTTTATTAGCCTGTTGATCGTTGGAGGTGCAGCGTTTATCGTGCTCCTCATCTTAAAAAATACCCCTACTAAAGTCACAACGTCTGCACCTTCTCTTTGGACTCGTTTCGTTGGCTATGCCATTGACTTGGTTTTGTTTGTGAACATAGTCCTCGCGTTGCGCTTCGAATCGTCAGGAATTATTGGACGGCTTTTACTATTGTTCCTCTTGGTTGTGTTTTACTTTTTCTTTGAACGCATCTTCTTCTTCACGCCTGGAAAAATATTACTGAACCTACGCGTACAGATGGTGGATGGTACTGTACCGGATGAGACAGCAGTGATGAAACGCACTTTCGCACGGCTAATTCCCTTGGAGCAATTGTCGTTTTTTAATAAAAGCGGTGGACTTCATGACACGCTTTCAAAAACGGAGGTTCGGAAAATCGAGGCTTAGTCAACGAAGCATAATGCCCGCGGCAAATCTGCCAGCGTCACCTTTTCTGGCAGAAAAGAAATGTTGATTGTTCTTAACCGTGCATAGGTCCGAAATTTCTATCTGATCGTCGGGCACGCCAAAGTCACGCAATTGGATTTTATTCGCTTGCCATAAATCCAGTTGCGCCTTGTCATTCGGCTTTTTAATCATCAAGCCACTATCATTTCCAAAAGCGCGCTCGACTTCCGCAATTACTTCGCCGCCCACTTCATATGATTCCTGACTCACCGAAGGGCCAATCCCCGCCACGATATCTTCGCCACGTGTGCCAAACGTTTCATTCATCTTCGCTAATGTCTTGGCCAAAATCCCTGCTACCGTGCCACGCCAACCTGAATGCACAGCACCTACAGCATGGTTGCACTTGTCGTAAAGCAGGATAGGAACACAATCGGCTGACATCACAGCAATACAAATTCCTTTTTCATTGCTGATGAGTGCATCTGTATCGAGTAGCGATTCTTTGGACGTATCATGCGTAACATGTACAATGCGCGTGAGGTGAACTTGCGAAGGAAGCACGAGCTTATCAGGCGTAATTCCCATCGCTTCGGCAACTAGCTTACGATTATGTTTTATTTCTTCTTTGTCGGGCGAGCTACCAAAACTAAGGGTAAGTTCTTTTTCTCCGCTTTGACGATCACTCACAAAATGATCAATGGCTGTTTCTTGAGCCAAGTTGTTAAAGTGCCAAAAGTAGATGCCGTTGCGTGAAATTCGTTTCATGGTGCAAAGCTACATGGGAAGTTTAAAGTTGAAAGATGCAAACAACTTTTTGGGGTGTGCTAAAAGTTGATCGTCGTGCCAATCAATATGCTGAAAGATTTACGATCAACGCCATTTAACCGCGTATTTTCAATTTGTCCATTTTTAAAAAATACGGTGTCGGTTCCGTGGCCGGTTTCGGAAAATTCATACTGCGGTTGAAGCAAAAGACAAACGTTTCTTGATATGTCATAGCTAACCTCCAGCACACTTCTGATGCCAAATCCTTTTGCGTAATGCTTGAAGCTAGTGGGATGTTGAAACTCATCTATTAAATTCCAATCGGCCACAGCATTGTAACGAAGTTGTCTGTAGCTGAAGATCGGTGCGATTTCGAAACGATCGGAGATTGCAAATCTTGTGACCAGCGATACGATCATGCCCTTCCAAATAGTTTCATAGCTGCTATTGAGTTTTTGATCGCCGAATGATTCATCATCAAGCAATTTGAGATCCGCCTGATCGCGTGTAAATCCCACCAAGGGCGCGAGCGAAATTCGATCACTGATATTGAAATGATATCCTATTTGCGCATCGAAAGCGAAGATAAATCCGTTATCAGCGTTTGCCTTGAAAAAAAAAGATTGGTTTGTACGATCGTCTCCCTGGTAGTCGGTGTCGGTAACGGTGCCCGAAACTGTTTTCTGGTATTTGGTCGACAACTTCAATAGAAATCGTTGTTTGATTTTTGCCGATACACCGATATCCAATAACGGGCCACGAACGTTTTTCCAATGCAATTCAGAAAGAATGTTTGGATTCTTCCCCTGAGAATTTCCGGCGATAGTCCAATGCAATCGCTCATCTCCAAAGCCCGTCGCAATCTTTACCGATAGCCTGTCCGTTGTTGTCGACGCCTGTGCGTAGCATTCAAGCTTCATGAGCAGAAGTATCGATACGGTAACAAGAAGGTGTATTGGTGTTTTCATGAAGGCGTGTCATTAAAGTTATGAAATGATCGCCAATCCGATCTTCCTTAAAGAAAAAGATTGCCAAAAAATAAGGTGACCTGGAATTGGGAACGAGACCGGAAATGTTTCATAAAAAAAATGTAGGGGTTAAAAAAATGTTCTGCGTCATCATCATACACGGAATGTATTGTGCTGCCGACGCACTGCTTATTTCAGTGCATGTGATGTTGAAGGACTGAATGAAGAAAATCTCAAACACATGACAGATCATTATTTTCGATCGCACACACCGCTTGATTTGAAATGGATTCGCTCCATTTTTTTTAACCCCTTAAACGCAATCGTTTGTGTTTTCACTAGGACTACCGTTGTGTTTGTATGCGGATTTTTATTGACATGTTGTGAAAACCCCAACAACCGTGTTGTTGAAATATCGACTTCACAAAAGCATGATATTCATTCGTTCGTGAACAAGATTCATCACACCTATCCAATTCCAGGGTTGGCTGTAGCGCTCGTCGATGCACAAGGTGTAAATTTCTTTTACGAAGGTGTCGCCGATAATAAACGCACTTCGTTCACCGATACTACTGTCTTTTATAGCGGAAATATCTCCGAACTATTGGTCGCCACTACGATTTTACGGTTGGTAGATGCGGATAAAATTTCTCTTGATGATCCCATTATAAAACACCTTCCGTATTTCAAACTCGGCGGCAACACTTATCGCGGGGTTACCATTCGCCATATGTTGACGCATGCGTCTGGCATTCCCCATCATGACGTGATTTTTGATCCCCCATCTTATGATGATCATGCGCTCGAAACAACTACGCGTAGTATTGAACATCAGCAACCGGATTTTCCCTTCGGCACAAAAATCAAGCGCTCGCCATACAACTACGACATCCTTGCAGACCTCGTAGCGAAAGTAACAGGTGATTCCTTTGAATCGTATGCGCGAAAAAATGTATTGATACCCTTGGGGATGAAACATTCGTCTTTCTCGGTTCGCGATCTATCATCACACAAACTGGCGCAACCTTTTCACATTTCAAATTGGCTTTCTTACGACCTCAAGCAATCGGATATGTATCCGTATAGTAGAGAGCACGCTGGCAGTCGTGGTTTACATACAACCTTGCATGACATCAGCCGCTGGTTGAAAATGATCCTCAACAACGGTGTCCTTGAAAAAAAGCAATTCTTACAAGAGAAAAGCATCCGCGAATTTTTCAAGCGGGCTTATCAAATTGACGCCAATCATTTCACCGGTATGGGGTGGGAGATAGAACACGCTGAGGAAAAGACTTTTTTTTCGAAAGGCGAAAATGCATATGGCTTCACGAGCAATCTCACTATCCTACCCGAAGAACGTGTAGGCGTGATAACCATAAGCAATATAAGCGGAGACTTCGAGGCAAACTTTGTGAATCAAGCAATTCTGAACTTGACCTTAAATAGGTTGCTACTACAAGTTAAGATTCCTGTGAGCATTCAATTTAGCAAGACGGTGGCTGCCACCGGATCACTCGATAGCGCATTCGCCTGGTATGAGATCATCGAAACACAACGGGACGTCTATGCGATTTCCGAGGAGGAACTAAGTCAGCCGGGGGTGAATTTGCTTTATCGGCTTAACAGGCCAGCAGATGCTATTCGCGTATTCGAATTTTGCTTGGAGCATTTTCCGGATTCACCAAACGTATACCTCAACATTGCGGAAGCACAGCTGATACAACAAGATCTACAAAAGGCCGCACAAGCATTGGCCAAAGCAAAGGATCTCAATCCGAAACATCCTGACCTTTTGGCGCGGATTGCTTTTGTGGAGGAACGATTAAAAGTAGGAGAAGAAAATGCACTGCTGTCGTCGCGCGCCAGGCCGTAAACGCACACACTAAACCAATCAATAATTACTTAACCCTTAAACTATGAAGTACAATTGGAAAATTGGAATGTCGAAGACGCCGCGCTTCGCGTTGCTCAAAATCTCGATGATGCTGATGGCGTTCACCGTATTCTCTTGTAAGGAGGATGTAGTCGAACCACAAGTTGTCGCTGACGGTGATGCCGCTACACCGCGTGCTATTTATTCATCCCGTACTGTGAACTGGAACAACTACGGAAATGGAACCTACGCTTCTGGATCTGCGGCTGCAGATTTTGGTAATGTAGGCGGATGGAATGACAGTCGTGCGTACATCTCAAGTGGGTCATGCCGTATTACGCTCTTGAAAAATGCGCTGTCTGGTGCAGGTGGTGTTATTGCAAATGTCGACGTATCGGATGGCTCTGCATATGAACTCGATTTTGATGTTCGTTACCATAGTCAGTTCGATTGGAGTCGTGGTGGTAAAGTAGGATTCGGATTCGGGATTGGCGACGGGAATGCCGGCGGCGATCCAGGATGGGATGGTAACGGTGGTAGCCTTCGTATCATGTGGTACAATACAGGTTCAAGAGTTTTCTTTCAACCTTATGTGTACTATCGAGATCAACCCGGACAGTTCGGCGATACGTTCGGTCGCAGTTATCCGTCAAGTGGATCAATCAACAAAGGTCAATGGTACAAAGTGCACATGTATGCGAAGAGTAACACCGGAAGCAGCACCAATGGCCACGTACAAATTGTAATCAATGGTACAGTAGTTCTCGATCAAGATATCCGTTGGACAACCAACGATGGCAAACGACTTATCAGAAATCTTTGGTTCCATACTTTCCGCGGTGGTAGCCAAGATTATTGGAAGTCCTCGATAGATAGCTACATCTATTACGATAACTTGTGGTTTAACAGAATCAGCAGCTAACGTGCGGTGACAGGTATGAAAGGTGGATCGAATGAAAAATTCATCCACCTTTTTAATGTTACGATTTTTTGCCGGCTGTACTTTCTCGAATAACAAGTTTACTCTTGACTAATTTTTTTTCAAGTTCTCTAGAGCCTTTGATTTGCCTCAGAAGCAATTCGGCAGCTGTGGTTCCTAAATCGTAGGAAGAAAGTTCGATACTACTCAAAGGCGGTTCTACAAACTTGCAAATATTCTCATTGTTGAATCCAAGCATCGCGATGTCTTCAGGGATTCTGATACCGTGCTTCTTAAAATGATACATCATCTCAATCGCCGCGTAGTCGTTGATCGCAAAAACAGCGTCAGGACGTTCAGGAAGATTGATCAATTGTTTTGTGTAAGCCTCGATATCACTGTTATGGAAATTGGAATGGATGATGTATTCATCTCGCAAGGGGAGGTTATGTTTCTTCAAGGCATCAGCATATCCTTGGAAGCGATGCTTGCTGACATATAAATTGAGTGGACCTGCAACAATAGCGATTTTATTTCGCCCTTGCGCGATTAAGTGCTCG
The DNA here is from genome assembly GCF_003286915.1 of Pseudochryseolinea flava. GTDB lineage: Bacteria > Bacteroidota > Bacteroidia > Cytophagales > Cyclobacteriaceae > Ohtaekwangia > Ohtaekwangia flava. The sequence continues at coordinate 66,852 of NZ_QMFY01000005.1, forward strand.
GTGCCTTCGAAGGCAATTTCATAATTGTCTGTAACAACTTGAGATGTTTGCAGCGATTCGCTGATGCGATCAAAAAATACTACCGGAATATTTCGCTGTAACAACGCATCGAAGTGGTCGGTGTGATCTGTTTCACTGGATACGGAAATGATAACGCCGTCGACATGTGCTGCGATCAGAGATTGCAAATTATTCTTTTCAGTTGTAGATGATTCATCGGATTGACAAATCATCACATTATACCCAGCGAGGTTTGCAATACGCTGAATTCCGCCAATAGCTTTTGCGAAAAATCGATTGACCGTTTCCGGTATAATGACGCCGATAATATTAGTGCGTTGTTGTTTAAGATTGAGCGCGATGGTGTTGGGGGCATAGTTCAATTTGCGTGCTACTTCGATTACACGTTGTCGTGTTTCAGCGTTGACATCGGTATGTTCGGAAAGCGCGCGCGACACCGTCGACTTAGATATGCCAAGCATTTTGGCGATATCTTTTATGGTGACAGAACTGGAGCTCATGCAGTAAAAATGATAAGGTTCGAAGGTTTGCGGTTCGGTTGGGACCGATCCCGGGAACGGTCTCTATAAAATATTTTCATAAATGCAATTCTTAAGCGGTTTTTCTTGCTACAATCGTATAAAAATAAGGACAATCGATTGCGCATGATAACACAAATTCAGACTCCTTCAGCACAACTTTCCCAAAATTTTTGTGCGCCTGAAACACGTGCACAAGAGCCGGCATCTCTCGATGAGTTGTTCGCTTCCGTAGTTCACAGCGACGACTATCATGCCTTCGAAAAGATCTACAACCGAACTTATCAACACCTCTGCTCACTGTCATCGCGCATGTTAAAAAGCCGCGAATTAGCCGAAGAAATCGTTGACGATGTTTTTTGTACGCTTTGGGCAAACCGGAAAAAAATTCTGATCAGCGCATCTTTTAATGCCTATTTAAACACCGCCGTAAGAAACCGATCGCTGGATTCTATCCGAAAAATGAAGAGCGAAAAAAGCTTGGAATTGGAAACCGCCGCCGACGTTCCATGTAAGCAATCGGTTGCCGACGAAGACCTCGTTTTTCAAGAACTCAACCACTCGATTGAGGTCGCGATTGCCACGCTTCCGACCCAATGTCGTACGATTTTCCTGCTAAGCCGCGACCAGGGACTCATGTATAAAGAGATTGCAGAGCTCCTTCAGATCAGTATAAAAACGGTGGATACGCAAATGGGCCGAGCACTAAAGCAGCTACGTAACCTCGTCAAACCAACCCTGCTCTGAGCGATCTTAACATTTGAACCCATAGACTTGTAGGGGTAACGCGGCCTTTTCCCGTCTTCTAGATGTGGCAGTCAAATCTCATCCTACGGAAATCTACGCATTGATCGCGCGCTACCTCGCGGGCGAAGCTTCTCCCGAGGATCGACGCCGCATTGAACAAATCTTTATCGACCACCCCGAGCTAAAATCGGAATTCGAATTTTTCCGCTTCTTATTAGAAAAACATGATCAACGCCAAGCGCAAGTGCCGTTCAAAAACGGTTTCGAACGAATTACCAAGCGCCTTAAAGATGAAGGCCTACGCTAGAACAAGTCGTGACATCAAATGTACAGTAGCATGAAGATGATGGAACAAACTTGGCGATGGTTCGGCCCAAAAGATCCTGTGCGTTTGAGTGATGTTCGTCAAGCGGGTGCTACTGGCGTGGTAACAGCACTGCATCATATATCAAATGGTGAAGTGTGGGAAGTGGCGGAAATTGAAAAGAGAAAAATAGAAATTGAAAGCGCCGGGCTGACGTGGTCTGTTGTTGAGAGTATTCCCGTTCATGAAGATATTAAGAAACAAGCTCCAGGTTTTAAACGATACATAAACAACTATCAACAGAGCATTCGAAACCTCGCTACCGTAGGCATCACAACAGTTTGTTACAACTTCATGCCGATCTTAGACTGGACGCGTACGGATCTCGCGTATACCGTTGCCGATGGATCGAGGGCACTTCGCTATGATGCCATTGCGTTTGCGGCATTTGATGTGTTTATCTTAAAACGAAAAAATGCAGCTGCGGATTACGCGGAGGAGATTCTTACACGCGCGAAGAAATATTTAAGTGAAGCAACGCCAGAACAACTGCAACAACTTCAACGAAATATCATCGCTGGCCTTCCCGGAGCGGAGGAAGGATATACACTTGAACAATTTCAACAGGCGTTGGATAGCTACAGCGGCATTGATGATAAAAAATTACGCAGCAACCTTTACTACTTCATCCAACAAGTAGCACCGGTGGCAGCGTCTGTTGGCGTTCGTCTTGCAATTCATCCCGATGATCCGCCATTCTCAATTTTGGGATTGCCGCGCGTGGTGAGCACAGAAGCAGATGCGCTCGAACTTATTAATGCGTATGATTCGCCCTTTAACGGAATTTGTTTCTGTACAGGATCGTATGGCGTTCGTGCTGATAATGATTTACCTGGAATGGTGAAAAGATTAGGACATCGTATCAATTTCGTTCATCTACGGAATACAAAACGTGATGACCTGGGAAATTTCTTCGAAGCAGATCACCTCGAAGGTGATGCAGACATGCCGGCGGTGATGAAGAACTTAATTGAAATGCAACAGAAGCGTGAAATGCCGATACCGTTTCGCCCTGACCACGGTCATCAAATGTTGGATGATTTACAGAAGAAAACAAATCCTGGTTATTCCGCTATAGGTAGGTTGCGCGGACTCGCCGAACTGAGGGGTTTGGAACGCGGCATTGCCATGATGCTTTCACTAAAGTAGCTTATAAGGATGTGTACCGAAAAACGATGTGTATGAACAGGAAGAAAGCTACCATCCACGACATAGCAAAAGAATTGAACATCACAGCGTCGACAGTGTCGCGAGCGTTGAATGATCACCCGCGCATTAGCGACGACACAAAACTTGCCGTCACACGCATCGCTAAAGAGCTTCGTTATCGACCGCATAATTTGGCAGCTGCACTTCGCAGTGGTAAGAGTAATATTCTCGGTGTTATTATTCCTGTTGCTGATCGTAATTTTTTTGGCTCCATTGTAAGGGGAATTGAAGAAATTGCTAACCATGCAAATTATCAAGTGATGATTTGCCAGACGTACGAAGACCCGAAGAAAGAGGCTGCGGCTGTGCAAGCACTCATGAACTCGCGTGTTGATGGTATTATTGCGTCGCTTTCAAAAAATACACTCGACTTTAGTCACTTCAATAAAGTAATAGACGAAGGTATTCCGCTGGTACTGTTTGATCGTTACAATGATCAACTGGAAATTAGTCACGTGGTTATCGACGACTATCAAGGTGCGTATAAAGCCGTTGTACACCTCATTCAGCAAGGGTGTAGAAGAATAGCACACTTTACAAACGTGCAGAAGATTTCGATTTATCGTGAACGGTTGCGTGGCTATAAAGCAGCTTTGCAAGATTATAATATTCCATTTGTTCCCGACTATGTGATCGAAAGCGACATGCAGTTGCTCGACGGAAGAAGAAGCATGGAGAAATTATTGACGTTGCAAGAAATACCTGATGGAATTTTTTCGTCGAGTGATTTAGGTGCCATGGGCGCGTTGCAAGTATGTAAAGAAAATAACATCAACATACCACAACAGATTGCTATCATCGGATTTAGCAACGAACCCTTTACCATGTTTAGTGATCCGCCATTAACGTCTGTTGATCAGCATTGCAAGCGTATGGGGAATATCGCATCCGATATTTTTCTTGAGGAAACGAAGTTGTCGGGTACTGAAAAATTCATTCCTAAAAAAGTGGTCTTGATGCCCGAGCTAGTGATCCGAAAATCTTCGTTGCGGAAAAGCTAAACTTTTTTGCACCTTTTCCTCAATCGTTGTCAGGGAGGGAAAATACCATTACGTCCTATAGATACATCGCCGAGCTAATCGCAATGACGATGTCCGTGCGCGATCTTAACCCAATCGTGTGTCGTGTTAAGAAGTTTAACCCATAACCTATCCGCATTATGTCTAACGTTTTACAAAAACCGAGGCGATCGCTTCTGCGCGAAGCTTTCTTACTCTTGGTACTCATGATTCCTGTGATGGTAAATGCACAGGACATCACTGTTTCCGGAACCGTCACTTCCGACGGATCTCCATTGCCCGGCGTATATGTACTTGTAAAAGGTACTTCCACCGGAACCGTTTCTGATACGAATGGTAAGTATGTGATTGCTGCTCCGCCACAAAGCGTGTTGGTGTTTACGTTCATTGGTATGCGCAATACAGAAGTTGCAGTTAACAATCAAAGCTCGATCGACGTCGGCATGGAAGCAGACATTTCGCAATTAGATGAAGTTGTCGTCGTCGGTTACGGAACGCAAAAGAAAAGCGATCTTACCGGATCAGTGGCGTCGGTGTCTACAAAAGAAATTAAATCTCAACCACTGCTCTCTTTGTCGCAAGCACTTCAAGGACGCGCACCGGGTGTGCAGGTAAGACAATCGTCGAATGCTCCAGGTGGCGGTGTTTCTATCCGCATCAGAGGTGGTGGATCATTGCAAGCCGGTAACGAGCCTTTGTATGTTATTGATGGATATCCTTTATACAACGAAGCTGGCCCTAATTTGAATCCGAATGATATTGAAACGATCGACATCTTGAAGGATGCGTCGGCTACGGCAATTTATGGTTCACGCGGTGCCAATGGTGTTGTGATCATCACAACAAAACGTGGCAAAGAAGGTCGCATGAATATCGACTTCGAAGGATATTACGGTGTACAGAAAGTAAGAAAGAAATTAGATCTGCTCAATGCCACTGAATTGGCAACCTTAATTAACGAAGGTATTGCAAACGTGAATGAAGATAATGTTGGCAAGCCAGGTTTTCCAAAAGCCCCGGCATTCACCGAGGAACAGATTGCTCAGCTTGGAAAAGGGACAGATTGGCAAGATGAAATTTTTCGCACGGCGCCAATGCAAAGTTATCAGTTAACCCTTTCCGGTGGCGATGATAAAATGCAGTACGCCGTTTCTGGAAACATTTTCGATCAGAAAGGTATTGTTATCAATTCGGACTATAATCGTTCATCACTTCGCATCAACCTCGATCGCAAGATTAATTCAAAACTGAAGTTTGGCAATAGCCTCACACTTTCTCGCACCGTAACCAACGGTGTGGCTACTGATGGCGACGGTGGATCAGGAGCTGGTGTCGTGTATGGCGCGCTGAATTTTTCGCCAACAGTTCCAGTGCGTAACCCTGATGGAACCTACACCCTGGAGAATCGTCTCGGAGCGATTAAGATTAATAATCCTGTGGCGCTGGCCAATGATCGTGTAGATAAAACTACAGCAACGCGTATTCTTGGAAATCTTACGGCGGAATATGAAATCGTGAAGGGCCTTACGTTCAAAGTTCTCTTAGGGACAAACATGAATTTAAGCAAGAACAGAAATTATTCACCGAATAGTACCTATGCGGGATCTCAGTCGGGCGGTGTCGGCGCCATTTATTCGTCGCAATACATTGACCTCTTGAATGAAAATACCCTCAACTATCAATTCGCGGTGAGCGAGAAGCATCACTTCAATGTGCTTGCTGGTTATACAATTCAAAAGGCCAACTTTGATGATGTGCGCGCAAGTGCGCAGAATTTCGGTAACGACATTTTACAAGATAATAACCTCGGCGCGGCGCAAACAACAAATACGAGTGGTTCGAATGTGTGGCAATGGGGATTGCGCTCCTATATCGGTCGCGTGAACTATGATTACGATGGTAAATATCTCGCGACGATCACCGGACGCGTAGACGGATCGTCTAAGTTTGGGCAAGGGAACAAGAATAGCTTTTTCCCTTCGGGATCACTCGCATGGCGAGTTTCTAAAGAATCGTTCATGGAGAATGTGCCGCAAGTAAGTGATTTGAAACTTCGTGTCAGCTATGGATTTTCGGGTAATCAGGAAATCGGTACGTTTCAATCTTTGGGGGCTTTGGCTGCATTCAATTATAGTTTTGGAAACACGCTGTTGATTGGCTATGGACCAAACCGAATTTCGAATCCTGATCTGAAGTGGGAGACTACTGGACAATTTGATGTGGGTATCGACATTGGGTTGTTCACAAACCGTGTAGTGCTCACGGCGGATTATTATCACAAGAAAACATCTGATCTATTGTATAGCGTTCCCTTGCCGATCACTACAGGATATACCAATTCATTGCAGAATCTTGGAGAAGTGGAAAACAAAGGTTTCGAGATTGGCTTGAATACGGTAAACTTCGATGGCGATTTTCAGTGGACGTCGAACTTTAACTTCGCGACAAACAAAAACAAAATCTTGAACCTTGGACAATTTACCGCAGATATTCCTGCAGGCGGTGCGAGTGGTCACTTACAATTATCCAACTCTGGAATTCTTCGCATCGGTGAACAAATCGGTGTATTCTACGGACTTGAATCAGATGGAATATTCCAGACGGCCGAAGAGGTTGCCGCATCTGCACAAAAGAATGCGAAGCCTGGTGATCGTCGCTACATTGACCACAATCCAGATGGCGTAATCAATGCAAGCGATAGAAAAATTCTCGGTTATGCACAACCAAAGTTCACGTTCGGATTTAATAACACCTTCACCTATAAAGGCTTTGAGTTGACGGTATTTTTCCAGGGTGTTCATGGTAATAGCATATTCAACTTGAATCGTTTTGAATTAGAGTCGATGACAGGTGTGAGTAATCAATCAAGAGATGTGTTGGATCGTTGGACGAAAACAAATCCAAGCAATACAATTCCGCGTGCTAAATCTGAAGGAACGCCTTATCAAGTTACAAGTCGTCAGATCGAAGATGGCTCATACATCAGGATGAAGAACATTCAACTCGCATATAATTTTCCATCGGCAGTATTGTCGCGCTTCAAAATCAACACCGCGAAAGTGTATGTGAGCGCGCAAAATCAAATTACCATTACCGACTACTCTGGCTATGACCCAGAAGTAAGTCGCTATGGTCAGGAAACGTTGAGCCAAGGAACGGACTACGGAAGTTATCCGGCGGCGAAGTCAGTGATGTTTGGTGTTAACCTTGGATTTTAGTCAACCCTTAAAAGTGAAATCATGAAAAAGCATATTAAATATCTAGTGCTCTCCACGATGATCTGTTTTTCGTCATGCGACATATTAGATGAAGATCCGGCATCGTTCATTTCTCCGGAAAATTTTTATAAAACAAAGGGTGATGCGATATCAGCTGTCACCTCCTGCTACGCTGTCAACAGAACAAACGGTGACACAAATCGTAACTATGTAATTCTGGGAGACATTACCACGGATGATATGTTTCCGCTGCCCAACAACAACGATCGTGTGCAGTTGGATAATTATCAGCACACCTCTCAAAATGTGATTCTGCGTGAGGCATGGCAAAATTACTACCGCGGTATTACGCGTTGCAACGTAGCCATTACACGCATACCGCCAATCCCCAGTGTGGACGAAGAATTGAAAGCAAGGCTTGTTGGAGAGGCTAAATTTCTACGCGCGTTCTACTACTTCAACTTGGTTAGGCTATTCGGAAAAGTGCCCGTTGTGTTAACGGAAGTGAATACACTCGATGATATCGTGTATCCGGAACGTTCTTCAGTTGATGACGTGTATACACAAATACTCAAGGACTTTACCGATGCTGAAGCGGTGCTTCCGTTGAGCTATACCAACGCCGACCGTGGTAGAGCAACAAAAGGCGCAGCGAAAGCTTACTTGTCACTCGTCTACCTTACGCGTCATCAATACAAGCTTGCTGCCGACAAAGCGAAAGAAGTAATGGCGGCTGAATTTGGCTATGGGCTATGGGCCGATTACAAAGATGTATTCGACGTGAACAATGAGTATGGTAAGGAATCTATTTGGGATGCACAATTTGTTAGCGGCCCTTCAGGACAAGGAAGTAATTTGATCGCATTCTTTGCGCAGGAAAATAACAAAGTTGCAGGTCGCGGGTTTGGATCATTTCAACCAACGCCTGAGCTATACGCCGCATTTGATCCAACCGACAAGCGTCTTCCTTACTTTTTTACAAAGGGAACAGATAACAAATGGTATTGCAACAAGTGGGTGGACGTAGATGCAACAGCAGCATACCAATCGGATAATAACTATCCGTACATGCGTTACGCTGAAGTGCTGTTGAACTTTGCAGAGGCAGCCAACGAAGATACAGGTCCAACACAAGAAATCTACGACGCCGTTAATGCGATCAGAACACGTGCAGGGCTTGCGCCGCTTGAAAATCTTACCCAAGACGAGCTCCGCGAAGCTATTCTGAGTGAACGTCGCCTTGAGCTTTGCTTCGAAGGACATCGCTGGTATGATCTCGTTCGCACAGGACGACTAGTAACTACGATGACAGCGGCGGGAAAAGATAAAGTGCGCGATTTTCATAATGTCTTTCCTGTGCCTCAGATTGAAATCGATCTCAATAACAAATTGAATCCACAGAATGACGGTTATTAAGATCTGTGAATAATTAAATTAGTGTATTAACGAATTATTATGTTGAAGAAACTATTCATTATACTGGTTGCCGCTGCCGTGGTGCTGGCGTTCACGTTGAAATCGAAACTCAATACCAAATCGAATCTTGCGTTCGCACAAGCGCAGATCGGAAAGGGTTTGGAGATCTTTAATGATACGTTAGCTTTTCCGCGCACCACCAAACAAGATGGCTCGATGAAAGGCGTACCATCGCGCGATTGGACCAGTGGTTTCTATTCGGGAAATCTTTGGTATCTCTACGACTATACAAAAGATAAAAAATGGGAGAACGCCGCACGTAAATGGACAGCGGGTTTAGAGAAAGAGAAGCACAACACGCACACACACGACTTAGGATTCATGCTGTACAATTCATTCGGCAATGGATACCGACTCACACAAGATCCCCGCTACAAGGAGATCCTCATTGAAGGTGCACGTTCTTTATCTACTCGCTTCAGTCCAATTACAGGCTGTATTAAATCGTGGGATCATGGCAAGTGGCAATTTCCGGTGATCATCGACAACATGATGAACTTGGAATTTTTGTTTTGGGCAACCAAAGTGACGGGTGATTCATCATTCTATAAGATAGCCGTAACACATGCGAATACGACCTTGAAGAATCACTTTCGTGCGGATTACAGTAGCTACCACGTTGTAGACTATGACACGCTCACGGGAAAGGTTCTAGCACGCGTAACAGCGCAAGGGTATGCGGATGAAAGCGCATGGGCTCGCGGCCAAGCATGGGGATTGTACGGCTACACGGCAACCTATCGGGAAACCAAAGACAAAAAGTATTTAGATCAAGCCGTAAAAATTGCCGACTATTTTCTCAGTCATAAAAATCTACCAAAGGATATGGTGCCTTATTGGGATTTCAATGCACCCAATATTCCGAATGAAGAACGTGACGCCTCTGCTGCCGCGATCGCAGCAAGCGGAATGTTGGAATTAAGTCAATACGTTCCCAATGGTAAGAAATATCTTCAGGCTGCGGAGAAAATATTGACAAGTTTGGGTACCGCTGCCTACCGCGCAGAATTGGGAACCAACGCGAATTTTATCTTAAAACATAGCGTAGGCCACAAACCTGCGAAATCAGAAATTGACGTGCCACTGATCTATGCAGATTATTATTTCATCGAAGGAATGATGCGGTATGAAAAGTTAGCGTCAAAAAAGTAGAGTCTTGGGTTTATTATGAGTTAGTTAGCGGCTGATTTTCGGATCAGCCGCTTCTATTGTAAAATGCACCTATGAAAAATACAATCATCACAATCGTCGCCATTATCCTTCTGAGCGCTTGTTCGAAAGGCAAAAAGATTATCGTTACCAACGAACTTGACTTCGCACGTAGGGAAGTTGTCTCCATTCCCCTAAAAGATGTCTCCAAAAAAATATCAGATTTTTTTCACATCGAAGATGAAAATGGAGAAGTGGTACCCATGCAGCTTGTTGAAGCAAATGGCGCTGATGCTGATGACGTACTGCTCCTTGACGTAGCCTTTACCGGAAAATCGTCGCGCAGTTTCGTCGTGGTGGAGTCAGAAGGAAAACAAAGTGTCGAAGATGGTACATTCGGACGTCTCGTACCAGAACGTATCGATGACTTTGCATGGGAAAATGATCTCGTGGCATTCAGAACGTATGGCCCGGAAGCACAGCGCCTCGTCGATGCGAACGAGAAAGGTGGCACCCTTTCAAGCGGAATAGATTGCTGGCTCAAACGCGTTAACTATCCAATCATCGACAAGTGGTATGCAAAGTATGTAGCAGGTGGAACATATCACAAAGATGACGGTGAAGGTTACGATCCATACCACGTGGGAGCGAGTCGTGGCTGCGGTGGACTTGGCTTCTTAGCCGGTGACTCACTTTTTGTTTCGAAGAATTTTACGTCTCATAGAGTGATAACGAATGGTCCCTTGCGTACGGTGTTTGAATTGACATATGCGCCATGGTCTGCAAATGGTGTAGGCGTGGAAGAACGAAAAATAATCACGATCGATCGTGGTCAACAGTTCTGCAAAGTGGAAGCACATTTGCAAACGGATAGCTCATTAAATTTTACAGTAGGCATCACGTTGCATGATAAGAAAGGTGAAGCAAAGCTTGATTCCACAACAGGTTGCTTTCGTTATTGGGAGACAATTGATGATTCATCACTGGGAACCGCAGTCGTGATTGATCCCGCAAGCATTTTGCGATCACAAGATTTTCGCACCGAGAAAAAAGATCTAAGTCACATCTACGTCACTGCAAAACATAACGGCGTGCTTACCTACTATCCAGGTTTTGCCTGGCAGAAAGCTGGTAAGATAACATCCAAGGAGAGCTGGGATAAACATCTGGCAGAATTTTCAAAACGTTTGCAAGCTCCTGTTAAAGTCAGCGTCCAGAATTAACCCATGAACCGAATTGTTCTTTGTCTCACGGTTGTGTTGATCATGTCGTGCGCGAATCAACTTGAACTTCTGGCACAGCAAGTTTCCTTTGAGGAGGTGAGCAGTGTTCTGCGAAAAGATGTTTTGCAACACGCAGCAATAGCCATGAACGAAGCACCGATTACAGTGACGGCGGAACGTTCGCCACGCAGCGCGGGTAATGCGCATTGCTTTTTTTCAGAAGGTGATTATTGGTGGCCTGATCCGGCAAATCCAAACGGTCCATACATTCAGCGTGATGGCTTGAGCAACCCCAATAATTTCATAGCGCATCGTCATGCCATGATTCGTTTCAGTCAAATCGTGGGTACATTGGTTTCGGCCTATCTCATCACAAACGATCAAAAATATCTTGTCCCGGTTAGAAATCACGTTCGTGCATGGTTTGTTGATTCTGTTACCTACATGGAACCTCATCTTAATTTCGCACAAGCCATCAAAGGGCGTGTCACAGGAAGGGGTATCGGCATTATCGATACGATCCACCTGATGGAAGTTGCACAGTCGCTGTTGATTTTGTTTGAACGTGATTTAATCGATGCACCCTCAAAAGAAAAAATTCTTGCCTGGTTTCGTGCATACCTGCATTGGCTAAAAACTTCGACAAACGGAATCGAAGAGATGAATGCTAAAAATAATCATGGCACATGTTGGGTAATGCAAGTCGCTTCTTTTGCAAAACTCGTTAATGATACGACTACCTTGAACTTCTGTCGCTCACGGTATAAGAACGTTCTTATACCTGAACAGATGTCTGCGGATGGTAGTTTTCCATTGGAGTTGAAACGTACCAAGCCTTATGGCTATTCTATTTTTAATCTTGATGCAATGACGATGGTGTGTCAGGTGCTATCAACACCAGCCGATAATTTATGGGCCTATCACATGAGTGACGGCCGTTCTATCAACAAGGCTATTGATTTTTTGTATCCTTTTTTAGAAAATAAAATAATGTGGCCCTACGCAAAAGACGTGATGTACTGGGAAGAATGGCCAGTAGCCCAACCGTTATTGATATTTGGCGCGAACCAATTCGGTAACAAGAAATGGTTTTCGCTATGGAAACAACTTGATCACGCCCCAACTGAACACGAAGTAATAAGAAATTTACCTATTCGACACCCACTCTTGTGGATTGACCAAAAGTAGAAATGAATTTGAAACGGAAAACGCTGTATATCTTAATCGCGATCGGAGCGCTTGTAACGCGTCATGAAGTCAATGGACAGATGCATTCGCGGCTCAATAGCGGATGGGAATTTTTGAGAAGTGACCTCGGCGGAATTTGGGAGTCGGTTAGACCTGTTGGAAAAGGTAATCCTGAAAGCGTTCCCTTATGGACGAAAGTAAATTTACCACACTGCTACAATGCAATGGATGCTGTAGACCCTGATGTGAACTACTATCAAGGACCGGCTTGGTACCGCACCCAGATTAAAATCGATAATCCCTATCGCGATGGTAGAACGATTTTACATTTCGAAGGTGCTGGTCAGAAAACATCGGTTTACGTCTACACAACAAAAGTAGCGGAACATGTTGGTGGCTATGATGAATGGACTGCGGACATCACCGATGCAGTTGCAGCTTTTAAGAAACTTGAGGTATATGAGAAACAATTTAAGGGCGAGGTACCAATTTCTATTCGCACAGATAATAGTCGCGACCTCGAGATGATTCCATCGAGCCTTTCTGATTTCAATGTTTACGGCGGTATTTACAGATATCTGAATTTAGTGTACAAACCAGCCGTTGCTGCGGAGTCTATTTTCATCACACCGTCTGTCGAAGGAAAAATCGGCAGAATAAAAGTGGAGGGAATCATCCATCACTCGTCCACGATTAACAAAGCGCAAGTTACGATAACTGTTTTAGACCCCGGCGGAAAAAAGGTGCTCGATAAAATCCAGACGCTTTCTAATTTAAAGAATGATAGAATACATCTTGGTGATTTCACAATCAAGTCTCCAATGCTGTGGTCAACCGATAAGCCGCTACGCTATACACTACAAATTGTGCTAAACGTTGATGATATTAAGTCAGAAGTAGCGCAAACATTTGGTTTTAGAAGTTTTGAATTTGTCGAACAAGGACCGTTCAAGTTAAATGGACAACGACTTTTATTAAGAGGTACACATCGACATGAAGATCATGCCTTAACAGCTGCGGCGATGACGGACGCTATGATGCGGCAAGAAATGATCATGATGAAGGAGATGGGCGTAAACTTTATCAGGCTCGGGCACTATCAACAGTCGCGAACGATACTCGACCTTTGCGATAGCCTTGGTATTCTCGTGTGGGAGGAGATTCCATGGTGCCGCGGCGGATTGGGTGGCGAAATCTATCAGGAGCAGGCCAAGCGAATGCTGACAAATATGATTGAACAACACTATAACCATCCGTCAATTATTATCTGGGGACTTGGAAACGAGAACGATTGGCCGGGAGATTTTTCTGTATTCGACAAGGAGGCGATCAGGGCATTCATGAAAATATTAAATGACCTTTCTCATACATTAGATCCCACGCGCAAGACCGCTATTCGTCGTTGCGATTTTTGTAAAGATATCGTCGATGTTTACTCACCTTCAATTTGGGCCGGGTGGTATCGTGGAATTTATACAGAGTACAAAGAATCTTCTCTTGCAGAATATAAAAAGGTAAAACATTTTCTACACGTTGAGTGGGGCGGCGATAGTCATGCCGGAAGACATTCCGAAAGTCCTGATCGTGCTTTGAATAAGATTGTTACAGGAAAAGGAACGGATGAACGTTCTGGCGATGCGTCCCTTTTCGGTGGATCTGCACGCGTATCGAAAGATGGTGATTGGAGTGAATCATACATCTGCAATTTGATTGATTGGCACTTAAAAGAACAAGAGACGATGCCATGGTTGACGGGAACTGCCTATTGGCCCTTCAAAGATTTTTCAACGCCGGTTCGTCCTGATAATCCTGTTCCTTACGTAAATCAAAAAGGTGTTGTGCAAAGAGACTTTGAGAAGAAGGAATCTTACTATGTTTTTCAATCATATTGGGCAACCAAGCCGATGGTTCACATTTATGGCCACTCATGGCCCGTGCGTTGGGGTGATGAAAACGAAGAGAAAATGATGAAGGTGTATTCCAACTGCGACGAAGTGGAGCTGTGGTTAAACGGAAAAAGTTTAGGTAAAAAGAAACGCAGCAGTCAAGATTTTCCTGCAGCAGGTTTACGCTGGTCTTCTGTGTTTGTGAAAGGGAAGAACACGCTTTTGGTGGTAGGAAGAAAAGGTAAAGACATCGTGCGTGATGAGTTGAGCTTTATGTACCAAACAGAACAATGGCAACAGCCGGCGAAGTTGTCGATGAAGATTGTTGAAAGAAATGAAAATCTCGCTACAGTTGAAGTGACGGTGTTGGATAAAAATAATATCCAGTGTTTGGATGCATCGAACTGGATTCGTTTTAGCCTTGCTGGCGATGGTACGTTAATCGATAATTTGGGAACATCGGATGGCGCGCGACTCGTGCAAGCATACAATGGGCGTGCAACGATATCCGTGAAGTTAAAAAACAAATCGGCCGTGGGAGCTTTTTCTGAAGGTCTAGCGACGGCGTTATTATCAATCGAATAGGCGTTCCCTTCTTCAACATTCAATTTCACTAACTCAAACAACCCCTTCGCTAAGAGGCGCTGTTCTCCTCATTGATCCACATGTACTTTCGGATCATGAGAGCAGCAAAATTATTTCCTGTCTTGGTAGCGTTGGCGTTCTGGACTCCAGTTGCATTTTTGTCTGTTCTCTTGGCGCACAATGCCATGTTATATTTCACACATGGTGGTGATTATGGCCTTGTGATTGAAAAGGTTGTGGCGAAAAGAGACGTGCTCTGGCACATCTCTTTGTATGTGCACCTGATCACCGGAACGGTTTGCCTGTTGACGCCACTCTTCTTGTTTGCTAAAAGATTTTTTCGAAACGGAATTGGGATACACCAATACGTTGGAAAACTTTACGTATGGATAACCTTGATATTTGTTTGTCCAACGGGATTGTACCTAGCCCTTTATGCTAAGGGCGGGCTCGTCACGCAAGTCGGTTTTGTTGTCCAAGATTTTCTCGTCGGTTACTATTCTTATGTTGGATATAGATCAATCCGTCAACGCGACAAAGCGCTCCATTTTGAAAACATGATTCGCTCATATGCGATGGTTGCCGTGGTGTTGTCCTTTCGATTGTTTCATGTGATTTTCTTTGTTCTCAGTGTGTCGTATGAAACGAACTACGCTATCTCGCAATGGCTCGGAATTGTTTTTAATCTGCTCTTCGCGGAGATCGTCATATTATTCATTCAATCAAAACAATTAAAAGTAAAACGTTATGAAACCGCTTAGTAAAATCGCAATGCTTGCAGCTATTTGTACTTGCATTGTTGCCTTCTGGCTAGTGCCGCATACCAACGAAGCTGCTGATAAGGATTATGTGCGCATTTATGAAGACACTGACGCACAACCCGTGTCGTTTGTTGTTCAGGATACTTCAAAGGTGAAAAAGAAGAAGTATAAGCAGGAAAAAATCAAACACAATGAAAAGCTCAGCAAAGTGAACGGCAAGATGTTTAGTCGCGTGATGCAGTTTGAAGAAGTACCTGCAGATTCAACGACTGTTCAAATAGTAGAGGAGGATAAAGTAGAAAAACCGGTGCAATCGGAAACAAAAATGGCGAAGAAGAATTAGGAGCAGGTTGAAGGTAGGGCGAACGTTATCGTTGCCCTACGCTTTTATCAATTATTGTTGATGAGTGCAGCATCAATGATTTCGCGGAGGTTATGAAATGATAGGGGCTTTGCATAAAAGCCTTTTACAGCTTTATACTGTTTGGATTTTTCAACATCTTTTCGGTCGCGTGAACTACTCACAATCACGATCGGCGTATCAAGGTTCATCGGTTCAAGGGCATCAAGAAAATCCCAGCCACTCATGTAGGGCATGTTGATGTCGAGAAGAATGAGGTCGGTTTCGAATTTGTTTTCTTCGATCAATTTTAATACGGTCATCGCGTCGCCGTATACGGCAGTGTCGATACCGCCGATTTTTTTTGCGATCGTTTGGAAGATGAAGTGTACGACTTCCTCATCGTCGATCATGGTTACTAACAAGTTGGTGGTTTTTGCGTCGGTCATTATCTATCGTTGTTTTGCTATCGTTAATTGCTATCGGTTTGTTTGTTAGTCGACCTACTGTCGATTGCCAACAAGGTTGTTCCAATCTTGCCAGCGCATGCCCATACGTTGCTTCAACTTCTCATAGTTGTCCCACGTGTCACTCACGTGATATATACTCGGCAAAGATTGTACTAGTATTTGATTGTAATCTGCATGATAGAGTCCACCTGCGTAATAGTAATACGTAAACATGTTACCAGGCTTGTTGAAAAATTGATGATCAAGATATCCTTCCCAAATTTCGCTTAGAATCGTGCACGAAATTTCGCGACGCTTAAAACGGAAAATTTGATTCGATGCTTCGTCTTCGAAATATTCTGAATAGAGGTCCATATCGATAACCCATCCCAGGTACATACCGATGTGCACATACGCTTGCTCGATCGGGAGATTTTCGGGAAAGTTGCCAAGGAAATGTTGTTTGGCATTATCATAAATGGTTTTCTTAGCCGCTACAGTCATATCACTTTTTTTAGGTTTAGGAAGCTAACAAGTTAATCCTAATTTATTTCGTCTTCTTTTTTTTCTGTTGACCCGGAGCGTACGGTTTTGCCGATTTACTTCCAGTCGTTTTCTTAATTTGACCCGGCGCCGTCTGCTTTTTTATTTGGCCAGGAGGTGGCGTTTTCTTGGCCGGAACAATCACTGTTTTTTTTGAGCACGCTGTCAATGCTAGCAGCAAAATCAACACAAAGGATACCGCGATCTTTGTCCTTCTTCTTAACAATTTCATGTCTAATAAAGTGTCTTCGTCTATTATTAAAGCACTTTACCTGCTATTTACCCCTAAGCCGATGACAGAAATTCTGATATTTTCTAACATTCCAAATCTATTTTCTGTAAATCGTCATTTTTTAGAATATTTACCGGTACTATGCAGAAAAACGGCAAGCAAGATTTTGAGGCTTTATTCAAAAATTATCACCGCCAACTCGTCAATCTTGCTTACAACCTGCTTCGTGACAAGGATCTGGCCAAAGATGTTGTACAAGAGGTTTTTTTGAAACTCTGGAAAAATAAAGATGAACTCCATTTCGGTGAACAGATTCATCACTATCTCTTTCGTGCGACAGTACACACCGCAATGAATGCCATTCGCTTTCAAAAGAAAATTGTTCGAATCGACGACGACCCTGTAATCGATACGCTCACGGCAAGCGAACACCGCGACGATATTAGCTACACCGAATTGGAAGTTAATGTAAGAGAAGCCATCGATCGATTACCACCGAAATGTAAGACTATCTATTTGTTGAGTCGACACGAGGGATTAAAGTACCAGCAAATTGCCGATGTGCTCGAATTATCACTCAAAACCGTCGAAAACCAAATGGGAATAGCCTTGGAAAAGCTGCGACAAGACCTCAAACCTTTTCTAACGCCCAACCTTTTAGTAATCGCGTTGCTTATCGCTTTCGTGCTATGGACAATACTGTAAAAAAAATTAAAGGCCTTTGGGGGGAACGCACGACCAACGTGCTATACCAATATACGGGATTAAATAAATGAGCGCCGAGAAACCAAATTGGCATGTAGTAGCAGCATATCTCGCGGGAGAAATGTCTGCTGATGAGAAAATGAATTTTGAAGCTTGGATTAAAGCATCGAAGGAAAATGAACTGCTTTTCCGCGAGTCACAAATCTTATGGAAAAATTCGGGCAAGCGAATTCAACTTGCGGATGTAGATACAGAAAATGAATGGCAGCGGCTTGAACAAAAAATGGTTTCACGTTCGTTCTTCCACGACAACCTGTGGATGAAAGTCGCCGCAGCGATCGCCCTCCTCGCTGTAGCTATTTACGGACTCATCGTACTCAATCTCAAAGACGATATTATCATTGCCAGCGGCGATCACGTAGCTACCGTATATCTCCCTGATAGCACACGCGTGTGGTTGAATGTCAATAGCTCCTTGGTGTATGCCGATGACTTCGATCAGGAACACAGAAAGGTACACCTTAAAGGTGAAGGCTATTTTGATGTGCGTCATGACAGCCTGCACAAGTTTGTAGTTACTACTGAAGATGCATCTATCGAAGTACTCGGAACCGCGTTTAATGTGCAAGAAGATTCTTCTACATTAACATTGTCCGTTGAAAAAGGAAAAGTTCTCTTGTTGCCTTCAGGTCAGAAAAAAGGAGAAGAGGTTGCTGCTCAGGAAATAATTTCACTGGTGAACAATGTAGTGATGCCGAAGAAAAAAGTTGATGGCGATTTTTCCATCTGGCGTAAAGTTCGGAATCCGCATTATGAGCTTGAAAAATCTCAACCTCAAAAGTTTCTTAACGTAAAGTTTTCATGGCGCAAGAATGCGATCAATCAATCTGTTGTTGAAGGCAATATTTTGAACACTGCATCTTTGGCCGAATATACAAACATCGACTTGGCGGTAACCTATTCTAATCTGAAAGGAAAAAGTAAAACCATCACTATTAAAATCGATGGTAAGATCGGAAACGGTGAAAAGTTGACATTCTCTAAAAAACTTTTTGACATCTTTAGAGATACACAGCATATGGAGGTCTCCGTTCGTGGAGCGGAAGTTGTGCAGTAAAAAAAGAAAGAGTGCCCTTTAAGAGCACTCGATCTATTCTAAAAAACCAAAAACAAAACGGTGGGCTAGTGGGCGATAATAATTTTTTGCGTCGTCATGATGTCACGTCCGCGTAGTCTGTAGATGTACAAACCACTAGGCAATTGTTTCGTTTTTAATTCTACGATGTGTGAACCTGACTCGAGGCGTTCATTCACGGGTGTCGCTACGATTTCTCCACGTTCATTGTACACCGTTAAATTGATGTGCGTTTGTGACGGGAGATGGAAAGATATCAACACACGATCATCGGCTGGGTTAGGATAACTTTCACTACGATTCAATTCGGTGTTTATAATTTTTGATGTACTGCTACGCGCACCTGCAGACGATGACCATGTTCCACTATTATACCATCCTTCACCACATCGCGATAGATCGCCGGTTTGTGATGATCCGTTATTACTAAATACAATATTGGTACATGCTGCATTCGGGATGGTGTATTCGTACCATCCGTTTCCTTCCAACGTCATCGTTGCTCCTGGCCAGGTTGTCGAGGCTGTTCCTGCAGGCATTACATTCCAGTAATGAATCTTCGGTGCTGACCAAGTTGTCTTCAAGTGAATCCTCAAACCAAGGCGTGGATCGGTATCATACCATACGCCATCGGCAAACCAACCATTTTTATCTCTCGATAGATCGACCGTTTTTAAACTTGTAGAACCATTGCTGTTGAATATTAAATTAGTCCTGGTCATTGTTGCAGGAAATGTGAATTTGTACCAACCTCCGGTTCCGTCTGGAATCATATCCACACCGGGCCAAGTTGTTGCCGTGACCGAGCCTGATGGCGATGCATTCCAATAATGAATTTTAACAGTGGTGCTCCAAGCGGAAGGTTTTCGGAAGTAGACTGTAAATCCATTGTATGTTCCGATGGTGTATTGGTGTGTTTGAATGTTCGATGCAAGGCTTTGGTTGTCGACTGCAAATACTTTCAAGGTTGTTGTTGAAATGATGTTCAACGATGTAGAGCCTACTGCCTGCGTTGAATTGCTAGTAGGCGTCGTGCCGTCTAACGTGTAATAGATCGTCGGCGCTGTTTCACTATTATCTGTTGCTGTTATCGTAATACTCACGGCACTGTTTCCTGAATATGGACCTGCTGGCGATACATTCACAACGGGAGGTGTATTGGTCGCTTCAGGATTGCTATCATACCACGCTCCACCTTTGTACCAGCCATTGGTATTCCGCGAAAGGTCTACTGTTTTGTTCGTGGTAGATCCAGTGTCGTTAAAGATCAAATTCGTGCTGGTAACATTCGGGAATGTGAAAGTGTGCCATCCACTTGCTTGATCATAGGTCATGTCAACGCCTGGCCAAGTCGTGCTACTTATTGCACCTGCTGGCGATGTGTTCCAATAATATACCTTGAGCGGGCCTGTCCATGACGCGGGCTTCTTGAAATATACTTTCAAACCGGTGATAGGGCCAATGGTGTACGCATTACTAGCAACGGCGGATTGTAAATTCTGTGCATCGATCGCGATTGCTTTTACTGTTGTACTCGTTGTTACAGTAAATGGTGTCGAATATAATGTACTCGATGTAGTGGGTGCGCTGCCGTTGGTCGTGTAGTAAATTTTGATCGGTGTATTTTGTCCGCTCGCGGCAAGTGTCACTTGTAATGGATTTTCATAGTTACCACCCGCGGGACTCATACTCACCAATGGATTGTTGGGATTGCCACTCCCTGGTTGAAAAAAACCAACACCATTTCCGCCAATGATACCAGGACCGTTCAACACGTAAACTCCCGCCGACGAAGGCTGAACAGTGAAACTTAAATTACCATTACTAACTGCGATGGCATTTCCGGTCACAGCATCACGGTAGGTTCCATTTGTCAGTCCTGAAAAATTGAACGTTACTACGCCATCTTTAGCAAGCCCCACAGCGACTTCACTAATACCAGACTTGCGTACATAACCTACACCATTTCCGTTTGAAGTTCCTCCCCACGACCATGTGCCATTTTGTAACGCCGGAATCGCTTTACGCATGGCGTTAAGCTTCTTGATGTGTTGATAAATTTTGTGATTCGGCGCATTCGAAAATTCGTTGCCATAGTATGCACGCCCTGTAAGATCGAGCGATTGACTTATTCCTGCGGCATCGTGAATGTCGGCGTATGCACCTTTTTTGAATTGAACCTCGGTGCCATAGTATACCACTGGAATGCCGCGCCATGTGAACATAAAATTCATACACGCCGCAAGGTTTTCGGCGCTCCCTCCGAAGCGTTGGTTCCAATCGTTGTTAGGACCGAAGTCGTGATTGTCGAGCCACGTGAGTAATGTAGATGGGTCACTATACAAATGATCGTAACGTGCTGCTGCTGTTACGCCAGAAAGATTGCCACCGTCTTGAAATACATTGTGAAAAGTAGCCTCAGCATAAAAGTCAAGTACCGCCATACCCGAATTCGCCGATGATCCTACAGCACCGCGCCACGTGTACCAATGCGGATTGATTTCCTCTACGGTGTGAAGCTCGTGTCGCTTCTGGGCAACTTCACCAAACACAAACAAATTCGGATTCGCTGCTTTGAATTTGTCAAGAAAATATAACGCATCTTCTTTGCTCATATGCTTCATCGTATCCCAACGAAATCCGTCAACACCCATGTTGATGAATGTAGTATATGCCGCTACCAAATAGTCTCGAACAAATTGGCTACTGGTGTTGAGGTCGGGACAGTCGCCAGCCAGTGCGCGATCGTAAAGATTAACAATATCATCCCAACCTTGCGCAAATCCATTTCCTGAGTGATGAAACCAATTTGGATCGGAAGTGCTTACAAATGATTCTGTACATGGCCAATTGAAGTTGGCGAGGTTTGAATTATATGGCGCCGGAAGTTTGGCAATGTTGGCGCGACTCCAAATTTTTCCATCTTGTGGGTTTGGCGTAAGTCCGTCATATTCCCAGGACGCATTGTCTGGCGCATACCACGCTTTCGTTGGATCTGTATTGTACTTAAGTTCTGCTTTGTTCTTGATGCCGAATCGTCCCGAATGATTTGTAACGACATCCAATACGATCTTCATTCCGCGCGCGTGAACTTCATTGATAAGATCCTGAAATGTAGCGCCAGGCGATTCGAGTCGTGGATCTACCTTGGTGAAATCCCAGGCATGATATCCGTGATAATCTAACGGTCCTCGATTTTGAACGATCGGTGTGATCCAAATTGCTGTGAACCCTAAATCTTTGATGTAATCTAGTTTTTGAATGAGCCCCTTGAAATCACCGCGCCACGTAACATCATTTGGATCGGTGATGGACGGACTATTGGTACCGTAAGAACACCATTCATTGGGTCTGTTGTTGGATGGATCTCCGTCGAAAAACCTCGTCGTTATAAGGAAGTAGATCGTTTCTTTTCGAAAGTCTGTTTGTGCGCGTAGACCATGCGTTTGTAGTAACAACATGATCCCGAAACACAAACAAAAAATTGGTTGTGATTTTGTTTTCATAGATCTGGTTTAGGTTGTGGGATAGCAAACCAGCTGCAATCCCTGAAGGGTTTAGTGTGTTAAAAAATTTTGGCTTTGGTAATTGATCGCGTCTTATTACGATGTGCTAAAGATCTAAGGGGAATGAATGGTATTCGCTCCACGTTATAAAGTGATCGCTGGAATCAATTCAATTTCATGTGTCATCTGATAAAATGACACGTGCTACTTTTTTGAATGTACTGACGGTAAACGTTTTAATGCCTTGGTCCGCGATATGATGCGATCCTCGTTACACGTGATTAAACTAGAATGCTGGATAGAAAAAATGAACCTTCCTGAGGAATAGCCGCAGTACACGGGAGATGCAAATCGATCAGTTTAATAAATGATTGCCGTGGAGGCTTTGATGCAAGCACACAAATATGGCAACGATAACGTGCGCTCAGGAGATGCTTTCAAGTTGCGTTTCGGCAACGTTAAAAAATTCCCGCGGCGTTTTACCCGTTGTTTTCTTAAAGGAGCGATTAAACGTAGTCTTCGAACTAAAACCAACTTCCATCGCTAAGGCCAAAAATGTATAATGTTTGTATTGATCACTGGCGACCAACTTTTTGAATTCTTCGATCCGATATTCATTGATGAAATCGAAAAAATTCTTCTGATAGCCTTCATTAATGATGCGCGATAAAGTATGAACGTTGGTATGCATCTGGTCCGCAAGTTCTTGCAACGTAAGCTTTGCGTTGAGAAACGGCTTATCTTTCCGCATCATGTGCGCAAGCGAATTTTTTAATGTGTCGATATTGTCTTTTACCACTGTCGCCGATTTCTGTTTTTCTTCGTCTTCTTTTACAATCCGGAAAAGCATCGGGTATCGCATGATTAACACTGCATGCATCGACGTGGAAAGCGCAAATACAACCCAAAAGATATCGACATTGACCTCATGGAAAATGCGTAGATCAGCGTGAAAAATTTTCCCGGAAATATAAACGACGTGTGTACAGAACCAGAGTAGGAGACAAAGGCCACTATGCACAAATAGCGCGGTTACATAAGCGAACGAGTTTGGTCTCCCGTAGAGTTTCCCTGGCCTGAAGTAGTGTTCGTTCAAAAGACGTGCACAAAAAATCCAGCAGATGATGTTGTACACTAAACCGATCAGCTCCGTAGCGTTGAATAACCAAAAATATTTTTGATCGATAATTGAATTGATAAAGATGTCCCGTGGTTGTATGAGCAACGGAACATAGAAAGCAAACTGGAGAAGCATGGGAATCAAGAAAATCCATTTCAAATACCTTGACCTGTTGCTGATGCCAGACAAACTTTTGATCACTGCAAAAAACATCGGTGCATAAAGAAAATACACGAAGTCGGAAAGCAGAAGTACTTTCGGCGCCCAATTGAACAAAGTCCTGTTGTATGTTGCTGTGCGCGCGAAAAGCACGAGGCATGTAATACCCAGCAGTCCCGTGAATAGCCAACCAAGTTCACGATGTCGATCTTTCATTCCTGCGATAGAAACGATGAGGATGATCGCTTGAAACGCACTTGCTAAGAGTATAAAAGAGTAGAGTAGGTTTGTGCCATTCGTAAGATCTTCCCATCCTTCTATGCTGCATGTGATGTTTTTTACGGTAGCGCCTTTGTTCCAAACAGCGTGGCGATTATACAGGGTTCTCCCGTTGTAACGCGCTTCTACCGACGACCAACTTCCGCGATTAAATTTGAACCATAGCGAGTCCGTTGTTTTACGAATGTTAATGCCATAAGTACCATTGTCAAGACGCACAAGTTTGAAGTTCGCGTCGTTCTCTTTCCAGTTGTTAAAACTCCCAGCAATGTATAACGATGCGTCAAATGGGGTGTTCGCAGGAATGTCTTCGACAACGATACTCCAGTGGTATAGGAGCGCCTGGTCTTCCCAGCTTAATATTTGTATTGTTAAAGAATCTGGCGTTTGTGTTTCGTTCACGTGATTTCGATCACCCGTCTTATTGCCATTGATGTCGCCCTCAACGGTTGCCCATGAACCGCGTGTCACTTTGAAATCTATTTTCTTCGGCGTCTGCGGCAGCGTGATGGTGTACGTTCCGTTTTTCTGTTTTAGAAATTGATAGGCGTCTTTCCCAGGACTCCAATCGTTTATTGTGCCCGCGAGAAATAACGTGTCGTGAGGCGGCGTGTGTTCCGGTACCTTGTCCACAATGATCGTGAGCTGTGCTGATGCTTGGAATGCTATCAAGAACAGCAAGAAGGCAACGATGTTCGTCAACGGTATGGCTACATTTTTCTGCATACACTTCACGCGTATCAGTTGGTTTAGGTTGTGAAATATCGAGGGGATTGGCTACCGGCAAGATAAAAGTAGCATATTCAGCAAACGTTTGAAATTTTATCTCCGCAATCGTTTGTGATAACGAATTAGTGTCGTTAAATCGATTGCGTTAAAAATGACTCACTTTAAAATAGAAGTTTCAATAGAGCGTGATGTACGGAGGGATGTTTGTGCGATGGCGTACGAATCGTGGTGTTGCAATCCGTATTTTTGCTCTATGGAACTTACTACATACGATCGCCTGGGAGAAGATAATCTGCGCTTGATGGTCGATCGTTTCTACGATCTAGTCTTCAGTCATCCACAGATTTCTCGCTTGTTCAAAACCGATAAGGCATTGATAAAAGAAAAGCAGCGTTTGTTCTTAACACAATTCTTTGGTGGACCTGATCTTTATTCACAACAGTATGGCCACCCTCGAATGCGCGCGCGTCACATGCCTCATGCTATCGCTGAAGAAGATGCAGTCGCATGGCTTCAATGTATGTCGCAAGCCGTTCACAGTCTCGATATCGAGGAATCTCTGAAAGACGAAATGATGAAGCGGTTTATTCCGACAGCGATGTTTATGGTCAACAGCTAGGTCTTCGTATCAACGCTTCTTGCTGTTTATCATAGTAAAAAGAGAGCTGTCTCTAAAATTTAATAGAGCGTGCGCGCGGTGGCCCACCTTAAACGCGGGCGAGCCCCGGCATGTGCGATGGGCAGCATGTTTAAGTTCCCCGTTTTTCTTTTGTTACTTTTCTATTTGGGGAAGCAAAAAGAAGTAAGAAGAGATGATGCATGACCTAATTAGACGCACTTCATTAGAACATTCACAAAGTTGATAAGAGTAACGTGCGATCCTGTTTTTCGGCCGATATGAAAAACCTTTCTCCGGGCACTGATAAATCAAAACTTCTTGCTAATCAACCAAAGCACGCTTTCGATGATCAATGTGTTTTGTTCAGCGCTTCCAAACGATGATGACAACGCTTGGTTAGTTCCCCCATAGTCCATGTCGTTGTGACCCATGTTGATGTAAATCATCTTGAATCGCTTGTTAGTCCAGACCACAGGAAAATATCCTTCGTGCCAGATCTCATGCGCTTTTGGTCCTGTACCCAACGGAAAACTTTTGGGATCGACAGAAAGCAAAATCGTGATGTCGCGATTTTCTCTAAGATCTTTTTCCCACGCATACCATTCATTGGGTGACGCAGTAATTGTACTTGAAAGTTTTTTTGTTGCGGGATGTTTTCTGTTTTCAACGCGAAGAGTTGCCGAAGTTGGTCTCCAGGTGTTTCGGGCATATTGACCACTTCCGAGAAATGTATTGTGATACCAATCCCAATCTTGATTGTAGGTAGAGGGTGTTAAAGCGAATGCGGCGAAATGAAAGCCCATCCATCCACCACCACGTTCTATGTACCGCTGAAAAGCTTCTCGTTGTAATTTATCTTCCGGACGCGTGTCTAGAAAAATTATGGCCTTGTAATTTTTTAGGAAATCATCATTGAGATTCTTCCAATTAGATGTTGTGTCGTACTGAAAACCATGTTCCTTCGCAATGGAGGGAAACCAATCATTGGCTTCTTTTACAAAACTGATGTGCGCTTTATCGTGCTTAGCGGTAAAGAATGCGATTACCTTCGGAGATTGTTTGCTTTGTGCAGCAACGGCTTGTGAGACGAATAGTACAACAAGAAAATAGGCTAGTCGCGTTTTCATCGGTAAATGGATTGTCACCAAAGATCATGAAAACAATTTTCTTTTCGACTAACCTATTTTCGGTGGTGGACAAATAAAGATTAAAAATTTCCCTTTTTTCTGTCAGGGAAGGATAGTGCTACCAACGTCCTGCCTTCCGTCAATTGTTCAGACGAGTACGCAACGTTCAGTGTGGCCCCCTTTTTGTTGAGCGCTACCAGATCTTTCACAAGGATTGTCATCGCGTTACGTTCATCCGTACGGTCTGGAAATTTCCATTCTTTCAAAATGTTTCCAGCTTCATCGCGTACCGTAAGCTTTCGACCTGTCGCATTTTCATCGTGACATCGTTTGTAAATAATCGTAATGCGGTCATTGGCATTTGCATTTTCAATGGGAATGTTCTTCAACTGAATCGTCTTCCCCGTAACACCTTGTTGAAGAATCAGCTTATCATTTAGGTAAACTTCATAATACTCACCACCAGCGTAGGCAGGGATGATAGAAGAGCACATCAGCAACGAAAGGAAAGTAAAGACTTTGACGAGTGATTGCGACCATGGCTGTGTTTTCATAGGATTTTATTTTTGGTGATCGTTTTGTTATGTAAATGAACGTTATCACGCCGTAGCGGTAAAATTTATATGACCACTGGCAATGTTTCCTTGATGAAAAGCGCATTAGATGAGGCCGACAACCATCGATTCGCAACGAATGCCTATACTTGTACCCTAAATCAGAATGCATGAACGTAAAAGATAGCAACGGCACGCCCTTGAACGAAGGAGACGCTGTTACAGTGATTAAAGATCTTAAGGTGCGTGGTTCGTCGTCCGTGATTAAACGCGGTACAATGGTCAAGAATATTCGCCTCACAGATGATGAAGGGGAAATTGAAGGTAGGGTTGATAAATCCACCATTGTCTTGAAGACTATGTTTTTGAAAAAAGCATAACTCGTAGCGCGTATGTTGATAAAGAAACTAGCGGTTCCGCTCATTAACGAAAAAATATTGTTGCAGGCAGAATTCTGTCAGATTGTAACGGCAGGGCTATCTGACGAAGGCTTCGATTTCATTGCAAGTCGTCTACCCACAAAATGCAAAGTCGAACTCGTTACAGGTCTTGATGAAGTGACTTCACCCAAGGTGCTATGGCGCATTTGGAAACACTTTACGGATCGTATTTCCCTACGCATTTATACGAAGAACCCATTGCATGCAAACACGTTTATCATTCAACTTCCCTTCCGGAAAACGGTCGCATATATCGGGTCAGGTAGTCTTACATTCGAAGGTTTGAAAGATCACGAAGAAGTATTTTATAAAGTCGCGGATGTAAAAGAGATCGAAAACTTAAAATCGTGGTTTGTTGGCTACTTCGAATTTGGCGAACCAATTACCGAAGAGATTATCAAGGAATATGATTTGATATATCCAACGTTGATGAAACGTCTAATCGCATCGCGTAGAGATAAGGAGGAAGCATTGGCCATCGCGTCGCGCGCATTCAATTGGGATCAGTTCAAGTTTAGAAACCAGTTTTTTAAGAAAGAAGATTACCTGGTATTAAGCAACGAAAAAGCATCATCAATATCACCGATATTCCAAACAGAACGCGAGCAATTGCGTGAGAAGCTTTTGCAAGTGCACGAGCTTATCAAACGTGATGTTTCGCTGATGAAAATTTCTACGGTAGGCGATAGCGTAAGCACGATTACACCTCAATATGAAAAGCCTGTAAAGGAAATTTACCTATCGTATGGTCGACGTGAAGCGGAGATGAAAAAATTTTCTCTTCATGCGTCTCAGGACGAGTTCGCGCAGTTGCAAATCGCCCTTCGTCAAAGAGAACTCGCAGTACGTTTAGTTGTGGGTGTGGCTGGAATGGAGGGTATCGACAGACCTTTCTTTCATCAGCAGATGACTGACGAATCATTCAGAGCTGTAATCTACAAGGATATCGTGGCACTTGGATCTCCGTATTGGATTGATATCGTCGGGAAAAGAATCGATGTTGGGAGCTTTAAAGATGAAAAAGCATTACATGCCTTTACGCAGCAAGACGATTTTCGATTCAGTACATTTTCTATCGGAAGAAATTTCAGCCCGGGTGATGTTGCCATAAGCTCAGATCAACTTCCAATCACGTTAGCAGGTGAGTTAAATAAGATGCTCGGTATTTATCAGCGCGTCATGCGGTCTTAGCGCTAGATTTTTCACAGGATAGCAGCGCTTCTACTATCCTGTGAATGAATTTTATCCGACAACTTTTCTGTGGTATCCACTTGCTTTCTCGTTGAATGGCATATCCACAATCAAATGACTTTCATCGTAAGTAGCCGTGATAGACTCTGCAGAAATAAAGTAAGGTATCGGTTTACTGTACACGACGAGTGGCATATGAACGGCTTTCCCATTGCTATCGATCGTGATATGATAGAAGATCGATAGCTCGTTATTATGAATTTCCACTTGCAGTGATTCTTTGTCCATACCCGGTACACGAACTTTCATTTCATGGCCTTCCGATTTTTTATGAAGTTGTAACTGAGGCTCGCTGGTGCCACCGTTCAAAGTATTCAATACATCAACGGAGGTTACTAAATTCTTAAAGTGCTTTTTCATTATTTTAATCTCCTGTGTGAATCCTCCGCCAAATAGAATACCAATCTCGGGGCAAGACAAAAAGGCGTATTCTTGAAGGTTAATTAATTTTTGATGCGGGAACTTTTTAATTTAGACGCTGTAATGTCATATCTTTTGCCAATTCAGCAGCCATGTACCTCGTTTTTTCTGACTTTACATCAATAATTGATACGGTCGTTTCGTCGACCTGGATGTTCTTCTCATACCTCGCTGTACTGATCGCTGTGGCTATTACATTCACGGTCTACAAACCGTTTCGTACGCCTTGGATGAATTACATTTTGCCAAGCCTATTTTCTATAGCATTCCTTTTTTCGCTGATCTATCTCACACGCGGTCCGTATGGGAGAGCAGTCGATTTTATCGATGTTGCATCAAATGGAAAACAACTTGCTTTAATTGAAACGCACGAGGTAGGAGATGGCGATGGTGGCACAACAACGCTCTATCGACTGTATGTGCTCGACTTAAAAACTGGAAACCGACTCGTGCGCCAAGTGCAGTCGTACGCTCAGATTATTTGCATGACGGACCATTTGATTGCGATCGCTGAACCGCAAGGTGTTACTGGCTACAACATCTTTACAGGCGATGAGGAGAAATTATGGTCTAAAGAATCTGGTTTTGAAAAATATCCTGAGTTGTCTTCAGGAATTAGTCAGTTGAGCTACGTGACAATCGATGAACATGATACTGCATTGCTGGCGATCACGGCGATGGATGGCAAGCGCAATCATTACGACCTATCGGAAGAAAAACTAATTCCCGGCGACCATCCTCGGCGCTCTCATCATCGCTACGAAACAACTGCAGTATTGGAGAATGGCGATTACTATTATTTCAAAGACGAAAACGGCGAAATAGGTCGCATGACCGTCGATCGAAAGGGGCAATCGAAGGCCTATCAAGAAACATTTTTATTGCCCAGAATTGTCTTTTTTGATGAATCTGATGATGTGATTATCGTGCGGCATTTCGAAACGTTAGGGAAAAAAAACGCGATATTTACTGCGGTTGATCTGGAGCTGAATAAATTGTGGGAGTTGAAGCAAAACGATCTTATCGGTGCAGACGCGGACGATGGAAACGCACGTGTTGGTATTCACTACAAGTTGAATGAAAGGATAATTATCACGATAGGCAGTTGGGTGATTTCTGTGAATGCAAAAAACGGCGCAGTGTATTGGAAAAAGCCTTTGTGATAAAATATGCGCATTCATGTTTATGTAAATGCGTAATCGATTATCTTCATAGTAAAATCCTTTCCCTTGATTTCACCATTCAAAAGTCTTTGTGAACGACTAATGTTATTGACATTGGTCTCGCTTTCTGCATGCTCG
Source organism: Pseudochryseolinea flava (assembly GCF_003286915.1). GTDB lineage: Bacteria > Bacteroidota > Bacteroidia > Cytophagales > Cyclobacteriaceae > Ohtaekwangia > Ohtaekwangia flava. The sequence goes on from NZ_QMFY01000005.1 coordinate 97,125, forward strand.
ATTCGACAAACCGGAAGTGATATGGTTTTTGATTCCGTGCTCGTAAAAGCGGATGATTCGTTAACCACAATTGTCGATAGTGAGCAACTCCCTGAGGGATTGTTATTCAAGGATAATGAAACGTTCTTTAAGGCTCTGGTGGAAAAGAAATTTGTAGCAGGCGAATTAATCGACATCACATTCATTACGGAAAATCTAGTGTCCGTGGAAGAAGGAGAATCCGCGCAGCTTTCTGTTGCGTTAATTCAAAGCGGAGAGGGTGAATACGTAGGTGGACGTGAAGGAATTCAATATGCAACTGTGCACTGTATGCTGGTTGTATTCAAGAAGGTAGGGGAAGAACAGGTATTCCGAGACTTTGTATCACTCGGCGATGTAGAAAGTCAAGGGCTTGTTTCTGGAAGTATTGAAGGTGAAGAAATCAAAATTACCGACGATAACGCAGCGGTGCTGATTCACTTTAAATCGTCCGAAGAAGGCGCCGGCGACTATGGTTTCCGAAAAGATGATGCATCGCTTTATGTTTTTGTGAAAAGCAAATTGACAAGCGTTCTTGAAATGACATTAGAAGACTATCAATTTTCAAGCGATGAGCATGGTGATTATAGTGAGCGAAGTAGTGTAACCGAAATCAAGGTGTTGGATTCAAAATCTAATGGCTTGTACGACATATCACTTCACACGACGGTGAACGTTTCCGTTACGAAAGATGAGGAATCGTATGACGGCAACGACGCCATTGAGGAGGCACCTGTTGATCCGATAACATACCGCTGGGATGGTGTAAAATATCAATCCAACTAAGTGCTACGACACGCTACTTCATCGCCTTCCAGAGAATATCAACTGGGTGCAACGCTTTCCTTCCTGTGCCGTCTTTAATCTGGTGACGACAACTTGTTCCAGCCGCTGCGATGACTACATTCTCAGGCTGCTTTCTCACGGTTGGAAAAAGTACAAGCTCACCGATTTGCATGGAGAGATCGAAATGTTCTTTTTCATAACCAAATGATCCCGCCATACCACAACATCCCGATGGAATCATGTGCACTTCATTGCTTCCCATGCGGGTGAGGATTTTTTTCACGGGCACAAGAGATGACAATGCCTTTTGTTGACAATGGCCGTGAAGCTTGATCGTTAGTTTTTGTTCTTGGAATAAACTCAGATCGATTCTTCCCAGATCGAGTTCTCTAGCCAAAAACTCTTCAATCATAAAGGTATGTGCACCGATGCGGTATGCTGCGTCTTTCTCTTCACCGCGAAGTAAATCCGGATACTCATCGCGGAAGGTAAGAATTGCCGAAGGTTCAATTCCAATCAACGGTGTTTCTGCAGTAATGAGATCTTTATAGATCGCTACATTTTTTCGCGCAAACTGCTGCGCTTGTTCGAGAAGCCCTTTCGATAAGAAACTCCTACCAGATTCTTCGTGCTCCACAAATCGAATGGTATAACCAAGTTTGTCGAGAAGCTTGACCGTCGTGATTCCGATTTCTGCTTCATTGTAGTTTAGTAATTCATCAATGAAGAGATATACAGTTTTCGCAGGCGTGTTAACTGTTGGTTTGAATTCTTTTAAAAACCATTTTCTCCAAGTTGTCTTCGAGATTGATGGCATGCTCCTATCGCGCGCAAAACCGATCAACGATTTAGCAGCGTTACCCAGGGTTTTGTTTTTGAACACAAAGTTGTATCCCCATGGCATGAGTGATGCGAGTTTCATGCCGAGTGCGAAATTTCCAATCAGGCGAGAACGGAAAGGAACACCCTTCTCTTTGTAATATTGATATTGCCATTCCTGCTTCAGCTTACCCATATCGACATTCGACGGACATTCTGATTTACATCCTTTGCAACTCAAACAAAGATCCATTACTTCCTTGATCTCATCTTGTGCAAATGGATTTACTTTGTCGGAGTGCGTGATCATCTCCCGTAAAATATTCGCCCGCGCCCGCGTAGTATCTTTTTCATGACGTGTGGCCATATAGCTCGGACACATCGTGCCACCACTCAATTCTGTCTTACGACAATCGCCGGAGCCATTACATTGCTCTGCCGAACGCAGAATGCCCAGCGTAGATGAAAAGTCTAGTACCGTATCGAACGTTTTTGTTTCCTGATCTTTTTCATAACGCAGGAATGTATCCATCGGTGGTGTATCAACAATCTTCCCTGGGTTGAAAATGTTTTGTGGATCCCACACGGCTTTCAGCTCTTTGATCAATTTGTAGTTGTGTTCACCAATCATCTGCGGAATGAATTCTCCGCGAAGACGACCGTCGCCGTGCTCACCTGATAAGGACCCGTTGTATTTTTTTACTAGCGTAGCAATCTCTTCAGCAATCGTTCTGAACAGCTTAATACCTTCTGCTTTTTTTAGATCGATGATCGGGCGCAGGTGGAGCTCTCCGGAACCTGCATGGGCATAATGTACGCTGTACAAATCATGCTTCTTTAAGATCTCGCCAAATTCCGCGATGTAAGCCGGCAGATCATTAACATCCACCGCAGTGTCTTCAATTACGGGTACTGGCTTTTCATCGCCGGGTACATTGGACAGCAATCCTAAACCTGCTTTACGAAGGTTCCATACTTTTTTAATATTGTCGCCACTCACAATCGGATATGAGTATCCCAATTGCTTTTGCTTGAGATCAGCAATCAGCGCTTCCGCGTCGGCTTGCGCTTGTGCTTCTGAATCGCGTGTAAGCTCAGCAACCATGATCGCCTGCGGATCACCTTCAATAAAAAATCTATTTTCTTGCTGACCGCGATTTCGCTTTGTGGCCTCAAATACGTAGTGGTCCATCAACTCGACAGCCGATGGATTATGCTGAAGCGCTACTAAATTTGCACGCAGCGATTCATCGATACTCTGACAATGAATGCAAACTAATTTTTTATGCGGCGGATCAATCGGCGTCAACTTGATCTTGGCCGTGGTCACCACAGCAAGCGTTCCTTCTGATCCTGCAATCAGTCCACAGAAATTGAAAGGTCCTCCGCTTGCGTTGAATGGTTGCATCCGAGCAAGCATGTCGATTGCGTAACCCGTATTTCTTCTTTCGATCGATGCTTTCGGAAATTCTTTTTCGATCTCTTTGATATTTTCTTCATCCGACAGAATGCGATCGATATGTTGATACAATTGATGTTCTAGTGTATCGCCGTTCGTTTTTTGTTTAAACGCTTCCTTGGTAGTAGGGCCGAACCAAACTTTATTTCCGTCTGATAGAAGTGCGTTAACTTCAAGCAAATGCTCTCGCGTACTCCCGAAAACAACAGAGTTCGAGCCGCAAGAGTTGTTTCCGATCATCCCACCAATCATGGCGCGATTCGCGGTAGATGTCTCTGGCGCGAAAAAGAATCCGTAAGATTTCAGATGTTGGTTCAGATCATCACGCACGATGCCGGGTTGAACGATGGCCCAGCGCTCTTCAACATTCACTTCGATGATTTTGTTGAAGTGCTTCGAGATGTCAACAACTATCCCAGCACCAACGACCTGTCCTGCTAATGATGTTCCCGCCGTTCTCGGGATAATCGATGTTTTATTTTTGCTTGCAAACTGAATGAGCTTGACAAGGTCATTTTCGGATTTTGGAATCGCTACGGCTTGTGGCATCTCACGATATGCAGAAGCATCAGTAGCATAAAGTCTACGGGTAGTCTCGTCTGTAAAAAGATCTCCTTCAAGATCTTTACGCAGGGCATCAAAGTTCATAGGGCGCAAAACTAATTCAAATATAGTTTCGAAATCGCGATTGCTTCAATTAAACAAACCCATCGCGCCTACTTTCATGAATGAATTTTTTAAAACGTTTTCGTGTTGAGAACCTAACAAACAATAGCCTGTTTTGTGAGAGATTTTATTAACCCTCCAAAAATGTTATCTTTGGCACTTGAAATACGCTCAACAGGCAGCTGTTCAATCCGAATCCGCGATCTGCTCGAATTTCTCAAATAGGATACCTACACCAGATCGCTTTTTTTAAACAAATTACATGTCATTTCAGCAATTTAATTTATCGCCAGCAATTCTTCGTGCCCTTCAAGACCAAGAATACATTACGCCTACACCCATTCAGCAACAAGCAATTCCGGTTGTTTTATCACAGCGTGATCTGCTTGGCTGCGCACAAACCGGAACAGGAAAGACTGCCGCGTTTTCGTTGCCTATGTTAGAGCGCCTTCATCAACGCGCTTCTCAACCTTTTGTTAAAGCTCTCGTACTAGCGCCAACCCGCGAACTTGCTTTGCAAATTGGAGAAAATATTAAGGCTTACAGCAAATACCTCCGACTTGAACACGCCGTGATTTTCGGGGGTGTTTCGCAGCACCATCAAGTGCAACAATTACGACGTGGTGTCGACATCATCATCGCCACGCCCGGAAGGTTGTTGGATCTTGTGAATCAAGGCATCGTGAAGCTCAATAAAATCGAGATCCTCGTGCTCGACGAAGCAGATCGCATGTTCGACATGGGATTTATCAATGACCTTCGAAAAATTGTAAAGCTTACACCCACATCGCGACAGACGCTACTTTTTTCGGCAACGATGCCTCCGGAAATTCAAGACCTTGCCATGAGCATCTTGAAAGATCCTGTTGAAATAAAAGTAACACCGGTATCCTCGACAGCGACTACCATCAATCAATCCGTTTATTTCGTCGAAAAGAATAATAAACGTGGATTGTTACAGCACGTTATTCGCGAGCAGCAAATGCAAAACGTGTTGGTATTTACACGTACCAAACGCGGTGCGGATCGTGTAGCCATGACGTTGAACAAAGGCGGCATCAGCGCGGCAGCCATTCACGGCGACAAATCACAACAAGCACGTCAGAAAGCGTTGGCGAATTTTAAAAATAAATCGCTCACCGTATTGGTTGCTACGGATATCGCTGCGCGCGGTATCGATGTAGACGACCTTTCATTCGTGATCAACTACGAACTTCCCAATGTACCGGAGACTTACGTTCACCGTATCGGCAGAACGGGACGCGCCGGTGCAAACGGATCTGCATTATCTTTCTGTGATCAGGAGGAAAAAGAATACCTGAGAGATATCATTAAAACCATTAAGAAAGATATCGAAGTTGTGGGTGAGCATCCTTTTCAGGGAGGTGTAACACCAGAGCTTGCTGTAAAGCATACACCATCGCAGCCCAAGGCTAACAACGATCATGCAAAACATCGACCGAAAGGAAACGGTAATGGTAATCGGGGAAGAAAACGTTGGGGGAATAAGAAAAACGCGAATCCAGGAAAAACCATTTTATAATCCGACGCTGCCATAAGAAAGTAATTTTATCTTGCGGCATGCTTTCATTCAAACAGTCAATAGGGTTTAAAGAATTCTTCGAGAGCGATCGATCAGGAGGGGTGGTGTTGATCTTCTGCACAATCATCTCGCTTCTATTGGCGAATATTTCCGAAAGTTACATCGACGTCTGGAATACGCCAATCGGTGAGCACACACTCACCCATTGGATCAACGATGGTTTGATGACCATCTTCTTCTTGTTGATTGGCCTCGAACTGGAACGGGAAGTTTACATCGGTGAGTTATCAAACTTTAAAAAGGCATCCTTGCCAATCGTCGCAGCACTGGGGGGCATGATCGTTCCTGCAGCATGCTATTTTTTTGTAAATCGTCATTCTGAGTTTTCGCGTGGCATTGGTATTCCCATGGCCACGGACATTGCTTTTGCGCTCGGTGTATTGTCGCTGTTGGGTAAACGCGTTCCGCTTGCGCTCAAAATTTTTCTCACAGCCCTCGCAGTAATCGATGACCTCGGGGCAATTTTACTCATCGCCATTTTCTATACACAACAAATTAGCTGGCTCTACCTCTCGTTAGCCATAGGCATCTTTGTCGTGCTCCTCGTCTTAAATCGATTGAAAGTACATCGTATGTGGCCGTACCTTAGCCTAGGCGTTGTCATGTGGTATTGTATGATTCATTCCGGTGTACATGCAACCATTACCGGCGTTCTGTTGGCTTTCGCCATTCCATTCGGCAATGGTGATGAGGGCACGCCTTCAGCTAAGCTTCATCATTTACTACACAAGTCCGTTGCCTTTATTATTCTTCCGATTTTTGCCATTGCCAATACAGCAATACCCATCAGTAGCACCTTTTACGTCCAATTAGGAAACACGATTGGTGTGGGAATTATGATCGGCCTCTTAATCGGCAAGCCTCTTGGCATCATCGGATTTACTTGGATTGCCGTGAAGACAAACGTAGGGAAGCTATCGCAAAGTCTCACCTGGAAGCACATTATCGGTGCCGGCTTTCTAGGTGGAATTGGATTCACCATGTCTATCTTCATTAGCCTACTGGCTTTCTCTGATTCGGTATTGATTGACCAAGCAAAGATCGCCGTGATGATTTTTTCTGTGATCGCCGGGTTGATTGGATTCTTTTGGCTGAAAGTCAACATCAAACAGCCATCGTGAATCGTTAATCGTTAATCGTTAAGCGTTAAACGTGAATCGTTATCCGGACAGCTTACTACACGTTAATCATGAATCGTTAACTGTTACCTTCGATCTTTTCATCCGCTTTAGATTGATACGCTAGAGTTTCTAATTTTGCAATTCATCAACGATGATCAACCATGGCAAAATTTATCGAAGTAACAGTCACAGAAGAAGAAGAAACAAAAACAGAGCTTATCAATATTGAAAGTATCGGACGTGTATTTCCGAGTCCGCAAAACACGAGGAAGAGTATTATCGAATTAAATTACCATAGTATCAACGACTCGCCTGTTTACCTGGAGGTGGAAATGCCATACGATACATTGAGGCTACATTTTCTAGGATAAAAAAAAAGCGACTTTTCAGGCCGCCTTTCGATATATAGATTAAAGCAAGATTGTAATTCATTCTTGAATCGACGTGCGATACAATTTCATTTTTTCAGCAGCTGCGAGCAGCGCGTGCTGGATCGACGTGTATCGTGCGAGGTCGCCATTTTCGTTGGTGTCAGAAATCGTCCACAATTTTCTACATTGATCATCTTTGGCGATAAAATGCAGATGGAATCCATCGGTGAAAGTACTGTCATTACTGGTTAGTCCGGCAATCGATGAGCTCGTGGATATGGATACTTCTATGGTCATGGCAATACGTTCGGTTTGTTCGATAAGTCGATTCGTGAAAGTAAAACTTGATGCCAGCGGGCGTTGGGAAAATCAACAATTCCGGCCGGATACAACAGTTGCGACTATTTTGCCTTAAAAGAACAAAAGAATTCTTCTAAGGAAACGCGATGTATACTCAATAGTTTCAATAGTGTTTTTATGGTAATGTTCGCCTTACCATTTTCAATTTTCCAATATTGATTGGGCGGTAGTTTGTGTTCTAAGGCAAAATTTAGCACGGTGTCATAGCCTTTTTTCATTCGGAGATGCGACAATTCTTCGCCAATTTCTTCGAGCGTAGCCGCTAAAATTTTTCTTGATTTCATACGACGTGTACAATTTGTTTATCAATCGTTATTCACTGTCATTGACTCACCCCAACCCTTTCATTCCCTAAAGGGTCAGCCCGCAAACCGAGTTCCCCTTCAGGGCATAGGGGTGAAGACAACTCAATAGCTGAAAGAGGTCGTTTAAGTCAATAACATCGAATCCTTATCCAAAAAATTTGCCAGTGGCCTATTCGCCCGTCACGCGTAGGTTGTACGTTCTAAATGTGGAAAAACTCTACAAAATCAAACCCAATATCGCCACAATTCTACAATGGCATTTGCCTTTTATGATAAAGCGCTAACCATGCTTATTCCCGCTCTCAAGTATGTCATCGGCGGCTTTTGACGTGTCTCTTATAGCGTGTGCACACGTCACGCGCCTTTCAACTTTACAGCTGAAATTGTACCTTCCGAACAAATTTTACGGCTATGAGAGCATTAATGATTTTTGCATTGGTGTTGTGCCAGACTCCAATTTTTTCGCAAATGAAAACACTCCAAGAACGACTGGGATATCCTAAAGAAACCAAACTGCTGATTATACATGCCGACGACATTGGCGTAGCACAGACCGAAAATGCGGCAACTATTTATGCGATGGAAAAAGGCGTGGTTAATTCCGGTAGCATCATGGTGCCTTGTCCTTGGTTTCCCGAAATAGCGGCCTACGCCGTCTCACATCCTGAGCTTGACCTTGGTGTACATCTTGTGTTAACGAGTGAATGGAAACATTACAAATGGGGACCTGTACTTCACCAAGAAGTTAAAAGTTTGACAACCGATAAAGGATTCTTAACGGATGGCTCGGTCGATCTATCAAAGGTGGCCAAGGTCGAAGATGTAGAAAAAGAACTGCGCGCACAAATTAAAAGAGCCATTCAATTCGGCGTCGATCCAACGCACCTCGATAGCCATATGGGAATGATTTTCAGAGATGCTGAATATGTAAAGATATACATTAAACTCGGTCATGAATTTAAAATTCCCGTGATGATCACGCAGCAGATTGTTGATGCATATGAATCGAGTGGTATAAAGAAAATGTTGACTGAAAAAGATGTGGTGATCGACGACATTTACACGGCGGCAACTTATGACTACGCGAAAGGAATGTCCAAATACTACACAAACCTTTTGAATAACTTGCAACCCGGTGTGAGTACTATCTTAATTCACACCGCGTACGATAATGATGAAATGAAGGCCGTTACGATCGATCATCCAGATTGGGGATCAGCATGGAGACAAGCGGATTTTGATTTTTTCACAAGCGACGTGTGTAAGAAGTTGCTGGAAACAAATAACATCCAACTTATCACGTGGCGTGAGATGCGTGATAAACTCGTGAGGTAGATAAAATGATCAAAGGAACTGTGGAGAAATCTGTACTGATACTCGGTGCAAATTCTGATGTAGCAAAGGAAGCATTGCGTTTATATGTCGATAAGGGTTATCACGTTGTTGCCGCTTCGCGAAGTACTGCGCACCTTAAAACTTTTGTAGATGACCGTGTTTCGGATCCAACGATGGTCGACATTCGCTATTTCGATGCGGTCGCTTTTCATACACATCAAGCGTTCTACGATGCGCTCCCGGTAAAACCCAACATCGTGTTGTATGCCGCCGGATTTCAAGTGACTAATGAAGAAGCCTTGGTAAGTTGGGATGGCACCTACCAAATGATCAATGTATTGTATGCAGGTGCCGTTTCGATTTTGAACATCGTCGCCATGGATAAGCATAACACCAATTTAGAGCGAATCATTGGACTTTCATCGCTGTCTGGCGTGCGTGGTCGTAAAAGCAACTTTGTGTATGGCAGCACGAAGGCCGCATTTACGCAATATCTGGCAGGTTTAAGACAATTTCTTTTTGATCGGAACATTCAAGTAAACGCGATTGTTTCAGGGTATATCCGAAGTAAACTTACCGCAGGGCTACAGCTTACCGAATCATTGATGCTGGAGCCGGCCTTTGTCGCCGAAGCTATTGTAAATGCCGGGAATGTCCTCATTATTGTTCCAGGTTGGAAATGGAAGATTATCTATTTTGTCTTAAAATCGCTTCCGGAAAGACTTGTCGCAAAATTACCTTAAGAAAAAACGGATGAATATGGTGCAGCGTGTGATCGTATGTGTGTTTCTGCTTGTGTTCTTAACGCAATGTAATAATCCGAAACCTGTGGAACTGAAGGACATGCCTTCGAGGTATGCTTCAACATTTCAGATGACTACGCCTGATCGCGTCATCATCGACGACTACACGAAACTGTCCGATACTATTCCAGCGCGCACGCATGAAATGAAGGATTCCGTCGAGGTAAAAAAGATGATGGCATTGCTATTTCAACTGCCAGATTCGGGAGAGATCATGATTAAAATGGGTGATGTACCACTAAAGCGCGTCAACCTCGTATTCAGTGATCACATTGAGATGATCGAATTTTACAACGGTCGTATCAAAACACCTGCAACATCTTTCTATGCGCAACCAAATCCGATGGAACAAGCTGTCTTCGATTTAGTTTCGCGCGACTCGCTGTGAGTACTGAACAATCAATGCTGTAAATTCTGATCGCCAAACTTTACGGTTTTCATCACCGTATCAAGCTCTTCTAGTTGATCTCGTGTGCGATACGATATAATGAATGTCAAGCTGAAACCATTGATGACCGCGGCGTAGTAACGCTGATTAATTTCGATTCCCATCGACGACTGTGTTGTATTGAGTACATGAAAGGGAATACTTCCAAGTTTAACTTCTGTCAACGTCTCGTCAATGTGATTGTAAGAATGACCAGATTTAGAGAGTAGCGTTTTTACAGTCGACAAATAATCTTGACCACTTTTAATGTTTGCAGCATTGGCGACATTTTCAGTTACGACAATCAGGTTTGGATTAAATGCCACTAGGGCACCAGAGTCGTATTTTCGAACATTTAGCAGCGTAGCATTTGCAATGTCTTCTGTGGCCACAGGCTGATCCAACAATTCACTTGTGGTTTCCGCTGCTTGCGCTGCCTGTTCTTGCGTTTGAGCTTTCGATTGAACTTTCCAAGCGCTAGGAACATCGAGCGTAAAATCGAAAAACTTGTTTTTGTATTGATTGTTTTCAATCGCGCCGTAATCAAAATCTGACGGCTTATCAGAAAATGTGCACGCACTTAGCGTGATGGAAATGAAAATAAATAATCGTTTGATTCCTTTCATGGCGCGTATGGTAGATGTAAGTTGGCCAGCTGGAGAGGAACAACGGCCCGGTGTCAATCGACAAATCTAATAATTTGCCCATTTAAAATTCAACGACTTATTTAAAAAGTCAATGTGTAAGCATACGATTTAATATGCTTTTAATGGTCATCGCAACATCAACGCGCGTAGTGATCATACACGGCTTTTGCAATTTCTGCAATGGCACTTTCGCCATCTTTAATTTCTCCCCGAAGATGCGTTACAAAAACGCTAAGGACGACATGGTCGCCATTGGGAAGAACAATGATTCCAGCATTATTCACCGCGGTCCAAAAACCATCGGCATCCCTATCGCCTGTTCCGGTTCGGTGCGCGACAACCGTCCCGCTGGGTAACAGGCCTTTTATTCGGCGCGGGCCTACACTGGTTTTCGAAAGGGTAGTCCACAAAAAGTCGTGTGTTGTAGCCTGAAGAACTTTTCGAAGATAGAATTCTCTCAATAGCGTGCTCATGGCAATGGGAGTTGTCCAATTCTGAAATTGAAGATCTGGCGTTACATGCATTTCGCGCTCTGTGTTCAGAATAGAAACGTCCTTTATGCGCAAGGTGTGAATGAAATGATTCACTTTCTCAGGTCCACCAATCAAATCAAACAACAGGTCGCATCCCAAATTATCGCTTTCGATAATCGTATATTCTAACAATTGGGTAACAGAAAGATCAATATTGCCTTCAGGATATGTTTTGATGATCGGACTATGTGTCTTAAAATATTGATCAGGGTATATTCTTACCTTTTTCTCAAGCTTGATATTTCCTTTGTCAACTTGCTCAAGAATAGCCAGCGCCAGGTGAAATTTATAGATACTCTGCATCGGATAATGTTTGGTTCCCTGTAATGAGAGTGTGTCTTTTTTCTCGACATGGAACATCGAAACACCAATGTCGGCGTCAATCGATTTTACGATACTAGATATTTTTGATTTTAATGCTGCTTTCGATTGGGCATACAGTGGAGTAGCAAGCGCAAAATCTAGCAAGAGCAATACAATGATAACGGCGTATTTTTTCATGGTAAATGGGACGCTAAAAAATGCTGCCGCGCATCAGCGGCGTTTCCGAAGTTTTAGCAAGTAGACTGTTTCTGTAGTTTTGAGAATACCGTCAGTAGATTCTTCAAGCAGTAGTGTGCGGCGGTCTAATTTGTAATTTTTTCTATAGGACTGGTCCTTCTTGGTGAAAATGATTGTCTTCGTAGTGAGGTCGACGTTGAATTTTCCCGACTCTTTTATGGATCTTGGTTTCACAACGTTGCCGTTCATATCTTTCACAACGGTGGTGGTTTTACCGTTGAAGAACGTCGTCGAAAAAAGTACATGATTCGAGGTATCTGCTTTGCTCTTGTAAAGACTGTATCGCCTGATATAAGTGCTGTCTTTTTTAAAGATGATTTTTTCCTTCTTGTTCAGTTCAATTTCGGCGTTCCGAAAAATAACGGAGTGTGCTGTCCATTTACCAATAAGGGTTTCTTGAGCAGTAACAAGCACAGTTTGGAAAAGCAGAAAGAATAAAAGAATGAATATTTTCAAGTCTGGGGTCTGATTGCTTTACCAATATAGAAAATACAACTGACCAAGTTTAACCATTTGTAAAAATTAAGGGAGAGCAGCAAACTCATAGAGTTCATAACACAACCGCTGCCCTCGCCAAATTCGGTAAGTTGGGGTTCCCGAAAAATCTTTAGCCTATCTTGATTGTATGTTGATTACTTGAAATAACTTCTTGATATGACCCTTTGCCGCTTGAACCACCCGTTCCCAAAGATTCTCGCCGGGATTTAATAGTTTGGATAAGTGCTGAAAGGTAAACAATGGTTGATGTACCGGAGCGTTGTATGATCATGAGGTTCAAAAGGTTTAGGTACGACTTTAACGTGCATGCGCCAATCTACGAACGTCAACTACCCATCCCCTCATCAGATTAATCGGTCTCGCTGAAAATCTCGGCGACCACATGCTATAGCAGCAATGACTTGGGAGCTAATCTTAACACACAAAAATTTCTACAACGCTGTGCTCCAAAAAAACATCATAAACCATTATCGTGCCAGTTGAAGGAAAATTGTGTTGGAGGTAGTGAAAATTTTTGAAGCGAGAAAAAACTATCATCCGGCTTTTCGAATGGCAGACACCATCTTAGTCGTGCATCGGGCATTAGATTGGTAGCCATATGCGTGATCGAGAACAAATCATGTGGGACAGTAGACCTTCAAGGGAAGAAGTTTAGTGATGCCGGATGACCATCACTTGTAGTTTGCCGAATAACATTATCTTGCGACACCTTAAACCACATCTATGCTTAGAAGACTTATGTTCTTGCTGAAACGTTTTGCTTGGTTCAAACGACTCAACGCAAAAATAACGTACGAGCTGTTAGCGAAGCACGTTCCAGCGGAAGATTGGCAGTTTATGAACTACGGCTATGTGCCCAACAACAGTGAGCCGCCGCTTAACCTGCCCGCCGATCATCAGACGAAGCAACGCCTCCCGTTGCAGATGTATCATTACCTCGCATTAAAAAAAGAACTTAAAGGAAAACAAGTCCTTGAAGTTGGAAGCGGTCGCGGTGGTGGAGCGAAACACCTCGCTTCCTATTTTCAACCAGCTAGTTATGTGGGTATGGACCTCGCACAAAATGCTGTTGACCTTGCCAATCGTTTACATGTAGTGCCCAATCTCAAATTTATTCAAGGCAGTGCTGAATCAATTCCTGTAGCCGATAATAGTGTTGATGTGGTGATGAATGTCGAGTCTTGCCATGCCTACGGTTTGCCTGAGAAATTTCTTCAAGAAGTAAAGCGTGTGCTCAAGCCTGGTGGCTATTTGCTCATGGTCGATTTTCGCAGCGACAATAATATGCCTGTCTTTCAACAACAGATCGGTAGAAGCGGACTACGATTGTTGGAGGAGGAAGATATCAGTGATAATGTTATTCGCTCAATCGAGGAAGAAGATGAGGCAAAAACCACACGCATCAAACAACTTATTCCCCCCAAATGGCAAAAGCTTTTTTCTGAGTTTGCTGGCGTCGTAGGATCACGCTTCTATCTCACGCTAAAAGATGGCTCACGCCGATATTATCGATTCGTATTGCAGAAATAAAAATATTTGCGTGGATGACTAACGCATGATCCTTATTAATGCGTGCTAAGTACACACCAAAAAACGTCCGCGCATCATCATATTGTTTGTTGTTGTAGGATAAATTCAACGCCAACGTTCAAGAATTTGGATCTTAACGTAATCGTTGAATTTACCCTATGAGCAAATACAAAACCTTCCTCTCTTTACTGCTTTTTCTGATACACACAGGCATTTATGCACAATTGCCGCGTGTCATTACAAATCACTTAGGATATGATAAGTTTGGACCGAAGCACGCCGTGGTGCAAGGTACTGCTGACGATCAGGTGAATTCGTTTCGCGTGATCGACTATACTTCAAACAAGGAAATTTTTTCCGGTGTGCCAGTGAAGACTGGGAACGTTACCAAGTGGAAAGATTGGCACTTTTGGACGGTTGATTTCGACGACGTTACAACGGAGGGGGTATACGTTTTAGAATGCTCGACAACAAAGGGGATCATTCGTTCCTTTCCATTCCAAATCCAAAAAGAAATCTTGGAAAGAAATACGTTATCGAATGTCGTGTATTATTTCAAAGGACAACGCTCTTCGGGATTGCTGGACAAAGCGGATCATCACGTTAAACTTGAAGATACAAAAACTACGATCGATGCACATGGTGGATGGTTTGATGCGACTGGCGATTACGGAAAGCACCTATCTCATTTGTCGTTTTCAACATACTTTAATCCGCAGCAAATTTCACTCACCGTATGGAGTTTACTGAAGACGTATGCTGCTCTAGATGCCCGCAATGATGTCGCTTTCAAACAATACAAAAGAAAAATCCTCGATGAAGCGATGTTTGGCGCGGACTATCTCGTTCGGGTAAAAAATCCCAAAGGATCTTTTTATCGATCCGTGTCATGCCCAGGTCCAGAGAAACGCCCTGAAGACCGATTGATTAGCAAGGATAATAAAGGCTATGCGATCAAAACCGATGAAACAAAAGACAATTTCAATCCTGGCGGCGTGCAAAATGTGCAAAGTCAAGCGACGTATGAAGTGAGTTATCGTGCAGGAGGAGGTATGGCAATTGCGTCGTTGGCGATGGCGAGTGCGTATAAAGTTTCCGGTGAATTTTCGAATGCTGAATACCTTCGTGTTGCCGAGGAAGCGTTTGCTTTTTTAGAAAAGAATAACGTCGCGTATTGTAATGATAGAAAAGAAAATATCGTCGATGATTATTGCGCGTTACTGGCGGCAACAGCACTTTATCAAGCAACGGGTAAGCCTAGTTATAGGATATCGGCAGCCGTTCGCGCGAAGAAGTTATCCACGCGTTTGGTCACCTCCGGTACGCACAAGGATTATTGGCGCGCAGATGATGGAGATCGCCCATTTTTTCATGCGTCAGATGCAGGACTTCCGGTTGTGGCCTTGACCAACTATTTGTCCATTGCAAGCGACGATGAACGAAATGCGCTATTGACGGTGATCAAACGATCGTTGACGTTCGAATTAAATGTAACCAAAGAGGTTAATAATCCCTTTGGCTATGCAAGGCAACTTGTTCAAAACAAAGGCGGCGTTAAGCGTACTAATTTTTTCTTTCCGCACGATACTGAAGCATCTCCATGGTGGCAAGGTGAGAATGCGCGATTAGCTTCACTCGCCACGGCAGCAAGAATGGCGATGCCCTTATTCAAAGACGACATCGCTTTTCAAAAGCAACTCAATGGCTATGCGTGGAATCAATTGAACTGGATTCTCGGCTTAAACCCTTATGATGCATCGATGCTACACGGCACAGGTCGAAATAATATTGCCTACATGTTTTTCGGAACATACCAATACACCAATGCACCCGGTGGAATTTGCAACGGCATCACGGGTGGTTATGATGACGAAGACGGTATTGATTGGGACCTCAGCTATTTAAAGACAGGCAAAGACGACGACTGGCGTTGGGCAGAACAATGGCTGCCACACGCTTCATGGTATCTGATAGCAATCAGCTTGAAGTAATGAGTTAGTTTCGAAAGATCGCCGGATCGAAATCGACAACAAAAATGTCTTCCGTTCGTCGACCATTCGCATGTGTCACGGTGCGACAGAAATAGAGTTTCTTTTGACGCTCATGATAGAAAGGACAGAACTCACCAAGTTTACCATTGATGGGGGAGCCGAGAGATTTCGGTTTACTCCATTGATCTCCATGCTTGAAGCTGATGAATAAGTCAACGTCGCCCAGTCCAGTGCTGTCACTTGAAAAATAGATGATGTAGTCTTCGTTAGGAGACACAAATGGGTTCGACTCACGGAACGTGGTGTTCACTGGCGCGCCCAGATTCACGGCATCTTTGTACTGGTTGTTTTCGAATTTAGAAACCCAGATGTCAGATGATCCTTTGCCGTCTGGATTGTCTTTCATGAAGTAGATGTTACCGCTTTTCGTCATCGATGCAAATGATTCGGAGGCATCGGTGTTGATCACGTTTCCCAGATGGATTGCCTTACTCCATCCGTTCTTCTCACGCTTCGATATCCAGATGTCGAAAAATGTTCGATCGGGTTTCCCTTCAACAGGCCTGTTGGATTGAAACAGAATTGTTTTGCCATCGGGAGAGAATACGGGATCAATGTCTTTCCACACGCCCGCGTTGCCCGAGAATGATGCTGGCGTAGGTTGTTGCCATTTGCCTTTGACGTTCATCGAATGCATGATGATCAGCGTATCTCGTCCACCATTGGACTGTACCCAAAATGCTTCTTTCCCATCGGGTGACAAGGTAAATCCGAAAACACCGCCGTTAGAGATTAAGCCTGGCTGAAAGATTTCGGGAGTTTTTTGAGCGGCAAGATTGGAAACAACCAATAAGAGAAGGAGTGTTATGCGCATGATTTCTTTTTTGATAAAGAAACGCAATGTTGTGTTCTGAGTTTGTTAATGAATTGTGAAATAGGGCTTCGAGGATTATCAAATCAAAAAAATCAAGGCTGCTTCAAAGATAATGTATTGAAGCAGCCCATAATATGTCGCGTTCTTGCGCTCTAATAATTTGGATCGAACTCATATACAACAGAGGTTGCATTGCCCCAGTAGTCTTGACGCCCGCCGATAAGATATCCTTTATTATTCATCGAGATATACGATTGCTCATAAGTGAAGATCGGTATTCTAGTGGTAAAAGTGGAGAATTTATTTGTCACCGGATCGTACTTCCAAGTAATGCTTTCATCTGTATCGTCTTGCCCGTCTTCGAAATAAATAGCTCCGTTCAAGGAAAATACTTTTGCGCCATAGGAAAGCGACGTGGGCATCGAATTGTTTTTTTGTGTCCAATTGTCAGCAGCAATATTATAGACCCACAAACTTCCTTCGGCTGCAGCGTAGATTTCATTTGCGTGAACAAAAATAGGTGGCGCATCCATGGAATACATGTTTGGAGCATAGCTTAGCGGTGTCCAAGAGTCATTAAGAGGATCGTACTCGTAAAATCTATTGTAGAAAAATAGATAGGCCTTACCATTATGGGTGATAGCTGCGGCACTCCAAAGGTGGTCTCCAGGGAGCACGTCATTCAACTTTGTCCAAACGTGAGAAACAAGATCGAATTCCCACAAATCATTGAATGTACTTAGATCACTTTGCCCGCCGCCAATATACGCTTTGTCCCCTAATGTGAACGCAAATGCATGACTACGTTCCCCACCAGGGAAAGTGCCAAGTTTTGTCCATCCCGTCGTAGGATTGAATTTCCACATTTCATTGGAGTATTCTCCATAGTAGGTTTGTCGTCCAAGGCCAGCGTAAATTTCGTTATTGTGTTGGAAGATAATGTTGTTGCTTATTCGAGCATTCGTACCATCGTGTAGTGTAATCCAAGGTGATGTAACCGTTTTTGTATTAGTCGATGCTTGTCCTGCGGTGATAACGTTTAGCTCCATCTCGTGCTTGCGCATAAAGGCTGAAGTTGTAAAGCGAATGGCCGTGCCCATATTGTAAGAATGAAATACCGGTTCGCCGTCGAGTGTTACAATATTTCCACCGTATATGTCGAATCCAGTTCCAGTAATTGTTGCTTCCGAATTTGTACCAATCCGTGTGGGTGTTACTGAAGTAATCGATGGACGCGTGAGCACGAATCCACTAGTATATCTTCTTGTTTCGATGTTTGCAACGGTAACATCAATCATCGCTGGTGTTTGAGAAATACCATATGGAATGCGCGCTCGAATTTCTGTGGTAGACGATGAAATAATTTCGGCAACTTGCCCATCAACAGTAACAACATTTTCACTCTGAATACCGCTGAAATTTTGGCCTTTTATTGTGATCTGGTCATTGTATGTACCGGTAAGTGGTGTTATCTGAGTAATTACGGGCGACATCATTGTAAAGTCTGTATCGACCCAAAGCGTCTCCGCACCTGCCTTTAATGTAACTTTAGTCATACCATTGGGTGCACCAGTAGGAACTGTACATTTTATCGCTTGGCGACTAATACTTTTGACTGTCGCTTTTCTATCAGCGAAGAAAACTTCAGTATTAAGATTGAATCCGCTACCAGAAATTATTACTTCCGTATTTACCTTTCCTGCAGTGGGGGTAATCGAACTGATGATCGGCTTCTTAATCGTGAGGGCACCGTTGAGTGTAGCAGAGTTTCCGACGAAGTTTATCGAAACGTCATTGACCACGGAAACAACGGTATGGGGAATGATGAGCTTCACTTGATCGTTGGATACGAAGATGGAGCGAACATCGATGTCTCCGATTGACGTTAGAAATTTACTGTTTTTCGTAAAATTTGTCCCTGTCAAAGTGATGGTGTCTCCCCACTGTGCTTGGGTTGGCGCGATCGATATTAAGGTTGGTTTAGTGGTACCCAAACTCATGAATTCAACTTGATCGCCGTACACAATATAGGAACTAGATTTCGCGTAGGCTCTTACATAGTAAGTAACTTTTTCGACAAGGCTTTTTTCGATCGTGGCAGAAAATTTTCCCACACCCGCCTTGGATCCGAGTGAAATTACTTCGTGTGATGTGATTGTCGGATATTGTGTTTCGCCGTAAACAAATCCGTGATCTTCGATTGCTGCAGGTGCCGTGGTGATTGTACCTTCTACGGTTGCACCAGCGCTGGTAACAGATGTAACAAGTGATGTTCTCACACGCGGGTAGTCGCGGGAAGTTGGTTCTTCTTCAGTGCACGTTGAGAATAAGAATATGGCAATTATAAAATAATATTTTTTCATGGTGTTAAAATCTAACGCCGAGGAGGAAACTAACGTTGGTAATAGATGCAAACTCAAGGTCGGTGAAATTCTTCGTGAAGCCCGATGGTCTTTCAATTCTAACTTCAACAAATCCTTTGTAGCGACCATATACATGCTGGGTGAAACCAACGCTTGCCCATAGTGCAGTCTGATTCTTTTCTTTTAGTGACAGCGAAGATGATGATGTGCTGACTACGCCCTTCGGAAATTCGTGTTCTCTGAGGAATTTAATGTTAGCATCGGAAACGACTGCATATGAGCAACCAAATTTTATGTACGGTGTTTGGGCGTCGTTTGAAAAATTATATTTCACACCGGTTGCAATTCGCAAAGCCTTGGCATCAAGAAATATATCGTAACGACTTATTTGTGAAACACCTTCTTGATAGTATCCGAGGTAATCTTTCTCCGAATACTGGGCCTCGACGGTAAAGAAGAGACGATCGAACAACCTAGGTGACGAAACGTCGAAGCCTAACCCATATAAAGCTGTCGAGCTTTTTTGGAAATCAATTTCACCGTTTTCGGGAATAAGCTTGGAGTTGTCAATGCCTGCAAAGAGTTGCCAGCTAAACTTGATGTTCTGTAAGTCAGTATTGTATACTACATGTGTTGCATCTTTGCATCGGTTGTAGCTGCTTACCAAGTCAATCATTTTTCGTCTTTCATATCGCGCGCCATCGGCAGATAGTCCGCAGTCGTGCATTAGATAATTGAGAAGTCCGATGTAGGGCTTACGGGTAACAATTGCACTTGCTCCCGATCGAGTTTTAATCGCGTCTTGTATGTCTTTCGTTAACTTATAAATAGAATCTTTTTCCGCAAAGTATGTGCCGTGATAGACAAGTAAACTAAGCTTACCGGCAACTAGCTGCTCGATGAAAATTAGTTTTTCAGGTTCACCTTTTTCAATCCGAATTTTCTTGCTAATGAAACGACGACCGTTGTCAAAGCCGTAAGCAAGAATTTCGCCTGGGAAGAATCGCTTTGCTTTTGATTTCGAAGTCTGTTTGTAGGTCACCTTTTTTGAAGATGCCTTGTTCGACCGATAATCGATTAGCGCTGAAACGGAGTCATGCTGAAGTGTGATGTAGTAGCCGGGCCTGAAATCGCCCTGTGCAACAGCAAGGAATGATCCCAATAAAAAGAAGGGGACCACGAGCAAGAATTTTCTCATGTATCGGGGTTCAATAAATTACCGCCCAAATGTAGATAAAAATTTAACATTTAAGGGTGAAAAATTAGCTGCGTTTCTGGCATAAAGTACACGCCTTCCGTTATATTTCACGTATAATCTTAAGCACTATGAAAATCATCATTCAAACACCTGACTTTAAAGCGCAGCCAGAGCTCACCGACTTCGTGAATGAAAAAGTAGAAAAATTGGCTTTGTTCAGCGATAGAATCATTGAGAGTCGTGTGTTGCTAAAAATCGATAAGTCTGATAACAAGGAAAATAAAATCTCAGAGATTCGTGTTGTTATTCCCGGAAATGATTTGTTCGCGTCAAAGCAAGCCAAATCTTTTGAGGAAGCTACCGCCAAAGCAGTTGATGCGCTCAAAAAACAAATAGAAGACTGGAAGCGAAATTAGTCCTCCTCGTGACTTGTTCGCTGTGAACTACTTTACATTCTAAGCAAAGCGCGCTCTAATGGGTGCGCTTTTTCGTTTTTTAAATTTCTTACCGTAATAACGGAGAATATTTATCAGTTCGTTTTTTTCTCGATCCTCCTGCGTAATTTTGCACAACCACCCTCCGCGAATACGACATTTAAATCACATCAAACGTATGGATAGTATCTTACAACCATGGCCGTGGTATGTTGCAGGCCCATTAATTGGTCTGATGGTTCCGCTATTATTACTTGCTGGAAATAAATCATTTGGAATTTCGTCGTCACTTCGGCACATCTGCGCGGCATGCATTCCTGCGGATATCACTTTTTTCAAGTACGATTGGAGAAAAGAATCTTGGAATTTATTTCTGGTTGGTGGAATATTTATTGGCGGCATGATTGCTAGCCAACTTCTCATGTCTTCTGGTAGCGTGGTCGTAGATCCACGTTTACAAAAGGAGTTGACATCTTATGGCGTCACCGATTATTCGAATTTGGTTCCGCAAGAGTTATTTAATATTCAGTCGCTCGTGACAATCAAAGGTTTTGTATTGATGATTGTCGGCGGTTTTTTTGTTGGCTTTGGAACGCGATACGCAGGTGGTTGTACTTCGGGTCATAGTATCATGGGATTATCAACACTTCAATGGCCTTCCCTCGTCGCCACGTGTTGCTTTATGCTAGGCGGTATTTTCGTTGCTAATTTTATTTTACCCTTGCTGCTTCAACTATGAAAAACAAAATGATCACTATAAACAACAATGTAGATTACGAGGTTAAGTCTCTTGATGTGAACGCTAACGTTCAAGAAAAAAAACAGCCGGGAATTGTTTATCTAATCGTTGGTATTTTATTCGGAATCCTACTGGTGAAGTCTGAGGTTGTTTCCTGGTTTCGCATTCAGGAGATGTTTAGGTTTCAGTCATTCCACATGTATGGCGTAATTGGATCGGCAGTTGCTGTTGGTGTACTCTCTGTATGGATCATTAAAAAGTTCAACGTAAAAACGATACAGGGTGAAGAGGTTACGTTTTCAAAGAGAAAGTTCAGCAATGGAAATATATTCGGGGGACTCCTTTTCGGATGTGGCTGGGCACTTACTGGTGCATGCCCAGGACCGTTGTTTGCTCAAATTGGAACGGGTGCTTTTGCAGTAGGGGTCACGTTGTTAAGCGCCATCATCGGCACGTGGGTGTATGGCTTGATTCGCGAGCGATTGCCACACTAGTGTCATGCATTACATATCATAAGCCAAGGATGTAATCAGAAAGATTGATCTCCGTATCCAACTCCATTTTTTTACGAACCCGATATCGAAGATCTTCAACGCCGCGCACCGACAAACTCAACAGCGGTGCAATCTCCTTGCTGTTCAAATTCATTCTTAAGTATGCGCATAGTTTTAGATCTCTGTTAGTAAGTTCTGGAAAGCGTTCTTTCAGTCGTTGTAAAAAGTTTTCGTGTATTTGATTGAACAACTGCTCAAACTGCGTCCAGTTTTGATCGGGCTTAACTTCTTGCTCGATTAGCTTAATAATTCGTTTTAAATTCTTTTCAAGCTCTTCAGGTGAATTTGTTCTCAATGTGAAAGAAATATCTTCTTTGATTTTGAGCAGTGTTTCGTTCTGTTTCACCACATTCATGACCGATGATGCAAGCTCGGCATTTTTGAAATGTACTTCCGATTCGAGTTTGCTTTTGCTGAGTTCGACAACATGCTTTTCATGGCGTAGCCGCTCTTCGCGAATTTCTGCTTCTTTCACTTTAAGTTCTCGTTCTTTTTCAAGGCGCATCGAGTTTCGAATGGCAACGGTGCGCATTTTGTAAATGGCGACCATGCCGCTAACAACGAAAATAAACAGTGCGCTCTTGAACCAAAGCGTCTCCCACCACGGTGGTGTAATCACCAACGTGAGGGCTATGCCTTCATCGTTCCAGATGCCATCGTTATTAGACGCTTTGACGTGGAAAGTGTATTCTCCAGGGTCGAGATTCGTGTATGTTACCTCCCGTTTCGTGCCTACATAGTTCCAATCTTTTTCGAAGCCATCCATCCAATAGGCATACTGATTTTTTTCTGGTGATATAAAATTGAGTGCGGCAAACCGAAATGAGATAACGGATGCCTCATAGGATATTTCAATGTGGTTAGTTTCTGAAATTTGCTTCGTCAGAATTGCGTCTTCACCACCAATCTTTAAAGGCTTATTGAAGATTTGAAAATCCGTAATTGCTACCGGTGGCACATACGGGTTGTCGCGAAGCCTTGACGGGTTGAATACATTGAATCCGTTGGCGCCACCAACATAAAGGTCGCCACTGCGCGAAGCACACACCGCGTTGATGTTAAAATCATTTGACTGAAGGCCATCTTTCAGGTCGAAGTTCTTAAACGTTTTTTTCTGCGGATTAAATTTGCTCATTCCTTTTCCCGTCGTGATCCACAAGTTTCCGTCTTTGTCTTCGAGAATACCGCTGATAATATCACTCGGTAATCCATCCGCTTTTGTGTAATGCGTGAAATTCATCTGCTCGCGATGGTACAGATTTAAGCCGCCGCCAGCTGTACCGATCCAGATCTGATTGTGAGAATCTTCGAAGATTACCCAAGCGTGATCACTACTTAAAGATGTTGTGTCGTCGACTGCGTTTCTTAAGTAACTAAATTTTCCTGTTTCATAGTGGAACAGATTAACGCCATGATCTTCGGTCCCTATCCATAGGTTGCCTTCACTATCTTCTAGAATTGCGATCACATTATAGTCGCCGAGGGAACCCTCTCCAGATGCAAAAGGCTGGAAATGTCTGAAACTATTTTTATTTGGATCGTACATCGTTAGTCCATGACCAAGCGTACTGAGCCAAATGTTGTTGTGGCTATCTTCATAGATGTCCCATATAATATTCATGATACCATGATCGTTTGCAAGGATTCGTTCAAAATTATTGTTGAGTGGATCATATCGATTTAGTCCGCCCAAGTAGGTGCCGATCCAAATGTTTCCCCGCTTATCTTCGTGAAGGGATTTAACAACATCCGACGAAATGCTCTTGGGATTTTTAGGGTCATGTCGAAAGTGTTTGAAGTTGCCAGTACGTTTATCAAACATGTTTAGTCCGCCACCGTCGGTACCGATCCACGTTTGTCCTTTTTGATCTTCCAACAAGGCCAACACGGATTTGTGGCTAAGGCTATTCTTGTTATTAGGTTGAACCGTGTGATGATTGAATTTTTCTTTGAACCGGTTGTAGATATCAAGTCCGCCGCCAAATGTTCCAATCCAAACGGTGCCAGCCTTATCTTGATAGAGTGAGTAAATTGCGTTGCTGCTTAAACTATTTTTGTTTTCTGAATTTGACTTTATAACGGTGAAGTCATCTGTTAGTGGATTGTAGATATTTAAGCCACCACCGTCCGTACCGATGTAAACATTTCCTTTATCGTCTTGTAAAATGGAACGAATGAGATTGTGACTGAGGCTTCTTGCTTCCGTTGGCTGATGTTCATATCTACGAATTCCATTTTTGTTTTGCTTGATCAATCCATGGTCGAGTGTACCGGTCCAAATGTTGTTTTCGCGATCGCGATATAGTAGCCTTGCGGTGTTGAGCGATACTTTGTCGTTGGTACTAACAGTGAAATGAACGAACCCGTTTGGGCGTTCGCTGTAGCGATTGAGTTCAGGAGCGTTGGTGAGAATAATCAGATCTTTGTTTTGATCTTCAATGATGGAATAAATTTGATTGCTGTTGAGCGAAGAAGGATCGCCGTCTTTTTTATGGAATGCTTCGAATCTTTCCGTTTTGTAGTTGAAGCGATTAAGACCTTCGTTTGTTCCGATCCAAAGGCTGCCTTGTGAATCTTGAAAAATGGTTTCGATGCGGTTGCTGCTGATCCAAAAGTTTTTTGATGACTCTTTTGTGAAACGACGAAAGTTATCTTGTTGCCGATCGTATAGGTTAAGCCCGCCAACATTAGTTCCAATCCATAAGTTTTTATGACTGTCTTCAAAAACAACTGTCACGCGATTATCGCTGAGTGATGTCGAGTCTTTAGGATTGTGAAAATAATTTTTTATCTCATATCCGTCGTAGCGATTCAGACCATTAAAGGTTCCAAACCACATGAAGCCTTTGTTGTCTTGAAAAATGGAGGTGACTGTTAAATTTGATAAGCCTTTGTCGATGCCGATGTGATCAAAGGAAAATTCAGAAGGCTGTGCAAAAACAGACCTCGAATACAATAACAATAGCGTGAGGATGGTGTAGGCTCGTAGCATCCGTTTGGCGTTAGCAAACGCACTACTAATATTGGAAAAAATCCGGTACTAGTGATGCTGATTCTGGTGTATAATAAAATAAAAACTGACGACCGTTATCAGCCGCCAGTTTTTTACGGATGTTCTACTAATCTTTAATGATTCGTTCTGTTCGAGATACTTTTTTGTTTTTTACAGTGATGTAATACGTGCCAATTGGATATTCTGTGAGATCGAAATTTGCTTCTTTCTCGCTGTTGATAATCTTGTCGAAAAGCACACCTCCTTGTTGATTGACGATGGTAATCTTCGCAGGATATTCTTCAATACCGCTAATCGTTACAATGTTTCTCGATGGATTGGGATACAAATTCGTTTCAACGACTGCTTCTTCCAAACCAATGCGTGCACCTGGTGCCGCAAAGTTTATCCAATTGAAGTTGAAGCCACCGGTTACGACGTGTACGCGAAGCGTGATGTTACCTGATGGCAGTGTTACATTTTGTGCTGTCGTTGTGGACCAGTTTTGTCCACCGCCTGTATTCGGAACATTAACCGTGGCCAGCACCGTAGCACCATTACGCAATTGCAATTGTGCAGTGGTGTTCCATCCTGCGAGTCGGAAAGTCACGGCATATGTTCCTGCGTTTTGAACGATGACCGGGAAATCCATCCAATCACCGCTGTCGATGTATCCAACATTTTGACCTCCACCTGCATCAGCTGTATTTTCCTTCGCGACGCCACTCATTGTTGCGTAGTTCTCCGCTTCGATTTTACCCGGAATGTTTGCGCCTACACCCCCCGTTGTGACTGTAACATTAATAGGCGACGAAGTTGTGTTCGCATTGAGATTGTCAAATGCTCTTGCGGTAAGTGTATATGTACCTGCAGCAGTTGGCGTCCACGTCGCCGTAAATGGAGACGATGTATCTGTTGAAAGTAAATTTCCGTTGACCAAAAATTCAACTCTCGATACCGTACCATCACTGTCGGTGGCGTTCGCGGCAATTGTCACGGTGCCCAAACCGGTTAGAACCGCATTGTTAGATGGCGTCGTAATTGACACGCTCGGGGAGATATTTCCGCCTGCTTGTGAAAATTCCATCCAGTTATAATTGAATCCGCCGTTGATCACCTGTACGCGAAGTGTTTGATTGCCCGCCGACAATGGTATAGTAGCAGCACTTGTTGTTGCCCAAACTTGCCCGCCGCCTGTATTGGGAACGTTCACTGTAGCAAGTACAGTTGCTCCTGACCGTAATTGAACTTGAGCTGAAGCATTCCATCCTGCAACTCTAAATGTTACAGCGTAATTACCCGTAGCCTGTACGTTGACACTATAGTCCATCCAATCGCCGCCATCGATGTATCCGATGTTTTGTCCGCCGCCAACGTCCGATGTATTTTCTTTCGCTACGCCATTCATTGTCGCGTAAGATTCTGCTTCAATTCTACCGGGGATTGATGATCCAGAGACACCAGAAATTGTAACGGTTGACGTACCAGAAATATTTCCGGAAGTAGCAGTCACGGTAGTTACACCTGATCCGCTCGCGGTGAATAAACCTGCTTGTGATATCGTTCCGCCGCTGCTCACGCTCCACGTTGGCGTAATGCTCACCGTATTACCATTCGCATCTTTTCCGACTGCAGTAAATTGCAAGGTCTGTCCAACGGAAATTGTATTTCCCTGTGGTGTAACCGTAATTGACGCCAAAGGATTTGTTTCGGGGATGACATCAAATACACGAATGTTGTCGATGTGAAATGTGTTGCCTGTTAATTTTCCGGGTGCAAAAAGCAACGCTACGTTGTCAATCAAATTATCGGGCGTACTTGGATCTGGCGACGCTGCATAGGTGAAGTAAACGGTGTGCCAACTGTTTTGCGCTTTTGTAAATGCTTGGTAATTGCTGTGTCTTCCAGTTGGATAATTATCCGGCAATGCCAATGTACTCGCGTCAAACCCAATGGAAATTTCTGTTCCTGCGGGTGCGTCGGTGTAGATATCCATCGCGATTTTTTGCTTTCTTTCTTTTAATTTTTTTCCATCAACTACTGCTGTTGATTTGTTAAACACAAGAAGATCCCATTGTTGCGTTGCGTTTCGAACATAGGTTGCTGCCTCAGGCGAAGTATTCACGCCACCCGGTGACGGTGTATTGATGGCTGGTGAATATGTTCCCGTTGTTGTTTTTAATGTTAGCTTTCTGTTGGCGTCATAATCTTCCCAAACAGTGGAGAGTACATAATTATCTTTGGGTACAGCAGAAGCAATTCGCACGTTGTCGATATAGTAAGTGTTAGACGTGTTGGTGACAGGATTGAATAGAAATACAATTTTGTCAATGGCAGCATCTGACGCGCCTTTATCAGGTGTAGCAGAGATATAGAACGTGACAGTTTCCCACTGATTTTGTTTCGTCGTTACGGCTTCGTAGTTACTGTGACGTCCGGCGGGCCAGTTGTCTGGAAGTGCAAAAGCGCTTACTTCGAAATTCATCGACAGTCGTGTACCGATAGGGGCATCGGTGAACACGTCCATCATCACTTTATAATTTCCTTTTTTGAAATTGTATGCGTCAACGATCGCATCTGTCTTGAATACTAACGCATCATAAGAACTATCGGCGTCACGTACGTACTTTGCAACGGTTGGGCTATTGTTTGGTGCGGTAACCGATGGATTGGCCTGAACTGTATAGACGCCGTTCGAAAAATCTTTCGTCAACTTCGCAGTGCCATCGTAGTTCTGCAGTACATCGTTGTACACTGTTGCGGGGAAACCTCCTGGATAGCCTGTTCGTAAATTGTCGTAGTGAAATGTGTATCCTGTATTGGTAACCGGTGCAAAGAGGAGTATCCATTGATTTACTTCCGCAGCGCTACCATATACGTCGGGAGAACTCGTGTAATTAAATTCGAGTGTTTCCCAAGTATTTTGCCGCGTTGTGACAGCGTCAAAGATTGCATATCGCCCGGAAGGATAATTCGTTCCTGTTGATACATTTCCGTTTTCCAAATTCAGAGACACTTTCGTTCCAACAGGGGCATCGGTATAGACATCCAAAAGAATTTTACGCCTTCCATAAACCAATTCTCCATTGGGTTGAGAGTTCAATCCTGTAAGCGTCATATAGTCGTACTGCTGTGTCGCATTGCGAGTATATCGACCAACCTTGGCTGATGTGTTAACCGTGTTGGTTGTATTCGGATTTGCAACATCTTTTGTCAACGTGCCCGACATTGCGCCGTATGTGAGCGAAGCCGGTACTTCAAAATTTTCATAAACTTTATCGGCAACGAAAGGCTCTTCCGCTGTTACCGGAATTTTGTAGCTGTTGGTTCCGCAGCTTGAGCCAACGGACACGCTAACATCTCCGCCAGATTGTCCCCAATTGACCGTTACTTTATTTGTGCCTTGACCCGCTGCGATCGTAGCACCTGCTGGTACTGTCCAATTGAATGTGTGTCCGGCGGATGCAACGTTAACACTGTAGTCTTTTGAAATTTCACCTTTATAAATTTTATCGTCACCGGTGATGAACGTACTGTAAGTTCCCTTGTAAACGCGGATGTATTCAATCTCTGCTTTCATGGGAGAAACGGTTGTTGCATCCGGGGGACCAGAATATGACCCGCCCATACCCACGCTAAGAATAATGAAGAAAGGACGATTGAAAGGTTTGTAACCGTTGATTGGATTACTGATGTCAAAAGTGTGGTAGAGGTTCCCATCAATGAAGTACTTTATATAAGTAGGACTCCATTCAATTGCAGCAGTGTGAAAATCATCGGCCCACCGCGCGTTGTTAGGAAGGGTGTACGATCCTTGATTCCAAGCATGGCCCCATGATTCTTGATAATGCGACGTGCCGATATTTTTTCCGGGATATTTTCCGGTGTTCTCGAATATATCGACCTCACCACACTTTGGCCACCATACACTTTCGAAATCAGAACCGAGTAGCCAAAAAGCAAAACCATTTCCTTGGCTATACACGCCTTTTAATCTTGCTTCAATGCGACCATATTGAAAATCTACTTTTTTGTATGTGCGAATACGCCCCGAGGTGTACTGATGTCCTTCGTAATTTTCTTTACGAATTTCAAGTACGAGTTTTCCATTTTCGATTCTGATGTTTTCGGGACGCGCTGTGGCATAATCAAGCTGCCCGGTACCCCAGCCACCACCACCAACTTCAATATCCCATTTGGATTGATCGAGTGCGCTGTTGTTAAATTCATCTTGCCAAACGAGTGATTCGCATTGCGCAAGACTTTCAACTTGTATAATAACAAAGAGTAAGAGTGTAAAAATCAGTCTTCCGGGGGTAGGTAGTAATCTCCCGTAAAACCTGTTGTGCGACATGGTTTTCATGGTTACTGGTTTAAGTTTATTTCTATCTGTTTGGGCTTGCGAGACCGAAGTTGAAATTGGAAACGTTTGCAGAGCTTGCAAAAAACTACGGTACGGGATGAGTACGGGCACCCAAAATTTCCGTAAACGATTTCGGGACATGCGCCCGGTCTTCAAAATCAGCCGTCGACGAAAGTTGAATTTCCGTAATCACATTTTTGCGACATCCTCTCAATCTGCGTCAGATTCACATCTTTTTTGTGAGCCCCGTAATCATACCGTAGCCATTTTTTTGAGTACTGTCACAACCGGTTGCATATTGTCGACAGGTTGCGAGCCCGAAATCTGCTAATAACCAAATCAATTAACCCAACTGTCGCAAGACAGTTAAACCAAAACCTATGATAACAAATGATCAAAGGGCATGTCGGCCAAGTGCCAGCATTGCGCTACTCATAGGGTTGTGGCTCGCAATCTTTTGTACACCTGTATATAGCCAAAACCCGATTTCGTTAGGCGCCGGATCTTACGCCGCTTATCCACCACTTCACGAAGCCGAAAAACCATACTACACTGGAACCGATGCGTGGGGTGATCTCACTCAAAAAATGGTGAATAGAAAATTGTACGTTGTTGATACCACAACGCGTGCAATCCCATCAACAGATTGGTGGACGACACTTATTACCACACAGTACTCTGACAACCTCTGGGCGTACCCAGGTATGGTAAACGCTGAGAACTATGGGCTTTATGTTGAATTTCCAAAAACGTGGTCTGCCGATGGTAGAACATTGCAATCGGCAAGTAGACTCACCATTGGCGGATTAGACTTCGCACCGGAAAGCGCACTTGCGAGAAGGTGGGGCGTGTATACGCTCGATTGGATCATGAAAGATCAATCTGATGCCTCAAAACAAATGGCAGTCACGATCGGCCACGGGTTACCGTTCACATGGATTGAGTGCACCAAGCTTTCGCCAACGATATCCCTAGACGCCGCTTCTTTTTTTAAAGATGACGGTAGTCCTTTAACATTTCCGGTGACGACTGATCACTTTGGTATAAACTTCAACGGTGATCACTACGGAATTTTTGCGCCTCCGAATACCACCTTTACACAAAGCGGTAGAACGATCACGGTAACTTTTCCATCTACCAACGGATATCTCATTGTCGGGACGATGACAAAAGCTGCGGACCTTCCTTTCTTTAATACCTACGCATATACTATTCCACGCGATAGCAAAGTGAATTGGGTGTACAATGAAGAAGCCGCGAAAATGGATATCACGTGGGAACTCGTTCCAGAAAATTTAAGAGGACAAGCTCAAAATCAATTCATACAAGGGTGGCTTCCTCACGCGTATAAAAAGACAACGCGAAATTTCAGTTTTAACGGATTGGAATATGCAACGCCTCGTGGCAAGTTGAAAATGGCCATTGGAAATAAATTTGTAATCACGTATCCTTTTAATGGTCTGCTTCCAGGTTATCCTGTGCCGGAAGTAATGAGCGGAATTAAGAATCCATACAATCCGGCAATTGTGAATGAACTCATTAATAATTACAAAAGTAAAACGGGTTATGGTACTGATACATACTGGGGTGGAAAAGATCTTCTGAATTATGCACGCTACATGCAACTCGCTGCGCAAACAGGCAACACCGAAGCGTTTAATATTTTCAAAGGAAGATTAAAAGAAGCTTTAACAGATTGGTACACGTATACACCCGGAGAGAACTCACACTATTTTTCTTGGTATACGAACTGGGGTTCTTTCCTCGGACATAATACGCGCGACAACCATTTGCCTGGTATTGATGTGTTGCAAGATCATGCATTCTGTTATGCCTACCATATTTACGCAGCGTCAATCCTTTTTATGTACGATGACGACTTCATGCTGAAGTATAAGGACTTCGTGAAAATGCAGGTGCTAGATTATGCGAATTACAACCGAAGTGATAAACGTTTTCCATTTTTTAGAAGTATGGATCCTTGGGCTGGGCATTCGTACTCTGGCGGCATGGGTGACTTCAACGGCAACGGAGAGGAGTCGTCTTCAGAAGGCATGCAAGCTTGGGGAGCCATGTACATGCTTGGCGTAGTTACCAATGATAAGCCACTTCGTGACGCGGCAATATTTGGATACGTTCAAGAGGCACAAGGTGTGGCAGAGTATTGGTTCGATAGATCACACATCCCTGCAAATGGTGGTCAAGGCAATTATGACTATACCAAGTACGACAAACCGTATAACAGCAATTTGACATCGAATGGTATTGGATGGTGGACATATTTCAGTGGCGATAATTTTTGGATGCATTCTATTCAATGGCTGCCAATGAGTCCATTCCTGAAATACATGTACGAAGATCAAGAATTTGCGCGGTGGGATTATAGTACGATGTGGAATACAAAAACGGTTGGCGGATGGGAGAGCGACCTTGGTGCTACACCCGATATCGGCGCCATCACACTTTCGTATTTGCAAGTGTTTGATCCCGATAGTGCAGCCTCGGTTTATGATAGACTATGGACGCAAGGAAAGGCAACAGCAAAGGCATCAGACAACAATACGTTTTCTTATTGGTTCATGCATTCACATCGCACACTCGGCGAGATTCAGTGGAATCAGCATACCAACCTTCCTTCAAGCACGGTTTATTTCAACCCACGATTGAACCGCACCACAGTTGTTGTGTACAACCCACTGGCTACTGAACAAGTGTGCAAAGTTTATCGCGATGGTGTGCAATATGCTTCGTTTGTAGCACCACCAAAAAAGTTGATTGCTCACCGTTTGGATGCTGCGCTTTCATCGATAAAAATTTCAGCACCCAAGCTTACCGTATCATCAGGTCAAACACTTCAAATGACGCAACAAGGGTTTGATCAATATGAATCAAAAATAAATACCACTGTAACGTGGAGTGTTTCCGGCGGCGGTTCGATCAATGCCAATGGATTATTTACGGCTGGCGCAACAAACGGAACGTACCTCGTTTCTGCAAAATCAGGTTCAATAACGGGAACATTTTCATTGCGTGTTGGTCCGGCACCGGTGCTGACAATAATTAACATTACCCCAACCGTTGCGCGCGCTGATATCGGTAAAACGTATCAGTTCGCTGCGACGGGTTCAGATCAGTACGGTGATCCTTTTGCGATAACACCAACGTGGACTGTGACTGGCGGAGGATCAATAAACGCGGCTGGCCTATTTACACCAACAACGCCAGGAGGTCCATTTACGTTGAGAGCCTCTTCGGGAAGTGTGAATAAATCTGTTTCAATTCACGTGAGTTATCCACTTTCAAATATTGCGCTATCAAAGCCCATCGTCGACGTGTCTTCACAAAGCGATGTTAATCCAGCAGCAAATCTTACGGATGGAAATTTTGAATCACGTTGGGAAACAGCTTGGGCGGAACCACAATGGATTACGGTTGATCTCGGCGGTATTTTCGATATTGAAAAAGTAGTACTGACATGGGAAGCTGCCTATGGAAAAATTTATAGTATTCAATTGTCGAACGATAATAATTCATTCACCACCGTGTACAATCAGCCGAATGGTTTTGGTGGCAAAGAAGAAATTTCAATCACAGGTACGGGACGCTATGTGAAATTGCATGTCACAAAACGCGCTACGGAATGGGGCGTCAGTTTACATGAAATGGAAGTCTACGGGATGCCACAAAAAACTGGCGGCGCCGTGCTATCAACATTGATGATCACACCGGAGACCATTCAAATGAAAGATAACGTAACGCAACAATTTACGGCGAGAGGTTATGATCAGTTTGGAAATGTAATGTCAGTAAATCCGCAATGGTCAGTGATTGGTAAAGGCGCAGTGACAGCCAGTGGGCTTTACACACCAAACGGTGGGGGTGTATATTTACAACCTTCATTTACGATTGTTGCAAAACAAAGTAATCTCGTTGCAAGTGCAACCGTAGTTGTTGAGGAGGTCGCGAAGTTGATGAAGGTAGATATTCTGCCGTTATCGAAAATAACGAAGCGAATCGAAATGCCTGTAGGTTCGTCGCAGCAGTTTACGTTCAATGGAGAAAATCAATTTGGCGTTCCATTCACTGGAGCATTGACGTGGACCACGTCAGGCGGCGGTAGCATTACTTCATCAGGTGTTTATACAGCGACACAACTTGGAGAGTTTATGGTATTCGGTAGAAATGGTACAGTTGCAGATACAGCTTTTGTGACGGTAAAACCTTTTGCTGAAGTCAATCTCGCTGCCTATAAAATAGCAAAGGCATCATCATCTGAAGGAGAAGGTACGTTGTCAAGTTTTGCTGTCGATGTCGATATGGCCACGCGTTGGTCAAGTAATTGGACTGATCCGCATTGGATTTCCGTTGATTTGAAAGCAGCTTACAAACTGAATCGCGTCAATTTAATTTGGGAAGGCATTGCTTCAGCAAAGAATTATGAGATCCAAGTTTCATCTGATAATGTAAGTTGGCAAACAGTGTTCAGCACAACAACAGGTGATGGCGGGACTGATGCGATTACGTTCACGGAAACACCTGGTCGATATATACGAATGTTTGGCACTGCCCGTAACAGTGGGTACGGATATGCGCTGTATGAATTTCAAGTGTTTGGAACAGGCGTTGTCGGTAATCAATTGCCTACAGTGGTTATTACATCACCAACAAACAATGCATCTTTCGTTGGGTTGAATCCGGTTACCATCAATGCAAATGCTGGTGATAGCGATGGTACCATTTCTAAAGTTGAATTTTTTGTGAATGGAATATTACAATCAACAGATACATCATCACCTTATGCTGCGGTATGGACACCATTGTCGGCGGGAAGTTATGCATTGACGGCGCGGGCTTATGACAACCTCAATGGTAACACAACATCGACAACCACCAATGTTGTAGTTTCGGTAAGTGGTGGTTTGACTATTCCTGGTAAGGTAGAAGCCGAGAGTTATGCTACGATGAACGGCATTGCTACAGAAGGAACAACGGATGCTGGAGGTGGACAAAATATCGGCTACATCGATGGCGGGGATTGGATGGACTTCAATGTTAACGTACAGGCTACTGGTAATTACGCAGTCACGTTTAGAGTGGCCGGATGGAATGCTGCTGCGCAACTCCAGTTGAGATCAGGAGCGGCAGTGTTGGCTACCGTCAATGTTCCAAACACAGGGGGAGGTCAAGTCTGGTCAACTACGAATGCTGTATCTATCCCACTAACCGCTGGTAACCAACAGCTGCGCGTACATTTTGTTACCGGTGGGTTCAACTTCAATTGGATGAATTTTACAACATTAAGTGGAAATGTTTCTCCGTCGGTTTCGTTAACGGCACCGACGAATAATGCATCCATTGTAGGCCTAAGCGCAGTAGCACTAAACGCATCAGCGACTGATGTTGACGGAAGCGTAGCGAAGGTTGAATTCTATGTGAATGGAAATTTGCTTTCTACTGATACTTCATCACCTTACGCAGCTTCGTGGACGCCGTCAGCAATAGGTAATTACGAAATCACGGCCAAGGCTTTCGATAATCTCCAAGCAAACACTACATCATCGCCAGTGAACGTCACGGTAACGATGGGAGGCACAGGCGAAAGCATCCCAGGGAAAATTGAAGCTGAACGTTACGTGTCAATGAATGGTATTGCGAAAGAGACGACGACGGACACTGGTGGAGGTGAAAATATCGGGTATATCGACGCTGGTGATTGGATTGACTATACAGTCAATGTTCAAGCGACGGGTAGCTATGGCCTTCAGTTTCGCGTGGCGGGTTGGGCTACCAACGCACAGCTTCAATTGCGAAATGGTTCCACGGTGCTTGCAACAATCAACATTCCAAACACTGGTGGTGGACAACAATGGATCACTATACCTTCACAAAATGTAGTGCTCACGGCGGGTATTACTACGCTTAGGGTATACGTTGTAAATGGTGGTTTCAATTTGAACTGGATGAATTTTTCAAATGCAGGAGCACGTATGGCTACGATAAGCGAAGGCGATATTATCATCGGATTCCCTAATCCAGCAGAAGATCAATTTAATTTAGTTGGCGTTGCGGATGGAACATTGGTCACGGTGAGCGATATCACGGGCAAGGAAGTGTTGTCTGCAGTTCTTAGCGGAGGCGTCATAAGTACGCGTGAGTTAAAGCCAGGAGCCTATTTGCTTCAAGTTCACGATGGCCAAAAATTGACGATTATCCGCATGAACAAAAAGTAATGATGTGAATAGTTTAAAGATGGGTTAAACTAGGTTAAAACTATGGTCTCTCATGTCAAATCATACATGATGTGGCATGGGGATCATAGTTGTTTTAATTTTGTAAATGAATTCTATGAAATATTTTTCTTTGATTTTATTCGCGTTGACGACCAGTGCAGTACTAGGTCAGGGGCGAAGCGAAAAGCGCGGACTGAGTTACGGCGAATACAGCGCATTGGATCTTGAAGCACTTGCGCCGGGTGTTAGTTGGATTTACAACTGGCATCATCAACCTAAAACTTCGGTGCTCAATTCTCATGAGACGTATGACATGGATTTTATTCCCATGGCTTGGAATGGTGCATTCAACAAGGAGGCCATGCGCACGTTTATCGCCAATCATCCCAAGGTGAAATATATACTTGGATTTAACGAGCCGAATTTTAAAGATCAGGCTAACATGACGCCGACAGAAGCCGCGGCAAAGTGGCCAGAAATTGAAGCTATCGCAGATGAATATAACTTGGAAATTGTAGGTCCTGCGGTGAACTATTGTGGAAATTGTGTTTCTGAAAACGGAACAACATACAATGATCCGTTTAAGTATCTCGATGATTTTTTTGCAGCGTGTCCTGACTGCCGTGTTGATCACATCGCGATTCATTGCTATATGAACGATGTGAATGCGCTGAAATGGTATGTCGGTGAATTTAAGAAATATGACAGGCCTATTTGGCTGACGGAGTTTGCCGCATGGGAAGGTACTGTTACGCTAGAACAACAAAAGAACTTTATGTTCAACGCGATTAATTACTTAGAAAGCGATCCTGATGTGTTTCGTTATGCTTGGTTTACTGGGAGATTCGAAAATAAATCGCCCTTCATCGGCATCTTGTCGCAATCCAGCGCTTCACTCACAGCGCTTGGTGAAATTTATGTGAATACACCCGTACATGATCCAACAGTTTATTCTAACATACCTGGGATTTTGCAAACTGAAAATTATAGTGATATGAGTGGTGTGAAGTTAGAATTGACGAATGATCAAACTGGTGTTATTAACGTTTCAGATATTTCAGCCAATGATTGGACGGAGTATAAAATTGATGTTCCAGAAGATAATAATTATCAAACCTATGCGCGCATTGCTGGTATTAATGCTGGTTCTATTGAAATTATGGAGGGTAGTAATGTTCTTGCTACAATTACATTCACCAGTACAGGCAGCTACCAAACCTGGGATGAATTTCCAGCGATTGTACCGCTCACCGCGGGGGAGCATACACTACGGTTGAAATATAAAAGTGCAGGATTCAAACTCAATTGGTTAGATTTTAAGGACCCCAATATATTGTCGGAGGAAACTGATGTTTTAGGAGACTTGAAAATTTATCCAAACCCATCATCGTCTAGCATTCAAATTGAAGCGGGGTCGCGATGGCATGAACTTGAAATTATGGATGTAGTCGGGAAGAAGTTTTATCATGGACAAATTCAACGATCCTTCGAGGGACTTTCATCAGGCACGTACCTGTTCAAATTTGTGTCGCAAGATGGTCGGACTGTTGTGAAGAAGATCATAAGACGCTGAGTTACTATAGTATTTAAACACAGTGTCTTCGCAAGTAATCAGAGGGTGTTTCACTATACGAAGCGCTGTGTTTCTTTTTTATCTACCATAGACATCGACCCACCGTGCAAGTTTATTGGCAATCGATTTCGTATACATCTTTTCAGTCATTCGCCATGACCAATTATTTTTGACCGATGCAGGTGTATTCATCCGTGATTTTTCATTAAGTCCAACAATATCCTGCCACGGAATAATTACTGTGTTAGAAACAGAGCTGTACGCCATTTGTGTGAGCACATCATGCACGTTGTCCTCGTGAACGTCGCGCTGTGCATAGTCAATTAGTCTCTTTAATGTTTTACGGTCAGCATCTTTGCGCAGCCACCCTACCGTGGTGTTGTTATCATGTGTTCCTGTGTAGACAATACTGTTTGGAACATGACGGTGGGGAATGTAATCGGACGTTGCCATGTTGTCTCCGAAAGCGAATTGAAGCACTAACATTCCTGGTAGTTGAAATTCGTCGCGCAGATCGTACACAGGTTGGTTGATGTCGCCGAGATCTTCTGCGACAAAAGGAAGGGTATCGAATTCTTCTTTCGCCGCTTGAAAGAACGATGCGCCTGGACCTGGTTTCCATTTTCCTTTCTTCGCGGTTTTCTCTTTTGCGGGAACTTCCCAGTAGTCAGCGAAAGCTCTGAAATGATCGAGTCTCAAAAGATCAAAGTATGCAAGATTTCGGTGAAGTCGCTGCATCCACCAGGCGTAGTGATTTTTTCTCATCACGTCCCACCGATAAACAGGCATGCCCCAATGCTGACCGTCGTCATTGAAATAGTCTGGCGGCACACCTGCAGATGTGTACATGCTTCCCTTTTTGTCGAGACTAAAAATTTCGGGAGACTTCCACACGTCAACGGAATCGTGACTGACGTAAAACGGTAAGTCGCCAAAGAGTTTTATATTTCTTGTGTTACAATACTCGCGAAGCGATTTCCATTGTTGTTGAAAAACGAATTGCTGCCATTGCGTAAAACGGTATTCGAACTGATGCTCGTCGATAAACGAGGCAATCTTTTTTTCGTCGCGATTTCTAAATCCCGCAGGCCATTCATTCCAGGCTTTTTGATCATGCGCGGATTTTAGTAGCATGAATACCGCATAGTCGTGAAGCCATTGATTTTCTGCTTTACAAAATTCCTCGAAACGTTTCTTTTCTTCGCCGCTGCTCTCAAAAACTTTAAATGCTTCTTTTAGTAAACTTGCTTTGTTTTTGGTTACGGCGTTAAAGTTCACACGATCCGTTGCTGCAATTTCAATTTTCTTTAGATCACTTTTTGTCAACAGCCCCTGCGACATCAAATCTTCTGGGCTGATCAATAACGCATTCGATGCCATACTCGATGCTGAGCTGTAGGGCGAATGACCGGAAACAGAAGATGTTGGATTAAGTGGAAGTACCTGCCAATATTTTTGTTTGCTATCGACGAGGAAATCGGCGAAAGATCTTGCCGCTGGCCCCACATCGCCGATGCCGAATGCAGAGGGTAGCGACGTGATGTGAAGTAATATACCGGCACCACGTTGCTTGATAAATGGCTGTTGCTTGCTTACACTATGCATTATTTTGTTGTTCTCGCGTTGGGGGATTTTGGACAAGTGAATGTGTTAGCAAAGTGATTGATCTTCCTTTTACACGGATCATTTCGCCAGCATGGTAAACCTTCTTGTGTTTTTTAAAACTCCCTTCACTGGTGTCAAGTACGATAGTCCACTCTTTTCCATATTTTGTTTCTGGTAACTTATACTGCAGACCTTTATGCCAAGCATTAAAAATTACATAGAAGCTGTCGTCGATGATGGGTTCACCTTTTGGTCCCACCGAATGTAGTCCACGACCATTCATGTATACCGCTAATGATTTTGCTAAATCATTCTTCCAATGTTCATCTGTCATTTCTGAACCATCTGGAAGAAACCATGCGATATCTTCAATACCAATTCCCTTAATGGGTTGTCCCTGAAACCAACGTCGTCTGCAGAAGGCTGGATGTTTTTTTCTAAAATGTATCAGGTCCTTGGTGAATTGTAGTAAAGTTTGGTCGGCGTTGTCCCAATGAATCCAGCTGATCTCGTTGTCCTGGCAATAGGCATTGTTGTTACCTTGCTGTGTTCTTCCTAGTTCATCACCTGCTACTAACATGGGTACGCCTTGCGAAAGGAAAAGCGTTGTGAGCATGTTGCACTTCTGTTGATATCGGAGGTTGTTAATCTCTTCATCATCTGTTGGTCCTTCTGCACCACAATTCCAGGAACGGTTGTGACTTTCTCCGTCTTGATTATTTTCGCCGTTAGCTTCATTATGTTTTTCGTTGTACGACACCAAGTCGTGAAGCGTAAACCCATCATGCGCTGTAATGAAATTTATACTGGCGGTAGGTCTGCGAAAATCACTTTGGTATAGATCGGAACTTCCTGTAAAGCGTTCCGCGAATTCCCCTAGCATACTGTCCGCACCACGCCAATAGTCACGAATGCAATCGCGATACTTTCCATTCCACTCTGCCCACTCCGGCGGAAATTTTCCAACTTGGTAACCACCTTCTCCGATGTCCCACGGCTCTGCGATTAATTTTACTTGTGATATTATTGGATCTTGGTGGATGATGTCGAAGAATGCACTGAGACGATTTACTTCGTGAAGTTCACGCGCAAGTGTTGCCGCAAGATCAAATCTAAATCCGTCGATGTGCATATCGGTTACCCAATAGCGGAGGCTGTCCATCATCAAACGCAATACGTGTGGAAGGTTCGCATTCAATGTGTTCCCCGTTCCAGTATAGTCCATGTAGTATCGCTTGTCTTCTGTTAGTCGATAGTATGATGCATTGTCGACACCGCGAAAACTTAACGTTGGCCCCATTTGATTTCCTTCACCGGTATGGTTGTATACCACATCGAGAATTACTTCGATACCGGCTTTGTGAAGTTCTTTCACCATATTTTTGAAATCATTCACTTGTTCTCCCGTAACGCCGTTGCTTGCATATCGCGCATCGGGCGCAAAGAATCCAATGGTGTTGTAGCCCCAATAATTTGTCAGACCTTTTTCTTTAAGATGTCTGTCTACAACAAAGTGATGGACAGGCATCAATTCAATCGCCGTGACACCTAATTCTTTCAGATAGTTAATGGTTGATGGATGCGCGATACCTGCGTATGTGCCTCTTATCTCTTCAGGAATGTTGTTGTTAAGTTTTGTTAATCCCTTAACATGCGCTTCATAGATGATTGATTTATGATAAGGAATATCAAGTGGTTTGTCGTCACCCCAATCGAATGATGGATCGACGACTACACTTTTAGGGATGAACGCAGCGCTATCAATTTCACTATATGATAAGTCTTGTTCGTCATCGGGAAT
Source organism: Pseudochryseolinea flava (assembly GCF_003286915.1). GTDB lineage: Bacteria > Bacteroidota > Bacteroidia > Cytophagales > Cyclobacteriaceae > Ohtaekwangia > Ohtaekwangia flava. The sequence continues at coordinate 137,684 of NZ_QMFY01000005.1, forward strand.
TTTGTAACCAAATAGGGAGTCGTTCCAATCGATTGTTCCTGCGATCGCTTTTGCATAAGGATCGATCAACAGTTTTGTAGGATTAAAGCGATGTCCATTTTGCGGATCAAATGGTCCGTGCACGCGATAGCCATACAGTTGTCCAGGCTTTAGGTCGGGAATGTAGATGTGCCAAACTTGATGTGTTCGTTCGTTCATGCGAATGCGAACAAGTTCAGTTTCATCTTTTTGAGAAGTAAATAGACACAGTTCAACACCTGTGGCGTTATCTGCAAAGAGGGCGAAGTTAATTCCTTGCCCATCCCATGTTGCACCTAAGGGATAAGGATTTCCGGGGTATGATTTAATATTCACAAACAGTAAGACGTTTTAGTCGTTTAGCTGTTTGTTTAAATATTAATGCCTGTACGGTGTGTAGTGATCTTGGTCAACCGTCATCGCCCACGTCGGCACAACTTCCAATTGTTTGTGTCGATCTTGCTCAGAAGTAACAAGCGCTTTGTCGAGTGATGCTTCATGATGATTTTTCGCTTGGATTGAAAAGTCGGCAATGACATTCATGAAGTTTATAAACGCTTCGTATGGCGATGGATATGGGCTGAAGTACGAATGGACTTTCCCATCGGTATTTTTCTTCGTCGACATGTAGTAGAAGTGATCGCTCGTTAATAGATGACGCCATTGTTCGAGAGATGATTGCTCTCCCATATTCTTAATGGCTTGCTCCATCTTGGTAACGGTGTAGAAAGCGTCTCGCTGCATGTCGTTTCCGAGCCAGGCTGAAACATCGCGTTCCGTATCTGCCCATGAAATCGTTTCTGAAACCGATAGGGGTGACGTTGCAGCAATGGTGCGTACAGCCTCCGTGGGCGTGATTACGCGATATTGAGTTTGTTTCCCCAGTGCGACAAGAAGCTTCTCAAGAAATTTTTGAATGCCACTATCTTGTTTGTGATGTTCTCCAAAGGTTTCATAGTCCATACCCAGCGTAACGATTTCGTCTTGGGCTGGCATTTCATTAAGCCAAGATAAGAACTTGTCGGCTGTAATTTTGAAATCTTTAAATCGAAAAGCAATATCATCGCTTAAGCGGTAGTTACGGAGCAATATTTTTAACCCCGAAATTTCTGGATGCTGATAGATATGGTTCACGCCCTTACCATTTGCAAAGGCATCGATACCTTCTGTAATAACACCTTGATAACCCAACATGCTAATACGCTTGCCGATCTCATTGTCATACATAAGTTCCGTGTTTCGAAATACATGCGGACGAACTTGGAAATGCTCATATATTTTTTCTGCATGCTTAATGATCTGTGATTCAAACTCGTCGCCGATCATTAAACTCGACAGCGAATGGTAATATGTTTCTGATAGTATTTCTACAGATCCAGTGTCGACCAGCTGCTTGAAACTTAAAAGTGCTTCGGGTGCATATGCTTCGAATTGGTCGATGGTGATTCCGGAGATCGAGAAGGTGATCTTTAGCTGCGGGTATTTCTTGAGAACTTTCAGCAGCATCTCGTTCGTAGGAATATAGCAGTCGTGTGCGATACGCTTCACGATCTCTGCATTCATATCATCATTAAAGTAATTTCCGGACGAACCGATGTCAAAGAAGTTCAACGGGCTCAACCTTCTTGGTTGATGAACCTGAAAGTACAACACGAGACTTCTTTCTGTTTTTGATTGTGATTTCATCATACACACGGTTTACTTTTGAAGCAGCAACATTCCAATTCAGTCGGCCGATCTCTTGCTGGCCGTTCTCTTGCATACATTTCATTAAACTTCCATACCTAAGCATACTGCATATAGCGCCTGCAAGTGCGCGCTTGTTCCAGAAATCTACGGTGATAGCGTGCGGCATTACTTCGGCTACACCTGATTGCTTAGAAAGAATAACGGGTACACCGCCTTGTATCGCTTCAAGTGGTGTGATTCCAAAGGGCTCGGAAACGGAAGGCATCACATAGATCGATGTCATATCCCAAATTTTATCGATCTCATTTTTTCTTAAGAAGCCTGTGAAGTGGAAGTTGGCAGATATTTGCAAGTGTGCGACATGTTCTACCATTTGGGGAAGAAGGTCCCCGGAACCAGCCATCACAAAATGCGCATTGGGAAATTCTTTTAGTACTTCCTTCGCTGCATCAACAAAATAGATCGGCCCTTTTTGATACGTGACGCGCCCCATGAACGTGACGACGTGCGGTCCAAATGGCGATTTTTTTTCGAGCGAAGTTTTTTTTTCCTCAGCAACAACGCCGTTATGAACTACTTCTACTTTTTCTTCCGGCACACCATATCGTGATACTAAAATATTTTTTGTCCATTGACTTACTGCAATGATTCTGTCAGCCGTGTCCAGACCTTTCTTCTCTATATTATAGATCAGCGGATTTACATTTTCGCCAGAGCGGTCAAACTCTGTTGCGTGCACATGTACGATCAACGGCTTACCACTTGTCTCTTTTGCAGCAATTCCCGCTGGGAAAGTTAGCCAATCATGCGCGTGAATTACGTCGAAAGAATTTTGCTTGGAAACCTGAGTTCCAACGATTGCATATTGCTCTACTTCTTTCATCAAGTTCGGTCCATATGAGCCGGAGAAGTTGATGTTGAGCTCGTTAGACTTTTCATCGACGCGTTCGTTTTCTGTTTCCGATGTTTTTGGGAAACTATAATTCCAATGAAGTATGCTCGATTCGTGATAAGGCGTTTCCTCGTGATACGGCATCAGTGGTGAGTCAACTTCAATCGTTGTGATTTCATTTCCTTCCACTGACTGAGCTTCGTTGCGTCGTGTGGTGTACGATGATTTGATCGTGTACTTGTCGCGCGGAATACCAACAGCACTTGCATTAATTAAGGAGATATCACCGGAGGGTTCGTTTCCAAAGAGTCGTGGTACTACAAAGAGAACTTTCACTCCCTGTTTCTGTAGAGAGTGGGTGAGTCCATGGCAAGCGGTACCAAGGCCACCGGAAATGTAGGGAGGAAACTCCCATCCGAACATCAAAACTTTCATGTACGAGGTGAAAAAGAATTTTTGGTTATGTCAACGAAGGGGAGTCCACTGTGCGATAGCTACCTTCCTTTCCCCTTAATAAAAACCTGTGCCTGTTATCTGGTGCGCTGTGTGTTACACTTAATCTTCTCAAGTGTCACCTGGTATCAACGGGGTTATGAAATTCGGCATTAAGTTTTTAAAAGTCGAGTTGAACCCGAAAAATAGTTTCGGTTCATTTTTTACAGAGTTGAAACAACGAATCCCAGCATCATGAATTATCTATTCGGCGCATTCGGTGCGACGTATCAAAAAAACGGTCAGTGTACTTTCAGGACGTGGGCTCCCGAGCGTAAAAGTGTAAAGCTTAAACTTCTTAAGGATGGTCGTCACTTCGACATGAAGCGTGATGAATTTGGATTCTGGGAGACTGCTATCGATTTCGCTGCCCCTGGAGATGAATATCAATTTGTTCTCGATGATGATAAGCTCCTGCCCGATCCTGCTTCGCGCTGTCAAAAGCACGGTGTTCATGGTCCGTCTGTAGTCACGCAACAAAGTTTTTCATGGAACGATTCACGATGGAAGGGAATCCCATTGGAAGAAATGGTGATTTATGAACTGCATATAGGAACGTTTACCAAGCAGGGAACATTTGAAGGTGTAGTTTCTAAATTGGATTACCTCAGTGAACTGGGAATCAATACGATCGAGATCATGCCGCTAGCACAATTTCCAGGGTCACGCAACTGGGGTTATGATGGAGTTTTCCCTTTCGCAGTGCAACATACCTACGGCGGAATTGAAGGCCTTAAACAATTGGTCGATGCAGCTCATCAACGCAACATCGCGGTTATACTCGATGTCGTTTACAACCATCAAGGGCCCGAAGGAAATTATTTCGAAGCGTTCGGCCCTTTCTTCTCCGATAAGTACAAAACATTTTGGGGTAAAGCCATCAATTTTGATGACGCACATTGCGATGCCGTAAGACATTTTTATTTACAAAACGCATTGCAGTGGTTAGATGAATTTCACATTGATGGACTGCGACTTGATGCCGTACATGCCATTTGGGATTTTAGCGCGCAACATTTTGTGCAGCAGCTCGCCGATACCGTGAAGGATCTAGATCATAAACTTGGATGCAAGAAAGTGTTGATCGCGGAGTTTGATCTCAACAACCCACGCTACATCAGACCGAAAACCAAAGGTGGCCTCGGTTTAGATGGCCAATGGATTGATGAGTTCCATCATGCGTTGCATGCACGTCTTACCGGTGAAATGAATGGATACTATGAAGACTTTGGTGATACAACACATTTGACGAAGTCGTTGCGCGACTCTTATGTATATACTGGAGAATACTCCAAGCATCGGAAAAAATATTTCGGCATACCGGCGAATGATACTTCCTATGGACAGTTCGTGGTGTTCTCTCAAAATCACGATCAAATTGGAAATCGTTTGTTGGGCGATCGGATCAGTAAGCAAGTTGACTTTGAAAAATTAAAACTTGCCGCCGCAACGGTTTTATTGTCGCCACATGTGCCGATGTTATTCATGGGTGAAGAATATGGTGAACAGAATCCTTTTCAATATTTCATCAGCCATACAGACAAAACTTTAATTGAGAATGTTCGGAAGGGGAGACGCGAAGAATTTAAATATTTTGGATGGACGGAAGAAGTCCCCGATCCACAAGCTGTTGAAACTTTTGAACAATGTATCCTCTCGTGGGATCTTCAAACGCAGGCTAATCGTACGTTGTTTTCCCTTTATCAATACCTCATCAATTTTAGAAAGATTCACCCAGCGATGAAAAGTCGTGAGCGATCTGATTTGATGGTGCATAATTTAACGGAAAAAGATCTGATCGTGTTCGAACGTTATCATGATGGTCATAGAATTTTGATTGTCTTAAATTTTAGTGATCGTAACATGATACACCCACTTCAACTCGAACGGCAGCTTAAGAAGATTTTTGATTCCGCATCGTGGTCTGGTAGTGAACAAAATCCTACAATTGTTAACACGAATGAGCCTATAGCGGTTAAGGCTTGGTCGGCACAAGTTTATGAGCGATAACATTATGCACATACCTTCGTCAACGTATCGTATTCAGTTCAATAAGGATTTTACGTTTAAGAATCTCTTGGAGATTTTGCCGTACCTTGAGTCGCTCGGAATTTCTACGATTTATGCTTCACCGATCTTGCATTCAACACCTGGGAGCATGCACGGCTATGATGTAACGGATCCTCATAGCATTGATCCGGAAATCGGCACGGAAGCAGAGTTATATAAACTGGCTGCGGAACTTCAAATCAGAAAGATGGCCTGGATCCAGGATATTGTTCCGAATCACATGGCATTTTCTCCGGACAATCATCGCTTAATGGATGTCCTGGAGAGAAGAGAAGATTCGCCTTATTACGAATACTTCGATATCGATTGGCACCATCAAACCACTTCACTTACCGGAAAGGTAATGATCCCGATTCTTGGCAATATCCTAGATGATTGTGTGGCCAATGGTGAGGTTAAAATTGTTCTCTCGCAGCACGGGGTGTTCGTGAATTATTTCGAGAATTTTTACCCACTGTCTATTCCGGGCTATGAAATGTTAATTCACGCAGATGCTAGTCAAACGATTCGATTGGTGCTGAAGGAATTTATTAAGATGTCGACAGCATACGAAGATCTTGAGGGCTGGGAAAATTATAAGCGCAATTTTTTCGATGGGTTTGGATTCAAGGATGTACTGCAGCAAGTTCTTGATGGGATAAATTCAAATCCGCGTATGTTGATGGACGTGCTGGCGACGCAGTTTTACAGGCTTCAGTTTTGGAAGATCTCGGAGCAAGAAATAAACTACCGGCGATTCTTTACGGTCAATTCGTTGATCTGCCTTCAAATGGAGCGCGACGATGTGTTCAACGATTATCATAAGTATTTGAAAACGCTCTGGGAAGCGAAGATCATTCAGGGCTTTCGAATCGATCACATTGATGGTCTCAATAATCCAACGGCATATATTGGTAAGCTTCGTAAATTATTTGGATCCGATGCTTATATCATCGCCGAAAAAATATTAGAAGGAAATGAAGCACTACCGCAGCATTGGGATATTGAAGGGACGAGTGGTTATGAATTTTTAGCACATGTTAGCCAGTTGTTTACCGATCGACATGGTGCACGCCAAATACTCGGCTTCTATCACACACTTGTTCCGCATATTAGCACCTACCGAGAATTGGTTTCTCAAAACAAGCAATTGATTTTAGAGAAGCACATGGGAGGAGAGTGGGATAACCTTGTTTCACATTTCTTTCTGCTCGACTTACAATCGGATTTTAAACGCGAACGGATAAAGACTGCCCTTGGTATTTTAATGATGTCACTGCCTGTTTATCGGATCTATCCTGAAACATTGCCATTGGCGTTGGATGACCGTCGTTACATAGAGGAAGCTTTTGTTGCGGCGTCGAGTGTTGTAAGTGATGTATCGAACGAACTTGACTATTTACGATCCCTATTCTTGTCTGATACAGAAAATGCTGATGAGCGAAGGAGAATTGTAACATTTTTAAGAAGAATGATGCAGTTCACCGGTCCGCTTACGGCGAAGGGTGTTGAAGATACCACCTTCTATATTTATAGTCCATTGTTATCGCACGATGAAGTCGGAGACTCTCCTTCAACATTGGGAATATCCATTCAAAAATTCCATGAGAAGATGCATGCGCGGCAAAGGTTCACGCCATTGTCTTTGAACGCAACCGCTACACATGATACTAAGCGTGGTGAAGATTCGCGACTTCGCTTAAATATTATCAGCGAACTTCCTGAAGAATGGCAGCAGAAGGTTGCCGAGTGGTTATCCCTCACCAAGAAATATCAAATTATTGTTGACGGCAAAGAAGCTCCCGACGTGAACGAGTGTTATTTTATTTTTCAGTCGCTTGTAGGCGGCTTTCCCGAAACATTTGAAGTGACAGAGGAATTCATTTCGCGATTGAAAGCTTATATGACGAAAGTTGGCCGCGAGGCAAAAGTCAATACAAGTTGGGAAAAACCGAATGAGGCTTACGAGAATGCATGTGCGGAATTTATACAGCGTATCTTGAACGACGAAGCGTTCCTCTCTTCTTTCATTTCGTTTCAGAAAATCATTACGAAATACAGTAACGTTTACGCCTTGGGCCAAACATTGATTAAAATGACGGCACCTGGGATTCCAGATTTTTATCAAGGTAATACGCTATGGGATTTGAGCTTTGTAGATCCCGATAATCGACGCGCGGTGGATTATTCCATTCGTCAAAATTACCTGCAACAAATCGCGAACCTTGAACTTGAAAATAAAGAAGACCTTTGGAAATATCTTCACAAAGAATGTGGAACGGGTCTGCAAAAAATGTTTTTGACTTGGAAAACGTTACATTTTAGAAAGGAAAATAATGATGTGTTTGTTCACGGTGCTTACCTTCCATTGATGTTATTTGGAAGTGAGCGTTCCGCGATCGCTTACATGCGTCATCATGAAAAAAAATGGGTGCTGGTTGTGGCCGCGTTAAATGTCGTGCGCTTCTTAGATCGGTGGGATGCTATGGCGGTCATGCTCCCTGATCACGCACCACGCCACTGGCGAAACATTCTCACGGGTGAAAATTTACTCATTGATCGACAGTTCTCTTTAACTGCAGCATTTTCAAAATTTCCTGTTGCGCTGCTTGTGTCGGAATAAGGTCTGCAGCTGAGTGATATTATTCACTCAGCTGCTATGGCTCTTAATTATATGACGGCAACATCAACTTCTTTTTCCGTTTCTTTTTTCATCAGCGCTTTAATTCCACGGAGCGGAATAATCACCCAATCAGGACGGTTGTTTAATTCATAGTTCAATTCATAGATGGCTTTTTCCAACAGGAACGTCGTCATCAACGTCTCTAAGTCGCGTTTGTTATTGGGGATTAAATTTGTTCCTTCAACCGCTTCCAGATAGGCATTCATGAAAATGCTGCTCATGTAATGATACCATTGTTCAACAAACGGCATCAACTTACCGAAATCTTCTTCGCGAATCTGATTATCCAAGAAAAGACTTCCGTAGGCGGCATAATGGAATGATCGTATCATCCCGGCAACATCGCGAAGGGCGCACCGTTTCAGTCGACGTTCACTATACGTGCGCGCCGGTTCTCCTTCAAAATCTGTGATGACAAAATCCTTCCCTGTGAAGAGCACTTGTCCCAAATGGTAATCACCGTGAATTCGGATTTTTGAAACGTCGATTTTGTTTTTATAAATGTTCTTGAGCTTTTCAAGAATATCGTTCTTAATACTAAGCACCTCTTCGGCTTCTGCACGCGCGCTGTCAGAAAGTTTGCGCATGTTTCTAACTTGATTTTGGAACGTGCTGCGCACTAAAGATTGAAGTCCTGCAAACAGTGAACGTTGATAATGCAGGGAATAATCTTCAGGACGAAAATCCGGGAGATCAATTCCGTTTGCTAGCGACTTATGCATTTCTCCTGTGCGAATCCCCAAGAGATGAGCTAACTCAGCAGCATCGCCTCCAATGAGTTCTTTCATTTGCTGCGGGATATCATCAAAATCTACTGGCTCGAAGAGCGTTCCATGAATTTCCGTTTGAAGTTGAATGTCATTTCGCGCGAGTACTTTTTCATTGAAGGCGTCAAGACGATCCAGCATGTACGTCCACGCGTCACTACTGCTGTCCACCACCTCTTGCATCATCCCCAATACGGTGTTTCCGAGGTTACTTTTCCATTCTATTGTTCCTACAAACTTCGGTATGTGTTCGAAGTGCGCATATTCTGAAAGATAGTGGGACAACTCTACGTCTGGATTAATCGATGGATCTACCTTTCTAAATATTTTCAGAAAGAACTTGTTGTCATATATAATAGAGGTATTGCTTTGTTCTCCCGACAGTACCTTGGGTTTGATCTTTTCGTGTTCTTGCACATGTTTCGTAAGAACATCATTACCAGCAAATCGAACAAAGTTAACGGTATCCCTATGCGCCATACTATTGATAATCGCCATTTGGAAATCGAAGCCGTAAATTGCGTCGTATAAAATTCCTTCAGTGTTATTCATCATAACTTTGGCAATGACAGCTTTCGGGCAGAATTCTTCGAGCTTTGCCGCAAGTGCATCTTTTGCATAGGTTACCGGGAGTTGATAGGTTTCCGGTAAGCCACTTTCATAAGTTACTTCGATCAACAATAGAAATACGCTATTTTCTTCTAACGAAATCTTCGTGTGATTTATAATTTTAATATTTTCAATCGACCTGCCCTTACCTCCGAACCAACGTAGTTTCATCATATAGTTCAGCAAAAGTCCGCCTTCAAGTACATCGATGCTTTCTTTATTCGTCAGAGCTTCCCACCGCGAAAGATGTATTGCGGGAAGTTCATTCTTAGACGATGTTTCTTGTTTTACTTTTTGCAATTCGAACCATAGGCAATCATGGGCGCCGATCGTAAAGAAATAAGGATTGCCTTCTTTTACGGAAGGAAACTTGTTCTTACTGAAAAGCTCGACTGGAACATAGCCATGAAATGCGTCGAGATCTAGTTCTGTAGGTTGTGTGTATCGCGAAAGATTTGTAACGACTAAGATAGTTTGATCTTCGTACGTTCGGGTGAAGGCCAATATTTTTGAGTTCTCTGTGGGAATGAATTTCATGTCGCCACGACTCATCGCTTTATACTGTTTCCTTTTGTTGATGAGCCTCCGAGTCCATGAGAGAAGTGATGACGTACTTCCTGATTGTAGATCTACGTTTACCGATTCATAATGGTATTGTGGATCAAGAATTACGGGCAGATACAATTTGTGCGGATTTGTTTCGGAGAATCCTGCGTTTCTATCGGCACTCCATTGCATCGGCGTGCGTACACCGTTTCGATCCCCAAGATAAACGTTATCACCCATTCCGATTTCGTCACCATAATAGATCACCGGTGTACCGGGTAATGAGAAAAGCAGATAATTGAGAAGTTCAATTTTTTTTCTGTTGTTACCCATCAACGGTGCCAATCGATGACGAATCCCAAGATTAATTCTTGCGCGCGGATCTTTTACGTACACTTTGTACATGTAGTCGCGTTCTTCGTCAGTAACCATTTCAAGTGTGAGCTCGTCGTGATTACGAAGGAATATTGCCCATTGACAAGTATTCGGTATGGCTGGTGTTTGATCAAAAATGTCTGTTATAGGATAACGATCTTCGGTTTGCAATGCCATAAACATTCGTGGCATTACAGGGAAGTGATAGTTCATCTGGCATTCGTCGCCGTCACCGAAGTAAGAAGCCGAATCTTCAGGCCACATGTTAGCTTCGGCTAATAACAATGTTCCCGGAAAATTCTTGTCTACGTAAGCTCTTAATTTTTTGAGGAATGCGTGTGTCTCTGGAAGGTTTTCGCCATTTGTACCTTCTCTTTCAAACAAGTATGGTACGGCATCAAGCCTGAATCCATCAACACCCATTTGACACCAGTAATCTATAATCTTGAACACTTCATCTTGCACCATCGGGTTGTCATAATTCAAATCGGGTTGGTGAAAAAAGAAGCGATGCCAATAGTACTGTTTGGCGACAGGATCCCACGTCCAATTAGAAGCTTCGAAGTCTTGGAAGATGATGCGCACATCCTTATACTGACGTGGATTGTCTGTCCAAACGTAATAATTTCTTTCTGGTGAATCTTTCGGCGCATAGCGCGCACGTTGGAACCACGGATGCTGATCGGACGTGTGGTTAATAACGAGTTCGGTGATCACTTTTAGCCCGCGTGCATGGGCTTCACGGAGAAATACTTTGAAGTCTTCAACATCACCATACGATGGATTGATGCTGTAATAGTCAGCAATGTCATAACCGTCGTCGCGCAAGGGCGAAGGATAGAAGGGGAGAAGCCAAACAGCCGTTACCCCAAGGTCAAGCAAGTAGTCGAGCTTTTCCATCAGTCCCTTGAAATCCCCAATCCCATCGCCATTACCATCGCGGAATGCCTTGATGTGCAACTCATAAATCACGGCATCTTTGTACCAGTGAAGATTATTGTCAAGCGGTTTGTCTTGAATTGCCATAGTGATATCATTTTGATCGTTCCGAATCCATTGCGCAACCGCGCAACGTTTGGTTGATAAAATGAGATACCAGGCATGTTGCTACTTAATCAAACCGCGATGCTCACACCCAATGTCTTCTCTCGATGAGTTGGAAGCGTTGCCTTTATTCTATTCTCACGCTCGTTCCCTTGACCCAGTGTTTAAACTCATCAGCGTAGTATAAGTAAGCACAACTTGCGCTGCTTTCATAAGTACCAGGTACTTCCGCTTTTAAATCAAGATTGATATCAATTTTTGCGCGTGGTGTCAAACCCCTGTAATAGAAAGCGAGTTTGTTGCCGATCACTTCGTAAAAATCAAACAATCCTTTTTCTTGAAGTTCTTTAAGTTGCCAGGGCTGAGCACTAAGGCCCGCAGGAATCGCGACAAGCGCGACTGTCATTGGAAGTCCTTCGTTGGTGATGTTGGCGAGTTCACACATTAGTCTCACGGTCTCGTTTCGATTCAGACTTTTCTTTGATAAAATAGTGCTGAGTTTCACTTTGCAATCGGTACTACTGGCGGGTGTCTTGCTGTTCCATACTACATCGAGCGCATAAGGAAGGGGTTCCTTTGTCTTTTCAAAAGCGATTTCGACTGTGTTGCTTCCACTGCGAAGGTTGCGGCTAAAATCCTGCATGGTAATTCGTTCACGCGTATTGCTCGTATAATGTTTGCGATCGATGCTGTTGTTCACGGTTACAATAAAATCGCCGTCGCTGCGGAGTGTCCGGGTGTATTGCGCGTATGCTGTTAATGCTTTTAAAGAAAGGATTGTTCCTTGCGTTGATCCAAACATTCCATATTCGCGATGTTCAAGTAAATAGCGTGCACTGCTATTGATCAAATTCATATTCGAGCGAATGGACTTCATCAGCGCGATGGACCACAATGCGACGGTCTCAATCTTTAAAGATTCACCATAGCCACGCACAACAGATCTCGTAACATTCATTTTGTCAAAGCCCGTAGCCACTGCGTTGGAATAGTAATCGGTTAACATTTGATAGTCTTCTTTCTTACCAAGATTGTATGCTGTGTTCGCCATAAGCGCCATGCGATACAGGTCTTTTGATTTAACACACTCGGATAAGCTGCGGCTGTATTCTGCTGCGATGTCGTTTACGCCAGTTTCGGAAAGTGCAAAGCAGATGTACGCGTTCGTAATAACTTCTACACCGTCGCCGAATTCATCATACTTCCCTTCGGATTGCTTGAAGGTGCCGTCACCCTTACGCCTGTCGAGTAACCATTTTTTTGTGCGTAGAATCAAATCGTCATCCACATCAGGAAACACTTTCTTCATTTCATGGAATTCCATAAGTCCATAAGCGGTAAGTCCTTCGTGTGCAGGTGGACTTCCGAACCACTCAAAGCCGCCGCCAGCTACCTCGAAACTCGTCAATCTTTTATAGCCGTCGCCAATATATTTTATTGCCTTACGTTCGATGTCGGGTTTTACCTGTCCACTTTCTTTCATGTATTGAAGCGCCAAGATATTGGGATAGGTACTAGCAGAAGTTTGCTCAAAGCATCCATGGGGTTCTCTGAGTATTCCTTCTGCGCCAGAGAAGAGATCGCTTAGCACGTCGGTGTATACATTGATGCTTCCTTGTAACGAACCTTTTTCGATGTCGCCGATGTCAAAACGAAGTTTTCGCTTCAGGTCTTTTCCTGAGTAACTCACCATCATCGGAAAACCGTTTGGCTGCACGTCGATGGTATGGCTGATATTATCGTGGTAATCTTTGCTCGCCAACGTTATGTTGATTGGGAATTGTCCTTTTGTTGACGTGGTTACAATAGGAAAATAGATTGTTTTGGTTTGGTTGGCGCTGATATTAAACGATGTAGTCTTACCATGAAGCGATCGAAGCTCATTTGGAATTTCGATATTAATCGTACCATCTATATTCTTTGTGGTAATGTTTTTGATCATCACAGGTAGACGAAGCGTGTCTTCAAAACTTAAGTAGTTCGGAATTTTTACGTCGATAGAAAAGGGGAGCTGTGTTGTATAAACTTCCTCGGCGCGCCCGATTAAACCCATTCCGCTGATACCTTCGGCCGTTATGCGAAATGCGGAAGCAGCTTCGTTCGTGTTGAACGATACATTGGCTTCTCCGTTAACGTCTGTTGTAATGGCGCTATTCCAATAGACAGTCGTGTTAAAATTTTTACGTTCTCCCGGCGACGTTGTTGTTATGGGAACAAAAAAATCACGGGTGGTTGTAAACTTACGAGGCTCAAGTGTGATGCTGTTGTAAATCGCTTTTCGCTTTTTCATTTGACTAAATGCACTTCTTGATTTTGTCGTGATTACGATCACACCATTCGCACCCGCGCTTCCATAAAGTGCGCTGCCTTCCGGTGAATGCAGAACAAAAATGGACTCAATGTCGTCGGGATTGATCATGTTCAGCGGATTGTCGTTGCTGTTGATGCTTGATGATATTGGGTAATTATCAATAACGTATAGTGGTTGCGCGGAAGCGCTCACTGAACTAAAGCCACGTATACGAACGTTTGCAGCTTGTCCAGGTGTTCCATTTGGTGTGACGACCACGCCAGCTACACGTCCTTGCAACGCGTTTTGTAAATTCGGTAATGGTGAAATTTCCTCGCGCTCAATATAGGCAATGCTACCCGTTAGATCTTTTTTGTTTTGCATGCCATATCCCACTACCACGACTTCATTCAAAGACGCGACATCTGCGTCCATTTTTAGATCGAATCCGGCTTCTTGTGCGTCATCTTCGATTACTGGTTTTGCAACATCATCTTTCATGGCGATGCGAATTTCTTTCATCTTTAACGGATCGTCATTTGCTGCAACCACGGGCGACATGTCTTGCTGAACCGTAATTCCACGCGAGAGTACTTGGATGGTTTGCGGCTTCTTGGTAAGTAGCACAACCGGTGTGGACGCATCAATGTTCTTGAAAGAGAACTGGCCGTTTGTAGTCGTTTTAACTTTTGCAAGCCGCCTCCTATTGCCCAGTTCCATGAGGACAACTTCTTGTTGACTACCGGCCTTGTCTCCATTTTTAATTGTCCCGGAAATGCTGCTATTGTTTTCAGGAACGTAAAGAATAGCACGATCATTTTTTAAGACATCTTTCCAGTTGTATCTTCTCCAGCCGTGTGTGAGGAGAAGAAGATCAAGGGCATCTTCGGCTTTTGTTTCCTCTCTATTAAAATAAAATGATGGTTCTTGTATCTCTCCCTTTAGCTCCGATGAAAGCAAAAGCCATGAAAGTATGTTGTCCTGCTTGTCGTCAGCAAAAGAAATGAGCTGATCGTCGACAACAGATAGCGATAATTTTGACGCTACACCCTTGCCATGCTCGTCTGTAGTCTTCACTTTTAAATTGATTTTTTCGGAAGGCATGTAGTCTTTTTTATCAGTCATGATCGTAACGTTCAGCGTCTTTTGAGAATTCAAAAACACAAGTCGTTCTGCTTCTTCCAATCCTTCACCGTTAAAGAGGGTGAACGTTGCAATACCTGCCGGAAATTTATCGACATTGATAACATGTTCATTTAGTCCTTTTGTTAGACTAATCTTTTCGGCATGGTAAATTTCATTGTGTGTTTTTCCAACAACGAAAGCAACGGTTTCATTTGGCGAATTGATTGAGCACGTGATGCCTGTTTTACGTTTGATGATGGATAACGAGAAGGTATTCGTTTTAATCGAAGGAAGTTCGAATTTTTCGTTCTCGTTACCAGAAGGTTTTAAGACATGCGCGAAATAACGTTTGCCAGGTTTAGGTGTAAAGGTAAATGCGCCCATGCCCATGTGAAAGCTATGGAAGTCGACAATAGACAGACCTTGTTCGTCAATGATTTCACCATATACGTCGGCTCCTTTTTTGAATTCATTGCGTGCGATAAAGGCAATTTTCGAAAGCGTACCCACCACCGCGTCGCCACCTTCCGGATAGAATGAAAGCGAAATTTTATTTAATACGATTGGGATAGAACGCGATATGGATTCTTGTTGGCCATTGTAGTCGACCAACACTTGTAATAATCCATCTGAGCTTTGAAGGTTCGAAGGCAGTGTGAATTTGATTTTCGTTTTTTCTTCGTCTCCTACTACGAGCCTGATATCGTTAATTTCTTGTCCATTAATTTTTACAGTTGCGTGAATCGATGCGTCTTTGGTATGTCGATTTTGTAGATCTCTCGTTTTCAGCTCTGCTATCACTTCGTCGCCGCGACCATAAGCTTCTTTTTCAAAATCTAGCGTAAGCAATAGCCGTGGCGTAATGACCTGTTGTACTTGTACCTTTTTCTTGAAGAAATTTTCTTCTCCAAAGTTCTGCATCCAACGCGTGTATGCAGTGATGGTGTAGATTCCGCCGGGCGCACCTGTATCCAGCGTGAAGTCTCCGCGCGAAGTTCCGTCTTGTACAAACAGCTCGTGTGTTGCATACACATTTCCTTTCGGATCCTTTAATGTAACATAAACGACATCGCTAATGGTTGACGGTTTATTGGTGTTACTGTTGACAAGGAAGGTGTTAAACCAAATTGTTTCACCCGGCTTAAAGAACGGCTTGTCGGTTTGTAGATATACCTTCTCCTCGGGATAGGTATTTGCGTATTGCTTCCATGAATTTTTAAGGTTTTGTAAAATCGGATCTTCCGATACATTAAAGCTCATGAGTGCGATCACGATTATGCCAATGGCAAGAATGAAGGTGTAATATTTTTTCATCGCGATTAAATTTTAACGTTTACGACAAAGTTGAAACTACGTGTAGCCGGTACGTTGAATAAGTCAAGTCCATTGGCTGCTGTGTAACCGAATAAGGTAGTTGAAGGGTCGACGCCGCTGTATGGTGTTGCAACGAAAAGGTTTCGGACGCCGATCTTTAATGTTACTTGTTTGATAAAGTGGTTGCTTGTTTTGTTGACGGCGAGGTAAGAGAGCGATACCTCTGTCATGCGTAAAGCTGATGCATCTTCAATATATTCTTCGCCGACGCCTGTAAAGCCATACCGAACCCATTTGTTTTCTTCGAAGGTGTGACTGGCATTGTAAAATGATACAGGAGTGGTGTTGTGTTGACCATCGAGTGTCACCCCTTCAAAAATGTAGTCAATTGTATTGCGCAGATCCGCCGACGTTTTCGAACGTCCGAGAAAGTCAAGCGCTGCTTGTGTACCATTCCATCGGTCGCCGCCGCGCTGATATTCTAACAATAACGAGAGCTTGAAATCTTTGTAGCTAACTTCTGGGCGTAACGAAAGCGTGTAGTCGGGAATAGGATTGCCAATTTTTTTCATTGACCAATCCACCAGCGGAAACCCGTCTGCACCTATGATTTGTTTTCCGTCTTCATTCCTCAAATAAGTAGATCCATAAAGTGCACCCAGCGGTTGTCCTTCTGCAATTACGCCGGCAATTTGTTTGAAGCCTGCAATCGGCATGTATGGCGCTTCAGAATAGATTTCTTTTACCTGCGAGTTGTACTTGCAGAATGTTAATGTTCCGTTGAAGCGAACTTCGCGATAGTTATCTGTTGTATAAGATAGCGTAATATTTGTTCCACGATTTACGATCTTTGACGCGTTCGTGAGCGTGAAATTATTGCCCGACAGAACGGGTGCTATGAAGTCGTTAGTTGTGTTTCGATACAGTGTGACATTTAAATCAAGAGGGTAAGCACTCACGTTAAACCCGACCTCAAACTTTGATTCAATTTCTGGCGCAAGCCCAGCGCGAAAGAAGACTTCGTTTGACTCGTAGTAGCGGTGGTAATCCATCGCATCTACATTAGTGGAACGAAAAGCTTGCTGTGTAGCGACTAAAGAGGCTTCATGAATTGTGCGTGCCCACGAGCTGAATATTTTTATTTGATCGATCGGGTCTACGTATACACCATATATTTCTGTTGGTATAAATAAAATTCCAAGAGAAGGGAAGAAGTTCAGATACTTGGAGCGAATCGCGCTACCCGAGAAGTAAGCGTTATTTCCAACTTTCGCAGTGAACGCATTGGTTTCATATTTGGCGTTGAATAGAAGTTCATGCGTGCTGCGATTAACATTTGTATGGAGCGGAAAGAGATTTTCTGCAAGCGTTAGATTCCGAGGGTCTGCTGTGTTCAAGTTGAAAGCATCAAGTCGTTTCAATTCACGGTTTTCATGACGAAATTGGTAAACAAAGTCGAGCTGAAGGTGTTCAATGTTGAAGCGATGGAATGTAGGCATGATCATGCCTGAAAAAACCGTTTGTTTATCTCCTCTTGTAGTTAACCGCCCATCGTTGTAGCCTGCGTGTCCAGGCAATAATCCGAATACATTTTCATTCCACTGCTTTTCGAAGTGGCCGCTTGTTTTGATGTTGAACACGCGATTAGGTGTAAACCGTAGCGTGACGCCGCTGTGAAATCGCCGAGAATCATCTTTATCAGGTAACTCATCATTCAACGCAAATGGGTTGTCGACAATATTCACGGCATGAGCGCGGGTGGTGGTGCCGTCAAGTCGATACGCATCGGCGTCGTGATATGCTTGTCGAACGGAAAGGTTGTTGGTGTTATTGAATGAAGGAGGAGTTCTGTAGACTGCAGCGACAATCGAGGTAAGGTTGGCACCGCGATTCATCAAGTTTCCATCTGCGTTGTAAAAACTTGTGTTGAAGTCTGCGTCGAGTGTTTTAGAGAAAGATATTTTTTTGACCTGCAGCGACATGTTTGTGCGGGTATATCGACTGCTTTCGATGATTCCCGCTGTCGTATTTCGGCCAAGCTCGGCTGTGATAAGACTCGATAAGAACCCGCCTGTTGAAAAGGTTAAGAAATGTTCGCTGTGATAGCCGGTTTTAAAAAATGTTAGCGGGTCCGTTGTTTTCGCGGCAATACCGTTGCCTTCACCTGCTTTTACAAGTTGTCCATTTTTGTCGAAAGGGTAGTTGCTTCCATCATATTCCAATGAAGCAATCGATGGACCCCAACTAAATATTTCGTGTTGTGATGCGCCTTGCCAACGGAGCGTGCCGTCTATTGAGCGCCCTTGTGCATACGTGTTCTGCAGTGAAGGAAGTTTATTTGCGCGATCGATTCCTACGTTAATGGTGTAGGTGAGATGTGATTTTTCAATGTATTCGTTGTCGCGCATCTTGATCGTGTATCCATGCGTGGGAATTGACTTTCCTATTTTGCGAGCGGTTTGTTTTTTGCTGATCGACGAAATGCGCGCGATGCGTGATGGGTCAAAATTCTTTTCATCAAAGAAGAAGACTGGTGTTTCGTCGGAGAGTATAGCAACGCCTTCTTCTGGCTTCGCGATGGTGTCCTGCATTAGTAGTGGCGACCAGCGTGGGAGATTCGTGTTGGCGATGCGCTTTTTCTCTTTCGTCGGTGGTGTTGATTTTAAGTTTGTCGCGGTTACAGCAACTTCGCGTGATGTCATTCCGATGAAAGAAAAAACAAGCGTAGATCCGATGGGCGCAGTGATTGAATAGTTGCCATCAAGATCTGTTGTTGTTCCAATAGTCGTTCCTTTGATTACGATGTTAACGCCAGGTAATGGCAACCCTGCGTCGTCCACAAGTCTTCCTGTAACAATACGTTCAGCCACCGCCTGTGCATCCATCGTTGTGATGAGGGTGATCCATAATAATAGTGTCGTAAAAAATGCTCTCATAGGCGGTCAGGTTTGCACGAAGGATGCGCGCATGTAATCGATTCCATAAGTGTGCTGCGGAAATATTTTTAGTTTGTTACGCTTGGTATTTTGAGCTAAAAAAACTGGAAAAATCCGGTGTCATTGCTGTTTGATGTAGTCAAGAAAACCGCTTTATAAAATCTATATTTTCATTCTGCAAACGATTTCTAAAGCAATCGTTATCAACGATATAACTTTTATCAAACAGGTTTTGCCCTTTATTCAGACTATACAAATTGGGTTGATGGTAGGCGTGTAATTCTTTTGTTACCGTATTCGCAATCGTTAGCGCCTAGCTGTCCCGTTAGCTTTTTCTTTTCTGCGATCAAATCCTAAACCCAAACCCAGATGCTTATGAAAAGCGCAACTTTACTTATTGATTTTTTTCGGGAGCAAGATCTCCTGACACGAGCCCGGGCATGTTTGCTCACACTGCTCGTCGTGATGATCAACCAATCATTACTATTCGGACAAACCGATGGTATTCCTCGCGGGGCACAATTGCCATACACGCGATATGAATCCGAGAATGGCACGGCAGGTGGTGGTGCGTCATTGCAATCAGCACCAACATACGATCAAGAATTGATTGCATCGGAAGCAACAAATCAAAAATATGTTAGCCTCGGTTCAAACGGAGCTTATGTTGAGTGGACTGCAACGGCATCGTTTCAAGGTGTGAACTTACGCTTCACCATGCCCGACAACGCAACGGGTACTGGTAACACAGGATCTCTTTCACTTTTCGTTGATGGCGTGAAAGTAAAAACGATCAACCTGACCTCGCGCTGGGCGTATCAATACTTTCCGTCAGGACAACACGAACCTATTCAAACACCCGGTGGAAAAACTTTCATGCGTTTCGATGAGGTTCACTTTAAATTAGATAATGCCGTGCCGGCAGGAAAAACAGTTCGTGTGGTGAAAGATAATGGCGATGCGTTTACGTATGGTGTAGACTTTCTTGAACTTGAACCAGTACCCACTCCGTTGGGCGCACCGCCAAACTCACTTTCCGTGGTGGACTATGGCGCAAATGGTAGTGATAATAATGATGACCTTGCCGCTTTTTATAGCTGTCTCAATGCAGCAAAAGCGCAAGGCAAAAATGTATACATTCCTGCGGGAAGATTTCTACTCAGCGATCGGTTAGATTTCAACTACAACAATTTAAAGTTTCAAGGTGCAGGCATTTGGCATACTGAAATTTTCTTTTCGACAGATCTTCAATTTACGGGGGGTATTCTTGCACGTGCTTCCAATGTGGAGATCTCAGATTTTTCTTTGAACACCGCTAACAACGATCGTTTTCACTATGGCGAAACAAATCCAAAATATTCAAACGTACATGGCGAGCCCTACAAAATCTATAAAGGATTTATGGGTACTTATGGAACCGGTTCACGAATTCACGATGTATGGATAGAACATTTTGAATGCGGATTTTGGATTGCAGGATATGATCCTCCATATCCGATCGATGTAACAACAGATTTGATTATTACACGTGCTCGCATTAGAAACAACTATGCCGACGGTGTGAACTTCTGTCAAGGAACAAACAATTCTGTCGTGGAGTACAGCAGCATTCGTAACAGCGGAGATGATGGTTTAGCCATGTGGCCGAACAATGCCTTGAACGCGCCGGTTGAAACAAATAACATTTTCAGATACAATACCATTGAGAATACTTGGAGGGCCGGTGGTATCGCCATCTTTGGTGGATGGGGACACCAAGTCTATCGTAACATAATTCGCGATGGTGTCGGAGGATCTGCAATTCGTTTTACAAATGATTTTTCAGGCTATAAGTTCGAAGCGGGTAAACCAAAAATTGTTCTTACGGATAACTACATCGTGAGCTGTGGTACATCGAAAGATCTGTGGGATCAAAAACGTGGTGCAATTGAATTCTTTACACCGCAAGGCGTTTTTGATATGGAGTTCAACAACACACAAATCATTAACTCGCAACGGCATGCGGTGCAAATTTATGGATCGACAACGAACTTAACATTTAACAATACGAAAATTGATGGCACTGGCGTTGACTATTACACGGATCAACCCAACATGGATGATTGGGGCGGTTTTGGAATTTTGACACAAGCCAACGGTGACGTTACTTTCACGGGCATCAGTTTCAATCGTCTTGAGTCTGGTGAATTGAAAAAACACAATCAGTCTTACATTGTGAATATCATTCCGGGAAACGTAGGTCTCACTGGCATTACGCTTTCGCCAACAACGGTGAACATAGCGGAAGGGAAAACAGCACAACTTACAATTGCATATACGCCTAGTAATGCATCAAACAAAACTATCAACTGGACTTCGTCGAATAGCAGTGTTGCAACAGTGGCGGGAACGGGAACAGGATTGGCAACCATAACAGGCGTTGCTGTGGGAACAGCTACGATTACAGCGACATCTGCGGATGGTAATTTTACGAGAACGTGTTCAGTGTCAGTTACACCTGCTGTGAACATCACGGCAACGGACGCTACTGCTGGCGAAGGTGGAAACGTCGGCACGTTCGTCATCAGTACCTCCGCGACGTCATCGAACATCACTGTCCCTTACACATTAAGTGGCACAGCATCTTCCGGTGACTACGGTCCGGCGCTCAGCGGATCAGTAACGTTGACACCATCAGCACCTTCTGCAACAGTCACCATCACGCCTGTAGATGACAGCGCTTTCGAAGGGCCCGAGTCTGTGATATTAACAATTCAGGCCGGTACAGGTTATAGCTTAGGCGGCAACACATCAGCAACGATATCAATATCCGACAACGAGAACCCACCTTGTACCTCACCAGCGATTGGGTTTACATCAAGTGCACCGTCGATAGATCAAACGATAGATGCTGTTTGGAACAATGTACCGGCGGGCACACTGAGTAAAGTCACGTTAGGTTCTATGCCCTCAGATTTTTCGGGAAGTCGTTGGCGTGCAATGTACGATGCAACCAACTTGTATGTACTAGTAGAAGTAAAAGACAATAACAAGTTCAACGACTCGGGAACATCTTGGTGGGAAGACGATGTGGTCGAAGTTTTTATCGACGGCGATAATAGTAAAGGAACAAGCTATGATCATGTCAATGATTTTCAATTAGGCTTCCGTTACAATAGCACCAGTGTAAGCGTTGGGGGAAACTCAGTGACAAATACAACGGGCATAGTGTTCGCGATGCAGAACGTAACGGGAGGTTATAATCTTGAAGCGCGTATTCCTTGGTCCACGATCGGAGTGACCGCAGCAGTAGGTAAGCAGATCGGTTTTGACATCTCCGTTGATGATGACGACAATGGTGGTACGCGCGATTCACAAGTAGCGTCATTCGCATCAACCAGTATGGGTTGGTCAGATCCAAGTTTGTTTGGCAGTGTTTACTTGACTACATGTTCAAGTCAACCGCCGGTCCTTGTGACGGGCGTAACCGTTACGCCATCGACAGGAAGTGTTGGAGTAGGCAGCACATTGCAACTTACAGCGACGGTCTCTCCGTCAAATGCGACGAACCAAACCGTTTCTTGGAGTTCAAGTAATTCGTCAGTGGCATCTGTGAGCAATACGGGTGTAGTAAGCGGGGTTTCGAATGGCTCCGCAGTGATCACGGTCACTACGCAAGATGGTGGCAAAACTTCGACAAGTAATATCACGGTGACAGCAGTGAGTGTGCCAGTATCGAGTGTCAGTGTAACGCCGACAACGTCTAGCCTTACCGTTGGTCAAACTGTTCAGTTCACGGCTACGGTTTCTCCGTCGAATGCAACAAACAAAACAGTTTCATGGTCTTCGAGTAATGCCAACGCGACGGTCAACGCGAGTGGTCTAGTCACTGCGAATGCAGCAGGTACGTCGGTGATTACGGTAACGACACAAGATGGCAATAAGACCGCGACATCTTCGGTCACAATAACGAGCTCACCATCGCCACAAACTCCTTATCCAGGTCCGACAGCATGGGGTATTCCTGGAACGATCGAAGCAGAGAACTTTGACAACGGCGGCCAAGGTGTAGCGTTTAACGACAGCGATGTAACCAATAGTGGTAATCAAGGAAGAACAACACTTGGTGTCGATACAGAAACATGTTCAGAAGGAGGTCTTAACGTTGGTTGGACAAGCACTGGCGAATGGCTTGAGTATACAGTTAGTGTAGCGACGAGTGGGACGTATACGATTGATGTTCGTACAGCTTCGACATTGTCAGGCGGAAGTTTTCATATAGAGTTCAACGGTGTTGATAAAACGGGGTTGCTGACAACGAGCGCGACTGGCTCTTGGCAGACATGGTCGAGTGTTATCAAGACAGGTGTTCAACTAAGTACGGGGACACAAGTTATGCGTTTGTATTTTGATAACGCGAACTTCAATGTTAACAAGATAACAATCACAGCAGGGGGCAGCGATCCGAATGGCACGATCACATGTTATCGCTCACCAGGATCTGTTACGGTGAATGGAAATTTGAACGAGACAGGCTGGGATGTTACCAAAGTTTTTTCGAAAGCAACCGTAGGCTCACCGAACAATACGGCAAGCTTTGGCGTGCTTTGGGACAACACGAATCTTTACATTGGCGCTCGCGTACTGGATGCGAATTTATTTAGTGACTCATCGGATCCTTGGGAAGATGACGCAGTAGAGATTTACATCGATGCGAACAATAATAAGCTAGGTAGCTATGATGGTCAAGACAATCAGATCATCAAGAATTATAACAAGAGCACGGTGTTCACTAAGGTTGGTATCTCAGGTTTACAACATGCGTGGTCATCAATCGCCGGAGGCTACAGTATCGAGATGGCGATTCCTTGGTCTCAGCTGGGCATCTCTTCCCCAGCTGCGGGCACGACGATAGGCTTTGATATTGGTTATGATGATGATGACAATGGAGGTTCGCGTGAACATCAGGCGGTATGGAATGGCAGCGTTAACAACTATGCGAGCACGGCGGGATTTGGAAGCTTGGTGTTGAGTGGATCGAATGCACGCATGCGTATTGAGTCGTTGGGTGAAGTAGCCGAAGCGCAGACTGTAGAATATTATCCGAATGAAGTGACGGATAAACTTCACATCAAGACAGATGGTTCCTATGAACTTGTTGAGGTGATTGATGGTATGGGAAGAAGTCTGCAGGTGGAGTCGATGCTTGACAAGAAAGACATCACACTAGACATGAATGGTGTTTCATCAGGACTACATCTTGTTCGTTTGAAAGGTACAACACACCATCATGTGTTTAGGATTATTAAAAAATGATTATTACGAACATCACCCATTGTAGTGTAACAAGGGAAGTTTGGGAAAAACCAGGAGCGATCCTGGTTTTTTTATTTATGTTTTTCTTTTGGATCTTCTTTGAAAATGTGAAGCACAGCCGCACACATCGCTTTTACACCAGTTTTAATTGTTGGCTCGACAAGCGGTTTAAAATTAGCGGTGTGAAGCTGTGGAAGTATAGTTCCATTTTCTTTTGATCTCTTTACTTCTTCGGGGTCTGCTGCCCCAAGCCAAAACATACAGATAGGAACATCTTTTCCTTGTAATGCAAAGCGACTGAAATCTTCACCTACCATGCTTGACGAAATTTCTTCGACTAGTTCCGTTCCAAAAGTCTGCTGAAAAACATTCACGATCGAGGTTGTGAGCGCCTTGTCGTTTATGGTGGCGGGAATGGTGGGCTCTACAATGGAGATGGCAGGCATTTTATCTTCGGGTACACCTGCAAGTGCAGCCAAGTGATGTGATTTTTTCTTGATCGCCGTCAGAATTTGTTCGCGAACGGCAGATGAGTACGACCGTAATGTAAGTTGCATTTTTACTTGATCAGGGATGATGTTATGAACAGTCCCACCATGTATTGAACCTACCGTAATCACAGCAGGTTCTAGTGGATTAATCTCGCGACTGACAATGGTTTGAAATGCCATGATCATTTGAGCGCTCAGTACAATAGGATCTACGGTGGTATGTGGTGCCGCGCCGTGTCCACCTTTACCAAAAACCGTTATGTCCATCATATCCACACTTGCCATAAATGCGCCAGTGTTATAGCCAATTTTTCCAGCAGCCAATGTAGCATTGTCATGAAGCGCGAGTGCATAATCGGGTGTTGGAATTTTTTCATACAATCCACCCTTGAACATTTGTGCAGCGCCCATCCCATTTTCCTCGGAGGCTTGCGCAACCATCACCAGCGTACCGTGCCAATTTTTTTTATGTGCCACCAGTGCTCTGGCTGTTCCTATAAAGACCGTCATGTGAATGTCGTGACCACAAGCATGCATGATCGAAACATCTTGTCCGGCGGCATTTATACCATGTTCTTGGCTTGCGTATGGCAACCCCGTTGTTTCTTTTAGCGGGAGTGCATCCATATCTGTTCTTATGAGCACGGTAGGACCATCGCCATTCACGAACACACCAGCAAGGCTATAACCGCCGATGTTTTCGATTACTTCAAAGCCAAGTTGCTTCAGCTCTTGCGCCATGATTGCCGATGTCTTTTTTTCTTGCAACGACAGCTCGGGAAATTGATGTAGCTTTTGATAAAGCGATGCTAGTGAAGCGTAATTTCTGGCCGTATAATTTTCGATTTGTGTAATCACTTGGCCTGCAGCCGAAATAGAAACAAAAAGGGAGAGCGCTAAAACGTGAAGTCGTATCATATCAAATAAAAAACTAAGGCGTAAAAATAATGTCGAAAATCATATTCCAATAACGTCTTCGTTTAACGGAACGTGCCCTTTTTTTGAAAGTACAACTCGTTACGAGTTTGATTAACAAATACTGGAGCGCCTAACCTTTATCATTAAAACAACGTTTGCAGATCAACATGAGTAAGCAGAAGCATTTAAAAATTGTGGCGATTCCAGGAAGTCTGCGGTCAACATCGTCAAGTTATAAATTGTTGGAGATTTTTTCGACGTTACTACCTGGTGACGTCGACTTTCAAATTTATAATCGTGTCGGATACCTACCGCACTTCGACGACAATGACAATGACTATAAAGAAGTGGATGACTTTAGAGTGTTACTGAGAGGAGCAGACGCCATCGTAATATGCACACCGGAATACGCATTTGGTGTACCGGGCTCGTTAAAGAACGCGTTGGATTGGACGGTTTCCTCCGGCGAATTTGTACAGAAGCCAGTGGCTTTGATAACAGCTTCCTCGCAAGGAGAACATTGTCATGCTGCAATGAAATTGATTTTGACGGCTATCAATGCCAGGCTTTCAGATGATGCCATGCTCTTGGTACCTTTTATACGATCGAAATTCGACCGTGATGGCCAACTTAAAGAATTGTCATTGAAAGATGACTTACAAAAAGTGATTGACGCGCTGTTGCGAATCACACACGACTAATAATCGTCGTTGTGGTGCGCGCGCTTATCCACTTTCTTGAGAAGCTTTCCTGTACTATCAAAAATTAGATCGTAACTAGCTTGCCCCTTAGAAACGGCAGCTTCGTATGATGTATTTCCGTTAGTTTGAATCTTGTTCGCTTCAACGACGGTGTACCCCGTATAACCCTTTGATAGAACATCGCGTACGGCTTTCGGAAGCTCGTGTTGGTCGATGTTGGTCGCGACCTCTTCAATTGATCCATCATAGCGAAGAACGACAGATTGTGCGCGATTTCGTCCGAAGCTTGCTTCATATAAACCGTTATCTTTTTCCCAGACGACATTCTTTTCGTATGGATAGGACTTAGAAAAAGCTATACGAACATTTTTTGGAACGTCAGCTTCGTTGATTTTTTGGGCATGTGCAATGGCGCAGCACGATAACAATGCCACTGAGAGGGAGAGCATTTTCATGGTCGGGTCTTTGGTTTGATCAAAAGTACATTCATCTCAATCGATTGTCCAAAAGAAATGCCAGCAGATTGAGGAATTTTTTTACACGCAATTTTAGCACAGTGTATCAATTACACGTCCTATGAATTAGCCGCTAATGTACCTATTGAGATAAGGGAGAGGAGCGTTACGCGGGGAGCCTTGTGGCTGTCGTGGCCAACACAACCATCGGCCACGACATACAAGTGTGTTTATTTTTGAGAGAATACTTTCTTCAGAAGATCTGATGTTCTGGCGGCGGGATCTTCGCGAATAACTTTTTCTTCTTTTGCGATCATCACAAATAGTCCGTCAATTCCCTTCTGCGTAGCATAGTCATCGAGATTCGGATTTACTTTTTGAACGAAAGGAAGCTTGTTATAGGCATTAACCAAATCGCTGTAATATTTTGTGGCGTTCGTTTTTTCGAGTGATTGTTTGATGATTGGTTTAAATTTTTCGGTCAGTTGTGCTGTCGTTGTCTTTTTGAGGTACTGCGTTGCGGCATCTTTCTCACCACGAAGTATCGACCACGCGTCTTGAATAGTCATTTGCTTAATGGCTGAAACAAAGATCGGCTTGGCCTCTTTCGCCGCGTCTTCTGCACCTCGGTTAAGTGCCAAGATAAACTTATCAACTTCGCTGCCCATACCAACTTGTCGAAGCTTCGTTTCCACTTGTTTTACTTCTGGCGGAAAAGGGATTTTTATCTCTGGGTTTTTGTAGTATCCGTCGAGGGCTGATACCAGGTCCGATCCTTTCGAAACGCCGTTTGTCAACGCTTCTTTCAAGCCAGCGGCTACTTCTTCTGTGGAAACAGATTCCCCCGTTACAGCTTTCTTTAGCTTTTTAAGACTGATTTGTGCCTGCGAAAAGGTGACGATAATCGTCATACAGAAAATGAGAACAATCGATTTATTCATACGGTAATGCATTTTTCTTCGTGCGAAAGTTATTTCTATTCTGTCGATAACAAAATTAGGCCCAATTTTTTACGATCGATTAACAGTCATTAGGCTGCGATCCACGGTGCACGATGGTCTACATAATTGAGGGACTGGTCGTTATGATTTAGTAAGTTTGTCGTGATTCGCTATCTTTGGAAAATTTTTTAGTCATTGCTGCGTTTTAACTATCAAATGGTGTCTCTATGAGTTTGAAGTCTTTCTATTTTGTCGTGCTCATGTGTATGGTATCTTTGTCAGGGTACGCACAACTGAATGACGAGAAGATTATCATTAAGTACGATCCCCTTTTCTGGAAGGACCAACTAAAATTGAGCGACGATCAGTACGTGAAGATTCGTGAGATCAACTACGCCTACTATCAAAAGCTCATGGACGTAGCACAACAAAAAGCAACGGCCAATCATACTGCGATGAAACTCAAGGTGGATGAATTTCTTGAAGAACGTAGCAATCAAATCTGGAATACCTTCCACTCACGCCAGCGTAAAAAGTGGATGAAGATGGTCGCGGAACAAGGGTAACTCGTCGTGGTTATCTGTTATCGGTTAACTGTCATCTGTTATCTGTTAACTGTTATCCGTTATCACTGCGAAATATTTCATCGCTTTTTCTATTTCTGATCCTTCTTGTGCTTTACAACTTTTGCTTCAATGTGAAACACAAGTTCTTCGGCAATGTTTTTTGTGAGGTCACCAGCGCGTTCGAGATTACGTGCCACTAAAAATAACGTCAAGAGATTTTTTGAGTGATCAGGATATTGTTTGATCAGTTCAGCAGCGGTCTTAAATGCTTTCTTATTGAACTCGTTTAGCTGTTCGTCTTTCTTGGTGGTCTTCTTAGCAAGCTTGGTGTCTTCTGTACGAAGTGCTTCACCCATGTCTTTCAACATCTCGACCACAATGTCAAGCATGTCTTCCAGATGATAAGCCTTCAACCATTGACGTTCGATTTCGTCGTTGTTGTTCACGAGAAATTTAGCGAGGCTTTTGGCGTTGTCACCAATGCGTTCAAGATCGTTTGTGATTTTAAGGGTTGCAAGCACGAGCCTTAAGTCAGTGGCAACGGGTGTGAAGAGCGCGAGGATATTTTCGCAATCGCGATCGATGGCGAGCTCTTGAATATTGACGCGACGCTCATCTTCAATTACTTCTTCTGCGAGCGAAGTGTCGTTGTCGCGAATAGCTTCTTTACATTTTATCATCTGGTTTCTTACCAATGACAACATGTCGAGAAGATTATCTTTTAGCGCTTGTAATTCTGGTTCTATTGCTGGCATACAATTTCGTTTTAAGGTTATCAACCGAATCGCCCGGTGATGTAGTTTTCAGTTTGTTTATTACTCGGGTTCGTGAATAAGACAGATGTCTTATCATATTCCACAAGCTCTCCCATGTAGAAGAATGCAGTACGATCGCTGATGCGCGCCGCTTGTTGCATGTTGTGTGTAACGATTACAATCGTATATTTTTCTTTTAACTCTTGAATAAGTTCTTCGATTTTAGCCGTAGAGATAGGGTCGAGCGCAGAAGCCGGTTCATCCATCAAAATAATGGAAGGTTTTACAGCTAGCGTACGCGCAATACAAAGCCTTTGTTGCTGTCCTCCTGACAATGAAAGTGCGGGCTTGTCGAGCTTATCTTTAACTTCATTCCACAGCGCAGCTTGCTTCAAGGATTTTTCGACAGTTTCGTTGATCTCCATCTTGTTGCTGATGCCGTGGATCTTTAGTCCGTACGCGACATTTTCGAAAATGGATTTTGGAAAAGGATTAGGTTTCTGAAATACCATCCCCACTTTACGTCGAAGTTCTTCAACGCGAACTTTCTTGTCGTAGATGTCTTTCCCCTCGATAAAAATCTTTCCCTTCTTACGGAAAGTGTCGATATAGTCATTCATGCGGTTCAACGTTCTGAGGAAAGTAGATTTTCCACAGCCCGAAGGTCCGATAAATGCTGTTACTGTATTCTCTTTTATCGTGAGGTCAATGTCTTTCAATACATGGTTCTCACCATAATAGACATTTACATTTTTCGCCTCTATGTGTTTCATAAACTTGGTTTAATACTACCAGCTGATTTTCTTTTGCCATTTGTTACGAAGGTATACAGCGACACCATTCATGATAAAGGTTAAAATCAGCAGGATAATAATGGCAGCGGCACCGTTCACCAGGAAATCGGCTTGCGGTCGTGATACCCAATTAAAAATTTGAATAGGAAGAACCGTAAATTCATCCATTGGTGTTGTAGGCACAAAGGGAACATAAGCCAATGCACCGATAACAATGAGCGGCGCTGTTTCTCCAACAGCACGTGATAAGGCAAGAATAATACCCGTAAGAATTCCTCCCGATGCTGCGGGTAGAATTTGATCCCATATCGTTTGCCATTTTGTAGCACCCATTCCATACGATGCCTCACGCAATGAATTCGGAACGGCCTTTAATGCTTCTCGTGTAGCAACAATAATGATGGGCAGAATCAACAACGCAAGCGTGAATGCGCCAGCCAATAAACTTCCACCAAAGTGAAGTACACGAACAAATATTTCCAAGCCAAGCAATCCGTAGATGATTGAGGGGACACCCGCTAGGTTTGCAATATTTAATTCAATGATGTAGGCCAGCCTGTTTTTCTTGCCATACTCTTGAAGATAAATTCCTGCAGCAACGCCGAGGGGTATTGAAATTATGGCCGTGAGTCCAAGTATCCATGCGGTCCCCGTCCAAGCGGTAAGTATACCCGCTTTCGCCGCGCGTCGAGACGGCAAATTCGTTAGGAAGTCCCAATCAATGCGCGATAACCCATCGGCAAGAATGTTACCGATGAAAATCAGCAGCATCACGATACCGAAGAAAGTACAGAAAATTCCGACGTACTTAAATCCACTATCAACTAATCGATTACGCTGAATCTTATTCATACTTCTCTTGATATTTTTTCTTGATCCAGAAACTTACGTTGTTCAATAGGAAGGTGAAGACAAACAAAGTGATTCCGGCAGCGAATACAGTTTTGTATTCAAGTGATCCGTGTTGCACGTCGCCCAAGCTTACTTGTACAATGTAAGCCGTGATTGTTTCAACCGTCTGACGTGGATCTAATGTCAAATTAGGTTGTTGACCTGCGGCGATTGCAACGACCATGGTTTCACCAATGGCACGCGCAATACCGAGAATGACCGACACCAAAATTCCAGACGATGCAGCCGGTACAACAACTTTAAACGACGTCTGAAATTTCGTGGCGCCCATACCATAAGAGGCTTCGCGAAGCGATTTTGGTACGGCGTAGAGCGCATCTTCACTCAGTGACGAAATCACCGGAATGATCATGATACCCATCACCAATCCAGCAGACAGTGCGTTGAAGCTCCCCAATGAAGGAATGAATTGTTGAAGAAACGGTGTAACGACAGTCAACGCAAAGAAACCATAAACGACTGTTGGAACGGCAGCCAAGATCTCCAGCATGGGTTTTACCGTTCTGCGAAAGCGCTTATCAGCATATTCACTCAAGTACACCGCGATAATAATTCCCATGGGAAGCGCGGTGGAGATGGCAATCAATGTCGTGAGGAATGTTCCCGACAATAGTGGAAGAATCCCATAATGTTTTTCTGCGAAGAGGGGAGTCCATTCCGTGTCGAAGAGAAAGTCGGTGAGTGGGATGTCGGCAAAAAATCCGGCAGATTCTGAAATCAAAACCCAGATAATTCCGAGCGTCGTGAGAATGGTGATGATCCCACTCAGCGCTAATACTTTTTCAATGATAACTTCTCCTGATCTTTTCAAAGCATGAAAGTGTTTATAATGTATGGCGAAGTTGAAAGACAGGAATACGTTGTTTATTGTGGCGTTGTAAAGCTTTTAAACTTAGCAAGCTCGTTTTGGTATTCTTCGTTATTCAACGGAATGTATCCTACTTCTGGAACAAGCGTTGTTGCGTTGTTTAAATAGAATGCGATAAACTCGCTGACACCGGATTTTTTAACAGCAGCATCGGAGACATAAATAAATACAGGGCGTGCAAGTGGAGCGTATGTTCCGTTCTTTACCGTTTCGATGGAAGGCATCACTGAGCCTTTGCCATTATCGACACCGACGAGTTTTAGTTTGTCTTTATTTTCTTCGTAATAGGCGAGACCAAAGAAGCCAATACCATTTTTATCGCCGGTTATACCTTGCACCAACACGTTGTCGTCTTCACTGGCTGTGTAGTCACTGCGACTTGAGCCACTTTTTCCAACGATGGCTTCAGTGAAGTAATCATATGTTCCAGAAGCAGTGCCAGGTCCGTAAAGATGGAATTCTTCATTTGGCCATGACGAACGAATTTGATTCCATTTAGTGATTTTTCCTTGTGCACCGGGTTCCCAGATTTTTTTTAATTCTTCAACGGTGAAGTGATCGATAAAAGAATTCTCTTTATTGACGACAACCACAAGACCATCGAACGCAACTTTCAATTGAATGTGTTTGATATTGTTTGCTGCGCATACGGAATCTTCTTTTTCCTTGATAGGACGCGAAGCATCATTGATGTCGATTTCGCCACGGCCAAATTTTTTAAAACCGCCACCTGTGCCAGAAATTCCAACCGTTACTTTTACATTCGGTTGCTCTGTTCTAAATTCCTCTGCTACTGCTTCGGTGATAGGATATACTGTGCTAGAACCATCAATTTTAATTTCGCCAGCGATTGCTGACGTTGCGGTTTGCTCTGAAGCCTGCTTAGAACCGCATGAATTCAATAAAAACAGCGTAAAGGCGATAAGTAAATAGGACCTGAAATGTAGTTTCATTGCTATTGGGTGTTTCAAAAATTTCTGCAAAGGTAGCAGGCCCTATGCTGCTCTAACAGACACCCAGTGTTAAGTTTGTGTTAACTTATTATGTTTATGTTAAGTTAACTAAACGTTACGTTAACGTTAAGATTTTATTACTTCTTTTGCCGAAATTAAAGGAACGGACTACACCTGAACACTATGAATAACACACTACGTTTTTATTTCTTGTCGACAGTATTAGCGCTGATTACACTCTCGGCAACAGCTCAAGAAAAAAAACCAGCGATTACAACCTTTGTCAAGAAAGGTAAAGGCGTCGGCTTTGTTACAGCAGACAGCACATTCTCGCTTAACTTCCAATTTCGAATGCAAAATCGCGCAGCATTTGTTTCGAAATCAGGTACGGACTTGTCGGACTCTACGTTTGAAATGCGTGTTCGCCGACTTCGTTTCAAATTTGAAGGCTTCGTTTACAATCCGAAACTGACCTACTACATACAGTTGTCGATGTCGCGTGGTGACATGGACTGGTCGGGAACAGACAACGCGGCGATCAACAATAGTCCCAACATTGTACGCGATGCAATTGTCTACTACAGCCCAACGAAGCACTGGCGTTTCGGATTAGGCCAAACAAAGTTACCTGGTAACCGGCAACGCGTTGTGTCTTCCGGAGATCAACAATTTGCTGATAGATCCATCGTGAATGCAACGCTGAACATCGATCGTGATTTTGGTTTTTTTGCACGGTATGCGGCGAGCCACTTTAACTTGCTTGGCGCTGTTACTTCGGGTGAAGGACGCAATTCAAACAGAAGTAATTATAATGGACTCGCCTATTCGGGACGTGTTGAAATTTTACCCTTTGGAAAATTTACAGGCACGAATGACTACCAGGAAGGAGATCTGGAACGTGAACCAAAACCAAAATTATCCATCGCAGCCACCTATCACTTAAACGATCGTGCTGAACGTGTAGCCGGTACGTTGGGAAACGACACTTACGGGCCTGTTAATCTTAAATCTTTCGAAACCGATATCTTGTTCAAATACAATGGCTGGGCATTTTATGGCGAATACATGATGCGTGGAATTCAACACGACGATACACCCATTACCACCGATGCGACAGGACGAAATCGATTTGTATATGTGGGCAGAGGATATCTAACGCAGGGCAGCTATCTCTTTAAAAATAATTGGGAAGTTGCAGCACGTTGGTCGAAGACTACACCGTTCAATTCTGCTTACGGCTCACGCGATACCAACGTAATCGTAGAACAAAGTGAGTTCGGCGTAACCAAATACTTGAATGGTCACCGCCTCAAAATCCAAGCAAATGTTATCTATAGTAATCGTACCGATATCAGAACAGATGACTATGTATGGGATTTTTGGTCTGGAATTTTCCAGGTAGAACTTGGTATATAATTACCCTCAAAAAAAACACGAAAGCCGGTCCGATGAGATCGGCTTTTTCATTTAAACGAACTGATAATCAGCCTAAATAATTTAAACTATACTAAATCTATAGGATTTATTGCTAATGTAAATTTTATCGCTATGTTTGCATCGTCAGCATGGGCCCACCAGTTGTGTTGAAAACTCATTAACCTAAAAATATAGATCATGCTAAAAGCCTTGCCGCCTCATCTTGCAGATTATCTCTGCTAGTATTCAAAAACTTTCTGAATTCAAAAAAGCCCTTTCAATCTCAACCTGTAAAAGTGAGATCGATTCCCGCGGGTGTTCCGTAACGCCCGACGGGAATCATCATGTACTTGCATTTATTAAAACAATCGTAACTCAATAATTATGTCGATCAATCAATTAGAATTATCACAGTCGGATCTCAAGCAATGGAATAATGACGATTTGATTTATCTGATCAACACATTGCGCCATAAACTCGAACGAAAAGAAGCTTCTTTTCAAAGACTAAAACGAGATCTAGAAGCATCGCGAACGTACAATGGAAAACTTCAAGACAAAGTCAGGTATCTGCAAGCACGAATTGTAGATTCTTACTCGGAAAAAAAATCACATGATGTGAGGTCACTTACAGAAATATCCGTGCTATGACAACGCAGAATTTCAACGGACATCGTTTTGTTGATGAAGGAAATGGTTCGACAGTAGTGCTCGTTGGCGGCATCTTTACACATGCTGATTTTTGGAAATCTTCCATCGATTTTCTAAAGGTAGAGCACCGTGTTATTATTCCCTTGATGCCATATTACGACGTGCCGTTTGAGTACTTAAGCTTGAAGTACTTCTCGAAAATACTGCATGATTTTATTTATTGGCGAGGGCTTACCGACGTAACCATTGTTGCGCACGGTGTTGGTGCCCAAGTTGCCCTGCTGTATAATCATTTCAATCCGTTAAATGTTCGTCGACTTGTTCTTTCCGGAATG
This sequence comes from Pseudochryseolinea flava, assembly GCF_003286915.1. Classification (GTDB taxonomy): domain Bacteria; phylum Bacteroidota; class Bacteroidia; order Cytophagales; family Cyclobacteriaceae; genus Ohtaekwangia; species Ohtaekwangia flava. The sequence goes on from NZ_QMFY01000005.1 coordinate 172,564, forward strand.
AATAGTGCTGCAAAAGCAGCGCCGCGACCAGAGCCATCATTCCTTGAGCTTGCCGACAAGCGACATGTCTCTAGCCTAGTAAAGGAAGCTTTCTTTGATCCTCGCCAGGTACCCATGGCGTTGGTGGACAGCGTTTACAATACGCTGCAGAATATTCCGCGACGGCTTGCTGTTGGTGCACTTTTACGGGCATCGCAGCGCATCGATTTGTCGAATCAGCTACAACATAACAGAACACCAACGTTATTAGTGTGGGGGCTTGATGATAAACTCACGCCACCAGAACATGCGCTTCATAGTTATGACATTTTATCACATGCGTCGCTGAAATTTATCAAGCATTGCGGGCACGTGCCGATGGTGGAACAGCCAGCGGAATTTAATCAGCTGGTCAATGATTTTATTCGCGTTGACGTACGAAGTGCTGTTGGCTATTAACACGTACGGCTATTAATACGTACGGTAAATAAGTTTGTGCTATTTGTCGGAGAGCGATTCCAGCGCTGTCTTCATCACGGCAATGCGTTGATCTTGCTGCAAGATGCGCGGCGCGGCGACCCGTTCCCGACAATCTGCAGCAGGACAACGCTCACACGTTTCGCCAACCATACGAATCGGAATTGCAGGATCATTCCAGAAAGCAACTTTTTTCTTGAGTTGGTTGGTGAGCAATAGCCCAACCGTTACACTGTTGTTAATGGTCGATCCGTGCATCGATGGTTTCGCGAAACTCATGATGAGATACTCCTTTTCATTGCCGAAATAACGCGAGCGTTGGGCGAGACAAAGGGGTTTATCATACGTTCCACTTTTTATTTGCTTGGAAAGATCGCGAAGTATGTTGATCGATACCCAGCGTCGACAGTAATGTTCTTGCATCATGTTCGCGTGTGGATTATGCAGACCCGCGAGGTGCATTTCTTTTACTAACTCGAAATGATCCGTCTCCATTTCGTTGCTAAATCGAAGAAAGAAAAGTTCTTGAATACCGAAGAATCGCGGTAGCAGATTTGTAAGCCTATGGGTGAAAATTTCAGGCGATACACCGTATGCGTCCATCGCGCGAATAATTTCAGCACCATCAAATTTCGGGCGTTGTAGAAATTGTTGCAGCCAATGAACAAGTTTCTGGCGGTTCAATAACAGCGAACAAGAAAAGTATGATCCCTTGTAATTATTCAGCACTTGTTCGAAGGAATGAACTTCAACGTATGACGTCGTGTTCGATCGTTCCGTAATGTTCATAAACTGAAATCCTATCTCTCTTCCTAGTATGAATGCTTTTTGTGTTGGATTGAGATTCTTATTCAGCAAGAGCCGTGGTTTTTTTCCAAGTAGCACAACCGAACGAAGATCTTGTAACTCTGGCTGACTGGATAATCCATCTTCTTCTACATGGTAATGGTATTTTTCTTCGAGCACCGCGATCAACTTACCAATATCAATTTTTTCATCCGGGTTAAAATTATTGTCCTTCGAAAATTGGTCTACAGAAGTTTCTATGTCTTCGAAATAGCTGTCCTGCATTTCAAGATAAGAGCGAAGCGCGGAAAAATAAAAGTGCTCGACGCGCATACCGTGATTACGACTGATCTCAATGATCGTATTCAAAAACGCATTGAGTTTTACGGGTGCTTGCGACAAGAGTAAAATCAATTGTGTTTTATCAATCCCAAAAAGATCCAGCGGAAGTTCTTTCAGAATTCTGGATTGAAGTATTTCAGAAATTGGTGCCCATTGTTTGTTCATCTTCAGTGATACGAGGTAGTCATAACTCACATCGAGTTTACTCGCGAGCACGGAGATCTTATCGGCTTTCGGAAATTTTTTTCCTTTCTCGATTTCATTCAGATAAGAAACCGATATGCCGGTCATCTCACCGAGTTGCATTAATGACAGCCCGCGCGCAGTGCGCAGCTGACGAAGTTTCATTCCGAGGATGATTCTCGCATGTCCTTCGCTAACCAGTGGCGACGATTTTTTAGAAGCTTCCATGGGTCGAGGGTTAAAAGTGCTGTTCGCTGCGCAGCGAATGAAAATTTATTTTTCTCGCGGACCGACAGGTTCGGCGTGATAAAAACCTATTCTATTCATTTGTAACGGGTTAATGGCGATTTCGCGAGGATGTTGAATTTAGCGAAAATCTACTATCAGCGAAAATTCGCTTGATTTTATTTCGCCGCTTTTACACGTTTGTACATCCCTTAGAAAAACCCAGACGTATGGAACAAACGCTAACCAAACCCGCCCAAGCCGTAAATTATCAGCTAATTGCCCCATTGAAGCCCGGCTATGAAGTAGTGTTCTCCGCTGAAGCTTTGGCGTTCATCACTGAACTACATCGCTTATTTAATTCCAGAAGGCTAGAACTTTTGGAAGCTCGCAAACAACGCCAACAGAAAATCAACGCCGGTCAGTTTTTAGAAACTGTTCACGAAGCATCGCCTTTTCGTGATGCGGATTGGAAGGCTGATCCTGTGCCTGCATGTCTCCAAGATCGCCGCGTAGAAATCACTGGACCTGTTGACCGAAAGATGATTGTCAACGCGCTCAATTCCGGTGCAAAGGTGTTTATGGCTGACTTCGAAGATTCTACGTCTCCAACATGGGAAAATATTGCAGAAGGCCAATGCAATCTTTACGATGCCGTGAGAAAACAAATCGATTTTGTTTCTGCGGATGGCAAATCATATCGCTTGAAAAATAATGTTGCCGTCTTGAAGGTACGTCCACGTGGATGGCACCTCGACGAAGCGCATATCATTATCGATGGTGAACCTGCTTCGGCGTCGCTCGTCGATTTTGGAATTTTCTTTTTTCACAACGCGCACATTCTTGCCGCCAATCAAGAAGGGCCGTTCTACTATCTTCCAAAGATGGAAAGTCATCTCGAAGCGCGTTTATGGGACAATGTATTCGCTCATGCGGAACAGATGTTAAGCATTAAACATGGTACCATCAAAGCTACTGTGTTGATCGAAACCATTACGGCGGCGTTTGAAATGGAGGAGATAATTTATGAGTTGCAAGAGCACATTGCCGGTTTGAATGCCGGACGATGGGATTATATCTTCAGCATTGTTAAAAAGTTTCATGCTTTTCCGCAATACATCACGCCAGATCGATCGACCATCACGATGGATGTTCCCTTCATGAAAGCATATGCGCAACAACTCGTCAATGTTTGTCACCGCAGAGGTACGCATGCCATCGGCGGTATGTCGGCATTCATTCCCAGTAAGGACGAAAATATAAACGCCGTGGCTTTCGAGAAGGTGCGCACCGACAAAGAACGAGAAGCATCACAAGGTTATGATGGCACGTGGGTAGCACATCCAAAATTGGTTGATGTTGCTATGGAAATATTTGATAGCCATTTGGGAGATCGTAAGAATCAGAAAGAGGTTGTGAGGCCACACCAATTTGTGCCAGAAGATTTACTCAAGGTGTCGTCGTTGCAAGCAACGATTACAGAAGCGGGATTCAGAACGAACATCAACATAAGTTTGCTTTACATAGAGTCGTGGCTGCGTGGCACTGGTGCTGCTGCTCTCTATAATTTAATGGAAGATGCTGCGACGGCGGAGATTTCGCGCGCACAGCTTTGGCAATGGATCAACCACAAAGCGTCACTTCAAGACGGGCGGCAAATTACGTCCGATCTGTACTTACAAATTTGTAAAGAGGAATATCAAACGATCGTGAAATCTTTCCTTGCTGCACGCCATGAAATTGATCGGTTAGCAACGGCGAAACACATTCTCGATCGTCTAGTACTCGGAAAGTCATTTGAAGACTTCTTAACGACACAAGCTTATCCTTACATCATCTAACGCAAATGCATCATGAATAATATTGAATCGATGAACAACAGTCGTTGGAAAAATATCATACGACCTTATACACAAGAACAAGTTACGCGCCTTCGTGGATCGGTGAAGATCGACTATACATTGGCAACACTCGGAGCGCGACGATTGTGGAACTTGTTGAACGAAGAACATTACGTGTCGGCGTTGGGTGCGCTTACCGGAAACCAGGCTGTACAACAAGTGCAAGCGGGATTAAAAGCAATCTACCTGAGCGGTTGGCAAGTTGCGGCCGATGCAAATCATTCAGGACAAATGTATCCTGATCAAAGTTTATATCCAGCGGATAGCGTCCCAGGCGTTGTGAGGAGAATCAATAATGCGTTGATTCGTGCCGATCAATTGCAGACGTTACATCAGGACGGTAACGTTCATTGGATGGCGCCGATCATCGCCGATGCTGAAGCGGGCTTTGGTGGAAACTTAAATGCGTTCGAGCTCATGAAAATGATGATTGACGCTGGTGCCGCCGCAGTTCACTTTGAAGATCAACTTTCATCGGCAAAGAAATGTGGACACATGGGCGGAAAGGTATTGGTGCCAACGCGTGAAGCAATCGATAAACTTGTTGCCGCGCGACTTGCTGCCGACGTCCTCGATGTGCCAACTTTGATTATTGCAAGAACAGATGCCGATGCCGCTACGCTAATTACGAGTGATATCGATGACCGTGACAAACCTTTCATTTATGGTCAACGAACAGTGGAAGGATTTTATCATGTGCGGAATGGAATAGAACAGGCCATCAGTAGAGGTTTGTCGTACGCGCCTTACGCTGATCTTATTTGGTGTGAAACGTCCTATCCTGATCTTGTGCAAGCGAAACGATTTGCTGAGGCTATCCATGAAAAGTTTCCAGGTAAATTGTTAGCGTACAATTGCTCACCTTCATTTAACTGGGCAGCGAAACTTTCACCTGATGAGATGTTGCATTTCAGAGAATCACTTGCCGCGCTTGGTTACAAATTTCAATTTATAACGTTGGCAGGTTTTCACTCATTGAATACCAGTATGTTTGAACTGGCCCTTGCTTATACAGAGAAGGGTATGCTCGGTTATTCTGAGTTGCAACAGCGCGAGTTTTCTTTGCAAGATGAGCATGGTTTTAAAGCAGTTCGACACCAGGCTTTTGTCGGGACAGGATACTTTGATAAAGTTCAAGAAGTGGTCACGGCTGGTTCAGCTTCTACGACAGCAATGAAAAATTCAACAGAGGAAGCACAATTTGAAACACCGGATAAAATTAAGTTGGAGCTTTCGGCGTAGGCGCATTGAAAGTACATTGAAAGGTCCATGGAATATTTTTCCGATGGACCTTTTCATTTCTTTTTAGGGAAGAGAATTTTAGCGCACGTTCCTTTTCCGATCTCGCTTTTCATAGAAATTGCAGCACCAATTTTTTTCAACAGTTCACCGCACAATCGAAGCCCAATACCTAATCCCTTCTCTTGCCTTGTGCCATTTTGTGATTGCAGTTCTTCAGAAAAAATCTTGTTGATCACGAGCTCACTCATTCCCATACCGGTATCTTCGACTGCTAAAAATGCTTGACCATTCTCTGTGCCGGTGTGGACAACCATCGTGCCGCCATCAGGGGTGAATTTGATAGCATTGGAGATAAGGTTTCGAAGCACGATCACAACAATCTCATGGTCACTCGCGATGGGAGGGTAGTCTGCTAGGTTTGTTGATACTTTCAGATTTTTCAAGCTGTAAGAATTTTCGTATACCCGAAGGATTTTATGAATGACTGCATGCAAGTCAATCGGGTCGAAACAAAGTGTGATGTTGTCAAAATTAGTCCTCGTCCAATGGAGTGTGGTGTCAAGAAATTCCAACACTTGGAATGTCTTCTCCTGAACATTCTGAACGGTCGCTAAAAATTCTTCTTGCGTGAGATGTTTATTTAGAGCGAGTTGCGATAATGCATGGAGATTTGTGATTGGGCCACGGAGATCATGGCTTAGAATGGCAAGTGTTCTGTTTTTGTTTTCGTTGATTCGAAGAAGTTCTTCTTCTTTCAACATTTCATCGTGAATACTAACAAAAGCAACGAGACGGATATTCTCTGAAAATGATGATTTCACTTCATACCATTTCTTGCCGTGTTTCTTTGTTTGAATGAGCGCTCGAATGTAAATGGATTGATCTTTTTCAGTCGCTGTTTCGACTAGTTGCTTCCATTCTTCGAATATTTTTCGCCGATATTCAGGATCAGGGTACGCCACGCGAAACCAATCATGAATGGTTTCCATCTCTTCGATGTTGTAACCAATTTCTTCTACGAATTTTTTATTAACAAAGATGTTGTGAATGGTGTTCTCGCGACGTTCGCTGATCAGGAACGGATAGGGCAAGAAGTCGAGGACCCGATTAAGGGTAAGTTTATCGATCGTCCATTGTCCGAGTTGGATGCTCACAGGCTTAAGGTTAAAGGAAGATAATGAAATAACCTCAAAGAATAAAAATATACCGGCCTGATTACGGCGTGTGTTTGCCCTATTGCGTGAGCATTTGCTTTAAGAATGCGACCTCTGATCTATAAAACGCAACTTTGGAGGTGACAGCATCATTGAATTCAAGGATGTTGTTTTCATTGGTATCATAACTTTTCCAAGTGGGAAGTCCATTTCCGTTGGGGTTGCCAGTGCGCGCGAAGTTTACCCAATAATTCGACATCAGTTCCTCTAACTTTTTATCGCGCGTTTGCCAAGGTCGATTCCATTGACGAAGGTTATGAAGTGCGTACGGAATATCGGCGGAATGGAACGCCCCATAGTTTGGGAAGTTGGGTTTGTCGGTTGGAACAAAAGAGAATTGGTAGACATATGCTTTTTTCTTTGTCGCCTCCGCGATCAGATGCGTTGGAAGTACCGCGAACTTACAAATGGAAAATGCAAGTACTGACTGCGTCACTTCTTCCTGATTCGTGGCAGGAAATGCTTTTAGAAAATCGTTGGCGTGATTGCCAAACGTGAAATGCGCTTCCTCTTTGAATTCTTTGATCGTCATTGTTTTCTTACCAACGATCCAAGCATCACCGGTGGCCCAGCCACTGATAAATGATACGTCGTTGTGTTTCTTTTGTTGGATATGGGCTACTGGATCAGTAGGTAATACATACCCATCATACACCGGAAAAAATGGAAAGTGCTCACTTGCCTTCATGATCTCAGCGGCAGACTTATCGCGAAGCGCGCTTAAGGTTTTTACATTGAGTGCTTTCAAAAGTTTTTCGCCACGTGAAGACACAGCATTCAACTGGCGCGATGCCATATCCGTTGAGAAACCTCCGCTTTGTGAAATGGCTTTTTGAAAAAGGCCGCGTGCTAGGGGCGACAGAATCAATGCTTGCACACTCATAGAGCCCGCCGATTGTCCTGCGATGGTGACATTATTGGGATCGCCGCCGAAAGCTTCGATGTTTTTCTTTACCCATTTTAACGATGCAATTTGATCCAGTATCCCGTAGTTGCCTGAGGTGTTTTTTCCTGATTCTGTTGTTAACTCTGAATGGGCTAGAAATCCGAACACGCCGAGGCGATAGTTGATTGTTACGAAGATAACTTTCTTTTTTGCAAGCGATAAACCATCGTATATCGGGCATGATCCCGACCCGACCACAAAGCCTCCACCATGAATCCAAACAATCACTGGTAATTTTTCTGCAGCGGATTTTGCGGGCGTCCACACATTTAGGTAAAGACAATCTTCGCTGATTGGCGTTACGGGTGGGATAAATTCTTCCGTCCACATTTGATATGGCTTCGGCGTTTGCTGCATCGCGCTCGCACGAAACGAATTACATTTCAGAATACCTGACCAATTTTTGACAGGCTGTGGCGCTTTCCAACGGAGCTTTCCGGTTGGTGGCGCTGCAAAGGGTATTCCTTTGAAGATGGAAATTTCTTCTTCATTTATACCCTCAACAATACCATTAGAAGTTTTTATCGTCGGTCCTTGTGCGAGCATTGCACTCGCATGGAACAAAAAAGATAAGCACAGCAACAAAATGTATTTCATTCGAGGAAGATAGCGTTTCTCGTAGCGAAATCAAACGCATCACGAATGCTTGTCATCCTCTTCTCGCGCTCTTCGCCTTTCGCGCCGTTTCTCTTTACGCTCTTGTCGCGCATTCTCACGAGCTTTCTTTTTTTCGTCATCCTTCTTGCCGAATACTTTTCCCAAGAACGATTCCTTCTCTTTTTCTTTTTCACCAGGCGCAGGAATAGCCGCAATATTAATTTCGTTGTCTAGCGATGGCTGAATAGCACGTATAAACGCATTTTGTAACACTTCGGAAATTGCATACCAAATATTCGCTTTGGGATTTTCTACATTTCCTCGGAATGGAATTTTTGTGGCAACCTGATCTTTAGGTTGATTTTCAAAAATTTCGGAAACACCACCAGCAATCGCTTCCCATAGTTTACGAAACGCATTATCGTCGCGATCTTCTTTACCCAAGATGTCGACATCTTTCAACAATGGTTTTACGTAGCCTTCAAATCGCCCTTGCTTTGACGCGATCTCTGTATACAATCCGAATGTTCCTTTGTTAACATCAACCTTTGCATAGGCTTGAAAAAAATCATTCAGCTTCACGAGGTTGGTGTTCTTAATTTCTGCATTTAAATCAAAAGTCGGTTTTTCGGCAAGTGGATTAAGCTTCATGTTTAAGTTGAACGTCCCGTCGTAAATCGACCCACGACCCTTTACCGTTGATGGTAGTAGTGCTGATGAATCGTAACTGTTTCTAAGATTGGTAGCCGTGAAATAAACATCCGTCATTTGAATATCCACTTTCGGTTTCGTATGCTGATCGAGATATTGAATGTTGCCGTTACGAATTTCCATTCTGTTAATGGAAAGCGGCATGAAATCATCAGCGATTTTATCAAACTGTGCAGAATCTTTCCTGACGTCTTTAGGTTCAACTTTGTCTTTTGTAAAACGAATGAGTGGGTCCTGGAAAACCACTTCACCAACGATCGATCCGTGAAAAAGCGCGTTCCATTCAACAGAAAGGTCCACAAGCGAAGCAGCGAAAAAAGGAGTTTGTTTGCCTGTTACGCTGTCGACTTTATTTAGATATACGCTGTCGATTTTGTATGCGCCGCGGATGATGGCGAGGTCGATATCGCGAATGTGCCCATAATATCCATCCATTGTTGCCAATGACTTATTGGCATAATGAAGAATGACGTACGGTAATGCTAATCGAATAGCGACAATTGCCGCAAGCACTGCGACGATGGTGATTCCAACTTTCCTAGACCGTTTCATATGGTCGCGTATAAAAATCGAATGCCATGCGACAGTGGCCTTTCTCGCTTTGTGTACATAAAAAAACGGAGCTGTTTGTACAACTCCGTTTTAAATTGATGATGTCTTAACCCGTGCTCATTATTTTTTCACAACGCGCGCAGCCAAGCCGCCGCCAGGTGCAAGCTTGAAGGTAAGTTTGTCGGAAGATTTAACGGGCATAATCGTTCGCGAAAAGTCAGTTCCCTCGCGGTCGGCGTTGAGACCGTCGGCGAACAACTCTACTTCAAAATTTCCTTCACCAAGGAAGGAGAAGTCGAGCGTCACTTCGCGTGGAGTCCAATTCGTAATTGCGCCAACATACCATGTTTGATCCTTACGACGCGCGATCACTGCATATTCAGAAACTTTCCCATCTAAGGCAATGGTCTCACTAAATGTTGTAGGCACCTCAGCGATGAATTTTGTACACGCTGGTTCTTTAATATAGTTGGTCGGATTATCGGCAAGCATTTCGAATGGAGACTCTAAAATCATGTAAAGCGCCAACTGATGACAACGTGTACCCTGACTCATCGGTGAAGAAAAAATAGCGCGGAAGTTTTCTTTGCTTGCATTCTTCATCGCGCCTGGCGTATAATCCATCGGACCCGCCAGCATGCGAATGAAGGGAATAGAACAATCGTATCCAGGAAAATCAGTATTCGACCACTTCGTGTTTTCAAGGCCACGCACGCCTTCAAAGTTCAACACGTTTGGATATGTGCGTTGTAATCCTGTTGGCTTGTAAGCGCCATGATAATCAATCATCAGCTTATACTCTGCAGCTTTCTTCGCGAATCGATAATAGAAGTTTACCATCTTCTGATCATCGCGATCCATGAAGTCGATCTTAAAACCTTTGACTCCCATCTTCGAATAGGTTGACAACGCTAGATCTGTTTTCTTGTCCAGTGGTAGCCATCCGCCCCACAACCATACTCCAACATTTTTTTGCTTTCCATAATCAATTATCTCTTGCAGATTTATTTCTGGAACAATCTTCATGATGTCTTCACTGGTTGCCCAACCTTCATCGAGCAAAATGTTTTCGATACCAAACTTTGCCGCGAAGTCAATATAATATTTGTATGTCTTCGTGTTGATGCCCGCTTTGAAATTGACATTGCTGATATTCCAATCATTCCACCAATCCCATGCGACCTTCCCAGGTTTGATCCACGATACATCTGCGATACGCGAAGGCGAAGCAAGTTTATACACCATGTCATTGTTGAGAAGATCTTTGTCTTGTGAACTAATAATAACGACGCGCCAGGGGAATGGTCGCGTACCTTTCGTTTTCGCGATGTACGTTGCGCGACTCATTACATACGCTTGAAGATTGTTATGACCGCCTTGTTTCTCCGTGAGCGGAACCGGTGCGTATTTCCCTTTGAATGAATTGCCTGCTACTTGCAAGAACATGCCTGGGTAATCTTCCAGATCTGATTCTGTGATGGCAGCTTTTTTATTGTTCGGCAGTTCAACCAAGATGGGCGCAAAAGCTAATGTATCTTTTACAAACTTTGATAGGTTGATGTATTGGTAGTTGTTTTCAAACGACGTCTCGTAAATGTCTTTGTTGTGGGGATCGTTTACGTAAGGAATGTAAGCTTTGTAGTCATCCGAAAAAGCAAAAGTGGCTTCTTCTGAATTAACGGTAATAGAATCTTTGATCGCCGTTTCAAAACGATAAGCAACGCCATCGTTATACGCACGGAATACTATTTTATAATTTCCTTTAAATGATAATGCAAGCTGTGTATAGGCGTCGACGATCTTGTCTTTTTTGTAATTCAACCCGTCGATGGTGCTGTTTACAATCGTTTCCTTTGCCGCAGTAACTTTCGGATTTTTTCCTGCAATACCATGTTTGCTCAAGTCCATGGCAATCACAGAAGGTTCGATGATAGATTGACCATCGTGCGTTACCGACCATTTTAAATCGGTACCCGTTTGAATATTAACGACTATTTTTTTGTCTGGTGAATTAATCTTGTAGGCCTTCTGCGCGAAGACCATGTGAACACTGATCAAACAGAAGATCAGGAGGAGTACTTTTTTCATTGGTTTGGTTTTGGTTTAAAGGGTAAAAATAACACTTAAACACGATGCTGAAATAGTTTTCGCTATTAATGTAGAATCGTTCCCGCAAACATCCATCGTCGATTAAGAATGGTGTGCACTAACATGGAATAAAATGAATCGGAAATGGATGAAATTAGTGTTGTTAAATATTCACCGAATACTGAGCATGATCAATTGAATGTACGATTTGGACAGGGCGTGTTTAATGAAATTCGGTTAGTTTATCTTTTCAGGAGGGAGCTCTATCGAGAGAAATTTTGCACGTGAACAACAACAAACTACGATCAGGATGCATCATCTCACGAAACAGCACCTATCTTATTCGTTTGAAAGGTGCACAGCAAAAAATAATTCGCATCGTTAAACGATAGTATCGATCGAAGGGCGTGCTGACGGTAGCACATCTCTTCGTTTATCTTAAAGATAACGTCTTTTCCATACCTTGTACCAGCCCTTGTTCATCGGGTATCGGCGATGGGAAGTTATGTTGTTAAAAAACAGAGCAACGATAAAAAGTATGCTTACACCTGTGAGAATAGGAGAGAGTACATAGAGATAGCCGAGGGCTTTAATTTTTTCTGAACCGATGATGGCGATCAACGCTGTTGCTCCGCCGGGTGGGTGAAGCGTCTTGGTGATTTGCATCAACACAATTGAAATTGACACGGCTAATCCTGCGGCGAGCCAACCTTCTGGAATTAAATGCTGCACCGTCACACCAACAACAGCGCAAATCAAATGGCCACCGATCAAGTTTCTTGGCTGTGCTAGCGGACTGTTGATGATGCCATAAATCAAAACGGACGACGCGCCAAATGATCCGATCAAAAACAAGTTATCGTGCAAGGTGAAAAAGTGGCTGTTCATCAAGCCAATCAATGCGATGCCGGTGAACGAGCCGAGGAACGTCCAAAAATGTTCCCGGAAATCGACGAGCGTTTCTTTATAAACCACATACCGCGCAAACCGAGCTGCACGTTTTAACTTTCGTTTCATAAGGCGTTGCAAAAATACGGTACGTAGCGTCGGCCTCGTTTTTATGAGAAATTTCTAATGAACATCTAATGTGCTGAAACACTGGCACACTTTCCGCAATTCAAGTACCGACCAGCGATTGTGTAGTGCAGAAATCCGTTGAAAATAGCGTGAAAAGCTGTTTTCTGTTATTGCTTCAACCGCTACTTGATTCGAAATCGGACATTCATTGTTCAATATTTTAAAAGACTAGCACCTTAACCAACCATGTTGCCATGATACATCACCTTCGGTTTTTCCTTCGTGTCTTCCTCAAAGACAAATTCTTTTCGATCCTCAACATCCTCGGTTTAGCGCTGGGGATTGGCGTGAGCATTATCCTGTTGCTCATTCTTCAAAACGACTTGACGTACGATCGATACCACGTTAACCATGAACGCATTTATCGATTAGGCGCGCATCTCGAGGCCACTGGCGTTGACATTATGCCTGCGCGTACAGCCCGTGAGTTGGGTGGGATCTTAAAAGAAGAACTGCCAGAAATTGAAGAGATCGTTCGTGCTAACAGTTGGGATCATACGCTGGTGTCGTATAAAAATGCCCAGGGCCAAGAAGTTTCTTTTTATGAAGAAGACATTGTCAGAACAGACTCTACTTACTTCAAAGTGTTCTCACATAATTTTATCGTCGGTGATCCTACCACTTGCTTGAGTGAAGAACATACCGTTGTGCTCACCGAATCGGCGGCGAAAAAATATTTCGGAGATGAAGATCCAATCAACAAAGTCATGAATATTGGTGAGGAGCAATGGACTGTCACCGCTGTGATCGAAGATGTACCTGGTAACACACATTTAAAGTTTGATATCTTGATCTCGCGCCTGATAGATCGCGAATGGGTGAATGAAGGAGGAAGTATAAAGTCGGAAGCGTTTTGGAATCCTGACGTGTACATGTATATCATGTTCAATGATAACCAATACGACACGCGTGACTTCATGTCAAAGTTCGAGGGTATCTATGAAAAATACTTTAAGACATTCGGTGATCAAGTCGGTGGAAAATACACACCGGTTCTTGAACCGCTAGCCGATGTTCATTTTCATTCGCGAATGGAGGCAGACGAACCTCACGGAAATATCGCTTACCTGTATGCGTTTTCAGGCATCGGTGTGTTTATCATCTTGCTGGCGTGCATTAATTACATGAATTTATCTACGGCGAAGTCTGTTAAACGGGCAGGTGAAATAGCAATGAAAAAAACATTGGGCTCGAGCAAAGCTACATTGGCATTTTCATTTTTGGGTGAATCAATATTTTTATCGCTGATCTCCCTTGTGTTTGCGGTTGCACTCGTAAAGTTTGTTCTCCTTGCAACTCCTTTTAATACACTCATCGGAAAACAACTCACGCTCGATTATTTCAACAATCCAATTTTGTTAATAGGCTCTTTGATAATTACTGTGATGATCGGCTTCATATCCGGATTGTATCCCGCATTTTATCTGCCGAGAGTCAATACAATCACCGCGTTGAAGGGCGCTTTTAAAAACAGAAAGTCAAGTCATACGCTTCGAAAAATTTTAATCACAGCGCAATTTTCGATTTCGATTTTTGTGGTGGTATCAACGTTGTTTATGAAACAACAAATCGCGTTCATGCGAAATAATGACCTTGGATTTGATAAAGAAAATATTGTGTTGCTCCCGATTCAAGATAGTTTAGTACAAGCGCAGATCGAGGGTATAAAAACAGAATTTTTGAAACATCCGCAGATCAAAAAGGCAACAACGTCTTATAACGTCATGGGCATTAACGTTGGTGGTTCTGTGATGTGGGCCGAAGGAGCGGAGGGGATGAAACAACAAGCTTTCTCGTTGATGTTCGTGGGTGAAGATTACATCAATACCATGGGCATGACGCTACTGAGCGGGAGGGATTTTTATGAGGGAAAAGACAAAGATGTAGACAATGTGTTTATTGCAAATGAAGCAGCGGCCAAGCTCATGGGCTGGGGTGATCAGGCCGTTGGTAAGAAAGTGAAATTTTTTCACGGCAAAGAAGATGGCCAGGTGATTGGCTTGGTAAAAAATTTCAACTTCAATTCGTTGCATAACGAGATTGAACCGATGCTCATCATGAAGGCTCGTGATGGTGGCGGATTTTTACATTTGAAAGTTTCAGGTGAAAATCTGCCAGAAACCATGGCGCATATCGAATCAAAATGGAAAACGCTAGATCCCAATCACCCCTATGAATATTCGTTTCTCGATCAGCGTTTTGATGAACAGTATCGCGCTGATGAAGTGCAAAGCAAATTGCTCTCAGCACTTTCATTCATTTGTATTTTTATCTCTCTCTTAGGGCTGCTGGGATTGTCAGCATTCTCGGCCTCACAGCGTACGAAGGAAATTGGCGTTCGGAAAGTTCATGGCGCCAGTACGCCGAGCATTATTTACCTCCTGTTTAAAGATATCATGTTGCTCGTCATCATTGCGTCGATCGTTGTAATACCAATGGTTTATTATGTCGTTCAATATTGGATGCAGGACTTCGCTTATCAAACTGAATTAAATTACTTCCTATTCCTGATTGTCGGCGTACTCGCATTGTTGTTCGCATTTTTAACCGTGGCATTCCATTCGTTGAAGACTGCCAGGACAAACCCGGTGAACGCACTAAAGTGTGAATAGATTTATGTGAAACAAGTTAACGGTGCAGAGATTGATCCTCACCGTTAACTCACTTTAAGAATATCAATTGCACTCGGCCTTTAAGGTCACGCACCTTTGTAAAACGTTTCATAACGTTCTACGGCTTGAGATACTTCTTTCTTCTGTGATGCACTTACTTTTCCGAAGAATTGTGTCGTTAACGATGACTTCTTTCCTTTCGTTTCCTTTTTCCAGCTCCCGCGTATCTTTCCATCAATAACGAGCCACTTTTCGTAACCTGTTGCTCTGTATCCATCGAAGTCTAATAAAATACGTCGCTCTTTGTAGCTCATTCCGTATTCATCGTAGTCAGGCATCAGAAATGTTTGTAGCAAATCATCTTTTAATTTTTTTGCGGGTACGAAGTAGTATTGTTTTCCGTCGTCAAATTTTGCGGCTTGAAATTTTTTTGGCAACATGTCGATTCCTTCTTTTACTTCTTTCAACGTCAAGCCTGACCAATAAGCAAAGTCGTGAGCTGTAGCCGGACCACGTGTTGAGAAATATTTCTCCGTAAACCACGCGAGTATTTCTTCGCGCTTTTGTTGTGGTGCTGCGGGCACCCATTCGTCGATGAGTGAGTATGTAAACTGTTTTCCGTCCCTTGGACCACTACAAATAAGCTGTTCTAGTTCGGCATGCATAAAAATGTATGCGAGACGAAGCCCGTCGGCTTTTATTCCGGCATCGGCAAGATTATCCTTGAGTTGTTCTCGCGTGAGGTGTTCACCATCGCGAAGTGACTGCTCTAGAATTTGATGACATTTCTTGAAAACTTTTGCGTCGAGTTCTGTCTGTTTATAGTAGTAGGCATTTAATCCATGCACGCGCGGTGCTGTAAGCGAAAGGAGTGCACGCAAGTTTTCTGGAGAAACAAAGTGCCATGTCGGGCGCATCACGTGTGTTCTGATAATCTTTCCTTTTTGAAACGCGTCTTCAACGATATCATCGGTCGAACCACCTTTCATACGCAATCCTATTGCCCATTTTGCCATGGCGTATTCTTGTGCTTGCATCGCACCCATCCAATCGACAACATCTTCAGGTTTTTTCATTTTTGAATAGATGAGCAATTGATTGGCTAAACGGTGTTGCAAGATTTCGATGTCAGTCATGCGTGAACGGTTGATGCCTGAAGTTCATCGTTTAAAGTTGAAGCATCAAGGATTTAAATGTTTTAAATTTACCCGATTGCTGATATCGGAGCCGATGGTCAAGCCGATAACCGATAACAAATAACTTGTAACTAAATACCGGTGGCACGCTTTTTTAACTTGTTATGTGGAGTGTTCAACTTTTAAATGTTTAAACTATGAGACCGGTAAACTTAACACCAGATGATTCGTTGGCATTTCGCGATTTGCAAGCTGGTAATTCGGCGCAGGTGCGCGTAGTAGTTTATGGCGACGACCAGCGTGAGCTAAAGAAAGGCAATGTGGTTCAAGTTCGATTTAACGATGATGAACTCAACGGGAAAATCGTGTCCGAGCCGCTCATGATAGACGATCAGCGCGATGATGGTGGAAAAGTCGTGTCGCTTGTAGTGGAAAAAGTGTAACGGTTTGGGTATCCACTATTGGCAACTGGGAGTTAGCCGCTGAAAACTAAAATTCACAATTCAGAAACTTCCTGGAAAATCGTTTCGTTAAGGAGCCAGGCCGACTGTAAAAAATGGTCGGCATAAATTGTTTTTTTTGAGATAATTTAAAATAAACTTGCCCTTAGGAACGACTTTTACCTCAAAACGCTTGCGCTTTCAAAGGAACTTTTCTGACACGATCACCACTCTTGAGCTTGAAGAAGTAAAAAGCGAGCTCAAACGGTCGTATTTATTAATACTGCTGTTTTCGTTCATTTTCCTTTTTGCAATCGTTAACTTCTTCCTTGTCAGTGAGAATGTATCGAAGTTCTACGGCGGTACGCTCACCTTTATTACCCTGTGTTTCTTCATCTGTATTTTCCTCATTTACCAGCTTTGTGTGCTGGTATACTTGAAAAGGCAATCCGAGCTTCGTCAGCATACGACGCTAAGTTTCAAGATCATACATACCATGATCGAAGTGACGTTCCCATCGTCGATCGTGTTTTATATGATGTACATGTACAACATGATGTCATTCATCGAGTCGCCGGTGGTGTTGGTTTACTTCCTTTTCATCATCCTCTCGGTATTGCATCTTGATTATCGCGTGAGCTTGTTCACTGGAATTTTTGCTGCCCTCATGTATGCAGGAATTACATATTATGCTTATAACCACGTCTCTACCAAAATTTACTTGACGCCGGCGCCTTCTAATACACATTATTTGAGATCGCTTATCCTGATTCTTTGTGGCGGCGCAGCCGCATATGTTGCTTCCGATTTGAAGCGAAGAATTAAATCAACTTACGATTCGCAGCAAGCACGCGATGAAATGGAACTCCTTTTTGGGCAGCAAGTTTCGAAAGAAGTTTCAAAAGCGTTGATCGAGGAGAAGGGCGCTACCAAAAGATTGGAAGCTACCGTGATGTTTGTAGATATTCGGAATTTTACGGCCTTCGCCGACACACATACGCCTGATGAAGTGATCGATTATCAAAATAAATTCATCGGCCCTGCCATCGATATCATCAATCAACATCAAGGTGTTGTGTTTCAAATTCTCGGCGATGGACTGATGGCATGTTTTGGCTCACCAGTTGAAAATGTACTCCATGCCGACATGGCTTACCAAGCCAGTTTGGAAATCGTAAGCCGCACACAACGCTCTGTTGAAGATGGCACGATCCCGCCAACATTGATCGGTATCGGTTTACACAGCGGCGAAATGGTTTCGGGAAATATTGGAAATGAAAATCGTAAACAGTTTTCAATCAGTGGATCACCGGTTATTGTTGCGTCGCGCATTGAGCAGCTCAATAAAAAATATGGTACACAATTCCTGATCTCCGGTGAAGTGTATCAACGCATAACACCTGGGAAACGAAAGATTGCTTTTCTCGGCGAAGAACCGTTACGCGGTATTGGCAAGCCGATCGAACTCTATCAAGTTGATGTTATAAGCTGAAAAAATCGCCTATTGAATAGGGCTGATAATTCACGATCATCTGGAAGAGGAACACGAGAATCGATGCTACAAAACCAAACATAAATATCGTGTACGACAGTCGGAGCCACTTGTATTTTCGCGCTAACACCTTTCCGAGAAAATAAATATCCTTAATCATACTGCCGTAGAGATAGTCGTAATCTTTCATCATTTCGCGCATACCCCAGTCGTACTCTTTCAAACTCATGTTGTGAAAATTTCCGAAGAAGAGGAGGTTTGCTTTTTTGTCTTCGATGTCTTTTGGATTGAATTTTCCCGTTCCAACATTTGGACGTGTCGCGAGTATTGCCATCACAATCGTAACGAGGCAGGTAACGACAAGCATAAGCGTCGGTACAAGCAAATGTGGATATTCACTTAACTTCCGGAATAAAACACTGACCACGATCGATAGGATGATCGTATTGATCGAAATCATGATATTGGCTTTCGTGTCGGCCATTCCACTTAAGGTCACGTGGTTTTCGGATGTTGTTCTAAACATCGTTTCGATACCGCGATCGGGCCTACTTCCTTTTTCGAGTTTAGCTTTCAGCTTCTCAAGATCTTTCCGCAGACTCTTTTCTGCCTTACTTTCCTTGCCCTCTTTTTCTTCGTGCACACCGTTTGCTCCCTTAATAATCTTTTTCAACTTCTTCGCGTTTTCTTTCTTCCTGGGTTGCAATACCGTTTTTCCGTAGGCCGTAAAATAACTGTGTTGTTTTAGGAAAGCATGATTAAATTTTAGCCAGTCGAGGTCGCTCTCAAACTTCATGTTTTTGATCGTCGCGAACTCCTGACGCAGACACTTACTTTGTTCTTGTGGATGAAGGCTAGCCAGGTGATGAAGGTCTGCATCACACAATACTTCGCCCATGACGTCTTGTGGATTTTGCGGCATCTTCGTCGCCATGATGGTGCGCTGAACGTCGATGATCTTTTTCTCGGAGGCGTTCCACTCTTTTAATATAGAGGTAGCAATGCCGACGGAAGTCGCCTCATGATTTTCGCACCCTCGCGTGTAACCCAAGTCGTGCAGCCAAGCCGAGATCAACACGGTTTCAAGCTGATCTTCATTCAATTCTGTGGCTATACCAATTTCAGCGGCAGCTGTCGCCACATCACGTGTGTGTTTAAGGTTATGAAATACGTACTCCGCAGGTAGTTCTTTTGCCAAGACCTCCTCTGCGTATGACCGCGCGCGACGAACAAGTTCTGTTTCTAGCATCCGTTAAGTGTCAACAAACTTAAAACTAAGAAAATTCATCCTTTTTGAATTGACAAAAAGCCCCTTTATTCTCAATTATGCGGGATGATTACCCGCTTCTGTAGTTTTCTGCTTCTTTTTTATACTTTTTCCATTCCATTATCAGGCCAGGAAAAAGCTTTTCAAATCTATTTTATCGGCGATGCCGGGGAACTTTCGCTTCCCGTCAATGGCATCCGCGAATCGATTCGTGCCAACCATGATCCAAACGTAAAAGCCGCCTTCATATTTCTTGGCGATAATATTTATCCCAAAGGACTTCCCGCCAAGCACGACAACGAACGGAAAAAGATGGAACAGGTTATCCAGGCACAAGTTGATCTTGGACTATCATTTTCGTCGCCCGTGTATGTCGTGCCGGGTAATCACGATTGGGATCGCGATCATAAACTAGGTTGGGATAAAATCAAACGCCAGCAAGAATGGATAGACTCGCTTAATAATCCACAAGTGTTTTTTTATCCTAAGGGTGGATGCCCAGGGCCAATTGAAGTGAAACTCACCGATAATGTCGTCCTACTCATAATTGACTCTCAATGGTTTTTGCATCCATGGGATAAACCTGAAGGCGATGATAGCCCGTGCGATGCAAAACGTCCCGAAGATGTTGTGTTGAAATTAGAAGAGCTTATGGCAGCAAATGCGGAGAAACGAATTATTGTCGCAGCACATCATCCGATCTACACATATGGAGAACATGGTGGAAATTTTACATGGAAAGATCACTTATTTCCATTGACAGGATTTGATTCGTCCAATGTTTACTTGCCAATGCCGGTGATCGGTTCGATCTATCCGCTGTACAGAAAGTTTATCGGTAACCGTCAAGATGTAGCCCACCCGTTGAATAAACGGTATCGTAACCTTGTTCGAGATGTTCTGGAACGATACCCGAACGTTATTTACGCCAACGGTCATGAGCACAATCTGCAGTATAGTTGGAAGGACTCTGTGCACTACATCACGAGTGGTTCTTCTGTGAAGACACGTTACGTGAAAAAGAAAGGCTACGCACAGTTTGTGTCTGCAACCTTAGGCTACGTAAAAATGGATGTGTTGTCGGATGGCTCGTCTCAGTTGAACTACATGGCCCATAAGAAAAGCGAACCCTTGCACACTGTGAAGATTAACAAACTTCCTTCGGCAAGTGTGACAAGCCCCGATGGTGAACGCAAATTTCCGGCTACGGTAACCGTTCATGCCAGCGATCGGTATAATCACGAATCAAAATGGTTGGGAAAAAATTATCGTCAAGAGTGGCGTCAAGATATCACCGTACCAGTCATCAATTTAGATACCGTTTATGGTGGATTAAAAATCGTTCAGAAGGGTGGAGGTATGCAAACGCTCTCCCTTCGTCTTGAAGACAAAAAAGGAAATGAATACACCTTGCGTAGCGTTGAAAAATTTCCGGAGAAAGCGGTACCGGAAATGCTGAAGAAGACATTCGCACAAGATCTGGTACAAGATCAAATTTCTGCTGCACATCCCTATGGTGCGTTGGTCGTACCTTTCTTAGCAGAAGCTGCTGGCATTTATCATACGAATCCTACGGTTGTGTTTATTCCAGACGATCCAAACCTTGGAATCTATCGTCGCGAATTTGCCAATGTACTTGCGTTGTTTGAAGAACGTCCGGCGGGAGAAGCAAAAGATAAACCGCATTTTGGGAATGCCGATAAAGTAATCAGTACGGACAAAGTGTTGTTAAAGCTGGCGGAGGATTCTGATAATAGCGTTGACCAGGAGTTTGTTGTTCGCTCTCGATTGTTTGACTTGACCATTGGTGATTGGGATCGTCACGATGATCAATGGCGGTGGGCTGTAATCAAAGATAAAAAGAAAGAAACCTATCGTCCGATTCCGCGCGATCGTGATCAAGCATTCTTTTACAGCGATGGATGGCTTGCTTCTTTCTGGAGCCGACGTTGGATATTGCCAAAGTTCGAAGGCTTTCGCGACGAAGTGAATTGGACACCAGGCTTCATGTTCAACGCGCGATACTTCGATAGAAGTTTCTTAAATGGATTAAGTAAAGAACAATGGATTACGCAAGCGAAGTCATTACAAGCAGCGCTTACCGACGACGTTATTCAGCAGTCTATTCTTAAGTTTCCAAAAGAACTTTATCAGCATCATGGCGATGAGATTGTTCGAAAGATCAAAGCCCGTCGTGATCAATTGACAAGATATGCCGGTGAGCACTACGCATTCTTGGCAAAAGAAGTGAACGTTGTTGCTTCCGACAAGAAAGATTGGTTCACGGTATCGCACGAATCTAATGGCGATGTGCGTGTAGATGTGTTTAAGATCAACAAGTCTAATGAGAAATCATCCCATTACTACAGTCGTGTGTTTCATCCCGAAGAGACCAAAGAGATCAGGCTATTTGGATTAGGTGGCGAAGATGTTTTTGAAGTAAACGGTGAAGCAAAAGGAAAAATTCGCCTGCGCGTTATCGGTGGAAATGGAATTGATTCTGTCGCTAATCAGTCTGACTTGCGTGTTGCGCTGTATGATCAAACCGGAGATGTAAAGATTTCAGGAAGCAACATTAGCGAGAAATTGTCGGATGATCCTGCCGTGAACACCTATGACCGAAAGGCTTATCGATATCCGTTGCTTGCACCGCTTGTCTATGGCAATTTTAATAATGACGACGGTATTTTTATAGGTGGTGGTTTTCTCTGGACAAAACATGGTTTTAGAAAACAACCCTACAAGAGTCAGCACCTTTTCTTGGCGAGTTACGCGCCGCTCACGAGTTCATACAACTTTAAATACGATGGACGCTTCAATCAGGTATTGGGAAAGTGGGGTGTAGATGTTGACTTGGATTGGAAAGCGCCAAACTTTGTTAACAATTTCTTCGGCATGGGAAATGAAACAGAATTTGATCGCGAGATCGATGAAGTGGAAGAATATGATTTAGAACGCGCGGTTGATTTCTATCGCGTGCGCCTGGAGCAAGTGGATTACCGCGTGAAGCTTACGCACCCGATTGGATCATATGCAAAAATCAAATTTGGTCCGGCATTTCAGAAAGTAGAAATAGAAGACCCGGAAAGCGATGAGGCACGTTTCATTGTTGGGTATGCAGCTTCACAAGAAGAGCCATTGTTAGATGAAGAGAAATCTTTCATGGGCGGCATTGTTGATTTTGAGGTAGATCACCGCGACCATAAAGCGCTCACAACGCGCGGGGTACTGCTCAAGCACAGCTCGATGGTGATGAAAGGTATACAGCGTAACGCAGGGGATTATACCAGCCATAATACAGCGCTGTCGTTCTATCATACTTTCCGCTTGCCTGCACGCGTAACATTTGCGATTCGCGCTGGCGGCGGTTTTAATACAGGAAACTTTGAGTTATACCAAGCGCAAATCTTAGATGGAAAAACTGAGCTGCGCGGTTACAGGAAGACAAGGTTCTACGGCGATAGCCGGATATTTACAAACAGCGAAGTACGAATTCGTATTGCAAGTTTTAGATCTTACTTGTTCCCAGCACACTTTGGTGTAAACGCATTTTATGATGCCGGCCGTGTATGGTATCAAGATGAATTCGGTAATGACCCTAGCACCACAGATGGTACGTCATCGATGTGGCATAACGGTATCGGCGGCGGTTTGTGGTTTACGCCATTTAATCTCACCGTGTTGTCTACTGAGTTTGCCCATGGTGAAGAAGGAAATATGTTTTATATAAGGTTGGGCTTCTTGTTTTAATACGGGCACGCCTCACGACATCAGGCAAGGTTTGCGTCTATGGTAAGTACTTCCAAAGAGGATGGTCATACCGGGTAGTTAAAAAAGTATTACCTTTAGTCGCTTAAATACCTAACCTGCGGCAGTGCTGTTGCATTGCACTCAAGTGAATGAAACGTTTGTTTGTGAAAATAGCCACACCGTTGTGTATCATCTGGCTGCTACTATGTGGCCATCTTTCATTCGCACAAAGTCTCAACTTTAAGAACTATACAGGAGAAGATGTTTTACCTTCTTCAAACGTGTATGCCGCCTTTCAAGATAGCAAGGGCTTCATGTGGTTCGGTACGGACCAAGGTGTTAGCCGTTACGATGGCTATGCTTTTTCGAACTATGCTGTGAGCGACGGATTGCCAGACAAAGAAGTGTTCGACTTTTTTGAAGATACGCAAGGTCGCGTCTGGTTTTTAACCATGAACGGCAAGGTTGGCTATTACAGAGATGGCAATTTCGTCAATGCCAGCATCGATTCTACGCTTCGTCCTCTTGATTCCAAGTCCTACATCTCGATGATGGGTGAAGATAAAAAAGGAAACATTTGGATATCCACCGTTAAAGACGGTCTTATTTGTTATAGACGGGATGGGAAGATTAACCGGTTATTTCAAGATAATGATTTTGGTAATATTCACGGATTATACTTTAAGCAGAAAGACCACAATATGTATTTGCTGACACAACGGGGGGTCTATTCGCTCGCGGTAAATGATGATTGTGATAGTGTTGTCGCAAATGTATTCCATGACGTCGGCAAGAAAATTGAAGACCATCGAAAGTTTCAGATTAACGATTGGTATCCGAAATTTTTACCAGTGAGTGAAGATGAAATTATCTATAAAGATTACTTTAAGCTTTATCGTACAGACCTATCAAAAAATACTTTTTCTATTCCTTACACCGTGGGCTCTAGTAAATCGATCTACAGCCTGGCACAAGATGGTGGTAATGTCTGGATAGGTACTTCGCATGGCGCTTTGCTTTATGATCGCGTTGAGAATAAAGTATTACGACAAGTGCTGAACAAAAGTATGATCACGGATGTGATGAAAGATGTTGAAGGCAACTACTGGTTTACAACCTATGGAGATGGTATCTACTTCTGTACATCACTTGAGATGTTTTGCTACACATCTGAAAATGGTTTAGTCGCTGATAAGGTAACGTGCTTAGCAAAAGATTCAGCCAACAGAATTTGGGTAGGATATGGTAGAGGCAAGGAAGATTACGTTGGCGGTGCAATAAGCTATATCGAAAAAAATAAAGTAGTTCGCGTTACACTTTCGGATAAAGCGTATTTCAATAAGTTAACGACGCGCAGCATAGAATTTAACGAAGGCAACCATTGGGTCGCTACAACGCAAGGTGTTTTTAAACTGCAAGGTGCACGTCGCGATGCGTTGATAACCTTTGGTCGTGGTGTCGCTCAGTATGGAGATGATTTGTGGTATGGTACAGGCGAATACATTTCTCGTATACCTATGTCTAGATTCTACAGTCAAAGTGTAGATGTTCATAAAACGTATCTAGATACCGACAAGCCTATTTGGTTTAAAGACACGGTGAGCTATCGCCGACTCGGCAAGCTTAAAAATTTTTACAAAGACAAGCAGCAACGTTTGTGGATTTCGACCGATCTGGAACTGCTACGCTACTATCGCGATACTGTGAAAGTGTTGTCTGATGATGAACGGTGGCGATTAACTGTCGCCGTGAATGATATTCAAATACTTCTGAATGGAACCGTCGTACTCGCAACAAATGGCGAAGGAATTGTCTTTTTGAAGAACGATAACATCGTTGGTTCCATTCGCGAAGACCAAGGCTTAAGTTCCAATATTTGTAATGCCATCTGCGTCGATAGTGATGGTATCCTTTGGGTCGCGACGAACAACGGGTTGAATAAAATCAAAGGCTACCCCGACAGCACCGCCGTAGATTACATGAACGTTTATGATGGAATTCTCTCCAATCAAGTTTCTGATGTGCTTGTCTCGGGTGATACGGTGTGGGTAGCGACAAGTAAAGGGTTGAATTTTTTTAATAAGCATTGGATAGACAAAAAGAAGATGTCACCGCGTGTGTATATCGAGAGCCTCACCGTGCGTGGCGTTCCCGTACAGCGTTCCAGTCAGGACTTGGTCTTTGAGTATCGCGAGAACGACGTAAGCATCAAATACACCGGATTACTTTTTAACAATGGTGAGCCTTTAATTTTTCGATACAAACTTCACGACTCGGATCCATGGCGGTTTACAAAAAGTACGTCTGTGTACCTTCCTGAGTTGCCACCAGACGATTACGAGTTTATTGTATCCGCACGCGGACGATCGGGCCATTGGAGTAGGGCCGCGACAATCAACTTTGAGATTACACGTCCGTTCTGGCAATCAGCTTGGTTTATCGCCGCGATAATTATTGGTGTAATCGCCGTGATCAGTCTTGCTGTATATTGGTCCTTTAAGCAACAGAAAAAAGAAATTCAACGTCAGCACCGTGTCACGATATCGGAGTTGAGATCCTTGCGAGCGCAAATGAATCCTCACTTTTTATTCAATGCGCTGAATTCAATCCAGGGTGTACTGCTGAAGCAAAGCGTAGAAGTAACGCAAGACTATCTCGGTAAATTTGGAAAATTGATGCGTACCATTTTGGATCATGCTGATAAGTCATCGATCTCGATCAAAGAAGAATTGGATTCTATTACCAACTATCTTGAAATCGAACAACTGCGTGCAAATCAATTTCAATATCATATCGAGATCGATCCGTCACTCGATATTTATAACCGTGAAATTCCAGCGATGATCATTCAACCTTTTGTTGAGAATGCGATTTGGCACGGCTTTGCACATAAAACAGACGATAACCAACTCACGATCAAATTCACCAATGGGCTTGATGATGAAACGTTTATTGAAATCATCGACAATGGAATTGGTAGAAAGAAAGCGCAGTCCTTACGATCGAGTAAGCATAAATCGAAGGGAATTCAACTGGTGCGCGAACGTATCGAGATCTTGAACTATAAGGCGCAGCACAAAATAAGTCTGGCCTTTATTGATCTCGAAGATGCAGACGGAAATCATCCGGGAACTAAAGTCGTCATTTCGATTCCTTCTTAATAAAGTACATCTTTGATTCGACGTAAACGAAGCAGGTGAACATGCAGATCATCTATATCCTATCGTGAATGTCGGCGATAAAACGACTCAGCGAATTTTTAAAACCGACATTCGTGTTTTAACTTTCCGGCAACAGTTAACATTTGTGATATGAAAACCGAACGCACCATCAGGGCAGTAATAATCGATGATGAGAAAGGTGCGCGTGAGTTATTGAGGTCGATGATTGAATTGTACTGTCCAACGGTGCAGGTATTGGCCGAGGCGGATGGTATCGAGAATGGTCGCAACCTGATCAAGGAAGTTCAACCGGATTTAATTTTCTTGGACGTTGAAATGCCGCCTGGAACTGGGTTTGATCTGATCAGAAGCATTGATTCACTTTCTGCGGAGATTATATTCACGACAGCGCACGATCACTACGCCATTCATGCGATCAAGATGTCGGCGCTGGATTATTTGTTAAAACCAGTTAATCGTCAAGAACTTGTGGCATCCGTTGCTAAACTGCAACAACGCAATTCGCAGATACCGCGAGAAGTTTTGGAATTGCTCAAAATGCAATTGGATTCCAAAAAAGATCAGGCAGATCGTCTTGTGATAGCGTCGCTGCAAGGTTTCGAAATCATTAAGGTCAGCGATATCATCTACTGTGAAGGTGACCGGAATTACACCACATTCCATTTGACCGAGCGTGATGCGTTGCTATCGTCTAAGACATTGAAAGAATATGAAATGCTGCTAGACGACAGCGTGTTCATCCGTGTGCATCAAAAATATCTGGTAAACATCAACTACGTTAAGCGTTATTTAAAGGGCCGTGGCGGTACGCTGGTTATGTCGAACGGCAAGAGTATCGAAGTTTCGCAGAGTAAAAAGCAGATTTTGATCGATGCTTTAGGGTAGAATTGACATTTTTTCGACGCGTTTAGTACCAAAAACTACCAGGTTGTTCAATGAACCGCCTTAACTGTTCATTTTGCCATTTCGGCCTTATCCTTTCCCGTACTTTTATATCGCTTTTGATAAATCGCAATTAATTGGAACCCCCAACTGACGTAGAAGCGAATTTACCCATGTAGCATCGGCCGTGCATAACCGGTTGGTGCAATGTTGTCTGCGACCTTCGTTGTTTATTGTCAGTCCAACGTTGTGTTATTATTGCTGGTAATTCCCGCTTGATTACAAGGGCATGCAGGAATCCAGCAATTTTTTTTTAATACACCTAGAACTTTAATGAATGATGGCCGCCCCCATCGGCGATATAACCGGAACGAATTTGATACCGAACAATAATGCTTTCAGCATTTTTTTGTCGGTAGCGCGTAAGCCAAAAAAATATTGGCTCTGCTTCCGCGTATCGCTTTTCATGATGGTGCTTTCTTTAGCGGCTTGCAGCCCCAGTGAATTTGAGTCTGCTGACGAGTTGCAACTTTTTTTGAAATCTCCGGAGAATAATCTTTCCTATCATACGCAACACAATAACATGACAATCTCGTTGACGTACAAGCCAACAGATTTAATGGTATATCAGGAGCTTGGTGATTCACCTGCAAACTATACGCAGTTGAATAACCTTCAGCGCAAATACGAGTCGTACTACTTCTTCATCCTGAATTTTTCTCACACGGCAACAAATAGTCACGCAGCGGGAAGCTTCTTCGAAAAAGTAAAAAAGCTATCGTATAATCTTCACGAATACGTAAACCTTACCACGTCAACCGATACAATCTTCGTTGGCGAGTTTGCACCGATCAGAACAATACCATCAGACCGTGAATCAGATATCATCATCGTTTTCAAGCGTGATAAATCGAAAGGTCACGAATGGGTGCAATTCAATTTGAATGAGTTTGGTCTCGGTGTCGGCAACCAGCAGTTTAAATTTCGCGTCGATGACCTCGAGAAAATTCCTCGCTTGAAGTTTGCGATAGTATCCTAGATCACCGGAGTAGAACGCTTGTGTTCATCAATGGCTACAAAGGTGAACTCTCCGGTTACAGCCTTTTCTCGATATTCCGAATACATTTCTTCAACATAAATCTCGACGAGAACTCGTAAACTCGTGTTGCCAACGTGAATTACTTTTCCAACTAATTCGATAATCGTACCGGCGGGAATCGGCTGACTAAAATCTATTTTATTACTTGATACCGTTACGACGCGTTTCCGGGCAAAACGTGTTGCCGTGATAAAAGCGACTTCGTCCATGAGTTGCATCGCGGTGCCACCAAATAAGGTGTCATAGTGATTGGTGGTGTTGGGAAATACAGCTTTAAAAATTGATGTGGTAGATTGCGCGATGCGTTCTTCGATAGTCATTGAATAATTTTATTTTGATAAGAAAAAAATCCTGTTGTTCACCGGTCGCCCAAAGCTTTTCGAACAGAGGCATTGAAATTGCGTTGATGATATTCTGATCGCATTTCTTCTAAGCATTGGGCACATAGGCAATCTGAAAATCTATTATTGATAAAATGATGAACCTCATCCGTGATACTCACACGACGACATTGGCAAAGACCAATTGACCCGGACTTGCATTCAAATGAAATTTTACAACGCGGACAATGTTTAGTTTCATGCTTGTTCATAGTTCCTCTAGTTAAGTCGGCGATGACCGCTCAACGTATTGCTTAAACGGAATAAAAAAAATGACAGGGAAAGACATGCGTACACGCACTAGTACATAAATTGTGGTTGGTTAAGTGTTACGATGACCAATGCCTGACAGATGCCTCATACCGCGAAAGCAATGTCAATGCGTTGAATGGCAGGTCTCCTGGCTTTCCCGATTTTTGTTTACCTTCTCATCCAATGGTGTGGACAATGGTATAACGAACAAAAAATTCTCGCATCTTTACGATGGCGGGATTACAGTTGCGCGACAGCCCGTGATTTGCACACGGTTCCTTTTTAATCTTTCTGACTCCAGAAAGAACCAGCAACGGCGATGATGTTGTTACGATGCAAAGAACGACAGGTCGAAAGTAGTGAAAAGCGGTTCAAAAGTTGAACGTTAAAGGTTAAACGTGTAAAGTTTTTCCGTTATGCAGAAGGGGCAAGCCGTTATACGTAGTTGGAGACTCAATTCGACAGCTGTACTTGTGATGTGTTCAATGTTTTCATCTAGCACACCTACATTAAAAAAGCCCCGCATTTTGCAGGGCTTGAGTCATCGGAGCATTTGTATTTATTCCTTCACGAATTTTTTCGCAGTTCTTTTTCCATTGAAGGTGAACATGGCCATGTAAATTCCAGGACGTAGTGTACTTGCTTCAAATGAAAACGCGTGTTGTCCGCGCGCAAGGCTACCGTTGTGAAGCGTGAGTGCCCGCATACCAGCGCTGTTGATCAGTTCTAACACAGCCATTCCCGAATCATCTACATTTACATTTAACACCGTCCTACCTTTCAGTGGATTCGGATAAATGCTTAGCACTTCTACATCACTTGATACTTCGCTTGTCCTTTCGCGTGCGGCTGCTGCTCCATAAACTTCTAATTCGTAAATGGAATATCCGTAAGTAGTATTTCGCGCCGTGCAATACAAGCGGACATAACGGGCTGTGCTGTTCAATCCTGTATGATCGTTCACCAGCGAAGCGTTGTTTGTTATCGTTCTCATATTAAACCACGTCGTTCCATTCGTTGATCCTTCAAGGTAATAGTTCTTTGCGCTCGCGGTCTCCCAAGCAACACGCACCCTGCTAACATTATAGTTCGCGCCGAGATCGACAGTGATCCATTGTGTATCACTATACGTACTAGACCACCTTGTCGTACCATTTGCATCAACGGCATTACTCGCAACGTTTCCGCCAGCTTCCGTCGAGGATACCGATACAGGACGGTTATAAGCCAGGTTAATACTTCCACCACCGCCGCTGAATGAAATCCAGTTGAGGTTAAATCCT
This sequence comes from Pseudochryseolinea flava, assembly GCF_003286915.1. Lineage (GTDB taxonomy): Bacteria > Bacteroidota > Bacteroidia > Cytophagales > Cyclobacteriaceae > Ohtaekwangia > Ohtaekwangia flava. The sequence continues at coordinate 202,659 of NZ_QMFY01000005.1, forward strand.
CCTGCTGCAGCGTCGATGGCGATATCTTGTGTGCCAGCATTCAAGGTGATGTTGTGCGAAATCGTTGCCCACGTTTGCCATCCACCTGTTGCTGGTACTGCAATTGTTCCATATGTTGTTGTACCGCCAAGATTCTCTAGTCGAATGCTGCCACCACCATTTTGACTAGCAACACGATATTGTACAGTGTAAGTACCAGTAGCCGGTACGTTGACGCGATAAGCCATCCAATCATTCGTCTCAATGTAACCTACATTCTGACCACCACCGATGTCACTTGTTGTTTCCTTCTGTACGCCACTCATCTGGCAGTAACTTTCTGCTTGAACAGTTGCCGGTAGCGTTGCGCCTGTTCCCGTGCATCCACCTGTTCCCACATTGGCCCAGCCCGGCATTTCATCAAGCGTAACAACATTCGATGCACCATAAGCACTTTGTATTGCAGAAGTCGAGTTATTGCTGAATACCAACTCTGCCCACCCCATGAAGAATGTCCACCGGGGCTGTGAAGCAAGCGTGGATGATGAAGGCAACACGGAACATTCGCCAATTGCAATTGGTTTGTTACCGGCTTTGTTAACCAACGCATTGTATTTTGCTGATGTATATCCTTGGCCATCGGTGTAGTACATGTCGAGCGATAATACATCCCAATAATTGCTTCCAGGATCATAATTGTTTAGATCGCTCGCGAGTGTTCCAAAATCTTGAACATTCCAAACCCAAATCAGATTGGCTAGGCCCTTCGTATTTTGCAAGTAATCGCGCGTAATCTGATAGAGACGACGCGTTCCATTTGCGCCGGGCCTTCCTGCCCACCAAAAAATTCCTTGGTTCATTTCATGGAAAGGACGAAATAAAACTTCGACACCATTGTTCTCAAGATCTTGAAGGTACGTGGCGATCACATCCAGTCGCGCTTTCCAGCGATTGTTCAAGTTCGTGCCATTCGTGATCAGTTCGTTCCATTGCGCATCGCTTAATTCGCTTACAACACCACCATCCCAATTGCATGGCTCATTTTGTGTCGGCGGACATGAGTGATACATTAAATTGACAAGCGCACCATTGGCCCATTCAACCTTTGCCTGATTGATCATCGTTTGTCGGTTCGCAATGTTGTCGGCTTGAAAAAGAAAGTCTCCACTCCACAGTGCAGGATACCTTCCTGTGGTACTGTAAATTTGATTCGTCCATTGACTTGGATTCGCATTCGGTTCACGATTGTGTTGGCCGGCGACGGTACGTTGACCAGAAATGCTGTTCAAAAAGTTAAGCGACTTGAATTGTGCCGCACCCGGATAGCTAAGCAATAATAAATTTAACAGGAGCAAGATACTAAAGCTCCTCACGTTCACGTTTTTCATATGCGTCTAGGGTTTAGATGTGTTTAAGTTTTTTGTAGTGCGGGAACATACTTGCCCATGTTCCCGCAATTTTTTTGTCCAGTTTCAATCCACCGTAGTCAATACCAATTCAGTTGGCCGAGCCTTTTTCTGGCTTGTAGTATGCGACATCCTACACTGGTCCTGCACTCTCAGTGTGTAGCACAAGCCACCTTCTATAAGAGCGCAACTGGACATACACTACACCTTCGTCCTCTTCTCTAGCTGTGATGGATCGAAATTATTCGTAAACGTTTGCGTGATCTTCCACAATAGTCCCGATTACTTGTCGAGCGGTACGTTCATGACAATCCTGCGATGTCGTCTGAAGGAAACCGGATTTATCCGATACGCCACTTTCTTGTCGGGCACTTGAAATAATTATATCGCGTAGACGTCTCCTTCTTTAACGGTACAACCTGGCGTTGTATCTTCAGAAAAATCTTAAATCGAAATGGCATGAATGTGATCATTACTGGTGCAACGGGCATGGTAGGCGAAGGTGCTTTATTAGAATGTCTACAAAATCCCGTTGTTAAGAAAGTCTTGATTATTAACAGAAGACCTTACGGTACAACGCATCCCAAGCTGCAAGAAGTTATTCATGAGAATTTCTACGACTTTCTTCCTATAGAGCATTTGCTTTCCGGCTATGACGCATGTTTTTTTTGTTTGGGTGTAACATCCATTGGCTTGAATGAACAGCAGTATACAAAGCCAACGCATACACTAACGCTTCATGTTGCTGAAACACTCTGCAGGCTAAATCCACAAATGACTTTTATTTATGTATCTGGCGCAGGTACTGATAGTACAGAGAAGGGTAGAACCATGTGGGCACGCGTAAAGGGAAAAACTGAAAATGATCTGATGAAACTTCCTTTCAAAGCTGTGTTTGCTTTTCGCCCAGGATTTATGAAAAGTACGCCGGGTGCTAAAAACACGCTTTCATTTTATAAGTACGTTGAATGGCTTTTTCCCATAGGCCGCGCGTTGTGGCCCGGCGGATTTTGCAAACTTAGCGAAGTAGCGCAAGCGATGATTAATGTCACGCAGCATGGCTTCGATAAAAACGTGCTTGAAGTAAAAGACATTGTACGGGCTGCTCACAAGCGCTAAGTGTCTGATGGGCGGTTCGAAAAATAGCTGCACGATTCTAATTGCTGTACACGTTCTTTAACACTGAATAGGACTGGTATACTACTTGTCCGGACTGGCGTACAATCTTCAATGCGTAAAGTCGGCTAGTTTTAATCATTCGCCATTGTAGGTGAATGACTACACCATGATCACACCCAGATTCTACGCAAGTTTGTCGCTGCTTGCATTGATGTTCGCAGTACAGGTTGAAGCTTATTGTGCCGAAATTATTTCAGTTGCACAAACTACATCGCGAGCGATACGTTACGAGAAGATCGAATTCGATATCACGGTTGCATCCACTTATGCGAACCCGTTTGATCAAAATGATATCGCCGTTGATCTTGAATTTACCGATCCAGATGGTATCACGCTCGTGCTTCCTTGTTTTTTCGTAAATGGGAACACAGTACAGTCGGTATGGCGAGCACGCTTTTCCGCTAAAAAGATTGGTGCTTATCAAGTTAGCGCAATCCTAAAAAATGCTGGCGTGTCGACGCATTCATTGACAGGGCCGTCATTCACCGTTGATAACTCCGCTAAGCCGGGTTTTCTACGTGTTCATGATCATTGGACAATGGCATTCGATAATGGACAACCTTTCCGGGGCGTGGGAGAAAACTTCGGTTGGGAGCCGACTAGTACTAATGGAAAGCACACCTACGATTATCTCTTACCACATCTCAAAGATCATGGCGTGAATTTTTTTCGAACGTGGATGTGTAATTGGAATTTTCCCTTGGAATGGAAGACAACAAATTCTCCTTGGTATACATCGTCGCCGGAATATTTTAATCCGAGCGGTATTGCACGCATGGATGAAGTTGTGGACATGATCGATTCGTTGGATCTGAAGATGATGCTTGCGTTTGACTATCATGGTGCGTTCATGACGAATACAGCATGGTCGTTGAACAACTACAATAAAGTGAACGGTGGTCCTGTAAACACACCGGCTGAATTTTTTACAGCACCGGCAGCGAAGGCAATGTATAAAAACAGATTGCGTTACATCGTTGCACGGTGGGGATATAGTACTGGTATTGCCGTATGGGAATTCTTTAATGAAATAGATAACGCGATGTACAACGGAGAGGCTATTGTCATTCCACATGCAGCTGTTACGCAATGGCATGCGGAGATGAGCACTTACCTTAAAAGCATTGACCCTTTCGATCATATCGTCTCCACCAGTATTTCACACCGGCAAATCACAGGTCTTTTTGCTGTCCCTGATATCGATATCAATCAACAGCATGTCTATAAGAACACGGGTGGTATTCCTTCCATGATCATGAACAATAGTGGTACGAAGCCTTTTGTGGTGGGCGAATTTGCGTATGAATGGGATTGGAACATTGATTTCCAGACGATCGCGACGGCAATGGATTTTGATTTTAAACGCGGCCTTTGGTACGGACTGTTTAGCTCAACCTCCATACTTCCGATGAGCTGGTGGTGGGAATTTTTTCACGATCGCGGCACTGATCAATACTATCAAGCCGTTCGTGAAATCTCCGACCATATGATCGCCGCAGGTAAGGGATCATTTACCAGGATGCCCGTTTCATCAGCGGGTGGAAGTATTGAAATCTTTGCAATGAAATGTGGCAGTCAATACTTCGTTTATGCGGTGAATACTTCTCCATCATCCGTGCAAAATAAAACGATTTCATTTTCGGTTGCCGACGATAGATCGCTGCAGGTAATTTTTTTTAATCCTGAAACGATGATCTATCAACCGCTCGATCCTGTGACCACTGCTTCAAAAAAGGTTGATATCCAGAAAATAAATTTCGTGGGACGTGAAAGTAAAATATTCCTCCTTTCAGAACCACAAGATCGCACCGGATTCAAGCTACCCTACAACAACGTACCTCATTCGATTCCCGGCATTATTCAAATGGAAAACTTTGATACCGGTGGCGAAGGAATTTCATACCACGACTTGGAGTCAGTGAATAATGGCGGTGCGTATCGTACAACAGAGGGTGTGGACATCGTTTCGATTGCGCCCAATGAATATGTCGTTAGTAATATGGTGCGTGGTGAATGGCTTGACTACACGGTAGATGTAACTAAGCGTGCAACGTACACGATGAAAATAAAAGCATCGGCAATTCATGCAGGAAAAAAGATGAAGGTCACGCTTAACGGCGCGGTAGTTTTTAGTGAGGTTTTAATTCCTTCAACCGGAAGTCTGGATTCGTGGACGACGGTCACGCTACCGACACCATTACTAGATCAGGGAATTCAACAATTACGCGTGTGGTGTGAGGATTCTGATTTAGCAATAGATGCGATTGGATTTGTTGTCGATCATGTTGCACCAACGCTCACGATGCTCACGCCAACACACAATGCGACTGTAACGCTACCTGATGCTGTAGTATTTTCCGCGGAAGCACAAGACGAAGATGGAACGGTTATTAAAGTTGAATTTTACAACGGTACCACTAAGCTCGGCGAAGATGTTGAAGCACCTTTTAATTTTTCATGGTCGGCGCCTGCGGGATTGCACGCCGTTTCTGTCAAGGCATTCGACGATCACGGTTTGTCGGTGTCGCATGCCGTATCGGTTACGGTAAGTCCTTCGACTATACAAGAACCATTTTTAGGAACTCCAATTCAACTACCCGGAAAGGTGGAAGCGGAAAACATTGATAAAGGCGCATCAACCATTGCGTTTGTCGACAACACACCCGGTAATATCAAGGAAGAATACCGTACAGATACAGGCGCAGATATCGAAATCTGCAATGACGTGAACGGTGGTTATAACCTTGCCGATATTCAAGCTGGAGAATGGGTAGAGTACTCCGTGTCGGTTGCAGAAACTGGACGTTATGACTTTTCGTTTCGCGTTGCCACATCAATGAATAATCAAAGGTTTCGACTTCTCATTAATAATGTATCAGCAGGGATAATAAACGTTCCCAATACCGGCGCATGGCAGACATGGCAAAATGTTGTGATGAATAATGTACCATTACCTGCAGGAGATGCGGTCTTGCGCTTTGCATTTGACACAGAGTTTTTCAATCTCAATTATTTCACGGTAGAAAAATCGATCGTTGCAGATGTGAGTGGAGGTATCGCGCGACATGCGATCGTTTATCCGAATCCGTCGACGCAAGATTTTAGCCTGGTGTCTTCCGTACCAATCAAGAAAATTGCCGTGACCAACATGCAAGGTGTTACTGTTTTAATTGACGAGAAAATCTCTGAGGAACGACGTTACGGAAATAGCTTGGCTTCTGGCCTCTATGTGATAGTGGTCGAATTTATAAACGGGTCTAGACAACAGGTAAAGTTGATGAAGCAATAAGAGGTAAAATCTTTAATCGTTTTCGTGACTTAAGTTCAACTTTTTTGAGCCTTCGTTAGCCTGCTTTCGAAACTTGTTGTAACTTCCATATCGGTTTAAAGGAGCCACATTTTTTTAACTAGGACGAACCCAAAATAGGACTAGATTATTTTTTTGTCCCAAATTCGGCAACACACGCGTCAGCATTGGAGGGTGAAATTCTTTGATTCTAGCGAATTAGAGACGTTTTCATTGGTTTGCAATTCTTTGGTACGGCCCTTGGACTGCTAAACCTATACCCTTAACTCCCCCGATGAAGAACCTATTCAGAGCACTGGTTCCATGCTTCGTTGTGAAACTGAGAAATGCACCAGAACGGCGTGTGCTCAAGTCCAGCGTGCTCATTGCTCTTTTCCTTACTGTTGCTACGAGTAGTCACGCCCGCAAAGTACCGAATGATCCGCCTACACTCACCACAATTGAGGGAAGCGGATTGAACTATACGGAAGATCAAGGTGCTGTCAACATCACATCGACCATTGTGGTATCTGACTTAGACAATGCTACGTTGACACAAGCCACCATCAAGATCGTCGCGAATTATGTGAGTTCGGAAGATGTACTTTCATTCGTCGATGCCTTTGGAATTACAGGAGCGTATAACAGTGCCAACGGAACGCTTACACTTTCTGGGAATGCCAGCGTAGCAAATTATCAGGCCGCGCTTCGATCTGTCAAGTATACAAACACGAACTCAGCAGCGCCCTCCACCACGGCACGTGTCGTCAGCTTTGTTGTTAACGATGGAACAGCCAATAGTAGTGCGGCAGTAAGATCAATTAACGTTGCCGTTGCGAATGATGCACCCGTATTGGCTAACATTGAAGGCGCCGCTTTGAATTATGTTGAAGGTGACGCGTCAACATCGATCACTGCTTTACTGACCGTAACAGACGTTGATCACACCACGCTATCCGGTGCCGTTGTAAAGATTACATCCAATTATATTTCTACAGAAGATGTACTTTCCTTTACCAACGCCGCTGGAATTACGGGCTCTTTCGATAACACAACGGGGACAATGACGTTGTCGGGTAGTGCTACCGTTGCGAATTATCAAAATGCGATTCGCAATGTGAAGTATCGTAACAGCAATAACAACAGCCCGTCGGAACTTACACGCACGGTTTCATTTACGGTTACAGATGGTGCACTTGTTAGCAGCGCTGTAAACAGAAGTATCACGGTGATGTCCGTCAATGATGCGCCGGCCGCAAATGCAGATTACTTCAGCACGAGTACCAATACGCCAGTAACAGCAAACTTAAAGACGAACGACACCGATGCTGAAAACAATACCATTACATTGAACACCACCCCCGTGATTCAACCGCAGCACGGAACAGTAGTAGTAAATAGCAGTGGAAGTTTTACGTATACACCCAACGGCGTTTTCACAGGCACAGAAACTTTTACGTATGAGATTTGTGACAACGGCACGGAAGGTGGATTGCCAACACCGAAGTGTAGCCATGGGGTTGTAACGATCATCGTCAACCCGATTAACCCAAAGTTCAACATTGTTGGTAACAACGCCGTGCAGGTGTCTGAACAATGTTTCATTTTAACAAACGAACTGAATAATCAGCAGGGCGCGGTTTGGAGCAGGTCGACACTTGACCTTAGGTTTTCATTCGAACTTAATTTTGAAGTGATGTTGAGCGATACAGGCGTTGTGAAAGATAACGGCGCCGATGGAATTATATTTGCTTTGCAACGCGACGTAACACCACCGCCGTCAAATGCAGCGGGATCTCCGCTCGATGCACGCGGTGCTACCGGTGAATACCTTGGGATTGGTGGCGTCTCTCCTTCCATCGGTATTGAAGTTGATACCTATCAAAATGGTGGTGAGCCTGCAGAAGATCACATCGCGATTAGCAGAGATGGCAGCGTTTACAATATTCTTTCTCCTGCCGTTGCTGCAAAATTAGATGGATCCAATAATCCCGTGAATATCGAAGATGGTGTTAGTCACACGGTAAAAATTGCGTGGGATAAACCTACCAATACATTACAGGTATACTTTGATGGTGTACTTCGAACGACGTATACCGGCGACATCACCAATACAATTTTCGGCGGTGATCCTACGAATATCTATTGGGGTTTTTCTGCGAGCACGGGTGGTTCAACAAACTTGCATGGTGTCTGCGGTATCGGCATGGATCCAATCAATCTTCCGCCAACAGCCGTGGACGATAGCCCTTTAACACCGGAAGATACGGCGTTAAATTCATCCGTATTGGGCAATGATTCAGATCCAGAAGGCGGTACACTGAAGGTAACGTCTGAAACAAAAGCCACGGCGCATGGTACGGTAACCATCAACCAAGATGGAACATATACATACACACCAGCGTCGAACTACAATGGGAGCGATTCATTTACATACACAGTATGTGATAATTTCGCGACACCTGGATGCAGTAGTGCAACGGTAAACATCACAATTTCAGCTGTTGCTGATAATCCTGTAGCGGTTTCCGATAGCTACACGCTATCAGAAGATATTCCATATTTCGCGCTTGCCGCTGACGGACTTTTAAAAAACGACTACGATGTTGACGGTGGCACATTAACAGTTTCATTAGATGAAAATGTTGCGCACGGATTACTGGCTTTGAGTGCTAACGGAAGTTTCTCGTATATTCCGTATGCTAATTATAATGGCACCGACCAGTTTAAGTATCATGTAACAGATGGCGCACTCAATTCTACGAGTGTTATTGTTACGCTAAGCATTACAGCGGTAAACGACGATCCCATTGCCTATGATGATGTTGCTTCTGTCGATGAAGACAATAGCGTAGAGATCAATGTTTTGTTCAACGACGAAGATGTAGATAATACGATCGACATCACGACAGTTGACGTGGACGACGCTGGTCTGGATTTAGGCACAGTGAGTGTTAATGCTACAACGGGTAGAATCACATTTACACCACATGCTGATTTAAATGGAAGCGATTCATTTGCCTACACGGTAAAAGATGCGAATGGTGCAATTTCTAACAGTGCCACGATAAGTATACAGGTGAATGCAGTCAATGATGCGCCGCGGCCACAAGCCGATAGCCCTTCCGTTGGGCAAGGTGAAATTGAGGTTGACGTATTGGCGAACGATATTGACATCGACAGCGATATTGATGCACAATCTATCGCGATTCAAGATCAGCCTGAACACGGCGAAGTGAATGTTGTGAATGGGAAAGTTTTTTATACACCACATGATCTAGCGTTTGGTGGAGGAGATTCCTTCAGCTATACCATTAAGGATGTTGAAGGATTGGAGTCTGACAAAGTGTTTGTAGCGATGCTCATTGAACCATCGAATCTACCACCAGATGCCGTTGATGACGGACCTATTAGATTCAATACAGTATCGGCGATTACGATCGATGCGCTTGAGAACGATACCGATCCGAATGGCAATCAACTCACGATTATCGCCGTTGGTGCACCAGATATCGGAACGGCAAAAGTTGAAAACAATAGAATTGTCTATCAGCCTATACCGTTAACGACTAGCACGACGATAACATTTACTTACACCGTTGAAGATGACGGAGGTCTCACAGATCAAGCTATCATCACATTGGAATACCAGCCTTTGCATGTGTCGCAAGGATTTTCGCCCAATGGTGATGGGCAGAATGATTGGTGGTTTATTCAAGGTGTTGAACATTTTCCTGGAAACGTGTTAAATGTTTTTGATCGTTGGGGACTTCTTGTTTACAGTGTGAGAGGCTATGATAATGCCACAACGATATGGAACGGTACAGCCAATAAGGGTGCAGTATCTGGAAAGATCGTAGATCAAGGAACCTACTATTACACGCTGGAGCTTGGCGGTGAAGCAAAACCTGTTTCAGGCTACGTCGTGATTGTAAAATAAAATGGATCTCAAGTGATGAAAAGAATGAATTTGACAACCTTAAGATCTTTGACGTGTCTCATTTGCATTTTGTCGACGCAAACATTGCAGGCGCAGCAACACCCAATTTTCACGCAATACATGTTTAATGGATTGGTGATCAATCCGGCGTATGCAGGAAGCCACGAGAGCATGACGCTTACGGCAACCGCGCGAAGACAGTGGGCAGGATTAGCAGGAGCTCCTGAAACCGAAATAATTTCAATGCATACACCAGTGAAATTTTCACGATCATCGGCGGGTGTTGTTGCCATCCACGATCAGGTGGCAATCACGAACCAAACAACGTTGTATGGTGTGTATGCTTATCGTATTCCAATTTCTGAGAATGCTAAACTTTCTTTAGGAGGTCAGGCCGGTGTTACTTACTACCGCGCTGATTACGGAGAGCTTGACGTTGTTACTAGCAATGGCCAAGTCGATCCATCTTTCGCAGGTGTTGACAACCGTTATATGCCCAACCTTGGTGTAGGTGCATACTTCAACACAAATCGCACATACATTGGACTTTCTATTCCTACCATTATTAATAACAAGTGGAATAATCAGGAACCTAACTTAAAAGCACGGCAAGAGCGTCACTACTTTTTGTCAGCGGGCCATGTGTTTGATCTGTCAGCGGATTTGAAATTAAAACCCAATGTACTATTGCGTTGGGTGGAAGGAGGCCGTTTTCAGTATGACCTCAACGCAAATTTGTTGATTAAAGAAATTGTCTGGGTTGGTGTTTCTTATCGCATGCAGGATGCCATCGATGGATTGTTAGAGTTCAACATCAACAAACAACTTAGCATAGGATATTCTTACGGATATCCTACCAATAATCTTTCTGCCTATCAATCTGGAACGCATGAATTCTTGATTAGCTATAGAATAAAGAGAAATAAAGACATCATGCTTTCGCCAAGATATTTTTAATCATGAAATTTTTACGTTTCACTTTCCTGTTGATACTTATTTCGCATGTTGGCTTGGCTCAACACAGTAGTAAGGCTTATGATCAATTGGCTGATTCACTTTTTCGAAATCACCATTATCATTATGCTGCTGTTTATTACGAAAAAGCCATTAAGAACGCGGCACACCCAGAGGAGATCATGCTCAAGTTGGCGAAGAGTTTTGTTAAACTTAACAGTTTGAACGATGCTGAATCGTGGTTCTCAAAATCAAAAACTGAAGGTGCCATGTTTTCGAACGAAGACGTGTACTTGTATGCGCAGGTGTTGGCGATGGAAAATAAGAAATCAGAATCTATTGCCTTGCTGCGTGAGCGTGTAGCCAAAGACCCAGGCGCATCAGCGGAAAAGAAGTTTCTGTATGATCTCGAACACTATCATGAATACCTTCGCGATTCGTTAAAGTACAGCGTGAAACCTCTCCCCATCAATACCTCGGCGTCGGAATTTGCGCCTGCGTTTTATAAAGATGGATTGGTGTACACTGCGGCCGCAGATGGCAATATCACAAGACGTAAGTTTCATTGGGATAATAGTCCTTTTCTCAACCTATTCTACACAAAAATACAAGGGGATCACTTTGAAAAGCCAACACACTTTGAGAAGGGCTTGAACTCCAAGTACCACGACGGCCCCGCAGTTTTTTACAACAACTTCAATAACATGGTTGTGAATAGAAATCAAGAAGGTGCGGAACATAACGAGGGTGGGGCAACATGGCATATTGGATTATTTAACGCAACTTTCAATCCAGCAAAATCAACTTGGGATTTATCGCCGCTACCATTCGTAGATGCGACACACTCCTTTGCACATCCTTACATCAGTGAAGACGGAACAGTGTTGTATTTTGTCTCCGATAAATCCGGGGGCCATGGTGGTACAGATATATACCGCAGTGTTTTAGAAAATGGTAAATGGAGCGAGCCTTTCAACTTAGGTCCAACAATTAACACGAAGGAGAATGAGACGTTTCCTTTTGCGGTGAACAATGTGTTGTACTTTTCATCGAATGGCCATGGTGGTATGGGTGGGCTCGATATTTATCGCAGTATGGTAACACCGAATGGTTTTGCACCACCCATGAATTTGGGATACCCGATCAATAGTGCGAAGGATGATTTTTCATTGATCACGACACCGGACCAACGGAGTGGCTACTTTGCGTCGTCGCGGAGTGGTAATGATGATTTGTATAGCTTTCAGAAATCGGCGGAAATGATTCCGATGCTTGCGCACGCCTTTGACGGGAAAACAAAACAGCCGCTGGATTCTGCATCAATCCAGATTATGACAGCAACGCAACAGGATCTTTCAATCGTTGCGAACGATAAAGGCGACTTCTCATTCCAATTGCCGGAGGGAACAGATTACATTATTGTGGCCTCGAAAGGCGACAACGTGGGAATGTTCACAGGTTTTGCTTCCGCGGAAGAATCACAGTCGCGAAAGAGGCATCTCATACCAGCCTTTGGTGATACAACCCATATTCCGTGTGTTGGAACAATTCAAGATAGAACCGGCGTTGCGCAGCAAGCAACGTCTATTGTCGTGATTGACAAGAATAGTGGGAAACGAATTTCTAGCGACAAAGACAACACGATGATTAGTTTCTTGGGTGAGAAAGGACATGCTTATGAAATAGAGATAACGAATGAAATTGGCGACACGACGGTTCATACACTTCAACTTGGGTATGGAGAGCATGGTTCGAAGATGTGGAGCATGATGTTGAAGGAAAGCAACAAAAAGCTATTGATGGCGGCGCGCATTTTTGACGCCGAAACACAAAAGCCGCTTGCACTCGCTGATGTGAAGGTGATTACTTTTTCAGAGCCCGACTTAGAGCTGACGGCCACTGAAGAGGGCCTTGTAGATTTTGAGCTTTCGCCAGGTACCGCGTATATGATCATAGGATCGAAGAATGAGCACACCGGAATGTATACAGGAACGGCCGAGGTAGGTGAAGACAAGGCAAATGTCATTCATCCTGTACCGGCCCATGGTGATCCGCCGCCAGCAACGCGTTTGGTTATGGCGCTCGCGATGAACGATCAAGGTGAGATGATTTCAAATGTGACGGCACGCGTTACCGATAAAACATCGAATGAAACTGTTGCCGTCAATGCAGAGGACGGTGTGATCCATTTTGTGGGAGAGCGTGGCAAGACTTATGACATTGCGGTACAACGCAAGGGATACACGCCGGAACTTGTTGAGCACACCATCGGCGAACAGGGCAGCGATGCGGAAAAGATATCGATTACGTTGATGAAAGAAGCACCGCCAGTAATGTTACCATTGGCCGTGCGCGTATTCAAGGCGTCGGATGGTATGCCATTGGCAAATGCCGAAGTTCGAGTCATCAGTTTTACGGAACCAGATCTTGAATTGATCGCCGACAATGCGGGCGTATCGACGTTCGCGTTGCCGGAGGGTACTGCATACATGGTAGTGGGTTCGAAAGATGGTTTTGTCGGCATGCACAACGGATCGGCCGATAAAGGAACTGATCGTAATACAATCGTTCACCCGATCCCCGCTAAAAATGATTCTGTTACATCTGCACCGGTAGTTGCGCGCATCGTCGACGACCAAGGTAATTTGATTTCAAATGCTGCGGTAACAGTGTCGGATAAGGATACAAAAGCACAAGTGCCTTCACAGGCTAACGAAGGTATATTAAGCTTCATGGGTGAGACTGGAAAATCTTACTCCGTAACAATTGAAAGTGGAGGCGAAACAATAACAAAAGACGTCACGCTTAATGGCGGAGGAGGAGATGAAGTTCAGAAGTTATCGATTCCAATATCAGCGAAAGGAGTAAAACCGATGCTTGAGGTGGCCGTGCACGCGTTCAAGGCGATTGATAAGCATGCGTTAAGCGGGGCAAGTATCAAGGTCATTAGTTTTATTGAAGCCGATCAGGAAATTGCTGCCAATGAAAATGGTGATGCTAATTTTTCGTTGCCAGAAGGAACAGACTATATGGTCGTGGCGAGTAAAGATGGTTTTGTTGGAATGCATACCGGTACAGCGGAAACTAAGTTATCGAAAGAATACGTCGTTCATGGCATAGAGGCCTTTAACGAGAATAATCAACAGGTACCCGTGGTTGCAAGACTTTCTGACGACCTAGATCGTACAATTGATGCATCAAATGTTAAAGTCACAGAAAATATCACGAAGGAGGAAGTTTCTTTTAAAGTCAACGAAGGCCTACTGAGTTTCTTAGGTGAGAAAGGAAAGGATTACACACTCACGGTTTCTGATAATGGTCAGACAACATCGCACCAAATTGAAATTTCTAAAAAAGCTGACGATGTTCAAAAGGTAGATGTTACTGTGCCATCGCAGCCGATAGCGCCAGTACCTTTGATTCATACCTTAGCAGTCAAGGTTGTGCAGGATGCCACGCAAGAACCTGTAAACGTTTCAGAGGTACGCGTGATCAGTTTTGTGGAGGAAGATCTTGTGTTAATCTCCAATGAACAAGGTGCTTGTGAGTTTACGTTGCCGGAAGGTTCTGCTTTCATGGTTGTAGCCAAGAAAGATGGCGCGATAGGAATGACATCAGGTATCGCTGATCTCTCTACGAGCAAGGTGACACTGACACATGTGATTGCGATCAAGGGAGATTCAAATCAAATTCCCGTAGTTACGCTGTTGGTTGATGAGCATAAAAATCCGATGATTGATCATGTCGATGCGAAGGTTATGAATAAAACTACTGGTCGTACCGTTGACTTCGATTTGGATAATGGTGTGCTTTCATTTTTAGCAGATAAGACACATGACTATACAATTGAAGTAAAATCAGGGAACAATACTTTAACCCATGATGTGAAGATTGATAGCGCGGCTGCGGTATCGACGGCGATGATCGCGGTGCATGATCCTGAAGAGATACAGCGCGATCGGAAAATGATTATCTTCTACACCGATGATGGTGCAGCGCGCGTTTATGTTCAGCAGAACGATGCCTTTGGTGAAGTAATTCAGAAACAAGACGGACTTTACTTAGAGAATCATGATCAATCACGATTCTTAGGAAAGGGGACTTTAGCGGATTTGACAAATGGCAACACGCCTGTATTCGCCCAGCTTGGTATCGCCGACTCAAATCGAATCAGTTTACGCAATGTTTATTTTGATTTTAATAGTGCCAACTTAGATCCACGCGCAGAGGACGAGCTTAACCGCGTAATGCAGGTGCTCAATCAAGATCGTAGTTTGAAGTTGGTGATTCGTGCGCATGCTGATGATCGTGGACAAGACAACTACAACTTAAACCTGTCGCGCAAAAGGGCTCGTGCTGTTGAATCGTATCTTGTTCGTCATGGTGTTAAGCAAGCGCGTTTATTGCAACAAGCGGTTGGTGAAAAGGAACCATTGGTAACATGCGACGGTCGTGAATGTTCAGAGGAAGAACACCAAAAGAACAGACGTGCAGAATTTGTATTACAATCTTCGTTACTAAAATTGGCAAGCATTCAATCCTCTCCATCACGCAGTTTCAGAGGAATAAATGCGAATATGGCAACGGGTGCTAATCATCACGGAGGATACGAAGATATTAGATCGATGTACGGCGATAAAATTATTGATGGTGTAATTTATAAGATCACGCTAGGAGCTTATCGACATAACAGCAAGCTGACGTTTGACCATTTGAAATCATTGGGCGTCGTCGAAGTTATCACCGCTGACGGCGTGACATACTATTATCTCTCCTCTTTTGAAACGCTTAACCGCGCAGAGAACGCTCGCCGTGAGGTGATCTTGCAAGGTGTTAAAGATGCGTCGATATCTATTTTTTGGAATGACAAAACAATCACGCTAACAGACATGGTTGACCTGGCGAAATAAACGATTAGAAGTCTATCGGATGATCGTCATACATAGTTTGTCGTAAGCGTCATGTCATCTTGTATGCGTTGTATTTAATCGCGATATTGTACATCGCTGAATTTAAATACCCTCCAAATGAAATCCATCACGAAGTTAGCTTTTGTTTCCGTTGCGTTGTTGTTGGTAAGCTGTAAAGACAAATCGCAAGCAACAAGTGAAAATAGCGACACGACAAAAGTTGATACTGTCATGCACGAGGCATATCGCCCACAACTTCATTTCTCGCCAAAAGAAAAGTGGATGAACGATCCCAACGGTATGTTTTTTCTTGATGGAGAGTACCATTTGTTTTATCAATACTTCCCCGGTGGCACAAAATGGGGACCCATGCACTGGGGCCATGCTGTTTCAAAAGATCTTATTCATTGGGAGCATCTGCCAATAGCGTTGTATCCCGATAGCACCGGTTATATTTTTTCAGGGAGCGCCGTGGTAGATCATCACAATACAAGTGGCCTTGCTAAGAATGGTGAGATTCCAATTGTTGCCTATTATACCATTCATGATGACAAAAAAGCGAAGGCGGGACGCGTCGATTACCAAACGCAGGCGATGGCGTATAGTCTTGATAA
The DNA here is from genome assembly GCF_003286915.1 of Pseudochryseolinea flava. Classification (GTDB taxonomy): domain Bacteria; phylum Bacteroidota; class Bacteroidia; order Cytophagales; family Cyclobacteriaceae; genus Ohtaekwangia; species Ohtaekwangia flava. Next base: position 218,927 of record NZ_QMFY01000005.1, read on the forward strand.
AGGAAGAACGTGGACGAAGTATGATCAAAATCCTGCCATTTCTAATCCCGGCATTATAGACTTTCGTGATCCGAAGGTTTCTTGGAATTCGAAATCAAAGCAATGGGTAATGACACTAGCTGTAAAAGACCACATCTCATTTTATGGTTCAACCAATTTGAAGCAATGGAAAAAGCTCAGCGATTTCGGTTTGAATGAAGGCGACCATGGCGGTGTGTGGGAATGTCCTGACCTACTCACCATGAAGGACGAGCACGGCGTCGAGAAGAATGTGTTGATCGTGAGTATAAATCCAGGTGGCCCTAACAGAGGTTCCGCTACACAATATTTTGTCGGCGATTTTGATGGGAAGACTTTCAAGAACGATACACCGGGAAAGAATAGCGGTTGGGTTGACTATGGACCAGATAACTATGCTGGGGTAACATTCAATAATATTCCAAAGGAAGATGGACGGTGCATCATGATTGGATGGATGTCGAATTGGTTTTATGCAGAGCTAGTTCCAACGGAGAAGTGGCGTAGTGCGATGACGATTCCACGCGTGTTGACGTTGCGAACAATCGGTAAAAATCACGTTGTACAGTCTTTGCCTGTTGTGGAAATTGAAGAGACAATTGAATCAACCGGAAAAATTTCTACTCGGGAAGTGGATACCCTTGATATAACTGCGGAAGCTAAGGTCGACGTTCGCCTTTCACGTATTCAAGGGAGAATAAAGAAGGCCAACTTTGTTTTTGAGTTGTCTAATGCGAAGGGAGAGAAAATCCTGTTTGGCTTAGATGATGTAGGTGGAAAATTTTTTGTAGATCGAAGCGCTAGCGGTAAAGTAAATTTTCATCCTGATTTCAAATTAGGTATTCAAGCGCCACGTGTCCGCGATAGCGAGTGGGTAGAATTCACTGCCATTGTTGATGTTGCTTCAATCGAGCTTTTCTTTGATCAAGGTGCAACCGTCATGACGGCTATCTATTTCCCGAATGATGGATATTCGAAGTTGAAGCTTTACGGCAAGAATGGAAAAGTCTCAACCGATGCGATCGTGGTAGACGAATTGAAAACTATTTGGTAGAAGGCTTCGCGGAAATCTTACTTGATATTATAGCAGAAGTAAACACCAGGACCATTGGTGTACGCTGGTAGTAACGTCACATTGCTATTTTTATTGGACCACTTGTAACGATGTGTTAAATAAGCAAGGTTGGTCGACAATATTCCGATGCCTGCGCCGGCAAGCACATCAGATACCCAATGGCGGTTGTTTAAGATGCGCATAGCCCCAACCGTTGTAGCCATTCCGTAAGCTCCGATGCTGTACCAGATGTTCTTCTCGCCATACTCTTTTGCCAAGAACGTAGCAGTAGCAAATGCTTGCGCGGTGTGCCCCGAAGGGAATGAGTAGTTATTGCTATCGTCAGGACGCGATACTTTCGTCATCGACTTAAACGAAAACGTGAGTGCCGCCATAATTGCTTCGGACTTGACAAGAAGCAAAGTACGGTTCTTGAAATCATGTTTTCCTTTTACGCCAATAGCATTGAGACCATATACGATAGCCACCGGCGCGTGCATTAAGTAGTTGTCGACCGTAGAGCGGAAATTCGGCATGTGCTCATTTCTTTCTTCACGGATTTCGTAGCGGTTGATGATATCGTCATTCACACAAGACAAAACGCCGAGGCTGATCAGAACCGTTGGTGTTTTTGCTGCTTTCCAAAGTTCACTTTGTTTCTTCGCAGGTTGTTCTGCTAATGAGAAAGAAAATGATGTATCACTTTGCGACTTTACTTGCGCCAGTGTAACACTGCAGATGCAGAGGAAGAATAAAAAGCAAATAAAGTGCATAGGCGGCCCGGTTGAATGTTGAAGATAACGCTTTTTAAGCAGGATTTTGTATGTCAAAAATAATATACTGTAATAGCACGTTGCCGCGTGATTGCGAAGTGGCCGTCACCTATGTAAGATTTGTTTTTCCCTGGGCAATTATCACAAAGAAATGGCCAATACGCTGATTTTAAGTCGTTTTTTAGAAAAATTACGTGGGTTTGTGTTTGTGATAATTGATCATAACCTATAAAAAAAATACGCAACGTGGCTTATCGTTATGGATTACTGTGGTTGCCGATAGTGTCCGAAAACGCCCGCAACATCTTCATGATCGCCATAGGAGATGAAATGATCAATTGCCCAAACTTTTTTATCTTAACGACTTAAGTAAAAAAAATAATGAGCGAAATACGCATACGCTGCCCGAAATGTGAATGGGAGCCAACAAAAGATAGTAAATGGCCTTGTACCTGCGGCACGGTTTGGAATGCTTTCGACACAGCCGGACGATGCCCTGGCTGCGGAAAAATTTGGAAGGATACACAATGCTTGGTAGAGCCATGCAAACAATGGAGCCCACACCTCGATTGGTACGATGGCCTCGACGAGATTATTCAAAAGTTAATCGAAGAGATTGAAGAAGGATGGGTAGCCGTTGAGCATGAACGCGGAAAAGGATTTGGTGTGCAAAAGAATCACCTCGCAGGTTTTGTAAAGGCAAAACGATCATAGCGTGGTATCGTTTATAAAATCCATTACGGTTTAAAAAATCTAAGTACGTCATGCACGATCATTTTGAGTTGGATCCATCGGTAACATACTTGAATTGCGCGAGTATGTCGCCCATGTTAAAGTCTGTGCGTGAAGCATCGATGGCTGCATTAGAATTGCGTGCGAATCCTTGGCGAATGACGAAAGATGATTGGTTTGCCGACTCGGAAGTACTTCGCAACGATGTGGCTACTGTTTTTAAGACCACTGGCGACAACATCGCGTTCGCGCCTTCGGCAAGTTATGGTATGGCCCTCGCAGCGAAGAACATGAATTTCAAGGCGGGTAAAACGATCGTTGTCCTCGATAAACAATTCCCTTCCAACGTATATACTTGGGAACATCTTGTAAGACAGTACGACTTAAAAATTGTACGTGTTCGAAAGCAAGATGATAAGTCGCTAACAGAATCGATCCTCGATGCGATTCACGATCAAGTAGTGCTTGTCGCGATTCCAAATTGTCATTGGATGGATGGATCTTGGATCGATGTAGAGAAAGTGAGTCAGAGGGTAAAATCGGTTCATGCTTTACTGGTGCTTGATCTCAGTCAGTCGTTGGGCGCATTACCGATCGATATAGAAAAAGTTGATCCGGATTTTGCCGTTGCTGCAGGGTATAAGTGGATGCTCGGACCTTATGGACTTGGTTACATGTACATCGCGCCGCGGTGGCAGCATGTATGGGAGCCTTTGGAGTACTCATGGCTGCCGCGCTACAAGAGCGAAGATTTTTCGAAGCTCACAGACTATACCGAGCTGTTTAAAAATGGCGCCCGTAAATTCGATTGTGGTGAGTATCCAATGCTAAGTATACGACCGATGGCAGTCGCTGCCGTGAAGCAGATTGTTTCATGGGGTGTAGATTCAATTCAGTCTTATACAAAGTCGTTGACGTTGATCGTGAACCAATATAATGAGTCTAACGGGGTGGCTACACGCGAACATGTTGGTCACATCGTTGGAATTCCTTTTGGTAAACGAGATCCTAACGCAGTGAAGAAAATTCTTTCTGCTCAAAAATTGACGTGAGCTATCGCGACGAAATGATTCGCGTGTCGCCACATTTTTATAATAACAAAGAACAAATCGTTAGATTAATTGATGCGTTAGATTCTATTTGATGACTAAGCGTTGGTGATGAAGTTTAGAAAGGCCAATAAAAATGATTTGCCTGCGATCGTGCAGATGCTTGCAGACGATGCGCTGGGTAAAACAAGGGAATTGTATTCGAATCCCCTTCCTGAATCCTACTATCGCGCATTCGATATCATCAGTGCGGATAACAACCAAGAATTAATTGTTGTTGAAGATGAGGCTAACGAAGTTGTGGGCACACTTCAGTTGTCGCACATTACATATATCGCCCACAAAGGGACCATGGTTACGCAAGTAGAGGCTGTTCGAATACGCAGCGACAAGCGGTCACAAGGCATAGGCGATGCGATGTTTCAGTGGGTTATTGTACGTGCGCGTGAGAAAGGTGCACGGGTTGTTCAGCTAACAACTGATAAGCAACGCCCGGATGCGAAACGATTCTATGAGAAGTTAGGATTTGTTGCCTCTCACGAAGGTATGAAGTTGAAACTTTAGGTTGTGTACAAATACAAACCATTCACTCGTTAGGGAGTATAAAGCCATCACTAGAAATGGTGATTTTTCAAGAATACATTTCAAAAAGTTGATCTAAGTCAAGATCGACGGCCAACGATCATTAACTTTCACTCTAATCAGTGCAACCGCGACTATCTTGCTTGTGATATAACGCTGAGTTTATAATTTTCTTTTCACGTGCTGGCAACCCTTTCCAATTTCTATCCGTCCTGTGTCCGAATTGATTAAAACAGAATCCTCATCTGAAATGCATCTACTCATAGAAGGTTGCAAAAAGCATGATCGTGAAAATCAGCGCTTGCTGTACCAGCATCACTATGCGTATGCCATGAGCATCTGTTTGCGATATTCACGAACAAGGGAAGAAGCAAGGGAGATCTTAAATGACGGATTTATGAAAGTGTTTTCGAAAATAGATCAGTATAATCCGGAGACCTCCTTCCAAGGATGGCTTCGCAGAATAATGATCAATACGGCGATCGATCACTATCGAAAAGAAGAGAAACACTATCAGCAAGTTTCTATTGAGCGTGCGGAATATACGTTTACCACGTCAGCGTCTGCTGTGGAGGACCTCTCACATGCTGAACTCATGACGATGGTGCAGGCGCTGTCGCCGGCTTATCGTACGGTGTTCAATATGTATGTGATTGATGGATATACGCACAGAGAAATAGGAGAGATACTTCAAATTTCCGAGGGTACTTCTAAATCAAATTTGCTCAAGGCTAGGGAGGTCCTTAAAGAACGTCTTCAAAAACTTAACGTAACAGCGTATGCAAAATCTGTCTGACAAAGATATTGACAAGCTGTTCAAAGATGCTGCTGAAAATTATCAGCCTGGTTTTAATGCTGATGACTGGAAGGCGATGTCTCAAAAACTGGATGCAGAAGATCCAACACAAGGTGCGTTTGGATTTCGAAGCAATAAACCACTAACGGTCACCATCGTTGCACTCGTAGCGTTATTTATCGGTTGGTATGGTGCGGATCATTTTAATGCGCTTGCTTCGGATGTAAATGAAACTGCTTCTCAGCATGTCGCGACACACGACGATGTAGCGGTATCAAAAGAATCGGCCGCCGCTTCACAAGCTAATCATCCACCGAAAAGTGTTTTAAAGGAGTATCAACAAGACTCAGTAGCATCGGAGAGTGAGAGTGGTCTCAAACAAAAATCAACAATAGCGAAGGGCCACGATCAATCGAATGACAAGGGAACGATTTCGAATGTGATTGCTAAAAGAAATTCTCAGTCCACTGTACAAGCGAATGTGTCAGGTGAAGATCGTGTGAAGGGTCAAATATTTTTATCTCAAGATGATGAAAATTCAAGGTATGATAAAAATAGTGATCACGATCGTCAGTATGCGAAAGCGGAGCAAGAGGATATTTCTGCAAACACGTTAACGCTGCGTAGTAAACATAATTCCCGTATCCATACGATAACACATGATGATAGTGTTCAGCAATCGTCGTCAATGACAGGGGCGTTGGATACAACTCAAAAGCCAAGTAATGATAGAAAGATATACAAGCGAAATAAATTGACTGAACAAGTAGAAGACGAAGTTGATTCGGTAAAAAACGTCGGTGTTGTGAAGGAAGATAATCAGCAAACGCTTACTATCGAAGATGAGCGTACGGAGAATGATGAAGACCAAGAGTTTTATAGATTGTCATTACGCGCGTTGGTGTCGCCTGATTATTCTTCTGAACGATTTAAAGAAAAAGACAAGACGGGATTGAATTACGGTGTCGAGATTGGGTATTCTTTTACGAAAAATATTTCTGCACATGTCGGAGTTATTTCGTCGCGGAAGTATTACACCGCCGATCGTATTCAATATGATGTCTATGAAACTGATCGCGTAAAAGGTGACTGCCGGATGTGGGATATTCCGGTTAATATCCGATACCAATTCTTTCCGCAAAAACGGAATGCATTCTTTATTGGTGTAGGGTTGTCTTCATACTTTATGGATCGTGAATATTATACGTTCGAGGTGCAGACTGCCTACGATAGACAACAATATAAAATGGAAGTGAAAAATGGAAATCAAGAATGGTTTAGGATGATGAATGTTAGTGTTGGTTTGCAGCGTAGAATTACGAATCATTTTGCGATACAGGTAGAACCATTTGTGAAGGTGCCTCTTGCTGGCGTAGGCGCTGGGAAAGTTGAGCTTGCTAGCTTTGGAAGTTTTTTTGGTGTGCAGTATAGTTTTATGCACGCAGGACGTCGCTAAGACTTTTAACGCCGGTAACGGTTGACGTTGTCAGCTCGTGAATTCATTTTTTTAATTCTGAATAAATATAACAGTAGATATTAAAAGCCCATTGTATGAGAAAAATTTTTGCAGTAAGTAGGTTCGTTCCATTGATGTCGCTTGCGTTGTTGATGTCGGCGTGCGATGAGGAAGAAGTTAAAATTGAAGAGATAGAAAAGCCGGTAATTACTCCGAACATAGATCCTGATCCTGAACATGATCTCTATATTACCTATGATGAATCTATTGAAGGTGTTTGGACGCCGAAATATGTTGATCCTTCAGGGAAGGTAACGCTACTTGGCGATGGTAAGAGATCAGCTCAGACCACAGACATGTATGTTGATGAAGATCGAAATGTAATTATTGTGGGGACGGCGACGGATTCTGAGCGCATGTCGTATCCGGTAATCTGGAAAAATTCTGAACCCACATTACTCACCGATACAACGCTTCACCGTTACGCATCGGCACAAGGAATGAGAATACACGGCGACGACCTTTACGTTGTAGGTTTTGAATTTGGAATCAATTACCCGGCAGCGTGTTATTGGAAGAATGGTAAAAAGGTATCGCTTTCGAATGGTGAAACGAGTGGCGTTGCCACCGACATATGGATTGATGGCGAGGATGTATACGTTGCCGGGTCGATCAAGAATGCAGCGGGGAATCCAGAAGCGTATTATTGGAAAAATGGAGTGATTAAGAAAATTCCAGGTACGTATGCATCGGGTATTTTAGTGAAGGATAACTCACTTTATATCACCGGCGATTTAGGTGTTGCAAAATATTGGAAGGATGGAAATTTAGTGTCGGTCACGGGCAGTAAAAATACGGGTGTTGATATCGCACCGAAAAGGATGAAAATTTTTGGGAGTGATTTATATATGATCGGTATCGGCGAGTATTGGAAAAATGGCGAGGTTGTTACGATAGGTAACGGCGCCAAAGACGTTCACGCGACATACGATTTTGCGGTACAAGGTGACGACGTATATATGGCTGGCTTCAGACATCCGCGTGAAATCTATGAACCAACCTACTGGAAGAATGGTGTTCCAGTGTCGGTGACTGATGGTAAATTTAACGGCGGTGTTTCTGCCATTGTCGCGAAACCAAAAACGAAATAAGTCATAAAGTCCCTCTCTGGATTATTGGTCTTGATTTCCAAACGTTGTGTTAAGCCTGAGCATGTCTCGGGCTTTTTATTTTGCAAGGGGAGTATCAATAACTTTATATCAACGGTGACTTTTTTTGTTTACGTGTCTATCTTGTCAAGAAAAACATTAATCATGTCCATTTCTATAAGGCCGGCTAGTATTTTGGATTCAGATGCCATCGCGTTACTTCATTGCAATAGTTGGAGAACAACTTACCGCGGTATTCTTGCCGATGAATATCTCGATGACGATTTGTATAATGAACGCCAACGGTACTGGTATGCTAAAATCCAAATGCTGAAGGGAAATGAGTTTGTATTAATTGCCGAGGAGGAAACTGCTGCCGTCGGTTTTATAGCCGTATTGGATAAGCCTGAAGCGGCTTGTGATGCCTTTATCGACAACCTCCATGTTCGCGGTGACGTAAAAGGAAAGGGTATTGGAGCCAACCTGATGAAAGCAGCGGCGGAAATACTACGTGCGACAAATAGACACAGTGTATATCTGTGGGTGCTCAACGGAAACAATGCTGCTGCAGAATTTTACAAAAGAAAAGGCGCAGTCGTTGAAGATTCAACAACGGTGATTTTTGGTGGAAAGGAAGTTTTACAAACTCGTTTTGTGTGGAGATCGTTGGAAAAAATGTTATGATAGAAACTGGGAATTTTTATGAATAAATTGATCGCTTTTGTTGTCATCGTACTTTTTGCCTCGCTACTGGGTGGCGTTTATGGTGTTGTCCATGATCAATTAACCTACACAGTTTCCCATGAGTACTATACCAAGTTTAAATTTCATCAGTTCGCGTTGGTGAACGACGGTGCGCATGATATTCCTCCAAATGCGAGAGTATTGGTTTCTATTGTAGGATTCCTGGCAACTTGGTGGATGGGCACATTCATTGGAATTATTCTCGGAGCGATTGCATTAATTTTTCCGACGTGGCAAGAAATGGCGCGGGTGGCAATCAAAGCCTTTTCGCTTACGATGGTCGTTGCATTTGTGACGGGTATTGTGGGACTTGCTTACGGTTACTTCGTGCTAGGGACACAATCGCCAAGCGCATTCGAGCATTGGTATCTTCCCAATAATTTAGATGACTTCCGATCTTTTATCGCTGTAGGTTCGATGCACAACTTTAGCTACCTGGGTGGCGTACTGGGGTTAATGGTCGCAAAAATATCGATCTTTATTTATTATCAACGTAAACGTCAATTGTTGAAGCAACAAGTAAGATAGTTCGCCGTATACTTTTTGTATCATGCTTCGGTAATGCTATGCTGCTCAGCCAACGTCATCCATTCTTTTATTTCATTTCCGTTTGGTGCCGGCGGCTACAACGGTACGGGTATTGGTATTTTGGAAGAACGCATTTCGCCAATAAGCGTGACGAAACCAAGCTCGCCTATCGCGTTAAAAAACATCAGTCGGTGTTGCTGAAGAAACTCGGCGACAGTGACATGCAGCTCCAAATCAACAAGGTTACGAATTTGAAGATTGCTGCATCGCGTATTAATGGTGTAATCATCCAGCCTGGACAAACATTTTCATTTTGTAGAATGGTTGGTCGTCCCACGCGTAGAAAGGGATATCTTGAAGGCATGGAATTATCTTTCGGTGTAGCGCGTGCCGGTGTTGGCGGGGGTATCTGTCAAATAGCGAATTTGATCCATTGGCTCGTGATGCATAGTCCACTAAGCGTTACGGAAAGACATCACCATTCATTCGATCCTTTCCCTGATGATGGACGCGTGTTACCTTTTGGCAGCGGTGCGACCGTATTTTATAACTATCGTGATTACCAATTTACGAACAACACCTCGCATACCTTTCAGATCAATCTCTGGTTTTCTGAAAAATGCATCGAAGGGGAATTGCGCATAGATCAGGAACTCGAATATGCATACCATGTGTGGGAAAAGGATCACGCGTTTTTAAAAATAGATGGAAAATTCTTTCGCAAGAACGAGATCTGGCGCGACAAGATTTTGAAATTTGAAAGCGGTAGGGTGGTAGAATCGGAGCTTATCACCAAAAACTTCGCACGCGTTACGTACACGCCGGCGCAATATGAAGATTGTTGCGGTTAAAAGGCGCGGCGGAATCTATCACCGTTCCAGGCCGACGACCACTTGGTAGTAATTGCATAACATTAGTTTTTTTGCGAACCATGCTCCCAAAATAAAAACTTGCTACCTTTAGCATTCATTAACCTAAAATCCAATGACTCAAAAACTACAGGGCGTCCTCGATGGATTGATGTCCCGCTATAAGGAAAGGGTACCGGATGTTGCCGGTGTGATCAATGCAATGATTCGTGAAGGGGTAATCAATACAGCCGACGAAATCGAAAATGATCACATCGCATTTCGAACCATGGGCGTTGAACATCTTGGAATAAAATCACTCGAAAAGGTCTTTCTACACCTAGGATACACCAAGCGTGACTACTACTTCTTTCCTGAGAAAAAACTTAACGCCTACTGGTATGCACCACCATCTGAAACGTTCCCTCGTATTTTTATAAGTGAGTTGCGTGTTGATGATCTGTCGCCGGCGGTTCAAAAAACCATTCGAAAATATACAGACGAAGTAAAAAGTGATCCTGTTGATGCACTTGATTTGAACGATGTTAAAATAGTTGATAATTTCTTACACAGCAGCTTGTGGCAAACCCCGCTACTTGAAGACTATCTCGCGTTGGCGAAAGAAAGCGAATACGCCGCGTGGGTAATTTATAATCGGTATTATTTAAATCACTTTACCGTTAGCGTTCACAATCTCAAACCTGGATATAATACGATCGAAGCGTTTAATGCTTTTTTGGAACGCAATGGTTTTATTCTCAATGACGCTGGTGGAAAATTTAAGAAGAGCCCTGATGGCTTACTCCTGCAGAGCTCAACGGTTGCTCAAATGATCGAAGCGGAGTTTGCAAATGGAAAGAAACATATGATTGCTGGCTCTTATGCTGAGTTTGCGGAACGAAAGGTTCGCCCTGAATTTAGTCACATTCCTGCCAGTGAAATAAAACGTGAACATCGTCGGGAAGGATTTGAAGCACAAAATGCAAACAAAATATTTGAGAGCACATACCAATCGCAAACCAGTAAACATGGTTGATATCTAAAATCAGAAGCGCCCGATGGCGCTTTTTTTATCTCCAATTCGTCAGCTCACCATCGAGCTTGCCCCGGTGTAGTATCGAAGCGCAATGACATCTGACTCGAGTGGCTGTTTATTCCAGTGTTGATGAATGGCCATGGCAGCACCTAATGCACTTGCTTGCGCCATCGCAGCAGCGTAAACCTCGATGCTTGGAAATGCCTTTGCCAAAAGGTTCATGAAGATTGCATTCTTGCTGAAACCTCCATCGACGAAAATTCGCTTCACCTGCATGTTGTTCAATACAAGTTTCGTTGAGGTCACTTGATCATCAACCAGCGCTTTGATTAACTGCGTGTATGCTAATTCATAAGTCTCATACACGGAAAGGTCGTGCTGTTCGAAATAGTTTCCGGGATATGCTACTAGCGTTGCGTTGTATCCGATGCTTTCATAATGATCTTTTGGTTTCTGAAAGTGATCCGCTAACCTGTTGATTTGCTTCTCGTGTTCATATCCAGAAAAAAGTCGTGACGCTTTTACCGGATTCCCTTTGTAAGTTAGATAACAAAGACATCCTTTCTCTAACTCCTCTACGGTGAGCGGGTCGTCGGTGAATGGATTTAGACTAATACACCAGGTGCCGGTAGATAGTAGTAAAAATGGCTCATTGAAACTTACTAAATAAGGGATGAGCGCAGCGGAGCTGTCGTGTAGACCAATACCACACAACATATTTTCTTCGTTGCTCGAAGGAACAACAGCGTCACCTGCTTTCATTGGCGCAAGCTTTTCGCGAATACCTTCTTTCTCTGACCAATCATGATAACTGTTCTGCGCGAAGTTCCAAAGGTTTGTGTGGCATCCAATACTTGTGATGTCGCTGTAATACCGTTTACTAAACAACGAGGCAATGTATTGCGGGAGGTGAAGGCTTACGTTGATCTTTTTGAATAACGCGGACTTCGCATGCTTTAACCAATACAACTGCATACCTGAATTAAGATTTCCTAACACAGGTGATGCTGTGAACATCGAAAATACCGACTCACCACCGTAGTCTGAGTAAAATTTCCTTTTTAGCGATTCTGGAAATGGCTTTAAGTAGTTGTATAAATCGGTCACCGGTTTTTCGTCATAGCCAAGGTGAACGAAACTCGCGCCGTATGTGGATACGTTTATCGCCTTGATGTCGAATGAAGGACTATTATTGGCTTCCTGAAATGACGCGAGTACCCATTTTGTTAGCGCATGCAGATCTTCGCAAGAATCACCGTCATCGTCAATGATTTCTTCAATTTGCGTAGATTGCTCAAGAACGATATTGTAGCGCTCATCAAAAAGAAAAAGTTTCTTGTTGGTTTTTCCGATATCAAATATTGCAATGACAGGTTTTGCCATACAGCTTGTAGTTAAAGGCCTGTAGCAACAGTTTGTGTGCCGCGCTCTTTGATCAAGTGTTCGCGTACCTTCAGTGTTCTGAATAATTCCAAAGGCTGTAATGCTGCGCCTGAACGTAGACGAGCTTCCGCTACCAATGGACGTACATCTGTGCGATAAGCAACCTGAAGAATTTCTTGCGCTAAAGCGACATCATTTTTTTGACGCGCATACTCCAAGGCTTTTTGGTCTATCAGTAGCGCTTGTGCATACGCGATCATGATTGCCTCGACGGATTGAAGTAAATCTTCCAACGGGTCCTTCACATTGTGAGAAGCATCGATCATCCAACCAAGTCCTGTGGCGTGGTTCATGTGTCGCGCGTCCATACCTTCCACGAGCTCGTTGAAAATCAAAAACAATTGATAAGGATTGATACTGCCTACCGTCAGATCATCATCACCATACTTTGAGTCGTTGAAATGAAATCCACCCAGCTTGCCTTCCATGAGTAGCAGCGAAACAATTTGTTCGATGTTGGCATTTGGCAGGTGATGTCCGAGGTCTACGAGCGTGTAGGCTTTCGGCCCGAGTTTAGAAGCATATAATAATGATTGTCCCCAATCGCCCACGGTCATCGAATAGAAATTGGGTTCGAAGGCCTTGTACTCGACAAACATTTTCCAATCATCCGGAAGTGCGCCGTATATTTTTTGAAGGCCGTCTAAAGTATTTTCAAACGCCTTTCTAAAGTTTAGTTGCCCCGGAAAGGATGATCCGTCGGATAGCCACACCGTTATTGAAGATGACCCCAATTCTTTTCCGTAGTGAATCACTTCGAGGTTATGTTCGATAGCCTGATCTCTTGTGGTTTTGTCTACATGCTGAAGTGATCCGAATTTATAGCTGTGCTGTTGGCCCTTTTGGTCTTGAAATGTGTTGGAATTAACGGCATCGAATTTAATGTCGAGTTGCGCCGCCAATGCCTTAATCGCTTTGGGATTTTTGGGAATATCCCAAGGGATGTGAAGTGATACAGCACCACTCGATTTGTTCAATGAATGGAGTAAACCGATGTCTTCGATTTTCTCTTCAAGACTTCTCGGTTCACCGGCTCCCGCGAATCGACCAAAGCGTGTTCCACCGGTACCCAGCGCCCAACTTGGGATAGCAATTTGAAACTCAATCAGCTTTTCGATGATGTGGTCGCTATTGCTGACCCAGCTACGCACATAGTCTATCCGTTGTTGATGTGTTGAACGGTGTGCGTGATTGTGTTCTTCAATCTGATATTTCTCGAGTTTCATAATAGCGTTACGGTAAGTGGAAAACTTCTTTTAAAGGCAAGCTTAACGGACTTTCATCTTCGTTTGTCTCCATGATATCTTTCATGTGATGCCACCATTTTTTCATGACAGGATGCTTCGGTAAGTCGTTGAGTGCTTCTTCCTTTGAAATTTTGAGAACGCCGAAGAGACTCAGAGTCTGCTCATCCAGGAAAATGGAGTATTCTCGAATTCCGGTTGTACGAAGGAGTTCTTTCAATTCTGGCCAGATTTCATCGTGGCGTTTTTTGTACTCCTGAATCTTTCCAGGAAAAAGTTTCATTTTGAAGGCTACACGTTTCATCTGTGGAATTTAGTGAAGTTATCGTGTGAATGCCATGCCAACACCACCATCGACGTTCAGTACATTGCCTGTCGATTTATTAAGTGCGCCGCCCACGAAGACGAAACACGCTTGCGCGATATCTTCCGGTAAGATGATTTCATTCAGTAATGTACGCTTTGCGTAATACGCGGGGAGGTCAGCAACACTCACGCCGTAGGCCTTTGCTCTACCTTCAGCCCAGCCACTTGACCAGATTTTACTATCGGCAATTACGGCGTCAGGGTTAACGACATTGACTCTAATTTTATCAGCGCCCAGCTCAGCAGCGTTGAGACGACTGAGGTGTAATTGTGCTGCTTTTGCTGAGCCATAGCCGGCGTTATTCGGACCAGACACAAGCGCATTTTTACTTACAATGTTGATTACATCACCGCCCAATGCTTGCTTACGCATCACACCAACGCCAGCTTGCGTTGTGAGGAATTGTCCCTTCACCAATACGTCGTACAGAATGTCCCAATCTTTTTCGGTGTGATCTTCCAAGGGTTTCGAAATAGAAAGACCAGCGTTGTTTACAATAATATCGACACCACCGAAAGCGAGTGAGGCCGTTGTCATCGCATCCCCAATGCTATCAGATTTGGTAACATCGAGAAACGCTTGCGCATACGTATCTCTGCCATATTGTTTCTTGAATTCTTCACCTGCGTCGTGTAAACGTGTCTCATCATTATCGCTCAATACGACACACGCGCCTTCGTCTGCAAATTTTTTAGCAATAGCCTTTCCGATGCCACCTGCACTTCCGGTGATCAAAGCAATTTTTCCAGAAAGTGATTTCGGCTTTGGCATACGCTGAAGCTTGGCTTCTTCCAATAACCAGTATTCGATATTGAATGCTTCTTGATGTGGAAGTGATGTATAAGATGAAATTGCCTCGGCACCTTTCATCACATTGATCGCGTTGATGTAAAACTCTGCTGCAACGCGCGCGGTTTGTTTGTCTTTGGCGAAAGTGAACATGCCCACGCCAGGGTAAAGAATCACAACAGGATTCGCATCGCGGATAGCCGGGCTGTTGGGATGCTTACACTTGTCGTAGTATGCCCGATACATGGAGCGATACGATTCGAACGCTGGCAAGAGTTTCTCTTTAACACTTTTGATGTCATTCAAATTTTCTTCCGGTTTCAACGCAAGAACGAGTGGACTTATTTTCGTTCTTAGGAAGTGGTCAGGGCAACTGGTACCCATCGGCGCAAGTTTGTCGAGGTCTTTGGAGTTTATAAATTCCAACACGCGTTCATCGTCGGTGAAGTGACCCACCATGCGTGTTTGACTCGAGCAGAACCCACGCAATATTGGCGCGAGCGATGCTGCTTGTGCAATGCGTGTAGATTTATCGAGACTATTCAATTTAGCGCCGCCAAAAACGGGTGCTCTTTTTCCAAAGTTTTCTGAAAGATAGGTAGCACAGCGTTCAACTACTTCGAGTGTGTTGATGTAACATTCGTATGCCGTGTGGCCCCATGTGAACAGTCCGTGAGATCCTAGCATGATGCCGCGAATGCCCGGGTTTTCATCGAGACATTGTTTGAGTTTTAAACCAAGATCGAAGCCCGGACGTTGCCAATCAACCCAACCGATGGTGCCGTTAAAAAGCTCTTGTGTTATTTTCTTGCCGTCTTTTGCAGCAGCGATGGCGATTGCAGCATCGGGATGTAAGTGATCAACGTGTTTGAATGGAAGAAATGCGTGCAGCGGTGTGTCGATGGAGGGCGCTTTTGAAGCGAGATCATAGATACAATGATTAAAAAGTTCAACCATTTCATCTTCGAATGCAACGCCTCTATAGATGTTTTTTAATGCCCGTAGTCGATCGACATAAAGTGCTGCGAGTCCATTGCGCTTCATGGTGCCGATGTCGCCGCCGGATCCTTTCACCCACATGATTTCTGTATCCTTTCCGGTAAGCGGATCTTTTGCCATCGCTTTACACGATGTGTTTCCTCCGCCATAGTTTGTCAACCGCAGATCTGCGCCAAGTAAGTTGGAGCGGTAAATCAGAAGTTCCACTTCATCACCATTCAGTGTTGCTGCCTTCTTTTCGTCCCACAAGTAACTGACGTGTTTGAATTGTGTTTGAGTTGTCGTTGACATACGTAATGTATTAATAATTTGTGCTAATGCTGTGGTAATGCGTTTCCATATCCGACGATAATGACCGACGCGAGTATGGTGAGAATCCCGATAAAGATCGTGATACGTGTTTTGCTTTGAACACCTTTCCATTCTTTCAATGCGATTCCCCATACGTTAGAAATCAGAATGATGAATGCCATGTGTAATATCCAAGAGCTCGCACCATTGCCGAGTTTACTTTCGCCCATGCCGTAAAAGAAAAATTGCAAGAACCACGTCGTCCCCGCGATGGCTGCGAAAAAATAGTTTGATAGCAATGGTGATTTTTTATTGGTGTAGTCACCGAAAGTTTTATTACGTGCATTGAGAATCATACACCAAATGAAATTTGTTGTGAGTCCTCCCCAAAGCAACACAACATACGTCACGTTATTTTGAAACAACGGATTGTAACCTTGACGCACAGCTTCTTCTGCTAATGGCTTTCCCGCTTCAATGCCAAAATTGAAACACGCGCTTAATATTCCGGATACCGTAGCGACAACAAGTCCTTTTGTAAGATTAAATTCTGCAATACTTTGTTTACGCTGCTCTTCGGGTAAATCCTTTTCTTTTAGAACGCCAGCGCGCCCACAAATAATAATGCCTAAAATGCAGACGGCAACACCCAGTAATACCAACTGGCCGCCGTCGCTTGCGATCATCTGTGAAAAAGAAATCTTACCGGCTGCTGGAAAATAATTGTAGTAGATCGTTGGTATGAGCGCGCCAAAGGCGGCACAATATCCGAGTATCACAGAATTACCGAGAGACATTCCCAGATAGCGAATGCCTAGCCCATACGTTAAACCACCGATGCCCCAGAGGATACCCATCAAAAACGTAACACCTAACATGGTGGTATCCGCATTGCGAATGATTTCAGCGAACCCCGGAATCGTTAGCCACGCTGCGATGGGAGGAACAATAAGCCAAGAGAAAAGACCACCGATAATCCAATAGCTTTCCCATGACCAGTCCTTCACCTTTTTGTAAGGAATGTAAAAACTACCTGAGGCAAAGCCTCCAAGAAAGTGAAACAGTACGCCCAGAATTACGCCCATGCTTAGAATTTAAATTCGACCATGATCTTCTGAAACAATGTTACCAATCAACCGATGTTTACCTGTCATGTACTGTCATGCTTAGCGCCACTTTTTTCTCCGCAAAACAAAAATCTTAACGGATAGTACAGGACACTCCGGGCTGTAATCGTAAGTACCTTTCAAAAAAGTGCTAGGTAACATCAATGAAGGGTAATTTAATAAATTCAGTCTGCTATTCGCTTATCGCGTTGCTACTCGTTTTCACGACACACGCTTTCGGTCAGGTTAAAGTCGCGGGTGTATTTGGCGATCACATGGTGCTACAGCGCGGTATGCCTGTACCTATTTGGGGATGGAGCCAACCAGGAGAGCAGATCACGGTGAACTTCAACAAACAGAAACAGTCTACGGTAACACGCGAGGATGGTCGTTGGGAAATGAATTTGCCAGCGATGAAAGCAGGAGGTCCATTTTCGTTGAATGTGAACGGTAGTACTACCGTTGTATTTCGCGATGTATACATTGGCGATGTGTGGCTTTGCTCTGGACAGTCCAACATGGATATGACAGTAGCGCGCGAAGATCGTTATTGGTGTGGCGTCTTTAACGAAGCACAAGAAGTTGCCACTGCCAACTATCCATTGATTCGTGTGTTCGATGTTCCCTTTCACCCGACCGACACGTTGCAAGCAAATGTGATAAGCTCGTGGGAGATATGTTCACCAAACACCGTGGGTCATTTTTCTGCCACAGCATTTTTCTTTGCTCGCGAATTGTATAATCGATATAAAATTCCAATCGGCTTGATCACGAGCGCGTACGGCGCTAGTACAGCGGAAGCATGGACGAGCAATGAAAAGTTACAATCACATCCTCAGTTGAAATTCCTTCTTGAAGAATATGCAGCAAAATGCAACGCTTATGACACGAGTAAATACGCACAAGAGAAATACAAATCTGCTTATGAGAAGTGGAAGACTGAATCAATCGCTGCGATAGCTGCAGGAAAAGATAAACCGCGCGAACCAAAGAACCCTGATCCGAAAAAAGATCAACATAGTCCTGCCGTTTTATTTAACGGTATGGTAGCTCCGTTGATTCCATTTGCCATCAAAGGTGCTATTTGGTATCAGGGAGAATCGAATGGACCGACGGCGAAAATTTATGATAAACTGATGCAAGCGTTGATTGAGAATTGGCGCGTGGCTTGGCGTCAAGGGGATTTCCCTTTCTTATATGTGCAATTGGCGAATCATCAAGCGTTGATAGATCAACCCGTGAAAGATGATCCGATGGTTGTGGTAAGGGAAATGCAATTGAAGAATTTGTCGATTGCCAATACCGGTATGGTGGTGGCGATCGATAATGCGAACCCTGGAGATCCGAATGATATTCATCCGAAAAATAAACAAGAGATTGGAAAGCGATTGGCCTTACTGGCGCGCGCAAAAGTATATGGTGAGAAGAATCAATTTTCCGGCCCGCTATATAGCAGCATGGTTATCGAAAATAATGCGATTAGAATATCCTTTAATCATGTTGGGAAGTCGTTGGTGATAAAAGGGGATATCCTTAAAGGTTTTGCGATTGCTGGGCAGGATGGTAAATTCGTTTGGGCTGATGCGCGTATCGAAGGGAAGACGATTGTTGTGTCAAGTTCAACCATAGCGAGACCTGTTGCCGTGCGTTATGCTTGGGCGAAAAATCCGCAGGCAAATCTTTTCAATGACGCGGGGCTGCCGGCATCACCCTTTCGAACTGATATTGAGTAAACTTGAATTGATCTTGTGATATGAAGCGATATTTTTTACAGTATTTATTTTTTGCATTGTGCAGTATTTCGGTATTCGGACTTCAACACGAAGTATTATCACAGCCTGCATGGTCCACAATATCACGTGAGCATAAACCGTGGTCGCGATGGTGGTGGCATGGAAGCGCGGTAACAAAGGAAGGTATTACGGCAGAGCTCGAAGCATTTAAACGTGCTGGCCTTGGTGGCTTGGAGATAACGCCCATCTACGGTGTTTTTGGTACGGAAGATAGATTTGTAAATTATTTGTCGCCGCAGTGGATGGATTTGCTTGTTCATACGTTGCGAGAGGCAGAACGATTGGATCTTGGAATAGACATGGCCACAGGAACAGGTTGGCCATTTGGTGGACCATGGGTGAAGGAATCGGATGCGTGTAAGACGATAGAATACAGCGTGTACGAATTGTATGGTGGTGAGTCGCTCAAAGATAAGATTAGATTCACACAACCTCCATACTTGCGTATCGTCGGAAATCAACTGTAC
The DNA here is from genome assembly GCF_003286915.1 of Pseudochryseolinea flava. Lineage (GTDB taxonomy): Bacteria > Bacteroidota > Bacteroidia > Cytophagales > Cyclobacteriaceae > Ohtaekwangia > Ohtaekwangia flava. The sequence continues at coordinate 238,190 of NZ_QMFY01000005.1, forward strand.
GAAGGTAGCGTGCAAGATGAGTCGACGCGCGTAAAGTTGCCCACTGCGACGTTAGAGAATTTACAACACCCCATAGAATCAAATAGAAATCTCCAGGCGCTCGCAATAGATCAAGTAAGATTTGCAAGGCCGCTGAAGTTGGTCGCGCTTCATGCTTACGACGAAAAAAATACGGTTGTTGATTTGATCAAGAAGGTAGGTCACGATGGTAGTTTGCAATGGGTGGCACCGAAAGGGAAGTGGAAGATCTATGCCGTATTCGAAGGCTCGCACGGAAAACTCGTTGAGCGCGCTGGACCTGGTGGCGAGGGAAATGTAATCGACCATTTTTCGCAGGAAGCTCTTAAAAATTATCTCGCACATTTTGATAGTGCTATGCATGGTCACGATATCAATTCACTGCGTGCTTTTTTCAACGACTCTTATGAAGTTGACGATGCAAAAGGAGCAGCGGACTGGACACCGACTTTGTTCGAGGCATTTAAAACCAAACACGGTTACGACCTTCGCGATCATCTGCCGGCATTGTTCAATCGCGACGTGAATGTTGAAAAGAATGAAAGGATTCTCTGTGATTATCGCGAAACGATTGCAGAACTTGTACTTAGAAATTTCACTCAGCAGTGGAAAACGTGGGCGCATGAAAAAAAAGCTATCGTTCGGAATCAAGCGCATGGCTCGCCTGCAAACATTTTGGACTTGTATGGCGTTGTTGATATTCCTGAGATAGAAGGGACTGAACCGTTGCGCATTAAGATGGCCTCGTCATCGGGTAACGTCATGGGCAAGAAGTTGGTGTCTTCCGAATCGGCAACATGGTTGAATGAACATTTCGAGTCTAACTTATCCGACATAAAAAGTGCGATTGATTTATTTCTACTGAATGGTGTAAACCATGTTTTTTATCACGGTACATGTTACTCGCCACAAGACGAGCCATGGCCAGGTTGGTTGTTCTATGCTGCTGTGCACTTGAATCCAAGAAATCCGCTTTGGAAAGATTTCGGAACGCTCAACAGCTACATTGCAAGAAGTCAGTCGATTTTGCAGTCGACAACCGCAGATCACGATGTGTTGCTTTATATGCCGATCTATGATCGCTTCTCGGTGCATGGTCCAGAGATGATCGAGCACTTCGATGGACTTGGTAAACAATTTCAAAATACGTCATTCGAAAAGTGCGCCACGGTAATGCATGAGCGTGGATATACTTTTGACTTTATTTCAGATAGTCAATTGACGAATTCAACAGTTGAGAAAGGAAAAATTAAAACAGAAGGTGGTGCAATCTATCAAACGATTGTCGTTCCGAAATGCAAATATATTCCTCAAAAGACCCTGATCGCGCTGAGAACTTTAGCATCAAAAGGAGCAACAGTTATTGTAGCAGACGGATTTCCAGAGAAAGTTTCTGGATACGCTGATTTGGTAAAAAATCAAAAGGCATTTGAAGAAACAAAATCAAAAATGATTACCGACGCAAAGGTGTTCCGCGGTGATGAACTAGAGTCGATGTTGACTAAAGCAAATGTTAAGCGCGAGACGATGGTTGATGACGGAATTCGTTTCGAACGGAAAAAAAATAGTACGCAGCAGTCAGTCTACTTTGTGGTGAATGAATCGGAGCACTCATTCGAGGGATGGATCTCCTTGAATAAGGTAGCGACATCGGTGTTATTGCAAGATGCTATGACGGGAGAATGGGGCGCAGGAAAAATGAAAGAAGGTAAAGATGGCGCAGCGGTATTTGTTCAATTGACGCGTGGTCAAAGCATCTTTATTATGGAAATGGAAAATACTTCGGCAGTAAAAGAGTTTCCCTATGCAAGGAAGCATGGAGAAGCCTTTTCGATCGCTACGCCTTGGACGATCACATTTGAAGAAGGAGGTCCCTCGTTGCCGACCGAGATCACAACGTCTACTTTATCATCATGGACAGATTTCAGTGGCGATGGTTATAAAGCGTTTTCAGGTACTGTAAAATATGTAACAACATTTCAGCGCCCTTCGACGATTGCTAATCGATGGCTGCTTGATCTCGGTGTGGTGAAAGAAAGTGCGTCTGTAGTTTTAAATGGTAAGCGAGTCGGGACACGCATTGGTCCGACGTATCAACTTGCAATTGATAATAGTCTATTGGCTGATCAGAATACACTTGAGGTTTATGTTTCGAACCTGATGGCAAATCGCATTGCAGATCTCGATCGCCGCGGTGTAGTATGGAAAAAATTTTACAACGTTAACTTTCCTGCGCGGAAAGAGGAGAATCGTGTACACGGTTTATTTGATGCATCGCATTGGAAGCCGCGTACGTCAGGCATGCTCGGACCTGTGTTACTTCAGCCGCTGGGCGATTAGAATTGTAGTAGCGGTATAGTGCAGGACAGTTGTAATTAACCGCGTCGTTATTTTCAACACAGCTATCAAAGGGGTTTGATAGTGGGTTAACTTCGATTGGTTTCTTGAAGGTCGTCAGCGTGGCGACCTTTTTTTATTCGCTACTTGATGATATTGCAATTCAGCGATAGTGACGTAAGTGAAATTTGTACACGTGATTGACTGTGGCAAAGTTTTTTTGAACACTATGAAAGTATAAGTAACCGCTGCGTTTTCGTTATCCTAATCATCTCACGGAAATAAAAAAGCCCAGAATAAATATCCTGGGCTGTAATAGTGATGGTATGTTTAGGCTACCATCCCGGGTTTTGTTCCGCTTGTTTTTCTTCCGGCGTTAGCGGCAGGCCATTTTTTAGATTCGTGTCGAAATATACCTGCGGAATTGGGCGGAGGTTGTGCTTCTCCGTGATGTTTGGCTTCGCCTCTGCGTTAAACAATTGCGCACGTTCAACAAGTGTTTTTGTTCTCGAGAGGTCCATCCAACGATGTAACTCACCCATCAACTCGCGTGAACGTTCATTGAGCATGAAATGAATGAACATCGACTCTTTTGTTGTTGCTGATGGTGGATACATTTCAGAATCGGTTTCAGGACTTCCCGGTGTGAAGAAATTTTCCGTGGCTTGCATTGATGCTTCAGTGCTTGTCGTCTCGCCGTACGGTAGATCTTCTGCGATGTAATAAATGTTGCTTCTTACTTCATTTGCTTTGTAGGCGGCACGCGTTCGTAAGGCGTTGAGGTATTCAAGTGCTTTTGCATATTCACCTTTTCGTCCGTAAGCCTCGGCCGCAATCAAATATGTTTCACCCAAGCGTGCGAGAATTCCATCGCGTGTTCCTTTTTGATCGGCAACACTCTGACGGAAAGGATCAATGTACTTCGAGAGCGAAGGGAAAATGCTTAAACCAAATGATGAGGTTGTTACGCCATTGCCACCTTCGAAGGTACGAACCATTGTTGTTGCGGCTTGCTTTTTTATAAACGCTTCATCGAAACGATCATCATCCAAAGCATTTACAATGTAGATCAAAGATGTATCTCCAATGTTGAATTTAAATTGCCCTACTTGGCCCGGTGTTGGCGCATTGGTTGCGTCCCACTTGGGCAAGGATGCTGGATTGTTAGCGATGTAAGCCGTCTTAAAGCTTTTGTAGAATCGTGAGTCGTTGGCTCTGTCATAGATATCGAGTGCGTAATCAGTAGGACGTAATCGTTGGAATTCACGACCATTGAGGATGTCGCGTATCATGCCCGGTTGATTTTGATAGATTGATAAAAAATACAAATGTGTTTGATTGCCGTATCGCCCTAGTTGACTTTGTGTGTTGTCGAATTGAGATGCTAGAATAATTTCTGCATTCTGTTCATTAGGTCCATTCACAGCGGTGTAGCGGAACAGGTCGTTGTAGTCTACTGCTAACTTTCGCGTTGAGTTCAGGATGACTTCATCGGCGAAGTAGGTAGCGCTGTCAAGGTCCGTTGCTTTGCTGAATGCTGCATTGAGTTCACTCGCGCGCGTTAAGTATGCTTTCGCCAGAAAGTGTTGTACGGCATATTTGGTGAGACGACCATTCTGTGTAACGCTGGTGGGCAAGAGGTCAAGTGCTCTGCGGAGATCGCTTATTGCAAGCTGAAAAACTTCCTCAGCCGAAGAACGTGTATATTCAGTTTGAGGATCTGGATCCAGCTTAATGGGAACACCGCCAAATTGCATGACCAAGTTGAAGTAGCTAAAGCCGCGGAAGAAATACATCTCACCGAGTCTTGTGTTTTGTTTTTCGCCGGCCGGAATTACCGTTGGCACCATTCTAATGCCGAGGTTGGCAGTATTAATTTGTGCATACATCTGACTAAAGAACGGAGCGAGTATTGTACCGTTGGTGGGATCCAACGCAGCGACGTAAGTATTCCAAATCACGAAATCAGTACCGCCACCGTTGGTAAATTCATCGGTTCCATAATTTGTGAGCGCATAAGCCCATTCGTAGTTGTGATGGAAGCGTAGCGATTCATAGCCACCGTTTGTCAACGCTTCAATGCCTTCTTCAGTCTTGTAATAATCCTGAGTAAGGGTTGCTACAACTTCTTCTTCCAGAAAATCCTTACACGATAAGGGCAGGATTGCGATGAGAAGTAAAAATATTTTTTTCATGGTGTTTTCGATTGTCGATGATTAAAAGGCCACATTCAAACCAAATACTACGCTGCGTGTGGTGAAAGCAAATCCACTTCGGTTGGTACCGCCGATGGTAAAATCGGGATCGAGAAAATCTACTTTAGAATAGAGAAATGGATTAAGTACTTGTGTATATACACGCACATTGTTGAGTCTTGCACGTCGGGCGATGTCGGCAGGCACGGTGTAGCCTAATGCAATGTATCGAACTTTCACAAACGATCCGTCTTGATAGTTCATTGAGCTTAAGTGAACGGGAACGCCACCGTTTCCAAAATCGGCACGCGGATATTCGTTTGTGGGATTAGTGGGTGTCCAGTAGTCTACTTTCCGTGATGCGTATCGACCTTGCATATCCACGGCACCACCTTCAATGATTTGTCCCCAACGTGCGTAGAGTAACGCAGACAGTTCGAAACCTTTATATGAAAATGTGTTGGTCAAGCTGCCATTCCATTTAGGCGCTGCTGTGCCGACAATTTGTCGATCGTTATTGGGGTCGATTTTATAATCGCCGTTTACATCTTCTACACGAATGTCGCCGGCTTTATAGGTTGCGCCTTTTTCATTGAACTTCGCCATCTCGTCGGCATCGGCGATTTGCCAGATGCCGATCTTTTTGTAGTCGTAGTAAACTTGAAGTGGCTTGCCAATAAACCATGAACGCGTAATGTCATCTACGGCGCCGTTGTATGATTCGAGAATGCTTCCTTTGTTAATCGAAATTGTGAAATCTGTTTTCCAACGGAAGTCACCTTGCTCAATATTATTTGAGGATAGCGTGAGCTCAATGCCACGATTTTCTGTCATACCAGCGTTTACAGATTGTTGAGAGTATCCGCCGACAGGATTAAGTGTTTGACTCATGAGCATGTCTCTCGTCGTCGTAACGTAGTATTCGAGTGAGCCATAAATACGGTCGTTTAAGATTCCGAAATCAAGACCAAGATTGACGGTACTCGTTTTCTCCCATGACAACGTAGGGTTTGGTCTGCCACCTTGTTCACCTGAACCGCCTTTGGGATTCGACGGTACATATCCATTTGCAGGAAGGTTTCCGAATACATATGGAACTTGAATAAGCGCACCGAGTACCGTATAGGGTTCAATTGACTGATTACCCACAACGCCCACCCCTACACGCAATTTGAGTTCGCTCAACCAGGATGCACTGCTAAGAAAATTTTCTTGGTTTATTTTCCATGCGAGTGCCATCGAAGGAAAGAAATCCCACTTGTTGCCTTCTGCTAAAACGCTTGCGCCATCCCAGCGACCCGAAGCGGTTAACAGGTACCTGTCCTTGAAAGTATAGTTGACTCTCGCCATGTACGACATGAGCGTCCGTTTTGTATACGAGGATCCCCAGCCATCCAATGCTCCCCTTGCTGTTGAGCCGAGATTATACCACAGCTGCGTATTATAAGGAAGATTTGTTGCAGTCATCGAAGAATTTTTTCGATTCTCCATCGACGAGCTTTGCAACAGTGTTAAACCAATTTTGTGATTGTTGATGGTGCGATCGTAGAACATAAGATTCTCCAATGTCCACGAGATGTGTTTTTCATTGAAGGAACTGGCGTAGTTAGTAGATGATGGTGCACCGCCACCACGAAGCGCGGATTCTTTAAATTGAAATTGGCCGTTCTCGTAGTTTCTCATGTCAGGTCCGAAATTCACCCGGAACTTTAGTCCATCGATGATCTTCGCTTCTGCAAAGAAACTTCCCATCGTTCTTAAGGTTGACCTTTCGTTGATCACATAGTCATCTTCCATAATCGGATTGACGATCCCGATATCGCCACCGGGATAGTAAATGTATTTTCCGGTTGTGTCATAAGGCACTGCGAAAGGCAGCATGCCTTTAGCGGCCTCGTAAATTGTCCTTGCACCTCTCGATCCTCCAGCTGCATATCCATAATTTTGAATTCCATAGCTCGCCATCATCGAAGCGCCAACTGTTAGCCAGTCCGTTGCACGAAGTTCTAAGTTTAACCGCCCGGAATATCTTTTGTAGTCTTGACCTTGACTGGTTCCTTTTTGATTCAGGTATCCGCCTGAGAAAAATGTTCTGATGCGATCTGTTCCCATGCTTACACTAAGGTTGTGATCTTGTGTAACACCAGTTTGATTTACATAGTCTGTCCAATCGGTAGTAGGAACTTTAGATCCATCATATATTGGAACTTCGGTCACACCCCACAGCGCTTGTTCTTCTGATGTTGTAGGTCGCATCTTTGGGGTAAGCGTTGATTTGTCTTCCCAGGTATATCCTGCTGCGATTGACTCCCATGCAAACGGATCTGCGCCGAGAATTCTTTTGTCATCTACGGGATTAGGAAATGGCGTTGTGTATTTGCTTGCGTTTGTTAGAGATCGATATGCATTGCGGCGATACTCCGCATACTCCCCACCGTCAAACATTTCCATCAAATCGTTGATTTTTTCTGTATAGACTGACCCCGCATAATTTACTTGTGCTACACCATTCTTTCCTTTTTTTGTAGTAACGAGGATCACACCATTTGCTGCTCTCGAGCCATAGATCGCTGCAGCTGAAGCGTCTTTTAGAACTTCGATCGATTCAATATCGTGTGGATTGAATGCATCCATGCCACCGGATTGCAATGGAATACCATCTACGACATAAAGTGGTTCGCTACCTGCTCCAAGTGACCTTGTGCCACGAATACGAATTGTTCCCATCTCACCAGGTCTCGTATTCGAAGTAATATCTACACCAGCCGTTCTTCCCTGCAATGCCTGCAATGCATTTTGAACAGGCATCGCTTCTATTTGCGCTGACGTCACGCGTGCGATCGATCCCGTGATATCGCTTTTCTTCACGGTTCCATAACCGACTACCACTACTTCGCTCAAGGAAGTAATATCTGGTTCGAGTGCAATGTTGATCGTTGTTTGTGTTCCGACCAGCATCTCAACGGATGCGTATCCAATAGCGCTGACATGAAGAATAGATTCTGATGAGGGCACTCTCAAACTGAAGTTTCCATCGGCATCCGTGATGGTTCCGATATCCGTTCCTTTGATAGCAATACTCGCACCTGGAAATCCTTGTCCATCATCAGCAGAGGTTACGCGCCCTGTAATGGTGCGGTCTTGATAATAACTTGATGTTTCAGTTGCCAAGCTATACTGAAAGATCAGTATAAACATGGGAAAGAATAAGCACTGAAGTAATCGCGCTCGTGGAGATAAAATTCGATACATAATGAATCAGGTTTGGTTTTTGGGTACATCGCAATACAATGCGTGTGTATAATGAAAGTTACCTGACTCACTATGTGAAACTATCCTGTAGTATCCCGTTTGCGAATTCGTTTACATGACGTGTTATTTATTATCGATGATCAAAAAAGTAGTGATGAATTTTATTTTGTCATCTGATAAACTTCTCTTCCTGCTAAAAGAAAACATCCTAAACCATAGTCTTCAAAATTAGGAATGGATGTATGCGTGACGGGTTGTCCATCTTTTGGTTCTTTACCCGTTCCTTGTACATAACCAAGAAAACCATTTGGGTGAACGGAATCATTGAGCATTCCATTCCACGCTTTAATGATAATTGGTGCATATCGCTTAGCATCAAGGTATCCGTTGTTCACCCCCCATGCCATTCCGTACACGAACAATGATGTACCCGTAGTTTCTTTGCCACCATAATTTGTTGGATCGTGTAGACTTACATTCCAGAAACCATCTTTGCGTTGAATAGGAATGAGCGCTTCTGCCATTGCTTTGAAATCATCTTCATATTGTTTTCGATGTGGAACGTCTTTCGGTGCAATATCCAATACACGTACGAGCGCGGCGAATACCCAACCATTTCCGCGCGACCAATAACAATCTTCGCCATTGGGCTCCGTGTAAGGAGGATCGAAATCTTTATCTCGCCACCATAAATTGTCTTTTGTATTGAAGAGGCCATTGTCACCGTGTTTGTTTCGGGTGTACATATACATTTCATACATGCGTTCCCAATATGCAGGCTCTTTATAGACCACACCGAGTTGTGCAAAAACTGGCATCGCCATTTGAATGGCATCCACCCAACTCCAATCGTCAATTTTATCGGTACGCATCATACTATCGATAGATGCTTTGATTTTTTCAATCTTGTATGGTTGAGGATCCATCACGTACATGTCAATATACGTTTGACCAGCACATTGATTGTCTGCATTACGCGTGTAGGTCTCACCATCACGCAAATCCCATTGATGGAAATCTGCCCAACGTTTTGCGTAGTCGAGGTATTCGGGTTGCTTATCAATTTCATACAGGGCCATCAATCCTTCATAGTACACGCCGCGGGTCCAGATGTTACTTGCGCGTGATCGTTCTGTAACGATTCGTTTCCCAACATCGGGCCATGCATTCATGAAATATTTATTGGTAATACGCATCGCATCGAGTGTTTTTTCCCGCGTAGGAAATTTCTTTTGTGCGACAGTGGAAATCACATTAAGTGAACAAAGCAATAGAATGGAGGCGACTGTTTTCTTCATTTCAGGAATGATCGTTTCAGATGCTGAAGGTAGTGGATGTTTGCGCTTAAACTCTCACGTACTGTCCTGTATTCGAAATTATTTCTGTTTTATTTTTCTGAGGAAATGGTCACTTTTAGATGGATCATGAAAAATATGTCGATAAGGTTTTGCAGCAGACTTTGTTTCTTCACGACACAAGCGTTGTTAGTGATGTGTTGCGCGACGATAAAGCATCAATCAAATAAGATTGATCGATTTGCGCTAGTTTCCCGCAATAATGTTGTTCTTCATGCACCGGATACATTGGGATCACTGTCTGTCGGCAATGGCGAATTTGCGTTTACGGTTGATATCAGTGGATTGCAAACATATTATAAAGCGTATGAAAATGGAGTTTCGTTAGGTACGCAAACGCAGTGGGGATGGCACAGCATACCGCATGATAAGTTCACCGTAGAAGATGTTGCGGTGAAATACGAATCTTGCGATGGGACCATGGCACCGTATGCGATCCAACATTCGCAGGGTAGCGCCGGTGCCGCAACGGCATCCCTACGCGCCAATCCGCACCGGTTGCATTTGGGATTAATCGGTCTTGTACTGTTAAAAGAGAATGGTGATGAAGTCGCACTGCATGAATTGGAAAACACTTTTCAAAAGCTTGATTTGTGGACTGGCAAAATAGAAACTACTTATACGGTTGAGGGTGTGCCTGTGAAAGTAGAACTTTATTCACATCAAACGCTCGATCAGATAGCTGTGAAGATTGAATCAGATCTTATCACAAAGTCACGGCTGAAGATTAAAATGACATTCCCCTATGGAAAAGAATGTCATGTATGCCCGGGATATGATTTCGAGAATACGGATAAGCACACCACCACACTGGTAGAAAATAAGGGTGAGCATGCAGTTATTAAACATCAGCTCGATACGACCACCTATTTTGTTACTGTGGATTGGAAGGGTGGTACGATCAAATCTTCCAATAGAGAACATGTCTTTGAACTCTCGCCAGCGACTGCGAACCGATTTGAATTCACGGCCCATTTTTCAAAAACACAAGTGGGGCCGAGGGCGAACTACTCGGAGACTGCGGAAAGCAGTATTCATCATTGGAAAAGATTTTGGTCCAACGGTGGGGCTATTGATTTTTCGCAATGCGCGGATCCACGCGCCAGAGAACTGGAACGACGCGTAATTCTTTCTCAATACTTGACGCGTATTCATTGTGCCGGCTCGATGCCACCGCAGGAAACAGGGCTCACGTTAAACAGTTGGTTTGGTAAGTTTCATTTGGAAATGCATTGGTGGCATGCGGCCCAATTTAGTTTGTGGGGAAGAGATTCGCTTCTTCAACGCAGCATGCCGTGGTATCAACAGGTGTTGCCGAAAGCGCAGGCAACTGCCAAATGGCAAGGGTATGATGGCGCGCGTTGGCAGAAAATGACTGATCCTGTCGGCGATGAAAGTCCGTCGAGTGTTGGTGCATTCATCATTTGGCAACAACCGCATCCAATATATTTTGCTGAGCTCCTTTACCGCACACAACCTTCTCGCGAGACGTTGTTGAAATATCAAGACATTGTTTTTAACACGGCCACATTCATGGCTTCATTCGTGAAGGAACGCGATGGTGCATATCACCTTTGTCACCCTTTGATTCCTGCACAAGAAATCTTCAAAGCCAAAGAAACGGATGATCCCGCTTTTGAACTTCAGTATTGGTATTACGGTCTTTCTACTGCGCAACAATGGCGTAAACGGCTAGGATTACCTGAGGAACCATATTGGAAAAAAATAATCGAAAGACTAACGCCACTATCTGCAGATAAGGGACTTTACCTACCCAACGCAACAACGCCGAACGCATACGGTGATGATCAATATCGTCGCGATCATCCTGCCGTACTCGGTGCTTTGGGGATGTTGCCTGTTAATACACGCGTTGATACTGCCGTGATGCGCAATACATTGGAAAATATTATGCAACGTTGGCAATGGGAAACTACTTGGGGATGGGACTATCCCCTAATTGCCATGACAGCGGCGCGTGTGAATAAACCGGATATTGCCATCGATGCGTTGCTGATGAATGTCCAGAAGAATACGTACTTGGTGAATGGTCACAACTATCAAGATAAACGACTTCGTATTTATCTTCCTGGCAATGGTGGACTACTAGCAGCGGTAGCCATGATGGCTGCGGGCTGGGATGGAAGCACGGATGATGCTCCTGGGTTTCCGAAGAATGGCCAATGGAATATCAAATGGGAAGGATTAAAAAAAATGCCCTAGATGGAGTGTCTATTGATAAGACTAAATACATTTTTTACCATTTCCTTTTTCTTTTTCATAATCATATAAGCAGCGGTTTCTCCCATCACTTGAAAGTCAGTCGAAATTACCGTAATGCCGAGAAGATCTTTTAGCGGTGTATCGTTGTATGAAATGATACCGATGTCCTGACCGAGGATAAAATTTTTATCGCGTACTTGTTTCATCAAACTCACGAGATCAGCTTCTTCGATAATGATGTATGCGTCATTGGTGCGCAAGTCCATGTCCGGATAAATCTCATCAAGCACCTCGAAATCAAAGTCACGGTCATTGCAGAATTTCTTGAAGCCTTGAAGGATTTCGATAGGATATGGATAAACGGTTTTGCGCGGATAAACGAGAATCAACTTTTCGTAACGCTTTAGTCTGTCTTTACCTTCGCTTAAAGCATCATAGATATCCATTTTAAAATCTTGGTAAATGAAACCTACTTCTCGGCGCAGGTCAGGTAGGTAGTTGTCGAGAATGACGAGTTTGTCTTCAGGAATTTTTCGCAATGCCTCGAGAACTTCAGGTGTTATGCTTTGGTGTACATCATGTTCATCTTTGAAGTGCGGCATGATTACATATTGATCATAGCGTCCAATATTCTCGTTGATGGTTGTCAGAAATATTTTAGGATCGCAGTGATAGATATTTAAGTCTACTTGCGCATGTTGTCCGAGGCTGTCGACGAACGAATTGTAAATGCGAAGTTTGTACGAGCTAAGTTTGTTGAGAAGGAATAGCACGCGAACTTTTGAAGGGAATAAATGACGCGCCACGTAGTATCCTTTTCCTTTTGCAGAGATGATAATCTGCTGCTCTTTCAAGAAGTTATAGGCTTTTTCGACCGTGTCTCTAGAGAGGTAATATTCTTCACTGATTTCGTTGATGGAAGGAATACGTTGCCCAACGGAGAGGATACCCGCTTCAATGTCTTGAATGATCGAGTTAATAATTTGACGATACTTTGGAATTCGCGACTCACTATCGATACGAATTTCAATCAGGCATTCTGTCTCCTTCATTCCGTTCATGTTAAGCTTGTACGTTGTGTAAAACCTCGCGGGCACCACGCGCAATCGGTATAGTGCAGGATAGTTGTTTGAACCAAGTTAAATATTTTTATCATATTGCGCAATCGATTGCATCCTTTATTGCATGTTTTTAGAAAGTCATCATATATCCAGAAGATCATTTTTGTTGAGCACTTTGCTTACACCTGCGGCGATGGCCATCGCGAACACCATGCGATTTGATCCAAAAAAGTTGGAGCCGATTGGAAGAAATTTGCAATGGAAAGATGGCTACGTGTGGTGCAACAGTCCTATTGACGGCCCCGATGGAAAAGTCCACGTATTTTATTCACGGTGGACTGCCGATCGAAAGATGGGCGGATGGCTTAACGGATGCGAGATTGCACATGCTGTAGCGAACTCACCAGAGGAACCTTTTGAGTATGTCGAAACAGTTCTTGCGCCGCGCGGTGGTGATGCATGGGATGCTACAACGTGTCATAATCCACATATTCAAAAGGTCGATGATAAATATTGTCTATTTTATATGGGCAATAGTAATGGCCAAACAAATACAAAACGAATTGGTCTTGCTACAGCTACGTCGTTAGCCGGGCCATGGCAACGACCTGATGAACCGCTGTTGCAGCCGGGTGATGCTGGTGCATGGGATGATCATTGCACGACAAACCCTGCCTTTGTAAAACGCAATGGGAAGTACTGGCTTTTTTACAAGTCATGGAACACAAAAGATTATGAGACCACAACGGGGCCCATACGCGGCAATCGAAAGTACGGCGTCGCCATTTCGTCAACGCTTGAAGGTCCGTATATAAAATCGGCGCATAACCCAATATTAGATTTTTCGGCACGTGGCAATAACGAACAACTTGAAGACGCTTTCGTATGGTGTGAAGGTAAGCGATTCAAAATGCTTGCGCGCGATATGGGTTTTTACAATCACGAAGTTGGTCTGTATCTCGAATCGAAAGACGGCTTGAAGTGGTCACATCCAGAGATGGCTTACGCGTCGCTGAAGGAATATGTTTCGGAGCCGGAACCGCCCTCTCATTTAAAGCGGTACGGAAGATTTGAGCGACCACAACTGCTCATTCGCAACGGTAGGCCTACCTATCTTTTTACGGCTGCCCAAGGTGGACCGTATGGAACATCGACAGCTTTTATTTTTAAAATCAATCAATAGCGATCATATGAAGAACAGCAAAGTAACGCGGAGAGATTTCATGGCAGCATCGGGCGTAATGGCAGGAGCGATGTTGGTAAACCCATTAAGTACATTGGCAAACAGCTGGAGTCCAGACAAGAAAAAACGAATCGCCATTGTCGGCACAGGAAGTCGCGCGCATGGCATGTGGTCGAAAGAGGTATTAAAAGATTATCCCGATAAAGTTGAGTTTGTTGCACTTTGTGATATCAACCCGGGACGTCTTGAATTCTTCAAAAAGTCTGTAGGCTTTAATTGTCCCACCTTCACCGATTTTGAAAAGATGATGAAGGATGTGAAACCCGATACGTTAATTGTGACGACGGTTGATGCGACCCATCACGAGTTTATCATTCGCGGTATGGAACTCGGCGCCAATATCATCACCGAAAAACCGATGACGACTGACGAAACAAAATGTGAAGCCATACTTGCCGCGGAAAAGAGAACAGGAAAGAAAGTAACGGTTACTTTCAACTATCGTTATTCACCGCATCGCGCGAAGATATATGAATTGCTTCGCAGTGGCGTAATTGGTAATGTAACATCGGTAGATTTTCATTGGTATCTCGATACGGGCCATGGTGCAGATTACTTTAGAAGATGGCATCGCTTGAAAGAGAAAGGTGGAACATTGTGGGTTCATAAAGCAACCCATCATTTCGATCTTCTCAATTGGTGGATTGAATCTGATCCTTCAGAAGTGTATGCGACGGGTTCACTCGAATTCTACGGAAAGAACAATCCTTTTCGTCATACACATTGCAGGCCATGTCGACATAAAGAGGAGTGTAAGTTTTATTGGGATGTTAACAAGCGACAGAACTATGTTGACCTCTATGTGAACCACGAGAAACACGATGGCTATCTGCGCGATGGTTGTGTGTGGAAGGAGGATATCAATATTTATGATAAGATGGCGGCGACAATCAAATATGCCAATGGTGTGCAAGTGAGTTATTCGCTCACAACGTATTCGCCATATGAAGGCTATCGCATTGCTTTCAACGGAACCAAAGGACGAATAGACATGTGGATCGAAGAGAGCAATCCGATGGAAGAAAGAAATTATGATGAGATCGTAGTGACGCAAAACTTTGGGAAGCGCGAGGTAATTCGTGTTTCGCATGGAGAAAGCGGACACGGTGGTGGTGATAAACTTTTGAAAGATAAAATTTTTGGTGGCGTTACCACAGATCCGCTGAATCAGGCGGCGAGTGTGCGCGATGGAGCATTATCTATTTTGGTTGGCATAGCGGCGCGCAAGAGTTGTGAAACCGGACTGCCCGTGAAGATCGACGGTCTTACCAGTATAAAGCCCGGCATAAAAAGACAGTTTGCCAATGGATAAGTACATACGGAACGCACTCGTGCTCATCGGCAGTTTGTTGGTGAGTACGGCGATTTATGCACAGCAACCTCATCAAGGAAACGATGTCAATACGCCGCTGCATGCACTACAACCCGATTACAAAATTCCTTATCAGGTCACTACGCCAGAAGCGGTGAAAGTAGTGTTGGATCGCGTCCATAAATATCTTGACGCGGTTACACCTGCCACAGTCATCGACAGTAAAACTAATTTGCCGATCAATGATTTTACAAAACCTGTTCAAACGGCGATACTAAAACCAGGGGACTTCCGACTAACAAGCTACGAATGGGGTGTTACCTATAGCGGCATGTTAAAGATTGCCTCCGTAACTGGAGATAAGAGATATAGTAACTATGTATCAACACGATTCAAGTTTTTGCAGCAAGTCGTTCCCTATTTTCAATCCTTCGGAAAACAATTTCCAACAGTAGCCAATCCGTTGCGTCATGTATTTGATCCCAAAGCTTTAGACGATGCCGGTGCTATGTGCGCTGCGATAATTAAAGCTGAACGCGCCGGACTTTCTTCGCTGCGACCTCAAATTGAAAATTATATTCAGTACATATTCACCAAGGAATATCGCTTGTCGGATGGAACGCTTGCGCGAAACCGTCCCCTGCCAAATACGTTGTGGCTTGATGATTTGTATATGAGTGTTCCTGCACTGGCGCAGATGGGGAAGCTGACCGGTGAACAGAAATATTATGACGAAGCGGTGAAGCAAATAAAACAGTTCGCATCGCGCATGTTCAACCAAGAGAAGAAGTTATTTATGCATGGCTGGGTGGAGAGCATGGACGTTCATCCGCAATTCCACTGGGCGCGCGCGAATGGTTGGGCACTGATGACGATGGTTGAAGTACTTGACGTGTTGCCGTCAGATCATCCTGGCCGAGGATATGTTATGGAATTATTTCAGAAGCAAGTGCAAGGTTTGGCAATGTGTCAATCCGGCGATGGCTTTTGGCATCAGCTCCTAGATCGTTCAGATTCTTATCTTGAAACTTCAGCGACAGCGATCTATGCGTATTGTATTGCGCATGCGATCAACAATGGCTGGATCAACAGAGAAGCATATGGCCCGATGGCATTACTCGCTTGGAACGCCGTGAGCACGAAGGTTACCGCCGAGGGACAAGTAGCGGGTACTTGTGTGGGGACCGGTATGGCTTTCGATCCTGCATTTTATTATTACCGCCCAACGCATAATTATGCAGCACACGGATATGGTCCAGTGCTGTTAGCTGGTGCAGCCATGTATCAGTTGCTGAAGTTACATCCACCAGTAGTTAATGATAGTGCCTTAATGTTTCCCAAATAAAAAAATGAACGGAATGAAATCTTTTGCATGGATACTGTTAGCCTCATTGTTGTTGTCGACGAGTCTAAAGATAAAGCCATCGATTTTTCTTGTTGGTGATTCCACTGTTAAAAATGGAAGTGGAAAAGGCGAAAAAGGACTGTGGGGCTGGGGGGATTTTCTTCACGAGCAATTTGACACCATGAAAGTGCACATCGAGAATCATGCACGCGGTGGAAGAAGTAGCAGAACGTATCAAACGGAGGGGCTATGGGACAATGTGCTTGCGCGTGTTAAGCCAGGTGATTTTGTCATTATGCAATTCGGCCATAACGATGCTGGACCTATTAATGATACGTTGCGCGCACGTGGATCGATAAGAGGAGTCGGAGAGGAGACAGAAGAGATTGATAACTTGATAACGAAGAAGCATGAAGTCGTCCATTCTTATGGATGGTATATGCGTAAATACATCCGCGATACAAAAGCTAAAGGCGCCACACCAATTGTATGTTCATTGGTGGCGCGAAATGTCTGGAAAGATGGCAAGGTAGTTCGCGCGCAGGACAGCTATGCGGGGTGGGCTCAACAGATAGCACAAGCCGAGGACGCTCTTTACATTGATTTAAATGATCTCGTTGCCTCGCGTTATGAAACCCTCGGCCCCGAAGAAGTGAAAACAAAACTTTTTCTCGAAGACCACACACATACAACAGCGGAAGGTGCGAAGATAAATGCAAGCCTTGTCGCGCAAGGAATCGCAGGGCTCAAGAATAAACAGCTCAGAAAATTGATCAAATGATAGCCGCGACAAACAACGACGTTTTTAGCATAATGGATTTGTTTCGACACGTGTTGATGATTATCATCGGAATCGTCGTCGTGAGTGGCTGTGTAGTAGGCCAGGAACGTCAGGTAGAGAAACTTGATCGTGGATTAATTGTTGTTCGAGAAAATCAACAGAAAGCTTTTTTGAGTTGGAGACTTTTAAAAAGCGACCCTGATAACATTTCGTTTGATGTGTATCGGGAAACGGAAGGCACATTGCTCCAAAAGCTTACTTCAACACCCATTTCCGATGCGACGTGTTTTACAGATTCTTTAGCAGACTTGAAAAAGAAGAATGTGTGGCTTGTGAAAGCAACGTCCGATGGCAAAGACGCATCAACAAGTACGACATCGTTGGCGGCGAATGCTCCCCTCCAATCTTTTTTATCCGTGCCGTTGAAGACACCTCAAGGGTATAGGCCAAATGATATTTCTCCTGGTGATCTTGACGGTGATGGCAATTACGAATTGGTCGTTCACATGACTGGGAAGGCCCACGACAATTCCCATAAAGGAATAACCGATCCTCCTATTCTTCATGCTTATAAAATGGACGGCACGCTTCTCTGGGAAATTAATTTGGGCATAAACATCCGTGAAGGGGCGCACTACACACAATTCATGGTGTTTGATTTGGACGGCGACGGTCGTGCAGAAGTTGCTTGTAAAACTGCGGATGGCAGTAGAGATGGGAAAAGCAAAGTGATTGGTGATATGAAAGCCGATCATCGAAATGTCGATGGCTATATATTAAAGGGAGCTGAGTATTTGTCCATTTTTGATGGGCTTACAGGCGAAGTGTTAACTACAACGGAGTACCTACCCGCACGGCATCCCGAAACTTCCAGTCCTACTTTCGAACAGATGAAATCTATTTGGGGTGATGGTTATGGTAACCGTATGGATCGTTTTTTAGCGTGCATCGCTTACTTGGATGGAAAACGACCAAGTTTGGTGATGGCGCGAGGTTACTACACACGAACCGTGCTAAGTGCATGGAACTGGCGCGATGGAAAATTATCCCACCAATGGACTTTTGATAGTGATGCATCTGAAGAGAATAAAAAGTATGGAGGACAAGGAAATCATAATCTAAGTGTTGCGGATGTTGACGGTGATGGACGTGACGAGATAATTTACGGAGCCTGCGTTATCGATGATGATGGCAAAGGTCTACATACAACGGGGTTAGGACATGGTGACGCATTGCATGTTTCTGATCTTGATCCTGATCGACCTGGATTGGAAATATTTGATATTCAAGAAAGGTTCGACGATGCTGGCATGCACTTTCGCGACGCGATGAATGGAAATGTGCTTTGGCGGAAGCCTTCGATAAAGGCTGGAGAAGATGGTGAAGGTCCAGGACGTGGAAATGCATTTGATATTGATCCGCGTTATCCGGGTTTCGAGTGTTGGGTGAAAGGCGCAAACATCACGGGATTGTATTCGTGCAAGGGGACGTTAATTGCTTCGCAAGCGCCAACGATGTGCAACTTTGCCGTGTGGTGGGATGGCGATTTATTGCGCGAACTTCTCGATAAAAATGTGATTGCAAAATGGAACTGGGAGCGTAATGCGTTAGCGTCACTCATGACGGCAAGTGAATGTGATTCAAACAACGGGACGAAAGCAACGCCCGCGCTATGCGCAGACCTCTTCGGCGACTGGCGTGAAGAGGTAATTTGGCGAACGAAAGATAACACCGCGTTACATATTTACACAACGACAATACCAACCCGTTATAGGTTTGTTACACTGATGCATGATCCTGTTTACAGACTTGCTATTGCGTGGCAAAATGTTGCTTACAATCAACCGCCGCATGTGAGCTATTATCTTGGCGTAAAGTGATAGTCGCATCTCTTGGTGCTTTCGAACTCTTAGTGGCTACAGTGTGCGTGTACTCATGTTGACGTCGCATTCCTTCCGAGCGTGCCGTTTCTTATCCTAAATTTTGTTTGCCACGAAGTCACAAAGGCGCAAAGTAATGCAAGGAATTCTTGGCGTACCTTAGAGCCTTCGAACCTTTGTGGTAAATGGACAATGGACATAATGCAATCACAGGTGAAGTTCATTCTTCCGAGCGTGCTGTGCTTATCCTAAATTTTGTTTGCCACGAAGTCACAAAGGCGCAAAGTAATGCAAGGAATTCTTGGCGACCTTAGGCCTTCGAGCCTTTGTGGCAAATGGACATAATGCAATGACAGGTGAAGTCGATTCTTTCGCGCGTTCAGTTTCTTATCCTAATTTTTTTTGCCACAAAGTCGCAAAGACACAAAGTAAAGCAATGAATTCTTGGCGTACCTTAGAGCCTTCGAGCCTTTGTGGCAAATGGATATAATGCAGTGACAGGTGAAGTCCATTCTTTCGCGTGTGCAGTTTCTTATCCTAATTTTTTTTGCCACGAAGTCGCAAAGGCGCAAATTAACGCGAAGGGATTTTTTTAGTTTATAAAGCGATGTATTCCATTCTTAATAAGCGGAACGTTAAAATTGATTAAATACCCTAGGTTCAAATTTGTCAATTTAAGATGACTGATGATCTGTGCTTCCCAAACTGGATGAACGTTTTCAATCGCCTTAATTTCGATGATCACTTTTTTCTCAACCAGTAAATCTAAGCGCAACCCTTCTTTGAATTGAATGCCGTCGTATTGAATGGGAACATCTAGCTGTCTCTGAATATTGAGTTCTGATTTCTGTAGTTCATGCGCAAGGCACACCTCGTACACCTTTTCGAGCAGCCCTGGACCCAAATGTTTATGCAATTTATAGGCACAATTCACGATAATACGCCCGATTTGTTCCTCTTCGGTAGATAGAATTTTAACTTTCATACACAACGGTTTTTTTAATAACCTCTAAGTTAAAAATAGAAAACGCAATGCTATCAACTTATTTGTTGAAATAGTGTTCAAGAACCACCAACGCTTGCTGTCCACCTTGCATGTCGTTGATTATTTTTCCTTTTTCCATCAATACAATCCTATCGCTTATTTCTGTTACATGATTAAGGTCGTGGCTTGAGATCAAGAATGTAATTCCCTGTTTACTTTTTTGTTCAATGATTGCTTTTAGTCTCATCTGCGAACTTGGATCTAGGTTTTCAAACGGTTCATCGAGTACCACAATTTCAGGAATGCCAATCAGTGACGCGACGATTCCAACTTTCTTGATGTTTCCTTTTGATAGATCTCTGATATATTTTTTTGTTCCCAGTATCTCACCATTGAAGAACTCTTGAAATTCATTCAAAAAGGTTTCCAGTTGATCTTGATCGTAGTGATGAAGGTCTCCAACAAACTTGAAGTATTCCGTCGGTGTTAAGTAGGAAATCAAAAATCGTTCGTCTAGAAAAGATCCCACGTGTTTTTTCCAATCATCAGATCCACGCACGTTTTTATTGTTGATGTTGATTTCTCCAGTGGTGGGTATTACGAGGTCGAGAAGCATTCTGAAGAGCGTTGTTTTACCGGCACCGTTATTGCCGACTAGTCCAACGTTGATGCCTTTTTCCAATGTCAGGGAAGACACGTCAACTACCGTTGCATAATTGTACGTTTTTGTAAGATTTAATATTGAAATCATTGCCATTATTCTTTTCGGAAGTTGGATGCCATTAAGTGACGTTTATTATAGAATCGTTCTGTTGTCAAGGCTAGAAGTTTTTTATGGAATAGTATTCCGATTAGGCCAGCTACACCCACGGCAGTTAATCCCAATAGTGGTGAACCCATGAAATTGAACGGCGCATAAAATAAATAGGGGCTGATCATGAGTGGTATTCCCATAATCCATTGTGCAGCACCAATTCCTTGAATATTGAGTGAGCCGGAATGATTAAGATTTAGCCGCTTCACACCCCACATCGAAAGGTTCATGACAATGAAGGTGTTTATCCCAATGTTATAAACAGAACATGCAAGATTGAGGACAAGGTATCTCCAATCGAGAAAAGCAAATGGGATACTAAGAATAAACCACAATACTGTTGTCGCTGTTAGCAACCAATATTTAGACGCTACAAATGCTTTAAACGATACCGGCTGAGAGAGTAAGAAGTCGAAATGATCACTTTGCCAGCTGAATAAAAATTGACCATAATTCATCATAAACAGGCCGGAACAAACTATGCCAAAGAAAAGCATTCCAGCGTAATTATCGGGTTTTGAATGAAACGAATAGAATGCTAGCGGGAGCAGTAGAAATATAAAATGCATGATCAGTAACTCGCGCGAACGCTTGTGACGAAAGATTAATTTTAATTCGAGTGAAATCCAATGGCCTATCGATCCGAAATTTTTAAGAAATGGCAAATTGGTGAAGTGAAAAGATTGATCTTTTTCTCCGATGAAGTCATCTGTGTAAAGTGAATTGACAAAAATGCGATATGTAAAGTACGTGGCTAATGCACAGGCGGTGATTGTTGATACAACAAATGCGTAACCTTTTAGAGATAGGTTGAATATTTTTTCTGACGCCATCGACAATTGTATCCAGCCGTAGTAGTCGGCGATACCGATAAGTGAGCAGCACAATATGAATATAGTTGCTTTTAATTCGTTTGCGGCGAAATGCTTCTTCACGATAATGACTAAGAAGTGATTCGTTAAACTTATCATGCATAGTGCCAGCAACCACATCCAGCCCTGAAAGCTGCCATATGTTCGACTGATAGCGCCCATTGCAAATGGCGCGAACAAAAGTATTGCGGATATGTTGGTGGCGTGAAACAGCGATTTAAGTATGACAAAATTGATTATACTGCTGCGTTTGATAGGCAGGTGGAGGTACGGCTGTGCATCCAGTGCAGGTAAGCCTTGGATGATATATCGCATGATGAAACCTCCTATAAAATAGTAGAGCAATAACCGATGAAGAAATTGGATTGGGTCGGTGTGCCTGGAAATAGTGATAATAATATTCTCCAGTGCTAAACCTAATAGTAAAGAATACACGACGAAGGAAAGTAGCAGCAGTCCAAGGATTATCTGCACCACGGTGTCTTTCCCTACGGAAGTAGATCGAGTATAGCTTTTGTAGAGATGAGAGAGCAGGGTTAAAGTCAAAAGAATAATGTTTAGTTGATGTGTAAATTAGTCATTCTTTACGGATGCCAATATAGCGCTGATTTTTCGCGCTTCAGTGATTATATATTGGCGGGGTAACCCCACGAGGAACGAATTTTCTCTGCAGCGACTGTCGAGCTTCTTTTGTTTAATTGCTGACTTAGAACAAATATTGAGATAAGTATAATTACGCCAAAAAATAAGATACTCCATTAGTAAATTTGTTGCTTCCTAAAGTCGTTGTTGGAAATTAAAATTTCAGTGCGATATTATTGCGCTCCCTTCAATTCCCTGATCTGCTCGATATAGCCTTTTTCCTTTCTCAGCATCTCTTCTTGTGTAGCAGAAAGCTCTTCCATATTTTGACGCATTTCTTCTTCTTGTGATTTCATTTCTTCAGTCTGTTGCTGAAGTTGCTCAAGTAGCTCTTTCGTTTTTTCGTTCGTTACAATAGTGCTGATTGACGCCGCTATACTTTCGGCGAGTTTTTCCGCTAGTGCTACTTGGTAATTTTCAAGTTTTTTGAATGAAGCAATTTCAAATACACCATAGACAATTTCATTTACTTTGAGCGGCACGATAAGTACTACCGATGGATTCGCTTCGCCCAGACCGGATGTGATGTGCACGTAGTTTTTAGGAACATCGGTAAGGTAAATGGTGGATTTTTCTAATACACATTGCCCAATAAGTCCGTTTCCAAGTTCTATCGTCTTTTCCTGAAACTTGCGCTTTTCGTAGGCGTAACTTGCTTTGAGTTCAATCTTCGATTCTCCGTCATCTTCTGTTACTAAAAAAAGTCCACCCTGGTTGGCACCGAGGTAGGAGACAATAAACTTGATGATTTCATAATACAGTTCTTGTGAGGATCTCACCACGCGGAGTACGCTTCCGATTTGAGCAAGTCCTTCTGTCGACCAATTTCGTTGTGCATCCGCTTCACGT
Organism: Pseudochryseolinea flava; assembly: GCF_003286915.1. Taxonomy (GTDB): domain Bacteria; phylum Bacteroidota; class Bacteroidia; order Cytophagales; family Cyclobacteriaceae; genus Ohtaekwangia; species Ohtaekwangia flava. The sequence continues at coordinate 261,354 of NZ_QMFY01000005.1, forward strand.
GCGCGTTGTAGTTGGTCGCGCATGTTTACGAGCGATTTACCAAGATGATCTTTGTCTTGTAAGTCGGTAAGTGTAGCATTTAAGTTTCCCTTGGAGATTTCGTCGGCAAAGGCAGCCTTCTGCTTTAATTTGTTAGCAAGGATGGTGAGCGATGTTAACATTTTCCCGAATTCGTCAGGGTATTGATGTTGGTCTGTCGTTACATCGAGGACTTCGCCATCACTCAATTGTTGCTGAAGATCTTTAATTCGGTTTACCCGGATCATAATTCTTCTCTTAAAGAAAAAGAAAACGTATACGATCAATAGTGCAAATACAGCAATGCAAATCGATACGACGATCAAATTATTTTTTGAGAAGAACACTGCCCACGATACGGATTGCTCTGGGATGAATGTCAGGGTGTACCAGTTTTTTCCAGGGAAAGTATAAGCACCGGTTGATCGTGACAACGCGCTGGTGTAGTCATCTAATACAATGTTGCCAAGTTGCTGCCCTTCTATCAGTGATTGACTTTCTCCAACGCTGATTTTATGGCCGATAAATGTTTTGTTGGCGGCGCTGATTACTTCACCGCTTGCATTGGTCATCACTACGAAAGCTCCGTCGTGGTCCTTAATGAGATCAGACTCTGCTTGCTGACGAATGCCATCGGTCACTTCATTCCACGAGGCGAAGTTATACCACACACCGACTACTGATCCTTCGCTATTCTTTACGGGCGCAGCGTATCCCATGCCGGCCCCAGATGATCGATAGATGCTGGCTACATCTTGGTCGTGCATAAAATCGGAGTACCAGGCGCCGCCAACGGGACCGCTACCGGTAGTGCACGCTCGAAACCATTCTTCGTTGCTGTAATTTTTGCCGACTAGTTTTTGTGAGGCGATCTCTTTACCGCCTCGATCAATCGTATTCACTGCCATGACCACGCCGTTGCGATTACAAAGCACCATGAGATCATAGAGTACATAATATGAGGTCATGGTGTTGATGAAAAGCTGCAAACCAGGTGCAACGGAATCGTTTTCAGCGGTGGTTACAGCGAGGTTATTGTATGCGTAGGCCTGTACATCGCCGAAACGCTCGTAAAAGTTTCGGTCAACCTTTTGGCCAACAGACTGCGATACGAGCGCTGCCGTGATTGACATGGCGCTATTGTACGAGCGAACTTGGCTATAGGTAAAATAGTATAACAACGATGCAAGAATGAACAAGACGGCGATGAGGCTCACCAGTCCGACGGAAGCAAATGCACGCTCCTTTAGAAACTTAAGCAATGTCATGGGGCTATCGAGGGTTACCAAATTCTAATATAGTATTTTAATTTACATCGGTGACCATCGATGCCTTAAAAGCTTATTTTACCGGAGTAATATTTTGAACGACGTAGTTTCCATTTATCAATCACAAAGGTTTTGCGCTTTCGGCGTCCAATCGTTGTCGTGTATCGGTTGAACACCCGTGGCGATAAATGAATTATCGATAATAATTTGAGCTCCTCGTTGAAAGTTCTCCTTGAAAAGACTTCGCGCCCAGTACAGTTTTCCATTTGGCGACGATTTATATTCTGTGGTAATCTCTAGCTCGCCAACAGTACTTTTGTTGAATGCTTCAATCATAGCGTCTTCATCGACAATACCAGACATTATAATTTTTGTTATAGAGAAATTCGTTTTGTTGATTTCTACTTTTCCGGAAAATGATATAAGGTTGGGAAATGGTATCACACCGACACGAAGAGTGCTTGCTTTAAATCGCACGGTTAATGTTGCTTCATCTTCTGACTCCACATCGAAAGCGTAATGTGATAGGTTCTTTTTGTTTAGAAATAAATTGTCACGATAGGCGATTACATCCCTGAGGAATATTCCGTTCACTTCGTAGATCAACGTGTTGTCTTTTGGAGTAAAAGGTGACCATTGTGCTGATACGCTATCATATTTTGTGATACAGGTTCCTTTTACAACAAGAAAGTCATTTCTTTTTTTACGCGGGTTGTATCCGTTTCCGAAATAGATGTCTGCGTTTATCGTCGTTCGTTGTTGTGTAAAATCATCCTTTGCTTGCGAAGCGTGGATCACCGTATTGAAGAGAATCGGCTCTTGCACAAAATTGACATGGATGCTATCGATCACTTGTTCAAAAAGTTCTTTCGCCCATTCTTTACTAGCTTCTACAACGATCGTCTCTGGTATTTCGATATGATGTTCTTCTAACGCGATGATTGTGGGTGTTGTCGCAAGGATGGTTTTCAGCGCTATACGTTTCGTTTTGAACCCAATGAAACTTATCTCTAAGGTGTCGGATAAATGATTTGCCTTAAAAAGGAATTTCCCATGTTCGTCGCTTGAGGTTCCGAATAGCGAATTTTTTAAACGGATGCTCGCGAATGACATTGGTTTTTTCGTGGTCTGGGAAATTACTGTACCTGCAATTTCGAAGGTTTTGCTTTTAGTAGCAGATTGTGCGTGGAGCATGTCCGTTGTGTAGCATAGCACAAGAAATAGGATAGCCGATAAGTTGTTCATACTAACAATTAGGGTAACGCAATCGTGTAGTCAAGATAGAACGATCCCGGGAAGTATGTGGTATTTTGATGCCGTGTTTATTTGCGCGCACCGGACTGTTTTATGATTTTTTTTAGTTAAAGTTGGCAACGAAAAACACCACGTGTTTTAAAGAATAAGTATCATGACAAAACCTCCTGTTTTTATTTTGTTCTTACTAATAATCGGTGTCTCACGGATGGTCTATGCGCAGCAGCAGGTGTGGGTTTCTGATCAGGGAAACAATACCTATCGAAACCCAGTGCTTCATGCTGACTATTCCGATCCGGATGCAATACGCGTTGGTGAAGATTACTACATGACTGCCTCTAGCTTCGACGCTATTCCTGGGTTGCCGATTTTACATTCGCGTGATCTCGTGAATTGGTCGTTGATCGGACATGCCCTGAAACGTCAGCCTCCATTTGAACATTTTGAAAAGACGCAACATGGCAATGGTGTGTGGGCTCCATCCATTCGATATCATAACAGTGAGTTCTATATCTACTATCCTGATCCAGACTTCGGGATTTATTTAACGAAGTCGAAGAATGCGATAGGTCCGTGGTCTGATCCGGTATTGGTCGAAGCTGGAAAAGGTTTGATAGATCCATGTCCACTCTGGGATGATGATGGTAATAACTATCTCGTGTATGCGTATGCCGGAAGTCGCGCGGGAATCAAGAGTGTAATCGCTGTAAAGAAGCTTAATGCTGCTGGCGACAAAACTGTGGATGCGGGCGTTATTGTTTATGATGGCCACGATCTTGATCCTACGATTGAAGGTCCTAAGTTTTATAAGCGCAATGGATACTACTACATCTTTGCACCTGGCGGTGGCGTAGCAACGGGATGGCAAACGGTATTGCGTTCGCGAAATGTATATGGTCCCTATGAACGAAAAGTGGTCATGGACCAAGGTACGACCTCAGTGAATGGGCCGCATCAAGGTGCTTGGGTTGATACACCATTGGGAGAGAACTGGTTTTTACATTTTCAAGATAAAGGAGCATTCGGGCGCGTTGTTCATTTGCAGCCATTGAAATGGTTGAACGATTGGCCAGTGATCGGCAGTGATGTAGATGGCGATGGGAAGGGTGAGCCCGTAACAGTTTATCAAAAGCCGGCGACGTCACGCAAGTATGCGATAGCCGCGCCGCCAGAGTCCGATGAGTTCAATTCGCATTTGCTGGGATTACAATGGCAGTGGCAAGCTAATCCAAAGGCTACTTGGGCTTTTGCAAGCAGTAACGGATTTCTAAGATTGTATGCTTCACGAGTGTCAGATAGTATTACGAACTACTGGGAGGTTCCTCATGTACTACTGCAAAAATTTCCAGCGGAAGCATTTAAAGTGACCACGCGAATAACCTTCAAGCCGAATGTTAAAATCGAAAATGAAAGAACGGGTTTGATTGTGATGGGACAAAGTTATGCTTACGTTGGATTGAAGAGTACAAAGGATGGCGTGAAGTTAGTTTATGTAAAATGCATTCACGCAGCGAGTGGCGCGTCGGAGAATGAAATTGTTCTTGCAGACTTAGGGCAACACGTTGTGTATCTACGCGTGACGGTGTCGGCGGATGCGAAGTGCGCGTTCAGTTATAGCGTCGATAATAAAGATTACGTATCTATTGAAAGCGACTTCATCGCGGAGGCGGGCCGATGGATTGGCGCGAAGGTGGGATTGTTCTGCACTAGAACGCAACCAACAAACGATTCAGGGTATGCTGATGTTGATTGGTTTCATGTTGAAAAGTGAGGGCTGGAATCGATGTTCGTTTCTATCGTGAAGATTAATTAGTGCGATATGGTGACATGCGATTTAGAGAAAAAATTCATTCGTTTTAACCGTCAATGCCATTCAATCACAAAGAGCTGATCAACTCGATCGGCCTTCATCCTTTCTCATGTAAATATAGAAAGTCCAAACTCCCACAATAAACGCCGTGATCACTGCCGGACTGAAGACTTCGAAGTCACTGTTATCATAGCGATCTGGATCATAATAGTATTTTAACAGCAAGCCTGCTAAAAGTATCGGCGGTGTTAACGTGGCGATGATGCCGAGGATTATTTTTTCTGCCCATTGCGCCACGTTTACGCGCAATAGAAAATAGGGTAATGTCAACAGTAACATGGCAAGAAACATGAGTCCAGAACCGACAATATACAAGAGCACGCACTGCCCACAATCATCAGGCATAGTAACCATTCCACTGACAAGAACCGTTAACGATGAAAGAAAGGCGCAGTAGAGATATTGTTGGAATACATTCATGACTCGGAAAGTGTAATATTTTCAGGGTTACTTTATCTACACAAGGTAGTCACGTTCATGCAAATATTTTAGTTGCATAACAACGACGATTTGCATAAGGTATTCAACTTACCATGGTTACGAACGACCTTTTAAGCTGTCTGTGAATTGAGTGAATACTTTGTTTGGTCCTCTGCTGGCTGATCAAAGAAATCCATAGTGCGCCGCGTGGCGAATCAACGAGGCTGTGTTTTTAACTTCAAACTTTGTGATAAGGTTTTTTCGATGTGTATCGACAGTCGCCGGGCTAATGAATAATTTGTCAGCGATGTTTTGATTGGTCATGCCATCGGCGATGAGGTTTAGAACTTCCTTCTCGCGCTTGGTGAGTACGGGAATTTTATCGGCTTCTTCTTCTCGTAAGATTGTCTTCACATCTGCGCTCATGAATACTTCATCGTTCATAACCGATTTGATAGCGTATCGCAGTTCATCATGGGAGGCGTTTTTGAGCACGTATCCCTGCGCTCCATTTTGTATCATTTTCTGGATAAAACTCAGTTGATTGAAAGAGCTTAAAGCAATGATGCGCATCGTTGGGTATAATGCTTTCAATTCGCGACACAGGTCAATGCCACTTTTGTCGGGAAGGCTGATATCGAGAAGCATGATGTCGGGTTGTTGTTCCTGCATCATTGTTAAGCATGACGCGGCATTGTCGGCACTTCCCATCCATTCAATATCGGCATCGCGCTCAAATAGCAGACGGATTCCTTCCGTTACCATCACGTGATCGTCGGTGATAAAGATTTTGGTAGGCATGCGTTGCCCAAGTTACGTCGAACTAACCGATCACATCCTATGACCTACACAAACATGCGGTTGGGGATTTATCCGGGACTTAAAAGCTGCATTTAGTATCTTTCCTTGTTTTTCTGATTCTCTTGCCACGAAGGTTTGAAGACTCAAAGTTTCGCTAAGAAGTACTTTCCTTTGAGACGACTAGGTATTAAACTCAATATGGATAGACGTACCGTTGGCGTCGGAAGATAAATCCAATACGCCATTCAGTGTTTCTATACGGTTCATAATGTTCGCCCAGCCAATACCTGGACTCTTGCTTAGCTGCTTCGTGTCGAAACCTTTTCCATCGTCTTCAACGGTAATTGCTACCTTTGCATCAGTCTTGGAAAGTTGAACGAGTACATTCTTTGCCCCGGAATGTTTTAGTGTATTGTTAATAAGTTCTTGTGCGATGCGATAGATAGTAAGCGCAACGGCTTCATCAAATTTCGTTTGCGTAACGCCTAACGATTGATATTTTATCTTTAATGCCTGAGATTGGCCGATGCCTTTGCAAAAATCTTGAAGTGCAATGTCGAGCCCAAAACGGACAAGCGATTCAGGCATCATACTGTGCGCGACACGTCGCATTTCTTTTATGGACTGATCGAGCTGATCAATACTGCGCTCAAACGCTTCTTGGTTTTTGGGTGTCATCACCAGATTTTCTTTCATGGTATTTAATGAGAATTTAATTCCACTTAACATACCTCCTAATCCATCGTGCAGGTCGCGGGCTAACCTTGTCCGCTCTTGCGTTTCTCCTTTCAGAATCGCTTCGGTAGCGGATAGTTTTTTCTCTTTTTCGAGTTGATTGATCTGTTGCTGTTGTAGCGTTTGCTTTTGTCTGTAATTTCTAAAGATGAGAAAGGCAATGGCAACCACGGCAATGACAACCGCTGCTAATGCGAAAGCAATATTTCGATGCTGGCGAATGGTGAGGATTTGTATGTCTTTCTCTGCCTGCAGCGCGCGAATAGTAGCAGCTTTTTGCTCGGATTCGTACCGCACTTCTAGTAATTCTATCTTCGATTTGCTATTCTCGCCGACAATCGAGTCGTTCAGCATTTCAAATTTCTTTCGAAATGTAAGTGCCTGCTCGAAATCTCCTTTCTTTTCTTCAAGCTCCGACGCTTTAAGATAGAGGTCTTTTAATTCAAACAAAGAACCCAGCAGGTTGGCAATACTCATGCCCTGCTGAATTGCCCTTCCGGATTCATTGAACATTTTTGTTTTTTGATACACATCTGAAAGCCCCATCCAGGCATAGAGTTCGTACTCCGGTGCTTCTTTTTCTTTTGAATATGAAATCACTTTTCTATAAAGCGGTTCAGCATTCGTGAAATCACTTTTGTGCAAGTACGCATCAGCTTGTCCTAATAGACCATCAAGAACTACGATGTAGTCGTCAGTGCGGATGCCGATAGCATGAATCACTTGATAATGATGGAGTGCACTGTCATATTGCTTGAGGTATAATTCAGCGGTAGCGATGTTAAACATCGACGATGATATGGCATAATCATTTTTTAACGCGCGCGCGATGTGTAGTGATTTTTCGGCGTATGATTTTCCTTTTTCATACTGCTGAAGATTGATGAATATGGATGCTAAGTTATTGTTGAGAATTCGCTGACTATACTGGTCACCAATTTTTTCCGAAAGTGCTAGGGCCTTGAGATAGTTTTCTGACGCTTGTGGGAAGTCGGACAGATAGTGCCACTCGCTACCAACGTTGGTATACGCAATGGCGAGATCGCGCTCGGAACCAAGTGTTTCAAAGATGGCAAGCGCTTGCTTCGTAAGTTCTAATGCTTCTTTAAATTTTCCTTTACTGTTTAAGATTGAGATCGCATGTCCGGCATATGTTGCTTCTCCCTTTCTGAAGCCCAAACGTTTTGCCAATGCATAGGCGGAATCATACAACATCATGGCACGTTCCGGCGATTGACGTTCAAAAGTTTTTCCAGCGATGTAGTATTGATTGACCTTCGTGGTATCATCAGGCATAGACATCAGCGCACGCGCAAGGCTGTCGGGCTTTTGTTGCTGACCTTCGAGCTTAAGCGCTGTTGCACAGAGTAAAATTGATACGATGCAAATGCGAATCGACATGTTCATGTAGGTTGATTGCAAATAAACTAAACTCACGTTGGGGATCTCATCCACTTTTTCGTGGATTTTAATTCTATCCATAACATATCCCTTTTTTCGTGGATTACCAGCAAAAACTTCATGAACTACTTTCGCTTAAGATTTATGAAGCGATGATCGCCCTTGACATGCGGCGTGATTGAGTTGTTAAAATAATTATCCTATGAAAAAAAGATCCCTATTTTTTTGTTTTGTGTTAGGTTGGGGTTTGCTGGTCACCCTGTCGTTGCATTCGTGTTCCGATGGGGGAGACCCTGCTCCCGAAGATCTAGATCCGATTGTTACAGATCGCGGAACGCCACAAGGTGATGCAACAAGCAAAGTTATTGGAACATCTGGTGGTTCTCTCACTTCGGCTGATGGCCATCTTACGCTTACTGTTCCGGAAGGAGCGCTTACAACCAATACCACAGTCGCAATACAGCCACTGTCAAATCATGCACCACTCGGACTTGGTGCCGCTTACAGACTTTCTCCCGAAGGCACTACGTTTGCAAAACCTGTAGAGTTGAAATTTCATTATGATGCAAGTGTGCTCGGTGCGGCCAGTGACGAATTTCTTTGGATCACGACGCAGAATACAGATGGTACCTGGAACGCGATGTTGAAGAGCGAAACAAACTTAGATGATAAGTATGTAACCGTTACCACTACGCACTTCAGTGATTGGGCATTGGGAAGGTTTATTGATTTTGTTTTGACCCCGTCGGCGCCTAGGGTGAGCGTTAATAAGAGTGTCGAACTTCGTCTCACCGGTTTCAGGCGAGACAATGACGACCCGAATGCCATGGATGAACTTGCTCCGTTGGTGCCGATAAAGGATGATGGTCTTGACGTGCTTGCACCGCTTACGCCTATTCCACGTGACATAGAGAAACGGATGATCCAGTTTCGCGCAACCAAGTGGGCATTGAATGGCGCGGCAGCTCCGGTGTCGAATAGTAATGGAAAGCTGAGCGGTTCAGGTAACATGGCAACGTATACTGCACCTGCAAAAGCACCCAACCCAAAAACTGTTGCGGTTTCCGTTGATCTTGAAACGTCAAACAAAGAAGGAAGCAAAGGTCACTACATGGTGGTGTCGAATATAACAGTGCTTGAGAATGAATACTTCCTTGAATTGACAGTCGACGGACAAACGTACACATACTATCAATATGGTTTTAATGGTAGCACTGTTCCAGATCCAACGAATTTCGAAATTGTGAATTGCGGACCAATAGATGATAACAAAGGTATTGGTGTTTCTGCGGGTTATGTTCGCGGTGATCAGTACATCAATATTTTTCTGGCGGAACTTCATCAGACGGGCATTGGGGCGCAAAGGGTGAAATGTATTTACGATGAGGGTGACGACGATGTGTCCTTCACGAATATTCCTGGTACGGTGGCGTATGAGAGTGATTATGTTAAACGTGAGAAAGTGAAGGACGTTTGTGAATCGGAAAGCGTGTGTGCTGAAATGACTTACAATGTTGAAGAGTTTACTGGTAAGCCTTTGTCGGATGTTGTAGTTTCTTTTTCAGGTACGATCTACGAAGATACACCGGATCACGCGGACGGATGTAAAACGTCAACATCACACCAGGTGTCAGGGTTCTTCAGGCTGGTGTATGCAACCATGGATTGATCCACAATGTAATTTTTATAAAGTGGAGTTTATGTGAAGAAGTCCCCGGAAGAAATTCCGGGGCTTTTTGTTTACATTCTCAGCGGTAAGAAATGAAACGTTTCTGCAAAACTCAGCTCCTCTTCATCTCTGCGGTAAAAATGAAATGTTTCGTGTCCTCAATCTGAGGATAGTAGTAGTGAACAAATTCTTTTCACCGCGGAGGCGCAAAGACGCTGAGGAGCGCTGAGTAAGGTTTGTAACTTGCAGCTTAAGACTTGCCGCTTTTTTAACAAGGGTATTATCACCTAATACTCTATAGCTGCAAAATCACCTCAGTTAATAGGCTTTTCCCTGATTATTTGACGCGACATTTCGAAATCAACGTGTAAAGAACGTTTCCTCATTCTCATCGCTTCACCTCACGTTGTTGAGAGGTATTTCATTCTCTAATTTTTCAGCATGTTAAGCAAAGTTAAGGCAATGCTGACGATTTCTTTTCACTCACTTACCACTCTCATTATGAAAAAAATCTATTCAATTTTTTTATTTATTCTTTTGTGCAGTGCAATAGTCAATGCACAGGTTACGTCCCCTGATGGTACGTTTAGTTCGGGTGCAGCTACTACGAATGTATCGTTACGAACCGGAACAACGACGCGCATGACAGTTTTAAACACGAACGGTTTTGCAGGCATCAATACAACAGCGCCTACCGTTCAGTTGGATATCAATGGCGCCTTGCGTATCAGATCGCTTCCCACCAATATTACATTGACACAAATACTCGTGGCTGATGGTAGTGGCAATATTCGCCGGCGTGGAATATTCCCGTATGTGATTAGTGCAAACTCACTTGGTGTCGGAACGAATTCACTTCCTGTGAACACCGGAAATTGGAATGTCGCATTCGGAACATCAACGCTCGCATCGAATACAACAGGCCAGTCAAACACGGCATTTGGATATGAAGCATTATTGAGTAACGTTTCCGCAGCATACAATACGGCTGTTGGATTTCAATCTTTGTTTTTGAATGATGGTTTTTCCAATACAGCGATTGGATATCGTGCCGGATTTCAGAATACTGGGAATCAACTTACAGCAGTTGGATACAAGGCATTGTACAGCGCAAATAATTTCTTTGGTATGAACACCGCTGTTGGGCATGAGTCAATGTATTCGACAACTGAGGGTATTTACAATACAGCGGTAGGGCAATCTTCTTTGTACAGCAACACGACTGGGTTGAGTAATGTTGCGATTGGCAGTGAATCGATGCAGTACAATACTACAGGCAATCACAATACGGCGTGTGGATACATGTCGTTGAATAGTTCTATTAGTGGAGGCGAAAATGTTGCTGTTGGCGAGGGAGCACAAATTTTCAGTACAACCGCGTCGGGTAATTCATGTGTCGGCACCTGGACATTGTATGAGAATAGAACTGGAAATGATAACACAGCCGCAGGGTATCAGGCTGGAACAACGGGATCCTTCAGCAATACAACGGCGCTTGGTGCGTTCACAAGAACAACAGCGAATAACCAAGTGCGTATCGGTAATACCAGCGTTACCAGTATTGGTGGCCAAGTGCCGTGGTCTACATTATCGGATGGACGATTCAAACGCGACGTGAAAGAAGATGTGCCGGGTATTTCGTTTATCAACAAACTTCGTCCCGTTACCTATGTTGTCGACGATGAAGCGCAAGAAAAATTTCTGCGCATTGAAAGAAAGCCTGGGCATGAAAAAATTGCGTCACCAAGTCAGCGCCATACGGGATTTGTCGCACAGGAAGTTGAGAAGATAGTAAAGGAATCGGCGTATGCATTCTATGGTGTTGATGCGCCAGAGAATGAACAGAGTCACTACGCGTTACGATACTCAGAGTTTGTTGTGCCTTTGGTGAAAGCTGTTCAGGAACTTTCGGCGCAAGTTGATAAACAGGCAAATGAAATAATGAGTTTGAGAGAAGCGCTTGCTGGGAAATTATCACGCGTTCAATTGGATCATACTGCGGTAACAGGTCAGAATACAATGCAACAAAATTCGCCGAACCCGTTTAGTCAATATACGCGTATTGCGCTGTCTGTTTCTGATGCTGTACGCAACGCCGATGTGATAATTTATAATCTTGAAGGCAAGCAGATCAAACGTATTACTATATCTATGCGCGGAGAAACGAATGTTGAGCTAAATGGAAATGACCTTGAAGCAGGAATCTATTTGTATGCCCTGATCGCCGATGGACAAGTTATCGATAATAAACGCATGATTTTGACGCGGTAAGAAAGTAACTCGACCCAAATGCAGTTGTCCGGAATTTCCGGACAGTGGCCGCGGCTCAAATCTAAGAACGTTCAAACGAACTGAGGCCTAAATGATATTTCCTCAAGGCGATGAGTTAACTATCCAGCAATACCGGCCGATCATTCACCTGCCCAATAGGAAGGGCTTACACCTAAGGCTGTCCGGTATTTGTCCGATACAAACAAATACCAAAATAAAAAAGCCCTCAGTTTCCTGAGGGCCTTTCATAACTTTCTGCTTTAAGCTTTCTGCTTTAAGCTTTCTGCTTTAAGCTTTCTGCTTTAAGCTTTCTGCTTTAAGCTTTTTAGTACCAAAGGTGGGTCCTGATAGCTATCGGGACGAACCCACACACCTTACGGTACACGATTTTGAGTCGTGCGCGTCTGCCACCCCGATAGCTATCGGGGCCGCCACTTATTTGTATCGTTGTTTGAGCTTATCTACCATTTCAGGGTACTTCACTAAGTTTTGTATATAAACTATGCTCTTCATTTTCTTAATATGACTTTCAATTGATCTGGCTTGCGAATACGACAAATTTTCAAAGAGGGCGACTAATTGCCAGTCGTCAGAATTAGCAGTGAAACTATTAGGATACACCTTTTCAATGTGCTCATGAAAACGCAATTCAAAATCCTGACAGCTTCCAACGTAGAATTTGTTCAATTCTTTAGAATAAAGAATGTAAACTGCAGCCAACGGTTTGTATTATGGTTAACAAAAAAGGATGGCAAGCCATCCTTTTAATTCTTAAGTACCAAAGGTGGGTCCCGATAGCTATCGGGACGAACCCACACACCTTACGGTACACGATTTTGAGTCGTGCGCGTCTGCCACCCCGATAGCTATCGGGGCCGCCACTTATTTGTATCGTTGTTTGAGCTTATCTACCATTTCAGGGTACTTCACTAAGTTTTGTATATAAACTATGCTCTTCATTTTCTTAATATGACTTTCAATTGATCTGGCTTGCGAATACGACAAATTTTCAAAGAGGGCGACTAATTGCCAGTCGTCAGAATTAGCAGTGAAACTATTAGGATACACCTTTTCAATGTGCTCATGAAAACGCAATTCAAAATCCTGACAGCTTCCAACGTAGAACTTGTTCAATTCTTTAGAATAAAGAATGTAAACTGCAGCCAACGGTTTGTATTATGGTTAACAAAAAAGGATGGCAAGCCATCCTTTTAATTCTTAAGTACCAAAGGTGGGAATCGAACCCACACACCTTACGGTACACGATTTTGAGTCGTGCGCGTCTACCAATTCCGCCACTTTGGCTTGTGACTACCATCCATAACTTCTCGAGGATGGCCAATTTTTTTGCGGTTTCGCTCAAATCGGGACGCAAATATAATCGAATTCGTTGAATCAACATGGCCTGGATAACGATTTATTCACTTCTTTCTGTCCTTCATTTAGCCTAAAAACTGACGAATTCGCTTTTTTCACATTTCGCGCTTCGGAGTACCTCTGTATAAATACGTACGTAGTTCCACAGTATCTACCCACAGGTAGTGTGATTACCTTTAACGTTTTCCGGTGTATGCCATTGAAAATTAAGCCGACAGACCTATTTGACAATCACCCACTTCCATCGTGGATCTACAATCCGAAATCGCTTGCTATTGAAGGTGTAAATAAGGCAGCGCTTAAAATATTCGGGTTTACCCAAAAACAGTTTCTTTCAAAAACACTAGGCGAGCTTTTGTCCACAACAGGTAAGCTCAAGAGGGGAACGAACGTTGCCGCTACTTTGATGGCGAAAGGAAAAAAACAAATTAGCGCGAAGCTTTCCGTAAGTGAACTCGTAGTCGGTACGAAAAAGTGCTGGTTGATGGTTGCTACGTTGATCGAAGACAGCAATGTTGATAGACAAGAACTATTACGCTCACAACAGCAGCTCAGTGAGGCCATGCGCTTTAGTAAAATCGGTACAGCCGAATTGACGGTTGAGAACTACATGGTGGACCTCTCTGCTGAATTTTTAGAACTTGTCGAGGAAGATGAGTTGGCGCCTAACAAACTTGTTTTTGCTGATTTTGTTAATAAGTATCTGATTCCAGAAGATCGCAGTCTCATTTACGAGAAGCTTCAAGAAGGACTTGTATCTGATGAGGCGCTGAAACGTGTGCAAGCAGAGTTTAGAATTCAAACCGCGAAAGGAAGTCGTAAAGTCTTCGTTGCACAGGGAACATTCCGAAAGAATGGAAAGGTGCTTGGCGTATTTCAAGATGTAACAAAACGAAAACAAACAGAAGAAGATGCGTTATTGAAAACGCGTCAGTTGCAACGGATTCTCTACAGTATTTCAGATGGCATATTCGCTTTCGATCGAAATCTTAATTTCATCATGGCAAACAATGTTTTCCTTTCTTACACAAACCGTAAGGAAGAAGATCTGATTGGTAAACATCTCGAAGCAGTATTTCCAGGATTTAATAAATATCCCTTATATGGGCAGTTTGAAAAGGCACTTCAGACAGGCGAGTCGTTTTCAGTTGAGCATACAAGCTACACGAATGCCGAGCTTATCTTTCAGGTGAGTGGATACCCTAGTGCTGAAGGTTTGTTCGTATACTATAAAGATGTCACTGATCAAAAGCTGTCGCAACGTGCGCAGCGTGAGAGTGATTTTCTTTATCAAAACCTGTTTGAGAATAATCCGCTGTCGATGTGGATTTTTGATGTGGAGTCGTATGAATTTCTCGATGTAAACCAAACAGCGATGAAGTTGTATGGATTTTCGAAAGAAGAGTTCATGAAGATGACGATTTTCGACATTCGCCCCGCAGAAGAATTCGAGCGTACGAAGCGAATTGTTGCAGCAAACGCGAACCAGTATTCCATTGTACAGGCGATTCACCGGAAAAAAAATGGAGACATCATTATTGTTGATGTACATTCTCGCGCCATTGAATATAAAGGTAAACGTGCGCGTATTGTGGTTGCTAATGATATCACAGAAAAGCGCAAGGCTGAAGACGAAAATAAGAAACTCGCACTCATCGCCAGTAGAACTAACAACGCGGTAACATTGACTGATCGCGACGGGAAAATTACTTGGGTGAATGCAGGATTTGAACGCGTCACCGGCTACACGATGGAGGAGGTGCTAGGGAAAAAGCCTGGTGAATTTTTACAAGGCGCAGAAACCAATCCACAGACCGTGGCTTACATGCGCGCCTCGTTGAAAAACGAAAAAGGATTTCGGACGGAGATTTTGAATTATACAAAAGCGGGTAAGAAGTACTGGCTCGATATGGAAGTGATGCCGATGCATGACGCCGATAATGTTGTTAACGGATTCATGGCAATTCAGTCTGACATCACAACGATCAAGCTAGCCATGCAAGAGATGTTCAAGAGCCAGTCGCAGTTGCAAACGATTCTTGATCACGCGCCGATGATGGTGTACATGAAAGATACACGTGGTCGCTATTTGTTTAATAATCTTAGTTTCTTAAAAACATTGCCGAGCAGGTTGAAAGATAATGTTCGTGCACACGAATTGTTTCCGCGTGAAGTTGCTGATATTCAATCGCAGAAGGATCAAGAAATTTTTGAAACCGGGAAGTCGGTTGAGTTTTCATATCAAATTGGCGATCGCGAATTTCATGAAGTAAAGTTTCCTATTCGGGACGCCGATGGAAATGTATATGCGGTAGGTGGTATGTCGCTGGACGTAACGGAGAATAGTAAAATCATTCTTCAGCTTCGCGAAAGTGAACAGCGCTTTAAGGATATGGCAGATCAAGCACCTGTGTGGATTTGGATGACAGATGAATCGAAACGCGATACCTATTACAATGCGAGTGCGCTTCAATATTTTGGGCTTAGTTTGGACGAAGCGTTAAATAAAGGATGGTCGGAGTTCGTACATCCGGACGATGCAGAACGAACGACACGCGATTTCGATGTCGCGTTCGATAATCAACAATCTTTTTCGGTTGAATATAGATTGCGCAGACACGACGGCGCATATCGGTGGTTTGTAGATAATGGAAGTGCAAGGCATTTGCAGACAGGCGCATTTGCTGGTTTTATTGGCACATGCATGGACATTCATGAACGAAAGCTTGCCGAACAATTGCTTACGGTATCGGAAAATCGTTATCGATCGATTGTTGAAGATCAGTTGGATTTAATTTGTCGAATTGAGCGAGGTGGAGTGCTTACGTTTGTCAATCATGCTTATTCGAAGTTCTTTGGATTGCCAGAAGAAGAAATGATTGGGCGAGATTTTTCTTTTCTGGTACCGCCAGCGGATCGAAAACCGTTACTCGATCTGTGTGAAGGAATTTTTGCAGGTAGTGTTTCGCCAGACCCCGTGGAGCATCGCATCATGGCGGGTGATAAAACATGGCATTGGTTAGAGTGGCACATTTTGATTTTAAGAGATGATGCTGGGAAGATCTACGAGTTGCAAGCCATCGGTCATGATATTACCGTGCGGAAAAGATTGCAATCAGAACAAGCGCGTCTTGATCTTATTGTAAGGGAAAGTTATAACGAGATTTATCTTTTTGATCGTGATACGCTGATATTCCAATTCGTGAATGCATCGGCGCTGAGAAATCTAGGTTACTCGATCGAGGAGTTAAATAAGATGAAGTTCACGGATCTGTTTAACTATCCGGATGAAATGGCGATTCGGGCGTTAGTCGCGCCATTGATTAAACGAGAAACCGCTAGACTTCAGCTTCAAATAAAACATCATCGAAAAAATGGAACGGCATACGATGTCGATATCGTGATTCAATATCAAGAGAAGGAAGGTTCATTGGTAGCCATTGCGTCGGATATTACGGAGAAGCTTCGTACGGAAAAGAAACTACTCGCGACCATTATGGAGAAAGAGGCGTTGATCAAAGAGATTCATCATCGGGTGAAGAACAATCTTCAGCTTATTTCTTCCATTATTTATATTAAAATGAAGTCATTGGAAGAACCTGAGGTGCGGCATTTCTTGGAAAGTACGCGGCAGAAGATAAGGTCAATAGCGTTGATTCACGAGCGCTTACTTCAGTCGGAGACGCTTGATAAAGTAGAAATCTCCGACTATTTAGGCCGATTAGTTTATGATTTACAGGTGACGAATTCGACGCCTGATCTTGTGCTGAAATTCAAGACGGATATTCAGAATAATGTAATTGATCTTGACTCAGCGATTTACTGTGGACTTATCGTGAATGAGCTTATTACAAATGCCATCAAGCATGCTTTCAAAGGGAAGAATGAAGGAAGTATTACGGTAAGTTTCAGAAAAGATGGCGATAAGTTTTTGCTGGTTGTTGCTGATGATGGTGTTACGATGCCGGAGGATGTAACACCGGGTGCGTCTGCTTCTTTCGGAATGCATTTGTTGCAGATATTTGTACGACAATTAGGTGGGACGCTGGAGATAATTCGAGAAAAAGGTACTATATTCCAAATGCGGTTTTGACTTTAATTTATACTGCATGTTGTCCAAAGCTGGGATTTTAATTGTTGAAGACTCATTCATTGTAGCGTATCACTTGCAGACAACGCTTGAAAGTGAAGGATACCGCGTGCTTGGAACGGAAGATTCCGGCGAAGGAGCGCTTGCCTTCTTAGAGAAGAACAAGCCCGATCTTATTCTGATGGACATCATGCTGAACGGTGCAACAGACGGCATTGAAACAGCACGCTTGGTAAAACAACGTTATAATCTTCCCATCATTTACATTACGGCGCTGTCGGATAAAGACACAATTCAGCGCGCAAAGATTACAGAACCACACGGATACCTCACGAAGCCTTTTGAAGATCGCGAAATTTTTACCGTGATCGAAATGGCGCTGTATAAGCATGACATTGAGTCCAGGCTCCGGCAAAGTGAAGAACAATATTTTTCTACGATCCGCTCCATAAGCGATGCAGTCGTAGTACTTGATAGACATTTTTGTATCAACTACCTGAATCCGAGTGCTGAGTACCTCACAGGATGGACGCTTCCGAAAGCGCAAGGAAAACCAATCTTGGAAGTGATGCGGATTCGCTTTGTTGATGAAGAAGAAAATTTTATCAATCCATTGCAGTGTAGTTTGGATGGTAGCCGCGTGAGTTCTTTGCCGAAGAACTTATTACTCATTTCAAGCAATGGTCATGAAACGTCGGTGGGTGAGGGAAGTATTAGTCCCGTGATTGACAACAAAGAAAATTGCACAGGGCTTGTGATGATTTTTAAAGACCTTACAGAGAAAACTGAACGCGAGCGGTTGCTGAAGGAGTTTGAAACAAAACGGATGGCGGCGTTATTCGAAGGGCAAGAAAAAGAACGTATAAGAATCGCGAAAGATCTTCACGATGGCTTGGGGCAAATGTTAAACGCCATCAAGATGAGTGTGAACTTGAACGGTGAAAAGGACAGGCGTACAGAAGAGCTCTCGAAATTAATCGATGAAGCAATACAGGAATCGGTTCGCATTTCTGAAAATTTGTTGCCGTCGAAACTTCGGGATTTTGATTTAGCGACCTGTTTACGTTCATTGTGTACGCAGATGCGGAACTCCGTAAATCTGCAGATATCGTTCGAATCACTTGGCGCGCCGCAGGAAATTGATCAAACACAGAAAATTAATTTTTATCGGATCGCACAAGAAGCACTTAACAATGCGGTGAAGCATGCACGTGCGAGGAGCATTATGGTACAACTCAATGAGGAGTCGGATGTGATCCAATTGAGTGTTGAAGATGATGGACAGGGGCTAGGTACGGCACAACAAGTACGAAGAAACGGACTTGTCAATATGCGTGAGCGCGCTGAGATAATGGGGGGCACACTCATTATTGAATCAGATGAAAACAGAGGAACATTAATTATAGTAGAAGCACCAGTTCAAAATTGACGTTATGGCAAAACATAAAATACTAATCGCCGATGATCACGCAATGGTTCGCGATGGCGTTAAGAACTTAGTAAAACAGAATAAAGATTATACGGTAGTTGGGGAAGCATCAACGGGTAAAGAAGCCCTTGATCAATATGAGTCACTCAAACCCGACCTACTCATTCTCGATATTTCGATGCCCGATATGAATGGGATGGACGTTAGCAAAGAGATTTTGTCGCACGATCCGACGGCTAACATATTAATATTGTCGATGTACGATGATGACGACTACATTAGCCGATGCTTGGAATTCGGGGTAAAGGGGTACGTCGTGAAAAATGAAAGTAGCAGTGAACTTGACTATGCGATAAAATCTATTCTGCAAGGAAAGAATTATTTCAGTCGCCAGGCTCAGGATGTAATCTTTCGAAAATACTCTCAAAACGTAAGCAAGAAAAAACAACGAGAGGATCTTATCAAACTTACCAATCGTGAAATAGAAATCATTAAACTCATCGCCGATGGACTCACAAGTCAGGAAATGGCGGATAAACTTTTCATTAGTCCACGCACTGTAGAAACTCACCGCGCAAATTTGATGAAGAAGGTTGGTGTGAAGAATGCCATAGAGTTGGTTAAGAAAGCACAGCAGCTTGATCTCATTTAAGTTAAAAGTTGAAAGTTAAAAGTTGAAAGTTAAAAGTTGAAAGTTGAAGGTATAAGATTTTCGCGGTCGGCTGATAGCTGTTTATTTAAAGTGATGATTGTTTTGTGAGTTTGCATTTATAAATCATACCGGTGTTTTGATCGGTGTGCGTTTCTACGTAATTCTACGCGACTTTTTTCCGTACTAGTACTGTTTAAAATCCTCAATTGTGTGTATTGAAAACGCAGTTGAATAGGAGGAGCTTTGTTACAAGAATTCAGTGAGATGAGAAACGTGTTATTGTTTAATGATATGAATTCCGTAGCAGCTCTTGATCCGAAAATTGCGCTTCACGCACTCAGCCAGACTGCTTCGGCAATCGTTTTTCTCGACGAAGAGAAACGCGTGGTGTTTCATAATGAAGCCGCAGCAAAAATCTTAGGATTTCAGGGTGTCAGTACGGTTGGTGCTACTGTCGATTCTATTTTTCCAACATCATCACTCGTGGAGTTCAATAATTATTTAGATAAATATCGTGGACCTTTAACCGACCTGTCCCCAACAGAGTTTTCTCGTGATTTTGAAGTAACGCGTCATGACGGTTCTACGTTCTGGGCAAATGCAACTTTTTCCAGAATCGTTTATGATAGCCATGTATACTTCACCATATTGGTTCGCGATGTCACCAAGCGACAAAAAATCGAATCAGACTTAGCCTCTAAAAACGAACAGATCAACAAGCTGACAGCGCAAATTGAAAAATTCCTTTATAGTACATCGCATGATCTTCGTTCTCCGCTCACGTCAATTTTAGGGCTTGTGAATCTGATGCGCATGGAGTCGCTTGATGATTCTTTCGAAGAGTATACGGCGAAGATCGAAGCTAGTGCAATGAAGCTCGATGGTATTATCAAAAACATCATGAGCTTTTCTAAGGCAACCTATCAGCGTCGTAAGAGTCAAAAAATTGATCTTGAGCTGTTGGCACATCGTGTATTAAATGCGCATCACAGCGATGCTAATTATAAGAAAATCTTTTTTGAGGTAGTCGCCAATAGCCAATATCCGTTCTATTCTGATCCTGAACGAATGGAGATTATTCTGAATAATATCATTTCAAACGCCATACATTTTTACGATCCGAATAAAGTAAGGTCGTTCGTTAGAATCAATATAAACGTTAGCGCAGTGGATGTGCTGATCGAAATTATCGACAACGGATTAGGAATCGGTCATCAGCATCACAATCAAATTTTTTCGATGTTTTATAAGGCGACATTAAACTCTAGTGGCGCGGGACTAGGGCTTTACATTGTGAAAGAAAGTCTTGAGCAGCTGAAGGGCAGTGTTAAAATGGAGTCGGAGTTAGGTTTTGGTAGCGTTTTCCGCGTGCGTGTGCCCAATGATCACAAAGGCCAGCTCATCAGCCGGAAGCTCAAGTTGCAGCACAACTAAGCGTGCGTATGGAAATGTTGCACGCTGCTTTTCGGTAGCAGCAATTGACAGTGAGGTTGAATTTAGTCCATGGGCTTAAAGTGCTAAAAGCGAGTAAATTATCAATCGCATATTTTCTTGTATTTCTAGGGAAATCTTACGCTACGTGTTTTTACGGATTACCCTAATGGTTAAGCCTTAAATCAAAATACAAAAATCCGCTGATTGAGGTCCCTTCGATAGGAGACTACCTTTACTAAAAAATAAAACCTCTATGGCTAAGCAGATTTTCGCCGCTGAAGTAAGTCACGAAAGCGCCCCCCTCCGAATCCGTGAAAAACTCGCCGGCAATGACGAGTCCGTTAAAAGAGTGATTTCTAAACTTCGCTCGAAAGTAGACGAAGTGTTTGTGTTGTCAACCTGTAATCGTTTTGTAGTCTACGCGGTGTCTGAAAACATCAATCCAATTGTTAATTTTTTCCTTGAGGATGCAGAGGTTTTCCGTTATGTGCAATTTTACAAGAACACTCAGGCGTCTGTTAATCACTTGTTTGCTACAGCGAGCGGTCTTTGTTCGCAAGTGACAGGTGAGCATCAAATCCTAACGCAGATTAAACACAGTCATCAATTATCGATGGAATGTGGTGGTGTTGGGCTATGGCTTGATAACGTGTTACGGGAATCAATTCGCATCGGCAAAAAAGTAAGGACGCAAACTGGTATAGATAAATTTTGCTCTTCGGTAGTGGATGCTGGTTTCTCTTTGCTATACGATAAGTTCGAAAATATTTACGAGCGTAATTTCTTGGTGATCGGCACCGGAAAGATTGCTCGCCTTGCCCTTGGATACTTGCAGCATGAAGGCATTCAAAATGTAGTGATTGCAAGTCATGATATTGAACGTTCTCGCGACCTCGCACTTCAATACAACGTGCAAGCAATTTCCATTGATAAGATCTCAACATACTTCCACGAGGCCGATGTGATTATCGGTGGAACGCACCACGAAGTTTCTCTTTGTCCAAAGTCAACCGGCACATGTACACGGTTCGAAACGAAATTGACGCCGGAGAAGAAACGTGTCATTCTTGATTTTGGTATGCCCCGTAACTTCGATGATAAACTTCGATTCCATCCTGGTATTTCGCTTTACAACTTAGATGATCTTAAGGCATTGTCGGCTTCTCCGCTTGATGTATTTGGTGGTGTTGAAGAAGCATGGCGAATGGTTTCTGCGGAGACAAAAGAATTTTTAAATGTCATCCATCAATTGGAGATGGCGCCGATCCTCGCAGCGTATTGGACGCGTCTGGTGAATTTGAAGGATCAACAATTAGGATGGCTGCTGCCGAAGTTGGAGTCGGCATCTGATCGCGATGTACAATTGATCAAGCGCTATGCGCACAAATTAATACGCAGCATTTCTCGTGAGCCATTGAAAAATCTCAGAGCGCTTGCTGGCGATACACAAGCTACTGCAACAGTGGAAGTAGTAAAAAATCTTTACGATTTCCAGCATGTGAAACTGAACCTCTCCAATAATTAATATGGAAACAAAAACCCTCACATCATTATTTGAAAGGATCGGTGGCAAGGAGGCTTTGAACGCGGCGGTTGATATTTTCTATAAGAAGGTATTAGAAGACCCGCGGATCAATAGCTTTTTTCAGGCTACTGATATGAAACGTCAACGAACGAAACTTAAATCGTTTTTGGCGATGGCGTTAGGTGCACCTGTCAAATATACAGGGAAAGATCTTGAGTCTGCCCATGCTCCGCTTGTAGCAAAGGGACTGAATGAAGATCACTTCATTATTGTAGCCCAGCACCTTGAAGCAACATTGAATGAACTTAACGTACCCCTCCCGTTGTCGGCCGAAGTTATGGCCATTGCAGCAGGGACTAAAAACCATGTATTAGGAATAAAAAATCCCCAGGCCATGACAAAAAATTATTACCAAGAAAAAGGAAACGGTTCTAATGCCGGATCATCAGGTCACTCGGTAGAAGATTTGCTCAAACGTATTACCGAACTGGAGCAACAACAACGTAAAAACGAACAAGCACTGGAACAAGCGTTGGATGCTGTAATCACCATTAACTCTGATCGTATCGTAACTTTTTTTAATATGGCCGCTGAAGAGTTGTTTGGCTTTACGCGTGAAGAGGTGCTTGGACAAAATGTGAAGATGATTGTGCCTATGGAACACCGCGGCAGACACGATAATTATGTCGATTCTAATATCCGCACAGGTGTAAACAAAGTAGTAGGCGCGGCGCGCGAGCTTGAGATGGTTCGTAAAGATGGATCGAAGTTCTGGGGAAACCTTTCGCTTAGCAAATGTGAAGTTGACGGCGATACACAGTACACCGCGTTCATCAAAGATATTTCTGAAGATCGCGCGAATAAGCAACGCATGTATCAAACACTTGAACAAGCTGTTGACTCTGTGGTGACGATCAATGCTGATAAAAAAATCCTATTCTTCAACAAAGCTGCTGAAAAGATGTTCGGCTTTACACGTGAAGAAGTGATGGGCCAAAATGTGAAAATGATTGTTCCATTCGAACACCGTGGCGGACATGACGGATACGTGGATGCTAACATGAAGACGAGCGTTAACAAGGTAGTCGGTCAAGGACGTGACCTTGAGATGACACGCCGAGATGGATCAAAGTTTTGGGGAAATTTGTCGCTTAGCAAAGTTGAGATAAACAATGAAATTCAGTATACGGCCTTCATCAAAGATATTTCCGAAGAAAGATTTCAACGCGAACGGATCAATCAAACACTGGAACAAGCTGTAGACTCAGTTGTTACTATTGATGACAACAAGCTGATTACGTTCTTTAATAAAGCTGCTGAGCGCATGTTCGGATTCTCAAGAGAAGAAGTGCTCGGTAAGAACATCAAGATGATCGTTCCTTTGGAGCACCGCGCGAACCACGATAATTATGTTGAATCGAACATGAAAACTGGTGTTAATAAGGTGGTTGGAAAAGGACGTGATCTTGAGATGACAACCAAAGACGGACAGAGGTTTTGGGGTAATCTTTCATTGAGTCGTGTGCTTGTCGATGGAAAGTTGCAGTATACGGCATTTATAAAAGATATTACCATTACGAAGCACAATGAGATGGGCTTCCAGGAAGTAATCAAGGCGATTGGAGAAATTGCGAATGGTAGTTTCGATTTCAATATTAAACTCGATGGACTCAATGTCGATGAGTCGGTGAAGTTGGTAACGCAGGACTTGATTAACCTGCGCGATAATTTGAAGAGCATCTTAGGTGAGGTGAACGAGGTGGTGAGACAAGCAGGTAGTGAAGGTAAACTTGATGCACGTCTTCGTTTGACAAACACAAAAGGCGCTTGGAAAGAGTTAGTCGATTCAATCAACGAGTTGTTGCAGTCTATTGCAGAGCCGGTAATGGAGTTCAATAAGATTGTGACGGAAATGGCCAACGGCGATTTAACACAGCGCTTCCAGATGGCAGCTAGCGGCGACATTAAGAACATGGCGAGCTCGCTCAATAAAGCCGTTGATAACCTAAACGAACTTCTCTACAATATTGGTAAGAATGCCGATATCGTGGCCAGCTCTTCAATGAACATGCTTCAGAAAACAGAGGGCATGAAGCGCAATACGAACGAGGTTGCATCGGCTATTTCTCAGATGGCCAAAGGTGCGCAAGATCAAGCAGGTCGCACAGACGAATCGTCGAAGTTGGTAGAAAAAGTGATGGCGTCCTCGAATGACATGGAGAAGAAAGCAAACTTGATCAATAAGGCTGCCGAGAAAGGACAGAAGAGTAGTGAGAATGGATTGAAGATTATGAAAACGCTCGTGACGAACATGAGCGGTATCAAAGAGTCAGCCGGACAAACTTCGAAGTCAATTGATATCCTTACGGGACGTGCGGAAGAAATTGGACGCACATTGAATGTGATTACGGACATCGCGAGCCAAACAAACTTGCTTGCACTCAACGCAGCGATCGAAGCAGCACGTGCAGGCGACGCGGGTCGTGGATTCGCGGTCGTGGCAGAAGAAATTAGAAAGCTTGCTGAAGATTCACGTAAGTCGGCGGTTGAGATTGAAAAGATTATCAGCGACGTTCAAAAAGATACACAAGCTGCAACGAAAGCTATCGAAACGATGCAGACGAGTGTGAAAGATGGTAACGCCGCCACAAATGAGGCGCAGGATATCTTCCAAGAAATTGCACAATCGTCAGACGAAACGTTCAGCTTTTCGAAAGAGATTCAAGAAGCTACGAGTGGCCAACGGGTATCGATTGATCTGGTGGTCAAGAATATTGAGCAGATCGTTGTCGTAGCAGAGGAGACGGCTGCCGGAACACAACAAGCAGCGAGTGCATCGCAGCAGTTGAATAATTCGATGTCGGAGATCACCGATGGCAGCAACAAACTTTCCGGTGTCGCGACTGAACTTCAAACTGGTGTGAACAAGTTCAAACTTAGAAAAGCAAGCTAATTGTAAACGAGGATTTTTATGAGTGCTATAAAAGAGGCTATTAATACAACGACGGCAACAAATACAAGAACAGGTACATTCCAAATCATTGTGTTCAAGCAAGGTGATGAGGAGTATGCGTTGCACATCGATCAGATTAAGGAAGTAGTGATTACACCGGCCATTACACGGATGCCACAAACACCGTCGTATATAAAAGGTGTAGCCAACATCAGAGGTAACATCATTGCGATCCTTGACTTGGAAGAGAAATTTAATCTCAAGCGTTCACAGGGATCGAACACAGAAAATAACTACACACTTGTTGTTGAGAGCGACGATTTGAAGATGGGTATACTGGTTCGTGAAGTGCCAAACACACTGAATATCGGTGCGTCGGATTTCGACGAGAGCGTGGGAATTATTAACGATGTGAATAGTGATGGCAACTACATAAAAGGAATTGTAAAATATGATAAGCGACTCATCATCGTGATTGACATTTTCAAAGTGATCGATCAGGAGATGCTGGGTTCACTTAAAAAAACTGGCGTAGCATGAGAACACATGTGTTGAATATCGGGGAGGTAAAGACAGATGCTACGCCTTCAATCTTTACATGTTTTGGTTTGGGTTCATGTATTGGGTTGTTTGTACAGGATCGCGCTACTGGTATTTCCGGTGGCGCACACATCCTGCTGCCTGAGGACGTGAAAGCCAATGCAAAAGATGGAAAATGTTATAATGTAAAGGATGCGCTAGAACGTTTGTTCATGCATTTCATTCGCGGCGGTAGTACGTTGGATACGTTGCGTGCGAAATTTGTAGGTGGTGCCAACATCATTACAGCATCAGGAAATGTAGGCGAGAAGAATATCCGTTCTGTGATCGATCACTTGGTGGCACATCGCATTTTTATCGCGGCGCTAGATGTGGGTGGGTCGTCCAGTCGCACAGCGCACTTTCATTCCTGCACCAGCGAACTCCGAGTGCGTACCGCAGAAAACAACCAATACAAAATTTTTTAATACCCGAAAACCCAAGTAACATGGCAAAAAGTGTTTTAATCGTCGATGATTCATTGTACATGCGTACACTGATCAAAGATGCCCTCGAAAGTGGAGGGTTTAGTATCGTAGGACAAGCCGCTAATGGCGAAGAAGCAATTGACATGGCGTTCGAATTGCAACCTGACTTTATCACCCTCGACAACATTCTTCCCGACATGATCGGTACCGATATCCTCAAAGTATATCAGGAAGAAGGTTTGAAGTCAAAGGTTGTAATGGTGAGTGCTGTCGGACAAGAGTCGGTTGTTAACGAAGGTCTTCGTCTTGGCGCGAAAGCATACATCGTCAAACCATTTACTACTGATCAACTTATAGATGCGATAGTAAAAGCCTGATACCTATGTCAAATCGGATCAGGACTTTGCTTATTGAAGACTCCGCGTTCATGCGGAAAGTAATCGGTGATATCATTACCAGCGATGCCGATATTGACTTGGTGGGAACTGCAGCGGATGGAAAGGAAGGTAGTGATATGTTTCTTGCCTTAAAGCCAGATGTTGTTGTTACCGACATGGTAATGCCCGAGTACGACGGAATGTACGTGGTACGTTCTGTGATGGAGAATCGACCTGTTCCTGTGATATTGTTAAGCTCGTTGGAGAAAACAAGCCAACGCATTTTCGATGCTTTACAAGGTGGCGCGTTTGAGTTTATAGACAAGCCCTCTGACCTTGATCTGGCAAGCATTAAAAATTATCGATTGCTAGAGCTAATCAAAGAAGCATCGAAAACGGATATGAGTTTGTTGGTAGATCGCCAGCAGTCGCTGAATGTAAGCTCACATACGTTTTCTGATAATCTTCATTACGAAATTGTAGCCATTGGTGCGTCAACAGGAGGGCCTGGTGCAATTGAGATGATTATTAATAACCTTCCGAAGAATTTGCAGGTGCCGGTTGTAATAGCGCAACATATGCCAGCAAGATTTCTCGAAACGTTCGCGCACAGATTGAATGAACATAGTGAACTTTCTATTCGATTGGCAAAGAAAGGCGAAATGCTACGGGGTGGAACCATATACATTGCGCCAGGGGAGCATAATATTCGCATTGAAAGAAATTTAGATGGCGTACCTGTAGTCGGATTTACGACCAAGAAGTACGAGGAGTTTAACTATCCATCAGTGAACTGTTTGTTTGAATCCGTTGCTGAGGTTTACGGGAACAAAAGTATTGGTGTGATTCTTACCGGCATGGGTAAAGACGGTATGAATGGATTGAAGAAAATATTTCAACGGGGCGGATATACGATAGCTCAAGATGAGGAATCATCGATTGTGTATGGTATGCCCAAGGCTGCTGTTGAAAATGGCGCTGTAAAACAAACCGTGCGCTTAAAAGAAATTGCTGGCTTTATAATCAGTTGTCTATGAAAAATAAAGAAGCGGAATATCGTGAGATTTTTTTGGCGGAAGCGCTTGAGAATTTTGAGGCGATTAATCGCCTGTTAACGCAGCTGGAAAAAAACGGACAGGATAAAAATGCGATCAATGCGTTGTTTCGCATAACACATACATTGAAAGGAAATGCTTCCGGCATGGGCTACAGCAATATTGCTGAACTTGCTCACGTGTTGGAAGATTTATTTGGGGAGATGCGTGATGGTCATATTACCGTTACAGAAGAAATTTTCTCAACAATATTTAAAGGGGTCGATGTGCTTGGGCACTTGATCGATGCCGTGAAAGAGCCGAAGGAAGTAAAATTCAAAGGCATCAAGACGAAGTTGGAAGTGCTTATCAAAAAAGCAAAAGAAGAACGTGAAAATGCGACACAAACCCAAACTGAAAATGTTGGTGTAAGTGATCTTAGTCCCTTCAGCCCGGATCAGGTTAATGATCTGGCTATATCGTCATCGGATGGAGCGGAAATTCCGGGCGAAGCGGACACCAAACTTTCGTTCTCTGATCTGGTACAAGTACCGGTCCGAAAACTTGATAACCTATTGAACTTGGTCGGTGAACTCATCATTGAGAAAGATAGAATTCTAGCGTCACAAGCGGGGCTCGATATGCGTCGTTCGACAAACGAATTTGCAAGACTCAGTCGTATTAGCTCCGACTTGCAATATTCGGTGATGGATGTTCGCCTTGTGCAAGTAGGATTTTTGTTCAACAAGTTTCATCGTGTGGTGCGTGATGCTGCTAGTGTAGAAAAGAAAGATGTTATACTTAAGCTAGAAGGAACTGATACTGAAATTGACCGTAACGTTCTTCAAGTGATTAGCGATTCGCTGATCCATTTGATTAGAAATGCCGTGGGACATGGTATCGAAAGTCCAGCTGACCGAGAGGCTGCCGGTAAACCTAAAGATGGAACCGTTTGGCTAAGCGCAAAAAATGATACCGATGCTGTTATCATAGAAATCCGTGATGATGGCAAAGGTTTAGATTACGACCGTATTAAATCGAAGGCGATCGCGAAAGGATTGCTTTCGGTTGAAGACGCCGATAAATTGAATGAGCAAGAACTCAGCATGTTGA
Organism: Pseudochryseolinea flava; assembly: GCF_003286915.1. Lineage (GTDB taxonomy): Bacteria > Bacteroidota > Bacteroidia > Cytophagales > Cyclobacteriaceae > Ohtaekwangia > Ohtaekwangia flava. The sequence continues at coordinate 290,052 of NZ_QMFY01000005.1, forward strand.
TCTTTGAACCTGGTTTTTCAACCATGGATCAAGTGACCGCGATTTCTGGTCGCGGTGTTGGAATGGACGTTGTAAAGAAAACACTCGACTCTATCGGTGGTACCATCAAAGTGATTAGTGTAAAAGGTAAAGGAACAACGTTACAGCTCACGCTTCCGTCATCTATGGCGGTGAAGTCGTGTCTGTTGCTTGAGCTCCAGCAAGAGGTATATGCCATTCCGTTATCGTATACGGAGTCTGTTATCTCTCTGTATCGTTCCGATATTCATCGTGCAGGGGGCGGATTGGTAGCAACACACCTTGGTAAGAACATCGCCGTCGTTTTTTTACGCGATGTGTTTGCGTACAGCAACGATAGCCTTTCTGTAACCAACGCGCTGCAGCATTCTTTCGACTCCATTCATCCTGAAACACGATTAGAAATTGTTGTAGTGAATTTCAATAACAGAACCGTTGGTTTTGTAGTTGATAAGCTGCTTCAGCAGAAAGAGATTATTGAAAAACCTTTGATGAAGCCTGTTGATCGCATTAAATTTATCAGCGGCGTAACGATTCTAGGTACTGGTAATGTTTGTCTTGTGTTGAACATTCCAAACTTACTACAGTTCATTTTCAACCTTTCATCACAAGGGCGCACATTGAAAAATATAAATCTTAATTAACCACCACTATGGAATATAAAAATAGAGAGAGTTTTGTGACGCATGCAATGAATGGTGGAATGGCACGCGCGGCAAGATCATTTTCGATTATGCTCGGTGCAACGGTAAAGACAAGTCCGTCTCAGATCTTAAATCTTGACAATGAAAATAATTTTGCGCGTCTTAAAGATCAAGATCAAGAGTTATTTGTATTGGTAACGCAGATGATTGGCGATTTCAATGGTAAGAGTTATTTAATATTCAACATCGAAGAAGCCATAGCCATCGCAAAGGTTTTAAGAAAGGATGAAAAAGAACTTGATGAACGCCTGCGCGAAGCTTTCTTGATGGAGATTGATAATATTGTTTCTGCTGCTGTTATCTCCGAATTGTCGGATGTTCTTAAAGCAGAAATATATGGCGATGTGCCGATGATGAAACGACTTTCAGGAAGTAGTCTGTATGATTTTATCGCCGCCGATAAAGATCCACGTGATCACGGCTTGCTGGTCATTAATACAGGATTTACCGTCGACAAGCATCCGAATATTCACCCGCAATTCATTTGGAAATTTAGTCCTGTGTTGCTGGAGATGATTCCGGCAAACGTAATCGCAGTTCAAAACCGTTAACTATTATTTTCATGAAAGCCAGAATTGTTGCACTGTTTATCGTCTTTTTAGTGATATCTATCACGGCCGCTGTTCTATCCTTCGGTGGACAAGTAACGCGTGCAATGGTTGCTGGGCTTATGGTAGTCGCAATTGTTGTAGTCTTGATGCTGATCTTCTCTTTTCTCAAGTTTGTTTCCGACATCGTTAAAAAAACGGCAGTGATTGTAAACGACAAGAGCAATGAGGTTGGAAAGATTTCATTTGAGAATATTACACGTTTAAATGATCATCATGCCAGCATCGAGAAGAAACTTGATAAGGCTGTTCAATACATTTCGAAACTTAGCCATCCTGAACAATTGGATACGATGGACAGTGTATTGAAGGACGACAAAATCGGCGATGCGTTAATGAAGATTCGCAATGAGATGCACGTGCTGAAGGCTGAAGAGAACCAACGGGCATGGATCACTGAGGGCATGGCGAAGTTTGGGGAGATACTCCGTAACAAAGGTGAGATCCACGAATATGGTCACCAAATAATCAGCAACCTTGTTCGGTATTTAGGTGCTAACCAAGGCGGTATTTTTATTGAATATAAAGATGAAGAGGATACACGCTACATGGAATTGATCTCCTCGTTTGCGTACGATAAGCGCAAATTTCAAGAAGCAAGAGTGTACGAAGGACAGGGTGTTCTCGGGCAATGTATGTATGAGAAAGATTTTATTGTGATGACGCATGTGCCTGAAACTTATGCGAAGATAACTTCTGGCTTGGGCGAAGCTACACCCCGCTGCATTGTGGTGGCACCGCTGATGTTGAACGAAGTTTTTTACGGCGTCGTGGAACTAGCATCGTTTAATCCGTTGACGGAATTTCAAATGGAATTTTTGAAGCAAGTAGCGGTGAGTATTGCTTCGGAGATATCTTCGATTAAATCGATGCAGCAAACTGAGCAGTTCTTGAATGATTCACGCACGCTTACACAGGAGTTGCAGCATCGCGAAGAAGAAATGCGACAGAACATGGAAGAGCTGGTTGCAATTCAAGAACAAATGTCTCGCAAGCAAAGTGAACTTGATAGTTATCTATCAGCAATCAACAATACCATAGCATCGGCGGAGTTCGATCTAGAAGGCAATTTTGTGTCTGCTAACGATATCTTCATGAAGGTTATGGGTTACAATATCAATGAGCTTGCTGGAATACCGTATCATAAGTTCATGCGACAAGATTCGTCGTCACAAATGATGTGGGAGAATCTGCGCATGGGCAAATTTTTCTCTGGCGAATTTAAAATGAGGGATAAGAACGGAAAGGAATTGTGGCTGTCGGGTACATTTAATCCGATCATTATCGGGACAGGTAGCCCGGAGAAAATTATGATGTTCGCGCAGTTTACGACGCAGGAAAAGGAAAAGCTCAACGACATGAACGTAATGGTGAGTGCGTTGAAATCGACCTTGCCGGTAGTAGAATTTAACGAGCAAATGATTTGTCGAACAGCCAATGAAAAATTCATGAAGATGTTCGGGCTCACGCGGATGAATGTAAAAACGAAGACGGTTTATGATCTGATAGATACCTACTATAAAAGTGTTTTCGAAAAGATTAAATCCGAGATTTTATCGAAGGAGTTTTCCGCAATGTTGCTACCCATGAATATCAATGGGCAGATTGTGCAGTATGAAGTTTCTGTTACAGTAGCCCAAGGGTTAGATGGTAAAATTTCCAGGGTGATTATGATCTTGGTGAAAGAAGTTGAAGAAAGAGTACAAGTATTAAGCGCTGTGAGATAATGTATACCCCCGTTGATGTAAGCGAAGAAGAGATGAATTCTCTCACCCAAAGTATCCTCACCCGATATGGAATTGATTTTACTTGCTACGAACCGAAGTCTTTGAGACGTAGAATTGTAAGGGTGTTAAGTGTTTTTAATTTTACATCCATCCACGAGTTATGGGTTCGCCTGCTGCGTGATCCTAATTTCATCTTCTCCTTTATGAATGAAATTAGCGTGGGGATGACGTCTATGTTTCGTGATCCGATACTTTGGAAGAACTTACGGAAAAGAATGACGCATGATTATAGCGCTTCCGATTCGGTGTCTATCTGGCATGCGGGATGTTCAACAGGTGAAGAGGTTTATTCGATGGGAATTTTGTTGAAGGAGGCTCAGCTGAATCAAAAGACAAAGGCTATTGCCACCGATATCAATCAAGACGCGATCGCGACGGCAAAGCAAGGCATATATCATAAGATCAAAATGATTGAGAACGAAAATAACTATCGGCAGTATAATGCTTATAGTGATTTTTCGAAGTACTACACAACTCAGGGAAAAGATGCAACCATGGACGCGTCACTGATCGATCACGTTTCCTTCTCATATCATAATTTAATTTCTGATCGCACCATTGGGCAATATGATATGATCTTGTGTAGGAACGTAATGATTTACTTTGACAATAAAGCGAAGGCGAAATTGTTAGAGAAGTTCTATAATGCATTGAAGCCAGGCGGGTATTTTATTATTGGCTTCTACGATACCATGCTTCCAGTGATCAACCAAAATGAATTCAAGATTGTTGATGAAGAAGCGAAGATTTTTATGAAGCAGTAGTGTGCGGCGATCTAATCTACTTCGATAAACGTTTCTAGTGAAAATGCTTGCGTCCTTGCGGCGAAAAGAGGCTTCACGCTGCCCCATACGTTCGCGAAAAGTTCTGACTGCCGATACTTTTCAAGAAACTGCGGACCATTCCAATAACTTAGTGTCGTAAACACATGAGGTTCTTCAGGATCTTTCAATAATTCCAGGTGCGTGCACCCTTCGAAATTTCTAATGGCGAGCATATTCGCCCGAAAGATTTCGAGAAACTCGTCTGTGCCAGCTTCCGTGAATTGCATTCTTACGATTCGAATAAGCATGGTGTATTGGTTTAATCTTTCGTCGACTAAAAATACATAAGCGTTAAGGTTCGTCAAAGGTAATATTAACAACGCTATCGTACTCGAGGCCCAGCAGTTGTGATGCATTTCCTTTGTAGATGCCGATCTCTAAAAGGCCTAGGCTATTAAAGACGATGCAACATTCGCCTTGTTCTGATTGATTGTAATGTGTTTGGATCTTCCGGAACTTCTCGCCACCAAATTGAATCGTATATCCCTTGTTAGCGCTGAGTAGATCGAAAACGTCTTTCGGAATATTGGTGATAAGATTACCTGTTTCATCGACGCGAACAACGGTGCCGACGATCTGTTTTTTTGTTGCCTTCACCTGACGGTCGATCATTCTCTTAAATGCCGGCATGGGTCTGCCCAGGTTTGTGATCGACATGCCACTGGCTAATTTGGCTGCCGCGGGAGCAAAGATGTCGCGTTCGGGGAAAGTCGTCTGAATCGGACTGATGGTATTGAGTTCAGCAAGTTGTTGATGCGATTTCTCGGTGATCAGACCAAATAGTCCATTGTCGCATCCAACAAAGAAGTGATCTTCAAGCTGTAAAGCGATAGGGACGTCGCCGCGGTTTCCGCAAGCGTCGACGCCAACAAGGTGAACAGTGCCCTTTGGGAAGTCGCGAAAAACCGATCGAAGCACGAATGCAGCATGCCCGATATCCGATGGTCCTATCTTGTGACTGATATCTTCGATGCGAATCCCAGGGTTTACGCTGATGATCTTCGCCTTGATAGCCGCTACATAATGATCGCTTTCGCCTGAATCAGTAAGAAGAGTAACAATGGCCATGAGTCAGATACTACCCGGATTAAAATTTAATCCGCCAAAATAAACATTTTTAAAGCATATTTCGTGTATTGAACTTTGTAGGTTCAAAACAGGTTAATTCCGTACCTTAGCCTAGCGAGGTAAAATTGTATTCACCGTAATCACGTATATCATTGATCGAAAAAACTGTAACACTCGATAATATTTCTCTAATCGATTTCTTAGGAGTCGAAAATAAAACCATTGACACGTTGGCGGCTGCCTTTCCAAAAAGCAAAATCGTTTCGCGTGGAAACGAGATTGTCATTAAAGGATCTACTGCCGAGATCGTTCAAATCAACGACATTTTAGGGTCATTGATCGATCATTACCACAAATTTGGAAAAGTGACCGAGGAGAACGTTCAAAATTATATTTCCAAGGAGCAAGAGATCATGCTGCCGGATAACGGCTATCCAACGGCGGAAGATGTGATCGTCTATGGCACGAAGGGCGCACCGATAAAAGCGAAGACTGTTAACCAGCAACGACTTGTCGATAGCGTAAAAGACAACGACCTGGTTTTCGCGCTCGGACCTGCCGGCACGGGAAAGACATATATTTCGGTAGCGTTGGCTGTTAGAGCGCTTAAGAATAAACAGGTAAAGAAGCTTATCATTACGAGACCTGCGGTTGAAGCGGGAGAAAATCTGGGCTTCCTTCCTGGCGATCTCAAGGAGAAAATAGATCCATATCTGCGTCCTATTTATGATGCGTTGCATGATATGATCCCATTTGAAAAACTTCGCTACTACATGGAGCGAGAAATTATTGAAATTGCACCGTTAGCCTATATGCGCGGACGTACGTTGAACAATGCTTTTATTCTCTTGGATGAAGCACAAAATACGACGCCCATGCAGATGAAAATGTTTTTGACCCGTATGGGGCCAGAATCTAAAATGATTATTACCGGCGATGCTTCACAAATTGACCTTCCTGGCAACCAACGCTCAGGGTTGAAGGAGGCCGTGAAAGTACTTGGCCACGTTAAAGGAATTGGATTTGTTGAATTGAGCGAAAAAGATGTTGTGCGTCATCGTTTAGTACGAGACATTATCGAGGCCTACAAAAAAGGCTCGCCCGAAGAGAAATAAATTCTCAACCATATGTTTACTTGGATACCCTATGCCTTTGTGCGCATCGTGGTATTTTTCATCGCAGGCATACTTGCTGGACTTTATTGGCCGGTAAGTATTCCTCCGTTGTATGCCATCCTTGCTTTACTTGTTTTGATAGGCGCCTATTTTGTATTTACCTGGCGCCATCTTCGGTATGAAAAAACAATCAATCCTGGTGTCTTTGGATTGGTAGCAATCTTATTTGCCGGCTTTATCAACGTTCAACTTCGTGACCCTCGGATATGGCATTCGCATCTTAGCCATGAGCGCGATTCCGTTGAAGCCTATGTCGCTACGGTGCGTGCCGCTCCACAACGCAAAGACAAAACTTGGAAAGTGGAAGTCTCGCTAAACAAGATTAGAACTTCATTAGGATGGAAGAAGTCAGAAGGTAAGCTGTTACTTTATTTGCCGCATACAAATTTCGCGAAGCCTCCCGAATATGGTGATGTGTTATTCATTGAGGGAACACCGGCAAGTGTACCTCCACCAGCGAACCTTGGAGAATTTGACTACAAGAAATTTTTGTCGTACCAGGGGATTTACCATCAACATTTTATACGCGGAAAGTTGGTGGTCATCGCACATGCGCCGCCAAGTTTCTTTATCGATCAAGCTATCAAGGCGCGGCATTGGGCAGAGACTAATCTTGCGCGGTACGTGGATGGAACGCGCGAACGCGGAATTGCCATTGCATTAGTACTAGGTGTGACTGACGGATTGGATCGCGAACTTGTTGGCGCTTACGGTGCCACAGGTACTTTGCACGTGCTTGCTGTATCCGGACTACACATCAGCATCATTTACATGATCATTGCATGGATACTCACACCGTTGAATCGATCCACCAACGGAAAGTGGACAGTGGCCGCAATCAGTATTGTTATACTCTGGTCATATGCATTTATCACCGGACTCTCTCCATCAGTATTGCGTGCCGTTACCATGTTTACGTTTGTTGCGCTAGCAAAACCCTGGAAGCAAACCATAAACATTTACAACACTTTGGCATGTTCTGCCTTTCTGTTGTTGTTGTTCGATCCACAAATGATCATGTCAGTAGGTTTTCAGCTTTCATATTTAGCAGTATTAGGCATCGTATACCTCCACCCGAAATTGTATGAACGATTTGAACCTTCAAGCCGTGTAGTCGACGAGATATGGAAGGTAACGGCTGTGTCCATCGCTGCGCAAGTGGCGACGTTGCCTCTGGGATTATACTATTTTCATCAATTCCCCAACTATTTCATTATTTCAAATCTACTCGTGATACCAGCCTCGTTTGTTGTATTGATCGCTGGAATTTTAGTACTCGCTTTGAGTTGGATCTCTTTTGTTGCGTCGGTGCTGGGGTGTCTGTTAATGTGGGTGATTAAAATTATGAATGCGATTGTGTTTTTGATCGAGTCTATTCCAGGGAGTGTCACAGATGATATTTTCTTCACCACTTTCCAAGCCATATTGCTGGCACTACTTATTGTTTCTCTACTTTGTCTTTTTGAACGCAAGCAATTTGGATATGCTGTGTTGTCGTTTTGTATTGCGCTCACCCTAGGCGGGAGTCGATGGGTTTATCACTTTACGAACATTGCGCAACAACGCGTAAGTGTGTACAATGTCTCGAAGCATGCTGCAGTTGAATTGGTCAATCGTGGTCAATCGTTATTTTTGACAGATTCTGTACTGCGTGATGATACAAAGAAAATAGACTTTCATATTACGCCGTCGCGGCTGATGTTTGGTGTGTATGCAGCCAAGTCTGATTCATTGGTGACAAAGCGTGTGGACGGTGGAAAATTGTTTATTTGGTGCGATAAGTATTTTCTTTGGCTCGATCATAAGCCTCAGCAGGAAATTCCGAAGCTATCGGTTGATTACGTGTTGGTGAGTAACAATGCAATGTCATCTTTAGAGGCGATTCGTAACGTAACAGCGCGCCGTGTTATCGTAGATAGTAGTAATAGTTTTTATCTTGCAAAAAGACTCAGCGACGAAGCACAGAAGCAAGGTGTCGACCTTGTAGCGGTTTCGCAGCAGGGGAGTTATCATGAAACAATAGACCTATGAATGTAGCGTATTCAATCAAGGATAGAATTGGTTATATCACTTTAACGCGGCCAGAAAAAAGAAATGCGCTTAACTTCGAAGTAGTGCAGCAGTTGAAAGATCTTTTTCATGAGGCAGAGCGCGACGACGCGGTGAAGGTTGTTGTGCTGCGTGCCGAAGGCGATGCCTTTTGTGCGGGTGCTGATCTTGGGTATTTGCAATCACTGCAGAAGAATTCTTATGCGGAGAATCTTGAAGACTCCAATCACTTGAAAGAACTTTTCTTGCAGATTTATACACTTAAGAAAGTTGTTATCGCGCAGATACAGGGACATGCCCTGGCTGGTGGTTGTGGTCTGGCAACAGTCTGTGATTTTGCCATTACAGTACCCGAAGCAAAGTTCGGCTATACAGAAGTGAGAATAGGATTTATACCCGCGATCGTAATGGTTTTTCTCCTTCGAAAAATTGGCGAAGGAAAAGCAAAGCAACTTTTATTAGGCGGCGAACTCATTACCGCGCAAGATGCAATTAACATGGGATTGATTAACAAGGTTGTGGCGAAGGAGAAACTTGAAGACGAGGTGTATCAATTGGCGAGTTCACTTATTGAAAATAATTCAGCACAATCGATGATGACGACTAAGAAAATGATAGCAGAAGTACAATCGATGTCACTGGATGAAGCGCTAACGTTTGCAGCTAAATCTAATGCATTAGCACGCGAGAGTGATGATTGTAAGAAGGGGATCGCGTCTTTCCTCAATAAGGAAAAATTTAAGTGGTAATTCTGAAATCTGCATCTAAATAAGACATCGATATTACAAAATGTTGCTTTTTCTCTGAGGAATCTATTATAATCAAGGGCACATTCTAAATAACTCATTAACCCTAACTAATCCTCATGAGAACTTCAGTACTCGTGGCGCTGCTATTTTCGGCAGGGTCACTGGCTGCGCAAACGTATTCTGGCGATATGTGGGCGTCGGTAAAATCGAAAGGCGCCGGCACCATTTCCCTTGCATACGTCGAAACGCCAGCCTTCGCCTACAAAGACAATTCTGGGAAATTAACCGGGATCTGCCTTGATATTATTTCCGATTTTGAAAAGTGGCTTCAGCAAAATAAACATGCAAAGGTTACCACAAAATTCGTTGGTAATGGCGACAGCTTTCGCGGCATGTTTGATAAAGTAAAAGCATCTTCTGGCGGCGTAATCGGATTAGGAAATGTTACGATTACGACTGAACGGAAAAAAGAAGTAAAGTTTAGTCCGCCGTTCATTACCAACTTTGCAATTCTCATTACCAACAGCGCAATTCCAACGCTTACAAAATTAGAAGATATTAAAATTACGTTTGCTAATCTTACTGCGTACGCGGCGAAGGGTACTACGAACGAGAAGCGAATCTTAGAATTAAAGGAGAAGTTCTTTCCTGCAATGAAGATTGTAACGACTACTACAAGCCAAGAAGTTTTAGAGAAAGTGGTCGCTGATCCTAATGGCTTCGCTTACCTCGACTTGGCTTTCTATCTCGAAGCTGTTGAACAAAAGAAAAACGTTAAGCGCCATCCGGTGGGTGATAAATCCGCAGAACAATTTGGACTGATCATGCCATCCAATTCTGATTGGAACATCGTGATCGACGAGTTCTTTTCCGCAGACGGTGGCTACGTAAACTCCGTGCAGTATAAATCCATTCTGCGAAAGCACCTGGGTGAAACAGGCATGAAGTTGATGCAGGCCGCGAAATAATTGTCAACCTCCGTTTCAGTCCAGTCGATTGGAACGGAGGTTTGCTCAAAACCCCTTGGGCAGATCATCCTACATGCCCGCTTAACCATCGAAACCGATAGGCAAACATTTTTACTACCATAGCCAAAAGCTAGGAAAAGCTTATCTTCGTTTCTTGTGAGTACACCCATCGACATACTCAAGGCCTATTGGAAGCATAATCAATTTCGCCCATTACAGGAAGATATTGTCACGGCTGCATGGCAAGGTATTGATACCCTGGCGCTGCTACCAACCGGTGGTGGTAAGTCGGTGTGTTTTCAGGTGCCAGCACTACTGCGTGAAGGCGTTTGCGTGGTGATCTCTCCGCTTATCGCGCTGATGAAAGACCAGGTGGAACAATTAAAAAGTAAAGGCATTCTTGCCGTTGCTATTCACTCGGGACTCAGCCGGCACGAGATCGATGTGCTCCTTGATAATTGCGTGTATGGCGAGATAAAGTTTCTGTATGTATCGCCGGAACGATTGCTCACCGAGATCTTTATCGAACGTTTCAAGCGAATGAAGGTAGCGCTTATCGCCATCGATGAAGCACATTGTATATCTCAATGGGGTTATGATTTTCGGCCGCCCTACATGAAAATTGCGGCGCTTAGAAATATCAAGCCTGACGTGCCCTTTATTGCGCTCACCGCCTCTGCTACCGAGCAAGTAAAGCAAGACATCATTGCACGACTGCAATTCAAAGAGCCCTTCAAAACTTTTCAGAAGTCTTTTGCGCGCGACAATCTTTCCTTCGTCGTCAGGAAAACGGAAAATAAAGAGCGTAAGATGTTAGAAATCTTGCAGAAAGTGAAAGGGACTGCGATCGTCTACGTGCGTTCAAGAAAAGGAACACAAGATATCGCTCAACGATTGCAGCAGCGTGGTATCTCTGCTTCGTATTATCATGCAGGGCTTTCATTCGAAGAGCGCTCAAAACGACAAGAAGATTGGATTAAAAATAAAACACGCGTAATCGTCTCGACCAATGCTTTTGGAATGGGCATAGACAAACCTGATGTACGAACGGTGATTCATCTCGATCTGCCCGAAAACATGGAGAGCTACTACCAGGAAGCGGGTAGAGCAGGTCGTGATGGCGAGAAAGCATACGCGGCGATTCTCTACCAAGATGCAGACGTTATCAATTTGCAGTTCAAAACAGAGCAGTCGCAACCGTCGCCAGAAGTTTTAAAACGCATCTATCAATCGTTGGCAAATTATTTTCAGTTAGCCATGGGAAGTGCTGAAGGCGAAAGTTTTGATTTTGATCTAGTAGCATTTACCGATAGGTTCAACGACCACCCTGCAGAGGTTTACGTTGCGTTGAAGAAACTTGAGGAGGAAGGGCTTATCCAATTCAACGAGAGTTTTTATAATCCATCGCACCTTCGGTTTTCTGTTGATAAAGGAAAGCTATACGAATTTCAAATTGCGAGTGCAAAATTTGATCCCGTCATCAAGATGTTATTGCGTTTATATGGCGGTGAGATGTTTTCGGAGTTTGTTAAAATATCGGAGACCTACATTGCCCGCGCGTTAAACATCTCAACACCCGATGCTATTGCTGTATTGAAGCATCTCCATGAGCTTAAGGTTGTGCACTATGAACCTGTGAAAGACAAACCGCAGATAACTTTTATTTTGCCACGCCAAGATGCTGCGCGCCTTCCGCTTAATTTGCAACGGTTGGAAGAGCGAAAGAAGTTGATCATGGGAAAGATGAACGCGATGGTAGAGTATGTTACACAGAGCCACCGGTGTCGCATGCAGCTCATTCAAGATTATTTCAATGAAGAAACCTTTGCAACGTGTGGGGTATGCGATGTTTGTGTAAGCAATAAGAAAAAGGAAAGTCATCAAGAGGTTGCGGGGCTACAAGCGGAAGTACTTCGAATTTTAAAGCGCCAACCTATTACAGTAGAAGAATTAGAAGAGCTCATTGCTCCCCCTGATCACGAATTATTCGTCGATGTTGTTCGCGACATGGTTGATGAAGGAAAGATTGTCTATGACGATACTTGGCAACTACGCGTCAAAGGATAGACAAGGTCAATCACTCAACGTGATTCGATGTACAAGTGAAATCCGTACCACGTGTCTATCAAAGAATTCGTCACGTCCGTAGCGTTGTTGGTGAATAAAAATGTAGCCAGTTTCTAATGTGAATCTTTGCGACAACGGTATGTCCAGAGTGGCGTTAAATCGGTTTTGATCGAACGTGTTCTTTTTGCTGTTCACCATGATCTCATCAGAAATACGCAATGTCGTTGCGAGTCCATTTCTATCTTCTGGATTCGTAAGCGGGATCCTGAATTGTAATCGATATCTGTATCGCGTGACGTATGTTGATGATTCGAATACATTTTCTTCGACATTGTTTTCCGTAAACCGATAATCGACCCTGAACCTGTTTTGAATGCTAAACTTCGCGAAGCGTAAGTCGTGTTGGACTTCCGTTACCGGACGTATCTCCGCTGTAGAGTGTTTGTATCCTTCGTTGTTCTTAGCCGCGAACGCAACGGAGTATGTTACGCCACCGCCGAAGTCTAGCTGTTTCCACCGGTAGTGTATGCGCGAATGTGCTATAAACTGTAGCGCAACATCGGGATCAAAAAAACGGCGGTTATCGATGTCGTTGGTCCAATACAAATTGGGTGAAAAGATTAATTGATTACGATAGCCAATCCAATAGTTGTACTGCGTAAATATTTCTTGAGCATGCGCGCTAACACATCCCAAGAAAAAGAGAAATAGGGTGGTGGGCCTTTTCAATTTTTCTAAATGATGAAGCGAAAAGCATTTAAGCCAAACGCTGGTGGTGGACTAAATCGGTTTGTTCTACGTTTATATTTTATCTGAACCGAAATCGTGACAGTGATCTTAAGCTCTTAAAAGCTCCTCCGCATTTTGGATCGCGATCTTCGAAGGTTTTTCTCCACCAATCATCTTTGCTATTTCTTCTACGCGGTCCGTTGTATTTAGCGTTCGAATGTTACTAATCGTTTTTGATGCCGAGTTATCTTTGTAAACAAAATAATGCATGTCGCCCTTCGCAGCAATTTGAGGAAGGTGTGTGATGGTAATCAACTGGTGTTTTTTCGACATGTCTTTCATCATGTTGCCCAGCTTAATAGAAACCTCACCGGAGATACCCGTGTCAATCTCATCGAGGATGAGTGTCGGCATGGCTGTCTTTTCGGCCATTACATACTTGATACAAAACATCACGCGAGAAAACTCACCGCCTGATGCGACGGAAGCCAATGCACGTGGTGCTATACCTTTGTTCGCGCTGAAGAGAATGTCGATCTTGTCAATGCCAGTGTTGGTTGGTTCCGTGGTTTGATGATCGATCAGCAAATTCGCTTCAGGAATTCCCAGTGTCTGTAGAAGTTTGATCAGCTGTTTACACAACGGCTGGAGCGCTTTTTGGCGACTGCTACTTAGCTTCTTTCCAGCTTCTCGTACTTTTTGATCGGCTGCATCGAAGGCGTTCTTCTTCGCGGCCAATGCTTCGTCGAGATTTGATGTAATGCTATTCTTTTCGTCCAGACTTTGTTGAAGTAGAAGAAGCGCGTTCACATCCGCTGCTTTATGTTTCTTTAAGAGTCGATAGAGTGTACTAAGTCTATCGTTTACGATTTCTGAACGCTGCGGATCAAATTCAATTTTATTTTCTTCGTTCTCGATTTCTGAAATGATGTCGGATAATTCTATGGAAAGCGCGTCTAGACGTTGAAGAAGTGCTTCATACTGCGGCGCATAGCTTGCGATAGCTGATAGATTTTGTCGCGAATCTTTTATTCCAGTTTGAACTGCAAATTCAGAACGCGTAAGTGTTTCGAGAATAGCTTGAAAGCGCGACTTGATCTCTTCCGCGTGTTCCATAACTTTTAGCTCCGACTCCAAAGACTCTTGCTCACCATTGGTCAAATCTGCTTTCTTGAGTTCGTCAAGTTGGAAGCGAATGAAGTCTGATTCTTGTCTTAAATGTTCTGCTTCGGAGGCGAGCGTTTCATACTCACGCTTTGCTTTTAAGAATGACGCCCATTCAACATCATATGCTTCTACCAACGTTTGATTTTCCGCATACGCATCAATAAGCCTCAGTTGAAAAGTTTGGTTGGCGAGTTGAAGCGTTTCATGTTGCGAATGGATATCCATTAACAGTCCACCGAGTTTCTTCATCACTTCTAGTGTAACGGGAGTGTCGTTAATAAACGCTCTCGATTTTCCGCCCGGGCTAATCTCTCTACGAATCACCGTGTTCTCGTCGTAGTCTAGGTCTTCTGTTTTGAAGAAAGATTTGAGTTTGTAATTCTTGATAAAGAACACACCCTCGGTCACGCATTTTTCTTGTTCGTCCCACAACACTTTCGTGTCGGCCCGATTGCCCATGAGCAATCCAATCGCGCCGAGCATGATCGATTTTCCGGCGCCTGTTTCACCTGTAACAACATTGAGTGCGGCAGATGGATCAAGCTCCAAGTGCTTGATGAGTGCATAGTTTTTTATCGTAAGATGCTTCAGCATTAGGCGTTCGTATCAATATAGATTTCTGTGATCTGATTTAAGGTAAAGTTCATTTTCTTTAATCGCATGTTGCGCAGTACAATCGACGATTCGGAGACAGCTTCCAGTAATCCTGTTTGCGCGGTGTTGTCGCTAAGAACGAGGTTTACAGGTTTTCCGACAAAGCTGCCAATACGCGTTTTAATTTGCGCAGCGTCGCTCAAGCGGAGTTGTTTAGTGCCCATAGAAGAAATGAAATTTGGATTCAATCTGGTTAAATCACCCTACTAATCCAATACCTAGCGGAAGATTTAGTTCTCGATGATTTTGTCGTAACTCGAACGGTTCGACGGATCGATCGTCGTGATGATGTCATAGGCTTGTCGGCGTACTTGGATGTTCCCACTAGAAAAAATATTACCAAGTTCTTTTCCTTTTGCGTCAAAGAAGCTGATCACGAGTATGGCGTTTGGATTGATGTCGCGAACTTTCTTAACATCTTTCAGTCCTTTCAAAATGACCTCACGCGACTTGTCAGGTTCTGTGTCGAATATATCCAGTCCTAAGCGGTGGTAGGTATAAAATGCCTTTCTTAAATCCGACATTTGGCCGTTTACAAGATTCTCCGCTAACCAATACCGGTTACGGTTACTTCCTTGCGCTTGCCATCCCGGTGCTGACGACTGCTGTGCATTGTTTACGATCTGTAAGGCTTTCTGAAAATAGGGCGTTCCACCTAGCTCACTGAAAGAATCATAGTCCATACCAATGATTACATAAGCATAGAAAGCAAGCATCGACGTGAGGTTGTCGGTAAATGAATTATCGTTGAAGTCTAAAGGCCTTGATTCAATGTAATCGAATGCCCAATCGCGATCGGCAAAATTAAAAAGTAGGCTTGAATAGTTTGTGTTGTAGACCGGACGTGCTGATTGAACTTGCACGGAGGCATTCCATGATCCTATCGAAGGCATTTTGGTAATCGTTACCAGAATATTGCAAGCGATCTTCTCATGATTTTTATAAGTATCGTTAGTCCACTTGCGGCCGTTTAAAAATTGCTCGAATCCATTCTTCATGTCGCGAAATACACCGCGTTCTGAAGTTTCAATTTGTTGTGAGTTAATCGTTACAGTGCAACGTAACTCTTGTGCGATGGTAACGCATGGGAGCAACAACAAAATGATGGCGAGGAATCTTCTAGTCATGAATTTTTTCGATGATGGCGTGAACAATATCGCGGGCAACAGCTTTCTTATCCTTCAAATCAAACATCGATACGTTTTGTGATCGATCGATGATTCGGATTTTGTTAGTGTCATGTCCGAAGCCTGCGCCTTTATCGTTCAATGAATTTAATACAATCAAGTCGAAATTCTTCTTTTCAAGTTTTTGTATAGCGTTCTGCAATTCATTTTCTGTTTCAAGGGCAAATCCAACGATCACTTGGCCGTTGTGTTTTAGTTTACCCAGCGAAGCGGCGATGTCTTGCGTTTTGGTCAGTGCAATCGACAAATTTTCGTCCTTCTTTTTTATTTTCTGTGCAGCTACCTCGGCAGGTCGATAGTCTGCAACGGCGGCGGCGAGTACAGTAATATCACATGTAGGAAATAATGCGTTGCAAGCGTCGAACATTTCTTGTGCTGACACAACCTTCTTAACGTTCACACCGTGGTGATTGGTATGTTGTTGGGTAGGTCCGGTAATAAGATTAACAATGGCGCCTTGGTTGGCAAGTTCTTCGGCGATTGCGAATCCCATTTTTCCGCTGGAATGATTTCCAATAAAGCGAACAGGATCGATGGCTTCGTAGGTCGGGCCAGCGGTGACCAATACCTTTTTACCCGTTAGCTTTTTTTTGTCAGTGAGATTCTGTTCCAGGAAAGAAATAATGTCTTCGGGTTCAGCCATACGCCCATTGCCGATTAATCCACTGGCGAGCTCACCATAACCCGGATCGATGATGCGATTGCCAAATTGTGTTAGCCGCTGGAGATTATGTTGTGTAGCGGGATGCTGAAGCATGTCCAAATCCATTGCAGGTGCAAGGTATACAGGACAACGTGCGGATAGATAGACTGCGAGAAGGAGATTATCGCAGATACCATTGGCCACTTTGGCGATGGTATTAGCCGATGCGGGAGCAATGATGATAGCATCGGCCCAAAGCCCCAGGTCAACATGATTATTCCATTGACCTGAGTTATCACGAACAAATTCGGTGAGTGCGGGACTTTTAGAAAGTGTTGAAAGCGTGAGGGGTGTGATAAAATCGTGCGCAGCGGGTGTCATCACAACTTTAACGTTGGCACCGGCCTTCACGAGTAACCTGGTAAGCACAGCAGACTTATAAGCTGCAATGCTTCCTGTCACACCCAAGACAATCTTTTTACCCGCAAGCATCGGGAAAAGAATTAGTTCTCTTGATTTGAATCCGTTTCGCCACGCATGCGGAAACCGAGTGCACCATCGAGAAATTCTTCGGTGGCCGTTGTTGTTGGCTTCGGCATACGCTCATAGAATTTAGAGATCTCGATCTGTTCGCGGTTTTCGAAAACTTCTTCAAGGTTGTCTACTGTTGTAGCAAACTCGGCAAGTTTGTTATTGAGTTCTTCTTTCATGTTCACGGCGATCTGACGTGCACGCTTTCCGATTACGACTACCGATTGATAAACGTTTCCGGTTGGTGATGCGATCTTTTCTACGTCGCGAGTAACAACTGACGATTGAACTGCCATATGATTAGATGTTATTGTTTTTTTTACTGTTTAACTTCGAAAGACTATCTGAATAGTACTTCTCTGCATCTCTGAGGAAATTACTTTTGGGATAGCTATCGACAAATTCTTTGTAGTGTTCCACTACCGCTTTGTAACGTTCTGCCTGCTTCGAAGGAATACTAATTTTTGCAAGTTGATATTCTGCAGCAACAATGAGATACGAAGCTTCTTCGATGTATTCAGAGTCGGGGAAGTTATATCTAAAGTTTGTCAACGCGACGATCGCAGCTTTATAACTGCGCATCTTGTAATATTGGTAGGCATTGTCAAAACCTTTTTTCTCAAGTTTTTCCTGGGAAGCAAAGATCGTCTCAACGGCTTGCTCACGGAACTTGCTGTTAGGGTAACGATTTAGAAACTCCTGCATGGCAGCCATTGCATCGATACTACTGGTTTGATCCAAATGTGGCGATGGTGACGCCTCGTAAAGCGAATAGGCAAACATGTAGCGCGCTTCTTCTGCAAAGTTGCTACGGCCATAGGTCTCATAAAACGTCTTGAACTGCTCGGAGGCTAGCAAATAATACTTCTCATAAAACTGGCAATACGCAAGGTAAAACTGCACCTTTTCGCCCTCAGGAAGCCCGCGAACGATCGGCATAATTTGATCGAATAGTACCGAAGCCCGGTAATAATCCTTTTTACCGTAGTACATCAACGCTGCATCGTATTTCACGCGCCAATCAGGGCTTTTTTCGAATTTCCTGAATTTGCTGCACGAAACACTCACCAGAATGAGGAGTACAAATGAAATGAATGCTAGTCCTTTACGCATAAGCCCGCAAATATAGTATTAAGTGATAACATCTGAAAAAGAGCTTTTTAGGCTCCGATGGATAGATGAAGAAAACGGTTGAAAAGTTGATTTATTTGCGGATCATCATTTTTCGCGTGAAAACGCTCTCATTGTTCAAATAGAGGGTATAGAAGTAGATCCCGGCGCTGACGTCCTCGACCTTGATTCGGACAACATTCTCTCCAATAGGAAGGGCGTATTCACCGACTGTATTCCCTAACAGGTTATGAACCACGATCTTAGCCTTTACACGTTCGCTGGTCAAATGGTAGTCGATGTATGCGTTCTCAATGACGGGGTTAGGGTATATGTCTTTGACAGTAATTTCTTTTGAAATAAAAATATTCTGTTTTTCAGCATTTTCTTCAACGTTAAAATTCACGTCGAATTCTAACGTCTGGTTGGGACTAGATTTACTAAACGCAACGTAGCGCACCGTGCTCACCCCGGGAACGAGGCCGGCTTCTAACGCGACCTGTAAATTTGCCTGAACTTGACCAGGTTCAACCTTAATGATGTAATCTTCAATTTTCGAATCAAAGCAGTCGTTCCCCAAACAGAAAAAGCTTTTTTGCGTGCTTCCCAGCTGTGCAGTTACTTTTCTAACGATCAGAATGATTGTTTTGTCGGTGGTGTTTTTGAAGCGAATAGGAACGCGTACGGTTTCGCCGATCAGGCCTTTGTATGAGTCTTGCAGACTGACAACCTCGAATCCCTGACCGAATATCAATCCGGCCGGAAAAATAAGGAATGCCATCAACAAGAGTTTCTTCATACGCCCCACAGAGAGATTTCACAAAATTTAAACTTTTCGGGGGAATGTCCATAATAGATGGCAACATATTTCGTTACGCACCTTATTTTTTTCCTGGCGGTATCGTTGCCGGTGGGTTTTGGAGTTCCTTCTGAGGCTTCAGTGGTGCAAGTTGCGGCTTTACAACGTCGCTGCGTTTGGGTTTTAAATTCGCTTTCCAGGAAAAACCATCAAGCTTAATTCCGTCTGGCGTCAACTCATGCGGCGGGATAAAATTAGACTCCGGCTTCACGTAAAAGCTCAGGTTGTTAAGTCGCCCCTCTTTAAAACGAATTGTAATGTAGCTGCAAATGATCTTGTTCATGCCCATGGCTACATTGGTTTTCTCATCTAACGCGAAGTACAAACTTTCACCGTTTCCTTCCACCACAACACGATCGATGCTCTTGTTTCGGAAATGCGTGGTCATTTTTCTGCCTTTAATTTGATTGAAATTGATCAACGTGTCTTGCGAGATCACAAAAGCTTTTGACACCATGAAAATTTTGTCGATCGTATTGTTTTGGATTAACATACTGATCGAGTCTGCGGTCATCTGATTCCCTTCCGACCAAAGCACGGGATCTTTGAAGAAATACAGCGTAGAGTCGGAAATTTGATAAGCAAGTGAATCGGCAAGACCCTGCAAAT
This sequence comes from Pseudochryseolinea flava, assembly GCF_003286915.1. Lineage (GTDB taxonomy): Bacteria > Bacteroidota > Bacteroidia > Cytophagales > Cyclobacteriaceae > Ohtaekwangia > Ohtaekwangia flava. The sequence goes on from NZ_QMFY01000005.1 coordinate 309,558, forward strand.
CCTTGCGGAATATCTTCACATTATGATAGGCCAGCAATCGCTTCTTTGTTGGATCAGGGCTTTCGATTGAAACAAGGGTGTCGGCAGAGATATACAATGTATCGTTATTGTCTGTGACCTTCGCGATGTAGGCATTGTCATATACCTTTGAAATCCCTTCTGCGCGATAGTAGTCAAGCGATTGTCCGCGAATGATGAGCTTTTCTTTCTTGTTCGTCATCACCACATTGCGACGGAAAAGGTAGCGCTTGTTGATGTCATCAAGATTAAACTTCTCAGCGTCTAATTTATAATCTGGTGTCTCGGCCGTACCCAAGTCGAGAATAGATTTTTTCGATCGTGTTTCGTAAAAGCCTTGCTCATAAACGACGGTACTACTGTCTTTTTTATTCACCACCGTTGTGGGTGTTCTGAAGTAAATAATTTTCGACCGCGAGTTGTATTGCAGACTATCGGAGGTCATAGTGTTATCTGGGTTCGTCACCTTCACATCGCGTTTGAAGGAAGCCATGTTGGTGCTTACGTTGTAATATCCTTTTCGGCTGGTCAATACGTTCACGCTGTCTACAAGCCGTCCGTTATTGCGGTAGTAAGCCATGTTTCGCGTGCGATCGAAATCGAGGTTGTCGGTGTACAAGGTTGCTGTTCCGAGTTTGGTGAACACCACATTGTTACGGAGTTGTGCTACTTTGCTGTTACCGTCGTACTCCAGTTTGCCACCGGTGATCGTCACCGAGTCGCCTTCTGTAATGCGCACTTTACCAAACGCTTCGACGTAATTTTTTGCCTTGAAGAAGTATGCAGAGTCGCAGTAAATTGTGGTCTTATTTTGGACGAGCACAACATTCCCGATAAGCTTACCAAATTTCTCACCTTCAGGGGTTTTACCACCCTTAAGCTTGTCGGCATGTTTAATGTCGAGCTTTTTTTGAGCAACGGCAGAGAAACCAAGGGCGACTAGTAACGCGGTGAAGGCGAAAACTTTTGCTAATTTGTATGGCGTGACGCGAATGATATGGATTGTCGTGATTTTCATGATAATGCAGCCGCAAGCTACAAAATTCGAACTTGCTCGATTGAATTTCTAATTTTAATCCGTGCTTAAGCAATTTCTAAACCATCTTTCCAACTTCCAGATCAGTGAGTCTGGAAAGACTTTACTGGCGGTAAGTGGCGGTATGGACTCGATGACGATGCTACATTTGTACACGGCCGCTTCTCTTCCTATCGGTGTAGCCCATTGCAACTTTAAACTCCGTGGCCACGAGGCGGATGCCGACGCGATGTTGGTGAAAACCACCTGCGAGCAACTAAACATTCCCTTCCATATCCGCGAATTTGATACCCAAAATTATGCCTGGGAAAATGGACTGTCTATACAGATGGCGGCGCGTGAACTTCGTTATGCGTGGTTCGATCAGTTGATGGACGACTTTCATTATCATCAAGTAGCGACGGCACATCATCTCAACGATACAATCGAAACGGTGATCATGAATTGGATTCATGGCGGGTCTCTCGAATCTTTCGCCGGTATTCCCGTAAAACAAAATCGAATCGTAAGACCCATGCTGTTCGCTACGCGTGCAGAGATAGAATCTTACAGTGAAGCGCATAAGATCGTGTGGCGTGAAGATCAAAGTAATCTCTCGGATGACTACACCAGAAATTTTCTCAGGCATCAGGTACTACCCAAACTCAAGGAGGTCAACCCATCGCTTGAGCAAACGATTCGTCGCGGGCTGCATAAAATAGCGGGTGAAACAGAATTGTTGTCCATGGGACTTTCGCAATGGCAATCGCGATACCTCGTGCGCAAGGAAGAGCGCGTGGTGATCGATAAGCATGGATTTGAGCAACTCCATCATCCGGATGCGATTCTTTGGAAATGTATTCGCCCCTTAGGATTTAACTTGGATATGTGCACAGAAATTATGCAAGCCATGAAAGGGCAATCGGGCAAGATTTTTTTTACCGGTAGTCATCAGTTGGTGATCGATCGCGATGCGTTGATTGTGACCCCGCGGCCATTGAATTGGGAACCTGTTGAAGTAGCGGCAGGGCAATCGAAGGTGACGATTGGAAAGTTATCCATGGAGGTAAGCGTGCCAGGATCAGCGTCGACCACAAAAACACCCCATGAGGTGACGATGGACGCCAGTGAAGTAACCTTTCCGATGACATGGCGGAAATGGAAGGCAGGAGATTTTTTCTATCCGTTAGGAATGGAACATCGAAAGAAGATCAGTGATTTTTTGATAGACATGAAAGTGTCGCGCGCCGATAAAGATAATGTTACCGTATTGGAGTGCGATGGCAAAATAGCATGGGTTGTTGGCTACCGATTAGATAATCGATTCAAGGTTAAAGCAGAAACAAGCGAGGTCATTTCCTTTTCCGTTCATCCACATTTTAGCTAAACTCCTTTTTCTTTAGTGGGATTGTTATAACTTGGCAAACGTTCTGTAATCGTTTTAACGATGAACGATCGCGTTCTTTTTAGGAGTTTGTAATTTTTGTGAATTGAGTCAACTGCTTTTACTAAAATCCATATCCTTATGAAAATAACTGTTGTTGGCGCCGGTAATGTGGGCGCTACTTGTGCTGATGTACTTGCCTATCGTGAAGTCGGTAATGAGATTGTTCTCATCGACATCAAAGAAGGTTTAGCCGAAGGTAAATCACTTGATATTTGGCAGAAAGCGCCGATCGATCTATACGATACACGTACGATCGGGGCCACAAACGATTATGCAAAAACAGCAGGATCGAATGTGGTGGTGATAACCTCGGGGCTTCCACGCAAGCCGGGCATGAGTCGCGATGATTTGATCGGAACCAACGCCGGTATCGTGAAGTCAGTAACCGAGAATATTGTTAAACATTCTCCCGATGCAATTATCATCGTTGTTTCGAATCCCCTGGATGTAATGACTTACCAAGCGCACATTACCTCTAAATTTCCAAGAACGCGCATCATGGGTATGGCTGGTATTCTGGATACCGCACGCTATCGCGCCTTCCTTGCCGAAGCGTTAAATGTATCCCCGAAAGATATTCAAGCGATGCTCCTTGGCGGACATGGCGATACGATGGTACCACTGCCTCGTTATACAACGGTGGCGGGTATTCCGGTAACCGAACTCATCGACAAAGACAAACTCAATGCAATTCTAGAACGTACGAAAGTCGGCGGTGGTGAACTCGTAAAACTCATGGGCACATCGGCTTGGTACGCGCCGGGTTCTGCTGCCGCACAAATGGTAGAAGCGATCGTGAAAGATCAACGTCGCGTGTTCCCAGTATGTATTAAACTCGAAGGAGAATACGGCATCAAAGATTGCTACTTAGGCGTGCCGGTAATCCTTGGTAAAAATGGTGTCGAAAGAATTATCGAACTCGATCTCAACGCCGAAGAAAAAGCACTCATGGAATCAAGTCGTAAGGCTGTTCGGGAAGTGATGGATGTGTTGGAGAAGCTGGGGTAGTTAGGTATCGGTTATCGGTTATCAGTTATCGGTATATTGGTGTCTCCGGTTGCCAGTTTCCGGTGTCCGGTTTGCTAGTTGAGGTTGTTTTATCGTGTCCTTCTTCTTGAACACTCGAACACTTTGACAACAGCGCTCCAAACGTCAACACGTCAACATATCAGCACATTAAAAAAGAGGTTTGCGAGAGCGGCCTCTTTTTTTTCTATCGTGAGTTTAATTTATAGCAACGCAGAAACCGTTGAAGGGCAGAGGCTCGCGAAAAAAAAGTTTCACAGACAGCAAAATTTTTGACAATCATTGACCAAGCTCCTCCAATGAAAAAAGCTCCATCCTACGACAGAGCTTTAGTAAATATTTGAGTTTATAATCTCGCAGCTAGAAACTTCGCGTCACCTGAAACGGGTAACCAGCAACTGGCAACCAATACCTGTATAACGGACCACAGACAACCCGATAACAGATAACTGATAACCGACAACTAACTAATCCTCTTTCCTAAACGAATACCCAATCGCGCCAAGAAGCAACAACAACACAGCCCACGATGAAGCCATTGTAATTTTGTTGCCGACGTAGTATGAGTCTGGTTTGAATGAGAATTCGATCACGTGTTTGCCAGCGGGAATTTCAAGTGCACGGAGTACATAGTTGGCTCTTACGATCGGCACTTCTTTTCCGTCGATCGTAGCAATCCATCCTTCGGGATAATAAATCTCAGAGAATACAGCGAGGCCATTTCCTTTTGACTCACTTTCGTACTTCATGTAGTTTGGTTTATGCGTTACCACATTGATGACGTCGGCACTGTCGGCGGTAAAGTTTTGGATGGTGAACTTGGAAACGTCGATCACCGCGGTTGACTTCGAATTTATCTGACATACTTTTTGAAGTTCATCCGTTGGACTGTTTGCTGGGATCACGCCCATTACAAACCAAGCCGCACCATTCGCCGCGTTGTTTAATAATGCGCGGTCACCATCTTTCAGGTACTTTACATTGAGCATGTTCATCACCGCGTATTTTGCAAAGTTGAGTTTGCCACGTTGAGCATCGGAGAATAAAGATTGGATTTCTCGCACCATGCAAGAATCGAATAGATCTTGATAGCGACGGATTTTCGCCCCATGGTATCCACCGATAGAATGATGATGGTAAGATGTCATCGCATCGTTCATCGGATTGCCAACATTAAATACGCGGTAGTATGATGTATCTTGAAGAATAAGTTTATCACCTTGTGTTTGCGCAAATACACTTTGGGTTTCAGGATGAAAATTGTTTTCAGTGAGGGAGCGTTTGTTCACGACGGCGAGGTCGATCAGTATCGCGAGAATGATCACTGCATAAAGCGCAACCGGCGCAACAAGCTTACGCAGATCGATGAAAATTACGATAAACACAATTGTGATGAAGATCAATGATCGGAATGCATCACCAATCATGAGTGACTGGCGGTCAGAACGCAATGCCTGTTGGAACCACGCTGGAAGATCTGTCTCAGCATCGGTGATAAAGCTGAACAACCCAGAACAGAGAATGATGAGGAGGCATAGTCCGCCAGTGGCAGCGAAGGCAATGAGTATCTTTTTGCGAGTCGTTTTATCAATGCCTGTCGTCAGTAATTTTTCTAATCCGATCATGCCCAATAAAGGCAGTGTGAAAAGAAATATTACAATAGCAAAACTTGGGCTTCTGAATTTGCTGTAACCCGGAAGATGTTCGAAGAGAAAGTAGTTGAACGACTCGAAGTTGCTTCCCCAGCTCAGCATGATCGAGAACAATCCGACTGGAACTAACCACCAGATGTATTTTCTTTCGGCGAATAATATTCCCAACGCGAACAAGAAGAACATGATCGCGCCGGCGTAATAATCCATCGTAAGACTTTGTGGTCCCCAATAAGAAAAACTTCTTCGTGCAAGTTGATTTGCAGTTTCCTGATCTTTTACCTGGCCACTCGTGAGCGCTTTGAATACATCTGAGGATTGATCTTCAACAAGAAACTGAATTTTACTTCCGCCATAAAAATCGGGGATCATCAGCGACATCGGTTCAAGAATGCCATTGCTGTGATCAAAAGCGTAAGTCTTGTTAAGACCGCTGCCCGCAACTTCTACTTTAGCGCCAACGAGTTCTGATTTTCCACGGATAGAGTAAGGTGTATATTCTGAAATCGCCCAGAGTGGTCCAACAAAAGTGCAAACACCCAACACGGCTGCGGGCACAACGACTGCTACATTTTTGAAAAACTCGGAGATCTGCTTAGCACGCAATGAATAGATGAATTGTACCAGCATGTATACACCCACGATGATGAGTAGATAGTACGTAATCTGCAAGTGATTTTCAATCAACTGCAACGCCATGGCTGCTGCTGTGACTCCTGCACCGAGTATTCTTCTATTGGTGAACACCAGGTGAAGTCCCGCAACGACCAGTGGCATAAAGGCAATCGCGCCAATTCTTCCACTATGACCGGCACTGAGTCCGATGATCATGTAGGTGGATAGTCCGAAAGCGATAGCACCGGCAATCGACAAGTATGGTCGAACGCCAAAGGCAAGTAGGAGGATATAATAACAAACAAAAGCAAAGTAGATATTCGCGATAGGGTGCGGCAACCCGAGCGATAAAACCTTCTTAATGTATGTGACGGGTTTGTAGCTCCATTGTACGTTAATAAGATAGGCTGGCATACCACTGAACATATCTGCCCAGAGGCCTTCTTCACCAGTTTGTTCGCGATAGTCGCGCAAGGCTTTCGATGATCCTTCCCATTGCTGGATATCGCCTTGCTGAAGTTTTTGGTTGTCGAAGAATACGGGTTTGAAAAAGAAGACTGTTACCACCACGAAGGCAGCGACAGCAATAATGTGCGGTAAAACCTGTTCGGTAAAATTGATTTTTTTCATGGTCCTGATTTCGGAGGTGCAAAATAGAATTTAAAAGCTAAAAGCAGAAAGCGGAAAGCAGAAAGTGGACGGGGGAGGGCCTGTACAACGATAAGCTCTAAAGTCTTTCGGTGATGATGGCAAGCCACGAGTAGCTTTTACCGCAAAGGCGCGAAGTATGGCAGCGTCAGGATTTGAAAGACCAATAACGCGACTCATATTTACCTGCTAAAGACCAGTGGCTAGAAGCCATTCGCCATTTTCAGCTTTTCTCACCGGCTCGTGACTCGGGAATCATGGTTGCTACCCTTTGCAAGCACCGCATCCATGTAACGGACTGTAAATCTGCTTTGTAGTATAGCCGACCGTAGCTTCTTCGGAGCGTCATGAGATGATCTTTATAGGGAATTTATGGTTAACCGAGAGCAACCTATCTCTCGCAGCTCGAAGCTCGTAACGCGTAGCTACTCTACCCTCCAATGGTCGACATCGACTCGTGTGCTGGGCGGTGATTTTTTCGATTTGATTCCGCTTCAAATCCATCGGCAGGACGTTGGTTGAATGCTCGGGAAAGTGCAGAGCGAAGTTCGTCGTCGGTACAGCCGTCGCGCATCATTTTTCGAATGTCGAGTACGCCGTCGTCGTAAAGGCAAGTTTTTAAAGTGCCTTGCGCTGTTACGCGAATGCGGTTACAGGTTCCGCAAAAAGTTCTGCTGAAGGCGGCAATTATACCGACAGTTCCTTTATGTCCAGGCACCGCGTAGTTGTAAGACGTTGAGTGAGCAGCATCTTTCAACTTATCTAACGTTGGATAGTGCCACTGAATGTACTCGAGAATTTTCTTGTGTGTCCAAGTTAAGACGGGGTAGTGCGTGCCCTCACCATTGAAGGGCATCTCTTCGATAAAGCGAACATCAACCGGATGGTTTTTGGTGAGTTCAACCAGTGGAATGATGTCTTCAATATTTTTTCCTTCCATCACCACGGTATTGATTTTCGTTGGAATACCATGGGCGATAAGTTGGTGATAGGTGTTCATTACGGCATCAAATTCATCGCGCCGGGTAATGGTATGGAATCGACCTTTGTCGAGTGTATCCAAACTTAAATTCACGGAAGCGATGCCCATCTTTTTCATGGCAGGAATATGCGGTGCCGTGAGTACGCCATTGGTGGTGAGATGAACGTCTTTGATGCCTGGGGTTTCAACGATGCGGCTCATGAGTTCCATGAGGTCGTTACGGACGAAAGGTTCTCCGCCAGTAAGCCTAACCTTAGATACGCCCATCGACGCAAGCAGCTTGATTAACCGCTCGATTTCTTCGTAGGTGAGTAGCGCTTGTTTCGGGAGATACTTGATTCCTTCTTCTGGCATGCAATAAAAGCAGCGGAGGTTACACCGGTCGGTTACAGCAAGCCTTACGTAGGTAATAGGACGGTTATGGTTGTCGTAAAGAATCAAGTTGAGATACTTTGCGGTTAAAGATAGGAAATACTTATTTAGCGCTTCAAATAAAAACGGCTTATGAAGTACAAGGTTAAAGCCTTCGGTGTGACGAAAGATATTCTTGGTGGGAAGGAGGCTGTCGTTGAGCTCGAAGGACAAACGGTTGCAGCGCTGCGAAATCAATTATTTCAAAAGCATCCGGCGTTGCAGGGCCTTCGTTCACTTTTGATTGCGGTGAATAATACGTACGCAGAAGACAATCAAGTGATCAGCGAAAGTGACGAAATTGCTTTGATACCACCGGTAAGTGGCGGGTAAATTGAAACCTGAATTGAATTCAACTTATTGCTCAGAATAAAATTTTCTTTGCATCACAGCGAATGCTTAACCTCAGTTTTATCTTGCAATTCGCTCACAAAGTCTTTAACTTCATAACCCCTTCGAAAAAAGATTTTTTCACCAACCCTTTCGAATCATGATCAAAATCACCGAAAAGCCAATTGACGTACAGAAAGTCATCGATACAGCTTCGAGCTTGGGTGCCGGAGCTGTTAATGTTTTTATCGGTACTGTTCGCAATAATGCGAATGGAAAGAATGTAGTATGGTTGGAGTATGAAGCCTATGAAACCATGGCGGTAAATGAGATCAGAAAAATTATTGATGATGCATCTCATCGTTGGCCGCTGTTAGGTTGGGCTGTTAGCCATCGCATCGGTACATTAAAACCGGGCGAGGTATCCGTTGTGGTAGCCGTTGCATCGCCGCATCGCCGCGAATCATTTGAAGCTTGTCAGTATATCATCGATACATTGAAAGCAAATGCACCGATTTGGAAAAAAGAAGTTTTCGAAGATGGTGAGGAATGGGTATCCGCACGTCCTGCCATGGCCGTCAATTAATATTGGTTGACTTTAATCTCAGAGCCCGTAGCATGTCCGCTGTGGGCTTTTTTATTTTTAAGTCGTAAACAGGGAAAAATGCAATGAGCAAAGCCCTTTAACCAACAATGCCAACAAACTATTTTGTTGTGTAATAACCTTTATGTGATGTTACGCAAAGATGACAATGACTGCAGATACGATCGCGACAGCAATGCCCAAGCTTATTACCAAAATAACCAATAGATCCCGATAAATTGGATTGATGTTCACTTTCCCAGATTTCATACGCCGACTGTGTTAAGGTGGATCGAAGATACAATGGCCGCCCGTTGAAAAGATTGGGAAAGTATAGACGCTTGTCTGCGTGTAAGATTGATGATACTTATTTTTTATTTTTTGACGCGCTTCAAATGAAAACATTCAATTCTAAGCGATTTGATTTCATTCGGTAAAGTTTTTCAAAATGTCTTGACACCGTTGTATAGAAGTGTTTATCTGAAAAATCTTCACTTCATCGAGAGCACTTTAATCTGTTCATGATGATAACGTTGTCGTCGATTTTTCGCACGTGGCAATTCCATCGCTTTTGCACGCATTTCATCGATGTTGGTGTTTTTGACCTCATTTTTACGCACGCAAAACAAAACGTAAGGTCTAAGCTATCGCGGTATGTTTAGCGATCAATTTTGTTCTCCGCTCAAAAATTTGAACGTGCTAAACATCATCTCCGAGGAATGCACTAAGATCTTCCGGACTATTTACGTTGCGATAAAATTTTTTCGACGTTGGTATCAAGAGATTTACAGGATGCTCGATCAAGAATTTTCGCGGACTGAATTCGCCAGCGAGATAAAACTTTTGAAGGTGCGGCAAAGCAGCAGGTTCCCATAGTGTGAACAATGGTTCAGGCTTTTCGCCATCTGAATCGACATAACATGTCGCTAATTTTTTTGGATCACGATGATCTATCAGAAATCGAATTGCCTCCTCGTCAATGAGCGGCATATCTACTGGAACGGTGAGCCATGCAACGGATGGGTTATGCGCCAGGGCAGTAAAGATTCCATTGAGCGGACTGTTCAATTCATACGCGTCGGTGAGTGGGTTTAACCAGTTCGGAATGTCGTTTGTTGACTTGCAAGACAGGTGAACCGTATGGCATATTGTTGAGAGGAGATCATGTAAATATTCGCGCTGTGGCTTTCCATAGTAAGGAATGAGTCCTTTGTCTTGACCCATGCGCAAGCTTCTTCCACCGGAGAGGATCAAACCGAAAATTTCTGTGTGTAACGTGTTCACTAGTTGTGGTCGTGAATGTCTTTTCCGCAGTGCGGACATTTTTTTGGCTCTGGTTTAATCTCTTTGTGAAGCAGCTCATAAAATCCAGAAGAGAGAATACCGGCAGGGAGGGCGAGAAGTCCCACGCCAGCGATAGCGAAAAGTCCGCCTAACGTTTTTCCCAACGGCGTTGCAGGAACCATATCGCCGTAACCAACTGTAGTCAGTGTAGCGATGCCCCACCACATCGTTGCTGGAATACTCGTGAAAGGATTTTTAGGATCAGGATTATCTTTTTCGACATAAAACATGGCGAATGATATCAACACGAGTATGAAGAGGATGAAGATGAAACTCAGGACCAGTTGTTCTTTTCGATCTGCGATTACACGTCGGAATATTTTTAAGGCATGCAAATAACGTGCAATCTTAAAAAGCCGAAATACAACCATCAGTCTGAAGATTCGCAATACGCGTAAGTCCAGCGGAAGAAAAGCTAAGTAGAAGGGAAGAAATGATAACAAGTCGATGATGGCCATCGGTCGAATCATAAAGCGCAGTCGCCCTTTTACGGGGTCTGCATATTTTGGATTTTCTACGATGGAGTAGATACGCAGTACATATTCGCACGAGAACAGAACGATTGAAACAGTTTCCAGGATATAGAAAAATGTTTGATAGTCGCGGTGCATTTCTTGGACGGAATCCAAAACAATAGCACCAATGTTGAGGATGATAATGATGATGAGGAATGCTTCAAAGATGCGTTCAGGGAGACCACCCTTTTCTGTGGGTTCAAGGGTAAGGTAAAGTCGTCTGCGTAGGGTCATGGTAGATTACTTCCTTTTAAAATCTTTTTTGCCGCCGGTCTTTTCCATCAATTTAATTTCTTCAATAATGATATCGTGCGAAAGCGCTTTACACATATCGTAAATCGTGAGCGCTGCAACACTAGCCGCCGTAAGGGCTTCCATTTCAACGCCGGTTTTAGCGGTGATCACCGCCATTGTTTGGATCACAATCTTTTGTTTGACAACTTTTATTTCTACCTGGCAATCTTCAAGACCGATAGGGTGGCAGAATGGAATTAACGTCGCGGTATTTTTGGCGCCCATCACGCCGGCGATAATGGCGGTCTGAAACACGGGGCCTTTTTTGGTAATGATTTCGTCGTCCTTGATTAAACTCAGAATTTCCTTTCCTGGATTGATGACCGCTTGTGCACGCGCGGTTCTAAGCGTTGTAGTTTTCGTAGAGACGTTCACCATCTGTGGAAGTCCACTGGGCGAAACGTGTGTAAATTTCTTTTTACTCATGTATCTTCGGACGGAAACAAAGTTAATAATTTATTAATCATGGTAAGTGTCGAAGAAGCAACCGGTGTGGTGCTGTCCAATCTATTTAAGCCACCCGTGCATGTGGTAGATCTTAATGATGCATACGGTGCCGTGCTTGGTGCGCCGATCTCTGCCGACCGAGACTTCCCGCCTTTCAATCGTGTAGCAATGGATGGCATTGCGCTTTGGTTTAGTGAACTGAAAAATGGAAGAAAGGAATTCACGATCGAGGGAATTCAACGTGCAGGTCAGCCACCCGTAAATCTGTCGGATGTCAAGAATGCCATTGAGGTCATGACTGGCGCTGTACTTCCAGAGGGGACCAATACGGTGATTCGATATGAGGATATCGTCATTCAAAAAAATGTAGCGACCATCATGTCCGACGCTGTGAAGGAGGGACATCACATTCACAGACAAGGATCAGATGCCAAACAGGACGACATCCTGCTCACACCAGGTATGATCTTATCGCCCGCGGAGATTGCGCTCTTAGCATCGGTGGGTCGCAGCGATGTTCCCGTTTTTTCTTTTCCAAAAGCTGCCATTATTTCCAGTGGCGACGAGCTGGTAGAAGTGAATGAAATTCCTGAGTTGCACCAGATACGGCGATCGAATACTTATGCGATTCAAGCAGCCATGAAAAATATCGGGTGGAATGGAACACAATATCACCTCCACGATCAAAAGGATTTTGTGATAGACTCGCTAAAAGTAATTGAAGCCGCGCACGATGTGCTGATTATTTCAGGCGGTGTTTCAAAAGGTAGATTTGATTTCATTCCGGAAGCCCTCGAGGCAATTGGTGTGAAGAAGTTGGTGCATCAAGTTTCGCAGCGTCCGGGTAAGCCCTTTTGGTTTGGTGTTTCGAAAAGTGGTAAGACAGTGTTTGCGTTGCCCGGTAATCCGGTGTCGACCTACATGTGTTTCTACCGGTATGTGATGCCTTGGCTTTATAAAAGTTTAGGTGTACAGCAGAAAGCGCAGTGGGCGGTGTTGGGAGATGCATTTTCGTTTGAACCAGACTTGACGTACTTCGTGCAGGTGAGCGTGTGCAACGAAAATGGATTGTTAGTGGCGACGCCCGAAGTAGGTGGTGGTTCTGGCGATTTTGCGAATCTCAAGCGTGTGGATGGGTTTCTGGAATTGCCGAAAGGAAGAAAAACATTTAATAAAGGTGAGCCATTTCCTTATTGGAGCTTCCGATAGCTGTATCTCAACGATTTGACAATAAATCATGTGCGGAAGCAGTGTCGATTGGCCTGTAATTATTCGTCAGTTTCGATTAACTTTGTCCCCCCGCAAATGCGGTTAACCATTAGTATTCATTCCCATGTTTGATAATTTAAGTTTAAAGCTGGATAAGGCCTTTCAGAACCTGAAGGGACAGGGTAGAATTACCGAAATTAACGTTGCGACCACCATCAAGGAGATCCGCAAGGCGTTGATCGATGCCGACGTTAACTATAAAGTAGCCAAGGAAGTTACGGACGAGATCAAAGAGAAGGCACTCGGTGAAGATGTATTGACTGCGATTTCACCAGGTCAGCTTTTGATCAAGATCACAAATGATGAGCTCACAGCCCTGATGGGAGGAAAGAGTGAAGACATCGTGATCGAGGGTAACCCGTCTATTATTTTGATCGCCGGTTTGCAGGGTTCTGGTAAGACTACGTTTTCGGGTAAACTCGCAAGCTATCTGAAAAAGCAAGGTCGATCAGTGTTGCTTACGGCATGTGATATCTATCGTCCTGCGGCGATCGATCAATTAAAGGTACTCGGTGAGCAAGTAGGGGTAGATGTTTATGCGGAGCCGGAAAATAAGGATGCGGTAAAAATCGCAAGTGCGGCTATTGAGTATGCCAAGAAGAATAACCATCGCGTCGTAATTGTCGATACGGCAGGGCGTTTGGCTGTTGATGAGGAGATGATGAATGAGATCGCGCGTTTGAAAGACGCGTTGAAGCCTGCAGAGACGCTGTTTGTGGTTGACTCTATGACGGGGCAAGATGCCGTTAATACAGCGAAGGCTTTCAATGATCGATTGAATTTCAACGGCGTTGTATTGACCAAGCTCGATGGTGATACACGCGGTGGTGCAGCGCTTTCGATCAGACGTGTTGTCGACAAGCCTATCAAATTCGTCAGTACGGGTGAGAAGATGGAGGCGATCGACAGGTTCTATCCTGATCGTATGGCGAGCCGTATTCTCGGCATGGGTGACGTGGTTACCCTCGTTGAAAAAGCACAACAAGCTTTCGACGAAGAAGAAGCGAAGCGGTTGAGCAAAAAAATCCGCAAAAATCAATTTGATTTCAATGACTTCTTATCGCAGCTTGAGCAGGTGAAGAAGATGGGTAATATGAAAGATTTATTGGGTATGATTCCGGGAATGGGTAAAGCCATGAAGGAGATTGATATCGACGATAATTCATTCAAGCCAATTGAGGCAATTATTCGCTCGATGACGAATCAGGAGCGCGAAAATCCAGATATGATTAATGCGAGCCGGAAGAATAGAATTGCCGTAGGAAGTGGTACTTCTGTTCCGCAGGTAAATCAATTGTTGAAGCAATTCGGTGAGATGCGAAAAATGATGAAGACGATGAATAAGATGGGTGGCGGAAAACGTGCCCTTTCAGCGTTGAATCCATTCGGTCGATAACCGCAACATTAATTTTTTGTGAATGGTGAAATAAAACACCGTTCATCAAAACCAAACCACGCAAAGTGGCGTTGTAACAATAGTTTTACAGGTTATATTTAAAAATTAGTATAAAATGCCTCGACTACTCGGGGCATTTTTCTTTATATAGGGTTCTAATAAACCAACAAAGAATGAAAAAAATACTTTTTCTACCTGTGATGTTACTGTTTGTCGTCGTGGGTGCTCTCGCGCAAGAGAAAAAGCTTAGCCCTCCAGCCAAAGTTGAAGGCAAGGTTGACAATGTGACGATTAAGATCGACTACTACCAGCCCTCCGCAAGAGGCCGTCAGATTATGGGCGGACTTGTACCTTACGGCGAAGTATGGAGAACTGGCGCGAATAACTCAACTTCGGTTGAATTCAGTGGTCCGGTAAAGATTGAAGGAAAGGATTTGCCAAAAGGGAAATATGCGCTTTTTACAATTCCGAACGAGAACGAGTGGGTAATCATTTTTAACAAAACGCTTGCCTGGGGCGCTTACCAGTACAAACAGGAAGAAGACGTTTTGCGCGTTACGGTGAAGCCAACGAAGACTGCAAATTTTGTTGAAACATTTACGATAAGCCTGGACGGTAGCAACGTAAAATTAGAATGGGAAAACACGGCCGTTTCGTTTAAGGTGAAAGGCTAAATTGATAAGAAAATAATAATCAGAAGCCATCGCTTAAGTGTGATGGCTTCTCTTATTTTTAGGTCGTTATTAGTAAGGTGTTATGCAAAAAATTCTGGGTCGTTATGATCGTGTCGATTTGCCCGAGTTGGGTTTGTCTGACATTCACGCGAAAATTGATACCGGTGCGTATACAAGTAGTTTGCATTGTAGAAGAGCGCAGATCGTTGATGGTAAACTAGAATTTGTTTTGCTAGATGAAGAACATCCTGAATTCACCGGGATGAAATTTGTTTTCACGCAGTTCGAAGTTCGCGATATCAAAAATTCTTTTGGTGAAGTAGAGCGTCGATTTGTCATCACCACCACCTTAAAAATATTCGAAGAAGAAATTGTAACGGAATTCTCGCTCAGTAACCGGGGTTCACTTAAATTTCCGATATTGATTGGCCGGAAAATTCTCCGCGATCGTTATCTCATCGATGTCAAGAAGAAAAACGTCTCATACCGTGAAAAACGGAAGCACCTTCGTAAAGTAAAACGTCAAAACGGATAATCACTTTTTCATGAATATTGCAATACTTTCACGCAATCCAAAGTTGTATTCAACACAACGCCTCAAGCAGGCAGGTGAAGCACGTGGGCATAAGGTTGAGATCATTGATCACATGAAATGTGTGTTGTTCATCGAGAAGAAAAACCCCGTGGTACTTTACCAAGGAAGGAAGTTAGATTACTTCGATGCAATCATTCCGCGTATTGGTGCATCAGTAACGTTCTATGGCGCTGCTGTTGTTCGTCAATTCGAAATGATGAAAGTATTTACCGCCGTAGAATCCCAAGCGCTCATTCGTTCTCGCGACAAGCTGAGAAGTTTACAGATTTTGTCACGCGCAGGTCTTGGTTTACCAAAAACAATCTTCATGGACTACTCTCGTGATGCGGAAGGTATAGTAGAAGCGGTTGGTGGTGCACCAGTAGTAATTAAATTGTTAGAAGGCACGCAAGGCTTAGGCGTCGTATTGGCCGAGAATAAAAAAGCAGCGCAATCTGTTATCGAGGCATTCCATAATCTTCATGCGCGAATCATCGTTCAAGAGTTTATCAAAGAAGCAAAAGGTGTTGACATCCGCGCATTTATTGTTGATGGCGAAGTTGTTGGTGCCATGCGCAGACAAGCGATGAAGGAAGGAGAGTTTCGTTCGAATCTTCATCGTGGTGGTGTTGCTACTGTCGTTAAATTGTCGAAAGCAGAAAAGTCGGCAGCGATCACAGCAGCCAAGAAAATGGGCCTCGGCGTAGCGGGGGTAGATATGCTCCCATCAAAGCGAGGACCACTCATCGTAGAAGTAAATTCATCACCAGGTCTAGAGGGCATTGAAGGTGCTACGAAAGTTGACATTGCCGGAAAAGTAATTCGCTACCTGGAAAAAAATGCGATGAAGAAAAAAATTCAGAAGGATGTGATTAATGCTTAGTTAGTTATCGGTTATCTGTTATCGGTTAACGGTGAATCCATTTTTTACCGCCGAGTTGCTGAGGAGCAGCGTTTCGCAGAGGTACTGAACGCTACTTCGTTTCTAGAGTGCAGGCACTCGAAACAACGTCAACACGTGAACACCAATGTCGTTGACTTAAGCACTTCCTTCGGTATGGATTCGTCTTCACCCCTGGCCCCTGAAGGGGAACTCGATTCGCGGGCTGACCCTTTAGGGAACGAAAGGGGTGGGGTGGCATTTTTTATGTCCTCCGTACTTAAGTCAATGACATTGACCTCAACACTTTAACACTACGTCAACACATCAACACGTCAACACTTTTTTCACTATTTTGCTTTAATGAAAGAAGTTAAGATCGCGGGGCAACTTATACAGCCCGGTGAGTTCAAGGAAATCGACATCAATATTGCGCGTCTTCCATCGCATACGGTAATCGACACACCGATTTATGTTTCAAGAGGTTTCGAAGATGGGCCGGTACTCGCACTTACAGCGGGCATGCACGGCGATGAGATCAACGGGATGGAGATCGTACGACGCTTACTGGATAGTGGGCTACATCAGCCGAAGCGGGGTGTCACCGTTTGTATGCCGATCGTAAATGTTTACGGGTTCTTGAACTACTCGCGCGATGTACCCGATGGGAAAGATATTAACCGTTCTTTTCCTGGAACTAAGAATGGATCGTTAGCGAGCCGCGTAGCCTATAATCTCATGCAGGAAGTGGTACCCTTTATTGACTATGGTATTGATTTTCATACCGGTGGCGCGATGCGGGCAAACTATCCGCAAGTGCGTGCGGTACTGCGCGACGAGAAGAACATGGCGTTGGCAAATGCTTTTAATGCACCCTTTACGATTGATTCACCCTTTCGCCCGAACTCCTTAAGAAAGGAAGCGTATCGAAAGGGAAAGAACATCATCGTATATGAAGGCGGTGAGTCGCTTCGATTTGATCAACATGCGATCGAAGAAGGCATAGCCGGTACGTTGCGCCTCATGAAGTATCTGGATATGATCGACTGGGCTCCGGAACCGACACAAGAGAATAAGGTAATTTGGAGTAGTTCATGGATACGCGCAAAGAATGCGGGACTATTTCAGTCGAACGTGAAGTGTGGACAGTTGGTACACAAAGGAGAGTGGGTAGGTACTATTACAGATCCGTTTGGAGAATTCAAGGAGCAAGTAGTGGCAACGGAAACAGGATATGTAGTAGGTTTAAATAACATTCCGGTGATCAATGCGGGAGATGCGCTGATGCATTTGGGAATGGATAATCTTTGCAAGCTGGATAATATGTCGCCCGATTAAAGGTGGAAAAATTTCTTGAGCAGTATGGATACATCGCGTTGTTGATTGGCTCTTTCCTGGAAGGTGAGTCGTCGATATTGCTAGCGTCCTCCCTGATCCACAAAGGAATTTTCGATGGACCTTATACCGTTTTATTCGCTTTCATGGGATCGTTCACCAGCGACTGGATTTATTTTTTCATCGGTCGATTAAATGGGAAATACTTCATTGCGCATCGACCTAAATTACGTGCGTGGATGCGACCAGTTCAGCAATTCTTTGAAACGCATCAGATACAAATTCTATTATCATACCGTTTTTTGTACGGATTCCGGATCATCATTCCGGTGATAATTGGGATGAGTAGTATTCGTGCAACGCAGTTTCTCTTTTATAGTATCGTGAGTGGATTGACCTGGGCCAGTGCGGTAAGCATCATTGGTTATTTCATAGGGAAAACGCTGAATTTACAAACCACGGTGATTGAAGAGAACATACTTTTTATTGTGTTAGGTTTTGCTTCATTGGGTCTACTCATTGGCTATTTCGTGCGAAGATTGGCGGTGAAAAAGATGCATGTACCGCAATCTTAGACGATGCGGGGGTTGCTGGCACGCTGTTTTTGATGACGATATCTGATTATATTTGTTTAGATCAGACCAAACAAACGCAACTATGGCAAAACTCACTCCACAACAGATCACCGAAATCAATGCAGTGATTGCAGAGATAAACAAAGCTGTAACGCCAACGTCGGAGATTGGTGCGTGCGATAAACCAACGTTGTCGGGTTTACTGTCTTCACATGGTATCGATAAAGTAGCGACGTTCTTCAAGTGTCGGAGAGAGTTGTCGAATGATATCGTTACGTTTTTTGTGCGCGAGAAGGGTGTTGCCAAAAGTAAGTTTGATCGTCATGCGCAGACGCACATTTTTGTAATCGAGCAATCTGAAGGAAACGCTACGGCAAGACCAGTGTCGGGAGAATCTCAAAGACCGGCAGCTACTGCGCCAGCACCTCAACCGAAAGCATCAGCGCCTGCAAAAAAAGAAGCGTCAAAGAAAGTGGCAGCTAAGAAAGCTGCTCCAGCAAAGAAAGCTTCACCTGCGAAGAAATCGCCCGCGACTAAATCGAAGGCTAAACCTGCAGCGAAAGGAAAGAAAAAGTGATCCTGAAAATAATGATTACTTTTTCAATTTGATCAGGAACGCTTGTGGCCATAGTTTTCCTGTGATGAGTAATGCCTTTGAGTTTTTGTCGTAAGCAATGCCATTCAAAACTTCGGCATTTGGATACATGCCGCGTGCGCGTTCCGTAAGTTGCGTGCAGTCAAGCTTGCCCACAACATTCCCATTGGAAGGATCGATCTTCAGGATCAGGTTGGTCTGCCATACGTTGGCGAAAATGAAACCATCGATAAATTCCAATTCGTTAAGATGCTTTACAGGCTTCCCGTTTTCTGTAACGTTGATGGTGCGAATGTCCGCAAGCGTAGCGGTATCTTTAAAGTGAATTTTTTCGGTTCCATCACTCATAATGAGTTCTGCATTGTTGTGTGTTAAACCCCATCCCTCCATTGGATATTCAAAAGTTCGCAGCTGTTTGTAAGTTTTGGCGTCGTAGATAAACCCTTTCTTGGTTGTCCACGTGAGTTGGTAGATTTTGTTATTGAGTATCGTAATCCCTTCACCGAAATAGGCTTCGTCGAGCAGAACTTTTTTATCGTGAGCACCTGTTGCCGGGTTCACTTCAGCAATCCAGGACTGACCTTCTTGTCCTGGCTGGCCTGTACTTTCTAAAATTTTGTTGTCATGAATGACCAAACCCTGAATGTAGGATTCAGTGTTGTGTGGCAACGTGTTCACAACGGTGTAGTCTATGAGAAGGCTATCCTTCGCGTTGTCTTCAGAAGGTTTTCCACCACAAGATTCTAATATTGATGCGATCGCGATAATTGCCAAGCAAGGGAGTATATATCTCATAGTCTAAAATGTGGTCACAAGAAAATCAAAATTATTTGGAATCGCCAATAGAACGTGAAGCCTTTAATTCGCCGATTTGAATGTATGATGAGAAGATGTCGTTCACTAAAAAGCGATCATTGCCGCATCAGCCTTCCGTTTTTACCTCGATGATTTCAATTTCGGTTCTACGGTTGATCTCGCGACCTTCTGTTTCATCGTCATTCGAAACGAGTGGTCTTTCTGATCCGAATCCTTTAGCAGAAAGCTTTGAAGGATCGATGCCTTGTCCAGTAAGATAGTGTACTACCGACTCAGCGCGTTTTAAAGAAAGTACCTTGTTAGTGGCGGCGTTACCCGAGTTATCGGTATGGCCGTTGATCTGGACTTTGAGGTGTGTGTTAGCATTTAACAACGCTCTGATGTTTTCAAGCTCCGCTACCGATTCAGATTTTAGATCAGCCTTACCAACATCGAAGAAAATATTTTTCAAAATCACTTTCGATCCCACTTGTGCTTTCACCATGATGATACTCATGTCGATCTCCTGGAATTCTGCAAACTGTGGTACATTGAAGTTGATCGAGTTAAAGAGGTAGCCAATCCGCTCCGTCGTCACACCATAGTTACCACCGTGGGGTACGATCAATTCGAAGTCACCATTTTCGGCGTTGGTGTTAATTTTTGTAATCACTTTTCGTGAGTTGTTGTCTACCAGTGTTACGACTGCGCCCAATGGCGTTCCGGTCATTTCATCTAACACCTTTCCCTTTAACATCGTCACAACTTTCATGTCTTTATGAACTTGAACGATTGGATCGACATATTCTTCAACACGCTCATGTTTAGGTTCTTCTTTTGGTTTATCCAACACAGGAGGCACTACGGCGGCAACAACTTCAACTGGCGGCGCTGTCACGGCAGGTTGCTCTACAACGGCAGGTTCTTCTTGCTTTGGTGCAGGTTCGTTAACAGGTTCGTTACTCGCAATGAGCACAGGAGGTTCTTCGTGTTTCGGTTCCTCTTGCTTTGGTTTGGCAGGCGGATCTAAAAACTGCACGCGATAAATGTCGGCATCACCCATTCCGTCTTCGCGGATGGTAGAGTAGTATCCAACTTTTTTATCGGCCGACACGCTGAAGAATCCGTCGTACTCGATAGAGTTGAGTGGATACCCAAGGTTTACAGGTCTGGTCCATTTGCCATCTTTAAACTCACTGCGGAAAATGTCATTACTTCCCATTGTCGGGTGACCATCAGAAGAGAAATAGAGGGTCACGCCATCGGGATGAATGAATGGAGAGTCTTCGTTGCCCGGTGTGTTGATGGTGCTTCCAAGGTTTGAAGCTTTTCCCCAATTGCCCTTATCATCTTTCTCGCTCACGTAGATGTCGAGTTCACCTTTTCCGCCTGGTCTGTTGCTGGTGAAAAACAATCTTTTTCCGTCGGCAGAAATTGACGCTGACGTTTCCCAGAAAAGCGGTGTGTTGATATTCTTGTTTAAAGGAACAGGTTTTGTCCAATCACCTTCGAGTGTCGATGTGAAAATATCGCCAGAGCCTTCTTCGTAGTACAAGAAAAGAGTCTTCCCATCAGATGACATTGACGCTGCAGCATCATGGAATTTGATGTTGATGTTCGGGCTGATCTTTTGAGGTACACCCCATGACCCACCCGATTGACGGGAAATGTAGATGTCTTCGAAGTTCGTACCGCTTTTTATTTTGTAGTCGTCAGTAGAGCGGTTTGTAGTAAAGATCATCGTTGATCCGTCGGCAGAAATGATGGGCGAATATTCATGGAACGGTGTGTTGATATTCGGGCCAGCATTTTCAATTTTCAAATACGTTGGATGTTGAACAAGTGAATCACCAATTGCACATTCGGTGATTTTGTGATTTGCCATGGAGGCTAGCTTCTTGTTCTTCTTCTGAAATTCCTCGAAATGTTTTTTTGCTTGTCCGTACTGGTGGCTGTACTGATAGGCCAGTCCGATATGATAATCGAAGTCGGGGTCAATATCAGGTTGTGTGTTATATGCCTTTTGGAGAAAGGGAAGCGCTTTGCTTTTATTTTCGGTATACAAGTAAGTCATTCCGAGCTTGAAGTTGGCTTCAGCGTCGGCGGGACTCATGTTCACAGCTTGTGTGAATACGTCCAAAGCGTCAATAAAATCCTTTCTCGAGTAAAGGCGATCGCCCTTCTCTAGCAGAGATTTCAAATCTTGGCTGTAGCCCGAAAGACTACAGGTGATGATGATGAGTGTTATTAGGAGTCGTTTATCCATACAAATGGATATTACGGGGTTCGGTCAATTCGAAAATTACTCTTATTCTCACTGCAATTCAAGCTGCGGGGCCGGTTAATTGTTACGATTCGCCAATTGCGTCAAGCAGCCGTTATTTGGATGAATTACGACGTCACTTTTCACGCTGCTAAACTAATTTTTTCCGTTCCATCCCGGACCACGCACGACGCGTCCTGGTTTGGCTCCGGTGTGTTCCCCATTTTTCAATACGACGACACCGTTCACCAGAACGTGTACCATCCCCGTTGCATACGCCTTGGGGTTGTCGAAAGTTGCTTTATCCTGCACGGCATTGTAGTTGAAAATGGCGATATCGGCGTAAAATCCTTTTTTAAGCGCACCTCTTTTTTTGATTGACAGATTTGACGCAGGAAGCGATGTTAACCTTCTGATCGCTTCTTCAAGCGATACAAGTTTCTCGTCGCGGACATATTTCCCCACAAAACGTGCGAATGTGCCGTACGCCCTTGGGTGTGTTCCCCAATCTGCGAAAATCTTTAGATCCGACATCGACGCTCCATCAGACCCGAAACTCACGTAAGGTTGTTGAATGATTCT
Organism: Pseudochryseolinea flava; assembly: GCF_003286915.1. Lineage (GTDB taxonomy): Bacteria > Bacteroidota > Bacteroidia > Cytophagales > Cyclobacteriaceae > Ohtaekwangia > Ohtaekwangia flava. The sequence continues at coordinate 331,823 of NZ_QMFY01000005.1, forward strand.
TCGAATGTTGTCTTCCGATTGTTGGTAGTACACAGCGGCAATGGTCGACTTGTCTCGCATCACCAAATCAATAACCGTTTCGTCAGCATTTTTGCCATGCATTTTGGCTACTTCATCAAGTCTCTTTCCGCGATACAACTTGTTGAGTGAATCCAATCGGAACCCTAACATCTGCACATCTTTCGGATCAGAGTTTTTGTATGGAATTCCTTTTCCCATCTCATATAAAACTTTCTTTCGCGTTTGTGGATCACGCAGTCGTTTACGCATAGCTTGCGCACCACCTTCTTGCACCCAATTCGGCAAACGCGCAGTGAGTCCTGTAGCACTTGCAATGTAGGGATAGTTATTCGCAGTGATTTTTAATCCAGCTTTTCTTGCGCTGTCTATTTTAAAAAGTACCGTATCAATTTTTGGCCAGTTGCGCGCAATGTTAATTTTTAAATGATAAATCTCCGCGGGGATGTTCGCCTCTTTTGCGATACGGAATGTTTCGTTAAGTCCTTTCAAAATAAAATCGCCCTCACTACGCATGTGCGTTGTGTAAATGCCGCCGTACTGCGCGGCAACTTTCGAGAGTGCAATCAGTTCTTCGGTAGAGGCATAATCAGCAGGCGCATAGATGAGTGATGATCCCAAACCCATAGCGCCCTCTTCCATAGCTTGCTTGACAAGATTTTTCATACGCTCAAGTTCGGGAGGTGAGGGCGCGCGATTCTCATGTCCCAATTCATGAAGACGTATCGAAGTAGCACCAACAAAACTCGCGACGTTCGGTGTAGAACCTTTTTTCATAAGCCATCTGAAGTAACCGCCGAGGGTTGTCCAAAGACTGTCGACAGGTTTGGCTGTTGCTTTTCTTTTCACAGGACCAGGACTCCAGCCTTCGCCGAAAACTTCGAGTGTAACGCCTTGCTTAATGTCGCTCACAGAACGTCCATCCATGAGTAAACTTCGGTCTGCCCAACTCAGCATGTTGATGAATCCCGGCGCAACGACCAGCCCTGTTGCGTCAATTTCTTTTTTGCCTGCGTCGTTAGAAAGATCACCGATGGCAACGATCGTATCAGCATTTATGGCAACATCGCCTGTGAACGGCGTGCTACCGGTGCCGTCATAGATGGTGCCATGCCGGATAATAAGATCATATTGATTTTTTTGCGGAGAAGTCGACGTACAAGCGAGGATAATTAAGACCCCGGCTGTCATCATAAAAAAATGTCGCATGTGCAATTGGAAAAAGTCCACGATGATAGCGAGTAAAGCTGACACGGAAAAGCACAGAAATTGATTTATGTGGAGAATGTAATATTCGGTGAGCTTGTTAGTGCTTATGTAACAGAAAACGAGAGCGTCTTGGGATTTTTATATTTTTGGCGAAGATATGCGTGACGCGGAAATTCTACATTTTCATAATCTTGATTATCTCCGGGCAGGAAATCCACGCCAAAGACAAGCTTATAAGGTATTGCAGAAGTATTGTGTATTTGAACTTCTTCGTGAATTCGATCCCTTTCTCGCGGGCACCATTCCAATTGAAATTGACGTTGACGGAAGTGATCTTGATGTGCTCTGTTATTGGGAAAATAAGAATTTGTTTATTTCCGTTTTACAGAAGTCGTTCTCTATGATGCCGAATTTTTCTTTGCGGGAAATTGTGCTGCATCAACATCAAACCGTGATCGCGAATATTGACGTCGACGGATTTCCAATCGAAATATTTGGGCAAGATCTTCCCGTGAGCGCACAGTTCGGTTATCGTCACATGATGGTTGAATATAAATTGTTGAAGAAATACGGCGACGATTTTCGAAAGGAAGTCATCCAGTTAAAGGGGTTGGGGATGAAAACCGAATCCGCGTTTGCTAAAATACTTGGATTGGATGGCGATCCCTATGCTGCTTTATTGGCGCTGTAAGGTTAATGAAGTTACGCGATTCTCTTATCTTTGCGACTTACAGAACCCCAAATATGAAAAAACACTATCAGCTAATGATCATGTTGATCATGCTCCTGTCCACTATCGCGAGTGCTCAAAGTAAAAAGGTGCTCATTAAATCGCGACTCGCTCCCAATACTAATTATGTAACGCAGGTCGATAACCTAACCAATATAACGATGGATATTGACGCGTCGGACGATGTTAAAAAGTCATTGGCCTCCGCGGGAATGTCCATGCCGATGGCCATGAAAACCGAGCAACGGATGGAAATGAACACGTTGGTAAGTGAAGCTGATGCGCAAGGAAATCGAAAGGTAGAAGTCCAATTTACAAAAAATGAGGTAGCCTCTTCAGTTGGAGACAAAAAGCTAGATATGCCTCCGTTTGGTTTAGCTAAAATTTTCTATACGGTGAATAAGGATGAGCAAGCGCAAATTGACTCAATGGCGGGCGATAAACTCACAAACGAAGTTATTGAATCGATGAAGAACATGGTGATGAAAGCCTATGTGAAATTTCCAGATTATCCAATTGGCCTGGGCGATAAATTTGAAGATAAAATGCCGATGAACATTCCGGTAAAAGGATTTGATGCGGCGGTTGTATTGGTGTCACGTTTTAAAGTTGTCGCCGTGACCGATACAGAGGTTAAGCTTGATGTTAAACAAACAATGGAGATGAGTATGACATCTCAAGAGAAAAAGGCTGATGTGAAAATGGAAGGCGATGGTAAAGGTGTCGCGGTGTACAATATTGCGATGGACCATTTAACAAACTATGATGTGAAGCTTGATATGGACATGGTTTTTAAAATGGAAGGCATGAACTTGACGATGAAGGGCGACATCATATCCAAGGCAGTATCTGCTAAGAAATAATCCCCCATGTTGATGTTGTCAATTTGTAGCGGAGAAACATTAACAAGATATTCACGTTGCGGAAGAAAATGTATATTCGAAAAAAAAGAACTCAATTAACATCTTAAACAACTATGAGGAAAATACTTTTGATTTTCTGCCTTGCTGTTGCAACCACTGGGTTTTCACAGAAGGTAAAATTGGTAGAAGGTAGTCTGAAGGCACTGAAAGGTGAGACGGTGATTACTACCGAATTTACGTATGACGATATGAAGATCGGAAAGGATGGTCTCACAGAAGAAGACTACATCGCGCGAAAGAAAAAAGATTATGATGCTAAAGAAGTTGGTCGCGGTGACAAGTGGGAGAAAGCATGGTTTGCTGACAGAAAAGAACGCTTTGAGCCACAGTTCAACGAGTTATTTGAAAAGCATGCTAAGGTTGCAACAAAAGGACAATCGAAGTATACCATTATTTTTAAAACTACGCGTACCGAACCAGGATGGAACGTTGGTGTGGCACGTGCCGCAGCGCGTATCGATGGTGAAGCATGGGTGATCGAAACAGCAAACCCGCTCAACGTCATTGCGAAAATCACAGTGACGAATGCACCTGGTCGCGACGCCATGGGTTACGATTTTGATACGGGTTACAGAATTCAAGAGGCTTACGCGAAAAGTGGAAAAGAAATAGGGAAGTTGATTATCGCGCAAACGAAATAACGAAGTGAAATACTTTATGGAGGCTGTCTCAAGATACGAGACAGCCTTTTTTATTTTGTAGGACAGCGGCTTCGATTTGAATCATTGGGGAAGTTTTAAAAATCGACTGTACCGCCAGAACTCATTTAAGTTTCCTTTCACGATATATCCATTATTACCAAGGGCGAATGCTCCGATGTTGTGATCATTCTCGTTTAGCACAGGACCATAGTTGCCTTTTTTCGTCCAAACATTCGTCGCAGGATTGTATTCCCAAAAATCCATGACGCCACTGACATAAAACGCTACACCCCATCCCAGGTAAACTTTGCTGTTGATTACAAATCCCTTGGCATAGTAACGAGCGTAGTCAGGGAAAGGCGCTTTGGTAGTAGCGACATTTGTCGAAGGAACTAGCGAGATCCAATCGTTATGAAAACGTTTTACGACTAGTCCATTGACGAAATCAAGGTGATATCCCAAACCATAATAGACGGTATTGCCAATCACTTTCGCAGTAGCTCCCGCACGAGGGCCACCGGGTAACGCGCCTTTATTCTTCCATTGATTCAAGAAGAAATCGTACTCCCAAAATTGGTTCAATGCTTTTCCTTGATGAGATCCACCCATTACATAGCCCTTTATGCCGATGTTGAAGGTGATCATATCTCTTGCTACAATGCCTGGGAATTTTTGAACGTTTCGCGTTTGTCCTGTTACTGGATCGATCGCCGTGCACTCATTCATTGAATCGCTTTGGTAAGATGCGTAATACACTTTCCCTTGGTACGAAAAGAGATATGTGTTAATCGCAAGGGTAGTGGCGACATTGTATTGATCGTTGAATAGCTCCCATTGCATCGTCGTTTGATTGAGCTTGTAGAATACTTCCTGCATCCCGCCGATCGCGCAGTAAATTTCTCCTCCTATTTCGTATATCGAGTTGTTATTACTCGCAAAATTAAATGGGTATGTCGTTATCACCGGTGGCGTAAGGCGGTTCCAGCTATACGGTGGTAAAATTATGGGCGTGTTTAAATTATCGGGCGCGGGTGATGCGTTAACATCACTTTCTGTTTTCAAGGATTCACTATCGCGTAGTGCGATATCAAGGTTATCGACGCATGATGACATCATCATCGAAGTGAGGATCAGTAATAATATTCTATTCATAAAAAGAGGGTTTTACATAACGGCTATCTTCAATAATCACTTTCATGCTACACATCATCGGCGGGTGCGTTCAAAGATCGACTTGCATTTGGGTGAATCAACGAGTGGGTTTAAGAATGGGGAAAAGTAGCGTAACGAAATGAGGGAAAATCCGGTTAAAGAAGCGACGGTGGTATCGTGAGCGTCGTGAGAAGCTAGCGCCATATTTTTTAACTTTTACTGCATGCGTCAATAAAATCGGAGCGGAGAGATTTCGTTTTAGACTTTTCGCTTTCAGCTTTAAACTTAGGAGTGTACGAACGTTTTACTTAGTTTTGCGGGGATCAACATGGCACAAAACACTTATAAATCAAATACTTTCAAGAAGCCCGAGAAGGAGAAGAAGGGCAAGTCATCGAAAAGCAATTTCAAGTTCAATCTCCAGTTCATCAGAGACCCGCGCTTCAAACTGGCGGTCGGTTTTTTTCTGATGGGCACTGCGATATCGCTGTTCTTGGCGTTGTTCTCTTTTCTATTCACATGGCAGGCAGATCAGAGTGTCGTGCAAGCCTGGTTTTCTCCTAACGACAGCAGCGGTATTGTTGAGTCGGGCCAAGAAGCTAAAAACTGGCTGCGATTGTTTGGCGCTATTATCTCTCACGTTTTCATTACACGCTGGTTTGGTATTGCCGCGTTCTTCGTTCCGCCACTTTTATTTTTAATAGGATTTAAGATCGTATTCAATCGCGAGTTGATGCGCATTTTTTCGTACAGCATCTTCGCGATTTTTTCCACAATATGGCTTTGCCTGTTCTTCGGTTACATGGTTGAAATCAACGATGGCGGAAGTGAGTGGAGTTACCTTGCGGGTGGACTAGGCTATAAGCTTGCCGTCTACAGTCAAGGTATGTTCGGATGGGGTACGTTCCTGATTCTCATGTTCACCCTTCTCGTGTTCATCATCTTTTACTTTAATGTCACGGCCATTCCTTTATTCCAACCGAAGGATCCTAAGCCGATGGGTGTAGATGCCATTCTCCCTGATGAAGAAAACACTGTGCTCGCACCGAACTATACGGATGAAAAAGATAATTGGCCAGAGCAGAAGAAAGATGAGCTTCCTGAACCCGTTATGGTGAAAACACCGCCTGTAGTGGCTGAGCCGATCAAACCATCGAATGAAATCAAGTTGGATGTTCAGCGACCTGTAGAGGCGATTAAGAAGGATTCAAAAGAACCTGTGTTTATCGTGGAGGAAACGCTTGAGACTGATCAGCTCGCAGAACAGCTTGTTGAACAGCAAGGGGAATACGATCCTACCCTCGATTTGAGTAACTATAAGTTTCCAACACTAGAGCTCTTGAATGAGTATGATGGTGGAAAATCGGGTGTAACGCAGGAAGAGCTTAATGAAAATAAGGACCGTATCGTGGCAACGTTGGTCAATTTTAAGATTGGAATTCAAAGTATTAAAGCCACCATCGGACCGACTGTTACGCTGTATGAAATCGTTCCAGATGCGGGGATCAAAATTTCGCGCATCAAAAATCTCGAGGATGATATCGCGTTGAGCTTGTCGGCACTCGGCATTCGTATCATCGCACCAATTCCTGGAAAAGGTACAATTGGTATCGAGGTGCCTAATAAAAATCGAGAGATGGTTAGCATCCGCTCTGTCTTTGCCATTCCAGCTTTCGCAAAAACCGACAAAGAACTTCCCGTTGCATTGGGTAAGACTATCTCTAACGAAGTGTTGGTGATTGACTTGGCGAAGATGCCTCACTTACTCGTAGCGGGTGCAACAGGTCAAGGAAAATCGGTAGGCTTGAATGTTATTCTCGCGTCTCTATTATATAAACGTCACCCATCTCAATTGAAATTGGTGTTGGTCGATCCAAAGAAAGTGGAGATGTCGTTGTTCAGCAAAATTGAAAGACATTATCTCGCTAAACTTCCGAACAGTGAAGAGTCGATCATTACCGATACCAAGAAGGTAGTACACACGTTGAACTCGCTTTGTATCGAGATGGAAAATCGTTATGAGATCTTGAAAGATGCCGGCGTTCGAAATCTGAAAGAGTACAATGCGAAGTTTATAGCCAGAAAGCTTAATCCTAAAGAAGGTCACCGCTTCTTGCCTTACATCGTTTTGGTAATCGATGAGCTTGCCGACTTGATGATGACGGCGGGTAAGGAAGTAGAAACGCCGATCGCACGTCTTGCACAGTTAGCGCGTGCTATCGGCATTCACCTGGTGGTTGCAACGCAGCGTCCTTCGGTGAACGTTATCACCGGTGTGATTAAAGCAAACTTCCCTGCACGTCTGTCGTTCCGCGTAACATCGAAAGTGGATTCAAGAACCATCTTGGATGCTGGTGGTGCCGATCAGTTGGTCGGTCAAGGAGACATGCTGTTGGCATCCGGCTCGGAGGTCGTCCGTCTTCAATGTCCATTCGTCGACACACCTGAAATTGAAAGAGTTTGTGATTTTATTGGTTCTCAGCGTGGCTACGACTCTGCTTATATGCTGCCAGAATACGAGGGGGATGATGAAGGTGGTGTTGCTGACATTGACTTGTCTGACCGTGACGCACTCTTCGAAGATGCTGCACGTCTGATCGTTATGCATCAGCAAGGAAGTACGTCGCTCATTCAAAGGAAACTGAAATTGGGCTATAATCGGGCGGGGCGACTAATCGATCAATTGGAAGCGGCCGGTATCGTTGGTGCGTTCGAAGGCAGTAAAGCCCGCGAAGTTTTGATTAAAGATGAACTTAGTTTGGAACAATTATTGACCAGCTTGAAGGAAAGACATAGTCAATCTTAAATTTGTACCTTAATTTTTAAGTGAAAAGAATGAAAAAGCTGATTTTATCAATTTTTACGCTGTTTTTAGTAGTTACCGCTTTTGGCCAATACGATCCGAAGGCCCTGGTCATACTGGATGCCATGAGCAAAAAATACAAAGCGATCCCTGCTTTTGAAGCCAATATATCCCAAACCTTGACCAACGACGTTGAAAAAATCAATGAAGAATTTAAAGGCAAGATTACCGTAAAAGGCGACAAGTTTAAGCTCGTACTGCCAGAACAGGAAGTCATCAACAACGGCTCTACGGTGTGGACTTATATTCCAGAAGCAAAAGAAGTTAATATCGATAACTATGATCCAAACTCAGACGATGTAAATCCAACCAAGATCTACAACATCTATAAGAAAGGATTTAAATATCTCTACCTACAAGATAAGACCGAAGGCGGTGTGTTGTGCGAAGAGATTGACTTGGTTCCAGAGAAGAAGGATGCACAGTTTTTCAAGATTAAAATGTTCATCAATAAGAAAGACAAGAGCATTCAAAGCTGGACCATGTTCGACAAGAGCGGTAACAAATACAAGTACACCATAAGCAAGTTTAACCCGAACGTTAAAGTAGAAGATAGTTTCTTCAATTTCGACGTATCAAAATATCCTGGCGTTGAACCGGTAGATCTGCGCTAACAGTTTAGAAACATATTTAGAAAAGCAATCTGAACAAGGTTGCTTTTTTTGTTTTGATCCCGGCAAGTTGATGTCTTTCAATTTTAAACTTTCTACCTTTACTGAGTTTTTCAGAAAGACTATGAACCGAACGCAACTGTTTGAGCAAATCAAGAAGAAGAGTTCTTACCTCTGTGTAGGATTAGATACGGATGTTGATAAAATTCCGACGCATCTCCGTTCTGCAGCGGATCCGGTATTTGAATTCAATAAACAAATCATCGATGCTACAATCGATCTCTGTGTTGCTTATAAACCGAATATTGCGTTCTATGAAGCACTTGGCCCAAAGGGGTGGGAGAGTCTGCAAAAAACTTTAGAATACATTCCCAAAGATGTATTTACCATTGCCGATGCCAAGCGCGGCGACATTGGTAATACCTCCGCCTTGTATGCGAAAGCTTTTTTTGAACACATGTCTTTTGACTCCATTACGGTCGCGCCTTACATGGGCGAAGATTCAGTGAAGCCTTTTTTAAAGTTTAAAAATAAGTGGGTCATATTACTGGCACATACTTCCAATCCTGGTGCCGATGATTTTCAATTGCTGCAATCCACTGGATCGGGTAAAAAATTGTATGAGGAAGTGATTCTGAAATCACAACAATGGGCTACTCCAGATAAGTTAATGTATGTAGTAGGCGCAACACAAGCAGAAAAAATTGGCGGCATTCGCGTACTTGCGCCCGATCATTTTTTCCTCGTACCAGGCATTGGTGCACAGGGTGGAGACCTTGCTCAGGTGTCGAAGTTTGGCATGAATAAACAATGCGGCCTTCTTGTGAACTCTGCGCGAAATATCATTTATGCTTCGAGCGACAAAGATTTTGCAACAGCGGCAAAGTCAGAAGCTACCAAGGTTAGGAATGAGATGGAAAATCTCTTAAATTCATTGTTGTAATTTTATTTGCTTCACTCCGGTGAGGCCGTTGTTTTTATAACCGTTGTCTGTCATTTTATTTAACCCGATGTCTGAATCATTTCTGCATTACATCTGGCAATGTCAATACTTTGCCCGAACTGATCTACGCACTACAAACGGCGATGCGCTTACAATCTTTCATCCTGGTGTAAGAAACACGCATGCTGGTCCTGACTTTCCGCAGGCGCGTCTTCAAATTGATACGATGGAATGGGTGGGCAGTGTCGAGATACATATCCTTGCTTCTCAATGGGTGGATCATCGCCATGATACTGATCCGGCTTACGACAATGTTGTGCTACATGTGGTGTGGAAAAACGATCGCCCCGTGCTGCGCAGCGATGGCTCCGTCATGCCGACGCTTGAACTTTATGGTCGAATAGATGAAACGCTGATTGCCAATTACAAAATACTGGTGAATAGTCCCTGGCTCATTCCCTGCGTTGAACAATTCGTACAAGTGCCACCAATCATCAAGGTTGATATGATTGAGAAAGCGACATCGATAAGATTAGAACGGAAGACTCAAACAATCTTGGAGATGTTAAAATCTAATAACCATGATTGGGAGGAAACTTGCTATCAATTGCTTGCACGTAATTTTGGATTCCGCGTGAATGCAGAACCCTTCCTGATGCTAGCGCGAACCGTTCCATTGAAGATATTATTAAAACATGCCGATAAATTGTTGCAAATAGAAGCATTTCTTTTTGGCCATGCAGGATTCTTGGACGATATGAAGGGAAACGATGATTATGTTAACAGACTCATTCGCGAGTATGAGCTTCTTTTTAATAAATACAAAGTGAGCCGAGCACGTTTGAGCAAAGCGCAATGGCGATTCTTACGACTTCGCCCTGCAAATTTTCCTACCATAAGGTTAGCGCAATTCTGTGTGTTGATTCACACCCACCGACAGCTGTTTAGTAAGTTAATTACGGCGACGTCGGCCAATCAGCTCGTCGAATTATTCTCTCTACAACAATCACCCTACTGGAAAGAACATTATCACTTCATGAAGAAAGGAAAGGGTGAGATGCCGTCGATGGGACTGGAAAGTATTTATATGATTATCATCAACACTGTTGTACCTTTAATGGTTGCTTACGGAAAACAGCGCGATGATCAGGAAATGATAGACCGTGCATTCATGATGTTGCAAGAAATGCCTGTAGAGTCGAATACCATCATCAGGCAGTGGCGAAAATTCGGTATGTCGGCGGTGACAGGATTTGATTCGCAGGGACTCATTGAAATGCATGATCATTTTTGTGTCAAACATCGGTGCCTGGATTGTTCCATTGGCGCTTACATCTTGAAACCATGATTCAACATATCGTTGCAGTTGCGAACTTGATTTTCTTGGGGTTTATGGCGTGGATGATTTGGCGCAAGCAGTCGTCGCTTAAAAATCTGTATTGGCCAACGTTGTTGTTTAAGGTAGGCGCCGGTATTGCATTAGGTGTTGTGTACACCTACTATTACACGATTGCCGATACACTTGCGTATCATGAAGATGGTACTAAACTTTCCAATCTTGCACGCACTGACTTTGCCAGCTACTTAAGATTTTTTAATGAAGCAGGAGAACAATATTCCTTTTGGCACAGACTTAACTTTAAAACACCCAGGGCACTTTTTCTTTCCAAAATTACGAGTGTATTCTGTTTACTTACCTCCGATAACTATTGGGTGATTAGCGCGTATTACTCGTTCTTCAGTTTTCTCGCAGCATGGTATCTAATGAAAATTTTAATTCGTCTGGATGAATCCTTAAAAATACCAGCAATTGTTGCGCTACTACTCTTTCCTTCTATTGTGTTTTGGACGTCCGGGATTATGAAGGAAACAATTGCCATGGCTTCGTTATATTTTATAAGCATCATCTTTTTGAAAATATGGCTTGGCGAACGTGTTAAGATTGCGCAATGGATCGTCTTGCCTGTTGCATGTTGGCTGCTTTGGAATTTGAAATATTACTACATGGCCATTCTCTTACCCGTACTAGCCACGGCATTGATGTTTAATTTATTTGTGTTCCCATATCTCAAACTGAAAGGCCTATTGGTACGGATTGTATTATGGATTGTTATTTTTCTCGTTCCACTTTATGTAGCCAGTTTGATCCATCCGAATTTTTATCCGGAAAGATTTTTAACCGTTGTCGTTGATAATTACTACGATTTTTTAGAATTGTCGTCGCCGTCAGACGTAGCACATTTTGATGGATTGGAGCCAACGGTAACAAGCTTATTAATCCATGCACCGAAAGCGTTGACAGCAGCGCTGTATCGTCCTTGGCCTTGGGAAGTCGATGGTATTTTTAAGGTTCTGGCTGCAGCGGAAAATGTGATGTTGCTGCTGTTGACGATCGGAGCGATCACAAATTGGAAGCAGGTCGTTAGTAGTCAACACCGTGTCTTGCTGGTTTCCGTGATCATCTATGTGGTTACCCTTGCGATATTCTTGGCTTTGTCAGCTCCGAATTTTGGTACGTTGATACGATATCGTGTGGGCTTTCTTCCCTTTTTCGTTATGATTATTTCAGTCAATAACCCGATCATATCGCGCACGCTCGCTTTCATGGAAAGAACATTTCCCTTCCTTGGAAGGCTGACGCGCTAATTTTACCTTTACATCCTTAAAGTTTATACATGGAGAATCCTGTAATCATTTTTGGCGCTGGATATTTGGGACGCGCAGCAAAAGAAATATTCGAAGCTAATGGAAACGTTGTCTACGGTTTCCTTGACGACAATAAGAAATTACACCAAACAGAAATTGACAACGCCGTAGTACTTGGAAGTACCGACGACGATGGATTTTTGAAACTCATCGGAAAAAAATGCGAAGCCTTTATCGCCATCGATGAAGTTAAGCTTCGTAGGAACTTAGTGAAAACAATTCAAGAGGTTCGCAAAATGCAACCGACAAACGGTGTCCATAAATCAGCAATCATCGCACAGACTGCAACCATGGGCCATGGAAATTTTATCGACCTGGGTGTAAAAGTAGGTAGTGGCGCGACACTGGGTAATCACGGCATGCTTCATACCGGATGCATCGTAGGCCACGATGTAAAGCTTGGGGATTTTGTCCAAATCGGCGCAGGAAGTGTGATCAACCCAGGCGTGGAAATTGAAGACGATGCGTTTATCGGCTCTGGTGTTACGATCGTGTCCGGAATTACGATCGGAAAGGGCGCACGCGTAGGAGCAGGCTCTGTCGTTATCACACCGGTCAAAGCTGGTGAAACAGTTTTTGGAAACCCTGCACAAAAGGTAAATAGTTAACCCCGCGTTCCACGTACGATGCCAAAAATTTCCGAAACAGATCTCATTCTCAACGACGATGGTAGTGTATACCATCTCAACCTATTGCCGAAACATATTTCCGATACGGTAATTACGGTGGGCGATCCAACGCGCGTATACCGTGTCAGTCAATACTTCGATGACATCGAGTTTGAGATGAATCAACGGGAGTTTATTACACACGTGGGGACTTACAAAGGGAAAAGAATCACGGTGATTAGCACAGGCATTGGCACCGACAACATTGAAATTTTTTTTTCAGAACTTGATGCACTCGTGAATATCGACTTGAAATCACGCGAGCCGAAGTCGAGAAGAAAGAAATTAAAAATTGTTCGCATAGGAACTTCTGGAGCGCTTCAAGAAGATATTCCCCTTGGCTCACACTTGGCGTCTGAGTACGCTGTTGGCTTCGATAACTTGATGAGCTTTTACGACCTCCCGCAAGATGACTTCGAGCGGGAGATGGGACTAGACATTCAAGCAAAGACAAACATTCCATTTACACCCTACGTCGTGAAGGCCTCGGATGTATTGCTGGAACAATTTGCCTCCGACATGGTACGCGGGAATACCGTGACAACACCCGGGTTCTACGCCCCGCAAGGTCGCACAATGCGCATACCGATTCGCTTCCCGCGTTTGCTTGAAGACTTAAACTATTATCACAACAAGAGCAGCGACTTTTGGCTCACCAATTTTGAAATGGAAACAGCAGGCTATTACGCGATGGCGCGACTGCTGGGGCACGAAGTGTTGAGCGTAAATGCAATCATCGCTAATCGCATCAAGGGGAAGTTTTCGAAACAGCCACAAAAAGTGATTGATGCACTCATCAAGAAAGTGCTCGAAAGAATTTGAGCACCTCCATCAGTAGAAGCATAAACAAACGCAAGCGCGCTATGTGAGATTGGCGCTACTGTCCATCCTCATGATGTGCTTGCCAGCGTTGAATGCGTCGTTATTGTAAAATCCAGAAAGTATTCGGTGAGCGATTTGTTCGATGATGAGTTCTTCGTCGGTTTTACCCTCTTTCCCACGCCAGAAGACACGCTCTGGATGACGTTTCATGTCCTCCACATAATACTTTGCGCGTTGATATTGATCATCGGTAAACGTGATCGTGAAGCAAGTCTTAACTTTTTGAGTTTCCATAGAATTAAATTTTGGCAATCGTCATGCCATGAAAATGTCCGATAATCTATCAAAAAACCCCGTTGATTTTCTATCCTCGTCCCGCAACCGACCGATTGTGTCCGCGGCTGGGATCGCTATTTGGGTGATGGATGGTGTCATCGGTGGGGTTCCCAAACTGCCCTAGCGAGCGGCAAAAGGCTTTAAGTTTTATGAAGAATGAATTCTTAGCCCACGAATTCAGTTATCAGAGCATTTAAATGAACAAACAACGGTTATACTAGGGATTGCCATACTTTAAAAACATAACGTACGATTATCCTACAACAGATAACCATTAATTTAGCCCTCTTATGAGAGATTGTACCATATTCACATTGTCCAATGGGATAAGAGTTGTACACCAACGCGTGCTTACCACAGCCATTGTGCATTGCGGAATTGTGCTTGATGTCGGAAGTCGCGATGAGCATTTTGACAACCAAGGAATAGCCCATTTCTGGGAGCACATGGCCTTTAAAGGCACGAAAAAACGCAAAACACTCGATATCATCAGCAGCCTCGATGCCGTTGGGGGTGAGCTCAATGCCTACACAGACAAAGAAAAGATTGCTTTTTATGCGTCTGCCAGGACTGAATACTTTGAACGTGCAATCGACCTGCTAAGTGACATTACATTTTATTCGACATTTCCGGAGAAGGAGTTAGAGAAAGAGCGTGGCGTGATCCTCGAAGAAATGGCCATGTATTACGATAGCCCAGATGAAGCATTGCAAGACGAATTTGAAGCTGTTGTGTACAAAAACCATCCGATGGGGATGAACATCCTTGGGAAAGAAGAAACGGTAAAGTCGTTTAAGAAAAAGGACTTCACTTCATTTTTCAAGAATCATGTCGATACGAAGCGCATCGTGTTTTCTTGTGTCGGAAATATTTCGCTTGAAGTCGTGGAACGTTTGGCAAAGAAATATCTAGAACCTTTTCGTGCTCAACATGCGAATGGCAAGCGTAAAAAATTTGCTTCTTACAAACCCAGAGAAGAAGTTCTTCGTCGTCCGGTAAAACAAGCGAAATGTGCAATTGGCCGTGATGCGTATCCTGTGTTTAATGAAAATCGTATTCCACTATACCTCCTTGTGAATATACTGGGTGGGCCAGGTATGAATTCTCGCCTCAATCTTTCCCTTCGAGAAAAGTATGGATTTGTGTATTCCGTAGATGCACATTACGTTCCCTATAGCGATACAGGAATGTTTGCCGTCTTCTTTGGTACAGAACCGAAGCAGCTTGATAAATGCATGAAACTTGTTCGTAAAGAATTGGATAGGTTCATCGATAAACAACTTACCCCGAGACAACTGTCGGCGGCGAAGGAGCAAATTAAAGGCCAGCTGGCGATGTCAGAAGAAAATAATTTGAGTTTAATGTTGATGATGGGAAGAAGCGTGCTGCTTTATAATCGCGTGCCGATGCTTGAAGAAATTTTTGAATTGATCGATCAAACAACATCACCTAAGATTCAACGTATTGCCGGAGAAATCTTCGATGAAAAACAGCTTACCTATCTCACGATGATTCCATCAGAGGAGAAACAACAACGACTTCGTACAGTATAATTTAATTACACCACGATCTTAATTCTAACATCTGATTTGCATGGACGTTATTCACCCAGGACTTCAACAATATTCAGAAGATCACAGCACGGCCGAAGATGCTTTGCTTCAAAAAGTAAATCGCGATACCCACGCCCATGTGTTGATGCCACGGATGTTATCTGGACAACTTCAGGGACGCGTGCTGTCGATGATCAGTCATATGATCAGACCTCAAGCAATACTTGAGATAGGGACGTACACCGGCTACGCCACGCTTTGCTTGGCAGAAGGACTTGCTACGGGAGGAAAGATTGTGACGTTGGATATTAATGAAGAATTGGAAGATCGTGTCAGACGTCATTTCAAGGAATCGGGGAAAGAGTCGGCCATTGATTATCGCATTGGAAACGCTGTAAAGCTCATTCCAAGTCTGACGGACACATTCGATCTTGTATTTATAGATGCCGATAAAGAAAACTACAGCACTTATTTTGATTTGATTTTCGACAAACTAAAAGTTGGCGGATTTATTTTGGCAGACAATGTGCTATGGAGTGGCAAGGTGTTGGATGCAAAACCCGATAAAGATACACGGGCGATTATGGCGTTTAATCGCAAAGTGCAGAACGATCCACGGGTAGAAAATGTACTTCTACCTATCCGTGATGGCATTATGTTGATTAGAAAAGTATCTTTGTGAAAAAGTTAAAAGTTTAAAGTCAAAAGTTTAAGGTTAATTCCTTATTCAAAGCTACAATGATGTGAGGCTCACTTTAACTTTATCGACTGCTGCGGGAGTAGAAATTTTTAACTTTGGAATTTTTTTAACTTAAATGATTTAAAGTAAAGGGTTAATGGCTTAAGCAGGCTTTCAACCTGTCTGCATAGACAAACTTTAAACTTTCAACTTTGAACTTTCAACTTTTTAAGAATGAGAATACTCGGTTGCTTATTTTTTGTTGCCGTATGTTTTAAGGCAGCAGCACAGAGTCCACAAGTTCCACATAAGATGCAGTTCGCGGATTTGACACTTACGATCCGTGATGATGCTCGCCGTGAAATCCAAAAAGATGTGGATGCGCTTACCGCCTCGCCGAAACATTTTAACATCAAGGTGGAACGCGCGAAGACCTATTTCCCCCTTATCGAAAAAGTATTTCGTGAAGAAGGCCTTCCCGACGATTTTAAATTTCTTGTACTCCAGGAAAGCGCATTGATCGCCGATGCGGTATCAGTTTCCAATGCCGTTGGTTTTTGGCAGTTCAAGGATTTTACCGCCATGGAAATGGGCCTCCGTGTAGATAAAGAAATCGACGAGCGATTGAACATTGTGTCGTCGTCGCGCGCTGCGGCCCGGTACATCAAAAAGAATAATACGCATTTCAACAATTGGATTTACGCTTTGCAAGCCTATCAGATGGGCGCAGGTGGCGTGATGCGCAGTGTAAAGGATAGCAAAAGCGGCGCACAGCATATGGAAATCAATAGCCATACATATTGGTACGTAAAAAAATATCTCGCGCATAAAGTCGCCTTTGAAGATGCTGTAAAAGGTGTCGGTCAAATTCAGGTGATTACTTACGAAAACAAAAACCAAAAGACACTAACGGATCTCGCGAAAGAAGTTACCGTCGATGAAGCATCGCTGAAGTCGTATAACAAGTGGGCGAAGTCCGGTCTGATTCCCGACGATCGTAAATATTCTGTTTTGATTCCAGTGAATGGTGAGCAACCGCCGAATGTTCCACAAGAGGTATTGGCTTCGAACCGGGTACCCTCTACGGATGCAAAGACTGGCGATACCAAACCATCCGCATCCGCTGCGAAAAAATTAGAGAAGAAAAAAGTTAACGGCATTTTGATCGTTCATGCGGAGGAAGGGGATAACCCGACGAAGATTGCTAACCGCGCTGGCGTTGATCTATCACTCTTCTTGAAGTGGAATGACATTTCAATTAGTGACCGAACACCATCGGGGCAGCATTATCTCCTTGGAAAAAAACGCAATCGCGCGGAGGTGGCTTATCACCGTGTATCCGCAGGTGAAACGCTTTGGAGTATCAGTCAACAATATGGCGTGCAAGTGAAGCGTTTACGCAAGTTTAACAAGATAAGCGGCGATGCAGATCTTAAACCAGGGATGACGTTATGGTTGAATGCAAACAAGCCCAAAAATGCGGAGAAAACTGTCGCGCCTACAAATGTCCTTGAGATAAATAAAAATGAAACTTTTGCATGGACGACGGACGCACCAGCAGAACCGGTTGTGAATACTCAGCAACAGGCCAAGGCAGCTGCGTTAGACACGGTGTCAACCAAAGAAGTTGAGAAACCAACTGCCGTCACTGTTCCAAGCGATTCTGCGAAAGTTGAAACCGTTTCGCCGGTGGTTTCAAACACACCTATTCCGGAGGCAGCAGATTCAACAAAAAACTTACAAGCTCCAGTAGAAAATATTTCTAAGCCAGACTCCACCGCCGCGCCGTTAATTGAAGTTGTGGTTCCGGAGAAAAAAACGGAGCATGTCGTTCAACCGAAAGAAACACTTTACGGAATTGCCAAGCAGCACAATGTAGGTGTAATGGACTTGGTGAAGTGGAACAACCTAAACCTTCAAGAGGGCATTAAACCAGGACAGGTTTTAAAGCTTTCTGACCCTCAACCTGTTGCAAATGATGTTTCGACGCCGGTTACGAAAGCCATATCCGTAGAACACGAGGTGAAGGCAACTGATACACTCTACAGCATTGCACGGAAATATAATGTGACGATCCAGGAGCTCATGGAATGGAATAACAAGAAGAACTTTACCCTTACCGTGGGCGAGAAATTGACCGTAAAACCTAAATAGAGTTCATTTTTTTCTGCATTTTCCATGATTTATTACCTAGCGGAGGGTATTTTTCGACACACGCTCCCAAATGTTCCAAAAAAGGATATTTTTGTGTGAATCGTGTGTTTAAAGACAGCCTTATTTTATTGATTATTAATGCAAACTGATACAAAAGCTATTGACTTGGTTATGTTAGTGGACGATAACGATACTGATAACTTTATCAGTAAGCGAATTATCGAAATCACCAAGTTTGCCAAAAGGGTAGAAGTAAAAGGTTCTGGAAAAGCGGCGTTGGATTATTTGCGCGAGAATCAAAACACTCAGGAAAATTTACCAAGTCTTATCTTCTTGGATATTAACATGCCCATCGTTGATGGTTTTGTATTCCTCTATGAGTTCGAAAAATTCAACGAACTTGTTCGCAATAAATGTAAGGTGATCATCCTGTCGAGCTCTGACAACAAACGCGATATCGATAAGATCGTCAATAATAATCACGTTATTAAGTTCATCACCAAGCCACTTACCGAAGTGGCCCTCGATGAAATCAAGCTGAACAACATCTAGGTATAGATGTTTAGGTTTTAAAATTATAATTTCGTTTTAAAACCTTTTTAGCATGAAGAAGACTTCCTATTTCATCATTTTTTTATTGTGCATCGGCTCGTTTGCTTCTGTTCAAGCACAGATTGTTAAACCCGATACTACCACAAGTTGGAAACGGAAATTTGTTTTCAACTTCAATGTCAACCAAGCTTCGTTCTCTTCGAACTGGAGTGCCGGGGGGATCAACTCATTGGGCTTTGCAAGCCTTGTTAACTACAAACTCAATTACAAAAAAAATCGCGATAGCTGGGATAATGAAATCGACCTTCTGTATGGCTTTGTGAACAACGCTGGACAAGGCTTCAGAAAAACAACCGACCGTATTTATCTCGATACAAAATACGGTTATCAATTAAGCGACAAATGGGATCTATTCTCCTCCATTAACTTCCTTTCGCAGTTTTCTCCTGGCTATAAGTATGAAGACGATGCCGCTGGAGTAGAACAAGAATTTCTCATTTCAGATTTTCTCGCGCCTGCATTTGTAACCGGTGCCATTGGTTTCGAATATCATCCGAAGGATTATTTTAAAGTGAGAATATCTCCTTTCGCTCCACGTCTAACAATCGTAAATGATCCGGAACGTTTTTATCCGACACTCGGTCCAAATCCTTATGGACTTGATTCAGCCGAGACGACGCGATTTGAATGGTTTGCATTTCAACTCCTAGCTGAATTCAACAAAGACATCATGCAAAACGTGAATTTAAAGTGGCGTTATATGATGTATGCAAACTATGAAGACTTCGCAGTAAAAAAGATCGATCATCGTCTTGATGTAAATCTCACGGCGAAAGTCAATCGCTTCATCACTGTTGGCTTGGGTGGAATTCTAGTTTACGATTTCGATCAAGATGATGAAGTTCAATTAAGTCAAGCGCTCACCATTGGCTTTGCTTATAGCTTCCAGAATTTTGAAGATCCGAAGTAACGGCTCGTTGGAAACAGGTAAGTGTCAATCGAAAAGCCTTGCAAAAAAAGCAGGGCTTTTTTATTTTATTAGCGTGAAGTACATTCGTCAGAATTAAATATCATTGAAAGATGTCTAAGGAAAAGTTTATCGAAGCTGTAAATAAGTCGTACACAACATCACTTCCGTCAATCTACCTCGGCGCAGGCATATTTGAAGGTGGTATCGTTGGTGAAGCCAAAGTGAACCTTGCGCTGCGCATGATGAACCGACACGGACTCGTAACAGGAGCAACGGGGTCCGGCAAAACAAGAACACTCCAGTTGATCGCTGAACAATTGTCGGCAGCGGGTGTCCCTGTTTTTATGCCAGACATCAAAGGCGATCTTTCTGGCTTTGCGAAAGAAGGCGCCACGAATGAAAAAATCACCGAACGCGCTAACGCACTCGGTGTGCAATATCAACCCTCAGCTTTTCCTGTCGAACTCTACTCGCTTAGCGGGAAGATAGGTGCGCAGATGCGTGCTACGGTGACAGAATTTGGCCCTGTGCTCTTGAGTAAAATTCTTGAATTGAACGATACACAAACAGGTGTACTGAATGTAGTCTTCAAATACGCTGATGATAAAAATCTTCCGATTGTCGATTTTAATGATTTAAAGAAAGTACTTAATCACCTTACAGAAGGGGCAGGTGCTGCGGAAATAAAAAATGACTATGGGAAAATTTCAAGCGCATCGTCAGGAACCATCCTGCGAAAAATAGTATCACTTGAGCAACAGGGCGTCGATCAAATTTTTGGCGAAACCTCTTTCGATGTAGACGATCTCTTTCAAAAAGTAGATGGTCGCGGGGTGATAAGCTTGCTCAATGTGTCGGATGTTCAGACGCAACCTGCATTGTTCTCTACGTTCTTGCTTGCGTTGCTGGCCGAAATTTATCAGCGACTTCCAGAGGCCGGTGATCTCGACAAGCCGAAGCTAATTTTCTTTTTAGATGAAGCACATCTACTCTTCAAAGATGCACCGAAAGCATTTATGGATCAGATTGAGCAGATCATTCGGTTGATACGTTCAAAAGGTGTTGGTATATTTTTCTGTACTCAGCTCACGCAAGACGTGCCAGCAAGTGTGTTGTCGCAGCTTGGTAATCGTGTTCATCACGTGATCAGAGCTTTCACGCCCAACGATGTGAAAGCGTTGAAGGAGACGATCAAGACATTTCCGAAATCGGAATTCTATGAAATGGAGCAGCAGTTTACGCAGCTCGGCACGGGACAAGCCTTCATCACTGTTTTAAATGAGAAAGGCATTCCGACGGAAACGGTGGTAACACATTTAGCACCACCAGCCTCGTTGATGGGACCGTTAACGGCAGCGGAATATCAAGAGACATTAGAAGAGTCAGAAGGTTACAAGAAGTATAAAGATGCTGTGGATCCGCAAAGTGCTTTTGAAATTCTCAGTGAGCGCATGAAAGCCGAGGCGGAACAGCAAGAAGAAGAACGTGAAGAGAAAGCGCCGCGAGCGACGTCACGCAAACAAGAAAAGTCTACTTTCGAGTCGGTGATCTCATCGCCTGTAGCAAAACAGGTAGGCAAAGAAATTGTGCGAGGTGTATTTGGGATGTTATTCGGTACAACGACACCACGCCGCAGAAGTACGAGACGAAAAAGCGGCGGGCTGTTTTAGCGGACGAACAAAACTTAACAGGAAAATCGAAACCGGGTATACATGAAATATGTTACCCACGTCACTATCTTTCATAAACAACATCTTTAATCAACAGTTATGTGGAATGAAGAAGATGAAAATGACGGCGTAGATGACGACTTTGATCCAGAGAAGGAGCGAAGACGCGTCGAAGCATTGCCAATTTTTCAGAAGGCTGAAGAAATCAGTGAACTAACACAGCGCATTGTCGATTCAATAGAGAAAGATGATGTGAAATTGATTCATGGAAATTTTATGCTGGAAGATGCCATGATGATAACCGTGAAAATTGTTGGTGCTGAAGCAGTCGATGATTTCATTATCAAAATGGAGAACGCTGTGCTCATCAAAATTCACGCACGCAGCTTGCAAACAAAAACTGCGTCATTGCTGCTACAAGGTGTGATGCCAGCAGAATATTTGCACTTGCTGCGAAAAGAGATCGACAGTTTTCGATCGCTATTCCTCGCTTGGATTAAAACGTTCCATCAATCACCGAAAGAAGGAGATGGCTGGGGATTGTTTGTTGAAGAGTAGATTTTAAATCCTCGTATTTAATTTTTGAATATTCGCTGAATCAGTTAAAAGCGAGGCTCCGCAATGGAGAAGACCCTATTTTATACCGGATTAATATGGTTTCAAACAATTTTTTCATTGCCGCCTTACCAAGTGTCGCTCGTTTCGAGTATTTTTGATTTCGATTAAAACCAACAAAGCGCCTTTCGCGTCTTGAGCAGCTCAACCCCCTTCTTCGCTGCGATTGACAAAAAAGGCAGATTTTCCTCCCACCCGTTATTTTCTGGGCGTTTAATATTTTATAATGAAAATTCATTGTAAGTGGCTACTCCTTTGCGGACTAGTTACGATGGCTTTGGTGGTGAAATCGCAAGTTCGCTTTCAAGCGGAATCTGGTGTTCTTGATGCGCGGACGTGGGATTTTAAAAAGGCCCGACTTCCACTCGCGGGGTATTGGTTGTTTTATCCAAATCAACTTGTCGATGTACACAACACTGATTCAGCATCCAAACGCGATTTGATCGTACCGGCATTGTGGAATAGCACGCGTGAGGATGGAAGCGGAAAAGGATTTGGAACCTACGGGCTCTCGGTGATCGTGCCCAAAGGTATAGGAGAGTTTACATTGGAAGTACCACAGCTATATAATGCTTACACGCTAATCATCAATAACAATGTAGTTGCTCGTGTTGGCACCGTGGGAAGAAACAAAGAGGAAACCATTCCATCATGGAACCATCAGCTTCTAAAATTTCAGGCAGCAAAAAACGATACGCTTCATATTCTGCTACAGATCGCAAACTTTCATCACGCAAAGGGCGGAATTAAAGAACAGCTTTTCTTAGGCGTGCCTGAAAATACTCAGGCCACTTTCACAGTGTCTAAACTTATCAGCACTTTTGAATCGGGGCTGCTTTTACTATTCGGGATTATTTTCATTGTGATTTATTTTGTTCGCGGACAACCCGTGTCGTTATACTTCGGATTGTTTGGTGTGAATTGGTCGCTGCGTGCTCTCTTTTCAAATCTTTATGTAGTTATGGATTGGTTCCCAGATCTTCCGTGGACATTCCTGGTTAGAACAGAATACATGACGCTCTATGTTGCTATGATAACAGCAACCGCTTTCCTCCATCACTTATTTAAAAAAATGGGAGCGAAACCGTTGATGACTTATGTTCTTGTTGGTGTGAATGTGGTGTTCGCCATTTTTACAATGGTTACTTCACCAGCCGTGTTTACAAAATCTGTTTCGCTGTTCGTTTCGATTTCTGCGATCACGGTGATCTATGGGGCCATTCTTGTAGTTCGCGCACTATTCTACGGCTATCCAGGTGCGTGGTTTTTAATGGCGAGTATCCTCATTGGTATTATCACATTCGGGTATGACATCATCGCGTACCAAACATCACTCGCGCCAAACTTTACGGTACTAAGTTGTGGTTACATCGCGATGTTCTCGCTGACCGCACTAGGATTACTTTTTCAAATGAATGTACTGAAGAGTAGTAGCAGTTCAGCAGAAATGCTAACGTACGACGAGATGATGAAAAGATAAATTGTGTTGAATTGAATTAGAAATCGGTATCCAATCCTAAGCGATCTTTCAACTCACGCAGCATCGGATTTCTTTCGAGCAAGTATTCGAACTTCTCGCGTGGTGTGTAGATCACTTTTCGTGCATCCTGTTCTACCAGTTTACCCGATAGTAAGATGCTGCTGTTCTTTAAACGTTCGCGTAGAAAAGCCGATAGTTCCAAGCGCACGTTATTCAACATGAGATCTTGTACTGGATTATGGATGTGCAACGTAATGGTAGTGCCGTCGAGTTCGTAGGGCTGTGATAACAAGTGATGCTCTGCTTGAAATTTTTTACGTCCCTCGGCAAACTCATTCCACACCTTCTGCAGTTGTTCTGGCGTAAAGGGTTCGTCTGGTGCAATCTTGTTTTCTGCAACAGCATTTGGATCCTTCTTCTCTACTTTGAGAAGCCCAGAAAGTTTCACGGTGGTTTTAGGTGCGTCTTTGAAACGTGATTTCTCTGCGTAATCAGGTTTCATATTCAACGTTGGAACGCCGCTACTCTCGGTTGATGTTGCGGCAGTTTTTTCTTTCTCGGCTACTGGTTTTGTGGGCGTTGTTGTAACGGAAGACGATGGCGTTGTGTCCTCAGCTGACGGTGCTGAGGTCTCTTCGACGGCCGACCCTTCGTCGCTTACACTAATTTTTTTTTTAATGCTGCTTCCGGAGAAGACAGTGCTGCCAGTTGATCTGGACGGATGATAGATCCTACGTGCGCCATTTTCATCAACGCAAGTTCTACAGAAAGACGCTGGTTCTTGCTGCTCTTGTAGTTGATGTCGCACTGATTAGCAATGTTGAGCCATGTGAGCAAGAGCGATGGATTTGCCGTCTGCGCTTGACTAACATATTTCTTTTTCACACTGTCAGGAACTTCCATCAATTGCACCGTGCGTGCATCTTGAGATACAAGGAGGTTACGCAAATGTTCGCTTAGTCCAACAATGAAGTTGTGTCCGTCGAAACCCTTGCGCAGAATTTCATCGAACAATAACAGCGGTTGCGTGTGTTGCTGCGAAAGTAGGGAATCAATTACCTGGAAGTAATAATCATAATCCAGGATATGAAGATTGCTAAGGGTAGATTTGAAAGTAACACCTTTGCCTGCGGCGTATGTCACCATCAAATCGAAAATGGACAAGGCATCGCGAAGGGCACCATCTGCTTTTTGTGAGATCAGGTGCAAGGCCTCATCTTCAGCAGGGATTCCTTCGTGCTGTGCAATTTTCTTAAGGTGATTCGCGATGTCGCTGATCTGAATTCTATTAAAATCAAAGATCTGGCATCGTGAAAGTATCGTCGGGATCACCTTGTGCTTCTCTGTCGTTGCCAATATGAAGATGGCATATGATGGCGGCTCTTCAAGCGTCTTCAGAAAGGCGTTGAAGGCAGCGTTTGAAAGCATGTGAACCTCGTCGATGATATACACTTTGAACTTTCCAAACTGCGGCGGGTAACGAACCTGATCAATCAGATTTCGGATGTCCTCCACAGAATTGTTAGACGCAGCGTCGAGTTCAAATATGTTCAGCGAATTCGTTTCAGCCTTTTCTTCAAACCCATTGATAAGACGGGCAACGATACGGGCACAAGTTGTTTTACCCACACCACGTGGACCGCAGAAAAGAAGTGCTTGTGCAAGCTTGCTGTTGTCGATAGCATTTTTGAGCGTAGTGGTAATGTGCTCTTGGCCAACCACTTCGTCAAAACCCGAGGGGCGATACTTTCGTGCTGATACAACAAAATTCTCCATGCGAGGGCGCAAGATAAGCAGAAAGCAGAAAGCTAAAAGCTGTACCGCGCAGTTTTTAATTAGTTTTTTTGGCGTCCGTTTTTTCCGCGTGCCAATGAGATGTGATTCGTAAATTGAAGGATTACCGTGTCTTGATTTTACTGTCCAAGCACGCTTTCAAAAGCTTTCATGAGCGAAGGATCATTGGGCGCTGGCGCATTCATATTGACAAAATTCCCCTGGCGATCGACCAGAATGTACCGTGGAATGGAAGTAATATCAAACGTTGTAACGACATCACCCTGTGGGCCGACACGATAATGTTTTATGGTGGATGATTCCAACGCGAGTTTTTTAATCATTTTACGCCACGCGTCGATGTCGTGATCAAGCGACACATAGACAAAAGAAATTCTCGTCTTGTATTCGTCGTAAAGCGACTTTGCGGCGTACATCTCGCGAATGCATGGTCCACACGAACTGGCCCATAGAACAATGTAAACCGGACGAATTCCGCTGATCTTTTTCAAATGCGCATTGAAGTTTTCTTCATCTTCCTTCCCGCCCAAAACGCGGTCGCGTTCAGCAGCAAGAAATTCACCGTATTGTGTTTTCAATGGCTGGTGCTGCTCAAGGTCGGCAGCGATGGATTCTTCGAGTGGCGTGGCTTTTAAAATGTTGTAGGAATTCCAGAATGTCGAATCATAATTCACTTTCAAGAGTCCCTCGCGGTTGGGTTCTTTACCTTTAAACTTTTCGAAGCTTTGAAGTACAATTTCACTTGTCATCAACTCAAGATGGTAATGATGTTGATAGCGCTCGCGTTTGTTATAGGCACGTCCTTCTTTCGAAGCGTACTGTAAATAGTATTTGCCGTTGAATTTTTTATAGGTAGATACGGCTTCGATTGTGTCGTGAGAAGTATAGCGTGTCCACGCCGATTTGATGATTGCGTAGTCTTTCGTGTTAATGTAAAGTGTTCCCGACTGTCGCGCGCTGAACGTCGCATTGTTAAGCGTATCTTGATGATGTTCGTAGTGAATGATATAGACGTCTTGCTCATCATACGCGGTAATCCCTTCATATGTGAAGGAGAAGTCTTTCAACCTTCGTCGGAGCATGCTTACTTGATACTCATTAACAAAATCAAATTTTCCCTGTGAAGTTTTGATTTGATAGCCAACAGGATCCGCCGCCATGACGCTATAAAGCGCGATCGGATGATGGGTACTGTTGATTTTGGTGTTATCATAACTTCTGCGAAGCTGTGTTACGCGAACTTCTTCTCGCTGTCCCGGTGTGTGCTGCTGAATTCTATAACCTTTCGCTTTGTAAACATCGATCGCAGCTTCAATGATGCGCCCGTACATACCGCCATCTTTGCAGTAGTGACGATAGAACGATTTGTATAAAAAAGGTTTGGTGTTATAATTCTTCTTCATCGCGTTGAATGCGCGCTGCACGATTTTCTCCGGACGAAGATCTTCGCTCATCACCAACACGTCTTTTAGTTGGATCACCGATGGGCGCAAGGCAATCGTTATTTGCTGCGATGGATTTTGAATTTTTTTTGGTTCATAGCCGGTGCACGATATCGTGATGATAACGGAGTCATGGATTGATTCAGGAATACGAAGTGTAAATGCGCCGTCTGCGTTGGTGCTCGTACCATACGGTTGCTTTTCGATACCGATTGAGGCGAAAGGAATACCAGCATTCGTTGTCTCGTCGATTACCTTTCCGTCAACCACGTAAAAGGATTGTCCATAGGCAGCTTTAATAAAAAGCGTTGCGAGTATCAATACTAAATATCTCATCTTTTGCCTGGGATGATGTTGTTCACGGGTGTTAAAGTTGACGGGCATTAGATCTTTGCTTTTTGTTGCCAGTTAATAATGTATCGCGTGTGCTGTTTCTACTCACGTATGCGCAAAAATCTTCCATGAAAACAATCCGTCGCTGGCGACATGTCGTGAGATTTCAACCACTCGAATCTTCCTGACGTATTTTTTTTTGATTTTTTTACACCGGTAAAAATGTGGTTTTTGAGCTGTTTTCGCGGTTTTTTATTCTTTATATCAAACTAACCTGCGTCAAACCCCCAATAGTCTATTGGATTAGTAGTATTTAAAATTACCTTTGGCAAAATATCCACCAAATCGATAGATAAACATGGTTTTAAGTAGAATTTATGTGCTCGCAATTATTCTTGCCATCGTTGTGGCCTTGCCGACTTGGGCACAAGTTGATTCCAACAGCGCGAATTCATCGCCGACTCAAAAAATTGTTGTCGTCACCGGAAATAGGTTTTCGTATAAGCTTGTTCAGAAATGGATCGACGACTACAACAAGATTGTTCCTGACGTGCAAATTGTGATTGAATCGAGAGGTTCAGCGGATCCGACCAAGTATGATGTCCTTGCAGAGGTTTACCAACCAAATGACGAAATCAAAAAGAACAGAGAGTATTTAAATGTTGGTAGATATGCCGTGCTTCCTGTAGCCACGAGCAGCTCCGCATTCGCGAAACACTTTTCAGAGAAGGGACTAACCAAAGAACTTTTAAAACAGATTTACTTCAACGACATTTTTGCAGAGAAGGATCAGCGACAAAATATTGACGTGCCGTACACGGTTTACACAAGACAACAGAAAGCCGGTGTGCCATTTGTTTTTGCCAAGTATTTCGATTTTCAGCAGAAAGATCTTCAAGGAACAACTATCGCCGGTGCTGATGAACATCTGCTGAAAGCGACCCTACGCGATCCAAACGGTGTAACGTATTTACCGCTGGCACTCATCTACGATCAACAAACACGCAAGCCTGTTGAAGGTCTTACGGTCATACCGGTCGATTTGAATGGCAATGGAAAAATTAATGACGAAGAAAAATTTTATGGTGACTTGAACGTGGTGATTGAAACGTTAGAAAAGAAAGACCTAAGCGATATCAAGAATGTTCCCATTGAATATCTTCACTTGTCTGTCGACAAACAAATCGTCAACCAAGAGGCAATAAATTTTCTGAAGTGGGTGAATGAACATGGCCAATCATATCTGCATGAGTTTGGTTATTTGCTTCCCGAGGCAAAGCATTTTGAGAAGGAAAAATTTATTGAATTCGCTTCAAAACGCAGTCGCTAATGAATGTAAAGATTTTATCGAGCGACATACCTTCGAATACAATGGAAAACTTTAACCCCGATTCAGCCATGAAAATGTATACAAACCGCTGTTGTAGGTAGTGGTCTACTGCCAATGCAACACCAATAGCGATGTGTTGTATTCATTGTCATTGCATGTAAGCGTTTGACAACCCAAGGTATGGTTTATCGCAAAATGCCAGACCTCTCAAGTATCTCATTTAACAAGTTTATTTAGTATGATTCGAAAATTACAAATCGTTTTCGCATGGATGCTTTTTGCTACAACGGCATGGGCACAAGATGCAGTAGTTGGAATAGTGAAAGATACCGACGGTTCTCCCGTAGTTGGAGCCACTGTATTGGTGAAAGGACAAAATAGTCTTTACGCTGTAACAGACGCCAATGGGGAGTTCAAACTCACACCACCAAAAGAAGTTCCGTTTACAATTCGTGTGAGCTTTGCTTCTTTTCAAACAAAAGAAATTCAGATTTATGAATTGAGCGATGAAGCGCTTGAAGTAACACTCAATGCTGATAATCTTCTTAGCGAAGTTGTGGTGACAGCAAGAAGACGTAATGAAACAGCGCAGGATGTTCCCATTCCAATTTCTATTGTTGGAGGTCAGGCCATTGAACAAACTGGTGCGTTCAATGTAAACCGCGTGAAAGAGCTAATTCCTTCTGTTCAGCTTTATTCTTCAAACCCACGTAACACAGGGATTAACATTCGCGGGCTCGGATCTCCATTTGGATTAACCAACGATGGTCTTGATCCAGGCGTCGGTTTCTATGTAGATGGTGTTTACTACGCACGTCCTGCGGCGGCAACACTCGACTTCATCGATGTAGAGCAAATCGAAGTTTTACGCGGCCCTCAAGGAACGTTGTTCGGAAAGAATACTACTTCAGGCGCGTTCAACATCACAACACGTAAAGCGAGCTTCACACCCGGAGCAAGCTTTGAAGTAAGCTACGGAAATTATGGATACATTCAGGCGAAGGCTTCTGTTACAGGACCGTTAAGTAAGAAGTTTGCAGCGCGCCTTTCGTTTTCTGGAACACAACGTGACGGCTTAATTGAAAATGTAAACACGGGAAAGTACACGAACGATATCAATAACATCGGTGGTCGCTTACAGCTTTTGTATAAAGCGTCAGAGAAAACAACCATCACACTGTCGGGGGATATTACTGAGCAACGGCCAGATGGATATGCACAAGTTGTTGCCGGCGTAGTAGAAACTAAACGTGCACCACTTCGACAGTTTAGTACCATCATCAGCGATCTCAATTATTCGTTGCCCAGCAGCAATGCATTTGATCGCAAGATAGATCATGATACGCCTTGGAGATCGGGTAACGATCTTGGTGGCGTGTCACTTAATATTGATTCGAAAATTGGGCCAGGTACGCTTACCGCTACAACAGCGTATCGCTACTGGAACTGGGATCCGTCTAACGACAGAGATTTCACCGGACTTCAGGCGCTTGCGAAATCACAAAATCCTGCCGAGCATAAAAACTGGTCTCAAGAAATACGTTATGCTGGTGAGATATCAGAAAAACTTAGTGGTGTAGTAGGGCTGTTCTACATCGATCAGGAAGTACAGATTCATGGGACAGAAGAATCGGGGCGCGATCAGTGGCGCTTTGCACAAAGTTCAACGAATCCACTTTGGCAAACACCAGGGCTATTTGAAGGTTTTGGTATCCGCACAGAAGCCTCTATCAAATCGCAGAGTGCTGCGGCGTTTGCTAACATAGATTGGAAAGTCACTGATAAATTACATATCCTCCCTGGTATCCGTTTCAACTACGATAAGAAAGATGTGTCTTACGACAGAAGAGCATATGGTGGATTGGATACTGCGACCTATGCAGGTTCTAAAGCAGACAAGACGTTTTTGCAAAATTCAAAAAACGGCGTGTATACAAGCCAGAACTATAAGGCCGATGCAGATGAAAATAATTTGACCTATCAACTCACTGTTGCTTATCAGGCTAACAAAAACGTAAATGCATTCGCAACATATTCAACAAGCTTTAAGCCAGTAGGTGTGAATGTCGCGGGTCTTCCAACCATTAGTGGAGCCGCAGCGACGGACCTCGCGGTCATTAAACCCGAAGACGTGAAACATCTTGAAGTCGGTGTGAAGACTACACCGTTTGATAATTTCACATTAAACTTTGTTGTTCACAATACGGACATTAAAAATTATCAAGCAAATGTGCAGTCTCCTGAGCCGGGCGTTAACCGAGGTTACATCGCTAACGCAGAAGAAGTAAACGTTCGTGGTGCCGAACTTGATGCGAACATTAGAGCGAACACGCATTTCTCTTTCTATGCGTCGGTAGCTTATACCGAAGGCACTTATGAGAAGTTTACAAATGCACCGCTGCCACTTGAAGAAACAGGACTTACGGATGGTGAGGGGAAACCCGTTTACTTGAAAGATATTTCAGGTGAAGACCTGCCAGGTATTTCCAAATGGTCTACGTCTGTAGGAGGAGAGTTTTCAACACCGGCGAAATTCTTGCGCCAGGAATCGACATTCTTTATTGGATTGGATTCATACTATCGCTCAGAATTTTCATCGAGCCCGACCCCATCGAAATTCCTGAACGTTGATGGCTATCTACTTCTCAACGCACGCGCAGGTTTCCGGATCTCTGCGGGTACTTCGGTCTTTGTGTGGTCACGCAACCTCACTGACAAAAACTACTACGAGCAATTACTCGTAGCGGGCGGAAATGCTGGTCATTATGCTGGTGTTCTTGGTGATCAGAGAACCTACGGTGTGACATTGAGACATTCGTTCTAATTTTAGTTTGACTACAAGATAAAGCGCATGGTATTGTTGCCGTGCGCTTTTTTTATGAACGACCGATAACGATTTTTAGCCGTAATGCGGTGTGTGATGTGCCTTTGATGGAAGCAACACTTTTTTTAGTGTGCGAAAAGTGTGCGCGCTATTTTTTGTGAACGGAGGATAGAGGGCTAATAATTTTTTTACATTCGAGTTTGTAAAAATAAAAATCTATGTCCTTTTCACGTCTGTCGTACTTTTGTGCGCTCTCTACATTTACTGCTTCCATTTTATTGGTTACAAGTTGTGACTCTCCCAGGGTGACGTCACCAGAAGCGAAAGTTGCTTTCGAACGGGTGATTCCAAAACCGAATGCAACAACATCCACGGGAAAAACTTTTCTCATCACAGAAAGTACGACCATTGTTGCCGCGTCCGAGTTGCAAGACGTCGCGAAATATCTCGCACAAAATCTTCAGCATATAACCGGCATTTCTCCAACGCTGACGACAAACGTAACGAAAGGTGCGATCGTCTTATCCCTCGAAGGTGGTTCTGCTGATTTGGGAAGTGAAGGATATACGTTGCAGATTGACGAAGATCAACTTAAAATCGTTGCTAACAAGCCTGCCGGTATCTTTTATGGAATTCAAACCGTTCGTCAGATCATTGCCGATAAAAATGATAAGAGCAGCCGCGACGAATGGGAAGTAGCGACAGGTACCATCACGGATCATCCGGAATATCCTTGGCGTGGTTCAATGCTCGATGTAGCTCGTCACTTTTTTTCCGTAGCAGATGTTAAGCGTTACATCGACTTACTTAGCTTCTATAAAATCAACATTCTTCATTTGCATCTCAGTGACGATCAAGGGTGGCGAATCGAAATCAAATCATGGCCCAACCTCACGGCTATTGGCGGACAAAGTCAAGTCGGTGGAGGAAAAGGCGGATTTTATACGCAAGAACAATACAAGGAGATCGTGGCTTATGCACAGAGTCGATTTATCACGATCGTCCCTGAGATCGATCTTCCTGGTCACATCAACGCCGCATTGGTCTCGTATCCTGGTGAACTTCTACCGGGTCCATCGATTGTTCTTGAAGCTACGAAACCACGCCCAGTAGCGGGTCGGCCACACATCGGAACGGAAGTGGGATTTAGTACACTTAGTATCAAGAAAGAATTGACATTTAAATTCGTAGAGGATGTGATCCGTGAGATTGCTTCCATCACGCCGGGACCTTATTTCCACGTAGGCGGAGATGAAGCTGCAGTAACTAAAAAAGCTGATTACATCACGTTCATCAATCGCTTCAAAGAAATCGTAAATGCCAATGGAAAGATCATGATTGGATGGGAAGAGATCGCACAGGCAGATCTTGATTCGACATCCATTGCGCAGTTTTGGCATTCTCAGGATCACGCCAATACTGCGGCGGAGAAAGGTGCGAAAATTATTTTTTCTCCTTCCACCAAAGCTTATCTCGATATGCAGTATGATTCGACATCACGCATCGGTTTGCATTGGGCTGCCTACATTGAAGTTGATTCTTCATACATGTGGGACCCAACAACGCTCGTCAGTGAGATTGAACGTAAGCAAATTATGGGCGTTGAAGCACCACTTTGGACTGAGACCGTTGTCACGATGGACGACATTGAATATCTCGTTTTTCCACGCTTGCCAGGAATAGCCGAGATTGGTTGGACATCCTCCGCCGTGAGAAATTGGGAGGACTATAAAGTACGACTTGCAAACCACGCCGTTCTTTGGAGAAAAATGGAAATCGATTTTTATAGATCACCAAAAGTAAGTTGGGCCGATAGCACGAGAACGAAGTAGCGCTAAGGTAGAGATGTTAATATCTACAGATAGCATCAACGCTGCGCGGACATTTAGTAAAAACGAAAGCCTTTGAAATTCACATGGCAATTTCAAAGGCTTCTTTTTTGTTCGACTGATCTAAAAATAATTCAGCAGCAGCATTTATTCGCGATCGATTTTATACAATCGACCTTCATCGGTAACGGCATAGAGCGCATCATCCGGACCTTGCGTAATATCTCTAAAGCGTTGATTTTGATCGGCTAGTAATCTTTCCTCGCCAACTACTTTGTTGTCGTCGTTGATCACCAATCGTGCGATATGTTTTCCACTCAGCGCGCCAATGAATAAGTTATCTTCCCACTCGGGAACACGATCACCATCATAGAAAGTAATTCCACTTGGTGAGATCACAGGATCCCAATAGTAAACAGGTTGCGCCAAGCCATCTTTCTGCTGGATACCGTCGCCGATGGTTGCACCAGTATACTCAATACCATAAGTGATGGTTGGCCATCCGTAATTCGTACCGGCAACAACGCGATTGATTTCATCGCCACCGCGCGGTCCATGCTCGCTTTGCCAGAGATCTCCCGTCTCAGGATGACGTGCAATGCCCTGCGGATTTCGATGACCAATACTGTATAGTTCCGGAAGTGCATCCCCTGGGAAGTCGGGATTTCCGGCAGCGGGTTCACCGTCTGTTGTGATGCGTATAATTTTTCCAAGTGCAGCGTTAGTAGCTTGTGCCAGTGGTCGTGTTGCGAGATCTGATCGCTCACCCGTGCTCACGAAAAGATTTCCACTGCCGTCAAAGATTACGCGACCGCCATAATGCAGATCGCCGTTGTAACTTGGTGCTGCACGGTAAATCACCGTAGCGTTTTCAATGCTCTTCTCATCATTCGATAATCTACCTTTTGCTACCGCCGTGTGCGTACCGCCTTCACTCGACTCAGAAAATGCCCAGTATACCATTCTGTTAGTGTTAAACTGCGGATCGATACAAAGTCCGAGTAATCCACCTTGGCCCTCTGCGTTTACTGAAGGTACGCCAAGCAGCGCATCACTGATTTCTCCTGTGGTTGTTACGATACGAAGTTTGCCGGCCTTCTCGGTGATGAGAAGACGTCCATCAGGAAGACTTGTAACACCCCAAGGTTTTTCAAGTTCTGATGTGATAATAGTTGCCTTGATAGGCGTCGTGGTTTGAACACTACCAATACGTGTCTGCCCTGTAAACGCAGGTTTGTAAGTTGTATTAGCAGGTAATGTCTCAACGGGCGCGCCGGTTTGAGGATTGTCGTTGTCATCATCATCGTCATCATCCGAACAACCTACAACGAGTGACAGGCATGCGACCATCGCGATTAGATATCTTTTTGCTTGCATATAAAAATTGTATTTAGATAAAAACGATGTTCAAACTTGAAGCCTGAACAGTTTGTATCCAAATGTCACACGAAGCGTTTACAGTTCGTTCGCTAAAACGCCTTTAATGTCAGACGTTAAGCAATGAACATCACATGTGCCACGTTGAAGAAAAATTTCTCCCATGTGAATGTGGAAAAATGTCTCGGTAAAAATAAGGTGAGTGCTAGGAGATGCAGCGTGTTAGCAGCAACATTTAGAAAGTTGCTTTTATTGCCGGATCGGTTAGAATAATAAAATCTGCGAGGTGCTGATATTTTGTCCAGTCCGGGCTATTGAAATCATCGGCGCGGAAACAACTGATCGTGGTTATCCTCACGCGTTTGTTTATTCGTTCAAGCTGTGTCACTGTTCCTAAGCGTTCGTCAGTATGAAACTTGCCATTGAGGTGAAACACTTTTGTTTTCTTATTCACTTTCCAGGCTTCATAAATGCTCTCCGCCATGGTCGCATCCCATAGAGATTGCGCGTAATACATATTGCGATTAGGAACATGACCACCCATGATTGTTTTAAATCGTTCCGCGTAGCGTGCGTTTACAGTGTCGATAGGCAACGAAGCGAAATATTGTTTAGCATCTTTTTCTAACGCATCGAGCGACGCTAAACCTTTTCGACTCACGAGATTAACATACCTCCGCGGCGCATTGGCGGCGATAACTTTTTGATGAAGTGCGCGTGCCGTGTTTACAGGACCGGCATAGTCGCGATAATTTTTCCATGCACGTCCTTCTTTAATGAGTTGCTGCTCGGTAATTATACCGGCAACGTATTCGTCGACTACGATCTGACAATCGCGCTCGAACATCTCCATGCTCAACGTAACATCTTTGTGTGCGGCAAGTAGTGCTTTGTACAAGGTGTCTTGCATGACATGTCCAATGCTGTCGTTATGTTCTTCGCCGAAGAATATAATATCGAAGTCGCCTGCGTGTTCTACAATATTTTCTAACGTAGCAATCGACTTTGTTTTTGTATTGTATATTTTGAAATGCTGCGATACTTCTTGCGCTTGAACTGCACCGATAAAAACTAGTGAGATTAATAGTAGAGCAATCTTATTCATCGACATCATCGTTCATTATAACCCAAAGGGGCTCATCTCCCCAGATGAGCCCTTATACCCAAACCTAGTTGAGAGAATCTCAACGCGACAAAGATGTGGAAGGCGGATAACATAAGAGAATAATGCATAAAGAATTTAGCGCAAATACCCTATGGAGTGGAGGCTCATACCCTGAACAGGGGAGGCTTTTGTCCTGATGACTAAGCGCGCCGCGTGCGAATAACGAATTTTAAAATCTTTGAAATCTGATAACGACAACCGACAACGAATAACTGATAACCGATAACTTATACCGATAACTTTCGTTATATTTGTAACCTTCTAATTCAAACGGCAGGAAATTGATTAGAGATGTTCATTGAAGACACACCGGGGCCGACCGGTTTTGACAGGATGCGTAATGATGTATGTAAGCATGCAGGCTCGTGGGATGAGAGCCTTGAAAGATAGTTCCGAATCATACTTGGCGAGTCTAACTACGCCATGGCTGCTTAATCTGTCCTAAGGATAGATTAGCCTCGTCCCGATAAGATCGGGAAAGCCATCGTCGCTCAGTGCCTCTGATCTGCCGGTGCTGGTTAAGCGATGTCGTAATGCAGAACTGCTCCGTGTGATGCTATTAAGCGCGGCTAAGATCAATAGATAAGTCGAAGTTTAGGATGTTGGTGTCCTTGCTTCTTCCGACAATGAAAATCCAACTAAGCATGTAGAAAGTACCTCCTTATCTTCTCTGGACGAGAGTTCGATTCTCTCCGGCTCCACTATTGCCTTATTAAATCTAATCAAACCCTTGTAATCTTTATGATTTCAAGGGTTTTTGTTTTTATACCCCCCTAAAACATTCATCTAAAATCATATTTCAGGATCGCGATTCGGATCGTGATAGCTCAACCGCAAAACACGATCCGATTTCTTCATAACTACCTGAAAATCTAATCACAACACCATCACACGTTGTGAAAAAAATCCATTCAGAATCTTCAAAATAAAGTTATCGGATTCTTGTCCGCAAATAAATGATTTATGAAAACAGAAACATATTCAGTTATCGCAACAATCAAGCATGAGAAACGAATGTTTGAGCGAGGAGCAATCATCTACATACGAATCACCATTAATGGAAAGCGCACGGAAATATCTATTAAAAGGAAGATAGAGAGAGAGAGATGGGATTCAAATGCAGGTAGGGTTAAAGGAACGAAAGAAGACGCACGGGAGATCAATTCGCTTATTGACACTTGGATTTTCAAAATCCACAAGGCCTATAAAGATTTAATTCAAAAGGATCATATTGTGAACGGCGAAATGATAAAAAACATTTTACTAGGTATAAATGAAAATAAGAAAAGTTTACTCCAGGCATTTGTTACGCACAACGAAATCATACGAAGTAGAATTGGAATTGACTTTTCAAAGTCGACGTTCACTCGGTATGAAACCACAAAAGATCATGTTTCTAACTTCTTAAAATATTTCTATAAAGTCGAGGACGTGTTATTTGATAAACTTAGCTATTCCTTCATTACAGATTTTGAGCATTATTTAAAAGTGGTAAGAAAATGCAATCACAACAGTACTTTGAAATACATTCGCAATTTCCGCAAAATCATCAATGATGCAGTTCGTCGTGATTGGCTCCACACTGATCCCTTTAAAGCGTACAAAGTAAAACTAAAAGACACCAAGAGGACTTTTCTCACTAAAGAAGAGTTGCAAGCTATTGAACAAAAGGTACTCGGAAATGAGCGGCTAACTCAGGTACGAGATGTGTTTGTATTCTGCTGTTATACAGGATTAGCACACGTTGACGTTACAAAACTTTCTCCGAAGCAAATTGTGCTGTCTAATGACGGACAATGCTGGATTAACATAGACCGTACAAAGACTGGAAATCCTTCAAACATCCCACTACTCCCAAAAGCTTTGCAATTAATTGAGAAGTATAAAGCAAATCCGATGGCTGTGAGTCGGAACAAATCATTTCCTGTTATTACAAATCAGCGCATGAATGGATATTTGAAAGAAGTCGCAACGCTCTGTGGAATCGATAAAAAACTAACTTTCCATGTAGCACGGCATACTTTCGCTACAACCGTTACTCTGTCAAATGGAATTTCACTTGAGACTGTTAGCTCAATGCTCGGACACAAAAATTTTAAGACGACCCAGATATATGCGAAGGTAGTTCAGGAGAAAATTAGTGCAGAAATGAAGGAATTACAGCGTAAACTATCAGATGCCAGCGGGATCACAGGTTGACAAACCAAAACACTCGAAAGCTCACAAAATTGATTTTTGTGGGCTTTTTTGTTTTAAACGTAGTTCGAAAAAGTCACCGATTCTCAATCGTCTGGTGAGCAGATCGGGAGCAGCAGCTCTCAGAAAATTTTTGCTCACCAGAACTCACCGAAGAGGGTCATTATCAAGTAGTTCAGCAAATGAACATCTTGATTCAGCAAAGACATCAAAGGAAATTTATTAACCATTAAAATTTCTGTTTGATGAACAAATCATTGAAAGTGCTCTTCTTTTTAAGAACTAGAACGAGCTATGTGAGTGGACCGGCACCGATCTACATGAGAGTAACTGTTGGAGGCGACCGTTTCGAAATGGCAACGCAGCGAGAAGTTGATCCTGAGAAGTGGGATAACAAAGCTTGCAGAATGGTATATTCTAAAAAGAATCTACACGCGAATTGAATTACTATCTCGACATGCTTCAGGGAAGAGTTTTTGAAGCACAACGCGAGATGATGTTGAAAGGAATTGAAATCACCGCCAACAAAGTCAAAAATTTTCTTCAAGGTAAAGACATCAAGGATTGCAAAACGCTCCTGGAAGTTTACAAAGAACACGTTGAAGAAATAAAAGCACTCGTTGGCAAAGAGTATGCGAAAGGAACATTGAAACGATACAAGTCCGCGCTTAATTCTTTGGAAGATTACTTGAAGCACAAGAGAGTAGTCGACATCCCTTTGGATAAGCTCAATCATCAGTTCATTACCAGCTATGAATTCTTTTTAAAATCCGTTCGCAACATGGATCACAATACCGCGATGGGTACAATCAAAAAATTAAAGAAGATCGTTCGCATTTGTGTTGCCAACGAATGGATTGACAAAGACCCGTTCATGAGTTTCAAAGTAAAGATCCGCGAAACGAATAGGCCGTATTTACTTCAAGATGAACTGGATAAGATTATCGCTTTGAAATTTTCTGCAGAACGCCTCGCTACCGTGCGTGACATTTTCGTTTTCTGTTGTTACACCGGTCTCGCTTACGCGGATGTACAAAAATTACGAAGAGTTGATATTGTGATTGGCCACGATGGTGAGAAGTGGATTCATACTGAACGCGTGAAAACAGAAACTGCAACACGTGTTCCGCTTTTACCGCAAGCACTGAAGAAACATGGATACTTACAAAGAGCATCCGCAGTGTGTGAATGAAGGGAAACTCTTGCCGGTCTCCAGTAATCAGAAAATGAACGAGTACTTAAAAGAGATTGCAGACCGATGTGAAATCAATAAGAAGATGACGTTTCATACGGCACGGCATACTTTTGCGACCACAGTTACTCTAACGAACGGGGTACCGATTGAAACGGTGAGTAAAATGCTTGGACATAAGACACTGAGGACAACGCAGCAGTATGCAAAGATTCTGGATCAGAAGGTGAGTGAGGATATGAAGGCTTTAAAAAGGAGATTAAATCTAGGATGAAATACTGTTTTAGTATATTTAATAAAGATCATTAACACGATTTGATTCCGGAGTTTAACCCGACCCCCAATGATTATTACTTCAGTTAGCCACAGAGATGAAATGTTGCACAAAGTCATCACATTAGGTGACAAGAACAAACAAACATTAGGAATGTTGCCGGAAGGAGCGTTTCACCAACATGCACGAAGGAAAACCATACTTGCTGCGATTGATGACGGCAAACTTGCTGGGTATTTGTTATACCGAATCTCTCAGAAAAAACGGTTCGTTAGCATCACCCATCTATGTGTTTCTCCTGAGTATCAAGGACGGGGTATTTCAACCTCTCTACTAATGGAACTAAAGGGTAAGTACAAAGATGTCTTTAGCGGAATGATGCTGTCATGTCGCGCTGACTATTCTCATGCATCCAGGTTATGGGAAAAATTCGGATTCAAGGCGCGGACAAAAAAACGCAGCCGAGCAAAGAAAGAATTTTATCTGGTGAAATGGATATATGATTTTGGTAATCCGAACTTGTTCTCAGATTTGCCGTCAGAAGGTCAGAAAATTCGAGCGGTATTAGATTCTAGCGTCTTGATCAAGCTCTCGGAGTCTTCCACAAGGGAAAGTGCAGAAGTCCACTCACTAGAGGCTGACTGGCTAGAGGATGAAGTTGAGTTTGTTTGTACGCAGGAGGTTTTCAACGAAATAAATCGCGATGAGAATTTGTTACGGGCGCAAAAGACACGCGATTTTCTGCGAAAATTTGAAGTTATAAATTTTAGGCCTGATTTGCGTGACCGACTCGCAGAAGAACTAAAGCTTCTTATTAAGGGCAAGACGGATAACGCGGAATCAGATCGTAAACAAATAGCTGAGGCAATGGCTGCTGGAGTAATGTATTTTGTGACATTGGACCAAGAACTCCTCGATCTCAACGAAAGTTTGTATCAAAAGTATTCCATCGAAATTTTGCGCCCTGTAGAATTTGTATTGTTAGTTGATGAAGTCTCAAACTCATTGGACTATCGATCATTTCGACTCGCTGGTGCAGACTACGATACTTCGAGAATTCGGGGTGAGGATATTGAACCTTTAGTTCGAAGTTTTTCAGGGTGTGTCCCAAATGAAACACGACAGGAGTTGCGAACAATGATTTCGGAATGCGCGAACGACGTTACTAAGGGGCTCGTCCGTGTTGTTCGAGATAAAACAGCAGAAGCGATTGCCTCTTATGGAATTGTACTTCACGAATCCAATTTGATCGTGAGATTCATAAGAATAAAAAGAACCAACATTTCAAGTGTGCTATTTCAGCAGCTAATTCGTGACATTATTTTACTGGGCATTAGGAAGGCATGTAACACCATCGTAGTAAAAGAAATACAGTTACTAGATGATGAAAAGCTGATGCTGCAGGCGTTGGGTTTTGACCTTTGTGCCGCCGCATGGAGAAAGATATGCTTAACAGGATTCATGCCGTTGAGCGACGTATTGTCACATATAGTCGTCAAAAATGGACTGAATATCCCAGCGAGTTTGTTTGTGCTCAGTGATGGTACGGTCAAAACAAATTTAGTGGCTGATTTAGAGCGGAAACTATGGCCGCTAAAAATCGAAGATCTCGATCTACCAGTTTATATCATTCCAATTCGACCGCTTTGGGCGGCTCAATTGTTCGATTTCTATATTGCTAATGTGAGCCTCTTTGGCGCTACACCAAGTTTAGCGTGGAGTCGGGAAAATATTTATTATAGAAGTGTGAACCCCGTGTCAGAGAAAGCTCCTGCGAGAATTCTTTGGTACGTAAGCTCGGAAGAAAAGGTGATTGGCAGATCGCGAGGTATTGTAGCGACATCTTACCTCGACGAAGTTTATGTCGACCGAGCTAAAGATATTTTTCGTAAATATAAGCGATTCGGAGTTTATGAATGGAAAGACATCTACCAACTGGCTGACGGAGCGGTTCTGTCCGAGATTAAAGCATTGAAATTTAGCGATACTGAAGTTTTTAGAAACGTCGTTACCTTGGATAAAATTAATGAAATAATGATCAAGAATAACAGACGAACAAATACGTTTGCCTCACCAGTTGAAGTTTCAATTGCTATATTTAAGGAAATTTACGTGACCGGAAAAAATGAGTAAGGTTTTGCTGATCTCTGTGCGACCAGAGTTTGCTGAGAAGATACTGAATGGAACGAAAACAATCGAACTTAGAAAATCCTCGCCTAATGTTAGTATTGGGGATTTAGTTATTATCTATAGTACCCTGCCTGAAAAAGCTATTGTAGGCACTTGTGTAGTCCAAGGGATAATGAAAAAGTCGCCACAGCAATTTTGGCGAAGTCACTCAAGAAAGATGGGCATAGATAGAAAACGATATTTCGAATATTTCAAACACTCCAGTTTTGCAGTCGGAATCGTTCTGACATCAATTGAAAAATTAGACGAAAAAGTTTCGCTTGATCTCGTACGTAAATCGATTCCAAAATTTTCGCCTCCTCAAACGTTTAGATATTTGGATCGGTCCCAAATAGCAAGCGTCGGCTTAATGCTTCAACAAGACTGAGAATTCAATTATAGAATGTTATATAATCCAATTTACCTTAATACTTTTTGACTCTGGGAGTCCAATTGAAGGGAAATAATATCTGATGAATTCGATTATGATATTTATTCGTGTTGCAACTATTGCAGAATGCTCTCTGATGTGCTCGATCACGAGCGCAGTAGGATAATACGAAATGTTGTTGATATTGTGGTCAATCAAATTAGTTGTTCTCCAAATTCCACACCCACTTAATCCGTTAGGCTTAGGTCCTTGTGTGGCAGTTTTCGTTAAGTAATTATGGATTCGTCTCGGCCGATATGCTAATATTTGATGACTTTTTCTTTTGAAGCCATATTGATCAAATAGTGACTTGTTGGTATTAAGATTCGTCAAGAAAATAAAAGGATACATTTGTATTTTTTTCTTGTCAGCGTTGAACGAGATCCTCGACGAAGGATGTCCAGCGATCAAATATTGCTCTTGCTCAGCGTCTTCGTGATCAATGCTAAAGCTAGCCAAGTCATAAAAAGAGAATCTGCCATTAACCCGGGCAACGAATTCTTCATCGAGAAGGTAGAAACCGATGTCAAATTTATCTTGATCGACATTCCCTTTTCCAGTCACCGCGGACTGCCCACCAACTGTTAGAAACGTTTGATCGAAAACCACACCCAATCTTAATTGTTGAAATAATCTCATTGTATGAGCAGCTGTAACGAGAAAATAATGACCATTGTATACGAATAACATCGCGCTCGATACTGGTCGTAGCATGTTTTTTTTAATTTCTGCGTAAAGGACAGGTGTGTATGCGATGATACGTCGCCCGACTTCCAGCGCATTATCACCAATTATATCGTCCGGGGTATAGATTTTAAAGGTCGACTCCATATCGTTAACTGGTCAGTAGCATACCTTTCGGAAGTGGGACTGACAAATGGCACAGTATAGTCACAAGAGAATTCTTCATGAATTGGCTTCCCGCCTATCGCTTTAATTTTCTGCTCGATTTGTTTTTTTTTGGTCGTTCCGA
Source organism: Pseudochryseolinea flava (assembly GCF_003286915.1). Classification (GTDB taxonomy): domain Bacteria; phylum Bacteroidota; class Bacteroidia; order Cytophagales; family Cyclobacteriaceae; genus Ohtaekwangia; species Ohtaekwangia flava. The sequence continues at coordinate 374,446 of NZ_QMFY01000005.1, forward strand.
TTTTACGATTGCATTCTCTCGTACCATTCTTTCAATGGCGATATTATAATGTAACATTTGTCCAAATTGAAAAATATTAAAAATGATTTGCGGTATTGTAACGACAGAAAAAAATGAAAAAAAGGCCAGACCGATGAATGACACGATGTTGACCCATTTAGCAAAGAGAAATGTCACTTTAACGTCCGATCCAATTTCAATTACTGTTTGAGCACCATATCCATATATTAATGCAATAGCTTGGATTAAGATGCTAACGGCAAACACACTACTCATCTTTTGAAATAGAGAAAAGTCGCTATTTTTTTGGGCAATTGTTATCTTATCTAATATGGACTGAGAATTAAGTCCTATCAATAAAACATAAGCCCCAAGATTGAATCCGAGAATGTCTGGCATTATTTCGACTATTTTGGCAGACAGATATTCGATAACTCCAAAAATTTCTTTTTCAGTGATAATAATCGTCACAAAAGCCACGGTTGTACCCGCTATGGAGCACCAGAAAATTTTGCTTTTATGAAAAGGTTTGTTGTCTTGGTAGATTGACCAAAGCAATGACCAGCCGCCAATATGTACAGCACGAAATTTATTAACATCAAATGGTTGCTTCGTCATCGCGGGAGGGCCTGAACTTTTCTATAATATAATTTACAATGCTAGAATATATTGAGTCTGCATTAGTTTTGTATTCTACCAATAGTGGTGTCTTCTTTGTTGTTACCCATTTAATTTTTCCATTCTTCACGATTCGCGCGGACACAATGCCATTATCTTTGGCTAATTCTATTCCTCCTTGAAGGATTTTCTCATTCTCTATTTTTAGTTCGCCATTGTGGTCGGCTTTTGCATCAACAGCGATTTCACCAATACCGGCGTTACGGAGTGTTTCATCCAGCTCCTCTCCCATGCTTTTTAAGAAGTCTTCATTAGTGTACGTAACGCGGTAAGAAAGCCTTTTAATTTTATCCGCGCTGTAAATTTCGTTGAGAATGTCTTCACTATTTTCTATCTCAACAATAATTTTATCGTCTTCATCTATGATTCTTGCCAATGCTCGTTGTAAAAATACTTTGACATCCTTTATAGTAATCTTACTCTTTTTCAGAATGCAAAGGCGATGTGCGTCTGGTATAAATACATAGTGTGTTGCTGTCCATTGTAGTATATTCTCGTTATCTCTGAACTGCGATTCCGTGGTGTTGCTTAAAAGATGAACACGTGTCCCAGGTTTGTCAAAGTATATGCCTTTACCAATAGTCCCCCGCAAATAGTTTAAGCCCTTTGAGTTTGATCCTTCATTTGCATCAAAGATCATCATATGTCGATCTGCACTTACTCTTTCATGGATGCGTTGTTCCGCTAATTTCTTAAACAGCAAATAGTACTCCCGATCGCGGTCGATCTTGGATTTATTTGTTTGAAGCTTAATATTGAGCACGTAGAATGACAACGGTACTAGATCTGCCGGCATGATTATTCTTAAAACCTACGCTTTTGTGACTAGGGATTCGGTATGGTTTAAACTAAGATATTCGTAATGATGAAAAAATGCAACAAATGCTAAATTAATATATGTTGACGAATTTTGCGATTTGTGACCTAATGATCAACCAGTTCACTCAGACTTATTTCCAGAGCTTCGGCAATAGCCATTAGAGAAGCAACAGTAGGATTTGTCTTCCCTGCTTCTATTTCATTCACACTACTGTATGGTATTTCTGCATCGGCAGCGAGTTGTTCTTGGCTAATGCCATGACTTTCCCTGATGGTGCGAATATGCTTGCCTAGTTTAATAAGATGCTTTTGATAGCGTACTCGTATTTGCTGTTTTGCCACTATCAAATAAACAGCTAAAATATTTTTGTGGTATAGGTTATTACCTATGGTTATTATTGTTATAATTGTATAGGTTATTCCCTATACCGTCATGAAACTTAAACTAACCCGTTATCCTTTGGTAAGAATGCCAGATGAGACTCAAATCACTCTTTTTTTGATCAAGGAAGAACTAAAGAGCCGAAAGATTTTTCATGCTTTGTATGATATAGGAATAGACGATTGCTATTTCCAGCCGCACCTTGATTCGCTGATCATGGGAAGTATTGGCTTAGATGATGGGTCAGACAAAACGTTCGAGTCGTACACGGATATCCTCGACCGCCGTAGCAGAAAGATTGAAGCGGACAACGACTCCATAATGAAGCAGGCATTGAAAGCCTATCATGAGTTAATGACATTAAAGTCTAAGTTGAAATCTCAAAATGTCAGAATAAGATGAAGAGCTAAATTAGCCCTTCATCTCCAAATGAATAGTACTTCTCATTTGTAATAATGATGTGATCGAGTAGCTGGATCTCAAGCAGCTTCGCGCCATCTTTAATCTTCTTTGTTAGATCGATGTCTGCTTGACTAGGCATAACGTTGCCCGACGGATGGTTGTGAGAAAGTATGATACCTGAGGCACCCGCTTTCAATGCCGCGACGAAAACCAGTTTTGGATCAACGACAGTCGCGTACATACCTCCGGTGGAAAGCTCAAGTATGCCGAGAACCTGATTGGCACGATTAGTAAAAAGAACCTTGAATTGCTCTAACAGTTCGATTCGCGATAAGTCCCAGGAGTTCATAAGCACATTCTTCGCATCTCGCGACCCGGAAATTTTTGGACGATCCGATGCCTTGACATTTGATTTGTAGGAAAGCTGAATTTCCGCTACTTCGAGTTTCTTGGATTGGTCTTTAATGTTTTCCATAATTGTAAGTGTTAATTATGGCGCTGTTGAGAACGGAGGGTATCTGTATTGTCAAAAGGAAACGGAATAAATTTGAACAGACACACGAGGCCGAAGGCACATTGAATTTTATGCCGTAGTCTTTTGACAATACACCCGCATTGATGCCCGGAGTATTTTGCACCAGAATTAACACTAGTGATTATGGAGATAGTGTTGATAAGACCAATCGGAAGAGACAAAATGCAATAGGTGCTTGAGCTTATGCAAGGTTAAAGTTGTTGTCTGGAATCAATCTGAAGATACATTGGACATGCGAATTTAATAATGTATCATCGTTTCGGACGCCTACGTTTTCTTTTTCGTTTTATCGGCAAATCACTTTGACCTTCCGCAAGTGGTGGAACGAACGATCCCTGCGATCTTGAAAACAAATCATCAAAGGGATTCTTAAGGAAAATAAAATTGTCTTCATTTCTGGTTGTGCCCGTGCCTTTACTATTTATTGAGATAGCTACGTTTGTTATACCGGCCTTTTCACTGTTGACTTTATTAATTACTTGGTTGTCCCTGACCTTATCGTAGTCAATTCGCTCACGAATTGTCGTCCATTTAAATTCTGATCCAAGTTTAGAACCGGTGAAGACCATTCCGTTAAATGCGTAGGATATTCCGCTAACATGGCCAGTCTTGGCAATATTGAATTTTGGAATCACCCCAAGACGCAACAACGCTAGGATAAATTGTGAACACGTTATATTTTTCTTAGACGCCAAAGCCCGTTCGATTAGCTTCTGCACTTGTATCTTATGCGAAGGCGTACCAGTTCGCTTCATCATTTCCATCTCACTCTTGGTTGCAGCGCGTTTCAAAGCCTGCTTGCTAGAAACCACCGGTGTCAAGTTGTATTTCGTTTCTAGGGCGCGAAGTACCTTCTCGCTTCTTGCGAAGTCATTGCTGTCACTGAGCACCCGTCCATCATAGCCGATGCGATTAACAAGGAGGTGAAGATGTGGATGACTAGAGTCATGATGCCGAAACATAATGTATTGATGCTGATCAAAACCATTTCCTTTCAGGTAGTCGTTTGCTATCTGCTTCATGAACTCATTTGAAATATTTTCGTGCGGTGGAAAATTAATGGAGGTATGGTAGAAGAATTTTTTGAGATTGGGCTTGAGCATTTTCACCATCTGGATTTCTTTAAGGATCGTCTTTTCGTTGATGGCAGAAAATGAGTGATCAAGAATTTCTGCGACGCCTCGGCCGACCTTTTCAAGATTGTAACGCAATGCGCCCTTGAAACCTTTGCCTTTAATCTGGTTGGCGGTCATTTGCTAGTGCATGCAAGATGTCGTTCAATAAAACCTTTAATTGACAGAGACAGCCTTCTAACTCCTTGGGAAGCTCACCGATATTAATCTTGTGTGTGATCTGATTAAGGTTCACACCGATCTTCCTAAGTTCTCGATAAAGCTCCGCATCGATTGGTGAAAGCTTTACACTTGGAAACTTTCCAGTAATCACTGTCTTACGAATCCAGTTTGCTGGAGTGAGGCCGCTGCTCTCTGCACACAGTGATATCTTGGTGTTCTCCGCTTCAGTCAAGCGGATGTTCACCTGAATGGTTCGCTTATCAATATCGTTGATCTTAGGACGCGCCATGGGTATTCAAAACCGAACGAAGTGATAAGGTTTTGGCAGCGACGCTGCAACAAGCCGTTTTCGTGTAGCGAAAACATGGCTTGCTCCAACAAGCTTAGTATTTTGTCGCCATTGTCCAGCACTTGACGATCTTGGATCATGTTGGAAAATATTGGACAGCATTGGATGCTCTTGGACATCCTTGTGCTGTCGTGAATTATATTGGATTATGTTGGACATCTTTCTCATATCTTAAATCTTCCTGGTACTGATCGGTTATTATTTTCTTCAATTGCATCTTTGAATGCAGGTTTGGTAGACGAAACACGAGCACTACGCTTTTTAAATCTTGCAACAGCTTTAGCAAAGCTGAAATACTTAAGTTCGATTACTTCATGGCATTCACGCTCCAGGTCGTCTCTAACGATCTTTAGCGCTAGCGTGATTGGTGTTGAGGTGATTATGTCAGCATAGGCTTCAACAAGCACAGCATAAGCACCTTTCTTCCGTTCTCTTAAAAAGTTGACGATATGCATCTTCTCCATCTGATTATCTTTTGATCATTTCCGTCGAATCCATTCCCAGGTACACGCGAACTGTTTTTTTATTAATTCTTTCATATTCCAGGAACGGTGCTATAGAATCTCCCTGCTGCACGGTGAAGTCCAGGAATAGCAGACCTGCGTCGGTGCGCTTCACACATTTGAGGAGCGCGTTTACACGCGGTGAGTAATCTAGAATCTGTCTTGCTGCATCAACGTCGTGCACTCTCGACCATTGCCAGACACCAGTCCCCATCGCGACTAAAACAGCGACAACCGAAATTGCCCATTTGATTAGACCTGATAGCTGAAACTTCCACGCAGATTCACCGTCGTGAAAATGAAACTGCGGCTTGACTTTATCTAGTGCATCACGGAACTCTGTAGTAAGCATTCGTTGAGCTTTTAAGTTGGACTCAGTCTCTTTGTGAATAACATAAAGCGCCGGGATTACAGGGTCTTCCGGTGAAAAATGAAACCCATAGTCTTTGAGCAGCGATGCGCAGTAATTGCGCAAGTCTTGTTGTTCTTGAGGCGTCATCGACATGGCTAAAGATTTAAGTCTTCAATCGGCTTCTTAAAGTAGATTGAGCTGAATGGACTTAGACCCGCGATTCCATTGCCTCGCTTCAATACACTCTCTACCGTTCTCAGCGCTGTCTCGCCTTTGTCGCGTATCAGATCAAAGTTTATCAGCCGTAGACTGTTCTGATTTACATAATCCACGAGCGCGAGCTCTTGCTCATCAGAACAAGGGTAGAAGCCATTGTGAGCAACGATGATGTCAAGCTTCCAGCACGTAGCATCGACGAGTTCGACTAAATACTCCATGGTTGCTTTGAAGATGTTCCCTCCACCGACGACACAAATGATCTGTAACTGCATTTCGTTTGATGAAAGTATTTCACTGATATTGCTGACGCCGTTCATCGCAAAGTATTTTGGCAATTGTTCTGCAACACTTGCACCGAGATCTGCAATGAATAGATCTTTCTCGGTCTCGATGATACTTTCAAAGAGGCCATTGAATGCGCCGCGGTCGATACGTTTTGTTAAGGGATCGAGGAAGGAAACTTTTACTGGATTACGGTACGCGAGTTGCTTCATCGTCGTCGTTGTTGCGTCGTCTAGGTCAAGGATAATCGCATGCTCGTATTTCTGGGCCAGCATAAAGGCAAGAACGGACTTTCCCGATCCGCCCTTTGCTTGTGTGATGAAGTGAATTTTCTTTTTCATGTTAAGTGTGTTGTGTGAAAGTGTAGCATTATAGTCTTCGCGATCGTGAACGTCTCGGCGGTTGATTCACGTTCATGTCCTTCTCAAGTGCAGCAACAAGCGCGTCGTTCAAGTCTTTATGCTGCGCGTACAGATGCGACCTGTCGATAAAAGTTATTCCGAGCTCAGTAAGTTTTTGTTTTGCCTTCTCAGCTGGACTATCATTATCGAGAAACAAGTTGATCTCTTTATAGGCTTGAAGTGATGGAATGCTTTTATTGATCTGACTAAGGGAGTTTAGAACTAGGAAATCTGAGTTTACAGCTACCGAGCGAATTTCCGGATGTTGCATTTGGAGTAGTGAAAGAAAGTCCATGAACCCTTCGATAACTGATAGCTTTCCATGTCCCTCGCTTATTATTGAAATGTCTTTAGGGGAACATGAGCCTTTGAACCAATTGTTTCTTAACTCCCATCCGCCGCTTCGATTTTGAAATCCAATGGCATGGTACGCTTTTTTCCGAATCTCGAAAACAATCTCTTTGCAGTACTTGTTTGCGATGGCAAGTGAAATTTCACGTGATTTCAAATAGTTGATTAGATCATCGCTTGCTATAGCCACGACAGCATTTACTTTCAAATCAGAATCTGTGACAAGGCTTTGCTGTTTTTTTTCCTGGTGAAAAGAAAAAGCATGATTGCCAGAGGAAAGTATTGCAAGAGATTCTGCAAGTGAGCATCGACTGAGTTTTGTTACTAAATCAATGATTGTCCCTCCTTCACCGGAGCCATGATCATACCACAGGTTCAATTTTGTATTCACTTTGAATGATGGTGTTCGCTCATCACGAAAAGGTGAGTGGTACCAGTGATCGTGCCCATGGATTTTCACAGTGTTTAGTCCGCATCCACTCAGGTAATCAGTTATTGGAATTTGTTTCGCTTCCTTGAAAGTTAACTTAGCGTGAGTCATGAGGTGACTGTTTCAAAGTCAAACAATAAGATGATAACACTTCCGGCCTTGGGATGATACGAAGGATTGTACCTGAGATAGCCGTATCGCTCGAGGTCTTTCATCACTTTGTGATAGGTTACTTGAGATCTAATTCTGGATGCTTTCATGAGCATATTGCGAGATACATTGTAGGAATAATGAAATTCATTTACGATCCATCTCTGACATAAGGCTGTAGCTAGCGCAAGGTGATGCGGACTTAGCCGCGAATCGCCAACGATTCTTTGAAGAAAGCCGAGAAGCTTTTTGTCGCGATCAACAATACTTATTTGCATCGTTGACTGTTTAGCAATTCGACAATGTCGTCATAGCGATAGAAAACAATACCACCGATCTTAGTAAATGGTATTGTGCCGTTGATACGCAAGGTTTGCAACGTACCATGAGAAATGCTTAGCATCTTCCGGACTTCAGATGATCTAAGCCAGGGTTTAATTTGCGTTCCTTGACCATTGTTTAATAGTTGTTTAAGAGCAGAAACCAACTCTTGCTTGAACAACTCCAGGTCGCCAATGGTCACGAGTTCATCGCGGCGTATACGTTGCTTTTCGTTATTATTTTGTTCCAACATAGATGTTGTCCATTTAAAGATTCCTTCGATTACTGTCCCGCGAAGAGGCAACCTATAATGGACGTTTAGAATTTTTTCACAACGTTGGGCGATGTTGTGATTGATTTACTGCAATTAGTGCAGCTCTTGATGTTTATGTGCGATAATCGCTAATGTGATAGAAACATCTTTCACATGTCACAAAATGTAAAAGATGCTTTATGCGACGGAACATAGATAATAGTGTTACACATCATCTGGCTTACATTCTTAAACTGTAGCTAGGAAGTTATAGATACAGCGAACTCAACACCGCATTTGCAACAGAATTGCGTGACGTGATCGAGCTCTCAAATTTTCATCGCTGGATCTTTGGACATAGCTACGAAGCGGGTCAGATTTTAAGATTGGCAAGACAATGTTAACTACGAATCAGCTGGGTAAGGGGAGTATGCGGAGCATTTGAATTTTCACAAAAAAAAACGATCTTACTCCAATACGTTAATGCCTGTGGAAATTCCTGACCCGAAGCCCTCCAAGACAGATTTTGTCTCTCTCAATGAAAAGAGACAAAGGAAGCCGTTATCAGTGAGTAAAAACGCTTATTGGTTCTGACGGGTGCAGGGTCGGGCAAAACAAAATTTTAAACAAATAGTCTCTAGCCAAGAATTCGTCAAGTAGTGCGCAGATAGGTTGCGCAGGCGTTTAGTTTATTTGCTTAATAACATTTCTGACAGTAAAAATGATCCTCTTTCAAGACATGGTTTTAATAGACCAAATCGTGCTACAATCGAAAATTGCAAGGAGAGCCGCACAACGTTTACAATCTCCTGGCAATGATAGGGTGGAGACTTGGAGTTTAATTCAATCTATTCTCGTAGCCACCGCGAATGTGTCCAAAATATTTTGGCCCACTACCAAATATAAGGGGCGTGGAGAAAGATTGCGGCAAGAGCTTGGCGTCGAAAAAAATAACATTCTTTCTAGTCGCAAATTTCGTAACTATTTCGAACATTATGATGAGCAAGTTGACGACTGGTTTCAAAGTCGACATGGCGGCGTATACATTGATTTGGCAATGAATCCATCTCTTTCAGGAGTGGGCAATGGTGGGCACCGAGGTTATAATTCATTTGATAATACCTTAATTTTTCGCAACGAATCTCTGGATTTAGGTGAAGTGTTAAAGGCACTTGAAGAGATTCTTAATAAATGTCAGCCATATACTCTCGTGTAGATCTTTTAGGAATATGAAAGCCAAGGATTGGGTATTTAATGATTTCACTTCTCAACCTCCAAAACATTGGAGATGTCCGAGCTGCAATGGTGGCTTAATACTAGAAGCTTCAAAACTTCAACGTGAAGAGACTACGGAATCAAAAGCTACTAAACATAAATATTCTCCGGCCTACGCTGGCATTATTCAATGCTTTAGTTGCAAAGAAGTAATTGCAATTACCGGGGTGGCAAGTGATGGGGATTATACAAACAAAATTGGAGACAACGAATACGAAACCATTGAATACATTTCTTACAGTCCGCGACATTTCATTCCAGCGCTGCATTTATTTGAAATTCCAAAAGCATGTCCGAAGGAAATCAGAAATGAAATCATAAAAGCGTTTGGCTACTATTTCGGTGACACTTCAGCTTGCGCGAATAGGATTCGTGTTGCGCTTGAGTTTATATTGACCGATCAAGGAGTACAAAAGACGGTTGTCAATATTAAACGCAAACGAGAGTCAATAAAACTTCATGCACGAATAGAGATGTTCAAAAAGGATGATAAGAGCTTTTCTAAGACGCGGAGCAAATTGTTAGCTATAAAATGGATAGGCAATGACGGTAGCCATGTAGGCAAAACATTGACCCAAAATGATATATTGACCGCCTTCGATTTACTTGAGTATGTGCTTGAAAACCTTTATGGTGATCGGGAGAAAAGGCTTACCAAAGTAGCCAGTGACGTAAATAAGAAGAGAGGAATTGTAGCAAAACGAAAACGAAAGAAAGAATTTTAAAAAAGAAATCCGGTGATCGCCACAACATAAGAATAGTGAATTCCAAAATATGATAGAGTGGATTAATAACAAATATGGAACACATCTTCAGGAAGAAGATCTTGCACCGATTAAAGATTTTACTTTACTATGGAATATTTTCGAAAACACCCGTTTCCAATGCTCTTTCACCATATCCAAAATGGAGATCGCAATTAGCGCAGGAAATTTTCAAGTCCAACACTTTGCTGAAGTTCTTGATTATTTCCAACAACGATACATTGTCAATGGTTTTCCATCACAGCATTACGCCTTTTTAAACTTTCGTCCAAATGACCGAACCTTTGGTCAATACTGTCTTAAGAAGTAACCCTCTACCGATCAAGAAAAACTTCTCGCAATGGGTATTATTGTCTATCGATTTCGTAATAACCTCTTTCACGGTGGAAAGAATTTCATGGAACTCGATCAACAGCAGGAAAATTTCAGGATAGCGAATATTTTCTTAAAAACTTATTTGGACACATAAAAGTTAAGATCTAATTGCCGTAAGAAAACGATGTTAAAATTATCCTTCTAGAATTTGGACATATTTCTTCATATAGAGAAACTAAAGAAAAGAATCCATAACGGATTCGCTCTTAGATATACTCCATTACGCATCATACAACTTCTACTCGTCCGGGCCGGAATTCCCTATTATTTAAAGATAAGTCGCAAGGCCACTCAAAAATACTTTAACAAACCTCCCCGCATGGCTTTGGTTGTCTCGCTCCCATTTCGTGAAGATCGTAGGGCAGGATTACTGAACTGCAAGGAAATGCAACAATTCGATTGGAAATTTCTGGATGCAATCCACGGAAAATCTATTGAAGTAAATTCGATACCTACTGAAATTGTTTCAGCGCAATCACAAAGAAGTCTATCTAACGGAAGTATCGGAGCAATTTTAAGTCATTATGCAGCATGGAACGAATTGTTATCCACGCAGGAAGATTCTTTTTACGTATTTGAAGATGACATCATTTTGACTTCTGATTTCAAGAAAAATCTTGAGAATATATGGGCCGACATTCCTGCTAACTTTGACATTATTTATCTCGGAAGTGGAATGTCAATTAAAAATGACATGTTAGCCAAGGTATCTAATAACATATATGTTCCTCATTTTCCAAGGCGTGGTCTTTACGGATATATTTTGAGCAGGACCGGTATCGGCAAACTTATAAGATTAGTTTTTCCAATAAACATTCTTTTTGGTGGAATTGATACGGTCATTGGTAATCTAGTGCGGCGGGATGCATTAAACGCATACCACGTCCATCCCGACCTTTGCACTACAGACATGACTTTTACGAGTAATATTTATAATCCTTCAGTTCCTGATAAACATCTACACCAAAACGAATTTTAGCTATGTCATCACAAATTGAAATTGCTCTCGATTTAGTCTCAGTTGTTTCGCTCATGATTATTTCCGCCGGCATGATCAAGGATTATCTATACTACAAAATGTTTGGAATAAGAATTTTTTCATTTCTATCGATTGATGAGATTATCATTTCATTTGCTGACAACCTACTATACTATTTGCTGATACTAATTTCATCAGCATTTTTCCTCATTTCATTCATTGCAAATTCTGAAGTTTTATTGCCCTCAATTTCGCATCTGAGCCTGATCAGCAGATTAGTGGAATATTTTGGTGAAAACATTCCAGCTCTGTTTATCACAATTGCTTTAAATGCAGCTATTTTATTATTTGGTTACCTAAGAAAGAAGATTCAGTGGTTCGAGACATTGCTCAATATCATTTTGTCATGGATTGCATTTTGGCTATTGCCGATCATACTTTTTGAATTTCAAATTTCAACAGATATAAGCAATTCTGGAATGAGTAACCATTATATTATCACTATGGCAATATCACTCGCATTGTACTCCATTATGTCTGCATTCAATGAAGCTTACAAAGTAAAACACTACAAACATTACCATGGAACAGAAGTGGAGCTTGAAGACGAAATTATCACTTCAGACGACACGTACTATTACGTCGGACATTCTAAAAATTACATTTTCTTTTTCGACTCAGAATTGAAAGCATCTGAAGTTTGGCCAATTGCGACCGTTAAGAGATTCAAATTTATAAAGTAAACGATATCTCATATGAAGAATCTATTGCATAGCCTAATTCGCTCGATACTAATTGGGCTGGTTGTAATCACACTAACTACCATTGTCGTCTATCAATTAATACAGGCTCAAAAGCTTATCAGCTCGCAAATAGGGTGGAGTGAAATTATCATTATCTTAGCTTTAGCATTGATAATCGGAATTTCAATAAGCCGGTTTTATGTTTCTCCGGTTAAGTTTGTTGCAAAGCTAACATTGAATTTCTTTTCAATTTTCTACGAAGAATTTTTCAAACAAGGAGCTAAATACTTTGCGACGGGTAACAGGAATAAGCCCTTCGAGACAATTGTGCAAATTGCCGTTTCGGAGAAAATTTCCATGCTGGGTTTTGTTACGAACGTTACAAGCGATGGCAATCATATTGTTTTTATTCCAACATCCCGACGACTTACATCTGGTATAAACATTATAGTCAGCCCTAGCAGCGTTAGGAAAACTGACATAACAATTGAACAACTATTGAAATTTGTCGTTACCTCTGGCGCTTTCCCTATTGATTCAATTAAATGATTCACCAATTATCTTATGGCAATTCCTTACCTTTTACATCCCTTTGATGTTATTTGACTCAATGCAATAGGCGAGCAATTCCGGAGCGGCAGTAATTAAAACCTGCGAAAAAATTAAGCGTTAGCGCTTTAAGTCAGTCATAAAAATCCTTTGAGCCCAGCGGATTGAACACTATGACTTCTTCACTCAATTAAATTTTACTGATTCCGTGCAACCGTTGAACAGTGTGAATACGCCTATTCGAGATCGTGATTCGGTGAGTACTAATTCGTTTAAATAATGTAGGTCTTGAATGTGAGCAAATTAAAACATGAGTTCGATTCTCACCTGCAATCGAACCATGGCACTCGTGACAAAACTTTGTCTACCTTTGTACCATGCGTTGTTGGCTTTTAATCCCCATGGTATTCGTCGTGCTGAGTGTGTCTGCTGAGGTGCCTGATTCATTGCGGATTTCAACACCATCACTGGATTCGCTCGTTAATCCAAAATCTCAACAACTCGATTCCATACGAGAATCTTTCTATGGTCAAGCTGATCATTTAAAAGCGAGCTACAAAACTAAGATGGACTCGCTCGACGCATCCCGTACAAAAATTACAAGCAAGCTGGATAGCTTACGGTCACTTAATCTGAACACCGACGAAGTCACGCATGAACTCGATAGTATCGATACAAAGCGCAAAGCAGCAGTAGCAGCGCTCGACAAAAAAATGACAGCATTAAAAGAGAAGGCCCCGAAAGGTGTTGCCGATCTCGGGTTGCCAAATGAATTGCAGTCTAAGGGGGCAGTTGTCACGCAAAAGATGGAGACGTTTCAGCTGCCAGTAAAGGACTTGAATATTCCTGAATTGTCGTTGCCAGATAATCCACTAAAAAATCTTGATGGATTCAATACAACAGCGTCGTCGCCGCTGAGAGAGATTGGTAACGTTCCTGATTTAAATGGTTTGGGTAAGGCAGGTGAATTAGGTGGTGAGCTCGGTAACGTAGGAGAGCTCGGAAAAGTAACTGAAGGGGTAGGCGATATAAAAGAAGTTACAGGGGCAGTGGGTGATGTTAACAATTTGCCAGGTACGCTTGAAGGCAAAGCGGCAGAGGCAGCAGGATTGCCAGCTACACCGGATGTGAAATCATTGATGGGTGATGTGCCGCAGATGCCTACAAATGGAACCGAAGCAAAGGAAATAGCCACGCAGCAGGTTCAGCAAGCTGTCAATCACTTTGCTGGTAAAGAGCAAGTGCTACAAGAAGCGTTGGAGAAGATGGCGAAGTTGAAAAAGAAATATTCGAGCTTGAATAGCTTGAGTGATATTCCGAAACGGCGTCCTAATGAAATGCGCGGTAAGCCACTTATCGAAAGAATCATTCCTTCATTAACACTCCAAATACATGGGAGAGGTGAGTACGTTCTCGTGGACTTTAACGTCGCTGCGGGTTATCGCTTCAATGGAAAACTCACTGCAGGACTAGGCTGGAATCATCGTGTTGCATACAATAAAAAACGCGACGGATTTTCTGCATTGCCGCGCGTGTATGGTATTCGTAGTTTTGCGGAGTACAAAATTGGCAAGGGATTTTCTCCGCGTGTAGAATTCGAAATGATGAATGCCCCCGTACCGCCAATGATACAGAGAATGAGCGGTGATTATTCCAATCGTCAGTGGGTGCCAGGTGCGTTTGTCGGGATCAAAAAAGATTACAAATTCTTCGGACGTGTTCGCGGTACGTCGATGGTGATGCTGCGATTATTTCACTACGAACATAAAAGTCCTTATAGCGATGTGGTGAATGTGCGAACGGGATTCGAGTTTCCCATGCGGAAGAAAGCTGAAAGCAAAAAGCAGAAAGCGAGAAGCGGAATACAAGGTTGAATCCTGCCTGTGACTTCGCGATGGCTGATCATCGGCTGCGTTTCGAAATCCGCTGCAGTCAAAAAAAGCGTTCTTGAAAAACTAGGTGTTTTCAGTTTTCAGAGTGATGTACACTTGAACCGCTCATCCATTCACATTCAGCAGCAGGAAAACTTGCATACGGTTACGAAAATCCGCGCCATCACTGGGTGTATCGTCATAGTACAATTGTACTACGTCAGGTTGATTCTATCCATCTTATGACATTCTGGCTCTCAAGTAAAATCGACAATTGTTACTTGCTTGGGGAAGCTTTGTCATCTCGCTGTGTTGTTTAAGTAAATCTTACAATCCGATTTTTATTTTACGAATCACTTTCTAATCTTTGCGCACCTGAATTATCGGGTGCACTTAGCCACTTGTGAGGATCCTTCTCTCATCGCATTGTAGCTACATACTTTTCTTAACCCTAATTTATCATGAAAAAACCTTCATCGGTTTTCCACAATAGAGATCTGTTCTCCAAGATCTATTCCCAAGATCAATTTTCTCGACTCACTATTACGCTATAATCGCCCATGCGCTCAACTCTATTTTTTCTATTGTCATTTTTCTTGACAATGGCGTGTAATCAAAGCTATGGTCAAGGAGAACTTCCGGTCGATATGTATACAGGAACTCCTACTATTCAATTTCCAATATCTGCGGTGATTGATCGTGATCTAGGTCAACCTGTTTCACTCATTTACTCGGCTGGCGGTGTGCGATTGGATGAGCCTAGTGGTAATTTTGGACTTGGTTGGAGTTTGTCAGCATCAGCTTCCGTGTCAAGAATTGTTAAGGGTCTGCCTGATGATTTTACCGGGATAGGTAGCGATCTCAGAAGGGGATGGTTGTACAGAACTGCATCGAACGTTGCGATTGGTGCGGAGGTGAATTCGTTACCCAATACGTCAGATCTTACGACAGTTTGTTCAGATGAACAAAACGATTATACAAGAATCCATGGTTGGCTTTATAATGTCGACCCTGAGCCTGATGTGTTCAATTATAGTGTTGGCGGAATTTCTGGCAAATTTGTTTACGATAACGGTGATCCGGCAACGATCAGGCTAATCCCTTTTCGCGATGTGAAAATCGTAGTTACGCCAATGTCGGAAACGGATAAGCGTATTGCTTCTTTTACGATAACCACAAACGATGGAACGGTTTACTTGTTTAGTCAAAAAGTTGATGCTACGCGCTGGACAGAAAAAGCTTTAGGTATTACGGCAGTAGAATTCTTAAAGCGTGATTTTGAGCTCTATGATCTGAGCCGATACAATGTCAAAGTAACGTATACGAGTGAATGGAAACTCACGGAAATGCGTTCGGTTTCTGGCGCAAAGATTCAGTACTCGTACGGCTCGAATAGTTCGAATGCGACCGATACGGTGCGCGTTGGGATACGTGCGGCAGGTACTTCGTCGATTGTTTCGAAGGACCTTTATTTGAATAATCTCAACACATATACAAGAAATATTCAGTCAATTACGGGATCATCGGGTAGCGCTGTGTCTTTTAATTATACTAGCGATGGATTTCTCTCCAGCATCAGCGTTAGCGACGCGCGCCGATCAGGACCTTCACAATTTAAGTCTATTACGTTGACGTATAAGAAAATCTTAACGCCCATGGGGGATTACGATCGATCCTTCCTTTATCAAATTCAAGAATCGGCAGGTTGTGAAAAACTTCCACCGTATGTATTTACCTATTATGGCGTAGATTATGAAAAGGGATTTTGCAGGTTGCCATCACCGTATTCAAAGTCAAAGGATTTTTGGGGGTATTACAATGGCCTGCAGAATACAACATTGTATCCGACCATTTATGTGTATCCTTCTTTACCACCAGCAGAGCGATATCGTATCAGGCAAATTCCGGGATATGCAGGTACGATGTATACCCTAGCCGGCGCGAACAGAGTACCCAGTAGTGTAGCTGCTGCCGTAGGTACTTTGCAAGGGATCGTTTACCCAACTGGAGGAAGTACGACGATATTTTATCAATCTAATCAATACTTCGATGCGGCTGCAAATGCAAGCTTCGATGGCGGGGGAGTAAGGGTTAGTTCCGCTGTTTACTATGATGGCGTAAACTATGCGGCTAAGATTACCAAGTTCTTCAACTACGAGGAATCACCAGGCGTGTCGTCAGGGAGGATCTTTTCGAGACCTTCTTTCTGTATTCCTTCATTTGAGTACCGCGATCCATCTTCGGGTGCAGTGAAGTCGTATGCTACGCTAGCCGCCGGTGCTGCGCAAGATCTGTGGGAACATCTAACGGTGAGAACGGAAGGAGATCTCTCACCAGGCACAACAACCCATGGCAGCAATGTTGGGTATCGCAAAGTAACGGTTACAAGGCCGCTGTCGGGAAAGGCGATTTATGAATTTAATGTTGCCGGCGCTTATGGCGATGCAACGGCAACCAACGATTGGAATGCTACGCAAGATAAGTTTGTTCGTAGCAGCAGCTGCCCTACGATGGGCATCGTTAATACAGGTGGTGCGTTCTCCTTTCCATATGCAACCAATTCAAATCTTGATCATGTGCAAGGATCGGTAGTGAGGAGGACAGAGTTTAACGAAGCTGGCAATAAAGTAATGGAAACGATCACCAGCTATGCAGATCTATATAAAGGTTCGGCTACCGCCCCGGCAAAAGTTTACGGTGTAGGCTACGACAAATATGCCAACAGCACGGATGCTGCATATTTTTTTGGTAAGTACTATCACCTAACCGACATGGACCGCGTTGTTCTCGCCGATACGACAATAACCTACGACTCGACTACGACTACACGGCATTTAAAATCCATTGTGTCTTATACGTATGGGAGTTCCTACCATAAGCTACTGACAACAGTGACTACAGCAAACAGTGACGGCACTGTATTTAAATCGAATATGAAGTATCCACTAGACTACGGAGTGCTTCCTGCAAACGTTGATAAACCTTTGGCGATGATCAAAAAGCTTCAGCATGATTTTCGTAATGGTATGGTTATCGAACAGTGGTCTACTATTCAAAAAACGGGAGACTCCCTCCGAACAGTCGGTGCGTCGTTAGTGAAATTGAATGATT
The DNA here is from genome assembly GCF_003286915.1 of Pseudochryseolinea flava. Classification (GTDB taxonomy): domain Bacteria; phylum Bacteroidota; class Bacteroidia; order Cytophagales; family Cyclobacteriaceae; genus Ohtaekwangia; species Ohtaekwangia flava. The sequence continues at coordinate 391,835 of NZ_QMFY01000005.1, forward strand.
TTGGAACTTCGAAAGTACTCTTGGAACAAGGACTTTCCCTTAGCGTTAGCAACGGAATTTCGAATTTTAAACCGTCGACTATGACGCTTGAATCGGGCACTTACAAACTCAAGTCAGATTGGCGATATGAACCGACGCAAACGGTTCTCGCATACGATCGCAAGCAAAATCCAGTTGCTGCCATGGGTCAGTCGAAACAAGCATCAGGGTCTCACTGGGCCCATCGCAATACATTGCCTGTGCTCTCGATCGCAAACGCGACGGCGTCACAAGTAGCATATTCAAATTTTGAGACCATGTACGGCGATACACTCTCAGGGACAGGTTTTGAATTTCAAACCAGCGCCACGATTGTTGGCACTGGACGCACGGGCGCAAATGGGTCACACCCTATCGTTAAATTAACCCGGACGGTTGAAAAAGGCAATGCGCTAAATTACATCCTCTCATTCTGGTTAAAGAAGCAAAGCGCTGCCGTGGATTTTGTGCTGACCATTAAAAATGCGGGGCAGACCATATTGGCTACGGTGCCATTCACGGTAACAAACAATACCACGGCGTATGAATACTACGAACGCTCCATCAATGTAGCTTCATTTCCCGCTTCTTTCATCATCGAACTACAAGGACAATTCACCGGTATCAATCCTGTGTCAGCGCCAGGTCTTCTCCCACTAATCGACGATGTTGTTTTTTATCCCGACAATGCAACAGTATCGATGTTCAGCTATTCGATTCCTTTCGGAGCAAATGCAGTAACCGATACACGAGGCATTTCGGCGTTCACACAATACGACAACTTGGGAAGAGCGGCATACATCTTTGACCAGGATTGGAATATCATCCAAAAAAATACTTACAACTATTCTGCTTTGCCTCCGATGAGCTTAACGGCTTCATTCACAACGTCGTCGCCGCTGCAAGACAACACGGATATCACATTTACAGCGGTTGACCCGAATGCTTGCGTGACTGGCGAAACGTTCAGTTGGAGTTTTGATGGCGGCGCTCCGGTTGCCGGCCAAGTTGTCGTGAGGAACTATCCGACTTCCGGAACAAAGTCGGTGTTGCTTACCGTTTCACATCCTGACTATCCTACAGCGACATTTTCACAGAACATAAACATCACAACCGGTAATTTCGATGCCGTGATTTGCGCGAAGGGCGTACAAGAGTACAGTACGTGTTCTGGTACTACGCTACAAAGCTATACTTGTAGCAGCATCACCACTGCGTTACCGAACACAACCACCACACTTTTTAAAGTGATCGGTACCCCTAATCTTCCTGCCGGTGAGGTAGTGGAAACCTATCAATGGAAAAAGAGAAACCTCAATACTACAACATGGACCAATATTGCCACCACTCAAGAATTCCAGTTCAGCAAAGTATTTGAACTGAACAATACACAGGAGATCATGTGTGAGCTAACAAGTAACACAGGGCGTAAAGCATATTCTCCGATCATGCACATCATCATCACGGGCTGCGACTAATATGAAAAATATATTCATCATTCTCTTTTTACTGATCAACACTTGCGCCATGGCTCAAACGGGCGATATACTTTCTGATAATATTCGCTGGCATTCATCACAAAGTATCATCATGACATCGGGGATGCCGCTCAATCACACTTGTGAGGTAAAAACGCGTCCATTGGAAAACAAGATCATCCTCGATCAAAACGGCAGGATCGGTGAGTTTACCATCTTGCGCTACTTAAGTACATGGAACGATATTTCACAAGTAGGCAGCATTACATTCGAGGTAACGTTTGGCGATACATCAGGCACAGTTTCTTTTGAGCGTGATGCTGACGGCATGGAAATCGTGATCGATATGACGAGCAATCCTTCCGGTGTGAAGCGAAAAATTATTGTTGACCAGATAATAACGGAATAGCGCATGAGACTCTTTATTTCAGTCATCATCACCTTCTGTGCGGCGATTCTTCTTCCGATATGGGCGAAAGCGCAGTGCGGCACCATTCAAGGATTGACAACAGCGCTTACGGGAGAAACGAAAAATTATTCTTATTGCTACAACAGCGGAGCATTCACTAGTGCACAATGGACCGTAACGAAAGGAACATTACTTTCCTCTAGCCTTTCGAGTGATGGTACTACGGCATTTGCAACCGTACGTTGGGATGTACAAGGCACCGGCACATTGCAGCTTCGCGATGGCGTAGTGCTTCAAACCAAAAACATCACCATCAACTGTTCGACATTGCCTACACCAACATATTCACCGGCATCACCCTATGTCTGCGGAAATGGTGCATTAACCTTGACAGCAAGTGGTGGCACAGGAAATACAGTACGATGGTTTACAGCACAGACGGGCGGAACACAACTCGCACAAGCATCGGCCTATACGACACCGACAATCAGTTCAACAACTTCATATTACATCGCGACCTACAACACCACGAGTACTTGCAGCAGCAGTCCTCGCGTTCAGATCACAGTCACCACCAATCCGATACCTGGTGTGCCGGCGGTCACAGGGGGATCAACATGTGTCGGCTCGTCAGCAACATTAAGTGCAACGCCTGGCACCAATGGGACGCAGATCAAATGGTTCGACGCGCCAACCAATGGCAATCTGTTGTTTACAGGAACTACATTTACAACGCCGCCACTCATGGCGAGTGCAACGTATTATGCGGCAACTTACAATGCAGCGGGTACATGTTCTTCTGCGCGAATTGCAGTACAAGCCAACATAGTAGCGGCGACACCTTACTTTGTTGAAGGCGGCCCCGATGACGTCATCTACGGCGCAGGGTCACTTACTATAACGTTGGCCGCAGGGCCAGGTGGAAACAATGTACGCTGGTATGATGTACCGACAGGCGGAACGATGCTTTATCAGGGGAGCACGTTTACAACCCCTACGCTCACCGCTTCTAAAACTTACTATGCGGTGTCCTATAACTCATCGCTGAATTGTGAGAGCATGGTCCGTACACCGATCGTCGTCACAGTTATCCCTTTTATTATTCCAAGCAGTCTTAAACAAGAGATCGTACGCGTCGAAAATATTAAAACAGAAAGCCAACTTACAGCGTTGAACAATACGCAGAAGGTCACAAGCATCACTTACTTAGACGGTCTCAGCAGGCCGAAGCAGCAAGTAGCAGTGGCAGCAAGCACAAGCGGCAACGACATTGTACAGCCTGTAGAATTCGATGCTTTTGGCAGAACTCCGAAAACATACCTTCCCTACGTAGCGTCTACCAATGACGGGAGTTTCAAAACGACGTATGTCAGCGATCAACTCAGCTTTTATGCAGACACGCTCGACGAGGTTGCTGATGACCCTTATCCCTATGCGGTCGCAAAGTTTGAACGCTCACCCTCAGGGCGATTGAAAGAACAAGGCGGTATTGGAAATGGGTTTCAACCAGGACAAGGACACACGCAGAAACTAAACGTTACCTTCAACACAGGCGCAACCAACAGCGAGGCGGAAGAGGTGCGTTTGCTGAAATCGGATGGCAGCAGCGCCGGTTATTATGGTGCAAATCTATTGTTACGCGCTGAATCGACGGACGGTGACGGCAGCAAACAAATCGTGTTTACTGATAAAGCAGGACGCGTGTTGGTGAAAAAGCAGGAGCTCGGCGAAACGATCAACTCTGTCATGGTGAACTACCTGCAAACCTACTACATATACGACGACTTCGATCGTATCCGTTACATCATCACACCAAAAGGCGTAGACTACTTGCGTACCAACGGATGGCCTGCACTCAATGCAACATTACTGAATAGATATGCGCATCAATTCGTTTACGACAACCGCGGCAGGATTGTCGAGAAGAAAGTACCTGGACAAGATTGGATGTACTATGTGTATGACAAACAAAATCGTCTTGTACTTACACAGGATGGAATGCTACGCACGCCGAAAAAATGGATGTTCATCAAATATGATTTTTCAGGACGTCCCGTGATGCAAGGACTTTATTACAATGCTACGCAGACAACACGCACAGCGATACAAGCCATGGTTGATGGCTTATACATCATTGGCAATGCGAGCTATCCTGAAACGGCAAGGGCTGAGAATCGAGGCACAACACTTCATGGTTACACCAACGTAAGCTTCCCAAAAATTAACAGCGACAATTCAGCACTTGAGATTCTCAGTGTTAATTATTATGATCATTACGACTTTGATTTCAACGGCACAGCTGACAGAAACTATCAAGCACAAGGATGGGCAGGTGAGGGGCAACCTTTCCGTGCGCGTGGACTTCCAACAGGGAGCAAGCGAATTATCCTCGGCACGAGTAATTGGTTGTATAACTATGTTTTCTACGACAAGTATAGCCGCGTGATCCAGGTGCACAGCAACAATCACTTGTCGCCCACCATCGATAACATCACGACGAATCTTTATGATTACACCAAACTGATCAAATCTAAAACATACCACAATGCTGGCTCGGGAAGAGTAGCGACGATCGAGAATAGCTACAGCTACGACCCGCAAGGAAGGCTCGTCGGTGTAAGCCAGAATAACAACGATGGCTTGGGAAGTAAGCTGCTCGTGGCCTACACATACAACGCGCTCGGGCAGATGGTTGATCAGAAATTACACAACACCGGCGGATCTAATTTCTTGCAGTCGGTTGACTATCGTTATACCATTCAGGGAGCGATCGCTTCCATCAACAATGCAGGATTGGATGTCGCCTCGAACAATGACGATGTTGACGATTACTTCGGGATGGAGTTCCTATACCAAACTGTTGCCTCGGGCATGAACAATACGGCGCGATACAATGGCAATGTGAGCGCGATCAAATGGAAAGGCATCGGGGCAAAAAAAGGAAGTGACGAACAACGGAGCTATTCTTACAGCTATGACAAATCCGGTAAGTTGAAGGATGCCACCTATAAAGTAAGCGACGCAGCAGGCTGGACAAAGGAAAGTAACGCGCTCAACGAAAGCACCACCTACGATCATAACGGAAATCTAAAATCGCTGAAACGCAACCAACGCAAAGGCTTCTTAGCCCTTGGTAGTAAAGGAACGTACATCTCAGAGAGCATCGACGACCTCACGTACGAGTATAGCACGACCGTCGCCGATCAATTGCTTAAAGTTACTGACGCTACAACGAAGAAAGAAGGCTTTGATAACGGTGGGAGTGCTGCGAACAGTGACTTTTCTTACGACGTAAACGGAAATTTACTGACCGACAATAATAAGGGTATTACGAGCAACATCACCTACAATTTCTTCGGCAAGCCTACACAGATCACGTATACCGATGGCCGTAAACTTGAATACGTTTATGATGCAGGCGGTTCAAAGCTCTCGATGAAACTGTATGAGGGAACTACGTTGAAAAGTACTACCGACTATGTAGGTGGGTTTGTGTATGAGAATGAAACGCTGAGCTTCTTTGCGGCCCCAGGAGGACGCGTTGTGAAAAAGGGAAATACCTACGAGCACCAGTATGCTATTGCCGATCACCAAGGAAATACGAGGGTATTGTTCACGTCGGCAACCCCGGCGCAGCACACCTTAACGGCAACGTTCGAAGGCGCCGGTAGCGACAGCACGTCACGCTTCGGAAATCTGCCGACCATTAGCCCATCTGCCGCGGCAAACCATACCGCCGGTGGGAGCAGAGCCATTCGCATGAATAAGGACCTGCAGCTGGCGATGACGAAAAGTTTGAAGGTATACCCCGGCGACGAGGTAGACCTCGAAGTCTATTCCTATCACGAAGGGAATAGTGGTTTTGGAACACTGTCGGCATCGACACCAAATTTGATCACGGCAATCGCGACCGCATTCGGCGGTGTGAATGGCGCACCCGGCGAAAGCGGTATGATCTACAACGGCGTGAACACCGGACTTAACGCCATACCGCTTGGCGGCAACGAAGGCGATGATCAGCCGGCAGCGTATCTGAATTATTTTCTGTTCGACAAAAACTACAATATGCTCGACCTCGGTTTTAAGCTTGTCGACGCAACTACCTGGCAAAAGAACAGAAATTATATTTCCGATATCAAGATTAAAGAAGCCGGATACATGTTCGTCTTCTTGAGCTACGACAATATTGAGTCCGCTAACTTTGTCTACTTCGATGACCTGAACATCACGCTCACCAAGAGTAATGTTATCCAATACAACGATTATTATCCCTTTGGACTAGAAGCCGCAACCAGTTGGACACGCGAGAACAATAGCAACAGCTTTCTTTACAATGCCGGCAATGAGTTGAACAAAACTTCAGGCTGGTATGAGATGTTCTACCGCGGCTACGATCCTGCGTTGGGCAGAATGTTACAGGTAGATCCTTATGCCACAAGTTTCGCGTCTTCAACGCCATACAACTATGCGTTAAATAGCCCCGTGATGGGTAACGATCCCTCAGGCGGTTATGCGTACATGAGCAACAATTTTGGTAGGGAGATGATAGACGCAAGGTCGAGTATGCTGGAAGGTAATGGCTGGGCGATTAGTATGACGCCGTCCGAGTATGGCAGTGGTGCTGGCGGGGGTGGGATGTATGCTGTGAACACGGACGTTTTTGGGTACTCGCATGAAGATCTCTACGGACGCAATCCAACAGGGATGGCGGCGAAAATGATGGCAGAGAGCCGCCTTAGCAACATGAGCGCCTCGCAGAAGTTTGAATATGGTAATTTAGTTGGTGCTAAGATGGAGTTGTGGTCAAGGTGGCGTAGATGGACTTCCTCTGATGGGACGTTCTTAGGTGAAGATTTTTTGGGTTATTTTTGGAAGGAAAGTCTTCAGCAAAACCAACCAAAATCCAAGACATATTCCGTTGGTCAATTCATCGAGCATTGGGAGATAAAGCATGGAAGGCCAATGACCCCCGAAGAAAAAAAAATACTAGCTTCCGGATGCATTGGGATAACAAGTCTAGAACTTGGTAGAAATCGTGATCCTGTATCAGGTGCACCTCGAAATGAACTAGCTTATTCTTCTTTTGAAAAAGCGCTGGCTGTGGCAGCATCAATCGAAAAAGCTATCGACGATAGTGCTCCGGGAACGTTTAATGAAAATTCTCGTGTAATTATATATAGCGTCAGATTTTGGGCTAGATATGTAGATGGATTTCAACCTGACAAAAATGGAAGAGTAGATATGGGTGGCTTTGACGCGTCGACAGCTGGATTACCTGGTTACGTAAGCTTTGACTTTGGGTTATACGATTCGTCGACGGGAAAATGGTGGCATGCCAATCATAGCGAACCCGGAATGAAAGTCTATGAAAGTACATTAAGTCACTTTTCAAGAAAGCTAGCCGACTTTAACAGACAAGTGTTTGTAGTTGCTATAACAACTGTTAAATTGAAATGATATGATTAATAATTCGTTGATTGTTAATTTAATTTGTTTGATGATGACTATGTTTTGTTGTCAAAATTCTGAAAAAATTCTGGTAACCGGCGTCGCCATCGATTGTAAGGCAGGCGCCGGGGTACTAACTGTTCCCGATAGTTCTCTGTATTACGTGGATGGAATTGATTATTGGGAGGACAACGTACTGGGAAGAAGAATTCGCGTTGAGGGAAAACTGCTTCTTAGAAATTTTCCTGCGCGCAAGGATGGCGTTGCTGTCCAGTCAATCGTCGGAGACAGCGTACGCTTTATACTCGATCCGCGATGGGAATTAGTTAGGTAGGGTAATCCATTCAACTCTTAACTTCACAGGTGTTCTGATCTGGGCTGCTGATAGCATTGATGTGTTCCTGTACTCGGGCGTCGAGCAAATTTCATCTATCTCCGATTCTATTGGTGTGATTAAAAAACATTGATAGATTCCTAGAGAATCACAACGTACACCTTAGTGAGGGTAGCCTATATTTTTCTCATGCACCAGTTTGGTGGTACTCAACTTGTCGTAATGAAAAGCGTCTTTTGAAGCGATGGTCGATATACGAAGTGAACGAATTCCCTGTGGGTATTCGGTAAGAATAAGCGAGCGGAATGCTGATTCGTTGTTTGTTACTAAGGGTGACTGGTCAAAGTGAGTTGATATTTACATCGCAATGATCCGTGAGCTGGCTTCCTTTTGTTCTGATGCCTTTGGTGTTTGCGCCCTCGCTAATGCAAGTCTTCCTCTGGCCATTTGATGACTGCCAATTGCTTTGCTCTAATACTGGATCGAAGTTCAAGTTAAGCGAAGCGTCACTTTTCAGTTCCTCTTCGCCGATTTCCAAATTTCGGACAAGCGATCAATCCTATCGACTGTCAGCTACGATCAAAGCTTCGCCAAGTGGTGGGTTGGTAAAGCACCGTTCATGGAGAACTCTCTAGTTTACATCTCACAAAATTGGTATCTTCAGATCGCTATTCGGTGAGTAGTACTATAACATGGAATTCAATTCCTTATATATCAATTTATTCAAGGAAGAGTTCGATTCTCTCCGGCTCCACGATCCAAATAAAAAACAGGTTTTACGGCCTGTTTTTTTGCTTTATGGGAAGTCACGTACAATGAGAAGTACAAAGGGTGTTTAAATTCTGAAAATCTCAAAAGGGATAGATGAATGTTAACATGATTTGTAGCGCTGTGAACATGATTGATAACATCAAAAAGGTTGGAATGCACTTCTTAAATCCAGTTTATTGATGGTCACAGACAAACTTCAACGTCCATTGATCTTAGTGACACTACATCTCTCAAGTAGCCCTGCTACTATCAGTTTGGGCTTTAAGAGTACTTTTGAATACGTATATTGGTCGATAATCCGCGGCATTTATGATTAAGCTTGCCCCCAAGGAAGAAATAGAGAAACGCATTGCTGAAATTGAGATGTTGGATCTTAATACTGCCAGCATTGATGACATCAAAAATTTGTTAACCTTGTTGTTTACTGGCTACACATTAACAACACCGATAATCCCAGAAGGGACTTTAATATTTCGTGGAATCATATATAAAGACAAGCCAAAACTCGCATCTTATGTTTCTTTTCCACCTGCTGAATTTGCAGCTATAAATCGAGCAAGTAGACAAGGAGACTCTCATTTTTACGGATCAAATAGCAAGGCTACTATTCTTTATGAGACACATCCAGCACCGGGTGACCTAATTGCAATTTCAGAATGGGTGACAATGGACAAGTTGTTAGTTAATAACGTTGGATATACGGCTTCGAACTTTAAAGCTCTATTGTCAAAACGCAATGCGCCTGAGTTGACTATTTCGCTAAGTGTGACCCACCTATTTCGGTAATGATCTGACCCACCTTTTAGCTGCGTGGATTTGATGGTTCTAAGCTAGTGTTTTTCGGAAGAGTTTTTTAATGATTTTTTTCTTAACGA
>NZ_QMFY01000006.1 GCF_003286915.1 Pseudochryseolinea flava
CCCGGGTCAAATGATTACCGAAACGGGTGGGTCAGATAATTAGCGAAATACCTGGGTCAAACCATTTCCGAAATAGGTGGGTCAGGTAATTACCGAAAGGGTGGGTCAGACGGTAGCGAAATATTCACCTGAGTGGCATGGTGACAAAGAAATAGATAGTATAAACGATGAAACAAATAAGTTAATAGGCGAATACCTAGCTAAAACATTTAGTCAATCGGTTCCTGCTAACAAAAAGGAATTATACAAGTTAACAATTGCAATTGCTGATAAACATAAATCAATAGACCCTGCGATGTTGCAATTTGACGGGCTAATGTACCCCACTGTACAGATGTGGGCAAATGCAGAAAATTTTGCATTGGAACGATCCGTGATCGATTCTGGCAAAATGTATTTGAATGCGGTAGAATGGATTTTGGTTAAGAGAGTGCACAATGGCAAGTACGACATCGATGTACTTGACTGGGCAAATTCAGTAACAAGTAAAGGAGAAATAGAATGGAAAGGCCGACTCCCACGATGGAATGTAAATGAATTGGAAGTCAATTCGGTGTATTGGGATGATTACTATGGAAAGAAAGTATTGAAGGACAGACATGGAAATATTATTGAACCAATATAAAACCTGATGCTACTTACCAGGTTTTATATTTCGTTCAACGCTTTGCATTTGAGTTATACCTGCGCCATACCTTTGGCGTCGACTACTGGAAACCGATTGCTCATATAAAAGAATTCATTCAATTTCACCTCCGGATCCATCCAAGTTGTTTTACCAACTGTATGAGCAGGCTCGATCGTTTCCAATACCGGTAGACCAGTTTCTTTGTCGGTAAACCTTTCGCCTAATTTTTTCACGGCATCCACCACTACCATTTCTGTTTGGGATTCTTGAGTGATTCTGATAAGTTTTCTGATTGGCTCTTCATCCCGGAGTATGCGACCGTATACACGATAGTGCTGTGCATTAAATTCCTCCATCGCCTGTACCAACTTTTGATGTGCATTGTAAAGTTTTGCTTGCATTATGAAAGGTATCGCGTACTAACTTGGCTCGCATCCTCGTATGGCGAGGAGGAAGTCACTGGTGAACTTTGGGAGGATGTTGACACTTCAATGTAATTCGGTTACTCCCTTTCTCAAGAATATTGTACTGCACGAAAATGAAACGAAAGCAATTGAGAATTTAAGGTCTGTTTGTAAAAATATTATTCTACACTGCAGGCCCACACTACCAAAACCGCCACCACGGCTTTTTACTTTGCTCTTCAGTATTTTTTGGTTTCTCAGGTTCGTTCGCGAGCAATGATTTCGGTTTGTGCCTAATCACGTGTTTGAATTCATGTGTCGATAGTATTTTAGAAACACGCTCCATCAATGGTTTGCCTTTTATTGGATCGACCATCAATACAAAATTTGCGTACCCTTTGATAGACGCCAATAAATTGTTCGAGCCCTTCCAATGTTTTCCATCAAGACCATCTTTTTCTATTTGAAATAGAAGCGCCCTGAAACGATCGAGTTCTTTCGCGTTTACAGCAGGCCTGTCGTTAACCACGATGCCTGTCACTTCTTTGCGCGCACCTTTTCTCAGTACACGAACTTTATCAGGATGAATGTGAAGGTTTTCTTCTTTAATAATTCGCTTGATGAAACCCATTAATGTTTTCAAATGAGCAGTAGCTTCTCCGGAGGCGGAAAAGGTGAGGTCATCGGCGTAACGCGTGTAGTTAAAATTGAACTTTGTAGCAATGCCTTTTAATCTGGCGTCCAATTTTCGGCAGATGATATTCGTCAATGCTGGACTGGTTGGGGCACCTTGTGGGAGGAATCGTTCGAGACCGGCCGCGTAGTAGGTAATGCCATCAAGATCGATTTGATCACATTCGGCTTCCGTGCACATCAATGCTAAGATTGTCGCAATCTGTTCCGAGTATCCGAATGATTGAAATACACCTTTCACACGCGGATAAGTGATCGTAGGAAAAAAATCTTTCATGTCGATATTCACAACCACTTCGGCTTTCACGTGCGGCAATGCATTCGAGACAATAGATTTTTTCTTTACGAATCCGTGGGCAGAATCTTGTATTGCAATTTTTTCAAGGATGTTTTCCAATATCCAATACTGTGCGCGTTTAAGCTTGGGCATTGGTGTTGAGATAAGCCTTTTTCCACCCGTCTTTTTCGGAATGTAGAATCTTTTGTAGTGCGTGGTCTTGCTGATGATACGGTTGTATGATAAGTAGCGAACAGTACCCACGCTGATGTTCATTGCTTTTGCTAATTCCTCAACGGTAGTAATACCAGGAAGCTGATGTGTATTGATTTTAGCGACATCGGTCTCTTTGTTGTTGAGTCCTTTGGAAACATCTTCACCGAGATAGATGATGTCGGTTTCTTGCGTGGCTTTCCATCGTGCAGCCTTTTCTTCTCTTTTTTGCTTACGGAGCTTTTTATTTTCTTCTCTCTTGAGCTTGGATTTTTCCAGGCGCGCTTTGCGCATTTCCTTTAGCGCTTGTTCTTTGTTCTGGTACTTCCGTTGCTGCTCAAGAAGAGATTGCAGTTCTTTTGTTAAGTCTGCTTCTTGTAGAATTAATTGTTCAGGGAGTGATGGCACACCGGTTTCTTGTTTCCAGAAACCAAGACGCTTCATTTCTTCAAGGATAACGGACTCTTTGGTCGACGCCTTAATGCGATCATAGAGTTGCTGACGAATGTCTGCCATAGGGGTAAAAAAATGGTAGCAGCGGATATCCTTCGTCATCCTGAGGACTGGAACGGTCAACTCAAGCGAGACCGTACTAGTGTACTATTTCAATTCCTCAGATTTCACACCGGGAATGGTACACTAGTACGAGGATCGCACAGTCAAGAACGAGCCAGTGGCGCGTTAGCAAGCTGTGTACAAGGATGGTGATCCACCACCCGGGTTGCAAGTCTTAATATCCTGCTGCTACCGGTTTAAAATTAATAAAATTTATTTAGTCGTCGTTTTATTTTTGCGTTTTCTCACGCATAGCAATTCGCAATGCAATCATATGTTCGCATGGTCCTTGCATCAGTTTGTTTTGCTTAAAAAAGTTGCAATTGCATTTTCCGCTCAACGCGCGCTCATCTTTGTCAATTACTAACTCTGCTTCAAGTACTTTATCTTTATCTCTTACATTTCCTTTAAGAATCGTATTTCCATCTTTTGTTCCTATTGCCAGCGTTACATGGTTGAGGAGCACAAAACGATTTGCCGATTCTTCACGCGCATTTGCAAAGCGAAGTTCTTCTAACGGAAGCGCTTCACGGGCCAGCTCGCGGATGCGGTACGCATTTCTATTTAAATCGTAGATCACACGCCCTGCTTGCGTGAACGCGCTCAACGCACCGAGCACAACATTTTTCTCGAGACCCAATCGTTTAGCTAGGCTGTCGGTATCTTCAACCCACTCTTCTCTCAGTCCAACGTAAACTTTTTGCATCGTCATGCTATCAACTTCCGCGCGTGGTGCTAACAAATCGAAATTTCCAACACGCGACCAGTCGTTAACGGTCCAACCCGATAGCCCTAGGGTAAAGTTAAGATCACCAAGATCGGCGATATAAAATGAAGGAAGTCCGGAACCGAGAAGTACTACTTTGAAACTTTGCGTAACCGGGATCAATCGCTCTAATAATAGTAAGCGTCGTCGTCCCCAAATGCGAATTTCATTTTCGCTTGTGCCTTCGTATAACGATCGTCCACAAACAATTTCGTAGTTCCAAGGTTCGAGTACGAGTTTTACCGGCTGACCTGGTTTCAATATCCAACGTATGGAGCGCGGCCCTTCTTTTTCTTTATACCTGCGAAGCATAAAGCAGATGTTGTACACATCCATAGGATGAAGATGAAAAGTGGTCGCTGGGATCGTCATCGCGGAGCTCACTTGTAAGAAACCTCTTACCCAGCTTGCCGGCACGTCGATCTTCACTTCTTTGTAACTTTCTTCCGCTGTCGTTTGAACTTCAAATCCACTTGGGTCGACATTGAAATACGTTTCTTTGTAGTCGCGTATCTTTTGAAACTCATTGTACAGCAGCGAGGAGTAGTCAACGTTGGTTGTACCGCATTTAAATTCGCTTACCTTGTTGAATACATTGTAATTGCATCCAAGCTTGCCATACGATGATTCGTCTTGACTGAAACATTCGAAGAATAATTCGTCGGGATGGATGGTGATGACAGGATCGAGCACAACCCACGCGTCGCGATTTGTTTGGTAGAGGAAGTCAAAATATTTACGCTTCGCCTTATGGAAAGGCTCCATGATCTGATCTTTCTGTTTTCTGATCGTGGAGAGTCGCTCTTGTACTCCTTTGATTTTTTCGCCTACGTCGGCGGCACCACGCATGTATTCCGCTAGCCAGATATCTTCTTGTTGTTTTGCCCACGCTTTATAGTCTGATTTGTCTTTCGGTTTGAACCGGAAGTCAGATACAACGATATCGTGTAGCGCAGAGATGGCTTCGCGAAAAGGAATATGTTTATTCAGGTAACCAGAGAAGTATGTTGGTTCGCGATAAACATCAGGCGCAAAATTCATGGCCGTACCATGCGCGCTATTGCTAACCGACGTGTCACCTTTAAATTTATAATCGAACTGCATAAATTAGTTTCTCACGTAGTCATTAAATTCTTTTACGGCCATTAGCGTTTGTACTGCAGGAAATTTCTTCTTGATGTCACGCAGGGCAGCAATACATTCGGCTCTCTCGGTGATTGCTATGGATACCGAAACGCGCGTGAATATCTCTGCGGCCAGGTGTGCTACATCTTCACTTTTGAGTGATTCTTTTCTGAGGAAATCCATCACACGGGCTTTTGCTACTTTCCCTTTGTTTACTTGTGAAAGTAGCGTGATGAAATACAATTTCAACGATGTCATCACCTCAAGTTTTCCACTCGCGTATTCATCTAAATAAGCGGTGGCGAACAATTGTACTTTTGACGACGGGTGTTGGCTGAGCTTGAGTAAATATTCGGCGCCTTGATTGGCGGCAAAGAATTTTGTAATCATCTCTCGCGCGAAGTCTTGGACGTCTTCTCTTGTACTATCGCAAAGACTGATTAACAGTTCAGTGTCCCAGTCCGATACTGTAAAAGTATTTCGGAAGAAATCAAAGGCGAAGATTCGTGTATCATCCCAATCGGTGTCAGTGATTCTGATGGCTTCGGCCTTTGCAGCTTTTATCTTTTCTGGATTTCTTTGAAAAGCACTCCATGTAAAATTCCGTACATCTTGTATTGGGTTGTTGCCAAGTTTAACAAGCTCCATAACGCTGAGGTCGTCTGTCGTGATGGTCTTCTTCAAGAGGATACTACCAATGACTTGTGATGTTCGATATCGTGAATTCAGTAATACTAATGTTTTTTCTTTCGGGATGATGTGTAAACTGCTTTCAAGCTCATGTGAGAGTAAACTTAGTAGATCATCGTGTGCGCCTTCGTACGATTCTTTGATTAGGAATGCAGGCACAAAAAGTTCGACAAGCGCTTTACCAAAATCAGGATACGCTTTGGTAAGTCGCATAATGATTGGCTTGACGGCGTTTCTCACGTCGGCGAGTGGCGATAAACAAAAACTTACGAGTATATCTTTCTTGGTTAGTAGCAATTGGTCGGGAAAATTTCCAAGGAGCGAAATGCCCAAACTTCGTGAATTTGGGTTATTCGATGCGAGGAGGATATTTAAGAAGTCTTCAGGCAGATCTTCTGGTTTTATAGCATGTTTCATCAAGATCTTTCCGGCGAAAGTATGCAGGTCTGATGATTGATGTTTAAAGAGATCACGTATAACGTCAAGACTGATGTTCTTAATGAATTCACCCAAGCTAATAATCACCGTGTCGGCAACCTGATTGAGGTAGCGACGATCTTCTTCAGTGTCGTGCTCGATGCTCATGAGGTAGGCGATAACACTAGCAATAATGACCTCAGCTTGTGTTTGTGTCAGGGCATGTGTTGCGAGTGTACTTCTGAGCCACGCATGCGCTTCAACTTTACGCATCTTGAAGAGCTGCGTTACGAACGTGGTGTCGGCCAGTAGTGTGCTGCGAGATATTGTAATCCATTCGGATGCTTGTGTTCGCGCTTCTTCGAGATTGCTGTCGAGCATGGCCATGAGCAGCAATGTATCCGGTTGACTGGTATTGTATTTTTTTCTGGCAAGTGATAGTCCCAGCTGTTGTGTTCCAGTAGCGTGTGCGTGCAGGAATCGAATAATGTGCAACGTCTCAATTTGTGCTTCGAATGTCGCATTGGCGTTCCAGACTTTCAGTGCAAAGTCGTGCACCCAATTTACTTTGCTGAAGGAAAGTAGTTCAACCACTTCGTCGAAGGCATCATTCCACAAATGTGGGAATGCTTCTTCACGCACCATAGGTATAGCGTTACCGGGTTCGTATGGTGGTACGCATACAAAATGATCATCTACCTGTCGATAGCGGGCGCTGTTTTTGAACAGAATATAATTGAAAGCATTGTACCGGCTATAAGAATCAAAGTGTGTTTTCTTTTCTGCGGAACTATGCGAGCGCGTTTCTGGATTGTAGTTATACGTATACTGAGAAGTATAGTACGGCGGCGTCAGGTCTTGATCGTCGCGAAAAGCCAGTAGAATTTGAGATGCCAATTCAACATATGACGACTCATTTGCTTGGCCATATTTTCGCAGTTGCCTGACGATACGACTTGATAAATATGATTTTGTTTTGTTTGAAAAAGCTTGTTGTTGCTTCTGCTCAGGCGTCATCCAATAGCTCACGCGGTATGTGGCTGGTTGTTTGTCGATCTGCCTGGCAATAACACCGTACGTGCTGTAGTCTTGCAGCATCTCCGACACTTTGAAAATCTTACGCACATACTTAAAGTAGTTGTGCTCGAATTTGATTTGGCTTAGTACGTCTAAGAAAACAGCGTGTAATGCGATGTCGTTTCTGGTAAGCTGGTAGATACCAACGAGATATTCGTTCGAAGCAGTCTTAAGCTCAAACAGAAATTCATGGAGATCTCTTTTAAATTGTTTGACGTCTTTTTTTGCGATACTACTTCGGAATGGACGCGGCAACGACTCAAGGACGTTGTTTAATAACATTTCCTTGTCCTTGTCATTTGACAATTTTAAGATTGCTTCGAAGACAACATGCTTGACGTGGTCAGGTAGTGCTTTATTTTGCTGAAGGTTTTGCAGGAATCCGAGTGCGTCTGATGTGCCGCAACGTGCAATGGCCCAAACAGCGGAGTAAATATTGGCAGCGTCGGAAGCGTCAGCAACTTGAATGATATAGGGTATTGCTTCTTTTATTTTTAAGTCGCCAGCGCGCCAGATGATGCGCGACAATTGCCAGTGTTCGGCTTCTTCTCCCGCGGCAGCTGCCTTGAGCAGTTTCACAATCGCCTTCTTGCGTTTGTCGGTGCCGGTCTTTGTTGTGGCCGGTGCACTTGCAGTAATGATGGGTGCTTCGCCGGCGGCTACGTATCCCTTCTTGCGTTTCTCGTTTTCAAGTGCAGCAAATACTTTTTGGGCTTCTGCCAAGGGCACAGGAAAAACCGTCTTTGTTCCTTCTTTCAATGCGGCGCCTCTTCTGCCATATCTGAAATTGACAAGGAAGCCGTCGCCGGATTCACAGAGATCTATCTCATAGACTTTGTCAGATGTACCTTCCTGAAAATAGAGCTTAAGTTGGTTTACTAATTTCACAACAGCGGGGTTACAGCTTGTATCGTGCCTTAATTTTAAAGAAAGATCATTAAATGAAAAAGGACTTCGCCGTTTATCTTCACTACTAATGATGAGGACGGGACGACGACCGTATAATTTTTTTTTGTGGTCGGAGAGTAAAAACACGTTGATGGGTGCACTAGTATAAAGCGAACCGATTTGTACGGAGAAATGAACATGAAACCAATGTGTATGAGCAAGAATGTAATACTGCGTAAGCCTCTTTTGATGATCATGCTTCTGATTGTGTCAATGGCATGTAAGGACGATCATGGTACTGTAACGCCACCACCCGTGACGGTTTCAGAATTTAAGAATCCATTATTGTTGAATGGTCCAGATCCATGGGTGTTCAAGAAAGATAAGATCTATTATGCAACGCATACAACAGGAAACGGACTTAAGCTGTATGCAACGAGTAACATGGCGAATCTTTCATCGGCGACAAGCAAGAATGTTTGGCTTGCTCCTTCGACGGGGATGAATGCTAAAAATATTTGGGCTCCGGAAATTCATTTCATTAACAACGCGTGGTATTGCTATTACGCTGCCGACGATGGCGATAATGCGAATCACCGGATGTGGGTGCTTGAGAATAAATCTGCGAACCCGATGAATGGCACGTGGGAAGATAAGGGAAAGCTGGAGCTTGGTGATGACAAGTGGGCCATTGATGGTACCGTCTTTTACCAAGGCGATCAGTTGTATATGATTTGGTCGGGGTGGGAAGATGAACCATTCAAAAGTCAGGAGCTCTATATCTCAAAGATGTCTAACCCGTGGACGGCTGAAGGACCGCGTGTGCAGATCTCGAAACCTGAACTATCGTGGGAGCAGATAGGTGGCACAATCAATGAAGGGCCACAAATATTGAGGCGTGGTGACAAAATCTTCATTGTTTATTCTGCGAGTGGTTGTTGGACCGATGATTACACGCTGGGATTATTAACCGCGGAAGACGATGCTGATCTGATGGATCCGGATTCTTGGGTGAAAGATTCACAACCTGTATTCTCAAAATTACCGGAAGGCCAAGTTTATGGTCCGGGGCATTGTAGTTTTTTCACTTCTGATGACGGAACGGATTGGATTGTTTATCATGCAAATCCCCAAACAGGACAAGGTTGTGGTAATAATCGCTCGATAAGGATGCAGCCTTTTTCGTGGGATAATAATGGTAAACCATTTTTTGGTAAGCCAGTTCCATTGGGTGTGGGTGTGAAAAAGCCTTCATGACCTGAGCGATGAATATGTGAAGTATAGTGATATGAAGTGCTACATGCATTTTCATATTTGCTTGAACCGACAAATGCAACGATCTTGTCGTTATTAACAATCTTTCTGTACGGTATGAAGAAGATCCTGCTCCTGTCTTTTTGTTTGATGAGTCTCGTTGCGCTTGCTCAAAAAAAGCAAGTTTGCTTTACGTATGATGATTTGCCTTTTGTTGGTTACGGATTAGTGGATTCGGTTGAGCAGCATAAGTTGTCGGAGAAGCTTATTGAATCCTTGAAGCAAAATCGAATTCCGGCGATAGGTTTTGTAAATGAAAGTAAGTTGTACAACAGTGGCGTTGAAATACCGCATCAGGTGCGCATGTTGCAGCTTTGGCCATCGAATGGTTTGGAACTTGGTAATCACACTTTCTCTCACCCTGACTACAACAAGTTGAACTACGTGGCATTTACGGAAGAGATTATCAAAGGAGAAAAAGTGACGAAGCGTTTGTTGTCGGAGAAGGGAATGACAATTCGTTATTTCCGTCATCCATTTCTTCACACGGGAGATACGAAATTTAAATCGGACTCGCTTACTAATTTTCTTACGGCACGCGGTTATACTGTTGCACCTGTAACCATTGACAATGACGATTATCTTTTTGCGTTAGCTTATGCGCGGGCGTCGTCGAAGAAAGATGAAAAGCTGATGATGCAAATCGGCGCTGATTATGTAGCGTACATGGAAAAGAAGTTGTTGTACTTTGAACGGCAATCGACGAATCTCTTTGGACGGAATATTAGTCACGTGCTGCTACTTCATAGCAGTAAGCTAAATGCTGACTATACCGATGCGTTAGCGAAGATGTTTATCAAGAACGGATATGACTTTGTGAGTTTATCGGAGGCGATGAAAGATTCGGCGTATACTTCGGCGATATCTGTATTCGGGAAGTGGGGAATTTCATGGATTGATCGGTGGGCGCTTTCGGCAGGGAAGAAGAATGATTTTTTTAAGGAGGATCCGGCAACACCCACATATATAGCTGACCTTGCACGATGAGCTATTGCTACATTTTGTTATCAGCACGTTGCAATAAGGATAGGAGCGATACCCCGCAGTAGCGTTAGATCGCGGGCGGCACGAGGAGTTTAGCGGATAGCCTGGGCCTGCGCTTCGCAGGCATTGCCACAACGATCATGATAATTTTTTCACAAGGAATTGCAGTGCGCCAGTGGACCACAAGGCCCATAAGATTAATACTGGTTGAAAGAACAAGCGGATGAGTCGTGCGCGATCGGTATCGAGTCCAAACGCGTCGATGCCATTGGTGTATTGCGCGATGTTGCCTGGGAAGACGAGCACGAAGAAGATTGCGAGCGTCAATCCTATTTGCACTTTGTATGTCGTCCAAAATGTTAGGGCAAGTCCAAGCATGATTTCAACGATGCCGGAAAGAATAACGACGAGGTCTTTGTTCATCGGAACCCAATTCGGAACCTGCGCTTGGAATTCTACTCTTGCAAAAGACAGGTGGCCTATTCCAGCGAATATCATGGCAATGCCTAAAGCAACACGTGCGAGCATTTGCAATTTTGTGGTGTGCACATTCATTGTAGTCATACTCTAACTTGTAAAAAACACGTACCACAGGAGGTTGATGTTTTAAACAACAACGCGCATTGGCTGTTCGCTACAACGTTTTCTTGTCTTTATTCTTGCCGAGGCCAACTTTGTAGTCGCTCGGTGTGCCGGTAATTTTCAGGTTCATGAAGGCGATTTTTTTATCGGCATCGATGTATTCAATTTCGTCTACTTGATTCATGTCAACTTCTTCGGGCTTTTTGCTGAACAGTGAATTGAATCCAACTTTAGTGACCATTTTCATTGGTACACGTACGTAGTATTCCATCGACATATCAAGCGATTGCTTGCCAGACATTTGAATGTATCCGAGGGACGAGTTGATTTTCATGGCGGGAATATCCAAAACGCCATTGGAGAAAGTTAATGTATTGTGTAACGTGTCGAAGCGGATGAGTCGTAAATTTTTGTCCTTGAAATAGCTTGCCATGGCTTGCATTGGCGCGAAGTCGACCAATGTACCGTTGGTGATTTTTACGTTCATCTCCGCCTTTGTGTTATTCATGATCGGAACCAAGTTAGGATGTACTTGGACGTAGCTTTTAATTTGTCCGCTGAGTCGACCTTTTACGTTTTTATTGACGACAACGTCTTGTCCAAAGTGATCGAGTTTTAAAAGCATCTTCTCAAGATCAACGTCGTCGATGTTAATCCTACTTCTGAAATATATTCTCTCGTGATTAGCGCCATTAAACTTTCCACGCATGCGAACGTTGCCACCGGCTACTTGCATGACGAGTGTATCAAGCGTGATTGTTTGATCTTCCTGCATGCGGACTGTTGCCGATACATCTTTTAACCAAAGTCGATTGTATTTTAGTTTTCCAATATCGATTTGCGCATTAAAGTTTGAGAACGGTATGCTGAAAATATTGAAAGACTTAGCGTGTGCGGAAGAATCAACTTTTATTTCGGCGACTGCGACTTTGGTTGTATCACGTCGCGACCGTCCCTTTTTTGGAGCGAGGTCATACTGGCTGATCTCATCCGCATCGAGAAATTTAGAAGCAAAATTCAATGAGTTTGATACTTTGTTGTTGTTTCGATCAACACCCTTAAAATAGTATTTAAGACTGATGTCGAAATCGCTGTTGCCGATTTTACCGCGTAGGGTGTCGAAGGATAATATTTTTGATCCGTATTTAATACCGCCGCTGATCTCATGTAGTTTGAGGTTGTGTTTTTGTAGATCTGCCGTGATATTGGTGACTTTCGCTTTTGCAAACCTGAAGATTGTATCGTACTTCAGGTCGATCTTCATGCGCAACCATACATTCGTTAACAGCTCACGACGATAACCACGCGGTATATATTTTCTGCTTTCTTTTCCGAGTACGTCTTTCATGCCGAAGCGATTAGACTTAAAGTCGAACGCGATTTGCGTTTTGCCTTTCTTGATGTTATCAAACCATAGATTGTAATTGGTGATACGGCCTTTGAAGTTGATGTCTGAGCTGTCGATCATTCCCGTAAAATCACGAAGGCGTAAGAGTGTATCGTTGATCATCACGGTTGCGTTGAGATCTTTAAAAGTGTGCGGGTAGTTTTTGAAAGTCGCGCGGAGCTTTGTCATTTCAAATTTACCTTTTGGTAGCGGCGATGGGTTGAGGAGTTCGCGTACGGTTGTTTCTAATGCAAGTGTGACGTTAAATCCCCTGATCTCTTCATTCCATTTTCGTGCTAGCGCAGTGTCGTACGACATTAATTCAGAGAGAATCATCTGATCGCTTTTTGCATTGAGCTTGAGGTTGATTGTTTTATCGCGCTCACGTAAAAATGCGCGCACATCGCTGATGCTTCCATTCAACCGTAGATCAGAAGATCCGATCTTCATGCGCCCAGAGTCGACAGTTACTTTGCCGTCTTTCATCTCGGCATGTAGATTCACTTCTTTAACAGCATGTGGAAACCCAGGGATACGGAACGAAAGGTCGGTGACTGTCAATTTACTTTGAATGCCTTCTTTCAACTTGTTTAGTGATTCTTCTGGAAGCTTGATGTCATTTAACTCCTTGAAGTTCATATCGAGCTTGATATTACCCGATGTTTGTTGCAAGTCTGCGATGCCAAGAAATTCGCCAAGGAATTTTAGCTCAAGCTCTGAATTAATTTGCACCAACGTTTTAGGGTCGGTGAAATCGCGTACGACGAAATTGCCGCGGAATATACCTTTTTCAGGGCGGGCACTCACATTGATGATGTGTACTTCAGAGGTTTTTAGAGAGTGTTCATGCCCATTGGTGTAATATCCCGTGAAACCGAGTTTGTCGATTTTTTTATTTGCTCCCGTATTCAAAAACCAACCTTCTTCGCAGCCAAAAGCAACTTCGATCAAAGGAAGATGGTTGTCGGATATTTTTCCTTGTATTAAGGCATCGAAATAGAGGCGACCATCATACTGGAAAGGTTTCAGATTATGTTTTACATGTTCCGGAATGAAGGCAGAGAACAACTTGAAATCTTGTTTGTCGCCTTTTACTTTAAAGTGTACAGACGTAGTGTCGGCAAAGTTTGCATTTCCGGTTACATTAAAGCCTGCGTCTTCAATCTTGAAATTACAAGCAAAAATGTTGAACGTACTTTCTTTTAATTTATAGTCTGCTTCAATGTCGAGGAGGAATCGCTTATTGCGGAAGAAAGTAGTGTCTGTATTGCTGGTGACATCGAGTTTCATTTCACTTTTGATGGCCATCAATACCATCAAGCTGTCAATCTGAAGTGATGATGACATTTTTTCAATGTGAGCGTTCACGTTTTGGCCACTCGCCGCATGCAGATAAGAGACTTTCATGTCGCGCAATACGACTTTTTTCAGGTTGATGGCAACCGATGACGTGGTATCGCTAGCTGCTGAAGGTGTTGTTGATTGGGGTGCAGACTTCTCGGCTTCCAGTAAATTGATTTTTCCGTTTTTGTCTTGAACAAGATTTACAAAGCCCTTCTCGATGAAAAGAACTTTAACGTTGTAGTGATGCTGAATCAATTCATCAATACTGAAGCCCACATACAGATGTTCAAATTGCGCGATTGGTTTTTGTGTTTTCGACTTATCGGGAAAGAAGTTTCCATTGTGCAGCGCGATAGAGACATAGGGGAAGTGCTTGAACAACGAAATGTTACTGTCGTCGATGGTGAGTTCGCCTTTGAAAGTTTTGTTTAGTTCGCCGACTGCAAACTTGACGAGTCGGTCTTGTTCCAAAGAAACGAGTAGGAAGGCTACCGTCAATAGCGTTGAAAGGGTGATGGCGACAATGATTAATGGCCTGACAAGCCATTTTTTGATCCTGGGATTCATAAGCACTACTTCTAACGTTGGACGTAACGAAAGCCATTCCAACAAGTCAGAGAATTTTTGCAAATATCTAAGATCTTCGACGAATCGGGTAAAAAAATAGAGGGAATACTGAGTTCAGCTGCAAAATTCTGCTTTAAAAACTCGCGTATTCCCCCAGTTGGTGTCTAGTTAAGAATCACCTTCGGCTCGAGTTGTTGTTCTAAGCCAAAAATCCCGCCTTCTCTGCCGATACCCGATTGTTTAAATCCTCCAAAGGGCGCTAGCGGATCATGTGTCATCGTGTTGAGGGAAACTCTTCCCGCGTCTATTTGTGCCGCTATTTTATTCGCTCTTTCCATATTTGTTGAGCTGATGTAGGCTTGTAATCCGAACACCGTATCGTTAGCCATTTGGACTGCTTCGTCTTCTGTTTCGTAAGTGAGAATGGATAGCACGGGGCCGAAGATTTCTTCTCGTGCTATCGTCATGGTAGGGGTAACGTTGACGAACACCGTTGGTTTTACGTAGTATCCTTTAGATAGTCCGTCTGGTTTGCCTTCACCGCCGATCAGTAATTCGGCACCTTCTTCGATGCCAACGCGGATATAGTGTTGTATACGTTGATATTGTTTCTCACTCGCGAGCGGGCCGATTGTTGTTCTTTCATCACGCGGGTCACCTACTTTCATGGCGCGCACGATTTCGATAACCAACTGTCTTATTTCGGGTAAAAGTTTTTTAGGAACGATTAACCTAGATCCGGCCACACAAGCTTGCCCATTGTTTTGAAAACATTCGTTGACGGCCATGGGGATCGCGCTTGATAAGTCTGCATCATCGAGAATGATGTTGGGTGATTTTCCACTGAGCTCAAGTGTCATCCGCTTCATGGTGTCGATTGCATTTCGAGCGATGATTTTTCCAATCGCCGTAGAGCCTGTGAAAGTAACTCTTGCTACATCCGGATGTGTAGAAAGAACAGGTCCGAGCACGTCGCCCCGACCATTCACGACGTTGATTACGCCGGGAGGAAGGCCGGCTTCAGCAAAGCATTCCATCAGTATCTTCGTTTGTAATGCGCTCATTTCACTCGGCTTGATCACGACTGTGCATCCAGCAGCAATGGCGGCCGCGAGCTTTACACAGATAGATCCTGCATTTGCATTCCATGCTGTGAAGATGGCTGTTACACCCACTGGTTGCATGATGAGTTTTGATTTGCTTATTGTTTTTTCAAATTCGTATTCTCCTAATAATTCTTTGAACAGCAGAAAGGTTTCGGCTGCATAGTGGTTCGACCATCGCGCGCGTTGAACGGTGGCGCCGTATTCTTCGATGGTGGCTTCTTTTAAATCCTCCAATCGTGCGATAATTGTATCATGCAAACGCTGTAAATAATATTGACGTTGATGACGTGCCGTTTGGGCGAAAGCGGGTAGTGCGCGTTTTGCGCTTGCGATTGCGGCGAGCGCATCTTGCTCGTTTCCCAACGCAACTTCTCCAATAAGTTTTTCATTTGCTGGGTTTACGATTTCCATGATGTCGTTTCCTTGCGGGGATACGAAATTCCCATTGATGAATATTTTATGTGCTAGTTTCATGTGTGTAGTGATTAGTGAATGTTTGCCGCCGCCATAATTACCTTGGCTACAGCTTCCGGTTGTGAAATGAAAATCACGTGACTCCCTTTAATTTCGGTGATTTTTGCGTCAGCGCGTTTATACATCTCACGTTGGGTTTTTGGATGGAGACTCTTGTCGTTTGTCGCGACGATTGCAAAACTGGGTTTACGCTTCCAAGCAACTTCTTGTATGGGTGTTTCAAAACACTTGCCGACGATCGGTACTTGTGTAGCGTTCATCCATGCTGCTTCAGATTCACGAAGATCAGCGGCAAATCCACCATGGAATTTGGAGCGGTCATAGTAAATAAATCCAAATTGATCAGGGGCCGTGAAGCCTGCGTCTGGTGAGGGCGGTGCCGCGGCAACCCATTGCCCAGTCGTTTCACCACGATCTGGTGCGAAAGCGGCAACGTATACCAGCGATGCTACTTTGGGATTTACACCCGCTTCAGTAATCACCGTTCCTCCCCACGAATGACCGACCAATACAACTTGACCTTGTTGTTGATTAATTACACTGTTGGTTGCGTCGATGTCATTTTGTAATGATGTAAGTGGATTTTGCACGATGCTGACGTGGTAGCCTTTGGCGGTGAGAATTTCATAGACCGCTTTCCAGCCTGACCCATCGGCGAAGGCTCCATGTACGAGCACAATGTTTTTTGTTGTTGTGTTTTGTGCGCGTGACGATTGTGGTGCGTAAGACAAAATAATGAGCACTAGCGTTACAAGAAACGAGGACTTCTTGAAGAGATTTGATTTTGTATTCATAATGTTGTTGTAAAGTTTAATGGATAAATCTATCGAACAGTGTTTGGGAGGTTTGCGCGTGTGGCAGCCGTGATTTCCCCTGTCCTTGTGTCTTGGATCATCGCAATAATTTCGAAATCCTTCGCGTTGAATCCTGGTGGTAGTGTGATTGATTGTTGTCCCTCGCTATCATGTTCGACTGGGAAAGTCGATAGTGATCTGACGACCTGCACGTGGTGTAAAATGCGTCCGCCATTTTCGCCACGTTTTACATTTGTAATAGCGTACTTCTGCACGGTGGCAATGAGCAACTCGCTGCGATCATTATTTCCAAGTACTTCATAATGGAGATTCATTTTGTCAGCAACTTGTTCGCCGCGTAGGGTAAGGGTTGCCGATGTACTTTTTGTTTGGTATTCTTTCTCAATGGCTTTGATGCTGACTTCATCTGATCCAATGCACACTGATTTTCCATTCACGACAAGTTGTGGTGTGTAAATCTGAGGGTCACGCAGCCATTCTCCGTACTTGCGTTGACGCTTTGAAAATTGTGGATCACTAAATGCATCGCGCCAACCCAGTCGATCCCAGTAGTCGACATGGTATGATAATATGTAGCGCGGCTGATCTGATTTTTCGTTTTGGAGTTTGGCCATAAGTTCATCCGCAGCAGGACAACTTGAGCATCCTTCTGACGTGAATAGCTCGAGCACAACAAATCCTTTTTCAGTGGTTGCTGGTTCTTTGGGAAGTGGTGCGCATGGAATGGTGAAGGCAGTAGACGATAGCAGTACCGCAGTACTCATCGTGATTTTCTCTATGTATTTCATCTCTTTTGAATTTTGCATGATCAAAAGTAGATGATGAAGTATCGATTGGAGAGCACTAAAAGGGTGAGGTGGACATAGTGGGTCGCGAGTTAGACATTTGCTAGCGCGGCTCTTACGAAATTAACGATCTTCCATCCAGCTCAAAAAGCTGTGCGACTTCTCTTTGTTTATCAAGAGCTTGTCGGGTGTTTCGATAACGAGTTTTACCAGCAATTTTCGCAGGAAGTAGTGTTCGATTTCTTTAATGGCTTTAAAGTTTACGAGGTATTGGCGATTTACCCTGAAGAACTGTTGGGATGATACGGCACCTGCTACTTGATCAAGCGATTGATTGATGACGAATTCTTGTTTATCGAAAGTCATGATGCAGGTGGATTCATTCCGGATAAAAAAGAAGGCGATGTTACTCGTTTGTACGGTGGTGTATTTCTGATTTTTAAAGACTAAGAACGTTGTCTTTTCGGCAGGTGTATCAAGTTTAGCGAGTAAGCTTTCAAGATTAGGGATGTTCTTTTGCTGGAAGAAATTTTTAAGTTCATCCACTTTCTTAAAAGCTTCACCGATACTCTCTTTAGAAAAGGGTTTGAGGATGTAGTCGATGCCATTGGTTTTGAACGCTTCGAGTGAGTACTCATCGTAGGCTGTACAAAATACTATGGGGCAATTGATTTTCACGGCCTTAAATATTTCAAAACATAGGCCGTCGGCGAGTTGAACGTCCATGAAGATGAGGTCGGGTGTATCGCCTTTTGATAATCTTTCAACAGAGTCTTCTACGCTCTGATACCGGCCTGTGATGTTGGCGTCAGGACGGAGTGATTGAATGATATTCTCCAGCGACTTCGCGGTTTTTAGTTCGTCTTCAATGAGAATGATATTCATGGATTAGCGGAAGTTTAATTTGGAATAATTTGTCAGTCGCAATGATGTCGATTTGTTTTTCAAGTAAATGTTGATAACGCAGGTTTATATTCTTGAGGCCCACGCCTAACGATGAATCATCGCCTGTTTTTGGTTGTACTTGGTTTTCAACAACTATCTTATCGCCTTCGGAATAAATGCGAATGTGTAGTGGCTTGCTGAGCGATACAATATTGTGCTTGATACAATTTTCAATCAATAATTGTAATGTAAATGGGGGAATGAGGGTGGCGCTTACGTTATCATCAAGTGCGCTTGTAAAAGTGAATCCATCTTCGAATCGCGCTTTCTGCAAGAATAAGTATGCTTGTAGTATGTCCATTTCTTCTGACACATGTATTAAATCATGCTTTCGGCTTTCCAGTGTGTAACGGTAGAAATTTGAAAGCTTTAAGATGAAATTGACGGCCTGCTTGTCGCCGATTTCGACCATCGCTTTTAATGTGTTGAGACTGTTGAAAAGAAAGTGAGGGTTTACTTGTTGTTTTAGTAATTCATATTGCGCGCTTAGACTATCATTCTTGATTCGTTCCAACTCCATGTTCACTTGTTGGTTCTCATAATTTTGTTGCAGCAGGTGCAGGAACATGTAGAATATTAAATTGATGAGTATTCCTCGAACTTCCACCATGAGCATGACAGGACCAAAATTGATGTTCGAAAGGATGAGTTGTTGAATCCATGCCAACACAAACATGACGACGATACCGAAAGCAAGACTTTTGAATAGTCGTGCGTAAGAGATGCCCTGCTTATGTCGTCCTGGTTTCGTAGACATCATCGAGATGTTGAAGTACCAGATCAATAAGGCGAATGTGCCAGTGAGTGCAGCATTCACAATAGCTTCTGCCGCATTAAAATGTCTTTGTGCAATTTGAGGAACCGAAGAAAGTATGCCCAATACAATGGAACTCCCCCAAATAATTAGCGGTGATATCTTAACTTTGGTTGTATTCATGAAACCGATGTTGCATTAGTTCGCGCGCACAAAGCTAACTTAATTGCGATGTACAGATCAATAGGCTTTGTAAATGAAAAAAATAAAAACGATGTCTCGTGATAACGAAGAAAGAGCACCTTCGAAAACAGGTGCTCTTCTTGTTGCGTCGTGAGTTACGAAGATCAAACTATTGCATTGATTGTCACATTGATATTTCCGCGCGTTGCTTTCGAGTAAGGGCACGTCTGATGCGCGGCTTCAATCACGGTTTGTGCTTGTTCGAAAGTCAATCCCGGTAAATTCACATTCAGTCTTGCTTGTAATGTATAGCCGCTGTCGTTAGTGGCAAGATCGATTTCAGTGTCCACTGACGTATCAGCGGGAAGTGGAATTTGTAAACGCGTGGCGTTGTGTTTCATCGCGCCGATGAAACATGCAGACCAACCTGCAGCGAGTAATTGTTCAGGATTGGAACCTGTGCCAGGACCGCCGGGCGTTGAAAGACTAGTATTTAGTCTTCCGTCGTCACTTTTAGCTGATCCTTCTCTTCCGCCGGTGACGTGAACTTTTCCGGTGTATAGAACTTTGTTGATCGCTAAGTTTGCACTGTTGTTGTCGTTGACTACTGTATGATTTTTCATGGTCGTGATTTTTATGATTGATATTTTTTAGAAATTCTATTTTGAGAAGCTCGCCGCTTCAAGGATGGCATCTACAAATGCCTTTGGCGCTTCTTGTGGTAAGTTGTGTCCGATGCCTCCCGTTAAAGTGTGATGCGCATATTTACCTTTGTATTTCGATGCATACATTGACGGACTTGGATGTGGTGCCCCGTTTGCATCTCCCTCGAGTGTAACTGTAGGGACAGTTATAATGGGCGAAGCGGCAAGTTTTTGTTCAAGCTCATTGTATTTGATTTCACCTTCAGCAAGACCAAGACGCCAGCGATAGTTGTGAATAACAATGGCGACGTGATCGGGGTTATTGAATGACGATGCCGATGTGTTAAATGTAGTACTATCGAATGACCATTGTGGAGAAGCTGTTTTCCAAATGAGTTCTGCGAAATCATTTCTATTCAATTCATATCCTTCGCGACCACGCTCTGTTGCAAAATAGAATTGATACCACCATGAAAGTTCGACTATGGGATTAAGTGGCGCCTTGTTGAGCTGCTGGCTTCCGATTAAGTAGCCGCTAACCGATACGAGGGCAGTAACACGTTGTGGCCATAGCGCGGCAACGATGTTTGCCGTACGTGCACCCCAATCGAATCCGCCAATAATCGCCTTGTCAATCTTGAGAGCGTCCATCAATGCAATCACATCGACGGCAAGGGCAGATTGTTGTCCGTTACGCGGTGTGTTCGCGTCGAGGAATCTTGTGCTTCCAAACCCACGCAGGTATGGAATGATGACACGATATTTTTTAGCGGCCAGTGCATTTGCAACTTCGGTGTAACTATGGATGTCGTATGGCCACCCATGCAATAGGATAACGACTTCTCCTGTTGAAGGGCCAACTTCGGCATAACCAATATTGAGTACACCGGCGTTTACTTGTTTTATATTTCCAAACGATGACGTTGTTTGCTGTGCGTTCACTGTATTCGCAAGAAATAGGAGCAACGTGTACGTTACAGTCTTAGGGATGCTATGTGATTTTTTTGTGGTCATGGTCATGTTGATTTTCCTTTTCCGATTCTTTCAGATGCGTTTCTGTTTTGAATGGCTCGAAGGTATACGGCGGCGTTTTTGTTTGGATTGATTTTCGGGCTGAACTGGACAAACACGCCGGTGAAGTAGACACCTCGTTTCCCGAAATTCTTTTGCTTAGACCGCTTGTGGTTGAACGTTGTAGGTGGCGGGGTACAATTTTCTGAACATCAAATATGTCGTGCTGACCATAGTAAAGGCAACGATCGCGTCAACAGTTGACGGTAGACCCAACACAGCCACTTTCGAGAAGAAGGCGAAGATGATGTCGAAGAATACACCCGCGAAAACCCATTCCTTCAAGCGCAGTAATCTGTTCGGTATCAGGAGTACAACGACGCCGGATAGTTTTGCTACACCCAGGATGTAGATAAAATGTGCTGGGTATCCCAGTTTAACCGTGATATCCCAAACGACAGGGTTAGTTGTGAGCTCGAAAAATCCACTAGCGCCAAACCATAGAGAAGTGAGAATTGTGCCAGCCCAATAAATTACAGTTGTTGTTTTTGTGTTCATGATTGTTTCTGTTTTGGTGATCGATGAACAAAGGTGTGTTGAATCTTCTGTCTGGAGCAGTCAATTGTGGGCGAGATGGACTATTCGGTAGGCGAGGTAGACAATAGACGACGCGGTCTGTTAATTTGATATTCCGGTTGCTGTGAATTTCGCGACACTATAAACTCAATGCGTAGCGTGATGAGCGAAATTCTTTTAGTAGATTTGAAATTAAATGGTGAAAAGATTTGTATTAACTCCCCGGAATATCTTTTTGGTTGACGCGTTAGGTGCATTTCTGAGTTTCTCTTTTTTGTTGGTTATTCTTCTAAAGTTCAACGGCTATATTGGTATGCCCAACTTTTTGCTGACGCTGTTGCTGATCATTGCATTGTTACTTGGATTGTTTTCTGCGTCATGCTTTTTATTAGTAAGCAGACTGTGGAGATCTTTATTATTGACCGTTATTGGCTTAAATGTTTGTTACTGTTTAGTTACGTTGGTGCTTGTTATTTTTCACTTAAAAGATTTGAAGCCATTAGGTGTTATCTACTTCTTTGGTGAGATCATTGTAATCAGCACGTTGGTAATGGTAGAGTGGAGCGTGTGGCGCGATGCTTGGAGTATTAAGTGAATTTACTCTCTATCTCGGTTGTAACAAGATGGTGAATACGGAATTGTCGGAAATGTAATTTCCTGGGCATGAAAGGTGAATGAAATATGAATAACGTCATGATCAAATCATATCAAGAATCGTATCGATCGCAAATCGTTGATGTTTGGGAGAGATCCGTTAGGGCTACGCATCATTTTTTGAGTATTGAAGATTTCGAAGAGATTAAAAAGCTCGTTCAAGGCATTGACTTCGCGGCATTCGAGGTTTACTGCTTGATGAATGAGGATACCGTGATTGGATTTATCGGCGTGGCCGAGCGAAAAGTAGAAATGTTGTTTTTAGACCCAGCGTATTTTTCTGGCGGCTTAGGTAAGCGATTGTTGATGTTTGCCATGTCAGACCTCCGTGCTTGTGAGGTTGATGTGAACGAACAGAATACCAATGCAGTGAAATTTTACGAGCGCATGGGATTCAAAGTGTATGAACGCACGGATAAAGATGATCAAGGAAGAGCTTATCCACTTTTGCGAATGCGGCTGTAATTGAGATGCAACAAAAAAAGGCACGCGTGATGCATGCCTTTCTATTTTTGAATTAACCTGTGTACTATTTTGCGTTGTATTTCGTAACAAGCTTCTCGAGTTTAGCGAGCTTTTTATCGATCGCTTTCTGCTGACGTTCAACATTTTTTACGTCCTTCTTTAATTCACGTTGAAGTGTTTTTAATTCTTTCGCTTGTTCTTTAGTCATGTTGTGCTTATTAAAACTGCCGCAAGGTAACGCGATTGTGTTTCCTGTGCAAACCCTGTTGTTATTCCAACGCGGTGCATGTGCTCCACCATGTCTATGGGGTAGTAATAAACCATATGTCTGTTAGGGCAACCGTTGTTAAATCATGATTGGTTTAAAAAAGCATGAATCACGAAACAAAATGATAGTAAATCATACATGAGTCCAACGAATCGTAAACTGGAACTGTCTAATTGCCGTATAGGATATTTACGATTAAGTTATTCGCGGAAATATGGTGTATGTAGGGAGAAAGTCTTTTAGTCGCATTAGTTTATTAATGGTGTCTTTGCTGTTGTTATCCTTTCATAACATGTTTGGGCAGCAGCATAAAATTGATAGCCTTAACAATGTACTTCAGCGCACGGGGCAAGATACCGTTCGTGTAAATCTTCTGCTCAATCTGGCACGTGCCATGTATGGAACAGGTCAATACAACGATGAAGTTGCTTTTGCACTGGAGGCGAAAAATCTCTCACAAAAATTGGGGTATAAAAAGGGGGAGGGAGAAAGTTGGACAACCTTAGGTCACGTGGCCATGCGACAAGGTGCTTACGATAGTGCTCTCAGCCATCTTGATCATGCCACCGCGTTGTTTACATCCATTCAAAATTATCGACGCCTTGCAAACGTTCATTTGTTCAAAGGGCAGGTAAATGATTATCAAGCCAAGTACACCGTTGCACTCGATCACTACAAAACTGCGCTTACGTTAATCGAGTCATATGCTGATGATGCGATAAAGTTCAAGATTCTGAATAGTATGGGCATTACTTACTTCAATAGAGGTAGTTACGAAACTGCGTTGGGGTATTACATGGATGCGCTAAAAGTTTGTGAGAAATTTGATAATAAACTCTACTATGCTTCGGTGTTGAATAATATTGGTGTTGTGAACATGAGCGTTTTGCAGTACGACGCTGCATTAGAATATTTTCAAAAATATCTCAGGACGATGCGCGACCTGGGCCATACACAGTTTATTGCTGTGGCGTTGCTCAATGTCGGTGAAGTGTATATGAAAAAACGCAGTTATGAATCTGCTATTCAATATTTAGATTCAGCGTTGGTCACCTATCGTCAAGTGGATGAAAAACGCGGGATGGCACTAGCGCACGGCAATCTTGGCGAATGTTATTTTTTAAGGAAAGATTTTGTACGGGCGGAGCGTCATTTTAATCAGGCAATCGAAATCGCTGAAGCGATTAAAAGTGAGGAGGCACTCTTGAAAGGACTTCTTGGCGCAGCGGAATTGTATATCAAGATGGATCAGCGTGAAAAAGCAGCGCGCCATTTGGATAGAGCACATCAGATAGCCAAACGCACGGGGTCTATGTTATGGCTTGAGAAAACGTATTTGTTTAATGCAAAACTCGACTCTGTTCGGAAGAATTACGAAGGTGCATATGGTTGGTTTAAGGCATACTCGGCCTTGAACGACAGCTTGTTCAACGAACGTAAAAGCCAACAGGTGCTTCAAATGCGAGAGCTTTATGAAAGTGAAAAAAAAGATAAAGAGATATTGCTGTTAAGCGAAGCCAAGAAAATGGAAGCGTTGAAAGCGTCCAGTAATCAGAAGCTCTTAATAATTTCTGCTATCTTTTTTATCGCCATCATTATGGCCATTCTCTACTGGTTGACGGTGAAGTCGCGTCATTCAACTGTATTGGAAGAGCAGCATACAAAGATTACAGAGGCATATAAAGAACTTAAATTGCTTGTCGATAAGGTTGAGGAACAGAACAAATCGTTGGCGCAGAAAAATGAAGCACTGGAAGAGCTGCATCGTGAAAAAGATGGATTGATCGGCGTCGTTGCGCATGACTTACGCGCACCGTTAAATCGTATCTCTGGACTTGTTCACCTCCTAAGCTTTAATCCGCAGTTGACGCGCGACGATAAAGAGTTAATCACGATTATCGAGAAGGTGTGTACTCAGGGGAACGGTTTGATTCGCGATCTATTAGAGATCAATCAGTACGAAAACAGTCAGGTTGTTGAAGTATCGACAATAGATTTGGTTGCGCAAGCAAAGAAGATGTCTGCTCATTTTGGTGCATCGTTGATGCAGAAGAATATTCGATTTGCCATCGATACACCGGCGGAGGTTTCTATTTCGTCTAACGCGAGTTATCTTGATCGCATCCTCGATAATTTGATCACGAATGCGATTAAATTTTCGCCCGCGGGAAAAGAAGTTCAATTGCGTGTAGTTCGCAAGGAAGAGAGCGTTGACATCATTGTGGCTGATCAAGGCCAGGGTTTTCATCCTGATGACTTGCCACATTTGTTTAGAAAATTCAAAAAGCTTTCCGCACGACCAACGGCAGGTGAGAGTTCTACCGGATTGGGATTGTCGATTGTGAAGACACTCGTAGAGAAAATTGGTGGTACGGTTAGAATCGATAGTGAATGGGGTAAGGGTGCAGCCGTTACGATTACATTGCCATTACATTTTAAATTTCAACCCGTGATGCTTGCGTCTTAACTTACGAGGGTTGTTTTCGTGTTTCTTTTGGTTTAATTTTTCACTTCACTTTGAACGATTAAATCAATATGATCTCACTCAGAAATTCTGCTATTGTTATATTGTTGTTTTCTATCCTGATCGTTGGATGTCAATCCAATTCGAAAATGAGATCTACTGCTCAGGCAAATAAAGCTGAAGCCAAATGGATTTCGTTGTTCAATGGGAAAGATATTGAAGATTGGTTTGTTAAGATCCACCACCATGAAGTTGGCGTGAACGCTCATGAGACTTTTCGCGTCGAAGACGGAATGATCAAAGTGCGTTATGATAAGTATGGAGATTTTAATGATCAGTTTGGACACCTTTATTACAAGACACCTTATTCATATTATCGCTTGGTAGTGGAGTACCGTTTTGCGGGCGAGCTTCAACGCGGAGCACCGAGTTATACGGTTTTAAATAGTGGCGTGATGTTCCATTCTCAAGACCCACACACGATGCCGAAAGAACAAGATTGGCCGATCTCAGTGGAGATGCAATTTTTGGCTGGTCTTGGTGATGGTAAAGTGAGGCCGACAGGTAATATGTGTTCACCGGGCACGGATATCGTCTTTCAAGGAAAAAAGTATGATGGCCATTGTTTGAATTCGTCTTCGAAGACTTTCGGAAAAGACGAGTGGGTGAGGGCAGAATTGATTGTGTTGGGCGACTCGCTCATTACACACATGATCAATGGTGATACCGTTTTGCAATATACGCATCCGACAATGGGTGGTGGCGTTGCTAATAATTATGATCGTTCTGTATGGCAAGAAGGTAAGCCATTAAAATCAGGCTACATTGCTTTACAGAGCGAGGGGCAACCGATTGACTTTCGTAAGGTGGAGTTGCTTCCGTTGCGTTGATCAAAAAAATACCTCATCCGGTTTTGATGAGGTATTGCAAAGTCAGTTGACGGTAGTTATTGATTTTTATTTAAACTCGTTGGTCTGCGACCATCGTCGGCATCAACCTCAGTCATTGCACCTTCGTAAGAGAATTTAAGTGTTTCGCCATTCAGGAATTTTACTTCGATCTTCAGCGAGAATGTATTTTCACCCGTAACTTTTGCGTACATCGTTCCGCTTTCAACGTCTTCCATCTCACCTTCGTGACCGAATCCAGAGAGGCTCAGCTCAGTGTCTTTCACAACATACTCGATCCACCAGCCCCAGTTGTAAGGATCTTCTGTTGTGAGTTGAAACGTAGTGCCCATTCTTTCTTTAGGGATGTCTATCCATACATATTCGTTTGGACTTTCCCCAGCACCTGCTTCTTCTTCAGTAGGATATAAATAAAAGCGGTATCCGCCGCCTTCTTCAGTTGTATAATCTTGGTAAACTGCAGTTTTGATTTCTTTTCTGTCCTCATCGTAGTTGTAACCGTTCAGGACAACGACGGTACAGGTTGCAGTCTTTCCATTGTGAGATGTGGCGGTGATTTTTGCAATGCCAGGTGTAAGGGCAACGACTTTACCTATAGCATCTACCGTAGCGATGTTGGCTTTATCGGTGCTCCACGAGATGGTTTTGTTGTCTGCATCTGAAGGGGCTGCGGTAGCCGTGAGCGTAGATTCTTCGGCTGTAAAAAGGGTAATCTCGTTGCTGTTTAGCGATAAGCCCGAGACATTTACATCATCATCTTTACAAGACCAGATTACGGCCGCAAATGAAAGTACGAGTACAAGATTGCTCACTTTTTGTTTCATGTAACTTGTTTTTTTTTGTTTTAAATATTCAAAGTGTTTGTGCGTCAGATTGCGTATAGGCACACCGTTGATGCCGTTGGATAGTCTAGAACGGCGAAGTGCGCGAAGGGTTATGGTGAATTGTCTAAAAGCTCTGTAAACCGGGTTATTCCCCTCCTACATATTCATGTTGTAGATGATTCTTTGCTTCACTTTCAACTATCTTTGGGCCTATAAATTTTTACGAGCCTTAATTATTTATCCCCTATGAAAAAAAATCTATTAGCATTATTGCTTTGCCTTGCTGCATTGCCTGCGTTTAGCCAGCTATACATTCGCGCGAATGTTGGCTATAATTTGCCGCTCAGTGGTGAATCTATGGGTAGCGAATACAAATACGATTACCAAAACAATGACAACGGTCGTTATAAAGGTGTCTACGGAAGTTATGGCACCGGACTTTCAGCTGACCTAGCCTTTGGTGGTATGTTCGGAAATGGTCTTTTCGGCTATGATCTAGGATTTAGCTACTTGGTAGGAAAAGAATATTCAGTGGAGAAAAATGAATCCATTGATCCATATGGTACCAGCTTACGTGAGACCACTCGCCAAGCACGGTCGATACAGTTTTCACCGGCGCTAACATTTATCGGTGGCACGGGTAAATTTCAGCCAGTGGCGCGTTTTGGGCCAGTGTTCTCACAAACCAAAATTGATGAGGAGTATAATGACTCATACGCAAACAGCTACACGTTTCTTGAAAAGTCTGAGTATTCTGGTGGTCTTGGTATTGGTCTTCGGGGTAGCGTTGGTGTAACTTATGGGTTAAGCGAGAGCGTAAAACTCTTCACTGAGCTAAATTTCTTAGCGATGTCATACGCGCCAAAAGAACGGGAGATTACTACATATGAAGTGAATGGTGAGAACAGAATTGAAGATATCCCGAAAGAGGACAGAACGATAGAGTTAGATGAAGAAGGTGAATCGCAAGGTGAAGGTGGTGAGCCGCCACTCAAAAGACCATTCGCCATGAATTCATGGGGACTGCAAGTTGGGGTACTTTTCTTTTTAAAGAAGTAAGAAGTAAGAAGTAAGAAGTAAGAAGTAAGAAGTAAGAAGTAAGAAGTAAGAAGTAAGAAGTAAGAAGTAAGAAGTAAGAAGTAAGAAGATTTTGCAACTGCTTACTTTAAAAAAGTCTCGCTGTTCGGCGAGACTTTTTTTCGACTGGACCGCTTTCCGCTTTCTGCTTTCCGCTTTCCACTTTCCGCTCTAATTCACGTTTACGGTGACCCGTAGAAAAGTAGCTGGTATAGACGTACGGTCATTGCTGCCGCTTCTGTTCTGATCGTTGAAGAGTGTTTCTAGTTCGCGTTGTAGTTCGGCTTGCTTGCCATTTTTTTCAGCAGCTTCAAATGCGTTCATGGTAGGTCCGTAGAAGTTCTTGAAACGATCTACAAAAGTTGAAGGCGAGAAGGGTGCGCTGAAAGTGTACGTGTCGCGGGTGAAGGAGATATTTTCCTTTGCAATCCCAGCATTCATAAAACGTTCGATTACGTTTTGCTCCACACCCCATAGCATCGGGCTAACAAAGCCTTCTGGTGGTGGCGGTGTGTATGACGAGCTCACCTTAAGTATTTGTGCGACGAGTGTCGGATCTCCAGGGATCCAATTTCCCATTACGATCTTTCCACCGGGGCGCGTAACGCGAACAAGTTCTTTTGCAACATCAAATGGTTTTGGTGCGAACATGGCACCGAAGA
Organism: Pseudochryseolinea flava; assembly: GCF_003286915.1. Classification (GTDB taxonomy): domain Bacteria; phylum Bacteroidota; class Bacteroidia; order Cytophagales; family Cyclobacteriaceae; genus Ohtaekwangia; species Ohtaekwangia flava. The sequence continues at coordinate 28,527 of NZ_QMFY01000006.1, forward strand.
TGCTTACCGCCACATCAAAACTTTTGTCATGTAGTTCCGCGAGGTTTGTTGCGTCTCCTTCTTGAAAAGAAATATTGGTGAGCCCTTCTGCTTTTGCTCTACGATTTCCTGCGGCTACTAGGTTCGAAGCAATGTCAACGCCAAGAACCTCTGCGCCTAATTTAGCAGCAGGAATTGCTGTAGTACCATCACCACATCCAAGGTCAAGGACTTTCATTCCTTTTTTTATTCCAATATTTGTCACCAATTGTGCACCACTTTCGCGCATCGTTTCTGCAAGACGGGTGAAATCACCCTTTTCCCATAATTGCTTGTTCGGATTCATCTTTTTTTTCTAATTTATTTATATGATCTATTAATGGCCATCTGTTCGTTCTCGGTTGAGACAATTGAAAAGGGAAATCCCCTCATGAATCTTTTACAAAGTTATTGCGTTTATCGTCACTAAATTTTACTTACTGGTTCAAAGTTGATGTCTATAAAGGTCAAGGCGTAACGTTCTGCTAAAGAAAATTACAAATGATGATAGAGGAACTTTAAACTTAATCTGCTCCAACGTATGATGAACTTTTATGAAAGAGTGTTGCAGAATCCGAATTATTATCGACAGTTCAACTGCGGCGATTCGTTAATCACAGCGTTTAATTGCCCTCTTGAAGCGCGTATGATGAAAACTCATTTTGCGGACCTCTGGACAAAGTATAATTATTTGTTCTATGTAGTCGAAGGACGAAAAGTTTGGCATACGGCAAATCAAGCGTATGAGATCGGTCGCGATACATGCGTGTTTGTAAGAAAGGGAGCTTGGGTTCTGGAGAATTTTCTTGATGAAGGCTTTTGTGTGGTACTGTTTTTTATACCCGACGAATTTATATGCGATACACTAAAGACAAAATCGAAACCGCTCAATGTACATACGAACAAGTATGAGCCGGTAATGATTTTAGATAAGTCGGATACGCTGTCAGGATTTTTTCATTCTTTCTCTAACTACTTCTCTGACAACTATGATCCTGATCGTTCCTTGCTTGAATTGAAATTCAAAGAATTGATTTTAACGATTGCCGACAATCCTCAGAATGCCGAGCTTCTATCGTATTTCGGTTCTTTGCTGCATGAACCACAACATATTTCGCTGCAGCGCCTTATGGATGAAAACTATTGTTTCAATCTCGGCTTGGAGCAATATGCTCAACTTAGCAATCGAAGCCTTTCTACTTTTAAGAGAGATTTTCAGAAGCTATATGGCATCGCGCCAGGGAAATGGTTGCTCGAACAGCGACTAAACCACGCGATACGATTGCTAAACGATACACAAAAGTCTATTGGCGACATTACTTTCTTAAGCGGATTTGAAAGTATATCTCACTTCAGCCGCTCATTTAAACAACGTTTTGGTATTGCGCCGTCTGCGTTTAAACAGGAACGCGTCGTGGCGATTTAATGATCGATCCAGTCGAGCAAACTTTCCTTAGTTTGAAAACCTGGAAAGGGACTTTTCGTGTCCATAAGAACTTTTGACATGGATGCTTTTGATTCCTGAAGCGTGACGATCTTTTCTTCAATTGAGTTTTTGCAAATAAACCTGACGGCTACAACTTTCTGCTCTTGTCCGATGCGGTAGGCACGATCAATGGCTTGATTTTCTACAGCCGGGTTCCACCATGGATCGACAATGAAGACGTAGTCGGCGGCGGTCAAATTCAAGCCAGTGCCGCCAGTCTTGAGGCTGATCAAAAATACCCGCAATGCAGTGTCGTCGTTAAATTGCTTTACGACTTCCTTACGATTTTTTGTTTTTCCCGTTAGAGTCGTGTAGGGAATATTTCTGTCGTCAAGTCCAGCAGCAATCAGATCTAACATTGATACGAACTGTGAGAACACGAGTACTTTGTGTTGAGGAGAAATAGCCGTGAGTTTATCGAGGATTAAATCAATTTTAGCCGACTGTGTTGTGTGCACAGCGTCTTCTTTTAATAGGGCAGGGGAATTACAAATTTGTCGAAGTCGTGTTAAGCCTTTTAGAATATGAAGCGAATGTTTAAGAAGTTCGTCTTGTTTGATGGCTGAAATATAGTCCCTGAATTTTTTCTCTTCTTGTTTGTAGAGCGATGTTTGTTCTACATCCATCTGGCAATACAAGATCATTTCCGTTTTCTCTGGTAGCTCGCGGGCAACTTCATCCTTGGTACGCCGCAGTAAGAACGGCGCGATCTTTTTCTGAAGAAGTTTTGAAGCGCGCTTTTGTTTATACTTCATGATAGCAATGCCATAAGTATCCCTGAAGTGTTGACGTGTTCCGAGTAGTCCCGGGCAAGCAAAGGAGAATAGTGAGAAAAGATCAAATACGTTATTTTCAAAGGGCGTCCCGGAAAGTATCAGGCGATTGTCGCATTTCAATAACGAAACAGCTTTATGTCGTTGTGAAGAATAGTTTTTAATATTCTGCGCTTCGTCGAGAATTACGTATGAGAAATTAAACTGCGCGAGACGCTGAATGTCTTGCGCTACAATTCCGTAGGACGTGAGAACGACGTCAAAAGAAATAAACTTTGTAACATTAATACGTTTTGTTCCGTGTTGAATATGAACTTTCAACCCTGGTGCGAATTTTTCAAGCTCCGCCTTCCAGGAGAATAGCAGCGTAGTAGGCGCGACAATTAAGTGCGTTCGTTTTTTGTGTTTTTCTTTCAGGTGGAGAATGAAGGCAATGACTTGTATTGTTTTACCGAGCCCCATATCGTCGGCAAGGCAACCACCGAATTTTAGGTCGTCGAGTAAGTTTAGCCATGAAACCCCTTGATGCTGATAATGCCTGAGCGAAGCTTGGAGGGTGAGCGGAACTGGAACGAGCGGTATGTCGATTATATTATTGAGCGCGTGTTCTAGCGAAGCGATTTCTTTTTTCGCTTCGCTATCAATAACGAGTTCGCTTTCTGCTTGAATAAACGAATAATTGGTTTTGCTTATTCGAAACGAATGGTCGCCGTCGACTTCAGCAACGCGGAAGAAGCTCTTGAATTTTTCGATCCATTCTTGTGGGATGATACCAATGGTGCCATCATCGAGTTGAATATAACGTGACTTATTGCGCAGAGAATATTTCAGCTGCGACAAAGTAGCGCGGGTGTCTCCGAACTGAATGTTCACATCGGTGTTGAACCAATTTACACCACTGGACACGCGCATGGTAATATTCCCCCGGTTCCTGTTGAATTTATTTCCCTTTAGTTCACTGAATCCAAATACAGCAATATTATGGGCTTGCCAATCGTCGAACAAACGTAAAAATTGATGTTGATCCAGGAAGTATGCTTTGTGCAAATAGAAATAAAGCAATGGGTTTGAAAGTTGATCGTTGAAATCGCTGTGTTGTTTTAATAACAACGCAATGAAGTCATCTTCGAGAGCACCTTGTCTTTCAACCTTAAATTGTTTTCCGTCGTCATCTTCGAAATAGATTTGTTTCTTCGAGAGCACTGGAACTTCTACATGTCCGTACTGAATAACCGGATTGATGGCAATGTAATTGTCGAGGTTCGAGAGGTAGATGATTTTCTTTATCTCAACATTTGAGAAATCTGATTTGGACCTTTTGTTCCCTGTATTTTCTGTGAGGTCCGTTAGTTCTACCGTAACGTACAACTCAAACGTGTTTAATACGTCGTGTTTGAATTCCTTGAATGTGTCGTAAGAAAGTGTAAGTACGGGGCCATGTTCGATGAAATAGGATATCACCTGTAACATGTTTACGTCGGCGCATAGATACCAACGGTCGTGAACGCAAATAAAATATTCGTGGTTGATAGAGATTCTCTCGAGCGCAAATCGCGTGTTATCCGCGTTGAATTCACAATGAACGGTGTAATAATCTACATGCTTTGTGACGATCACCTTCGTGGAGAGCTTGCTTTGTGTGATTTCCACGGGTGAAATTGACTTAGTCGTTATTTTGTCGGAGATGCGATGATCGTGAGCGTAACACTGGAGTTTAAGTGGATTTGAGATGAGTGCTTTGAGACTTTGAATATCTGCTTGTGATTTTTGATAGACATTTTGAAAGCGGATTACGGCGAGATAAAATTTCAGCTGTGGAATCTGATTTTCTTTCCAGACCCAATCCATCGGGTTTATCTTTTCGAATGGCGCTTTGATTTTGTTGTTGGCAGATTTTTCGCACAGGATTAGTTGCGTACTAATGAGATCGTAGTATCGATGTTTACCGATGACGAGTAGAAGCTGTTGATTTTCGTGAATGGTAAAAGTATCGGGTACGAAGTTTTTGAAGAGTGCCTCTTTACCCGGTTCTGCAATCCGTTTAAATTCCTGGTGTGTGTTGTCGCCTGTAGATTTTTCGAACATCAACGCTAGTTACAAAAGTTGGCGCTTTTGTGAATTAACCGTTTAATCTTTTTCCTGCGGAAAAATCTAAGTGCCAGGTAGCCTTAAATTTAGTTAATGTACTTTTTTAGAAATTTCTGTCAGCGGGAGAACGTAATCTGCAGCGTTTAGTTTGATGGCCTCTTTCGGCATACCGAAAACAATGCAGGAGGCTTCGTCTTGGGCAATTGTTTTTGCGCCTGCTTCTTTCATTTGTAGTAGACCTTGAGCACCATCTTTTCCCATACCGGTCATGATAACGCCAACAGCATTTTGTCCGGCGTGTCGCGCTACGGAATTAAAGAGTACATCAACGGAAGGTTTATGTCTGTTAACGAGTTCACCATCGCTGATTTTGATATAGTATAACGCACCACTTCGAACTAACTCCATGTGTTTTCCGCCGGGGGCGATATAGGCATGGCCTCGCAATACGCGTTCGCCATTGGTTGCTTCGGTTACGGTTATCTCGCAAATTTTATTGCAATGTTCGGCAAACGATTTCGTGAATCCCGCGGGCATATGTTGGGTGATCAATACACCAGGTGTTGTCACGGGGAGTTGTCGCAAAAATAATCGAAGCGCTTCCGTTCCCCCCGTAGATGCACCAACGGCGATTACCTTATCGGTTGTCTTATAGATGCTAGCAGATTTTTTTACGGGTGTAGTCGGTTGTGTTTTTCTCGCGATGCCGACACGTTTCACAGGCACCATATAAGCAGCCTTAATGGCGTCGATGATTCGTATTTTAGATTCTTCGAGGTGCTCTTTTGTGTTTCTGATTTCAGACTTCGATAAAATTTCTACGGCGCCATGATCGAGTGCTTGTAATGCCAAATTACTCCCTTCTTGTGTAAGACTCGAGATGATAACGACGGGTACTGGACATTGCGCCATCAATGTTTTCAGGAACGTAATCCCATCCATGCGCGGCATTTCGATGTCGAGTGTAATAACGTCCGGAATTTCTTTTTTTATGTGTTGTACAGCGAAGATTGGATCGGCAGCTTTTCCGATGACTTCCAATGATGGGTCGGCGCTAATAAGATCGGTTAGCGTTTGCCGTACCAGCGCGGAGTCGTCGATAATTAAAACCTTAATCGGGCGTGCCATAGTCGCTATGCTAATATTAGATGCGTTCGTAGGTTGTAGGCCTGATTTGGCGAAACGGTACATTCATTCCCATGATCGATTCGCTATGACCGAGAAAAAGAATTCCCCCTGGGCGGAGATGGTTGGCGAACTTACGAATCACCGCCTCTTGACGCTGCTTGTCAAAGTATATCAATACATTTCTGCAAAAGATGATGTTAAACATATTGGAATTTAGTCCAAAAGAGTCGTTCATCAAGTTAATTCGTTTATACGAAATATTCTTGCGGAATTGTGGTTTAATGCGCACAACGTCGGGTTGGACTTTACTGCGCAGGAAGTATTCGCGGCGTATTTCATGCGGAACACCCGCGATTTTGTCTAGCGTATAAATTCCTTGATAAGCAGTTTGCATCACGCGCATAGACACATCTGATGCAAGTAGATTGTACTTGAAGTGCGGATTCTTTTTTCGGAATTCTTCGAGAACCATTACCGTTGTATAGGGTTCTTCGCCGGTAGAGCATCCTGCTGACCAAATATTCAAGCTGTCGTTTCCTGCTGTTTTGAAAGCTGGTAGATATTGCTTCGTTAGAAAATCGAAGTGTGCGGGTTCACGGAAGAAATCGGTTTTGTTGGTAGTGATCAAATCGATTACGTCGAAGAGCACGGTTTGCTTTCCCTCTTCACTGAAGATATAATCGATAAAATGTTTATAGTTGGTCATGCCTAGCGACTTGACCTTTTTATTGAGCCTACTTTCTAGCATCGAGCGTTTCGAAGGCGGGAGTTTGATTCCGTACTCGCGCGTTACATAGGTGCTCAAGCGTTGAAAGCTTTCATCGTCCATGTGCATGAACAAAGCATCTTGCGGCATAGGTGCTTGTAGCTGTATCATTTTGTATTCGCGATTAGGTGCGTGCGGGGTGTGTCGTTGTGCCAGAAAATCTCGCCGTTGATTTTTGCAAGCGCGATTTCCTTATCTTGTTTTCGCCTCGCTAACGCGCATAATTCTTCTGCATTGCTAATGTTTGCAGTATTGCATACGGAAATTATGTTCATCAATTTTAATTGATCGTTGAGAAGTTCCGTAATGATTTTAATCTCCTCCGTTAGCTTGTGCTTTTGCTGACGAAGTTGTTGCCATTTCTTTTTTAAATCGTCTGAAGTAACGGTAGTCTGCTGGTCAAGTGCCTCTTTCTTGAGTCTGTTCATGTGTGTGTTCGATTTATTTGATGTAAATCGAATGGGAATGGAAATTGTCGCAGTCACGGCATTGTATGCAGGTGAAGGAGCTTCTGTATTTCGTGCACGCGTCATGAAGCTATTTCCGAGTGAAAGCGTGTAGTCACCGCGTTGGTTGCTTTGCGCTAATGCTAGCTCGCGATGCGCCACCGACGATGACAGATCTTGTTGCATCAGCGTGAGGTCATTCGCTTTAGGATCTGCGACGATGATGTCATTTGTCTCGTTCCAAGCCGGGCCTTCTGGATACACGATTGTGTTTTCTGAACCGATGAGTTCATTAAACGCAATGATATTTTCATGGAAAGTCTCTTCAAGGGCTGCGATGTCTAATTGTAGTTTTTTGAGTGCAATACTTTTTTGTAGCGCTGAGATACTGTCAGCGGTGGTCATCTTAGCCAAGGCATCATGATAATTGGTGAGCGTAGCGATGTGTGTCTCTTCGAGCCAACAAGTATTGTACAGCATCAGCGCTTCGCGTCTAAAGTTTCTTACGAAGATTTCGTATTCAACACGGGCTAAGTCGGCTTGCGCTTGGGAGTAGTGAATACGATTTTTCTTTTTCCCACCGGTCTCAATGGTAAAATCTAGGCCAGCATACAGTTGATGAGGCATGCTGATGCCGCTTACATCACCGCATGCATTCCCGAAGGTTAACGTTGGCGATGGTGAGGCAGATGCGAGCTCGATATCAACTTTTGCCATTTGTACAGCAGACTGTGCTTTTGCAATGTCATCATGTGTATTGACGATATTCAGAAAGGTCGCTACCGACATTCGTGTGGGTGGCTGCACTGCACTTTGCGCGTGACTTGCTATAGTAGCGAGCCACGCGAAGGCCAATAGATAATGTTTTATTGAAAACATGGTAATAAGATCGTTATGCGATATCCGTGAAGTCACTGTCTGACGGTCCGCCGTCGAGTTTAAGGTCGAAACCCTTCGGTGACACACCGTTATTAGAAACTTCTGTCACGGTCGATTTCTTAACCGGTCCACGCGATCCATTTGATGTTTTTGCTTTTCTGAACTTCGACATCGCAGCGTTATCCAATTTGAAGTAGCTCACCGCTGCTTTCAATTCTTCTGCTTGGCTGTTCAATTCTTCCGCATTTGATGACATCTCTTCTGCAGCCGATGCATTGCCTTGTGTTACCTGCGACAATTGTTGGATTGCTCCGTTTACTTGGTCTGCACCCGTATTTTGTTCCACACTAGCAGCCGCAATTTCTTGTACGAGTTGCGCTGTTTTGTTGATGTCTGGCAATGTGTTCAAAAGAAGTTCTTTCGATTGCTGTGCGGCCTTCACTGTCTTTGCTGAGATCTCTGTGATTTCGGCAGCAGCCTTCTGACTTCTCTCGGCAAGTTTTCTAACTTCAGCCGCGACTACCGCGAAGCCTTTTCCATGTTCGCCGGCACGCGCCGCTTCAACCGCAGCGTTCAATGCGAGTAGATCTGTTTTAGAAGCGATCTCTTCGATGATTGCAATTTTATCGGCGATGTTCGTAATAGCTTCTACGGTCTCAGAAACTGATTCGCTGCTGATCTGGATATCTTTCGCAGCTTTGTTGGAAATTTTTTCAGTCTCTCTTGAATTGTCAGTATTCTGCTGGATGTTGGCAACCATTTGCTCCATAGAAGATGATACTTCTTCCGTCGCGCTAGCTTGTTCTTGCGCGCCTTGCGACATCTGTTGAGATGCAGAGGCTACTTGTTGACTGGCAGCAGAAACATTTTCGGCGCCGTTGTAAATGCTCGATGCAATTTCACGCAAGTTACCCACCATTGTTTCCAGTGCTTCGTCTAAGTCGCCACCTTTATTTTTCATGCTGCTGAAGTCTATCGTTAAGTCTCCTTTAGAAACCTTTTTAGCGACATCAACGCTACTGCGGAGCTTTTCAATCATGTATTGCAATTCGATCAACATATCGCCGATTTCGTCCGTTTTATCTTGCTTGATATCGGCAGAGAAATCACCTTGTGCTACTTTTTTGATTGTTGCTTTCGCGAGGTTGAGTGAACCTGTTATATCTTTTAATAGCCATGCTGCGATCAAAATCCCAAGAAGAACGGCAACAGAGATAACGACAACCATTGTAATGATCGTGCTTGAATACATTTGGTCCACCTCTATACGATCCTGAGCAAGCTCACCTTCGATCATCGCTTCGATTTCAGAGAGCACTGCGTCTGATGCGTCGTCCATCTTTTCAACTTCACCTTCTGAAAGCGCTTCTGCCTTTGTATTTGTGTTTAATTGAGCAAGCTCACGAACTTTCAAATGTTGATTGTAGAAGTTGCTGTATTGCATTTGATAGCGATCGAACAAAGATTTTGCTTCGCCGGAAAGAGAACCCCCAACGGCTGTGCTGATTAATTCGATTTGTGTTTCTATTTCACCAGCTTTTTTGATTATCTCTTTGTTGACTTCGTCAGTTTCTGCGGCGATTAGAGTCATCTCAAAATTCTTGAGATCAACCAATAGTCCGCGCATACGGTGAATTCTATCGGAAACTTCTTTGCCGTTGTTTGCCGAAACCTTGGTCAACAGTTCGTCCAATGTTGACTTTATTTTTTGGAACTCAACTTCGCTTTCGTTTTGCGATAATTTTGTTGCCTGTACTTCTGAATTTTGTGCAGCGAGGTGAACAACATTTGCGCCTGCGCTCAAGAAGTCATTAACGCGTGCCTTCAAGTCTTTCATCTTAATCAGCGTTTCACCGGTGCTGATCTTCTCCAATTCAAGTATGGTTGAATTCAGCTCTTCGGTAAATCCGTCGATAGAACGTTTCAGTGCGTTCATGCTTTCAGCATCTTCGGCTTGAATAATCTTCTTCTGATCGCGGCTGATCTCTGTTAAGTTTACTTCAATGTCGCCCACGAGTTGAAGTTGTACGGCGCTGACATCCGTGATTTTGTTAAGCTTATCATTGATGTCGCTGATACGGAAGTACGACACAATGAAAATCACACCCATCAAAAGCAGCAGTAAACTGAATGCGGCGATGAGTTTTGTTCTGATGGTCAAATTCTTGATCATGATAGAAGGTATTTTAAAAAATTAGTTGATTACTTTATTAAGTTGAAGGATATCGGAAGCCGAGAACACTTTGTTGATATCCATGATGAGCGTGATGTCGCCCTGATTGTTTCTCACGCCAGTGATGGGTGTTTTTGCATTGTAGTTGTCGAAGTCGGGCGCATCTTGAATATCGGCGGCGGAAATCTCAACAACTTCTTTCGCCACATCAACCAACGCTCCGATTTGGATTGATTTGTCCGATACTTCAATGTCTAGTACCAGGATGCGACTTTTCTTCGTGGTTTCTGACTTGGGCAGACCGAGTTTTAAACGCGTGTCTAGTAATGGCAGAATTCTTCCACGGAGATTGATGATGCCCAGCATAAACTCTGGTGCGTTGGGAATTTTTGTTACTTTGTCGACTTCAACGATTTCCTGCACAAAAGACACCGGTAGTGCGAATTTTTCTTCGCCCAATCCGAATGTGATGTAAGAGTTAATCGCACTTGTGGTTTGCATATACACTTGTGATTTTAATGATGTTCTAGTTTTAATAATCTGGAAGGATCTAAGACGAGCGCTAATCCGCCATTTCCTAAGATTGTACTTCCGGCAATGAAATCTTGCTGTTGGTACACATCGCCGAGTGGCTTTAAGACCGTTTGCATTTTACCTTCAATCTTGTCTACTGCGATGCCTTGTCGCTTGCCATCAATGGAAATGGAAATGATGTCGGCAGTTTTCGGTGTATCGGTAGCTGTGCTGTGAAATTTTTTGCGAAGTGATAGTACTGGTAGTAGTTCTTCATTGACGAGAATGGAGCGATTCACACTTTGTTCCTTATTCAATGCTTCATAAGGGATGCGATCAATTCTTTCAATCACATTCAGTGGTATGACGTAACGTGCTTGCGCCACGTTCACTAAAAGCCCTTCGATAATAGATCGTGAGAGCGGAAGTTTGATATGAAAGGATGTACCCAATCCTTTCTCGCTTTTTATGGTGATGCTCCCTCTGAGTTCATGAATTTTTTGACGCACCACATCCATACCAACCCCTCTTCCAGAAATGTCAGATACTTTAGCAGCTGTAGATAAACCGGGATGGAAAATGAGGTTCAGTGCTTCTTCGTCGGTGAGTTCTTCTTCGCCTGTGACGATGCCAGACTGAATTGCCTTCCTCACGACAGCTTCTTTATCGATACCTTCTCCGTCGTCGCTGATAACGATGTTGACGAAAGTGCTGCTGTTAAAGGCTTTCAGTTTTACCGTGCCATGCTCACTTTTGCCATTGCGTTTGCGAACCTCTGGTGTTCCGATACCATGATCGATTGCATTACGGATCAAATGGATCATGGGCTCGGTCATCATTTCGATTACGTCCTTGTCCATTTCCGTATCGGCACCTTCGCTTAAGAAGTTGACCTTCTTATTTAGACTTTTTGAAAGATCTCGTACAAATCTTTTGAATTTTGTAACCAATGTTTCAATGGGTACAAGACCGATCTCCAAAGATGTATCGCGAAGTCTGCTGGTGATCATTTCCAATTGTTCGGAAATGTTATGTAGCGCAGGGTGAACAGCTTCTTTGCTCACGGTTGTGAGTTGCGCTTGTAATACGATGAGTTCGCTTATCCAATTGAGGAGGTGATCAATTTTTCGTTTACTCACCTTGATGATGGCATCACCTTGTTGTTTTTTGAAGGATGAAACCGGTGCGTCATCATCTTGTTGTTGTTGAATGCTCTTGAGTTTCGATAACGAAAGTTGAGCTTGGTCTTGTACGGCTTCCCACACAACGCTTCCGTCGTTGAATTTATCGACTACAAGTTGGAAGTCGCTATCTTCAAAAAGGTTTCCTTCTGCGAGTCGTTGATGTTCGACTTTACATTCATCCTCTACAAAAAGAAAATAACTTAAAAGTTCGGCGATTGAACTCGTCGTTGAAATGAAAAGGTTCCAACAGATAATTTTTTCACCTTGGGTTTTGATCTTCATAGAAGATGTGCCAAGGTCTTGAAGGTCTGACATAATGAAAACCAAGGGATGGTTTCCATCATTTGTCATCTCAATAGTTGGGGTAATGTTGAGGAAGAACGTTGCCAGCTCATCTCTATTGGTAACAGTTCCTTCTTCGGTTGTATTGGTTGCTTGTAGATCTTTGTAGTACGACGTGCTTTGAGCGATGTGTTCGTTCAGCAAGTCGTCGTTTAGAATTTTTTGGAGGTCTTTCGTTTGAAGCAGATTGCGCACATTGTCGAAAGCTTGAAGCGTAAGACTGATGATGGCATCGGTGACTTGTACTTTACCGGAGCGAACGAGATCAAAAACCGATTCAATCTGATGCGCGAGTTTGCCAATGTTTTCAAAGCCAAACATATTCGCAGCACCTTTGATGGTGTGCATCGTTCTGAAGACTTGCTCAAGCGGCGCGGAAGCGTTCGGATTAGCTTCCAATTGAAGTAACCCTTCGTCCAGGTCATTCAATAGGTCGAGCGTGTCTTCAATAAACCGGATTTGCGTGCTATCCATTTTTAAGAACGTTTTCTATTTGCGCGAAAAACGTTTCTGTTTTATATGGCTTTTTGATCCAGGCAGCAAGGCCTGCTTCTTTTGCTGACTTCATTTTTTCAGGACTTGATTCAGTCGTTAAAAAAATGACGGGCGTCTTAGCAATGGTTGCGTGCGTTTTGATTTTCTTGAGCAACTCAAGGCCATTGCAATCCGGCATGTTGTAATCGGAAAGGACAAGATCAATACGGTCCTTGTTTTCTTCTAATACCTGAATTGCTTCATTCCCGTTTGAGGCACCAAGAATGTCATAGCCTTTGCGTTTAAGGGTATCGCAGATAAATTCTCTGATGCTAGCGAAATCGTCGACGACGAGTATTGTTTTCTTCATGGCCTTTTGTTATTGAATGCAAATTTCATGAAGTGTCGAGACTGGATTATTTTCTAGTTGGGCGAAAGTCGATGTGCGCAATGTTGGGTTACAGAAAAAGTGTTTTCTTGTAAAACATAGCCCGCACACGTGATGTGGCGAAATTTGCTCCGTATTATCCCGTAGAATTATGTGGTGTATGTTTTGGCGGGGATGCAAAGAAATTTGCTCTTGAAATGCTCCGTATTGCCGCTTGCACAAATTGCAATGGCTGACTGATCGATAAAGATTGAGTAAGATTTACGTCAATCGTTTGAGGGACTTTGGGACATGAAACGGACCTGGGTTGGCGGCTTTAAACCAACGTTTGCAGCTTTCTGTAAAATACTTTTTGAATGTTAATGGATGGCGGAGTCTGTAAATCTTCCGTGTTGATATTTTTGTGTGGAAGAACTAAATGGCGTTAATTAGGGAGAAAGAATATAACGATGAAAATTCAAACACTTGCCATAGCGCTTATTGTACTTTTTAGTCGTGCCGATTTTAGTTATGCGCAAGATGCTTTGCCACCAGCGTATCTTACTACGCAAGCTTTTCCGGATAGCGTGCTAAATCTTTCATTGCTCACTCGGGATAATGGAAAGACAACGTTTGGAAAAATTATCGAAGCACATCGTGGTAAGAAAGTGTTTGTAGATTTTTGGGCGTCGTGGTGTCGCGATTGTATCGTTGGTTATCCCAAACTAGAAGCGCTCATAAAAGATGTTGATAGCACAAAAGTAGATTTCATTTTTATTTCCGTTGATAAAGACGAAACCAAGTGGTTGAACGCCATTGAAAAGTTCAACATGAAAGGCGGCGCGCACTTCCGAAGTGAAACGGCATGGAAAAATACGCTTACCAATTATATTGTATTGGATTGGATACCGCGTTACCTCATCATCGACGAAAGTGGTAAGGTAGTGTTGCCAAAAGCCGTTAAGGTTGAGCATCCTGATGTATTAAAGAAGCTCACGGAGTAGTGGCTTGTGATCGCTATGGTTTTTCAACGATCATTGTCACGCCCAAACCACCAGCAGCACATACGGAAATTAAACCTTTTCCTTTCCCTTTTTGATTTAACAATTTTGCCATTGTAGCGATTACTCTTCCGCCTGTTGCGGCAAAAGGGTGTGCAGCGGCTAGGCTTCCGCCTTTAACGTTCAGTTTAGAACGATCGATTTTCCCTAGTGCTTCATTGAATCCGAAAGTGGCCATCAGTTCCTTGCTTTCCCATATCTTCATTGTTGCGAGTGCTTGCGCGGCGAATGCTTCGTGTATTTCGAAGAAGTCGAAGTCTTCCAACTTCATATTTGCTTTTTGTAACATACGTGTGGCCGCGTAAACAGGCGCGAGGAGAAGGTTCTGTCGTTGCTGCACAAATTCAATCCCAGCGACTTCAACATGTGTGATGTAGGCGATCACTGGCAAGTTATGTTCTTTCGCCCATGCTTCACTGGCGAGCAGAATTGTTGATGCTCCGTCGGTGAGTGGGGTTGAATTACCCGCGGTGAGTGTTCCATTGACGGAAGTATCATAGACCGTTTTGAGCTTCGCGAGTTTTTCCAGATTTGTGTCGGCACGTGCGTTGTTGTCGCGATCGAGGCCAAGGTATGGGGTGATCAAATCTGCATAAAATCCTTCTTTGTACGCGGCAATCATTTTCTGATGGCTCTCTAACGAAAGTTGATCTTGTTCTTGTCGTGAGATATGATAATACTTCGCCATTACTTCGGTGTGACCACCCATGGATAGTCCTGTTCGAGGTTCATCCGTTCCGGCGATTACAGGTGAAAGATCCTTCAATTTCACTTTCAGAAATTCTTTAACCTTTCCTAAAAATGATTTCTGTCTCCTGGCGGCGAGTAGTGCTTTACGCAAAGGTTCACTTGTCATGAGCGGGAGATTGCTAATAGAATCGACGCCGCCCGCAATACCTACTTCTATTTGGCCGAGTGCTATTTTGTTGGCGATATAGATTGCGGACTCCATACCGGTCGCGCATGCTTGTTGAATGTCGGCGGCAGGCGTGCCGGGGTCAAGTGCCGTACCCAGTACGCTTTCGCGTACGAGATTAAAATCTTTACTGTGTTTAAGAACAGCACCTGCAGCAACTTCACCAATTAGAATACCTTGTAGTTTATAGCGGTCGACTAATCCATTGAGCGCGGCTGTCAACATATCTTGATTAGATGCATGGGTATAAGCAGTATTTGCACGTGCAAAGGGTATCCGGTTATAACCGACAATCGCGACGCGACGGTTTTGTTGCGAGGTGTTCATAATGAAATATTGACTTTACCATTAAATATAACAATAACTCTTATGGCCGCTTAATAATTCATGTCTATACAAATGATTTTGAGAAATCGATTGAAAACGATGTTTGACATGTCGCGCCACAGGCATGAGATATTAAGGTATTTTTCCTAAAGATGTTAGGTATGAATGGCAATCCTATTATTCGTCATAAGTTTACAAGTGATCCAACGGTATTGGTTCATAATGATAGAGTCTATGTGTATACTGGTCACGATGAAGCACCATTACGATATCCGGGTTATGTGCTAACGGAGTGGCTATGCTTTTCTTCCGATGATTTGCAGACGTGGGACGAGCATCCGATTGATTTTAGTCCGTCGAATTTTAGTTGGGCGGCGCGTGATGCATTTGCATCGAAAATTATCCATCGCGATGGTAAATTTTATTTTTATGTGTCATTAACCAATCGATCTGGTGGGGAAGCAATAGGGGTTGCAGTTGCTGATAATCCTACAGGTCCATTCATAGATGCGCGCGGTACGCCGTTAGTCACGACATCACATCTTGTTTATGGCGGAAGAAACTTTGATCCGAGCGTAATTATTGACGACGATGGGCAGGCTTTTTTATTTTGGGGAAAAGATGTTTGCTACTATGCGCCATTAAAAACGAATATGATAGAAATGGCGGGCGCGGTTCAAACTATCGCGTTGCCTAAGTTTCAGGAAGGTGTTCATTTGCACAAGCGTGAAGAATGGTTTTACCTATGTTACGGCTACGACATGCCCGAGAAAGTTGCATATGCGATGAGCCGACATATTCATGGACCGTGGGAATTCAAAGGGATATTGAATGAGGTTCCTGTTAACTGCGAAACGAATCGTCCAGCAATTGTAGACTTCAAAGGAGTGCCCTACTTTTTTTATCACAATGGCGCATTAGCAAATGGTGGAAGTTACCGTAGATCCCTTTGTGTCGACAGACTATATTACAACGCTGACGGCACGATGAAAAAGGTACTGATGACCACGCGTGACACCGATGTGGCTTTGGGTATCCAAATATTAACGAAGGAATAGCTAGCGGATGGGACAACGAAAAGCCTGACGACAGTCGTCAAGCTATTCCTAACAATACATTATTCAGTCATGTAAGCGCCGAAGTGATATCCTATTTCTTCTTGGCTAAAAAATGCTACTGTTTTGGAGAATCCTCCCCCAACATATTCTAAAGTAAAGGTGTCGTTGTCGAAGTGGTTAAGAATACCGATCAGGTCAGCATATAGCGCGCCGGCGTTGTCGTCATTACCTTCGAGTTTAAATTTAATTGTACCATCTGCACGTACTTGATACGAGTATGTGTACTGTGCAAGGAAACGCGCGTAGCCGCCACCGGATACGGGTTGTAAGACAGAGACAACAAAGAACATGCGATCTGTATTTGGCGGAAAGACAAACTGCATGTTTTCCAATGTCAATCGAAATTCTCCTTCATGCATTTGCGTTGCTGCAAAATTGTATGCTTCGGTGAATTCGTCGGATTGTGCTGGGAGCGGGTTTTCTCCTGCACCGTAGGGAATCAACGTTTTGATGCTCACCTCACCAAGGATGCTATGCAACGGCGTGGCTGGGCGTAGAATGAAGGGCGAATCGTTTCCGACTAAAGTTACCGGAGTGTCGAATGTCACGTGATAGCTTTCGGTGTTATCATCCCAAACGAGTTTTTTAATCGTGTAATCATGAATTCTGATTGGGTCTTTGAGAATAATTCCGTCGGTGCTAAAGGTAAATGCACTCATCGGAAGTTGGATGGTTTCGTCTTGCGCGGCGAGATATTGAAACGAAATTAGTTTTTGTTCGAGCGCAAGGGCCATAGGTACTTCTACGTTATTCGGTAGTGTAAGTGTATAGCCACGATAGTCGTTGAGGTAAGTCTCAGTTTTTAAAAAGAGTTCCTGGATTCGTTTTCCTTCGTAAGCGGTTTTTTCTTCGGCGCTAGCTTTCACGAGAAAGAGTTGTGCTTTGTGTAACAGACCTTCCATGATAATGCTGTCGCCTGCAGTGCGTACGAATGCAAACTCGAAGTCGGATCGTAAGCCGCTACCTGGAATTCCGTTGTTGATGTTTCCGTCAGGGTCTGCAGGAAGGTGAACGTAGGAGTAAGTGGTGAAACTTAACGAAGGTCGCTGTAGCGCTTTCAACGTCCATGTGCTACCCATGATTTCGCCGGCAGTTGTAACATTAAAATCAGAGAGCATATTCACAGTGCCATCGTCTTTGAAATTGAAATAGTAAAAGTAGCCCGCGCCAGTACCTGTGTACAAAGATGCTGTCCATCCATGTGGCGCATTTACTAAAGTTTGGTTGTATTCAGCAAGGGCAGCCTGTACACGTTCATCGGGTGTTTCTTTAAAGATCGTGTCGTACTGTTTATCACAGCTCGTCATCATTGCCAGTGTGGCAACGAGTGAAACTATGGTGTATATTTTTATTTGCTTCATGGTGTTAAACGTGTTTTAATTTTCCAACATACCGAAGCAGAAATTGCTTGGCGAGTCTTTAGGGATAAAGCCAACGTACACTTCGCTGCCGCAGCTTTGTAGCCAATCGATCGTGAATGCTCGGTCTGCAAAAAATCCGAGGAGCGCACTTGCTTTCAATTCATTGGCCAAGTACAACGCGTTGTCATCACCACCATTCATAATCAAGTTAATGGTGTTGTCTTCATTCACCGTTGTGATAAAGTAGAAGTTAGCATATTTGTAGACCCTATCTTCTTCTTCAATGGTGTAGTAGTATAGTTTAAGAACGAGTTCATCTTCGGCGATGTAATGCATCTTAAAATTATAGTCTAAGGCTAAACCGTTGTCATGTAGAATTCTATTGTCTTGATTGAATCGTGCGGCGAACTCAGCGGGTTGACTTGTTTGTGTGAGGTCGAACCTTACCGATTTCTTTTCTTTGTCGAATCCCCATAAATCGAACAGCGGCGGAAGTTCCTCAGGGTCTTCGCTCGGCGGCGCGATGTCGTCGATAGCGGCTTGTACTTTTTCTTGCAGTGCATAGAAGTCGATGTTAAATGCATCTTTGTAATACTTCACCACGAGCTGTTCTTTTTTTCTGATGATTGCGCGACTGTTGCCGTTGGTCTCGCATTCGAGAATTGCTTCATATCCTTCTTTTCCCTCAATGAGCATCGTTGCAATCATTTCAACGAAGTCTTCATCGGGTGATGACATGGCGTAGTTGGTGATGAATCCTTGCGCACGTGCTTGGGCAACGGATCTAAAGCGCCAGTCTCCCGTGTAGGCACCTGCGGTAATTTCGCGGAAAGCGGAAGGATAAATTACTTTTTGATTTAGGATGTGGCCGAACTCGTGATGCACAATATGGAGCATTGTTTTGAGCGCCGATCGATTTGCCGGAACAAAGTCGTTCACTACGTACAGCACTACTTTTCTACCGCCTTCAGCCGTGCCGAGGGTAAAAGTGCCATCCACGTTGTAGCGCGCACTTCCCACAAGCAGAAATTGTTTCGGGCAATATGTTTTGATAAATGCAGGACCAGCTAACGTTGCATAAGGATCTATCCAAACATCTTTAACAACTTCCATGAGCGGCTGCACTTGATTCACCTTTGCAGGAGCAAGTGTTCTGTAGAGGTCGGCTTCGCTGGCATCCCAGCGATATTTAACTTCGATGTTGTAAGGATATGTGAAGTTGTCGACCAACCAATTGTCCAAGGGAGTTGGCGGAAACTTCGGGTCGTTCGTGACATAATCTGTTTTAGATTCGTCGATATTTTTGTTGTAGGGATCCTCGCATCCGAGTAGGAGTGATAGAAAGATCGCTGCAGTGACCGTATATTTTTTAAATGTCATAGTCGTTTAATTATACGTTAGCGTGGATTGGGTTCTAATCCTCCCATAGAAATTGCTTCGGCGGGGAGTTGAATGACACGGCGTTTGTCGTTGGCACCTAACACGAATGATTGTCCGTTATTAGTTGTATGCGTTACAGGGATTTTATGTCGGAGTATATCAAACCAGCGAAGGCCTTCATGTACAAATTCTACCCTGCGTAATTCGAGAATCCCACGCACAATTGCCTTTTTGTTGTCATTCTCCTGATAGAGGTTGTAAAGTCTATTGAATGTCACGTTGTGTACTTCGGGATTGTAGTTCAAGACGCGTGCACTGATGAACTTATTCATTTCAATGAGCGCGTCGTGAAACTTGATTTGCATGGCGTACGCCTCGGCACGGTTCAGCAACACTTCTTCTTTCGTAAAAAGTGGTATGATCGTGTAGGGATACCCTGTCGTAGCGTTGGTTCCTATTTTAACGAAATGCTGACGGAACTTAAATATGAATTGAATGCCGGTGTTTGTAGCGTATGTGGAATAAGCATAGTACGATGCTGCCGGATTATTCACGAGTAGCATTTCATTCATGCGCGTAGCACCTGTTGCGTAACGGAGATTGTTGAACGTGGATCCCCAACTCGAAGCGGTTTCACATAAAAGGAGATTGGTATCTTCTGTGGAGCGCGTATAGGCAATCGATAACTCATTGGTCGTGTAGGACCGGTACGTTGTTGTCCACGGGCGTAATGATGATACGAGGTCGCTTTCGTTGAGTACGAAGTCGGCGTGTTCAACAACCTTATCGTATTCTTTCTTAAACAAGTAGAATCGTGATGCGAAGGCGTGTGCAGCGGCGCGATTGAAATGGAAACGTGCCAAGTTCGAAGCATTGTTGCCGTCACCGCCGTAAGCTTGATCATTGATCAACGGAATGCCTGTGACGAGAT
The DNA here is from genome assembly GCF_003286915.1 of Pseudochryseolinea flava. Classification (GTDB taxonomy): domain Bacteria; phylum Bacteroidota; class Bacteroidia; order Cytophagales; family Cyclobacteriaceae; genus Ohtaekwangia; species Ohtaekwangia flava. The sequence goes on from NZ_QMFY01000006.1 coordinate 48,258, forward strand.
CTTGTTCGATCATGTCGTAGACGTACTGCACTGTTTTTCTTTCGTATTCTTTCAATGATTTTGTTTCGGGTTCAGTGACGTAGGGAATGCCTGCATCGTGATCAGCTGTTAAAGGATCATACATCTTCGAGAATAAACTCACGAGCATAAAGTGTGCATAAGCGCGGGCTACAAGCGCTTCTCCTTTTTGAGCGTCGAGCGATGCAGGGTCATTGTGTTCTTCAATTGCACGTAATGCATGGTTCGCTGCCGCAATGGCGGTGTAGGCGTTGTTCCAATAATTTTCAGGGGAGTCTTGCCAGGTTGCAGCGCCATCACGCCAGAAGTAAGCATCAGCATTGATCACATCTTGTGGTGCGCCAAAGTTGTCTTCCACGTTATCCGACATCGCCTCACAGAAAGGAATGTAATTGGCTTCCGGATATGCGGTCACGAGTAGTTCGGCAATTTTTTCTTGTGTGTCGAGCGAAGCGCGGTTGTCTGGCGTCTCCGAGAGGAAATCGTCACAACCCGTAACGATAATCATGATGCAAAGCACGGGTAAGATTATCAAATTCTTTTTCGTCATAGCTTTCAATGATTTCATTTTATAAACTAAGTTTTACAGAAAGTGTAACCTGCTTCGGTACAGGAAGCGCCACACCGCCCGAAGTAAAAAACTCAGGATCCTGTCCGTATAATTTTTTATCAGCGTAAGGCAGCCAGAGATTTGTTCCGGTAATACTGATTGAAGCATTGCTGAAAGGCGTGGTGCCAACCATTTTGCTTGGTAGTGTATAGGTAAGCGCGATCGTTCTCATGCGAATGAAACCACCATCGGCAACACGTGCGGTGGAATAGTTATAGGCATTGTAAGGATACGTCGTGCCTAACGACACCAACGTGCTGAGGTCGACGATAGCGGGTACGTCGGTGTGTTGTTCATCGCCAGGTAAAATCCAGCGATCTAAAAATTCACGCGGCATGGCGTCGAGGTCTGAATATTCACTTTTGAAAGAAGGGTTGAGTCTAATTTTGTTGCCACCTTGATAGGTGAAGAATACGTTCAATGCGAAGTTTTTATATTGAATCGTATTCGACAGACCACCTGTAAAAGTTGGATCGACAGGGCCTTCGTATTTTAGGTACTGGGTATTGAGACTTTGGAGGTATACATTCGATGTTAAATTTCCTTCATGATCGATAAACGTCGGTACACCGGTGTCGGCACTCAAACCTTGGTAGTCGATGGAGAAAAGTCCACGAACCGGGTAGCCTTGTTGTGCACCGCCATCTTGAAACACAAGATTATAGATTCGTGGTAAGTTCTTGAGTTTTGTGATCTCGCTTTTGTTGTAACTGTAAACAAAGTTGGTAGACCAATTGAAGTTTCCGCGATTCAATACCGTTGCACCGAGGGTAAGGTCGATGCCCTGGGATTTCATATCAGCATAGTTGATGGCTTTGTATGGTTCGCCGCCAATACCAGAAGTTTTGATCACACTGATAAGATCAAAATGATCGCGTTTGTAGTAGTCAAAAGCGATGGTGTACTTTTTGAAGATGCCAGCACTTAGTCCGATGTTTAATTCATATTGTTTCTCCCACGTCAAGTCTTGGTTTTCTAAACCGTCGATGATGATTTGCGCTTCTGTTTCATCGAGGTGAGGTCGGCGTGTTGTGCCGCTTCGATAGACGACGGAAGAGTTTGTGGCGTTTCCAACATTGGCGGTAAGACCATAGCCCGCTTTGAGCGTCAAGAAATCGATCAGGTTTATTTGTTGAATGAAGCGTTCGGTATCAAGATTCCACGCGGCGCTCACATTCCACGTGGGTAACCATCGTGCGGTGCGTGCTTCGCCAAGTTTATTGGAACCATCGGCACGAAGCGTTGTATTAAAAATGTATTTGTCGCGCCAAGAGTAATTTGCCCCTGCGTAGAAACTTGCATAGCGCTCTTGTGTGTAGCCCATGCCGAAGTAATTAAAATTTCCTTCGAGGAGTTGCTTTACAATTTGATAGTCCGTGAACGCTAAACCACCTTTGTTAAACTGGTAGCCGTAGCCGTTGTTGTATGCATTTTGGCGATCTACCATTCTTATTTCTTGGCCTACTACGATGCTTAAGTTGTGTTTATTTGTAAACGTATGGTTCCAGTCGAGCTGATTTTTAATGTAGTAGCTGCGCATCCGATCGTCGGAGCGATTGTAAAATCCACCTTCTGGAAGTACAACTACAGGATCTAGATTGGGAAAGTCGGGATTGTAATAAAGGAATTTATTGCCACGCCGTATGATTTGCGTTCCATCGGCGCGATAGGCTTCTGCCATGTTCGATTCTTCTTCGACTTTATGTTCTGTTGTTGTTCTTACATCGCGCACTGCACCAACGAATTCATACTTAAAATCTTTTGAGAGTTTATAGCTCAGGTCACCCTGTAATCGAAGGTCTAAAAGATTGAGGTCGATATAATTTGTTGCAACTTCGTGCATGATGTTGAACGGTGCGTAGTTCCTCGTGAAGTATTCACGGTCGCCGGAATCATCATAAGCGGTAAGTACACGACTGGTGTTAAGTGAATAGCTAAAAGGGTTGATATCGAAATCTCTATCGTATCCTCCTTCCACTACGTTGACGTCGCGCGTAACGGTTCCGGGTACGCGTTGTGTACGTGAGGAACCATTGGCTGTTAATCCAAAGCTTACTTTTTCAGAAAGTTTGAATGTTCCCCTTGCGTTCAGCGTGTAACGGTCTACGTTGTCGGCAATAGTCCAACCGTTGTCGTTATAATAGCTGGCTGAAAAATATAGTTGCGAGATATCAGTACCTGCGGAGACACCTAGCGAATGTTCTTGAACAAAAGAGTTTTTAAAAAGCAGATCAAACCAGTCGGTATTCTTCAGCGCATATTGTTTGAGGAATGCGCGACGTTCTTCTGGCGTGTTCAGTAATTCGTATTCATCGGTTTGCTCATTATACGAGTCGTTGATGATATCATACATCTTTTTAAATACACCACCATTGGGGAGTGCGGACATCGTTGCATGATTCAAGAGACCTTTCCTTTCCATTTCTGAATACACAGACATTTGGTCGACTGAGTTCAGGATGTTAAAATTATTGTAGGATGGCTTGAGATATGTTGAGAAATTTCCAGTGTAGGTGATCTGCGGTTTACCGACTTTACCTCTTTTAGTTTTGATTACGATGACACCGTCTTTTGCGCGTGCGCCGTACAGTGCCGTTGCTGATGCATCCTTTAACACCGTAATGCTTTCGATGTCGTCGGCGTTAAGTCCGGCTACTGATGAGCCGATGAGTGTGTTTGGATCTCCGGTGGTGAGTTGTTCGGCAGAGATGTTTACGACGTCTTCCAGCACTACGTTGTCGACAACCCACAATGGTTTATTGTCGCCAGTGATTGAAGTAGCGCCACGCACGCGAATCTTTGGAGCGGCACCAAATGTTCCGGACACATTCTGAACCGATACGCCTGCTGCACGTCCTTGTAACATTCGTCCTAAGTCGGTAGTACCCTCTGTCTTGATGTCTTTTGCGTCGAGCATCACGGCGGAACCCGTGAACAGACGTTTATCCATTTCTTGATAGCCCGTGGACACAACGGTTATTTCGCCAAGGGTCTGTGCGTCTACTTGTAGTTCGATGTTAACCGTAGTGGCGTTGGTGATTACGGATTCTGCGGTGAGGTACCCCACAAAAGAAAATATCAATGTGGCGCCCGTCTCGACGTCGATCATGTATTCACCGTCAGCATTCGTTATCGTGCCTTGCGCAGTGCCTTTGATTGTTACGTTTACACCAGGAAGTGCTTCGTGTGTATCGGAGGTTGTTACTTTTCCCTTCACACGAATCTTGTCGGATGTATCTTTCAACATGATGACGATTAGCTTTCCTTCTAGAAATTTGTGCGTAAGGTTGGTGTTCGAAAGTACTTTTTGAACGACCGTACTCAGTGCTTCAGCTTTCGCCGTGATGGAGATTCTTTTTTCAAGGTCGTTGAACGAATCATTGTAAAAGAAGGAGTATCCACTTTCTCGTTCGATCGCGTGAAGTGCTTCCCGGATGGTGGCGTCTTTCAGCGAGATGCTCACATTTTGTGAGTGCACATCGCCTGCGATCGCTACACCGATAGGAATCAACAATAAAAGCCAAATTTTCATAACCAATACTGTTTTGTTCAATACTGACCAACGGTGTTGGCCGTATTCGTTTTTTTTCATAGACTTAATTTAGGATTGGATAAATGTTTTGTCCTCGCCCTTGCAGGTAGGTTCAGAAAGGTTGTCAGTCCACCGGGATCATCTGATGTTGCCGCATCATTTGGTCCCACTTTTTTTTGCACCGACGGCTAGTGTAAAATCATTTCATATTTGTGGTTTTCGGTTAACAATAAATATTCTTACTGGTATTTTGATTGTGTCGACTTGTTGAGTCGTAGTGTCACTTCTTTTTCATTTACGTTGAACATCACAGGCGATGTAAGAGCGAGTGCGTTCAATACTTGTTCAAGGCTGAGTTGTTGAATTCTTCCGGTATAGTGGTAAGATTTTAAGCTTTCGTCTTCAAAACGGACGGTTACATTGTAGAGACGCTCGATCTTTTTGCAAAGGTCTTGAAGCGATTCACCGCGAACAGTGAGCCAGCCATCTTTCCAATCGGCTTCGGCTTGTCCGTCGATATTTTTCTCAAGCGCAAAGGATTGTGCGAGGCGTTCCTGTGGCGTGCCGCGTAAGACTACTTTTTCATTCGGCTTCAATACAACCTGATCAACGGTACCACTACTGTTTTCTTTCGAGATGCGAAGCGAACCGCGGATTAGCGTTGTGCTGAGAACGTCGTCGTTATGATAGGCTTTCACATTGAAAGCTGTACCCAACACTTCGATATCAAAATCTGCGGTATGGATCTGAAACGGCACCGCTTCTTTTTCTACATCGAAGAACGCTTCACCTTCAAGGGTGATGTCGCGATTATCTTTCCCGAAGTGTTGATCAAAAGAAATTTTACTTTCGGCATTAAGCCATACACTCGAGCTGTCGGGAAGAACAACGTGCGTTCTGGCGCCTTTAGGTGCTTGTATCATGGTGGCAATCGCCTGACCGTTGCGCTTGAATCCGACATTCCATGCGATGATGGATAACGCGATAAAACCTGTAATAACCGCTGCTACGCGCCAAATCTTACCGATCGAAAAGTTTTGTTTAGTTGGTTTTTTCGCTTTGATTTTACCCAGCACAATTTCCCAGTCGGCTTCTTTGTTGATGTCGGCATAGGGCAGGGTTGTGGCCACATTCCAATGTTTTTTTAGTTGTTCGAAGTCATGTCGGAATTTCTCGTTGCGTGTAAAAGCTTCCCACTCCATTTGTTCCTCTGAAGTGAGGGAGCTTGAAAGTGCTTTCGCGGCGAGGTACCATTGACGTTCTGCAGGCTCTGTATTTTGCATGACGTGTGGATTATTTATTGAAGATTACAAGTTTCTTTGGCTGATCGTGTTGCGCTTCCCGCAGTCGAACCATGTACGTTCCATTCGGGAGCGACTGTAAGTTTACTGGGATTCGCTCAACTTTTCCCGTGGTGTAGAATCCAAGATCTTGTGTTGCAACGGGGCGTCCCATAAAATCAATAATGTCGAATGTGACATGCGTGGGGCGTTTGAGTGAAAGATCCACGTACACTAGACCTGTCGTTGGATTTGGATATAACGCAGAAAGATCATCTTCCAAATTGCCTTCATTGGAAAGCGGAAATGAGAATGAGAAATCCATGTGAACAACGCCGTTGGCCGTATTAGGATCACCCGGGTATAGACCTTCTCCACTCACGCGGATATAATATTCTTGGTTGGCGCGTACGTCGAAGTCGGTGATTTTAGATTGGAAGATGAAGGCATTTCCATCGATGTCTTTGTTACAAGCAAGTTGATAGTAATTATCGTCCTGGATGAGAAGGAGTGTGTTGAAATCTGACGCTGAAAGGTCGACGGTTATTCTGCCATCGCCAGGTGCTTTGAAGCGCCACCATACAGAGTTAGATCCATCCATTGCTGTCCCGTTAACAGGGGTAGCACAGTAGGCTAGTTTTTCCAATTCGGATTCGAACGTGGCTTTGTATGTATAGGAGCCATAACGATTTTTGTCTAGGGTGATATCTTCCGCGTTAGCATAAAAATCATTAGGCGGTGTGTGCGGGACGACTGCGTGTGCCCCGTCCGTTGACGGCACTGTTGTAGCGTGTTCTACACCATTTACCACTACGCTTTCAAAGGTTGCGTCGGCTTCTGGATATGGATAACGAAGATCATGTTCATCGGCTTCCAAGGTGTACATCAACCAAAAGAATGTGTCGCCCCGTGATAAAGGTTTGTCACCCTCAACAATAAACTCATCGCCGGGATTTTCAACCGTACCATACACATCTGCCCACACAATACCATTTTCGTCATCGGTGGCGATGAATGATTGATCGTAGGTGATGTAGACTGTTGCTTCTTTGATTTTCACAAGTGGAGAAGTGTTGGCGGTAGTAAAGCGCATGGAAGTGATGTTAGCCTCACCGTTGTCGCCGGCAGCGCGCACGATAAATCCTACAATGACCGACGTTTTTGATTGAACGATTCTGATAACGCTTTTATATGATCCATGAATTTCGGCGCCCGCATAGTCCAAGGGTTGCAGCGCTCTTACGGCTACATTGTCGAGATACCAGTTTTCAACCGGAGGCATCTCACCTGCTTCGTCGGAGACGGGATTTTTGTGTACGAACGCGATGTAGATGGGCTTTCCAACGTATGCCGATAAGTCGAGCGTAATTCTTTCTTCGTACAGGTAGCCAGGGAATTCGGTTTCCGTATAGGAGGCGAGTACGTTCGTAAAATCACTCCGACTTGCTGATTTTGTTGAGATCAAAATTTCGAAAGTTGATCCCCAATCATCCCAAACAAATTCTTGCCCTGAGTCAAAAATCAAATAGTCGCCATTGACGGGAGTGATCTGTGGTGTTACCAACCAATCTTCATCTACTTGTCCAGGAAAGGCGTATTCAGCGCCACTACTCATCACTTTCGGTCCAAAGAATCCGTACGTACTACGCACCCAATTATTGCCATGGGTTCCGCCAAGCGAATACCATTTCCAATTTTCGGGAACCTCACCTGTGGGTGTGTCATCGAATGTTTCGGAAAACGTGAATGTTTGAGCGGAGGTCGAGGAGGAGATCAACAAAATGCTGATCGTAAACAAGAGAATTGAACCGCGAAGAAAATTCTTTTTGTAGAAATGGTGCATCATGCTTCCGTTCTGGTTTTAGAATTAAAATTTTACCAGAGACAGGAAAATGAATTGTTACCCTTAAAGATTTTTTAACTTTTTTATAAAAAAAAGATAATCAATGCGATTATCCATTCCAGTAAACGTTTGAGCGCGATTGAAATCTGGCCTTCGACGGTTTTGATAGAGATGTTGAGCTGGTCGGCGATAGCCTGATTCGATAGTCGTTGCATTCTGCTGAGCAGAAATATCTCTCGGCATTTTTCGGGAAGATTATCGATGGCGCGCATGAGCATTTCTTCTTGTTCAGCCACTACGATGTGGTCAAGGGCATTGTCGGTGGTGCTTAGGGGAACGTGATAACCTTTCAATCTTTTTTGTGCGACTTTACTGGATTCTAAATAATTGAGACAGGCATTGCGAATGCTTTGGTAGAGATACATGCGGAGCGAGAACCGAACTTGAAGATCGGCGCGGCGAGCCCAGAGGCGAACGTAGAAATCTTGCACAATTTCTTTTGCCTCCGATACATCACCAACGTATTTCATGGCGAAGATAGTGAGCGGTCTATAGTATTGGTCGAAGATGAATTTAAATGCATCGTCATTACCAACACGAAGTTGCGCTACAATATCTTCTTCAGATGAATATTCTTTCACCGTTCAGCTACTTGTCAATTGAAAGGGGAGGGCTTTGAAAAGCTTAAATTATTAAATAATTGGAATTCTCACCTGCTCCGGTAAAATTCTCGAGAAAATCATCTGTGATCAGGTACGTCATCCATGTCAACGGTATTGATGGCGTCGCACGCGGTGAACGCTTTTATAGTTGCAGTATCGTGGCGGTAGGTCGTCTGTGAATTCGGTCGTAAAAGCAGTAAAGGATCGCAAAAAAGCGTAAATCCTACACGAGTTAATTTTCAAAAATGTTATTTGTTGGTGGTGTTCGTGTTGATTTTTGTAAATTCAAAATGAATCTCAAAAGGCGCTCATTCAAGCAGGAACAAGATTGTAATATGCTTTTGACAACGATGCATAAAACGATTCGATAAAGTACAACTTCGACAAAGCGGATGATTAACGAGAAAACAATACATAGCCATGATTTTCAGCAACGGGCTTCGTCACCCGACAAGGCGTTGTTGCGCATGCAGCTTGAGTTGTCAGAAAAAATCGGCTATGAGTTCTTTAACCTCACGGTAGAGCGCATCGCGAAACTTGTCAATGCGGACTACACCCTCATTGGCAATGTCAATAAGACGCGAACAGAAGTATCGACCATTGCGGCATACGATCGAAATGGATTGATGGAACCGTTTGCGTATCCGCTAGAGGGAACACCTTGCGCAACCTTGAGCTCGGTAAAGTCTTGTGTTTATCAAGAAGGTGTTGCGGCGCAATTTCCAGACGATAATTTGTTGGTGGAGATGCGCATTGAGGGATACGTTGGAATCGCGCTGGTAAATGCTGCGAATGTTCCCATCGGTGTTGTGGTGGGTCTCTTCAAGTCTCCTGTGCAAGATCCTGATTTTGTAAGTCTTGCTTTTGAAGTTTTGTCGACTAGGATTAAAGCTGAGCTTGAGCGGTTGTTCATGGAGCAGCGCATGAAAGAACAGCAGGAGCGCTTGGAGTTTGCCTTGAGAGCCGGCGACCTTGGTGTATACGATTGGAATATTTACAACGGAGATTTAATTTTTAACGCGCGGCTATTCGAGATTATCGGATTTACGCCAGCAGAGTTTCAGCCCACTTATCTCAAATGGGTTTCATTAGTTCATCCTGATGATTATGATAAGCTTGCGATACAGCTCGCCCGGAAGATAGAAGACGAAAAGGAATATTTTGGTCCTACACGATATCGCATTCAAACGAAATCAGGTAATTATAAGTGGGTAGAAATTCAGAGCTATTCATTTTATTCCGACGCGGCTAAATTATACCGGCGCAATGTTGGAATTATAAAAGATGTTGATGAAGAAGTTAAACGCGAGGAAGAACTTAATCTTTCATATGATCTTCAGGAAAGATTATATCAGCGTATAAAGCAGCGTGAGGAATGGTATGCGTTTGCTTTGAAGGTAGGATCACTCGGTGTCTACGACTGGTACGTTGAGCAAGATCATTGTATTTTTAGCGCACGCCTTTGTGAGATGATCGGAATGCCCGGTGAGCAGATCACAATATCAAGTGAGAAGTGGCTGTCTTTAATTCACCCGAGCGATCGATGGCAATTCGATTGGAGAAGTTTTAAAGAACGTATCGCCAATAACAAGGCCATGGACTATACCTACCGGATGATGACAAAAGAAGGTCAATATCGTTGGATCGAGTCATCGAATATGGCTGTTGAGTTTAACGATAAAGGTCATATCACCCGGATCATCGGTATTATCAAGGACATTCAGGATGCGAAAGATGCCGAAGCGAGATTGGTGGAGTCATTGCAGAAGCAAACAGAACTCAATGAGACGTTAACGGTTACACAAGATAAGCTCATCACCCAGATGCGTGCGTTGCAAAGCCTTAACAAAGATTTACGGGAGAGCAAATTGCGCTGGGCGTACGCGTTGGAGGGTAATGGGGATGGTGTATGTGAGTTTAACATCGCCACAGGGGAGTGGTATTTCTCAGAGCGTGCGCGCGAAATTTTAGGCTTCAATAAAGAAGAATCATTTGCCTTCACAGATGCGCTTCATGATGAGTCGTTATCTGAATTTCAAAGCCTGTTGACAATAGCCTTGCATGCGCCATTTGAACCGCTACGGGTCGAACTTCAATTGCGTGATAATAGAAACAATCTGCGTTGGGTTTTACTTCGTGGAAAAGTCGTAGAAGTTGCCGATGACGATACGCCATTGCGAATGGTGGGTACGGTAACCGATCTTTCGCAGGATAAATTATTTAAGAAAGAGCTTACCATTTACGAGGAGATGATTAAACAGAATCACTCAATGATTTTGTTTACATCGGTAGATGGAACGATAGAGTTTGTGAATAAAACCGCGCTCGATTCCTTGGAGTACAAACAGCATGAAATTATCGGTAAAGATATTCGAACGGTGTTGCCTAAGCTTGGATTGAAGGGTGTGTTGGAAGATAAATTCCACAGTAAGCTTTCGGTGATGTCGAAATCAGGAAGAGAGTTTGTGACACAAGCAGCGACCTCGTTGATATGGCACGAGGGTGACCCGATAGGCTTTGTATTTAACATCATCGACATGACCGAGAAAGCGCGGTTGGAGAATGAGATTAACTTGTTGACGCTTTCAAAGCTCGAGGCGCAGTTGGAGGCACAGCGTCGCCAAACAGAGATTAGTATTCAGGTGCAAGAGAATGAGAAAGAAAGCATAGCCCGGGAGTTGCATGACGGCGTGGGGCAATTGTTAAGTCTTGCAAAACTTCAGCTTGAAGAAATTTCTGCCGGCCTTTCCCCGGAGCTGCAGCAGCAAGGAAAAAATGTACGCGAGCTCGTCCAGCATATCACAACGGACATCAAGAGCCTTACGCGTGATTTAATGCCGCTAAGCGTTCGTAACCTTGGGTTGGAAGCTGCTTTATCTGGATTGTTAGAACGATACCATTCGTTGAAAGACAAAGAAATCACGTGCAAGATTCATCTCGATGGTTATGAACCCGATCAACGTAATGCGATTCATATTTACCGTATAGCACAGGAAGCGATCAATAACGCGATCAAATATTCAGGTGCAACAAGTATCTCATTGATGTGTATGAAGTTAAAGGGAAGCATCAACTTGATCGTGGAAGACAATGGAAAAGGATTTGATCTTTCTGTGCAGATGAAAAAACAGAATAGTTTTGGTTTGAAAACGATGCATGAGCGAGCGCGCCTACTGAAGGGTAAACTGCTTATCAATGCTGCAGAAAATAGTGGAACAACAATCAGCTTAACGATTCCCCTCTCTTAATATGATAAAGATTTTAGTAGCCGATGATCATAGCCTACTACGCGAAGGTGTGGTAAACATGCTGCAATTGTCAGGAAAATGTACCGTGTTAGCCGAAGCAGGCACGGTTGCTGAGACCAAAACGATGCTCGATAAACACACCGATGCCGAGATCCTGTTGTGTGATATTAATTTTCCAGACGGCGATGGTTTTGAGGTTCTGGAATATTGCAAGACGTATAATAAATCTATCAAAGTTGTGCTGTTGACGATGCATGATAAATCGTCATATGCGACGAAGGCTATTGACGCAGGTGCGAAAGGATATTTGACGAAAGACACGCCGAAAGAGGAGTTGATTGCTGGTATTGTGTCAGTATCACAGGGAAAGAAGTATATCGGGCAAAATATCATGTCGAATATTGTCGAGAACATGAACAAGCCTAAAGTGGGTCACGATTTTTTTAAGCAAGTGCTTTCAAAGCGTGAGCTTGAGGTTCTTGAATTGATCGTAGAAGGTCATGATACCGATGAGATTGCGGCTAAATTATTTATCAGTGAGAAAACAGCGGCTAATTATCGCGTGAGCATTCTTCAAAAGTGCGATGTAAAAAATGTTGTGCAATTAATTAAGCTTTACCTGCAGCACGCCTAGTATTTTTGGTTGAAAATCTAATTTAAAGCCCGCAGGCTAAGGGTATGTCGGTGGGATTGGGAAATTTCCCAGTCCACTTTATGACATCATCCCTTCAATTTCTGAATCCTCCTAGATTTCTCGTCTTTATTTCGATGCTACTTTGTAACCAAAAGGAAGTAGTGTGTTTGATATGACTTCACCAGTGTCGGTGTCGAATATGAAGATAGCCATTAACGAGATAGACGAAAGTATTGACCTGATGACCAGCGTTCTCCAGCAGGAGATGCGTGGGTTGGAGCAGTCGTTCGATCTATATCTTCATCGCATTCGGCGCCATACGGGCAAAGTTGAAACGAAGTTTGAACAGAAGCTGCATAAGGCTTCGCGTGTTTTTGAAGATGCTAAAAAAGACAGTGCGCAACTTGCCGAACTCATTGAGCCGCTTCAACATATCAAACAAGTGAATAAGATGGTTCGCTTTGCCATGAGCAGTAAGGAAGATCTTGTTAATAATGTGACCAGTTACATAGACTCGATTTCAAATGTATGCTTGGGGCAAATAAAATACATTAAGAGCCGCTACGAACGTATTCTTGATACCATTAAAGTTAAGATAACAAAACTTTGGCTGGATCGGGAGTTAGCAGAGAAGTTGAAATTGATATTGAGCGTGAATCACATTCTCTATCAGAAGTTTGAGGAGGCTTTTCATCGGGCTGAAGTGCTGTATGCTGATTTTACGATCGCCATTAAGTGCAACAAAAAAGATGAAGTCTTCCATCGGTGGATTGTGCTGCGCATGATATCGAATCGATTGAATTCGCGCGAAGAACAACAAATTATTAACTCCCTCTTCCCGAAGTGGGATTCATCGTCATTAATCAATCATGAGTAAGGTCGTTAAATTCCATATCAGCGCTTATATAGCCAATCAGTACTCAAGTTTGTTTAAGAGTCTGAATCAAAAGATTGATGCATTGTATGATCACTTGAATAATGATTTTCTAGTGACTACCAACAAGGTAAAGAAGTACAATACGATCGCACGCGAAAAAATGGCTTCGGGCAAATTAAATACAGATTTACGGGAGAAGGTTCGTATAGCTGTGAAAAGCTTCGACTCGATCATTATAGAGTTGCAGTACCATGATATTATCCGTCAAAAGCTAGAGCATATCTATGCCGTTGAATCTACATTGAGCAAAGAGTTTTCTCAGATATATAAGAGCAACGATACAACAGGGAATGCACATTTTACTTTGGTGTTGTATGATGTAATCAAGCTTTCCTACAATCAGATGTTGCAGGTGAAAGAAGATTATCTGATGGCTTCTAACAAGATCCAGCGGATACTTCGGCAGCTTTGGGCCGACCGTGATATATCGAAAACACTTCAGCTGTTTTTGTTTAATACGGCAGAGAATCTTCGCAATGTGTTAGAAGCGATGGATCTGATTATCAAGATGCACGATCGTCTGCGCGAAGAGCGAAGAGCTTTTGAGGTTGAGATCTCGGAGGAATTGAGAATGTCGATCCTCAACGAGGTGAAACAAACGTATACGATGGATTCTGAGCGTGAGATCTTTAACAACACGTTCGGTATTCAGGAAGAGTTGGTGAGTGACGACGAAATATTTTTTTAAGACATGAAATCAGCGCAAATAATCATAGGGGAGAGAGGGGAGGTAACGCTCACCATAACGGAGAGGGTTACCAGCGCTGATTTTATTAATGACCTTTATCAGGATTTATTGCAGCGGCAAGCACCGATAAAGTTCGAATTGAATAGTGTATTGGCACATGACTACATGCTTGTTCAAATGATGGGGCTACTGGCGAAGGAGAAAAAAACAATCTCCATCGTATGGCTAGATCACAAACCGGCATCGCCAATCGCGGAGGTAATTGAAGCTTTAATCCAAACCAAATGAAGAAGACAATATTAGCAGTAGACGATTCGGAGAGTATTCTTGCGGTCGTTTCAACAACTCTGGAAGAGGAGTATCAGGTGATTACCGCATCTGACGGTGCTGAAGCGATTAGCAAACTCGCGAGCGGTATTCAGATAGATTTGATCATCACTGATTTGAACATGCCGAAGGCGGATGGAATTCAGGTGATCAAGCAAGCCCGAAGCCAGGAGAAATTATCGCTGGTTCCGATCCTCATGCTCACAACAGAATCGCAGATGGCGAAGAAGCAAGAGGCAAAAGAAGCGGGGGCAACAGGTTGGATCGTAAAACCCTTTCAGCCAGAAAACTTGAAGGCTGTTGTTAAAAAGGTGTTACGTTAATTAAGAACAGATTTGAAGTAGTACTCATGGATAAAGCGCACGAAAAATTTTTGCACGAGGCCGCCGAACTGATGGACGCGTTGGAGAAAGCAGTTCTTCAGCTCGATAAGTCACGCGACGATGCGAGTCAGGTTGAAGAAGTTTTTCGCGTGATGCATACATTCAAAGGAACTGCGAAGATGTTTGGATTCGACCGGATCGGTGAGTTCACGCATTACTTAGAAAATATTTTTGATGATCTACGTCGCGGCAAAATTGATCTCTCTGACGAAATTCTGGAGATCACCTTGAATGCCGTAGATTATTTACGGATGCTTTTGGAAACTCGCGAGTCGGGACATTCAGAAGCTGAGCATGACAAAATCATGCAGGCCGTGAAGCGCATGTCAAGCGAAAAATCTTCAGAGGTGACTGCGGCAAATGAAGTGGATACGAAGACGGGGAGATTGTTTTGCATATTTTTTAAGCCTCATGCCGATTTTTTAAAAAGCGGAAACAATCCTTTGTATCTCATCGAAGATCTCTCTGCGCATGGAATGGTTTACATTAAAACGTTTACCGATGAAATTCCCGATGCGGAAGGATATGTGGCAGACAACGCATACTTGTATTGGAATATCCTGCTGTTCACGCAGGCCGACACGAAGCAAATCCGCAGCGAGTTTCTGTTTGTTGAAGATCAATGCGATTTGAAGATCGATGTTATCGGTGAAGAAAACTTATTGGTAAGAGAAGACTTCAAGAAGTTCGTGGATGACTTTGATGGTGTACTGCCTCCGACACTGGTGACACGTTTTGATGAACGTGGACAAGGTGAGGTGAAAAGTAAAAAGGAAGATGCAACACAGAAGGTGAGTCACCAAAAGTCGTTGCAGTCTATTAAGGTCACATACGAGAAAATCGATAAGCTCATGAGCATTGTGAGCGAGCTCGTAACGACACAGGCGCGCTTGAGTTTGTTTGTCGAGGGGACTAAGAATACGGAGTTGGAAGAGATTTCTGAGAACGTTGAAAAGCTCGTGCGTCAGTTACGAGATGAAGCGTTTAGTATTTCGTTGTTACCGATCAGTCATTTGTCGACGCGTTTTGAGCGTCTCGTTCGTGATACGTCGAAAGAACTGAATAAGAAGATAAGGTTTGTGACCATTGGCGGTGACACGGCACTCGATAAGAAGATCATCGAGAATTTGATGGATCCGATGCTTCATATATTACGCAATAGCATCGATCATGGTATTGAACTTCCAGAAGTGCGCAAGCGTGAAGGGAAAGATGAAGTGGGAACGATTACCTTAAAGTCATATTATGCCGGTACTGACGTGATTATCGAGATACAAGATGATGGCGCGGGAATCAATAAGCAACGCGTATTGCAGAAAGCTATTGAGATGGGACTCGTGAAAGCAGCTGACGAAGTTTCTGATCATGAGATCTTCAATTTCATTTTCCATGCAGGATTTTCGACGGCAAAGAAGGTGACCAACGTTTCTGGGCGTGGTGTCGGCATGGACGTGGTGAACAAGGCGATCAAGAATTTGCGCGGAGAAATAGAAGTGGATTCAGTGCCGGGTAAAGGGTCGGTTATGCGCATGAAACTTCCATTATCCCTTAGCATTATTGATGGTTTGCTGGTCGGCATTGAGCGCGCAAATTATGTTATTCCATTGAGTGCAATCGATAAATGTTACGAGATGGAGAGTGATGCTGTAAAACCTGATATGCACGACTTGATTGTACTTGACGGTGAGCAGATACCCTACATTGAACTGCGTGATGTATTCGCTTGTAAGAGTGCGAAGCCACAGTATGTTAATTTGGTAGTGGCGAGACACGAAGGTCAGAAGGTGGCGTTTGAAGTTGATACCATTATTGACGAATACCAGGCGGTGATCAAGCCATTAGGAAAGATTTATAAAGAGCAAGATTTTGCTTCCGGTGCGACTATTCTTGGAAATGGAAGGGTGGCGCTGGTTTTGGATACAAATCGATTGATCGAAAGGTTATCGATAAACTAACAGCATACAAACGGGGTTAGGTTTGGGTAAGTTTGTGTGCCAGTCCCGCGGTTTCCGCGGGACTTTTTTATTTGTTTGAAGGATTGGGAAATTTCCTAGTGAAAAAAAGGTCATTTCCTGACGATTTCAGATTCCTCCTATACAGTCGCCTATTGCAATTCGCTCTCTTTGTATAACAAAAAAGTACAACGCGATGCAATCAACATCTACTAAGCCAGAAGCACAGCTCGAATCGTATCTCACCTTTTTGATGGATAACGAGCTATTTGCTGTGAGTGTAACGAAAGTTACTGAACTTTTGGAGATGCTTCCTGTAACGCATGTTCCGCGCGCTCCCGAATTTATGCGGGGTGTTATCAATTTGCGCGGCGCTGTTGTTCCGGTAATCGATACACGAATTAAGTTTTCATTGAAGTCCGTTGAGGATACAATCAATACATGCATTGTCGTGATGACGATTCAAATGGAAGATGAGGTCGTAAAGGTCGGAGCCATTGTTGATGCGGTGTCGGAAGTGATAGAAATTACGAACGATGCTGTGTTGCCACTCCCGGCAGTTGGTAACAAATCAAGCATGAAGTTTATTCAAGGTGTGATCAAGATGAATGAGCGCTTTATTATGGTGCTCGATGTCGATCGCGTCTTTTCAACAGAAGAGCTTCTTTCTTTACAATCAACAGATTCTGTCGCTTAATTGAACGGTACGATGAGCACCACCACTGCAACCGGAGCGCAATTACTTAGTGACGATGATTTCTTTCGCATTAGCGATTATATCGAAATGCATTATGGAATTCAGTTGCCCATCTCTAAGAAGAAGATGGTGGAGGCTCGTTTGCAGAAACGTCTTCGTGCGCTGAGAATCGATTCGTTTCCTGAATACTTCGAATTTGCTTTTTCGCAAGGACAAGGTGAAGAGTACAACCGCATGGTTGATCTTATCACGACTAATAAAACAGAATTCTTTCGTGAACCAGCACATTTTGATTATTTGACGCAAGTTGTGCTTCCGGAGTTCGGACATCACCTGGGCAATGCGCCCGGTGGCCTTAAAGTGTGGAGTGCAGCATCGTCAACAGGTGAAGAGATTTATTCTATCTTGATTACAATCGAAGAATTTCTGTTCCGTCAGTTTAAAAAATTCCCGTATCAAATACTTGGTACTGATCTCTCGGGAGAAGTACTTCAGCAAGCGGTAAAAGCGGTTTACGACGAAGACCGAATTGATGCCATTCCAATGGCTATCAAAAAGAAATACTTCCAAAGAAGTAAAGACCGCGAGAATCCACGTGCACGCGTGAAGGCCGACTTTTTGAAGAATGTAGCCTTTCGTCAAGTGAATCTTCTGAAGTCGCTACACGGTATTGAACGTCACTTTGACGTGATTTTCTGTAGGAACGTACTGATCTATTTTAATAGAGATGTACAGTTTCAGGTTGTTCAAAGTTTGTGTGAGCATTTGAAGATTGGTGGCTATTTATTCATCGGTCATTCAGAATCACTTACGAATATGAATCTTCCACTCAAGCAAGTGAAGCCCACCATTTACAAAAAGATCCGATGAAAGATATTTCTAACGAAGCGCTTTTGCAGGAGATAAACCGGAGACTTGCCGGCTGCGAACAAATCATCAGCGAGCAACAAGATATGCTTGCGCAGTTGAAAGATCTGAATAGAAAGCTCGAGCAATCGGAAGCGCTGAAGAGTCATTTTATCAGCAATATCAAGAATGAGATCAACAATCCTTTAGCAAGTATTCTGGCGTTGTCGCAGAACGTACTTCGTAAAGGAGATCAATTGTCTCCAGAGTTGTCGAAGAGTATTCGTTTGATCTACAATGAAGCGCATGCACTCGATTTTCAATTGGATAATATTATGACCGCGGCAGAAATTGAGGCGGGTCAAGTGTCGCCTCGATTTGATGATGCAAATGTGTCCACGATTATAGATCAGGTGATTCATGCTTTCAAAAGCAGTATCGATAAGAAGAAAATTAATATCGTCGTTCCTGAAGAGAAAGACATTCACTTCGTTACGGACAGTCATTACTTCAAAATTATTGTTGCTAACCTCGTGTCGAACGCTGTGAAGTTTAGCAGAGAAGAAGGTGTGGTTGCAATTTCAGTTTCCCACGGTGGTGAATCGTTGAACATAGATGTTGTGGATGCTGGTGTCGGTATTTCACAACAGGATTTTCCAAGAATATTCGATCGTTTTACGCAGCTCGATGTGGGAACGATGAAGAAATATCAAGGGCATGGCATTGGCTTGTCGGTCATTAAAGATCTTGTGGAATTGCTTGACGGCACGATCTCGGTGAAGTCATCGGCAGAAGGATCGGCCTTTAGCATCGTGCTACCGGTGAAGTTTAGTCAAGACGGTTTAGATGCGTCGCTTGGAAATGGTGATGAGATTCTATTTGATCAATCTTTCTAAGCATGGAAGCTGAAACACTCGAAAAGGTATTTCTCTATCCGGCAAACATCCATGTTTCGCTTCGTCCGGTTTGCATCGCGACGTTGCTTGGAACTTGCGTTGCAGTATGTCTTTGGGATACGAGAACCAAGATCGGGGGGATGAACCATTATTTGTTGCCGCTTTGGAATGGTGAAGGACTTGCTTCTCCAAAGTATGGAAATATTGCTATCGAGAAATTGATTTCGAAGATGGAGTCTTACGGCGCCAACAGACGTCATATGGTTGGTAAGATTTTCGGTGGTCGTGCACAACACGATACACGCATTTCTTTCAATATCGGTGAGCGTAATGCGCAGATTGCAAAGCAGATGATGTCTGAATATGGTATTCCTGTGGTGGCGGAGAATGTTGTAGGAGAGCATGGAATGAATATTCGTTTCGATACATCAACAGGTGTAGTGAAGTTGAAATACATAAAAGGTAACATCCGATGATGAGCAACGCCAAAATAAAGGTGCTGGTCATTGACGATGCAGCATTGGTTCGGAAAACTTTGCGTGAATGGATCAACGCGCAAGAAGATATGGAAGTGATCGGTGTAGCTGCTGATCCATATATCGCTGTAGACAAGATGCGTGTGCAGAAGCCCGACGTGATTACGCTTGATATCGAGATGCCACGCATGGACGGGTTAACCTTCTTGCGTAAGCTCATGGAGCAGCATCCGATTCCGGTTATCATCGTGTCGAGCTTAACGAGTGCGGCAGTAGCGGTCAAGGCTATGGAATATGGTGCGGTGGATGTTTTCTTGAAAGATAATATTCGTGTGGTGAGTAATGATCATAGCGGATACGATTCGTTGGTGTCACGTATTCGCGTGGCGCACCAAGCACGGATTAAACGATTGAAGCCATCGGCAATCCAAATCAATCCGGTGCATGAACTGAATAAGATTGGTACAAGCGATAAGATTATCGTGTTGGGCGCTTCTACGGGAGGCACCACGGCGATTCATAACATACTGTCGGCGCTGCCAATCGATACACCCGGTATGGTGATCGTTCAACATATGCCGCGGGAATTTACCAAACATTTTGCCGCGCGACTGAATGAGCTGTCGGTACTTACTGTAAAAGAGGCAGAAGATGGTGAACGTGTGTTGCCAGGTAAAGTACTGATTTGCCCTGGTGGAATTCACGTAAAAGTTCTTCGTCACGGAGCCACTACGGTTGTAAAACTTTGGGACGGTGAGCCTGTAAATCTTCATAAGCCTTCGGTGGATGTATTATTTGATTCTGCGGCGGATCAGCTTGGTAAAAATTGTATTGGCGTACTGCTCACCGGAATGGGCAAAGACGGCGCGCAAGGACTTTTGGCAATGAAGAAGAAAGGTGCATTTACAATTGCACAAGACGAGGCGACTTCGGTGGTGTATGGCATGCCGAAGGAAGCTGCGAAACTCAATGCAGTAGATAAAATTCTACCGCTTGAGAATATTCCGAACGAACTAGTTACCCTTGATTAAAATAAGAACGACATGGAACCACTACAGGAAAAAATAGACCCCTCTCCGCCAGATGATCCATTCTTTCGCATTAGAGAATTGGTGAATGTGTATCGTTTTCACAATGATCACATCATGAGAGGTCCTGTGTGCAGGGCGTTGGGATTACTCGAATTGTTGAACTATGAAAAACTTCCACAGTCAGCACGAGAGCTGATAATCATGTTGAACGACGAGATTAATACAATCGAGAAAGTGACTGTCGCGATTTCTAGAACGTTGAATCGCCACGAAGAAAAAAATGAGTTATTAAATAATGTAGAAAACTATACGAACAAGTAATATGAAACGATTGAATTGTAGGTTGATGTTGTTGATCGCGATGCTGACATTACTTTGTCAATGGTCGACAGCGCAGTCTGTTTCTTTTGATGGAGAGTATCGAATTAATCCGGTGTATTCTCGCGGTTTTCGGGAGCCGATGTATAAAGGCGACGAGGCAGGCCTTTTTACCATGCAACGGACACGCCTCATTTTGCGCTATGAGAAACCTGATGATTTGGAAGCAGAGATCATCGTGCAAGACAGGCGTTTTTGGGGAGATCAAGATGATCGCGCCGACGTTGCAAACCTCTCGGTGTTTCGCGCATGGGTAGAGAAGTATTTCACACCTAAGTTTTCCGTCCGACTTGGTCGTCAAGGATTTGTTTATGACGAACAACACATCCTCGGTGATCCTAACTGGGTGGGTACACGCGCGCATGATGCAGCCCTACTTAAATATGAGACAGAAGGTTTCAAAGCACACCTCGCGGTAGCGTACAATGCTAATGGACAAGAATTGAAACGTGAGGTGTATGATTATAACATGTACAAGAACATGCAGTTCTTCTGGGTGGAAAAAAAGATCAACGACCACCTCTTGACTTTTACGGTGATCAACCGCGGTATGGAGAAAGGCGATACGACATCTGCCTATACTCAAACTTTCGGCCCGTATACAAAGATCAAATTATCGGATAAGCTTACATTCAAAGGGTTGTACTACTATCAGGTTGGCGAGACGATCGAAGGCCATGACCTCAATGCATCTTTCTATTCTGCACTGTTAGAATATGAACCGTCGGAGACGCTTGAATTTATTTTAGGTGTTGATGCGGGGACTGGGACAAATACACATAGACAAGGCGATCCAAATAATACGAAGTCGTACACCTTCGACCGGCACTATGGGTTGCTTCACGGTCACTTCGGGTACCTCGATTATTTCTACGTGACAAATCCGACAAATTACGGTGTCCATGATTATTACTTGAAAACAAAGGTGAATGTAAACAAAAAGTTTTCGATAGAAGATCATATTCACAATTTCACAACATCAGCACGTGTATACAATCAAGTTGACGATTCACCGATGAGTCATGCGCTCGGAATTGAAAATGATATTCTCTTGAATTACAAGTTCTCATCGACATTCAAAGCTAGTGTGGGACACTCGATCATGTTTGGTACGGCAACCCTTGATCAAGTTTTTGACGGAAGAAAGAGTCAAGAGAACCAGGTGCTTTATGCTGTGATTACAGCAACGCCTAATTTCTTTAAAACCAAATCAGAACAATAAAAGATCACTAAATCAATATGAAAGCGCTAACCAATTTAAAAGTAGGACATCGTGTTTTGATCACCTTCGTGGTCATCATCGGATTCTACATCGGAAATATTGCGTATAACATTGTCAGTTTGAATGATATCCGCGATAATGTTACGAGCATCTATCAAAACAGGCTATTGAGCATCACAGCTTTGCTCGAAGCCGATCGAGATGGTTATCAGTCGAAGATCTCTGTGATGGAGGCGATTGCTATCGTAAACAGCAAAAAGACAAATGAAAAAGACAGTGCTGCACTGATTGAGTTTAAAGATCTTAAAGATAACTTGGTTCAATTGCGTGAGCGTTTTGCTAAGTTCAAGGATATCTTCTTGGGAACTGGCGGGCAAAACCATGATGCCTTTAATATTTTCGAGCATGAGTTTGCGATCGTTGAAAAGCATTCTGCTGAATTGGAGACGTTGATCCAAGATAAAAAGATTCAACCTGCTAAAGATCTTTATTTCGGCGAGTATTCGACGCATTTTGAAAGCATGCGTAATGCAATCAATGATTTGACTGAGTTTAGTTCAACACAGACAGCCACGGAATATCAGGAGAGTATGGATAAAGCCGACGAGATCACGAAGCTTGCTTTCATTTTCTTCGGTGCAGTGCTTATCGCGTTAGTGCTCGCGGGTATCTTATTAACGAGAAGCATTGTTCGCCAATTGGGATGTGAACCATTTGAGGCCGCTGATATTGCTAAGAATCTTGCGAATGGAAACTTGCGTATCGCTTTCACAAAGAAGAAAGAGATCGGTTTGTACAAGGACTTAAAAGCGATGGTTGAAAAGCTTAGCGGTGTTATTCAAAACATTGCGATTATCTCTGATAATCTTGCCATTGCTTCAAGTCAGTTGTCATCAGGTTCTCAGCAGATTTCACAAGGTGCGAATGAGCAGGCAGCATCAGCAGAAGAAGTAGCGTCGTCCATGGAAGAGATGTCGAGCGCGATCCAGCAGAATACTGACAACGCACAGCAAACTGAGAAGATTTCAGTGAAAGCGGCGACGGATATAGCGGAAGGTAATAAGTCTGTAGCGATGACGGTTTCGTCGATGAAGACAATCGCGGATAAGATTAAGATCATTGGTGAAATTGCACGTCAAACAAATATTCTTGCGTTGAATGCGGCGGTTGAAGCGGCACGTGCAGGTGAACACGGAAGAGGTTTCGCGGTGGTAGCTGCGGAAGTTAGAAAGCTTGCAGAAAGAAGTCACAATGCAGCTGCAGAGATTGACTCATTGTCGAAGAATAGTGTCGATGTAGCGGAGCAGTCGGGTAAATTGTTAGAGTCAATTGTTCCAGATATCCAGCGCACGTCAAACTTAGTGCAAGAGATTGCAGCGAGTTCGCAAGAACAGAGTGAATCTTCTAACCAGGTGAATAACGCACTTCAGCAGTTGAATCAGATTGTGCAGCAAAATGCGGCCAATGCTGAGGAGATGGCGAGTAGCTCGGAAGAACTTGCGGCCCAGGCTGATAGTTTGAAAGATCTCGTTTCATTCTTCAAGATTGAAGAGGAGAAGAAAGAGAAAGGTTATGATGATCACGCGACGAAAAAGTATCAGCAATGGAATGCCACTGCACCAGCGAGCAAGATCAAGAAACTAAAAGGAGAGCATGAAAGAAGGCCGAAGCGTTCTTTCGAATATCAAGAGCGCGAGAACGGTATCAGCGTGACACTTGATCACAACGGAAAAGACGATGAGTTTACCTCTTATTGATTAGAAACCTTTAACTGAGTATAGAGCGTTCGTTGACTTTGTTGACGAGCGCTTTTATATTTTCACGCAAGCTGGGTGATGTTTATTGTTTTTTTGATTTTGGACTTGGTCGCTGCGCCTACATGAAGATGTAATTCTTCGGAAAAAACGAAGTTCAGGTGTCACCTTTTCTGTAACAGGCCGTATGTATACCGAAATTGAATGACAGATAGCGTTGATAATACTTTTTGATGTGCACTATTGATATAGAATCTTTTTAACAAACAACTCACATAAACTTTAATTCATGAAAATCACCAAAGCACTTTTGCTTGCGGCGGCAACAATTGTTGCGTCAGCTTGTAGCGATGACGATGATGACAAAAAATCAAGTCTCGAATCAGCTAAATTTAGTTTAGCCAATAAGAGCACCGTTGTAACGGCTCCCGCTGGATTGCAAAATTCCGATGACGAACATGCTATGCAAGCGAATGCCTGGATTCAGATGGCGAATGGTATGACGCAATATTTCGGATTTTTTGAATTTCCGGAAGGCGCGGCGAAGTCGGGTTCTAGAATTACAGCAAGTAATGCACGTGTAAAAGAGGCAGGCGATGTATTGGTATACACGTGGGAAGATGAGCAGTCAGGAATGAGCGTTGCATACCAAGTAAGCGAAACGTCTGATCGCTTTGTGTGGGAAATTTTCACAAAAGAAACTGGTGAGAATTGGTTGAAGGTAGTGCATGCAGAAGAGAAGAAGGATCAAAGCGCCGGTTCATTCAAGGTTTTCGATACAGAAGGAGAAGATCCATCGAAAGTGGTGCTAGCCTATGAGTGGTCAACGTCGGGCGACATCTTCACGGTTGAGTTCAATGATGGAACAGATCAGAACTCTTGGACTGTTGAAGTAAATACAAAAACAGGAGCAGGAAGTGTTGTTGCCGTTGTAGATGGCGCAAAGATGTATGAAATGACATGGGATGCGGCAGGTAATGGAACATGGGCTTTCTACGAGGATGGCGAAGTATCAGACTCGGGTACTTGGGAAGCATAAGCATAAGAATTTAGGTTGGGTTATTTAATCTGAAAGCGCTCTTCACGGAGCGCTTTTCTTTTTTACAGACATTGAAGCCTGTTATTAGGTCGTGGTCAAAATGTGCTGACCTGGCAAATTGTAAGGGGTAAAATCGATTTAGCAAAAAAATATTTTCAATAAAAAATCAACAAAAAAATAATGGATGCACGGCACACGAGTCGTATTGAATTTGGGTACATGATGAGCCTTTGATGACGTAGCATGAAGCTGATGAAGTACTGTAAAATGGGTTAACATATAAATTTGTTGGTGAATTGATATCGCTCTAAATAAGCAGATTACGCAGAAAATTGGGTTATCATGACGTAGCAAATAGTAAACTCGACGTTGCAACGTGAATCATTTAAGTGCATGCATACACTTAATTTTTCGATGACGATTTTGTGAAAGAAAATGCTCAACCGTTCGTCTGATTTTTTGGATTTGCGTGTGCGCTTTGAAATCGTCTTCGCAATGCGATGTTGTTTTTAAAAATTCTTTGTCCTAAAATTGTTGAGACCTGAACGAGACTACTCAACAATGTTCGTGAATACAACCAATGAAGAAGAAATTCTGAAGGCTCTTCGCAATGGTGATGAGGAGGCTTTCTTGAAGATCTATGAAACCTATTGGTATCATGTCTTCATGATCGCGTACAAGCGTCTTGGTAAAAAAGAAATTGCGCAAGAACTCACACAAGATCTCTTCTTGAAATTGTGGGAGAAGCGCGAAGCATTAAGGCCACAGAAAATTGGTAACTATCTCTCGGTATCAATTAAGAATTCTGTAATCGATCATATCAACGCAGGTCTTGTCGCCAACAAGTATGTTGACTTCTACAAATCGTATGCTGAACAAAGTTCTTCGGCAACGCAGCAGGTTGTTGAATTTGATGATCTCACTGAGGCCATCGAAAAAGGTCTTTTAAAATTGCCGGTAAAAACGCAAGAAGTATTTAAGCTAAGTCGATTGGATCGTTGGAGTTCCGAAAAGATTGCGCGTCATCTGAATCTCTCCGAGAAAACCGTTGGTTATCATCTTACCAAGTCCTTGAAGTTTATGCGGACTTATCTTCGCGAGTATCTCTTGATGTTTCTCGCTGCGTTCTTTTTGTAAGAAAAAATCAAAACTCATTTGAGGATTTAATCCTGGATCACCGTCATCTGTATAACCCATCAGTGTGAAGGGTTGACCTATGACTAAAGAAGAATTTCAGGACCTCCTGCAACGATATACGGCCGGGCAATGCTCAGAAGCAGAAAGACGCGAGGTTGACCGATGGTTCGCCAATGTGTCGGACGAAGACATCGATCTCGACGCTTCTGAAAAGCAAGATATTCATGATCATATCTTAGCCGAAATCCAGTATGCGCTTCCTTCTGGAAGAAAGAGAATCAAGCCGAATTCTTTTACATTGTTAAAAGTTGCCGCCAGTGTTTTGGCAACTGTTCTCGTAACATATTTAATATTTCATCGCTCGTGGTCGTCGTCGACAGATCAGGTTGCTTATGACCCGATGGATACAGACGAAGAACACCTTCATCATCTCAACACGACGACCGATGTTGTGTTAATGAAGCTTCCGGATTCAAGTACGGTGGCGCTCAATCCCAACGCAGAAATTTCCTATGCACGTGAATGGCACGGTAACAAACGCGAGGTTCGGCTTGTTGGCGAAGCGTTTTTTAATGTCGTGAAAGATAGCCAAAGACCATTTTATGTGTATGGCGGAGACATTGTAACGAAAGTATTGGGGACAAGCTTTTCGGTGAATGCAGCCAAGGACGCTAAAAGTATTAAAGTCGCCGTGCGAACAGGGAAGGTGTCAGTGTATGAAGATAAAGAGCCTGTTAAGAGCAAAGTGTCCAGTAGTCATGGCGTGGTGTTAACACCCAACGAGGAAGTAGAGTTTTTTGTCGACAACCGTCATTGGGTTACGAGTTTGGTGGAGCAGCCCAAGCCGTCGCCAGGGGTGAATAAGTCTGAAGAATTTGTTTTTAGTAACACAACAATGGATCAGATTATCGAACGCGTCGAAAAGAGTTATGCTATCGATGTAATCGTGGATAGTGACTCGATTCATGCGTGCACATTTACGGGCGATGTTTCCGCAATGGAACTTTACGATATGCTGAATGTCATTTGTAAGACAACAGGCAATAGCTATGAGGTAAAAGGGACGAAAATCCTGATTACCGGCAAAGGATGTGACTAACCGATTTTAATTTATATATCAATCAACCCAAACCCTGCTGACTATGAATAGAACAATTACTTGAAAAAATAAGGCCGGCAATATTGCTACTGCCGACCTGTATGCTTTGGAGATCCTGCAAGATGTCCAAAGTGTCTTGTTAATAATATCCACTCACTAACAAAACTTTATCAAGTTATGAAAAAACTGCCTTGGCTGCAAAGCTATGATTTAATGCTATTCATCATGAAGATCTCGGTTATTCAGTTCGTTATCGCCGCTGTTGTTAGTACCGTTGCATTTTGCGGTACTACCAATGGACAGGGCATCCTCGATACTGAGGTGACGATCAATATCGAGAACATTCAGTTGAAGAATGCATTGAGCAAACTTGAGAAACTGGCGGGGACGAAATTCGCGTATAGTCCCAGTATCGTTCGCGATCTCGAAAAAGTTACCGTAACAGCACATCATGAAAAACTTGGCGACTTACTAAGTAATCTTCTCACACCGAGAGGGATTTCTTATCAAGTAATTGCCGACAGAATTTCGCTTTACAGAACGCCCACGAACGACATTGCGGAAGCCAGTGTGAACGCGGAAAGAATTCCCATCATGTTAATTGATGTTACTGGTACCGTTATCGACGATACAGGATCGCCATTACCAGGTGTAAACGTTCTCATTAAAGGTACCACGCGTGGCACAACCACTGATTCAGATGGAAAATTTGTGATCAATGTAGATAGCGAAAATGATGTGTTGGTATTTTCTTTCATCGGATATGAAATGAAAGAAGTCGTTGTCGGTAAACAAACTGATATCAGTGTAACCCTTGCATCCGACATCACATCACTTGAAGAGATTGTTGTTGTTGGTTACGGTACACAAAAGAAATCAGACCTTACGGGTGCAGTAGGTACAGTGAAGACTGAAGAAATTCAGGAGCGCCAGGCGCCTTCAGTATCGCAAGCACTTGCGGGACGCGTATCGGGTGTAAATGTAAGCGTAAACTCCGGTAGACCTGGTGGACAATCAAGCATTCGTATTCGCGGATTTAGCTCTATCAGTACGTCGAACAATCCATTGTATGTAATCGACGGTGTGATCATGCCGGTTGGAACGCAAACGGATGGTAACTATAATTTGAACAACGCGATCGATAACATCAATCCATCTGATATAGCTTCGGTTGAGATTTTGAAAGATGCTTCATCAACGGCGATCTATGGTGCGCGTGGTGCGAACGGTGTTGTGATCATTACGACGAAGAGAGGAAGTACCGGTGGAGGTCGTATCACTTACAATATGCAGTTAAGTGTGCCTACGCTTGGGCCAAATCCAAATCGTGTAAAACCTTTGAATGCTAAAGAATATCTTGAGATCGAGCAACTCGGTTGGGATAATATGAAGATTTACGATCCACTTGGATGGAACGAAGGTGGAAATCCGAATCAACCCGATGCTGGTGACTCCCACGATTTTTCTGGTGCGCGTCAAGATCCGCAAATTGTTCGCCCGCGTTTTTATCAATCAGTTGCTGGTAACTGGGCATTATTCGATGACAATGGTAATCCACTCTATGACACAGATTGGATGAAAGAGTCTACGCAAAGCAAACTTTCGCAGAACCATCAATTGTCTTTAACGGGCGGTAACAAAGAAAATAGCTACGGAGTTTATCTCGGTTACAGGGATGATAATGGTCTTTTGCTAACATCTTACTTGAAGCGTTATTCTGCCAGATTTGTCATGGATTCTGAAATTAAGCCATGGCTTAGAATTGGTGGATCGATCAGCTACAATAAACAGAAAGAAAATATTGTTGATACTGGAACAGGTGGACTGAACGTACCCCGTATGATTGTGGAAGCACTTCCGATCTTGCCAGTGAAGTATCCGAATGGGATCTATTCGCACAATAAAAACTATACGCAGAATTCAGCTGGACTCGTCGGGAATACGTCAATTGAGGGCGGACAAAATCCTGTAGACCAGCTATTGAAAAATACGTACTTGCTCAATGTTCAAAATTTATTGAGCACCGTGTATGCTAATGTTAAATTGACGGAAGGTCTTGAATTTCGGTCTATCATAGGTGCCAACGTCATGACACGTTTACGTCAGCGTTACAATGGACAACCCGCCGTTGAGACTGCGAACTTCGTTAACCCGGTAAACTCACGCGGTACAGCGAGATTGAATGAGGATCAAGAGGTATTCTGGTCATTCGAAAATTACCTCACGTATACAAAACGGTTCAATGACATTCATTCCATCACTGCAGTAGTCGGTCAATCGGCGCAAGAGACGGAAATATTCTCGTTCAACGAAAGTGCTCGTAACTTTATAACCGATCACTTTCAGTATAACAACATCGGTTCAGCCGCAGATTTTTTAGTGGATTCGCCACCGATTAGTTCAAACGCGGCAAGGTTTGCATTCAACTCGTATTTTGGGAGGATCAATTACAGTCTGAAAGATAAATACTTACTTACCATAAGCGGTCGTGCCGATGGATCGTCAAAGTTCGGATCGGATAACAAATACGCATTCTTCCCATCAGGTGCATTGGCTTGGAGAGTGTCTGAAGAAGATTTCTTGAAAGACAATTCCGTTGTTTCAAATTTGAAACTTCGTACAAGCTATGGTGTAACGGGGAATTCGGAGATCGCAACATATTCTGCACTACCAGCATTACGCACTGTGACAAACGTGTTTAATAACGGCCGCGCTATTGGCGTTGCGAATAATCGCCTTGGAAATCCGGATTTGAAATGGGAGCGGACAGCGCAAACAGATGTTGGTGTTGAAGTAGGCCTGTTCCAAAATCGTATCTCTATCGAAGCAGATGTTTACTATCGTAAAACAACGGACATGCTATTGGCAGCACCACTTCCGGTTACATCAGGTTATGCGACCATCACACGCAACGTAGGAAGTATGGAAAATAAAGGGTTAGAAATTGCTGTTACTTCGGAAAATTTAACCGCAGGTGAATTAGCGTGGACAACGACATTTAATATTTCGTTCAACAGAAATAAAGTGTTGAAGCTTGCGAACCCTGCGCCAATCTTTGGTGTGGGTAATCCCAACTTTACAAACCAAACTGGTGTGATCATGGAAGGTCAGCCCGTCGGTTCTTTCTGGGGACTGAACCGATTAGGAACCTGGAGTACTGCAGAAGCGGAAGAAGCTGCCAAATACAGCTACGGTACCAACAGGCCGTTGAAGCCAGGTGATATCAAGTATTTGGATGTTGACGGCAATTACCAAATCAATGACAACGACCGTATGATCATCGGTAATGGTAATCCGGATTTTTATGGAACATTGATCAACAACTTCCGCTATAAAGGATTTGATCTTTTGATTGATATTCAATTCAATTACGGAAACGATGTGTTGAACATGACGAAACACTCTGGTGAAGATCGTACTGGTCTCGCAAATAGCTACAGAACTGTTTTGAATGCGTGGACAGAAACAAATCAAAACACGCCGATTGCTGCCGTTCGCGATTCAAAAGCTGGATATACTTCCATGGTTGACACACATTGGGTGGAAGATGGATCGTTTATCCGTGGACGTAACATCATGCTGGGATACAACTTCCCTGGCAGTGTGGTTGAGCGCGTTGGCTTAAGCAAGGCACGTGTATATGTGTCGGCCCAAAATTTCTTCCTCTCGACTAAATACAGCGGTAACGATCCAGAAGTAAACACGTATCCGAATCCGTTTTCTCAAGGTCAAACGTTCTTTGACTATCCTAAGCCAACACTTTACATGTTTGGTGTAAGCCTCGGATTATAGTATTTAATTTTAAATGACTAAGAAGATGAAATTCAACATACATAAAATATTTGCTTTGTTCTTGTCAGGCGCTTTAATGGTGGGATCAGGATGTTCGGGTTTCCTCGATGAAGAAGATCCATCGAACATCGAGCCTGAGACTTTCTTTACGTTCCCTGAACACGCCGAACTTGCCGTGCACGGTATCTATGAAAACTTGCGTTTTCACAGTGGTGGCGCGGGAATCTTCGTGTCGAACTTTCAGATGCTGGATGCCTTAAGTGGAACAGCTGAAACTGAAACAGGGCAGAACTCTGACCTTAACAACTTATACACGTTTGAGCACACTGGTGATAACTTGTTATTGTCGCAGTGGTGGAGAGAGTTGTACGAAGGCATTGGCAATGCGAATCTTGCCATTACAAAAATTCCTACGATTCCCAATATCAAGCCAGAGCTTCAGATAAAGTGGGTAGGGCACGCTAAGTTTTTACGTGCACTTCATTATTTCTGGCTTGTGCAACTTTGGGGTGATGTTCCGCTGATGACGCAACCAGTAACAAGTTACCTCGATCCGTTGGTTACGCCATCTCGTGCTTCTAAAGAAAGTGTTTACGACCTCATCGTTGCCGATCTTAAAGATGCTGAAGCTGCCGAGTTCCCATGGGTGGATGCAAGTGGACTTGCATCGCGTGCCGCAGTGAAGTCGCTGCTTGCAAAAGTATATCTCGTGATGGCAGGAGAACCGATGAATAAAGATGGTTACTACCAACTTGCAGCGGACAAAGCAAAAGAAGTGATCGACTATGCTGCCGCGAATACAAGTATCGATAAGGGGATCGGCTTGTTTGCAACATTGGATCTAATTCGTACACCTGCAAATGAAAATAAATTTGAACACATCTTTAGTATTCAATATGCCGCGGGTATCGCTAACGCAGGCTACCAAGATAAGTATCTTCCGAACAACACAAACGTGACGGCTAGCGGTGAGGTTGGAACGACCGTGCCCAAAGAAATTTTCCTCGACAGCTATGAAGCCGGTGACAAACGTATTGAAGAGAAGGGATACTATTTTCAGAAGTATTTTGACAATGGTGGCACGGGTAGCGAAATCGATTTTAATAAGAAGTATATCTATAAACATTTCGATTTGCCCGCGAATGGTGCTCCCGGAGCTGCGGGGACAGGTAACTCTGGTCTTAACTATCCGCTTATTCGTTACGCCGAGGTTTTACTCATCTATGCTGAAGCTCAAAATGAAGCAGGTGCATTGACAGCAGATGCTTATAACGCACTTGCTGCCGTGCGCACACGTGCAGGGCTTACAACGCCTGATATCGGTACTTTCACGCAAGAAAGCTTTAAAGAGGCTGTGTTGAGAGAGCGTTGGCATGAACTTGCATTTGAAAATTTAACCTGGTTCGACATGATTCGTTTGCAGCTTGTATACGACGCCGAAAATGATGAGTTCGATCCATTTGTAGGATCGGTGATCGTGGTATCAGGAAAGCCGCACACACTTGAGCAAAAACATCTCTTGCTTCCGCTACCGGCAGCAGACTTCAGAAATAATGAAAACTTAAGACCAAACAACCCTGGATGGTAAATTAAGATTTGTCGAGTGAATGGATGTAAAAGTCCATTCATTCCACGAGTCCTAATTATAGCGTTGTTCATAATTGGGGTGAATTGGGACGAAGGGGTTAGTGGAGACTAATCCCTTCTTTTTTTGTTATCGGTTATTGGTTATTTGTTTGTCGTCATGTTGACTTTGTTCCCGCGTTTTTAACTTTTTCGCGAACGTTGGGCGGTAGCGACACACCTTCTGTTTGAGGTTCCATCTGCTTAAAAAAAAACAGGTCCTATATTTATTTGCATCGCGTGTTCTTTTATGGTGACGCCTGTGTGCATCATTTCGTTCTTATTCTTTTATCGATCAACTCAACCCCATTTTCGTGTAGCTAAATAATTGTGCGACAGCATTGTGGAATCGCGGTTTGCGCTGCATCTAGTGTGTGACTTTTACCGGAACGCGGTATTATTCAATGGATTGTTAACTTTGATGACTATGAAAAATTCAATTCTAGCCCTATCGCTGCTATTGATTTTAGCACAATGCGTTGCACAAAATAAACCCAATACTATGACATCAATCGACTATGAAAAAGCCTGGAAGGAAGTTTTGGATTTTGAGAACAAAGGATTACCTGAATCGGCTTTGAAAGTAGTTAATCAGATTGCCAGCCAAGCAAAAGCGGAAAACAACGCGGCGCAATTGGTTAAGGCGATCATTCATCAAATGAAGTTTCGTAATGACAAGGAAGAAGATGGTTACGTTAAGAGCCTTGAACAGTTAAAGCAGGAGATAGCCGCTTCAACTTTTCCGGTTAAACCTGTACTTCATTCCATGCTCGCACAGTTGTATTGGCAGTATTATCAGAGTAATCGCTATCAATTTTATAATCGATCAAAAACAATCAATTTCGATGCGCAAGATATTGAGACTTGGAGCCTTGATAAAATTGCTGAAGAAACCTTTAAGCATTATCAGCTGAGTCTTGCCGATGCAGAAAAAAGTAAACAACTCAAGATAGATGTGTATGAGCCGGTATTGAACAAAGCCAATACAAAAGGAAGGAAATTTAGGCCGACGTTATATGATTTTCTTGCACATCTGGCAGTAGATTTTTTTAAATCAGACGAACCTCATCTCACGAGGCCAGCCTTTGCTTTCGAAATCGACAACGCCGCATACCTATCTGACGCCGGTCAATTCGTAGACGTCAAAATTGATAGCAGAGATTCTTCATCGATGAAATTTCAAGCGCTGGTAATATTGCAAGATCTTGTTCGCTTCCACCTGAAGGATGAAGACCCTGACGCGTTGGTGGATGTCGACTTAGAACGAATGAAATTTGTGCAGCAACATTTGACGATCAAAGACGATAGTTACTACTTTAAATCGTTGGAGCAACTGGAGCAAAAGGTTAAAGATCATCCGATAGTAGGTGTTGTTGTGTATGAGAAAGCGCAAGTATACGTTGGGCGTTCATCGCAGTACAAACCGTTGGTGAGTGACGAACATAAATGGGATTTACGCGCCGCTTATAATTTGTGTGAGGAAGTTAAAAAACGTTTTCCGTCTTCTGATGGTGCTATTCTTTGTGAACAATTACAAGAAAGTCTTTTGTATAAGTCAATCGATGCTGTAATTGAAGAGAATAATATCCCTGAAAAACCGTTCAGGGCTTTGATCCGCTACAGAAATATTTCGGCGTTGCATTATCGTTTGGTGAAAGTTTCGCGACAAGAGGTGTACGATTTGCGGCGCAAGTTGGAGCGCGATTACGATGAGCAAGAGCGAAAGTTTATCAGTCATTTTTTGTCGAAGACACCGCAGTTAACAGGTTCATTTGTATTGCCAGATGACAAGGACTATCAGCAACATTCCCTTGAGGTGAAACTTGATGCAGCGCCTCCGGGTGAGTACATCGTGTTGTTTAGTCATGGCAATGACTTTGCATCCACCAACAATGCATTAGCCTATGGATTTACACGCGTATCAAACTTGTCATATGTTCACCGCGATGCGGCTGATGGTGGTACGGAAATTTATACACGTCACCGCGAATCGGGAGAGGCCATTGGAAACGTGGGCGTGAACTTGTTTACACAGCGATATAATTATAAGAAGAACCAGTATGAAAAGCTGAAAGTCGGAACGTATGAAACCGATGCGAATGGTTATCTGAAAGTAGCTTACTTTAAATCCGACGATACACGAAATTTCTCGATTGATTTTACGAAAGGGAATGACGTGAACAGCACGGAGCCTATTGATGCGGGTAATTATTATTATCATTCAGGGACCATCTACCAGAATCGTGAGGAGCGACCTCACAACAAAACGGAGACATTCTTTTTCCTCGATCGTGCTATCTATCGCCCTGGGCAGCAGATCTATTTCAAAGGCCTTGTTGTAGATACAAATGGAAAGCAATCAACGATTAAAGTAGGATATCACACCAGTGTAACCTTGTATGACGTGAACGGGCAGGAGCAAGGTGAGCTTTCCTTTACGACAAACGAGTATGGTACATTTAACGGTGTACTCACGGCACCGTCGAGTGGTTTGACGGGCAACATGTCTATTCAAGCTTCCGATGAGAGTGGAAGTATTGATTTCTCCGTGGAGGAATATAAGAGACCTAAGTTTGAAGTTGGGTTTGATCCGATCACGTCGTCATTCAGGCTGAATGAGACGATAAAAGCAAATGGTTTTGCGCGTGCCTATTCGGGCGCGAACATCGATGGTGCTGCGGTGAGTTATCGCGTAGTTCGTCAGGCGAACTTTCCTATCTGGTGGTGGTACCGTTGGGGACACTATCCTACCTCACCTGCAATGGAGATCGCGCATGGCAAAGGTACAACTGATGTGAATGGGAAATTTGAGGTGAACTTTCAAGCAATTCCTGATTTGTCCGTCGATCGCAGTGCTGATCCAACATTCACCTATACCATCTATGCGGATGTGACAGACATCAACGGGGAGACGCACAGTTCGTCGACGTCGATTGCTGTGGGTTACAAATCTTTATTGGTGAACGCAATCATCGGAAACATTAACAAAGATGATCGTTCATTAAAGAATGAGTTTTCTATCTCGACGACAAACCTTGCAGGACAATTTCAAGCAGCAAAAGGTCAACTTAAAATATGGCGATTGAAACCGTCGGTCAAGGCCTTTCGCAATCGCTTGTGGGAGCAACCTGATAGACATCTCTATTCACGAGAAGAGTACTACAAATTTTTTCCGCAAGATCTTTACGACGACGAAACCAACAAGGTGAAGTGGGAAAAACAGCGTGAAGTACTCCAATTGAATTTCGATACAGAAAAAGCAAAGACGTTCACTGTTCCTGATTTAGCAAGCTGGGCAGCTGGCGAATACATGTTCGAAATCACTTCCCGTGATAAGGATGGCGGAGATGTGAAAGAGGTAAATTACTTCACTGTATTTTCTCCGTCAGCGAAAACAATAGCCACACCGTTGGTACATCACTACCACGCATTAAAGATGAGTGGTGAGCCTGGCGAGAAGGCTTCATTTGTAGCAGGTACTTCTGAGAACATCCATGTACTGTACGAGGTTGAGCTTGATGGTACTTTGTTATCGAGTCAATGGCTGAATCTAAAATCTGAGCAGCGACTTTTTGAGGTAGCTTTAAAAGAAGAGTATCGTGGTAACATCGCCGTGCATTATACTTTCATCAAGCATAATCGATTGTATAGTATGCATCAGGATATAGCGGTTCCGTTTACAAACAAGATGCTCGATGTTTCTTTCGCGACGTTCCGTGATAAACTGCAGCCTGGAGCGCAGGAACAGTGGAAGATTTTAGTGAAAGGAAAAAATGCCGACAAGGTTGCCGCCGAGATGGTGGCGACATTATATGATGCTTCGTTGGATGAATTCCGTATGAACAGTTGGTGGGCAAACTTTTACGGATCAAACTACTCACGATTGAATTGGACTTCGTCGAATGGGTTCAATCAAAAAGCATTGCAAGTATATACCAACGATTGGAATGATCGCGCGAGTCGTTATGCAGAGAGTGCTTATTTTGATAATCTGAATTGGTTTGGTTTTAATTTTTACAGTTTCCATGGCGGTGCGCGTCGTTCGAAGTCTGTGATGAAGTTAGAAAGTGCACCTGCTATGGCGGCTCCGAAAGGAGAAGCGGAAGAGTCGTTGAATGAAGTTGTGATGGATAGCGCGAAAAAAGAAGCGGCGCCCGTTGAAGCCGCTGTAAGTGCCAATGTCACGCCACCGCCAACGCAGGGACCATCAAAAAAAGAAGCCGATTTTGGTGATGTAAAGGTTCGGACGAATTTTAATGAAACTGCATTTTTCTATCCGCAACTGATGACCAATGAGAAGGGTGAGATCATCGTGAACTTTACGATCCCAGAAGCGCTCACACGTTGGAAAATGCTTGGCTTTGCACACACGAAGGATTTGAAGTCGGGATTTGCCTATAATCAGCTTGTGACGCAAAAGGATCTGATGGTTGTACCGAATCAACCTAGATTTTTCCGTGAAAATGATAAAATGAAATTTTCTGCGAAGATCAGTAGTCTCGTTGACAAAGACGTTAATGGTCAAGCGCAATTGGAGTTTTTTGATGCGCTCACGATGAAGCCTGTGGATGTGTTGATGAAGAACAATGACAAAACTTTGCGTTTCGCATTGAAGGCGCGTCAAAGTACAAGTGTAGAGTGGGCAATCGAGATTCCAGAAGGAATTCAAGCGATCACGTATCGTATTGTTGCAAAGGCAGAGAATTTTTCTGATGGTGAAGAAATGGTGATTCCGGTTGTGACGAATCGTATGCTGGTGACAGAAACATTACCGCTTCCGATTCGTGGTAAGCAAACGAAAACGTTCAAGTTTGAGAAGTTGATGAATAATAAGTCAACAACCTTGCGTCATCAGCGTTTTACATTGGAGTATACGTCTAATCCTGCATGGTATGCTATACAAGCACTGCCATACCTGATGGAATATCCATACGATTGCGTGGAGCAAACGTTTAGTAAGTATTACGCCAATAGTATTGCATCGCACATCGCCAATTCGAATCCACGCATCAAGCAGGTGTTCGATACGTGGAAGAATATTCAGCCTGACGCATTACTTTCTAATCTTGAAAAGAATCA
Organism: Pseudochryseolinea flava; assembly: GCF_003286915.1. Lineage (GTDB taxonomy): Bacteria > Bacteroidota > Bacteroidia > Cytophagales > Cyclobacteriaceae > Ohtaekwangia > Ohtaekwangia flava. The sequence goes on from NZ_QMFY01000006.1 coordinate 85,441, forward strand.
AGAATTGAAATCTGCATTGTTGGAAGAAACGCCATGGGTGTTGCAGGCGAAGGATGAAAGCCAGCGCAAGCGAATGGTAGGTGTTCTTTTTGATCTGAACCGAATGGCCTCTGAGCAAGGTCGTGCTTTAGAGAAGATCACGAAAGCGCAAAACGGTAACGGTGGGTTCAGTTGGTTTCCCGGGTTCCCTTCTGATCCTTACATGACACAGCATATTATTGCCGGTATGGGGCACCTTGATGTGATGGGTGTGAAGTCGGTTCGTGACCATAGCGATACCTGGCAGATGATCCACCACGCACTTTCGTTTATCGATGCGAACATGAAGGACGACTATGATCGCTTGAAGGCAAGTTCGAAACGCAAGGAGATTAAACTCGAAGACAATCATATCGGATATTTGCAATATCATTACTTGTACACGCGAAGTTATTTTAAAGATGTAGCGGTGCCGGCAAACTGTAAGGAGGCTTTTGATTATTATCTCGACCAAGCAAAAAGATATTGGTTGAAGACAAATCTTTACTTGCAAGGCATGACATGTTTGGCATTGAGTAGGTTTGGTGATAAAGAAACGCCGAAGAATATGATCAAGTCATTCTCCGAACGCGCATTGCATTCTGAAGAGATGGGCATGTACTGGAAAAGCGACGTCGGATATTATTGGTATCAGGCTCCGATTGAAACACAGGCGCTTATGATTGAGGTATACGACGAGGTTGCGAATGATGTGGCGGCTGTGGAGGATATGAAGGCGTGGTTGCTGAAGCAGAAGCAAACGCAAGATTGGCGCACAACCAAAGCCACAGTGGAGGCGTGTTATGCATTGCTACGTCGCGGAACGGATGCGTTGGCGAGTAGTAAACTTGTAGAAGTAAAAGTTGGAAACGAAGTTGTCGATCCGACGAAGCGCGCGGATGCAAAAGTAGAGGCGGGCACGGGATATTTTAAAACAGCGTGGCAAGCGGATGAAGTTAAATCAGAGATGGGTTCAATTACAGTTACAAAAACCGATGAAGGTGTTGCTTGGGGAGCCGCTTACTGGCAGTATTTCGAGCAGCTTGATAAGATTACGCCGGTGGAAACACCACTGAAGTTAAAGAAAGATCTATTCCTGCAACAGAACACGGATCGTGGACCGGTGATTACACCGGTGAATGAAAAGACAACGCTACGGCTAGGCGACCTTGTGAAAGTTCGTATTGAGCTTCGTGTAGACAGAACGATGGAGTATGTTCATATGAAAGATATGCGCGCTGCAGGATTTGAACCGGTGTCGACAATATCAACCCATAAGTACCAAGATGGGTTATGGTACTACGAAAGTCCAAAGGATTTGGCGACAAATTTTTTTATCGGATACCTTCCGAAGGGGACTTACGTTTTTGAGTATGCCTTAAGGGTGTCGCAGAAAGGAGATTTCTCAAATGGCGTTACAACAATACAGTGTATGTATGCACCGGAATTTTCAAGTCACTCGCAGGGAATTCGTGTCGAGATGAAGTAGTGCTGAAATTAATTTTGTATTAAAAAAAATTAGCGTGGGTCTGTTGCTCACGCTTTTTTTTATATACTTCAGAAAGTAGCTGAGAAAAGATACAATTTTCTACATTTCAGTACACGTTGCTTGATCTGTTTCCTATTGCCCGGCAATGTTGCTATCTTTAAACCTGCCTTAAAAATTACACATGGAATTATACTACTCCTTCTCAATCTTGATTGTCTTGGCGGCGGTGTTTTCCTATTTGAATTTGCGATACCTGAAGCTCCCGTCAACCATCGGCGTGATGCTTATTGCCATCATGGCCTCTATTGGTTTGGTGGTTGCAGGTAATTCATACCCTAGTCTTATTCAAGGATTCTCAAATGTCATCGCGAGTGTTGACTTCACCGAAGTACTCATGGGGGCGATGTTGAACTTCTTGTTGTTTGCAGGCGCTATTCACATCAGCTTGCACGATCTACGCAAGCAGCGCATTCCGATCATGATTTTTTCAACAGTAGGTGTAATCATCTCGACGGTACTTGTTGGTGCGATGATGTATTTCATGTTTATGCTCATGCAGCTTGAAATCCCATTCATTTTGTGTTTGGTTTTCGGAGCACTTATATCACCAACAGACCCGATTGCTGTGATTGGCATTTTGCGAAAGGCCGGGATCAGAAAAACATTGGAGATAAAGGTAGCCGGTGAGTCGTTGTTTAATGACGGTGTAGCCGTCGTGTTGTTCACCGTGTTGCTGCAACTTGCGCGTGGAGGCGAAAATGATCTAACGTTTGCGAACGTGACAGGTTTGTTCATTCGTGAAGCTGTTGGTGGTTTGTTGATCGGACTCTTACTTGGATTCATCGGCTCGCAAGGCATCAAACGTATCAATAATTATAACGTCACAGTGATGATTACCCTCGCGATCGTGATGGGTGGATATTTGGTTACACAGTATCTCCACATTTCCGGACCTCTCACAATGGTTGCCGCGGGATTAGTGATTGGTAACTACGGCAAGGCTACTGCGATGTCTGCCGCAGATAAAGATTATTTGGATAAGTTTTGGGAGTTGATCGATGAAATTCTCAATGCCATGCTGTTCTTGATCATTGGGTTTGAGTTACTACTCATCAATGATATACGTGAATATTGGCAAGTTGGGTTGATCAGTATCGCGATTGTACTCTTGGCAAGATTTTTCTCGATCTGGCTTCCGATTAGGTTTGTGCCCAACATCGGGAAGTTCGATGCAAAGACCATAACTATTTTGGTGTGGGGAGGACTTCGTGGTGGCGTGTCTGTAGCTTTAGCGCTTACGATAGATCAACACCTACATCAGAATTTATTTCTGGCGATTACTTATTATATCGTTGTGTTCTCCATTGTTGTGCAGGGGTTGAGTATTGGAAAATTAACATCGATGCAAAGGTCAACAAGTATTACCACGGCAATGCCGAAGGCGAAGACGCGTGGAAATAAAAGGAAAAGCAACACAGCATGATTACTTTTCCTTTTACTGCCAGGCGATTATAGATTCATTCCGCCTGATACTTCTATTCGTTGTGCATTAATCCATTTTGCTTCTTCGGTACAGAGGAATGCCACGACGCTTCCGATATCGTCAGCACGACCAACACGACCAAGTGCTGTAACACCGGCGATATATTTGTTTAGCTGTTCGTTGTCGCGAACAACACCACCTCCAAAATCGGTTTCGATCGCACCCGGTGCTACTACGTTCACGGCAATGCCTCTTGCGCCGAGCTCTTTTGCCATGTATCGTGATAACGTTTCAATACCGCCTTTCATCGAAGCGTAGGCTGCATAACCAGGTGTTGAAAAACGTGCAAGACCTGTCGAGATGTTGATAATACGTCCGCCGTCGTTTAAGATGGGAAGCGACTTTTGTGTCAGGAAGAATACGCCCTTGAAATGAATGTTTACAAGTTGATCGAATTGGTCTTCAGTGGTTTCAGAAAACGCAGCGTGAATACCAATGCCGGCGTTGTTGATTAGAAAGTCAAAACGATCAGTGTTGAAAGTCGTCTTTAGCGTTGTTTTTACCAGTTCGATGAATGCTGTGAAACTTTTTACATTACCAGCATCGAATTGTAATGCAACAGCTTTTTGCCCTGCTTGTTTTATTTCTTCGACAACCGCTTGCCCTTCGTCTTTCTTGCTGTTGTATGTTAAGATGACGTCTATTCCTTTCTTGGCGAGGTTGATTGCCATATCCTTTCCAAGACCGCGGCTTCCGCCAGTAACCAGTGCAATTTTATTCTTGTTTGCCATCGTTGTTTGTTTTTGATGATACAAAGATCATCGACGGCGATGGGGAAGTGTTTGCGCAGATCAATCCAAGGTTTGTAAAAATCAAATCAAGCCCGGAATGTAAGCGGCGCGACCGTTGTTTGTTTTTTGAAGAAGTTTGAAAAATGCGCGACTTCTTCGAAGCCCAAGCTGTAAGCGATCTCAGAAACGTTCCAATTCGTTTGCTTTAAGAGAATTTTAGCTTCTTGTACGACCCTTGATGTGATCAGATCCGTAGTCGTTTTGCCCGTATTTTCCTTGAGCACTTTATTCAAATGGTTTACGTGCACGGATAACCTGTCTGCGAAATCTTTCGCTGTTCGAAGGATTAGTTTTTGTTGTGGTGATTCAATTGGAAATTGACGCTCCAACAATTCAATAAAAAGCGACGATACACGTGCTGACGCATTATGGCTGGTGTAAAGCGTAGTGGCAGGTTGGAGTTTTTGCCCGAAGTGAATAAGTTCGAGTACGTAATTTCTTAACAGATCATATTTAAATGCGTAATCAGAAGAGAGTTCCCGATGCATTTTCGTGAACAGTATTTCAAGTTCTTTTACTTGATCGGCGGTTAGGGTGAAAATAGGAATGCCGCCGGGTTTAAAAATAGGGAGTTCATCGAGCACGACGCCAGTCTTGTTTTGCAACAGAAAATCACTCGTAAAAATGCAGAAGTGACCTGTTTGTTTGTCGTCTTGCGGAATGTAGTTATACGGAATTTTCGGTGTCGCAAACAGCAAAGCGTTCTTCTTGATCTCAATCACTTTGTCTGCGTATTCCGCGGTATTTTTTCCGATAATCAAGCTGATCTTATAGTAGGCGCGGCGGTTGTAGGGCATGCCAGGTTTCTCCCGTAAGCGCGTCATCAGTTCGCTGATGCGAAATACGTTGAAGTGACCAATTTCTTTATTGATGCCTTCTGGAATCAATGTCGCCGTATCTTTGTAGAACTGTTCGAGCGATGTGATGTCTGGCATAAGATGTTGTAAAAATCAAATATACGGAAATGCTAGACGAATGTTGATGTTACCAGCATTGAAAAAAGAAACACCGAAGCCCTCACTCCGGTGTTCTGCACAAACAACTCACCTTTCAGTATCGATTTCGGTTACCCGACTTTTTTCAATTTAAATTTGTTAATGCCTGTTTGAAGTTCGAGGGCGACGCCAGAAAGCTTGTTGCTGCCCTCGGTAATTTCGCCCATGGCACCATTCAATTGCTGCGACGCGCTCGCAGCTTCCTGTGTTCCTGCAGCAGTCTCTTCTGCGACAACAACAATCTGTTCGATGTTTTTCACGACGATATCTATTGTCGAACGTTGCCCGCTGGTAGCTTCTTGAATTTCCTTCGAGAAACTAAAAGTTTCATGGCTGGACTTTGCAATTTCTTGGAAGATATCCTGTGCTTCATTCGTGGCAGCGTTTCCGTCTTTTACACTACGCTGCATGGTGTCAATTGCTTTCGTTGCGGCTTGCGTATCTTTTTGAACATCGCTAATAATCTTTTCTATCTCGACAGCAGACTTGCGTGAATCTTCAGCAAGCTTCCTGATCTCTTCTGCAACAACAGCGAAACCACGACCTGCGTCGCCTGCGCGTGCCGCTTCAATTGCTGCATTCAAGGCGAGGAGATTTGTCTGACTAGCAATGTCAGTGATTACATTTAACGTACGGCCGATTTCTTCTGAACGACGTGTTAAGATATCGATAGATTTAGATGTTAGTCCAGCAGACTCATTGATGCCGCTCATGTTATTGACCAAAGTCTTCATGATCTTCAATCCGCTTTCGCTGCTCTTTTGTCCTTTCTCTGCAGCCTTGTTGATGTGGTTTGCTTTTTTCTCCATGTCGTTCGCAGAGTTCATTACTTTCTCCACGAGTTTCGACGATTCATCTGTTCTTGCGGCCTGATCTTGTGCGCCTTTTGCCATCTGCGATATCGCTGCGGCTACTTCATTGGTATTGCGCTTCATGCTCTCCGTTTTCTGCAACATGTTCATTGATGAACTAGCGACGACGTCTGCGTTCATGCCAATGCTGTAAAGCAAGTCGTTAAGATTGTCGATGGCTTTATTCAATGCACTCGCCATATTTTTGATGTCACCATTGGCGAGCATACGGAACCGTTGTGTAAGATCTCCATTTGACATCTCTGTAATGATCTTATTAAATTCCATTACTGGTTCGGCTATAGATTGCAAAAGCTGATTGATGGAATCTGTAAGCTCGCGCCATGCACCTTTTGCATCAGCGATGTTAAGTCGGGTTTGAAGTTTACCTTCGTTTCCTGCAGCCTGCACCACCTTATTGACGTCCGTAAGAATCCGTTGTAATGTATTGCGAAGGGCGATGTTATCGTTCACCATCTTGCCGATGTCGCCTTCTGCTTTAATGTTTAACTCGGCGCGCAAGTTTCCTTCAGCAAGCTCACTTGTAAATTTCGACACAGCTTTCAGGGCACGTGTAAATTCCGTTGCATCAGTTGCATACTTCACCACTTTCATGGGACGACCATTGATATCGAAGATCGGATTGTACGACGCCTGGATGTAAATCTCTTCGCCTTTGCGGTTGATGCGAGTGAAATTTCCGGATATAAATTCGCCGCGGTTGAGTGCTGACCAAAAATCTTTATACTCCTGACTTTGCGCGTACTTCTGTTCTACAAACATGCGATGATGCTTGCCTTTCACATCGTGAATAGAATAACCGAGCAAGTTTAAGAAGTTGTCATTTGCATGAAGGATCGTTCCATCGAGTTCGAATTCAATAACGGCATTAGAACGATTGACGGCATCCATTTGACCTTTGTTGTCGGCGGCTAAAAGTTTTTGTGCTGTGATGTCGGTCGCGAACTTTACAACCTTGAATGGCCTTCCGTTCAAATCAAAAATTGGATTATATGATGCTTGAATCCAGATGTCTTTTCCGTTTTTGCCAATACGCTGAAATTCTCCGGAATAGAATTCGCCGAGGCTAAGCTTCTGCCAGAAATCGGCATACTCCCGACTATTGGCGATGGCCGGCGGTACAAACAAGCGGTGATGTTGGCCAGTGATTTCTGCTAGGGAATATCCAAGCGTTTTTAAGAAGTTATCGTTTGCTGATAAAATAGTGCCATTCAAATCAAATTCGATGACAGCTTGTGATTTACTGATGGCGTCAATTTGCCCCTGATAATTTGCGGATGCCAGTTTGACCTTCGTGATGTCGTTGGCAAGTTTTACAACTTTTACGACGTGACCAAAACGATCGACGACAGGCGTATAGTTTGCCAGTAACCAAACTTCCGATCCGTCTAGTGCATGGCGTTTAAATTCTCCAGACTGTGCAATTCCTTTGCGGAGATTATTCCAGAAAGTCGTGTACGCATTGGTTTTGATATACTGCGCGTCGCAGAAAATGCTGTGATGTTTGCCGACAATATCTTTGAGCTCGCACTTCATGGCTGAAAGAAATAATTCATTCGCAAGAAGCACTGTGCCATCCGGTGAAAATTCAATGAACGCCAATGTTGCATTGATTGCACTCATCTGTCCTTCAATTTCCATTTGCTTGCGCGCCATCTCTTCTTGTGTGGAAGTCATTTCTTCCATCGTTTGACGCATCTCTTCTTCTTGCGCTTGCGTTTGTTCTTTATAGCTCTTCAAATCTTCTTCCAATCGCATCTCTTCCGAGATGTTTTTTAATACGAGCGTGTACTGAATTTCGTCCTGATGTTTCCTTTTCGAAATGCTCACATTGAGCCAACGGTAGGTACTGTCGGTGTTGATATAGCGAAAGTGATAAGGTTGCTCATTCGAAATCAATTCATCGACGTTAACTATTGTCGTCGGCAGGAACTGCTGTATGTTTTTTCCGACGATATCTGATTTAGGATGAGCAAAAAGCGTCTCACCCGCGGTGTTGATGAAGTTAATTTTACGCGTTTCATTAAACTGAATGAACACGTCCGATGTGTTGTCAACGAGCTGCTGAAGGTGCAGCTGTGACTTTTCGAGTTCAGCAATTCGCTTCAAAAGGTCATTTGGCGTTTTCGAGGAACCCGCTCCTGCAGAGCCGTTGGCTTTCTCTTGATAATAGTTTTTCTTCATGACAGCGATGTTTGAGAAAAAATGAGCGCTTCGTACACATTAAAAGTGCATACAAAGTTAACGCTCCCATGGCTAAGCTTTATCCGAAGAAGGTTGTATTTGAATTTACGCTGTTGTCCGTAGACTTATGCGTAGAAGTACGTAGACATAGTTGGGGAAAACGGTTTGATTTATCGATGCGTAGTGCGTCGTGAGAAGGCAAAAAAGATGATCACGAAACAGAGGAACATGGAACATGCAGCATAGAAACGTTCTTCGATAGTCCATGTTCTGCCGGCGAGAAATGAGACCACATTTGCACTGAAGAACAGGATGTAAGAAAGTACGGGCGTGGTGCGTGGACGCTTAAACGTGTCGACCATTTGTGGGATGCTGGCAATTACAACGGCGAGGCTACTGGCCACAATGCCAGCTTGCTCCCCGGCGGAATACCAAATAGCAACGCAAATAATAACCAGGAACGCGGTAACATTTTCTACCCACGACCAAGATACTTGGCGCTTAACGACGAGCAGTAGCGTGACCGTTATAGTGCCTATTACATTACTGAAGGGAAGCCAATAATTTCCATGTTCAAGATAGGTTGTAATCGTAGCGATAGAATCCAATAATGCCCATAAAAGAAATGCAGCAAAACTTTGTTCGGCTTTGTTTCGCGCGATGCCGACAATCAGTGGGATGTAGGCGATCATGGCAATAATGCCGGCAATTAACTGCATTGCGTCTTTATGTTCTGCCATCATTTTCTTCCCGTCAATAGTTTTGTTTTCGTTTCTCTCAACGCGATTGCGGGTAAGGTATCACCCTGCAGCTTTAGATATTTTTCTACTGTGCTGCGATAATTTTTGATCATGCTACGCAACAACCACGAGATTGCTTTTGTGATCAAAATTTCTTTCTCAGATTTTAGTCGCTCGATGTTATGGATGGCTATTGCTTCCATCCATGATGCTTTGTGGTGGCTCATAGGTGAGCACAAAAAGACCAATGAAGCTCGTCTTTTATGGATGTCTTTACTTTTAGAGAACTTTGTTAATAGAGGCGACCATGCGTTAGGTTGTAAGGGTAAAGTTTTGCTTGTAAAAGCTCCCGTGCAAACAACATCCACTTCAGCCCAACCGCACAGATGTTCTAGCCACTTATCAAAAGATTTTGGGTTAAAGGCTCGTTGGTCCGCAGTCGCGCGATCCAACAGCATCCCTGCCAACATTTTCTCAGTTGACGATACGCCTTTGATTAGGCTGTCGATGGTTGTGACAAATTCATTTTGCGAAAGTGCTTTGTTTTCCATAGACCACGTGCGGGCTATTGCACGGAGCGTGGGCGCATTGATGGCGAACCTGGGATTAGAGTTTCCGAGGTAGGTATCGGAAAAAGTATGCTGTGTTGGTTCACCCGCGGCATGCTCAATTGCTTCAAGAAGATCGCGATGGTGTGAATTCATGGCGAAGAATACAAAATCTTATGCGTTTGGCTACGTTTAGCAATCGACGTAGCTGTGATATTTCTGTAATATTACCATATCTTTAAGGATTCATTATAATTAATATGCCTCAAACTGCCCCCTTTTCGGAACTAAAAAAGCATATCGTTAACGGTAGCGCATGGTTGGTACTTGCACTCGCTACAGCATTTCTAGCCTCATGCGGACCTGGGGATGATGAAGATCCGGAGCCAACACCGGAAGAAGTCGCTATCAACGAAGTTTACAGTGCAGGCGATGACTGGATTGAGTTATACAATTCGTCAGATTCTCCAATGAACATTGGTGGATATAAAATATTTGACGACGAAACAGATAAGTATACGTTGCCAGCCGGTACCACTGTTCCTGCGAATGGGTTCTTGGTACTCTTAGCTGACGGGACTGCAACAGGCATTCATACCAATTTCAAGATTACTTCTGATGGCGAAACAATATACCTCGAGAACGCAAGTGGAACATTAATTGACAAAGCTGAAGTGCCAGCGCTCAGTAATGGACAGTCATTCGGAAGATTTCCTGATGGAACAGGTGGATTTCAAATTTCAGGGAACTCAAGTAAAGCTGAATCGAACAATGATGCTAATGCGCCAGCGATAAGCGATGTTACACGCATACCGTTAGTGCCAGGGTTGAATCAGGACGTCAATGTTACCGCCAAAGTTATCAGTGCAACAATCATCGGAAGTGTTAAACTTGTTTACAGATTTGATGGCGGTTCATTTAAAGAATTGAACATGGTTGCTGCCGGATCAATTTATTCAGCAACGATTCCTGCGCAGAATGCTGAAGGCGAAATTGAATATTACATTTTGGCGAAGAGCAGTGCTGGTGTTCAGTCACGTCATCCGGCAAACACAGAAAACTACCACGACTATTTATTGAACGATGATGAACTTCCTGTATTGAAGATCAACGAATTTATGGCGCTCAATGTATCGTGCTGTCCTGATGACGATAGTGGTGCGGAAGAGTTTGATGATTGGATCGAAATTTATAATCCGAATGACTTTGCAGTACCGATTGCTGGTATGTATCTCTCAGATAACAAAGACAATCCGTTTGGTAGTAAAATTCCATCAGATGTTCCGCCGATTCCTGCAGGTGGCTTTGTGGTGTTCTGGGCAGATGAAATGAGAGATCAAGGATCGTATCACTTGAATTTCAAACTTAGTGGAACAGGTGAAGATATCGGTTTATTTTATATCGATGGGCGCCTGATAGATTCTTATACGTACGGCGCTCAAGCTGATGATGTCTCTTATGGACGTACCAGCGATGGCGGCGATACGTGGGGTTCGCTCACACCAAGTCAGGGATCATCGAATAACAAATAATCGCTCGTCAGAAGCCGACCTAAACCAAACCAACCCCAATGTTCGAGTTATTTCCGGATCAGCCCGTGTATGAGTATTCACAGATGGTGAATATTCTGTACTCTTTTGTGTGGGCTTTTCTTTTGTCCTCCATCATCGCGATTGTTCATCGTTTAACATTTACAGGCGATCAGTATCCAAAGAACTTTTTTCAGTCACTGATTCTCGGTGCGATTGTTACGACAATGGTGATGATGGCCATTGGCGATAGTCTTGCGCGTGGACTCGGTGTTTTCGGTGCGATGGCGATCATTCGTTTTAGGACTCGCATTGACGATCCACGCGACGTATTGTTTTTATTTGCCGCACTGAGTACAGGGCTAGCGATCGGTGTATATGGATTTACGATTTCTTTTGCCGGCACAATGCTCTTTAGCATCGTTGCGTTTATTCTGCACTTTTCACCTTTCAGAAGCTTCTACTTTAATAGCCGTCTTTATTTTACGTTGATTGATGCCAGTCACTTAGAAGAAGTTATTTCGACTATTGAACGATTTTCGCGCGATTACAAAGTGATCAATATTTCTGACGATCGTGAGAAAGGTATGCGGTACCAGTATTCAATTTCGTTTTCTCGCGATGAAGATAAGTTTCAACTCGTGAGTGATCTGAAGCTTATTGACGGTGTGCGTCAAGTGAAAATTACACCCAATGAAGTTTTGAACTGACCACAATGAAACAGCAATCAGGATTTAATTGGTACTATGTATTCATCGGACTTTTGTTCGTTGGAATGATTTATATCAGTGGACGTTACTTCAAAGGAAGCACAAGTTCATCTGTTGGTATCGCAAGCTCGAAAGAGTATAAAATCAATGCAGAAAAAGCATCGATCGTAAAAAGTGTATTAGTCGTGCCTGGTCAGCAAGTTAAAATGGGAGATCTATTGATGGAGCTTTCGAGCACAGCATTGGATATCGAGATTGAAAAACTACAAGACCGCTTGGAGGTAATGCGTGGTGAACAGCAAGTGAAGGCCAAGAATGTTGAGTCGAAAATCGCCTACATCGTAGCTGATGAAGGTATAGTGGATGAAGAGCTTGAAGCGGAGATAAGTCAAACGCAAAGCGAGATAGAATTGAATCGGAAGTTGACGAAAGCATTTGTGAAAGATTCAGTGAGCGACGATTCGAAAAGTCCATTGCAAGTGAAGATAAACTCGCTTCGTGAACAGCAACGGAAACATCAATCAGCGGTTGATATCAAGATTAGTGATCTTCAAAAGGATCATGCCCTTGATCAAACACAGCTGATTAATCAGATCAGATTATCGGAGCGAGAACTTGCACTTTTATTAGAAGAGAAGAAGAAGCTCAGTAAATATGCGATGAACGATGGCGTGATCGGAAACGTCTACATCAAAACAGGTGAGCAAGTGAATGCCTTTACGCCATTGCTTTCGGTAACGCCGTTGAGACCTGCCGCAGTGGTGGCGTATCTCGTTGGTCCAAAGACTTCGCAGTTTGATGTTGGATCAAAGGTGACTGTAAAGGCTTACGGTTTACAGTCGGCGAATGAGGTTGGCGGAAAAGTAATTGGTTACGGTTCGGTAACAGAACTTCCAGAGATTTTACAGAAGTCCACCGCAATTAAGGCATTCGGTCGCGAAGTATTCATCGAGATTGAAGGCAATAACGAATTGGCGAATGGTCAGAAAGTTTTAGTGAAATGAAATTGATGTTACGCGCGTTGCCAGTTCTTTTCTCCGTGTTGATCAGTGCAACGGTGGCCGTATACGCACAAAACGATGCGGAGGGATTTTTACTTGCTGCACGAGAAGATTCGGAAGTAAAATCTGTCGATAATCAGATCAAATATTTAGATGAGAAACCTTACCGCCTTGCGCCACTGCAAAAGATTGAGCTGCGTACTGCGAGTAATCAACTCGATCCCACACGACAGGAGTATGGACTGCGGGTAAATCCAGCAAATCCGTGGGAGTTACGAAACAACAATCAATACTTTCGCCAATACAGATCAATGTTAGCGTTAGAGCGGGGAGTGTTGTTGAAAGAAGCTTTGTATGAGCGTTATTTATTGTTGGCAGATTTACGGTATCATCAAGAATTGAAGAATGTCAGGCAGAAGGAGCGTGAATTGATCGATACGTATATCGGCATCATGGAACAGCAGCAGTACTCAGATTTTTTCGATGGTGAAGACTATGTGAAGTTGAAGCTTGATCAAATCGACCGAGACGTAGAGGCTGAAGAAGCGGCATTTGAGCGTGACGACGTAGCACGGCAGATAACAACAATCTATAAGACAGACACAGACCCAACGGCGTGGAAAAGTGATACGCTTACATTTGAGCGCATGATGATGATCGTCGATAGTATCTTTAGTGTTCCCGCTACGCCCAGTACAATAGCCTATCACAACGAGCGCATTACACTTGCAAAAAAAGAATATACTTTGGAAAAAGCGAATGTAAATCTTGGTTTTGTTCAGGCGACCTATGAAGAATTCAGGAAGGCGCAGGGGCGGCATCCATGGAGTATTTCGGCAGGGGTTACCATACCCATATTCAACCCGAATAAAGGAGACATGGCGAAGCGCAAGATAGAGATGATGGAAGAAGAACAGGAAAAGCAAGAGGTGTCGACAGAACAACAAACGGCTTCAATTCGCGCCAGAGAGCAGTTACGGAACCTCATCAAAAGGTATACTAGTATTCAGGAAAAGATTAAGTCGTTGCGTGTCGATAATATTTCCAAGACACTCAACACCATGCAGGGAAACAATCCTGCGGTAAGGATTCGGTTGAATGCGAACATTTTGAAATTAGAGATCGTGGCTGTGAAATTAAAACAAAGTGTCTATTACGCGTACATAGAGTTTTTGGCGCAGATGGATGTTTTACAGCAGACGCCGATGATCAACTATTTTACGTCGGACCTTCGAGCGATGGAGTGATAACATTGATTGTTCTTTCAATTTTTGGAATATGAAAAGAATTGTACTTCTATTATTTTCTTGTGTTGCGATCACTTCAATGAGTTATGCGCAGATTGTTATCAATGAAATTTGCGCGGCCAATGCTGATGTGAAATATGATCCGCAGTACTATAACTTTTCTCCATGGGTGGAATTGTACAATGCGGGAAGTAGCGCGGTTAACCTGAATGGATATTACGTGTCAGATGACCCAGCTGTTCCCAATAAGTTTCGTCTCAATAATCAATCTATCCCGGCCAAAGCATATCTACTGATATGGTGCGACGATATGAATAGTGGTACGCATACAAATTTTTCCCTTGATAGTGATGGCGAATTTTTTGTGCTGAGCAATGCGTCGTCTCAGTTGGTTGATCAGGTTGAATTCCCCAAGCAATACACAAACGTTTCTTATGGACGTATTTCTAACGGTACGGCTATGGGATATTTGGTGAACGCTTCGCCAAGCGGAGCGAATGCCGAGAGTGGTGGAACAGAGGTTCTCGATAAACCAGAACTTTCTGTTGATGCTGGTCGTCACTCGGGATCGAGAAGCGTTTCGTGTCTACACTCGGCATCGGGTGTTTCATTTCGCTATACGCTCGATGGCAGTGAGCCCAATGGCAGTTCATCACTGTATAGCGCGCCGATTATGATCACATCTACGAAGACGCTTAAAGTGAGAGCCTATAAAAATGGTTTCTTACCCAGCGAAACTGTTGCCGCAACATATTTTATCAATGAACATGCCTTTTCACTTCCGGTAATATCACTTTCTACAAGTGACGCATATCTCAATAGTGACTTGATTGGTATTTATGTCGAGGGCACTAATGGAATTACGTTAAACTGTAGCAATGGCCCAAGAAATTGGAATCAAGACTGGGATCGTCATGCTGTGATTGAGTACTTCGAGCCATCTGGGAACAAAAAGTTTGATCAGCACATTGATATTCGTTTGGGTGGTGCATGCAGTAGAAATTTTCCGCAAAAATCTTTTGTTGTTAAGGCGCGCGATAAATATGGTAGTAAGCTGATTGAGCAAAAATTATTTCCCAATAAGGATATCAATGCTTACGGTGGTTTTGTGTTAAGAAACTCTGGAAATGATTTTAATATGACACACTTTCGCGATGCTGTAGAGCAGGCGATTGTTGCTGATCAAATGGATATAGACTATCTCGACTATCAGCCGACGATCGTTTATCTGAATGGAAAATATTGGGGCATATTGAATATGCGTGAAAAGATTGATGCTGATTACATCGAAGCGAATTACAATATCGATAAAGATGATCTCGATTTGTTAGAGACTGATGAGCGGGCATTGGAAGGGACGAAGACAGAGTACGTGAACTATCGTACAGCGTTAGGATCGATGGATCGTAGCACACCTGAAGCGTATGATTTTATCAGCGAGAATATCGATGTTCAGTCGTACATCAACTATCTCGTCACTGAAATCTATTATGGTAATACAGATTGGCCTGGTAACAATGTAAAGTTCTGGCGCCAACGTTCTAACGACAGTCCCTTCCGATGGATACTCTGGGATATGGATTTCGGGTTTGGGATATATGATGATAACATGGTAACACACCCAACGCTAAATTTTGCAACGGTGACTACAGGCGATGCGTGGCCTAACCCAGCATGGTCGACACTGCATATTCGATTGGTGCTTGACAATCCGAAGTTTCGCGAACAGTTCATTAAAACTTTCAATACGGCATTGAACACTACGTTTGCACCAGAGCGTGTAATCGGTTTTCTGAATTCGTTTCAATCGCGTATCGCTACGGAGATGCCTTATCATAAAACGCGGTGGGGTGGATCTATAAATGATTTTAATTACCAAGTAGAGCGCATGCGTCAATTCGCAAGAAATAGAAATTCGTTTATGCGGCAACACTTGCGTGAGTTCTTCGGAACTACGAGTGAAGACGTTTCGATTTCAATTAAAACAAATCCAGTGCAAAGCGGATCGTTTACCTTCAACGGTATTACCAGCGACGCACCCGTTGTTGATGGAATTTTCCCGAAGGGAATGGCATACGATCTTAAACCAGTGAATGTTTCCGGATACAAGTTCAAATCTTGGAAAGTAACAAAGCGTGATGCTACTCCTGTTCCGCTGATCGATCCAGCATCTGCATGGAGGTATTTTGATCAAGGTGTGGTGACTAACGGATGGAATACTGCGGCATTCGACGATGCTTCGTGGTCGACTGGACAAGCACAGTTAGGATACGGCGACGGTGATGAGCAAACGGTTATTTCATATGGCCCAGATGCGGCAAATAAATACGTTACTTCATACTTCCGTAAGACGTTCACCGTGGCGGACACCGTTGGATTTGATGATATCCTCGGTGAAGCTTTATTCGATGATGGTATCGTCGTTTATTTAAACGGTGTTGAAATGTATCGAAGCAATATGCCGCAAGGTGTGATTGATCGAAATACCCTGGCGTTGGGAAATCTTCCGGCAGAGAACATATTTTATCCATTTAAAATTGCCAAGGGAATTATTAAACCCGGTATGAATGTGTTGGCTGTTGAAGTGCATCAGAATGGCGTCGGTAGTTCTGATTTAAGTTTCGATCTTTCAATGCGTACGGTCAAGTTAGGTGCAAAACAAGAATCAACAACGACAACGCCTGCGCTTACGGGAACGGCATATTCTGCGCTTGAGTTTGAGGCGCTATTTGAAGTGGATAACCGCGTTATTACCGGTCTTGTAATCAATGAGATCAGTGCTATCCCATCGGCATACCGCGACGGCAACAACGAAGCAGAAGATTGGTTTGAGATAAAAAATGTGAGTGGTAAAGCCGTGAACTTGGCTGGCCTTTTCTTAACAGACAATCCATCCCAAAAGAAAAAGCATATTATTCTCGCGGATGGCTCCGAAACAATGCTAGCGCCAGGCGCTTATAAGATTTTCTGGGCCGACGAAGAACTTGCGGAAGGCAAAGATCACGTGCGTTTTAAGCTTTCTGCCGATGGTGAAATGGTCGGACTTTATCAAGAACTTGATGGTGTGATCACCGCCGTTGATGAGATGTATTATAATGCGCAAACGGATGCAGGCTCGTGGAGTAGAATTCCGGATGGAACGGGGCCGCTCGTACACACCGATGGCGCGACGCCAGGTGCAGTAAATATGTTAACGGTGACATCGGTCGAGCCAAGACTCACCTTTCAATTGTATCCCAATCCAGTAGCCAGCACGTTGTGGATTCAATCGGCGGCAATCATTGATGAAGTCGTGCTTATTGATTCTTTTGGCCACGAAATTAAATCCTTTAAAAACGTCACAGGAAACTTCAATATCCCCATGAATGATGTAGCCCGTGGACTCTATTTGGTGCGAATTATTTCTGGCACTTATGGACAAACAACACGGGTTGTGAAGGAATAAATTCTTGCAATATTTCTGCATGGCATAACTAGCGAACCAGCGGTTTACTATATTGCTGTTCCTTTTTGTTATGCCCCGTTTACTGTTTGTAACCCTTTTTGCCTGTTGTGCTACTACATTAGCAACGGCGCAAGTTTCGCGCGACTTCAAAAAAGAAGTTGCCGCGCTACGCAAAACCATAGCGAGTAAACATATCGCGCCACGTCCTGTTGATGACGTCTTCTCATCTGAACTTTTTGATCGTTTTTTAGAAGGACTGGATCCTGATGGACTTTATTTCAGTGCTGTGGACCTTAAGCGATTGGAGAAGTATCGCACAATGCTCGATGATGAGATTAATACTTCTTCTTGGAAATTTATTCCTGACGTTACTACAATGTATCGCGACGTGTTAGAGCGATCCAAACAGATTATTCAAAAGCAGTCGGAACCCGCGTTTTCGTTCACGGCAAAGAGTTCGTTTTTTGCAGATACCACAACATGGGTTACAGATGAGCAGGCACTTGCTACACGATGGCGTAACACGCTTCATTACCAAACGCTGTTGAAGCTTACGATGTTACACGGCGCGAGCATCACAACCGCACAAGTTTTTCAGAAACAAGAAGTAGACGCAAGGCATCGTGTAAAAAACATGGCGATGCGGGATGTTCATCGCGCGCTAAACCCGAAAGAAGGATTTGATGTTTTTATTGCTGAACAATATCTCGAACACCTAGCAACAACTTACGATCCGCATACAAACTATTTCAACCTGAGTAACATGGAGATTTTTAGCGCGCTTGTAAGTGCTGAAGGTTTTTACTTTGGGTTTTCGTTGAAAGAAAATGAACGTGGTGATGTGATCATTTCATCGTTGGCGCCTGGCGGACCTGCATGGCGCTCCGGAGAATTTCAACTGCATGACAAGCTAATTGCACTACAATGGGAAAATGAAAAGGCCATTGATCTGAGTGATTTGCGTCTTCATGAAGTGAATGAACTCCTGGGCGAGGCTGATCAAATGAATTTAAAATTCACGTTGCAGAAATCGAATGGCGAGGTGAAAACTGTAACGCTGCAGAAGGAAAAGTTGTCGCAAGAGCAAAATCTTGTGCGCGGCTATGTGCTGGAGGGTGTCGATGGTGGTCGTTATGGATATGTTGTGCTACCCGAGTTTTATTCACAATGGGATTCTGATGACTTGGCGGCCAATCGTTGCGCGAATGATGTTGCAAAGGAGATCATGAAGCTCACAAAAGAAAAGATACAAGGTTTGATTTTTGATATCCGTCACAATGGTGGAGGTTCGTTGAAGGAAGCCATTGCGTTGTCGGGGATCTTTTTGGAAGAAGGTGCTATGGCGATGATGAGGGCTACGGGCAGCGACCCAATATCGTTAAAGGATATGAATCGCGGTACGCTCTATGATGGTCCCCTGGTTGTGATGGTAAACGGGGGAAGTGCATCTGCGTCGGAGATTGTTGCTGCGGTGCTTCAAGACTATAACCGTGCTGTGATTGTTGGTGGACAGACATTCGGAAAGGCTACAGGTCAAGAGGTGATACCGCTTAATGGAAATGTTAACGCTGCTAACATGTCGAGCAATGGTAACCAAGGATTTGCTAAAATTACAACGAGCCGAATTTATCGCGTAACTGGTAAATCATTGCAAGGTAGGGGTGTGATACCGGATATTATTCTTCCTGATATTATCGCAGCATCACCCTATCGAGAAGTTAATCTCGATCATGCAATCATCGCAGATTCGATTATGAAAAAATCATATTATAAACCATTGCGACCACTATCGATTACTGCATTACGCGAACGTAGCAACGCACGTGTGTCTTCATCCGCGGCTTTTAAAGGCGTAGCAGACGGAATCGAGAGACTTCAAAATGAACTGTTGCTAGAAAATGCCGAGGTATTGACGTGGGACGAATTGGTGAAGCAAGAACGTACGAAGAGAGAGATTACCGAAGGACTTCAAAAAACGTTAACACTGCCAACTGCAGTTTTCAAGGCTCGTGTAGTAAATGTTGAGAAGGCGCGACTAACACTTGATGCATACGCCAATGAATTTCATCAATCGAGTATGAGGGAGATGGAAAAGGATATATACTTGGCGGAAGCGTTTCAGATTATGAATGATTTATTAGCCATAAAATAACACTAGAAAATATGCGAACCTTAATTGTTTTGCTGTCCGTTTTGTGTGTGCCAGCATCGTTAAACGTAACATTTGCGCAGACGCCTCAAACAGCCGTTGAATACATGGAGTATTTGAGTAGCAGAAGTAATAACCTTGCCGATAAGTATATGAGCTACATGGCAGCGGTGGCGCACAGTCGTCGTGCAAAGAAGATGGAGAAACGTCGTAGTGAATTGATTGCCGAGATTCGCAAGAATCTTGGTGAGGTCACGCGCTTAAAGCCCTTTCAAGGGGATGCGACGTTGCGAGATGCTTACAAAAAATATTGGGATCTAGAATTGAAAGTTTTTAATGAAGATTATCACAAGATTGTTGATATGGAAGAAATTGCGGAGCAGTCGTATGATGCAATGGAAGCCTATATGACTGCACAGCAACAAGCTGCAAAAGTTTTACAATCGGCTCACGGGGAGGTGCGTCTTGTATTTTCAGATTTTGCTAACCGTAATAAGATTACGTTGGTTGATACCGAAAGTAAAGTCAATTCGAAGCTTGACAAAACTGGTGAGGTTACAGATTACTTCAATAAGATTTATTTGATCTACTTCAAGAGCTATAAACAAGAAGCCTATTTGTTGGATGCGATCAATAAAAATGATGTTAATGGCGCAGAACAAAACAGACTGACGTTGATTAAGTACGCTGAAGAGGGTTTGGCGAAATTAGATACCATTAAGCCCTATGGTCACGATGCTTCATTGACAACATCACTGCGGCGAATTCTGAATTTCTACATAAAGGAAGCGCAGCAGGGAATTGTAAAGCAAATCGATTTTATGATCAAGCGCGCAGAATTTGATAAATTGCAGAAGTCGATGGAAACAACGCCTGCCAACAAGCGAACACAAGCTGATATTGACACCTACAACAAAGCCGTGACGAAATTTAATGCGACGGTGAATGCGACGAACGTAGCGTCGAACGCAGACAATACAGCGCGTAAAAAACTACTTGATGACCATCAGGAGGCAGAACGGAAATTTTTAGATACACACGTTCCTAAATAAAAAATGATGCACGAAAAACAGGTACACATTCTTGTGGGTTGCGCCGATGCACGCGATCTAAGTCAAGTTCAACTCGATGCCGTTGCAAAAGTTACTAGCGAGTTTAAGGATAACGGTATAGAAATCGAAATGCACGCCATTCGCGCAGCAGGATCTTTTGTGTCGCCTGACGTGGTGATGGATATCAAACGCACCTTTGAGCAAGTGCAACGCAACGCGGATGCCACAATGCCGATAAAATATTTCGTGCACATCCAAACGCATGGTCACCTTACGGAAGATTCCAATGACCATTACATCAGTCACGTGCATGACCTTCGTATTGTTGATGGCTCACCGCTTAATTGTGGTATGCTTGGCGCATCTACGGTTGGTGTAGAAATTGAGCAGATGATTATCGAGGAGAAACCAGTTATTGCCATTAATGGTAAGCGCGTCGTTATCGATAACGATACGAAGATCAAAAACTTGCTACAGCATCACTATGCCTATGATGGATATCTTGCGGGTGATTGGATCAAGAGCATAGATTTACTTCGAACGCATCCACGCCATCAACGTACGGTGTTGGAGAAAAGTATCGCTACGGATCCTGAATTGAAAATGTTAGACATTAAGATAACATGCGGTATCATGGACTATGCCATTCATGCCTTGATCCGCGTTGATGATGGCGACCCTGCTGTTACTTTCTGGGATGAAGTACAGATGGAGGTTAGAAAGCATTCGCAGAATGATCGTAGTGCAAAAGATGTATTGATACATCAATCGCAAAAACAAAAACCACTTGCGGGATTGCTGAGTATGAGTGATCCGCGTATGGCGTCGCGTACGCTTGCAGCCAATCATTATATGTCGATGAAGAACATTGCACATAGCGGCGACTATCTTCCGAATACTGTGTTTAACATGACTGGTACATCGTTTGATATTCCACATACACCATTTGGTCCCTATGTAGTGGCTGGATTCTTCTACGCTGTAAAACATTTAAAACTTACCGATCAAATGGTGATGGGATACGACAAGCATCAGACTTCACGTATCGTCCAGAAGGTTCACAATGATCCAATCATGAACATGATTGTTGAAAAATTTGAGGTTAATCTGATTAAACTTAATCAGGTGGAGTTGATAAATTAATGAACACTTCGTCTTTGCTCTTTAATAGGAAAACGAATTCTGCAGTTGGGCGTAGGCGAATTTCAGCGACGAAGACACCATGCTCGCGAAGCACTGTTGGTCACCTTTGTGTCCTCGTGCCTTAGTGGCAAAAACGAATTCGCAGTTTGGTTATAGACAAATTTAAGCCACGAAAAGACGATGTTCGCGAATCATCGATGTTTGCGTTCACCTTTGTGCCCTAGTGCCTTAGTGGCAAAACGAATTCGCAGTTTGGTTATAGACAAATTTAAGCCAGGAGGGGAAGATGTTCGCGAAGCACCGTTGCGTTCACCTTTGTGCCCTAGTGCCTTAGTGGCGAAACGAATTCTGCAGTTTGGTTATAGACAAATTTAAGCCACGAAAAGACGATGTTCGCGATCATCGATGTTGCGTTCACCTTTGTGCCCTAGTGCCTTAGCGGCAAAACGAATTCTGCAGTTTGGTTGTAGACGAATTTAAGCCACATGTTCGCGTGTGTCTTTAGTAATAAAATAGAATTATAGATAAGTGTATTTGTGATACTAAATAAACATGGCACTATTTGTGCGAAATTGACAAACATCAAGTGATATTAAGAAAGCTCCCTTGATATTTGCCAATCAAATAAACACCCATGAAATTATTCTCCCTTTTCTTCGTCTTGATGAGTTTAACACTGTTATTGTCCTGCGATGATGATAATAATGCTGAGCCTAAAATTGAGGCTAAGCCAGCGGTTGCAGAAATTCAATTCGAAATCGATAATTCTGACGCTGAATCACTCGACCCTCAAGAGGTGACATTTTATCTGCGCATCGAACGCCTTTCCAAAGAAGACTTCACGTTCACGGAAGCCTTCGATACAACCTTTACTGTTGATGTGAAGCATGCGCCGTTGAAAACGCTGGTTGTGAAGAAAATTGCAATTGCTGACGTCAACAAAGAAACGCTTAATTTCTGCGGCGGTATTCAGTGGACGGATCACAAAGGATTTTCGTCATGCGCGTATTGGAACGACACGGCGAAACAAAACGTCTGCCGTCTCTACACAAAATGGTAGATTGATCACGCATTGTTAATGATTCATATTCCTAAGCGCTACTCTGTTCGTAGCGCCTTTACTGGATTCATCAGTGCGGCTTTTGCAGATTGGTATCCTACGGTGGCCAGTACAAACACGGCGATTACGGCAAGTTCTACCAAAAAAATCCACGGTGATAAGTCGATGTGAAATACAAATTCTTCAAGCCATTGCGACATCAGATACCATCCCACCGGTGCCGCAAGGACGAATGCAATGATGATGAGTCGCGAAAACTCTTTCCCAAAGATCCAGAGGATATGAGTCACATCGCCACCGAGTACTTTGCGTATGCCAATTTCTTTCGTTTTCTGTGTTCCCATGAACGATACTAATCCGTAAAGTCCCATACATCCAATGAACAACGCGATACAGGAAAATACTTGTATCAGCGTCAGCATTGTTTCTTCCGTTTGATAGAACTGCGCGGTGAGATTATCGACGAAGTCGTAGGTGTAAAGAAGATCCGGGTGAATATCCATCCATGTTTTTTCGATTGAAGCCAAAGTAGTCTTCGCTTCATTCATACTGATTTTAATGGCCAGCGATTGATAATTTTCTCGCGACGTTGTAATAAAAATCGGACTGATGTCGGAGTGTAATGATGCGTCATGAAAATCTTTCACAACGCCAACGACAGGTCCTGTCCAACGGCCATTCACCCGAATTTCTTTGCCAAGAATTTCTTCTGGTGAAGCAACGCCAATTTTTTCAACGAATGTTTCATTGACAACAAACTCACGTACGGTATCAGCCTTCTCAATATTTCTACCCGCGATAAGATTCAATCCAAATGTTGAAATGTAATGTTCATCGCCACCACGAAAGCTTACGCCAAAGTCTTCGGGTTCCGTACGGTTATCGTAAGTAAGTGAAGTATGCCAATGACTTTCAGATGCTGGTGCCGAAAAACATGCCGTTACCTGTTGTACATTGGGTAACTGTGCAAGGCGATCGCGCAGCAAATTTATTTTCTCGTCAGTGGTTCCTGCTGGGATCACCACGATTGCCTCTTGTGAAAATCCAAGATCTTTTTCTTTGAAATAGTGCATCTGGTACATCACCACAATTAGTCCAATCAACAGAACTTGCGATATCGTGAATTGCGTAGTGATGAGGATGCGACGAATGTTAAAGTTACCGGTATTGGTAAGTTTTCCTTTTAACGCCAATACGGGTTTAAAGCCAGAGAGAATCAATCCAGGATATAAACTTGATAGCACGGTAACAATCACCATTAATAACGGGATGAAGAATAATAGTTGTGCATTGTTAAAAACTTCAAATTGAACGCGCGTCTCGAAGAGTTGGTTGACCATCGGAAGTATGGCATATGCGAACGCTAGCGCTACCGTTGTAGAGAGCACAACAATGACAGAAGTTTCTAATGTGAATTGCCAAAATAATTGAGCGCGCATGCTACCCAGTGTCTTGCGGACGCCAACTTCCTTCGAGCGTGTAACCGCCTGTGCTGTTGCTAAGTTTATAAAGTTTAAACATGCCGTGAAGATCAAGAAGAATCCGATGATCGATAATATGACAAGCGTATTCTTTTCCATAACGCCTTGATACTTCGGGTTGAAATGGATGTCGTCAAGCGGCTGCAGTTTATAATGATGGACGTTCTTACTCGTTGGTCTGTATTTGGTAACGTAAGCGGGAAGTTTCGATTCTACCTCCGTTGGATTGATGCCTTGATGTAATTTAACGAAGGTTTGAATTTCGGATGTGATTCCTCCCCAAGCGTCATCGCGTGCATACCACTCATTGTATTTTCCGACCGTCATATACGGAAAGAATATTTCAGTCCGGAAATCGGTGTTATCGGGAATGTCTTTTAGAATACCTGCGACAACGAAGTCAATTGTGTTTTCAAAGCGAAGCGTTTTCCCAACGGCATTTTCTTCGCCAAAATATTTTTTAGCCATCTTCTCCGTGATCACAGCATTGTTGGGCGCCGATAGAATCGTTTTTATATCGCCGGATACCAAAGGGAAATTAAAAAGATCAAAGAACGCTGGATCTGCGAAGGAAATACTTTCTCTGAACTTACGGACATCGTTGCCCTGGTCGATGCTGACCAAAACATCTGATGTTGTGTAGAGCCTCGCGACAGCTTCACCATAGGTGAAATCTTCTCGAAACTGTTTTCCGAAAGCAGGCGGTACACCAGGTGCGTACGTTACATCGTCGCGATGTTGTTCCGTTACGAAACGGTAAATGCGGTCGCTATTTTCATGAAAATTATCGAAGCTAAGGTGATACGTTACCAGCGAAAAAATGAGCAGCGTGCAAGTTATGCCAAGTGCCAATCCCGATACGTTGATAGCGGCATAGGACGATGATCTGCGAATACTTCTGATAGCGATTTTGAGATAGTTTTTCAGCATAAGCTCTGAATATTACGTCTAAGTTCGTCGGCTTATATGACAGAATCGTGCCATTCACAAAACACCACTCAATTAGCTGGATTTAGCATGTCGCATGTTCGAATTAAGTCAATGGTGTCCGATCTTGGGCAATTGTATTCATATTTTTATTAGCTTATTGCATGGAAGAAATTGAATTTCGCGTGGCTGGTAATGACTCAGATTTCAGTGAGGCTAGGAGTTTATTCAGGGCATATGCCGACTCGCTTTCGTTTACGCTGTCGTATCAGAATTT
Organism: Pseudochryseolinea flava; assembly: GCF_003286915.1. Classification (GTDB taxonomy): domain Bacteria; phylum Bacteroidota; class Bacteroidia; order Cytophagales; family Cyclobacteriaceae; genus Ohtaekwangia; species Ohtaekwangia flava. The sequence continues at coordinate 110,642 of NZ_QMFY01000006.1, forward strand.
TGAAGCAGAGTTAGCGACCTTGTCTCGTCAGTACGCTCATCCGGAGGGCGCTATGATCCTTTCGGTATATCAAAATCAAGCTATGGGATGTGTCGGTATCCGCCGGGTTTCAGAAGAGGTGGCCGAGCTTAAGCGCTTGTTTGTAAAAACGGAATTTAGAAAACATCGAGTCGGAAAACAGTTGCTGGAGAAAGCCATTGAACAAGCTGGTGTACTGGGTTATCGTTTTGTGCGACTCGATACTGTACCCGGACAAGAAAAAGCGCAACAACTTTATCGCGATGCTGGATTCTATACCATCGATGCTTACCGGTTTAGTCCAATAGCCGGGACAATTTATATGGAGAAGAAGCTAGATGTTCCCGCAATATAATTATGATTAGTTTGATTTTTCTTTTACGACTTCTTTATGCCGATTCCCCCATGTGCTGAGATGCGCGAATATCGGGATGAGTTCTTTTGCAATGTCTGTAAGTTCATATTCTACACGCGGCGGTACTTCTGCGTATACGGTGCGTGAAATCAAATTGTCTTGTTCAAGTCCTTTGCGTTGGAGTGCAAGCATGCGTTCTGTAGTGTGTGGGAATTCTTTTTTAAGTGCACTATACCGAAGGGTTTTACCATCGAGTTTGCTCAGAATCTGAAGTTTCCAACGTCCTCCAATCTTCGCGATTACATACGTAAGATCGCATTCGTTGATGCATTTCTCGTTGCGGGAGTAGGTCGTGTCTTTTTTTTGAGTAGCCATTACTTACATGTTTGTGCGTATCCTACAATGAATTGTTGATGTCTTTACGAATAGATCGCCCGACTAGTTTTGCGTTCAATAAAAAAATAAAATTTATGGATCTGTATTTAAAAGGAAAGACAGCTATCGTGACAGGTGCAAGCCAAGGCATTGGAAAAGCAATCACGCTGGAACTTTCGCGCGAGGGGGTACAAGTTTTCGCTGTTGCGCGAAACGAAAATTTATTAGCACAACTTGAACTGCAAGCAGTGGAGCAGGGTGGTGTTAAGCCCGTTGTTTTTGTGAAAGATTTCACAGCACCGGAAGCTCCAAAAGAAATTTCAATCGCTGCTAAAAGTGCACTGGGGCACGTTGATATATTGGTTAATAATGCGGGGAGAAGCCGCGCTTTAGATGTGGTGGGTTCGGAGGAAGAATGGGAAGCGGCAATGACGCTAGATTTTTGTCGTCATCGCCAACTCACGCAGCAATTGATCCCAGATTTTATCGCGCGTCATCAAGGTGCGATATTAAATATTACGAGTACGTATGAGTTAAGGTCTATCAATGCGTCAGCTGTGGCAAAGGCGAGTGTGGTGATGTGGGCGAAGCAGCTCGCGGGACAATTGGGGCAATATGGTATCCGTGTGAATTGTTTACAGCCCGGCCTCATTGAAACGGCCAACATTCGTCGCGTTTTCACGAAAGAAGATCAGAAAGTATTTGCTGCACGAGAAATCCCACTCGGTGAATTTGGTCATCCTGAAGATATGGCAAACATGGCTGTGTTTCTTGTTTCTGATCGCGCTCGCTACATAACGGGTAGCGTATCCGTTGTGGACGGTGGATGGCGACACCATGCGTTTTGAACGCATCATCACGCAGCTGTCGTTTTTTGTTTTATTATCTAAATCTTATATATTTAAGAAAATTATATATATAAGATGCTTTCCAAGGAATTTATTCGAGGTACAATTCGTACGATCATTCTGAAACTCCTGGCACAAAACAAGCAGATGTATGGTTATGAAATCACCCAACATGTTGCCCAGTTGTCGAAGAACGAGATTGTACTATCCTACGGTGCGCTGTATCCTGTGCTGCACAAATTAGAATCTGAAGGTTTGTTGGTCACGACGACGGAAGTTGTGGATAACCGCGCACGGAAGTATTATGCGCTTACGTCTGAAGGTAAGAAAGTAGCCAAAGCAAAGGTGTCTGAACTTCAAGAATTCAATAAGATACTGACGTCTATTTTGAACGATTCGAAATTGAGTCTCAAAACATCGGCTGCATGATAAGTGATGGGCAACGCGAAGTTATTCGACAGTTTCTCGAAAGGAAAGGCATGACATTTAAGCCACTTCAAGCGGAGATGATTGATCATATCAGCTGTGATGTCGAAGATCGCATGGCGACGGGCATATCATTTGAAGATGCGCTGGAAAGTGCGCTACTTGATCTGCCTGAGGATCATTTTGAAGACATCCAACAAGAAACGCTTGAGGTCATCGATAAGCGCGCGTCCATGAGCAAATGGATAACATACGCGGTCCTGCTTATGCTGCCTTTAAGCGTTGTATTCAAGATCTTTCATTTGCAGTTTGCTACTGAGATACTGTTGCTCTCGTTTGTACTACTCGGGCTGTCGCTTCTTCAAAGCTCTTTGCATGGCATGTATCTACACCGCAAAAAACGCGGCGTGTTCCGGGTGTTGTTATTTGTATTAAGTGCCGTTATTCTCATTGCTGGTTATGGATTTAAAATTAGTCACTTAGCAGGTGCTGAGATTCTAATCCTAGGTTCCATCGTGATGGTGCTAGTTTCGATTGTTGTCAATACGTTTCATGCTCACCGTGCGAATAGAGCGAGAGAAAATTTAATGACTTTTCTTCATGAGAAATACTCACCTGGAATCGATCGGTTTTTGTTGCTTTTACTAATACCCATCGCCATCGGGAAAGTGTTGCAGGCGTTAGGATATGTTCAGCATGGAATCGTGGACCCGTTGGCGTTGATCGTCATATTTGGTGGCGGTATTCAGCTCATTGCTTTGTCTTGGCGTGCCGTTGAGAAACAGATTTTACTTCCCATTTATCAGGTAGTTATCGCACAAATATTTTCCGCAGCATGTTTAGCCATGGTGTTCCTAGGAGAAATTGTTCGGATGGATGTTCGAATAGCATTGATTGTATTCTACACGATAGTGTCAGCATGGCTAGCACTGAAGGTTGATCAAACAAATTCAATCATTCCAACGGCCTTCGCGTGCTTCGTTTCGCTTATATTTTCTGTGTGGGGCCTCTGCAGATTGGATTTTGTCTCAGGGCATGCCAAAACTATAATATTTAATATTCCAATCGCGGTGATGCTATTGATAGGAATTTTATTGTGCAGGAAATACGAGGCCACGCGGACATACTTGATTGTATCTGCAGCGGGATATATGATCGAATATTTTAAATAGCAAATCTCCAACCCCAATTGTTTATGAAAAAGTTAGCAGTTATTAATGTAGCGCTGGTGGTCTATTTTCTCGGTTTGATATGTACGGTACTTGTGAGCTATGGCATCGGCGCGGTTTTTGTACTCAGCGGAGGCGCGATTCTCTTGGGATGTTATACGGTATTTTTATTTGAACAGCGAAAGAATTTTTTAAGTTTTCCTGTGGCGGCCGCTACTATTGGCATTGTGATGGTCGCGATTCTTTTTATGCTTGGGTTCAGCCTCGCGATAGATAAAAGTTTGTTGGCTGTGTCGCTGTTTAATCAAATATATATTGTCATAGGATTTTTATTGCTCGGACTTTTTATCTTCTTCAACGTGTCAGCCCTCCAGAACGACACCGATCGTACACATCAAAATGTTGTCGGTACTGTAATTGGTATCGCGAGTTTTGTCAGCTTTCTCGGTTTTCTTGGTGTAGCACGAATATTACCAGGAACGGTACAATTTATCTATTACAGTTTTGTCTTGCTCGTTTTCTTTTATGCAGGATACTTTTTATGGGCAGTGTTTCGCAAGGGTTTGCCGAATAAACAACAATCGATTTTTGCGCTATTATTGTCACTCGTGATGTTGCTCTTTTGGATTGTAAGGTGGCAGATGCCAGATCTCGTGCAGCCTGGCCTATATCGCGTTATCCTGCACTTAGGTTTTGTGAGCATGATTGTGCTGCCATCGGCGATCATATTGCTAAAGAAAAACCATGTGTTGATCATTTTCATACTCTATTCGGTTTCTTTGGATTTCTATTTCCTCGCTTTTGACCGTGACTTTAAATTCTTCGTCAATACAGGCGGTCATGATTGCGTTGGTGAGGTTGTGCCTCCGGATCCATTAGTTACAGATCCGGGTGTTCCATTGAGCGAATTGTTTGCTCCCGTTACACAAATGGAAATTGATACGATTAGACACGCGTGGCATAACAAAAACTTTAGCCCGAAGAATATTCAAATCGAATTTCAGCAACGTGAACCTAACGGCGATACGCTGTACGTGGTCTCACATATCGTAGAAAGTAAGAGACACTATGGCTTGATTCGAATACCCGCGGGTCTTGATATCACTTCGGCGCCGATTTTAATGGCATTGCACGGTGGTGGTGTGGAAACGGACGTACTTGAGCCGGAATATTTAAAGCGTATTGCGAGTACAGCTTGTCGCGATGTCTTGAATAAATACATTGTTATCGCACCGTCTTTTCGTGGCGAAATTGTGAAAGGAAGGGAGTTTTGCTTTCGGTCGGAAGGTAACACTAGCGACGTGTGGCAGGGCCCGGCAGAAGATGCGATTTCATTTTTGGAGGTCGTGAAAACATTATATCATAAAAGTACGGATACAAAAGTGCTCGTCATGGGAATTAGTAGAGGTGCAACGGTTGGGCTATTGATCGGTGGCCTTACTGAAAAGGTGGACCATGTCATTGCAATATCAACGCATACGGATTTTTTGCAGGCGGACGTATTTTCGAAAGAGCGTGTTGGGAAAGATTTTGCGCGGATATTTTTTACTCCCCAAGCGTCACCAGCAATCATCAGGAAAAGAATGCTAAACAGCTCGCCCTATTATTTTGCTGAGTATGTACCATCATTCGAGATTCATCAAGGCACGGAAGACCTATTGACAACGGTTGATCATGTTCGGAGACTTGAGCAAAAGCTACAACAACTTCACCGCCCCGACGCTACATTTAAAATCTACTACTATGAAGGAAAGGGACATGGTGCCGATGATGACGAGATTGTTTGTCAGCGTATTCGAATGTTTGCCAACCCTTAAAAAAAATAAAGCCTTCTCTTTATGTAGAAGGCTCATGATATCGGCAATTATTGGTCAATGATTAATCGGCGTTGCTAGCTTGTACTAATCCTTTTATGAATTGAATTGCGCCCACGATGATTGCACCGTAAAACAGTACTTGTCCATTCGTAGCCATTGTTGCAATAATTCCGCCAACACAAATCAGTCCGCCAATAACCATACTGCTTGTCCCTGAACCAGCGTTTGCTTGTGCTTCAGCGCGTTCCTGTGGTGATTCGAGTCTGTAGATGTTCATCAACGCATTGGTGATGTAAGCATCATCGAGACCTTTTTGTTTGAGAACAGATCGAATCTCAGGTTCGAATTTTCCTTGGTTTTTCATCGCGATCGCTTCGCGGTAGATGTCCAGTTCTTGTTCTTTTGTCATCTGCATAAAATTGGGGGTATGTCAAAAAATAATAACGTGCTATCTTATGAAATTCCAGATGAGTGTTTGATCAGTCTATTTCCCTGGTAACGTTGGTGAAAAAAAGAAGATCAGGTCAAGGAATTTTATCGAAGATAATTCAATGCTAATAATAGGGCAACGTGGAGGGTTTCTTCAATGTATTTCGGTATGTAAGCGCACGTATGTTTCGGAAGCAACTTTGCGCACTTTCTTGATCATGTTCGGGCGCGGGTAGGCGATTGGTTACCGTTTTGGTCAACAAATACCGACTTGTGGATGCCGGATGTGGGATTGCTCAACGGTAGTAAGAAATAATAGCAAATGTGGTTTGATCTTATATTGTACCATTTGTTGTCTTTTTTTAAGCGTGTAAATAGACTTCGCACTGATACTATGCGGTGAAGAAAGGCCGATAATCGTGTCCGATCACCGACCTTTTTGTAGAAGCACGTTGTCGCGTGTTGCAACTAGTATTTATACTTTTTCCGATTTTCTTGTGCCTCGCGCGACATTTTACCCGCAATTTTTCCCAAGCGCTTTTTGTCTTCAGCGTTCATCTCAAAACGTCGCTGTTCTTTTACCAATTTCAGATAACTTTCATAAACTTGTTTTTCTAGTTCACCCCGCTCAACAGCAGCAATCACCGCACAATCTTTTTCGTGAAGATGTTTACAATCTGAAAAACGACATTGTGCAGCGAACTGGTGAATCGCTGGAAATAATTCGTCATCGTTATGGCCGCGCTCGAACGTGAGTCCAAATTCTCTCATACCAGGCGTGTCGATCACAATGCTATCATTAGGCAACAGGAAAAGATCACGCGTCGTAGTCGTGTGTTTCCCTTTGTTGTTGAAGGTGCTAACGTCACTCACCGCTCGGAGGGAATTATTCATCAACGCGTTTAGTAACGAACTTTTTCCAACACCCGATGATCCGATCAAGATGTATGTCTTTCGCGGTTCGAGTACGCTGTTAAATAATTCGTCGATCCCAATACCGTTGTACGTGCTACAAAAATGGATCTTGCAGTCTCGTTGTAATGTTGAGATCTCGCTGCTGAATGGATTCCAATCATTGACGAGGTCTGCTTTATTTAGTACCACGATGGGCGTAATGGAACACGCCATCAGTTGCACGATGTAGCGCTCAAGTCTCATGATGTTGAAGTCACGATCAAGTCCTTGCACAACCAACGCGTAATCGATATTGGTAGCAAGAAGCTGGCGTTCTGTTTTGCTTCCTGGATTTTTTCGTGAAAGCACATTCTTTCGTGGCAATACATCGATGATGTATCCCATCGTTTCGTAATCTTTCATCGTGACCCAATCACCAACTTTAGGAAGTTCCTCTGCAGAGATTTCATAAAGGAGTTTACCGGAAAGCTCAGCTTCCTTTTCTCCGTGTATGGTGATGATATAATATTTAAATCCTTGTATGGATGTGACGCGCCCGATGAGTAAGTCGCTTTGTGTTTGAGAAGACTGGAAACAATGATCCCAGCCGTATTGATTCAATGATATCATTTTACCGAAATGTTTTTGATGGAAACTGCCGGAAATAGGCAATGCCATCGTGTTAAGAAATACGATTTGAAAGGGAAGAATTACAGACGGAGGTCAGAAAAGAGTGTCTGTAATTAAGCCGCAATTCCGGCAATAAGGCGATATCGTGAATTGATATTTTGCATATCCGCGGTAAAGTTAAATAAAAAAATGGAATGCAATTGATCGGTTGAAAGCGAAACGATTCCGAACAATGGTGTGTCGTAATTTTGGTGACGCTGTGGCTACTGGATGCAAGTATTCCTCAACCTTCAAATGCCGAGCAGCCCCTGAAAGTTGAGGAAGATTTATTCATTGAAATGTAGCGATGAGAAGTATTAATGCTTAAGCCATCTTAACATTAATGGCGGTAAGACCCTTAAATCCATTTTCAGTTTCAAAGGATACCATATTGTTCTCCTTCAGTTCCATCGTTAACACGCTACTGTGAACAAAAATGCTTTCCTGAGTCTTTAGATCTTTGATGAAACCATAGCCTTTCTCTTTGTTGAAGTATGTTACACGACCTTTTCTGATCGGATTGGTAATCATTCCTTCAATGTTTCTAGATCCGAGCACGATGTCGTTTTGATTGATAACCTGCTTTTTGTTCGGATCCGGTGGAGTTGAGGATAGATTGCCATTCTCATCCATGTAGGCGATCATATCTTCCCACGACTGACCTGGTTTTTTGTTTGCTTTTCGCTCAGCTTTACGCTGCTCTTTCTCTTTTTTCTTTTGCTGCTTTTGTTTTTCTTTTTCCTTTTTGTTGAACGTTTCTGCCATAATTTATGAACTGGTTGTTTTTAATTTGTTTTCGAATAATAAATGCGAATGAAACAACTGCTGAAAGTCGTATTCATTAAAATAATCATCGGTGCAGAACCTGAAGTGGCCAATAGCCCTTCGCTCATCTGTTTTGTCGAGCTGTGTAGTAGGATAAAACAGCGAACAGGGTTTGGAGTTCTTCCTTGAAGAGTCAAACGCTTTGCTTACATCAGATTAGCCAAGTTATCGTTCCCTTGATAACATCGATTTGCTAATCAATGGTTTCAATCCATGCTTTATTAAAGTATTTCCAAAGAGAAAGTGAGGGATGGCCGGAAACTGGCGAGCTTTGGAAGAATAGATTATTAAAGTACGTCAAAGGTAACGATAATAGTTGATATTTTCGCCTTTGCTCGGCAAGCGCAAGGTGAATAACAGAAATTAATGTTCGTTTTTCCGATGATTTCACTTAGGGAACGACATCACCCGTAACACACGCTAAGGTTATCTTTTACCAGGAAATTATATCGGCCGGATCCAAACGATAAGATCACGACATCGTCGCGTTCCCATCTAACGCGAATCTCTTCAACAGTAGATAATGTTTTTGCTCCAGACCGCGGTTCCAGCAGGTATGTAAACCGTTGTGCTTAAAAAACACACGAGGACCAATGTTCGATACTTCATGTTAAGTATGGTTGGTCGTTTTTCGCAAATTGTAATCCTACGGTAATATTTCAGTTATCGTAGCGAAACATGACAGACTTAGTTTTGAAAAAAAACTTAATCTGTACATGAGAAGATTTTCCAATCGTATAATGAGCCTACTTGTAGTAGCCTTATTCGCATTCACATCGTGTGAAGGTCCTGAAGGAGATGTTGGTCCTCAAGGAGAAAAAGGCGACAAAGGCGATCAGGGTGATCCAGCTCCAGGTCCACCGAACGCAATTAACCTTAAGGCACATTCTATTACGCCTGCACTACTCAAGAAGCTTGCAGGATTTGAGAATGTTGAAGTATTCCCTTTAATCAGTAGTGAAGATCAATTAATCGAAACACCGAACTTTATTTTTGGTGGATCGGCCGATGGCGCTGGATTATTGCAAACATCGCTTGGTTATTCTTTATTGGTGAATCACGAAGATAATTTTTCTGTTTCGCGCATTACGTTGGATAAATCGTTCAAACCAGTGGCGGGAGAATATCTATTGAACTCTAGTGGCGGATTATGGCGTCTTTGCTCAGCCACGCTAGCAACACCTGCTGAACATGGATTCGGTCCGGTGTACTTCACTTGTGGAGAATCAAATATCGATTCACAAACGCATGGTCTAAATCCGTTAGCATCATCTTCTGGTGCAGGGTTTTCTAAAGCATTACCAGCGCTCGGAAGATGGAATGCAGAAAACGCAGTACCACTTCCAAAGACAGCCTATCCTGGGAAGACAGCTATTGTTATTGGTGACGATGAGTCAGATGCTGGTGGCGGACAACTCGCGCTTTACTTGGCTAATACAGTTGGTGACCTGACAAATGGAAAAGTATATGTGCTGCGTAGAGTAGATCAAAATCAGCGTGAGATGGACATCGAAACCGGTGAGCAAATTGATGTTGAGTTTATGGAAATTGCTGGCGCGAGTGCATTGAGTGGCGCGCAGATGAACACGGAGGCAAATAGTTTGAAGGCGATTGCATTCGGACGCGTAGAAGATATAGACTATAGAAAAGGCGGTGGTGCAAACGGAAGAGAAGTCTACTTCAATGTGACGGGCCAAAATAACACAGGTGTGAACGCGGACTATTCACGTTCTAAATATGGACGCACTTACAAACTTGTATTATCCGAAACGTCGCCACTAACAGGAAAGCTTGAACTCATTCTTGATGGTGACGATCGCGAAGGCGTTGCCAAGGCATTCCAAAATCCTGATAACATCATGGTCACAACCAATTATGCTTACATCCAGGAAGATCCAAATTCAGGTTACAATGATCAGCAGCACGATTCACGCATATACCAATATAATCTTGCAACGAAGGAATTGAAAAATGTGTTTGAAGTAGATCCACGACGCAATGAAGCTGATGCAGATAAATTTAACGCCGTCTCTGGTGGTGCATATCCTGAGCCCGTAAAAGGCAAAGCGGGTTATGGCGCGTGGGAGTATGGCGCGATGATCGATATATCAGATATTATCGGAAGCGAAAATACCTTTCTTCTTAACGTTCAACCACACACCTGGCAATCGGATTATTTCAGAAATCCTGATGGTGGTTCAATTCGCGTAAACGAAAAACAAGGTAGCCAAGTATTAATCATCAAAGGCTTACCGAGATAAATTTTAAGGGTTAAATGTTTGTATGAAAACTGCTCGGCATTTGACCGGGCAGTTTTTATGAATGCCAATTGCTATGAAATATTTTTTGTTCCTCGTCATTGCGTCATGCACATTGATGTCATGTAATCATGTGTCTCAACAAAATGCAACGCCAGCCGATAAAATAGAAGCCTACTACCGTGAGCAAATTGATTCAATGGCGATGTGTGTAGATAGCTTGTATGACGCTGTTGAGAACAAAGCACCTGTCGATAAGATAAGAAAGCATTTCATTGGAGCGCGTTTACATTGGAAACACATTGAGCCGTTGACTGAATATTATTTTGCGAATGTATCAGAGGCAGTGAATGGCCCTGCATTACCCGAAGAAGAGGACTATGATTCAAAAATACAAGAGCCGACAGGCTTTCAAGTGATCGAGGAATTGATTTACCCGCAATACGATACCTTGCAACATCAGGAACTATTACAAGAGATTGGTATTCTTAAGTCAACGATGCCACGTGTTAAGCAATTGTATGAGAGTAATCAATTTACCGACGCAAATATTTTCGAAGCTTGTCGCTTAGAATTGTTACGGATAGTGAGCCTAGGCATTTCAGGATTTGACTCACCCGTGGCGCAACTTTCGGTTTCAGAAACACGTCACTCACTTTTTGGTATAAAAAATATTTTACAACAATATCCACGGTACGAAGAAGCAAGGCAGTTGGATAGTCTTTTTTCTGCTTTAGATAATTTTCTACAACAACGTTGGACTTTTAATTCATTTGATCGCGCTCGTTTTATTCAGCGATATGTTGTTCCGCTTAGCGAACAAATTTATCGACATCAACAACGGTTGGGTGTTATAAACAACAAATGGTTGACTGCGGTTGATATGAATTATCCGAACGTGATTGATGCGGCGGCTTTACGTCGTTCATTTTTTTCGTCAACGGCAACACAATCACTCGCACCATCGAAGGATTTAATTGAACTTGGACGCGTTCTTTTCTTTGATCCTGTTTTATCAGGAAATAATGCGCGGGCATGTGCTTCGTGTCATCAGCCCGACAAAGCATTTACAGATGGAAATAAAAAAAGCCTGGCATTCGGCGGTCGTGATGCCGTGTTTAGAAACGCACCCACACTGATAAATGCCACGTTTCAGAAAGCACAATTTTCTGATTCTCGTGTTGCTTTCCTCGAAGAGCAAGTGATGGACGTCGTTCATAATGCTGTTGAGATGAATGGTGATATTACGTCGACAAGCAAACGTTTAGAAAGTAGCGAAGAATATCGCACGATGTTCAAGAAAGCGTTCCCTGCAGCAGATTCTACAGAAATCATTTCGGCAAAGCATATTCGCGTTGCCATTGCAAGTTATGTGCGTTCACTGAGTAGTTTCAATTCAAAATTCGATCATTTTATTCGCGGCGAAAATACACTCAACGTTGATGAAGTTGCTGGCTTAAATTTATTCATGGGGAAAGCAAAGTGCGGTACGTGTCATTTTATGCCGTTGTTTAATGGAAGCGTACCACCGATGTTTGTGGAAACGGAATCAGAAGTGTTGGGCGTCCCAGGTAATGCAGATTCGCTGCGACCTGTTCGTGATGGTGACGCAGGAAAGATATTAGTCTCATCAAAATCGTTGCAACGCGATATGTTTAAAACTTCTACCGTTCGGAATGCAGCATTGACAGCGCCGTATATGCACAATGGTGTTTATCAAACATTGGAGGAGGTTATTGATTTTTACAATCGCGGTGGTGGAGCAGGATTAGGAATTATACTAGATAATCAAACCCTTCCGACGGATGCACTGCAGTTGACATCGCTTGAGAAAAAGCAGATCATTCTTTTTATTGGAACGTTAACCGATACGACAGGGCTTACGCGTGTACCTTCGAGATTGCCGTTCTTGAAAGGAGATCACACCAAGAGAAGGATTGGTGGTGAGTACTAGCATTGCTCGGCGCATAAAAAAGTAAAAGGATTCATTTGGTGATCATATAAATTAATTGCAAGAACTGATCACCAGGTTCTGCATGTAGTGCTTGATAAAAAAGTTAGGTTTTCCCGAAACGCTTTTTTTTGTTTTCTCTCCTGTTGATATTTTATTTGATTAACCGTTAGGGGTAATGCATTAGTTCTAGGAATGCCGGTGGTGTCATTAGTACGAACCGTCGCCATGTGTTTACAATACTTGTATATCAACAAAAATGGAAATGGAAGTCTTCAGGAACTTCCATGGAAAACGTCTTGTAGCTTTTCGAGTTTTGATCAGAGAGGAAAGCTATGCTGTTCTAGGAATTTGTTTTCATCAAGTTATTCCTAGCAAACACTTTACACTTTAATGTTTGACTATGCGCTTTCTAAAATTTACAAAACCGTTGTGCAGGAATTTGTGTGGTGTGCTTTTAATACTCTGTGGAAATATTGTGTTCGCCCAAAAGAAGACGAATGGTTTTGCGAGTAGTGACTACTATTCGAATTATAGTCCAAGTACGCCGGAGAAGTCCGCATTGGGTTCATTTGGAAATATACCGATTAACTATGCGACGGGACAGCCCGAAATTAATTTGAATTTGTTTACGCTGCCGAGTCGAGATTTAAGCGTACCGATTTCATTGAGTTATGACGCTAGTGGAGTCAGTGTGGATGATATTGCAAGTCCCGCGGGACTTAAATGGAATTTGGGAGCCGGTGGTTATGTTGTCAGGAAATTAAATGGCTTGCCGGACGAAGATCCTAATAAAGGGTATTGGAAATATAAAAATGAATTGAACGCAAATGTTATTGACCCACCCTTGTGGACTGATCGTTTTGAAAGGAATAAGGCAGATGCCGAACCTGATGAATTCTTTCTTTACATTCCAGGCCGCACCATTCGATTTATTATTGATAACGGCGCGCCGGTGCCAATTCCACGTCAAGCTCTACGCATGGCATATAAGGTCGAAAATGGTAGGATCACTGGGTTTTATCTCACGACTGAAGATGGTACACATTACCAATTTGGATTGTCCCCTAATGCAATAGAAGAGCGTAAGGTCGAGACGTTTCACATGGTTGCAAACTTTGCCTTCGATTGGAATAACGATACGTTTGTCGACTATCACGACGACGTTAAACAATACGATTGGTTTTACCTGGGCGATAAACTCGTGGTAGCCAAAGCACACATGTCCGAAACAATCAACCCCACCTATACGTCAAAGTGGTATTTGATAGCAATTACATCTACAGAAGGCGATGCAATCAATTTTAATTATGTTAAGTCAGGGACAACAACTTACGCGACTCAGCCAGTCGTAACTAGGAAGGTTCCTCTACTTACATCAATCTCTAACTACACGTATGAGATGGATGTTTGCTTTCGGTGGATGACGATTTTTGACGTCCCAACCTGTAGAGACACCCGTCATCACACCATTGTAAGGGGCGAAAAGGTTACGAAAGCTTATGCAGGCTTTACAAAGGCATGTCCCGACTTTGATTATTCCTGTAGCGAGAATTTTCCACAAACCGTAACTCAAGGACAGCTCAATTATTTTGACCCGCGAACAGATCGGGTAGACCCGGAAGGAATATTTGTGAATCAGTCTATTGTTACCGAGTCGCTCATCAGGCTAGAAAATATCAAAACATCTGCTGGTAATCAGGTTGTGTTTTATTCCTCAGGCAGGAATGATTTACCTGGCGCCATAAAATATGACCGTATAACATTGGTTAACATGAAAAATGAAACCATAAGGAATATAAAACTAAATTATTCAGTAGTAGAAGCAAATGTAGCTAATAATTTCATGTGGCTATCAGAGGCGATGGTCGCAGTAGAAAAGTATGGACCGGATGACGATTATGAAGTACACGAGAATGCAACTCCGCTAGACGCTTCAAATTTTAAGTCAACCCCTCCGAATGATCAGCTCCTACGAAAATATGTTTATGAGGGAATGAAGGAGTACAACTACAATCGATTATTTCTCGATGGTATAGTTGAACTCTCAACGACAACGTTAGAACACCCGTTGTATAGTTTTGTCTACTATGCTCGTGAGGCTTTACCGAGACGAATCAGTCCTTTACAGACTGTTAACGGGTACATGCGGAGTATCAACTATTGTACTCCCGAGTATCTGCCTGTCGCCGGACAATTCGCGTTCGGCAACAAAGTACAAATGTTGCATGCTTACGACCCATCAAGTTACCGCGACCCCACGTACGGAAGCCCCTGCATTGCACGACTCATTCAAATCAAATATCCAACTGGCGGTTATACCTCATTGCAGGGCTGTAACATGCTAGAAACAATTAAAGATCATGATATCAATGGTAGCATCGTAGCAGAACGTTCTTTCGTTTACACGCTAAAGCCAATTAGTTCATACAAACCCGTGTTACAATCTTTTGAAAACTGTTGGGATGAAAATCGGAGCTTGTACAAGCGATTCAAAGTAATGTCTTCTGTACCACAGAACCGTTCCTATCGAGAGCCGTCTTATTTTGTTGACAAGGTGATTGTGTATAATGGAGCAAGCGCCACCGATCACAATGGATACGAGGTAAAAACTTTTAGTTCGCACAATGCTCAGATTAACCCAGTGTATTCAGATCCCTTGGATGTTAATAAAGATGGAAATGTCATATTGGACTTGAATCGTGCGGATGTGTTTCCGTTTCTAAAGTTAGAGGAACGTGAGCATCTCTCCGGTCTACCTCTTGAAACTACCATCTATGATAAGGCTGGCAGAAAAATAAAATCTACAACGAACAACTACGTCGTAAATCCTTTCGGATATCAACCTCCAACGCTGAAAGGATTCATAGGCGGAAGCTTTCCCTATAATGGAGGAAAAAAGATACGATATGGCCGATTCTCAATTTCGGCAGATTGGATTTTGTTGGACAACGTAATTGAAAAAGTATACGATCAATCCTTAAATTATGATATCAACAAATTTGTACAATCGGAGACTAAATTTCACTACGACCAAATAAGGAAGCTTACGTATCCGATGTCGAAGGTTATGAGCTCAAACGGGACGATAATCAAAACTACCTTCAAGTATGTTAGCGATGATGCATTTAAGTTTTCTGAAAACCCCTCGGCAGGTATTCATGCATCCAGCGCGCTGAAAGCAATCTTATTGCTGTGGGAGAAGAATAAATTCAATACAATAATTGAGGAACGGACGTCGATTTTGAGAGGGGGTACAGAAAAACTTACTTCCGCAAAATACAATACGTTCAAAATCATAAATGGCGTTGCCAAACCCTCGGAGGTATACGCTTTTGATGGCGCAATCAATCCCAAAGATTTTCGATCGGTATACGTTACTGAGCACGGTGATGTTGTTCATGATAAAACGGTATTAAGAAAAGTTCATAGCTATGATGAATATGACCCAGTGACTCGCAATTTGACAAAACAGACGTCCATAGATGGCACAACGGTGTCATATGTGTGGGATGCACAATTGGCAAACACGGTGATAAAAGAAGAAATTGTTAATCCTGGTACATCGCAGCTTAGAAAACAATATGATAACCGGGCGCTTGTTGGTCCTACTTCAGTAACCGATGCGAATGGGGTTAAAACAAGTTTCGAATATGGCGAGCAAGGTAAACTTCGGTTAATTCGAGATCATGAGAATAACATTAAACACCGTTATCGCTACCACGTCGTTGCTGATAACAAGAATGAATCTTTTACCGCGACAATTTCAGTAAGTGGGTCTTTGACTGTTGGATGGGCCGTAACGATTTCGGTTAATAATGAGACTCGTTCATTGAATACCACGAACGTTACATACGACTATGGTGATGGCCAGACGTTGACGACAACAGCGCATAGCGTAACACATATCTACACTTCTCCTGGAGCTTACGTCGTTACCGTTGCGAAATCTAATCCGGAATATGGAACTGCAAAAGCTCAAAAAACAATATTGATAAATGCCGCACTTAGCGTCTCAATCTGCGCGGATGGTCCGGTGGCTGGCGATGTTTGCAGAGGTATACAAGGTGCTGATGTTTATGGATCATGTACCGCTCCTGCCAATCGTCATTTCTCACACCCAACACAACTGAAAGTGAACGTTGTAGGAAACTGCAACGGCGCAATGACCTACCGTTGGGAATATAGAGCAGCTGGCTCATCCACTTGGGCTACGCAGGGAGCATCACAGACGATTACTGCACCTATTTTGCCGCCAGGTATTGGTAGCGGCGACGTGAGGTGTGTCGCGATTGACGCTTGCGGAACTAGTGGGATTTCATCAATAATAAGTTTCAACTTCTTTAGAACCTGTCCTTAATTATGGTCAAGCGTATTTTACTCTATATCATCTTGGCAGTGTCAATCCAACTAGCCAACGCGCAAGATTTCTCGACTGTACATGCCGTGGCCCTGGCTGGCGTTGGCAAGCAATCGTCTTACGTTGTCAATAGTTCTGGCCTGTTGCGTCCAGGGTTTAGCTTGAAGGCATCCGCTCACGGTTCCTTTTTTATTAGCGCCAATAAAACAGCCAATGGTGTGGCATCGCCTGATAAAAATTCGATCAGGACAGAAACGCTGCAAAAGAAAATGACCACGGAAGCATTGGTCACAGCGGCGTTGCATCCAGATAAGATTGTATCATACGAATATTTTGATGGAATCGGCAGATCATTGCAATCTGTTGATGTGAAGCAAAGTCCGGCATCACGTGATGTTGTCAACTTTAAGCAATATGACAAGTTCGGAAGGCAGCCAAAATCGTATTTACCGTATACCGGGGAAAGTAATAGTCAATTCAGGTCTTCACCAGAAGAAGAACAAAAAGTATTCTATAATGGTACTGTGGGGATTCCTTCAGACTCGGAGCCCTATTCTCTCAATTACTTTCACGAGTCCCAGCTAAATATTGAAAGTAAAACATATGCACCCGGCTGGAGTTGGCACAATGATGCCAATTCAAAACCGACAACACAGATTACGCGCTTTAATGTCGCTGACGAAGTATTGTTTTGGTCTACGTCGTCTCTGCCGTCAGCAAACACTTTTTACCCACCGGGCGCATTACTCCTAACCGAACATGTACTGCCTAACGGCAAAACAATTATTAAAGCAAAAGATGAACTCGGTCGGCTCATTATGGAAAAGGAGGGCGCGGAAAAGCTGTGGAGAGTCACCTATTTTATCTATGATTTCGGTGGAAACCTAAAGCTAGTTTTTCCTCCGCTTGCTGTAGAGAAATTAAGCGAATACAACAGCTCGACCAATAAGATTGACTTTCTCAATCGCTGGTGCTTTCAATATGAGCACGATCACCTCAATAGAATTACCGGAAAGAAAATCCCAGGAGCAGATTGGATTTATACCATATTTGATCGCTGGGATAGACAGGTGCTCGTTCAGGATGGTGAGCAGCGACTAAAAAATGAATGGACATATACAAAGTACGATTGCCACAACCGTGTTATTATCACGGGCATCACAACAGGCCTGAGATCTCAGTTAACAACGAAGCTTGCGAATGCATCCGTCCGATTCGAAGTTAATGGCAACAATGAAATAGGTTATAGCAATACTGCCCTACCACTCCATTCCCTACCTGATATCTTAACAATTCAGTATTACGATTCTTATGACTTTTTGGGCTTTACAAACTGGGAGGACAATGGAAATTCATCCAACTATAAATTTCAGGCCGAGACTGCCTATCCGAAAGTAAACGACGTTCATCAACTTCCCTATCCGGCCGCATGGCGAAACCCGCCTAAAGGATTTTCGACGGGGTATAAAGTAAAAATAATAGGCGCTGATACTTGGTTGAATGGTGTGACGTATTATGATTCTAAAGGTCGTATTCTTCAGAAAGTTGGACAGAACCATCTTGGAACAATTGATCGTGTAACAACCCTGTACGACTTCACCGGAAATGTATTGAAAGAACTTCAACGTCATGGCTCCAACATCGTCATCCAGAAAGAATACTCCCGCGATCACACAGGACGATTATTGAATGTGTATCACCAGGTGGGAGACAACCCGAGCGTAATCTTATCCAACTTCAAATACAATGAGCTAGGCAAGGTTATTGAAAAAAATCTACACTCAACAGATAACGGTAAAACTTATCTGCAGTCAATCGATTACCGCTATAATATTCAAGGGTGGCTCAGCAGTATTAACAATGTGTCGTTTAATGCCGATGGCAGTAATAACGACGATGTTAATGACTTGTTCGGAATGGAAATTAACTATGATAAAAGCCTCGTGGTTAATGGAACAGCATCCACTAAAAATTTTCACGGAAACATCAGCGCGATAAAATGGAACACAAACAACTTAGTTGATCCACCGAAACAAAAAGCATATGCTTTTACATACGACGTTTTCGACCGGTTAAAAAGCGCGCGGTATGCAACGCTAAATGGCGCGAACTGGAACGGTAATCCGAATATGTTCAATGAGATCATGGAATATGATATCAATGGAAACATTAGCACACTGAAGCGGTATGGAAAAGTAAATGGAGCCGTTGCAAACATCGACGACCTTCTCTACCAATACGCAAGCGTCACCCAATCGAAGAGTAATGCATTGCGGCACGTTGTAGATAAATCTACTTATTGGTCTGGTGAGTCTTCTTTTGGTTACACCGAAAAGCCAATTACCCATAGCAATTTTGTTTCCGATGTAGAGGGGGAGAACAACACTGAGTATGAGTACTATCTGGATGGAAATTTGAAATCCGATCTTAACAAGGAAATTGTATTGATCGAGTATAACCACCTTGATTACCCCACGAAAATTCAGTTGTCAGGAAATCGCGTCGTTGAATATCAATACGATGCAACAGGAAATAAACTTCGAACATTGTCGAAGGAAACATCGCCAACAAAAATACTAGAACAAATTGATTACGTCGGTGCAATTCAATATTGGGATGGGAAACTTGCGTCGATTGAAACCACTGAAGGTCGAGTCGTTCGTGGGCCTACGGGATATGAATACGAGTACTATATCCGCGATCATCAACAAAATGTTCGCGTGGTATTCGGTAGTGGTGGTAAATCGCAAAACTACTTGGCGACAATGGAGGCCGTACGGGCCACAAAAGAAGCGCAGTCATTTAAAGGTATTGCTGGTGACGCAACATACAATCACACTTCACGATCTGCTGAAATCGTTGCGCCAATAAGAGCTTCAAAGCTGAACTCAGCGGTTTCTGGAGGCAGGGCCGTAGGGCCGTCAATTCAACTTAACGTACAGGGCGGTGATAATATTCAATCACACGTCTACGGGCGATACAGTGCCGCCATCACAGGTACCAATACACTTGTTGCAAACATCACTTCATTGGTTACAACGGCGTTAGGGTTGACCCCAACAGGTGAGAACGCTGCTTTGTTTAATGCTGTTAACGACTACTTACCCGCGCAAGCAGCATCGGTGCCGAAAGCTAATAGTTATCCGAAAGCGTATTTGTGTTATATCCTCGTGGAGAAAGTAGGCGAAGTATACCACGCACGGCAGTTTGGATACGCTTGCATTTCAGATCTTGCGCTTTCAGCGTGGCAGAAGTTAGCACTCGATGTGCACGTGCCCGAATCTATTGGTGATGGTGTTGTATTCATTTATGTGGCCAATGAATCGAAAGTAAATGCTGCGACAAATGTTTTCTTTGATGATCTCGCAGTGGTTCACCAATCAACTACGCCTACGCTACAAGTTTATCAATCGTCAGATTATTATCCATTCGGGCTAAGCTTTAATCAAACTGAGCTTTCTAGAAATTATTACCATAGTGGTGATGCGAGTGTCGAAGACGTTCAAGAAGGTCGCGTAAAATTTCAAGGGCAAGAGTTACAAGAACAATTTGATCTTGGCTGGTATCACTACAAATATCGTATGCATGATCCTGCCCTCGGAAGATTCTCGGCGTTGGATCCTTTAGCGGAAGATTATAAATACAACAGCGTTTATGCTTTTAGTGAGAATCGATTAATCGACGGTATTGAACTGGAAGGAGCAGAGTTCTGGGGAGTAAACCTATGGCAACCATTTATCTATCCACAAATGGATGCAGATTTATCAGGCCTGAACATAGATCCGGTGCCACCTGCTGGACCAGAGTTTACATTTGGAAATCTTTTATATTCTCATCTAGCGTTTGCACAGAACGTCAGTATCAACGTGTGGAATGGAACCGTTGGTACAATGGATTTTCTGCTGAGCCCCAAAGACTACATCCCAACATTAATGGGTTTGGGCACGGGCATCAATAATTATTTGACGGAACCGGATTTCTTAGGTAGAAATTATGATCTCGGAAAGAATTTCTTAGCAGACCCACACGCCGCTGATAAAATTGGTTCTTTTGCACTTGGATACTTTTTGCCGAAATTGAATCTTGCGGCACCCAAATTTAGTTTACGGTCCTCACAGGTTGCAGAATATAGCCTTCGAGGTAATGTTGATAATTTTCCAAATGGTTCATTCTCAGTTTCAGATTGGACCGGCTACCCAAGCGGTGCGATCAGACCCTCTGGACCGTTTAGGTTGCTAGAGGGAGCGGAGTATAGTTCGGCTAGAAAGCTGGCGAACTCAACAAACGCGGCATTGCACAAAGCAAATAATGAATTGTTAAGAGGCTTACAAATACACGAAATTCACCCCGTCAAATTCGGGGGAAGTCCCACGGATCTGTCAAATAAGATATTCTTAACACCTGCACAGCACTTGCAATACACTAATTTTTGGAATTCATTGATGCGAACTACAAGATAAAGATATGATTAATAAGAATAACCCTCCCACGAAAGAAGAGATACAGCAATTTTTGGCCGCAGTCAATTTTAGTTTGCCAATAGGATTTATTGATTTTTTTGAAAATGCAAATGGGGCTGAAATTAGTTCTGATGTTGGATTCTTCATTTTATGGCCTTTGACGGAAATGATTCAGTTGAACTCAGGGTACAAAGTCGATGAATATATCCCTGGTTTTTTTGTTTTTGCCTCTAACGGAGGCGACAATGCGTACGCAATAGAGAAGTTCACTGGTTCAATATATGAAATACCATTTATCGGAATGTCAAAAGACGAAGCGGTTCTGATAAGTGAAACATTTACTAGATTTATACAAGACATAAGTTAAACTTAAGAAAACAATTTTGAGCATTGCCTAATTTACAACCTAGTTGGTATACGTGAAAACTTAAAAGTGATCTTTGCTGATGTAAATCGAAACAATAATGAAAAATCTAAGCTCAAGGAGTCTAAAATTTTGCTTTGACACGATTAAACACGTTGCTTCATGTAATAGATTATGATGACCGATAAACAAGTTAAGGATACATTTAACGACGTTGCCAAACTCAAAGGCTTCGACAGCGCTTTCGGTGGGTGGTTCAAGGAAAGCTCAGAGTGCACCGTTGTATTAGATCTACAAAAATCTAATCATGGAGACATTTATCTTTTGAACATCAAAATTTTTGTTCAAGGTATGTTCGCGAAAAACTACCCCAAGAGTAAAGATTTAGTAAAGAAACAGGTGGGCAATATTTTTAGACGTCAGCCTGCGGAGTATGATGATGTATTGAAGTTTAATACCTCTTCAACAGACGATACAATCCACCGAGAAAGGATGAATTCGTTCTTTGAAGAATTTGTCACGCCGTTCACGAATAAAGCGTTATCTAAGGCGGGTATTAGAGCACTTGCGAAATGGTGAAATCGCGATGTTGCCTCCCGTACAAACTGAATTGGAGTCGATGTAAATTTTATGGATAAGTTGTGTAACAATGAAATTGAAAATAATGACTATGCTCAAAAAATAGCTCATCAATACTTCATGACTCGCATATTGGACATCATAGTTATCTAAGCTGACTTAACATGACCAAGGACGACTTCAAGACGCAATTTAATCAGTCTGCAAAAATGGTTGGCTTTGAAAGAGCTTTCGGTGGTTGGTTCAAGGAAAGTCCAGAGTGCATCGTTGTGTTGGATTTACAGAAATCAAATTTTGCAGATCGGTTTGAATTGAATATCAAAATCTATGTGCAAAGAATGTTTGCAATGCATTATTCGATTAACAAGGACTTAGTTAAGAAGGATGTAGGCGATCTTTTTAGACGTCAACCGGCGACATATGATGATATTTTTAGTTTTGAAAAATCTATCGATAGAACGAGCAGGGTTGAAAAGCTTAACGAATTTTTTAAAGAGTTTGTGGCGCCATTCACGAATGAAGCACTATCAATAGCAGGTATTAGGAAATTGGCAGCAATACGGGAGATTGCCCTGTTGGCCGCGGTAGAAAAAGAACTTGATACACTGTAACGAATTTTTGCTATTTTAAGAGACGAAGCTTGACAAGCGTTACGTTGCTATCGATAAAATTGACGGGTTCGTGGCAAATCCCAGTCAGCAGGCATTTTGGAAATGGCCATTGAAGAACAAACTTGCCTTTCTTATTAGATTTAGTGTAGAAGAGGACATGTTGATACGCTAAATTATACTAAAGGTGTTTGCTGGAACACATTTGTTGTTGCAGCGCGTTGTTAGAAGATGTTGTAAAAAATAACCGTTGTGAAAATACTATCAATCGTATTTCTATGGGTGATCTTCTCACCCGAGCTGTGTGCTCAAAACATTTATGCAGAATTCCTCGGTAACAGTGGAGGATTGTATTCCATAAATTATGAGCACGTGATAAAACAGACCGATAAAAAAGTCTGGGGCGTTCATGGAGGATTTTCCTTTTACCGCGTAAGGGGTAAGTATAACCATTTCAGTAAGCCAATTGGTTTTACGTATTGGAACAGACCACAAGGAAAGCACCATGCAGAGTTTGGTATCTGCTTAAACTACATCCAAGGGCTGAGAGATAACAGAGAACGCTGGGATTTTGAAGACGTTCGGTACACGAAGACGCTTGCCACGCTATTAAATGTCGGTTACAGATTTCAAAAACCTGATAAGGGATTTCTTCTCAAAGTCTACTATGCCCCTGCGCTTATTTTATATGAATTTGAAAGCGTCGAATATGTTCCGCGATATATGGAATTTTATCCAGTAGGCTTTGGACTTAGCGTTGGGTCACGGATTAATTTGAAATGATGAAGAACTATATTGTCATAGTCCTGGTCATTGCGCTAGTGCTAATTTTTTCGTTCGACACGGCAGCACAAAAGTTTCCTCAATTTCGGCTATCAAAGAAATCATTGGCGAAGATCGAAACGGCTAAGCATGCGGAGAAGAAATTACGTGTTTCAAAACGGATGTTACATCGCGATAGCATTCAATTTAATCGAAGGTTGCGAAAGTATTACAAACACTATAGCGATAGCTTGTGGCGCGCCGTAAGAGATTATAAACCGATTGATTCTGCAAGCGTGTCAAATATAAACGCCACAGATTCTATCCTTCATTCTTCGGATACTACTACTATCAATTTTGTGAAGTCGAAATTGCAAGAACATCTGCAATTGTCATTTGGCACTGATTCTTTAAATACAGAATCGATTGGTGGTGAAATCTCGCGTGAAGCGACTGCGAAAGTTGGCGATCTAACCAAGCGCTATTCGCCTACGTTTCCGTCACACGATTCTTTACGCGCCTTAAATGATCTGGACTATCGCGACGTGCTCCCAGCCGATGTTAAGGATTTCTCCGATGTAAAAACACTTGGTGACTCGTCATATTTGAAAGCGCAAGCACGAGAGAAGGCGGAAGCGTTGTTGATGAAATACTTTCAAGAAAACCCCGCATTCCTAAAGGGCATAGAGCGAAAGATGAGTTTGCTCATGCGTAAATATTCAATTGTCCCAAATTCAAATGACTTATCAACGGCTGTAAAACGAACGTCGCTTGCGGATCGAAGTTTTCGTGAGCGTCTTTATGTGGCACTCAATTTCCAATTGCCGAGTATCGATCCTTTAACAATCGATCTTTCTCCCGCTATCGGCTATAAGTTCAATGCGCGATTCATTGCCGGTATCGGTGGTACTTATCGGCAATCGTTTACCGACTCTATGCCCAAACTCGCCGCGACTGTGTTCGGCTATAAATCTTTTGCGAGTTACGAAGTTGTGCGTCAGTTTTTTGTGTATGGAGAATTCGCCAACAATGCGACCAGGCACTTCCGGTTAGAGTCTGCAGCAAAAACCAAATGGACGTCTGCAGCATTTGCGGGTATTGGACGAAAATTTTTACTCCATCCTAAACTTGAATCAACGATGGTTGTACTGTATAACTTCCTTTATAAAAAGGACGATCCGGTGTATCCCTCGCGCTGGGCGGTGCGAATAGGTTTTCAAACATCAGCCCTTTCATTCCGCTAGTTATTTGCTATACCGGCAAACCAGGTGCGTTGAATGTTGGATAGAATAAATTTTTCCTGTAACACAACAACGCATTCCGGCATTTGTTTTTACAATCATCCTCTTAAAACATTAAGAAGATGAGATCTCGCGAAGTTACAGACAGCAACAGTACGCGCTGGAGTTGTGTACAAGCTTTTACTGGTACAAATGGCAAGGCTGCGAAAGAAGCTGTTCAGCTTACCGAAAATTCGGAAAACAAAGTTGAGGTAATTTGTACACCTTCCGGTGGCGCGCAAACTGTCCGCCTACGCCTGGATCCACAATGGGATGTGAGCGTGAGCGACGAAGCTTTGGTAAGCGCCATCGAAAAGCAAACAAATCACATATCAAGCGATTGAGTCAAGCATCCATTGAGTTGGTAAATTGTCCAACGTGTTAAGCTTTGGGATCGAAGTTCACCATCCACTGTACGCCATACTGGTCAGCAAACATGCCGAAATATGATCCCAGTGGTCCATCGGAAAGCAGCATTTCAATTTTTCCGCCCTTTGAAAGTCCCGTAAATAATTTATCCGCTTCATCGCGACTGTTCGCCGTGATGGCGATTGAATTTCTGTTGTCGTTTTCATTTACATTTCCCATCACCTGCATAACGTCGCTTCCTAAAAGCACTGTGTTTTGTCCAATAGGCAAGGCAATGTGCATGATACGTTTGGCATCTGTATCGGGTATTGGATGCTCGGGACTTGACAAATCACCATAACGCATAATTTTTCTGAAAGTACCACCGAATACGGATTTGTAGAATGTGAATGCCTCTTCGGCGTTACCATTGAAATGAATGTAGGGATTGATGAGTGCCATAATTTTATGAGTTAACGTTTGAATTGTTTTTTTGCTTACTTGCAATCAAGTAGTTGCAAATATAGTGCAATCAATTGGTTGCGCAAGTTTATGTAGAAAAAAGTCCGTTGCTCGAAAGGGGGCTATCTTAAAAATCAACTTCGATTGAGGATTGCGCGTGATTATTCCAGCCCGTGTGAAAATATCTGAAAGCTTGTATATTGGTGTTTCGTCAACGTAAAAAAACAGGGAGAATAGTACGTAATGAAACTTGAGGACTACAAAAAATGCTTTGCCCAACATTATACTGAATTCGTTTTAAAACATCGAATTGGTGATGATCAAGTCACGGAAAATGTGGCTTACGAAAAAATTAAAAATGTGCTGCGTGTTGATCTGGGCGAAGGGCAATTTTTTTATTTTAAAGAGGGGAGGTTGCAGATGATCTACATTTCTAACGAAACTGTTATTAAGAAGCTGTGGGAGGAGTTTAAACGTGGTGAAGACATTGATAATCCCGATCAAACCCTTAGGTCGCGTGCAGGGAAAACTTCAAATCAATTGGTTTTTCCATCCCGTGGTATAGCCGCTTCAGTAACGCATGACGAGGTAGACTTTATGGAATTATATCCACCGTGTACCATGGAAGATTATCTCGAAAACATTTATCGCGAATTCCAACCGTTTATTCGATAGTGATTTTTAAAATGTAAAATGAGAAACATGGCCACAAAACAGATAACACGCTTTGCGCCTGAACTTCACATTCCGATGGGCACGCATGACATCGGCTTTTATTTAGATTTTGGCGCCATTGAACATTTCTGTTTTCGAAATGATGACGGTAGTATTCATGTTGCAGAGATGGAATTGGATGGCGCAACTTTTCACGTGCATGAAATCAACCGCAGCTCTAACGCGCTTGAGCCAATCAGCGCAATGGGTGTGACTACAATCATCGGACTGTTTGTGGATGATGTCGATGCTGTAATGCAAAAGGCTATTCAAGCAGGAGCAATTGAAATTAATCCGGCAAGGGACTACGAATATGGTTACAGACAAGGGATGTTCAAAGACCCTTTTGGACACTACTGGCAAATACAAAAGAAAGTAGAGTAGACTATTTTACTTTTGTTCTGCCTGCAGAAATGTTGCCATGTGTAGTATTGTGCCACTGAAATTAGGAAAAAAAGAATGCCTATTTGCGACGCAACAGAATATCTATTTTTTTCGACGAAGCATTGAAGTATCAGTGTGAGTTTGCAGAAAAGAATGAATCTGTTACACACGCGGAATGTATTTAGAAGGCGTAGCGCGCTGTAATTTAATCTTTGATTCTCTCGTAATAGTGCATCACTTGTCCGGCTTTGAAAATTTTAGTGTTCTTTAATTTAAGCACGCGGCGTTCGGGGATATTGTGAAAAAGAAGTAATCCGTCTTGTGCGATGACAGGGTGAATGCAAAGGTGATATTCGTCGATCAAATCAAGTTTTGCCAGCGCGTTAATCAAGCTTGGACTACCAATTAAAACATCCTTACCAGGCTGTTTCTTCAATAACTGAACTTCATCCTCAAGACTCTTTGTAGCAAGAACAGAATTTTCCCAGCTCAGAGATTTTAGTGTACGGGAGAAAACAACTTTCTGGATATGGTGCAAAGCGTTAGCAAAATCATCCATCGACTTTTCTCCACTGGGATTTTTTACCAATCCCGGCCAGTAGCCTTCCATGAGTTGGTAGGTGGTTCTACCGTAAAGAATAATATCAGAGTTTCTGATTACATCCGTGTAATGATCATGTAGTCCTTCGTCCGCGATTCCGGAAGTATGATCACAAGAACCGTTGAGCGCAATATTTAAAGTAGCTACTATTTTAGCCATGTCAATTTTGTTAACGGATGCAATGTCGGAAGTAACGCTTTTATTGCAGCGTTAGTCTGCGACAATTTCCGGGCATTTTGCGACATCGCGCTACCATCTTGGCAATAGGTTCAAGAGCATGGTTTTCATGGTACAAAAACGAATTGAGGATACTAACAAGCGGTCAAGGAGAACATTGCTTACTCTCGCCCAGCACATCGCGCTCGGTGTTGTGCAGATCAAAATCTATATCGTTGAGCTGATTGATGATTTTAACAATCAATTCGTTCTTCGCGGATTCAGACTTACCCAGCTTGCTACTGGTGAGGTCGAGGTCTTCGAATAGATTACTAAATTCCTCCTCACTGGGCGTACCCATAGTGCTCTGCTCAATGTGATTGAGAATTTTGGTGAGGTCATCGAGAATGAATTTTGCTTTGCCTTCGCCATTGCCTCGCTCTGCGAGTTCACGGAAAAGCTCATCTGGTTCTAGATAATAACCGAGCGCATCTAGCGCATCGGCTTTCACTTCTTTTAAGTAGAGTCTTTTCTCTTTGTGTTTCTTAAGATCGGAGTAGGTGAGATTGTCACCTTTAAGAATCTTGTTGGCATGATCTTCCATTTTTTCGCTGAGATACTTATAGAAGATAAAGCCAAGAATATAATCCCTGAAATCATCGGCATCCATTTTCCCGCGCAGGGTATCGGCTAGTTTTCAGCGAAATTGTTTGAGTTCTTCGGGCATCGTTTGGTGAGGTTCAATTCAAAAGCCCACCATGGTAAACTTTGAAGATTAAAGATGTCCAATGCGGAAGATGAGCAGTCCATAAGGCTAATACCTGATATTTTGGATTGTTTTATCAGGTTACGGCCTGATAATTAGCCAATAAACGGATTGAATACATGTTCAAACTTAGTGAATATCAATAGATTGATAGTGGTTTACAAATTACTCAACGTACTGAGTAATTTTACTCAATGCATCTTTGATCCACAGCAAACCGACACTATCTGCCGAAAAGTGGTCTTTAACTCCCTACTTAAGATTGCCTTCATTTTCTCCGTGTGAGAGCGAATAAAAAAACAGCGTGAATCCGATCGCTCTCGCGCTCACACTCACGCTGTTTTTGTAGCCCCGGCAGGAATCGAACCTGCATCTTCAGAATCGGAATCTGAAATTCTATCCATTGAAATACGGAGCCATTTAATTAAGTAGATGCCCTGCTGGCAGTCTTGTTGTTTATATATCATCTTCAGAATCGTCCCGATAGCTATCGGGATGAAATTTAATCCATTGAAATACGGAGCCATGCTGGTTAACGGTTATCAGTTATCAGTTCACTGTTATCTGTCAACCTTGAGCGTAATCCATCCAACTTGCTCCTGAATTTTTCCGATAAAAATCTGAAGTCATTCCCAAAGCTTTGAAATTAGCGCAAATTGCACCTTTCTGCTATTGAATAGCCGCAAAAATAGTCATTCGGGTCTACCGAAAAAATTTCTTCATTGGAAATGGCGAATCCTTTTACCGTTTTCGGCGTGAAATGACAAGTGTACACGCAGAACGATTGGCATGATGTGCCTAAATTGACGAAAGTATAGATCCCGCATGACCGCTGCCGCTGAACAAATAATCGCCAACCTCTCCAGGCATATTTCCCTGACCGAAGACGAAACTTCTTTTTTTCTTTCCCGACTTAAGGCTAAGACACTCGACAGTGGTGACGTGCTGTTACAAGCTGGGCAAGCCTGCGATACGTTCAACTATGTTGTGCATGGTGCGTTGCGGGCGTTTTTCTCAACCGAGAACGACAAAGAAGTGACCATCATGTTTGCGATAGCCGATTGGTGGATCACCGATATGCCTTGCTTCGTTAATCGACAGCCTGCCATGATCTCCATAACGGCCATCGAAGATACCTCTATCTTGCAACTGCGATACGAAGATTTGGAGTTGCTTTATACGCGAATCCCGAAGTTTGAACGGGCGATGCGTATCATGATGCAAAATGCATACGTTCGGGAGCAGCTCAGGGTGTTGCAAACTTTTTCGCAACCAGCAGAAGAACGCTATCTCAATTTCTTGCAAAAGTACCCAGGTATTGCTTCCAAAGTCACCAACAAACACATTGCCTCTTATCTTGGTATTACGCCAGAGTTCTTGAGTGTAGTAAGAAGCAGACTTCGTCACAAATAGCGTTTATTAATGTACATTAATTTTTGTCTGCGGGTGATCGCATAGTTTTGGGTTCAAATAAATAAAACACTTATGGTAATACTCATTGCGGGTCCGTATCGCGGCGGCACTAACGACAATCCTGAATTAATGAAGAAAAATTTGGAAGCGTTGGAAGCAGTAGCCCTTCCGTTATTTCGTTTAGGACATCTTCCTTTAATTGGCGAATGGATAGCCCTACCGTTAATTAAAAAAGCGGGCTCAACAAAAGTTGGCGATGATGCGTGGAACGAAATACAATACCCTGTAGCACATAAGCTGTTGGAAAAGTGCGATGCAGTGCTGCGAATACCAGGGGAATCGAAAGGCGCCGACAATGATGTGCGCATTGCGACGGAGCGTGGGCTGAAAATATTTTACAGACTCGAGGATGTACCCAGCGCAACGTAATGTAAATGCTGTAGAAATTATTTCAATGCTACATGTTCTGGACAATCTAAACGCAATTCGCTTTCCAATAACCTTGCTCGGAGAAGTTTACAATAGTGGATTCCATTTTCATTTGAATACAGCGAACACGTTGCGCACATACGTTGTACGGTGATGATCCCTGATTTATTTAGGTGTTCAATCAACGTTAGCAGGACTTTTAAGGTTATATGTTTTTCATTTTCTGACATTGTACCGAGGGGCTTTTCAATTGCAGAGGAGAAATTGGAGCTCTTCTCTGCAATTTTTTTTCCTGCAGCCGTTAATGTAACACTGTAGCTTCGCGTGTCGTTGGGATCGTCGGTTTTGCTGATGAGCTTTTTCTCTAAAAGAATTTTGATGCTATCGCTTATGGTAGCCTTCGTCATGTTAAACTCGTTCGCGAGATAGCTGACTTTTGCCTTTTCTTTTGAGTGAAAGAGTAAGAATATTAGAATCTGAATTTGGATCGGACTCAACGAATATTCCTTACTCTCATTCCAAAGAAGCACGCGAAATGCTTGTGAAATTCTTTCCATCGCAACCACGATGCGGCTATCGATGTTTTCATTTTGCTCATCTAAATTGAAAGAAGATTTCTTCATGCCCACAATCTTTCCCTAAAGATACTTCCGAATCACTCAGCTACAATGCGTTTGCAACGCCTAGTTGCAGTTGCGTAGCTCAAGAATAAAATAACCGGTCTCCAGAATACTCTTAACCATCTTATCACTGGCTTGTTCTATATGGCAAAACGCACACTGATTGACAACCACATCACTTGTGCTCAATGATTTTGACGCAAGGTATTGACGACCAAACTGACGAATTAATTGTTCATCTTTCTGCTCTTTAGGGACGATGATGTCGAAATTCATGATTGTTCCATTTTGTTTTGTTACATAAGTATCCCATACTGCGACTTGCATATTATTCTAATTTAATTGTTGATATAGATTTTTGATTGCGCGGATCTTCTCGCGCTAGAATTCATTCTCCTTAATGTATGGATGCGTCCAGAGTACAACCGTAAGTGTTACTGCTTTGAACCACGCTGAATACATTTTTTCAATGGTTTGCGCGTCGTGATTTTTCTTTGCAAGAAACCCTTTTATCGTTGCTGTTATTGGAAATATAAATGCGACGAGGTAACGATAATGTATGATGGGCACGCTGTCAACGTTGTCGGTTTTATTCTTTTTTATACTGTGGTGACGAAGCCCAATTTCATGCTGATAGTTTAGCCAAGTTTGATCATAAGGTTTCTTGCAGAGGTCAAGGATCCACTGATTGAATCGAGCACGAACTGCCGTGAGGTACTCAGCATTGGGGGCCGAACCATTGCCGAAGTAGTGGACCAAGTGCGCATTGCTTCCGACAAATCCATACCATAAATCAAGAATTTCGTCGGTTTGGTCTTGAAGTACCTCACCCGCGAGTTTCAGATGTTGAACATCATCGTCGGTAAATAATACAGTTGTTTTGAGGAGCTCTAGGTCGTTTAGAGATACTGGCGAAGACATAGCTTGGCCATAGGTGTAACCTTTAATTCTTTCCATAATACGTCGTTTTGATGTGAACAAATATAGTTAGGAATCCTAACAAATAAACGAAGTGTATAAATTTAAGTTTCATCAGATTGTAAAGCCTGGATAAATAATTATATATAAACTGCAATTACGAATAATATACTATATTTACTGCAATTGCGAATAATATCATGAAGAAGACAAAACTCGGTGAATTTGAAGAACTGGTGTTATTGGTTGTCGGCGCCCTGGGGGAGGAGGCTTATGGCGTGGAGATCAAACGCGAACTTGAAACACGTCTCGATGAAACTTTGAGCGTGGGTTCTATTCAGTCGGCATTGAAACGGCTAGAAGAAAAAGGATTCTTGACATCTGAGTTTGGCGAGGCTACTCAGAAACGCGGCGGCAAAAGAAAACGCATCTACACCATTACAGCTTACGCACATCGTACGCTGGCGGAACTCAAAGCAATCCGTGCTGACCTTTGGAAGTCTATGCCGAAACTTTCTCACGCACTGAAAGCGATATGAATAGAATCAGTAAACCACCCCAATGGCCGCTTCGCGTGATGCGCTTCTTTGTGAAGGAGCAATACATCGAGGAACTCGAAGGCGACCTGGAAGAAATCTTTCATGATGATATCGAACGCTATACTATACACCGCGCGCGTTGGCGCTATTCTTGGCAAGTACTCAAGCTGCTGCGACCCATGTTGCTGAAAAATTTTAACCCTCAATCTGTAACGCCATTACCCATGTTTAGAAATTATTTTAAAACTTCTTTCAGAAGTCTGGTGAAAAACCCTTTGACGGCTTTTATCAATGTATTTGGATTAGCTGTAGCCATTGGTATTTGTTTGCTGGTGTATACGTTCATGGAATACGATAAACGTATCGATCAATTTCATGTTAACAAGGATGAAATTTTCTTGGCAACATTTTTTGCCGATCGCGAGGGTGAGATGTTGCAATATGGTTTCGCACCTCGCCCTCTAGGTGATTTAATGAAAGAAGATTTTCAACAAATTAAACACGTGTGTCGGCTAGAAGACCGTAGTGTCGTTATCAAGTATGAAGAAAATGTGTTTCATGAATCGATTCGATACGTTGATCCGACGTTTTTACAGATGTTTACATTTCCTTTAAAATGGGGCGTGCCAAGTTCGCTGAATGATTTGAACAGCATAATCTTAAGTGAGACGATGTCCGTGAAATATTTCGGTGATGAAAATCCAGTAGGGCGGGAGATGACCGTGATCTTTAACGATCAGGTAAAGAAGGCTTTTGTAGTGGCGGGCGTTGCGAATGCATTTCCGAAGTCGCGTGACCTTGAATTTAATTTCTTGGTGAATTTTAAAAATATAGAAATCGCTGATCCATCTTACGACTTGAATGACTGGAGCGAATTTTCGAACGCAACACTTGTTCAGCTACATCATGCTTCCGACGTCACGTCGATAGAAACACAGATGGCAAAATATAAAACGCTACAGAATGATGCGCAACCTGATTGGCAGGTAGCGTCATTTAAATTCGAACCTTTGACAACCATGCATGCGCGTGCAGCGAATATCCGAGATGCTATTTTTCATGACTACAATCTTGAAGGAAGGATTGGTATGCCTATCATTGCGCTCTTCATGATTATGCTAGCGTGTTTCAACTACATCAACATAGCCATCGTGTCGGCGTCGAAACGCTTAAAGGAGATTGGTGTTCGTAAAGTAATTGGTGCTAATAGAATGCGCGTGATCGTACAGTTTCTCACGGAAAATGTGGTCGTTACTTTTTTTGCGCTCGTTGTTGGTTTCATTTTGTGCGCCTTTATTTTTCTGCCCTGGTTTGTGCAGTTCACAGGCTGGGAGTTAGAGCTTCAGTATCTCGATAAAAATATTTGGATTTTTCTGTTGGTGCTGCTTTTGGTGACGGGCATGGTGTCGGGGATTTATCCGGTGCTCTATATCTCAAAATTTGAGGCTGTTAAGATATTTAAAGGGTCACTCCGATTTGGTAGAAAAAATCCACTTACTAAAATATTTCTGTGTATTCAAATGGTACTGGCCTGTATTACCATCACCGCCGCAGTAGTTTTTGTTCAAAATAATGATTTCCAAAACGATAGAAGTTGGGGATATCAACAAGACAATATGTTGTTCGTTTCTGTTCCAGACAAGACGGCGTATGATAAAATGAACGCTGCGATCACACCGTATAAAGATGTCGAGCGTATAACGGGTTCACGCCATCATGTTGGGAAAGATAATGCGATCGCGGTGCTGAAAACTGAGATGAATCAACATGTCGAAGTCACGCAATTTGTTGTTGATGAAAATTATTTTGAGACGTTGAAGATTCCTGTTGTCGAAGGAAGAAATTTTAGAAAGAATTCTGAAAACGATAAACGTGCGTTGGTTGTGAATGAGCTTTTTGTCAAGAATATGAATTTGCCGAAACCGTTAGGCGTGACCTTTGGACTCGATAGCGTTCAGTACGAGATTGTAGGTGTAGTGAAAGATTTCCATGCTAATGATTTCTTCCGAGCAATTGAACCAACCATTTTTAGACTGGCGGATGAAAATGAATTTCGATATTTGTCGCTGCGCGTGGCGGAAGGATCTGAGAAGGAGATGTATCAAGCTTTGCAAACACATTGGATGAAACTCTACCCTGAGATTCCTTTTCAGGGTGGCTATCAGGAGGACGTGATGGGGAGTTATTTTAATAGTGTTGACAAATCGGAACAATTCAACGGTGTGATAGCAGCCATTGCCATAATGCTTGCAAGCTTAGGACTATATGGTTTAGTGAGGCTTAATGTTTCAGGACGTACGCGCGAATTCAGTATCCGAAAAACATTGGGCGCCAACATAAAGAATATTGCCTGGGTAATTGTAAATCAATATGTGGTGTTGACCATGATCGCCCTGGTGATAGGCGCACCAGTGAGTTATTTATTTACAAAAGCTTACCTCGATATGCTTTTTGCGTATCCGATGCCGATGGGGATTTCAGGTTCATTGATAGGTCTGTTACTGTTGGTCTTCGTTTTGTTGGCTGTTGTATCGACGCAAATAAAAAAGGTATTAAAGGCAAATCCGGTGGAGGGATTGAAAGTGGATTGATCTCAGAACGCAACAGTAACGTATATTTACTTCAACTGAAATGTTTTATTATGGTTAGACGTCCCGTTGATTCGTCGATGGCGACCAGTATTGGTTACGATCCTGAGTCTGCGACTTTAGAAATTGAATTTCGCTCAGGTGAAATCTGGCAATACTATGGCGTCCAGGAAAATGTATTCTATGAAATGAAGAGTGTATCTATTGGAAAATACTTTCAGTTGATGATCAAGAATAAGTATAAAGAAAAACGCATACGATAGTTGTTAGAGGCGCACATCCGAATTGGCAATGCGACAACATTGTTATTCTGTCAAAAACTTTTCAATAAGCGTCGTGAATGCATAAATGTTATCCACTTTTGGGTCAAAGGAAATTTCTCCCATGTATTCACCATGACCACCAGGAATAATCAATAGCTGCGAATTCGAAATGAGTCGATGCATAGTTGTTACGTGCTCGGTAGTAGCAACGTCTTTGTCTCCATTGATGATTAGGGTTTTGGCCTTAATCGATTTTAATTGTTCATCGCTCCAATCTTCGAAGTTAAGTACACGTTGTGCACATTTGTTGTACATGTTTTGCAGCTTTGAAGAGTCCGGTGTCACGGCCAAAAACGCTTGTTTTAATGATGCTGGCATATCCGCGAAAGTGCCTTTTTTCATGAAATCCCAAAATCCAGGAAACATACCGTCGCGTTTATAAAATGCAGAACAAATAATCATGCGATCGACTACGCGTGGATTTCGTAATGCGATTTGCATGACAGTGTTTCCTCCGTTACTAAATCCCATAAAATCAGCGCTTCCGATGTTAAGCTTTTGAAGGAGTGTTGATACATCATCAGCGTCTTGTTCAAACGAAAGGGGCGTGTCGCGATCGGAAGTGCGTCCATGTGCTTGCAATTCAACGGCAATAATAAGATGTTTTTTTGCCAGCGTTGGGATGATGTTTGCAAAAGTAGTCTGAATGGTCGATCCGCCACCATGAATAAGAACTAATGGCTTACCGGTTCCGTAAATTTCATAATACATTCGAATTCCATTTACTTCTTGGTATCCATGTTTCATGGCAAGTGTGTTTTCTTTCGAGATATTGTCAGTCATGATGTTTTCGTTGTTTTGTGGTTGGCTACAGTTCGCGAAGGTGAGTAGCGTAAATAGAATGGTAGCGAATCGTCTCATTGCGTTGCAGTCATCTTGGTGAGGTATAACGATAGCTTTTCGATGTTCTGTTTTAATCCTTCATCGGCCTTGAACGTTTTCACAGTTTGAATGAAAACTTCACGGCTTTCGAACAACATGTGCCAGGTCAAATGAGTTTTGTTGCCTTGGGCTTCGAACGTAATAGTGGTTGTAAATTTTGGAGCACTCACATGTTGATATACGATGCGCTTGTGTTTGATTACTTCTTTAAAAACGCTTTTGTTTTTATAATTCGTTCCATCAGGGCCATGCATGACTAAATCCCATTCGCCATTCTCCGTCATATCCATTTTGGAAATGGTATTGGTAAATCCATTTGGTCCCCACCAATTTTTAATGTGATCGGGATTCGTCCATACTTCCCAAACAAGATCGATAGGCGCATTCAGTATCCTGGAAATTTTTATTTCGCGATTAGAGGTATCATTTTTTGTTTCCATGCTTTCGTTGCTTTTGCAGTTTTGTCAAGTACTTTTCCAATGAGTCTAGTTTTTGTTCAAAATGTTGTTTGAATTGCTCTATCCATGCGGAAACTTCGCTGAGCTTTTCTAATTGTGCTTCACAGTGTCGCTCCCTACCATGTTGTTTGAGCATGATCAAGCCGCATTCCTCTAGAATTTTAATATGGAGTGAAACAGCTTGTCTAGTCATGTCAAACTGTTCGGCTATTGCATTTACATTTAGTGATTTTGTCGCGATAAGCGCAATGATTTCACGACGTGTCGGATCAGCGATTGCTTGAAACACATCTCTTCTGCTTTCCATGATATGCAAGTATTTGCTTGCTAATATACATGCAAGTGTTTACTTGCGCAAGTGTACACGGCTTTTTTAGACCCTGATGTGCGTGCTTAGGGCCTAAGTACTAAGGAATGAAGCGACCTTTGCTAGGGAAGTTCGCAGTGCTCGTTTGTTGTACGTTAGTAAAGAGAGAATACGAAAGGCTGTGCATAGGTACGCCCGAACGCTTCAATATATTTTACCGATGAAGCAAATTCGTTTTTGCAACGCGTCGATCAGGCGTTTTGATCTAGCAGAGGTGATGAATGACATTGTTAGTTTAAAGAGCCGATGTTGAAATGATCGTTTCCGATGCTGCCGTATAGTGCACTTTATTGCTGCTATTAATAGAAAGAACTTCTTCGTCAATGTTACCTTTTCGGATTTGCTTAATGTTACCGATAATAAGTTCGGTATGTCCTTTAAGTTCCTCTAGTTCGAGCTCTGAAAGTTTCAGCGCTTCAAGATCGATCACGCAATTGCCGTTCACGCGGATAATATCTATCTTCTTACAGATACCACGCAGCGCTAGTCGTCCATTTCCTTTGATGTAAATTTGTAAGCGATGTTTCGGACAATAGACAAGTCCATTAATATAGAAATCACCTTTGATAACGATTTGAACAGGACCATGATTACCTACAACTAATGAGTCGTCCTGATTATTCTTCCCACTGTAAACTATTCTCCGAGCCATGCTAAGGGTGCAAATGTAAACGTAAACGATGGATTCTGATTGTGCGTAACTT
The DNA here is from genome assembly GCF_003286915.1 of Pseudochryseolinea flava. GTDB lineage: Bacteria > Bacteroidota > Bacteroidia > Cytophagales > Cyclobacteriaceae > Ohtaekwangia > Ohtaekwangia flava. The sequence continues at coordinate 147,761 of NZ_QMFY01000006.1, forward strand.
ATCTTTTTTGTCTTTTAGTTCCAGCGACATGTCTTGTTTATACGTCATTACTACATTGCAGGTTGGGCATTCATGTTGGTTACTGTAGGGAGATAATGGTATTTTGTCGGGAGCAAATTCAGAATATATCTAAACCTTCGTGTTGATTGGTTATACTGTAGATGATCCAATTCTTTGATACAAAAAAAGAAGAGACACGATTCTAGACCGTGTCTCTTTCGTTGGGGCCATGCATGCAATCGTGTTAGAAACTGATTTTGTAGCTAATGGTTGGAAGTAATCCGAGTTGTCGCCCTTTGTCAATCCCTTGTGTCGCAGGGACATAGTATTCATTCACGACCACTTGGTTGTTTAAAATATTCTGCACGTCAAACTTAAGTTCGGTTGTAGTTCTCGCGCGATTTCTCCTTATTCCAATGGCAAGATCTAAACGGAATATATCATTGCTTTTTGCAGTGAAAGGTTCGGCGTCATTTCGAACTTCTTCCCCGCGTTCTCTTGATGCTTCGAGGTCAATGGGAGAGAAACGTTTCCCGCCGATAAGAACAATTTTGGTATTAGCGAAGAATACACGGTTCTTATTGGGATTTCCCATTCGGAATTCTTTCCCTCCAATGAGATTTGCAACATAATTATTGTCGAATGCAGACTTGCGTTCAATCCCATCTTTAGCAGTGTATAATGAACGGAACAACGACAATGTTGACATATAGTAAAATCCGTCGTGCAAGTAACGTTCAAGTGTAAATTCAACACCGTAATTTTTGCCTTTGCCATCATTCACCAACGCACGTGTTGTGTACCCATCGGTTTCATTGAGTAATGAGAATGCACTACTGAATGAATTTTCAACAGGCACGTCAAATAGGTGTTGATAGTATGTCTCGACTTTCAAATGCGTACGCTCGCCAATTTGGTTGTCATAGCCTACTACAAAGTGCGCTGATTTTCCGATTCCTAAATTTTTATTGGGTTGTGAAAATGTCCCATCCTCGTTGAACTGTTTAGCCAAATAGGTAGCAACGCCATCGAGTTTACTGTGTAATCCGAATCCTACGGTGAATGCCTGGCGTTCTTTGAATTGCCAGTGCATAGCCACTCTTGGTTCAACAGAATAGTTATCGTTCAATGCGAAGTGAAGGTAGTGAAGTCCACTGATGAATGTCATCTTTTCTGTTGCGCGATATTTCCAACTCGCATAAGCCTGAAACATCGTAGAACTTCCATCTTCATCGAGTTCATTTATGAGTTGGTCTTCGTCGTAATTCCAATCGTCTGATTTCATATTAAAACTGTTGCGTGTGAATATCACGCCCGTTTCAATTTTGTGTTTAGCATTGAGCTTATAGTTGAACGCCGTTGTTCCAATGAGCGATGACTTTGTAAACTTTCCGATTGAGGTAGTATTGAATACTTGATCTACTGTCGGAATCTGTTCGTCAAATTCAAATGATGTTCCCGTTCCTGCCAACGCACTTCTGATGTAAATATTATCATTCAATTGATAAGTGTGCGTTATTCCTGCAATACCCAATCGATTTGTTACATTCGCTTTTGAGATAATGGTGTTTTCATCTTCTTCATCTTTATCCTCTTCGTCGATGCTACTAACACCACCGAGACCGAAGATTGAGAAGTTATGTTTTCCGCCAGCGGGTAGCGCAATTTTAAACGATAGGTCTTGATAGCGCGGCACCCCACCAAAGTCAACAACACCCGCGCGATCAAGTAAGTCTAATGAAGAATATCGGTAGTTCACCAAGTATGAACCGTTGTAACCTTTTTTGAACGGACCTTCTGCCGACATGTCCAGACCAAGCGTGCTGATCGACGCGGAGTATTCTCGTTGCTCATTATTTCCGTTTTTTAATTTCATATCAAAAACACCGGAAGTAGCATCACCGTATTCGGGTGCAAATGCGCCGGTAAAGAAATCGGAGTTTGCAAGCATGTGACTGTTGAGTGCGTTGATTGGACCACCTGTGGTTCCTTCGCCAGCAAAGTGGTTTGGATTGGGAATTGCAATTCCTTCAAGTCTCCAGAGGATGCCGCGTGATGAGTTACCGCGAACGATGATGTCATTGTTCCCTTCTGCATTTCCATTGACACCAGCGAAACCTGCAGCCATACGAGCGGGATCATCGAAGGAACCTGCGAATCTTTGCGTTTCTTCAACAGAGAATGTGCGCGCACTTACAACAGCCATCTCATTGAGTATTTCACCTTTCTCTTGGTCACCAAGAACTACGACTTCATCGAGTTTACTCACTGATTCCACTAACGTTATGTTTTGAATAACTTCTTTTGCCGAGCCAATGAGAATATTAGGAACGATGCGATCTTCATATCCAATGAAACTTACTTTTAAAGTAACACGTCCAATGGGAACGTTGCTGAGTCGAAAGTTTCCATTTTCATCGGTTAATGCGCCGATCAATGGATTTGAATTGATAACCATAACAGACGCACCAACAATGGGCACTTGACTGTCTTGATCGACGATTGTTCCGCGAACCGTTTGTTGAATTTTTTGGGCATATGCCGCCGAGAATAGTACACAACCAATGGCGAGTACAAACAATTTTAATTTCATTTTTCGTTAAGGTTTTGATATCAGACAACGCTGATCGAATAAACCCCTACGCACGGAATGAAAAAAACATAGATTACATTTGGTCACCACATTAGTGCTTAAAAAAAGATATCAAAAGGAATCTTGCTTTGACGAAGATCTGATTTGTAATTAAGCCACAAGTTGTTTTTTAAATTGATTTGGACTAACGCCGGTTTCTTTCTTAAATAAACGTGAGAAGTAAGGAAGATTATCAAAGCCGAGTGCGTAAGCAATTTCTGAAACACTTTGCTCTGCTTCAATCAACATATTTTTGGCCTCGGATATAAGGAAGATGTGGATGAGTTCAATGGCCGTCTTACCCGTTTCCTGTTTTAATAGATCACTTAAATAACGAGATGACATGTTCAGTTCTGATGCCATGAACTTAACGGTTGGCAGTCCTTTTTCTTGTAAATACCCATTATTAAAATATAGCGCTAGCTTTTCATTGAACTTCGAGACGACCTTTCCTGATAAACTTGTTCTGTTGATAAACTGTCTTTTATAGAATCGTTGCGCGTATTTCAGGATTGAATCGATGTGCGCAAGGATAATGTCTCGACTATATTCGTCGGGATTGTTATTGTATTCGATTTCAATTTTTTGATAGAGATCCCAAATGATCATTTCTTCTTTTGGAGAAAGATGCAGTGCTTCATTAGATTCATATTCAAAGAACGAGTACTTTTTGATCTCGCTGTGCAGTGGATGGCCATTGAGATAATCTTCGTGCATGTAAATGGCAAAGCCACTTTCCTCTAACTCGACATTACGCATTTCAATCACTTGCCGTGGCTTAAAAAATGACATCGATCCACTATCGTGATCATACTTGGTACGACCATACATAATCTGACCGGCAATCAGTTTCTTGAATCCTATCATGTAAAAGTCACTGGTATATTCTGTATTGCCGAAAGTGCATGTTTGATTGCAGCGGAGAAGACTAAGCAATGGATTTTCCGGACCGGGATAGCCATTACTGCGGTGCATGTCACTTAGTGTCTTGAAATGTATCATAATAAAAAGTTAGGAAACGATTCCGGAAGATCTCCGGAAATCGTTTATGAGCCTATAACCAAGAAGCTGCTGAAATAATTTATTTTCCGTGGGCTTTTTCTGCTACTTCTTTCCAGCTTTCCCAAGTTTTTAATCTGTCAGCATAAACTTGCGTTACCCAAGGAAGCGCCATTTTTCCAAGAAAAAGTCTTAGCGGTGGATTTTCACTGCGCACAAGTTTTAACATGGCTTCTGTTGTTGCCTCGGGAACACCGAAGATGTCGTCGGTTAATCCTTCGTTAAACGATGCTCTTACATTGTCGTACTCTTTCATGGGTTGAGCGTGCAGTGCCGATGCGCTAGCCCATTCCGTTGCAAACCCATTAGGCTCAACAAGTGTGACCTTAATTCCAAAGCCTGCGACTTCTGCAGCTAGGGTTTCACTTAGTCCTTCAACAGCCCACTTCGAAGCATTATAAATGCCGAGTACGGGTAATGTCACCATTCCTAACACACTTGAAATTTGAATGATATGGCCATGCTGTTGCTTGCGCATGATCGGCATTACCGCTTGAGTAACCCATAGCAATCCGAAAACATTTGTCTCAATCTGATCGCGTGCTTCTTTTTCTGTTGTTTCTTCAATCGTGCCGAAAAGCCCGAAGCCAGCATTGTTGATTACAATATCAATACTCCCAAAATGCGCGCTCGCTGTTTGAACGGCTTTGAAGCACTGCTCTCGATCGTTCACGTCGAGTTTTATCGGGAGTATCTTACTTCCGAATTCTTTCTTGAGATCGTCTAAAGTCTCTACGTTACGTGCGGTAGCCGCTACGTTATAACCAGCGTTAAGAAATGCGGTGGTCCAGATTTTACCAAAACCCTTGGAAGCACCTGTGATGAAAATAGTCTTTGTCATTTGTCTTGTTGATTATCAATGACACAAAACTATCGTGGTGGCTTAATCTAATACTTATACAAAAATCCGGAAAGCAGATACATTTTGTTGCCTGCTGTCGCAAAGATCCGGCAAAAAGAAAACCTGAGAGTAAACCCAGGTTCGTGTAAATGCTTTCGAGAAATAGAAATGTATATGCCTATTTCTTTTTATGCGCTTTCCGATGTTCACGATTCTCTTTTTTTAAGGCTTGATACTTTTCAAATTGCGCCGGCGTCAAAATTGTTTTGATTTCGTTTTGATGTTCATCGCGTTGTTTCTTCATGGTTTCCTTGTACACTTCTCTATATTGGCCTTCTTTCCGAGATGCTTTTACCTTGCTGTGAAATGTTTTGTTCACAGCTTCCATTTTTTGCAATTGATCATCGGTTAGTGAAAGCGTTTCTTTCAACTTGGCAGCGCGTTCTGCTTTTTCTTTTTGTCTATCCGCACGTCGTTGTTGTTTTTGTTGCTGCTGCAATGTTTTCCATTTCTCACTTTGTGCAGGTGTGAGTACGGTGTTCATTTCTTTTCTTCTAGATTCTTGCAACGACTTTAGTGTTTTCGACTTTTCTTCTTTGGCGATTGCAGAATCTTTCCTTACGGCGACACGCTTTGCATGATACTTTTCGTTGATGGACTTGATCGATGCGTACTGTTCCTCACTCAAGGTAAGTTCAGTTTTCATTTTATCAATCAGGGCAACTTTATCGTGACGATGATAACTCCCCTGATGTTGTGCAAAAACCATGGTACACATCATCACACATATTCCGAATACGAAGCTCTTTTTCATAGTGTTTTGTTTTTGTTACGATTCTTAGATACAAAATGAGCCCCAACGTTTAATGTCGTATTGAAGTATTAGACGGTTGCTACTGCATTTGAGGTGATACGGCAATTCCAATCGATAATTGCCGTTACATGACGGCCGAATGGCTGTTGCGGTTGTTTACTGGTGGCAGCTTTTTTTAGGATATCCGAAAAAAGCCATGAAAACGCAACCTGAAAATCCAAATGATCATAAGCGTAAAACACCCTCCACAAAGGGTAAAGAGAAGCAGGCTAGTGCTTTTACTTCTTATGATACCGCTAAAGTTCAGACGTCATCACCGCAAAAGGTTCGCGAATCAAAGGAAAGTACCGCGGAACAAGCGCGGGCTCGTGACGCAAAAGAAGGGCAATAGCCATTGCGAATCATTCAGTAATTTCTTAAGAAATGAATGCACCACCCCCATGAACATGATGGTAGAAAGTGTAAACATTTCAGAACATTTGTCGTTTTTTTACAATTAGACTCAGCCATACCGGTGGTTTGTAGAGTGGTAATCATTTGGAGAAAGTGAACGTGAGGTTCGTGAAGACAGACTTCGATAGCCGAATGTTACGTCCATTGGAAGGTAAGAGTATCTGCCAGGGCATTGATTTTTTTCAATAAAAAACTATACTTGCGGAAATTTAAGTGAAGTCCAGCAATCACTTTAAAAACGGGGCGATGCCTAAAGCCAAATTGTGGGCGTATGAAAAAAAATAATAGAATGAAAAAATTACTTCTTGTAGGTTTTCTCCTTGTTGTAGCGCAGGTGTCATACGGACAATACGCACTCGACAAAGGAAGAGCTCAATTCAACGCTGGCTTAGGTTTCTCTTCATGGGGCGTACCTATTTATGCAGGGTTTGACTACGGTGTTCACCAAGATATTTCTGTAGGTGGTGAATTGTCATATAGATCATATCGCGAAAGATATGGTTACGGGCAGTTTCGCGCGCGTTACAGACACAGCATCATTGGTATCGCAGCAAACGGTAACTACCATTTTAATACAGTATTGGACATTCCAAGGGAATGGGATTTCTATGCAGGCTTAACACTTGGCTACTACATTTGGAATACTGGAGGTGATGATTACCTTGGTGATGAAGGTTCTGGCCTCGGTCTAGCAGCTCAAGTTGGTGGTCGTTATTACTTCAACGATCGTTTCGGCGTTAACCTTGAATTGGGTGGCGGTTCTTTCTCTGGTGGTAAATTTGGTATCACCATCAAATTATAATTCAGATCTAATCTGAAACAAAAAAAACGAGGCTTCGATTTGGGCCTCGTTTTTTTTGACTCGGTTATTATCTACAATCCAAAAGTCACGCCCGCGGATAATGTAAATGCTTGATTATTGATTGTCGCGTTCGACTTCGAGACATCGGTAAGTCCGTGCGTATAACGTCCATCAATAATGAGATGCGTTTCATCTGCAATGAGCCAGTTCAATCCGATACCACCCGTAACGCCGAAGTCAAATGTATTAAAGAAGTCACTGTAATCTTTTACTTCTTCAGCGTCCGCATCACCGATCTTTTCAGCTGCACCGGTGAGGAAACTGAACGAGGGGCCCACGAAAAGATTAGGGCGGCATTTGCCATCCTTGTTTAAAAAGAATCGTCCCGTGATTGGTACTTCGATATACTTGAGCGAAGTCTTTTTGTCGTCGACTTCTGCGCCCTTTTGTGAATACAATACTTTCGTCGTTACGCCGTAAGTATTTTGGATGGAGTAAGTCAAGCCAACACCCAGAAGTATTCCTGTGCGATAATCAGATGAGCTGCCATCGTCACCGAATTTTGAAAGGTTCATACCCACTTCTGGCCCGAAACTCCACACCTTTTCATCGGTTTGTGCTTGTGCGGAAAAAGATATAATCGTCAATATTAAGCTAGCGAGGAGGGTTCGTCTGTTCGTTATTTGTTTCATACAAATTGTAAAGTTGTTTGCATGGAACGCGTAAAATGAAATGCCCTGCCGCTCGTACTGCCGCAACTCTGCTGTACGCTTCTTGATACAACGGTATGGCTATGTGCTATGAATCATCACGGTGAATGTTGGCAATGTAGCCGAAACGATGTGGGGGTTATGCAACCTATTTTCAACTTAAAGGCAAAGCCGGAAAATCTAAGCAAAACTTTATTTGCGCATGACGAGTCTATGCTACTGTAGTCGTGTTTCGTGTTCGCTGGATTGAAAGGAAGGTACGCGCGGAGGAAATGACAATTTTTTGGAGACAGGCGACTGGTTTTAACCGATGAATTGACGTAATGAACAGTCTAAAAGAACAAAAGGGATCTTATCCGCCTGATAACATCCCTTTTTATTTTTCCTTTTACGGAACCCCAATTTAAAATTTGACAACGGGTATACAATAGTAGTACTTTATTTATAAAATCCACGTGTCAACCCGCTTAATACCCCAAAATTTTTTTCGAGTTGTAGTATTTCGGAGGTGTACGGTAAGTTTGTTTCGACGAGCGCAATGGCAGCTTTTTATTAAAGCTTTTGAAAACATTTGATGACAATAAAAGTTCCCGCGAACACAATTTTTAATCGTGTTTTAATCGACATGTATGATGGATAAATCAGTGTTATAAGATGGGCCGAAGAAATTTAACGCAACGTGAAGAATGTGATTGCGCTAATAGAAGGGACTCACCCGCCTGATAAATCCCTTTTATTGTCCTTTTCAATTTACAAGTTTAAAACAACGGTCTACAATAGTATTTAATTATGTGAAATCTTCATGGACATACCCGTTTTTTACCCTGAGTTTTTGCATCACTACGAATTGGCTTGCACTGTATGTTCAGCTATGGGAAGGAAGACGGTGAAGGTGCTGCCTTTACCTTCGGTGGATTCAAGGATGATGGAACCGCCTAATTTCTCGACAACCTCACGCGTAATAAATAATCCTAGCCCACTCCCTGTAGAGCGATCTGATCCTCTAAAAAACATATTGAAGATCTTGTCCTGATATATCGTCGCAATACCAATGCCATTGTCGGTTACATAAATTGCATTTTGCGCTGAACGATAACCAATCTCTATCGTCGGGATAGGTTTGCTGAAGTCGTGATACTTGATGGAATTTGCAATGAGGTTGTTGAGAATAATGGTAAGACGAATGCGGTCTGAAAAGATAATAACGTCGTCGTTGATCAACTGTTTGAACTGAATTTTATCGGCGTTGTGATTGAAGCGAAGTGCTTCGATGGTCTCACGAACCAGTGTGCCAACTTTGATCGGTTCGTTCGCCGTTTCAGTCCGCGCGTTCCGAGAATAGTCAATAATCTCTTTGATAAAGTCATCCTGCGCATTCACGCGCCCCTGAATCATCATCAGAATTTGAAGCAGTTCTTCACGATCATTTGTTTTACGCGCGAGGTTTGTTAATCCAAGAATGGAACTTAAGGGTGATCGCAAATCATGCGATACACTGTACACAAACCGATCAAGCTCATCATTCACCTTTTGCAATTCCGCATTTTTCTGATTAGCAAAATCTTCTTTTTGAATTAGTTCAAGTTCTGAGGCTTTGTTTAAGTTGATCAAGAAATAAAGTGCAAGCAACGCGATGGTGAGTGATATGAAGTAATTAATGATAAAGCTGATTTTAATATAGAATTCAGTTGGCCGTGTGATGGCTGTCGGGTGTATGTCGCCGAAAAATGCCAGTAGAAAAAGTGCTGACGTGAATGCCGCTAACACGAATCCTGTTAAATGATCTTCAAAGGCTAGCATCGCAAATGAGCCAATGCCGACTGGGATAAAAAACATGAAAGCGCCGGTTTCAAAGGGATCGGTGATGGCCACCCAAAACACCACTAAATTGGATGCAACCATAAGGGCCACCTTCGCCAATTTATATTTCTGTTGCCGTAAGAGCCACAGCGACAGCATGGGGGTGCATAGCAGCACGACGTACGCAGGAATAGCATAGTAGACTTGGTTTAGCAGGTCTAACGTCGCATAAGCCAGCGCCACGGCCATGCACGTTACCGAAAGATAGGCGGTAAGCATCAGGCGCTTGTATTCCGCACGTGATGGAGAATCTTTCTTAATACGAATAAACGCTTTTAGGTTGGCTCGTGTCAAATCGATTCGGTTTGGTGTATAAGATAATGGAAATGCGTCAAATGCGTAAAGCCTGACTGTGTAAAGATGGGAATTCACCTTCGGCCAGTTTAGAATGTCGCATTTTTCCAATGTTGATAGCCAAGCAGCCAATTATTTTGCGTCGTTGCTACTTTATAGGCAGCGATTTTCAAGGCATTTACGTTAACACGAACTTATGGATTACGAACTACTCGCGGCCCAGTTACGCCGTCCCGAAGGTGAGATGGGAATGGAAGTCACTTCCAAGATGAACGAAAATAATGTGTATGTGAATCGGCGATCGATTGACATTTTGAACATTGAGCCGGGGGAGAAGGTGTTGGAGATAGGGATGGCCAATGGATTTTTTTGCGAAGAGATTGTGCGCACGCGCCAAGCCTTGTATACAGGCTGCGACTTCTCTGAGTCGATGGTTGAAGCGGCAACAAAATTGAATGCAAAAAGAGTAGACACGTCGCAAGCATCTTTTCATCTCGGCGATGCCGCGCACTTACCTTTCGTAGATAATTCTTTCGATAAAGTATTTACGGTTAACACAATTTACTTTTGGCATCATGCTGTCGACGAGCTTGGTGAAATTTTGAGAGTCATGAAACCTGGTGCCAAACTCGTTGTTGGTATTCGCTCGAAAGCCAGTATGCAAAATCTTCCCATGGTGCAGTATGGTTTTAAGTTGTACGATGCCTACGAACTAGAATGTGCGTTAACGGATGCAGGATTTTGCGCTGTGAAAGTAATGAAGGAAGAGGAGCCTGTTATTACCGTTGCCGGGAAGATGATTTATTTCGAATCGTTGTTCGGCGTTGGAAAGAAGCCTTGATTTCAAATTCACATTTCTCCTAAACTTTTATTACTCTTGCAGCTTGATCTGCAAAAAATGGTTACGTGTGGTATAGATTTCGGTACTTCTAATTCGGGAGTAGCGCTGGCGACGACGGATGTAAAACTTTTGCCTGTCGAGGGCGATCATGTTACGATTCCTAGCGCGGTGTTTTATCCCAAACGAGAATTTGTTCCAGTATTCGGGAGAGAAGCTATGCGCCGTTTTTTTGATAAACAAGAAGGCCGCTTGATGCGAAGCCTAAAACGCGTACTCGGCACAAGTCTCATGAAGCAAGGCACGATGGTGAACGGCAAGGTGATCAAGTTCGAGAAGATCATCGGATCTTTCTTGGAAAATATCAAGCAAAAAACAGATCACGCTGCGGGGATAGAGGTCGATCATGTAGTGATGGGGCGCCCTGTTCATTTTATCGATAATGATCCACAGGGTGATGAACAAGCGCAGCATGAACTAGCAGCGATTGCAAAAACGATAGGCTTTAAATTTGTCGAATTTCAGTACGAACCGATTGCTGCTGCGTTTGCACATGAGGTGAAGATTGTAGGAGAGAAGTTAGCCATCGTTGTTGATCTTGGCGGTGGTACATCTGACTTCACCATTATCAAGCTCTCCAATAATTATATCGGAAAGGTGAATCGTGCGTCAGATATTTTAGCAAATACAGGTGTGCGTATCGGTGGAAATGATTTCGACAAGAAGATAAGCTTAACGACAATTTTGCCAGAGATCGGTTATGGTAGTACCTATGGCGACAAAAAATTGGAAGTACCCTTAAAGCCTTATCATGATCTGTCGGAGTGGAGCCGTGTAAACTTTATATACAACATCAAAACGTTGTCTCAGACGCGTGAGTTGCTACATCAGTCACACGATAAAAAAAGATTTGGTAGATTGCTTCGCATATTGGAAAGTGAATCGGGACACACACTACTAGCCGCGGCAGAAGATACTAAAGTAGCACTGACGCCACATGTAGAACACCGGGCAACGTTCGGTTTTTTAGATCCACACTTTTTCATCGATGTCACGCGCGATCAGTTTGAGAACGCCATCCAAGAAGATGTTCAGAAAATTGTTGATGCTGCGAACGAATGTCTGCGTTCGGCGAATATTGGTGCTTCAGCAATCAATCTTGTAATTCTAACGGGAGGATCAACAGAAGTGCCCTTGATCCAAAAGGTTTTCAAAGCGCTGTTTACCCACGCAACCATTTCAGATGAGAACAAACTTTCTAGTGTAGCGCTTGGTTTGGCGTACGATAGCAAGCGTCGATTCGCCTAGTTCGTTATTCCTAGAGTCAAAGGTTTTGTGCATTTTTGTATTCTTCTGCGATGCCTTTAAAACCAGTAACAGACAAAGACGCTATCGTTATTCCGCCGGATTTCAAGCTGGAGGATGATTTGGCTATGGCCTATCATATCATGGAGTATACAAATGAAAGTTTGTTCTTGACCGGAAGAGCCGGAACTGGTAAGTCTACACTCCTGAATTATTTTCGGAAGACAACAGTCAAGAAATATGTTGTACTCGCACCCACAGGATTGGCAGCTTTGCAAGTAGGCGGTAACACCATCCACTCTTTTTTTGGGTTTCCACTGCGTACGATGATGCGAAACGATCCAGAGATCTATGCATGGAAGAAAGGGCATCCACGAATGCGCATTGTAAAAAAGATGGATGTACTGATCATTGACGAAGTGTCGATGGTGCGTGTCGACTTACTGGATGCCATCGATCAATCACTTCGATTGAACATGGGGATAGACTTGCCATTCGGTGGAAAGCAAGTGATCTTTATCGGCGATGTTTTTCAGTTGTCGCCCGTGGTACAGCAACAAGATTATCAAGGCGGAGACTTTGATGAATATGCGAGTCAATATTTTTTTAGTGCGGAATCATTTCGAGCGGCACGTCCTAAAGTGTTAGAGTTAAAAAAGATTTATCGCCAGCACGATGAAGATTTTATTTATTTGTTGAATCGTGTTCGTAAAGGCGCTGCAACGCAAGACGATCTTGATGAACTTAACAAGCGGTATCTACCGACACGTGATAAGCAAGAAGACTTTTCAATTGTGCTGACATCGGTAAACGCCATCGCTGATCAAGTTAATTTGTTGAAACTTGTCGAGCTGAAATCACCAAGCGTCTTGTATAAAAGTAAAACGGAAGGGATATTTCACGAACGTCTTTATCCGTCGAATACGTTGCTGAATCTAAAAGAGGGCGCGCAGGTAATGATGATCAAAAATGATCTTCAAGGGAGGTGGGTGAATGGTAGTATTGGGAAAGTTGCAAGCGTAACACCCGAAGAAGTTTATGTGAAATTCGCCGATGGAAAAATTCATAAAGTCGATCCCGTGACGTGGGAAAATAAAACTTATAAATGGGATCGCGAAACGAATGCGATCAGTTTTGAAGTGCATGGTACGTATACGCAATACCCAATTCGCCATGCATGGGCAATTACGATTCATAAAAGTCAAGGTCTAACGTTTGACAACATCATTATCGATTTAGGAAAAGGTGCTTTTGCGCATGGGCAACTGTATGTCGCATTAAGCCGCTGCAAAACACTCGAAGGGATAACGTTGAAGACAAAGATTCAACTGAAAGACATGATCGTCGATGAGGCGGTGGAGTATTTTGCTGATCGCGGGAAAATTGGTTGACAACGAGGAAGCGAATCTTTGTGATATCAATCCTTTTGTTGGATGATACCACAAAGTATCCGCAGTTTTAAGATCAATGTTATTCTTTCACAATCTTCTTCGTGATGATTGTTCCATTGACATTCAATTGATACAAGTACATTCCTTGAGCATCCGTACTATTCCAGGTTGCAATATGTTTACCCTCCGTAAGTTTTTGGTTGATCAATGTTTGAAGTTTACTTCCTTGAGCGTTTAAGATTTCAAGTTTTACGATCGACGCTTCGGGTAAAATGAATTCAATATTGATCGATTCGGTGAAAGGGTTAGGATAAGCACTAAGCTCTAGAGATTCACCGCGTGTAGATTCTGTCCTAAGCCTACCACCTGGTGTCGATACCGTGAATCCGCTCGGGGCAACGAAACTTTGTCCAGACGTGATGTTTCCAATAAATCCAAAGACGACCGAAGAATTAGCCGCTATGGTTTGCGTTGCCGAAGTACCTTGTACAACATAATGATTGCCAACGTGGCTGGTGATGACCGCATCCCAAATCGGTGTTAGATTGTGAGCACAATTAAATTCCACTGTCCAGTTGGAAGCTGCGGTTGATGAGTTGTTCGTAATCCTTACTTCACCCTGAAATCCTGTTCCCCATTCAACGATCGTCCAATACGTTACCTGTAAATTTACAGGTGTATATGGATTGACTGTTATAGCAACGGGAGCTGATGTCGTAACGGCTCCTTGATTATCTGTGGCGCGCACCGTGAGGGAGTAGTTTCCAACAGCCACGTTACTCCATGTAAAGCTATATGGACTTGAAGTGTCTGTACCCAGTAACGTTGTGCCTTGATAAAATGCAACTGTAGCAATGGAACCATTCGCATCCGCGGCAGATGCGTTGATCGTGATCGTTGCCGGCGCAATAAAGCTTGCATTGTTTGCTGGCGATGTAATCGAAGCCGTAGGTGGTGCATTCCCGATCACCGAAATTGAAACGGGAGCGGATGTCGTTGTTGCCGAACCATTATCGGTTGCTACTGCGGTCAAAGTATAGTTACCCGCGGCGACATTGTTCCAAACAAAACTATACGGACTCGACGTATCGGTTCCGAGCAACGTTGTGCCATTGTAAAATGCCACACTTGCAATAGAGCCGTTGTTGTCTGAAGCGTTTGCTTGAATGGCAATATTTGCCGGTGCATTAAATGATGCGTTATTCGTTGGCGACGTAATTGAAACGGTTGGTGGTGGATTGCTACTCACAACCACGGAAACCTGTGCGTCGGCGGTGGCTCCTTGATTATCCGTTGCGCGCGCTACGATGGTGTAGTTCCCCGCTGACACATTATTCCAATTGAAACTATACGGACTGCTGGTATCTGTCGACAATAATGTGGTGCCGTTATAAAAGGCTACGCTGGTAATTGATCCGTTGTCACTCGCGGTTGCATTGATAACGATGTTGGCAGGAGGTGTAAATAATGCGCCGTTGCTAGGCGAGGTGATTGCTACGGTTGGCAACGGATTGACCGGCCCACTAACCACGCGTTCACCAGCGAGATTTTTGCGAAGAACGCCACCTGATCTAAAGTTGGCAACCATCGCTAAAACATCGGCACGAGAAAGTATTACATCCTTGGCGTGATAGACCCAATCTACTTTCATCGTTGTTGTGCGAACAGTTGTGTTACTTCCGGTGATATTCTGATAAATCCAGTTTGCGAAAGAGATGTTTACATCCGAGTCGGGTTGGAAGCGCTCTTGTGTGTGGAACAACTGACCGTCGATATAATACTTCACTGGTTGCCCATCAACCACGGTGTAGATGAGGTCATGCCATCCTTCATACGAACGTACTTGTTTTTGATGATCTCTGATCTCACAAGTTTCCCATGTTGTTGTGTACATTGTCTTTTGTCGCTCCCAATGCCATGCATCCCAGGGAAGATATTCAAAATCACATTCTGAGTAGAGATCAGGATTGTTGCAAGTGGCATAGCTGTTGATGGTATAAAATGTTTCAACGTTTCCATCACCGTAAATTGCTGGTGTGTCATCGAAATAAACGCGCGCGGCAAACGTGCCATTGCGATATGGCATCACCGAGGTTTCTATTCGTGAATGACGCGTGTTTTGTGGATTGTTATCAGCGCGTGTCGCCACACCCATGATTTTGTTCTCACTGTTTTGCGGATCAGCCGTAAACGTGATTAGATCTTTGCTATAAATAGCACCTGATGGAGGTCCACTCACGCCATCGACGACAATCCAATCGTTGAGGCCTTCGAGCGCGGGATCAGAAGCGCTGGTATAGGTGAAATCGTCGAACATATCGGTGACTTGTGGCAACAGACCATCCGTTATGTTGATTGTTGTGGATTGCGCTGACTTTCCATTGTTGCTGTACGCGATAGCATAAAGTGTGTGTTTCCCATTCGGTACATTTTGCCAGTTTGCACTGAACGGTGTACTGGTATCTGTTGAAAGCAATGCGCCATTTCTAAAAAATTCAACACGCGAAATCGTAAAACCCGCTTCGACCGTAGCATTGGCTTGAATGGTTAGCGTTGCTCCAGGTGTGAAAACAAAATTTTGCGTAGGTGATGTGATCGATACTGCTGGTTTACCTTCAGTGTCCAACGGTTGCCCTACCAGTTGCGTGCCGAGTACGTTGAACAGCGGTTGCTGTTTGGTTACCTTGTCAACATCTTGTGTAATCTCCCAAGCCATCGCACCCAACAGTTCATTTTGCTTGATGTAGTTTGCTTTTTCGGTGAGTGATTGTTCATCATCATAACTAATGAAACCACTCCCTGAATTCTTAAGCAGGTAGGGCACTTTAGATTGGTCATCCCAATGTCTAGTCCAACCGTTTCCGATCAGTGGTTTCACATCATAGTGAGCAATGCCGCCGCCACCTTCGCGTGGTGTTTGGTAGAGTGCACTGTTGAAAAACTCACGACCATAGAATGCGAGCCCCATCACAATCTGCGACGGTGGAATGCCGAGTGAATCGGTCAAGTTTTTCACACCGCGATCAACACTTAGATAACGGTCACAAATTTCAGGAGGGCCGCAATAAAGTGGTGCGTTGTGCGCGGCATGAATACTGTAGGACCAATCGCCGGCATAATCGTAAGACATGAGACCAAACCAATCGACATAATTTTTCAGCGTAGCAAAATCGACCCATGTTGCGTAATACAAACTCGAGTGTACGTCGATAGAAATTTCGAGATATTTTCCGAGTTGTGTTCCAGCTGCATTGAAGGCCGCTCGCATTTCTGTGATGAGTGCTGTAAGGTTGGCGCGGTCTTCATTTCTATTGTTGTCTCCAGGATATTCCCAATCGATGTTAACGCCGTCATACCCATAGGTACGGCACCAATCGACGAGCGTGTTGATGAAGATGGTTCGCGTAGCTTGTGCTGATGCCATCGCATGATATCCTCCGGACTGCAATCCACCGCCCATCATGATGATGAATTTTTTATTGGCGGCATGAACCCTGTTTACAAGCGTAGGATTGTGGTACGATCCCGTTTCGGTGCTAATGCTTCCGTCGGCGCGTGGGCCTGCGAAGCAATAAATGAGGTGCGTTAAGTTTTGAAGCGCAATGTTTTCTGGTTTCAAAACATAGTCTTTGGTGTAGGGATAAAATCCTGCAACAACAAGATTTTCGTAAGACTGCTGCGCGTGTGCTGTCAGCGCAACCAGTAACAACAACCAAGCGATGAATAGTTTTTGAATGTTCATTCGTGTTTGGGTTAGGTTTGAATAGATGATGCGAATCAAACCAAAACATAAAAGCGAACGAAGCTTGAAAACTTGATAGCGGGGCTACTTATTAGGCTACCTAACTGACTGAATGGGCTACAGTAAATTTGATTTTTCGAACTTTAACACGAAATAAAAGCGATGTCGGGTATACATCGTAAATGTGAACCGGAAAAATAAGGTCATCAATCCCCAAGAACACGCGCCGTCATTCAAAGTGAGGGACTACAATGAACACACGCCTAGGAGAATTTTACTTTCCATGTTCGTGTCCAGGTAGTTCCTGTACCAATTTTTTCAATACCCTCTTTCGTGGTGAGCGCTTGATTGTGGTTCACGCTATCGGCAATGCCGCACCATGGTTCAATACACACGAAGTCTGCATTTTTAGCGGCCCATAGACCAAGGAAAGGAAAGCCATCGAAGTTGAAAGACAAGCCATGTGCATCCTTATCACTTTTAATGGCAACATTTTTTGATTTTATGTTTTTCAACACAACAGCGTCGTTGGCAAATAGCCCACGCGTTAGTGAAATACGTTTTTCGTTTTGTAGCAGTGCTTCGGGAGTACTGTCGATGAGACCATCGTTGGTTATTGGCCATCGACCAATAGTTTCGGGTGTGTCGAATTCGAGGTAATAGTCTTCGTATTTTAAATGATTAGCCAATGGAACTTTAAACGCCGGATGGCCCCCAATTGAAAAATATAGATCCTCAGTTCCTGTGTTGGTCACCAGGTAGCTGGTGTGAAGGCAATCGTCGATCAACGCATAGCCTAAGCGCAGTTCGAAAGTAAATGGATACTTCTGCAGCGAAACGCTATTGCTCTTTTGGAGAAACGTGACTTTTGTCGGCGATGTCGATTCTACGGTGAACTCTTCGTCTCGCGCGAAACCATGTCGCGGTAATTGATACGATTTATTTTTGTAGTTGAATTGGTTGTCTTTGAGTGTTCCGACGATTGGAAAAAGTATGGGCGAAGATTTACCCCAAAACGCTGGGTCGGCTCCCCACATATATTCAAGACCAAGTTGCTGATGGACGACGCTGGAAAGTTCTGCTCCTTTTGATTTAATCGTTGCCGAAAGCGTGCCGTTAGAAATAGTATGTTGCATGATGTCGACAAAAGTATTGTCAAAAAAGAACTGTCGCAAGCCTTTATATATGTGGTATTGAAATGACGGCTTCTTTTTATATTTGATTCGGGGGTATAAGAAATTGTCATGTTGAAAAAGCTCATAATCATTTTTCTTTTTTTCTTCTTGACTATTCCGTACATCCAAGCGCAGCTTCGCGTTGTGGTTGCGTCCTTACCTGCTGCGACGCCTGTATCTGATACCATTTTTATCTGCGGAAATTTTAACGGATGGGTAACGAATGATGCGCGATATGCGCTACAACGTCAAGTCAACGGACAACTTGCCATCACGATCAATCTTCCTCCGGGGAAGTACGAATACAAATTGACGCGTGGTAATTGGACTAAAGTTGAAACAGATCGTGATAATCATTATACAAAAAACAGAAAAGTTGAATTGGGGCATCAGGAAGTTTCTGTTAGTGTTCAAATCGTGAATTGGCTTGACTTGGGAGGCGCACGTCCCTTGAATTTCGTGATATTTTATTTTTTCGCGTGCGCATTCCAGGCAATCGCCTTGTGTTTGCTCGTGCACAGGATTCAAAAGAGAGAACCTATTAAGTTCAGCGCATTTGCCGTCATCAATACCATTTTTGTATTGTTGCTGTTCACAATGGTGTACGTCGAGATCGCTGATCAGATTTCGCAGACTTATTTTGCCTTCTTTTTCCAAGTGATTTTCTTTCTATGGGCGCCCATCATAGCGTATTTTTTCAGTGCTTTCGTTTCTGCAAGAAAACTTGATGGAAAAGGTTGGTATGGTATCCCTGCGTTGATTTCTTTGCTTGTTGTGCTCGCAAGATTGATGAATATTCCATCTTTCAGTTTTTTGTCCAATGTGCTGTGGCCGCCTGTCACTTGGTCTATGGGAATGATCACAGCATGTGGTTTTATATTCAACCTGTTCATTTATATTAAACTGTACAGGCAGTTCGCCTTTTTAAAGATCGCGAAGTCATTTGCGCGCGATGCAAAACAAGAGCTACTTTATTATGTATACTGGATTTCTTTCGTCGCGTTGTTAGTCGTGCCCTGCAACATAGCGTTGTTGATGTATGGAGTTCGTCATCCTTCGATTGAATATTTCCATCCGGTCGCGGTGGTGTTGTCGCTATTAATTTTCGTGGAGGCTTATATGTTCTGGCGGTACCCCGAAATTATCCGGGAGGAAAAGACTAGTGTTACGGCGGCCGATTATTCACCGGAGCTCGTGTCACGCCTGCGTGATTACATGCAAACCAACAAGCCATTTCGAAAGGCAGACCTTACTGTCTCTGATTTAGCTGATCTGTTGGGAACGCGTCCGCATATTTTGTCGAGGCTGATCAACGATCAATATGAACGGAATTTTAGAGACTTTTTAAATGCTTACAGAGTTGAGGAGTTCATTGCGCTAGCCAATACAAAGGAGTATCGGCACTTCACTTTTCTGGCATTGGCTCAGGAAGTAGGATTTAATTCTAAATCGACGTTTAACCTCGCTTTCAAGAAATTCACGAATCAAAGTCCCCGCGAATATTTCAAAACGCGTGAATAACATGATCGTGAGCAAGTTGCATCATCGTGTCGCGAGACGTGCCACTTTCCCAAACATCCTAAAAGTTAAAACTAAACGAATACAAACGTTTGAATTCGTCCATTTTCTTGAAATAGGTCGATAAAGGTGATGTGATCGGGCATTTTCGCCATCGTTTAATTTAAACTATTCACCATGACAAAAAGATTACTCTCCTTAACGCTATTGCTAGGCTGTCTGCTCCCGTTGGCATCGCCGGCTCAAAACGATGTGATGATGCAAGCTTTCTATTGGGATGTTCCCGTAAATTCTGGTTCACTAAATGGAACCTGGTGGGACAACCTCAATGGCAAAGCCGTAACCCTGAAGAATGCAGGAATCAAAGCAATTTGGGTTCCGCCACCAAGCAAAGGAAACTTTGGAATTTGGGATATGGGCTACGGAATTTACGATCCGTATGATCTCGGAAGTTATAATCAAAAGGGCACGACGGAAACGCGTTTCGGCTCGAAGACTGAATTAACAAATATGATCACGGCAATGCACAACAATCAAATTGAAGTGTACGCCGACATCGTACTCAATCACCTCTACTCGGGCGATGACAACGATCAAAATAATCCCGCGGTGAAACAGTATGAGTTCGATCAAGCATTCCGCAATGGACAACAGTATGCACCGTATCCTACGAATGAAATCAAGTGGGTAATTAAGAATGCTACTGCTGGCGATTATTATATTCAAATCCATGGTTTTCACTTGAACAGCACAGCCAAGGCTGAGCGCGGTTATGACGTACAAATCGATTACAACAGTACGGGGTTCAATGCAAATTATAGTTGGGAATCGGAACCCAACAATGGTGGTGGTGCATCCAATACATTTCCTGCGTCTGGTAACACAGTGCGTGGGCATATTGAAGTAGGCGATTTCGACGAGTATAAAATTACTGTAGTCGGTACGCGCGATGTAATCATCAAACTTACGGCACGTCGAGAGAATACATCGCCGGCGTGGGAGTGGGCTTGGGCAGATCAAACGAATGGTTATTACCCGAAAGCGATTTGGAAGAATGGAACGAACATCGCGACAACGACACAATTTGAAGCGCACACGAATACAAATTTTGTGTACCCGAATCATACAGGCCCAGGTGAAGCAAATCACACTTGGGGATATGCTGATTTTCATCCCGTGAATAACACCGATTGGCTGGGCTATCCTGGTTCAGATGAAATTATCACGAATACCAAATTTTTTGGTAATGATGTTAACACGTTCAGCAATACGGTGAAGACACGCTATCAAGCGTGGGGTACATGGCTATCCAATACGATTGGCTTCGATGGTTTTCGGCTCGATTTTGTACGCGGCTTTCAAGAAGATTATGTTGCAGCATGGGTGAATGCTCTTCCAAAAAAGACTGGGAATGTACAACGGTTTATTGTTGGTGAATACTGGGGATCTGATTCTAGAATTAAAAACTGGGTAAACACCGTTGGCTCTTACGGTGCTGATGTTGATGGATTTGATTTTCCACTGAAGTCTTCTTTGACGGGCATGTGTAATGGTAACGGCGGTAATTGGGACATGCGTTGGTTGAACCATGCTGGTATGGTTCGCAATAGCGGCGGAAATTCATTGCCTGGAACATCTGTCGTAACCTGGTTAGAGAATCACGATACCGGTAAGGAGCACGACAAGTGGGTAACGAAAGATTGGAAAATGGGCTATGCCTATATTTTGACACATGAAGGACGTCCCTGCGTGTTTTACAATCACTACTTTGGTGATGTGTTAACGGATTCGCACAATAGTTCATTGACCGTGACACCTGCTCCTGGTTTGGGACTTGATATTCGTAAACTCATTCATGCTCGTAAGACATATTTGGGTGGATCACTTACCGTGTTGAGTCAAGTTGGAAATCCATATCCATCCGGCGATGCGTATAACGTATACGTTGCACGAAGAGCTGGTAATGGAACGAAGAGCGGCGCTATTGTCGTAATCAACAATCACGATTCAGCAACGAAGAGCCTATGGGTCGATTCGTCTCCGTCGGGATGGACTAGCCTTGCTGGTCAGACATTGGTGAATGCTTTCAACCCTGCACAAACAACGGTTGTACAACCTGATGGTCGCGTAAGTGTGTCGGCGCCTGCACGTAGCTATACCGTGTGGGTGAAGCAAAGTGAATACGTTGCTTTTGTTGATCCGGGTGCGCGTGAGGCAACAGATGACGAAACGAGATTAGATGGAAAGAATGAACTTGAAATTAAAGTATGGTCGAATCCAGTAAGAGGCAACAAACTTAAAGTTGTTGTGTCGTCGCCGCAGCAAGAAAATGTAAAACTTCAATTTCTTACGTTGAACGGAATAGAAATTTTTAAGCGCGCAGCACAGACCAATACGGAAACAGAATTGGATATTACTTCGTGTGCAAAGGGAATGTACATTCTTCGTGCTGCTACAGGAGCATTTGTCGGCTCTGAAAAGGTGATCAAAGAGTGATCGATATCGTTGTAGTTTAATTGGTAATTGGTTAAGAAAAAGCTGTTTCGAAGTAAATTTTGAGACAGCTTTTTTGTTTGATCCCTAGGTTGCTTTCTTAAAATCTTCGCGCGAAAGATGCTTTCTGTTTTGAAGTGTTTCTGTGATTTTTTGAACCACCTCGTCAAGTTCTTTGCTAGAGACTTTCAAAAGCTCAATCAGTTTCTCCGCGCGTTGATCTGGGTCGTGCTCGATGAGGTTGATCAGTCCTAATATTCTTGATAAAGGACCACGCAGCAAGTGGGAGTTAATGAATGCATATTCTGCAAGTTGTGTATTTTGAATCGCCAGTTCTTCGGTTCGCTCCTTCACACGCCGTTCCAAACTTTCATTGAGTGTTTCAATTTCTTTGCTGTGATGAATTACTTGTTTTTCATGGTCACGTCTTTGAGCCGTGCGATACGTTAACGACATGATGTCGGCAACGGAAGCCACGAAGATAACGTCCTCAGCAGTCCATCGCTTTGTTACACCCTGATGCTCGCAACAGATGACGCCCTTTAGTTTGCCATCCATAAAAAATGTAGCATCAAGCATAGAATGAATGTCTGCAGGTTTTAAGTAGTTGAGAAATAATTCGTGGGTGTGGTTGTCGCGTGAGACATCATTCACCGTAATGATTTTTTCTTTCTTTAAACCATTCATGTAAACGGGATAGTCGTCAGCATCGAGCGACATACCCGTGGTAAAGCTGTCATCTTTTTTCGTGTATATCGTTAACGGCTCCAATGAGTTTTTTTCAGAGGAGTATATCCACACGCCCACACGGGATACTTGGATGGTTTGCGCCGTTATCTTGGCGATATCTTTCGCAGCATCGAGCACGTGTCCTGTAATAATGTTTCTGTTTCTTGAAAAAGCGAGCAGTGTGCTGACGTGATTCTCAAGTGTGCTGTTCTTGATATTGAGGATGCTGTTCATGCTTTCGATCTTTTCTTTTTGCATGGCCAGCTTGTAATTATGCCGCTGGGTTTTCTTCCAACTTCGCCATAACAAATACAGGATGGTTGAAATTGAACATATAGCCACAATCAATATAATAAGCTGTAGCCTTTGCTTTTCGATTACAGCTTGCTTACGCCCTTGTTCCAAACGTAACAATTCGTTTTCCTGTGTTTGTTTTTCGATGGCGAGTTGAAATTGCATACGCTCTTCCTGCATTTCCATCTCAAGCTGCGCGATAGAATCTTTTAAGATGATATACTGGCTGAAATTTTGATACTCTGCAATTGGATTGTTTTCTTTTTGAAACGCTTTCCAGAGCATGTAGTGCGCTTCCATTCGAACGTTAAGATCTCTGCGTGATGTTGAAACTTCCAGCGCCTTAATAAAATACTCCTTTGCTAGCGCGAGGTTACCCTTCTCAAAATACACTTGCCCCATGGTGACGTATGCGCTTGGGAGTAGTCTTTTATTTTGTGATTGGAGTATATAATCCAATCCTTCTTTGCCAATCCGTTCAGCGTCTTTCAACATGCCTTTGTTGAAATAGCAATCTGCAATTAATGTCTTTACTTCCGCCAGGTTGATGGCATCATGAATAACATTTCCTGTGGAATCAGCTAAAATAAAATAGCGGAGTGCGCGATCGAATTGCTTTGCATCGAGATAAAGTTTGCCAATTTGTGTAAGCGCAGACATGATCTCTTTAGTGTCACCGATGGCTAAACGAAGCTGATATGCTTTTTGAAAGTTTCGCTCTGCGTCGTCTACTTTATTTTGGATTCGGTTCAACGTGCCCAAACTCTGATATGCAAACGCAAGGCCGGAGGAGTCGCGGATGTTTTCGAAGATTGTTAACGCTTTTTTGAAAAAGGGTTCAGATTTTCCGACGAGCCCTTGTTCTGAGAATAGTCGTCCAATGTTATTGTTGGAATGCGCGACCTGTAGCAAATCTTTTTGTGCTGTCGCAACGGTAAGCGCTTGGTTATAATATTCAAAAGCATTGAGCGGATCGCCGAGGTAGTTGTATGCGATTCCGATAAAATTTAGAGGACGTGCCAGTCCCGTATTAAGGTTAAGTTTTTTACCGAGCTCAAGCGCTTCTCTGCCATAGATAATGGTGCTGTCTGGATAAGCCACACGAAATTGCCAGGCTAGATCGGTGATAAGTTTGTAGCGCGATTCTCCTTGCGCCCTTTGGAGTGATTCCTTGATTTCCTGAATTACGGCTTGGTTTTGCGCGCGCGTGGCGAATACCGTTGCAATATAAATGCTGACCACGAGCAAGATGAGCCTCATGAGTTTCCGGTTTGAATGGGCAAAGTCTTATGAATATACTGAATAATAATGACTTCTTTTAGAGGGATGCGACAACGATTGCTATTGCCGCAATCAAAATTGTGAAATGACCGGTATCCCATGGGTTGTATCGCAACAACGGTGTTCTTTGCGCACATCGATGAAACGTCTTGCGCCTCAAGAATGAATTACATAATTTTCAAATTGTGATTCGCCTAAACCAATCTAAATCTTCACGCTTGTCGGTCGGGAGTCGGCAATGCTTTGTAATGCTTGTAGCGTTATTACTATCGTTACCATCATGGGCACAACGGGAAATTAGACTTCAGCAGTTTTCAATAGAGAACGGGTTGTCACAAAATACAATCAATACGATTTATCAAGATAGTAGGGGGTACATGTGGTTCGGCACGCAGAATGGATTAAATAAGTTCGACGGCCGGAACTTTACTGTATACAAAAACACCTCAGGCGATACGACGAGTCTTTCTAATAATGACGTTTATGCAATATTTGAAGATCACGAAAAGCAATTGTGGATAGGTACACGCTCGGGTCTATCGCGTTACAATCGTTCACGAAATACCTTCTCAAATTACGACTATCCGGAAGGACGAGTTTATGCGATGCGACCCGTGTGGTGTATTGCACCCGCAGATGATGATCATCTATGGATCGGCGCTTCTGGAGGTTTATTTAAATTCGACAAGGGGCTGAGGAAGTTTGAGCACTTCAAGATCAACGATAGCATTCAAAACGCAAACTCAGCAAAAGCAATTTGTCGCGATAGGGCGGGTGTACTTTGGATTGGCACCCAGATCGGGGAGTTGATGCAATTCAATCCGAATACTCATCAATTTTCAAAGGTTCATTTTCCTCAGGAAGGGACTGTGAACTATGCCATTGCCTCAATCGTGGAAGACAGCGAGGGAATGATTTGGATTGGACGTGACGACGGTTCAATATATCGATATGACATCACTACGCGCAGTTTTAAAGAATATACTTTTTTAAAGAAGAAGTATCCAATTCGTACCATGATTGAAGATAAGGAAGGTAATCTTTGGGTGGGAACAGACAAGGGTGGAGCTTTCTTGCTCGATCCGAATAGTGGAAGAGTGTCTTCATTAGGTCAACGGAAAGAAAATGAAACGGACGTTGTGTTGTCGTTATTTAACGATGCGAAAGGTGATATGTGGTTGGGTACATATCATGGCGGTGTTTATTTATTCGATAAGATGGACACCACGTTTCAACAATATGCGCCACAAGACAAACAAGAGAATGCATCGCAAAGTAATTCTGTGTTATCCATTTTTCAAGACGATGAGAGTTTATGGCTTGGCTCAGATGGCGGCGGATTACTCCAGCGACGCAACGGTACGGTTAAGCGTTTTTTACAAAATACAACGGCTAATTCAATTGCCGGAAATACCATTCTTTGCCTGGAAGCTGGGTTCGACAGCGAGCTTTACATCGGTACGTACGCCGACGGCATGTCTGTTCTGGATAGGCGAACCGGTAAGTTTAAAACCTATAATCAGCGCAACGGGCTAAGTGATAACAGTGTGTGGGTAATATACAATGATGTAGACCATGTTTGGATTGGAACAAATAAAGGTGGTGTAAACGTCCTTGATAAACGAACAGGTAAAATCGTGCACTTCACCAATGTCATGCAAGATGAAAGAACGATAAGTTCCAATACGATTCGTGCAATCTTCAAAGACAGCCGCGGCAAATTTTGGATCGGCACTGTTTCAGGATTAAATGTCTTTAACGAGACGGATAGCACATTTACAGCGTACTACTACAGAGATAGTAGCAATACCATCAGTAACAACAACGTGCTTTGCATTTTTGAAGACATGAAAAAGAACCTGTGGTTTGGTACGCACGGCGGCGGTGTTAATCGCTACGATGCGCGATCAAATACGTTTACTTCATTTCAAGAGAAGGATGGTCTCGCCGGTAACATCGTTTACGCTATGTTAGAAGACGCGCAAGGGAATCTTTGGATGAGTACCAACAAAGGGCTTTCACGATTTGATGTTGTTAACCAAGTGTTTAAGAACTTCGATACACGAAGCGGTCTTAGTAGTGCTCAATTCAATATTGGCGCTGCGTTTAAAGGTAAAGAAGGACAAATGTTTTTTGGAAACATCAATGGCGTTACATCGTTTTTTCCACATCATATCCGGCAGAATGCATTTATTCCACCGGTTGTAATCTCTGATTTTAAATTATTTAATAAACCCGTGTTGCTTGGCGATGATTCGCCCCTGCAAGAGACTATCGACGTGGCGAAGGAGGTAACGTTAGAACATTCACAATCCGTTTTTAGCCTTCACTTTGCTGCGCTTAATTTTTCGCATGCCGACAAGAATAGCTACGCCTACATGCTCGAAGGTTTTGATCAGGACTGGATTGCTGCGGGAAATAATACAACAGCAACGTACACCAACCTTGATCCGGGTGAATATGTGTTTAAGGTGAGAGGATCTAATAATGATAATGTGTGGAATGAACAGGCAACAACGTTGAAGGTGATCGTTAAGCCGCCACTTTGGAAAACCTGGTGGGCACGGACGCTTTTTGTATTGATGGTTGCTGCGGGATTGTACATGGCATATCGATTCAAAATCAACGCTATCAAAAAGCAACAGGAACTACTGACATTACTTGTCGATCAACGTACCGCTGAAATAGAGGAGAAGAATAAACTCATCCTGGAAACAGAAAAGCGAAATGCTCAGCTTGTTCATCAGAAACTTAATGATGAGCTCGCAACGAAAAGTAAGGAGTTGACCAATTACACCTTGCTGATTGTCCAGAAGAATAAACTTCTGGACGAGTTAAAGAAAAAATTGAAAGACGTGGTGCGAAATCCGGGGTCATCAAACTTACGAGACTTCCGAAATCTTGTTCAGATGATTAACTATAATTTCAGCCCTGAAAAGGAATGGAAAGAGTTCAATGCTAATTTCAATCGTATTCATAAAGGATTTACCGATACGCTGAAGGAAAAATTTCCAGAATTAACCAGCAATGACCTCAGGTTGTGTGCACTCTATCGCATCGACATTCCGACCAAGGACATTGCCGAGGCCATGGGTATTTCACAGACAAGTGTAAAAATGGCACGCTATCGTTTACGGAAAAAACTAAACCTCTCACCAGAAGAAGACATACACGATTTCCTCAAAAGGTGTTGAATGTGTGCAGTGTGTACTGCATGGAAGCACGCTGCGCGCGTCAAGACGTTAGCGGCTATATCCGTAGTCCCCTCATCCTTTCTAAATTCAGCCAAAACGCAATAATTATAATCGTTGTAGCCCCTGAAACACTACTGGTAGGTTTTTATGTAGCCCTTTAAAATTTAGAAAAGCGCGGGATAGGTAAAATATTCGGTGACCATTTCACTGGAAGAAATTTACCTAACCCAAACAGCATGACTCTAAATTTTACGAACCTCAAAAAGACGGTACTGCTCTTTGTACTGCTAACCTGCTGGCTTTTCCAGGCACAGGCGCAGCGCATGAGCGTGTCCGGAAAAGTCAAGTCCCAGGAGGATGATCAGCCCTTACCTGGTGTATCGATTGTGATTAAAGGTACGGCAACGGGTACCGTCACAGATGCAGAAGGAAACTATACAATTCAAGCTCAGAAAGGAGAGACGATTGTTTTTTCGTTCCTGGGAATGAAGTCAGAAGAAGTAGTGGTTGCGGACCAGACTACGATCGATCTTTCTTTAACGGCCGACATCACTAATCTCGGCGAAGTTGTTGTTACGGCGCTCGGTATTAAGCGTGAAAAGAAAGCACTCGGATACGCTGTTACGGAAGTCAGTGGGAGTCAGCTCTCGACGGCTATCGAAGTGAATGCCGTCAATTCCCTGTCAGGTAAAGTCGCTGGCGTAGATATTTCCACACCCACGGCGGGACCAAGTGGCTCTACGCGCGTTGTTATTCGTGGCAATGCATCACTCAGTGGAAAAAATCAACCGCTGTATGTTATTGATGGTGTTCCCATGGATAACGGCGACATGGGAAGCGACGCTGGTATGTGGGGTGGTTATGATCTTGGAAATGGTATTTCCAGTCTTAACCCCAACGATATCGAGTCGGTTTCTGTTTTGAAGGGCGCATCTGCTTCGGCACTATATGGATCACGCGCATCGGATGGTGTAATCTTGATCACAACAAAATCCGGAAAAGTTAAAAAAGGTATCGGTGTAGAAGTCACCAGCAACTACACAGCAGAACGTGTTTTGTCTCGTTTCGATGACTACCAAACTACGTACGGTATGGGACGCCAAGGTGTGTTGCCCACGTCGATAGAGAATGCTCAAACAACACAAGTTGCCTGGGGTGCGAAACTCAATCCAAACGTCATGGTGCCGATTTACAACGGCGAGATGAAACCATATGGTGCTGTCAATAATAATATTCTAAGTTTCTTCCGTACCGGTTCAACGGCAACCAATACGATATCATTATCGGGTGGAACAGAAAAAGCCACGATCAGAATGTCTGTATCTGATTTGCGAAATCAAGACATCGTTCCGGGGACGGGTTTGCGCAGAAATACGTTTTTGATTAATTCTTCTCTTACGCTCGCTGATAAAATTACCATCAGCGGTAAAGTGAATTACATCAATGAAAAAGTTGATAATCGTCCGGCGCTTTCGGATAATCCAAACAACGTAGGATTAGCACTGCTTGGCATTGCACCAAACTTCGATCAACGTTGGTTGTCACAAAACTACAAAGATGCGCAAGGCAACTATGTGGATTGGAACGGCGGTAATATTTATCGTATCAATCCGTATTGGTCCGTGAATGAAATTGAGAACACGTCGACTCGAAACCGTATCATAGGTTATCTGCAATTAAACTACGCGTTCTCCAAATCACTTAGTTTTCAAGCTAGAGGAGGAACGGACTTTTATTCTTTTCGATACACCAATTTCTCGCCGAAGGGAACGCCGACTGTAACCAGTGGTGCCGTAGAGGAACTCTCGGTAAATGTATTTGAAAATAATTTTGAAGGACTGCTGAAGTTTAACAAACAGATACTTCCTGAATTTTCGATAACCGCTTACGGTGGAGGAAATATCATGCGATCAGGAAGAGAAAATTCCACGTCGAATGGACAAGAGATTATTCTTCCGGATATTCATCCGATTACGAACTTCAGAAGACAGACAAATATTTATCAATTGTATAAAAAGCAAATCAATTCGCTTTACGGTGCTACGCAGTTTGCATACAAGGATACTTATTTTGTGGATGCAACATTTCGTAACGACTGGTCATCATCACTTCGTCCTGGTTTGAATTCATATTTCTACACTTCGCTGTCTGGAAGTTATGTGTTCTCTAATCACCTTGAAAACCAACGGTTCTTGTCATTCGGTAAAATTCGTGGATCAGTCGCACAAGTCGGTGGCGATGCAGCACCCTATCAATTGAGTTTGAATTATGGTCTCTTGGAATTTTCTCATTTGGGAAAACCAATGGGGCAGGTATTCAATACAGATATTCCGAATGCCGACTTGAAGCCAACAAAAACATATTCGTATGAGATTGGTACAGATCTGCAATTCCTTGAAGGCAGAGTTCGTCTCGATGTTGCGTACTACAATGCGAGAACGGTCAACCAAATTCTTAGTTTAAAAATTCCCGTCACAAGTGGATATAACAATGCAGTGATTAACGCGGGGCAGATTAGAAATAAGGGCATTGAGCTTTCATTGTCAGCGACGCCAATCAATAATACTACTTCAGGTTTTTCTTGGGATGTGATGTTAAATTATACCAAGAACATCAACGAAGTGGAACGTCTGCATGAGCAAATCAAAACGTACGAATTGTCAGCGGCACGATGGGCAGGTGCTGTGATTCAGGCACGTGAAGGTGCGGCGTATGGTGTTATCGTCGGGAGGAAATTTAAGCGTGATCCAGAGGGAAATATCATTCACAACGCAGCAGGGTTTCCAATGCCTACTGATGCAACAGATCAAGCTGTGCTCGGCAATGGTGTACACAAATGGATGATGGGACTTAGCAATACATTCAAGTATAAAGGTATATCATTGAGTGCATTGATCGATTTGAAGGTAGGTGCTGATATTTATTCAATGAGTAATGCGTTGGCGTATCAGAATGGTACAGCGGAAGAAACGGTGGAAGGTCGCGATGCTTGGTATGCCTCAGAAGAAGCAAGGCTGGCTGCAGGCGTTTCGCAAGAAGCATGGACGCCAACAGGCGGATATGTAGGGAAAGGTGTGGTGAATGTCGGGACGGCAGAGAAGCCTGAATATGTTGCGAATGCAAAACCAGTAGACCCAGAGTTGTACTGGAGAGGTTTCCTTGAAAATTCGCCAGAGTATTTTATTTACGATGCATCGTATGCGAAACTTCGTGAATTAACAATTGGGTACACGCTGCCGCCTTCCATTATTTCGAAGACGCCGTTTGAAAGTATTTCAGTATCGTTTGTGGCAAGGAATCTTTTTATCCTCTACAGCAACATTCCGAACGTCGATCCAGAATCAGGCTACAATAACGGAAATGGTCAAGGTTTCGAATATGGTTCGCTGCCATCGCGAAGAAGCTTCGGTGCTAGCGTAAATCTTAAATTTTAATCACTGAACAATAAGGTTATGATTATCAATACGCATAAAAAACTTATTCTTCTTGTCTTCGCAGCGTTTTTGTTAGTGCGTTGTGATCACTTCGAAGAATTGAATCAGAATCCGGTGACCTCAACAGATATGGATCCTAATCTGATGTTGCCGACGATTCAATTGCAATTATCCGGCGGACAATTTGAGCAGCTCCGGAATGGATTTATTTATTCTGGCGAGTGGATGCAACATTGGACAGGCGAGTACGCATCGACAGAGTATGGCGGAAAAGGCGTTCGTAATGATGCTTACATGGGCGCCTTGTGGACAGCGCAATACCCGCGCGAAGTAAAAAATATCGTTGACATGGTAGAACGTACGACAGGTGTTCCGGAGAACGTGAACATCAATGCAGTGTCTCGAATCATGAAGGTCTACATCTTTTCAAGGCTCACCGATCTTTATGGCGACATACCATACTTCGATGCGGGGAAAGGATACTACACGCGCTTATTCACACCGAAGTTCGATCGTCAGGAAGATATCTACAATCACTTCTTTGAAGAACTCGATGGAGCAGTGAAATCTTTTGACGCGTCGCAGAAAGCAATCACCGAAGACTTTTATTTCGAAGGAAATATTGAGCAGTGGAAACGCTTTGCAAATTCTCTTCGTCTGCGTCTAGCCATGCGGTTGACGAAAGTGAACATTGAAAAAGCAGAGCAGCAGGCAGAGGCTGCAATTGCATTGGGTACGATGCAAAGCAACGACGATATGGCTGTCATGCAACACATCGTTACAACGTGGCGCGGTGGAACTTTTGGTGGCAATGGCGTTTCGTATACTTTCATGAATACTTCAACAACTGCTGACGAAAGCCTGTTTCGTATGTGCTCGACATTTGCCTCTTATATGGAGGATATGAATGACCCGCGTATTACCATGTATGGACGTAGCTATCTTAAGTCTGAAAATAGACCGGATGATATTACAGATGAAGTATTCGATGTCGTCGGCAGCTACACGCAGATGTCATTGCTCCCGAGTACATTTTCTTGGGAAGCATCTTCACAAGGTGCGGCCATCGATGTTGAATACAATGGCAATACAGTTAAAGACCTTACAAAGTTGTATCAATGTCTACAGCCTTCAAATTACATCGCGCGTATCGATGCGCCCTACATCATGATGAGTTATGCTGAAGTGGAGCTTTGGAAAGCTGAAGCTGCGTTTAGAGGCTGGGATACGGGTGCTTCCGTTCAGGAACATTTCAGTAAAGCACTCGAAGCTGGTGTGAAGCAAATGTATACGTATGGTGTTCCCGAAGTTGATGAATCTGTGGTTAGTGATTTTGTTGACGCAAATCCGATTGTGTCGGGACAAGAGCTTGAACAAATTAATAATCAACTGTGGGTGAACTTCGCGCTCAATGGACAAGAGGCGTGGGCGAATTGGAGAAGATCTGGGTTTCCTGCAATTGAATATCCTAACCGCGATCCTGGCGTAAATCAAAGTGGTGGCGAAATCCCTCGCCGCATGCAATATCCACAAGAAGAACTTGACTACAATACTGCCAATGCACAAGAGGCCATTGCAAGAATGCCTGGCGCGACTGATAGTTGGATGAATCGTGTATGGTGGGATAAAGAATAATCGAGATGACCTTAAAATATGAAGACATGAAGAAAATAATGATACGCTATACTTTGCTGTTGACAATGGTGGCAAGCATCATCGCTGGCTGTGTCGATGAAGCGGAGAATCCGACTTTCGCAAATGATGAAGTGCCGCGCATTTTTGATTGGCCAACGACGAATATGTTTACGATGGATGTGACCGATACACTACGGCTCGACTTCACCGTGTCGCCTGCCGATGGCGCTGATTTTAAATGGATACTTGACGATGAAGTTGTGGGAACAGAAAAGTCATTCCAAAAGAAATTTGCTGAAGGCGGTGCGCATACGCTGAAATTTGTGGTGACTAGAAATGGTGTTGAAAATTCGAGGTCAGCTGCGTTGACGGTGATCGAAAATATACCTTTCGAGCCGAAGCCCTATAATAAACGTGTCGTAGCATTTTTATCACGCAATGGAACGCTTGCTAATGTTGATCTGGATCACATCACACATCTCGTGATTACATCTGCTGTTGTGAATGCCGCTAGTGAAACATTAGTCGATACAACATTTACAGGCATGGATCTTAAGAATCTCGTCAAGACTGCGCATAGTGCGGGCGTGTACGTGATGTTGCAAGCGTCGGGTACAATCGCACAACCACAAGGCGCTGGTTTGTATGGCGACTACAGTTTTTACAATGCAGTTAATGACCCGGACATGCAAGAAGAAGTGATTGCAACCTTGATGAAATTTATTGCAGACAACGATCTTGATGGATTGGATATTTATTTGAACAACACATCGGAAGGTGCTTTGGACTCTACTAAAGTTGGAAA
The DNA here is from genome assembly GCF_003286915.1 of Pseudochryseolinea flava. Taxonomy (GTDB): domain Bacteria; phylum Bacteroidota; class Bacteroidia; order Cytophagales; family Cyclobacteriaceae; genus Ohtaekwangia; species Ohtaekwangia flava. The sequence goes on from NZ_QMFY01000006.1 coordinate 181,060, forward strand.
ATTCTATCGTGCAATTTTGCCATCGCTCCCCGAAGGCCCTAATGGTAAATTCTTTTACACTGCTTCAGTTCCAGGTGGTTGGACATCAGGTCAATTGCGTCCTGCAGCCAAAGTTAGCAGGATGGACTGGGTGAATATTCATGGATTCCGCTACGAAGATATTCCACCAAATGCGCCGACGCCCCATTCTCCTTATTGGGCTTTTACGGATTTAGCAGCAACGTGGGAATCATTTGGTCTCCCGAAAAATAAAATTGTAGGCGGAATTCCTGCGGTTGGATTTCACTATTTCCTTCCCGACGATGTCTCGGGTGTAGGTTGGGGTAATCTCTGGATGTATACGGCCTATGAGGGATATAAGAATATTCTTACACGCGATGCAAACGCACATACGAAGAATAAGCTTGACGTTGATGACGGTATTTTTTACGATGGACATCCTGCTATACAGGAGAAAGCGCAATATGTACTCGATCAAAATCTTGGCGGTCTTATGATTTGGACTGTTGATAACGATACACAAGATGAAAGTAAATCATTGGTGAAAGCCGCTTACACAGCATTGGGTAATCCCTAATTGAAACACCGTTGGAAGCGCTGATTCCCCCCAAGTCAGCGTTTTAAAATTTTGTTTAACTAAAAAAGATAAGTTATGAAGAACTGATTTCAACAAGTACCTCAAACACCTTGATGATTTAGTATTACAAACTTTAAACCTAACCCTCATGAACGTAAAATCTTTTTCACGTACCTGTAGACATATATTCTGGGGAATATTTTTCTGCATGTCGTTGCCTGCTACTGCGCAAGTGATCATGTTTGATGACTTTAACTATACAAGCGTAAATGATCCGCAATTACCTGTATTCAATAAGTGGAATATTATTGATGGCGTAAGTGGACCGCCAGAAGGTGGCATGTATAGCCGAAATAATATCACGTTTGTTAACGATCCAGATAATAGCGCAAATAAATTGATGACGTTGCGTACAACCGTGAATGGCCAATCAAAAGCGACAACGCATGCGCGCATTGAAACCGGTGGCTTCGAATATTTCGCTGGGACGTATGCTGCGCGCGTGTATCTCTCCGATCTGCCCTACACCTATAAAGATGCGAACATTCAAACTTTCTACACCATTGTGAGTTCGTCGCTTGCCATGGATGGAACAAAGTATAGTGAACTCGATATCGTCGAATACATGGCTGCCGATAAGTGGGGCGTCTCCGCTGACAATCGGGTGATGTATACGACTTCGTATCACAAATACCAAGCGAATCCGTGGGCAGCGTGGAAGACATACTTTGCAAACGTTGGGTCTTATGCAGGCTGGCACACTTTCATTGCGTCGTGCACCGATGGTGTGAACGTGAAGTATTGGATGGATAATACATATTTAGGATCGCAGGCATACACCGATGGTAATAATCCGGATGGCAGTACAACACTACCGGTTTATCCGCGCAGCAACATGCAGGTTGCTTTTGCTAACTGGATTTGGAACAATGTAACAGGCGCGAGCACAGCCGATAGAAACACAACCATGCAAGCTGACTGGGTGTTGCATTATAAGAATCAAGAATTGTCTTTGAGCCAAATCAATGCTTTGGTTGCCGACTATCGTGCACAAGGCTTGAAGAGAAGAAATTTGGCGGGGCAAACGTATGTAGAAGGAACGTGCAATGTTCCCGCGCAGCCTGGTACCATGTCTGGTAACACGGTGGTAAGCGCAGGCACTGCTCAAACATATTCGATAGCAGCGGTGAGTGGTGCTACGTCGTACACCTGGACGTTGCCATCCGGGTGGAGCGGATCATCGACAACAACATCCATTACGACGACGGCGGGGACATCGGGTGGTACAATATCTGTACGGGCTAACAATGCGTGTGGTGCGGGGGCATCGCGAACATTAGATGTGACTGTCAGTTCTTGTAACGTACCGTCGCAGCCCGGCGTAATTTCGGGTAGCCCTACCGTTGCAGCAGGGAGCGCACAAACGTATTCAATTGCGGCAGTGAGTGGTGCAACTTCCTACACATGGACATTACCTTCCGGTTGGTCTGGATCGTCAACAACGACATCGATCAACACCACAGCAGGTACGAGCGGAGGAACTATTTCAGTACGTGCTAATAATTCTTGTGGCGCAAGTACAGTGAGAACGCTAGCAGTATCAATCGCGACTGGTGGCTCCAATCTCGCAACCAACAAACCGGTTACGGTTTCATCTGTGGAGGCGGCAGGGTTGGAAGGTTCAAAAGCTGTCGACAACAATGCATCAACACGTTGGGCTAGCACGTATTCAGACGCCCAATGGATTTATGTAGATCTCGGTGCATCGTACGACATCAATCGTGTAAAGATCACTTGGGAAGCTGCGTACGGTAGAAACTATGATGTCCAAGTTTCAGCAAATGCTTCGAGTTGGTCAACGATTCGTGCCGTTACCAATAATACATCATTGGTGAATGATAACACCGGCCTCAGTGGTTCAGGACGTTATCTGCGCATAAACGGTACGTTGCGTGGTACTGCGTGGGGATATTCAATTTTTGAGTTGGAGGTCTATGGAACTCCCTCGTCAAACTTCTTTACGGCGCGTATAGAAGCAGAGAATTATCTGTATATGGCAGGCGTAATTACGGAAGCATGTTCGGAAGGCGGATCTAACATCGGTGCGTTCGATGCGAATGATTGGCTATCCTACAACGTAAATATTCCTACAGCAGGAACCTATAAAGTGTCCTATCGCGTATCAGCAACCAGTGCAGGTAAAACGTTGCGTTTAGAAAAAGACAATGGTGCTACATTGCTGGGCACCGTTACGATTCCAAATACCGGTAATTGGCAAACCTGGTCAACGGTTTCACATACGGTTACGCTCCCCGCTGGCGCTTATGCCGTGGGATTGACAACATACACGGGAGGTTTGAATGTGAATTGGTTTGAAATAACAAACAACTTGAGCGCGCGAGAAAGTGTGGCGCGTGAAGAAGTTGCTGAAGAATTCGAGTTGTTCCCAAGCCCGGTTGAAAACATTCTTTTCGTTCGTGCAGCGGAACGATTCAGAAATGCAGATGTAACCATTTTTGATGCCTCTGGAAAATCTTTTATCAGTCAGAAGTTGATCAGCGATCAGATTGATGTGTCGTCACTAAAACCTGGCTTGTTCGTGTTGCGCCTTAGCTTAGGTGGCGTCGTTCAAGTCAAGAAGTTTATAAAGAAATAACTTTTTGTCCGTTTATTTGTTTTGCAGAGTGTCCAGCAGGCACTCTGCTTTTTTTTTCGCTAGTTTAAAAAAGCGCTGCTTTGTGACCGCTCATTACATTACTGAAATAGTACTGACTTAGCATTTGTCGGTTATTTTGGTTCAATTTTTAAGTAGAGGCGCTTAATCAGGTAACTTTTTTGTCAAAATCATACATGGATGCCGTTAGCTCAATTGACACAGTCCATTGTTAGTGCTGATTTTAAGCTAATTTCGACCGCTATATGGCTTCCGGTTTGAAAAAACGAAGCTAACGTGAATCCCAATTGAAAAAAATATGAAGAGAAAACCATTTTCTGTTAAGCTTTTATTTGCCGTCGCCCTTGTTTCAGTGATGGCATCCTGTGATGAGGACGATTTGAGAAAATCGACTGTTAACTTTGAGGTTGCTGAAACAACGGTACTTGAAAACGGCAACGACGTTTTGGTTATCAAACTTGATGTACCACAACCCAAAGACCAATTCGTAACGATTCAAATCTCAGAATCTGAAGGGGAATATGGTAGCGACTACATCGTTGCGAATGCTGTTGCTCCTACTGAAAGTATTATGATCACTGTTCCCAAGAATTCAACAACTGTTAGCATCCCCGTTTATGCTTTTAGCGATGCTATCAATGAATCTGACGAGCGCGTCGTTTTGACGATCGTGTCGGGTTCAGATGAAATTGTGGTTGGTAAAGACAAAACGTCTACCATTATTATTGAAAACGTCAATACTCCTCCTACGGCTCCAACTAACCGTGCCATCTCATTCGATGGTGTGGATGATTTTATTGATTTGAAAAATATCTACGACGACGTAACACTTCCGATTACAATTTCAAGTTGGGTAAAACTGGCTGAAACAAGTTCATTAAAGTCTCCGATTTTCGATAGCCAAGATGGCAAAACAGCTTACAGCGGGTTTCACATGTTCATCGGCTATATGTCGCACGTTTCTTGCGAGTATGGTGATGGGAAAGGCGGAAACAGTTCTGTATTTAGAAGATCAGCAACACATATTTATGAAGCTGATTTCACGGATCGCTGGCTGAACATGACAACGGTAATGCGAAGCAAAACGGATATGTCTGTCTATTTGAATGGTATAGAAATGAGCGTTATCCTAACAGGCGAATCAGACGCACCGATGAACTCAAATTCTCCTACTGAGAATGCAGTAATAGGTGTTCATCACGGAAATGAAGGTGATGTATACTATTTTAAAGGATTGATGGACGAAGTGAAAGTTTGGAATAAGGCTTTGACGCTCCAAGAAATTCAAACCAAAATCTTTACCAAATCTATTGTTGGAGAAACAGGTTTGATTGGTTATTGGGATTTTGATGAAGCTGAAGGAACGGATATTCTTGACAAATCGCCTAATCAATTCCACGGTGTTATCAAGAACAATGCAACGCGCGTGATATCACAAGCGCCGGTGAATTAAACGATAGAATTGTTTTTATAAGAGGCTATCCAATGGGGTAGCCTTTTTTGTTTTTTAAAAAAAAAGAGAGCTACTGATATGAGCAGCCCTCAAACCTCAAAACATAACGAACTTAGTTACCGAACCTTTACAACTTTCTTTACCCCTTGCTTCATGCCATTGTTGATGCGTACAATGTATTGCCCAGCAGGGATTGCTTTTGCTAGTATCTGAATGGTTGTGGCGTCGATCACAGCGACACGTAATCCAGCGACAGGCTTTCCAAACAAGTCGAACATCTCGACGTTGGTGTTGGATGTAAGTGGTCGATCTGTCTTGATTGTTACCTGATCATCGAAAGGATTGGGATAGGCTGTGAATTCAATTTCTTTCGTTGCTTCTTCGATACCTGTAACGGTTTCTTCTTCTTCGATAACACGATCTCCAGCTGCAAAAAATACCGGCCATTTGGTTGCGTTGTAGAGTTCAGTTCCTGGATCGTCGGAAGAAATTTTATCACCGTTAAGGGACACGTAGCCGGTCATGTCATCGCCGAGTTCACTGGTGAGTGTGAATGCAACGTGCGAATCTGTTTTGTCAAACGAAGGCCAACCGAGTGCATTGTTTTCGAAGATTACGTCGACATCATTTGACTCAATGTTCACGCCCAAAACGGCATATTCATCTGTGTTTTCATCGATCATGTCGAATGCAAGGATGTATGGCGAGTTTTTAGAGAACGATGCATTTCCGATGCTCACGCCATCGGGAAGGCTAGCAAATAGTTTTGAAATCTCTCCGGTTCCGAAAGTGTTTGATGCTTTATCCCAAGCATGAATAAATCCTACATCCCAATATTCGATGTCGATGCCGTCGCTATTCACTATTCGATTGAATGCGTCGTACACGAGGTACTCGCCACTGTAATCCCATTCGATCGCGTCTGCATACAGTGGCCCTCCAGTTTCAACGCCATCGCTATACGTCGGATTGTAGAGCTCAAAGTTCTCCCATTCTTCGGTGTTGAAGTCATAGATATGAATCATTTGATCTGGATCTTCGGTGATCGCCGCGAGCCTGTTGCCGCCTTTCGATACCACCACGTTCGACCAAATGGCGCGATTGTCCAGGATAACTTCTTTTGTAACTTCATTCGGCGATGTGATGATTGCATGGATTTTGTGATCAGTTCCTACAAAAACACCAACGACACCATCGTCGGTAACACTCGGTCTGCTGATGAAAGTAGTTGATGATAGCGCGATGATATTTTCATCGGACACGCGAATGCGGTACAAACTGTTGGCGTCTTCAGGATCGGTGCTATAGACAAGTAGATACTCAGCGCCAGGATTCGTTTGAATATCCTCCTCGTAATTGCCACCATCGCCAGCGTCGATTCCCACCGCGTTAAAGGCAGCGACGGCCTGCGTAACTTCGTTTGATCCCGCGCCGAAAAGATCAGTAGCGGCTTGGATGACTGCGTTTCTAAGATCAACAAATTGTGAAGACTTTGTTAGATATTCAGTGAGCGCTTTATAATACACCTTGCCTGCTTTTGCTCGTGTGATAGCGGTTGCATAGAGAAAGAAAGCATGATTTGGAATGCCACTGTTGATATGAACACCACCGTTGTCTTGTGCCCCAGTATATTTCTCATTCATGTGTTTCGGCTGATATCCATTGTGCGAAAGACTTGACCCGCCGTTATGAGGATCTTCTAACGAACGCAGCGCTCCAGAAGGAAAGACATCGGTCTTCACAACATCCTCACCAATCGTCCAATCGTTGGGATCCATCAATGCGCCGAATACATCCGCCATCGATTCGTTGATCGCGCCAGACTCGCCTTCGTATTCTAAGTTTGCCGTGTTCTCGACTACACCGTGTGTCATCTCATGTCCTGCAACGTCCATAGAACCTGCGAGTGGTTTAAAGCCGACTTTCCCATTACCATAGAACATTGCTTTACCATTCCAAAAAGCATTGTCAAGTCCGCTGCCATCTTCATCAGGTGTATTAATTACCGAGATGATTGTACCGCCCTCACCGTCTATTCCGGTGCGTGAATGATCTGCTTTGTAGTATTCGAATGCAGCGCCAGCATTGAAATGTGCCGAGACGCTTTTCGTGTTCCATGCATTGGTAGTCGTTGTGATGTGTTTCACAGCGGCGTTGTCACCAAAGGTGTTGTTCAAGTCCACCGTAAGTATGCCGCCCACGGGTGAATCGGGCAATGTCGAGGAGCCTGGTTTGTACATTGATCGCGATACATCAACCATAAAAAACGTAGAGCCTTTCTGGTAGGAGTGAACGGTGCGGGATACACCATTTAAATCATTGGCCGTTGCTGTCTTTGGTCCGTCGACAAAACATGTTGTGTTGATGTGGTGAAGTATATTTCCATTTTGTGCATCAACAAAATATTCCCAACGTGCATGAATCGACGGGGAATATTTAACATGATAAGCGAGTGCCGGTCTGTTCGATCCTGGTACTTCGTAAATACACAGTCCTGTTTCAGGTGTCGCATATTGGACAAGTTGTGCTTCGAGTGATGAAAATGTATGCGTGTCTTTGTTGAGATGATGCTTAACGATTGTCTCGGCAGCACGCTTATCGAACGACGGCGTGGTGGAAAGATCATCACGTATTTGAAGATATTTTCCGTTGAAGCCTTCACCTTGTCCAAAGCGGTTCACGTGTACAATAATTTCAGCGCCATGTACCGGTATACCCCTGTGGAATTGGTTGAGTCGAATGTGCGACGTATTCTTCTCGTCTACGCGCGTGCGTGCAACCCTGAAGTTGTCTGTTGGATTTTTAAGTTTCGTGAGCGACTGAATTTCAGTGAGGTATTCGAAACATGCAACCTGCGGATCTTTCTGTGTCGGCACTTTTGCGTGCGCGAGGTTACGTCTTGTCGTGATGAAGCTTGGTAGTTGAGAGGATGATTGTCGCGAAAGAATTCGGTGTTGTCCGCCAGTAAATAATGGGCTGAGTGTTCTTTTCTGCTGAAGTACATTCGGAGCCGCACTGTGCTTCGGTTTTTGAATTGGCGCGTGATAGGAAGCGTTTTGCTTTTTCTTTTTAGCGTCAAATGTGCGTTGGGCATGAAGTGGTAAACATGCCATCATCAACAACACGACGGCGACCATGCATGTAGTTTTCTTTTTCATACGAGAGGGTTGAGCTTTTTTTATTTTTTGATCGTTTTGTAGCGAAGGCTGCCAACACTGTTCATGATGTCGGCGTAAAGATTTTTGAGATTCTCCGGTGCAGGAATCTTGTTGTCTCCCCAGGTGAGACGCGTTTGTTCTCCTTTGCTTTCAATTGCAATAAACGTGTACATGTTTCCAGGGTGATTAAACGATTTTATCGCATCGACCTGCTGGTGAACAGAACGGATGATCTTTTTGGCTTTTGATTTTTTGATCTTTGCACACGCTGTGTATTCAATGTCCGTCACACCATTGCCCTTAAAGACTTTTCCTTTAGATGTGATTTTGTATGCCGTAACAGCGCCAGTAAATCCACCGCCGGATCCCACGACAACGGCGTCATCTTGTGCGTTACAGAAATGTGACGAAAATAGAATAGCAATTGCTAAAATGCAGTTGTAAAATTTCATAAAACGGAGAGGGTTGTAGCAGGGCTAAAGGTAATGATTTAGAGAAGAATCATTTGCCCCATAAAGGTGTAGGAGCTTACTCTACAAAGTTCAAGTCTTTGCCGAATGTTTCTTCAATATTCCACGCGGCGAAAATCGCAATGGACATCAGGATGATGCCCGTGATCCACCCTCCGGTGACATAACTTTCCGTTAACGACCTCGTGAATTTGAATAACAAGATGATTAGCGGCAATGCGCCACGCACCATATTAGGAATACTGATCGCAGCAGAAGCCCTTAAGTTTGTGCCGAATTGTTCTGCGCTCATTGTGATGTACACAACTGTGAAGCCAGTGCCATAACCCAAGCCTGCGCATATCCAATAGAAATTTTCGGGAGACGAACTTGGCGTTTGAAGGAAATATAAAATTGCAAAACAAATGGTGATGCCATAAAAGATAAACAACGCCTTCTTTCTACTCTTAAACCATTGGCTCAGTAGTCCTGCGCTCATATCGCCGAATGCGATAGCCATATACTGAAACATAATGGCTTTACCAGGATCAACCCCTTGGATACCCATCTCTTTTGCAAATGCATCCGAGAAGGTGACCAACACACCAATGATAAACCACGCTGGTATACCGATCATGACACACTGCAGATATTTAAAGAAACGGTTCTTGTCGTTAAAGAACATCAAGAAGTTGCCGCGTTCAACTTGTTTTGATTTGATTTCGTTGAATAAAGTGCTTTCATAAACAGACACGCGAAGTAATAATAAAATCAATCCCAAGCCGCCGCCGATGTAATAGCATAGTCGCCAATCTTGAAAGTAACTGTGTGTAAAGTAGGCGCTCACAGCACCGAAGATTCCAAACGATGCAATCATCGCAGACGCAAGACCACGCTTTTCTTTTGGCAATAATTCACTTACTAGTGTAATACCTGCGCCCAACTCACCCGCGAGCCCGATGCCGGCAATAAATCGAAGTACAATGTATTGTGGAATAGTGGTAACCATTCCATTCAAGATATTGGCAATTGAATAAAGCAGAATAGATCCGAAAAGGACTTTCAATCGTCCCTTCTTATCGCCGATGATTCCCCATACAATTCCACCAATAAGTAGACCGACCATTTGAACGCTGATGATCGTTTCACCTTGTGTTACGATTTCTTCTGGTGAGAGCCCGAGCGCATGCAAACTATCCTTTCTAACAATGCCGAAGAGCAGCAGATCATAGACATCGACAAAAAATCCGAGGGCGCTGACAACAACAGCAAGTTGGAAGAGGCTTTCTGATTTTCGAGAGGACGTATTCATAAACTTAAAAGGTCGGACCTTTGGGATCCAACCTTCTAAGATAAAAAAGCTTTAGAGATTTTACACTCGCAAATACCGGAGAGGGCAGAGGAGGTTTTTAAAAATGCTATGTTGAAAGCGAATAATTGCGCGATTTTTAGTCCTTACGCAATATGTAAAAACCAATGACGATAACAAATAAAGAAATCAACGATGCCGACATACAGTAGCGGAATGCTTCCATGTCGAGAGAACCGTTCAATAGGTACTGCAAAAGATGGAATGCAGAGATGGCTACGAATGGTAACCCAGCAAGGAATGCAACCACAATGATTCCCATGACGATCTTCTTGAAAATTCTTCCTTCACTTAGAAAGTATGTGGCGATGAAGAAAGAGAATGCTCCGAGTGCTGATACGATTTCCATAAGGGTTAGTATTTACAATAAAGATAACGCCTTTATGCTTGTAATACTTCTGTCCTTTAGCTCGTTTATTTACACAACCGTTTTCGATTGATCAAAACAGTCGATATTATGCGAAGTTTTTTTTTACTCGAAAAGGAGCAAACGTTTCCGGAAATTCTGTGGATGAGAAATTCGAATGCTTGTTTTGTTTTGATGCAGCTCGAATACCTACGGATTGGCGGCACCTATAACACTTCTCGCGTCATCGATGCGATCGGCAAGTGAACGGAGTCCTTTGATCGCGTTCTCGATGTCTTGTTTGTCGCTTAAGATTGCCTTGGTCGAAAGGTTCGTTGAATACTCGTTACAAGCTTGAAAGAAACATGTGCAGACGAGCGCGAGAAGCAGTAAAAGATTCTTCATGAGAGATGGATTTGCTTGAACATCGGTAGATTTTGCGAAATACCAATGATACATCATTCAACGTTGGGGTTTAACAGTAATCGTCCGACAAGTTAATTCAAATCATAATCCTCACGCCGTTTCGTGTAAATTTTTAGATGATGGTGCGGTGAGGTTTCCATCTGGAATCATTTTTTAGGTGTTTTCAACATGGCTAAAACAACGCGTAAACGTGCAACAAAGAAACCGACACGCAAGAATAAGTTGGGTGTGGCAAATTCATTGGTCAATAACATCAATGCCAAAAAACGAAAGGGGAAATCGCGGCCGAAAAGTAAGTCGACCGTGAGTAAGAAAGCGTATCGTGACATGCAGAATAATTGGGGAAAAGCAAAGGCGTAATTATCTTGTGACTTTAACGCATTAACCTATGAAGCTATTTACCCTTGCTTTTCTGCTGAGCACATGTACGCTTTTTGCGCAACAGAACGCTTACCATTGGATTGACATCTCTACGGATACAAAAGCTTCTTTTCGTGGATTATCTGTTGTGAATGATAAAGTTGCATGGCTTGGAGGATCGAAGGGAACGATCGGTTCGACTGTTGACGGTGGCAAAACGTGGAATTTCAAAGTGCTTGAAGGTTATGAAGCGCTTGACTTTCGCTCTGTTTATGCCTTTGACGAGAAGAACGTTATTGTCGCAAATGCGGGGACACCTGCGTACATTCTACGAACATCAGATGGCGGTCAATCTTGGCGACGTGTCTATGAGAACACGGATAAAGATGCCTTCATTGACGGTATCGATTTTTGGGATTCGAAAAGTGGTGTAGTGTACGGCGATCCGATCGCGTCTAAAATGTTATTGTTAAAGACCAGCGATGGTGGCGAATCTTGGACGATGGTGGCTGATGAAAAACGTCCAGTCATGAAAGAAGGGGAAGCGTCTTTTGCGGCGAGTGGCACAGGTGTTCGATGCTTGAAAAATAATCAGATCATCATTTTAACCGGAGGCCAAACCTCGCGACTTTGGGCTTCCAAAGATGGTGGCGAGAACTGGACCCCCACAGACTTGCCGATTATTCAAGGCGGTAAAATGACCGGTGGCTACTCCGTTGCGTTTTTTGATTTGAAGAAAGGAATCATTGTTGGTGGTAATTGGGATGATCACCTGCTTACCACTGATCATATTGTGATGACCAATGATGGCGGAAAAACTTGGACGAAACCAACGACGCCAACGCGTGGCCTTCGCGAGTGTGTTGAATATCTTGATGCTAAAACCGTTGTCGCGGTGGGACAAAAAGGTGCCGACATTTCCTACGATGGTGGTGCAACGTGGACGATGCTATCAGACCTCACCGGATTTGATGTAGCACGAAAAGCGCGTAAAGGCAATCTCATTGTCGTGGCGGGTGGACAAGGAAAGGTGGCGCTACTACAAAAATCAAGTGTTAAAAAATAAAACGAATATGTCACTTGCCTTTCGGGGCGGGTGACATTTTTTTAGCCATGTCGGCGATGGTGTTCGAGGTAAGAATTTTGAGTGTTTCATCTCTCACCATTCCAAAAATCCGATTCATTGAGCAGGTCTTCTCGTCCTCACAAAGGCCACAAGTGCTATAATAATTCAGCGACACGCAGGGTAGCATGGCAACCGCTCCATCGATCAAACGAACGACATCGATGATCTGGATTTGATTGGCTTTCTTCAATAAATAGTATCCACCGCTTTTCCCTTTTCGACTCGCCAACATGCCGGCGTTGCGAAGGTCCAGGAGGATAGTCTCTAAGAATTTCTTTGGGATATTTCGCGCTACAGCGATCTCATTGATTGTCGTCGATTCACCCTCTTCCAAACGGGCCAGGTGAATGAGAGCATGCAGTGCGTATTGACATTTCTTAGAAAGCATAAATCACTCCTTAGTTAATGAGATCCAGTAAACCCAAACATACCTAATTTCAGCAATTCCTAAAAACGATAGGGGCGTTGCATATATAAGGACTAGCACCTCATTTTGGTTCAAAGATCTAATCGTTGAGCACGGTTTTACATTTTTATGGTTTCTTACTACTTTTGACCAGCTGCAAGCGAATTATTCGCATTGAGGTCACTTCTACCACGCACACCGCTCACTGGTGTAATTTCTGGGATGCATTTTGCTACCAGTGCCTACTTTAGAATTATTAAACTAATCTTATGAACACAAAAACTGTATTCAAATCTTTTGCAATTCTCTTGGGCTTGGCCGGGCTCTTCGCCTTTACACCCAAACCGACCAAATTTCAGGTCGATACAAAGAGCAGCACGCTACTCTGGACGGCCAGAAAAGTAACGGGCTCGCACAATGGTGCCGTACCAATTGCTGCTGGTGAACTTGTAATTGACGGAAAGAACATCACGCAAGGGAATTTTGAAATCGATCTAAGTGGATTGACTGTTGCAGATATCACAAACCCCGAGTCTAATGCTAGATTGGTGGGCCATTTGAAAGGCGAAGACTTCTTCTCAACAGAAAAGTTTCCGAAGGCCAACTTTGTGCTTACGAGTGCTGCTTTAAAATCAGGTCAAGAGTACCTTGTCAAGGGCAAGCTCACCATCAAAGGCATTACAAACGACATTGAGTTTCCCGCCACCATCGTGAAAGAAGCGAAGAAGGTTACCGCCACGGCAAAGATCACCATCGACAGAACGAAATACGATATTCGTTACCGCTCTAAGAACTTTTTTGAAAACCTTGGCGATAAAGCCATCGAAGACAATTTCGACTTAGATCTTAAACTCGTCGCAGTCGCTGGCGGTATCTAATTCAAATAATATTAATCGCTTATTCATCAGGATGCTGATACACGTTGGCATCCTGACGTTTTTATTATCTTAATTCTCTATGTCGACACCTGTGAAATCGAAATCGTTACTCCACGAAGATTGGACCGTTGTGGTACTTGGCTTCTTGATCATTGCGTTCATTCTTGGGGTCGTTGTGGTTTTACCGCCGTCATACGATTGGACTACAGGTGAAGAACTGATTTCAAAAGTTCTGTCGATAAAAAATATCGTCGCAATATTTAATCAGCTACTGCTGGTTTTTGTTGTCGGATTTTTTGCGTACTACCTCACGGGCTTATCGACAAAGAATTACTTGCGCGCCTTTCCTGTCATTGCATTGCTTTCAACCATCGCGTTGATTCTCGCCGGGAACAGCGCCATGAAAAATTTAAATCTGGAAGCCGTGATTTTCAGTTTAACGGTTGGGCTACTGATCGGGAATCTTTTTAAACTTCCAGAGTGGTTTAAGAAAGCGCTTGCTGCAGAATTGTTGGTTAAAATTGGACTTGTGCTTCTGGGAACCGGTGTGATGTGGTCTGATATTCAGAAAGCGGGATCCCTTGGATTAATGCAGGCGCTGGTTGTTGTGGTCACCGTTTGGTACTTCGCATTTTGGATTTGCCGTCGATTCAAACTTGATCAAGAGTTTAGCATGATGCTGTCCAGTGCAGTATCCATCTGCGGCGTGTCTGCGGCCATTGCCACGGCAGGAGCAATTCAAGGCGACTCAAAAAAACTGAGCTATGTAATCTCCCTCGTGCTTGTTACCGCAATCCCGATGATGATCTTTATGCCTTACCTCGCGCAATGGTTGCATTTGTCGCAAGAAGTAACGGGCGCATGGATAGGCGGAACGATAGATACAACAGGCGCGGTAACTGCCGCGGGATCAATCGCCGGTGAAACCGCACAGCACTATAGCATGATCGTAAAAATGTCGCAAAATGTTTTGCTTGGACTAGCAGCGTTTGCGATCAGTGTGTATTGGACTTACGCCAAAAAGACGCCGGATACTGATGTTGAACAACCAACACTTGGATTGATATGGGCGCGGTTTCCGAAATTTGTGCTTGGTTTTATCGCGGCTTCGTTACTTTTTTCATTTTTTATTCCCACCGAAACTGTGGCGCAGGTAAAAGGTAGTCTGAAAAGTATCCAGACATTGTGGTTTGTGTTGGCCTTCACCAGCATCGGACTAGAAACAAGGTTCGCGGATCTTTTCAATAACGAAAGTCGCCAGCCGCTTTACGCATTCTTGATCGCGCAGACCTTTAACGTTGTGGTGACACTTTTGGTAGCCCTAGTTCTTTTCGGGTAGTCGGTACGCGGCAGTCCCGCACTTTGATTTTAACTTTTTGTGTCTTCGATAGAACGCCGCTTGTAGATGAACGCGTAGTAAAATAATCGGCGTGATTTTTTTGAAGAATGTGCGATCGGACGTGTTTCAATCGATAATCTTGGCCTCACAGCCCACCTTATTCCCTATATTTTGATTCACACAATCTTGATTTCAGAATATGTCAAGGCGTTATCATTCAATGACTTGACATTTTAAAGGGCCACTTTTTTTTATATTCTCCATTGATAAATTGATGATGGCTGGTGCCCCGGCTTCCTTTGTCTACGGCAATTGCAAACGATTACGCCTATTTATTCTGTAACCGTTTCCAAACCCAATTTTCTAATAACCCAAACTTTTATTGAACCGTATGACAAAACTCTATCAGCCACTTAGCAAGACCCTCGCGGTGCTGCTGCTGACCCTGCTCACTTCGGTGGCCTGGGCGCAAACCCAAACGGTCACGGGGAAGGTAACTTCTTCTGACGACGGCATGCCATTACCTGGTGTGAACATTATCGAAAAAGGTACAACCAACGGTACCGCCACTGACAGCGAGGGAAAATATTCTCTCACCGTAAGAGAAAACGCCACCCTTGTTTTCACATTCGTGGGATATGCTACACAAGAAGCCTCTGCTAATCAATCCACGGTCGACATCATCCTTCAATCTGACTTCACCTCTTTGAATGAGGTAGTTGTGGTTGGTTATGAGACGATCAAGAAAAAAGATTTGACAGGATCGGTTGCTCAAGTTTCCGCGGCCGACTTAAATAAAGGTGTTTATACTTCACCCGCGCAACTCATTCAAGGTAAGATTGCTGGTCTTGCTGTTGTAAGTGCAAGTGGTGCGCCAGGAGCAGAAAACTCGATTCAAATTCGTGGACCCGGATCGCTTCGCAGTGGAAGCGCGCCGTTGATTGTTGTTGATGGAATACAATTGGATAATAACTCAGCGAAGCCTGGTGTACAACTTCCTGGTGCACTCGGTGCATCACCTGGTATCGACCCGATGAGCTTTATCAACGGTGCTGATATCGAACGCATCGATGTGTTGAAAGATGCTTCGGCAACAGCGATCTACGGTTCGCGTGGTGCAAATGGTGTAATCATGATCACCACTAAAAAACCAGCGCGCGGCGAAATGGCGATCAGCTTCGGTGCATCAACAGGCGTAAGCTCGATCTCTAAGAAAATCGATATGCTCAATGCTGATGAATATCGCGCAGCGCTTGAAAGTGAAGGAATCACCGGTGGCGACTTTGGATCTGAAGCCAATGCTTTCGATGAGATCATTCGCACCGGTGTTGTTCAAAATTATAATTTGAGCTTTGCAGCGGGAGGGGAACATTCATCACACCGTGTTTCAATCGGATACACCGATCAAGAAGGTATCATTAAGAAGAGTGGTATGGAGAAGTACAACGCGATGTTGAATTCTCATTACGCGTTCCTTGAAGATCGTATTAAACTTGATGTGTTGTTGCTCGGTGCGCAAGTAAATCAACAGTCTGCTCCGATCGGTAACAACTCACCAACTGATGGTAACCTCATCAGCCAAGCATTGCAATGGAATCCGACAAATCCGCTGCGTGAAGATGGCGAATACAACCAACCACAATCTAACGTAGAGGTTAACCCGCTTGCAACATTGCATGCTTTCGATGATGATTTCTACATGACACGTTTGATCGCCAGCGTTGCGCCAACCGTTAGAATTGCAAAAGGTCTTGATTACAAACTGCAAGTGGCTATCGACCATACGCAAGGTGATCGTTACATCATGCAGAAAAAATGGTTGTTTGTTGGTGGTAAGCCAGGCTTAGGTGAAGCAACGTACAACACATCGAAAGTTACGACGAAACAATTTTCACATACACTTACCTATTCCAAGGATCTTGATGCATTAAGCTTCTCGGCTTTGTTAGGCTACGAATTCCAAGACAGCCGTGTAACAGGTATGAGAGCAGGCGCGGTTGGTTTTAGTGCCGATGAAATTGATTTCAGACACAACTTCCAAGATGTACTCGCATCGAATACCTATATCGTTAACATCGCGCCGCCAGATGCAAAATTGCAATCTTACTTTGGCCGTGTAAATGTTACGTACGACGATCGCTTCAGAGTTACAGCAACGTTGCGCTCTGATGGTTCAACTAAATTTGGTTCGGGAAATAAATACGGCGTATTCCCCGCATTCGGTTTCGCGTGGACGTTGAGCGAAGAAGAGTTTATGCCTGATTTGTTCGATGATTTCAAACTCAGATTAGGATGGGGTAAAACTGGAAGTCAAACATTCCCAAGCGGCTTGGCCCCAAGAACGTATGGCGTGTTGCGCGGCCCACAAGGACCGATTCTCGATGTGTTGAATGATGGTAACCCAAATTTGAAGTGGGAAACGTCGGTGACGACAAACGTTGGATTTGATATTGCATTGTTGAACTCCCGGGTTACGGCTTCCATCGACTACTTCAACAAAGTAACAGATGATCAACTTTACAATGCGGAAGCACCACTTCCATCGGCTGGCGGAAATCGCTGGGTTAACTTGGAGGATGGTCAAATCCTTAACAAAGGACTCGAGCTCGCATTGAATGGCTACGTCATCGATAAAGGAGATGTGTCATTGTCGATTGGTGGAAACGTAACGTTCTTGAAGAATGAGTTTGCGCCACGCGGTGATGTAGAAGATTTCGTTGTTGATACAGGTGTACTAAACGGAAAAGGGCTCTCTGGCGAAACATCTCAACGCACAGCAAAAGGTCATCCGATCAATTCATTCTATCTTCCTGTATGGCTCGGATTTGATGAGAACGGTGAATCGTTATACGAAGATGGATTTGCGAATATCTATCCGAAGAAATTCGTTGGATCAGCGCTGCCAAAAATGTACTACGGTATGACTGTAAACCTGAACGTGAAGAAATTCGATGCAGCATTGTCGCTTAACGGTGTAAGTGGAAACAAGATTTATAACAACACGGCCAATGCTGTTCTTGTAAAAGGGAATCTTGGTTCTCGTAACATCTCACCTGATCTTGTCGGTAACAAAGAAAGCTTTGCTAATGAGCCTGCTCCATCGACACGTTATCTTGAAAATGGTGGGTTCCTCAGACTTGCAAACGTAACGTTGGGATATTCTCCTGAAATTAAGTTCGCAGCGATCAAGAATTTCAGAGTGTACTTCACAGCACAAAATCTTTTTGTGATCACAGATTACTCTGGATTCGATCCTGAAGTGAACGTGGATAAATCATTCAATGGGTTCCCTTCATTTGGTATTGATTACACGCAATATCCGAAAGCAAGAACATTTACGGTTGGCGTTAACGCTACCTTCTAACCAAAACATTAAAACAAGAATATGAGAAAGTTTGCAAAATATATAAGCTGTCTTGGTGCTGCGGGATTGATCATCCTATCGGGATGTTCACTCGATGAAGAGCTACGCCAGCAAATCGGTGATGACAAAGCTTCCGAATTTGGTTCTGGCGGCTCTACTTCATCATACCAGGCATTGCTCGGTGCTGCTTACAATGACCTTCAAGGGTTCATGTCACTTGATCGCGCGTTTGCACTTCAGAATGTTGCCAGCGATGAGTTGATCGTTCCTACACGTGCAACAAACTGGGGTGATGGCGGCAAGTGGCGCGCACTCCATGCTCACCGTTGGAACGCTGATCATCAATACATCAAGGACACGTTTTATGATCTCATGGCCGGTGTTTACGATGCAACGCAAGTGCTCGGTATTGAAGAAGCGACAACACAAGCTGTCGCAGAAGCAAAATTCCTTCGCGGTTTTTACCTCTTCCATACAATCGATCTCTTCGGACAATTTCCTATTCGTGAGCCGAATTCGGATCCATTGGCATTACCAGAAGTATATACGGGTGAAACTGCAATCAATTTTGTGATCAAGGATGTTGAAGAAGCACTTCCCAATCTGCCGAATGGACCTACTGTCGGAATCGCGAACAAAGACGCAGCGCACATGCTCCTCGCGAAATTGTATTTGAATCGCGGAACATTTCTTGATCGCGCTAACCCAACTTTCCCTGAAGCGGATATGGATAAAGTGATCGAACATACGACAGCGATTATGGAAAGCGGTCACTACTCACTGGCCGATAAATACTTCGATGCTTTCAGACCTGATAACGGACAAATTTCAACGGAAGTAATTTTCTCGCGTGAAAATAAGCGCGGCATCGGGCAAACTGTGGGCGCTGGTGTTCAATCACGTTGGTTCGCAACACTTCATTATAGCATGAACCCAGGTGGCTGGAATGGCTTCGCTACACTCGGCGAATTCTATGATAAGTTCAGTAACAACGATATTCGTAAATCGTATGAAGATCCAGAAGTGAAGGCGCTTGGCGGACCGAAGTTAGGATTTCTTCTCGGTCAGCAGTACAACAAAGATGGCGTTGCATTGAAAGATGCATCTGGCAATCCTGTAAGTTTCTTGAAAGACGTGAACCTTGTTGAACGCGGTACTACGCTCGACTTCGCTGGTATTCGTGTCGTAAAGTATACGCCTGACTATAGCAACAACGGTGCTTATCTCTACGCACCTGATAACGACTACGTACTCTTCCGCTATGGCGATGTGGTATTGATGCGCGCGGAAGCTTTGCTTCGTAACGGAGAATCTGCACAAGCGCTCACCCTTGTAAATGAGCTCCGCGCAAAACGCATTGAACCGGATGATGCTTTTGGAGCGCTTACGTTCGAGAATCTCCTTGACGAACGCGGTCGCGAACTTTATTGGGAAGGTTGGAGAAGACAAGATCAGATTCGCTTCGGCACGTTCCTCAACGAGCGTCGCACGAAACCATTGTCGGATCCTAAGTATTTGGTCTATCCGATTCCTAATGCGCAGATCACTGTAAACCCGAACCTGACGCAAAATCCAGGATATTAATCAGTTTGTTTCATCATTATTTTTGGGTCGCGATAGGTTGTCTGTTTGACAGCCTATCGTTTTTTTATGCAAGCGCTAATGCATGTAGAATTCAACGAAGGATTTGCGGTGCGTATATGTTTGAAATACACACTTGGATTGAACGAGCATTACGCGCTAGCGAACGGTGGAAATGTCCTATAAAAGGTCTATATAAATGCCGTGCTTACTTTTATGTAACGCACTTTATGTCAATTAATTGAATGTGATTGAGATACTCTTTTTTCTATATTTTCAATAGATAAATTGTCCCGCCGTCCACGCCCGCCTTTTTTTGTAATGTGGCTTCCTGCAATCGTTAACAGAAGCCTTCATGTAAACATTATTTATCCAATCATGCACCGTCTCAACTTCACTGGCTTTCTCTCTGCATTTGTTGCTTTTTTGATGTTCTCTTGCGCCGCAACCAGCCGCGATGAGGGAGCCTCCGCGAAATCTCCGAACGGAAATATTTCAGTTGCTTTTTCTCTTCAAGATGGTGTTCCGCAATACAGCATCACACGTGGTAAACAAACTGTCGTAAAGCCATCGAAACTTGGATTTACTTTCAAAGATCGTGCGCCCCTTGGAACAGAACTGAAAGTGATCGATGTGAAGCGCGCCACATTCGATGAAACGTGGACACAACCTTGGGGCGAAGTAAAAGACATTCGCAATCACTACAATAGCATCGTGGTGTTATTGGAAGAAAAGAAAGGCGATAAAAGAAAGTTCTCAATCGAGTTTCGTGTTTTCGACGACGGCGTTGGCTTCCGATATGAAATTCCAAAACAAGATAAGTTTGCAGACTTCACGATGACGGATGAACTTACCGAGTTCAACCTTGCGCAAGACTTGAAGGCATGGTGGATTCCTGCATACGGTTCTGAGATGGATTCAGAGTGGTTGTTTAAGAGCAACAAGGTTAGTGAGTTGAAAGAAAAGATGCACACGCCGCTCACCATGGAAGGTGATAGTTTGTACATCAGCATTCACGAAGCTGCATTGGTTGATTACGCATCGATGACACTTGAGCCAAAAGCAAACTTGCAATTGAAATGCGATCTCGTTCCATGGTCTGATGGCATGAAAGTTATTGGCCAAGCACCCATTAAAACACCATGGCGAACAATTCAAATTGCATCAACGCCTGGCGACCTCGTTACCTCTTACCTCATCCTCAACCTAAACGAACCGAATAAACTTGGTGACGTATCGTGGATACAACCTGGTAAATACAATGGTATCTGGTGGGGTATGCACATCAAGACGGCTACATGGGAAGCGGGACCAACGCACGGCGCTACAACAAAAAATGTAAAACGCTTTATCGACTTCGCAAGCAAAAATAATTTATCTGCAGTACTCATTGAAGGATGGAACGAGGGCTGGGAAGGTGATTGGACTGTCGACGGAAATTTCAATTTCACGAAAGCTTATCCTGATTACGATATTGAAGAGTTAAGCCGTTATGCGAAGGAAAAAAATGTAGGCCTTATTGCACACCACGAAACTGGCGGGAACGTAGCAAACTATGAAAAGCAAATGGTAGATGCTTTTAAACTTCTCCAGAAATACGACATCCATCGCTTGAAGACTGGCTATGTTACCAAGTTGATCAATGGTAAAGAAAAACATCAAGGACAGTTTATGGTGAATCACTACAATAAAGTGATGGCGCTTGCGGCGGAATACAAAGTGATGATCGATATGCATGAGCCGATCAAGGACACGGGGCTACGCAGAACTTATCCGAATATGATGACACGTGAAGGTGCACGTGGTACCGAGTATGAAGCCTGGAGTACAGGTAATCCTCCAGAACATACAACGATTCTACCTTTCACGCGTTGCCTAGGCGGTCCGTTAGATTACACGCCGGGTATCTTCGATATTATGATTGAGAATGTGCCTGATTTCCGCGTACACACTACGCTCGCGAAACAACTCGCGCTCTATGTCGTGATCTATAGTCCCATGCACATGGCTGCTGATCTACCAGAACATTATGAAGGCAAACCTGCATTTAAATTTATTCAAGATGTGCCAACAGATTGGGCTGATACAAAAGTGCTCAATGCAAAAATTGGAGACTATACGACAATTGCGCGTAAGGATAGAAATTCTGAAGACTGGTACATTGGAAGTGTGACCGATGAATCCGCACGGACACTACATGTGAAACTGGATTTCTTAACGCCAGGAAAAAAGTATAAAGCAGAAATTTACGCTGACGGCGCAGGTGCAGACATGGAGTCCAATCCGCTACCCATTGAGATCACGTCGAAAGATGTGGATGCGACAATGACATTGGAAATCAAACTGGCACCAGGTGGTGGACAAGCGATTCGATTTGTTAGCCTGCCTTAGTAAACATACGAATAACCAACCCTGAACCTGAGATATGAAGTATTTGAAACTCTTAGCACTTGCTGCATTGCCGCTACTGTTTATACACTGCGGTGGAGGCGGCGACGATGGTGATGAGCCCAAGCCGGAAGACACGTTTAAAGTGAAAGTGTTGTTGCCAATAAAAGTTGCAAAAACAGAAGAAAAGAAAATCTATGTTCACTTGATGCCATGGTTTGAGTCTAAGGAAACGAGTGTTGATGGAAAGTGGGGCCAGCATTGGACGATGGCGAATCGCAATCCAGATGTAATCGAGGGCGGTCGCAGACAAATTGCATCGCATTATTATCCGTTGATAGGTCCCTATGCATCGAGTGATAAATTTGTTGTCGAGTACCAGGCATTGTTAATGAAACTGGCGGGTATCGATGGCGTTGTAATCGACTGGTATGGTACAACGTCTGCGCGTGATTACCCTCAGAACGCGATCAACACAGAAGCTTTTATAGCGCAAACTGCAAAAACAGGATTGGAGTTTGCATTGGTTTATGAAGATCAATCCGTCAAGCATGCGTTCAATGATAAAAAGATTACCGATAAACTTGCACAAGGGCGCGCGGATATGGCGTATCTGAAATCGAATCACTTTTCGAGATCGAATTACACTTTTATCGATGGGAAGCCATTACTGATGGCGTTCGGTCCACAAGAATTTCAGACGGAAGATGCGTGGTCAAATGTCTTTTCAGGGCTCACAACGAAGCCAAAATTTCTAACACTTTGGGGTGAATCAGGAGAAGCAGGAGTAAATGCCGGCGGTGAGTTTGCATGGATCTATCAAAACGAATCGTCAAGCCACACGTCATTTCTCGATAATTTTTACAACAACGAATATGAAGGTTTAAAGATGGGATCGGCATATCCTGGCTTTAAAGATTATTACCAGCAAGGCGGGTGGGACAACGGCTACTTTTTGATCAATCACAACGGTACGGGTACACTCGAAGCGACATTGAATAAAGCACTCGCAGCAGAAGTGTCGCACATACAGTTGGCAACATGGAATGATTACGGCGAAGGAACGATGATCGAACCAACCGTTGAATTTGGCTACAGCCTATTAACACTCTTGCAATCAAAATTAGGTTCGGCGACATCGCAAGAACATCTCGAGATGGTTGCAAAACTCTATGCGCTTAGGGTACGGTTCAAAGACGACAAAGCAAAGCAGAAGCGGTTGGACCAGGTTTTCTATTATTTGGTAGCGTTGCAATTTGCGGATGCGAAAACGCTTCTTGATGAAGTAGATTAGAAAATTAATAAACCGCAATTGTTGAGCACGAATTTCTTGAATCCAAAGTTCAGGAAGTAGTGTGGTAAATATTTTTCTAAAAGTATCGTGATGATCGGAAGTGATTTTATCTTCCGATCATTTCTTTCATTTAATTTCGAAAAAGATTAATTTGTCGATAACTCTCTGCAATACCAGACGCAAATATTGATTCCTGATGAGGCTCTTATTCCTGCTCACTTTTCTTTTTGTTTACGCTACAGCATTTACACAAACTGATAATGACAGGCTACTCCATGAGCTCGACAAAACGCTGGAGAAAAAATCCGAGTATGTGCGTGAAAAGCAAAACCGTATTGATGGTATTAAACGGTCGCTGTCACAGTTACAAGGCGGAAACGTCTTTCCCGTTTATTTGAAGCTTTACGAAGAATATAAAACATTTATCTATGACTCCGCATTCCTGTACGCGCGAAAGTTACAGGAAGTAGCGTATCGTGAGCGTAATCCTATTCGCATTGACGTCGCTAAAATCAAACTCAGTTTTGTACTGTTGTCTTCAGGGATGTTTAATGAAGCGTTGGACACACTTAATAGTGTACGCCCAAAAGCGCTACCAGACTCTTCAAAGATTGAGTACTACGCTGTGATGGCTCGGACGTATTACGACCTGATCGACTTTAACAAAGACGAATATTATACCGCACGTTATCGCGCACGTGGCAATGTATACATCGACTCAGCTATTCAGCATAGCAATCCAGGTACTGTGCAGCATATGCTGATGCATGCGCTGCAGAATGTAAAAACGCTTCGTTGGGATTCAGCGCGTACTGATTTTGAATATATCATCAATCGATTTCGGTTGAGCGATCCGCAGCTTGGTGTCGCGGCGAGTACACTTGGATATATTTACTTGAAAGCTGGTGACGAAGAAAAAGCGATACACTTTCTCACACGTGCGGCGATCGCCGATATTCGCTCCTGTACTAAAGAGACGCTTGCAATACTTAATCTAGCGGAAATTCTCTATGAAAACGGGGATGTTAAACTTGCATACAACTACGTGAAGCAGGCGATGGAAGACGCTAATTTTTACGGCGCACGACATCGGAAAATTCAAGTTGCATCAATCTTTCCGCTCATTGAAGGGGATGAACTCAACACCGTGGAGAAACAACGGAAATTATTATTTCTGTATTCAATTGCCGTTACCGTACTCTCTTTACTCATCATCATTTTTGCCGTAATCATATTTAAACAAATTAAAAAGCTTCAAGCGGCAAAGGAGATCATCACGGCAGCAAACAACAACTTGCAAGAGGCGAATACAAAAATGCAAGAAGTTAATGTGAAACTGATGGAAGCCAATAAAATCAAAGAAGAGTATATCGGTTACTATTTCAATATCAACACGGAATACTTGGAGAAGATTGAAGCATTCCGCCGCTCCATTGACAATAAATTGATGGCAAAGAAGTTCGATGAAATCAAATATGTCGTCAGTGGAATCAATATTAAAAAAGAGCGTGAAGAATTGTATTTCAGTTTCGATAAAGTATTTGTAAAACTGTTCCCCGAGTTTGTTCCTACGTTTAACTCCTTCTTTGCCGACGAAGATAAAATCGTACTGAAAGACGGTCAGTTACTCAATACTGAACTTCGGATTTTTGCATTGATACGCATGGGTATTCATGACGCAGAAAAGATCGCGAAGATTCTTGACTATTCTGTCAATACAATCTACTCCTACAAAGCCCGCATTAAAAGTAAATCGCTTATTCCCAACGAAGAGTTTGAGAAGAAAATAATGGACATCAGGGCGATTTAATACCTGCTGATATCAAGTCTATGCTGTGCGTGAAATGCGGAACCACAAGCGTGTGTTGTGTTGATTAATGTTGTCTGACCAATGAATTGTTGCGGCGCGGTAGCAATTCACTAAACGAAAGTAGTCCCCATAAGCGTCTATATTTCGCCCATATTTTCTTGATTAGGGTTTATCTTAAATGCCTGTAAATCAAAATTCTAGTATCATTCGGGTGCTCTTTTTTTTGGATTTTCCATTGCAAAATTGACCGCGGCTAATGTTTAAAATTTCTTTGTTAACGATTGCGAAATCGATTAAACAACAGCCCAAACCCAATCTAAACAGTTCCCCTATGAATGAAATGACTACCAAACGCCTTATTGCAGGTGCCCGAAAAAAGAGTCTCGTTCGTGTGTTAACCTTGCTTTGTTGCATGAGCACACTTTTCCTGGTTTTTGCTTGCGAAGAAGATGAGCCCGGTGGTGGCCCCGTTCCAACCATAACCTCGATGGCGCCACTTGAAGGACTTGTCGGCGACGAAGTGACGATCAAAGGAACAGATTTGAACGAAGTTATTAGCGTGTATTTCGGCGGTGTAAAAACAAAGCCAAGCTCAAAAACAAAAGATGAACTTAAAGTGCTCGTTCCTCCTGGTGGTGCAAGTGGTGAAGTCAAATTAACCTACGAGATGGGACACATCATTACTGAGCAAGACTTTACCGTTACTTTTCGACAAGTCGTGATTTCGCGCTTTACAGAAGCAAATCTTGAGGAGGCCTGGCCTAAGTCTGAAGACACCGGCGAAATTACAGTAAGCGAATTCCCAACCGAAGCAGGTAACACATTCTTTCGTCTTAAAGGCGGCGACACAAATAAGAATCACTGGCTCGGCGGACGTTATCATGGAACCGGTAACCCGGAGACACCGCTCGGCGTTGAAGAGACGGATGCGGCCAAAGTGTTTTTCAATGTAAAAGTGAAAAGCAATGTTGACGTGAACCCTGAAGCATACCCAAAAGCGAAACTCGTATTCTATGTGTACGACGCTGAAGCTGACAGCAAAAAGAAAAATTGGGAGATCGACTTTCCTGTAACGTCAACGAATTGGAGTGTAATCAGTATTGCCGCCGCCGATTTCCATCGCTGGAACGGATCGGGATTCAGTGATTTTTCTGGTGACATTGAATCGGTTTCTGAAATCGCATTGTATCTCACAGGAGGTTCTGATGCAGTCTACGATATTTCTTTCGACGATGTGATTTTCTCTGAAGGCACTGCGCTAGGAACAATTCTTAAACCTTAGTCAACGTACTTGAGGAAATAAATTGGGAATACGGAGGAATTATCTTCCGTATTTCTTTCACAGACACTACCTAAAACAGAACTATGAAAGGTTATCTAAATGAGTATGCACTAACAGCAGGTCTACTGCTTCTCTGTATGGCGGTGGCACATGCTGTCTACGGTGAAATGGTGGTATTCAATGATCTTCGTTTTATGAGTTTCGATCGCGCTCTGTTTGCAACGATCTACCTTCCCTGGCATCAAATATCGTTGGTACTGTTGCTCAGTGCTATCGGTCTTGTCATCTCTTCTTTTAAACGCGAGTACAAACCAATTCAATATTTCGTTTTGTTTGTTACCATCAGTAACCTCGCAATTTTTCTGGTCACCATCCTTAGGAATTCTGGCAAAGCTTTGTTTTTTCAGGCATGGCCACAAGTTTTTTTCTTTCTCATCCTTGTGCTGCTGATTGTGCTGGGCCAACGAAAAAAAGAAGCGAACCGATAACTACGCTCATGACTGCAACAACGATCTTGTACGATAAGGTAATTTTCACAAAACATCCTGAAGGGAAGAAGGGTGCTTGTATTTCGAAAGATGACTATGTGCAGCTGCGCGAGTCGATCTTAACGGTACTTGAACAAACGGATCGTATCACCTTGCCCGAATTGATTGATATCATTCAGCGAAATCTACCCCTCGATGGCCATGCTAACATTGCCTGGCGAATTTTGGTCGTGAAACTTGACTTGGAAGCGAAAGGTCTCATTCGATCCGTTCCGAATAGGCTTGATCGTTATATGGTTCATCTCAAACTCAACCGACGTGAACTGCGTCGACTGAAGGCTGCGTGACTTGTTGAAATAAATTCCCACTCACACGAACACTCTCACACGTTATGTTAATGTGAGCATGCAATTGAACAACCCGTGTGTTCACCGATTGGAATAATGTTTTAGCGGACACCAGTATGCGACACTGGGCACAAAAAACACTTCTACTTTTTCTACTTGTACCGCTGGCTGCTTTCGGAAAGAAACCAAAGATTACTGGCCAAGTGCCCGTATCAATAACAGCAGGTACTTCCTATACTATTAAACTCCAAGACCTTCAAGTTGATGACAATAACTATCCGCAGGGATATGTGCTTAACGTTTTCGATGGGAAGGATTATACGGTAATTCAACATACCGTCACGCCCGATCCGTCATTTCAAGGAAAATTAAAAGTGCCAATAACTGTTTCAAACAATGAAGATGAAAGTAAACGATTTGATTTCATCATCGACATAGCGGTTCAGCAACAGGAACCTCCTGTCATCACCGGACAATCACCGTTGAGCACAAACGAAGGACAGGCTATAGCCATCGCGCTTACCGATTTGATTGTAAGTGATCCTGATAGCAATTACCCCGAAGGATTTTCATTAACGCTGTATGAAGGCAGTGGCTACACTTTTAGCGGAACAACCATAACGCCCGATGCAGGATTTGCTGGTACGTTAACGATTCCCGTGTCGGTCAACGATGGAACTGCAAATAGTGAACTCTTTAATCTTCAGGTTACGGTTGTTGCTGCTCCCAATCAACCACCAACGATCACAGGACAGGTTGCGCTCTCCACACCTGAAAATACACCGCTAACAATTTTGCTTTCTCACCTCACCGTGTCGGATGCCGATAATAATTATCCAGAAGGCTTTACATTATCACTTCAGGGAGGGGAAAATTATTCTGTCAATGGTGCGACGATCACGCCCACAGCAGGATTCTCAGGAACACTTACCGTTCCCGTTACGGTGAACGATGGAACAGATTCAAGCACGCCATTTTCACTCGCTGTTACCGTCTCGTCAGTAAATACGCAACCAACCATCACCGGACAAGTCCCTTTGTCGACGCCCGAGAACACGGCGATCACCATTGCGTTCGCGCATCTTACCGTAAGCGATCCAGACGATACTTATCCTGATGGCTTCACCTTGAATGTTGCTGCCGGCGCAAATTATACTGTCAACGGTACTACTGTAACGCCATCAGCAGGATTTTCAGGGACACTCATAGTTCCTGTTACCGTAAACGATGGTGAAGATACCAGTGTTCCTTTTAACGTATCCATTGCCGTAACGAATGTAAATGCTGTTCCAGTGATCACGGGTCAGGTTGCACTGACAACGCCGCGTAACACGCCCATCACTTTACAACTCTCGCATCTGACGGTACAGGACACTGATAATAATTATCCATCGGGTTTTACGTTGCACGTAACACCCGGTTTGAACTATACTGTTAACGGCACGACAGTAACGCCCTCAGTAGATTTTACAGGCTCGTTATCAATACCCGTTAGTGTAAATGATGGTACCGATGAAAGTGCTTTGTTTAATTTGGTCGTCGGTGTTTCCGCGCCGGCGAATGTAGTTCCTGTTATCACAGGGCAAACACCAATGACCATTACTGAAAATTCAACAGCTACATTACAGCTCTCGCATCTTACAGTAAACGACGCCGATGATGCCTATCCCACCGGTTTCACATTGAAAATACTTCCGGGTACCAACTATACCTTTAATGATAATGTTGTGACGCCCGCTGCAAATTTTACGGGTACATTAACGGTGAAAATTGTCGTCAATGATGGCGAGGCCGATAGTCAACCGTTCAACTTCAGCATCACCGTTAATCCAACCGTTAATGTAGCGCCGAAAATAACCGGACAAGTTCCAATTACCATCAAAGAGAACGAGCCACTCGTTGTGGAACTTACGCATCTCATTGTTACCGATCCCGACAATACTTTTCCAAATGATTTTTCTTTGGCAGTAATTGGTGGCGCGAACTATTCTGTTGCTGGCGATATCATCACACCTGTTTTAAATTTTACGGGAGCAATCAATGTGAAAGTCACCGTTAGCGACGGGGAGAGCACCAGTGCGCCATTCAATCTTCTTGTTACTGTCGTAGAGAATAATGTAAATCAACCACCGGTTATTACAGGCCAAGTTGGATTAAGTACATTTAAAAATGTGGCATTCAAAATATTGCTATCGCACCTCGCTGTAAGTGATCCTGATAATACTTTTCCGACTGGCTTTGTGTTGAAGGTGTTGCCTGGTCTTAACTACACGGTCTCAGGCACAACGGTGAAACCGACATTGAATTTTCTGGGAATACTTGCCGTGAATGTAGTTGTTAACGATGGTACTGTCGACAGCGCACCTTTCGCATTAAAGATACAGGTAATTGAAAAAAACGTGATGCAGATTATAGGACAAGTACCACTTACTATTCCAGAAGATTCGTCGCTGGTGTTGAAGTTGACAGACTTAAAAGTAAATGATACTGAAAGCGCATATCCAACAGGTTTTGCATTAACTGTTTCGCCAGGCGAACATTATACCCTAGACAACACGACAATTATTCCTGAAAGAAACTACGCTGGTAATCTTACCGTGAGTGTCACTGTTAATAAAGGCGGAGCAGCAACACCACCTTTCAATGTGTTGGTCGTTATTACGCCGGTGAATGATGCGCCGCTATTGAGCGAACTCGAATTGGATCCGTTGCTTTACAAGGCCAATGGTGGAAGTACTTACCTCACAGAGAATGCAGTAGTCACCGATGTCGATGATCAGGAACTCTTGCTGGCCGAAGTCGGACTAGATGAAAACATCTATCAACAGGGCAGCGATTTGCTGACATTCGAAAATACTGCCAATATTCGAAGTGTGTTTGATGCGAACACAGGCGTGCTTACACTGGTCGGTGCAGCGACACTTGAAGAGTACACAACGGCTATACGACGTGTGCAGTATCAGTTTGTTAGTGGTGATACGTTGCCAACGTCGTTGAACAAAACAATTTGGTTTCGGTTGAATGATGGAAAAATTCAGGGTGAAAAACAATCGCGTGTTGTGACCCTTGGTGAAAGTTTCGTACTTGACATACCGAATGCATTTACACCAAATCAAGATTTGTCGAACGATACTTGGAAGATAGGTTCATCAAGTAGTAGTGCCGCACTCGATCTGGCGATAATTCGTGTGTATGATAAGCGAGGTTTGCTCGTGTTTGAAGCGCAAGGATTGCAGTCGGAGTGGGATGGTAATTTTAATGGCGAACCGCTTCCTCCCGATGCCTACTTTTATACGATCGAATTAAATATGGCTTTCTCAACATCGCGGCACAAAGGTGTTGTCATGATTCTTCGCTAACTTTTTGGCATCAGATTTTAATAGGGCGAAAGATGTAGACACGCTTCTACAAGTTGCACCGAAAACAATATTCTTTATTGCCAATGATCGATTGTGCCGGGCGTTATGTAAAATAAGATGTAATTTGTACAATGCTCTCAATTGTATCACCGATCACATGTTTTTTAATAGACGACGACGCCGACGATGTTGAGATCTTTTCGATCGCTGCGGCTGAAATTGAAGCACCGATCGTATGTGTAACGGCAGTCGACGGTGTCGACGCATTGAACAAATTGAGTGGCGACGATAAGTTTATTCCTGACTTTATTTTTCTAGACTTGAATATGCCTCGCATGAATGGTAAGCAAACGCTCGCTGAGATAAAAAAAATACCAAGGTTAGCACACATTCCTGTCATTATTTATTCCACTTCGGCACGGCCACTCGACGTTGAAGAAACGCTGCAGCTTGGTGCGTTCCATTTTCTTACGAAACCATCGAGCATAACCAAGTTGACAAAAGAACTTTCCGCATTGATAAACTATCAGCGAAATTAAAACATGAGCGCCGTTAGCACCGATTTCGTCAACAACAAAAGCGAGACGAAGAGCTTCGCTTTCAATGAAACATACGATCAACTTTTACAGTTGTCTTCTGTGGCCATGTATGTCACCGATGATCAGGGATATATTCGTTGCTACAATTCAGCCGCTATAAAATTGTGGGGACGTGCGCCTGAAATCGGAAAGGATAGGTGGTGTGGTGCTTGGCGGATATTTGCAGCTGATGGAACACCGCTTCCGGTCGCCGATGCACCCATGGCCATTACATTGCAAACCGGAGAGCCGTTGGTAAACGTAGAAATTATCATCGAAACGCCGGACAATCTCCGTCGTAGCACACTGCACAATCCGAGTATACTGTATAATGAACAACACGAAGTTGTCGGCGCGATAAATACGATTGTAGATATAACCGAGAGAAAAACTTCAGAAGGGATTCTACGCGCTAATGATGAACTTCTACGACGTGCGTCAGAAGCTGCAGAGCTCGGAACGTTTGAAGGCGATCTTGTGAGTGATAAATTTATTTTTTCGAAGAGGATGTATGCCATCTTCGGACTAGCCGAATCTGAAGAAGTCACGCATGATACTTTGCTCAACATGCTTCATCCTGATGATCGTCCATTGCGAAATGTTGCAATGGAATCGGCGCTTCGAAATGGTAGCCTTATCTATGAAGTGCGGATGATTCGAAAGGATAACACCATTCGATGGATTCGTTTGAATGGAAAAATAATGTTCAATGCATCGGGTAAACCTGTATCGATTCATGGGATTGTGATGGATATCACTGATCAGCGGAACGCCGCGCAACGTATTTCTGATAGTGAAGAACGTCTAAGTTTTGCGACTGCATCTGCGGAATTGGGAACGTGGGACTTTCATCCATTAACAGGTGAATTAATTTGGGACGACCGTTGCAAAGTGTTGTTTGGGATACCGAGTGAAACAAACATGACTTACGATGTTTTCTTAGCGGCACTACATCCTGATGATCGCGAACGAACCAATGCGGTGGTTTCGTACATCATGAAACAGGAGAGTGGAGGTCTTTATGATATCGAATACCGGACGGTGCATCCGGATGAATCGATCAAGTGGATTCGTGCCAAGGGCAAAGCATATTACAACCTTTCCGGCGATGCTTATCGCTTCACCGGAACTGTGCTCGATATCACTGCGCAAAAACATGCTGAAGAAACGATTCGTGAGAATGAGGAGCGCTTGCGTTTGGCTTCCGAAGCAGCACAAGTAGGAACGTGGGATGTAGATTTGGTGTCTGGAAAAATTCAGGCGTCCGAAATCTATCGCGCGATCATGGAGTACGAAGCTGATGCCGTATTATCTGAGACGGATTTTATAGAACGAATTCACCTGCAAGATCGGGTGGTTGTATCTTCGATTCTTAATCCCGCCGATCGTCAAAGTAACTTCAAGTTTGAAGCACGTGTTTTGAAGTCAGATGGACAATACAAATGGGTTCGTGTGAATGGTCAGACTTTGTTCGATGCTAATCTTAGACCGTTTCGAATTTTAGGGACATTGATCGACATAAATGATCAACGTGCTCACAGCGACGCACTAGAAGAAACCGTGATGGAGCGAACACGCGCGTTACAGCTGGCGAAGGAGAAGCTTGAACGCTCGAATCAAGAGTTGGAGCAGTTCGCCTATGTAGCATCACACGATCTGCAAGAACCACTCCGCAAGATTCAAACCTTTTCGTCTCTGTTATCGAATCACATTAATCATTCGCCGGAAGCAGATCGGTATTTTGATAAAATAAATTCTTCGGCACAACGTATGTCTGTGTTGATTCGCGATGTATTGCAATACTCAAGATTGTCGAGCACTGGTGATGTAATGGCAGAAACTTCGCTTACGACAATTATTAAATCTGTTGTAGTCGATTACGAGTTGCTTATTCTTGAAAAGAATGCCGTAGTTGAAATCGGTTATTTACCACAGGTAATGGGAATTGCGCATCAGCTGCATCAGCTTGCGGCAAATATTCTGAGCAACGCGCTCAAGTTTTCAACGATTCATCCATTGATCGAAATTTTCTCCACACCGGTGTCGCGCGAGGAAGTGGCGATGTATCCAGAACTAAAAGATGATACAGATTACACCAAGATTACCTTCCGCGATAACGGTATCGGCTTCGAACAAAAATTCGCGGAACAGATCTTTACAATATTCCAACGCCTCAATACACGGGAATCATATAAGGGTACGGGTATCGGTTTAGCGATTTGCAAGCGCATCGTGGAAAGTCACGGCGGCCTTATTTCTGCAACAAGTGAGGTAGGAAAAGGCTCCACTTTCACCGTCATCCTTCCATTGCCTGCCACGTCCGACGCAGGTTAATACATTGTCCGACGCATATTCAGTCCGTTGTAACAGGTTCTTGGCGAATTCATCACTACGCATGGACGGGTCTTTACCATTTCGCTTCATCTCTCCCTATCGCCAACGCTGACGTATGCAACGTTGAAGTCGTTGGTGTACAGTGCGTTATACTGAATTGACGTAGTTAGGAAGTGATTGTTTTCGCGGCTGAAGTAATAGAGACGATACCAAAATTTATTGGCTTTGCGGGAAAGCGGTCATTTTTATACAAACGATTGCAGGATCTTTTGCAACGTTTGAACCAAACCATTCTAAACCCAAATCCTATGAAAGACCAAACTACCAAACCGTGGTTTCTCATGACTTTGTCGTGGTCATTGAGTCGTGTAACCAATCGTCGGCGACTACTACTACTTTCTTTTCTCTTTGTGCTCACCGCAGCGACCGCATTTGCACAAGGATGTTTCCTTTCAACTGTCGGACAGCAAGTGCGAAACAATGCCGGACAGAATGTTGTCCTTCGTGCGATGAACCTGGGCTATTGGACGGTACAAGAAGGTTATATGTTGAATCCGCAAAACGGAAATCTTGTTAATTGCGAATGGAAAATGAAGAAGCGTTATTTCGACGCCGGACTTTCTGAGGCGCAAGTGGAGGCTTTCTATCAAAGCTGGCGCGACAACTTTATTACAAAGGCCGATATAGATTACATCGCATCACTCGGATTCAACGCGATTCGTTTTCCGATGCACTACCAAATTTTCTTGACGCCATCACAGCGTACTGCACGCAATAATGTGATTCGGAATATTGGAAATCACGATGCCTACAAGGCTGCGTTGCAAACTGCATTGAATAACAATCAACTTTTTACCGATCCTAACTTAGAAGGTTTCAAGATGATCGATCGTCTTCTAGGATGGTGCGCATCCAACGGAATGTATCTTATCCTCGACCTGCATGCAGCGCCTGGTGGTCAAGGTGCTGATCAAAACATCTCGGACTTATTCTATGCTAACGATCTATGGAATCAGCAAGTGTTCAAAGATGTAACGAATAAATTTTGGGAACGTATTGCCGCGCGTTACAAGGGTGAAGGACGCATTGCCTGGTATGAACTCATCAACGAGCCCAATCAAGTACCCGGTAATCAGGTAATCCATGATTTGTATCAACGTCTTATCACGACGATTCGAAATCAAGGCGATAACCACATCATCATGATCGGTGGAAACGGCTGGGGTAATAATTATGACTACATGGAGCCGTATACGTTTTCTCCAAACTGGGGATTGATCTACAGTTCACATCGCTATTGGATTAATGCTTCTGACGATTGGGTTCGTGATCCGAATCCAAATCAAATTAACCGAATGATTAATCTCACAGAATTCAGAACAAGACATAACGTGCCAGTATTCGTTGGTGAAACGGGTGAGAATAACAATGATTGGCTGCGTCAAAATATTGCGTGGATGGAAGAGTGGGGAATTGGTTGGGCGCACTGGACTTACAAGCGACATGATGTAGGAGAAAACGCTGCCATGATGCGCATTGGTGGTGCTTATCCAACGGATGGGGTAGGCGTAATGTCGAGTGTACTTGAAAATATTAAGTATGCCAATAACATTAAGAACAACAATACCATTGCTGCGGTCATTGCAAGAAATCCTGCACCGTGGACTACCGGATGTTACAACGCACCACCACAAACGGCACCAATAGGTCAAACGATATGGCTACGTGGAAACAATAGTCAATATGTGTGTGGAGAGAATGGCACCCAGGCCATGCGTTGTAACCGTGCGTCCATAGGCGGCTGGGAGCAGTTTACCGTTGTCGATGCCGGTGGTGGTAAAATTGCCTTGAGAAGCCAGAATAAGTACGTGTCTTCAGAAAATGGTACGGCAGCGATTACATGCAGCAGAACAACGATTGGCGATTGGGAGAAATTCGATTGGATTATTAATGCCGACGGAAAAATTTCATTGCGTGGAAACAATGGAAGATACATCTCGTCTGAAAACGGAACAGCAGCAATGACATGTTCGCGTACTGCCATCGGAGGATGGGAAGCATTCAATTGGGGAACAGGGACAGCAGGGCGCATAGCAACAGAAGAAGGTACTTTTACTGCCGAAGAGCAACGTTTACTTTCCGTGTATCCGAATCCAACAGAAGGAAGTGTTACCATTCGCGTGAATGAACCATCCCAGGTTAATATCATAAGCACTTCGGGCAATGAGCTTTTGCAAAAACAAGTGGACGAATCGTTAACGCTTAATAATCTACGTGCAGGTATTTACATTGTGAGAATGCAAAATGCATCACGCATTATTACACAAAAACTCGTTGTTCGATAGAATATAACCAACCAATCCAACCCGGAGCCGCGCTCATTTGAGTGCGGCTTTTTTTTGTTCGTGAATATTTCACCAATAAAAAAGTCCACCAGTACTACTGATGGACTTTGTGCATGCTTGATAGAAACTTATCGCATCGATATCTTCGCCTTTGCCGGCGGGATCGGAATCATCTGTGCTTGGATGAGTACGAATAATGATTGTCCACCAACCGCTTGGTCATTCTTGTAAATAAAATAGAGGTCATGAAATCCGCTTGTTGCCTTTAGCGGTGCAGCTACAATGGCCGGTGTTGAACCTTTCGCTGGTGTTATTGCACCTGATGTTCCTATAATTTCTCCTGTCGGTGAGTCAATTCGCACTTCCATTGTACCGCCAACGAAGCCGTACTCTAAAGGTGCAGAGGCTACAAGAACAATTTGCGCGATGTGCGTAAGATCAATGTGCTTGAAACCTAAATACGCGTTGTTGTTTGAACCGATCATAAGCTGTATCGGTGGATCGGGTAGCGTGTATTGTTGAACGCCATCTTTGAGATCTGCTTTGTGGGCTTGGATTGTTCCACTATTCAGTACCATCACCTGCTCTGCAGATGCTGGAGGCATTCCGTTCGCACCCTTGTCAGTGTAAGCCGCGCGTAAAATGAATACGCCCTGATCGGGTACGCCTTTAGCAATCTGTGGCGTAAATGTTCCTTTAGCGGGAAGATTTTTCTTTGGTGGATTCGCAGCAAGACTCAAAATGTATCGAACGATCTCGCTCGCATCTGCTGGAGAAAGCTGGGGATGCGCAGCCATATTCACGTCGCCCCATACACCACCGCCGCCATTGATTATTTTCTTTGCTAAGTAATCAACTGCTTTGGGGTCGTCTTTGTACTTCTTCGCGATGTCGATGTACATCGGACCAACAGATTTTTTATCGATGATGTGACATGCTTTGCAGTCGCTGCCTTCCATCAATTGTTTCCCTTGCGCAAATTGTGCTGTGGCATCCGCAGATAAATGTCCTTGTGCTATTTCAATTTTATCGAACCCTTCTTTTAAGTAATCAATTGTGATCGATAAATTATCTTCTGTAATTCCACTTCCTAATGCACCATCTTCTTGATCACTCACTTTTACTTCATAATCAAAAGGAAGGTTGGGGAAGAAGAAAGACTTGTTGCCGTTCATGATGTCGAATGAAAGTACAGGTGGTTCATTTCCCGCAAGAATGATAATTTGGTTAGATGCTTTTTCTCCCTTACTGTCTGTAACGGTAAGGTTAGCGGTAAATTCTCCTACCTTATCGAAAGTGTACTTCGTGTTTTCATCTTTCAATGTGGCAATGGTCTCGCCGTTCTTTGAAGTGATCTTCCATTCGTATGAAAGATCATCGCGATCATAATCTTTTGTTCCCGCAGCAGAGAGATTAACGGACAATGGCACTGCGCCCTTTGTTTTGTCAGCGGCCATTCGGATCACTGGCTTGCGATTACCGCCATTATATTCGATTCGTACAAGTCTTGCATCGTCGTTGCCCATGAACCATGCTGTTCCATATTCCAACATGTAGAGGTCTCCATCTGGGCCAAACTCCATGTCCATCGGGTTACTAAATTGATAGCTCGGCATGAAGCGCTCCATTGAAACATAGTTTCCTTGTTCATCCATCGTCACGGCCATGATCCATCCACGCATCCATTCATAAATGAAGAGCTTGCCGTTGTAATAGTCAGGAAAAGCTCGCTTCGCTCCGTTGAAATCTTCGGTATAAAAAACCGGACCGGCCATTGCTGTTCTTCCTCCTTTTCCTACGAGCGGAAATTCGGGCGATACATCATACGGATACCAGATGAATGCTTTTTGCGCCGGCGGAAGTTCAGTGAGTCCAGTGTTGTTCGCAGAGTTATTAACGGGCTTAGCAGGATCGAATGCCGCACCTTGTTTACCAGTTTTAAAGTCGCGCGTGTTATAGGCACTGTTGTCTCCAATGAAATATGGCCAACCAAAAAATCCTGGCTTACGTGCTTGGTTGATTTCGTCGTAAGCACGAGGGCCTCGTCCTACAGAATCTTGTCCGGCATCAGGTCCTACGTCACCCCAATACAAATAGCCAGTTTTTTTGTCGACTGATATACGATATGGATTACGTGCGCCCATCGCATAAATTTCTGGTCGTGTCTTCGCTGTCCCTTTAGGAAAAAGATTTCCATCGGGAATGGTGTACGTGCCATCTGCCTCTGGATGAATGCGCAAAATTTTACCTCTCAGATCATTCGTGTTACTCGTCCCTTTCTGCGCGTCCCAAGGATTGCGTCCAGCACGATCGTCCATGGGTGCATATGCAGTTGAACGTGGACTAGTATTGTCACCAGTAGACACAAAAAGATTTCCATTCCCATCGAATGCAATCGAACCACCGGTGTGACAACATTGCTCACGTTGTACGTCAACTTCAAGCAACACTTTCTTCGATGATTCAATCAACTGATCTCCTTTGAATTCATATCGCGTTAAAATGTTAACAGGCTTTTCGCCAGCAGGAGAGTAGTATAGGTAGAGCCAATTGTTTTTTGAAAAATTAGGGTCGAGCGCAAGACCCAGCAATCCGTCTTCCGCCTCCGCCTGATTACCATCTTTAAATTTATATTTTGTACTCACCGGAATCGTCGTAACCAATTTCGTTTTACCGACAGCAGGATCATATAATTTTAGTGCACCCTTTCTTTCAATGAATAACACGCGACTATCGGGAAGTACAGCAAGCTCAACGGGTTCATTGAGTTTCTCATCGAGCACTACTTTCGCAAAACGGTTTTCTTCGGGAACGCGCTTCGTGCGTGCTTTTGTGAAATCCAATTCGACAGGTTTATCGCCACCCAGTACGTATTCTAATCCGCCACGCAGATGCCTTAAAAATAGTGGCTCTGAAAAACTTTCATTCGTGTGACCCATTGCCGTATAGAATGCCCGTCCTCCGTCGTACTCGTGATACCACGAGATCGGATGGTTGTCGCCATTGGTACCGCCCTCGTAAGATTTTTCGTCAAGCTTTACCAGTACCTTAATGTCAGGATTGATTTTTTTGAAATTGTAAAATTCATCACTTCGCTTAAATCTATCTGGGAGAGAATCTGACGATGGATGATTCTTGTCGATCGTAAAAAATTCGCCTTCACGAACATTTGGATTATTAGGATGGCTTTCAAAATACGCGCCAACGAGTTTTCCGTACCAGGGCCAATCATATTCAGTATCAGATGCCGCATGAATTCCAACATAGCCGCCTCCAGCTTGAATGAAACGCTCGAAATCATTTTGCTGTTGTTGATTTAAGACATCGCCTGTAGTGCTTAGAAAAATGACAGCGCTGTATTGTTTCAAGTTCTCTTCATTGAAGCGATCAGCGTTTTCGGTCGTATCGACGATGATTTGATCGGTTGCTGCAAGTTGTTTAATGGCTGCGATTCCTGCGGCAATAGATTCATGACGGAAGACCGTCGTTTTTGAGAAGACTAGAATCTTCGTTTGCTTTTTTTTCGTGGAGCAGCCTACCACGATCAATACCAAGACAAAAAGAGTCAACGCTCTTTGGGGTAAGTGCATTTTCATAAGGTTACTGGCGTTGGTTATGTATGTTGTACACAATGATAACTAAATTCCATGCGCCTTTCAACCTAGGGAGACCGATTAAATCCGGTTCTTAATGTTCATCAGATCAATCATTAAATGAAAACAATCCATGGATGACGGATTACTCAATTTCAGCGGTTTTACGATATAACCCGATACGCCCAACTTTGCCGCGGCTTCCTTGTCTACTTTTTCTTCGGATGTCGTTACCATGAAAACTTTCAGGTCTTTCCATTGATCATTTTTGCGGAGTGTCGACAGAAATTCGATTCCATTCATCTTCGGCATATTGATGTCGAGTAAAATCAAATCGGGATAAGTTCCTGCTGCGCGACTCGCTTCATGCTCTAAAAAACTGATTGCCTCTTCCCCGTTTTTTGTAACGTGCATTCTATGGAGGATGCTCATCTTATCCATCGTACGTTGAATGTCGATGATGTCGAGTTGATCGTCTTCTACAAGAAGTATGTTTATGATTTTATTCATGCGCTAATGTTTTGACCAAGTGAAAATGAATTTAGACCCTATGCCGATTTGAGAAACGATTTTGATGGTTTCATTTCGTTCATCGAGAATTTTTTTGACAATCGCCAATCCTACCCCGGTGCTTTCGTGTTGGTCACGCTCAGCAAGTGTTTGGAAGATGACGAATATTTTATCATGATAATGTTTGGCTATACCGGGGCCATTGTCGGCTACGCAAAAACGATATTCATTTTTTTCGGATTCGAAAGAAATGGTTACTTCTCCGGGAGATTTGTCATGGTAGGTGATGGCATTGTTAAGCAGGTTTGTAAAGATCATTTGCAACGGGAGTTTCTCGGTAACGAATACAGGCATGTTGGCAGCGATGTTAATGCTGACACCTGGCTTCATAGGAATACTTTCTTGGATCTCTTGCAACATTTTGCCCACGTCGACCATTTCTTTTTCAATACTTTCTCTTCCAATCCGTGCATAAGAGAGAATACCCCGGATGAGATTTTCTGCGCGAACAACACGGCCTTTTATCAACGCTAGATATTCTTTTACTTTTGGCGATAACTCATCTAAATGGTCTTCCTCAATCCATGTTGCTACGTTGTCGATTCCCCGTAACGGAGCCTTGAGATCGTGCGAAACGATGTGTGCAAACTGATCGAGTTCTCGATTCTTTCGCTTCAGCAATGCAATGTTCTCAGAGAGCGTTTTCGACATGTGGTTCAATGCGCTGGCAAGCCCGCTTAATTCATCTTTGCCTGAATCTTCAACATGAACGAGGTAATTTCCACCGGCAATTTCATCGGCCATGCGTACCAATTGTACCATTCTTGTGGAGATCCGGTAAGCAAGGAATCCGGCAATCAATAAACCGATAGCAACAGAAACCGTGGTGAGCAGAAAGGATATCGTTCTCGTTTCTTTAATTGATTGCTCCAGTGTAATCTTTCGCTGTGCGCGACGATCATATTCATAGTTGCTGAAATCGCGAAGTTTTGCTTGTAGTCTATTGTTGATTTGTTTTTCGAAGCCTGTGTTTAGTTTTTCACGATAGAGCCTTTGAAAGGCTTGCAAGCTACTATCCGACAAGTCGGCATTTCTTTTTGCGTTGATCAGTGGTGTCGCAAATTCCTGAAGCCATCGGTTATTCAACGCTTTGATCTGTTTGATATCTTGAAGCTGACTAGAACTATCAAACGTCATCAACTCCATTTCATGAATGAGGTCGTTGTTTTCGAGTACAGCAGAGTCGTAGGATTGCAGAAAGCTTGATTCTCCGGTAAAAAGATAGCCACGCAAGCCGCTGATCATATTGAGGATGTTGCGCTGAAAGCGATTGCTGCTACGGACCACAGTTGTCGACTTTTCAAAAAACTCTGAATTTTCATTCACCTTTTCTGACAGTCGCAGATTTACGGCGGTGGCGACTGTAAATAGCGCCAGGATGGTGAAAAATCCTAGAAATATAAAATACGAAATCTTCATCGGCATTCGGTATAAGCAATTGCCGTAGAGGTGTTAATCGCGGCGTGTACATCCGCTGGGTTGCCTTAAAATTGCAAGTTTTTCAGCAATACATCAAACAATGTTACCGAAGTATGCACTAGTGTGTTTGAATATATGAATTCAAGTTTTGCCTGCTGATGATTTCAAGCGGGAATAAGTACGCCGGCGGCAAACCTTTCTTAAACAAGAGATAGTTCACCAACTTACTAATACCAAGCGATGCTTGACGCTTTGAATCTTGGTTGATGATGAAGTCGATAATCCCCCGTTTCAGAGAGTCAATGTTAGGCTGTAACAGATCGTATGCAACGAGGCGAATGTTATTTTTTCCTTGCTTGTTGAGAATGGCCGACACAGTAGACGCACCTTTTGAAGTGGTTACTAAAATGCCTTTCAAGTTGTGATGCGTGAGCAACGTTTGAATCTTTTCCTGAATTTCTTTCTCATCGGGTGTGCTGATGCCCAGGCTTAACACATTGTACTGTGGACCTTGCTCTAAGAAATAATCATTAAACCCTTTTTCTTTTTCGTAAAGGTGAAGTGAATTATGAATATCGTCGTAGATATGTAGGATGGCAAATGTTCCTTCAGGTTGTCCTGTTTGAAGAAGTTCCGCGCCAACACGTCCACTCTCATAAAGATTTTGTCCGACAAAGGTTAATGGCTTTGCGTCAGGAATGGTATTGTTGAATAAAACGAAGGGGATATTTTTTTCTGTGCAGTGTTCAGAGAACTGCAATGCTTCTTGATAGAATATTGGTGCGATGATGATACCATCAAATTCCGATTGCAAAATATTCTCTGATACACGTTTGAATGATTCTTTATCGTAGAGATCAAAATAGATCGGTTCGATACGCACACCGTATTGTCCCCATTCCTCGAGGGCATGTTGAACACCATCGGCGGATTTTTTCCAGTATTCATCTTGCTGAGGATTCGGCACAAGCGCACAGACGCGATATGATTTGTTGGAGCCGAGGGTCCGCGCAATCAGGTTAGGTTTATAACCCGTCGTTTCCAATGCCGCCATTACCTTATCGTACGACTCTTTGGAAACTTCTCCGCGGTTGTGAATGACACGGTCAACGGTTCCGACGGAAACGCCTACCAACTTGGCGATGTCCTTAATTCTGATTGACGACTTTCCATTTCCGTTCGGTGCCATGCTATTATCCATAAAAAACGATTTAGTGCCCAGTGTGGCGTTTTAGCGTAAAATAAGTATCGTTTGCGTGCACGATTCAACCGTGTGCGGAAACGAAGTTAGAAAATCCTTGGAA
Source organism: Pseudochryseolinea flava (assembly GCF_003286915.1). Lineage (GTDB taxonomy): Bacteria > Bacteroidota > Bacteroidia > Cytophagales > Cyclobacteriaceae > Ohtaekwangia > Ohtaekwangia flava. The sequence goes on from NZ_QMFY01000006.1 coordinate 223,677, forward strand.
ATTCCAAATGCTCGCGTTTACTTTATGGCAGATTTACAGCGCTAGACGGTCAAAAACCGCTTAGTTCTCGAAATCCGACGTCTTTGGGGACGTCTTAAAATCTCGGGTTTAATTGGTTTGGATATGGGGCTACAGCAATGTAGCCTCTTCCTTTTTATAGCCGATCCGAACCGCCCACAAAATCGTTTTAGCATCACGCCATCGCATGATGGAAACAACCCCAACTTTATCTATAATCGCAGGTTCTTTTAAGAAAATGTGTAGAACAGAATTCATGAAAACAATGAAAATCAAATTTTTGCTCGTACTCCTTTTGGTTTCCAATATGGTGTTTGCGCAGTCTATTACAGGAATCATTTTCAGCAATGATCAAAAGCCAGTAGTAGGCGCTTTCGTTCGTGTATTGAATACGAACCAAAACACCCTATCGGATTCTGAAGGTAAATTTTCGCTGTCGCTTTCAAATGGAAAATATACGCTCGCCATTTCAGCGATCGGCTTCGCGGAAAGTAATCAACTCGTAACCGTACAAGACAATGCTGAGCCGGTGCGCATCACGTTGACCGAGTCAGTCTACCAGTTGGATGACGTTATCGTTACTGCAGAGAAGGAAGAGACAGATGTACAAAAAGTGCCTTACAGTATCTCCGCCATTTCTTCGAAGAAGGTGAATGACTATCGCCTTTGGAATATCAAAGATATTACGGCGATCGTTCCAACATTATATTCCGCTAACCCTGGCGATAACCGAAATGTCACCTCCATCCGCGGTATTACTTCTACGTCTTACGATCCGGCAGTTGCCACCTACGTCGACGGTGTCAATCAATTCAGCTTAGATACTTATATCGCCCAGTTGTTCGACGTTGAACGAATTGAAGTTCTTCGCGGCCCACAAGGAACACTTTACGGTCGAAATGCAATGGGTGGTGTAATTAATATCATCACAAAACAACCGACTAATCATGGAAACGCATTTGCTGAGTTGAGTGCCGGCACTCATGGACAACAACGTTATGCCCTGGGTGTAAGAACACCGTTGGTAAAGAATAAATTGTTCTTCAGTGCTTCTGGCATCTTCGACAAAACTGACGGTTTCTATACCAACACCTATAATGACAGCGATTTTGATAAGCGAAAGAGTTTAACCGGAAATTACTTCATGACTTGGATGATCAATCCTGCATGGTCTGCTACATGGAATGTAAAGCATAGTAACAATAGAAATGATGGATCTTTTCCGCTTGTGATAAGTACTGAGGAGGCTTTCAATAATCCATTTAAACTTGAACAGGATGCCATCACGGAACTTGTTGATGATGTGTTTAACGCGAGCATGAAAATCAATCACAGTGGTGAGCGAATTACATTTACTTCCTTAACCACATATCAATCTAATTATCGTTACTACAGAGATCCGATCGATGCAGACTTCTCTGGATTTCCGTTCATGACGATCGTGAACAACTATGGTAGAGATTGGAACAATGTCAAAGTTGCTACGCAAGAATTCAAGTTGGCCTCTCCTGTTGCCTCATCTTCTCCATTAAAATGGACTGCAGGTGTCTATAGCTTCGCACAACAAGCACCAGTGAAACAAGGTTACTTCGTGATGGGACAGGGAGAACCTGATGTGACGGAGTCTGATAACGTGGGGGCTGCTGTTTATGGTCAAATAACATACACCGTTGGAAAATTTGACGTCATCGGTGGATTGCGTTACGATTATGAAGAGCGTGAAATGAACATCGTCGATACGCAGAAGAAGAGCACATCTTACGGGGCTTTATCGCCGAAAGTTGGCGCAACTTTCCATGTAAATGACAATAGCCAACTCTATGCTGCTTACACAAGAGGTTTTAGAACGGGAGGAATATCGCTAAGCTCGGAAGATGTTTTATTCGAGTTTAATCCAGAGTACAGCAATAATTTCGAATTAAGCTTTAAGAATTTGTTGTTCGATCATAAAGTTACTTTCAATGCCGCTGCTTTTTATGTGATCGTGAATGATATTCAAGTTCCTACACTGATGCAAGAAGGTTATACTGTCACAAGAAATGCTGGTAAACTTACAAGCAAGGGATTGGAATTTGAAGTTAATGCGACACCTGTTAAAGGGTTACAGATTGACTACAATGTTGGACTCACAGATGCGACGTATAATGATCTTAAATTTGCTGGCAAGATGGAAGACACTGATGTTGTGTTTGATTGGGATGGACATCGTCAAGTTTTTACACCGAACGTAACGTCGATGCTCGCTGTTCAATACAATTATGTTGATACCGAAGATGTTCGCTTATTTGTGCGTGCGGAATGGGTAACCATCGGCAAGCAGTACTTTGATCTCGGCAATCAAATTAAGCAGTCATCTTATCACTTGGCTAATGCACGAATTGGCGTTGCATTCAATGGCTTTGAAGCATCTCTTTGGGGGAGAAACATCGGAGACAAGCACTACATTTCCTATGCGTATGATTTCGGTGGTATCCACTTGGGCAACCCTGCAAATTATGGGATAACTGTTAAGAAAAGTTTCAGTTTCTAATTGCGCGCTTTCTGAAAGAAGGTCGTCTACTAACTAGGCGACCTTTTTTTGTTTTCGGTTTGAAAAGAAAAGGCCCCCTCATTATTTGAGAAGGCCTTGAACCATAGACATGGATGAGCTCTATTGATTTTGAAGGAAGCCTGTGTTCGTACTTCCGTCGACGTAGCACTCGTTGATTGCTGTAAGAACTTCCGTTAACTGCGATGCACTATAACTCGAAGCGCATCCACCTAACACCTTGTTTGCTTCGGCGAGTACTTCCGAAACAGTCCAACCTTCGAACGTACCTGAGGTAATTGTTGAGTTGATCAAGTTGCTGGAAGAATCGCCGAAGTCAGCGTCCCACGAATCAAAACCTGTTGATAATGTCAAAGCGGTAACATGACTGGCGAGAACATTTTTCGGATTGTTACTGCTCTTGTTTGTATTCACGGGGTTAACGTAACTCTTTGTGAGCGCGCCGGGTTGTCCACCTTGCGGCAGAAAGTTTGTGACCGCGTGTGCCGATGTTAGTGTAATGGTGTGATCGCACCCTAATACAATACCATTTGGAAATGCTGCTGCAAAATTAGCGTGTAAATAAACCCCTGGGTTGTCGCCATTAGGAGGTGCGCCCCATCCACCGGGTGTTTGTGTTCTTAAATTTTTATCGTCTGGATCCTCTGGTTCTTCTGGCTCATCACAATTGCAATAATCCGTGGACGAAGTTGATGTGACCGTTTCTAACTCACTGTTGATGGGACTGAATCGTCCAATGGTGACGGCGATTTGAATACAACCACAGTCTGGGAGCGATGACATTGGAATGGAAAGTGAGCCCGCCCGTACTTCGTTATCCATAGGATAAGTCTGTCCGTAAGGGAAATTTGCAGGATCTGGTATCGCATTGCAATCTCCTGCATAAACTTTGACATTGACTAAATACCATTCACTCAATGATAGATCATAATCAATGACAATTTCCTCCGCATGAACGCTTACCGTTCCGTAACCTTCTTCACTTACGTTTGGAACTGCAATAACGAACGTGGTGCTCTGTTCGCAATTAACACCGGTTGTCGTGATAAGTCGACCGTTGTTTTTATTGCGAATAATTTTGATTGTTTCAGTCGTGAACTCCTTGAGGTCCGACTGATCGATCACGTCCTCCCTTTCTTCCTGACAGGCAAAAGGAATGAGGACCATGAGAAAAAGCCAACTAAGTTTTTTCATGGTGTAAATAGTTTAGGGTACGAGTTCACTGAAATTACAGAATGTAATGTTGAACTTGTTTTTTGTACGATTTAATTGCAATCCATTCAATCAAACGGCGCGAATGATAGAATAAAACGATAGTGATTGTCATACTCAGCGCGTGACGTTTATAGTAAAAGATAAAAATATTGAAACCTTAATAATCAGGTGTGGCGTTTCATTCTGAACTACATCGCTCGAAAAATTATAAGAAAAGAAATGCCGCGGGGTTAGTTTCGATGCGTTAGGAATGTTTGTTTAAAAAAACGATTTAAAAAAATAGTACGATAATAGGCATTGAAGTGATTGTAAAATTTCTGTGCGATTGACACTTATTTTACGCTGACGCGATAGGTTAAGACACTCTTGTTATCAATCATCAGATGGACAACGTGAACGCCTTTGTTATTGAATGCCTGCACTGTGGAATAGCGTAATCCCTTTTTGTCGAATGAATGTTGAATTGACTTTCCATCGACCATCAATGCGGCTTGCGAGAAATCATGCCGGCTATCAAATTGAAAAGAAATTTCTTCTCCCTTTCTAACAGCCACATTGAAACGTGTAGGAGAGGGGTTATCCACCTGGTAGTGATATGCGTTGCTGTAAATGATGGGCCTGTTTAAAAATTCATTTAACGTTACAGTATTGGTTTTTAAAAGTGTCCATTGTGGATCAAGTGGGTAGTGATTTTGAATGAAAACATTAGGATCGGAGAGGAAGTATGCGTCGTCGTAATTTTTGATGAACAAGTGAAACTGACTCTCGACGGCACCACTTGCCCAAGTAGGATCACTCAAGTACCATTTACCATGAAGTTGAACAGCATTCCACGAATGATTAGGAATACCATTGCCACCAATGTTTGCATTCGCCGTTCTTCCATACCCATCAACGATTACACAGGATATGCCGACATGTGAACAAAGCTCCCTTAATAAGTATGCGTATCCGGTACATACTGTACGATGTTTTTCTAAAAGTGTTCTAAATACTTCGGCATTGAATTTTTTGTTACGGGCAATATCATCGGCCGTGTTTTCTTGCTTTGCTCGAAGTCGCCGGTTTTTCTCAAACAAGGCATAGTCGTAGGCAATATTGTCGCATACCCATCGATACAGTGCTCTGAATTTTTCAACGTCGGTAGTGAGACCTTGTGTGAGTTTGTCAGCAAGTACTTTTATATTTTTTAATGAATGATTAGGAAATCGCAGCGCCATGTTGTCGGCCCTACTGAAGTCGATTTGTTGGAAATCACTTCGCTGCGCGAGACTGTAAAACGTTGTCGTTAGTGTTAGTGCAAGGACGATAACAAGCTGTGCGATCCTAATCATGCAGTGATCCGTTAGAAGAAGTTTTTTACTTTATCCCAGAATTTTCCAACCGACGATTTTTCTTCATACACATTGTCAATCGCAATTTCGCCCATCATGATCACCGTGTCCATCGTCATACGCACATCAACCGTCAGCGGAATTTCAAGTGATTGAGCAGCATTCTTCGGTATTGAAAATTCTTTGGTTTCATAACCGATAAAGCTGAATAGCAACACGTCGCCCTCTTTAAAATCGCCGGTCAATTGAAATTCGCCATCGGCATTGGTACTCGTTCCAATGGTGGTGTTCTTAACAATAACATTTACACCGGGTAGTGGATCTCCGTTTTCGTCCTTCACGATACCCATTACATTCCGTGTAACGGTAGCGCCACCTGTCGATACCGCCTTAAGTTCGATGATCTGTTCGGTGGCAGTTTTGGCAAGGGCATCTTGCGCAGTTGATGTTTTCGCGGTTAATATTAAAACGAAGCATAGAAGGCTTGCTTTCAGCAAATTAAAACCTGGATTGATCTTTGGGAGCTGTAAATCTTGGTATGATTTAAGTTGATCTTTTGTGAAGCGGCCGCAAGTGTGCGCTTTCTTGTTTTTGAGAAACTCAAGTATTTGGTAGTCGCTCATGGTGGTGAAGTCAACAACAACTTTAGCGCATGACGAACAATAGCCGCCTTTGTCTTGCGGTGTAAAGTCTTCCCATTTTTCATTGCAGGGTTTCGCGATCGATAAGGAGTATGTGGTTCTCATGATTGAAATGTTTCCCGTAGGATGCGATCAAGAGAGCGATTCCATAAAAGATTTTGAATTTTCTTATCGGAGGTAGTCGTTTTGAGCGTTGGAGCTTTATGATTATTATTGCAGCCCATTTTATGGGTATTCGGGGTGTAGCGCAGCCCGGTTAGCGCACCACGTTAGGGACGTGGGGGTCGGATGTTCGAATCATCTCACCCCGACTATTTAAAAACAAGAAAGCCGTTATTCTTATAGCGGCTTTTTTTATTTATACGGAACTGCGCGGCAAAATTTATAACTGCTGTCAATGCCCGTTTCCCTCGCCCAATTTCTCCTCTTCTAAATCGAGCTTTGTTTCAATCGCTTTGATCACGTTGTCGTCGTAGTCTGTCATGCGCCTAAACTTATGAAGTTCCTGTCTTTGCCTTGTCGCGACGGCGTGCATTACTTTGTTAAATTCGTCGAGCATGCCAGTAGCGTGTTTAAAGCCTTCTTCACTTTCTTTATTGATTTCTAACATCTCTACTTTGTCTCTCAGCGTATCGAACTTGTGCTTCACTAGGAAGTTACGTTCCATAGTTTTTGCGTGATGCTGTTCAAGCTCATCTACAGCAACTTTAGAAAGTTGAGCCTCCATTTCGAACATCTGTACGTCATCCGTTTTACGCGTCGATAGCTCTTGCGGCTTCACCACTTTTACGAGCCATGGGAGCATCAATCCTTGTCCTACGAGGGTGACAATGGTGACGAAGAATGTTACAAAGAGAATGAGACTCCGGTGTGGAAATTCTTCGCCGTTGGTTAACAGGACAGGGATAGACATTGCCGATGCCAATGACACCACGCCACGCATGGCCACCCATCCGACAATCGCAGGATTTCGCCAGCCAGGTGCAGCTTGTGCAACGGTGATGTATCGACTAATAAATCGTGTGAACAGCGCCGACAAAATTCCGCTAAACAATCGCGTGGCTGTAATAACAATCGTGATGATGATGGAGATGATGATGGCATCGCGAAGGGCGATCCCTTTCAGATCGTTCACGATGCTGGGCAATTGCAAGCCAATGAGGAAGAATATAACAGCGTTGAGGATGAAAACGAGTGATGTCCATATTGCTCCAGCTTTTAAGCGGCTGCTATGCGAGATGTCGAAATGATTTTTGTAGGCTATCAAGAGGCCACCACTAACGACAGCAAGTACGCCAGAGGAGTGCAAACTTTCTGCTGTGATGTACATGACGTGCGGGATCACCAAAGAAAAGGCAATATCAAGTTCGGAATTTGCAGGCAATCTTTTTAAAAGAAAGTTGAAGATAAATCCGAACGCGAGTCCGATCGCGACACCAAAAACAACGACAAATGCAAATCCACCTGCGGCTTCGTGCCATGTGAAGTGAGAAGTGGCAATGGCTGCGAGTGAAAATCTAAATATGGTGAGACTGGTAGCGTCATTGGGTAAGCTCTCACCCTCAAGAATCGAGACAATACCTTTTGGAATTTTAACGTATTTCAACACAGTCGTAGCGGCGGCCGCATCGGGCGGAGAGATGATGGCGCCTAACAAAAATCCGTGTTGCCAACTGAAACCCGGAATGAGCCAATGACTAATACAAGCAACCGTTACGGTCGTGAAGAACACAAAACCAATTGCCATCACGCTGATGATCCGGCGCCACTTCCAAAGTTCTTTGAGAGAAATGCTCTGCGCTGCTTCGTAGAGAATGGGTGGGAGAATTACCAGAAAGACAAGCTCAGGATCGATGCCGATAGTAGGAAGCATCGGTATAAAGCCAACAACAATGCCGGCAATAGCGAGGAAAATAGGGTAGGCTATTCTTATTTTTTGAGCGATCAAAACGAGGATCGATACACTAAAGACAAGTCCAAGACATAAAAGAATAGCTGAATGCATAGTATGAGGTGAAGCTTCCAATATGCGAACTTATTGGAAATAGAATTTCTTTAGAAATCTATAAAACGAAAAAAGCTACTCGTCAAAGTAGCTCATCCCCGCGATTGGGTTCCGTCATCGGTGGAATATCGAACTTGTAATTAAAAGGTCGCTCTGAAATCTCTTTCGAGATATTGTGTCAAGTTCATCAAGCCTGTGATCATGTTTAATTTTTCAGCAGGTTCTTCACTGTTGTCGTTTTGATAGTGAACCTCAACGAATAGGTCGTTCACCATGTAGATATAGATTTTTCTGCCGTCCTTAAGGCGTGTGCCGAGGCCAATGCCTTTGCGCTTGAGGAATTTAATCTGCTTTTCAAGCGACATCTGGCGGAAGAAAAACTTGCGTATCATGTTCTTTAAGAGAGTTTTGGGTTATGCCGTCAATTGGAGCCAATTCTGCGCCACTCAGCGAAAACCGCTAATTCAGTCGTGATTAGCCCTTCCGCTGGGAATAGTCTTCCATCTTTGGGAAAAAACCGGAATTATCCGTCACCGAAAAGGGAAAGAAGCAAGCTCACGCGATCCTTTTCAGGGACTTGTATTAGACTAAAATAATACCATGGATCAGGCCTTAATAAGGGGAGTATAAGGCCATCATCATAAGACCTATACGCATAAGATAATGGTTACAGAGCGGGTGTTAAGGAAGTTCGTGGCGATATCCACATTTTTAGAATGAGCCTACCCGATGCAGGCAAACATTGATTACTTCTTTTTCTTTTTCAAAGAATTAAAAAACTTCACCCAATTAAATGGATTTAAGAAGGGATTGGTCACTGGCATGTAGTGATCGCCATGAGAGGTAGACCATTGGCTCAAATAGTATCGTTGATTTTGGTAGCCATCCATGGGCGTTGTTTTTAGCATTAACGCAAGGAGTTCTGAGTTGAAATTTTTGTCGTCGATAGCACCATTTCGATCGAGTGGAATGTTCAGTGCTAGCACTGCTTCTTTAAAAACTTCCTCTGTCGGGAAATCATAGACGACTACTTCCTTCAAGTATGTTGTATCGGCGACAAGGGGTACAATCACCGTTTGATATTCGGGTGCATTCGCGGGAACTTTGTAATACTGTGCTTCATATCCGACGTAGCTAATCACGATACTATCGCCAACCAATACTGGCATCGAAAAAAATCCCACGCCGTTCGTTGTAGTTCCGCGGCCGGCTTTCGGTACGTACACGTGAACACCAGGCAGGCCTGTCCCCGACGTACTATCTTCACCAATGATAACACCCGATAACTGAATGACACGCTTTTTCTGCTGTGCTTCTGCATGGTAGGCTAAGCAAGAAAATAATAAGATCAGGGCAACCGATAAAGTTGCTTGCTTCACAATGCTATTCACAGCGCGACGATTAGTCATAATTTTCAAAGATAGGGATAAGCCCAATAACTGCCTAATTGTATACATTTGACGACTGACAGTAAAGATGGTCGATGCGACTCAAAAGTTTTAACCTCACACTCGGATCACAAATTTTCAAAGCGTGCGCAGATGAGTCCCGTCTGCGGATTCTTCATTTAATTTTTATGAACGGTGAAATGTGCATCACCGACCTGGAAAAAATTTTAGACTTTACACAAGCAAAAACATCCCGTCACCTGATATACCTGAAGAATTCGGGCATCTTGAGCTACAAACGCTACAACCATTGGGTTTTTTATCAAATCAAAGATGAGGTGGGCGATATCATCAAGCAAATCTTCCAATTCTTGCGCAAGGACGTTCAACTTCAAAAAGATCAACAGATTTATCAGACATTGTCATCCAATCGTGAACTCGCGGCCAATAAGCTGCAGATTATCGAGTGGCAGAAAAATAATTAAACGACAGTATGAGCGCCCCTTCAAAAAAGTATAAAAGCATTTTCTTCGACCTGGACCATACACTTTGGGATTATGAAACGAATGCAAAGATCACGCTTCAAGAGCTTTATCTACAATATGAATTGTTGGCGAAAGGTGTACACGAATTCAATGCCTTTCACAAGAAATTTCAAGAAGTAAACGCTGCATTATGGTATCATTTCGATCGTGGAGCCATCACAAGCGAAGTCATCAGGAGAGAGCGTTTCAAACAAATTTTGGAAGCGTTTGATGCGCACGAAGAAAAACTTTGCGAAGACTTATCGCATGACTATCTTAATACATGTCCGTTGAAGGGAAACTTGATGCCTCACGCGCATGAAACGTTGGCGTATCTGTCTCAACGTTATTCACTGACCATTATTACGAACGGTTTTGAAGAGATCCAGCAGCGAAAATTAACCGCCGGCAATCTTCATCAGTATTTTAATCATATTATAACATCGCAGACAGCGGGGCATCGCAAACCCGCACGGGAAATTTTTGATTTTGCGCTAACCCTTAATAAAGTTTCCGCAAATGAAGCCATGATGGTTGGCGATAACCTGGTAACAGATATTGGTGGTGCGCGAAATGCGCAAATCGACGGTGTTTTTTATAACCCGGAGAAGTTAAGCCACGAAGAACGGCCGTTTCGCGAAATCACAAGTCTTTCAGAACTGCTTCAGATTCTCTGAGTTTGCATTACCTTTGCCGCTCGTAAATAACTCAGTCATTAACCAAAACTGCTTTTACTACTATGCCCAAAGGTTTCTTCAGCGTCCCCTATCCTAAAAACGAACCCGTCCTCAGTTATGCACCTGGCACCAAAGAGCGTGCGGCATTAAAAAAAGCGCTTGCCGATGCACGTGCCAAAGTACTCGATATACCCATGTATATCGGAAGCGAAGAGGTTCGCACAGGAAATACGAAAACCATTACTCCACCACACGATCATAAACATGTGTTGGCGCATTTTCACGAAGGGGATAGTAGCCATGTTGAGCAAGCAATCAATGCGGCGTTGGGTGCTAAAGCTGCGTGGGCAGACCTTTCGTGGGAACACCGTGCAGCTATTTTCTTGAAGGCTGCAGACCTTCTCGCAGGACCTTATCGTTATGCCATTAATGCGGCAACGATGCTCGGTCAATCAAAAAGTCCATACCAAGCAGAAATCGATTCGGCGTGTGAGCTCATCGATTTCTTGCGCTTCAACGTATATTTCATGACGCAGATCTATCAAGAACAACCAGAGTCTTCTCCCGGTGTTTGGAATAGATCAGAATACCGTCCGCTGGAAGGATTTACTTTTGCCGTAACACCTTTCAACTTCACAGCCATCGCTGGAAATCTTCCTACGTGTATGGCGTTGATGGGAAATACTGTTGTATGGAAACCTGCCAATACGCAAGTATATGCTGCAAACGTCATCATGCAAGTATTGAAAGCCGCTGGTCTTCCTGATGGTGTGATCAACCTGATCTATGTAGATGGTCCGACGGCGGGTGATGTCGTGTTCAATCATCCAGATTTTGCGGGCATTCATTTCACAGGTTCCACAAAAGTATTCCAGAATATGTGGAGAACGATTGGAACGAACATTCATCGTTATAAAACCTATCCGCGTATTGTGGGTGAAACTGGTGGAAAAGATTTTGTGATGGTACACAAAAGTGCGAATCCAAAAGAGGTAGCCGTAGCGTTGTCGCGTGGTGCATTTGAATACCAAGGACAAAAGTGTTCTGCCGCTTCACGTGCTTACATTCCGAGTAACCTGTGGGATGAGGTGAAAAAATATCTCGTCGAAGATTTGAAAGATTTTAAGATGGGCGGTACGGAAGACTTTGGAAACTTCATCAATGCGGTGATCGATGAAAAAGCTTTTGATTCTATTGCAGGCTACATCGAAAAAGCGAAGCAGAACCCAATGAATACCATTGTTGCCGGCGGAAAAGTTGATAAGTCTAAAGGCTACTTTGTAGAACCAACGGTCATTGAAACGAAAGATCCATCGTCTGTAACGATGTGCGAAGAAATTTTCGGCCCGGTGTTAACGATCTATGTTTATCATGCTGAAAATTTCGAAGACACACTTGAGCTCGTGGATAGAACTTCGCCATATGCATTAACGGGCTCGATCATTTCCGGCGATCGTTATGCAATTGAACTCGCAACGAAGAAATTGTCGAACGCTGCAGGTAATTTTTACATCAACGATAAACCAACGGGCGCTGTTGTTGGACAGCAACCATTTGGTGGAGCACGCGCTTCGGGTACAAATGATAAAGCGGGAGCGAAGATGAACTTGATGCGCTGGGTGTCGGCAAGGTCGATCAAAGAAACTTTTGTTCCGCCAGTAGATTATAAGTATCCATTTTTGGATAAGGAATAGTTTCTTTTAGAAGTAAGTAGTAAGAATTAAGAAGTAACAGCAGGCATTACACCTGCTGTTTTCTTTTTAGATTAAGCTTCAACTACGGGAGATTTTTTTTCGTCATACCACTTTACTTTTCTGGAGAAGTACATCAGCATTGCAACGATTGTGAACAAGCCTATACTACCAATGAGCAGCGAGTAGTCTTGTTCGAAGATGATTACGAAGATGAACGCGTAAAATATTGCGAGTAATCCACTGAGCAACACACTGAGTTTGCCGTGTAGGAATGATTTGCTATAAAATCCGATCAATGCAATCGTCGATATCGATGCGATAATATAAGCGATGTAGTATCCCATTTGTTCGGAGAAACTCAGCAAGAGCGTGTAGTAGATGATTAGCGCAGCCGCGATGAGAATATATTGGAATGGATGGATACGAACTTTTTGCGTAATCTCAACGAGGAACAAGGACATGAATGTTAATAAGATCATGAGTATGGCGTACTTCGCCGTGCGCGTGGTTTGTTGATATTGATCCGCAGGAATAAAGAGAGACACGCCGAAGTCAGCACCTTCTAATGCTTCGCCTGATTTTTTCGACTGCACCCATTGTTGCGAGAAAGGTCTGTTGAAGTGTAAAATTTTCCAAGATGCATCGAAGGCCGTATCCGTGATGTTCGTGGCTTTAGGAAGAAAAGAACCGTCGAAACTCGGGCTTCCCCAACGGCCGGATACTTTAACATCTGTTGTTTTTCCCGTCGGTGTAAAGGCAATGCGATCACTTCCACGTAAGGAAATTTTAAGCGCCATTTTTTCTTGGAAGTTTTCCGGACCTGACCAGTTTAGCTTGGTGACAATGCCGGGTATCTTGCGCGGATCGTCAACCAAATAGGTACTCTCTGAAGTTTGTTTTACATCTTCGTCGTCAGCGGATAGACCAATATCGCTGGTGGGTTCTGCCTGATGCGGTATTGGTCCAATCAACAGCGAAGGATTGTCGCTGATGCCACGAAGATCGTTGATGCCTACGACGAGATGAGCGTCTGTCCAACGAATATCTTCGTCACGAATACCAAGTGTTGTAAAGTTTGGTTTTACAAATGTGGAAGTGAGTTCAATTTTCGAAGTGTAAACCACGGCGTCGAAGATTCCACGATGGCGTAGTTCAGGATCGATGGCAGCATTGATGGCCAATTCTTCGGGAAGAAAATATGCTTTTGCAATTGTCTCCATAGGGGCGCCGCCAGGTGCAAGCGATGGCTTCCACTTTTTGTAAGGGATTACAAGGATGGGCCCGGTGACGCGTTGGTCGGCAGACCATTTGCTGGTGATTTCACGAACAGCCTCATCTGCACGTGAATGCCTTTCCTGAATAAGCTCTTCAATGAGATTGGCCGGAATGAGTAATACAATAATCAGGAATCCAATCGAGAATAGTTTGATCATGATAGACTCGCGGATCCAGTTGTTAAAGCGTTCTATAAAGCCAAGCGGACTAGGTGTTGTTTCCATATCAATGAAAATTTAAATTACGTAAAGAAAAAATTAGAATGAAGGGTAATGATCCATCAACGATTTACTTTGGAACCGAAGCAGTACAATTCGCTTCACAACATGGTACGTGATGAACAATGCGCCGATGTATAAGATGGCTTTGGTGACAATGAGAAAGCCATAAGATGTAAGCCACGGCGCGAAGGTGTCTAGCTTGATGAATGTCGCTAAACCGACGATGCGAATAACCATGACGGCGGTAGTAAGCATGTAGGCTACACCCAATGCACCGATGAAGTTTACGACTGCCGAGTGACTCTTAAGTTTATGAAAAGGAATGGTGCAGGCTATGATGACGAAGGCAGCGAGGAAAAAGTGAAAGCTGGAAAATGATTTGCTCACATTGATATCAAATGAAGGGAAGTAAAAACCGGCGTGAGAAAATGATGTTTCCGTCTGCATTATCCATCCCGATATTTTGCTCGCGGGTTTAATCATCATCAGGAGATCTTGTGTCTCGCTGAGGGCGTGTACATACTTTAGGGCAAAGGCTGTTGCTACCGTTGCGACGAACCAAAATGCGGTTTTGTTGATCATGTTTTTATTCATAGAAAGTACTTTTAAAATCAAAGTTGTAGTGTAAAATTTTTATTTCTGTTGTTTAATAACAGCCTCTAGTGCATCGAGGTGTTTACGGAATGCATTTCTACCTTTTTCGGTGATCTTGTATTTTGTGTTTGGCTTACGGTCTACGAAGGTCTTGTTCACAGATATATACTTTTCTTTTTCCAGTGCTTTGATGTGCGAAGCCAGGTTGCCATCGGTTACGTTCAGCATTTCCTTGAGTGCACTGAAATCAAAAGCATCGTTTGTGACCAACGCAGACATAATCTGCAATCGCACGCGATGCTCCAGCACTTTATCAAGGTTGTCGAACGGATTTTTCACTTGTCGTACTTTTTATACATGATTGCGCCGTATACAATGTGTAGTACGCCGAAACCAATCGCCCAAAATATCAACCCGTATCCAACAAACAAAGCAGAGATAAGTCCGAGAACAATTTCACATAATCCTAAGTATCGGATTTCGTCGTAGGTATTAGAGCTTCCCTGAAACAATGCAAGTCCATAAAACATCAGCATGACAGGAGCCGCAAAACCGATGAAGCCGTAGTACAATAAGATTAATGTGAATAGCCCACCCGTTATCAGTGGAATAGCGAGATTGAATGCAAGACGTCTTCCGGCAGTGTTCATGAATGGTATGCCTAATTTTTTTGCTTTCTTACTGCTCAGCCAGACTCCCGTTCCGATGGAAGCAATTAAAACGACCAACGCTATACCGATCAATTTCCACATCACGCTTGGATTGCGCATCGATTCAAAAACATATTGCCTGTAATTTCGATTCTCGGCGTGGATTACAAAGTACGCGGCACCGGCGCCAACCAATGCATAACATCCGGCAAGCATGCCCGATAGTCCACTGAGGGACAAAAACTTAAAGGATTTCTCCATGATGTTGCGTATGGAGGCGATATCCTGTTCGTACTCGTGTATTTGCTTCATTTGAAAAGTACTTTGTGATACAAAGCTACTCAACGGAATGACTTGCACAAGTGTTTCGTCCTAATCATCTTCACAAAAAAGAAAGTTTCTCATGAAAATCATGTTATTGCTCATCGTCATCAGCTGTTGTATGATCATCGTAGCCAAAAGTCAAACCACCGTTCGTGTAGCCTGCGTTGGCAATAGTATTACCGAAGGATCTGAAATTGAAGCTGGTAAACGTTATCCCGACCAACTTCAGGAGTTGTTGGGGGAGAAGTTTCAGGTAAAGAATTTTGGCTTGGGAGGCCGTACATTATTAAAGAGAGGTGAAGCGCCTTACTGGAATGAAAAGTATTTTAAAGAGGTGATGAGCTGGTCGCCACGAATCATTGTGATTAAGCTTGGCACCAACGACTCGAAGCCACACAATTGGAAATACAAAGATGAATTCGAGGCGGACTATAGAGCATTTATTCAGGCTTTCAAGAATCAGATTCCAAGCAAGAAGAAGATTTATGTATGTACACCAGTACCAGCGTTCAAATCGGCGTGGGGAATTAGCGACAAGGTGATCAAGGAAGAGATTGTTCCCATCATTGAACGTGTTGCCAAGGAAGAGGAAGTGTTTTTGATTGATCTTTACACACCACTTTTGGGCAAAGGTGAATATTTTCCTGACGGCATCCATCCGAATGCAGCGGGTGCAAACCTGATTGCTGATGTTGTCTACCAGGCAATAAAGCCGCAGCAATGAGTTAAAGTGATCAAAATGATGGATTCACTTGCTGATAAGCACCTTTTTGAGAAAAATTCCAGGATTTTATTGGTCTGCGTTGGCAAATTAAGGTTCAACTCATTAATATTGCACTCCCAAATTTTGAGGAACGCCTCAAAAAGGTAACACTCCTCCTTAGCTCAGCTGGTTAGAGCACCTGACTGTTAATCAGGGGGTCCTAGGTTCAAGCCCTAGAGGAGGAGCAACAAAAGCCACTATTGATAGTGGCTTTTTGCATTTTGGCCGTTTTGTATAATCGACGCTGAATGTATAGTCCTTCCTGAACAAATTCAATCAAGTGGTAAAAAGTGTGAAAAAATAATTTGTGCGCGACAACACAATGCAAACGGTTGCTGATCTATTTATGAGATTTTGTCTATTTTTTGAAATCCACCTTCTGTCAATCCCACGTATATAGGTGAAATCTTAAATTGGTATGAGCAGAAAGCGTTTAAAAAAAGCACTTTGGAGTGCGATAAAGAATGATCGGGAAGCCAACACTGGAGTGATTATTAAGCTTTTGTCAGCACGACGCGTGAAGGTTTAAAGTATCGCAAAGATTCTTTCTTCATGCAGCACCGCTGCCTAGTCATGCCGTCGTATTTTTAGCGGTCATGACCAGATACAAGATATTTTGGAATTCGTCCGAAGTAGGACAGATGGACAATACAGTTCCCGACATGTTCTACATTGAGGGTAATTGGATAAACAACGGAACTGATCAAGCCCTCGCGTTTGAAGATCTTATTAAAGCAAATCAAGCTCGTGAGTCAATCATCGACTTGTCGAAAACCATTCCACTTCAACTGATCGATGTAGAGACGGGAAGTGAGTTGGATGTACTGGGCATATCATTACATAACGATAAAATATTTGTTAAGCGATTGCTCTGGGATTCAGGGGAATCATCCATGCAAGCGCGTCCAGCGAAAGCCTATCCGTCGATAGGGCAGGCCTGGGGATTTTTGGGCATCGCCTTTTTGTTCCAGTTAGCGGGAGCCTTCGTGAGTGGTATTCTGATCGCTATTTTTAGTGTAAAAGCCGATGCGGCCTTGTTCTTTGCGTACGTCGTCGGTACGGGCGCAGCTTTTGGGTATGGCCATGAAAAAAAGAGCAATTCGATGAGGAACGGAACGTACTCTTTTCACGGTGCTTCTTTTAAGATGTTGTTGCTTATTGTTGTAGCGACAGTAGCAATTCAGTTAGGCGTAATTTCTCCGTTGGTGGACCTTATACCGATGCCAGAGCGTGTTCAAGATTTTTTCACTGGGTTGGAAGCTGGGGGAATATTTTCCTTTCTTTTAGTTGTAGTCGCAGCGCCTGTTCTTGAAGAGCTGATTTTCAGAGGTGTGATTTTGGATGGCCTTCTAAAAAGGTACTCACCACGAAAGGCTATCATATTGTCGAGTGCGCTTTTCGGAATTATTCATTTAAATCCATGGCAATTTGTTGCAGCGACAATTCTCGGCGTCTTTATCGGGTGGATTTATTTTAAAACGAATAATCTTTTGTTGTGTATCATAATCCATTTTGCAAACAACTTGCTCGCATTTATCACGATGCAATTGATGAATGAAAATAAACACAGGTCCATGGTTGATTTGTTGGATGATCCGGCAAGTGCGTCGTTAGTTGTTATTGCCTGTGCGATAGTCGCATTCATCTGTTTATTGTTCCTTCAACGGGAGTTCTCCGCTAACAGCAAAGTAGAAGAGAGAGAAGTTCGATGGTAGGTCTTTCAATTCATGGCGGTGACGCAATTATAAAATCGCAGTTGTTTGATGCGCACATGTACGTGTGCTCACTTAAAATTCAACACGACACCGATTGCTGCGTAATTGAAGAACGAGAAGTTGTAGTTATCTTCTACATCTGCCCCACCTTCAAGCACGCGGTAACCGATTTTGATCGACGTGGTTTCGGAAGCATTGTACAGAATTCCACCAAAAACATCTTCGGCTCGACCTTGATTTGTTCCAAGTGCGTCGCCTTCAATGAGCATTGTCCATCGCTGTACAGGCGTCCACGAGAAGTAAACATTTACTAATGGTACGACGCCAAGGTCAGGATAGTCTGCGGAACGTTCACCATTGGTAAGTTCAATATTGGCTTGACGCAGTTTGGCTGTGAGTCCAGCGCCAAATTTGATTTTATCATTAGCGATAAATAAATATCGATAGGTAAGCCTGTAAGAATTGAATGTATACGTTGCATTGATTTTTCGTCCTGCTTGAAAGGTGTTGTCGGAGTAGACCACGTCTTGCGATAGCGTGCCTTGCGATTTTACGCGGAGTGGTGCAACAAGTGCTGAGATGACGTGCCGCTCATTGAGTGTATAATTTATGCGTGCGCGAAATGTGAGGGGATTGGTGGCATTGAGATCTTTCGCTAGATCGATTTCAGTTCCTCCGCTAGCAGGAATTCGAACAACGTTATAAGGAATGGAGAATGCATAATTTCCTTCGAGGTCGATGCTGATTTGGCTGTAAGCAGTGACTACACTGACCATCAACAACCATGTTACCATGAGTTTTTTCATATGCTTGATACTAAAAATCATGTGCCTGTAATCTATTCATAGCCGGTGCGTTCGCTCCGCCATTCGGGTGTGTCTTTAATATATTGTTGGGAACTGTATCTTTGAGCAAGACAATGCGCTATGACTAACAAAAAAGGTTGGAAGACTGTACTTTACGAAACTGTATTCGAGGCGGATACACGTGCGGGTAAGTTGTTCGATCTCACGTTGCTAGTGCTTATTTTGCTGAGTACGCTAACGGTCATGATCGAGACCATGCCAGAGATTCCAAAGGTATTCGGCCATTATTTTTATAAACTTGAGTGGTTCTTTACGATTGTATTCACCGTTGAATATGTGCTACGCATTATTGCGGCAAGGAAGAAGCGGCGATATATTTTTAGTTTCCTTGGAATTATTGACTTCTTGTCGATACTACCGGCATACATCGGTATTTTCATTTCGGGTGCGCAAGTGTTTTTAGTGATTCGAATCGTGAGGCTCATCCGAGTGTTTCGAATTTTGAAGCTTGCGCAATTCATCGGCGCCGGAAACACGCTCCGCACAGCGCTGTTGGCGAGTCGTCATAAGATCAGTGTATTTTTGCTTACGGTGATCATGATCGTAATCGTGTCGGGGACAACCATGTACCTTATTGAGGGTGCTGAGCATGGATTTACCAGTATCCCGCGAAGTATTTACTGGGCAATTGTTACGCTCACAACGGTAGGGTATGGCGACATTGCGCCGGAAACTTTTTTGGGCCAAACGATTGCATCTTTGATTATGATTCTCGGCTATGGTATTCTCGCCGTTCCAACCGGTATCGTGTCTGCGGAAATGATCCAGATGAAATCGCACGATAAGCTTTCGACGCAAGTTTGCCCTGCTTGCATGCGCGACGGACATGACAGCGATGCCGTGTATTGTAAATATTGCAGTTCAAAGCTTAACTGATCGCATCGAGATTCTGAAAGCAGATAGAAGTAAGATCGGGCCGACGATTTAAAGTTTTATGTCGGTGATTCTCCCTAGATTTGGGCATGACAATACCATCGACGATCAAGTCCTTATTTTTTTTCTGCTTTTGTATCATCATCACAGTCGTACACGAGGCAAGTGCGCAAGGTAATCTTTATCCCATTTATGAAAAGGCAGGGCGTCAACACCATGCTTTCATAGACGTCTCTGGTAAAAAAGTCATCAGCTTAGATACGGCCCTTCATCTTGATGACTTCGAGGTGTTTAAATCGAAATATATTTTTCCTTACAAAGTCAAAGGCACACAACGTACATATTTCGCTGTCAATAAAAAGGGAAAAGTAGTGCATGAGTTTCCGTCAGACATCACACCTCTCCGGATGACGGATAATTTAATTGTTATCATGAAGAAGGGCGAATTTCAATTGCCAGAATATGGCTTGATGAATGAGTCATTTAAGATCGTGTTACAACCAACGTACTATGCCATTTATGATTTCTCCGAAGGACTTGCGGCGGTAGAGCGCTCAGGAATAGGCTTTATCAATGCGCAAGGAAAAGAGGTTATTAAGTGTGGGACCAGCTACATGGGTGCGAAATTATCAACACCTAAATTCAAAGAAGGGCTTGCGCGCTTTATGACGCACGATGGCAAAATGGGTTTTATGGACAAGACAGGTGCAGTCGTAATACAAGCAACATTCCATAGTGTTAACGACTTTCAAGATGGTATTGCGCGAGCATGTCTTGCAGAGGAGGATGGAAGTTGCGGATACATCAATAAAAAAGGTGAATGGGTATTGCAACCCGAGGGTGGAAAAATGGAGAATGAAAAATTTGTGGTGAATCGTCAGGGAAGTGTTTTCATTGGTGGATATAGCGACAACCTGATTGCAAAAAGAACATATGAAAAAGGTCGTGCAGTAGGCTATGTGAACTTGCAGAATCAATGGTTGATTCCTGCTACATATTGGCACGCCGAAGAATTTAAAAATGGATATGCACTTGTTGTGTCGATGGATGGGAAGGATGCGATCATTGATAAAAATAATACGGTGATGGCGGTGGGTATTTTTCAACACATGAAAGCTTTTGACAACGATGTTATTTTGGTTACCACTGCACGCGGTACATATTTGGATAATTTGAATACCAACACGTTCGCCTATTACGATCGCTCATTCAAGCTTATCTGGAAAGCGGAAAAATAACAGTTCCGGGTATCAGGATTATTGAAATAGCTTGCGGCACATCAAAAGTTGTGCATTATCGTTTTGATACTTGGGATATTTTATACGAAGATTGTTCAGCGTTAATGCTCCTAAACCTGCCGAACATGAAATGACTCCCCTGTTATCCAAACTCATTCACGAAGACGCAACTTGATCAATCATCAATGATTTAAAATCACTATGTTTGGGAAAGGCTGAATTGCTGCCTCACGATTCAGACGTGGGAATTCATTTGCCTTAATACTTTTAACGATTTAACGCTGCGCTATTTCTTTCATATCGGTTATAACGGTACACAATATAGTGGTTGGCAGAAGCTACCACAGATCACCAGTGTTCAATCCGTTATGGAGACGTGTATCGCACGCGTTGTAAAACTACCCGTCGCCATATTTGGGTGCGGAAGAACGGATGCCTGTGTACATGCAAGTCAATACTTCTTTCACATTGATCTAGAACCGCTGGATGTGGAGGAATTGAAGTTCAGGGTTAATAAACACCTTCCCGCCGACATCGCAGTGTTCGATATCATTCCCGTACACGGCCGACCAAATGCGCGACTTGATGCGATTCAGCGCACGTACGATTATTTTATTCACCGATATAAAGACCCGTTCTTGCATGGCGTCAGTTCATTCTATCAGGAACCAGAACTTGATCTTGAAAAAATGAAAGCTGCCACCATGCTGCTGTCACAGTACAATAACTACCGCGGATTTTACAGAACCACATCAAAGCCAAAAACTACAATCTGCAAGGTGTCTTATGCGAATCTTGTAGTTGATGATAGCGGTGAAAGGCTGAAGTTTACAATTTCGGCGAATCGATTCTTGATGGGCATGGTAAGGATTATCGTAAAACGATTGATAGAGGTTGGAGGAAATAATTTATCTGTCGACGAATTTGAAAGTTACCTCATGACGACAGCAACACCAAAGGATGTCAGATCGGCATTTCCTCAAGGATTATATCTGTCGAAAGTCACCTATCCATTTCTCGATATGAAACCACGTACACGCTTCGATCAATTGGTCAACCGAGAGAATACGTGGCGAGAGATTTAAATGAAGCGCTTAAAGCGTTTCAATGTTAAGCGTTTTGAAAGCTTTAAATAGCGCGTATCGAACTTCACTCTTCAGATTTTCTGAATGCGACACATTCGATGCCCAGATAAATAACTTTAAGTTGTATTCACCTGTTTTAACGGACTCAAGTACGATCGTCGCGGGCCTTGTTGGTAAAATCCCTTCTTGATCTTTGATCGCATTGTCGATTACATCGATAACGAAATCTTTTTCCTGAGTTGTCATGATTTTTAAAGTCAGATTGATTCGTTTGTAAGGATTCGAGTGCGTCCAGTTGGTGATTTGTTGCGAAAGAATGTCGCCATTCGGGATGATAACTTCTGCGCCATCCGACGTAAGTAAAGTACTTGAGCGAATGCCGATTTCTTTTATTTGTCCTTCTTTTCCGCCAACGTCGATCGTATCGCCGATGCGCAATGGTCGATCGAAAATTAAGATGACACCGGAGACGAAGTTGTTGACGATATTTTGCAAACCCAAACCAATACCTACACCCAATGCGCCAATGATGATGGTGATTTGATCCATCGGCAAGCCCGATACAACAATTGCCAAAAGGTAGCCGCAGATGAGTAGAATCAGCCGCGTCATAATCAGTTTTGAGCGTTGCTCGGATACATCGCCATCATCTTCGCCGATGTCGCCCAAAAAGTATCCGATGTTACGTTGCATGAAATGCGCCATCATAATGATTAACGCGAACAGGATAATGCTTCCAAGTGAAATAGCATTTGTGCCGAATGAAATGTTGTATTGAAATATTTTCGTTAACGACCGATGCACCCCATCATAGATATTCAAGTTGGTTGTGAATACGATAAGCCACAACATGATCGCGGTTGCAAGAAACGGAATGCGAAAGCTCTTGTATATTGTAGCTGGCGTAATGGTTCCAGGGATCTCATGTTTAATCCGCTGTGCTTGTGTTTGAAGCGTAATAAATTCCGTTAAAACTTGTACCAATACTGATAGCGCGATCACGTTGGTGAAAGCAAACATCGCGGTAGTTCCAAATACTTGTGATAGTGAAACGCGTCCAAAGATGTTTAGGAGGATAGCGATAACGTTGAGTACTACAACGACGATCATAACAAAACGTGTAAAACGTTTCATCGGGAAAGAGTCTGGAATGTGCTTGGCAAATGATAGTCCAAGGAATATCACAAGCACGTTTAGAACAACCATGACATAACGCTGCAACGCCGCCAAAGGAAATAAGTGGGAGCTAGAAATGACCAGGAGATACAATACCACAACGTAAATCCATTCTTTGAATTTGTTTTTTGGCCATTGTTTGTAGAATAGAATTGTCATCGTGACGAGCAACCAGAATTGCAAAATTTCGATGTATGATGCCGGTGCATGTAAATCAAAGAAAGGTGCGAGACACAGGGTAGCGGCGACGATGGCTAGCAATGGATGGTTCACGATGATGAAGACGCCATTGCCAGTCAGGGTATCTAGTTGTTGTGCACGTTTTACACGATTTAAATTTTGTCGTATCCAAAAATAGAACAATGTGGTGAAGAGCAGGAGGAAGAAGATTTCACCATTAAATTCTTTGAAGTAGTAGTGCAAAGCTTTTCGTTCTGTATCATAAGCGCTTTCAATTTCAGATTTAATGTCAGTGGTGTCGCTGCCAGCTGCCCATAGTGATGGCTTTTCGTTGCCGAAGAGTCGCTGTGTTGCGTTACGTTTCTCTTTTCGAATATCGGATGCCAACAGGGTAGCGGTGATCTCATGACTCGCACCACTAACTTTGATGGCACTTATGGTATTGAGTTTTACTTTTACCAGACTATCAGTGCGGCTATAGTTTCTTTTTAATTCCGCCAGTTGCGGGTAAATGGATTTTAATTTGCCTTTGTCGCGAATTAAACGCTTGGTGATTGAGTCTTGTCTTATACTAATAAGCTCGGTCTTGAGCTTGCTCAATATCTGATAGCTAACATTTAACTTTTCATTCTCGATTTTTAGTTCGGCGTGTGCGTTGGCCAGAATAAGTTCTAAAAGCTGCAAATTTCTCAAACTAAACGACGCACTCGAGCGATTCAGGCTTCCGTCCACAAACTGTAATACGTTTTCGATTTCGGCTATGTTCGCTTTTGTGTCGCGGGTTTGGCCATTGGTTCTGGCCATCGTGCGAATGGAATCGATTTTGTGAAATAACGAGGTAACGTGTAGCATATACTCACCAACAGACACATCTACAGAATCTGAGAAGGCGTTGCCACGCGCTTGACGTTGTGCTAGTGCTGTGTGGGTGTTAAAAAGAAGCGGGAGTAAAACGAAGGCTACAAAAAATGCCGAGAATTTCGATTTCATGGCGCAAGAATACGGAACTTTATTTCGACTGGTGGCATGTGGTTTTTATTAGTGTGCTTCGCGCGTGTGAAGCTTGACGATGAATTTAAAAATATTGAGGTCGTTCGTTGAACTACAAAATCACGCAAACACCGCCGCGTGATACGGCTGTTGTAGGTGAAATTCTATGTGGTTTACAATCAATAAAGTCGGCCGATAAGTTTATAAATCGCTCCGAATTTTTTTAATTACTGCGAGATGACGCGTTAAACTTACGTCGGTTAGAAATCATGCTACTCCGTAAAAATACCAAGCCGTTTAAGACCATTCTCCATATTGTGAAAGAATGTGAACGTAGAAATGATCGCGAAAAACTCATTCGAATTTACATTACCAAAGCAGGGCAGTCCATCGAAGAACGCATCAATGTCGAGGCTATTCCGGGTGATGCTGCAGTGTTTTACGAGATGGGGTACGAAACGGTGTTGAGTAATTTAGAATCGACCACCCACCAGCTACACGCCAGTGATGATGTTCCTGGGATCTACTTTTTCAGAAGTGGGTTGAGCAAATCGTGGGATGAGTCACCTTTTGAATTTGATGACGCTGTAGCGAAAGAGTTCAAGTCTATTCCGAATTTGCCCGCCACGCGTAAGCGCGAGAAGGTAGACAAAATCAATTTGCCAATGCCCAAGTTGACGTCGGAAAAACCTGTGTCAAAAAAAACGAAACCGACTGATAAGAAGACTTTAAAGAAGTATGCGGTAGTCCCGGCGCAACCTAATTTTAAACTGAAGAATAAACTCACGTTTACGTCGCTTGACACCGTTATTTTTAAGCAAGCAAAATTGAACAAGGAAGATGTGCTGAAATATTATAACGACATGTCAGACTACATTCTTCCATTTTTAAAAGATCGCCCGATATCGGTGAAACTTTATCATGATGCATTCCGCAAGCCGGTTATCCTAACAACTGAATTATTGGAAGAACATGGTGTTGGAGAAGTGCCGTCTTGGATTAAGTCCGCGCACGTTGAAATTTCTGATCAACCAGTAATATTGGTGAACGATCGAGAGCATTTGTTAGCGTGTGTGGAACTCGGCTGTATAGAATTCTGTCCGACACCTTCGCGAATAAAAAATATCGATGCGCCCGACTACATTGTTATTCAAATTGATTCACCCGATTATAATATCGCAAAGGCGATCGAAGTTGCGCGCGTGCTGAAAGTTGTCCTCAACGGCTTAAAGTTTCCGTCATACATGATGACAAATGGCGGTTCTGCCGTGCATATCTATTTGCCGCTCGATGGAAAAACTGAATTTGAGTCGAGTATGCTTGTCGCGGAATACATTTGTAAGCTCGTTCACTTAAAAATTCCAGATCTCGTAACCTTAGAGGGTGCCGAAGATTATACCTATGGTAAAGCGACGCTGCACTTTTTGTCCAACAACATGGGGCAGGGATTTATCGCACCGTATTCACTGACATCGGGAGAAACGGCTTCTGTTGCAACGCCATTGCTATGGGAAGAAATTGATGATGTGACGATGATTGATAATGCAAGAAGTGAAACAATATCCGACCGTTTAAAACAAATTGGAAATCCAGTGGACAACTTTATGAAGAAGAAGCTAAACGCCAACGAAGTTGTGGATCGTATGGATACGCATTATGGGTTTCTATTTTGATGCGTGGATGCGCACGAACTTGACAAATGGAGATTCGTGCGATATACTTACACTTATATTCACATTTGAATGAGAAAAGTTCTATTGGTAGAAGACGAAAGCAGCGTCGTTTCCTTTGTTCTGCGAGGGCTTACAGAAGCGGGATATGCCGTCACCGTTGCCCTCGATGGTAATCAGGGTTTGCAGATGGCGCTCACAGGCGACTATCATATGATCATTCTTGACATCATGCTTCCGGGGATGAATGGTCTCGAAGTATGCAAACAAATTCGAAAGCAGAACAGGAAGGTTGCAATTCTCATGCTCACCGCGCTGGGAACAGCAGAGAACGTCGTGCTTGGGTTAGAAACGGGTGCGGATGATTACTTGGTAAAGCCTTTCAAGTTTATCGAACTTTTGGCCCGCATCAAAACCTTGCTTCGAAGATCGGAAAGCGGTGTGGCGACGGAAGAAGATCCTGATGTATATCGCTTCGCAGACGTCGAACTGAATGATACTACCAAAACGGTCATCCGAAATGGCGAGACAATTACGTGTACATCCACGGAGTATCGATTGCTGCTGTTGCTGATGAAAAGTCCACGAAAGGTTTTTTCTCGTGCTGAAATCCTTGAAGACGTGTGGGGCGTAAATTTTGAAATGAATACCAATGTCGTGGATGTATATGTAAATTATCTGCGAAAGAAATTGGAAGTAAATGGGCTCCCAAGATTGATTCATACTGTGATCGGAATGGGATATGTCTTAAAGAACGAATGAAAAATCAAACCCGTATCGCACTGGTATTTTTCTCGCTCACCATCTCTGTTATGATTATGTTGAGTGCTGCAGTTTACTATTTCGCGATGCAATATACTTTCGCGGATTTTTATAAGCGACTCAAAACACGTGCGCAACTTGCCGCTCGAATCAAACTGGAGGATGAGCGTACATCGCTTTCGGCTTACCAAGAGATGCGTGATCGAATCCTAGAGAAACTCCCCAATGAAATCGATTACTTCATTGAAGTGAAATCCGATTTCAACGCAACGCTTGCTGATACGTTGGGATTGCCTGCGTCATTTTTTCGAAATGTAATTGAGCAGGGTGCTGCTGAATATCGGCGTGATGAAATTTTTTATTCCGGAATTCGTCACCAGCAAGAAGGAAGATCATACATCGTAATCGTTTCTGCAGAGAGTTACTATTATTCTCACCACGTGGCCAACTTGCGCACGATTATGACCGCTGCTTTTGTGCTCATCTCACTGATCGTGCTCTATGTTTCATTTTTGTTTTCACGCTACGTGTTTGGACCAGTCAGACAAATTACACGTCAGGCTGGCGATATCAACTCAGATAATTTGCATGTGCGATTGGATGTGGAAGGTGTAAACGACGATATCAAGGAGTTGAAGGTTACGTTTAATACCATGCTTGATCGTCTCGAAGCGTCTTTTGCCACGCAGAATAATTTTATAAGTAACGCTTCGCATGAACTCGCGACGCCGCTAACAGCAATCATCGGAGAATCCGAAGTCGCGTTATCGAAAGAGCGAAACGAAATGGAATATCGTGATTCTCTAAAAAGAATATCGCATCAAGCGGAGCGTTTGGAGCGCATCACGAAATCGCTATTGTTTTTAGCACAAACGGGATTCGAAGGAAGTAAACAAAAGTTCAGGTCGGTGCGCGTCGACCAATTGCTTTGGGATGTAAAATCTACGATTGAGCAAATGAATCCGAAGAGCCAAGTGATGATTAACATTGAGCTCATGCCAGAAAATCCTGATTTACTCACCATTAATGGCAGCGAGCAACTTCTTCACTTGGCGTTATCAAACATTGTGAGTAACGGATGTAAATATTCGAATCACCAACCCGTCGAGATTTTTGTCGGCATTTCCGATACACACGTCATTGTAGTGGTGACGGATCGCGGCATTGGTATCCCGGAAAATGAAATCCGATTTATCTATGATCCATTTTTCAGAGCTTCCAATACGATTGACTTCGAAGGCTATGGTATTGGTTTGCCGTTGACGCGTAATATTGTGCGTATTCATAAAGGCACGATTAGCGTGAAATCGAAGCTTGGTTACGGCACCGTTGTAGAATTATCTTTCCCAGTGGGCCGATGACAAAACGTTTCCCATTCTTAACACATTTTAATGTACTTCTTAAAGCGCTTTAATCTGGCTCTTACACGGGCCTAATGCGGTGCTGCTAGTCTTGTATCAAACATATAAGACTGTGCGAAAAACGATTCTAATCCCCACGGATTGTTCCATTTATTCTCTTCAAGTAGTAAAGCATGCCATCGATCGAAATGCCGATTGTGTAGTTGATGTCGTATTGTTTACCGGCGTGTTTTTGTCGAACAACATTTCCAATATGCTCTTTTTTTCAAAAGAAGAACTCGTGGATGAATTGTGTAGCGAAGAGTTTCACGAAGCGTGCGAAATCATTTGTAATAAGTACGGAAAGCGCGTGCGGTCGATGCGCTTCGAAATCTTTACCGGGAATACGCAAGCTGCGTTCGAAAATTTCTTACTGGGCAACGATGTCGATGAGATGTTCATTCCGCATGCACGCTTAGTCTACGGAAAAAAATGTTTCGATCCAGTTCCCTATATGCAAGACAGTAAGCTGCCGTCAACGGTCATATCGCTGGTTGAAGAGCGTAGTCCTTGGGGCGACAACATACTCAGTGAATTATTTTACAACCTGAATAAAGCAAGATAACTATGGTACAACAATCGGAACGTCAGGCCACCACCACGTGGCGGGAACGACTCAAACTTTTTTTCACGCTTTATGATAGTCGCTTCGAAGATCTTGAGAAGCATAATTGGAAGACGACATTGTATCGCGATTTTAGTGCGGGCTTGATTGTGGCCATGACGGCAATCCCGATGGCGATGGGATTTGCAATGGCGATGGGTTTGCGTCCCGAGCAAGGAATAATTGCAGGAGCGTTAGCCTGTATAATCGGAAGAACTTTTGGTGGATCGAAATATCAAGTGTATGGTCCGACGGCAGCATTTATTCCGCTCATTGCAAGTCTCATTGCAAAGTACACGGCCATTACCGGCAGCGCAGAACAAGCGCACGGATTTCTCGTGGTGGTGTCGATCATTGCCGGCGTTGTGTTGATGATCATGGGTATTTCAGGACTTGGAAAGTACGCTAAGCTTGTTCCGAATTCAATCGTGGTTGGATTTACTGTCGGTATTGCAATCGCGATTGCGCTTACAAATTTTGAAGATATCCTCGGTATAGAAACTGTAGCGGATACGATTGGGCAAGATGAAGATATCAAAGGCGGTTTCTTACACAACATCAGTGCGGCACTTCATCATTTAAATTTTATCAACATCTGGTCTGTGGTGATCGGGTTGTCAACATTCTTCCTGACACGTTATCTGTTGAAGGTCTCGATTTTTATTCCAGCGCCACTGATTTCAATCGCAGCCGCTACATTGGCTTCAGCAACCTTGTTAAAAGACAAAGGCATTATTCTTATTCGTGATATTTATGGAACGATACCGAACAACTTCTTCGTGTTTACGCCGCCGATCATGCCCGAGTTCTCGGCAACGCTGGTAGTCGATATTGTATATTTTGTTACGGCAATTGTATTTGTGTCGGGTGTTGAAAGTTTATTGTGCTCTTCCATGGCTGATAAGCTTGCAAATAATAAACGTACGCCATTCAATGCAGACAAAGAGTTTTGGGGACAAGGTCTGGTGCAAATCATAACGCCGCTGTTAAATGGTTTTCCATGTACAGGAGCGTTGGCACGAACAGCGACATCGATTAAAGCAGGTGCTGTGACGCCGTTTGCAGGATATTTCAAAGGCGTATTGAAACTGGTGCTTGCATTCTATGTGGCGCCATATTTGGAAATTGTTCCAATGGCATGTATCGGTGGAATTTTATTATGGGTTGCATCAAACATGATTAAGCCTGCAGAGATAAAGGAAGTAAAGGCAGCAGGGAGATTCGAACTTGCCATGTTGGTGTATACAGCAGCAATGGTTCCGCTTACAGATTTTCTCACGGGTGTGCTTTCAGCGTTAATCATTTATTTCGTTGCTATCAAATTATTCCCAAGTTTAAAGCAAGAGTCGACGATCAAGCCGACTGTAGTAGCAGACTAGTAGTAAGTGTTCAGTTGTATAATTGGTTTAAGACCAGGAGACTCGGGGAATTTTCTTCGAGTCTTTCTTTTGTCAGAGTATCCTAATGTTTTTTTGGTCAGATGAAAACATTTAGTAGTGGTGTGTCACCATTTGTCACGTGAAAACACGGTGGATAACTTTCTAACTTCTCCACATTGCCGTGCGTGAAATGATTGTATTTTAGCGCCCCAGAAAAAAAAACAAAAAGTGATTATGGCGAAGGAAATTATTGTTAAAGAAAGCCCCGTTATGGATGCATTAAAGAAATTGAAAGAAGATGAAGCGGAATTGTTGGCGAAATTGAAGCCGGTGCAAGAAGCGATCGGTGCACTTGAAAAAATCGTCGACAAGTCAGTGAAGAAGGTGAAGCCGGCAAAAGAAAATGGTAGCGAAAATGTTACCGAAGAGGTAGCGCAAGAAGTTGCTGTTGAAGCTTAATCTTTTTAGAACAGTCAGGCGCACGAGCAAAGAAGTAATTTTTTCTCGTGCGCTTTTTTTGCTCGCGGCATGATATTTTTTTGTTTGTATGAATCATAATATCCATCGCCATGTCATCTACTGAAGAATCACTTCTGCAAACCGATTTGCTTTGGAATAAAGCAATTGAAGAAAACAATGTCGATGAAATGGCTAAGCACACGCACGACGAGTGGCTTATTTTTTCGGGCGATGGAAACTTTACGAACAAGGAAACTTTTTTAAAGCAAGTCCGATCAGGCGACTTACAGCATTCTAAAATGAAATCAAAAACCTTGCGCGTTCGTGTCTATGGCGACACGGGGCTTATCATTCAACAGGGTATTAGTGCTGGTGTGTGGAAAGGACATGAGTTCAGTGAGGCCGAAATTTCGTCAACCGTATTTGTGAAGGAAAATGGACAGTGGCTTGCTGTTCAAACAATGATTACTCCTGATGTTACTTCAAATAAGCGCGCCTGAATCCTTTGTAATATTTAGAAGTTCTTGCTCCCAATTTTGTACTACCCGCAAGAAGTAACACTTCCGGAAATGTCCCCTCGCTAGGCTACCCTGCCCAGGGTATTTTGGATCGCTAGCGGCAAAAAAACTGAAACGGCTTTGCAATAGTTGTACATGTCACTTCATCTTTGGCGCGGTTAAAAAAATCAAAAAATACCAAGTAACAAGATGAAGTACATTTACTTTTTCCTAATGATCATAGGATGTCATTATACAGCATTGTCGCAAACAACGGGAGGGCTACGCGGTTCTGTCAAAACTTCCGATGGTAATCCGGCTGCTTTTGTGAACGTGAGTATCCAGGGGACATCGAAGGGGGCGACGGCGGATTGGCAGGGTAACTACGAAATAAAAAACGTCCCGCCAGGAAACCACGTAGTCGTTGCATCTTTCGTGGGACTGGAGGTTAAGCAGCAAACAGTGGAAGTGCTTGCAGGTCGCGTGACCATTGTGGATTTTGCGCTCAGTGAGAACACAACAGCGCTGGAGGAAATAATTGTTTCTGCGCGACCACAGTTAAACAAAGAAGAAGATATGGTTGCGAAAACGCCACTCAAGAAGTTGGAGAACCCGCAGACCTACAGCAGTGTTTCAACCGAAATTCTCAAGCAACAAGCGATAACCAATTACGATGATGCGTTCAGAAACGTTCCAGGTATATCAAGAACGTGGGAAGCAACAGGCCGTGATGGCGATGGTGCAGCTTTTTTTGCGCTACGTGGGTTGGAGTCACAATCAGGGTTGGTGAATGGTTTGCCTGCAATTACCAACGGAAATCTTGATCCTGCAAACGTTCAAGAGATTCAAGTGATGAAAGGACCGTCTGCAACATTGTTTGGTGCGAACGCTACGGCCTATTCAAGTTACGGTGGTATCATTAACGTGGTCACCAAGAAACCATATTTTACAAAAGGTGGTGAAATCGCCTACAGCATTGGAAGCTTCGGATTGAGTCGTATTACCGCTGACGTTAATGCACCTTTGAGCCAAGAAGATCGTGTTGCACTTCGTGTCAACGCGGCTTACCACACGGAGGGAAGTTTTCAAGATGCAGGCTTTAAAAAATCATTGTTCATTGCGCCATCGTTAGCCTATGAAGTAAATGATCGGTTGAAGTTTTTAGTGAATACGGAAATTTTGGAAGAGGAGCGAGCTGTGGCGCCTGTGTTCTTTCATAGCAATCGATATGAACCGCTTACATTTAAAACGGTAGACGAACTTGATCTGAATACAAATCTTTCGTTTACAACCAATGATCTATCGATTAAGAATCCACGCGCGAGTATTCAAGCGCAGATGATTTATAAAATATCTGATCAGTGGACGTCTCAATCTGTTGTTTCTCGTGGGTCAGCGAAGTCTGATGGATACTATACCTATATATGGGCTGGTGATGAAGGCGATAATATTTTTAGTCAGAGCTTCACAGACGTTGAACAGTCGAGAACTACAACCAATGTTCAGCAGAATTTTAACGGTGACTTTAAAATTGGTAAGGTTAGAAATCGCGTGTTGATAGGATTCGACTACCTCCATCAGGAGATTGATAACCGCGGTATAGGGTATGAGTTCGTTCGAAATGTGACACCGCAAGGCTTAGTACCCGGCGAAGAAATTTATTTAACGCGAGCCATTGTCGATAGTGTGTTGATGGATGCGGGTTCGGATAATAATAGCGCATCATTTGCAGCATTCGGAGCTTACGTTTCTGATGTTGTGAATATTACTGATCAACTAATTGTTTTGGCAAGTTTGCGTGCGGATTATTTTTATACCCAAGGAGATAAAGTGACAGAAGGTGATGCGTACGATGAATTTGTATTGTCTCCAAAAATTGGTGTTGTGTATCAAATCGTACCGGAGAAGTTTTCGGTGTTTGCAAATTATCAGACAGCTTTTCATAACAACGGCGTGTCATTTGTAACCGATGATCCGGACGGTAAAGTCGGATATTATTATAAACCATTCAAAGCAGATCACGCTAATCAGTGGGAGGCCGGTGTGAAAGCAAATCTTTTACGAGACAGACTTTTTGCAACGGCATCGTACTATAACATCAACGTGTTTGATCGATTATATACTGATCCTGTTCGTCCGTACAATTCAATTCAAGGTGGTGAGGTTGAGAGTAAGGGTTTTGAAATTGAGGTAACAGCAAATCTGTTTCAAGGGTTTAGCCTGATCACGGGTTACAGCCACAACGAAACATTGAATGTTGCGGGCGCGAGTGAAGATTTTTATAGTCAGCCAGGAACGGTTCCGGGAGGACAAGGCCCACAAGATCAATTTAATTTTTGGGCAACTTATCGGCTTAATTTCGGCAAGCTGAAGAATTTAGGATTTGGTGTTGGTGGGAATTATGCAAGTGAATACCGCGTCGCTGACGGCGTGCTCACCGGCGTGTTCGATTTGCCTAGCTATAAAGTTTTTAACGCTAGCATCTTTTATCATCCCGAGAAGTTCCGCATCGGATTTAATTTGAACAATGTATTCGATGAAGAATACTACATTGGCTACTGGTCGGTGAATCCACAGAAGCCTAGAAATTTTGTAGTTAGTTTTGCCTACAAGTTTTAGTATCAACATATTTTAAACACTAATTCCTCGGGGCATACCTCGAGGAATTTTTTTTTGTGATTAAAAGCACATGATTCACAACACATGAATATACTGTAGTGATATCATTCAAAAACAATCAGGTTTTCCGTTGCGTGTTATGTTGCTCTTGTTTAAATAATTTTCATCCTTCGTATTGTATTCACGCTTTTTATCTCGAAGAAAATTTTGCGTTCAGTTAACTATATCTGCGTGGAAGTATTTGGTTCGCTGTAGAATAATCGTTGTCAATTTTAACCGTTAGCCTTTATGAAAAATCTATTGATCGTCTTAATTGTTTGTGGAGTATCATCGAATGTATGTCGCGCGCAATGGACTACTGCCGGTGTGAATATTAACTATACCACAGGCGCAGTAAGCATCGGCACCACCAAAGTATCTACACCGTATAAGTTGGCTGTTGGCGGAGGAATCATCGCTGAAGAAGTTGTGATTAAGTTACAAGCAGCTTGGCCGGACTATGTATTTGATGGGGGTTATCCTTTAATGGACTTGAAGGCTCTTGATGCGTACATATCGGAGCATAAACATCTCCCGGACGTGCCGAGCGCCCTTGAGGTTGAGCGTGAAGGCGTAAAAATTGGCGAGATGAATACTGTTTTGCTGAAGAAGATTGAGGAACTCACGCGCTATGTAATAGTGCTTCAAAAACAGATTGACGAAATGAAGTAGTCAGTGATACACCGTTGAGTTTGATCTTGTATGGAAGAGTCATTTGATCAACTGATGAAGGCCAAATTTGTGAAAGCACTGCTTGATACTACGCATGCTTTCAACTTGCGACGATTGGAACACGTACGGGTCATTGAAAAAGGTTGGGCTATTGTAGCTGAATATCGGAGTGCGGAAACGAAAGTAGAGCTATTATTCGGTCCTGCGGATTGGATGATAGAAATGCTCGTGGAAACAAAATCTACACGCTACGGTATTGAGAGCTTGTTTGAGATATCGATGCTGCGGAAATGGATTGGCGAAAATCCGTTACCAGTCAAAGATGAGCGCAATATTCGGCAGGAGCTTGAATGGAATCTAAAGCTTTATGACACAGCGTTACCCTTATTGGAATAGCTGGACGTCATCAGTTCAATATGGAGTAAAGGGCTTATCAATTGAGGTATATTTTAGGAGTTTCTTGCGGTCGACGTAATAGACGAGCAGAAGTTGCATTATTAGTTTTCTGCGTATTTGTTATATTGACCGCCTATGAAATCAATTGAATACCAGGTAGGCAATTGGGTAAAGCGCCCGCAATCCGTAGAGGACTTTTTTGTATCCCCGATGTTCGAAGACCAGATTAAGACGCTTCAAACGAATGATTCAGCGCTCTTCTCCAAACCTGATGATCGGGGTAATGGAAGTGTGCCTCTTTTTCAACTTCGTGGTATTCCATTGACAGATCAATGGTTTGTCCGTCTAGGTTTTGAAAACAAGAGCGATGATACAGCCATTATCTGGCGAAAAGTTGCTCCAGGAATGACGATGTTCGATATACTCCAACGTCATGGCGACAGCCGGATTTTTTCTATAAACTTTAAAAAGGTGCAAATTCCTGTGCAGTATGTTCACCAGCTTCAAAATCTTTACAAAGGATTAGCCGGTGAAGAACTTATCCAAGACCAGACACTGTGATTTTAATCTTAGCTTTGACGTCCTGCTTTACGTTCGCGTAAAAAGCTGATTAACATCGGGAGATCTTGCTCGCCAAATCCTGCATCAATCATGGCTTTAAAATGTGATTGCATGATTTCGCCTAAAGGAAGTTGAACGTTGCTTGCATCGGCGGTATCTAATGCGAGTTTTAGGTCTTTGCTTGCTAAGCGTGTAGCGAACCCGTTGGGATTGTCTTTTTCGGCAACGATCATATTACCATAATTCTTTACAATCGGCGAGCCTAATACTGTACTTGTCATCATTTCTAAAAGTGCTGCTTTGTCGATTTCATTTCGCTCTGCAACCAACATCACTTCGCTTAGCATACCGGTCGTTATGAAGATTTGATAGTTTACCAAAAGCTTCGCGATGTTAGCAGTGAATGGCTTAACACCATAGTCGAAAATGCGTTGGCTAAGTGCGCTGAGAACAGGCTGTACTTTCTCTTTGGCCATGGAATTTCCAGCGCATAAAATGAAAAGTTGCTTCGCAGCCGCTGCAGGTGGTCTTCCTAAGACAGGTGCAGCAATATAATCGACACCGAAATGATTCGCAGATCCTTCCAGTAGCAATGCCGTTGCCGCTGAAATGGTACTCATCGAAACGTGTACCGCGCCTTGTCGTAAATGTGGCAACATCTTTACTTGCACTTCTTTCACAGCAGCATCGTCACTCAGCATGGTTACTACAACGTCAACGTTTTGAACCGCTTCTTCGATCGACGTAAAATGTTGTACATTCTCGCCGCCAAGTTTTTGGACTTTTCCTTGTGTACGATTATAAAGATGTAATTGAAACCCCGCGGTGATAAGATTTTTTGCCATCGGGTGCCCCATGTTGCCGAGTCCAATGAAAGCGATATTTGAAGTGCTCATGTGTTTAAATTGTATTCACGTGAAAGATACCAACGATGCGGCGATATACCGCGAGTCAGTTCCCAACGTCGAATGATTGTAGATAGTTTCGTGAATTTGTAAAATGTGTATGATGGGCCGGTATTTCTTCATAGCGTTTGCAAACGTGTGAACACTTGAATACAATTGCTTACCTTGTATCATGTTCCGAAGAATACTCTTCATTGCATACTTGAGCGCGTTCAGTCTCGCGAGTTTCGCTCAGCAAGTCGTTGAGGTCGACGACAATAAGACGGAGCATAATTTTATGCCTTTTGAAATTCCCTTTTTTCTTGATGAATCGAATTCGTTAACCTTCAGTGAAATTTCGTCGCCGGGTTTCTCTAATCGCTTTAAGATCAATCCCAACTATCAGAACAAAGACTTCAAGCCAGATGCTTCGTATTGGATCCGCCTTCCAATCCGACATAACACGGCCTCGCGTAAGGTGTGGCTGTTAGAATTTTATGATCAGACGATCGATCACATTGATGCTTACATCCCACGCCACGATGGTTCCTACGTAAATATTGAAATGGGTGACCAAAAGCCTTTTCGTGCCAGATCAGTGCTTCATAAAAATTATGAGATGGTGCTCGATATGAAATCGGACTCCGTGATGTACTACTACTTTAAAGTGAGTTCGCATGAGTTTGCAGATATCCGAATTGCATTTAGGTCTGTCGATCGATTTATCTACTACGCACTGAATGAATATTTTCTCTTCGGCACATTTTATGGAATGATTTTGATCATCAGTCTTTATAACTTTTTGGTCTTTTTGGCGATCAGAGAAGTAAAGAACATTTTTTACATACTGTATATACTGAGTGTCGCGGCATACGCCATGAGTTATGATGGCATTGGATTTCAATATTTATGGCCCAATCATCCGCAGTGGAATGACTATGCAGTAGGGGTAACGTTGTACGCTGTAATTATTTGGAGCCTCGTCTTCACGCGCCGATTTCTCAGAACGAAAGCAAATGCACCTAAACTTGATCGAATCCTTCAATGGATGATTATCGCACGAACGGTATTATTCATCATTGAACTGTTCTTCGTACCAGAATTGCTCACGTACAGAAACATCGAAATCATTCCTTTGTCAATGATTTTTTACACGGCTATTTCGGTATGGCGACAAGGTTATCGACCGGCGCGATTTTTCGTGATTGCTTATGGCGTGTTATTCACGGGATTCTTCGTCCGTACCCTGGTGTATTTTAACTTACTGCCCTTCACCACGGCATTACACTACAGCTTACACTTCAGTTTCGTGCTGGAAATGCTTTTCCTCACGTTTGCGATGGGTGATAGAATTCGCATTTTAAAAGACATGCGTGATCGCGCGCTGAAAAGAACTATCCATCAGCAAGAAGTCAACATGGTGTTGAAGGACAAAGTCAACCGTGAGCTTGAGCAGAAAGTTTTAGAACGCACCACAGAGATTAACCAAAAGAACCGACAGCTCGAAGAGAGTAATCAAAAGCTGGAACGTCAAGCTTTTGAGATCAATCAAATCAATTCCATTCTTGACCTCGATAACTGGAAACTTAAGAACAGCATCAAGGAAGTACTCAATGAACGCCTGATGGAAAAGACGATGGACTATCAGCAGTTTCAAACGCTGTATCCGGATACACTCGCGTGCTATCGTTTTTTAGATACATTGAAATGGGAGAAAGGATTTCATTGTCGTAAGTGCAGCAATGAGAAGTTTTTCGACGGGGCAACAAAGTTTTCCAAACGTTGCACACGATGTGGCTACAACGAATCCGTCACGGCCTTCACCATTTTTCATAGCATTAAGTTTCCGATCGAAAAGGCGTTTTATATAGCCTACCTCACCGTTGCTGGCAAAAAGGATTACACGTTAGACGACCTCGCGGGACAACTCGATTTGCGGGTCAATACGGTTTGGGCCTTCAAACACAAAGTACTCGAGCGGATCGAGGACTCAGAAAAGAAGGGCCGACGGATGACAATTTCGAGGTGGGAAGAGGTGATCATGATACATGATCAGTCAACCTCGTCGAAGAAAACCAAGGGAAATATCGGTCAGCCAGCCTAATCTCAACATAACCTTCACATTTTTTTGAACCGGATTCCGCTGGCACCGCAATGACATAAATCAAGTTTTTGCTGATTTGGAAACTTTATTTCTATCCGGCAAAATATGATGTTTTTTTCCTAGAAGAGAGCCGAGGAGAGCTGCGGCAAATACGCCCGAAAACGTTTGAAATCAATGTTTTTTATCCGCAAAAAACAAAGTGATGCCAAACGCCCGAAATCGATGCAAAAAGCGTGATTTCTTAAAAAAATCGTTGGAAAGCGATTGCAAACTCCAAAATTCACTTCTGCGGATAGCTAAAACCAGCCGCTGCCGCAAGTGAAACTTATGGTGAGATTTCTACTTTTCATTCTTTTCGGCATGACCATTTTTCATGCGCACAGTCAAAGTCGTCGCATTACGGGAAGTGTAAAGGATGGTCAGGACGGTAGTCCGATTCCGGGTGCTAACGTTGTTGTTCAGGGCACAAGTAAAGGTACGACAACGGACCTCGATGGAAATTTTGCCATCGATCTTTCCGACACAGAAAGCGTTCTCAATTTTTCTTTTGTCGGGTATAAAACAAGTACTGTCGAGGTGGGGGACCGCACGGTTGTTGACGTAACACTCGAGGCAGACATTACGATGCTTGCCGACGTGGTTGTTGTCGGTTACGGTATTCAGAAAAAAACGGATATAACCGGTGCCACAGCTTCGGTAAAAGGAGAAGAATTGTCTAAGCAACCGGTGCTCACAGCAACGCAGGCAATGCAGGGTAAGGTGGCAGGCGTTCAGATCATCAGCAGCGGACAACCTGGTACATCACCACAGGTCCGTATTCGAGGTTTAAGTACAGCACTAGGAGGAACGACAACACTTTTTGTTGTTGACGGCGTGCTCACAGACGATATATCTAACATCAACACCGCCGATATCGTCAGTATGGATGTGCTGAAGGATGCATCGTCTGCTGCCATCTATGGATCACGTGGTGCGAATGGTGTGATCATCATTACAACGCGACAGGGAAAGGCTGGAGCTTTTAAAATTAATTATAACAATAACATCGGTATTCGTCAGGCATCAAACTTAGTGGAGATGGCGAATGCTGAAGAGTATAGAAACTATGTTCAGGCAGCGACGGGTGAAATTGTTCCACAATCCGACTATGACACCGATTGGTATGATACCATCCTTCGCACTGCATTGCAACAGAGTCATAATATTTCATTGTCTGGCGGTACAGACAAATCAACGTTCCTCATCAATGCCGGTTATCTGGAAGATGAAGGTATCGTTATTGGAAATGAATTCAAACGACTAACACTTCGCCTCAACAGCGACTATAAAATCAATGATAAAGTTACACTTGGACTGCAGTCATCGTACGGTAGCAGTGAAAACCAAAATGGGTTTAACAATATCGACATTGACGCATTTGGAAATATCGGTGCTGTATACAACAATGCTTACCGTGCATCGCCAACCATTGCCAGTAAAGTTGGTGGGCGCTATGGAAATACATCAGCCTTTCAGAATGTGGGCAACCCGCTACTAGACGTAAGTAATAATCGGGTAAAAGTGTTGGAGAACAGACTTCAAGGATCATCCTTTCTCGAAGTAAAACCAACGTCATGGCTAAGCCTTCGTACATCCATAGGCGCTGATTGGAAAAATAGTTTGAATCGTGTTTACGCATATGAGTTCAGAGCTGATGAAAACACATTCCTCATTGCGGGTGGCAATCAATTGAATCCACTGAGTCGTCTGAATGTAAAACAGATTCAGTCGTTTCGTTGGGTATGGGATAACACCGCGACGATTACGAAATCCTTTGACAAGCACGCATTCACATTACTCATCGGAACAACAGCAGAGAAGTACAAGCAGCATTGGATTTCGGCCCTTCGGAAAGATGTTCCCCCAGATGAAAATCTATGGTATATCAATGTTGGCGACGCCAATACATCACAAAACGATGGTAAAGGTGAAGCATGGTCTCGTAACTCTTATCTCGCAAGATTGAACTATGCGTTCGATGAAAAATATTTACTAACGGCAACGATTCGAACGGATGGAAGTTCGCGGCTCCCTGGAAAAAATCGATGGCAACAGTATCCGTCATTTGGTGTGGGATGGATCGCCAGCAGAGAGGCATTCATGCTTGATCAGAATATATTCGACCTTTTAAAACTTCGCGCTTCTTATGGTAAAGTTGGCAATGATCAGGTTCCAACAGATGCTTATACCAGTATCGTTACGTTAAACACACCCTACGCTTTCAACGGAAGTGTTTCGCCTGCCACGAACGGAGCACAGTTAAAACAACTTATCGATCCCAACCTCACGTGGGAATCAACAACGGAATATGATGTAGCGCTTGAGTTCGAAATGTTGAATTCGAGATTGTCGGGTGAAGTAAATTACTATAATAAAAAAGTCGATAACGCATTGATCAAAGTGCCAATCTTTAATACGATTGGTGATGATGATAACGCAATCATTACGAATGTAGCATCGATTCAAAATAAAGGTGTAGAGGTTGTGCTCAATTGGAAAGGTGAAATAAACACAAAACTATCATACACTATCGGTGCCAATGCCACTTTTAATAAAAATGAAGTGGTTGCATTAAATGGAGGACAAGCCATTTGGGGAGGAAGTGTTGGCGCGGCGCAAGGCTTTACAACATACACTGATAATGGTCAGCCTGTCGGAAGTTTTTATGTGCTGAAAGTTTTAGGTGTATTTAATACGGATGCCGAGGTTAACGCTTACGTCAATGATGAAGGAGAAAAGATTCAACCTACCGCAAAGCCCGGAACATTTAAATACTTGGATAAAAATGGCGATGGTACAATCGACGACAGTGATCGGGTGTTCGCAGGATCGTATCAACCAAAAGCGTACTTCGGATTGAATTTGGGTGTGAATTATAAGAACTGGGATTTTGCTTTATCCATTTATGGTAACGTTGGTAACGAAGTCTACAATGGGAAGAAAGGTGTTCGCATTGATGGAAAGGATAACATCGAGCGTGATATGGTTTACAATCGATGGACGAGTGGATCTCGTTCACAAACTGAACCCGCAGCCAACACCGGCAATCTTCTCGCCTCAGATTATTTTATCGAATCCGGTTCGTTTGCACGAATCAATAATCTCACGATAGGTTACACACTTCGCCCAACGTTGCTTGAGCGCGTACGCATCAATAGTCTACGCGTTTTTGTGATGTCTCAAAATCTTCTGACCTATAAAAAGTATAGTGGGTTTACGGCAGAGCTGCCCGGCGATCCAACCAATTCCGGGATAGAGCTCAGCGCTTATCCGACAACAAGAACAATTTCAGCGGGGGTCAATATTAGCTTCTAATTCGACGCATATGAAAAAGATTTTCTATTCAATATTCCTATTCATCACGGTTGTCTCGTCCTCATGTAGTGATCAGTTTTTAGACGTGCCTGTTCAGGGTGGTCCAACAACATCTTCTGATCCTAAGCTCGCAGAACGATTGGTAACAGGTGTGTACAACAGTATGCTTCAAGGTGACTCATGGGGCAATGGCGATGTTCATGGGTTTGCATTTCTCACGGTAACGAGTATTATTTCTGATGACGCAGACAAGGGAAGTACAGCCGGTGATCAACAAATTCCTGTCGGCGATATCGACAACTTTACATTGACGCCCTCCAATCGTTTTGCGGAAACACTTTGGAGTGGACACTACAAAGCTATTGGTGCTGCAAACAAAGCCCTTGAAGCGCTCGAAACAGCATCTATTAGTGAAGAAGAAAAAAATAAGTTGAAAGGTGAAGTTCGTTTCTTACGAGGCTATTTCTATTTTAATCTGGTTCGCATGTACGGCGGCGTGCCATTGGTGCTACGGGTTCCACGCGACGCAGCAGATGCGAACAGCGATTTAGCTTTTCAAACGCGCGCAACAGAGGAGCAAGTATACACGAGTATAAAGTCGGATCTTACTTTCGCCTACGAAAATCTAAAAGTTAAATCTCAATCGTTGGTTGGTCACGCCAATAAGGGAGCTGCAGGTGCTCTACTTGCAAAGGTGCATATGTATCTTAAAGAATGGCAACCTGCGTTTGATCTTACGAAAGAGATAATTGAATCCAACCAGTATCAACTTGTTGAAGATTATGCTACCATTTGGCGTCAAGCGGGAGATAACAGTAGTGAATCTATTTTTGAAATTCAAACGGGAGAATTTAACAACGCCAATCTCAATATCAACAACTACACTACAGCACAAGGCGTGCGTGTAGGCGGAAAAGGTGGTTGGGATGATCTCGGTTGGGGCTTCAATAACCCCTCTACAAGCTTGATCGCCGCTTACGAACCCGATGATCTCCGCAAAAATGCAACGATCATTTTTGTCGATAATTCTGGAGAGCATCATGGAACAATTTTGTGGGATGGATTCAGGATACCCAGCTCCGATTCAGTACAGAATTTATACTATAACTACAAGGCGTATGCCAGTAACTCAAAGGAAAATTACGCTGATCCAGGTACTAAAGATCTTCCCAAGAACATTAAGATTCTTCGCTACGCGGAAGTGCTACTGATCAATGCTGAAGCTGGGCTGGAACTTGGGCAAGGTGATCCAACAGCACGTGTAAATGAGGTACGCGAAAGGGCAGGACTTGATGACTTGGGAAGTGTAGATATAGACGATGTATGGCAGGAGCGTCGAATCGAATTTGCAATGGAGCATGATCGCTTCTGGGATCTTGTTCGTCAAGGTCGCGCAGCGGAAGTCATGCAAGCTGCGGGTAAAAATTTCGTTGCCGGAAAACATGAGCGTTTGCCAATTCCGATTTCACAGATTTTGTTAAGTGGAAACAAACTTAAACAAAACGACCAATACTAAAATTGATAAACCTAAACTGATGATATGTATTCGACCTGCGATCCACGTGGCTCACCAAAGTTATGCGTGAGACGAATTCACAGCGCTATCAAATTATAAACCCGAAAATCTAAATTAATTAACAATGAAAACTAAACTGAATTACTGGTTAATGGCTGGTGT
Organism: Pseudochryseolinea flava; assembly: GCF_003286915.1. Classification (GTDB taxonomy): domain Bacteria; phylum Bacteroidota; class Bacteroidia; order Cytophagales; family Cyclobacteriaceae; genus Ohtaekwangia; species Ohtaekwangia flava. The sequence continues at coordinate 266,749 of NZ_QMFY01000006.1, forward strand.
GGTCGCAATGGCTACAATCACTTCTTGTGGTAGTGACGACGATGATTCACTTCCGCCAATCGATGGTTATAATAACTCTAATGAAGTTTCCTCCGGAAATCTTCTTGCACACTGGTCTTTCGATGATACAAACAGTGAACGTATTTCAAATACAGCAGCCTCCAATACATACGGCAGCGTCACTTACACAACTGGCCAGATTGGAAACGCATTGAAACTTGATCAGGGTGCACTTGTTTATCCTACAATAAATGCAATCAATACTGCCAATGCGCTCAATAATTACACCGTTAGCCTCTGGGTGAATATTACAAACAATAAGAGAAGTGCTAACTCAGGGTTTACGTCCCTGTTCTCGCTAATTCCCACGAATGCTACTGATGTATGGGGCGATGTCAATGCGTGCGTGGAAACAAGTCGCCACTTGCCTTCTTCTGATACATTGGAATTAAAAAATCTTCAGCGATCTCACACAGAGGGTGGTGTAATTACCAATGATAACCTAGCCATGTTCAATGATGACACGGACAAAGGAAAATGGTTTATGGGTGCTAAAAAATGGGCGCACTATGTGATGACCTGGAATGCAACAACAAATGAGTATAAACTCTACGCAAATGGATCATCGCATGGTGCGTACGATGCGCGTAATGAGGGTGGCATTATGATCATGGATGTGCCTGTGAAAGCTGTTTTTGGTAGCCTCGCGTCGAGCGACATCGGTTTTGCAGAAGCCGGGGAGCAGAGAGACTGGAATCCATGGGCAACAGCGATGATTGATGACGTACGCGTTTACAATACAGTATTGTCTCAAGTTGAAATTACGGCACTCTATAACCTGGGTGTCGCAGGTCGATAGGGTTTAATTGGTTGGGGGGTACATTTAACAGTGTACCCTCTTTTTTGTTTCTCAATGAATTGTCAATGAAATTAGTAACATATCTTATTGCTGTGATCTCTCTCCTTGTTGTCTTCGTTTCATGCAAGGATAATGATGACACCGAGCCCCCGATTCCAAGAAACTTCGCGTTGACTAATATTTCACTCGATGGTCGGCCATTGAGTTTTGTGTATGCCAGTACGTCTATCCAACCTGAGATCAAATTATCGTTCGATGCACCGATCGATCATGAATCCGCGCTTGCCAATATTACGATGGGAAGAGGAACGGGGCCTCTTGCTTTGAACATCACCTTCGAGAAAGGTGATAGTACCATCGTGATCAAACCGGTCAAGCCTTTAAACTATTTAACAACTTACTCTCTGTTCGTTTCTACCGCACTCGCATCTCAAAAAGAACAGCTTTACGGAAGTACTATTGATATTAAAGTCGTGACTACCTACGACCCTGCAGATAAGTTCCCATCCATCAGTGACGATGCGTTGTTTGATCTTGTCCAGGAAAAAACTTTTCGGTACTTCTGGGATTTCGCGCATCCTGCCAGTGGTATGGCGCGCGAAAGAAATTCTTCCGGCAATACAGTTACGACTGGTGGCTCAGGATTTGGACTGATGGCCATTATTGTAGGAATAGAAAGAGAAATTATAACACGAGCGGAGGGTGTGGAACGCCTTGACAAAATTCTTGCTTTCCTCGAAACAGCAGATCGATTTCATGGTGCATGGCCGCACTGGGTTGATGGACAAACGGGCAAAGTCATTCCGTTCAGTGCCAATGACAATGGTGGTGACCTGGTCGAAACATCTCTCCTTGTTCAGGGGCTGATCGCCTTTCGTCAGTACCTCCATCCAGAAAATGAAAATGAACAGGCATTGATTGATCGCATAAACGTATTATGGAAAGGCGTAGAGTGGGACTGGTACACGAAGGGCAACGAAAAAGTGTTGTATTGGCATTGGTCACCTGATAAAGCGTGGTCGATGAACCTTCAAATTCGGGGAGCGAATGAATGCCTGATTACTTATGTGCTTGCCGCAGCTTCCCCTGAACATAGCATCGATGCTGATGTCTACACAGAAGGTTATGCGAGGAATGGAAATATTAGAAACGGGAAGAAATTTTATGACATTACCCTGCCGATCGGAAGCGATTATGGAGGTCCACTTTTTTTTACACACTATTCTTTCTTGGGGTTAAATCCTAAAAATCTAAAAGATCAGTTTGCTGATTATTGGGAGCAAAATGTGAATCATTCAAAGATTAACTACGCATACTGCGTTGATAATCCTAAAAATTATGCGGGCTACGGTGAAGATTGCTGGGGGCTAACAGCCAGTGATAATTACAATGGTTACTCAGCGCACTCACCGACAAATGATCTAAGTGTCATATCACCGACTGCCGCGCTTTCTTCTTTTCCATATACACCTGAAGAATCAATGCGCGCGATGAAATTTTTCTACTACAAACTAGGCGATAAATTATTCGATGACTATGGCTTTTATGATGCTTTCAGCTTGGAACGAGGCTGGATTGCGAACTCATACTTGGCCATTGACCAGGGCCCAATTATCGTGATGATCGAGAACCATCGCACCCAGTTGCTCTGGAATTTATTTATGTCTGCGCCCGAAGTACAAGCGGGCTTAACAAAACTTGGATTTACATATTAAGATTACAATCATGATTAAACGTTTCGTTTACATTCTATTCGTTGGTACTACGCTTGGCGCCTGTGGCAAGCGTGATGCTCACGAAACTGTTGATGCCACTTCGAAGAAAGATTCATCAGCGGTAGCAATCAGCAACGATTCTCTCATGACACTCATTGAGTATAAAACATTTCAATACTTCTGGGATGGAGCAGAACCCGTTTCAGGAGGAGCAAGAGAAAGATTCCACGCCGATAATATTTATCCGCAAAATGATAAGCATATTATCACTTCCGGTGGTACAGGTTTCGGCGTGATGGCTATTCTTGTTGGTATTGAGCGGAAGTTTATTACGCGCGAACAAGGTTATCAGCATCTTGATAAGTTTGTTTCTTGGTTAGAAAAAGCAGATCGCTTCCATGGTGTATGGCCACACTGGTGGAATGGTGAAACCGGAAAAGTAAAGCCGTTCAGTCCAAATGACGACGGGGGTGATCTCGTTGAAACCTCATATTTGGCGCAGGGTCTTCTTTGTGTTCGAGAATATTTTAAGGATGGTAGTGATGGGGAGAAGAAGCTTGCTTCACGCATCGACAAACTGTGGCGTGAGATCGAATTTGATTGGCATCGCAATAACAAGAACGTATTGTACTGGCATTGGTCGCCTAACAATGGCTGGAAAATGAATTTCGCTGTTGAAGGGTATAATGAATGTTTGATTATGTATGTGTTGGCCGCGGCATCACCAACGCACAGCATACCAGCAGAAGTGTATCATGAGGGGTGGGCAAGAAAGGGCGGAATCAAAAACGATCCTGCACATGAGCAATATGGATTTCACCTCGACCTTCGTCACAACAGTGCGCAACAATTTGGTGGACCTCTTTTTTGGTCGCACTATTCTTTTCTAGGCCTTAATCCAAAAGGTTTATCCGATCGCTATGCCGACTATTGGGAACACAACAGAAACCATACACTCATTAATCGGAAGTATTGCATTGAGAATCCAAAACAGTTTAAAGGGTACGGAGAAAACTGCTGGGGACTTACCGCGAGTTACTCCGTGAAAGGATATGCGGCTCATAGTCCAACGGAGGACCTAGGCGTCATCTCTCCAACAGCGGCATTGTCGTCACTCCCATATACACCGGATGAATCGATGAAAGTGCTGCGTCATTTTTATGAGGATTTAGGCGACCAGATTTTGGGCGATTATGGATTCTACGATGCTTTCAGCGAACAACATAATTGGTATCCGAAGAAGTACCTCGCTATTGATCAAGGCCCAGCTATTGTGATGATGGAAAATTATCGGACAGGCTTATTGTGGAAACTGTTTATGCAAGCGCCGGAAATATCGCAAGGACTGAAAAAACTTGGATTTACAGTTCAGCAAACAAACTAAGTGTAGTGTTCCAAATTTAGATCGTGTGTTATGAAGAGACTAGCATTTTTATTTGTCGTTATTGTTGCCATGATGTTATCGGGGTGCGGTTCTAAAACAGAACACGAACAATCTGACAATATCAGTCATCAGGTTGACTCCGTTCTGCAATTGATGACTTTGGAGGAAAAGATTGGGCAATTGACGCTTTATACCAGTGACTACGACGTTACAGGTCCTTCGATTCGCGAAAATTATAAAGACGATATAAAGAAGGGAAGAGTAGGGGCAATCTTCAACGCGTTCGGTGCCGACTACACACGAAAACTTCAGGAAATTGCCGTGAAGGAAACGCGCTTAGGCATACCGTTGCTTTTTGGTTACGACGTCATTCATGGGCATCGCACCATATTTCCAATTCCATTGGGCGAAACCGCAAGTTGGGATACAGATGCCGCCTATACTTCGTCGCGTATTGCAGCTGTTGAAGCTTCTGCAGAAGGACTTCATTGGACATTTGCTCCCATGTGCGACATTGCGCGCGATCCACGCTGGGGAAGAATGGCTGAAGGTGCGGGTGAAGATACTTACCTCGGCGTAAAGATGGCAGAGGCTCGTGTGCGCGGTTTTCAGGGAAATAAACTCGGCGATTTAAATTCCGTGATGGCTTGCGTAAAACACTTCGCAGCCTATGGTGCTGTTCAGGCTGGTCGTGACTATCACACCGTGGATATGTCGGACAGAATGTTGCGTGAAGTTTACCTGCCGCCATACAAAGCTGCGCTCGACGCAGGCGCTGCTACTGTGATGACGTCGTTTAACGAGTACGATGGTGTGCCTGCCTCAGGAAGTAAATTTTTGATGACGGATTTACTTCGAAACGAGTGGAAGTTCGATGGCTTTGTGGTGACGGATTATACATCAATCATGGAGATGATTCCACACGGTGCAGCAGAAGACACAGCGTCGGCCGCAGCATTGGCTATTGAAGCCGGTGTCGATATGGACATGCAAGCTGGCTTTTATGAAGCAGCACTTCCTGCGTTGGTCAAGTCAGGAAAAATTAAAGAGCACATCATCGACGCTGCTGTCCGAAGAATTTTACGCAAGAAGTTTGAGCTCGGGTTGTTTAAAGATCCTTACCGATATAGCGATGTTGCTAGGGAAAAGAGCAGTGTGATGACAGCAGACCACCTGAATGCCGCCCGAGATATTGCGAGAAAATCTTTTGTGCTTTTGAAGAACGACGGTCAAGTGTTGCCACTCTCGAAAACAGGCAAACGTATTGCATTGATTGGCCCTCTTGTGAATAACAAACGTGAGATGATTGGCTCGTGGTCGGCAGCCGGCGATGGCCAGAAATCAATTTCTGTCCTTGAGGGAATTCGACAAGCGATTCCAGGTGTTCAAATCAACTACGCAAAAGGGTGTAATATTAACGATGACTCGACACGTTATTTTTCGGAGGCTGTACGTGCAGCAAGCCAATCGGATGTTGTTGTGATGGCCTTGGGAGAAGCAGCATTGATGAGTGGTGAAGCGGCAAGTCGCGCTGATTTAAATTTGCCAGGGGTACAGCAAAAACTGTTTGATGAAATTAAAAAGACCGGTAAACCAATTGTTGTGGTATTGTTTAGCGGCAGACCGCTAACGATAAATTCGCTCGATAAAAATGCAGATGCTATCCTTGAAGTATGGTTTCCGGGAACGCAAGCGGGGTTGGCGATTGCTGATGTTCTCTTTGGAGATTATAATCCGTCGGGAAAATTGCCGGTAACTTTTCCAAGGTCGGTAGGTCAAATTCCGATTTTCTACAGCATGAAAAATACAGGGCGGCCCATGGATCCAAATCAAAAATATACCTCAAAGTATCTTGATGAATCGAATGAGCCATTGTATCCTTTTGGTTACGGGTTAAGTTATACGACGTTCAACTATGGTGACGTTTCGTTAAATACAAACGAAATGCAAGAAGGTGATACGTTGGTTGCGTCTTGCAGTGTGTCGAATGCCGGAAAAGCAACAGGTGAGGAAGTTGTTCAGTTGTATGTGCGCGATCAGGTTGGCAGCGTAACGCGACCTGTAAAAGAGCTGAAAGGGTTTCAGAAAATTGTATTGAAGCCAGGTGAATCGAAGGTGTTAACGTTTAAGCTCTCGGTTAAAGATTTGTCGTTTTATCGTCGCGACATGACTTGGGGAACAGAGCCCGGCAAGTTCGATGTGTTTATCGGATCGAACTCACGCGATGCTAAGTCTACAACTTTCGTTTTGAAATAATTTCTTTGCGGTTCGTAAACTGAATGCGAGCGTTGTAAGTTTATTAGACAAATAAACATTGAATTATGAAATGGTCTGATGTACTAACGTTTGCAAAGCAGGGAGCCCCAGCGGCCGATCATAAAGTTGAAAAAACAGAGGATGAATGGAAGAAAATTCTTTCGCCGGCAGAGTTTTCTATACTTCGAAAAAAAGGTACTGAACGTGCCTTTACGGGTGAGTATTGTGAAGCACATGACCCTGGACTATACGCTTGTCGTGGATGTGGTACGCCGCTGTTTGATTCGCGTGTTAAGTTTGAATCAGGTACGGGTTGGCCGAGTTTTACAATTCCAGTAAAAGATAATGTAATCAAGTACGAAGCAGATAATAGCTTCGGAATGTATCGCGTGGAGGTGATGTGTAATGTATGTGAAGGTCACCTTGGCCACGTGTTCCCTGATGGACCGGCACCGACGGGTTTGAGATATTGCATTAACTCGGCATCGATTAAGCTGGTTGAATAATCTTCTTCGACAACTACTTCAAAATGTACTATGCAGTAGCGAGGGTTAGGGATAGTAGCGTTACCCCGCAGTTGGGTTTGACATGCGGGTTTGCACGAGGAGTATAAGCGGATAGCCCGGCCCGACGGTAGGAGGGCAACCCCCAAAACTCCTTATGTCCAATGCGTTTCGTTAAAAATGACACGTTTTAGCGACACAATCAAGTCAATATGTCTTTTTTTTGAGCGAAAATTTGGTGAAATCGGACGTAATGGCATTAAAAATGCCTCGGCACAGTTTTTCATAATAGGGTAATCATCAAACAAAAAATGAATGTTAAACCCAAAAATGAATAAAACTATGAGTCTCGTCCGTTACAACTCCGCTTTGAATGATTATGTACCAACTTCATTCAGCAATTTGATCGATCGGTTCTTCAACGAATCTGTTAGTCGCGCGGGAGGATCTGCGTACTCATTCGTACCCCGTGTAGACATCGTTGAAGAAGAGAAGGAATTCCAAATCCATGTGGCCGTGCCAGGTGTGAACAAGGAAGATTTTAAGCTCGATGTGAATGATAATCTACTTACCATCAGCGGCGAACGTAAATTTCAAAAGGAGAAGAAGGAGAGTAATTTCCATTCCATTGAAACGCAGTATGGCACTTTTAGTCGCTCTTTCTCATTGCCTGAAAACGTAGATGTAAACAACATCGCGGCGAAATACAACAATGGTATCCTTGAGATCACCATTCCTAAAGATGAAAAGAAAGTGGTGAAGACAACTATTAAAGTCAACTAAGCATCTAAAAGAGGGTTAGGGTTAGGTGTAGCGCCCCGTCCGGTTTTTCGGTTCGGGGCGCTTTTTTTGTTTACGCGTGAGCCGATCGGCGAATCTTTCGTTATACAAACATTCTCCTTCAATACGGGGGAATTTTTTTTCGGCAATTAAGCTTAACTTCACTACAAACAGACTTGAAGGGTATGAAGCGCTCCTTATTCATTTTTATTATTGTACTCACCGCTTGTGTGGGTGGCATTGTCGGGTCACTTTTTACGATGCGTTTTTTGAGTGTCTATCTCGATCCAACGTATGAATCGATCGAAGCGAGGCAGAAACTCGTACTCGCGGGTTTCAAACCAGACTCTATCGTGCGTATACCCGCTGAGTTAAATTTCTTAGCGCCAGCCAAGCAGGTTACGCAAGGGGTAGTGCATATTCAAACCGCTTATGGTCCTGGTGAATTTAGTATCAACCCACTGCAAAATTATCTTGAGGCGCCAACGCGGTCTTCGGGCTCTGGGGTGATCATTTCTGACAATGGATTTATCGTGACGAATAATCACGTGATTGAAGATGCAAATAGCATAGAGATTGTGATGAATAACAACCAACGCTACTTCGCAAAATTGATTGGTGCTGATCCTACTACTGATCTTGCGTTGTTAAAAATTCGTGCAAAAGATCTTCCCTTTATTCGTTATGGAAACTCAGATGGCATTACCCCTGGTGAATGGGTGTTGGCGGTTGGTAATCCTTTCGATTTGAACTCAACGGTTACCGCGGGTATTGTTAGCGCGAAAGCACGGAATATTGGTATCCTTCGTGATAAAAATAATCTTCAGATTGAATCATTCATTCAGACTGATGCCGCTGTCAATCCTGGAAACAGTGGTGGTGCATTGGTGAACTTGAAAGGTGAATTGATTGGCGTGAACACAGCGATTGCAACGTCATCCGGAAGTTATCAGGGATATTCATTCGCGATTCCGGTGAGTCTGGTGAAAAAAGTTGTTGATGACTTGCTTGAGTTTGGTCAAGTGCAGCGTGGGTTGTTAGGAATACAAATTACTGATGTCGATGCACGTGTGGCCGAAGACCTTGGCTTGCAGGTAAATCAAGGTGTGCTTGTTACGCGTGTAACCGAAGGCAGTGCCGCGGAGGAATCGGGTATTGCTGTCGGCGATGTAATCATCGGAATTGAAGGACACGTGGTTAATTCTGTGTCGGAATTACAAGAGTGGGTCGCGCGAAATAGACCTGGTGCGAAAATCAAAGTTTCGTATTTGCATGAGGGAAAAATGCTTGATGCCTCTGCGCGGTTAAAAAATAGTGATGGCAACGAAACGGTAGAGAAACGTGATGTGCGCTATGAGTTCGGTGGCGTGTCTGTGGAGGATATTGAATACAAAAAATTGGTGGGACTGCAACTTGAGGGCGGTGTTCGCGTGAAGGATGTATCACCAGGCAAGTGGAAGGATGCAGGATTACGGGAGGGATTCATCATTGCTTATGTTGATAAGATTCCGGTCGACAACGTGGAGGATCTGAACAGCATTCTTGACTTTAAGAAAGGTGGTATTCTGATCGAGGGACGTTACGAAGATGGTAGTAAGGGAACGTATGGTGTTGAGTGGTAGGAGGGAGTGCTGATGTGTCGGCGTGTTGATGTGTTGACGTCAGCGTCATTGACTTAAGTTACGGAGACATAAAAAATGCCACCGTAACCCTTTCATTCCCTAAAGGGTCAGCCCGCAACTTGAGTTCCCCTTCAGGGGCCAGGGGTGAGACGAATCCATACCTGAAGGAGGTGCTTAAGTCAACGACATTGGTGTTGGCGTGTTGATGTGTTGACGTTACTTTGATCTACGCGCTGACTAACACCGAACGCTAAACATGGGACTGTCAAAAAAAATGTTAACGTCACTATCATCTTGATTAACAAAACTTTCCTGAGCACGATTAATCATTACAAAAAGCTATTCATATTTTTCTAGCTTTGCCACACTCATTAACAACCATGAAAAAATTCGGCATCAAAGAAGCGTTATCTACGCTTGGTATCAAGAAATCCAATTCGGGTACATCTACAGGTCACAAGTGGTATCGCTCTACCGGTAAAACGTTGGAATCGTATTCACCGGTAGATGGCAATCTTATTGGCAGTGTAGTTGCTACCGATGAGAAGGCGTATGAGCAAGTAATTCGTCAAGCTGAAGAAGCGTATAAGGAATGGCGTAAATGGCCTGCGCCTAAACGCGGAGAGATTGTGCGTCAGATGGGAGAGGCGTTTAGAAAATACAAGGAACCATTGGGAAAACTTGTCTCTTATGAGATGGGCAAATCCTACCAGGAAGGTTTGGGAGAGGTACAAGAGATTATTGATATATGCGATTTCGCTGTCGGGTTGTCGCGACAACTTCACGGGTTGACAATGCACTCAGAAAGGCCAAGTCACCGCATGTATGAGCAGTGGCATCCGATCGGAATTGTTGGAATTATTTCAGCGTTCAATTTTCCGGTAGCGGTATGGTCGTGGAATACGATGTTGGCCTGGGTGTGTGGAGATGTTTGTGTTTGGAAGCCATCGGAGAAAACACCGCTGTGCAGTATTGCCTGTCAGCGAATAGCAGAAGAGGTGTTTGTAAAAAATGGCGTTCCTGAAGGTGTATCGGTGTTGATCAACGGCGATGCATCCATCGGTCAATTGATGTCGAAAGATGAGCGTATACCGCTGGTGTCAGCTACAGGTTCTGTTCGAATGGGCAAAGCTGTGGCGCGTACCGTAAGTGAGAGATTAGGACGATCCCTGTTAGAGCTCGGAGGTAATAATGCGATCATCATTTCAGAGAATGCTAACCTCGACATGTCAATTCGTGGTGCAGTATTCGGGGCGGTGGGTACTGCGGGGCAGCGATGTACGACAACAAGAAGATTGATCGTTCATGAAAAAGTATACAATGAAGTGCGCGATAGGCTGCAAGCCGCTTATGGACAACTTCAAATTGGAAATCCATTGGATCCTGCTTTTCACGTGGGGCCTTTGATTGATACACTCGCGGTGAAATCTTACAAGGATGCACTGAAGAAAGTGAAAGAGCAAGGCGGAACATTCTTAATTGAAGGTGGTGTGTTGAAGGGTGTTGGTTACGAGTCGGGTTGTTATGTAAAGCCAGCCATTGCCGAAGTGAAGAACGAGTTTGAAATCGTGCAGCAAGAAACCTTTGCGCCGATTCTTTATCTAATAAAGTACAAAACACTGGAGGAAGCTGTTGAGATCCAAAATGGTGTTAAACAAGGACTGTCGTCGGCGATTATGACAACGAGCATGCAAGACATGGAATACTTTTTATCGCACGAAGGATCGGACTGTGGTATCGCGAATGTTAACATTGGAACATCGGGTGCGGAAATCGGTGGCGCCTTTGGTGGAGAGAAAGAGACCGGTGGAGGCCGCGAGTCTGGTTCCGACGCCTGGAAGGTGTACATGCGGCGTCAAACCAATACGATCAACTACGGAAACACGCTGCCGTTAGCGCAAGGTATTAAGTTTCATATCTAATGGCTGCGCCGAATTCAAAACGAAGGTAAAGCGGAAACTGTATTTGATTGAGATTTATTTGCAAATCACCGTCAATCCCGTATTTTTATAGACCATTCTTATTCTTATGGCAGGAAAAAAGTATCGCACGGTAATGTTGATTGATGACAATGAGATCGATAATCTCATTAACCAGAAAATGATTGAAGCGGCGTCTGTTACAGAAAACATCTACACACACACCGGCGCCAAAAGTGCGATTGAGTTCTTAAAGAACATGGAGAAGCTCGACGTAGCCGACCAAGTTTTGCCTGATGTCATTTTCCTTGATATCGATATGCCGCTGATGGATGGCTTCCAATTCTTAGATGAATTCGAAAAACTCACTAACGTTGCTAAACGCAAGTGTAAGATTGTGATGCTCACCTCGTCAATCAATCCGCAGGACTTTAATCGTTCTAAAAAGTACGAGAACGTGAAGCTCTACCTGAACAAGCCACTGTCTCACGAAAGCATCGTGAAACTGGAAGTATAGGCACCATCTCCTAATTTGCAGTACTACGCCAAGATCAAAAGATCATACACGTTTATCGTGTAGATGAGGCATTATGCGTTCGTAAAAATTGAATCCACGACAGCGCACTGTAATGATTTTGGAATTCCTAATCGCTAGGAATTCCAGGCTTATCTAGACGTGGCGAATGCGATTAGAAATCTGTGAGTAGGTTCACAAAGCGATCGTCCAACTTTACAAGTTTAGTTGGCGCAAAGTATTTCACCGTTACCGCATTTAATCTTGGAATAACGGCATTGATCTTCTTCGCTTTTTCTTTCTTGGCCTCACTCGTGGCGATTTTCAGGATCTTCAAAAACAACTGAATGTTCTCGCAGCTATCTTTTCCGAATAACCGGATTTGACGCTGAATACTATTTGATAATTGGTTGAATAATTCGAAATCGCGCAGTAATGTGTATTGTAATGCGAGCAATGACTTGATCTCGAGCTGCGCGTAAGGATACTTCTTCAAGCTCACATCATTGAGAAGTCCGTTGATCAACTTCGCTGATTCTTCGAACTTTCCATTGTAATAGGAAGATAAAGCGCGATAGATCGTATAGACGATGTGTTTTGGAATATCCATCATATCTACCTCGTAGTCGAGGAAGATGCTTTCGTTTTCGGCATACAGATCTTGCTCGTTGCCCGTGCGAAGATGACGTTCCAGTTTGGAAATAAGGAATTGCGCTGGGAATGTAAACGTTGAATAGTTCACCATCAAATTACCACAAGCATCATTTACTTCTTCGTAGTATTTCTCTGCCTGACGATATACTTTGTAGTGATTGTAGTACTCGAGTTTCAGGAATTCGAACACCAGGTTGAGGTGATAATAAATTGAGTCGAGATGATAGCTTTCGAATATTTTCTGAACCTTTTCGAAGATGTCTTCGATAGATTCGCCGTCTTGTTGCATGTTGTCGTCGACCTCTACGAAAAGGCGATGGAAGATGTACATGCAGCTTTGATAGACATACAGACGATGTGACTCGTATAGTTTGGCTACATTCTGCATTTCTTTCATAAGCAGCGCGAGACCAAGTTTCTCCACCTCGCCACCATTCAACATGTAGTCACCATATTTCTTGAAGTAGTCGGCGAGCAGATCCTCAGCCTTGTCTACCGCAAGCATATAGGCTACGTGGCGGTTATAGAGCTGGGAGTATTGAAAATAGTCAGGCGAGTTGATGTTGAGTTTCTTCAGCGACTTGTAGATGATCGTGAGTTCGTTGGCGAGATCGTAGTCGAGCAGTTCTTTTTCGAGTTTCTTGAGGGTAGCAACGGAGATCGCGCGTTTCTTGGTGAACAGGACTTCGTTGATGTTGGCAACTTTACGAAGAACATCGGTGCGTGGACTTTCCAATTGGCCCATCAGATATTCTTCAATCTTGAGGTTTAGTCGCGATCGGAGTGTGTAATAGGCATTGGCATTGACGTCAAGCTCGGTCATGATCTTGTTGTCTGAAAGTGCCCGCTCGCGAAGTGACTTTAACAGATACGCCGACTTCTCGGCGTTGCTTTCTATTAACGAATCGTATATCGCTTTAAAGTCTTTCTCTGAGAGCTGCTTGATAATGTTCTTAAGCTTGGCCATGCTACTTAGTTAACCTTCCTGAAAATTTACAAAATTTATTACATCCCACAACAGGCATGTCCCCTAATGAGACTAATTCTTGCGGCGAAGTTCGTAGTTTTACCCGAATAGAAAACAAGTTTTAAAAATTGATTTCAAGATCTCTTCTGGTTTACCTTCTGATTGCCTTGCCAACCTTGGCTACAGCTCAGATGATGTCCGAAAAAAGTGCACTTAAAAATATTCGCGCGTCACGATTTGAAAAAGCAAACAAACAAGTTCGAAAGCTCCTCGATAGGGATTCGACTAACGCAGTCACACACTACCTCGTGGCGATCTACTTCTTCTCTCCAGCCAATGCCGGCTACAATATCGACTCCGCGTATCGATATACCATGACTTCATGGAAATACTTTTCCGGTGCCACTAGCAAGAATCAGGAACGAATGCGTCGGTTTCCGATTGATAGCGTTGTGCTGGTCACATTACGCCAACGCATTGACAGTGCCGCATTTGAGCGAGCCAAGCGCGCGAACACGTCGGCTGCATACAATACTTTCCTCGTAAAATTTCCATTGGCAATATCCAAGAACGAAGCGGTCGAACTCAGAAATGAAGCAGCCTTCAAAGAAGCTTCTCAGGAAAATACGCGCGAAGCATTTCGCTACTACCTCGACCAATATCCTCAGTCACAGAAAGCGATGGTGGCTCAGGCGCGCTATGAAAAGTTGGTCTTCGACGATGAAACAAAATCTCAGCGAGCCGAAGATTTTCAGCAGTTCGTGATGCACTACCCGAACTCTCCGCACCGCGACGAAGCCATTCAAAAGATCTTTGAAATTCAGACTGCCTCGGGTGAACGCGACGACTACCTCGCCTTCATCGCGCTTTTCCGTGATCATCTTTTAAGCAAAAAAGCAAAAGCCATAGTCAATCACCTTGACATCAACGACGCTGATTCCCTGCACACCGGAGAATCGATGCTTGTTCCGATACTTCACAATGGCAAATTTGGGTTCATGAATGCGTTGGGTGAGGAAGTTATTCAACCCCTTTATGAAGAGATCGATAAGCGCTATAGATGTGGCAATATTACCGATAAGATCCTTGCACTCGATGGAAAAGCAGTTTCTCACGAGGGTGTAGTGGCCAGCAACCAATCCATTGACGTTGTTGAGCCGGTCGGTAACGGATTTTGGTTAGCCGGAAATGACGATTGCTTCAAGGTTATTCATCATTCGGGCTTTGTGGTCGGTGATTCTTGTGTTGAAGATGCTAAAGTCATTGCCGGAAAATATCTGGCACTCAAGAGCAATGGATACTGGGGGCTATGGGCAATGAATGGAAGAAGAATGATCGGGCAGTCGTTTGATAACATCACCAACGTAGGCGAAATAGTAGTGTTCGAGAAGGATAAAAAGTACAGACTAGCGACTACCCAAACAATAGCGCGATCAGCCAACCAGCAACCTTTAAAATTATCTGATGCATTTGATGCTTGTACGCCCTGGCGACAGCAGCGTGTTTGGTTGAAAGCCGGTAGATTCGAAGGTGTCATGGATCAAAACCTTCAGGTAGTGATCGGCTTCGAAGAGGGTAAACTTGAACAGACCTACTTCGGCGCGTCCCGAAAGACAGATCACGTTCAGTTGTACGATGAAAGGGGAGATAAAACCCACGCGATCGATGCGGTTCACATGATTCAACCTTGGGCACTCGTGAAGAAGTCTCAGCAATGGCATATCTTCGACACCAAAGACCATACAATCCTGCCCCCTGCTTATGATACGATTCAAGTGAAAGGTCCCTTCGCGATCGCGATACGCCACGATAGCACCACGATAATTATAAATAAAGCGCGCCAGGTTAAACTTAATTCTACCGAGGCGTTCACCTTTATTCCAGGGCAAGATTCTTCGGCGTTCTTTGTCATTGCCACGCCTAAAACAAAAACACTTTTTAATGAACGCGGAAAGAAAGAATTCGTCTTTACAGGCGACAAAATTCAACATGCCGGTGGTCAATATTTCATCATCACCAAGAATGACAAGAAGGGCTTATTGGGTGCTGGTGGAAAAGCGCTAACACCAATAGCGTTCGATGCCATCGGAACTGTTCGCGACGGTACAATTTCACTTTTAAAAGGAACGCGCTTTGGTACTTATTTGATCAAAACACAAAAAATGATCAATCCCGAATACGCCAAGAATATTACACAATACAATAAAAAGTTTCTTACAGCATATAAAAGTGGCGCTTGGGGATTTGTTGACATGAATAATAAACCGATCAGCAAATTTGAGTTTGACGAAATTCAATATTGGAATGATTCACTCGCTTTTGTGAGAAAGCAAACGCAATGGTCGATGATACAAGTCGCCGCGCAACAAACGCGATTACATGGAATTAAATCGATCAAATACATTCGGAACACGGCAACGGAAAAGCTGGCGATCATCGATCATGAAAAAAAATATGGTGTGTTGTCCAGCACGCAAGGTGTTATCATTCCCCTTAACTTCAGCGACGTCATCAATGTAGGATCGGCAGATGTACCGGTATTTTTTACTGAGAAGCATGTGGAGGAGGCATCAGTATTCGTTGTGATTTACTACGATGCAAACGGTAAATTCATTCGCAAGGAAGTTTACGAAGCAGATGACTACGAAAAAATATACTGCGGGAATTAATAAAGGATGCAATTGATTGTTGTTTCGCGCCGCTGGCTTTTGGCGTGTCATTTTGTATCTTCAAATGCTATGCTGATATATCGCTTGCCCATTCTGTTTACGACGATTATGACAGGGCTTTCAATACTTTTATAGCGGCTTTCTTCCACACTCCATTTGACATAGCTCCAACGGAAATCCATGCATGTTACCGCTGTTCCGTGCTTAACCCAAACTTAAACATAGACGCTTTCTGCTTTAAGCATTAAACTCTATCTTGACGCCCTATTAATTTTATAAGATGAAAAGGTTTGTAATCCTCTGTATGGTGGTGATGATGCCGTTGCTAACGATGGCTCAAATGTCGGAACAGCCCAAACTTGTTGTAGGGATCACGGTTGATCAAATGCGACAAGAATATCTCTATCGATTCTATAGTAAATACGGTGATGGCGGATTCAAGCGCCTCATGGGTGAAGGATTCATGTTGAAGAATGCACATTATAATTACGCACCGACCTACACGGGGCCTGGTCATGCTTCAATCTACACGGGAACGACGCCCGCGAATCACGGTATTATCGCTAATGACTTCTACGACCGGTTAGCGCGTAGAAAAGTAAACTGCGTCGAAGACGGACGATACAAACCCGTTGGAACCGATAATGGAAATGGTGATGTGGCGCCCTCGCGATTGCAATCAACAACCATCACGGATGAGCTGAAATTGTTTACGCAAAAAAAATCAAAGGTCATTGGTATCTCTGCGAAAGATCGCGGCGCGGTTTTACCGGCAGGACATATGGCCGATGCCGCATATTGGTACGACGATAAGTCTGGAAAATTTATCACAAGCAGTTACTACATGACAAAGCTTCCCGCCTGGGTTGATCAGTTCAATGGAAGAAAACTTGCAGATAAGTACCTCAATCAAGAATGGAACACGTTGTTGCCAATCGAACAATACACCGAAAGCGGCCCCGACGAGTCTCCTTATGAATCGAAGTTTAAAGGAAAAGCAAAAGCTGTATTCCCTTATAATCTTAAGGAGCTTCGAAAAGCCAATGGTGACTTTGACATGTTGATCGGTACGCCATTTGGCAACGACTTGCTAACAGAAATGTTTCTCGCGACCATCGACGGCGAAGCCATAGGCAAAGATCAAATAACTGACTTTGTTACTTTGTCTTTTTCTTCGACCGATTATGTCGGTCATTCTGCAGGGCCAAATTCTGTTGAGCTTGAAGACACCTACCTCAGACTTGATCGAAACTTAGAGACAATTCTTAAGTCGCTAGATGAAAAAGTAGGAAAAGGGAATTACACAGTGTTCTTAACTGCCGATCATGCCGTTGCCGAAGTACCACAATATCTTCGCGATAGTAAAACGCCAGCGGGGTACTTTAACGATGCGAATGTTCGTGCCAATCTCGAAGCCTACTTGCTGAAGTTTTTTCCAGGTCGCGACATCATCGAAGACATGGGCAATGAACAGATATTTCTTAACGTCAATGCCTTCAATGGCGATCCAAAAACATCCAGCGTAGATTTGTTGGTGGCTACTGAATTGATCATCAAATACCTTATGGCCATGGAAGGTGTGGCCAATGTATATTCCGAAAGTGATATGCGTAAAGGTTCTTTCACAGAAGGCGGAAGCAAAGGAATGCTCATCCGCGGTTACCATCCAAAACGATCAGGCGACATCCTTGTAGTGCTTGAACCAGGCTGGTTCGAATCATCTCGCGTGGCGGGTTCAACCCATGGCTCGACATACACCTACGACACGCACGTGCCCATTTTATTCTTTGGTAAAGGTGTTAAGCATGGAGAGTCGGTGAAGTATCATACGATCACAGACATTGCACCAACAATGTCAATGTTGTTAAATATCAAATTGCCAAGCGCTGCTACAGGCAGTCCTGTCGAAGAGATGTGGAGTAAAGAATAAACTCATCAATCAAATAAAAAAATACCTCAGCTTGCACTGAGGTATTTTTTTTATCGAGATGTCAATCGATATTATTTTCCGTAAAGCTCGTTTAATACAGTGGCGATTCTAATGCCGGCCAATAGCAATCGATCCCTTACAATGTTCATGTTCCGGTATGCGTATTGATAACCGAGTTTTCCATTACCAGTTTTATAAACTTGTTGGCGGTAGCTCATACTTTCGGCAACCCAATCATTGATGTTGCTTTTTTGGATCACAGCAAGTCTGGTGGCGTCGGGGCGTTCCAATGACTGCGCGAATTCCGTATAGCTCAGTTTGGTGTCGTCAATCATATCGCTGTCCCAGATGCGATGTAAATTACTGTCTTCTCTGAACCATGTCACTTTGATATCATTACCGCCGCGGTCATTACCACCGCCAACATGTAGTGGCTGATGAATATCGCCGATTAGGTGAATTAACATTTTGACAGCCTCTTGCTCCTCTTTCATATTGAGCTTTTTGCTTTTTAAGTCGGCAATGATTCGCTCGATGGTTTGCACAACGTCGCCATTCTTATTTTTGATACTTTGTGCATACGTCTGTCCATCTTGAATAGTGACCCAATGCCAATCCGCCGTGTGGTCATAGAGCGAGTCAGAACGAATTTCATCCATCCAAGTACTGGCAATGGCTAGCGATTGACCTTTCAGAATTTGTTCGAGACGTTTCTTAGCATTTTTATTAAGGTACTGTTCGGCAATCCAGCCCGTTACACGATGTCCCGTCGCACCCCATGAAAATGCTGATAGGGTGTACATCGAAAAGATACCAATGAGCAATATTTTCTTCATAATCAATTAATCGGTGCGAATTTCCTGAAATTTCACTGAATCCGCCATGCATCGTTCATTAATTTAAATTTATATATTTAGTAAAAGCGCATGTATGACACAACGCGTGAAATTGTCTGCACTCTTCGTCGCAAGTCAGCTTGATATTAAGGGAATCAAAAGTTTTCTCGATATCAAACCTTTGGCAGATTCATCATCTGAATTGTTCTATAGTTTTAGCGGCGGAAAATTTCAATATTATTTCAACTTCGGTGTCGTTGTTTTTGCAGGATATACGGAAGACGAAATGAAGTGGGCGGTAAAAGCCGTATTAGCACATCAAAAAAATCCTGTGAACAATTGGCTTCGAGACGATCATGAAATCTCATGTCAGGATGGCGCAACTTTGGCTTATGAATTCGATGAAGTTGTCGTCGATAAATTGGATGTGAAAGTAATTCGCATCACGATGTTCAACTTAGCACAGTCGGTTGCACTCGATCACTATCACGATGTGAGCGATGGCCTACTTACAGAAGTGAAAGGTTTTGCAAATCAACTTGAGCTTACTGGCAAACTGAAGATCAGCCGGAAAAACATGATGCGTTTTTTAGGGAAGGCCCTTAATACGCAAAACGACATCGCAGAAAATATATACATCTTTGACGCACCCGACCTTGTATGGGACGATCAATATCTCGATAAGCTACATCAGGGCTTAATAAAACATTTCGATCTACGTGTTCGCTTCAGTGAAGTAGAATACATGCTGCGCATCATTGAGGATAACTTGACGGTGTTTCGAGAAATTATTCACCAAAGAGAAAGTAGCTTACTAGAATACATTATCATTATATTAATTCTTGTAGAAGTTTTTGATTTGTTAATTACTAAGATCTTGAGTTGACCTATGCGGAAAGAACTTGGTCTCGGCTTCGATATTCAAGCACAGCCCGATGAGGTGACTTGCGGGCCAACGTGTCTTCAGGCACTCTATCATTACTACGGTGATGACATTCCGTTAAAGCAAGTAATCCGGGAAGTAAAACAATTGAAGACTGGTGGTACGTTGGCGGTTATGTTGGGAAATCACGCCCTTCGTCGCGGGTATAAGGCGCAAATCTATACCTACAACCTAAATGTATTCGACCCCACGTGGTTTAAGTATCCTTCCAAAAAAATGATCAAATGTTTGAAGGAACAAATGATGTTTAAGAACAAGCGAAGGAAATTATTGGTCGCGTCTCATGCCTATATCAAATTCTTGGAACTTGGTGGTGAATTGAAATACGGTGAGCTAGATTCGGATTTGATTAAGAAGTATCTGAAAAAGTCGACACCAATATTAACCGGACTTAGCGCTACCTACCTCTATGGAACACCACGCGAGATTCCCCAATTCGATATTTATGACAGCATTAAAGGAGAACCTGCTGGACACTTTGTTGTGATCAGCGGTTACGATGAAGAAAAGGATTGCGTTTATCTCAGCGATCCGATGGAACCCAATCCGTTAGGCAAAGGGCAAAACTATAGCGTTCCCTTTACAAGACTACTCAACAGCATCATGCTAGGTATTGTTACCTATGATGCAAACCTTCTTGTAATCGAGCCGAAGAAAAGCTTAAAATGAAATCAAACGTAGCGCACGAAGATTTCGTGTCGTTGCTGCAGGTGTTGACTTGAATGAGGAGTAGATAACGATAACTGGTAACGGATATCCGATAACTCAATGAGAAAGCTAATCATAGTCGAGAATCCCGAGTTTTGGAACCTCACACTCGATGATGTGCAGGTTATAACGCCATCCAAATATATTGCAGAGCCTCAATTGCAAGAGAAAGGATTGCGTATCCTCAATCTTTGTAAGTCTTATCAATATCAAAGTATTGGCTACTATGTTTCGTTGCTTGCCGAGGCGCGCAAACACAATGTGCTCCCGGAAATTTATACGCTCCAGAATTTTAGGTATCCCTCAATATTGAGAGAAGACTTTGAAGATTTCGATCAATTAATTCAGACGACGTTTAAGAATGAAGACAAAGATAAAGTTGAGTTTGATATCTATCTCGGCATTGCGCGAAAGGAACATTTTAATAGACTCGCAAAGCAATTGTTTCTTTACGTTCAGGCTCCTTGCCTTACGGTAGTGTTTTCTAAAAAGACAAAATGGGTTTTACAAAGTATTCGACCGGTGAGTGTAGAGGAAATTCCCGACGATGATCGTCCGCTCATGCGTAAAGCAGTGGAAAAATTTTTGCTTCGAAAGCGCGATGTCCAACAACCCGATAAAAAGAAGTATGATCTTGCAATTCTCGTCGATCCTGACGACCCGAATCCACCTTCAGATGAAAAAGCAATTCAACGTTTTATCAAGGCTGCAGATCAAGCTGGATTCACGGTGGAATTAATCACGAAGAATGATTTTGCCGACCTCATTAAATACGATGCGTTATTGATTCGCGAAACGACCTTTGTCAATCACCACACCTTTAAGTTTGCAAAGAAGGCCGAATCATTAGGGCTCGCGGTAATTGACGATTCGGATTCTATATTGAAATGCACGAACAAAGTTTACCTGTTTGAACTATTGAATGCGAATAAGATTCTTACACCAAAATCTTTTGTAATCAGTAAATCAAATTACAAAACGCTGCCGACAAAACTTGCCTATCCTTTTATTCTCAAACAGCCCGATGGTGCATTCAGTAAGGGAGTTTTTAAAATCAATGATGAAGAAGAGTATAAACAGGTGTGTGGAAGTATGTTTCAAAAGTCAGAACTGTTGATCGCGCAAGAATTTTTACCGACGCCATTCGATTGGCGTGTAGGTATCGTGGATGGTAAACCGCTTTTCGTTTGTAAGTATTTCATGGCCACAAAACATTGGCAAATCGTAAACTGGTCATCCGATAAACAAACGCAAGAAGGGGAGGTAGAGTCGATTCCCGTTGATCAAGCACCATCAGGTTTGATTCGTACGGCCATGAAAGCAACAGCCTTGATCGGACGGAGTTTGTATGGCGTGGATATGAAAGAAGTGGATGGAAAGTTTTATGTGATTGAAATCAACGACAATCCGAATATCGATGCCGGTGTAGAGGATAAGATTTTGAAAGAAAAATTGTATGCGAAAATTATGGAAGTACTCCTAGACAAGGTAAAGGCACTTTAAATGATTGATCAAATGACGCGACTTCATCTCTTTCAAGCTTTCGGTGTAGAGCTCGAATACATGATTGTAGACAAAGACTCTTTGATGGTGAAACCATTGACGGACGAATTACTCAAGCACGTTCTTGGTACGTATGGTAGCGACTACGACAACGGGATGGTTACTTGGTCGAATGAATTGGTGCTGCACGTGGTAGAGTTGAAATCTTCAAATCCGGAAATCAATTTCAGTGCGCTTGAACATCAGTTTGCGGAAAATGTTCGCAGAATAAACGCCATACTTTTGGGATGGAATGCTATGCTAATGCCGACAGCAGCACACCCGTTCATGAATCCTCATGTTGAAACGAAGCTGTGGCCGCACGATAATAACGACGTGTATGAGATTTATAATCGGATCTTTGATTGTCGAGGACATGGGTGGTCGAACTTGCAAAGTACGCACCTTAATCTTCCATTTTACGATGACGAAGAATTCGCTAGCCTTCATGCGGCTGTGAGATTAATCTTGCCCATGCTTCCGGCGCTTTGTGCAAGCTCGCCAATGTTGGATGGAAAATATTCTGGCCTGCACGATACGCGATTACACTACTATAAAACAAACCAAGCTAAACTTCCGTCGATCACGGGGAAAGTTATTCCTGAACAACTGTTCTCGAAACGAAACTACCTTAACGGTGTTTACGAAAAGATAAAAGTAGACATCGCGCCTTACGATAAGGAAGAAATCCTTGATCCGATTTGGGTGAATTCACGCGGCGCCATACCACGCTTCGATCGTGGTTCAATCGAAATTCGCGTCATGGATATCCAAGAGTGTCCTACGGCTGATCTCGCCATTGTTACTTTAGTCATTGAAACGCTCCGTGCGCTCGTGAAGGGTGAGTTTATTTCATACGGCGAACAAATTCAATGGACCGCCGATTCGTTGGCCAACATACTCGATAAAACGATTGTCAACGGCCATGAAACACTTATTGATGATGCCGCATATTTGAATGTATTCGGCATGGCGTCGACTACACGACAAGCAAATGAAGTATGGGAGCACATTCTTCAAAAACTAATTGCAAATGGCCACGGTGCGCTTCAACGGTGGAAACCTGAACTCGATATCATTTTAAAACATGGAACATTGGCATATCGAATCAAAAAAGCTTTAGGAACGCAGCCCGACAGGGCGCGCGTTGTTTCAGTCTATAAAAAGTTGTCGTCATGTCTGGCGCAAAACAAAATGTTCCTGGGGTAAGAATCCGGTGACAATAAAAAAGCCGGACGATTTCTCATCCGGCTTGCTTCGTTCTCATTTAAAACTCAGCTTAGGTATTTCCTTCAATCAACAGATATATTCTTTCGGCCACAGGTTGAAGGCCAGACTAATTAAGCGTCACAGCGTTGGTGTCGTCGTTAACAACAAGCTTGAGCGTTTTTCCCTTGCTTTTATTTTGGATAACACTATTCAAAATAATCGTATAAGAACCGGCTTTTACTTCGCGGCTCAAAGAAATTTTCGCGGTACTTTTTTCAATCACTCCCTCTGCTGGTTCAAATTCAATGGTTACACCTGCTGGAAGTCCTGACGACAAACCGAGTTTTGCATTTGATTTTGAATACGACTTCGAACGATTTAAAGTAATGTCAACAGAAGTAGTCTCGCCCGGTTTTGCGCTAACGGTTGTTGTAGAAAGCTCGACCGTAAATTCACTTTTCGGCGTTGTTTTTTCTTGTGCAAACACTACCGTGGTTGCAACTGCAAACAAAATGGTAAACATTATATTTTTCATGAGCTTGGCGTTTTGTGACTTTAATGACACAAAGAAAGCGCATGTATCTTTCATAAATTGGGCAATGGAGCGAATGGTGTTGGTGTTGGCGCGAGTGGTGCGGTATTGGGGTCAATAATGCATGGCCTGGGGTGAAATGCTAGGCCAGTTCCATTACATTTTTCAGTTGCTGGATCTTTTCGATCACTTCTTTTCCCTTAGGTCGTGATACCGGAATGAAAAATTCCGTGTCCAGTATTTGAAGCTTATAACCGTTCGTATTCCCGGTGATGTTGCTGATTGCATTTACATTCACGATGTAAGAACGGTGGCAACGTATGGCAAAGCTATTATTGATTTGACTTTCAATATTCTTGAGATTGACACGCAGCAGCTTCTTTTGAATACCGGCACCATTTTTCCAATAAAACGTGGAGTAATTATCGTCGGCTTCTACAAAAAGTAGATCCGGTAAGTGAAGGCTTAACGTCTCACTGGTATCGGAGTGGATCGTTAACGCGTTGCTGGCCACCGTTTTCACAGGTGTCTCTTTCTTCAACGTCTTGATTTTCTCAAGCTCCTGATTTGCTAACAAAGCGTCTTTCAGGTTCTGCTTGAGCATGATATTCTTTAAGAACAGGAATAGAAATGTAATCGGAAACGCCCCCGTCATGATCACCTGGCGATTGGCACCGAAAATGTTCTGAAGCACCGTGCGATCGGGCCTCAAAAAGTAGATGTCGATCAAAGAGGATGCAATACCAATAAATAGCATGTGCAAAAAAGTGATGAAAATATATTTGCCCAGTGTCCATTGATCGAAGTAACCAGGAAAAATCTTTGGAAGAACGATGATGTTGAATGTGAGAATTACTAAAGTCACAGCGCCGAATAGGAACTGTTGCGGTACGGTTAGATCGATATGATCGGTGTGGGGCCGATAGATATTTAAGAAAAGCACAACGAAAAGACTTAGTCCGACAATGAGGACAAAATTTTTCCGGTCGTTGTCGAGATAGAACGGAAAGGGTGATTTGAGCTTATCGATCCATCGGTTCATGTCTGTAAAATTACGAATTGCCTAACCGGGAGGTTGTTTTTTTTCATGTCCGCAACGGTATTTCTATGCGCACCAACCACCCCTGTGGCAAATTGAGCTAGTTTGGGGTAAATTGTACAAAAAAATGAAGCTCGCGCCTATCATAACTTGTGAACACGCCGGCAATACGGTACCCGAAAGGTATGCAAAATTGTTTCATGGGGTTGAAAGCGTGTTAGAATCACACCGAGGATGGGATCCCGGTGCCGAAGGCGTTGCACACCAATTGGCCTTACAACTCAAGGCACCCCTGCATACCTGTCGAACCACCAGACTGCTTATTGAGCCCAACCGTTCCCTGGGAAATCATGACTTATTTTCTGAGTTCTCAGCAGACCTGTCTAATGCTGAAAAAGATCACCTCGTCCAAAACATATATGTGGCTTACAGGCACGCCGTTGTCGCCAACATTCTCGATATCGGTGCGCCAGTCGTTCATCTTTCAATTCATACATTCACACCAATGTGGAATGGTGAGACCCGAGACGTAGACATCGGCTTGCTTTTCGACCCGGAAAGAAAATTAGAATCTGATTGTTGTGCCCGTATGAGTGCGATGTTGAAGAAGAACCTGGCCGGGTATAAGATTAAAATGAACGAACCGTATCGCGGCATCGATGATGGCTTCACAACTTTTTTAAGAACGCACTTTCGAGATCAGGAATATGCAGGTATCGAAATCGAAATCAATCAAAAATTTGTAGATACGCCAGCCCTTCAAAAAATCACAGCGGAGCTTTCTAGAAGCATTGCCGCGACCTGCTAAGCTGCCGGAAAATCTTGTTTTAATTCGTATAACACATCGCGCAGCTTATCCATTTGATTGCCATAGAGCTTTCGCAGATACCATGTCGTTAACCATGTGCTGCAAAAGAAAAACACAGCAGCGACAAATACCAAGTAGATAATTGTTTTCGTTTGAATGAGTGCCTCTAGGAATTCGTCGGTACCTCTTTCCAGTGCACCGAAAATCAAACCGAGGCAGAAGTATACGGGATAAAGGATTGTATAACTGCGCTTATAGAATTTTAAATAGCTCGAAAAGGTGAGGTATAATTTTTCTAAGTTACTCTTGATGTTTTCACTTGACGAATCAAAACGAATAAGTAAGACGAGTTTTTTAATATAGTAGAAAGAGTACCCCGCGAGCATGATCAAAATAGAAAGTGACGTCCATTTCAATGCGCCAGACGGAAGTGTAAGCGCATAAATGAACAGCGCTATTCCTGCGCCGATGGTAAATAGCAGCTCGAACCAAACGCTTTTCTTAAGCTTTGAAATGATCGATTGGCTCGTTCCTCGGAGCATACTTGCCAACTCAACTTCATTCTTGAGTTTAAAAGCTTCGCCGTTCTTCCAAATATTTTTTAAATCTTCTAGTTCCATGTCAACTACCCCATGAGTTTTCTAAGTTTTTCGCGGATCCGATTCATTCTTACACGCACGTTATTCTGGGTGATACCAATAGTTTCTGCGATTTCATCGTATGGAATTTCTTCCAGCGCCATCATGATCATTGCGCGCTCTACTTCGGTTAATTGGCGAATAGCCCACTGTAGCCGTTGAAAATCGTCCTCGCGTTCGTCTACATGATGCTCCGATATATTAAAATGTACTTCTCTTAGATCTTCAGTCTTCACATTTCGGGTATGCTTTCGAAGACCTGAGATCGCTGTATTCAAAGCGATACGATACATCCAGGTGGTGATCTTCGCTTCACCACGGAACGTTGGGAATGAACGCCAAAGCTGAAGGACGATTTCCTGAAAAAGATCGTTCCGTGCATCATGATCATTTTCATACATGATGCAGACCTTGTGGATAAGGCCCTGGTTTTCGTTGATCAGGGATATGAATCTTTTTTCTTCCTCGATGGCCAAAGGAGAAGACTTTTAGGATAAGTCGAAGATAGCCAAGAAAATTACAGGAAGTGAAAACAAAATTTAAAACACAAGAAAAACCGGGCTGCCGCAAACTCAACTACCCTCTCATCTGATGCGACAGCCGGTATTTTATTAGATGCTCTTCAGATACAAGTGAAGTGCTTTCAATTCAACATCGGTCAATTCTTTTGTCATCGTCCAAGGCATCTCCTTCGGATTGAGAACCTTGCCTTCTGGTGTTTTCCCTGTTCTCAAAGTCGCGATGAATTGTTCGTCAGTCCAATTTGCTGGATGACCTGTCGACGAAATGTCAGCTACAACGGGGAAGCCTGGCGCAACGGGTTCTCCACCCTTCATGTTTTTACGGTGGCAACCTTGACACGCTACCGCAACATATTCTCCATAGGCAACAGTTACTGCAGGCACAACTTCTTTTGTCAATGTTCTATTATGATCGATTGCCTCTGCAGGGAACAACGCAATCTTACCAGCGTCAGTTAAGATATTTCCCAACGGACCAATGGATGATTCTTCAAGTTCACGATCCACATTAGGAAGCGTCTGACAATAGGCGATGATCGAGCCCATATCTTGTTCGCTGAGCATCGTGTATTCATGCGCAGGCATGATGATCAAAGGCTTGTGGTCACGATCCAAACCGTGCTTTAAAGCAAGAACCCAATCTGCGGTTGAATAATCTTGCGGAAGACCTCCTTTGCCTTTCGTAAGATTGCGCGCAACAATAAGTCCCAACGCGGGGTCGTCAATAAAATTCTTTCCGCCCATGTCGTCACCGTGACAATCTGTACACCCTTTGGCTTTAATCAACCTTCCTCCCAATGCATACGACGCTGAATCGGTGGGAATGTTTACGACTTGTGGTGTAACAGTGTAGGTTTTAGTATGCCGATTGTTAACGCTAATGCATACCTTCACATAATATCCGATGGCCAACACAACGATGCTTCCAAGCACGATCCCTGTAACCCTTAAAATCTTCTTTAACATAAATAGTGAAAACAATTTTAGACGCAATAACGGGTGGTCTACTGTTTTTGGACTACGCTAAAAGGAGCAAGGTCTACGCCTGGCGGATCATGTGAGGTAACCTACTTGCTTTGCATCGAAACGACTACATGATGATGGAGGACGACTAACCAATTGTGTTTCGCTCCGTTAAACCACGCAATTCGAGAATACCCATGCCACCCTACAAGACGCTGTCAATGGACAACCTGATGGAGTTGTCAACGGTCATCAAACATAACGACGATCCTGACTATAACGAATACCGAATGGTGAAAAAGGAATTGGGCGCACTGGAGACACGTGAATTGAAACACGAAATCGGTACGATACTCCAATATAAATCGGTCGTGGATGATAATCTCCGCATCGAGTACAACGAAGAGCAGATGGTCGAGAATATCAACATTTGCTTCACGATGCAAGGACAGGTGGCGCTACATTTTCCAAAGTACAATTTCCAAACGGCGCTGGCCGATTTTCAACATCACCATATTTATGCACCAGAACCGCGTTATGATTTGTTAGTGAATAGAAATGTTCACGGCTTTCATTTTACCATCAAGCGCGACTATTACGCGGAACTCTTGTGCGACCTGGATAGAACCACAGGAAAGCTGAAGGAAAGTCTTTATCGCCAACAAATGACGTGGAGTGGAAGTCATTCGGTAAACGCTTCCATGCGTCAATCGCTCGACGATATTTTTTCGACCCCGTTGCAAGGAAAACTAAAATCGATGTTTATAGAAGGGAAGGTGCTGGAGTTGATCGCGCTACAGTTGGGACAAAGCACCGCCATTGTTAAATCGACCAAACGATCCGATGCAGATGTCTTTCATGACATCAAGAAATATTTAGACATTCATTTTACCGATGATCTTTCGCTACGGGGCATCGCGCGCACCTTTGGGTTAAATGAATTCAAACTCAAGAAAGGGTTCAAGATGCAATTCGAAACTACCATCTTCGACTATATCCACGACTTGCGGATGATTCATGCCAACCACTTATTGCGGGATAATAAAATGTTTGTGAATGAGGTGTCGTCGATTGTGGGATATAAAAATCCAAATCATTTTTCGACGGCGTTTAAGCGTCGCTTCGGCATAAGCCCTTCGAGTATAAAATAAAAAAGTCCGGATTGAGGTCCGGACTTTTTTATTGATAACAATATCTGTTTAGTGTTTCTCTGCAGTTTTTTCGAGATTGAATAACTCATGCAGAACTTCGGTGAGTGACTCTGCATCGCCGCGCTTACACGCTGCTTTCAATTGTAACACCGGATATTTCAATATCTTCTGCATCAGCGAACGGCTCATTTCTTCAAGCTTTTCTGCTTCTTCAGGTTTTGCATTTTTCAAAAAACGCGCAAGCTCTTCTTTACGAATTTGCTCTAACGTATTCTTTAATTTCTGAATGGTTGGTGACACCACCATTTCTTTCGACCAGTCCTCAAATTCGGCCATCGCTTCATGAATGATCGCCTGCACTTTTGGAATTGAAGCTCTCCGTTTTTCAACAGCTTCATTGGTCTTCTCTTGGATGTCGTCGAGATTGTAAACAATCGTTCCAGGAACTTCTTCTACCGAAGGCTCAATACTTCTCGGAATAGACAAGTCGATCAAAAACTTGTGTGAAAGAATTTTCACCTCACGCATCATAGCTGATGTGATCAAAGGCTCTTGACCTGATACCGATGAAATAATTACATCAGCTTTTGCAAGTTCACTTTCTAATTGATCAATACCGCCAAAGTTGAATCCACAGCGGACCGCTAATTTCTCTGCCTTCTCAACCGTGCGGTTTAAGATCATCACATTCTTGATTCTCGAATGCTGAAGATTTAAGCACACATCTTGTCCTATTTCACCCACACCAACAACCAGAACTTTCGGCTCGCGAACACTGGCGGTGAGGTCTTCTGCTAATTCCTTAGCAGCGTATGATATCGAGGCAGCACCATCTCTGAAAGACGTCTCTTGAACGACGCGCTTATTAGCAAAGAAAATGGTGTGTAAAAGTCTATGGAGAAATGGTCCCGCCATGTTTTCATCGGCGCTCCATTGATACGCATTCTTTACCTGTCCGGAGATTTGGAAATCACCTACTACCTGGGCATCCAAGCCCATAGCGACCTCGAAAAGGTGCTGAACGGCAGCCTGGCCAGCATATGTTGTGAAATGCTTTTCAAAACCTGCATCAAGATTTTTGATCAGGCTCAAACCCTTCAAAATATCGCTAGAATGGTCCTTTTCGGCCAAATAATAGATTTCCGTGCGATTGCAGGTAGATACGACGAGCACATCAGTGGCAGAAACGTAATCCCTGATGAAATTCAGGAGTTTTTTCGCGCCCGTTTCATTCAACGATACCTGCTCTCTAAGGGCAACAGGCGCTGTTTTGTACGTTAAAACTAATGCTTTAAAATTCTGTGTCATGCGGGACTACAAAAGTAAAACCTGGGAGAACATCTGTCATGATAAAAGTCACCTGATTGTCAATTTAGAATCAGTATAAATAAGGAGTAACGAAACGCTCCACCGTTTTACGGGCAGAGCGCTATTTGGTTGGATGTTAGGATCATAAAATTTAGTCTTCTACGATATCAGCTTTCATCGGTCCTAAAACTGCCAACAACTCATTTTTTTCTGCCGTGGGAACACTGTTCTTATCTAACGCCTTTACAAGATCGCCAACCAATGCATTAAACTCCACTGTTGAAATGCCCATTCCAGCATGCGCTTCTTTCATACTTTTTCCTTTGTACGAACAAGGTCCGCCTGCGCCGGCGCAAATCTGATCAATGAGGTTGGCGCGAAGCAATTGTGTTCTATACGAATCAGCCACTGTTGCTTCAAACTTATCGTTGATCTCCGTGTCGGCAACAACGTTCGTAAGGAAATCATCGACTACCGTGCTGATGGCATCGATGCCACCGAGCCTGGTATAGAGCGTAGGTGTTTCTTCTTTCTTTTCATCGTCATCGCTGCAGCCAATCATGGCGGTACATACGGAGATCATAAGCATCGCAGAGATGCTTCTTAAAACATTTTTTTTCATTCTTTTTTTTGTTTGGTTTTACGTTAATTTTTATTGCGTTCTTACATCCAACAAGGTCATAAATCTGTTGAAGGAAGCACCAAGTTGGTGTACCGGACATCCGCCGCGCGTAGCAGACAAATCTTTCTTTGTAACCTTTGAAATTGAGCCTTCGGTGAGCAGCGATGCCACAGAAGATTCGCTTATCATGTCTTTATAGTAGATCACACAAGCTGCTTTCCCGCGCGCATTGATTGAACATGATCGCACACCTTTTGTCGATTGAATTTTCTTTTCTAGTGTATATAATGCTACGGAATCAAGATTACCCGTCAACAGAAATGACGTGAGCTCAACACTTTTTTGTTTTTCTCCTTCCGAGCGTACGCGAAGATTGGCGTAACTGAAGAGCGTAAGAATTCCTGCGACCAATAGCATGGTCGTTACTTTCAACATTTTCATAGGTGAGGTTTCTTTGTTTTCGAGATCTACGAACCTTCACTTTGTTTTGGATTTCGCTTCGATGACAAAATTTTTTATTTTGTTATCTCAAACCGTTAGCTGTTATGTTTAAACTCCGTCGTTTGGTACGCGACTTCTTCGGATTTCCGCGTGCCCACATCAATGCATTCTTGATCATGCTTCCATTGATGGTTGTTGCGTTATGTTCGCAGCCGATCTATCACTTTTTTCAATTGCAACATACCGTTGATTTATCGAGTGATATCGGAAAACTCGACAGTATTGCCGCACTGTGGAAAAAATTGCCGGTCGATCATCCGCGAGCTGCCCAGCGCAGTAAAATGTTTCATTTCGATCCGAATCGTGCTACCACAATCGAATTTGATTCATTGGGTTTTTCTGATGCTTTGGCTTCTCGAATTACAAACTACCGTAAAAAAGGAGGTCGCTTTCGCGTGAAACATGATCTCCTTAAAATTTTTGGAATGGATTCTGCGTTTTATCGTCGACTGTATCCTTACATCGATTTGCCAATTTCTGTTCAACGCGCCTACGATACCACCACATTTAAAAAACCGATGGTACAGCGTTTTCAGAAATCTGCGTTAAGCAGTTTTGATTTAAACGTTGCCGACACAACGCAACTAAAATTGATTAGAGGAATAGGAACCAAGCTTTCGATACGAATACTTAAGTATCGTGATGCCTTGGGAGGATTTGTGAATGAAAATCAGCTGGGAGAAGTGTTTGGATTAGATACCACAGTGGTGAAACTTTTAAAAGATAACGGATTTATCGCGGTTGATTTTCGACCCCGAAAACTCTACGTCAACAGGTTGAACGAAAAAGAGCTGTCCACTCATCCCTATATTTCGGGTTTTGTCGCCAGAGCAATTGTTGCCTATCGATTTCAGCATGGTGATTTCCACAATGTTGAAGATCTTCGCAAGATACCGACGCTGAAATCCGAAACCATTCAGAAAATCACTCCATATTTGGAGTTCGAAAAATAGAAACAACTCATCGCCGCAGCGCATACCTTATCCCTGTCGCGATACATTATGGCTGTTCAAGCAAAGATTATTTTACAAGCGTATTTGCGCAGGTTAACCAACCTTTCCGGAAATAACCGATCTCTTTTTCTATTACGTCTCCCTGCCGAACAACTCATGGACGTTCATGAGCTAAGCTTCCTTAACGGAGACCGCTCCTTCGAAGTAATCAACGCACTCATTGCTGGGCGTGACAAGAAACTATGTCAGGTGCTCGATGCCCGCGTTGAAGCAAATAATGAGGCGAGTAAAAAATTAAAAGCCTTACAAAGGATCGATCAGTTTATTTTTGAAGAACGTGGTTCTAACGATTTGCACGTCGGATGGCCTTTCGTACGCGGCAAATTCGCTGACGGAACGATGGTGCGATGCCCGCTATTATTTTTTCCTGTTTCTATTGTACAAGAAGGACAACATTGGGTTTTGCGTGCGCGCGAAGATGCCGGTATTACATTTAACAAAGCGTTTCTTCTGGCATATTCATTCTACAACAAAGTAAGCGTCGATGAAGAATTGCTCGATATCAACTTTGAAGATTTTGATACAGACAGCACTGTATTTCGAACGCAAATTTATCAGCACATCAAAGACAAAGTTGAAATCAACTTCAACCCAGATAATTTCAGAGACGAGTTGACGCCGTTTCAGGTTTTTAAGAAGGATGAATTTGATGAACAGCATCGCAATGGAGAAATAAAACTTTTTCCGGAGGCTGTGTTGGGAATCTTTCCGCAGGCAGGCTCGCAGCTTGTTCCTGATTACCTACATCTTATCGAACAAGATGGCTTTCGCGATTTAGAAGAGTTTTTTGAAAGCAAGTCGAGTGCTGTTCCTGGGAGTGAAGGAATATCAAGATTATCTGCTATTCCGGAAGAGAAATTGTTTGCGCCATTCGTGTTAGACGCACATCAAGAAAATGCAATTCGTGCCGTGAAGCGCGGCCAATCCATCGTGGTTCAAGGCCCACCAGGAACAGGTAAATCTCAATTGATTTGCAATCTCCTTGCCGACGCCATCGCTTCTGGAAAACGAGCGCTATTGGTATGTCAAAAACGTGCTGCGCTTGATGTTGTCTATGAGCGGTTGAAAGAAATAGACCTCGGTGATTTTCTAGGCCTCATCCATGACTTTAGAAATGATCGGAAAGACATTTTTGGAAAACTTGCCCGGCAGATCGAGAGCGTCGACGATTTCAAGACAAAAAACAGATCTGTAGATGTCATTCAGAAGGAGAGAAGGTTTCTCCAAATTTCGCGTACAATCGATCAGGTTTCAGAAGAGTTAGAAGAATTTCGTAAGACATTGTTTGATGAACGTGAGTGCGGGCTTCCAATCAAAGAACTCTACTTGACTTGCGATCCCCATCGTCCTGCGATCAACATCCGACAGGAGTATCACTACTTTAACTTCTACGAACTCGATAATTTTATTCGACAACTTAAGTTGTATTCAAACTACGCATCATGGTTAGATGGGCGTGACTATCCGTGGCGTGATCGAAAATCATTTGCAGCACTTAAGCCTTCCGACGAGAAGGTAGTAGAGAAAGCAGTCACTGATATAGCCACCTATCAGAAACAATTGTCGCAAGTAATCTTCAGGTTGATTGGTATTCAGTTAGACTTGACGGATAGCGAATCATTTTTAACGCAAGAGGAGGAGATTTTGGGAATGCTTACGCTCTTGAAAGATCCTGAGGTGTATCAATATTTTCAGGCGATGAGTCAAGAGTCGGATGATGAGACGAGTTCGCTATGGCTGTCGAATACAGAGCGCGTTGCTTTAAACTGTTTTATCGATGACGGTCCTGAACGTACCGTCGTTGGCGATCAGATCGGAAGATTGCAAGAAGCGCTGCACCAGTGTATGGAAGCGCGACGCAATATTTTTCGCCGAATTAAATGGGAGTTCTTCTCCGAAAAAAAGCAGCTTCTAAAAAGTGTACTTGAGCTTAATAACCTTCCCTACAATAAAGAAGGATTCTTGCGACTTGAAAAACGTATAGATTGTCGCCTGAATTTGGAACATCACCTCACCGCACTCAAGCGAAAGCCATGGCTGATCGATCTACCAACAGACTATGACGAAGGGCGCATGCGCTCATGGTTTAACAAACAACGATTGGCCGTGCGTTCAAAGCTGGTGTTTAACACCTTGCGCACCATTCGAAAATCGATTCATGTTCACAGCTTAAGCCAAGTTGAGTTCATGAAGTTGATGAACGATTTGCTTGCAGCTGTAAAACAATTGCCGGAAAAGAAACAGTATTGGGGAACATATCTTTCTGCATTTCAGATTCGCCAGCTCATTGAGGATCCGACAAAAGAGGGAGAGTATCTACAAGCCTTGCGTCGCGACTTCGAGAATTTGTGTGCGTATGATGTGTTAAAGGAAGAACTAAAACCTTTCGAGCAAGAGGTTATAGTGAAACTCCATGATCACATCCATCAATGGGATCCTGTATTGCTAGAACAATTATTTCAAAATAGTCTGAGACTTTGCTGGATCGATCACATCGAAACAAAATATCCTATTCTCCGTGCGGCGTCTACATCTCGGCTAGACGTGCTTCAAGCTGAACTTGAACGATGTGTGAAAGAGAAAGAAAAGATCAGTGAAGAAATTTTATTGGTAAAGGCGCGCGAAAGGGCGTATGAAAATTTAGAATATAATAGACTCAATAACCGTGTTACTTATCGCGATCTGCTGCACCAGGTTACGAAGAAGAAAAAAATCTGGCCCGTGCGTAAGGTGATCTCTGACTTTAAAGATGAAGTATTTCAGTTGATACCTTGTTGGATGGCCTCACCCGAATCGGTTTCAGCAATCTTTCCCATGCAGCAATTGTTCGACGTGGTGATTTTTGATGAAGCTTCTCAGTGTTTTACAGAGCGTGGTATTCCGGCCATGTATCGTGGAAAACAAATTGTTGTCGCCGGCGATGACAAACAGCTTCGTCCGAATGAGCTCTATCAAATTCGATGGGATGATGAATTGGAGGAACCCGATGTGGAGGTTGATTCATTATTAGCGCTAACTGCGCGATACGTATCGACAGTCCATTTGCAAGGTCATTATCGCAGTCACTCCTTAGAGCTTATCGATTTTTCTAATCGCTATTTTTACGAGGGTAGATTGCAATTGCTACCCGATAGAACGATGATTAATCAGAATCAAGCTGCCATTGAATATCATCATGTGCCCGGATTTTGGGAGAATCACACCAACCAGGTGGAAGCACAAGCTGTCGTTGATTGCGTGATGTCATTACTCCAAACACAGCCTGGAAAAAGCATCGGTGTAGTTACTTTTAATGCACCGCAGCAAATACTAATTCTTGACCTGTTGGAAAGTGAGGCTGCGAAACTAAAGCTTTCAATTCCGTCGTCGCTTTTTGTTAAGAACATCGAAAATGTGCAAGGAGACGAAAAAGATGTTATTGTGTTTTCGATTGGATATGCGCCAGATAAGAAAGGCAAAATGGTGATGCAATTTGGAAGTCTTAATGCCGTAGGAGGGGAGAACAGATTAAACGTAGCGATTACCCGTGCAAGGGAAAAGGTAGTGGTGATCACGAGCATTTTGCCCGAGCAGCTCAAAACGGAATCGTTGAAAAATGATGGACCAGAGTTGCTGCGAAAATATCTAGCGTTTGCCCGCGATGTTCATCATCGGAAATTTGTGCCTGCGGTTCAAATTAACTTGCCGGTCAATCCTACGTGGTACTTGTCACCGCATTTGCAGTCGTGGGTAAAACAGCGATTGCAAGGATATGATTTTGACGTTAACGTGCTGCCCTATACCGATATCAGTGTTCGTCAAGGCGATCAATACCTCGGTGCAGTGTTAACCGATGACGCGCGTTATTTTCAAGCGTTGTCAGTCAAAGATGTTTATGCTTATACGCCGTCGTTGCTGAATCAGAAACGTTGGCGTTATCACACCGTGTATAGTCGAAACTTTTGGAAAGACCGAGAAAAAGTAGAAAGTGAGTTGATGCGATTTGTAGGAAGTGGTAGCCAGT
Source organism: Pseudochryseolinea flava (assembly GCF_003286915.1). Taxonomy (GTDB): domain Bacteria; phylum Bacteroidota; class Bacteroidia; order Cytophagales; family Cyclobacteriaceae; genus Ohtaekwangia; species Ohtaekwangia flava. The sequence continues at coordinate 302,858 of NZ_QMFY01000006.1, forward strand.
AGCAGAACAAGAATGGGCTGATGGGCTGTGCAAAGTCCGGGTGGTGAGAGGCGAACCTCATCGGGAGAAATAGGGGAGGACGTCTACTCGATTGGCGTTTGCGTTAATTCGTCCTTTATTTTTTTGGGGGCGTAATGAATCTGGTATCCTTTTCTTAGGGAAGCCTCAATACTTTTCTTATACTCTGTCCAAGTTGTTTCTTTGTCGCGATATCTTATCATTTCATCTTCTTTTTTCAACTCAGTTTCATTTCGAATCTCGAAGATGTCCCATTGAGAATAGTCGTTAGGATTAATTAAACAACATACGGTCTGAGGTCGCAGGTTGTCGATTAGTTGGTCCAAATCGCAAATTTGATTTTCTAGTTTACGCTTCAACCATTTTTGTCGGCAACGTCGGATACATGAAATTCTGCCGGAACCTAGCATACCGACAAATAACGCATTGCTCGTAGCTCCTAACTCGCAGCACGCAGCTTTCTAACAAGCTACCGAAACACCTAACATTCCGACATCGGACACCTGAACACTTCCTCCGAACACAGCACATGCACGAACGCAGCTTATTAAACCTACCTGCCAACTGTAGCAACGCCTCCTAATTTTGCTGCATGGACGCACATTTTGAAATATTTGGTATCGTTTTTCGATTTTAACCCAATGTTATTGGGATTTGTGTCCGTTTTATAGAATTCAATTCTGAATCCTGCCATTGCAATCTTTACAAAATTTTCAATAAAACTACGTTTCCCATTGAAACTATGGCCGAACTACAACGTTTTCGTTAATTTTTTTTCGAAAGTGACCTCATTTTTACCCTATTGTTAAAAAAATGAGGCCATATTTGAACATTGTTAGTTAAAAAATGACCCTCATTAACGCCCATAGCAATTCTTAAACCCTACAAACCTATAACCAAAACTATAACTATGAAAAAAGCGCTAATTCCATTCATCTTGCTGATCGTCATTAGCATCATGGGCGTAATCATGCCTGCGATCCCTACGACCATCAACACCGAGGGTATGAACTCCGGTGATGTGGCCTGGATGCTCTGCTCAGCAGCCTTGGTACTTCTCATGACGCCGGGTCTTGCCTATTTCTATGGCGGTATGATCGACACCAAAAACATTATCTCTACCATGCTCCAGAGCTTTGTTGCCATGGGCGTGATCTCTGTCCTCTGGATAGTGGTTGGTTTCAGCCTTGCATTCGGAACTGACTTAAATGGCTGGGGCCTTATTGGCGACCCTAGATCTTACTTCATGTTCCAAAACGTATTGGATGCGCCACTCTGGGGTACTATTCCATTGGTTTTGTTTGCTTTCTTCCAATTGAAGTTCGCGATCATTACACCTGCTCTCATCACCGGTACATTTGCTGAGCGTATTCGCTTCAAGTCTTATATTCTCTTCCTCGTATTGTTCTCTTTATTGATCTATGCTCCGCTTTGTCACTGGACATGGCATGCTGACGGATTTCTTTTCAAAATGGGTGTCCTAGATTTCGCTGGTGGTACAGTTGTACATATGTCGGCTGGTTTCGCTGCACTTGCTGCCTCTATCTACCTCAGAAATAAGAAGGAAGAAAAATCACACATCTCTCCAGCAAACATTCCATTTGTATTGCTTGGAACAGGTCTTCTCTGGTTCGGATGGTTCGGCTTTAATGCGGGTAGCGCTTTAGCTGCAAACGCACTTGCTGCATCTGCTTTCGCTACGACGAACACTGCGTCTGCTGCTGCCGGTCTCGCATGGATCCTTTTCGATTCTGTACGTGGCAAAAAACCATCTGCACTTGGTTTCTGTATCGGTGCTGTAGTAGGTCTCGTTGCGATCACGCCTGCTGCTGGTTTCGTAACGATTCCTTCAAGCTTGTTCATCGGAACATTTGCTGCTCTCATCTCTAACCTTGTGGTTAGCTGGAAATCTAAAACTTCATTGGAAGATACACTCGACGTATTCCCTTGCCACGGTGTAGGTGGAGCTGTCGGTATGATCATGACTGGTTTGTTGGCAACGAAAGGTGTTAACAGTTTGGTTGGTGATAACCAAGGTCTTTTCATCGACGGTGGTACACACCTTATTACGATGCACGTGATCGCATTGGTGATCGTGATTGCATTCAGCTTCTTGGGAGCACTTCTCTTGTTGAAACTCACAGACCTTATCTCTCCGCTTAAAGTAACTGCAGAAGAAATGAAAGTCGGTAATGACTACAGCCAGCACGGCGAAAATCTTTACCCTTCAGACTTCAGCACATTGAAAGAAGAAATAGCCTAACCTGAATACGAGGCCCTGCACGTAACAGGGCCTCTTTTAAAGCCCTCTTTTACCCTATCACACAAACCAAACAATCCTCACGTATGAAGAAATCAATTGTACTAGCTTTAGCATTGATCACACTTTCATTCTCGGCCTTTAGCCAGGATACCACAAAAACGTTCACACTCTCCGGATCTGTTGATACTTATGTTCGCACAGCGCTCGGAACTACAAACAACTTTGCAGGATACGGTCCTTCATCTTCATTCGCTGACCTAAAAGGTTTTTCCCTTGGTATGTTTAACCTGATCGCTTCGTACTCAGGTGAGCGGTCTGGTTTTGTTGGAGACATCGTATTTGGTCCGAGAGGTCAAGCTGCCGTGTTCGGTACTGCTTCAGGCCAGGCTGTCATCAACCAGATGTATGGTTACTACAAACTGTCTGATAAAGTAACACTGAACATGGGACAGTTCAATACTTTCCTTGGATACGAAGTAATTTCTCCAACAATTAACGTAAACTATTCTACATCTTACCTGTTCTCTTACGGACCATTCAACCACACAGGCTTGCGCGCAGACTTTGATTTCGGTGATGGGCTCGTTGGTAAATTGTCAATCATGAACCCAACAGACATCGTTGAATTCAATCCAGTGAATACATATACGCTTGGCGCACAAATCGGTAAGACTGGCGACTTCGGTGGTGTTTGGTTGAACTTCCTCTATGGTGATCAGGACGGCACATTGGATGAAGACGATTTTCACCTTGATGAAGACGGCGAATTCGTAACATCAGCAGGGTCAACCTTCCAAGTCGATCTTACTGCAGGCTTCAACATCAGCGAATCATTCTATCTCGGTGTTAACACATCATTGCAACAGACGGCTACTGGCGAAGCATTTACAGCGCCTGGTACTATTGCCGATGTTGATGGAGATGCATCGTCGTTCTTCGGCATAGCCGTGTATCCTAAGTTCACGCTTTCGGAAAGCTTCGCGCTTGGATTAAGAGGTGAATATTTTAGCGTGAAAAATGCACACCTTGATATTTTCGGACTCGATGCTGGCGACGGAGATGTTATCGAATTCACAGTCTCTGGCAACTGGAAAGTTGGTGGATTGACAATCATTCCTGAGTTGCGTCTCGACAAGACGTCAGAAGATTCATTCACAGACAAAGATGGTGAGCCAACAGATCAAATGTTGTCGGCTACCCTCGCAGCAGTCTACAAATTTTAATATACCTGACCTGGATGGATGGGATACTCCATCCAGGGATCTTAGAAACTACAACGAAAGAAAAACAACCAACAAACAAACAACGCTCGTATGTCAAAAACTAAATTAGAGTACATCTGGCTCGACGGTTATGTTCCGACGCAAAGCCTCCGTAGTAAAACTAAAATTGTTAAAGATTTCAAAGGCACTATCGAAGATTGTCCAGCATGGTCATTCGATGGTAGCTCTACTGAACAAGCTCCAGGTGGATCATCAGATCTTATCTTGAAGCCAGTAGCTTTGTTCCCAGATCCAGGTCGTAAAAAAGCGTTCCTCGTAATGTGCGAAGTACTCAGCGCAGATGGAACACCACACGCGTCTAATGGCCGTGCAACAATCGAAGATGATGACAGAGATTTCTGGTTCGGCTTCGAACAAGAATACTTCCTCTGGAATCCTGAAACTAACAAACCACTTGGCTTCCCAGAAAACGGATATCCAGCACCACAAGGTCCATACTATTGCTCAGTAGGTGCTAAAAATGCTTTCGGCAGAGAAATAGTTGAAGAGCATTTGGATCTTTGCCTTGATGCAGGTATCAACGTAGAAGGTATCAACGCTGAAGTTGCTGCTGGTCAGTGGGAATTCCAAGTATTCGCGAAAGGTGCGAAAGAAGCTGGTGACCAAGTTTGGGTTGCTCGTTACCTCCTCGAGCGTGTAGCTGAGAAATACGGTGTTGCGATCAACTGGCATTGCAAACCTCTCGGTGCTACCGATTGGAACGGTTCTGGTATGCACGCAAACTTCTCGAACAACCTCCTTCGTACAGCAGGTTCTAAAGATGTTTACGATCAAGTATGCCGCGCTTTCGCTCCTGTAGTGAAAGAACACATCGCTGTATACGGTGCTGATAACCACCTCCGCCTCACAGGTAAACACGAAACTCAGTCTATCGATAAATTCTCTTACGGTGTATCTGACCGCGGTGCTTCTATCCGTATTCCGATTGCTACTGTTGAGAACGGCTGGAAAGGCTGGTTAGAAGACAGAAGACCAAACTCTGCAGCAGATCCTTACAAAGTTGCAGCTAGAATTATTAAAACAGTAAAGACTGTTCCTGCTTACGCCACAGTGAACGGTAAATAATCATTGCCTGTAACCAATCAGGATGAAACTGTAAACGCCGCCGCTGTTCAAGACGCCACAGCGAACGGATCGTAAAAACTTTCTTTCAGGGCGTCTGGTTGTAGTTGAAGTCGGGCAGAAATGTCCGGCTTCTTTTTTTCCTGGCTAGTTAATGGCTACTGGCATCTCTACGCTTCGTCCAGAAGTTTCGCTGGGTTTAAACGCGGCGAAATCCTCCGACAACGAAATGCTAATGATGTATCTACTTCTCCCACACGAGGCTTTACTTACTACTCATTGAAGGTTTTCCCAACGTTTCACCGTGTTTTAAAAAAAAAAAAATACTCCACAACGAAACGTAGTAGACAAATTTTCGCCGGGTTTAAACCCGGCGAAACAACAACTCGCAAGCTAATTTTCAAAAGAAATAAAAAAAGCCACCCGAGGGCAGCCTTCTTTTAATATTAAAGCGGTTAAGATTATTTCTTACCACCACCGATTGTTACACCAAGACGGATACCGAGGTAGCTGTTTTTGAATTCGCTCTTCGCAACACCAATTTGCTCATATTCATCAGTCTGTTCATTGTACTCGAAAATAGGAGTCTCTTGTGAAGTTTTACCAACAAGGTTATAGTCAATTGATAATTGGAAGTGACCAGCGTCGAAACCCACTCTTGGGTAAAAACCGAATTTAGATTCGTCTTTTCCAAGATCAATGTTGTTTCCACTACCACCGGCACTAGCGTCCTCTAAGCTTACTGCCGCGATGCTGTAGATACCGAAACCAACGCCAGCAAAAGGACGGAAACCTGATGAAGCGTCTTTGAAGTAATACTGTCCGTTAACTGTATATGAACCTGAAGTTGATACATCAAAATCGGCAGTTGAACTTGAGGCATCTACTGTACCTCTGGCCATTGCTGCCCACTCCATGCGTAGGTTAACGAGAAGCATGTCGCTGATTCTATAACCAGGTTCAAGATAGAAGAGAACACCACCTTTAGCACCACTTCCGCTTGGAGATGCATAACCGGCACCAAGACCAACTCTAAATTTTTTCAATTCCTGGGCGTTGGCTGCTACTGAAATCATCAGAAAGCCAAGAAAAAATAGGATAGACGTTTTTTTCATGTTGTTTTTTGTTTTTAGGTAGGGCAAAGCACGCACTATTCCGGCACTGAACAAACAACGGGCACGGTCCATAACCGATGTGTGTAATAAATCGAAATAGATAAATGGCCATATTTATGAAAACGGGTGCAATCCAGTCAAAATGCGTTAAAACCCCGTTAAATGGCTGATCTCAAGTAGTGTAAGGTTTGGGTACTTTATCGCACATTCTCATCTGTTTTCTTCATTATAAAGGCTAACCGACGTATTTCCGCCACCATGCCTGAAATACGACAAGTGCCCATATACGAGCATGACTATCAGCGGGGTTAGCTGAAAATAGCTGTAGTTTTAGTTTACTGATTTCAGCAATATCGAAGAGTCCTTGATCCTGAATAAACTTTTCGCCGAGCAAATCTTCCGTGATGTAAGTCTTCATCTCTCTTCTAAACCATTTCAGCAATGGAACTTCGAAACCCTTCTTCGGACGATTGTAAAGTGCAGTAGGCAGTACGTTGCGAAAGGTGTCTTGAAGAATACGCTTTCGAATAGCGCGGTTAATCTTATAGCTTTCAGGAAGGCTGAATAAAAAGTTTACAACCTCAACATCTAAGAATGGCGTGCGCACTTCCAGCCCGTTAGCCATACTCATTAAATCGACTTTTGTAAGCATATCATTCGCCAATACCAATTGCACATCGGTATAAAGAATGTCGTTGATGTTTTCGTGCGAAGGGATGTGCTGTAAGATTTGTTTTCGTCGACCAACATATTCTCCAAGCCATTTATTTTGGCGCAAGTCGGGATGCAATAATTTAAGCGCGTCGTCGTTGCTTGCCAATGCTGCCCACTGCCAATAGCGATCCTTCGAATTCTGTTTAGCACCCTCTGCAAATCGCGATAGCTGCCGAATCTTATTACCAAAAGCACTGTTGCGCGACTGTGGTAGCGAGCCCCAAAGCGATGCCGTACTTTGAACTAGTTTCTCTTTAAGACCGGGATGAAGCACGCGATAATGTGCAGCGTGTTTGTTGTAACCGGCCAGTAACTCGTCTGCACCATCGCCAGATAGGGCTACCGTTGCATGTTTGCGCGTTTCTTTACTTAATATATAGACGGCGATTGCCGATGAATCCGCGAAAGGTTCGTCGATATAGTTTAATATGTCGTGAACATGTCGGTAGAGATCATCATTCGTCAACGAAAAAACAGTATGCTTTGTGTTAAACTTCTTTGCAACCAGTTCTGCATAATGAGTTTCATCAAAAAACTTTTCATCGCGAAATCCTATCGAAAATGTGTGGAGATCTGGTTTGTGTTTAGAAGCTAATGCGGTTATAACAGAAGAATCTAAGCCACCACTTAAAAATGCGCCAAGCGGTACATCTGATACCAATCTCCGTTGAACAGCTTCATCCATTAAACGCTCAAATGTCGATTGCGCTTCGGAGTATGAAATATTTTGATAGTTCCCCGGTGAATAGGGGATCGAATAGTATTGATGAACCGACATTTTCTGCCGGCGTATTTCAAGATAATGCCCGGGGAGAAGTTTTTTTACATGCGTGAATATCGTATCGGGAGCTGGGATGTAATTGAGTTGGAGATAGGTGTAAAGAGAATTGTAGTCGATTTGTTTTTCTAGTCCGTATTGTAAGATGGCTTTCATCTCAGAGGCGAACAGGAATTTATCGTCATCAAAAACATAGAGCAACGGTTTCACGCCGTACCGATCACGTGCAACGATCATCGTTTGTTCTTGCTTGTCATAAAATGCAAAAGCAAAGAATCCGTTCAGCTCGTTCAGTGATTCAGTGCCTTCATGCATGAGCAATTTTAGCAGTACTTCGGTATCGGACGTAGTATTGAATTTTTCTCCCTTTGATTCTAGTGAAGCTCGGAGTTGCTTGTAGTTGAAAATTTCACCATTAAAGACAATGCAATAACGATTCGATTCATCCCACATGGGCTGATTAGCAACAGCACGTGTGTCAATAATGGAAAGGCGACGATGGCCTAAGCCTATCCATTCATCAGTATAAATATCCTGAAAGTCGGGACCGCGTTGATGAAGGGCCATGGTCGCATTGGTGACATGAATGCGATTAAATTTTCCGACAAGATTAAAAGCGAATATTCCGGTAATACCACACATAGTGTCACGACATATTTTGATGTTTGAAAGGTAATGGATTGAATTGGAATCGCGATAAAATTTCGACAACAGCTGCGTGGCAATTACCGAATGCTTTTCAAGCGGCTTTACTTTTTGACGATGTAATTGCGTATCTGCCGGGTGAAACGCCAAACGAAAATGGCCAGTGTAATGCCGAGCAAAGTAATGAACTCAATCATGTTTCCACCGACGCCGGGAAGTTTTCCAAGTACGCGCGGGATGTAAGCCATCAAAAAGATGAACCAAATGTAATACAGACTTACGTTCTCATAGATTTCCATCGCAGATGATGATAGTTTCCCCTTTTCAAATTGATGTTCAATCCAGGGCATCACAAATACAATGAGGTAAGCCACGAATCCTCCTGCAAGTCGAATCGGAATCAATTCGCGTTGCGACAGCGTAATATATATCAACAGTTCAATAAGATGAATGCCATGCGCGATAGCGAAAACAAAAAAGGCTCTTGGAGGCAGCCACTGCGATGATGTGCTTCCTTTTAAAACAAAGATGGCACTAAATACAAGAAGCGATAATCGTCCGGATAAACGTGCGATAGCTTGCCAAACCTCGGTGGCGTGATCATACGCGACAATAGCGTGAAGAATAATCAAACATTCCATCAGAACGACCCCGAAGACAGCTCGCTTTGTGGTTATCGGATGGAATGATACGGCGATCAATTTGTTTTGATTTTTATGTTCTTAAACCAAACCTCGTTGCCATGATCTTGTAGATCGATGTGCCCGCTTTCCGCTTTTGCGTAATCGCTAAATGTTTTCCATTTACTTGCCGATTTCACCTCGTTCCATGTGGGAGAATTGATGTCGTATTGCAGCACTTTTTCTCCATTAAGCCAATGTTCAACGTGATTGTTCTTGCTCAAGATTTGTGATTGATTCCAGTGACCAACCGGATTGAGCGTTTTTTTTCCGGCGGCGTACATTCCAAATAAGCATCCTGTGAAATTACTTTCGTGTACATCGGCATAGGCAACATCGTCGAGAATTTGATACTCCGGTCCTGTAGCGTAAGGCTCTTCGTAATCTTCTCGCACCCGGAACATGACGCCGCTGTTACTTTGCTTTTGAATTTTCCATTCGAAGGATAGTTCGAAGTCATCATACTGATCTGTCGTGATAAGGTCTGCTCTTTTCTCCGCAGTTTTTGGTTCGAACGCTTTGCAATGCAATGTGCCGTGATCAACTTCCCAACTGTTGTTCTCCTTATCTTTATACATGCGCCAACCGTCGAGTGTCTTTCCATCGAAAAGTAATTTCCATCCGGCATCCTTTTCTTCTGCTGTTAATTCGTTGTCAGCCACAACAGCGTCGGCGGTAAGCTTTATTTCTTTTTCAGTGTCAGGATTTATCTCTTCTTTAACCTTTGCTTTTTGACAAGCCATGAAACAACTTACGATGAAAATGAATAGAGCGATCTTTTTCATATTTTGCTAATGTACTTAAATGTATTCCGTAGGATGGTGCTATGATTTGTTCTTATAGTCTAAATATCCACACCTTTGTAAAAGCACCAACACCAATAATTCCTTTTGGACTTTCTGTGAAGGAAATAATCTTTAAGTCCTTCGTTGCAATATCGTGCCGGGCGAGTTCAATCTCTTCATGAGAAGCTTTTACAATAGCCGCGTCACGGTGTGCATCGATATCTGGATTGGTAAAATATGCGGCAAGAAGGATCACTAATACGGCGACGACTTTAATCATGACTTTTGCTGCCTTGAACAGAATATACACTACAAGTGCAACGACGATAATGATGAGGATAAGCTGCATGGTTGTGAATTTAGAAAATCTTACCGGGATTGAGAATGCCGTTTGGATCAAATGCTTTTTTAATCCCGCGCATCACGTGAAGATTTGCTTCTCGCATGGCAATATTCATAAACGGTTTTTTGGCAATGCCAATGCCATGTTCGCCTGACAGTGTGCCTCCGAGGCTTACCGCGAGCGAAAAGATTTCCGCAATACCGTCATTCACTTTTGTATTCCAATCTTCGTCGCTCATTTGTTCTTTTAATACATTGATGTGCAGGTTGCCATCGCCAAGGTGACCGTAGCAAACAGAGTTAAAACCATAACGATGGCCGATCTGTTTGATGCCGACGATCAATTTCGGTAGGTTGGCGCGCGGTACAACAACATCCTCGGCTTTGTTAAGCGAATAAGCTTGTACTCCTGGTGAAATATTTTTTCTGATCTTCCACAGTTCTTCTTTTTGTAGTTCAGAATCCGCGAATAGAATTTCTCCTGCCTGAAAATTTTCGACGACGGCCATTACACGTTCAGCATCACGCATGAGCACTTCATCATCGTTGCCATCGAGCTCGCAGAGAAGGTAGGCATCCATATTTTCTGGGAACTGAGTTGTAACTTTTGCAGCGTAAATCTTTTCGCAATAGTCAATCGTTTTCATTGCCGCTTCGCGTTCAAAGAACTCCATGCCTGAAGGTGTAATGCCAGCACGGAAGATTTCTGCGATCGCTTTGCATGCTTCTTCATTGGTGACGAAAGGCATTAGCAACAGCACGGATTTTTGAGGAAGACCGCGTAGCTTGAAAACGATCTTGGTAATAATGCCCAATGTTCCTTCACTGCCACACATCAATTGCGTGAGGTTGTAGCCTGTAGAATTTTTTAGAACATTCGCGCCAGTCCAAATTATATCGCCTGTAGGAAGCACGACTTCCAGGTTTAGAACGTAATCGCGGGTTACGCCATACTTCACCGCTTTCGGGCCACCACTATTTTCAGAAACGTTGCCACCAATAAAGCACGAACCTCTGCTGGCAGGGTCAGGCGGGTAAAATAATCCTTTCTCTTTAACTGCATTTTGAAAAACTTCGGTGATGACGCCGGGTTCTACTGTCGCTTGCAGATTGAGTTCATCGATCGAAATGATTTTATTGAAACGTTCCATCGAGATAACAACTCCCTTTTCAATGGGCAATGCACCGCCACTCAATCCTGTTCCGCCACCGCGAGGTGTAACCGCAATATGGTGTTGGTTGCAGAGCCTCATAATGGCGCTGATCTCTTCCGGCGTAGTTGGTTTTAGCACGACATCAGGTAAAAAAGAGTAATCTTCAGTTTCATCGTGCGAGTAGGCAAACCGCTTTTCAGCGTCAACAATTACGTTTTCGTTGCCCACGATGGCCGTAAATTGGGTAATGATGTCGGTCGAAACTTCTGCAAATGGCATGAATCTGGTATATTTGGAAACTTTTTGATCTAAGTTATGAAGCAATTTTTCGGCATTAAAAGTAAGCAAAAGCTTCGTCTCGCGGCCTTTGTTATATCATCAGTTTTTTTGCTCTCTTGTGCGTCACATCGCTCCATGCCTGTGCGTGAAGAGAAAATCGACAAAGTTATCATTACAGCGAGAAGCTTTTTAGGAACGCCCTACAAGTACGGTGGAACAACCCGGTCTGGCATGGATTGCTCTGGTTTATTGTTGAATTCGTTTCGCGAAATTCAGGTGAGTTTACCACGTAGCTCAGAAGATCAAAGCAAAATTGGCGAGGAGATTAAGATGAGTGATCTACAGCCTGGTGATCTTGTGTTCTTTGCAACAGGAAAAAAACGTAAACGTGTTACACATGTTGGCCTTGTTACCGAATGCAAGGGTAAAGACAACGTGAAGTTTATTCATGCATCAAGTTCGTTGGGTGTGGTTGAAACCAACCTTTACGCAGAATATTATCAGAAGCGTTTTCGTGGCGCACGCCGCGTTATTTTATAAGCACGTTTACGCGCTAACGATATCAAGGGACTCCACGAGAGTTCCTTTTTTTGTTTTATAGCATCGTGTTCTCGTGTGTACTGAGAAGTTTCAAAAACTGTTTCTATACTTGAATATTGAATTGAGGAACGACGATCTTTAACAAACAATCCCGACGGCCATGACTACCAGAAGAGATTTTCTAAAAACAGCGGCGCTGAGTACGTCGTTGTTAGCAGCGCCAAAACTTATTGAAAAAAACTCGTCGGCATCGAAGCCTATCGTGCTGTCGACTTGGAATTTTGGCATGGCCGCGAATGTTGAAGCATGGAAAATTCTTTCGAAGAATGGGCGTGCACTTGATGCCGTTGAGGCAGGAGCGCGTGTGCCCGAAGGTGATCCCAAGGAAACATCGGTTGGTCTGGGAGGTTTGCCTGATCGTGATGGTAAAGTTACCTTAGATGCGTGCATCATGGATGAGCATGGAAACTGTGGTGCAGTTACCTATCTCCAACATATCGTTCATCCTATTTCTGTTGCCCGATTAGTAATGGAAAAAACACCACACGTGATGTTGTCTGGTGATGGTGCACTGCAGTTTGCATTGGCCAATGGTTTCAAAAAAGAAAAACTATTAACGAAAGAGTCGGAGAAGGTTTGGCGCGAATGGTTGAAGAAAGCGGAATACAAGCCTGTTGCCAACATTGAAAATCACGACACCATTGGTATTATCGCGCTTGATGCCGCTGGAAATTTATCGGGGGCGTGTACGACTAGTGGGATGGCGTTTAAGATGCACGGTCGCGTCGGAGATTCCCCCATCATTGGTGCTGGTCTCTACGTCGACAACGAAATAGGCGCAGCAACGGCAACTGGCGTAGGTGAGGAGGTGATTAAGATCGTCGGTTGTCATCTTGTAGTGGAGTTGATGCGTCAAGGGAATTCACCGGAAGATGCGTGTAGACTGGCCGTTGAGCGCATCGCGACAAAGAATCCCAAGAAAGCAAAAGAAGTTCAAGTCGGATTTCTAGCGTTGAACAAGCAAGGTGAATACGGTGCCTACTGCTTGCAAAAAGGATTTACTTACGCTGTACACGACATTTCCGGAAATAATCTATACGACGGTAAAAGCAAGTTTGCATGAAGATCGAAATTGTAGTCTACAACATAGAATCAGCGTTACGTGCGCAAGAAGGGGGAGCGGATCGTATCGAAGTATGTGCAAGTCCCGGCGAAGGCGGCATCACACCACCGTATGGCACCATTGAATCTATTCGTCAAAATGTGAGTATTGATGTCTATGTGATGATTCGCCCACGAGGAGGCGATTTCCATTATTCCAATTACGAATATCACGCCATGAAACGTGATATCTCCCAGTGTCAGAAGTTGAGTGTTGATGGCATTGTGTTAGGCATTTTAAATGCAGATGGAACACTCGATAAGAAACGTTGTAAGGAGTTGATCGATAAAGCGCGCCCGTTAAAAGTTACTTGCCACCGCGCATTCGATATGACACGTGATCCGTTCGAAGCACTTGAAGATTGTATTGAAGTTGGTTTTGATCGCATTCTTACCTCTGGACATCAAGCAAAGGCAATCCAAGGCGTTTCGCTTCTTGCGGAACTCGTAGAGAAAGCCGCAGGAAGAATTATTATTATGCCGGGTTCTGGCGTGAATGAGGGTAACGTAAAAGAGCTAGTAGCAAAAACGAAAGCTAGCGAAATACACTTTTCGGCAGTGGCATGTCGCCCGGGTGCCATGCAATATAAAAATCCAAACATCGCGGGAATGGGATCCGACGAAGGTTCAGAGTATATGCTCAGAACCGTCGATCCACAGATTATCAAAAGCGTGAGGTCTCTTATAGGATAGCAACCACTGCATTAGATTACGGACCATGTGATGATGTTGCAATGACGTCGAGTTCAGCATCAATCACAGCCAAGCGGGTACGATGCCGCGATATTGTAGTAGTATAAGCAATGCGGAATAATAAAAAAGGCTGCCTCAATTGTTGAGACAGCCTCTTTATTTTTTACCAAGATACGTTTAAGGTTCGCGCGTTGCGTTGATCGGGAATGTTCCGAATTGTCCAACAGCCATGTTGCCACTAAAGGCATCACCATTGATAATTGCTTTAACCATGATGTCCATCTCATTTCCGCCAAACGAAACATGGTAAGAGAAGGAGAGTTCATTACCTGAAACAGTCACTGACGTTAAGGGAAGGTTTGAATTGAAACGCTTGTTGAATATCGTTCCTGCATATTGTTCACCTTCTTTCGTGATTGTAAGAACCCCTTCGCCACCTTGTGGAGACTCGATGGTGTAGGCCCATTTACCTTCAGCTTTCACAACCGCGGTTGAGTCGCCAGGCGTTGTTGGTTTTGCAGTTGCCGCCGCAGGCGCTTTAGCTTTTGGCGTTACTTGAGGCGTAAATCCACTTGAATTTCCGCCACGTTGTTGGCCACCGCCCATATCACCGCCACCGTCGCCGCCACCATCTTTCAAGTCGTCGTTGTTGATCGATCTTCTGCGCTTCGGTCTAGCGTCCATGTTCATTTTACCAATACGGTAGCTGATGTTTGCACGGAAACTCATGTTGTGAAACACGTTCAAGCTTTTCTGTTCGAATACTGGCGATGACGATTCACCTCTTACTTTAAATGCTGGTGTGAAGAAGTTCTCTGCGCCAAATCCTACACTGCCTTTCTTGTTGTTGAAATCTTTCTTCAGTCCTAAGCTGTAAATTCCAAAACCTGTTTGATAGCCTTGTAATTGTACTTGGCGACCACGATAGAATCCAAAGAATTGAAAGCCCCAGCCTTTGCTCAGATTATAGTTACCAAAGAGTCGGTAACTGGCTACCCATCCTTCGTTGCTTGCACTGTAAGCGCCCGCATCGGGATTGGTTTCAATATTATTATCCAGCATCGAGTAATACACATCAAAACCTCCATTCAATGAAAGCTTGCCGATGTTTACGTTCGCGAACGTACTCAAGCCATATGCGTCTTCTTGTCCGATGTTAGCGTAAGTTGTCTCGATACCTTCTTGTCCTGACAAAAGCAGTTTTGGTGTTCTGATACTTTGAATGGAGTTATTCGTATTTCTCCAGAACGTAGAGAAGTTAAGTGAAGTACCCTTAATGTATGTGCTGTAAGAAATTTCAAAGTTATTGGTGTATTCAGGATCCAATTGAGGATTACCAACACTTTGGCTTAGCGGGTTCGAGTTTTGTATGTTAGGATTGAGGAATTGAATAGACGGACGTTGAATTCTTCTGTTATAGGAAGCCTTGATCATGTTGCCTTGTTTCAACTTTTTAGACAGGTTTACACTCGGTACGAACACACCGTAAGCTGGAATGTCAATATCATCTTCTGTTTTGGTGTAGGCATCGATTACTGTATACTCATAGCGCGATCCGGCCTTGATACTATAACCATTCTGCATCGCCAATGTATAAGAAAGATACCCTGACGTCACATTTTGATTGTAGTTCAGATTGTTTGATCGGATAGCATCAACAATTGTTGTGTAGCTTCCGTCACCTTCAGGGTCTTCTGCGTATTTAAAATCACTGAATACTTTTCGCGTGATATTCTTCGCGCCAAATTCAACAATCTGATTGGTGTTGATCGGAGAAACATAATCCGCCTGAATCGTCATCTCTTCATTGTAACTATCGTTATTGTTTTTGATACCCGATAGCGCCGCCGCTTCATTAACTTCCAGCGTACGTCTGGTGAAGTCGTTGTTACGATTGTTTCTGCTATATGATCCGAGGATGCTAAATTCCTTCTGCGGCTTTTCAAATGTCTTCGTGTAAGTCAAATTCACATCGACGTTATTGGACTCATCGATGGTCTTCACATTCTGTAATGACGATGATGACGTATTGTTGAATAAATTCTGGCTGTACAAATCATCTTGCCATGAATTGTTGTTACGAGCACCAAGTCTTACAGAGGCGGCGAGTGAGTTCTTTTCATTGATGTCATAATCCCAACCGAGGGTATAATTCCCAAAGAGACCTTGATTTCGTGTATCAGCTTTCTGAGAACTTACGGTTGTGTTTCCATCGTTAAGGGACGTCTGTTCATTTTCAAAGCGACCATTTACATTATAGTTCGCGCGACCCCATCCGCCGAGGGAAAATCCCATCTTGCCCGTGCGGTAATTTCCATTTAAGCCGAGGTTCGATCCTCTCAAACCAACACCGGCGTCCACGTTGAGTGTAGCACCCTGCAAGGTATTTTTCTTGGTGATGATATTGATGATACCACCTGTACCCTCGGCATCGTACTTCGCAGAAGGAGACGTAATTACTTCGACTGATTTGATTTGATCTGCTGGAATTTGTTTCAGGGCATCGGCCACACTTGACGCGACAATTGTTGATGGCTTATTGTTGATAAGCACCATAACATTCGAGCTTCCACGCATCGACACATTTCCATCAAGGTCAACAGACAGCATGGGTACACGTTTTAATACATCTGTTGCATCGCCACCGCGCGCCGTCTGATCATTCTCAGCATTGTAAACAGTGCGGTCAACTCTTTCTTCGATAATTGCTTTCTGGCCTTCAACGACAACTTCCTTGAGGATCTCTTCTTTCATTCTTAAAGTGATCGTGCCGAGATTGATCTCGTTCTTTTTTTCTTCAACGCTGATGTTGCCGATCGTGGTTGTTTCGTACCCGATAAAAGAAATGTCGATGGAATAGTTTCCTTCAGCAACTTTAGTGATGGTAAATTTTCCGTCAGCATCACAAACAGTCCCGTTAACAGGTTTCTTGGTGACGACGTCGATGAGGGCTACGTTTGCAAACTCGACTGGTTTACTGGACAAAGAATCTAGGACTTGGCCAGAGATTTTTGTATTTCCTTTTGGCGTAACACCAGTAGTTGTAGATGAGGTAGTGCCGGTACTGAAGGCCGATTGTTGGGCCGATACAACAGCGCAAGACATCATCAATGCGAAGAATGGTAAAAAATGTTTCATGTTAAAATTAGGTGGACTACTACTCACGATTCGATTTCACGGATTCATACGGCAAAATTGCACGTTAGTTGGCGATTGCTATTTACAATTAGATTGTTGGGGCATTTGATTCGACTCTCCGGTAAATTATTCGACAACTCAAAGGTATAGCGTCGCAAACGGAATGGTCGATAGAATTCCGTTAACGGTAGAAAATTCATCAGAAACATGCCTGTTCAAGGATGAGCTCCGTACATTTACATGTCTACTTTGTTTTTATGCAATTTTTTCTCCAACGTCATCGTGTACTGTTGGTACACCTTTCGCACTGGGCTGTATACATTTCGTTTACACTTTATCAATTTATCCAGTGGCAGACCCGTCGCGATAACCACGTCGATTGGGGCAGGACTTTGTCGGGGTTGAGCATTGAAATTTTTTTCACCGCTGCCGTCGCTTACTTTAACTATTTCTTCGTGTTTCCGCGGTTTCTGAAGCACAAAAACCTTTGGCGTTATTTAATAGAATTTGCTGTGCCTTTTGCTTTATTCATTACGGCGCGGGTTCATTTGCAACGTTGGCTGGTAGACGGTCATCATCACAAAACCGATTACTTCTATTCAAGTTTTTTCATCGTTCAAGTTTCTGCCGTAACGTTTCTCATTGCCATTTTTGTGGGCATGCTTCGCTTTGCTGTCGAGTGGTTTGAACTCGATGCGAAACAAAAAATGTCTGAAAACGAGAAGCTCACGGCAGAGTTGAATTTTTTAAAAGCGCAGATCAACCCTCATTTTCTTTTCAACACGCTCAATAACTTATACTATCTCGCATATTCACAATCACCCAATACAACGGAGATCATCGCGAAACTGTCGCAGATGATGCGTTACATGATTTACGACACCAATCAACCACGGGTGCAATTATCGAAAGAGCTAGAGTACATGCAGAATTATATCAGCCTTGAACGACTACGTCTCAACAACCAAATTCCGATTGATTTTAAGATTACTGGAAATGTGAATGACGTATGGATCACGCCCCTCGTATTGATTACTTTTTTGGAGAATGCATTCAAACATGGCGTGTCGAATACAAGTAAGGATGCATGGGTAAACGTCGCTGTGAAGGTGGAAAACAACACTTGCGTGTTTACAGTCGATAACAGCAAAGTTCAGCGAAGTGCTACGGAAACAGGCGAAAAATCAGGCATTGGATTACAAAATGTTCAACGTAGATTAGCTTTAAGTTATCCGGAGCGTCATCAATTAACGGTGCACGAGACGGAGAAATCTTACGCCGTAGAATTAAAATTGATGTTGTCTTGAACTTAACCTGCGTCATTGTTGAAGATGAACCACTGGCTCGCAGCCTCATGGTTGACTATGTCAGAAAAGTACCCTATTTAAGTTTGATAGACGCGTGCGCGAATCCGCTAGAGGCAATAGAGATTTTACGAAAGAACCACGTAGACTTATTGTTTCTCGATATTCAAATGCCAGAGATTACTGGGCTGTCGCTGCTAAAAGCGTTGAATAAAAAACCATTGGTCATTCTCACCACAGCCTATTCTGAATACGCGTTGGAAGGATACGAGCACGACGTGGTAGATTACCTTTTGAAACCCATTACGTTCGAACGTTTTTTACGTGCAGTAGATAAAGCCTCACAACGGGCCAACGCAGGACCAACACCAGCAACAACGAAGGACATTGGCAGTGAATCGTCATTACCATCACAACCTTTTGTGTTCGTGAAAGACGGTACCAAACTTGTAAAGATCAGGTGGGAAGATATTCTGTTTGTTGAGGGGTTGAAGGACTATGTTACAATCCATACGAAACAACAGAAGGTTGTAAGTCTTCAGCGGTTGAAAGCATTGGAAGAACAACTTCCGGCAGATCAATTCATCAGAGTACACCATTCTTTTATTGTCGCCCTTCACGCGATCGATGCCGTTCACAAAGGAGAAATTCAAATCGGACAAGCACTGATTCCAATTAGCGATACCTATCGCAAAGCATTTAAAGATTTGATTGACAAGAATCAGATTCAGTAGTAGCGAGGTGAATTTGTTCTGGAGACAATGCGGCTGCTGTTGGTTAGTTAATCGTTAATCACTATAAATAAAACAGGCTGCCTTTTGAGACAGCCTGTTTTTTGTGGAGAATATCGGAGTCGAACCGATGACCTCTTCCATGCCATGGAAGCGCTCTAGCCAGCTGAGCTAATCCCCCTGATTGAGCGGCAAATATATTATAATTTTCTCCTATACAACAGAAGCATCAGCGAATTCTCCGCGAAACCTCGGCGTCACTGCGTCTCTGTGTAAAAAAAATCTTGATCGATAATACCTCTTACCAATGTAAAGACTGCTACAATATCTCGTTATTCGCTTTCACTATTAACGATTAAGCTTCATTCCCATCCGTTCTCTCTACAAATTCCCAACTCCAATCCGCGTAACTCTGCAAGACCTCGCATACGGCCAATAGCCGAATATCCGGGATTTGTTACTTTGTTCAGGTCGTCCATCATTTGATGTCCGTGATCGGGTCGAAATGGAATTTTATTTTTTACCGTTTGCTGAATCTTTAAAATTTCCTTCATCACAGCATACATGTCAGTGTCACCACCCAAGTGGTCTGCTTCGAAAAAGTTGCCATCTTCATCTCGCTTTGTATTTCTGAGGTGAACGAAGTGAATTCTCTTTCCAATGTCTCGTGCCATCGTTGGAAGATCGTTCTCAGGATTTGCGCCAAGCGATCCGGTGCAAAAACAAATTCCATTGTTGTCTATCGGAACAGCTTTCAAAATGAAGTCGAGATCGCTGGCGTTGCTTACGATACGTGGTAATCCGAGAATGTCGAATGGAGGATCATCTGGATGTATGGCAAGATTGATGTTGCATTCAGCAGCTACCGGTGTGATCTCGGAGAGAAGATATTTCAAGTTTTCTCGAAGCGCGTTATGGTTAATGTCATCATATAACGCGAGCTTTTGTCGCATGCCTTCGAGCGTACTTTTCTTTTCACCGGGGATGCCGAACATAATAATTCCAGTAAGGGCTTCCAGTTCTTCGGGCGTGTATTGCTTAAATCGTTTTTCAGCTTCGGCTACCACTTTTGAACTATAGTTATCTGCGGCCCCTTTTCGTTTCAAGATGAAGATGTCGAACACGGCGAGGTCGAACCAATTGAAGTAAAGGGCTTTCGATCCATCGGCCATAATCAGATCGAGGTTTGTTCTCGTCCAATCGTTAACGGGCATAAAATTGTACGTTACAATCTCGATACCGCATGCACCAAGATTGCGTAACGACGTTTTGTATTGTTCGATGTATTTTTTGTAGTCGCCTGAGCGCGTCTTGATATCTTCGTGGATGGTGACACTTTCGACAACGTCCCAATGGTAGCCGCCCGATTTCAGTTCAGCTTGACGCTTTTTAATTTCATCTATGGTCCATACTTCGCCATGTGGCACGTGATGTAGCGCGGTAACAATTCCCTCGGCTCCGGTTTGCTTGATATCTTGAAGCGAAACTGGGTCGTTTGGTCCGAACCAGCGCCATGTTTGTTTCAGTTTCATGATGTATGATATTGACGATTTTAGTGTGAACAGACGATTGCAGTCCGCTCTGCGGCCGTGAATATAAAGAAGAATTTAAAGAATGGTCCGCTGAATTTGACCGAGAAGTTTAGAATTACTGGGCCATTCGATCGTAAATGGCGATGATCGCCGTATAATGTTGGGATGTGATTGAAAACAACGATCTGGGCTTAGTCACTTTTGAAGTTGATGCCATAATGTGGTTATTAAAACGTACCTTTGCGGCTCAATTAAAAATTCATAATGAAATCTTTTGCATCCCTGGGGCTATCTCAGGGGTTGGTAGAGTCAGTTCAGCAGCTTGGCTTTGAAACACCAACACCAATTCAGGAAAAAGCTATTCCTGTGCTGCTCACCGGAAGTCAAGACTTTGTCGGACTAGCCCAAACCGGTACTGGAAAAACTGCGGCTTTTGGCCTACCACTACTCGATAGAGTTGACGACAAAAGCAAAGACACTCAGGCGCTCGTACTTGCTCCCACACGTGAGTTAGGTTTACAGATTGCCAGTGATTTGGAGAACTTCTCTGAGAAATTCAAAAACTTCAACATCGTTGCCGTTTATGGTGGCGCTAGCATCAGCGAGCAAATTCGTAAGGTGAAGAAAGGTGCGCAGATTATCGTCGCTACACCGGGCCGCCTTATCGACATGATCGACCGCCGCGCCATTAAGCTCGACACCATCAAGTATGTTGTGTTGGATGAAGCCGATGAGATGTTGAACATGGGATTCAAAGAAGATCTTGATAAAATTCTCGCGTTCACACCAGATGATAAAAATACGTGGCTGTTCTCTGCAACAATGCCGAAGGAAGTCCGTGCGATCATGAAGAATTACATGAGTAATCCTTTTGAGCTCACGGTAGGTGAACAAAACACGGGCAATCAGAACATCGAACATTGTTATGTTGTTACTCAGGACCGTGATCGTCATCTTGCACTCAAACGTATCCTCGATTACACACCTGATATTTTTGGATTGATTTTTTGCCGCACACGTATTGACACGCAAAAAGTTGCTGAGATGTTGATGAAGGATGGCTACAATGCTGATTCGCTTCATGGTGATCTCACGCAGCAGCAACGCGATCGTGTGATGATGAAGTTCAGAAGCAGAACATTACAGATCCTTGTTGCTACCGATGTGGCAGCGCGCGGTATCGATGTCGATGATATCACACACGTGATTCATTTGAACATTCCTGATGAAATGGAATTCTATACGCATCGTAGTGGTCGTACTGCACGTGCCGGAAAGAAAGGCGTTTCAATCGCGATGATCAACAGAAATGAGTTGGGCAAAGTAAAACAGATTGAACGTACGTTGAAGTCACCATTCAAAAAAATGCTCGTACCTACTGGCCCGGAAGTTTGTCAAAAGCAGTTGTTGAACTTGATGCATAAGGTGCATGAAGTGAAAGTGAACGAAGAAGAGATTGCAGAATTTTTGCCTGCGGTTTACGAAGAGTTTAAGGATATCACGAAGAATGATTTGATCAAGCGTTTCGCATCGATCGAGTTTAACCGTTTCTTAGATTATTATCGCAACGCGCCGGATTTGAATCAAGAGTTCAAACGCGCAGCTGAGGATGGACGTGAGGATCGTTACTCGACTGGTACGCGCTTCTTTATCAATGTTGGTAAAATGGATAACATCGATGTTCCTGGCTTGCTGGAAATGCTCGATGATTATTGCGGCGTTCAAAAGCGCTATGTTGGTAAGATCGATTTGAAAGGTGCGTATTCGTTTTTTGAAATAGAAAAGGAAAAAGCAGACGAGATTTTGAAGGGCTTTGAAAACGTAACCATTGAAGGTCGACAGATCAGAGTTGAAGTTACAGAACGCAAAGAGTCGTCAGGCAGAAGTCGCTCGTCATCGGGTTCAGGCAAAGGCCGATATTCTGGTGGCGGAAAAAGTGGCGGCTACAGCGGTAAAGGCGGCGGAAAAAGCAGTGGCGGTAAACGTTCTTCATCTTCTTCTAGAGGCGGCAAGTGGGGCGGAAGCAAACGTTAGGTTTGGAAGTTATCGGTTAACTGTTATCAGTTAATAGTAGTGAATACAGTTTACCCGTAATATCATAAGGATAAAAAAATCACCGTCAATTATTGACTGTGATTTTTTTTGTCTCTGCATTTGTCGATAACCAACACCGGAAACTGGCCACTGGAAACCGGTAACACCTTTACACGCTAACGTTCTATCTTCCGCGTCCTCGCCTTCATCAATGCGATAACCTCTTCTTGCGAGGAAAACATTCCATTCAAGTTGACTACACGTTTCGCCAGCGATTCATAATTGTTTGTCATCAAATACCACCACACATGCAGGAAGTGAATTCCTTCGAATACCAAAGCTTTGTTCTCTGCGTATTCGTTGATGTTGGTGAGCAAATGTTCAGGGTGTAATGTCCAGTGTAAGTTAGGCTTGATGTGATGGCTGATGTGGTATCCATCGTTCCAGCATTTGTTATTGTATTTCGTGTTAATACAGGTGACGCTATTCTTGTAGAAATTGCCAGGATCATCAGCATCGACGAATGAATGTTGCGCCCAATTTCCGACCATCATGATCAGGCGTGAAATCAAAAGCGGAATCACGAATACAGCCAGCACTGCTTGCCAGCGTACAAAACAAAGTGCGCCGCAAACCAACCAAAAGAAAAGCTCTCCTCGAATTACACGATTTCTCAACTTCAATTGGTCTTTGTTGTCGAAGTAAAGTGCCAATGTTGGGATAACGGTGAAAAAGAAACTGCCGAAATATTTTAAGAATCCCACGAAACTATCGCGCTGATAGTGCATGGTTGAGCTCAAGTCGTCTTCTAGATTATTTTCACGGTGATGCATCGCCAGGTGATGTGCTGAATACGTTTCGGGTGTCTGACCGAAAAAAGGCCCCACCACCCAAGGCAGGTAATGATTCATCCAGTTCATCTTCTCATTGAACCAAGGCCGATGACTCGTGCAGTGCAGCATTAATCCAAAGGGACCTTTAAAAACAAAGTTGTTCACGAAGTGATAGGCAAAAACGATTGCCCACCAAAGCCATCCGGTGATCGATGGTATGAACAACAAGATCCCAAGGGGCAGCATGAAGATTGTGATCTTGATGGTGAGGTAGACGAAAGGGAGATCACGTTCATCCTTCAGTCTAGAAATCCAAAACTTATCAAAGCGATTATAGGCAATGTGGGGATTGAAAACAGGATCCGTAAGCGTAAGGTTGTGTGCGGATGTCATTAGTTTAGATCAGGTGTCTTACAATATACTGATTAATCAGCTGAACTAACATTTTTATTTTCGTCGCTGGCTTAAAACAAAGAAAGCGTCATTACGGACGCTTTTTTTGATGCATATTTAAAATTCCATTTCCTACTCATACCGCAGTGTATTGGCTGGATTGCTCATGGCCGCTTTAATAGTTTGCGCGCTCACTGTTAATAAAGCGAGCAGTATCGCACCCGTTGCAGCGATGATGTATGCCAGCACATCGAAGTCGATGTGATAGGCGAATGAACTCAACCACATTTCAGTAAAATAATATGCCACGGGCCAAGCGAGCACGTTCGCAGCGGCGATAAGGATAATGATCTCTTTCGACAGCAAGCCCAGAATATTGGGAACGGATGCTCCCAGTACTTTTCGAATACCAATCTCTTTAATGCGCTGCATGGTGTTGAAAGTTGCCAAGCCAAACAATCCGAGGCTCGCGATGAAGATGGCAAGGCATGCAAATGTGGTAAAGAGTTGGCTTTGTTTCTGTTCGGCTTCGTAGAGGTTCTTGTATCGTTCACTGATAAACTGATAAGCAAATGGGCGCGCAGGAAGAAACGATTTCCACACTTTTTCTACATGGTCGATGCCCGTGCGCGTATTGGTCCCCGCGATCGCGATCGATATCGTATTGTAACTTCCGTTGAGTGGCAAGAATATCATCGGAACAATATGTTGATGAAGTGATTCAAAGTGAAAGTCTTTGACGATACCAATCAGTTTTCCTTTTTGACCATTGTACTGGAAATCTTGTCCGATGGCTGTCTCGAAGTTTGTCCACCCAATTTCTTGCGCTGCCTTTTCATTGATAATAAAAGCGAGTGAGTCGTCTGTTGGAATAGACCGGTTAAAATTTCTTCCGGCCACCAAATCAATGCCGTACGTTTTGAAGAATTCATGATCAGCAACGATTGTTTTTAGATTAATGGTGAGGTTCACGAGACTGTCACCTTTCGTAATTCTTGGGTTTCCGTAGGAGTCCAGTAGTCTCCCCGTTGGTACGCGTGATGATCGTCCTACATTTTCAATCGCACTCGACTTCGTCAGTTCGTTGTAAAATGCATCATAGTTTTCGGCCACCTCATTATAGTAAGGGAGTGTGATCACTTGATCTTTATTGTAACCAAGATTTTGATTATTTAGGAAGTCGAGTTGCTGGAACGTAATCAGCGTAGCGATGATCAGCACGATTGAAATGCTAAACTGTGCTACGACTAGAATTTTTCTGATACTACCTTTTCCGCCTGTTGAATTCGATTTGCCTTTCAGCGTTAACGCAGGTTTAAAAGAAGAGATCACAAATGCAGGATATATCCCAGCAAGGATGCCCACGATTACAGCGAAGGCTACAAGTCCGGCAAAAAGTGGTAGTTGTTCGGCTAAATTTAGCGCGATTGTTTTACTCGTGAAGGCGTTCATCCATGAAAGTCCCATGCGAGCGATAACGAGCCCAAGAACGAGTGCCATGCATGCGATCAGGATGGATTCGCTTAGATACTGACCAATCAGTTGATTTTTAAAAGCACCAACGACTTTGCGTAGTCCCACTTCTTTTGCTCGTTTCGTGGCGCGGGCTGTTGATAAGTTTATAAAGTTAAAGCAGGCGATCAAAATGATAAACAAACCAATCACAGCCATCATGTATACATTGTTGATATTTCCATTCGCTTCCAGCTCATCATCGAGATGTGAATGCAGGTGAATGTCTGTTAATTTTTGTAGATAGAGTGAGGTGGTTTTTGATGCATCGAAATCTGCCGGAGCGCCGAAGTTAGCCTTCACGTAACTTGCAAAGTGTTTGTTCATGAAAGCCGGAAAATTCGATTCCAACTTTTGTGCATCGGTTCCAGGTTGTAGTACCATGTATGTACCGAAGGCATTGTTTCCCCAATTGGTTTCCAACGCCGCTTTGCCGTACACTTGATCATTTTCTAATGTGCTGAAAGCGATCAAAAATTCTGGATGCCAATGCGATTGCGCAGGTAAATCTTTAAAGGTACCCGTTACTTCAAGATCGAATTGATTATTAGCGCGTAGTCGTTTCCCTACAGGATTGGCTTCATTAAAATATCTTTTCGCTGTGCGTTCCGAAAGTAGAAGTGTGAATGGTCGTTCAAGTGCTTTTTCACGATCGCCAGAAGTAATTTCGATATCGAAGATTTTAAAGATAGAAGGTTCTGCGAGGAATATGAAGTTTTCCGTGTTTGTCATTTTGAGCTCGCCGTTTTCTTCAAGCCCGATCACCAGTCCGCCATAGTTCAGTGTGCGCGCGAGTACTTCAATTTCACCGAAATCATTTTTTAAGAGTGGACCGATTGGTGGCGCAACATTCGCGAGGTGTAAACTCACATCTCCTTCAGGTGAATGAAAGCTTCTGGTAACACGATATATTCGATCTGCCTTCGCATGGTATTTCTCATAGCTCATTTCATCGGCGATGAAAAGAAAGATGAGGAGCGCACAAGCCATGGCCAGTGCAAGACCTGCGATGTTTATAAATGCGGTGAGCTTGTTCCTGAAAATAGAACGGATAGCTACTTTTAGATAATTCTTAATCATCGGTTTACATTTAGCGGTAGTAGGAGGTGATACTACTTTTTAAAGCAATCGTTTATGCAAAGACCAGACTAATTTTTAAAAGTTGCATTACTCATCGAAAACGCAACATCCTATTGTGGTGATGTTCGAACCGCGTGACTTTACTGTTCGGAACCGCACAATAAAAAAAGGCTGGTCACCATAACCAGCCTTTCTAAACCTGTATCGACTATCTGATAGCGTTGATCAGAATTTTTACTTAATCGTAACCGCGCCAGAGTCTTTTAATTTTTTTGTCGCGTTCTCATCGAACTTCCACTGGTGATCGAAGTAGCCATCGGCAATAACATTCGCGCCGGAGTTTTTGAAAAGAAGAAAATCTTTAAACCCGCCGAGCGAAAGATATGGCGCAGGTAGAAATGGAAATCCTTGCGGTTGCACATTCGTCCACCAAGGCAATCCGGAATTAATGGCAACATAATGTCCGTCGATCGGGAACACGTAGAATAGACCATGGTCGCTTAACGCATTATTGTTGAGCGTTATCGGGAGGCGGTCGCTGTATTTTGCGATGACGCTGTTTGTTTCCGCCGTGCCGAATAAAATAAGATTACTACTTTCTAAATCACTAGGTCGCACTTCGCGATCGGCAACAATGCGCGGGAAAAACATGATGCGTCCTAAAAATGCATTTCTATACTCGGACCAATTGGCGGCTTGGTTTGCAAGCGCTACACGATTTTTGAGTTCTTCGGGGGACGGATTACCACCCGTACCAAAAACGTAGATATGACGAGACGAAAATGCGGCGCTGATTGGACCCTCTGCGCCTTGCTTTTTTGAAGTTGCTTCACTCGGTATTTTGCCGGATAACCACTTGCCATTCTCAAACTTGAAGTGGAATACCGCCGACGCCGGAGCTTTTATTTTTTTTCCGTTGATCAATATTTCGAGTGGCTCACTTTTTTTGAATTTGCTGTGGCCATCTGGTGTCAGTGTAAAACCGTTCAGTGTTTTGGTCGTGATGGTAACTTTATTTACGTCGGTGAACTTTGCATCGATCGAGTTTAATGTACCGGGTGTAAGCTGATCGATAGTAATCCAGTAAGCGTGATTAAATTTGTATTGCGTTGTCGCATATTTCACTTGATCTGGAAATAGGTTGCGTTTGAATTTGCTGAACCAATCAAAGATGAATCCATCTTTATATGCATTAACCCAGCTGTCATGAAATACGCCCGGGTATTCGGCATACGCGACTGTGGCGCCAGACTCTTGTAAGGTTTTTACCCATGTTCTCGAGATGTCTACTTTCACAGCAGGATCTGCATCGCCATGAAAAAAATGAGCGGGTAAGTTGTGTGCATTCATCATCAGTGCGTCTGTACCGTTGGGTGGCGCAGGACAAACTGGTGCGATGGCTGCCCAAATATCAGGACGTGTCATGCCGATCCACAATGTTCCGCCACCGCCCATAGAAAGTCCGGTAAGGTATGTACGATCTTCGTCAATGTTGAATCGCTTTTTTACATCGGCGAGAACATCGAGCACATCCTTTTCGGCTATGCCTTGGTACCCTGCCGTGCCGCGTGCGTACGGCGATGCAACAATGTAATCAACATCTTTCCACTCGGGAAAGTAGCGTGTAGCTTCTACATCGGTCTCACCAGCAGCGTTACTCTTTCCGAATACGCGGCGAAGTGCTAACCGGTGATTTGAACCCGCGCCGTGAAGCATGATGACCAACGGATATTTTTTATTGGCATCGTAGTTCTTGGGTATGTACAAGCCATAAGGCTGCTCAGTGTCATCGGCATCAGAAAAAAAAGTGACCACCTGAGGTCCTGAGGGTAGCGTTTGTGCAGCAGCACCAGCAGCACAAAGTAATGTGAGTAATAATGTTCGCAAAAAAAGCTTCATGGAAATGTTTGGTTTCGAATTGGATGCAAGCAAGTTAGACGGCTAATGTCGATGATGCAAGGGATTTTTTTAATTATTGTGTTGAACAAACACAATGATGTGCCCTAAAGAAAGTAGGTAGAGTCGTGCTTACAATTGTTTGCTTTTTCGATATTTACGATGATGAAGAAAATTCGTGACTTCCAAGAATTCGTATCGAAGGGTGAACGCCTCTATCTTCGTCATCTTTCTGTTGATTGCGTCATCTTTGGATTTCACGACGATTCGCTAAAAGTATTATTACTGAAATGGAAAGACGGTGGGCACTGGTGTTTACCGGGGGGATTTGTAAAAAAAAATGAAGCCGTCGATGACTCGGCCACCCGGATTCTAAAAGATCGTACGGGACTCGATGATATTTTTCTTCAACAATTCCATGCTTTTGGTGATCCTTTTCGAGATCGGAATAAAGAGCTGCTCAGCATACAAGGCAAAAGCGGTAAGTGGCTCATGGAACGATTTATCACGATTGGTTATTATGCGTTGGTAGAATATTCAAAAGTAAGCCCGCAACCAGATTGGCTCAGCGAAGAATGTAAATGGGTAGACATACATAAACTTCCGAAACTCATTTACGATCATCAGGATATCGTGCGTAAAGCATTGGCAGAATTGCGGCGAAGTTTAAATGATCACCCGATCGGATACAATCTTCTGCCTGAGAAATTTACGATGCCCGAGCTTCAGCGTCTTTACGAAACTGTGTTGGATAAAACACTCGATCGCAGAAATTTCCAAAAGAAGATGTTGTCGTTAAAAATTTTAGAACGGTTAAAAGAACGCAAGACTGGCGGCGCTCATAAAGCACCCTATCTATATCGTTTTGATAAAAAGAAATATGCAAAGGCTGTAAAGCAAGGTCTTCGCTTCGGATTTTGATGTGAATGTTATGAATAAAGAAATTCGTCCAGCCGTAGCGGCGGTGATATTTAATGAAGCAGGAGAGGTTCTACTTCACAAAAGAAGAGATGTCGAACAATGGTCGATTATTTCTGGCCATGTTGAATTTGGTGAATCAGTAAGAGACGCGATTTTAAGAGAAATAAAAGAAGAAGTGAATGCAGAGGCGGAGATTGTGCGATTGATTGGCGTTTACTCTGCGCCAAATTCGGCAACGTATCATTATGATGAACGTATCGTACATTTCGTAACGACATACTTTGAAATAAAATTGCTAACCGCGATCCCAAAAAATGTTTCAAACGAGGAGACGATGGCGGTTAAGTTCTTTCCAACAGAACACCTTCCCACATCCATGGCGCTGATCAATCCACATTGGCTTGAAGATGCCTTAAATACGACCCACGGCCCGTTCGTAAGGTGATATCAGCGAAAGCGTAACGAAATCATCATACGTTGTGTGTCGAGCGATACGCATGCGGCATTGCAATCCACGATAACATCAGCTAAATTGTAAGAAAGAAATATTCTTATATGCCGATCGTTAATCTAATCACGATGCTGTTTTGCCAAGTTGGTGAAAACATAACCGTAACAGGCATGGCGGTCGATTGTAAAGCAGGTGCTGTCGTAATCTCGTTACCCGATAGTGCACGATACTACCTCGACGGAATTGACCACTGGAAAAATAATATGGTAGGTAGAAAGTTGTCTGTGAGCGGCGAACTTCTGTTTAGGTCTTTTGATGTATCAACGGGTGAAATTGTACAAACAATAGTCGGTGACAGCGTACCGTTTATTTTAAACCCGCAGTGGGAGATTGTAAAATGAATTTGTATTCGAATCATTAATGACGAGCATGACATCTAAGCGCTTCATGAAAATTTCCTTTCCGATTCTTGTATTGGTAGGAATTTATTTTCTCGGACCAACGCCTGAGGAACCGAAATATATCTTGACAAAACCTTCGCTACCGTCTGACCCTGTCGCGTTGGAGAGATTTGTACGTGCGGAAGATGCAAAGCACAAGATCAAGCCAGGCAATGAAGCCGAGATTGTTTGGGTTGACAGTAGTCGCACGAAAACTGCGTACGGCATTGTATACCTTCACGGCTTCTCTGCGAGTAAAATGGAAGGAGAGCCGGCGCATCGAAATCTTGCGAAGGCATTCGGATGTAACTTATTCCTTGCGCGACTTGCTGATCACGGTGTAGATACTACCGAGACATTGCTGTACTATTCCGCAGATCGTTCTTGGGAAAGTGCCAAGCAGGCCATTGCAATTGCAAAACAAATCGGGGATAAGGTGATCGTGTTGAGTACTTCAACTGGAGGAACGTTGGCGTTGAAGTTGGCGGCCGAATATCCTGAAGACGTGCACGCGTTAATCAATCTTTCACCCAACATTGCAATCAACGATGGTGCTGCCTTTTTGTTGAATGATCCTTATGGGTTGTATATAGCACGTACGGTTCTTGGTGATCGGTATAGAACGACAGGCGCTTCACCGGAACACGCTAAATATTGGAATAAGAAGTATCGTATAGAGTCGCTTACGCAGCTTGAGGAACTACTGGAAACAACCATGACCAAGAATACATTTTCGCGTGTAAAACAACCGTCACTCACCTTGTATTACTATAAAGATGAAGGATCACAAGATCCGGAAGTGAAAGTGAGCGCGATGTTGGAAATGCACGAGCAGTTGGGGACCCCGAGGGAATTAAAATCAGCGATAGCTTTTCCGAATGCGGGAGCACATGTAATCGGTAGTGCTATGACATCCAAAGATTTCGACGGTGTATATCGCGCCATGGAAAAATTTATGATCGATGTACTCAAAATTGAAAAAGTAAACCGGACACCGTGAAGTATCCGGTCCGCCAATCGTTTAATTCATTTTTCGGATCTCAGCTTTCCCGAAAACGAGCCCACGGTTGACTCGCGCATCGCCATCATAGCGAACCTGCGCTTCCCCAAAAGAATTGACGTTAAGTTTATCTTGAATCGCCAATTTGATTTTACTTTCACCGAAAATGGTGGTTGTTGCAACAAAACTTTTTAGGTCGCGAGAATCAATCTTGTTTTCTCCATACAACTTGTACTTCTGATATTCAGCCACACCCCCTCGGATGCGTAAATCATTTTCGCCATATAAGTTTGTTTTGAAATATTCTGTTTTCAGCGATGTGAGTCTAATTTCGTTCTCGCCGTAAGCTTTAAGCTTGAATTTTTTAGCTTCAATTTCATCTTTGCAAGTAAGTTCTTGATGTCCGCGTATCTCTAAATGTTTGAGCTCGGTGTAGGTCACGTAAGCTGTGATGCTCACATCCTCGTAAATGCTTTTGCGTTGACGTCCATCAGACCGATATGTTTTTTCAACTACTCGTGCGTCATCAAGGTAAATTCGTAAGGTGCTACCTTTTACTTCGATGTTTATTTTGTCTTCAGCAACATTCGAATAGACCAACCGAATATGTTCTGTTTCACCTTTTTCGAGGATAAGATTGATTTTCGGCGACGCAATAATCTTGGTGAACGAGCGAAGGTCACGGGTGATCTCTTGGGCATGTAATGAGGCAGGAATCCATCCGGCCACAAGGATCAGTATAGCGTGGAGTTTTTTCATAGTGCGATTGTTTGCTTAGAGACAACCGCCCCGCGAAATACCCCTACGATGTTTTGAATTTTATTCGTTCCGCAGCGAATTGACCGGATTGCCCCGGCCAGCCCGGATCGCTTGAAAACTAATGGATAGAAATGCAATGGCCGTTGTAGTGACCAAGGCCATCAGTATCATCCACCATTGTACGTGAGTATGGTAAGCGAATTGTGACAGCCATTCCGTTAATAAACACCATGCAGCTGGGATGGCGAGGAGATTTGCAATGAGTACAAGTCGTAGAAAATCTTTGTTGAGCATTAATACGATGCTGGTCGTTGTAGCACCCACAACTTTTCGGATCCCAATTTCCTTAATCCTTTGCTCTGCAGTAAACGTTGCAAGGCCGAACAACCCCAAGCAAGCAATAGCCATCGCTAATGCGGTGAAGATGAAAAATAGAAAACCAATTTGCTTTTCTGTACGATGCTTTGCTTCGAAGTTTTTGTCTAAGAATGTGTATTCGAATGGTGCATTCGGCGCGTACTTCTTCCAAAGAAATTTCATGTAAGAAATGATTTCATCGTAGCGCCCATCTTTAATACGCACGGCCATCTCCCAATTCGGTTGTTTCCCGAGTACAATCGCCATGGGTTGAATCGGATCTTTTAATGACTGGAAATTGAAGTCTTGCATCACGCCGATTACTTCTTTCTCTGCACCATGTGGTCCGCCGTAAGCACTGAATAATCGAAGATGCCCAAAATGTTCGAGTCCCAACTTTTCTATCGCTTTTTGATTTAAGATGATTGCCGCAGTATCGGTGGGGAACTCTTGCGAAAAGAATCTTCCAATCACCATCTTGTATTGCATTGTTTTCAGGTGATCATAATCCATTTCATATACGGAGAGGATATAATCTTTCGAAGGTGCAGTCGTGCTAAATACATCTTGCCAATCGATGTTAGGAGGAAGTCGGTTGCAGTAACTCGCTGAAATAACGGCATCGTGCTTCAGTAGTTCCTTCTTGAATACAACGCCGTTTTGTCCGAGATTCTTGGTATGTAATAGATTGATAATATTCCGTTTGTCAAATCCTAGACTCACTTTCTGAAATAACTGGAGTTGATCATACACAGTTAACGTTGCTATGATTAATCCTGATGAGATAAAAAATTGAAAAACAACCAGGGCGTTTCGGATGCCATAGGAACGCATACGCGTTCTTATTCTTCCGCGCATTACGTCGATTGGACTGAATGTGGTGAGATAAAATGATGGATAGCTACCGGCGAGCGCGCCTAACACCACCACAAAGATCACGATGATTGTCAGGAAAGGTGCAGAAAGTAAAGTCGCGGCATGAAGGTGCTTATGTGTAAGTAGGTTGAATGGTGTTATGAAAACAAGTGCGAGGAAAAGCGCAAGACAAACCGCAGCGATTACATAGCAATATGATTCAAGTAAAAATTGCCCAACCAATCGTATATTCTGTGCGCCAACGGTTTTTCGTACGCCAACTTCTTTTGCGCGACTCGCCGAACGCGCAGTAGAAAGGTTCATAAAGTTGATACATGCCAGGAGTGTAATGAACACGGCGATAGCGGTGAATAAATAAACGTATTGAATTTCTCCGTTTACCTCGATCTCGTCTGTTAGGTGAGAATGCAGATGAATTCTTTTTAAGGGCTGCAAAAAATAACCAAGTTCGTTACCTTGAATTTTGAAGCGATCAACATTGACACGCCGCATTGCTTCTAATTCTTGCGTGATGTTATGTTTTACAAATTGTGAGAGTTTATCCGTGAGTACTTTTTCGTTTACACCGTCCTTAAGTTTGACATATGTAATGACTTTGCCCGTTATCCAACTGACGTGAGGCTCGTCATCCCAGCTGTCTAGCGAGAGGATGAAGCTATAGTGAAAATGGCTGTTTGAAGGAGCGTCTTCGGCGATTCCGCTAATTTGTGCCGTGTATCCTTGTGCGAGCACCATTGTTTTTCCAATTGGCGTTGTATCGCCAGCGCCTCGGTAATTGAAATACCTTCGAGCTGCAGAAACAGAAATGACAATTTTTTTCTTTCCATGAAGCACACTATCTGGATGTCCTTCAATCAATTTGAAATTAAAAAAACGGAAGAAGTTAGAATCTGCAAGCAGCAGGTTGGGCTCGGTGAAAGTTTTGTCTTCAAAACGCATCGGAAAGGTAGCCCAGCTCGCAATTCGGGTTACCATTTCTACGTCAGCAAGATCTTTTTGAATCGCAGGTGCCAACGGAAAGCCGGTCATCGTCGATTCAATTTTTTTTCCTTGCAGCGTTCCGCGGAAGCCTACACGATATGTTTTGTCGGCATTTGCGTGAAAGGTATCATAGCATAGTTCATCATAGATAAAAAGCGTGATCAATAGGCTACAGGCAATTCCCAAAGTAAGTCCTGCGAGGTTAATCAAAGAAAAACCTTTATGACGTACCATGTAACGCAGCGCAACCGATAAATAGCTTTTGATCATAGCGAAAAAACCGTACGCAATATACAACGCTATAGGATTTTTCGCGATAGCCTCAGCCCATAGGACTAGCGTTGTAAGTTGGTTTTACTCGCGTTTCAGCGCATTTACGGGGTTCGCAAGGGCAGCTCTCAGGGCTTGCGAGCTTACGGTGATCAAGGCAAGTGCCAACGCAATGATGCCCGCCCCAGCGATGATCATCCAATGGATGTCAATGCGATATGGAAATCTGTTGAGCCACATGTTGAAAGCAAACCATGCCATTGGCGCTGTGAACAGGAATGCAATGAACACCAACTTGGAAAATTCCCTCGACAAGAGCATCACCATTTGGGTCACCGATGCGCCTAAAACCTTTCTGATCCCAATTTCCTTCGTGCGTTTTTCTGCGGTAAATGCAGCTAAACCAAACAAGCCCAAACACGAGATGACGATGGCAAGAAAAGAAAAGATGTTAGCCATTGTGCCGATAAAACGAATGGTCGAGAATTTCTGGTCGAATTGTTCATCAGCAAATGCATAGGTGAATGGATATGCTGGGTTATATTTTTTAAAGATTGTTTCGATTTTTGCGAGCGTTTCCGGAAGATCTTTTCCTTTTGGAATACGCAACGTGTAGTGCGAAACCCACGACGGATCGAAGATGAACATTGTTGGATCTACGGCCGCATAAGGATTAGTCATCATGATATCTGGAACGACGCCCACAATGGTGAGTTCTTTATCGTCCCAAAGTACCCGTTCGCCCAGAGGTTTTTCCAGGTTCATGAGTTTTGCAGCTGTTTCATTGATAATAACGGATGCGGAATCTTGATGTGCAGGATCGAAGTCGCGACCTTCGATCGGCTGAATTCCCATCGTCTTCATGTAGTCGTACGATACCGCTACCGTTGCAAAGGATGCTTTCGTAGACGTTTCTCTCCCTGGCCATGTCACATTCATGTGTGCATATAACGAAGTGATCGGACTATTAGAAGATGTCAGCGACGTAATGAGTCCCTGGCTTAGTAGTTCTTCTTTAATGGGTGTGATGTTTTTTGTAATATCTTTTGTTTGATCGATCATCAACAGGTTATCGCGATCGTACCCGAGTGATCTTTCCATGCCATGCTTAATTTGCTGATAAAAGACAATCGTACCTACAATTTGAAAAATGGTAAAACTAAATTGTAAGGAAACTAAAATTTTTCGCGGTAACGCAGATCGTCTTCCACCGGTAAGTCCTTTGAGAACTTTCCCAGGAGAAAAAGATGATAAATAAAATGCAGGGTAACTTCCCGCGACCACGCCACAAATAAATACAACGATGAGGGCATACTTCCAAAAAGTAAAGCTGTCATAAGGAATGGTCAGGTCTCGGCCGACGATGTTGTTGAAGAAAGGAAGTGATATTTCGGTGAATCCAACAGCAAGAATGAAAGCCATGGCCGCGATGAGAATAGATTCCAAAATGAACTGCGCAATAAGTTGTATTCTCATAGAACCGATCGTTTTACGAATGCCCACTTCACGCGCCCTGCGCTCTGACCTTGCTGTTGCCAAGTTCATGAAGTTGATACATGCAATTAATAAAATAAAGCCTCCAACGATAATCAACGAATTGATAAACTCGATCGATCCGCCTACAGGTTGTCCGTTCGAAAAACGCGAGAGCAAGCGCCAATCTTTCAATGGATGAAAATACAGTTCGCTCAAAGAAGCGGTTGCATTTTGTTTGATCAGATTCTTATTCCTTTTGGCGACATCATTGATCGCGGCGGCATCGTGAAGTTGTATGTAAACTAAAAAGGCATTGGTCTCCCATTGTGTCGATACATTTCTTACCCAGGGTTGTGCATTTTCATAAGCCGAGAAGGGCATCAGATAATGAAATGATAACGAAGAATTAGAAGGAACATCGTCCAATACACCGGTTACGGTCATGTCGTGAATGTCATCGAGTCGTACGACCTTTCCCATGGGATCCTCTTTTCCAAAAAGCGCTTCTGCTGTTGATGCCGTGAGCACGATGGCCGATGGATCTTTCAACGCGGTGGCTATGCTACCGGAGCGCAAGGGGAACGTGAACATTTGTAGGAATTCTTGTCCAACGTACATCCCGGTCTGAATGACCTTTTGATCTTTGTAATTCAATAAATGATCGACGGCCCAATCGGTAGGCACAACGTACCGGATACCCGCATCGGCTCGCAGTGCTTCAACGCTTGGCAGTGGCATTGCATCATCGGTAACAATTTCATCGTTCGCAAACACATTTCGTTTAACGCTGTAGATATGCTCGCTATGCTCATGAAAAAGGTTGTAACTCTTCTCGTCTTCAGTCCACAACATAATGAGCACGCAGCTGGTCATCCCAACGGCTAGGCCAAAAATGTTAATGAATGAGAAGACACCATTCTTCGTCAGGTTACGAAGTGAGATTAAAAGAAAGTTGCGTAGCATAGGCCAGGTTTATAAACAGAATTACTTAATGCTGTTGATAATAGCAATACTAAGATGATGCCATTTTAAAACAGCGTTTTTACAGCAAAAATCAATACGGCCTAATTTTGGGCGACCAATGGTGAACGTAGACGCTCGAATTCGGACGAAAAACACACGGCATCAATAGTCTGCTTGCAATACTTTCAAGTATGATTGGATATAGGTGGCCACCATCTTCCGTTTGTATTGCATAATAAATCGTGGATGAGCGAGGGGTACGACCGATTTAAAGAATTTGTGTTTTGTATTCAAGGCACTCAGGTAGTGAAAGTTTTTACCTTCACCTAAGCAGAAGCAAACACGCGTATCAATATTGAATGTAAGTTGCTGTTCAAAGCAGCGAATGACGAAGGGTTCAATCGCGCGTTGAAGTTCAGGCATGTCGTAGTAGTTAAGATTCTTGTCTTCGCGGGTAAATCCCAAGGGGCTGATGGCGCTGATGTAAAAGTCGGCGTAAAATTTAGCTGGGCCACCATAAGCATTAATCATTGCATAGATGTAGTCTGCAGACAGTTCTACTTTTTTCTTTAAGTCGTTTGGAATGCCACATTCAACGGCGAGCTTCACGGGATCTGTGAACGGAACGCCGGTAATCCCACCACCAAATCTTCCTGGGTTGATGCCCACGATTAAGCGCCGCCGATTGGTGTCTGCATAGAATTTTTTATAGAATGCCGAACTTAAATACCATGCCGTGTCGTCTTGATATGGATTCATGACATCCAACTCAGCAGGTAGGGGTTCCGTTATTTCTAATGATTTATAAAACTTTAGAATGTCGTCGCTGAACATGCGTATGTCTTCACTGGTAAACTAAAAAGTTTCTTCAAATACACTTCGATAAAATTCCTTCGCTTGAACAAAGTCGAGTAGCGCAAGGTAAAATGGATGTGAACCCAATGTAGCGCTGTCGCCAATCATGATCAATTTCTTCTTTGCTCTTGTCATGGCTACGTTCGTCCGACGAATATCACCGAGAAAACCGACTTCACCCTTGTCGTTACTTCTTACAAAACCGATAACGATAACGTCTCTTTCTTGTCCCTGAAAAGCATCAACCGTATTGATTGAGATCAAGGAACGAATAGGCTCAAGAATGGCGGAAGCGTCGGCTAATTTTACGATGTAGTCGACTTGCGCACGATAGGGGGTAATGATTCCCATAGTGAACCCTTGCTGATGCCATTCTTCAATACCAATCTCTTGAATTAGCTTCTCAACTTTACGAATCACCAGGTCTGCTTCTTCTTTGTTAAAACGGCTGAGGGTTTCTGGATCTTGTTCTTCGGCATATCCGGCACCGGCAGTGTCGATGAATTCAACAGGGACTTGATTCGCGGCGAGTATTCTTCGCTTTACTGAGTCGTGCGCAATCAATTCATCCTTGTAAAAATGTTCTGAAGAAAATTGCATGATGTCTTCGTGCATCCGGTATTGTACTTGGAGCATGGCTGCACGTTCCGGATGTTTTCTAATACCTTTTTCAAAAAGCGTTTCGGCTAACCCCGACTTTGCTGCTTCGTTAGACTTGATTGTTGGCGGAAGTTGCAAGTGATCGCCTGCGAAGATGACACGTTCGGCACGGAGAATGGGAATCCATGACGCCGGTTCCAGGGCTTGTCCAGCTTCGTCGATAAAGGCGGTCTTAAATTTCTTCCCGCGCAACGTTGGATGAGAGGAACCGACAAGTGTACAACATATGGCCTCGCAATTTTGAAGGAGGTCGTTGATGATATAGAATTCAAGCATGTCGGCATCGTTCTTTAATAACTTTGCTTCCTGTAGCATTTGCTTTCGCTGCTCCCGCTCGTGGTAGCCGAAAGAACGTTTGAACTTGAGCGCCGTCGAACGAACTTGCTCCATGCGCTTTCTCAACTCACGGAGTTCGCCGTAGTTTTGATGTTGTGCGATGCGTGCATCCAATGTTTTACTGAGCGATTGTTCCGTCACGCGTGCAGGATGCCCGATGCGCAGAACATTCAATCCTTGTTCGCTGAGCTTATCGGCAAGGAGATCAACTGCTGCATTACTCGGTGCTGTAACGAGTACCTGTTTCTCTTGCTTGATTGTCATCGCAATTGCCTGAACCAGCGTCGTGGTCTTTCCTGTGCCCGGTGGGCCATGCACAAAAGCAACATCGGCGGTTTCAATAATTTTAGTAATCGCGCGCTGCTGACTTTCATTTAAGATGGAAGAGAAAGTAAGTGCAGGAACATCGTCGCGACGCACTTCACTTTCTGCCGTTCCCAATAAAATTTCACGGATCGCCGCCACACGGTTATCTTCCGCTTTCATCACTTCCTTCAACGCAAATTCCATCTCGCGATAGCTCATCTCGTCGAACATTACATCAATGCCAAGCATGCCGTCGTAAATCCACTCAGGTAATTCGTCGCCATTCACGGTGATGACCATCGTATTGTCGCGAACATAGTTCACAACACCATGAACGTTTTCTTTTTGTGGTTTCCCCGCGGCGTTTGAAAATACGGTCACTGATTTTCCACTTTGAAAAGCATGTGGTTTTTCTAAATGGTTCGTGCGTTCAATCTCGATGATCAATCGCTCTCCCGTGCCGATGTAGTCGCGTTTTAGTTTCACCGGATACCAAGTCGTTCCGTCTTGCGTGCGTTGCTGCAGTGAACGAAGGAGTACTTTTTGACGATAGTATTCAAGGTCAGCTTGCCGTTCTAGTTTGATCAATTCAAACGTATGAGCGAGCTGGTGTTGGCTATTCATGGATGAAACAAGTTAATCGTGTTGTAAAAGCGAGTAAACCTGCAACATTAACCCTTTCGGCTTACAAACAAAAATAACAGCAAACGTTTCAAGGCCATGGTTATACAAATGCGGCCATTCATTTCGCAAAGGCAAGCCGCATGAAGTTTTCCTACGGAATGGATAAACAATCGAAGGTCGAAAGTGAATACTCGCTATTCCAACAATCGAACAAGCCTTCGAATTTGCTCTTCGTTAGCCCGCGATTGAATGGAGTTTTCGATACCCTGCTTCTCGCGAGTCGTGAGTCTCCAGCTTAGTGATGCACGTGAATTATTCTGACGGATGCTGTCCATCTTTTGCAAGATGGGAATGAAACTTTCCGCTTGGTATTGAAGATCGACACGATCAATAGGTTGCTTGAACCATGAGCCCGCATGACTAATCAACATGTCGCTGGTGATGTCTTGAAAATTCTCGAAGTTGTTGTAAACGCTGCTGATGGGTTGTGTGATAGCGTCGATGACCGTTTGTTTTGCCTTCGGTGCAATGGCTGCAAGCTTTGGAGAATCACGAATTGAAACAATGACTACGCCCGATGTATTTTCACTTATCCATTCCCGATAGGCATACATAAAACGCACGGCATCGGAGAGTCCAAAATTATCAGAGATACCAGCATCCATAATTTGTATGGGAGGATTTGTTGGTAACGTGGTATTTGGCGTGATGTAAGGAAAGGTTGCGCTCATGCGTAGTGCCGAAAGGAAACGCAAATTGCTTCCTCCGTGGTTCTCGAAAATAGTTTGAAAATCAATGCCGCTCACTTTGGATGCGTGATAACCGGGAAGCGTGGCAATATCGGCATTCATGAATGTTACGGGGCGTGCAGCGATGTATAGTTTACGTCCATCGTTTACAATGGTGGGCGTCAAAATGATCATCGGAATCTGCGCGGCAAGTTCGGCGCTGTCGTATGCAGCAATTGGCTTGTCCATCGTGCGCTCGGTGATTTGATTCAATTGCTCTTCAAACGTGTACCCGCGGTCACGATAGTAGTAATTGCCACTATACTCAAATTTCGTAAAGCCTACGAATAGGTCGTTGGCAAGCAAACTAAATATT
This sequence comes from Pseudochryseolinea flava, assembly GCF_003286915.1. Classification (GTDB taxonomy): domain Bacteria; phylum Bacteroidota; class Bacteroidia; order Cytophagales; family Cyclobacteriaceae; genus Ohtaekwangia; species Ohtaekwangia flava. The sequence goes on from NZ_QMFY01000006.1 coordinate 343,202, forward strand.
AATGGGTTGAGATTGTCAGTTGCTATTTTCTGTCGATGTGACACTGAGTATGGATGAACTTGCTCTCCCTTTATTTCGCGCAGCTTCAACTCGCGATAATAACTCGCGCCGATCAGTCCGCCAGAAGCGCCAGTGATCAAAACACTTTGGTTCATTAGTTTACCTTGTGTTAGACTATCTGCTGTCTGCAGCGTTGTTAGCGTCCACAGGGCAGCACGCTTTCCGCCACCGCTGGCACATAAAAATACAATCTTAGGTTTTGCCTGTGCGCCGAATTTCGCCCGCCAGTTTTCTAACATGACCAGCGTAGCCCGTCGATCTTTTTCAATGTGTGCACTGTCGTTGAGTTGCTGTAAGGTTTGTGTAGAATACTCGGCATGTTCGCGCAGGTAATTCAATCCGAAGGCTTCGTAACGCTTGGTGAAATAATCTTCACCAACCAGGTAGTTTACAAAGAGGAAAAGGATCAAAGCTACAGTTGCAGACCATCCTCCAAACCAATACGAAAATGCGCCCGCCATCATGACGAATATGGTGAGGAAGATGATGAAACTACTCGCTGCTGGCAATTGGAACGCAGCATAATCTTTGAAAATTCCGAGGATCATAACCGTGATCAAGATCAACAATTCGATCACCACTAAGTTGAAATGATTTTGGTCGAACACTTGAACGATGGTTGCGCGATCGTAGAAATGATAATCTTCAACTTTTCTGATCTTTAAATTATAGTCGATGTAGTTGTCGACGTGGACTTGCTTTTTCCGGGCGATATCGAGTTTTTTCATCGCACTCGCGCGCGTCACTTTTACATTTTGCTTCAGCTTCTCATCGATCTGGCAGACAACATATTTAAAAATGTCTTTATTGGTGAGCCAGAAGTATACGAAAAACAGCAGCGTCATACAGAAGAAACCCGTGACTAGCCCTGTAAGATTCCAGGCTAGATCGCTGCCCGTTGTGTATTCGTTGTTGATTTGAAAACGAATGATCTCATAAATATACGTCCCCATAAACAGCGCTGGTATCGTACTGTTGTTGATGGCGAATTTTGTAAAAGGCTTAGGCAATGTGCCTACAAAGGAGAATCGGTGACCATCGTTGATATAGCATGTGATATGAAATGCGGTGATAAATCCAGCACAGGCAACACCCATGATGAAGAAGCTCGTAAAGTTTACTTTGTTGAGGTACTCAGGGTCAAGAAAGAGGTAGGGAATACCTAAATATTTTCCAAAGCTTCCTGTAATCATCGCAAAAAGAATGATCCAGCATAAGATCAACACATGATTACGCTTGAAGTTGTTCAACAACAACTGAACAGGGAAGGAGTATGCAACCTGGGGTGCTAAAAAATAGAGCTTTCGCAGCATAGACAAGTATAATCAATTTACGAAGTTTTTCACGTTAAAAGATTTGCTTCCGAATAATTTTAGATTTGCGAAGTTGTTTTCGATTTTCGCAACTTATTATCCTTCCAAAGACTTTGTCTAAGCCGTTCATCATCTATCGAAGTTCTGCAGGTTCTGGTAAAACCCGAACCCTGGCAAAGGAATATTTGCTGCTAGCCTTGCGTTTTAAGTCTCAAGAATTTAAACACGTTCTGGCGGTTACCTTTACCAACAAGGCGACGCAGGAAATGAAGGATCGAATTCTCGGTTATCTCAACAAATTTGCAAATGGTGTTCCCGATGATTTGGCCGAAGAGCTCAAACGCGAGCTCAACCTCGACGACTTCTCCTTTCAACAGCAATCGCTAGATGTGCTGCAGGCTATTTTGCATGGTTACTCGCAGTTCTCGATTAGCACCATCGACGCGTTTTTTCAGAAAGTGATTCGTTCGTTCACGCGCGAAGCTGGACTTGCCGGTGACTACCGACTCGAGATCAGTCAAGATGAAGTACTGGTGGAAGTAATTGATGATCTGATCGATGAGCTTGGAAGTAATCAACAACTCACGGAATGGGTGGTGCGTTTTGCGCTCGACAACCTCGAAAATGAACGCGCATGGGATATCCGCAGAAGCCTTGGCGATTTTGCAAAGGAGATCTTCAAGGAGGGGTATAAAAGCATCGAGGATGAGGTAGAAACGAAGATCACCGAACCGAACTTCTTTAATAAACTTCTTCCTGAATTGCTAAAGACGCGTAACCAGTACGTTGGATTTATTCGCGAAAAAGCAGGAGAGGTGGTGCGGCTGTTCGACAAGCATGGTTTTGAACCGAAGGATTTTAAATATGCGGCAGGCGGCGTAAGCAACGTGTTTCGAAAACTATATGAGAACAACACGTTAAACTCGGCGTTCATAGACTTGTTAGACGGTGCACGTATTTCAAATGAGTACCAAAAAAGCGCCAACTGGGGTAGCGATAAGTCGCCCCATCGCAATACAATTAATAACCTCGCCGCTGAACGCCTCATCGCAGTGTTGAATGAGGTTGTGGATTATGCGAAGACCAACCTGGTGAAAGCCGTTTCTACCGAGATTGCCCTGAATGAGTTTTATTCCTTCGGGCTGATTGCAGACTTGTCGCGTAAACTTCGTGAGTATAAGAACGAAAATAATTTGATGCTGCTCGCAGACGCGCCGAAATTTCTCAACGGCGTAATCCAAGACAGCGATACTCCTTTTATATATGAAAAGGTCGGATCATTTTATAGAAATTATTTGATCGACGAATTCCAAGATACTTCTGGTTTACAATGGAAAAACTTCTTTCCGCTATTGGCGAACAGCCTAGATCAGGGTTATCGAAGTTTGTTGGTAGGCGATGTAAAGCAAGCAATTTATCGCTGGCGTGGTGGCGACCTTCGGCTACTCCAAGAAGAAGTAGAAGCGCAAATCGGGAAAGACCGTATTGATCCAAAATTGCTGGACAAAAATTATCGTAGCTCTGCGGCGGTGATTTACTTCAATAATGCATTGTTTAAAACAGCGGCGGCTATTGTGTCGCGCGAAACATCGAATAGCATTAGTGATCGTGTATATCAAGACGTAGCACAACAGGTAGCACGACCGTATGAAGGATTTGTACAAGTACAATTTGTCGATTCTAATAAAGATGATGACTGGCGCGCAACCGCCCTTGAGTCGATTCCAGCATTGTTGGAAAAACTTCAAGATACCGGCGTGCGTCTTAAAGATATTGCGTTGCTGGTACGTCGACGTGAAGAAGGCCAAGACATTGTAAAATATCTTATTGATTTCAAGAATTCGGATAAAGCGAAGCCGAATTATCAATACGACGTGGTGTCCAATGAATCGTTACGCGTCGATGGTGCGGCCACCGTGCGATTGATCACCGCGGTGATGAGATTTCTTTTGAATCCGGAAGACGATATCGCGCGCGCAGAAGTTGCCTACGAATATCATCGCATTCATAAAATAGAGCGCGTCTTCACGGAGATGTTTTCGGTTACGAATCAGACCGTATTCGATTCATTATTGCCACCATCTTTCGGCAAGCAAAAAGCGTATTTAAAAAAACTTCCACTATTCGAACTCACCGAAGCCTTAATCAGAATATTCGAACTTGAACATCAATCTGGTGAGTTTGCCTATATGCAAGCATTTCAAGATGCTGTATTGAAATTTTCAACGCGCGAACGAAATGACCTCGGTGCTTTTCTCGAATACTGGGAAGCGAAACGACACGAGGTTGTGATCAAAGTGCCAGACGATATTGATGGTGCACAGATCCTCACAATACATAAATCGAAGGGGCTTCAGTTTAAATATGTGATCATTCCATTCTGTTCATGGAAGTTAGATCACGAAAATATGCGCGAGCCGAAACTTTGGGTGAAATCCAATGAGCCTCCTTTCAATCAAGCTGGATATATTCCAGTAAAATATTCCAGCCGGTTGAAAAATTCCTACTTCAAAGAATTTTATGACGAAGAGTTTACGCGTTCGTATTTAGATAATTTGAATTTATTATATGTCGCATTGACGCGTGCAGAGGTAGGTTTGTTGGTGATGGCGCCATTGAAGGAAACGTGGAAGAAAGGTACGGCGAAGGCTGTCACCGAAATTCCGCACCTCTTGTACAACAGCATCATCGATAGCGAAAACCTTGCAAAGGATTACGATATTCAATCGCAGCTCTATCGTGTTGGGACGCAAGTGGCCTATGCGGATTCTAAAACGGAAGCGTCGGCAGCGATGATTCATTTGTCGGACTATCACTCAAGTGCGTGGAGCGATAAACTCGTCATTCGACAATCGGCGAAAGAATTTTTTCAAGGCACGTCTACACAACGCGATCGTATTAACTACGGTATTCATTTGCATGCTATTTTGTCGCGTATGCATTATGCGGAAGACATGCAACAAAAGTTTGATGATCTTGTTGCCGAAGGTATGATTGCTGAATCAGACAAGGCAAATCTCAAGGATCAATTGGATGAGTTGCTGAAGAATCCGGAGATCGCGAGTTGGTTTTCGAAAGAATGGGAAGTTCGAACTGAAGTGCCGATCATTCTTCCTGCGGGCGTCGAAAGTCGTATCGACCGCCTCATGATACGAAATAAAAGAGCTGTGGTCGTTGATTTCAAAACCGGCGAACCTCAGAAAACGGATCAGCGACAAGTACTGGATTATATCGATACACTGAAGAAGATGAATTTTACAGAAGTGGAAGGTTTCCTCCTCTATGTAAAAAGTGGTGAGCTTGTATCGGTTGTGCAGAAGAAAGTTAAGGCAGTTAAAAAGAAAGACGACCAACAACTTGGTCTGGGACTATAGCAATGAAGGCATTTCTGGAAGAATTAGCAGAAAGCATTTACGCAAAACATCGGCACGCGCTTGATGGAATTACGTTGGTTTTTCCAAACCGCCGCGCCATACTTTATTTTAGAAAATACCTCAGTGAAAAACTCGATCGCCCAGTTTTTAGCCCTAAGTTTTTAACCATCGAAGATTTTATTGGCGGTTATTCTGCTTGGCAAGTTCCTGATAAGTTGGAATTGATTCACAGGCTACACAAAGTCTATGCGACCATCACCACAGCCGACCAAGTACGGGAATCGTTCGACCAATTTTATTTTTGGGGAGAAATGCTTCTTCGTGATTTCGAAGAAGTGGATAAGTATATGGTCGATGCGCGATTTTTGTTTAAAGACTTGTCGCATCAAAAGGAAATAGATTCTACGTTCGACTTTCTTACGCCGGAGCAAATTGAATTTCTGAAAAGTTTTTGGCTGAATTTTGATGAAAAGGATTCCGCGAATAAGGCAAAGTTCTTAACACTTTGGCGCAAGCTTCCGGAAGTTTATGATGCATTCAAACAAGAGCTGGCATCCGCAAACTATGCCTACGATGGAATGGTTCATCGCGCGGTGGCAGAACGATTCAAGTCAGGGGAATTGAAAATAGCGGCCACGGCTACACCGACGATTTATTTTGCAGGCTTCAATGCATTAACCAAAGCCGAAGAAGTTATTATTAGCTCCCTTGTTGAAGCCGGCGTTGCACACGTACACTGGGATTTAGACGCTTACTATTTTAACAACAACACGCAGGTTGCAGGCAGATACTTTCGCGAGTACGAGCAGCACAAAGTTCTCAAGCGAACTTTTGATACCGATATCCCAGCGAATTTTTTGAACCACATGCGTGGCGATCATGCTACCAGTAACGTAAAGCTTTTTGGCGCGTCACAGTCGGTTGGGCAAGCTAAAGCGGCTGCCGAGATCGTTAAGGATATTCTTGCCAAAGGTGCCGTTCCCGAAGATACAGTCATTGTTCTACCGGATGAAAAATTGCTGATGCCAGTGCTGCACAGCGTAACAGGGACCGTAGAAAAGTTGAATGTTACCATGGGATTTCCATTGGCGTCAACGCCACTGTTCAACTTGATTGAACTGCTAATCGAATTGCAGTTAATAAAGAAGGGGAATGAATTTAATCACCGTGCGGTAACAGCATTGTTGGGGCATCCCTATGTTGTGGCAGCCGACCCCGCCGGGGCCCGTTCGAAAGTGAAGGAGATCGTTCATAAAAGTTGGGTCAGCATTCCGTCAAGTTTTTTGATCACCACCACGCCGTTACATCAGTTGATGTTTGTGCCGGTGAACGAAGTCGCGGGCAAAGGTATTGTGAAGCCGCTGGTTCATTACCTTCGTGAGATTATCGTCGCACTGGGCAATCTGAAATTTCTCACCGACATTGATCGTGAGTATTGTTTGCACTTTCTGAAACTGATTAGCCGCATTGAGGAAGTGATCGGAGAAAGTGAATCTCACCAAGAGGTTACGGCAAAATCAGAGCGGCAGAGTCTGAAGTCATTCTTACGATTATTCAGACAATTGATTCGTGCCGAGAAAATTCCATTTACGGGTGAGCCGTTACGTGGATTGCAAATCATGGGGGTACTCGAAACACGTAATCTCGATTTCAAGAATGTGTTGATCTTGTCGCTGAATGAAGGCGCATTTCCTTCCTTTGCGAGTAAAGGTTCTTACATTCCACACAACATACGCAGCGCCTACGGGTTGCCAACACCGGATCATCAAGATGCGATGTATGCTTACCTTTTTTATCGAGTCTTACAGCGGGCACAAAATGTACATCTTTTTTATACGACCGAAACGGATGATTTGGGTGAAGGAGAAATGAGTCGCTACCTCCAGCAAGTGCTTTACGAATCGGGTGTTAAGAGTGAACGCAGCATTCTGCACAATGCATTGCAGCCCAAGCCATCGGAAGCGATTACGGTGGTGAAAGATCAACGCGTATTTCAATCATTGTCTCGATTTATTGCAGGGAGTACGGCGTCAGACGGATTGTCGCCAACGGCTATGAACGATTACATCGAATGTCGCTTGCGTTTCTATTTCAAGTATGTAGCTGGCATACGCGAGGCACGTGAGGTTGAAGACGATCTCGATGCGCGCATGCTCGGAAATTTTTTACATGGTGTGATGGAGAAATTCTATCAAGACCTTATCGATCAGAAGAAAAACGCCCTCATTGAGAAGGAGGATATTCATCATCCCGAAAAAACTATTGAGGCGTTGATTGATCATGTTTTTAAGAAAACCTATCACCTCGATCCGGAAGCTGCGGTTGAATATGAGGGCCAACGCGTTGTCGTAAGGGAAGTAGTGAAACGATTCGCACACGAGATTCTGAAAAAAGATGAGGCGTATGCACCGTTCGAGTTACTTGGTGTGGAAAGTAAAAAAGATACGTACGCTATTCGACTTGACCTCGAGGGAAATCCGGAAGTGCTAATCAGCGGATCGATCGATCGAACGGATCGGAAGGATAATGTTATACGCGTGATCGATTATAAAACTGGTAAAGATGACATCAGTTTCTTCGGCGATGTGCGCGACTTGATGAACCGAGACGTGGATCGTAATAAGGCAGCGTTTCAAACAATGGTTTATGCGCTGTTGTTCTACAAAAATTCAAAGAAACTGACCGAGGCCGTTAAGATCGTTCCAGGTTTAATGAACCGTGTCAATCTATTTGATGACAGCTTTACGTTTGGCTTGAAAAAGGATCGTGTTCTTGTCGACGATGCGACGCCAATGTTAGCTGAATTTGAAGACGGTTTGAAAGCCTTGCTCCAGGAAATGTTCGACCCTGCCGTACCGTTCGACCAAACTTTGGATGACAAGAAGTGCAAATTGTGTCCATATCGGGAAATTTGTAGCCGCTAGTCGAACAATATTTCAAGTCAATTGGTTAAAGCCTTAGTTTTGTCAAAAATCAACTTATGAAACTGTTAAGCTTAACCCTCATTATGGCTGTACTGTCAATCAATTCTATTTACGATTTTAAAATCAATTCCATTGACGGAAAGTCTGTGGATTTTGCAAAATACAAAGGCAAGAATTTGCTGATTGTAAACGTTGCGTCTAAATGTGGCTATACACCACAATACGGCGATCTCGAAAAACTACATGAACTCCACGGCGATAAGGTTACAATCTTGGGATTCCCGGCCAACAACTTTGGTGCGCAGGAGCCAGGAAGCAATCTTCAAATCGCTGAGTTCTGTCAAAAGAATTATGGGGTGTCTTTTCAGATGTTTGAAAAGGTATCTGTAAAGGGCGACGACCAACACGAACTGTACAAATGGTTGCAAGAAAAGACAGGGCAAGAGCCGTCTTGGAATTTTTGCAAGTACCTTGTGAAGGCAGATGGCACGGTAACGTTCTTCCCGTCAAAGGTTAGCCCGCTCGATCCACAAATTGTTGATGCGATCAATTAAAGTATTCACAGGCGTTATTTTTATCATGGGCATTGTTGCTTACATCTCCAGGATATTTACTCCCGATAAAACACCATCGGCCGCGCAAGGTTCTATTTACGATTTCAAGATGAAGGCGCTCGATGGAACGGAAATAGATTTTTCAAAATACAAGGGTAAGTCGATGTTGATCGTCAATACGGCATCCAAGTGCGGGTTCACTTATCAATATGAGGAACTTGAGAAAATTCACGATCAATACGGCGACAAAGTAACAGTACTCGGCTTTCCTGCGAATAACTTTCTATGGCAGGAACCCGGATCAAATCAAGACATCGCCGAGTTTTGTCAGATCAACTATGGCGTCACTTTTCAAATGTTTGAAAAAATTTCGGTGAAAGGAAGAGATCAGCATCCGCTCTTTGAATGGCTCGCGACAAAAACGGGTAAAACGCCAAGTTGGAATTTCTGTAAGTATTTGGTCGATAAAAGTGGTAACGTTGTGACGTTTTATCCCTCGAAAGTAAAGCCGATGGATGACGAGATCTTACAAAAAATTATAGCGCAATGACGAATTCCAAAGTTTGGCTTCAGGCTTTCCGCCTCCGAACGCTACCGCTTGCTCTTTCATGCATCGCCATGGGAGGCTTTCTAGCAGCTTCGAATGGCGCCTTTCGTTGGGATATCTTTTTGTTGTGTGTAACCACGACGATCTTCTTGCAAATCCTTTCAAACCTCGCCAACGACTATGGAGATTCTATCCATGGTGCCGATAGCGATTCTCGTAAAGGACCTTCTCGTGCTGTTCAAAGTGGAGCAATCAGCGCGCAGCAAATGAAGGCCGCCGTGTTTTTGTTTGTCGTGCTCTGTCTTGCCAGTGGCATTGCATTGTTGCTCGTATCATTCGGGCTGAACTGGAATAGCATTCTCTTTTTTCTAGCGCTTGGCTTAGTAAGTATTGGCGCGGCTGTCGCATACACGGTAGGAAAGAGACCGTACGGATACATCGGGTTGGGCGATCTTTCTGTATTGATATTTTTTGGGTTGGTAGGTGTTTTGGGATCGTACTACCTCTTCGCGAAGCAGCTCAGTTGGACACATGTACTCCCTGCACTCAGCTGCGGCTTTTTTTCAATGGGCGTACTTAACATTAACAATATCCGAGACATAGCGTCCGATAGACAAGCTGGTAAGTACTCTATACCCGTTAGGATAGGTCGTGATGCCGCTGTTCGGTATCATTGGTTTTTACTCATTGCTGGTCAACTTGCTGCGCTCTCATTCTCAATTCTTGAATATACCTCGCCATGGCAGTTTTTATTTCTGTTATCGGCACCGCTTTTTATAAAAAATGGTAGGGCTGTTGCATCGAGACCATCTGAAGAATTAGACCCGTATCTCAAACAAATGGCCATCTCAACATTAATGTTTGTCGTGCTGTTTGGTGTAGGCCTAATTTTAGCCAGAACGTTTTAAACCTATGGCCGCCTTTGTGTGTCTATAATTTAAATCTAGAGGATCGCGTTGCTGCTGTTAATGGACGTCGCATGGCGTATACTTTTAACACTCCCTAGGACGTTCCTATTTGATTACACCGAAAGCGTCAATGTAACTACAACCGAATGTTTAAAAAGATATTTATCCTGTTTCCTGCTGTCGTATTTGTACTCGGTTCTTGTCAAAACGAGCCAGATGACATTAAGCTGTATGATGAACTGGTGGTTTCAACGCAATACGACAATGATGCCGATTTCAGTGCATATCAAAGTTATGCGATCGCTACCGATACAATAGGCTACGTCTCTGGCAATCCAAAGGACACAATTCGTGTGTACAAAGGCGATTTCCCATACCCACGGTTAGTGATCAATGCCGTGAAGTCAGCGATCGGTACAAACCTCGAACAAAAAAATATCGATCAAGATCCTGACGTTGGGATTAACATTTATGTTGTTTCGGAGTTGAACCTCTATCAGCAAGTAGTGTATCCAACCTATGGATATTACGGAGGATATTCAGGATACTATTACCCTTACACGCTCACCTATGCCCAAAATACTGCAACGCTCGTAGTGGAAATGGTCGACTTGAAAAATAGAGATGCGCAAAATAGAGTGCGGGTCGTGTGGAGCGCCTACATGGGCGATGTCATCAGTTCGGTCGACTATGAAAAACAATCAGTGGACGCTATCGCACAAGCTTTTAAACAATCTTCTTACCTCTTTAAGTGATGAAAAAGATCTTCATTATTGCATTGCTGGCGATGGGTGTCTCCGCGAAAGCGCAACGTAGTTATATATATGTAGGATTGGATGTGAGCAAACCAAGCGCTCCTGATTTTGTAACATCAACCAGTTCAAGTGGCGTGAAGTTGGGATATCGGTATGCAATCAACGAGAAATTCTCCGTCGGTTTGGATTTCAACCGAAATACCTATGACCATTATGAGCCTACCGCGACATATGAAACAACCTCTGGGCATATGACTACCGACTACTTCGCGTATATCTATTCTTTCGGCATCGCTGCTAGTGGACAATATCATTTTAAACTCAACAATGATCGCTTCTCTCCTTATGCGGGTCTTGGCTTGGGGGCGGTTCACAATGAGTACGCGCTTTATTACAACATCTACACCGAAGGTGATGAGCAGTGGGGTTTCTTGGCACGTCCGGAAGTAGGCATCACCGCGCGAATGGGACGCTCTGTCGGCGCATTTCTATCGTTTACGTACGACTACACCACCAACAAAAGCGAGTACTTTGAGCTCGACGGCTTTAGAACCGCTGGCTTTCAGTTAGGGCTCCTGTTGATGAACCGTCGATAACATCGTTTTCCTTTTTTGAAGGTATCCGGGTGACCGGAAGCTTTGGTTTCTATAATTTTTTTCGATGGGTTTCCGCAACCCCATCATTAGCCAACAGCTTTCTTATATTTGCACCCTATGCCACAACAGATACTTATCCTTGATTTTGGATCCCAGTACACCCAACTTATTGCCCGTCGGGTCCGCGAGCTGAATGTTTATTGCGAAATTCATCCTTTTAATAAGATTCCAGCGCTTAGTGCTGATATTAAGGGCGTTATCCTTTCAGGAAGCCCCTGCTCGGTAAGAGATCAAGGTTCCCCCGATGTCGATCTTTCGCTTTTTGAAGACAAGATCCCCGTGCTCGGTGTGTGCTACGGAGCCCAACTCATTGCACACAAAAAAGGTGGTACGGTAATGGCCTCAACCAGCCGTGAATATGGTCGTGCGAAACTCACTAAAGTCGACCATCATAACGAACTACTCAAAGAAATTTCTCTCGACACCCAAGTATGGATGTCACATGCTGATACTATCAAAGCCGTTCCGGATAGCTTTGAAATCATTTCATCTACACCTTCTGTTGACGTTGCAGCTTACCGTGTAAAAGGAAAACAAGTTTACGGTATTCAGTTCCACCCAGAAGTTACGCACACGCTTCAAGGAAAGGAACTACTCAGAAACTTTGTCGTCCATATCTGCGGATGCGCACAGGATTGGACTGCCGATCAGTTTGTCGAAAGTACAGTCGCAAACCTAAAGCAGAAGCTGGGTAACGACAAAGTTGTCATGGCCCTTTCGGGTGGCGTTGATTCAACCGTGGCCGCTATTCTTGTTCATAAAGCGATCGGAAAAAATCTTCATTGCATCTTCGTCGACAACGGACTCCTGCGTAAAAATGAATTCGAGCAAGTATTGGATTCATACAAACACATGGGCTTGAACATTAAAGGTGTCGATGCAAAGGACAAATTCTACACAGCGCTCAACGGGCACACCGATCCGGAAGTAAAACGCAAAGCGATCGGTAAAACTTTTATCGATGTGTTCGATGAAGAATCTCATTTGCTTACCGATGTAAAATGGCTTGGGCAAGGTACCATCTACCCCGACGTAATCGAGTCGGTATCGGTGATGGGGCCGTCCGTAACCATTAAGTCTCACCATAATGTGGGTGGATTGCCTGCGAAAATGAAACTTAAGGTAGTAGAACCGTTAAATACACTCTTCAAAGACGAAGTGCGCGTTGTCGGAAAAACACTCGGAATCGATCCGCTGATCTTAGGCCGTCATCCTTTTCCAGGCCCAGGTCTTGGCATCCGTATTTTAGGTGATATCACGGCCGAAAAGGTTAGAATTCTTCAAGAGGTCGATAGCATCTTCATCAGTAGTTTACGCAACGCCGGATTATACGACAAGGTTTGGCAAGCTGGCGCGATTTTGCTGCCCGTACAATCTGTAGGGGTAATGGGCGATGAAAGAACTTACGAGCAGGTGGTAAGTCTCCGTGCAGTGACGAGTACAGATGGTATGACTGCGGATTGGGCACACCTCCCTTACGAGTTTCTAGCCAATGTTTCCAGCGATATCATTAACAAGGTAAAGGGCGTGAACCGCGTCGTTTATGACATCAGCTCTAAACCACCTGCAACCATCGAGTGGGAGTAAACCTAAAGGCCCTAAAACTCTTGTTGCGCGACCGGCTCGGCGATTAATCGAATATTGCTGGTGCCATGGCATTAGTTTTAGCTTATTGTTTGTATACCCAATAGGATTGTAGTTTTAGATTTCAATTTTCATGGAGAAAATGATCTTATTATGCCACGCATCTGCATTGCGATGCGTCCGTTTCATCATCGTTCTGTTAGCGCTCGTGCTCACCTGTGAAACAGCCACAGCGCAGGTTGTTGATTACAACAAACAGTACTTCGCAGGAAAGCAGTTCTTTCGTGAAGGCAAGTACAACCTGGCAATGGAAACATTCAAACCGTTGTTGATCTATGACCAACGTAATCAGTTTTCGGCATATGCAGGATTCTACTACGCCTTGTCAGCCTACAACCAAAAATATCCGGCGGTAGCAAAAGATATGTTCAACCAAGTCAAGTCGCAACATCCAACGTGGGACAAGATCAACGAAGTGAATTTTTGGCTGGGTAAAATTCATCTTGAAGGAAAAGATTACTTCCAAGGATTAAAATCGCTCGAAGCGATCCGCGACAAAGATATGGAAAAAGATATCATGGCACTGAAAGAAAAAACACTGAGTGCCGTGGGTGATGCTGAAACTTTGAAGCGCCTGCACGAAGCGTATCCAAAAGATGAAGCCATCGCGAAAAGTTTAGCAGCAATCCTCTCGAAGGATCTGGCCAACCTCCAAAGCAAAGCGCAATTAGAATCGCTGATCCGTCAATTCAACCTTGATAAGGCAACCTATATCCCGGAAGCACCAAAGACTTTTTTTAAAGATACTTACAGCGTTGCCGTGATGTTACCTTTTATGGTTAATACGCTCGATCCATCACCCCGTCGGAAACCCAATCAAATTGTACTCGATCTTTATGAAGGTATGCGATTGGCCGCCGATACACTCGCGAAACAAGGCGTGAAAATTAGCCTTCGTGCGTATGATACAGAGCGAAGCCCTGAGAAAATAAAAACGATCTTAACGACTGATGAACTCAAAAGTGCAGACTTGCTCGTCGGTCCGTTCTTTCAAGAAGAAAATAAACTCATTCAAGATTTTTCGCAAGCCAACCAAATCAATGTATTTAACCCACTATCGAACAACAGTGAGATCAACGGCTTGAATCCCTATGGTTATTTGTATCAACCTTCTAATGAAACGATCGGAAAACGTACCGGTGAATTCTTGGCGAACTATAAGCTAAAGAAGAGAAATTGCATCGTCTATTATGGCACCACTAAACGTGACTCGATCATGGCGGCGAACTTCGTTCAGTCGGCAACAGCAAAAGGTTTAAAAATTATTTCGTCTAATAAAGTCACCAAAGAAGGCGTGTCGAAAATTATGACTACGCTAGCGTCTCCAACAGAGTTTGATGAATTTAAATACCCTAAGCAGTTCACACTAAAGAAAGATAGCTTGGGAAGTATTTTTGTCGCGTCCGATGATGCGTTGATTTATGCGAAGGTATTAAGTGGTGTAGAAACACGGGGCGACTCTGTCGTTGTTGTGGGTTCTGAAAATTGGTTAGATCAACCTGCTGTCGATATCGAGAAATTTCAAACTCTCGGCGTCATTCTCACCTCGCCAAATGCGGCCATCGAAACCAATCGCTATTATCAAGCTTTCTTTAAGAAGTTTGTTAAGACACATGGCAAGTTGCCCAATACCTATGTGCGCATCGGGTATGAGTTTATGTTGTTTGCTGGATACCAATTCAGAGATGGCGGTGTTTACTTCCAGGACAACCTCAATAAAAAATCTTTCTTCCCTGGCTCGTTGGTTCAAGGATATAATTTTCAACTGAGTCGTGATAACCAATATCTTTCCTTTGTGAATTTTAAGCGCGGAAAGATCGCGTACGTTGTCAAACACTAATAATTGTCTACTCACTGATCATGGCAGATACTACGAAGAGCAAGTCCCTTTTTGAAAAGGCAAAACAATTTATTCCCGGTGGTGTAAACTCTCCGGTACGAGCATTTCGTGCAGTAGGAGGAAACCCCATTTTCATGCAAAAGGCGAAAGGCGCTTTCTTGTATGATGAAGATGGCAATGAATATGTAGACTTGATCAATTCGTGGGGCCCCATGATTCTTGGGCATGCGCATCCCATCGTGGAAGAAGCAGTGAAGTCCGCTTTGTCAGGGTCGCCATCGTTTGGAGCACCTACAGCGCGTGAAGTTGAAATGGCGGAACTGATCTGTTCAATCTTGCCATCGGTAGAACGTGTCCGCATGGTCAACTCAGGAACAGAAGCAACCATGTCTGCTATTCGTGTAGCGCGTGGTTTTACCGGCCGAGATAAAATCATCAAGATGGAAGGCTGCTACCATGGCCATGGCGATTCATTTTTAATTGCTGCAGGAAGCGGTGCCCTTACTTTCGGAACACCCGATAGCCCTGGCGTCACAAAAGGAACCGCGCAAGATACGTTGATCGCACCTTTCAATAACTTGAAAGCCATCGAACACATCATCGATCAAAATAAAAATCAAATCGCGGCAATCATTCTCGAACCGGTCGTCGGGAACATGGGAACTGTTCTTCCGCAACCGGGTTATCTCGAAGGACTACGCAAAATTTGCGACAAGCATGGCGTCGTGCTCATCTTCGATGAAGTAATGACTGGATTCAGACTTGCTCTCGGTGGTGCGCAGCAACGCTACAACGTTCGCCCCGACATGACAACGATGGGTAAAATTATCGGTGGTGGCTTACCAGTGGGTGCTTATGGCGGCAAAAAAGAGATTATGGATCACGTGTCGCCTGTAGGACCTGTTTACCAAGCGGGAACACTCTCAGGAAATCCCCTGGCCATGGCGGCAGGTCTTGCAATGTTGAAATATTTGAAAGCAAATCCTGCTGTGTACACCAATATCGACAAACAAACTACAACGTTGGTTGATGGACTTAACGGGCAGATTAAAAAGGCAGGATTGAATTATTCAATCAATGCAGTTGGGTCAATGTTCACTTTGTTTTTCAACGATCAGCATGTCATTGATTTCGACACGGCAAAAACTTCCGATACACAAACCTTCGCGAAGTATTTTCAAGCGATGTTGGCGCAAGGAATCTACATGGCACCGTCACAATACGAGGCAATGTTCATTTCAAATTCAGTTGACGACGCCATCGTAAATCGTATTTTGGAAAGTAGCGAAAAAGCTTTTGCTCAGCTGAAGGTCTAGCGTTCAATTACGTTTCTTTTCTTACATCTCGGCTTTTAAATTCTAAAAGAGAACCCGAGATACACACGCGTCGGTGTTCCTTCGGTTAACCCCGTATTCGTGGCTAAGTCGATTTTTACATTTGGGCTAACATTGTAGATGAGGCCGCCATTCGCGGAGATATATTCTTCACCTTCGAAGAACGTGGCCATCCCCTCTACATAAAAATCAAAATCACCAACGAGAGGACCACCCATTACGATAGTTTGGAAGTAGCTCATGTTGTAGGTGTCTTCTCCATCGTCACTCCCCGGAATGAAATCAAATTGGGCCTGCGCGCCGAAGTCTAATTTCTCGCTGATGCCATAAGAAAAAGGAATTCCGAGTCCAAACGTCGCGTCTCCGAAACGCGATAATGCAATATAGGGAATCATGCCAAGCGCGGTCTTCGATCCGCCATCATTACCCCAGAAATTATGTTTGAGTCGGATCGTGGTGGTCGTTGCATATTCTTCTGACCCATC
Organism: Pseudochryseolinea flava; assembly: GCF_003286915.1. Lineage (GTDB taxonomy): Bacteria > Bacteroidota > Bacteroidia > Cytophagales > Cyclobacteriaceae > Ohtaekwangia > Ohtaekwangia flava. The sequence goes on from NZ_QMFY01000006.1 coordinate 359,596, forward strand.
GATGGATTTACCGTCAGGTGTTTGATAGGTATTATAAAAATCTACACCCACGTGAATATCCCACGAAGAGGACAGTCCCATTTTGTAGAGGCCGTTTAAAAAGGTGAGTGTTCTAAAGCCGTCGCCGCGATCATCAAGTGTATATTTTACGATGTCAGCTTCCACCTGAAAATGTCCCGCATCGACGGTGATGGGCGACTCTGTAACGTCCGGGCGGTCGATACTGAAATCACGCATGTTCTCCCGCGGGGTCGGGTTGAACAGGTGATACCCTTTCTGGCTCGGTGTTTCCTGCGCCGTTACGGAAGAGCCGATCATTATAAAAAATAGGGTTAGCAGGGCGAGAAGTGGTCGCATGAGGAAGTGTTTTGCCATTCAATATCCAAATTATTTTCCGTTGCGCCGATACATTACATGCAGTTTCTAGAAATGCTTGAAGTTTCTATCTTAACCGCCACGAATCGAAATGGTTGTAATACCTTTTCTTTCAAGGCTAATATTGTTAACTTTTGACCAATGCCATTGTGTTAATGGTTTAAATCTGTCATTCACGCATGAGAAACCGCGCGCTCAAGTACACCCTCATTTTTGCTTTAGTTGGTTCCATTTTGTCTCTGCTCATCGCCTATGTAGAACGCGACACGGTGCGGACATACGACGCCAATCTCCCTTATATCCGGTTGGGGGAGAGCGTCAAGAACAGCACAACCGAAGCGCACTTATGGTTAGAGGAAATTTTGGGGGGCGAAGCACAAAGGGAATTTAATCGCGATGTGTTGGGCAAGCTAAACTACTCACGCAGCATCTTACAGAGCGCCTACGATGGCGAGAAAACAAACATCGGAACATTCGCCAAAATCACTGACGAAGAAACTAAAGCAACACTCAAAGAGGCCATTGTTGGCGTCGATAATTTAATTGAAGCAGCGCAGGAACGCTATAAAATGCACGAGCAGTCTGCAAGCGCCGATAGCGCATCGGCAGCATCCGCGAAAGCGGCAGAAATGGATTTGGATGATGGTTTCGATAAAAGTTACTCGGCTTTTCAAAAAGTCATGGACCGCCTCATCGCGCACATCAATGAACAAGTGTCTGAGGATACAAACTTCTTAAATATTCTTTCATGGGTGTCGATAGCCCTCCTTGTCACCGCATTCGCCGTGCTTGGCGTGTTGCTCTATTTCGCGCAGCGTAGCAACGATGAGTTAACGGTTCAGGCTAAAACAAGGTTAGAATCTCAGAGTCGCGCCGTGTCGTCTCTAACAAACTTTATCGAGTCTGTATCGAGTGGAAATTATACTGTCGACATCACGATCGATAACGACGAAAGCAATCTCACGGGAACACTCGTGACGATGCGCGATAAACTTCGCGACAACGCCGACAATGATCGTAAGCGCAACTGGACAACAACCGGGCTCGCGCAGATCGGTGAGATTTTACGTACACCCGCAAAAACAACGGAAGAGCTCCTCGATAATATCATCCGCTTTGTGGTGAAATATACCAATAGCAATCAAGGTGGACTTTTTATTCTGAATGAAGACAACGAGAGCGATCACTTCCTCGAGTTGATGGCGTGTTATGCATTTGAGCGCAAGAAGTATCTCACCAAAAAAGTTGTCATAGGCGAGGGGCTTATCGGTCAATGTTTCTTGGAAGCTGATAAAATGTATCTCGAAGAGGTGCCGCGTGAATATATCACCATAACATCGGGATTGGGCGGCTCGAATCCGAATGCATTGTTGATTGTGCCCTTAAAAGTCAACGATAAAGTGTACGGCGTGTTGGAACTCGCAACGTTTGGAAAATATCACGACTATGAAATCGACTTAGTTGAAAAACTTGCCGAAAGTATCGCGTCGACCATTTCGACGGTAAGGGTTAACGAGAGCACACGCATCTTGCTGGAAAAAACACAACAGCAAGCGGAGGAAATGCGCGCGCAAGAAGAAGAGATGCGTCAAAATATGGAGGAGCTCGAAGCGACTCAGGAAGAGATGCGTCGGAAAGAAAAGCATATTCAAAATATGCTCGACAGCGAAAAAGCGCGCAATGAAATCAGTCAGCGCAATCGCAAGGTGTTGATGGAAATTTCTAAGAATGCCGACATCCAGTCTGGTAATTGGAACAATGCACTCGAAAAGATTACCAGCACAATGAGTCAGCAGCTGAATGTTTCCCGCAGTAGTGTATGGAGTTTAAACCAACTTCGGAATAAGCTTACGTGCGAGAAGTTGTACATGTTGCGCGCGAAATCTTTTGACACCAAGGCCGAGCTCTTAGGAAAAGATGCGCCTGACTTTTTTGAAGCCATTACCCGGGAAGAAGTGCTTGTCGCAAAAGATGCAACGAAACATCCGGCGACGAAAGAACTAGGTGAATCGTACCTCGACATAAATGATATCCAGTCGCTATTGGCTGTGCCGTACTACAGTGAAGGCCGACTCGCCGGAGCAATCATTTGTGAACAACAAAATGAAACGAGAGATTGGACGGAAGAAGACGTGGAATTCTTGAAAGCCATCGCCGACGTCGTTACCGTAACGCACAACGCGTCGAAGATCAATAAGATGCTCGACCAGGTGAATGATGCGCAGGAAACGATGCAAACCATTATCGACAATATACCGCGTGCCGTATTCTGGAAAGATAAAGACCTGAAGTTTCAAGGATGTAACCGCATTTTTGCACAGGTCGCTGGGCTTCGATCAACACGCGACCTGGTCGGTAAAACCGACTTCGAGATGCCTTGGAAGGATCATGCCGATGCATACCGCGCCGATGACCTGGCCGTGATGAAAAGCAGAAAGGCGAGACTCGATCAGGAAGAGAAAAACGTGAATAGCGATGGCAAGGAAAGTTGGGTACTGACCAGTAAAGTACCAGTCACTAACCATCATGGAGATGTGGTCGCTGTGTTGGGGATGTTTGAAGACATCACCGATAGAAAACGTAAGGAAGCCGATGTCGAGGCCAAGCTGAAGGAACTGGATGAGTTGAGAAAGTTGATGGAAAAAGGCAATAAATAGCTATTTTTTAAGGAGGAGTATTACATCACATTGACGACCCTCAGGCAGGGACGATATTTTTTCGCCTGATATTTACTATTTTTACTACTTGTTATTAATTACCCGGATTATGAACCATCGCTTTTTAGTCTCTATGGCTGCGTTTCTGGTGTGCTCCACCAGTCTTTTTGCGCAGGGCGAACGAAAGGATAAAACGGCCGTCACCTATGAAGAAATCTACGACGAGCCTTATTCGGTCAACAAGCTTTTTGTTGGCATTCAGCCCCTCTATGGTGAACTCTTTGTTGCTAACGTAAACGCAGGATTTGGTGCTGAAGCGGCTTATTATCTACGCGATAAGGCCGATTTTCGAGTACATTTCAGAAAAACTTACAGCGAACGTTTTTTTGATTTTTCCAGAGACCTTGCCAGCCATCAGGCCAGCAACGACAACGATATTAACGTGTTCAACTATTTTGAATTCGGCGGAACATACCACGTAAAGGACTTCGAAGAGAGTTCTAAAACCAAAATGTTCCTGTATAAAAAAAGCTACAAAGGCGACAAGTGGGCTGCACGCGTACCATTGTCAGCAGATGTTCCCTGTAAAGTCCGCAAAATCTATGGCATTCGTCTCGGTGCAATTATCTGGGACAGCTCTACCGATTTAAATCGCGCCCTCGATGCACAAGATTTAACTTTTGCTGACCTCAAACCCGAAGATGGCGGCGAGATTATTCCGGATCAAGAAATGGGTCTCAAAGGCAAGATGCAGGATGTGCGACTCTTTACCAATATCAATGCAGCCGGTCTTTATGTAGGTGGCTCTATGGCATGGATTAAAAACGTTGCTGTGAACTTTGATAAGTTTGAAGAAGGTATTGACGATTTGATCTTCACGGCCTATGCCGATATCCTTTATTCGCCAATGATTACAATGGATGATATTTTTTATACGACCAAGAATTCAACAACAGGCGCAAAAACAGAAGCTAGTCACCGCTATGATATCGGTGCTGTAAAAACAAAAAGCTTTGGCTTCCGCCTCGGTATCGACGGACGTTTTAACCGTCAACTCAGTTGGGCTTATGGTGCCGAAGTCGGTTATCGCCCAGCCATCGAAGGCAGAACGTTCTATGCGCTACTTAAAATTGCCTTCCCTGTTTTTGGAACAAACCTCGACTACAAAGTAGAATCCTTCGGAAAATAATATTACCTCTGGCCTGTGGCAGCTCTGTTGATCATCAATATTAAAGCGCTGGTGCAGGTCAGAGAAAAAATCCAGCATCCCGTAAGCGGCGATGCCATGGCCATCCTGCCAACGATCTCCAACGCGTGGCTCTTGATACAAAACGATCGCATCGCCGACTATGGAACGATGGATCAATGTCCTGTTCTTGATGCTGAGGAAACAATTGATGTCTCAGGTGCATTTGTGCTACCAGCATTTGTAGACTCGCACACGCACCTTGTGTTTGCTCAAAGTCGTGAAGAAGAATTCGTGATGAAGATTAAAGGTGCTTCCTATGCCGACATAGCAGCCAAAGGTGGCGGTATTTTGAACTCGGCGCGAAAACTACAAGAACTTACTGAAGACGAACTCTTTCAACGCACGCTACCACGTATTGCCGAGATCATCAAAACCGGTACCGGTACCGTTGAAATTAAAAGCGGCTATGGACTTACGACACGCGATGAATTGAAGATGCTTCGCGTAGCCCGCCGTATCGGTCGCGAAACACCACTCACGGTTCGCACGACATTTCTTGGTGCGCACGCTGTGCCTCAAGGGATTCAAAAAGAAGACTATATTCAGTCTATCCTCGAAGAGATGATTCCTGCCGTAGCAGCCGAGAAACTCGCTGATTATATTGATGTTTTCTGTGAGGACGGATTTTTCACACCGACTGAAACGGAGACGATTATCGAAGCTGGAAAACGATTTGGGATGAAGCCTCGCATTCACGCGAACCAGCTACATCGATCAGGTGGTGTGCAAGTAGGAGTGAAGACGAATGCGCTCAGTGTTGATCATTTAGAAAATGTAGGCGATGAAGAAATTCAGTTATTGAAGAATAGCAACGTGATGCCTACGGCACTTCCTGGCGCCGCATTTTTTCTCGGGCTACCATTTCCGCCGGCGCGACAGATGATAACGGAAGGCCTACCGGTCGCGATCGCTTCTGATTTTAATCCCGGAAGCTCTCCGTCGGGCAATATGCCGCAAATGATTTCACTCGCGTGCATCAAAATGAAGATGACTCCCGAAGAAGCCATCAATGCCACAACCGTGAACACAGCATGGTCGTTGGAATTACAAGATCATGTGGGAAGCATCGGCAAAGGAAAACTTGCTAACCTATTTATCACGCGACCTATTCCATCGCTCGCATACATACCTTATGCTTATGGAAGCAACGTTGTCGATCGTGTTATCCTCAATGGAAGGCTGGTGTAGCCGATCATCATTTCAGAACTTATACAAATCTGATTTTAGTGCGAATTGCTTGGTATCTGAAGATAAAGCTGCAATGTCTGTTGCCGTGAGCCTTGACTTCTCGTAAAGATAATCGACGATAAACTTATGCTTGATGAGTAAGGCAAGTCTGATGACTTTCTTATCTGCGGCACTCGCATTTATCGCCGCGAGTTCTTCGTTCAATTGAATTGTTTTTTCTGGTGTAGTCTTTTGTAAGAATACTTCTGTTTTGTGATGAGGCCCGGCGGAAACCGTTAGCAGGAGGTGTTGCTCCGTTGCAAATAAATCAACTAACGACATGTAGATAGAGTCGTTATCGGTTGTGATCGTTCGCAGTTCGTCGCCGAAGATGGACTGTACCCTAACAATGAAAGGAGGCTGCACTTTTGTTTTCCAATGAAGCAACAAGGAATCGCCAACCATAAATTGAGGTTGATACAAGTTGTGACAAGTCCAACCAAGTGGCGTACCGTGGCTATGAAATGGCTTTGTGTAACGACGTGTTCTGGCCGATGCGACGATGCTTCGTACGTTAAGGATTGCTGCATCGAACGTTTTTACGTCTCCCTCTGATGATAGTAAAGTCGCATAGCTTCCCTTTCCGCTAATTATGATTTTCTTGTTGTGCGCGAATATCTCTTGGCCAATGCTGGCAGCGTCGTCATCGACAGTCACGTTGCCTTTCATGGCAATGATCCGCGCTACGCGAACGCCTTGCGCCTGGAGAACGATAATCGAAGTGAGAAGGAGTAGAAATGAAAGGATAGTGGTCTTCTTCATCGTAGTGATGCCGCAGATTAGGGCTGAATACGTAATCACCTTAAAGATGGAAAAACCGGTCGCTGCCGTCAACTCCACGGATATGTAGGCCGACATCCGGGATTTTTCCGGAGCAAGTTGATTAAATTATATGCTAATTTAATACTCAAAATAGGCTTAAAACGGTTGTTTTAGCCCTGGCAGGCGATTTTAGATGTTTTTATAGCAAAGCTTTAAACCTTTTCGGCCGTTACCACATCTATAGGTATACAACAATTGGCAACCTATAACGCCAACTTTGGTTTAATATTTGACGTTGAAGAAGTATTTGAAACACTAACATGAGATTATTGAGAAATTTTACTGCTGCCGTGATCGCGATCCTCTTGTGCTTCGAACTCTTTGCGCAAGATCGGACGACGCCTCAAGAAACTCAGTCAGAAACTGTTGATCTGGCCAAGAGCGTTCAACTATTTCCAAATCCTGCAATTGAATTTGTGCACATTCGTGTCGATAGATTAAATTCTGCCGATGTGAAATTGACGTTACATAATATTATCGGTAACCAAGTCGCTGTAGAGACCGACATCGTTGATGAGCACGAACTCCGTGTCAAAGTAAAAGACCTCGCGACAGGGTATTACCTCATTGCCGTACGCGATGAAAAACTAAACTTCCGCGGTACATACAAGTTTTTGAAAAGGTGAGTGCTACGAGCACGACCGAACTATAATTGAAAGACCATATAACAGTGGTCTTTTTTGTTTCCACTTATCGCGCTGCGCGTGGGGCTTTACAAATTTACGCCACATTGAATCGATACTAACCATCATGACCATTTCCTTTTTTCTCGTAGCTCGCAGCTCGCAACTCGCAGCTCGAAACTCGCAGCTCGAAACTCGACAGCTTGAAACTTGCAGCTTGAAACTTGCAGCTCGCAACTATTTAAATTTGATCTCTCAACTAGTAACTTGCCCTTTTGAAGCATCTTCATGCAATCAACCATCGTCTACGCCATCACCTCCGGGAGCTTATTTCTTTTGCTTCTTGCCACGCTTGCAACACCGCGCAAAGTCAACGTGTCAGCTAACTTTTGGCTAGCCTTATTTCTGTTTTCGTTCGCGTGCATTATGCTCGACCATGCGTTGTATGATCTGCAGGTATACAGAGCTTATCCCATGTTGGCGGGATATCTTGAAGTGACACGTTTCGCGATGGCCCCAGCATTGTACTTCAGCGTATGTTACTTCACAACACCTGAACGTAAGTTTCAACGGCCCGACTATCTGCATTTTGTTCCTGCCGCGCTATTCATCCTGTTTGTTTTGGCGATCGTCATAGGATTAAATGAATCCAGACTATTCTCCTGGTACTACACATTATCGTTAGAACTACGTCGTGGCATCGGCTTCGGCATATTTGTGGCGCTCAAAGTTCAGATGATCGTGTATTGGGTGCTCTCGTATGTAAGTCTTCGGCGACATTTTAAAAACGTTCAACTATTTGCGTCGACAATAGAATCCATCTCGCTTTCGTGGCTTCGCTATTTTCTGCTGGGTCTTGGTGCCGTATTAGTGTTGTCGTTAAATGATGTTTTGCTTTGGATACCGGCACTGGTTCCGTTTACTCATTTTGGATACCTCGCGCTTACCTTTTACCTGGCATACTTTTCACTTCGCCAACAAGAAGTTTATCCTTATCAGCCACAAGCCGTCGCCGACATTCAAAATCTTATTGAAGGGAATGATAAGGCTCCCCGTGTTCAGCGCTTCACAACGGAACGGCTAGGCGTGGCAAAACAACAACTCGTGCAGACCGTTGAATCTGAGAAGCTATACCTTGATCCGAATTTAGGATTGCCCCAACTGGCGGCACGACTTCAATGGTCAACACATGATCTTTCATATTTGATTAACGAAGGATTTGGCGAAAACTTCTTTCAATTTATCAACCGATATCGCATCGAGGAGGCAAAGGTGTTGCTGACATCACCAAATCATAAGCACCTGAATATTTTAGGGATTGCCTATGAGTGTGGATTCCGGTCTAAGTCGACGTTCAATACTACGTTTAAAAAACTCACGGGCGTTTCACCTTCTGAATTTATGACGTCAGCAAAGCCTGACACGGAAAAAGCTGCGTAAAACGTTCAAAATGATGTTCAGATGGATAAAGCTGAACGAAAACGACGCAGATTCAAGTCACTTTTGAGCATTACGTAAATGCTAAAGTGATGAAACCAAAATCCTTAATTCAAAAACTATTGATTTGTCTCATGGCCGGATTGGTGTGTGGCGAAACCTTTTTACGGGTCGGCGATCGATTTTTAGGCGCCTTTATCCCCGTGCCCATCGTCATCGGAATTTCTGTAGCCATGGCAGTCGGCGCACTACTCCACGCGGTCATCTGGCATGCGCGAGAAAAGAAAACGCGTGTAGCATCGGAGCAAGTCTTTGCCTTTTGGGTGGGTGCCATTTGCTACGGTATCGCCTTCGACCTCATCATGTTCGGTTTCCAAAAAATATTTCATCTGCAGTTCACCGCACCATTGGCAATGTTGGATGAACCCTTCAGTAGTTTTTCACGCCAGTGGCTTACGTGGAGTTATTTCGGGCGCTCTTATGGATTTGCCTGCGTCATCGCATTATCGCAGATCGCTGGATCACTGTTGCTATTGTTTAATCGAACGCGACTGTTGGGGGTTGTGGTACTTTTCCCGGTGATGCTAAATATCATATTGATCGATTACTTCTATGAGCTAGATCCGGGCGTAATGCTTCATGCGCTAATCTTGTTCCTGGGTATTGTATATCTACTCGCACTCGATTATCAGCGGCTCGTGGATTTCTTTTTAAGATTTCGCTCAGCGGAAACGTCGCTACAAATGCCGCGTTCGGTTAAGGAAGCAGCACGATTGTCGGTGCTAATCATTCCGCTTTTTTTGATAGCACTGTTTGGTTCGCCCGATAAGCATCCTACACTCACCGGAAAGTACGCCGTAAAAAATATGATTGTCAATGGTACGGAAGGCATCGCACAAACCTGTACGGACAGCTTGCTCACACTCGTGTACTTTGATATCGCCAATGAATGTGTGTTTGAATTTAATGGGCAAAAACGCCGCATGTATGGGACATATGCATTGGAAGAAACGAAAGGTTCTATGTCAACGAAGTGGCATTATCCTCCGTCGGCAATCGACAGACAATTCCAAGGTGTGTTACAGCAACTCGGGAAAGGGGAAGTGCAGCTTACGGGTACATTTAAAAATGACTCCGTTAGTATTCGGCTTGCAAAGTTGTAATCTTAAAACTGAAAAACGAATTCCGAAACTTGACTATCGGGATTCGTTTTTTACCGACTCACAATAGCGCCGATCTCATTACCCACTTGTTTAAGATGTCGGCACGCAGCAGAACTATTTTCGTTTTTGTCCATCACGATTTTCAGATCGCCGTCGCTTGAGGTGAGTTCAAATTGTAGTGGTTCTTCCGTTGTGCGTGGATGATTTACAAAAGCGTCGATTAGGTCGGGCAAATCTGCTTTCATTTGTTCTCTTATATAGTCGTGTACCATCGCCGATTTCTCTTCCGGGTACGATACCGTGAGCGCTATTGCATCGCGCGATTCTGCAATAGAGATGCTGATATTTTGATCTGATTTCTTTCGGATAACGAACACAGCAACGGCGACAGCGCAGAACACGCCAAGGATAATCATAACTTTTTTCATAGCAAGGATTTTTTGTTTGCCCTTAATACATACAAATCATGCCACGATGAATTTCTCCTAAAACTGACATGAAATGCATGTTCGATGGCGCGAACTGTACGATTTTACTTGGTGGAGTGTCCGTTTTGCAGCTAGTTAGTTTCCTGTTAGCCGGTTTCTGGTTAATCAGTTTCTGGTTAGCCGGTTTCCGGTTGGCCAGTTTCTGGTTAGTCAGTTTCTGGTTGGCCAGTGCCTTGTTAGCCGGTTTCTGGTTAATCAGTTTTGCGTATAGCGTTGCTTGTAGCAGATGTCTACAGGCCAGTATCCTGCGTAGCCAACTTTAACGCTACATCTGCAAAAGCATTCACCTGTTCTTCCGTGGTATCGAATGCGCACATCAATCGCACTTCGGAAGTTTTTTCATTCCAAACATAGAAATAATGTACGGCTTGAAGTTTGGCGATGATGGCTGGCGGAAGTAATGCGAAGATCCCATTCGCGTCGACAGATTGGGTGATGGTTACGCCAGGAATTTCTTGTAATCGACGTTTAAGAATTTGCGCCATCTTGTTTGCATGCGTAGCATTCTTCTTCCACAAGTTGTTTGTTAACAATGCATCGAACTGAGCACTGATGAAACGCATCTTCGAGTGAAGTTGCATACTTTGTTTTCGGATGTACTTGAAGTTTTTTGCTACGGAAGTATTGAAGAACACAACAGCTTCCCCGAAGAGCATACCGTTTTTTGTTCCGCCGAAGGAAAGTACATCTACTCCTGCATCACGCGTGATCGCTTTGATTTCTGCTTGCAGACTTACCGCAGCATTCGCGATACGCGAACCATCCATATGAAGATATAGATTGTTTTTCTTCGCTACAGCGCTAATGGCTTTGATCTCGTCGATCGTGTAGACTGTACCGTACTCCGTCGACTGCGAAATCGAAATAACTTTTACCTGCGGATGATGCTGGTCGTCGATACGGATTATTTTCTCTTCAATTTGTTCTGGGTAAATCTTACCATTTTTTGTCGGAACGGTAACAAGCTTACATCCCGTGAATTTTTCAGGCGCCGTGGATTCATCAACGTTGATATGGGCCAAGTCCGAGCAGATGATGGAGTTGTAAGCGTTGGTGAGGGATGCGAGCCCTAGCACGTTTGCACCGGTGCCGTTGTAAGCAAAATGGACTTCAATATCGTCGCCGAGCAGCGCTTTGAATTTATTGATTGCGCTGGTCGTATAATCATCAGCGCCATAGGCTGCTGCATGGCCTACATTTGCGTTGATGATTGCCTGCATCACGTCGGGATGCGCGCCAGCGTAATTGTCACTTGCAAAAGTCTTTATCATGAAAAAAGGTTAATGATCGGCGTGAAAATAAAGATTTAAGTAGTGCCGAAAAACAAGTTGAAGAATGTATCTTGAAGGAAACATTTTTACATGGTTAATATTCTTGTCCCAACAGATCTGTCAGACGTTTCGAAAGTAGCCGCGAATTATGCCGTGAAGATGGCCAATAGGCTTGAGGCAAACCTAACCTTAATTCACGTCGTCACGATTGTTGTTCCCGTTCGCAGCGCGTACCAACGCCAGCTGAAGCAAGAGGAGGAAGGTCTACTCCGCCGGACACAGGAAGAAATGATTGAATCGTTAAAACCTGTAGTGAAATATGTTCGATTCGCGGCGCCCGTTCAATACGATGTCGCTATCGGATCACCTTTCAGTGAAACACTCCTGCGCGAAGCAAAGAAATTACATACAGGCTTGATTGTCATGGGAACGCAAGGTGCAAGTGGATTGAAGAAAGTGGTAATGGGCAGCAACACCACAGCTATGATTGGCGATAGCCACATTCCTGTATTAGCCGTGCCCGCGGAAGCCGAGTTCAAAGGGCTGCACAATATTGTTTATGCGTGCGATATGCGAAACATTAAGAAAGAGCTGAAACAACTCATTCCTTACGCTACCATTTTTGATTCCACCATACACATCGTTCACGTCGTTACCAATGGGGAGTCATTTGCTGAGGTTGATGAGAAGATGGAGAAAGCGGTTGCTCGCGCAGGCTATGATAAAATTGTGACGATGGTCTTAGCCGATGCAAGTATTGATGATGCCATTGCCGATTACATTCGCATCAACAAAGCTGACCTATTGGTGATGTTTACGCACAAGCCGAATTTCTACGAGAGGCTGTTTGATAAAAGTATCACGCGGCGGATGGCGTTCCATAGCAAGGTGCCGCTGTTGGCGTTTAAGGAAGAGGGAAGTAGTAAGAAGTAGGGAGTAAGGAGTAAGAAGTAAGAAGTAAGGATTTCTTCACATTGCCCAATAAAGTATTAGTGTTGTGTTCGTTTCAGATATACCCATTTTTCAAAGAATACTTGTAGACTTCGGCCGGAGGTCTCTTCCATGGTTTTTTGAAATTCAAAAGTATCCACTGATTTTCCAAAATACTTTTGACTGTATCGTTTGATCCCTTCCCAGAAATGTTGTTCTCCTAATTCTATTCTAAGCAAATGGAGTGCATACGCGCCTTTGAAGTAAACGAGATTTCGATCATCTTTTGTTGCACGTGACCAATCCGTGAATACCAATGATTTGTCCTTCCCACTATCCTTGATTGTCTTGTAAACTTTGAAATAAGAATCTATGTCTGCGGTGTATTTTTGCTTGCCGAAGCGATGCTCGTTGTACGCCGCCGACATGAACGTAGCGAATCCCTCATTGAGCCAAAAGTGATTCCAACTTGCACACGTGATCGAATTGCCCCACCATTGATGGGCAAGTTCATGCGAAATGAGGCTTGTTTCTGTACTGTCTTGTAGTACCATCTTACCATAGGAGTCTCGCAATACGGCGAACCCCGACATCTCTTGATAATGATTTCCGATAAGAATTTGTGAATAGGAATTTTGAACGTAACGGATTCCGGATCGTTGTTCGAAAAAATCAATCATGTCACCTGTCTTCTGGAAGATTGTTTCTAATTCGCGTGGCGTATAATTGTCGGAATAATGTTGCAATACAACCGCACCGTGTTTCTCTTCGAATGTATTGAACGTGCCGATCGCAAAACCATAGGTGTAAGGCGGTGTTTCATAATCTTGATTCCAAGAATATAAAACTTTGTCGGCGGTCATTTTTTTATTGACAAACGTACCACTTGCAACACATGTTTTCGCTGCGGGTACCGTTAAGTTTAACGCACACTTCGCCTTATCCGAAGGTGTGTCATTGCAGATCATCCATTCACTCGTAAAGTAAACTGTGTGCGCTTGACCCGGTGCAGGGAACACGAGACCATTGCTGGGTTTGCCATTATAAAATATCTGCACCTGACCTGCGCTTGTGGTTCTCTTCGCTAATGTTATAATTAATTTTTGATCACGTGCTTCATAGTTCGTCACCGTGGCTCCAAAAACGTTGGTGATTTTTAAACTACCTGAATTGAAAATCACTTTAGTAATCTTCGGTTCCAATTCAAAAGCAATGACTACATCACCTTGAATAGATTTGTTCTCAATGTCAACGTCAAGGTTTACGGTGTAAGTTAATACGTCCAGCCCTACGCCTTTATCGCTAGTTTGTGAATTTACCGAACGCACTATGAAACAGAATACAATGATTGAAAGAATAGGCTTAATCATATGTGTGTAGTAGCTATATGAAATTGTTGCTGGATGGTGCGTGTTGAATATTCAAATTTCCTATTACAGTTTCACGTTTATTATTTGCTTTTATAAATTCTCCGGACTCAACATTCAGACAAGTCAGCCACATGCCGCCATGTGCATAGGTATCGATGCAAATCGTGTGTCCAAAATTTGCAATCTCACCGTCTTTTCGTGAAGTGTGACCACAGACTACAATTCTTTCAGACGAATACGCTTCGGGCTCTTCAAATTTCTTCCAAAAGAGATGATCCTGGTCCTGATCGTTTAGTGTTTTACCGCTTTCAAGTCCGGCGTGAACGAAAATGAATTTTCCAATCTCTATATAGTGTTTACAAGAATCGATAAATGCCCAATGGGATTTAGGTATTTTATCTGCCCAATTTTTGTCATCGCCTATCTGATATGAATCTAAAGTACTTGCACCCACGAAATATAGCCATTCTAAAAGTCGTTCAGGAGACCTTCTAGCAGTATTCATCATGATTTCGTGGTTCCCGAGAATAAATTCAAAGTCAAATAATTTACGATGGGTAAGCAGCCACTCAATAACGTCGTTGCTGTTAGAACCTTTGTCTACATAGTCGCCGAGAAAGATTATTTTATCGTCACGCTTAATGAGCCCTTGGTTAAAAATCGTTCTTAATGCTTCGATACTTCCATGGATATCTCCAATTGCATAGACCGACATTTTTTATTTGCGTGTTTGGTAGTGAATCAGTTTAACGCATCACGCAGTATTCAGCTTGATGCGATTCGTCTTCAGCAAATTACTAATTAATCATCAAATTGGTTCTGATAATACCTACTTACCACTGAGCATTTTCGTGTACTAGACTTCGTAATTTGATCAACGCTTCCCTTGCTGCAGAAACTCGTCGATCATTGGATAAATAGACTTGAATCGAGTCATCAATCCGACATGAGAGCAGTTGGGTACCACAGCTAATCGAACACGAGGCCATGGATCCATGTCGCCCATGACGTTACCGCCAACTTTTGTTACCATATCGTTCACGTGTGAGAGCGTAACGACATCGTTATCTGCGTATATAAGAAACATCGGATTTTTTATTTTAACGTATGCTTTCTCCCAATTGAAAGGAGCGAGGTCCAACTTCTTCATCCGCGCTACCAGCACCGGAAATTTGTCTGGGCGAGGAGAGAGGCTATCATATTCTTTTTTAAACGTCGAGCCTTCAAACATACTAGGCGTTAAGCTCGGTACGATTGCTGTGTATGAGGGTTGGTATCCTTCATGGCTATATGCGCCCGAGATCAGAACCATTTTTTTTACTTTCTCCGGATGCTGTATCGCCAATTGAATTCCTACATTCGAGCCCATGCTAAAGGCAAAGACATCCGCGCTGTCTATCTTAAGGTGTTCAAGAAGGTGGTATGCATCCGTCGCGAGGTTTTCATAGGTAATGTCTCGGTCAATGTCCGCAGTTCGTCCATGCCCCTGAAATTCGAACGCAATTACTTGTCTACTTCCGGCGTATTTGGCAATCACATTGCGAAACATTTTGTCTATACTCTGGTATGCACCATGTAATAAGATCATCGGTTCACCTTGACCATGTGTTTCATAATACATTTTTAAACCGTTAACATTCACGTATCCACTTTTGAAAGCTTGCGTTTGTTGGCTTAATGAAGGAATAGATAATAATGTACTGGCGCATAATGCCACGCACCAAGTGATTAAGATTTTCATGTTGATAGATTGTAATGAGTGAACTGGTTCTTTAAATGGCGCTACGGTTAGCTTCAACGTATGTTTTAAAGTTGTTGAGGATTGCTTGCCAACCGTCTCGTTGCATATCGACTGGGTTCTCAAGTTCTGCGTCGAATGTTATTGTTATCGTTGTGTCAAGATGCGAACCGGTGAAAGTAATGGTTGCCTTTCTTCCATCTGTCATCGTGTAAACAAGTCTTTCACTTTTTTCTACCTCGATATAAACGCCTTCAAACGTGAACCCAAAGCTACCGTCTTTGGCTTCCATTCTTGCTGAGAATTTTCCGCCTACTTGAATGTCGTTCGTTGCCGCCGGGCAATGCCACGACGGATCTGCAAAATTCCAATGCACAATGTGCACAGGATCTGTATAATAGTTCCAAATTGTTTTTTTATCTGCGTGTATTGTTGCAGATACCGAGATGCGTTGACTTTCCATCTTAATGCTTGCGTTGGTTGATAGTTGTGTTATTAAAAAATGGAAGAGTAGTCAGTCACAAGTTCATGGCAACAATGGATGTGCAAATGAAAGTGAATCTATCCGCGACCATCTTTACAGCGAGCAAAACTGTTGAAGACGATGGATTGAAAATTGTAAAAATTCGACAAAGTTTAGACGAATATGGCGTTGGCGTCGAATGGAATGTCGCGAGGAATACTACCGGTAAATTCTTTGAAATCTTTGATCATGTGAGATTGGTCATAATACCCGGATAAAAGCGAGATCTCTGTAAGAGAGTATTTTGTGTTATAGGTTTTGGTGAGGCAGTCTTCGAAACGAACAATTCTGGCAAACGTCTTTGGACTAAAACCAGCCAAGTCTTTAAATCGTCGCTCAAACTGTCTTTGTGATAGAAAATGTTCTTCGGCCAATGCTGGTATGTTGATGTTTCCTTTGTGCGCTAAGATTTGATCGATCGAGAATACGACATTGTCTTGTCTGTTGTCTGCTTTTTTTAGTTTGTCTTCAATGAAGCCTGTAATAAGTTTTATCCGCGCATCGGTGTGTGGGCAAGCTAACATCTTGTCTTCAAGTATTTCGCCCTCACGTCCCAACAGTGTTGATATTTCGATATTCTGGTTGGTGAGTATCCATGCTGGAATATTGAAAAGTAATGAAATGGCGTAAGGCTTGAAGCAAATACCAAATACGCCAGTTTTTTGGCTAGCGGAGATGTTGTAGAATGATTTCGTCTGACATTGAAACCCACTTGTAAACAACTCCTTGCTGTTCTCTCCGTCAACGATTTTCATACCACGCCGATATTGAAACGCGAGCTTTGGGTTGATTGAAGCCGTGGTCGAATGATGATAAATATCGGAGGTTGAAAAGTCTCCTTCAAAGTCCCAAAAGAAATCAACGATACCCTGAATGTTTTTTGATGGCAAGATTTTTTGGTATTTCATTCTTTAGTTCGTTGAATTTTGAATCGAAGGTTCAGCGTGAGGCTATGCTTGTATAGAAAGCGTATTGCCAATAGGCAAATTCGCGCGATGCTTCAAACTTCTATTTTGTGATTATCATGCCTTTTGTGATCTGACTTTTCGATAATCCAGAAATCGTAAAGGCGGCATAATCGTCTTTATATCCAACGTCGGTTTGACTTGGCTTTGCGAAAACTTCCATATTCTCGATTGTCACGGTTGTGGCATTGTTATCGATGGTTATTTTAAGTTTTTCGCTTTTCTTGATTTCGCCACTTTTAATCTGCCCACTCAACACAAGTTGCCCGGAAGAGAGTTCGAATACATCATTAACCTGAAATGAAAAATTATCTTGAGGGTTGTTTGTCGATGGTGAGCACGCGATTACAAGAGCAAGAAGAGTTAACAGCAGAAAGAATACTCTATTTTTCATCTTAAAATGTTTTGTTAGCATGAACTGCGTGGTTATTCTCTTTCATGTATCCACTCGGACAAACTATCCAAGAAACCATCACATCTCGTCCAAGGTAGATTATTGTCTTCAATCTCGTAAAAACCTCCCGTTGGCGCTTTGAACAAATTATGGTTGCAATGCGCAAATGACGTTATAGTCAGGTTGGTCTTGGAGGCCATGGTCTTTTCGTACAGCAACTTAGTTTTCTTCCAATCAACATTCATATCATTTTCTCCAAACAAAGCCAAGACAGGACAGCGTATGTTAGATAAATAAGATTCAAAATCTTTAATATATACTTGCAATCCCGTTCTTGTATCGAGTTCTTCTTTCATGAAAATCTTTTGATAATCATCGTAAGCGTCTGCGGTGATGCCGCCGTTGGTAAATCGTAACCAAAATTTGTTTTTGCTAAGGTTCGTCGTCGCGCGTCGATAAGTTTCAAAGCTGCCTCCCGAATGACAAATCTTTGTGCCGGCCAACCATTCACCAACTATTAAGTCGACAGAATCTTTTGGATGTCCATTGATTCGTAAATTCTCTTGCAACAAATATTTGAAGTTCTCCTTATCGTCGACACCACTGACAGAAATCCAGAAGGCAATGTCTTTATATCGGTTTATCACTATTGGATTGATCCAGCCCGCTCTGCTAATTCCCCACAGTCCGATTTTGTTGAAACCAGGTACTCGTTTTTGCTTGAGGCTATTGATCGCGGCAATAACTTCTGATGCACTATTTTCAACGGACTGATTATAATTGAAGGTACCACCGCTTTTGCCACATCCCATCTTATCCCACATGTAGGTGGTGTACCCGGCATCAGCAATTGTCTTCCGAACATCATCATACCACTCTTGTTCCACGGCATTTGTCTGGCCGGAACCATGTACAATGAGTACGACCCCTTTCGAATCCTTGTTTTCCGGAATATTCAGTACACCATGCAGTACGACACCTTCAAAGTCAAACGCGAAGAGTTCTTTTCTGACTTGAGCTTGCGTACGTAAGCTGATAAGAAGAAGTATTTTGAAGACGATTGTTCTATTCATGTATTAATTTTTATAAGGACAACGGTTGGAGTGCTCACTTCGAATCGTCGGCAGTTGTATCAAGCCAACGCAATGACGCTTTAATTGTTTCAACTATGCTTCACTTACTTGTTCTCATAGCTTTAACTTTTTTTACTTTTTTGTCGTCTAAAAACTTTTGATACGCGGTTGTTTCCATTCCGAAGAGTGCAATTTTTCCTTCACCATTACTGTGAATGCCAAATCCATAGGTTTTTGTTAAGGGTGATGCGCGAAAACAGGGTTGTCCTTTTGAGAAAAAATCTATTCTTGCTTGTTTGTACTCGGCTTTAGTCAGGTCATTTCTGTTCGCATAAACTTGAAATAAGACATCATCAGACGTGTACTTATAAGGATTTTTTGCAATCAACTCATACTGCATCTCTGCGACGGTCTTCGTTTCCTTACTTGGAGGCTTTGTACCCGAGTCTGCTTTTGTATCTTCGGCAACTTCTATAAAAGTGTCAAAATAGTTTGTTGAATGTGTCTTCATGTTCTGTCGATTTTATAAGAATTCTTTCAGACCGGCTTGATAGCAGTGTCAAAGTGCCATTCTCTAAACGTCACTTTTTTTAATCAGTCACTTCCTCCAAAATGTAGAAACAATACTTGTTCACCTAGATCAAACAGATAATCATTTTCATAGCACTCATACCACACTTCATATCCTTTAGGGGTATTCCAATTGACTTTCATTTTATAGAAGATATAACGATCACCAATGATCTTTTTTATGCTGATTAAAAAAGTGTCTAATAGGAACTCGCAATTTGTTTGACTTTCGAGTATTATTCGTCTTGAAATGTCGTCAAATTCATCATTTCGTTTTCCTTCATATTCATTTTTAATGTACGGTTGTTTTGCTTGCAAAATGTATTGCCCGAAATAGCTTAACAATTCATCCTTTAAAACTACATTCCAATCTGTCGGATTTTCTTTCAAATCGAAAGTCCAACGCTTAACATTAAAATGTTTTCGTAAAGTCAGGGTAATGTCATTTTCTTCTTTGTTCAATAATGCGATGTAATAGGTTTTTCCGTCATCTATAAATGAATTAAGAATGGCCAATGTTTCTAATCTAATGTTGATTTCCGCTATGAATTCTTTGTTGACCATCTCGTTTGAAAGGTGTTTTTTTAAATGAGTCTCAACGTTTGAGTTTGCGCATTGTGGCACTGCTAATATAATAAATCCGAGCGTCGGCATGATTTATGGCTGTAGTGTGCAGATTTAATTTCTACTCGTCATTTAATCTGTTTACTTGTCCAATTAGTTCCGGTCGTTCTCTCCAAAAAACGCTTTCGCCCGAGATCCAAACTGCGTCATTGTCGCCAATCTCCCAATTATCTTCACTCGCCCAATAAAACAAATTGTCGACCTTCTTAAATGTGACGTCATAGATTATTGAGTTGAATTGTGAGGCGGGCGGATTAAAGTTTAATTTTTCAACGTTGTCAAACCTTAACTCAATAACAGTCGGGTTTTTGTACTGTCTTTGAAACAATAATGTCGCAGTCAGGTGCCCGTCAAAAGTCATTGAAAGTTCCTTTGTAATAGATTCTCTGGTCACGATGTGAACCTCTCTCAAACAGCCGTCGTGGAAGTGACCGTATAAGTCGAGTAACGTCTCAATATCTTTTTCGTCTTTTATTTCTTTCCAGTCCTGCATGATGTTGAAACCAATAATGCTATGTAATAGGCTTTTCCGTCGGCAAATTAGAATTAATTCTCTCAGATCGTTCATTTGCTTCGAACACTGCATTGGCTGGAAAATGAACGTTAATATGCATCCGGAGAATAGAAAATGTAAACTCGTCATGGGGGCTGTTGTTCGTGCGCGGACTTAGTCCACCAAGTCTATTAGCTCATAGTTCATCGGAAGAAATGTCTCGAAATACTTTCCCGTCCGAGGGTCATAGATTCTGTTCGTTATTGTTGTGACCCAGGGTCCTTTAAACCCATCTTGATCGCACAAATACACCGTCGTCAGCCAGTACTTGTTCTGATACTTATCGGTGGTCATTAGTGCGGCTTCGTCAACAATAATTGACATTATTCCTTTTTTCTTAAATGCTTTAGCTTGGTCAGCAGGGAAGTTGCCTGACATCTTTTTCATTGCTAGTCGTCCACGCTCAGCTTGCTTAGGCCCCAACAATTTCTCGTCCGTATAACCGGTCGTGTCTTCTCCATTCGAAGCAAATTCAGTGTTTCGTGCTTTTGTTTGAAGTTGTCCTAAATGAGATGGGCTATATTTGACAATCACTAGCGTGTCATTTTTTATATCGGTCGGTAAAAACTGGTCCTTACTTTTTCTCAGCTCAGTAAATTCGTCCTTTGTCAAACGATTGTGTCTGTTTAACGGAGTCTGTCCAAGGACATCGGACACTATCAAAAAAATCAATATGACTAAACACTGTCTCATAGGTATGAGCGTTAACGCTTGGATGTAAAGCGTGCAGGCACACCAAATTAATAATTAATCATCAAACTCTGCCTGTTATGATTTATATGCGTTCGTGAACGAAAAATAAATAATCTGATTCGGTTAGAAATCCGTGGAAGGGGCAAGGTCATGCGCGAGCAGAACAAAAATGGAGGCTGAGCAGTGGCTCAAAGTCTGATACTGGAACAACGATTACGGCAGAGCGACGAGCAAAACTCGGTTAAGAATCTTTACTTTCGTATTACGAAAAAGTATCTCCACAACTTAGTGAACCGCTGTATAAGAGGCGCGTACGTACAGTGGTGTGAGAGGCGAACCTCGCTGCTATTTAGTGGCGGGGCCGTCTACTCGATTGTGGACTGGGCATTAGTCACACGTCAATTCGTCAATACATTCACCAAGGTCACTAATAATAGGATAACGCCAAGTCCAATTAGTCTTATTTTCATTGACTTCTTTGCAAGAACAGTCAGATAGATTGTAACTGCAATGCCTCCAATAAGTCCAAATAGCATACTATAACCCATTCCTAAGTCCTCCTCCATTAAATAATTCTCGGCAGCAATACGAAGTCCATAAAACGGAACGAAAAAATATGTTGCCATTAATACAATGTTCCAAGTGTCTTGATTTTGTTTCTCCTTGTCAGTCATTTATGTATTGATCGATTTGTCCAAACGCCTTGCGTACAACGTCTAGCTATAAGGCACACCGAAATATAAAAATTAAACATCAACCGTGCCGCCATGACTTATAGCTTTTGTGTGCGCCCAGCATGCGCAAGGTATGGAAGAAACCTTTAATATTCCAGAGGGTGAAAGTCTCTCACTGGCGAGTTGGTGAGCTGATAGTAAAGGATAAGTGAGCACAACTTCACAAGGTCAGTAACCAACAATCTGTTATTAGTAGGGGCGACGATCGTAGAACGACTAGCAAAATGCGGTTACGAATCTTTACTTTCGTATTACGAAAAAGTATCTCCACAACTTAATGAACCGTCCCGAGTACTCGGGATGGTGTGAGAGGCGAACCTCGCTGCTAT
This sequence comes from Pseudochryseolinea flava, assembly GCF_003286915.1. Taxonomy (GTDB): domain Bacteria; phylum Bacteroidota; class Bacteroidia; order Cytophagales; family Cyclobacteriaceae; genus Ohtaekwangia; species Ohtaekwangia flava. Next base: position 381,404 of record NZ_QMFY01000006.1, read on the forward strand.
TTAGTGGCGGGGCCGTCTACTCGATTGTAGAGCGTTTTACTCCTCTCGAATTGAAATTCTTTCGTCCTGGTGATGAATTAAGAATTCCATCAAGCGTTTGAGGTCCCGATTTTCCAATATCCCATATGCTTCTCCATTGTCAACACCGTCTATCAATTTAATTGTGTCAATAAAATTTGGCAAATCCTCAATTACAGTGAGACTTGCTTCGACACTCCAAGCTCCAAGGCATTCATTCCAGTCTTTTAAAACCTGTATGTATTCGATTTTTTTCTCTTGCCATTTAGCGAATAAATTATCCATCATAAAGTTGAACTCTTCAGGTCGAGTAATAAATTTATCATGCGTAATTGATGACTCAAGAATTACATAGTCGTCAAACGCTCCCCAAGGAGGCAACTCACTCGCCCATTTAGTTTTAAATTCTTGCTGTGCCATTTAGTAAATGCTCTACAAACGTTTATGTATAAGCCGTGGCGCTGAGCAAAAATAAAAAAATATCCTCCTTATCAGCGCTATGGATTATAGTTCCCATGTAATCATCCCGGCTCCGTTTGTGCGTTCGTAAATTTGTTCAAAACACCGGAGATATGGAAACACTTTCTCAACATCTATTCAAATTGTATGTCGGTATTGACGTGCATAAGAAGCAGTGGAGTGTCAGCATCTTCACTGACGCGGCACATCATCGTACATTCACGCAACCGCCTTCGCCGGAGGCATTGAAAGCATACCTTGATCGAAACTTCCCTGGCGCTGCGGTCATCTGTGCTTACGAAGCCACCAAACTTGGCTACTGGATTTACAGGGAGCTCAAAGCTTTCGGATTTGAATGCCTTGTCGTAAACGCTGCCGATATTCCAACATCCGATAAAGACGCGTCCAGCAAAACCGATCCGGTTGATAGCCGAAAAATCGCGAAGGCACTCCGCGCGAACTTGCTAACGTCAATCCACGTACCTGACATCGTCACCCAAGGCGATCGACAAC
>NZ_QMFY01000007.1 GCF_003286915.1 Pseudochryseolinea flava
AGCCCTGAATTCTTCCACTCATTTATCGTGGCTTGCATTTGTTCTGGTGAATGCTTCATGTTTTTTTTTATCACAAAGCAATACCTAATTTATGCGCCGGTAAAGATGTAGTTGGTCGGGTGGATACCATGAACTACAGTTCAACGTTGAAAGTTTTCTTTAGTACTGTTAATTGGGTGAAGCGTGATAATGGCTCGATTGTAATGTCCACTGAAATTGGTTTTGATCGAGATTGGTTTGAAGAACGGCTTGTGAATGTTGATACGGGTGAATTTGGTCAGTGTATTAGTGGTGGGCTCAGATAAATGAACAGGCTTGATCTAACCATTGTTTGAGTAGAGCAGGGCGGAAGGAATGCACGACATGATAAATCCAGAAATATCAATTTGAAACTTCTGTTTGCATCGATATCCGGCTCTTCAAATGACAGGTGAACCCTGGATGAACTTCATGATTGAAGACTTTATGAAAGTTATACTTGCAGAGGTTTCTGCAGCGAAAAAGAAATGACTATTTAAACATGACTGGCGATATTCCAGATTGGGTTAAAGATCTGTTGGATGATGAGGATCACTTTTGGAAAAGTATTTATCCATCCTATAGCTTTGACGAACGCGTGTTACACTGGTCGGGATCGCTACACCGACGGATGCGCTGGCAGGAGGAAAGTGGTTATGATCCGTATGCGATTTACAGCAAGACGTGGCACATGCAAGCGAAGGAACGCGAACCTCAAATCGATCTGATCATGGACAATGTCTTCGAAAAATATTGGAGCGGCACTGGCGGAAATTGGGATAAATCAGAATATTTGAAGCGTATTGAAAAGAAATGGTAATGGAATAGTATTGGGCGATGCCCCGAAGAAGGTGGTTACAATCCGAAGAGAAGCGATACGTCACCGTTTATTACGAAAAAAAATGATTTGATCTTAACCACGGAAATCCAAATCGAAATGGAAGAATGGTACCATGAAAACGGTTAACGAAGACCCGGCGCAAAACATAACGATGCTCATCATTATTATCAGTATTAATGTTATCAACGTTGTACTGATAATGGTAAAGGATCTTTCATTCCTTATCTTCACAATCTCTTTCCTGAGCATAAATATTTTCTACTATCTCGTATACGCAGGGCGGTTTCACAAATTTGCTTACGACGATAAGGATTTCATTGTAACAAACTCCTGGAACCCATTTTCGCGAAATGAATTTAAGATCCATGAAATGAAAGATATCAAAATTGCCTACCACAATCGGGTAGGCCATGCGATAGAGTTTAACTATCGCCATGATCATTTCATTTATCATTGTGCCTACATCCACCGTAGCGAACTGGAAAATATGATCACAGAACTAACAAGCCCAAGCACAAAACTAACTTCGAAGTGAGTGAATTGGGAATTGTTATAGCATTCTAACCCTACAACTCAAACGTGAATCCCTTCTCTGTCAACTTATCGTAGATTTTTTTATCGAACCGATACAGACCCGCCGCGCGATGTGATACCGCAGTCTGCTTTTCCTTCAGGGGCTCAAGTAAGTTCATCTTCATGAGCTTTCGTCTGAAGTTGGGCTTATCAAGTTTTTGGTCTAGAATTGCTTCGTACAATTCTTGCAGTTGAAGCAATGTGAATTTTTTCGGTAATAAATTAAAACCGATAGGTTCGTGTCGAACCTTATGTTTTAAGTAGGAGAGTCCGGCATCAAGAATGGTTCTGTGATCATACGGAAGTTCCGGAACCTCGCTGATCTTGAACCACTGTGCATCGGCAGCGGTAAAGCCTGGAAGCAGTGTGTAGTTCTCAGGTTTTACCAATGCATAGTAGGCAATCGTAATAACGCGTTTATCAGGATAACGATCAACGGTACCAAAACTTCTAAGTTGTTCGAGATAAATATTCGATACGCCGGTAAGATCACTTAATAATCTGCCCGCAGCATCATCCGTACTTTCATTATACCGAATCCATCCGCCGGGAAGTGCCCACTTTCCTTTGCTGATACCCTCGCCGTGTTGTACAAGCAGGATGTCAAGCTCATTTTTCTTAAAGCCGAAAATCAGACAGTCAATGGAAAGGGCATCGATAATGGTTTCAGGAAAAGAATTTTTCTTCATAGGGCGGTCGATAGTTGACTGGAATAAAAAATGTGTTACCTTGTAGTCAAATTTACTATAAGTTCGTTGGAAGTACCAAGCGGGCTTGAAATTAATAAACTATGTCACAATACCTGCTAGGGTACGATCTCGGAAGTTCGTCAATTAAGGCTTCGTTGGTGGAAGTGTCTACCGGATTAACGGTTGCGTCAGCGCAATCGCCGAATGAAGAAATGCCAATGATGGCGGTGCAACCTGGCTGGGCTGAACAAGATCCTGAGATGTGGTGGGAGCACGTTCAAAAAAGTACGCACGCGTGTTTGAAGAAAGCTAACGTGAATGGGTTGGACGTGCAAGCGATTGGCATCTCGTATCAGATGCATGGTTTGGTATGCGTTGACAAAGATCAGCAGGTGTTGCGTCCTTCGATTATTTGGTGTGATAGCCGCGCCGTTAGCATTGGAAATGAAGCATTTAAATTACTCGGCGAACAATTTTGTTTAGAGCGATTATTGAACTCACCGGGAAATTTTACCGGTTCAAAATTGCGTTGGGTAAAACAAAACGAACCTCACGTTTTCGCAAAGGTTGATAAGATGATGCTGCCAGGAGACTACCTTGCCATGAAATTGTCGGGTGATGTGGTAACTACTGCCAGCGGTCTTTCCGAAGGTGTCCTCTGGGATTATAGTCAAGAATCGCCTGCGGAGAAATTACTCGATCATTACGGTATATCGAAAGGACAACTGCCAACCATCGCTCCAACGTTTGGCATTCAAGGTAAACTTGCAACATCGGCGGCAACGCTCCTGGGGTTGAAAGCGGGGACACCAATCAGTTATCGGGCAGGAGATCAACCTAATAATGCATTCTCACTAAATGTTTTGAATCCAGGAGAAACTGCTGCGACGGCAGGTACGTCAGGTGTGATTTATAGCGTGACGGATAAAAATGCGTTTGATCAGAAGTCGCGCGTGAATACGTTTGTTCACGTCAACAATAAGTCGGTTGGAACGTCAAACAGTATTCGCAATGGTGTATTGCTTTGCATCAACGGAACAGGAATTCAGAATTCTTGGCTGAGGAAGAATTCAACAGGTGCTGGCGCCGCTTACGATTATGACAAAATCAATTCGATTGCAGCCACTGCGCCCATAGGATCGGACGGCTTAGTTGTTTTGCCTTTTGGAAATGGCGCAGAACGCGTGCTCGAAAATAGAAACATTGACGGCTCGTTCCATGGATTAAATTTCAACAGACACGGGCAGCCGCACTTGTTCCGCGCAGTGCAGGAAGGAATTGTGTTTGCGCTGAAGTATGGCTTCGATGTGCTTCAAGAGATGGGTTTAAAAACAAATGTGATCCGCGCAGGAAATGCAAATATGTTTTTGAGTCCGTTGTTCCGAGAGGCCTTTGTCAATACAATAGGCGCGCAATTGGAATTATACGATACGGACGGAGCGAAGGGTGCTGCGTTAGGCGCTGGCGTAGGCGCGGGGATCTATCAGTCATTCGAAGAAGCATTCAAAGGGTTGAAGAAGATTCGTACTGAGGAAGTGGACGCATCAAAGGCAGAGCAATATCAATCAGCATATAATACTTGGTTAAATCAACTGAATAAACAATTATGAAGTTAACACTCGGCGACAAGGAATACTTTAAAGGCATTGGCCAGATAAAGTTTGAAGGAAAAGAGTCCGACAATCCTTTTGCATTTAAATTTTATGATGCAAAGCGTAAGGTAGGAAAGAAGACAATGGAAGAACACTTCCGTTTTGCGATTGCCTACTGGCACACGTTCTGCGGTACTGGCGGCGATCCATTCGGGCCGGGTACTAAAAACTTTGCGTGGAATGAAAGCGATGATGCGATGCAACGCGCTTACGACAAAATGGATGCTGCGTTTGAATTTTACACAAAATTAGGTACGCCGTTCTATTGCTTTCACGACTATGACCTTGTCGATGAAGCTGCTACATTAAAGGAGTCCGAGGCACGTCTTGATAAAATTGTTGAGTACGCAAAGAAGAAACAAAAAGCATCAGGTGTAAAACTTCTTTGGGGCACGGCAAACTTGTTTTCAAATCCACGCTATATGAATGGCGCGGCGACAAACCCCGACTTTAATGTTGTGGCTTGGGCAGGTGCGCAAGTAAAAAATGCGATCGACGCAACGATAGCGCTAGGCGGTTCAAACTATGTGTTCTGGGGTGGTCGTGAAGGTTATATGTCGCTCTTGAATACTGATATGAAGCGTGAGCTTGAGCACATGGCAAAATTCTTGACTGCAGCACGTGACTATGCAAGAGCAAATGGTTTCAAAGGCACATTCCTCATCGAACCGAAACCGATGGAACCTTCGAAACATCAATATGATTTTGATTCTGCAACCTGTATTGGGTTCTTGCGTGAATTTGGATTGATGGATGATTTCAAACTCAACATCGAAGTCAATCACGCAACACTTGCGCAGCATACTTTTGAGCATGAACTCCAGGTTGCAGCGGACTCAAACATGCTTGGCTCTATCGATGCTAACCGCGGTGATTACCAAAACGGTTGGGATACAGATCAATTCCCGAATAACCTGAACGAGCTTACAGAAGCGATGCTCGTAATCCTTCAAGCTGGAGGTTTCAAAAACGGCGGTGTGAACTTCGATGCGAAGACGAGAAGAAATTCGACGGACATGGAAGATGTATTCCATGCGCACATCGGCGGTATGGATAATTTTGCACGTGCGTTGCTCACAGCACAAGCAATTCTCGATCATGGAGAGTACCAAGAAATTCGTAAACAGCGTTATGCTTCTTTCGATTCTGGAAAAGGAAAATCATTTGAGCAAGGTAAAGTTGGGCTTGAAGATTTGAGAAACCTCGCACACAAGAATGGCGAGCCTGCGCAAATTTCTGGTAAACAGGAATACCTCGAGAATTTGATCAATCGTTTCATCTAAGCGTTTTTGCTTTTTAATAAATGAGTGGCCGTCGGATTAAGTTCTGACGGCTTTTTTGCTTAATACGTCTTTCCATCTCTTCGCCGCGCGGTGGTGCAATAGCTGCATTTAAGGCATTCGGACGGAGCAACAGCGCCCATTTTTGTGTAATTGTCTACCTTTGGACAAGAATTATACCGACATGAAATCACTTTTCACACTGGCCCTCGCGGTCATCACAACAGCGGCTGTTGCTCAAACAACCACATACGGAAGTTTTAAACTCGTTGACCAGGAATTGATCTATCAAAAAGTATTTACACAAGATTCCATTACGGTGGCCAAACTTTCTGAGTACTATCAAACATTACCGTACTTGTCCAACGTTGCTCAGCAAGGCGAAGAGGTGAACTTTGAGTTTAATGATCTGATCGTTGACTATAAGAAATTTCAGTTTGCACAAGTTGGTGTACCGCCCATCATTCAAACCGGAAAATACAGCGGTAAAGCGTACGTGAATGTAAAGGACGGCAAGTATCGCTTGACGATTACGAATATTCAGATGACGGGAAACATCGGCTATAAGAATATCAACGCAAAGGAAAATCTCACCAACTATGCTTGCAAAAACAATGGAACGTTTATCGATCAAAACTGGTGCAAGCCAAATACATTAGGATTGCTGGAGAAAGCTTTCACCGATAAATTTCAATTCGTTGAAGTGGCGAAAAAGAAAAACGACGGCGACTGGTAGCGGATAGATGTTTTGAATCGCTCTACCGATAACGAATAACAGATAACCGATAACTAACCCTAAGTTATCCAATGCAACGTCTGTGCTTTCACTGGGTTCTCAAAGGGAGTTTTGTTTTGTTGCGATAGATCCCACTGACGCTTCAACTCATGATACCAGCGCGCCTGAAGATCAGGTTCACCCAATAACATCAGTGTTGGTTTACTCTTTAATCCTTCTTCAAGTTTTCTAAAAATACCAAGGTCTTGGTGAATGAATTGTTTTCCAAGGTGACGCAACGGCCACCAGATAAATTTCACAAAGCCTAGTGTTGTAAAGAAAATGTGATTTAGTTCTGTTTCATTTTCATTAATGGGGGTGAGGCAAGTGATTGATACGATCTCGTTGTTCCCTACTTGAATATGTTCAAAACGATTTCCTGGGAGTTGGAAATTAATTTCGGTTGATGTTCCTCCTTTTAAAATGGAATAACCTTTAGAGTTCGATGACGGCGCATGACGTACCATCTTAAAGCCCAAGTCAACAGGTTCAAATTGTTTCTCCTTGATTTTAAGCTTCTTCGCCGATCGCCAATACCATGACTGATGGACAAAAGTTACGTGCGCCGGATCGATGAGTCCAATCACCGAATGATCAATGTTGGATGGCATCGTTACCTTCTCAACAAAGAGAAATTTTTTGTCCGCTGGAATGAGAAGGTTGGGAAGTCGATCTTCTGCACCTTGCAATTGAGTTTTATTCTGAGGAATGTAAATCCAAATAGTGCCGTTGATCTCTTTACACGGATACTTGAAAACTTTGATTTTTGAGCGATCAAATTTGTCATCAGCCAGCGCCGGTATAGCGGTACAGGTGCCGGAATGATTGAACTTCCATCCATGGTAAGCACATTGCAATTCTTTTCCATCATACCATCCTTTCGAAAGCGGTACGCCGCGATGAGGACAGTTATCTTTTAAAGCAAAAGGCTGATCATTTTCATCGCGACCAAAGACGATTTTTTCACCGAGAATCTCCTTGCCAACAAGTTTGCCACGTTTTAAAAATGAACCGTGCATAGCGAAGTACCAGAGATTTTTCAAGAACAGAGATTCCATCAGATGGTTATTTTTTGGGACGTTAAAGTACGCGTTTACGTAGCCCGTTTCCAAATGCGAAAACAGCATCGAAATGCCTGGAAAAATTACTACCGTAAAGCATAGCTGCAATCGATTTCGATAACTTTTTATGCGTAATTTTCAATATCAAACCTTTGAAATTCTGAACGTAGACCTATTTTTAACCTCATGAGCAAAAAGTTACGCATGGGCATGATCGGCGGAAGCACAGAAGCTTTCATCGGCGCCGTTCACCGCAAAGCAGCTGCCCTCGATGGAGAGATCGAACTCGTCTGTGGAGCATTCAGCAGTGATCCAAAAAAATCAAAAGCCACCGGTCAAGCATTATACATCGATCCAAAAAGGGTGTATGCCAGCTACGCCGAAATGATCGAACAGGAAAAGTTGCTGCCTGAAAATGAACGCATGCAGTTCGTGTCGATCGTTACACCGAACCACGTTCATCTTGCCCCCGCACAAATGGCACTTGAAAATGGATTCCATGTTATCATTGATAAACCGCTTGCGTTCTCTCTAGCGGAAGCAAAGACACTTCGTAAAGTCGTTGAAAAATCAGGATTGGTTTTAGCCTTGACCCATACCTACACGGGTTACCCCATGGTGAAAGAAGCAAGACAGCTTGTGAAGCAGGGTAAAATTGGAAAGGTCCGTAAGGTATACGTCGAGTATCACCAAGGGTGGCTCACAAATTTCATCGAAGGAAATAATAAGCAAGCCAGTTGGAGAACTGATCCGAAGCGATCTGGACTGGGTGGTGCAATAGGCGATATTGGAACACATGCCGCAAACTTAGCGGAATACATTTCAGGACTAGAAATTGCAGAGATTAGCGCAGATCTCAATATTGTGGTGAAAGGACGCCAATTGGATGATGATAGCGCGATGTTACTTCGTTTCAACAACGGCGCAACGGGGATCCTATCCGCAACACAAATTGCAGCAGGTGAAGAAAATAATCACAACATCAGAATTTACGGTGACAAAGGCGCGATCGTTTGGCGTCAAGAAGAACCGAACACACTTTTGGTGCGCGTCTACGGCAAGCCGAATGAAGTTTATCGCACAGGCTGGGATTATCTATCCGACGCCGCGAAACTGAATACGCGTACGCCTTGGGGACATCCTGAAGGATACCTTGAAGCATTCGCCAATCTCTACCTTGCTTTTGGTCGCGCTGTTCGTGCATGGAAACCTGGCAAAAAAATCGATCCTGTAAAATTCGACTTTCCAGATGTAAACGATGGCGTTCGCGGAATGGCCTTTGTCGAAACGGTGATCAAGTCTGCAAACTCCAATAGAAAGTGGACGAAGTTTAAGGGAGAATAAATTACGAGGCAATGGGAGTGGGGTATTGGGAATTAGGACTTGGGAATTAGGACTTGGGTATTAGGACTTGGGTATTAGGACTTGGGTATTAGGACTTGGGTATTAGGACTTGGGCATAGGCAATATTTGTCGGGATGTAGTATGCTGAGTTAAGTATTTAGGACTGATTTGCAAATCTGTCCACCGTTATAAGTTTATTTTTACATAAACCGTTGTGTTATGATTTCAAGACTAGAAGATTTTAGAGCTTACAATTGTGCTATGGAGCTAGGAGAAAATGTTTGGCAAGTTGTTACGAAGTGGAAGTACTTTGACAAAAGTACAATCGGACAACAACTCGTAACTGCGGTTGATTCCGTAGCAGCAAACCTTTCTGAAGGACTAGGGAGATATCATTTTAGAGAGACAAAGAATCTAACGTATTATTCACGCGGATCTCTTTTCGAAACAAAAACGTGGCTTACCAAAGCTCACACCAGACAATTGATCAGTGACGACCAATTCGTGAAATTCATCGAAACCATCGAACTCCTAGGTAAGATGATCAATAGCTACATCAAAACGCTAGGAAATTTTAAGGAATCTAGTTTAAACGATAGAACCATCGAACCCTATACCTAACACCACATACCTAATACCTAAAGCCCAATGCCGAATACCTAAAGCCCAATACCGAATACCTAAAGCCCAATACCAAATACCAAACAATAGAACATCAATGAGTTTAAAAACAATAAAAGGCCCTGGGATTTTCCTGGCGCAATTCATGGGAGATCAACCTCCGTTCGACAATCTCAAAACGATTTGCAAGTGGGCGAAGTCACTCGGCTTTGTTGGTGTACAACTACCAACTTGGGATAGCCGCGTAATCGACTTGAAAAAAGCCGCTGAAAGCAAAGACTACTGCGAAGATCTGAAGGGGACGATTGAGTCTGCAGGACTTCAAATCACAGAACTTTCAACGCACCTTCAAGGGCAGCTTGTGGCGTCGCATCCGGCCTACAACGAGTTGTTCGATGGGTTTGCACCGAAAGCAATTCGCGGAAATTATAAGGAGAGAACGGCCTGGGCTGTTGAACAATTAAAGTATGCTGCAAAGGCAAGTAAGAATCTTGGATTAAATGCGCATGCTACTTTTTCCGGTGCGCTCATGTGGCATACGGTGTACCCTTGGCCACAACGTCCTGCGGGGCTAGTAGATGATGGCTTTAAGGAACTCGCGAAACGTTGGCTTCCAATACTAAATGCGTTCGATAAAGCCGGTGTTGATGTTTGCTATGAAATTCATCCGGGTGAAGATCTTCATGACGGTATCACCTTCGAAAGATTCTGGGAAGCAACAGGAAAGCATACGCGTGCAAATATTCTGTACGATCCGAGTCACTTTGTACTGCAGCAACTTGATTACTTACAATATATCGACTTCTATCATTCATTCATCAAGATGTTCCATGTGAAGGATGCTGAATTTAATCCTTCAGGAAAATCTGGCGTCTACGGCGGGTATCAAGATTGGATCAATCGTCCAGGGAGATTCCGGTCGCTTGGCGATGGACAAGTTGATTTCAAATCGATCTTTAGTAAATTAACGCAGTACGGATATGACGGATGGGCTGTGCTGGAGTGGGAGTGTTGCATCAAACATCCAGAGCAAGGCGCGGCAGAAGGAGCTCCTTTTATCAAGGATCACATCATTCGCGTAACGGAAAAAGCATTCGATGATTTTGCGTCAGCTGGTGTTGATCAAAAGCTCAATAAGCGCGTGCTTGGCTTGTAACTAACTTCGAAAACCAAAATACAACTAACTAACAACAATGAGAAAACTATTTGTACTAATCGCAGTCGTGGGAATGACGAGCTTCGTCCTGACTTCATGTGGAAAAAAGGAAGAAGCAAAGCAGGAAGAGGCATCCTCGGATGAGTATGAAACTGCGGAGCCGGCAAAAGCATCTGACGATGATTTGATCGCACAAGGGTCTGCATTGATAGATGGAAGCGATTGTAAAACTTGCCATCATCCAACAAACAAAATCGTTGGACCATCACACACGGAAGTAGCAAAGAAGTACGACTTCACGCGCGCCAATGTGAGCATGCTTGCTGATAAAATTATCAATGGCGGAAGTGGCGTATGGGGTGAAGTACCGATGACGGCCCACAGCGATATCACAAAAGCAGACGCTGAAAAAATGGCGATGTATGTACTATCGCTCGATGGTGAGAAACCAAAAGACTAAACCAATATGCGCAGCATGGCATCAACCTTGCTGACCCCAAACCAAATAAACAGTATTATGAAAAGAAGAGAATTCATACAGTCATCGTCTCTGGCAGCTGTGGGCATGCTCACGCTACCTTCCTTTTTGATGAAGAAGGAAAAGAAAGGTCAGATCGGTCTTCAGCTGTATACTTTACGCAGCACCATTGGACAAGATCCTAAAGGTGTACTGAAAAAAGTGTCTGAGTTTGGATATAAGAACCTGGAGACTTATGGCTATGGTGACGGCAAAATCTTTGGCATGGGCTTCAAAGAATTTAATGACTATGTAAAGAGTCTCGGCATGAAGGTGACGAGTGGTCACTACGGTCTTGATATGATCAAGGGTGACAAATGGAAAAAAGCTGTCGATGATGCAAAAGCGAATGGACAGAAATTCATGGTTGTCCCTTACATCAATGAAGATCAGCGCAAAACTATCGATGATTATAAACGAATCATTGCTGACTTAAATGCAGCGGGAGAAGTTTGTAACGCGGCTGGCATTCGTTTTGGATACCACAACCACGCCTTTGAATTTGATACCGTTGATGGACAAATTCCTTACGACGTGATGTTGAAAGAACTTGATCCGAAGAACGTCGGAATGGAGATGGATATTTTCTGGGTAGTGAACGCAGGAAGAGATCCTTTGAAGTATTTCGAGCAATATCCAGGACGTTTCGAGCAGTGGCACGTAAAAGATATGGACAAGAGCGATAAAAACCGTAATGCAAACATTGGCTCAGGTACGATCGATTGGAAACCAATCTTCGCCAAAGCAAAGCAGTCCGGTCTAAAACATTTCTATGTAGAGCAAGAATCTTATCCAGGTGAGCCGATCAACAGCGTTGAAGAAGGTGCAAAATACCTGAAAACGATCCTATAGCGTTGTGTAATTTTTGTTTTGTTTACAATGGATGTCGGGTTAAAGGCCCGACATCTCTTTTTTAAGAAATCCCAAATAAATATTCTATGCGCATTGTCAACTTCCTGCTTGCCATCATGTTCTTAGGTTTTGCATTCCTACAATTAAATGATCCCGATCCCATTATCTGGATACTCATTTATGGAGTGATGTCAGTTTTTTGTGTGATGGCAATTTTTGAATTCTATCCACAGAAATTTCTAATCGCTACAACGGCGATATACATCCTGTATAGTCTGGTTTTTGTCCCTGGTGTAATCGATTGGTTTAACTCCGGTAATCGCTCTGCATTGTTCGACGATGTAGCGAAGATGGAGTACTACTATATCGAGGAAGCACGTGAATTTTTAGGGCTCTTCATTTGTATCGTGGTGCTGGTATTTTATTGCGTTCGTTCACGGAAAGTACGAACCGTACGGTAATTCATTTCTATTTGATGATCCAATAAAGACAAACCCCTCTTTTCTTGTTATATTAAGGTTCCTATGAGAAAAATTGTATTCATGATAGCGTCGGTAGCCATTGCCATCAGCTGCTCTCGGCCTAAAGAAATTATTCCGCCTACCAACTCTATGCAAAAAGCATCAAACAAAGTAGTGATCTACCAAGCCTTTACACGGCTCTTTGGAAATAAAAATACGACGAATAAAAGTTACGGCACCGTTGAAGAAAATGGTGTAGGTAAATTCAACGACATTAATGATGCTGCTCTGCGATCAATCAAAGCGCTCGGCGTATCTCACATTTGGTTTACCGGGGTTATTGAGCATGGCGTTTTAACAGATTATACTCAGTACGGCATTCCCCTCGACGACGCCGACGTTGTAAAAGGTCGTGCAGGATCACCTTACGCAATTAAAGATTATTACGATGTTAATCCTGATCTCGCACAAGATGTAAAAAATCGAATGAAAGAATTCGAACAACTGATTGAGCGTACACATCGCAATAACCTGAAAGTGATTATTGATTTTGTTCCTAACCACGTGGCGCGCGGTTACAAGTCGGATGTAAAACCAGCGGGTGTAAAAGATCTTGGTGAAACAGATGATAAAACAAAAGCATTTAGCGCGAGCAACAACTTCTATTATTTGGTGGGCGAATCATTTAAGGTTCCTAAAGGATTTAAGCCGCTCGGATCAAACACATTCCCGACGCTAGACGGACTCTTTGAAGAAACGCCGGCGAAAGTTACCGGCAACGATCAATTTACAGCTTCGCCTGGTATCAACGAATGGTTCGAAACGGTTAAGCTAAATTACGGTGTGGACTATCAACAAAATCGTGCAAAACATTTTGAACCTGTTCCGGATACGTGGAATAAAATGCGCGATATCTTGCTGTTCTGGGCTAACAAAAAAGTTGATGGATTTCGCTGCGATATGGCAGAGATGGTGCCTGTTGAATTTTGGCATTGGGTCATTCCGCAGATCAAAGCCGTAAATGATGAATTGGTTTTCATTGCGGAAATTTATAATCCTAATGAGTATCGTAACTATATCGAGACAGGCAAATTTGATTTTCTATATGACAAAGTATTGTTATATGATACGCTTCGTGGAGTGATTAATGGTGATCGTAAAACCAGCGACATCGCCACGGTTCAACAAAATCTATCGGATGTTAATCCACACATGCTGCATTTTTTAGAGAACCATGACGAGCAACGTGCAGCGTCAAAATTCTTTGCGGGTGATCCCTGGCGCGCATTCCCGGCGATGGTGGTCAGTGCTACCGTCGATAAAGGCCCTGTTATGATTTACTTCGGGCAGGAAGTAGGAGAGCCCGGACTGGGGAATGAAGGATTCCAAGGTGAAGATGGCCGAACAACAATTTTTGATTATTGGGGGGTACCGGAGCACCAGAAGTGGGTGAACAACGGAAAGTACGATGGCGAATTGTTATCGCCGGAACAAAAACTCCTCAGGCAATCCTATGGTACGCTGTTGACGATTGCATCGACCAATCCTGCTATTGTGTTAGGGGAATATCGTGATATCACCAAAGCGAATGTCGCGAATGGAAATTTTGGTAATGATGTTCATGCATTCGTTCGCTTCGCAGACGAAGAAAGATTAATTGTCGTGACAAGTTACAATGTCGCGGAACAAGCCGTGAAAGTACAACTGCCGCGTGATCTCGTGGAAGAGCTTGGCATGAGTTCTTCAGGCGCTTATAGTGCAAAGGATATCCTTGCGAATAATGTTGAAGTGACTTTCGACAACAATTTAACTTTTGAAGTTAAGTTGAAGCCGAATAGCGCATTCATCTTTAGAATCAAGTAATGTTCAACTGAAGACGATAACGAAGCATGACAAACAATGGACAGGTTAGGGTAATCATCGAAAATGTACAACCACAAGTTGATGGAGGTTTATACCCATCAAAAAGAACGGTGGGCGAGCGCGTAGATGTAACGGCTGATATTTTCGGTGATGGGCATGATCATATTCGCGCACATTTGCTTTTCAAGAAGGAAGGCGAGAAGCAATGGCGGTCGCATGAACTTCACCACATTGGTAACGACAGTTGGCACGGTTCATTTACAGTGCATGAGAAGGGTTACTATTCATTCACGGTTATTGCTTGGGTAGATCATTTCGAGACATGGTATGATGGCTTTAAGAAAAAAGCAGCCGCTGGTGTTGACGTGAAGGTTGAACTACAAGAAGGTATTCTTTTTCTGAAGAAGTTGTCAGGAGGAAAAATCGACGAGCTTGAAAAAGCTATTAAGGCTTTGGACACCACCTATGAACGCGCCATCGAGTACGTCGTAGATGAACCGTTTGCAAAACTCGTGCACCACTTCCCGTTGATTGAATTTGAAGCACGTTATGAAAAAGAACTGAAGGTTTTTGTCGAACATAAGAAAGCAAACTATTCAACCTGGTACGAACTCTTTCCAAGATCTGCTTCGCTCGATGATAAGCATGGCACTTTCAAAGATGTCATGCGATTGCTCCCACGTATCGAATCGATGGGCTTTGATGTACTCTATCTTCCGCCGATTCATCCAATAGGAAAGCTTAATCGCAAGGGAAAGAACAACGCCGTAACGGCAAAACCGGGAGAGCCTGGATCGCCCTGGGCCATTGGTAGCGACGAAGGAGGACACAAGGCCATTCATCAAGAACTCGGAACACTCGACGATTACAAAATGTTGATCACGCAAGCTAAGAAGCACGGCATCGATATCGCGCTCGATCTCGCATTTCAGTGTGCGCCAGATCATCCTTACGTGAAAGAACATCCGGAGTGGTTTAAACAGCGCCCCGATGGATCAATTCAATACGCAGAAAATCCTCCCAAAAAATATCAAGATATCTATCCTTTCAATTTTGAAACCACGGCGTGGAAAGAATTGTGGGAAGAGTTGAAGTCGGTGATATTCTTTTGGATCGATCAAGGTGTCAAAATTTTCCGCGTCGATAATCCGCATACCAAACCAATTCCGTTTTGGCAGTGGGCAATTGCTGAAGTAAATAAGAAGTATGAGGATATCATCTTTCTGTCTGAGGCATTTACAAAGCCTAAAGTGATGGCGTCATTGGGAAAAATTGGATACACCCAAGGTTACACATACTTTACATGGCGCGTCTCGAAGCACGAGATTATTGAATACATGAATGAACTCGTGAATGGACCTTCACGAAATTATTTCCGTCCGAACTTTTGGTCGAATACACCCGATATTCTACCGTATCATCTGCAGCATCAGGGCGAAAATATTTTTATTATAAGACTCGCGCTTGCAGCAACACTTTCTTCAAGCTACGGCGTGTATGGCCCACCGTATGAGACTTATGAAAATATCCCGGTGCAAGGAAAAGAAGAATATTTCGATTCTGAAAAGTATGAAATTAAGACCTACGATTGGAAGCGTACAAATCGGATGACTGACATTTTTACGTTGATCAATGGCGCGCGAAAAAAACATCCGGCGCTTCAATCAACATGGAATATTCAGTTTTGTCAGATTGAGAATCCTAATCTTATCGCTTACCTAAAAGCAACGGACGACCTATCCGACGTTGTATTGGTTGTTGTGAATCTTGATCCCCATAGTCGTCACTCAGGTTACGTGCAGATTCCGAAGTGGCGATTGAAACTTGGTGACAAAATGAATTTAAAACTTCACGACTTAATGACCGATGAGCATTACACCTGGACGCAAGAATGGAATTACGTGGAGATTGATCCGTTCAGAATGCCCTTCCATTTATTTAAAGTAGATATCCACGAATCCTACATGTAAACATGAACGCGCCATTAAAAAGCGGAGATTCTCAATGGTTTAAAGATGCGATCATCTATGAAGTTGCTGTCCGTGCTTTCAACGATAGCAATGGCGATGGTATAGGCGATTTTCCGGGGTTGATTCAGAAATTGGATTACCTGGAAGACCTTGGTATCAATACCATTTGGCTTTTACCATTCTATCCATCACCGCTCAAAGACGATGGCTTCGACATGACTGATCACACGGATGTCCATCCTGACTACGGGACGCTTTCCGATTTCAAACAATTTCTGAAAGAAGCGCATCGTCGTGGCATACGTGTAATCATCGAACTGATCCTTAATCATACATCCGATCAGCATCCGTGGTTTAAACGTTCGCGTAAAGCAAAAGCCGGGTCACGCTATCGTGACTTATACGTGTGGAGTGATACAGCCGAGAAGTACAAGGATGCGCGCATCATGTTCACCGATGCAGAACCTTCGAATTGGACGTGGGACACCGAAGCGAAAGCTTACTACTGGCATCGATTCTATCGACATCAGCCAGAGTTAAACTTTGAAAACCCGGAAGTGCAGATGGAGACGATTAAAATTGTCGACTTCTGGATGAAGATGGGCGTCGACGGTTTCAGACTTGGATCAGTGGCATTTCTTTTTGAGGAAGAAGGAACAAGCTGCGAGAACTTGCCGCAGACACACGTATTCCTGAAAAAACTGAGAGCGCACATTGATAAATATTATAAAAACAAAGTTCTGATTGCCGAAGCGAACCTTTGGCCTGAAGATGCTGCAACATACTTTGGTGATGGCGACGAATGCCACATGAATTTCAATTTCCCCTTGATGCCAAGGATGTTTCTTGCGCTGCGAACGGAAGACAGTTACCCGATTGTAGACATCATCGAGCAAACGCCTGCGACGCCTGCGAATTGTCAGTGGGTTCTGTTCCTCAGAAATCACGATGAACTCGGTCTTGAGATGGTTACGGAGGAAGAAAAAGATTACTTGCTCAAGGCTTATGCAAACGATGTTCATTCGAAAGTCAATACAGGTATTCGACGTCGGCTAGCACCGATGCTTAATAACGACCGTCGAAAAATTGAACTACTCTATACCATTTTACTTTCGCTGCCAGGCACGCCTGTCATTTACTATGGCGACGAGATTGGTATGGGCGATAACATTTATTTGGGTGATCGCTTTGGTGTGCGCACGCCAATGCAATGGAACATGAATCTTAATGCAGGATTCTCAAACGCCAACCCCCAGCGGCTGTATCTTCCGATCATTACCGATCCGGTCTATCGTCATGAGTCGGTGAATGTATCGACACAAGAGGAAAATCCATCGTC
Organism: Pseudochryseolinea flava; assembly: GCF_003286915.1. Lineage (GTDB taxonomy): Bacteria > Bacteroidota > Bacteroidia > Cytophagales > Cyclobacteriaceae > Ohtaekwangia > Ohtaekwangia flava. The sequence goes on from NZ_QMFY01000007.1 coordinate 17,013, forward strand.
ACTATTATGGTGGATGAAACATGTAATCGCAATGCGCAAGCGGCTCAATATTTTTGGGCAAGGCTCTATGAAAGTGATTGAGTCTTCCAATGCAAAGGTTCTTGCATTTGCGCGCACATGGGAAAAGCAACGCATCATTGTTGTGGCTAACCTTTCTCAATTTTCTCAGGCTGCTACATTAAATTTATCGGCTTATAAAGATTGCGACATAACAGAAGCGTTCAGCCAAAATCGCTTCATGAATGTGGAAGAAGGGGAGTACACCATTACCATTGGTCCCTACGGATATTTTTGGTTTCAAGCAGACACAGCCGAGAAGAAAGAAAAGTCGGATGCCAGTGGCGAACTACACTTGCTGAAGACTGACGTTTCATGGGAAAGACTGTTCGATAATTATAATGAGGTGCGAGACTTTGAAAGAAAGATTCTCCCGCCATTTATGAAAAAGTGTCGATGGTTTGGTGGAAAAGCAAAAGTGATTAGCAAGATTGCAATTCATAAAACCATCCCGTTAAAGGTTGAAGGTGATTCTCATTTTCTTACAATCATAGAAGTTCACTACGTTCAACGACTACCAGAATTCTATTTTCTGCCATTGGCATTCGTTCCTTCCGACAGTATTCTCGAACGTGTTGAATACACTGTGCAAAGTGTGGTGTGTCGTGCTGAAATTCAAGGCAAAGCAGGTTTCATTATGGACAGTAGTTATGATAAACTGTTCCGAGATTACCTCTTCCAAGCAATGGAGAAAGAAGTTCGTCTGCGTGATGACGATGGAGGCGAATTGATGTTTAACTCCAGCGTGTATGCAAAGCTCGACAAGAATCGACAAGTTGATTCAAAAATTCTGAAGTCAGATCAAAGCAATACGGCAATCATCTACAATGATAAATTTTTCTTCAAGTTCTATCGTAAGCTAGAGAAAGAGATTAATCCAGATCTTGAGTTGGTACGATTTCTCACCGAACACACAACTTTTAGGAATAGCCCGAAATATGCTGGCAGTGTGGAGTATCATGATGCTGAAGGAAAAACCATCGTGTTTGGGTTGCTCCAAGAGAAAGTTGAAAACCAAGGTGAGGCATGGACGATGTCAGTCGACTCAGTGGGACGTTTTTATGAACGTGTGATGGCAAAAGCAAAAACGATAAAGTTGCCTAAGATGATTAACAAACCTGCCATTCGATTTGAAGAGGCTCCGGAGATCATCCAGGAATTTATCGGCCGGGGATTTTATGAACGGATTGTTCGCTTAGGACAACGCACGGCTGAGATGCACTTGGCCCTGGCAACAGATACGTCAAGTCAACCTTTTGCACCCGAGAACTTTACAGCCAACTATCAACGCTCACTATATTCTTCTCTGCGTAAGCTCGTTCGCGACCGATTTGGTTTGCTGGAAACTACAATGAGCAAACTTAACACTGATGTACAAGCGGTAGGAAAGAAAGTTTTGGCGCTTGAAGACAAAATTCTGGAAGCATTTAGCGAAGTGCATCAAGTTAAAATAAGTGCGCTTAAAACGAGAATACATGGTGACTACCACCTTGGGCAAGTACTATTCACAGGAAATGATTTTGTGATCATTGACTTTGAAGGAGAGCCCGGTTTGTCGTTTAGTGAACGGCGATTGAAGAAAAGTCCTTTGAAAGATGTTGCCGGGATGATGCGATCGATTCATTACGCAGCATTTGGAAAAATATTGTTGAATGAAAATTACCGTGATCGAGACCTTGAGTTTCTCGAATCATGGGGCGACCAATGGCAACACTATGTCACGCGATTCTACCTCGGTGCCTATATGGAAAAGATGGGTATGGGCAACACACTAACACCCGACAATGATGTGTTGATCAGAACATTCCTCCTGGAGAAGGCTATTTATGAACTCGGCTATGAACTAAATGGACGCCCCGATTGGACGATCATTCCGTTGAGAGGAATCTTGTATCTGATGAAAGGATATCAGGAGAAAACGGACAACAAAAAACAGAAGGGTTAAGGAAATATGCCCGGATGTTAACACGTAATAAAAATGACTTTTTAAAACCTTACTGCTTCAATTAACCAGCATAGAAGTAGTAAGTATAACCAGGATACATCACATGAAAAAAAATAACGACACTCCCGAATCATTCAGTCTACTCACGGACTTTGATATTTACTTATTCAAGAGTGGACGACATTATAAGTTGTATGAAAAATTAGGATCGCATGCTGTGCGTGAGAAATCAGGCACTTACTTCGCGGTGTGGGCCCCGAATGCGCGTGAAATTTCTGTGATTGGAAATTTTAACGGTTGGAAAGCCAGCCAACATAAGCTTAGTGCCCGATGGGATCAATCGGGAATATGGGAAGGTTTCTTTGCAGATGTAAAACATGGAGAAGCATACAAATATGCAATTCATTCCAACACAGGTGAATACCTGGAGAAAGCAGATCCCTTTGCATTCTTTGCAGAGAAGCCGCCACAAACGGCGTCGATAGTATGGAAGTCTCACTATGAATGGAAGGATGCACAATGGCTAGAAGAGCGGAAAAGTAATGCAGGCAAACCAAAACCATATTCGGTATACGAAGTACACTTCGGGTCGTGGCGTAAAAAAGTTGAAGAGGATCGATCGCTGACTTATCCAGAAATGGCGCATGAACTCGTCGACTATGTACATGAGCTTGGATTCACGCACGTAGAATTCTTGCCCTTAATGGAGCATCCGTTTTATGGTTCGTGGGGATATCAGTTGACGGGGTACTTTGCGCCAACAAGTCGTTATGGTAGCCCTGAAGATTTTATGTACCTCGTAGATTGTTTTCACCGTGCTGGAATTGGTGTGATCTTGGATTGGGTGCCGTCTCATTTCCCAGGTGATGCGCATGGGTTATACAAATTTGATGGAACGTTCCTCTATGAACACGAGGATCCGCGGAAGGGCTTTCACCCGGATTGGAAGAGTTACATTTTCAACTACGGGCGTAGCGAAGTGAGATCGTTTTTGATTAGCAATGCGCTGTTCTGGCTCGATAGATTTCACATCGATGGATTGCGTGTTGATGCCGTTGCGTCAATGCTTTATCTAGACTACTCGAGGAAGGCCGGAGAGTGGATTCCGAATCATCACGGTGGTAATGAAAACATCGAAGCGATTAGTTTCTTGAAAGAACTAAATGAAGTAGTGTATGCCAACTTTCCGGATGCCATTACCATTGCTGAAGAATCGACGTCATGGACAGGCGTATCGAGACCAACTTATCTTGGCGGATTAGGCTTCGGTCAAAAGTGGATGATGGGTTGGATGCACGATACGTTGCATTACTTTCAACTTGATCCGGTGCATAGAAGGCATCATCAAAATGAAATTACGTTTAGTATCATGTATGCATTCACGGAAAATTTCATGTTGCCGTTGTCGCATGACGAAGTCGTCCATGGAAAAGGATCTTTGCTTGGACGAATGCCTGGCGATGAATGGAAAAAATTCGCCAATCTGCGATTGCTTTACGCATACATGTTTACTCATCCTGGAAGTAAACTGATATTTATGGGCGGCGAATTTGGGCAAAGCGCTGAATGGAATCACGATAAAAGTTTAGATTGGCACCTGCTCGACTACAACGTTCACAAAGGTGTACAAACTGTTATCAAAGATCTCAATGCGCTATATGGTCAAGAGCCTGCGCTATTTCAGTATTCGTTTGAACCGCGTGGATTTCAATGGATAGACTACGGCGATCACGAAAACAGCGTAATTGCTTTCCAGCGACTTGCAGAAAACAAAGAAGATTTGCTTATTGTCATTGGTAACTTTACGCCAGAAGTCAGATATCATTATCGCATAGGGGTACCGTATCGGGGGCAGTGGAAAGAGATTTTTAATTCCGACGATGAGAAATACGCAGGCAGTGGCGTTCGTAATCAAGGACTCATGATGACCTCGCCGGTAAAATATCATAGTCGCGATTATTCAATTTCATTAACGCTACCGCCGCTTGCGCTCGTGGTGCTGAAGCTTGAAAGAGAGCTGAATGAATTTGATCTTAAGAATATTGGAACGTAGGTCATGTACATCAAAGTGTAGCGTGCTTACTGACATCTAAAAACAAAACAGACCGCTTTGGAAAAATATATCTGCATTCATGGACATTTTTATCAGCCACCGCGGGAGAATGCATGGCTAGAAGTCATTGAAGTACAAGATTCAGCACATCCCTATCATGATTGGAATGAGCGGATTACAGCAGAGTGTTATGGCCCGAACACCGCTTCTCGAATCCTGAATGAGAAGGGCGTCATCAAAAATATTATTAACAATTATTCTCGCATCAGTTTCAACTTTGGTCCGACGTTGATGTCATGGATGGAAGCCAATGATCGAGAATCTTATGACGCCATAATTGACGCCGATCGGGAGAGTGTGGCTACATTCAGCGGCCATGGCTCGGCGTTGGCTCAGGTTTACAATCACATCATCCTTCCCCTGGCAAGCACGCGAGATAAAGAAACTCAGATTATCTGGGGAATTCGGGATTTTGAATATCGATTTAATCGAAAGCCCGAAGGAATGTGGCTCGCAGAAACTGCGGTAGATGTTGAGTCGCTCGAGCTCCTCGCGAAACACAATATCAAGTTCACAGTACTCGCCCCGAGACAAGCAAAGGCAGTTCGCAAAATCGGTGAGGATGGTGAGTGGCTGCCGGTAGATACAGGCACGCTCGACACCAAGAAACCATATCGTTATCAGCTTCCTTCAGGCAGCACAATATCCCTATTCTTCTACGACGGCGATATTTCGCAAGGGGTGGCTTTTAGTGGTTTGCTGAACGATGGAAGAAAATTCGCACACCGCTTGATTGATGCTTTTGACCTAGAATCGTCGGAGCCTCAATTAGTACACATTGCCACAGATGGTGAAACGTATGGTCATCATCACAAACACGGCGACATGGCGTTGGCCTATTGCTTGGATTATATCGAGCGCCAAAAGAATTATAGGCTAACAAATTATGGTGAATATCTCGAAAAATTTTCTCCGACATATGAGGCAGAGATTCACGAGAACAGTTCGTGGAGTTGTGTTCATGGCGTAGAGCGTTGGCGCGCTGATTGCGGCTGCAATTCTGGAGGTACACCAGGGTGGCATCAACAGTGGCGAGCTCCGTTGCGTGAAGCGCTGGATTGGCTCAGAGATGAATTAGTTACGCTCTACGAGAACGAGACGTCGAAATTCATCAAAGATCCTTGGAAGGCACGCGACGAGTATATTCACGTTATACTGCGACGCAACGATGACACTATACGCAAGTTCCTCAAAGAACATTGTTATGCCGGCGTTGAACAAAAAAGGGTACTTCGACTAATGGAGGTACAACGTAATGCCTTGCTGATGTATACAAGCTGCGGATGGTTCTTTGATGAGTTATCGGGTATTGAAACCACGCAGATTATGCAGTATGCCTGCAGGTCGATACAATTGATGACGCAGATTTTTCCTGACAACGAGCTTGAGATTAAATTTCTGGACCGCTTGTCGAATGCCCCAAGCAACGTACACGAATTGGAAAACGGAGCGTTGATTTATCATCGTTATGTATTGCCATCGTTAACCAACTTACAGCGTGTTGGTATGCACTATGCAGTTGCTTCTATTTTCGAGGAAGATCCTGAGTCGTTTCCCGTGTTTAACTACACGACGCAGAATGAAATATTTGTTCGCAAGGAGGCTGGGGAACAAAGGATAGCGCTGGGCGTAACGAAGGTAAGATCGAATGTGACGCGTTCTGAAAAACGGTTTGCATTCGCCGTGATCTACATGGGCCAGCATAACATCATCGGCAATATTTCTTTGGATATGGAGGACGATCGTTTTGAGTCTATGCAGTTGCAGATGATCAACGCTTTTGAAGAAGGACGACTTGGTGATATTATATGGCTCATGCAAGCGTACTTTGGTCCAGAGAAGTACACCATATGGCAACTATTCCAGGATGAAAAACGAAAGGTATTTAATCTCATCACGCTGAAAAGTATGCGTGCCCTCGAAGATTCATTTCGAAAGATATACAACAGCGACTACCCATTGGTAAACGCGCTGGCAAACAACGGCCTGCCTATCCCTACAGCATATCGCACGACGTTCGAATATATCCTCAACGCAGATTTGATCCGCTGTTTTGAAGTTGAAAAAATCAACATCAGTAAAGTGGAGCGAATTATGAACGAGTTGGTAAAATGGGATTTGAAAGTAGAGGACACTGGCAAGCTGGAGCGGTTGGCAGGAGAAAGTATTTTCAAGGAATTGAAACGCATCAGTGCCGAGGGGGAGAATCATCGTAGACTCGAGCGGCTAAATCGGTTGTTCCCGCTGCTGCGAAAGTTCAATATCAATCCATACCTGTACAAGACACAGAACCTCTATTTTGAGATCTCCGTCGATAACCGCGAGCACGATGGACATTCTACGGAGTGGTTGAAACATTTCAACGGGCTGGGAGAGAACCTCGGGATAATTGTTGAAGCGTAATACCGTGTCGTGTAATCTAGGGTCGTGGTAACAGTAAATACGGGATGTAAAGCCATTGAAATGCTCAGCCGTGTATGATTTTGATGTAGGTTGCCCGAAATTCTCATGTCGGTGCCTTAAGGAATTATGCATAAACATTTATATTTGATGGCTTTGTCTACGCCTATCTTATCGCTTTCGTTGGTGATCAGTTGGATGACATATTAAGCATTTATACCTTAATTTATTAACCCTATTTAACCACTACTATGGAAGCTCAAAAAGTGGACATGTTCATGATGGCTAATGCCAAATTTTTCGAAAGCCACCACCTCAATTCAATTCGTGATCGCCTCATTGCGTTAGATGATGCAAAGTGGGGCCAAGTTCAAACGTTGCAATTTAAAGATCCTACAACCAGTCTTATCGTGTCTATCATCGCTGGTACACTCGGTATCGATCGTTTTATGATTGGTGATACAGGACTAGGAATTGGTAAGCTACTCACATGTGGTGGTTTTTATGTTTGGGCTATCGTGGATTGGTTCTTGATCCAAGGCGCAACACGTGAGAAGAACTTAGAGAAACTGCAAACAGCAATCTATTAAACTATAACAACATGTTACGAAACAGGAAAAATGTCCATTACCTGTTCGTGATGATAGCATGTACGGCAGGGTATGTTTGGCTCTTCTTTCAACTGTGGAGTGAAGAAAGTTCTGCTGTCGGAGTGTGTATGTTTAAGCACGCTACGGGCATACCCTGTCCTTCTTGTGGCGCTACCAGGTCGGTATTGTCAATACTCGACGGTAAGGTACTTGAAGCTTTATATTGGAATCCCATAGGATTTATCGTTATGTCGATCATGATAGCATGCCCATTATGGATTTGCTTTGACTGGATTACACATCGGGAAACATTCTACAAATTCTATATAGCAGCGGAGAAGCGCTTGCGTCAAAAGAAGGTAGCAATACCATTAGTGTTGCTCATTGTATCAAATTGGATTTGGAATATTTATAAAGACGTTTAATAATGTCAACACCTTTCCCTAACGAACCCGGAGAACACGAAGCGGAACGCGCATCCAATAGTTACCTGATGTCTCTCGTTGCGCACATTGTGGGCCTTCCTTTGCCTATTGTCAATCTTGTAGCAACCTTGATCTTTTTCCTCGGAAATCGAAACGGTACTTATTTCACACGCTGGCACTGCACGCAAGCGCTACTTTCACAAGCTTCACTGTTGTTTGTAAATAGTTATGGTTTTTGGTGGACCATCGGCATCATCTTTCGTGACAACACCGTGACAAATGAGTACATCGCTTATATGATTACCGTATTTCTAATTAACGTCGCTGAAGTAATCGCAACAATGTATGCCGCCATCGTGACGCGTAAGGGCAAGCACGTTGAACTGTGGTTTTATGGGGATATCACAAACGCGATCTGCAAACCTTAAACGTTTATGACAAGAGCATTTTTACAGCTGGCGGCAATGATCGCCGTATTCTTCGGACTTTGGTTTGGGTTAAGCCAAATTGATTGGGTAGGAATTCTGAGGATCGAAAGTGGCAAAGAGGCAACGGAAGAGAAATTAGGTGATTTGTTGTGGGATACATTCAAGCAACAAGATGAAGAGTTAAGGTCCTCTGAAGTTACTTCTAGACTTGATTCATTGATCCAGTTCGTCTGCAAGGAGAATAATATCGATGCAAAAGAAATCAAATTACACGTGCTACAGAATGATGATGTAAACGCTGTAACACTTCCAGATCATCACCTGGTTGTCTATTCGGGCCTGATCAAGGCTTCCGATAGTGAAGCGGAACTTGTCGGTGTGATTTGCCACGAGATCGCGCACATGCAAAAGAATCATGTGATGAAAAAGTTGGTAAAAGAAATTGGTTTGTCTGCACTGATCGGCATGACTAGCGGTGGAAACACAGGCCGTATTATCAAACTCATTTCGTCCTCTGCATATGATCGTGAGTTAGAAACAGAAGCTGATCTCACCGCAGCAGATTACATGCTGAAGGCTGACCTGGACCCTGAGGCACTCGCTAACTTCCTTTACAAACTGTCTTCAGATGACGTCCCGAGTCAAGTATATTGGGTATCTACTCACCCTGAATCAAAGGAACGCGCAAAAGCGATCATCGAATACATTGAAGGAAAGGACATCACCAAAAATCAAATCCTTAGTGCTGACAGCTGGAAAAGTTTGAAAGCTGCCGCCTCGGAGAACTAATCAGCATATTTTTCATATTTCCCGGGAAGTGTGGTTCCCGAATATCGGGTATTTCCAAGGTAATGTTTGGAATTACATATGCGCGCGCATAGATTGAACAATCGTTTGCATTGAACATGATTAAACTTAGCGAACCGGTAGCTAATATGAGGCATAAAGGCCTCTTTTTTTAACGATGTTTGAGCAATCGATTGCATTAATTCACCAAACCTTAACCATTACCTATGAAAAGCGCATGGCTCTTATCGATCCTGTTATTGTTGATGGTATGTTCAACGAATGCCCAGTCAACACTCTATATTTCTCCCAGCGGCTCGGACAGTAATCCGGGTACAATCACTTTCCCAACGACGCTCGCAAAAGCGATTACGCTCGTCTCCGCCGGTGGCACCATTTACGCCCGCGGTGGTACTTATAATCTTTCCGCCACTATCCTCATCGCCCGTGGAAATGATGGCAGCAGTGGGGCGTTAAAAAAGATTTTCGCCTTCAATGGAGAAATTCCTATTCTGAACTTTTCTTCACAAACAGTATCAACGTCCAATCGAGGAATTGTTCTCGATGCCCTCTACTGGCATTTAAAAGGTCTCATTATCGAACGCGCCGGAGATAACGGAATATTACTCTCCGGAAATAACAATATCATCGAATCTTGTGTCTTCCGAAGTAACAATGATAGTGGCTTACAACTGAGCCGTTACAACACATCGTTCAATTCGATTAGTCAATGGCCAGCCGGAAATCTTATTCTGAATTGTGAAGCTTATGATAACAAAGATCCTGACAATGAAGATGCAGATGGATTTGCCGCGAAGCTTACCTGTGGCAATAACAACGTGTTTAGAAACTGTGTTGCTCACCACAACATCGATGATGGCTGGGATCTGTATACAAAGTCGGATACAGGTCCGATTGGTGCCATCCTGTTAGAAAATTGCATCGCGCACAGTAACGGAACACTCACCAGCGGTGGCACGTCGGGCAACGGTGATAAGAACGGATTTAAACTCGGAGGAGAAGATATCGGCGTAAATCACATGGTTCGCCGTTGTATTGCATTTAACAATGGAAAGCACGGCTTTACCTACAATCGAAATTTGGGGACCATCGAAATGACTAACAACACCGCATTCGGTAATACAGAACGTAATTTCAATTTTGACGGCGGTACTTCGATTTTCAAAAACAACCTCTCGTTTTATACGTCGAGTCATACGAACGATAAATTTATCGGTACGGCGAGTGGTGCAACGAATGCGTTTTGGGTAAACAACGCGTCGTCAAATTTTTCGGTGACAGCTGGCGATTTTGTTACGTTAACACCAGGTTCAAACACATCACCAACGTCTAATGGTTTTTTGAATCTTGCATCCGGATCAGATCTTATCAACGCAGGTGTTGCCTCCTCTGGCATAAGCTACAATGGGTCGGCACCTGACATCGGTGCTGTCGAATCGGGAGGAACGACACCATCAACGTATACCCTTACCGTTGCGTCGTCACCGTCGAATGGCGGTGTGGTAACGCGAAGTCCAAATAGTACGGCGTATGCAGCGGGCACGGTTGTAACACTCACGGCACAGCCAGCCTCAGGCTACGTTTTCTCGGGATGGAGCGGCGCGGCATCAGGCAATGCTAATCCTATAACAGTTACCATGAATTCGAATCTCACCATTACCGCGACGTTCACGACTACCAACAATCCAGGTGCAATCAATTTAAATGCGACGGCAGGAGATGCGCAAGTGTCATTAAGTTGGACAGTAGCCAACGTTACATTGACAGGTCAGGAGGTCTACCGTGATACTGATTCAGACCCCACTGGACGAGTTCGTATTGCTACACCGTCAACAACTGCGCGCGCATACACAGATATGACGGCAGTGAATGGCACAACCTATTTCTATTGGATAAAAGGTGTCGATGCAACGACAACATATAACTCGAATGTAGCACAAGCAACCCCGCAAGGGCAAGGCACAGGGGCAACGATTAGGCTTGAAGAGTCGGCGACACCAACGTCCGGATATTGCAGCGCGGAGGGATCACGACAGAGTAGCTATGCAGGTGCCAATAACGGATACTATATCAACATCTCAAACTCAACCGCGAAGGGCATTAACTGGCGCGTGAGTAGTGCTGGCGGAACGTGTACACTCGTGTGGCGTTATGCGAATGCGGGATCCTCAAGTTCAACGACTGCGAAAGTGCTCGTCAACGGTGCGACAGCAGTAGCGAGTGTATCATTTCCAAAAACAACTTCTTGGACAACTTGGGTAACCACCAGTGCGACCGTTGTGTTGACTTCAGGCATCAACACCATTCGTTTGGAAACGACAAGTGGAAATGAGTTTGCAAATATCGATTGGATGGAGGTTACTGGAAATAGCTTAAGTGCTGCATCGTGTGGAAATGCGAGACCAGCTACTGATGAATTTTCGACCGAGAATGAAATGGTCGTATACCCGAATCCGTCCGAGGGAAATTTTTATTTGTCATTCGATTTACAGTCACCAGGGAATGTTGACATCGTAACCATGAACCTGCTCGGGCAACGTCTTCAATCTGACCGTAAATATTTTGCACACGCAGGAAGGCACGCTGTAAACTTTGATCTTTCAGCGTGCAAAGGTATTCACCTAATCGTTATTAATGATGGCTTTACGAAACGTGTCACTAAAGTTTTCTTGAAATAAATTTGTATCAGTAACAAAAAAGGACAGCTCGTCACTGTCCTTTTTTTAATTTGATAAAGCTATTGATCAATATACTTCTTCTTTAAGTGTAGTCTTGTTGTCGAGGTAGTTCCAAACCAAGCTGCTTGCACCGAGGATTGGTGCGGCTTGATTTTGTAATCCTGACGGAAGAACTTTTACTTTTCCTCTGAACAAAGGCATCAAGTTAGCTTCCATGTGTTTGATCGTCGGTTTGAAGATGAGATCACCAGCTAGTGATAAACCACCAAACAAGAAGATCGCTTCAGGATCCGTATGAACAACTGTTTCAGCGAGCTTCATACCGAGAATACGTCCGGTGTATTCGAAGGCAGCAAGTGCCACAACGTCTCCTCGAACGGCCGACTCGGTAATCATCTTTGTTGTGAGGTTGTCGAAGCTAATGCCGCGCAATTCACTAGGCTCAAGATGGTCGGCAAGAAGTTTATAAACAGTGCGCTTAATACCTGTTGCTGATACATACGTTTCAAGGCAACCGCGTTTACCGCAATTGCAATAACGACCTGCGGGGTTAACAGACGTGTGTCCTACTTCACCGGCAATACCGTGTTTACCGTTGAGCAGTTGGCCGTTGCAAACGAATCCACTACCAAGTCCTGTACCTAGCGTGATCACGACGAAATCCTTCATGCCTTTCGCAGAACCATAGACCATTTCGCCTACAGCAGCAGCGTTAGCATCGTTGGTTACGATAGCCGGAATGTCGAATTCTTCCTTAAACATGTCAGCCAAAGGAATAATACCTTTCCACTTTAGGTTCGTAGCGCGTTCGATAGTGCCCTTATAATAGTTTCCATTTGCAGCACCTACACCGACACCAATAATCTTATGCTCGAAGCCGATACCTTTTATCCCGACACGCAATGCTTTTGCAAGGCCATCAAAGTAATCTTTGAACTCTTCGTATTGGGTAGTCGAGATGCTTCCCTGATGCACTACATTTCCATCGCGATCAACAATACCATATTTGGTGTTTGTTCCGCCGATGTCGATGCCAATGGTCAATTCTTTCATGGTGGACCGTATTAAGTTTAGATAGATAATATTTTTGCAATTCGACGTGACTCTTCATCGATTTCATGGTGACTTGCCATGATCACATCAAAATTGTTGTACACGATCTTGTTGTCCTTTATGCCGACCATTACGTCGTACTTGCCTTCCTGCAAACCCTCTACGGCGGCAACACCCATTCTGCTCGCAAGCACGCGATCAAAATAAGTAGGAGAGCCCCCACGTTGAAGGTGACCGAGTACGGTAACTTTAATGTCGAAATATGAAGAACGTTCCGCTACTTGTTTTGCAAGCGAGTGTGCATCACCAATCTTCGACCCTTCAGCAACCACCACGAGATTAGATTTTTTACTGGTGTCTTTATCAGCACCAAGTATCTTGTACAAGTCATCGAAGCTCATGTTCTCCTCCGGAATAATGATGGCCGCAGCACCTCCGGCGATACCGCTATTGATCGCGATATATCCAGAATTTCTACCCATCACTTCAACAAAGAAAAGGCGGTTATGAGATAACGCAGTATCTCTGATCTTGTCAATTGCCTCCACGGCAGTGTTAGTAGCCGTGTCATAGCCAATCGTGTAGTCCGTGCCGCTTAAGTCGTTGTCAATTGTTCCAGGGATACAGATCGATGGAATCTGATACTCTTGGTAAAACTTATGGAGACCTGTAAACGTTCCATCACCACCAATAGCGACAAGTGCTTCGATTCCGAGTTTCGTCAGGTTATCATATGCTTTCTTTCTTCCTTCTGGTGTTCTGAACTCGGCGCTTCTTGCGGACTTGAGCACCGTTCCACCGCGTTGTAAAATGTTACCCACAGAGCGAGCACCCAACTTCACGATGTCGCCTTCGATCATCCCTTCGTACCCGCGCATAATGCCGTAACATTCCTTCTTATAATAAGTGCAGGCGCGCACCACAGCCCGGATGGCAGCGTTCATTCCTGGCGCATCTCCACCCGAAGTAAACACGCCGATCTTCGAAATTTTATTGTTCATCTGGTTGATAAATCCATCAAAAATAACGGACAGTTAATATTTTACAATCAATTAATTAATCATTTAGATTTCAAACGTTTGAAATAGTTGATTAGCCCGTTCGTCGAACCGTCGTGTGATGTGATTTCATCTGCACTACTCAATTCTGGTAAGATTTTCTTCGCTAATACTTTTCCTAGTTCAACGCCCCACTGATCGAAACTGAAGATATTCCAGATCACACCCTGTACGTAAATCTTGTGTTCATACATCGCGATCAAACTCCCCAGCGTATGTGGTGTGAGTTGTTTAAATAAGATTGTGTTGCTCGGCTTATTGCCTTCAAATACACGGAAAGGTGTATGAAATACGATTGACTCTTCATCGAATCCTGCGGCTTTCAGTTCTGCAGTCACTTCGTCGGCGGTCTTTCCTTTCATCAACGCCTCTGTTTGCGCGAAGAAGTTAGATAACAATTTATCGTGGTGATCGCTCAATGGATTTTGGCTAATCGCTGGCGCCAAGAAATCACAAGGGATCATTTTCGTTCCTTGGTGAATTAATTGGTAGAAGGCGTGCTGTCCATTCGTGCCTGGCTCACCCCAGATAACCGGACCGGTCTGATACTCTACAGGATCACCATTGCGATCAGTAGACTTACCGTTGCTTTCCATATTGCCTTGTTGAAAGTACGCAGCAAAACGGTGCAAGTACTGATCGTAGGGAAGAATTGCCTCCGATGCAGCGCCAAAGAAATTGTTATACCAAATGCCAATCAATGCGAGAATAACCGGAACGTTTTTTTCAAGTGGTGCTTTTCTGAAATGATTATCCATCGCATGAGCGCCATCTAATAGTCGTTCGAAGTTATCGTAGCCGATAGTTGCGGCGATTGAAAGTCCGATAGACGACCAAAGCGAGTAACGACCACCAACCCAATCCCAGAATACGAACATGTTTTCTGGCGCGATACCAAACTTGGTAACTTCTTTTTGATTGGTTGATACTGCAACAAAATGTTTGGCAACTTCTCCTTTATTTCCCGTCTTCTCTAAAAACCAATTTCTTGCCGATTCTGCATTCGTCATGGTTTCCTGAGTCGTAAATGTCTTCGACGCAATGATGAACAAAGTAGTTTCTGGGTTGAGCTTTTTAACCGTCTCAGCGATATGCGTTCCATCGACGTTTGAAACGAAATGAGGCGTAATGTTTTTCCAATATGGACGGAGTGCTTCAGTCACCATATAAGGACCTAAATCAGATCCACCAATACCAATGTTGACAATATCCGTAATGGCTTTTCCGGTGTAGCCCTTCCAAACTCCGCTCTGTAGATCGTCGGAAAACTTCTTCATTTGCGCGAGCACGCGATTCACTTCCGGCATCACATCTGCACCATCAGCAAGGATGGCTGTATTTGATCGATTACGCAATGCAGTATGAAGTACCGCACGGTTTTCTGTTTGATTGATTTTCTCGCCAACAAACATAGATGCAATCGCGCCTTCAAGCTCCATCTCTTTCGCGAGGTCGATGAGTGTTTGCATCACTTCCGAGGTGATTAAGTTTTTCGAGTAATCAACAAGAATGTCTTCAAATTGAGCACTGAACTTTGAGAATCGATCCGGATCTTCTTGGAAGAGTTCGCGCATGTGTGTCGCTTGAAGCGTCATAAAATGAACTTCAAGTTTTTGCCACGCTGCGGTCGTCGTAGGGTTTTGGTTTGGTAGCATAGTTCAAAAATTTTGGCAAAAATAAGATTTCAACCACAGAAGTGGCCTTTTTATTCGGAATTTGAAGAAAATTCATATTCTAGAACCTTCTACATGCTTCGTTGCAAATTTCGGCGCATTCGTGCGGCAAAAGCGGAACATTTGCTAAGTAGAAACGTCAGTCGATACGTGATCGATATCGAAAGGAAAATTCACATATGGCAAATGAACCGTTGAACCAAATCCAATAAAAAAATCGCCAGGAAAATGATTACATTCGCCCGATTGACTGTATTCAACCCTGAATTATCCTTAACCATCAGTAGAATGCTGAGCCCCCTGAAGTTTTTCGCGTTCGTAGCGCTCGTTATTGCTAGTCATTTTGCAACCGCACAACGCATTTTTTGGAATGAACCCAACAATGATCGAATCCGATTTGGTACTTTATCTAATACATCGCTGACGACGCCAGTTAATTTACTGAGCCACCCCAACATTGCGAAGGAAATCACTTTCGATCCGGGATATAACTATGCTTTCTTTACCGACAATAGTGGCGCATCTTTCTATCAATCTACATATGCTGGCGAAAACCCGGTTGAAATTGAGTACTTCGCGCCCATGGCAGAAGCTTTGGATATTGACTATAGCGTGAATGCCGGTGGTGTGTATGTTGTAAAATTTTATGAAGACGGAGGTATTGATTTCACACTTGAAAACGGTGGCGGCACAAACTCTGTAAACATGGGTACTAGGTCGGGCAACGTCTACAACTGCGTTGCGGTCGACGATGGTAATGAACGTATTTTTACGTATGATGTCAATTCTAATTTAATCTGCGCAGTCAATTTCTCTGGTGGTGAGCCCGAAGACCTCATATCAGCTGACATTGTCACGGCGATGGATTACAGTGAGAGTTCCGGAACACTTGTTTACGCAACCGAAACGGGAGATATCGCATACTATAAAAGCGCGAGTGATCTTGATGTAATCATCACCGTAGCAGAGGCCGGTACTATTACATCAATAGCGTACTATGCCGCCTACAATAAAATCTACTACGTTATCAACGAGAAAATTTTTAGCGTAAACTTCGATGGTTCGGGAACCACGCAGCTCATGAACCTAGCAGGAACGGGTGTTACCGACCTTTGGGTTGAGCCTGATCAAACTTTGCCGACCGTGACTTCTCGTTACCCGGCTGTTGGGCAGACGGGGATCACTGCAGGTTCAACATTCTCCTTAGATTTTACAGAAGCAATTCGTGTTTCCAGCGATGCCGGATTAGGAACTCAAATACAGATTAGATTAATAGAAACAGCAACGGGTACACCCATCGCGACTTATGATCGAAGCGATGCGAAAATATTGGTGACAGGTTCAAGTGTCACGATCTCGGGTTTGCCTTTTGAAGACGGGTCAAAAGAATATCACATTCTGATCGGCAACCGTGTGTTCGAAGATATGGCCGGCAATAACTACGTCGGCATTACCACTGCGACAGGTTGGAATTTTACTTCAGCCGTTGATAATACGAAGTTCTATTCTATTAAGAGTGGTACATGGAATGATCCCACCATCTGGTCACACGACGGGCACAACGGTACCCCTGCTGGTAGCGCACCTGGCACAGGCGACGTGTTTATTGGCGCTGGGCATACCGTGACGATGACGGCCAATGAATTTGTCTGGGGAGATAATAACGGGCTTGTTATCGAGACTGGCGGTGCACTGGATATGGCCAACTTTAATTTAGAAGTGCTTGGTAACGAATTCAGAATCAACGGCACCTTGCGTAACGCAGGAAATATCTCTGGCTCGTTCGATCTATACGCCGTTGAATTACCTGTCTTTGTTCAAATTTTGCCCGGGGTGGCTTCTTCAGTTGGTGAAGAGATCACCCTGCACACCAATGTCGTGTCATATGTTTCCCCGTCAACAATCAACGGTGGCGCGATTAACACCAATGGCTTCGAAGTCTGCACACCACCAACGATTCCTGTCTCGCCCGTCGTTACAAACATCAATGGTAGCTCCATTAACCTCGCATGGACACCGGGTAGCGGTACTGCATTCATCTTAATTCGCGACGAAGGAAACTCATCGACGAAGCCCAAATTTGAAATGACATACACACCGAATGTAAACTTTGGCACTGGTACGGATGTGGGCAATAGTAATTTTGCACTTTATCAAGGCACAGCTAACAACGTTACGGTTACTGGTTTAAGTCCAGCTACCGCATACGTTGTTGATATGTATGGATTTAACACCAGTATTGGCGGCTGTTACTCGTTGAATAATTATCAAACATGGAACTTCGTTACTTGCCCAACACTGGCAGCGCCGACGAATCCCGTAGGCGCAACGTATTGCACAGGTGATACAAAGCCAGCGCTAGTCGTTGATGATCCAGGTATTGGTAGAAATATTGATTGGTATGATGCAGCAACAGGTGGAAACTTGGTGACCGGTAATACGTCTGGTGGAAACGCCCGTGGTGAAGTTTTTATTCCAACTGCGACATCTGGAACGTTCTATGCACAACTTTATGATGGTGTTTCTGGATGTGCCAGTACAACGCGTACGGCTGTGACACTCACAATGAATCCTGCGATTACACCCGGTACCGCGTCAGCAACTCAGAACTTATGTACCGGTGGTGACCCTACGGTAATTACGGGCGGAACAGCCACTGGCGGAACAGGAACATTCACCTATCAATGGATGACTTCGTTAACCGCTGGCGGACCTTACAACGCGTTGATGGGTGCAACGTCTGCAACCTATGATCCACCAGCAGGTGTAACACAATCTGCATACTATGTGCGTACCGTAATATCCGGTGTATGTTCACGTGATGGAAGTGAAATTGCCGTGAATGTGGTGTCATCACCCATTATAACGGCGCAACCCGCTGCCGAAATTGTCTGCGCTGGCGAAGCAGCATCGTTTAATGTGGTCGCTACTGGTGTGCTATTAACATACCAATGGCAACTTGATAATGGTAGTGGTTTTACCAACGTGAGCAATGGCGGGGTGTATAGTGGCGCGACAGCAACAACGTTGAGTATCTCGAATACCACCGGACTTAACGGCGTCCGTTATCGTTGCATCGTTACGTCTACAGCGACTTGCTCAACACCATCTGGAGGCGCGTTGCTAACCGTAAATACACGACCAAGCGCAGTCGATGTTCCTGTTGCTGTTTGTGAAATTACATCAGGCTCCGGCGGTGCAAATATCAATCTCCTCGACTACAATGATGAAGTAACCGGCAACGACGCCACCGCGAGTGTGGTTTGGTATGAATCGGATACATATTTGACGCCGCTTACAAATCCTAATCTTGTGTTTGCTTCAACAGGGCGCACGTATTATCCGCGCGTTTCTAGTACCAATACGTGCACAGACGATGCCGTGCTCACAGTCACGGTGAAATATAAACCAGAAGTCACGCCGCTGCCTACAGAGCGCTTGATGTGCAGTGGAACGCAAACCAATCTTTCCTATGAGTCACAACCAAACGGTGCGACGTATAGCTGGACCGTTAGTTCGAACGGCTCAATTAGTGGCGCGTCGAACGGCAACGGAACGACCATCAACCATACTTTGAATAACAGTGCATCAACACAACAACGAATCAGCTACACCGTCACACCGACGTTAGATGGTTGTACTGGTGCACCATTCGCGCAAAGTGTTGCGGTAGACCCAGTGCCAACGATCTTCAATGTGACAGGTGGTGGCGGCTACTGCGCTGGCGGTACTGGTGTTGAAATAAAATTGAGTGGATCACAGACAGGGGTGAAATACACATTAATGAAAGATAACGTGCCAACAAGCATGACATCAGATGGAAACAATGGTGCGATAACGTTTAGCAATGTCACTGCCGCAGGATCCTATACAATTCGTGCGACAACGGCAGCGACTTGTAATGGGAATATGAACGGCGCTGTTGTCGTAGCCATCAACGCGGCTCCAACCGGAACAGCGGTGATTGACGGCGCTTCACTTTTATGTATTGGCGAAGAACAGCCATATAATGTGAAAGGCATCTTTAATGCAACGAGCTACACCTGGACGCTCCCGAATGGAGCCGAAGCAGTAACGCCGAGTACGACGGCGTCGATCACGATTCGCGCAATAGGAACAATCGATGGGCCGATTAGAGTTGAACCTTCAAATGCATGCGGTGTAGGTGCACCCACAACAATTGGGTCACTTGCGTTGACAAGTCGCCCAGAAACGGTAGTCAACATTCAGACCGCTGATGAAATTTATGCGGGTGAAGCTACCTCATTCTCTTACAGTACGACAGCAGTTGATGCGATTGCCGTCTGGAATTTCGGCGATGGAAATGGTACTGGGAACGGAATGATTGTGGAACATACCTATGAAGCTGAAGGTAATTACACTGTGACCGTTGTTGTGTCGCCACAAAGCGGATGTGCTGGTTCTGCAACAGCTGATGTTACCGTAAAACCGAAAGCATCATTGGGCACGCTTGCCATTAAAAATGTTGTAACGGCTAACGGTGACCAAAGCAACGACATGCTTTACATTGATTTGCTCGAAAAATTTGGAGACAATGAAGTGATCGTGATTGACCGCTGGGGTACAGAAGTGTTCCGCCAAAAGAACTATCAGAACGATTGGGACTTTAAAAAAGGTGGAGAATATCTACCGGCGGGTAACTATGTCTGCATTTTGAAGAGTGGAGACAAAACATTTTCAAGAGTAGTAACAGTTATTAAATAGCAACAATTTGAGAAAGATTCTACTGGTATTAGTCGTATTCGCATTGCTAAGTTCTTGGGAGGCGAAGGCTCAAGATGCACCGCTGTTTACACAAAAGCTTACCAATTCATTTCTGTATAATCCTTCGGTTGCAGGAAATACCTTTGGCTCCATTACTTTATCACACCGAAAGTTTTGGTCTGGCGTGGAAGGATCGCCGAGTACTACATTCTTCAGTGCACATACGCCGTTCGCGCAACATCGATTCGGAACTGGATTAAATTTCTATCAAGACAAAGTCGGAATTACCACTTCGATCTATGCATCGGCGGCATTCGCCTATCACATCCGCATCAACGACAACAATATGCTTTCATTTGGTGTATCGGGTGAGTACAATAATATGAAACTTGGAGGAGCAGATGTTATTCACGAGAACGATCCGCTGCTGATGACCGATAGCAGAAGTGCATTTGATTTCTCCTTCGGGACAAGCTATAAGTCGAAGTACTTTCAACTTGGTGCCGCTGCAAATCGACTCAACGCATTGACTGGCGTGATCGATACCGTTACACAGTTTCCTGCCTTTTACTCAGGGTTCTTTCAGTTGAACTTACCTTTCGCTGATGAAAAATTCTTGTTTGAGCCCATGGTAACGGTGAGAAGTTTTGCAAAGAGTTCTCCCCAAGTTGATGCTGGCGCTTATCTAACAGGATATAATACAGTAATGGTAGGAGGGAGTTATCGCACGGGCGGAACGATCAATGCGAGTGCTGCTTTTAGGTGGAAAAATGTCATGATTGGCTACAGTCGCGATATCGTGACTGGCGATTACCGACAAGGATTAGGGGCGACGAATGAAATTTCTTTACGCTTTGATTTTAATGATCAAAGCTACTACATGAAGCAACGCAATGCCCGGGCTATCAATAGCAAGGCCATGAGTATTCGAAGGAAAACGTTAGGAACGTATAGCCGCAATGGTTCGTCTTTTCAGCAAAGTCAACGGTATAAGAAATCAGTTAAGCGTAAACAATTCATGTCGCCAAACTATCGGATGAATGCAAGTAAAAAATTAATGACGCGAAAAGTAAGTGGCCGTAAGCCAAGCTATAAGCGCAGAAGAAGATAACCCTATACCAACAAGGAAACTCCACCATGCAAGCTAGACTAATAAAATTCGATACATACTTATCACTGTTGAAAAAACACCTCGTGCCATTCGTGGCCGGTATCGTGATTTGTGGCATATCACTTTACATCTTCGTGCTTTTTTCATTCATGTCACTGACGCTCTCACAAGAATCATTAGACGTGGACTATGAGAAGATCGAGAAGGAGGGAACGTCTACACAAGGCGTTGTTACAGACATATCCACCATTTACAGCGCGTCGATCAATGGCCGACATCCGTCAGATATATCTTACGATTACGTAGTCGACGGAGATACGCTCTATGGGCAATTTCGCACGATCGATCCCGATGTATTTGATCTGTATGTCGGCGATGAAGTGGACGTGAGATATCTTGGATCAAATTCCATGTTGACCGATTTCGAGACGTTTAGCTTTCCATTTCAAATCATTCAATATGTCTGCTTAATATTTTTAGGCATAGGCGTTACACTCATGTTGTACGCGGTCATTCGTGTCGTCGTGAAGTCACAGCTTCTTAAATATGGTAAGATCGTCGAAGCTACGTTTGTAAAAACAGACCCGATGTTAAGTGTGGCGTTCTCAACAAAGGGTGTCGTGTTTTATCAATACACAACGAGCACGGGAAGGGTGATTAATGCCAAATGTAAAACCGATGATTTATTTCTATTCCGCGAAGTAAAGCCAGGCGATCCGATCAAGATCTTCGTCGGAACAAAAAATGAAAACAATTCATCCTTAATTCCGGCCGTCGAAGCTCAACGAAATCGTTGGGTGATCTAGTTCTCCGAGCGGTCTTGGGAGAGCATCAGTGTTTGGGAGTTGGATCTTTTGCACAATTATCCTGCACATACTGAAAGTTTATCCCATGCTCCTGCAGTAACGTATTGAATTCTGACTTGGTCAACTCTTTAGTCTTCCCATTGCCATTGTAATAGTAGTTACAGCATTTTTTATCGTAATGATAGAATGCAGTTAATGTAATGACACTGTCACCTTCCAGATAGTCAAAATGATCACTTTCAATTTTGATCGCATAGTTTGCAAATAAGGCATCTTGAATTTGAATGTCTTTCAAGCTGTGGCGTGGGTAGGCGTTAGACGGATTGGTCCACCAAAGACTACTTTGACTTTCTATAAAAGTTGATTCAAGTAAGGGGAGTTGAAGGGCCTTACGTTCACTGTTAAACGACTGGTCGTAGTTAGAAATCTTGATCGACTTGTATAGATATGGTCCGCCGATTATAACGATCAGCGCAATGGATATCAGAATTTCTTTTCGCGTAAATTTAAGGCGCATGGTAGTTGTCGTTTGTGAGTTACGATGATGGTATCAAATAAAAAAGGTTCAGAACGATTGCCTGAACCTTTGTGAATATCCTTAATTCAAATTACTTCTTAAACTTATTAACGAGCATCGCGAGTTTGTCTTCCATGCTCATTTCCTTTTCCTTCGGTTTATTGTCGCGACGATTGTCTTTGGAGCGATTTCCTCCCCCTGTGTTTGTCGTGGGTTGTGCATCTGCAAACGGGTTGCTCTTCATAGAAAGACCAATACGTTTACGCGGTACATCCACTTCAACAACAGTGACATTCACCTTTTGTGCCACAGAGACTGCCTCCTTAGGATCTTTAATGAATTTGTCCGAAAGGTGACTGATGTGAACAAGCCCATCTTGGTGAACACCGATATCGACGAAAGCACCAAAGTTGGTTACGTTCGTTACAATCCCAGGAAGTCTCATTCCGATTTTGAGATCACCAATCGTGTTAACACCATCGGTGAAGCTGAAAATTTCGAATACCTGACGAGGGTCGCGTCCTGGTTTCTCTAATTCTGATACGATATCCGTAAGTGTAGGAAGCCCCACCTTATCGTTTACATATTTCTTTAGGTCAAGTTGTCTCCTCAGGTCAGCGCTTGACATGAGTTCCTTCACTGAGCAATTTAGGTCTGCCGCCATTTGTTGCACGATAGCATAGCTTTCAGGGTGAACAGCGCTTGCATCCAACGGATTTTGTGAATCACCGATGCGTAAAAATCCCGCGGCCTGCTCAAATACTTTTTCACCTAAGCGCGGTACTTTCATCAGCTCTGCACGTTCCTTAAACGGACCGTTTTGATTTCTGAATTCTACAATATTCTTCGCGAGTGCGGGACTCAATCCCGAGACGTAGGAGAGGAGTTCTTTACTGGCCGTGTTTACTTCAACGCCAACGGAGTTCACGCAGCTCATTACAACATCGTCGAGACCAGCCTTGAGTTTAGTCTGATCAACATCATGCTGATATTGACCAACCCCGATAGATTTGGCATCGATCTTCACCAGTTCCGCCAGCGGATCCATCAATCTTCTTCCGATCGATACTGCGCCCCGAACCGTCACATCTTTGTCTGGGAATTCTTCACGTGCAACGTCAGAGGCTGAATAAACTGATGCACCGCTTTCGTTAACCATCACCACAATAATCTTATTGCTCAGGCCGATAGACTTTACAAAAGATTCCGTTTCACGACTCGCAGTACCATTACCAATCGCGATCGCTTCAATGTCGAATTGGGTGCAAAGCTGTTTGATCAAAGCACCAGACTTAGCCGTTTCCCGTTGAGGGTCGTTGGGATAGATCACGTCATAGTGAAGCAATTTTCCCTGTCGATCGAGACACACAACTTTACATCCAGTTCTAAATCCAGGATCGAGAGCAAGAACGTTTTTCTGTCCGAGTGGTGCAGCGAGGAGCAACTCTTTCAAGTTTGACGCAAATACTTTAATCGCTTCTTCATCGGCACGCATTTTCGTTTCCATACGGATTTCCGTCTCAAGTGACGGACGAAGTAAACGTTTATAAGAGTCTTTAATAGCAAGACTTACTTGTTCAGCCGCTGGATTTTCAGCCTTCACAAATTGGCGTTCCATTGACGAGATTGCCATTTCTTCCGGTGGAAAAATATCCAATGCAAGAATGCCTTCCTTTTCCCCACGACGCATCGCCAAAAGTCTGTGTGAAGGTGTCTTGGCTATTGGTTCGTTCCACTCAAAGTAGTCTTTGTATTTTTGGCCCTCAGTTTCCTTGCCTTTCATCACACGTGACTCTACGTTGCCTTCGCTCCAGAAAAGTTCGCGTACATTCTTCCGAGTGTCCTGGTTTTCAGCAACCCATTCTGCGATGATGTCGCGCGCGCCGTCGAGTGCTTCTTGCTGATTTGCAACACCTTTTTCAGTATTAATAAAGGTGGATGAGAAAGAATCGAGGTCAAATTTTTCTTGTTCAAAAAGTCGCTGTGCCAAAGGCTCGAGGCCTTTCTCTTTTGCAACACTCGCGCGTGTTTTACGCTTCGGCTTGTATGGCAGATAGATATCTTCCAGTTCTGCTAATGTTTCGGCATTGACAACAGAACCCAGCAACTCTGGCGTTAATTTTCCTTGTTTCTCGATGGAGCTGATGATCGCTTCACGACGTTTATCCAATTCACGCAATTGCTCAATTCGATCACGAATGTTGGCTACCATAACCTCATCCATGCTGCCGGTCATTTCCTTGCGATAACGCGAAATGAAAGGAATTGTAGCGCCTTCCGCCAACAAATCGGCCACAGCCTTAACATTTTTGAGAGGCAAGGAGAACTCCTTTGCCATCTGATCAACCCACCTAGAAAGATTTTCTTGCTCCATAAAATTAAAAACAGGGAGGCAAAAATATAAGATCGGAAACAACCTGCAAGGGTTTTGCGACGATGTGGTGCACTGTTTTACCAGACAGTGTCATCTTTTGTCGCAATTCAGAAACCAGCGTTAAAAAAGCCGCAATTAGTCTCACGATGGGTAGACACATAACGAAAAAGACAGCGTTCTTGCTGTCTTTTTTGTAGCGCGAGGAGAGTTGAACCCCCGTCCGCCTATGGCAGATATGAGTTTCAATGCTCTTGTTGGTATTTTTCTATTAACTGTTTGATGAGCACTCTTCCCATCCAGACTTCAATTCCTTTTCTCTTTTTATTGCATCGGCTTTCGAGATGTACTGCTCCGTGTACAATACGATCCATGGTCGGTATCGCCAGCGTTTATCCTTTGGTAGACAGTTCATTGTGAGATGCCAAGCGTGATTCAAGATCACTTGTATAACCCACATAAGTCTTACGATGGGGAATGCTGTAAAGTACGTAAACATGATGCATAACGAAAAAAGACAGCGTTCATGCTGTCTTTTTTGTAGCGCGGGGGAGAGTTGAACCCCCGACCTTTGGGTTATGAATCCAACGCTCTAACCACCTGAGCTACCGCGCCGTTTTAATCTAAAATTCAACTATTTACTATCAAATTATTGAAATTCAGAAGACTATATGCGAGAAGTGAATCACAATTCCCGATTTAGGAGCGCAAACTTACGAAGTTGATTATAATATTCAACTGATGATCAAAAATAAATATGTCTAAATATCCTTTAGCATGTGAAACTCACTGACGATACCTTACCATCACACCACCGAATATCCCGGCATAACCACTTCCAAGAATAATTGCTTTCTATTTCGCGCCACGTCGAGATAATCATTATTGCTCATTTGCACCTGACCACCACGACCTTTTACGTACGACTTCACATGTTCAATGTTGATCAGATAGGAATTATGGATTCTAACAAATTGTGGCAACTGCAGGATGGTCTCGAACTCCTTCAGATTTTTTGACACCAATATCTTTTGGTCATTCGTCAAAATAAAGGAAGTGTAGTTGCCTTCCGCCTTACAATAAAGAATGCGTGTCAATGCGATGATCTGCAGGCCATGTGAGTCTGCGATAGCTATTCGACCATTCATCGGTCCTTGTGGGTGTCGATTGTCGCCTCGAACCAACGCGCGAAGTTGTTCCCCTTTTTTCTTCGACACTTTCACAACAGCGTCCTTCAATTCATCCCCAACCAACGGCTTCACCAGGTAGTCGATGGCGGCATATTTAATGGCTTTGATCGCGTAGTTGTTGTATCCCGTGGTGAAAATGATTTCAAAATCAATCTGTGAAAGACGTTGCAGCAAATCAAAACCATCACCGTCGTTTAGGTGAACATCGAGAAACACGATGTCTGGTGAATCGTGATTTGAGAGATATTCAAATGCCGCATTTACGGAATCACATTCATGATCGATTACCACATCAGGGCAGTGTATCGAGAGAAGTTTCCGAAGTGTAGTGCGAGCACTTTGTTCATCGTCTATTATTACAACATTCATAGGAGTCCTTTATTCGTAGTAGGTATACGGAAATGCAAGGGAGACGCGCGTTCCACTTCTGTCATTATAGTCACTGCCGATGTCTTCGATTTGCACACTCAAATAGGTATTATTCTGTTGTTTGATAACCTCTAACCGATCCATGATCAACTTGGTGCCATACGATTTCCGTGCCGTTGTTCTTTTACTTAACAGGGATGCATTAACACCAATGCCGTTGTCTTCAATCACTATTTTAAAGAACGCGTCGAAGGGCGAAATCGTCAGCGTAACAAGGCCGTGTTCTTTCATCGGGATGATGCCATGCCAGATTGCATTTTCGATAAAGGGTTGCAACGTAAGCGATGGAATCAACAGGCGACTTGTATTGAGTTGCTCATGACAAGCGACGGACATAGAAAAACGTGGGCCAAGCCGAAGTTGTTCGATATCGCAATACAATTGAATATACTCTAACTCGGCAGCGAGTGTGATCATTTGGCGGTCGGAGTGCTCCAAAGTAAGTCTCATGAGTTTGCTAAATTTCCCGATGTACTGGTCAACATTGTTTCCTGTGAACAACATTCCTTGTAAAGAATTGAAAGCATTCGACATGAAATGGTAGTTCATTTGTGAATGCAGCGTTTTTAATTCGGCGAGCTGAAGTTTTCTCTTTTCTGCTTTTCTATTCCGGCGATACCGTTGATAGACGCGCGTCAAGTATATTGTCAATAATGTCGCGGCGATCGTTATCAAAACAAGAAAACCACTCGTCTTCCAAAACGGCGTTGCAATAGCAAGGTGATAGGTGACAGGATCGCTCCATTGACCGTCTTTATCCGATCGCGCCATCACGGCGAAGGTGTAGTGCCCGGGTAGCAACGAAGGAAAATCAACGGAAGTATTATGCGTCTCTTGCCATTCAATGGATGATTGTTCGGGCAGATGATCGCCGCTTGTTAGTGCGTATCGATAAATTCTCTCATTTGTTTTATAGGTAATCCCGACAAAGGAAATTTTGAAATTATTTTGTTTGTGATGGAATTCATCAGCAGTGCCGATAGCGATGTTTTGATGGTTGACTGCAACTCCGGTGATGTAAACCAGTGGTGCAGGTGATGGATGTGAGACTACGTTTTTGTCGATGACACTCAACCCATTGGATGTACCAACCCAAACGCGCTGCTCGTCAACAAGGAGTGCATTGACGAAATTGGACGGTAGCCCTGCCGTTGCGTTGATGTGCTGGACAGCCGCTGGTGCATAGTTGTGAGCCAGTGTAATACGATGTAGCCCAGCGTTTGTTCCGACCCAAAGCGTTTTTCCATCGATCTGAATTTTGTTGCAGAGGTTTGATGGAAGTCCGTTGTGTTGGTTGATTTTTCTGACTTCTTGATTGGGTAAAACGATGAAGACGCCCTTGTTGCTGGTCGCGATGAATACTGCGCCTGCCGAATCTGTTTTGACGTCAACGACGCGTTCGCTGAGTTGTGGAATTTTGTCGTGTAGGTTGACTAGTGTATCGCCGTTAAAGAATGCAATACCGACATCGAGCCCCACCCAAAATTTATTTTCTCCCTGCTTGTGCACGACATTCACGGGCGTGGCACAGTGTTGAATGATATCAAATCGTTTGTAAGCTTCGCGAAATATTGGGAGCTCGTGACTTGCGCGATGGCGCTTTTCACGGTCAAGAAGTTTCTTCGAGAATGAGCTCAGCCCATGGTATCGCCCGGCGACAAGGTATCGGTCGTCGTTCACTTTCACAACGCCGCGTCCATGTAGGTTACTAACCAAAGTAACGTCTTCTCCACTGGCGTAGCACAGGCCATATTGCGACGAGATAAGCATCGATGTCGGTTCGATGTGGATGTCGTAAATTAAAGGTTTGCTATACCGTATGTAAGAGGGAAGGTACGTCAGAAACTTATGCTTCGAGATTTTATTCTGCTGATCTATTTTAGACAGCGTGAAGTTATCATGACCAAGATAAATCTGACCATCATACTTCTTTATCGCATAGACGTTGTTCGAGCTAAGGCCATCGGCAGTGGTAAAATTCCGAATATTTTTATGTGTGATCAGTAGGATTCCATTCTTTAACGTGGTGAACCAGATGTTCCCTTCATGATCTTCCATCACGTGAGAGATGTGATTCCCTTTTAGAAAGTGCTGGCGTTGACGTGTGATTGGATCGAAATGCACCGTTCCGTCTTCTGTGCAAACCCATATTGAGCCACCGCTTCCCTTCGCGAAATTGAGCACGAGACTGCCAGTAGAAATCCAATGGTTGAATTTTCCGCTGCCTTTAGGCGAGGATCCGAATTGATCCTCCTGACCTAACCACAGGGAATCACCAATGATTCGGTTTGCAAAACTTGTAAAGGCAAACGTGTCGCGCGAAAGAATTGTCTTGTTGTTCGCAAGGCAAACGAGTTCACCTGTTCGCACAATGCTATACGATCCGTCGTGGTGTTGGTAGCCACCGATGTATGCGCCGGCCGATTTGTCAATTTTGTGATAGATGTTTTCCGTTTGAAAATCTGGCGTACATCGTACCACACCTTCTAGATAATAGGTAATCATGAACGCACTATCCGGTGTCTCCACGATCTTCATGATTTGAGATGAACGATCTATTTTTTTAAGAACTGGCGTATTCTCACTGTTAAATATTTTCCCATGATGAATGTAGGAGATTTTTCCATTCATGGATCGCAGCCAGATTCTGCCGCTATGGTCTTCATAAAATCCAAAGATGTCGTTATCAGGAAGCCCATCTTCTAACGTATAATTGGTGAACTCGTAGCCATCATAACGACTGATACCAGCTGACGTGGCAAACCACATGAATCCTTGACGATCTTGTAATGCCTCATACACTGTTTGCGATGGTAATCCATCAAGTGTAGTGAAATGTTTGAATGGTAAGTTTTGCGCTGAAACATACGTTCCAATGTGAAAGAGTAATAACAACAACGTGGCTCGAAAATAATTTCTGTTCGCCATGAATGTATCGTGATGATAGCAAGGTTAAAGTAGCAGATCACCATCACTTAATGAATAGATACCTGGATTATACCCTCGAATATTATAGACCCGTGAATTTTCCCGATGCAACGGGCTGTTATGCCAATGTTGCACGCATGAATTTTGTGTTATCGATCAACGAAAACATCCAGCCAGTACGTTGTGTGCATAAAAATGAAGAGACCGTCAATCCAATGACAGTCTCTTCTTATACTAAGTTCTTAAAGGCTGGTAGCGATTATTGTTCTGGATAAGTATTGATCGTAGACCAGCTGGACGTTCCATTGTAAGAAACTTGCCAGAGGCTTCCTGTAGGATTGAATACATCAGAAATGCCATCATTATTGAAGTCCCCTGGCTCGAGGTTTATACCAATAGACGATTCAGGGTTTCTTACGATAGTCCAGTTGTTAACGGCATCGTAAGAAATTTGCCACCAGTTGCCCGTACCTACAAGCACGTCTGATTTGCCGTTGCCATCGTAGTCACCGATAACCATGTCTTTAGCAGTAGCCACTGAATAAGGGCCAAGCACCCACGAAGATGCAGCGCCATAAGAAAACTGCCAGCGTGATCCAGTGCCGACTAATACGTCGTCTTTGCCATCGCCATTGTAGTCACCGATTGCCATGTCATAAGCTACGGCTGCAGAGTACGGACCGAGTACCCATGACGATGTAGCACTGTAAGAAATTTGCCAACGCGATCCAGTACCCACCAGTACGTCGTCTTTTCCATCGCCGTTGTAGTCACCGATTGCCATATCTTTTGCAACAGACACGGTGTAAGGACCGAGTACCCATGATGACGTCGCACTGTAAGAAATCTGCCAACGTGATCCTGTGCCCACGATCACATCGTCTTTTCCATCGCCGTTGAAATCTCCGATGGCCATGTCTTTCGCACGTGCCGATGTATAGGTCGTGTATACGTAAGGTGTGTTGCCGCCGTAAGAAATTCTCCAGCGTGAACCAGTGGCATGGAGAACGTCTGTGTAACCATCACCATTAAAGTCGCCGAGCTTGAGATTACTGCTCGTTCCGAAACGCGCTAACGTTTCCGCATTGGCTACTTCCTTTGGTGTTTCTTTTTTCACAACCGCTGGTTCTTCTTCAGAACATGACCAAGCCACGGATGCTAAGAGCGCGAACGCAACAACTTTTAGATTTTTCATTTTATAAGGGTTTTGTGATTAATAAATCCTCTGCGTTGATTCAATCTGATATTTCAGTCAGATCGTGTTCAAAGGTTGTCACAAAACATGCAGGTCTGTACTCATACTTCACGAACAGGCCGGTTCACTAAACAGCCTGGACGAAAGTGATGATCGTTGGACAAAAAAAATGGCTGATCAGTTAATCCGATCAGCCATTCTATGCGTCAATGAAGTTACTACCTTATTTTTTCGCTAACTTATCAATCTCTTCCAGCAGTCCATCCGTCATGGTATCGGAATTCAGTTCCCAGAACATAATGCCGTCTAGTTTCTGATCGATAACATACTGCGTTTTAATGCGCATCGATTTCTTATCATCGAACGTGATGTAATGCTGTTTTGTAGCGTTATAACCATACGGCGCTTTGGCGACATCGTCCCAGAAAAGTTCGTAACCTTGCGCTGGCGTGATTTCTTTTGCAAAACGATGATAGTCTACAAACGAAAGAAATTTACCCGGCTGATATAATCCATTGTTCTTATCAGGCACATTCTCCCAGATGCGGCCATAGAAAGCAGCACCGAGAACAAGCTTATCGCGCGGTACGCCAATCTTGATTAAATATTGAATACAATTATCAGTCGATTCTTTTTGCTCAGGCCTTGAATACAATGCCGTATGATGCCCCGTTTCAGTTGAGAATCCGTTGATAAGATCATACGTCATGAGGTTTACGCGATCCACATGCGGCATAACCGCTTTCCAATCAACTGACTCCTCAAGAAACTTTTGGAACCCGCCCGCAGCGAAACTCACTTCATACTTAGAACCTAGTGTTGACTTTAAAATTTTTACAAGTTCCGTGAAGTTGTTCTTATCAGCGGCCTGATATTTATGTCCAGGATGACCTTCAATGGTTGGATACTCCCAATCGAGATCGATCCCATCAGACTTAAAGTATTGATTCAATTTTAGGACAGACTTTGCGAATTGTGTGCGTGCAGCGCTCGTGGAGAATACATCAGAGCACGGCGCACAGCCACCCCAACCACCAAGTGAAAGAATTACCTTCAGGTCAGGGTTTCGTTTTTTTAGCCCGACGAGTTTTTTGATGGTAACAGAGTCGCGCGAATTATCTACGGCAAGTTCATTGCCTTTCAAATGGCAAAAGCTGAAAATGATGTGCGTTAATTTTTCAGCTGCAAGGCTATCGACCTTTTCCGGTCCGCCGGAATAGTAAGCAATCACAGTGATTTTCTTTTTGTACTGCGCCTGCGCAAAAAAACAAGCACAGCAGGTTAAGACTGTTAATAGGATAATTCGCATAGTTGAATTTGTAAATTGAAAAACTAAAGATCTTCAGTTCACCTAAAGTCAGGTGATTTTTGTGATGAAGGGATGAAAATTTATTTGCTTCCCGTGGTGTGCGGTGTGGGATTTTAAGTGTGTTCAAGTGTTCGCGTGTTAAAGTATTCAAGAAATCCACGAGGTGATCTTCGCGCGTAAAAAAACTTAATCCTAAATACCTTGGCCAGAGACGCCCAGTATTCCAAAGTCTAACGCATTGCTTGTAACTTGTAGCTACTAGTGTCCTGGGAATTTTTAGTTTGGTAAATAACGCGCGCTTTTAATCAGTAATCGATGGTTTTTGAAGTCCGTAAAAAAGAGGGGTTTGTTTTGAGAGAATCAGTTTAATAGAACGTATGCGCGGCGGCCCAACTTAAACGCGGGGGAGCCCCGGCATGTGCGATGGGTAGCATGTCTAAGTTTCCCCTTATTCTTTTGTTACTTTTCTATTTGGGGAAGCAAAAAGAAAAGTAAGAAGAGGCTGATGCATGAACGAATCAGGCAGACTCAGTAGAACATTCAAAAAGTTGATAAGGGTAAGTGCGATCCGGCTTTGGGGCCGCTATGAAAACTTTCTCCGGACACGAATAGCTCGTAGCTCGCAGCTCTCTACCGTGACCCTCCTGTGTAGCCTCCCTATTTGCTTCATAAACGACCCATTCTATAGAACAAACACCGCATCTTCCTAGGGGCGATAGCCAGAATAATGAGAGCGCAATGAACGGACATCTGGAGAAACATGCGAATTAATGAGAGAACAATGAACGCGCGATGAGAGAAAAATGAACCAAACATCGGAATTTATGCTACGTCATCTATAGCGCGATGAAACAACATCTATAGAACGATGATAGAAGTACTGGACACGTATGGAGAACATATGGAGAAAATGAAAGGATGTCTATAGCTTCTCTAGAGGATCAAGCCAGGAAGAGGCTTCTGAGCGCAGTTGATGTTTACGCCTTCGCGCACCTTTCATGCCTAGGGGGGCATCACACATGAACATTATTGAAATAGTTTTCCCCTCTAGGGCTGGAATATTTTTTTAAGTAGTTTACACTGCAAATACCGCGAACGTTGTAGACAATGCAAAAATGGCAAGATTGACAATCGTGTTGATATTTTTATCGTACCATACATCGGCACAGAATACGCTTCGTGAGTCAACGAAATGGACAGATACTACCTACACATCCGTAAACCTGCAAGCGATTCCCTTCGGCGAAAGGATCATACACTATGACTACGGTAAGGTGGCCTCAATATATTTGAGCTATGACAATGTGCAGGACGTTTGCAAAAAATGGACAAAGATGGGTTGGGGACATCGCTATAAAGACCTACTAAAGACGGTGAAGTCCATGGCCACTAAATCAGATACCATTAAGGTGTACGAATGCTCAAAAGAACTTGACTACGTTACGGCCGAATTGCTATCTAGCGGAAGTGGCCAAGTGTACGATAAATTTCATGGACAGTCTGTTAGTCTAATTGCACACCGACTAGAAAGGTATGGTTCGCAGGCGCATCGGTTTTACTATTTACCTGACGGAAGAGCATTCTTTGCCGTCTGCGAGCTTACTGCTATTCTCGATCCAGACCCAATTCAAGCTTTACAAAAGAACTATCATGAGTATATTGGGTTGGGTGATAGACTACAAGAAATAGGCAAGTAGATTTAACCAATTTGAATTCCTTGAGCACTAATATTATTGAACAGTTTGCGATATGATTTTTATTTTTGGAAGAAAAAGGGCTAAAATCAAAAAAGCGTTTGATCACGTAGGAAGTTGTACAAGTTGCAATTCGATCGGCGTTCAATTTGAAATATTCAGAGACTATTATCATTTGTTTTGGATCCCGATTTTTCCCGTCGGTGACAAGGAAACAGAAGGTCGCTGCACGCAATGTGGAAAGCCAAATAACTACAATCCACGTGCAAAGCATTTCGAGTCTGTCACTAGAACGCCGATTTATCTATACGCAGGGGTTTTGTTTTTTTTGATATTAATTGGATCACTCGTAGTTGGAAATATTAATACCCAAAAGGAAAAGGCACTTTTCATTGCCGATCCCAAAGCTGGAGATGTTTATCTGATGCGGAAAGACGTAAATGATAGTACCTACTACTTCTTTTTGAGAGTTGCTCGCATTCAGAGCGATACCGTAATAGTTTACCCGAATGTTTTCCAATACTTTGGTTTCATTACTAAAATGGATGATCAAGACCATTTTATAGCGCAAGAATTCTACTACACCAAAAATGAATTGAGTGAGTTGCTGGAAAAAGGCGAAATTAATTCAGTTGAAAGAGACTACGGTGATTATAAAGGATTCAATAGGATAGTCGACTTGAAAGTAGATTCAGTGAAATAAACAAGGCAGTACCTGCTAACGACAAGTTGTTGCGCGTCATTCAAACAAAAAGATATGGGTTATTATGCAGACTGTTATGTTCTGACGAATGACAGAACAAAGAAATTCGTCGACAAGTTTTTAAATACGTTCGTTCCTCACAGAAAAGAACAGGTCGACATATATGAAGTGCCACAATATAAGGGCGACACTGAAATGGAATTTTATCTTGCTGACCAGGTAATTCAGTACTTGGAAATCAATGTAAATATTCCATATACAATTTATTGGGAGAATTTGCACGACGCGGAGCCTCGTTTCGCAAACTGTTTTTTTACAGATGATAACAATTTAATCGTTGGACTCGGCTGCAACACGGACGATATTACGGAGAATGATTTGTTAGCTAAACTCATGAAATTTTGTGGAACGGAGTTCGGCTATATCACCTACGAACAACCTGCGCCTAGAAATTCAACTGCATTTATCGCAATAGCAAAAAGCGCAATGGAGTAGACGGTCCACCGAATGTTTAGCACGATGAGGTTTACGAAAAAGAATCATTAAAATACTTGCGCAACTATATAGTTGCAATTATATTCGCAATCATGTAGTTGCGGATATATATCATTAAACCTAAAAAAACAAAATGAATAGCCAATTGCTGTTTGACTTTACCGTTGACAAAGCTGCTAAGACGGTATACATCACAAGAGAATTTGATGCGGACTTGTCGCTGGTTTGGGATGCTTTTACGAAAGCCGAAATCCTAGATCAGTGGGTCGCTCCCAAACCGTTCGTATCGAAAACTAAAGTGATGGACTTCCGCGTAGGAGGCCGACGATTTTATGCCATGGTAAGTCCTGATGGGCAGGAGTATTGGGCGCTTCAGAAATTCACCTCCATTACCCCGAAAACGAATTTCAAGATGTTCAATTCATTTGCCGACAAAGATGAAAATCCTCAATTGCCAGGTTCCGATTGGGATTACAAATTCAGCGAAGAAAATTCAACAACAAAAGTAAATATCACCATCTACAATGAGTCTCTCGAACGAATGGAGAAGCTGATTGAGATGGGCTTCACAGAAGGGTTTAAAATGTCGATGGTGAACTTAGAAAATCTATTGGCTACGTTATCGAAGCGCAGTTAAAATTTGCAACCGATATCTTTCATACAAGGCGGAAACGCGGGGAGCGATCATAAA
The DNA here is from genome assembly GCF_003286915.1 of Pseudochryseolinea flava. Lineage (GTDB taxonomy): Bacteria > Bacteroidota > Bacteroidia > Cytophagales > Cyclobacteriaceae > Ohtaekwangia > Ohtaekwangia flava. The sequence goes on from NZ_QMFY01000007.1 coordinate 52,404, forward strand.
AATTGATAACTTGCAGTCGATTAGAATGGTCGCACTTCAAGACACGCACAGGTCTGGCCGCCGATGAGAAAGACAGATGATTAAATCAAAGTACATAGCAGACATACTTGACTTGTTGTTAGACGGCGACGAATTGGGTCAACAAGCAAGGGCGCAAATTGCGTTCTTAACGGAGAAAAACTTTGATTACACAGGCGTTGGGCTTTTTGTGAAATTTGATCATGCCGAAGAAATTGAAAACCATCGATTAGTCACAGACAAAACCGCCATCAATGGTCTTGAGATTAAGTCAACAAGCCTGGAAATTGCCGCCGAAGCAATCGTTCATCTCGTCGATGGACTCGTAGACCATTTAGAAATATGGTCGTATAGTGGCGAGTATCCAACCACGGAATTAGCGGATTATAAATTGCGCCAGGCTTGGCTAAATGGACAAGGACGCGAAATCGAAGTGAACTAGCGGAAACAATCACATAGTTGTCGGTAGGTGCTTGCGTAACGGTGCTAGTGACGCCAAAAGTAGAGGTTGTTCGCCATTACATTTCCAACTTGACGACCTCAACACACCAACACTTCAACACATTTTGCCTACCTTTGCCGCCTTAAACACTTTTCATTTTGAACTACTTATCAGCAGAATCGATTGGCAAAACCTACAACGACAAATGGTTATTTCGGGACGTGACCCTGGGCATTTCGCAGGGAGAGAAGTTTGCATTTGTCGGAAACAATGGCGTGGGGAAATCAACGCTTCTTCGGATCTTAACCGGTGAAATTCAGCCAGATGGCGGACGGGTTAGTCTTCGTCAAGGTATTCGTTTAGGCTTCCTCACACAACAGCCATCAGTACCTGAAGACACGATCATTAAAGACGTGTTATTCAGCGAGTCAAACGAAATTGCTAAAGTAGTAAAGGAATATGAGTACTGTCTTCAGCATCCGGAATCAACTGGCGATCGCATGCAGGTCGTACTTGAGCGTATGGAGGAACTTAAGGCCTGGGATTACGAAGCGAAAGTTCATGAGGTGATCGGTAAATTGGGTGTGCCAGACTTGGATAAAAAGTTTGGACAACTCTCTGGAGGTCAGAAGAAAAGAATATTCTTAGCACAACTCTTACTTCAAGAGCCAGACCTATTGATCATGGATGAGCCCACCAACCATTTGGACCTTACGGCAATTGAATGGCTGGAGAATTACTTGTCGGGGCAAAATATCACGTTGATCATGGTGACTCACGATCGCTACTTCCTTGACAGTGTGGCGACAGAAATCATTGAACTCGACCGTGGTCAGCTTTTCCGGTACAAGGGCAACTATGCGTACTACCTCGAAAAGAAGGAGCAACGCGAAGAAATCCTGAAAGCGGAAGTATCGAAAGCGCGCAACTTATTGAAGAAAGAACTCGATTGGATGCGTCGTCAGCCGAAGGCACGCGGTACAAAGGCGAAGTATCGTATTGAAGCGTTTTATGATCTCCAAGAAAAGGCGTCTCAAGATTTAAGAAAGGAAAAGTTAGAACTTGATATTAAAGAAGCGCGTCAAGGCGGAAAGATTTTGGAAGTAGAACATATCACGAAAGGTTACGGCTCACTTCCCATTGTCTCCGATTTCTCGTACGTGTTTAAAAAGAACGATCGTATCGGCGTTGTTGGAAAAAATGGTGTCGGTAAATCAACGTTCCTGGATATGCTTACCGGAAAACTGCAACCCGATAGTGGTGAAGTGATCCGCGGTGTTACAACAAAATTCGGATACTTTACACAGGAGGCAATCAGTCTTAATTTGAATAATCGTTTGATCGAAGAGGTGAAAGAGATTGCTGAATTCATTACACTCTCCGATGGATCACAAGTTTCCGCGTCGAAATTTCTAGACTCATTCCTATTTCCACCGGAGAAGCAATACAACTACATCAACAAGTTAAGCGGGGGGGAGAAGAAGCGACTGCAATTGCTTAAGCTGTTGGTTACGAATCCAAACTTTTTGATCTTGGATGAGCCTACCAATGATTTTGATATTGATACCCTCAACGTGCTGGAAGACTTCCTGGATAAATTTACGGGCTGTCTACTGCTTGTATCGCACGATCGTTACTTCATGGATCATCTGGTTAATCAGCTTTTTGTATTTGAAGGTGATGGGCAAATCAGATTATTCAACGGAAACTATTCTGACTACCGCGATTGGCTCGAGGAGAATGAGCAAGTAGAAGCGCCTGTTAAAAAACAGGATGCACCCGCTGAAAAGAAAGCAGAGACGACCGAAAAGCGTAAAGCATCTTTCAAAGAGAAAGAGGAATACGGAAAGCTTCAGGGCGAGATCGACAAACTTGAACGTGAGAAGAAGGACGTGATTGAAAAACTCAACGGAGGGTCTACTGATCACAAGCAACTTCAAGCGTGGTCGGCGGAAATAGAACGCATTGGTAACGCGATCGACGAGAAGACCTTGCGCTGGATCGAGCTTTCTGAGTTGATCGAAGCGAATTAGTGTCCGCACACACAACGCTTAGGCGCATCATTTTTCATTAGTATTATTTTATTGTACAGGATCAAGGCAGCGTTTCGAAATAACGTTGCCGATGATTTTATTTTTCGCGGTGTAATAAATCGTGCCGAATCGATTGTAATTATATTTCACCGTTAATATAAATTGCGCCATTAGAATTGTGGATATCCTAACTTTAAGGAATTTAATTCGGCTATGAACCTAAACACGGAAGCAGCAAAGAACAACACATACGACGCCATTGTGGTCGGTACTGGTATTAGCGGGGGCTGGGCCGCGATGGAGCTCACCAAGAATAATTTGAAAACGCTCGTACTAGAGCGGGGTAGAATGGTGAAACATCCTGAATACCCAACAGCGACAAAAGATCCATGGCAACTACCTTATGCTGGTCAAGCAACACGCGAAGATCTAAAGCAGCAGCCAAAACAAGCACGGACTGGTTACACCGTTCGTCAAGATATTAAACACTGGTTTGTAAACGACTTAGAAAATCCATACACCGAAGTAAAACGCTTCGACTGGATGAGAGGCTATCACGTTGGCGGTCGCTCAATCATGTGGGGCCGACAAAGTTACAGACTTGGCGCGATGGACTTTGAAGCAAACGCCAAAGATGGTATCGCAGTTGATTGGCCTATACGATATGAAGATCTTGCACCTTGGTACGATAAAGTAGAGAAGTGGATCGGTGTTAGTGGCAGCAAAGATGGTATTGAACATCTTCCTGATGGACATTTTCTTCCGCCGATGGAATTGAACTGTGTAGAGCTCGACCTCAAAGGAAAAGTTAAAGACAAATTTGGTCGTCCTGTTACAATAGGACGCACGGCGCATGCTACAGCGAAACTAGATCACAGTCCACAACGCGGTACATGTCAGTTCCGAAATCTGTGCTCAAGAGGTTGTCCTTATGGTGGATACTTTAGTAGCGTGTCATCAACATTACCGGAGGCTGAAAAGACCGGCAACATGACGCTCCGCCCGAACTCCATTGTTTATGAATTGATTTACGATGAGAAGAAGGGTAAAGCTACCGGCGTAAAAGTATTAGATGCTGAAACTGGGGAACAAACTGAGTTCTATGCAAAAGTGATATTCCTTTGTGCATCTACTTTCGGATCTACATTCATTATGATGAACTCAATCTCCAATCGCTTCCCGAATGGTTTCGGCAATGATAGTGGAGAGCTTGGTCACAACATCATGGATCACCATCTCAGCGTTGGTGCCGGTGCTTCTGTAGAGGGTTTTGAAGACCAATATTACTTCGGACGTCGCGCCAATGGTTTCTACATTCCTCGATATCGAAATATGGGAGGTGACAAGCGTGATTACTTGCGCGGCTTTGGCTATCAAGGTGGTGCTAGTCGTCAAGGCTGGACCAGCCTCGTATCTGAATTAAGTCTCGGTGCACAACTCAAAGAAACCGTAAGCAAGCCAGGACAGTGGTCTATCGGTATGGGTGGATTCGGTGAGATATTGCCTTACCACGAAAACAAGGTGACACTCAACAAAGAACTTAAAGATAAGTACGGATTGCCCACGCTTACGTTCGATGCAGATTTACGTGAGAACGAATACAAGATGCGTAAAGATATGGCTAACGACGCGGCAGAAATGTTGGAGGCCGCAGGCTATAAGAACGTTCATACATTCGATAACAAAATCGGTGTTGGTTTAGGTATCCACGAGATGGGCACCGCGCGGATGGGTAAAGATCCGAAGACCTCAGTGTTGAACAAGTGGAATCAAGTTCATGCATGCAAGAATGTGTTCGTGACTGATGGTTCTGCCATGACGTCTTCAGCCTGTCAAAATCCGTCATTAACGTACATGGCCTTGACGGCGCGAGCGGTAGATTATGCGGTGAAAGAACTTAACCGTCAGAACTTGTAATTCAGCAACTAAAACGAAAGCATTTACTCACGCTATAAAAAATTATAACATGGATCGTCGCGAAGCATTAAAGCGTACAGCATGGATTATGGGCGGTGTTATTTCAGCACCTGCCTTGGCTGGAATACTCAAAGGATGCACAGCTAAACCAAGCATCAACTGGAAGCCAGCATATTTATCACAAGAACAAGCTACACTCATATCGCAGGTATCTGAAATCATTATTCCGAAAACAGATACACCTGGCGCAAAAGAAGTTGGTGTTCCTGAATTTATCGACTTGATGTTGAAAGACGTTTACAGCGAAGAAGATCAGAAGCGCTTCATGGATGGTTTGAAGAAATTTGATGAAGACGCCAATACCGAGTATGGTGATCCATTCATTGAACTGAGCGCCGATGATCAAGCTGCCTTTGTAAAGAAAGTTCACGACGAAGCAATTGCCACAGAGCACAGCGAAAATCGTCCGGCGAAGAGACCCTTTATATTGATGACCAAAGAGCTGACCTTGTTAGGTTTCTTTACGTCGAAAGCAGGAGCGACGCAAGTATTGCAATACGAAGCCGTACCTGGCGCATACAAAGGCTGCGTTCCTCTGAAAGAAGCTGGTAACGGAAAGACATGGGCGACTTAGATCGCATGCAGTAAGCCTGTTAATAATTTAACTTGTGGCTATTGTTTGTGTTGATGTTGAATCGACAAGCAATAGCCATTTGCTTTTTGATGTGAGCTATCCGATTACTTCGTTTGTATTGTCCGTTCGGATGTATATTTTCCTTCCGCTACTTCAATAATAGCAGATACGGTTTCTTTAAATCCGTCAACCGTGTAAGGTTTGGTGATAAACGAATTGGCACCAGCTTTTAAACACGATTCTATGTCTTCTTTCGAAGAAGAGGTGGTCAGAATAACCACAGGAATATCTTTAAAACTATGCGAAGATTTAATGGAATCGAGTATCTCTCTTCCGTGAATTTTGGGCAGGTTCAAGTCCAAGAGAATCACGTCGGGGAATTTTTTACACGATTCAAGGTAAGGGATTGCCTTATCGCCTTGCTTGATCACCATTATAGAACAATCAACGCTGTTATCGTTCAGCGCATCTTGCATCAGATCGATGTCATCTTGATCGTCTTCAATCAAAAGTATGTTAAGCATATTCACAATTTAAATATTGGCAATTAGAAATTAAAACGTGGCATAGCATACGTTGAAATGAATTTAGAATGAGTCGAAAATCAAATTTTCAGAAAAATAGTAGCGCTCAATACGTAGTGGGTATCGGAGCGTCAGCCGGTGGGATGGAGGCGATTCACGATCTTTTTGATTACATGCCTACCAACACGGGGTTCGCATTTGTTGTTATCCAACATTTATCGCCTGACCACAAGAGCATGATGGGTGAATTGCTCGCCAAGCACACCGACATGAAAGTGCTGGAAGCAGTCGATGGTACGGCCTTAGAAGCAAATTGCATTTATGTCATTCCCAGCAAAAAGTTGATAACCATTCGCGATGGCAAGCTTGTTGTCGACGAAAAACTCAAGACGAAAATTCCCAATAACGCGATTGACGTTTTTTTTGAATCGCTTGCAGAAGATTGCGAGAGTAAAGCTGTGGGAATAGTTTTGTCCGGCACCGGAAGCGATGGTACGCGCGGTCTTCAAGCGATTAAGGAGAAGAAAGGCGTAGTTGTTATACAAGATCCCCTTACTGCCGCGTTCGACGGCATGCCAAACAGCGCAGTCAATGGCGTAACATGCGATCTTATTCTTCCCCCAGAGATCATTGGTGAAGAGCTTGTAGAATATCTGCAAGAAACTCCATTAGTACGTTCATTGAATGAGCAGAACCAACTCAATGAAGGAATCTTAAAAGGTATACTGGCTGAAATACAACGCAAGACACGCCACGACTTCAATCACTATAAAAGGCCAACGTTGTTTAGGAGACTTGCCAAACGGATGTCGGAGTTGGGCATAAATGATGCGTCGGACTATCAAAACTATCTCCAACAGAACGAAGAGGAAGTAACTCGTTTAAGCAAGGAGTTCTTGATCAATGTAACCAAATACTTCCGCGACCCTGAAGCATTCAGACTGTTAAAAAGTACTGTTATTCCGGAGATCGTAGACAAGAAGGGTAAGGAAGACGTCATCAAAGTTTGGATCGTTGCGTGTAGCAGTGGCGAAGAAGCATATTCGATTGTGATTCAATTCCTGGAGTACTTCGCGGCGAAGCAACGTTCAACGCAATACCTAAAAGTGTTTGCAACAGATATCGATACCGACGCGTTGGAAATTGCCTCTCGAGGAGTGTATTCAAAAACAATTGAGAAAGATATTCCTGCAGACCTGCTTAAAAAATATTTCACGTCCGATGGTACTTACTATCGGGTAACAGCTGATCTGAGAAAGTACGTTGTATTTGCAAATCATAATGTACTCAAAGATCCGCCATTCAACCACCTCGATCTAGTGAGTTGCAGAAACATGTTCATTTATCTGAACGCTACGCTGCAACGAAATATCTTAAAGAAATTCCATTTCGCGCTCGACCTTGAGGGATTCCTAATGCTCGGTCCAAGCGAAAGCATCGGACCACTTCAACCTGCCATGCACGAAGTAAGCAGGAAGTGGAAAATATATCGTTGCACTTCAAAGTCAGGTGTTATTGATCACGAGATGATCATGGGCACACCAGACTTTAAGCAGCTGCAATTAAAACCACAGTTAAAAACGATATCCTCGAATTTAAGCGACATCTTCCGCGATACGTTACTGGAAGAGCGTAAGCTCGCAGGGATCTTTATTGATAAAGAATTCAACGTGAAACAAGCCATTGGTAGCTACAAGGCTTTCCTCACATTTCCTGAAGACAATTTTAATTTCAACATACTGAAATTAGTACCACCTGATCTTGCCGTAGCATTAGGGGTAGGAGTGCGAAAAGTTATCGCTACAAATGAACGTTTCGTGATGCGACGTGTGATTGTTCACGAGTATAACCAGGTGCGCCTCGTTAATATTATCATCAAACCATATCTAACGCAAAATGAATTTCGTCAGCCCTTCATCTCAATCATATTAGAAGAAGAACATACAGAACCGCGAAGTGTAAGGCCTTCAACGGATCACATTGAAGCAAATGCAGAACAGTTTGAACAACTAGAGCGCGAGCTTATTGACACGCGTGAAAACTTGCAAGCCGTCATTGAAGAACTGGAAACAGCGAATGAAGAGCTTCAGTCTAGCAATGAGGAGATGATCTCTACGAACGAAGAACTTCAAAGTACTAACGAAGAATTGCAATCACTCAACGAAGAACTTCATACGGTAAGTGCGGAACACCAGGCCAAAATAAAAGAGCTTCATAGTCTTAATGATGATCTTAATAACTATTTTAAGAATTCGGATATAGGACAGATACTCATCGACGGAAACTTTTGCATTCGCAGGTTCACGCCATCGGCCACAGCGATGGTGAATCTCATTGAATCAGATATTGGCAGATCAATCCTAGATATCACCAACAATATTCCCAAGTTGAATTTAAGTGAAGACATTAAGCAAGTGATGGCGACGCAAAGTTCCATTGATCGGGAAGTACAAGTGAGAAACGAGAAGTTCTACCTGATGCGCATCAGCCCCTTCATTAGAAAGGAAAATAAATCGGATGGTGTTGTAATCACATTCGTAGACGCTACCGAATCGAAGAGATTGAGTAGCATCATCGAAGGCGTGTTTCAATCATCCATTAGCGGCATAACGGCGAAACGCGCCATTCGCAACAGTGATCAAGAGATTGTAGACTTTGAATACCTCGCCGTGAATCATGCAGCTGAAAAATTCTTCAATGTCCGCCAGGGATCATTAACGGGAAAAACGATGATGGAGGCTTTTCCCGCGTTCCCGTTACAATATTTCCAACAGTATATAGAGGTAGTTGAACGAGGCACTACAAAGACATTTGAATTTTACCATGAGGGACAAGACCGTTGGTATGAGGTGACGCTCATTAAAATGCTCGATGGATTAATTTCAACACACACCGATATTACGGACCGTAAAAAAGATGCAACACTCATTGCCAAAAATTACGAAGACCTACAGCATACATCGCGGCGTCTTATAGAAAGCAATACACAGCTCGAACGTTCTAACTTCGATCTACTTCAATTTGCTTCTGTTGCGTCACATGATTTGAAAGAGCCATTGCGAAAGATCCAGGCATTTGGAAACATTCTGCATTCAAAAGTAGAAGATAAGTTGACAGGCGGAGAGATCGCATATTTACAGAAAATGATCTCTGCATCGAACCGTATGCAGACCTTAATCGAAGACGTGTTAACATTATCACGGTTGTCGAATAATGGCGTACCGAAAGAGCACGTCGATCTTGCTAAAGTTATTCGTCGTATCAGTGAAGATTTAGAGATTACGATTAAAGAAAAGAATGCCGTAATTAAGATTGATCATTTGCCAGTGATCGAGGGAGTTCCTGGGCAAATGCGCCAATTGTTTCAAAACCTCATCAGCAATTCATTGAAGTTTTCAGGAGATCGAACCCCTGAAATAACAATTCGTCAGAAACCAGTTTCATCTTACGAGTTGGATGGACAACTTACCTTGCCTCATGAAGACTATGCTTGCATAGAATTCGCTGACAACGGCATCGGCTTCGAGAATCAGTACCGCGACAAGATTTTTGGTGTATTCCAGCGCTTGCATGGAAGAAATTTTGAAGGAACAGGTATTGGATTAGCGATAGTCAAAAAGATCGTTGAAAACCACGGCGGGCTTATTTCTGCGCATGGTCAGTTAGAAAACGGGGCGACCTTCAAGATTTTCCTTCCGTTAGCGAAACAATCCGTTCGTTCTAAGGTTAATCACACCAGCGCAGTCAGCAAGGAGTAGGTTTAAACATCGATCTAGCATTTGGGAAATTAAAAGGAAAACATGTAAATTCTGTTGTGTGAATTCCTCATTGCCCAGTGTGTGGCTATTATACACAAGTTGTAGCAGATAACGCCTTCCAGGGAGGCGGCATAGTTTTTTAGCCACACCGACAAAACCGAGATTAACTAAATTTTCGATCAACCTAAACGTTAATTGTATGGCAAGAAAAGACCAAAACCCTAGTAAAGAAACATCAAACCGTGGTTTTGCCTCCATGGATCCTGAACAACAAAGAATGATCGCTCGCAAAGGTGGTGAAGCGGTTAGTCATGATCGGCAGCATATGGCAGCCATCGGGAGAAAAGGAGGAGAGGCCGTTAGCAACAATCGTGAGCACATGGCTGCAATCGGAAGAAAAGGAGGACAAGTTGTAAGCGAAAATCGCGAACACATGGCCATGATCGGTAGAAAAGGCGGCGAAAACAGCGGACATAGCCGAAGCTTAAAGAGCCAGGCTAAAAACAATAACGCCAATAATACCAGCAACAATAATGGTTCATCATTGTAGTGGCATGTATTGTTGACATTCGTCATTAAAAGAAGCTGTCCTCCATGGGCGGCTTTTTTTATAGTGTCATGGTATGGCAAAACTGTGGAATAAAATCAAATCCTTCTCAAGACATTTCAAAAGAGCTTTCACCATTTGGAATGATCATGAGCCTTTCAACAACAGCATCATTATCTCTTACTACACGATTTTTTCGCTACCAGGATTACTGGTAATCATCATCAACCTCGCAGGCTACTTCTTTGGATACGAAGCGGTAACCGATCAAATTGCAACACAAATTCAAGGACTTGTCGGCGGCGACACAGCGGAAGATGTTCAAGAAATTGTTGCCAATGCAAGCGCGAGTAAAGAATCGACGATCGCATCCGTTATTGGCATTGGAACATTACTCTTTGGAGCAACAGGTGTTTTTTATCAACTCCAGCAAATACTCAATAAGATTTGGAACGTAAAACCTAAACCGAAACAAAAATTATTGAGACTCATTCGCGATCGCTTCTTTTCATTCGGGCTTATACTCGCAATCGGCTTTTTGCTTTTGGTGTCTCTTGTGATCTCGGCAGGACTTACTGCGCTCAGTGATTGGGTAGCCGTCCATATTTCCGAAGCACTTTTAATTGTTTTTAGAGGAGCAGACCTACTGGTATCCGCTGGTGTTATTACCCTACTATTCGCCGCGATTTACAAATTTCTTCCCGACGCGACGATTCGCTGGCGAGAGGTTTGGCCTGGAGCGCTAGTAACTGCCGTGCTGTTCGTGATCGCAAAATTTGCACTCGGTCTCTACTTCGGAAAGAGCGACCCCGCGTCAACGTATGGTGCTGCAGGCTCTGTCATTCTCATTATGTTATGGGTATCTTATTCCGGACTCATTTTATTATACGGGGCCGCATTTACCTACGCGTATGCAACACGAAATGGTCGCGAGATAAAACCAACGCCAGGCGCAGAAAAAATCTCAGACACAGACAACGGCGCATCAAAGAAGCAAGAAACTCAGCAAAGAAATTTAGATTAGATCAACGCGATTTTACTCCCATGCGCTGCCTCCAATATGGAAGCAGTGTCATGGGGTATAGAGAGAGGGTATAAAAGTCTAAGGTGCTTGGTCTACCGTTCCGCAATTGCATCGTGGCGCATTGAGTCGCCAGACAACAGCGTTGTAAAACTGTTGTATACATTCAAGAACTCGTGCTCAAGCGTATCTTCAAAGGAATGAATTACTTTCTTATGATTATATAGATAGGTAAGCTTCTCAGCGTTGAATAACGCAGCCCAACCTGTAACAACAAAATCCTTTTTACTAAGTAAGTTCTGATAGATTTCGTCGACACAGATTTGATAAGGCCCTAAATCATTTCGACGAAGAGAAGGTAATGTCAAGAGTCGGGAGAGTATGAGCTCTACTTGTTCTTCGTTCAGATCAGGCTTGAGCATTTTTATTTTCTCCTGGGAACAAAGTACCACAAACGACAGGTCTATCTGACTCTTTACAAACTCTGCTACCGCTTCTCGTGTGTTGCCGCTGATGGGAAACATTCGCTCCGTGTCTGTATCGATAAAAATAGTCGAGATCATACCTTACCAATTTCACACAAAGGTTCGTATTTGCGCTACGTAAACCTAGTGATCGACCGGATCAGGATGTTATTAAACGATGAAAATGAAAAATGCACCGGACTTTTCAGGTAACACGATGTACTATTCCTTCGATACACTTATCTCAAAAGGAATTTTCTGCACGGGTTTATCTTCGTTGTAAATTTTCTGAGAAGCAATTTTATCAACAACTTCTAGGCCTTCCACTACTTCACCGAATACAGTATACCGCGTATCGAGTGACATGTATCCTCCATCTTTTAGGTAGGCCGCACGTTGTTCGGGCATTAATGTTAAGCCATTGTTACGCGCTTCTCCATCAATATCCCAATCGGCATACCGTTGCCCATGCACAATAAAAAACTCGGCTGCAGACGATTGAAATTTGGGGTTATTTTCATCTGTGCGCGCCATCGACAGCGCACCTTTCTTATGGAAATATTTGCTGTTGAATTCAGCAGGAATACGGTAGTTCAATTTGTTTGTCAAATCTCCGCCTTGGATCATGAACTCAGATACAATACGATAGAAGTCGGCATTTTCATAATGACCTTCCTTAATCAACTTTACAAAGTTAGCGCGATGCAACGGCGTATCTTCGTATAGTCTCAGTTTGATTGTACCAAAACTCGTTTTGATCGTAACACGATTCTCTGGATTTTCACTTCCGAATTTTGTAAGAACAGTCTGAAGAGATTCTTGTGTTACAGGAACTGCCTTTTCCTTACAGCCTAACAATACAAAAAGTGCAATGATGAGGTAAAACTTTTTCATGCACCAAATATAAGCATTGCCCGCTTTCATTGGAACAGCGTTGTATTACTGTTGGCTATGAAACGCGCGAAATTACGCATAGCCAACAGTGTGAAGACAAATTACAGCTGCGGTAAATCCTGTAATTGGAATGAGGTGGTTTCCAACTCGTCCTTATTGTCGGCAACGGTAAAGATCATATCGTTGAAATCGAAGTCGGCATTATCATCGAGTGGTTGATCTTCAAATGCCAACACATAATCGCCACAATCTTTTTGTTTGAAGAAGATATGTTGTTGATGACTTCCAGCATTCAAATTATAGTTGGTGTATACAATTGGCTTGTCGTAGTTAATGGCTCCGTGATCCCAACCTTGAAAGACAAGAAAGAAACCGATTACTGTGCCTGCAGGAAAAGTTCCTTCGCCAATTTGCAACATATCACCCTGATTCAAAATACGATCGGATACATTGGGGAAGATGATCGTCTTCTCGATTTGATCTGCGTTCTGAATCGCTGTGTTTTTATTGTATGTATAATATCCAAATGAATTTGAATATCCTGCGCCTTCTGATATGAAGGTGATGTACACTTCACTTTCTTTCGTGAGCACAATTTGCTTAAGCACCGTGTCGCTAAAGAGAGCTTCGTGTTTTCCCTGATTGTTTTTGTATTCGGGGAACATGTCGATGATACTTCGATAAAGTGTCTGACATGGCTTGGTTGCAATGATGTCGTCGGGTCTTTCTTTTATTTCATCGTCTTCAGGGACGCATCCCATGATTAACATGAACGCAAGAACGATCCATGGGCTACTGTTGAATCTGAACTTTTTCATATGTGGTTTTCTCAAGATGTGAAGTCTTGAAAAAAATCAGTGCCAGGCGGGCCAGCCTTTTACTGATGTTCAAATCGCTGGCAATAGCGCGACGCCATTCATATTTTAAGCGAGTTGTGGGGAAGATTTCGGGAAGCTATTCCTCGACTTGTTCCTGCTCGCCCATGCAAGTTTCGCATGCCATCATCGCATCGGCCAACGCTTTTTTATCCGCTGTGTCCATATCGTACCCGGCTGATTGGTAATCGTTAAACGACTTATACCATTGCGTCATCTTACGATCAAAACACGCTTCCGATACTTTTTTAGCTTCACCAAATGCACCCGCAGTTTGGGATGAAGACGAAGAATCTGTACAACTTACTGACACAATCAAGGTCAGCATCACAACGGCACACAGCAATTTTTTCATAACATTTCTAGGGGTTAGTGATACAAAGGTGTTCGTTATTAATGACCTATTCCTGACGTTCTTTTTGCATTACGCACGCTTTTTAGAAATACGTGTTTCGTGCTTTTTGGCTTTCAAATTATTGCATACTGCCGGTTTACAAGTACAAATACTTAGGGCCCACGTAGCGCTGGGTGTTCCTTTCCGCTGAAAATCTTACACCGACTCGTGATTTGCAGACCGAATTTTATAGGCTAAAGAACGCCTCGAAGTTCACCTTATACTGTATAGCCACGAGCAGAGCAAATAAATACGCGATGATGAAAAAACGAAGTCCGCACCGGCAATCGTGATGATACGCGAGAATTTTCAACAGCAATACTATTCTGTATCTTTCGCCCTTTCATATGAACCACCAACGGCGCTACGGCGCGGCTATTTCAGCTTTTGTTATCTGGGGATTTTTCTCAATACCACTGCGAGCTTTGCGTGAGCACCAAGCGGGAGAGATCCTATACTTTAGAATCTTGTTTTCTATGGTCGTGCTGCTCGCAGCGATTCTTATTTTCAGGCGAAAGTCATACGCTAAAAATGTAACGCTTTACCAGTCGCTCACACCGAAACTTCGGCGGCAAACAATCTTTCTAACACTCTCTGGTGGCGCACTGTTAACAATAAATTGGCTCACGTTCATTTATATTGTCAACAATATAAATATTAAAACCGCCTCATTTTCATATCTCATTTGCCCTGTCATCACAGCCGTTCTTGGGTATATATTACTTCAGGAACGCATGCAGAAGCATCAGTGGGTAGCGGTTGGCTTGTGTACGATAAGCTGTATGGTGATGGCATTCAGTTCAACAGCAGAACTTGGTTATAGTGTGTTGACCGCCTTCACGTATGCGCTATACCTGATCTCACAACGAAAGAACCAAGGCTTCGATCGCATCATTGTACTGGGCATTCAAGTGTTGTTCGCATTGATTGTCCTGTCGTTCTTTTATCCTTATCTCGTCGGTGAAATGCCACAAGAATTATTCTTCTATGGAGTGATTCTCATCATCGCCATCCTGTTTACAGTAATACCGCTATTCTTAAACCTTTATGCACTCAATAAGATTAATGCTGCGACAATCGGTATATTAATGTATCTGAATCCGATCATCAACTTTACGGTTGCATTTGTAGTATTTAAGGAGCAGGCAACGCAGCTTCAATGGATCGGCTACGGGCTCATTGTAGTGGCCTTGGTTATTTTTAATTACAAAACTTTCGTACGCAACACGTCATTTGAAAAGAACGCTTGACGAACGAAATCCCTATTCGCCATGGATGCTTTTCTCTTCCTTTTCGGCGATGATACGTTCTTTCTTGGTGTCGACTTTTATATACGCATATAAACTCATATATGTATTGGCGATCCACACGAGGGCGAATCCTGCAAGAATATAACCTCGCCAATCGAATAGAAGCAATTGAAACTTAGTGATCGCGAGAATAACTATCGTAACGTAATGGCTGAAGCAATATTCGCAGGTGAATAGATAGTAGAATTTGCGTGCGGGCATTGTCTTGCACGTCTTTGATTGCTTAATGCAAAATT
Organism: Pseudochryseolinea flava; assembly: GCF_003286915.1. Lineage (GTDB taxonomy): Bacteria > Bacteroidota > Bacteroidia > Cytophagales > Cyclobacteriaceae > Ohtaekwangia > Ohtaekwangia flava. The sequence goes on from NZ_QMFY01000007.1 coordinate 67,471, forward strand.
CCCTCGGTTCACGAAAAACTTCTTCATGCGTTACTGTCCAAGCAATACATGCAATAGGCAAGCCCAACAATAAAAGCCAAACAATTTGGGTAGTTAGATCCATGGCAGGGGATCGAAAAAACGAATGCCAGCCGCCAGTGAATCGGTCGTTGTTACCGAAAGGTCGATATGATTATCTTTGTAGATGCCTTGCAGTACCGGAAAAAAAATCTACGCGACAGAACAGATGGCCGAAGATGGTCTCATCGAAACGTGGGTCCGGTTCAAAGTCGGCGCAGGTAGCGGTCCTATCGCCGTTTATAAATGCGACGACTGCGGATATTATCACCTCACGTCGAGAGGCCCCATGAACAGCAAGCTATCTGAGCAGATAAAAAACGGGAAGATTCAAAAACAGACAGATATCAGTTTGTGGGAAGACAAATTTAAATGACCTACTTCTTCTGAACTCGTTTCGCTATTTCCTCCTTCTTCAAAGTGATCAAATGCCCGAGTGGCTTCCCGTCCCGATAGCTAATCACACGGAAATAGTCGACATCGGGAGGCAGTACAATAGTTTTTTCGTAGCGTGGATGATATTGATTCGGAACGCTGTTATCGATGGTGTAATGAAGGTCTAAACCTTCCACCTCTGTTGACAGTGCGATTTCAATTCCACTGTCGCCCTTAGTGATCTTAATGAGCGGATCGTATAAACTTGTAGCATAGTTCACCTTGGCTTCGTCGAACCTTGCAAAATGCTCTTCCACGCGTTCAACAAAATTTCCCCAGTTCTTTTTAGATTTCTGTGACCACATCGATTCTGCAATCGCGAACGCTCTCGGATAAACCATGTACTCAACTTGCGCCGGTGTCGGAACTTGCTCGGTCCACAAATTACCTTGCCCACCCAGCACGTAGGTGGAATCGATTTCTTTTGGAAGAATATCGAACGCATAAACGTCCTGTAATCGAGCGCTACTATAAACCGGTGGTTCAATCGACGCGTCGCCCTGCATCATGTCGAGATAGTAAATAGGGGCGGGGCTCATGACCACTGAGTGCTTTTGATGTGCGGCTTCAACTCCACCCTTCGTACCACGCCAGCTCATCACGGCGGCGCCGGGAGCAAGTCCCCCTTCCAGGATTTCGTCCCAGCCAATCATCTTCTTCTTTTTAGCTGCTAAAATCTTAGAGACTCGTTTTGCAAAATAGCTCTGCAGCTCATGACTGTTGGTAATATTTTTCTTCTTCATGAAAGCTTGAACACCAGCATCTCGCTCCCAATATCCTTTGTAACATTCGTCGCCTCCCATGTGGATGTATTCGAATGGAAACAACCCTGCGATTTCACTGAATACTTTATCCAGAAACTGATAAACTTTCTCATCGGTAGGATCGAGAGAGTTGTCGACAAACATTTCAAATTTTCCGTCCCCATACCACTCAGAGAAATCACTCCCCGGGCTTACGCGAATAGACGTATCGTTGGTAACGCTTAGTGATGGATAAGAGGCAATGGCCGCCATGCTGTGCCCAGGCACATCGATCTCTGGAAGTATTTCAATATATCGCTGACGTGCATACTGTACAATCTCCTTGATATCTTCATGCGTATAAAAGCCACCGTCAGAAGCTACTTCACCAGGTTTCGGTGGCGCATTGTCTCCAAAAGTTCCTGTTCGCGGAACACGCCATGCACCAACACGCGTAAGTTCTGGAAGACTTTTTATTTCTACTCTCCACCCTTGATCATCCGTAAGATGCCAGTGAAAGCGATTAAATTTATAACGCGCCATCCGATCGATAAAAGATTTTACATACGCTTTGGAAAAGTAGTGTCTACTCACGTCGAGCATCATGCCACGCCATGCGAACCTCGGATAATCCGTGATCGAAACAACGGGAACATGCCATGCTTTTGAAACAACCTTGGTGCTTTCGATCTCTTTCGGAAGTAACTGTAAAAGTGTTTGTACGCCGTAAAAAAGCCCAGCTCCACTGTTAGCCGTTACCGTAATTTTCTTCTCTGTCACGTGCAGTGTATATCCTTCGCGTCCAAGCTTCGTGTCAGCTTTTGGATTGATCACAAACTGGATCGATGACTCTCCGGATGTAACGATCTTTAGATGGAATCCCGTTGCTACTTTGATTTTATCTGCCAGATAGGCGGCGATGGTAGACGATTCCGCATGCTTCACTTGAACACCGATGATGGTTGTCGACCCTAATTGAAAACTTCCTTGCTGATACGCCACGGACACCGGCGCTGGTATAATCGCGTTAGGGAAAGCATGTTGAGCCGCGGTGTTCACAGGAGCCTGACTCGCACAGATCAGCAGTAGTGTGACGCAGCGAAAAATTGTAAACGTCCATTTACTTAAAGGAACCATCATGACTTATAAATTAAAGTGTAACGTTCACTAAGATAAACGACAGACCGATACAATGTCGCATTTTCTGATGCGGGCGGACAAATATGCATTTAACATTGTAGTGTGTCAGTGTGTATTTACACAGTTACGACGCGTCCAATGGCTAGGTCTCTGTTTGCGTAAATACACTCCGCCTTCCTTTACGGACTTCAAATCGTCAGGTAGAACGTCGATTCATCTTATAAAGAAACCGAAACAAGGCATTTGCATGTCAATAGAAATTGAAAAAGGTCAACGCCGTTTGCTTCCGTCACTTGCTTGCACTCTTCGTTGTCGTCAGTGTATCCATGCCATCCCCTCGCGGCTGGTTCATGCGTGCGAACCTTGTGTCATCTTCCTTGAGAATATTGTTTGTCGCAGAACCACCGCTCGAGTCCTTCGCGTGTAGCCCATGCGTGGTATAAGTCTTTAGCATTGGCTGAATAGGAACCCTCAACGTAAAACGATTCCAACCATTGAGCGTCATAAATGAAAACGTTATGGTTAAAATTAGTGGATGGATTGAATTAATAGTAGATTATCGATTGAATTTATCTTAAAAATCGTCACATGCATCGCGTATTAATGTTAGAATACGATCCCGACGATCGTTACATCTCGAAAGAATTTTTCGCTCAGGCTGAACGGCGCATAGCCATCGACTTTGTTACCAATAGCGATGAGTTCATTGCGTTTCTTCAGATGCAACGTCACACCGACATTCAATTGCCTTCTTTAATCATCATGAATCAAAAGGCAGCCCCCTCTGATCCTCTTACATTGCTGAAACAATTGAAGACTGATCCGTATTACAAATCAATTCCGGTTGTCATCCTCGGCGACATTTCACACGCGGGTCTTACGCGATCGTACTATGACGCCGGAGCCAGCTCCTTCATTCTAAAACCTGTGACATACGATGAGACGCGTCAAAAGATCGAAACATTTATTCGCTATTGGTTCGAGATCGTTGTTCTAAATTAAAATCATTTCGTTACTCGGATTTTAACACACTCGCAGGATTCGCACGCGCCACCCGAATCGTCTGCGATCCGATCATGATCATCGCGATGATTAATATACCAACCAATCCGCCAAACAATTCAAACATGCCGATTGGCGCCGTGTATACAAATTCACGGAGAATTACGTTGGTGAATAGGAGGTATGTTAACGGCAGCGCAATAACAGCCGAAACCAAAAGAAGCAAGATGAATCCACGGCTTAACAAATAGATAAGACTTCCTTCACTTGCGCCTAAAACTTTACGAATACTGATCTCCTTGGTTCTTGTTTCCGTTGTGAATACAACCATACCGAGCAATCCCATGGACGCAATTGTAATCGCAAGCACGGCAAGGAAGCCAATCACTTTTACCATGACTTGAAACTGATTGTACGACTCTTGAATTTTGTCGCTGTAAAATTTAGCGTCCAGCGCGTGTATTGGGTCAACCTTTTTCCAAGCTTCTTCAACTTTCTCCATGGTTGCAATCCAATCTTTAGATGAGATGGATGCATTCAAATACGATACATCTTCATTGGAATATTTAAATATAAACGGATCAATCTTGCTATCAACTTTTCCGTAATGAAAATCCTTGAGCACACCAACAATACGATAGTTTACCGTGTCGATTTGAAATCTTTCTCCAACAGCTTGATCAGGTGTCCCCATCTTCAGTCTGGATACCAGTTTCTCGTTAACGATCGCCTGGTGTTCTACTACACCCTTTTGCTGATATCGGAAATTTGTACCGGCAAGAAACTTATGACCATGAATAGGCAGGTAATGTTCATCAATTGTGTTGTAGCTGATATCGACAGAATCGCCTTGATATTTTATCATGTTGCCATAGTAGCTTCCAGTACTTGTTACCATGATCGAACGCGATATTCTCGATACTTCCGGAATTTCCTGCATCGCTTTGCTCACCACATCGGGATTGTTTCCCTGAAGGCGGATATTCAAAATGTTGTCCGTCTTATAGCCGAGATCGAATGCAATGAAATATTTGTATTGCTCATAGCCAATCATGGTTGTTGCAATGAAAGCAAGGGAGAGCGTATACTGTGCTACGATTAAAAGTCTCCGCACGGCAACATTCTTGAAGACCTTGATAGACGAGACATCTTTCAGTACCTGTACAGCCTTAATCTTTGCAAAGAACAGCGCTGGAAGTATCCCAGCCACAAGACCAACAATGACGGCCAGTAATATGAAATAACCGACCACAGAAGGCGTGAGATCTAGCGTGACCAAGTTCGACAACTCAGACGACAACGACAGGAACGCCGGACGGAGAATTAGGAAAATTCCAAATGACAGAACCAATGCTAAGAATGAAATGATCACCGCTTCAGCAATAAACTGCGCGAGTACGTGCGACCTTAACGCGCCGATCACTTTGCGAATCCCTACTTCCCGTGATCTACGCATGGAGCGCGCAATGGAAAGGTTCGTATAGTTAAAACAAGCTGAAAGGATCACAACAACGGCAAGGGCGCTCACTATCCACATCACAGACGAAAGCATCGTCGGCCCTAGTTGATTGCTCAAATCTTTTCCAAGAGCGATGTCAAAGAAAGGTTGCAGCGTAAAGGTGATGCTGACATCCGGCATTTTTTCGTTCTCTGTTTTCGCGAGATTATCTAAATAGGATTGCAAATCTTCTGTCGAACTCTTTTCAGGTAAAACGATGTATGCGTAATTGGACCACACATTTTGCCACTCGAGAAAATATTCTTCGTTTTTCTTTAAGATATCGAGCGTTGCAAACGAGGCAAGTGCGCCAAACCGGATATGTGAAAACTTTGGGGGATCCTCCATTAACCCTGTCACCAGATACTCAGAAAAACCTTTTTCACTATCGTCCTTCATGCGTATAGTCTTTCCCATTGGATCATCATCGCCGAAGACTCGATTCGCTTCTTTTTCGGTAAGAACGATTGAAAATGGAGCCTTTAATGCCGTACGCGGATTACCTTTTAAAAGCTTGAAAGAAAATACATTGAAGAAGGAGTCATCAGACCAAATTCCTTCTATAGGCACGACTTTATCGTTTACTTCGGCATCGCCGCCAAAGCCTGAACGCATTAACACAAGGTCTTCAATTCCAGCATATTCTTCTTTTATCCGGCGTGGTGCAACAACGGATGTGGATGCGAGTTCAATACTTTTCCCGTGATGTTTATTGACGTGCGTATCGATAAGTCGATAAATACGGTCTCCTTTTGTGTGGATACGGTCATACGAGTTTAAGTCAGCGAGAAAGGCAATGAGCAGTAATCCAACAGACATACTTATCGCCAATCCGAAAATATTGATCGTCGAAAACATTTTATTGCGAACGATGCTTCTACCCGATGTTTTGATATAGCTTCCAATCATAACCCAATGGATTAAAAGATTAATAAATTCTGGTTTGCGTACAGTATAAGAGCGAAAGAACTTGAACACGTCAATCACATAAATCAATTTTGCACGACGTACACCCTTGGCCTTCACATGGCGGTCAAAGTACTCATGTAGGTCGCCCTCTAGATCCTCGAGTAATTCTGGTCTGCAGTACCACGCCAGAAATCGCGTGGCCCATCGTGGCGGTCGCGGCGTGTAGCTCATACGTTGAGTTTTAGGGCAAGGTCTGGGATAATACTCCACAACTGATCACGTACTTCCTTCGCCTTCAGTAGCGACGCCTTGCCGGCACTGGTGATAGAATAATAACGCTTACGCTTTCCACCGCGCACGTTCGTCGCTTCGCCGAGTTTACTTTTCACCAGCCCCTTTTCTTCCAGTCGGTTTAACACGGCATGTACCACACCAAGTTTGACATCCCGGTCTGTGCGCTTCTCAAGCTCATCACAAATAGCAACACTATAGGCGTCGTTCATCAATGCCGCAATGGTAAGTAAAACCAGCTCTTCGAATTCGCCAAGGTTCGTTCCTTTCATATCGATGATTAATTACGTAAATGTATGTATTATGGTTATGAACGCAAGCCTTGTACATCAAAGTGACTCCGTAATTCCAATCTTATCCACTGAAATACAAAGACTTACACAGGTTTAAATTTTTACAAGCGGAGCCTCTTACCTCAGCACACGTTGTTACAAAGGCAGGCGTTTTGCCGCACCGATAATGGGAGCGTGTCGGATGGAATCATACGGAACGGATCATCGCGACAAAGCCGCGAGTAGGAATGTGATCCACCAATTCACACGTATCACCAGGCATTTTAACATGATAAATTTGCAACAACTCATGTGAAAATTGCACCGTTGATTGGCACCTTATTTTACGGTTGTTATTCACGCTAATCCCCGCTAAACACTTTTTATCATATGATGCCTTTGAAGAAAAGACTTTTGTCATTAAAAGAAGATATACGAGTTGCAGTAATTGGATGTGGACGAAAAGGAAAAGGAATTATATATCAAGTTTTCGCGACACCGGGCATGCGCCCCGTTGTTATTGTGGACCATCATATTGAGAAAGCAGTTGCGTGTGCAAAATGGCTTAACAGAGATTACGAAATCGTCCGTTCCCTGGAAGGACTTGATCGCGCGATCGAGCGAGGACGATTAGCCGTCACCGACAATGCCCAACTTGTTGTCTCTTCAGAATTAATCAACGTGATGGTTGAGTGCACGGATTCCATTGCCGAGGGTGGGGCACATGCATTGAAAGCGCTCCAGCATCATCAGCATGTTGTGATGATGAATGCGAAGGCGGATCTCATGTACGGTCCGTTGTTACTTCAAGTAGGGAATGAACAAGGTGTAGTATATTCAACGTGCGATGGTACCCCTGCGGCGGCGCTCCAAAATCTGATTGACGAAATAGACCTGTGGGGGCTCGATATCGTATTGGCAGGCGCCTTCATTCCGAATTTTGACAACGTACTTCCTACGTTAAAAATTGTTCGTGAGACAGATCGATCGCAGCATGGTCATCACATTAATACCGATGATATAGATACCGACATCAAGATACAAATGGCAATCCTGGCCAATTCAATTTCAGGGAAAGCTGCAACGCAGCCTACACGTGTCGCTCATACGCAAAAAGATGTCATTACTGCTTACGACCTTCATCTTGTAACACAAGACATAGTTCCGATGGTAGATTGTATTCCCTCGGGAGAATCGTTAAATGGTATTGCGGTCGTAGCACACACAGATTTAAAATTCCAGCAGGAACTTCTTCGGCAGCAAGGTCTAGGTGAAGGACCGTTCTATGTTTTCCACAGGCCATATGTTGCTGGGCACATCGAATCTACAGCTTGTATGATGGAAGCTTATTTCAATGGTACAGCGCGACTACACCCACGCCATGGCATGAAGATGAATGTGTTCTCATACGCAAAGAAGGACCTTAAACGCGGGGACATATTGGATGGCATGAATGGAGAGAAGACTATTGGTCGTCTGGAGCGCATTGAAGATCATCAGCACTATGCAGGTTTGCCGATTTGTATTTCTGAAGGACTGAAACTACGTGCAGATGTAGCTAAAAATAAACCGATCACGCTTGATGATGTATCCTATGACGCGGATCAGCTCGCCTTCAGTTTATATTTTCGAGCGTTACAAGCAAATACACAGAAGGTCATTCCCAATAAGCGTGCGCGCGTTGTCGAAGAAAACTTGCCGTACATTATCTCGATGTAAATAATGCACAGTCGTGGCATCCGTTTTTCTCTCTTACGCAAAAAAGACTATGCATAAAATAAAAGTTGCTGTAATCTATTACAGCTCAACAGGAACGAACTATCAATTAGCGCAGTGGGCCAGTGAGGGAGCAACGAAGCAAGGTGCGGATGTGAGGATTTTGAAAGTGAAGGAGTTAGCCCCTGCGGAAGCAATTAACAGTAATCAATCATGGAAGAATCATCTCGAAGCCACCGCGAAAATTCCGGAGGTAACGCTTGATGATTTAGAGTGGGCTGATGTTTACATCTTCAGCATGCCCACACGCTACGGAAATCTACCTGCGCAAATGAAACAGTTTCTCGATACAACGGGCGGGCTATGGCAAAGTGGTAAACTTGCGAACAAAGTAGTTACGGCAATGTCGAGCGCTGTCAATCCACACGGAGGGCAGGAAGAAACAATCCTCGCGCTTTACACCACCATGTATCATTGGGGATGCGTTGTTGTGGCCCCGGGCTACACCGACCCAGTGCTCTATGCTGCTGGTGGAAATCCCTACGGCACCTCGGTGGCGGTTGACCTCTCCGGTAAAATGCAAACTGATGTTAGCGACGCGGTCCGCTACCAAGCAAAACGCGCAGTAACTTTTGCGCAATGGATACAAAAAGGAAGTTCAGGAAATGAAAAAGAAAACTAGCCACATTAGCGGTGGTCTTGGTAAGTATTCGCGGTGATTGTTCGCGTGAGCCCAACAAGTTCTTCGTCTGTCAAAGCAGAGAACGCCAATGCTTGAAGACTTTCATCGAGCTGTTGCAATGTCCTGATACCAACCACTGTGCTCGTAACTGCAGGCGAACGTAAGCTGAAGTTCAAAGCAACTGCGGTGGGACTACGTTGCGTTGCGTATCGCTTAACGGCATCTTTCATCTGTTGCACTTCAGCGGACGTGTAGGTTAAATATGGCTTAGCAGGTTTGTCGATCAGCAAGCCACTGGCTAAATTCCCCCGTGTCAGCACGCCAATACGATGTTCTCTCAATAGATTCAGTATTGTCTCTTCCGGACGCCGATCTAATAAACTATACTGCATCATCACGCTAACCATGTTCGATCGTGCAATCCATTCGCGAATAACATTCGGCCTAATGGAAGAAATTCCGTAATGCCGGATTTTCCCTTCCTTCTTTAGTATTTCAAAAGCATCAATCGTTTCATCGATCGGATCGTCGATTGTTCCTCCGTGCAATTGATACAAATCAATATAGTCTGTCTGTAATCGCCTTAGACTTTCTTCCACTGCTTGAAAAATGTATCGTTTCGTTGGATTCCAATCCCAACCACTTCCATCGCTACGCCATTGGTTTCCCACCTTAGTGGCAAGGAGAATTTGCTTTCGCACGGATTTAAATGCTTTACCAACAATCTCTTCATTGAGGCCGTGCTGATAAAGATCTGCAGTGTCGAAATAGTTTATTCCTGCGTTTCTGGCGCGATGGAGAATATTGTCTGCGTCATCATTTTCCAATGACATACAGCCAAAACTAAGTTTACTAATTAAAAGATCTGACTTCCCTAAGGTTACATATTCCATAAACGATGTTAGTGAGAAAGTGCCTCTAATCCCTTGTCGATGTATTCCCTCGACAACCATTGGCCATTCAAGAAGACACCCGCAATATTTCGTGTTTGGCTTATATCGGTCAACGGGTTTCCATTGATTAGAATCAAATCAGCAATTGTACCGGGTGCAATAAATCCACTCTTATCAAGGCGCAAATATTTTCCAGCGTTAATAGTACCGGTTTTTAATGCTTGATAAGGTGTTAATCCAGCTTGCGTTAGATAGAGTAATTCGTTGTGCGTAGAAAAACCGGGCACATTAAACACCTGTGGGGCATCACTGCCGAGGAGCAATTTAACATCATAATCAACGCATGCGCGAATTAGCTTTCGACGAAGCTTCACCCATCGATATACTTTTGCGGCTTCATAAGACGGATTTGATTGGATGTTCTTTTTGCTCTCGATCCATTGATTGATTACTTCCGGAGACATGTATCGACTGTCGGGATCTGCTCGAATACTTTCCGCTTCATAAGTAGGAGAGAACCAACGTTCTGCAAGTGACTGCGTAGGCACAACCCATATATTTTTCTCGCGCAATGCATTCATTAACTTGGGAATCTGCGTTGAGTCGGCCTGATCGCCAACATACATACCAAAGCTTCCGGTTTGTTGATCAACCATGTCCTTGATGTTTGGAACGAGTCCTTCCACAAATCCGTCGAGGTGATCTATCGAGGAATATTGAGCGTCTATGGCGCGCCAGATCCCGACACCAAAAGACACATGTCCTACGAACGGAATTTTTTCTTGTTTTGCAGTCGAAGCTATGGCGTCAAATTTATCACGTGTTAAGCCTGGATGTAGCTTAAGAAAATCATAACCTGCTAGTTTCTGCTTTCGTACCATTTCCGCTCCCGCCTCCGGCGATGTGACACTCATGCCATTGAAAGAGGGACCAGTCGTGAAAAAGCGCGGACCAATAATGTCGCCCTTTTGAAGTTTGTCGCGAAGCTCGAGATGCCGCGGGTGTCCTAACATACCACGAATGGTTGTGATGCCGTTGGCCGCGAAAAGAAATAGAACATCTTTCATCGGATCAATATTATCGACAGGCGGAACGTGTGCGTGAAGTTCCGCGAGTCCGGGCATCAAAAATTTCCCCTTCCCATTGATAACAAGCGCGTGCTTACCGTATTTAAGCTTAGGACCAATGGCCGTGACCTTGCCATCCTTGATGATGACCATTTGGTTCTCGATAATCTTCTCCGTGTCCATCGGTACTACGTTAACGTTGGTGATCACAATTTCACGCTTCCGTGAGTCAACGAGCTCTTGCGCAAAAGCAACGGAAACCAGGGTTATGAAAATCAAAGAGATTAAGATGTGTTTTATCATAAATCTTCACGTTAGTATCATATGATTTAATATTTCAATGCCACACAGCAGTGTCCACTCGCCGTAACGATCAGATGCTAATCATATCGATGACCTCTTGCGTTATTCTTGTTGGTCGCATTGTCTTGGCATCCAACATACACCAAGTCGTTTTCGATTCAGTGAGTACTTTGCCCGATTTAGCAGAAGTCAGCTTAACATATCGATCAAAGCGTGCACCGTTATATTCCCCAACCCACGTATGGCCGATTATTTCCTCGTTTAAAAACGCCGGATTTCGGTAGTCTACCTCGTGTCTCAATACCACCCACAGATATTTTTCGCGCAACACCTCATCGGCCCGGCTCACCCAATGTGCGGCTGACACCTCTTGAATGTATCGAACATATACAACATTGTTTACATGACCAAGATCGTCGACATCACTAGGTGTTACAATCACGAGATGCTCAAAAGGTTTATTCATATGAAAATAGGATCGGCGACTTCCGAACGCCAGGTTGCAAGTTCTATAACATCCTCCCCAATATTACGGTAATTACAAGGTCTTCCATACCGCTCAACACAATTTCTGTAATCACAATGAGTTTCTTTCAACAAATTAGTAAGACCAATCATCCCTCCATATGTTCTCTAACTTCTTTCGCACTGCGTATCGAAACATTCTCAAGAACAAGGCTTACGCGTTGATCAATTTCATCGGCCTTAGTGCGGGAATATCGCTTGCGTTACTCATCATCACTTATGTGCGTTCTGAAATGAATTATGATGCCTCACATAAAAACATCGATGTACTGTATAGACTAAAGTACAAGGCACCTAATGATCTGGAGCTGGCAACAACACCACCGCCGATTGCCCCCAAGCTCCAAGCGTATTTCTCCGATGTTGAAAATGCGGGACGAATGTTTGGAAGAAACGTTAGTGTCTCAAGACCGAACGCCAACGAAGTTTTTGAAGAGAGTGATGTGTTCTTCGCGGATTCAGCAATCGCAAAAATGTTCACCCTGGAAGTTGTTCAAGGTCAGAACAACAACCTGCTCGTTCATAAGAATGAAATTCTAATCAACGAGGAAATGGCGAAGAAATACTTCGGCACGGATGATCCAATTGGCCAAACGCTCATATTTTCTGGTAAAGCTAATTTTGTAGTGAAAGCTGTCGTGAAGAACTTCGCAGACGATTCACACATCCGGTTCAATATGCTTGTTCCGTATGAAAGTATGTTTGACCTAGAAGACGACCAAGCTAGAGAGGCAATGCGTGTTAACCTCGATATGAATTTCGTTATTAGCCACTCCTATACTTATGTGCAATTAAAAGATGGCGCAGATCCCAAGACGATAGACGCTGGAATGCCTGCTTTCTTAAAAAAGTATGCAAAGCCTGAAGTACTCGTCGGGCAAATATTCACATTGATGCCCGTGAAAGATATCCACTTGCACAGTGAGTTGTTAGCGGAACCCCGCGCGACAAACTCGATGACAAACATCTTTATCTTTATCGGTGTCGGTTTCTTAACCTTACTTATCGCCAGCATCAATTACATAAATCTTAGTACTGCACAATCGTTGAGTCGTATTAAAGAAATCGGCATCAGAAAAGTATTAGGATCGATGAAGTATCAACTGATCATTCAATTTTTATCTGAAAGCTTTCTCTTCTGCTTCGTCGCGATGCTGTTATCATATATCGTTTTCTTTTGCACAATGCCGCTAATGAATACACTAACCTCTAAAAATCTTGTTTTCATGGCGGTGGTAGATACGCCCTTGGTTCTGGCGTCGTTACTTCTATTGCTTTTCATCACCATCGTAGCAGGTGGATACCCGGCCTATTTTATTACTCAGTTCGAATCAATAGGTGCGCTCAAGGGCGGCAGTACGCTAGGCAGTGGGAGTCAATGGCTCAGAAAATCTCTTGTCGTGGTGCAACTCACCATCGCTTGTGTTTTATTATGCGGTGCCATATTGATCATGCGACAAATGCGTTTCATCAGCAATCAACCACTAGGTTTCTCCAAAGCGCACGTGGTTAACATTCCGTTGTTCAGTGATAACCTCAATGGTATTTTTCGACAAGAAGACTCTACTTTTTTTTCACGACTTCAAAGTTATCGCGACATAATTGAAACACAGCCCAATGTAAACCACACAACATTATCATCCAATGCACCTGGAATTGGTGTGGTTTTTCAGGGTGTTATCCCCGAAGGATTTACAAAAGAGGATAACCTTTTCATTGCCGACATCGCTGTAGACTACGATTTTATTAACGCATACAACATGTCACTGGTGGCAGGCAGAAATTTTAATCGCAGTTTCGGCACGGACCACAACGAAGCTTTTATCGTAAACGAGACGGCGGTAAAAGATTTTAAGTGGGGGATACCACAACAAGCGATTGGAAAGACAATCAACCGCGAAGGGAAAATAGGAAAAGTCATCGGTGTTGTGCGCGATTTCCATTTCACTTCGCTAACAACACCCATCACCAGTCTCGTTATGGAAGTGAATCCAGCGCAATTCAATACGCTGTCGATCAGCTTCAATAACAGCGATGTGAGCGAAACTATAAAGAGGTTAGAGGCCACTTGGAACGAACTATTTCCCGAGAAATCATTTGAGTTTAGATTTCTCGATCAACAACTCAATGACCAGTATCAAAACTTTTCAAATTTTAGTAAGATCATTCAAACGTTCACCGGTATCGCCATTTTAATTTCATGCCTTGGCGTGTACGGATTGGTATTGTATGTTGTACAGCGGAAAGTAAAAGAGATCGGCGTGCGAAAGGTATTGGGCGCAAGCGTGAACAGCATTCTAACAATGATCTGTAAAGATTTCGCAATCTTGATTGCCCTTGGATTTGTGTTAGCCATTCCCGCTTCGTGGTATTTGCTAAATAAGTGGCTACAGAATTTTATATACCATGTCGATCTGGGTGTGTCGACCTATTTAATAAGTTTCGCGATCGTGCTCGTCATCGTACTCGCTACAATCAGTTATCAAGCAATCAAGGCGTCGTTGGCGAATCCAGTAAAAGCTTTGCGCACCGAATGACCTTTCATTTTTGCAGATAGTCCGTGCATCAACAAACCTAAAACTAATGAAACACAAACTTCAGACCATCCCTCGGATTGAAGTCGGAGTTTGTGCACTCATATTGCACGGACTTTAGTCCGAAGCTTGCGTGTTAGCTGTTTTGCGCTGTTAGCATGTTTCCCCGGACTTTAGTCCGGGGTGGCACGCGCGCGTAGCCGGTAGCCACGGCGCAATAAACCGCTATAATAGTTTCACCACGCTACCTAATATCTTGTTAAAAGCTTGTGTGGATGAAGGCTGGACGCTGCGTGGACGCACACTGGACAGAGTGTGAAAATGTGAGCAGATTTAGTCGAATGATGGGATGTTGCAACGCACGTGTCAGTCGTTGTCACTGCAGTGGTGCAACTTGTCTTTGCCCATTCGGTTAAGACAGTATAATAATAATTAATTACAACGTTATGGCGAAAGTATTATCATCAAGTATTTTGGAAGGGCTCAGTGGTAAGTTCGGCAGTAATTTAGTTTTTAGAACCATGCGTGGAAAAACTTTTATCAGTGCACTACCACAGCAGATCAATTCAAACAGGAGTGAAGCGCAGCGGAATACGCGTCTTGAATTTAAACGTGCATCCGCTTGGGCACGTTCCATTTTGCTCGATCCGGCAAAGAAGGGTTACTATATGCAACGAGCAAAAGCATTAAAACTTCCCAATGCCTACACCGCCGCCGTGACTGACTACATGCGTAAGCCAAAAGTAGAGAAGACTTTTTATCGCAACACGGTTTTATACACAGTAAGAAAAAAAGGATTTACGATCAACGATGTAACCATACGGAGCGGAGTGACGGATGAATCAACGCGTTCAATCACACTAAGCAAACATAATCGGGAGTGGCTTATTCAGTATCGCCAAGATATTGAGCTGCCGCCTTCGCTGCGGTTGATCATCACCGATGGAACAGGAAGCGTCATCGATTATCCGTTGCATGTTAGCAGTTAGTTATCCACGTAAATAAATAGCGAATACTAAGTCGATGACACGGTAGCATTTATATAATGCTGGCAGAACTATTTTCAAAGATTAATTATGCCACGAAGACGCCAAGACACTAAGGTAAGAACGTACGTGTTTGTGAAACCTTGAGCCTTCGCGCCTTTGTGGCGAAGTGAATCAGAGAAACAATGGTGTATTAAGCAATAGCATGTTGCATTATATAATACTTGCAGAACTATTTCCAAAGTTTCATTATGCCACGAAGACTCCAAGGCCCTAAGGTAAGAACGTACGTGTTTGTGAAACTTTGAGCCTTCGCGCCTTTGTGGCGAAGTGAATCAGAGAAACAATGGTGTATTGAGCAATAGCATGTTGCATCATATAACACTTGCAGAACTATTTCCAAAGTTTCATTATGCCACGAAGACGCCAAGACACTAAGGTAAGAACGTACGTGTTTGTGAAACTTTGAGCCTTCGCGCCTTTGTGGCGAAGTGAATCAGAGAAACAATGGTGTATTAAGCAATAGCATGTTGCATTATATAATACTTGCAGAACTATTTCCAAAGTTTCATTATGCCACGAAGACGCCAAGACACTAAGGTAAGAACGTACGTGTTTGTGAAACTTTGAGCCTTCGCGCCTTTGTGGCAAAGTGAATCAGAGAAACAATGGTGTATTGAGCAATAGCATGTTGCATCATATAACACTTGCAGAACTATTTCCAAAGTTTCATTATGCCACGAAAACACTAAGGCACGAAAGGCTCTCCGCGCAATCAGGCTATCTTTGAAGGGCTTTCAACTTTAAACTTTAAACTTTCAACTTTAAACTTTTAACGATTCACGAACGCATAGGCCGTCGCGCACCCTTCACTTCCCTAAAGGGCTCTCCGCGCAATCAGGCTATCTTTGAAGGTCTTTCAACTTTAAACTTTAAACTTTAAACTTTTAACGAATGCTCACCTACAACTAATCGCCGACAACGTTTGCAAATGTGCGGTAAAATTTATTATCTTCATTTACTGCAACCAAAACCGACCTTTGTATGGGAAAAGTTAGAAATATACTCCAGGCTAAGGGAAATGTTGTTTTCTCGGTAGAGCCAACGGTAACTGTTTACAAGGCAATCGAGCTCATGTCGCACAAAAACATTGGTGGTTTAATTATTACAGATCACCGTGGCGAAAAACTTCTCGGAATTTTCACAGAGCGTGATTATGCACGTCGCGTGATTCTCAAGGGGAAATCATCAAAGGATACACCTATCGGCGAAATCATGACAGAGAATCCTGTCACCGTAACGCCAGACTCCAGTATAGAAGATTGTATGAAGATCATGACTAATCGAAAAATTCGTCACTTACCTGTGATTGACGAAGGGAAACTCGTAGGCATGATTTCAATCGGCGATGTCGTGCGCTTTGTTATTGAAGAACAGCGTACTATCATTGAAGATCTCGAGCATTACATCACAGGACATCATCAATAATTGAGGTAGTAACCGGCGGCATTCTGCACGGGCACCATGCTTTTCCTTTTCTTGCGTAGACTTTGTTTGTGACAGGCGTTAAACAACCACAGGTTGGATACTCCGACAGAACATAGTACTTCTCTCTGGCCATTGCTTGTCTATGGCCTTGTTGTGCTCAGCCTTGTTGGCGCGATGCTTGGTGTGTCATATATCCTAGGACAACGCCACAAAGAACGCGCTTCACACGAACCTTACGAGGGCGGAATTCTAAGTACAGGATCCGCGCGTATTCGATTCTCATCACAATTTTATCTCGTCGCCATGCTCTTCGTCATCTTTGATGTCGAAACAATCTTTCTCTTTTCATGGGCCATCGCATTCAAGGAGCTCGGTTGGTACGGCTATGCGGGAATGGTTGTCTTTCTTATTCTACTTGTTGTTGTATTAATATATGAGTGGCGTGCTGGTGCGCTAGACTTCGGTCCCGATGGACAAAAGATTTTGAAGGCTTACAAAAAACTAACCGCAAAACAAAAATGAACTGGTGGTTATCAAATACGAATGGAAAATCCGACCATGCGATAAAAGGTACTAGTTCAATGGAAGAAACCATGAAGCAAAGTATCATGCTTACTTCTGTACAAGGTTTGTTGGCATGGGGACGGAAAAATTCGATGTGGCCATTTCACTTCGGCCTTTCTTGTTGTTTTGTCGAGATGGCGACAAGTATGACACCCAAATATGATGTCGCAAGATTTGGAGCAGAGGTAATTAGAGGTACTCCACGCGAAGCAGATGTCATGATCATCGCTGGAACCGTATTTATGAAGATGGCGCCGATTATCAAACGTCTCCATGAGCAGATGATGGAACCGCGGTGGGTCATTTCGATGGGTTCCTGTGCAAACTCTGGCGGCATGTACGATATCTATAGCGTTGTACAAGGCGTCGACAAGTTTTTACCTGTCGATGTTTACGTCCCTGGTTGCCCACCAAGACCAGACGCTTTTATGGAAGGTCTGGTCTTGTTGTCTCAGAGCGTTGGTAAAGAACAACGGCCGTTAAGTTGGGTGATCGGAGAGCAAGGTGTTATTCGACCAGAAAAAATTTCAGTGAAAGAAACAAAACGAGAAAAGCGTCTGGCGATGGTAGACTTTAAAACGCCAGATGAAATTTAAATAGAAAAGCGCCGCTGCATGTGAGCAGTGGCGACGATAAACTGCAACGCAGCACAGCAAAGACGCTGGAAGGAATTAATGTTTAACGAGAAACGAATCCAATGAACGCGTAAAAATAAACACTGAACGCCTTGCGCTCAGCAGTGTTATGAAAACTACAACCAATACCACGGAGCTCTTGCAGCTGAAGTTTGGTGAAGACACTTTCACTAAACAAGATGCGCGAGATAAAGTCACGACGTTGTGGCTTCCGCTGGTCAAATTACGGGAGGTGCTGGCGTATTTGAAGCATGACATCGATCAGCCATACGCACTGTTGTTTGATATTACCGCCATCGACGAACGCACTCGAAAATTCTCACCAGACTATCCCTCCAAAAACTTCACGCTTGTTTATTGTTTGTTCTCCTTTGAACAAAATGCCTTTCTACGTTTGAAGGTAGCGCTGCATGGTGAATTCCCAACTGTGCCTAGCATTACGAAGTTGTGGGCAAATGCAAATTGGTATGAACGTGAAGTGTTCGACATGTTCGGCATTCGTTTCGATGGCCATCCTTTTCTTCGCAGACTGTTGATGCCTGAAACATGGAAAGGCAATCCGCTTCGAAAAGAACATCCCGCGCGTGCCACTGAGATGGGGCCCTTTAGATTGTTTCCCGAAAAAGAAGAAATCGAACAATCCAATCTTCAGTTCAATCCAGAGGCGTGGGGAATGGCTTCGCAAAGTGAAGATTCAGATTTCATGTTCTTAAATATAGGTCCTCAACATCCGGGCACTCACGGTGTACTGAGAATCGTATTGCAATTGGATGGCGAGGATATTGTCGATGCCGTTCCTGATATCGGATTTCACCACCGTGGCGCTGAGAAAATGGCTGAACGCCAATCTTGGCATACCTACATTCCCTATACTGATCGTGTCGACTACCTCGGCGGTGTTAATAACAACTTAGCCTACTTACTCGCGGTAGAGGAACTGGCAGGCATTCAAATTCCAGAACGCGCACAAGTGATTCGCGTGATGATGTGCGAGCTATTTAGAATTGCAAGTCATCTGGTTTGGTACGGAACGTTCGCACAAGACGTCGGCCAATTATCGCCTGTATTCTACATGTTCACTGATCGCGAAAAAATATTCGACATCGTTGAAGCTGTTTGCGGTGGCCGCATGCATCCAAATTGGTTTCGCATTGGCGGCGTCGCACAAGATCTTCCCATTGGATGGGACAAACTCGTTAAAGAATTCATCGACTACTTCCCGAAACGACTAAAAGAGTATGATGACATGGTGATGCGCAACAGCATCTTCAAATCGCGCACGATAGGCATAGGCATATTTACGAAGGAAGAAGCGATCGAATGGGGTGTGACGGGCGCAGGTCTGCGGGCATGTGGTATGGCGTGGGATTTCCGCAAGGAACGACCTTACAGCGGCTATGAAAAATTCAACTTCGATGTTCCCGTAGCGCATAACGGTGATTGTTATGATCGCGCTAAAGTGCGGGTAGAGGAGATGCGACAAAGCTTGCGAATCATCGAACAATGTTGGAAGCACATGCCCGCTGGAGACTACAAAGCAGATCATGCGCTAACGACTCCACCGGTGAAGAAGCATACCATGAAAGATATTGAAACACTCATCACACATTTTCTAGGCGTAAGTTGGGGACCTGTGATACCCGCCGGAGAAGCGATGAGTTGCATCGAAGCAACCAAAGGCGCGAACAGTTACTATGCGATTAGCGATGGAAACACGTCGCCGTACCGCGTACGATTAAGAACGCCATCATTCGCACACATGCAAATGATTCCCTACATCAGCAAAGGATACACCGTGGCAGATTTGTTAAGCATCCTTGGAGCGATGGATTATGTACTGGCAGACATTGATCGTTAGTGATAAACGAATTCATATCATACATCCGCTTATTGATTTCCATTCATTCAGTGAACAACCATGCTAACGAAAGAAGAACAACATGAAATAGACGAGGCGATCAGAATCGTTCCCTATAAACAGGCTGCTTGTATTGAAGCGCTAAAGATCGTGCAAGAACATCGACGATGGATTTCTGATGAGAGCCTTGCCGACATCGCGCAGTATATGGAAATGTCTACGGCAGCTTTGGACTCCGTTGCTACATTTTACAATCTCATCTTCCGAAAGCCGGTAGGGAGACATGTAATTCTTTTGTGCGATAGTATCTCCTGTTACGTGCTTGGCTACGAAAAACTTTCTGCCTACATCAAACAAAATTTAAAGATAGAGTATGGCGGCACAAGTTCAGATGGACGCTTCACGCTGCTACCCAATCCGTGTTTGGGAACGTGTGATCACGGGCCTGCACTGATGATTGACAATGACCTTTACCGTGATGTTACAGTGGAACAACTGGATAACATCTTTAACAAATACGAATAAATATGTTACGCCCATTGACTTCCCATATTCGCGAGGACCGACGACCACTTTCTTTGAAGGAATACGAGAAGTTGGGCGGCTACGAGGCCGTCAGAAAAGTATTTAAGTCTATGACACCTCAAGCTGTCCAGCAACTTGTGAAAGATTCTAATTTAAGAGGAAGAGGTGGTGCAGGTTTTTCGACGGGGCTAAAATGGAGTTTTGTTCCACTCGACGCTCCCCAACCAAAATACCTTATTTGTAATGCTGATGAAATGGAACCGGGCACTTTCAAGGATAGACTCTTACTTGAAAGTGCTCCCCATCAGCTTATCGAAGGAATGATTCTTGCCGCATTTGCTATACAGGCAGACACATCGTATGTATTTCTCCGGTGGGCATACAAAGATGCAGCGAAAGCGATTATACACGCCATCCACGAAGCAAGCGATGCGGGCTATCTCGGCGACAACATCCTCGGTACTGACTTTAGCTTACACATGCATTTACACACAGGAGTTGGCCGATATATCTGTGGCGAAGAAACTGCTTTGCTTAATTCACTTGAAGGAAAGCGCGCTACACCAAGATCGAAACCACCCTTTCCGCAAGTGAGTGGACTTTTTGGAAAACCTACAATTGTCAACAATGTTGAAACATTAAGCTGTCTTCCACACATTGTGAACTATGGTGCCGATTGGTTCCAAAAATTAAGCAGGACTGGCGACGCGGGAACAAAAATATATGGGGTAAGCGGAAAGGTAAAACGACCTGGACTTTGGGAACTGCCAATGGGTGTAACGTTACGCGAACTGCTTGAAGACTATGCCGGTGGTATGTGGGATGGTCACACTTTTCGCGGTGCGTTGCCTGGCGGTGCATCAACAGATTTTCTTGTCGAGCAACATCTTGATGTGAAGATGGACTACGGATCGGTTGCCGCAGCCGGGAGTCGTTTAGGAACAGGAACTGTAATTGTGTTAGACGATAAAACTTCCGTCGTTGGATTTGTAAAAAACCTGATACACTTCTTCGCCCAGGAGTCTTGTGGATTCTGTACGCCATGTCGTGAAGGACTTCCGTGGATTGAAAAAATTCTTCATGCGTTGGAAAATGAAAGAGGGCAACGCGGCGACTTGAAGATACTTGAACAACATACTCGGTTACTTGGCCCTGGGAATACATTTTGTGCATTAGCACCCGGCGCGATGGAACCCTTGCAAAGTGCACTCAAATATTTTCGCAAAGACTTTGAACAATACATTGCGGCGTATGCCACGCCATGCCGTAGTGGCTTAATGAATAGGTAATATTATGGCAACAATTATCATCGATTGCAAAACTTACGAAGTACCACTCGGCAAAAACGTTTTGGAAACATGCCTTAACCTAGGTTTTGACGTTCCTTATTTTTGCTGGCACCCCGGCCTCGGATCGGTGGGCGCTTGTCGACAGTGTGCCGTGAAAGTTTTTAAAGATGCCGACGATAAGAAGGGACGGCTGGTGATGTCTTGCATGGAACCGGTCGTACACAACCAACATCTTGCTGTTCATGATGCCGACACAATAGACTTCCGAAAACAAGTGATCGAATGGCTCATGACAAACCATCCGCATGATTGCGCCGTGTGTGATGAAGGTGGTTCATGTCACCTGCAAGACATGACTGTGATGACAGGACACCACGAAAGACGATTCACATTTAACAAGCGTACATACAAGAATCAGGACCTTGGCCCATTCTTGAATCATGAAATGAATCGCTGCATACAGTGCTACCGTTGCGTAAGGTTCTACAAAGACTATGCTGGCGGCAAAGATCTTGATGCTTATGCATCGAAAAATAACGTCTACTTCGGCCGAGCCGAGGATGGTGTACTCGAAAACGAATTTAGTGGCAACCTTGCCGAGATCTGCCCGACAGGCGTATTCACCGACAAAACATTGAAAGAACACTACACGCGAAAATGGGACCTCACAATGTCACCGTCGATTTGCCAGCATTGTAGTGTGGGGTGCAATACCATTGCCGGTGAACGTTATGGCGCGCTGCGCATGATTCACAATCGATTTCACGAAAAGATAAACGGGTACTTTCTCTGCGATCGCGGCCGATTCGGCTACGAGTTTGTTAACGCAGAAAATCGAATTAAACAGCCAAGTATCAACGGAGACGTCGTCGAGCGAACAGAACTTGAAACGCGGCTAGAAAAAATAATGAAAAGCGCCAAAGTCATTGGCATTGGATCGCCGCGTGCATCGCTGCAATCAAATTTTGCACTCAAGACCCTTGTCGGAGAAGACAATTTCTACCATGGTGTTTCAGATCATGAACACGATCTCGCAGAACTTGCTGTACGAATTTTGAAAGATGGGCCAGTGCGAACACCATCTACTAAAGAAATAGAAAAATCCGACGCAATATTTGTTTTGGGTGAAGACTTAACAAACACGGCACCAATAGTTGCATTGGCGGTAAGGCAAGCCGTGCGACAAGATTTGTCCGGCGAACCGGAAAAAATACACATACAAGGTTGGCAAGATGCGGCTCGAAAAAATTTACAGCAGCAGCGGAAAATGCCATTGTACTCCGCTACGATACACGAAACAAAACTCGATGATATTTGTACAAGTGCGAATTACGCAACCCCAGAAGATATTGCACGGCTTGGCTTTGCAGTCGCACATTGCGTCGACCATAATTCTCCTGCACCTGAACATTTCCCGGAAGCATTGCAAGTGCGCGCACGGAGTATTGCGAACGGGTTACTGGCAGCAAAAAATCCAACGATCATTTCTGGCGCCGGATGCGCATCAAGTGCCGTGATGAAGGCTGCGGCGAACGTTGCAATAGCACTCCATAAAAATGGAATCGTGGTAGGCTTAACCTACACGATGTTAGAATGTAATTCGATGGGGCTTACCATGATCGGAGGACATCGATTGTCTGCTGCATTCAATGCGGTTATTAACGGTCATGCCGACACCTTAATCCTACTAGAGAATGATCTGTTTCGACATGGAAGCTTTGCTGAAGTTGGCGATTTTCTCGCGCGATGTAAAAATGTAATTGTACTCGATCACACAAAGAGCGATTCGACCGATAGGGCTAGCGTCGTAATTCCAGCGGGAACATTTGCAGAGTCCGACGGTATTATTGTCAACAACGAAGGTCGTGCACAAAGATTCTTCCAAGTCTATGAATCGACTGAATCCATTCAAGAAAGCTGGCGATGGATCATTAACATTGGCAAAACACTTCAACATCCTAAACTTCAGACATGGCAAAACTTTGAAGACATTTCTAAAGCGATGGCCTCAGAAGAACCAATGCTACAAAATATAGACGAGGTAAATCCAGCTGTAGATTTCCGAATTGTAGGACAACGGATTCCACGCGAGCCACATCGTTTCAGTGGTCGCACGTCGATGCATGCACACATCCAGGTGAGTGAGCAAAAGCCTCCGACAGACGATGACTCTCCATTGAGTTACACCATGGAAGGTACACGCATACAACCACCATCAGCGATGATACCATTCTATTGGTCGCCAGGTTGGAACTCGGTGCAGTCTGTGGCCAAGTATCAGCACGAAGTTGGTGGATCGTTGAAAGATGGCGACTCCGGTATTCGGTTACTAGAAGCCAATGCCGCGTCATCGCTAGTGTATTTTCAAGGAATACCGGAAGCATTTGTTCCTTTAGAGCATCACCTTTGGATAGTGCCGACCTACCACATTTTCGGCAGCGAGGAAATGAGCGCCAAGTCCGCATCAATTCAAAAGCGCATACCCACACCTTATCTGTTAATCAGCGCGGTCGACGCGAACATTTATCATCTCAAAGAGCAAGATATCATCAAAGTATCTATCGCGAACATCTCCTATAGTTTTCCGATAAAGATCAATAGAAATATTCCGGTGGGAATGGCGGCGTTGCCTTATGGACTGTGTGATGCACCCATTAACGCGCTTCCCGAATGGGGGATCGTAGAAACGAGTCCCTTAACAGAACTTCACGATTACGTGCGAAAAACTAAGGTCCAACATTAACGCTTACGAAAATGGACGACGCAACGATTAGTCATCTACTCATAACGTTCGGCGTACTCGCGGGATTACTGCTGGTGGCTCCAGGATTAATCTGGCTTGAACGTAGGCTACTCGCGTTGTGGCAAGATCGTTATGGACCAAATCGCGCAGGTCCCTTTGGTTTGCTAGTGGTACTCGCCGATACACTAAAACTTTTTTTTAAAGAAGATTGGATACCTCCCTTTGCCGATAAAAAAGTCTTCGTCCTTGCACCCGCGATCGTCGTCATTACGGTACTACTGAGTTTTGTCGTAATACCTTTTGCTCCAGGAATTATTGTAGCCGATATGAATATTGGTCTGCTCTTTTTTCTCGCCATGTCATCGATGGGCGCTTACAGTATAATTCTCGGAGGATGGTCGTCAAACAACAAATATGCACTGCTAGGGTCAATGCGTGGTGCCGCGCAACTCATCTCTTATGAAGTGTTCATGGGACTATCGTTGATGGGTGTTGTGTTGATGACTGGATCATTTAGCTTAATCGATATCGTTGAGGCGCAACGATACCAATGGTTTATTGTACCACAGTTTTTAGGGTTCGTGATTTTTTTAATTGCCGGGATCGCTGAAACGCATCGACTACCTTTCGATATTCCAGAAGCGGAGAGTGAATTGATTGCTGGCTTTCATTCAGAATATTCAGGCATGAAGTTCGGACTGTTTTTCGTTGGCGAATACATCGGTATCATGCTGATCTCATCAATGGTTACGGTGCTGTTTTTAGGTGGATGGTATGGCCCATCTTTTCTGCCACCATTAGCGTGGTTCATTATCAAGATGTTCGGATTTATTTTTTTCTTTATCCTCTTGCGAGCATCATTACCCAGACCAAGGTATGATCAGCTCATGGAGTTCGGTTGGAAAATTCTACTTCCGCTTTCACTCTTGAATCTCGTTGTTACGGGAGGAATAATTCTCTGGATGAATACCCATTAAAAATTTATCATGTTCAGCATCGTTCGCAGTATGTGGCTTGTTTTTCTTCACATGTTCAAAAAGCGAGTCACGATTCAATATCCAGAACAGAAAGCGAAACTCCCCGCGCGATGGCGTGGGCGTATCGTGTTAACACGTGATCCTGATATGGGTGAACGGTGCGTGGGGTGCTATCTTTGTGCAGCCGCGTGTCCCGTAGATTGCATTTCCCTTCAAGCCACACAAGATGAAAGTGGTCGCCGATATCCAGCATTCTTTCGCATAAACTTCTCGCGCTGCATCTTCTGTGGATATTGCGAAGAAGCTTGCCCTACCTATGCGATCCAACTTATTCCTGACTTCGAAATGGGTGAGTACAATCGCCAAAATTTGGTATACGAAAAGCAAGATCTTCTCATTGATAGTCAGGGGAAATATCCAGGCTACAATTATTACAAAGTCGCTGGCATGGCCATCCAGGGCAAAGAGAAAGGCGCGGCGATCAATGAAGAGAAACCGGTCGATATCCACAGTCTAGTACCGTAAATATATTGCCATGAATATCACCTTCATAATTGCTTCATTTGTCGCCGTGC
Source organism: Pseudochryseolinea flava (assembly GCF_003286915.1). Lineage (GTDB taxonomy): Bacteria > Bacteroidota > Bacteroidia > Cytophagales > Cyclobacteriaceae > Ohtaekwangia > Ohtaekwangia flava. The sequence continues at coordinate 93,178 of NZ_QMFY01000007.1, forward strand.
TAGCCACCATTATGGCGATTACGCGATACAACTTAATTCATGCGCTACTGTACTTAGTCATTTCGTTTTTATCGATCGCCATTGTATTCTTTGTGCTCGGTGCGCCATTCGTTGCGGCACTCGAAATCATTGTATACGCCGGTGCAATCGTTGTGCTAATCATCTTCGTGATCATGATGCTAAACCTCAAAGAAGAGTCTGTAGAGCAGGAGCGAATTTGGTTTTCACGCAAAGTCATTCTTGGTCCTTCCATACTGTCAATCGTGTTGCTGGGTGAGTTGATTTACATCCTACTATCTCATGAAACCACAGCATTGACAACGCAAGCAGTGGATGCAAAATCAGTAGGCCTATCGTTGTACGGGCCATACATCATTGGCGTCGAACTTAGCGGTTTATTATTGATGTCAGGAGTCGTCGGCGCTTATCACTTGGGAAGACAAAAGAAAAAGGTACAGCATCGTTTCCTCGAAAACCAAACCACATGAATGCTGCAATTGCCGATCAAGCCTTAATGCTCGCCGGGATCTTATTCGTTCTCGGTCTTATCAGCGTGCTCATTCGAAGAAACATCATCTTCATGCTGATATCCGTGGAGATCATGCTCAATGCTGCAGGCCTGGCGTTTATTGCCGCAGGTGCGAGGTGGGGGCAACCGGATGGTCAAGTTATGTTCGTTTTTATTTTGACGATGGCGGCTGCCGAGGTATCGGTGGGGCTAGCCCTGATCTTGCAGATATATCATCAGCTTAAAACACTCGATAGCGATGCCGCAGACAAGATGCATGGTTGAAGAAATTATTACCACGTGTTAGCATAAATCTTTTTTTATGAAAGACTTTTTATGGCTCATTCCGACACTTCCGTTCTTAGGAGCATGCATTCTGATCATTTCAGGAAATGCAAATCTACCACGACGCGCCGTGAGTATAGTTGGATGCGGTAGCGTAGGCGCTGCGGCTATTCTTACGATCGTCATCATGATCGATTTCCTCACAACGGGACAGATTCCGGAGTACACGGTCATCGTCAATTGGTTTAGCGTCGACAATCTATCCGTTCCTATTGCGCTACATCTGGACACCCTTTCGCTCGTGTTTGTGTTCGTCATAACGTTTGTAGGTTTTCTAATCCATGTGTATTCAATTGAATTCATGCACCATGACGAGAGCTTTGCAAGATTCTTCGCGTACCTGAACTTGTTCGTAAGTGCAATGCTCATGCTTGTACTTGCCGATAGCCTTATCTTAATGTATTTAGGGTGGGAGGGTGTCGGTCTTTGCAGCTACCTGCTGATCGGATTTTGGTACGAAGAGGAGAAGAATGGCTACGCCGCACGAAAGGCGTTCATCATTACGCGAATAGGAGATACAGCACTAGCAGTGGGCTTGTTTATGTTATTTGCTGAACTTGGCACACTTCGCATTCAGGATATTCTAACCTTAGCACCACAGCAATGGGCAACGGGCAGCACAACACCTGTGACAATTTGCCTATTACTTCTCGGCGGCGCCGTTGGAAAGTCTGCGCAATTCCCACTGCAAACGTGGCTCCCCGATGCGATGGCAGGACCATCACCTGTCAGTGCCCTGATACACGCAGCAACAATGGTTACCGCTGGTGTATATCTCATCGCACGCATGAACGGACTATACGTGCTTGCACCGCAGGCACAACTATGGGTTGGCATCGTCGGCGCCATCACCCTCCTCATCGCTGGATGTAGCGCACTAACTCAGTATGATCTCAAACGTGTATTGGCATACTCAACAATTAGTCAGATTGGATACATGTTTCTTGCGCTGGGTATCGGCGCGTGGTCGTCGGCAGTGTTTCATTTTATGATTCATGCTTTTTTTAAAGCGTTACTTTTCCTCGCAGCAGGCGCGGTGATCATGGCTTTGCATCATGAGCACGACATGTTTAAGATGGGAGGTCTTCGAAAACAGATGCCAGCAGTGTTTGCAACGTTCTTGATTGGATCTGCGTCGCTAGCGGCATTGCCTTTAATTTCTGCTGGCTTTTATAGCAAAGATCAAATCATTTGGCTTTCATTTGCTTCACAGCAAAGCAATATTTGGTTTTTTCTAGCCGCAGTCGTCGGCGCATTCATTACCGCGATCTATACATTCCGAATGGTGTTCCTCACGTTCTACGGTGAAGCAAAGACATCAGTCTCTCATATGCCAGGAAATTTGATCACGCAGCCGCTGGTGATCCTTGCTGTACTTGCGCTATTTGCTGGATTCATCGAGTTACCACATACGTTCGGACATGTCACATTATTCAGTGATCTTTTCTCAACGACTTTACCTCCCGTAACACTTAGGCCGAACGTCGAGTCGCACGAATGGATTATACAAACATCTACCGGCCTGTTAACATTGGTTGGCATTGCAATGGCGTATTACTTCTATGTAATACAACCGAAAATTGCGGACGACATTCACGCATCAACTATTGAAACGCACCGCTTTTGGTATGCAGGATGGAGATTCGATAGCTTGTATGATGCCATCATCGTAAAACCCATATTATTTTTCGCGCGCGTTAACAAACACGACTTCATTGACAAGCTTTACAGCGCACTGGTTGAACTCAGTGAAATGATGAGTGCCCTTTTCTCGCGATCACAAAATGGAATTCTCCGCTGGTATATCATGGGAATCGTTGCCGGAGCAGTCATTATCATAACCTTCACTTTAATCATCACACCATGATACTCATGATATTGATTCTGGTTTTACTTTTCGGGGGCATCGCGGCTGGGTTCTCTGGGCGAATGAATACGATGCTGCCGAGGTGGATTTCCGTTGGTGCCATCGCAATCAATTTATTCATCAGCCTCTGGATGGCGGCACAACCGAACACCAATTCTTCACCATGGCTGTTACAACTAAAGCTCAACTGGATTCCGAGCTTTGGCATAAGTTTTCACCTGGCACTAGATGGGATAAGTCTCTTGATGATTATCCTCACTTTTTTTCTAGGGATAATTGCTGTCGCTATTTCGTGGAATGAAATTCATTTTCGGGTTGGCTTCTTTCACTTCAACCTGTTATGGGTGCTCGCAGGCATCACAGGTGTGTTCCTCACGATGGACCTTTTCCTATTCTATTTCTTCTGGGAAGTGATGCTCATCCCGATGTATTTTCTCATTGGCATCTGGGGACACGAGAACAGACAGTATGCTGCTTACAAATTTTTCATTTTTACGCAGGCAAGTGGTTTACTGATGTTGATGTCGATTATCGCATTGTATTTCGTGCACGGTCAAGCAACGGATCAATACACATTCAATTATTTTGACCTCCTGGGTACGTCGATGAATAAGCAGACGGCACAATGGATCATGCTGGGTTTTCTTGCTGCATTCGTAGTAAAGCTCCCGGTCATACCGTTTCACACGTGGCTTCCCGATGCGCACACGGAAGCACCAACAGCAGGAAGTTTGATCCTTGCTGGACTACTTCTCAAGACCGGTGCATATGGATTGATTCGGTTTATTCTGCCGCTCTTCCCAGAACAATCTGCGGCGATTGCGCCAGTAGCGATGGCGTTGGGCGTAACGGGAATAGTGTACGGCGCAGTGCAAGCTTATGGACAAACAGATCTCAAACGACTCATTGCTTATAGCAGTGTGAGTCATATGGGTTTTGTAATGCTCGGGGTGTTTGCTTTGACAGAAATTGCATTGCAAGGTGTCGTGATGCAAATGATAACCCACGGTATAAGTACAGGTGCACTCTTCATCATCGCAGGATTATTGTACGAGCGAATTCGCACGCGTGATGTCACACAGATGGGTGGTTTTTGGAAGTCCATTCCAGTTGCAAGTGTGATCACACTCATATTTGCGATGGCATCACTTGGACTACCTGGCTTAGGAAATTTTGTGGCCGAGTTTTTAACACTCATCGGATCTTGGTCAGCCAACAAAACAATGACGCTGATAGCAACGATCGGCATCGTGTTCGCTACAGCATATTCTCTTCGTATTATGCAGAAAGTTTTCCTTGGCAAGTCACGGCTAGAACACCATCAGTCTCTCGCTGATCTTACCGCACGGGAAAGGCTAATCCTTTTGCCTTTGGTAATTGTCATTATATTGTTAGGCGTGCATCCGCAGCCTGCCATCGACCTTGCGAAAGATGGTTTACAAAAAACATTAAACCGTGAATTCCAAGCACCAAAAGAGCCAAAAATTATCAATCCGAATTATCAAACCTTAACGGTACCTGCAACCGAGAAAGGAGTTCATCATGAATAGGAGTGATCTTTACAGCCTTACACCATTGCTAATCTTATCCAGTGCGGCAATTCTAAATTTCTTTTCCATCTCTATAAAAAGGAATCACAAAGTAATTTTCGCGATTACGGTACTATCGCTCATTGGCGATTTTATTTTCCTCACGTCATACTCCCTCTATCATCAACAGCACATCGACCCGCTACTCGTTGTCGATGGGTTCGGAATTTTCAACATTGGTCTCATATTACTCACCACACTCGTTGTGGCATTAATGTCATACGCCTACTTCGAACAACGCGAGGAAAGAAAAGAAGAATATTATATTCTCCTGATTCTAGCAGCACTAGGCGCATGCATCATGGTAATCAGTAAACATTTCGTCTCGTTCTTTTTGGGGCTTGAAGTGTTGAGTGTTTCGCTTTATTCATTGATCGCTTATCTGCGAACACGAGAGCGATCCGATGAAGCCGGAATCAAGTACCTAATACTCGCGGCATTCTCTTCTGCATTTCTACTCTTCGGAATGTCGCTCATATACGCGACCACGGGTAAGATGGATTTTGGCGGTATCGGTTACTACTTGACCACGACACAAGATATTCCATTGATCATGATGGCAGGTTTGGGAATGCTAATCGTTGGGGCGGGATTTAAACTCGGTGTAGTGCCGTTCCATATGTGGACGCCTGACGTATATGAAGGGGCGCCCACACCGGTAACCGCATTTATTGCTACCGTTTCAAAGGGCGGCATGATTGCGCTACTCGTGAGGTTCTTCAATGCGATCAATGGATATCAGTATGAATCGTTTACGAATTTGTTCACTGTTTTATCGATCGCATCGATGTTCGTCGGAAACATTCTTGCACTACGACAGACGAATTTGAAACGGATACTTGCATACTCGTCTATCTCTCACATCGGATATTTATTGGTTGCCTTTCTTTCGGGCGGGAGCATGGGGGCTCAAGCGACAACTTTTTATCTCGTCGCGTACTTCATCACGACGCTAGGTGCATTCGGCATCATTGCTACTTTATCCGATCAACATCGCGATGCTGAATTGATCGACGACTACCGCGGCCTACTATGGCGTCGCCCGCTCACTGCTGTTGCGTTCAGCGCAATGTTGCTATCCCTCGCGGGCATTCCACTCACTGCCGGATTTATTGCAAAGTTCTATGTGATTACCGCTGGCATTGGAACCCAACATTGGCTCCTTGTATTTTGCCTCGTAGTCAATAGCGTAATTGGTCTATACTATTATATAAAGATCATTGCTGTGATGTTTGATCAGAAACTTCAAATTAAGTCGGCAAAAGAATTGCATCCGTTGGTGTATGTCATTAGTAGCGTAACGATCGCTGTGCTTGCTGTATTTTTGTTTTGGCTCGGCGTTAGTCCCGAAGGAATGTTGTCACTCATTGATGATGTTATCTGAATAATTGCACACAGACGCTCACCTGATTTTTAAGGTGATTTTATTCAGCAATGCTTTGCGAAAAAGTGTTTTGAATATTTTTTGTTGCAACAGGCAAAAAAATAATTCATGCGCGGTAGGCTGCCTTAAAGTTTTTACTAATATTACCTTCACGTTACGATCGTTAGATAACAACCACTTGTGAGAGAGACCCGTGTCAATCGTAGCGTTCAATACCCAAATTAAAAGTTGTTTTGAAAGAGATTATTTGACGCAAGTTCGTCACCGAATTTGCCATGGCTTGTTTTTCATTAACCTAAAATAAAAATCCCTCATGGAAAATCACTACCTGTTTAGGCAGCGGATTCGATCCGCTATGGTCTGCCTATTGCTGTTTTCGATCTTTCTTGTTCACACAAGCTTTGCGCAGTCGCAGAGCGGATTCGACAAAGGTGTCGTGCGAATAAAAGTATCGGAAGCATTTGCGCAGCAAATTGAAAGCGCAAAAATTTCGCGCGATGCAAACAACAACTTGATTACGGGAATTCAATCACTTGATCAAGTGAACACACAATTCAAAGCGAAAGCGATTCGACGTGTGTTCCGCCCTGCTGGAAAATTCGAAGCAAAACATCGTCGTCACGGACTTCATCTTTGGTATGAAATTCAAATTGACCAAGCTGCTTCTGTTTTATCAGCGCTCAACGGTTACAAATCACATCCGCAGATACTTGTTTCCGAGCCATCTTATAAAAAGCACATTATTGGATCGGACAACAAGAACTTCGGACCCGTCGTCTTAAAGCAAAATCAAGTGGGCACATTGCCCGGTGCATCGAACGATCCGTTGCTGGGATCGCAATGGCACTACAACAATACAGGACAAACAGGAGGAACAGCGGGCGCGGATATTAGTTTGTTTCAAGCATGGGGCATTGAAACGGGACGTAGCGATGTCATTGTTGCTGTTACCGACGGTGGTGTTCAGGTTAATCACCCCGATCTAGCAGCAAACATGTGGGTTAACACAGATGAAATTCCCGGCAATAATCTTGACGACGACAACAACGGATATATTGATGACGTCAACGGATATGGTTTTGGAGATGATACTGGAGAAATTGCTCCGGACAATCACGGCACACACGTAGGAGGAACTATTGCTGCTGTTACAAATAATGGTATTGGTGTGGCTGGTGTCGCTGGAGGATCCGGCGCAGGCGATGGCGTACGCATTATGTCTTGTGCTGCCTTCGGAGGAACAAGTAACGGAGGCTTTGCCGATACTTATACATATGCTGCAGACAATGGCGCTGTTATTTCACAGAACAGCTGGGGTTACACAAATCCTGGTGCTTTTGAGCAAGCCGTTCTCGATGGTATCGACTACTTCATTGCTGAAGCAGGTCTCGATGAAAATGGTATACAAGTCGGCCCAATGAAAGGAGGGCTCGTCGTATTTGCTGCAGGCAATAGCGATTCCAACGAACAACACTACCCTGGTTATTACGACGCGAGTTTTGCAGTTTCTGGTTTGACACACAAAGATCAGAAAGCTTGGTATACAAATTATGGCGCTTGGGTAGAAGTTGCTGCACCTGGTGGAGAAACGAACAGTGTCGCACAACAAGGTGTGTTGAGTACATTGGCGAATAATCAATATGGATTTTTTCAAGGAACATCAATGGCTTGCCCACACGTCTCAGGCGTTGCAGCATTGATCATTTCTAAATACGGCGGCCCCGGATTCACGCCGGAGATCATCAAAAACAGATTAACCTCTACAGCTGAAAATGTAGATGCACTCAACCCAGGTTTTGAGGGCCTCCTTGGTATTGGAAGAATCAATGCTTTTGCAGCGCTACAAGAGGATGATGATGCTGCACCTTTAGCGATCACGAATCTTTCCGCTGATTCGGCAGAAATTACATCGCTTGTTGTGAGTTGGACCGCGCCAATCGACAGTGGATCAGGTGCTGCATTTGCATATGATCTGCGCTATTCAACAAGTCCAATCACAGAAGCAAATTTTGAATCTGCTACTGCATTTGAAGGTGAGCCTACACCGGGGGCGCCGGGTACTTTGCAACAAGTTGTTGTCAATGGCCTTGCACCGGGCACGTTGTACTACTTCGCCATTAAATCATCGGATTTCTTTGGTAATGTATCAACGATCTCAAACGTAGCAGAAGGCACAACGAACTTTACACCATCATTTGCTGTAACTCCCTCGTCGCTCACGGAGTCCCTTGTTACCAATCAGAAAAAAGATCGCCTGATCACCGTGAAAAACAACGGGGAAGGACCGCTGAATTTTTGGGCAGTGAACGGCACGCATGCAACGCTGTCTCCAAATGCGGGTACGGTTGCTGCACATGATTCAATCGCCGTGTCGGTTACATTAGATGCAATAGAATTACTCGCTGGCACTTACGATTCTGATGCAATATTTTTCACCAATGATCCAGCGCAGGACACCGTACATTATCCAATCACACTCCAGGTTACGAACAATGGTGCACCCATTGCATACCTTCCCGTAACAACGCTTGATTTTGATACGGTGTATCTCGTTGATTCGCCCAATGTACCTTATAGTGCAAGCCTCGATTTGATCAACAACGGATCAGATACCCTTGCTATTGATAGCGTAACATCAACAGATCCGAATTTCAAATTCATTACAGGAGAAGATCCGAAAGTAGCTCCGTTTGAAACATTCAAACTGAATTTTATTTATGAAACGGACAGTGTCGGAACATGGACAACAACGATCAAGTTATATACAAACGATCCTGTCAATTCACCCTTAACAATCGATGGTAGGGTAGTCGTAGTTCCTGCACCGGCGATTTCAGTTACGCCAGATTCACTGTATCAACAATTGAACACTGACAACACGGCGACGCAATCACTTACGATTACAAATACCGGCGGTACCGACTTACACTTTACAGCTGAAGTTAGTGCAGGCCAGGGCGTTGTTACATCCGTAGCTAAAACGGTAACGATACCAGCAAAATCATTATCAGCAAAATCAGCTGCTAGCAAAAACAATAGGCATACAACTACGGGCGCGCAATCCGTTCGCCTGAAGTCAGTATCGCAAAGTGCAGCGGTTACTACCGTACTCATCCTTTCACCGGATGACGACGTTACTGATCTTGAAACAATTCTGGATGGATTCGAGGACATTGAAGCAGATATCTATCCGCAATCTCAACTGCCATCATTCAGCGCTGCAGCGATTGCTGAATATCCGATTGTCATCACGACTAACAATACAAAATGGTTAGAAAATGGCGGCGTAGATCCAGTGCAGATTGGTGATGAGTTAGCAAATTATATTGATAACGGCGGAAAAGTGATTTCGAACGAATTCAATTACTCTTACGATGATTGGAAACTTTCAGGCCGTTTTATTGATGGGCAATACGGACCATTCACACCGTCAACTACAGATGCCAATATTACAACTACGTTAGGTACAATACTTCAACCAAGCCATCCTGTAATCGCTGGTGTTGCTACGTTGAATTACGCGGGCTTCGTTCAGAATGTTGGACTTGCGCCAGGTGCTGTAGCGATAGCAAACTGGGCAAATGGAGAACTCTTTGTTGCGGCTAATAGCAATGTAGTTGCACTAAATTTATTGCCAAGTTTAGGAAATGGTGGCGCGCTACAATGGAGCGGCGATCTTCCTACGCTTTATCAAAATGCGATTCACTTCCTTTCCGGTCCTGGCTTTGTGAGCGTTACGCCTGAAAGCGGAACAGTAGCCGCGGGGGGTGCACTCGACCTTACAGTAACATTTGATGCAACAGGACTCGATGCCGGTCATTATCGCGCGTCAATTGACCTTGCTACAAATGTACCAGGAGCAGAACTTGTCCAAGTGCCTGCTATCCTCGATGTACTCGGACCAGAATTCACGGTATCACCAGATTCAATTTATGCTGAAGCAGAAAAAGGTGAAACGACTACCGAAACATTCACGCTAAGCAATAACGGTTTTGGAGATTTCGAATATGAAATCAGTGTGGTGGATAAGGGCGTGTCGTCAGTGTCGGTCAAAAAGGTTGCGCCGGTAAAGGCGGCCAGAATTGCAACGCCAAAACGTACACAAGCCACAAACGCCCGTGTTAAAATCGACATCGATGGTACAAAGGCAATGACGATTGGAAATGTTGCCAACGCGCGAAGCGCTTCAACCCAGCTATCGGTTGATCAGTATGCAACAGACTTCGAGAACTTCACAGAAGGTGACATTACTGGTCAAGACGGATGGGCAGGTGAATGGGGTAATTGGACAATTGAGTCAATAAACCCATCAAGTGCCGCACAACACTTTAGAGGCCTGGCTGACGGATTTGGTTTATCTCGTGCATTCTCACCCGAAGTTGCAATCGGATCCGAGGAAAAATCAAGCGCAACAATGAAAGTGAACATTGCCGGACAGGGTGTAACCTGGCAAATCTCTCCGCAATCTCCTTCAGCAGGATTTATCAATACAAGAATTCAATTTAATCCTGACGGCAGCGCAAGTGCAATGACCGACGATGGATCTGGTTCGCCGGTATTCGCGCCAATATCAGCCGAAGTCCCTACTGGATATTTCGACCTTACCATAGAAGTTGAACGCGCCACATCGAAATTCAAAGTTTACTTCAATACAACCGTTGTGTTTGAAGGACTTGGTTTCGCAGGCGACATCGAACAAGTTGTCATACTTTCGTTGATGGAAATCGCGGGGCCTACTTTCGATGTCGACGATATGAAAATTATTGACGGCACCAGAGACTTCGCACCATCCTATATTAGCGTAGCGCCGAATGTGGGTACACTGGGCGCCGGAGAATCCGTAGAAGTAACGGTTACATTTGATGCGTCAGAACTTGAGTTTGGTACGTATAGCTCCGCCGTAGTCGTGAATATTGCTGACGAGGAATTAACCTTACCAACAACATTCCGCGTGTTTGGAGAACCCGCTATTGCTGTAGATCCAACGGTGCTTCAAGCATCTGTAGCTTACAAAGAGGATACCGTATTAACATTCGATGTGAAGAACACGGGCGGTAATCCATTGGATTATAGTTTACAAGTTATTGGCGCCGATACTGACATCAAGAAACTTGCGAAATCACCAGTAAGTAAATTTGCTTCTACAAAAGAGCTTTCACGCACAGCTAGTAAAGTTGCTAAAGACATAAGCGCGTCACGCGAGTCAGCCAAACAGAAACCTGTATTGGAAATCCGTACTGGTCTGCCACTCTTTACAGAGAATTTTGAAGACGCGACATTCCCACCATCGGACTGGAGCGTAGTCGACAATGCAGGCAGTGGTGTTACTTGGAATTTCGCGAGCGCATGGGGCGAGGGAAATTATTCCGGAACTGGCGAAGCGGCAACTGCGAGTAGCGATGCTGCCGGTGAATTTGAGTTCGATACGGAATTGATTTCACCTTGGATCGATGCTGCAGGTTACAAAAACATCGCACTTCAGTATAACGCGAACTATCAGAATTATGCGAATCGTGATTTCTTGAATCTCGACATTCAAGTAGCAGGAGCATCGGAATGGACCAATGTACTTAGCTGGAATGAAGATCATGGATCGCTCCGTGGTACTGAAAGTGAATTTGTGAGTCTTGAACTCGATGAGTTCTTGGCAGGCGCTACATCGTTCCGTGTACGCTGGCACTACTTTGATCCACAAGACGGTGACTTCGATTGGTACGCACAAATCGATGATATCGCCATCCTCGGTGATGCACGTGCTTGGCTTTCGGTGACACCTGCGTCGGGATCAGTTCCAGTAAGAGGAACAGAAACAATCAATGCACTGTTTAACGCCGAAGATATCGAACCTGGTTTCTATGTTGCAGGAGTTCTTGTTCGCAGCAATGCCAGCAACTCACCGCTCGTGGGAATCGTAGCGTCGCTCGATGTTCTTAGACCTTCCGCAATCAACGTTGAACCTGATGATTTAAAGCAGAAGCTCTTTGTTGGTGAAGTCGCCACACAAATTATTAAGGTCTCTAACCAAGGCGAAAGTCCTTTGAAGTTTGCACTTGAAGCAGCTTCTAGTGCTGGAGCACCAGAGGAAGCAAAAGCAAGGATCGTGTCGAAGGATACCCGCATTACACCGACACAAACAAAGATTGCAGACACAGATAGTCGCGCTATCACAAACGGTGCACGTAAGTTGGCAACAACAGAATTGTATGGCACAGGTTTCGAAGAATTTGCAACCGGCAACATCAATGGTCAATTAGACTGGGCGGGACAATTCGGAAACTGGACAGTAGAAGCCGAGAAACCAGCGTTTGGCGCGCAACACTTTAGAGGCGTAGCAGATGGTTTCGGTCAGTCTCTCGCATTCTCTCCAGAAGTTACCATTGGAACGGAAGCCATTTCCTCTACTACTTTAAAAGTTAATATCGACGGTAGCGGTGTTACATGGCAAGTGATCCCACAATCACCGAGTGCAAGTCTGGTGAATACGAGATTTGAAATCAGTCCAAATGGTTCCATGAGAACCCTTGTTGATACCCTCGGCGGAACATATGAAACGGTTCCGGGTACATGGCCTTCGGGATACACCGACCTCAGAATTGATGTTGTGAGAGCAACGAAGGTATTCACGATCTATATCAACAATGCACCAGTGTTTACGGGTAAAGCATTCGCGGGTGATATCGAACAAGTTGTTATTCTTTCTCTCATGGAAGAAGCTGGTCCAACGATTGATATCGACAACCTTGCTATCCTTGACGGAACGCCTGCTGCACCGTGGTTAACCGTTACACCATTATCAGGCACAGTTGCTGGTGGATCTTCGCTCGACCTTGCTGTAACGTTTAACGCACAAGATCTTGACGCTGGTAACTATGCAGATACGTTGAATATTGCCAGCAACGACCCAGCTACACCTTGGGTTCAAGTTCCAGTGTTCTTAACCGTAGATTCAAACACGCCACCGGTGTTAGCGCCGATTCCAGCGTTGACCGTACTCGAAAAGGAAATCGCACAAGTGACAATCTCCGCAACTGACGAAGATGATTCTCTGGTAACCATTACGATCGATGGAGCGCCAGCATTCGTAACGGCTGCATCCTCTGGAAATGGCACCGCTACATATGACATCAAACCAACAGTTGGTGACGCCGGTGAGTATCATATCATCGTGACAGCAACAGACGCTCGTGGCGCTATCGATATCGATACGTTGCATCTGTCAGTACTCGAGTTTGCCGTGAAGAGCTTTAGTGTTGTAAACATCAAGACAGGCCAAGTGATTGCGACATTTACGGATGAAGTAACCTTGAACCGCGCTGATGCGAACTTCAATGATCTCAATATCCGCGCAAACGCATCTCCACTTACAGTGGGTAGTGTGAAATTTAAAGTCAATGGATCGCAGAAGAATATTGACAATACGTATGAGTACTTCCTGAAGACAAACTATTTGTCTGGACTCGGCGTGGGACAATATACTTTGTTCGGCGAACCATTCACATCAGCGTATGGTCATGGTCAACGTGGTATTGCTAAAACAGCGATTGTAAAAATCATCAACGCATCGACCGTGGTTACACACTTCAGCTTGGTGAATACTTCGACCGGTGTTGTTGTTCAAGACTTTAGCGACAGTATTACCATAGACGCTAGCCGTTCAGATTTCGCACAATTGAACATCAGAGCACACACCGCGCCGAACGTTGTAGGGAGTGTGAAATTTAAGATCGATGGCACACAGCGTAACATTGACAATACGCTTACCTATGACCTAAAATCTCAGGCTTTACAAACGCTCGCGACAGGCACGCATACATTGCTCGGCGAACCGTGGACACAGAATTTCGGTCAAGGCCAACGCGGACTCGGTAAAACAGCAACCGTTAGCATTGTGAATGGTGGTGCTGGCGCAAGAGTCGCGCAGGGATTCAACGCTGAAACGACTGAACTTTCAATCTTCCCAGTGCCAGTGACAGATCAATTGACGATCGACGTAGCAGGCAAGAAAATAGAAGGAGACGTTGAGCTCGTGTTAGTGAACACCCTTGGACAATTGATTCATCGCGTGAAGGTATCCGCGGATCAAATCCAGGGATATCAAATTAACACAAATACATTAGGTATGGTTAGTGGTGTATACTATCTGAAACTTCAGAGTGTAAACTACCGCCAGACTAAACGGTTTAACAAGAAGTAAAGACCCACTTACGCTGTTAAAGCCGAAGGGTGAGGAGAGATCCTCGCCCTTTTTTTGTTAGTAGTAAAATCATAAAAGTTTTCTCAAACTGAGTTTCAACCTGGCACCGGTTTTTAGATACTTGCTCAAACAAGTGCTATGCAACGCGAACCTTTATCATCTCCAAATATTATTTCTGTGGGCTACGACGAAGAAGAGTTAATCTTAGAGGTAGAATTTGACCACGGCGAAATCCACGACTATCTAGGCGTTCCCTCCGAGAAGCATACTGCACTTATGAGCGCCGAATCTCCAGACAGCTACTTTAGTCATAACATACGTGGCATGTATGAATACAGATCCCGGCAAGAAGATCGATCACCGTCAGCAGAGCGTCAGTAACAAAGCTTACACAGGCACAGCAACAATGAATGTATGGGGCCAACGTTAAAGTATAGCTAATTTCGCTATTTTTAACGCGGGCATCAGTTTCATCCCAATGATTGCACTTATTCACAACGTATCCTTGACGATGTTCATTGCGCTGTTTTGCTTCGCCTCAAGCCATGCGCAGGTAGTAAATGACTATACTCCTCGAAAGACATACGATAAAAATTCGAAAGCATTAATCAATTCGATACTACAGCAGTTACCGGAAGAACTTGATCGTATCAAGTCTCGAAAAAGAGGAGAGATCACACAATTCTACATAGAACGCACTGCATACCTAACTGAAAAAGTAGAAGAGGGTGTGTTCATTGACGACGATACACTTCAAACACTGGTGCAATCGGTACTGCGCCGAATCACGTCCAACAACCACGTCAAACATCCGCCAAAGCGAATATTAATTCTCAAAAACCCGGATGTGAATGCATTCTGTCACTTGGATGGAAGTTTTATCGTGAATGTGGGACTGCTAGGTCGTATAAGAAATGAAAGTGGACTGGCTTTTGCAATCGCCCATGAAATGGCTCACTTCGAGCTAGATCACATTAGAAAACGTATCACGCAGTATGTCGAGAATAGTGAGTCGAGGGCTATCAAACGAAGTATGTCTACACTGGAAAATGATAAAGTGACGATACAAGAAATAGATTCTGTCAGAAAATTCATTTATACCTTCGGACGATACAGCAGAGCGCGGGAAAAAGAGGCAGATTCCTTGGGTTTTGTACTTTTTAAAAATGCTGGATATAACCAAGATCAGGCCGCTACTTTACTTGCCCTTTTGGATTCTGGAACATATTTAAAACATCGGATTGCCGACGGACTATTCAGTTCACTAAATTTCTCAAAATTTCCTTTTAAAAGTTTTTGGCTGACACAACGACCACGCGTTTTTAGCAAAAAGCATTCGAATACCTATATCTTTTCTAATGACTCAATCGATTCCCATCCCGATGCACTCATGCGCAGGTCGATACTGCACGAACGCGTCACGAATCATGACCGCCCGTTGAACATTCAACAAACAGCTTTTGTGAACAAAGCCATCACGATTGCAGAATTCGAATCCATTGAAAGTGCATACCACAATCGCTTGTATGATCGATGCCTGTTTCTCGCGTTGCAGCAATTTAATCTCTATCCAAAGAATAAGTATCTCGTCACTACAATAGCAAAAGTGTTTATCGATTTGTTAGAAGCTCATGAAAAAGGAATATTCAATTTTGTGGTCCCGGCATACACGGGAAACTATAGTGAAGAGATGCGTCAGGTGAATAATTTCGTTCACAACATTTCTGTGGAAGAGCTCGGTGAGGTTGCCTTTAATTTCTTAAACAACCAAACGAATTTTGATCCGAATAAATCTGACCACTATTATCTTCTTTGGAAGATCTGCGATCTCACACGTAGAATGCAGGTGAAGGAGAAAGTAAAAGAACGCTATCGCGCAAAATTTGATTCGAAAGACGCGAAGTACAATCTCATACGATAATACTTTCAGCTAAATAGCACGCGGCTGGATCATAAACCTATCCGTTCGTCTTTCGGGTATGACTTTTTCTTACCAATTGGTAAAAGTATACCCATGTCAAGTCTAAGAATAAAAGGGCACGCTTGCCTGCTAGTAGTCGTCGGCCTCATCGTGAACTCCTGCGCAAAAAATCCTGTGACCGGAAGAAATGATTTGATGCTCATGTCTGAGAACCAGGAGATCGCTACAGGAAAACAATCGGATCCTGAAATCAAAGCATTTTTTGGTGTCTATGAAGACGCGCGTTTGCAAAAATTCATTCAAGAGAAAGGCGAACAAATGGCGGCAATATCACACCGAAAAAATCTTGATTTTCAATTTCAGATCGTTGATTCACCGGTTGTCAACGCATTCGCCGTCCCCGGTGGCTACGTATATTTCACGCGTGGTATTATGGCGCACTTCAACAACGAAGCAGAGTTCGCTGGCGTACTTGGACATGAAATTGGGCACATCACAGCACGGCATTCGGCGAAGCAATACAGTCGGGCAATGCTTGCTCAAGTTGGACTTATCGCCGGCACCGTGATCTCCGATGATTTCGCACGCTATGCTGACATCGCGCAGACCGGTGTTAGCTTACTGTTTCTAAAATTCGGACGCGACGCAGAAAGTCAATCTGACAATTTAGGCGTTCAGTATTCTACAGCTATCGGCTACGACGCGAAGGAGATGGCGACATTTTTCCAAACGTTAGATCGATTGCAGAAAAAGTCCGGCGCAGAAGTTCCCGACTTCCTTTCTACTCATCCTAACCCTGGTGACCGTGAGCGAAAAGTTTCGAAGGCAGCGGAAAGTGCGCAAAAGAAAACACCCAAAGCAAATCTGAAAGTTGGACGCGATAGCTATTTAAAAATGATCGATGGACTTATCTATGGAGAGGATCCCAAGCAAGGCTTTGCAGAAGGTGGTGTATTTTATCATCCAGTTCTAAAATTTCAGTTTCCGATTCCTCGACAATGGAATTTGGAGAATACGCCACAACAAGTTCAAATGGCTGCTAGCGACGGGGGTGCTGTGCTAATCATGACAATAGCCGGCGGTAATAATCTGGAACAGGCTGCAAATTCTGTGATTCAAAAATACCAGCTTAACATAGTAGAGTCCGGCAAGCGAACCATTAACGGTATGCCCGCAGTGGAGATGGTTGCAGATCAGCAGCAGGAGGGCCAAGCGATAAGGACCTATGTAACCTTAATTGACTACAGCGGCAGTATCTACTTGTTCATTGGCGCTTCCCAACGTCAGCAGTTCGATGCATACGCGCCAATATTGCAATCGACCATCCGAAATTTTGATGTATTGACTGATCGCGACAAGTTGAATCGTCAACCCGAACGAATTCGTATCAAAACCATTCCACGCAACGAATCATTTGCACAAGCGATGCGCGACTTTTCTGTAAGCGAGAAGCGGATTCAAGAGACTGCTATTCTCAATGGCATGTCGCTGGAGGAACCTTTAGAGAAAGGAACGCTCATCAAGATTATAGAGCAGTAGATTAAAATGTGTATGTGATTCCACAGGCCGAAGACTTAGATAGGCGAGTTTGTCGACAAAGAAATTGGCACTGCCTTTTAATCGAACACTACCAGAGAGTCCAACCAACGAACGGATAGTGTAAGATGAAAACAAAAAAAGAAATGATCTCGCGTGGTATAATGATCGCAACGCTTTGCTTGACCGTAAGTTTTAATACAATAGCACAAGTCACTTGTTCACGTGAACGCGTGGGTGAAATTAAACTGATTGCATCAACCGCTGAATACTTGTCTATTCAAGATTCTATTCAAAGTTTAGCATATGACCTGTATTTGATTTCAGAGTCATACCCCAATTACAAATATGTACACCATACAAATGACTTGGGGATGATTACAGCCGTATCTGTGGTCGGCATTGCTGATGTAGAGGTTGCGAACAAGGCGGCGACCAATTTGATAATACTTGAGGTGTTAGGAGAAAAAGTGCGCACCGTCGATGCGGCATTTCTACCGCAGAGCAGACCCGCACCTGGCATGCTCACGAAACAGGAAGCAGCAGCACACAAACCTTCGCCACCACGCATGAAAAATAAACAAGATGTTATTGTAAGCAGTTTTTAAAAGACTGCTTTCGATGTACAGGCCGATGCAGGAAATCTGCGTCGGCTTTTTTTATGTTTAGTTATTCAATTGTGCGTCCATCAATTTTTTGCTTTCTTACGCAGTCATTAAAATGTACGGTTATGCCAGAACTTCCCGACTTACAAGTTTTTAGTCAAAATCTCACCAAGCTTCTTAAAGGTAAGACCGTAAAAAAGGTCGACGTGATAAAAGACGTGAAGCTAAATGTTTCCACTAAGGAACTAAAAAAGGCACTTGAAGATCAGAAGATCACATCCATTAGCCGTGTAGGAAAGGAACTCCATTTCACCTTCGGTAATAAAACTGTATTAGGACTACACTTGATGCTTCGTGGCAAGTTGAACACTTTTGAAGAAAAGAACACAGCGAAGTTTCCGATCATCGAACTCCTCTTCACTGACAACACAGGCATCGCGATGAGTGACTTCCAAGGACAAGCAACACCAACGTTGAACCCGGAAGATAAAGATGCACCGGATGCGATGTCGGATGAAGTGAACTATGGCTTCTTAAAAACGAAGCTTAATAAGAGTAAGGCAGCGGTCAAGAATGTTTTACTCGATCAACATGTCATTCGCGGCATCGGCAATGCGTATGCTGATGAAATACTTTACGTCGCAGGAATTTCTCCGTTCTCAACATCGAACAACATCCCCGATGCAGCCATCAAGAAACTTGACAAAGCAATTAAGTCGGTGCTGACAAACGCCGAGAAAGCAATTTTGAAATCCAATCCTGATATTATTAGCGGTGAAGTGCGCGATTTTCTTGCAATCCACAACGCAAAGAAAAAGGAGAGTCCGACAGGCGGTAAGATTATTCAGTCAACTGCCGGGGGACGAAAGACCTATTACACAGAGGAGCAAGAACAATATTAGCCCTCGCATTACACGTAGAATTCCATTTGAAAGTCCGTTTCATTTCCGCCGGCCTGTAAAGGCTTTAGCGCGATGATTTGCGTTTCGTTATACGCTTTAATGAATTCAGATCTGCTGATGCGCTGTTTACTGTGACCGGGTTTGATTTTATGGTATTGCATCCTTCCCGACTTGTTGGCGGTAGCGCTGTAGACCCAGCTACATTGAATTGGAATGGGGGAGGGGATGTATCGCATAAAGTGCGCATTTACATCTTAATATGTGCGTAAAAATTCTTTATGAATAATCGTGTTTTGCTGCGCATTATACTGCGCTAACAACGCATATGCGACACCAGGAACATAATTGAAATGTTTCTGATACTCTTCAATCTTCATGCAAAGCTCGCGAATGTAGAACCTGATCTGATCAAGGTTCCTGCAATCTGTTGGCCGCTCAAAATTCTTCGAGGCAAAGACTTTAAGCTCCATTTCCAAAGACTTCTTTTCAAATTCACTCATACGCTGTGTACTTATACACAATGATAATTCATTTTTTTAACAAAATACAAGTTTTATTGTGCAAATTTTCACGCCAAAATGATGTATATCGGTCGAGGTTGATTTGTTTTATTCACTGAATTACAAGGACTTAAGCCAATTCAATGAACTTTTGTAATAAGGATTACATCGGATTTATTGCACATTTGGTTTGTGCAGAATTGTACAGCATCCGCATTTCATAATCTCATTGAAATGTTTCTGTATAATCATGTTGACTTGCAACACTTTAAGAGTGTGTTTATTCAATGCTACTTCATGCTGTGATAACATTGCCAGGCATGGCGTCACAATCTCTTCATGAATTCATAACCCGTTTGTTTTCCGCTGCTGCTCGCAAAGAAGAATTTTTGCGGCATGGTTGAGTTTCCAATTGCTCAACATCAAAACCTAACTCACACTATGCGGAAAAATCTACTTCTTAAAATTTCGTTACTCTTGAGCGTCACAGTAGCGTTCATCGTTGCCCCGATCGTAAATGCTACCGCCGTTGAAAAACACGCAGTTACCGGCGCAATTGTTGGACGTGTTCTGGATGAATCGGGACTGGCGCTTCCAGGCGCGAACATCTTGGTTAAGGAACTCAATGTCGGTACTACCACTGATGTGAACGGAGACTTTATCTTGATCGACCTTACAGATGGCGACTACACACTCCAAGTTTCATTCATTGGTTATACTCCCGTTGACCAGAACGTCAGAATCGAATCGTCAGTAATTACGCCAGTGATTATCACGCTCAACAGTGGACTAACCATGGACGGTGAAGTCGTCGTTTTGGGCGATCGATTGAAAGGCCAAGCTAAGGCATTAAGTCAGCAATACGCAGCCAACAACATTACCAATATCGTCGCAGCAGATCAGATCGGAAGATTTCCAGATTCAAACATCGGTGATGCCATGAAGCGCATACCGGGCATAACAATGCAATACGACCAAGGGGAAGCACGCTTCGGAATTATTCGTGGCACTGCACCGGCGTTAAATTCGTACATGGTGAACGGCGAACGAGTTCCATCAGCAGAGGGTGACACGCGTTCGGTTCAGTTAGATTTAATTCCAGCTGACATGATTCAAACCATAGAAGTTAATAAAGCGATTACACCCGACATGGATGCTGACGCTATCGGAGGATCTGTAAACCTCGTCACACGTTCCGCGCCTTCAGGATTACGCATCTCAGGCACAGCGGCTGCGGGCTATGGATTGATTAGACAAAATCCAATTGGTTCAGGAAGCCTTGTCATTGGTAATAGATTTTTTGCCGACAAGCTCGGGATTATCGTATCTGGCTCTTATTACAATAACAAATTTGGATCTGACAACGTCGAAGCGACTTGGGAACAAGACGACGACGGAAATATGTTCGTCGAAGAAATTGAAGTTCGCAAGTACGATGTACAACGCGTGCGTCGTAGTGTTTCCGCAGCATTTGATTTTAAACTTGCGCCGAATCACACACTTTTTTTGAAAGGACTTTATAATCACCGTGATGATTGGGAAAATCGATATAGACTTCGCTACCGCGATTTAGAATATCAAGCGGATGAAAGCGCCGAGCTTACCGGCGTGACGATTGTGAGAGAAACAAAGGGAGGTGGAGACGATCGTGGTAAGGATGCACGTCTCGAAGATCAACGCACCGGCAATGTAAGCCTTTCCGGTGAGCACATCTTTGGGAAAGTAAAAACAACTTGGTCGGCTACGCTTGCAAAAGCTTCGGAAGAAAGACCCGACGAGCGTTACATCGCGTGGGAAACAGAGGACGTTACCGGTGTTGTTGATATCGGTAATCCTAGAAAACCAAACTTCACACCAACAAGTGACGTGTCACCTTCAGCATATGCACTCAACGACATCTCAACCGAAGACCAATACACAGAAGAGAAGGATCGAAACTTCAAGCTGAATTTTACAATCCCACTCAATAGCGGTTATGATAAAGACGTTATTAAGTTCGGAGGAAGACTGCGTTTGAAAGAAAAGTACAGGAACAACAAGTTTTGGTCTGCAGAACCAGATTTTGAAAGTATGGGTGAGTACCCAGTTGTGGACCAGACGAGCTCGGATTTTCAGGCTGGAAATTATAACGTTGGTCCCTTTACGACGGCCAACTACCTTGGCAGCTTAGATCTAAGAAATCCAAACTTATTTGAGTTAGAAGCCGGAGAAGAGGGCATTGTTGAGAATTTTAACGCTGAAGAAAATATCAGTGGCGGTTATGCTATGATTGATAAGACGATCGGAAAACAACTTTCGTTCGTAGCTGGTCTAAGGATTGAGCATACTGACATCAACTACCAGGGTTTCGTTTTTTCTGACGGGGAAATTCAGCAGGCAACTGGCTCCGACAATTACACCAATGTATTTCCGAGTGTGCACGCGCGGTTCAACGCAACCGATGATTTGATCATCCGCGCGGCATGGACCAATTCCCTGGCGCGTCCTAACTATTATGATCTCGTTCCTTATCGTCTCGTGGAAAATACAGATGAATTCCTTGGCATTGGAAATCCTAAGTTAAAGCCAACGCAGTCGATGAATTTAGATTTGATGGGTGAAAAATATTTTGAAAGCGTTGGTATCATCTCTGCCGGTGGTTTCTACAAAAAACTTACAGACATCATCTACACCTATGGGGTCGACGATTACATGGATGACGACGGCAATACCTTCGAAAGATTTGAGCAACCGCGTAACGGTGGTGGTGCCGATATCGTGGGTTTTGAAGTTGCATTACAACGTCAGCTAACATTTTTACCAGGCATCTGGAAAGGTATCGGTGTCTATGCGAACTACACGTTCACAAAATCGGAAGCCGAAGAAATTCCCGGGCGTGAAGGTGAAGAACTCGGATTACCCGGCACCGCAAAAAACATGTTGAATACCTCGCTGTCATTCGAATCGAAGAAGCTTGTATTACGCTTATCTCTTAACTACACCAGCGACTACGTTGATGAACTTGGAGAAAAGTCATCCAAGGATCGCTACTACGACAAACAAACTTTCCTCGACTTCAATGGCTCTTATACAGTGGCTCCAAAATGGAGGATTTTCGCAGAAGCAAACAATTTGACAAATCAACCGCTTCGCTACTATCAAGGTGTTCAAGCTAGAACTGCGCAATTGGAATACTACCGTCAGCGATTTACACTGGGTGTGAAATTCGATCTTTTCGATACTAAAGAATAATTGGTTGTTGGGTAACAAGGCCTGTCTGTGGTGGACAGGTCTTTCATTTTTTTAATTCGACCACATGAAAACAAAATATATCATGATTGCGCTTCTGTCAGCAGTGGGATGTAAGCAGTCAACGTCTACAGACAACACAACGATTATAAAACCGGCGATCATTACAGAACCTGTACTTAACGATAGTGATGATCCCGCTATCTGGATTAATAAAGAAAATTTATCCGAGAGTTTAATCATTGGAACTGACAAGGGGGGTGATCAAGGAGAAGGCGCGCTTTATGTTTTCAACCTTGAAGGCAAAATTCTCAAAGACAAAACATTTCCTATTAAACGTGCGAACAATGTCGACATCGCTTACCATGTTAAACTTGGTAACCAATTCGTAGACATTGCTATCTGTACGGAACGAAATACGAACTCCATTCGCGTCTTTAGCCTGCCTGACCTCAGGCCCATTGACAATGGTGGTATTGCAGTGTTTGAAGGAGATTCGTTACGCGCACCCATGGGAATTTCGTTGTATCAAACCCAAGGCACTACGTATGCCATCGTCGGAAGAAAGAATGGAACCAGTGGCACATATCTTTGGCAATATGAGTTACAAGACAGCAGCGGTTTTATCACGGGAAAAGTTGTTCGAAAATTTGGTAATTACAGTGGTAGAAAAGAAATTGAATCAATCGCCGTTGATCATGAGCTCGGGTATGTGTACTATTCAGATGAAGGTGTTGGCGTTCGAAAATATTATGCGCACCCCGACAGTAGCAATATTGAGTTAGCACTCTTTGCAACGACAGGTTTCGCGGCCGATCATGAAGGCATTTCAATTTATCAACTAACGGACAGCACAGGATATATTCTCGTTTCAGATCAACAAGCAAATCATTTTAAAGTGTTCACGCGCGAAGGAACTAATGGCAATCCGCATCAACATGCGTTGATCAAATCACTAGCCTTGTCGACAACAGAGAGTGATGGGAGCGAGGTTACAAGCATTGCTCTACCTGGTTTTGCTCACGGCTTATTTGTGGCGATGTGCGACGACAAGACGTTTCAGATCTATCGCTGGGAAGATTTGGCAGGTGGCGATTTAAAATCGCGGTGAATCAGATGTTTGAAAATCGTATCCTTGTAGCGCACTAACTAAAAATCACTATGCAATCACGAAGACGTTTTATCAAGAATAGCGGTATTGCTACTTTAGGTTTTTTAGGACTTCAACAATGGGCGTATGGCCTGCACGCTGAAACACCTGCAGCTGATGTTGGCTATGGGCCGTTGCTGCAGGATCCAAAGGGTATTATCGATCTTCCAAAAGGCTTTTCCTATAAGATCATTTCAAAGCAAGGCGATAAAATGTCTGATGGATTATTTGTTCCAGGACGTCCTGATGGTATGGGTACGTTTGCCGGTGCTGCAGGAAAGGTGATCGTGATTCGTAATCACGAAAATGACCCAGATAAATTGAAGTATGGCGCATTTGGAAATCAAAACGAACTATTACCAAATGTCGACATCACTAAATTTTACGATGCGGGAAAGAAGAAATATCCATCGCTAGGCGGTACAACGACCTTCATTTATAATCCTAAAACGCAACAGGTTGAGCAGTCATTCTTAAGTCTCGCTGGAACATCGCGGAATTGTGCCGGTGGACCAACGCCGTGGAAAAGTTGGCTCACGTGTGAAGAAACGACCGAAAAAATTGGTGGTTACGATGGATACGCAGAGCGAGATCATGGTTTTGTATTCGACGTACCTGCTACAGAAAAAATTCAGCTTGCGGCACCAACACCCATCAAAGCAATGGGGAGGTTTAATCATGAGGCCGTTGCCGTCGATCCGAAAACGGGTATCGTTTATTTGACAGAAGATATGGGTGACGGCGCAATCTATCGCTTCATCCCAACATCACCTGGAAACCTCTTGCAAGGAGGTCGATTGCAAGCGTTGGCGATTATTGGACAAAAAAGTTGTGACACACGAAACTGGAAATCAAATACGACATCATTTCCGATTGGAAAGACGTTTCAAACTTCGTGGGTCGATTTAGAGGACGTCGAATCTCCCAATGACGATCTACGCTATCAAGCTTATGAAAAAGGTGCGGCACGATTTGCTCGCGGAGAAGGCATGTGGTTCGGAAACAACGAAGTTTACTTTGCATGTACCAATGGCGGAAAGGAAATGAATGGCCAGATCTTTCGCTATAGACCAGGCTTGAATGAAGGGGATGGAAGCAAAGGTGGTGCGCTTGATCTTTTCATTGAAACACCAGATAAAGATGCGTTACAGAATTGCGACAACCTTACCGTCGCGCCATGGGGAGATGTTTTCTTCTGCGAAGATCATCATCATGCAAGGTTAATTGGTGTAACCCCAAGCGGTCAGTTGTATAAGTTTGGAGAAAACGTTGGCTATAAATCAGAATTTGCCGGTGGCGTATTTTCTCCCGATGGCAGTGTGTATTTCGTAAACATTCAAGATCCCGGACTCACCATCGCGATTACAGGCCCCTGGAAGCGATAACATCAGATCGACTTACCTTCGCCTATTGCGCACAAGTTCCCATCGCCAGTGTGATCATTTTTTTTAATGCTGTAATTTTCGGCAAGAATATTCGACTACTTCTTCGTAACTTTTTGGAATAGTATTTGTGTAGACCGAAACGTTGTTGTTGGCTAGTTCAATACGTTATATTCATTTTTAAATCCCCTTTCAACCATCATGAAAAATTTCACTATCCACAAGAGTTTCCTTATGGTCGTCGCATTGCTGATGATCGTCGAGGTCAGCATCGCACAAAAGAAGAAAGACAAGTCGCCATCCAAGGTCATTCTTACCTACAATGAGAAGAGCTTCGGTTCCTTCATGAAAGCGTGGTCAATCTTAGGACCACTTCCCGTGAAAGAAGGAACGGCAAATCCTGATGATGAAACACAACGGAAGTTTTTTGAGGAAGACATGATCCCAACCGTTGGATTAAAAGACGGAAGGCCATTGCCAAGCTTTCAGCATAATGGAAAAACACTCACATGGACTCCTTATGTCTCTCAAGACGACGTTGTAGAATTGGACGTCGTGTATCCGAATACGGACTATGCAGCTGTCTACGCCTGGGCTGAAATTACAAGTGAAGCCGAACGTCAAGTTTTTTTCGGTGTTGGCAGTGATGATGGAATTAAAATCTGGCACAACGAAAAACTCATCCATAACAATTGGATACCCCGCGGCATTACGAAAGACCAAGACTTGGTTGCCGTTAAACTTGTAAAAGGAAGTAATCGCATCCTTCTAAAAGTTCAAGATTTTCAACAAGGATGGGGCTATGCTGTTCGGGTGATGGACAACACCGCATTATCTGAAAAGCTAGTACAAGCTGCACGCAATGGTCAACTCGATGACATTAAGGTACTGATTGAGGCCGGTGTCGATGTTAATGGAAAAGACAAGAATGGTATCACAGCTTACGAAGCAGCAAAAATAGCTGGACGTGATGAGGCGGTTGCAGCTCTTACGGCAAAAGGCGCGCAACAGAAAGTCATGTTAACCGGTGAGCAGCTTGTTGATGCGACCTATAGTCATCTTGCAAAAAAACCTTCACCCGCTACAGTCGTATTGGTTTCACAGAACGGTAAGATTTTATTCCAAAAAGCATACGGCCTAGCCGACGTCGCTAAAAAAACACCTGCAACCCTAACAACTAAATTTCGCATTGGATCGATCACGAAACAGTTTACAGCGTCTGCTATTTTGAAATTGCAAGAAGAAGGAAAGATTAGTGTGAACGACAAGCTCTCCAAATTCTTTCCTGATTTTCCGCGGGCCCACGAAGTAACGATTCATCACCTGCTTACGCATACATCGGGAATTCACAGTTACACGGGTAAATCAGATTTCCTAGATCACGTAACAAAACCTATATCCAACGATGCCTTGCTTGCATACTTCAAAAATGATCCTTATGATTTTAATCCAGGTGATGAATACAGGTATAACAATTCAGGTTACTTTCTATTAGGTTATATCGTTGAAAAAGTGTCCGGCAAAACTTTTGCACAATACCTCGATGATACATTCTTTAAACCACTCGGCATGAAGAATACAGGAATTCACAGCGCTACGCTGAAACTTACTGAAGAGGCGAATGGTCATCAACCGGAAGGTGACGGTTACAAACTTGCTATGAATTGGGATATGTCATGGGCTGGTGGTGCTGGGGCTTTATATTCTACCGTAGGCGACCTTAACCTATGGAACGACGCGCTATTCGGCGGCAAAGTTCTAAAACCGGAGAGTATGAAAGCAGCATTCACCTCGGTTGTGCTCAACAATGGACGAACACCGGATTCCGGAAAATATGGTTATGGATGGGGAATCGCAGAATATCGTGGCACTGAATCTATCGGACACAGCGGCGGACTTCACGGATTCATCTCGCAACTATCACGTCTTCCTGCGCATAACCTCACCGTTGTAATTCTCACCAACACATCGCCTCCCGTTTCCGAATTTAATCCCAGTGTAATTGCTGAATATTTTATTTGGGATAAACTAGGTAAACAAAGTTCGTTTGCGCAGTCCGCATCCACGGGTGATGTTAAAGCTTATGAAGGACGTTACGATTTTGGTAATGGCGCCGTAATGATCATCACATCGAAAGACAACAATTTATTTGCTCAACTGAGTGGTCAACCCAACTTTCCGATTTTTCCACAAGGACAAGATGATTATTTCTGGAAGGTGGTACCAGCGCGAATTAAATTTGTCCGCAACGAAAAGGGAGAAGTTACACATGGTGATTTCGAGCAGAACGGTCAAAAATTAAAAGTCAACAAGTTAAAAGAAGAGACTATCGTGAAAGTAGATCCTGCGATATGGAAGAAGTATGAGGGCAAGTACAAATTTCAAGACCTGATCATCACGATTTCGACCAGTGACGGCAAGCTTCTCGCGCAAGCAACGAATCAGCCAACTTTTGAATTATTACCGGTCTCAGAACTCGACTATGTAGTAAGAGAATTAAATGCCAAACTTTCCTTCGTAAAATCAGAAGAAAAGATCTCACATATTGTTATCGATATGGGAGGGCGCAAATCTGATGCTTTGAGAATGGAGTAGCAATGGCCTATTTTTTAGGAACAAAGAATCCCTGCCAGAACCAGGGATTCTTTTTTTTGCTTTCTCGCAGCCAGAAACGCCCCATATCCGTGCCGTTGTAATTCAATGGCATTTCCATTTTAAAAGTTTTTAACGCTAATATTTATCATTATATTCGATACTGTTAAAAATCCTGACCAATGACCTTAGACCCAATTAAACTCGAACACTTCAGAAATTTAGTGTCGCTTATTGCAGCCGACGGAAAAATTGAAGACGTTGAACGTGTGGCGCTTTCAAAGATCGCATACGAGCGCGGTATCCCGTTAGATCGTTTTACAGTTATGCTTGACAAAGCCGACGAATACAAATATCTAATACCGCAAAATCATCATGATCGCGAAAAACAATTGCAAGAGATGATTGAGGTTGCATTGATCGACGGATATTTTGCACCTGCTGAATTGGAATTAATCACAATGGTTTCCGAAAAACTAGGCGTAGAAAAAACAAGACTCCACGATCTCATTAAAAGCTATCAACCATCCCCGAATGGGCACAGTGTGTGATGTGTGATCAAAAAAAATCCCTCCCTCAAAACTTTCTTTCTCTCTTTTGAACATCATATCAATTTTTATCAAGTATATTTCTCGTCCTAAACCACAGGAGTATGTACTCCTTCCAAAAAGAAATATTCTTTTTCATCCTATGCACTCTATTCTTGAATGCAACTAAGCTCTATTCCCAAGAGCGAGATATTAAGTTTCATCATATCACAGTAGACGAAGGCCTCTCCAGTAACACAGTCAATTGTATTATTCGCGACAGTCGTGGTTTTATTTGGATTGCTAGCGAGAATGGCGTGGGGCGTTACGATGGTTATTCGTTCACCAACTTTCGGCAAGAGAATGATTCCATTACCATCAGCTCGAACATCACGTACGTGATCTTTGAAGACGCTGAAGAACAATTGTGGGTTGGTTCAGAACGTGGATTAGATCTTTACAATCGTGAATTGGATCGTTTTGATAAACATTTTTTTCAGGGCATTCCCGTACGCGCCATATATCAAGATAGAAAAAAACAATTGTGGGTCGGAAGTGACGACGGCCTTTATCTTTTTGACAATGGGAAATTCATCAAGCCATTTAAAGAGATTTTCAATGCGAAAGATTTTATCTACAACACGATACCTTCAATAATCGAAGATCGTCAAGGCAACCTTTGGATAGGCTCGTCGAATGGCGCATACTTATACGAACACAAAACAAAAACCATAAAACATTTTTTGCATTCCAATACTGAGGCACATTCACTCAGTGAAAATAGCACTCGAAAAATTGTTGAAGATAAAAAAGGTCGCATCTGGATTTCAACGTACGGCGGAGGATTAAATCTCTATCAACCGACTACCAATGACTTTAAAGTATTCAAATACGACAGGAGAGATCCAAGAGGAATATCAAGTGACCTCATCCCAACACTTTGGGTAAACGAAGATGGTCGACTATGGATCGGTACTGATGGAAGAGGGATCGATATTTTCGATCCGGAGACAAATACTTTTCACCACGTGGTTCACTCGCCTTATAACTCTAAGAGTCTTAATAACAATGTCATTCGATCAATTAGTAGCGACAAACGCGGCGGTGTTTGGGTTGGCACTTATAATGGTGGTGTTAATTTTTTCAATCAAAATGCAGAGGCATTCTTTCATTACAAAGTGCCAACTATTAACGGCAATAGTTCGATTACCTCATTTGCAGAAGAAAGAAATGGAAATCTGTGGATAGGAACCGATGGCGGCGGGCTTTGTTACTTCAATCGCGTTACAGGTCAATTCGAGAATTATTACCACGAAGAACACAACGTAAACAGTCTTAGCGACAACCGTGTATTATCGTTATTGCTCGATGACGCCGGTACACTTTGGATCGGGACCTACCTTGGCGGCATCTCTCGCTATTTTCCTAAGCAACGGAAATTCATTCGGTATAAAGCTGGAGACGGCTCGGGATTAAGCGACAACATTATTTGGACCCTACTATTGGATCACAAGCGAAGAATTCTTGCGGGCACGAATTGGGGGCTGAACATTTTTGATTCCGAAAAACAAAAGTTCACGTACTTGGACATCAACAATTCTAATCTTAGTAATAATATGATTAGAAGTTTATACGAAGACGACAAACAACGACTGTGGATTGGAACGCAAGCAGGGCTTAATCTACTAGAGAAACCTTACAGCGCATTTGCTGTGATCAAAAGTGATCAGCAACAAGAAAAAGGCTTGAGTAATCATTGGATACGCACCATAAACCAAGATCATGCAGGAAATATTTGGATCGGAACGTTTTCTGGCGGTTTAAATCTCTTCGATGAAGCGTCATCGACATTTCAATCGTTCAGTGAAAGGGATGGTTTGCCTGATAATATTATTTCTGGAATTCTTGGCGACAACAATAACAACTTATGGGTTAGCACGGGTCGAGGGTTAGCATGCATGAATGGAAATAATAAAACCTTCAAGAGCTATACGGTTAGCGATGGGTTACAAGATTATCAATTCAACATTAACGCGTGTTTTAAGACCCAACGCGGCGAGTTTCTATTCGGTGGGAACAACGGTTTTACATTGTTTGTACCGGAAGTAATCAACCAAGTAGATAGCAACCAATATCCGCCGCAAGTAGCCTTTACTGGATTCAAAATATTCAATAAAGAAGTTGTGCCGGGCGGAGAAGGATCGCCATTGAAAATGCAGGTCAACGAGACTGAAAACATTTCGCTCGACTATGATCAGTCCATGTTGACGTTCGAATTTGCTGCACTTAACTTCATTCAACCAGAAAAGAATCAATACGCCTATCGGCTTCATGGCTTTGAAGACGAATGGAATGTTGTTGGCAACCAACGTTCTGCAACGTATACGAATTTAGATCCAGGTAAATACACCTTTCAAGTACGCGCTTCGAATAACGACGGTGTTTGGAACAACGAGGGTACATTACTCAAAATAACAATTCGACCGCCGTTCTGGGGAACATGGTGGTTCAAAACGTTCTTAGCACTGTTGGGTTTCACGGTAGCGCTCACGATCCTCAACATTATTCGTAAGCGTATCAGAGAAAAGATTAAAATCAATAAGCTCATCGCTGAACTTGAATTAAAGGCGCTTATTGCACAAATGAACCCGCATTTCATTTTCAATTGCTTGACATCGATTCAGGAATTGATCGTCGTTGATAAGCAAGAAGAAGCGATGCATTACCTTCATCAGTTCTCAAAACTGCTCCGAACAGTTTTACAATCATCTGACAAAAACTACATTCCACTAGATGAAGAACTCACGCTGCTTGAACTTTATTTAGAGCTGGAGTCGATGCGCTTTGACAAAGAATTTCACTATAAAATCAATGTAGACGATGCTATCGATACAGAAGAGATAGTGATTCCTTCCTTTCTACTTCAACCATTTGTTGAAAATGCGTTGTGGCATGGATTGATGCATAAAAAGGGCGACCGCAATCTTTCTGTTTCTTTTAGACTCGAAAGTGAGAGCATTTTATTGTGTACAATCAACGATAACGGTATTGGTCGAGAAGTGGCATCGAAGATCAAGAAACAACGCGTGAAAACATATCAGTCGATGGGCATCAAGATTATCCGGGAAAGGATGTCATTGATGAAAAAGCAAGATGCAGCATTTGACTTGAGGATCATTGACGAAAAGGACCCGCAGGGCAATGCAGCCGGAACAACTGTTATTGTGAGATTACCGCTCAAGGTATCGCCAGAAGTCAAAGCCGCAGAAATCGAACTTGATGCACTTTCCCGCGAAACGCAAATTTCGCTACAAGATCGCAAGACACCATAGCAAACAGCAATGTGTATTTGTCGTACACGTACCACTTAAACACATCAACATTCGTCAGTACATCATCACTACATCACCAGGCAAACACATCACGAACACATCATAGCGAAGTTGCAATGACGCGCACACGACACACATCTACAAGTCGGCTTCACATTCGACGGGTTATCGAAAAAGAAAAATTTGTTATTGTCATCATCGGTGTGATGCTTCTTTTTTTCCTATCTTGAATAGCTATCAATTGCACGGGAATTGTAATTGAAGTACGCGATACTTGATGAATTCCTCTCTCACTTCAAGTTTCGTCTAGAAAGTTATATACCAACACTTCCACAATAGATTTACATGATCAAGGCACTTATCATCGATGATGAGAGTAAGGCGCGTAACCTTTTGAAGGTAACAATGGAAAAAAACTTTCCTGGCGAATTTATGCTTGAGACGGCACAAGGTTCAGAAGACGGAATAGAAAAGATAAATCAGTTCAAGCCCGACCTACTGTTTTTAGATATCGAAATGCCGAACATGAGCGGCTTTGACCTTCTTGCCGCAACACCTGACCTTGATTGCAAAGTGATCTTCACGACCGCTTACAACCAATACGCTATACGCGCAATCCGGTATAATGCGTTGGACTATTTATTAAAACCGATCAACCCGGTTGAATTGAAAGATGCCATATCGCGTTTTCAGCAGCAAAAAAATAGAAAAGAAGTGTATAGTAAACAGCTTGAGAACTTCTTTTCAAATACAAAGGAAAAAAATCTCGCCATTACGACTTATGATGGGGTCGTGTTTCTTGAAGTCGATAAAATAATTCGATGTGAAGCAGACCTGAACTACACAAAGTTTGTATTGACCGATAACAAAACGTTTCTATCGTCGAAGACGCTAAAAGATTACGAAGACTTATTAACGACGGGAAATAATTTTCTTCGCGTGCACCGATCACATCTCGTTAATCTCGATTTTGTGTTGAAGTTTAGAAATGACGGTGGCCTAATTTTAAAAGACAATTCTACAATCCCCGTATCTCGTCGCCGAAAGGAAGAAGTGATGTCACGTCTTCATACCTGATTATTCCGGTAGTCACACCAGCCTTCATAGTCGACTGACTGTCGTGTATATTTTCTTTACATTTCTGTACGCCATTCATTGCGCCGCTTAATAATTGTAGGCAGCCATTCAATAACTGTTTTTTCTTTCCATTCATCAAATCATAACATTTATATAACAGCAGCGAGTCGCATCGATGAAAACATTGCGACAGCGGTTGTTACCTAAACCCAAAATTATTTTAGCTATGTTTTATTCTACGCTGAATCTAAACAGCTTGATGAGACGGACTCGCGCAGTTGGAATGGTGCTGGTTCTTTTCATGATGCTGATCTTTCAAGCTTCGCTGCGCGCCCAAGTCAACACGGGCGGAACCGCTACTACGGCAAATCACCAAAAGCAAATTGTCGGGTACATTACCAACTGGGATGCATGGAAGGCATCCGCGCACGGTGTACCGAGTGCTGGTGCTTATACACACCTTAATATCGACTACGCTAAGTACACCATTCTTAATTTTTCATTTTTCGGAGTAGCGAAAGATGGATCACTACATGGTGGCGATTATCGAAACAAACAAATTTACCAAGCTGGGCAAGTGCAAGAGCCGGCTCCATTGCTGCACGGAGGAGTATTTGATAGCTGGGACATGCATCTTATTCTTGGCGAGGTGGAATACAAATATGATTTCACAGACCCACGCGTCGCGGCTCAAGGATATGTAGCCGATGGTGCCGGATGGAGAAACACCAATACAACCTTGACAGGCCCGATGCCTATTCCGTTGAAGAAGGATGGTGGCGTGAAAGGACTTATCGAAATGGCACATCAGTATAATGTGAAAGTGATGGCATCAATCGGTGGGTGGAGTATGTGTAAACATTTTCCAGAGATGGCAGCGGACGCAACTAAACGCGCCAAGTTTATTGCGGATTGTCAACGCCTGATGACACTGGGCTTTGACGGTATCGATCTCGATTGGGAGTATCCAGGGCCTTATGAAGGAATGAACTTTACTGGAAGTCAAGCCGACTTTGCAAATTTCACGACGCTCGTTCAGCAAATTAGAAATGCGATCGGTCCAAATAAATTGATCACAGCTGCATTCACAGCATCGCCCGCAAAACTTCAGGGCTTCCAATGGTCAACGTTGTCGAACGTGATGAACTATTTCAACATGATGACTTACGACTTCAACGGAGGATGGTCAAACAAAGCAGGTCACAACTCACCGCTCTACGATTATCCGGGAGCAGAGTATGCGAATTTTAGTTGGGACGCATGCTATCAGGCCTTGGTCGCTCTTGGAGTACCTAGCTCCAAGATCAATATGGGCGCGCCTTTTTATGGGAGAGGCGTGGTGACCAATGGCCCAGCATCGCTTGGCGCACCAACGGCTAAATCACCACGAACCGTTGAGCCAGATGGTCCGATCAGCACAGCAGCGGACTACACCAATTGGTCGGCACACGAAGGCACCCCGTACTATGATTACATCATGAAGAACAAAGCCGGTTGGACCGAAGGTTGGGATGATAACGCAAAAGTGCCGTACCTGACAAAAGGAAATTATTTCTTGAGCTATGATAATGAACAGTCGATTGGACTCAAGGCACAGTACGTTGTAGACAAAGGATTAGCAGGTGTAATCGTATGGACAGTTTATGAAGACCTTGATATCAGCGGGACCTCAACCGATTTTGGACCTAAGCTCAAACGATATTCAAATGTAAAATCACCGCTCATTAATAAGATTAATGCTGTGTTCGCGTCAGGGAATGTAGGCTTGCCAACAGTTTCAATTACCTCGCCATCAAATGGCAGTTTAGTCCCTGTAGCAAGTAACGTGGCCATCAATGCGACGGCGGCCGATCCGGGAGGAAGTGTTGCTAAGGTCGAATTTTTCTTAGATGGCAGTAAAGTAGGAGAGGATACTTCCTCGCCTTATAGCTTTACAATCAACAACATTGTAGCAGGAAGTCATACAGTTCAAGCAAAGGTTACCGACAACGCGGGTAATACTGCAACAGCATCGGTATCAATCACAGCTGGGAGTAATAGCATCCCAGCAGGTTCAATTACTTCACCTGCGAATGGTTCTACTTATAGCACCGGTTCTACAATAACGATCACGGCTTCGGCGTCAGATAGTGATGGAACAATCACCAAAGTTGAATTCTTCCAAGGAACTACGAAGCTCGGCGAAGATACGTCAACTCCATACAGTTATGCGTGGGCAAATGTTGCTGCTGGATCATATGCGTTAACGGTGAAAGCGGTTGACAACGGTGGGGCTATTGGAACATCGTCAGTTGTGAATGTTACGGTGAGTGGTGAAACTTGCACTGCACCCGCTTGGGATGCAGCCGCGCAATATAATGGCAATACACAGGTGTCACGCGGTGGCAACATCTATCAGTCTAAATGGTGGACACAAGGTGACGATCCGCTATTGAAGAGCGGCCCCGATGATGTCTGGAAATTAATTGGTCCATGCGGCGGTGGCAATACGAATCCATCAGCATCGATTAGCACCCCAACCAACAACGCGTCGTTCATTGCACCAGCATCGATCACGATCAACGCTAGCGCTTCAGACAGTGACGGTACCATTTCGAAAGTCGAATTTTTTCAAGGTACAACGAAGCTCGGCGAAGACGCAACGTCTCCCTATTCTTATACTTGGGCAAATGTTGGCGCAGGAAATTACGCACTCACTGCGAAGGCAATTGACAATGCGGGGGGCACAGGCACATCGTCAGTCGTCAATATTTCCGTGACAACCTCTGGAAACCAAAATCCCACAGCAACAATTACATCGCCGGCGAACAACGCATCGTTCACAGCAGGGGCTACTATTAACATCGCTGCCAATGCTGCTGACGCGAACGGGTCCGTAACAAAAGTTGAGTTCTTTCAGGGTACCACGAAACTCGGTGAAGATTCATCATCGCCCTACACCTTTACTTGGGCGAACGTTGCCGCTGGAAGCTACGCACTTACTGTAAAAGCAACTGATAATCAAGGCGCGACCGGTAGCTCATCCGTTGTTAATATTAACGTGACTGGTGGCTCTGATATTTGCGCATCGACAGTTCAATATGTTGAGAACGGTGGATATGTTGCCGGAAGCATAGTCAAAAACTCCGGCGGTCAATATGAATGTAAGGGCTATCCTTATTCCGGATGGTGCAATGGCGCTGCCTGGGCTTACGCGCCAGGTACCGGTGCACACTGGGCCGACGCGTGGATTTTCAAAGCGAGTTGTACTGCAGGTGCGAGAATCGCGCAGACAAGTACAAATCAAGATGCTGCCATTCAAGCCACAAACTTTAAAGTCGTGGGATACATGCCATCATGGGCCGGTACAGCGGGCGAAATTCAATACAACAAACTAACGCACATCAACTATGCGTTCATCAGACCAACTACAACGGGTGGGCTAACAGCGCTCGACAATCCACAGAAACTCCGCGATATCGTTTCGCTTGCGCATGCCAACGGTGTACTCGTGGGTATAGCGGTAGGGGGATGGAGTGAACTTAATAACACTGACTTCCAAACGATGGCCGCCAACGCTGGGTATAGAAGTGCGTTCATCAACAACATCGTTTCGTTTATCAATACGTATGCACTTGACGGCGTTGATATCGATTGGGAATATCCAATCGACGGACAAGATCCTGCGAATTTCTCTACACTCATGAATGAACTTGGCAATGCAATGCATTCAAGAGGAAAGTTTCTAACGGCCGCGGTCTCTGCTCAAGGATATTATGCTAATGGTGTTTTAGCAAGCGTATTTCCAGCTGTCGACTTTCTCAACTTAATGGTGTATGACGGTGGAAGTGGCGCAGACCATTCACCGTATAGCCTCGCCGTTAGCTCATTGGATTATTGGGTAAACTCGCGTGGATTACCGGCATCCAAAGCAGTATTGGGACTTCCATTCTACGCACGCCCATCATGGAAACCATTCAGACAATTGGTTGCTGAAGGTGCTAATCCGAATTCAGACATTTACAACGGCGACTACTACAACGGTATCGCTACGATTAAAGCAAAAACAAACCTTGCCTTTGATAGAAATCTTGGTGGCGTGATGATGTGGGAGTTGTCGCAAGATGCAGTTGGAGCAAATTCACTGATCTCTGCCATCAAGCAAGTGATTGACGAAAGAACAGGAACACCACAGACGCAATCACCTTATGGTGGAACAGTGAGAAGCATTCCAGGAACAATCGAAGCAGAGCATTATGATATTGGTGGTGAAGGTGTCGCTTACCATGATCTCACGACCGGCAATGCGGGTACGGCACTCCGTTCCGACAATGTAGACATCGAGGCGTCAACCGACACCGGTGCAGGACATAATGTTGGATGGATTCAAGCAGGAGAGTGGTTAGAATACACCGTTAACGTGACGACAGCAGGTACGCAAAACATTCAAGTTCGTGTTGCATCAACCAGCGCTGGAAAAACTTTCCACCTTGAACTTGATGGTGCTAACATTTCAGGAACGCTTACTGTGCCTAACACCGGTGGATGGCAGACATGGGCGACGGTTACGGCTACAACGCCATCGCTATCCGCTGGCCAGAAAATATTACGAATTGTGATGGATGCTGGAGATTTTAACATCAACAAATTAATCTTCACGACTACAGGCGGCAATCCTCCACCAACTGTAAGTTTGACAGCACCAGTGAATGGTACAACGTACACCGCACCTGCAACAGTAGGGCTTGCAGCAAATGCCTCAGACAATGGCGCTGTGACAAAAGTTGAATTCTTCCAAGGGTCTACTAAACTTGGTGAAGATACTTCATCACCGTATACCTTTAACTGGACAAACGTCGCAGCAGGAACATATACACTGACAGCACGCGCAACGGATAATCTAGGCGCACAAACTACTTCGGGTTCTGTTTCAATCACGGTAAATCCAACGGGTGGGGGATCTTGTGCAACAACACCGCAGTATGTTGAGAACGGCGGGTACATCGCCGGAAGCCTCGTCAAAAATGCGGGAGGACAGTACGAATGCAAAGGATACCCTTATACAGGATGGTGTAATGGCGCAGCGTGGGCATATGCTCCTGGCACTGGATTGTATTGGGCCGACGCTTGGATCTTCAAGACTACTTGTACAACAGGACGCGCCTCGACAAGTGAGATCGCTGATGATAGTGGTGTAGACGTATATCCTAACCCTGGTACGCATGGTGTTGCTAAAATTACGATCACCTTTAGTGCTGACCCTGGCAACATAAAGATCCATCTTCAATCACTCAACGGCGTGTCAGTATACAACAACGACTATGGTGTTGTGCGCGATCGAAAAGCGGAGATCGAGATACCAAATCTTGCACAAGGAATGTACTTGATCAGGATAAGCAGTGGCGGAAAAACATATACGAAGAAATACCTAATCCAATAACCTAAACCAAACCCAGAGAAGGGAGGCGCAATGTCTCTCTTCTCTTTTTTCAATTGATTTACCTAACACCTAAACATGAGTCATAATTACCCAACTGTATGAAAGCAAAATTACTAACGTTAATGTGTTGTATGCTGATAACCTTCGGGCTAAGCGCACAATACAATTTTCCTTCTTGCTGGACCCCATGGACAGCAAACGCAAATGGATGGCCGCAAGGCACTCAAGTGTCTCACAAGAGCGGAAATTGGCAAGCCAAATGGTCTACGATCGCCGAGCCTGGTAGCAATGGCGATTGGACACTGGTCAGCAAGTGTGGTGATGGTGGCATAGGTCCAGATTACACCGGAGCGCAAAAAGTAATTGGCTACCTTCCATATTGGGTACCGGACTTTGACTTCGTGAACTACGACTACGGAAACGTAACACACATCAATATCGCATTCAACCTCTTCAAACAAAATAACAACAATTATAACAGTGCAGACTTTGCATCTATCGAATGGGGTGCTTTTCACAACAGGAAAGTAGACTCACTTCTCTTCGACTTAGGTGTACTTGCAAAAGCGCACGCAAAAGGAACGAAGGTAAGTGTTGCCATCGGTGGCGCCACTGATTTTGCATTCCTGTGGCTGATGCAGCGCTACTATAATGATGATGCAAAGCTTGAACAAATCGCCACATTCATTACGAACTACGTAAATACGAAAGGAATTGATGGCGTCGATCTTGATCTTGAATGTTGGTGGCCAGACGCGACCATTGCAGGTACAACAGAACAGGGTGGTCGCGTGCGTGGCGATAAGTGGGGCGGTCCTGATGCTGGTCCACACCCTGCTGGAACAGGTCTTGCAAAGCTTGCACAAAAGCTACGCGCAAAAATGCCAACTAAAATTCTATCGGCAGCCGTATTCGGAACTTCGTATTACGGAAACAACTATGATGACGCCCTCGCGCAATATCTCGACTACATTGGTTTGATGACGTATGACTTCACGGGATCATGGAATACATCTCCTGTCGGTCCTCATGCATCGTTATACAAAGTTCCACTCGGAACATACCAAGGACAATCTGCTGACAATCCAATCTACTCAGCAGAAGATGCGTTAGAATATTGGATGGGTATGGCACCTGCAGCGTGGAATCATGATGGTGGATTTAATGTACCGAAGGCAAAACTATGCATCGGCGTACCATTCTACGGCTACGATATGGCTACACGCAAACCGAATAATGCCAATGGCTTTATGGCTCCGAAATGGAAAGAGATTGTAGCAGAATTTCCAAATGCGGCAACCAGTTACGATCCCGCAGACACTCGACAACTAGGAGGTTATGTTGGCGCCAATGGCAAGAAGATCTACTTCGAAACACCGAAAGGCGCAGCAGAAAAAATTAAATACACTAAACGCTTCGGCCACCAGGGATTGATCATTTGGGAACTCACGGGAGATGTTGATTACAACAGTAGCAGCAGCATCTTGAAAGCTATCAAGAATGCCAATACAGACAATCCGCTACCTGTCGTAAACCTTACGGCACCGGCAAACAATGCCACGTTCACACCTGGCGCAAACGTAAACATCACTGCGACCGCTACCGACAATGGATCAGTAACGAAAGTAGAATTTTTCCAGGGTACCACTAAACTTGGCGAAGATCTCACTTCACCATATTCATTCGCATGGAACAATGTAGCCGCAGGAACGTACCAGCTCACGGCGAAAGCAACTGACAACCAAAATGCAAGCGCAACATCGAGCATTGTTCGTATTACTGTTGGAAACGCGGCGCCCACAGCAGCCATCACTACGCCTGCAAATAATAGCAGCATCTCAACAGGAACTACCGTGACGATCACGGCAACTGCAACCGACAGCGATGGTACAATTTCAAAAGTTGAATTTTTCACCGGCACGACCAAACTTGGTGAAGATACTAGTTCTCCTTATACGTTTGCTTGGACTCCAACTGCAGGAAGCTACCAACTCACTGCAAAGGCCACAGACAACGGAGGAGCTACTGGTACGTCATCAATAATAAATGTTAGCGTCGGAAATGCCGCACCTATAACAAGCATTACATCACCTGCAAACAACGCAACATTCGCTGCAAACTCAACGATTGCCATCACTGCATCCGCGACAGATAGTGATGGAACGATTTCAAAAGTGGAATTCTTCCAAGGCACAACAAAACTCGGTGAAGACACTTCGTCTCCATACACTTTCTCATGGGCAAATGTTGCCGTTGGTAACTACGCCCTTACAGCGAAAGCAACAGATAACGGTGGCGCAGTAACAACATCGGCAATTGTTAATATCTCGGTGACAGCTGCGTGTACCGCGCCGGAATGGAATGCACAAAGTCAATACAATGGCAACGCAGAAGTTGCTCGAAACGGAAATAGATACCAAGCTAAATGGTGGACACAAGGACAAGATCCATTGCTAAACAGTGGCCCCGATGACGTTTGGAGACTCCTTGGCCCATGTGGTCCTGGTGGTAACATCAGTCCGACAGCGACTATTACCAGTCCGACAAATAACGCATCGTTTACCGCACCAGCATCAATTACAATTAATGCGACCGCATCCGATACAGATGGCACCATTGCTAAAGTTGAATTCTTCCAAGGCAGCACGAAACTTGGTGAAGACACTTCATCACCTTATAGTTACACATGGGCGAACGTCGCGGCGGGAACATACACATTCACCGCTAAGTCTACAGACAACGGTGGGGCTACTGGAACATCATCTATCATCAGCATTACGGTAAGTCCTGCTGGAAATCAACTACCGAATGTGTCAATCACGGCACCCGCAAATAACGCGACCTTTACTGCACCCGCTTCGGTGGCCATTACAGCAAGCGCTACAGACACCGATGGCACAATCAGTAAAGTAGAATTCTTCCAGGGCGCAACCAAGCTTGGCGAAGACACTTCTTCACCCTATAGCTATACTTGGACTGGCGTCACCGCAGGCACGTATTCGCTTACCGCTAAAGCAACAGACAATGTTGGTGGTACCAAAACATCTGCTGCAGTAAGTATCACCATAAGCGGTGGTGGTGATAATTGCGTCACCGTTGCCCAGTACATTGAGAATGGTGGATATGTAGCTGGAAGTATCGTAAAAAATGCTGGCAACCGCTACGAATGTAAGCCACATCCATATACAGGATGGTGTAACGGTGCCGCTTGGGCGTATGCTCCTGGTGTCGGCGCGCATTGGTCTGATGCATGGACACTTGTTGGCAGCTGTACATCAGGTGCAAGACAAAGCGTATCGGAAGAAGTTGCATTGACCGACGACGACGGCATGTCGATGTATCCTAATCCAGGGAAATCAAATTCATCATCATTTAATTTGACATTCAGCGCAGATCCGGGTCCGTTAAACATCGAATTAAAAGATATCAATGGACGTCGTATCATCGCACGTCAAGGCGCAAAAGCAACGAAGAACGTTATTGCCGTTGAGACGCCAACGCTTTCACCAGGTGTGTACCTCATCCGTGTACAGGGTGAGCACAAAGCATGGCTTAGAAAATATTTGGTTCAATAGTTAATCATAGAGGCTGGAAGATCACGCGTGTCCGTCGTGGTCTCCGGCTTTTTCTTTTCGAGATATTCCTACAGTTACAGGGTGCTACCGCTACGAAAAGAAAACGCAGCACTAGTAATCTCATTTTCAATTCAGCACACATTTATTTTGTGCGAAACGCTCACGATTTATTTCAACTCAAGAAACCGACGTTAACCAACAGAAAATGTCGGCACATGTTCGAACAAAATCATTATTCAATAAGCACAACACCCAAAATATGAAAACCCTTACTACAAAATTATCACGGTGGCTCTTGATGACTTTGACTGTTATCATGACCGCTCTACTTCCGCATCTTGCTTCGGCGCAATTGGGATCGAAAGTGGTCGTCGGATACTTTCACAATTGGAACAACGCGCAAGCACCATACCATCGCCTCCGTGATGTGAATTCGAAGTACAATGTAATCAACATTGCATTTGCTACACCCGTATCTCACGGTGATATGAATATGACATTCGTTCCAACGCAACAATCAAAAGCGGAATTCATCGCCGATATTCGCGCGCTACAATCACAAGGGCGTCGCGTGCAGATTTCCATCGGAGGCGCTGATGCGCCGGTAGAATTAAAAACTGCCAATGATCGTAATAATTTCGTGGCAACGATGAAGACGATTATCGATGAATATGGATTCGATGGCTTTGACATCGACCTCGAAGGAACATCTGTTATTCTGGATGCCGGTGATAACAACTTCAAAACTCCAACAACGTCGAAAATCGCGAACTTGATTTCAGCATCGCGAGAGCTGACAAATTACTACCGTGGCCAAGGAAAGAATTTCTGGCTGACTGCAGCCCCTGAAGTTCAATATGTGCAAGGCGGATACGCAAATTATGGTACCGCATTCGGCGGCTATCTGCCAGTACTCTACGGAATCAGAGATCTTCTCACATTCGTTCACGTCCAGTACTACAACACTGGGACGCAAGTAGCACTTGATGAAAAAATCTACGCGCAATCAACGTCAGACTTCATCGTATCCATGACAGAAATGTTGTTACGTGGTTTCCCTGTCGGAAGAAACACAGGCAACATGTTTCCTGCATTGCGCCAAGATCAAGTAGCTTTCGGTTTACCTGCGACGGGTACAGGAGCGGCTCCCGCCGGCGGATATGTAACACCTGCTAATATCAACAGAGCACTAGACTATCTAACAAAAGGAATTTCGTACGGCGGTCAATATGTGACCATCGGAACGTACCCGAATATCCGAGGCATCATGACTTGGTCAATCAATTGGGACAAAACATTGAACGATGCATGGGTAAATAATGCTTACGCTTATTTCAGTAACACAGGAGGGAATATTTCGCCAAGCACAAGCATCAGCAGTCCGACCAACAACGCAACGTTTACACCCGGATCAACCATCGCCATCACTGCAACCGCTGTTGACTCCGATGGTACGATCAGCAAAGTTGAGTTTTACCAAGGCACCACAAAACTGGGAGAGGACACGTCGTCGCCTTATACTTTTAACTGGACAAATGTTGCGGCGGGATCATACGCTTTAACAACAAAAGCTACTGACAATTTAGGTGCGACGGGTACCTCAACCGTTGTGAATGTCGGCGTAGGCAATGCAAATCCTACCACATCAATAACATCACCGGCGAACAATACAACATTTACGCCTGGCACCAGCATTACGATCTCGGCTTCTGCTTCCGACCAGGATGGAACGATTAGTAAAGTAGAATTTTTTCAAGGTGCAACGAAGCTTGGTGAAGATACATCTTCGCCGTATTCATTCACTTGGAATAATGTGAGCGCTGGCAATTACACGCTGACAACGAAGGCAACAGACAATGCAGGTGGCACAGGCACATCTCAGGGTATCACCGTTTCCGTTTCCGCGGGTTGTAATGTCGCCGCGTG
The DNA here is from genome assembly GCF_003286915.1 of Pseudochryseolinea flava. Classification (GTDB taxonomy): domain Bacteria; phylum Bacteroidota; class Bacteroidia; order Cytophagales; family Cyclobacteriaceae; genus Ohtaekwangia; species Ohtaekwangia flava. The sequence continues at coordinate 136,737 of NZ_QMFY01000007.1, forward strand.
GAATGCAGCAACACAGTACAATGGAACCGCGCGTGTGTCGCGTTCAGGAAACATCTATGAAGCAAAATGGTGGACGCAAGGAGATGACCCATTGTTAAAAAGCGGTCCTGATGATGTGTGGAAATTAATTGGCCCATGTGGTAACAATGCTTCGCCTACGGCGTCAATCACTGCACCTGCAAATGGAGTTCAACTCACAGCACCTGCATGCGTAACGATTAACGTAACAGCTTCGGATAGTGATGGGGCTGTAGCAAAAGTAGAATTCTATCAAGGTAACACGAAGTTAGGTGAAGATACAACAACACCCTATAGCTTTAGCTGGTGCAACGTTGCCGCTGGAAACTATGCACTCACCGCTCGTGCAGTTGACAATCTTAATGCAACGGGAACCTCCGGTGTGATCAATATTGCAGTGAACAATGGAGGAAACGTAAGTCCGACAACATCCCTTACGTCGCCAGCGAACAATGCGACGTTCACCGCTGGAACCGCGATCGCACTTGCCGCGACGGCAAATGATACTGACGGAACAATCGTAAAAGTTGAATTCTTCGCTGGTGGAACAAAGCTCGGCGAAGATCTTTCTGCGCCGTACACCTTTAGCTGGACCAATGCAGCCGTTGGAACTTACAATCTCACATCGCGCGCCACCGACAACGCTGGGGCTACTGGCACCTCTGCCATTATAACGATCTCAGTTTCGACAACTGATAACTGCACTACTACGCCTCAATACGTCGAGAACGGTGGATACATTGCAGGAAGTATTGTAAAAAATGCGGGGAGTCGATACGAATGTAAGCCGCATCCTTTTACAGGCTGGTGTAACGGCGCAGCGTGGGCATATGCTCCGGGAACTGGTCTCTATTGGAGTGATGCTTGGATCTTGAAAGGAACGTGTAGTGGCGCAAGATCAGCTACTTCGGAACAGGTACTTCTTCAGGAGCAACCAAGCGAAGCATTCGATGCCGATGGATTGACTATGTATCCTAATCCATCAGTCGCTGGACAAGAAACTACCATCACGTTTACGTTCTTAGATGATCCAGGCATGATCGACTTTAGCCTTCGTGATGCTAACGGTGTGTCTGTGATGCAAATTGAAAACAAAGTCGTGAACCGGAATACATTTAGAACAACAATTTCCGGTTTGCCTGCAGGTGTATACATCATTCGCATTCGTAACGCTAAACGATCTTGGGTGAAGAAATACCTCGTTCAATAGTTTGCTTTCATGTACGCAAATTAGAAAGCTGTCTCAAACGAGGCAGCTTTTTTCATATAACCAAACGGACAAGAACTACTTAGGTATGTTAAATGCGAGAACAAAAAGCCTCATGCACCTCGGCGACGAAATCGGTCGATCACTGAACTGTACCTGCAAATGAGAACGGCCTTTGTTAAATTATAGGATACAAAGAATAATCATAACAATCTCCTCTCATGAAAAAACTGTACTCACCAAGGGTGAAGCATACCATCGGCATGCTTTGCCTATTCTTTTCCATGGCGACGGCCTATGCTCAAAATCTTCCTGCTGGCTTTAGTCGCGTAGCTGTAGCAAGCGGTATCAGCAGTCCCACGGTCATGGCATTCGCACCCGACGGAAGAATATTCGTTGCCCAACAAAACGGCGTGCTACGGATAATCAAAAATGGAACGTTGCTTACAACACCTTTCCTTTCACTAAGCGTAAACGCAAGCGGCGAGCGCGGCCTTATTGGTATCGTGCTTGATCCAAATTTTTCGACAAACAATTTTATCTACTTGTACTATACCGTATCATCGGGCACGCACAATAGGATTAGTCGTTTTACAGCCAACGGAGATGTCGTTGTACCAGGAAGCGAAGTCGTTGTATTGAATCTGGATCCACTCAGCAGTGCAACCAACCACAACGGAGGGGCTATGCATTTTAAGAACGGATTGTTGTATGTTGCCATTGGTGAAAATGCCAATGGATCTCATGCTCAAAATTTGGATACGTATCACGGAAAAGTTTTACGAATCAATCCCAACGGGTCTATTCCCCCCGGGAACCCTTTTACAACGGGAAGTGAACAACGTAGACGGGTTTGGGCTTACGGACTTCGTAATCCATATACATTCGATATTCAACCTGGAACGGGCCGTGTATTCCTGAACGATGTTGGCCAAGGGACATGGGAAGAAATTAATGACGCTACTTCCGGCGGACTAAACTTTGGCTGGCCAAGCGCTGAGGGTAATAGCACCAATCCTGCGTTTACGAATCCTGTCTATGCGTATCAACACGGAAGCGGAGATGGTCGTGGATGTGCCATTACCGGAGGTGTATTCTTTAACCCATCGAGCACGAATTATCCCACACAGTATGCAGGACGATACTTCTATCAAGACCTATGTAATCAATGGATCAATATGCTTGATCTTTCCACAACACCGGCTACCAGATTACCGTTTGCCACAAGTGTAGGAGGAAGCATTCTCAGCTTAGATGTAGGAACCGATGGTAACTTGTATTTTCTCGATAGAAACGGCGGGCACCTTTATAAAATCATTTACACGGTAAACAACGCTCCAACAATTGTAAATCATCCATCCAACACGACTGTTACCGCAGGGCAACCTGCCACATTCTCTGTTACAGCCACGGGTACCGCACCGCTCTCTTACCAATGGCAAAAGAATAATGTAAACATTTCCGGAGCAACGAATTCGTCTTTTACTATCACATCAACACAAGCCGCGGATGCTGGAAATTATCGTGTGTTAGTTTTAAACACAGCAGGCTCGGCTACAAGTAACAACGCGACGCTCACCGTCAACACATTCAATGCACCCCCCACAGCGCAGATCAATACACCAGTAGCCGGTACGTTGTATCGCGGTGGCGATGTCGTTAGTTTTTCCGGCGACGCGACCGATCCAGAGACAGGAACACTCCCGGCAAGTGCATTTACATGGTCCGTGACTTTTCATCACGACACGCACACCCATGATGGCCCGCCGATAGCCAGTGGTGTGAAGAGCGGCACGTTTACCATCCCAAACGCAGGGGAGACATCCGACAATGTTTTCTACAGGATCTACCTCATTGTGGAAGATGCTCAGGCACTAAGAGATACCGTCTATAGAGACGTGACACCACGCAAAACCACAATGTCATTTGCCACGCAACCTGCTGGGCTACAAGTCAGGCTTGATGGACAACCCCTCAATACACCAAGTTCTGTCGTCGGTGTTGAGTCAATACAGAGAACCATCGGCGTTGTAGAACCACAAACATTAAACGGTACCACTTACGTTTTCGATCGTTGGCTTCATGGTGGAAATGCATCACAAACAATCTCCACACCAATCAACGATGTTAGCTACACTGCAGTTTATAAAGTCTCAGGACTGCGTGCGCCGGAAAATCCAAGCAATACCGTGAACGGATTGACATATGACTATTATGAAGGAAGTTGGACTGCATTGCCAGACTTTCAAACACTCTCTGCTGTTGAACGTGGTCCAATTGCCAATGTCAATCTGTGGCCAAAAAATAGAGATGATGACTATGCATTTCGTTGGACAGGTTTCATCGATATACCAGCAGATGGAACGTGGACATTTTATACCAGTTCTGATGAGGGAAGCCAACTGTTCATTGGCTCTACGCTTGTTGTGAATAATGATGGATTGCATACACTTCGTGAAGCATCCGGAAGTATAGCGCTTGCGCGCGGTAAACATGCATTGACAGTAACGTTCTTTGAACAACTTGGAACAGCGAGCATCATCACGCGCTACGCTGGACCAGGTGTAGGGAAAAGAGTCATCCCGAATAGCGCATACCATAGACTCGCTAGCGCAACGGCATCATCGTTAGTAGAAAATTCCAACGACGCTATCCAAATTTATCCTATTCCTGCGCAACGTGACGTAACCGTTTCACTTGAAGCAACTGTTGGTGAGGAGATTTCCATCTCATTAATCAATTTACAGGGACAGCTAATATTCCAAAAGAAATTCTCCGCGAACGCCAACGGACCAAACGCGTTCACACTAGACATTGATGAGGTTCCTGCGAATCTATATCGCATTCAAATCCAGCAAGGTGAATTTTTGTATAGTCGCAATTTCGCGATTCGTCGGTAAGAAAAAACAATTCTTTCTCTCAAGGCCAGCCCAGCAAAAAGTTTGTGCGCTGGCCTTGTCTTTTGCACCCGTGCAGGCACGTGTTTTTCGAAACTCAAGTATGCGATTGATAACACTCTATTTTGTACTGATTTGTCTTTCAAGACCACATGCGTTTTGCCAGGAAAAAACGCATAGTACTGAACCTTACGCACTGGTGGCCGGAGGTAGCAAAGGTATTGAACACGCCATCGCCGAGGCACTCGCAAAACGAAAATTCAACCTTATACTTGTCGCGCGCCATTTGGATGCGTTGGAAAATGCAGCGCATCAACTTGAAGAGCGTTACGGCGTTGATGTGGAAATTCTCCAATACGACTTAAGCGAAGAAACATCGGCGGAAAAAATATCCACTTGGTGCATCGAACGTAAGATCCCATTGAAAGTGCTTTGTAATGTTGCAGGATACGGCGGCGTGAACGACTACCTCTCACTCCCGCTGGACACACTTCGTTACATGGTTAATCTCAATCTCGAATCGTGCATGGCACTCACACAATTATTACTTCCACTGCTGTCGCAAAATAAGCCGGCGTACGTTTTAAATGTATCAAGCATGGCCGGATTTGCACCGATCCCCTCAAAGAACATGTACTCCGCGACTAAATCGGCCGTGGTATTTTTTAGCTATTCTCTGAGAAATCAGCTTCGTAAAAAAGACATCAGCGTGAGTTGTCTTGCTCCCGGACCGGTGTACACAAAACCAAGCATAAAAAAAGACACGGAGTCAAAACTTGGCTGGCTCGGTAAAAAAATGGCAGTCCGTCCTCAGCGCGTTGGTGAAGTCTCTGTTAAACGAATGTTAAAAGGACGCATGCTGATAATTCCAGGCACACTTGCAAAAACAACATCGGTGCTCATCCGAGTTTTACCACGAGATGGGCCGCCGGTATTTATCATCAAGTAGGAAGTGATAAGTAGCGTTCTCTATTTTTTAATATCACCTAAAAGCGTAAATAAAATCCGTTCACTGAAATAACGTTTAGCACTCTTTAACGCCTGCGATAATTTAAATGTCTTTGTTTGTTTTTCATTCCATAATTCAGCGGGGGCGGAGATGAGCGTTTTAACTTGTGTTGAATTCATAAGACATGGATTTAAGCACCGACAACGAAAAATTAATGCCTACTAGTTCCATCTTGTACTGAGAATTTGAATCATCAAACCAAGTAAAATATTTTTTTTCGACAATATCCTGAACACAACGTGGCTATGGGCAACCAATCAAATAATAAAACCACCTATGTAAACGTTTTCAAAATCAATCTATAAAATTTGTAGTCTTGTAACCGACCTTAAAACCGGCGTATTGAAGTGCACAAGGTCAACCCCATGAAAGCATCGCTGCTCACATTTTTACTTTTGTCCTGTCATTTTTTTGCTTTTGCACAGACAGATTCAGTCCGTAGTTATACCACACGTCAACTAATAGGTGACGCTCCAAAGATCGATGGTTTTATTAATGATCCTGCCTGGGATCAAGTGCCATGGTCAACGGAAGATTTTATCCAACGTGAACCCGCAGCGGGAAAAGCTCCATCGGTCCAAACGCGATTTAAAATCTTGTATGATGCGAAGAATTTATACGTGGCGTTTAAGAACCTAGATCCTGAACCTGCTAAGATTGTAAAACGGATGTCACGGCGTGATGGCTTTGATGGCGACTTTGTCGAAATCAACATCGATAGCTACTTCGATAAACGCACAGCGTTCTCTTTTACTTCTTCTGTCTCTGGCGTGAAAGGTGACGAATACGTTTCAAACGACGGAAATGATTGGGATGCGAGTTGGGATCCCATATGGTATATGAAAACGTCAATTAACGAAGAGGGATGGATCGCTGAGCTTCGAATCCCATTAAGTCAACTTCGCTTCGCTGACAAGGAAGAACATACCTGGGGAATAAACATTACACGTCACTTCTTCAGAAACCAAGAGCGATCTAACTGGCAGTACATTGCACCTGATGCACCAGGTTGGGTTCATTTGTTTGGTGAGCTTCGCGGAATCAAAGGCATAAAGCCGCAGAAACAATTGGAGGTACAACCGTATATTGTTGCAAAAACTGAAACGTTTCAAAAGGAAGAAGGTAATCCGTATGTGACTGGAAAATCATCACGACTTGATGCGGGCCTCGATGCAAAAATTGGTATCACCAGCGATATTACATTAGACCTAACAGTCAATCCAGACTTTGGACAAGTCGAGGCTGACCCATCGCAAGTAAATCTATCCGCCTTTAGATTATTTTTTCAAGAGCAACGACCTTTCTTTATTGAAGGAAGTAACACACTAAATTTTCCGATCACAGATTTTGATAGCAACAACTTATTTTATTCGAGACGCGTGGGACGGCAGCCGCAAAATACACCGGATACCGATCCTGATGGCGATGACCATGTAAATGAGTATGTGAAAAAGAATAATCACACTACCATTTTGGGCGCAGCCAAGCTCACCGGAAAAAACAAGCATGGATTTTCGTGGGGAATTTTGGAGTCGGTTACAGCGAAAGAAACGACTGAGATCGACAGCTTAGGTTCAAAACGGAACGAGACAATCGAACCACTCACCAACTACTTCGTCGCACGCGCGCAGCAAGACATCAATCAAGGTAATACCATCGTTGGTGGAATGTTTACCGCCACGAATCGCGACATTCAAGATCCACAATTGCTTTGGCTTCATAAGCAGGCTTATTCAGGCGGCGCAGATTTTATTCATCATTGGCGAGATCGAAAGTATTATGTGAGCTTGAAAACTTTATTTAGTCACGTGAAAGGAGATCCGCAGGCAATCACGGCAACGCAACACGCATCGGAACGTTACTTTCAACGTCCCGACAATAAACACGCAAATGTAGATAGCTCACGCACGTCATTATCAGGAACAGGCGGTACTTTTGTTGGCGGAAGAAAAAGTGGAAGTTTCGTCTATGAAATCGGTTACACTTGGATGTCGCCCCAACTTGAATTGAATGACATCGGATTTCTTTCTCAAACAAATACAATGGGCCAGTGGATTTGGGTCCAATATCGGAAGCTCACACCATTCTCCATCTTCAGAGCTTTCCGGCAAAATTTTACGCAATACCAAAATTGGGATTTCGACGGCGAAAGTATGAATCGCGGTTACGAAATTTTCACACGCGCAGAATTTAAAAACTTTTGGATTGCTGGGCTCGGTGGAAATTATGAAACCCATGCCGTGTCGAACGCTGACTTACGCGGTGGACCTGCAATTCATTATCCAGGAACGCTGTCTTTTTGGACATGGGTAATGACTGACAACCGGAAGAAATTTCAGGTGTTTCTTAACCCACAATACAATGTCGGCTTCGATAACTATAAACGATCCATTACGCTAGATCTGGAATTCAATTTCAGGCCAACTAATGCCTTGGCAATTTCTATCGCGCCAAGTTTTCAAAAGAACAATAACAAATTGCAATATGTGAGTACGGTATCATCCACCGGTGCAGATAGGCATATCGTTGGCGAAATCGATCAAACCATTGCACGCGTTTCTTTGCGCATGACGTACATGATTACGCCAAACCTATCTATCCAATATTGGGGGCAACCCTTTGGCACATCCGGTAAATATTCCAATTTCAAAAAGATTACAGATGCTGATGCGAATGAATACGATCACCGATACAGCTTGATTGGTAATGATAAAATTCAATTGAATGAAGAGAGCTACGTGGTGGACGATGAAAATGGAAACTTCGAATTTGAGAATCCCAACTTCAACTTTGGGCAATTCAGGTCTAACATGGTGTTGCGATGGGAGTACATTCCAGGATCAACGTTGTTCTTAGTCTGGACACAGGAAATGAATGGTGCATTTTATGATACAACAACAGACCGTCACCGTCGTTATAGTTTTGATTTCCAGGATCGAGCACACAACATATTCTTGCTAAAGTATACCTACCGGTTCATTCTATAATACTTTGACTTGCAAATTAGGCCGAACAAAATACCTGAATTTTACCCCTTAAATGTTGTTCTTAGGTCGATGCGCAATCGTTTTCTGCTATTTCAAATTTTGCAACGAATAGATCCTTTATTGCAGCGTAATTCAATGAAATTAAGATTGAGTAGTGTTATTCATAAAATGCAGTAGTGCAAACGTAGTCGCAACGTAGCAAGATGCAGTCCCTTTTTTTCGTGCGGGGATTTTGGTAAGACAAATTTGGTAATGACATCCAGCAGGCCCTAAAGCATGATGGAGTCAAACCTAATAACCAAACTAAACCCAAACGCAAAATGATGCATTTCCAACGACTGTGTCAGAAAGCCTTGACCATGATCGCAATCACCCTGGTGATTCATGCGCAAGCCCAGACCTTAATCTGGCGTGATGAATTCAACAAAACAAAACTCGACGACGAAAAATGGACAAGGGAAGTCGGCGGTAGCGGATTCGGTAACGGAGAGCTTCAATACTATACCTCTGGTGAATCGAATGTTTTTATCGGCTCAAAAACCAACGCGTCCGACACTGGCTACCTCGTGATCGAAGCAAGAAGAGAGAACTATGGTATCGCTCCGGAAAACAGACAGTTCACGTCTGGTCGAATCAACACGTCCGGAAAATTCAATTTTAAGTATGGAACGATAGAAGCAAGGATGAAGCTTCCTAATCTGCAAAACGGTTTATGGCCCGCGTTCTGGATGCTTGGTGCGAATTATCCTTCAGTAGGATGGCCGCGCTCTGGCGAGATCGATATTCTAGAAGCAGGATTCAGAGACGACTGGCAAAACAATGTCGCCAATAGAAAGAACAACACCACCGTGCATTGGTTTCAAGATAATTTTCAAGAGATAGATCCCAATGCCCCAGGAAATGGCTGGTGGGGAAACGCTTCCGCCACAAACAGCATCACCATACCAGGAAACTTTAACGATAGCTTCCATAATTTCAAAATTGTATGGACGCCAACGAACATTATCGGATATGTCGACAATGTGCAATATTATAATTTTGCAATTCCGGCGAATGATGCCAACATTACTGAATTCAACAATCCGTTTTATTTTATCCTCAACCTTGCTGTTGGAGGATCAAACTTTGTAGGTATAACTGATCCGGCTCAGATAACGGCACCGCTACCCGCACAATTCCAAATCGACTACATCCGCGTTTATTCAAATACTAACACGGAGTTTTTTACAACACAAAATCTTCCTCGTCAAACAGGAACGTTTGGTGTGTTTACAGAAACGAAACCTGTCAACGGCTCTCTCGGGACTGCACCAAATATAGAAGTATGGAACAACCTCGCTGCAGCATCGACTACCGCTTTTGAAGGATCCAATGTTTTGTCGTTTACAGCAAACCCTGGAAACTGGTTCGGCATGGCCATTCCAACGGGTGCAACGAACATTAAAAACATGCAAAACTTTGTCGATGGCACACTTCGCTTTCACATGAAAACCACTTCTGCGTGGCCATTCTCTATTGGCGTCATTAGCACGATCAATGGCAACGCACAGGGCGGAACACAACAAAAGACTGTTCGTCTCGATCCTGCTGCAGGAAATCAATACGGACTTGTGCGCGATGGCGCTTGGCATGAAGTCGTTATTCCTTTGACCGCATTTGGAAACGTTGAGTTCCGTTCCATCAGCAACATGTTTTACATTGTTGGCGACAGTCCATCTTCACCAGTAACGTTTGCTATCGATAATGTTTATTGGCAAGATGGAACGAAGATCACACCACAGAACGGTGACTATGTTCTGTATAGCGATACCAAAACGGGTGTTGATAAATTCGATCAAGGTGTTGATGGTAACTTTTTTGTGTGGGAAGCAACCCTCACGCCACAAGCAACAACTCCTGCCGAAGGCAGCAACGCGCTTTCATTCGTGAATGCAAACAAAGGATGGTTTGGCGCCGCGTTCACAGCAAGCGCTATGCATAATTTAACGGCGTATAAAAACCCGAACGGAAAGCTTGTCTTCTCAATGAAAACATCTGACACGACAACACCTTTTTATATTGGTATGAAGAGTGGAACACGCGATGGAGAAGGGCAGAAGTGGATTTCCTTTGCACCAGGAACAACACCGTACGGCTTTCAACGGAACGGCACATGGCAAGTCGTGCAAATTCCTATGAGTGACTTTTCTGACGCGGTAAACTTGATGGAGGTAAATCAATTGTTCCAAATCCTTGGAACAGGAAACATCACAAACATTGCGATTGACAACATATACTTTACTGGAGGAAGCATCGCTGAACCTGATGGCAATGCTGCACCTGTGGTAAATGCAGGTGTTGACAAAAACGTTTCACTCCCAGCCAATAGCGTCATACTTAACGGTACGGCTACTGACTCCGATGGTACGATCGCGAGTTACACATGGACGCGACTGAGTGGTCCTAACTCGCCAACGCTCACAGGGGCAAATACTGCAAACCTCACCGCGAGTGGACTTGTTGCAGGAACTTATGTGTTCCGCCTGACAGCAACGGATAACCAAGGTGCTTCATCATTCGACGATGCGACGGTAACCGTAACATCAAATACGCCGCCGACAGCGAATGCAGGAACGGACAGAGCACTTACATTACCAACAAACAGTGTCGTCATTAATGGAACCGGCACTGATACAAATGGAACAATTACAGGCTATGCATGGACAATTATTAGTGGTCCAATCACACCTGCGCTTACCAATGCGAATACAGCGAATGTCACAGCAAGCAACCTAATTCAAGGTACTTATGTATTGCGACTTACAGTTACAGATAACGGCGGTCTTACAGGCACCGACGATGTGAATGTAGTTGTGAGCGGAAATTCTGGACACACAATCCCGGGCATTGTCCAGGCAGAAAGTTATTCAGCAATGAGTGGCGTTCAAACAGAAGCAACGGGCGATACCGGTGGCGGTACGAACGTGGGCTGGATTGAAACGGGGGACTACATGGACTATGCGGTTAACGTTGCCTCAGCGGGTAGCTATACCGTTAGATTCCGCGTTGCTGCACCGGCTACCGGAGGACAAATTCAATTGCGTTCTGGAACGACGGTGCTTGCCAGTTCAACCATAACCACCGCGACCGGCGGTTGGCAGACGTGGGCTACGTTGTCCACAACTGCCACCCTTGCGGCAGGAACCCAAACATTGCGCGTTTATGCAGCTGTTGGTGGATTCAATTTAAACTGGATTGAATTCGCGACTTCGACACCTGTGACAAACCTCGCATTAAACAAGTCCGTTGAAGTTTCTTCAACAGAAAATGCCGGGACACCTGGATCGGCCGCAGTCGATGGAAATGCTGCAACACGTTGGAGCAGTACATTCAGCGATCCGCAATGGATCTACGTGGATTTAGGCGCAACATATAATATCTCACGTGTGAAAATTACGTGGGAAACAGCATCGTCAAAAGACTATCAAGTTCAACTTTCTGCAAACACATCGTCATGGCCGACAGTACTGAAGACTGTTGCTGGGAATACAACACTTGTAAACGACCACACCGGTCTTTCAGGAAGCGGGCGTTACCTGCGCATCTATTCAACAGCGCGAAATACAGCATATGGCGTTTCCATTTTTGAACTTGAAGTTTATGGCGCATCGGGCGCACGTATCGCCACAGCAGAATACGATTCAGAAGAAGATAACATCACACTGTATCCTAATCCTGCGCGCAACATTGTTCACGTTGAAGGCGCAACCAACGGAACCCCTGTACGCGCATTCAACACTGCGGGTAGCAGAACCTTTTCATACATTGTTACTGAAGGTACTATCGATATCAGCAACCTTCCTTCAGGTGCTTACATTCTTGATTTCAACAATGGCATCAAAACCATTCGCAAGAAATTGATTAAGCAATAAGTTTTTAAAACCAATCCAATACCCAAGGCCAGCCAAGGAATCAGAGGTTCTTCTCTGATTCCTCCAGGCTGCGCATTGGAAACTTACGCTCATACGACATAAACGTAGAGCATCCTTACCTCGCTAAAATTAACGCTTGCCCCAACGACAGGGCTCAACGGCTGGTGGAACGCGTACGTCCAAGCTTTTATGATTGACTTCATGACTCTTACAATCAAACCAAACAAATATGAAAAGATCAATTCTTTATCTCCTGATCCCACTGCTATTGGGATCTGCTAGTTCCCTCGCGCAATCTGTCGTGCCCGTCGGCGCAGGCAGTTATGCATCATATCCGCCAACGCACGAAATGGATGGTGTGTTTACGAACATCGCTCAAAATGCGGAGATCGATGTGATGCCTGGCGATACACGAGCGATCCCGACTAACGATTGGTGGACGAATTTAATCTATGACGAAGGTGATCAAATAGGAGGACAACTATGGGCGATGCCACTTGTTGTAGATCCAACTCCCGATGGGCTGAACATCTTCAATCCCTTCAAATGGAATCCGGAAGGAACAAATCTCGGTGTAGATTATCCAGTTGTACTAAAAGGTTCGGGATTTGCCGCCACTAAATCTGTTGTAACGAACTGGTCCGATTGGTCCGTAGATGCGAGACTATTTCAAGACATCAACAACAAGTACATCAACTTTACATTGGCGCATGGTATCCCGTTTCTGTACACAAATGCGATTGGGTTCACGCCACAGATCGAATGCTATCACGGTGCCGCTTATTTAAACTCGTCGGGTACGCCCGTTGCATTTCCTTTCACGGGTGAATATTTTGTCATTCGCTATTGGGACACGTTCTATGGCGTGCATTTACCACCGGGCAGCACAGTCACACAAGGTGGCCCAACCGGAAACTTACTAACCGTTAATTTCGCTTCGGGTCAGAATTACCTCGTCTTCTCTGCATTACCCAACGCAGCCGCAGCAGCAACGGTACATCAATATGCATACGTTAAGCCAACAAACACAACAGTAAGCTACAACTACAACACCGCTGCAGGATCAATGACAACAACGTGGTCGTTAACAACAACAAACTTGCGCGGCGCAGCACAAACGAATGTCATCCAAGGATTCCTTCCGCATCAATACAGAACCGCCACATCATCGAATGTTGCCTACAATGGAATTACATTTAGTCAGTCACGTGGTCTTTTGCGAATGGCTACAGGAAATAACTTCTCATTCACGTATAAATTCAACGGGATACTGCCACATTACAAAGCACCACAGACAATCGCCGGTGAGACGACGCCTTATAATGCGACGCGCATGGCGACGTTGATTTCAAACTACACAACGGAAATTCAAAAGACCACGCCCTATGGCGCTGCAGACACTTACTGGGGCGGAAAAGATTTGGTACGGCTCGCGAAATACATGTTGATGGCCAAAGAGACTAATCATCCGCAGTACACAACGCTACTTACTATCTTAAAAAATTCATTAACAAATTGGTTCACATACACGCCAGGAGAAACGGAACGCTATTTTGCGTGGTACCCTAAATGGAAAGCGCTCATCGGCTTCAACGAAAGTTATTACTCTGGCGTATTCACCGATAATCATTTTCACTATGGATACTTCATCCAAGCCGCAGCATTGGTCGGCATGGCAGATCCAGCGTTCGTCAACCAATATTCTGCGATCTTAACAATGATTGCAAAACAATATGCTAACTGGGACAGGGCCGATGGAAATTTTCCATTCATGAGAACATTTGATCCGTGGATGGGGCACTCATACGCCGGCGGTGTATCCTCGCCAACGGGAAACAATCAAGAGTCAACCTCAGAGGCGATGCAATCGTGGCACGCGCTGTTTTTCTTGGGAGCACAGCTGGGGAATAATGGCATGCGAGATGCAGGGGCATTCGGCTACATGTATGAATCCAAAGCGACACTTGAATATTGGTTCAATGTGAACAATGATGTTTGGCCAGCATCTTACAACAGTGCACGCGATGTCGTCGGTATTCTGTGGCCTGGAGGTTATGTGTATGGAACATATTTTGGAATCGATCCGCAGTGGATTCACGGTATTCAAATGCTGCCCACGAGTCCAGGCTTTCATTATTTCAATCAGGGATTTACCAAATCACAGGCCAACGCATACTACGATCGCCTCATGGCTGAACTACTTTCTTTCAACACTGCACAGGGAAATACCGCGAGAACAGATGGTGGCGTTGTGACAGAAGCGGAGATCGGACATGATTGGGCAAACGTGCTCCTCGGTTATCGCATGATGTTTGATCCACAATACGTGACAGGAAAGTTGAATCAATATTGGAATTCGACAGATCAGGAAGAGCGAGATGTTGTTTTATATCCTTATGAAGGTGGTACGACGTACTACTATGCACATGCGCTGCAAAATTTAGGGGAGTATCAAACAACATATCATATGTCGATACCAACAAGTGCTGCTTACTTTAATGCTGCAACAGGACAAACAAATTATGTCGTGTATAACCCATCATCGTCGGCACAAACATGTATTGTCTATAACAACGGAGCGCAAGTCACTTCTTTCCAAGTGCCGGCGAACACATTGTATAGTTCGTTAGGAGGCACACCGCCTAATCCTTATACAGCCATTCCAGCAACATTGCAAGCGGAAAGTTATGCCGCGATGAATGGCGTTCAAACGGAAGCTACTACTGACGCTGGTGGTGGGCAAAATGTTGGATGGATCGATGCGGGTGATTGGATGGACTTCAACGTGAACGCAACATCCGCGGGTAGCTATACCGTTGGTTTTCGCGTAGCTGCACCAGCAACAGGTGGACAAGTTCAATTGCGTGCAGGCGCGACCGTATTGGCAACAGCAAATATTCCAGCAACAGGTGGTTGGCAAACATGGACAACCGTAAATACCGCCGTGAATTTGCCCGCTGGCAATCAAACGTTGCGAGTGCATGTGGTTACAGGAGGCTGGAATTTAAATTGGCTACACTTCGGAACGTCCGCACCAGTAGTAAACCTGGCGCTTAATAAACCAACAACTGTGTTGTCGACGGAAAATGCTGGTATGCCCGGATCGGCTGCCGTTGACGGTGACCCCGCCACGCGTTGGAGTAGTGCGTTCAGTGATCCGCAGTGGATATACGTAGACCTTGGTGCTACATACAGCATCAGTCGGGTAAAGATTACATGGGAAACAGCATCATCAAAAGATTACCAGGTGCAACTTTCAACCAGTACATCGTCTTGGCCAACGGTGTTAAAAAATGTGACCGGAAACACTACACTCGTAAATGATCACACTGGATTATCGGGGGCTGGCCGATACTTAAGAATTTACTCGACTGCGCGTAATACAGTGTATGGTATCTCGATTTTTGAACTTGAAGTTTACGGCAACACAGGTGCACGATTAGCAACACAGGAGGATAATGCTGGAGAGCAACTGGCCATGTATCCTTTGCCCGTGAAAGACAAACTCTTCGTTATCGGCGCTGATAAAGGCACAGAATTTATTATTCGGAACACAGCAGGCACACTCGCGATGAAAGGAAAAATTACCGACGATTACATCGAAGCTGGGTTACTCACACGCGGCATTTACATCATTGATGTAACCGTAAACAATAGATTGATTCGTAGGAAAATCATAAAAGAATAACGATCCGGAACTAACATTGGAGGGGATGCACAAACATCCCCTTCATTTTTTTACTACTTTACAAAATAGTATCTTGGAGGTTCGTCTCGCGAGAGAAACCCAACCATGAGTACCTTCTTGATTCGACACACCATAATCACATTTCTTATTTCCCTGGCCGTCCACGCTGGTGCGCAAATTCGTTTCGAAGGCATTCCTTACATTACAAACTATACACGCCAAGATTACAACTCATCGCCGTTTAACTGGGGAATCGTTCAAGACGCGCGCGGCATTATCTACGCAGCGAACAACTACCATCTTATGGAATTTGATGGAAATAATTGGCGTGTTAATCCTTTGCCTAACCGTACCGTTGTAAGATCGCTCGCCGTGGACAGCAAAGGTGTTGTATACGTCGGGGGGCAAGCTGATTTCGGGTATCTTAAACCCAATGCAAAAGGGGAGATGGTTTTTATCTCGCTCAAGTCAAAAATTCAACCGGAGCATCAAACCTTCGCTGACGTTTGGAAAATTTGTGTTACCGACATCGGCATTGCTTTCTGCACTTCTGCCGGCATATACTACTTACAGAATGATACGATTAAATTTTACAAGACTTCTGATAGAGTTGGGTTGGTATCTTTCTTCTATATCAGTCAAAGGCTATTTGCATGTTTCGGCGGCGAGGGGATTTTTGAATTAAAAAATCAAGAACTCGTATTCATTCCCAATAGCCAACAAATCGCCGCGCATCTCATCACAGGAATGCTCCCGGGCCCAGGAAATACAATTCTTTGTGTAACGCAAGAACATGGCATCTTTAGTTACGATGGCTATAGTCACTTTCAGTTGTGGACGCCACTCTCTCAAGATTTCTTACGCGGCAATAAAATCTCTTGCGCAGCGGCCATTTCTAAAGGATACGTGTTGGGTTCATCGCACAATGGGCTACTCATTTTAGACAAAGAAGGCAGGCCGGTGATGCACCTCAACAAAAAGAAAGGATTACAAAATGATGGTATCGAATACATCTATCCCGACAACAATGGCAACTTATGGTTGGCGCTTCGTGATGGGATTGATTATGTTGAGATCAATTCGCCCTTTACCATATTCAACTCCAAAAGCGGCATCTCCGGATCGGGCTTCACTTCTCTTCTACAAAATGACAAACTTTACCTCGGCACGAGTGAGGGCCTCTATGTAAAAACATGGGGTTCCAGAAAAGATCCATTAAGAGAATCACCTTTCCAAATCGTTGAAGGTTCCCAAGGGCAGACGTATAATTTACAGCACATCCAATCGATGTTACTGCTAACGCACAATCTGGGGCCATTCATTGTCAACAACAACAATGTAAAAAAACTCTCCTCACAAACTGGAGCCTGGTTGTTCCTGCCCGTACCGGGGCACCCAACATATTTGTTATGCGGAACCTATACCGGTCTAGATCTGTACAAACTTGAAAATGGAACGCCGGTATTTCAATGGAAAGTGAAAGGATTTGAGCAATCGGCTCGTGTAATGGAACTTGATGACGAAGGAAATATTTGGATAGCGCATGGTTACATCGGCCTATATAAAATCAAACTTTCTGAAGATCTGCGAGAAGCGGAGAGCACGGAATTCTACAACTCTAAGAGTGGCTTTCCATCCGATGTTTTTATAAATGTTTTTAAAGTAAACAATGAACTTGTTTTTCCGGGAGAACGCGGTGTTTTTAGATATAACAAAGAAAAGAATGTATTCGAGCCGCATGAGCAATACAACAATTTGTTGACAAAAACGAATCACACGCGTAAACTCGTAGAAGATGGCGAAGGGAATATCTGGTTCTCCAGTGCGGACGAGATGGGCGTACTCAAGAAACGGAATGGCGGTACAAATTACGAAATCACAAAAACGATATTTAACAAACTTCAAAGGCGTTTGGTTGGCGGATTTGAACACATTGCCTCGTACGATGATCACAACGTTATCATTGGTACCGACGACGGCTTTGTACACTTTGATCCATCACACAACTTTAACAATGATCACACCTTCTCCACAGTATTGCGAAAAGTAGAAATAACGGGAGAGCAAGATTCTTTATTATCCGGTGGCAGCTATTCAGCTTTCACGATGATGATAGGACATCAACAACCCGACAGTCTGCACCCTGTATTACCCTATGACCTAAACGCCTTACGATTTACGTTTTCCGCTACCTCATACGAAGATGCATCACGCGTTCAGTATCAATTTAAACTTGATGGCTACGAAACCAATTGGTCCGCCTGGACGCGATTGACCAGTAAGGAATACACCAACTTAAAAGAGGGCGACTACACGTTCTATGTAAAAAGTAAAGACATTTACAACCGCGAAGGTTCTATCTCAACATTTAAATTCACCGTGTTGCCTCCTTGGTATCGATCGTATGTCGCTTATGGCCTATATATCTTTTTAATATTACTGCTACTTTATTTTGTTAGCCGTTTCACAAAAGTGCAACAGCAAAAGACAATGCGTCTAAAAGAAATTCAACATCAAGAAGAGGTATTGAAAGCGGAAAAAGAAATCATCAAGCTCAATAACGAAAAACTAGAAAACGAACTTCAACATAAAAATAAAGAGTTAGCATCGTCAGCGATGCACATTGTGCACAACGTTGAGACTATTCAAAAAATAAAGACAGCGCTACTCGCAGCGATCGAAGCTGTCCAGGATAATGATGCAAAGTCGCACATGCGTAAAGTGCTGCGCTCAATTGCAAATGAAATAAGCTTGGAAAACAACTGGGAGCAATTTGAGCTACACTTCAATCAAATTCATCAGAATTTTCTGGTGCGGCTCCGAAAAGAATTTCCGGAGCTCACACACAATGACATCAAATTAATTTCCTACCTCAAGCTAAATCTCTCCAGTAAAGAGATTGCGCCATTGCTGAATCTTTCCGTTCGTGGTGTAGAAGCAAGTCGCTATAGAATCAGAAAGAAAATGAACCTGAATCCTTCCATCAATTTGACTGAGTTCATCTTGCGTTACTGATTGTCACACCCGGGATTCCTACTCATACCGCAAGGTGTCCACCGGTTTACTCCGTGCAGCGCGAATTGTTTGCGATAGCACTGTAACCCCACCGAGCACGACCATCACGATTAAACTTATAACAATCTCGACAATACCGACACGAATTGGATAGGCCGTTTGCAACCCAAGTAACACCTTATCGAATATAAGGTACGTAATGGGTATGGCTATTATCGATGCTACTAACATTAATTTCATAAAACCTTTCGATAAAAGGTATAATACTTCGCCATCGGTAGCACCCATTACTTTGCGCACGCCGACTTCTTTCGTGCGCGTCTCAACAGTATACACGACCATTCCAAGGAGTCCGAGACAAGAAATGGAGATTGCCAACAGGCCTAAGAACCCGCATATTTTGATCATGGAGAAATAGAAACTGTATGCATCCGCAAGTTCATCATCGAAGAAACGCGCCATAAATTTTTCCTCTGTCTTGAACGTATTCCAAATCGCCTGCATTTCATCGAACGACGCGGTAATATCAGTGCTACTAACTTTCAGATTCGCGTACTGAAAAAGAGTAGGATCATACTGAAAATAGAAACTACCTATCGATTCTCGCAGACTAGCGTAATGGAAATTCTTCAAGACACCGATGATTTTCTTCTCCTTACCGTCAACACCTGTAAAAGTCACTCCAGGCGCCGCAGACGGGTCTGCGATACGAAATGTTTTCAAAAATTCTTCATTCACGATAACATTTTGTTCTTGGACAGATTCAGCATCTGCAAAAGTTTTCCCCGCCAAGAGTGATAGTTCCATGTTCTGAATAAAATACTGATCCACCGACATAGAAGAAACTTCAACGGAGTCGGATGCATCTCTGCGCACCCATTCATTCGCAGTTGCAGCCGTTCCCAAAATCCCCGATGACATTGACACGGACTCGATCGATGATAATCGGGAAAATTCATTCTTGAATATCTGAGGGTCAACATCTTTAAGTTCAACATCGATAATATTCGATTGGTTGAATCCAAAATTATGATTTAGCGAAGCGCGATATTGATTCAAAACAATTACAACGGACATAATAAAACCGAGAGAAATGGCGAACTGGGAAACAATCAGAATTTTCCGCAGCCGCGTACCAGAGAGCGCTTTAAAAGGTAAGTTGCTCTTGAAAGCATTGACTGGATTTATCTTCGAAAAATAAACTGCTGGCACAATTCCAGCCGCAAATCCGACTACAATGGCAAACACAACAAAGCATAGTCCAGTGATGAAATCGGGTTCAAGGCTAATACCATCGGCGTTGGCAAGCATGGAAATGAATTCACCTTTGATCAACACAAAAATTAAAAACGCACCACCTAACGACAACAGACTTACGACCACCGTTTCTACAATAAACTGCATAAAAATCTGACCTCGCATTCCCCCGACGACTTTTCGAAGCCCGATTTCCTTTGAACGTTTCAACGCGCGAGACATCGAAATGCTAGCGTAGTTAAAGCATGCTGGCAAAAGAATCATTAATGTTAAGATCCCAAATATTGCAAATGACGAATAATCCCACTCCGGTCCAATGCTATTTACCAGATCATTGCCAGGTACAATGTTATGGAGTGCTTGCACTTGAAACGAGGCCGTAAAAGTTTTGCGATCTTTATAATGTTTGTTTGCCAACGACGATAGATATCCGTTGATATTTTCCAAGCGTGTTTCATCTTCGCATATAAAGTAATTGTAGTTGTTTCTAAACTCTTTCCAAATCTCCGAAGGCGGATGAACACGCTGATATGCAAGCAACGACTCATAAGGCGCTACCATTTCAAAATACAGATGGGAATTCTTCGGATGATCCTTCAGAATAGCGGTCACTTCAAATTGCCCGAACTCGCCTATAGTTATACTTTCGCCAATGGGATCTTTATCGCCAAACATTTTTATCGCCGCCGACTCCGTCAGTATAACGCTGTTCATTTCCGACAAGCAACTCTGCGCATTACCCTTTAACAATGGAAAAGTAAACACTTGGAGAAAGGAGGGATCTGCAAAGTATCCTGATAGGGGAATTGTCTTATTGTCAACAGTGGCATCTCCAGCAAATGTTTTATTAATTCTGACCACTTCACCAATACCGGCCAGATCATGCTTCAGCAGATCTCCGATAGGCGCCGGAGAGGATGCATGTTCCAAATTACGCTGCGAATCATCAGTGCTCGAAATTACACGATAGATACTGCCGCCATTTTTGTGAAAATTATCGTAGCGGAATATATAAGAAAGCATGGCCACCAACAGTAGGCAGATTGACATTCCAATGGACAGTCCGAGTACGTTGATGCTCGTGAAAAATTTTTGTTTGGAAAGGGTACGCACCGCGATTTTGAAGTAGTTCTGAAGCATAGCCATAGAGTTGTTTTGTGAATAAGGATGGTAGGCAGCGTTTGACTTCCTTTTTTTAACGCTATAAGAAAGCATAAGCGATACGGCATCACGGCAGTAATGCCATTTCGCACGTGCCAAGCTCATGCGTTTTAAATTATCGTAAAAGATTTCATCAAGATCACCATGAAGGTCTTCGATCATCGCGCGTTCACAATACCAGAGAAAGACCTTCTCAACCAGGGGCGGTGGGTGCGAGGCTGATTTCATTTCGCGAGATCGAGGTTAGCCTTCGATATATTCCATAGTTCGTCCCGAAGTGTTTTTACTTCGTGCAGCGCTACTTTGCCGTCGTGCGTTACCTCAAAAAAACGCTTCCTCCGTCCGCCGCGTTCTTGTGTAGGATCGCCCAACCACGATTTCAGATAGCCCTTTTCCTCTAACCTTGAAATCGTGGAATGGAGTGCGCCGATACTAATACTCCGGTCGGCCCGTTGTTCGATGTCTCCCTTGATGGAAACACCATAGGCGTCTTCACCAAGACTGGCCACCGTAAGTAAAACGAGTTCTTCAAATTCTCCGAGGTATCCTTTCATCCGGTGTATGAGTTTAAGTTCATTAAACTACAAATGAAGACAATATGTTTCTACTTTTAAGAACTAATTTAAGAAAACTTAAACGATATTTGCTCCGTATAACTATAAAGAGTTCAAAATCAATGTAATCGACTTAATATTGAAATGATCGATAAAGCTACTGGAGCGAGACTCGTGAAATGGTAACGAGTCGGAGAGGCGTCAAAAAATACGTCAAATTTGCGTTTGTGGCGACATTTTCTGATGAAAACCAATTTTAAAATCCCTATCTTTGAAAAATTTTACGATCATAGAAGTCCTGAGAAACATTATTTCCTCTCTTGATGTTAGTTATCCGGTCAACGCCGGTAAGGACAATCATCCTATTATTTTCGTATTTTCATTACCGGTTAAACTCAAACAAGTTTAAAAGCTTTTTATACGCATGAGACAGTTAAAGATCAGTAAGCAAATCACCAACCGCGAGAGCCAGTCACTCGACAAGTATTTACAAGAGATTGGTAAGGTGGATTTGATCACTTCCGATATGGAAGTTGAATTGGCGAAGAGAATTAGAGAGGGTGATCAGTTGGCGCTAGAGAAACTTACGAAGGCTAACTTGCGATTTGTGGTGTCTGTTGCAAAGCAGTACCAGAACAATGGCTTGACACTTGGTGATCTTATCAACGAAGGAAATCTTGGTTTGATTAAGGCGGCACAACGTTTCGATGAGACCCGCGGATTTAAATTCATCTCGTACGCCGTATGGTGGATTCGTCAGTCGATCATGCAAGCGCTTGCTGAACAGTCACGTATCGTCCGCCTTCCTTTGAACAGGGTAGGTTCTCTCAATAAAATTTCTAAGACTTTTTCTGACCTCGAGCAAAAGTTTCAACGCGAACCTTCGCAAGAAGAACTTGCAGAAGTACTTGAGATTTCTGCTGAAGAAGTTGCAGACACAATGAAAATTTCGGGCCGCCATGTATCGATGGATGCACCGTTTGCGAACGGAGAGGAGAACAACCTTTTGGACGTACTTTCTGACGAAAGCGAAGAAACACCTGATTCAGGGTTGATTATGGATTCACTTCGTCGCGAGGTCCAGCGCGCGCTTGCTACACTCACGCAACGTGAAGCTGACGTTATCGCTTTGTACTTCGGCTTGAACGGTGAGCAGGCAATGACGCTAGAAGAGATCGGTGAAAAATTCCGTCTCACGCGTGAACGTGTACGCCAGATCAAAGAGAAAGCAACCCGCAGATTGCGTCATAGCTCAAGAAGCAAAACATTGAAGTCTTTCCTCGGATAATAACTTCATTCAAATAAAAAAAAACGGCGCTCTCGGGTGCCGTTTTTTTTTGTTTTACAGAATCGAATCATACGCTCACGCACGCTAAACTTCGTAGCTAGAAAAAAAATACTATCTTCATTGGATCAACACGTTATGTCAGATCCAAAAAACACTATTCTCGTCTATGGTTCTTATGGCTACACGGGGAGACTCATTGTAAAACAGTGTCGTCAAAAAGATCTTCAAGTTATTCTCGCGGGCAGAAATAGAGAAGCATTGGCCCAACAAAGCGCCGATACCGGATTTCCCTTCGAGGCCGTTGAGATCGACAACAAACAAGCGCTTGAGCAATTACTTCAGAAGGTGAGTGTCGTCATTCACTGTGGTGGCCCATTTCAATTCACAGCGTCGAAGATGGTTCATGCATGTCTTCGTACGGGAACTCATTACACCGACATTACAGGCGAATACCAAGTCTTCGAAGAACTACAGCGATATGATGACGATGCACGTCGTTCGATTCTAACAATTTTACCCGGTGTCGGCTTCGATGTTGTTCCTTCCGACTGTCTTGCGCTGCATTTAAAGAAGCGACTTCCAGATGCGACTCATCTTCAACTCGCCTTTCTAAATTCTGCTGGTGGTGGTCTATCGCGGGGGACAAACAAAACCATGATCGAAGGTCTTGGAAGAGGTAGTGTGATTCGAACCGGCGGAATTCTCACAACGGTCCCGCTAGGCGCCAAGACAATGCATATTGACTTTGGCAGGATATCGTCGCATGCATTAAATATCCCTTGGGGCGACATTGCAACTGCATGGTGTAGCACAAAAATCCCCAACATCGAAGTCTACATCGGTGCGAAACGTTCGTTGATTAGAAATGCTAAGCTGAGCAAATATTTTAATTGGATACTGCGGCATCGAAGCGTTAAGAACTATTTACTTAAAAAGCTCGATCAGAAGCCTGATGGCCCAACGGAAGAGAGACGTTTAAAAGGGACAGCGCTCTTGTGGGGAAAAGCCTGGAATAACAACGGTCAAAGTGTGATTACACGCATTGAAGTTCCGAATGGTTATACCCTCACAGCAATCACAAGTGTGCTGATCGCGGAGAAAATTCTCGCCGGAAATTTTAAGCCAGGATTTCAAACGCCCGCAACTGCCTACGGAGCAGATCTAATCCTCGAAGTAGAGGGGTGCGTTTGGCGTGACGAGGCCACGTTAGCAAAAGTAAAAAGCTACTAGTATTCAAGGATAAATCAGGAAATATGCGTCGTCGCGAGTTCATACGATCATCAATTCTTACCACGCTTGCGCTTAGTTTCAACGGATGCAGCCAAAGGCCAAAGGGCCCCAACGCATTCTATTTTCCTGTCGTCATGAGTTCTTGCGCCGATGAAGATAGTTTAATGAATATTGGTAAGGCTTATCGCGCACAGTACAACAATGAGCAGTCGGAAGAGAGTCTCATCGATGCATTGACGCAGAACAACATGCATTTACTGCACGAAAGTGATGGTACAAAGATTACCCACTATCTTGAACAACGAATTCAAAATGATTTTGAAAAGAATGAGATCGTTATTGTTGATGGCTGGATTTTATCACGCACAGAAGCCAGACAGTGTGCATTATTTTCGATCATATCTTGACGACCATGCATAGTGATGCTCGAAAATTAGAAGACAACACCACAATAGAAGGCGATGTGTGCATTATTGGTGCCGGCGCCGCGGGAATCAGCTTTGCCATGCAATGGATCGGTAAACCTTTTCGTGTCATACTTCTTGAGGGCGGTGGATTTGAGCCCGAAAACGAGATGCAAGATCTGTTTAAGGGAAGCTCAACAGGCCAACGATACTATCCGCTACAATCCTCGCGGCTCCACTATTTCGGCGGCACGACGGGACACTGGGCGGGGTTCTGTTCCGATTTCGACCCTGTAGACTTTAAAACAAGAAGTTGGGTTCCTCATAGCGGTTGGCCAATTGATAGGTCTACGCTCGATCCATATTACGAAAGAGCACACACCATTCTTGAGCTCGGACCTTACCGATACGATTTACCCTACTGGCAAGCGCAAGATCAAACGAAGAAACCTCTTCCTTTTGATGACACTGTGCTTTGGAACAAAGTATGGCAGTTTAGCCCTCCAACGCGTTTTTCTACGCGGTACAGAGACACTATTGTTAACGCACCTAACATTCACCTTTACACCTACACAAACGCGACAGAATTAACGCTGCACGATGACGATCGATCCATTAAAGAAGTTGTTGTAAAAAATTTAGCAGGTAAATCGCACGTGGTACGCGCACGTTATTATGTTCTAGCTTGCTGCGCGATACAAAATGCACGACTACTGTTAGCAAGTAATGAACGCGCCGCGAACGGTATAGGAAACGACCACGATCAAGTTGGAAGGAATTTCATGGAACACCTTGAGGTTAATTCCGGCGAATTACTACTCAAAGAAGCGATGTCACTGCCACTCTATATGTGGGATCCCTTCGTGACACGCATGCGCGCAGAGGTGGCTTTTAGAGAGCGCGTTCAACAAGCGCATCAATTGTTAAATGGGACAATATCGTTAAGTCCCTATACTGGTAAGGATCCAGAGGCTTACATCGATACGTTTTCCGATGATGCCGTAGAGCAAGTGAAACGTTGGGATGAATATGAAAAGCAACCAAAGAAAAAGAGAACGCCAAAGGCAGGCTTCTATAAACGCTTTAATCTATTCACCAGAATCGAGCAATCTCCGAATCCCAATTCGCGCATCACTTTAGCACATGAACGGGATGCACTGGGAATGCCACGAGCATCACTGCATTGGGCGCTACAACCAATAGAAAAAAGGAGCATTCGTACGATGTATCATCTCTTCGGACAACAAGTTGGCTTATCAAACATTGGTCGTGTGCGCGTGATGGAATGGCTGCGGGATACAGATGATAATCATTGGCCTTCAATTGTTGGTGGAGGTTGGCATCATATGGGAACTACACGGATGCATGACGATCCTAAGCAAGGTGCTGTTGATGTCAATTGCAAAATACATGGATTAGAAAATGCTTTTGTTGCTGGTTCATCGTGCTTTACGACAGCCGCCGCCGTCAATCCCACGCTTACCTTAATTTCACTGACACTACGTTTATCAGATCATATTGAGAAGATCATAACAGATAAACCAGTGATGTAGCAACGGCTTACTGCCAGTTCAACATCACATCGTCACCATTCGCGCGCAAGTATTTTCCCGTGGCTAGTGTAATCTCCGCCTTACCGTTGCAAGCGCTATGGAAATCAAGTAGGATAGTGCCAAGATCAAGGACGGAGCCAGCTTTAAAATTCTGAACAAAAGCACTTCCACTGATAGGGTTCGATTGACACTCGTTGTAGTTGAATTTCGTTTTGATCATGGCATGATAAAGCACGCCGCCACTTTTACTGTTAACCGTTGCAATTTGTCCACCGCCATTTACAGTAACATCATCATCATAAAAATTTATCGGCGAGTCACGCTGATCCACACTGATATGCCAAACGTTTTGAGTGACAGCGACGAACACATCATCCGACTGTTCTTCTTCCAGTCGCTCAAGTTCAAGATCAAATTTTCCTTTTGATAAATTGATACTTAGTAGCGTATCAGAGCCTTCGCCTATCACGATATCTTGCTCTGCAAAAAGGGTGATAATTCTATCATTTTCTTCATCGTAGAAAAATGGCACCGTATGAATCCCATACAACTTATACTGCGCGGACAGGATATCGATATCACCAAAAATAATAGACATTACACCACCTTGATTTCCGTTCCAAAGCGCCGCGATAGCAATATCACCTACAGCATTGTTGAAGGGCATTGGATGTGAAGCGTTAGCCGACACATAAATAACCCCCGCACCAGCGTAGCCTTCTCGGGTATCGGCATCAAAACTTATGTATGATGGAAGTTCGTAGCCTTTAAACGCCGCATTCGCAATTGACGCACAATATGCAATTGCAGCTGATGACTTAAAGCCGTGTTCCAATGGTTCGAGCTCTGGTGATTGCTTTAAATCTTCCACCACACCACATGACACCGCAATCAGTAACAAAAACGCATATCCAATAGGTCGTTTCATAACATGAATTTACCGATAATTCATGTATTTATTCCTGATTAAGCCAATCTGTAACCTTTAAAAAACTGCCGAATCAAGTGATCTTTCATGCACCAGATTCGGCAGTATATAAGAGCTAGTTCTTGCTACTTCAACTCAATGAATTGACTTACTTTAAATTCGCCGCGAATCCACATTGCTCGATCAATGCACAGGCTATAGGAACGCTCTCCCGCGGTGAATACAATCGTAAGCTTCGCTGCGTCAATCGACTTCGTTGGCTCGGCATCGAGCGATGCTTGTACAAATTTAATCGACTTCCAATCGATACCTGCGACTTTTCCATTCATGATCACATCTTGAAATGATTCGAACGTAGCGCGATCAAGTTCATCAAAATGGTCAGCGAAATCTTTCTTTGCTGCATCCAGATTGCTTCCGTACCAAGTGCTGTTCAAGCCCATGATCGTATGAAAATCAACCAGGTTAGGAAAAAGTGCCACATACGCTGCCGCTGATTCATGTTTAAAAGCATCAATCACTTGCAACGCAGTTTTCTCAGCGGCAAATTTTGTATCACGGTTCCGCGATGTTGTAAATGACGATAGCAGTAAAGCCGATGTTGCCAGGACAATAAGTGAAGTTTTCATTTTCGGATTCTTATTTTATACCGACCTTTTACGGTACCCACCAGGAGGAAAGCCTACGCTAAACGGAGCATGGCGTACGTAAAACACAAAACCACATTATCGTGGTGGTGTGACTTTAATTTTTACATCGATGTGATTATCTTTTATCATGAAAATACTTCTCACCACGATCGCCACTATACTTTCAACAGTGACTTTGGCCCAGCAAGTTGCAGATACGCTGTTTAAGCCAGTGCTGAGTAAACCAATGTACAGCAAGGGAAATGGTCCATCAGTTTATATTGATGAAGCACACAACAATTTCCACACGCGTGACGGAAGGTATAAACCTTTCACGTATGTGCTTGAGGCCGATGGGTATGTTGTCGATAAAAACACAAAGCCGTTTAGTTCGGAGTCGTTTGCAAAAGGTGGGATACTCGTAATCGCTAATGCGCTGCATGAATCGAATACTACTCGTTGGACATTGCCCACGCCATCCGCGTTTACAGACGAGGAGATTACTACAATCAATCGTTGGGTAAAAGAGGGCGGATCACTTTTCTTGATTGCTGATCACATGCCTTTCCCAGGTGCCGCTGAAAAATTAGCGGCGTCATTCGGATTCAAATTTGTAAATGGTTTTGCAGTCGGGAACGACATTTTCAAAGTAGGAGCGGGATTACATCGAAACATCATCACTGCCGGGCGTGAGTCATCAGAAGCGCTTGAATCAGTCAAAACATTTACGGGTTCAGCATTTGAAATTCCAAACGGCGCCGTACCGATACTTTCGCTGAATGAAAATTACAAAATTAAGAGTCCCGAAACCGCCTGGGAGTTTAACAAGCGCACGATCGTGACCTCTGGCAAAGACCTGCATCAGGGCGCGTATCTTGAATACGGACAAGGGAAAGTGATTGTGTTTGGTGAAGCTGCGATGTTTACGGCGCAGCTTCAAGGAAAGAACAAGATGGGGATGAATTCAAAAGATGCTTCACAGAACCTGCAGCTACTTTTAAACATTCTGCATTGGCTCAGTATGTGACTAATCAACTAGGTCTATTTCGTCCACTGTTTTTTCAACTACACGCCCATCGCTAAAAGTCACCTGAACTTTGAATTGGTTGCTAGTATTTGACTCGGGCGCAGTCGCCAAGTATAAATCCACATCTTCATTAAGTTGATCGACGAGGTAAATTGTTTTGTTGCCAAACTGATCTAAAAACTTTGTAAGTGTCATTGCGTTAGCGCCGTTGCCAACACGAAAATAATTCGACACATCGCTGCCTGCAGAATGTGTGTCATCAAAGTCGTTTACCGTAAATACCTTAATTGATGCGATGGACTCAATACCAACATACTCGTTAGGTGGGCAATCTGTTGCGTACAAGGGAGAAAATACCGAAAATTTGACTGGTCCCGTAATGCGGGCAACCATCTCACGCTGTATCGCCAATCGGATTCCATAAGCATGTTTACTAACGTCACCTTCCAGCACAACACTTGGCTGCGTTCCACTGTAGTCGAGGTTTTTAACCTCAAGCAACTTATGTGTGTATTGATATGTGTTTCCGAAATCGCCATCACAGTCTCCAGTAGAACAAGCGATGAGAACTTCAAACATGTAGGGAAGAAGGAGGAGTAAGAGGATCTTTTTAAACTTCATAACCGGTTTTTAAAGAATAGACGGAGCAGGTGTGCTGAATGTTGGAAACAAATAATAAATTATTCACTCCTAAATTCCTTAAATTTCTGCAGCACAATAATCACGCCTGCAGCTGCATTGATACTGACGATACTTCTTTTATAATCTACCGTACGTGAACTCATCTCACCATTACTCGCTTGTCGTACATCTTCGTTTATTGTTAAGTTAGGACGGAAATAACTTCCAGACAAGTCGACATTTAGATACAAACGCGGCCGTAACTTATAACCAGTCGAGATCCCCGCGAGGACGGTGAAGGAATTCGTGGCTACATTGCTTCGTTTGTATGACACCGTATAAAATTCATGGGAGTCCTTTTCTTTCAGTACAACCGATGCGTTCTGGATGTCGAAAGTCGAGACACCTACGGAAAGTCTTGGATTTAAAAACCATCGAGTTGTTTCATATCTATAAACTCCACCGAGCATAACTCTTGC
Organism: Pseudochryseolinea flava; assembly: GCF_003286915.1. Taxonomy (GTDB): domain Bacteria; phylum Bacteroidota; class Bacteroidia; order Cytophagales; family Cyclobacteriaceae; genus Ohtaekwangia; species Ohtaekwangia flava. The sequence continues at coordinate 166,600 of NZ_QMFY01000007.1, forward strand.
GACGCTTTTCATATTAGCATACCAGACCTCGCCCCCCGAACCTGCGACAAAAAAACGATCAACTCCAAATTGTTCTCGTACCTGTTCTTGGAATTTCGGCGCGTTGATATTGACTTTGTCAACGAACGCAATTTGAGCATCGAATTGAATACCGAAACGTCGATTAAAATACAGTGAGCCGGATAGCGCTTGCCAGTAGAAGTTCAAATCTTTGTAACCAATTAGCGCATCTGAAGCATCACCCTTAAACAGTTTCTTAATAGGAATTATTGCACCCACCGCTGGATTAATAGTGATCTTCGATTGATAATTATGATCTTGGGCAAACATTATCGAAGTGCACGACAGGAGCATGAGTATGAAAGTAATCGTCTTCATTCGACAAGTTCGATTTCGTTCGTAGTTCCTTCAAAATTACGACCATCGCTTATCGTGACTTCTAGTTTAAACTGATACGTACCTGGTTCAGGCTGCGTCATCAGTAAAAGATTGATTTCATGGGCTTGAATCGGCCCATTTAAATTGAGCGTTTGGTGTCCATACATGTTCACATAATCGTCGAGTGCTGTAAACGCACCTGTTAATCCGACTTTGAAATAGTCCGACACATCGCTACCTGCTCCATGCTCTTCATCAAAATTTACCAACGAAACGACTTTGATTGACGTAATCGAATCTTTTGCAATGTATTCATTCTCAATGCAATCACTCGCATAAAGTTTCGTAGAAAAAGACAAGCCTGGTTCGTGCAGTATGGCGGCAATCGCATCGCGGCTAATGGATAATCGAATGCCGTAAGCACTCCTTTTCACTTCACCTGAGGTGACGACGGCTTTGGCACCGCTGTTATCGAGGTTGGCTACTTGAAGATCTTTGTGAACATATTGATATGTTTCAACGTCGCATCCCATGGAACAGGAACTGGCTACGTCGAGCAGGAACGGCACTGCTAAGACAAGAAGGACTTTCCTAAATTTCATAATCGGGGTCGGTTTATTTAAACTTGACACCTGCAAAGGCGCAAACGTTGGAATGACCAAAAATATATAAATACTAAAACGACTGCCTTTGAATGGAAAAGTGAATCGGTTTAACTATTCCGCAAAATTCCCGCGTCCGAATAAAACACAAAAAAAGTCATCGCTGTTTCAGACAACGATGACTCTATTTTCAGACTACTTTGCACTATTGAATATTCTTCGCTGCAGGTTCATCCATATACCATTCCAATTTCCCGGCAATCGGTTTGATTAGCTGTGCTGGGTATTGTGTGATATTGACCGCACCTTTTAACACTTGCTCAACTGCCGGAGCTTTACCTGCGCCAAACAATAAGAAAGCAATATGATGTGCTTGATTAATCAGCGGTGCTGTTAATGTGATACGATTCATTTTTACCTTCTCGATGTACAGGCTTTTTACCAACGCCTGCTGCTCTTGAAGAACTGAAGTACCAGGGAAGAGTGACGCGGTATGTGCATCGTCACCCAAGCCAAGAATTATCAAGTCAAACTTTACGGGCGCGGTACCGAAATATTCTTTGATTGCTGTTTCATACGCAGACGCACTAGCTTCTGGTGACAGCGTTGTGTCCATGATGAAAACTTGGTTCGCCGGAATTTTCAGTGGATCAAATAGCGTCTGTTTCGCCATTAAGTAGTTACTATCCGGATGATCCGCTGGAACATAGCGTTCGTCGCCAAAGAAGAAAAACACTTTGGACCATTCAATCTTATTTCGATAATCGTCGCTCGTGAGCAATTCATGAAGGCGCTTGGGAGAACTTCCACCTGAAAGCACCAATGAAAATCTTCCATGCTTTGCAATTGATTCTTGCGCACGTGTAACAACCAAATCGGCAGACGCAGCAACGAGACTGTCGACATCTTTGAAAATATGAATGCTCATTAGTGTTTCGGCTTGCTAGTTTGAGGAAGTGTAAACCAATGAAATCCATCTCTGGCGAGAAGCGCATCCGCAGATTCTGGTCCCCATGAATCCGCTGAGTAATTCGGGAAGCTTGTTGATTTTTTCGTTGCCCATGCATTGATGATTGGCATCAACAATTCCCAGGCTGCTTCAACTTGATCACCGCGCATGAAATGTGTTTGATCTCCGAGCATCGTGTCGAGTAGGAGTGTCTCATAAGCTTCCGGCGTCTCGGTGGTGTACGTTCCCTTGTAATCAAAGATCATATCCACTGGGTTCAATATCATATCGAGTCCTGGGCGCTTTGCTTGCATCTTCAAACGAATACTCATCTCTGGCTGAATACTAATGATGAGTTTGTTCTGTTGCCATCCTTCGCTCGACCCAGTCGGGAATATTTGGTGAGGAACATCTTTAAATTGAATGGTAATTACCGAAGAGGATTGGTGCATTCTCTTTCCTGTTCTCAAATAGAATGGAACACCATGCCATCTCCAATTATCGATGAAGAACTTGATGGCCGCAAAGGTTTCTGTATTTGATTCTTTCTTCACACCTTTTTCTTCACGATAACCAGGTACTTCTTGTCCTTGCATCCAGCCCTTGCTGTATTGTCCACGCACGGCATTCTTTTGAACATCTTCAGGCGAAAATTTCCGCATCGAATTCAACACATCTACTTTACGGTTGCGAACGTCATCTGCACCGAAGTTTACCGGCGCTTCCATCGCCACAAGACACAACAATTGGAGAATGTGATTCTGAACCATGTCGCGCAATGCTCCCGAGTCGTCATAATAACCACCGCGGTCACCAACGCCGAGTTGCTCGGTAACAGAAATTTGTACGTGCTCAATATAGTTTCGATTCCAGATTGGCTCGAGTATAGAATTCGCAAAACGGAACGCGAGGATGTTCTGAACAGTCTCTTTTCCGAGATAGTGATCGATACGGTAAATCTGTTTCTCTGTGAAGATGCCGCTTAATAATTTGTTAAGTTCTTTCGCTGACTCCAAGTCATGTCCGAATGGCTTTTCAAACACAATCCTGGATTTGGTTGGATTCGCTGTCAACTTATAGGCCGCCAAATTCTCAGCAATCGTTGCAAAGAAACGAGGTGCTACCGCAAGATAGAATATTACATTGGGTTCAGTTCCTGCAACCTGTGCAAATGACTGAACACGTTCGTACATCTCCTTGTAGGTTTTGGGATCCTGAACGTCTGAAACATGGAAATGGATGTGCTGAGAGAAGGAATCCCACTGCTTCGCTTCGCCGCTTCTGGAAAATTTATTCACATCCGTTAAAAGCTCACCACGAAATTTTTCGTCCGTAAACTGGGTGCGTCCCATTGCTACGATCTGAAAGTTCTCCGGCATCCAGCCTTCAAGAAACAAATTGTAAAGGGCAGGGATTAATTTTCTCGATGTGAGATCACCTGTTCCTCCAAAAATAAAAAATATGGTGGGACCTGATTGGGTTAGGTCTTTCGTTGTGGTCATCGTTAAACGCGATTTAGTATTTGGTAGTTATTTGGTTTGGTCTACGCTATTTGGCAGTCCATGGTGTATGGAACACGCCTTCTTTATCAACACGCTCATAAGTATGCGCTCCGAAATAATCGCGCTGTGCTTGGATCATGTTCGATGGCATATGTTCGCTGCGGATTGCGTCGAAGTAGCTCAATGATGCTGCATGCGCAGGAATTGAGATACCGGCAGCAACCGCTGTGGAGACGATCTTCCGTGTGCCCGCGATAGCACCGTTAACTTTGTCCGCAATGCCACTGTCGAGCAGCATGTGCGGTAACGCTCTGTTCTTCTTAAATGCTTGATGGATATCTTCCAAAAACGTCGATCTGATAATGCAACCACCACGCCAGATCAACGCAATCTCATCAAGCTTGAGGTCGTAGTTAAATTCTTTCGATGCCTGTGAAAGCATGTGCATACCTTGCGCATAGGCAATGATCGTCGAGAAATATAACGACTCTTCAAGCGCATTGATGAATGGTTGCTGATCGCCGTCAACCTTCTGCTTGCTATCCTTGTAGATCGATGAAGCTGTTACACGAATTGATTTATATTTAGAAAGGTCGCGCATAGAAACAGCGGTATCGATGGCTGTTATCGGCAATTGAAGATCCATCGCTACTTGTGATGTCCACTTACCAGTTCCTTTCGAGCGGGCCTCATCTTTGATAAGATCAAGCAACAATGTTGTCGAGCCTGGTTCTTTATAAGCAAAGATGTCACGTGTAATTTCTACAAGAAATGATTGTTGACGTCCTTCATTCCACTGCTTAAATATTTGATGCATCTGGTCGCCGCTCAGACCAAGTCCTTTGCGCATGAACTCATACGTCTCGGCGATCAACTGCATGATCGCATACTCGATACCATTGTGCACCATCTTCACAAAATTGCCTGAAGCTCCAGGCCCAATATATGTTACACATGGTTCACCTTTAACTTTTGCAGCGATTGCTTCAAAAATCGGTTTAACAACTTTGTAGGCTTCTTGATCACCACCAGGCATTAAGCTTGGGCCATTGCGAGCACCTTCTTCTCCACCGGAGACACCCATTCCAAAAAAGTGCAGTCCTTTTGACTTCAACGACTCGGCGCGGCGATTTGTATCCGTGAAATATGAATTACCGCCGTCAATAATCAGATCACCTTTATCGAGTAGGGGAGTGATCTCTTCGATAACACTGTCAACAATTTTCCCCGCAGGCACAAGAAGCATCACGGCACGCGGTTTCTGCAAGCTGTTGATAAATTCTGAAAGGCCGCTAAATGCTTTTACTTCACCTTTCACTTTTTCCTTTCCGAGGGCTTCCACTTTTGCAGCATCCTTGTCGTATCCTGCTACCTTAAATCCATGATCGGCCATGTTCAACAAAAGATTTCTTCCCATCACACCAAGTCCGATCATCCCCAGTTCGTAATTCTCGCTTTGCATTTTTACTAATTAAGACGGTTAGTTTTAAGAAAATATTAAAGTTCTACGTAATTGTTGTGGTCAACTGACTCAAAACAGGCCGAAGATAATACAAGTTCGGCTTTATCCATTATTTGTTTCGCAAATCGTGGCCCGTTAGGAATTCAACACGCAGTAATCGGAGGGATCACCAATGCTTATTTGGTAAGTAAATTACGTAGGAATCGCCGCCGTTGGTAACGATCTCATTGTTGAGGTGCATTAAAATGGATTAACTTTTATTTTCAAAGTACTTTCGTTTTTGTAACTTTACCGCATGGTAGTCCGTTAACTTCCTCAAATTTCAATGAGATCAAATTTCTACACACATTCCTTATCGCTTTCAATGAAAGCATTTAAAGCCAGTGTGCAAAAAAATTTGCTCATTAACTTTGCAGTTAAAAGTACTTTTAATTAACCGATTATGTTTACCGAAGAAGCCCCAACGAAAGAACTCCCGTCACCGCACGAAACCCTTCACAAAAAAAATGAAAACCAAATTCCGTACTACCTCGGCTATGGACTCTTAGCAATCTCCGCCGCAGTATATCTCATTACCGAACTCTTTGGCCTTCGTAGAAGCGACGATGGCCTCACTCTTTTCGTCGCGCATTATGCATTGGCATTAGCGTTCACATTTATCTTACTACACCACAAAAAAATTGGGATTCGAAAATCATGGTATCGAACAAACATTCACCTTACCATCATCCTATTAAACTTATTTTTAGTGAGCGCATATAGCCTCAACCGCGTCATGGATGTTTTCCAAGATTCATCCGACTGGCTTTGCGTCGCCATCCTCATCACTTCCACCACTGCACTTGCCTTTCGATTTTACCCACAACTTCCATCATTCGTCAAAGGCATCGGTAAGGCAATTCTCGGTTTCGCAATTGTACTCTATACATACATGATCTTTTATGTCGCGCCGTTCTACGCTTTCGGTGCCATCGGAACAATTTTGCTCGCGGTTGGCTTCCACATCTTCGTACCGTTGCTCATGGTCACCAGTTTAATCGCACTACTCTACAAGATTCATCATGATCACGACCGCTCTGTATACTGGGCTATTATCGGCGGATCGCTAACCACTATCTACACTATTTTCTTTGCACTTGAATGGCGAAATCGTATTCAACGCATCGAGCACTATTCATACAACAGCGTCCTCGACGACAACACCGAACTCCCTCATTGGATCACCATCGCCGAAAACATCGAAGATGATTGGATCACCCGAACTATTCTCAAAGGAACACTTCGCTATACACTTTATAATCCAAATCAATGGCATTTCATTCCTAACCGTTTGGCTTGGGATGAAAAAAGAATTCACGATCCTTTAGTGTTTATCGGAAGTCTTTTCGGCGAGGTTAACTTAACTGAGGAAGATCGCATTAAAATACTCCATACGATCTCAGAGCGTCGTCACAAATCCGAGGAACGCCTATGGAGCGGAGACAATCTTGTAACCGCTCACATCATCAACGACATTGATATCTATCCGGATCTTCGTTTTGCATACACAGAAAATTATTTCGACATCAAAAATACCAGCGAACATGGTCGTTGGTGGGGAAATACACAAGAAGCCTTATACACTTTTCAATTACCCGAAGGTTCTGTCGTTACATCGTTATCGCTTTGGATCGAAGGTAAGGAGCAAAAAGGAATTTTAACCTCAAAAGGAAAAGCAACCGAGGCATACAACACCATTGTAGGAAAAGAAGTACGCGATCCGTCCGTCGTCCATTGGCGTGAAGGTAATACCGTTGTTGTTCGCGTGTTCCCATGCACTACCGAAGAGGAACGAAAAGTAAAAATTGGAATTACGACACCGCTCCAAGTTCAAAACGGTGCGCTAATCTATAGCAACATCATGTTCGACGGACCTTCGCCAAATGAGGCACAACAAACAATTCGCATTCGCTTTCCAAAAGGAAATGCTGGAATTCAATTGCCCAACACCTTTGAACGCGACAATAAAGGCTATTTCACTGCAAAACAATCTTACGACGAAAAGTTTACACTTAAACTTCCACTGACCACTATTCCAAAAAACAACCAATTCTCTTTCGACGGGTTCACCTATCAAATCGCTGACCACCAACCAACCACTACCCACCTCGATGTGAAGTCGCTATACTTAGACCTTAACAACTCCTGGACATCGGATGAACTCTCCGCAATACAAAACACTCTTGACTACGCTCATGCCATCGCTTACACTGAGGGTGAATTCATCAACATTACACAAGCAAATTGGAGTCAAATCGTTCCAATTCTCGCAAAGCGAAATTTCTCCATCTTCCCATTTCACAAGATTAAAGATGTCGATCATGCACTCGTCGTAACCAAAGGAAATCCGCTTTCAATACAACTTTCAGATTTGAAAGACACACCATTTTCAGATGCATTGCATACCTATTTCAGTGATGAGAAGCGGATATTCACTTTCAACCTTACCGGTGGAACATCGACGTACATCCGCTCATTGCGTGAACTCAGGGTATTGCACTACGCAAGCGGAGATACCGAATACCTAAACAAACTCATCAAATCGAAAACATTTCCGACTGCAAACGAATCTGAGAACCGTGTTGTATTGCATGATGCAAACGTCGCCATTACGAAAACTGTATCAGATCCAACACCTAACATCAACACAGCACCAGACCACCTCGCAAGACTATTCTCCTACAATGACATCATGCGACAAACTGGTTATCATCATTTCCAAAAGGAGTATACCAATGACAACCTCGTCACCGAAGCCGCGAAAGCTTACGTCGTGTCGCCTTTATCAAGTTTAATCGTCCTTGAAACGCAAGCGGATTACGATCGCTTCGGAATAAAAGACGTCAATAACACTTTGGGCAATGCCTCGAAGCAATCAACAGGAGCTGTTCCTGAACCACACGAATGGATCATGATCATCCTCTGCGGAATCATCATACTCTATTTCAAATTCAAACAATAGCCGATATGATTTCGAGCGCCAACGCCATTCGCCTATCAAGCATGCTCATGACACTCCGCTTACATCATTTCATCGTAAGCCTGGTTATTCTCGCCGGTGCGATCGCTGCACTTCCACTTTCATTCTTCTCCGCCACGAATGTCTGGATGGGTGCGCTGCTCTTACCCTATGGTTTAATCATTGTGTCACAGCCGCGTTTCAACTTCGGTTACTGTTTGATGGCCATGGCGTTCGGCGCTCTATCAATTGTATACGGTGTTCGAATGTTCTACTTTTTTACGCTTGCATTTTCTATCCTCACACTCGTCGAATTTTACGTTGGAAGAACACATCGTCTAATTCTTTTCCTGCTTCTTGCCATGTCGCCATTTTTTAATCAGGTTATAGGATTGCTTGGGTTTCCCATTAGGATTTTGCTTAGTGAATGGGCGGGAAACCTCTTAGCCACCGCGGGCTGGGATGTTCACACTGACGGCAACATCATCGTGATGAGCGACGCAACATTTAGTGTTGACCAAGCATGCATGGGATTGAACATGCTGGCCATTTCAATGTTGATGACGGTTTTTATGATCGCGTTCCACATGCGGAAATTTAAGAAGACAATTTCATTCACCGCTGTTTCGAGTCTTTTTACATTAACATTTATACTCAACGTAGCTTCCAATTTTCTTCGTATCCTAATACTGGTTGTGTTTAAAATCTTACCGGAACATCCGCTGCATGAACTGGTCGGCATTGTTTGTCTGCTGCTCTATATCTTGCTACCACTTTATTTTATTACGAAATGGATCATTTCAAAGCTGGGCCAACCTCTTACTTCTTCTCAGCCGCAAATGCCATTAACAACAAAACAGCGAATGGTATTGTATGCAGTTGCCTCGAGTTTATTCATCGTCGGCATCTTTGTCAACTTAAAGCGCCACGATATTGACAATGCAATTTCTCAAGCTACGATTCACCACGACAGGATAGGCGTTCATTCTCATTTCAGAGACATCAAAATGAAGCACCTCGACAAGAATATTACCAAGCTATCAAATAATAACGTCTTGCTATACCTCAAACCCATACCAGAATTTTTTACGGGTGATCATTCACCGCTTTTTTGCTGGCAGGGTGGCGGATATGAATTCAAGAAAATTAACATCAAAAACATATCGGGCAATACTATCTACGTTGGACAAATCATCAAGGGTGATGAGAAACTTTTTACTGCTTGGTGGTATAGCAATGGAGAGATCATCACCATCGATCAATTCGATTGGAGGATCCGGATGATGAAAGGAGAACATGCGTTCAATCTTGTCAACGTAACCTGTGCTACAGAGCAAGCCCTGCAGGCCACAATAACAGAATTATTCAGTTCCTCATTGATAACTCTTAATCAGCGTTCCATATGACATTGGAAAAACAAATTCGATACCTCATCATTTTGTTCATCGTTGGATTGGTCTTCAGCGGCGTGACAGCTTTTCCTATCGAAACATTGTTGGCTTTCGGAAAGCAATGCCTCGACAATTTAAAGATTGACAATAGTCTTAGTCAATGGATCAATTTTGTTTACAAAGGCGTGACCGAGATGAATAAACGATTTCCATTTATGGCTTATGGAACAGATTGGCTCGCATTTGCGCATTTGGTTATCGCAGTTGTCTTTATAGGCCCATTACGTGATCCCATCAAAAACATTTGGGTCATTCAATTCGGACTTATTGCATGTGTCGCGATTTTTCCTTTGGCGATTATTGCTGGAGGCGTGAGAGGAATTCCCATGTTTTGGCGACTCATTGATTGCTCCTTTGGTGTTATCGGCGGCATACTGCTTTGGATTTGTTATCAGAAAATACTCAAACTCGAAAAAATTAAAACAGCATTATCATGAACACTACAACAAAAACAGTTATAGGTGTTATTATCTTTTCCATTGCCATGGCAGCATTAGAAAGTGCCGTGGTGGTATACTTACGCGCATTATATTATCCGGGAGAATTTACAGTTGCGCTTCGTTTGATCGAAGAAAAGATACTGTTGGTTGAAATCGCGCGAGAAGCTGCTACGGTTATTATGCTTGGTGCTATAGGATATTTATGTGGACGCAATTTCAAGGATAGATTTGCATACTTCCTCCTTAGCTTCGCCGTGTGGGATATTTTTTACTACATCTGGTTAAAAGTATTCATCAATTGGCCGGCAACGATTATGGATTGGGATATTCTCTTTTTGATTCCAATCACTTGGCTTGGTCCGGTGTTAGCGCCTGTGATATGCTCTGTTAGTATGATCGTCTTGAGTTACATGCTCATTACGCGATCATCGCAATATGTGATCTCTAAACAAGTATGGAGCTTTTTGCTTTTAGGGTGCGCGTTGATTCTATATACTTTCATCAAAGATTACAGCGCGATTTTGATTGATAACAATCTGCTTTCTGATTATGCCAACATCATGCAAAATGAAACATTCGTTCGAATTGCTTCATCGTACATTCCAACGTCTTTTAATTGGGCAATCTTTATTTGTGGAGAAGGATTAATCTTGATCGGAACGTTCTTTGTTTACCGTTCCGAACAAGATCACAGTGTAGTCAATGAGATGCTTAAATTTATCCCCAAGACCTAAAATTAGCGAATGGTCTTTAACCAAAAGTTATCGCCTGATGTTTTGAGTTTGCCCTCATTTTTATTCCATCCAAGCAAGTGGTTCTTTCCGTTGAAATTATGAAAGAGGTAAAGCTTTCCATCAACAATTTTAAAAGTAGAAGGATCGACTTTTACACGCTTTCCATCTGTTGCCATTGAGAATGCATCCCATCCACCGTAGGCAGGCTCATACTTCTGTGGAGATTTTTTAAATTCTTCCATGTTTTCAGCACTCACAAAATAATAGTCGATGCCTTTGTGTGTTACTTCAAATTTGTCAATTCCTTTCGCTGGTTTGCCTTTGAAATAACTTACTACATCAAATTCTCGAGCAGCCACACCGTTGTCAGTCAAATTAAAATTACGACGGCGTTGTGCATCTTCACTTTGTGCCATTACGTGCAACGACAAAAAAGTTAAAATGAAAGCAAATGATATTTTCATATACGATTCTTTATGCTCACAAAATTAGTACACTTAACGAGCAGACTAAGGTATTTTGGCGAGCGGATAAGAAGCTTAAAGCTGAAAGCGATGATGGTCAATCTGTATCATACCGATTCTCGCAAAAACTAACATAAGCAATGTTATGACCAACCCTTAAGAAAACACTAAATCTTTGATTGTAAGAGACATAAGCACAAAATAGAAAATCAAAAAAAACTAATTTATTTAGTTTTTACACTAATTATATTGGTTTTTATAGTTTTGTATAACAATCACAACGGGTTATGTCTCGCACATCGAAAGCTGATATTTTTGCGGCATTACAATCGGATATTCTCCGGCTGCAAGGCTTTAAGCCATCAAGCCATATACAAGTTGACGCTGGTCTTGGCCCGCTCATAGAAGCTTTTCCCAATGCGACATTTCCGTTGGGGGCAGTACATGAATTTCGATTTGAAAAAATAGAAGATTCTGCTGCGACGAATGGTTTTCTTTCTGGACTATTATCGAATGTAATTGCCGAACATGGTACCATATTATGGATTAGTGCTACACGTACATTATTTCCACCAGCGCTAAAAAATTATGGCCTTCAGCCTGACCGTTGCATTTTCATCGATTTAAAAAATCAAAAAGAAGTTATGTGGGCAATGGATGAAGCCTTAAAATGTGGCGCCTTATCTGCTGTTGTTGGTGAAGTGAACGAAATTGATTTTACAGCATCAAGACGTTTACAACTAGCGGTTGAAAAAAGTCAAGTTACAGGATTTATTATTCTACCGGAGGAAAAAAAAATCAACACAACCGCTTGTGTTTCGCGCTGGAAAATAACCGCACTCCCCAGTACTACTATCGATGATTTACCAGGTATAGGTATTCCCAAATGGAAGGTTGAACTTCTTCGTATACGCAATGGTAAACCAGGCGTGTGGGAACTGGAATTACGCAAAGGAAAATTTGAACAAAGTATAAATCCAAGCGCAGAAACATTGAAGCGGAATACCGAAAGCATTCAGCAAACAGCATAAGGCAACTCTTCATTAAAAATTAATGAACGCTTTGAACCTCTCACGAATTTTAAAACAGCAATCTATTCTAACACGAGCAATTGAGTACTTATATTGCCATATGGTTTCTTCACTTAAACACAGATTGGTTTTCACTTCGTCAACCTGTGTTAAAAACATTGCCATTGGTATTGCGTACACCATCTCATGGAAGAATGGTGATAACCAGCACAAATGCCGTTGCTGAATCCAAAGGCATCAGAAAAGGAATGGTACTGGCTGATGCCCGTGCCATTATACCAGACCTCCAAATAATAGACGACCAAGCTGATCTTCCACAAAAACTTTTACGGCGTATAGCGGAATGGTGTATTCGTTTTACGCCCATTGTTGCTGTTGACCTTCCCGACGGACTTTTGTTTGATGCTAGTGGATGTTCCCATCTGTGGGGTGGCGATGAAGCCTATGTAGGTGACATCGTTAAACGTTTAACACAACGTGGCTATAACATTCGTGTAGCACTTGCAGATACACCTGGGGCTGCTTGGGCTGTCGCACGTTTTGGCAATGATTCACTGATCATACCGAAGGGAAAACAATTGGAAGCAATTCTTCCCTTACCGCCAGAAGCATTGCGTTTAGACGTAGAAAATTGTGAGCGACTTCATAAACTCGGCTTTCATCAGATTCAACAATTTATTAATCTACCACGCGCATCACTGCGTCGTCGATTTGGGCAACAAGTACTAACACAATTGGATAAAGTATTGGGAAGCGAAGTAGAATTTCTCGATCCTGTTATTCCTGTAGTTTCTTATCAGGAAAGACTTCCATGTTTGGAGCCAATCATAACCGTTACAGGTATTGAGATTGCCTTGCAAGAATTATTAACCATGCTTTGTTTAAGATTACAGCAAGACCAGAAAGGAGTTCGTACGGCAATATTTAAAAGTTATCGCGTAGATGGAAAAATCGAGCACGTTGAAATCTCTACCAATCGTCCTTCACATCATGTAAAACATTTATTCAAATTATTTGAACTTAAACTTTCATCTATAGAGCCTGCGCTAGGAATTGAGCTTTTCGTTTTAGAGGCATCAAAAGTTGAAGATCATTTTTCGAAACAAGAAAAGATGTGGGAAGATACAGGTGGGTTAGATGACATCAGGCTTGCAGAACTTCTCGATCGCATTGCCAGTAGGGTTGGCATGTATGCTATTCACCGTTATGTCCCTGCGGAACACTATTGGCCAGAACGTTCTTTCAAAAAGGCTAACTCTCTGCAGGAGGAACTTACAACGTCTTGGCGGACTGATAAGCAACGTCCGCTTCAAATTCTTCGAAGGCCTGAGCGCATTGAAGTAACAGCACCAATACCAGATTATCCCCCCATGTTGTTTATCTATAAGGGAAGGATACACAAGATCGTTAAAGCCGATGGTCCTGAACGCATTGAACAAGAATGGTGGCTTCAACAAGGGCAACATCGCGACTACTATCATGTAGAAGATGAATCAGGACATCGATACTGGCTCTTTCGATTAGGACATTATCATGACAAGATTTTCCAATGGTTTATACACGGCTATTTCAGTTAATCATGTTGATTCTTAAGGAATGTTAAATGAAGTACACTGAACTTCAAGTAACGACAAACTTTTCTTTTCTTCGTGGAGCATCGCATCCGGAAGAACTGGTGGAGCATGCCGTGCAGTTAGGATACGATGCCATTGCCATTACCGATCGAAACAGTTTGGCTGGGATTGTTCGAGCGCATGTCGCTGCAAAAAAATTAGGAATCAGAATTATACCCGCTTGTCGTGTCGATTTTCTCGATGGATCAAGTGTACTTTGTTATCCTACTGATATCCATGCTTACGCACGACTCTCCGCACTGCTTACGTTGGGAAATAGCCGAGCGGAAAAAGGACAATGCATCCTTTATAAGGAAGATCTATATCAGCACGCAAAAGGTTTAATATGTATCATCATTCCTCCTTCATCCTTAAATAAGAATTTTGATTTCGAAGATTCTTTTAAGAACGAAATCCAAGAATACCGACGTGTATTATCTCAAAATCTTTATATCGCAGCGACTAAAACTTACGATGGAATTGATGCAAAAATACTTCATCGTATTCATCAGATATCAAAGGAATTTAAAATTCCTGTTGTCGCGACAAATGATGTGCATTACCATAATACAGCGCGCCGCGAGTTACAAGATATAGTAACGTGTGTACGCGAAAAATGCACGATACACAACGCTGGCTTTAGATTGCATGCTAATGCAGAAAGATTCTTAAAGCCCATGGAAGAAATGCATCGCTTGTTTCGCCAATATCCTGATGCTATTATCAATACACAAATTATTGCTGATGCATGCACATTTTCTCTTCAAGAATTAAAGTACTGTTATCCCAAAGAAGTTAATGACTCTGGCAAAACACCACAAGAACAGCTTGTCTATTTGACGTGGGTTGGTGCACATGAGATATTTGGAACCGAGATACCTCAAAAAATAAAAGATACTATTGAATACGAATTAAAGTTCATCGCTCAAGTGAACTATGCGGAGTATTTCCTCACCGTTCACGATATTGTTACCTATGCAAAAAGTAAAAAAATTCTTTATCAAGGTAGGGGATCTGCTGCCAACTCAACTGTTTGTTATTGTTTAGGTATCACCTCCGTAGATCCTTCAAAGTTCGAATTACTTTTTGAACGTTTTATTTCTTCGGCAAGAAATGAACCACCCGACATTGATGTAGACTTTGAACATGAACGCCGAGAAGAGGTGATGCAATATGTGTATCAAAAATACGGACGCGAACGTGCCGCTATCGTTGCCACTGTAACACAGCAACATCACAAGGGGGCTATTCGCGATGTCGGTAAAGCCATGGGGCTTTCAGTAGATATCATTAATCGTTTGTCCGGACTGATTTGGGATTTCGCTGATGACGGATTCGATCGAAGAAGAATTCTAAGCCAGGGAATTAATCCGGATGATCCTACCATTCACAAAGTACTTCAGCTTACACACCAATTCATTGGATTTCCCCGGCAACTTGGACAACATACTGGGGGCTTTGTCATTACAGATGGGCTGCTCTCTGATCTTTGTCCAGTACTCAATGCCCGAATGAAAGATCGAACTTGTATTGAATGGAATAAGGACGACATCGAGGCACTTGGTTTTCTGAAAATCGACATCCTTGCCTTGGGCATGCTTACGTGTATCCGTAAAGCCTTCGACCTTGCCGAAAAACACTACGGACTTCAACTCACCCTTGCCAATATACCACAAGACCAAGAGGAAGTTTATGAAATGATTAGTCATGCCGATACTATTGGTGTTTTTCAAATCGAAAGTCGCGCTCAGCAATCGATGTTACCAAGATTACGGCCGAAATGTTTCTACGATCTTGTGATTGAAGTTGCCATCGTTCGACCAGGACCTATTCAAGGCGATATGGTTCATCCATATTTACGACGAAGAAACGGTGAGGAACCTATCGAATATCCGTCTAAAGAACTTGAAGATATTTTAAAAAGAACACTAGGCGTACCGTTGTTTCAGGAGCAGGCAATGAAAATTGCCATCGTCGCTGCTGGGTTTTCTCCCGCTGAAGCCGATGAGCTCAGGAGAAGTATGGCTACTTTTAAAGCCAAGGGAAAGGTGTCGTTCTTTGAAAAGAAGCTTATCGATGGCATGATGACCAAAGGATATACCGAAGAGTATGCACGCCGGGTATTTCGCCAGCTTGAGGGTTTTGGTAGCTATGGGTTCCCTGAAAGTCATGCGGTCAGTTTCGCATTGCTCGTTTATGTTTCATCATGGCTCAAATGTTATCATCCGGATGTATTTGCTTGTGCTTTACTGAATAGTATGCCCATGGGATTCTATCAACCTGCGCAAATAATCATTGATGCTCAAAAACACGATGTTATCGTAAGGCCAGTTGATATCAATCATTCATCATGGGATAATGTGCTTGAAGAAAAAACAAATAAATATTGCGCGCTTCGACTAGGGTTTCGGCAGGTGAAAGGTTTACGTGAAGACGACATCAAGATACTGCTGGAAAAAAGAGGAGAGGGCTATCAAACGATTCATGAATTGCAGGCAATTGGTCTTTCTGAAACATTGCTAGAAAATTTGGCAGATGCAGATGCCTTTAGATCCATCAAGCACGACCGACGCGAAGCGTTATGGGAGGTCTCTACTAAAGACAAACCACTCGCGATCTATCGGGATCAACATACAAGTGATATTGTTGAAGACAAAATTACGCTTCCTAAAATGACATTGTCCGAACACGTTGTCTATGATTATGCTACCACATCGCTCTCGTTAAAAGCGCATCCTGTCAGTTTTGTGCGAAAAGATTTAGAAAGACTTCGCATAACCCCAGCTTCCAAACTAGAACAAACAAAGGATGGCGACCAGGTAAAGGTAGCCGGGTTAATTCTCGTTCGTCAGCGTCCAGGAACTGCGAGTGGTATTTGTTTTATTACCATTGAAGATGAAACAGGAACAGCAAACCTTGTCGTATTCAAAAATTTATTCGACAAATACAGGAAGGAAATTATTCAGTCCAAACTATTGATGGTCGAAGGTCAAGTACAGAAGGAGGGAGAGGTGATCCACGTCGTTGTAAAGCGATGTTACAACGTATCCAAGCTGCTGCAGCAACTTACATCCACGCAAGGAGAAATACCGACCGCTCCAAAATCACGCGCCGATGAAACATCATCACCGTTTCTAACAAAACCCACAGCCGAAAGTGAAATCATCCAGGGAAAGATATTTCCAGACGGAAGAAATTTCAGATAGTCATTCGCAACAAAGATTCAGCGAATAGTAATGGCAAAAGGGCGTTTAGAACAGAGCCAAATGCTTATTATTGCAAGCTATGAAAAAGGTTGGGCTCACATTGGGGAAATTTGCTCCGCTTCATCGTGGTCATCAATATATGATTGAGACGGCACTGCAAGAAATGGACGAAGTGTTAGTTATCATCTATGAAGCGAAAGAAATTACAACGGTACCACTACACTCCAGAGCACAATGGATTAAATCGCTATATCCTTCTGTAAAAGTAATAGAAGCGCCGGACGGGCCGACTGAAGTTGGCTATACGGAGCGAATCAAAAAGATGCACGAGACCTATATCCTGGCGTTGCTGAATGGCACCAACATCTCTCACTTTTACAGCAGCGAACCCTATGGTGAACACATGAGCGCTGCACTGAAAGCCGTCAACAGAATTGTCGACACAGCGCGCGTAAACATTCCGATCTCAGCAACAGCGATCCGCAACAATACATTTGCAAACAAGTCTTTTCTCGACCCATTGGTATATCGGAGTCTGATTACCAATGTAGTCTTTCTGGGAGCACCTTCTACGGGAAAATCAACAATCGCAGAAGCATGTGCCAAACATTTTCAAACATCCTTTATGCCTGAATATGGTCGTGAATATTGGGAGTTATATAACGTCGACAGAAGACTATCAGCAACACAGCTCGTCGATTTAGCGCATGGACATATTGAAAGGGAAAACGAAAAACTGTTGAAAGCCGACCGATATCTTTTTACAGACACAAATGCCATTACAACCTTCATGTTCTCAAATTACTACCATCGCTATGCGTTGCCTGAACTTGCTGACTTAGCTAAAGTAGCTGAAAAGCGATATCACTGCGTGTTTCTTTGTGATGTTGATATTCCTTATGACGACACTTGGGATCGTTCTGGTGATGTTAATCGGAAACAATTTCAAGAAGAGATTATCACAGATCTTGAAAAACGAAATATTCCTTTTAAATTATTGAGTGGAAGCGTAGAAGAACGCATTAGAAAAGTAGCATTAGAATTAGCGAACCTGCAAAAGATATTCATACCATGAGTGAACTGTTTGATAAAGCGAAGGGATTTTTTCAAAAGGTACCACAAGCGCCTACTAATCCGCACTCGGAACCGAGTAAAGTAAAATTTGATGTTCATGACCTCTATGGCAGTGATGAACAAAAAGCCGATCAAGGAACCGTCGCTTATGATGAAAAATTAAGACAAGCATACTTTTGGATTACCAACACGGCAATTATCAGTCCATACTACGATATTGAATACGATGACGGTGATGGGAAACAATTTGTATTTGGCGATAGTAAAGTGAAACTGACATTGCCGAATGGACAGAGTTATTCAAGCTTTGTTCTGATCCCATTACTCAATCTAGTTGTTCGGGGTAAATGTTTGATCGTCGGAGGGCCTGGTCGTGGAAAGACAGCGACGGCTGTATTGCTAGGATTACTTGCTGGGTACTCGAAGACCGACGTGCTACGTGCCATTCAACATGGACAGCCACAGATGACAATAAGTGATCTTCTCGGGCATCCGCTTCCTGCCGATATGGTGAAAGCAGAAAAAACTTCAGACATCCGTATCGCTTGGCGAAAATGGTTGAGCATGCGCGTTAAAATTATCGATGAGTACAACCGTATCCCTACGCGCACGCAATCTGCGTTACTAACCGTACTCGCTGACAATTATGCTGAGATCTTTGATCAGATCTATGAATGCCCGCCGTCGTCGTGGTATCTTACGGCGAATGATGATGCGGGCGGAGGTACTTATCAAATTATCGAAGCTTTAAAAGATCGGATAGATATTGTTATACGTGCCTTTCATTTCAATACACGCTTTATCGAAGATCTTCAAAAGCGAATTGAACTGAATTTTAAACCGGAATCGATGATCCCAGAAGAGATCATTTTTTCTGAAGAAGAATTGGATACGGTTTCAAAACAAATTCGTGAAATAGAAATTCCCAGTGCGCTGCGTAAGCGAATAGAATTCTTTTGTAGAAATTTTGAATTCTTCGAACCTGCATCCGATCGTATCGAATACATGACCAAGGATACCGCCAAATTATCAGGCGTCGATTTCCACACGTTGTTCAGCCAAGATAACGGCAAAGATCATGTGAAAGATCTTGGCTCCCAAACCATCAATGGAATCTCCGTAAGGAAGATTCAAACGCTTCTCATTTTTTCTAAAGCATTGGCCTACTTCCGTGGTAATCGTGCCGTTGAACTTGAAGACATCCGGCAGATTATGCCTTTCGTGTTGCATGATTCCTTCACCCAACATTTGGAATCTCCATTCTTTGATCAACCCGGAAATGAAAAATATCGCGTTGACCGTATTATCTGGATTAGAAAATTATTTGATCTATCATGTGAGGAATACCTCAGTCAAAATCTGGACCATGACGACCCTGTCGAAAAATTTGAAGCAGAGTTTAAAAAAGGACTTGAGAATATTTCATTACGTGATATCGAGAAAAGATTATTAGAAATAGAGAAACAGCTTTACACGTGGTCGCAAGACAAGAAACTATATGGATTTAGAGCTGATGATATTTTAAAATTGAAGTATCTGTATCAACGATACACTAACTACAGGCGCTGGCTGCAATGGAAAAAATAAGCTATGGTCCTTTAATTGAACACCTGCAGATAAAAGGTGACTATTATAATCAGCGGTATCGCGAGTACGAGTTACGGCATGGCACCATTGATTCGGCGCTCATTGCAATGTGGATCGTTCAAGTGATTGAACCAATAGTGTCGGCGACAGCAAGTAAAGAAGAAGATGTAGGGAAAGTTTTTAATCCAATGTATGATGCGCTGCTTTCATTGCTAGGGAATCAACTGGCGATTACGTTTGAATCTGAGTATCGATATGCGTGGCTGATGCTCAAGAAGAACCCGAACCTCGTGCGGCACTCGTGCACAGAAATAATGGCTGCATTAAATTCGGCACTCACTACAGTTCGAAAATACCAGCCGACGAAGACGATGATGTGGATTGACATGGTGAGCAAATCATTACCACAATGTCTAACGCTTGACGATTTCTTGAAATGTGGACGAATCAGCGCATGGTCGGTGGGGCTAGCACAACTGAGGAAACGGTCTTTAGAAGATCTGCAGTCATTATCATTTTCGCTGAAAGAAGTCGTGAATAACCGCGGGCCGTTCTTGCAACAGATTGCAACCAAACAATGGTTATCGCATACCCCGGCATTTGTTGGAAAGGTTGGAGGCTTCGTTGGAAATGGTGGAACATTTCATTGTCCACCGAAAGTTTCAGCGATAGATTCAGAAATTGTAGCCTCAGACAATGAGGACGCTTCCGTATTGTTTGCGGATGGTTTCGGATCAATACTCGTTCAGGGAACACCCTTTCTTGCGAAAGACGCTGCACAATTGGCAACAACAAAAGTCTTGAATGATTTTCGATCACGTTATGGAAAATCAATTGTTCCATTCGATGACATCACCTCAGCAGTGCTCACACACAACACACTGGTAATTTCAAGGGAAAGCTCTTTTTTTCTTTACATCTATGGATGGCAAAATTAACGTAAGTACCGAAACATTGAGATCGCAATGGCGAGAAGCGTGGATTTCTGCGCGATCGGTGTGGAGTGCGTTTTTAATGTTAAGAGAACCGGTGTGGTGTCTTACTTCTGAAGCGGCAAGAAAAGAAGGGTTGACTGGAAGTTTCGCAATGATTCGTCTTACAGATCATCGCATTGTGATTGACTTAGAGAAAGTAAAAAATTACGGCGTCGGTGATGAAGCCGTACAGGTATTGGCTCACGAGATCGGACATCACATTTACACACCTGCAAATCTCAGAGATAACGCAGTGCTTCTTGGACGAATTCGATGGTCGCTTGCAGACATGGAGGATAAGGCTGCATTTGTAGCAAATATTTATGAGGACTTGATCATCAACGACATTCTTCATCGGTCGAAAGATCTAGACATGGCTATTGTTTATCAAAAAATAAACAAGGATGTACCATTCTCACCCCTGTGGACATTGATCATGAGAACGTACGAATTTTTATGGAAGCTAAAGCGTGGTTCTCTCGCAACAGATTTATTACTTCACAATGACAAGATCGATGTTGACGCTTCACTGATGGCATCGTTGGTGAGAAGTTATGCTAAACGTTGGATCGATGGTGGTGGTCGATTCGCTGCGTTGATGTATCCTTATTTGGTAGAAGAAGAAGCCTTCAAAAAAGGAATGGCGAGTATGGCGGTATACCTGGACACCGAAAAAGCAGGAGAGGGCGGCGGAATGATTTCCGGGCTGGTTGAACTTGATCTAGAAGGAATAGAAGGTGCAATTGATCCACGAACAGAAGCAACAGGTGATAAGCAACCTAAGAACAAAAAAACTATTGACATCTCTGCGTCGTTTGGAAAAACAGATAGAGGGGGAACAGGGCCTAAACAACGATATCTTCAACCCGGTGTTTACATTGATTTACTGAAGCAAGTCAATCCGAATGTTGATGAGCAAGCGTTGATCAATCAATACTATCGAGAAATAGCGTCGCCGCATCTTATTCGTTTTCCAGTCGAGGTCACCAAGTCGACAGGTATAATGATTCCGGAAGGTACCGACGTATGGGAATCTGGCGATGCGATTGAAGAAATTGATTGGCTTGAATCAGCAATAGCTTCACCACATATTGTCCCGGGTTATAGCACGCGCAAGCGTCTTTATGGAGAAGATACCGATAGCGATCAAAGCATGAAACCATTGGACGTATACATTGGTATTGATTGCTCGGGCTCGATGTCCAACCCAAGAGTTTCTTTTTCATGGCCTGTATTGGCTGCAACGGTAATCGGACTTTCTGCATTGCGGGCAGGTGCCAAAGTAATGGGATGTTTGTCGGGCGAACCTGGAAGCTTTATGGAAACGAAAGGCTTCGTCACAAAAGAAGTGGACTTACTTACAATCTTGACATCATACTTGGGTACCGGATATTCGTATGGTATCCCACGATTGAATACGCCGTTTCACGCGCCGTTGAAAAAGAAGTCGCACGTTGTTATTGTAACCGATGATGATATCTTTCATATGCTCAATGCAAAGGAAGCTAATCACTGGGCAATTGCGGAAACTGCACTACAACATGCGGGTGGTACTGGAACAATGGTATTGCATTCGCGGCCAGATTGGAACAAGCCTGGTGTAAAACTATTGCGTGATATGGGATGGCATATTCATTATGTTACGGATGAGTCGTCGATGCTTGATTTTGCACGTGAGTTTTCTAAGAAGAATTATCACAAAAGAAGATAATCATGAAGAAGCAGAAAGAATTGTTTGCACTACTTCATCATTTGAAGAATTGCCCGTCTGATTTTTTAGACGTCAAGGAGAATCTATCCAAAATGATTACGAAGGCGCTGATCGCCGATCTATTCAGAAAATTGTTTAACGATTTCGAAGATGATAAAGATCTCAAGGCTTTACTTTCGCAATTAAACGTCTCAGAAAATGAATACCGTGCAATTCGTGTGGCTACTTGGTTCTTTGATCAACCACTTTTTCATGACAATAATCTACAAGACGGCATCACCAGCTTTTTATTCGAACGGTTACCATTGCTCAGTAAACATGTTAAAGCGGAAACCTGGTTAGATGACGAAGATAGAACAGAAGAGTTTGTGAGAGAAGCGCTTAGAAGTTGTCATGTACTGATCGATGGAGAAAGCGAAGATGAAGCACAAGATCGACTCGACGCACTGAGTACGATTAAGCGGTTGAAGATATTGGAAGAAACAAATGCACCACTTCTTCGAATGAAAGCGATTCGCCAAGCAATGGCGGAAAAAAAGGCACGCGAAGCTGCAAACGTTTATGGACGCGAGTAAGAAACCGACAGTGGCGCTAACCGATGAAGAGCGTTTCCCGCTCATCAATGATCTGTTCTATTTAAAGCAAATGCAACAGGACGACACGGCGCCAAAATTCAATTTTCAATCTGGAGATCGGCTAAGGTCCGAGCAGCTAGCGCATGTGAAGTCGTACGCGTCGAAAATTAAAACGAAGCAATTCTGGAATACGGATTCTCAACCATCATGGATGTCAGAATATTTAAACTGGTGTACGAGCACAGTTCCATTTTATACAAATCGATCCAATGTGTTAACGTCACACCCAACGATCAGAAGGCGCGACATTCATGATAGTCCTTGGCAGTTTGTCTCGGCCGATTGCGATCTCAAAGATTTGTTAGTGTATCAGACGTCAGGTACGACTGGCGCTGCAATGGATGTAGTATTTGACCCGATATCACAAGCGTGTTGGATTCCTCAATTGGAATCATTGCTGCAACCATTAGGCATCCGATTATCGCG
Organism: Pseudochryseolinea flava; assembly: GCF_003286915.1. GTDB lineage: Bacteria > Bacteroidota > Bacteroidia > Cytophagales > Cyclobacteriaceae > Ohtaekwangia > Ohtaekwangia flava. Next base: position 189,837 of record NZ_QMFY01000007.1, read on the forward strand.
CAGCAACCGGCATGTAGCCATAGCGTTGATTTGCGATCAACAAACGACAATCACGTATGCATCATTAAGTACATATTTGGATGGAGCCGGTGTGCTTAAAATCAACTTGAATCCCAGCGAATGGAAACGTGATGATGATCGCAGGGATTTCCTTGAAAAGTATAATCCAGAAGTTCTCACAGGCGATCCATTTGCGTTCAACTCATTATTGGCGTTGCAACCTAACATTAGACCGAAAGCAATGGTATCATCGGCGATGAAGTTGACAAATGACCTTCGGCAAAAACTTGAATCGTATTTCGACTGCCCTGTCTTAGACATATATTCGCTGACAGAGTGTAGGATGGTGGCTGTGGCGGATGGAGATGGTCGACACCGGGCGATTCGTCCGGAACTTTATTTTGAAATTTTTCATCCGCAAGAGGATGTTTTGATGCCGCCAGGTGAAAGAGGTGAACTTGTGATTACGGGGGGCAACAATCCTTTCCTGCCTTTGATTAGATATCGTACAGGCGATTTCTGTTCGATGACCATTGACAACGGCACTCCATATCTCGTGGATTTAGAAGCTCGTCTTCCCATTGCGTATTATCGCAGCGATGGATCCTTCATAAACAATATCGATATCTCTCGCGCCATGACAGATTTCCCACTCGTGGGTTTCTCCATACATCAACAGATCGATAAGCATGTAACATTCAAAGGATGGTGTTCGACGTTGGATGAAAGGATGAGCGAAAAAATCAGGGCAACACTTGAAGACCTTTTTGGAGAAAACATTTCTGTAAAGGTTTCGTGCACGCGCGAAACACCGACAACGAAACCAGTTTCATTCACGAGCGATATAGGTTGACCGCTCAGATACTTTTATGATTCTTTTGTCCGTCTTCGGACACTCAAAGTTCATTATTTGATCGTCTCGGAAAATATTATTGGGATTTTCTTCTAAAAACGCAGGTGCAACCAATGGCATACTATTGGCGTCTTAGGGACACGTTACTCAATTGAGCCGAAAATTCTTCGTATAAAAACCTAAGTCCATGCTGCGTAATTACATCAAGATCGCGTTCAGAAATCTTCTTCGCCACAAAGCATTCTCTTTTATAAACATCTTTGGACTTGCCATCGGTATGGCGTGTACAATCCTCATCATGCTATGGGTGCAAGATGAATTGGGGTATGATACCTTTCATGAGAAGAAAGATAGGCTCTATCGCGTGACATCAGCACTACCGGAACTTGACTTAAAGGCGGCGATATCTTCAGCGCCGATTGGTCCAGCGGTCAAAGCAGAGATACCAGCAGTTAAAAGTACAATGCGATTTAGCGCGAATAATTATGATCTCATGCAAGTGGGCGATAACATGTTCGAAGAGAAGCGCATCTTTTACGTGGACTCCAATTTCTTCGATTTTTTCACATTCAAAGTAAAGTCAGGAGACATTAAAACAGCATTACTCCAACCTGATAACATCGTTATAACTGAATCGATGGCTAAGAAATATTTTGGCAATGACGATCCGGTTGGGAAGACGATTAAGAAAAATCATAAAGATGATGTGAATATAAGCGCGGTGATAGAAGACGTGCCAACGAACTCCCACTTCCAATTCGATTTCTTACAACCCATGGCCTACCTGGCGCGAACCAATCGTGACTTGAAAGAGAATGTTTGGGATAATTTCAACTTCTATACTTACGTTGAGCTTGATGAACACTTTGAAGCAACACCAGCAGCACTGGATACGCTTAACGCAAAGTTCAAAGCCATTTACAAAGCCAATGAACCTAATTTAAAAGTCGAGTTTAGGCTTCAACCGCTAACGGACATTCACCTTCACTCGAATCTTTTTGCAGACCTCCCTGGAGAAGGGAACATTCAATATGTGTACATCTTCATTGTCGTGGGGATTTTTGTACTTGGCGTAGCCTGTATCAACTTCATGAACTTGGCTACAGCGCGATCGGCGCGACGGGCAAAGGAGGTAGGACTTCGGAAGGTTGCGGGCGCAGTGCGTTTTCAACTGATTCGCCAGTTTCTTGCGGAGTCGTCGATTATTGCAACCATGGCGCTCATCATCGGAATGCTTCTTGTGATCGCCGCCTTACCTTTCTTCAATGATCTCTCAGGAAAATCATTAAGTATTGATTTGCTCAGTAGCAAACTCGTTATCGGGATAGTCGTAATTACGATAGTCACCGGTCTTCTCGCCGGAAGTTATCCTGCGCTTTTCCTTTCTGGTTTTGTTCCAGCAAAAGTATTGAAGGGGAACTTAAAATCAGGAGCCGGGAGCAGCGTTTTCAGAAATACCATGGTTGTAATCCAATTCGCCGTTTCAATCGCGTTGATGATCGGAACCACGGTGATCTTCCAACAATTGCAATTCATTCGCGACCGAAATCTTGGATATGATAAAGAGAATCTGATATACGTGAATATGACTGGAGAGATGTGGAAAAAATACAGCGCATGGCGATCTGAATTAGAAAAGAATGAGTTGACGCGAGACTTTAGTTTTATCTCTTCGCTTCCTACCAATCTCACCAACGCCACGATTGGCGTAGACTGGGATGGTAAGTCCCCCTCAATTCAACCATTGTTCGCCAACATCGCAGTCGATGAAAACTTTATGGAAGCATTCCGCATGGAGCCTTTGTACGGACGTGGCTTTTCGAAAGAGTTCAAAGCAGATAGCACAAACTACGTGGTAAATGAAAAAGCTTTGAAGACAATGAACATGGAACCGTCAACGGCAGTAGGAAAAAGTCTCACGATGTGGGGAAGAAAAGGGGTGATTGTAGGCGTTGTCAAAGATTTCAATTTTAAGCCGGTACAGCATGACATCGAGCCGCTCATTATTCGATTGAATACATGGGGAGAGATTGCAGTAGTGAGAGCTAAGCCGACGAAGACTGCGGAGACGATCAAAGCGCTTGAAGAAATCAGCACCACACTCAATCCAGAGTATCCATTTGCATATGGTTTTATTGATCAAGATTTGAACAACATGTATCAGGCTGAACAGCGGCTGAGCAACCTCTTTACAATTTTTGCAGGATTAGCAATTTTTATTTCATGCTTAGGACTTTATGGACTATCTGCTTTCCTCGCAGAGCGTCGTACCAAAGAGATTGGCGTGAGGAAAGTGCTTGGCGCTTCGGTAACCCATGTTGTGTTTTTACTATCGAAAACATTTACAGTCCCAGTAGTAGTGGCCATGATGATTGCTGCGCCGCTATCGTGGTATGGCATGAATAGTTGGTTGGAAACTTTTGTATTTCATGTTGAAATTCATTGGGCCGTATTTGCTACGGCGTTTGTAGCCGCTTTACTCGTAGCATGGCTCACGGTGAGTTATGAATCAATAAAAGCTGCGGTTGTCAATCCAGCAAAATCCCTTCGCGACGAATAACAAGATTTCCTTTCTCGAAATCTTATCATTTTCACTTAGAATAAATAACAAGACCCGATATATCGTCGGGTCTTAATGCACGTTTATTTTTTGGAGTAATCCATCTGTTTGGCAGAGATAACATGGATTCCGTTTCCATGCGTACCAACAGCGACAACAATTTCAGGAGTATTATCAGATATAATATCAATCGCGTTCACCATTGCCTTGACTTTTGTCGTGTACTTTCCCAATGGAAAAATCACTGAAACCTTTCCACTACTTTCACCAAATGCAGCGCAGTAGTTGTCGTCCGTAACAATGTAATCGCTAGACAAAATCCAATCACCTATTTTTTTGTTCGTAGTTTCAATCAGCGTCGACGTCCACTCGCGGTAGTAACCGTCATCCCCTGATGTAATGACACCTTTCTTTGATGCCTTGATTGACCTTATCCAACTGCGATGTCCTTTGATGGCGTATTTATACTTGAGTGCATTACCTTCATAACTTGTAATCAGGCCGCCCTTGTTTCCTGTAATGATATCAGCATTTGAAGTACATGCGATTGCAGTAATAGGGCTTTTTTGCTGATGCTTCGCGATAACCTCTCCATTAAAAGCATTTATTTTATAGACAAATCCATCCTCTCCACCAACCACGAGTGCATTATCGTCGAACCAAGTAATGCAGATCAACGGTGTAGCACCAATATTTTTTTCCATTAGCAACTTACCTGAGGAAACGCTCCAAGTTGAAATTGTACCGTTTTTAGACACTCCTGCCACAACATTTTGACGAAGATCAATCGCAATGACTTTAGCGACAGTCCAACGCATTTCTAAAGTTCTGGTTTGATAATTCCAAACCTGCAATTCATTGCTAAGATTTGCAATAATGCGCGACGATGATTCTTCTAATTTCATATCTAAAACAATGGCCCGAGGGTCACCCAATACAAAACTATCTTGTGCCGCTGCTGCACTTGTAATCATCAGAATAACATTCAACAACCAACCAACTATCAATTTCATAACGTTGAATACTTGAACTGTTTATCTTGCTTAATTCGGAATAAGAAACCTGCGCGCATACTCCAAGCGCCATAGTAAGAATCAGGAAACACTTTAGATTCAGCATTCACATGCTGATAACCCACTGCGAGGCTAAATCCATATGTACGATTTTTGAGATAGCTAAAGTGAGCATCGATTCCCATTGTAAAACGTGTTGCTTCTACCGTAAGTGGTGGTGTAGATGAATCTAAATTAATGGACGATTCCCGTGTTGTATTGACATCAAGATTTGTTAACCCAGGTGACAAACATACATCTACACGAAATACATTGTTGTGTTTTTCGAAAGGCAACGGTAACCGATAGACAATCGTCGGTCCAAAAGATGAAAATTTGATTTTTGCATCTTTATAGTCACTAGCTGTTGAATGACTCCAATCGTTAAAGCTGGCATAATTCACCCATGCACCAATACGAAGTCTTGAAAAAAGTTTAGTTGTATAGCGTACATCGTATCCTATCCCGGGTTTCATATTGGGGAACAAAGTCGGTTTCGCATCAGCGTTTTTTGATCCTATCGGTGCTTGAACACTAACTGAAATTTGAAGTTCGTCACGAGCGTCAACAACCAGATTCTGCGCATAGCCATGCCGTTGCAGTAGCAACATTGTACTGGCCACAATCCCCATTAGCAGTATGCTCTTTTTCATTTATAACTAGGGTTGAACTTATAAAACACACGTCCACCGACAAAATAGCCATAATCGCCTATGCTAAAAGTGGCAGCACCGCCGGGAGCCTCTTTCATTACAGGAAGACTTCGGTGGGTCTGCGTTGCGGGATCGAATTCAAAGAGATTAGACCCATTTCCATAATACAGCTTATTGTTAATGACCCACGCAGGAACATCCCACCAACCAAAATTATTAGTATCGATCGTGGTCCAAGTATTTGTTGCTGGTTCAAATTCAAACATGCCGCTGACAAAGGCTTTCTTAAAATACCCTTTGTTCCCGACGGTTACGGCAAACTCATAAGCCCCATCAAGTTTTGGATCGTATTGAATGGACCATGTGTCCGTTGACGGATCATAACGATGTAGATACTCCGACTTGATAAAATAACCATAGTTACCAATTGCCGTAGCATAAACAAGCGTCTCACTGGTGTAGCTCCCTTGAAAATAGAAGTTGCTCTTTTTTGTCCATGTATCTGTCGCCGGATTATATTGCCATAGGTCAAAAAACAATGTGCTCCCATTAAAACCGCCACCCACATATGCTTTTCCATCAATCACAAACGAAAAAGCATGTCGTCGCGCCGGGCCGGGAAAATCTGCGACTTGAGTCCAAATTTCAGTGACAGGATCATATCTCCAAAAATCTTTTGAGTTCACACCCTGTGTTGACCATCCTAGTCCCACATATCCATAATTGCCAATTGTAAATGCCGTTGCACCGCGCTCTTTTATGCCTGGGAAACTTGGTTGCTTCGCCCAGGGACTTAATATAGTCAAGTCGAACGGTGTCGTGTAGGTTATCCCACCAATGTGTATGACAACAGGCGCACTCCTTGTCACGTCTAGCGGAACATAAACCTTCATTTCCGTCGGCGTCATGGATTCGATTGAGAGGGAACTGCTCGATTGCATCGAGAGCCACATGTTCAAATCGTTTGCAATAAAATTTTTACCATGTAGCGTGACATATGCACCCGGATATACTTCGCCGGGTGTAATACTTGCAATTTCTGGCCCTTCAACACTGAAGTTATCCTTAGAAGAATTGTAGATACTTTTTACGGTGATGCCAATTGGAGATGAGGTTGTGCTATACACCATGGGAACACGCACTTCTAATTCCGTCGGTGTCGCGCTAATAATTTCCGCAGGCGCGAGTGAATGCCCGATCATCACTTGATTCTCAGCAGCAACAGAAGAAAAACCTGTCCCATAAATTTTTAGTATTGAATGTTGAACCCCGGCGGAAGGTGAAAACGAAGTAATCACTGGTCCTGTCAATTCGAATCCATTTTGCAATTTACTTCGAGCCCCATGAACCTCAATCTCTACATCTTTCAGACCCGCTTCGCTGAGCCGAGGCGCGATTACTGTAAGCGTCGTTGAAGTAGCTTCTTTTACCACTACTTCCGTCGCGCCGATCGTCACGTGATTTTCTTGGGGCGTAGTCGAAAATCCACTGCCTAAAAGCGTAATTTCTGTACCTGCTGATCCTTTGACAGGAGCGATCTGTTGAAGTATCGGCCCGTTCAGTGTAAATTGTTCCTTCGACTGTGCGGACTTACCAGTAACCGTGAGCGCAATGGGCAGTGTCGCGGTATGGTACGATGCCGGAATTTTTACTTTCAGTTCATTTCTAGATGCTTCCAGAATTTCAAGTTGATTCTCGCCGATGAGAACCTGCATGTTACTGATGACTCTGGTAAAGTTATCGCCTTTGATAACGATCACATCTTCGGCGCCGCCGCTGGAAGGAGAGAAGCTGGTTATGAATGGAGTCGCAGAACCCAAACTTTCGAACTGTACTTCATTTGCATAAATAATTTGATTCTCTGACTTAATAAAAGCGCGAACGTAGTAAATTTTACCAGGCGTTAGGTCATTGTTAACGGTGTATAGAAATGTTCCTTGTTTCGCCAGTGTGCGAAAATAATAGACTGAGTCATCAATAGTAGGAGATGTTTGATCTGACCAGACAAAGCCATAGTCATCGGCAGATTGACCACCAAGCAAATTGATTTTCGCTTGAAAGGTGGCACCGGTATCGGCACGTGTAACCTGCAACGTTTCAAAAACTGGCTTGTTAACAACTTCATCTTTACAAGAAAAGACAGCCAGAATCGACAGGATCGATACAACGATTAAAATTTTCTTCATTGGGGTACCTTAGACCATCGTAAAATTACGTCTTGTTTTCGATTTGTATAGTGTACTTACAAAAATCTGATAAGTTTTTTAGGTGATGAAAAGGTGTTATTTTCAAGCCGATATAGGCACACGTCATGCTCATAAACGTCATGATAGTTTGCCTGAAGATTTAATCATCTATTCAATCAACGATGACACAACCATCACAGGGTCGTAGGCCAATTGCCTCGCGCGACTCAGGATGGGCTAAAAACACAGCCTCATTCCTAGCTAAACAAAATGTTTCACCCAACACCATTTCCATATTGAGTATTGTGTTCGCCGCAATATCAATGGCCGCATTCTACTTGGATGCAACATCAACTACTTTCGTGGTTCACGCTGCAATGATGACACTTGCAATCGTCGGTATCCAGGGAAGGTTAATCATGAACCTCCTTGATGGAATGGTTGCTGTTGAACACGATAAAAAATCCGCAGTGGGAGGCATTTACAACGAAGTTCCTGACCGCGTAAGCGATACGTTTACATTGTTCGGTTTAATATTTTTAGTTAAGACTCAGCCATATGGTTCCGAGCTGGTATATCTTGCCATAGCGCTTTCAATTACGACGGCATATATCAGAACACTAGGGGCTTCACTTCAAGTTGGACATCATTTTCTAGGGCCGATGGCTAAGCAGCATCGCATGGCATTGGTTACCGGTTGTTGTGTGATCGCGATCTGGTATCCACCAATTTTCTATTATGCGTTAATTGGTATGAACATCGGATTGCTAATAACATGTTACCGTAGACTCGCATGCGTCTACACCCTTTTAAACGATTCATCAAACGCGAAAAAAGAATGAACATGAAGAATATTTTTCATATGGATTTCATGGAGAACAAAGACCTCATGATATTGGTCTATGTCATCTTGGGAATTCTGCTTTTTGCAACATTGTTATTTTACATTGTTGGTAAACTAAAGCCACAAGCAAAACTTGGCGAGTTAAAAGCACGAACAAAATCATGGTGGGTTATGGCTACTTTGGTACTCGGGGCGACGCTGATCAATACGACGGCATGTTACATCGCTATTGCATTGCTATCTTTCGTTGCTTTCCGTGAACTTTATTCTGTGCTTGGATTTCGTGAATCTGATCGCCGAGCTATTTTTTGGGCATATGTTGCCATCCCTATTCAATACTATCTTGCTTACATCAAATGGTATGGCGCGTACATTATTTTTATTCCTATCGTGATGTTTCTGTTCCTACAGTTACGTCTTGTGCTGAAAGGAAACACAACCGGCATCATCAAATCCATGGCATCGCTCCAGTGGATGCTGATGTTGACTGTGTTCGGCATCAGCCACATGGCCTATTTGCTATCGCTCCCCAACCTTCCAAATTACGACGCTGGGGGAAGAGGTCTTCTTTTGTTTCTCGTGTTCCTCACAGAGATTAACGATGTGATGCAATTCACGTGGGGAAAATTATTAGGAAAGCACAAGATTATTCCCAAGGTAAGTCCAAACAAAACATGGGAAGGATTTATCGGAGGTGTTATCAGCACTACAATTATCGGATATTTCCTTGGATTCCTTACGCCGCTTTCCGTGGTACAAGTTGTGTGTGTAAGTTTTGTTCTTTCATGCGCTGGATTTTTTGGCGACATCGTCATGTCATCTGTCAAGCGTGATATCGGTATCAAAGATATGGGCGCTTCAATTCCTGGACATGGAGGCGTATTGGATCGCATCGACTCGCTCGCCTACACCGCCCCTGTATTCTTCCACCTGGTCTATTATTTGGCTTATCCTTCTGTTTGCTGATGCAAAAACTAGTTCTTCGTTTTGTATACGGGTACATCATTCGTGTATTTCTGCGAATCATTGTCGGTGTACGCTTTGCTGACGCACGATTCTTGTTGAAAGAAAAACAATTCATCATCGTTGCCAATCACAACAGCCACCTCGACACCATGACCATTATGGCGTCGTTGCCCAGAAGTATTATCCATAAAGTAAAACCTGTCGCGGCGGCAGATCATTTTGGAAAAACAAAACTGAAAGCAAAGCTGAGTAACTACTTTGTCAACACATTACTCATTCAACGCAAGCGCGACAAAGACAATCCTGCCAACGATCCGATCAATCGAATGGTTAAAGCACTTGATGATGGATATTCGTTAATTCTTTTTCCAGAAGGAACGCGTGGTGAACCAGAAATTCAACAGCCTTTGAAGCCTGGTGTCGCCATGGTTTTGTTGCAACGCCCTCACATAAAGTATGTACCCTCCTATATGAAGGGAATGGGTAAAGCTATGCCGAAGCACGACAGCCTGATTGTGCCGTTCAGTTCTTCAATCGTTTTTGGAGAACCGAAAGAAATTCTTCCGGGCGATGATGTTAGTTCAATTTTAACACGCATGCAGCTTGACTTCAATGAACTTCAATCAGAAATCAGTACACCTTGATCAAAAAGTTTAAATGAAGATCTTCTACTTAATTTAATTCATGAGCATTAAACCTCCATTATCATCCGCTACAAGAATCCGCTCAATCGCAGGTGGTGCGTTAGGAAATCTTGTTGAATGGTATGATTGGTATGTTTACTCTGCCTTCGCGCTTTATTTTTCTGCAGCATTTTTTCCAGCCGTAGACCAGACTGCGCAACTTCTTCAATCTGCCGGAATCTTTGCTTTGGGTTTTATTATGCGTCCACTAGGGGGATGGTTGTTCGGTGTGGTGGGAGATCGTTACGGGCGGAAACAGGCCATGACAACGTCAGTCCTTTTAATGTCGTTTGGTTCGGTATTGATCGCCATCATTCCAACGTATCAACAAATTGGTGTGCTCGCGCCGATCTCGTTACTAACCGCAAGATTAATTCAAGGTCTAAGTGTAGGCGGCGAGTATGGGATCTCAGCAACATACCTTAGTGAAATGGCGACACCTGAAAGACGTGGTTTCTTTTCGAGCTTCCAATATGTCACATTAGTGGGAGGGCAAGTTCTTGCACTTGCAGTTCAATTAATTTTACAGTACTTCCTTCTGACGGAAGAACAACTCCATCATTGGGGATGGAGAATTCCCTTTGCGATAGGAGCCATACTATCCATTGTCGTGCTTTATATTCGATCAAGGCTGCACGAGACCGAAGCTTTTAATGAACTGAAGGAAAAACACGCAACGCTTAGGCATCCCGTTGTAGAATTATGGCGGCATCCTAAATCTGTATTGTTGGTGGTTGGACTGACTATGGGAGGAACGTTAGCATTTTACACGTACACAACTTACATGCAAAAATTTCTGGTGAACAGTGCGGGCGTATCGAAGCAACTGTCTACGGTCTTAACATTTATTGCGTTACTCGTGTTTGCAGGGTTGCAACCAACCTTCGGAGCACTATCAGATCGTATTGGTCGGAAGCCTTTATTGATAGGGTTCGGTATCGCTGGCACGATCGCAACCATTCCAATATTTAGCTTGTTATCATCGACCACATCTATCGTTGTTATATTGGCGTTGATGATCGCAGCATTGATGATTGTTAGTGGATACACAAGTATTAATGCTGTGGTAAAGGCTGAATTATTTCCGACCAACATCCGCACATTGGGTGTAGGACTACCTTACGCACTCACCGTTGCAATATTTGGCGGATCCGCTGAATACATCGCGCTGTCATTCAAGCAAGCTGGGCACGAAGCATATTTCTATTACTACATTACTGGCACTATCGCAATCTCATTGCTGGTTTACATTTTTATGCGCGACACAAAACAAGACAGCGCTATGGATCATCCGGAGCAATAAAAAACTCCTGCACACCACGATGCAGGAGTTAAAGAATTGAATTCTAATCAAGTTGTATTTTTCTGTTCACTTTCTTTCCGTCGAAAGAAATAACAACCAGATACGTGCCCTTCGGAAATTGTTCAAGTGTAACATGTCCGGTATTACCAGCGAGTTGAGTTTCTGTAACTTTTTCACCCGCAAAATTAAACACTTGAACTTTTACTTCTTTTACAGCCTGCTTTACCTCGACACCGAGTTTTTTACTCGTTGTTGGATTAGGCCACACCGTAACAGATTCGTCGATTGCTCTCGCCTCTTCTGCTGTCATTGTCTGCGAGGGGATTGGCTGAGCTGCATCGGGATAGGTAAAGGGGAAATCAATTCGTGCTTGGTTGAATTGTGCTTCACGCTCTGCTGGCCATCCAAAAGCTGTTGCTGCTTGAGGTTTCAAATTCACACCGGCGGCGCCACTCCAGAAATGTACGAACTCTCCCCAATTCATATTACGTGAATAGCGCTTGCCATTCTTGGGAAAATACATCGAAACAAGTTGGAGGAACTTATTAAGCACTGCTCCCTGACCGCGGTCACGCCAAATGGGATAGAACCAGTCTCTAAACCAAACGTCGTTGTTACTTTGATTATACCAGCGCGTAGCTTCACTCGCCCAACCAACGTTTACGTAAACATCGTATTGATAGATAACACACCACTTGCTGTCGCCCCAAATCGGAAATGCAGGGGAACCTTGTCCGTTGTGTGTCGTCGATTCAACGATGTGGCCTATCTCGTGAATGGTAGCATCTAAACTCCAACCTGTCGGTTGTGCCCAAGATCCGTTTTGTCCCAAGTCAATAACATTTCGATTATCGTGACCGGCATCAAAATAATATCCAGGATGGCCACCACCGAATTTATTGGCGTGATAGATTCCGAATAACCTTCCATCGCCAGTTCCACCACTCATATCGCCATAGAGTGTTTTAGTGTAGCGCCAAGCATCTCCAACATATTGTTGTATCCATGTGATTGAACGATCCATATCGTTGTCGTAGTAGATCGCGACATCACAGTCATTAAACACTTTCGCAACATTGAGATTGTGTTCGAACCAATGTTCTTGCCACGTATCTGGAAACGTTCCACATGCCGAAAGACTTTCCACACGAATAGAGGTTGTTTTATCGTTCCATAAATCATCTACGAGATTCGCGTCATCCGCATTCTTGGTAATGGACGCGCCACCAAAATTATCGTTCTCAAAAAGGGTCACACGATAGCCGGCGTTCACCCGAATAGAAGAGATCCAATTGTCGGCAATACCGCGCGCTTGAAGTTGAGCCAAGGTGTATGAGCCAACGGGAAGCGTTCCTAACGTACCTCCATAATTTGTATGCTGGTACGCGGTAACGACGTCTGTACCTCCTGCAGGAACGCCGTACAATTCCAATTCAGCGAGTTGTAGAATGGTACCACTGTTATTTGTCATTTGCAAACGATAATAACTATACGCCGTAGAGTTGGTGAACGTAAATTCTCGACGTTGTAAACGATTTGGAAAATCTTGGTTGCTTTGCACATTCAAGTTTGCCCACGACGTGCCATTGGTTGATCCTTGCAGCGTCCAGTTCAATGGATCTCTTTCTGCGGCATCGTTCGCCGATGTAATTGCGTACCGTGTTACAACGTATGGGCTGGACGCCTGAAATTGGATCCATGCCGCATTATGAAAAGTTAGGTACTTCGTTGTCGCTTGATTGTCGATTACCATGGCAATTCCTTCTCCAGAAGGGGAGTCCGAATATTGCGCAGAGGCAGTTCCCGCGGAATTTGTGATATCACTTTGCGCGACGGCTGTTACAACGCAAAACAGCCACAAGCTACTGCCGAGTAGCATCATTCTTCTTGTCTTCATGATCAGCTTTGGTTTAGATGTTATGTAAATTGTGCATGCCGCTAAGCATTCACGAATACATAAGGGAGCAGCAAACCATTTTTAACAGAAAATCTAAAGGGTATTTATCAGGTAATGCTTCCCGAAACAAATCGCGTTATTTACGCGAGCGAAGACTTCGCCCTAGTGCTTCCCAATCAAACCCTGTCTCCTTACGATTGTGTCGCAGCGCGGGGATCTGTGTGGTGAGTATTAGCTTCGTAGTACCATTGATGTCGGCAATATGATGTTGTGGTACCTGCAGCTTAATACCCTTCACCATCTTAAACTTCACGTCAGAAAATTTTTCTTGTATCGCAGATTTCAATGCATTTATATTATTCATCCCGTACATCAATACAACTTCTGGTTGATATTCAGAAATGCAATTCAAAATCTGCTTTATGCGCAGACTAAAAACGTGTTGTTCGTAAAGGGAACGTGTTTTCAAGAATGCAAATTCTTCAGACAGATCAAGCCAACTGTAATACCATGCATGGTTATGTGCAGGAAGCGGATACAATTTAATTAAGGCCTCCGACGATTTTGTGAATTGCTGTTGCTGATACGTGCGTAGGTCGGGTGTTGATTCATTCCTGAATCCATGTGCAAATGCAATCAAATTTTTCCAGGTGCCATGGAGAACGGCATGCTCCGCAAAACGATGGTCATAGAGATTGTTAAACTTGTCCGCGCGGGGCCCATCAATTCGAAATGCTACGTTTCGCGACAAGTCGCGTATATCGCACAACGTGGCATCACTCGCGTTACCATGATGTCGATAAAAGTAGTTAAGCTTGTCAGCGACTTCTTCCGGCAGATCTCCACCGCCTTCTTCAAATCCCACAAACCACACTTTCGCTTGCCAAGTGCCAAAACCGAAAAAATGATTAATCCAATGTCGCAATGGATGTTCCTCTATAAGCATAATCGAACTTTTTAACGATGCATTCTCAACGATCAAATACCATGTTTTTATTGCGAAATGCAAACATTCACTATGGATTTAACCATTGTTGGTTGTTAGATCCACCCGCCCGCACGACTAACAATTTCAACAATAAATGCACGCACTTGTCGCATGTAATATCAGCCTGCTAAAAGAGAAGTTTGATTATTCGCATCTACCGTTTTTTGCAATCGTTACCCCACGTTAACCCCTAACACTATGATCGTTTTTGGTCACAACTCATTTCTTCTGCATGGTTGTAAGCCCTCAGAATTGGGCATGCCCGTTGAAATCGACAACCAGTATCGCATCGAACGACGCCAACGTTATGTTCACCTTTTCTGGATTCCTACTTTTGGAATTGGTAAGATTTGGGTGTTACGCGATCTTAAATCTGATCAGCTCTTTGAGCCCAACATGGCTATCGGCAAGATCTTGAACTCACTGCCACTTGAGGACAAAACACCTTGGTATACTTTTGCACTTCCGCTACTCGCATTGGTCGCCGCTATTGTTGTTCCAATCGGCATGAAGATTAGCGATTATGCGTCGCAGAAGAAACATGAGGCGTATGTACACGAGAAAAACGAAGCGATAAAGAAAGCAATCGAAACGCCAAGCACTCACCAATACTTTGAGCTTCGCGACGATCAATACAACAAATCCTTTCTTAAAGTCGTCGGGAGCGATAATAGCACTTTGAGATGTGTTATTATAACGGGAGATTATGACGATCCAAGTTTTCTCGCTCCATTTGCTCGAAATAAAGGTCAGCTCGATACGATTTCATTGCGTAAAGATGAACTCATCAAAAACATTACGGAGAAACTAGCCATACTACCTGATGGGAATCCACGGATAATTGAAGAAAAGTATGAGTACAACGATGCGCTGTTCCATAGCAAGCACGCTGGATTTCAAGAAGGAATATTTGCTGCCACGATTCAAAATTTAGGTGCAGACGTCACCTTGGTAAAGTCCGCGACCGTCAGCGGAAATCTTTCCCTTAATCCATTACCGGGAAAAATTGATAATGCGGATTCATTGCAATTGGTAGGAACGTTTACGGGAATGGAACCACAGTATCAAGGCTTATGGACATTCAAAAACAAAGCCGGTGAAACGCGTGCGTACGATGTATATATTAATTCAGCAAGAATTTTCTTTAACAAAAAATAAATGAATACGCGAAGAAAAATTTGGGCAGGGCTCACCGTATTTGTAGTGATCCTGTTTTGCTTCCTCATTCCGGTGCACGTCTTCGAAGGCTCGCCGATGATGTTTTCATTTCTCGGTGGTGCGCTATTGTTCGTTACGCTAGGCCAAACACTCGCTGACTTCGATGCAATCTACGAGGTATTCGATAAACCAGACCCAAACGAGCCTCAACCTCCTGGGAGGAAAATGGCGCCATTCGCCATCATTCCAGGTTTCATCTTTGTATTTATACTGCTTGTGATGGGTAGTTCTAGAAAAGATGCTGAATTAAAACAATACGGCGTGTTGGTAAAGGGCGCCATTGTAGACGGCTCGTCGACAACCACAACACGACGGTTCCAGAAGAACACCAGCTACGACCTCATGTTTTCGTATGAAGACTCGACAGGACGCAAACATCAATTCGAGCAAAGTGTAAATGGCAGCGAATTCCATGACGCGTACATGGGACAAGCGGTAGATATTCTTTACTCAAAAAAACACCCAAGCTTAGCAAAAGCGATTCTCAGTTTGAGTGAATTAAGCAATCACATTAAGATTGCCGATGCGCCCATTCAAGTTCAACAACTCATCAGCATTCTTGAAAGTAGCAAGCCAGATACGATTGTCAATTTTCTAAACGGTATCAGCTATCAATGGGATCAAAAAAGTGATGGCGTGTATGCGAATGAAAAGCGAAATCTCGCCATAAAAGTATTTCCAGGCAATCAAGAACTTGCTTACATGGATAACAGCAGCACAGCACTCAATCATTCCAATAAAGATTTCGAGAGCAGTTTAGAAAGTTATGGATTCAAGAAGAAGGCAGTAGCCGATGGAAATCAATCGCAAGAACTTTATTATACCGAGAAATACGGTGTCACCAAGGAAAACAAAATGGTGAATGGTGAAGATGGCGCACTTGGGTTTTCCGTGGTAACGATTTACCATGTCTTTCTCTTTAGCAGCCTGGGAGAATAAAACGCA
The DNA here is from genome assembly GCF_003286915.1 of Pseudochryseolinea flava. Classification (GTDB taxonomy): domain Bacteria; phylum Bacteroidota; class Bacteroidia; order Cytophagales; family Cyclobacteriaceae; genus Ohtaekwangia; species Ohtaekwangia flava. The sequence goes on from NZ_QMFY01000007.1 coordinate 205,985, forward strand.
CTAAATATCGATCGCAAAGGGAGTCAGCTCCCTTTTTCTATTTTAAGCGATAAACGCTTCGAAACGGCGATTATCAGCGTCAAAACGACTCGGATACTTCTTGCAGGATGATGGCAAAATATTAACTTTGATTTAACTCATGATGGTATACACATGGGTATGTTAGCACAAGTTACTTACGTTTGACGAAAGCCACGCTGCTCCGTTAATCAAGCATAAATTACAGCGCAGCTTTGTCATCGTAGTCCCGGTTCCTTCCGGATTCTGATCAGTACTTCATATTATTAGTATCGCACGCCATTGAAGAGATGTTAACATCTCATTATGGTAACGCTATCAAAATTGGCAGTCGCGACATCGTCATTGATCACAAATGTTATCCGTTATTAATATTAAGGCCATGTTATTCATTCGCAAAACGCTCTTCTTTACGCTGCTTCTATTAGTGCTTTCAGCATCAACCGCCATGCTTGCACAAACGCCAGGACTGATCGTGAAAGCTGCCGTAGCAGGAAGACCAGTGCTCGATCCAAACGGAGATAATTATGTCTCTGTAGATAACGAGGGGTTTGTTACAGACGATGAACTGGAAAGTGAAATCCCATTCGTCCCCATTGTTCATCCCAATGGAGAACCGACCAGCGACGTCGCGACTGGACCATCCTGCGGCTTTACCGACCTCGTTGATGCACCAAGTCAATACCATTCAACTTTCACGTATCTCTCACCAGCAAACAATTGGATGTTTCGTTTTCGCCTTGGTAATTATGCATCAAACTCAAAAGGATATAGCATATTGGTTGATACTGATGGGCTCTTCGGCGCTAGTGGCACACTTAAAGATCCAAATTATGTGGTTGGTAATCCTGGATTTGAAATTGAAATACTACTGGTTACCAACATTGGCATTCGGCTAAATGATGTCGATGGTACAACGGCGGCTACCACGAGAACGACACTATCGTACAATGATTTCTGTCAAAAATCCGTAGCGCTAAGTACCAATTGTGGTAACGCGGACTACTTCTATGATTTCTACATACCAGTATCGGTCATCACCACACACTTCCCAAGTTTCTCGGCGAGCACCCCCGTACGAATTACGGCCAACACAGTGATTAGCACGCAGTCTGTTTTGGCAGGAGGACCGAGTGACATCGCCGGGGTCAATGATGCCGGATACGGCGGCAACTACGGAAATGCGTGGACATCGGTAATTGATGCATCACTGCCTGCAGCACCCAACACATTCAACAGCGGGCTACCCCCGGTACGCTCTGCTACACCCACGGTAAATAGTCCGCTCGCAGTAGGCGCAACTACCGTGAGTGGTACGTCAACAGAGCCTAATGGCACAACGATACGGCTATACGTCAATGGTTCGCTTGTGGGAACTACTACCGTATCAGGTGGTGTCTGGTCATTGACTGGAATTCCGGCCCTTACGCTTAGCGCATCCGTAAAAGCAACGGCACAGGCCGCGTCGAAATCTGTAAGCTATGACGCTAACGTTGTCACCGTTGGAGCAACCTGCAGCGCTGTTCCCACCATCTCGTGTCAATCTGCAAAAGGGATTGTCGGATCAGGACCGGCGGGCGCGCCTGCAGGAACAACGATCAGGATTTACGGCCCGAATTCACCAACCACTTTACTCACATCCACCACCACTGATGCACTCAACGCCTTCTTATACAACTGCGCAGGCGGAACGAACTGTTCAGGTGGTGGTCCTAATTGTATCGCAACGGGCGTGTATTGGATAACAGCGCAAGAAGCAGGGAAATGTGAATCACCAAAAACATTAAGCGTTTGTATTGGCACGGTGGCAACACCGACAACAACGCCGACAATCAGTACAAGTCCAGTCCTTAGGACAACCACTTCCATTACGGGAACCGCGACAACCGGAAACACAGTATTGCTTTACATCGATAACATATTACAATCAACTACAACCGCCGGTGGTGGCACGTATACATTTTCTGGACTCTCTTTATCGCTTGGCCAAGTATTGACGGTATATGCTGTACATCCCGGAAGATGTACTTCTTCTGCGACTACCGCCACCGTGGTTGAAGTATCAACAGCGCCTATCGTAAAATCACCAATCGTTACGGGCGCAACAACGATTTCCGGAACATCAGTTGAGGCTGCTGGTACACTGATATCCATTAGTAAAAATGGATCCGCACTCACGACAACAACCGTAGACGCAAATGGAAATTGGAGCGTAACGGGACTTGCAGCGTTAGTTGGAGGAGATGTGATCAGAGCAACAGCGACGGCCTTCGGAGAATCTGTGAGCGTCAACTCCAATGCCGTAACGGTGCAATCTAGAACCACAGCGCCTGTTATAACAGGGTCTTACATTGAAGGCGCAATCCTTGTTCTAGGCACATCCACGAGTCCAACCTTAACCGCGATCAATGTTTACATCGACGGCGTACTCATTGGAACAGGAACCGTTGCCGCAGGAATATGGAGCGTAGGAGTAGGGCTCACGGACTTGTATCCAGGTGGTGTGTTAACCGCTACAGCGACAGAAAGTGGAAAAGCAGAGAGCTTGCCCTCATCATCTGTCTCCGTCTCCTGTGCCAATCCATTGGGATCATTAGGTGTCAATGTGTTGACGGGTACAATTTGCTTGAATACGAAGGCGTCGATTCAAGTGCTACTTTCTCAAAGCGATGCGATATACACATTATGGAACAACGCAGAAACAACCGCGATGGGTTCATCTGTGTTGGGTACAGGCGGGACCATTACGTTACCGTCAGTGCGCGTAACATCGACACAAACATTCATTGTGAAAGCGATTAAAATACCCAGCACGACTTGCAGCACAACACTGTCCACGTCAGCAACGGTCACGGTAACACAGCCTTCGAACACGAGCGGAGTCACAAGTGGCGACTACTTTTGGATTGGTTCTTCAGGAAACAGCTATTGGACAGAGGAAGCGAATTGGGTCAAATGGAATGGTACAAGTTTTCAAACGATGACCGTGCCACCAACAACGTTGGATAATGTAGTCATTAAGCCGATGGAAAGTTGCATCGCCACCCAGCCCTCTGTCATCACGACTTCCAGCGCAAGTATTCCTGCAGTGTGCAGAAATTTAACGATCGCAACTGGCGCGACACTATCGTTGGAAAGCTCTGCCGCTGAACGCGCAATCACTTTATCCGGAAATTGGACGAACTCCGGAACATTAATCCCTAACAGTGGCACTATTAAATTCAACGGTGGCACAACACAAACCATCAATAATACAAATGGAAATGAGACGTTCAGTTCACTCATCATAGAAGGTAACAATACGGTATTGCAACCCTTGGTCGACGTAACACTGAACGCCACAGGTGTCTTACAAATTAACGGTGGAGCGCTGCAACTCAATGGTAGAAAAGTTACAGTCACGAATCCAAACACCGCTGCCATTACACGTACTGCACCGGGCTGTGTGATTTCAGAGAACCAAAATGGCGTTGCTGAGTTACGTTGGGCGATTGGAACCAACACGGGGAGTAATTATGTGTTTCCACTTGGAACAGCATCGAAAGTTTATATTCCATTGACCATTAACTTGGCATCGGGCAATATCGGCACTGCCGGTGTGAACTCGATCTTTGCGCAGCAATCTGTCCCCGCAAATTGGCCAACGGGATCGGAAGCCGTAACAACCGTAGCAACACCCGCGCAGGCTATTAATCGCTATTGGCACTTGTCTAGCACACAAGCTTCCGGTGCGTATAGTGCTACCGTTACATTTAGTTTTCCAAACACCGAAGATCCAACTGCGACAATCTTAGATGTTGGTGTGAACGGCATAAAAATGCAGCGGTGGGATGGAACCTCGGCATGGCAAAATGCGATCGCCGGACAAACCTTCTCGAACACATCACCACGCACAGTTTCGGTACCAGGGATCACGCAATTTAGTTGGTGGTCCGGAGGAAACAACGGCGGAAATCCGCTACCATTGACATGGATTTATTTCAAAGGAAAGTCTCAATCTGGCGGCGTATTCCTCGAGTGGGTAACTAGCCAAGAAAAGAACAACGCGTCAATTACCGTGGAGCGTTCAAAAGATGCTGCGTCCTTTACGGCAATTAGTACAATAGCCGGCGGTGGAAACACAAGCGTAAATACGCAATACACATTCTTTGACGATGGTGCATTTGCTGGCCAAAATTATTATCGAATAAAGCAGACTGACTTTGATGGAGCATTTAGTTATTCTGAAACGATTGCTGTAATGCACGGCGAACCGAATCAACTTCTCGTGACGCCGTATCCAAATCCCACACGCGGCAGCAAACCAACACTTTTGATTCGTAGCGACAAACAACAACTTATATCAATAAAGCTATACGACCTCTTCGGAAAAATCAGATATCAGGCGACCATCGAAACAGGTCAACAACACGAGTTGATTACAACGTTGGAGGGCACTGACCTCCTTTCCGCAGGACTGTACATTCTACATGCATTTGACGGGCTCCAGACGGTAACACATCCTTTGGTCATTGATTAAACTAAAAAGGGATTTGTAGTCCTGTTACAAATCCCTTCAGCATTTCTTAATACAGTAGTTATTCCGTACGCAACGCTTTCGTAGGATTCGATGTAGCCGCTTTCAACGACAAGAAACTAATCGTTGCGCTCGTGAACACAAACACCGCCAAACCTGCGATAGCAAATTGCACTGGATTAATGGGCGCCTGCAGTGTGAAGTTCTGTTCCCATTCGCGAATTAAATACCAAGTGACAGGCGTAGCGACTATTAAAGCGACTGCAATAAGCCAAATAAACTCCCGTGTAATCAACATTACGACGCTCACCACCGACGCGCCGAGTACTTTACGGATACCGATCTCTTTCGTACGGCGCTCTACCACAAAAGAAGTAAGACCTAACAGTCCAAGACATCCGATAAAAATGGCGAGTCCAGTGAATACGCCAGCAACTTTTCCGAGTTGTTGATCCGCTTTATATTGACGATCAAAGTCCACATCCAAGAACGAATAGTTGAATGGCAAATAGGGGATGAGTTCTTGCCACTTCGCCTGCACACGATTTACCGTGCCTGTTAGATCTGCGTCGTCAATGCGAAAGGCAATTTTCCCAACATACGTTGTCAATGCCAACAGCAATGGTTCAACACGCGTGTGCAGCGATCGGTAATGAAAATCTTTTACGACGCCAATGATTTTTCCACCCTGATATCTTCCACTTACGCGCTTACCGATAGCTTGCTCCGGAGTCCAGCCAAAATCTCTAACAGCGGTCTCGTTAATTAAATATGCTGTTGTGTCGTCAGCTTTAGCTTCGCGAAGAAAATCACGTCCCGCGATGAGTTCAATATCATAGGTTGATAGAAAATCGTGATCTACGAAATTGAAGTTAATGTTCGTTGGCGACAGCTTCCCATCCATCATTTCTATTTCTGTATAGAGGTTCGTCGTCGATTGCCCTGGCACGGTCGATGAGCCAGAAACAGATTTTACCCCACGCACATTCTTCAATTCGTTTTTTACAGCATCCAGGTGTTTTACAATTGCTGTGTCGCCATTTGTGGGAACAATCAAAACCGCATTCTTATTAAAGCCGAGATCTTGATTTCTCACTAAGTCAAGCTGATCATAAATAAGTAATGTTCCGGCAACCAGCATAATCGAAATTACAAACTGTGTTGCTACCAGAACCTTTCTAAAATTTTGATGACTATAAACACCCTTCGTTGATGGCTTAAAAATCTGCAATGGCTGAAATCCCGAAATAATTAATGCAGGGTAGGCGCCAGCAAAAACGCCAATCAAAAGCACAAGGGCAACTGCAACAGCTGTAATCACCAACGGATTCGGGAGTACGGAGAAATTTAAGGGTGATTCAATTAATATTCTGAATGCTGGCAATGCAGCCCATGTCAACATAACCGCGAGAACTGCCGCGATAAAAGCGACAATGATCGATTCACCCAAAAACTGCGCTACCAACATTCTTCGTAGCGCACCGAGCGACTTCCGAAGTCCAACTTCTTTCAATCGTCGCGAGGCACGTGCTGTTGCCAAGTTGATGTAATTGAAACACGCAATCAAAAGAATGAATACAGCAATGATTGAAAGAATATAAACATTATTCAAACTACCACGCATACCATTTTCCCATGAACGTTGTGGCGCCATGTAGATACTCGAAAGCTCTTGTAAAGGGAGGTCTTCATAATACATGCCACCCTTCTCAATGTTACGCGCTATGAAATCTTTCATCTTCGACCGAACGTTGTGAACTGCGTCTGCATCACGCAATAACACATAGGTATGGAACCCATTCCAAAACCAAGCATTCTGTTCATTTTCTTTCTGATTCTTACTCCAAGTGGAAAATGAAATCAAGTTTGAAAATGTAAAATGAGAGTTTTCCTGAACGTCCGCCACGATCCCTGTTACCTTGAACTGATCATAATCCATTTTGAGCATTTTTCCGAGCGGTTCTTCATCGCCAAAATATTTCGTCGCCATGGATTGCGTGAGTACAATTGAGTACGGTTCACGAAGTGCTGTTCTTTTATCGCCTTTCACTAGCTTAAAATCGAATACGTCAAACACAGTGCTATCAGCGATGTAGCTATCCGGCTCATAGTCGGTAACGTCGTCATACTGGGCTAACAAATTCCATTTCTGAAAACGTACGTAATTTTCGACTTCAGGAAAGTCCTTGAGCATTCGTGGTCCCATCGGCGGAGAACTCGTAGACTGTAGGAGCAACTCGTTTTCCGTTCGTAGATTTTCAACGATACGAAAAATGCGATCTCCTTTCGAATGATAGCGATCGAAACTGAGCTCGTGATAAACATACAACGATATCATGCTAAAGGTAGCAAGACCCACGGCTAGACCTACAATGTTGATCGCCGAAAAGCCTTTGCTTCGCATGAGCGATCGGATGGATGTAATGAAATAATTCCTAAACATAGGCGAAGTTTGCGTAAAGGGTTGTCGTCCAAATTTCTTTATAATGCCTGGACGGAAAAGGCGCATGATATTGAGCGAAAACTTAAACCGCGCGGCAGAGATACTTTTACTTTCGGCATCGCGGTAGAACATCTCCGTAAGATCTCCTTCAATATCTTCTACGAGCGCAGGATCGCAGAACCATCGAAAAAATCTTAAAAAAATGCTTGGTGGTTTAATATCGTGTGGGGATGTATTCATCGGCTAAGATTTTGGGAATGCCACGCGTGGGATTGCTTTATACAATTCTAGTCGTTGCTCTTGTGTTTCGCGCAATACACGTGATCCTAACGAGGTAAGACTGAAATAGCGCTTCCGTTTCCCGCCACGCACATTAGTCGCTTCGCCAAATTCAGACGAGAGGTAGCCTTTATCCTCCAACCTCCTTAACACAGTTTGCAACGCACCGATGCTGACATTCCGCTGTAGACGTTTTTCCATCTCATCAATAATGGCAACTCCATACGCTTCCTTATAAAGTATACCCACCGTCAACATGACGATTTCTTCGAATTCTCCTAGCTGATGACGACTCACATTTCAAATATTTGACTTAAATGTAGTTAATATACTCGCAATGCAAAAAATGGTTACACAAAAAATGAAAAAGATTTAAGGCATATTGAAGGGATGCCATGGAAGAACATCCCTTGAACCATTATTGAATGCTATAACCCCAGCAGGCTAAACTTACTCACATAGCTTGATTCACCAAGATTGGTTAACAATGCGGTACTCTGTCGCAGCGCATATAAATCGAAATTGTCGGGATGCTCATCTCGTTTCATCTGTTGCGAGACTTGATTATAGTAGTAGTCAAATGTTGAAGTCGACAACAATTTTGCTTTCTCTTCCTGTCCAATAGCAAGTAACATTTGTGCAGTGTGTAGATCGGTAAAAGAAGGTGGTAGGTGAGGATAATGTAATTTCTCGATGGAAGCATTCAACACCTTTTCGGCCAATGGTTCATTTCCCTCTTTCAAACACGCAGCCGCAAGTGCGTTAAACGATTGCCGTAGTGGAACGATCATTCGCGAATAGTATTCTTCATAGTTAAAATTCACGGTAGGATCGGCAAGATTAGTGAAATCGGCCTTCTCCACTAGATTCTGATAACTCACAGCGGTATTGACAGCCAGGTCACCCGTTGACCGTTGTGGTGTAAGTCGATAGATTAAGCCTTCTTGTACAAGATATGGCTTGATGTCCATACTCAAGGTATTCATCGAGGTGAAGTTGAAATAGAAAGGCCGCTGCCAATCGTTGCTGGCAATTAGATCAAGAATTGTAAGCGCGTTCTTCTCGAGAAAATTTCCCGGCACCGCAAAAGAAAGTGTCTGCGTTGGATCTTGCTTGTATGTCAATTTTAGAATACGCGATGGGAGTATGTGATAGTAATCACCATCATTCGCCTGACGACGCAGCGCCACGTGCTCTTCTTTAATGAGTTTTAAATACTGATGAACATCAATTCCTTGTTTCACTTGTTCATCGAGATAAAGTACATCGTTCTTACCGTACTGACGGTAATCCTTTTGCGTTAAGGTAAAATTCAGTGGTGCCGAGTTATAATACGGTCGGCGGAGTTGATCGATATACCAGTCTGTGTTGAAGTAACTTAAAACAACAACGCGCACATCCGTTCTGAATCCCTCTACCTCTTGGAGATACCACAATGGAAACGTGTCGTTATCACCACCGGTAAAAAGCACGGCGTTTGGTGCGCAATTGTTCAACACGGCCCTTGCATAATCAATTTGAAAAGTCCTTCCTGCACGGTTGTGGTCATCAAAGTTTTGATAGAATATCCACAACGGTAAGGCTAGGGCAAAAATCATTGCGGGCAATTGTAATTTGTAACGTAGCAGCGTCATACAAACGGCAATCACACCTAAGCCAATCCAGATACAATAGGCGATGTATGATCCCACGTAGATGTAATCGCGTTCACGTGGTTCAATCGGTGGGGAATTCAAATAGAACGCCAGGACAATTCCCGTAAAAAGAAAAAAGATTCCATTCACAATAAAGCTTCTTCTGTCATTCCAATATTGCAACATTGCACCAAAGACACCGATTAGAAGTGGAATCATCCAATATTGATTACGCGAACGTTCGGAACTTCCCTCGCTTAAGCGGTCCCATGGTTTTAACCAAGCACTATTTTGAACATCACTTTCTCTACCCACAAAATTCCACATAAAGTAACGCAGGTACATGTGGCCAAGCTGATAGGTAAACATAAACTTGAGATTATCGCCGAAGTCCGGCTTCTCATTTGCGCTGAGCCCAAGCCACTCACGGTAGGCAAGAATATGATTATCGTCACGGCTATATATTCTGGGGAGTATCGTCACTCGTGAACTTTCATATTGATAATCGACTTTCGTTCCCCCGATTTTATAAGCTGCGGCGTCTTTATAGTACGCTTTGCCTCGCGGCGTCACGTCGTCTATGCGCGCGTCAAAGTACGGACCGAACACTAGGGGACTAGATCCATAGGAATCTCGATTGAAATACGCTTTTATTTGGTACAGATTCTCTGGATTAGTCTCGTCAATCGGAGGGTTCTGATTCGATCTTACAAAGAGCATTACGTAGGGCGTAAACCCGAGAACGAGGAAGACAATTGCCCAGCTGTACAGCTTATACTTGGGAAATTTTCGTAACAAAAAGTATACTATGGCAATTGCCATCACGAGTAGGATGATAACACCTGAATAAAATGGCAGATGCAATGTGTTGACAGCCACAAGGTCGAACACAAATGCTAGATCGAAAATTCCAATAGCAACAAAGCGATTGATTAAAAAGACGACCAACATTCCAAAGAGAAGTGAGGTGACAATAGATTTGATTTTAGTTGTCTTCACATACCATGCAAAAGGCAAGGCCGGTAGCACGAGCAAACACATCGGGTGAATGCAATATCCTAATCCACTCACATATGCGATTAAAATAAACATACGAGAACGGAATGGCTCCTCTGCTTCCGCTCCTTTTAAGATCATCCAAAGTAGAAGAAGTAATACAAAGCATGCACCACCATAAGTTTCTGCTTCCACAGCCGAAAACCAAAATGTATCAGAAAACGCAAGACACAGACTACCGGTAAACGCACCACCGGTCAGGATAATTTTAGGCCATGCACCGTTACCAATAAATATTTTTTCTCCGAAATGGTAAATTATAAAAAACACTAACACTACTGACAGCGCGGAAAAGAAAGCGCTCATGACGTTTACCATCCATGCCACGTAGATTACATCGGGCGCAAGCATTGAGAATATTCTTCCGAACAGTAACGATAACGGTGTACCCGGTGTATGCGGCACCTGAAGTTTATACGAAGACGCGATAAACTCGGAACAGTCCCACAAACTCGCGGTAGGCTCGAGTGTATAGATGTAAATACCGAAGGCGATTAGAAAAGAAGCCAAGGCAAAAAGATTCTTCCAACTGAGACGCGGCCAAATGCGGACGCTTCGATCGATAGCGAGAATTCCGGGAATCGGGAGTGCTAACCCTATTAATAGAATCGGTGGTGCCACCCATAATGTGAGTAAGCCAAAACCGTTTGGCTCGGCATCTATAGCCATAAGCACGAGTGATGTTGTCGTCAGCAAGGCTGAAACGATGAAGTAATTGACGCTTTTCGATGAAAACATAATTTCTATTCCTCAGTGCAATGGTCGTTGCTCATGAGGGAAATTGATGTTAACGAGTGTAAAGAAGGGTTAATGAAGTGTTAAATATCTATTTAAAGTATGGTGATTCTGATAATCGTTTAACTTTGACAACGAAAATTCGAGCACATGAAGACTCAAAATCTAAGGCACGTTATTGCGTTAGGAACGCTACTACTGATTAGCTTATTCGGTGTGCAAATCTATTGGTTTAATCGCGCATTCGATGTCGCGGAAAGACAATTCGACCACAGTGTGCAAATTGCCTTAAAGAAAGTCGCCGATTCGTTGACCGAGAAGGACACTGAAATTAAGAAGCTTTCATCTAATTTCTTTTTAGCAACCACAGCTTGTGCGATCAACAATGAAGCCATTGAAAAATTACTGCGACGTGAATTCATTTTACGAAGTCTCGATGTCGACTACGAGCTAGGCATCTACAAAGCTGAGGACGACACACTTGTTTACGGAACCTACATCGAAGCAACACGAATGTTTCGACAGGAATCAGGAATCCAAACACCAGGTATAGGCGACGCTAAAAATTTTGCAGTATATTTTCCGCGCAAGAAAAGCTATCTCGCTGCAGAACTTGATATTTGGATTTTCTCCTCAGCAGTCTTGCTACTCATGCTCGGTTTCTTTGCTTACGCTATTTGGTCTCTTCTGCGGGAAAGAAAATTCTCAGAATTAAAGAACGACTTCATCAATAACATGACGCATGAGTTTAAAACCCCGGTAACAAACATTGGTATTGCTGCCGAGATACTGAAAAAGAAAGCCCATGCCGATCACCAACTCTACATCGATATTCTTCAAAAAGAAAATGAAAAGCTGCGTCAGAAAATTGATCAAGTTCTTCTCGGCGCATCGGTAGATCAGCTTCGTCGTCCATCATTAGAGCAGATTGATCTCCACACACTCATCGTCGATTGCGCAGAAACATTTCAGTTTAAGGTCAAGCAAAGAAATGGCGACCTTCAGTTGGAATTCAATGCGACCGATTCCAAAATATTGGGAGATCGCGAATTGTTATCACAGGCAATATCCAACCTAATCGACAATGCAGAAAAGTATTCAAATCAAGATCCGAAGATCGTCGTTAGAACGAAAGATTTAGGAAATGAAATTGAAATACATGTGATCGATCAAGGAATCGGTATCCCGACATCAATGACAAAAAAAGTGTTCGACAAGTTTTTTAGAATTCCATCGGGCAACGTACACAACGTAAAAGGATTTGGATTAGGATTGAATTTTGTTAAACAGGTCATCCGCTCACATAAAGGAAAGGTAGGGCTTTGGAGTGAACTGAATGGAGGAACAGACGTGAGAATTGTATTGCCCAGATTATGAAGCAACGCGAAATCATGTTGGTAGAAGACGATGAAAGTCTTGGGTTCTTGATCAAAGATGCTTTGGATGCCTATGGCTGGAAAGTAAACCTTTATCCGAGTGGGGAGAAGGGGCTTACAGCGTTTCACAACAACCGTTTTGATCTCTGCATTTTAGATGTAATGCTCCCTGAAAAAGATGGGTTCACGTTGGCAACCGAAATCAGAAAATACAACCAACAAGTTCCCATTGTTTTTCTGACCGCAAAAAGTCAAACCGAAGATCGAATCAAGGGATTTCAAACTGGGGCCGATGATTATGTATGCAAGCCGTTTAGCGTAGAAGAGTTCAAGTATCGTCTGGAGGCAATCTTTAGAAGAACAACGGACGAAGATGTAGCGCCGCTTGAAAATTCAATTTTAAAGGTTAGCAATTCAACACTTGATGTCCACAACCTGATGCTGGATTCTAACGGTACGGTTACACGCCTGACGCATAAAGAATGTAAACTACTTCAATTATTCTTCCGTCATACAGGCAAACTCATTGAGCGCGATGTCTTTTTGAAATCAATCTGGGAGGATGACGGTTTCTTTGTGGCGCGTAGTATGGATGTGTTTGTTTCTAAATTGCGAAAGTACCTTAAGTCCGATACAAAATTGCGCATTGAAAACATCCGCAGTGTTGGGTACATCCTTAAAAAGGATTAGGAGATCTGCGCTGCAAATACGGACGGTATCAAATCTTCTTGGCATCGATCCAATGAATTCCAGCGTCTTTGAAACCGTTCCAAATCGTGGGTAGTGCTGCGTTCGCCTTCGGGTGAATATCATGAAAAAGAATAATACCTCGTCGCCATAGGAGCATCAACGTCGTCACACGATCAGCAACTTCCTTCGCCGTAATGGTTGCATTCCAATCCTGTGAATCAATATTCCAAAGCATCACCTGGGTTTGCCGTGTTTTCAAAAAGGCAACCATTTTATCGTTACGTTGTCCGTACGGGGGACGAAAATATTTTTGAAGGCTGTTATTTCCGATAACCGAATCAAGCAATTGATCCGTGAACGCCAATGATTGTTCCCATTGTTCATAACGTGGATGTGGTTGATGAACTTTGCCATGAGAACCAAGCGCCATGGCACCAAAAAACGCACGTGTCTTTTCTATCGATGTTTTTTTGACTCGTGCTGCAAGCATATCACCGAGCACGAAGAACAGACCATTCACGCCGTGCTGACCTAACGTTGCCAATAATTTGTCTGTGTTACCCCCCACAACAGTTGGTCCATCATCAAACGTAAGAAGAAATTGTTTGTCGCTGTATTCAGAACCAATGATTTCTGTATTGCTAAGCGTTAAGATTTCGCTCGTTATCCTTGGAAAAAGGGCGGCAAGTCGAAGCTGTTCGTAAATATAACCATCATAAAAATCACAGGCATTTGCAAACCACGGCCTGAGATTCGTCGGAATATTTTCCTTTACCTTCATGGATGCGGCTATGACGTCGGCCCATCCGCGCGGCGCTGACATCTTCATGAAGTCATGAGGAGTGGTCTGCCGCAGCACACTAAAATTTGCCAGCAGAATCTTTTTCATATTCTCTCGCCATGCTTTCATAGACTCGACGTCAATCTTTTGAACCCCGAGTTTACTTCGAATGCTATCTTCTATCGTGATATGTTCATACTCGTCGAGCACACGCGCGAAAACGAGCATTTCCATTTTCGAAGCAAAGTCGAATTCCGAAGGAGAATTAATGGCGTACGGCCAGAGGCTGCGGTTGCTTTTCGCTACTTTTCTCGGGCCTCCTGCAAATGCAGACGACACAATCAAAAGTGTAAGTATAATGAACAATTGTATTTTCATACTCCTTCAACGACAAACAACCGCAGCTTCATTATTATCTTCCTAATTTAGTATTCATCCGCTTGATCGCGTTATCGTATACCGGATTGACTTTTAGTTGCTTTGCTCGGGTATAATTGGAAAGCGCATCTTCCCATTGCCCTTTGCTTTCATAAATTTTTGCAATGTTGTAATAAGAACTTGCCTGCGTAGTCTTCATTGCGGGCCCATGTGCCAATGTAATAGCCTTTCTATTTGCCCAAAGTGCCTCAGCTTCACGATTCAGTTTTTGAAAAGAAAGTCCAAGGTTACTATAGGCTTGCCCATTATTCGGATCGAGTTCAATAGCGAGTTGGTAGTACTCTACTGATCCTTCAAGATTACCGGCGTGGTAGGCCGCTTCTCCCTTTTTATTAGCTGCGATGGATTGTGTGATATTCGCTTGTGGAGTAACGCTCCCCGCAACGGTCTCGCTAGGTAACAGATAGCGTTGCAATCTTGCATCAACAACTTCTTGCGAACCGGCATCACTAAATTTATTAATATCCACAAACGCGCCACCTTCATCAATCATAAATACAACCCACAGATTTCCCGCAGCGTTGTTCTTGGGCACGAGATAAGATTTGATAAGCGTGTTACCAATGTAAACAAAGACCTTCGCATCACTCTCGGAAGACAAACCGCTACTTCCCGTTTGTTCCATGTCGGTATAATTGTGTACAGCATAAACATACCGTTTGCCGTCAGCCTTTTTTATAACTGTGATTGTTTCTGGACCATAGCCGTCAGTATCATCGACATCGAGGTTAGCTTGCGCCCCCGTTTTACGTTCGAAATAAATGTGACTACCTGGATAGGCGAGGTGAGAGTCGATGTCGAGCGGATTTTGATTCCAATGCAACACGACACGTAAACCATCGAGTGTATTCATCGTAGGACTCAGTGCATAAGTAAGGCCCTTTACCGGACCTTTGGTAACGAGCGTTGAGTAACCCTCTTTCTTAATGATCAATGTTACAGACGCGTCGTCCACACCGCCGAAAGGAGAGGTGATCTTAATTTTTCCGCGTGCGTCCGTGGTCGCTGTTACAGATGCTTCGCCATTCTTTTGGAAAATAACTTGTGCGCCAGCGATCGCCTGATCTTTGACAACGGCGCTCAAAACCTGAATCTCAGTTTGTTGCGCAAGTACCGCCGAACTACAAAATAGTACGGCAACAACAACGTGTAAAATGCTTTTCATAGAAGTGTAATTAAATGGGACGATAAAGATAGGAAAGAGTCTAGAAGTCGAAAATAACAAGTACAGGAAAGCGGAAAACCACCCCAACATGGAGGACAATCACGATATCATTTAACGACTTTTACAATCGTACACGAGAGGTAACCTACCTATTTCGCCACATCTTTTCTAAAGATCATCCCGCCACCATTTTCAAAACTTTTGAACAGCGTTTCCAGCGACGACAATGTAAACAGTGATTCGTATTCAGCATAAATTGCATTTCTGATCTCGATGAGATTACGTTTACCATCCGCATAACAGGCCATCGCGTTGTAGAAATCGTAAATACGAAGTTCATCTGTTTCACGCTCTCGGAGTATTGTCATCATGGTGGTAACTTCCTTTTCCAATGCCGTTATAGCCGCGGCGTTGTTTTTCATCATGCCTTCACGCACTTCATAGTAGTTCATTAACTCTTTTCCTTTAACACGCTGCGGAACTTTCGTTGCATATTTTTTAAACTCACCGACTTCGAGCTCGTCGCTTGAAGTTGCTAACGGCGCCAACGTCTTCAGCGTTTTCAAGAGCAACTGCTCTTTTTGATCCAATGCGACAACATATTTCTTAATTAAAACACTAACGTTTCCTTGCGTAAGTTGCTGACAGGTTTCAAGCGCTTTCCTTTCACGGTTAAATCCTGCAGATACGATTGCGCGGCTCAAATAGCCCGACTGCGAATTTGTTGTCGCGCGACTTGCTAGCGTGATCGCATTTTTCTCATCATCAGCAAGTCGTCTTTGTCCGTACATATAAGTCAGGCCGAGTAACGCATTTAGATTGGAATCGTCCGCATAGGCAACTGTTGTAATCATCGCTAACCCACCAAAACAAACGCGATGCAATTGCGTAGGATCAACATACTCAGGTCTATCCTGGCTTGAGTGATAATTATCATCGGGCCATGTCAAGAAGCCAATACCTGCAATACCATAATCGTTGAATACTTGACTATCCGATCCGCGACTATTCTTTTTCATTGTAGCCTTGGCAGGATTGTGTGTTCCATTAACCGATATGATCTGGTAATCTTTACGCTTTGGATAGCGCGTATTATTGTACTTGTTAATAAACTCTAAAATTGATTCGGACAGGGCATTAACAAAATGGGCATTCGCGCCCGGCGTGTAATCGATGCTGAATTCAGAATTCACTTCTTGAAGATTTGCACCAAGCATATCCAAATTCAAATTCAAAATCCGCTTCTTGCTCGCGTCTGGCAAATGACGATTGACCCAAGCCGTAGACCCACTAAATTCAGGTATCCAAAGAAATCGGATGGTGCGCAAAGGTCTTGCAATTTGCTTCGTCTCTATCAAATAGTTCAGTGTACGAATCATTTCCAGAACAACAGCCGATCCAGAGGCGTTATCGTTAGCTCCAGGCTTATAGTGGTCAAGGTGTGCGGTCACTATTATTTCTTCATTGGGAAAGCGCTCACCAGGAATAATTCCAGTCACTACCCGAAGAGAGTCGGGTTCTTTCGTTGTTTCCAATGACACATGAAGGAGCACGCTATCCTTTCGTTCAATCACCGATTTCAGTTCACCACGCTTTCGATCAGAAATCGCGAACGCAAAAGCTTTGGCATTGTTAGCACGAATTCCAGTCCAGCCAACCTGATCCGGAAAATCTCCCGGGAGCCTGTTCGTAGCATCCCAATAGGGAACAGAATAAGAGGATACAACTCCGATCGCACCTTTCTTATCGATCGCAATGCGGGCTACTGCCGATGGATTTTCCGTTGCGAGAACGATCTTTCCCTTCACATCCTTGTTTGTATAATCTTCTTCTCGACTACCACCGCCAACGTCCACTAGCTGTGCCGTTGTATCAATGCTGCCGCTATTAATAGCAACCGACATAGGCAAATCATCGAAGGAAGTAATATTGAAAGCATAAGGATAGGTTGCGCGCAAAACACCACGCTTTACAATCCACGTGTTCTCTGTTGGAAACATTTCAATTTTAACTTGTTGCAATCCAAAGTCTTTTGCCTTCGTTTCCACCCATTTTGCAGCATCGCGATAATGTTCGCCAGAGCGATCCCACATCGCAAGTTGCTTCACATAGTCATGCGCGCGGTCGCCAGAACTTTCTTGGATTAACATCCGCGTAACTTGATCGCGCAAAAGTAAACCAGTTTCTTCACTACGCTCAGACAACGGCTTTGTCTGACAATACGCAAAATTTGAATGGTATAATATGGCTGCCGCGGCAAGCACAACATAACGGCGGAAATTCAGAGAATTCATCATGGTAATGGCTAAATGTTAGTGACGCAATTTATCACATCTTAAGTCATTATTGAAAGGGTTAGAATTTTTCGTTTACATCGATCGGTGATTCCTTAGTATATTGTCGGCGTGATGACCACTGAAAAAATAAGATCATGTTTCCTAGGGCTTGCTGTTGGCGACGCACTCGGTGTTCCCGTTGAGTTTAAGGACCGCAAAATCTTACAAGAAAATCCGGTTGTAGGCATGCGCGAAAATGGAACGTGGCGACAACTCGCAGGTACCTGGTCTGATGATAGCTCCTTGACATTCTGCCTAGCCGAATCAATGGTGAATGGTTATCACCCAATCGACATTGGTCTAAAAATGGTAGATTGGCTTACCACGGGATATTGGGGCGCACACCATAAAGTATTTGACATTGGCATCACCACGCGAATCGCTTTGATGCGGATAAAAAAAGGTGAAGATCCGCTTACCGCTGGTGAAGTTGAAGTTGATTCAAATGGCAACGGGTCCCTTATGCGCATCGCACCTGCCGCGTTGTATTTCGCATCCGAAACTGATGAAACCCTATACAACCGCGTGAAGGAAATCTCATCTATCACTCATGGTCATTTTCGCTCAATCTTCAGCTGTTACATTTTTTCCAAGATGCTTATCGCACTGGCAAAGAATGATGAAAAGTTATCGACCTATCAAAAAGTTGTTGAACAGGTCACCGATTTCGCTACGCGACAAGGCTTCGAGCTTTCAGAATTGAAAATGTTTAACCGTGTGCTTTCAGGAAATATCCAGGATGTTGATGGGAGTGAAATCCAATCTACCGGCTATGTGTTGCATACGCTGGAAGCCTCATTGTGGTGCCTACTAACCACGAATTCATTTTCCGAAGCCGTATTAAAAGCAGTTAATCTCGGCGGCGATACTGACACAACAGGATGTGTGACCGGCGCGATGGCCGGTGTACTGTATGGAGAAAAACAAATCCCTTCAGAATGGACGAACGTATTAGCGCGCCACAACGACATTGTTTCGTTGGCCGAACGATTTCATAGCGCAATACGCTAATACAATTTAAACACTTACAGTTTCTTCAAGTCATTTGCAACAACAGACAAATCACTATTCAATTGATGACCACCGGAGTCTATTTTACGAATTGATGCATTCGAAAAACTATTACCATAAAGTTCGAGATGTTCAAATGGCACAGTTTCATCATCACGGCTGTGATAGAAAAACACCGGTACATCGTCGGCGATCTTAAGGGTAGTTGTAGGCAAGGCTAATGTCTCATACCCATCGTATTTCCATCCTTTATCGCCGCCCCAAAAAGGTGCAGCAATAATGAACACGCCCGCAACGCTTTTTTTATAATCCTTTTCGGTAAGAAATTTCATCAGCACTGACCCGCCTACCGAATGACCTACAAGAAATATAGAACCGTCTTGCGCTTTCAAAAGATCTACAATTTGACGAGCCCAAGTTTCATAGTCAGCATCCTCTTCATTGTGCATTTCTGGATAATGAACGACGTACGACGTACCGAGCAAGTGCTGAAGATTGTCAGCTAATTTCTTGTCCATTCGATAGCTGCCCGTTCCGGCACCTTGAATGAATAATATCTGTTTTTTCATTGCGTCGAGGTTTTGTTTCGATGTACTAATCAGGTGCCAACGCAGCGCTTCCACACAGAACTCATAAAATAATACTACAAAATAGGATTTACGTACTTTTATCACTAACATTACTACTACATAATAGTAATAAATGAAAAAAATCCAGCTTGGTGAATTTGAAGAGGTCGTATTGTTAACGGTAGGGGTGTTACATGGAAATGCATACGGTGTTACGATCAAGGATGAAATCGAGCAACGTCTCGACAGGGAAGTAACGATCGGCGCCCTTCAAATTACGCTACGACGTCTCGAAGCAAAAGGATTTCTGACATCCAAACTCGGCGAGTCAAATGAAATTCGACGGGGAAGACCAAAGCTATTTTTTGAAATTACTGCTTATGGAAAAAAAGCGCTTGACTATACGAAGGAGTCGCGCGACGAACTTTGGAAAGCATTGCCCAAACTTGTGTTGAAGCTAAAATAATAAATATGACGCCTTCAACACCACCGCGCTTCTTGTTGCGTCTTCTTAAATCATTCTGCAAGCCCGCATACCATGCGGACATAGAGGGCGACTTATTAGAATTCTATCAACAAAAACTAGCTGTGCTAGGAAGAACGAAAGCAAATCTACTGTTCTTAAAAGAGGTTCTTTTCCTCTTTCGTCCTGGAATCATTCGTTCAATAACTTTCACCCAACACTTAAACAACAATGGTATGATTAAAAGCTACTTCGTGATGGGCTGGCGAAATATTCTGAAGAGCAAACTCTATTCAAGCCTTAATGTGATTGGACTTACATTTGGGATTGTCTGTTTTCTATTGATCGGACTATATGTTTATGATGAACTCACTTTCGATAACCAACACCAGCAGCGTGATCGAATTTTTCGCGTCATCACCCATGAACAAAACCCGAACAACGACGCTACTACCGTTGCTGCCGCCGGGTTCATGCTTGCAGAAGAATCGCGACGCGTGTTTCCTGAAGTTGAGAAGACTACGCGCATGCAACGTGTCGGTCGGGCCAACCTCGTTGATCCAGAACATCCGGTAAACATACAGGAGACCGTTACCATTGCCGATGAATATTTTTTTCAAATATTTGACTTTCCGTTTGTAGAAGGAAACCGCGTTACAGCACTGAAAGAGCCGAACACCATTGTTATCACGGAAGATCTTGCGATGAGAATTTTCAGTACGGTTGATGTCTTAAACAAACACTTGCAATTCAATCACATGGACACGCCGCTGAAAATCACAGGCGTCTTAAAAAATCATGCAAACAATTCCACGTTCAATTTCAGCAGTATAATGTCTGAATCGACACAATACAGCAGCGAGGAATTTAAAACCGAAGCTCAGACAGATTGGGCATCGACAAGTTTCACCGTGTATGCGCTCCTAAAACCCGCTGCTGACCCCACTGCCGTGTCGAACAAAATGACGCAACTCGTACACGCGAATGCTACATTAGAACCCGGAACCAAGTTAGCCTACACGTTACAGCTATTGAAAGACGTGCATCTCCATTCGGCAGACATTATCGACGGAGCACGTAACAGTAACGTCGATAGCATTCCACAAAGCAATCCGATTTATGTAACCGTTTTTCTTTTTACAGCAATATTCGTTCTGCTCATCGCAGGCATAAATTACACCAACCTAACCACAGCACGCGCGTCCAGTAGAATTAAAGAGATCGGTGTACGAAAAGCAATCGGCGCGGTACGCGGAAATCTTATCAGGCAATTCCTCGTCGAATCGTTGCTTACCACAGCAATTGCCTTTGTATTCGCGGTAATACTTGTCGCGCTTCTTTTACCGTCATTTAACAATTTCACAAACAAGAATTTTTCACTCATCACGTCAGCGGGTATAGGCTTTTGGATGATTGCAGCAGGATTGATAATCGTCATCGGATTACTGTCAGGCGGTTATGCCGCAGTCTTGCTATCGCGCTTCAACCCTGTTTCACTTTTAAAAGGATTAAAATTTAGAGAAGCAGGAAATTTCTCGATGCGCAAGGCATTGGTTGTCGTTCAATTCACGATATCAACGATCATGATCACCGGTACAATCGTGCTGTTTATGCAGGTTAAATATCTAAACAACACCCATCTCGGCTTTGACAAAGACCTAATGGTTGTGATCGATGTCAATGTTGGGAGAGCAAGAACAAACTTTGAATGGGTAAAAAATGAAATGTTAAAAATATCAGCCGTTCATCACGTATCCGTTACATCACGTGTACCAGGAGAATGGAAAACATTGAGACGCGTGAAAGCAAAATCGGAAGGCACAGCAAGTCCTCACCAAATTAGTTACGCGATTGGTGCCGACCGAGACTTTCTATCAACCTATAACGTTACGCTTTTAGCAGGTAGAAATTTCGCTAACGATAGTGACAGCACCGCCATCATTATCAACGAGGCCGCAGCAAAGATGCTTGGCATTACTGACGCGAATGGTCAGGTCATCGACATTCCACAAATTGCACGCAATTCTTTTTTCGTACCCATTTTTGATGACGTTAATGATTCCTTTAAACCTCGTCTCATCGGCATTGTCAAGGACTTTCATTTTCAATCGCTGCGTAATCGCATCGAACCGCTCATCATTGCTTACCAACATAATCCAATACAACTTATAGACTATTATTCGGTAAAGATTGCAGCACAAGACATTCAAGGGACGCTCGAAAAGTTGAAAGCCATTATGGTCACCAACGATGAGCGTGAACCATTCGAATATCATTTTCTCGATCAACAGCTAGCCTTGTTCTATGCCGAAGATCAACGCAGTCAAACCATTCTTGGCTGGGTCGCATTAGCAAGTATTATTATAGCCTGTCTCGGATTATTTGGTCTGGCAACCTATGCAGCGGAACAACGATTAAAAGAAATCGGGATGCGGAAAGTGTTGGGCGCGACAATGCTTGGTCTAATTACTTTACTTTCTAAAGATTTTGTGAAACTCGTTTTTTTTGCTTGCTGTATTGCCTTTCCAATAGCATGGTGGGGAGCGAATCGATGGTTGGAAGAATACGCTTACCATATCGACATTGCTTGGTGGATGTTCGCATTGGCAGGTGGTATGGCGCTGGCCATCGCTTTACTTACCGTAAGTTATCAGGCCATCAAAGCGACGTTTATAAACCCTGTTAAAATTCTAAAAGCGGAGTAAAAAATACGCCACGCTCCGTAAGTGTTAAGCAAAAAGTCACGATAACTCGAGTGTCGCAATTGCCACGTATCAATGTCGCAATCACACATGATTCGGCATGTTATTGTTATCGATATTTGTCTTAGACAAAATCGTTATTCTATGAACAACCGATTTCATAGACTCCGATTTAAAAACAACGCCACCTACTTTTCAAAATTGGCGACTCATCGAATGAATTAATTTTGCGTGCTCAACCCTCAAATGACTGTAACATGAGAAAAATAATTGTCATCTCTATGATCTCCCTTGACGGCATAATACAATCACCCGGTAGCCCTGAAGAAGATACGTCTGGAGATTTTAAACACGGAGGTTGGGTCGCACCGTTCAGCGACGGAGAAGGCAACAAATTGTTCTCGAAACTTATGGCGCCGGCCGATGTGCTTCTGGGAAGAAAAACTTTTGACATTTGGGAAAACTATTGGCCGCAACATGAGAATATCTGGCCTGGTATCAATGATGTAACGAAATTTGTAGTTTCTAAAACGAAAAAGAAATCTTCCTGGAAGAACACTATGTTCCTACAAACGATAGGGGATATTAAAAAACTTCGTCACGCCAAAGGTGCTGACATCCAAGTGTGGGGGAGTAGTGAACTTATTCAGGCACTCTTGGAACATGATCTCGTTGATCAACTTTGGCTTATCCTTTACCCTATCACGCTTGGGCACGGAAAGAAACTGTTCACCTCCGGATCTATTCCTGCATCATTTAGACTACACGAGAGTATCGTTACAACTACCGGCGTAATCGCAGCACATTACATACGCGCAGGACAAGTGAAGACAGGAACAGCCGGAAAGTAACTGTCGTAGCTTGATTAAACCATTGCTAACAAAACATCGTTTTATCTTTCTCAAAATTCCTACTAACTTGACACAACGGCGAACATACTGGTCCCAACGCCGAGCACCTATTCATCCCGTACACGCTGCATGGTAACCCTCGATAAACTGTTAGGAATTAAATACCCTATTATTGTTGCACCAATGTTTCTCATCTCTAACACCAAGATGATAAAGTCGGCCCTGCGTTGTGGCGTAACCGCTGCATTTCCAGCATTAAATTACAGAACCGATGACGAACTCCGCGCCGCCATTATCGAAATCAAGAATTCAACAGACAAGCCATTTGGCGTAAACCTTATCGTTAATAAATCAAACCCGAAATACAAATCACAGCTAAATACGTTACTCGAACTAAAAGTAGATTTTATTATAACATCACTTGGCAGTCCACAAGAGGTAATCGAAAAATGTAAACCCCTTGGAATTAAAGTATTTTGTGACGTAGTCGATTTAAAATATGCACAAAAAGTCGAAACGTTGGGTGCCGATGCTGTGATTGCTGTCAACAATAGAGCAGGGGGCCACGCTGGTCCATTGCCACCTCACGAACTTGTCACGTTGTTAAAACAGAACTGCAACATTCCAATCATCTCTGCTGGAGGTATCGCCACGGGCATGGACCTAAAAGAAGTTATTTCGTGGGGTGCGGCTGGGGCTTCCGTAGGAACGATTTTTATAGCCTGCGAAGAAGCAGACATCACACCCGAATACAAACAGGCGATGATCGACTATGGCGCAAAAGATATTGTGATGACCACAAAACTGTCGGGATCACCACTAACGGTAATCAACACACCCTACGTTCAGCAACTCGGAACCAAGGCAAACTTTTTGGAATGGATCCTAAACAACAATAAGACGTTGAAGAAGTATGCAAAAATGTTGATTGCTTTTCGTGGAATGAAAGCGGTTGAAAAGGCCGCTTTTGGTGCGACGTACAAAACCGTTTGGTGTGCTGGCCCTGCGATAGAACACGTTCATGCGATTCAACCCATCGCCAACATCATCGAATCGATCACGACAGAATTCGACCAATACAATAGATAGGTATTCTTCCTATATGCTGAAACCAAGTCGGTTTCCCGGTCGCCGCAAAATATATTTACTCCATTAGTTATACAAAATATATACAAATCGATATATTTGTTTTACAAACATTATACAAATGAGCAAAGAATACCTTGGCGAATTTGAAGAATTGGTATTAACAATAGTCGGCATATTGAATGATGACGCTTACGGAAACGCGATTGTCAATGAAATAAAGGAACGGATGGATCGCGATTGTAACCTCAGCGCTGTTCACGTTACACTTTACCGCTTAGAAGATAAAGGACTCATTAAGTCGAAAATGGGAGGCGCTACCAATGCACGCGGTGGAAGGCGAAAACGCATCTTCACCATCACAAACGCAGGCATGGCCATGCTGAAAACGATGAAAGACTCTCGCATGGAATTATGGAAACTAATTCCGCAGCTCAAATTCATCGGTATGTAATTGTTGATTTTTTCTATCTAACGGCCTTTCAACCGCGATGTGAATTATGGAGGACAATAAAAAGCTATTGGCAATAAGATTACTCACGTGGTTTTGTCCATCAAAGTTGCTTGAAAGTATTGAGGGAGATTTGATAGAAGCATATGAAGATGATCTTCGCAGGGTAGGAGAGGCAACGGCAAAAAGACGACTACTGTTCAACGTCATCAAATTCCTTCGTCCGGGAATTCTACTAAGACATCATTTTTCATTTCAACTCATGCAATACGCTATGCTGAAAAGTTATTGGATTATCGCCATAAGAAACATCAACAAGAGCAAAGTTTTCTCCACCATCAATATTCTTGGACTAGGCATTGCCATTGCTGCCGTTCTGCTCATCGTTCAATTTGTGATGTTCGAGTTAAGCTATGATAAGTTTCATACAAACTTCGATCGAACGTATCGGATCACAAACGACAGATTTCAAAATGGACAACTTATCCAGCACGGCACGATTACTTACCCTACGATCGGACCAACGATGGCAAAAGATTTTCCAGAAATTGAAATGTATACCCGACTAATGCCCAGCGGCGAGTTGAATGTTAAAATAGGCGAAAACATTTTTCAAGGAGAAGAAGCAATGTTTGCGGATGAACACTTCATGTCGGTATTCAGCTTTCCGATGCTCGCGGGCGATCGCGTGAAGGCATTAAAAGAAAAATATTCACTCCTGATCACACGAAAAACCGCGATGCGTTACTTTAATGTGAAGGATGAGAACTTTGATGCTGTAGTAGGCAAGACCGTTTATTGGGGACTCGATACACAGCCCTACACCGTCACAGGTGTCTGCGACGACATCCCGGAGAATTCCCATTTACAATTCAACGCCTTAGTCTCATATGCATCATTAATTAGTCCGGATGACCATGGCGCCGACGACAGTTGGACATGGTCTGATATGCGACACTATTTGGTTCTTGCGCCAGGCACCGATCCAAAAACACTTGAAGCTAAGTTCGATGATTTCAGCGAGCGATACTTTAAAGGCGACAAGGTATCGGGAAGCATTGAGAAATTTTACCTCCAACCGTTAAAAGAAGCACACCTGTATTCAAACTATGAATACGACATCGCGAAAACTGCGAATGGAAAAGCAGTTTGGGCAATGCTCATTGTGGCTGTGTTTATTCTCATCATTGCAGGAATCAACTACATTAACTTAACGACGTCACGTGCACTGGAGCGCGCAAAAGAAGTAGGGTTACGAAAAGTGATGGGCGCGGTAAAATCACAACTTGTTAGGCAATTCATTTTTGAATCTGTGCTTGTTAGTCTATTAGCCTTCATCGTTGCTATTATACTCACGCAAATCGTACAGCATCCGTTCAATCAAATCATCGGTGGAAATTTATCGTGGTGGGTCGTCCTTTCACAAATAGAAATGAAGGTAAAATTGTTGATGCTTGGCACCGCTGCTGCGGCGATAATCGTGTCTGGATTTTATCCAGCGTTTGTACTTTCATCCCATCAGCCCATCACAGTGTTGAAGGGCAAGTTCCGACATACAACAAAAGGTAACGTGCTTCAAAAAGGATTAGTAATTTTCCAATTCATGTCCGCTGCAGTGCTTATCACGGGTACGATCATGGTGTCGCAGCAAATTAAATTCATGAACAATAGCGACCTTGGAATTAACATTAACAATACCATCATTGTTGAATCGCCCGAACGAACATCATGGGATTCGACATTCATTCAACGCGTTGAAAGTTTCAAAAATGAATTGCAAACCATCGACAATGTAAAGTCCGCTGCAACATCCAATAATATTCCTGGCGCGCGATTGGGCCGCACCTTCAACGTCCATCTTTCCGATGCTTCTTCAGGACCGAAATACACCATGAGCTTCCTCGGTATCGATCATTCATTTGTCCAAACATTTGATCTTAAAGTTGTCGCTGGACGTGGTTTCGAAACGACAGACCATCACGCTGACTTTGATCAACTTCAAAATGCCATGGTCAACGTAGGTGCTACACGCCTTTTGGGAATGAAATCACCCGATGAGATTATTGGACGCCATGTTAACTTCTGGGGCAAGAACTGGACGGTGGTCGGTGTAATACCTGATTATCATCAACAAGGATTGAAGAATGCAATGGAGCCGATGATCTTTTTTCCTGCGTACTCAACCTACTACCCAACATCGATTAAGATTGGAAGCGGCGACAGCAAAGCTACGTTGGCACAAATTGAAGCAACGTTTAAAAAATTCTTTCCCGACAACGTCTTCCAATATTCATATCTTGAAGATCGCTACAAATCACAATACAAAGACGACAATCGCTTCGGGCAAATCGTCAGTATATTCACCATCTTGGCCATCATCATTTCTTGTCTCGGGCTTATTGGGCTGTCGTCGTACACGGCCATTCAGCGGACAAAAGAAATTGGCATACGAAAGGTGCTCGGCGCGTCGGTGATGAATGTAGTTTCGTTATTATCAATTGACTTTATGAAACTCATTCTCATAGCGACTATTCTCTCATTGCCAATTTCCTACTTTGTTTTAGAACGATGGCTCGACGGTTATGCTTACAAAATCCGTATGGAATGGCTACTCTTCCTTTTGCCCGTTGTATTAATTGTTGTTATCGCGGCCCTGACGATGAGTTTTCAAATCATCAAAACGGCGCTTACGAAACCTGCCGACACGCTTAAATACGAATAGTAATTTGCGCTATCGGAAATTTCTTATTCCACGCGCAAGTTATCTACGGGATTGGTGTTAGCAGCTTTCCATGTCTGAGATAATATTGTCGTCATCCCCAATGCCAGCATGATAGCCAAACTGACGAGAGCTTCCACGGCGCCGATGGGAACGTTATAGTATTGTGCTGTGAGCAAGAGTTTTCGCATCAAATAAGTCACTGTTGGAATTGTGATGACACTTGCGATAATGATCAGTATCACAAAATCTTTAGACAACATGTACACCAGACTTTCGGATGAGGCACCCATCACTTTTCGAATACTTACTTCCTTAACCCTGTTCCTCACGGTGAATACTACTGTGCCCAACAACCCAAGGCACGCTACCGTGATCGCCAGCATTCCCATAAATCCCCAAATCTTTACAAGAACAAAATAAAAGCCATACGTATCGCGGATCTGATCGGACAAATACGCCGATTTAAATTTTGTTTCTTTCCCGATGGACTTCCATATATCTTCCATTTCAGAAAAAGCATGGAGGGCATCCGTCGGCGCAAGATGAACGTTTGCGTATACAAAATCTTTCGGCGCATATTCAAAGAAAAAATTTCCAACACGATCATTCAAGCTTGCATAATGAAAATCTTTTACGATACCGGCAACACGAACTTCCCTTTTATCCGGCAACATAATCACCTGACCGATGGCGTCGTACTCTTTTAGATCGTCAGGATTTGCGCTGATGCTTCTTGCAAATACTTCATTGATAATAATCATACGCGAATTGTCGATAGAGTCACTGCTAAAATTTCTTCCGCGGATCATCGTAAGTCCCATCGTCGACATAAAACCTTCGTCGATCGACATCGTGCTGGCGGCTAAGGAATCTGTTTTTCCAACAGCGTGTACAAACACCTCCGGCACTGACCCCGCACCTAACGCATGCGATGACATCGATATGGTTTCGACGAACGATAACTTTCCGAATTCATTCTTTACTACCTGAGGGTCGGCCTGCTGAAGATCAACATTCAGTATATTGTTCTGTTCAAAACCTAAATCGTAATTGAC
Source organism: Pseudochryseolinea flava (assembly GCF_003286915.1). Lineage (GTDB taxonomy): Bacteria > Bacteroidota > Bacteroidia > Cytophagales > Cyclobacteriaceae > Ohtaekwangia > Ohtaekwangia flava. The sequence goes on from NZ_QMFY01000007.1 coordinate 234,362, forward strand.
AGAATACCGGTATTGTTGTATCACAATGACAACTGCCATAATGAAGCCAAGGGATAAAATAAACTGAGTCATGATCACCAACTTGCGTATGGGCATGCGAGTCCATTTTCCGGTTTGCAGTGCTTTACCTTTCAACGCCGTAACAGGAACAATCTTCGAAAAATGTAGGGCCGGTACAACCCCTGAAACAACGCCTACGAATAGCGCAAAGAGTATAAACCCTACAAACGTGCCAAGAGTAGGATTCAAGTCCACCAGGTCCGTTTCGCCGGCAATAGCAAGCGCTTCATCACGCACAATCTCAAAAAGGAAATAGGACAACACCAGTGCGAGCAACATAATCATCGTGCTTTCTACAATGAACTGCGTGAAGATCTGATGTTTCTGTCCACCCATAACTTTACGAACACCAATCTCCTTCATCCGCTTGAGCGATTGCGATATGGAAAGACTGACGTAATTTGTACACGCCGCCAATAGGATAATCAGTGGAAACATTCCGTTAAGAATCATCGATTCATAACTCCAACCATCTCCGATAGGATTGGACAGCGCATCACCAGGCACTATTTTATCGAGACGCTGAAGTTCAAAAGACGCTTTGTAATCATTTGTCTTGTATTTTTCTTTAGCGATGTCATTGAGAAATCGTTCAATACCAGTAGGCATTGCGTTGTGCGAGAGTAGGAGATAGGTGTACGAATCGGTGAATGTATTCCAATGTTTCTCATCATCGGTGAAAGAAGGGCCGTGATGAGATGTCAACGTTTCAATCGACATGAGTGCTTCGAATTTCATGTGCGAATTCTTAGGCACATTCTTGGCTACACCCGTAATCATCACCTCACCGAAAGGCTCAATAAATGCAAGTTGTCCCATCGGGTCTTTTGTACCAAAAATTTTTGCAGCAGCGGCTTCTGTGATCACCATCGTGTTCGGCTTGGTAAGTGCAGTCATGGCATTACCTTGCAGAAGGGGAAAATTAAACACTGAGAGATAGGCGGCATCTACAAAATATCCACGCACTGGAATTTTAGCGTCACCAACGCCAACGTTGTGAGCCAGTGATCCTTGAACGCGCACCACTTTTTCGACACCGCTAACATTATTGGTTAGCAGTTGAGCCGTGCCAATGGGCGCTGAGGCAAAGGAAGGATTTTCATTTCGATCTTGAACATGCGTGATCACCCTATAAATGCGCGTTCGATTAGGATGAAAATTATCGAATTGAAATACAAATACGACCATCGCTACAAAAAGTAAACTGAGCGACATGCCTACCGCTAGACCGAACACGTTTAGCGTCGCGAAAAATTTGTTCTTAGACAAATTCCGAATGGCTGTTTTAAAATAGTTCTTGAACATACCTGGCGTAAATTGAGTATATGAAAAATGATGAAAAGCCGCGTCCTTCTTGCGCTTCACGAGCGTGTATGAAAAAACTAGCGACACAACCCTACACCAATATCTGAACCCTGCTCGAAAGCGGCCGTAAAGCTTCACATCGGCATAGAACAGCTCCTCGATATCACCCTGCAAATCATCAACTTGAGCTCTCTCGCTGTAGCATTGAAGCAGGTATGAAGCGAGTCGTGGCGGCCTGATTCGTGAATCCATAGAATTTCCATTTATATCCACAAGACGACGAACTCGGCAATATGTTTCTATTATTCAGAATAAATATTTTTGAATTTTAGTTGGCTGTCCTTTCAACCTAAAGAAAGGCTCATTTAAAAAGATAAGTGTGGAACTAGAAAACGATAAGATAAAGTATCACCCATTTTAGGGTAGCGCGTTGAAAACAAAAGATGAAGTCTTCAGGCGTTTTGCTTTTACTCAGATCAAGTTCGTTCTTTTTGGTGGCTAAAAGGCAGAGGGTTAATCAATGTTGATACTCAATTTTTTTCACATGCCACACAAAATCGCGCATGCCCGTTTTTACAATTACCTCGTCACCAACTTCTTTTTTCATCAGCGCACGCGCCATTGGTGAATCCATCGAGATGTAATCCTTGGTGTCGAAAATTTCGTCTGGCCCGACTATTCGTAGTCGCTTTTTTAAGCCTAGTTCATTTTCAATTTCCACCCAGGCGCCGAATAAAACTTTCCCTTCTTGAAAGGGCGAGTAGGGCACAACCTTCAAATCGTCGATACATTTACGGAGATAAAGAATACGTCGGTCTATTTCCCGCAAGCGCTTCTTATTGTAATGGTAATCTGCATTTTCGGAACGATCGCCAAGGCTCGCTGCCCATGAAACTTTTTGCGTCGTATCTGGGCGTTCAACGCGCCACAATTGATCTAACTCCGCTTTTAACTTTTCTAAACCTTCGGGCGTAATTAATTGCGTCTTCATGTTCCTTCTCGAATAAAAATGCGGAAGCTAATCAATTACAACGCGCGAAAGAAGCCCATCTTGATATTCATAGTGCCACGCGTCAATCACCCTGTCACCAGAGAGGTCCAACGCTTGTACCAACTTATCATCTTTATCGTACTCGTAGATCAACCGATCACTCATCGATTGGGATGAAGCGGTAAGGCCCACAGGCAATCCATTCCTGTACGTCCAATCGAGATGTGATTTAATCACCTTTTGGTTTAGCTGATCCACGAGCCAACCGTCAGCATCAAATAAATATTCTCGCGCACTTCCGGCACTGTGTTGTGCTACGATTTTCGCTAGCGTGCGATCTTCATCTTTTCGATATTCAAATATCCAACTTCGCTCACGGCGATCTCCCTTTTCAACAACGTTTATAGGATCTCCATGAAGATTAAAAGTAAATGTTGTTGTGTACGCTAATTTATTTCCCGCCTTATAAATCAATATAGTGAGCGATGTAATCTTGCGCTTGCGCATGAGGTCGGCATTGATTTTAAACGGAAGGTACGCCATGCCCGGAACGAAATTTCCAGGAACGCCAGAGGGATAAAGATCCGATCTCAAATCAAAAAAATGATTTTTTGGCTGCTCTTCACCCAATACTGGTAACGCTTTCTTCAGCTTAAACTGTGGTTTGTCATAGAGCCCCAAGATGTTTCTTGTATCGAATTTCAATATGCCAGTAATCGGGTCGATTAAAATTGATATCGAGTCGCCACGCATGTAATGCACCAAGTTGTTACCTATTCGCTTCATCGACAGCGGCGCATCTTTGTCAAAGAACACAAAGTAAGAAGGAGACCTCCGACCAACCTTGCGAATGGTTATTCGTTTCATACTTACCCCAGGGCCAAGAACTGGAATCGAATCAATTTTAATATTTTCCCAAACGCCCTCGATCTCACCCGTAGCCTGCCCCGACGTACATCCACACAAAGACATTGCAATAAGCGTCGTCATAACAATACGTAGAATGCCTTTCCACACAGATTTAATTTTAGAAGCAGCAATGTACATGTTTTAGTTAACGCAATCGGTGTTATTATGCGGATCCGCTGTGATCTGCCTTTATATTTAACATAATATAAATTATATAACGAATTTAGCCAGTTAGCCGCAAAAGGTTCTGAGCCCAAATTCATCCGCCGCCGCACCCACGACTAAGCGATTCAACTTCGAAATGTTCTCAGGAAAGACCTTCTACTAACTGTTAACAGCATGAATCACTCACTCCACGGTGGTTTGATTCCATTGGAGCGCGCATAGGCTATCAGTTGTCCGAGGTGTTCGTTGGAATGACCGAGCATGATCAAAATCGCTGACATCTTGGTATACTCTCCTGGGAATGGAAATTCAACTTTCGTTGCTAGTGTTGCATCTGTGGTGCCCTTAATCGCTTCTGTCGCTACTTCGTAAGAGCGCTTCAATTCTTTTGCAATGGCATCTTTCGTCTTCAAATCTTTTTCGAGTGTTTCCATGTTTACGCCATCGGGAATTTTCGCACCCAACTTCGATGCAAACCAGTAATTAGCGGAAATAATGTGCGCACAAACCTGGGCAACATTTCGCACTCCCGACTGCGGAGACCACGAGTACTTATCGGCAGGAATAGCTTCCGCCAATTTCATAACATGCCCAGAAACAAAGGCGATTGAACCCGCAGATTCTTTTTGGAATTGCCCCTGCGCAAAAATGTGCACGGAAAGGGTCAGTGCTAAAAACGTTAATAGTGTTTTCATGGTGGAAGGTTTATTGATTGCAGGAAGATAGTAAAAATATTTCCGCTAGTCTTCGTCTGGCTGGTTTCAGATTCCGCAGATCACCGCTTTCTAGTAGTACGATCTTTTAACTATACCGACCGCGTCTTGCCTAGCAAAGTAAACTCAACAATAATTTTCCCCGCACTGAAATTCGAGTACAATAGCTTCACCAGATTACGATTATCCATTTCAAGCGCTACATCGAAAGCGTGCTGATAATTCTCGGGATAAACATTCAGCACTTCTATTACATTCAGCATATCGGTGTCACTACGGCGGGCGTGTAATATCATCATTATATCGCTGTCTAATTTGATCGCATCCATGCTTCAAGATGTAAATGTAATTCGACATTTTAAAATCACGCGCTTGCTCACGGTCTGCAGTTTAATGTTGGAAATAACTTCTTCACTGGCCACTCATCTCCGACACAATGGCGTTCATCAATGCTTCAGCACGCTTATGTTTTACGACAGGAGCAACCTGCCCTCCCCAAAACAAAATCAGATCCCACTTCTCTTGTTCTAGTGCCGCGCTCCTGATGTGTGACATAAACTGTGACTGTAATGGGAAAGGTAGAAACTTCTTTTCTTGGTTGACTAAATCTTTTGCAATACGACTCGTAATTCCGCGCCCCAATCTTCCCGTGAATGCACGCGAAAGCGTCGTATTCCGCGCACGCTCAGAGAACAACATCTCTCGATGCATAGCCGTAGCGTTGGACTCTTCCGTTGCCAGAAACGCCGTGCCTATCTGTACACCATCAGCGCCAAGCGTTAACGCAGCAGCCACTCCTCTCCCATTCGCTATTCCACCCGCGGCAATCACCGGTGTTTTTACGCTCTCTTTGATTAGCTGAACTAAAACAAATGTGCCCGTCGTAGAAGATTCAGCGGAAGCAAGAAACGACGGACGATGTCCACCACCTTCAAAGCCAGAAGCAACGATCAAGTCAACGCCTGCAGATTCCAGCGCGATCGCTTCATCGACCGTTGTCGCTGCACCAACCGTTACAATACCAAGTTTTCGACACTGCTCCAAAATGTCCGCTGCAGGAATACCAAACACAAAGCTGAATACTGCAGGTTTCTGACGAAGTATAACATCGACTTGATTCTCAAATCTACTCCTAAATGATTCAGGCTTACTTGGCAAAGCAATACCAAGCTCATCGAAGTACGGCTTGAATAAATCTTGCGCCTGTTTAAAGTGTTCTTCTGAAACATCCTCGGCATCATGATCAGATACCCATAAATTGATATTGTATGGCTTGTTCGTCGCTGCTTTTATTTGTGTGTCTATTTTAAAAATTTCTTCCGGCGTCAAGGTGTATGCGCCATATCCACCAAGGCCGCCAGCATTGGACACCGCCGATACTAGCGCTACCGATGACAGGTTGCCGCCAAAGGGACCTTGTAATATGGGACATTTAATCCCTAAAATTTTTGATACGTTCGTTTGATACCACATTGTACTGTTTTGCTTAATCGATCACAACATCTGACATCATCTTGTTGACAATCACCCAGCGTCCATCAATCTTATGAAACGAAAGGAACTCTTCATAGTTAAAGTCGTACATTTTTACTTTCACTTTCGCCAAAGCAATCGAATTGATCACTTCAACAGAAAGTATCGTTCCTTTAAAAGGCTTACCTGAATCTTTCGGACTTTGTCTATTCCTGACTACCTTCAAATATTCATCACGCGTTTTTGCGTACGGTGCACCTTTCACATCGCCGTATAGCAATGTGCCGGTATGTAAAACATTTCCCAACTTCTCGATATCACCAGTGTAGATTCCGTCGAAATATTCATTCGCTAATGCTGCGGTAATCGCAAGCGAATCTATTGTCTCATTTCTCATAGCTTCTGATTTTATGATTTGTTAAAATATGATTCACCTTCTTTAACTCACGTGATGTCCTGCGCCCATTCCACCATCGACATTTATAATCGCTCCGGTTATAAAAATTACTTTTCGCAACGGCATACACCATCGCGGCCACGTCTTCTGTTTCACCAACTCGATTTAGCAGATGAATCCCTGCATTCCGATCCGCATGTTCTCCGTGCATCGGTGTACGGATTATCCCAGGCGCAATGGTATTCACCCTGATGTTGTGTTTTCCGAACTCCGCGGCCAACTGCAATGTAAGCGCATGGATTGCCCCTTTTGAGGCGATCGGTGCTGCGCTCGGCGCGCCTCCCAAGGCATGATAGACTAGCGGAGTGCCTATATTGATCACAACTCCTTCACCTGCCCGCAACATCTGCGGAATGATCGCCTGTGTTGTAAAAAAAGTACCCTTCAAATTCGTGTTCAAAAATCGGTTAAGATAATTTTCATCGACTTCTAGAAAAGGTTTGGTTTCGTAAATACCAGCGTCGTTCACCAGCACATCAGCCGAACCAAATTTTCCCAAGGCCGTTGCCAATAATTTGATTCCAGTATTCTTTTCGCTTACGTCGCCCGCGAACATGGCGAGGCTATTACCACCGCCAAATTCATCGTAAACCAATTTCAGTTTCGACTCAGTCGTCGCGTTGATCACGACGTTATCACCGCGTTGCAAAAAATATTTTGCTACTTCTCTACCGATGCCAGACGAGGCACCGGTAACAATGATCGTTTGTTTTTTCATGTTACTTTTTATCTGCTGTTATACCACGCTCGCGAAGAACAGACACCTGTTCACCGGCAAATCCCCAATTATCGAGTTGCACCTCTTCAATCACCACATGGGTAAGTTGAGGATCCTTATTCAACACGTCTGTAATAACATCCGTTACGCCTTTGATCAATGCTTTCTTTTGATCACGGGTCACTCCTTCTTTTGTTATTTCAATTTTTATGTAAGGCATAATTTTGTTTGATTAAACTAGACTTAATATTTCTTGACGTAAGCTTGCAATGATAGTTACCTGGAGTTCAAAATCATTGTATATCAATGTATCCCCAAGGTTGGTAAAGAAGTTTCCTGACCGGAACTTCATATCATATTTCGTGCGATCAATGATGATTCTTGCATCAGCGCGAAGCACACCGTTCTCTACGCGAACGATTGTATCAAACGCGATACGATTCGTAATCCCTTTGATGGTAAGATTTCCTTCGACATGATTATCGCTCACTGAAATAATTTCTAGAACAGCTTCCGGAAATTGCTGCGATGAAAAGAAGTCATCGGAAGCCAGATGCCCTGCAAATTGGGCATTGGTTTCGGGATCTGTGATGTCAAGGATTTTAATGGATGTTGTATCCACTATAAAGAATCCTTTGATGAGTTTGTTATCAGAAACAACGATCTCCCCGCGTTTAAGATCTATCGTACCGTCGTGTGCTCCTGTGACTTTCTTACCAACCCATGTTATGTTACTTTGGGAGCTGGTGATATCAAATTTTTGAGTCTCCATTTATTTGTGTGCTTTAAATTATCTACACAAATAAACGGGCAACGACTCAGGATGGCGGGTGACCTAGATCACATTTGCCTGTCAGGAATCGATATGTGACGTAGATCACTTTACGTATTGTACAACCGACTTAAAGTCTCCCTCGACACCCCTAGGTAAGCCGCTATTAAGTTTTTGGGAACTATATTATAGACATCCGGGTATAGTTTGAGAAATTCCTCGTATCGAAACTTTACATTATTATTCATAAAAGACAGCAGCCGCTTTTGACTTGCGACATAGCCCCTATTTGTACGCCACCGAAAAAAATACTCCAGGTTATGAAAATCCCTACAGAGTTTTTCTCGATCGTCATTCGTGATAGAGAGGACGACAGCGTCAGTAACCGAATCGACGTTGATGGTTGCGCGGGTTCGTTCGTACAACGCGTGGTAGTCTGACGCCCACCAGGTAGGCATTGCAAATTGTAGGATGAACATCTTCATGTCTTCATTGATGAAGAACGTTTTCAAACAGCCAGATACAACAAAATATTCCTCATCCGCCATATCTCCCGCTGTAACAACAGCTTGTCCTTTCTGAAATTGCCGCAGCTTGAATTGGGCAAAGCAGTGATCAAATTCTGCATCCGTTAACTGGGTAACTTTCGCGATGTGGCCCTTCAGCAAATTTTTCGCATCCATGCTCAAATAAATTGACTTTGAAAGGTACCCTTTTTCGGCCTGTATTCAACAATGTCCGAACGCTTGAAATCCTAAATCCAGTTCTGCGACACCATACTGAATTTGACAACACATCAATTGATAAATGGCGTGTTCTATCTTATTATTGCTATCTTCCGACCTAACGTGAAGTTCCATGGTATGCTGCGCAACAAGCTAAAAATATTCGCGATGATATTCTCTATATTGTTTTGGACTGTCTCCGCGTTCTATTTTGTGACAATCAGATATTTCGGCCTCGGAGAATTTGCGCCACCAGATCTCGATTACGCCAACGTCGCTACTTATGCGGCATCTGTGGGTTTTTCTATCGGATTACTCTTCGGACTCGTACCGCTGACAAGCGCAGTTTGGTTCAAACGACGACAATCTTTCACGAGCGTCATTCTCATTGGAACGTGTTGTTACGTGGCTTTCTTTGCAGCGGTTATATTCATTGCAAGCGCCATCGGAAATTCAATGAAATTCGCCTCTTCCTATCTTTTTTCACCAGACGGGTTGATCGTTATTTTCCACCTCACCACGTCTAGTGCGTTGTATCATTTCATCTTACAGATTAACAAGAAGTTTGGACCAGGTGTGCTTTCGGAATATACCATGGGAAAATACTTCGCCCCGAAAGAAGAAGTGCGCGCTTTCATGTTTTTGGATCTGAAGTCTTCCACACATCTAGCGGAGACGCTTGAACATGTCACATATAGCAAACTCATTCAGGATTGTTATGCAGAACTTACGGATCCGCTTATCGATCACTTCGCCCACGTCTATCAGTATGTCGGTGATGAGGTCGTCGTGTCATGGACCATGAACCAATCATTCAGTGCTAACCATTGCATCAATTTCTTCTATGCCTTTCAACAACGCTTAGAAGGAAAGAAAAAGTATTTCCTTAAACGATACGGCGTTTTCCCTGAATTTAAAGCTGGCACACATTGCGGAAAAGTGACTGTAGCAGAAGTCGGTGAAATCAAAACTGAAATTGCCTATCATGGTGATGTACTCAACACCGCATCCCGAATTCAAAGCCTATGTAATCAATTCGATAGAAAGTTATTGATTTCAGAAACACTCTTAAACCATTTAGCGGAAACACACCACCGATCAATAGCATTTGTCGCAGAAGTCGCACTTCGCGGAAAGGAGTCGGCTACAAAAGTATTTGCAGCAGAACGATTAGACTCAACATCGAGCACGTCCCTACCCTAGTTAACGCGGCGCTGTTCCGCAAGTCGTGCATAAAGGCTATTACTAAACACATTTACTAGCCCAAGCCCAGAGTAAAAATAAGGTAATTTGAATATTCTTTTTTTTAAAACGGCAAGCGTCAGTAGCCACTCCGTTGTGCCGTAGTGCGTTCGAAGGCGTTAATGTTATTTCGTCTCCCGCGTTGGTTCAATCACACATTCGCAATGGGTGTTTTTATATTTCATGTTCTACATTTCTTGTGGCGCCGAAAAATAATTACCAACCTAAACTCAGAAAGAAATGAACCTTAAAAATCAGGGCAGATTCATATTGAATCACAAAGTACTTCACTTTTTCCTCGCGATTCTATTGCTCTCCACTGTGAGCTGCGAACGAGACGAAAGCGCGACACCGAAACCAACAACTGACAAACTTGAAAAATATTTGCAGTTCCTAGAAGAATCCGGATTCCATCGGGAGCACATTACGTATGATGCCACAACAGAAGAATTCACGGTTGAGAAAGACATGATCTTATCAAAAACTCAAATTGATGAGTATCTCGCGGAAGGCCCAAGTGCAAGTGGAAAAATCAAGCAGCGTCGCTATACATACATTGTTAACGGATCGCGTGTGACAAACATCAAATATTATGTTGATGGAACAGTACCGACCGATTGGAGAACGGCAATCAGTCAAGCGATTACCCAATGGAATAATGTGAATGGAACAGCGCTTTTCATTTCGCTGGTGAATACCAGCTCCGGCGCCGATGTCCGTGTAAACGCGATCACAGAGAATGGCGCCTCATGGATCGCTCGCGCCACACTTCCTTCTTCTGGCGGCGCACCTGGCAGCATCATGACCATCAACACCTATTATAACACGCTTGATGCGGGCAGAAAACTTTTTGCAATGGCACACGAAATGGGACATAACTTCGGTCTGTTACACACGAATCAAACTGATGGAGCCGTTATTCCAGGAACACCTGTTACCGATGCAAATTCTGTGATGAACTCTTATGTGTTACCCTGGAATGGGTTTACGCAGTATGATCAAGTTGCCGTACAAGTTTTGTATCCAAACAGCGGAGGTGGTTCGGTCACACTTCGTCAACATTGCGATTACTCAGGATGGACAGCAAACTTTGGTATAGGCAGTTATAACCTCGCCGCACTACAAGCAGCCGGAGCCGTCAACAATGATGCGTCTTCAATTCGCGTTCCCGCGGGTTTACGTGTGACGTTTTACGAAAACGATAATCTTACGGGTGCTACCCTAGTGCGTACTGCGGACGATAATTGTTTTGTTAATGAAGGATGGAATGACCGGGTGTCGTCACTACGGGTGGAGGCGAACTGAGAAGAAGTAAGAAGTAAGAAGTAAGAAGTAAGAAGTAAGAAGTAAGAAGTAAACAAACAAGAATGACTGTCTCATTGACTGAGGCAGTCATTCTTTATATCATTAATGGGTGATAGATCACTTGAACGACGCCGGATTTAAATACTTTCGTTTGTATCAATTTTAAGTTAAGGCGTTGCTGTAATTTTTCGAATAGCGGCTTCCCACTTCCTAACACGGTGGGATGAATGGATAATCTATAAACGTCGATCAAATCCTTGTCGACAAAAGTCTTGATCAAACTCGCGCCACCGTACAACCATATATCCTTTCCCGCTTTACTTTTCATTGTATTTACATATCCTGAAATATTATCACTCACGGTGATGGCATTTCTATCATTGAAACGTGCACGAGAAAATACGACTTTTTCTTTTGCATGGACGGCACGCCACACAGCACGCGCTTCTTCACTTTCGTGAGCATCCGGCTGGTAGTTACCCCATGCTTCGTAGCTTACACGCCCATAAAAAATCGTATCTACAGTTGACAGGAACCCTTGAAAATCCATGTCATCGTCCATGATACACCAGTCGATTTCACCATTCGGACCTTCTATAAAACCGTCTAACGTGACGGCTAAATCTAAAACCACGTTTCTCATGATGTATTGTAAACTTCAAGAAACAAAAATGTACGGCATGGATGTGCTCCCAGCGTTCAATCAACGCAGGGCAATTTTTATGTGCTCAAGATGGTGACGCACATGCCACGCGGTCATCGCAATGGCCTGCTTTTGTGTGAGCATCATTTTCCGAACAGGATGGTAGTACGCGATTTCCTGTTGTTCTTCAGTTAACGATCGCATTAACAGCACGAAACGTTTGGTGATGCTTTCGATCATATCCAATGCGTCGGGCACTGGCGATGTTAGCCCATCCGTTGTATGAGCCCATCCCGGAATGTTTACCAAAGTAATTTCCTTATAATCAGGTTCTGTCAAAGCTTTCTTCATTCTAAAGAAATGAAGCATCTGCATGTCGGCGACATGGCTTACAAGCTGTTGTATATTCCACGCTCCTTCACGGTAAGTCTTTTGCAAGTCGTTAGGCGAAAGGTTCGATGTTAACGTTCTATACTTTGCAACAGTCGATTCGATTGTATCGATAAGGTCTGCTAACGCTTCTTTAGTAAGATTTGCGGGCGATTCGAATGTACCTATTGGAAATTTGAGTTGTTCAAGTGCGTCTGTCATACGGTATTATGATTTCGACAAATATAGCGAATGCATAAACTTAAATCACGCGGAAAAAGTTTCAACGGAGACCTACATCAAATGAAATCCCTTCTTATGGGGTTAAAGCTATCAACCAATCTCGCTGTCTTGGAAAGCAACTGTATCGTATGCAACTTATTCGAGGGCACGCTGAACATATCGCCAGCTTTCAATATTTGATCTGGTTCTCCTTCGCAAATAAAAATGATCTCCCCTTCTGCCAGGTAACAGGTTTGTTCATGCGGATGTGAATGCGGCGCATCTGGTTCATCCCAGGGACCATTGGTAAAATCAATAATCACTGTCATCAGGTCATTCAAATAGAGCAACTTCCTATTCACGCCTTCTTTTACTTGATGGGCAGGCGTTTCATTATATTTTAAAACAGGCATAAAAAATTATTCAATTTTTGTTCTACTTCGTATTTCCTCTTTTCTAAGTCCCCAATAAGATAACAATTCTTCGGACGACATCATGTTCATCTTTTTCCACACCAATTTTGGATCGTAGTAGTAACCATCTCTAACCTCTTTCATGAACGAACTTGTTTCTCGCAAAAAATCTTTCAAGCGTTCAAATTTACTTTCAGCGAACTCGGTCGTCAACTTGTCAAATACATCTTCAGCGCACAGTTCATGCAAAATCAGGCTTTTCGTAAACTGCGTAATCGCTTCAACTTCATTGTGATTAAACAACGCAATCCGTCCCAACAATATGTACGGATAGCTCAAATAGCCCTCTGACTCCAATTCAATTTTCTCCGCTAACAATTGCAAATCCGGCAACGTCGGCTTTTCAATGTTTCCTTTGAGGCCGTAACAATACTCCATAAATTGGGCATATCTGAGATGTGCTGAACGGTTAACAGTGATTGTATTGATGTGCTTTTTACAAAGATCAATAGCGCGCATCATTGCTACATCGGCCATCACTGTTTCATTTCTCGTTAAATGTATTTCAGCAATCTGTTTCAACAATTCAACAATGCTGACAATTTCATTTGCACAGTCAACATCATTACTTATGATTCGTTCATATATTGTAATTGCTTTAGAAAGAAAATCAACACGCGCCAATCTCGTTCCGATCTCATGAAAGAATTGCGCGCATTCATAAAAATCTATTCGCGTTATGTTCTCAGGATTATAATTCAAAGCATGTTCAGTCCAATGCAACGCAATTGAAGCTGGAAACCGATCACCAGACTTGCGCCATTCGAGTTGCTGCCTTAAATGTTCATACGCAAGTGCTAGCGGGTATGCGATCTTTGTGCCTAATTGATTCTCTAAAGTATACATTCGTTTTTCAGCATCGCGTTCAAGATCGGATTGAGCCGCTGTTATTTCCGATTGTTCAAAATTCATGTAGATCAATTCCAGAAGTGATGACCAGGGCCCATCGATCGGCGAAAAAACAATCGCCTCATAAATTTCGTCTACAGCCTTTTTCCAATACTGAAAAGCATGGCTAGCATCTGCATCCACCATCCAACGATAAGACAGCGAAAGCAAACGATGAATTTCTATTTTCTCCGCTGGGCACGACACTAAATACTCACGAAATGCAGCGACTGTATCTTCTAAGATTGCTGCAGACGAAACTAGATTATTTTTACAAGCTTCTTCGAGCTGTATGTGTAACGCAAAACTACGATGCTGCCATTTCCTTTCGCGCGTCAAAGCCTCAAGCTTATCGACCATTGGCAACAATAAGCTCACACCGACGGAAGTTAATTTCCCACAGGCGTGATCATAGTTCATGTCCCAAAACAAACTGTCATAGCCATTAATAGCCAGGTCTTGCAATTCGAGTGTTGACAACGATCCGTTTTTCGTTTTTTCGAAGAGCTCATCGAGTCCATCCACGTCGTAGTTAGCCGCACAATTCATAATTTGCTCGTGGAAAATAGACATCTCGTAGGGCTCATCTAAAACACGATTTGTAACCGTCGTATGCCGCAGGTATTGCATTAAATTCTTTTCTGAATGAATCTGGAAATATGGATTGGCTACATAATAGTATTTAAAATACACATGCGTCTCAGTTTTAACGCGTTGCTGTCGCGCAGCATGCACACGAGCCTGTAACGCGTCAACACTGCAGTATTCAAAATATTCGTCGGAATCTGTTGCTTTGTTCGTGTGTTCAATCACAATAAAGGGGAAAACATCAATTTGAATCTGATGTACAGAAGCAAGTCGTCGCATTTCCTCAGAAAGTCCGGTGAGATAATCGACTATTTCGTGTTCCGTTGACGCGATTGCTACAATCCAGGTTTCCGATAACTGCTTAATTCGTGCTATATACATAAATGAACCTTTGGCCGCTTGAAGCAAGAATAAACCACAGACTGCTCATTTCAAATGATTGACTGATTCGTAATGCTAAATATTTACAACGTGATGGTGCGCGTGTAGATATCGATAAAAGGATCAACAAGCCACATATAGACAAATCCTATATCTCCATAAAAACCATCAATTTGATTTATCATGCTCATGGTCGTAACCTTGAGGGCTGATTACGAAATGCGACCAACAATTTGTAATTTCTCCTTTCGTAACAGCATGGTATTTCGAACCAAAAATTTACAAATCTATAAACATGGAAAACAGCACGCCCACAAAACAAAAGTCGTTAAATGTTAACGACAGCGAAGTCAAATGTCCGTTTCATGGCGGTTCGCTCAAGCAAAGCGCCGGTGGCGGAACACGAAATCGTGACTGGTGGCCCAATCAGTTAAAGCTGAACATTCTTCGTCAGCAGTCTTCATTATCCAATCCGATGGATAAAAATTTCAACTATGCAAAAGAGTTTAAGTCACTCGATTTGAAGACTGTTAAGAAAGACATTTTTGATTTGATGACGACATCACAAGAATGGTGGCCAGCGGATTATGGTCACTATGGTCCATTCTTCATTCGTATGGCTTGGCACAGTGCCGGCACGTATCGAGTGGGTGACGGGCGTGGTGGCGCTGGTGCAGGACAACAACGTTTTGCTCCGCTCAACAGCTGGCCTGATAACGCGAACCTGGATAAAGCACGCCTATTGCTTTGGCCAATTAAGCAGAAGTATGGTAAAAAATTATCGTGGGCAGATTTGATGATTCTCGCCGGTAACTGCGCACTCGAATCGATGGGATTCAAAACATTTGGTTTTGCCGGTGGACGTGAAGATGTGTGGGAGCCACAAGAAGATGTTTATTGGGGATCTGAAACAAAATGGTTAGGCGACGAACGCTATACAAAGTCGCGTGAACTCGAAGCTCCACTTGGTGCCGTGCAAATGGGACTTATTTATGTTAACCCAGAAGGGCCTAACGGTAATCCAGATCCCGTTGCAGCTGCGCGCGACATTCGCGAAACATTTGGTCGCATGGCCATGAACGACGAAGAAACAGTAGCGCTCATCGCTGGTGGTCACTCCTTCGGAAAAACACACGGTGCTGCCGACCCTGGTAAATACGTTGCTGCAGAGCCCGCTGCCGCTACAATTGCTGAGCAGAGCATGGGTTGGAAAAATACATTTGGGAAAGGACATGGCGCCGATACAATCACCAGTGGTTTAGAAGGTGCGTGGACAACTACACCGACAAAATGGAGCAACAACTTCTTCGAAAACTTGTTCGGCTTCGAGTGGGAGCTTTCAAAAAGTCCGGCTGGAGCGCACCAATGGAAACCAAAAAACGGTGGTGGCGCTGGAACAGTACCAGACGCGCACGATAAATCTAAGAAACATGCACCAACCATGTTGACAACAGATCTTTCGTTGCGCTTTGATCCGATATATGAAAAAATATCGAGACGCTTTCTCGAAAATCCGGATGCCTTTGCAGATGCATTTGCAAGAGCGTGGTACAAGCTTACACACCGCGACATGGGTCCGCGTGCACGTTACCTGGGATCAGAAGTACCTGCCGAAGAATTGATCTGGCAAGACCCACTTCCTACAGCAAACTACAAACAGATCGACGACGGTGATGTAGCAACACTTAAAGCGAAAGTTTTGTCATCAGGGCTTTCCGTGTCTGAATTGGTTTCGACAGCATGGGCATCGGCTTCATCATTCCGTGGCTCTGATAAGCGCGGCGGTGCCAATGGTGCGCGTATTCGTCTTGCTCCACAAAAAGACTGGGACGCAAATAATCCCGCACAACTCGCTAAAGTGTTGAAAGCTTTAGAAGGAATTCAAAAGGATTTCAACGCGCAAGGTGGTGGTAAGCAAGTGTCAATTGCCGACTTGATCGTGATCGCCGGAAATGCAGGTATAGAAAAAGCTGCGAAGAATGCCGGTAAAGACGTAAAAGTTCCTTTCACACCAGGTCGCGTTGATGCATCCCAAGAGCAAACTGACATCGAATCATTTGAGGTCCTTGAAGGTGCTGGTGATGGTTTCAGAAACTATGTGAAGTCGCATCACAAGTCTGCCGCCGAGGAAATCCTCATCGACAAAGCTCAGTTGTTAACGCTCACAGCTCCCGAACTTACAGTATTGGTTGGTGGTATGCGTGTGCTTAATACCAACTTCGACAAGTCGCAGCATGGTGTTTTCACGACGCGTCCAGAGTCGCTCACCAATGACTTTTTTGTGAATCTATTAGACTTCGGAATCACGTGGAATGCAACATCAGACGCACAAACTGTATTCGAAGCACGCGATCGTAAAACCGGAAAAGTAAAATGGACGGGAACGCGCGTTGATTTGATCTTCGGCTCTAATTCTGAATTGCGTGCCCTTGCTGAAGTTTATGGTTGCTCAGATTCACAAGATAAATTTGTGAATGACTTTGTGGCGGCATGGACGAAAGTGATGAACCTCGATCGTTTCGATCTACAATAGTCACTTCAATATTAAATGAGAAAAAAAGGCAGCTTGTCAAGGCTGCCTTTTTTATGTGATATCGAACAAGGAATGACGCATCTCCCCCTCCAAGTTTACGCGCCACTTCCTCGTTCTTCAATCATACCCTTAACCTTTTATTTTCAGAAATAAATTGATGCCTAGCGGCTCCTGATCAACAACGATACATTCTTCTTTGGCGCCTGCCAATAGGGAAAGCCGTATCAATTCTTCTTTACTACGATGAATAAGAATCCAATCTCCAAAAATTTCCATGTACCCCCTATCTGTATTGTCTTCTGAGAAGTTTCCAATAATGATTTCTCCTCCAGGCTTCAACCAGCTCATAAATCGCTTTAAGGCGAGTACAAAAATCTTATCTTCAAAATAATCAAATAGGCCTGCCGACCAAATCACATCGAATTTATCTTGCGTAGAAAATCGGAGCACGTTCTTATTACAAAAAGTAGTTTGTGAAGCGTAATCCCTACAAAGTTCCTGCGCAAAAGATAGCGCTCTTGCATCCACGTCAATACAGGTTGTTTGCAAACGTTGAGGATCAATTTCCTGGTAAAGCTCAAACAGATCACGTGCAGGTCCACTGGCAACATTCAACAGCGTCATTGATGAGCGTTGCGTCTGTAGCGTGGCTAACATTTGCGCTTTAAAATAATCCTTTCGGTTACGAACAGCTTGCGTCGCGCGTAACGCATGAAAATATTGATCCCATTTTTTGTAACGTCTGTGCGACGTTTTATAAAATGTGTAGATTTTGTCGATCAACAAATAATCACCCGCGTATCCAAGTGGTTTTCGATACGCATAACCGTGAACAGTTTCTTCCAAAAATTCCGTATGAAAGCACTTCTTTAATGAATCAAGTTCATGAGGCATCAGATCGCCTTCTTTCACTGCTTGATGCAAATTTATCATTAGATCATCAAGCACATTGTAGTCAGATCTATCAGGACCACCCTTCGCGATAAGGCGTTGAAGTCTCTCAGTAAAATCCTCGAGCATTCTGTTCTGCGAAGATGTTTCCGAGAAACCTTCGATGAGCGAGTCATATGAATGAGAAAATTGTTGTAATTCCATGGGTCTTTTATTTATGTGATACGTTAGTTCATTTTTATTTGACATGGCGATCCCACGACTGCCCAATGGCAGCCAAAATTTGGATCGCTATAAAATGTTATTTCTTAGAGGACAGTCTCAACGACTGACTGATGTTTTACAAGATATTTTTTTGCATCCTCGGGATTGTCCAACCAAGGAAAAAGACTCGGAGGATGATTGAATCCATTGACGATATCCGAAGCAATCGAAGGATTTTGTGCGGCTGCCCCCAGTAGCTCCACGATATGTGGTTGTGGCGGTGATAAAATAATATCGCAAAATCTGTTCACGTATTTCGAATACTCCCAGAACGTGTCAAAAGTCTGATTCATCCAAGCAGCATCAAAGGGGCGATTTCCATGAGCGATGATAACATTCGCATAACAGTTGGCCATCTTTGTAGCATTGTTTCCACCTTGGCCTACAATCGGGTCGTTGAGAATCACGGTATCACCAATGCCGAGCACGCAAGCCGTAGAGTTTAAATGCACGACAGGTTTGCGAACCGTAGGAACAAATGAGCCTTTTAGGAATGCATCGTCACTGATGAGCGCGGCATTTTCAAATGCCTGGTAGTGCCATGGCATCAGTTGTTTCATCATTTTCTTCATTTCAGCGAGCATCTCCGGACCAGTTTCCGCTTGATCAAACACATCCATTGGACCCTGCGGCACGATCTCCATGAGAACCCAAGCACATTGAATATCATCTTTATGATAAAATGCACTTGTAATAATTTCGCCGGCACCCATGATTTTACACAGTGTAATAGAATCAAAACGAGTTCGTTCGCGGTCCGCAAAATCATTGATATGCAATTGAACAAGCTTACGCGCAGGCGTTGTCCACGTCGACTTTTCATCGTCGCGCTGAAAGAGTTTCGCCAGCGGACCTTTTCCAGACGACACCACAACAAGATCAAACGCTTCTGTGCACGCCAGCAAATCAGATGGGGTCGTTGAACTCACAACAAATTTTCCGCCTTGCTGTTCGAAATACTTTATCCATTGATAAAATTTAAGTCGCTGGTCAATTGACACACCGGCTTTGTCTAGCTTTGATTGAATGCTAAAAGCGAATTGTCCATCGGGCGTCCCGAAGTTCATATTGAAACCTGTTGAATGAAATGCGGTTTCACGCCACATGTCGATCCCAAGCTGTTTCTCCAATGTAATGCTGTCGCTAAAGAGGTACGTTCCACCAGTAGGCGGTCCGTTGAAAATTTCTTCGGCCGTCTTTTCCGATATGATTGTTACCTGGTAGCCGTGTTGCAACAAACTAATGGCGAGATGCAAACCTGATTGTCCTGCGCCGATAATTGCGATTTTTCTCATGCGATGTTGGGTATCGTTTAACGTTATGACAGCAAAGCTAGGGCATGGACCCTATGCCATTCTTTAAGGTATTGTAAAAAAGTATTAAAAAGTATTAAAAAATTGCCCGTCCTTTAATCATAAACAACGTGTGTGCTAGCTTTACCAATAGCTGTTGAATATACAAATTGTTGGCCGATAACCACCTAAATCAGTTTACCTTGATCGCAATTCCGGGCTATACCATCATCGATGTTCTATCGACAAATTCATCGATTGCTCTTCTACGCGCTGAGAAGGCCGCAGATGGAACACGTGTCCTTTTAAAAATACCTTTGGGGGACAGCGTCGAGTCGAAAAACGCTATTGAAATTGAACATCAATATAATGTCCGTTCCAAATTCGAGTTAGACGCCGCCCTGCGAATCACTGATAAACTGTGCATCGATTCAACCTTATTTTTAGTATTTCAGAACGTAGAGAGCATTCCATTACAAAGTTATCTCGAAAAAAAATTGCCGTCCCTTGCTGAACTCCTTAGCATAGCCATTCAACTCGCATCAATCGTTGAAACTCTTCACGCCTATGATATCATTCTCCATGATGTTCGTCCTCAAAGTTTTTTAATCGATCCGATTACATCAACCGTCACCTTGTCGGATTGGCGACACGCACAACACACCGGGCTTCCTTATCCGAAAGACTACCGAGAAAAGAAATTGGCTACTGCCGCAGCGTACATTTCTCCAGAACAAACCGGTAGAATGGAGATCGACGTTGACGAACGATCCGACATCTATTCATTAGGTATCGTACTGTATGAATTGTTCACGGGGCAACCGCCCTTTACGCGAAGCGACACCAATGAATTGGTGCATGCCCACCTAGCCATCGAACCGATACCCCCGACGACCATCAATGATTTACTTCCGGAAACACTATCGGAAATCATTTTGACACTCATTCAAAA
Source organism: Pseudochryseolinea flava (assembly GCF_003286915.1). GTDB lineage: Bacteria > Bacteroidota > Bacteroidia > Cytophagales > Cyclobacteriaceae > Ohtaekwangia > Ohtaekwangia flava. The sequence continues at coordinate 254,693 of NZ_QMFY01000007.1, forward strand.
AAAGCCTGGCGATCGCTACCAACGCATGCGCGCGGTAAAATCAGATCTTATCAATTGTTATCACCAGCTCATCACGAAAGGCAAAATTGAAAATACTGCTTGTCGCCAATATGACGTCTCGTCGACTTTTAAAATTCCATCAGATCTCTATGGTCGTGAAGATGAGCTTGAACACGTGCTTCGCGCGTTCGATAGCATCGCCGTGCAATCAGAATTTATTTGCCTGCAGGGAGGTTCCGGGATTGGAAAATCTGCATTTGTCCAGGCGATACAAGCCAAACTGCAAAACAAAAACGTTATATACCTTCAGGGAAAATGTGATCAGCACAATCAGCGCGTTCCTTACGGCGTATTTGCGCAAGCATTAAATACCTTTGTTCTTCAATGGAAAGACAAAGACAAAAAGCAACAAGGTAACACGATAGCAGCACTCCATGCGCAAGGCGAGGCCCTAAGCATTGTCACGAATATTACACCGGATTTACGGCAAATATTAGGTTGCCACGCACTGCCACCACTCGCGCCAGTGGAAGCACAGAAAAGACTTGCTCTAGCGCTCACGAACTTCCTACAGACATTAGCAACTGGCGAACATCCGTTGCTGCTATTCCTAGACGATTTACAATGGGCCGATGAGGCGAGTCTCGACTTCATCAACACACTGAATGATGCACGAACAAAACATATCATGATCATTGGCGCATCGCGTGAACTGACAGCACCATTTGGTCGTCCTTCATCATCTTACAAAGGAAAAACGCAAGCGCGAAAAATTTCGCTCACACCTTTAACAGAGCGTCATGTGGCAGAACTTTTGGCTGATACACTCGGAAGTCATCCAGTCAAAACACAACCATTGGCTGACCACATCATTACGCACACACTCGGCAACCCACTCTTCATTCACGAGAAGCTTCAGACACTCCACAAAGAAGGTTTTCTATATTTCGATGATACCCGCAGGCAATGGACATGGTCGCTAGAAAAGATCCGGGCGAACAATTGTGCCGATTCATCGTTGGCTTTGATAACTCAGAAGGTTCAGCGACTATCGAAAACGACGCAGCAAACTTTGATTTATGCGGCATGTATAGGCATGCACTTTGACCTCTTCACGCTCGCGGCTTTACTTGACAAACCTGATCACGAAGTAGCCGACGAACTACGAGAAGCCACTCACGAAAACTTAATACATCTCAACCGGAATACTCCTGCAACAAAAGCAGGCCTTCCCAGAATATCCTATACGTTTGTGCACGACCAAGTGCAACAAGCAATACGAGCCTGTATAACATTGGTAGAGAAGCAAGAAATAGAACTCAGCATCGGATACTTTTTACTTGAGCGACTCTCACCAGAAGAATTGCAGAACAGAATATATGTGGTGGTACATTACTTCAACGCCGCGCAAGCACTACTTGAAACAGAAAATCAACGGCTTGAAGTTGCAAAACTCAATTTCCAAGCTGGAGAAAAAGCAAAAAGTACAACCGCCTACGCCCTCGCTCACCAATATTTCGACACCAGTTTAGAAATGATTAGCCAATCGCTGTGGTCAACTGACCATCGCTTTTGCTACAATTTGTATTGTTATACCGCCGAAACAGCCTACTTAACACGTCAATTTGAAAAAGCTGATTCCTTAATTTCTAAATTGCTAAAAGCTGTTGTTGCAAATCACGAGCATGCTTCGATACAGCTTATCCAAATCCAGTCTCTTGTTTACCAACAGCGAAACAAAGAGGCCGTTGAATTGGGAATTGCTGTCTTGAAATCGCTAGGCGTAACGATACCAACACGTCATGCAACGGCAAACGTATTGTGGAAATACATCAAAAGTAAGTGGTTGATACGTGGCAAGAAGCCAGAGGACCTTGAGAAGCTTCCGATCATGCAAGACCCAAACGCAATATTAGCGATGCGTACGATCCAGAGCATCACGGCTTCCGCATACCACGTGATGCCGAACGTATATCCGCTGCTAATTCTGAAAATGTTTGCATTATCCATCCACTATGGAAACGCCGTAGAATCACCGCTTGCCTATGCGACCTATGGTGCCATTGTGAACGGCATTGAATTAAATAACAGCGTCTGCCATCGATTCGGTCGGGTAGCGATTAACATGCTTCACACTGGAAATGACACTGCCATCAAACAACGAACACTATTGATATACAACTTGATCAACAGACCATCAGGTGAAAGTATTCATGAATCAATAGATGATCTCCGGCAATGTTACAAAACCGGTATCGAGCAGGGCGATCTGGAATATGCTGTTTACACTTCCAATGCATATTGTATGATGCTGTGTTTATCCGGGAAGAATCTATCATGGGCAAAAGATGAGATGATTCGATTGAATACAGCGCCATGGGCGATAAATCCGGGAAATACAACAAACGACAACGAAGCACTTATCCAATACATCTCAAACTTACTCGACGAAAATGGCGACACGGTTGACCTTACAGGTGAATATTACGATGAAGAAAAAGGGTTCCCTACGATCCTAAAAGCAAGTCAGTCTTCAAAACTATTCACCTGCTACATTTTTAAAATGCACTTGTGCCTCGTCCATGGCAATTATGACGCTGGTATCCAAAACATAAAGCTAGCACAACAATATGAAACCAGTAGCCATGGCGTTGTACTCATGCCAATATTCTACTTCTATGCGTCGTTATTATATTTCGGTGCCTACGAAAAAACAAGAGGTACGAAACTACTACGTAACGGAAAAGATTTCAAATCAAAGTTAAAACGATGGGCAGATCAGGTCCCCGTCAATTTTCTGCATCGATACCAACTTGCACAAGCAGAATTTTATCGTGTTAGTGGAAACCACGAAAGTGCGTTGGCGCACTATGACCTCGCCATTCGGCAAGCACAAGAAAATCATTTTGTGCAGGATGAAGCGCTTGCACACGAACGCCTTGCGCAATTTTGGACTGACCGAGGACAAAAGAACGCCGCGCGCACCTACATTTCCAGTGCGTTGGATGCGTATAAGAAATGGGGATGCGAGCTTAAGATTAGGCATATCACTACCCTACTCGGTTCTCAAGACATTAGCCGCGATAACAATACTCCGGTAACACTACATGAGCAAAGTAATCCATCTTCTTTAGACCTGGCGACAGTCTTGAAAGCTTCCACAACGCTGTCGAGTGAAGTGGTGTTTGATAAACTACTCGATAAGCTCATGAAGTTCGTGATCGAAAACGCGGGAGCGCAAGCCGGATATTTTATTATTGATTGGGGTGGAAAATTATTTATAGAAGCACGACAAAGTGTAAACGACCACAAAAGTATCAAGTTAAAACTTGCTATTTCCGAAACGACGCTCGTACCGCGCAGTATCATTGAGCACGTTTTTCAATATCGCGAGGACGTTGTACTTCATGATGCACGCGTTAACAATCCATTCTCAGATGACCCATCAATCGTGTCCGGGCAAGTTAAATCGGCACTTTGCATTCCGGCGCTTAATCAAGGTAAATTAGTTGGCGTGCTCTATTTGGAGAATAACTTAATGAGTGGTGCGTTTACGAAAGACCGTGTAGAACTACTTAAGCTGTTATCTGGCCAGATTGCTGTATCCATTGAAAATGCAATTCTGTATGAACAACTCGAGCGAAAAGTTCAGGAACGTACAGCTGAAATTCAGATTCAAAAAGAAGAAATCCAGAAACAGAAACAACTTGTAGAAGAGAAATCGCAATTCAAAGAGCAATTCTTTGCAAACATGAGTCACGAGATAAGAACACCCATGACTGCGATCATCGGGATGTCGGAACTTATCTTTGACACGCCGCTATCGGAAAAGCAAACGGAATATGCCAAAGGAATAAAGTACTCTTCAGAAAATCTCCTGGCCATTATCAACGATATTCTAGACTATGCAAAAATTGAAGCGGGCAAATTCTCTTTCGTGAATAAACCGTTTCAAATACGAGATCGCATTACACGACTACAATACATCGTCAAGCAACTTGCAGAAGAAAAAGGGATAACACTTCTTATATCGATCGATACAGCCATACCGGACCAACTGATTGGCGATCCGTTACGATTACATCAAATCTTGCTAAATCTTATCAGCAACGCCATCAAGTTTACAGAAAAAGGAAATGTATCTGTCACCATCACGCAAGTATCCGCAAACGAAACAAGCGTAATACTCTCCTTTAGCGTTAAAGACACCGGTGTGGGGATAGCCGAAGAGAAACTCAATTTTATCTTCGAGACATTTTCAAGAATTGAAGACGAACTTAACGTACCTGGAACCGGGCTTGGTCTTTTCATCGCCAAAAAATTAGTCGAGGAACAAGGTGGCAACATGACCGTTTCCAGTAAACTCAAAGAAGGTACTGCGTTTCAATTCACGCTTCCATTCCAACGATCGCGCGCACTCATAAAAGACGACGCCGATATAGACATGACGTCACTATCCGGAACAAAAATTCTACTGGTAGAAGACACACTTTTTAACCAGGTCGTTGCTGAAGAAATTCTAAAAAAGATTATTCATAATCCACAGGTTATCATTGCAGAAAACGGAAAAGTTGCGTTGGAAAAGCTTGATCAGCACACGGTAGACATAATTCTCATGGATATCAAAATGCCGGTGATGGATGGTTACACCGCTAGTCGGGCGATCAGGTCGCGTGATGGTTATGCTTCGTTGCCAATCCTTGCTTTTACGAGCAATGCGAGTCCAGGCGAAGCCGAGAAATGCAAAGCTGCCGGCATGAATGATTACATCACAAAGCCAATTGAATCTAACAAGTTGAAGCAAAAAATTGCAGCGTTACTCCTGCCCAAAGCCGAAACGTGTAATTTTTAAGGCACACTTGCCAACAAGCTTCGACATCCTTTTTCAAAGGAAGCAATCTTATCGCTGATGATGTCTGTGTTACCTTCATCGGCCAAGGTTTCAATTTCTATTGCTTGTGCAGCCAACGACTCAACACTAAGGTAAGTAAACTGAGTTTTCATACTGTGTGCAACCGTTGAGAGAGAGGCCCAATCCTCATTGAGCAGATGCGTCCGCAATTCTTCAAGCTGCTGCGGACACTGCGTTTTAAAAATAGTAAGGAATCGATTGACGAGATTTTCATCCTCTGACATTAGAGTCTTCAGGTAGGTAAGATCTAGCGACTGCTGCATCTTATTTGATCTGTGGTGATGGCGAATCAACTTTAACAATCAACTTATATCCTTCGCCATGAAGATTTAGAATTTCGATTGCATCTTCATCGCGCAACAGTTTACGAATCTTACTCACATATACATTCAAACTGTATCCACGAAATTGCTCGTCGTCGCCCCAGATATTTTTCAACGCTTCATCACGCGTAAGGACTGCATTTTCTCGTTCACACAACAACTTCAACAGCTTCGATTCGATTGATGTAAGTTTGATATGCTTATCGCCCGAAACTAATTCTCGAAGTCCTGATTGAAACGTTAGTTTCCCTAACTTAAACGTTCCTGGCGACTTAATTTTTTCTTGCACCTTCACACGTTTTAGAATGGCGTTAATACGAAGATAGAGTTCTTCCATACTAAACGGCTTCGTCAAGTAATCATCGGCGCCCAATTTAAGCCCTTTAATTTTATCCTCCTTTGTCGACTGACCGGTAAGAAAAATAATTGGCATGTCCTCATATAATTCTCTGATTTCAGCAGCCAATGTAAACCCGTCTTTGCGAGGCATCTTAATATCAACAATACACAGGTCCACTGGTGTGGTTCGGAGAATATCGAGTGCTGCATCAGCGTCGTGCTTAAGCGTAACTTGATATCCACGCATCTCAAGATATTCTTTTGTCAGTTCACTGTAATGAACTTCATCGTCTATATGCAGTAAGTGCGCAACGGTCATGAGGGTAGAGTTTTGTTTCGCCAACTAATTGCGAAGGGAAGTTACGACATTATTTCAATTCAAAATAGTACCCGATTAACCCCGGAACACCGTAAAGCAACGCATAGCCTACTGGCCATTTTAATATTTTTTTATACTTCTTAATATTTTCTTCAATCCTCGCCTTAAAGCCGACACTAGTTTTGTCGTGTTAAATCATTGGTTCCCTCGCCAATACAAAAAAATGTCTCACGATTAAACACAAAAAAAAGATGTCCTCTCTAAATTTTAACTTCACAACAAAGGCGACAAGGTTACTATATCTTGTACTCGTTGCCTTGACATTAACCGGGTTTTTCCCCTCCCATGCACAGGTTGGAAAAGAAGATCTCCCCGACATTGATCCACAAGTTTTTAAAGATTACATGAACAGTAAATTGAATGGTCAGGTTCGTGGCTATTCATTCTTCCTAACAAAAGATGGAAACTATGTTACATCTGATGCAAAAGGTGTTGCCAGAACAGCACAAGACAACAATGGCATTCAAGCACCTTATAAAGTAACGACGCTGCAAGAAATCGCCAGCGTAAGCAAAATGATTACCGCCGTAGCATTACTCCGTGTGTTGGAGAAATCAGCTACTGTAAATGTAAACTCCGCAATTGGGCCGTATCTTCCAAAGGGCTGGAAAGTAAGCCCGAGCTTTGCTGCGCTTACGTTTCGACAATTACTATCGCACAAAACTGGCTTACGTACGGATACAACCATCGTTGGCATTGGCTATGAACACGTATTGGAACAATATGGTGCAAGACCGATTAATCCTGAACTGCGCAAACTAAGAAGCTATTGGAATGCCAACTATCAACTCATCCGCATTACCATCCCCAATATCATCGATGCTGCACATCGACAAAAGGATGCTTACTGGGCAGCCATGAAGAAAGCAGGCTTGATTTCTGCGGATCAATACAACAACCTGATCGCAGAAAGTGGATCCACGATTTATCGAAACTATGTGAAGGCATTTTTATTTCAACCTGCTGGGGTAACAACTGCTACTTGTAATCCACTTGCCGTCGATGACCTCGCATGGGCTTACGAAACAAAAAACAGCACCAAGGGAACACCTGGAATTGACTACAGCTTGTATTGCAGTAGCGGATTCTGGCAAATGTCAGCGAGAGACGTTGCGCTATGGATGACGAAGGTGATGAGTACAGAAACCATTATTAGCAACGCAACCAAGTTGATCATCAACAACACCACCAATATCGACTCCGTTGGGTGGTCGGATAGGAACAAAAGAGCGAATGGCTATTACTATGGACATGGCGGTGATATCTATTGGGGAGACTTTAAACCTGAAGTACATTCGTATTTGATGTACATGCCAGGAAATTATGTCGGCTATGTACAGGTGAACTCAAAAGAATTTGGTTCCTGGAATCTTAGAAGTCTACTCTTTCAAGCTTATGATGCAGCGCGAAAATTTCCATACAACTGTTACAGCAATGGCGCTACCTACCAATTCCCCAACAGTTCTACAGCAGGCTACATCTCAAAAGTGTCGCTGGGAAAACTTCAGCAAAGTAGTGGAAAAAGTACTGGCTATACATTCTTCAACAACTTTACGACCAGATTCAAGCAAGACAGTAGCTACACGTTGACGCTAAAATCAAGTTACACCAATGTGGCAAGTCCTGTGTATTGGTCAGTGTGGGTCGATTACAACCATGATGATGCCTTTCAAGGGAACGAGAAAATCTACGCTGTCAAAAGCACTAGCGGACTTGTCGTAACGACTAAAATTAAAATTCCAATGTCTGCGATGTTGGGGACTACACGGATGCGCGTTGCCTTAAAAAGACACGATACCGAGATCATCAATAACGCCTGCGATGATTTTCAATTTGGCGAAGTGGAAGATTACATGGTCGACGTAACAAAACCGTGCGGACTGATTACAAATCTAAATGCCGTCAATATATCATCGACTGGCGCACGACTTACCTTCAATAAACCTATTGATAATGTGAGTAACTACACCTTGCGCTATCAAGAAGTTGGCTCAAATTACTTTCAATACACTGTCGTTGGCGTGTCGAACGATGCAACAATTATTTACCAGGCATTGAACTTGAAACCAAACACTAATTATCGTTGGTCGGTAAGATCGAACTGTGGCGACTTTGGCGCGTTTCAATACTTTACCACCCAAGATGTAAATATTTGTGGAACCGACGTTTTCGAGGCAAATCCCAATAGTGTAAACGCAAAGGCAATCAATTTTGACGAACCAATTACCGCATTGATCTGTAGCAATACAGCAACCGCCGACCAAGATTGGTTTAAGTTCACTGTTAGCAGCAATACCCTTGCTGGGACCAAGGTACAAATCGATCTCACGTCGCTGCCTGCTGACTATGATCTTTACCTTCACGCCGGTGATAACACACCTCACATTGGCGCATCGCTCAAGAGAGGCACGACGAGCGAAGTGATTGAAAAAATCCTTACCGCTGGAACGTATTACATTAAAGTAGTTGGATTTGTTGGTGCAGAGCATACACATGACTACTACAGATTAGCACTTACAAAATCCGGCGATATCTCGACTTCCCAATCGCAAGAAGACAGTTTAGAAACAGAAGAACCGGAAATTGTTATCTATCCCAATCCCGTTGCCGATGGGATCATGTACGCGGAGTTCACAACGGCAGCGCTACAGGAAGCTCCGGTCGTGCAACTCTTTGAACCGACTGGCAATGAAGTCAAAAATATTCGCTACGATAGTCAGGACGGAAAAATCACCATCGACTTGCACAACGTTACACGAGGAATGTACACGTTACGAATTACGTCTGGCACGCAAATGACAATAAAACGGATAGTCGTAGAATAATAGCAGACTTTGCGGATAAATAAAATGTGCATCCTCCATAATTACTAACACGGAGGATGCACACTATTTTTTAGAATGCGTGATTACCGTTTGATAAATTTCTTACGGTAAGTTGACTTTGAATTCACGTTCAAAATGTACAGCGCTGCTGGGAGTCCTTCAATGTTGATCATCGACTTTATAACAACCTTCTCTCCCACCGGACTTCCCATCGTTGACGTAATTTGAACAACCGTACCGTCGTTTACACCTTCAATGTAAAGGAAACTGCTCGCAGGATTAGGATAGAGTTTGATGGCTTTGGCCAGATCGCCTTCGACATCCGTGACTGTTTCAACGACCACTGTTACCTCATCCGAAGCGCTTGTACCTTTCTCGTCTATCACCGTTAACTTGAAGACGTATGTCCCTTCAACAAGTCCAGCGGCGTGCAACGTAGGGGTATTCACACCCGACAGTACCGGTGTATTCGGACCACTTACCACACTCCAAGCGTATACACTAATCTCCTCGACACTCGTGACATCACTTTCAAGCGTCACTTCCGTAGTAGGAAGCGCAAGGGATACGTTGTCTCCAGCATTTACAACGGGGGCGCTACCTGCTTTGTGGCCGTAAACTTCTAACTCAAATATGGAATAACCATATGGCGTTGCCCGTGTTGTTCCATAGATTCTTACGTAACGGCCCTCACCAGAAAGCCCAGTGTGATCATTAACAAGCGTCGAATTTCCTGTTACTGTTTTTGCCACGACCCAGACATTGGCATCCTCAGAAAATTCAATTTTATAATCTTTTGCATAGGCCGGTTCCCATGTAATCTTCACACGATTAACAACGTATTGATCACCCAAGTCAATCTGAATCCATTGCGGATCAGCAAACAGACTAGACCACCTTGTGTTTACATTTCCGTCCACCGCTGCCGAACCTGGCGTTGTCCCATTTTCAATCGACGACACCGTTACTGTTTTCAACAGTGCAAGGTTAACCGCAGCAGGAACAACAACCACCGTCATTTCATCGGTCGCTGTGAGTCCCCCCAAGTCATGTACACTAAACTTAAAAACATATGTGCCGGCAACCAGGTTAGTCACCGTAACTTCTGCTGAGCCTTGCGTGCTGAAGGTAGGTTCGTTAGGTCCACTCACCAGCGTCCACTCATACGACTCAATGGTGCCTGTATCTTCTCCTATTCCTTTAAGCAACGCGCTGGAAGTTGGTAATGTAATGGTTTGATCATTTCCTGCATTCGCCGTAGGAGCCTCATTCGGCATCACGGTCACCTTCACGATATCGAAAGCTGTCGCACCTTCATTGTCGCCAACCGTAAGCTTAAATTCATGTACGCCTTCTGCAAGATTATTTACAGATACCCTAGCCTTCCAAGTTTGATCGATCGTTGATGAACCTGGCCCACTTACAACGGACCATTCGTAAGACACTATCGTTCCGTCAGCATCTGCGCCAGATCCCTCGAGTCCGACGTAATTCGTGGGCAATGAAATAGAAACATCTTCACCTGCATTTGCTTGTGGCAATAAATTCGCGCCGACAAACACGCTTACTTCATCAAAACCATCCACACCGCCATCGTCAGTCGCCGTGAGACGAAACACATAAGTACCTTCGATGAGGTTCGATGCGCTTAGCGTCAACGTTGTACTGCCGGACAATGTCGGCGTATTCGGGCCAGAAACTTTTGTCCAGGCAAAAGCTTCAACCGTCCCATCGGTATCTTCTGCAGTACCTGTCAGAGAAACACTTGTACCCGAACGAAGTACTTTATTCTCACCTGCGTTTACGAGGGGAGCTTTGTTCGGACCGAGGTCCGGATCCGCCGCGAGGCCTCCTTTGAAATAAATATTATCAATGGCAATGTTGGCAATATTACCTGTGCCCAACAGCTGAAAGAGTTGTGTTACTTCCATGAAATTAACGGCATCATAAAAATCACTTAATGGAATTTCCACCGTTTGCCATGTTCCATTCCGTTGAAAGCCATAGGGCGTCTTACCGGGTTCGAATGCAATCCACTTTTGCCCTTCGCCATCGCGTGTACCACTTTTCATACCAATGAAAAACGGCGTCGCTGCATCTGACGTCTTCAAAGAGAAAACGAGTTTAGCATTTTCATTCTTGAACGCCGTGAGATTATGCATCGCACTTGCCGTAAAAGCAGCGCCAAACCATCCTTTATTATTGTGCGTAAACGAAAGCACTTCAGTACCTTCAGCAGGCGTTGTTACTTGAGGGTTAAGCGTAGTCTCCCACACAAAGAAATCGCCTTCTGTTCCGAGATCAAATTTATCAACACCTACATGTGTATCACTGTAGATTACATAGTCACCATTTTCAGGTGTAATTTTCGTTCCATCTGACCAGTAAATGTTGTCAATCGCAAAACTCACCGGCGCAGATGGGCTATCGCCAACCAAGTAAAACATGTTGTTGATCGATCTAAACTCAATGTTACCAAAAGCTGTAAATGGGATCACTACTTCGTGCCACTCACCGTCGCGAACTAAACCATATTGATTACCCGCCGGATCCAACTTCACTGGTTTTGATTGCGTCGAACCTTGTGCATTGCCATTCGCCTTACTAATAAATCCAATTGATATCGGCCAAGTCGACGTTGTTTTCATATGAAAATGCAATTGGCCGTCAATGAAGTTTTGCATATTCTTCACGTGGTTAATCCCTACTGGGATTCCCATTCCAAACCAATTTCCAGGACTGGCGGTATACGACAATACCTTCTCGCCTTCCTGGGCCGTCGATGCCGTAGCTGTCAAGTTGCTCCAAATGTCAACAATGGGCATGGGACCAAGTGAGTTTGTTACCGGGGTCGTTTCTGTAAATACGCCGAAGGTGCCCGTCTCGCGTGCATTATTCACCGCTTGAAAAGTCTCCGTGTCTTCGTTCTCATACACACGAACATAATCGATCAGCATTTGTGCCGGCATCGGCGCAGTAATCTGATTCGGGTCCGTTATCTGCACAAAATTCTGTCCGCCCACCGCAAGATTAAGAATCACGAAAAATGGACTATTGAATTCTTTGATGTTTGCATCATTCGCCGGTATTGCAAATTCGTAAAACCTCACGCCATCAACATAACCTTCAATTTTCGTTGGCGTCCATGTCAACTTGAACAAATGAAATCCATCGTTGAATGTACCTGGGATAGTCGTACTACCAGTAGCCGAAGCGTTGCCCCACCATCCATTGCCTGGCGCATTGGGATCTAAGTCACGGAAATTATCTTGAAACCAGTGTACGGTCGTGCTGGCTTTTTTATTAGCAACATTGTTTTGCCAGTCATCTTTGAAACCAGCTTCCAGAATATCGATCTCACCAGAACTCGGCCATCCTACGTTTGGATAGTTTGCTCCGAGCATCCAAAATGCCGGCCACAATCCATTTTGTAAATCCGGTAATTTCATACGCGCTACGATCGTTCCATACTTGAAATCGAACTTTCCAGCGGTGTTAATTCTCCCAGATGTAAATTGTTTGTTCTCTGGTGCTGCACCATAATTTTCGCGGCGTGCTTCAATCACCAGATATCCTGTATCCGCTGGATTGGATTTTGATCCAACGAATACGTTCGACTCACCGGATGTATAATACTGCAACTCGCCGTTACCAAATCCGCCGCCACCAACTTCTGTTGTCCATTTTTCCGGGTCGAGTTTGGGCGTTCGAAATTCATCAGACCATACGAGTGTTTGGGCATTTGTCGTCACCGCAACGGTCAGCAAGAGTAGCAGTATTGCGACACGACACAACTTGTAGAATAGCATCATCAAAGGGTTTGGGTTGGGTTAAAAAATATCAGCAATTGGTCTTAAACACCATTCGCATTATCCAAAAATGCTAAGTTTAATCACACAACACATACTAGCGCATACGTTTTCACTACACTATGGACTACATCATAACTACTTCAATTGATTTTTACCTGCGTTTCGAATGATAAAACTAGTTTCGATAAAAACTCGATCGTTAGCACCACCGAAATCTACACTTCCTAATACCCGGCTTGGAAGTGCCTGTAACCAAACTGGTCAATGAAGCATCTAAGACTGTGAGTGTTCAATTTACTCCATGGCACTGTTCATTTTTATACAGCAAGATTTCGCTGAAGTGGATTTTCGCTCAAATTTCAGACGAAAGAAACGTGGATTGATTTTTGGCACTGCCAGCAAGTTCCATCACTAAATAACGAAGCTCATGTTCTTCAACTATTTTAAAACCGCTTTTCGAAGCTTGATTCGCCATCGCTTCTTTTCAGCCATCAACATCTTAGGATTGGCCGTGGCTATGTCAATATGTATGACCGTGATCATGCTTGTAGCAGATCAAATGAGCTATGACCGATACAACAAAAATGCTGATCGCATCTACCGAATCACGACACTGGATGTAGATGACAAAGGTAACGTTATGAAAGAAAACCAATTCAACGCCGCCTCATCGATGCCAATAGGCCCAGAGTTGGTTGAACACTACACTGGCGTAGAACAGTCGGTGTGTATACGGCGAGGCTTTGGAAACGGTTGGCTTGAATTCGAAAACCAAAATGTAAACATCCCTCTATCAGGTTTCTTTGCCGATCAAAATGCGCTTACCTTTTTTGGCTATGAGCTACAATATGGAGATCAGGCAACAGCACTAAAAGATCCTTTTACAGTCGTGCTTACACGTGCTGCCGCAGACAAGCTCTTTAAAGAAGAAAATCCAGTAGGACAAACACTCAAGGTTGGTGACATCGGTACTTACACCGTCACTGGCGTGTTGAAAGATGATGGAAAAAAATCACATATCGTTTTCGAAGGATTAGCGAGTATGGCCTCTGCAATGAGCCTCGAAGCTTCAGGCAAACTTGGCAAACTTTCTGGCGACTGGACAAACTTTTGGGAAAGCTGGACATACATTATGGTTGATCGTGACAAATCGCAAGCCGACATCCAAAAACACCTCGACAAGATCTACGCCCAACATATAGGGTCAACGAAGCAAGGTGTACACAAAATGGTTTTGGGGTTACAACCAATGCTGACCATTACACCCGGAGAGTTATTGAACAACAGCATCGGCCCACAGTTGCCATGGCTATTTGTTTATTTTCTTGGCGGATTAGGACTCGTTATTCTACTGACATCATGTTTCAATTTTACAAACCTTTCCATCGCGAGGTCGCTTACCCGCGCACGTGAAATCGGCGTGCGTAAAGTAGCGGGTGCCGCACGCTGGCAAATATTCACACAGTTCATTATAGAATCTATTGTTGTTGCGCTGATGTCTCTAGCGCTCGCCATTGTGATCGCCTTGTTCATGAAGCCAATTGTATTGCAATTAAACTTTGCGCGCTTTTTCCGCTGGGACTTATACAACGACACGTTCATCTTTGCAATCTTCATTGTATTTGCCCTCGTTGTAGGTGTACTGGCAGGATTCTTCCCAGCTGTTGTACTTTCTGGTTTCCAGCCCGTGAAAGTTTTAAAGAACCTTAGCAGCATGAAACTATTTTCAAGGATGGGAATGCGTAAAGCTTTATTGGTATCACAGTTTACGCTGTCGTTGTTTTTTATTCTGACAGTGATCGTGATGTATAATCAATTGAATCTGTTTATGCATCAGGGACATGGTTTCAATATGAAAAACAATGTTATGGTGAGATTAAACGCCACAGCATATCAACCGCTAAAAACGGAACTACAAAAATATAATAACATAACATCGGTATCCGCTGCATCCCATGTGCCTGCGGCGGGAGTCTCATTCGGTTGTGGCCTCAAGCGTAAAGCTGACGATCCAGAGCCAGTTGATGCAGGTTTCTTTCTGGTTGATGAGGACTATCAATCAAACATGGATTTAAAACTCATGGCCGGTAAATTCTTTGACCCGCACCACGGAGAATCGAATAAAAACTTCATGATCATCAATGAAGCCGCTGTTAAAAAGCTTAACTTCAAATCCAACGAAGAGGCTATCGGCGAGCCAATGATATTCATGAATGATTCCACAATGAAAACAATCGTGGGTGTTGTCGGCGACTACAATCACCGTGACCTTACGCGCGCAATTGCTCCAGCTGTACTGCTGTATGACCCTGGTCAATTTAGTGTTGTTCAAGTTGCCTATGTTGGCACCTATGAAAAAGCAGCGAAGACGATTGAACAAGCTTGGGCAACTGTCAACCCTGGCATTAAAATCGACTACAGCGAAGTTTCGTCAGAGGTAACTAAATTCTATGATATCATCTTTGGTGATTTAGTTAAAGTTTTGGGATTTATATCATTCCTTGCGATTATGATTTCGTGTCTTGGACTTCTTGGTATGGCAACGTACACTACTGAAACGAGGATCAAAGAAATCTCTATTCGAAAAATTCTAGGATCCAGCGGCAGTGCATTGGTAATCCTATTATCAAAAGGTTTCCTGTCAATGCTCGGAATAGCCATTCTCCTTGGTGTACCGCTGTCGTATTTTGTCAACAGCCTCTGGCTCGAACAAATTGCCTACCGCACAACCTTTGGGCTAGGGGTGATCAGCATTGGCGTGCTTGTCCTTATCGTCTTTGGTGCAATCACCATTGGCTCACAGACATTACGCGCGACGTTTGTAAATCCAGTCGACAATCTAAAAAATGATTAAAAGTTACACTAGCTGTTGGTTCCTTGTAGGATTACCAACAGCTAGTACTTTTTCCTATTCAAGATACTCCAACGCCTTCAATAACACGGGATCGATTCCATCATCACGATTTGTCTTTGACGGGAAAGGAGCCTCTATGTGCGGTGTGATGCCGCTAACTTCATAACACGCATCGCTAGCATCTGCCCAACGCTCATTCGATAAGGTGACTGTCCAACCATTGGGCATTTTCTTATTGAGCATCGTAGAAAAAATTCCATTCGTGCGTTCACCAATTATTGTTACATTCGGCAGTTGCTTCATTGCCAGCGCGAATGTCTCCGCTGCACTCGCTGTAAAATTGCTGGTGAGTACCACAACATTCTTGGTAAGTTGTGTATTACCCGTTGGCGCCAGCGTGATTACCTGGGTTGGCGTAAATGACAACACGTCACGCGCAGAAACTTTCCATACCGGTTGCTGTTTACTCGCAAAGCGTCCTGCCAATGCCAACGACACAATATCTAATCCACCACTATTAAAACGAATGTCGATAATGACATTGGTACAATCCTCAAAATCGTTTACAACCCGATCCATCACGTGGTGCATAGCAGGAACTTGACTCTTCAAATCGTAAGGTTCTGTTAAGCCGTTCATTTCTGCAATTTGAAGATAGCCCGTTTCTTCATTTGCCTTTCCCCACAAAACTTTTCCATTTGCACCGACGTGCGCTCCATGCGGAAGGTAGTTTGAAATATTTGAGAGAACCTTCCCATATTCTTGCTGGATGTATTGCTCGAAATCTCCACCCGGTTCCCCTGCATCTACATACTCTTCATAAAAACGCACGTATAGCCGTTGCTGACCCGCCTGAAAATATCGGTCCTGGTTGTCGTACAATGTCACATGGTCATCACCGAAAACAGATAGCATCTCCGTTGTGATGTCCCAAAGATTTTCATCGGTTACTTGCTCACGGTAGTGTTCTCTTATTAAACCCCAATCTATTTCACGCGCTTGAAAAAATGCATAATGCTCGTTGAACAGCGCCCATAGATAATCGAAGTTGGTCAAGGGATCCGTCGTCTTCAATCCCCCATCGTCGCATATTCCCGGCAGCGCATCTATTTTGTTGAACACATATGTATTTACAGTTGCCTGTGCATGGTACAAAAAGTGATTCCGATCTTCTGCCACCGTCACATTCCAAACCGAAACATCGTCGCCAGCTACATCGAAAAAGTCACCACGCATCATACAACCCGCGCCAGAAATATCGTAGGTCTTCGCTTTGCCCTCGCGAATCCATAACAGTCTGCCGTAACCTTCCGACAGCCATATTCCTTCCAAAGATGTAGCCTGATCGACTATGCCTTGATCATGATCTGTTTGACAAGCTCCAAAAAACATGATGATGGCACTCATCACGAAACCGAATCGCATCTTAGCGTCCTTTTGCTGATTGATCTTCATAATTATTTTTTCTCCAGTGACACAAAAGATCAAAACAGGATGTCGGGAGGTTGGCGAAACACGCGAAATAGCGCGCGACGTATGACAGATAGAACCTAAAGTAGGGCGAAAAACATTGAAGTACGTCACCGATCCAGCCACTTTCGAAATGCAGGCGCACGTTTTTGACTGATGATTAGCGGAACGGCCGGCTCAGGGTTTAAAGCAACTCTCATTTTCCCGAATGTTTCCGGCGAAAAAGAGATGCATGCTTTCAATTGAACGATGTACTGACGGTTGGCCCGAAAGAAGTCTCTCTCGCACAATTGATTTTCCAACTCCTCAAGTGTTTGATCAACGCGATAAATCTCATCTGCAACGGTACGAACAAAATTGTAATCACCTTCTTTATAAATGTAAGCTACCTGCGCTACACTCACCGGAATTGTATTATTACCTTTCTTCACATGCAATACTTCACGCCGTTGCGATACAATTGACCTCGGAACTGAAGTCTGACGCGACGTCAATTCCAACAGCTCGCGATTGGCACGAGCAAAAAGATAACGGGCAAAATAGATTAGATTAAAAAAAACTATTAGTAGCACTACAAATGGAAACTCATAGTAAAACCACGTCGTCTGCTCCATGTGCTGATCTAATACAAACGCGAATTGAAGATTGACCAGTACATATGCCAAAATTGCGCACAAAACAATTCCAAAAGAGAGCTGTAAGAGCATGCGTTTTACGCTAGCCTGAAACCAATCATAACGACGATCCAGACGCTTTCCAATCCACTCGAGATATTCCAACAGTAGCCACGCCACAACAGCGCCGGAGAGAACATCTTTGTAGTAGAACGACTGAAGCCACAACTCAAGGGTGCTCTCCCTCCTACCGATCATTTCAATAAAATGTGCACATAATAATGCAGCAACGATTTTCCACCAAAGGTATTTAAAACGATGCATTCCTCGATTTTTATACCGAAAGACAGCGCACTTGCCATTAGGTTGCAATCATCCCATTTTTTTTGTCAGTATTGACGAATGTCGTTTGCACGAGAAAGTGTTTTGCATCACTATATTTAGGAAAATCAAATTCATTCACCATGAATGATTCGATCAAGACCATGCGTGTAGCGAAGACCTTTTCCGATGCAGTCAGTCCATTAAGAAACCTCTACCACCCGGTTCAACCTACTATTACAGAAAAAGATAACGACGTTGTGTATCAAGAATTCCTGCCTGCACAACAATTGCAACCCTTTGTTTACTGTTATTGGGAACTACGAACAATAAAGAAGCTTGAAGTGCCATTTCAGTATCGGGTCGTAGCGGACGGTTGCATCGATATCTACTTCGACTTACACAATCCAATAGAAAGTTATGTCATGGGATTTTGTAAAAACTATACAGAATTTCCGCTTGAACATCAATTTCACTACGTTGGAATCCGCTTTCTACCAACCATGTTTCCACAATTGTTTAAGGTCGACGCATCTATACTAAGCAACCGCTATCAGTATTTGCGAGATGTGATTCCGGCACCAGCGCAATTCATTCAAGAAAACATTAACAGCAAACTAACATCTACGAAGATGGTCTCAACAATTGATTCTCTCTTGCTCAAAGTATTGGCTGCTTCCGATTTCAATAACGATCCCAGGCTATATGGCGCTATTCAAAATATCCTATCTCGATTCGGTGTTGTTAATATTGAAACAGATCTTGATACTGGCATCAGTGCGCGACAACTTCGCAGGTTATTCGAATACTACGTTGGCGACAGTGCAAAAACGTTTGCCAAAGTGGTTCGTTTTCAAAACATTTTGCGTGCCAAGCCATCCACACAAAGTCTTCAACATAACAAACTTTTTTACGACGCTGGATATTATGATCAGGCCCATTTCATTAAAGAATTCAAAAATTTTTATGGCGTAACACCGTCAAAAGCGTTTGGGCGGTAGTAGTGTCTATCACACATCGCAGATTTCAGTTTGTCCGATTTTTACAATTGTACGTTCGCGCTCAACTGCACATTTGTATCATAAACGACAATAACATGAAACACATACTTATTCTTCTGATGTTCGTAACCTATCTTATGAATACAGCCTTATCACAATCTACCAACCAAACACTCAACAAAATGAAACTTAACGCCGGCGTCATCACCACAAAAATTAAAGAAACCAAAGCATTTTATCAGGACATTCTTGGATTTGGTGTCACGTTCGAAAATGAATTCTACTTGCTGCTCCATACCCCGGGGAAACAGTCTGAAATTAGTTTTCTACTTCCCAACCATCCGAGTCAACAACCACTATTTCAGAAACCGTTTCAAGGGCAAGGCATGTATCTTACCATTGAAGTCGATGATGTCGATAAACTTTACAAAGAGATTCAGAAAAAAGGTATTCCGATTAAAATAGAAATTCGCAATGAGCCTTGGGGTGATCGTCATTTTGCTATCGAAGATCCCAACGGTGTGGGAATAGACATCGTGAAGTACTCTCCTACGCAAGAGTAAGAACTCGAATTTGATGCCGATCGTCACAAACCCGAATGTGTCTGTGGCGTTCGGTTTCATTCGTATAGATTTCAACTACCACGTTACAAATTAGACGGACACGCATCAGCCGTCGCATGCGTTCTTGAATAACTTGACGGAATTGCCCTCCCTTTTTGTCGCTTTAACACCCGGACTCCAGTCTTTCGGTTCACTAGGTTTGTATCGTAATCATTCACAAAAAAACATTAACACGATATGCAAATCGCCATCAACTTACCCGTAACCGACCTGAAACGTTCAATGGATTTTTATGCACAGTTAGGATTCGTCAACAATCCGAATTTCACCGATCATACTGCAGCCGCCATGACCTTAAGCGAAGAAGTGATTGTCATGCTGTTGACACATTCAAAATTTAACGAGTTCACAAAAAAGAAAATCGCGAATACACAGGAAGTGATTGCTGTAATTAATTCCCTGTCAGTAGAAAACAGAGATGCTGTCGATTCACTTGTCGCAAAAGCACTTAAGGCCGGCGCAACGGAAACTTTATCAAATCAAGATATGGGATTTATGAAGGTACGTGGGTTCGCTGATCCTGATGGTCACCAGTGGGAAGCATTCTTCATGGATATGACTCAAATGCCAACTGAATAATTAAAAATTACGGGTCATGAAAAACAAGATTCTATTTGTACTATGTCTTCTTGTCGGCCTTCTATTTCTTAATGGTGGACTGAACAAGTTCTTTAACTACATCCCTGTTCCGCCAGATTTACCCGAGGGGCAAGTAAACATGTTCACAGCCATGATGCAGGTCGGATGGTTAATGCCATTGATTGCAGTCGCAGAGATCGTTGGTGGAATTTTATTTATCATTCCACGCTTTCGGCCACTGGGAGCCATCATCTTATTTCCAATCCTTATCGGCATTCTACTGACCAACTTAACCGTTGCCCCCGAAGGGATTCCATTGACATCGATCATGTTTGCCATTTGGACATGGGTAATCATAGAAAATTTTCCTAAATACAGACCTATGGTCAACAGTTAATTAAAAAAAGAGCCCGGATATTCCAGGCTCCTTTTTTATGTTCTATTGAGAACGGTTCATTTATAAAGCGCCGTTTCCGTTTGCTTTCAAGAGTTCAATTGCAAATATTGATCCGCCATCTGTTGGCCTTTCAAACCAAACCTTACCCTTCATCAATTCCATATAACGTTTTACTAGCGACAGCCCTAAACCATTTGAACTCTCACCTGCAGTCGGTCTAACGCTAAGCCGCGCAAATTTTTTAAAGAGACGATCTTCTTCTTCTACAGGAACACCGGCACCGTAATCTCGAACGCGGATTTGAATTTGCTCATCGGCATTCGCAACAAACACTTTAATTTGTTTTCCTGACGGCGAGAATTTAAGCGCATTAGATACGAGGTTTTCCAATACTAAGCGGAGATAGGTCAAGTCAGCCAATACCATGCAATATTTTTCAACGTCCGCATGAATGGATATCCCTTTATTTTCAGACGCTTGTTTAAATGATTGTACCACGTCCATCACCACACCGCGATAATCCGTTGGCTGCAACTTCACGCCGCCGTCGCGATATTCAAGCGTGGCCATCTCGAGCACGTGCCTGACAAGAACCTCTGCATTGTTTGACGCCATGCCGATCATGTCTACCATTTCCTTTTGCTCCTCAACCGCCACTTGTTTCTCAAGCATCTTTGTAAGGATGCTGATGTTCGCCAGTGGATTTCTAAGATCGTGTGCAAGGATGCGAATGATATTATCCTTGTCTTCAATTAGTTTTTCAAGCTCTGCCGATTGTTTTTCGATTGTCACTTTTTGTGCTTCAACGTCGTCCAACGCGCGCTGCATGCTGCTTTCGAACGTAAACGATACGACCATGATGATCATCAACAATCCCGGTTGAATACTGAGAAACCAAAGTGTGCGCATCGATACATCATACTCTACTGGGAGTTTAACGCCATTCAACTCAAGAACACCAAATGCCCACATGCACGATACTGAAAATATTGTCCAGTAAATTGCCGATGTTTTTCCTGCGATGAGAAGGCCCAAAACCGGGATGGCAATTATCCACGGATAAATTGCAGACCACATGCCGCCGGAAAAGTAAGTCAACACCAGCACCGTGATGGATCCTATCGCCGTAAAGAAATTGGTTATAATGACTAGGGGAATTTTTGTCCGCGTGAGGAACGGTAAAATAAAGTATCCAATCACATTGAACAACGTGAAGTAGATTCCTTTGTCATAACCGAAACTAACACTTAGCACCACGTAGGAGGTTGAAAAAATACTTGTCAGGAGACAGGCTTTCACCAGCAATCGCGCTTTACGAAGAACTTTTGCATCTTCGTAATGATCCGGGTGGATATACCAGTCTATTATCTTCGCTACGTTCATTGTCGAACACTCCCCTTTTTAAAACAATTTTATAATGGCATAAGCTAGCCACGTGCCTATGAAAATCCAACAGCCTTCTATTAAACCGAGGAGAAAAGTACGTCTAATTCTCCTGTGTTCCGAATAATAAATGATTCCCGGTAACGACACGGAAATAAATGCCTCTGCTATAATTACATAAATCGGTGCATTGAACAGCATTGGCGTATTGGCATTGTAATACCACCATCCGGCTTCCTTGGCAAAGTGTTCATACGTCGGAATGTACAATCCGCCCATGATGCATAAAAATATTGACGCTCTTAGCAGCCCGTATCGCGACGTGAGCATCATGCCAAGAAAACTGAGTTGAAGCAATACATTCGACCACGCAAAAGGCATATACAACGGAGAACTCCAAACCATCGTTTCAGCACCTGGCCCCGGATAAACCAAACTATGGATTACATCAACAAGATAGTAATCGGTGACTAGTTCAAGTATTCCGGCTACAGTTCCGAAGATCGTGAGTCGCACCAGCAATGGATTGTCTGAATAAAATGCGTAGCCGAGGTAAAATGCGTATAGCCCATACGTGATGACGCTTGCAGATATTGGACCCCATGCGAAAATCGCGCTCAGCTTCGACCACAACAACAAAGTAAAAATAGTAATGAGAATGACAACGGTCGTGCGTTTATTCAATCCCGGTATTGAATTTTCTTGCATGAATTTGATTTAATTATTAATGATTTCAGATTTTTTCTGTAACGAAATACGGTAGCCAAGAATGCCTGGTGTCGTGGCTTGATCTTTCCAAGTTTCGACAAGTCCCCAGTTGGCTTGCAGCGATGGCGGTATCACAAACTGTACTCCCTTTCCGCCATTCACATGATAGATCATACCCTGTAGCAACACTTTATTAAAAGTCGCAATAATCTTGCACACAAAACGATCATGATCGTCTTCCCGACTTATTGCCGTGTTTACAAAGTTTGCAATAGCGAGTACGAGCTTATCACGAATGTCGGCAGTCTCTTCTATGCCAATCATCGTCGCGAGATCTTTTCCCGACGATTTTGAAAAGTCTTGAAGAAAATACCACATCAAATAAACTGGAACATCATCAAACGCATTTCCCGGAATCATCCTGTTCATGAATTTCACACACGACGCTGTAAGTGCTCTGCCTGCATCGGACGTCGCCGCCTGATGCTTCAGAACTTCAGTCGCCAATTGAAATCCTTGCTGATGGGTATCAGGCAACAACGAATCGTCGAGGCCAAGCAATTTGCCAACGATACTCCAGGTGTGCATCCACGCGCTTGTTTCTGTATCGTCGAGCTTCACACCGAGACGCTTAAGTCCAGTTAATATCACGGGACCAAACGACATCAACGTGCCCGCCAAATCTTCTTGATTGATCGGCTCTCCTAACGTTGTCGCATCCCACACGCGTGGTGATTGCTTCACAAAAAATCGAATAGAGGCGTGAATCAGCCTTACTTTCTGAAGCGTTACTACCCCAGTTCCATGCTCCGACAATCCTCCTTTCGACAAAACATTAATGATCATCTGTCCTGTCTCCATCAATCGTCTCGCGAGTGGATCTACGCTTCCGTCGGGAGACGCTAAAAGTCTCCCCGTATCAAACAAAACTTGCGCGCCATTGCCACAGCAATAACACATTGGCAGTGAGCTCACATTGAGCAACATAAAGATGTTGGGTCCGTAAAGCTCAAAAAGTCGCTCAGCTTTCTTAATCATCGTTTGATCAGCCCACAGCGGAAGCTTCCCACTTTCGGCGATGTAATCATCTAACGATTTCGATATCTCCTCTCCTAACGACGCAAACATTCCAGGTGCGAA
This sequence comes from Pseudochryseolinea flava, assembly GCF_003286915.1. GTDB lineage: Bacteria > Bacteroidota > Bacteroidia > Cytophagales > Cyclobacteriaceae > Ohtaekwangia > Ohtaekwangia flava. The sequence goes on from NZ_QMFY01000007.1 coordinate 278,373, forward strand.
TGAATTGTTTCGCACCAATGTCATTAATATCTGGTTGATTTGTTTTTCTTGGCCCGAGTCGATGATCGCCTTAACTACTTGATCAGCTAACGGATCGGTTACGGATCTAAATTGCTGCAGCGAAGCTCCGCTGATCGCAGCAGCATTAAACGAAGGTTTCAAATGACAATGAGGTTAAAAAATGGTTCAACCAAATTTAGTCATTACAAGCGAACAAGCAATACGGCATGTATAGATGACCTTCGATATCGTTGGCAGCGACGTTAGAATTATTGCTGCCAACGCTCAACGCTACCTAATTTAGCGCAGCACAATTTTATGAACTTCAATGTGCTTCTCTGTAACAAGTTTTATGAAATAGGTTCCGGCACTTAAACTTTCAACGTCTAATCTGAGGGCATCCATCGAGTTCAGATTCTCATAATGATTTGTCATCAACAATTTACCGGTCACGTCGGTGATGGACACAGCAACATCCGATGACGTATCCAAACGTTTGACAAAGACCTCATCGACGCTTGGGTTCGGATACACCAGAAAGTTTTTCACTTGCTCCCCGCTTTCTATCATCACAGCAATGACGTCGAAGTAGGTTTTTGTACCGTCCAAGTCTACTTGATGAAGCCTGTAGTACACAATGCCGTTGGCTAATTCATGATCGAGAAATTGATAATATTGCCGCTTTTGTGTGTTCCCTTTCGAGGCAATCTTTCCAAGATCATAGAACGAAAGACCATCGGTGGACTTTTGGATTACAAAATAATCATTGTCTTTTTCGGTCGCCGTCACCCACGTTAACGAGACATGCGTTCCGCGGAATTGGCCTGCGAAATCAACCAACTCAATAGGGAGCGGAGTGTCATCACTCCCTGAAAAAATTGCCCAACTTGAAAAATCTGTGATCCCCGTTACGACCACACGCGATGGATCTTCATCCGGAGATGCCACACTTTTGAGTCGATACGATTCCCATGCCGATCCTACCGCATCCCACCGCGCAGCAAACGCCTGACTTTGATTAAATGATGGTTGTCTAACGTTATCGGGATATTGAAAAATGGTTGAGGCTACAGCAGACACAGGGAATGCCGTTGGCTCAATAGACCACATCGCAAGCAAGGGGTTTGTAACTGTTCCAGGTCCTTTCGCCGTAACGGGATTTACACCTTCTACAAATACCGTTACATCTGTAGATCCTGTACTAAAACTAATGGTGAGTGGCAGATAACTTGCCGCCGTGCCCACAGGAAATGTCGTCGATGAAGTGGAAACATTCCGCATGAAATTTCCCACGATGTGTCCGGATGATCGCGTCACAATACTTGACGCACCACCTATCACTTTAAAACTTCCCGTCACGATGTTTCCTTGAACGAATGTTAATCCATTCGCAACCTGTATGTCCGTATTGAGGGTGACGCTATTCGCACTCTTATTGACGGCGAGCGTAGCAAAGTTTGTCTCTGCACTTCCTCCAATGGTCTGCGGAGCCGCTCCAATAAATTCAACGGTACCGCTACCCGCCGCATAAGCGCTCGCAGATACATTGTTCGTCCAAATTCCTTGTAAAGATATCTTCCTATTGTTCGCGCTATTGTCCAAAGTACCACTTGCAATCGTCAGATTTCCACGAAGTGTGATATCGGCATTGGGAAGCATAATTGAACCCGTTGCGTTTACAACCACATTATTGTAAAACAACTGCGTTGACAGCGCATAGCCGGTACCCGTGTACTCAACCGTTCCGCCTGAGTTATTGACAAATTGATCGTAGGCCCCGCCTGGAAAAATTCCAGATGATAACGACAAGGTACCCGAACCAAGTACGTTTCCAAAGTTGTGTCCGAAGGTAGCATTTGCAATCAAGAGCTTGGCACCAGATCGAACTTCAAGACTAAATGTATTTTTGGAATTCGGTGCTGCTACAAACGCCGTCGATAATGTCACCTGATGAGTCGCATCAATGATCACCGGCGCCCCTGCAGAAGGAACTACACCACCAATCCACGTTGCGCCAACGTCCCAGTTTCCGCTTTGTGCAGAAACAAATGATTGTACAGATTGAAATGCCGACGGGTTACCAGCGGTATAATCTCCTGAAATATAATTTACGCCCGTGGCACCACCATCGATCGTAATTAAATTCGATACAGCCGTGATAGTACCGACGCCAGTACCTTTTGTCCAGTTGCCAAAGAATCGTGCCGCATCATACAAATTCTCGTTACCATTAATGTCTTCGTTATTGTAGGTGTAGATGTGCTGAACCGTAAGCCCTGAAAATCCCGTGCTACTCACATTCCAATAGTAGTCAAGCGCATCGAACCCCACAGTAACTGATGGGTGCTTTCGATTTACTGGCTTCACGGTGATCGTACCTACTGCGCCGTTTGCCGTTGCGGTGTATTGTACAGGTGTATACTTACTCGATGTGCCCAACGGAAAAGTAAAATTGAACGCACCTGATGCAAAGTTTTTCGTTACACCCTGATCACTTAGCGTACCATTTGTGCGAATCATATTCAACGCGTTTGGAGATCCTCCTATTGTCGCGCTTTGGCCAAGCGTAAGATGCGTCGATCGAATATCCATGATGCCACTCATAAATGTCAGCGTCCCATTGATTGTTTGGTTTGTCTCAAGCAACAATCCATTCGCATTGTTAATCTCAACGTTGCCAAAAATACCTTGACCATTGCCGGAGAGAATCTGCTGCGCTGTGCCATTAAAGATCATCTTCCCTGCGCCTGTACTGGTGTGACTACTGTAATTATTGACACGCTGCTTTACCGTGATCGTTCTGCCGTTGTCAAACAGTGTTCCCGTGTTAATGTTCAAAGTTTGATTAACAACGACATTCACGCCCGTCACAGACACTATTCCGCTCGATTTCGTATTCGCAATGTTTAAATTATTAAACGTTACAGTCCCAGATCCGGAAAGTACTTGATCAACCGCAGCACCCGAGAAGTAGGTTGTGTTAGCGCCTGGTGTATACGTACCGTTCACGACAAAATTACCTTGCAACAACAAATCAAAATCATTTGCAACAAACGACGATGATGCGCCTATTGTAAAAGTATTTTTTATCGTAAGATCTCCAACAGTAAGGCTAACAATCGGGGCGTTGGTTGAATTTATTGTGAGATCATACAACGGTATGCTGGAATACATCTGCATGTTTTGACCTACCGGCGTATACAAGGCGCTTCCCATCTGTATAGTTCCACCTGTTGTGTAAGATGTTGAGGGCTGTAAATAAAGTGATGCTATCGTCGGTGTTCCTGATTGCTGACGCGCGATGATCAACGTTCCGCCCGTCATTCCAAAGAGACTACCATCATTCAAGACCTCAAGTAGTGAACGATTACTATTAGGAGCGGATTGCGTCCCGATTGTCACGGTACCTCCAGTCTGAATATAACTCAACGCGCTGATTGTCGAGGTATTGGCCCTCCGCACTTGTGACCCAACACGCAACTCACCTCCGTTGACTTCAATAAACGAGTCTCCACCACCCGCGACTTCAATGTAGTTATCACTGGTACCACCGCCTTCTATGTAAAAAGTACCTGCGTCAATTTTCAATTTTCCCCCAAGTAAGAGGCCTGCTCCTGTACCCGTAGTCGTAATTCTCAAGTTTCCGCCATTCAAAAACAGTTGTGCAGTGTAGGGAATAAAGTAATCGCTTCCATTGTTGCCGGAGCTAATCACCAACGTCTGACTACTCGACAACTTGAATGTTCCATTTTGAAGATCTAATGCTTTTGCCGCCGATGTTGTGGCTGCAGAAAGTGAAAAATTAGAAAGATTTACTTCAAGCAACGGCGTTTGTGTTGTTCCCTTGTTAACAATGAGGCGATTGAAATCTGTTGTCGCTCCAGTTCCGGTTATCGTATTGTTTGATGTTCCCAAAAAGGTCACATCGCAAATTCGCGTCGCATCGTTCATGTTAAATGTACCGTTGTTGATCATGCCACCATTGAGGTTGAGCAGATTGGTCACAACGGTACCGGTAGCCGCTACGCTAAAACTACCCGCCGATTGAATGTTCAATAAGTTTGTTACATTAATCGTTCTTGCTAAACCATTTTGATACTGCAACGCTCCGGCAATAATCAAATCATGTAGCACATCAATGTTCCCGATCCCTGTTGCCGTGTTACTAATCGCTGCTTTACCAGTTCCGGTGATCGCAGAAATTGTCAGATCATTGTATACGGTTAAATTAATATCAGGAAAGGTTATCGTTCCGCTTCCAGGACTTATAACCAAATTCATATAGGTGGGCAAGGCCAGTAGTGTCGGCGATGCTGACGTGGTCGGCAATTTAAAGTCAAGTGCTGTTCTATAGTACTCAACAGTGCCTCCCCCTGTAGCAATGAACTCTCCAAAGTCACCGGCAGGAAATTGCGCCGTAGCACTTGCTGATGAAATTCTCATTCGCCCATTGCCTTTAATTTTCTCACCCACCGCAGCGCCAAAGTTGTGACCTGTCGTTGTCCCTAGATCCAACGTACTTCCACTACTTAACTTCAAATTACCTGCATTTCTTGTGTTCGTCGTCACAGTAACGGTATGGTTGAAAGACGTACCATCACCAATGAATACAGGGTTATTACTGGAGGGTGTACTTCCGGATGCCGTTCCACCAAATGTTACGTTAGACCATGTCGTCGGCGATTCCCAATTTCCGCTCGCGCGACTGTAGAATACAATGACAGCACTAAATGCCGTAGAAATGCCTGCCGTATATTCTCCAGCGAGGTAGCTCACGTTGGTGAACGGAATCGTATTGGCGGCGGAATTTACACTAGCAGATGTTGTCCACGTTGAAGGATTGTTGAGATCATAAAAACCACCGATGTAAGATGTTTCGGTACCAACCACATCACCTTGCACGTATTCGAATGTTGAGCTAATATTTTTCGCTCCCGTGAATCCTGTATTGCGCACTTCCCAATAATAGTTCAAGGCATTTGTGCCACTCACAAATGGGTGTCTAACATTCACAGGGTTGATCGTGATGCTTCCAAAATTAGCAGCCGACACAACGTTCATTACAACCGGCGTGTACTTTGATGTTACCCCTAACGGAAAAGTGAATGTACCCGCTGACGGATAAATCTTTGTCAGGCCACCATCAGAACGATTCCCGGCAGTCTTAATCATTTTTGTACTCGACGGCGACGACACCGAAATTGACGCGGAACCACCGAGTGTTAAATTGAATTGTTTTAAATCAAGTACTCCGGCCGTGAGCGTGAGCACACCATTTACAGTTTGTTTTACCGAAAGTGCCGCGCCGTCCGCATCGTTGAGCTCTAAGTTTTGAAACACACCATTACCAGATCCTGAAAGTGTCGATATCGTTCCTACACTATTATTCAATCTGATACGCCCCGTACCCGTGTGCGTAGCATTGTTAACAATATTACCGCGTACTGTAACCGTTTCCCCTCCATCATTCAGTGTTCCCGTATTCAGCGTGAGATTACCGGCAACAGTTGTCGTAAGATTGCCGGCTAATGTGACGACGCCTGTTGCAAATGTATTGGCGATAGTGAGGTTATTAAATGACAATCCTGAAGGGCTGGTTACGGTTTGATTTCCCGTACTGCTATTAAAGATCGTTGTATTCGTACCTGTCGTATAGGTTCCTTGGTTGTTAAAGTTTCTACCTACTGTTAAGTTCAGGTTGTTGGCATTGAATACGGCTGTAGCACCAATCACAAAATCATTGAGTACAACCAGCGGATCATTCGTCAACGCTACATTGCCGATACCTGAACCTTTAATCGAAGTAAAATTATAGAAGGGAACTGTAGAGCGAACCAAGTGCGAGGTTGCCGAGTTGGTTGTTACTTCCACCAATCCTCCAGTGACATCATAGTTTGCTGCATCTGCACGAATGTCAATCGCTCCCGTTAGTGTAGCGTTTCTAACACGAATGGTGCCACCCGACATTCTGAAAATCGTCGATGTCTTATCCAAGCTAAATTGTGCAGCAGACGTGTTGTTTTCTCCTGTACCCGTTACAATGAATTCTCCACCGGATTGAACGTAGGCACTTCGATTATTCGCTGCACCCGTACCCGCAGTAGATGCTCTTAGCTGACTTACCGTAACGGTGCCACCTTCGATGATAATTTCAGAAATCGTTCTGTATACAATTCCTGCACTTCCGTTGCCATTCCAATTGCCACTGCTAACACGCAACTTACCATACAACGTGAGCCCTGTATTTCCTGGCGATCCAGAAGCCGCATCATAAGTAGCAACCGTTGCTCCGTTTAACCATATCGCACCACGCTCTGGAATAAAAAAGTCGTTACCTCCAGTAGACAACCTAGGAATGTTGATACTACTACCGAGCTTGAGCGTTCCATTCTTTACCCATAACGCTTTATTGATTTCTGGATTTTCCGCACTATAGGGAGCAGTTGTTGAACCATTTGCCAATTGCGTCGGCGCATACAATGCAAAGTTTGTCGCATTCATGTCAAGGATGTACGTCTGATCAACTCCCTTATCAACGATCAATTTATAGACATCGAATTTAGTTGCTGCTCCAGTAATTGTATTATCTGAAGCTCCTTTCATCGTCAGTATAGCTGCGCCTAAACCTGTGGCATCAGCATACTGAACTGCGTTTGAAAGATCAATCGATCCGTTGGCAACAAGATTCTGATAAAAGTTCAACTCATGAATCTGGTCGTTCCCAATGGCCACCATTGCGCCACTTGATATTGTCACGTTGCCAAAAATGTTAACCGTTAATTTATTGCCTGCACCAGAACCGATTGTTGCTGTTCCTCCTGTTACTGAGAAATTTCCATTCACGACGATTGTGCGCGTAGGACCACCGATAACTTTATTTCCAGTCCCGGACATGATCACGTTGTTGTAATATGGAATGTTGGTCGCTAGACCTCCGGTGTAGTCGTAGTACTCAACCGTGCCTCCTACCGGGGAAACAAATTCAAGGAAGTTACCAGTCGGAACAGAAGTGGTTGCAATGCGAAGCAACCCCGCACCGCGAATCGTACCAAAGTTATGTCCTCCGAAAGTTTTAATATCTAACGTTCCTCCTGATTCAATTTCCAGTGAGGTTAACGTTTTGTTAGCCGATGCCATGAACATTGTTCTTCCATTGAGAATGATCACACGATCGCCATTGTTCGGGCCACCCGCGCCGGGCTGTCCTTGCAAGATTGTACCGGTAGGATCGGTGGTCCAGTTGTTGGGCACATCCCAACTTCCTGACTGATAACTGTAGTATGTCTTCGCAAAATTACTGGCATCCCCCGCGCGCCATTCCGATTCTAAAAAAGTATTACCTGCGGCATTTACACCAAAAGTCCGCGTGGTTGTATTATCGACAAACGATCCCGTTACATCGTTGTCAACGTTGTCTGCAAAGCGTTTAACAACCAACGTCGGCGTGCCACTGATGGTAATCTCTGATGCGTCATACTTGAATGTGATCCGCGCGTTCGTGATCGCAGAAATGTTCGTCGTTTTTACATACCAATACCGTTTAACGATATTGTCATTGGTCGTCGAAAACGGAATAGCCTTGATTGCAATCGAAGCGGTTCCCGAAATAGAGGCCCCCAGTTGTGTTATCTGTGCATAGGAATAAATCGTTCCTGTCCCTATTGGATACAAGCGCTGAAAACCTGTCGCTGTAGTAGACTCGCGTATCAGTACGCCATTGGTGGAATTGGTACCATCTTGTAAAATCATCCGTGTGCTGCTGAAATCCGTCGGCGCTGTCCCGCCTGCATTTCCGCTAATAATTCCCGACGGCCCAATGGTCAGATTATAAACATCTAAGTTCACAACACCTGCATTCGCCAAGGCCAAAGTACCATTAACGCGCGTAGCATTACCCAATATCAATTGAAGTCCACTCGCCTTCGATACTGTCAAGTTATTAAAAGTAGTTTGTGACGTTCCGGTGATCGACTGATTCGCCGTAGCGTTGTTGAAGTTCACGGTCCCTGATCCTGCAAGTGTACCATTGTTGATAAAGTTTCCAGTTAACGCAATTGTATTTGCGCCGGTAGCTAACGTAGCGGTCGACTCGATTGTCAGGTCCTTCGTCACTTGTATCGATGCCGACATTGTCTTGGTACTCGCGCCTTGAATTATTAAGTAAGCATACGGTAAAGGAGACGTACCAATATTGTAGTTAACGGTACCGTTATACGCAACTGTTCCTGTCCCTGAAGATGTAAGGAATGATGTAAACGTGCCGGCTGGAAACGTCGTCGTTCCACCAACCGTTGCCGACAAGGCGATTGTACCTGCACCTGTTACTGTCCCTAACGTATGTGTTGTAATCGTTCCTAAGTCTAGCGTACCGTTTACTACCGCTGTTGATGCTGACACTGAAAGCCCCGCGGACACAATTGTGCCTACGCTAGTCGTCGCCATGGCTATTTCTAAATTTGTAAAGTTAGCGGTCCCTGTGATTGTTTGATTAACGCTGCCCATGAACTTGACCGTGCCCGTACCCGGGGTGAAGGTTCCGTTGTTCACATAGTTTCCCGAGAGATTGATTTTGAAAGCCCCTGCTTGTAGTGTTACCCCCGATGAGATCGTTAAGTTATTTGCAATCGTTACATCTGCTGTGAGCGACTTTATGCCTGAACCTGAAAATAACAAATTAGGAAATGTGGCAACTGTGCCTGGCGCTGCTACCGACTGTGCTGCCCCCGCGTATTCAATTGTACCATCTGCGCCATCAATCGTTGCTAAATATCCTGTGGGGAATGCCGCTGTACCATAAATCCGTAATACGCCGTTGATATCAATGCGCATTTCAGAAACACTGGTGGACCCATTGATGGTGTATTGCGTAGTATTGTCGCCAAGCTCTAAATATCCTGCGATGATATAGAGACGGTCGGCGACTGTCCAATGGTTCGTTAATTTTATCGAGCGATTGTTTTTGTTTACCGTCAAACTGTTCAGCCTAGAATTTCCCAACGCCGCTGTTCCACCCAATGCCACATTACCGCCGATCTCGATAATTAAATTCACGACTGTCCATCCACCTCCCGGACGCGCTAAATCTGTAAAATCAATTACACCATTGTTTGTCAAATTTCCGTTGTCGCCTTGGATAGCCAAAGTATGAATTCCTTCTGTTAAGCCAGTGTTTCTGGTAAGTGTGCCATTAACATCAACGCTCACCGGACCGCGTACATTGAGTCGTCGGCCGACGTTGTCGTTTCCAAAAATGAGCGAACCGGTTTGCACCGGCGTCCCAACGGTGAGGCCACTGATCTCGCGGTCAATGTCAAGCACAACATTGTGTCCGGCGGCAATGATGACAATATCCGTCGAGTTACTTCCCAACACACCACCAGGAATCTGCGGTGCCACAGCGCCAGCATGATTTTCCACCGACCATGTATTGACATCATTCCAACTACCGCTGCCACGACTATAATACGTCGTTTGACCTTGCGCACTTGACAACACCACCAACACGAGCGCGACGAGTAATAGAATAGATTTTCCCGTTCCAGTAAATAGTTTATACATAACATCTAATTTGATACAACAATCCTCTAAACAAAATGGACGTAAACCAGAAACACTTTATGACAACACCCGGTATATCGGGGGAATAGCGTAAGTACAGGAAGGGAATTAAATCAATAGCAAGCAAAGTTCCCTTGCCAATGCTATTCACATTGCATGATTAAAATATTGAATTGAATGAGGATTTCAAAAGTTAAAGCTTCGAAACTCCAACTATGACGCTCGATATCGAAACCATCTTCGAGAGCGAAATTTCAAATTGGGAAGTAGTTCATTATTTGAAAACTAGCGCGCAGTTATTTTATGCAGCATGGTCGATTCACATCCCCAATAGGCTTTTCTTTGTCTCTTTCTTTGGCTGTGCTTGTGGCTGTTCAGCAGGAGTAACTTGATTTTTCTCCATCATGTTATTTGATCCTTGTCCACCAAGCACCACCGCTTCGCCTTCTTGATAAATATCTCGCCAGCTACCTGGTCCGGCACAACGACTCTTCGCGGAGTTTGAAAGAATATTATCGACACAATTATAAAACACTTCATCTGGCGCTAGTGAACTAACCGCGGGAGAATTATAAAAAAATCCTTCACTTTGCAGGTAACGTTTACGACCATTTGAAAAATTCATTTGTACCGGAACAAGATCTGGCATCGTATACACCTCCGTATAGTTGTTGTAAAACTTATAGTGTTTATACATTAACTTCTTGGATCCCGGATCCTCGTAACCCAATGCCAAAAGATAGCCCCTGCACGTTGCATCGCTACAAAAAACATCGGCTTTGAAGTTTATTCTAAATTGAAGGCGAACGTAACTCACATCCCCGGCAGCCTTCTCGATGCTATAACGGACTTGAAGCGCCTTATCACTCTGAATAAACAGCCAATCCGAATAATCATTCACACGCTCACCGCTATTTGATTGCGGAGGAGCCGATGGATTTTCAAGTAATTTTTTCTTAGCAAGATTAAACTCCTCCTGGGTGATGATTCCTTCATCCAACAATGCTTTTAATTTTCTAATTTCATCTGCTAAGGTACTCCCATTTGCATTCGTGGTATTCGACTGATTAATCGGCGTTGCTGTTGTTTTGTTCGTCACGGTTCCTGTCGTCGATGGCAAAGAAACTGTTTTAACATGCTTACGTGTGTCAGCCTCCAAAAGCTTTCTGATGTTATACTTTTTAGTGATCGGAAATTTATAATTGTTTAACGCTTGCAAATTGATAACCCAATCGCCAAGTTCTTTTGTAAAGAAAAAGTTATACGGTGACGCGCTCAATCCAAATCGTCTAACGTCTTTCAAATTATCCGTATTCACGAGAAACAAACTGTCGTAAATGGTGTACACCAAATACTTCTCGTCGGGTGTTAATGCTAATCTCGGAATCAACGGGCAATCATTTTCTCGCGCAATATTCCCGTGTACAGTCTCATACTCTTTAGCATCAACAAAATTATACCCTGGCAGTGATTGCTCGCCCTTTGCGTTGCGAATTTGAATCGGAAGTGACGAGTCTGTTAGCGCATACGCATCAGCGGAAATTTTTCCAACATATCCCTTTCGTGATGTGAAATACAACTCGTTGCGCTTCGTTTTGACAATCCCTGTTAATTCATTTGTCATGTAGTCAGTATTGACTGGTCCTTCTGGACGCGTAACAACGAATTTCGATTCATATTGCTTATTCGTATTCACCCAATGAAGCACAGCGACAGCGTTGTCGCGTTCTACGATAAACTCACTTCGGAAATAAATGTTTTTCGTACTATACACGCGCCTTCCTTCTTTACCGACTTCGTATTCAGCGGAAAACGCCTTCTTTTTATCAGCTCTGAATTCATATTTAAGCAGTTTATTTCCGGACAATCCCAGGAAGCGATAGTCATACAACAAACCATTTTCATCAAATATGTAAGGGTCTATACCCTTCGGGCGCAGCACGGCGTCATCTGAATGAATAAGATCGCCTGTTTCTGCATTAAAAATATAACCACCGTCCTTCAAGCAATTTTTACAAGGCACATCATTCACCGCGTCGCCCAACTTATGCAAGTAAAAAAACTTTTCCCCTGATGCTACGAGTAGCGTCGATGGATACTGTTCCCAGTACGAACCGTATTTATAATTATTACCATCATGGCGTTTATCCACCACCATGAGTTCTTTCGTGATATTTTTCTTTGGATTGCTGAACACAAGAATGCCTTTCTCAACTCGCAATGACGATCCAAAATCAAAATCGTAACGAAATATTGGTGTAAGCACCTGTCGTGAACGAATGCCCACATATGCGTCTATCAATGCTGCGTTCAAATGCGCATCGCGTTCAGTGAAAACAATATCGCCACTAAGCTTAGCAAGTTTACGGTAATCGTCTTTAAATTTCTTCGCCTCTGCCAGCGCTTCTGCAAAAGCTTTGAACAATTCTACACCCATTCCAATAGCCAAAGCATTCTCGTACGAGCCCGAAATGTCTTTCAATCCAGACATCAACTCTTGATCATTCAGAAACGTACCGAACTCATAGTTACCATTGCTTGATTTCAATTTCCTCGCCAGTAAATGATATTGATCAAACATCAAATCAAGCTCTAGCTTCGTTTGTTTAAAACGACTATCGTTGACGAGCCCCGGCGTGTTATCAAAGGCCGTCGAAAGATCAAAGTATATTTGACGATAGCTCAGATCCTTATCCGATCCTAGGCTATTGCTGTAATGAAGTAATGTATTTTTAAGTGCACCTTCACTGAGTTGAGATGCTAGGTTCGTTATGAAACCTTGATCGACTTGCAACGGATTCTCTGGATTATTTTGCAACGATGCAGAAAGTTTTGTCAGCGCACTTTCGATTGCTTTATCGTTCGATGGTTGGGAAAATACTGTCAATGCAGAAAGAACAAAAACTGCCAGGAGAATATGAACGCGCATGATGAAGGTGTTAAACATGTTTTGAAACACGGCCACACAGGTCAAGATCTTCGACCAATAGGGATACCGTTGCGCAGCAAAGATAGAAACTCAAAACGACATTTCTTCTCGTCAATTACTGAACATTATACTGCTGCCGGAGGTACACGAGGCCCTAGTACCCAATCGGCTTACCTTGCTCCCATTATTGGAAAGTTACGAGCACCTTGCCTGCGCACTTAGCCTAAAACACTCAAATTTGGGCGTTTTATCTACCTGGCTGCCTGCATTTTAAAATTGGTACATCTTTCGGTATATTCAACCTAGACACCAATTTTTTGCGGCAGTATGGATCGATTTTACGCCACCAGAATGCTCCCGATGCGTGGATTTTTCGCGACGCTGATTATCTTATTTTCATCGCTGTTTTCAATCGATTCATTCGCGCAGGATGACTACGCCAAGCAACGTCAACGACACCAACAAAATCACTATCGTGTACAAGACAATCTGATCTCGCGCGCATGCCATCTCCTTGATAGAAAACGCAGTCATAGTCCGCGTAAACCAATGTTTGCGAGCAAGAAAACAAGCTCCAGCAACACCGGAAGAGTCTTATCATCGTGCGTCGCGCTAAAGAAGGATCCTGAACCCGAGCCAAGGCCAGCACCACAAGTAGCGGTCACGGAAGAAAAACTTGAGCAACTTCATAAAAAGGAAGATCAAGTTTTAGCACTGAATAAACTGCCTGTTCCGAATTCAAAAAAACATGAAGACATTCGCGAAAAGGTTGCTGATGACCTCAAGAAGAATCCCATCACTGGACCACGCCCGCTAGCGCCGTTATACTTTCAATTCAATCAAGATGAATTCTCCGTCGTTGATATGGAGCCATTTCTCATTGCCGTCGAATATGCATTGCAAGGTCGTCACGTGTTGATCGAAGGACATACGGACAGTCGTGGTCAAGATGATTTCAATGTCAAACTATCGGTGAAGCGCGTGCAACGTATCCGTCAGTTGATGCTTGACATGGGGGTTCCTGATTCCAATATATCTGTAGTCGGATACGGTGAAGAACACACAAAAAAGAACGAAGGAAAAAACGAAGATGAACATCAGAACCAGAGACGCGTTGACTTCACGGTGTTTTAATTGACATCGCCGCGCGGCATTTGCTCTCGTCCGTTTACATATAGCTTACTCGACACAAGAACACCATCAATATAAACCAACCACTCACCTTCTTCCTTTCCGTTAACAAACTCACCGATTTTATATGTATCAGAAAATCGTGATTCGTAAGGTCCATGCAACACGCCATTTCGATAACGCGCAATAAGGATGTCTGTACTGTGTGTCGAATAGAATTTCACAGATTCAATCTTGTCGCCATTGACATAGCTGATACTTCGCTCTTCAATTCTACCATTCCACGAACGATCCAATTGATGCCCGACTTGTTTTCCATGGTAAAAATTGAACCACGAGAGGGTATCACCATCCACAACACGAAACCATTTGCCATGAGGCTTTCCATTGATAATTTCGCCCACTGCGTCGTAGGAACCATCGAGACCTTGAATCGTTTCACGAATACGGTGATCGCCATGTGTTAGAATGTCAAAGAAATTTATAGAGGCTGCAATTTGTTTATCCGATTCGACCCCACGCTGCTCCATCGACTTGCTACACCGTGTCGATTCCAAGTACATCGTTCCTGATGCAAACATTAACCAAACTGAATTAACTTTAAATGTAAGGCCGCACTGTTCAGCTTGCACGGGCGTGTACACCGAAACCGTATCGTAGTCAATTTTTGAATGAAACTTCTGTTCGATATGAAATAACGCTTGCGACAATAAACGACCATTGACGGAGACTGATTTTACAGACTTGATTGTTCCTTTGAAAATGATATCATTCAGCCAAAGATCCTCAACAGAAACTTTTCTGTTAGTCCAGCATTGGCATGCTGACGCTGTGAGCACTGCAACGAAAACCAATAGCCACGAGAGACCAATTGATGTATAAAATCTAGATGTCATCATCGAATAAACAGGGCAAGCTAACGCGAATTACACGCCACAGCAAATCACTGACGTTAACTTGCATTTTCACAGGATCATCCGTCAATTTAGATGACCAAGTGCATCATTCGATCACTGTATCTTAATCACGATTTTTCCTTTAACATCGCCGGCGGCATAATAAGCGAAAGCGTCACAAGTTTGCTCCAATGGAAAAATCGTGTCGATCACTGCACGTAACTTTCTCTCTTGCATTAACCGCGCCATATAATCCAGATCTTTGTTTATTTCATAGGCCATCATTCCCAGTTTTTGTTCCTTACTTGAAATCCATGAGCTCAAGAACATCGCTTGAAAGATCGCCTTCATAGAACCACCAACCATTAAGAACTTACCTGTAGGCGTCAACGATTTCTTGTACGCAGCGAGTGGTCTATTCGAAACAACATCAACGATTAAGTCGTAACGCAATCCATTCTCGACAAAATCTTGCTGGGTATAATCGATACAATGATCAGCACCTAAACTCTTTAACAATGGAAACTTATCTGCTTTATCAACGATGGTTACTTCTGCTCCAATTGATTTTGCTAATTGAACCGCAAAGGTTCCAACGCCACCGCCAGCACCATTAAACAACATGTGCTGCCCCGTTTGAAGGCGTCCATGATCACGAACACTTTGCAACGCCATCATGCCTGCTTGTGGAATGCAGCAAGCTTCTTCGTACGTAAGGCCGTGCGGCATCAGCGCTAATGATTTTTCATCGGCACAGGCGTATTCAGCAAAGCTGCCCCAGCCGTCATTGGCAAGATCGCCAAATACAGCGTCGCCTATTTTAAACTTGGTCACTTTGGCACCGACAGCGTCTACGCGTCCTGCGACGTCAGCGCCTGGAATTTTATATTTCGGACTAAACAGCCCCCACGCCCGCACAATAAACGGTTTGCCCCGCACCATATCCCAGTCCCACGAATTGATACAAGCTGCCTCAACTTTAATCCGCACCGCGTTCTCGTTGGGCATCGGCATGGGAACATCCTCAAACTTTAGAACTTCAGAATTTCCGTAACGGGTGTAGCAAATGGCTTTCATCATTCCGACGACGATGACGCGCGAAAAAGGTTACATGTTGACCATCCATTTCAATGTTTTTTCCCTGAAAACGGCTGTGGCGTTTATTCAAAAAGTTATGTATCTTTAATCACAGTTGAATTGACATAAATCCCTCCGCCGCCCATGTTCACAAATCCACTCTTAGCGACGATACTACTGACAGTAGTCATTACAGGTCTAATCGTCTGGTTTGTTAGTAAATTCAAAAAAGCGCGTCAATTAAAGAATCTCGGTGCATTAAACGTATTCTCAGTTTGCTTGGAGTTACTCGCTAAGCTTTTCTAAAATCAGCTACACCTTCTTCTGCCTCAATCTGTGGTGCTCATTTTCATGGGGGGCCGTAACAGCGTCTTTGTGTTTCAGATTTAAAATATTTTATTTGCCACAAATACAACCTCGTTGAACACCAAATTCACTCCATTCTCGTTTCTGTTTATCTTTTTACTATTAATTGCATGTGGCGGCGAAAAGACCGAACATGAACAGTACGAAGATGCAACCTCTGGTATTCGCTACAACACCTACAAAACCGCCTCGCGTGTTACCTTGAAAACAAGTGTTGAAGCTTACAATCTCGCCAACGCAGACTCTAATAAAATTCAAGAACCATACCTGCATTTGTTGTTAGGCTACGGATGGACTATTTCAGGAAAGCCGACCTTGGCATTCGCTGAAGCTGACATTGTAGAAGAAGATAAAGATGCTAAGCTCGTTTACCTGGCCCAATCATTACGATCCATTACGATGTACCAAGCTGGTTGGCCCGGCATCGCCAAAGAAGAGGCGATAAAGGCGAAGGAAAAAGTTGCCAAGACTCCCAATACAAACGTAACGTATGAAGCCGCTGTGTTCTATTTGTTAATGGGAACAGTGTTCGTGAAAGAAAAAGACTTTGAGCAAGCTAAATTCTTCTGGGCGGGGTTTGCAACCGAGACCGATATCCATTGGCCTTATCAGTTATGTGACGCCGCAGCCGATCTTAATGCTGGGCGTATTCAACAAGGATTGCAAAAGGTGAAAGTGATTTCACAAGATCCCGCCGTACCTCCTATTTTACGCGCAGCCCTCGCGGCGGAAATTTCTAAAATTGAAATCCATGCCGGCGGTGACGTCGATTCTTCAATGTTCTGGCCCAAACTAATCGCCGGACTGATCTGGGAAGAATTGAAAAATTCATCCGACGCGACCTTACGCAAGATCGCAAACATGGCACGAGACCTTCAACAATCTTTGCCTAACTAAATTTCAAAATTACTACGGCTCGATACTCATGGTCAGCAACGGAATGACTTTCACGTAACCGTGCTGATCTTTTCTGAATTTATAAGTGTAGTTGTAGTGCGTTTCTAATTTGCTCTCGTTAGGAAGACCGTTGATCAAACAGATATTTCGCTCACCAGCGAAGTTGATTAGCTCTTTCAAGTACGGCGCGGAAATCTGTCCTACCTCATCGATGATACAATGAACACTGAAATTGCGCGCCGTCTTCTCTGTTGACTCCTTGATAAACACATTCAAGAGTGTAATGTAGATCACCGCTTTTACCAGCATGTCGGTTCCGGTCGATCCTACGCGATCGATTTTTTCAATCCACCCTGTATCGTTTTTTCCTTCTTTAATTCTAAAGCGAAGCTCGAAAAGATCTTGCACTCTGATTTCTTCATACTTCTCCTCGGCAATAGTCTTCTGAAGATCGTTCAACAACTCCACGGAGCGCCTATCGATCTCTCCCTTTGATTTGTTATTCTGATTGAAAAGGTTCGCTTCACCATACAAGAAAGGATTCTGCTCGCGGAATTCTGAAATCTTCTGCAACTTCCGGAGAACCTTATTTTCACTGTCTTCCGACTTGAGCTTAATGTATTCGATCAGCTTTGAACTCTCGAATGAAGCTTTACTAAAGTCGTGCTCCATCTTATCGATCATTTTATTGATACGACCTTTATGCTCAATCAAAGCCTTCATCTTACTTGAAATGGCGTCAATTAACATACCATGACTTTTCGCCACTTCCGCTATCGATGTTTGAATTTTATTCTCGTTATAAAACTCTTGAAGGTATGCCGCGAAGCGCTCGTACTCCACTTCACTTGCCTGAGCTCCTATCTTAAAGTTCAAGTGATTATCCGGACGGAAACGCCCAGCAAACTCCGTGATGTTATTCCGGAATTTCTCAAACTGACTGTGAAACTCGTTGTCATTCGCTTGAAGTTGTGAGCATAGACCAATGATACCTGTTTCTGCATATTCCGCGGTTGCACCTTCGATCATATGTCGAAGTCTGTCGAATAAAATACGATCGCGGAAATGATTCTCAAAATGATCTAAGCCGTCCGTAAATTTCTTGAGCGATTCTGCAAGCGCGCGCACATCTTCCTGCAATTGAACTTTCCGTGCCGCGAAGAGCTGTTTCTCCGTGCCGAAAGCTTTGTCCGATTGCCGGATGCGATCTTCCAAGCGTTCCTTTTCCTTCCGAAATTCTTCAGCCTTATCAAACAACTCTCGCTTATCTTTGCGATAATCGGCAATCAACTCTGCATTCTCTTCAAGTTCTTTCAACGCTACCTTAATGGAATCAATGTCTGTGCGAAGTTTCTTAATCCGTGTATCGTCAATGCCCTTCTTTTTCAGCACTGCTGATTTCTCTTTCTGAAGCTTTTCTTTTCTTTCTCGAAACTCTTCCTCTTTTTCCGCGCGTTGCTCCTTGACATTTGCATTCTCGCGCTCGAAACTCTTGCCTAACTTCTCAACCTTTTCAGCAACATCTGCTTTAAGTTTTTGAATATTCTTATTGACTACCGCATCAAGCTCTGTTAAGTTCTGTTTCAACGACTCAAGTGTCTTCTTCAATGTTTGTTGATGGTTGTACACCTCAAGAAGTTCCTTTTCTCTCAGCGCCTCGCCCTTTCGTTGCCACTCATACAGGTCAAGCTCGTACTGCTTCTCCTTCTGCGTATCTTGCTCCGCTTCATATTCAAGTTGCGAAATTTCGTTCTTGATATGCGCCGATTTCTTTCCAATACCACCAATACGACTCTGTTCTTCCCGGGCTTGTGTTTCGCGGAACTCAAGGAACGCATGGTTTAGCTCAGCGATTTTCTCCAAGTAACCTGCTTTCTCTTGTTCATATTCTTCGAGCGTCTTTGAGTGAACCTTTACATTACTCAAATCCAACCCAATGCCATAAAGCGTATCGATATTTTTCTTGGTCAACGAAGGCTTTAGCTCTTTGTTGAACAAAATTTCTTCATTACAAACCTTTCCGATGGTCTCGTACCATGTTGGATAATGCTCTTGAAGGAAACCAAACAACGCATCTTGGTGAATTGAAAGCTTGTCGTCGATTACTTTGATCTTCTCTTCAATAACAACAAGCTCTTGCTTATTTTTCTCAACGTACTGTTCTGAAGTAATTCTAAAACGTTCACGAATGTGATCACCTTCCTTCTTCAAAGAATCGATCATATTATTCTTCACCGTTAACGCAGATGTACGTTCCATGCGTTTCTTCGCGATCTCAGCCAAATGATCTTTGAGTAAGGTAACTTCCTTCTCAAAATATTTGCGCTGCTTAATCTCACGCTCTCGGAAACTAACATCCTTCGCTTCAAGTTCCTTCTCACTCCTCAATTGCTTAAAGCGATCGGACTCTTCCGCGTGCCGTTCCTTAATTTCAGCCTCTTCTTTTCGATATGCGTCTTGAATCTTATTCTTCTCCTCTGTGAAGCGCTTATCCAATTGCAGCGCTTGTGAACTTAGGACGTGATCAAGTTCACGGCGTTCGTTCTCCAGTGCATCAAACAACGTTTTGAACTGCTGCTCTGTATCACTAAATCCAGCTGTCAATGTTGCATATTCATTTTCGCGTGCCTGAAGCTCCACCAATAACTGAGGCTTCTCCTCTGCTTCTCGTAATAAGTCTACAATTCCTTTCTCCTCGTAGTCGCGTTGTTTTTTATCAGACTCACGGAGTTTAGACTTCAATGCTCCGATCTCCTGGTTTACATCTTTGTTCCGCTCTTGATGCGCCACTTCCTTCTCTAAATATTCTTGCTCAATACGAGAAAGCTCGTCACGCTTTACCGCAGCCTGAATTCCCACACTTTCTTTCTGTGCTTGCGCATACTTTAGCGCTCCGCCCAATTCACCCGCAAGCGAGCGTTGCTTCACCTTCAGTTGCTGTAACTGCGAAAAGTTATCACGAATCAGGTCGCTTCGTTGGGAATTCTCTTTTCTAAAAAATGTCTCTATATCGTGGTATCGCTCAGCAAACTGGCGGAGTTGACGTTCAATTGTTTTCAACTCAATCGTTGTATGCTTTGAACTAATGGAGTTCGCAATACACTCTTTCACGAACTCTGCGCGAATTACCGATTCGGAACTTAAGAAAATCGACGTGATCGCTAACGGAATATTATGATAGTTCGCATTCCCTTTCATCAGGGCGAACTTCTTGTACTTCTTATCCGGATCTGCTCCGTAAATGATGTTCCTATAGCGTTCGAACGTTTCAATCTGATCACTATAGCCTATTTTGTTTTCATTGAATTTTCCAAGTACAGCTTTCGGCAATAAAGCCTCGCTATCGACGATGTAGTGATCTTGGACAAAAGGGCTCTCTACAAATCGATAAAAGAGTTTATTATTCCGATATACCGCGACATGAAAAACGCCTTCCTCCGTAGCGATTTCGTAGATGATATAGGAATTGGGAAATTGAAAATAATAATCTTCAAAAGATTTCTGTGAGGGCGATATACCTAGTCCACGTGTATTCGCACTATAAAAAAACAGGATTGCTCGCTGCAATGTTGTTTTCCCCATATTGTTGGTTCCAACGAAGCATGTATTCCCCGCAATCTCAATACTTGAATAATCTGTATTCGCAATATTTATAAAAATAATCCTATTGAGGATTCGTCTGCTCTCCATCGTCTTCAATCGTTATAAGTGAAATAACTTCTTCCAAGTAATGGATAGCGTCCATCACCTTGTATGTATCCTCATCCTCTTGCTCAAAAAATCCAGCCGCAGTGAGGTCGCCTGCAATCTCCCCGACTTTATCAACCATTTTCTCTCGTCGCGAAAGCGCATATATCTTCTGCTTCAGTCTTTCGTTAGAAAAACACTCTTCCGCAATTTGCGTTACGCGATATCGGGTGCCAACAACAGGTTTATTATCCATCGATGAAAAGAAGTCCATAACATCGATGTAATACGCAAACTGCTCCAACTTCTTTTCGATAATCAAGTTGGGCTCATCCGTTTGACTGAAATAAAAATAATTATGACCGCGCTCGAGGGTATAGCCGGTATGACTAAAAAATTCTTTTAGAATAGTATAGTTATCCTCGTAGTTGATAATATCGAAGAGTTTTCCTTTGCTCCCATTTGAGCTAATGAAATTCCCTCTACTTAAAATCGCAAAAATATCCGGCGTATGTTTGGGGATGTTGTTCATTTAACAGCTTTCTTATTGGGTTTAATGATTGCATAGCCAAGCTGTAGCTTCTGCTTTTTTTCGTTGATGTATTGCATCTTTCCGAGCTTTCCGGAGATCAACAGTCTGTTGTCATAATCAATAGTAATCCCCACATAAAGTGAAATCCGCTTTTCTAAACTCAAGGTGCCAACCTTCTCCGGAAAATTGTAGTTCAATACAAATTGAAACAAGTCACTATCCGACTGTAGGAACTTCTCCACAAGGCCTGCTATGTTCAAGCTTGCCGACTCCTCAAGATTGTTATCATCGAAACCGGCAACCATTTTTCCTGCTGGCTTGCGATGATTGTTACGAAGTAAATGCAACTTCTTCGCAATCTTCTGTGTGATCGTATAGCCGTGGTCAGTATGCAAAAAGTCCAACGACAACTTTGACTTCAATGGATTTCTCCTTTGGAACATCAATGCCCTTGTTCCGATCACAACGTCGACGAAATTGGTTTTGTATTTCAATTCTTCGTAGTCCTTCAACTCTTTTAAGCGCTGAATCTTTTTGTAGATCGCTGCTTGATGTTGAATCTTGTTGATATAGTCAATGATCTGCGCCTGAATTTCATTCAGATAATCTCTATTGCGCACGAGCACGTAACGTAAATCCAACACTATCGAATTTAATTCCGCATCAATGATCGTATTAAACAAACCTTGAGCATCCGACACGATCTGCTCTGACTCCATGATCAGATTGATAATATCATCACGCTTGCGCTTGTACTTGTCGAGCTCTTGTAGTTTGATCAGATAATTATCCTGATTCTTATAAGTATCATCGATGTTCTTGTGAAGCTTCATAACCTCACGCGATGTAGTCGAATTGATCTTTTTAAGTGAGCGCTTGATATTCCGTAAGAACTTCGGATTAACGTCGATGTGATAATACTTGAGATTCTCATTTAACGAACGAATATTGTCCGTAATGAAGCTCGTCGTTACTTCACCGATCTCAAGGAATTCTTCAATAAAAGTCGTGATGCGGTCGTCGAGACCAATTACGTTGTTGTTCTCGTGGATGATTTCGTAGTTGACCAGCTTTTCAAGCTTTTCATCCGACATATCACCACGGGCAAGAATCTCCGACTTGTTGATCGAATCCTTGTTACCAAACAAGATTTCAATGACCTCCTTATTTTGATAGAGGAGGTTAACAAGATCCCGTATGGTAAGTGGTGCCTTCAAATCGTCAAACGTTTAGTAGGTATCCGGCATAGCAAGCAGGAGCCGAATCCAGTCTACTTCAAACCAAATTTGTAGCCCAAATATCTACAGGGGCCACCAAAAACTTAAATCAGGTTAAGAATTAGCAAAAATGGCTGCTTTTACCCATGTTCGCCATAACCCGACCCCAATGATACTTGATCCCCCGGGTTTCGGCAAGGGAAATCTTTACAAATAAAATATCCCCATAAACCGCCTTGCTGTCTTCTGTTATCTCTATTTTAGCGACCTGAAGTTAGCACGGAACCCACTTGAAACTCAGACATACGCCCCCATTGTCGCACCGGCGCAGACGTACATTTTTCGTCGCGCATAGTCTTCTCATCATACTCATTCTGTTGACCGCTCCGCTTTGTGGCTTTGCTCAGTTCACAACCAATTACCAAGCGCTGCCCATTGAAGATACTATACCTCCCACTTACTTATCTGCCTTGAATACACGCCTCTCAGGCGCTCAAGCAGCAATCTCTGAATCTAACAAAGCTGTTATCGCTTCCATTCGGAAATACTTACAAAACCGCACCGACTATGTTATCAGTAGGTTCAACGACGACTACATCATCAGCGATCCAACGTTAACATCTTCCCTGCAACGCCTCTTGAAAGATATTTATGATGCTAATCCACAATTTAAACCGGAGACACACGTATTCGTTTATCGCAGCGAGGCGGTTAATGCTGTAAGTTTTGGCGAAGGAACTATTGCCCTAACGCTTGGGCTACTCGCGCGCATGGAAACGGAAGGACAGATTGCCTTTGTCCTATGTCACGAGTTAGCACATTACCACTACAAACATTCCGACAATAAAATAGTCGCGCTTTCAAAATTGTATAACGACAAAGAGTTCAAGAAGGAAGTCCGTTCGATCAAACGAAGCGATTACGAGCAGATCACTAAGTTTTCCAAGCTCGCAAAATCATTGGAGCTTTCGATCACACATCATGGCCGCGAACATGAGTTCGAAGCGGACTCTCTTGCGCTACGCATGTACCGAAATTTGACTTCTGATGTACATTCCCCGATTCGTACGCTGGAGATTCTGGATAGCGCCGACCGCGATGAATTCCCTAACAATCTCGATCTAAAGACGGCACTTCACACCGACGCATATCCCTTCAAAGACCAGTGGCTTGCGTACACACCATCCAGCACTTGGCACGCAACATCGGAAGATAACGACAGTACGCGTACACACCCCAGTTGTCAGCGACGCATCAAAGCCTTACAGCGTCAAATGAAAAGTCTACCAGCCTGCATCAATAATAAGTTTAATGCAGACGCGCGGAACACGCTTCGTGAACATTGTCGATTTGAACAAGTAGCATCGCTGGTACACTATAAGCGCTATGGCCGCGCACTATTCGAGTCACTCAAACTTGCAGCACGATATCCTGACAATGCCTATGTTCATGCCATCATTGGACAATGTCTCTACCAGCATTACGCTCATCAGCAAAACCATGAACTCGGCAAGGTGTTGTCGCTCCCTGACCCGCGGTTTGCTGAAAACTACGATCGGTTCCTCACCTTCATGCATAATCTTCGACTAAGTGAACTTGCGTCGCTCTCCTATCATTACATGGCGTCACGCAAAGATCGCTACATATCGAATGAAGAATTTCTTTTCGGTTGGTGGATGGCATCTCAAACAGGTGTCGGCAATGTAGCATCCGACGAAATCAAAAAAGCGTACATCAAAACATTCCCGCACGGGAAGTATATTAAAAAGTTTAACAAGTAAAATCCCAATAAATAATACAATGAGAAAAATCTATCTATTCATGTGTTGTATGATGATCGCCATTCAGATGACGGCACAAACATCAAGCACAGAAAATGTTAAAACCGTTAAGCTTCGAAGTGCAGGATCCATTATTCAAAATGGTACCGTGAAAGGTTACTTCAATTTTTACAACGTTGAGAAAAAAGATCGCAAAAACAACAACTACCAACTGACGATAACAGACGAGAACCTTCGTGAGATCAATTCCATTACGATTACGCGCCCGACTACCTATTTACTCGTAGAAGGGATCTTCAACGGAACGTCATTTGGATTTTTGTTTTTCGATCAACAAAAGAAAAGTCTCGAGCTCATCGCTTACGATCAAACGCTAAAAGAACTTGGCAAAGTAACCAAGACCCTAAAGAACAGACAAGGATACGGCACATACATGTACATGGCGCAAGGCAATGAGATGATGACCTCGGTTTTCATTGCTGTGCCTAACAAAGGTTTTCTTTTGTATGGTATCGAAGATGAGTCAAAATGCGATTATGAAATAGAATTTTATGACAACAGCATGAAAAGAGCGTGGGCTATTTATGGTCCAAAAGATGAATTCGATTTTGAGAACGCCGTGGAGGGTTTCCAAAGCGACCAATATATCGGATCTATTGTTATGAGACGCACCGCGCTTCTAGACTTCAATCCAGAAATGGACCTTTTGGTAGTGAACACATCAGACGGTAAACAATTGTTCCGTGTGCCAATGGAAACGTCAAAATACAAAGTGGCACTTGCCGACCTATCATTCGATGCTGCTAAACAGCAGTTCACAATGTTTGGTGAGTACTTCAACAAGGAAGACAACTCGCTGAAAGATCCTAGCCAAGGTTTCATTACCGTAGTGCTTGACATGAAGGGGAAAGTGATTTCTGAAAAAGTTAACAGCTGGAAAAAAGAAATCGCCGCAAAAGTACCTGCAAAACACAAGGAAGCCTTTGAAGAAAAAAGTATACTCTTCCACGATTTTATCAGAACGGCAGACGGAGATTACTTCGCTATCGGCGAGCAGTATAAGAAAGGTGGCACACCGATGACCTTAAAACTAAACATCTACGACATGGTCATCCTCCAATTCGATGCGAATTTTGCTATGAAGAACGTTCACGTATTCACAAAGGAGAAGAGCGATTTTTCAATCCCTGGAATGGCCGGCATGATCGGTGGATCGAAAATGCTTTCATACTTCGCGAAAGGTTATGGCGGATTTGACTATGCTTTCTCTCAGGTAGCTGCAGACAACAACACGTTCATCATCAACTACGTGAACTTTGAACGTGAGAAAGGTCAAAAGGGGAAGAATCAACTCGGTTCTATTGTCTACACACCGGAAAAAACTTTTACGGTCGACAAAATTGATCTTGTTAGAAAAGGGAGCAAATATTTCGTTTACCGCGCGAAGCCTGGCTACGTCATGATTAGCGAATATTTCGAAAAAGAAAAACGCATCGACAGACGACTCGAAAAAATAAACTACTAAGGTTTAAAAACAAAATCATAAGAGAGCCACAGACAAAATGTTTGTGGCTCTTTTCGTTAGAGGACATGTAAACTTCCCTTTAAGCTTTCTGCTTTACGCTACTAGTGTCCGGGGAATTTTTCGTTTTGAAAATAGCCCGCGTTTCTAATCACTAATCTATCGTTTTTGATTGCGTAAAAAAGAAGGCTGTTAAAAAAAACAAATTTAATAGAGCGTGCGTGCGGTGGCCCAACTTAAACGCGGGGGAGTTCAGGCATGTGCGATGGGCAGCATGTTTAAGTTTCCCCTTTTTCTTTTGTTACTTTTCTATTTGGGGAAGCAAAAAGAAAAGTAAGAAGAGGACGATGCTCGAACTTATCAGAGGGACTCAGTAGAACATTCAAAAAGTTGATAAGAGTAAAGTGCGATCCGGTTTTGGGGTCGTTATAAAGAAGCTTTCTCCGGACAACCAGTAGCTTTCCACTTTAAGCTTTCTACTTTCCCCTTTCCAGTACTCCCTTACAAGCTTTCGGGATTGCACTCCAAGTTTTTCAGCAAAGTGCGCATTAACTATGTCGCTTATTTGACATCTAACTTTTGCCCGTTAAATTCACTTATGCCAAACAAAACCTTGCTGCGTCGGTTATTAGCCTTCGTTATTACACTCGTGTTCTTAAGCGCCTGCCAACGTTCATCTACGCCGCGAATCTTAGTTTTTGCGAAGACAAAAGGATGGAAACACTATTCAATCCCTGCTGGACTAAAAGCGCTCCTCAACCTGGGAAACGCTAACAATATCGACGTCGATACGCTGCGTGACGCATCAATTTTCAACGACGATGACTTAAAGGGGTACAATGCCGTGGTGTTTTTGAATACCACGGGAAATGTGTTGAATGCGGAACAACAAGCAGCCTTTGAGCGATATATACAGGCCGGTGGAGGTTTTGTTGGTATTCATGCTGCAGCATGTACAGAATATGAATGGCCTTGGTTCGGAAAACTTGTAGGCGCATTTTTCGCCAATCATCCAATGAATCCCGGCGTTCGTAAAGGTGTGATTGAGGTTATTGACAAGTCTCATCCCGCAACGGCTGGCCTACCCGCAAGATGGGAACGCGAGGAAGAGTGGTACAGCTTTAGAAACTTCTATGCCGGAATCAAAGTCCTTGCGACGCTTGATGAAAATAGTTACGAAGGCGGCACGAACGGAAGCTACCACCCCTACAGTTGGTATCACGAATTCGACGGTGGCCGATCTTTCTACACCGCTGCAGGACACGATGATGCGAGCTATACAGACTCGCTGTTTCTACAACACGTACTCGGAGGCATTCAATATGCCATGAATCACGCTCCCCTCGACTATTCTAAGTCGTACGCCGTTCCTGTTCCCGAAGAAAATCGCTTTGTCAAAACAGTGCTCGTCAATGATTTGAATAACCCTATGGAACTTGCCGTGAGCGATGATGGAAAAATATTCTTTACAGAATTGCGTAGCGGTAAACTGATGATGTTCAATCAGCAGACATCTCAGCACAGCGTGCTTCATCGCTTTAACATTTGCACACGTGGCGGCACGGGTGTAATCGGTGTTACGCTAGATCCTCATTTTAAACAGAATCATCATCTCTATGTGTACTATGCTCCCGCGACAACGGCAGAGCCAATCTATTTTAATCTCTCTCGTTTCACATTAACATCAACATTCACATTCGATTCGTTATCGGAAAAGATACTGCTTAAAGTTCCAGTTCAAGAAAACAGCGGCGCTCACCATGGCGGTTCTCTTGCGTGGGATAAAGATGGAAATCTTTACCTCTCTACAGGCGACAGCTCCAGTCCATTTCCATCGAATGGATACGCGCCTTTAGATGAACGTCCAGGAGCAGAACACTATAGTTTGGATGCACAACGCGGTCCTTCCAATACAAATGATTTAAAAGGAAAAATACTTCGCATCCATCCTACTGCCGACGGGAAGTATACCATCCCGAAAGGAAATCTTTTTCCAGAGGGAACTTTAAAAACACTACCAGAGATCTTTGCGATGGGATGTCGAAACCCTTATCGTATTGCGGTCAATCCAATTACAAACACAGTCTATTGGGGAGAGATTGGTCCGGATGCAGGAAAAGATAGCTTGCAAGGTCCTCGTGGTTACGATGAGTTTAATCAAGCAAAACGAGCAGGAAATTTTGGATGGCCTTACTTCATTGGGAACAATCAACCATATAATCACTGGGACTTTGAGAAGAACATCAAGCGCGAGACTTTTGACGTAGCAAATCCAGTAAACAATTCTCCTAACAATACGGGGCTAACGAAATTGCCGGCGCCTCAACCTGCGATGGTATGGTATCCTTACATGGCGTCCGACAAATTCCCAACACTCGGCCAAGGTGGACGAAGTGCCATGGCCGGAGACTTCTACTCCTATGACGATCAAAACTCGTCGCCGACAAAATTTCCCAAGTATTATGATGGCTGTCTTTTTGTTTTCGATTGGATGCGCAATTGGGTAATGACGATGCGATTTGATGACAATGAAAACTTAAAACGTATTGAGCCATTCATGAGCGGCAATGGTGATTTTAGAAGACCGATCGACATTGCGTTTGGAAAAGACGGCGTGATGTACATGCTTGAATACGGATCTGTTTACGGTATCGACAACGAAGACGCGCGCCTTGTGCGAATCGAATACAACGCAGGGAACCGAGCACCGATTGCTTGCGCTGGAATTCCCGACACAACAGCGTCATCTTGGGACAAGAAAGCAAACCTAACATCGGAACGCTCTTTTCCACAACTGAATAAAATTGTTGGCCCTTGCCCCTTGAAAGTACAATTTAGCAGTAGCCAATCAAAAGATCTAGATGACGACGATGAACTCAGGTTTTCTTGGACAATTCGCGGCGAACAATTTGATGCCGCGAATCCTACATATACGTTTACAACGCCAGGGGTATACTACGCCATTCTTAATGCTACAGACCAACACAACGCTTCCTCACTTGACACCGTCGTCGTATACGCTGGCAACACAGCGCCCGCTGTTGATATTCTCACAAAGGACAACAAGTCCTTCTATTTTCCTGGGCAATCGTTTCGTTACAGTGTTCGTCTCTCCGATGCCGAAGATGGTTCTCCTTTGCCACGCGATGCAGTTGTTAAATTCTCCTATAGCCCGAATAGCATTGCAGCTTCACCTGATCTTATCGCGAAAAATAAATTGACGCAATACCAAGAACCAATACATCCTGGGCAACTGAAAATGATGGACAGCGATTGCAAAGCATGCCATACAACGGATAAGGTATCAGTCGGCCCGTCATACATTCGTATCGCCCAACGTTACCAATCACAACCAGGCGCAATCGACAAACTTGCAAAAAAAATCATCATGGGCGGTGGTGGTAACTGGGGACGTGACCACGTGATGAGCGCACATCCACAGATCAACATGGAAGACGCAAAAGAAATTGTGCGATACATCTTATCCATCGGTGACGTCAAGCTGCACGCTCAACACCTTCCGACACAAGGCAGTTTAAATTTCAATCACACAAAAGAAAGTGAGCCCTTTGGAACATACACCATCCAAGCAAGTTATACGGATAGAGGGTTCAATAATGTGCCTCCCGCACAAGCACAAGAAGTTATTCACTTGCGAAAAAATCAATTCCGACCCATTGACGCTGATGTTTATGTTGGTATTGATCGATGGTCACGCGATTACGGCGTTTCGAAACATAAGGCATACTTCATGTTAAAAAATATTGACCTCACAACGTTAACGGGTTTTGACTTCGAATACATGGCGCCAAAGTACGACGGCGAAATTGAGGTCAGAACGGATTCATATGCCGGACCTGTTATTGCTCGCGCCAAATTCAACAAAACCGGTTGGGACACGACATCGACTACATTCGCCACGATAGAAAAACCGCTACGCGAACGTCATCATCTCTATTTCATTTTTATCAACAGGAACAAACCTAAAGACGAGCTGGTAAAAGTATTGTCAGTCACGGTCAAGAACTAAAAGAAAAGAGCAACAGGCAAATAGCGCTGTTGCTCTTATTTTCTTTAATCGGAACTATATTATTTTTTCTCGAAGCGTGTACTGTGTCTCAGTCTGTCTTTTTGCACTACAACCAGGTGAATCCCCGGGCGGAGTGAACTCACATTGATCTGGCCTTCTTTAACCTGACCAAGTAATACTTCCCTTCCGGTAAGATCGTAGATTGTAACACGACCACCTTCAAGTGATTTCGCGAGTTTGATATTCAAAACATCGTCAGTAGGATTCGGAAACAACGCGATTGGTTCTTCACCAACTTCTTCAAACGCCGGTGTTGCTTCACGCGCAGCGTTACCCGTTCTGGTAATGCGAATCCAATTGATGTTCCAGCCACCAGCGGATGCAAATACACCTACGTTGTACGTTCCTCCTGTTACATTCACGGTATGCGAAACCGTCGTCCAATTTTGCCATCCTCCTGTACCAGGGATGCCAACCTGTCCTAACACAATGGCACCCGCGTTAAGATCAAGAGACAACGTTCCACCTGTACCACCACTGGCTACGCGATACTCAATGAGATAAGCGCCAGTCGATGGGAAGTTGATGCTGTTGTATGCCATCCAATCGTTGGTTTCAATCCAACCCACGTTTGAACCACCACCAGCGTCAGTTGTTACTTCCGTTTGTACACCCAACATCGCACTGTAGTTTTCAGCCTGAATAGTTTGTGAAGCACTTGCAGCTGATCTTACGCGAATTGAAGAAGCGCGATCATTCCAACCCGCTCCCACTAAACAACTGTTGTCGCCAGTGATCGTAATTGACGCGCCACCATAGTTGTCGTGCTCGTAAAGAACAACTTCATAACCAGCATTTACGCGAAGTGAAGAAATATCGTCGTTAACAATGCCACGCGATACAAGTGCAGACAATGTGTAGTCGCCAGCTGGAACGGAAACTGCTGTACCGGCATAATTACAATCTTTATAGAACGTAGCTACACCGTTAGACGCAACGGGGATGCTACCGGTCACAAAATAACTACCCAACGAAGCATAGTCCGAGTAACCATCTGTTGCAGGATTGCCAGCGCCTGTATTGTCAACAGAAAGGTAATAAGTGCCCGCACTAACACTCGCGCTAAGAGACGCATTCAAACCTGCTGGGTTCGACGTCGCGATTACGCCACCAGAACTGTTATATAAACGTGCAATGATATCGAGATCGCCATGGCGCGATACGGTATTGATATTTAGATTAATTGTGCCTGACCCACTATTAAAAGAAAAGAAGTCAATATCCGTGTTGCGTTCAATAATACCTGAACGGTTTACACTACCAGAAGCAATTGCCGTGGCTGATCCTGTGCCATTGCCATAGTCATCATCACGGTAACCAACATTGTACGTGCCGCTCGTAATTTTTGCAAGATCATCTTCTGTATTGTTTGCAAAATTATACTGGCCTCGACTCCATTGCGTGATCGGTTCGTAATAACCAACGCCCATGATTGGCGCCCAATCGCCGTGACCAGCGAAATAACCTTCACTAGGATTTGTTCTTCCATCGTGACCAAGTCCGAAGGTGTGACCGATTTCATGAGAAGAAGCCTCACCTGCACCTTTACCGCTGAGTACGAATGTCCAGCACGGTGTATCGTCATTCCAATTAAATGAACCGATATAGGCAACACCGCCTGCACCAGGCGCTGCTGTGTTTGTCGGCGTGATAATACAACGCATGCGCATGTTCTTTGGATATGAATTGAACACAGCTTCGTTGGTTGTAATATTCAAATGGAACGGGCGAAAATCTTCCGCTACAACTTCCCATGCCTCTTGCACGAGCGCATCGCTCATACCACTTGGTGCCGCGTTAATCGGATTACCATTATTCCAAGGTGTTCCGGAAACGTAGTGGCCATCAAAGTCAAGCAACACGCAACCACGTGCCCCCGGGAAACTTTGTAGGTTAGTAAGCGCCATCACAGAAGCGTTCGCATCGACGTGCGATTTCGCTGGCGTTGGCATTTTTTCATAATTCACGCACAACACTTTGTTGATGTCAACCCGTTCAATAAAGGCATTTCCATTAGCATCCGTAGTGTACTCGTATGCCCGGTTTTCAGAACGAATAATAATATTTCCTTTGACATCGCTGCCATCCGCATTGATGACAAAACTTGATCCTTTCATTCCAGCAACCTCCCCAACGAGATAAGTTGAACGCGCATCTTTATCATCCCGATAGGTAACAGACAATTTCAGCGTCTCGTTGTTGCCCACGTTTAGATCAATCATGCTGCGGAATTTTGCATTGGCCGTAGTGCGCAGTTTTGTTTGGATGTTTTCACGGAAAGTCGAAGCTTTTCCAAGGGGTACTTTCTTAAAACTTTGCTGCGCATAAGTCAGCGTCCCGGCGAAGAGCGATAGTATGAATGCCATACATATCCTGTAATTGTACTTCATAGTAAGTGGGTTAAGTTAAATATATAGTTTAGGTAAAAGACAATACGTTAACCGTTCAAGTACACTGGCACTTGATTCAAATTCAATTAGCAATTCGCATGATTGAGGTTACGGCGTGAAAATGACAGACTCACCAGACTGCGCCTAGCGGATGCGTTGTAAATGTCCGCTCGCACATCCAGCGATGTACTACATTTTCACAGGTGTCGCGATGTTATGGGAAATCGCAACGATTGTGGGAGTGATTGTAAAGAAAGCATGAGAAAGGCCTGAAGTCAATAAATTCAATACATCAAGAATACATCATATCGACTTTTACGTTACTTCAATCTTTACACTTCTTAATTTATACCTGGAAAATCCGGTATCCTTTTGATCAAAATGAAAATATAGAGCTTCCCCAGGCCGCATCATAGGCAGTCGTTTAACGGACCAGTTCGGATGCTTTTTCAGCGAAGCCGGGACCAATGGGAATTTCGTTCTCTCCTACCCAAACGGTTCGTTTATCCAAACGCGTTACGTGTAATTTCGAAACGATATAGAAACGATGAACACGCACAAAAGTCGTAGGAGGAAGTAAATCGGAAGCCTCAGTCATAGTAAGACGTGAGATGATTTTCTTCCCATCAATCACAAATTGCACATAGTTACCATTACTTTCTACATATCGAATAGCGGCAAGCGCTACTTTAATCTGTTCATAGCCGCTTTTGATAAATACATGATCTTTTATTGGCTGTTGATATCGAAGTTGATGCTGCTCAAATGCTTTGTTGCAGGCTTTCAAAAACCTCGTCAACGCGATAGGCTTTAATAGGTAATCGATGGCGTCAAGTTCAAAACTTTGAACAGCGTGTTCGCTATACGCAGTCGTAAAAATAACCATGGGCGGTTGGTGAAGTGCTTTCAGAAAATCAATACCAGAAATGTCTGGCATTTTGATGTCGAGAAAAATAAGATCAACGGAATGCATCTTCAAGAAGTCCATTGCTTTAAAAGCATCCGTAAACGATCCTATTAAATCGATATGTTCGGTTTTCGACGAAAACGTTTTGATCACTTCAAGCGCGATCGGCTCATCATCAATAGCGATTGCTTTTAACATGTCTATCGAAGTTCTAGGGACAGTTTGGCAATGTATTCATTTTCAACCACAGATGTCGTCATTTCGTGCTGGTTCGGGTAGAAGAGCACAAGCCGCTGACGAACATTCTCCAACCCTATCCCGCTGCTATGCTTCTCCGGATCATTTGCTTTCGACGCAGAAATACTGTTTCGCACCGTAAATTCCAATCGTTCATGAGTACAACGAAGCTCAACTTTTATCCATGATGGCATTGTCATACTTATCCCATGCTTGAAGGCATTTTCAATAAACGTGATTAACAGCATCGGACTGATCTTTTTTTCGCCGCAATGAAGTTCGTCAATGTCCACGGTAACTTGAACATTCTCCAGCAATCGAAGTTTTTGCAATGAAACATAATTATCGATGTACGCAATCTCCTTGTCAAGTGCGATAAAATCTTGATGGTTTTCATGTAACATGAAGCGCATCATGTCACCTAACTTTTGAATCCCTTCTGCAGCGTTCGGCGCATTTTCGCGAAGTGCCGTACCATACAAGGTATTTAAGGCATTGAATAAAAAGTGCGGATTAATTTGTGCGCGCAATAATTGCAGGTCTGCACTTGTTCTCGTGATGGTTTCCTCTGCGCCACGCAGCGCCATGAATTTCTCCTTGCGTTGCTTGTAATAGAGCCATGACAAGGGTGTTACAATAGCGAATTGCACAATCCAAGAGGTGACGAATATTTTACCAACGTTCGGGCCGGGTAGAATGGATAATTTAAAAAGGATTATCGAAAAAGAACTCAGTATGACAATGGCAAAAACTTTCAGTAAGGTGCTCAGCGAAAGCGGCTCATCATTCGACGTCGGATAAATCAAATACACATTAAAGAAGAATACGACGAGCGAGCTTGGAAAAATAGCGAGGTAAACAACAACGATTGCCGGACTAAACGCGACATCAAATACACCAAAGATGGCCAGTAATGAAAAATAGATAATTACGACTAGGGCAATCTGGTTAACGACCATTGTTCGAAACAATTGATGATTGGTGTTTTTATCGATACCCGTAATGATTGCTTCGCGCACAAAGCCATACACGACATAAATCAAAATCAGAATAACAGCCCGATCAAGGCCAAACCATATCACGGTCAGAGGCTGCTCGTTGTACCCCAATATTGCTAAAGACCTCCAACCACCATAATTGAAAAAATGTGGATGAGCAAAATAGGTAGCAACATTGGTAGCGAACGCAACCACAAAACCTACAAGTAAAATGTGAAGCGGGATTTTCAACAACGGCGTGAGACGAACGTCGCCGCTTAGTAGCACTTCTTTGACAAGCCTTACAACATACAAACTGAGCCAGTAATAACATCCCATCAGCACGAGGCGAATCCCCAACTGTGGACCTAGTATGTTTTGAAAATATCGGAACGGTAAACCGTGTTCGCGATAGACTGTTTCGAGGTAAGTACGTTCACCCGGCGACATCATCATTGCGTTGAAACAATCCGCAGCCATTACAGACAATGTTAGGATTGCGACCAGGTAGCCCTCATACTCACGCCATTTAATTTTCATATCTCGTTTTTTCTTCAACATTACGCGCTTTCTTTTCACCGTATTGGCAAATGTGATGGAGCTTCATGAAAATGTGACGAAGCGACCAAATACGGTAAATTTTCAATCGCGGAATGCGTGAATGTGGTTGATGGTTGTATCTTAAAGAAAATTTTAACCATCGCGTACTATGCAAATCTCTGCACTGTTGTACTTCTACGGAACATTCTTGATTACCTGTGGAATCGTTGCTGTCGCCTTTATAGGTCTCAAAGCGAAAACGGCCTTGGCTTCTGGAGGAAGTGCCGGTGTAATTGCCATTCTTGTAGGATGGCTTCATGCTAATCAGAACGCATCCGCCGCTTGGGTAGGCATTCTTTTATCTTTAGCACTACTCGTTGTTTTCTCGTGGCGCGCCACAAAAACACTTCAAAAAGTCTTCGAGCTTATTCCAGCAAAACATCCGGACCTCAATGGGAAAGGAATTGCATTTTTAATCATTGCGTTAATGGCCGTGATGTCGCTTGTCGTCCTTATGATACAAGTTGTTTCGATGGCCAGCACATAAAAAAAGCACGCTGCCAGTTTCATTCAACCGACAGGTGCTTTTACCTAACCCCAAAGTTTTATGTTATTTCCATCCACCACCGAGTGCACGATAGAGTTCTACCTGCGCGCTTCGCTGTTGTCTGATAATAATTGACTCTTCAATACTTGCACTCAACGCACGACTTTGCGCTGTGATTACTTCCAGATAATCCGCCATGCCACTCTTGAATAACAATTGAGCGTTGCTTACGGCTGTCTCAAGACCATTAACGCGATCGTGTGCAAACGTACGCTGATCTGCTGTTCCCTTGAGTTTTACCAAGGCATTTGTGACGTCATGCACCCCTACCGTTACTGCCTGGCGAAATGCTATCACACTCTGCTCACGCTGCGTCTTTGCAATTTCATATTGCGTACGAAGCGCTCTTCGTTCAAAGATCGGCTGCAACAAAGTTCCGCTTGCCAATCCAAACACAGATGTTGGAACAGAAAACCAATCACTCGCTTCAAACGCATTTAATCCGCCAGAAGCGCTGAGTGTCAACGATGGATACCGATTTGCTTGCGCAACACCTACCCTTGCGTTCGCGGCCAACAAGGCCTGTTCACTTGCACGCACATCAGGACGCAAGCTAAGCAACGCTGCTGGTACACCTGTGGCATACACCGAATCCAACAGGGCGTTGTCGTAAACTTCGCGATCGATCGTTCCTGGATAGTCGCCCAACAACAAACGCAAACCATTTTCTTGAAGTTGAATCGACTGCAAGAGTTGTGCTCTCAGCAATTTTGCTGTCTGCGCTTGTGCTTGCGCTTGTTGCACCGCCAACGAAGTCACTTGTCCCGCAGACTTTTGCAACGACATGATCGTTGTCGTACTATCGCTTAGGGCTACGTTACGTTCTGCAATAATCAACTGCGCATCAAACATCTGCAAGGTGAAATAAGCATCTGCCACGGCTGCAATTACACTTGTCTGCACCGCACGCGTTGCTTCATAACTCTGAAGATAGTCTGCCATAGCGGCCTCTTTTCGATTCTTGATTTTACCCCAAACATCGATCTCCCACGACAACGTCGCTGACACAGAATAATCCTCGATGTGATTCGTTTTCAAAAACGAGCTTAAGCTGATACCATTCAAGCTATTGCCCGATGGATTCACAGTTGATGCGGAAGCTTGCGCCGAAAGTGCCGGAAGCCATCCTACTTTAGCTTGCTTTGCCAACGATTGGTAAACCTCTACGCGTTTTAGAGCTTGCTGATAATCAAAATTGTTTGTCAATGCCTTGTCAATAAGGGCAACCAACTTTGCATCCTTGAAAAACACTTTCCAATTCTGTAGAGCAAGACTACTATCGCCCGTAGTTTGTGCGCTATAATTTTCGGGCAACTTTAAGTCAGGTCGCGTATAGTTGCGGTTTGCGGAGCAACTCCAGAGTACCGTTACAGCAACTAATATGACTACGATATATTTTTTAAACACTGCGTTCATGTATTTAGATAGTTTGAGGTTCGACACTTGAATCAGCATGAGCTTCACTCTTTGAACTCACGCGTTCATGCCAGTATTGGAAAATCACGAACAGTACGGGTATCACAAATACACCAAGCAATACCCCGGTTAGCATTCCTCCCAACGCACCCGTACCGATCGATCGATTTCCTAACGACGATCCACCCGTTGCCCATGTAAGTGGTAATAATCCTACCACGAAAGCGAATGATGTCATCAAGATCGGACGAAGACGAAGGCGCGATGCTTCCAAAGCCGCATCAATTAACGTGTGACCACTCTTGCGTTTTTGAACAGCGAATTCAACGATCAAAATTGCATTCTTCGCCAACAGACCAATCAACATGATTAACCCGACTTGAACGTAGATGTTGTTTTCAATACCAGCGATTCCAATGAAAGCAAACACACCTAAGATTCCTGTAGGGACAGTGAGGATAACGGCCAGTGGAAGAATGTAACTTTCATATTGTGCTGCTAGAAGGAAGTATACAAAAAGCAAGCTGAGCAAGAAGATGATACTGGTTTGTGAACCGGATCCCAATTCTTCACGCGTCATACCCGAAAACTCGTACGAGTATCCTCTCGGCAGCGTTGCTTCTGCAACTTCTTGAATGGCTTTAATCGCATCACCAGAGCTGTAACCAGGCTTAGGCATACCGTTGATGGTAACGGAATTGAACAGGTTGTTTCGTGTTACCGTCTCTGGTCCATAAGTTCGCTCAAGCGATACCACCGACGACACAGGCACCATCTTGCCAGCTTCGTTCTTGACAAAGATGTTTTGTAACGACGATGCGTCCGTTCTATAGTCAATGTCTGCTTGGACAATCACACGATAGAACTTTCCAAATCGGTTAAAGTCTGATGCGAAGCTGCTACCATAATACACTTGAAGCGTTTGCAAGAGTTCGCTGATAGATATACCCAACTGCTTGGCTTTCGCTTCATCGATCTTGATGTTGTATTGCGGATTACCTGTGCTAAACGTCGTGAAGGCGTAAGCAATCTCAGGTCGCTTAAAAAGTTCACCGATAAATCCCTGTGCAGTGGCGTTAAGCTTGTCGAGTTGACCACCCGTACGATCTTGTAAGATAAATTCAAAACCGCTGGTGTTACCGAACCCTTGTACCGTCGGGAAGACAAACAAAAACACATTCGCTTCTTTGATGGCGCTGAACTTCTGGTTAATCAAACCGATCACCTCGTCAATGCTGTTGTATTCACCACGTTCCCCAGGTGGTTTCATTCTGATAAAACCTACGGCATAGTTCGAGCTGTTCGCGTTGGCCACGATGTTTAATCCCGTAACAGCACCCGTCCTTTCCACTGCTTCAACATCTTTCAAAATCACGTTGATCTTGTCCATTACTTTTTGTGTGCGATCAAGCGAAGCCCCTGGCGGAAGATTCACAGAATAAACAATGAATCCCTGGTCTTCTGTTGGAATAAATCCTGTTGGCGTGGTTCTCATCAGATAAACCGTTACGGCCGTTACAACGACAAGACCGGTAATGGCAATCCACTTTCTACCAATCAAGAATTTTATGCTTTTGGTGTATCGTTCTGTTGTCGCTTCGAAGCCAGCATTAAAGGCTTTGAAGAAACGTTTTCCAAATCCGGCTTTCTGGTTTTCGTCGTGGCCATCACCATGATTACTCTTTAAGAACAACGCACACAGTGCTGGGCTTAAGGTCAACGCGTTCAACGCAGAAATCAAAATGGCAATCACGAGGGCAAAGGCAAACTGCTTGTAGAAAATCCCAGCAGGACCTTGCATGAATCCAACAGGAATAAACACGGCCGCCATAACCAACGTAATGGAAATGATTGCACCCGAAATTTCATTCATCGATTCAATCGTTGCAGCTTTAGCTGATAACTTCGTACGCTCAAGTTTCGAGTGTACGGCTTCAACTACCACGATCGCGTCGTCTACCACAATACCGATCGCAAGCACAAGTGCAAACAGCGTCAACAAGTTGATCGTAAAGCCGAACAATTGCATAAAGAAGAACGTACCGATAATCGCTACCGGAACAGCAAGTGCGGGGATGAGTGTTGATCTAAAGTCCTGCAAGAACACAAACACCACTAAAAACACCAGGATGAAAGCGATGATTAGCGTTTCCTCCACTTGATAGATAGAGTCGTCCAAAAATTCTTTCGCGCTAAACATCGTGAAGTATTCTACGCCTTTTGGAAAAGACGTAGACGCCTTCTTCATTACCTTTTCAGCTTCCGTAAGGATGTCATTAGCATTAGATCCTGCACTTTGAAAAAGAGCAATACCAATACCTGGCTTTCCTTCGATAACGGTGTTTGCACTATACGCAAATGAACCAAACTCAACACGGGCAACATCTTTCAAACGGATCATAGAGCCATCACCCGCTGCTTTCAAAATGATATTCTCAAAATCTTCATTCTTCGACAATTTGCCTTTGTATTTCAAAATGTATTCGAACGACGCTGTACTACTCTGGCCAAAACGACCCGGTGCGGCTTCCAAGTTTTGTTCTTTAATGGCATCGAGCACATCTTGCGACGAAAGATTGTAGGCTGTGAGACGATCTGGCTTCAGCCACACACGCATCGAATAATCGCGTGCACCGAACACCA
Source organism: Pseudochryseolinea flava (assembly GCF_003286915.1). GTDB lineage: Bacteria > Bacteroidota > Bacteroidia > Cytophagales > Cyclobacteriaceae > Ohtaekwangia > Ohtaekwangia flava. The sequence continues at coordinate 317,773 of NZ_QMFY01000007.1, forward strand.
TCGCTTGACCTACCCCTGGCACACGTTGTAGTTCTGGTATGATGTTGATCTTGGCATAATTCTGCAGGAACGTTTCATCATAGGTTGTATCATTACTAAAAATGAGCGGCACCATGATCATACTATTCTGCTGCTTTTGCACAGAGATACCCGTCTGCACAACTTCCTGAGGAACTTGGCTGATGGCTTTCGACACACGGCTCTGCACGTTCACAGAAGCGAGATCAGGATCTGTTCCTGTCTTGAAGAACACGTTCAACGTCATCGTTCCATCGTTACTTGATGTCGACGTCATGTACGTCATGTTCTCAACACCGTTGATGGCCTCTTCAATGGGCGTAGCCACAGAACGCGCTACCACTTCGGCGTTCGCACCAGGATATACTGCGGTAACCTGTACCGTTGGCGGCGCGATGTCTGGAAACAACGTGATGGGCAACGTGAACAAGGATAATAATCCTAAAAGCGTGAGTATAATGGAGACTACAGTCGAAAGGACTGGTCTTTCAATAAATTTTCTTAGCATGAGAAATAAGTTTTAAAAATCGCTTCAATGAGTGGTGATGTTATTGCATCACTTTCCTTTTTGAAGACTGTCTAGAGATACAGGCTGTGGATCAATCACGGTACCGTCGCGGAGTTTGTCGAGACCTGCATACACAATGCGATCACCAGACTTCACACCTGTCGACACGAGATAAAAGTTTTCAAATCTATCCGCCACACCGATCGGTGTACTGGTCACCATATTTTTAGCATCCACCGCGAGTACAAAAACTTTATCTTGAAGTTCAAACGTTGACTCCTGCGGTACGATTACAGCGCCATCGACCACGCGTGGAATACGAATCTTACCTGTAAGACCAGATCGCAGCAATCCATCGGCGTTCGGGAAAATAGCACGGAAAGCAATGGCACCGGTTTGATCATTGAACTGTCCTGATACAATTTCAACTTTACCCGTATGCGGGTAAATCGAATTGTCGGCCAACGCTAGGGCTACTGGCGGAATTTGACGAAGCTTCTCTTCCAGGGTCTTGCCAGGAATGTTCTTCGTAAAATTCAGGAAGTCTACTTCACTGAATGAGAAATACGCATAAACAGCTTTCACTGCCGACAATACCGTTAAGGGCTCGACGGTACTCATACTCACCAAGCTTCCTGTTTTAAAAGGAATCTTGCCGAGGTATCCGTCTGCAGGTGCCTTCACACTGGTATAGCCCACATTGATAGAAGCGCTTTGAACCAAGGCGAGCGCTTCATTTACACTGGCTTGCGCAGCGTCACGTGCAGCTTCAGCTTCCTTCAATTGAACATCAGAAACCACATTGTTGGACACGAGTGGTTTTATCTTTTCAACATTCAGTTCTGCCGTAGCAAGATTTGCTTTCGCTGTGGCAAGGCGGGCGTTGGCCGTATTATGCGCTTCACGATAAATACGATCATTGATAATAAAAAGCGTCTGTCCCTTCTGCACATAAGCACCCTCATCAACAAGAATGCGATCAATATAGCCACTCACTTGTGGACGTATTTCAATATCTTGAATCCCTTCGATCGTCGTTGAAAACTCTTGATATGTTGTGGCTTGTTTTTGCGCTAGTACAAGTACAGGAAATTGTTGAGCAGGTGCCGCAGCTGCGGCCTCTCCTCCTTCCGACTTCGTGCACCGTGTCAGCAATAGCGTTCCCGCTACCAGCGACAGGGTGAATATGGTTACGGCTTTGTAGTTGTTCTTGAAATTCATAAACGGTTTCGGTTAAAAAATTATTAAGTGGTTGTTAGCTTTTTGGCAATCGAACTATTAACGCCTCGTCGCTAGCGGTTGATCTTGTACGCGATGGTTTCCTTTTCAGCAAGCATGAAATGACCAACAGCAATTGGCAAATGACTAAAAGCCACACGCCAATGACCAACTGCTAAAAGCAAAGTGCTAAAAGCGAAATGTCTAAATACTAATGATGGTGGTTGAACGAGGTTGCGTGAACAAAGTTAGTGGTGCAAGTCTCGAATTGATTTACATAATCAGGGCATTAATTGTACTTTTCACGGATCGTGCGCTGAAAAGCGCTCGGCGTAAAACCAGTATGCTTTTTGAAGTAACGATTAAAATAGGAATCATCCTCGAAGCTCAATTGTCCTGCAATTTCTTTCAAATTGTAATCCGCCCAGAAGAGAAGACGCTTCGCCTCCATGATTCGCTTCTCATCGATCACTTGCTTTGCCGTTCTTCCTGTCGTTGTCTTGATTAAATCATTCAAGTGACCCGGTGTCACAGACAACATCTCCGCGTATTGCGCTACCTGAGTTTTCTCTTTGAACTGTGCATCTACATAGGACTTGAATTGCTCGACAATCTTGTTTGAACTCATGTCCATCATCATGATAGAGGCCATGGCATCACGCATCCTCGCGATCGTAATGATAAACGCATTCAACAAGTTGCGTATGATTATCTCTTTCTTCGGTTTATCGCTTGAAAATTCCTTTAACATGAGGTCGGCATACACGCGCAACTCTTCCATGTCCTTTTCATCGGCATTCAGAATCACGTTGGTAAACATACACTCCCAACAAGCAACCCAACGCTTCATCTCAGCAATCAGAAAATCTTGGCTGAACGAAATACAAATCATTTCAGCATCATCAGCGGATTCGTATTGATTGATTTGATCAGGCCCGATGCAAATAATCGCGGGGGCATGAATCTCATGACGATCGAAGTCAATGTACCGTGTCATACTTCCTTTCAAAAGCAACGATACGTTGTAACCTTCCTGACGATGAGGGATTTGCAACTTACCGAGCACGTCAACGGTGGTCATATGCGCAATGGCAAAATCGTTTTCGCCAGAGCAATGCATAAAATTATAAACGGGAATAACAGATTCGGTTGTGTGCATACGTTAGTCGTTAGGGTAAGGTTAGTAATGCCGCTTGGAGAGAAAAAGTTCGGAGAAGGGTAGCTTTTTTTGAAATCAGTGAGCTTTTTTTGGGACTAACAGTCGTTGGGAAGTTTCGTTAATCGTGAATCGTTAATCGTGAATCGTTAGACGTGAATCGTGAAGAGAATACCATTGTGCCGCGGGCCCTTTAGAAATTCTAACAGCATAACTCAACCACCCCCGAACGGGTGACATGATTCTACCAAACCCGAAGCAGAACTCAACCAACCCCGAAGGGGTGACACGATTCTAACAGCAGAACTCAACCAACCCCGAAGGGGTGACATGATTCTACCAACCCCGAAGGGGTGACATGATTCTACCAACCCCGAAGGGGTGACATGATTCTACCAACCCCGAAGGGGTGACATGATTCTACCAACCCCGAAGGGGTGACATGATTCTAACAGCATAACTCAACCAACCCCGAAGGGTGACATGATTCTAACAAAGCAGAACTTAACCCCGAAGGGGTGTTAATATTGCTTAGTCGTGAAATGCTTCCTTAATTGTGACAAACCGCAGCCACTCATACGCGCGCAGTTCTCAAACCACTGCCACCTTAACCTTCTTTCCCTCTTTGATGTGATTGCCGATAACTCTTACCGTAACAATCTGACCGTCGACGTCGATCTCCGCTTCTGCAAAACCTCCAAGAAAATTGATTTTCTTGATCTTTCCTGTCGCGCCTTTCTTCGTAGGACCGACCAGTGAGAAGCTCTCGGGTCTGATTAAAATATTCTTCGTCTTACTTTTCAGCTTTAGCCCTGGAAAAAGTTTTGCCTTGGCTGGCGGAATCACATTATACTTTCCAAAAAGACCAGCAACATATTCATTCACAGGCTCGCGATAAATTTTATCGGGCGTTCCTTGCTGAACGATCTTTCCATCTTTCAACACGATGATCTTATCTGCCCACGGCAGTGTATCATCGGGATCGTGTGATACCAGCACACAGGTTATCTTCAATTTTTCGCCGATGTCACGGATAACATCTTTCAATGTATTTTTGTGTGGAAGATCCAAATGTGAGAAGGGCTCATCCAGTAAGAGCAGTCGTGGCGAAGAACACAGCAAACGCGCCATCGCGATGCGTTGCTTCTCACCACCAGAAAGCTGATCTGTTTTACGTTTTAATAAATGGCTGATCTGACAGACCTCAAAGAGGGTTGCCGCCTCTTCTGCAGATAACATGTTCGCATACTCCAATACTTGCTCAACACGTAAAAACTTGGGAAGCTCAAAATGCTGCGACAGGTACGCAATGCCCGGATGACCCGGCACCAACTTTTCAAACACAGCATCGTGTACAGATTTTTGTTCAAAGAAGATTTCCCCTTCGTCAGGACGCGCAAGTCCGGATATCAATTTCAACAATGTACTTTTCCCCGACCCTGTCTCCCCCGCGACCACTATCTTTTGGAGTTTGCGTTGTGTGAAGGAGATATCTTGCAAGACAAAATCTTGTGCAATAGCTTTCTTAACCGATGATAGTTTGAGCAGGGTCATAGTGTTCTCTATTTATGCTTATTTTCCCATGTATCCATTTTGATCTTTTCGATCAATAACGTGTTCTTAAATTCGTGAACCGCTTTGGCCATCTCTCCTTCTCTTACTTGCAACGCTTCGTACTCGCGATCATGACTTTCAATCACGGGCTTTAACTTGGCCAGATTATCCTCCATGCCTTGAATGGTTGCCGCAATCTGCTCGCGCTCATCGCTGCTAAGCGTTGTATCGCCAGTCTTGACGTGATGCAGCGTCATTACTTCTTCAATGTATTGAATCATATCCCAAGGGTTGTTGGGACGATTCCATGTGAATTGAATGTTACACTTGCGGCATTTATAGCGGTTACTTTTCCAACCTCTTTCGTCCTTGTCTGTGCCGACAAGTTTGATCATGTCGCGCGTTTTGCACTTCGGACATTCAGCATTGTCCTTCACGAGTTTGCCAAGTTGTTCCCGCTCCTTCAAAATGTGTGCGCGTGTGTCAGCGTGTTCGTCGAGGTGTTCAATGAATTTATCAACCGCAGCTTCTACCTGACGGTTCTCCTCTCCTAGCTTACCTTCTCCAATCAGTTGCTTTGCTTTCTTCTTAAAGAAAGTAGCAACTTTCACCAATTCACGTTCATCAGCCTTATAGTTTGGATTCATGCGCAGCGTGCTTTGTCAAAAATATCAAATCAAAGGATTCAACCGCGTGTTGATCGCAGAAAGATTTACCAGCCCGCATTAACTAATCGTAGTTAGGAACGGTCGCGGTCGGTTATCTGTTATCTGTTATCTGTTATCCGTTATCAGTTATCGGTTGGTTTGTGTCCATTGCTTCACGTCAATTTTACAAGACATTGATTGTCGCTGATAATCCTGAACGAAAATGATCACGCTCACATCTTCGCGCGACTTTATTTCCTTCGCGAAACTTGGCGGCACTGTTCTCAAACGAAGCGCAGGCAAAGTTCGCACCGCTAACACCACGTGACCACCGCGCAGACTTGAACCAGTCTTTGAGATAGACTTGCGCGAGGTGGGTGCATTTTACCTTTCAATTCTAGAATCGACATTTGTTTTGACATAACTTTAAATTTTTCGTGAACCATTTATTTTCTACACAGGCCTTTGAACCATCACCATTCGCTAATATGGCTAAGGCTTTCTGTGCCGTTAATGTTTCAAATCTATCGGAGCAGTTCGCAACCAGTTTGCGTAGTAAAAAACTTTTGTAAATATTTTTAAGTTGTTTTCCAGATCCTTTTTACGGAGCTGTCCGCTACATGTTCCCTGTGATAGCGGAGAAATAGCGGACACGTAGCAGACATATACGGGACATATACGGAGGAAACAGCGAGGAAAGCCGGGAAAAGGCCATCTGAACAAAAAGAAAGATGGCTTAGAAAGAAGGTAGACATTGACATAATTTGTCACACTTGTTACAACGGAATGGGATTAGCATATTAGTCTGCCGTTTTTATTCACGTCAGTCGTAAATTGACACGACATGATAATCGCTAATAAACCATGAACAAAAATGTTTACCAACTGATCATCGCGCACTTTGTTTCCTGCGCGAAACTTGGCGGCATAGTTCGCAAGTGTATGCGTCGACGAAGTTCACTCCTTCACTCCATTAACACCGCGCATGTCATTGCTCAGACTTGAAACCAGGCAGTGATAAGACACTTGATTAGGTGGTAATGAAGACTTGCATGAGGTGGAGTAATTTGAAGATTCCAAGTACCTTTTCTTTACGCGACAAAAACACTTAAATGAAAACATTTTTACTCATCGCTGGTTCGGTAGCTGCATTGATTACACTACAGCTATTGATTATGACCGGTTACGCCATAACCTCACTAATATCCCATAAATACACTGATGAAGATCAAAAGAGAATTCTTCTATTGCTTACCTTCCCAGGTATCGGGTTACTTATTTTTGGCTCACTCACGTTCTTTCTATTTCGGAAAGCAGCGGCCAAAAACTAATCAGGGATAGAATCTCCTAGCGCAAGTCCTGGTTCTTGGGCGTTGCACGTGAGCCGAGAGACTAGGACCTAAAACACTTTCAGTCTTTAGCTGGTTCAAGTCTTGCGCGCTGCACGTGGGCTGAGAGACTTGGACCTAAAACATTTTCAGTCTTCAGACTGATCCCAAGTTTAGATCAATAACACTTCGATCACATTATCCGTCCGTCTCGAATAACTATAACTACCCGCACTGCTGTACAGATAGTCTTCAGGAAACCTTTAGCTAGTTCAAGTCTTGCGCGCTGCACGTGGGCCGAGAGACTTGGACCCAAAACATTTTCAGTCTTCAGACTGATCCCAAGTTTAGATCAATAACACTTCGACCACATTATCCGTTCGTCTCGCATAATTACCCGCACTGCTGTACAGATAGTCTTCAGGAAACCTGACGTAACCTGATACCACTGGATTATTATGAATGTAATCTACCGTCTTATCTACCTTCTCATTTGTATTGAGCTCAATCGGATGGCTATGCTGCTGGCCAAAACTGATAGGTTTTGTTGTTAACATTCCTTGATCCTGCCCTCTTCAATAACCACAAAAGCAATTCACGGCGACTTTCTTGCGAATTGTTTTCGATCGCTTCTGTAATCTTAACAGAAGTATATTTCTTCAAATCACGAATGACACCTTCTAATGTCTGTTTACCTTGTCGGGCGATAATCATGTGAACGTGACTGCTCATCACACAATAAGCTGAGGAGCAACCTGCCAGGGATAGGTTCTCCCGACAGAATGTCGATCATTGAAAGGGATGTTGTTGAGTCAACATCCTTTTTCATTTTCAAATATTCTGGAGGGCATATGCCTAAAAAAACCTTA
>NZ_QMFY01000008.1 GCF_003286915.1 Pseudochryseolinea flava
GTGAGCATGACTGGAAAGGTGCACTCACCTACAGAAGGCATAGATCGCTACGAAGCTCATTGGTCGAATGCGCATGGTCTGCCATTCAAAAAGATCCGGTAATGTCGCAGCGATATAATGAACTCAAACAACGACTCACTGGCAAAAGAGCGATAATAGTCATCGCACGAAAATTAATTTCCAGAATATATGCCGTCTTAAAAAACCAGACGCCGTATCAACTAGGATATGCATAAACTGAAATTGAAGAAGATATCAATGATGTCTACAACGTAAACCCAGGAAATAAAAAACAAACCCAGGACCACTTAACACTGTGTGAGACTAGATCTCTTCTTATAGTTTGTGGCCTGGGTTCTTAAACTACCTTACGGGAAACTGTGATCACCGCTTTTCGTGAATCACTAATGGAAGCATGGCAGTTTTTGATTTTTCTTCAAATGAAAGTTACAAAAAGATGAACGCCCTTTCAAGGGCATGGTGAATGGACGCTCCATATCGCACAGGCGAATTACGCGTCCACCCTTGACAGAGCGTTCATTTTTTCGAATACAGCATTTGTAGAAAAATGAATTTTAGTATGCATCCTGAGAATAGAAACACTAAATTCGTCTCAACGTTAGCAAAAGGGATTATTCATGGAAGCTTTTGTTAGCGGTTGTTTTTAATTCTCCACTCTGAAATCGCTCGGTTGAAGAACCTCCGGACTTCAATACTGTCACCGTCAACATAAACCTTAAAAGTCCTTCCGTCATGCATTACAACTTCCAGGTAGGAAGCGTATGTCAACGAACGGGACAGGTCCTTTGTTAAAATGGTATCAATGTCGCTATAAAGGCCAAAGTCTCTTGATGATTTCGTCTCGTCCCTTTTATCAATCCAATAGGATGCTATTCTTTTGTCGGTGAAGAAATTACCACTTGTCTTAAAATCTGATTGCCCATCAAACAGAATCAATGTTTCATCGTCATCCAAAAGCCCCAGTCCTTTAATGTATTTCATGTCTGCTGTCGAAAGCTCTGTCCCTCTTCTTACACTATGGTCGCATGACAACAAAATTGTCCCGATAGTTAGAATTGTCAGTACTAAATTCTTGGAGTATCTCATTTTAAAAATAACCGCTAACGTCTGTGTTTATGCAGTGGTGGGCTTTCGAAAACGTATCTATCCACCGTGACCAAACGTTGATCGAAGATAAAACTTAAAGCTTGCACGCACCCCACCATTGCATAAACATTTTGTTGTGGCTCGTTTTTACAATGTCCAACCTCCTTCACGGTTGTATGTCCATTTCGATTCACGTGTGTCGTACTTGGTCAACCCTTTCTCTTTAAGTTTACTTGTGTCTATCCAGTCCGTCCACTCCAAAATGTTTGTTCTTTTGATCTGGGGTAGATTTACCAGAATATCAATTGCTTGAGTTAATACTTTTCGAGCAAGCTGTCTGTTTACATTTTCAGGAAATGTGAGAACGAATTCTTCTAAGCTGTCCGCGTCACTTAACCCTTTCAGGTCTGATAGTCTTGCCATGTTCTCAATGTAAATCTTCTTTAGGGACTTTGTCCCTGTCAAACTGGGTAATACCTCAACCCGACTCATTCCCTCAAAATGGAGAAACTCAATAGTCTGCTGGTCTATCACAAAACGATAGTCCTCGACTCCCCTAACTCTGCTAAGTCCAATGTATACCAGGCTTGGTAAATGGTTTAAAATGGATAGGTCATCATAGTGCCCAAACATTAATTTGATTAATCTCAATTGCCTGAAGTCCTTTATAAAATTCAAGTCCTTCAGTTTTACACCTCTTAAATTCAGGTTTTCAATATTCTTTAACGACTCAATTTTAGAAATGCCTTTTTTCATTCCATCAATTGAAAGGGTCTTTAAATCACTAAATTCCGAAATGAAACCGATGTCAACTGCAGAACTCTTTGTGTCGGAGATTAACAATTGAATCAAATCACTTTTTTGTCTGAGGGCCGAAAAGTCTTTCGTTAAAAAACTCTGGATTTTAAGATTTTTAACATTTGGTATGTAGTCCATAAACTTCCAGTCCAAGGGGTCATACCAGAAAATTGAGAGTCCAATCTCTGGCCTCTTTGAAAACAGTTTGTCATTCAGAACCTTAAAGGTCTCAGGTTTCGGTTTTTTGAATTCGTAGAACTGTATTGAGTGAATGTAAGGAGTTGTCAGAATGTCCGCGATGTCGTCCTCTACTAGATCGTCATAGATGTTAACATTTCCACTGAAGTCCTTCCATTTTTTCTCTGTCGCTGTAAACATATCTGTCCAGTAAAAATGAGCCACAACGGTTGTATATAAAACGTGCCGGCACGCCAAAATAATAAATTAACATCAACGGTGCCGGCATGTTTTATATATGTTGTTATGCTCAGTTTTTCTTTGTCCGACCTTTCCTGTAGTAATTGAAAGTAGTTAGTCCAGCACCGGCAATTACTACGAGTGAAAGCAAAAATGTCCCCGTCAGAAAACTAAAATTTGACGCTTTATAGTTCTTGCCAAAATGTTCATTCAAAAATTCAATTTGGGTTGAAGCATTTTCCAGAAAGGCATTGTCGTTGCACATGGTAGTATAAAGTCCACCGTCACATTTGTACACCACTACCAAATACTCATAGTTTTCATGAAGGATTCCACCACAACTTCCACCACCTTGTCCACCGAAAATTGTTATCCTATCACTTACCTCTTCCTTGTAGGAGAATTCAACCTCAAACTCAAATGCCACGTCAGGTACATAGTCACTGCATTCTAGAGTTTTTGAGGTCGCAGAGATTACCCTTCCAACGACTATGTCGTATGCCTTGTCGGCATCCTTGTCAATACTTCTTGTTGGACATGTACATGCAAGGCTGTCTACCGCGGTAATAATGAGAATTATTGTCAGTAGTTTTTGAAATCTCATCATCTTAGAAAAATTGAGCATAACGTCCGAATATATGTAATTACCTGATATTTCCTTATAGCGGTGTGGCGCGCTTTAGTGTCGAAAATCGCGTGTTTTAATTGATTTTCTTCATAATACGTTGATATTTTTTTCTGGTACATGCGGTCAAAGCTGCGAGTTTCGAGCTACGAGCTACGAGAAAATGCGGTTGTTGGAAAGCTGCGAGCACCATGAAAGGCGCATTCAACACCAACACGCCAACACATCAGCACGTTCCTAGAAAGCCGCGAGTCACGAGCTTCGTGCTACGAGAACTAAGGCAACGGCTTCTGGGTTCATGGCGATAAAAATGGGATAGCATCCTATTGAAGGCAGCGTCGCGAAACGCGCCGTCGATGACCTTCCTACTTTAAACTTTCTACTTTGAACTTTGAACTATTTTAAAACGCTGCGTTGCCTGGAAAGCGTGGATAAGCAATTACGTCGCGGATGTTTGTCATTCCGGTTACGAACAAGATAAGGCGTTCGAATCCGAGACCGAATCCGGCGTGTGGCGCCGAGCCGAACTTGCGCAGTTCGAGGTACCACCAGAGTTCTTCTTCCGGAAGGTTTAGTTCGTGAATGCGATTGAGTAGGCGTTCGTAACGTTCTTCACGCTGAGAGCCACCAATGATTTCACCAATGCCTGGGAAAAGTACGTCCATCGCTGCAACTGTTTTGCCATCTTCATTCTGTCGCATGTAGAACGCTTTGATGTTCGCAGGGTAGTTATACAGAATGACAGGTTTCTTGAAATGCTTCTCGACAAGAAAACGCTCGTGCTCCGATTGCAAGTCAACACCCCACTCGTGGATGAGGTATTGGAATTTCTTCTTTTTATTCGGTGTAGAGTTTTTCAAGATATCGATTGCCTCTGTGTAGGAGAGATGTTGGAAGTCGTTTTCAGCAACGAACTTTAAACGATCGAGTAGACCGAGTTCGCTGCGTTGATCTTGTGGTTTTGCTTGCTCTTCTTCTTGCGCACGCTTGTTCAAAAATTCAAGGTCTTCACCGCAGTTGTCGAGTGCATAGCGAACAAGATATTGCAGAAACGCTTGCGCGAGTTTCATGTTGTCGTTGATGTCGTAGAACGCCATCTCAGGTTCGATCATCCAGAACTCTGCGAGGTGACGTGTGGTGTTTGAATTTTCGGCGCGGAATGTAGGACCGAACGTATAGATGTCGCCGAGGGCGAGGGCATACGTTTCACCTTCGAGCTGACCAGAAACTGTTAGGTTAGTTTCACGGCCAAAGAAATCTTCTTTGTAGTTGATCTTACCGTTCTCATCGCGTGGCGGATTCTGCGCGTCGAGGGTAGTGACGCGGAACATAGCACCAGCACCTTCGGCGTCAGAGCCGGTGATGATGGGTGTGTGGATGTACGAGAAGCCGCGGTCGTTGAAGAACTTGTGAACAGCGAAAGCCATGGCATGACGAACGCGCATCACCGCACTAAAGGTGTTGGTGCGCGCACGTAAGTGGGCCTTTTCGCGGAGAAACTCCAGCGAGTGTTTCTTCGGTTGAAGCGGATATTGTTCGGCGTCACAGTCGCCAAGAATTTCGAGCGTTGTTACTTTGATTTCACAGGTCTGACCTTTGGCAGGGGAGGGTATGAGTTCACCCGTAACCGAAATACATGCGCCTGTTGTGAGTCGCTTTAAAATTGATTCGTCGGTGGTTGTAAAGTCGACAACGGCCTGAATATTTTGGATTGTAGAACCATCGTTGAGCGCGATAAATTGATTATTTCTGAAAGTTCTTACCCATCCTTTAGCCGTTACAGTTTGTCCTGTTGGTGGAGTAGCCAAGAGTTCTTTAATCTTAATGCGCGTCATAATTCGGTGATCGTTGCTTGTGAAATGGTTCGTTTAAGGGCTTTTTTAGCAAGAATTGACTCTTGCGGGTAAAAAGCAGGTCGCAAAAAACGAAAAAACTTGCCGATTTTCATAGCACAGGCGGCATTACAAACGCTGCTTTCCGAGAACAATTAGTTTGGAGAGATGTTTGATTGGGCATGAATGGCTGTCTGGTTTTGCCCCGGCTTTGTCGGTGGAATGAATAGAGACAGTGCAGTATTTTTATAAATTTGCATGGCGACCCTTCAAAATGGTGGTTGTGCTATAAAACGAGGTTCAAATATTCTTCATGCAAAAACTTGGTCTTAGTCAAAGCTTATCTCAGAAACTGTCGCCCCAGCAAATTCAGTTTATCAAATTGCTGCAGGTACCTACGGCCGAGCTTGAGACCCGCATCGAGGAGGAACTTGAGATCAATCCCGCGTTAGAGGAAGGTGAAGATCAGGAACGAACGGAAGACAATAATAGCCAGGAAGAGACTGAGTTTCAGGAGTCGTCGGGAAGCGAAGAGGAACTTGATATTAAAGACTACCTCCGCGACGACGATTATAGCGGCTATAAGATGCAGGGCGATGGCGACGATGAAGACGACCGCGATATGCCACTGCCGATGTCTACGTCCTTGCATGAGCAGTTGATGAGTCAACTCGATTTCCTTGGATTAGAAGAAAAACAATATGCGATCGGCAAACAACTCATTGGTAGCATTGAGAGTGACGGTTACATTCGCCGCGAACTCGAAGCCATTGTGAATGACCTTGCTTTCGCACAGGGCATCGAGACAACCGCAGAAGAAGTTGAGGTTGTTCTAAAAAACATTCAAACGTTCGATCCTCCCGGAATCGCGGCAAGAAATCTTCAGGAGTGTTTGTTGCTCCAACTCGATCGCATGGATAATGGCCACGATATCGATGTGGCCGTTGCCAAACAGATCATCACGGAGTGCTACGACGAATTCACCAAGAAGCACTATCAGAAAATTCAGAAGAAGTTGGATACGGAAGATGAAGATTTTGTGCGCGATGCCGTCGAATTGATCATCAAACTTAATCCGAAGCCGGGTGGTGGTAGCACCAATACAGCGGTTAAAAATCAGTATATCATTCCCGATTTTATTGTCACCAACAGCAATGGTAAAATTGAGTTGGCGTTAAACTCCCGTAATGCGCCAGAGCTGAGAATAAGTCGTTCCTATACTGAAATGTTCAAGGCTTACGATAAGAGCAATAAACGCGATAAAAAACTGAAAGAAGCGGTATCGTTTGTGAAGCAGAAACTTGATGCTGCGAAGTGGTTTATTGATGCCATCAAACAGCGCCAACAAACGTTGCTTCGCACCATGAAGGCCATCATCGATTTTCAATATGATTTCTTTTTGGAAGGCGATGAGACGAAGCTCAAACCCATGATCTTAAAGGACATTGCCGGGATGATCAATATGGATATTTCGACCGTGTCGCGTGTTGCCAGTAGTAAGGCAGTGCAGACTGACTTCGGAATTTTTCCGTTGAAGTATTTCTTCTCGGAAGGTATTGCTACAGATTCGGGTGAAGAAGTGAGTAGCCGCGAGGTAAAACAAATTATCAAAGATATTATTGAAGCGGAAGACAAGAACAAGCCGCTTTCTGATGATAAACTCGAGAAGATCTTAAACGACAAGGGCTATAACATCGCCCGTCGTACTGTTGCTAAATATCGTGAGCAACTTAATATTCCCGTTGCGCGGTTAAGAAAAGAACTATAGTATGAATCAGATCGCGCGTATTGTTTCCGTCATCTTTCATCCGCTTTTATTACCTACTTATTGGACGATCCTGATGGCGAAAGTTTTGCCGCGTGGGTTAGCACCTTTCATTGAGGCGCAACACCTTCATTTGGTAGGACTCATGTTCATTATGACATTCTTCTTGCCGGTGGTATTCTTCGGATTATTAAAAGCTATTGGACTGATTCCTGCCATGGACATGCATCACCGTAAAGACCGCGTCAAGCCGTTTATTTTTATTACGCTGTGGTATGCCATTGTAGCACTGCAAATGCTGTTACGCGATCAGATCACCCTGAATGATAGCTTCATGAAGTTTCTGATCATCATCGATGTGCTCGTCTTTTTGGGAACATTATTTACATTTTTCTTTAAGATCAGCATTCATTGTATCGGTATGTGGGGATTGGTAGGGATGTGTTTGGGATTAAGTTTCTTTCAAGAAGACAATACCTTGCTCATTCCATTGGTCGTATTGCTGTTGCTTTCAGGGATCGTGATGTCGTCGCGCTTACAACTCAATGCCCATACGCCGAAAGAGATCGCTGCCGGAAGTATCGTCGGGCTCGTGGTGAGTGTTGCAGCAGTATTTATTCTTTTCTAACAAACTTTGAATTAATCGTTGGGTAATGAACCTGATGACAATTCACACATCACGATTAACGATTAACGTTTACCGATTAACGCCTCATGATTAACGAAAAAGAAATGAACGCATACAAATTCCTTACCCTCGAAACAAAAGACGGCGTTGCTACACTTACCTTAAATCGCCCGGAGGTGTTCAATGCACTCAATGATGAGATTACCTTTGAGATGCAAGATGCGTTAAAAGCCATTGCCAAAGATGATGCAGTCCGTGTAGTTGTTTTGACAGGTTCAGGAAAAGCATTCTGCTCGGGACAAGATTTGAAATCGGCAGCGGGACAGGAGAAGCGTTCGTTTATGGAGTCGCTGCACAAGCGTTACAATCCCATCGTGCGTGCGATGCGTAATTTGCCGAAGCCCATCGTTGCGCGCGTCAATGGCGTGGCAGCAGGCGCGGGATGTTCGCTGGCGTTGGCATGCGATATCATCGTGGCGTCGGAAGATGCTTCGTTGATTGAAGTGTTTATCAATATCGGGCTGGTTCCAGACTCAGGCTCTTCGTATTTCCTCCCGCGACTTGTCGGTATGGCAAAGGCATTTGAATGGGCAACGATGGGGACGAAAATCAAAGCAACAGAAGCAGCGCAATACGGCTTGATCAACAAAGCTGTACCTGCCGATCAATTGGACAATGCTGTGGCTGAATACACCAATTACTTCGCGAAGGCACCAACAAAATCTATTGGCCTGATCAAGAAGATGCTCGCCAAGTCAGCAACCTCATCCTTAGATGAAATGCTCGACTACGAAGCGTATTGCCAGGAGATAGCGGGATCATCCAACGATTATAAAGAAGGCGTGAAAGCATTCCTGGAAAAACGTAAGCCGGAGTTTACAGGCCGCTAACCATTTGACTAATCTGCAGCGTACGTCTGATTAGTTCTCCAAAATAAAATTACCCGGACACCAGCAGCGACGCCACTGGTAACCGGGTAACTGGCAACTGGACAACCGGAAACTTGTTAACCGGCAACCATGTCATTTTAGAACGACGATAATGAAATACCGATCGTGAATGTGTTGAAATTGTCAGGGCGAACTGCAGTGCCGCCTTCGCCTACCCATGGACCTTTATCTGTCTCGAACAAGCTATTCAGGTTGTAGTAAGTGAACACGCTGAAGTTTCCGATGCCGACGCGGCCGGTAAGACCATAACGGATTTTATTTAGATCGAAAGACTGATTGTCTTTATACTTTTTGACTTCGCCGTCTTCTCTATATTTTACTTTCGTGAAAGCATCATAGAGGACGCCGACACGACCACCCACAGCAATTTTAAAAGAGCGTGCCGGATCATCAGGGCGCGTGCGATACACAAACTCAACTGGTATTTCGAGGTAGTTCGTAATCAGTTTTGATTGTTTTAAGCGGAGAAGACCAGTCTCTTTTGGTGTCTCGAGAAGCAAAGAGTCGTTTGCATACATGAGTACGCGGCCATCTTTAAATTTCCAACGCTCGAGGCTAAGTCCGATACCCGGAACAAAGCTGAAGCGTGATTTTAAGATTCGGATGTCGTACGTCCAATAAAAATTGAGTGTGCGCGAGCCCCAAAATGCTTTGTTAAAATTGTCTGGCGCACCTTTGGCTTGGTTAAGGCCAAGTTCGAGTACGAATGTTCCAGGAATATCGGGTCTTTTTGAAGTTTTCTTAGTCGTGGTTTCCTGGCTAAAGGCAGGCGAAAAGACGAAGGCCAGGAGGCTTAATACAATGATTTTCTTCATTATTGCGTAATTACTGTATAAAAGAGGTTCAAAATTAGCTTTTTTGTTGGCAGAGACAAGTCAAATATTTGGCTGACTCAATTTATTCTCTACATTTGCAGTCCAAAATTCACAGAGCCAAACGCAGATCACCGGATCTGCCAAGTTCGTGAAACCGCACTCGTAGCTCAACTGAATAGAGCATCTGACTACGGATCAGAAGGTTTGGGGTTTGAATCCCTACGAGTGCACGAGTGAAAGACGCAAAGCCCCGACGATAGTCGGGGTTTTTGTTTTTTGTTGGGTCGCCAAGTGTCTCACTTAAGCGGCACAACGGAAAACAAAAACCAAGCGCAGCGCGGCTTTGTCTCTTTTGGACCTCTGCAAAGGCCGGGATCGTGCAAACCAATCCCTACGAGTGCACTCCTTAAAAGACCGAACACCCTTCGGTCTTTTTTTATTCCCACCGTATTGCCTTGGGCCTCGGTGCTAACGCAGGGAGTCGCGGCAGTGGTTGCTTAACGTTCTGTCGGACCCATCCGTTGCTGCTAGTGATGTGCGCGCCGGAAATAAAGTTGTATCTGGTGCCACGAATCTTTCTGTGATAGCCATGGTTTAAAACGTCGAGATCTTTATTCGTGTACAATTATTCCGTCCCATTAAGATTTAGTTTAGTTTCAGGGGCCGCGCATGTCCATTAAACGATGTGTACACGTGAATCATATCCTCGGGATCATCATAAAAATCGCAGATGGTTATTGACTACAAAAAAATAGAGCTGTACGGAAAGCCACTCATGCAGAAGGTGGTTTTGAAAACTCCCTTTGAATTTGAATTTCCGGTTTCAGATTACGCTTGCTTTTTGTTTTCCTTGCAAGGCGAGATGTATTTCCATATCGACGATGATCAAGTCATCGTGCCCACCAACTATTCGTTGTTTCTAAACTGTTTCGACAACGGAAAGAAAATAACCAATTCAAATGCAGAAGCTAGAAATGAGTTGGTCGTCATCAGTTTTCATCCCGACATCCTCAAAAAGATTTACGAAAAAGATCCGCCATTCATCCTCCAACAGCCCATTAATAGAATATCGAATCAGTCGAGTGAAAAAATCAACAACGACTTTTTAATACAAAAATATATCGAGGGACTGCTCTTTTATTTTGAGAACCCATCTTTGGTGAACGATGAAATCTTAATTCTTAAATTGAAAGAAATTGTACTACTCTTGTCGCAAACACGAAATGCGAGCATTATACAAACAATATTGTCCCAACTCTTCTCGCCTGTCGCTTATACTTTCAAGCAAGTAATCGAGGCTCACATATTTTCGCCAGTAAGTATCGATGATCTCGCCAGGAAAACGAACCTGAGTGTTTCATCCTTTAAGCGTGAGTTTGCTAAACATTATGATGACTCGCCAGCGAACTATATCAAAAACAAAAGACTTGAGCGTGCGGCGGAATTGTTGTTCGCTACCGATAACCGCATTACAGATATAGCCTTCGAATGTGGTTTTAATGATCTCGCCAATTTCACAAAAAGCTTCCACGATAAATACAACGTGGCTCCTTCAAGTTACCGCGGAAAAAATGAGCGGTAGTTGAGAGAATAGCCAGTTAGCCAGTTGCCGGTTAGCCAGTTACCGGATAGCCAGTTGCCGGTTAACCAACATGTAATCGGGTGACCCAAATTGCCAAACACTTGAACTAATTTACCAAGCCCTTCTGTGTTTTGAAGTTCATTTTTGCATCGTCAAGCAATCATAAACTTAACAATCACAGGTTACATGGTACTCACAAATCTAGGAATTTTTCATACGATCATCGGCGTTGCGGCAATAGTTGCTGCGTTGACGTCATTTATCAAACATGGTAAAATCAATATCGCGGCGTTATCTGGGAAGATATATTTCTATGGAACAGTCGTTGCTTCATTAACAGCGCTGGGACTATCCAAACGTGGCGGTTTAAATCCAGGACATGCTTTTGCACTATTCATTTTCGTGTTGGTTTTAGTAGCCTACTACTTGCACCTTCGTGAGAAGGGAAATAACCGCGCACGTTTCGTTGAA
The DNA here is from genome assembly GCF_003286915.1 of Pseudochryseolinea flava. Lineage (GTDB taxonomy): Bacteria > Bacteroidota > Bacteroidia > Cytophagales > Cyclobacteriaceae > Ohtaekwangia > Ohtaekwangia flava. The sequence goes on from NZ_QMFY01000008.1 coordinate 10,991, forward strand.
AACTTTTGCTTTTCGTTTAGTTTCTTTTTGTCGTTAATCCCGACTGTAGCCGAAACATTTCAGCGTGTTCCAATAGGGAGTCCGTTGGCAAAAGATCCAGCAGATCCGGTCATTGGAAAAACACTGCTGGTGCTTTTCGTCTTCTTTGTTGCAGGATCTATTTATCAATATAGAACTCAAAAGAAGATCAATACTTCTATTGCTAAATAATTTCTCATGACAATTCTAAAAGATATGAAACTACACGATCACCAAACAGCGATTGATTTTACAGTCGCAGATATTTACGGAAACAAAATCAGCTTGTCTGACTTCAAAGGAATGAAGATTCACTTAGGTTTTTTTCGTAATGTAAATTGTCCGTTCTGCAATCTGCGCGTTCATCAATTGTCGAAAATGAATAAGACATTTGAAGCACATGGATTAAAGCTCATATACTTCTTTGAAAGCGATTCGAAACTACTCCGCAAGAGCATCTTTCACCAGGAGATATCCCCCATTCCATTGATTGGCGATCCACAGAAAAAAATCTATGGACAATACGGTGTCGAGGCGTCTGCTTTTAAAATGATCAGCACCCTTTTTGTAAAAGGTACAATGAAGGATCTAAAGGCATCCAAAGCTCTGCAGTTGCCAGCGGAAAAAGATAAGGATGCTACATTAACGTTGATGCCTGCAGACTTTTTGATCGACGAAAACTTCATCATTCAAAAAGCACACTATGGTAAAAACGTAAATGATCACATCGCTATCGAAGAAATAAAAGCATTCGCCGGTATAGGTGTTGCTGAGTGTAATGGAAGCGGCAATATCAGCGCTCTGGGTGGATGCTGACATCGTACGCGCTGGTATGTTAATTTGAGCAACGTTACGATGAAACATGGCAACATTTACATCGGTACGTCAGGCTGGCATTATAAGCATTGGACAGGTTCATTTTATCCGGCCGGCACTAAACCATCTGATCAGTTCAGCTTGTATAAAGAACACTTTAATGCTGTCGAAATCAATAATTCCTTCTATCGATTGCCGTCGCTCAACGTTTTTAAAAAATGGCACGCTGAGAGCCCCGAAAAATTCTTGTTCGTCGTAAAGGCAAATAGGTTTATTACGCACAATAAAAAATTGAAGGATCCTGAAGAAAGTATTAAGCGTTTTTTTGACAACGTAAAATTTCTTCGCAAGAAACTCGGGCCGATATTGTTTCAGCTACCGCCATCGTGGAAGAAAAACGTTGTACGTATCGAATCATTTTTGGAAGCACTGCCGAAGCGATACCGCTATGTGTTTGAATTCAGGAACAGTACTTGGTACGATGAGGATATTATTCAAGCGCTTCGGCGACATCGGAGCGCATTCTGTATTTATGAGCTCGCTGGTCATCTATCGCCGGTGTTTATTACGGCCGATTTTGTGTATGTGAGACTTCATGGTCCGGGTGCCGGTAAGTATCAAGGAAGTTACACTGACAAGCAATTGGCGGAATGGTCTAAGCAGTGCGAGGAATGGAAGCGTGAGGGATTAGACGTATTTATTTTCTTTGACAATGATGAAAAAGGATATGCGGCGTTTAATGCGAAGGCATTTCAAAAAATCGTCTCAAAGCATAAACCATGAAATAACAGCTTAATCAATTCGCTGTTAGATGATATGTTGGAAGCTATTCCTCATTGGATCCGAATCGAACCAAATGGACGCGACAGGTTTTAATCAAACATTATCAGGTCGATTCCACAAAGATATCCGTTATTCACAATGGTATTGTGAAAAAAAACAAGCCACAATTTTCCGGGGGCAAAGTTAGGTTCACACATCATCACTTTCTTGGCTAGGATAACGCATCAAAAAGGACCACGATATTTTTTAGACGCAGCCGTGGAAGTTCTCAAGGAGTTTCCAAAAGCACGTTTTGTCGTTGCTGGTTCAGGGGATCTGTTCGGGGAAGTAATTGAGCACGTAGCACGAATGAAGCTTTCGGCGAAGTTTCATTTTACTGGATTTTTACGAGGCAGTGAGATCGATCGGATCTGGGCTATGACCGATGTGTATGTGATGCCTTCTGTTTCCGAACCTTTTGGGATAACACCATTGGAAGCAGTGCAGGCGGGTGTCCCGGTCATCATTTCAAAGCAGTCAGGTGTTGCTGAAGTAATGCCGAATGCAATTAAGGTTGATTTCTGGCGTACGGATCAGCTGGCTAAGGAAATTTGTCGACTGTTGCATTAGCCCTACCGTTGCAAATAGGATTGCGGAAAACAGTCAAAAAGATTTGCAATCGCTTACTTGGAATAACGCAGCAGAAAAGCTGATTAACATATATAAGGCCGAGCTTAACGTAGCTGCTTTCGACCACACTCAACAACGCGACGAAATGAATGCATTGAAGCCATTCTCAATGCCTGTTAAAACGAAAAGTATGCTTTAGTTATCTTGGGTGACGACCATTTGTCGCATAATATAAATGGTAGATCCATGCGAGTAGGAAAACGCATTCAACCGCAGCATCCAGCAAATAAACGTCTGATATCACATCATTAAGCGCGTATACTAAGTCGATGCCCATAAAGGCAAGTGCTGTACTTGCTCCAAGGATTATCAAAGGAAATGGCTCGGCTTTGAAGCATAGAAAAGACAGCATTGTTAACGAGATAGGAAGAAGCAACGCACCGACTGTCTTAACAAGCCAAATGTCAGTTTTGTAACCGGTGACAACCATGAAGCTAACGATGTCGACCAGCGGCCACAATGAAGTTACAAGAATGTAGACCGCATGGATGATCAACGTTAGCTTCAGCCCCTTTGTCATATTGATTAATCTCCTGGAGATGATTGTTTTCCTCCGCCAGTTTTCTTTTCTGAAACATCCGTCGAACGATTACGTTGTTCGTTGGCATTTGATTGAGGCCCCGTAGATCTATATTCATTTTCAGTTTTGATCTTCTCATTCAACGCTTTATCAATGGCCGACTGGTGTGTTGTAAATGCTGTACCCGTTCCGTCGTCTTTAGTATTAGTAGTGTTAGTATTTTCTTTCTGGTTTTCCATAATGTTTGGTTTTATGTGGATTGCTCTCGTACCCTTGGGTAGAGAAAAAACTAGTCCATCTAAAATGAAACATCGTAGCGGTAAATTTCACCGCAAGGAGTGGCGTAAACGTAGACGATCATCACCACGGAATTTTTTGAATGCTGATCTGATCCTTTAGAAGAACGGCTGTAGAAAGTTTTCTAATAACGCGGTTAGTGATAAAAAAATGCTTGGAAAAGAGTATGCCACGATCAAACCAAATGCGCAAAGAAGCTCCCCTGCGTGCAAGCGTTCACAAACAATTAAGGGTGGGCATGATGTTATATGGTGTTGATGTAAAATAATAAAGTATAACATGATAAAACATCTTTTAGCGGCCGCACTTATAGTAAGTGCTTCTGCGGCAGCAACTGCACAACAGCAATCAGCCGATTCGACGCGAAGAACACAGCCGTCAGAAAACCAACAGCAACCAAGTAATCAGTTCAATAGCCGTGACTATACACAGATGCAATCAAGTGATGTTCCGCAATCGTTGCGCACGACGCTACAGGGCGATACGTACAAAGGATGGGAACGCGGCAAGCTGTATCGTCGTAACAATGGTGACGGTTATTACTTGAGCACAGGTTCAGGTACGAACACTCAAAATTATTATTTTGATAAGAATGGCAAAGCTATTCAGCGCGGCGCTTCTGGATCAGATCGCTCCAACTCGTCAGGTGCGGGCGTGGGTCCTGGAACAGGTAATGAATCAGGCTCTGGTAGTGGATCTGGATCAGGTTCTGGTAGTGGATCTGGATCAGGTTCTGGTAGTGGATCTGGGTCAGGTTCTGAAAAACCAAGACAGTAGTTTTTTATTATTAATTTCTTTTATGTAAAGGGCGCCGGCTTTAGTCTGGCGCTTTTTTATTTGGTCCCCCATCGAGGCATCATCTTTTTTGACGCTGACCGCATGAACGACTTCCTACAACAAACATATTACGGTAACACCGTGGCCGATTACGCTATTGTTATCGGTGTTTTACTATTTGCTTTCATCTTTCTTAAGATTTTGAAGCGCGTCGTAATCACTCGTGTCAATAAAGTGGCGCTTCGTACAACAAATACGTTTGATGAATACGTCGTTCACAGCATAGACAGCTTCGCGTTGCCTATCTTGCTGGTCATCGTTGTATATTCAGCATTAAGCTTTTTATCGTTATCAGGCCGTGTAGCGTCTGTTATTGATATCGCCTCGACAGTCGCGATTACGTATTTTGTGCTCAGATTAATTTCGTCGCTCATCCTGAGATTGTTGGAGACAAGAATTCGCGGTCGGGAACATGGGGAGACCAAAATTAAACAACTCGGCGGATTAATGTTGGTAATTAATATTGTGATTTGGATCGCTGGGATTGTTTTTGTACTTGATAACATGGGCAAAGACGTTACCACCATTGTTACCGGCCTTGGCATAGGTGGTATTGCAATCGCGCTGGCTGCCCAAAACATTCTCGGGGATCTGTTTAACTATTTCGTGATTTATTTTGATCGACCGTTTGAAGTCGGCGATTTTATTGTCGTCGATGATAAGATGGGCACTGTAGAATATCTCGGTATCAAGACCTCCCGCATTCGAAGCTTAAGCGGCGAAGAGATTGTAATCGGCAATTCTAATCTAACAGGTTCTCGCATTCACAATTTTAAAAGACTCGCCGAGCGGCGTGTAGTGTTCACGTTGAATATAGATTATCGCACACCTGCAGAGAAGTTAAAGTTGGTACCGGACCTTATCCGACTTATCATCACGCGTCAACCCAATGTTCGATTTGATCGTTCTCATTTCGCGACCTACGGTGATTGGAGCTTAAAATTTGAAACCGTATACTTCGTGTTAGATCCCGATTACAATAAATTTATGGACATTCAGCAGCAGATTAACTTTGACCTATACGCCGCGTTGGAAGACCATCAAATATTTATGGTCACTGGCTTCCATATGTCACTGGCACCACCATCGCAGCCATCGGCAGTGAAGCAGGAAGAAAAGAAAGATAATGGGCTGGTAGAAAAAACTTAATTGACTTTTGAACAGCAACATCACGCCTGATTCTCTGCCAGCTTCTTAATATGTTCGAGTGCGTTTCTCCAAGATGCATTCATTTTTTCGAAGGATGAGGACGCAACATCTGCTTCAATTTTTAGCGTAACGGATTTCTCATTTGTGGTTACTGTGTATTTTTCTCCTGCGCCATGCAGGGCTTGAGCACTTTCTGATGTAAAGTCTTCGTAACCTGAATTAAGAAGTCCTTTGTAACTGATCTCAAGCGTAGTGTGTGTTCTCTTTGTAATTACGCCGATAACACCGCTTTGGAAATCATCTAGGTAAAGTACAAAGCTGCCTTCTTTCCAGTCGGACTGAATAACCGTGAGCGATGGAAATTCTTTGCACCAGGAGTCTACGCCAGGGCCGCCTGTAATCACCTTCCATACCGCTTCCGCGGGAGCGTTAACGCTGATGTCCAATTTTATTTTTTCTATTGCTATAATTCGTTCACTCATATATTCACATTTGACCGTTAGTATATCGCCAAATGTGAATTGACTATTATCAATTTAAATGCTAATGCAACCACGAGATCCATTCTATATTAATCGAGGGCAGAAACACGAAGTGGCATAAAATTGTAGATGCGATTTATCTCACGCTGGCTTGATGTAATGCGTCTAAGACATTTATGACTATTAATTTTTTGGAAACTATTATTTGTGGAGATTTTAGGATATAGTTTTTGGATTCTTGTTTGTGAGAGCGAACAGCATTGAACAACTATAATACGTAGTTCTTGGTATTGCTGGCTTCACTACGTTTAAGTAATTTTTGATTGTGCGAAAGGCACTTTGCGTCTCATGCTTGTTTTGCTGACATGTTTCAACTTATGCAACTGTCGGCTGTTCTGTAAACTTAATACGGTTGTATGGCAGTGAATGAACATGCTAGGTTAGTCGAGTTGTTGGAATATCAAATTCTTGATACAGCGCCCGAGAAGGATTTGGATGACCTGATTGAAATCGCATCGGCGTTATGTGAAACACCAATGTCGTTGATCACCTTCATTGACGAAAAGCGACAATGGTTTAAGGCCGCGAAAGGAATTGATGGCACAGAAACATTACGAGAAGATTCTTTTTGCGTGCATGCACTCAACAAACCCAAAGAAGTACTCGTTGTACAGGATCCCTTGAACGACGATCGTTTCAAACATAATCGTTATGTGGTCGGGCATCCCAATATTCGGTTCTATGCTGGCGCTCCCCTCGAAACACCGAGTGGTAATGTGCTCGGTACGTTATGTATCATAGATGATAAACCACGGGAGATTTCAGAAATACAAAAACGTGGCTTGCAGTTGCTGGCTAAGAAGGCCATGGACTTTCTGAATGCACGTAAAACGTTATATCAACAAGGCGAGGAGATTGCTGCAAATAGTGCACGCTTGAAAAAGTTAACGGATCTGGCGCCTGGGTGTATTTACCAATTTGAAATGAATAGAAGTCATGAATGCTTTGTTCATTTTGTGAGTGACGGTATTTCTCGGCTTAGCGATAAACTAACGCCCGAAAAAGTTAAATACGAGACCAAGGCATTTTATAATGTAGTTCATGTAGACGATCGCGTTAAGCTGCGTCAGGCGTTACAAAAATCGTTTGAACAACTCGTCGATATCAGCATCGCGTTTCGCGTTCCGGTAGCCGATGGCACAATGACGTGGTATTGGGCGAAAGCCATTCCAGAACGCATACCCAGCGGGAATGTAATGTGGTACGGCGTATTGCAAGATATCACCGATAGCAAAGCCTACGAGGAGGCACTCGAACAAATTTCTTTTGACATTTCCCACGTGCTGCGACGCCCCGTAGCGACCATGCTCGGCTTGACTTCTGTGATTGAAAAAGAAGATCTCACGCGAGAACAAATGCTGGAATATGTGAAGTACATCAAAATTGTTTCTGGTGAGATGGATAACTTCACACGCAGGCTTAATCAGATCTACTACGACAAAAAGCAAAATTGGCAAGCACATCACACGCAGGACCACTGATACATTCCGCTAATATTCTCTTGTGACATTCTGATCACTTCCTTTCTTATTAGTTCAGAGCTATTTACGACGCTTGAACTGCGCGGTAGTCTTGTTCATCCTTTGATTGATGTGGTAATTTTTGTTTCATGGTGAATGGTTAAACGCTCACCGTGCCGCAAGCCACACGTCGATCAATACCGGACAAATATTGAGCTATGGAAATTGGAGATAGAGCACGCACACCGCTTGAAGCTTTTTTATATAGGGAAAGAAAAACACCAGACACAATTTTTCTTTCGCAGCCGATACTGGAAGGTTTTAAACGCGCCATTGCTTTTACCGACAACTAATGCGACGCTCCGGAAGCCTCCTGCAGGCGCGTGACGTCAATCAAATTAGCACTAAATAGCCCTATCGCGGTGTAGGATGGTTTTGCTCCTTTGAAAAAAAAATACTAATAGAATATGGATAGGAAAAAGTTTTTAGTTGCAAGTGCTCTCGCTGTTGGACTTCCCGGTGCAGTATTGTCTTCATCGAAGGAGGCCAGGAAAAAAAAGTTTGTGCTCGTGCATGGCGCGTGGTTTGGAGGATGGTGTTGGAAAAAACTAACGGCATTGCTACACGCCGCGGGTCATTCCGTTTATGCACCAACGCTCACAGGCCTAGGTGATCGCGCACATCTGTTGAACGCTGATGTCAGTCTTGATACACATATTGAGGACATTGCTTCGCTCATTGAGTTTGAAGATTTAGAAAATGTGACACTCGTAGGGCACAGCTATGCGGGCATGGTTGTAACGGGTGTTGCCGAGAGAATTCCTTCGCGGCTATCTTCTGTTATTTACCTCGATGCTTTTTTGCCAGAGAATGGGAAGGCATTGGTGGATTACGTTCCTCCAGCACCTCCATCACCTCCGTCGGCTGAGCCATGGCGCGTAAAGCCGATGACAACGGCCGAGGGTTTTGGCATCACTGATCCAGATGACATCGCATGGGTGAATAAGAGGCTTCGCGATCAACCGTTAAAAACAATTCTTCAGCCCATTCAAACAACAGGGAAAGATAAGGATGTAAAGAAGTCCTATATCCAGTGTTCAGAAACACCGTGGTTTTCCGAAGCTGCAGCACGCGCGAAGAAAAAACAGTTTATTACTTATGAACTATTCGGTGGTGGGCATAATGCGATGATCACGAAACCAAAGGAACTTGCTAAAATTCTTTTGAATGACAGCATCTAACACGAGCGCATAGCCTCAACGTTAACACGTGGATAAAAAGACCGGATAATGATTCGGTCTTTTTTACTTGTAGGCCGACGACCTGTCGGTTTTGGTGGTTGCTGGCTCGGCAATGGATCATTGATCGGATGCCATCTACGGGCGCAATGCTGTCCGGGTTTTTCCCCTTATCGTCGGAGTAGACAAAATCTTTAAATCGTATTCTTAAATTTATCTACTACCCAATATGCGTTACGTCATCTTCATCATGCTAGCCGTGGGATTTTCGACCACGCTTCAGGCACAGTTGAAACTGGATAGCCTGCTTAATCTGTTGAGAAATAATCCAAAAGAGACCGATAAGTCCACCATTTATGGACGAATTGCATGGGTATACATTGCCAAAGGAAATTATGATGTCGCACGCCGATATGCCGATAGTGTTCTTGATGTTTCCACGAAGCTTGATGATAGCGTTGGAATCTACAGAGCGCACTACTACTATGGTGTTATCGGACGCTATACAGGTGAACATGCTTCGGCGCTAGACTACCTGGGAAATTACTTAAGATTCCATGCGTCGAGAGGCGATTCATCGCGTGTGGCAGGTGCATTGTTCCAGATCGGTGTCGTGCATTCACACTATGGAAACTACGAAAAAAGTCTTGCTGCGCATCAGCGAAGTCTCCGTATTGAGGAAGATGCGAAAAATGCATACAGTGTGGGAAATACGCTCAATTCCATAGGAACAATCTACAAAGAAACCAAATCGTATGATCTTGCTATCCTTAATCTGCGTAAGTCCCTTGTCATTTTCGGCACACTTCAGGAATGGTCGGATATGACTAATGCATTAGTCAATCTAGGTAACACCTATTCCGAGCTCAATGAATTTGATAGCGCCATGTCGTACTATCGGCGAGCGATCGAGATCGATAAGCGGATCGATAAACAGCGTGGTGTCGCGGTGAGCTATGCAAACATTGCCTTTTTATTTGACAGGATGGGAGAATTTGATAGTGCGCTAGTATATCACCACAAAGGTCTGGCAATACGTGAAAAATTTACGGACGCTGAAGATCTAACACGAAGCCTCATCGGTGTGGGACGCGGCTACATTAAACTGGGCCGTTATAAAGAAGCTGGTCCATATTTATCGCGCGCGCTTGAACTCAGTACGCATACGAATTCGAAACCATTGCTGCGCGACGTTCACATGAACTTTGCCGAAATGTTTGAAGGAATGAAAGATGAAAGGAATGCGTTGAAGCATATTAAACAATTTCAAATCTACAAGGACAGCATATTCAATGACGAAACACAGCGGAAGATAACGGAGTTGGGCGTAAAGCACCAGTTGTCGGACAAAGTGAAACACATTGCGTTACTTGAGAAAGAAAAACAAATTCAACAACAGCAGGCAGCACGCGAGGCGACGATCAAGAACGCCTTAATCGTGGGAAGTATTTTGATTGCCATTTTGGCTGGCGCAGCTGTTTATGCATTTCGTCAACGACTGTTGTTGGTGAGCAAGGATAAGGAAATTCAAGAGGTGAATCTGCGGCATCAGCTTAGCGAGTTGAAAATAAAAGCTTTGCGAGCACAGATAAATCCGCACTTTATGTTCAATTGCCTCAACTCAATCAATCGGATGATCGTGCGGGGTGACAACGAAAATGCCTCGATATATTTGAAGAAATTTTCCAAGCTGTTGCGGCTTATCGTAGAGAATGGCGAAGAGAATCGTGTTTCATTGGATAATGAGCTAACATTGATCGAATCATATATTCAATTGGAAGAATTACGTTTTAAGAATAAGATCGGCTATGAAATTTCTATCGATGAAGGTATCGCGCGGGAGAGCACGTTTCTTCCGCCCATGATATTGCAGCCCTTTGTAGAGAATTCGATATGGCATGGTTTAATGAATAAAAAGGACGACGAGGCCGGGAAGATTAAGATTGCCGTAAGAGAAGAAGATGAAACATTGCTGTGCATGATTGAAGATAATGGCGTCGGTCGCGACAAGTCACGTGAGTTCAAAGAAGATATTCCGGGTAAGACACATTCTGTGGGGATAAACATCACAGAAGAAAGATTGAAATTGATTTCGCGTGAAAGGTTGAATCAATGGATCAAGATCGTAGACCTAAGGGATGGTGGAAACGAAGCTATCGGCACTCGTGTGGAGATTAGGATACCACTTTCATAAATGCGATGAATGATTAAGACAATCCTCATTGACGACGAACGCGACGGTTTAGAAGATCTACAAGATCTGATCAAAAAGTATTGTACCGATATCAACGTGATCAGTGTCTTTTCGAATCCGTTGGAGGCCCTCGCTGCCATTCGCAGACTGAACCCAGACCTGGTTTTTCTCGACGTTCAAATGCCCGGCATGTCTGGATTTGAATTGCTGGAGCAGCTATCACCCGTATCGTTTGACGTTATCTTTGTGTCGGCATTCGATCGATATGCTATCAAAGCTATCCGTTTCAGTGCGTTAGATTATCTTCTTAAGCCAGTAGATGTAGATGAGTTGATGCGCGCTGTGACACGGGTGAAGGAACGAAAGTCGGGTGCGAAATTTTCAATACAATCGGCACTTCATAACGCGTCGTCCAGGACGGGTATTGTCGAGCAGTTAGCCGTACCAAGCACAGAAGGAATTGATTTCTTTAACACAAGAGACATCATCTACTGCAAGGCCGATGGTTGCTACACAACGCTTTACCTTACCGGAAAACAATCAAAGGTGGTAACGCGTGTACTTAAAGACTTTGAAGATTTCTTGTCGGAATCTGGTTTCTTTCGTGTACATAATTCTTTTCTTATCAATGTGAGTCATGTGAAGAAATACGTTCGCGGAGAAGGAGGTCATGTCGTATTGACCGACGATCATGAAGTTGATATCTCCAGACGACGTAAAGAGGAGTTTCTTTCGATACTCAATAAAATCTAACGCAGGTGTTGCCGGTAAAAGCCGCCATTTACTTAACCAAGTCTGCCAGCTACTGAATCGGGCTAAGTCGTGTTCAATGTTAGCTTAGATTAGCTCAAAAAGACAAAATGAAAATCTTCATGAGCTTGCCACGCGCAGCCAGGTTCGTTGTGCTGGCCGTAGTATTAATGTGTTGTTCGGATCCGAGCGTTGACCCTCCGGAAGAAGGCGGTAACAACGAACCATTGTCGCCAGAAAAGGCTGACGCAATAATGGAAACTTTTTCATTTATTTCAGCTGCTAAAGTCACCGGGAATTTACCGTCGGTTTCGAATACGACGCTCACAAAAACATCGAGTAGAGATACAATTTACACACTACCTGGTGTGCGCGATGTTCTTCGTATTTCGCATCCAGAATCACGAATCGTGAAAGGCGTGTATTTCGCTGTATCTGGTTCAACATTTTATTACAATGTAGAGATTGAGCGCAGAGAGAGTACCGACACAGTCGGGATAACATATTTCGATATAGACCCTGTGAAAATTAATGATGAAATTTCGGATGGATCAACCTCACTGCCCGTCGATATTATTCCTTATGACGAAAGCAATCAACCCATAGACATTATCGAGCGGGTGATGACAATCGAAAAACCAGGTGATGCCTGTAATATCCTTAACCACACCTGGTTTTGGCAATGGTCGATGTTGACTGATCCGACAGGGCATCCGTATAATTTGAATACACGGGGCGAAAGAAATATGAACGAATACATCTTCAAAGATTGCTGCCTTGGTGTTCCCGCTTGTCCTGTATACGACGAAAACCAAGACCCCATCTATGATGTGGAGATTCCAATCTCACTTTACTATACGATCGTGGCGGAGTGGTTTCGTTTCCATTCGGATGGGACCTTTGATCGGCAGACACGTGAACAAGAAAGCTATATCAGCAATCCAGGTGACGATCCCTATACATTCGATCCCTGTTCATGGACACCGGAAATCGATCATCGGATGGAAACTGTAAACTACTGGGGTACGCATGACTACGCGCCTGGTGATAATGTCATTACTTATCTAGCCACGGGTAGCACGTGCCCGCAAGGAGAAATAGGTTGCGGCTATGCCGGATCGGTTTCAAATGCGCAGCTCATCACTACGTGTCATGTGATGGCGGTCATAAAAGGATCGGAGGGAGGTAAGTCGGTGAAGTTACTCGCCCGAGGAAGCTCAAGCGAAAGCGATGTCGAACAAGATATTTTGGATATGGATAGATTTTGGGAATGAATTTGTTGAGGTTAGGATCAACATTTTTTCAGAAGCGAAAAAGGCCGAGTTCTTCGGTCTTTTTTGTTTTCATTCTACTTAAGGATGACGATATCGCCTCAATTACTAAAAATATACTTTACCTAACAATCGTGTTTTAATAGTAAAATACATATTTTACGTATAAAAAGTAATTTACTGGTAAAATGATAAGGACGCTGGAAACGCTGCAACTTGATGGTGGGTTGCATGCATTTGATTTTATCAACACGGTAAACACGCGCCATGGAGAGCCTGTATTTGAGTACCTGAACACCTTTGAAGATCTATTGTCGTGGTCAGGCAAGGCAGGCATCCTTCGGCCAAAGCAGTTGCAGTGGTTACGGCAAGAAGCAGGTCTACGACCTAAGGTAGCGGCGGTTAAACTCCGTGAGGCCATTGCTGTTCGCGAGAACCTGTGTCTTCTTTTTTCATCCATTGCAAATGGCAAAGTGCCGGACGCATCGGTCGCATCGAACTTTAACGATCGACTATCCGTAGCTTTCAAGAATCTTAATGTACGGTTCCGTTCAGCTGCAGTTGATATTCATCTTCACCGCGAAGAAATATCTTTCGATGAACCGTTAAACCTCATCATGAAATCTGCTTTCGATGTCTTAACCGAGGGTGATTTCCATCGCATAAAGGAGTGTCCGCGATGCGGATGGATATTTTTGGATACATCCAAGAACGGAAAAAGAAGATGGTGCAATATGAACGTTTGTGGAAGTCGCGAGAAGGCGCTTGAGTATTATTATCGGAAATCTAAAAATGCATAACGACGATGAGTTTACTGAAATCAATAGCCACAGCACTTGCCATGATCACGATCGCGTTACAGGCATGGCAATGCACGACAGACAATAAGCAACGCAAGAATCGATATCCTCATCCGACGCCAGACTCTGTTGCATTAACGTTTCTTCCTGGTATCGTCAGTGGAGATTCACTTGACTTCAATGCTTGTTTTTCTCCGGATGGTGAACGTTTTTATTTCTCGCGGTCACGGCATGGGAAGTGGGTGATTTACATGACAGAATATAAAGATACCACGTGGGGAAAGCCTGTGTTGGCACCTTTCTCAGATACAACGTATTCACAAGCGGATCCTTTCATCACCGGGGATGGGACGCTGCTATTCATTTCAAATCGTCCACGCGATATGCGTGATTCGATTGCCGACTATGATATCTGGTCCGTACGTTTGCAAGGCGATGGATCGTGGACAACTCCCGTGAATGTGGCCGCCGTAAATTCAGATAGCACGGAGTATTATGTGTCTGCATCAGCGAATGGCAATTTGTATTTTGCTTCGAATCGCGAAGGGACGTTGGGATCGCACGACATTTATGTGAGCCGTTACGTTGATGGTATATACACGACGCCTGAAAACCTTGGTCCCGCTATAAACGCGACGGTGATGGAGCACGATCCAATGATCTCGCCCGATGAACAATATCTGATTTTTACCTCGGTTGATCGGGCTGACTCTTACGGGAGTGGTGATCTATATTATTCCCGTCGCGGTAGTGACGGTGTCTGGACACAAGCTCAGAACATGGGTAGCAGAGTGAACACAAATACGTACGAGTACTGCAGCTACCTGACATCTGATGGTGCGTATCTGTTTTACAGTACTAACTATGACGTGAAATGGATTAGTACGAAGTATCTTCTCACGGCGATAAATCGAAATTAAACTATCATGATACTTATTGGATTAACTATATTGCCATAGTCCGTCAGTAATTAATGTATTGGTGATGCAGAAGAAATTCAACCTGAAGTCATTTAACCTGTATGAATATTTAAAGCATCAAAATGCGCATAGTTTCAATTTGCCTTTCTTTTTGGCGGATCGACATACATACAAGAATGCTCACGTCAATTTCCCGTTTCGAACATTTGCTTACGGATTGGGGATCACTTATTCTGGTAAAGGTGATGTGTTTAAAATCGGTAGTACAGATTATTCTCTCAAGGCACGGTCACTGACCACCATCGGGCCGGGTATGGTTTGTCAGTGGGCAGGGAATTATACCGCTGAACACGATACTGTATATTTTACTGAGGAATTGCTGGAGGGAATCAATGCAAAGTCATTCCTCCATACATTGTCTTTTTTCTTCCACGGTGGCAATCATGTACTCCAATTGACCGACGATCAAGTTGACAAGTTAAAGTCTTTGTTTACCACATTGAAAATGTTGAAGGACGACAAAGATGCAATTCCGGGCATTGTTCATTCGATGTTGGTACTGGTGAATTCATTTCATGCGCTTCAAAGCAATAAGCCGAAAAGTCCCACGGTGTCGCGACGCGAGGAGATTACACATGCATTCAGAAAGTTAGTCGCGCAGGATTTTACCAAGCACAAGGAGGTCGCTCACTACGCAACAAACCTCAGTATTACACCCAAGTATTTAAGTGAGGTACTCCAAACCGAGTTAGGCAAGAGTGCAAAAAATTTCATCGATGAGTTTGTGATGATGGAAGCGAAAAGCTTGTTAAAACAAACCACGATGTCTATACAAGAAATATGCTATTGGCTCGGCTTCGAAGACGCTTCATACTTCACCAAGTCATTTAAGAAATTCTCTAAGTTTACGCCGAAAGAGTATCGCAAAGCGTAGCAATTCGGTGTTTGGTGAAAGAACCGAAATTTGTACCATTTCTACCGACATGTTATCAATTCGCATAGGGGCTTGATGTCATAGCTTTGTTTTAACAAAACAAAAGACCTATGAACAAGTTGTATGTAGTCATGTTCATGCTCCTGCTGAATGTGACGTTTTCTTATTCACAAACAAAAAAAGCACCCATCATGAAGAATGTAACAGAATTTAAAGTAGCGATACCTCAGTCGGTATTAGATGATTTGAAAAGCAGATTGAAGAACACACGTTGGCCAGGTGAGGCAGAAGGCTCTGGTTGGAATTTCGGCACGAGTGAATCCTACTTACGTGAACTATCGCAATACTGGGCAAACAGTTATGACTGGCGCAAGCATGAAGCACAGCTTAATAAATATCCGCAATACATCGCCAAAGTTAACGGCACGAAAATCCATTTTCAATACATCAAAGGGAAAGGTAAAAACGCGAAGCCGCTCATTCTAACACACGGTTGGCCTGATAGCTATTATCGTTTTCATAAAATCATTCCCCTTCTTACGGAAGGAGAGCAAAGTTTTGATCTCGTGATTCCATCTGTTCCAGGATTTGGTTTCTCCGATAAGGTAGCGCTTACCAGTGAGGCTGTAGCTGATCTTTGGAAAGCACTGATGACAGAGAACTTAGGGTATGAAAAATTCTTCGCTGCTGGTGGCGACATCGGCATGGGTGTAACAAAGGCGCTCGCCTCGAAATATCCCAACGTAGTGGCTGGTGTACATTTCACTGACGTAGGATACCCAATGGGACAGGAAGATCCTTCGACGATGACGGAAGCAGAAAAACAATTCGCAGGCTTTGTGCAGCAATGGTGGTACTCTGAAGGTGCCTACGCCATGGTACACGCAACAAAACCGCAGTCACTTGCTTATGGCTTGAACGACTCACCGGTAGGCCTTGCTGCGTGGATATTAAGCTTCGTCAACGCTGGGGCTACACCTGAATTGCTCGAACAAGCTATGGGCGGGAAAGATGAATTCTTGACCAATGTGATGATCTACTGGGTAACACAAACAATTGCCACATCAACGCGCATGTATAAAGTGGATGCGATTGCACAATGGAGTGGTGCACAACAATTGCAAAAAAGTAACGTGCCCGCTGGCATAGCCTTGTTCCCGAGAGAGGCACAATTCCCACAAGAATGGGCCGAACGCTCTGTGCGCGTGGTAAGCTTCAAGAAAATGAAGGACGGTGGTCACTTCGCAGCATTAGAAGTCCCTACAATTTTTGCCGACGAAATCCGAACGTTCTTTACAGTATTAAATAATCCGTAAAAGTTGAAAGATCCCGGCAGTTTTACCGGGATCTTTTTTTGTGTTATTGGTGTGTTCAAAATTTAGTAGCTTCAGCCCCGAATTACCATAACCCCGATAATATGTCAATATCAAAGTTCGAATTGCTGTTGTGCATCGCTTTTCTCAGCGTCGTTTTCAGTTGCTCGGAAAAATATGAAGAAAAAGGATTCGCCGTCAGCGCATCTACATCTTCGGAAGACGACACTGAAAAGCCGGATGGTATTGCCAATGATTCATTGATTCTTCAAAGTCAGCCCACCGATGTGTTGTTGACAGGATATCCTCAATATCGATTGACCACTATTTATAAAATCAATTACCGACGTGATAGCACTACCTATATCGGTGAGAACGATTATTACGGTGGCTATGAGGGCGATCGCGCCGAGGGTAATGCATGGCATTATAACTTCATGCCGGGACTAGAAGCGTTGACTGGCTACAATATGATCAATGTCTCTCACTTCAATGCAGAAACCAATGCTTCAAAAAATCTTTTCGAAAAGCCGGTGTTGATGCGCACGTTGTACTATCCGTCATTCTCGAAAGACACACTCAATTATCAACCGGTGCGCCGTAATTATTTTCTTGCTTCGGTGTATGATGAGGATACCAACAAAGATGGTTTTATCAATATCAAAGACCTTCGGCGACTTTATTATTTTGATATTAACGGAAGCAATAAGAAAGCATTAATACCCATGAACTATTCCGTGGTTAAATCGCAGTACGATCAGGGCATTGATCGCATGTACGTATTTGCGAGATTAGATGCAGATGCTAACGGCAAAGTAAATAAGCAAGAATCTATACATATTTTTTGGGTTGATCTTAAAAATCCCCTCTTGACGGGAAGACAATATTGATTGCGTGGTTATGTCCCGAATAGACGCGCCATCAACAACAATGTAAAAAGCGCTAGCAACGCGAAGATACCAATGTCTTCGCGTTGTATTTTTTTAGGTCTTATTGTATTCTTTTTGCTCATGTTGTTGCTAGTTAGTCTTCATCCAATACAAGGTAGCGTAATGGCAATGGTAGTACCTTTATTAACTTCGGATGCTATCGCGATGCTTCCTTTGTGCAACAGTAGAATTCTCCTTACCATCGATAGTCCTATGCCGTGACCACGATACCCTAACGTATTGCTACCCCGAAAGAAGGGTTCAAAGATTTTTTGAAGTTCGTCGTGAGGGATACCAATGCCGTTATCGACAAAGGTGATTTTTACCCCACCTTTGCTAGGAGAGATGTTGATTTCGCAACGGTGGTCGTCAGCGTATTTGCAGCTGTTCTCCATCATATTAGTAACCGCAGTCTTGATCAGTTGCTCATCAGCAATAATGGTGAGATGTTGTTCGTCATCAAGTGTTTCATCAAGATTCACATTCACAATGTATTGCTCCTGATATTTAAGAAGCTCCTCTTTGGCTTGCCAGATTACTTCATCAATGCGAATTGGCTGCATCTTTCGCTCGCGTTCCTCCATCGATGATTGCGCAAGCAAAAGCAGTTTGTTTGATAAGAGGTTCAGCGATTTGATGTCTTCTAAAACTGAAAGAATTACCTGCTTGTATTTCTCGGGACTTCGCTCATTAAGGAGCGTTACTTCGAGTTGTCCGGTGATAGAAGTTAGCGGTGTACGTAGTTCATGGGAGGCATTGGCAATAAAATTTTTCTGTGTAAGGAAGGAACTTTCTAAACGTATAAGCATATCGTTAAACGTATGGCTTAACTTTGCGATTTCATCTGATCCATTGCCTTCGTCTAATCTTTTATCGAGGCTTGATATCGATATTTTACTCACCTGATTTACAACGTTGGCGATCGGTTGAAGCGCCTTGCCCGCGTATAGCCATGCCGTAATGGTTACGACGATCACACTAACACCAAATACACTCATTAAAATGATTAACAAGTTTTTTAGCTTTTTGTGACCATAGATGTCGATGGCGGCAGCGATGATTACAAACTTTCCACGCTTTCCTGTGAATACAAATCCGAGCACTTCATGCTCCCCTTCAAGAGAGCGTATTTCATCTTCTGTTCGAACAGCGCTAAGCATGGAATCGGTAACCGTAACAGCTTGTACTGCCCCTGTAGCAAAAAGGAGGGAGTCTTTTGCATTGTAGATCAAAATCGTTTCCGATGGCAGATTGATCGGATTGTCTTTCTCGATCTTTGTAAGTAGCGCTGTGTTTACTTCATCAACGTCAATAAACAACGTGGCTGTATTGATGGCTTTATTTTGAAGACGCGTATAAAACTCGTCTTGGCGATATGCGGCAGAGAAGATGTATATCATGAGCAATCCCGAGATTAAGATAATCGCTGTGATCGCGATAAATCGTAATGTCAGTTTTGTTCTGATGTTCATGGTTGTTGAATTACATATCCTAAGCCAATTCGTGTCTGAATCAGTTTAACCGGGAAGTCGCGGTCGATCTTTTTACGAAGAATATTGACATACACTTCGACGACATTTGTACCCGAATCGAAATTAAGGTTCCAGACTTCCGCTGCGATGTCTATACGCGACATGACGCGCCCTTTGTTTTTGATGAGATATTCGAGCAGTGAAAACTCTTTTGCTGTTAGCGCAATAACTTTATTTCCCCGTAATGCTACTTTCTTGTCGAGATCCAACTGCAGATCGCCAACGCTTAGAAGATTGGCCTTCTCAACAACGCTGGAAGCCTGCGAACGTTTTGTCAATGCTTTTATTCGCGCCAGCAATTCTTTAAACTCAAACGGTTTTACCAAATAATCATCAGCGCCAGATTCAAAACCAGCGAGTTTGTCGTCGGTTGTGCCCAGCGCCGTAAGCATGAGTATCGGCAAAAAAGGTTTTTCTTTTTTTATCGTCTGGCAAACTTTTACACCATGGATGCCAGGAAGAATCAGGTCCAGCAGGACGATGTGAAATTCGTTGTCGAGTGCAAGTTGTTGTCCAGCGGCGCCATCGCGCGCAATACGAACGTCATGACCTTGTTCTTCTAACCCGTGTTTGAGGAATGTTGCTACTTTTTCTTCGTCTTCAATTACGAGTATGTTCATGAGCGGTTTTTGGATTAGACACTATCGACCAAAGTAAGGTGCGAGTATTTGACGGAGCGCGTCGCGTCTTGTTTTTGAATATATCGCCGAAGCACCAAACTTCGTAGCTTTTTCAATTATTTCCGTGGAATAGTTTGACGTGAGCATCACCACTGGAATGCCGCTGAATTGTGGAATTTTTTTGATACGTTCTAGAAACTGAAATCCGTCGATTACCGGAAGTTCAAGCGATACAAAGATGTAGTCGGGCGTTAAATTTTGACTGATCAGCGTAAGGAACGCTTCTTCCGTGTTGGATACAGCGAAGCATCCCGCAGTGCTCGATATTTGGTGAACAGTGTCTATGAAATAGTCTTGATCATCCGGATCGTTGTCGATATGCAAACATGATTTCATGCGGTGAAATTTTATAGAAAAGCCCACCGAACGTCTTTTGATGGGCTTTACTGTAAACTACTTTGACTCAAAAGTACGGTAGCCACCTAAAGCCGATATAAAGACGAGATTAAAAAGGTATTAAAAAACGTTTCAACTTCTGACTCCTGACTCCTGTCTCCTGATTACTTACTTCTTACTTCTTACTTCTTACTTCTTCTTACTGATACGCCAAATGGTTAAGCACCATGTTCAGAATCATCACAACAACGATGATGATCACTGGGTAAATATTTTTCATATAGTCTTAATTTTGTTTTGAATTATCCACATCGGGCGATATGGCAATTATCATAATTAAAGTTTGGTGCCAAAAAAAGCCAGGATTTACCTGGCCCAATATTGCTTCGATAAAAATAGAATAGCACTATCGTGCTTCATTTCTTGCGTCTTGATTGATGAGTGTTTCTGCTAAGTTTGAAAGGAGCATGTCCGTTTCTTTTTCCTCTTGCAATGTCTCTTCTAATAATGTAGCAATTTGGCTTCTGTCGATTGTTCGTGCGATCTGCCGTAAGCTACCGTAGGCGGCAATTTCGTAGTGTTCTACTTTCTGCGCCGATACGATGAGTCCAACGTCGCGGGTGTTACTTCCTGCCTCCGTATCTTGAATGACAGATTCGCCTTCTTTCAAGATACCATCCATTGCTTCACATTTTTTTGCTTTTGGTTCTTCACCCAACAACGTGAATATTTTTTCAAGCCGTGCAATTTGATCGATGGTTATATGAAGGTGATCTTCAAACGCCATTGCAAGATCTGGTGACGTTGCTGCTTTCTTCATTTTGGGAAGTGCAACGGTAAGCTGCTTTTCAGCACCATAGATATCTTGTAGCTCTTCTATAAAAAATTCCGTCAACGGGAGTTTGTTCTGTTTAAGGCCTGATCCATTTTCCATAACGCTAAATTTTATAAGTGGATTTTTTATCAAGCGTTAAAAAACTTATACCACGTTGTGGATTGTTGTCGAATCGGTTCATTTTCAAACAGAATCGTGGCTGTTTGTTTGTCGACTCGTTAGAGCGTAATCACGTGGTATAGCATGAGGATTATAAGAATGATAGCGAGAATCTTCCAGACCACGCTCGTTTTTGGAAACAGATATCCGCAGATAGGGCAGGTGGACGCGTTTTCGTCGATTTGCATAGCGCATGATGGACATTCTTTCTTCTTCATAAGGAGATGTAAACTTTACACATCGAAGATACGCGATTGAATTATTTTATTGTCAGGGTTGCACGTTTAAAGTCGCCAGATTGCTGTGGTTGGCACCGATATTTTCTTGTTGTAACACGACCACACGAATGAACGTGGTCAGTTAAATAAAAAAATAAAGTTTAAAAATCATGAAAAAGATTGGTGTAATGTTTTCAATAATGCTGGGTGCAATAGGTTTTGCAAATGCACAGAAGCCAGCTGTTGTGACAAGTAACGAAAAAGGGTGGCAGCACATTGGACAAGTTTCGGCAAGTTTTAAATCACAGACTGAATCCATTGAAGTAATTGGTGCCGATGAATTCACTTCTATCAAAATTAAGGTGTCTGAAGCACCATTGCATATCGATCAATTAAAGGTTGTTTATGAATCTGGTGCGATCGAGGAAATCAATGTAAGAAGCCAAATCAATGAAGGCACCGAAACTCGTGTGATCAACTTGAAACATCCCGACAGAGATATCGCGCGTGTGACATTCACGTATCACACCGTTGCGAATTCTAAGGGTGAGAAAGCTGATGTTCAACTTTATGGGTTAAAAACAAATCAACCTGCGGGCGCCGATACTTACCGAGATGAGAAAGAAGAGATGAAAGAGGACGCTCGTGAAGCAAAAGAAGATGCAAAGGAAGCGACGCAATCTGCTGGTGATAAAGTTTCAGAAGGTGTTAACGATGCTGCAGCTGCTATCGCCGATCAAAAACTTAAGCACAAAGTAGGCCCTGGTGGCGAAACAGTTTACCTTGACGATAATGCTAAGTATTACTACATTAACAACCAAGGTAAAAAAGTATTCATTACCAAAGCGCAGTTGCGCGATAAGCCTGAGTAAGTTTGGCTTTTAAAAAGAAGAGCAGCGTTTCATTTCAAACGCTGCTCTTTTTATTTGTCACACAATTCGTTATTGTGTAGTGGTAGACCTGAAATCTAAGTTATGGAATACGGCGACACGTGCCGCATGCGACGACACATAATTGTTACCCGAGGCTTCTTGCTGATAAACGTTTAGGTACCCGAGTTGCACATTTAGATTTTTTGTGAATTGATATCCCATCCCCGCGAATAATCGATTTTGATCAAACGTGTTGTAAACTGTGCGATCACCGAAGTTCAAGAACAGTTCATTGCCGAGTGAGATGAAGGGTGTTTTTGCAACAATTTCTTTTCCTTTCAATGGAATGAAAAATGAGAAATTGTAGCGTATACGAAAATTGTAGTTATAGCCATCTTGTTTTTCGTCAGCGACTACTTTCTCATTGAAACGTTGCTCGAAGCGAAGCCACTGCAGCGTTGTTAATCCAGAGTATTTTTGTGTCCACCAGATTTGCTGCCACGGCCTGTGTTCGTTGCGATGGGTCTCCATGCCCTTTGCTGGAAAATGATGGATATAGCCGTAGCCTACATTTACACGAAGGTTGTCTTTGATGAAGTATGTGATAGCAGGACGAAACAGAAATTGGAATGATCGATCTGCAAAGTTGTCGGTGAGGCGATGTTGGACATCAAGCCAAAGACCCCATTTATTGCTGAGACGGGTTTGGTTGAAGTAGCCGACCCAAAGCTGTTCGCGGTGGTGAATATTTTTTTCTGGTGCTTGCGCATTTACCACCATCGGCGTTAATGCAAAAGCGATGATAATAAGCGTTCTAAGTTTGTAAATCATTTTTTGATGTTATCTATACGTCACGCGAACTTAACAAAACCGTAATAGAAAATCATTGCCACCTGCCTGCGGATTCATGACTTTTAATGAAAATGTAATTCTTATGAATCGAGTTTTTATCATCGCCTTAATTCTGCTGATTTCACTGTCTTCTTTTACAGGAATTGAACGATCAATGAACACTCATTTGATCGGTTATTGGAAGACGCAAACGGTAAAGGACGAGCGATTTAAAAACCTTACATTTCACTTCTCCGACGGTAAGATGGAAATCATCGGTGCTACTGGCGTAATTGCGACGGGCACATTACATCAGTTTAAGGAAGAGGTTGCCATTGCTTCGGATCCGTTTATATACGAGCAACAAGAAAAGATGGCTTTGATAATAAATTCAACCGTTTCAGGTGTGTCGCTTCCAAAAGTTATTAGCGTACGCAGCCTCTCAAAAGATAAAATGCAGGTGTCATTTCTTGACGGGAAATTTAACCGGTACTTGACGCTCAAAAAGAAAACGACATTGTAACCGTGTTGTTATTGGCCTGACGAAATTCGGCTACTTACCACGTTGTCTCTACTAGCCAGATGTATTTGCACGAGGTCCTCTAGAATGAGTGACAGTAGCCAAAAGCGCCACGCTAATCCAATCAATAAAATATCCCATTTAATACCGGGGCTTGTGATGAATACGATTAGCAGAAGCATCGGTATTGAAAATATTCCCTTGTAAAGGTTGATGATAAACTTCCGTGAGCCTTTTCTGCGATGTGGTGATCGCTTGACGTGGATGAACAGGGACAGTGCAATGAGGATAATCGCTATTATAATGTCGGTGTAGGCAATTGATGACGATGCAATATTGGTTAGCGATGCTGCGATGGGGAAGGCTAACGAGATCAAGAATGTAAAACAGAATGCAGTCAGTCGCGAAGTCTTCTTCATTGAATTATAATTTCATCAATAATAGTCATGCGATGTTTTCAGAGCATGACGTAGCGTAAAACTTAATATTATCTTTATCTCCGTTGATACACGATGTGACGTGATTTTCGAACTTTGTGTTAGAATCGATGCATATGGATGAGAAGCAATTGGTCACAAAAGATATTTCCGATAGAATTGAAACGGCCTTTGGTCAGGCTTATGCAGATCTTGAAATTGGTGAACCGCCGAAGAAAATTCGTAAGAGCATCTCTAATGCGGTAAAGAAAATCGTGCGCGAGATAAAGTCACATCTTAAGGATGAGATTAAGCGGAATGCGAAACTTCAGCTAAAAGAATTGAAGAAGTTGCGCAAAAAGAAAAAGAAGAGAGCGCAGTTTAAGACGTTGATCAAAAAGAATTCGAAGTAGCGTTTACTGTCGATGCATGCGAAATGTTTCAAATGAGGAAACAATTTTACGTTGAAGTTGACAAAGAGTGAATGTTAAGTTTTTGTTACGTGATATCATATTCAAGTAACAATCTTTAGTTTTGGATGCACCACATAGCGATAATCAGTCGCTAGTATTTTGTTCATGACTAGACCTATCCACGATCAGAAGATATTATTTGCAGCAGCACTTCGTCCTTTTTTGGAAATGATTGAGCACAAAAAGCGACGCATGGATCTTACAGATTGGAAGGTTTATGTTAACCGCTTGATCGATGCTATTATCAATAATCCGGAACAATATCTTGGTCAAAATCTTCCTTCGCGCGAAACAACAACGACAATCGTCTTAGAGATTTTTTCAGAAGTCTGTCACGATGTGTTTCATGAGCTCACATAACGTACATCGATACTTCATACATCCTTAATCGACGCGCATTCTCCAGTGTGTAGTTTCGCACTGACATTTTTAGTTCATGAGAATTTTAGTAGTTGAAGATCAACAGGTCGATAGACTGATTATCAAAAAACAATTGTCACCCGCGTTCGACGTGACAACGTTGTCATCGGCAATTGAAGCAAAAGTATTTGCGCGCAACAATACGTTCGATGTAGCACTGCTAAATGTCTTTTTGCAAGAGGACATGGATGGCTTGGAATTGTTAAAAGATCTTGAGGTAATCTCAGCGCAGTCGTTTCTTGCCTTGGCGATTTCTGCGCATGTTGATGACTCACGATGCCAGCGGTTACTAAACTCCGGTTTCAAGGCGTTACTTCCTAAGCCTTTCGAGCGTGAGGAGTTCGAGCGACTCGTCGCAGTGTTTCTTGCAGCCTAGACGTTGCGGCTTGCAACCTGTAGCTTATAACTTTTAGCCTAGAGTTTGTAGCTTGTAACCTCAACGTTGCGGCTTGTAACCTGAAGCTTGTAACTTGCAGCTTGTCGCTTGCAGCTTGCAACTTGTGGCTTATAACTCGTAGCCGCCTCCGCCATCCAAGTGGTGAAATCCACGTAAGATGTTGATTGATAATCGTAAAGCCTCGATACACGGTGCACACGAACGGAAATGGTAAAACATTCTTCTTACTAACCATAGTTAGCTAAAATACATTTGGACACTTTTTATTATTACGTTTTCATTTCGCGCTTGCGGAAATGGAGTTGTAAAGTATTTCTAGAAATCGCAAATTGCCCGGCTAAACCAATTAACCAATCCAAATTTTAACCCAAATACATGGCATCAATAGTTAATCAGAACGTTCTCACGTCTACGGAGGGCGTGGAAGCCGGCAAAAGCAGCAAGTTCCTCGTGCCGCTTATTATCCTTACTACATTGTTTTTTATGTGGGGATTCATCACCTGTATGAATGACCTCCTCATCCCATTCTTGAAAAAAATCTTCGACTTGTCAACGGCAGAATCAAGTCTTGTGCAATCTGCATTCTTCGGAGCATACTTTGTCGTGTCGTTACTTTACTTTTTATATTCAATCAATGTTGGTGATCCGCTCGCTAAGATTGGTTATAAGAATGGTATCATTATCGGATTGTGTACCGCTGCGGTAGGTTGCTTTTTGTTCTACCCTGCAGCTGAAATTAAAGTGTTCGGTTTATTCCTCGTAGCATTGTTCGTGCTTGCCGCCGGAATTACTATTCTGCAAATGGCAGCTAACCCATACGTTGCGTTGCTCGGCCCTCCTTCAACAGCATCAAGCCGATTGAATATGACGCAAGCGTTTAACTCACTCGGTACCACAATCGCCCCAGTGATCGGAACGAAATTGATCTTCGAAGCAGTAGGCGGTAAAGAATTTATGACAGCCGACGCGGTAAAAACACCATACATTTTTCTTGGCGCTACATTGCTGGCCATCGCCGTCATGATCAGCTTTTCGAAACTCCCGAAGTTTACAGGTGATAAAATTGAAAAAGGTGTTGGTGTATTGAAGTTCTCTCACCTCACACTCGGTGTTATCGGAATCTTCATGTACGTAGGTGGCGAGGTGGCCATCGGATCATTCTTGTTCCAATACTTCGAAGAGTTGATGGGCTTTACTGAACTCCTTGCAGGTACATACATTGCTTACTATTGGGGAGGTGCCATGGTTGGTCGTTTTATCGGCGCTATCTCGTTGACGGGCCTCGCAAGTACACAAAAATATTCACTCATGGGGTTGATCACAGTGATCGCTGTAACCGCAGTATATTGGATCACCGGTGAACTCCAAACCTCATTGATCGTGCTCGGAATGATCGTGGGTAATATCATAGCGTTCCTTATCGGTCGCTCTATTCCTGCAAAATCATTGGCCGTGTTTTCAATCGCCGTCGTAGCGTTGTTACTTGTTACCGTTTTCTCAACCGGCGAAGTTGCACTTTGGTCTGTGCTTGCTATCGGACTTTTCAACTCGATCATGTTCCCAACAATCTTTACACTAGCCATTGCTGACCTCGGAAAATATACCAGTCAAGGATCGTCGTTGCTGGTAATGGCCATCGTTGGTGGTGCAATAATTCCTCCTGTAATGGGTCTTATTATTGACGCGATCGGTGCACAAACAGCATTCTTGTTCCCGGCGCTTTGCTACTTGTATATTTTCTACTACGGTGTGAGTGGACACAAAGTGAAAATGAAAGCGTAGGGTCAACACCATTTCAAATGAAAGGTGGCAGCGATGTCGCCTTTTTTTATTTATTTCAACGTTTAGAACATCGATCACCTATGGCCAAACAAAAGCATAAACAATTCCGTCTCAGACTATGGGTAGATGTGAATGACGAAAAGTTATTTGGACCAGGACGAGCCGAACTCCTGCAACTCATCGATGAAACAGGATCGATCGCGAAAGCAGCAAAATCGATGGGGATGTCGTACAAAAAAGCTTGGGCTATGGTCGACGAAATGAATGCCAAAGCAAAAGCTCCTTATGTCGTTCCGCAAAAAGGGGGAACACAGGGCGGCGGTACAGAACTTACTGCCGAAGGGAAAGCCGTTGTGAAAGCGTATCAGAAAATTCTCAGCAAACTAAACGCTACGTTGGAAAAAGAAGCATCCTTCTTAGACCTTGTTTAGGGCTGCGCGAATAAAACGCGAATCGTTGTAACTTCTCGAATCCATCGCGCCGGTTTCTTGTCTTGTGGTGCAATAATCCGAAATGGTCCTTCTCCTTTGGGAAGCGAATGATCATCAACCTGCGTTGCTACGAGCACTTCATGTGCAGAAAATGAAGGATCGATTTCCGCAAGCGAATACACCACTTCGTAACCGTCTGCGGCCTTAATGGCTACATACTTCGTGAGATTCTCTCCGCGAAGTTGATTGCCCAATGTTACGTCTACACTGTCGAGAAGCGTGGCCAGTAATACACCTTTAAATTTCCGCATACGACCATCGCGATCCTTCACCACAACTTCGTGCTGTGGAAAAAGATTTAATTGTGTTAGGGTTACTTTTTGTGCTTGCAATACTTCACCTTCTATCGAGAGGACCGATTCAGATGATTGTGCTAATACGACTGACCTGAAAAAGAGTAGTATGAAGATAGTCGCCTGTATTTTTATCATTTGTTATCGATATGTACGCTTGTATATATCGCAAAAATATGCAGCCGCCAGCAATACTGCATTACGTAGATTTAAAAAAAAGGTCACTTATGTCCGGTCATTCAGCGCATTGGGCATGATGTTCGTGTAACCGGTATCGTATCACGGCATTTATTTTTTTATCCGCTATCTTTAATGGAACAACCAAACAATCACGATCATGGCAACAGTACAAAAAATAACACCGAACCTGTGGTTCGATCATGAAGGCGAAGATGCAGCAAAGTTTTACGTATCGATTTTTAAGAATGCTAAGTTGGGAAGAGTGACGCGTTATACTGAGGAAGGATTCGAGGTTCACAAACGTCCTGCAGGTTCTGTGATGACCGTCGAATTCGAAATCGAAGGCCAAGCGTTTCTCGCATTGAATGGTGGCCCCTTTGTCAAATTCAATGAATCGATTTCGTTTATGATTAATTGCAACACGCAACAGGAAGTTGATTATTACTGGGAGCGATTAGGCGAAGGGGGAGATCCAAAAGCGCAGCAATGTGGATGGCTGAAGGATAAATTCGGTGTGTCATGGCAAGTCGTACCCGTGAAATTAAATGAGATGATCGCTGACACTGACGTGAACAAGGCCAATAAGGCCATGCGCGCCATGCTGCAGATGAAGAAGATAGACTTACATGCACTTGAGAAAGCCGTGAATAGTTAAGCCCTTTAGTGTAAGATCTTCACCATCGATATCGGAGTTTGTTCGAAAAGTATTGTTTCGACTTTCTCCGTTACACTTAATAGGTTAATTTCCAGTTCTATTAAATAAACATTATGTCGTTATCCAGAATCGTTTTCGCAGCACTCATCCTGACCAGTAGTCTTGCCGTTGCACAGACCAAGTCATCCTCTGGCAATCCACTTTTTGAGGGTTGGTATGCGGATCCTGAAGTAACCTTATTCAAAAACGAGGTGTGGATATATCCAACCTTCTCTGCGCGATATGAGAAACAGGTTTTTATGGATGCATTTTCATCAAGCGACTTAGTACAATGGAAAAAGCATGAACGCATCATTGATACAGCTGCGATAAAGTGGGCGAAGCGTGCCATGTGGGCCCCAGCGATTATTGAGAAAGAAAAAAAGTACTACTTGTTTTTCGCGGCCAACGATATTCAAAATGATCAAGAACATGGTGGTATTGGAGTAGCCGTTTCCGACAAACCTGCTGGACCATTCAAAGATTATCTGGGCAAACCGTTGATTGATAAGTTTCAGAACGGCGCACAACCTATCGATCAATTCGTTTTCCGTGACGACGATGGAACGTATTACATTTATTACGGTGGGTGGAGACATTGTAATATCGCCAAGTTAAACAACACATTCACCGGGTTCGAACCATTTGAAGATGGTAGCACTTTCAAAGAAGTTACACCATCAGGCTATGTTGAAGGGCCATTCATGTTCAAGAAAAATGGCAAGTATTATTTCATGTGGTCAGAAGGTGGCTGGGGTGGCCCGGACTATTGTGTTGCTTATGCGATTGCAGATTCGCCGCTCGGGCCATTTAAACGAATTGGAAAAATTTTGCAGCAAGATCCTAATGTGGCTACGGGTGCTGGACACCACTCCGTGTTACATCTTCCGAAAAAAGATTTGTGGTACATCGTTTACCACCGCCGTCCTCTAGGAGAAACACATCCCGATCACCGTGTAACGTGTATGGATGTACTGGAATTCGATAAGGATGGATTCATCAAACCAGTGAAGATTACCAAAGAGGGCGTAAAGAAGGTATCATTGCGCTAATATTCTGATCCTGCTTTTCGAAAGCAGCCAATACTAAACTGATCGATCGCTCGTTTTGTTGGTATACCCCAATAAAATGAAAAGATCAATTCTCCTTTGCATTGCGATCTTTACGGTAGTTTTCGCAACCGACATCGTCTTTCAAAAGCATATTCCGACGGCAGCCGTAGTAGAACCTGCTGTAATTCCTGTTAACCACCAGCAAACTTTACCCAAAATGAATGTCGCAATCCTCAAGGTGATTGAGGAGAGCGGTGCGACCATTGCCTTTAGTTATAGCAAAGTAGTTTGTACTGAATTTGTCATTGGTGTGTTGGATCGCCTCATTCCGGTTACTGCAAAAATTAAGAAAGACATCCGCATCATTACAACGCAAGATTTGGAAACGTTGGTAAAGGAAGATGCACAAGTGATCAAGGGTGTTCAAACGGCACTCGTCAATGCGGGTATTGGTACCGTTGTAGAACCGCACAACGCCATGGCTGGTGATCTTGTGCAGTTTTGGAATTTGTCGGTTTTGGGGCCGTATGGTCACTGCGGTTTTGTTGTCGAGAGCAAGCCCGGCGAATATCTCACCATGTA
Organism: Pseudochryseolinea flava; assembly: GCF_003286915.1. Classification (GTDB taxonomy): domain Bacteria; phylum Bacteroidota; class Bacteroidia; order Cytophagales; family Cyclobacteriaceae; genus Ohtaekwangia; species Ohtaekwangia flava. The sequence goes on from NZ_QMFY01000008.1 coordinate 41,194, forward strand.
CTCGTCGCATCCCATTACCGGTGGTTTTGGTAAACAAACTTTTCCATGGCCCGAGAAAATATACTGCGTCCGACTCGAAGCACAAAAAAAGCCGCCTCAACATGAAGCGGCTTCTAACCTATAAGCTTTGATTACCCTTTCTTAGTTTGTTCTCTTGTATTTGAACATCCAATCGGTGAGCTTCTGATTGAAGGCATCATACAATGGGTTTGCCGTTCCAATACCCGATCCTGAGTACGTTCTCGTCCAGCAGTCATGACCAACACCGATGAATCCTGAAAGCTTTGCTTTGTAAAGTGGTGCTGGGCTCTGTGCATTGTAATTTGTAACAAATGCTTTTGATGTATTGAAGTTTGTTACATCGCTTTCACCTACGAATGCCCAAATTGGTGTTTCATCGTGCATCTTGTAACCTTTGCGTGCGCCGTATGAAGCAACAGGTGCTGCGGCTGCGATGTAGCTTGACGCATCATCAACAAGGCTGATATAATCCCATACACCGTTACCACCGTGGCTCAAACCTGTTAAGTAGATGCGGCTCGGATTAATTCTGTATTTTGTAATGATGTACTTGATGAAATTCTTCAAGTAGTTTGCATCACCACCACCCCAGTTGTTAGAGTTACCAACAGACAAATGGAATTGAGGAGAGATTACGATCATTGGATAAGACGTCTTCCAAGTTTTGTTTGCAATCATCTTCGGAATACCTTGATTCAACACACGGCTAAGTGTTGTTTTTCCATCGCCGCGTTCAGATTTACCGTGTAAGAAAATCAATACTGGGTATTTCTGTGTGTTCGAAGAATAGCCGCCTGGAGTGTAAGCGTAATATCCGAATGGCGTTCCGTTTGTACCCAGTGTTACAGCTTTCTGTGTTCCACCTGTATCAGGCGGCAGCGCTGTAAGATCTGAATAGCTGCTGGTAGTAGACCTGGCATTAATATTTTCTGTTTCAACTGTAGTAGTTGCTTCCGTAACAACTGGCGTTGGATCTAAAGATTCGTCACCGCAGGCAGACAAGCTTAAAAGTCCAGCCACAAAAAATGGAACGAAGATTGTTTTTCTTAGATTTTTCATGCGTAGAGATTTTTAAAAAAATGGTTGTTGGAAAAAATTTTAAGTAAAAAAGTTTCTCTATAGGCTTCGTTTCTTGTGTGTTGGTATTTGTTTTTCTGAAAGTGATGCAAAGAAAATATCTTTAGCACCCCTGAGGCAACCTTGCGTCGATGAACGGTCAAGATCATCTGCTCGAAAGTCGTTTCGAGCAATGAGGAAAAATCCGGTATTTTTTTCGCGACAATCAATCAGCTATTCTTGCTGCAAGCGGCAATTTTCATTGGGGAATTATCACATCAGTTTATTATTGAAGATGCAATCTGAACTGAGTCCAATGTTCTACATCTCTGATGTCGTGCGTGATCATCACCATCGTGACGCCCGCTTTTAACTGCGAAGACAAAAAAGAATTTAATTTCGTCTTACTCTCGTTGTCGAGAAATTGAAACGGCTCATCGAGCAACAATAAATCTTTCGGCGCGATAAAACTTTTCATTAATAGAAGCAATTGGAGTTGACCAGATGAAAGATCCTTTACAGGTAGATCGATGAATGTATGTGCATTGAAATGATCCAGAAGCACCTCAATTGATGACGGTTTTTCCTCAAGTAAAAATTGTCGAGCGGTTTTACTTACTGTCGCTGCATTAAAATAATGCAATTGCTCCGGGCCGAGATAGGTTATTCGCTTCTTAATATCCCACATCGATTCACCGCTACCACGTCGCTTTCCAAATAAAAATACTTTCTCACTGTACGCCATCGGGTGGTCGGCATAGATCAAACTAAATATCGTCGTTTTTCCAGAACCATTTCTTCCCGTCAGTGCCCAACGCTCGCCTTCGTTGATCTTCCAATTCAGGTTGTCAATAATGGTATGCTTCCCGTATTTGATTCGAACACCTTGCATCTCCACGATCGGCTTGTCATTGTTGAGCGCTGTTTGCTGATTTTTAGGAATCGTCGGTTCAGCACGTTCAGGTTCAACTTCGTATGCTGAATTGTCTATCACGCAAAACTTGTCCAATACAATTTGGCGATCAATTATCTTCGGAAGTTGATCGCCGTGATCGGTCATGATAACCTGAATAGAAAAGCTCTTGGCCATGTGATCTATGAAATCGCATAAATCTTGACGACTTTGCGAATCGAGCCCGTCGAGTGGATAATCTAAAAGCAGAACTTTGGGAATGTTCTTCATCAAGGCGCGGATGATCAATACTTTTTTTAATTGCCCATTTGAAAGGCGCGTAAGCTCGAGTGGCAACAATTGTCCGATATTGAAGCTTGCTGGGAAAGTGCTCGCATCGAATTTTGATTCCGCACCCAGGAAATCTTGTACGGTGGGAAGTTGTACATCACCGATTGTATAGTAGCGTTGCTGATAGAAGAATTCCGGATGCGTCGATAAAGTCGATTGCAACGCATGTGTCGGAATGTAATGAATGTGTTGCTTCCGCAGATAGAACCGTTCATCCCAAGTTAGGTCGGAACCGATAAATGAATATTCGACGGTTCCGGATGTCGCATGAACAATACCTGCTATTGACTCCAGGAGCGTGGTCTTTCCTGAACCATTGCTTCCACGAATAATGTAATGATGGTTATCTTCTATAATTAAATTAAAATCCTTTAAACGTATTTGTCCCCGACTTGAAATCGTGACATCATGGAATGTGATCATAGCGGCAAAATACATCACACGAATTAAATCATGTATCCGCCGGAATAAATAATGTTATAAACAGTTGTTCGTAAGCGTGATGCTAATCAAATCTTCGTTTATATCCCCACAAATCACGAATCACAATGTCGAGCATAAACTTTTGTGTACGCTGTTGAATAAGATTGTTGGATGTTGTGCCGAAGTTATCGTAGTTGTATGTAAGATTGATTGTCGACTTCCCATCGAGAACAGGAATGCCAGCGCCGAATGAGAATCCATAATTCGTGATCGAATTGCCACGGATTTTCATGTAATGATTTTGCATGTAGACACCAGCTTTTAAACTAATCAGCCCCAAGTATGATTCGGCGTTTTCGTTTCCCAGATAAGAATAACCGAGGCTCATGCGCCATGTATCCTGGAAGGTTTTGTCGCTAGTAGAATAACTTGCTTTAGACCATTGCCGGAATACAGCATCCGCAGCGATGAGCGATCTTTTTGTGCGGAAGGATATTCCTGAGCCAACGGTTCGCGGCATCTTGTAGTCTGTGTTTGTTCCCGCTTGCGATGTGAGGGTGTCGCCATCCGTGTTATACAGTGTTAGGTCACTGTTGCCGTTTAACTTCAAACCATTCTGGAATGTTGCTCCCCATATTAGCGATCGATGATTTTTAAAGGGCATGCGATATTGTATGCCATAGTCAATGCTCAGTTTATTGGTGAATATTTTATCATCAAGTTGTAGTCCTTCAGTACCAGATCCTGTAATAGATTCACTTCTGTTGATCGATCCGAAAAGATAGGAGAGGTGAACACCTGCCGAGAAGTTGTTGAATATTTTGAATGCGTTGCCCCAGTATAATTGACTTATATTTCCTGATCCCGTGTAACGATAGTTGGCTTTGCTATTGTCGGCAACCGTCTTTGTTGTTAAGATGTCATATGAGACGCTGCTGTATGGAGAAAGGCCAAGCACGGAGGCCCATCCAGGTTTAAATCGAAACCAATAGTTTATGTTACTCAATCCACCGTTAATTTTTGACACGTTCATGGCGTTAGTCGTGTAACGATTATTCTCCGCATACATACCAATCTCAAACACATGTGTTACCGGCTGCGAAATCGATAAATACGACGCGGGGTTCATTGTATTTAGATTGGCGTTGTCTTGAATGCCGATTCCTGTTCCACCCAAGCTTCTATTCAATGACGTTGTTCTTTCATTGATGATACCGATACCATACGTTGAGTATGGCGAACTGGATGAATTTTGTGCGCTTACATAGAGTGACGTAAGTATTAACGAAGCGGTAATAATATTTCGCATGGATAGAATGATGAATTAGAAATCAAGATGAAAGCTATTGCGAATAAGTTTTGAGTTTCGAATAAAGAAGACCAATGATTCGATTTTGTCTACGCAATAAGCAATTGTGTCGAAAAGTAATTTTTGTTCAAATTATAAGTGCTTGCGATAAAAAGTAATGAGTTGGTAGATGTGTTTGCCGCGTTAGTCTATTCTGATTTGTCGTTCGAAGACGAGCGTTGTTGTTTTGACGCAACTGAAAAATATGAGAAAGATTTGTGTAGTACTCGTGTTCGCGTTGCTAAGTTCTTGTATGAATGACGCATCAGAAATCGGCGCTGACTTTTTTAACGAAGGCGCACTAGACGTCGCGATGATTGATTCGGCGACTGTGAAATTGTCGACCATTCAATTTGAAGCACTAGCAACGAACAGTGCGTCGCGGATGTTACTTGGATCTCACGTTGATGAAAAACTTGGGCGGATCTCAGCGACCGTTTTCTTTCAAGCCGGCATTACAAGTGACATTAACTTTAAAGATGAACCTTACGCGTTCAGTCATGCGGCGCTTGTGTTTTATTATGATGGCTATTCGTATTACGATACTACGCAGACTATTACACTGAATGCATTCCAGGTTGCTGAACCGATCACGCTTGATGACAACGGTATAATAAAAAATTCAGATCGTTTTGATGTTGACGAAACACGACTGGGTTCACTAACATTAATACCCAAGCCGCATCGCAGCGATTCATTAGAGATTCCCATTGCCTCTTGGTTTGGAAATACATTGTTTCAAAAAGCAATGATCGGCGATGAGGATTTGCAGACGAACGCAGATTTTATTAAGTACCTTCATGGCATTTGTGTCATGCCAGACACAACTCAATCCGGACCAATCCTTGGATTTACGGCGTCACCAGAACTAAGGCTCTACTACTATGATAAAAGCGTGACGCCATCGCAGCTTTCATACATTGCTTTCAAGGCAAATTCCACTTACTCTTTTACCAGCATTCAAAGCGATAGAACCAATACATTATTGACCAATCTACCTGATGAACGTGGAAGACTTGACGCCAGTCTCACCGCGGACCAATCCTATATTCAAAGTGGTAGTGGCCTAGCGTTGCGTGTAGACATGCCGTATTTAAGGACACTTGCACAAAATGAAAACTTTTTTGTGACCACTGCCATCTTGGAGGTGTTTCCGGTGCGGAAATCTTTTGATGAACAAACAAACATTCCGGGAACGCTGTTTGCGTATCCAATCAACAAGCGAAATGAAATTACAAGCGATGTTTATTATACCAGTACACTTCGCCGTGATACGGACCTCGGACGCAATACGTACTACCAAGTCGATGTTACGCAGTATGTGAAGACACAGATAGCACTCGCGGAGTTTAACGAGAATGCGTTACTGTTTATTCCATCGGGAGACGACTATAACGTTGGCGTAAACCGAATTTATTTTTCAAATCCCAATTCAGAATATAATACACGTTTAAAAATTTATTATGCAACAATCAATCGGTAAAATAAAAGCAACCCTCCTTGCGTCCCTCATGTTAATAGTTGTTTTTGCTTGTAGTGATAGCACAGACGATGATAGTGACACCATCGGCAATTGGACGAAGACAACGCCGTTTAAGGGAAGACCACGGTCTGGCGCCATTTCATTCACTATCGGTTCGAAGGCCTACGTTGGCTTGGGGTACGATGGCGACGAATATTTGTCTGACTTTTATGTCTATGACTTGGCTTTGGGCTATTGGGAGACAAAGAAAGCTTTTCCTGGAACGCTTCGCGAACGTGCAGTGGCGTTTAGTGTCGATGGAAACGGGTACATCGGACTCGGCTATAACCGTGATGAAGATAAAGAAGAGCTCGGCGATTTTTGGAAGTACGACCCGGCCGATGACGAATGGATTCAGGTGAATGATTTTGAAGGAACGGCACGCTATAATGCGGTAACATTCACGATCGGCAATAAAGCATATGTCGGTACAGGTTATGATGGAGATAAATACAACAGCGACTTTTGGGAATATAATGTTAGTGAAGATTCATGGACGGAAATTGCAAGTTTCCCAGGTGAGAAAATTGAATCAGGCTTTGCATTTGTAATTGGCGCAAACGCGTATGTCGCGGGTGGGAGAAATAATGGATTATATAATGCTGGCTTTTGGATGTTTAATGCGGAGAGTAGAACGTGGACAAATAAAGCGCCTGATGATGATGCCTCCGACTATGATGAGTTTGAGCTTGCAGTAGCACGTCATGACGCTGTTGCCGTCACGGTAGATGATCAAGCATACGTGATGTGCGGATATTCGTCGTCGGGCGTGGCGTCAGGATCTGTCTATGTTTACGATGCCGTGACCAACGAGTGGGGAGAGAAAACTGCTTTCGAAGGGGCCGCGCGAATTATGGCCGTTGGATTTACGTTGAACAACCGTATTTTTCTAGGTACTGGGCAGAATGGATCAAGCAGGTTCGATGATATATGGGAATTTAAGCCCGGAGAAGAATACGACGAAACCAATTAGCGCTGTGCAGTAGTCTTGTGTCAGGAAGAAATAGGAGATGAGATATGCGACATTAAATACGCAATCGTTTTTAGGTGTGTCGGTATCTCTCTCTCTATTTCTAAAATTAGAATGCATGCAAAAAAACTAGTCTCGGGGACTAGTTTTTGTAATGTAATGTAAAGGCAATGTCGTCGACTTAAGTTACGGAGACATAAAAAATGCCACCCCAACCCTTTCATTCCTGAAGGGTCAGCCCGCGAATCGAGTTCCCTTCAGGGGCCAGGAGTGAAAACGAATCCATACCTGAAGGAGGTGCTTAAGTCAACGACATTGAATGTAAAGGGTTAATTAAAACCACTACTAACCTTCTACTTAACCTTTGGAACACGTCTCTCTTTATTCAAAAGATTTGCGCTTTACGAAATCGTGAAAAGGTTCCTTGTATTTGTCTGCAACAGGAATGGTGACGCGCCCAAAAATAATTTCATTGCGTTGAATGGTATGGATCTTTTCCAGGTTGATGATGAACGAGCGATGTATTCGCATAAATTTCGCGATGGGAAGTTTTTCTTCGAGTATCTTCAAACTCATCAATGACATGATGGGCCGCTCTCGTCCTTCAAGATAGAATTTCACATAGTCTTTTAAGCCTTCAATGTAGTTGATTTCGTCGTAGCCGATTTTAAGAATTTTGTATTCTGATTTAACAAAGAATCCGTCGGTCTGAGATTCTGATGTGGCGGGCTTTAGCTGCTGCATCATTTCAAACCAAACTTTAGTTCTGTTTGTCACTTCTAGAAATTCGGTATAGCTGAAAGGTTTTAGTAAATATCCCTGAGCATTTACCTTGAAGCCTTCGTGAGCATATTCCTCAAATGCAGTGGTGAAGATAACTTTAATTTTCTCGTCGAGCGTTTGAGAGAATTCTATTCCAGTAACATCCGGCATTTGAATGTCGAGAAACAAGAGTTGTACGTTGTTTTTCTCCATGGCCAGTAGTGCTTCTGATACACTATTGCAACGTGCTACCAAATTGAGGTAGGGGGTTTTCTTCACATATCCTTCAAGAATGTCGAGCGCGAGTGGTTCGTCGTCGACAAGTAAGCAATTGATCATAGGTTTACCGTTAAGATTGTCTGATAGTAAAAATGCGCTGTGTTGATATTCATTGAATGCGATCCTGGGTAAAGCAGTCGCAATCTTTTTTCTAAGTTTTCGAGGCCAATACCGGATCCACTCCGGTCGTTGTCTCTTTTAGGAAATGATGTGTTCATGATGATAAATACAAGTCTTCCTTCGGAGATACTCATGGTCATATTGATCTCCGATGGTTTGTTTGGACTTATGCCATGCTTAAAGCTGTTTTCGATGAGCGATATAAACAGTAGGGGCGCGATCATGTAACCGCGACAATCGCTTGGAAATTTATACGATACATGAACGTTCGTATTCACGCGCAACTTCATCAGGTCGATGTAATGGTGCATGAATTCAACCTCTCGCGTAAGTGACACAAACTTCTCGTTACTTTCATATAGCAGGTATCGCATCAACTTGCTGAGTTGATGAACGGCCTCCTGTGCTTTGTCTTGGTTTACGATGATCAAACCATAGATATTGTTGAGTGTATTGAAAAGAAAATGTGGATTTAATTGATTTTTTAGATTGGCGAGTTCTGACTTGAGATGTTCGCGCTCAAGATCTCTCAGGATGTCCTGCGAACGAAACCATTTCGTCGTCGTGCGTATGGCGACGCTTGCGCCTGTTGTAAGCGCGAATCCAAAAAAAGCGCGTAGGATCATTTCTGTTTGCGATGGGTGATGCGATCTCGAAACACCATTTTCTCGAACGTGCTGAAATGCGGTTTCGTGAAATTGATTTCGCATCATCTGCTGACGCCTGAACTCCATGCTAATAATGCAAAGTGAGTACAATACGATGTTTGCTGTGAAAAAAATGAATAGTCTCTTTGTGAAAAGAAAGACCTTAATAAGAAAGAAATAATTTGCGTAGAAGACGAGTCCGAAGAACAATGGAAATGTTAGCGTCCGTAAATATTGACCGAGTGAGATCGTAGCATTATTTACCGACAGCAATGGCATGGCCAATACAAAGGACCATCCAAGAATATGCACGCCAATGATGCTTAGCTTGCGTGTTTTTTTTGATATGTACTCCACTGCGTAAAAAAAAAATTATTTGACGAATGCTTTTGCCAAACGTAGCGGAGAGAGGAACATTTACGCTACAGAGAGAAACGCTGCAAGTACCCTAGTATCGACGAAGCGGCGAAAACAATAGATGTAGCGAGGGGTGTGTAGAAACCTGGTAGGTATAGAAGATGATCCGACGACGAATAAAAAAAAAAGGGGTTTTTAAGTGCCCCCTTGTTTATTTTAATGTTTCCTTCACGACGCCGCATGTGAGCATCTGATCACCAAAATAGGGGTTTCTTATTTTAGACTGATCACTTAACCAGTACGCGCCCTCGTTGTTGAAAGCCATCGGGCAATATTCATAATAGGCTTCTTTTCCACCCAAACCAAACGCCTTCACCGCCTTGTAGAAATTGTCTGATAATGTACGAAATGATTTTCGCTGTGCTTCAAGATCTGTGGTCGCTTGAATTTCCTTCAAGGCATCTTGCAACGGCGATAGATAGGTCATCCAGTCGTTGTGTGCTGCACCCGAAAGTAATTTCATGTCGACTTTGGCTAATGCCGCGTCGGCCGCAGAAGCTTCTGCTTTTACCTTTTCAACATCAGATGCAACAAAGGCATCTTTTAGTTTTATATAGGCTGTAAAAAAATCAGATAGTTGCGATTGAAATGTCGCATCCACTTTAAACTGTGGTTCACTTACAGGTGTCGTTTTCTCGTCTTCTTTCTCCGCTGTTGCAGCGTGCTCATGCTCGTCTTGCTTTTGTCCACCACAATTAGTGAGTGTTAGAACGAGTGCACCGAATGTAAATGCTAGAAATAATGGTCGTGTTTTCATGTCAGTAAGTTGCTTAATTTTTTGTGGTTTTCAAACCAACGCTTTGCATGCGAAAGTAAACTGCTGCTGGACATCAATCTCTTGCCTTACGTCTTGAAGAAAACAGCGTGCAATTGGGTGTTTTTTTTAATATTTGCGCATAAACCCAAAATGATGCGTAAACCAATTTACCTTTTCTTGTTGATGGTGCCCCTCGCCATTCAAGGTCAATCTGTAAGTGAGCCACCTCAGTGGGCAAAGTCAGTAGTGTGGTATGAACTCTTCGTTGAAAGATTTTACAATGGCGATAAGTCTAATGATCCGACACCGTCCGATATCAATGTCCCTAACCAATCGGAAGTTCCTGAAGGTTGGTCAGTAACACCGTGGACAACCGACTGGTATGCTATGGAGCCGTGGGCGAAAAAAATGAACAAACATTTTAATGAAGTTGTAACCTTTAGAAGATATGGTGGCGACCTTGAAGGCGTTCTTCAAAAGTTGGATTACCTAAAACAACTGGGAATTACGGCACTTTATTTTCGCCCGCTGAATGATGCGCCGTCGCTGCACAAGTACGACGCCCGATCTTATCATCACATCGACGCGAACTTTGGTCCTGATCCTGTAGGCGATCGTAAAATCATTGCATCGGAAAATCCCAATGATCCCACAACATGGCAGTGGACTTCTGCTGATAAACTTTTTCTTAAAGTGATTGATGAAGCCCATAAACGTAATATGAAGGTTGTGCTCGATTATTCCTGGAACCATACCGGGATCATGTTCTGGGCATTTCAAGATATTTTAAAGAACCAAGAAAAATCTGCATACAAGGATTGGTACATGATCAAATTGTTTGATGATCCAACGACGCCATCAAATGAATTTGCTTATGATGGTTGGATCGGTATTCAAAGCCTGCCCGAAATAAAGAAGGTTGATGTTACCACGCTTCGGCGTGTAGGCCACCCGTATGAAGGTGATATTCTGCCAGCGGCAAAGAAGCACATGTACGACGTTTCCCGTCGATGGCTCGCGCCAAATGGAAACACCAAACAAGGCGTTGACGGTTACAGACTCGATGTTGCGGACCACGTAGGGTTAAAATTCTGGCGTGAATTCCGAAAAGAAGTTCGCAGCATTAAACCCGACGCATATCTAGTAGGAGAAATTTGGTGGCAGAAATGGCCTGAAGAGTTTATGAATCCGGCGCCATACACCGGTGGCGACGTTTTTGATGCGGTGATGTTTTATCACGTGTATCGGCCGGCACGCTACTTCTTTGCTAAAACTGATTTTGAAATCGATGCAAAACAGTTTAAGGACAGCCTAGTGTTTCAGTGGAATAGAGTCTCGCCGGCTACGCGCGATGCCATGATGAACGTGTCAAGCTCTGCTGATGCGCCGCGATTGCTCACAGATTTTTTCAACCGCTCCAAATACAAAAAAGCAACTAAGCCAGGTGACGATCCTTCCTTTAAGACAGGAAAGCCTGATCGCGAGTCTTATGATAGATTGAAGCTTTACCTTATTCATGCGTTTACAAACTATGGTGCGCCACATGTTTACAACGGCGAAGAACTAGGGATGTGGGGAAGTGATGACCCCGACGATCGTAAACCGCTATGGTGGAAGGAGTATACCTTCGAACCGGAGAACAGAAATAATTTTCAGCCAACATCGGCGGCTTATGATCCGGTGGGATTCAATGCGGAGATGTTTGAACATTACAAGAAATTGATTGCCATCAGAAACTCCAAGCCAGTTTTGGTGGACGGGAAATTTGAATTTTTAACAACACAAGGAAAAATGTTGTCTTATGTCCGTCGCGATGGAAAACACAAAGACATCGTTGTGTTGTTTAACCTTGAGGAAAGTGAAAAAGATTTTCAAGTTCCCCACGCGCAATATGTTGATCTGATGACAAACAAAAAAGTCAAAGGTTCGACCATTAAAATGAAGCCGTATTCCGGCTTGGTACTAGAGGTAGTCAAATAAAATTAAGATCAATTCACGTCAAGGAGGCCTACCGAAAGATAGGCCTTTTTGTTTTTTACACATGTCGTGTCTCGTGGCTGGTAACTATTCCTTAAAATATCGTTCACATATTCTGAAGTCGTCATAATGTTGTATTCATGTAAGATCATCTTTCGATAATGTTAGGATAATATTAATGGAGTGACGATGCGAACGTCCTTCATGCAACCGTTCGTTGTTGTTATTTCTTTTCGTTGAAAGCCTTCAATGCTATTGATGTTTTGTGAAGAGGTTCTTAAAACGTTAACAAAACTGTAATCGCGTTTCTAGCACAATCGTGCCGCCAGATATTTCTATTTGCAGCGAATTCTTATAAACCCTAAGAACCTCGAATGAGCCTATGCAAAAAGTTTATCTAAAAATCTCACAAGTAACGGTGAACATGACGATGCTCCTCAAGTGCGCCATGTTCATAGCGCTGATGTGTGCTACCTGCATACAAGCAGCGTACGCTGGATCGATTCCCGCTGTAGCGGTTTCAGGAACTGTAACGGACGATCTTGGAGCACCACTACCGGGTGTCAGCATCCTTGAAAAAGGGACTGTGAATGGTACTGTAACCGACGCCTCTGGAAAGTTTTCATTAACAGTAAATTCAGAAGAATCAATTCTGGTATTTTCATTTGTTGGGTTCGTTCCTCAACAAATCGTTGTGGGTAGCCAGTCCGTTGTAAATGTTCAATTGGTGGGAGATCCTACCACGCTGTCTGAAGTTGTTGTTGTAGGCTATGGCACGCAAGAAGCAAAGGATGTTACGGGCGCCGTAAGTTCATTGAAGAGCGAATCTTTCAATAAAGGTGTGATCAATTCACCCGAGCAACTTTTACAAGGTAAAATTGCTGGTGTAAACGTAGTATCAGCAAGTGGTGAGCCTGGTACGACGCAGTCGATCACTGTACGTGGACCGGGCGGTATAAGAACTGGTAGCACGCCGCTATTCGTCGTCGATGGCCTCGCGTTGGATAATTCAGGCACAGGCGGCGTAGGTGTTAATCCCTTGAACTTTATCAATCCACAAGACATCGCTTCAATCGATGTGTTGAAGGATGCGTCTGCCACGGCGATTTATGGATCACGCGGTGCAAACGGTGTTATCTTGATTACGACAAAGAAGGGAAAAGCTGGTGTGTCTAGCATTTCGTATGCATTCGACTACGGTATTTCAAAAATGGCACGGAAGATCGATGTCTTCAGCGCAGATGAGTATCGTCAACGTGTACCGGAAGCTGGTGGTGTATTGGAGGATTCACTTGCGTCTACGGATTGGCAAGACGAAATCACACGCGTTGCCTACACAAAAAATCACAACGTCAACTTCAGCGGTGGATCAGAAAAGTTTGCATACTATGCTTCACTGGGCATGCAAGATCAAGAAGGTGTCTTAAAAAATAGTGAACTAAAACGTTATACCGGAAGGTTGAACGTAAGCCAGAAGTTTTTATCAGATGATCGTATCGCGGTAGATCTCAATCTCAACGCCACGCAGACCACAGCACAACGCCCGTCTATAGAAGGTGTGATTGGAACGGCGTTGTCTGCAAATCCAACGTACCCGGCATACGACGAAAATGGCGACCCATATCGTTACCCCTCGGGTATGAATCCACTCTTGTCACTTGAGTTGAACAAAGATATTGTTACCACGAATCGTGTGATCGGTAACATTTCTCCTTCGATTAAATTGATTAAAGGACTGGAGTATAAACTCAACTTTGGTATTGACTACGCTTCATCCACGCGCGACAATCGAATGAAGGCGAATACATTGCCACCGCAAGATGGAAGGCTCGAATCTACATTCGGAGTAAACAGCAATAGCCTTATCGAAAACTACCTGACGTATACTGCAATCAAGAATCGGCATGCGTTTTCTGCCTTGGTAGGACATTCGTATCAGAAATTCTTTATTCAATCACGAACATTCAGCGTGAATAAATTTCCAGTCTCTGAACTTGACCCCATCAACATTCCAGGTTCAGGTCAAGATTTGACACTCGCCAACAACAGGCCTACTGGTTATGCTACGCGCAATGAATTGCAGTCGTTCTTTGGAAGGGCCAATTATGAATTCAATAATCGTTATCTACTCACAGCAACCGTACGGGTCGATGGTTCTTCTAAATTTGGTGAGAATAATCAGTATGGAACATTCCCATCGTTCTCGTTGGGATGGAGAATTTCAGAAGAAGAATTTATGAGTTCAATTCCTGTTAGCAACCTGAAGCTAAGACTAGGTTGGGGGCAAACTGGAAATCAAGAAATTCCTTCTAAGATTACGCGACAATTATTTATATCTACGGTAACGGGTAGTACAAGCTATCCGCTCAGTAATGCACAACCTGGGCCAGCAGGAACGGTTTTCTCGCGACTCAGAAATGAAGACATTCAATGGGAAGTATCCACACAAACAAATATTGGTATTGACTTCGCTTTCTTACGCGGTGCACTTTCCGGATCTGTCGATGTATTTAACAAAGTTTCCAACAACATTTTGCTCGAAACAAATTCGTTCGATCCGCAACCATCGGATAAATATTGGATGAATGTGGAAGATATGGAGATTTCGAATAAAGGTTTAGAGATTGCGTTGAACTATGATTACGTTGCGACGAGTGGTTTTGGATTCAGCATTGGTGGAAATACGACGTTCATCAAGAATGAAATATCCAATTCACCGTTTTCCATCATCGCGTCGGGCAATGCAACAGGTTCGGGCTTGACATCAGCGACAATTAACGGCTACGTTAACGGAGAGCCTATTGGTACTTTTTATCTAAAAGAGTTCCTCGGCGTTGGCGAAAATGGTAAAAGTATTTTTAACGACCGCGATAGTGATGGGTATATCACCGACAGAGATAGAATTGCGGCAGGATCAGCGCTCCCAAAGGTTATGTATGCTTTCAATGCAACTGTGCGCTACAAGGGCTTTGATTTGACGGCTAACTTCAATGGTGTTTCTGGAAATAAGATCTACGACAATACGGAAAATGCTTTCTTCTATAAAGCCAAAATATCAAAAGGCGTAAACACAACGGATGCTGCTTTCGAATATCCGCAGGAGTCTGCAAACAACGCAGCCGACGTGTCTACACGCTTCTTGAAAGATGGATCATTTCTTCGTCTCAACAACCTTGCGCTTGGATATAATTTGAATCCGTCTGCGATCAAACTCGACAATTGGATCAAGTCTATCCGTTTTTCGGTGACAGGCCAGAACTTGTTTGTGATCACTGACTACGATGGTTATGATCCGGAAGTAAATATCGATCGTACGGTGTCGGGTGTTACTTCTTATGGTATCGATTACCTCAGCTATCCGAAAGCGCGTACAATCATTTTAGGTTTAAATGTTTCATTCTAAGAATACTATTCATATGAATCGTAAGATATATTTGATGATGACAATTTTCTGTGCGCTCATGTTTAGCTGCACAGATTTAGAAGAGGATGTTCTGGATGAATCATCCGTAGAAAATTTGACAGACAAACAAATTGCAGATGGTTTTATCAGTGCTACCTATGCACGCATGTCCGATCTGTTTACGCATACAAATTATTTCAATCTTCAAGAGATTTCAACAGATGAAGCGATTCTTCCGTACCGCGGTGGTACCGATTGGGGTGATAATGGTATCTATATTGCCATGCATCAGCATACGTATCAATCGACGGATCCGAACATCAATTCGACATGGAATTGTATTCTTCAAGGTACATCACGCGCAATCACTGCGATTACACGATTGCCACTACTCAAGGATCAGAACGTGAATCTTTACATAGCAGAAGCCAGAGGGATGCGAGCCTACTACGCATTGCTTTCTCTTGACCTTTTCGGGATGATTTTCATCAAAGAATCTGAGGAAGGCCTCGGTAAAATTGTAAGAGGACAGGAAGCGATTGATTATATCGAAAAGGAACTTCTTGCGATCGAGAATGAAGTGAGCAACGATGTAGGCCCGGGAAGAATTACGCAAGGTGCGGTGTGGGGAATGCTCGCGAAGCTTTATCTGAATGCAGGCGTGTACCGCGACCGTTATGCGGCGACATTCAATTTCTCTGGTGATGATATGGATAAGGTGATAACCTACACCAACAAGATCATCAACTCAGGACGCTACCAATTGTCGGCAAATTATTTCGCAATCTTTAATGACGATAATCACGACAACAAGGAGTTAGTGTTTGCACTTGATCAGCGCGCTGACGTAAATGGTCACAACCGTCTTGCTTATTTTTCACTCTCTGGCGATCAATTTCCGTTGGTTGCTTTTCCAAGGGCTAATGGAACGGATGGTCCTGGTATCACGCCCGACTACTACGATACGTGGGAGCAGGCTTATGCGCCAGAAGATCCCGCAGCAAAAGACCCGAGGTTCTACCAACAAAACATGGCGATTTACACGGATCCATCGGCGACATGTGTTGCCGCCGCCGATTACAAAATCAACCGTGGAATTTTACGCGGACAACAATACGGACTCATTCGCGAGAATGGAGCTTTTGTAAAGTGTGGTGATGGTACGTATAAAGTTGGCCCGCTTTCAAATGTGACGCGTAACAATCCAAACCTGCCTGTTAATTTCACAAAACAAATTGACTTTACGGCAGCAGGTAGTAACTACAGCACAGGATATCGTGTAGAGAAATACGAGTTTGGAAAGAAGTCTGATTCGGGCCGGAATAAAGGCGATGCTGATATTGTTTTCATTCGTCTCGCTGACGTTTATTTGATGCGCGCGGAAGCATACTTGAGAAAAAGTAACGATGCAGCGTCCGCACTCGCCGATGTGAATTTTGTACGTGCATCACGAACAGCGACTACACCTCCGCCTGCACTAGCGTCGATGTCACTCGATCTACTCTATCGCGAAAGAGGATTCGAATTGTATTGGGAGATGCATCGCCGAACGGATATGATTCGTTTCGGAAAGTTCGAAGACTCGTGGACAGAAAAAAGCAATACAGATAAAAATAAACGGGTGTTTCCGATTCCTCAGGCGGCTATCGATGGCGCGTCTAATAATCCGGGATATCTCGTACAAAATCAAGGTTATTAGGTTTGTTTGGGTTAAGGCTATAGCGGACAGTTTTTGTTTGCTATAGCTTTTTTATTTAACAAGATATGAGAACAACGACTTTTCTTACAGGTGCTATTGTCTTCTGCGCATGTACACTCTTTGCGCAAACAAAAAAAACGAATTCACTTCAAGCTAATCCGCAAGCGGTAAATTTTATCGTCATGGGCGATTGGGGGCGAAATGGTGAAGATCATCAGAAGCCAGTAGCAGCCCAGATGGGAAAGGTTGCTGCTGAAGCGAGTGTTGACTTCATTGTTGCGACGGGTGATAATTTTTATCCACTGGGCGTGATTAGTGAATTCGATCCGCATTGGAAATATTCTTATGAAGATATTTATACGGCGTTCTCATTGCAATGGGACTGGCATCCGGTGCTGGGTAATCACGATTATGGTGCAAATCCAGAGGCACAAGTGAACTACTCTAAGATCAGCAGACGATGGCAAATGCCTGCACGCTATTACAGCAAGAAGTTTGCAATCCAAGGTGATACGACGCAACAAATTCTGATTGCTTTTATCGATACAACACCGCTTATCAAAAGTTATTATAGCGGCAACGGTCACCATGTTCACGATCAAGATAGTACGGCGCAAAAACAATGGATCGAAAAAACACTAGCAGATCCGTCGCCGAACATCAAATGGAAATTTGTTGTTGGGCATCATCCCATGTATACAGGCGGTGGGAGAACGGATAGTAAAGACACCAAGTCTATTCGACGTGTACTCCAACCGTTGTTAGTGAAGTATTCTGTCGATGCCTACCTCGCTGGTCATGAACATAGCCTTCAACATATGCAGGTAGGTGATGTTGATCATTTTGTTTCAGGAGCGGCCTCGGAAAGAACACCCGTGAAGATGTTACCCATCAGTAAATATTCTGCCTCCGAATATGGATTTATGTTATTCTCGATACTACCCGACAAAGCGCTCGTGCAAGTAATCGATCACGAAGGAAAAATTATCTATCGAACCGAATTGTTGAAATAGCGATGCGACACCGTTAACAAAAAATATAAAAGACCTCCTATGAAAGAATCAAGTAAAAAATGTGCTGGGATACTCGGCGCAGTGCTTCTTGCGGCAGTTGTATTGACCGGATGCCAGGACGAAGAATTTGTTCAGCCTACCAAAAGGGAAGCGCTTGTGCAAAATGAAGACGCGAATAAACGCGTGAATACCTTCGAAGAAGAACTCGTATTACGTTGGGCTCCCGTGCACCTGCAGGACACTGATGTAACAGGTTCTCATGGTATCAATGGTAAGGCGGATTATCTTTCGGCTGTCAACTACGACGGCGATTGGAATGCGACTAACAATTGGAATAACCTTTCATCTTTCGCGGCCACAGGACATTGCTATTATTCA
Organism: Pseudochryseolinea flava; assembly: GCF_003286915.1. Classification (GTDB taxonomy): domain Bacteria; phylum Bacteroidota; class Bacteroidia; order Cytophagales; family Cyclobacteriaceae; genus Ohtaekwangia; species Ohtaekwangia flava. The sequence continues at coordinate 59,229 of NZ_QMFY01000008.1, forward strand.
GTAGTAGAAACGACTACACATTGGTTTATCGTGTATGCGTTCTTTCATCCGCGTGATTGGACCGACAATGTTTTTCTCTACAATATTGATGAACACGAAAATGATCTAGAAGGCTATCTTTCGATTGTTAAGAAAGATGGCTCGGCACACGGCGCGCTCCAGGGAATTGTCACCGTTGCGCATTCTGATTTCTTTTCGTTCGTGCCATCGGGAAGTCCACTGCAAGCTAATCAAGAAGATATTGATGGAACCTTGTCGTTTGAAACATATCATGGCCAACCACATCCAGTAACAGCACAAGAGGCGAAGGGACATGGATTGAAGGCTAATCCATATTATAAGATTAACGGTGACGGCTTGAAGTATTTGCCGTCGTTGGATTTTACAGCTGAAGCACCCGCGAATGCAGATGATCGTGATGTGAAGTATAAATTGGTGAACATCTTTGAAGCCAACGGATTATGGGACCAACGTTTTAATACGGAGTTGTTTAGTAGTGCGGCGGGTGGATTCAAAAGTAGCTATGGCAATGGCGGCGCAAATGCACCTTGGGCGTGGGATGATGGTAACGATGTTCCGGGTAAAGGCGAGCTTGCAACAGACCCAGCTAAATTAGTAAACAGCTATTTCAAGAATTTGGGTACCTTCAGCCTGATCTATACAAAAAATAAATACAAAGGAATCTAAGATATGATAGGCTGTTCTTTCACGCTGGGGAGTTTGAGTAATGCGGTGTTTCAAATTTCGTAAGCATGTCAGAACAGTCTTTACCATTCAGACGTTTTAAGAATGATGATCAAAATTACCATCAGCCTTGTTGCGTGTATACTATCCGTTGTGTGCTACGGACAAAAGGTTTACACCAGCTATTCTGTATTGTCGCACAACGACTATGAACAGGCAGTACCGTTTAGCAACGCATATGAGCATCGGGTGGGCTTTATTGAGGCTGATGTATTCCTAGAAGCGGGAACATTGGTTGTTGCACATAGCCATGATCAGATTGATATTCAAAAAACATTGACGGCCATGTATCTCGACCCTCTGGCCGAGAAGACTGCGGTGAATAATAAAAGTGCATATCCCGATCATGAGAAAGTGCTCACGTTAATGATCGATCTTAAATCCGAAGGTGTTTCAACGCTAACCACGCTGGTAAATATTCTTAAGAACTATCCTTCACTCACGAGCTGCAAAACACTCAAAATCGTTATTAGCGGAAATGTTCCTTCCATGGCGCTTTGGAACACTTTTCCGGATTACATTTATTTTGATGGTCGACCTTATCATTCCTACTCAAAGGACAATCTTCAACGAATAGCTTTTATCAGCGACGACTTCAAACGTTACACGTCGTGGCGAGGTATCGGTGAACCGAATAAGGAAGATGTTTTGAAAATAAAAGAAGTGCTTTCGAAATGCAATCAACAGATGAAGCCATTTCGTTTCTGGGGTGTACCGGATACGGTGAAAGCATGGTCATTTTTGACCGATATGCGCGTCGATATTATTGGTACTGACCATGTAACTCAGTTAGTTGATCACCTGAATAAAACGCAGGAATAGGCGTCTAGGCCATCCGTTATAAGTGCCGCAATGGTTACGCGCTGGCATTTTCAGACCTTTTTATCTATATTTTGGATAATCCTTTTTCCAACATCGACGTTGTGTTGATGGGAAATAGGCGTTAAGGTCATCTTTATGCACTTATGTCGGTCAATTATCAGTTGATATTTGAATCCCTTCCTGGGATGTATTACGTCCTTCTTCCTAATTTCACCATTGCCGCGGTGAGTGATGTTTTCCTGCGCTCAACCATGACCACACGCGAGATGCTCATTGGTAAAGCGCTCTTCGATATCTTTCCGGAGAACCCTGAGGAAACGGCGGCTAGGGGAGAGGCGAGTATGCGGATGTCGCTCCAATACGTACTCGATCATAAGATTACCCACACGATGGCGATCGTCAAGTATGATATTCGAACACCTGATGGCAAATACGATGAGCGCTATTGGAGCCCTGTGAATCATCCGGTGTTAGACGCGCACGGTAGCGTCGCGTATATTATTCACCAGGTAAAAGATGTTACCGAGCTCATGCGTAAGCAAACCAAAGAAGAGCGGGCTTACCAATTGAAAGAGATCGCTACCGAATACGAAGCTGAACTTTATCAGCGTGCTCAAGAAATTGAGAAGATCAACAGCAGCTTGATCAACGAAGTGGCAGAACGTAAACTTGCAGAAGAGAAAGCGAGAGCAACACAAACCTTGTTACAAGCAACAATAGAAAGTCATAAGGATCTGTTGATTTTTTCGGTCGACCGAAATTATCGTTACCTCATTTTTAATTCTGCATTTCGAATCAGCACCTTTAATGCCTACGGAACTATTGTTGATGCTGGTTCAAGTTTGTTGGAATGTATCACCATAGAAGAAGACCGTAAGCATGCAAAAGAAAATCTCGATCGAGCACTTGACGGCGAAAACCATGTTACCATTGAACAGTACGGAGATACGGCGAGATTCTTTTTTGAAACGCGATACACGCCAATTTTCGGCGAGCGTGATGAAGTAGTAGGCGTTACGGTTCAATCAGCAAACATTACAGATCGTAAGCGTGCCGAGGAGCAGATCCAAATGTTGAACCACGAGCTCGAATCATTTACGTACTCCGTTGCACACGATTTACGAGCTCCCTTGCGTGCCATCGATGGATATGCGGGTATGTTTAAGGAAGGATTTGGTGCGACTATTAATGCAGAGGGACATCGGTTGTTGGATGTCATTATGAAGAATGCCAAACGCATGGGAAAACTCATAGATGATCTTTTAGACTTTTCGCGTGTGGGCAAGCTAGTGGCGCGCCAGCAAGTTGTCGATATGAATAGCCTCGTCGCCATGGTTATTGCCGAGCAGTTTGATCACGTGAAGGACAAAGTGAAGTTTACGATTTCTACATTAGACGAAGCGAAATGCGACAGTAACCTAATGAAGCAAGTGCTGGCCAATCTTTTGTCGAATGCCGTGAAGTACTCCCAGCATGAAAAGCATCCTGAAGTTACAATGGGATCAACGAGGGGTATGTCGGAGGTGGTTTTCTTTGTAAAAGATAACGGCGTTGGCTTTGATATGAATTATGTCGATAAACTTTTTGGCGTCTTTCAGCGCCTTCACAAAGCAAACGAGTTTGAAGGTACCGGCGTGGGACTTGCTATTGTGCATCGAATCATAGTCAAACACGGAGGTCGCGTGTGGGCTGAAAGTGAAATTGGCAAGGGGGCTACATTCTTTTTTAGTCTGCCACTATGAGCCGCATGTAGTTTGTTTTAAATCTTTTTTAAGTTTTTTTGCCCTGTAAAATTTAATGCCAGTCGCTTGATCCAGTTTTTTCACTGATATTAGAACGTTTTGCGGGAACCTTACCGTGAGCCCATGTAACCAAACGTGGGTTTGAAAGCATCGGCCAAATGATACTTATCGTAGACGACAATCAAGAGAATATTTTTTCGCTTAAGACTTTGCTAAGCTTACATCAATTTGATGTCGACACGGCGAGTTCAGGGGAAGAAGCGCTTAAAAAGATTTTGTTGCGTTCTTATGAGTTGATCATCCTAGATGTGCAAATGCCGGAGATGGATGGCTTTGAAGTAGCTGAGGCAATTTCTGGTTATAGTAAGTCGAAGGATATTCCGATTATATTTTTATCCGCAGTTAACACCCACAAGAAATTTATCACAAAAGGATATGCTTCAGGCGCGATTGACTATGTCACAAAACCTTTCGATCCTGATATCCTGCTGATGAAGATCAAAACGTTCTACCGGTTATCAGAGCAGACGATTAAGCTGAATGCGCTCGAAAAAAGTTTGCGTGAGGAGATTGAACTTCGTAAAAAAGCAGAAGCAATCTTGGAAAAGAAAGTTGAAGAAAGAACACGAGAGCTAAAGCGAACAAATCAGCGCCTCGAGCAAAGTAACCTTGAGTTGCAGCAGTTTGCTTATGTGGCGTCGCACGACCTGCAGGAACCGCTTCGAAAGATTCAAACCTTCAGTAACATGGCCTTGGAACGTCATCTGGACGATCAAGGGAAAATCAAATTGTACCTCGATAAGATATACAACTCTGCGAAAAGGTTACGCGGTTTAGTAACGGACCTCTTAAATTATTCGCGCATCAATGCCGAAGAGATTTTTGTCAACACCAACCTCAATCAACTGTTGAACGACGTACTCTCCGATTTGGAATATCCGTATGGAAATGATAACCCTATTGTTCGGGCTAACGATATTCCGGCCATAGAAGTTATACCTTCTCAAATGCGACAGGTATTCCAAAACTTGTTGGCTAATTCGTTTAAGTTTTCCAAGCTGGGGCAGCAGTGTGAGGTAGACATAGAAGCAAAGATTGTAGAATCTAAATCGTTCGATGCGCCCGCTAGTGCCCTTGGAGAATATTGCAGAATTGTGATCCGCGATAATGGAATTGGATTTAGTGATGAATACAACCATAAGATATTTGAAATTTTTCAACGGTTGAATACGCGCGAATCGTACGCAGGTACAGGTATAGGATTGGCGATCGTGAAGAAAGTCGTCGATCGTCATGAAGGTATAATCGCCGCTGAAGGGAAAGAGGGGAGTGGGGCAACGTTCACGATTGTCCTGCCATTAAAGCATCATGTTAATGTTCCAGTTTCAAGTTAATTCACGCTGTTTAGATCATGGGGAGTAATGTAAAAAGGAATTTGATGATTGGTTTCGGTGCGTCGTTGATCATTTTGGTGATCTCGTCCGTTGCATCGTTTATCAGTATCAGCAATTTGCTGGAAAGTGCTGACTTGGTAAGTCACACCAATCTTGTTATCCGTGAACTCGATAATGTAAACGCCGCATTGATCGACGCCGAGACGGGACAACGCGGTTTTTTATTGACGTCGAATGATCAATTTCTCACGCCTTATAAGGATGCTCGCGCACGCGCGCAAACTGCCGTAGAGCGTTTAAGAGATTTAACACGCGACAATCAAGATCAACAAGCAAGTTTGATCACGCTTCAAAAGCATATTGAGGAACGGTTTAAATATTTACAAGCCGGTATCGATGCTGTCAATCAACATGTGCCATGGTCGGTGGATAATTTGCACAAAGGAATGGCCGCCATGGATGATGTGCGTCTGTTGATCAGAACAATGGAAGATCGCGAAAAGGAACTTTTATCGGCGCGCACTTCTGCCATGAATAAGTTTTCATCTTTCACACCACCGTTGATTGTAATCGCGGCAATCATTGCGTTGATCATCACCATCATGTTCTACATCCGGGTGCGCAATGACTTTGATGAACGTGCTTCTTTACAACGCGCACTCGAGCAGAAGGATGAAGAAGTAACGGTTCGCATAGGCATCATTCAAAATATAGCCTCACAGATTTCTCAAGGGAATTATCAAGTTCGTGTCGACGATCGCGAAAGTGACGCGTTGGGACATGTCGCCGTTTCGTTAAACAAAATGGCGTCCTCGCTTCAAAATTCGTTCAGCCTGCTATCGGATAAAGAATGGCATCAAACGGGTTTGGCCAAACTCAACGACGTAATGTTAGGTGAGAAAACTGTTAAAGTTCTTTCTAAAAGCGTAGTCGATTTTTTAGCCACGTATACGCAGAGTCATGCGGGCGCGGTGTATATCCTTGAACGGGCTGAGTTGATTGCCACAGCCGGATACGCTTATGCGCCAGAAGATCATCGTGCGAAATTTATGATTGGCGAGGGCTTACTTGGTCAGGCTGTTGCTGACGGAAAAATCTTAGCGATAAAAGATATTCCTGAGAATAGTATTCAGATAAACTTTGCATCGGGTGTCGTGAAGCCGGCACACGTTGTTGCTATTCCTGTCTTCGACGGTTATGCGATCAAAGGTGCAATAGAGTTGGCATCGCTTACAGAATTTTCAACACGTGACTTGGAGTTCTTAAAAAACGCATCGCATAATATAGGGATTGCGTTGACGATGGCGCAAAATAGAAAACGTCTTCAAGATTTGTTGGAAGAAACGCAAGCGCAGTCTGAGGAATTAAAGTCACAGCATAGTGAACTTGAAAATCTGAACAGTGAGTTGGAAGTTCAAGCAGAGAAGCTTCAGGCCTCGGAAGAGGAATTGAAAGTTCAGCAAGAAGAACTGAAACAAGCCAACCAAGAACTCGAAGAGCGGAGCCGTCTACTTGAGGAACGCAATCAAGTGATCACGGAACGGAATTTGGAGATCCAGCAGAAAGCCGATGAACTTACGCAGAGTACACGTTACAAATCAGAGTTCTTGGCGAATATGTCGCATGAGTTGCGTACGCCACTGAATTCTATTTTGTTGTTATCTCGCTTGATGTCTGAAAACCAAGACAACAATCTTACACAAGATCAGATTGAATATGCAAGGGTTATACAAAGTTCGGGCAACGGATTGCTTGCGCTCATTGACGAAATCCTTGATCTCTCCAAGATCGAGGCAGGGAAGATGCAGTTGGAGTACCAATCGGTAGCGATCAGGGATTTGATCGCTAACATGAAAGGACTATTTGAACCGGTGGCGAGAGAGAAGGGCATTGCCTTTAATACCGAAGTAGGTGAAGGAACCCCGCAGTTTATTGAAACCGACCAGCTTCGATTAGAGCAGATCCTCCGAAATCTGTTTTCAAATGCACTCAAGTTTACATCGCATGGTTTTGTAAGCTTCGAGATTAGCTTAAATAAAAAGAGTCGTGGATATGTCTGCTTCGTGGTGCGCGATACCGGTATCGGTATTCCAAAGGAAAAGCAAGCACTTGTATTCGAAGCGTTTCAACAGGCTGATGGTTCCACACGTCGCAAATATGGAGGCACGGGATTGGGGCTTTCAATTAGCCGCGAGTTGGTGAAATTGTTAGGCGGCGAATTATTATTGAAGAGTGAGGTTGATGCGGGAAGTGAATTCACCATTGTATTGCCGATTCAGAAAGACCAGGTAAAGGAGATTGTCGTCGAGAAAATGCAATCCGTGTCGGTGCCGCTAAAAGGTACAAAGGCCAACGGACATGCAGACGCGAAATACATCAGTACAACTATTCCGGAGAATATTCCAGATGATCGTAGCGCAATTGGTGACGACGATAAAGTTATCTTGATCATTGAAGACGATGTCAATTTTGCCAAGTCGTTGTTGGAGTACACCAGAAAGCGTGGGTATAAAGGTGTTGTCGCCGTTCGTGGGGATGAAGGCATCGACCTCGCTGGAGACCTTCGCCCAATAGGTATTTTGTTAGATATCCAGCTCCCAGTTAAAAGCGGATGGGAAGTAATGGACGCATTGAAGAATGATTCACGGACGCGCCACATTCCTGTACACATCATGTCGTCTCATGAGGTGAAGAATGAAAGTCTTACGCGTGGCGCTGTTGATTTTATAAACAAGCCATTCGCTTTTGAAAAAATTCAAAATGTATTCCAGAAGATAGAACACGTTCTTACGCATAAGGATCGGAAAGTCTTGATCGTCGAAGAAAATCCGAAGCATGCAAAAGCACTTGCTTATTTTCTAGAGACCTTTGACGTGAGTATTGAGATCAATAATGCGGTTGAGAATGCGATTGACTCACTCAAAAGGAAAGATGTGAATTGTGTCATTCTTGATATGGGCGTGCCGGATCAAAAGGCTTATGACACTTTGGAAGGCGTTCGGAAGACGCCGGGGCTTGAGAATACTCCGATTATCATTTTCACCGGAAAAAGTCTTTCTCAGGCAGAAGAGCTCCGGATCAAACAATATGCAGACTCTATTGTTGTAAAGACTGCGCATTCATACAAACGTATCTTAGATGAAGTGTCGATATTTCTGCACCTCATGGAACAACAAGGGAAAGATGAAGGCGCGTCAAAAAAATATCAGAAGTTGGGCGCCCTTGATGAAGTGCTCAAGAATCGAACAGTGCTCATTGCTGATGATGACATGCGAAATATTTTCTCGCTGACAAAGGCGCTGGAGAAATATGAAATGAATGTGATCGCTGCTGTGGACGGGAAAGACGCGCTTCAAAAGCTAAAAGATAATCCAGAGGTCGACGTGGTGTTGATGGATATGATGATGCCGGAAATGGACGGGTACGAGTCGACTACCGCCATTCGAAGAGATGCGCGTTTCAAAGACCTTCCGGTGATTGCCGTTACCGCGAAAGCGATGATGGGCGATCGTGCACGTTGTATTAACGCAGGAGCTTCCGATTATATCACGAAACCTGTGGATATAGACCAGTTGTTCTCCCTCTTACGTGTTTGGTTGTACGAAAAAAGACATTAGGAAGTGATGGACCACGCGACTAGAAAAGTGTTAATTATTGATGATGATAGCCGCAATATTTTTGCGCTTAAGGCTGTGTTAAAAGCCAAGGGCTATCAGTGCGTTACGGCGATCAGTGGCATGGAGGGACTTAAAATTATGGAGTCCGATATGAGCGTAGCCGTTGTGCTGTTGGATATGATGATGCCAGAAATGGATGGGTATGAAACGCTCTCTCATATTAGACAAGGCGCGCGAAAGGATCTGCCCGTAATTGCAGTAACGGCGCAAGCAATGGTTGGCGATCGCGATAAGTGTATAGAGGCTGGAGCGACGGACTATGTGTCGAAGCCGGTGGATGTAGACCGTTTGATGGCGTTGTTAAATAAATTCATCTATTAAATGTTTGTAGAAGGGGTATCGTTGTCTGACGAAAATGTCGAGCTAATCCTTAGAGATTTAATCGATTTGTATGGCTACGATTTTACCAATTATTCGCGTGCCTCAATTAAGCGACGTATTCTTCGCTTGATGTCGAACGATCGTTTTTTAAGTTTTGCGGAATTTAGATATCGATTAAAAAACGACCCTGAATACTTCAAGCGTTTCGTGGAGCAGATCACTGTGAATGTTACTGAAATGTTTCGCGATGTGCAGTTTTATAAAACATTGCGCGAAGTGGTTTTGCCGGTGTTAGCAACTAAACCGATTATTCGTATTTGGCATGCAGGATGTTCTACAGGAGAAGAGGTTTATTCGATGGCGATTCTCCTCGCGGAAACGAACCTCCTTGACAAATCTTTGCTATATGCTACTGATATAAACCCGGCTGTTCTTGAAAAAGTTAGGGCTGGCATTTTTCCGTTGGCACAGATGAAGCAATACTCTGAAAATTATATTGCCTCTGGGGGAAAGAAAGATTTTTCGTCATACTATACGGCGCAATACAACGCGGCGAAGTTCGATGAAACATTGGGAAAGAAAATTGTTTTAGCGACACACAATCTCGTATCAGATGGATCTTTCAACGAGTTCCAGTTGATTCTTTGCCGGAATGTAATGATCTATTTCGATAAGCCTTTGCAAGATCGCGCACTTCGGCTGTTTTATGAGAGTTTGGAGATGCTCGGATACTTAGCCTTGGGCTCTAAGGAAACGTTAAAGTTTACTGATATCAGCGCAATGTTTCGGCAGGTAGAAAATCGAGAAAAAATCTGGAAGAAAGTAATGTGATTCACAATGGCAGCGAGATTCGATTTATTGGTAATAGGGGGCTCTGCGGGTAGTCTATCCGTTGTGATGAAAATCATTCCGTTGTTAAAGCCGTCGTTGAACCTGGCTACGGTGATCGTCTTTCACCGTAAGCAATCAGATGATTCCGCCTTAATTGAAGTGCTCGCGGGGCGTACCGATTGCCGCGTGAAAGAAGCAGATGACAAGGATGACTTGCTGCCGGCGCATATTTATGTAGCTCCGGCCGACTATCATGTGTTGATCGAAAAGAACAAAACGATAACGCTAGATTTCTCTGAGAAGATAAATTACAGTCGGCCCAGTATTGATTTGTCGTTTGATAGTGCCGCTGAAGTTTACGGCCCACGCTTAGCTTGCCTTCTGTTGTCCGGAGCAAATGCCGATGGTGTCGACGGATTATTGTCGGCGAAAAGGCAAGGTGCTTTTATCATGGTGCAAAATCCGTCGACTGCAGAAGTTCCATATATGCCGCAACAGGCGGTAGAAAAAGTTTCGTGCGACCTGCTCATCGATCCAGATAATTTGAAAGAATTTTTAGCCGCGATACTCGAATAGTGGGCGAAATGATGAGCGCACACGTTTCCGGTAACGTTGCGACGAAGACTTAACATCAAAGTTAAAAGAAAGGCTCTAATTTCAAGGTCTTGTAATCGTTGGAAGTTCGCCTCATTTTTGAGTCGTTAACCAAACCATTAACATGCAAAAGTTTCTTGGGGCTTTGCTGATCTGCACTGCCATCATCCCGCTACAAGCGCAGCAAGTTTTATCGCCTGATAAAAATATCAGCCTCACCTTTGCGATCCTCGAGAATGGTGTGCCTAGCTATAAGGTTAGCTACAAACAAAAGGACGTAATCAAATCGAGCGCACTCGGCCTGGAGACGAAGGATGTACCTTCCTTCTTGGTGGGATTCTCTGTAAAAGACGTAAAGCAGTCCTCCGTCGACAACACATGGTCGCCGATATATGGCGAACAGAAATCAATACGCAATCAATATAACGAATTGGTCGTGACGCTGGAGCAGAAGGCGCTTAAAGGCCGCTTCATCAAAATTCATTTCCGTGTGTTTAACGATGGCGTCGGATTCCGTTACGAATTTCCAAAGCAGGATGAACTTAAGTACTTCATCATCAAAGAAGAAAAGACTGAGTTTAATCTTGCTGGAGATCATAAGATTTTTTGGATTCCAGGAGATTACGATACAAACGAGTATGCATACACGACATCGAAAATTTCTGAGATACCATCCTTGATGGCACAAGCAACGATACCGGTACACGCACAGTCTCCGATCGCAAGTCCTTCCGTGCAAACGCCGTCCATGATGAAGTCTGCCGATGGTTTGTACATCAACATACACGAAGCGGCGTTGATTAACTATCCGGCCATGGCGTTGAATGTCGATGCTGTCAACTACAAAATGAGCGCGCACCTTTGCCCTGATGGCGTTGGTAACAAAGGCTACATGCAAACAGATGCTGTTACACCGTGGAGAACGGTTATCGTGAGCGACAAAGCTGCCGATATCTTAACATCAAAAACAATCTTGAACTTAAATGAGCCCACAGCCTACGAAGATGTTTCTTGGATCAAGCCCGTGAAATATGTCGGCGTATGGTGGGAATATTTTGTTACTGGAAAAAGCACATGGGCATACAGCAACGAAAATAATGTGCGCATTGGTCAAGACTTTTCGTTGTTAAAACCGAGTGGTCATCATGGCGCGACAACCGAGAACGTGAAAAAGTATATCGACTTTGCCTCAAGTAATGGGTTCGACGCCGTACTCGTAGAAGGTTGGAATGTTGGATGGGAAGACTGGTTCGGCAACTGGAAGGAAGAAGTGTTTGACTTTGTAACCCCATATCCTGATTTTGATGCGAAGGGTTTGCAACAGTATGCAGCGGCAAAGGGTGTTAAAATTATTATGCACCATGAAACTTCGGGCTCGGCAACAAATTATGAACGTCGTTTAGATAAAGCTTTTCAATTCATGGCCGATCATGGTTACAACGCTGCAAAGACTGGCTATGTAGGAAAAATCATTCCGCGTGGCGAGCACCATGATAGCCAATGGATGGTGAACCACTACATTCATGTTGCCAAAACTGCAGCAGCGTATAAAATCATGATCAATAGTCATGAGGCCGTTAGACCAACAGGGTTGTGCAGAACATATCCAAACTGGTTTGCACAAGAGTCAGCACGTGGAACGGAATTCGAAGCAATGGGTGGGCTAGCGCCTGAACATACTACGATTCTACCATTCACGAGGATGATGGGAGGACCGATGGATTACACGCCTGGAATTTTTCAAACGGATCTTTCAGCGTATGGCAGGGGAGATCGGGTAAAAACAACATTGGTGAAACAGCTTGCCTATTACGTTACCATGTATAGCCCGCTGCAGATGGCAGCAGACTTGCCTGAGAACTACAATCGCTTTCCCGATGCATTTCAATTTATTAAAGATGTAGCGATTGATTGGGACGAAACCTATATTCTTGAGGCCGAACCTGGCGACTACATCACCACCGCAAGAAAAGCAAAAGGTAAAGAAGCATGGTTTGTCGGTGGCGTAACAGATGAAAATTCACGAACAGCAAATATTAACTTCTCGTTCTTACCGGCGACGAAGAAATATGTAGCGACCGTTTATGCCGATGCAAAAGATGCCAGTTGGAATCTAAAGCCACAAGCCTATACGGTGACCAAACTTATTGTTACCAATAAAAGTATCTTGAAACAATTTGTAGCGCCGGGTGGCGGCGTGGCGATCAGTGTTAAAGAAGCGACAACAGATGAAATCAAGAAATTGAAGAAGCTCTAGAGAAATCTAGGTTTTGTTTTACACACGAGAGGAGGGATGGATAGTTCCTCCTTTTTTTTATTTCAAATGGTAAACACTATCTTCCACCATGAATGTTTCTGTGAAATTTCTTGGTGGTGCAGGTTCTGTAACCGGCTCGCGCTACCTTCTGACAATTGATAATTTTAATGTCCTTCTTGATGCAGGACTTTTTCAAGGTTTAAAGGAGTTGCGTCTCCGCAACTGGCACGAGTTTCCTGTCGACCCTGCTACTATCGATGCGATTATCATCACGCATGCGCACATCGATCACGTCGGATACCTGCCAAGGTTGATTAAAGAAGGATTCACAGGCCCCATTTATTGTACGGAACCCACCGCAGACTTGATGGAATTGACGCTGATGGACTCGGCGAAACTACAGGAAGAAGAAGCTGAATTTGCAAAGAAAAAGCATTACTCGAAACATGAAAATCCTGAGCCACTCTATCGCGCCGAGGATGTCGAAGATATGTTGCCTTTAATTCGAAGAAAGGATACAGATCAGCGGATAAAAATTTCCGATCGCGTTGAAATTTGTTTCCGACAATCAGGGCATTTGTTGGGCGCTGCAATTGTCGAGTTGTTTGTGAAAGGCGATCGCGAGGAAAAGAAAATTGTCTTCTCCGGCGACTTAGGCCGCGACAGCGATGTGATGCTCTATCCGCCTACACCCATCGACGAAGCAGATGTATTGTTTATTGAATCTACTTATGGAAATAAGGACAATCCTGCCTTCGATCCGGAAGGTGATCTTGAGCGCGTTGTTAATGACACTGTAAAAAATAATGGTGTGCTGCTCATCCCGGCTTTTGCCATTGGTAGAACGCAAGTATTGTTACATTACTTTCACAAGTTAATGAAGCAAGATAAGGTGCCAGATATTCCGGTTTACATTGACAGCCCAATGGCAATTTCAGCAACGTATCTTTATTACAAACATCCGAAGTATCATAAGTTGAAGGACTTTAATGAAAGAGTGTTTGCGCAAGAAATGGAAACAAACATGTTGGTGTTTGTGAAAAATTCTCAGCATTCAAAATCGCTAAATGATTTGAAGGGTAGTGCTATCATTATTTCATCCAGTGGCATGATGACCGGTGGACGTATTTTACATCACATGTATCATCGCCTTAAAAATCCGCAAGATACAATCTTGGTTCCTGGATTTCAGGCGGAAGGAACACGTGGACGTCGACTCGTGGATGGAGAATCTACCCTTCGCATTTTCGGACAGGATGTTCCTGTGCTTTGTAAAGTCGCCAACATGAAGTCATTGTCGGGCCACGCGGATCGTGAAGAGCTCTTCAAATGGATGAAGAATTTTAAAAAGAAGCCGAAAGTTGTTTTTACTATTCACGGTGAAGGCAAAGATTTGGAAATGTATGGACAAGCAATTCGCGAACGCATGGGTTGGAATGTGATGCAGCCAAAATATTTGCAAACGGTGAGTTTGTTTGAAGGCATTTGATTTGTCTTCGCCGCTAACATTTGCAGAAGATGTTGATGTTCTGTTTTAATTGTTCACAACGAATTGTAAATTAAGAAGCAGTAGTTTGTAGAACTTTGTGATCATGGGAAAGATAATTCTACTTCAATCGAAAGCGTCGTTTTTAAGTTACTTGCATGAACATGTGGCGCCACGTAGACTTCGCATTTTGCGACGATGGGACTTTTGGACCGGTAAGGCCGACCCTGCGCGTACATTTGAAGGATCGGTTAAAAATGATTCATTCCGCATTCGCGAGAACCATAAAGTGATGAAGCGATCTTCTCCTGTGATGATCGCCAAAGTCAACGATCTTGGCAATAATAAAATAGAGGTTCGTTATCATTTCCTTATCGATAAAGAGACCCTCGCCTTTAGCCTTTTGTATGTGCTGATTTTTTCTGCAATTCTGATCGTCAAAGACGCGCGAGCCATCGCGTTTCTCATTATGATCCCTGCAATCATCGTGTTTCACTTGTTTGGATTTTTCTTCAGTGTGATCACCTGTCGGAAACGATACTTGGAATTTTTGCGCGGTGCGGAGAAACAATAGCATGTCGCAGATCAGTCTTCCATCATGTCTCCGCCATTATCTCCGTTTGCTTTTCGTTCTTTGTCCTTTACACGGTTCAGTCGGTATGTGAAAGTAATCGCAAACTGCCGTCCTCGGCGTTGTGAAGTAGACGATGAATAGTATTCTGGAATGTCGGTTATCGATCGGCGAAGTCTCGTATTTAATAAGTCACGAACGTTTGCTGTCAATGTCCCTTTGCCTTTCAATATGTCGCGTGAAGCTGCAAGATCTAAGGAGTATGAAGATCGTTGTTTTCCTTGCGTTGTGATACGCGGTGCATTGTAGTTGAACGACGCTTGAAATTCGAAAGCTTTTTGGAATGTGAGCTTTGACATCACACGACCATTCATGGTGTAGGTGTCGCTGTAAAGGGTCTCATCTTGATATTTTCCTTCCGTAATCGCGCGATACAGATTGGCATTCGTATTCACTTGCCACCACTTCGTTGGCGTTAGTGAAAGATTAAATTCAAAACCATAAGCATCTTGCGTGGCAAGGTTAACAGGAATTATAAATGTCGTACCATCACTGTTCAGTTCATTGATTCGCTGGATAACACCTTTCCTTGCGCGGTAATAAAGTGACGATAGGATCGATCCACCCTCCCAGTTTAACAGATAGCTTGTTTCATAAGCATGCGTATATTCTGGATTCAAATTTGGATTTCCGACGAAGAACACCCGAGAATCTGTGAAGTTTGAAAAAGGAAGTAGGTCACGAAACTCAGGTCGGTTTATGCGATAACTGTAACTCAATTGGAAAGTACGATCGGGTGTAAATTCGTATCCGAGATTTACGCTTGGGAATAAATTAAAATACTCGCGATGGTTGATGTCATTTGTTTCCGTGAGTTCCGTTTTAATATCAGAATATTCTCCACGAAGGCCGGCTTGCGCTGATACTTTGCCAAACTTATTACCCGCCATCACGTAGCCAGCATGTATTCGCTCGGTGTAAACCATGTTGTTGTTGAACGCAGGAAGCGAAGTCCATTCTCCGTCATTATCTTGATTTTCTAAAGCATAATCATTGTCCACTACACGTGTTGTCGTTTTTAAACCACTTTCAATCTTTCCACTGTTCCCAATCGGATGGATGTAATCGCTCTGAATAAGCCAGTTCTTTTCGCGAGAGTCATTGTCGCCACGTTGAATAATGGAAGTACCTTCGGTCGATTGTTGAAGATAGTTGGAATGTTCTGCATCAACGCTTTTGATATACTTATAATCTAATGTGAACTCGCGACCTTTTTGCTCAAACGTTTTTCGATAGTTGATTGAACCTTCTATGTTTTCTTCATCTTCTTCTTCTCGGTCTGTGCGGATTACAGTGTTGAAAAGTTGACCATTTTGGAAGTCGTTGTAAGTGAGTTTGGAATTGTTGACGCCGTCTGACCAATTGTATTGCAGTGATCCGGTGAGCGTATTAAAGTCGTTGATGTAGTAGTCAAGACCGCCGGTAATGTTGTGCGATAGTTCTTTGCTCCGTAAGTCGCCGTTTTGCGTATAGCTTGTATCGCTCGTCGGGAAATCTTGATATGACCGTGAGTATCCTTTTGTGCTGCGGTAACTCGCGCCGTAGCTTGAAAAGAAATTGATGTTTTTTTGTCGAACATTAATGGAATAAGAACCACCATATAATGCCGGTATCCCGCCCGTGAGGGTGAATGTACCGTTGATTCCGTTTGCTTTATTCTTTTTCAAAACGATGTTGATGATACCGACTTCGCCTGCTGCATCGTAACGCGATGATGGATTGGTAATGACTTCCACGCGCTCAATCATATTACCTTGTAAGTTCTTCAATGCATCCGGCGATCGAAGAATAAGTCCTGATGGTTTCCCATCGATGAGAATTCTTACATTTTCACTCCCACGTAAACTTACGGAGCCATCAACATCGACGCTCACAGACGGGATATTGGATAACACATCGGATGCACTTCCGCCGGCGTTACTAAGATCTTGCCCGACGTTGAACACGCGCTTGTCGAGTTGCAGCTCCATTGATGATTTCTGCGCGACGACTTCAACTTCATTAAGCAACTGGGGCGAAGATTGAAGTACGATGTTGCCCAGGTTGACATCTGCAGAAAGTGAAAGATTCCCTATCGTTTTTTCTTGATAGGCAAGAAAAGTGACCTTGAGGTAGTACGATCCTGGCGTGGTATTTATTGTGAAACTTCCGGTTTCGTCAGATACGGTGCCTGTCACCAGTGCAGAGTCAAGGTTATAAAGCGCTGTGCTGGCGAATGGTACGGGTGTGTTTTGCTCGTCAGTAACAGTACCCTTGATGCTTATCTGCTGAGCAAGGAGAGAAACAGTCGAAAGAAGAACGATGATGATGGTAGGCAGAAGACGATTCATGGTGTAAAATTCTGGAAAACTTTTGGCTTTTTACCGCGCTACCATCGCTTTTGATCAGGGGCAGCATGTTGTTGGTGCGGTGGAATCGCAAATGGCGGAAATATGGGCGCGTTCTCTACAATAAGAATATACAGTAGTCATGCAAGCAATGTGTGTTAAGTTTCTGTTAATAGTGGGCCGGTCTTAAAATTAGCTTTTGAGCAATTTTGCAATGTTTTATCAGTGCTATTTTAAAATTCATACCACATACATTGAAGTTTGATAAATTCATTTAACTTCCGGATAACGTGAACATTGACCTCGTTTCCGGACCCAACCCGCACGGCTAACAAACAATATATGGTAAGAAGTATCATCGTCGATGACGAGATGAAAAGCCGCGAAAGTCTTAAGATCCTTCTTGAAGAATTTTGCGACAATGTTGAAGTGTTAGCCGTATGCCAAAACGTTTCTGAAGGTGTTGAAGCAATTCGGACGCAAAAACCAGATGTTGTGTTTTTAGATATTCAAATGCAGCGTGAAACCGGGTTCGATCTCTTGCTGCAAATTAAGCCCATCGATTTCGAAGTAATTTTTACAACAGCTTACACGGAGTACGCCATCAAGGCCTTCAAATTTTCGGCCATCGATTATCTGTTGAAACCGATAAATATCGAAGAGCTGAAAAAATCCGTCGATAAGGTTGAAAAAAGATTGAATAGCAAGATCTCGGAACGTGTCGAGCAATTGATTCAAAATCTTCGCCCTGCAACAGCGCAAAATTTTAAATTGGCATTGCCGACTTCTGATGGGCTGATCTTCGTGAAAGTAGACGATATCATCTATTGTGAAGCTTCGAGTAATTACACCGAAATCTATACAGTCGATGGTAAAAAACATTTGGTGAGCCGAACGCTCAAGGAATACGAAGACTTGCTGGTAGATCATAATTTTTTCAGAATACACAACTCGCATTTGATCAACCTGGGGTCAATTAAAAAATACGTTCGTGGCGAAGGCGGCTATGTGATCATGAGCAATGATAAGACGCTCGACGTTTCAAAACGAAAGAAAGAGTCTTTTCTTAGCAAATTGGGTCACTGAATCAACAAAGCGATCGGTCGTAATCACGACCAAATTTCCGTCCACTCATTTTATCCTCCCACTTAATCAAGCGCACTAAAAGCTGAGTGGCGTTCGCTTTACTTTTGAAGCAAAATTCAATGCATGAGAAGGGATATCACACAAATGCTAATTCATAATGCAGATGTGCAGAAGCGTGTTGGTGGAATTTTTCCAGATTACGTTATCCTCGACAACCATTTTAACGTGTTGTCGATGAGTCAGAACGTTCTTCAGTCGATTGGGTTCTCACTCGATGAAATTATTGGACAGCCGATTGCTACACTATCGCGGACATCTGACCTCAAAACCCAATTGGAGGAACGTCTTTCTGCTGGGTATTTTGAAGATGTTCCGTTTGAAATTTTTACCCGCGCAAATGGAACGATGATCTATTCCATCTCGGGCTTTTATTTAGGATTGATTGCCGACATCAATGGCGTAATTGTACTGCGCTTTCGAAATCTCGATGAAATCAACTTAACTTATGAGAGACTCGAAGCGAGAACAGCGGAGATTGATCGCTTTGTATACCTGTCGGCACATGCACTGCGCGGACCTCTTGCCACCATTAAAGGGCTCACAAATCTTGTTGATAAATGCGATGACCGACAAGAGATGCTTTTCTTATTGAATCAAATTAAAAGTTTCTCTGAAAAGTTAGACGATAAACTTCATCGGCTCATATACTTTGCAGAAGCCGACAAAGAAGAAGAGTCGTCGGTGGCCGCACTCGAACTCGACTTTATCATCAATTCACTCAATTCTAGTCTACGTGATGCCGGCAGCGTCGATTTTCCTGTTCGATTGGAATGTATTAACGAAAATAGACTTGTTGCCCTCGATCATGGTGGCGCATTGCTTTCGCTACTTCGAAATGTTGCTTTATTTTTTGCACAGCTTCCCAAGAACGTCAATAATAAAATTGTCATCGACCTGCATGCTGAAAACTGTGCACTCGAAGTGATGATGCGTGGCTCCAACTTTAATCTAACAGATTCAATCAAAGAGAAACTTCGAAATGTAAATTTTGGCTATTCGGAGATTCTTAATTTTCCAGAACTGATCAATTGTTATGCGGCGAAGAAGATCATGTTTAAGTTAAAGGGAAGCATTCAATTTATTTTGGCATCGGAAAGCGAGATTATTGTTCATATGACAATTCCACGTTAACCGTGAGGTGATCCCATCGGCTCAAGGAATACAGCCACTTACTCAATGACGCTAATTTTTTAGGATAAGGTAAGTGAAATTTGACGGTATGAATCTCCGCGTAGCGGTAATGCTCTTGTTTATGCGTATGCCTTTGATGGCCTTTGCTCAGCAAGATACATCCATTCAAAAAGGGAGTTATCTCTATTACGGGCAGCCCTTGATCGAGGACAATGCAATGTTGATGGAGGAGGCTTTCAATCAGGAGACGGGAAAACATCAATTTATCTTCAATTATTTTCGGTCGGGTGACGCCACTGCTTACACGTTTACGCATGAAATTCCCCTCGGGAATCATCTGCATCAAATAAGTTACAGCATTCCCTTTGGTGTACTGCAGCATGAAGATTATTCGACGTCGGGATGGGATGACATACTGATCACTTACCGTCCGATGATTGCTGATAAATATGATTGGGCGCTTTTTATTCCAGGTGTTTCGATAGTTGTACCAACGGGAAACACTACACGCGGTATAGGCAATGGTGGCTGGGGAATTCTCGCTTCTATTGCGATGACGAAACGATTTAGTCAGACAATCACAACGCACTACAATATGAATGGCAGTTGGGTGCCGCGGGCGATGCTCTACATGTCGTCACAAAATGGCGACGCGGCAGGTGTTCGACATCAATATCGAAGTGGAATGTTAGGAGCAAGTGTGGTGTGGCATTGCAGGCCGCAATTGAATCTGATGATGGAAAACCAATGTTTTTTCTCTGCCCGGGTTAAAGCAGAAGGTACGTTTGAACGAAATGTACAATACATTCTAAATCCGGGTGTTCGTTTTGCGCTCCATCATAAAAAAACACAGTTTGTTCCGGCGATCGGCATTCCGATATCGTTTGTCGACGGAGCCTTAGAGCAGGTGGGCGTGTTTCTCTACCTCTCCGTGGAGACGTCTCGTTATTAAATCATCTCGTGAGCTGTGTTCATAATAAGTGAGAATACGGTAATTGTAGCAACGACTGAAGGTTACAAATCCAATCAATCCGAATACTCAACCGTTTCCGCCACCTAATCATTTGCCCTGTCATTGTCTGAGCACTCACTATAATTTCGAATGCATAACCACCATGGTACGCTTGCATGAAAAAAACTATTCTCGTTGTTGATGATTTCACAAGTATTCGCCACTTCGTTTGTGAGATGTTAGAGCGGAAAGGGTATCGGACACTTGGCGCTGCGAATGGCGATGAGGCATATAACGTACTTATCGCAAATGCAGACACGGTGAATCTTGTTCTCACAGATTACAATATGCCGGATTGTACAGGATATGATCTGTTGAAGAAGATAAAGAGTAATGTAAGTGTTGCACAGGTTCCTGTGATATTTCTGACGGCGGAGTTAAGCGTAGAAAAAATGAAAGCCGCACGCGAATCTGGTTTAACGGCGTGGATCAAGAAACCCTATCGTGCAGAGACTTTCTTCTCTGAAATAGAAAATGCATTGAGTCTTAAAACCATCAAACCATAAATTGTCACCCTATGAACTTCACCTTATTTAATTTAAAAAAGATCAAGGGCAAGCTTCTTCTCGCATTTGGAGTTGTGCTTTTTCTTTCCAGTGTTCTTGCCGGCTGGGGCTATTACTCCATCAATCGCATCATGCAGATTAGGGCAATAGAGAAAGATTTCAAAAGCATCAATGAGTTAGCACTCAAAATGCGTAAGTCTGAAAAAGATTTTCTTTCGCGCGATACGCGGAATAAAGAGTTTATGGCTACTGGCAAAAGCAAGTATGCAACAGACATCGATAACATGTTGCATGAAGAAGATTCTCTCATTGCGTTATTGCTGGAAAGTAAATGGTCGGACAAACTTGATATCAGAGAAGACCTCGTAGCATTGAATAAAGCGCTCTCTGATTACCATGTCGTGTTCGACAAGATTGTTGCGGCGTCATTAAAACGCGGTTTTGAAAACTATGGTGATGAAGGGAAACTTCGCGCTGCGATACGTGAAGTAGAAAACTCAGACTATAAGATTGATCTTGTGAGCTTACTGACGCTTCGCCGAAATGAGAAAGATTTCTTTTTACGTAAAGACCTTTCGTACGTCGATAAATTCAATGCGGAGCTTAAAGATTTACGCGCGAGCTTAGGTAAAGGTGCACACGTACAAAGTATTCTGGATAAACTGGCGGTGTATGAGAGCAGCTTTAATGACGTGGTGAAAGCAGAACAAACGATAGGGATGTCGGAGGAAGAAGGGTATATGGGAGAAATGCGCGCCGCTATTTATCGCATCGAACCAATTCTATCTAAACTAGAAAATACCGTTGAGACACGAACACAAGAGATCACTTTTCAAACGGCGTGGACTTTTGCACTCGTCTTTTTAATTGAACTGATTTTAGGTATCGTATTGGCAATTCAGTTCTCGAAGAAACTTACCGATAGTATCCTACATGTAAGATCTGCAGCGGTTAAACTTTCAGAAGGAATAATTCCAGAACCATTGGAAATTAAGAGTGATGATGAACTTGGCGAGACGCAACAATCGGTGAACGATTTGATCGCGAGCTTGAAGGACAGTGTTGAAGTAGCCGATTTGGTTTCCAAAGGAAAAATTTGGAGTGCACAACAAGCAGCTAAAACGAACCTGAAAGATGGCGAGTTGGACAACGCGCTCAAGAATATGATCAAGAAGCTTAATGAAATAGTGTTAGACATCACGAAAGGTGCAGAGGAGATTGCTTTTGGTTCGTATGAGATTAGTAAGAGTTCGCAGATTGTGGCGCAAGGTGCTACAGAACAAGCAAGTTCGTTGGAAGAAATTTCATCGTCAGTCGAGCAGATGGTGAGCAACATAAATCAGAATGCTGATAACGCTACGCAAGCCGAGCATATGACGAAGGAAGCAGCAGAGAAAATGAAGCTGGTAAGAAATGCAACTGGCGCCACTTTCCAATCAATTCGTGATATCACTGAAAAGATTGAGATCATTAACGAGATTGCTGATAAGACAAACCTTCTGGCTATTAATGCCGCAGTGGAAGCAGCTCGCGCTGGTGAACATGGAAAAGGTTTTGCGGTAGTAGCCAACGAAGTACGTAAGCTTGCAGAAAGAAGTCAGAAGTCTGCAGTGGAGATCATCGAGCTATCGAAAGCAACCATTCGCGAAGCCGAGAATTCTGGACACTTGTTGGATGAACTCGCTCCTGATGTTCAAAAATCATTCAATTTGGTGAGAGAAATCTCTTCGTCAAGCGCTGAGCAGCGTTCTGGTGCAGAACAGATTAACGCAGCATTGGCCCAACTCAACCAAGTAACGCAGCAAAACGCATCATCGTCTGAGGAACTTGCTTCGGCGTCGACAAACTTCAATGTGCAGTCGGGTAAGTTGAAGTCTACGGTATCGTTCTTCAAGCTTGATAAAAAAGGGGAAGTCACCTATCAGCGCGAGCGAATCATCAGTCAGATCGAACAACTCAAATCTATTCTTGACGAGACCGAGAAAGGATCGAATGGTAATGGTCATGGTAGCGAGAATGGCTACAGCGCACCGAAGAGTTCTGAGAAAGTTTCTTCTGCATCGAGTTCGAAACCGTCGTCACGTGTTAGATCGTTTGTTGTGCAGGACGAAGATTCGCAAGGTGGCCCGGCAATTCAGCTCGATGATTATGATGGTGACTTCGAACCGATTCCGGATAAGTCACAGAGCGACAAGAGCGACGAGTCCGATACTTCATCTAAATAATAGAACGCGCCATGAGGACCCAAATGCCTTGTCTGTTATTCTCACTGAACAAAGAGTTGTTCGGAATAGATGTTGAGAATGTTTTGCGTGTGATCAACCTTGAAAAGTTGATGAAGGTGCCAAAGTCGCCTGACTTTATTGCTGGCGCACTAAGCTTGGAGGGAAACGTGATTCCAGTTGTTGATTTAGGGAAGAAGATTGAGCTTGGGGCTACCACGATTGACAAACGCACGAAGGTGATCATTCTGCAAGTACACCACGAAGATGATTCGATTGATGTTGGTGTATTGATCGATGAAGTACTCGACGTCGTTACCATCAACGAATCAAAAGTATTACCACCCGTTTTGGACAAGATGGGATTCAATACACAAACGCTCGACGGAATGTATAAGATCGAAGAAGATTTTTATATGATTCTGAACGCAACGAAGGTGTTTGAAAAAGAGTTGGCCACCCTAGTGTAAAGTTATCAACCCATTCTTAATATAAAGAACATGAGCAAGAGTATAGTAGTAGCAGAAGACTTTAACGTTTCCAGAAAGATCATCGTAAGCACCCTGGCAAAGGAAGGATATGTGGTGATGGAGGCTTCGGATGGCGCGGAAGCAGTGAACCTATTCGATGGAAGAACAATCGACCTGCTAATTACAGATTTTAATATGCCTAATATGAACGGCGCCGAACTTATTCAAAAAGTTCGTGCGATCGATTCGTATTCTTACTTGCCGATTTTGCTGCTGACTACAGAGGTTCGTCAAGAGAAGATTCAACAAGCGATCGATGGGAATATTACCGCGATTGTAAAAAAACCTTTCGATACGACAGAGTTTGTCAAGATCGTCAAAAAAGCCCTCCGCTAATATGGATTTCCAACAGGAATATATCGAGGAAGCGAAACAGGTGCTGAAAAGCCTTGAGCATTCATTACTGGAGCTCGAAAAGTCACCTGACCCTGATCAAGTCAACAATGTGTACCGATACTTGCATACCATAAAAGGAAGTGCAGGCATGTTTGGCTATGATCATGTCGAAAGACTGTCTCATGAATTAGAAGATTTATTCTCTGATGTCCGTGACGGTATTCGTCAACAAGATGATTTCATGCTAGACCTTACACTGCATGCGGTCGATATATTGCGCGACCTGTTGGATGGCAAAGATGTAGTTCGGGAGTCGGAGAAAATTATTGAAAGCATTGCGACAATCAAAGGTACTGCGGCTTCCGGTAAAGGTGGGAGAGGTGCCGAGGTTGTAAATGGTTATGTAGTCATTCTTCGTCCTGATGAAAATATCTACAAACGGGGTATCAATTTTCAAGGTGTTCTTGATGATATTCAGGAACTCGGTGTGTGTGAATTTATGATTCACAATGAAACAGTGCCTTTTGAACGGCAGCTTTCTGAGAAGCGTATTACGTCATGGTTTGAAATTATTCTGGCGTCCACAAAAAGTTTAGACGAGGTCAAAGAAGTCTTTCTATTCATGAAGGAAGCTGAATACGTTGTTCTGGCTATTACCAGCATCGATTTGTTTTCATCGGCGGAGTATAAAGCTTTTATCGCATTGTCACCGGAGATGATTGATGCGCGTGAGCGTATGGCCAGACAGTTAATCCCGACGTTATCCGCGTTAGCGGAGCCATCGGTTGTGCGGGATGATGCGAAGACCGACGACGCAGTTTCTGTGGATGATGCCGACGAAGAAGAGCAGCAAACAACAACCATAAAGAAATCAAAACGTGGTGGGCATGTAAGTGTGTCTACGCAAAAGTTGGATCAACTCATTAATATCGTGAGTGAGTTAGTAATCTTTAGATCAGAGATACAACATCTGATGGGCAACAACCAACGTCCTGAGATTGCTGAAGCAATTGAGAAGTTAGAAAGTCTAACCTTAAAGCTGCGCGATTCTGCTTTTAATATTCGCCTTGTCCCGTTGAATATCCTCAATGTAAAGCTTCAGCGATTGATCCGTAGTGTTTCAAAGGACTTGGGTAAAGAAATTGAATTCATTACCGAAGGACTGGATACAGAGCTGGATCGAAGTATGATCAACGCGCTGGAAGCACCTTTGATGCACATCATTCGCAATGCTATTGATCACGGTATCGAGAAGCCCGAAGAGCGTGAACGCCGGAATAAACCCCGTAAAGGATTATTGAAATTCTATTCGTACAACAGTGGTGACCATGTGTTCATTCAATTGCAAGATGACGGCAATGGTATTGATTTCGACAAGATCAAAGCGAAGGGAATCGAAAAGGGGCTGTTAAATAAAGGCCAACAGTATTCCGAGAAGGAGTTGCTAAACGTAATGATGAGTCCTGGCTTTTCGACTGCTGACAAAGTCACAACGGTGAGCGGAAGAGGCGTAGGCATGGATGTGGTGAAGAAGGAAATTGCGGCCATTCGCGGCGATATTGAAGTGAGTACCGAGAAAGGTTTAGGATCTATTTTTACACTGCGACTACCATTGACGCTCACTGTGCTGGATACACTTGTTGTGAATGTAAATGAAAGCAAATATTTGATACCGATCAGTGAAGTCGAGTTTTGCTACCAGGAAACGTATACCAAATTGTTTGCGAAGAAAAGTCGTCAAGTGAATTATGAAGGGCAGCTGTTGCCATTCGTTTCATTGCGCGAGTATTTTGGAGACGACTCATATCCAGCGGAAGGAACTGTGATCATTATTAATAAAAATGATACACGAATGGCCGTGGTGGTAGATAACATTGTAGGGAAACTGCAGACCGTATACAAACCATTGAATAATATTTTGCAAGATGTAAATTGTTTCTCAGGTGCATCCATTTTGGGAGATGGTAGTATGGCGCTCATCTTGAACGCGCTGAAGTTAAATCAATAACATAAACGCGATGATGTCACAGATGAGTGAGGCCCTTCCATCACACCGCAAGATCAGCGATGAACAGTTTGCATTTCTAGCAAAGTATTTATCGTCAAAGTATGGACTACGTGTACCGCCCGAAAAACGCATTCTGTTGGAGTCTCGGTTGATCAGCCGATTGAACTCCTTGAAGTTTGATTCGATTACAGAGTATCTGGATTATGTATTTAAATCGAAGGAGGCGCACCACGAGTATCAGTTATTCGTCGAGCAAATCACGACGCATAAAACGTTTTTCTTTCGGGAGGCATATCAGTTTGATTATCTTACGAAATTACTTCCTGACTACACGCAAAAGGTCGGTGTAAATCACGTTGTCAATATCTGGAGTGCGGGCTGTTCGACGGGCGAAGAAGTTTACACGTTAGGGATGGTATTGAATGAGAAACGAGCAACAATGCCGCATTTGGATTTTCGCATTACGGGTACCGACGTGTCGGTTCCTTCTTTGAAAAAGGCGGCTAAGGGATTATATTCCATTATTGAATCAGAGAATATTCCTGATAACTTGAAGACGAAGTACTTTAATAACCAAATGACGGCACACGGACCGATGATAAATTTTAGTAATCGTGAAGTTGTAGCGAAGATTCGTTTGGGGGTCTTGAACTTAAACAAGAAGCACTACAATCTCCCGAATACGTTTGATTTTATCTTTTGTAGGAACGTGATTATTTACTTCGATGCGAAGACGCGAAGTGAAGTCCTTGAGCGAATGGTAGAACGTTTAAGACCTGGTGGCTATTTGTTTTTAGGTCATTCCGAAACAGCGCTTGGTACTAATCTGCCTTTGAAAAGTATTCAACCAACCATCTATCAGAAAATATAATATACGCTGCATGAGTACGATTAAAGTTTTGATAGTTGATGACTCCGCCATTGTCCGACAGACGTATCGGTCACTCCTAGAGACTGATCCAGGAATAGAAGTGATTGGAACAGCGGGTGATCCCTACATTGCTGTGCAAAAAATCCAAAAGGAAAAGCCAGACGTGATTACATTGGATATCGAGATGCCACGCATGGATGGGCTTACATTTCTTAAAAAAATTATGACGCAGGCGCCGATGCCTGTTGTGGTGATTTCGGATCAAACGCTGAAAGGTGCGGATGTTGCCCTTCGGGCATTGGAGATAGGTGCTGTTGACGTAATGACGAAACCGGGATTATCGAATGCCGTGGAGATTGAAGAATCGCGAATTCGTTTAGTCGATAAAGTGAGGTCTGCCTACTACGCCAAGAAGACAACGCGTAAACCGGAAGTTCCACTTCCTTTTGTAAGAGCAACACCGCGACCGGCGGAACAAAAGCCGGTGACACGTTTAGCACCCGTCCAGTTTTCGTCTCAGTCAATCATTGTTATAGGCGCATCAACGGGTGGGACAGAAGCCGTTCGTGAATTCCTAGAAGTATTGCCAGCAAATATGCCTCCGATTTTAATCGTGCAACATATGCCGGAGAAATTTACGGCGAGTTTTGCAAAACGTCTCGATGAACTTTGTGCTTTGCGTGTAAAGGAAGCCGAAGATGGTGAGGCTATTTTGGCGGGTACCGTATACGTTGCGCCAGGAAGCCATCATATGACAGTGCGCGGCCATCAAGGTAAATTTTACATCAAAACATTTCAGGGTGAATTGGTAAACCGACATCGCCCATCCGTGAATGTATTGTTTCATTCTGTTGCTGAAGCAAAGGGTAAACATGCTGTAGGTGTTATCATGACAGGCATGGGCGACGATGGTGCGACGGGAATGTTGGCGATGCATCAAAAAGGTGCTTATACCATTGCGCAAGACGAAAACTCGTGTGTGGTCTTTGGTATGCCGCAAAAAGCCCTTCTTGCTGGCGGTGTTTCGAAAGTGCTGCCACTTCAAGAAATCTCGAAAGAGGTCTGCGAACGGATTGGCGTCGCTGTTGTTTAAATTTTTAACGCAGCATTTTGTACGCGCAAGTCAAGTAATTTACGATCTTAGGGAATGTCATTGTTGTATTCGATTACATCAAGTGGAGCCCGCTTTGCAACTTCGAAACTCGATAGGCGCAACATCATTCTTGCAAATTATATTGCACTCATCACAGCATTTGCATCTGTGAGCATGATCATTGGCCGCTCTCTTTTTGCCACTTTCCATTGGGATCTTGCCGTAACTTTGTTCTTTGGTATTATTCTACTGCTCTCGCCCATACTTTTTAATTATCTCGGATTTACGGCACTCAGCCGCATCGCTATATCGTGGATCCCAACCCTGTATCAACTGTATGCTACCATTGAAGCACTACATTACGCACCAATGTACGAGACGTCGACTTACGTTGGGTTAAGATTCTTAATGTTATCGTTTTCATTGTTGCCTTTTCTAGTCTTCGATCTTCGTGATAGAAAGTTATTACTCGCCCTCGCGTTGCCAGTGTGTGTGCTTGTATTTTATGATCCGATATTAACGTTGTTTGATGTTGGGTATGGAAGTTCCGGTCTTGCAGAATCTACATACTACTTCAATAATGTGAGGACGATTATTGCATTTTCGATTTTAGCCGCGGGTGCTTTTTTTCTCAAGATGCTGGTGGAGCGAAATGAACGACTTAACGAATCACTGATCGCCGAGCTTGCCAATAAAAGCGAATTCATTCAAAAACAAGCTGCTGATGAAGTTCATCAATTAAATCAACAGTTGTCGTTAAATCTTGAACAACTTACGGAGCGCGAATTTATTTTAAATCAGTCGCAGCGCATTGCAAAGATCGGAAGCTGGGAATATAATCTGGTTACACGCTCGTTGTTCTGGTCCGATGAAATGTATAACATGTTCGGCCTCGATCGTAGTTTTAATGTTAACGCTGAGAATTTGTATCAGCGTTTGTGGGAGCGTGAGGGCGAATTATTAGACATGGCCAACAAGACCTTACTGACGAATGGCCAGACGTATGATTTGACTGTTCGTACGACCACGCCGTTGGGCTACACGAAATGGCTACGCGTCTATGGTTATCCGATAATTGAAAACAACACCATTACCGGTGCGCGGGGTATTTGTCACGATGTAACTTTTTACAAGGAAGCGGAAGAAAGAATTCGCGTAAGCGAAAAAAGATATTACTCGCTATTTGAACAAGCCTCAGATGCAATCCTGGTCACCGATTTTAAGGGGAACCTGACAGATGCAAATGCTAGCTTGTGTAAGATGTTCGGCTACAGTAAAGCAGAGATACTGCGACTTAATATTGTCGATCTGATTGCAGAAGACGAGACTTCAAAATCATCGTTCAACTTCAATAGGATTTCCGATGGTGAACATGTTTTTTCTAATCGCCAAATGCTTCATAAGAATGGATCGCGTCTTGAGGTGGAAGCAAATGTTAAGAAGTTTGATGAAGATGCGATTATGGCCATTGTGCGCGACGTCACCGAACTAAGGAAAGTTCAGCGCCAAGTTGAAATCAGTGAGGCGCGCTTTCGGAGTGCTTTTGAGTTCTCTGGTGTCGGAATGGCGCTGGTTTCGTTGGAAGGAAAGTGGATTAAGGTTAATCGTGAACTTTGCGATATTACAGGATATGAACTTGATGAGCTGTTGAATTTGTCCTTTCAGGAAATCACCTATCCTGAAGATCTCTATAATGATTTAAAATTCTTGCAACAGGCCAGGGCAGGAGAGATCGAAACTTACCGTGTTGAGAAACGATATCTACACAAAAATGGATCGCTCGTTTGGGTGAATCTAAACGTATCCCTGATCAAGGATTCTCAAGGCAATCCTTTATATTTTGTTTCGCAGATTGAGAATATCACAGAGAAGAAAATTGCGCAGGAAGAGCTGATGCTATCGCAAGCAAATTTGAATGCGACGATAAACAATACGGAAATATTAATTTGGTCTGTTGATCGTGAGTTTAAGTTGATTACATTCAATCGACCTTTCGCGGAATATATACTTGAAACGTATGGCTTGATCGTTGAAACCGGCGCACGCGTTTTCGGACGGCAAGATACTCCCGAGGCTCACGCGATGACGAAGAAATGGCAAGAAATATACCTTCGTGCACTCGCAGGTGAAATTGTTACCCTTGAAGAAAATCGCTTCGGTCGCGATTTGAAATACTCATTGAGTCCTATTATCGAGAATAAGAAAGTTGTTGGCGTTAGCGTGTTCGCAGATAATATTACAGAACGTAAAGCACGAGATCGGGAATTGTTGGAAGCGCAACAGAAAATTGGTGAGCTTAAGCTCATGGCATTACGTTCGGTAATGAATCCCCATTTTGTTTTTAATGTGTTGAATTCTATTCAATTCTTTATTACTAAAAATGATAAGCTTAATGCCATTAACTATTTGTCGACATTTTCTAAGTTGGTTCGTGGTGTGTTGAATCATTCTGTCAGTAATAAAATTCGTCTTTCGGATGAACTCGAAATGCTGAAGAATTATATTCAATTGGAGATGACGCGATTTGAAGATAAATTTCATTTTGTGTTGGAAGTTGATCCTAATGTTGATCAAGACGGTATTGAAATTCCGTCGCTATTGATTCAACCCTATGTGGAAAATGCAATTTTACATGGACTATACAATAAAGTAGAACAGGGAACATTAACGGTTCGTGTGAGTGAAGACAACGACATACTGATATTTGAAATTGAAGACGATGGTATCGGGCGAGATGCCGCCATAAAACTTCGTCAAAAGAATTTTCCGTCGCATAAATCGATGGGGATTAAACTCACGGAAGAAAGACTGAGACTTATCAACGAACAACATAATGTGTCGCTGCAGGTTGAGGACTTATATGATGATCAACGCCCTTCAGGCACCCGCGTGCGCATTGGAATTAACATCGCATAGGGCAACTAAAATAAATAGGGCAAGTCGATTGACTTGCCCCAGTCTACTAGTTGGCTTTAACCTACATCACCTGATTGCGCAGGCAATGCGAGCAATTAGAAAACAGGATTATTGGTGAAAAGTTTTACGATTCGACAACTTAAATTTTTGAAGTGTCGCTCGTAGGCTTGCTACTGCGATCTTTTAAGCAAGAATTCTATTTCTTGAGCGAGTTGCGATGTAAGCCCTGGGATTTCTGATAAGTCCTGTCCCCACAAATCTGCGCGTTTCAACGTTGCATTAGCGATACTGGTTGGATCGTTTGTTTTCCACTGTTCAGCGAAGAATTTGATCGCTGCAGGGTCGTCATTCAACGGCAACGATTCGCCGTTCCAGGATCCGCGGTAAAAACAAATAAGTGCGCCAAAAGCATGAACGAGCTTTTTAGGAAGTTGATGTTGGCGCTGATGGTATTCAAGAATGGATGGAACGACGCGTACTTTAAATTTCGATATTGAATTTAGAGCGATGCTTGCAAGCTCATGGCGAATGAATGGATTGGCAAACCGATCTTTCACATCACTGGCAAATTGCTGTAGGTCTTCATCGGGTAGATGTAGCGATGGAATGATTTCATCTTGGATGACCGATTCAACAAACGAGCACATGGCTTGGTCTTGCATGACTTCGCCGACGGTGCGCATTCCGCGCAGATACGCTACCGGAACCATTACCGTATGTGCGCCATTGAGAATTCGGACTTTCTGTGTGCGATACGAAACTAAGTCGTTTACCAATTTTACGTTCAGTCCAGCAGCTTGTGCAGGTAGTTCGTCTTTAAGTTTTTGATTTGCTTCAATTACCCACACGTAGAATGGCTCAGCCATCACTACGAGTTTGTCATCATAACCTGTTTCCGTCTCAATTTCGGCAATTGAATCTTGCGGAAATCCAGGTACAATACGATCCACCAAAGAATTACAAAATGTATTCTCGTTCAGTAGCCATTGTCGGAATGAATCGGGTAGATTCCAGTGCGCAATGTATTGCAGAATGGTATCCTTCAGGGCGTCGCCATTACGTTCGAGCAATTCACAAGGGAGTAGTATCAATCCTTTTGAAGGGTCGCCTTGAAAGAAATTGTAACGTTGATACAGCCATTGTGTGAGCTTTCCAGGAAACGTTTCGGCTACATGGTTGTTGTCGTATCCTTCATCTTTGAAGCAGATTCCGGCTTCTGTGGTATTTGATATAACAAACCGAAGTGTAGGGTTTGTGGCAGTTTGAAAGAAAGTTGTTTGATCCTCGTACGCATTTATCACTTCACGAAGGCATGTGATGAGCCTTGTTTCTTTCACTGGCTTTCCCTGGCGAATACCCTTGATGACGACATGATATAGACCATCTTGTTCGTTCACGAGCTTGCCCTTCTGCGCACTATGGGCACGTGGTTGAATTACTTGTATGTCGCCGTTGAACTCAGTTTTTTCATTGAGGATATCGATCATCCAATCGGCAAAGGCACGTAAAAAATTCCCTTCTCCGAACTGCAAAACTCTTATCGGCCGTTCTTTTGTAACGACCGATTGACGATTCAATTTTTTTAACGCCATAATCAATCGAAGTTGAAGTAGCGCTCTGCGTTGTAATAACAAATGTCGCTTACAAGTTTCCCTAGCCATTTTTCATCAGCAGGAAGCTCACCTTGTTCAACATCTTTCCCAATTAAATTGCAAAGTATTCTTCTGAAATACTCGTGCCGTGGGAAGGAGAGAAAGCTTCTTGAATCGGTGAGCATACCAATGAAACAACTTAGCAAGCCAAGATTGGAAAGTGAATTGATTTGCTTCTCCATTCCATCTTTTTGATCGAGGAACCACCATGCACTACCAAATTGCACTTTCCCTTTTACCGAACCATCGTTGAAATTACCAACCATTGTACCCATCACTTCGTTGTCGGCGGGATTGAGATTGTATAAAATCGTTTTTGCGAGTTGGTTTGTCTTATCAAGTTCGTTCAGGAATTTGGCGAGGGCTGTTGCCTGCGAATAATCGCCGATCGAATCAAAGCCTGTGTCCGGACCTAATTTGGTTAACATCCTCGCATTGGTGTTTCGAAGTGCACCAAGGTGAAATTGTTGTGTCCAACCTTTAGCATGGTACATGCGTCCTAGCGCAATCAACACTTGATATTTGAAGTAATGAATTTCCGAAACGTCAAGTTGTTGGCCTCCGATTACTTTTTGAAATAAAGTGTCAGCGTTGTAATGATTGCTGTTCAGCGGAAAGTACATGTGTTCAAGTCCGTGATCAGAAATTCTTCCACCGTTTGCATGGAAATAATCCACGCGTTTTTGAAGTGCAGTTAATAAGGTTTCGAAAGAATTAATGGTTACACCTGATGAAGCAGATAATTTCGTGAGATATTGTTTGTACGCTTCTGGATTTTCGATTGCAAATGATTTGTCGGGGCGAAATGACGGTAACACCTTTACGCTGGAGCCATCGCGCTGAATACGCTGATGAAATTCCAGGGTGTCAATAGGGTCGTCGGTTGTGCCGACCATCTTGACTTTCATCTTGTCCAGTAGCCCTTTCGTTGTAAATGCGGGTGTTTCGAGCTGCGCATTCGCCTTGTGGTAGATCGTCCCTGCGGATTCTGGTGACAATAAAGTTTTGATTCCAAAATACCGTTGAAGCTCTAAGTGAGTCCAATGATACAGCGGGTTACGCATGGTATAAGGAACTGTGAATGCCCACTGGTTGAACTTCTCTTCGTCGGTACCATTGCCCGTGATATATTTTTCATCCACGCCCAGCGTACGCATTGCACGCCATTTGTAATGGTCACCATAGAGCCAAACTTGCGTGATGTTTTCAAATTTGCGATTCGTGGCAATATCCTCTGGAGAAAGATGACAATGGTAATCGATGATGGGAAGGTCTTTCGCGTAAACATGATAGAGTGTTCGTGCGAAATCACTCTGAAGGAGAAAGTCTTCGGTTAAGAATGCTGACATGATATGTGTCGATTATTTTTTTCTGAGCGATGAACTTCTGATGATCAGTTCAGGCTTGAGAACAATTTTTTGAGGAATGAATTTTTCTGAATCTGCTGTAACTTCTTGAAGGAAAATTTCAGCAGCAGCGTTTCCGATGCGCATACTGTGTTGCTCAACGGTGGTGAGAGCGGGCTCGGTGAACGATGTAAAAGCTTCGTTACTAAAACCGACCAACGCGACATCGTCGGGAATTTTGTAGTTGTTTTCTTTCAGCACTTGCATGGCACCGAGAATACCGAGTGCACTGGCCGAAAATACGCCGTCGGGTTTCTTGTCGAGCAACTGTGTCATGCTTCTGCGACCGTCTTCCAATTGAAGATCGCTTGCCACAATTAGACTTTCGTCGTAAGTAAGACCATGTTGTTCAAGTGCGTCGCGATAACCACGAAGTCGCTCTTTGTAAATGGAGATCTTTCGTGTATTGGTAAAATGCGCGATACGCTTGCAGCCTTGTTGAATCAAATGCTCTGTTGCTTTGAACGCACCAAGGAAGTCGTCAATGACAACGTGACTAACCTCTAGTTCGTCGTTAGAACGGTCGAAAAGAATTAAGGGAATACCGCGTTCTTTTACACGGTTATAGTGATCGAAATTGAGCGTAGATTTTGAGTACGACACAATAATGCCGTCGACGCGTGCATTTAAGAGCGCATCTATCGAGGCAATTTCTTTTTCATAGCTGTCGTAGGTCTGACAGATCATGACGTTGTATTTTGCCGAGTTTGCAACTTCCTCAATACCACGGATCACAGAAGAGAAGAATGAACGATCTGCTGTGGGAACAATGACACCAATGATATTGCTTCTTCCATTACGCAGTGCTGCTGCAATATGATTAGGCTGATAGTTTAATTTTTGTGCAGCTTTTTGTACGGCTTTTTTTGTCTCAACGCTAATGCGCGGATGATCTTTCAATGCGCGCGACACCGTTGACGCCGTAATGTTTAGCTTGCGGGCTATATCATGTATCGTTGTCTTTTCTTTTTTCATAGTCGTTCATTCATTCCGATGGGCCTACGCCTCATTCGATGGTTTCCCTATGGTTGCCAATATACCACCATCCACGTAAATGATTTGGCCGTTTACAAAGTTACTCGCTGCAGAGGAGAGAAATATGGCAGCACCAACTAAATCTTCAGGATCGCCCCAACGTCCAGCAGGTGTTCGATGTATAATGAAGTCATTGAATGGGTGACCATTCACGCGTATGGGGGCGGTTTGCTCTGTTGCAAAATAGCCGGGACCGATCCCATTAACTTGGATGTTGAATTTCGCCCACTCGGTAGCAAGATTTCGCGTAAGCATTTTCAAGCCACCTTTGGCAGCAGCGTAAGCGCTCACCGTATTGCGCCCGAGTTCGCTCATCATAGAACACATGTTGATGATCTTTCCTTCCTGACGCTTCACCATAAAGCGGGCTACTTCTCTCGATACAATAAACGGTGCAACAAGGTCAACGTCGATCACCTGACGAAAATCTTCAGCTTCCATTTCCAGAGCAGGAATTCTTTTGATGATGCCTGCATTGTTGATCAGGATATCAATGGGACCAATTTCTTTTTCTATTTTTTCGATGCCTTCGCGAACAGCGGCGGCATTTGTAACGTCAAACAAGTAACCGGAAGCCTTCAAGCCTGAAGCTTCATACTCCTGTATCGCAGCTTGGAGTTTGTCGGGGAAAATGTCGTTGATGATAATGTGCGCGCCTGCTTTTCCAAGACCTTTAGCCATGGCCATACCAAGTCCGTGTGTGCCGCCTGTAATGAGCGCGCGTTTACCTGTGAGTGTGAAGAGTGATGTCATATGTGATTTATAGAAGTTCGTTAGGTTGTACTACATCCATGTCTCCATAGTCGAGATTTTCACCTGCCATTCCCCAAATGAAAGCATAGTTGCTTGTGCCAGCACCACTGTGCACTGACCAAGGCGGAGACAAAACAGCTTCATTATTTTTTATCCAGATGTGACGTGTTTCATTAGGTTCACCGATGAAATGACACACGGCCTGTCCTTGCGGAATGTTGAAATAAAAGTATGCTTCCATTCTGCGATCATGCGTATGGGGTGGCATCGTGTTCCAAACACTTCCTTGGTGAAGTTCAGTGAGCCCCATTTGAAGTTGACAAGTTTCTAACACGGAGTTCACGAGAAGTTTACGAATGGTGCGATGGTTGGAAGTTTCAGGAGAACCGATGGTGATGGTGTCCGCATCGGCGAGTGAAATTTTTCTTGTAGGATATTCACGATGTGCCGGCGAAGAATTAATGTAGAAACGCGCGCCAGCTGTTGGTTGAAAAACAACGCTTTTCGTACCGCGACTTACATAAAGTGCTTCTTTGTTTTCTAAGGTGAATGATTGGCCGTCGACGGTGACGGATGCTTTTGGTCCTACGTTAATGATGCCGAGCTCGCGACGTTCAAGGAAGAAGTTAGCTTTCAGCGCATCGATAGTTTCCAATGTTACAGCCTTTGTTTCTGGTGCTGCACCGCTTACAATAAGACGGTCATAGTGTGTGTAGACGTGATTGATTGCGTCTGTGGTGAAAAGTTTGTCGAGTAAAAATTCTTCGCGCAGTGATTTCGTGTCTAGTGTTTTGAAGTGTGAGGGGTGAATGGCGTGTCGTGTCGTGGTCATGATATGTTTTTGCGTAATCGGTTGCGCAATATATGTAAAAAGTGATAAAACAAGGGAAGGTGCAAATAAATTGCTAAAGAGTGCTGGGTAATTACATGTACCGGGAACACTTTCAATAGTTCGAAATTCGTCCAAATTCGAAGATTAATAAGTGTTCCATGATATTTTTTTCAATCGTTTGTTGACAGATTAAAAATATCTTCCTAAAATGCAATCGATTGCGCATGGAACTCGATTGCATTTCCGTAAACAATCAACCAAAACTATGTGATTTACTAGTCGACTAAACCCATTAAACCCACGTTCGCTATGAATCGAAATCTACTTCAATTTTCTCCGCCCAAGATGTTGCAAAGCATCAAAGGTATGTTGCTGCTCATCATGCTCTCGCTCACATTGGTGAGGACAGTGGCGGCACAAGACTTAACTATTACTGGACAAGTAAAAGGTGCCGATGATGGTGCCGCACTTCCAGGCGTAACCATTATTGTTAAAGGTTCCACTAACGGAACATCGTCAGACGCTGACGGCCGCTACACAATTAAAGTGTCGGATCCGAATGCGATACTCGTATTTTCATTTATTGGTTACGCACAACAAGAAGTTGCTCTAGCCAATAGGACTACCGTTGATGTTTCACTCGAAGCAGACATTGCAGAACTTTCCGAAGTTGTCATAATCGGTTATGGTGAGGTGAAGAAAAGTAATGTGATTGGTTCAGTTTCTTCTGTCAAAGCAGAAGATCTCACAAGAATTCCTGCTGGAAACGTGATGGAATCTTTACAAGGAAGTGTTCCAGGTATGGACATTACACGAACAAGTGGCGCAGCTGGCGCAAATGTGAACATTGCTATTCGCGGAAATCGATCACTGACTGCCAGCGGTTCACCGCTCTTTATTGTCGATGGAATTCAATACAATAGTATACAGGATATCAACCCCAACGACATCCAGTCGATGGAAGTGTTAAAGGACGCTGCATCAACCGCAATTTATGGTTCCCGCGGTGCGAACGGTGTAATCTTGGTAACAACCAAAAGAGGATCAGGTAAAACAAAAGTATCTTTTAATACCTATACTGGCGTCTCTTCACTCAATGGTTACCCCGACGTGCAGAACGGTGCACAATATGCAGCCCAACGACGTGAAGCCAATAGAACAGCAGGTAAATGGTCGTCAGAAGCTGACGATGGAACTATCTTTAGCGTGGCGGAGCTGGACAACATTAAGAATAACAGGTCGACAGATTGGAGAGATCTGATGCTTCACAATGGATCAATTCAAGATTACCAAGTAGGATTAACATCGTCTTCCGATAAGACATCGTTTTATGCATCATTAAATTATTTTCGAGAAAAAGGCTTATTTGAAAATGACGTCTTACAGCGTTACACCTTTCGCACAAATATTGATCATAAAATTTCTGAAAAGTTTAAAGTAGGTACGCAAAATCAATTCTCTTACTATGACATCGATCGCCGTCGCGATCCTTTAAATATTTCGAATAAACTTAGTCCTCTCGAGGATGCCTATGATTCCACCGGTGCTGTTATTCCGTGGCTTAACAATAACAAGACTGTAAATCCATTGATGGATGAAGAAGGCGATAACTTTGTTAACAACTCTGTGGTAACGCGACTATTTTCATCGCTGTACGTTGAGTTCAAGCCCATCAAAGATCTAACGTTCAAATCAATCATTGGCGTGACCAGTTCAAACACGCGAGATGGAATATTTGCATCTGCTATGACCGTAGCGCGCAATGGTATAAAGCCGTTTACATCTTTTACGAACACGACAGATCTTTCCATTAACATGGAAAATATTCTCACATACAACAAAGAAATTAACGGACACACTTTTACGATAACGGGAGTCCAATCGTTGCTTCGCAATAAAAGAGAAGTTCATGCATCGTCAGGAATCAACCAGTTAATTTCTGCACAAGGGTATTATGGGCTTGGTAATGCAAACGAGCAGATTATCACAGGGGCGCCTTATACCGAGAGTGGACTACTTTCTTTTACGGGTCGTGTTCAATATGACTATAAAGAGAAATATCTGCTCACGCTTATTGGAAGAAGTGATGGTGCTTCGCAGTTGAGCCCGGGTCTCAAGTGGAATTTCTTCCCGTCGGTTCAAGCAGGATGGAGAATTATTGAAGAAGCATTTATGGCTGGTGCTACGACGGTCTCTGACCTTAAACTGCGTGCTAGTTATGGTCTGTCAGGAAATTATGCCGTAGATCCATATTCCACGCAAAGTAACCTTGCACGTGTGCCCATGGCCTATGATGAGAAATTGGCAGTCGGTTATATGTTTGATACAAAACTTGGAAACGATGATTTGAGTTGGGAAAAATCGACAACGGTGAATGTTGGGATTGATTTTGGATTTTTATCAAATCGTCTTACAGGATCTATTGACTTATTCAGAACGAAAACCGTAGATCTGTTGCTTAATAGATTCCTCCCTGCGAGTTCAGGTGCAACAAGAATTGTTCAAAATATCGGCGAAACTGATAATAGGGGAATTGAAATCGCTCTTAGCGCGGTACCTGTTCAGACAGACAAGTTCACTTGGAAAATCGGAGCAACATGGTTTAAAACTAGAGAGGAAATTGTCGCGCTGGCTACGGAATCGGATGACATCGCGAACGGATGGTTTATTGGACAGCCAACAAGAGTTTTCTACGACTATGAGAAAATCGGTATTTGGCAAACCGCTGATGCCGATTTGGCAACCACTTTCGGACAAGTGCCAGGTGAAATCCGAGTGAAAGATCAGGATAATAGCGGTGGCATTGATGCAACGAAAGACCGAGTAATTATAGGGTCGGCATTACCACAATGGATCGGAAGCTTTAATAGTGATTTTAAAATCGGAAACTTCGATGTGTCGATTCAAATGTTTGCCCGTTGGGGACAAACTATACAATATGATTTTGCAAATATTTACGACCCTACAGCGAACGAGAATAGCATCGAACATGACTATTGGACTCCTGAGAATCCTTCCAACGATTATCCACGTCCAAACGCCAATACATCACGAAGCGCAATGCGTTATTTGTCTACACTGCTTTACCGAGATGGTTCCTTTATGAAACTTAGAGGAATTACAATCGGTTATAACCTTCCAAGTACCGTCCTTTCCAAAACCCCATTCAGTCGCGTGCGGATTTATCTGAACGGTAAAAATTTATTCACACACAGTAAGATTGACAACTATGATCCAGAAGGTGGCGGTAATGAATCAAACCCACTTTCAAGATTGATTGTCGGTGGTATTAATCTCGAGTTCTAATTGAAAATGAAAATAGCAATGAAAACTAGAAATATATTCAAAGTGATGATCGCGACTAGCATGTTAATGTTAGGCGCTTGTGGTGAACTGCTTGAAGAAAAAAATCCATCGGGAATAACGGATGAGAGTGTATACACCACACCTGAAGGATTTGAAACGCTTGTTAACGCTTCTTATGCGACAGCACGTCATTGGTATGGAAAGGAAGATGGATACACATTGGCTGAAGGAGGAACGGACCTCTGGTTGCAGGGCGTTGATAATCGACGCGTTGACTTGATGACTTACAATAATCTTCAAGCAACGGAGAATATGCCACCACTGAGTATCAATGAGATTTTCTTGGAGCGTATTTGGGAGCGATTCTATGCCACGATCAACCTGATCAATGCAGGGATTCTTCGTATTGATGATGCAGGTCTCGCTGAAGATTTGAAATTAAAACGCAAAGCAGAGCTGCATTTTCTTCGTGCATTCTACTACTGGCACATCGTTGAAACATGGGGAGGCGTGCATTTAACGACCGAGGAAACCTCGACAGTGCAAACCACAGCAAACCGTTCCTCTGTTGATGATTTTTATGCGTTGATTTTCAGTGATCTTGCCTTTGCCGTTGAGAATCTTCCGCCAACAACAACCGACTACGGACGTGTTACGAAACCAGCAGCTGAAGCGTTCCTTGCGAGAATGCACCTTACCCGGGGAAATAATGCTGAAGCTTTAGCACTCTCCCAAAAGGTGATCAGTGATTATGGATTTCAATTGGTGCCGAAGTATGCTGATCTGTGGTCTATGCAGAATCTTAAAAATAAAGAAGTTGTTTGGGCGGTCAATTATACTGTTGACCTTACCTCGAGCGATCTATTGAATACAGCAACAAATCCATTCGGACATCCGCGTGGTGGTCATAACGCACACATGATGTTTTTGATGACCTACGAAAGAGTCGCTGCGGGGGCGATTGGTATGCAACGCGATGTTGCAAACGGCAGACCTTTTGCACGATATATGCCAACAAAATTCTTGCTGGATCTTTTTGATGAGACGATCGATGCGCGGTATAATGGATCTTTTCAAACGGTTTGGAAAACAAACAAGGCAGGTGCGTATAAGAAAACAGTTAACGGCGTAGAGTATAATGTAAACCTCGCACTCGGAGACACAGCGATATTCGCGTCGAAATATGAGATTGCAGATGAGGTTGATGCTACTAAGAAATATCTCATTGTTGATCAAAGTAAAATGTACAAAAACGATGGAAACTTTAATGGTAATCAGTTATACATTCCATTAAGCAAGTTCCTCGATCCAACAAGACCTACACTCACCGAAGTTCAGAGCGCACGCGATGCATTCGTTATTCGTCTCGCTGAAATGTATCTGATTGCAGCTGAAGCAAAATTGAATCTTAACGATGCCGAAGGTGCTGCAGAGTTTATCAATGCAATTCGTACCCGCGCGGCTGTCCCTGGAAAAGTTGCCGAAATGCAGGTAGAGGCGGATGATATGTCGATTGACTTTATCCTCGATGAACGCGCACGCGAACTTGCCGGTGAACAACTTCGCTGGTTTGATCTCAAGCGTACAGGTAAGCTTGTTGAACGCGTTGTTGCCCATAATCCAGCAGCTGCACCTTACGTGAAAGAGTATCATAACGTAAGACCTATTCCGCAACGTCAACTAGATGCTGTTACGAATAAAGCTGAGTTTACGCAGAACGACGGATATCAATAGAAATACATTGGGTTTGATTGGTAAGAATGATCCCGTCGGTTGGCGCCGACGGGATTCATTTGTATCACGGTAGAAAAAAATACTTTATGAAATTACTTTCTGCATTTGCAGCACTGCTCATTTCCCTCACGCTCTCTTTTGCACAGGAAAAAACCTTTCAAGTTACCGTAGAGAATCCTACCGATGTAAATAGAGAATCGGTGTTGATTACCATCTTGAAAAAAGAGATAAACAATGTAGCGTCTGATTTTAATCCGGATAATTTTTCGGCTTGGATTGATAAAACGGAAATCGCCAGCCAATTCAACAAACACAACGAGCCAGGAATTTATCTCGTACTCGATCAACTTAAGCCACGCGAGAAATTGAATATCATGATCCGCTACAATACGAGTGGTAGCGCTGAACACCACTACACAAAAAGAACGCAGGCCGAGCTTTCACATAAAACAGGTGGAACATTTGTAAACCGTGAATACGTTGGCGGTGCATTTAAGAATGTAAATTACTTGCGTGTTCCCGCGGAACATAAAGACCACTCTTGGTTTATTCGATATGAAGGTCCAGGTTGGGAATCTGACAAAGTAGGATACCGCTTCTATTTAGATCAGCGCAATGCTACTGATGTATTTGGAAAGCTTACGCCTGAAATGGTGTTGCAAAATGTAGGACAAGATGGATTTGATTCTTATCACGAAATGCAGCCATGGGGAATGGATGTAATGAAAGTTGGTAAGTCGCTTGGACTCGGTTCTATTGGGATGTTGTCCGATAATAAAATTTCACGCGTTGAATTTACGGATAGCGTAACGTGCCGGATTATTGAGAATGGCGATTTGTATTCGGCGATAGAAACAAAATATCTTGGGTGGAAAGTTGGCGAACGTAAGATAGATGTGAAATCAATTCTCTCTATTCATGGTGGCACACGCTTAACCAAGCAATCACTTACAATAAAGGGTGATCCGGATAATATTTCAACAGGGATCGTGAAAGATAAGGCCGCAACTTTGATTTCATCGAAAGGAGATAAAAGTAAGTTCGGCTACCTGGCAACCTGGGGCAACCAAAGTCTTAACAAAGATGAACTCGGACTCGCCGTGTTTTTTGATCCACAAAACTATGCGTCATTCACCGAAGATGAATTTAGTCATATTGTGAAATTGAAACCTTCCAAATCAACGTTGACATATTACTTTTTGGCAGCGTGGGTGAAAGAACCCAATGGTATCCAAAGTGAAGCTGCCTTTAAGGCGTATATCGATACCGTTGCGAAGGATCTGGCTACCCCTGTTAAAGTGACCATCAAAAAACGATAACGACAATGAAAGTAGTGAAGTATTTGTTTTATAGTGCCCTCATGATCGTGTTGAGCTGCTGCTCGACGTTAGGCAATGGCCATGATAAGATTTTGGTCACGGTTGAGCGTGTAGCGCGGCCGTTGAATTCAAAAGAGGCAGTGGATATTGTTTTTCCTTGGGATGAACTAGTAAAAAGATTCCCTGCAGCAAAGTCTAAAAGTATTGAAATCTTTGATCGCAATTTCGGCCAGAAGGTAGATACACGGCTCGTTGACAGCGACAAGAATGGAACACCTGAAGCCGTCGTAATTCATTATACGTTCGCTTCCACTGATCCTGTTTATACATTTTCCGTCCATCAAAGTAAAAATCAGCTGGAAGTGGAGAATAAGTCGATTGCACCCAATGCGAACCTGAAAGTGTCGTTTTTGAAATCGTCCGAGCAGTTCACAAAGGAAGGTTTGAAGTGGTCCGATAAAATAGTACAGAGTTCAATGACGTTTTATCCTGATCCGTTAGGGATAGCCATTTATTCACCAGGAGAATGGAATTATGAATATGGATATTTCTTAAGTGGTGTTTTTGAATTGGGTAAACAGACTGGCAATAGCCAGTACATCCAATACGCAAAGCAATGGGCTGATCATTTCATCGATGCTAATGGAAACATGGACACTACGGAATATGATCGCGCGCAGTATCGTCTCGACGATGTTCAGCCAGCGAGGTTGTTTGTCTATCTATATGGTGAGACCAAAGAAGAAAAGTATAAGCACGCTGCTGATCAGTTTATCGATCACATGAAAAACCAACCGACTACCAAAGAAGGAGGATATTGGCATAAACAGATTTATCCTTATCAGATGTGGCTTGATGGAATTTTTATGGGTGATGTTTTTTCGATGCAATACGCAAAGCAATTCAACGAGAAGCACTGGATTGATGAGGCTATCCATCAAATCAAACTCATGTCAAAATACACGCTCGATCCGAAAACAGGTTTGATGTACCATGGGTGGGATGAGTCAAAAAATAAAACGTGGGCGCATCAAGAGAAGGGAACGTCTCCGGAATTTTGGGGACGTGCCGTAGGTTGGTATATGATGGCACTCGCGGAAGCAATGGAGTGCATTCCCAAAGACCATCCCGAGAGAAAGGACGTAGAGAAAATATTTCGCGATCTATCCGCAAGCGTTCTGAAATACCAGGACAAAAATTCGAAGCTTTGGTTTCAAGTTTTGGATAAAGGAAATCAACCTGGAAATTGGATAGAGACCTCGTGTGCGGCAATGTTTGGCTACGCGATGGCGAAAGGTGCAAACTTGGGAGCGCTTGATAAATCTTATTTAACAGTGGCGCAAGGTGTATTCAAATCACTTACGCAAGATTATGTATACTTCGACGATGCAGGGCGACTGTACCTGGATATGACCGTAAAAGTGGGAACGCTAAATCCAAAATTTTCAAAAGGTGATTACGCTTACTACATCGCGACAGAGCGCCGCATTAACGACTATAAAGGTTTAGCATCGTTACTCTTCCTTGCGAAGGAGTTAGAGTATAAGCGATAAAGGTCATTGGCAGCGTGATAAAAACTAATAAGTGAAATGCGTTTGATAATTTTTGTGCTGATATTTTTCGTGGCGGAGGTAAAAGCTCAGTCGTTGGTGCCAGACTTTATTGTGAGTGCGGATGGTTCTGGTAATTTCAAAACAGTACAGGAAGCCATCAACGCTGTTCCTGATTTTAGAAAGAAGGAAACGATCATCTTTGTCAAAGCTGGAACCTATAAAGAAAAGCTTCAACTGCACCCAACGAAGCAGAAAGTCAAATTGATTGGAGAAGATGTTCAAAAAGTCAAAATAACGTATGATGATTTTGCTTCTCGTAAAAATTCATTTGGTGAAGAAATTGGAACAGGTGCCACGGCTTCCGTTTTAATTTTTGGAGATGATTTCTTTGCAGAGAATATTACGTTTGAAAATGCAGCGGGTCCCGTAGGGCAGGCAGTAGCGGTGCGTGTGAATGGCGATCGCGTTCAATTCGTGAATTGCCGATTCCTTGGATTTCAAGATACACTCTATGCGCACGGCGATCGTAGTCGACAGTATTACAAGAATTGTTACATCGAAGGAACAGTTGATTTTATTTTTGGATGGTCGACCGCATTCTTTGATAACTGCACAATTTTCTGCAAGAA
This sequence comes from Pseudochryseolinea flava, assembly GCF_003286915.1. GTDB lineage: Bacteria > Bacteroidota > Bacteroidia > Cytophagales > Cyclobacteriaceae > Ohtaekwangia > Ohtaekwangia flava. Next base: position 104,045 of record NZ_QMFY01000008.1, read on the forward strand.
GTCCGGATACGTCACGGCTGCGTCGACATTGGAGGGACAGCCATTTGGTTTGGTATTTTTGAACTGTAAAATTACAGGCGATGCGCCAGAGTCGACATTCTATCTTGGTAGACCTTGGAGGCCTTTTGCAAAAACAGTTTTTATCAATTGTTTTCTTGATAAACAAATTAAGCCAGAAGGTTGGCACAACTGGAATAAGCCCGATGCTGAGAAAACATCGTTCTACGCGGAATATAAATCACATGGACCAGGTGCGAAAGGAGACCGCGTACTGTGGGCGAAACAACTCAGCGACGATGAAGCGGCGAAATATACGGTTGAGAATGTATTGGGTGGTAGTGATGGTTGGTTAAAACAAAAATGATGATGATGAAGCATGTGTTAGTTTTTTTTCTGTTCACCTTTAGCGTGGCGAGCGCACAAGAAATTGTTTATAAAGATCTTCCATTTGCAATGTCACCGGTCACAGCTCCGGTGTTTCCAGATCGGAAAAGTAGTGTAACAGATTTTGGAGCAGTAGGCGATGGTGTAACGGTAAATACTGCGGCCTTCAACAGTGCGATCGAGACGTTGGCCAACAAAGGCGGTGGTACTTTGCTGATTCCGCGCGGAATATGGCTGACCGGACCAATTACGTTGAAGAGCAACATCAATCTGCATACAGAAGCCGGAGCCTTGATCATCTTCACAAAAAACATGGATGACTATCCATTAGTGGAAACTAGTTTTGAGGGGCTCAACACAACACGATGTCTATCGCCTATCAATGGAAAAGATCTAACGAACATCGCGATTACGGGCGCCGGTGTTTTTGACGGATCTGGTGACGCGTGGAGACATGTGAAAAAGTCAAAGCTTACGGGCGATCAATGGAAAAAACTTGTTGCCTCTGGTGGCGTGCTCAACGAAGCGGGAAATACGTGGTACCCCACGGAAAAGGCAAAAAAGGGTGCGTTGCTTACGGCTAACTTTAATGTGCCGGATTTGAAAACGAACGAGGAGCTTGAAGCGATTAAAGATTTTCTGCGTCCTGTGATGGTAAGTATTGTGAAATGTAAAAACGTTTTGCTTGATGGACCAACATTTCAAAATTCTCCCGCGTGGTGCCTGCATCCGTTGATGAGTGAAAATATCATCATTCGAAATCTTACGGTGCGAAATCCATGGTATTCACAAAACGGCGACGGCCTAGATCTTGAATCATGTAGTAACGTCATTATCGATAACTGCAGTTTCGATGTTGGAGACGATGCCATTTGCATTAAATCTGGAAAAGATAAAGATGGTCGCGCACGCGCCATGCCAACACAAAATGTTGTCGTGAACAATTGTGTTGTATATCATGGTCATGGCGGATTTGTTGTCGGTAGCGAAATGTCTGGCGGAGTGAGGAATATTAAAGTTCAGCACTGCACGTTTATTGGCACTGACGTTGGACTTCGGTTTAAGAGTACGCGCGGTAGGGGTGGCGTTGTGGAGAAGATTTTTATCGAGGATATCAATATGATCGACATTCCTGCGGAGGCATTATTGTTTGACCTGTACTACTCCGGAAATTCGCCTGTTCCAACCGTCGAGGAGAAGTTTGAAGACAAAGAAAAGCTTGCCAAGTTATTGCCCGCTGTAACTGAAGAAACACCGTCGTTTAGAGATATCACGATTAACAATGTACAATGTCGTGGCGCGGGAAGAGCAATGTTTATGCAAGGCCTTCCGGAGATGAACTTGAAAAATATCAAAGTATCAAATGTTAAAATCGTTTCCACGAAAGGCATTGAAGTCACGGAAGCAGATGGGATTGTATTCGATAATATCTCGATTCAACCTGAAGTGGGCGCGGCCTTGGCGTTAAAGAATACAAAGAATATCTCGTTTACGAATTTCGTTCCAGTTAAACAAAATGCAGTGACCATCAGCGGGGTAAATACACAGAATGTCAGACTTGAAAAGAATAACATCGCTGTGACGGTATCTGAAGAGGTAAACAAAAAAGCTGTGACGTTGAAGTAATTATTCGCTTGTGACTTTCGAGTGTAAATGAAAATTGCTCCGTTTATAGCGAAGCAATTTTCAGTTTTTTATAATGATACGCCTCGTTTCCAAGGAATAAAGTCGTCTTGATGAAGTTGTGTTGCTTTCGTTTTTACGTTACCGCTGGCAACCTCAATAATGAAATCAAGAATTTGCTCGCCAACTTGTTCAATTGTCTTTTCACCTGAAATAACTTGGCCTGCATCAATATCGATGATATCTGGCATCTTCTCAGCAAGCTTTGTGTTTGATGAAATCTTGACTACCGGTGCAACAGGGTTCCCCGTTGGCGTTCCGAGTCCGGTGGTAAACAGCATAATGTTTGCGCCAGCACCCGCCAGTGCAGTAGTACTTTCTACATCATTGCCTGGTGTGCACAATAAATTGAGCCCTGGCTTTTTAACGTATTCACCATAATCGAGTACGTCAGCAACAGGTGAGGTACCGCCTTTCTTCGCAGCGCCTGCAGACTTCATCGCATCGGTGATCAAACCATCTTTGATATTTCCAGGAGATGGATTCATATCGAAGCCCGATCCCACTGCGACGGCAGCTTTTTCGTAAGCGCGCATCAGTTGAACAAACCGATTCGCGGTGGTGTCATCCACGCAACGGTTGATCAGTTCTTGCTCTACACCGCAGAGCTCAGGAAATTCAGAGAGAATGGAAATTCCGCCAAGTGCAGCAATTAAGTCTGATGTGTGCCCGATCGCAGGGTTCGCTGAAATTCCAGAGAACCCATCGGACCCACCACACTCTAAGCCGACAACGAGTTTGTTAAGTGATGCGGGCTTACGTTGTTGTTGATTTGCTTTAATCAGTCCTAGAAATGTTTCGCGAATGGCATTCGCAAGTAGCTCCTGTTCTGTTCCTTCTTTTTGTTGTTCGAGTACAATCAATGGTTTTGTAAATGCGGGATTTAGCTTGGCGAGTTTATCGCGAAGAATATCTGCTTGCGCATTTTGACATCCGAGACTTAATACCGTAGCACCTGCGACATTGGGATTATGAATGTAGCCGGCGAGAAGGGCGCACAACGCTTCTGCGTCCATACGTGTTCCGCCACATCCACCTTCATGGGTGAGGAATTTAATGCCATCAATATTCTTGAAAATTTGGGATGCTTGTTCCGTTGTGCTTTGCTGAAAATTCAAGCTATTGATGTTGTCGACTTTTCCCGCTTGATAAAGACGCACCATTTCTGATACATAATTCTTATATACATCGGGCTTTGAAAATCCGAGCGCTTCTTCAAATGCTTCGCGGATCATGTTGACATTTCTGTTCTCACAAAATACAAGCGGTATCACCAGCCAATAGTTCGCTGTACCTACTTGCCCATCTTCACGATGGTAGCCCATAAATGTTTTTGTTTTCCATTTATCGACCTGTGGTGCTTGCCATTGAAAAGTCTCTGTTTTTTCGGAAAAGTTTGATGATTTGTGTTTGACGTTGTGTGTGCCGATAGCGCCACCAGCAGGAATCGGTTTCATAGCTTTGCCAACGAGCACGCCGTACATCGTAATCTCGTCGTCTACGTTCATTGCCTTCTCTACAAATTTGTGTTTTGCAGGGACGTCATCAACAAGCTGTACGGTTGTATGACCAAGTGTGAGCTTTTCACCTGCGTTGAGATTTGAAAGTGCTACCAGCACATTGTCGGCTGGATGAATTTTTAAAATTTTGCTTGACATATTAAATAAACGCTTATCTTGCGCAATCGATTGCGCAATGTACACACTTTTAAACCATAATTATACTCAATCCACAGATTTCATTAACTTAAATCATAAAAGTTATATGATGCCACCCGCGAGTGAACTCGTGACCTCCTTGCGCAAAACTGGGCTGATTCCCGTCTTCAGTCACCTCGAAGTAGACCTCCTTGTTAGAATCGTGGATCTCGCTTATCGCTGCGGCGTTAAAGTATTTGAATTCACCCATTTACGCGACAATCGCGGCCTTCGACTTTTTCAATATTTGAAAGAGCAAATGGAGCAGCACCATGATCTAATCCTCGGTGTGGGAACGGTGCTCGATGCAACAATGACAGAACGATACCTTAATGTCGGTGCGCAATTTATTGCATCACCTTTCATGCGCGATGACATGGCGGCAATGTGCAACGCTCGCCATGTACCCTGGATGCCAGGTTGTTCAACACTAGCAGAAATTTTACAAGCGAGAGAACTCGGTGCACAGATCATTTCGGTTTTACCAGGCAATGTACTCGGCGCGGAGTTTATTGCTCCGATCACCAAAGAACATAAAGATATTTTGCTCATACCGTCGGGCGGTCTCGATACCACGGCAGCGAACTTGAAAAAATGGTTTGAAGCAAATGCACTTTGTGTTAAACTCGGAACGTCACTCTTTCCTCGCGAAACAATAGCGATGCGAGATTATCATAGAATTGAATCCAATATTCTGAACACCATGAAAACTATTCGACAGGTTAAATCTTCTATCAATACTCTTAACCAGATCTCTTGACGTAATGACTGCAATTAAAACGGCCCTCTTGTCTTTCGGAATGTCGGGAGAAGTTTTTCATGGACCATTGCTGCGTGCACATTCGGGCTTTGACGTCACACACATTTTAGAGCGAACACATCAACGTTCATTAAAGCAATTTCCGGCAGCTACTATTGTGCGGAATATTGAGACAATCTTCAACAACAACGACATTGAACTCATTATTGTTAATACGCCAAATGCTTCCCATTTTGATTATGCCAAAGCTGCACTAGAAGCAGGAAAGCATGTGGTAGTAGAAAAACCATTCAGTGTTACGGTAGAAGAGGCAGATGCGCTCATTGCGTTAGCGAAGGTGAAAGGAAAAGTGCTAACCGTCTTTCAGAATAGAAGATGGGATGGAGATTTTCTCACAGTAAAAAAAGTGGTCGAAGGAAATCTTCTCGGGAAAATTGTGGAAGTCGAAACACACTATGATCGCTTTCGCAACTACGTCGAAGAGGGGAGTTGGAAAGAGCAACGACTCGAAGGAACGGGAATTCTTTATAATCTGGGCTCACATCTGTTGGATCAAATGATTGTGTTGTTTGGAATGCCATTATCGCTTGATGCACGAATGGGCATTCAACGCCCTCAGGGTCAGGTTGATGATTACTATGATATTCGTATGCAATACAAAGGGTTTCATACGATTATTAAATCGAGTTATCTCGTCAGGGAGCAAGGTCCCAGATACGTCCTTCATGGAGTGGAAGGATCGTTTGTGAAGTATGGTATCGACCCGCAAGAACAGGCGTTGAAAGATGGTTTGAAACCAGGTTCGGCGCGGTGGGGACATGATGAGGTATCGGCTTGGGGAAAAATCAATACGACAACGAATGGTCTACACGTCGAAGGAAAAATTGAAACCGTGGCTGGAGACTATCTCGCATTTTATGAAAATGTATACGAAGCGATCAGAAACGGTGCAACACTTGCCGTGAAACCGGAAGAGTCACGTGATGGCATTCGTCTCATAGAAGCTTGTTTCGAGAGTAACGCGCAGCAACGGGCTGTAAAACTTTAACGCAATGTCATATCTAGATCAATTATTTGGAATTAAGGGAAAAGTTGCCGTCGTAACGGGCGGTACCGGTGTTCTCGGAAATAAAATGTGTTTAGCACTCGCAAACGCCGGTGCATCTGTCGTGATACTAGGCAGAAGAAAAGATGCCGCTGACGAACTCGCGCAAGAAATTCAAAAAGCAGGGGGGAAGGCAATCGGTATTTCTGCCGACGTTCTTGACGAAAAACAATTGCAAGAAGCAAAAGCAAAAATTTTAAGTACGTTTGGATCGATCGATATCCTCGTGAATGGCGCAGGCGGAAATATCCCCGGCGCTGTAATCGCTCCTGATAAAACGTTCATGGACCTCAAGATGGATGACTTTAAAAAAGTTGTTGATCTAAATCTGCATGGAACAGTTTTGCCGTCACAAATTTTTGGTGAGGCAATGGCGAAGCAAAAACGTGGCGTCATTATCAATATTTCTTCGATGTCAGCGATGGTTCCGCTAACACGTATCGTTGGATATTCTGCGGCGAAATCTGCCGTCAGTAATTTCACACAATGGCTTGCCGTAGAGATGGCGAAAAAATTCGGTGAAGGAATTCGTGTAAATGCCATCGCTCCAGGATTTTTTCTCACGGAACAAAATAGAAACCTGTTAACCAATACAGATGGGTCACTAACGGACCGCGGAAAATCAATTATTGCCAGTACACCATTCGGAAGGTTTGGCGATGCAGATGAATTATCTGGCGCATTGATTTGGCTTACATCCGACGCATCGAAATTTGTATCTGGTATTGTTGTACCTGTCGATGGCGCTTACAGTGCATTTTCAGGCGTATAGGTTAAGGAAACAAATAAAAAAACTCGAACACTTGAACACGCGAACACTCGAACACTCGAAAAGTAACACTCCCCAGATCATTACGCTTGGTGAGATCATGCTTCGGCTTTCTACACCGGGCTATGCGCGCTTTACGCAAGCGCAACATTTCGAGGTGCAATATGGAGGATCAGAAGCGAATGTAGCAGTTGCCTTGGCGAACTTTGGATTGTCGGCAGCACACGTCACGCGATTTCCAAAACATGAGTTGGGCGTTGCGGCTACCCAAGCACTGCGAAAGAATAATGTTGAAACCAAACACATTGTGTATGGCGATGAACGCATGGGAATTTACTTCGTAGAAAATGGTGCGATGCAACGTTCATCCAAGCTAATCTACGATCGATTTGATTCTGCTTTTTCGCATATCAAAAAAGGTATGATTGATTGGGATGAGGTGTTTAAGAATGCAAGCTGGTTTCATTGGTCGGGCATTACGCCAGCAATTTCTCAAGGTGCAGCAGACGTTTGCCTTGAAGCAATCGAGGCTGCAAGAAAAAATAATGTATTGGTGTCAGGTGATATCAATTATCGCAGAAACCTCTGGCAATATGGAAAGACTGTTCAAGAGATCATGCCAGCGCTAATTGCATCCACAGACTTTGTCATTGCAGGGACGACAGACATAGAAAACTGTACAGGTATCACAGGCGATTCTTTTGAAGAAGCTTGTGCAAATTTTATGAAGCAGTATCCCGCTGTTAAAAAAGTAACAACCACTATCCGTGATTCGATAAGTTCGTCGCACAATAAGATCAGTGCAACATTGTGGGATGGAAAGAAGTTGATCAACTCACAGGCTTATGACTTAACGCATATTGTTGATCGCATTGGCGCTGGTGATGCCTACATGGCAGGCTTGATTTATGGATGGTTGACAAAAAAAGACGATCAACAAACGTTGGAGTTTGCAACAGCGGCCACGGTGTGGAAACATTCTGTAGAAGGCGATGTGAACATTGCTACAGTCGCTGAAATAGAAGCATTAGCGCGTGGCGAAAATGTAGGACGATTATTAAGATAACAAGTTATAGAAATGTCATTTAGTAAAGAGCAGGTATTAAACATCATGCGGAGCACCAAACTCGTTCCGCTGTTCACACACGACGATGCCAGCGAGGCTTTGGATGTAATCGAAGCGGCGTACCAGGGTGGTGTTCGTGTTTTTGAATTTACCAATCGTAAGAAGAATTCATTCGAAGTTTTTTCTCAAGTACAAAAACAGCGAAACAGATTTCCAGAACTAACGCTGGGTATAGGCACGATCATGGATCCGGAGACTACAAAAAAGTTTATTGACGTAGGCGCTGATTTTATCATATCACCTATTTTGAAACCATCCATGGGCGAAGTATGTGGTGCGCATGGTAAACATTGGATTCCTGGCTGCGCAACGTTGACTGAAATCGTCACAGCAAAAGAACACGGCGCTGAGATCATCAAAATATTTCCTGGCTCTGTGCTTGGCCCTGGGTTCGTATCCAGTATTCTTCCCGTAGTGCCAGATTTAAATTTGATGATCACAGGAGGCGTAGAGCCTACAGAACAAAATCTCGCCGCGTGGTTCAAAGCAGGTGCGATGTGTGTTGGGCTCGGATCACAATTGTTTACGAAAGATATTCTTGCGAAGAAAGATTGGCCTGCACTCAAGGAGAAAGTATCGACGGCGTTGTCCATCATTCAGCAGCTGAAATAAATTATCACACTCCAAACCAAACCAAACCTTGAAAGACTTAAATGAAAAAATCGGAACGTATCGTTGGACGATCTGCGGTTTAGTGTTTTTCGCTACAACTGTCAATTATCTAGATCGAACAGTCATATCATTCTTGCGCGAATACCTTGCAAAAGACTTCGGCTGGACTTCCGTAGAGGAGGTGGCCAACTATGCTGATATCGAAATGGCATTTAAACTTTCGTATGCGCTAGGTTTTATTTTTGCGGGCCGAATAATTGATAAGCTTGGAACGAAAATCGGATACGCGTTGGCAACAACGGTGTGGAGTATTGCAGCGATAGCACACGCTTTCGTTACCACCACCTTGGGTTTTTCGGTCGCGCGTATATTTCTTGGCGTTGCAGAAGCTGGAAATTTTCCCGCGGCAATCAAAACTACAGCAGAGTGGTTTCCAAAAAAAGAGCGTGCTTTAGCGACGGGTATATTTAACAGTGGATCGAATGTCGGCGCGATTTTGGTGCCCTTCACAATTCCTTATCTCGCCGAAAATTATGGATGGCAAGCTGCGTTCATTATTACCGGTGCAATTGGTTTTGTATGGCTCATCCTGTGGTTCATGCTTTACGAAGTTCCGGTAAGACAAAAGCGGCTAAGCGCGGCTGAATTACAGTATATTAATAGCGATCCTGTAGATGCCGCAGAAGTAAACGGTGCAGCGACACAGAAATTGAGTTGGGCAAAATTATTAACCTATCGGCAAACCTGGGCATTTGCCCTTGGTAAATTCTTGACTGACCCTATTTGGTGGTTTTATATCTTCTGGCTTCCAGATTTTCTTAAAAAAGAATACAACCTTACTAAATACGAAATCATTTGGCCAGCAGCCATACCGTTGATCATTGCAAGCTTTGGAAGTATTGCGGGAGGTTGGCTGCCAATGAAGTTTATGAACAGTGGGTGGGAAGATTTTCGTGCGCGCAAAACAAGTATGTTGTTGTATGCATTCATCGTTGTACCAGTACTCGGGGTACAGTATCTCGGTGGTATCAATATGTGGTTTGCTGTCGTGATCATCGGACTCGCAATGGCGGCGCATCAAGCATGGAGCGCAAATATTTTTACCACTGTATCCGATATGTTTCCCAAGCACGCAACCGCTTCTGTAACTGGAATCGGTGGATTGTTCGGCGGACTCGGGGGCTTACTCCTCACAGCGCTGGTTCAAAAAAGAATGTTTGTCTATTATGAAAGCTTGGGTAAAATACAAACAGGTTATTTTGTCATGTTTCTGATATGCGGGTCAGCCTACTTGTTAGGATGGATAGTCATGCATTTACTCGCGCCAAGAATGGAAAAAATTAAGGTGTAATGAGGTTAACGGATGGCCAAATCGCGGATTTACTGATCACCGATAACAGATAACCGATAACTTTCTCCTAAATTAGGCTCTTTGACGTATCATGCGATTGAAGAGCCTTTTTCTATTTCTATGCATTAGCGTCGCTGTAGCCATACATGCGCAACCGCTGCAGTATAAATTCGTGCGACTCACAGCCAGTAATGGCCTTTCGAACAATCAAGTCACTTGTTTCCTCAAAGACAGTCGTGGATTTATTTGGATCGGTACATCCGCGGGGTTAAATCGTTTTGATGGCTACACTTTCAAAACTTTTAGAAACGATACACGCGATTCCTCCAGCATTACCAGTAGTTTCATCAGTAGTCTGATGGAAGACCCTGATGGGCGAATTTGGATTTCCAGCGTTTACAATTCGGCGCAATCCAATGTCTACGATCCAGCAACAGAAAAATTCACGACAACGACAACAGAAATTTTGGAAAGCTATGGTATGCCCGGTGGTGTTGTGCGCAATATTGTAAAGGATTCAAAAGATGACTTTTGGTTTCTGCATGAACGCGGGCTCTTTCATTATAGTAAGACTCGGAAAAAGGCCATCGCCGTAAATTATATCGGCCGCGATAGTACTGCTTTCTCTCGAAATGGTATATCGGATTTAAATGAAGATATCAACGGCGATTTTTGGGCGATACAACGCAATGGTGTCCTGCTAAAATTTTCAGGTAAGAATTATAAGGTTATCTATCGCAACAATCATTTTAGAAATTTGAACCTGGATGTAGAAAATACATATCATGTGCTTCCTGATAACGATGGTGATGTATGGATTTATCCTTCAACGGCAAGTCAAGGTGTATATTATCTTAATGTAGCCTCCAATGTAATTCGCCCCATTAATGAACGTTCCCCAAACGTGCAGCTAAGTAGTAACATTGTACGTGGTATGGTGCAGGACAACGCAGGCAAAATGTGGGTGGGAACAGATCATGGTGGTGTTAATATCATCGATAAAAAAAACTGGACAATAAAAGTTATTCGGAATAATCCGGAAGATCTTCAAAGCATCAGTCAAAATAGTTTGACAGCATTGTATAAAGATCGGTCTGGCGTGATTTGGCTCGCAACGTTCAAGCAAGGCGCATGTTATTACCATGAAGACATTATTCGGTTTCCATTGTATCGACATGACTCTTTCTCTTCAAGAAGTCTGCCTTTTGACGACATCAATCGTTTTGCGGAAGATGATAAAGGAAATATTTGGATCGGTAGTAACGGTGGAGGATTGATTTACTTTGATAGGGCTAATCAAACGTTCACTTCTTATCGCCACGACCCAAAGAACCCACATAGCTTAAGCAGTGATGTTGTAGTAAGTCTCCATATTGATCGTGATAAACGGGTTTGGGTCGGTACTTATTTCGGCGGCTTAAATCTTTTCGATGGAAAAGGCTTTAAGCATTTTCGACACAATCCTAACGATGCGCGAAGCCTAGCGGATGATAATGTTTGGGAAATTTACGAAGACCGACAGGACAATTTGTGGATTGGAACAATCTATGCTGGCCTTGAGTTGATGGACCGGAAAGCTGGTACGTTTACGCATTTTCGCGGCGGTGACATAAACTCAGTTCATACAAATTATATTTCTGAGTTGGTTGAAGATAGCGCGGGTAATCTTTGGGTTGGAACGGGCTGGGGAATTGATCTCTTACGCAAGGGCTCGTCATCATTTGAGCACATTGTGAATCTTAACAATTCGCCAGATCATCTTAGCAGCAATAGTATTTTATGCATCTTCGAAGACAGTCGCGGATTGATATGGATTGGCACGCAAGAAGGATTAAATCTTTATAATCCGACGACTAAAAAATTTAGTGCATTCCGAGATGACAATGGCTTGCCGCATAATACCGTATTCACCATCGTTGAGGATGACGCAGGATCGTTGTGGATGAGTACGCCCAACGGAATTTCGAATGTAAAAGTCAGACTAGAGGGCGAAACTGTAAGTTGTTCTTTTCATAATTATGATGAAGCGGATGGCTTGCAAGGAAAACATTTTAATGAAAATGCGCGGTTAAAGACAAGCAAGGGAGAACTTATCTTCGCAGGCGCATATGGATTCAATATTTTCAAGGCAGAAAATATTCAAACTAATATGCGGAAACCCGAGATCATTCTTACTGATCTGCAGGTTTTCAACAAAAGCGTTGGTATTGGGGAGAACGCGAATGGACATGTGATCCTTGACAAATCGATTACCACAACAGACCATATCACGTTAAAGTATAACGAGAATGTTTTTTCCATTGAGTTTGCCGCGTTGAACTATTTTCATCCCGAAAAAAGTGAATATCGATATACCCTTGAAGGTTTTAGTAAGACGTGGGTGACAACGGATGGAAACTCACGACGGGTGACGTATACAAATTTGGATCCTGGCGATTATGTTTTTCATGTGCAAGGTTCTAACAACGACGGTCTGTGGAACGAAAAAGGAGTAGAACTGAAGATTACAATCTTACCGCCTTTCTGGAAAACGCGTATTGCCATCGCACTGTATATGTTATTTATCATCGGTGCACTTTTCATTACGCGGCGACTCATACAGCAACGCGAACGTATGAAGTTTGCCATTGAGCAGGAGCGACAAGAGGCGCAACGCATGCATGAGCTTGACATGATGAAGATTAAATTCTTTACCAACGTGAGTCATGAATTTAGAACACCACTTACGCTAATATTGACACCCGTTGAAAAATTATTGAAGACCGCTACAGATGAAAGCTATACACAGTTTCAGATGATCCATCGCAATGCGCGCCGATTGTTGAACTTGGTCAATCAACTATTAGATTTTCGTAAACTGGAAGTACAAGAAGTCAGGTTAAGTCCATCGGAAGGCGATATCATTCGATTTATTCAGGAGACCGTCTATTCATTCTCGGACCTTTCAGAAAAGAAAGATATTCGCTTGGAGTTTAGTTCAACGACCACATCGTTCGAAACTTTGTTTGATGCCGATAAACTTGAAAAGATTTTATTTAACCTCTTGTCGAATGCTTTCAAGTTTACGCCGGAACATGGCGCAGTGAGTGTAGCGGTAAGTGTATTGGGGCGTAATGCGGGGCAATGGTTGGAGATCAAAGTTCGAGATACCGGCATCGGAATTCCCCCTGATAAATTAGATAAAGTTTTTGAACGTTTTTTTCAGAGTGATCTCCCTCGCACAATGGTAAATCAAGGTAGCGGTATTGGCCTTGCGATCACGAAGGAATTCGTTCGTATACACGGCGGCACTATCAATGTTGAAAGTGAAGTTGGCAAGGGAACTATCTTCACGGTTTCTATTCCCGTGGCAGACGTGGTACATCAAGAAAAGAAACCAGTTGAAGAGGTGGTTCCCATTCAGGAAATTAGTTCGAAAGAAGCGTTTTCAGTGGGCGACGCTAAAGGTACTGCCGATAATAAATTGCCAGTGCTGTTGCTAGTGGAGGATAACGAAGATTTTCGCTTCTATTTAAAAGACAATCTCAAAGATCAGTATAACATTGTTGAAGCGAGAAATGGCAAAGAAGGGTGGCAGCGAGTAGTAGGAGACCTGCCCGACCTTGTTGTATCCGACGTGATGATGCCGTTGATGAACGGGATAGAATTGTCGAAGAAAATCAAAAATGATCCAAGAGTGTCGCATATCCCTGTGATCCTCCTCACTGCGCGTACAGCAGAAGAACAAAAATTAGAAGGCTTCCAGAGTGGTGCAGACGATTACATGACGAAACCGTTCAATTTTGAAATCTTGCAATCGCGGATAAAAAATTTAATTCACCAGCGCGAGTTGTTTCATAAACACTTCAGAAAACAATTTGAGGTGAAAGCAAGTGATGTCAATATCACATCGCTGGATGAAAAGCTTATTCAGAATGCCATCAAGTCTGTAGAGCAACACGTTTCGGATCCCGATTTTTCTGTTGAGGACTTGAGCCGTGAATTAGGGATGAGCCGTGTTCATTTGTATAAAAAATTGCTAGCGCTTACGGGAAAGTCGCCTCTAGAGTTTATTCGCGTGATTCGTTTACAACAAGCTGCGCAGTTGCTCGAAAAGAGTCAGCTTACAGTTTCTGAAATCGCTTACAAGGTAGGGTTCAACAATCCGAAATATTTTACAAAATATTTTAAAGAGGAGTATAGTATGCTACCGTCGGCATACGCAGCTGAAAAACGCAACAAGGGGCAAGGGCGGAGTTGAAGGTTTCTGGAGTCATGTTATGTTCCGTGCGCATATTCAAACTTTAAACCTTAACTTTGATCGCTAATGCTTATCCTAAATTTGATGGAACAATTGAAAGAGTTTTTACTTAAATATAAACGACAATCTGTCGCTGGTGTCATCTTTATCTCGATCCTGCTAGGAATGGGTTTGATGAAAAAAGTGACGCAGCTGTTGCCGTACTACATCAAACAGAACAAGTGGGATGCATCACTTCCGGTGTGGTTCGATCCATACGGCGTGGCTGGTGTAGGATTTCTGATAGCGCTTATCATGATATTTTTGATCAACTGGACGTTTAAAATTTTGATGCGCGATTTAGAGAAAGGTGAATAGCGTTTTAGCAAAGCGTTATGATATGCGGCATTGCTTTGCTGTAATGGCCTCTATTTTCTTCACCCTCAATTCAATAATTTTCGATGATGTAGTATCGCTGTGGATACGTCACTTTTACTTCATTATAAAAACCTCAACTAACGTGGTGAAACAGGGGATCGATTTGTTATCCGGTAACAAAAGGCCCCCCATTCATTACTTTTTGAATCCCATCAACTGCTGTTGTTGGGTTTACATTTGTTGCATTCAACTACACAATGGACAACCTTAAGAAAAAAACGCGAATCATGCTTGCCCTCGAGATCGCCATCTATGTTGTGATCGCGGGATCGCTCGCAGCGATTATGATGCTATAAATTTCCTGTTTCTTTTTTAATGGAATAGAAACGCTGATGTTCGTATCATGCTGGTTCTCCGAATAACCGTTACGCAAGACATAATTTTTGTTTGAAGCCTACCGCAATTCATTTCCATCCCCGAGCTGTTGCGAAATTTGATGCCTGAAAATAGACGACCGGAAACGACGATGTTATCACCGTGGTCAACCGTTTGCAATCCTGAAATCACGGCACTTTTTCCGTCAGTTAACAAAAAATCCCGCTGTTTGAAACATTTTAGCCCTGTCAGTTAACACGCGGCACCCATAACGGGAACAATTTCCTACCCAGTCACAGCGCCGTTCACGCCTACATTTACGCAACCGTTTGCGAGAATTATATACTCCAGCATACGGTTGCATACGGAATCAATCTATGGATACGACGACAATGGCGAATAAAATTTTGACTACATGTGCTTTTCAAGGCATCGCCACTGCCTATCCACTCGCGCAACAATATTTCATCAACAATCGATCTACTGCGATCGATCACGAAACACTGAGGACAAGGGGTCTTCAGTTAGTTTGGGTTAAAACTGATTTGTCCGGGAGGGATGAGGTTCAGCGCTCGTCCTCTCTCGGAAATCAGACATTGCTCAATCCAAGCTTCCCGCCGTAACTCAATTACCCAAAATAAACCCAGGATGAACAAACCAAACCAGATTACTATGAAAAATTTCTACCGAAGCTTGTTGCCGACGATTTCCGTCATGCTTCTTTTTATCGGTGCTGCCGTCTATGACCAGAAGCAAGATTTAAAGCGCGTGATGAATTCGATTGACAAATCTGATTTTCGGGCGCGCAACACGGATTCCTAATCTACAGGAATCAAGGCGGAGGCAAATGAAGCATTTGCAACGCAATCCAAATACCCGCATTGTAAACGTCTCCTTGCATGATCATATCAAGCAAAGCGACGTCTCAAAATTTTCTTTAACCTCTTAAAGTATGAGTAAGATTTACAAAAAAATAAGTCATGTTCCCTTACTGGTGCTGGCGATGTTGTTAACAACGGCATCGGTATACGCACAGCAAAAAGTTTCAGGTACGGTGACAGATGGCACAGGCGCAGGAATGCCTGGCGTGAACATCGTGAAGAAAGGTACTGCTATTGGTACAACCACAGATGCCGATGGAAATTTCATCATTGAAGCATCGCCGGATGACGTGCTGACAATATCATTTATTGGTTACAACACCAGTGAAGTGAAGGTTGGCAATCAAACGGAATTCAAGGTCACCCTTGTCGAAGATGTAGAAACGCTCGGTGAAGTTGTTATTGTTGGCTATGGTGAAATGAAGCGCACAGATCTTTCGAGTGCGCAAGTGTCGGTTAGTTCAGAGCAGATTTCGAAATCGGTGAACACTACATTTGAACAGGCGCTTCAAGGTAGAGCAGCCAACGTAATGGTTACACAGAATACAGGGCAACCTGGCGGTGGTGTTTCTGTTAACATTCGAGGTGTCACTTCGCTTACTGGAAATACCCAGCCGTTGTATGTGATCGATGGTGTACAGATTGAGGGCGCAACAGGTGGTCGTTATGGATTTGCCAGTTCGAGTAATCCGCTGGCGGGTATTAACGCGTCGGATATCGAATCTATGGAAGTTCTTCAAGGCCCTTCTGCAACGGCGATTTTCGGTTCACGTGCAGCGAATGGTGTGGTACTCATCACAACAAAGCGTGGTAAAGCAGGAGAAACAAAAATCAATTACAGTTTTGGTTATTCCTTACAAGATAAGCCAGAATCAATTGCATTGATGACGCTTCCGCAATATGCTGAATTTAGTAACGCCGCTTCTGCTGTTAACGGAACACCTCCACGCGTAGAGTTTGCAGATCCTAGCCTGTTAGGGAAAGGAACAGATTGGCAGGACGCTATTTTCCAACGCGCACCAATGACGAAACATCAACTTTCGTTTAGCGGTGGTAGTGAAAAAACTACATACTATTTTTCTGTAGAAGATCTCAGTCAAGATGGTATAGCGCTTGGTTCATGGTTTAAGAGAAGAGGTATACGATTAAATGTTGAGAATCAAACACGCAAATGGCTGAAATTATCTACTAACGTACAGCTTAATCAGACGCGTGAATCATTAACAACAACAACGGATCAGCTAATCATCACCGCCATTGAACAGGATCCTTCTATCCCGGTAAAAAATCCTGATGGATCTTGGGGCGGGCCCTTTAATGTAGAGTTTCAGTTTTCTAGCCCTAACCCGATTGCCTTGGCAACGATCAACGATCGCGATCTGAGAAGAACGAATATCATCGGCGGTGGCTCTATCGACATCACGCCGATACCAGGTTTACTGATCAAAAACTCCTTGAATACAAGCCTCAACTTCTCGCGCGGCAATTTGTGGGAGCCAAACTATCAATGGGGTGGTGTCATCAAACCTGCAGAGCAACGACGCGCAGCAAAGGAAACAGGAAATGGCATTTGGTGGGGCCTCACGAGCCTTGTGCAGTACAACAAAAAGATCGGTCAGCATGACATAACAGTCATGGCAAGCCATGAAGCGCAAGAAAATACTTGGAACGGTTTCAGCGGATCACTCGAAGGCCATGTTACAAACAACATTCCGGAATTTGGAGACAATGGTAGTCTTGGTAATTCAGATAGACAGCGTGTGTCAAGTTATAAAGGTTCGAACGCACTGGAATCTTATTTCGGCCGTGTGGTTTATGTGTATGACGAGAAGTATATCCTACAAGGAACAATTCGCAGAGACGGTTCATCAAACTTCGGCCCAAGAAGAAAATGGGGAACGTTTCCTTCCGTGTCTTTAGCTTGGAGAATATCCGAAGAGAGTTTCTTCGATAACATCAAAGCCGTTGAAAATTTAAAGTTGAGATTAGAAACGGGTATCGTTGGTAACCAAGGTGGCCGATCATTCTACGGCGCGTTGAATTCCACAACGACTTGGTTGGGATCGGGATATTTGCTAGGCAATTATGACAATCCTGACTTAGGTTGGGAGGAAACGAAAGCCTATAACGTCGGACTTGATGTGTCCCTATTTAATAATCGTGTCGAAGTTATTGCCGATGCTTATTACAATACGATCGACAACCTGATTATGGATATGCCTCTTCCTGATATTCATGGAACGAATGGTGACGGAGCCATCGGAAAACCTCCAGTCAATATTGGTGTACTTCAGAATAAAGGTTTTGGGATTACGATCAATACTGTCAACACAGAAGGCAAACTTAAATGGAGAACAGGATTTAACTTCTCTGTTGCGCGCAATACGTTGAAGGAGTTATATAATGACGCAGCATACTTCGACAGAACGCAATGGTTTATGACGGGATTCATTCAACGTTCAAGTGTTGGAAATCCAGTGTGGGGATATCTCGTCTATGAAAAAGAAGGTATCATCCAAAACGAAGCCGCATTGGAAGCGGCAGCAATTCCTGCAACGAACAGCAGATCGTTTAACAGCACGTGGGTAGGGGATATCCAGTATAAAGACCAGCTCACCGTTGACACTGATGGTGACGGAAAGCCTGATGCTGGTGATGGTAAGATCGACGTGCAAGATCAGATATTTGGTGGCAATCCCTGGCCAAAATTCACCTTCGGTATGACCAATGATTTTACGTACGGAAACTTTGACCTTAGTGTTCTACTAACTGGTTCTTACGGAAGCGAAATTTTCAATCAGGTCAGATTTAAGTACGAGAATCCGAATGGTGCCGGTATTCAGCGTAACCTAATGCAACGTGCCTTCGATTTCGCACGACTTGGAACAGACGAAGCAGGTAAAGCATATGTCATTAATGAAGGAACTTCCGTGCCGCGTGTAGGTGGCGCAAATGGAAATGGAAACCGTGCCACGCAAGATTACATCGAAGACGGATCTTACATCAGGATTAAAAATGTGCAACTTGGCTACAATATACCGCCAGCGATCTTGCAAAAGCTTAAGGTAATTAATAAAGCCCGAGTAGCCATCGGCGTTCAAAACTTGCACACGTTCACAAAGTATTCAGGGTATGATCCGGAAGTAGGTGCATTTACCGGCAATAATGCGGTAGCAGAACAACCGCTGATCGGTGTGGACTACGGTCGCTATCCGTTGACGAGAATGTACAACGTAAGTGTTGATATACAATTCTAAACGATGAGAACTATGAATATTAAAATAAATACGATTAAAGTATCTGCATTGTTTTTGGGCTTGGCTGCATTGTGGTCATGTAGCTCAGATTTTATTGAACGTCCACCGGAAGATCGATATGTGGATGCTAACTTTTTCAAAACCGATGACCAAGTGTTGGCGTCAACGGCACCACTATACGCACGGACGTGGTTTGGGTATACCGATAAAGCTTCCTTCCCAATTGGGGATGGTCGCGCAGGAAACTACCGCGGTGGTTGGCAAAATTATGTTAGAAACGTAACCGAAGCTACCGAACCTGAACTTCGCGCGACCTGGTCTGCATTCTTTAACACTGTAGCCCATTGTAACGCTGTAGTCCGCAACATTGAAGCTTATGCCGGCCCCGAAGTAACAGAAGGAATCAGAAATCATGGACTGGCAGAAGCGCGATTTATGCGTGCGATGGCATACATGTATTTGGTTAGATTGTGGGGACCTGTTCCTATTATCGAAGACAACACGAAGTCGCTAACCAGTACAAATATCCGCACCAATACAATTGCCAGCGTTTATCAATTCATTGTGCGCGACTTCGAATTTGCCGCTGCAAACCTTCCACCCACGCCGCTTCAAACCGGTAGAATTACTTCATGGTCTGCAAAAGGGATGTTAGCTAAAACATACTTGTTTATGGCCTCTTACCATAGCTCGGGAGGAAACCGTGATCAGGATTATCTCGATCTAGCAAAAGACTACGCCGAAGATGTTTGTAAAAATAGCGGTCTAGCATTGCTCGAAGACTATTGGCAACTTTTCAGATCACAAAACGACAACAATGAAGAAGCGCTTGTATCGCTTCAATGGGTGTGGAACTCATCTTACGGTGGCGGAAATCCCTTACCATCGCAGTTCGCATACTCGAGCGACATCACTGGTTTCGATGATGGCTGGGGAGGATGGCAAGGTGCTACATCTGATCTAGTGAAATATTACATTGCAAATCAGCGCGACTCGATCAGAAGAAAAGCAACGCTCTTTTTTGACAACGATTATTACAACTATATGCATATGCGCAAGTTCGATGACAACGGAAACGCAACCTTCGTGCCGTTGCAATTCGAAGCCATTCAGAATAGATCTCAGGCGCCGATCAAAAAGTATATGCCAGGACCTCCAATCGACAACGATGGAAAAGGCGCTAGACAATCGACAGATAACAATACATACTTGCTACG
This sequence comes from Pseudochryseolinea flava, assembly GCF_003286915.1. Taxonomy (GTDB): domain Bacteria; phylum Bacteroidota; class Bacteroidia; order Cytophagales; family Cyclobacteriaceae; genus Ohtaekwangia; species Ohtaekwangia flava. The sequence continues at coordinate 123,859 of NZ_QMFY01000008.1, forward strand.
ATTAGCAGATGTTTATTTGGATTATGTGGAAGCCATTCTTGGGAACAATGGAAGTACCACTGATGCTGATGCCCTACTTTATTTCAATGCCATACGTGAGCGTGCAGGAATGCCGGAAGTAAATTCAATTACTGAAGCATCGCTTCTGCAAGAGAAACGAATCGAGTTTGCGATGGAACACCACTACTGGTATGAATTATTGAAGTGGTATTACAGAGATCCGGAAGCAATGAAAGCCTACGTTGGCGATCAGGATCGCGGCGACCCGCAAGTTTCATATGTGCCGAATACCAATCCAAAGCAATGGACAGCAACATATCCAAACGTAGAAAAGTATCCTTTGACGGATCAAAAACTCTACTTGCCATTGCCTGCCGCCGATGCAGCAGCGATGCCAAGCTTGACAATGGATCCAATTGATTATGAGTTCTAGTATGTGTGTTGCATACAGATTCAAACGAAAAAAGAATTGATATGAAAATAAGAAGCTATCAACTATTCAAATATTTTATGCTGGCGATTGTCTTGGCAGCAACAGGTGTAGTGTATACATCGTGCGAGTCGGATGAGACAACGGCAGCAGCTCCTCCTGTGATCACGGGTGTCCGGCTTACTGACCCAGAACAACGTGATAGTACATTCACGCAAGCTTTCCCTGGAACAACGATCGTAATCCAAGGTGATAACTTTGTAAATGTAAAAGCTGTCGTGTTGAACGGATTTAACTTGACATTCAATCCAAACTATGTCCTGAAAAATTCAATCATCATTGGTATTCCAGGAAATCTTCCGGTGAAGGCTCTGTATCCTGAATTGCCCAATACGATTGTGGTCGTGAATGACAAGGGCGAAGCATCGTTTGATTTTAAGTTTCTTGCACCAGCACCATGGATTCAGTTGGTGAAATTTCAACCACCAGCAGCGGTGGGAAAAACAATTACTATTCTTGGTGGTGATTTTTACGCGGTCGAGAAAATTCAATTTAAGGTCGATGATGACGTTGTAGCAGAGGTTACTGACTTCACGGTTGGTGAAGATTTCGATATGATCACCTTTGAGATACCTGATGGTGGAACGTCTGACGGAGAAATCGTAGTCGTAACGGAAAGTGGAGAAGCATCTACTGACTATTTAAGTAATCCATTCCCTGAATTTTTGTTCTTGAGTGATCTCTATCAAATTCCCGGCGACACGTTAACGATCGAAGGAAAGTATTTTGATTTTGTTGAGAAAGTTGTCTTTCCGGATGGAACAGAAGTGTTGAAAGAAGATTTGAAATTCAATGCACTCAATACAAAAATCGACTTGCTTGCGCCTGATATCGCTCCTGGCTCAGGACCTGTAATTCTGGTGACAGAGTTTGGCGACGAAATTGAAAGTCCGATCATCTATAACGAGATGTCAGGTGTATTTAAAAATTGGGAGAGCGAAGGCGGTGATTGGGGCAAGGGTACACGCGAACAAGCCGATGGTACCAAACCACCTTTCGTCGGAACAGGTAACTACCTGCATATGATTAGCCCGATGGATGCGAACGTTAACTGGTGGACCGATCCACTGGTGTTGACGGTGCAAACTTCTGATCGCCCTGCACCGGCTGGCGTAACGGATGCAACACCGATCAGCCAAATCGGAATCGCCTTTAACTATTACACAGGTAATCCATGGACGAAAGGTTATCTTGCCATTCGCTTTGGCGGACACCCCGGAAGTTCTCCCCATGCAAAAGTCGACCCCAACGACAACATCGCAGGTAAATCCATCACGCGTCGTTGGCAGACTTATGTCGTGCCTTTGAGCGAAATCATCGGCGGTGAAACTTGGGGTGGTCCTGTTACAACTTGGGGACAATTTAAAACTGCAACCAATGGATTTGATCCGTTCTTGTTCGCTCAATTCTTTAATGCTAACAGCGAGGCACAAACGGTAAATCAGTTCTGGGATAATATGAGATTTGTGAAACTGCAATAGACAATACACAAAACGTGTTTAAAGAGAGTGGTGATAGAAGCCACTCTCTTTTTATTTTAAGAGACTCATGAATGGACGGCAGTGGTGAGCCGATGATTAGTCTCCTCAATTTCTTACTTGTAAAAGTTGAGATGAAACATATCATACCTTAATGAGAGATATTTTATCCATCCATAACGTTTGTGCTACGGTATCTTGCTGCGAAAATATTGGTTTGAAATTTTATTGTAATGCAAAAGATTAGTCTCGTAATTTTATTCTTAGTGAGTTCTTGGTCGGGTTTTACGCAGTCAGCATCCCGAACTACAGTTATCTTTAATGAGGGATGGAAGTTTTTTCTTGGCGATAATCATCAAGCAAAGGACCCATCGTTTGATGATGTTACCTGGAGGAATATCAAGTTACCACACGACTGGAGCATCGAAGGAACTTTTAGCGACAAACATCCTGCAGGTGTAGGCGGTGGTGCACTCCCAGGCGGTGTCGGCTGGTATCGTAAAACTTTTAGTGTTTCGAAATCTGTTAGCGGAAAGAAGATGTTCATCGCGTTTGATGGTGTGTACTGCAATAGCGAGGTCTGGCTGAATGGACATTATTTAGGGAAAAGACCCAACGGGTACATTTCGTTTCAGTACGACATCACACCCTTTATCAATTTGGAGAAATCGAACGTTATTACTGTTCGCGTTGACAATTCTCAACAACCTAACTCGCGTTGGTATTCCGGCTCTGGAATATATCGCAATGTGTATCTTATAACGACGAAAGATATTCATGTTGATCAGTGGGGAACATTCGTGCAGACGCCAGAAGTTTCTAACGAAAATGCACTGGTTACCTTATCAACAACCATAAAAAATGGAAGTAAAAAATCAGCTTCCGTAAGCGTAGTCACAACGTTGATTAATGCCGAGGGAAAGCAAATATCCAAATCAACCACACTCGACGATGTAGCAGAATCGGGATCACGAAAGATTGATCAATCATTTCGCGTTACTAAGCCTACTCTATGGTCAATAGAAAATCCATATCAATATCAGTTTAAGACGGAGCTTTTTGTTGATCGGAAAAAAATGGACGAGTATGTCACGCCGTTCGGTGTTCGAGCTTTTTCGTTTGACGCAGCGAAAGGTTTTTCTCTGAATGGTGTACCGACAAAGATAAAGGGTGTTTGTCTACACCATGATTTTGGCTGTCTGGGTGCTGTATTCAATGTACGTGCAATGGAACGCCAATTAGAAATCATGAAAGCAATGGGCGTTAATGCCATTCGAACATCTCATAATCCACCGGCGCCGGCATTGCTGGATTTGTGTGACAGGATGGGATTTCTCGTGATGAATGAAGCATTCGATATGTGGAAGAGGGAGAAGAATAAGTTTGACTACCATTTGCATTGGGACGAATGGCACACGCGTGATCTTGAAGATCACATACTACGTGATAGAAATCACCCGAGTGTTTTTGCTTGGAGTGTAGGAAACGAAATCGGGGAACAATGGGATACAACAGGTGTGCGTATTACAAAAGAACTCGTTTCAATTGTGAAGCGTCTCGATCCTACACGTTTTACGGTGACTGCTAATAATGAAGTGAAGCCTACTAATAGTCTGATCAAAGCTGAAGCACTTGATTTGATAGGTTATAACTACAATCATAAAGCATACGAAAATTTTCCAAAGGATTATCCTGGGAAGATTTTTATCGGCACTGAAACAACATCGGCATTGGCAACGCGTGGCCACTATGATATGCCCTCAGATAGCATTCGCCGTTGGCCGATTGCGTGGGACAAGTTGTTTACAGAAGGAAATGCCGACAACACGGTCTCTGCCTACGACAACGTGAGCGCGCCGTGGGGATCTACACATGAGGAAACCTGGAAGCTTATGAAGAAGAACGATTTCTTGTCAGGTATGTTTATCTGGACAGGTTTCGATTACCTCGGTGAACCAACACCTTACGTGTGGCCATCAAGGAGCTCGTACTTCGGCGTTGTTGACCTCGCGGGATTTCCCAAAGATGTATACTACATGTATCAAAGTGAATGGACAAACAAACCTACGCTTCACATTTTTCCACATTGGAATTGGACGCCGGGGAAATTAGTCGACGTGTGGGCTTACTATAATCAAGCCGATGAAGTAGAGCTATTTCTCAATAACAAATCGCTGGGTGTAAAATCAAAGAAAGAAGACGAGCTGCATGTGATGTGGAGAATTCCATTCGAAGCCGGTACGCTCAAAGCGGTATCAAAAATAAATGGACAGGTAGTCATGACGAAGGAAATTAAGACAACATCGTCGCCTGCGCGTGTAATATTGACCGCCGACCGAAGTGAGATTAAAAATGGTAGCGATGATCTGTCTTTCGTGACTGTGAGCGTCGTTGATGCCGATGGAAACATCGTGCCCTACGCTGATAACTTAGTGAAGTTTACACTTTCTGATAATATTGAGATCGCGGGTGTCGATAACGGCGATCCAACAAGTCACGATTCTTTTAAAGCGACAGAACGCAAGGCGTTTCATGGATTAGCACTCGTTGTTATTCGCGGAAAAAATAGAAAGGGAACGGCGAAACTCACTGCGACGGCGGAGGGATTACAATCATCAACGATAGACCTAGTGTTGAAGTAATATTAGCATTGCTTCAATTGTGCAGAATGTGTTTTTTTGTTTTATGGGTCGCGCTTGAGTGGAGGTCATGATGATTCAACATTCAAGCGCTTTATTTGAAGACTATGAAAAGTATCATGACAATTCTTTTTGCGCTGTCGACTACAAATGGGTTGTTGGCGCAATCCGCTGATTCATCCAAATATTTTAAATCATTTGATGGAACACAAATTCATTATCAGGTGAAGGGAGATGGTTTTCCGATTTTGCTTGTTCATGGTTTTGTAGTGAACGGTGAGTCGTGGAAGCGAACGATGTTGTATAAAGATTTACTGGCATCGGGATATCAAGTTATCGTCGTCGATTTAAGAGGGAACGGAAAATCGGACAGGCCTCATCATGAGTCTGCTTATCTAAAAGATGCCGAAGCAAATGACCTCATGCAACTCATCAGCTTTTTAAAGATCAAGCGGTATGCCGTGGTTGGATATTCACGTGGTGCGATCATTACATCGCGGTTGCTTGTGTTGGATCAACGCGTGACGAAAGCTGTATTGGGCGGTATGGGATCTGCCTTTACAGATCCCGAGTGGCCACGTCGATTGATGTTTTATCGTGCGTTGTCGGGAGAGCCGGTTCCTGAGTTGGAAGGGTTTATCAAATATGTGAAAGAGTCAGGGCTTGATCAGCGATCCCTTGCGTTGATGCAGTATGGACAACCCTCAACAAGTGACGCCGAGCTATCAAAAAATGTCAAACCAGTACTGGTCATTTGTGGTGACAAAGATGAAGACAATGGTTCGTCTGAGGCTTTGTTTAAGATGATACCTCACGCGCAGTATAAGCGACCTCCAGGAGACCATAACAACACAGTACGAACAGCTGAGTTTTCTAACGAAGTGTTAACGTTCTTAAACGAAAAATAACAGTTGTAAGGGCGTGATTTGTATTGCTAAAGTTTAGCCTAACAATTCAATAACGATTACCTTGCATGGCTTTTTAATTCAAACCAATCAATCCCAAAATAAACTACATGAAAAACGTTTTTATGGTTAGCGCACTATGTGGTCTGCTAACAGCATGTGGAGCGCCAGAGCAGCATACGGCGAAGTCTACAGAAGAAAAAATCGACAGCTTGATCAGCGAGCTTACGATCGAAGAAAAAGTTGCCTTGATCCATTCGGAGTCGTCATTTGCTTCGGGCGGTGTGAAACGTCTCGGTATTCCACATTGGGTGATGTCGGATGGACCGCATGGCGTTCGGAAAGAACACGGTACGGATTATGTGCCAGATGAAGGTGTGGCGGACTCAATCACGTATTTACCAGTAGGGGTTGCGTTGGCATCAACGTGGAACCCAGAGCTTGGTTATCAATACGGTGAAGTACTTGGAAGCGAAGCCAACGCGCGTGGCAAAGATGTTATTCTTGGTCCTGGTATCAACATCATTCGAACACCTGTCAACGGAAGAAATTTCGAATACTTGTCGGAAGATCCCTACCTTATTTCCAAGATGGTAGTCGGTTATATCAAGGGTGTGCAAGACCAAGGAATTTCTGCGTGTGTTAAACATTTCGCTGCGAACAATCAGGAGACGCAGCGCACTCAAGTAGATGTGTACATGAGTGAACGTGCATTGCGTGAGATCTATTTGCCTGGCTTTAAAGCCGCAGTTCAAGATGCTGAAGTGAATACACTCATGGGGGCGTACAATAAATTCCGCGGACAATATTGCACGCACAACGACTATCTTGTCAATACAATCTTAAAGGGAGAATGGGGATTCAAAGGTGTGGTGATGAGCGACTGGGGTGCTGTACACAATACCATGGAAGCCATCAACAATGGAACGGATGTGGAGATGGGGACAGATCTTAGCTTGGGTTCAAATCCGAACTACGGAAAGTATTTCCTTGGCGATACTGTTGTGAGCCTGGTGAACAGTGGAAAGGTAGATGTGAAAATCATCGATGATAAAGTAAGGCGTATTCTCCGTATGATGTACAAAACGAATATGTTTGGAAAACGTCAATCAGGTGCATTCAATACGAAGGAGCATCAAGCAACAGCATTGAAAATTGCGGAAGAAGCCATCGTTCTCTTGAAGAACGATAACATACTACCGTTGAAACGTGAATCGGTGAAGACTATCGCCGTGATCGGTGCGAATGCTACGCGTAAGCATGCGGGAGCGGGCGGAAGTTCACAAGTGAATGCAAAATATGAAGTCACGCCGTTAGAAGGAATTCAAAAACTTCTGGGCGATAAAGTAGTAGTGAAGTATGCTGCGGGTTATGAAATCTCTAAAGAAGCGAAGGCAAATCCAGCGTTGATTCAGGAAGCTGCGAAACTTGCGGCGTCGGCAGATGTGGTAATTTATGTTGGTGGTTGGATTCACGGATTTTCCGATGCGTGGACCGACAATGCTTTCGATTCGGAAGACACTGATAAACCCAATATCATCTTACCATTTGGACAAGAAGAATTATTGAAGGCAGTTCAAAAAGCAAATGCTAAAAATGTCGTCGTGTTATATGGCGGAGCCGCTACCGATATGAATGCCTGGGAGAAACAAGCGAAGGCAATTGTCCAAGCGTGGTATCCAGGAATGGAAGGTGGAACGGCGCTTGCGAAAATTTTATTCGGTGAAACAAATCCTTCAGGAAAACTTCCGATGACTTTCCCGAAGAAACTTGAAGACAGTCCTGCGCATGCTAATGGTTCTTATCCCGGTGACAAGAATAACGGTTGGAAGGCTGAATATAAAGAAGGCATTTTTGTGGGTTATCGTTACTATGATCAAAACAAAGTGGCGCCAGCTTATCCTTTTGGATACGGCCTTTCGTATACGACATTTGAATTCGGGAAAGCGTCTGCAACGAAGGCAGATGGTGGAAATGTGGTCGTGAAAGTAACGGTGAAGAATACAGGTAAAGTTGCAGGTGCGGAGGTTGTGCAAGCATACGTGTCGGCAAGTGAGACCAAAATAGAAAGAGCGCCAAAGGAATTGAAAGGGTTTAAGAAGGTATTTCTACAAGCTGGAGAATCGAAAGAGGTTGAGATTACACTCGATCAGAATGCTTTTCAATATTATGATGAAGCCACAAAATCGTGGGCTACTGAAAAAGGCCGTTACACGATCTTGATCGGAAATTCATCTCGCAACACGCCAGTGACAGCGGATACTAATTTTTAACGAATAAATTTTGAGATCATCAAGAGCCTGCTCAAATTTGAGTAGGCTTTTTTTATGCTTAATGTGACTTCTTTGCCACGGTGGTATTATGAAAGCCTGCAGAGATTTTAAGTTTCGCAAAGTAGGTGCGTACTTGAACAGGAACATATCCCCCAATTAAGTTATTACCCTATGAGATTACTATTTCTCCTCGGTATTGGCTTCGCCATTTTTGTTTTCGTTCGCTGGGTCATGTCGGCAACGGCGAAAGATGAAAAGTGTTCGCGCTGCGATGGTCGCGGATTTTGGTACGGCACGCGCGGTAAAGAAAAATGTGAGTGGTGTCGTGGTTCGGGAAAGTTGCCCAAAGGCATCAATTAGCCAGAGCAATTATTGGCATCTTCTTTATATCGTTATCATCAAACTACATGCGTATGAAAACGATCATAATCCTGTTCGCTTCCCTGATTTGTTCACACGAGATTTTTGCGCAAATTCAGGATGCAGATACCGTTCGCAATCCCATTAAGCAAGGTGATCCTGCACCGCAAGTACTTCCTAAAGCCGACTACCGCCGGAGTCTTATCGTAATTAAAAAGCAAGAACTTCCGGTTGGTGTGAAGAAATCTTTGCAAAGTGATGAATTTAAAGGATGGGAGAAGGCAACTTTCTATCGCAACGATGCATCTACTATTTACCTTATCGAAATACAAGATCCAACGAAAACCAGAAGATATAGGTTTACCAAGGACGGTAAGCTTATCGACGAATAATACTCCGTGATTGGCGTGGGGCGTAGGAAGGAAAAATAATTCCAGGTGGGGGAGGCACATTTGTAGGGCTTTTCCGTTCTTCCATAAAGAACCCCCACCACTATGATCAAAAATTATCTGCTGATTGCGATCAGAAATTTCCAGCGCCAGAAAATGTTCTCGCTGTTGAATGTGTTCGGCCTAGCCCTTGGATTAGCAAGCTCCATTCTCATCTTCCTCTACGTAAGCGACGAACTTCAATACGATGCGATGCATCCTTTGGGCAATGACACCTATCGCGTCGGATGTACCGTAACCAATCCGGAAGGACAAACTTTCGACAATACAAGCGCACCAGGATTTTGGACGCGTGAACTAAAGGAGTCACGCGCAGAGGTAGTCCAAAATGTGCTCATTGATAACATCGGCTATCCAACCTCGCTACATCACAAAGCGGCAGATAAAATTATTCTCACAGAGGAAATTCGTTGGGCTGAACCTGGATTTCAATCTGTACTATACTTCAATTTAATTCAGGGGAATTTAGAAAAGATCTTCGAAGATCAGAATAGCATGGTGCTGAGTGAAAGTGGTGCGCGTAAATTATTCGGCGATCGTGATCCTATTGGTGAGATTGTCACCATCAAACATACGTGGGCAACGCGCGGAAAAGAAATCGATGTGAAAGTCACTGGCCTCTATAAAGACCTTCCCGCCAACTCACATTTCAAGCCAAACTATATCATTAATGTTAACGCACTTCGCGCTGTGGTTGAAGACTTTGCTGCTTACATGGAAGGAACACGCCTGCAAAATTCAGAGTGGTTTGAAAATTACCTTGTACTTAAACCTGGAACTGATCCAAAGGTGATGGAAGCAGGTCTGCAAAAATATGTCGACGTCATGGCACAATCCGATTCGGCGTTTGTTGCTGGAGGATGGAAAGTTACGCCATTCTTGAAATCGATATCCGAGATTCACTTTGATCAGAAGAACGTATGGGAACCTGGATACGGTGGAGATAAAAAATACCTAGCCATATTCAGCGCTGTAGCTATTTTGATATTGGTGATCGCGTGCATTAACTATATGAACCTCGCTACAGCACGTTCGGCAAGAAGAGCAAAAGAGGTCGGCTTACGGAAATCATTTGGAAGTAGAAGGCGAGAGATTGCTTATCAATTTTTCAGCGAGTCTACGTTGATGACACTCGGCTCTTTACTGCTAGCATTTGTGCTGGTCATTATATTCCTTCATCCGTTTAACCAACTTGCACACAAATCGTTCACGTTTGCGTCGTTGTTTAATCCGTTGCTCATGCTGATCATCGCCGGTGTCGTCGTGTTTATGGCGGTGGTGAGTGGTAGCTATCCGGCCATCTATTTGTCAGCGTTCCAACCCACAGAAGTTTTAAAGGGACAACAAGTAAGGGGTAAAGCCGCAGAGTTATTCCGGAAAGGGTTAGTGACGGTGCAGTATGCAATTTCATTGATCTTAATTATTTCTACACTTGTTGTCATTCGTCAGATGCAACATATGCAAGGATCAAAGTTGAATGAGCAAGGAAATCAATTGCTTTCGATTCGCTATGGTGGTACTGCTCCTCAGAATAAATATCAAACTTTTAAACAGGCCGTACTTCAAGATAAAGACATCCAACATGTGACCATGGCCAATCACTTGCCGCGGTTAAATTTCTTCGGGTGGATTGGCGTGACTTTTCAATTTCCTGATTTTGATGGGAAAGATCTTCAATGGAATCAGCTCAACGTCGATTACGATTTTGCTCGCACATATAAACTCGAAATTATTGCGGGACGAGATTTTGATGTGAATAGCGTAGCAGATTCGTTATCGTTAATTCTAAATGAAGCAGCGGTAAAAGCCTTGAATCAGCCCATTGAAAAAATTATAGGAACAACCGTTACGGAGGTAGGAGAAGTGAACAGAAATTATAAAGTGATTGGTGTCGTGAAAGATTTTCCCTTCCGGTCTATGCATCAAGAAATTGAACCGTTGGCGCTTAATCCTCATGTACACTTTATCGACCGCATTGCCTATGTTGAATTACCAGCAGGGAAAATTCAAGAGAAGATTAAATTCATTGAAAGTAAATGGAAAGAAGTTTTTCCAGGCATAGGCTTTGACTACTGGTTTGTGAGCGATGAATTTAATCGGATGTATGCTGTCGAAGGAACTGTTGCGTCGCTCGCAAAAACATTCGCGATTCTGGCAATACTCATCACCGCGCTTGGAATTTTTGGACTTGCATCCTATACCGCAGAACAGAAAACAAAAGAAGTGGGTATTCGAAAAGTACTCGGTGCCGCGGTGCGCCAAGTGGTGGGCATGTTTCTCTGGATCTTTTTCAAGATTTTTCTCATATCCGCATGCATCGCAATACCAGCAGCATATTTCTTGTCAGACTTCTGGCTGAAGAATTTCAAGTATCAAACGAATTTAAGTGTTTGGATCTTTGTGGCTAGCCTTGGTGGATTGTTGATCATCACCATGTTCACGATCAGCTATGAAACATGGAAAGCAGCAAAGGCGAATCCGGCGCGATCGTTACGAAGTGAATAACTACGCGGCAGCACGCGCAATAAGGGCACCGATGCGATCGCTCACAGGAATCTTTACAGCTTCTTGTATCGCCCTCGGTGTCATTTTCTTTAACGTCTTCTGTAAAATATCAACGACTTTGTCGTCGTCGTGTTTTGCAGCAAATTCTTCAAGATAGTATTCGATGAATACCAAGCACACTACATCTTCAAGCGTTTGTGTGTCGGTATTCGATTTTAATTCTTTCTTGAGCAGAAGGAACTTTACTTTATCAATGATGTCTTGGTCGTAGCGGCAACTGCTTAGTACCTGCTGTGCAATTTCAGCGTGATGAAACTTCTCAGCGTTTCGCCATTGAAGATATCCTTTCTTGTCCATAGAGTACGACTCGCGCGGAATTTCCCAACGACCAACGTGTTGCGCGCGGGCAGCGAGTTGCAAATACTCGGGTGCATTGGGCGCATAACGATTCAGGCGCTCCGTCATCCGGATACCGTACAACAATTCTTTTGGATGTGACTTCCCTTCAAAAACTTCTTGATGTGTATCATTCGCATTATACGCATCGAAGGTCGCAAATGCTCTTTCAAGTTTTTCGTTCGCTGACATGTGCTAAAATTACACCGCTACCTTCAATTTTGCCAGCTCTTCGCGCAAACTGAGCAGCGAACTTTCTAGTACAACGTTACCGATAACAATAACCGCGGGTGACGACAATTCACCCTCTTTAACTTTTTCAAGAATATTTTGTGCAGTACCAATCGCGATTTTCTGTGTCGCCCACGTGGCTTCTTGAATCACGGCAATTGGTTCTGCTAACGATCGGGTCAAAGCAAACATCTCTGCAATCCTTGCTAGGTGCGTCATGCCCATCAGAATCACAACCGTCGCCGATGACTTTGCCGCATGAATGATGTCATTTGAAAGTTCGCCAGAGCTTAATGTTCCTGTAACTACCCAAAAGCTTTCGTTCACACCGCGTTTTGTTAGCGGAATACCGGCGGCACCTGCCGCAGCCAGTGAACTTGATATGCCCGGTATTACTTCTACATGTATGCCATGACGTTGCACGTATTCCAATTCTTCATGACCTCTACCAAATACATACGGATCGCCACCTTTTAATCTAACCACCTTTTCAAAACGGCTTGCATAAAATACCAATAGACGATTGATCTCCTCTTGCGGAAACTCTTTTTTGCCTTTTCGCTTGCCAACATATACCAAACGACATCCAGGTTTACTCTCTTGAAGCAATCGCTCATCTACCAGCGCATCATATAAGATAACGTCGGCACGTGTAATCGCTTTCATCCCTTTTAGAGTCATCAACTCAGGATCGCCGGGGCCGGCGCCTACAATATAGAGTGTTGTTTCAGCTTGCTTCATGGCTCATAAAATATTTACGTAATAATACGTAAATTTTACGTGGTGTACGTAGTTTATTAATACTTTTTACGTATAATTACTTAAAATTTGAAGATTTACTACTTAAATCGTTTGCAATGAAAAGGATCGTGATCGTAGGAAATGGAATGGTAGGATATAAGCTTTGCGAAAAGCTACGTAGCCGTTCAGCCGAAGTAGAAATTATCGTTTACGGAGAGGAGCCCCGTCCTGCGTACGACCGTGTCCATCTCAGCAGCTACTTCTCGGGATCTACCGCTGATGACCTGTTAATGGCACCAGCATCATGGTATGTCGAAAACAATATTACACTGCATACGGGTGAATTAGTCATCGACATCGATCGTGAAAAGAAGACGATCAAAACCCACATGGGGCGTCACGATCATTACGACCACCTCGTGTTGGCCACAGGATCAAGTGCATTTGTTCCCACGATCGACGGCGTTGAGCGCGATGGTGTGTTTGTATATCGCACGATCGAAGACCTCAATGATATTATTGCGTATTCGAAAAAAGTAAAGCGTGGCGCCGTAATGGGCGGCGGACTTTTAGGATTGGAGGCAGCAAAAGCGTTGATCGATCTTGGACTTGAAACGCATGTGGTAGAATTCGCGCCGCGTTTGATGCCAAGGCAAATCGATGACGCTGCGTCGGAAGTGCTCGCGCATAAATTGTCACAACTTGGTATCACCATTCACCTCGGAAAAAATACTAAATCCATCGATGGCAACGGGAAGCTTGAAGGCTTGTCTTTTGCCGACGGTAGTAAACTCGATATTGAGATGTTGGTCATCTCAGCAGGGATCCGTCCGCGGGATGAACTAGCAAAGGCAACGTTGCTAAATGTTCACCCGCGCGGCGGTATTCTCGTAGATCAGCATCTGCGCACGAATGATGAAAATATTTTTGCGATCGGTGAGTCTGCCGTATTCAATAATATGGTGTATGGATTGGTGGCACCAGGATATGAAATGGCCGATATCGTTGCCCGTCAAATCACTGGCGATAACGCAAAAACATTTAATGGATTTGATATGTCGACGAAACTTAAACTCATCGGCGTCGATGTGGGAAGTTTCGGAGATCCGTTCTGCGATAACACACCAAGTATTCCCATTGTGTTTAAGAACAAGCATAAAGGCGTGTACAAGCGCATCAATATTTCGGAAGATGGAAAATTATTGCTCGGTGGTATTTTGATCGGGGATGCGAGTCAGTACAACATTCTCCATCAAATGGTGGCGAACAAAATGCCGCTGCCGGAAAATCCAGAGACATTAATTATTGGCAATGGAAGTGCAAAGGGCGGCGACGAAGGTGCAGGCGTGAAGGGATTGCCGGACACTGCGCAAATTTGCTCTTGCGAAAATATTACGAAAGGGGAACTTGTTCATCAAATTACAGAATGCGGCATTACCAGTGTTGATGGCCTGAAGAAATCTACAAAAGCGTGTACCGGATGCGGTGGTTGTACACCACTTGTAAACGATCTGCTCAAGATCACGCTCGAGTCGATGGGACACAAAGTGAAAAAAGTATTATGCGAACATTTCGACTTTTCTCGTCAAGAACTTTATGACCTCATCAAAGTGAAAGGGATCAAGAGTTACGATGCATTGCTCGACATGCACGGTAAGGGAGACGGCTGTGAAATCTGTAAACCTGCAGTGGCTTCATTGATGGCGAGTATCTGGAACGATTTGATTCTTGAACAAGATACCATTCAAGATAGCAATGATCGATTCTTGGCAAACATACAACGTGGCGGTACGTACTCAGTCGTTCCGCGCATTGCCGGTGGTGAGATCACGCCGCAGAAACTTTCTGCGATCGGTCGCATTGCAGAAAAATATAATCTCTATACAAAGATCACTGGTGGTCAGCGCATCGACATGTTCGGCGCGCGCATGGATCAACTTCCGGATATTTGGGAAGAACTTGTTGCAGAAGGATTTGAAAGCGGACACGCGTATGGAAAATCATTGCGTACGATCAAAAGTTGCGTAGGGTCAACATGGTGCCGTTACGGCGTGCAAGATTCAGTTTCCTTCGCTGTATTAATTGAAGAGCGCTACAAAGGGTTACGTGCACCGCACAAACTCAAAGGCGCTGTGTCTGGATGTATTCGTGAATGCGCTGAAGCACAATCAAAAGATTTTGGAATTATTGCTACCGATAAGGGCTGGAATTTATATGTGTGTGGTAACGGTGGTGCGCGTCCTCAACATGCGAAATTGTTAGTAACCGATGTCGATTCTGAAACCTGTATCAAATACATCGATCGTTTCTTGATGTACTACATTCGCACGGCAGACCCACTAACACGTACTGCTACGTGGTTGAATAAACTCGATGGAGGTCTCGAATATCTTTATGATGTGGTCGTCAATGATTCTCTTGGAATTGGTGAGATGTTGGAGAAGGAGATGGAAGGATTGATTGCTACTTATCACTGTGAATGGAAGAAGGTGGTTGAAGATCCTGCGCTTCGTGCGAAATTCCGTCACTTCGTGAACAGTGATGATGCCGATGAGAACATCGAATATGTAGACATGCGTGGACAAAAATGTCCGGTAGATTGGAATAAAAAATAGAAAGGACTTACAACATGGAAATACTAAACGCTATCAAGACCTTCAAGCCTGAAGTAGAAACCGAAGTGAATGTTTGGTTTAAAGCTGCGCACGTAACAGCGTTTCCGGAAAACGGCGGCGCATGTGTAAAGTATAAAGACATGCAAGTAGCGGTGTTCAACTTTACGAGACGAAACGAATGGTTTGCTTGCCAGAATCTTTGTCCTCACAAAATGCAGATGGTTCTCTCGCGCGGAATGGTTGGCTCAGTAGAAGGCGAACCGAAAGTCGCATGTCCTTTTCATAAGAAGACGTTCTCTCTTAAAACCGGAGAATGCTTGAACGCGGAAGAGTGTTCAATTGCCGTCTTCCCTGTGAAAATTGAAGATGGCTACGTTCATATAGGCTTTACGAAGTAAAGCGTTCTTTTTATAAAAGTGGTAGGGCTTGCCTAAACGGCAAGGTGAAATGTCGGGCCTCGAAACCTGGCATTTCTTACCAACACTGAAACGTTAAAATATTTCATCGAAAATATTACGCAGTTGCGTAGTGCAGAATCAAGCATGCTACGTAACTTTCCTACGTAAATGATACTTAAGTTTAACACCGAGGATAAGTTGAAATTCAACCGCTTTAGCAAGCTGGGCATGTGGTACATACTCGCCCTCAGTGTTATCGCGATTGTATCCATCGTAGGACAATTTCTGATTCAGAATCACCTCAAGAGCCAGTCCAGCGACTCGCGTGTTGTTAACCTAGCGGGAACACAACGTTATAAAAGTCAATGGATCGTTAAAATGTCGTTGCTATTGTATACAGATATCGAGCATACACATTTTGCTGATAAAGCTGCCACACTCGAAAAGCTACTCGAAGAATGGAAACGTGGTCATGTTGGATTACAGCATGGTGATACGGCCTTGCAGCTTCCGGGAACCAACAGCGATAGCATCATTCGAATGTTTCAGGATATCGATCCGTACTTTCAACATGTTTATGAAAGTGCGAAAGCAATTATAGCGTTTAAGAAAGGTGAGGTAAGAGACAAAGCTTCTATTGACAACGCGGTGAAACTGTTGCTCGACAACGAATTTGCTTTTCTGCAGAAGATGGATCGCATTGTGTTCCAGTATGATTTCGAAGCCAAGCAAAAAATAGCCACGTTGAGTAAGCTTGAATATTTTCTGCTCGCGCTTTCAATACTCGTCATTGCTTTGGAAATTCTATTTGTATTCCGCCCGACAGCCGTGCAAGTCAACAAGACCGTTAACCAACTGATTGCGTCGGAGAAGAATGCTAAAAAACTCTCGAAGGAAATTGGCGTGCTCTATGCGTCACTCGAAAAATCGTATGAAGATCTTTCGCACGTGAATTTGCCGAAGGAGACACCGAAACTCTACGCAAAGACTGATCGCGGTGGAAACGTAACCTTCATTTCAGATTTGTTTGCTGACTTGAGCGGCATCGATGAAGGTGCAACAGGTGGCGTAGTGAAAGATTTGTTCGGCGACGAATCGTTGGACGAAGATAGTCTCGAAGAAATTTTGGACCTCGTATCGAATGGCAAAGCATGGCAAGGCGTGGTTCGCTACGTCAACGAAAAAACGGGGAAAGATCGCTGGGCGGAGATCATGATCGTGCCCGTGGTTAACGAGGAGGATGAGATAGACGAATGGCTGATCATGGGATCAGATATTACAAGGCAAAAGTTTGCTGAACAGAATATGCGCGAAAAAAATCGTGCGGAAGTAGAGAAGAAAGTCAATCAACAGAAATTTCGTTCGGTTTTAATTCTGGAAGGGCAGGAGGAGGAACGGAAACGTTTGGCCATGGATATCCACGATGGCATTGGCCAGATGCTAACATCTTTGAAATTCCACATTGAATCAATTAATGCGACTGGTGATCCAACAGCTGTTCAGCAGAAACTTACAGAAATCCAACATCTTATTGCACAAGTAATTAAGGAGGTGCGACGTGTAACGTTCAATCTCAAGCCAACTGTACTTGGCGACTACGGATTACAAGCAGCATTGAATGTGTTCGTAAAAGAGATCGGTAAACTGACGGAAATAAAATTGGCGTATCAAACAGAAGGTGATACATCTGTTAGACTACCACAGAAAATCGAGAATAACATTTTCAGAATTATTCAGGAAGCGATCAACAACGCTATCAAGTATTCATCTGCAACCCAGATTGATGTTATCCTTCAACAGGAAGAAGAAACTGTAAATATCATCGTGCAGGACAATGGGAATGGTTTCGATGAGAAACTTGTGGAGGCACGTAGCGTGAACATCGAGTCGGGCAGAGGCTTTTTTAATATGTACGAACGTACCGAATATATTAACGGTGCACTTAGCATTAAATCAGAACCAGGTAAAGGAACGCGTGTGCATTTGGCTGTTCCTGTTAAAACTTTAATTGCAGTATAACTATGAATAAGATCAACATCGTTTTAGCGGATGACCATGTGTTGGTGCGTAACGGGATTAAAGCTATGCTTGAATCAGATCATGACATTGATGTGATCGGCGAGGCAGGGAACGGACTTGAAGCACTTGAAGCAGCAAAACGTTTGCATCCTCATATCCTTGTTTTAGATATTCGAATGCCGGAGTTGAATGGACTTGAAGCAGCAGCGCGATTGGACGATTATTCGCCAGATACAAAAGCCGTTATATTGTCAATGCACGACTCGGAAGAATACGTGATGCAAGCGCTGGATGCTGGAGCCCATGGATATTTATTGAAAGATACCGACCGCAACGAATTTGTAAAGGCATTGAAACAAATTCATAGTGGAAGCAAATATTTTAGCGGGGCAGTATCCAACGTACTGGCTAACCGCCTTTTGAATGCGCAAACCAAGCCGTACACCAACAAGGTGGCCGACATCGAAGATACATATAACCTGACGCGCCGAGAGAAAGAGATTCTTCAAATGGTTATCGATGGGAAACAAAACAAGCAAATTGCCGAAGCGTCTGGCAAAAGTGTCCGTACCATCGAAACCCACCGCTTTAACATCATGAAAAAGTTAGGCGTCAACAACGCCATAGACATGGTGAATAAAGCGGTGAAGGAGAATCTGGTTTAAATGGTGTTGACGTATTGACGTATTGATGTGCTGACGTCCTCCGGCTTATGTGCTCACCACTAAACGATCACATTAATTATTGATGAATAAATATGAACTATTCGTTGATCAATTAACATCAACACATCAGCACGTCTAACCTGGCACCACATTTTATTCCTCCCTTCATGTTGAATCAAAACAAAGGAGGAACTATGGCATTGCAAGAAAAAAGTTATGATGTCGACAATCGTACGGGAACGAATCATGAAGGTCCGTATGCCAACACGCCTGTAAGACGACTTACAGCCACGTCGATTATTGGAGATAGCGTAGAGAATGCTGCAGGAGATGACCTCGGCAAAATCGATAACCTGATGGTGAACTTAAACACGGGCGAAATTGAATATGTGGTGTTAGAGTTTGGTTCGTTCTTGGGGATTGGCGGAAAATTATTTGCTATTCCTTTTTCAGAATTGACGCTTGATGCCGAGCGTGAGCTCTTCATTTTGAATCGTGACAAGGATTACCTGAAGGATACTCCAGGCTTCGATAAAGCCCACTGGCCCGATACCAACGACCACTCATATTTTAACGATGTAAACACCTATTGGGGATCGCCCCGGGCGTATTACTAGTTGTTGTAACGTTCGTGAATAGTGCGACTTTGTCGTATAGACCTTACGTTGTAACCTGGTATGGAAAGCGTCGCTCAAAAAGGCGACGCTTCTTCTTTTTATTGCTTCACGTTAGTTTACTAATAATCCGAGTAGTCCGTTGGATGAAGCAGCATGATCGTAATCTTTGATACGTTATGCTGGTACATCGGCAGTGACGACATCTTTTTCCATTCCGGGTCACTCACAAATGTCTTCCAGTGCTCTTCTCTGGCGCTACGGTTCTCGAATGAAGTCATGTACATTAAATTGGGTAAGGTTGGACCAATCAACGCTTCTCCATAGAATACTGCATTGAACTTTAATTTTTCGAATAGTAGTATTTCGCCACCCTCGTTAAACATGTGCTCTTTGTTCTTGTAAATTTTTTGGCTGTGGCCTTCGTAACTTCTCAGCTCGTAAATCCGTTGGTCGCGTGGAGTGGTGAATGATGGAGCATGAAGTTTAGGTGCATCACGGAAAGCCCTGAGGAATATCGATTCGATGCGATCGAACGTTGGTGTTTGATAATCGGCATCGAGATAATCTTTACCGGTAGTCGCGTATGTATTGTCTTTTGAAAGTACATCTTGAATTTTTACAAACTGATCGGGCGATTGATAGGGGATGAGTAAGATAATTTTCTTTCCAGAATTCACAGTATCAGACGACACGGGCTTAAACGCACCAATGTTTTTAATCCCTGCGCGATGCAATGCGGGTAGGAGTGACTGTTTTAGATATGCGTCGTTAGCCGCCTCTTGATTTGCGTTTGAAATGTTTATGGTTCTGATTTCATAGAATTCCTGCGTCGCTTTTTTCTGAGCAAAAACAAGGCAAGGAAGCGTGTAAAGGAGAGCGATGGAGAGATACTTGATCATAATGTGGTTGTATTTGAAGTTGAAGGTAACGATGGTAACAAAGCGTTGCAACATTGTTTTGTTGAAAAAACATAACGCCCTGTGCTTGTATAAGTGAACGAATATTCATTTATATTTGCCGGGTGCGAACAAGAGACGAGAATAAAGAAGAGACCATCCGCCAAAAGGCCATCGAACTTTTTGTAAAACATGGGTTTGATGGATTAAGCATGCAAAAGCTCGCAAAGGAAGCGGGGGTATCTCCGGCCACACTTTACATCTATTACAAAGATCGCGATGACATGATCGTGCAATTGTGGGTTTGGGTGATGAAAAAGATGGTCGATACGACACTGGAGGGCTTTGATCCCGGAATGTCATTCGAAGCGGGACTAAAATTACAGTGGCAAAATCGGGCGAGGTTTTGCATGGAATATCCGATGGAACTCCATTTTATGGAACAGATTAAGTACTCGCCGTATCACGAGGCTTGTTCAAAAAAAATGGATGCAAAGTTTATTAACACGATGGGCGAATTTGTTCACAATGCAATTCGTCGTAAAGAGGTTGTGAAGGTACCTGTAGAAGTATATTGGTCAGTGGCTTTTGCTCCGCTGTATCAACTTGTAAAGATGCACATGTCTGGAAGAGGATTGCGAGACGAAAAGTTTGTACTGGATGAGAAGACGATCAATCAAACTTTTAAGCTTGTGCTCAAGGCGTTAAAGCCTTAATGTGTCGATAGCTTGTAGTGTAAGAAATAGACCCTAGTTGTATGATGGAAACAATGAATGCGGTGTTGGTGTTTAAGACCAACCTTAACCCAAGTGGCGTTGAAGACATCGCGATGCTTTTATCGAAAGATCCACGCATAAAAAAGTGGAATGTCGATCTTGAAGATGTTGATCGCATATTGCGCGTTGTGTCGAACACGTTGACGCCGATGGAAGTGCAACATCAGATAAATGCTGCGGGATATTTATGTGAGGAATTGCCAGATTAGTTAACAAGTAAGATTTCAAACAATGAAGAAAATAGTTTTTTCAAAATATGAGCGATTTGTTATTGCGCTCATTGTACTCGTTCAGTTCACGGTGATCGCCGATTTTATGGTCTTAGCACCACTCGGGATGAAGTTGATGCCTGAGTTGAATATCACGACAGCGCAATTTGGAATTGTCGTGGCGGGTTACGCGGTAAGCGCAGCAATTTCAGGTTTACTTGCTGCAGGTTTTGCTGACCGGTTCGACCGCAAAAAAATTCTACTGTTCTTTTACTCAGGATTTTTGATCGGAACATTACTGTGCGGACTTGCCAATAGTTTTTATTTTTTGCTGTCGGCGCGTGTCGTGACTGGAATATTTGGTGGTGTCGTAGGATCAGTCGTGTTCGCGATTGTGACCGACTTATTTGCTCCACAAGTCCGCGGACGTGTAATGGGCTTCGCGCAGATGGCTTTAGGTGCTAGTCAAATCTTAGCCGTACCAGTTGGATTGATGTTTGGTACACATGAGGATTGGAAAGTTGCAGGATATGCGATGGACTGGCATATGATCTTCTTGATACTTGTGGTGCTTGGCCTGTTTGTACTGTTCATGATTGTAAAAATGGAGCCAGTGAATGCTCATTTGTCTATTAAAACAGATCGCAAACCTTTTGATCATTTGTTGAAGACTCTTTCCAACAAACAATATGTAAAAGCGTTTGCAGCAACAACGCTTTTGGCTACCGGCGGATTCATGCTCATGCCTTTTGGAAGTTTATTCACCACGATCAATCTCGGGATAGCGGAAGAATTGTTACCATGGTTGTATTTGATCACGGGCGTATTTACCATGATCTCCGGACCTTTTATTGGAAAGCTTGCAGATACTGTTGGAAAGTATCCGGTCTTTTGTATTGGTTCGCTGATTAGCGCAACGGTAGTGGTGATCTATGCGAACTTGGGTCCAACACAACTGTGGGTACTGATCATCATTAATGCAATTATGTTTGCTGGGATCACGTCGCGAATGATTGCTTCGCAGGCGTTGATGAGTATTATTCCGAATCCCGCGGATCGTGGAGCATTCATGGCAATCAATTCTTCGATGCAATATTTCGCCGGTGGTATTGCCGTATCAATCGCTGGACTGATCGTGTTTCAAAAAACAAAAACATCACCTGTCGAGAATTTTGATACCTTGAGTTATGTGGTGGTGGTAACCATGGCGATCACAGTAGTGATGATGTATTTCATCAGTAAGCAAGTGAATCAAAAGCTTGGCGCGCAGGGAAGTCAACCTTCAAAAACATCAGGTGAAAAAGTTGTTGAAGTTGCAGCGAGGTAAAAATGAGATCTACACGACAACGTACTGGCTACTGGAACTGAGGGAACTGCTCCCCATTTTATTCGATGGCATACATTTTTGTTGAAATAAAAAAGCCTCAGTTTAGTTGAGGCTTTTTCGTTTATTTTTTGCGATGTATTAAAATGAGTTTGCCTTTGTTACTGCTCCTTTGAACGAACCAGAGATGGTACTATTATCTTCAAGGGTGAACGAGAATTCAAATACATGTTCCTCACCTGATTTACTGACAGTTACCTGACCGTCGGAAATTTCTTCATCATACACTGTAGGTGTTTCAGATCCAAACCCAACGAACACCAGCGCAGATTTTAAGATGTTATCTGATGTTCCAGGTAAATACTGTGCTGCGGGCACCCAGCCTTCTTGCGTCGATTGAACTTGGAAACGCACAGCATCTCCTGAACCCTGAAACTTATCGCTTTCAGAAAACGTGATGCCGTCTGATGCAATGACGACGTTGTAAACGTGATATGATTTATCACCAACGGTTGTAGTAGTAACTGAATCGACATAAGCGTCGGTGAGTGCATAAGTTGTGTTGTTAACTTTAAATTCATTAGCCACTTTCTTATCATCATCATCATCTTCGTCTTTACAAGCTGCGAGCAATGATCCCATCGCCAGTACAGTCAAACAGAATAGTAACTTTTTCATAAATCTGGTTTTAATATTTATGAGTAGTTACTAAAGTTATGTGCCAGCCTACCACACGACCCTGCGCGTAGCTGATTGGTTGCCAAGAGAAACGTGTGGAATTTTTTAAATGCGTTGGTAAGGTTCAGAAAGTTTTTTCGGCGCTACCGTGCAATACGCAGTGATGAGTGCATCTTTACAAATCGATGCTTTCACTCGACGAAGATCAATGATTGTCCAACCTTGCTTACCCCAACCACCAGGTACAGGATAGATTACATGTTCGTCATACGCGCAAAAAACAGATTGATTTAAGGCAGTCAGTTTTACGACTGCTCGTTTTTCATTTTCTTTTAGCGTAGCAAAAATTTTCTTACGCACACGAAACGATGGATTTTCCCAATGCGGTTGTTCTTCGACTTCTGCCAACCCGAGTGCAATTTTTCGGAAGTTGTTAACTGAGATCATCGCGTGCTTCTTAACTCACAAATCAAGATACAAAGATCCATGTTGTCGTATATCGACATATTTTTATCGGCCTGCGTCAGCCCAACATGGCCTGGAGACAGAAGCTGTTGTTATTTACTTAACTATGGATGACCACACTTACGGTCGTTTTTGCAAACGATTTTCTACGTAAATCAATCCTTTTCGTAATTATTTTTACGTATTTATTACGTAAAATATAAGTAAGTTACGTATGTTTATTACGTATTAATTACGTAAACGTTTCAAGCATGCTCAACAGCAATCCCACAGACAAAGCCACTAAAATCAACTTACTCGATTTTAAAACACCCCAGATGCGGGCCTTTCATTTAACTTGGATGACGTTCTTCCTTTGTTTCTTCGGATGGTTCGGCATCGCTCCTTTGATGCCTATTGTCAGAAAGGATCTTAATCTTGATCAAGCACAAATAGGAAACATCATCATTGCTTCGGTAGCCATTACTGTTTTTGCGCGCTTATTCTTCGGATGGTTGTGTGATAAAATCGGACCACGGTTGAGCTACACGCTGTTGTTGATTATCGGATCTATTCCGGTAATGTGTATTGGTTTTGCTAACAGCTACGAATCGTTTTTATTATTTCGTTTAGCCATTGGTCTTATTGGGGCTTCATTTGTAATCACACAATATCACACCTCTGTGATGTTCGCGCCCAACGTAGTGGGTACTGCAAATGCTACTGTTGCTGGTTGGGGAAATATGGGCGGTGGTGTTACATTAATGGTAATGCCGTTAGTATTTGCAGCGTTTGTTGGCGCCGGTTATCTGGAGCCACAAGCATGGCGTTATAGCATGGTCGTTCCTGGTGCAGCACTGTTCATCATGGGTTTTATCTACTACTTCTTTACACAAGATACACCAAGCGGAAATTTCAAAGACATTGATCGCACAGCAACAGACAAGAAAAGTGGCAAAGGAAATTTCTGGAGTGCTTGTAAAGATTATCGTGTTTGGGTGCTCTTCCTCGCGTATGGCGCTTGCTTTGGTATTGAGATTACGATCGACAATATCGCAACACTCTACTTCGTCGACAATTTCAATTTAGGTATTAAAGAAGCCGGCATCATTGCAGGCACGTTTGGGATGATGAACATCTTCGCGCGTGCATTGGGTGGAATCTTCGGTGATATGGCGGGAAAAAAATACGGCATTAATGGAAGGATAATCATTCTCGGCGCATTCTTACTGCTTGAAGGTATCGGCATCATGATCTTCTCTACAATGGACGTGCTATTGTGGGCGATCGTTACCATGTTGCTCTTCGCGCTCTTCTTGAAAATGTCTAACGGAGCAACTTACGCTGTGGTGCCATTCATTAATAAGAAGGCCATGGGTGCTGTAGCAGGTATCGTTGGCGCGGGCGGAAATGTTGGTGCCGTGCTCGCTGGATTTCTGTTCGCCTCAAAAACAATCTCATATCGTGAAAGCTTGTTCATTATTGGCATCGTGGTGATGGCTGTTTCAGTGCTGTCGCTAATCCTCGTGATGGTAACGATGAAGAAAAATAATCCGGTAGTAGAAAATGCACCGGTAACACAAACAGAATTACAACCTGCTTAATTGATAATCACCTCTCAAAATGATACAGGTAGAAATAGCAACATTTTAACATTGACAGCATAGCGCGGTTACCAGGTAATCCCGCTAAAAACAAAAAGTCCCCGTAGGAACTGGACATTCATCAGGGGACCTATCTAGTTCTTTCAAACTAAACATACAAATCTATGGATAAGAAAAAATACTTACTACTTTTCTCACTCCTTTTTTGCATGCTCGCACCAAAAGTGATGCATGCACAAATTACCGTTTCTGGACAAATTAGAACGCGGACTGAACTGCGTAACGGACAAGGTCTTCCGCAAGTGCAAGATACCTCACGTGCACTATTCACCTCACAACGCTCCCGACTGAATGTTGGCTTTGCGGCACACCGTCTGAAAATATATACGTCAATTCAAGATGTTCGCGTATGGGGACAAGACCAATCACAAATCAATCGTACAACATCAGATGCGATCGATGGATTTATGCTGCACGAGGCATGGGCCGAAATTAGTCTTGTAGACACCGGTAAAGTAGTCAAGAACTTCGCATTGAAAATCGGACGTCAGGAACTTGTATATGATGATGCTCGCCTCCTGGGAAATCTCGATTGGCTACAACAGGCAAGACGACATGACGCGATGGTATTAAAATTCGATCATAGCGGATGGACTGCACATCTTGGTGTTGCATATAACCAAAATGCTGAAAGAAAATCAAACACATTGTACAACGGTACCCCTACCGCTGGCGCAGTAAGCACCAATGGATTAACGGCGCAATACAAAGCCATGCAATTTCTGTACGTCGGTCGCAAGCATTTCTTCGGAAATTCATCGTTCCTCTTTTTCAAAGATGACTTCAGTAAATTCCATTTTGCAGAGACCGATGTTGAGAAAAAAACACCGATCTATGAAAAAGGCGTGTGGAGCCGCTATACACTCGGCGGTAATCTTTTTGGAACAGCGAAACGTAAGCTCGGATTTGCGTTGAGCGCATTTTATCAATTCGGTCAATATCGTGAAGGAACGAAGCTCGATGAATATCTAGTCTCCGCATCGGTGATGTATTCCGCCGGCCGCAAGTGGAGCTTTGGTCCAGGTGTCGATATAACATCTGGAAACAACGGCACTGATCCAGCAGATAAATTTAAACGCTTTGATCCACTCTATGGAACTCCTCATAAGTTTTGGGGATACATGGATTACTTCTATGTAGCCGATGGATTTGGGTCAAGCGGTTTACAGGATTTTTACTTCAAAACAAAATACAAAGCTAAAGACAATTTGACTTTAACATTAGATGCTCATGAATTTGTATTACCCGCTGCGGTAAAAGCAAATGATGGCAAGGAGCTTTCTAAAAAACTAGGAACCGAACTGGATTTGATTTTCCAATATACGTTGACGAAGGCGATCACCTTTGAGGGTGGCTACTCAGCTATGTTTTCTACAGAAACGATGTCTTCACCCAAAGTCAAGAACGTGAAGAAAGCTGCTGATTTCTCTGATTGGGCTTACGTGATGATTAACATCAAGCCATCTGAAATTATCCTCAAATAAAAACCTTACGACAATGAAAAATATCAATATCAACATATCGAAATTTTTAGTTCTACTGTTTGCTCCACTCATGCTGCTAGTGTTCACAGCGGCAACGGTGAATGAATCATCAAACAGTGCTGCAACAACGACCTCACCCAGAGAAAAAGGTGATGTGATCAAGTTAGGATTTATTCCTTTGACCGATTGCGCACCAATCGTCATGGCAAAGGAGCTTGGATTGTTTACGAAGTATGGTTTGAATGTAGAGGTAACGAAAGAAGCTTCGTGGGCCAATGTGCGCGACAAAATATTAACGGGAGAACTCGATGGTGCTCATTGTCTTTTCAGTATGCCGTTTTCAGTGTACACGGGTGTTGGCGGTAAGGCCGGTTCAGAAATGAAAATAGCCATGGTCCTCAATAACAACGGACAGGCTATCACTTTATCAAAAGATTTCTGTGGTAAAGTAGGTTTCAAGCAAACCAATAAAGTGGCTGGCGTTGTTGCAGCAAAACAGAAGGCGGAAAAGGAAGTGACGTTCGCGATGACTTTTCCTGGCGGAACGCACGACATTTGGCTTCGTTATTGGCTTGCGGCAGCAGGTATAAATCAAAAAACATCGAAGATCATTACTATTCCGCCACCACAAATGGTAGCAAACATGAAAGTTGGCAACATGGATGGCTATTGTGTAGGTGAACCTTGGGGGGGAGTAGCTGTGAAGCAGAATGTTGGGTTCACAGAAATATCAACACAAGACATTTGGAAACATCATCCCGAAAAAGCGCTCGTTGTTAATAAGGGTTTTTCAGAAGGACGGCGAGAAGAATTGAAGCTCGTTATGAAAGCGGTGTTGGAAGCTTGTAAATGGCTTGACAATCGTGCTAACCGCAAGAAGGCTGCTGCCATTATTGGAAAGCAACAGTATGTAAACGCGCCTGCGGATGTAATCGAAGCACGTTTGATGGGTGACTATAATCTTGGTTGCGATCAAGGTACGCAGATCTACACGGATGATTATATGTTATTCCATCGTGGCGGTGATACAAACTTGCCGCGGAAATCACACGCAATTTGGTTTATGGCACAGTACATGCGTTTCGACTATTTGCAATCGGCACCCGACTACAAAGCTATTGCCGATAAGTTGATCATGCAGGATTTGTATATAGAAGTAGCGAAAAGCATGAACATTAAGATACCGGCTGATGATATGAAACCCTTCACCTTAACGATAGACAAAGCAGTGTTCGATCCCAATAGCCCGGGTGACTATTTAAAGCTGGCAAAAAAGTAAATGATTCCAACGATCAATTGATCTGTAAACTTTGTAACGCCTAGGTTCCTCTCGTCGAATGATGAGAGGCGCCAGGCACAAGAAACATGAAAAGAACAACAACACTTACAGCGACATTTACGCGTGATTGGTTCGGCGGTAGCAATGGTGAGACGACAAATGTTTTCGTAGCTAAGCTTATCTCGATAATAAAAGGCTTGGTGTTTAATGCACTTGGTTTTGGCATTCTTATAGGTATATGGTATCTCGTGAGTATCTTAACTGATGGTGAGTTGCCAACGCCTTACGCAACCTTTTTAGTCTTGTGGGAACTCATTAAAGATCCATTCTATGATTATGGCCCTAACGATAAGGGTATTGGTCTCCAGTTGGGAAGCTCTCTCTTGCGCGTTTTCTTTGGCTTTACATTAGGGGCAATCGTCGCCATTCCATTGGGAATTTTAATTGGAGCGAGTACAATATGTAAACGAATGTTCTATCCTATCGTGCAAGTACTGAAGCCGGTATCTCCACTCGCATGGTTTCCGATTGGTTTAGTGGCTTTTCAGTCGGCGGGATCAGCGACGATCTTCATCATATTCATCACGTCGCTCTGGCCAACGTTGATCAACACCTCTTTCGGTGTCGCGTCATTGCCTGACGATCACAAGAACGTAGCGAAGGCTTTTGGCTTTTCGAAATGGAAATATCTTACGAAAGTACTTCTTCCATTTAGCTTGCCGCATATCATTACTGGGCTGCGACTTAGCATTGGTGTGGCGTGGTTGGTTATTGTTGCTGGCGAAATGTTATCGGGCGGAATCGGTATCGGATTCTTTGTGTGGGACAGCTGGAATGCGCTGAGTCTCGAACGTGTGATCTCGGCAATTCTTATTATCGGTCTAGTGGGTCTTCTTTTGGATAGAGGATTTTCACTCATCGAAAAACGTGTAACGTACAGTATCTAACGAAGCGTAGCATGAGCAACTAAACAACATGTGAAAGATGAGCTATTTAAAAATTGAAAATATGGAAATCTCCTTCAACACGCCCAAAGGTCGCTTTGTGGCAGTGAAGGATGTAAACTTAGATATTGCAAAGGGAGAAATCGTTTCGATCATTGGTCATTCTGGTTGTGGTAAGTCTACAATTTTGAACGCCATCAGCGGAATGCTTTATCCAGCAAAGGGAACGGTAACTTTGGCCGGTAAGCAAATCAAAGGTCCAGGTCCTGATCGTGGAATCGTTTTTCAGAATTATTCATTACTTCCTTGGTTAACCGTGTACGAGAATATTTTTCAAGCCGTTGATGCAGCATTGGTGCTAACATCGAAAGCTGAGAAAAAAGAACTCGTGGAAAAATATCTGAAGATGGTGAATCTGTGGGAGCATCGTGAAAAGTTTCCAAAACAGATTTCCGGTGGAATGAAACAACGCACCGCCATTGCGCGTGCCTTCGCTATCAATCCCGATGTATTGTTGTTAGATGAACCTTTCGGAGCACTTGATGCACTTACAAAAGGATCACTTCATATCGAGTTGCTGAAAATGTGGAACCTGACACAACGGAGCAAAACGATTGTGATGGTTACACATGATATTGAAGAAGCGGTTTTTCTTTCCGATCGAATTGTAGTTATGAACAATGGACCTGCTGCGACGATTCGCGAAATTGAAGAAGTGAACTTGCCAAGGCCACGCAATAAGAAAGACATCGTGAACATGGAGGAATACAAAATTATTCGTGAGCGACTGTTGAGTTTGCTGATGGATAAAGTTGAAATTGACGAAAAGGATTTCTTCAAAGAAAAGGCGGCGTAGTCATACTGGTGATTATTGCTATGGAATGTTAGTATTTAAGGACTCGTTTTGATGCATTGTCATGGAAACGGGAAAAACATAAGATGAAGAGACACGCGGAAGAAAGTTTCAAAACAACCTGCTCCTACTGCGGAGTGGGTTGTGGCATTGTTGTCAAGAAAAATCGAAAAGGGAAGATCACTGTTGAAGGAGATCAAGATCATCCGGTGAACAGAGGAATGTTGTGTTCGAAGGGCATGAACTTGCATTACGCTATGCAAGATCAAAGTGACCGGCTACTCCATCCAGAAATGCGATGGAGCAGAAACCACCCTTACCAACAAGTAAGTTGGGACATGGCCTTGCAACGTGCTGCTGCTGTTTTTAAATCGATCATTCAAACCTATGGCCCCGACGCCGTAGGATTTTATGTGTCTGGGCAATGCCTGACAGAAGAATACTACATCGCCAATAAGCTGGTAAAGGGATTTCTCGGTACGAATAATATCGATACGAATTCAAGGCTCTGCATGAGTAGTGCAGTAGCAGGGTATACCAAGACGCTCGGTGAAGATTCTGTTCCCATTGCATATGAAGACATCGAGCTAGCAGATTGTTTCTTTATCGCGGGGGCAAATCCAGCATGGTGTCATCCGATTTTGTTCAGAAGAATCGAGGCGCATAAGCAAGCTAATCCCGACGTCAAAGTTATTGTCGTTGATCCGCGACGCACGCAGACCTGCGCAATGGCGGATTTGCATTTGCAAATTTCGCCGGGCACCGACATGTACGTGTATCATGCCATCGCTCGCATTCTCATTGAGAACGGTGATGTCGATTATAACTTTATTAACAACCACACTGAAGGTTTTGCGGAATACCGCGATGCTGTGTTCAACGTTACTGTTGAAGAAGCAGCGCGCATTTGTGATGTGCCCGAAAGTGACATCAGACTGGCCGCGTCATACATTGCTGCTGCAAAAGGTTTTTTGACTTTGTGGGCGATGGGATTGAATCAAAGCGTGATCGGCGTGAACAAAAATATCGCGCTGATTAGTTTGAATTTGATCACGGGGCATATCGGCAAACCGGGTTCCGGACCATTCTCTTTAACTGGGCAACCCAATGCGATGGGTGGTCGTGAAGTTGGCGGTCTTGCCACGATGCTTGCCGCACATCGTTCGTACGCAAATCCCGAACATCGGAAAGAGGTGGCATCGTTCTGGGGTGTTCCGTCAATTTCAGAAAAACCTGGACTCACCGCCACGCAAATGATTGAGGCTCTTGAACGTGGTGACTTGAAAGCAATTTGGATTATCTGTACGAACCCGTTGGTAAGTTTGCCTGATACGCGTCGCGCTGAAGCCGCGATGAAGAAAGCACGCTTTGTTGTTGTCCAAGATATTTCTCGTAAATCCGATACGCTGGATTTCGCCGATCTGATACTTCCTGCCGCGGGCCACTTCGAAAAGGAAGGAACAATGACAAATTCGGAACGTCGAATCAGTCATTTAAGCAAGGCTATTGATGCACCAGGTGAAGCATTGCCGGATGTAGAAATACTTTGCCGCTTTGCTAAAGCGATGGGCTTTCATGGGTTTGACTATAACAACGTCGACGAAATTTTCGATGAACATTGTCGCCTCACAAAAGGTACGAACCTTGATATCAGCGGACTGAACTATGCTCAGCTCAAAGAAAGCGGAACAATTCAGTGGCCTGTTCCGGAAAAGAATCACAAAGGAACCGCCAGACTTTTTACCGATAGTCAGTTTTATACACCATCAAAGAAAGCGAAATTTCATCCGTTGAATAATCCAGAAAATCAATCGGAGCCGTTGACAAGCGACTTCCCCTTGATCCTAACCACCGGACGAATACGCGATCAGTGGCATACGATGACCAAGACAGGAAAAGTCAATAAGCTTCGGCAGCACATCGACAAGCCGGTACTCGAAATTCATCCGCATGATGCCATGGTCAGAAATATCAAAGAGGGTGATGTAGTCGAGATCGATAATTTTCGCGGTACTGTTCGTGTGTCGGCAAAAATTTCAGAAGACATCAAGAAAGGTGTTGTTTTTCTTCCTATGCATTGGGGAAAAATTTTGCAAAAGGATTTGGCGCGCGCGAATAATCTCACCAGTCATTTGGTTGATCCGATCTCCAAGGAGCCTGACTTTAAATTCTCTGCTGTTGAAGTTCGCAAATTCGAAAAGCCGATTGAAAAAATTATTGTTGTTGGTGCAGGCGCCGCGTCGTATCGATTCTTGCAGACCTATAGAATGCTGAATGAACAAGACGAGATCTTAGTTTTTTCGAAGGAGAAAGATCCTTTTTATAACCGCGTACTGTTACCTGAATATGTAAACGATACACTATCATGGGATCGCTTGCAAAAATTCCAGAACGGTGAGTTTGAATCGTTGAATGTAAAACTTCACACGGAAAGGGAAATCGTCATGATCAACCGCACGCAACAGTATGTCGTTGATAATACGGGAAAGAAATATCCGTATGACAAACTCATTCTCGCTACCGGTAGTAGAGCACATATTCCTAAGGAAGCACCAGTGCATCTTCCAGGTGTGTTTACGATGCGCACAAGAAAAGATGCCGATGAGCTTAAGAAATTTTTGAAAGCGGATGGCCATGTGGCGATTATTGGTGGTGGTTTGTTGGGGTTAGAGCTTGCTGCATCGTTGCGTGAATTGGATGTTAATATTTCAATCATTCAATTGAGTGGTCGCTTAATGGAACGACAGTTGGATAACATGTCTGGCCAGTTGCTGCTTGAGATTGTAGAAGAGATGGGTATTCAGCCGCAGCTTCGCGATCAGGTGGAATCAGTGGAACAAGTGAAAGGAAAGAATCAACTAGCAGTTCATCTTAAATCAGGTAAGGTTCTCATTGTCGACGCGATTGTCTATGCTGTAGGTACTAGGCCCAATATTGAATTTGCAACGGAAGCAGGGCTTGATACCGCTAGGGGTATCGTTGTAAATGACTATATGCAGACAAGCGATCCAAATATTTTTGCGGCAGGGGA
The DNA here is from genome assembly GCF_003286915.1 of Pseudochryseolinea flava. Classification (GTDB taxonomy): domain Bacteria; phylum Bacteroidota; class Bacteroidia; order Cytophagales; family Cyclobacteriaceae; genus Ohtaekwangia; species Ohtaekwangia flava. The sequence continues at coordinate 156,222 of NZ_QMFY01000008.1, forward strand.
GATTGCAGAACATCGCGGCAAGCTGTTAGGCATTACGTCAGCTGCTGAGAAGCAGGCCGATGTATTGGCGCGCTTTATTTACGGCGATGTATTGAGCACGTATGAAGGTGCTACGCCGATGAACATTTTGAAATTCTCCAACCTTGATCTATGCTCTATCGGTATTGCCGAAATTCCGGTGAACAGTGAGGGATATGATGAAATTCTTTTCATCGATAAGTCGATGCGCTACTACAAGAAATGTATCGTCAAGGATGACAAGCTTGTAGGTGCCGTGTTGGTTGGTGATAAATCTGAGTTTGCTGAATTCAAAACATTGATTGAAAATCAGATTGAGTTGTCGGATCGTCGCATGCAACTACTTCGATCTGGGAAAAAGCAAGAGCCCGTTGTTGGGAAATTGGTATGTACATGTAACCAAGTGGGAGAGGGCAACTTGAAGAAATTGGTTGAAGGTGGTTGCAATTCGTTGCCAGAGCTTTGTCAGTCGTCGGGTGCGGGGTTAGGCTGCGGAAGTTGCAAGCCAGAGATTCAACGGATTTTGAAGGAACTGGAAGCAGTAAAGGTGGAGAACTAAACATTATAAGAAGTATCTTTAAGGAGTAATCGGCTGTTTGATATGACAATGGAAGCGAAAAAGAGTGATTTGATTAGGGCATTTGTGAAGGGCGGAATTTTATCTCCGGCCGATATGCTGAAGATCATGGACATCTCTCGGGCACTGGGCAACAAATTCGTGTTGTTTGGCTCACGCCAGGATATCATGTTCCCATCCAATGGTGCTGATGAAAAAGAGTTGGACCGATTGTTTCGTGAGATCCATATCGACTACGAACTTGGTAGCGACCAGTCTGTCCACCAAAACATCGTAAGTTCTTACGTTGCCGACAACGTCGTTGATACAACCAATTGGGTTAAAGAAGATACCTACCACTTTGTGATCGACAATTTCGATTACAAACCGAAGATCAAAATTAATATCGTTGACCCCGTTCAAAGTATTATTCCTTTACTAACAGGTGAAATAAATTTTATCGCATCGAAGGAGGAAAATTATTGGTACATGTATTTGCGTGATCCACGTAAAGGGAACTCTGTGGAATGCTGGCCAAAGTTGATCTTTACACAAGACATTGCGAAGGTCTCTAAAGCACTTGAGGAATTGTTCTTGAATTTTCAGCCCTTTGCACTTGATGAATTATTTGTCATCCTGCAGGGTAAAATGCGCATCAACTACCGCGCACTCACAGAGAAATTGAAATTTCCGGAAACAACGTTCCCATATTATGAAGGTCTCAATGCTATGGTGAATAACCAATACTGGTTAGGACTTTACTGGCGAAATAATCACTACGATATCGACTTCATGACGGCGGCATGTAGGCTTTGTCAAGAAACAAATATTGGGAAGATCAACATCATTCCATGGAAGGCGTTCATCATTAAAGGTATCAAGGCCACTGACAGAATACGCTGGCAGAAGTTAATGGGTAAATTCGGTATTAACGAGCGCCATTCATCGCTTGAATTGAATTGGCATCTTCCGGTAATCGATGCTGATGCACTTGAACTAAAAAGATTTTTGGTTCGTGAACTCGATCAGCAGGATATCAGTACACATGGTTTAACGTTTACCATTAAAATGAAACGCGATATGTTTTTGTTTACTTCCATTGTTATTGAAAGGAGTACGCAAAACGAAACCAGCGAACGTTATACGATCAAGTATGCGAAGAATTTTAATCCCAATAACATCACGTATCTCACGTATGCACGCGATGTGAAGAAGGAGATCATTCCAACATTGTTAATTGAATTAAGTAAGCTGTACTATCGACAACTCAATCCTGAGAAAGAACAGCAGGCGGATCAATCGAAGGAAGAAAAGAAAGTGAGTGCCGTAACAAGCTATCAGTGTACCAACTGTCTCTCCGTTTATGACAAACGCTACGGAGATGCTATTGCGAACATTCCACCAGGTGTTTCTTTTGAAGATCTACCCGAATCATATAAATGCCACGTCTGCGACAGTACGAAAAAATATTTCGTTGCTTTGCGTGAAGTTTCAGAAGTTGGAAAATAAAAGCGTAAATGTTGCGCTGTAGTTATAAATTACAACGCAACTAAAACTTACATATTTCTCCGGTATTGTCCACCGACTTCGAAAAGCGCTTTCGTGATTTGCCCGAGTGAGCACACTTTACAAGCTTCCATCAGCGATTCAAAAATATTTCGATTTTGAATTGCACTTTGTTGAACTTGCTCTAGCAAAGCCGTTGCGCGGTTGTTCGCGAAGGCATGAAGTTCACGCAGCATTTTAATTTGGTATTCCTTTTCTTCTGTTGTCGCGCGAATAACTTCCTGTGGGATGATCGTCGGTGATCCTTTTGAACTTAAGAACGTATTCACCCCCACGATTGGATATTCGCCGGTGTGTTTTTGCATTTCATAATACAAGCTTTCTTCTTGGATTTTTCCACGCTGATACATCGTCTCCATGGCACCCAATACGCCACCTCGTTCCGTAATGCGATCGAACTCTGAAAGCACGGCTTCTTCAACGAGATCGGTTAATTCTTCTATGATGAATGAACCTTGTGTTGGATTTTCATTTTTGGCAAGTCCAAGTTCTTTGTTGATGATTAGCTGAATCGCCATCGCGCGACGGACGCTTTCTTCTGTTGGCGTTGTGATTGCTTCATCATAAGCATTGGTGTGAAGCGAATTGCAATTGTCATAAATGGCGTACAATGCTTGCAGTGTCGTACGGATATCGTTAAAGTCGATTTCTTGCGCATGTAGTGAGCGCCCCGAGGTTTGAATGTGGTATTTCAACATCTGACTTCTTGCGTTGGCGCCGTATTTGACCTTCAGTGCCTTTGCCCAAAGTCTGCGCGCCACTCTTCCAATAACAGCGTATTCCGGATCGACACCATTGCTAAAGAAGAAAGATAAGTTCGGCGCAAATTCATTGATGTCCATCCCGCGACTTAAATAATACTCAACGTAAGTAAAACCGTTGGCCAACGTAAAGGCTAGCTGCGTAATTGGATTTGCACCAGCCTCTGCGATATGATATCCGGAAATGGAAACTGAATAAAAATTGCGAATGTTTTGATCGATGAAATATTGCTGTACATCGCCCATGAGACGTAAGGCAAATTCAGTTGAGAAGATGCAGGTGTTTTGCGCTTGATCTTCTTTCAAAATATCAGCTTGCACGGTACCGCGAACTTGCGCAAGTGTTTCCGTCTTAATTTTTGCATACACGTCGGCGGGAAGCACCTGATCTCCTGTTACACCGAGTAGCATGAGGCCCAATCCATCATTTCCTTTCGGGAGCGTACCTTGATAAGCGGGTCGGACTGCATTTTTTTCCTTGTACAGCGCATCAATTTTTTTCTGAACGTCAGCTTCAAGTCCGTTTTGCTTGATATAAATCTCACATTGTTGATCGATGGCCGCATTCATAAAATAGCCAAGCAACATCGGTGCAGGCCCATTAATCGTCATCGACACGGAAGTGCGCGGATCTGCAAGGTTAAATCCACTGTATAATTTTTTGGCGTCATCAAGGCAGCAAATACTCACCCCCGAGTTGCCGATTTTTCCATAGATGTCTGGGCGATAATCAGGATCATTTCCATAAAGCGTCACAGAGTCGAAGGCTGTAGAAAGACGTTTCGCGGGCATCGTGTGACTCACATAGTGGAAGCGGCGATTGGTTCTTTCAGGTCCGCCTTCACCAGCAAACATTCGTGTCGGATCTTCGCCTTCACGTTTGAAAGGATAGATTCCTGCGGTGTACGGAAACTCTCCAGGAACGTTTTCTTGTAGCGTCCACTGCAATAAATCACCCCAAGCTTCGTAGCGTGGAAGAGAGACCTTCGGAATTTGCAAATGTGAAAGTGACTCAGCATGTGTCTTGATGCCCAGCTCTTTGTCACGTACTTTGAATTTAAATACGGGCTCTTTGTATTGGCTTACTTTCGATGGCCACGATTCAATGAGCTTCCAATTCTTTGGATCAAGGTTTAATTTTAATCTATCAAATTCCGCTTGAAGCACTTTCGCAACATCGGCATTGTCACGTGCAATCGTGTCGATCGTTTTTTGAACGGCATACAATTTTTGTGCGGTATCTTTTTGCTCACGAACCCATCCGTCGTACTGACGATTATTTTCTGAAATCTCGCTGAGGTATCGTGTCCTGTTCGGCGGGATTACAAAAACTTTCTCTGACATTTCTCTCGTGATGGCAAACGTCGATTGTAATTTGCTAGACGTCTTCGAAGCAATTTTGTCCATCACTTGCTTGTACAACTGATTTGTACCGGGATCATTGAATTGCGAAGCAATCGTTCCAAATACAGGCATGTCTTCAACTTTACTATTCCAAAGTTGATGGTTCCGCTGAAACTGTTTTTTAACATCACGCAACGCATCGAGTGCACCGCGTTTATCGAACTTGTTCAAAGCAATAACATCGGCGAAATCGAGCATGTCAATTTTTTCGAGCTGTGTTGCTGCACCATATTCTGGCGTCATTACATACAACGAAACGTCGCTATGGTCAAGAATTTCGGTGTCGCTTTGACCGATACCCGAAGTCTCCAAGATGATTAAATCATATTGTGCTGCTTTCAATACTTGAATCGCCTCTTTCACGTACGCAGATAGTGCAAGATTGCTTTGACGTGTAGCCAACGATCGCATGTAAACGCGCGGGTTGTTGATGGCGTTCATCCGAATGCGATCACCCAATAGTGCACCACCAGTTTTACGTTTCGATGGGTCTACTGAAATAATGCCAAGTGTTTTATCCTTGAAGTCGATCAGGAATCTTCTCACGATCTCATCAACCATCGATGATTTCCCCGCACCGCCTGTGCCGGTAATACCGAGGACAGGCACCGATGATTTTTCTGCAAGAACTTTTACTTCGTTGAGAATATCTTTATTCTGATCATAAAAGTTTTCGGCAGCGGAAATAATTCTCGCAATTGCGACGGGATTCTTAGTGGTCAGGGCATCAATTTCTTTTTTCGAAATTTTTTCACCCGTAGGATAATCACTTTGCTGCACTAAGTCATTAATCATTCCTTGCAATCCCAATGCGCGACCATCGTCGGGAGAATATATTTTCGTGATACCATACGCCATGAGATCTTTTATTTCTTCCGGTAGAATCACCCCCCCGCCACCACCGAAGATTTTGATGTGACCTGCGCCCTTTTCTTTCAGCAAGTCGTACATGTATTTAAAATATTCGTTGTGACCGCCTTGATAGCTGGTCATCGCGATGGCTTGGGCATCTTCCTGAATTGCAGTATTCACTACTTCTTCAACACTTCGATCGTGGCCAAGGTGAATCACTTCACAACCCGTGGCCTGAATGATGCGACGCATAATATTGATCGCAGCGTCATGTCCATCAAAAAGACTTGCCGCGGTTACGATGCGAACTTTATTTTTCGGCTTATAGGGCTCCGGTGCAGCATGACCGGCGAGACTTTGTTTTTTATCTTGTTTTGAAGCGGAAATCGTTTCTGTACTCATGATCCAGTTGTATGGGTACAAAAATAAATAGAAACTGTTGAATACCTAACGACTATTAGGAAAAGCGTTATGGTCTTGCTTTACGGACCCGTCGAACATGAAACCAATGGTTGTCAACGATAAAGGGTTTGACAGTTTGGACAGAAGAAGCTTCGTCGTTTTGCTTTGCCTGTATATTTCTTGATCGCTGGTGTGCTGCATCGAGGGCATTTCTTTTTCGTAAAAATGAGCCAATGCTTCTTCAGCTCAAATTTCTTTTTCCATCTCAGAAAGTCGAAACTATAATTACGTGCCTCGTTGATCATGGCGGTGAGCTTGCGTGGTGGAAGCGCCTCTACCATACTTTCGGGATGAATCATCACGCGAAAAAGTACCTCGTTCTTAATGATGTTGCCGACACCCGAGAAAATATTTTGATCGAGTAACGCATCGCTTATCATCATACCTTTTATGCTTTTCAACTTCTTTCTTGCACGCGACGCATCCCATCGTGTTGACATTACGTCGGCAGACCAATCGTAAACGTCGCCTAATTTGCCGTCAATCATTCGTATCGCGCATGCATACAAATTAATCTCATGGCCACCCTCTAATATTAAACTCAGCTGAGGCGATCCACTTTTTTCTCCATCGATTCTGTAGCTGCCAAACATCAAGAAGTGCACGCGAATGGTTGTGTCGGGAAGGATGATTAAAAAATGTTTTCCCCAAGTCTTGAACTGTTTTATTGTCTTTCCAATGAGATCATGTTTGTCGATTTTGGATATCCCTTTCGCGGCGATAATCTGGAGCCCCTTGAGATGTTTGATCTCATCCTTTAAAATAGCGAGTGAAGGACCTTCCATTTAATTCTTGTTTTCCTTGTAACGAATCCCGAGACAAATGATAAGTATGTTGAGCACAATAGACGTAGCGTTGGTGATGATAATTGGGAGATCTTCACGGAGTACGCCGTACCAGATCCAAAGCGATAATCCAACGAACAGGGTGAGCAGGTATACGATCGAGAGGTCTTCGGCTTTTTTATTTTTTACAATTTTGATGAGTTGTGGAAGTAGCGACAGCGCGGTGAATACGCCGGCAATAATCCCGATAATTTTGATGAGTTGCTGGTCCATCATGTCGTTGATGTAAACTTGGTGCCACGGTGTGAATGCTTATCTTTAGTGAATGGAGACAATACAAGAGAAAATTCTCGTGAGTGATTCGATAGGAGAGATCTCACTGGAAACATATATGCTTGCTTCGCCACGGTTGGTGATGACGCTCGCCCACGGTGCCGGCGCCGGCATGCAGCATCGGTTCATGGCATCTCTTTCGAAAGCGCTTGCTGAGGTCAATGTCGCGACGGTGCGTTTCAATTTTCCGTACATGGAGAATGGGAAGAAACGCCCTGATGTTCCCGCCGTAGCGGAAAAAACAATTGGTGCAGTGCTGCAGCATGCGGCTTCGAAGTATCCGGAAATACCCTTGTTTGCCGCTGGAAAATCTTTTGGCGGAAGAATGACTTCGCAGTTTCTATCCAAGCAACAATTTGATCGCGTGCGTGGAGTTATATTTTATGGATTTCCGTTACACCCTGCTGGTACGCCTGCGATCACGCGCGCGGAGCATTTGAGCAATGTGAAGCTCCCGATGCTTTTCTTGCAAGGCACGAAGGATACGCTTGCTGAAAATAGTTTGATCGAGAGCGTGTGCAGCAAGCTTCAAACGGCAACACTCGACAAGATTGAAGGTGCTGACCATGGTTTTATGATCTCGAGGAAAGAGCGCATCGATATTCTTGTTGACAGAACGGTGCAGTGGATTGAAAGTAGATTTCAACTGCTCGGTTAAGGAACACAATAGCGGACCCACGAGAACGCGACGCGGTCGTTCAAATAGTTGATGTTGTCCTCATGCGCATAGGCCTCGCGTTCGAAAGGAATCGATCGATAAGATTTGTCGTGATTGTGGCCCGCCAGTCGTGCGGCGACATAGAATAATCCATACAACAGCCAATGGAAAATAAACAGCAACTCCAGTTGTTGTAAGAAATGAATCTTCTCATGACGAATTAGCGAAGAATCTTTTTTCTGCGGATCATATATCCAAATGAAAATAAAGAACGAAAAACCGCAATACGATTTAAAGATTTTTCGCTTGGTATATAGGACTACTGGAAGCATGGCTTAGTAACGACGAACTGTTTAAAATCGTTGCAATTTCTAAATCATGGAGGAACCATGGTGGCCAATATTTGAGATGAGTTTTCGTCTTGCGATGAAGTGTAAATTTCGCGACCTTTGCTATTCCCCAAAATGTCGGTATGAAACCAAGAGCAATTTGTTGTGCAAAAACGATTGTAAAAGATCCAGTAAAAACCAAGCCTGCTGTAGATGTCGATGTTTTATCGTCGATCGATCCAGCTGTCATGGAGGATTCCTTTGTATACGTGCATTGTTATTTTGACAACCAGTCTGAAGGATCGTTAATTCGGATTTGGCGTACAACGTTCCTCGTCGACGCAGGTTCAAACGCGAAATCTAAATTGGTTCATGCTGAAAATATTTCGTTCGCGCCACAATGGACGATGATTCCTGATTTTCGGAATTACTCATTCTTGCTGATTTTTACGGCACTTCCGAAATCCTGTAAGCAGTTCGACCTCATCGAACAGATTCCCCAGCCAGGTGGCTTTCTTGTGAGAAATATCCACAGGAATGAGCAGGATGTGTATCACATTAACATTTAAATCGATTGAAGGCCGGTTGTTCCTCTGGCATGAAGTTTTTTAACTCGAAGCAAGGAACAACCACTATGAAAACAGTTTACTACAAAGGCAAGTCGTATACCTATAAGGTAATGGGCGACGTGAAAGATGAACGTCAATTTTCTTTGTATAATAATGATGGATTACTCATGCACTTCGTTGCTGAACGCGATCTAGATAAAAGACCTTCTCTCCTCTCTAACATCGTCAGCCTTTATTACAAAACAATTATGGAAGAACAGCCGTCGATGTTTTAAAGTCGACAGCTGTTTACATTATTCTTTTCTTCGAAGTGCTTCTTCGAGTTGCTCGATGCGTTTTTGGAATTCGAATTCGCGCCGACGAAACTCTTCTTGCGTCGCTTCAAGCTCTTCCATGTTTTGACGCATCTCCTCTTCCTGTGCGCGAAGTTCTTCTGTCTGTTCTTTCGCCTGTTGGAGCAGCAGCGTTGTCTTATGACTTAAGTTCACCGCGTGGATATTCAAAGCAATAACGCTCGAAACTTTATCTAAAAATTCGGTAACAGTAGCAGTAATTTCTGTTAAGAAAGCAATCTCAACAACGCCCAAAATGTCACCATCATCCGTCCTTAGCGGAAGCAGCAGTAACCTTGCAGGTGTTGCTTCACCCAATCCAGAAGTGATTTTGAGATAATCTGTCGGAATATTTGTGACAATTTTCCGCTCACCGTCTTTGTAACTCGCGCCAATCAATCCCGCGCCGATTTCTATTCGCTCATGTTTCTTATGCTCGCGATTAACGCCGTAAGTTGCCAGCACTTCAAGGTGTTCATCACTTGGATCTTCACGATTCACGACAGTCATAACACCTTGCTGCGCGCGAACGTATTTGAGAAGCGCTTTTAATACTTCATGAGAGAATTCGTTGAGGCTTCCTTTCTGTTTGCTGATAACGTCGCTGATGTGTGCAATGCCTTCGGAGATCCAGGCTTGAATTTTTTCTTGTTCCGCTTTCTTTATAATCTCAGCATTCTGTTTTTTTACTTCGCTGGTTTGCTCTTCAATGATCGCTTTCAATTCGGCTTGCTGACGTTTCGCTTTCCTTCGCTGATAGCGGAACAACCAGATTGCGCCACCAACAATTGACACGACGAGGAGTGTATTGAACCACCATGTTTTCCAAAACGGTGGAACAATGGTGATGTGTATTGAAGCACCTTCTTCGTTCCACACGCCGTCGTTATTCGAAGCTCTCACGCGAAAGGTATATTCGCCAGGACTCAAGTTGGTATAAGACACCTTTCGCTCGTTACCAGCATCGATCCATTCGTCCTGAAAGCCTTCCATTATATATTGGTACCGATTTTTTTCAGGTTGACGATAGTTCAGCGCTGTGAATTCAAACGAGAATATATTCTCTTCGTAGCTAAGCCTAATATCTTTCGTAAAAAGAATATGTTGTTTTAATATTTCTTTTTCGCCAATAGGAACAGGCTTGTTGAAAAGCCGGAAGTCGGTGATGTAAACGGGAGGCTTTTTCTCATTGCCTTTTATCGCTGACGGATCGAACATGTTAAATCCATTTGTTCCACCGAAGATGAGTTCGCCGCGTGTTGTTTTGTAGAATGACCATCGCGTAAATTGATTGCCTTGCAATCCGTCACTGACAGTAAAATTTTTGAAAGTTTTCTTTTCAGGATTAAAACGACTTAATCCTTTGTTGGTACTTAACCATAATTGTTGTTGTCCGTCTTCAAGTATGCCGACTACAGCGTCGTTAGGAAGTCCGTCATGTGTTCGATAAGCTTCGAATGTTTTTGTCTTTCGGTCATAACGATTTAAACCTCCACCGTCGGTACCGATCCAAACTCTGTTTTTACTGTCTTCGAATATGACAAAGATTGCGTTTGAACTTAATCCTCCTGGCTTGCCGGTGGCGCGGATAAATTGAAAAGTCTCAGTCCGCGGGTCCATGATGATAAGTCCATTGCGTTCCGTCGCGATCCAAATCATCCCTTGCCTATCTTGATACAAGAATCCAAGGGGAGACGCTGGAATAGATTGCGGATTACTCGGGTCATTGACATAACGGGTGAAATCGTCTGTCGCCGTATTGTATCGGTTTAGACCTCTCCCGTAAGTAGCAATCCAGATGTTGCCATCGTTGTCTTTCAGCAGATCGAAAATATTGTTATCACTCAAGCTTCTTGGATTGCTAGGATCGTGTAGATAATGTCGCGTCTTATTTGTTTTCGGGTCGAAACGATGGAGACCATCTGCCCAATTGCCCGCCCAAAGTTCACCGTTGTTGTCGAACTCAATCGCCAATACTTTGTCATTGGAAAATAATCCTTTAGCCACAGCAAGATATCGTCCTGTCTCCCGATCTAATCGGTTGATTCCACCACCATCCATACTGATGTACAATTGTCCTTGCTGATCTTCGACATAGTTCGTCACAGTGTTATTTGCAATACTGTAAGGGTCGTGATTAAGATGTCGAATATGAGGGAATCCAAATTTACCTTTATCATACACGTTGATGCCACCGAATCGCGTGCTCGCCCACATGCGCTGGTCGTTGTCGAAATAAATTCCCGTAATGATATTACTGGACAACGTGGTTTCATCTCCTTCAACTTTTCGATAGTTGGTAAACGTTCCATTAGCGTTCATTTTCGCAAGTGCGCCATCCGTGGCAAGCCATAGCGCGCCAGAAGCATCTTGTGCAATGGCATAGATGTAATTGTTGCCGAGTGATGTTGGGTCCGCAGGATTGTGTTGGTACCGGGTTACCGTACCATCTTGTGGATTGAGTTTATTTAGGCCAGTGTCAAACGTACCAACCCATAGGCTATTGCTCTGATCTTCATAGAGCGAAATCAAATTATTACTACTTAAGGAACGTGGGTTGGTCGGATCATGCGCGTAGGTAGTGAAAGTATTTTCATCGCTGTTCAACATGCTTACGCCGCCGTCAGTTGCCACCCATAGTCGGTGTTGATGATCTTCTAACACATGTCGGACAATTTTTCCAGCAATACGATTGGGTTGCCCAGCAACAGGTAAGAAATGTTTAAAACCATTGATCGCCGAATCATAAAGATTTAATCCCGCACCGGTGCTAACCCATAGTCGCTTTTTAGAGTCGAAAAAAACAAACGTTACTTCATTACTGGTTAATGAATTGGCATCGAGGCTGTCATACAAAAATCGCGTGAACTGGTTTTTGTTCCGGTCATACATGTTCAGTCCTCCCAATGTAGCGAGCCAGATGTTCCCTGATTGATCCTGTGTAATCCATTTGACATTGTTATTGCTGATCGACGTGGAGTCGCGTGGATCATTTCGAAACACCGTGAAAGAATAGCCGTCGTAAAGATTTAATCCATCTTCGGTGCCGATCCAAATAAAACCATAACGGTCTTGATAAGCAGCAGCGGCATTTCCCTGCGAGAGCCCTTGTTCAACACCGAAATGGTCAAACCGCATGTCTTGAGCAAGGCAAACTTCGGAGAAGCAGCAGCATAGGACGACGAGAAATTTGAAGAGGGGAGTGTTTTTTTTCGAGCGATGGAAATCTGAATTTGATCGCATGGAATAAGAACTGGTTATGGATAATATTACTAAAAAAAGAACTTGAAATGAAGGGAATCGAATGATTTCAATCGATGACGTCTTTTTTATTGATGCTGCCTTTAGCTTGATTCAACAAGTGTCGCTTTCACAAAATGGTACTTAGAAAATGATTAGTAGTTGGTGTTGCCGCACAAAAAGTAATCAAGGATTAATTCATTTTTTTAATTTCGGGTATCCCGGCCGTTGTACGTCCAACGGCGTATCTGTAGTCGCAATGAAATTTTATTTTTTTGTTTTGGTTGGTTACCTAAATGTAGTCACAGTAGTGGCTCAGGACTGTGAGTTGAAAAAGGTGAAGGATGGAATCTCTGTTTATACGTGCAAAGCGAAAGACTCGAAGTTGAAGTCAATTCGCGCGGAGTTGAAATTATCAGGGAAGACATTAACAGACTTAACGACGCTTCTCGATGATATCGATAGCTACAAGTATTGGCAGTACAAGATGATAGCGTCGCAAGTGCTAAAACGCATTAGTGGGGAAGAGGTAATTTATCGGACCGTCGTGGAAGCGCCATGGCCCGCATCGAATCGGGAATTGATCGTGCACAAAAAGCTGACCCACGATGAACCAGCCAAGACGTTGTTGATAGAAGTAAAAACAATCGACTATGCGTATCCTGTTGACGATGACCTCGTGCGGGTGCCGTATCAACTTGCCGTGTGGCATGTAACGGAAGTTGCCGATGGATTAAACATTGTTTACACGTTGTCGGTCGACCCTGGTGGATCGATACCCGCTTGGATTATTAACCTGGGTGTTGCCGAAGGGCCTTTTCATTCTTTCGGGAAATTGAAAGAGAAACTGGGAATCCGTTAGTTGTACCCATACCAACGCGTGGATAATCCAACTAATAATTATCTTTGCGTCTTGAATCCCCAACGTATGCGATTATCATCCATTTACCTCTTCATTGTATTCCTGTTCACTGGCGTTGCAGCCTGTAGTGTTCTTCAAAAGAAAGATGTTGAAAAGGAGGCGCGTGCTTTTTTGACTGCATTTCAGAATAACTTATCTAAAAGTGATGCTGAAATTCTGAAACAGTTCGATACGCAGCAATCCGCGGAAGCTATTCTTGCCGCGATTCGCATTTTGCAAAACAAAGAAAATGAGTTCTTGAAATGTAGCGTGAACTTTGAAAATGCGGAGCTGGTATTCGATAAAGGTATCGTGAACGTGTTGGCACCCGTAAGTTTTCATTCTGAAAAACTCGCACAGGAATACGCCGCTGAAAGTTCTGTTAAGATGATTTTGAAACCCAAAGATGGTAGTTATGTGATTAGCACGTTTGACGCTGAGGCTTTTTACAAAGCTTTTGCAGACTTGCGTATCGAGGCAGAATACAGCGTCGAACAGGCACAAGCGCTGAAGGTACGTCAACCTATTTTTGCGATAGCGCAAGCGTTACAGCAGAAATTTGATTCTGTTGTGTGGTATGCGACGTATAATCAAAAGCGCTATTTCTATGTGGTTGAGGGTGTATGGGAAGTTGATGGTGAGAAAAAATCCACAGACTATACTATGGGATTAGTTGACGATGCAGGTACCGTGATTATTCCCGTTGAATATCAACTCATCGGAACGATTGGATTTGACCTTCCCAATATTGTTGAAGTAAAGAAAGATGGAAAGGTGGGATACTTCGATTTAGTATCAAAGAAACTTTTACTGGATACCGATCACGATTTGATTATCCCTTACAAAGAAGGAAAAGCAATGGCTATTGTGAAATCTGATACAACGTATGGCTGGATTGACAAGGACTATTCCTATCAAGCTGGGCTTCCTTCCGAGGCTGCGCAGCAATGGGTCAACACTTTTGCGTTCATACCAGATAATTTAAAATTTAAAGGTGATAGCCTTTATGCTTACTGTGAAATTCCACGTGAGCCAAGCATCGGTTACGGCATCTTGATTCCGCCTTCATATTTGGTGAAGTCTGGATTGCTCGATGAAAAAATTGAAGGGATTTCCACGACGCCTTTCCCTTACGCAGGTTGGACCGACTACGTTGAGACAAAAGGTACGAAGGTCCAATCGATCACCGACAAAATTAGTGCCGTGATGACGTCCATCACGGAGCGATACATCGAGGGGCGCGAAGAATTCTATACGTACGACCGTGTTGTTTTCGTGGGACCACAGCATGATACTTTGGAGATCGACAATGTGGCCAATGCAGGTGAAGTGAACTTTAAAAGATTAGATGACCGTCTTTTGGAGGTTAGCTATGAAGGCGCATATTCAGAAATGGATGGTGAGTATTGGGACGAGTACAACCTGTTCAAGTACGACTATTTCGAATTAGGTCCCGACACACAAATGAAGCGACTGAAATCAAATCGAGATTTCGCATTCACGCAATTTGTCAAGATGGATAGCACGTACCTGACCGGAGATTTTTTGGTGTATGAAGATGGCGAACAAAAGAAGCGTACTTTTCTGTCGACCGCTACCATTGAATACATACGCGCCGAGATTCTTGCAACGTATGGATTTATCTTTCCTGAGGATGGCGTGAAGCAGCGCTTTGAGTATCGTGATTGGTATAATCCTCGTTACGAGAGCATCGAAGCTTTTCGCGAAGACATGACGGAAATCGATCGCTACAACCTTGATTTCCTCGATAAGATTTTGTCGCTGATGCAGAAACCTGTGTAATGCAGCGCGTTCTTAAAATCGGAAGCTATGTATTGTTTGTAATTGTATTGTTATTGGCGATACTGCTAACGATTAACACACTGACGTATCTAAATTTCGATTCGCGTTATAGCTTTTTACGAATAAAGCAGGAAGCAATTGCCACGGGATGGTATCTTCCTGCTTACTACGCCCATGTTCTTCTCGGCGGACTCATTTTGCTATCAGGATTTTTTCAGCTCTATCCGAACGCTTATCGCAACTTTCCAAGTGCACATCGGCGCCTTGGCTACTTCTATGTGATGGGGATTTTATTTTTTGCCGCACCAGGCGGGTTAGTCATGAGCTTGTTCATCGGAAGAGGACCGGTTGTTCTGACGAGTTTTTTACTTCAGACGGTGTTGTGGTTCACGTTTACTGCGATTGCTTTCGATCGTATCCGCAAACGACAGATCGATGCTCATCGAGAATGGATGTGGCGCAGTTTCGCACTCACATTTGCTGCAGTAACATTGCGCATTTATATCTATATATTTTCGTGGAGCTTTGAACTTGCTCAACCGTCTGCTTATGCCGTGTTTTCCTGGTTGAGTTGGGTTCCAAATCTAGTCGTTGTAGAATTATTTCTTCGCTCGAAGAGACGCACAATCCGGTATTGATACTGCGTAGAGGCTGCTGCTGGCACCGTTTTGTATTTCTATTTCGAAACGAAAAAGAATATGAAATCTGGTCACGAAAACGATTTTGTTGTACGAGGACAATATGCTTTTCAACATAACCGTATTGATCCGCGCATTAGAAACAATGACTTCCAATATCAAAGAGGCTGGGGGAAAGATGCCGATCGTGTTCGACGTGGTGCGTATGATCGTTATCAGTTTTACCCAAGAGAATTTTATAACAGCATTCAACGCGAGGGACGAGCATATGACTTAGCGGCGAACTACCGAAGGCAAGATGCGATGGCTGCAAGAAATTCGCGGCGCGATGCAAAATACGCAACCGACTATTCACCGAAACGTAACGTTACAAGGCGTGATGAATCTATTGCCGATGATATATACATCCGTCTTACCGAGCACGGTGACCTCGATGCATCAGAGATGATGCTTGATGTGACAAACGGTGTTGTAGTTATTTCTGGATATGTTGATTCGCGCGCGTCAAAACGTCTAGCAGAGGATATTTGTGAGCATGTTCGCGGTGTTCAACAAGTAGAGAATAGACTGCGCGTGCAACCGCCGTTAGGAAATGGTGTTAGCATCGGCCGTTAGTAGACAGCTTCGATGCCATACACTTCTGAGAAGTATTGTTCTAAACCTTTTGCGCGGCTCTTTGGGAATCCAGGTTCTTCGAGCGTAATCCAAAACTCACCTTCATCATTTATTTTTGTGATGATGTAGGTGGTGGTGGGTGAGTATGCGCGCACCGATTTTGCGCCTTCACTAAAATGACTGAGCGTTTCTTCGATCAGATTTAAACTTTTTTGCACGCTGCAAGGTAACAATTTATCCCATCAACCGCCAACACGTGCTTCCATTATTGCGATCGTTCGGCTATCTTCCGCCACTTAAGAAAAGACGGTTGCCATGGAAAGTGCTTCGATTAAAGAAATCAGACAAGAATTAAAAGAGCAAGAATCGTCTCGCCTGCAAGAGATATGTCAACGTCTTGCACGCTATAAAAAAGAGAATAAGGAACTATTATCCTATCTTTTATTTGATTTTCATGACGAGAACGGATATGTTAATAAAGTAAAAGAAGAAATTGAGAATCATTTTGAAGATTTACCGCAGGGAAATGTCTACTATGTCAAGAAAAGTCTTCGCAAGATTTTGAGAATCGTAAATCGTCGCGTGAAATATTCTGAGGTCATTTCAACAGAGATCGATGTGCGCATTCACTTTTGTGAATTGGTGAAAAAGCACCGCGTGCCATTGCAGAAAAATGTCGTGTTGTCCAATATGTATCAGCAGCAGGTAAAGAAAATTCATTCGCTTATCGCAAAGCTGGATGAAGATCTTCAAGGGGACTTTGATACATCGATGTTATAGCTTGTTGATTGATTGCCTGCGAGCCTAGTGCCTCAAGTTTGTTTGTATTGAGGAAAATATTTTCCAAGGACGTGATAATCGTCGTTAAGGAAAGTAGGCATATTGATTTAATGATGTAAGGCATACGGTTGATCTCTCTTAGGATGCATTCATACCTCACAGTTGATACAATCCTTACTTTACACGGGTAACACCGTTTTGATGACATGGGATCAACGCAAAGAGAGGCTGTACTTGTTGCAGCCTCTTCTTTTTTTCTATGAAACCGCTTTTTTATGACGCTTTCGATGGCTTTTAATGCACAGCGACATTTGTCTGGCGCAATTCGCGAAATTGTCATAAGATTGTATCATGTTCGGATTTTATACCCCATTACTTTTCCTCCAAGGATTCTGCTTGTACCATGCCTACAAGAATAATGTAGAGCAACGTTGGTACTATCTCATTATCTTCTTGCCCATTGTGGGCTGCTTAATTTATTTGTATCACCATTTTTATAGTCGCCGGAGTATGGAGAGCATCGGGCAAACCGTCAAGCTCGCCGTCAACAGCAATTATCGGATCGAACAACTCGAAAAGAATCTTCGTTTTGCAGACAACGTAACAAATAGAATTCAATTGGCTGATGCATACGTAGCTGCCGGACGATACCCGGACGCGATCGCGTTATACGAAGAAAGTATGAGCGGATTTATGGCCGATGATCCTACGCTGAAGATGAAAGCTTTGGTAGCACATTTTCAGAATAAATCTTATGATGCTGCGATCACGTACGGGAGGCAGCTGGAAAATGAGAAATCTTTTAAGAATGCTGAAGAACGCATTGCTTTTGCGTGGTCACTTCACTTCGCTGGAAATGTAGCGGATGCAGAAAAGGAATTTGGCGGTATGAACAAAACTTTTACCAATTATCCGCATCGCTTGGCCTATGTAAAATTCTTGAAGCTTCATAGTAATCATGCAATGCTCGAGGAGGTAGTGAAGGAAATGTTTGAGGAGCATGATCACATGAAAGGTACCGAGCGCCGACTTTATCGCGATGTGTTTAATGAACTGCGAGATCTTGTGAAGAAATAATGTGGTTCAAGAAATAGTTTGTTAACTTTCTTGTATGCCGCTACAATATATTCTTGAACTCGTCGGAACGTTCTTCTTTGCCATATCAGGGTCTCTGGCCATACAAGATGATCATGACGACCTTTTCGGTGCCGGGTTTTTAGGCTTTGTAACAGCGATTGGTGGCGGTACCTTACGCGATATCATGCTTGACAGTTATCCACTTGTGTGGATTGGCGATATCAACTTTCTCTACGCAATTTTCGCAGGCGTTATCATGGCTTACATTTTCTTTAATCGGCTAATCGGACTGCGCAGAACTTTCGTCTTTTTTGATACGGTTGGAATTTCATTTTTCACCATACTCGGTGTTGAAAAAGCGCTTAGTCTTGGCGTTCGCCCAGAAATAGCCGCGATCATGGGAATGTTCAGCGCCGTGATGGGCGGTGTAATTCGCGACGTGTTCACGAAAGAAACACCAGTGCTTTTTAGAAAAGAAATCTACGCAACGGCCTGCCTAAGCGGCGCAATTGTTTATTTGTTACTCTATCGCTTTGGTGTCGATAGGAACATCAATCTGCTCATCTCAAGCACTGTCATTTTTACGGTGCGCATCCTCGCCATTAAATTTAAGTTGTCGTTGCCTACATTTAAGCGATAGCAAACTGTTCGATCTTCGATACATCCATGCGATCATTCAATCGATCGGAATAGTAAACCTCTTTAATCACGAGGTTCTTATCAATCAAAAACTCAGCGGGCATGGTGTTGAATGCTTCACCTGATTTCATCATGTGTGTCGGTAATTTTTGACCACTCGCTTTAAATGCAGTCTGCACAAACGATGATAGATGACTAATGACAGCTTTCGATGTAGACGGTTCCAATCCATATTGCGTGTACCAGTTTTTAGTTGGATCAGCAATAAGTGGTATGGGCGACACCCCAGTATGAAACGAGCTTCTCAACAACACGCTCGCTTTCGATTCAAAAAAGAATATCATCTCAAGGCCTTTGTCTTTCATGTCTTGATGAATCTTCGTTAGCGTGTGAACCCGAAGATTACAAAATGGACACCCAGCGTGGCGGAAGAATCCCAAGAAGATCTTTTTGTCGCGATACGATTCCAGATTGACTTGACGACCGTAAATGTCGGGGACGGCGAAAATTGGTGCCGATTGATTGGATTGAAGTTTCATTGGTGTTTCAGTGTATGAATATACGTTATCTTGCCACCGTTTAGATTTATAGGTTTGTTAATAATTTAAAATGTCGAATACTAAGCGCACAATCTTTGCCTGCGGTGCCGGTCTCCTCGCACCTTTTCTCCAGCACATGGCATCTCTTACCGGAAAGAAAAGGCCACGTATATGCTTGCTACCAACAGCCGTAGCCGACAGTCCAGCTTTTATTGAAACGTGGTTAACCCGTTGCGGTGGACTTGATATTGAACCACATGTTCAGAAAGTATTCATCTCAAGTTATGACCAAAAAATTTCCTTTGAAGAATCGCTGTTAAGCATGGATGGAATTGTTGTAAGCGGTGGTAATACGTTAAATATGATGGCCATCTGGAAGGCACAAGGTATTGACAAAATTCTTCGGAAGGCCTGGGATCAGGGAATTGTGCTGGCCGGAGGAAGTGCCGGATCGCTTTGCTGGTTTGAGCACGGAACCACCGATTCGCGTCCCATTGAAATTACAACCGTAGATTGTCTCGGATTTTTGGAAGCAAGTCATTGTCCGCATTACGATTCTGAGCCCACACGACGACCTCTTTATCACAACTACATTCGTTCGGGTACGTTTAAACCTGGCTATGCGTGCGACGACTATGCTGGAATTGTTTTTGAAGGCAATACGGTACGGCAAGTTGTTTCGCTGAAAGAAGAATGCAACGCCTATTACGTGTATGCAGAGAATGGCGAAGTAAAAGAACGCATACTTGAAAAAGTAGTATTGAAATAAACAGCATGAGTTCGCAAAATCGGCCCATCACCGTGGACTTGGTAATGCCTGAGATTGATTATTCAACTTCTCGGAGCAGTGGTCCTGGTGGCCAAAATGTAAATAAGGTAAATACCAAAGTCACGTTGAAATTTGATGTGAAGCAATCGCAATTACTAACGGAAGAGGAGAGGGCCGTGATTGTAGAGAAGCTTCACTCGAAGATTACGGTGGAAGGCGTGTTGGTTTTGGTGTCGCAAGAGAAACGATCGCAATTGGAAAACAAGTTGAATGTGAATGCGAAATTCAATTTGTTGATGCATAAAGCTTTTGAGAAAAAGAAATTGCGAAAGGCAACTAAACCTTCAAAGAGCGCGGTGAAAGAGCGTATCAAAAGCAAGAAGCAGCATTCGGAGAAAAAGAAATGGCGTCAAAAACCGGAGTAGATATGAAAGCAGGCACGTTGAGTATTTTAGGGTGTGGTTGGTTGGGTATGGCCGTGGCGGATCGGTTTTTACGCGAGGGATGGCAGGTGAATGGCTCTACGACAACGCAGGAAAAATTATCAACGTTAACAACGAAAGGCGTGAATGCGTTTTTGGTTGAGATGAATCCTCATCTCCAAGGAAGTGCATTAGATCGCTTCTTTCATGCCGATGTGTTGCTAGTGAGTGTACCGCCGCGACGCAAGGCCGGACTCACAGATTTGTACAATACCCAAATCGAATCGCTCTCCATCGCGTTAACAAAAACGAATATCACGCGCATTATCTTTATTAGCTCGACGAGTATTTATGACGATCTCAACCGCGAAGTGTTTGAAGAAGATGCCAATCCGTCGTCATATCTTTATCGCGCAGAGCAATGTTTGTTTTCTGTTGAAAACTATAAGACAACAGTGCTTCGTTTTGCAGGACTGATCGGAGGTGATCGCCATCCAGGAAGATTTTTATCAGGTAAACAGAATGTAGATGGTGCGGAGATGCCTGTGAACATGATTCATCAACAAGATTGTGTGAATATTATTATGGCGATTGTTCAGCAAGATTTATTCGGTGATGTGTTTAATGCATGTGCAGACCTGCATCCAACCAAGAAAGAATTTTACGAAGCTTCAAGCCGTGCGTTGAATGTCGCTCCACCAACCTTCAGCAACAACGTTCATACTCCGTTTAAGATTGTGAATGCTGATAAGCTGAAAGAAAAACTCCAATATCAATTCACCTACCCCGACCCCATGTCAATGATCTAATTCCTGCCAAAGACGTACTTCAGATTCTTACTCCCTTACCTGACTTCTTACTCCTGACTTCTTACTCCTTGCTCCTGACTTCTGACTTCTGATTTCTGACTTCTTACTACTTACTACTTACTACTTACTTCTTACTCCTGACTCCTGACTTCTGACTCCTTACTTCTTCTCCCCCTGGCACCACAATTTTACCCCTTCAAACAAACGTGCAAGCCATGAAATATCAAATTGAAGACAACGCTGTTTTGTTTGAAGTAGACAGAAGGCAGATAGCAGACATCACGCCCGGTGATGTTTTAGAAACAGAGCATTTTCCGGGAGGAGCGTATACGTGGACAGAGCAGGATAGTCAGTTTATCGAGAGCAATCCTGAGGCGAACGTGTATTTACGGATGGAGCGTCATGGTGATGCTTACGAAGGAAAGGGTATTTTAATTTTGCCTGCTGAAGTGAATTGGTAATACCGGAGAGCCAGTTGCCGGTTGCTGGTGTGCCGGTTTGTTTAGAGATGAGAGATATTGAAGGCTGCCCGTGGTGGTGGCCTTTTTAATTGTATTCATATAACATCAATCGAAAAAACGAAAGCTAAAAAAACGGGAACCGGCGACTGGAAACTGGAAAGCTGAAAACGGAAAACTGTGAACTGCATGTAGCGACGACTGAGGGAAAAGCACTGTTTTTATTTCCGTGCGAATGAGGGTATATTTGCCGATTCTTTAAAGTAATCGCATGAGGCTTGGACAATTAGCCAGAAAGTTGGCTATCCCACCATCAGACATCACAGACTTCCTGGCAACTCAGGGGGCAGCACCACTCGAAGGTGCCAATACAAGGTTATCCGACGAGCAACTGTCTATCGTCCTGCAACGGTTTGCACCGAATGGATTCAATGAGACGAACATCAATATTGATGACACGCTGCTCTCACAGCCGTCCGAATCTCCGCAGGAAAACTTCTCGAATCATCACGAAGATCAATCGGAAGAGATCATCTCAAATGCGCCTGCACCAATGTCGGCTGACGAACCATTAGCTGTCGTGACTGAGACTACTGCAACTTCGGATAGTGATGTCGAAAGTGAAGGCAAGATTGAAACCATTAAAGCGCAGAAGGTTTCCCTTTCCGGATTAAAAGTTCTTGGAAAAATCGAATTACCTGAGCCGAAGAAAAAAGTGCAGGAAGTTCAGCCAGAAGATTCAGAAGCGTCGAGTGAAGATAAACCGACAGAGAACAATCGCCCGCCGTACGAAAAGAAAAGACCGCATCACTTTAAGAAGGATCGTCGTGAGCAACGTCCAACGAAGAATCCAGTGGCCTTGGCGCGTGAGCGTGAAGCACGTGCTGCAGAAGACAAGCGCAAGGAAGATGAAAAGAGAAGAAAGGAATTGCGTACGTTAAATTACCAGAAGCGCGTGAAACCAGCAGCACCAACCAAAGCTGCTAGACTTATCGATGAAGATGTTGTGGGTATGTCGAGTGCCGATCTCAAGCCGGAACCGAAAACCTGGTTGGGCAAATTCTGGCGGTGGTTCACGACATAAATCTGACTTCGTAACCTATTCTTTGTCGGGATCGATGATGACGATTTTACCTGGGTGGCTAAATCGAAAGTCTTCCTTTTTTTGATTGATACCATACCGTTTGTTGACGTAGCCTTTTTCGTATGCTTTAACACGCGCTTCGAATTCAATGATCATTCCCGGTTTCAAATTGATCTCTTCGAAGCCTTTGGTCAAGGAGAACCATGCGTGATCAGTGACAACAATTTTCTTTTCAATGTCAATGACTTTTGTGAGGAGTACGGTTGACTCAGAATATCCTTGGTAGTTTGTTTTCTTTCCGAATCGTGAAAATACCGCGCGGAATTTTTTACGTTGTCCTTCGTCGTCTGATAGTTTTGATCGCATGTGCGTTATGTTTTTGATTTGCGTTGTCCGACGTAAAGAGCGACCATGACAAGCGCAGTTCCAATATAAGTAAAGATGGTGAGCGGCTCATCGAGGAGCAAATTCGAATACAAAAAGCCGAAAATAGGGCATAGGTACAACCACATTGAAGCGTGAACAGCATCACGTTTTAATAAACGTAACCAGAGTTGTACAGCAATGATTGAAACAGGAATGACTAGCCATGCGATAGATCCCCAAAACGTGAGATCGAAATGATTTTCGTGCTTATGTAACGCGAGGGCAAAGGGAACAAGCAAAAGCCCACCGATAAAAACTTGCCATGCATTGATGGTGGTTCTCGACAACGTCCAAGGTACTGCGGCGTAGTATACTGCACCTGCCGAGTATGCGAGCATACTCAATGCAAGTAAAATCATTCCTGAGAAAGTAGCATAACTCGTCGCAAAAAGTGGGTAAGCTGTTAGTACAACGCCGGCGATGCCAATGGCGATACTTATCCATTCTTGCAATCGCACACGGCGACGCATCCATATTGCGGAAAGAATACTTATGAACAATGGATTCAACGCAATTGCCAACGATGTAATTCCAGGTGTAATGAACTGTAACGCGATGACAAATAATCCTAAGTAGAGTGTCGTATTAAGGATGCCAAACAATGTTAGCTGTTTCCATTCTCCTCCTTTTGGTAACCTGCTTTTGTCGATGAACGATACGTAAGCAAGTAGAATAATACCAGCTAAAAGAAATCGAGTTGTGAAAAGTACGAGCGGCTCTGCAGATTGAAGTCCGAATTTCCCGGCCACAGATGCGGATGCCCAAAACATGACGAACAGTATTCCGGTAAAGAATGATTCAGACGAGAATTTTGGTGATGTATTCAAACGTAATTTCTTCCTTGCAAAGGTAGTGATCTATACGTGCTTCGGTGTTCACATGTTCACATATTTGTAAAATGAAAAAGCCCGTCGTAAAACGGGCTCTAACTTTTTATCGTATTTACAGATTAGAATTCGGCTACCGTAGTTTTACCACTATCCGTTACCACTTCAAAAGTGATTTCGCTGTTACCTTTAATTTGCGTGAGGTTGTAGATAAGACCGAAGCTTTTGTCAACGATGATCTTTTCTTCGTGAAGAACGCTAGATGCATTTGAAATCCTAACATACACACCTTCTGCACCTGAGCTCATTACATTCAACACGTACTTGCCTTCTGCGTTTGCAACTTTATTAACACGAACAAATGATTCTACTTTAGTTGCAGTATAGTTTACTTGCTCAAGTTGCTTACCAGCTTTGTCTTCAATAACGATCGTGTATTGACCTTCTGCTAATTGGCTGAAGTTATACGGACGCTTGAAAGATGCAACATTGGCAATCGTTTCAGTGAAGATCAACTTTTTGTTTTTATCAAGGATCGATACTTTCACATCACCTGCCATGTCGGATTTGTATACTACGCTGTAAACAGAATTGTTAGCAGAAGAAACAACCGCTTTAGTAGAAGCTGGTGCTTCAGCGAAAGCCGATACCGAGAGCAATGCAAAAACGAAAAGGAGAGATGTGATCCTGAAGTTCATGTTAGTGTTTTGTTTTTTTTTGTTGATGCAAAGGTGGGCTAATCCTTTAACCTGGCTTTTGAAAACACGTGTTGCGACAGATCGAGGTAAGAAATGCCGCACTAGTGAAGAATCATAATATTATATGCTGCCAATGGCCCGCCACAAAATGCATTCTCACAAACTTCAGGCGCCACAAAATGCTGTGAGCTTTAAAGATTCTATTCAATACTTTATATGGTTAATTTGTGTAAAATATTGTTTTAGAACTGAGTTTAAACCATTTAAACTGTGATTTTGGAATTTTATTTTGTTTTGGGCTCGCCTAAAAAGGGTCAGAAATGTTAAAAATGACCCGGGTTTCGACATCTTTGCCGATACCATTACACTAACGATCGGAAGCCTATAGAATTTTAGAAAGAGTCGCTGCTACCACCACCGCCGAAATCACCTCCTTTAACCGGCGCGTCTTGCACGTTGATCTGGTTCCCTCCCAATGTTTGTGATATCACGACTGCCTCAATGTTCATACCTGCCCATTTTTCAGGAAGATGATTCTCGCGAGTAAAGCCGTGACGAACGATTTTTAGGTAATTCAATAACGCTAAAGAGATCGATACGAGAATCACGCCTGCGATTGTTAGTGTGATTTCGGGATGTCCGAGGCTGAAATAATACTTAAAAGTGAATACAGCAAAAGCGATCACAATCAAGCTTACGCGAATGAGAACAATATTCTTCTGCACGATGCCGAAATACAAATAGATCATTGGGATAATTACTGTAAGCGCATAGAAAATCCACGCGAAAGGAATGTCCTGGCCCTCTTCAAGTGCTAATTCCATCATCTCAATGCTTAGCTCGCGAACGACGAAATAATTTCCACCACAGTATACAATGAGCAGACTGGTGCTTTCTATAATAAGGAGTGCATCACACCAAGGTTGAGCGCTGTCGTTTTGCCTCGCGCGACGTGTGATGAAATAGACCAGCCCAAATACGATCATCATGACAAACGGAATGATCTGCTGCGCGAAGCCACCCATCTCATATAAGCTGTTGAAGACAATGAATGCAAAACTTAAGACGGTACCAAGGGTTGCGATCAAATCGATGTAGCGAATTGCGGCGAACAAAAACAAGAAAAAGAAAACGTATGAGGTCACGGCTGTGGTAGGATTAGCTAACACGATCAATCCTCCGATAATAATTCCCACCCCAAAGTATAATAATGCTTCTGTAACGCCCGACTTGTAGTGTTTGCCTTGGGAAATCATGATTTCAAGGAGTACAATTGAGACCACGCCACCGAAAACGCAGGCACCTGCGATCGAGTCGTCGCTGCCAGTGTCCATCGCTAGAATAAGCAAACCTATCGCGCCGAATGATCCCAGAAGTGTAGCAGCAAAAAGTAAAATGCGGATAAACATATTGGGATGGTAGAAGCTGCATGGATATTCGCGTTCAATGGTATGGAATTGTTCTCGCGTAATGTAATCTTGTTTCATCCATTGCTTAACCTCTTTTTGAACGAGTAGATTTTTTAAGTTCGTCAAATTGTATGCTGTCGCCATAAAATCTATCGTTTAAAATGATTTTTAAATTTAACAATGAAGTATACGAAACCGCCACAAGAAAATACGGAGTAGAAAAACCAAAATATAATGTCATCCAAGCGCAGTACGTCGAAGATAAGGTAGGTGGTCGCTACGTAAGCGGCGAGAAAGGCATAAAGCAAAAATAGAAATGATCTTTTATAGCGTGCCACGTAATAGGAGAACGCGCACCCACCGACTACTAACAGGTAATAGATTATTGACCATTCTTCAGAGAATAATCCCGTGAGCGTAGAGACAAAGAAAATCAGTGCGTTGATGTTGAGGATGCTAAACGTGAAATGTTGCTTTATATTCTTTCGGTCGAGAAACATTGCGATGCTTGCCATGCCGATGCTAAAGAAGATTCCTGTGACGTGAAGATTTGACGCTTCGATAAAATCTCCACTATACCATTTCATCGGTGATATGGAAATACTCCAAAACGATGCGAATGCAGTAATGCCCAATGATAAAACGCCAAGGTGATCGAATCGGTAAGCGGTGTAGAAGAAGATAGCGGCGGTGATGAGCGTCGTGATTCCCATCGCATCGTCTAAAATTTCATATTGAAACTGCGCGTATCCCAGCACTGTAATGAGCAAAAGCGAGGCGAGCAGTACAATGTAGTCGTAGTAGGGAATAGGATGCTTAACAATGTTGTTGCTGTAAGGGACGGCTCTTGTCATGACAAACCAATAACAGACCGTTGTTAACGCGATTAAAAAGATGATGCTTAACAGATGGCCGATGTCGCCGATATTTTGATAGACAAGAATTCCAAGACCGGATGTGAGTAATAATACGCCGAGGTAGAGAATGACACGTAAATCATAGAAAACGGATACAAGTTTGCCAGAGAACAACGGATCGATGCGTTCAAATTGATCTTTTGAAAGGAGCACTTTGTCGAGGAGCTCTTGGGGAAGTTTTTTGATCATATCCATAAATGTCGTGAAAAATGTGACGATAATTTATTGTGATATCTAAATATCCTTTAACACAACCTGATTCTTGCGTTCACGATCAGATTGAAAAAAATAAATATGTTAAATGAATCAAAAGTTCGAAACCTATGTTCGTTATTTTTCGAACAATTCATCCTGTTCTAACCTAACATTCCCTCATGAATAAATCTTACCGGATTGACTCGATCGATTTGCTTCGTGGTATTGTGATGATCTTAATGGCACTTGACCACGTGCGCGACTACTTTCACGCTGACGCCTTTTTATATAACCCGTTAGACTTGACACAAACTAGTGTGCCTTTGTTTTTTACGCGATGGATCACACATTTTTGTGCGCCGGTTTTCGTGTTCCTAGCAGGTACTTCCTCTTTCCTCGTCGGTGAGCGCAAATCGAAAAAGGAACTGAGTTTCTTCTTGGTGAAGCGCGGCATTTGGTTGATCGTACTCGAGTTAACCATTATCAATTTTGCCTGGTTCTATAATATTTCGTTTTCACTGATCATTTTGGTTGTGATCTGGGTGTTGGGCGTTGGTATGTTGGTGCTCGCGGCAGCCATTCATTTGCGATACTATGTGGTGATGGTGCTCGGCTTCGCTTTGGTGTTTGGCCACAATCTCCTCGACGGCATCTACGTGGATGGAAATAATGCAGATGCTATTGGATGGACAATGCTCCACGGCTTCAAAGCCTTCCCCGTAACCGATCATTTTACGTTGTTTGCTGGTTATGCCATCTTACCATGGACGGGTATCATGTTACTCGGGTATTGTTTTGGTAAATTGTTTACACCTGCTTTTCAGGAAAGACGTGAAAAAATACTGCTAAGCATCGGCGGTGGATTAATTCTACTGTTTGTGATCTTACGTTTGCCAAATATTTATGGCGATCCAAGTCCATGGTCAGTGCAGTCAACCACAATCGATACAATATTGTCGTTCATCAATGTTTCTAAATATCCGCCGTCGCTGTTGTACACCTTGATTACGCTCGGCCCGGCAATCATTTTTCTTTCACAAGCGGATAAACTGAATTTCAATTCTTGGTTTAACCGAATGGCGTGGACGCTAGGCAAAGTGCCGATGTTCTATTATGTCTTACACTTGTATTTGATTCACTCGCTGGCGGTGGCAGCAGCCTTGTTAACGGGTTATGATTTAAATGACATGGTTTTCACGACGTGGGTAACTGACTCGCCTAATCTGAAAGGCTATGGCTTCAATTTGTGGATTGTTTATGCTGTATGGATTTTTGTTGTTCTATCTTTGTACCCACTTTGCAAATGGTTTGCGAAGTACAAAGCAGACCATCGCGAAAAATGGTGGTTGAGTTACTTATAACAACGAACGATATGACAAAAACTAAAATAACAGTAAACAACAATGGATCGCTCAAGATCGATGGCGATTTTGAAATTGTTGATATGCAAGGCAATGCGTATGGACTACAAGGTCGAACAGTAGTATCATTATGTCGCTGTGGGTTGTCTAATAACAAACCGTTTTGTGACGGCGCGCATAAAGGCCACTTAGAGCATGAGGCAAAAGCATTTGATCTACCATCGAAGAAACAATAATCGCTACGCATGAAGGCATATGTTATTGTAGATGTATCGATTCACGATGCTACACGCTATGAAGATTACAAGAAGTTAACACCTGCATCGCTGTTACCTTTCGAGGGTAAGTTTGTGGTGCGCGGCGGAAATGCAGAAACGCTCGAAGGCGACTGGACTCCTGGGCGTGTAGTCGTACTTGAGTTTCCCAACAAAGAGAAAGCGAAGGCATGGTGGAGTTCAGAGCTGTATGCGCCTGCTAAAGCACTGCGACAAGCAACGGCAACAACGCAGATGATTCTTGTTGAAGGCGTAGCGCCTTAAGAAATATGATGAACTTACCGCTCCTCGTGGCGTTGGAAACTATAGTATAGATAGAACAACGCTGGAAGAATGAATACACTTCCAATGATGAGCGCCCATCCGAGTGCCTCCATCGTTTTTGGAGGCGCTTGAAGTTCAAGCAATGAAAGACTTCTGCCGCCGTGTAGTCGGATGAAGTCGGGGAAATGCGCGTAGCTTACTGCGAACAAGATCATGGTCACCTGAAAGCCCGCCATGATTCGCGGTAACATATTTTTTCCGCGATAAATAAAATACCAAAGGACTGCTAGCGATACCGTTGCAGCTTGCACCGCGATAAGTCCTAACGGTTCTCCAAATACCCAATGGCGCAAGGGAATCTTGTCAATCTCGGCGACAATAAACACAATAATCCCGCATACAATAGCCGCGATGTTCATGCGAATCGCTTTGTTAACGAAGCGTTTTCTATCAGCTTCGTCATCGGCTTCGCCAATTAAAAATACCGATGCTAAGAATCCGCAGATTGACACGGTGAATAATCCGACACTGATTGAAAACAAATTGAACCAACTGAAAACATACGCCGTTTGGAAGTCGGATGCATCGGGTTGAATTCGCCCGGAAATTGTACTCGCTGCGATAATGCCGAGGAAAAAAGGTGTGACAAAACTCGATAAAAGAAAAATCCGGTTGTAAAGCCACTGCATATCGTCTTTGATGGCATCGTAGTGTCGAAATACAAATGCTGTTCCGCGTGCGATAATTCCGACGAGCATAATCACCAGTGGAATGTGCAAATAGGTAGACATCTCACTGTAGATTACGGGGAAGCCCACAAACAAAATCACAATCGCAATGATGAGCCACATGTGGTTGGCTTCCCATATCGGACCGATCGCGTGGTATAAGGTCTTTCGTGTTCTGATACGATTTTTTGCCGAGGTTAGGAGCTCAATAATTCCGGCGCCAAAATCAGCACCACCAAGAATGAGGTAGAGCAGTATCGAAAGCCACAAGTAAGCGATGACAACGTACGCCATAGGCTAATGATTTGATTTGTCTTCGGGTTGATCGTAAAGCAATGGAACCATTTTGATCTGCCTGTTCAATAGAAAGATTACCACCACTGTAAGCGACAGATAAATTGCTGTGAAAATGTAAAACGAGTAGGCAATGCCCGGCATCGGTGTAACGGCATCAGCGGTGCGCATCACGTTGTGAATGATCCAAGGTTGTCGACCCACTTCCGTAACTGTCCACCCGGCTTCAACGGCAATGAATCCCAATGGCGTGGCTAGTGCAAAGAGCTTGACAAACCAGCGCCTGTCGAGCCATTGTTTCTTCCAGTAGCTCAAAAAGAAAATAACGGCGAGGAGCATCATGAACATACCAATGCCTACCATAATCTGAAACGCGAAGTGTGTAACCAATACGGGCGGTCTATCTTCTTTCGCAAATTTGTCGAGACCTGTCACTTCTTGATCAAAATCACCGTGCGCCAGAAAACTTAACATGCCGGGGAGCTCAATCGCATAATCGATTGTTTCCGTTTCTTCATTTGGAATACCGCCAATAATAAGCGGAGCTTTCTCACTTGTATGAAAGTGTGCTTCCATAGCCGCGAGCTTCGCGGGTTGTCGTACGGCGATGTCTTTCGCAGATAGATCACCACTAATCGGTTGAAGCAAAGCGGCAATCGTTCCGAATGAAGCTGCAATCTTGAAAGCGCGTGTGTGGAAGTCTACATTCTTTTTCTTCAGAATCATAAACGCGTGAACACCAGCAACGGCAAAACCAGTGGCTGCGATCGCGGCAAGCGTCATGTGTATGGATTGAAAGAGCCAGGCATCGTTAAACATCGCCGCGATGGGATCGATGTTTGAGTATGTACCATTGTCGAAATCAAATCCAGCGGGGCTATTCATCCAAGCATTTGCCGACACAACAAGTATACCCGAGGCAAGTCCGCTGACACCCACAACCACGCCTGTAAACCAATGGAACCACGGATTGAAGCGATTCCATCCATAAAGATAAAATCCGAGTGCGATGGCCTCTATAAAGAAGGCAGTACCTTCAAGCGAAAAGGGCATCCCGAAAATTGGCCCTGCGTGTTTCATGAATTCTGGCCACAGCAGGCCGAGCTCAAAAGAAAGCATAGTACCCGATACGGCGCCAGTCGCAAAGAAAATCGCGACGCCTTTACTCCAAGCTTTGGTAAGCTGTCGATAACGGTCGTCTTTCGACTTTATCCATTTGTAATGGGAGACAGCCATGAAGAATGGCATCACCATTCCGATGCAAGCATATATAATGTGAAACCCAAGCGACAATGCCATCTGCGATCGGGCAGCGAGAAAATCGTCCATACAGGCGGGGCGTTGTGATGTCACAAATATAGAAGCGGAACTCGTTCGTGGAAGGAATATTTAATTCAAATTTCGATCGATTCGGAAATTTCTACGCCAACGTTCACAATACTTTTCGGTGGCATGAGAATATTAACCTCCAACGATTGAAAAATGTGTTTATGAAAACCATCGAAAAGGATTTAATTGCACGTTCGACAATCACCATTCAGGCACCTGTTGAACGCGTATGGGAAGCGTTGGTAACACCCGCGCTCGTGAAACAATACCTGCACGGAACGGATGTTGAATCGGATTGGAAAGTAGGAAGTAGTGTAATCTTCAGAGGCGAATGGAAGGGGAAGTCGTATGAAGACAAAGGTGAGATTAAAGCAATCGAAAAAAACAAAAGATTGCAATATTCATTCTGGAGTTCGCTCGCGGGAAAAGAAGATAGTCCAGCAAATTACGTGATGGTAACTTACGACTTACTTCCCACGGCACGCGGCACTGAACTTACCATTTCTGCCGATGATCCCAATGCCGACGAACAAACTAAGAAGCACATGGAGCAGAACTGGGATATGGTTTTGCAGTCGTTACAGAAACTTCTCGAGGCGACCACATAAAAAAAAGAGGCTGTTTCATCATTTGAAACAGCCTCCTGTTATTTCAACGAGAAGGATTAATTCACTTTGATCAACTCTACTTCGAAGACCAACACGGAGAATGGTGGAATATCTTGTCCCGCACCACGCTCGCCGTAACCAAGTTCCGATGGAATAGTTAACAAGAATTTATCACCTTCTTTCATCAGCTGAAGCGCTTCAGTCCAACCTGGAATAACTTGCGATACACCAAAGGTAGCCGGCTCATTTCTTTCCACAGAACTATCGAATACTTTTCCATCGATGAGTTTGCCGGTGTAATGTACCGTCACTTGATCATTTGGTCCTGGCTTTTTGCCCTTTCCACTTTGTAATACTTGATACTGCAAACCAGTGGCTGTTACTTGTACACCAGCCTTTGTCTTGTTTGTTTCTAGGTATACTTTACCTGCTTCTGCAAGCTTAGCATTTCTTTTTTCTGCTTGTCCACGCATATATTCTTGTACGATTGTCATTGATTCTTCTTGTGTCATTTTAAGTGTCTTGCTTTGGAAGACATCTTTGATCGCGATGTTGAGCGTCTCGATGTCGAGTGAGTCGCCGCCTTGAGGCTTCAGGTTTTCGGCGATTAGTACACCAAGACCATAGCTTGCTTTCTTATGCTTGTCTGTAAGTTCTGCTTCTTTCGGTTTTTTAAGTTGTTCAATCTCTGTTTTTAACGAAGCGACTTGAGCAGCCAACTCCTTTTTTGATTGCGCTCCTACTGATGCAACAACAAATAACATCAGCATGGAAAAAACTATTTTCATAATGAATTCTTGTTAAGATGAACGGCAAATAACGTCAATTAGGATACAACTAACAAGTTGAAAAAAGAGTCTTAAACCGTGTGATGTGTAGCTACATCGACAATAGGATCACTTCACTTGTGACTTTCTACAATACCCGGCATTCTATGAAAAATTTAAAGTGTATGGCGGAAATTAACTCGAACTCCAAACAGGCAGAACAATCGAAGGTGCGTTGTAAACGTACGTCACTTAAAATCGATATGACACCCATGGTGGATTTAGCATTCTTGCTGTTGACGTTTTTTATTTTAACCACCACGCTCAATAAACCGTTAGCGATGGACTTGAACATGCCGGAAGAACCGGATGAAAAGCACCCCGCACCGCCGGTCCCAGGTAAACGCGTACTCACGCTTATTCTCGGAAAGCAAGACAAAATTTTTTATTATGCAGGAATTAAGGATCCAAAAATTGAAGAGACGAATTACAGTGCAGGTGGTCTGCGAAAGTTATTACTGAAAAAGAAACAGGAGGTGCATAACCTCGTCGTACTAATAAAGCCGTCTGAACAATCGCGCTATCAAAACCTGGTGGATATGCTTGATGAGATATCGATCACCGGTATAAAGCACTATTATGTCACACCGATCACCGCTGTAGACAAAGATCTCATTGCATTAAAAAATTAACGTGCGGATGTAAACTAAAGCCTTCAAACAGACGAGTAAGTTTGTGGCATCGATTTTTCGCTGATCGCTATATGAAACAGACAGTTAGAAATATCGAACACGAGATTTTGCACGAGGTGATGAATCTCATGGAGAAAACAGGATTTGAATCGTTCACGGCCGTCACTACCAGTGAAACGGACAGCGCTCCATCAATGGAAGCAACGCTGGTGAACATTAAAAGCTTGAGCGCGCGCTATGATAAGCAAGATGCTGTGATACAGGTAAGGGCATTAATGGAGAAGTATAATATTCAGTTGGATGAATTGGTAGAAAATATCTCATCATGAAAATCATCCTGACAACCAGCTTGGTTTTGTTCTCTAGCGTATCGTTGCTCGCACAGCGCGACCCAACTGTTCCAGATACCGTTGATGACCGCGTGGCGAACCAGGCTTCGTGGTACAATGATACGCTGCCGAACGACTTACCACCACATCGTGACAGTACGTTGGTCAATGTAAATAACCTTCCGCAAAAATTGAAGAAGGCTTTGTCTTCGAAAGATGAATACGGTGGTTGGGAGAAAGGAAAGATTTACTATGATCATCCTACCAAGATCTATAAGGTTCATATTGCCAATGGAAATGATGTTCGTATCTACGGCTTCACGCCCGATGGACATCCAGTTTCGTTTCGTGCTTTTAGAAAACAATTTTAAGGGCTGATGCAAACTGTTTCAGCGAAAACTGTGGACCTTTTCGTCAACTTCTCACAGAAGTGTGTAATAAATGACTAAACATCTCCTTGAACTGGGCAAGATCGCGTGGCATTTTATTGTGTGTAGACATGATAGTTCAATTAATGATCAAACACAAAAATGAAATGCATATGAGAAAGATAGCAATGACCTTAGCAGGTATGCTCTTCGTGGGATTAGCAGCTGCAAACGCACAAACGGATTCAACGCGCAAAACTCGTCCAGCAGAAGAGCCGATGGAACAAGTTTCGCCTACACCGTCGCAAAGTCAATATAGATCAGCAGACCGTGTTACTGTACCGGCGGATCAAGTGCCAAGCTCGCTAAGACAAACACTTCAAGGAAGTCAGTACAAAGGTTGGGAAACCACACCGCTTTATCAAGACAGAAGATCGCAGGAGTATTATTTCGAGATGCCTGACGCCAACGGTACCACTAAGCGCATGTACCGATTCGATAGAAATGGAAAAGCGATATCTGGCTCAGACATGTCGTCGCCGAAATCGAACGATGGTACAACACCATCTTCTACACCACAAGAACCAGGAACACAACCAAAACCATAACACATTGTTGATATGGAATGAAAGCCAGGTGCACGCACCTGGCTTTTTTAGTTACAGAAGAAAATGTTCATTCATCGAAGGCATGAGATTTTAATTGCACGTTGAAAAAATATAAACTATGAAAACCTGTAATATGATTTTGACGCTTGCTTTTGTGTTTGCTGTTGCTGTATCGTGCGGCAAGAAAGCTGAAACCGATAGCAAAGAAGTAGCTGAAGAACAAAATGAAGAAAAGTTCGATGAGAAATCTGATGAGAAGACTGCAGAGTTTGTCGTGAACGCAGCTGATGCTGGTATGCTTGAAGTCCAACTTGGACAACTCGCGGCTTCGAACGGGACATCGCCACAAGTGAAGCAGTTCGGCCAGATGATGGTAGACGATCATGCAAAAGTAAACGATGAGCTCAAGAGCACAGCAATATCAAAAAACATTACTGTGCCCAGCGCATTAAGTGAAAAAAGTCAGAAGGTGTATGATGATCTCGCCGCCAAAAAAGGTGAGGAGTTCGACAAAGAGTACATCGATCAAATGGTGAAAGACCATAAAGACGCTATCGACCTTTTTGAAAAACAAGCCAAGGATGGAAAAGACTCCGTGTTTGCAACGTGGGCACAAGGTAAAATTCCTTCGCTTCAGCATCACCTTGAAATTGCGGAAACTACTCAGAAAAATTTGAAAGAGAAGTCAAAGTAGTATAAACACTAACATAAAACACCAGTCCGTGTATAATCGAATTGTAGGGGAGGGGCTGGTGTTTTTGTTTTTATTTTTATAGATGGGGAGATAGCATGAGCATTGATCTACGATTTGTAATTGTGACAGTAGCCATGGTTGTGATCGTGGGATGTCAACCGTCGAAGGAGCAGCGCGAAGCTGCCGCTGACATGGATACAACGGTTCAAACTAAATTTGAACAACAGGTGAATTTGCCCGCGCCGTACGCTACGAAATCGATGAAGAATTTTTCTAAAGTTATTGGGTGGAAAGTTGATCAATTCCCCAAAGCGCCCAATGGGTTCGTGGTGACGCGATTTGCGGATGGTTTATCGAACCCACGTTGGCTCTATGTAACGGATGCGGGCGACGTATTGGTGGCGGAAGCAAACACCGAAGTGAAAGGCATCAAGAAGGTAGCAACGGAGTTAAGTGCAAAAGCAAAATCTCAGAATCTTGGTGAAAGTGCGAATCGCATTACGCTTTTGCGCGATGATGATAGCGATGGTAAAGCTGAAGTGAAACAAGTTTTACTAGACAAACTGAATCAACCTTTTGGTATGGTTGTGTTCCGCGATATGCTATACGTGGCGAACACGGATGGCGTTGTTCAATTTCCTTATTCCCGTGGCCATTCCAAGAAGATCACTGCGGCGGGTAAAAAGATCATGGCGCTACCCGCAGGTGGCTACAATAACCATTGGACAAGGAATATCATTCTCAGCAGCGACAGCACTAAACTGTTTATTGCAGTAGGATCCGCAAGCAATGTCGGCGAACATGGTATGGAGGAGGAGCGACGACGCGCGTGTATTCTTGAGGTTAATCTTGATGGCAGTAGCGAACGTATCTTTGCATCAGGGCTAAGAAATCCAGTAGGCATAGCGTTGCATCCGGAAACGAAACGATTGTACGCAGCGGTAAACGAACGCGACGAATTGGGTGATGATCTTGTTCCAGATTATCTCACTGTGGTGAAAGAAGGCGGCTTTTACGGGTGGCCTTATGCTTACTTCGGAAAAAATGAAGATCCCCGATTGAAAGGTGTAGAACCTAATTTGGTAGCGCAGAGCATAACGCCCGACGTTTCATTGGGATCACACACAGCTTCGCTTGGTTTAGCATTTAATGACCACAACAATTTTCCAAAACAATATTATCACGGAGCATTCATCGGTCAACATGGTTCTTGGAATCGATCTGCATTGGTAGGATATAAAGTTGTATTTGTTCCATTTAAGAATGGTTTACCCGCTGGTCCACCAGAAGATTTTCTTACCGGCTTTATCGCTGACCACGAGAAAGGTGAAGTATATGGCCGTCCTGTAGGAATCGCATTCTTACGTGATGGCGCGATGCTCGTTGCTGACGATGCTTCCAATGTAATTTGGCACGTCGCCTACAAACCGTAGTTCAAAACACATTACAATAACATATGAAAGACAATAATTCGGCGTGGAGAAATATAGGTGCTTGGGCGTTGCTCGGTGCAGGTGCATATTTGGCGATACGTACAGTATATGATTATGTGAACCGATATCAACTGAAAGGTAAAGTGGTGTTGATTACTGGTGGATCGCGCGGACTAGGTCTTGTGCTTGCAAGAGCGCTCGCGGCAGAAGGGGCGAAGCTGGCGCTGTGCTCAAGAACAGCAAGTCAGTTAGGGCAAGCGCAACACGAGTTGGAGGCAGCAGGTGCGGAGGTCGTGACGTTTTGTGCTGATGTTTCCGAACGTGATCAAGTAAAACAACTCATCACAGATGTAGTCGATCACTATGGACGAATAGATGTTCTCGTGAATAACGCGGGTATCATTCAGGTTGGTCCTGAAGAGGCGATGAGCATTGAGGATTACGAAGAGGCCATGAAAGTGAATTTCTGGTCTGCTTTATATGCTATTAAAGAAGTCGTTCCACATTTTAAGAAACAAGGTGAAGGACGAATCGTTAACATCACCTCTATTGGAGGCAAGATCGCTGTTCCTCATCTGTTACCCTATACAGCAAGTAAGTTTGCATTAGTCGGTTTGTCTGAAGGGTTACATGCTGAGCTTAGCAAAGACAACATCAAAGTTACGACGGTCGTACCGAACTTGATGCGCACCGGTAGCCCACGGAATGCTACCATCAAAGGTGACCATGAAGCAGAATATGCTTGGTTTAAACTTTCGGGATCATCAGCATTACTTTCAAGTAAAGCCGAAGCCGTTGCCCGTCGAATTGTGCAGGCTATTGAATATGAAGAAACAGAAGTCATCTTATCGGTCACGGCGAGAACTGCGGTGATGTTACAAGGTATAGCGCCGGGGCTTATCCCGACACTGATGAGTTTAGCTAACGCGATCCTCCCCGTGAATGTACACGGCGGTGATCAAGCGCGTAAGGGTTATGAAGCAGAGTCTGAATGGTCTATCGGACCTGTGGGATCAAGAAGTGACAAAGCTGCGTTGTTGAATAATCAATTTTAGCGTTAAGTTAAACGGATGAGGTGTTAATTCCCCATGTAATCGATGTAGTAACATAAAGTTTAAGGAAGGAAGTTGGCATTAAATTCATTTCTGTTGGATCAAGCACTTTAATCTTCGCTTTTATGAAACAGACTTCAGGCTCACTCTCGACCATCGGCTCACTCGTACAAATCAATCACAAACGTTTAGCGCACTATAAACGCTCTGCTGATAAGGCAAAAGAAATAGAACTGAAACTTCTGTTCATGCGCTACGCTGTACAATCACAAGGATTTGTAAATGTGTTAAGTCGTTGGATGATGGAGTACGGCGGGAAGGTTGCTCAACAGGAAGAGGGAGGATTGGCATCGGCATGGTCGCGCATCAGAGAAACGTTGAACTCTGATTCTCGTAACCATTTGCTGTCAAGAGCAGAAATGATGGAAAGTGAAGTGCTAAGAATTTATAAAACGATTCTATCCCTTACGATTTTACCATCACCAGTTCTTCGTGACATTCAAAGTCAGTACGATGAACTTGAAAACACGGCAAGGGTGTTAAAGTCACGCCAGCAAGAGAAAATTGTGAGAGGGTTACAGGCTGCAGCATAAACCCAGTTCAGCTTGTCAAATTCTGATGGATGGATGGCATAGGCTCAATGGTTATGTGTGCGTGCTGATATCACACTCGGTAACATTGGCCATTTTATTCAGATGCGTTGCTGAAATGACGTATACCCGCCGTGTGTGTCTGTTGCATACATGGTATCAACCGTCCTTTCAGCGAACTTAAAGCGACCTTCTTCCACTGTAAATGTTCGAGATCTTATGTGCTTCCTAAGGACTTGAAATATATGTTGTGAAGTGATGAGTACACGCGCCACACTTATCCATGGCAGCGCTTGCCCGCAGTTAAGTCGGGCAAGCATGCACGTTTAATTCACGTTAATAACACTACTCGCTGCACAAGCTCAAGAAGGTGTATTATCGATTACACGCGGCACTAACTATTCGTGTGCACGGCTAACAATTCTCTTTTCAGTTGATCTTCGTCCGTAAGATCTAGTCGTAATGGTGTGATCGATACATAACCTTGTTCAATGGCCCAACGGTCCGTGCCTTCGTCAGCGGGTTCCAACGGAATAACGGTGAACCAATAATGTTTTCTTCCCATGGGATCTATGCCCGGAACCACTTGGCCATCATATTGCCGTACAGATTGACGTGTCCACTTGATACCACGAGGCTGTGGTGGAAGGTTCACATTGACGAGCTTTGCTTCTGCATTATCTAACAGTAGTGCCAGCGACTTCTCAACATACTCTTCCAGACCTTTAAAGTCGGGCTCAGTTTTTCCGGCGGGTGTACTGAAAGCAATTCCACGCATGCCGAGGAGGACAGCTTGCTTTGCACCGGCAAGTGTACCCGAGTGCCACATGGAGTTACCCAAGTTTGTTCCCATGTTAATACCAGATAAAACGATATCAGTTTTTGACCATAGGTGTGAGCCAAGGGCGACGCAATCCGCAGGTGTTCCATTCACGCGATAGGCTTCGATGCCTTCGAAGGTGATGGGTGATTTCTTATAAAACAACGGACGCGATGCCGTGATGGCATGTCCCATTGATGATTGTTCAACATCGGGCGCAACAATTCTCACTTCTCCAAATTTTGTCGCGGCGGCGGCAAGTGCAGCAATGCCTGGGCTGTAAATGCCGTCGTCATTCGTTACTAGAATTCTCATAAAAGTTCTTACACTATTATTATTCCAGCGTGGTATAGGATTCTTAGATACTGCTGGCTGAAAGCACTTGATATGAAGAAAATCCATTTATTACACAATCCTGCAGCAGGAGCGGCAGCATATGACAAAAAGCATTTAATCGAAATGATTGAGTCGGCAGGGTATAATTGTAGTTATTCATCCACAAAAAAAGAAGGATGGAACAACATCACCGAAATACATCCCGACTTTATCGCCGTGGCTGGGGGCGATGGAACCGTACGCAAACTTGCGCGTGAACTTCTCAGCAGAAAAGTGTTGGATAGAAATTTTCCCGTAGCACTACTTCCACTCGGCACAGCCAATAACATTGCTAAGGCATTGGGTATGTATGGCACGCCCGAGAATGTTATCAAGGCATGGACAGAAGCGAAAGTTAAACGTTTTGATATCGGTCGAATTTATGGTGTAACCGATCATGAGTTTTTTCTTGAAGGTTTTGGGTACGGCGTATTCCCAACCTTGATACGCGAAATGCGCTTATTAAAAACGCCTGACGATCCCGCTGCATCGAAAAAGCTTGCGCTGAAAACGCTGTACGATGTAATCCATTCTTTTAAAGCGCGCTATTGCGAGATTAATGTTGATGGAACTGAATATGCCGGCAAGTTTTTGTTGGCCGAAGTGATGAATGTTCGTTCCATTGGCCCGAACCTTTACCTCGCACCCGATGCAGATCCCGGCGATGGTTTCTTCGACCTGGTCATCATTCGTGAAGAAGAACGTGAAGCATTGGCCTCTTATGTTCACGAGAAAATACAGGGCAATGAAGTGGACGCAAATTTCACGGTGATTCGTGCACGCAATATTGAAATCGAATGGGCAGGGAAACACTTACATCTTGATGATGAAATCGTTTCGGGTGAAAAGTACAATAGGGTTTCTATCGAGATGCGCGACGGCCTACTCGAATTCTTTATGCCTTTCTGGAAAGAATAGCTATTGAAAAGGTGTCCAGCTTAAAATCTGCTCGATGAAATGTGGAATGCTGGGCGGGTAAAGTATTGCGCAAAACACGATACCGAACAGGGCTCCCCACAAGTGCGCATCGTGGTTGATGTTGTCGTAAGATTTTTTGGATGAATAATACGAGTAAATCACGTATAAGAATCCAAAAATGAATCCTTTCATGGGGATGAAGAAGTACAGTGAAAGCTCACCGAGTGGGTTAAATAAGATGAAAGCGAAGATGATGGCACATACACCACCTGATGCGCCGAGTGAATTGTAGCCGGGATTGTTTTTGTTTTTGAAAAATGTAGTGAAGTCGGAAACGACGATGGCCAGGATGTATAGCGCGATAAAATAAACCGTAGCAAGTTTACCAAACAGCAACGCAAATATGGCTTCGACAGTAGGGCCGAAGAAGTACAAGGAGATCATGTTCACGATCAGGTGCATGTGATCGCCGTGGATGAAACCTGAAGTCACAAAACGATAGTATTCTTGTCGCGCATTGATCGTATAAGGATTCATGATCAACTTACGCATCAATTCCGCGTTGTTGAAGGCGGACATGCTAACCACAACGGTTAGACCTATAATGATGTATGTAATTGGCATAGTAAGGATTCCACTGCAAGTATAATGACTTCGTAGCAAATATTGCTCGATCGCATCGATGGGAATTGTATCTTTGGGGATGAAGTCTTTCAAGAAATATTACATTATCCCTGCTACACCTGCGGAATTGTACCTCGCGCTCACCAATCCCCTTACCATTCAACTCTGGTCTGGCGAACCTGCGGAAATGTCGACAACACCCGGATCGGAATTTTCGCTATGGGAGGGCAGCATCGTCGGTAAGAACTTGGAGTTTGAGCAGGACAAGAAAATCGTGCAAGAATGGTATTTCGGCGATCAGCAAGAAGCTTCTATTGTTACTTTTAAACTGCACACCAATCCCAAGGGCACCTCGCTCGAATTAAATCACACCAACATCCCCGACCACGACTACGACGACATCGTTGATGGATGGGAAAATATCTACATCGCCTCCCTACAGGATTTCTACGAAGAAGGAGAATAGGTATCTGTTATCTGTTATCTGTTATCGGTTATCTGTTATCAGTGGGGGTTGTCGATTAAATGTTCCCGATTTTTCCCCGGGTTTAAAGCCGGGCAAAGTTTAGAGAAACAGTATTTTTTCAGAACCGACAACAAATAACCGATAACCGCTAACGCCCCCCCCCCTTGGCATTGCATTTTCTTTTCATGAGGAAAAACAAAAACAAGTCATGAAAAGAATATTCTACAAAGGTATCCCTTACGAGTCGCTTGAGGTGGCGATGGATGGTAAGAAGAAATTTGCGTTGTACGAAAACAATCAATTCATCCACTTTGTGGATGTAGAGGAGATTGACAACCGGTCGCGCGTGAGTTTAATCTTGGACGACTACTATGAAACAGTGCGTTCGTCAGACAAAATGTTAACCATCTAAATGTTCATTTGTAGAAATCGCTCTACAGACAAACGACCATCACCATTTAATCAAAAAACAGTTATGAAAAAGATTCTTGTCCCAACCGATTTGTCGCCGATTGCTGAAATGGGTGTAAAGCTCGCAGCTGAGATAGCGAAACGATCCGGCGCTATTGTTAGCCTCGTTAATTTTACAAGACATCCTTTTGGTAAGTCGTTCACGGCGACAGGTGATATCAATTTAAAAATTGACGAGGAAGGAAATCTTTACACGTTGCAACTGCTTCAAGCGAACAAAGCGAAGCTCGATGCATTAACACAGCAATACGGCGGCCCAGGAATTCAGTTTGAATATTCGATTGTCGACGATGAATTGAAAGATGGTATCGATAGTTATCTACAGCAGGAAAAGATCGATCTCATTGTGATGGGTACATCGGGTGAAGAATCAGCACAGGAAGCATTTACAGGAAACCATACAGAGCAAGTCATTGGAGTTTCAACGTGTCCGGTGCTATCGGTGCGCGATGGTTTCGTGATCGATAATTTTGAAAACATGGTTGTTGCTGTCGATGTAATACATGGTAATCAAGTGTCGAGCGGGTTGAATACCTTGAAACATTTAGCGGATTGTTTTGATGCGCATGTACATTTGGTTCATGTGCGCGACCGAGCTTCAGATTCTCCTCCCGTGTTAGATGAGTATTTCAAATCGATGGCCGAAGCAGCGGGTTTAAAACATTACTTTGTTACAGTGTTGGAGGGTGACGACCCAGCGGAAGCCGTGATTGGTTTTGCGCGTGATGTTAAAGCAGGGCTTATTGCCGTTATCAAGAACAGCAAAGACGGCATCTTTAGAATCTTTTCTAATCACTTCTCCGATAGACTCGTGAAAGAAGTAGGTCGCCCTGTGTTCACGTACAATCTGCAGAACGCGTAAGCGCAATTGCAAATTAAGGTTGAAGTTTCCGGATATTGTTTTTGCGGATTCTCACTTTGATATGTGTTATCAGATCGAGCAATACGCCAATGGAAGTGCATCCGCCAATGAACACAAAAAATAGTCCAAGGTTCTGGTTAAAGGGCAACTGCTGCACGCCCATCATTATCACGATCACAACGCCTAAGATGGCCAGTCCGAAGACTTTAACGCTTTGCATATAGAGGTGTATTTGCTTACAAGATTACAACACTCTTTACAACGTTGCGAGGTGAGTTTATCGTAGAACTTACATGTCAACATTTTATTTCAGCAGCATTGCGAGCGACAATACTTTCAGCTTTCGAATCAATTTTTGCGTGGATTTCAAAGGCGTAACGGAGAGGCTATCCGTAGAATTACGCAAATTGGGGAATTGCACTAAGGAGAAGGCGTGACGGTTTAATTAAAAATCGTTGAATTTATGACGAGTATCTTTTAGATGCTGCTGAGCGGAATAGCGCTCGTCCTTTGCTATGCGGCGAAATGTTGCTTTAACACGCGGGCTACGTCATCAATCGCATCGGCGTAGGAACGGTAGATTTTTACGCGGAACTGCTCGTCTACCGAAGGGAAGTATTCTTTTTTGCCATGTTCATTCTGAACAGTGAGGAATACCCAAAATCCATTTTGAATCGGCACGCTCAGTAATTTTTGAAGAAATCCATCAACATTGTGCACAGCGATATCGATCAGGAAATTGTCAAATTTAATGGAAGCCATGTGCTTTCTTTTTCAAGCAACTATTAAAAACAGGATGCCATTCGCCTGGCGCCATGAAATGGCGTCATTAAAAAAAAAGTGTAGAATAATTCTTCATTATTCTACACTTTATCAACACTTTTTAATTGAAGTGATACAGGAATATAATGGTGGCGGTAAATGCAGGCTTTGGATTGTCTTTAATTTCCAAAGTAGCATCAAGTTGCGCTTTTGTTATGCCACGTAAGTTCACTAGCGAGGCAAGGTTAACACGAAGACGTACTTCGCTGTCGACTAGTACAGGTTGCGCGAATTTCAGTTTCTCGACGCCATAGTTAATCAACATCTTGTAGTTTTGGATGTCCGCAATTTGCTCCCATAAGTGCGGCGTAAGCGATACGGCCATGTAACCATGGGCAATCGTTTTTCCGAAAGGCCCGGCCGCAGCACGCACCGGGTCAGTGTGTATCCACTGATGATCATTGGTTGCTTCAGCAAATTGATTGATCTTCTCTTGCGTTACTTTGATGTACTCCGATACGCCGAGTTCTTTTCCGACGTAAGCTTGAAATTCTTCGAAACTCCTAACGACAATTTTTGCCATGGTAAGGGATGCGTGTTTTTTATTCGACCTTAAAAATACAATTATACCGGTATATGCGAACAATTTTGTAGGAAAGTGCAATTTTTCGACCTTTCATGATGCATAATCCCATCGCGCATTGGTCGCCCTCATTCAGAAAAACGGTGTTACTTTACTTCGGTGGCCTAAACCTGGGAACGATCTGGGTGATGATCAGCATCTCGCAGGTGCTGCAGCCGCATAGTATCATTGACTTTGAACTCGCTGGAACTTTCCATCGTGCACAACAAATCCTGTCTACTTGGCAAGAGAATAACGCGATGAATGCCTTGTTTTTTCTCCTTGGCTTCGATTACTTTTTTATCATCACCTACAGCGTAGGATTATGGTTTGCCTGTCTTCATGTGGCGTCTAAGTACCACGGAAAGTTTCAGGTGTTTTTGGTCGTGTTAGCTTGGCTTCAACCGTTGGCAGGTTTACTTGATGCTGTTGAAAATGGCGCGCTCTACCATCTCGCATCTGGTTCAACGGATCAGATGCTTCCGGCAGTAGCGAAGTTCACAGCTATTCCGAAATTCGTGATCGCGTTGGCGGGTGTAATCTTCTGGATAGGATGTAGCTTCATCAGCAGTGCTAAGAAGAATTAGTGTAGGGAAACGCAGTACCTACTGTTTACCAAATTGCTTTTCAAGACTTTCATCCTGTTCAAGATCTTTTTTGATGCGCTCCTCTAATGGCGTATCGTCGATGATGGTGTAACTTTTCCAAAACGCTGCATCATAGCGAAAAGGCACCGATTCCAAACTCTGCTCCATCTGCATGGGGGCAAAACTCGTAAACGAGGTGAGATCGGGCTGCAGATTTAAC
This sequence comes from Pseudochryseolinea flava, assembly GCF_003286915.1. GTDB lineage: Bacteria > Bacteroidota > Bacteroidia > Cytophagales > Cyclobacteriaceae > Ohtaekwangia > Ohtaekwangia flava. The sequence continues at coordinate 201,212 of NZ_QMFY01000008.1, forward strand.
TTGGTAACAACATAGTGGTGATTGATTTCGAATTGCTGGAATCTCTCGCCAGAGATTTTATTGATGTAGTTGATTACGATAACGATGTGCTGCGACTTGAGATAATACTTCCCTTCAAATTGCTCGTACAGGGTTGTTAACGTTTTCCGCAGAGGATGTCCGCGCAGCAACGGATTGAACGGTACGGGCCAGTTTATCTCACCATCACGCTGTGCATCATAATCCTCTTCTAGCCGAATCACTGCATAGTCGTCGGCCTTGATGTACACGCGCTCTGGAATAAGTTTGATTCGATTCGTCCACTGGATCACATATACTTTGTCGCCATTCAGGTAAGTATCGGGAAGCCTTTTTGTGGGGTTTCGTTTTACTTTTTTTGGACCGTTAATAACAAAATCTTGCTGGAATAAGTGAAGAAAAAGATTCTGATTGTCCCAGAAGGCGTTACTTGGATGGGTGAATTTTTTCGTGCGACGAAGTTGATCTAATCGTACCTTCCCTTGTTTGCCATCGCCTTTGTAAAATACGGTCATGGCGCTTTCCACCAATGAAACATAGCGATCATCGGAGCGTTGGATTTCGCGGTAGAATCCTTCCGTCGTATAGGGTTTCGTCGGATAGTTCATTTTGTATCGCTTAAAAGCGCGACGTAAAATTTCTTCCGCCGTTATGGTGTCCTCAACCACCACGGTTTCCAGATATTGTGTTGCTTGTTTCAAGCGAACTGTAAGTGCTTCATTTTGTTTTATTTTTTTGAGAACAATTTTAAAAGCATCGTACCCGATCATTGAGACTTGCAGCGTATCGCCTTCATGATAGTTGGTAAGATGTAGTTGAAACGCGCCTTCGAGATTACACACCGTTCCTTGCGGATGGTGAAGAAGCATGATTGATGCGTAGGGCAACGCTGTTCCGGAATATTGATCAACTACACGTCCGTGGATCGTCGTCTTTTGTTGACCGTAAATGCCGCCGCCGAAAAGCATGAGTGAAAGAAAGAAGTAATTCATACGGTAGTTACAATTAAATGATTGGTGTATGCGCTGACGATAATTGGCGCAAGTTGACGCTAACACCTATCTGAATCATCTCAAATCTAGATTTGAGAACTTATTTCTGTATATCTGCGGCTTTTTTAGTATGCAGCGCGATAAATTCTGACGGCGAGCACTGGACAATACTTTTAAATGCGCGTTGAAAAGTTGCCTGCGAATTGAATCCACATTCCAATGCAATGCCTGCAATGGTAAGGTGGTCATCTTGATGGGACAGCAATCTTTCTTTGATATCGGCCACGCGATAATTATTCACAAAGTCGTTGAAGGATTGACCAATATGTTGATTCACAACGGCAGAGATCATCTTTTGCGGCATCTGTAGGTGCGTGGCTACTTTTGCTACTGTGAGGGCAGGATCTTGGTATAACTTATCAACCGACATGGCTTTTCGCAGAAGATGCTCACAGTTTTCGGCGAGTTTCGAATCGATGGCTGCCGTTGCTTTCGCCGTTTTTTCGAATACAATTTTCTTACGGTGATATCCCGCAAAGCTGATCCAATACACCAGTAGTACGAGCATCATTTCAATGGGATAATATTGTATGTCCTGTGGATCGTCCCACGAAAGCAATCGCGGTAGTACGATGGTAATCACCCAAGTGACGGCAATTAAAATCATCGACCACAAAAGCTGCTTTGCCCATGTATCGGCAATTGCTTGCCCAGTGTCTGTCTGAGTTCGGCTACGTCGCGCAAATTTAAAATATTGACGACTCATGTTTAGATACACGAGAAAAGCGACCAGACTCATGGGTTCTGTAAAAGTCGCGAACCAAACTTCGATAGAATACAACGTTACCGTTAAATAACTTTTGCTCGATAGCGCATGCCAATGAAGGAAGAATAAGATTATTCTGAAAAGTCCGAGTGCAAAAACGGGAGAAAAATGTAGCGCTACGGATTTACATGAAATTGTTTTTTCAGGTTCGCGTAATAGGCGCAGATAAAAGTACAAACATGGCCCTGCAGCGAAGATAACGACGAACGGAAAGAGTGAGAAGAAGAGAAAGTCATGACCGCTGCTCCAGCTATAAGTTTCGAGTCCGTTGTAGGCTAATACGAAGAGGAACCCAGCGAGAAACTTTGTTCCTGGGTGTGCTTTAGAAAAGAAAAGAATGATCGATAGAATAAATCCTTGAAGTGCGCCGAGTAGAATAATCGTATTGAGGATTTCCATCTAGTGAATAACGCGTTTTTCGTGTTAAAAATTGGCGGGAACACATAAAAAGTGACGGGTATAAATGCAAAGAGCGACCTGTTAAAGTCGCTCCTTGTTACAACGGTTACCCTACTTAATCGTTCGCCACTACCTGAACGCTCAACGTATTTGTATTTCCCTGTGGTGGCGTTTTATAGCCACGGCTAATGATGGTATAATATCTGCCAGGTTGAAGCGTAATCTCGCCTGACGTCAATACTTCATCGTCGGTGTCAGCGTTTTTCATAACGACCTTCAATTTGCGCGCAGTAACTTCTTTGAAAACTGATCCTTCTTTGTAATCAAGTGCGGCAAAAGTATTTTCAGCATCACCTTCAAAGGCAACATCAATTTGATCGACGTCTGGTGAGAGTTGCATAAACCGCACCATGGCTTTACCAGCATTTGGAACATTGGCTGTATCGGTTGTGACAACCGTTTCTATGTTCTCATTATGATTGATTACGAACACAGAATAAGTTGTGTTGTTTTTTAACAGCAACGTTGTGTCGACTAAAGTGTTACTGCCATTCTTAAATTTGAAATGACGATTTCCCGTGTAGAAATTTAAGTACCCGGAAAAATGTGTGTAATCTAAAGGCGCGTTTAAAAAACTTTTTTCATCGACCGTTACGGTAACTTGCGGCGCACTTGGCGATGCATTATAAAACGATACTTGCGCTGGTGAAGGATAAGGGGTATTGTCGTTGTCATCTACAAAATCTGAACACGCTGCCAATCCTCCCGCAAATCCAATCACACACAGCCCATAGACGAGCGTTCTCTGAATTTTTCTCATGATTTCTCCTGCTATTTGTTAATGAATTAAAAATTAATCCGTCTTGGTGAGGCGGATTTGAGCATTTAGACACTCAATCGTTGTAACGGGTTGTAAAAGGCGGTGAAATCTTTTCGTTTCGTTGACGTGGTTTTCGTTGAACTAAGTTTAACGATCGAAAAACAAAATATTGTTTGAAGCAGTCGGCAAATTTTTGACCATTGGTCTCAATACTCTTAGCACGGTTGATTACCTTTGAGGTTCATTCCCAATTGACTTTACTTTTTATGAAACGTGTGTTACCCCTATTTGCAATATTGCTGCTTGCTTATTGTACTTCTGAAGATGCAGTCAGTGTGTCGCCTGATGAAGTGTATGAGTTTCGGCAAGGATGTACGGTGCCACTATCGGAAAATTATGATCCAGAAGCACAAGTTGATAACGGAAGTTGCAAGCCAGTAACCTGCGAGAACTGCACCTACGTAGTACCCGCTAATAAAGTGATGATTGACGGCGCCGTGTTGAAAATAGAAGCAGGCGATGTAATCTGTCTCAACTCAGGTACTTCATATCTAAATCTGAGTTTTAAAAATTTGAAAGGAACAGAAGCGAAACCCATCATTATTGTCAATTGTGGTGGCGTGGCAACGCTGAACGCTACGGGAAAAGAATACGGTATAAAAACGGAAGCTTGTACCAATTTTAAAATTGTTGGCGTTGGTAGCGGTGGCTCTCCCTACGGTATAAAGGTGAAAGGCTCAAAACTTGGATTGCAATTAATTGGCCTCAGTAACTTCTTTGAGATATCAGGACTTGAAGTTTTTAATAATGGTGGCGCGGGTATCATGGCTAAGACTGATCCGAGTTGCAGTGACGATGCGGCAACGCGTGGAAACTTCGTTATGAAAAATGTAAAGATCCATCACAACTATGTACACGATGTGGGTACGGAAGGACTTTACATTGGGCATTCAGGTTATGTTTCAGGAATTACCTGTAGCGGAAATAAAGTACTGCCACACGAGCTTCACAACGTGAAGATTTTTCAGAATGTGGTGAAGAATACTGGATGGGATGGTATTCAACTAGGATGCGCTACACAAGGTGCCGAAGTTTATAACAATACCATTGAAGATTTTGGTGTGTTGAATAAGTCTTCACAGTGGAGTGGAATTCAATTGGGTGAAGGCACGAATGGCTTGTGCTATAATAACTTCATAAGAAATGGTGTTGGGCAGGGCATTATCGCGCTTGGATTAGGGAACGCAACGATGTACAACAACCTGATCATCGGCGCAGGCAAGCAGGGAATTTTTGCCGACCTGAGAGGGGATGGTCCTTTTGGTCCTGGCTATAAGATTTTGAATAACACGATTGTGAAGTCAGGTGGCGATGGTATTAACATCTATGCAGCGAAAGTGACAAACAAAAATGTGATCATCAATAACCTGATTGTCGATCCGGGCACTTATGGTACCTATGGTAGCAACACGGGTAAAGCATTTATTAATAATGGTTCGCCAGGCGATATTACCAATAACTATTATGCGGAGTCTGAAGGGCTTGCCAAATTCAAAGATGCTGGCGTAAGCGACTATCGTCTGCAAGAATCTTCACCTGCACGCGATGCCGGCAGAGATGTGTCGGCCTTCGGTGTGAAGAAAGATTTTATGGGTAATGCGCGTCCGAATGGATCTGCATATGATATCGGAGCATTTGAATTTTAGCCCTGTGAAGAAACGTGGAAGCAAAGGTTTACTAGTGCTGGTTTTGATATTGGTAGGTGTTGCTTGTCAATCGTCAAAATCGTCAGAGCAAAGCGTAGGTAGAAATGTAACAAAGCCCGTTAGCGCTCATGTCGATGACGAGGCGTTCAATAGATTGAATACAATATTGTTTGAAGATTTTCTTAACGATAATTATGGTCCTCATGCTATTCGAGCGAATGAAGGGCATATGGTACTCGATTCAGAAAGTTATCAGTCTTATCTAAAGCTTATCAACATCTTCGACCAATCTTTTATTGAAGCTGAGATGATGCGCATACAGCCTTGTAGCGCGGCGTTGGATACGCTCAAATTTACGGGCGAGATAGAAGCGGAGTGGGCGCCCGAAGTTTGTGCTTTTGATATTCTATACTGGATTGGCGGTCATGAAAAGCCAGACGGTTTCGAGGTAAAGGATTTGAAGATTGAGGAAGCTGACGCTGTATCGACAATGGTTTTCTTTGATAATTCCGACAACGTGCAGTTACCCAGGGCGGGCAGCATCATGATTGAGTATAGAAAACAAAACGACGGCTGGAAAATATTGAAGCTTGGCAAGTCACGTTAACGGGAATAATAAGATCACCATGGTGCGAAAAATCTTTCGATACATTCTATACTTTTTCCTTGTCGTGATCGCGGCACTTGTGGTCTTTCTTGCAATTTCGATTGGTCCGGTAGACCGAACGCTGCCAGAAGATCATGCATACTACGCGGAAATGCTGAACAGCATCGAAACGCAGAGCCCTAAAGAAGGTCATGCATATCGCGTTGGGTATGCGAAGGAGAATTTCACGCCGAGCAAACCAACATCGTTGGCAGGCTATGGCAATCGATGGGGCAAAGTTTATGAAAGCGTAGCCGATTCAATTTACATCCGCGCGTTGGTGATCGATAACGGTATTTCAAAAGTCGCTATTGTGAGTGCAGACTTGTTGCTGATGCCGCCCACTGTGCGCGAGCGGTTATCAGAAATTCTTCCTGAGATTGGGTTCTCCCTTGATAATACATTTCTCGGTGCTACACATACACACAACAGCATTGGAAATTGGGGTGAAGGTGCGGCAGGTTTTATTTACGGCCCCTACGAGGAGGAAGTTGTTTACTTCATCGCTGAGAAAATAAAAACATGTATTGCGCGTGCCGCCGGTGACCTCGTGGCCGCAAAAGTTAAACATGGCGTACTGCCAATCGATGCACCAGTTAAAAATAGATTGACCAAAAATGGTCCAGTAGATTCTCTGTTACGTGCTATCGAAGTAGTTCGCGCCGACAGCGTCAAACTGCTTATGATGAGCTATACTGCGCATGCAACCTGTCTCTTTTCGAAAGACCTGATTTTATCACGCGATTATCCTGGCGAACTTGTCGATGAGATGGAATCTCGCGGATACACCTTCGCCATGTTTATGGCCGGCAGTGTTGGCAGTCATGGTTGTAATCCACCCAAGTTTGGAGAGCCGTGTATCGATTGGATTGCCGACGAAATTGCCGACGATATTCAGGCGGCGTCAAGCTGGATGAAACCGCTGCACGATACAGCATTGCTACTCTATCGTGTACCGTTGCATCTGGGCAACTCACAAGCGAAAATAGGGAAGGGGTGGAAAATCAGAGACTGGCTTTTTTCGGCCGCAGTGGGTGAGTATCAACCGTATCTTTCGGCACTTCGAATTGGCGATGTCGTGATGTTGGGAACACCGTGTGATTTTTCGGGAGAGTTTAATGCGCATATCGATACCGTTGCACATGAACACGGACTTTCACCTATCGTGACGAGTTTTAATGGCGGGTACATCGGTTACGTAACGCCATTAAAGTATTACGACGAAGATCATTTTGAAACGCAGTTGATGAATTGGTATGGCCCGGGCACAGGCGAGTACCTTGTGGCGTGCATCGACAGGATGATTGATGCTGTGGATGGGAAGAATGATCCAGTAAAAACGGCAATAGATGCTCACTAATACCTCCACCAATCTCCAGCCCCAGTCGCTATAAGCAACTGGAAACTGGTGTTGGAGTCATTCGATTTACGCCAACGTTGCGTTCAGCGTAATCTTTGTATTCAATAATTTTGAGATCGGGCAATTCTCTTTTGCATCAGCGGCAGCAGCTTGGAATTTTTCTGGCGTGATGCCAGGAACTTTTGCTGTAAGGGTAAGCACAGATTCAGTGATTACACCATTTTCGAAAGTGATGCTACAGTCTGTAGTGAGTTCGTCAGCGGTGAATCCAGCTTCGTTCAATACAAAGCTTAACTTCATCGTGAAGCATCCTGAGTGCGCCGCGGCGATCAGTTCTTCTGGATTTGTACCCACGCCTTCAGCGAAACGTGAATTGAATGAATATTGTGTCTTATTCAGTACAGTGCTCTGTGTGGTTAAATGGCCATTACCTTCTTTGCCAGAACCTTTCCAAACAGCGGTTGCTTTTCTTTTCATATCAGGATTTTTTAAACGTTAAGGCGACGAATTTCGACCAAGTAGCCCAGCATTGCAAGGAAATGGCGTTTTTTGGTGGAAATTGATCACTGATGTGGGTACGTGCTACATGAAAAACTTGAAGACCCGAACACCTGAACACTTGAACACTTTATCTATTTTTGCCGCTTATTAAAATTTCAGCGTTAATGATCACCGTAGGGAACAAAAGATTGGCCGTCGCAGATTTCGAAAAAGTACTTTATCAACAGGCGCCAGTACAGATCGACGCGGCCTCCCTGGCAAAAGTAAACGCGAACTTCGAATTCCTCACGCGCTACGCCCAAGACAAAGTTATCTACGGTATCAACACGGGACTTGGTCCGATGGCGCAGTATAAAATAGACGAGCGCGACCAACATCAGCTTCAGTATAACCTTGTGCGAAGCCATAGCGCCGGAGCTGGAGCTTTATTCGCTGAAGATCTTTCAAGAGCAACGATGCTTGCACGCCTCAATAGTGTGATGCAAGCTGCTTCGGGTATTCACCCTTCGGCTGCGACATTGTTGCAAACACTGCTGAATAAAAAAATATCGGCCTGCATCTTTGAGCGAGGCGGTGTTGGCGCAAGTGGCGACTTGGTTCAACTCGCACACCTCGCGTTGAATTTGCTGGGCGAGGGAGAGGTGCTTTTCGAAGGAAAAATACAATCGACAAAAGATGTTTTTCAACACCAACAAATAGAACCCTTGCAAGTATATCTGCGCGAAGGTCTGGGGTTGATGAATGGAACGTCAGCAATGACCGGCGTCGGAATGGTGAATATCATTCATGCCCGTTATTTACTAGGATGCTCGATCGTGCTGTCGAGTATTGCTAACGAACTCATGAAGTCGTTTGATGATCATTTCTCTTTTGAGTTGAATCACGTGAAACTACATCCAGGACAAACGCGTGTTGCCGAAATGATGCGTGAACTCTTAGGCGATAGTAAGTTGGTTCGAAAGCGTCCTGATCATCTCTATCACAGAAAAATTACAGAAGCTGTATTCACGGATAAAGTGCAGGAGTATTATTCGCTGCGTTGCATCCCGCAAATTCTCGGTCCAGTATACGACACTCTGATGGAGGTGCAAACTGTTCTGGAAAACGAAGTGAATTCTGCTAACGATAATCCGGTGATCGATCACGAACGTGAGAATGTATATCACGGCGGAAACTTCCACGGCGATTATGTTTCGCTGGCAATGGACAAACTCAAAATTGCTACCGTAAAACTGTCGATGTTGTCGGAGCGTCAATTAAATTATTTGCTGAACGATAAGCTTAATCAGAAACTTCCATCATTCTTGAACATGGGGGTACTTGGCTTAAACTTTGGTTTACAGGGGATGCAGTTTATGGCAACGTCAACAACAGCCGAAAATCAAACGTTGGCGTTCCCAATGTATGTTCATAGTATTTCAAACAATAACGACAATCAAGATATCGTGAGCATGGGATGTAATGCAGCGCTGATCACGAAGAAAGTAATCGATAATAGCTTCGATGTATTGGCAGTCCAATTGTTGGCCTTGATGCAAGCAATAGATTACTTGAAATGTCAAACACGTTTGTCTTCATTCACCACAAAAGTGTATGAAGAAGTACGCGCGATTACACCACCCATTTTGGAGGACAAGCCGCGTTACAACGAAATCAAAGAGATCAGAAATTACCTTGTTCGATTAGGAGCAACTATAAAATTATAAGACATGAAGTACGCATTGGTTACGGGTGGTTCACGTGGTATTGGTCGCGCGGTATGTATCAAGTTAGCGCAGCAGGGGTACAACGTACTCATCAATTATAAAAGTAACGAGGCCGAAGCCTTGAAGACAAAAGCACTTGTGGAAGAGAACAATGTCGACGGCGTGTTGTTGCAATTTGATGTAAGCAAGAAAGAGGAGGTAGAGTCGGTTCTTGGTGGATGGGTTTCAGCAAACAGCGATAAAGTAATTGAAGTGTTGATCAACAATGCCGGTGTTCGGCAAGACGCGTTGATGATTTGGATGAACGATGATCAATGGAACGATGTGTTGGGATCGAGTTTGAATGGTTTCTATCACGTCACGAAGGCGGTGATCAATGGCATGCTCACCAAACGCTATGGACGGATTGTTAATGTAGTGTCGTTGTCGGGAACGAAGGGAATGCCAGGGCAGACAAATTATTCGGCCGCAAAGGCGGGCGTGATTGGCGCGACCAAGGCCCTCGCGCAAGAAGTAGCACGCCGCAATGTAACGGTTAATGCAGTAGCACCCGGCTTTGTTCGCACCGATATGACAACGGGATTAAACGAGGCCGAATTGAAGAAATTAATTCCGATGCAACGGTTTGGGGAAGCCGAAGAGGTAGCCGATGCAATTATGTTTTTAGCCTCACCAAAGGCATCGTATATCACAGGAACGGTCATGCATATCAGCGGCGGATTATCGTAACAAGGAAGAAAATAACTGGGACGTCGTTTGGCTGATATTATAGATTAATAATTCTATTTTTGTAGCTACGGACCCATGCAACCACCCAATTGGATGCATTTTCTACGAACTATTTGCTTACATGAACAGAGTTGTAATCACCGGGCTTGGGATTTATTCCTGCATAGGAAAGAATCTTGATGAAGTAAGGGATTCCCTTTACAATGGAAAGTCTGGTATCGTTTTAGATCCAAAGCGGAAAGAAATGGGCTATCGCTCAGGACTGACCGGCTTTGTGGAGCGCCCTATTTTAAAGGGTGTGCTCGACCGCCGTGCACGCATCATGTTGCCGGAGCAGGGCGAATATGCCTATTTGGCCACCGTTGAGGCACTTAAACAAGCTAAGATTGAGCAAGATTTCATCGATAAATATGAGTTGGGCATTATCTACGGAAACGACAGTTCAGCCCAACCAGTAATAGAAGCTACGGACATCATTCGTGAGAAAAAAGACACCATGCTTGTGGGGTCTGGCTCTGTTTTTCAGGCGCTAAATTCTACAGTGTCCATGAACCTAGCGACGATATTCAGACTAAAAGGCGTGAACTTTACCGTGAGCGCAGCCTGTGCGAGCGGATCGCATGCTATCGGACTTGGGTACATGTTCATTCGTGAGGGCATGCAAGATCTTATCATTTGCGGTGGAGCACAGGAAACGAATATTTATTCGATGGGTAATTTCGATGCCCTCGGCGCTTTTTCAATACGCGAAGATAGCCCGGCCACAGCGTCACGTCCTTTTGACAAACACCGCGATGGACTGGTGCCGAGTGGAGGAGCTGCCACGGTGATACTCGAAAGCCTCGAATCAGCGCAGAAACGCGGGGCAAACATCCTTGGCGAAGTTATCGGATATGGTTTTTCATCAAATGGTGAACATATTTCAAATCCAAGTGTTCAAGGACCAGCTCGGTCTCTGCGGATGGCGTTGAAAAATGCTGGGTTGAAAGCGGCTGATATCGATTACATCAATGCGCATGCTACATCAACACCAGCAGGCGATGCAAGCGAGGCTAGCGCTATCGCCGACGTTTTCGAAGCTGAAAAAACACCTGTTAGCTCTACCAAGTCAATGACCGGGCACGAATGTTGGATGGCAGGAGCAAGTGAAATTGTTTACTCGACATTGATGATGCAGCACTCATTTGTGGCGCCAAACATCAACTTCGAAACCCCAGACGAACACTCTGCGCGGTTAAACATTGCAGCGAAAACATTGAATAAAAATATTGATGTATTTTTGTCAAATTCTTTTGGATTTGGCGGCACAAATTCAACATTAATTGTAAAAAAGTGGAGCAAGTAGTAATGGACAAGGCTAGCATTATCGAAAAAATCAACGGTTTCCTGGTGGAGGAATTTGAAGTGGATGCGGAAAAAATTACGCCCGAAGCTAACCTTCGTGAAACGCTCGAACTCGACAGCCTCGACTATATCGATCTGGTTGTGGTAATTGAAACAAACTTCGGTTTTAAAGTGAAACCTGAAGACTTCTTGACCATCGCGACGTTTCAGAATTTTTACGACTACGTGATCAGCAAAGTTTCTGAGAAAGTAACGTCTTAGGCATGCCTGAATGGCAAGGTAAATCGCGCGGAAATAAGTTAGGATACAAAATCTTTATTGTTGTCTGCAATACAGTGGGCCTAAAGCCTGCTTACTTGCTACTTCGGTTTGTCGCACTTTACTACTTCCTGTTCTCCCGGAAATCGTCAACAAATATTTATCAGTACTTTCGGCATCGCCTGAAATTTTCATGGCTTAAGTCTGTGGTGAATGTGTATCGGAACTACTACCGATTTGGTCAAACGCTGTTGGATAAAATTGTTGTAAGTGCAGGGATGTCGAAACCATTCACTTTTCATTTTGATGGTGAAGAAAACTTACAAGAATTCGGGAGCATCGGTAAAGGTGGTATTCTCTTAAGTGCCCATGTCGGCAATTGGGAAGTTGCAGGCAACTTTTTGCAGCGATTGAATACGCGCGTGAATGTAGTCATGTTCGACGGCGAACATCAACAAATAAAGGAATACATCGATGAAGTTACGGGTGGAAAGAAGTTCCACATCATCGTTATCAAAGAAGATATGTCGCACGTCTACGCGATTGCCGAAGCACTACAACGCAATGAAGTAATCTGTATTCATGCAGACCGTTTCCTACCGGGAAACAAAACGAAACGTTGTCGCTTCTTGGGCGAAGACGCTTCATTTCCATTAGGACCTTTTCAGATTGCTGCGGGATTTTCGGTACCCGTCGCCATCACCTTTGCTTTCAAAGAAACGGCCTCGCATTACCATTTCTTCGGAGGCAAACCGATGCAACGTCTCGACGACGAGTCCAAAGCAATGTTCTCCGAGCGACTGCTCACAACATTTGTGAGCGACCTCGAAACAAAAATAAAGATGTATCCAGAACAGTGGTTTAACTACTACAACTTCTGGCAAAAAGAATAAAATTTATCGCGCTATGTTGGCAAACCAGCATACCATACTTCAATACCTGCCCCAACGTCCACCCATTCAGATGGTTCATAACCTTCTGGAGGTGACCGATAGCCATGCCGTTACAGCACTTAGCATTACGAGCGACAATATCTTCACCGAAAATGGATCATTATCGGAGCCCGGCATTATCGAAAATATCGCGCAAACTGCTGCGGCTCATGCAGGCTATTATTACATCAGCCAAAATATGCCCGTCCCGATAGGATTTATTGCCGCGATCCGAAACTTACAAATCTATGATCGCCCCGTTGTCGGCGCGACCATTACAACAACGGTCACCATAACGAACAAAGTACTAGACATTACAATTGTTGAAGGAATTGTTACGCTGGCAGATCGCACACTCTGTTCCTGCGAAATGCGGATATTTACGAAATCCCAATAAAAACGATATGAGATACAGTTTCACATTAGTCTTGATGCTTATCACGAAAGTGCTCGTGGCTCAGAATTTTACGCCTCAAGATGTATTCAAGAATGAGAATATGATTACGTGGCTAGGGATCGACTTTTCTAAAGCAAAAATTTTGGAAGATGCAGCACACCTGGCTACAGAAAAAGATATTCAGGGCTTCATGTTTAATATCAATGCATTAATGCTTTCTGAAAAACATAAATTCGACATCACCGGCGCACTGGATAGAGACTCTGTGATCAACGCCATTGACATCAGCGTCCAGAAAAATAAATCACTTACGGCAATGGACTTGCGTATCCAGTCGGTAGAGGTTCCGCCCGTGTTAAAGCGTGCCGAACTCGATGCGATTGTGAAGTCGTACGACTTTAAAGGGCTCGAAGGTATTGGCGTGATGTTCAACATCGACCAATTCAATAAACACATTGGCAAAGGAACGATGTGGGTAACGTTTGTGGATATGAAATCTAAAAGCATACTTTTCGCAGACCACTTCAGCTGTGTAGCAAAGGGTTTTGGAATGAGAAATTTTTGGGCTTCGACCATTTACGGAACGATCAAGGATATGAAGCGTGGCACGTATAATTTCTGGCGTAAAAAATATAAGAAAGGTGGCGAATAAGATATTGTCATACCGCACAGATATTCCTGTACGCTTTAATGAAGCAGACCCGCTTGGAGTGGTGTGGCATGGCCATTATTTACGTTACTTTGAAGACGGCCGCGAGGCGTTTGGAAAAGAATACGGACTCGCGTATTTGGATTTTTATCATCACGGACTAGCCGTTCCCGTTGTTTCCGCGCATTGCGATTACAAGCGTCCGCTTCGCTATGGTGATAGCATGATTGTAGAAACGATTTACGAATCTACGCCCGCGGCGAAGTTGATTTTTCACTACAAGATTTTCAGCAAACAACAGCAGGAATTAATAGCGACGGGTACGACCACACAAGTTTTTGTTGATGTAAAAACATTTGATCTTCATCTCACCATGCCTCCTTTTTTTGAGGGATGGCGCAACCAGCGGGGTGTGTAGCCATGAGCGATGTTTGGATCATTTCGGATAGCATTATTTCACCCTTGGGAAACTCAAGTGTTGAGAACTATGATGCTGTACGGAAAGGGCAATCGGGAATAAAATTCCATGAGACATCCACGCTTAGTAAAACACCTATTCACGCATCGCTGATAACCACGGAAGCAAATCTCCCCTTTACACGTTTTGAAAGTATTGCCGTTGACGCCGTTGCAAATGCTATCGATGGACTTGTACTCCCGCGCGACAAAACGATTTTTATTCTGTCGACAACGAAGGGTAACATCGAATTGATCGACTCGAATCCAAAGCATGCACGTATAGGACTTAATGAATCTGCCAAATTTATTGCAACCCATTTCGGTTTTACACATACACAAGTTGTCTCGAATGCTTGTATTTCGGGATCACTTGCCTTGCTTGTCGCGCAACGCATGTTGGCTGCACAACAATTCGATCACGCGGTGGTAGTGGCAGCAGAGGTGCTGAGCAAATTCATTGTCTCCGGATTCCAGAGCTTACACGCACTGAGTCCTGATGCATGTCGTCCTTTTGACCATGCGCGTACAGGCATTTCGTTGGGTGAGGCTGCAGCTGCCGTTGTTTTATCGACTACAAAAGGAAAAAGAAATCTTCGCTTGGCGGGGGGAGGTTTGAGCAACGATGCAAACCACATTTCTGGGCCATCCAGAACGGGTAAAGAACTTTCGGTCGCGATTGATCACGCGTTGAATTCAAGCAAGGTCTCGACGACGGAAATTGATTTTATTTCTGCGCACGGAACGGCAACGATATTCAATGATGAAATGGAAGCGAAAGCTTTTAGTCACTCAAATATTCAACATGCGCCGTTGCATAGTTTGAAAGGATATTTTGGACACACACTCGGAGCGGCAGGCGTGGTGGAGAGCATCATCGCGATGCATGCACTGGAACAAAACGAACTCATTCCGTCAATGGGATTTGAATCGTCAGGTGTTTCTGTTCCGGTGAATGTGGTTAAGAAATTGGAGCGCCGTACATTGAACAGGGTGTTAAAAACTGCCTCCGGATTCGGTGGATGTAATGCGGCAATCATACTAGAAAAAATTTAAGAAGATATATTCGATGAAGAAACACGAAACAGATGTATTGGTAATCGGAGCAGGCCCGGCAGGAAGTATCGCTGCGGCGATGATTCATAAAGCCGGTTATAACGTGATGGTGGTTGAACGGGAAAAGTTTCCGCGGTTCGTCATTGGAGAAAGTCTGCTTCCACGTTGCATGGAAGTGCTCTCGGATGCCGAACTTCTCGAAGCCGTTAAGCGCGAGAAGTTCCAGGAAAAATTTGGAGCAAAGTTTATGCGCGGCGAAAATGAAGTCGCGGACTATAATTTCGCAGATCAATTCACGAAGGGCTGGAATTGGACATGGCAGGTTCCGCGTGCATCATTCGATTTAGCGTTGGCAACAGAAGTAGCCGCGAAAGGTGTACCGGTTTCTTTTGAAACCACAGTAACAGATATTAAGATCATGGATGACGAAAGCTCCATCACTACTGTGCAAACTAAGGAAGGCATTACAGAAGAGATTGCTGCAAAGTTCATTGTCGATGCGAGTGGTTATGGTCGTGTTATACCACGGTTGTTCAAGCTTGATAAACCCTCATCGCTCGATCCGCGCAAAGCATTATTCGCACACCTTGCAGATCCCAATCGCGATAATTTCGATGAGCCCAACAGAATCATCATCGTTTCTTATGCCCCTGGAACTTGGGTGTGGGTAATTCCATTCTCCAATGGAAATACGTCCGTTGGATTCGTGGGCAGTCATGACTTCTTCGAACAATACAAAGGTTCAATAGAAGAACAATACAATACGTTGATCGAGGATCATCCTTATCTACGAAAACGATTTGGAAGCGCCACACGTATTTTCGAGCCACGTAAACTCGAATCGTGGTCGTCCATATCGGAGAAATTCCATGGCAAAGGCTATGTTCTCACCGGAAATGTTACTGAATTTTTAGATCCGATCTTTTCATCAGGCGTCATGTTTGCCACGGTATCAAGTCACCTGGCGAGTAAACTTGTTATTCGTAAACTCGATGGAAAGGAAGTTGAATGGGAGAAGGATTACACGCACGTTTTGCAAAGCGGCGTCGATACCTTTCGCGCATTTGTAACAGCATGGTACGATGGTACACTCGAGAAGATTTTCTATACCAAGAATCCCGATCCATTGATTAAACGTCAGATCTGTTCCGTGTTGGCTGGCTACGTGTGGGATCTGGAAAATCCTTTCGTAAAAGAACCCACGGTGGCCCTAAAGCGCCTCGTAAAATATATTGACGTACGCGAAAAATTTGCACCGCAGTCGTAAACAATGAACTTCATTTCAGGTTATAGTAGAATTCATCAAGGTAGGTTGATAACACCGAAAGAGACTACCGTTTTTGCGGCGGCTGACTTTCACGACTTTCTTGAAAAAGCCTATGATCAACTCGCTTTGGCCTATCCCAAGTTTTACAAGATGGATCCGCTGTCTAGGCTCGGGGTGCTGGCTTCTGAGATTTTACTACGTGAAACGCCTGTGTCGAACTATCTTCCTGACGAAGTAGCGGTGGTGTTGTCCAATGCTGAGGCTAGTTTGGATACGGATCTACGATACCAGGCAACCATTGCTACCGCGCCGAGCCCGTCGCTGTTTGTGTATACGCTGGCGAACGTATCGATGGGCGAGATTTGCATTCGTCATGGCTTGAAAGGTGAAAATGCTTTTTTTGTTTCGCCGTCGTTCGATCCGCAGTGGATGTCGCGTTATGTAGATTTGATCATGATGCAAGATCAGGTGAAAGCGTGCGTGGCGGGATGGCTGAATGTATTGAGCGATCGGTACGATGTTTTCTTATATTTGGTAGAAAAACAAAAACGTGGGCTCTCAGAGATTCACTCGGCAGAGACGCTCGCGAGATTATATCAATAGAATTATGGAAAAGTTGATGGCCGATCTGAAGGTTCAGATCATTGAAGCGCTGAATTTGAAGCACCTGAAACCTGAAGATATTGGTGACGATCAACCTCTGTTTGTGGAGGGGTTGGGATTGGATTCGATCGACGCACTGGAGCTTATTGTGTTGTTGCAACAGAAGCACAATACAAAGATTGCGAATGCCCAAGATGGCCCGACAATTTTTAAGTCCGTTCGAACGATGGCTCAGTATATTCAAGATCATAAATCATCATAGCGTTGGGTGCACCGGTACATGTTGCAGGCACAGGTGTAATTTCGGCAATCGGAAATACAACGATGGAATGCTTTGCAGCATTGAAGCAACACGTATCGGGAATAGCGCCACTCACTTCCCTAAACTCGATTCATAAGGGGGTACTGCCTGTAGGGGAAGTTAAATTGTCCAATGAACAACTTGCAGAAAACGTTGGCGTAGACAAAACGCTCAACCGTACGGCGTTGCTTGGTATACATGCAGCGAAAGAAGCAATTGCCCATGCGGAGTTTGATATCCACCGGTGGAGGACAGGTTTTATCTCGGCTACTACCGTTGGCGGTATGGACAAGTCTGAAATATTTTTTCCACCTTTTTTAGTTGATCCAACGCAAGGAAAATTACGCGATGTGATCTACCACGGCTGTGGGGCGACCACCGATTTGATTACAGCTGCGCTTGGCATTACAGGCTTCACGTCGACGATCAATACGGCGTGCTCTTCGTCCGTGAATTCAATTATGTTGGGCGCGCGACTGATCCAGCATGGCATACTCGATGTGGTCGTGGCAGGAGGTACAGATGCACTCACGGTGTTTACGTTGAACGGCTTTAAAAGCTTAATGATTCTCGACGACAACCTTTGCAGACCTTTTGATGCGTCACGCACGGGCTTAAATCTCGGTGAAGGTGCCGGATTTGTTGTTTTGGTTTCCGATAAAGTTTTAGAAGAAGAATATTTAGAAAGTCTGGCGATCGTATCAGGTTTTGCCAATACGAATGATGCCTTTCATCAAACAGCATCATCACCCGACGGTCGAGGATCATTCGCTGCAATGCAACAAGCACTGACCATGGCGGATCTTTTGCCATCAGAAATAGATTACATCAATTTGCATGGCACAGGTACGCAGAACAATGACTTGTCAGAAGGAACTGCCATCAAGCGATTGTTCGGTGATGCATATCCAGCACTCAGTTCAACCAAGAGCATGACGGGCCACACCCTCGGCGCGTGTGGTGGTATTGAAACCGTGTTTTCTGTTCTGGCATTGCAACACCAATGTGTATTTCCCAACCTCAGGTTTGAACAAGCCATACCTGAAGTAGGGATTATACCACAAAAGAAATTTGAGTCCATCGCGGTGCGACATGCCATGAGCAACTCGTTTGGCTTTGGCGGAAATTGTTCGTCGATTATATTTTCCCAAGGCAGATGAAAGCATACATTAAAGGCATCGGAAATATTTCGCCACAACAAACTTGGGGATATAATAATTTCCTAGATCCACCACTTGAATATCATCGTAATGATTTGATGGCCGTGGAGCCGGACTATTCGCAATGGATCAATCCACAGCAACTTCGACGCATGAGCCGCGTGATCAAGATGGGCGTAACGTCGGCACTCATGGCCCTTAAAGATGCTGAGTTAGAAAAGCCAGATGCAATCATTACAGGAACGGGTTATGGATGCGTTCAAGATACAACGTCGTTTCTAACGAAGATTACCGACTTCAATGAGCAAGCGTTAAATCCAACACCGTTCATTCAGTCGACACACAATACGATTGGGTCGCAGATAGCCTTGCTATTACAATGTCACGGGTACAATCAAACTTATGTTCATGGTGCGTTTTCTTTCGAGCACGCACTATTGGATGCATTGATGTCGCTGCAAGAGAATTCCGCGCAATCCATTCTTGTTGGCGGTGTGGATGAGTTGACGCAAATTAGTCATGCAATTCATACGCGATTTGATAAGTATCGTCGTGAAGTAAAAAGCACCCTCACATTATTCGATGCTGCGGAAGCAGGAACCGTTGCCGGTGAGGGCGCAGCGTACTTTGTTTTATCTGGAAAAGACGACACGCAAACGAAAGCGTGTATCCATGCCGTTGATACACTGTTTCAACCTGTTCAAGAAACATTACTCGCGTGGATAGAGTCTTTTGTCAGAGATCGGATCAATATTCCCTTCGAAGATATAGACCTGGTACTGCTTGGAAAAAGCGGCGATGAAAAAGCAGATAAACAAATCGATCTCATGGCAAAGACATATTTTCCAGGAGCATCTTTAGGTGTGTACAAACATCTTTGCGGCGAGCACAGTGTGTCTTCATCCTTTGCCCTAGCGCTGGCCACAGAGATTTTGTTGAGTCAACATATTCCGGAGCCGGTTATTCACAAGGCGGTGTCGCGACCAATTAGAAATGTATTGATTTATAACCCTTACTTTTATCAACATCACTCACTCATATTTCTAACAGAATGCCACGACATAAAGTAGTTGACCTTCTGTTTTTAGTGGTCCTTGGTATGATGATGATCGCGGAAATGATCACAGACATTCCTTGGATATGGTACGCAGTGCTTGTAGCGTTTTATATAGCGTTATGTTCTTTCGGAGCGTTTATTTTATCCATGCAATTTTTTACACGCGTACGATGGAAGGGTGATGTAGACTCAAATGCTATCGCGATAACCTTCGATGATGGTCCGGTAGACCGTACTGCAGGTATTTTAAAGATTCTGGGTGAACACCAGGTGCCGGCTACATTCTTTTGTATTGGGTCACGAATAGAAGGGAATGAAGCGCTACTACTTCAAATCAATAATGCGGGACATCTAATCGGTAATCATAGTTTTTATCATGGTAAGACCTTTGACTTGATGTCCGCACAAAGTGTGATCAATGAGTTGACCAATACGGATCGAAAGATCGAGTCGGTAATCGGTAAGCGGCCGCGCTATTTTCGTCCCCCTTATGGGGTCACCAATCCCATGATCGGAAAAGCAGTCGAAGAACTTGGCCACACCGTAGTTGGGTGGAACGTTCGATCGTTTGATACAATCACGAAAGATCCGGCAAGATTATTGAAACGCGTCACCAAGGATTTGAAGGGCGGTGATGTCGTGTTGTTTCATGATTACTGCGAATCCACCCAGCAAATCCTAGGCGAGTTTATTACGATGGCACATCAAAAAGGCCTGCGTATTATCTCCCTCGACGCATTATTAAATGAAAAAGCTTATCGGTAAATTTACCGGATGAAACGCCTGAAAGCCTCCAAAATTTCCGTTGCCTTGCTGTGGTTGTTCTGTTGGTCGTTCTACTCCACAGACGCACAAGCATTCGAAGACTATCCGGGGTTTTCGCCGCTTTCGAACATCGTGCAATTTAAAGCTCAATTTAAAGAGGCATCTGCGAAAATTCAGTCAGTAAAAAGTGAGTTCATCCAAGAAAAGACACTTTTTGCACTCACGGAAAATATTACCTCACAAGGGAAGTTTTGGTTCAAACGCACCAATAAAGTCCGCCTTGATTATACCACGCCGTTTACTTATAGAATGATTATTAATGGCGATAAAGTTCTGGTGAAGGATGACCACAAAGAGAATCGTATTAACGTGCGCTCGAACAAGCTTTTTCAACAGATCAACAAGATCATGCTTGATTGCATTCAAGGAACAATTTTGGATAGCAAAGATTTTACAAGCCGTGTTTTCGAAAACGAAAAGGGATACTTGCTTGAACTCAGTCCTGTTAACAAGAGCTTAAAAGATTTCTTCCGCAATATTGTACTGGTGATCGAAAAAAAGGATTACTCGGTACGTTCGATGTCTTTGAATGAACCATCAGGCGATAAGACTGTTATTACATTCACGAACAAATCTTTAAACACACAGCTTCAGGATGAAATTTTTACTTTTTAGTACGAGTATCCTGGCCTTGTCGTGTGCCGCGCCTTATAAAGCCTTAAAGTCCGTTCCTGTAGATCAAACATGTGTTGATAAATTTAGACCGCAAGGAATTGCCACATCGTGGTACAGCGCTGGCGTTGATGTGGTTGGCAAACATTTAAGTGGCCTGCTCTTGATCAAGCAAATGCCCGACGAATCGCAGCGTGTGGTATTTACGAGCGAGACTGGCGTTACGTTTTTTGATTTTGAATTTAAAGCAGGAACATTCCAAGTGAAGCAGGCAATTCCACAGCTGCGAAGAAAAGTGGTCATCAATACGCTGAGAAAAGATTTCGAAACTTTATTAGCGATACCGTTTCAGCAACAGACGATTGATGCTTCGGTGTTGGGAGATGAAAGCTTTTATGGCGTAACCACAATTGGAGAAGAAAGAGCTTTTTTCGTAACGGACGATGCGTGCTCAGTATTGAAGCGCGTGGAGGTTGGATCAAAGAAACCATTGTTCTCGATCGTTAGTTCTGGCGCCAGTCCACGTGAGCCGGAAACAATCGCCATCCAACATCATACGTTCAACATGGTTATTAATCTAAAAAAAATAACACGGCATGTTACGGAATAAATTTTACGACGCAGTGCCGGTGATGAAAGATGGTGAGATCACGGCGACAGTTACTTTTCAAAAAGACCATCCTGTTTTTGCTGGCCATTTTCCCGGTAACCCTGTAGTCCCCGGCGTATGTATGATTCAGATCGTTCGTGAATTGCTAGAAGATAGCTTGAATATGCAACTACAATTACGTACGGGTGATAATATCAAATTCCTGAATGTTATTAATCCCATTGATACACCTGCGGTAGTTGCCAGTATCCATACCGTTGTAACGGATGATGGGGTAGAAGTGCAAGCGACATTCTCTCAGGCGACAGTCTCTTATTTTAAATTCAAAGGCTCCTTTGTAAAACTATAGCATGAATTACAAAGAACTATTTCTGCAGAAAAAGATTTGCGTGTTGATTCCAACCTACAATAACGCGCAGACACTCGAACGTGTTTTGCAGGAAGTTCTTCATTATACCCATCAAGTAATTGTCGTGAATGATGGATCGACAGATGGTACATCACAAATTCTTGCGCGGTATAAGCAAGTAAAAGTCGTAGGCTACGACAAGAATGTTGGGAAAGGATTTGCGCTTCGTAAGGGATTAAAAGCTGCATTCGATGAAGGTTATCACTACGCCATTAGCATAGATTCCGATGGTCAACATTATGCCGATGACCTACCACAGTTTGTTAACAAGTTAAAAACGCATCCTGAAGCAATCATCATCGGCGCGCGCAATATGGATCAGGCAAGCGTTCCCGGTAAAAGTAGTTTCGGAAATAAGTTTTCAAACTTTTGGTTCAAGTTTGAAACAGGTATTGTTATGAGCGATACGCAAAGCGGGTATCGGCTGTATCCTGTGGTGCTATTGAATGATATTACATTCTTAACGCGCAAGTACGAATTTGAAATTGAAGTCATCGTGCGTGCTGCATGGAAGGGTATTGCAGTGACGGAAGTGCCAGTGAAAGTGTTTTACCCTGAAAAGGAGAAGCGGATAACACATTTTCGTCCATTTAAGGATTTTTCACGCATCAGTGTTTTGAATACGGTGCTCGTGACCATAGCACTATTGTATATTAAGCCGCGCGATTTTGTGCGTAGCTTCAGAGGCAAAAGTTTTTGGTCGACGGTCAAGCTTATACTTTTTGATCCGTCCGAATCTGCCGAGCGCAAGGCCATTTCGGTGGCGTTTGGAATCTTTATGGGCATCGTTCCGATTTGGGGTTTCCAATTGTTGGTAGCAATACCAACGGCGATAGCATTGCGCTTCAATAAAGCGCTGGTCATCCTTGCAGCCAACATCAGTATTCCGCCGATGATTCCATTGATTTTGTTTTTGAGTCATCTCACAGGCGCGCTGTGGATGGGTGAGGATGCTGTGGAAATTTCCTTCAATCACGAACTTTCATTGGAATTATTTCGCGATAGCTTTTTTCAATATGTGATTGGTGCAGTAACACTCGCCGTCGCTGCAGGCGTGCTGTTTGGTATAGTCACGTATGGCCTCCTCAAAATTTTTCAAAAACGGTAATGGAAGCGCTATTCGTAAGGCTATATCGTTTCTTCAAGCATCGTCACCGAATTTTCTGGGCGATATTTATTTCGGTGTTTGCACTGTTTGGGGTGTTGGCATCGCGAATAGAATTTGAAGAAGACATCACACACTTTTTTCCCGACGACAAACGCGTTGAGAAACTGAACTACATTTTTCAGCATTCTTCAATGGCAGAACGCGTTGTTGTAATGGTCTCCATCGCAGATAGTAGTCAGAGAGCAAATGCTGACAGTCTTGTCTCGGCGACGCAACGCCTTGTCGCGGATTTAGACACGACATTGGCAATTTATCATCCAACAATCACGGCGCAAGTTGATGATCAAAAAATCTTGGCGATATTCGATGTCATTCAGAACAATCTACCTGTCTTCCTGACGAAAGATGACTACGCAATACTCGATTCTATGACCTCGCCTGCAGGTAGTCGACAGGCATTGCGCAGCACGTATAAGCAATTGATCTCTCCCTCGGGGGTTGCGCTTAAAAGGATGCTTGTCGAGGATCCGATGGGTTTTTCTTTTTTAGTCTTGAAGAAGCTCAGTCAACTTCAATACGACGAAAATTTTGAGTTGTATGACAGCTACATTGTTACACGCGATCATCGTCATCTAATTTTTTTCATCCAGCCACAGGCAAAGGCGAACGATACGGGTAAGAATGCTCATCTCGTGGATGACCTGCGTGTTTGTTTAAAGCGGAGCAATACAAATAGTAGCGCTACACTGGCGTCGGCGTTTGGCGCTACCGTTGTAGCCGTAGATAACGCCGAGCAAATTCGTTTCGATACGCAACTTACGCTCTCTATTTTGATCGTGCTGATCGCGGGATTTATTTTGTGGTTCTTCCGTCGTAAGCGCGTGATGCTTTTGATTATGGTACCCGTAATATTTGGTGCGCTGTTTTCATTGGCGTGTATCTATCTCATGAAAGGTATTGTTTCCACGCTAGCGCTTGCTGCAGGATCGATCATATTAGGCATAGCAATTAATTATGCGCTGCATTTTTTGGTTCACCTTCGACATCATCCCGACAAGGAACAAGTAATCAAGGACCTTGTGCGACCGATGTTGCTAGGAAGTACAACGACGGTTCTGGCATTTTTTAGTCTTCAGTTCACCAATGCAACAATCCTTCGCGATGTTGGTTTGTTTGCTGGCTTTAGCTTGATTGGCGCAGCGTTATGTTCGCTGATCTTTCTACCGCACCTCATTTCCGTTGCGGCCTATCGCGAGAATATTATTGAACGCGCTTTCTCGCGCATCGGATCACCGCATAAAGTATGGATTGTGATCATCGCGATTGTTACGCCCGTGCTGTTGTATTTCGCTTCGGATGTAAAGTTTTTGAAGGATATGTCGGCGCTGAATTTTATGCAGCAAGACACCAAAGATGCGCAGGCCAGACTTGAAACGATTAACCCTGCATCGATGAACACGGTGTATGTTTCGGCTGAAGGCAAAAACTTGCAAGAAGCTTTACGGCGACACGAACAAGCCGTGCCGACACTTGATAGCTTGAAAGCGGCCGGTTTAATAAAACGATATCATGCAGTATCGTCTTTTTTGCTGTCGGATTCGCTGCAAGCACAACGCATTCAACAATGGAACAAGTATTGGAGCGCCGAGAAAAAATCAATGCTTCTCGCAAACACTGCTGATGAGGGAAGGAAACTTAAATTCAACGATGCTATTTTAAGCAAGATTGATACGATCGTCAATAAGCAGTACAGTGAGCTCGATAAACCCGCCTTTGCTTTGTTGCAGCAAACTTTCTTTCAAGATAATATCATTGATAATCCCGGTCGGGCTTTAGTTGTTTCATTGGTGAATGTTCCGCAAGCACGAAATAAGGAATTGATAGACGTGATGCAGCACACACCTGCGCATGGTGCAGATCGACAAATGCTTACTAATTTGTTTGTTGAATTCGTTCATGATGATTTTAACTTTATTGTTTTTTTTACTTCGATATTAGTATTTGTCGTATTGCTAATTTCAACAGGTAGAATCGAAATTACGTTGATCACATTTTTGCCGATGTTGGTTACTTGGATTTGGATATTGGGCATCATGGCATTGGTCGGTATTGAATTCAACATCATCAACGTGATGATATCGACTTTTATTTTTGGTCTCGGTGATGACTACAGCATTTTCGTCATGGACGGACTGCAACAAGAATACAAGACCGGGAAGAAGACCATGTCTTCCGTACGGACATCTATTTTTCTGTCAGCGGTTACGACGATATGTGGTTTGGGCGTGCTCATCTTTGCAAAACATCCTGCCTTATGGTCAATCGCGGTAATTGCCATCATTGGGATCGTATGTGTGTTCTTGATGTCGCAGACGTTAGAGCCGTTTATATTTCATTGGCTCATTACGAAAAGAACAAAACGTGGACTTCCGCCAATGACTTTTGTTGGTGTTGTGTTTACGATCATTACCTACGGAATTTTTGTGATGGGATCATTTGCACTCACGATCATAGGCGTAATCTTGAAAGTCATTCCGTTCGGAGGGCCGAAGAAGCAATTGATGTATCATCGCTTGATTAGCTTCTGCAATTGGTTAATTCTCACTGTATCGTTGAATAAGGTAACCGTTACGGAACGAAACGACAAAATGTTTGAGCAACCATCGATCATCATTGCGAATCATAGTTCCTTCTTGGATATTCTGATCACGACGATGTTACATCCAAAGTTGATTTTACTAACCAATAAATGGGTTTACAATTCTCCCATATTTGGCGGTGTGGTTCGGATGGCTGGATATTATGAAGTAACAGAAGGTGCGGAAGAGAGCATTGATCACTTGCGTAAAAAAGTGGGTGAAGGATTTTCTATCGTCGTATTTCCAGAAGGTACCCGTTCGGAGAACGGAAAGCTCAATCGGTTTCACAAAGGTGCGTTCTTCTTGGCTGAAAAATTGGATTTGCCGATAAGGCCATTGCTGATTCACGGCGCGAATACATCGATACCAAAGTCAACCATCTACGTGTTCCCGACAGATATCACATTAAAATTTTTGCCGTTAGTTGCAACCTCCGATATGCATTATGGAGTGACGTATTCTGAACGAACCAAATCGATTAGTAAGCATTTCAAATCATCCTATCAAGAATTCAAGGCATCGAAAGAAACGCCGCGATGGTTCTATCGAAAACTGATCAGCAACTACCTCTACAAAGGTCCAGTGTTGGAATGGTATGCGCGGATAAAAGTGAAGCTTGAAGATAACTATGCATTCTTCGACGAGCTTGTTCCAAAGAAAGGGACGGTGCTCGATCTTGGTTGTGGCTACGGATTTTTGTCCTACATGTTGCAATTCCGATCGGAGGAGCGAATAATCACGGGTGTCGACTACGATGACGACAAGATTTCTGTGGCGCAGAACGGTTTTGCAAAGGGCGCTACGTTAAACTTCTTCTGCGCGGATGTTACGGAATATCCGTTGTCGAATTATGATGTGATATTCGTCAATGACGTTTTGCACTATTTGCATCGCGAGGCGCAATTTGATTTCCTAGAACGCTGTGTTGCTGCGTTAAACCCAGGAGGTAAGATTGTGGTGAGAGATGGGAATGCCGATTTGCAGGAACGTCATCAAGGAACGAAGCTTTCAGAGTTGTTCTCAGTAAGTTTGTTGGGGTTCAACAAATCAACACAAGCGTTAACGTTCATTTCCGGAAAGGAAGTCACCGCATTTGCTTCGGCGCGGGGATGGAAGCTTGAGGTATTTGATCAAACTAAGTTAACTTCAAATATTATTTTTGTCATTTCAAAAGACGCTGGACATGGAACCGTATGATGTAGTAATTATTGGTAGTGGACTTGGAGGACTTGCGTGTGGAACCATTCTCGCGAAGGAAGGATATAAGGTTTGTGTTATCGAGAAGAATAAGCAGATCGGTGGTAATCTGCAAACCTTTGTTCGCGATGGTGTGGTGTTCGATTCAGGCGTGCATTATGTTGGTGGGTTAGATCAAGGACAGAATTTGTACCTTCTCTTCAAGTACATGGGTATTATGGACAAGCTTAAACTTCGGAAGCTTGACGATGATGTATTTGATGCGATCTTATTCGATGGTGATCCGGTAGTTTATAAATATGCTCAGGGGTATGAGCGGTTCATTCAAGTTTTGGCAGAACAATTTCCAGGTGAGGAAGAAGCGCTTAGAAAATATTGTGACGGTATAAAAGAAGTTTGTACTAAGTTTCCTTTGTATAACCTGCGTCATGGAGATTACTTCGATAAGGTCGGTGCGTTGGAAATCGATACGCAAGCTTTTCTTGAGTCGATCACAGACAATAAAAAACTTCAGAGTGTGCTAGCAGGAACGAGTTTGCTGTACGCAGGGGAGCCTGATAAAACACCGTTGTATGTACATGCGCTTGTGTTAAATAGTTACATTGAAAGCTCGTGGCGTTTCATTGACGGCGGTTCACAAATTGCGCGATTACTTTCGCGTCAGATTGTAGCGGCAGGTGGAAAGATTATCACACGCAAACAAATCGTGAAGCTTCATGAAGAAGACGGCAAGATTGCGTACGCCGAAGCAAAAACTGGTGAGCGTTACTACGGACATCGCTTTATTTCAAATGTCCATCCCGTGAAGACAATGGAGATGACAGATAGCGACAAGATTAAAAAAGCTTTTCGAACGCGTCTTAAGAGCCTCGAGAATTCGATCTCCGTTTTCTATGTAAACGTGGTGTTGAAGCCCAAGTCGATGAAATATGTAAATCACAATTACTACTATTTCCGCGCAAATGATGCTTGGTCTGTATTGAAATATACAGACGAGACATGGCCAACAGGGTATGCGCTGTACTATTCGGCTTCAGAAGATGTTGAATATGCAGAAGGCATTACCTTGATGACATATATGCGTTTTGACGAAGTTGAAAAATGGCAACATACTTTTAATACAGTGTCTTTTGAAGGCGATCGGGGCGCAGATTACGAAGCCTTTAAGAAAGAGAAGTCTGAGAAACTATTCGATTTAGTAGAAGAAAGATTTCCTGGTTTTAAGGATTGCATTCAATCATACTATACGGCTACGCCATTGTCGGTGCGTGATTACATTGGTACGGACGACGGCTCTTTGTATGGAATCGTAAAAGATTATCGCGAACCCATGCGCACCTTTATTTCGCCACGCACAAAGGTTCCTAATCTCTTCATGACCGGACAGAATCTAAATTTGCATGGTGTTCTTGGTGTTTCGGTGAGTGCTGTGTTGACTTGCTCGGAGATGCTTGGGATTGATTACATTCTTAACAAGATCCGAAATGCTTAAACGCATTGTAAAAATAATATCAACGTTATTGGGTGTTATGGTGGCGCTTGTGCTCATCATGATGATCTATGTTCGCGTCGTGTCATCGACGGATCCGCCGGCGGCTGCAGTACAACAACTTGAGTCGATGAAGGTTGATAAACCCGTGGCTACTTCCGATGGGTTAATGACGTATGGAGATAGCTGGTTTAGAAAAAGCGAAACCGGATTTTACGAACTCTACGTGGAGGGTGATGCGCTTAGCCGAGGCGTTGCGGCAGGTCAATTGACGCAGTCTCTGGTCCAGTATCAAGAGAAAGTGTTCAATGATCAAATTGAGAAACTGGTGCCTTCACCAATTTATCGCGAGTGTCTTCGGTATTTTGTCGGGTGGTTCAACAGGGACCTCGATGAATATGTAGATGAAGAATTCAAAACGGAGATCTATGGAATTTCTCAAGTGTCTTCCCACGATTACGACTATATCGCACCGGCATATCAACGCATTTTGAATTATCATGGCGCGCATGACATCGGACATGCATTACAAAATATGGCGCTGGTAGGATGTACCTCTTTTGGTACTTGGGGAAATGACTCCGAAGATGGCTCTCTCATCATCGGTCGTAATTTTGATTTCTTCGTGGGTGAAGAATTCGCGAAGAACAAGATCATTGCTTTCTACAAGCCTAGCAACGGATATCCTTTTATGATGGTGACCTTTGGTGGCATGACCGGTGTGTTGTCGGGTATGAACGTTGCCGGTTTGACTGTTACCATTAACGCTGCGAAATCTGATATTCCATCCGGCGCCGCTACACCTGTGTCGCTTGTTGCGCGCGAAATTTTGCAGTACGCAACAACCATTGAAGAAGCCTATGCGATTGCTCAGAAACGAAAGATGTTCGTCGCTGAGAGCTTCTTGATCGGGTCGGCTAAGGATCATCGCGCTGCTGTCATTGAGAAAGATACCGAACAGACTTCCTTGTATGAATCGAACCAGGAACGTATCGTTTGCACCAATCATTTTCAGAGCGCTACGCTTGGCAATACTGTTGTCAATCAGGAACACATTAATGCGAGTGCATCCAAATACAGGTACGAACGTGTGGAAGAGTTGATTCGTAAGAATGAAAAAAATACTGTTGCGAAAACAGTACAACTACTCCGTGATCAGAGGGGAAAGGCTGATGCTGAAATAGGACTGGGGAACGAAAAAGCAATCAATCAATTGATTGCCCATCACAGTATTATTTTTCAACCTGAAAAAGGTTTGGTTTGGATTTCAGCAAATCGGTATCAGCTGGGTAAATTCGTTTGCTACGATTTGAATAAAGTATTTGCTACACAGAAAACGAGCAATGCTGAGATCTATGAAAAGGATAAGACATTTGCGGAAGATTCTTTTCTTCAGAGCGATGCGTTTGAAAAGTTCATGAAGGTGGAACGTTACCGATTTCCTTTTAATGAACGCAGCGACTTAGATCCACAAGCAATTGTTCAAAGTAACCCGCAGGCCTATCACGCTTACATGTTTAGCGGTGATGTTTATTTTCAGCGGGAAGATTATTCAAACGCCGTGAGGATGTATGAGCTTGCGCTGACGAAAGAGATCGCTACACAGGGAGAACGTGATCACATCGAGAAAAATCTGATCAAAGCAAAAGAGATGAATCGATGATTGTTGGAAACGGTATCGATATGGTTGAAGTGAAACGCATTGCAGATAAAATCGCTCGTGATACCGGATTTCGGGAAGTTGTTTTTTCTACGGCGGAAATCAACTATTGTGAAAAAGCTTTGAAGAAAGCAGAACATTATGCTGCGCGGTTTGCTGCGAAGGAAGCGTTTCTGAAAGCAAGTGGATTGGGGTTGACGGCGGGCCACGAACTTCATTTGATCGAGGTAGCATCAGATTCTTTAGGAAAGCCATCGATTGTACTGGGAGGGAAGTTTAAGCAACTTGCCGAAGAGAATGGATGGAATAAAATACATGTTTCACTTACACACGTGGCGGCATTTGCAATGGCCTTTGTAATTATTGAACGATGAACTTAACGCCGGATATTGAATTTGCTTCTGCTCACGATATTGCCGCAATGCAGTATGAAAAATTGACGGCACTGCTAAGTTATCTTCAAACGCATTCTCCATTTTATCAACGTCATTTTAGTAAGCACGCAATCGATCTCAACGCGGTAAAAAGCATTGCCGATTTGGCCTCTATAACGCCCGTTACGAAAGATGATCTCCAGCGCGAGAATTGGGATTTCATTTGTGTTCCGCGACATAAGATCGTAGAATATACAAGTACTTCTGGAACACTCGGGAAACCTGTAACGGTACCCCTATCTGCCAATGATATTAAACGATTGGCATACAATGAGGCGATTTCTTTTGCGTGTGCCGATGGTGATAAACACGATCTCTACCAGCTCATGTTAACCATGGACCGGCAGTTTATGGCTGGGCTCGCTTACTTTGAAGGCATTCGTCAACTCGGTGCAGGCTTAATTCGCGTAGGTCCTGGCTTGCCGGCGATGCAATGGGAAGTGATACATCGTCTCCAGCCAACGGCGATTGTAGCTGTCCCTTCATTTGTTGTGAAGCTGTTGGAGTATGCCGTGCAGCATGGTATTGACCCTAATAAAACGAGTGTCAAAAAAGTTATCTGTATTGGTGAAAGTATTCGAACCGCAGACTTGTCATTAAATGCGCTCGGGCAAAAAATTACCGCGCAATGGAATGTAGTATTGTTTGGAACCTACGCCGCTACTGAGATGCAGACGGCTTTTCCTGAATGTAGGCATGGCCGGGGAGGGCATCTTCATCCTGAGCTGATTATTGTTGAGATTCTCGACGACGATAATAATGTTGTGAAACCAGGCCAAGCGGGAGAGGTAACCATCACAACACTTGGCGTTGAAGCAATGCCATTGTTGCGATACAAGACAGGAGACATTGCAAAAGCATTTGTCGAACCATGTGCTTGCGGAAGGAATACAATACGCCTTAGTCCGGTGCTGGGGCGAAAACAGCATATGTTAAAGGTGAAAGGGACGACACTTTTTCCGCCAGCGATCTTTGAAGTATTGAATAAGACGCGTGGTGTTCGCGATTATGTTGTTGAAGTAACGGATAGTGCGCTGGGCACAGATGAACTTATGATTTATGTTTTGGCCGAGGAAGAAAATGAACCAGTTTCAAAACAATTGCTGTCGGCATTTCAGTCGCAGTTGCGTGTAGTGCCTGCGTTGCAATTTGTGGATCCGCGGGCGTTGGAAGAATTGCAGGGTGTTGGTACAAATCGGAAGGTGAGTCGCTTTATGGATAGAAGGTCTATAAACAAATGATGCCGGCATAACCGGCACCATCTGCTATCTAAATTTGCTCACTAAATTATCCAACTTCTTTTTCAAGTTCGTCAATTTTTTGCTGCGCTTCAGACTTTCCTAAAGAGTAAGAAAGTTTGTAAAGCTCAAGCGCTTCACGTCTAGTTTCTTTTTTCTTCTTAGGCGCAAACTTCGTTCTGTCAGCAGCAGTTTCAAGTGCTTGTGCTTGTGCAAAGTACATGTCTGCCTGAGTTAAGCGTGATTGCGTGTTGATTTCTTCAACCTTTGTTTCGAGGTTAGCAACATCTTGCTCACGCATCTTGATCGTTTCTGTGTTCATGTTGATCAAAGAATCTTTCTGATTTACAGACGCTGTCAAGTTCGCGTTTTCACCACGCATTCTTTCTACTTCAGTTTGAAGTGCAGCGATTTGAGCCGTGCTGGCTTCAAGATCAGCTTTCAAACGCTTGATGGTAGCAGAGTATCCAGAGGATGAAGCTTTAGAAGATTTTACAGACTTTTCAAGTTCTGCAATCTTCGCTTGTGTTTCTCTGATGTGGTTGTTGATGCTCTTCAATCGTCCAGAATAGTCTTTGTAAGAAGTGCCTTCAACAACATCCGTTCTCAGAAGTTGTCTGCTTGCGTCAATAGAATCGATCAGAACACCGACTTCATTAAGT
Source organism: Pseudochryseolinea flava (assembly GCF_003286915.1). Classification (GTDB taxonomy): domain Bacteria; phylum Bacteroidota; class Bacteroidia; order Cytophagales; family Cyclobacteriaceae; genus Ohtaekwangia; species Ohtaekwangia flava. Next base: position 233,278 of record NZ_QMFY01000008.1, read on the forward strand.
TGCTGAGCAGTTTGTTGGCTCACTTGAAGTTCAGTACGTAACGAATCGACTTCGGCATGGAGTCTTGCCTTTTCTTCTCTATCACAGCTCCAGAGCATTGCAATCAGTGGCAATGCAAAGATGAGTTTCTTCATATTGTTAAGTTTTAATTTCTACTACCCTTTGCAAATGAGACAGCAGGGGGCCATACTTTTTCATTTTCGGGGATAAACAGTCGATCATGGCGATGAATTAACCCGCTCCCTCGAATTTTTAGATTTTGCTCAGAATCCTTTGTAGAAATTTTCCCCACCTTGAGTATAAATTTTGTTGAACCAAACATCCAAATTCTTGTCCGCCTGTTTTTCGATACTCCAATTTTCTACTCTATTTTTACCCAAACATTCAATATGAAGCTCAAAACCACGGGCGCCCTAACGGCCATTACCCTCGTTTCTTCAATGGCCTTTGGTCAAACCGTAAAGGATTTAGGAGAAGTATCGGCAACCGCACACAATGTCGCTGTCACCGTAAATCCAAAGAATCCACAAAATATCATTGCTGCTACCGGTGGCGCCATACATTATAGTATCGACGGCGGCCAGAATTGGACGAAATCATTGTCGGAAGCATTGGGTGTTGGAGCGCCTGTAGTGGTTGCCAATGTAAAGGGCGACGCACACTATCTTCATACAGAACAAACGGCGAGTGGTTCCAGTGTTATCTTTTGCCATGCATCATCCGATGGTGGAAAAACTTGGAGTGAACCCATTGCCGTAACAGACCCTCAACAGAAGGATCGCCGGATGCCTTGGGCTATTTATGATGGTAAAGAAAATTTATATGTATCCTGGACGGAGTTCGATAAATATGGAAGTGATGATGCAAATTGTCAGTCGCGTATCATGCTTTCGCGCTCGTCGAGTGGAAAGAAATGGGGTGATCCGATCGAAATTTCTCAGACACCCGGCAATTGTGTCGACGATAAAAGTGCTGTAGCGGGAAGTATGCCGGCTGCAGGTATCGATGGAAAGATGTTCGTAGGATGGTCGCAAGGTGATCGCGTGATGGTAGATCGTTCTTTCGATGGCGGTCTTTGGCTCTCGAACGATATTCCGGCCATCCAACAAAGATCCGGTAGAAAAATAGAAATCCCCGACCTGGGACCGACGAATGGCAAAGCGTTAATTGTATCCGACCGCGGTAAGAGTGAGCAACGCGGATTGTTGTATGTTGTATTTGCAGATCAACGGTATGGCAAAACCACCACCGATATTTATTTCACACGCTCCGTCAACTTCGGTGATCTTTGGATATCGCCAGAGAAAGTAACGCCGAAATTAGAAGGCGTGCATCACCAATTCTTACCCTGGGCAACCATTGATCAAAGCACTGGCTTTTTATACATCGTTTATTACGAAATGGACGAAGATGGCTTGATACATGTAAAACTATCGTGGTCAAATGATGCCGGGATCAGCTTTAAAACACTATCGCTTACCAGCGCACCCATTCATTTGCCCTCAGGATATACGCCGGAGTATATCAACGTATCGGCCCACAAGGGAGTGGTAAGCACCATTTGGTTACAAGACGAGAACGGAAAAAGCGTAGCCAAAGTAGCCACCGTGAAGTATGAAGATCTAGCGAAGAATCAGTAGTTGTCGCGTAGTACCTTCACCCTACAACAACTACTGAAAATTATTTAGCAATTCTTGCCGTCGACATCACAAGCGTCGCCAGTGATTGCGACCTCGCTTTCAGCATGAATTTCTTGAAATGCTTTTACAAAAGTTTCGGAAGCCTGTGCGCCGGAAACTCCATACTTATTGTTGATGATGTAGAACGGCACACCCGTGATGCCAAGTTTGCTTAATTCTTTCTCGGCAAGTGATATTTGTTGAATTGCCTGCGGACTTGCAAAGATGTCAGGGTCCGCGGCATTCACAAGGCCAACTGATTTTGCTATTTCGCGCAGTGTGTTTTTGTTCGTGAGATCGACACCATCCGTAAAGTAGGCGTTAAATAAAGCTTCCATCACTTCGAGATGTTTGCCCTCAAGCTTTGCGAGTTGAACGATGCTATGTAGCATTCTTGTGTTGGGCGACGTAGTTTGCTTATCATAATCGAACGTTAATCCTTCTTGGGCTGCAACATTGGTTACATTTCCCGTAAGCTGTTCGTAGCGGGCTTCGCTCCCAAACTTATCAATAAGGTGTTCTTTCTGATTAACACCTTCTACCGGTGTATTTGGATTGAGCTCAAAAGGATGATACTCCACTTCAAATTGAAATTTGTCAGCTAGCTGATGCATGGCCTTTTCAAGTCGGCGCTTACCAATGTAGCACCATGGGCAAACGATGTCGGAAACTATATCGATTTTAATGGTTGGTTTCGTGTTCATGTAAATGTTTTAAGTGCAAACAGGGCGACGCTTTTTTTAGTTCTTGCCTGGTGAGGCGGTTCGGAAAAGCGCATAATTCCCAGTCATTTTCTCGCAGATTCTCCTTATTTTTGTCGCTGCTTACTAACAAAAAGTCCCTCTGGACGTTGTAGAAGCAAGGTTCCGGAAAAAGCAAAAAACATAAGAACATGACGGTTGACGAAAAATTGAAATTCAAGGTTAAAGACCTTTCATTGGCTGCCTGGGGTCGTAAAGAGATTACCCTTGCTGAGGCTGAAATGCCGGGTTTAATGGCAATTCGTGAAGAATTTGGCAAACAGCAGCCTTTAAAAGGCGCGCGTATCGCGGGTTGCTTGCACATGACCATCCAAACTGCAGTGTTGATTGAAACATTGATCGCCCTTGGAGCAGAAGTGTCTTGGTCTTCTTGTAACATCTTCTCTACGCAAGATCACGCGGCTGCGGCCATTGCTGCTGCTGGTATTCCAGTGTACGCTTGGAAAGGTATGAACGAACAGGAATTTGACTGGTGTATTGAACAAACACTTTTCGCTTTCAAAGACGGCAAACCTTTGAACATGATCCTCGACGATGGTGGTGACCTTACCAACATGGTTCTTGATCGTTTCCCAGAACTTGTAAAAGATATTCGTGGTATCTCGGAAGAAACAACCACTGGCGTTCATCGCTTGATCGAACGTATGAACAATGGAAAACTTCCTATTCCAGCGATCAATATCAATGACTCTGTAACAAAATCTAAATTCGATAATAAGTACGGTTGTAAAGAATCTCTCGTAGATGCGATTCGTCGTGCAACAGATGTGATGATGGCCGGTAAAGTTGCTGTTGTCGCTGGTTATGGCGATGTAGGAAAAGGTTCTGCGGCGTCTCTACGCGGTGCGGGTGCGCGTGTAATCGTTACTGAAATCGATCCGATCTGCGCGCTGCAAGCGGCGATGGACGGATATGCCGTGAAGAAAATGGACGATGCTGTTAAAGAAGCGGATATCGTGGTGACGGCGACAGGTAACTTTGGCATTGTGTTGGCACGCCACTTCGAATCGATGAAAGATAAAACGATCGTATGTAATATCGGTCACTTCGATAATGAGATCGACGTAGCATGGTTGAATAAAAATGCAGCGAAGGATGAAGTTAAGCCACAAGTAGATCTTTATACATTGAAGAATGGCCGTCAAGTTATTCTGCTTGCAGAAGGACGCCTTGTGAACCTTGGTTGTGCAACAGGTCACCCTTCATTTGTAATGTCGAACTCGTTTACAAACCAAACGCTTGCACAGCTTGAACTTTGGAACAACTCAAACAAGTATGAGAATAAAGTTTACATGTTGCCGAAGCACTTGGATGAGAAAGTTGCAAGACTTCACTTGAAGAAAATCGGCGTTGAGCTTGATGAACTCACAGGTGATCAAGCTAAATATATTGGCGTTGAAGTGAAAGGTCCTTTCAAGCCAGATTACTACCGCTATTAATGCAAGCCTCTCGTCGCACGTTTGTGGCGATGCGCGAAATGCAAATTCATATAAAGGCTCTGTTGAAAGACAGGGCCTTTCTTTTTATAGCCTTCTTCGTGAACGCAGGAACCCCGGCGCTTTTGTGCGGAAATGCACATACGAATAACGATTAACGCAGCATTTCCTGGCAAGATATTCGCATCTAACCAGGCTTCATAGGATGCTAGAAGGCATTTCCTTTATATTTGAGCACGAACAACGAAACCATGCGGAACCTTTTAACCCTTGCTGCCGTCGCAGCTTTCATCCTTCTCACCGGATTCAAGACACCCCAGGAAAATATTGAATTCATTTGCATGAAAACGCACAAGGCTTCGAACACTTGTCACTTCAACTTTAAGATCGATGGAGCTAAATATCGGTACGTCGATATCGGGTGCCGATACAACAAAAAAACCGATGAAGTAATTGCCGGTGTTAAGGAAGGTACCATCGCCCTTTCTAAAGATTGGAAAATAGAATGTCCAGAGCCAAAGGAAAAGAAAGAAGACGGCGCGAGTAAATCGTTCTAACAAGAACGCGTTGCTATTTTTAGCCGACACTATGCGGACACTCTCCGCTTCGTAAACAATGGTTTTAGTATCGTTCGGTCTAACACAATAAAGCCTATGATTAAGTTCAGGGCGAGTATAACATTCATGATCAGTTTTCCATTGATACTGATCTCAGGTAGTATACCCTGGGGAACGTTAAGGTGATCAAGGTCTAATGTTGTTGTTTCGTTAAATACTCCCTGCGATACGAGCACGATGGCAATCGCCATGGTAAGCAATACACCGCATAATAGAAAAATTCCTTTCCAGATCGATGGTTGTGCTAAGGAGGCTGAACCATTCACTTTGTTCATGACCACATGCGTGAAGTTGCTGGGCGGATCAGACAGCGCTGGTCCAGCAAGCATGCTGTGGATCAGTTTAGCTTCTTCATACTGCGCCTTTAATGACGCTGACAATTCAATTTCTGTCATTAATCTTTTTGCCTGCTCTGGAGATAGTGTGCCATCCAGCAAGGAAAAGATTCGATCATCATAGGTATTGTCCAGATCTTTCATAACTATAAAGTTAATGCTTCTTTGCTCAGTATTAATTTTAGCTCTTCTGCCAATTTTTGACGGGCTCTGTGAATCCTAACTTTCATTGTGTTTGTCGGTAGTCCCGTAATCTCTCCGATTTCTTCCAGCGAAAATTCATCCAGATAAAATAACGACAGTGCCGTACGGTCTTGGTCGTTGAGTTTGGTGAGGGCCAATGACAAGTATTTTTGTTTATCGTCACGCTCCAGCGTGCTTTCTACATCGGCGGAATCGTGGATTACCGTGTGCTCAATATCTTGAAAGTTTGCCTTCTGCTTTCGCTTGTACGAGATGGCCGTATTAAAAACGATCCTGTAAAACCATGTTGAGAATTTTGCTTCACGGTTAAACTTGACCAAGTGGTGATATGCTTTCACGAACGAATCCTGCGCCGCTTCTTCTGCTTCGCCGCGATCTTGCAAAATTTTTAGCGCAATGGTAAATGCGTACCGTTTATGCTTATCCACCAGCTCGGCGAAAACATGCTGCTCTCCGGCAAGTACCCTGTCGATTAAAATTAAATCCGGATCGTTGGTCATGACACGGCTTTGACGCGCTTTGTTCTATTCAAGTTACAGGCGTTACGTCAAGTTTCACAGATATTTTAATTGTATTGTAGACTTATGTTAAAACCATTCTCATATTATTTTTTTTCGAGTTCGGTAACCTGTTCTAATTTCACGACGTCAAAGCGGCATAATTAAACACTATTTACCATGGATGTAGCAGTTTTAGGGACGATGATTCCCATCATTTTGATTATCGGTGCCGTGATCATGATCATCTATCTTAGAAAGTATCAGAATGAAGAAAGAATGGCGCTCATTGAAAAAGGGCTAAGTGCAGATCTCATTCAGCTCAAGAATCTCACGAATACTTCGTTTCCGCTTCGCGCGTCGCTCTTACTTATTGGAGCTGGTATTGGTATGCTCATGGGGCATGTGTTGGAATCGTCAACAGACATGGATGCTCCTGTTGCTTATTTCTCGATGCTGTTCATCTTCGGCGGAATTGGTCTCGGTGTTGCGTACATCATTGAAGAAAAGAAAGCAAAAACGTAGTCAACGTTTACTAGAAAATTTATAAATGAAACTCGCTTCGTTCTCGAAGGGAGTTTTTCCCATGGTAAAACGGATACATAGGGAGTAGTAGCCGACGGTCAACAGATACTGCCGGGCAACATTTCCAACACATTGTAGAAAGTGTCTACAACTTTTACACGAAAGTAATTTGATAAGATCCTCTAAACTGTTGACGAACAATGGTTTTGAATATTAACGCATGCTTTGGCATCATGCTTATTAGTAATGATGAAAACAAAATGTTTAATCAAAACCATAAAAGAATGAAAAAGTTAGTGTTCGCTATGATGGCATTCGGTGCTAGTGTTGTTGCAGTTCAAGCGCAAGAAAGTCCAGCACCTGAATCAGCTGCTCCTTCAACTGCTGCAGTTGCAACCCAAGATGAGAAAGTGAAAATCAAAGCTGAAGAACTTCCTGAAGCTGTGAAAAAAACACTCGAAGCACAAGAATATAAAGGATGGTTGATCAACGCGGCTTATCATGTTAAATCAACAGATACATATGAAGTTGAATTGAAAAATGGTGCTGAAACCAAAACTTTCAAATTCGACAAAGAAGGTAAAAAGAAAGAAGACTAATAAGTATTCTTAACCTGTGAGCAAACAAGTCAGAAAGCTGGAAGAATATTCCAGCTTTCTTTTTATTTTCAGCCGAAATTATGGCTGAAATCTTACTTATCGAAGACGATCTAACCTTCACACGTATCCTGGAGGGTTTTCTCTCTAAACACGGTTTTCAAGTAACGTCCCATCACAACGGGAAAGAGGGCTTGAAAGCGTTTGCATCAAAATCATTTAAGCTCGTCCTCCTCGACTATCGACTGCCCGATACTACTGGATTGGATATTCTTCAAGACATCAAGAAGGAAGGAAGTGATGTGCCAGTCATCATCATGACGAGCTTCTCAGATATTCGCACGGCAGTTAAAGCGATTAAAGTAGGCGCCTTTGAATATATCACCAAACCTGTAAACCCCGACGAGCTTTTGATGGTGGTTAGGCAGGCGCTGAAGAACGAAAAGATTGTCACACCCGAAAAGAAAACCGCCGTTGATAGCAAACAATTTGTCGAAGGCACAAGTGTAGTTGCAAAACAGCTTCATGAGCATGTTCGCCTCGTGGCGCCAACAAACATGTCGGTCGTTATCGAGGGAGAGAGCGGAACCGGCAAAGAAAATGTAGCACGATCAATCCATCGGTTAAGCCAACGTGCAAAAGGGCCATTCGTCGCTGTAGACTGTGGCGCGCTGTCGAAGGACCTCGCGGCGAGCGAATTGTTTGGACATGTGAAAGGTGCGTTTACCGGTGCGATGAACGATAAGAACGGTCAGTTTCTTGAAGCCAATGGCGGAACTTTGTTTTTGGATGAAGTGGGAAACCTCTCATACGAAGTTCAAGTGAAACTACTGCGTGCTATTCAGGAACGTATTATCACACCGATTGGTAGTAATAAAGAAATTCATGTGGATGTTCGCATTATCACGGCAACGAATGATGACCTCGCTGAAAGTGTTAAGCGTGGCCAATTCCGCGAAGATCTTTACCATCGTATAAATGAATTTATGTTGCGTGTGCCTCCCTTGCGCGAACGTGGCGACGATCTGATTGAATTCCTAAACTTCTTTCGCAGCGCGGCGAACCAGGAACTTGGTAGAAAAGTGGTGCGCTTCGACGATCAGGTGATGAATATTTTGAAAAATTACGACTGGCCTGGTAATCTTCGAGAATTGAGAAATGTTGTCAAGCGTTCAGTGCTTCTCACGCAGGGCGATCATGTGTTGATTGAAACGCTCCCGATAGAAATGTTGGATGCCGTTAGAAATCCTGCGCCGAAAACGCCAACAGCACCGATCTACGATTTGAAGGCGTTACAGGAGTCTCAGGAAAAGGAGATGATCATCAAAACGCTTCAAGAAGTGCGGTACAACAAATCCAAAGCTGCAAGAATATTAAACATCGACAGGAAGACGTTGTACTTGAAAATGGAGAAGTACAATATAGAATAACAATCGTGTGATCTTGGCTCGCCTAGAGTTTACTTTCGGCGAGCATCAATTGTTTTACTTCTTCGACTAACTTCCTAACAAGTTCTTCGCTGTGGCGAATGTCATTCAACATCGCGGCGAGGTTTTCGCCTTGATCAATTCGTTTCTCAATTCGGTGAAGTTTGTCCGAAATATGTCGAGCGCCCATTTGACCGATGCGGCCTGTAAGTTTGTGCACAGTCTCGCGAATGGTGCCGATATCATGCGACGCAATAGCATTCGTTAATTTATGGTGATCACTGGATGTGTCGACGATAAATTGATTGATTACGGAATGGAAAAGTTCGTCATCGTCGAAGGTCATTTTTCGAAGCGCGGCAACGTCAATGGATGATGATCTCTCTACTTCTGCTGGCTTTTCATCTACGGTATGGCCAAGTAATGCTATGAGATCTTCTTCGTGAAACGGTTTCGATAGCACTTTGTCAAAGCCTTGCGATAATAATTCTTCCTGTTCTTCTGGTAATACGTGCGCTGTCAGTGCGATGTATTGAACGCGGTTACCGTATATTTTCTTCAGTGCTGAACACAATTCAATGCCGTTAATCCGTGGCATCCTGATATCCATCATGAAATGTGTGACGCGCTCATCTTTCTTTTCTTGAAGCAGTTTTTCGGCTTCATTATAAAGGTCATGCTCGATGTTGAACTTACTTAAAATCAGGCCGCATAATCGGAGGATCATGGCATCGTCATCGACAGCGATCACCTTGCCAACAAAATGGTCAGGCTTGGCAGGCGTTGTGTTTTTAGCCGTTGGTTTTCTTGTCACAGCTTTTTCAAAGATAAGTTCTACAGAAAATGTAGAACCTTGACCGGGCGCGCTACTGATGGTGAGATTCCCGTCTTGTGATTCAATCAGCGATTTTACAATCGTAAGTCCTAACCCCGTGCCCCCGTATTGTCGGGCAATGGAAGTGTTCGCTTGCTCAAACTGATTGAAGATCTTCGAGAGGTCTTCTGCTTTGATACCAATGCCAGTGTCGACGATGTCGAAACGACATTTTACGCTATTTAAATTCGGAATGGTTTTCAGATGAAGTTTCACAAATCCCTTGTGTGTAAACTTTATCGCATTGCCGAGGAGATTGTAAAGAATTTGTCGTAATCGAAAGGAGTCGCCACGAAGCGCGTAGTCTTGATCGCTTTCCAATTCGAGGAGAAACGTAAGTTTTTTCTTTTCGGCCTGGATACGCATCGCCGCAGTCACTTCGTGTATCACTGATTGAAGACTAAAATCTTCTTTTTCGAAAGTGAGATTACCGGAGGCGATCCTGCTGTAGTCGAGCACTTCGTTCACAATATGTAACAGGTGTTCTGATGAGCTGTGAATAGCGTCAACGGCCTCGCGATCGATCGCCTTTTGTTGTTTGATGTGCTCTGCATATCCGATAATAGATTGCAAGGGCGTACGAATCTCATGGCTCATGTTGGCGAGAAATCGCTGCTTAACCAAACTCAATTCTTCGGCTTCGTCTTTCGCTTTTTCGAGTTGATCTTTATAAAAGTTGCTTTTGGTAATGTCGATCCAGATCAGATAGATTACAAACGCAGTGCCCAGAAATAAGATCAATACGAGTATCACAATTCGTCCGATACTTTTATTCATCAAGTTTGCAGCATGATCATTTTGTGACCTCATCTTTACAAGTTCTTCGTTCTCCACTTGATGCAGAATGCTGAGAAGTTCACTAATGAAAAGCGTATTGGCATGAATCACTTCTAGTTCTTGGCGAAGAAGTTTTCTGTTCTGTGTTCGCTGATCGGTCTCGAGATCGTACATGATTTTCTCAACTTCCTCGAGTGCTTTATTCTGGCGTGCTACGGCAACCGTATCGACAGTAACGCTTAACTCTTCCTGCACTTTTATATTGGTGGTTTCAGTAGCAGGCTCGTTCTTTTTCTTACCCCCGAAAAGCTTCGAGAAAAATCCTCGATCATCTTTTTTATCCGCCATCGTGTCTGGAAGAAACGTGGTGATTGTTTTCTTCTGTGTCGTTACAACGTTAGTGTCTATTTCAATCTTCTTGTCATTGATGATGTTCGAAAGGGTATCGATTCGTCGTGATAGATTGGTGTTTGACGCAAGGAGTGACTTCTGTCGCAGATAAGAGAAAAATGCTTTATCTCTTCTCCGGAATACATCTTTCATCGATACAATTCGCTGACGTTGTACGCTGTCCCAATCCATCAAGCTTAGCGAATCAATTAATCCGAGAAGTTCATTTGATTCATTTAAAAAAACGCGATGCGGTTTCTTTGGATTTTTGATCGCGTCGGCACGCTGTAATTGATCTAATGTGGTAATTTCTTGAAACACACGATTTAGAGCGCCGAGTTTCTCGTTAGGAACCGAGAGCTCATCGACGGTGTCCATAACATCGTTGAAGGCGTAGCGTGCAATGCCTAGCGCCAGTAGAATAGCGACGAAGGTGAGCGTAAATCCGATCAAGATTTTACGCTGCATGGAGGATGATGAGTAAATTTTTTCTTTTGTCGACTGCACAGGAACAGGATCGTGGTTATGACATGCTAAAATTTAATGCCGGCTTCTCGTACGATGTGTTAACGTGAAATTGCACAAACGTTTTGATATTCAATACATATTCTTCGACGCGAGCAGATAGTTATCGATAATCGATGGATATCCATTCATCAAGCGCCCGGTATCAAACGCCGAAAGGATATCCTAGTAGAGAGAAAAAAAATGTAACTTCCAATATGCGTGCTTTTCTCTTCCTCTTGGTGATGGGTATCGTGAATGTGTTGCATGCCCAACAAATCGCTCCCGACGAGATCAGGAAGAGTATCTATTTCGGCGGCGGGAGTTATGATATCGATGGAGAGCAAGTCAACGATCTATTGTTTTGGCTCGATTCTATTCCGAACGCATTAGAGAAATATCAAATACACTTGATCAGTCACACCGATCCCATCGGCGGGAAACAGTACAATGAGTGGCTTTCACAAAAGCGAAGTGAGGCTGTTCAAAATGTGCTTCTCTACAATCAAATTCCCGAGCATAAGATCACCATTAAAGATTGGGGGCTCGATAATCCGGTATATAGCAACGACTCGTGGTCAGGCATGCAAATGAACAGGAGGGTGGATGTTATTTTATATCCTATCGTGTTCTAAGGTTGATTGAATCTAGCTAAATGGAATCAGTGTCCGGAGAAATTTTTCATAGCAGCCCAAAAACCGGATCGCACTCTACTCTTATCAACTTTTTGAACGTTCTACTGAGTCCGTCTGATTAATTCATGCATAGTAGCTAAATGGTGCAAGCTTCGAGGAAATCAACTGTCCTATACCGGACACTAAATCACATTACCGGACGAGTCGAACTATTACAAAACCGCGTTTTTTCGCATCTTACAAGGAATTTCCATTGGCACTATTGTTGGCTACCGGATGACTGGCCGGAATTGTTTCCGGGTGGGATCACAATAAAATACCACATTATTTAACCGCAAGTACATGATCAAATTACGCGACATCGACAAGTACGTAGACTCCCGTTTTCAACGCACGTTCATTTTAAAAGGTGTAAACCTTGATGTAGAGCAGGGTGAGTTTCTAACCATTATGGGCCCTAGCGGCGCAGGTAAATCGACGCTCATGAACATCATCGGTATGCTTGATGAACCTTCAGCAGGTGAGTATTACTTTTTCGATGAGCCGGTGCATAAAATGAAGGAGAAGCAAAAGTCGGATATGCACAAAAACTATATCGGATTCATCTTCCAAGCCTATCACCTCATCGATGAACTAACGGTATATGAAAATATCGAAACGCCATTGCTTTATAAAGGTGTAAGTGGAAGTCAGCGCAAGAGTATGGTAGCTGAGATGTTGGATCGTTTCAACATGGTTGCCAAGAAAGATCTTTTCCCTGAGCAACTTAGTGGTGGACAACAGCAGTTGGTGGGTATTGCGCGCGCTATTGTCGGACAACCCAAGCTACTGCTTGCCGATGAGCCAACGGGGAACTTGCATTCCGACCAAGGCAAACAGATCATGGAGATCTTTAAGAAGTTAAATGACGAAGGTATTACCATCATTCAAGTAACCCACTCGGAAGAAAATGCACGTTACGGTAAACGAATTATCCGTGTCGGTGATGGTGCAGTGGTAGCAGATGAACAAGTAAATGTAAATGTTTAAATAATGAAGGGGTTTATAACGGGTATCGGATTGTCGTTTTGCGTTGCCGTGGCTTCGTATGGTCAAGCTGCGCAAGACACGACGCAGTTGTTAACATTTGACGAAGCGGTGAAGATTGGCTTGATGAATAGCGTGACGCTGAATCAGGAGCGGAACAATCTCCGTGCTTCACAAGTAGCGAAAACATCTGCGCTGGCGTCGCTCGGGCCATCGGTGAGTTTAAACGGAAGCGCGCGTCGCGTGGATGGTAACTCGTTCGATCAGCAACAAGGACGCGCTGTGAATGGTATCCGTGATAATATTTCTGTATCGCTCGATGCTGAGATAACATTATTCCAGGGATTCAATTCTTTGTATACTTTGAAACAAAACGCCAAGCTTGTTGATGCGCAAGCGTACTTTGTAAAACGAACTTCGCAAGACGTAATCAACACCGTTTCAAATCAATACCTGCAAGTATTACTCGACTTGGAACTTTATCGCATCGCTAAAGAAAACTTTGACGTGCAAGATCGACAGCTCGAACAGATCCGTGGGTTTGTAGAAGCCGGAAGTCGTGCCCCAGTCGATGAGTTAAATCAAGAAGCACTGACAAAAGCTGCGGAGTTGGTGATGGTGCAAGCAGAGATTACACTGAACAACGATAAGGCATTGCTGACGCAATCACTTCTGGCTGATCCGTTCGATGAATTTAAGGTAGCTAAACCAAGCTGGGACATTAACACGATCAGTAACGTCGATCTTTCTCCAGACCATATGTTGCAAACGGCAAAGATTCATCGGGCCGACTATCTTCGCGCGGAGCGTACAGAAAGCGCTAGACGATATGGGATGAGAGCAACGCAAGGCGTGTTGATGCCGCGTGTTTATGCTTTCGGAAGTTATGGTACGGCGTACAACTATGTTTATGGAATCCCTGATTCTGTGCGCCGTAATAATGAAGGTATCAATCGTCCTTGGCGCGATCAGTTTCAAACCGATAACATCTATAAAGTCTACGGCGTTGGAATTAATATCCCGTTGTTCAATGGTTTTCAAACACGTGCCAATGTAGTTCAACAACGTGTAAACTATGAAAACAGTCAATTGGCAACCAAGAATGCAGAGATTCAATTGAAGACGGATATCCAGCGCGCGCGCAGAAATTTTGAGGGCGCGCAGAAGTCGTACGTTGTAAGCCAAGATCAATTGAAAGCCGCGGAAGAAGCGTATCGTTTAGAACAAGAGCGATATAATCTCGGGATCACAAACCTGGTTGAATATTCAACGGCAAATCGCGCATTTGTTCAGGCACAAACGAACTTCGCACAGGCGGAGTATCGACTACTCTTTCAAAAGATTCAGGTGGAATACGCACTGGGCACGTTGAAAATTGAAGATTTTCAGTAGGCTCGTGTTCAGGTCATTTTCGATTTAAAAGTTTACAAGCCGGGTAACTCCGGCTTTTTTTGTGGCGCTGGTTCTTGCAAATTCGTCCAAAAAGCGGCCTGACAAGGTGGCGTGTCTTCACGGAAACCTGACTCTGGATACGGTGTAGCTTCGGTCTGGTTACGGTGTCAGTATGGTATCCTATGGTCTAGTGGACGTCAGTAGCCAGGTGGCCAGAAGCCAGTAGCCTTTCCTAGCTTATTCTCCTGATAGTCAAAACAAAACTTTATCAAATTCTCATTTTTTATTAATTTTGCCCCCCTGTCTTCACAGGCAGGCTGTTCCGGAGGTACTGGGCAGGCAATCAACCAAATTTGTAGCAGTAAGCCCGGCTGTTGCATGTAAAAAGGGCGCCAAAAATGGCAAAATCACAAGCTCCTGCAGGAGGTAAAGGACCTCGTAAACCTGCAGATTCTAAAGGACCTGTAAAAGGACCGCAAAAAGCACAAGGATCTAAGTCAGATTCAGACGAAGAAGATCCATTGGCTGAGATCAAAAATCTCAACAAAGAAGAGATCGGTTCAGACGCAATTCCATTGTCTGAATTGAAAAAAGCAAAGTACGAAAAGCAGATCCCTGGCGAGTTCGACTTTGAAGCATTTGGTTCTAAAGGCTTCGGAGAAGGATACTCTAAAGACAAGCGCTCTGAAATGGAGAAACTTTACTCTGGCACTGTAACAACAGTAAACACAGGTGAAGTTGTTTCAGGTGTTGTTGTAGGTATCAACGATCGCGACGTGATCTTGAACATTGGATTCAAATCAGATGGTCTTGTACCATTGGCTGAATTCAAAGACATGACTAATCTTAAGATTGGTGATGTTGTTGATTTGTTCATCGAAGAGCGTGAAGACGCTATGGGACAACTCGTTCTCAGCCGCAGAAAAGCGAAGCTGGTAAAAGGATGGGAATATGTTCAGAAAGCTTTGGACAAAGACGAAGTTATCGAAGGTTTTGTAAAACGCAGAACAAAAGGTGGTCTTATCGTGGATGTATTCGGAATCGAGGCATTCTTGCCGGGTTCTCAGATCGACGTGAAGCCTATCCGCGATTTCGATATCTATGTTAACAAGAACATCGAAGTGAAAGTTGTGAAAATCAACTACACGAACGATAACGTAGTAGTATCGCATAAAGTCCTCATCGAGAAAGATCTCGAACAACAGAAGGCAGCGATCCTTACAAACCTCGAGAAAGGTCAAGTACTCGAAGGTGTGATCAAGAATATGACTAACTTCGGTGTGTTCATCGATCTTGGTGGTGTAGACGGATTGCTCCACATTACAGACATTTCATGGGGTCGTATCAACCATCCTGAAGAAGTTCTCAAGCTCGATCAAACTGTTAAAGTTGTTGTGCTTGACTTCGATGAAGACAAGAAGAGAATTTCTCTTGGTATGAAGCAACTTACTGCTCATCCTTGGGATTCACTTCCTGCTGATATCCAGGTTGGTTCTAAAGTTAAAGGCAAGATCGTTAACGTTGCTGATTATGGCGCGTTCCTCGAGCTTCAGCCTGGTGTTGAAGGCTTGATCCACGTAAGTGAGATGAGCTGGTCACAACACTTACGCAATCCACAAGACTTCATGAAAGTTGCAGATGAAGTTGAAGCTGTAGTATTGACACTCGATCGCGATGAGCGTAAGATGTCACTCGGCATCAAACAACTTACTGAAGATCCTTGGACACGTCAAGACGTCCTCAGCAAATACGCTGTTGGAACGAAACATAAAGGTATCGTTCGTAACCTTACAAACTTCGGTCTCTTCATCGAGCTTGAAGAAGGTATCGACGGACTTGTTCACGTATCAGACCTTAGCTGGACGAAGAAGATCAAACATCCTTCTGAGTTCGTAAAAGTAGGCGAGACGATGGAAGTACAAGTGCTTGAGCTCGATGCTGCTAACCGCAGACTTGCGCTTAGCCATAAGCACCTCGAAGAAAACCCTTGGGATACTTTCGAGACTGTATTTACAATCGGATCAGTTCACAAGGCAACCATCATCAACAAGAACGACAAAGGCGCTGTGCTTGAGTTACCTTACGGTATCGAAGGCTTCGTAGCAGCGAAGAACCTCGCGAAAGAAGATAATGGCAAAGCTGAAGTAGGTGAGTCACTTGATTTCAAAGTGTCTGAGTTCTCTAAAGATGACAGAAGAATCGTTCTTTCACACAAGGCGATGTGGTCTGCAGAAGAAGAGAAACCTGCAGCAGCAGCTGCGAACAAAGGCGGTGCAGGTAAGAAAGCACCTTCTAAAGGCAGCACGATCCAGTCTATTAACCAACAAAGTGAAAAATCTACGTTGGGAGATCTCGATGCACTTGCAGCATTGAGAGACAAGATGTCTGGCGGCGAGTCAAAATCAGAATAATTCGTTTTGATTTATATGAAAAGGTGGCCTAATAAGCCACCTTTTTCTTTTGTTGCCGTTGTAAACACAATTGATTTTTATAGTTTTGCACACTGTTTAAATGCCAGTCGGCGCATTTCTACACGAAGCTCGAAGCTAATATCTCGAAGCTTATTTAAAATGGTCTCGTGGCCGAGCGGCTAGGCAGAGCTCTGCAAAAGCTTGTACAGCGGTTCGAATCCGCTCGAGACCTCAAAGTCATCCGAAAGGATGACTTTTTTATTTGCAAGAAATTCGCGGTTCGTCCCGATAGCTATCGGGACCGCTTGAGACCTCAATTTTATTTGCAAGAAATTCGCGGTTCGTCCCGATAGCTATCGGGACCGCTCAAGACCTCAAGGAAAGTCAACTCAGGAATGGATTGACTTTTTTGTTTTAAGATCGGTTAAGGGATAGCTGCGAGCTTTGAGTTTCGAGCTGCGAGTTTTTAGAGGCTGCGAGGTTTGAGTTTCGAGCTGCGAGTTTTTTTTTTCGTGGCTGAGGGCTATGCGAGTACTCGTGGAAAAAGCTTGTGCAGTGGTTTCCCGATTGCTATCGGGACTTGAGACCTCGAGGAAGTCAACTCAGGAATGGGTTGACTTTTTTTGTTTTGAAATTGGATAAGGGATAGCTGCGAGGTTTGAGTTTCGCGCTGCGAGTTTTTTTGTTTTGTGCAAATGCTATGTCGCTGATTACTTACACAAGGCTGTACAGCTGCTGGAAGATTCAAAGATAGCCGCGAACTTTGAGTTTCGAGTTGCGAGTTTTATGGAGCGTGGCTAGCGCTTAGGCAGTCAGCGGAGTGGCGAAATGATTGATACAAAAACAGCTTTCATTTTTAATCAGGAGAAGTTCGAGATTAATATTTGAGGAATCGCGCGACACAAAGAAACTGCAATGGATTAGACACTTTCAACACAAGGGAAGTAGCATTCTGGAGGCTGCATTGCT
This sequence comes from Pseudochryseolinea flava, assembly GCF_003286915.1. Taxonomy (GTDB): domain Bacteria; phylum Bacteroidota; class Bacteroidia; order Cytophagales; family Cyclobacteriaceae; genus Ohtaekwangia; species Ohtaekwangia flava. The sequence goes on from NZ_QMFY01000008.1 coordinate 250,333, forward strand.
GATCCTCAACATGTCAGGCATTAATATTTTAATATGTGTGACATACACTAAATGAAAAAGTTATGTTAAGATGGGCAATCATATTCGGAATCATCGCGCTTGTTGCTGCGATTTTTGGTTTTGGTGGTATTTCAGAAGGTGCTGAAAGTATTGCTAAGGTGCTGTTCTTTATTTTCCTTGTTGGGTTTGTTTTAGTCCTCATAGCAGGCAAAAGCATATTCAAGAATTGACGTTAATGCTCACTAACGAAGTCTCGATGTTGAGTTTATTCCGAGACTTCGTTTTTGAGATTTTTATTATTCTGGAGAAGGTATTCAAGATTTTTCCAGCGACTTTGCGAACGCCGAGAGAAAACGACGTTTCAATTAACACGTCGTCCCACGTGGGGTGTTAGCGCCTTGACAAAAGCATTTCTGAATAACCGGAAATCGCTGCCTTTACATTGAACGCAGGATATTAAGTTCACCATCGATAGGAACTGTCGTTCCGACCCTGCCGTGCGCTTATTCAGGAGAAGGTGAACTCCGCCTTTCCCAAACTTTGTTCATCGGGGTATCAGTTTTGTCCTGTATGGGTATCGCGCACTAACTCTGCTGGTCTGCGATGCATTATGTTGCACCCTATGCATTAAAAGATAAAAGGGCACAGAGCCCTTTTATCTTGAATATTTAATGTTTCCCTTGTTTTATTCCTCATTTTCGCCAGCGGCTTCCAAATTGACGGCAGTAACCGCTACTTCTGTTAATGTTAAATCGGCATTCTTTTCTTCCTCAAGCGTCAAATCCAAGATCGAAACAGCTTCTTCCAGCCCAAGTGTTTGTGCGAAACTGCGTAGCGTGCCATAGGATGCAATTTCATAATGTTCTACTTTTTGGGCAGCTGATATGATAGCAGCATCGCGCATTACACCTTCATCGGACTCTTCCATAAGTTCTTCAGCTTCTTTAATCAACCCAGCCATTGCTTCGCATTTTTTTGCACTTGGATCTTTACCAAGCAATTGAAAGACTTGTTCAACGCGAGAGATTTGCTCTTCGGTTTCCGCTAAATGATCTTCGAGGGCTTGAACCAGCTCTGCTGAAGTCGCTTTAGAAATCATTTTCGGTAGGGCGGAGGTTAATGCTTTTTCAGCCCAGTAAATATCTTTCAATTCTTCTTCAAACAGCTTTCCTAATTTGGATGACAGTTCTTCAGGGGATAGTGAGTTGTTTGCTTTCATAGTGATGTTTGATTATGTGTTGCTTCAGATAAGTTCGCACTTATCTAAATACTTTCTTATACAACACGGTGCCGTGTTGCAACGGGGACAAAAATTTAAAAAATGAGGCTTGCCAGTTACAAAGTCATCCCATGGAGTGGCATTTTATCTGCGAGCTATCGACGGAGCCAGCGAAAAGACAATGTTTAAATCCGTTCAAACATAGAATTGAAGCCTTGCTGTAGTACTTCATATGGACGATATCCCACCATCATAAGGCCTTCCGCTTTTGGGTGCGTTAATGTAAGGGTAGGATAGCGATCGATCTTGTAGTACAATGCTTGCTGAATATCACCGCGGAGTAACGACTTTGCGGCGCCTTTTTTCCAGTGAAGTTCAAAGTGCCCGAAATTGAAAAGAGATGGGTGTTGCTCTGCATACTCGCTCGCGACAGCGTGGATTACAGACTCCTTGGAAATGTTCAATCCCTTTTGCATAAGGGCCTGTTGTAGCCGGTGGAATAGTCCCACACCTGCTTGAGATGATTGAAGCGTTGCACATTTTACAGCAAGACATGCAGGAAGAGATGATGATGGTGGATCGGTCAACCAAATTTCACTAGCAACGCTAATCTTTGTTTCTTGCTCAATGTGCATCCAGAGCGGACCCATTTGTGCCGGACCTGAGATGCAGTTCATCGGATCTTCAAACTTATCCCAACTGGGTATCATGCCACACATGATGTAGTTCACATCGAGAAACGGGGCGAACCGCTCCTGTATTTGCTGCCAGGGTTTATTAAACGCCCATGACCAACAACAAAGTGGATCGGTGTAGTAATTCACTACGATCCGATCCGCTTCTGAAGAGATATTATTTTTTACCGCGTTTTGTTGCAGTTCTTTGTCTACGTTCACGCGTTCCACTTGATTTCGAATTTTCTTTTGCGTCGCCACTTAGTGCGTATTCACTCCATTGATTTTCACCTTCCGTCGTAGCTTCTTTAACTTCCTGACTTCGCTCTTCGCTGAGGTCTTTATTAATTTTGGCAATCAATGCTTCGGTTCGATCTGTCCCAGCAATTTCTTGGTCTATCAGTCCATTAGTTGCCTCAACATGGGCGATCGGATCTTCTATGAACTGCCATGTTTCACCAAGCTTCGAACTTTCACCTTCGTTCCAAGGTCCTTTAAAGCCAGCGCCTGTTGACATATTAAAATATGTGTTGCTATGACGTGGATCGGCCTGGAGAACACCTGGTGGAAAATTAGGTTGAATCGTCTCCAGCGCTGCTTCGAACATCTGAAAGTGTGCAACTTCCCGTGTCATCAAAAATTTCAAAGTCTCTTTTACATAAGGGTCGTCCGTAAACTTCATGAGGTACTCATATACAATTTTTGCGCGTGACTCAGCGCCCATATTGGAGCGAAGGTCCACGGTGAGGTCTCCGTTAGCGTTTACATATGTGCCACTCCACGGAATACCACGACTGTCCGTAAGAATTGGACCTCCTGCGCTTTCAAGCAAAAAGTGAGGGTTGCTCATAGCTTCATGGATAACATTCTCTTTTGCCGCTTTTCCACCCATGATCTGCATAATTTCTGATTCGTCCGCGGCGTCTTTTAGTTTTCCATTCACACCAGAGAGCAGCATTTGAATTGTTGCTCCAACAATTTCAAGGTGTGAGAATTCTTCCGTGGCAATGTCCATCAACATATCGTACTTATCTGGATAAGGCTCCTTGGCCCCGAAAGCTTGGATGAAATATTGCATTGCTGCTTTTAACTCGCCGTTAGGTCCGCCGAATTGTTGTAGCAAAAGGTTTGCAAAGCGGGGATCTGGTTTTGATACCCGCGCGTTAAATTGAAGATCTTTTACGTGATAGAACATAATGTTTTTTTGTTTACGTGAATACTTAATTAAGAACCCGTTTCGCTCATCGATGCATCCACGGGTTTAGATTCTGGGGAACCGTATTGACGAAGGAAAATTGATAATACGACTATTGAGATTACGGCGACAAATTCACTTTGCCAGTTTTGAAAGGACTCGAACCAAAATCGCGACGAACTCATGAATTGTCCGAAAGAACTTTGCGGGTCACCCTTCAACAGTTGCTCTTCGTTATAATTCTTAAAACTACCGCAAGCATGTAGTGCAAAACTCGATAAGAACAGAATGATAAACGCGAGAGATAAAGAATTGCGATAAATTGTCAACACAAACCCACCGCGTTTTACAGGCCATGGTGCGTCTTTTCGGTTTGGATCAGGCGCTCGATCAACTTCTTCTTTTTTGTCGAGGTCTTTAGATTCACTCGATCCTTTTTGACGAAGTGCAACGGTGAGCAAAACGTACATGCCCATTTGCAAGAATTCGCTTTCCCAGTTTTCGAATGTTGTTTGGAAAAAATGTCCTGATTGTAAGTAAGTAGACAGCGTCACAGCCATCGCGTTGTGTTCCTGCAATTCATCGTTATATTCCTTGTGACCTGTGTAAATCTGTCCAACGATGCAGATGAAAAAACAAATTGCGAGAACGATGGATAAGCTATTGCGATAAAAAAATGAGTGAGTGTTTTTCATGCGAGCATCGTGGTGTTCAAACGGTGATGTTTGAAAAGTATATGCCTTGTCGGTAATCCTGGGTTGCGCATCTAATGTCCCAGCTTACGCGAACACTACTATCGTTATTTTGCTACATCGGGGTACTTGTTGCCCATCATTTTCGCCGCTTGCATTCCAACAGTCAACCGATCTGCTGCGACCGTTTTTGCAACTTAACAGCTCGAGAAATGACTATCTTTTTCTTGCAAAATGGTGATGAGATATCTTAGTTAGAAAAAATCGTAACACTGTAATAATGCATTTTGACCAAGGAAATAATGAGATCAAAAGCTTTCGGTAAATTTCTAATACTCACACAAGGGCACGTACATTCTGCTTACCGCGATTTGGCCGTTGATAGATATTTGTTAATCCCGATCGGAATTACTTGGTCTCATTCGTATTTCTTTCTCGCGATTTTCGGCCCGCACTTCTGCTTGGTCCATCAACATCGATAGCATTCATCACCATCGATTTCTATTATGCGCTCTCTGACAGAATTTCGGATGTGTACTTGATAGATGGGTTCATTGAAATAATATTCTTAATTCTCTGGATAGTTTTTCTGCTCCTAACGATCACCGATCGTACCGCTACCGAGAAAACGCGTTATCGGCGGTAGGATCTCTATGGCTAGCTGAGTTTCTTTGGTCTAAAGATCAGTCGAAGCGTTGGATCATTCGTAATGAAACTGGTTAACCAGTTGACTGTTATTTTTACACGATTACGAAAGCCTACGAGGGGTATAATGTGAATGAAGAGCCACACTAGCCAAGCAAAGAAACCTTTTAAAAAGCCTTTCGGAAGGTCAACAACGGCCTTGTATTTGGAAATAATTGCCATGCTTCCTTTATCATTATACAAAAATGGCTTGAGTGATTTACCTTCAGACATTCTCTTTAAATTTTCTCCCACTAGCCTTCCTTGTTGTATAGCGACCTGAGCGAGTTGGGGATGACCATTGGGGAACCTTTTGTCTGTATGTTGCAAAGCTAGATCCCCTATAGCAAAAATGTTTGAATACTCTTTTACGCGATTGAATTCATCAACGAGTATACGCCGCCCTCGTCCGATTGTCTCAGGAGATAATCCTTTTACTTCTTTTCCAATGACGCCGGAACTCCAGATAACAGTGGCTGCTTTTATCTGTTTACCATTTGATAGTATTACTGTATCGTTCGCATAGTCTTTTACCAGCGCATTCAAAATAATTGTAACGCCGAGCTGTGCCAAGACGCGATGTGCTTCCATTTGCGCCTGGCTACTCATGGGGCCTAGTAATGTTGGTGCGCCGTCGATGAGATAGATATTGCCTGCGCGTGCAGAAACCTCTGGATAATCTTTCGAAGCAATGTTCTTAGCCATCTCGGCGAGCATGCCCGCCATTTCAACACCGGTAGGTCCACCACCTGCGATGACAATATTTGCAAAACGTTCCCGGTCATTCGGAGATGTTGCGCGGATCGAGCGTTCTATTGTAAGTAGTATATGGTTGCGTATGTTTAGTGCGTCATCAATTGTTTTCATTGGAAGGGCGGACTCGATGACATTTCTATTTCCAAAGAAATTGGTTTCCGTTCCCAGCGCGAGTACGAGATAGTCATATGATACCGATCCGTTGTCGGTGTGAATGACGTTAGCCGTGGGGTCGATTTTTTCCAATGAACCCATGAAAAACCTGACATGTTTTTTATCCTGAAACAGCTTTCGAAAAGGATAGCTGATGTTTGAAGGCTCAATAAATGCAGTGGACACTTGGTATAATAAAGGTGGAAAGAAATGATAGTTGTTGACGTCGACAAGAATGACTTCAAAACGATCATAGTTCCATATCTGCTTAACAAGGTTCAATCCTGCAAACCCGCCGCCTACAATCACAATTTTCTTCATGTCTATTCTGAGATTTTAAGAGTTATCTTAATTCACATACCAGCTTGAAAATGCGAGTGGATAGCTTTCAACAAATGGAATTCTGCTAAGCTGCCGGGCATCGTAAGTGGCCGTTATTCTTCATTCGATGAACTCCTCGGATTTTTGCTGGCATACAAATTTCAAGGCTCAATGCAAAACGGTTAGCATGTTATGGCCATCTCGGAACAATTCACGCAAAGAAAATCAAACGCTCGTTGCCCAAGGAGCGATGATGAGAGCTGACTATTAAAATTCCCCAGAGAATATTCTTGCAAGGAAGTGTTACTCCTTGCGTTAAGCGATCCAGACGATGATGACCAGGCTTACAAGTTGCAAGAAAGTTACAGGATGAATTACCACGAACTGCGCGACAAATGAAAATATCAATCTGGTACGCAATATTGCTTGTAAGCGTTTCCGTGGTGCTTCCTGGCTGTACAAAGGGAAATAAAGCTCAAGCCCGTGACAGCGCCAAAAGCGATATAACAGTATGCTCTTCTAGCAGTGAAGAAAAATAAACCATAACGCACGCTCGCGACGCGTCCAGGAGTCGCTTTAACAACTTCAAGACAGTACTGGTGTGCCATCGACACGCTTTGCTATTCAAAAGGCTGTATTAAAGCCACTGCCAAAATAGATTTACTACAAGTAGACGGCAGACATTCCTCGAACTTTTATGAAGATTATCACGACGAACATACATGGAATTCTCGATTATGCAGTTGCATTATTAATTATAGCATTACCGTTCCTGCTGAATTTTCCTGCAGGAAGTGCGGAGAAATGGGTTTTAATCGGTTCCGGAATAGCTACCATTTCTTACAGTTTAGTTACGCAATACGAACACAGTATTGCTGATGTTATACCGTTCTCATTTCATTTGATCCTGGATATATCATCTGCAATCTTATTAGCGACGTCACCATAGATTTTTATGTTTTATGATTCTGTTTTTCTACCTCATGTCATCATCGGGTTACTTGAAATCCTTGTAGTTCTTTTAACCAAAGGTTCAAAGCGCTCACGCACTAAGAAATTTCAACCGATGTCGCAATGGAAGTAAGATCTCAATCGCGAAACCGTCGCCGCGCAAAATTAGCGCGCGATTGTCGACGTTAACCGTGTGCCTGCAATGCTGAAAGCTTTGAGTTTCGAGCTACTAGTTTTTTTTCGTGGCCGAGGGGCAAGGTCTGGACTTTGAGTTTCGAGCTACGAGTTTTTGTCTCGTGGCTGCGCGGCTAGTCCGCCGGTGGATCTGCAAATGTTTGTATAGCAATTGACAAAGAGAAAAGCAAAGGAAGTTCTAGCGCTCCCATTTCATATCAAACTTTTGTGTATCGCATCAGAAATTCTGCAGTCTTGCTTTTTGTCGTGGTGATGATTTTCAATGGCGGACCTCCTGCCATTACGCTTCCGCCTTCGTCTCCTGCACCTGGACCGATATCAATCACCCAGTCGCTTTGCGCAATAACACTCATGTCGTGCTCTACTACAATGACGGAATTACCGGCGTTAACAAGTCTGTTCAGTTGGATGAGTAATTTCTGAACGTCATCAGGATGTAAGCCGGTGGTAGGTTCATCCAAAATATACAATGTATCACCGCGTTGGGTACGTTGAAGCTCCGTTGCTAGTTTTATGCGTTGGGCTTCACCACCGGAAAGTTCCGTCGCAGATTGTCCCAGTCGCAGGTAACCGAGACCAACTTCCCTGATGATTCCGAGTGCATGTTGAATATGTGTTTCCTCGTGAAAGAATTCCCACGCTTCATCCACCGTAAAGGCCAACACGTCTGCGATGTTCTTGTCTTTATATCGAACAGCTAAGGTCGCTGCATTGTACCGCGTTCCGTTACATACAGAGCATGGCATATAAACACTCGGTAAAAATAATAATTCGACCATCACAAAACCTTCTCCTTCACAATGTGGGCATCGGCCTTTGGCAACATTAAAAGAGAATTGTCCTGCATCGTATTTTTTCGACTTTGCCATTTTTGTCGCTGCAAAAATCTTTCGGATATGATCAAAGAGTCCTGTATATGTGGCCAGGTTAGAACGGGGTGTTCTTCCGATGGGTTTCTGATCGACTACAACCATTCTGCCGATGTTTTCGGCGCCGCTTATACTGCCACTGGTGGTAATGATTTCATCTGCTTCGAGGGGGTTAATTTCATCTGTCTCTTGTTGCAGCGGATGGCCGAAGTGAATAGACATGAGTTCTACCAAAGCCTGCCCCACGAGACTTGATTTTCCTGAACCCGATATTCCGGTAACACTGACAAATACACCCAATGGAAAATCGACATTTACTTTTGTGAGATTATTTCGTGAGATATTATGAAGCCTGAGCCACGCTGTAGCTTGCCGTGGTTCTTTTTTAAGCGGTGATGACGTTTCGAAGAGATAATGTTTTGTTTTTGAATTCGCTGCGTTCTTTAATCCTTCCGGAAGTCCGCTGTAAATTATTTCGCCGCCATGTTCTCCTGCTAGCGGACCAACATCCACAATCCAGTCCGCGTGTCTGATTACGTCAATTTCATGTTCGACTACAAAGAGCGAGTTACCAGCTTCTTTCAGTTTATCCAACGCGCGAAGCAATGCTTCTGTGTCTGCAGGATGAAGCCCAGCACTAGGCTCATCCAATACGTATACGACACCAAAAAGATTGGAGTGTATCTGTGTGGCCAAACGCAGGCGTTGTAATTCACCAGGCGATAGCGTAGGCGTGCTACGTTCCAATGTCAGATAGCCCAGGCCCAGATCGAGCAGTGCTTCCAGCCGCGACAGCAAGTCCTCGGCGATACGTTGTCTGACAATTTGTTTTTCGGAAAAGGACGGGTGCACCGGTTCTTTTGCGAGCGGTTCGAATAATCTATAAAGTTGCTTAATCGGAAAGCGACTTATTTCAGCGATGTCGTGACCTTCAAACTTTATCGAAAGCGATTCCTTGCGAAGTCGTTTGCCTTTGCAGGTAGGACAGATCGTGCTCAGCATAAACTTTGAAACACGTTTCTTCATCAGCTGACTTTGTGAAGTAGCGAAAGTGGTCATCACATATTTTCGAACGCCGGTGAATGTTCCCATGTAGCTGGGGGTCATCTTCGCTTTTATAGCTTGCTTTACTTCGCGTTGCGTGAAGCCTGCGTAGACGGGCACCACGGGTTGCTCCTCGGTGAACAGAATCCATTCACGATCTTTCTTTGGAATATCTTTCCAGGGCTTGTCGATGTCATATCCCATCGTGGTGAGGATGTCGCGAAGATTTTGTCCTTGCCATGCCGAGGGCCACGCGGCGACTGCTTTCTCGCGAATGCTTAGCGTGTCGTCTGGTACAGCAGACTTTTCTGTCACTTCATAAATCTTGCCTAATCCATGACATGTCGGGCACGCGCCTTCGGGCGTATTCGTGGAGAAGGATTCAGCGTAAAGTATCGGTTGATTTTTTGGATAATCTCCTGCTCGCGAATACAGCATCCGAAGCAGATGCGACAATGTTGTGACGCTACCAACAGAGGATCGCGTTGAGGTACCGCCCCGTTGTTGTTGCAACGCTACGGCTGGTGGTAATCCGGTAATCGAATCTACCTTGGGCACCGACATCTGATGAAACAATCGCCGGGCGTAAGGTGATACGGACTCCAGGTATCGTCGTTGCGCTTCAGCGTACAGTGTTCCGAAGGCCAGCGAAGATTTGCCCGATCCAGACACACCGGTGAAAACAACGAGTGCATCACGGGGAATTTTGAGATCAATATTCTTAAGATTGTGCTCGCGAGCACCTTTGATTGTTACAAAAACCTCTGTATCGTTTGCAAATGATTTGCTCATGCCCCATAGTACTAATATTCCATGCCCGCTGTAAAGATTGACAAACTGAGGCTGTCGATCAACGAGAGAATCCGATGCTGGCGACGTTGTACCATTTACCAGTCCATGATTACTTAAATTCAAAACTAGTGACCGAGGTGAATTTATCCTTGGCAATCGAGAAACCGGTAGTAGTCATCGATCTTGGTTGCCAACCTGTCGGCTAGATAGGGACTTCCTTCACGTAGTTCAGAAAGGATGAGTTTTGCTTCCTCAATGTACTCCTTTTTCTTGTCGTTGCTCCAGTAGTATGGCGGTGCATACAGATTGGTTATTCTGTCTGCCATTTTCACTGCCCAGATTTCTAGCGGCTGAATTTTTATACGTCGCAGACTGTCGATCATCTTGTCGTGTTTCCCTTCAATCTTCTGATCCTTCGTTAAAGCCAATACACCGTCTGCAACAGCGTTGCCGTATTTTTCTTTGATCTCTGCATACGTAAGATTAGTATCTTCGAGCGTGTCGTGCAGGAGCGCACATCTGATGGCCAGGGCTGTGTCCATCGCTTCAACCTGGGAAGCTGTGATGATCTCAAAAACAACACTGCCGATGTGATTGATGTATTCAATTTGTTCATCCTGAACTGTGCCGCCATATTTTTGTCCGCTGTGCTTTTGTGTGACAAGATGCCATAAATCTTGGAAGTCGTCTATTGATAAATTCTTTGTCATATGAATAGTGTACGAACTTCTGGTCTGTGAGTTGCCGATGATATACAAGGCGTGGCCAATAACGTTTTCCAAAGAAGAAAAACAAGCAATAGGATGGGTTGACTTATTTTGTTGTGGGAACCTTAAACGTTTAACTTATGAGCTTTGATCTGCGAGTGATATTCGAGGTAATCGAACGGTAGTGCCATTGCGAACAATAAAGACAGGTTATGATTGATGTTAACATGTAATCACCATTGTTGAATGATAATGCACACCTGGCTATCACGAAACGCGAACTCTTTTGCGCCCCAGGGCCGAAGGGTAACTTTATTGAGATTCGGATGTAAATACTCCGGAAACGATGAGCTTATATTTTTATAAACTTCGTCGATCGTGTTGGTGTGGAGTCTGAACTCTGGATTATGTTGTCTCGCAAGCTCTTCATGCTGAAAAAGATAGAACTGCAGTCCATTCTTTTCGATTACGCAAAAAGGATTCTCTGATTTCAATTCCTGATGTCCGATTTTAAATTCAAGACAATCAATAAATAATTTTAGTCCGTCGTTAATGTCGCGATAGTAGACATTAGGAACCAGCCTTACAAAATCCATATGATGTTTAAGTTAGGTTTAGGCGTAAACTTGTAACAAAGTTGCATCGGTTTGTTGGTATTTACAACGATTAATGCTGCAGCGAACACCTACATAGACTTAAGGTTCCACTCATTCCGTTCTCAGCGCGCGGACCGGATTGCGCCTGGCTGTTTTGATTGATAGAAATGATACGGTGAAAAGTGCAATCATGATCACGATAAGGGCAGCTAACGCGAACACCCACCACGCGATAGGCGTTTTGTACGCGAATGTACTAAGCCACTGATTCATGCTCCACCAACCTATCGGTGTTGCTATCGCGATAGCCAGGAAAACCAACTTTAAGAAATCGACGGACAACAGACGAATGATACTGGCTACGCTTGCTCCGAGCACTTTTCTAACGCCGATTTCTTTGGTCCTTTGTGTGGCGCTATGCATGGCGAGGCCAAACAACCCGAGACAGGAAACGATAATGGCGAGCGCCGAAAAGTATAAGACAATTGAGCCGGTATTCTGCTCTCGCTGATATTGATTTTGTAGCGCCTGGTCGAGGAACTGGAAGGAAACAGTCGTTTCTGATTCGTATTTTTTATACGCTCTCTCAATCGCAGCGGTTGCCTCACGAATACGATTGCCTCTGGCCCTTACAAGCATGGTGTTTACCCAGGATGATGGCCAGTGACGAAGTAGCATTGGTTCGATCAGGACATTCATAGATTGAAAATGAAAATCTTTAACCACACCAATAACGTATCCATCAACATCATGAAATTTAATTTTTTTGCCTATCGCCGACTGTGGACTATATCCCATGTGCTTGACTGCACTTTCGTTTAGGATGTAAGCAGAAATAGAATCGCTTGAAATGTCAGAATCAAAATTTCTTCCGGCTACTAGGTTGATATGCATGGTTGGTAAAAAGTCTTCATCAACGTTCATATGGGTGAGCAATATTTCGTCGTCTGTGGCCATTCCTTCCCACGCCGTCCTACCAGTAGAGCTTGTGTTTTCAATCATATTCGAGGATGTTACGGTTACACCTGCAATACTCGATTCGTTGAGAAGTTCATTTTTAAGTAGGCCAGCGCGTAAGCGTAGATCGTTTTTAAGCGTGACGTCGATCAGGTGATCCTTGTCAAAGCCAAGGTTTTTATTTTGAATAAAATGCAGCTGATTATAAATGACGATTGATCCGATGATGAGGATTACTGAAAATGTAAATTGAATAACGACAAGAGCCTGCCTGAAATTTTTTGCTGATCCCAATGATGCATATCCTTTCAATATTTTTGCAGGCTGGTACTTCGAAAGGTAAAACGCTGGGTACAGTCCCGCAATGATTGTTAATAGGAGAGTCGATCCGATTAAAACAATGATAAACGTACCATTACCTATTGATAACGTTAAACCTTTTCCTGAAAGCTCCTGTAAAAAAGGAACGAAGGTTTGTACTAAACACAGCGCTATTACCATAGCAAAAGTTGTCATGAGGAGTGTCTCGCTTAGGAACTGCCCCACAAGCTGTTTCTTTACGGCACCCACTACCTTTCGAACACCAACCTCCTTCGCGCGATGTACAGCTCGCGCCGTACAGAGATTGATGAAATTAAACATTCCGATGAGAAGAATAATTGCGCCTACGGCAACGAAGACTTTAATGTATAAAAAGCTACTGTGCTGCTCCAGTCTGTGTGAAAATCGAAATTAGAATGCAGATAGATATCCTCCACGGGTTGAAGGTGTAGCGATGTTTTCTTTTCCTTGTCAAAATTGTCGAGGTAGCGAAAAATAGATTTCTCCAATGCGGAAACATTTGCATTTGGGTCAAGTGTGATGTAGGTATGAAAATTATTGCTGTTCCATCCGAAGTTGCTGGACGATTTTTCCTCGTGCTTCATCGATAACAACGCCTCAAATTGCAGATGTGAATTTTCAGGAGGATTTCTGGCAATTGCAACAATAGTCAATGTCCTGTTCTGATTAAGGACTATCTCTTTGCCAATCACATTCTTATTTTTCCAGTCAGGTCCAAACATGGCAATAGCCATTTTTTCTGTGAGCACCACATCGTCAGGATTCAACAGGGCAGATGTAGTGTCGCCATAGAGCAAAGGGAAATTGAATATGGAGAAGAAGCCGTTGTCTGTAATGAGGATGCGCCCGGATTCAACTGACTTTTCATCCACTGAGAAAACCGGAGCTTGCCAATACATTCCGATGCGGCATGTTTGTTCAACCACAGGGAAATCATCTTTTAATTGTTTCGCCAGCACTCCTGGCGTTACAGCAACAGCATATAAGTCATCAGCCTGCTCTTGTACTTCGGTAACACGGTAGATATGGTTGCTTGAATGAAATCGATCATAACTCAGTTCGTGATGAATATAAATTCCGATTGTGATACAACAGGCAAGTCCGATCGCCAAACCACCGATGTTGATAATCGAATAAGATTTATTTCTAATGATTTGTCGAAGGGCAACGATGAAGTAATTTTTAATCATAGGAGGATTTTGTGAAGGTTAGCCAATCACCGTGCCGCGAATGAGTCGGCTTGTTTGTATGTATTCGCTTTCGTCTACTTCCAGGGTGTCCGATAGTGGCCTTCGTTGTTTCATCTGCGGACGATTTGAATCACATACCTTGAGGCCAATGCAATGTAATATCTTTTTTCGCTCAAAGAGAAAGTTGCGCGGCTCACCCACAGTCGTATGCGCAAACATCGGAGAAAAATCCCGGCCGCGTAACGACCGGGAAATCATTTCTTAGAACCGGCAACAAATTACTCTTTCACAAGCTTAATAATTTGGCGATGCGATGCCGTCGATATTTTTAATACATATAAACCGCTGCCGTCGATATCTTTTATTTCGTTAGCAATATTGCTCTGAATTGTAGCCTGGTGAACGGGCCTTCCCAGGGCATCAATAATTTGGAGTTGAACATTTTCTTGCGTCGGCGTTTGCACGTAGACAGTAACGTTGTCGCGGAAAGGATTTGGATAGGCAAGGGCCTCCATTTTCTCAACACTCTCCTCTCGGTAATCCGCACTGATATTTATCCTTGCACCAGGTGAGCCTATCGTTGTGAACATCCGTGTTTCACCCCAGGCATTTTCTAAGTTTGTTTTTACCCTGCTATAATATGTAGTACCAGGTTCGAATGGTGGGAAATGATACACCGTGCCGATACCTGTCAACGTCATTGCCGTGGCGGGAGCAAAGTTTTCATCTGTATTTAATTCGACAGTATACTCAGTTGCACGCAGTACTGTATTGAGCACGATCGTTTGGTCTAGCGGCACGTCGACTTTATGATTGAATGGTCCTTTAACAAAAGCATAATACGAAGGAGAAACTGTTGTAAAGGTTGTGGTTTTTCCATAGAACGGTGAGATGTCTGTTTTCACGCGCGCATAGTATGTGGTGTTGTACGCGAGTGAATCGAATGCCAATGTTTGTCCACCCGAATTTGTCTTTACATCGATGCTGAAATCATTTGATGGACTGAGTTCTATGGTATACTTCGAAACACCGGGAGCAAATTTCGAAACGACGTTCAGTTTTATTTTTCTATCCAATGCGCCATCGTTTGGTGAGGTCACATACACGTTTGGTGTTTTGGGAATAACGAGAATTTGTGTCATCTCCGGACGTTTGCCAGAGGCATCATTAAAGTTAACGGAAGCCCCCACGCTACGCAGTGCTGGGTCATACCAAAACATCGTTCCACCCAAGTAACTACCTCCAGCGAACGCAGTTCCATAAAGCTTTCCATTGTAGGGCGTTAACGTGGTCGATGCGCCTGTTCCTGTCAGGTTATGGTCGAAGCGCATCTCGATTGTATACGTGTTCGTAATATGGTTCCATGAATACAGAACGTGACCCGATGCGGTTCCATAAAACTTCCCGTTAAAAAATGTCATTGCTCCGGAAGGCTGACCACCTGTTGCGTGCACAAAATCATACTTGCGCACGTAGATGTTCGTCGTTGGATTCCATTCGAAAATAGCACCTTGTCCATTGGTTCCGCCTTGATGGGCAACACCATAAAATTTGCCGTCGACGTATGTCATGGGGGATGAGCCACTTGCTCCGCTACCAGTGGTTAAATCTACGCGCTTCTGTATGGTTGCTGTTTGTGGATCGAATATGAAGATGGTTCCACCGTTCCTCGATCCGCCGCGGTAGGTTGTGCCGTAAAACTTTCCTTCTACCAACACGGGTGTAGAGAAACTTTGGCACCCAGTCGTTCCACAATCGAAATCTGTTTTCGCGTATGTGTGAGTTTTAATGTCGTAGCTAAAAATTACGCCATCATGTTTAGCGCCGCCGTATTCGGTTACACCGTATAATTTTCCATTGTAGTAAACCAAAGTGCCTCTTGGACTAGCACCTTGCGCTGTAGTGAAATCATAAAGCTTTGTGTAGACTTTAGTTACTGGGTCGAACTCGAAAAGCACGCCTTTGTTTGCTGATCCGCCTTCGTTGGTCATGCCATACAGTTTGTCTTCTGCCAAGGTTAATGGGCCAAGAGGACGATTACCATTAGGTGCTGCGTTAAAGTTGATCTTTTTTCTGTATACGTTAGTGGCAGGATTCCATTCGAAGATCACACCTGCAGAACCGTCTCCTCCGAAGGTAGTGACACCGTAAAATTTGCCATCCTTAAAAGCCAATTTCCCAGCCGGCGAAGAAATTCCTTTGTTGTTGAAATTCAACTTTAGTTGGAACGTATTTGTCTCGGGGGCCCATTCAAAAATTCCACCTTGGTCTGTGAAAAGATACCCGTATACTTTTCCATTCCACACCGCTACGTCGTGTACTGGAATACAAACACCATCGATGCAAGCTGGTGTGATCGTCTTACTAAAGGTGGACGTTGACGGATCCCACTCAAACACGGTGCCGGTACCCAACGACCCTTGGCGATACGTGCCGTAGAATTTTCCATTGCTCAATGTCAACTGTCGCGTAGACTCAGTTACACCTGCTGGAAATGAACTTAGGCGCGTGTACACATTGGATACAGGGTCCCAGGAGAAAATGACGCCCGTGTTATTTTCTCCTCCGCGCGTCGTTAACCCGTAAAAGATTCCGTTG
The DNA here is from genome assembly GCF_003286915.1 of Pseudochryseolinea flava. GTDB lineage: Bacteria > Bacteroidota > Bacteroidia > Cytophagales > Cyclobacteriaceae > Ohtaekwangia > Ohtaekwangia flava. The sequence goes on from NZ_QMFY01000008.1 coordinate 266,268, forward strand.
TACAATGTCATCGCGCCTTTCGCTTCGTAGCCATTCGTTGTAGTTAAGTCTATCTTTTTTGTGACGACGTTGGATAGCGGATCCCATTGGAAAATAGCGCCACGATTTTGCGCGCCGCCGCTTGAAGTAGTGCTATAAAAATTTCCGTTAAAAAGCTGCATGCTCCCAAACGGGTTACGACCAGTATAAAAATTCAATTCTGCTTTTTTGATCATCGTTTTTGTAACGAGATCGAATTCAAAAATAACGCCGCCATTACCTACTCCGCCAGCCGAGGTTGTCCCAAACAACTTGCCGTTAAAGAAGGTGAGTGCGGTTGTGGAATTCAATCCATTAGCGCCGTTGGCATCGCCAAACTGGTAGAGCGTCGTATACGCATTGGTTACTGGATTCCATTCGAAGAGCGCGCCCATTCCATTCTTTCCACCGTGGGGTGTCATCCCATAGAACTTTCCATTTGCTTCTGTCAACTCGCCAGCGTCGAGGTATGCCCCCGGATAAGGAGTTGTAAAATGGTGATCAACTGTCCATTGTTTAGTGAACTCATCATAGTGTCCGATGGTGCCGAGATCATGGGTGCCTCCTGACGAGAGTGCAGTCCATAACGTTTGCGCAATAGTCGTGTTAACAAAGAGCAGCATCGCCATGCAGCAAAGTAGTATGAGGCGGCGAACATTTTTTTGCAACACGAAAAACGAGGAGGGGGTAGTTTTTTTCATACGATTAAAGATTAAGATTAACGACAGTGAAAACAGTAACGAGTATCTCAAAAAGAATTTGGTGCAGCACAAAGGCCCGATTCATCAACGGCACATGTCAACCACTTGCGGGTAGAATTTACGATGGCGTGTCTTTACTGTTGTCGCCGATACTAACACAACCGCAAGAAAGAAAGGACACTTCACAAGTGCGCCTTCTGTTTCAAGTGAGCCAACGGCATCCAGAGCCAATTAGGGCTTACAGGGTATCACTTAACATTCGCAAGGGCAGGCTAAATTGAGTGTATTGGGCGTGGGAAGCAAGAGGAAAAACCCTTGGTACGCTTAATCTTTTTAAGCGTTTTCTATCAAGCGAAGTGTCGCAGGTCGTTTTAAGATGGGTATCGCCATTCGCATGTAATTTTGAATGACCTTACTTTGGATACATTAATTTATCAGCACATGACGCTAATGGTTTATTCCGTTTGCAATTCCAGCAACGAAACCAATCATCATTGATAGTAAAATATAAGAGATCGGAATCAACATGCTTCTTATTAGAAGGGCCTTCTTGGAATAACCTGATTTGGAGAAAAATTGGCTGTAGAACCAGATACTGTAAATGATTGCAATGCCACCGTTTAATCCAAAATAGATAATGGTTAAAACCGTAATGTTCGTGTAGAAAATGGTGAGTATAACGAAAGCTAAACCTAAAAGAAGTTCTGCCACTGTCTTATAAGCGTTCAGAACCAAATGTTCGGAGTAGTTGAATGCAGCTTTACGGAACCAGATAAAACTAAACAACGAGTACACGGGAATAGCAATCAACAATACTATCTTAGGGTATTTTGCGGTAAAGATTTCAAAGCTATTCATCGCTGCTTTTCCTGCTTCTGGCATCAGGTCACTCACTTTGACATGTGCATAGGGTGCAAGCAAATTCGATATAGCCAAAATCAATACAATGAGCGTGATGAAATTAAAGTAGGGTACCCTCTTTCCTTTTACATAATCTCGAATACTATGCCCTGGACGTTTGAATAAAGCTTTTATTGTGTATAGAATTCCCTTGTCAACGTGCCATACACCATGAATCACATCGTGCTCCACAAAATGCTTGATTGAATAGCGATGTGTGCTAGCTTTCTGTCCGCAGGCGGAGCAGTAATGTCCCAGTAGTGGGCTACCACAATTCAGGCAGTTTGTATGTTCACTGTGCATCATAAATCAGCTTAGAATACACCATTCGTTTTTGTTACAAATGTCAGTGCTATAATATTTTCCGCCACTACACTTTAGTGTAAATTAGTTGCCCTATGATCGAAAAGAATATAAAGTCAACGCTGCTCACCAAAAACGATATAGGCCAAGTGTCTGACGATGACCGTTCACGTCAGCATGATTACCTAGAAGCTGTACGTGCCTTTGCTCGTCTTACCTACGAGAGCGTCTACGTCATTGATTATGAGAAAATGACGTTCGAGTATGTTTCAGATAATCCCATATTCCTCGCCGGGCATACTTCCAAAGAAGTGATGGACATGGGATATCAGTTCTACTTCAAAAACGTGCCTGAAGCGGAGATCGAACTATTGAATCAAATCAATGAAAAGGGCTTTGACTTTTTTAAAGAGATTCCTACACAAGAGAGAAAGTGCTACAGCATTACGTACGATTTTCATTTGATCAATAAGGATGGAAGGCACATGCTGATTAACCATAAACTTACACCGTTGTTTCTCACCAGTGAGGGAAAGATGTGGAAGGCAATGTGTATTGTATCGATGTCGCGTCACCAGCATGCTGGTCATGTTTCGATTCACAAACAAGGCACCGATGAGGTATGGCAATTGGATATGAGAAGGAATTTATGGTGCAAATCTGAAAAACCAAAACTCAATAAAAGAGAGATTGAGATACTACACTTATATGCGCGAGGCTTAACGATTAACCAGATTGCGGAAGAAATCTTCGTTACCCCCGATACTGTTAAGTACTACCGCCGGCGTATCTTCGAAAGGTTGGGTGTTAGTAACACCGTAGAGGCTCTTTCTTTCGCGATACACAATAAGATCATTTAATAAGCAAGATTCGATGTAATAGGCGTTAAAAGCCGCAGGTTTCTTTTTGACAGTCCATAAGATCGCGAATAGGCAAACGTACCGTCGTTTATTCTTCCGCCACCCGGTATTGCAAAATAAATGTTTTATATGTTCTTTTGTCTGAACATACTCAAACAGACGAAAAGTGAATTCTTTCAAAGTAAATCATACCAGTCCAATTCCGTTGCATTTACAGGTTGAGGATTTGCTAAGAAAACTTTTGGAAGAGCCTCAGTTTAAGAGCGGTGCCTTTTTACCCAAGGAGGTGGAGCTTTCTAAAAAACTTGGTGTTTCTCGTAATACTGTCAGGCAAGCCACAAACAAACTTGAGTACGAGGGATTGATCACACGTAAGAAAGGTGTGGGTACCAAAGTTTCGGGTAAAGAAATCAGTACCAGTCTTACCGAGTGGCATAGTTTCACCCAGGAGATGAGTTCTAAGGGAATACCTTTTACAAATCTCGACATACATGTTGAATGGGTGATACCGGATGAGCATATCGCCAACTTTCTGAATATTCGCCAGAAAACGAAAGTGTTAAAACTCTGTCGTTTAAAAGGTGCGAAGGAACCGTTCGTATATTTTGAAAGCTTTTTTTCGCCACGCATTGGCTTGACAGGGAAGGAAGATTTTAACCGCCCGCTCTATGATATCTTAGAGCAAGATTATCACTCGACGCCTGCAATCTCTAAAGAGAAAATCAAGGCGGACCTCGCGGGTGATTTAGCGAAGTTACTTCACGTTAAGAAATCAGATCCTGTTCTTGTGAGGGAACGTTTCGTTTCAGATCCAGGGAACCGACCGCTGGAATACAATATCGGATATTACAGATCTGATAAGTTCACATATTCAATTGACATAAAAAAATAACGCCATGTATACAATAGGTGCAGACGTAGGCGGTAGTCACATATCCACTTGTTTGTTCGAACATTCCAACAAAGTATTGATGCCGGAGAGTTTGGTCGTAAAGAAGGTAGATCGTAACGCTTCGAAAGAAGACATCGTCTCCGACTGGGCCGCTGCCATTAAATTGACTGCGAAGAATGTTGGCGGAAATATCAGTGGTATAGGATTGGCCGTGCCAGGGCCATTCGACTATTATAACGGCATATCCTTGATCAAGGGGGTAGATAAATTTGAATCGCTATACAACGTCAACATTCGCGAAGCACTTGCCGAGGCGCTTGACATCGCTCCCAAATCCATCCGGTTCATCAATGATGCCAGTGCATTTACGATTGCAGAAACTTCCCTCGGCGAAGCTCGAAACTTCGACCGCTGTGTCGGCATAACGCTCGGTACAGGATTCGGATCGAGTTTTACGGAGTTCGGTAAACCTGTTTTGAAGAGCGAAGACGTACCAGTAGGAGGGTTTCTTTATGATAAGCTACATCACGGACAATTAGCAGATGAAATATTTTCTACGCGAGGAATAATTCAATCGTATTTCGATCGATCAGAGAAACGGTGTGATTCTGTTCAGCAAATCGCGCTACATGCTGAGAACGATCTTGAAGCAAGAGAAACTTTTTCTGAGTTTGGAAAGGAACTCGGACTTTTTTTATTGCCCTACCTGCAAACGTTTGAGGCTAAAGTTGTCGTGCTTGGCGGAAACATCTGCAGAGCTTATCACCTCTTTAAAGACACACTTCAATTGTCGTTGAGCGATTATAAAGTTTATGTTTCATCATATGGTGAGAAGGCCGCAATGATTGGCGCGGCGCGGTTATTAGACGACCAGTACTACAGCCAAATTGAAGAAACACTAAAAGATATGTAAACGCCTATGAAAATTTCAGTTTCAAAATTACTGCCGGTGCTGATCAGTTACTTCGTAATGGGTTTTGTTGACATCGTCGGCGTTTCAACTGGCTATGCGAAAAGAGATTTTGGTTTGTCTCCAGTAATGACGCAAGTGCTGCCCTCTATGGTTTTTATTTGGTTTTTTATTCTTTCTCTTCCTTGTAGCATAATGCAATCAAGGTTTGGCAAGAAGCGAATATTAACGGCTGGCATCATGTTGACAGCGCTAGGCATGTTCTTGCCATTCATTCACTACTCTTATCCCTTGTTGCTACTCTCGTTTGTATTCATCGGCGTTGGAAATACAATCATTCAGGTTTCTTCGAATCCTTTGCTTCGCGATGTAACCGATCCAGATAAGTTTTCAAGCTTTATAAGCTTGTCTCAGTTTATCAAGGCAATTAGCTCGCTCTTAGGACCAATTCTTGTTACCGTTGCTGTGACGTCTTGGGGAGATTGGAAAAATATTTTATTGGTATATGGATTTGTCTCTGTCTTAACAGCCTTATGGTTAGCGTTAACGTCGATCGAGGAAACCAAACCGCGAGAAGCTGCGACGTTTATGAACTCATTACGCTTGTTGAAGAATCCTTTGATCACAACCATGGTGTTGGCCATCTTTGCGTTGGTAGGGATTGATGTCGGGTTAAATACTAACATTCAGTATTTGCTATCATCGAAGTTTAACATGGATCTGGAAGCTGCCTCACTCGGGATTAGTGTATACTTTTTTTCTTTGATGGCGAGCAGATTTATTGGCGCAATCATTCTTTCTAGAATTGATAACTTAAAGTTTTTCGTAGCAACATCTCTTCTGACCATTGTTTTTCTTGGTCTGTTAGTCGTAGCGTCTTCTCCCACGATTGCTTTTATCTTCATTGGTTTAACCGGACTTGTCTCCGGTAATTTATTTGCGCTGATATTTTCACTTACGATTCAAAAGTTGCCGGATAAATCAAACGAGATTTCTGGCCTGATGATCATGGCGGTAGTAGGTGGCGCGATCGTTCCGCCATTGATTGGTTATAGTCAAAACTTTGTTAGTGCGGCTACCAGTTTGCTCATTCTCGTGCTATGCGCCGGCTACATTTATGTGTCAAGTATGATTTACAAACGATTCTAAACCATCATTATGAAAAAGATATTTTGTGCATTTGCATTCTTCGTATCACTATCTATTGTTGCCACAACAGCACAGGATAAGTCAGTGTTGTCTTATGTCAATCCGAACATAGGCACGGCACACAGTCGTTGGTTTTTTTACACGCCGGCAGCGGTTCCGTTTGGGATGGCAAAGCTTGCACCATCTACCGATGGAAGCTACGGAAACAAGCAGGGTTGGGAAGCGGTAGGCTATGACAGCCGTCATAACACGATCGAGGGTTTCGCTTGCCTTCATGAGTTTCAAGTTGGTGGATTTTTGATTGCTGGCATTACGGGAAAGCTTCAGACAACGCCGGGGTTGCTTGAGGAGCCAGAGAGTGGATATCGTTCTAGGTTCGACAAGCATGATGAAGTTGCGTCGCCTGGATACTACAAAGTGAAATTAAAAGACTACAATGTTACCGTGGAGCTTACGGCAACATCGCGCGTTGGATTTCAAAAGTATACGTTTCCGAAATCAGACAGCGCGTACATAATTTTGGATATTGGCAATAAGCTCGGCGAAAGTGGTGATGTGAAAGATGCAAGTGTTACGTATCTCGGGGATGGTAAAATTGAAGGATGGGTAATTACGTATCCCGAGTATGTCAAGAAATATCAACCTGGCGGGGAAGTAAGAATGTACTTCTCAGGTGTTATAAACAAAGCGCCTTATGCGTTGGGCACTTTTTTAAAGAACAAACAGCATCATGGTGACACGACAATATCGGGTGTTGGGAGTGGGCTTTTTCTGCAATTTAAAACTTCGGCTTCTGAATCGATTGAATTCAAAGCTGGTTTCTCGTACACATCCGTTGAGAATGCTAGAACGAATCTCATGGCGGAGGCAAAGGATTTGAATTTTGCGAGCGCTAAGGAACGCGCTGAAAAGAAATGGACGGATGAGTTGTCTAAAATCAAAGTTACCGGCACTGATGAAACAAGTAAAGTAAAATTTTATACAGGTCTTTTTCATGCGTTACTCGGGAGAGGCCTCGCAAGTGATGTGAATGGCCAGTTCCCGCAAAACGACGGATCTATCGGACAGATTCCACTAAACAAAAAAGGAGTTCCTACATTTCAATTTTACAACACGGACGCGATCTGGGGTGGCAATTGGAATCTTACACAGTTGTGGGCGTTGGCATGGCCTGAGTACTACAATGATTTTGTCCAAACGCAACTCATGGTATATAAGAATTCAGGATGGCTTGGTGACGGAATTGCAAATTCAAAATTTGTTTCTGGGGTTGGTACAAATTTTACCGGTTTAGCAATCGCGTCGGCTTTTCAGTCGGGGATTAAGAATTACGATGTAGAGACTGCGTTTCAGGCTGCACTAAAAAACGAAGTGGGATATCAAGCGCGTATTGAAGGGGCGGGAAAGATGGACTTGAAAAGTTTTGTGGAGCAACGTAAAATCGATTACGTGCCCGGATGGAATACTACGGAAAAAGGATCAGGCTTTTCGGTATCACACATCTTGGAGTATAGTTATAATAGTTATGCGGTGGCGCAGTTAGCGAAAGCGCTTGGCAAAAAAAAGGAATATGAGCAGCTACTCAAGTTGAGCACCGTTTGGGAAGACTATTATGATGACGATCTTGATTTTATTCGTCCCAGAGTTAGCGACGGTAAATTTCTCGAGCCCTTTGATCCTTTAGCGCCTTGGATTGGATTCCAGGAAGGTAATGCATATCAATACACTTTCTACGTGCCGCATACGCCAGAGAAATTGATTGCACGAATGGGAGAGAAGAAATTTATCAATCGACTTGATTCTATTTTTCGAGTATCAGAGAAGACGAAATTTGGTGGTGCCGATATTAATGCCTTTGCGGGATTGACATATGTTTACAATCATGGCAACCAACCTAATCTACACATTGCTTGGTTGTTCAATTTTACAAGTCAACCATGGCGTACACAAAAGTGGGTGAGAACGATTTTAAATGATTTCTATGGAACAGAACATATCCACGGTTATGGATACGGACAAGATGAAGATCAGGGACAACTCGGTGCTTGGTATGTGATGGCAGCCATCGGTCTATTTGATGTAAAAGGGCTGGTGGAGATGAACCCAACATTCCAATTCGGTAGTCCGCTTTTCGATAAGATTGAAATCTCGGGAAATAAGCGTGTCACCATTCAGGTTGAAAAACAGTCGGCCGAAAGTACGTACCTTCAATCGGTACATGTAAACAATAAAAAAATTACGAAGAATGCATTGCCATTGTCTACGCTTCAAAACGGTGCGCGCTTGAAGATCGTGCTCGGGAACACGCCCAATGAATCGCTTTTTCAAAATAAATCGAAATAGTCGTGAATATGTTCGACAGCGCTATGACTATCCGAAATCGATTGAAAAAAGTTATTAAATGCTTGAGTTGAAAATTCTTTTTTATATATCTTTATATGTATGAACATATGGACAAATATGATGGTACATATGGACATTATGCCAACCAATACCCAAAAGCAAGCTTTATGCAAAAACATCTATTTAAAATCTTGACGCTGCTGCTGATAGGCTTATCCGGTCAACTCTACGCCCAGGATAGGTCAATTTCAGGCGTAGTCCGAACTGACGACGGCGCACTACCCGGCGCTTCTGTAACCTTGAAAGGCACCACGATCGGAACGATTACCGACGGTGATGGTAGATTTAACGTTTCCTTTTCGGCCTCCGAGAATCCTATACTCATTGTCTCTTTCATTGGCTACCGACAGGAAGAAGTTGTGCTGACAAGTGGACAAACATCGGTGGACATCACCCTACAAGCTGACGTAAGCACACTTGACGAAGTAATCGTTGTGGGATACGGAACGAAGAAGAAAGTAAATCTTACAGGTGCCGTTTCAGAAGTTAATGACCAAGCCTTCTCTGGGAAACCCGTTGTGAATGCCTATCAAGCTTTGCAAGGTGAAGCCGCTGGCGTAATTATTCAGCAGGGAACATCAGAGCCTGGTACAAATCCGTCAATAAACATTCGTGGGTTAAATACGATTAACGGTAACAATCCACTTGTGGTAGTAGATGGTGTGATTGGCTCGCTGAATAATGTTAATCCGAACGACATCAAGAGTGTGACCGTGTTGAAAGATGCGGCATCAGCAGCGATTTATGGATCACGTGCAGCGAGTGGTGTTATCCTCGTCACGACGAAATCAGGTAACGGTGCGCCATCATTTCAGTATAGCGCAAACATCGGCGTTCAGCAGCCAACGAATTTTCCAGATGCGGCTGATTCTTGGGAATATGCAGCCCTGCGTAACGAAGCGTTAGTCAACTCAGGCTTTGCACCTCAATTCACGCCTGAACAAATAGCTGATTTTAAAGAGAATGGTCCTAACGTTTTCCACTATCGTGAATTGTTTAAGCATACAGCGCCTCAAAGCAACCATAACTTCTCATTGAATGGAAAAAACGAAAATACAGATTATTATATCTCGTTGGGATATCAAGATCAGAACAGTCTTTTCAAGGGGCCGGATTACGGATACACACGCTATAACTTCCGAATGAATCTCACGCAGAAGGTGGGCGACAAGTGGGCGTTCTCTGGAAGAATGTCGTTTGTGCGAAATGATATTAAAGATCACGCGTGGTGGACGGAGTGGCTCATTGAGCCGACAGTTCGCATTCCGACGATTTACAGGGATGTGGATGAGAACGGAAATTACACACTCGTGAGCGGCAGCAATGGGAGTAGTCTCGCGCGACTGGAGAAAGGTGGTATGCGAAGATCAAAGAACGATGAGGCGCTTGGAAATTTTAGTGTCGAGTATAAGCCGATTCCATCGCTTACGGTGAAGGCCGTGTTGAGCGGAACAATTACAAGCAACAAGACGCACGAATTTCGTAAGGCCATCGCCTATGCATATCCCGGCGGCGGCGATACCCAAAATTCAGTCGCTGATCAAAGTGGAAGTACTGTCTATCTAAATCCCTTCGTCACAGCAAACTTTAATAAAGAAGTAGTGGCAGGCGGTGTTTTGGATTTACTCGTGGGAGCGTCATCCGAGAATTTTAAGAATGATTTTTTCGGTGTTACTGGAATTAATGTGCCGGGCAATGAATTTGGCGTGATCAACAATACGTCGGAGTTATTAAGAAGCGGAACGTACGGCACAGGTAATGAATGGTCATTGCGTTCTTATTTTGGGCGTGCAGGTTTTACTTATCAGGATAAATATTTGTTCGAGGCGAATCTGCGATACGATGGATCATCTAGATTCTCATCTGACAATCGATGGGGATTCTTTCCTTCGGTTTCTGCCGGGTGGGTACTCAGTAAAGAATCATTTTTTGCGCCAGTTGAGAATATAATTTCCTTCGCTAAAGTAAGAGGATCGTGGGGCCAAGTTGGAAACCAAGACATCAGTGACCTCTACGGCTATCAAAGTTTGGTTAGTGTATCAAGCAACGTATATGGATTTGGCAATAAACCGGTATCTGGTGCATACTATTCGGTAAGCAATGCGGGCCGCTCATGGGAAACAACCACGATGACAAACATTGGACTTGATGTGAATTTCCTTAGCAATCGGTTAAACTTCGGATTGGAGTTCTTCAACAACGAAACGCGTGATATCCTTCTTCAGTTGCCGGTTCCCGCAACGTATGGGCTAGGGCAACCTTTTCAGAATGCAGGAACAGTGAGAAATCGCGGATGGGAAGTAACGGTAGAATATTTATTCGACACTGGAGAAGTTCAGCACAGTATCAATGCTAACATTTCGGACAACTTGAATGAAGTGATCGATTTAAAAGGACGCGAATTTGTCGCGGGTGGTGACGTTCAAACAATTCTTAGAGAAGGTTACCCGATGTACTCCTATTATGGGTTAAAGTCGGATGGCTTTTTCAATTCCAATGAAGAAGTAGCGAATCATGCGACGCCGATTTTTGCGACCAGTGTGAAAGCTGGTGACATAAGATATATCGATAGAAATCAAGATGGGGATATCGACTACGAAGGTGATAGATTCATCCTTAGCAACCCGTTCCCACGCTATACTTTTGGATTTTCGTATGGTATGAAGTGGAAAGGTTTTGATTTTTCATTCTTGCTGCAAGGCGTCGGTAAAAGATCGCAGTGGGTACGTGGTGAAATCGTTGAAGCTTTTCACAACAGTAACGAAGGCCCGGTTTTCAATCGTCACTTAGACCGCTGGACACCAACAAATACAGATGCTAGTTATCCAAGGTTAACAATCGGATCGGAGTCTGTAAATAATGCAGCGCGTTCTGACTTCTGGATTTTTGATGCAAAGTACATGCGAATTAAAAATATCCAATTGGGGTATACGCTACCTCAATCGATCATTCGTAAAGCGGGCCTCACAAATGTGCGATTCTACGTGACGGGCCTCAATGTACTCACCTTTACGCCATTTGATATCGGTTTAGATCCGGAGGTTAACGGTGGAATCGCTGCGGGGGGCGCACCTTACAGCGGAAGAGTATATCCAGTAGCACGTGTTTTTTCGGGCGGTGTAGATATTAAATTCTAGAACAATGAAAAAAATCAACTTATATATTTTAATAGTCTTGATGTGCATGAGTTGTGCTGATCTTGACATAGCGCCTATCGACGCACAAAGCGAATTGAACTATTGGGAAACAGATGAAGATGCCAATACTTATTTAAATACGTTGTATGCCGACATCATGAGTGCGGATACGTACCTTTTTTTATCGGCATTAACGGATGATGCTTACACGAGAAGAGAAGAGATCCGGAATATTGGAAACGGAAATTACGATCCGTCCAATGGCTTCATCATGACGCAATGGTCGCAGCGGTATGAAGGGATTCGTCGAAGTAACATTTTTATGAATAACATCGATCGCGTCGAGGGACTCACAGATGCGAAACGCAACGAATACAAAGGGCAAGCTATGTTTATTCGCGCATGGCACTATTTTCTGTTGACTCAATGGTTCGGTGATGTACCTTTAGTGACGGACGAGATTACGATTGAAGAAGCACTGTCATTAACGCGAACAGCGAAGGCTACAATTGACGACTTTATAGAAGAGCAGCTCGGTTTAGCAATATCGTTTCTGCCGGAAACTTACCCTGCGGGAAATGAAGGCAGAATAACAAAGGGTGCAGCGATTGCATTGAAGTCACGGTTTCATTTATACAATGGCGAGGATCAACAAGCTGCCGATTTAGCGAGTGATATTTTTGGAAAGTATTCGCTGTATCCAAGCTATGCTGGCCTCTTTAAAATGGAGAATGAGTCCAATGAGGAAGTGATTTTGGATTTGCAATATGTTCCGACGAACAGAGAACATAACATCCAATATTCATTGATTCCGCCGAGTGAAGGTGGTTACGCTAACTTCTCACCATTTCAGGAATTTGTCGATGTCTATACTATGGTTAATGGTCTTCCGATTACCGACGCTGCTTCAGGATACGATGAAAGTAACCCATATATCAACAGAGATCCACGACTTGCAGCGAACGTTGTTTTTGATAACTACAGTTGGACACGACCTGACGGGTCACTCACCAACATTGACACATCGCCAAACGCATCTCCCAATGGAATTAACTTTTCTTCAAATACAACGCCAACAGGGTATTACGTAGCGAAGTACTATGATCGTACCGCGAGGAGTGTGGTGAATTCTGGATTGAACTTAATTCTGATTAGATACGCAGAAGTTTTACTGAACTATGCTGAAGCAAAAGTTAATCTTGAAACATTTAACGCCACCGATTGGGATAATACAATCAAACTCATCAGGCAGCGCGCGGGTCTGACGGGGACTGCGTTAGATTTTCCTGGAGCGGATCAAGAAACGTTGAAGCAGATTATCAGAGACGAGCGTAGAAAGGAACTTGCATTTGAGGCCGGCCATAGATTCTTTGATATCAGACGTTGGAAAATTGCAGAGGATGTTTTGAAAGGATGGCTCCATGGGATTAAAACAGATGTGGTTCCAGAAGATGACGGATATCAACGCGTCGACTTTAAATCATTCGATGAGTCGAAGCATTATCTGTGGCCAATCCCACAAAGTGAACGTGATCTTAATAAGTCTTTATCACAAAATGACAACTGGTAATGAAAACATCAATCTTAAAATATCTTCCCCTTCTGATTTGGGTATTTATTTCTTCCTGTGGAAAGGATGAGTATGAACTCGATACTGATATTGTTGAACTCGGATCATTAACCGCTCCCGCGAATGGTACTGCCATCAGCATCAATGTAGAGAGTGGCACAAGTACTACCCTGACGTGGAGTCCGGCGAAGGCAGCCGATGGTGGGCTTGTACTATATAAGGTCCTCTTCGATAAAGCAGGTGGTGACTTTAGCAATCCCATTTATACAATGCAATCCGATAATAAGGGAGGATCAAATACACTCACGGTAAGTCCGGTATACTTGAATATTATTGCTTCGACTGCCGGTATCGAGCAACTTGCGACAGGAAAGGTAATTTGGACCGTTCAAGCATCGAGTGCGTTTCAATCGGAAAGGTTTTCGGAGCAAAATGAATTGATGCTTACGCGACCGGAAGGTTTGGCTGTTTTCCCTAAGTATATGTACATCTATGGAAGCGCTACGGAGGGAGGTAGTCTTGAAAGTGCAGTTGCGTTCAAAGAAATTTCAAATGAGTTGCCGAATGATGAATTTGTTCCCGGTGTCTTTGAATCGATAACAGGATTGAAGCCGGGGGAATACTTTATCGCCGACTCCAATAATCCCGATTCGATCGTCAATTATTATTATGTCAATGAGGACGGTAAGATTCGTTCAGGCAATACACCAACGGCAACGTCATTACCAGAAGGTGCATATCGAATTAGAATGAATTTGTCGACAGCAACTATTTCATACGAAGAGATGAGTGATATGCAGCTTTATATTTTTGCCAGCGGCGTGACGAAGGCAAACTTGAATTATGTTGGCAATCATACATTTGAGGCAACAGATGGATTATTCAAATTCTTAAAGCCAGGTGACCCTGAAGCGCCAGGTTGGTTAGGCTGGGAAGAGGAACGTTACCGCTTTAAGTTCAAACTTGACGACGTTGAATCATACATTGGTAGCTATCATAATGAAGGTATGAATGCATCGCTGGTGCCGGGATATACTGCCTTTAATGCACGACCTAACGGTTCCGAGCCAAATGGTTTTTGGAATACATTCTTTCATGGCGAAAATCCTCCTTTCTGGCAAGGCGCATGGAAGTTCGCAGATGCGTATAACAATAAGCCGTTTACTGTGAGGGTTGTATTCGATCCAAAGGCATCGCATTATTATCACGAGTTTGAATTGAATTAAAGAAAGAATGTATGATAAGGCTGTTAGCATTTTTAACACTGTTTGTGTTTTCCTGTTCGTCGTGCAAGGCACCCGAAGATGATCAACTGATCGACCCTGACGACAACGGACCATCACAACCGGAGCTGTCTTATAAGGAGAAAGCGAAAGAGGTTTATGATCTTATTCAAACAAAGTATAAGACTGGTGATTTATACAAGGAGAATTACCCAGCGCAGGGCGATGACATCGTTTCTTACCTGTGGCCGTATGTGGGCATGCTTCGCGCGGGAAACTTACTTTATGAGTTGGGGTATCCGCAGGACATTCACACGAAAATATTCGACGCACTTGAAAAGTATTATGTGAGTCGTACGGAGCTTCCTGGTTATCAGGCAGAGCCAGTGACCAATGGTACACGGGATATTTTCTATGATGATAATTGTATCGTGGCGATGGAATTGATTAATGCCTACAAGTTGACAAAAAAGCAAGTCTATCTTGATCGTGTTATTGCCATCACCGAATTTATTATGTCAGGAGAAGACGATCGATTAGGAGGAGGCATGTATTGGCTTGAGTCTGTTTCGCGTAATTGCAACGACGGCGTGAATTGTATCAAGGCCGCTAACACAACAGCGTACGGTGCTTATGTTGGTGCCGAGATGTATAAACTCACTTCAGCGAATAAGTATCTCACGTATGCAAAGCGGTTGTATGCATGGAACTACAATAATCTCCGTGATACGGATAATTTATATTGGAACGATAAACATATTACCTCAGGGCAAATCAATGCAACGAAATGGACGTACAACGCCGCGATGATGATTTTAGCCGGAATATCGCTTCATGAAATAACGAAGGAACAATCCTATTTGGACCAGGCTATCGCGACAGCACGAAGTAGCTATTCGAAGTTCACTAAAGTGGTGAATGATCAATTGTTCTATCCCTCGAACGATCCCTGGTTTAATGTGGAGTTGATGAAGGCTTTCGTTGAATTGTCGAAGTACGATGACACATCGAAGACGTACGTACAGACGTTCATTCGAAACGCTGACTATGCGTGGAGCAAAGCACGTACGAAGGAAGGACAGTTTTATGAAGATTGGTCAGGGCGAAGTCAGGGGAGATACTACTGGTTGCTCCATCAGGCGTGTATGATCGAAGCGTATGGTCTAGCTGCGCTTTATTTGAAATAGAAATTAACTTAGGGAATAGAATGTATCTAGTGGAAAAAGAGATCAGGAAAACTGATCAGTATGAGTTACCGGTAAGAAAAGAAAATCGTAATGCGACGAACTACGATGTGTATCCAGTTCACCGTATAGAGGAGGGAAAAATAGGAGACGGTTATGCGTCGCTGGCAGAGGCATTGCTTGGTGAACAATGTATCAAGCTGGATGGCTACGTCGGAATTATTTTTCATGATGTGCGTGAGAAATTAAATCAGTGTTTCCTTGCCAAGGGCATCGAGCCGATGTGGGTGGATGTGGAGTCAGCCATGTGCGCGCAGGAGCAAATCGATCAACAGCTGTCGCCATTTCTTGGGGGTGATGATCCTGTTTTTGGTAAACTTTGCCCGCTAAACTTGTCGGATCTGTTTGATAAGGATAAGCTAACGCGGTTGTCGCAATCCCCATCTACAACGATGGTGATTTTCTATGGAACGGGTGCGTCGCTTGTGCCTGTGGACGGTAAGCTTGTATTCTTTGATATTAGTAAAAATGAAATTCAATTCAGGTCACGAGCTGGTTCAGTCACAAATCTAGGAGCGCGTGCAGCTGGCGATGCGAAGCAGATGTACAAGAGATCATTCTTCGTAGATTGGCCAATCCTTAACCGACACGTTAACAGCATAAAGGATGAAATTAACTTTTATGTTGATGGGCAAAGATCGAGTGATATCACGTGGATACGTGGTGATGTGTGGCGTGATAGTATTGCAAGTATTACCAGGAAGCCTATCCGTGTGCGCCCTTGGTTCGAGCCCGGCGCATGGGGTGGTACTTGGATCAAAGACAATATCGAAGGGCTTGAGCAGGATGTTGTCAATTACGCTTGGTCATTTGAATTAATTGTTCCAGAGAATGGCGTAATCTTAGAAAGCTCCGGATTGATGCTCGAGACGACATTCGATTCATTAATGTTTTTGTCCGGTGAGAATATTTTGGGAAGCGATTTTTCAACTTACGGATTTCAGTTTCCAATACGTTTCGATTTCTTGGATACATTTAACGGTGGCAACCTCTCAGTGCAATGTCACCCTACGCAAGACTATATCCAGAAGACATTCGGAGAAAAAATTACGCAGGAAGAAACATACTATATTCTTGATTGCCAAGAGAGCGCGTTGGTGTATCTCGGATTTCAAGAAGGTACCACGCCGGCCATTTTTCGTGAAGCGCTCGAAAGTAGTCAAGAACGAAATGTTCCGCTGGAAATTGAGAAGTATGTTCAGGTGTTTCCGGCGGCGAAGCATGATCTATTTCTTATTCCACCAGGAACCGTTCACGCTTCCGGCAACGGCAACTTGGTTTTGGAAATTAGTTCTACGCCCTACATCTATACTTTCAAAATGTATGATTGGCTTCGTGTAGGACTTGATGGAGAACCGAGGCCGCTGAACATCGATCGTGGTATGGATAATCTGGTTTTTGAACGCGCAGGAGAAAAGGTGAAGAAGGAACTAATCTCTAAACCTTTGCAGCTTGAACGTCAAACCGGCTACGAGCTTTATCATCTTCCTACACATCAGGAACATTTATACGATGTTCATCGATACATAATTAAAACTGATGTGGAAGTTCTTACCGATGGCAAGGCGCATGTGCTCAGTCTAGTCGATGGTGAACAGATGGATATCATTGTTGATGATGAACATTTTGTTTTCAGTTTTGCCGAAACTGTTGTTATTCCGGCAGCTACGAAGCGATATACCATCAAGAATCTCCAGAATAAACCAGTCATGGTTGTGAAGGCTTTCATCAAATAATCCGTTGGGTTCGGATTGTAGCGCAGCCTGAAAGGGTTGCGCTTTCTTTTTTGATAAGAAACACTTAATCCTTAAACCATATGAGAAAGATCAAATCAAAATGCATGGCCGCAATCATCTTGATGAGCGGCATTTTTATTTCTTGCCATGATGAGATTGAAGGCGTGGGGAAAGATGCGGCAAAGTACACCATCGGTCATGACGATCGCAATGCGCGCGTGCCCAATTCAGTTTACTGGGAACGAGCGAATCAAGTTCATAATTTCGTTGTTGGAAATCTCTTAACGTCTTACAATAGTTATAGAGCGAATACGACTACGAATGTTAATAACGCGTGGCAGTGGTATCAGATCAGTCAAATACTCGCCGACGCGGAGATGGTGCGACAGGCCGACTGGCGCTACGCACCTTATATGAATAACACCTACGCATGGATGAACAACATGTGGCACGGCACGTCGCCTCTTGGTGGCTATTTTGCTTCGGCGAACTTGAATGGTACAGGTGCCGGCGGCGACAAGTATATCGATGATAATGCGTTGGCAGGCGTTACCTATCTCGAATGTTACAATGTAACCACGGGTACACAGAAGACAAATTATTTGAATTCCGCAAAAGGCACTGCGAACTGGCTAATGAACGCTGGTGTGTGGGACAATACTTTTGGCGGCGGATTTTGGTGGAATACAACAAAGCCAGTGAAGCCCACGCAATCTAACGGACTGGCTATGCAACTCTTCATTCGGTTATATGCAATCACAGGGCAATCGTACTATTTGAGCTGGGCGAATTCTGTGAAGAATTGGTTAGAGGCAAATATGTACGATTCATCAGACGGTCTCTTTGTTTGGCAAATTGAGGCGAACGGTACAAAAAGAATGGACAAGTTTACCTACGACAACGCCATCATGATTGAAGCCTATTTAGATTTTTACAACGTTACAGGCGACAACAGTTATCGGTTGAAGGCTATTAATCTTGCGATCAAACTTAATACGAAACTATGGGATGGTACAAGAAACGTTTACAAGTTCAATACAAACGATCCTCGTGTGAATCCGGCGTGGTGTGGATGGGCTTCGCAGGCTATGATTAAGTTATACAAAAACGATCCTAATCCTGCATGGCTCGACTATGCGCAGAAGAATATCGATTTCCTGAATACTTACAACCGTAATGCCGCTAACGGAGGTTATTATACGTTCACCAACTTAAACGGTACGATCAGTGATGGACGTTACGAGGGAGTTGATCAAGCTTGGATACAAAGGATTAATGGTCAGATGGCTGAATACCGTTAAACAGATATCGTAAAAGTAAAAGAGGCTGTCTCAAAAGGGCAGCCTCTTCTTTTGTGTATGGATAAAAAAAAAGAAGAGAACGTGAGTCCTCTTCTAGTTGCAAGTCGTTATCTTGCTTGTGTGTACTAAAACAAAAGTAGTCTTTAAGAACTACACGCCCAACCAAGTGATGATGCTTCCTCC
>NZ_QMFY01000009.1 GCF_003286915.1 Pseudochryseolinea flava
AATGAACATCACATACAATTTATTCAGGCTAACTCAACTGAACGTTAGTCTAAAAAGGTAGATATCCGCTCGATGAGGGCAAGAATCCTCCTATAGAGGAGAAAAAAATCAACGTCGACATAAAAACTGTACGGATGGTGCCTCTAAAAATGATTAAAAAAACAAAGCATCTCCAAAATCGGGTTTTTAGAGATGCCCTTAACGATTAACTAGCCTCAATGCGAATCCCGCGTAACCTCACTACCACTGCTTCCCACTAAAAAATCCATATCCGCCCCAAGGTGTGCTTGCTGTACATGTCG
Organism: Pseudochryseolinea flava; assembly: GCF_003286915.1. GTDB lineage: Bacteria > Bacteroidota > Bacteroidia > Cytophagales > Cyclobacteriaceae > Ohtaekwangia > Ohtaekwangia flava. The sequence continues at coordinate 303 of NZ_QMFY01000009.1, forward strand.
TTGGTATAGTTGAACATAGCCTCGTGTATACACTTTATGCCTTGGTTTCCATACGCGTTTTCTTTTATCAAGTTCTTCGTCTGAAACGTTTAATGTTATTGACCTGTTGGAAACATCGAGGGTGATAAGGTCGCCGTCTTCAATGACAGCAAAATTACCACCAGTAGCAGCTTCAGGTGATGCATGTAAGATCACCGTTCCGAAACCTGTTCCGCTCATGCGACCATCGGAAATGCGGATCATATCTGTAACGCCCGCGCGAAGAAGCTTTTTAGGAATGCTCATATTACCAACTTCTGGCATGCCTGGGTAGCCGATCGGACCAACATTTTTCAGTACAAGAATACTATTGGCATCAACATCAAGATTTTCATCGTCGATTCGTGCTTTAAAATCTTCGATGTCTTCAAATACAACCGCTTTACCCGTGTGTTTCATGAGATGGAGGCTTGCAGCTGATGGTTTTATCACAGCACCGTGCTCACATAGGTTTCCCTTTAATACGGCAACGCCTGACAGCGGATTGAAAGGTATATCGACGGGTGCAATGATTTCACGATTGTAACTGATGGCTTCGTCGTAATTTTGTTTTAGCGTGTTCCCATTAGCGGTCACACAATTACCATGTAGAAATTTATCGAGCTCTTTCATAACGGCAGGGAGTCCTCCGGCATAATAGAGATCTTCCATGAAATATTTTCCAGAAGGTTGAAGGTTTGCAAGCAATGGTACAGTCGTGGAAAGTTTATCGAAGTCGGAAAGTTCGAGGGTTACACCGATGCGCGCGGCAATCGCAAGAAGATGGATGATAAAATTCGTGGATCCGCCGATTGCAGCATTTACAACGATCGCATTTTCAAAGGCCTCACGAGTTAGAATCGACGAGGGCGTTATGTTTTCACGAACCATCTGTACGATGCGAGACCCTGAAAGCTGTGCCAATACTTTTCGCCGTGAGTCTGCCGCAGGAATTGCTGCATTATGAGGCAGTGTTAGCCCAAGAGATTCGACCATACATGCCATCGTTGAAGCCGTACCCATCACAGCACAATGTCCGCGACTTCTACACATGCATGCTTCAGCAACGGTTAAATCTTCTTGCGTCATTTCACCAGCGCGTACTGCATCATTAAATCGCCAAACATCACTCGTGCTAATATCTCTTCCCTCATACTTGCCTGTCAACATCGGCCCACCCGATACGACGATTGTGGGAATGTTAACACTGCAAGCGCCCATGACCAACGACGGTGTAGTTTTGTCACATCCACAAAGTAACACTACGCCATCTACGGGATTGGCGCGGATAGACTCTTCAACATCCATGCTCGCAAGATTTCGAAATAACATGGCGGTTGGTTTGATGAGTGTCTCCCCCAATGACATTACAGGAAACTCGACGGGAAATCCCCCAGCCTCTGAAACACCGCGCTTCACTGATTCAGCCAGTTCGCGGAAATGTGCATTACAAGGTGTTAGTTCAGAAAATGTATTACAGATACCAATCACAGGACGGCCATCGAATTCATGCGTAGGTATGCCTTGGTTCTTCATCCATGCCCGGTAGATGAATCCATCTTTGCCAGTTTTGCCAAACCAATTTTGACTCCGATACTTTTCTTTCATACAGCTTATTATTGGATCACACCATCGCGATATGCGCGCATCATTTCGCCATATCCCATTTGTTTTGCACATGCCATCACCGTAACCGTGATGCGCTTTGTTTTTGTTTCAATGGTCTTTGCGCCATCAATCCATTTGCTAAAATACTGCTGGTGGGAGGGTGGAAGACTTTTGAAAAATTTCAATGCAGCAGGCTCATCTTCTAAACATGCTATAAGGTCAGCCGACAATTGAAGTTTACGTTCATCAAGTTCTAGGCTCACTTTTACTTTTTCTCCAACCGTTTTGCCTGTGCCTTTGCGCATGGACGCATTGAAAGGTAATATGAACTGACCTTCACCCATGGGGAGAATTGATGTTTTCTCAATTTTGTGACCATCCAACGTACCTCTCACACGAAAGGACACTTTCGTCCCTGGTTTTAATTTATTGGCGTTGGCAGCACTAATCTCAATATATGTCCATCCAGACTTCTCGCCTTTTTTTTGAAATTTTTGGAGCGTACTAGTAAATGTTATCATAAGAATTTGTGAATTTAACACATATCATGAGTTGTTGAGTTGTTTGGCGCTCAATCTTAATCGCGACTTAATAAAATTATCCGGAAAGGCGCAAATGTTTGTAGCTACAACTATTGTCTCTACCTTAGGTGTGGAGAATGAATCAACATGTCTTTAGAGCACGATCTTCAACAAGAGAAGTTTAGCAGCGTTCACAACAAGGCTGCCGTCAATATACTATATACCAGTAGCTGGCTGTATAACCTGAACGCGAGTCGTCTAAAAGATTATGACATCACGCCTGAGCAATTCAATGTCCTCAGGATTTTGAGAGGAAGCCACCCGAAGCCGCTCATGCTGGCCGATATAGCCTTGCGAATGATTGACAAGAATAGCAACGCCACGAGACTGGTTGAAAAACTCCGGCAAAAGGGATTTCTAAAACGTGAAATTTGTGAAGAGAATCGGCGTCAGGTAGATATCATCATCACAGATAAAGGATTAAATGTCCTGAAGCGAATCGATTCGGATGAAGCAGAATGGCTTGCGAAATTAAAGACCATTACCAAAGCTGAAGCCCAAGAGTTGAATCGCATTTTAGACAAATTGAGAGGCTAATATATTTTTTCTTTAAATAGTTGTATAGACAACAATTGTATAGAACCTTATTTGATGGTGCACGTTAACATCACTAGCAAAAAAGGAGATTTTATGAAAACCGTGTTACACAAAGCAGCTTCACGAGGTCGTGCAAACCATGGGTGGTTGGATTCAAAACACACTTTTAGCTTTGCTAACTACTATGACCCAACCCGGATGCACTTCGGTGCGCTGCGTGTTTTGAATGATGATATTGTTGCCGGTGGCAGGGGTTTTGGTACTCATCCGCATGATAACATGGAAATTATTTCTATTCCGATAACTGGCGACCTTGAGCATAAAGATAGCATGGGCAATGTTGCTGTTATTCGTGAGAATGATGTGCAGGTGATGAGTGCTGGAACGGGAATTTATCATTCTGAATATAACAAGCGCCAAGATGAACACGTGAATTTTCTTCAGATCTGGCTGTTTCCCAAAGAACAAAATATACCACCACGCTATGGCCAGCAATCTTTCGAGCCAAAAGATCGTGTGAACAAATTGCAGCAAGTAATAACGGCTGATCAAAATGGCGAAGGCGTGTGGATAAACCAAGACGCATGGTTTCATTTAGGAAATTTAAATGATGGTTTTTCAGTCGCGTACACGTTGAAGCAAAAAGGACATGGCGTATATGTCTTCGTGATTGAAGGCGACGTCGATGTAAACGACCAGGCTTTGAACCGGCGCGATGGTGTCGGTGTATGGGAGACGGATTCCATTCGGATCACAGCGAAGAGCGATGCTAAAATTTTAGTGATGGAAGTACCAATGAATTAAACTAATACGCCTATGGAGGGCATTACAAATGTATGAAGACAAGAACTGTATCGACGTTGCTTTACGGTCAAACCGTTGACATGGGAGGGTTTCCTGTAAGACAAGCATTTCCAACCAACAACGTTGAGAACATCGATCCATTTTTATTACTGCATCACGCGAACATCAAAGTGCCAACACATGTTGAGCCGCGTCATGCTGGCGTTGGGCCTCATCCTCATCGCGGATTTTCCCCCGTAACATTTGTGTTTCAAGGTGGCGTGCATCACCGTGATAGTCGCGGAAACGACAGTGTTATTTATGAAGGTGGCGCGCAATGGATGAACGCAGGACGAGGTGTTATTCACAGTGAGCGACCACCGCATGATATTCTTGAGCGCGGCGGGAGACAAGAAATTATTCAACTGTGGATCAACACGCCTGCAAAGCATAAAATGGATGAGCCTTTTTATTTTCCCGTTAGTGCTGAGAATGCCGTCAGAAAAACCTACGATGAAAGTAAAGTAACATTAACAGTTTTCGCAGGTGAACTGGATGGATTAAAAGGACCTATTCCTTCACATACGGAAGTAAATGCGGCGACGTCTGAGCTGAAAAAGGGAGGGCGCCTTTCGGTAAATTTTCATCAAGATCATAACGCATTCATTTATTTGCTCGATGGTAAGCTCAAGGTAGAAGGGTTTGGTTTGGTTGAAGCGCATCATGCGGTGGTATTCAATCAAGACGGCGACGGAATCGTGATCGAAGCGCTTGAAGATACGAGGATCCTGTTGATGACAGGCGCTCCATTAAAAGAACAGGTCGTTTCCCACGGACCGTTCGTTATGAACACAACGACTGAAATATTGGAAGCAATGCGTGACTACCAAGTCGGGAAAATGGGTGTTCTGATAGAAGAATAATGTGACGAATACCAATCAGTTCCGGAATTCTGGAACTGATTTTTTTTTCATTGGAATGACGTTAACTTCGCTTCGTTATAATGAAGTCATGAAATCTGACAATGTTGATTTTCCAATTTCTGAGCTCATTCGCAGGAGAAAAAGTGTACGTGCGTTTACCGATCAGCTGGTCGAGCAGGATAAATTGAATTCGCTTTTCGAAGCTACGCGTTGGGCGCCATCAAGCACCAATGAGCAACCGTGGCTTTATATCTATGCGTCTAAAGATCAAACAGCATTGTGGAATAAGCTTTTTGAGGCGTTGAATGATGGTAACAAAATTTGGGTGAAGGATGCGCCGCTGTTGATCGTAAGTTTCGCTAGGAAAAACTTCACAAGATTCCCCGGACCGAACGCGCATGCAATGTACGATTTAGGTGGTGCGAATGCATTCCTAGCATTACAAGCTGTTGAGCTTGGTTTACAAGTCAGACAGATCGCAGGATTTAATGCTGCCAAGGTTATGGAAAATTTAAATGTCCCCGACCTTTATGAGCCTGGTGTTTTCTTAGCCGTCGGATACCCAGGAAGTCCGGAGTCGCTTCCCGAAAATTTGAAACTGAGAGAAGCTGCTCCACGCGAGAGAAATTCGCAGCAAGTTTTCGTGATGAATCAAGTCTTCGACAACGAAAAATAATCGCTGTCTACATCAAGGGGATACTGATGGTAACTTCTGTGCCTTCACCCTCTTCGCTATGTATGCTTAACTGCCCTCCGTTGCGCTTTACAAATTCTTTGCAAAGTAAAAGGCCAAGTCCAGTTCCTTTTTCTTGCTGCGTTCCTACTTTCGTAAAATACTCCGACCCTGTAATTAAGTTTATTTCGTCTTGATTCATTCCGATACCAGCATCAATCACTTTCAAGTGACAAAATCTTTCATCTTTCACTGCTCTTACCACTACTTTCTGATTGGCTTTCGAGAATTTAATTGCGTTGTGCATTAAATTTCGTAAGATCAACTGAAACTGATCTTGATCTACGCGAACGTGAATGGAATCAGTAATTTGGTTGTCGATGGTAATATTTTTTCTGCTGGCTTGCTCATCGAGTAGGCGTCGCGAATCTTCGACAGTCGTTTTTACATCCACGTCTTTTAGATCCGTCTTAATCCCTTCCATTTGGCTCATCGACCAACTGAGTAGATTCTCCAAGGTCCGTTGTGTTACGCCTAAGTTTGTCTTTAATTTATCCGAAAACAGAACGAATTCATCTGGAGTTAATTTTTTACTCGTTAACAATTCCAACAAAGCTTGTAGCGAAGCAATGGGACCACGAAGGTCATGGCTGATCACAGAAAATAGTTTGGATTTTAAATCGTTCAAGTGTTGCAGGAATTCTGCTTGCGCTTGGATCTCTTCCTTTTGTAAAGCGATGGCGCGGTTTTTTTCTTGAAGTTCACTGTTCGCGCGCGACTGAATATTTCGTAACCTAAACAATACAATAATGAGCGCCGCTAATAACACTATTCCAGCTCCCATTACAAAAGTAAGGAGCCGCTGATTGTGAACGAGTGACTCTTGCTGCGCATTTTCTTCTCCGAGCGCGGCAATCGTTTTGTTTTTTAATTCTAGCTCATAAAGCGATTGCATCTCTTGAATTTGCCCCGCTTTCTCTGTATTGTATAAACTGTCTTTGTACTGCGAAACGAGCTTGTATTGTTCTACTGCCAAAAGAGGTTCTTTCTTAAAGGTAAAGATCGTGGCCTTTAACTCGTGGACTTTTATCAGGGTTCCAAAATTGTCGAGTGCGCGATTGAGTGGAATAGATTTGTCGAGGAAGAATAAAGCGCTATCTGCTTGATGGGTGTGAAATGCATTTTGCGCAGCTTGTAAATAACAGATGCCGAGACCTCGCCGATTGTCCACAAGTTTATCGAGCACTACCGCAGCCCTGTTATAAAAAGCGCTTTCATTGTAGCGTTTTAACAGGAAGAATACTTTCGATTTGCGACTTAATAGAATACTTAAGTTTAATGAGTCTTTAAAAGCTTCGTAAAGGTGAATGCCTTTATCTGCTGAAATCAATGCGGAATCGTAAGCACCAGTTTCTGTTTGAAGCATACTTTCTTCACGATAGACATCGGCAAGTAAATGTGGCTGATCTCCTTTAATCGTCAGTAAGTGCGCTCGTTTAAGATACGCACGTGCTTGATCGTAGTTCTTCAGGTCAACGAAAGTTCTGGCAAGTGACAGATAGCTTTCTCCCCAATGAAAAACATGAGTCGTGTTCTCGTACGCTTTTAGTGCTTTAAAGCCATACTCGGTACTCAACCTGTAATTTGCCTTCGCCCAATAAGCCTTCGATAAAACGAAATAACTGTAGCCTTCTAAGTAGGGTAATTCTTGCTCTAACGCTTGAGCTAATGATCGTTTGGAAATGACGATGGATGAGTCTGGTGTTGTTAGGAAAAGTTTATAAGCTTTTACCAAATTCGTAGCAATAACGGTACTGTCTGTCACCGTTGGCTGCGCCGAAGAAATGTGACTCGCAAAAAGCAGTAAGATTAAAAACCGAAATCCTCGCATTTACACGCTCGAAAACCTTAAATAATCATTATTTCCAGGTTCATACAATTGAATTACCGTTAAAAAAGCATGTAAGGATTGGATGAGAAAGAATCAAGAATTTTAATGTGTCAACAACTTAAGAAAGTGCATCTCTGTTCGTTAAATTGTGATGGTGCTGAATAGTGTGAAAATTATATTTACAATATCTCTGTTATTTTACGGATGCAGTTTGTTTGCGCAGACAGTAACAGTGAAGGGTGTGGTCAAAGACGATGGTACGGAAACCTTACCGCAGGCCTTCGTTTCCATCATGCCCGACTCGATCACCGTACCTACTTCGACTACGGGAAAATTCTCTTTTAAGGTTGCACCTGGCCGAAAGATCATTCGTGTCTCTTACGTTGGATTTGAAAATCATGTACTGTCTTTAAACATCAAGCGCGATACCACGATACAACTTGTGATGCGGGCGAAAGTAAGCGCCCTCGAAGAAGTTGTGGTTACCGGGCAGCGAAATGTACAGGAAGATGTTTTCAATGCGAATCGAACAAGTACCCACGTACTTACACAAGATATTATCAATGCAATTCCAGTTCTGGGTGGAGAAGCGGACTTGATCAAAACATTACAGCTGCTACCAGGAACGTTGCGCGGCGTAGAAGGAAGTTCTGATCTTTTTGTTCGCGGTGGCGCTGCCGATCAAAATCTTGTCCTTCTCGATGGCGCCCCGATCTACAACACGAGTCACTTGTTTGGTTTTCTTTCGGTTTTTAACCCCGATATTCTTGATAAAGTTGAAGCAATAAATGGTGGATTTCCCGCTGAATACGGAGGTCGACTCTCGTCTATCTTAAATGTTCAATCGGCAAGCGACATCGCTACGCGTACTCATCTTTCCGGTGACATTGGTGTTATCGCGTCGCGATTGTATGTAGAGCAACCCATTGTGAAAGACAAAGCTTCTTTTTGGATCGCTGGCCGTAGAACCTATATTGATCAAGTCGTAAAAGCGCTGGGAGAAGAGCTTCCTTACTATTTCTACGATCTGAACGGAAAACTAATACTCCGACCAACGAAGCGCGATCACATTGAGATCTCGCATTACGGTGGTGAAGATATATTAGACATTTTCCGAGATAGAAATGGCGATGGTCGAGGTTTTCTCACGACGTATCAGTCGGGAAACAACAGTCAGTCGTTTAACTGGACGAAAACACTAAGACGAGATTGGATTGGAAAAATTTCAGCAACACGCTCGAAGTATCATTATAATATAAGGAATGCTTTCGAAGAGAATGAATTGCGAGCTGTTTCTGACATTGAAGATTATAGCGTGCGTGTATTACTTCAGCGCGATTCCATCAATCGTGTCGGCATATTAAAAACCGGCTTTGAATGGACACGCCATGCTGTAAGTCCAAATGTAATCAACACTACCGGAAACCTTTCAGAACTGTTGGAAAGTAGCGCCAGCAGTGGTCGCGTTGCACATGAATTTGCCGTGCATAGCCAATATGAATGGCCGATAACGCCGCGCCTTTCGCTCAATGCTGGATTGCGTGTGACCATGGCTGCTGTTGAATGCAAACAATATCTAAATCCAGAACCGCGTTTCTCGGCACGCTATACATTAGACGAGACATCAGCGCTTAAATTGAGTTACTCAAGAATGGTGCAGTACATGCATCGCATTTCAAACTCCGCCGTCAGCTCACCAACTGATATTTGGTATCCGGTAACGGAAGATATAAAACCTCAATCGTCTCATCAGTTCGCGGCTGGATGGCAGAAAACTTTTCTTGACAGAAAGGTCTTTTTTAGCGCGGAAGCATATTATAAAGACATGAGAAATTTGATAGGCTATGAAGAAGGCACGAATCTTTTTCTGAACACTGACTTTCAATCGAAGCTCATTCAAGGAAAGGGAACAGCGTACGGACTTGAACTTTTGCTTCGTAAGGACATTGGAAAGTTTACGGGCTGGATAAGTTATACGCTCTCGTGGTCATGGCGACAGTTCGATGAAGTCAACAGTGGACGATGGTTCCCGTCGCGCTATGACAGAAGACACAATGGTGCCGTGGTTGCGCAGTATGCATTGAATAAGCGCTGGGCTTTATCGATGGTGTGGGAGTATATTTCAGGGGCGCGTTTCACGCCCGTGGTGGGACAATACATCGTATTTGCGCCGACATTGACAGGCGCCGATCTCATTCCCATTTACTCCGGATTAAATGAAGTTCATCTTGCGAATTCGCATCGACTGGATTTTGGCGTGAAATTTAAAAGCAAACCGACGAAAAAGTTTAAGTGGGAATGGTTTGCGGGCGTATATAATGCGTACAACCGTGCCAATCCGATTGGTATTAATATCGAACAAGACGATACAACGGGGGAGCTACACTACGAGCAGCCCGGATTGTTTGGTTTGATTCCTTTTGTGAGTTATGGATTTAAATTATAGCAGCGTGAAAAACAAAAACGGATACATCGCTTTTTCTGGAATCGCGCTACTGTTGGTCATGGCGATAGCGTGTATGCCAGACCCGCTCCCCGTGAAAGGGTTACCAACGGTAAAACAACAAATTGTGGTGTCTACGCAGATTATTCCAGATGAATCACTTGTAGTTTTGCTCACAAAAAGCTTTAGTGCGCTGGATGCCGATTCGGACACCGACCCTGAAGAATTGCTCAATGAAATTGGCGTGAACGATGCACAAGTGACTGTATCAGGTCCAGCGGGTACTTATCGGTTAAATTTTTTAAGATTCGGATTCTATGGCGGAATTAACATACCGTTTGAACCCGGCGAAACTTACACACTAACGGTGAAAAGCCTGTCGCTAGGAGACGTACAGGCAACTACCACAGTACAATCTCAAATCACCTTCGACCAAATCGATGCTTCATTGTATTTCAACGGCTTCGATGACACGCTCGCGCAAGTAACTTATCAATTTAATGACCCTCCCAATAAAAACTACTACATGATCAATGTACAAGAGGTTGAACAGGAGGACATCATTCAAAATGCGATCAACCCAAACGCGTATACGAAGATTATGACGGATGAGGATTTTCAAGGGCAAAATTTCGGTGAAACATTCAGGGTGTTCCCACGAGAATATGAACCAGGAGATACCATCGCGGTAACGTTGTCGAATATCAGTAGCGAATATTACGATTTCATCGAGAAGCGAATTGATAATCGTTATAGCTTCATAGAATTTTTAGGCGAACCCGTAAACTATCCATCAAACGTTGTGGGCGGGAAAGGATTTTTTAATTTATATATCCCTGACATCCGATTTTTTGTATTGGAAGAATAATATTCGAACGGATCAGGGATTTTTATTTGCGTCAATCATCTCAGTTAATTTACAATGACCTTTAATTCGAAGATCTTGATTTTGCCAGGGCTCGGAAATTCTGGCGAGTATCATTGGCAAACGTTGTGGGAAAATCAGTATGGCTTCGAGCGTGTTGTGCAAGACAACTGGGAAACACCGAGTTGTGAGGAATGGATCGCTCAAATCGATCGCGTAATTCAGTCTCATAACAGCGACAATGTTATTCTGGTTGGTCACAGTCTAGCGTGTAGCACAATTGTTTTCTGGGCAAACCGCTATGGTAGAAAGGTGAAAGGCGCATTGCTCGTTGCGCCTAGTGATACCGTTGCTCCATCGTATCCACTAGGAACAACAGGATTCACACCCATGCCTGAGTTTAAATTACCTTTTCCCTCTATTGTCATCACCAGTAGTGATGATTTTTATGTGAGCTTAGAAAGAGCAAAGCATTTTGCTACAGTATGGGGAAGCGATTTCATCAACATTGGCCCCGCCGGACATATCAACGCTTCATCAGGGATTGGCGATTGGCCTCAAGGTATCGCGTATTTGAAGCGCCTCGATCAGTCGATTATTTTGTAAGCTTTATAATAATTTCTTCGTGAGAAGGAAATTGATCGAGTAACGCGAGGCGTGATGCCATTTCAAAATCGGCGAAGTCAAACCCTGGTGCAACAGTACAACTCGAAAGAACAAAGAGACCATCTTTAACGATCGCACCAAACCATTTTCCCGCAGGCACTACAACTTGCAAGTGCTCTCCATTGTCGATGTCGCAACCCAATTTGAGTTCAATAAGTTTGCCGTGATCGAGTATGTAGATCGATAATGTTCCGCCAGCGTGATAGTACCATATTTCATCGGAATGAATTCGGTGAAAGACTGATCGATCTTCCGCGCGAAGAAGAAAAAAAATTGCCGTAGAATAATTACGGTCGCCCTTAAAGTTCGGCGACAATGCATCGTGAGAGATCTTTCCGTCGGCACGATAAGTTTCACGATAAAAACCACCTTCCGGATGCGGAAGCAGGTGTAGTTTTTCAATCCAATGATTTGATGTCCGCATCTTCTTTTTGCTAAAATAGGCATTGAGAACTTCCAATTAAAATCTGCGAACACTAGTCGATTTAATAACCCGAAAACGTTTGCGACATCATTTATTTGAAATAGAGTTAAGTAAATGAAGGCTCCGTTTCACCACTTCTTATTTTTATCGCCCAAACCAAAATCCCAAAACCCAATGCGTAGATTAATTAGTGGATGTATCGTGTCGATGGTGCTTATAGTCATCATGACAAGATGCGGCCAAGACCAACAGACAGGAACCACAAAAAACGGAAGCTCCGTAGCAGACCTGCTAAAAATTGAACGCAGCGACAATGCTGCCGTCGAAGACAAAATAGACTCTCTCTTAAGCGTCATGACGTTGGAAGAGAAGATCGGTCAGATGACTCAGATTAATAATTCATTAATCGTTACGAAAGCTAACTGGGGTGCCGGCAGCGATCTTTCCATCGAAACAAAAGTTGATACCGCGAAACTTGGTAAGATGCTTCGCCAGTATCACATCGGCTCATTCTTGAATGGTGTCGCCGTATCGCCAGAGATATGGTATCAATTCTATAAAGACCTTCAGGAATATAACTTGAAAACAACACGTCTCAAGATTCCAATTATTTATGGCATCGACCACATGCACGGCGTGAACTATGTTGAAGGAGGAACTATTTTTCCGCACGCAATTAACACTGCCGCAACTTACAATAACGAGTTTCCAGAAGCGATGGGAAACATCACAGCGATAGAATCTGCAGATCTTGGTCACCAATGGTTATTCGCGCCAGTGCTCGATCTTTCAAGAACACCACTCTGGGGCCGATATTATGAAACGCTCGGTGAGTCTCCTTATGTAGCTGCAACAATGGGAACCATCTTCGTAAAAGCAGTTCAAGAAAACAAGGAGATCGCTCCCTATAAAATCGCCGCTACCGCAAAGCATTTCTTTGCATATTCAGATCCGAAGTACGGATGGGATCGTGGACCCGTGGATATTTCTGAGCAAGCTCTGCAAGAGTTTCATTTGCCTTCTTTTAAAGCAGCAATTAACGCTGGAATTAAAACAGTGATGATCAACAGCGGTGAGTTGAATGGTATTCCGGTGCATTCGTCCTATTGGGTGCTTACCGAAGTGCTTCGTGACCAGTTGAAGTTTAAAGGTGTGGCTGTCACTGATTGGGAGGATATTATCAGACTTCACAGAAACCATCATGTTGCTATAGACGAGAAAGATGCAACATTGAAAGCAATTCAAGCTGGTGTTGATATGGCCATGACGCCATACACGACTGATTTTTGCGAGCACTTGAAAGCGCTGGTTAATGAGGGCAAAATTTCTATGGAGCGTATCGATCTCTCGGTTAGCAGGATCCTTCGTTTGAAATTAGAGGTGGGTTTATTTGAAAATCCGCTTCCGCGGAACGATCGTTTCAATCGCGTAGGCGCACCAGAACATCGTGCGAAGGCTTTGGAGGCCGCGCGTGAGTCTATCGTATTGATGAAGAATGAAAACGTTCTTCCATTGAACCCGGAAACGACAAAGAATATTGTTCTGACAGGCCCAGTTGCTGACTTGAAACGACCTCTTGCCGGCGGATGGACATTACGTTGGATGGCGTCGGAAGAATCGATCTATCCGAAAGATATGCTCACCGTAAATACGGCGCTTCAAAAAGAATTTCCAGGAAAGGTTTCATTTGCAGCTACGTCTGCTGAACTAAAAGCAAAAGCATCGCGTGCTGATGCAATTGTCGTGGCTGTTGGAGAAATGCCGTACGCAGAAGGCTTCGGAAGCATTTTGGATATCAGCTTGCCGGAAGATCAAGTTGACTTGGTGAAAGCAGCGCAAGCAACAGGTAAGCCGGTGATATTGCTTATGATTAGCGGAAGACCACGCGTTATCACGAAAATTTATCCTGGCTGTAAGGCTGTAATCTTCGCTGGGCTTCCGGGGTTTGAAGGAGCACAGGCGATTGCAGAAATTATTAGCGGGAAAGTGAATCCCAGTGCAAAGATGAGTTTCAACTATCCAATCGCTGTTAATCGTTTGGTGCCACACAATCACAAAGTGAGCGAAGTAATTCTTGCGCATGAGATTGATAATCCAATTGCACTTGTTCCCTTCGGAACAGGATTGAGTTACACGACATTTGAGTATAGTAACTTGACCTTAAGTGACTCTGTGGTGAGCGCCGACGGAACGATCAATGCGACGGTGACGGTGAAAAATACTGGCGCGCGAGAAGGTAAGGAAGCTGTGCTGTGGTTTATTCATGATGAAGTAGCAAGCATTTCGCGCCCCATTCGTGACTTGAAGTTTTATTCGAAAGAATTAATCAAACCAGGGGAATCCAAAACGTTTACGTATACCATCAACGTCAATGATCTTGCGTTTCCTGATAAAAATGGAAATGCCATACTAGAAGATGGATATTTTACGTTGATGACGGGCAACTTAAAAACAAGATTTAAACTGCAGCGCACAGAGAGTAAATAATTCAAAGTTTATTTTCGATAATGGGTTCATGATATTCGTATCATGAACCCTTTTATTTTTCTGTAACTGCGAGAATTGGAAAGCTTCAAGAAGTATCATTATATTGCGCCTCAATTGGGTAATTAGCTCAGCTGGTTTAGAGCACTACCTCGACAAGGTAGGGGTCACAGGTTCGAATCCTGTATTACCCACAACTTTCCTTCCTTTAGTGTTTTCGTCTTTATCGTATGGACTCGTTAGCACCCCACGACATTTATCCAGACAATAAGCATTAATCCTTCCGGGGTATCAAGCATATACGTTGGCGCTTTGCTTTCTCGGAACATGATCAACGGATGAAACTGCGCATTGCGTATCATTGGACTTTGAAAGTCATGTCGGAGTACCGGAGCACTCAGCGGCGTGAGTCGAACCGTGTAGAGGTATTTTAGAAATGGTGTCACCTCTAGCCAACTATCGTTATCAAGTAACGTTACTACGTCGCTGTTGCCGAGCAGTCCAACAAGTTTGTTTTTTTGAATCGAGAAATCGAGAACAGTTCGGCGCTGCCAACTTGTGTTCCAATGTTTACCATTGTCATCGGAACATAATATACCCTTGGCTGTTGCTGCATAGATTTTGTCACGATAGATCATAAACTTGTTCACTTGCACGCCAGCAATTATATGTTCCCATGGCCTACCTTGAGTCGATAAGTAAATTCCGTTGTCACCACCGATAATCAAATTATCGTTCACTTGAATAAAACGACGGATACGATCGCCGTGAAGATCGTTTTTGTAATGCGTCCAAGTTGCTCCGTCGTCTGCCGAAACGCGTATACCTTGTTGCGCCGTGCTGACCAGTATCTTGTGTTCATCTCCAAAAATCGCAGAAATCTTCCCTGCATCTGAACCGCTCATGATGCGACGCCATGTGTTTTTTTCGTAACGATAAAGCCCGTCTTTTTCTGTCCCGATGAAAATGGATTTCGCAACAGCAGCATAACAGCTTACGATGACATCACTCGGCAACCCGTCATCTCCGTCTGACCAATTAATTCCCCCATCTCTGCTAAAAATCACATTTGCATTTTTAGGATCTTGTGCACACAAGACTGCGGGTAAGATGAGTAGTGCGACGATGATAGCTTTCATCTTTTTTGTATTGGTGTCTTAGCAATTACGTCAAATGCTACTCCAATGGCATCAGAAATTGCACCATCGCCAATATCATCAAAATACTTTCCTGAATTGTATTTTACGTTCCATTTTGTTCGATCGATTTTGAATTTTGCTTTTGCACTTAACTGCTCATCGGTAATCGTCAATAAAGTCGGGATGGTGATTTCATGCTTGATCCCTTTAAGCGTTAACATGCCTACTACTTCTACATTGGGTTGATCTGCGGGCGCATCTGCAATGGGTTTAACGCTTGTAATCTCGAGTATCGCCGTTGGATATTTATCAACTTCAAAGAAATCGGCGCTTTTTAAATGTTCACCTAGACCGTCTTTGTCTTCAAAACCTTTGTCCAACGTGCGGATGCTTTTCATGTCGATGACAATCTTTCCCGAAACGAGCGTTTGATCGACAACTTTTAACGAGCCGTCTTGGATCCCGATGGAACCGAAATGTTCACCGAAACTGAAAAGGTAGTATCCCGTCCAGTTCACTTTACTTTTTGTCACGTCAATGGTGTAGACGGATTCAACGGGTAGAATGCTCGCACTCCAAGCAAGTAGAAGCGAAATGATTGTTAATTTCATAAAGGTTTGTGTGATTTTATACAAACCTATATTGCTGCAATGTCGTCGTTGTAAATTCCCTGTAAATTGATGTTAATGAAATGTAAAAAAATCAAGTGTCGCCATTTTTAAAGTTAACTTTATAATGAAGAACTACTATGAAAGCCTGGCTTCACCGATTTTTTGTAACAACTGCCTTAGCTGCGCTTGGGGTATTGACAATCATTCAAGTGGTTTGGTTTTCAAATGCATATCGAATCGAAGAGCAACAATTCAATGATAAAGTGAATCTTGTCTTGCGTAGCGTGGCAGATCAACTTCTGCATGAACGCGGTAACGACAGTTTGCAAATCTTGCCTGTACAACAAAAAGCAACGAACCTATATTCACTCAAAATTGATTTCAGCGTACGTTATCGTGCCATTGATTCTCTTGTTCGGCGAGAATTATTAAGACAGCACATCGATGCTCCCTTTACAATTGCTGTTAAGGAACTTGAGAATCACCAGTTAATCCTAGGTGGATACGTTGAGCATCCTTCCACCGATGAAGAGATTGGCTGCATTGGTCGTGTGGAGCATCTTATGCCTGTGACCGTTGAATTAACTTTTCCTCAAAAACGTTCGGAGATTTTGTCGGCACATACGTTTTGGATTATCAGCGCTGTCATCCTCGCAACCGTTGTGTTCATAGGAGGCTATCTTATTTATGACTTGAAGAATCAGAACAGGCTAACAACTTTGAAAAATGAGTTCATCAACAATATGACGCATGAGTTGAATACGCCAATAGCGAATATTTCGATGGCAAGTGAAGTACTCCGCGCGGAACGAACGCTCGATCAAAAAGATAAGGTGCGACGGTATCTGGACATTATTCACGAAGAAAACATTCGCCTTAAACTTCACGTAGAACAAGTATTGAGGACAATGCAATTGGAAAAAGGCACCTTGGCATTGGCTCAACAAAAAATTGACTTGAATGTATTGTTGAAAGATGTGGCGATGCAATTCACTTCGCGCATCCAGCTTAGAAACGGGGAAATTGTGTCGCGACTGCAAGCAATCAACGCGATCGTTGTAGGTGATGCTTTTCACCTGCGTAATATGTTTTGCAATCTACTTGATAACGCGGATAAATATTCATCCACAGCACCTGATATTTTGATTGAGACTGAAAATGTTAACCAAACGATTCAAGTAAAGGTTAGCGATAAGGGAATTGGAATCGCAGCCGAAGCGCAACGATACATATTCGAAAAATTCTACAGAGCATCCACAGGTCTCCAGCATGATATTAAGGGTTTCGGCCTTGGCCTGACCTACGTACAACAAATTGTTAACGCACATGGAGGCGATGTACATGTTAAAAGCGAAGAGAATAGTGGTAGCTGTTTTACAATATCATTGCCACTGACGGACTAACACTACGATCACGTATATAACGACCAGAGATGCCGATAAGAATATTACTTGCCGAGGATGATAAGAACATGCGCTACATGCTGCAAGATAGTTTGCAGATGGCGGGCTATGAGGTCGATTCATTCGCGGATGGTCTTGCCGCGTTAACCGGATTTCTAAAAGGTACTTTTCAACTTTGTGTGTTAGATGTCATGCTTCCTGGTAAAGATGGTTTTGCACTTGCGCAAGATATCCGCCGACGCGATCTGGAAATTCCAATTGTTTTTCTCACAGCACGCATCCAGAAAGAAGATCGTATTGCCGGGTTTAAGCTTGGCGCCGACGACTATATTACCAAGCCTTTTAGCGTTGAAGAATTATTACTTCGCATCGAATCTATTTTGAAGCGCGTGTATCGCGTTAACACAACTGCAGATACACAATTTATTCACCGCCTTGGAAAACTTACTTGTGATTTCGGCAATCAACAAATCGCGTTTAATGATACGGTTATTCAACTGACGAACAAGGAATCCAAGTTGTTAAAGCTTTTTTGTTTACACCGAAATAAGATCATTGATCGTGATGAGATTCAAAAAGCGATTTGGGAGGACGAAGGATATTTTGTCGGGCGAAGTATGGATGTTTTTATTTCGCGCCTTCGGAAATTGTTACGAGATGATCCCGCTGTTTCCATTGTCAACATTCATGGTGTGGGCTACAAGTTAGAAGTTACAGATCAGCCAACAGAGAAATGATATCCAATTCCTTTGATGGTGATAATTTGGATTCCATTATCGTCTTTCAAATAGTCTCTTAACTTGGTGATGTAGACATCAAGAGTTCTGCTATTGAAAAAGGAATCATCGCCCCAGAGTTTTATGAGTATATCTTTTCTTAACGTCGTTGCATTTTTGTTTTCTATGAGCGCCTGGAGTAATGTTGATTCTCGATGCGAGAGCTTTTTTACGTTGCCTTGAAAACGAAGTTCATAGCGCATCGGGACAAATTCATATTTGCCAATACAGATCGAATCATGGCCTTGACTATTTTTTTGATTCTTCGAGAGCGCGAGTAAATTGTTGACGCGAACGATAAGCTCCTCCATACTGAAGGGCTTTCGAATGTAGTCGTTACCCCCAACGTCGAAACCCTTGATTAAATCTTCTGTCTGAATCTTCGCGGTTACGAAGATGATTGGAATTGCGGGTGTGATTTTCCTGATTTCTTTCGCAATCGTAAATCCATCTTTTGACGGAAGCATGACATCGAGTACGCAGATGTCGGGATTTGTCTTAGAAAAAAAATCAACCGCATCTTTGCCGTCTGTAACCATATCAACTTCAAAGTCTCTGCTCTCAAGACTTTCTTTAACAATCCTGCCCAGAAAGGGCTCATCTTCGACGTACAGTATTTTGATTTTCATGCAATATTAAATTGAGCCTTGCTGTAAATTTCGCTGTGGGAGATCGATGATGAACGAGCTCCCTTTTCCCGCGTCACTTTCAAGATGAATTTCGCCGCCATGACTTTTAATTACGCTAGCGACATAACTTAATCCTAAACCATATCCTTTAATATTGTGGATGTCTCCAGACGGAACACGAAAGAATTTTTCAAATACTCTCGATTGATATTGTGATGGAATTCCTATGCCATTGTCACGTACAATGAGACGAATGTTTTGGTCGTTGCATGACAGTAGAATTTCGATAGTCGGTTTTTCTGGACTATATTTTAAAGCGTTATCAACAAGGTTGAAAACTACATTCGTCAAATGAAGCACGCTCCCTTTGACTTCAAAGTGTGAACCCGAGGTGGTGTAATTCACCAAGGCCTGACGCTTTTCAAAAACCAACTTCATTGACGCAAGCATTTCTCGTACCACAAGATCTAGGTTAACGTTCTCAGGTTCAAAAGTTAAACCATGACTTTCGATGAGCGAGGCGTTCAAAATCTTGTCGGTCATTCCGGAGAGCCTAGCCAGCTCGCGTAACGCAATATCCAAATACTCCTCTGTTAATTTGGGATTTTGCATCGCACTAAAATTTTTTAAAGCCTCTAAGGCAACGCTCACCGTAGCGACAGGCGTTTTAAGTTCATGTGAAACGTTGCTGATGAATTCATTTTTAGATTCCATAAGGCGCTGCTGACTGCGGATGTTACGGTACATAAACACAAATGATACAGTAGTGATCAAGGTCAGGAAAATGCTAAAAAATACCTGCGGTGATATTTGTTTCAGAATGATTTCTCGCATACCTGAGACTGAGGCAGAGTATCGATGGAGTGGGTTAATTCGTACAGGGTCTGTGTGCAGCGTGTCGCTAAATACGTTTACAACGTGTGGCTTCTCTGGCCAGCTATCTCCCTCCATTATTCTTGGTAAAATCCTTTCTTGAAATTCGGGCGTGAATTCGCGATGACGGACCGTGAAACGCGCATCGATTCCTTCTTTTAAGAGGGATTTTCGAAAGTACATTTCCAACGTGTCGATATTCAGCGTGTCAGGACTTAATCGCAAAACGAAGCTCTTTTGTGTACCGGGCGTTTTTAGCTGAAGCGACGCAATTTGTGTGGTAAGTGGCCCCAGTATATCTTTTTGAATTGTATCATGGGCGCTATTAACAATAATCCTCACGTTCGCGTGATCTTCAGAAATTGCAATTCGCTTCGCTGCCTGAGTCTCCGTTTTCCAGTGGGAAGCTGAGAAATGTTTGGCCGGCAAGGATGGATGAATGAATTCGTCCACGGAATCGCTTGAAACAGAAACCATACTTTTCAACAGCATGCTGTCTCGAACCTCTAGGGTTGTATTTCTGAAAATCGTGCTCGTCTCACGTCTAAAATCAAAGAACGCCTTCTCATAGGTGTTGTGTAGCCAAAACACCTGCAAGATGATGAGTAGCATAATACTGCTGATCATCAATGTTAGCGTAATAATATTTTTTGACTTCATCATGGCTACAAAGTTAACGCACTTCTTTAGCGCACAGTACACCTTTAACATTAATTAACCTTCTATTCAGATCCATTAACCGCACTGATTAGCATGCTAGCGTACTTTTACATCGTAACAAAAGTTATGAAAATCTCAAGCACCATGAAAAAGCTTATCATTATAATCGGCCTATTGGTATCGATCACAGCCGCGCATGTCGTATTGGCACAAACGTCGAAATCGGGAGTCATTGTGTACGAAGTCAAAGTAAACGTGCATCGTCGACTCCCCCCTGATGCGGAGGCCATGAAAGCGCGCATCCCGGAATATAATATCCACCAAGATCAGGTAGCATTCAATGATCAAGAATCTTTCTATTGCACGATGCCTGACGAGGAAGAAGAGGAATTTAACGACGAAGGAAACGGTATGCGATTGCGCATCATGCGGCCTCAAGTGGAATATTATTTCAATCAATCTCAATCAAAGCGTGTAGTGCTTCAAGATTTTATGGGGAAGAAGATTTTAATCGAAGATTCGGTGAAGATCATTCCTTGGAAGTTATCCAATGATACGAAAGTTGTGCTTGGATATACTTGTAATAAAGCAACGTATTTCAATGAGGAAACTAAACAAAACGTTGTTGCCTGGTATACTGATAAAATACATTTATTTGTCGGTCCCGAAGGTTATAATTCGCTTCCTGGAACGGTCTTGCAATTGGACGTCAATGACGGTGAGCGTATTGTAACAGCAAAAAAGATCGACCTTCGTGCGTTGAAAAAAGGCGAGATGAAGATTCCTTCTGGTGGCCAACGTATGACTGAAAAGGAATTTCGCGCATTAGCAGAGGAGCAGATGCGCAGAAATGGGGGACGCATGATTATTAGGAATTAGAATTCAGTAACCCTATGAAAATAATTCTAATCATTGCGTGTGTGGTTGCTGGTCCCGTCGCATTTGCGCAAAAAATTTCCGTAAAGGGGCAACTTGTCGATTCGGTACAAAGTCCGCTTCCTTCGGCCACGGTGTTAATCTTGAATGTCAAGGATTCGTCACTAGTGAATTTTGGACTTACAAATCAAACAGGTGAATTCGAAGTGAAAAATTTGACACGTCAGGAATATCTGTTTAAAGTGTCTTATGTCGGCTACAGCACAATCACGATTTCGTTTTCGGCAAGTGCTAACGAGGGCGTTGCAAATTTGGGTATCATACAGATGCGTCCTGAAGTGAAACAACTTGGGGAAGTCGTTGTTGAAGCAGAGCGTGCACCTGTTGTCGTGAAGCGCGACACGATCGAGTTTAATGCTACTTCATTCAAAACGAAGGATAACGCTGTGGTGGAAGATCTTCTTAAAAAACTTCCAGGAATAGAAGTCGACAACGACGGGACAATTCGAGCGCAAGGTGAACAGGTACAGCGTGTCACCGTTGACGGAAAGACTTTTTTTGGAAATGATCCTAAACTAGCAACACGTAATTTACCAGCGGATGCTATTGACAAAGTCCAAGTGTTCGATAAAAAATCAGATCAAGCAACATTCACCGGCATCGACGATGGTCAAAAAGAGAAGACAATTAATTTGTCGCTGAAGGAAGAAAAACGCAACGCAGCTTTTGGTACACTGCAAGGTGGATACGGCACCGATGAACGCTTTCAACTGCGTGCAAGTTTAAATCGCTTTAAAAAAGATCAACAAATCTCTTTCCTTGGAATGGGCAACAATGTAAACGATCGAGGCTTTGGTATAGATGACTACATGAGTTTCACCGGCGGTGCCACGCGGATGGCCGGTGGTGGCCGCATGAGACTAGAGTTCAACAGCGATAATCAAAGCGGTATCCCGTTGAACTTTGGCGGACGTATTAATGGTATTATGACAAATTATGCTGGAGGTATGAACGTTAACCAATCCTTTTCGGCAAAGTCTGATTTGAATGCAAGTTATTTTTATAATCAATTGGAGCACGACCTTAATCAAACAACTGAGCGAATCAACTATCGCGCAAACGGAGATTTACGCTATCATCAAAATAGTAAGCAGCTCAATACAAACGTAAATCACCGTGTAAATCTCACCTTAGATCAAAAGCTTGATTCCATGAACTCCATAAAGTTCACGAATTCTTTTACGTATAATGAGTCGGACGCCAATGAGTCGAGTATCGGCGAAAATTACGATAGTAAGAGTGAACTTGAGAACGAGACAGATCGAGAATCATACGCGCAAGGAGCTACATCAAACTTAGCTTCTTCATTGTTATGGCGTCATAAGTTTTCCAAAAAAGGAAGAACGCTCAGCAGTACGTTGCAGTTTGGCGTTAGCCGCAGCGATCGTGATGGAACCCAATCATCTACAACACAATTTTATGGAGCGCAACCTGAAACATTGTCGCTCATGCAAGAAAATCTGCAGCGCACGGAGTATTTCAGTTATGGCGTAACAATTAATTATACAGAACCCTTGGGTGGAAGAAAGTATATTGAAGGTAATTACAGTTTCCGACAAAATAACAATGATGTAGATCGGCAGGTATTCGACCTCATTAGCGGCGAGTCCATTTTTAATAACGCGCTAAGTAATCAATATACGAGCGCCTATCAATATCATCGCGGTGGTGTTAATTTCAGAGTGAGTCGATCGAATTACAACTTGGTAGTCGGGGCAGGATTGCAGCAAACTTATCTTGATGGTGAACTGAAACTGCTGGATGCTGTAATTACGAAGTCGTATCAAAACTTTCTTCCAGTGATGCGATTCAACTATGATTTCTCAAACTCAAAACATTTTGAATTGGAATACGAAACGTCGGTGCAAGAGCCAACAATCCAACAGTTGCAGCCTGTTGTCGACAATAGTGACCCATTGAATTTATCGGTGGGAAATCCGAACCTTCGCCCTGCGTATGAACATAACTGGCGAATAAATTTTGGAACGTTTAATCCGATGACGTTTGTAAGTTTTTTCGCAGTGTTAGAAACATCATACACCAGAAATGCAATCACCACGGCGCAAAATTTTAACGAACAACAGCAGCGCATTTCACAGCCTGTTAATGTCAAAGATAGTCGTGAGGCCTTCTGTGATGTTTCGTTAAGTTTCCCGATTGAAAAAATCGGCAGTAGAGTTAGTGTTTCTGCTAACGCCCAACAAGTTATCGCAGCGAGCGTTGTCGACGAGGTAGAAAGCGACATAGCGCAAACAACAATCGGAGGTCGCGTAAGATACGATTACCGGTACAAAGATATTTTTGATCTTGGCTTGTCAACGAATATCAGCCGACAAAACACAGACTATGACTTCAACGAGCAAGCTAATCAGTCGTATGTAAATCAGACCTATTTTGCAGAGGCTAACGTGAGTTTTGCAAAGCATTATCAAATGAGTTCATCTTTCGAATATCTTGTTTACACTAGCGAGACAACGGGTGAAACGCAATCTATACCGTTCTTAAACGCATCTTTTTCCAGGTTTATTCTGAAAGCAAAAACGGGGGAGATTCGATTATCGGTGAACAACATTTTAGATCAGAAGTTGGGGATATCGCAAACTGCGGACATAAACTTTTATCAAAAGCAACAGGCAAATTCACTCGGACGGTATTTTATGGTCAGCTTCATTTATGCGCTTAATCGACAACTTAATCCGATGGGCATGCGGCCGAGAGGTGGTATGATTCGGATTATGCGTTAGAAATTCGATGATAGATCGCCGATAGCAACGGTTGAGTATTTGGCTATGGATAATGGATGTTAGATATTTGAAAGTCTTATCTTTTATTCATACATGAGAAAATATTGGATTGTTTTATTTCTTTCAGCCATGGCTACAGGTATTCAAGCACAATACATTCCGAAATTTGATGTGCAAGGCCATCGTGGCGCGCGAGGTTTAAAACCAGAAAATACTATTCCAGCATTCCTACTCGCTTTAGATTCTGGTGTGACCACCCTTGAGATGGATGTCGTTATCACGAAGGACAAACGCGTTGTTCTATCACATGAACCTTGGATGTCTTCCAATATATGTTTGGATATCAATGGTAAAGCCTTTGGCGAAAAAGAAGAAAAACGGTACAATATCTATCAGATGACGTACGATAATGTCCGTCAGTTTGATTGTGGTTCAAAGGTGCATGAAAAATTTCCGCAGCAGGAGAAAATCGTGGTGTCGAAGCCTTTGCTGGAGGACGTCATCGTAGCTGTTGAAAATCATATCAAAAATTATTCTACCTACGAGGTCGATTATAATATAGAAATCAAATCGTCTCCAGATGGTGATTCTAAATTTCATCCTACAGTGCAGGAATATAGCGACATCGTTTATACGCTATTGGATGAATATCTCCCAATGGAAAGGGTAGTTATCCAAAGTTTTGATTTCCGAGTATTGCGGTATTGGCATGAAAAATATCCTGAGGTGAGGTTGGCAGCACTCGTTGAGAATATTAAGTCGATCGATGCAAATCTTGCCGACCTTGGGTTCAATCCTTCTATTTACAGCCCATACTATAAGCTTCTCAATAAGGATAAAGTGACTCACCTCCATCGGAAAAAAATTCGTGTCATTCCATGGACAGTCAATGAAACCGCCGACATGCTCGCCCTGAAAGGAATGGGGGTAGATGGATTTATAACAGACTATCCAGATCGTGCAAGGAAGTACAAAATGACATTAAATATCCAGCGAAATCCATAGGCAGACTAGGTTTATTAGGTGTATATATCAGGATAACGTTCGAAACACTCGACCAAAATGGAACAATGGAGCATTCAAACAGGGAATTAATGAAATCGAAAATCCTTGAGTTTTTGAATTCGGTTACGGACAAAAACTTCCAGGAAAGCTATGCTGATATTGTTGACGTAGCAATGCCATTCAAGGGCATCGTTTCTAAGGAACAGTTAAACGAAATGTTAGCTGAAATTTTTCGGGAGAATGAATTTAGTGACTTCGCCGACGAAATACTAGTTGACTTTGGCTACCGGGTTTTTGGCCTGTGCCCACCTAATAGAGTTATTGAATGGAATTAGATGTTAATAGCGTGTGAGTTCAAATGGTAGCCATTCGCACACAGACGTCCCAGTAAGGACTTCCTAAAGTCTACGATACCTAGAGCAAACCTAGACCGAACCTAGACCGAATCTAGACCGAACCTAGACCGAACCCAGAGTGGACAAGGAGTGGAGGGAGAGTGGACCCGGAGTGGAGAGGGAAGAAGATTTGCACCGGGAGTGAATACGGCTTAAGGGAAAAAGCGCCGTATTGATGAGTAAAATATGAATATACGCTAAACTTCCTGGCTATTTATTATCATTGCAGCCAAATTTTTCCTGTTATGAAAAAATATGATGTTTATGCAGTTGGTAATGCAATTGTCGATATAGTTACTGAGGTAGATTACCCGTTTTTTACGGATAACAATATAGAGAAGGGTGTAATGACCTTGGTTGACGAAGAACGTCAGCAGTCTCTGATGAAAGTTATCGACATGAAAAAAAGCCGCATATCAGGCGGTGGTAGCGCAGGAAACACAGTGGCAGCTTTAAGTCAGTTTGGCGGTAGCGGATTTTATTCATGCCTGGTTGCAAATGACGAACTTGGAAAATTCTTCATCGACGATCTCAAAAAAAATGGCATCGATACGGCATTGGTCCATAATAACTGCCCTGATGGACATACCGGTCGCTGCCTGGTAATGACATCACCCGATGCGTTACGTACCATGAATACATTCCTTGGTATCAATTCAGATTTTTCACAGGAACATATTGATGAGTCTGCAATCGCAGCGTCGACATATGTATATATGGAGGGGTATCTCGTTGCCAGTCCCAATGGACTGCTAGCGATGAAAGAAACAAAGCGTTTAGCTGAAAAAAATAATGTGCACGTGGCGTTAACGTTCTCTGATCCAAGTATGGTCAAATATTTTGGAGACCAGATGAGAGAAATTGTTGGTGCTGGTGTAGACTTGCTGTTTTGTAATGACGAGGAGGCGATGATTTTTACAGGTACTGCAACGGTGAACGAAGCCCGTGAAGCGTTGAAAAAAATAGCGAAACGGTTCGTCATTACTTTAGGGGCGAATGGAGCCCTGATTTTTGATGGCGATACGTTTGTGCAAATTGAGCCTTACAAAGTAAAGGCTGTTGACACAAATGGCGCCGGCGACATGTTTGCGGGGGCTTTTTTGTTCGGAATTACCCACCAGCACAGTTTCGCAGATTCTGGAAAGCTGGCGTCGCTGGCATCTTCAAGAGTCGTGGCGCAATGGGGCCCAAGGTTAGAAACAACGGAGATGAAGCAGGTTTTAACCGATCTTGCCTCCCATTAAATATCTCAAAATCAATCGAATATAAAGTGCTGTGGTGATAATTGGGAGAATAGTATTGTAAATCCCGTAAATCCTGATCATCTTTGCAGCCCTAAAAATTTTTAGGCTAAACGGACTAAAGAAATGAAACGCACTTACCAACCTTCGCGCAGAAAGAGAAAGAACAAGCACGGTTTCCGTGAAAGAATGGCATCTGCCAACGGCCGTCGCGTATTGGCTTCTCGTAGAAAGAAAGGCCGCAAGAAACTTACGGTTTCTGACGAAAAAACTTCAAAGCGTAAATAGTCCCTTCCGGTCGTGAAAACCCCGAAAGAGATTTTCCTATATTGATCTCTAATGGGTAAGTATTCACTCAGTAAATCGGAAAGACTACACCGCGAAAAACATATTCAGGAACTCTTTGCCAAGGGTTCCTCTTTTTATTTGTTCCCATTCAAGGTGTATGTTATGCCCAGTGTAGGGCAGCATGGCCCCGATATCGGTCATCAAATTATGGTTTCTGTGTCTACCCGCAATTTCAAAAAAGCGGTAGATCGAAACCTTATCAAACGTCGAACGCGCGAAGCGTATCGCCTCCAAAAGAGTGTACTTCCGTCCCAACCAAATTTGACTGCTGCGTTCGTTTACGCGCACAAGGAGATTCTGCCCTTTGAAGAATTAAAAAGTCGTTTGCTTTCTGTTCTTAAAAAGATCCCTAAAGCCGCCCATAATCGTTCATAAAAACAATTTTGCTTACAGCGTCTTCAAACTTGATACTGTATCGGTTATCTTTACTTAGGCATTTTTTCAAGTTCGCCGACTTGCCCAACCTCAACGACTAAGACTATGTGGAGACGAATTAAATGGCTTGTAATCGCTACCGTCCTTGTCGGGGTAGCTTTTTCTTTTCGGAAACCTGCAGAAAAGTATTTCGATATCGCCAAAAGCCTCGACATTTTTGCTACGCTCTTTAAAGAGGTTAACGCGTATTACGTCGATGAAGTCGAGCCGCAAAAGTTGATTCGTAAGAGCATTGATGGAATGCTTGAGTCTCTCGATCCATACACAGATTATATTCCTGAAGATGAAATAGAATCGTTTCGAATCAGTACGACCGGCCAGTACGGTGGGATTGGTGCTTTAATCGGCGTTGTAAATGAACGGACAGTGATTACTCACCCGTACCGTAATTTCCCAGCGTATCGTGCGGGAATCAAAGTTGGCGATGAAATTATTTCTATCGATGGAAAAGACATGCGCGGAAAGTCCACGTCCGATGTCAGTGCGATGTTAAAAGGGCAACCGAAAACCGACCTGGAGATTAAAGTGAAGCGCTTTGGGCAGAAAGACCCTATCAGTTTTAAGATTAAGCGTGAAAAAATCAGCATCACAAACCTTGCTTATTATGGGATGGTAGAGCCTTCGAT
Source organism: Pseudochryseolinea flava (assembly GCF_003286915.1). Classification (GTDB taxonomy): domain Bacteria; phylum Bacteroidota; class Bacteroidia; order Cytophagales; family Cyclobacteriaceae; genus Ohtaekwangia; species Ohtaekwangia flava. The sequence continues at coordinate 28,020 of NZ_QMFY01000009.1, forward strand.
TGGTTACATGCGATTAGATGACTTCACCCCTGGAGCTTCTAAGGAAGTTGCTGACGCATTGGTGAAGTTAAAAGAGCAAGGTGCTAAAAAGATAATTCTCGACCTGCGCGAAAACCCAGGGGGGCTTCTTCATGAAGCGATAAACATTGTCAGCGTATTTATTCCGAAAGGACAGGAAGTGGTATCGACCAAAGGGAAGGTTGAAGATTGGAACAAGTCGTATAACACGCTCAACAATCCTGTTGACACCGAGATACCAATGGTTGTATTGGTTAGCGAGGGGAGTGCCTCAGCTTCCGAGATTGTTGCCGGATCGTTGCAAGACTATGACCGGGCCGTTTTGATCGGAAAGAAAACATTTGGCAAAGGGCTCGTACAAACAACACGTCCTCTGGCTTATAACACACAATTAAAAGTAACGACGGCAAAATATTATATCCCAAGCGGTCGTTGTATCCAAGCACTTGACTATGCACATCGTAAAGCAGATGGAACCGTAGAACGTTTTGCGGATTCATTGAAAGCGACCTTCAAAACAAGAAACGGCCGAAAGGTATATGATGGAGGCGGACTGGATCCTGATGTTGAATCCGACAGCGAGTACATTGGATCGGTAACCTCCGCTTTGATAAGTTCTGGGCTGGTATTTGAATATGCCAGTCGATACGCTGCCGAGCATGCCAAGCCTGCAGACTTGAAAAACTTTAAATTATCGGACGCCGAGTACGATAAGTTTTTAGCTTTCTTAAAAGAAAACAAATTCACGTATGCCACACCGCTAGAAAGGAATACCAAGCAATTAATAGAAACTGCCAAACAGGAACGCTATTACTCAGAACTTGAGTCGCAACTTAATAATCTGAAGAATACTATTGAAACGAGTAAGTCAACCGACCTTGTGCGTTTCAAGGCTGAAATTTCATTGATCTTGGAAGAAAACATTGCATTCGATTATGAATTGAATGAAGGTCAAGCTGACATTTCCCTCCATCGTGATAAAGCTGTTCTGGAAGCAAGAAAAATCTTGAATAGTCCTGCGGCGTATAAAAAAATTCTTGCACCACAGTAATGCCCTTTATTTTAAGTATCGAGACCTCGACGACAGTTTGTTCAGTTGCGCTCCACAATGGTGTTGAACTACTGGTATCTGAAGAGATTCGTATTCCACAAACACAAGCCACACAACTTGCATTGATGATCGATAGTGTGTTGAAGCGCGCCAACGTTGACCGAACTGCATTAAATGCGGTTGCTGTTACGGCCGGCCCAGGCTCGTATACAGGACTGCGTATTGGAACGTCGACTGCTAAAGGATTGTGTTTTGCACTTGGGATACCGTTAATCGCGATAGATACTTTGACTGTTATGGCCAGACAAATAAATAAGTATAATCCACGGAAAGCGCTCCTTTGTCCAATGATTGATGCACGACGGATGGAAGTGTACTGCCTGGTAGTAGGTTCGGACGGAAAGATAGTCGCGCCAGTTGAAGCCAAGATTATCGATGCGTATTCCTTTTTGGAGTTCACAAATCAACCGATAATATTCTTCGGCAGCGGTGCAATGAAATGTGCTAATACCATTAAACATGCCGATGCTGTATTCCTTAGCGATGTTCATCCGAGCGCGGTTACGTTAGGTGAAATGGCAGCCGAGAAATTTAGGATAAACGAATTCGAAGACTTAGCGTTATTCGAGCCGTTTTATTTGAAAGAGTTCATGATCAAGAAACCTGCTACGTCTTGAACAAAGCGACACTTGATAATGTTGAGAATGCAATGGAAGATCCAATCATAAACCGTGTTGTTAATAGTGGGCTGATAACTTTTAATCTGGAAGATTATTACCAGCCCGGTGAGCGCGTTGTAATCGATATTCGCCATCAACTTTTCCAAGAGCTCATCTTGAAGGAAAAAGATTTCCGAGATTTTATCAAACAACATGATTGGTCTCAGTATAAAAACAAATATGTCGCCATTACTTGTACTGCCGATGCCATTGTTCCGCAGTGGGCGTTCATGCTAGTAGCCATAGCGTTGGCGCCGTATGCGAAATTTTTTGTTTTTGGTACGCTCGAAGAACTAGAAACGGAGATTTTCAGAAGAACATTGGGCACAATTGACTGGACACAGTATCAAAATGCTAAGATTGTAGTGAAAGGCTGCAGCAAAGTTTTGGTACCTGCTGCTATCTATATTGATGTAACGCGTTCTCTTCAACCTTTTGCTGCAAGTTTGATGTTCGGAGAGCCGTGCAGCACAGTACCATTATATAAAAAACCTAAGAGCTGATTCTTAAAGCTTTACAGTATTACTGTGTCCATGATTGAAAACAATTTCAATTTTGTGGATAAGTTTTTTGCAAGATCTTTTGCAGGTCTAATTCCTCCTACTACTTTTGAGGCCCTTTAGAAGAGAGGGGTTTAGGATTGAGAGAATGGAGGTTCGGAAAAAAAAGAAAAAAAATATTTTACCGAACGACTTGCAAAGAGAAAAAAAGCTACTACCTTTGCACTCCCAAAACGAAACAGGGCGCCGAAAACGGGAAGCGGAAACGGCGATATAGAATGGAAAGAGGATGTGAATTACGGAAGTAATGTACAGCCACAGTTAACAGGAAGCTTGTGATAAGCGGAGCGTTAAAATGTTCTTTGAATGACTGATAATTGATAGCGGACCAGCAAATACTGAAAAGTGTTTGTGGTCGTCAAGAAGACACTCAATAAAATGAAAGTCTTAACGATTCTTTAATAAAAGATCTAGGAGTTAAGGACAGACACCTATTGGGTTAGGAATCCGATCTGCGAAAGTGGATGGACAACACTAACCGGTTCATCGGGTAACTGATGGATAAAGATTATTACAATGGAGAGTTTGATCCTGGCTCAGGATGAACGCTAGCGGCAGGCCTAATACATGCAAGTCGAACGGTAAATATTATAGCAATATGATATGAGAGTGACGTACGGGTGCGTAACACGTATGCAACCTACCCTTTACAGGCGGATAGCTCGGGGAAACTCGAATTAACCCGCCGTGGTATAATTGAATGGCATCATTTGATTATTAAAACTCCGGTGGTAAAGGATGGGCATGCGTCTGATTAGTTAGTTGGCGGTGTAACGGACCACCAAGACGATGATCAGTAGGGGAACTGAGAGGTTGATCCCCCACACTGGCACTGAGATACGGGCCAGACTCCTACGGGAGGCAGCAGTAGGGAATATTGGTCAATGGATGCAAGTCTGAACCAGCCATGCCGCGTGCAGGAAGAAGGCCTTATGGGTTGTAAACTGCTTTTGCCAGGGGATAAAATGAGCGTGCGCGCTTAATTGAAGGTACCTGGTGAATAAGCCACGGCTAACTACGTGCCAGCAGCCGCGGTAATACGTAGGTGGCAAGCGTTGTCCGGATTTATTGGGTTTAAAGGGTGCGTAGGCGGTCTTTTAAGTCAGTGCTGAAATACTCCAGCTTAACTGGAGGGGTGGCATTGATACTGGAAGACTGGAGTGTAGTCGAAGTAGGCGGAATTGACGGTGTAGCGGTGAAATGCTTAGATATCGTCAAGAACACCGATAGTGAAGACAGCTTACTAGGCTACAACTGACGCTGAGGCACGAAAGTGTGGGGATCAAACAGGATTAGATACCCTGGTAGTCCACACTGTAAACGTTGATTACTCGCTGTGTGCGATATACAGTACGCGGCCAAGCGAAAGCGATAAGTAATCCACCTGGGGAGTACGCCGGCAACGGTGAAACTCAAAGGAATTGACGGGGGTCCGCACAAGCGGTGGAGCATGTGGTTTAATTCGATGATACGCGAGGAACCTTACCTGGACTAGAATGCCCTTGACCGATCCAGAGATGGATTTTTCCGCAAGGACAAGGAGCAAGGTGCTGCATGGCCGTCGTCAGCTCGTGCCGTGAGGTGTTGGGTTAAGTCCCGCAACGAGCGCAACCCTTATTCTTAGTTGCCAGCATGTCATGGTGGGGACTCTAAGAAGACTGCCTGCGCAAGCAGAGAGGAAGGAGGGGATGACGTCAGGTCATCATGGCCCTTACGTCCAGGGCTACACACGTGCTACAATGGCGTATACAAAGTGTTGCCAGCTAGCGATAGCGAGCCAATCACAAAAAGTACGTCTCAGTTCGGATTGCAGGCTGCAACTCGCCTGCATGAAGTTGGAATCGCTAGTAATCGCGCATCAGCAATGGCGCGGTGAATACGTTCCCGGACCTTGTACACACCGCCCGTCAAGCGATGGAAGTTGGGAGGACCTGAAGACAGTTGTTGTAAGACGCTGTTTAGGGTTAAACCGATGACTGGCGCTAAGTCGTAACAAGGTAGCCGTACCGGAAGGTGCGGCTGGAACACCTCCTTTCTGGATGTCACTCAAGAGTGACACAGATAACCTTAACTCTGCAAGACCTTAAATGGTCCGCTATCAATTACGTTATTCGAGATTTATTTGAGGAATAGAAGGACAAACAATCCGGGCTTGTAGCTCAGGTGGTTAGAGCGCTACACTGATAATGTAGAGGTCCGTGGTTCGAGTCCACGCAGGCCCACGCCTACGCTTAAAGCTTCATAAGTGATTAATCACTGGAAGAAGTTGGTAGCGTAAAGAAAGGGCAGTGCGTGAAAGAGCACCGGAAGGAAACAATCAGGGGGATTAGCTCAGCTGGCTAGAGCGCCTGCTTTGCAAGCAGGAGGTCATCGGTTCGACTCCGATATTCTCCACTTAAGGAGCTTAAAAGTGAAAGCTTAAAGCGGAAAGTGAAAAAGAAAACGCTGTTCATCAGTTGGATAACAGTGAATTGAAAAATTGAAAGAGGTAAAACGGCTAACGCTGAATTATCAACGAAGTACGCTCCGCGATCGGGCCATCAGAGGTGAGCCACCTCCGGTCACATTGTCGGGAATAAGTGTACAGAAGAGTTCATTGACATATTGAGAAAAGAGTAGTAAAAAGTAAAGAAAATAGCGATTGATATCGAGAGATATTGATCTAGGTAGTGGGCGTGTATATGCGATAGCATCATAATATACATGTACAATATTTAAAGAGCGAGCACATAGGAAAATCCCAAACTCTAGAAATAGAGGATTAGGTGTAAAGAATTCGTTAAAAGAAGTAATGAAGGGCGTACGGGGAATGCCTAGGCTCTCAGAGGCGAAGAAGGACGTGATAAGCTGCGATAAGCTTCGGGGATTCGCAAATAGAAATTGATCCGAAGATTTCCGAATGGGGCAACCCATCATACTGAAGGTATGATACACCGCAAGGTGAGCAAACCCAGGGAACTGAAACATCTAAGTACCTGGAGGAGGAGAAAACAATCTAGTGATTGCGCAAGTAGTGGCGAGCGAACGCGCAAGAGCCCAAACCGGTTCAGTTACGGCTGGATCGGGGTTATAGGACCATAACATCGACTACACTATTAATTTGAACGGCGTGGGAAAGCCGGCCATAGAAGGTGAGAGCCCTGTAAGAGTAAATTAGTGTTACGTAGTGGTATCCTGAGTAGGGCGGGGTCGGAGACGCCCCGTTTGAATTTGCCAGCACCATCTGGTAAGGCTAAATACTCCTGAGAGACCGATAGTGAACCAGTACTGTGAAGGAAAGGTGAAAAGAACCGTGAACAACGGGGTGAAATAGAACCTGAAACCGTACGCCTACAAGCGGTCGGAGCTCGGTAATCGAGTGACGGCGTGCCTTTTGCATAATGAGCCTACGAGTTACTGTCACTGGCGAGGTTAAGCAAGTAAACTTGCGCAGCCGGAGCGAAAGCGAGTCTGAATAGGGCGCATAGTCAGTGGGAGTAGACGCGAAACTTTGTGATCTACCCTTGGTCAGGATGAAGTTCCGGTAACACGGGATGGAGGTCCGAACTAGTAAACGTTGAAAAGTTTTTGGATGAACTGAGGGTAGGGGTGAAAGGCTAATCAAACTGAGAAATAGCTCGTACTCCCCGAAATGTTTTTAGGAACAGTGTGGAGGTTGAGTTTTATACAGGTAGAGCTACCAATAGGACTAGGGGGAGTCACATCCTACCAAATCCTGATGAACTCCGAATGGTATAAAATATACTCTGCAATGAGGGCATGGGTGCTAAGGTCCGTGTCCGAGAGGGAAAGAACCCAGACCTGCAGCTAAGGTCCCAAAATCTACACTAAGTTGAACTAAGGCGGTTCAGTTGCTTAGACAGCCAGGATGTTTGCTTGGAAGCAGCAATTCATTTAAAGAGTGCGTAACAGCTCACTGGTCGAGCGACAGAGCATCGATAATAATCGGGCATCAAGTGTAGTACCGAAGCTCAGGATTTAGCAGCAATGCTAAGTGGTAGGGGAGCATTCTAACAGCGGCGAAGCATCATGGTAATGTGGTGTGGAGCAGTTAGAAAAGCAAATGTAGGCATAAGTAACGACAAGGCAGGCGAGAAACCTGCCCACCGAAAGACTAAGGGTTCCGCGGCAATGTTAATCAACCGCGGGTAAGTCGGGTCCTAAGCGTAAGCCGAGAGGCGAACGTGATGGCCAACTGGTTAATATTCCAGTACTACCGTATTGAGCGATGGGGTGACGGAGGAGTGAAAGTTCCGCGCCCGGACGAATGTGGGCGTTAAAAGGTGTAGGTATAGGACGAGTAGGTAAATCCGCTTGTTTTGCTGAAACCCAACAGTACACAGAGGCTTCGGCCAAAGTGATAGAGAACGTAAGCAGACTTCCAAGAAAACCCCCTAAGCATATTGATATGGTACCCGTACCGTAAACCGACACAGGTAGTCGAGGAGAAGATCCTAAGGTGCTCGAGTGATCCATGGCTAAGGAACTAGGCAAATTAACCCTGTAACTTCGGGAAAAGGGGTGCCTCCCTAGCTTGCTAGGAGGTCGCAGAGAAATGGCCCAGGCGACTGTTTAACAAAAACACATGGCTATGCGAAATCGAAAGATGAAGTATATGGCCTGACACCTGCCCGGTGCTGGAAGGTTAAGGGGGGAAGTTAGCCGCAAGGCGACGCTTTGAACTGAAGCCCCAGTAAACGGCGGCCGTAACTATAACGGTCCTAAGGTAGCGAAATTCCTTGTCGGGTAAGTTCCGACCTGCACGAATGGTGTAACGATCTGGGCACTGTCTCAGCCATGAGCTCGGTGAAATTGTAGTCACGGTGAAGATGCCGTGTACCCGTCACGGGACGGAAAGACCCCATGCACCTTTACTATAGCTTCGCATTGACATTGGGTAGACAATGTGTAGGATAGGCGGGAGGCGTCGATCCTGGGCCGCTAGGTTCAGGGGAGTCAACGGTGAAATACCGCCCTTTGTTTATCTGATGTCTAATCCGCCTTCGGCGGAGACAGTGCGTGGTGGGTAGTTTGACTGGGGTGGTCGCCTCCGAAAGTGTATCGGAGGCTTTCAAAGGTATGCTCAGTACGCTTGGTAACCGTACGTGGAGTGCAATAGCATAAGCATGCTTGACTGTGAGACTGACAAGTCGATCAGGAACGAAAGTTGGATATAGTGATCCGGTGGTTCTGTATGGAAGGGCCATCGCTCAAAGGATAAAAGGTACGCTGGGGATAACAGGCTGATCTCCCCCAAGAGCTCACATCGACGGGGAGGTTTGGCACCTCGATGTCGGCTCGTCACATCCTGGGGCTGGAGAAGGTCCCAAGGGTTAGGCTGTTCGCCTATTAAAGTGGCACGCGAGCTGGGTTCAGAACGTCGTGAGACAGTTCGGTCCCTATCTGTGATGGGCGTAGGAAGTTTGAGTGGCTCTGACCTTAGTACGAGAGGACCGGGTTGGACTAACCGCTGGTGTATCGGTTGTGGCGTCAGCTGCATCGCCGAGTAGCTATGTTGGGTCGGAATAAGCGCTGAAAGCATCTAAGCGCGAAATCCTCCACAAGATGAGACTTCCATTAAGGGACGTCAGAGATGATGACGTTGATAGGCTGCAGGTGTAAAGTCAGAAATGGCAAAGCTGAGCAGTACTAATTACCCGAACGCTTCGAAGTCCAGTACAATCTTGCAAAAGGGTTGTACTGGCAAAGCAACGAACTACTATGTGCTTGCTTAACTCACTACACTATTTTGTTTACTTCCTTTCTATTCTTTTTTCAATCGTGTCAAAGATATTACCAGATGATAAGTTGATCATCTGAAGACCTTAAGGTGACTATGGCGGCGGGGATCACCTCTTCCCATTCCGAACAGAGCAGTTAAGCCCGCCAGCGCTGATGGTACTGGGATAAAACCTGGGAGAGTAAGTCGTTGCCTATCTTTTACTCCTAAAAGCCTTGTAGTTATACAAGGCTTTTTTTATTACTTGAACTCAACACAGATTAGCCTCATGGAAGGCTTACGAGAATTATCTTCTAAATACTTCGGTCAAACTACTTTCGTTCAAGGTCTCTTGCTCTGGCATTATTATTTCTCCTAAACTGAACCGGCAATGCGGTATGACGATTTGCTTTACTGCTTGCAAGTGTTCAATTTGTATTCGATGAATGGCGCTTTTGTGAGAATTTTCCTAGTCATACTATTTATCATGATGGCAATGGTGAGTAACGCCCAGGTAGATTCTCTAAAAACGCGGATACTAGAAAGTAAAGTTTCGCAGCGGGTTATCAACACTTTTACACGAGACCAGGATACTACAACGAACACGAAGAGTGAAAGTGCATACATGCGCTATAATGGGAAAATTATCCGTCGTATCATTATCCAAAGAATTGGATTCGAAAAGACGATGTATGACACGGCGCGGACGTTTAAGAATCGTATTGTACGACTGGCGAACTCACTACACACCGATACACGCGAAAGTGTTATTCGTGACAATCTCTTTATAAGGGAAGGGAAGCCGCTAAATCCTTACAAAGTGGCCGACAATGAACGTTACTTACGTGATCTCGATTTTATTCTAGATTCAAAAATTATCGTCCGGTCAATTAAGGGCAAACCGGATTCAGTCGACGTTGTCGTGATTACACGAGATGTGTTTAGTTTAAGTGGTATTGGATCCGCGCGGTCTATTGATGAATTTACAGGTGGACTTTATGAAGCAAACTTGCTTGGTATGGGGCAGCGCGTTCAATTTGACGCCGCATTCGAGGTGGATAGAAAACCTGTTACCGGGTTTAGAATGCTCTATCGTAAATCGAGTATCGGGGGAACGCTCATCAACGGTACTGTTGGGTTCACCCAGATTGACAATGGTAGAAGTCTAGGTGAAGAAAACGAATACGCTTATTACCTCCGCTTAGATCGACCGCTAGTTTCCCCTTACTCCAGAATGGCTGGAGGATTTGAGTTAAGTAATAATTGGTCTAAAAATGTGTACGCTGCGCCAGACTCGCTGTTCCGTCGTTATCAATATCTTATTCAGGATGTATGGGTGGGTTATAACTTCGGTATCTCCAATATCGTGAAGGATAGAAATAGAAGATTTGCGGCTATACGTTTTTTTCGACAGCATTATGGAAGGCAACCGGAGCAACCAGAACAACAACTTCGTCCGATTTATAATGATCAAAAATTTTTATTAGCGTCGTTAACTTTCTACAAGCAGAATTTTTATAAGACTCGTTTTCTGTATGGGTTCGGACGAACAGAGGATGTTCCGTACGGTCATAGTCTCACAGTAACGAGCGGTTGGGCAAAGGAATTTGGGCTCGATAGATTTTACAGTGGCGCCTCATTTACAAAAGGGCGTGTACGAAAGTCAGGTGCCTTTTACGAAGCGGAAGTTGGCATTGGAAGTTTCTTTAATGATCGTAAAGCAGAAGATGTTTTTCTCTTTGCGGGAGCAAATCACTATTCGAGATTATTGAGTGTAAAACATTTGCGCGCGAGGCAGCTGTTTCAAGTGGGCTTCGGGAAGGCTATCAGAAATAACGTTCGTGAATTACTGACGCTCAACGATGAGCTTTTAGGATTTCGTCCAGATAGCTTGTACGGCTATCAGCGTATCTCTCTCCGAACGGAAACTACGTTGTTTACAAAATGGAAACTGGCTGGATTCAGGTTCGCGCCATTCTTGTCGCTTGAAAATGCACTTTTGAAATTGAACGAGAGCGCAAGTGGTTTAGGAAATTATTATTGGGGCACCACCGGTGGGATAAGGACACGCAATGAGAACCTTATATTCGGCACCATAGAATTTCGTGCTTACTATTTTCCTTCGCCTCCGCAAGGTGTCTCTGAAATTAGCTTTAAAATAACCACGAACGTGCGACTGAAGTATTCAGGAACGTTTGTCCGCCCTCCATCTTTTGTTCGATATAATTAGTTGAAATTCCGTAGTAATACTTTACGGCTTTGTTACGCCGATAAATGGCCCGCACGATCACGCAGTCATGTAAAGAAGTTGGTAAGTGATGGCTAATAACTTCCGAAGTATTTTCGAATAAACCATTCCCCACTAACAAAAATTAAGAGGACCCAGAATATCCATTTTAGATTTAGTAGATTATTATATGCCTCTTCTGTGTGGATGGTTTGTTGTGCCTCACTTTGTTGGAGATGTTGTAATGCGGCGTCGGCTTGACCAACGGTGAAGAATTTTCCGCCAGTCGAGCTTGATAATTTTCTAAGTAAGTCAAAGTCTGCAGTCAAATTTTGTAGCTCGGTTTGTGGCGATATCACTGCAAACTCTCCTGTTAATTCTTCTGTCTTTCCGCTTAGTGCCGTACTTGCTTTATACCGGTAGACGCCTTCCTTTAACCCGCCTACTTCATATCGAATATTTCCAGGGCTTGTAACATAGGCATAGTTTGTCTGTTGTCCTTGCTCGTTTGTGACCGTGATTTTGATCGAGTTTCCGTAGATCGGTTCGAATATGTCGTTGTAGACCTGACTCTCGAAGATGACTGGTTCTGTGTCACTGAATTCTTGTTGAATTGGATAGCTTCTGAATTTACGTTTGTCGTCGGTTGTTGTGAGAAATTGAAAAAGCTTGGAGAACACTTCTTGAATTGCAGTACTGTTTTCAGTGCGATCAAATTCATTCAACTGCCAACGCCATATGCCCTCGCCCATCAATACTCCGATCTTTCTATCTCCGACGATGTCAACTGCTAGCAGCGGTTTTTCGGTCTTTAAACTTCCTACGCGCTGAAACAATAATGAGGTTGCAGTTGGAGCAAGACGAATTCTTCCGAAGTGCACAGACATTGGGGGATAGTCGTTGATGATAGTCGCCGTTTCTGGAGATAAATTGAAATTAGAGAATGCTGCGTTCAAAACTGGTGTTACATCATCATAATCACGTGGTGGACTGTCAAATTTTATGGGTGTCTTCTGTTTGCCGATCTGGACTAAATCAGATTGTTGACCGAGCACGATGAATAGGGAAGTTTTTGTGCTCATGAATTTCTGAAATAGTTCCCGCGTTCTTCCGCGTTGATCTGGCGCTTGATGGAATATGGCAAGGTCGATTTTATCCGGCGCTAGATTTTGAGACGGTTGTTCATTTAATCCGGGAATATGAACTAGAAATTCGTAGTTGGAATTCTTCTCGACGAGTTCTCGAAATGTTTTAATGTCTGGATGTGGACTCGGTGAAATGAGTAATATTTTTTTCTTCCCTTCAACCACCTCTATAAATGCCGATGCATAATTGTTTCGCTTGTTCGATTCTTCTGCCTTTACGTCAACTTGAATGTCAATTTTTTGTAACCCTTGTTCTGTGGCGGTAGGCTGAAAATCGTAGGTGATAACCTGTCCATCAAGGGAAGTTTTTGTTTGATGGTCAATAATCTTCCCGCGTTGAACTAGCGTTACTTTGATCGGTTGGCGAGGAATGTTTTTTGTATTTACTTCTATGCGCAAGGGGAATTTATTGCCTTCGTATGCGATTTTATTGTAAGCGACATTCTTGATGCTGATGTCAGTACGCTGTGCCGTGTCTCCTACTCCGATTGTATGAATTGGAAAGTTGTGCATGCCATAGAGTGGCGATATCCCGGTGTTGTAAATGCCGTCTGAGATGAGGACAACATTTTCAATCTTCTTGCCTTCATAACGCATAGAAACTTTTCGGAGTGCATTGTTTAAATCTGATGTGGTGCCTACAAACCGAGGGTTTTCGGTTTCATTGTTTAAATCAGCGATGCGTACATCAAAACCATGCTCTTCAAGTTGCTCTCTGCTAGATTTTATTTTCTCAACAAGGTCATTCACTTTCGTAGTGTCCATTACTGCATGTACCGATGATGAATTATCGAACAGTATGATGGCCAATGGCTTTTCAAAAAGGTTGTTGATTTGTTTAACAATTGGACCGAGAAGTAAAAACATTAGAAAAAAAGCAAGGAAAAAACGAAGTGCAAACAACGCACGATTCCATTTCTTGTTCCAAGGAAACGAAGGTGACCACCGATAGAGTACGAATGCAATGCTAACAGCGAGTCCAATGCAAACGAAGATGTACGCCGGAGATGATTCGAAAATGACTTGCTGTTGATGCATGATGGGAGAGACGATTTTAGTGAGGGACTAGTCAATAACCATATTTTTCTTTCCAGAGCGAACGTAAGTACTTTCTGAGTTCGTCTTCACGAGCGTTGTTGCCAGGGTCATAGAATTTACTTCCTTTTACTTCTTCAGGCAGGAACTCCATGTGTGCAAAATTTCCTTGAAAGCTGTGAGCGTACTGATAATTTTTTCCGTATTGTAAATCTTTCATCAGCTTTGTTGGCGCATTCCGGATACTTAATGGAACAGGAAGGTCGCCGGTACTATGAACGGTCTGTAAAGCTGATTCGATTGCCATATAACTTGCGTTGCTCTTCGGCGAACTTGCTAAATAAATAGCGCATTGTGACAGGATGATTCGTGCTTCAGGATATCCTATAATGTTTACTGCTTGAAATACATTGGTTGCCATGATCAACGCCGTTGGGTTCGCATTGCCAATATCCTCAGATGCGAGAATCACCATTCGACGCGCAATGAATTTTACATCTTCGCCACCTTCGATCATGCGTGCCAGATAATATACTGCTGCGTTTGGATCGCTGCCGCGAATGGATTTGATGAAGGCGGATATGATGTCGTAATGCTGCTCTCCGCTCTTGTCGTAAATAGCAATATGCTTTTGCGCAAGTTCCATCACAAGGCCATCGGTAATCTCTATATCGCCCTGGATAGACTCGGTGATGAGATCAAGAAGATTCAATAATTTTCTGCCATCGCCACCTGATATGTTCAGCATGGCTTGATGTTCTTTGATCTCAATTGTTCGATCCTTTAGTTCGACATCATTGGTTAATGCTTGCTGTACTAGTTTGAGTAGCTGCGTTTCTTCCAGTGCTTTCAGGGTATAAACTTGGCATCGAGACAGTAACGCCGAGTTTACTTCGAAAGATGGATTTTCAGTGGTAGCGCCGATCAGTGTTATCGTTCCTTTCTCAACTGCGCCAAGTAGCGCATCTTGTTGTGATTTATTAAACCGATGAATTTCGTCAATGAATAGTATTGAACGCGGTGATAGTTTCGCTTTTTCGATTACTTCTCGTACATCTTTCACACCGGCACTCACAGCGCTCAAGATGTGAAACGGTTTCTTTACTTCATTGGCGATGATATTTGCGATCGTCGTTTTTCCCACCCCGGGAGGTCCCCACAAAATCATCGAAGGAACATTGCCAGTTTGAATAGCTCGCCGGATAACCCCGCTAGGTCCTGTTAAATGCTCTTGCCCCACCAATGCCTCTAATGAGGTTGGTCGCATGCGTTCTGCTAATGGCGGGCGAGAGTTGATGAGCATTCGTGAGTACTTAACACGTCAATTAAAATAAAAAAAGAGGCTAATACCAATGATATTAGCCCGATGGTAAGGAATTTTTTTAAATCCTACTCTAACCCTTTTGCCTTCATCTTGGAGAATTCACGATACCGTCGTGTCATGGCCACACCGAACCCGATCATTAGGACAATGGTTCCAATCCAAAGCACGTTGATAAACGGTTTCTCCATAGCCTTGATGACGACCCAGTCCTTTTGACGTGTGTTTATGCCGAGCGTGAATTCATTGGTTTCTGGATGAATGTTGAGTAGCGTGAATCGAATGCCAAGGTCATTAATCTCTTCTGGAAAACGAGCAGCCATTTTATCTCGGATTAAAAATGTTGGCTCTGCAATATAATCGCCCCTCTCTCCCTGGACTTTTATCCTCGCTTTCACGGCAATATCTGTGTCCATTAATTCGACACCTTCAACTTGAAAAACACGAACGAGACTATCGATAGTAGCGACATAGTCGTTAGCGAAAAACTCTTGGTGTTGTTTTACTTTCATCTCCTGCAATTCACTCCATTCTCGCTCAGCTGAAGGCATCATCACAGACGACACGTGTGTGTAGAGATCCGCAGAAACGGTGCGATAGATATCAGGGGACGCAAGTAGACTTCCGCCTGCCATTTCTTCGTTGATCTGCGCCCGAGGATAAAGCGTATATTTCTTTTCGCCACGACGAAGCTCTATTTCATAGAACGTGTTTTCTCCTTTGATCGAGATCGTGTCGTTAGCACGATATTGAATGTCTCCAATGGTCATTGCACGTTTTGCTACGACCTTGTCCTTGTCACTCGTAGCGCGGACGTCGCCCTTGTTGATGTACCCTGAGTGGTATCGCGGCTCAATTCTTTCACCTAGATACTCGATGTCGTATCCCCACATGGTGAGTGGCTGATTTACGAACAGAAGAAGATTGTCACGATTGAATTCATCACCGGCTTCTTTATTCCATACCATGCCCGTATTGTTCAATGATACTATTTTGCTGTATCCAGCAGAGAACAAAACGCCAACGAGCATCAGTCCAACACCGATGTGTGCAATTGCGCCTCCGGACAATGATGGACTATTTTTGAGTAGTGAAATCAAAATACTCGAGTTGGCAAAAATTGTAAACAAGCCAGCGATCAATAAAATGATGTACGATGGTTTGAAAACTTGCTGAAGATCGATCGTGAAAGCTCCGATCAGTATCGTGGCTAAGAATGGAATGAGAAGTTTGCTGCCGAGTGTTTTCAAGTCCATTTTATTCCACCAAAAGAATTGCCCGACGCCAGAAAGTATCGCGATAAACACGGCGAACCAGATTTGAAATTTTGAATAAAACGCGATCGGATCGGCTGACGGCGCAATTTTCTTGTCGGATCCAAAGAATGCAATGATTTTATTCACAACGGGAATCGATGTTCCTGCGAGGACTTGAAACGCCATCATGCACAGCACAAGCGCGCCAATGAAAATCCAGAACTCGCGCGAGAATATGGAAGATTCTTTTTCGTTGCTCGGTAATTTCTTTGCTCTCACGCAATAAAGAACAATTGCAGCCACGGTGAAGAATAACAAATAGATCAGCAACTGGCCGCTTAACCCAAGATCTGTAAAGGCGTGGTTGGAAGTATCTCCCAAGATACCACTACGCGTTAGGAATGTAGAATAGAGGATGAGAATGAAAGTCGTCAGTGCCAGAATGATCGATGCTTTCAAAGAAGTCTCGCTATTTTTATAGCTAATCATTGTATGGATTGTCGCAATGAGAACGAGCCACGGAACGTACACAGCGTTTTCAACAGGATCCCAATTCCAATAGCCTCCGAAATTCAATGTTTCATAGGCCCAATATCCGCCCATCAGAATGCCTAATCCAAGTATTGCGCCGCCGAAGATTGCCCACGGCAACGCCGGACGAATCCATTCGGAATATTTTTTTAACCAAAGTCCAGCCATGGCAAATGAAAATGGAACGAGTGTCAATGCGAATCCAAAGAACAATGTAGGCGGGTGAATGACCATCCAATAATTTTGCAGCAATGGGTTAAGTCCATCTCCATCGGCGGGAATGTATTCAGGCTGTGCCATAAAGATTGGAGCGTCGGGCATTGCATCGCGAAGGAGGATGAATGGTGAGCTGCCAAGTTTGAGTTCTAATCCCGGTATAACAACCCCCAAGATCATTGAAGCGAGAAATCCTTGCACAAGCGCAAAGATTGTCATCACCGGCGCCTGCCAGAATTTATTTGTGTGAATAAGAATAATGCCGAGTGCCGCTTGCCAGAACATCCAAAGTAGGAAGCTTCCTTCTTGTCCATTCCAAAACGTTGAGATTAGATAATGGGACGCAAGTTTTCTGTCGGAGTAGCTGTAGGCATAATGATATTCAAAGTAGTGATTTGCAATGATGGTAAAGAGCGTAACGCACACGCCCAACACAGCTAAAGCGTGTATGTAGAAAGATGTCTTCCCATTAAGCGCCCATGCATTCTTTTTTGCAAGGTCGTTGGCCTGGGTAGCTTGGAAGAATGAGAACGCTGCAATGACAGAAGAGACAAACGCAGTGATCACGAAAAGATGACCGAGGTCACCAATGAAATAATGCATCATGGTACGTTAATGATTTGTAAAGTGGTCTAGTTTTTCACGACGTGTGAGTCGTTAAACGTTAACCTCTTTTTCCTGATATTTCGATGGACATTTCAGGAGGATTTTACTCGCTTGGAATTTTTCTCCTTCGTAGCTGCCTATTACGACAACCTTTTCGGAACGGACAAGGTCGGCAGGCATCGGTTCGTTAAAATCGACACGTTGTTCACGGCCTTTTTCATCGATCAGAATAAATGAACAAGATACTTTGTCGGCTCCTTCTTCAAGGCCAATGATGTCGCCGTTTCTGTTTTTCTTCAATTCTCCAACGACGTGAATATTGCTTTTCTTTCCAGCTAGAGCCATTTCGCGGGCTTGTTGGAAGGTAACATAATTACTAGCGTCGCCTGCTGTGGTAATGATAATACCGATGGCTACAGCGATAACGATTATAATGAGAATATGCGATGTCTTCATGGTCCGGTCCCTACTTTGAACGCGGCCCAAAATTACTTACAAAACGTTAGAAACACAGGAGAATTCTCATGAAAACACCTGTCAAAAAACAGGTTTATGACTAGCGGTTCTTCAGTGCTTTTTCAAGTTTGCCGATCTTTCTGTCGAGTAAAATCAGATAGGTTAAGACGCCGCCGAGGATTGTCAAAATGATGGCCACAACGACATAGATTTTTCCATCAGCACGGAGCCGGTCAGCCATTTCGATAAATTCAGATTTTTTTACGACTGATGTTGCGGAGTCCACTTTTGTGATGGAAGGCGACCTCAGTGTGAGAGAATCAATTTGGGGTGTGTCTGCTTTTAAAAATGATGCGCAGAATACCAGGGTTATCGTAACGAGGATAGCCTTAATTTTTTTCATCTTCGATCTCATTAATTTTTTCGGTCAGAACATTTAATCGCAAGCGTAACGACACTAGCCAAACACCAATCAAGATCCAGCCAATATTCGACAAGTAGAAAATTGGACGCATCCGGTTGTCTAAGTCATATTGATTGAAGCCTGGGTTTCCTCCGTTGCCCGGGTGCAAAGAATCTGTAATCCGCGGGATGATAAAAATAAGCGGCACCATCGCAGCAAAAGCAAAAATGTTGTAGACGGCACTAAGTCGCGCACGTTGTTCTTCGTTGTCAACTGATCCGCGTAAAACGAAATAGGCGAGATAAACCAACAGTGTAATAGCTGCGCCATTTTGCTTTGGGTCGCCGTGCCAGAAATCACCCCAAGCGTAGTACGCCCAAATCATCCCGGTAAGGATACCTAAAATTCCAAACATCAAACCGATATTGGCATACTCGACAGATTTTCGATCTAAATCCGGCGAAGGTTTTTTGAGGTATCGAATCGAATAATATACTGATGCGCTGAAGAGGTACACCATTCCAAACCACATCGGCACGTGAAAATAAACTGCCCTGATGGTTTCGTTGACAATTTCTCTTCGCGGAACCATAAAGATCAGTCCACCAAAGTGAACAAATATCAGAATGACGACAGCCGCTACTTTAAGCCATTTTTTCATGTTGTTGGGATGACCTGCGATTAGGTCGCTGCTAATTTTAGCTGCGCCAAATATAGCGGAAGAGTAGGTATGCGAGTGCAGTGAGAATACAATTTATTGCTAAGATGTTCCAAAGTTCGTCGGTGCTGGTGCTGCGGTCGAGGCCGTCGAGGACGTTTTTGGTCGCTTTTATTGCTAACAGCAGCAAGGCTATTAGTACAGGAAAACTCAGTACCGCCATTAAAATGTTACTGTTGTTGGCTTTCGCTGCAATTCCCGAAATCAAACTTAAGGAAGCCGAAAATCCCCAAGAGGTTAAAAAAAGAATCGACCAAAAAAGCGGTTGATCTTGCACGGGGTTATCGATGAAAATGCTGAATAAAAAATATCCAACAGCTGACAATGCAAAACAGAGCAATGTATTATATAGAATTTTAGAAAAGATAATCGCCTGAGCACTTGCGATGGAATAGTAGTAGATAAAAAGACCTTTTCGTTCACCGATAAAGCTTTTGGCGACGCTGTTTATGACAGAAAAAAGAATTGCAAGCCAGAACAACGCTGACCATGTTGCTTCGGAGATGGTGTTGTTCCGTAGCGAAAAGGTGATGTAGCAAATGAATACGAGACTAAATACGTATAAGCTGATCCCGGAAATGACCGATCTTCTACGAAGCTCTAGCTTAAGCTCTTTCTGAAAAAGTAAAAGAACGATTTTCAAGATTGTGATCGTTTATAATTTTTGTAAAAGGTTATAAACGATCGAATGAAAATGACGATGATCAATAGTGTGAAGCCTGCAGCAAGACCACCAATGGTGTAGCCCGTCAAAGATATATTTTGTAGGGTTTTAACTTTGAATCCTTCGACAACTGAAAATAAATATTGTGATGGGCTCGATGGTTCCAGGCGTAACTTTCTCTCCAGCAAATTTATTCGTTCAACATAAAGGGCAGCTGGATCAATTGCATTCGACCGTGTTGTGTTACCACTTGCGCGCATTTCAACAAGCGCGTCATCGATCGCGGTCAATTCTTTTTCGATTCCCTCAATCATTTTAGTTTCAAAGTTCTTTATAGATCGCTTTTGTGAGATGGCGATCTCGCTATTTTCAAGGAAGTTCAGAATAGATTGCTGGAAAATTGGAAACGCAGATTCGTCTGTTAACCTCAAGGAAAGTTTGAGGTTAACAGACCGGTCATCAGAAGAACGGTATGGGCGCACGACAACGTGGCTTAGGTTTACAAACTTTGCTTGGTGTTCTGTCGAAATATTTGGGAAAGGATTGGCAGCTTGATACTGTTCAAGTAAAAAGACACTTTGTTCTTCTGATAATACATTAGTCGTAATCATCATTTCTGACTGAACTTTGGGCGCTTCTTTTTTTGCAAGTAAGTATCCAGCTATGGCGCACATTAGCGGGAGAATAATTGCTAACGCCAGGTTTGCGCGTATCGCGTCAATAATTTTGGCCAGAACTTCCAATATGTCAATCTCTTGCTGAGATGATGTTTTTTCCATAGGCGCAATTTTATACAAATTCACATTGAATTATTGAGTGCGACTTAAATTATTTAGCTTTGCGAGCCCTTTTAATGACTGTAACGTTTACCCGTTGGTTATTCAATTTTTTAATGCTAACGATCGAAAGGATAGCCAACGTGTTACAGGGTGAGAAGTTACAATGCAGCATAAGCTGTTATTTGGAGTTGATTTATAATTTATAGACATAAAGCAAATGGGAAAGGTTGGAATTATTGGACTTGGATATGTCGGTCTTCCTTTAGCGGTAGAATTTGGCAAAGTTCAAGATGTCGTTGGGTTCGATATCAATAAAGAACGTATTCAAGAGCTTCAACGCGGATTTGATCGTACCAAAGAAGTTACTGAAGAGGAGCTAAAGGCTTCCAAAAAGTTGCAATATTCGGCTTCGGTAGAAGATTTAAAGTCTGTCAAATATTTTATCGTTACAGTTCCAACGCCGGTAGACGAATACAAGAAGCCTGATCTGCGCCCGTTAGAAAGCGCGAGCAAAACGGTAGGAAGTGTTCTAAAAAAAGGTGATATCGTTATCTATGAATCCACCGTATTTCCCGGATGTACTGAAGAAATCTGCGTTCCTGTCCTTGAGAAAATCAGTGGATTAAAGTTCAACGTTGACTTCTTTGCGGGTTATTCCCCAGAGCGTATCAATCCTGGCGATAAACTTCACCGCGTTACTACGATCAAGAAAGTGACGAGCGGCAGCACGCCTGCGATAGCGGAAGAAGTTGATCAACTGTACCGCAAGATTGTTGTGGCAGGAACACATAAGGCGTCGTCAATAAAAGTAGCTGAGGCGGCTAAGGTGATTGAGAACTCTCAACGCGATGTAAACATTGCATTCGTGAACGAACTCGCGTTGATCTTCGAACGCATGGGCATTGATACTCATGAGGTGCTTGAAGCAGCTGGTACAAAATGGAATTTCTTAAATTTTAAGCCAGGGCTGGTAGGTGGGCATTGTATCGGGGTTGACCCTTATTACTTAACGCATAAGGCTGAAAGTTTAGGCTATCACCCGGAGGTTATTCTATCGGGGAGACGTATCAATGACAACATGGGCATTTACATCGCGAACACGGTTATTAAGCTGATGGCTCAGAATAGTCATCCAATTAAAAATGCAGATGTTTTGGTGTTGGGCATAACGTTTAAAGAAAATTGCCCGGATATCCGTAATTCAAAAGTTGTTGATGTTATCCAGGAATTGAAAAGCTTTGGAACCAACATTGACATTTATGACCCAGAAGCGGACAATGCTGAACTCGAACATGAATATAACCTTTCATTGGTTCCATCGCTCACCAAAAAATATCATGCGGTGGTATTGGCCGTAAGTCACCATCAATTCAACGCCCTTGACTGGAAATCATTTACCCACGAGAACGCTGTTATCTATGATGTTAAGGGAGTGTTGAAGAAAGATTTAGTTACAGCACGATTATAATTTTATAACTCCAGGCGAATACATGGAGAAAATAAAAATGGTAGATCTGCAAGGGCAGTATCTTCAAATAAAGGATGAGATAGATCGCGCAATACAGGATGTATTGACTTCTACAGCGTTCATTCAAGGTCCTCAAGTAAACGCTTTTGCTACTGCCCTCGGCGAATACATAGGGTCACCTTTTGTCATACCGTGTGCGAATGGTACCGACGCGCTGCAAATCGCGATGATGGCGTTGGGATTTAAACCTGGCGATGAGATTATTCTACCTGTTCACACTTATGTCGCGACAGGTGAAGTGATTGCATTGTTAGGTCTTACGCCGGTTTTCGTTGACGTTGATCCGGGCGATTTCAACATTAACGTAGATCAAATTGAAGAACGGATCACCGCTAAAACGGTAGCGATCGTACCTGTTCATCTGTACGGACAGTGTGCAGATATGGAGTCCATTCTGGCAATTGCTAACAGGCGGGGGCTACACGTTATTGAGGATGTAGCACAAGCGTTAGGTGCAGTTTATCGATTTAGCAACGGCGACGTGCGAAATGCAGGAACGATGGGAACGATTGGAACTACCTCGTTTTTCCCTTCGAAAAATCTTGGATGTTATGGCGATGGCGGCGCAATTTTTACAAATGACGCATCGCTGGCGGAAAAGATCCGAATGATTTCCAATCATGGACAGAAGGTCAAATATCACCATGATGTCGTTGGCGTGAACAGTCGACTCGATACGTTGCAAGCTGCGATTTTACAAGTCAAATTGAAGTATCTTGATGAGTATGCCCAAAAGCGTAATGAGGTAGCGTCTTTTTATGACGAAGCTTTAAAACATTTTCAGTTTTTAGAGGTTCCCTTTCGGTCAAAAAATAGCTCGCACGTTTTTCATCAGTATACATTAAAAATAAAAAACGGTAATCGTGATGCCTTCAAATCGCATTTAGAGGCGAATGGTATTCCAACAATGATTTACTATCCTGTGCCGTTGCATTTGCAAAAAGCCTATATGCGCGAGGGATTTGGTGAAGGTACCTTCGTGGTTACTGAAAAGCTTTCTAGCGAGGTGATTTCTCTTCCCATCCACACCGAGATGGAACTTGATCAGTTATTGTATATTAAATCCGTAATTGAAAAATTTCAGCCAGCATGAGCCAGACATCACAAGATTTCTTTAGTCATCCAACGGCCATTATTGACGAAGGGTGTGTAATTGGGACGGGTACAAAAATCTGGCATTTTTCGCACATCATGTCTGATTGTGTCATTGGCGAACAATGTAATATTGGTCAGAACGTTGTCATCTCTCCGAAAGTGAAGCTCGGTAGAAATGTAAAAGTCCAAAATAATGTATCGATTTACACCGGTGTCGAATGTGAAGACGATGTCTTTCTCGGTCCGTCGATGGTTTTTACAAACGTGATTAATCCGAGAAGCGCGATTAATCGACGGAATGAGTATGCAAAAACATTGGTGAAAAAAGGAGCATCAATTGGCGCAAATGCGACGATCGTATGTGGTCATGCTATTGGAAGATTTGCCTTTATTGGTGCCGGCGCGGTAGTTACAAAGGAAGTTGCCGATTATGCATTAGTCATGGGAAATCCTGCGAGACAAACGGGCTGGATGAGCGAGTACGGACACAAATTGAAGTTCAACCAGCACGGAGAGGCAACATGTTCAGAAAGCGGTGAACGCTATCAATTATCTAACGGAAAAGTTACGAAGGTGTCCTAAGCATTCGTAAATTCACTCGCCTATGATTGCTATTGTTGATTATCAAGCGGGAAATATTGGGTCTATCCAAAACATGCTCAAGAAATTGGATGCTGAGTCAACGATCACGAGCGATCCGGATGTTGTTCGAAAAGCGTCAAAAATTATTCTTCCAGGAGTAGGGGCATTTGATTTTGGTGTTTCAAAACTTAAATCATCTGGCATCACCGAAGTACTGCATGAGCGAAAGACGGCAGGCACTCCTGTTCTTGGTATTTGCCTCGGCGCACAATTGATGTGTCTCGATAGTCAAGAGGGTGTTTTACCGGGACTAGGATGGGTGCAAGCCAATGTGATCAAGTTTCCTTTTCATGTTGGTGAACGAAAATTTCCTGTTCCGCATATTGGATGGGATCGCGTTAGCCCAGCGAAAACGAGCTGCCTCTTCGACAATATGCCAGACGATGCGCGATTTTATTTCGTGCATTCATTCTATATTAAATGTCGTCGCGAAAGTGATAGACTAGTGACCAATACCTACGGTATTTCTTTCGATTCAGCTTTCGAAGTAGAAAATGTTGTTGGCGTGCAATTTCATCCCGAGAAAAGTCACAAATTTGGATTCACACTTCTGAAAAATTTTGTTGACAATTTCTGATGGCGCTTCCGCGGCTAATTCCTGTGTTGCTTCTTAAAGATCGTGGTCTTATAAAGACGACGAAATTCCAACATCCCGTTTACATTGGAGATCCAGTTAACGCAGTGAAAATCTTTAATGAAAAGGAAGTTGATGAGCTAATTATACTTGACGTCAACGCAACGCGTCAACAATATGAACCTCGCTACGGCTACTTGCGTGAAATAGTATCAGAGTGCTTCTCTCCCTTGGCCTACGGTGGCGGGGTACGCACGGTGGATCACATCAAAAGACTTATCCAAAGCGGCGTCGAAAAGATTGTTATCAATACAGCTTGTTGCACAGATCCTCTATTTTTAAAGCGCGCCTCCGCTGACTTTGGAAGCTCAACCATTGTTGCGGCCATGGACGTGAAGAAGAGTTTATTTGGAAAATATTCGGTCTATGCCAGTGCCGGCACGAAGAACATGGGGATAGATCCAGTTGCACACGCCGTCAATTTGCAACAGCTGGGTGCCGGCGAAATTTTCTTGAACAACATTGATCTCGATGGAACAATGAAAGGTTATGACCATGCCTTGATCAAAAAAATTGTAAAAGCGGTAGATATTCCAGTAATCGTTTGTGGCGGAGCGGCTGATCACAACGATTTGTTTCAAGCCATCAACGTCTCAGGAGCGTCAGCGGCAGCAGCAGGAAGCATTTTTGTGTTCCAAGGAAAACACCGTGGCGTGTTGATCACCTATCCGGAGTATACAACAATTCGTGCTGGACTTACATCGTGAATGTTACTGTTTTCCGCATCGATCAAGCGCAAAATCGGACAATAAAAGGATGCCCTTTATTGGCAGCGGCTGCGTATCTTTGCCATCCATCTTCTTGAAAAAGAGGTTCGAATAATATCAAGTAATTAATAATTGTAAGGTTCACCAACCTTGGTCATGGCAGCTGTGTCTAATCAGGCTGCCGGAAGTTAAAAACATAAAGAATGAAGAAATTTGCTTTGATAGGTGTAGCAGGTTTTGTAGCACCTCGACATCTGAAAGCCATTAAAGAAACGGGAAATAAGCTAGTCGCTGCGCTCGATAAATTTGATCAGGTTGGGATTCTGGACTCGTATTTTCCCGGCGCTGATTTTTTTACAGAGTTTGAAAGATTTGATAGGCACATCGACAAGCTGAAGCGGCAAGGAGACAAAATCGATTACGTTAGCATTTGCACGCCGAACTATCTTCACGATTCGCATATTCGTTTTGCGCTTCGCCATCAGGCAGATGCGATCTGTGAAAAACCTCTTGTGCTCAATCCGTGGAATGTAGATGCGCTGGAAGAAATTGAACGTGAAACAGGAAGGAAAGTCAATACCATTCTTCAGTTGCGCCATCATCAAAGTATAATTGATTTGAAAAACAGGATTGCGAAAGGCGATCAAAACAAGAAATACGATATCGATTTGTCATATATCACGTCTCGCGGAAATTGGTATCAAATCAGTTGGAAAGGAGACAATTCAAAGTCAGGTGGTGTTGCTACAAATATCGGTATTCATTTCTTCGACATGCTCATTTGGATTTTCGGTGCAGTGAAAGGTAATGAAGTTATTCGTCAGAACGAACATACCGCCGAGGGAATTTTGGAATTAGAACGTGCGCGCGTGAAGTGGATGTTGAGCATCGATGCGTCAACGTTGCCTCAATCGGCATTAGAAAAAAATCAACGTACTTATCGCTCTATCAAATTAGAAGGTGAAGAGATCGAGTTTAGCGAAGGTTTTACTGACTTACATACAAAAAGCTATCAGGAGATTTTGAAAGGAAATGGTTTTGGATTGGCCGACGCACGACCTTCTATCGACCTGGTACACGCTATTCGTAACGCAAAGATTTAGAATGTGAAGACACAAATTATTGCAGAAATAGCACAAGCGCATGATGGAAGCGTTGGCATTCTTCATTCTTACATCGACGTGCTGGCAAAGGCTGGCGTTGATGCCGTAAAATTTCAGACGCACATTGCAGAAGCTGAAAGTAGTGCACACGAACCCTTTCGCGTACGCTTTAGTCGCGTAGATCAAACACGATTTGACTATTGGAAACGCATGGAGTTTTCAGCTTCACAATGGAAGGAAATAAAAGATCATTGCGACGAGGTCGGGGTTGAATTTTTATCATCGCCATTTTCAATCGCAGCAGTAGATTTGTTAGAATCGCTGGGTATGCGCCGTTACAAGATTGCGTCTGGAGAAGTGACTAACGATCTTTTGCTGACAAAGATTGCAGAAACAAAGAAGCCGGTCATTCTTTCCTCGGGTATGAGCACTTGGGAAGAACTCGAAAGAGCATTTCATTTTTTTAACAAGCAAGGTATTGATACATCAGTGTTGCAGTGTACAACCATGTATCCGACTCCGGCGGAGCGGCTTGGTCTCGAAATCATTGCAGAGCTTAAGAGAAGGTTTCAGTGCAAGGTAGGTTTTTCAGATCACTCGGGCACAATTGTATCCGCCATAGCCGCAAGATCACTTGGGGCCGAAATCCTTGAATTTCATGCTGTATTTGATAAACGAATGTTCGGCCCTGATGCAGCTTCATCGCTTACCATCGATGAAATTCAGGAACTCGTTGAGAACGTTAGATTTCTTGATCGTGCGTTTGACCATCCGGTAGATAAGAACGATGTAGAACGGTACAAAGAATCAAAGAAAATGTTTGGTAAGTCTTTGGCGGTAAGAAAAGATTTGCCCGAAGGTCATGTGCTGACTTTTGATGACTTGGAATCGAAGAAACCAGAAGGGTATGGTATTCCGGCACGCGATTTTAGAATCGTATTGAATAAAAAGCTTCGTCGTTCAATTTCAAAATATTCGTTCCTCAATTATGAAGACATTGCCTGAAAAGAGAAAAGTTTGTGTCGTCATCACGGCGAGGCCAAGTTATAGTCGTATCAAAACAGCGTTGGATTATATTCAACGTCATCCTGATCTAGAGTTACAAATTGTTGTCGCGGCATCTGCCCTTCTTGATCGTTACGGTTCGGCAGTCAACGTAATCGAACGTGATGGTTTTAAGATCAACGCAAAAGTGTACAATGTTCTAGAGGGAGAGAACCTAACGGCGGCCGCAAAGACAACAGGCATTGGCATTATAGAGATATCAACTGTGTTTGATAATTTGCAGCCCGACATTGTTGTTACAATTGCGGATCGATTTGAAACGATCGCGACTGCCATAGCTGCCTCATACATGAATATTCCACTTGTTCATATTCAAGGTGGAGAAGTAACAGGAAATATTGACGAAAAGGTGAGGCATGCTATCACTAAAATGGCAGATGCTCACTTTGTATCATCGAGTTTGGCGCAGGAGCGCGTTATCAAAATGGGCGAGCATCCTAGTAAAGTATTTTTGACAGGCTGCCCGTCAATTGATCTAGCGGTGCCAATTCTGCAATCAACACGCTTGGATTTTGATCCGTTTCAGAAGTATAAAGGTGTCGGTGAGATTTTTAACATCGAGGAGCCATACATCATCGTTATGCAGCATCCCGTAACGACCGAGTATGAGAGTTCTAGAAAGCATATCGAAGAAACGCTGCAGGCAATTGATGAATTAAAAATGCCAACGCTTTGGTTTTGGCCAAACGTGGACGCCGGTGCTGACGGTACATCAAGAGGGATTAGAGTATTTCGTGAGAAGGCGAAACCAACGTATGTTCATTTTTTTAAGAACATGGAGCCGGATGATTTTTTGAAAGTACTGAATCAGTCACGATGTCTCATTGGAAATTCAAGTGTAGGAATTCGCGAAAGCGCTTATCTGGGCGTACCTGTTGTGAACATTGGAAGTCGTCAAAGTGGTCGCGAGCGCGGGAAAAACGTGATCGATGTTGGATATGACCGAAAAGAAATCACGGCTGCAATTCGGGAGCAAGTTGCCCATGGCCATTATCCAAGTGAAAATATTTACGGCGACGGAAATGCAGGCGAACGTATCGCCGCTTTATTAAAAGATATTCAATTGACGGTTGATAAAAAACTGGCCTATTAACGATATGAAATGTTTAGGCATCATTCCCGCGCGAAAAGGTTCCAAACGCGTGCCCGGTAAGAACACCAAATTGTTAAATGGCGTTCCTTTGTTAACCTATGCGCTAAAGGCCTGTGAAGAGTCAGAATTTTTAACAACGATTGTTGTTTCTTCAGACGATGACGACGTGCTACCGATGTTAGCATCTACGCGCGCAAAATTTTTGAAGCGTCCTGATATGCTGGCAACTGATTACTCTCCGGCGATTGATTATGTTCATCACGTATTGCAATCATTTTCTGACGAATCTTTTGATGTCATCGTGATTGTGCAAGCTACGACACCGTTTGTAAGATCGAATGATATTGATTCAACAATTGAATTACTCGCAAATGATTCAACAGCCGATAGCGCTGTGAGCGTGATGAAGATCGAGCAGCTTTATCATCCGATGAAATTGAAAACGATGAGAAACAATATCCTTTATCCATACCTAACAGAGGAGAAGGGTATTGTTGCGGCGAAAGATCTTCCAAATGTTTATGTTCGAAATGGTGGGGTTTACGCAACAAGACCTGCGGTGATCGCATCGAATAGAATTATCGGCGATACGTGTCTGGGATTTGTAATGCCTTCTGAAAGATCAATCGACATCAATGAACCCATCGATTTTGAGTTTGCCGAATTCATTGCTAAAAAATATAATTTTTAATGGCTTTACTGAAGGAGGGTGTACGGTACGTTATTTTCAATTACCTGTCGGTGTTTCTTAACACGGTAAGAGGAATTGTACTCATTGCCGTATTGACGCCAATTCAGATGGGATCCTATCGGTTAATTTTTACCTATTCCAATTACTTCCGCTATTATAACCTCGGTTTGAATGCCTTAGCATTCTATCGTGCTCCACCGCGGAAACTTCAAGCGCTTTATAGTAATTTGCTTTTCAAAATTAACATTTCGCTCGCTGCTTTTTTTGGAATACTATTTTCGGTAGCATATACTTTTCTGGCCAGCGATGAGTATTCGTCTCTGTGGCTGGCAAGCATCTTTCTTTTTGTCATTTTATTCTTTACGCAAACCAGCGAAACGTTTGTGACGATTGCAAAAATTCACGGTCGATTCGATATCATCAACCGTTATAATATTGCGTTCGCCTCCGGGAGCTTAGTGCTTATGATAGTTTTAGGAAAAACCTACGGGCTTCATGGTGCCATAGGGGGTCTTGCGTTGGCAACTATGGCGACCTCGTTATACTTGAGTACGGTGTTGAAGGACGCGGCTCAATCATCAGTAACGCTTACGTTCAATCGAATTAAATTATTTTTTCTTTCAGGTGCCTTAAATATTTTTCCAGGAATGCTGTCGATTTTGTTTAGCACAATCGAAGTATGGTTGATAACAAGGTCTTTCGGTCTCGCAGAAACGGGATATTACTCCGTTGTGATAACGTTGGTAAATCTTATACTAATGATCAATACAGACGGTTTTGTGTTTTTATATGCAAAACGCTCTAAACAAATAAAAAATGATCCGCGGTTTGTGTTGAAGTCTACAGTTTTGTCGTTCGGTGTAACGCTATTGTTCTGTGCAATGTGTATTCCGATTGTGCATTGGGGTGTAGCGTACTTTTTTCCTCAGTACGCAACAGCATCCGATATATATCAAATCTGTTTTTGGGGAATACCTTTTTTGGTGATGAAAAACCTGGTGGTTTATTATCTGTCCAATAATAGGCCAATACGCATATCTGTACTACTCGCTTTATTGTTAGTGATGAAGACCGTTGTACTTTTACAACCTCAAACGACCGCTGATTTTTATACAAGCGTTGCTTGGAGTAACGTGGTGTTTGGCGTGGCAATAGCCATAATTTTTATTATTGACAATAACATAATCCGGAGGAATAATATACCTGCTTAGTAGAGATGCAACGTAGAATAATTATAACATTGGTTGACGGATTTCATCACCGCTATCTTGCGGACACGGGTGTTATCGATAGAATGCTGGAACAAGATATTCAGTTGCTTATTCTAACAACAGCGATACTAAAAGAAAGGATTGAAAATTCGCCACTGGGCAAAAATCCTCGCGTGACGTTGGGAATTTTAGATGAGGTGAAGCTCTCAAAAATACATAGAGTCCATTTGTTTCTGATTATTAATGCAAGCCGGAAGTTGTCGAGAACATTGAACGTGAAGAATGAGATGAAGGCGAAAACAGGAAAGTTGTCCTATCTGGCATCTCGTTTTGCTCGGTCAATTTCCAGCACGGGTTTATATTCGTTAATGCTTCGCATTGCCGGATCCGCTTTTTCGTCATCGCGTTACCGACAACTGCTCAATGAGTTTAAGCCGCATTTAGTCGTGTTCTCAACACCAGGGCAGAAAGTGAACGATCTTCCGTTGATCTATGAAGCTTTACGACAGAAAATAAAAACGATATCACCAGTATATAGTTGGGACAATTTAACCGCGAAGGGTCCGTTCATCTTCAACGTTGACAAACTCATTGTTTGGAACGAGATTATGAAGGAGGAGGCGATTGAATACCATCAATATAAAGCTGAAGATGTTATCGTGGCGGGTGTTCCAGTGTTCGATAGCTACGTCAAGGTGTTACACGAACCAGCAACAAACAAGAAGGAGTTCTTAAGTCAATTTGGATTCGGCGACGATAAACCATTGATTTCAATCACTACAATTCCTACGATTTACTTTGGGAGCTGCCATCGCGAATTAACCTTGCGTATTTTGAACTTCATCAATCGTGGCATGATTCCGCCATCCAACGTTCTATTACGTCCTCATCCCCTCGATGAAACTGACTACACAGACCTGGAAAAGAATCCCGGTGTAGTTGTCGACTACTACGGAAGTACGCCAACACAAAACGTGATTTCGAAGTGGGTGCCACGTGAAGATAACACAACACATTTGGCAAGAACAATGAAGTATAGCAATGTCGTGATTAACATTGCCTCGACGATTACAATTGATGCTGCTTGTTTCGATACACCGGTGATCAACATCGCCTATGACATGAAGGATAACCCTCAGGAATATGTTGGATCCATTTCGCGTTATTATCAGTATACACACTATCAACATGTAGTGAAGGTTGGGGCGGCGGCATTGGTAAATAGTGATGAGGAATTGCTTAATGCCTTGAACACGTATTTGAAAGATAGAAGCTACCATGCCGAGGAGCGGAAACGACTTGTTTATCAACAGACAGGTGATTTAGACGGACGCGCATATCAACGAATTGCTGATGCCATCATCAATGCAATGTAAAGCATGCTAGAACGGAATATCATATGGCCACAACGCCGGATTGGGATCGACGGTTTTTCGCTAAGTCGTAACGATTCCGGAATCGAAGTATACACCCGCGAGTTAATAACGGGTGTTGCAAGCACGGGGCTCCCAGTGGAGGTGTATGGTTTTTCGAAGGTCTCATTAGAGGAGAATGCATCTTTAGTTGTTCGAAACGCAGAAATGCCAGCGGCGTCTTCGACCTTTACCAAGCTGAAATGGGAGCTTCACGATATTAAGCGCTTAATTTCTAAGGAGGTTTCGATATTCCATTCTCCTCATTTTATTCTTCCGCTCAATACACCAACACCTAAAAAGGTCGTCACTGTACATGATCTCGCCTTCATAAAACGTCCTGAGTTTTTTGATTGGAAAACGAGATCGTACTATAAACTTTTTCTCGCGCAGAGTTTGCGTCAAGCAGATGGAGTCATTTGTATATCCGATAGTTGCAAGCAAGATTTGGTAGAATTATTTCCAGAAACGAAAAATAAAGTATTCCGTGTACATAACGGTTTTAGGAATTTCGGGGAGATAGCGCACGATGATAATGCGCTCGTGCAATTCGGCATTTCACCACCGTTCATATTGATGATCGGAACCTTAAATCCGAGAAAAAATTTAACGAACGGTATTCTTGCGTTTGAAAGATTAGCGCGCGAAAAAGATGTCGACTTGGTTATCGTTGGTGACATTCGAAATAAAACGAATCTACCGGGCACCGATAACGCACGCATTCATTATACGGGTTTTGTTACCGAGAAGCAATTGGCGTCGCTATATAAGCATTCGTCGCTTCTTTTATTTCCGTCCTATTATGAAGGATTCGGATTTCCTGTGTTGGAAGCGATGAGCTGTGATATTCCGGTTGTTACAGCGAGCAACTCGAGTTTGCCGGAGATTGCAGGTTATCCAAAAGAATTTTATTGTGATCCATCTAGCCCGAAAGATATTGCTGAAAAAATCGCGTTGGTATTGTCGGCCGACAGTCGGAAAGCATTGATCGAGCACGGAAGAGAAAATATAAAGCGATTTAGCTGGGAGAAAATGGTGAAAGAAACGATTTCTGTGTATGATCAAGTATAAAACTTTATTCTACATACTTCTTGGTACTTCACCCTTCATCAATACGTCGTTCATTCCGGGGGCAAAACTCCCCATGGTCTATTTAGTCATGCTTTTTGTAATAGGCGTTATTGTGATCGCGCGGGATCGTGTTCCGAGTAGGATATTTGGAAGTGAAGATATTGCGTTTTCCTGTTTCTTAACCGTTTCTTTATTATCGGTGTACATCAATGCCTGGAGTTGGCCGATGACGCACGGCGTGACACAAGTCATAAATCTCTTGTTGACATATCTGATCTATAAAGTAGCGCAATTCTTGTTGGTAAAATCAGCACTGCCCAAGGATGAAATGTTGCCTACTATTTTCAAGTGTTACAGCTGGATACAAGTACCAGCGTTAATCCTCCTGGTATTTGGGAATTTCAATCGTGAGTTTAATATCGAGTTCATTCATGCGATTAACAATGCTGGTAATTTCGATGTAGGTGCAATTGAATCGGTATACCCAAATATTCGGCTTACCGGATTTTCGCCAGAGCCGTCGTTCTGGAGTTTCTTTGTTGCCATCAATATTGCAGTAGGCCTTTCGTTAAAACGTTTTTCTCCCTGGCTCATGGCGGTTAACGGTGTTAGTTTGTTGGTCACTGTGGGACGCACAGGTTACCTCATCGCCGCTTGTATTCTTGTGATATGGTTTATCCAGGGAAAGGTGTGGAGAACGTCGCTTATAGCAGGTGCAGCTCTGATCGCCGCGTTTTTTATGCGCGAATACTTCACGCCTCAGAAATTGATGTCGGTAGATGATTCTTTTCGTCAACGAATTGACTCAATGCTTGTGGCGTTTAACCTTGGATGTAACAATCCATTTTTTGGAATCGGTCTTGGTAATTTCCAGGTTTTTGCAGAACAGCAACACCTCGACTACGGAAATATATTTAACTGGTACTTAAATGTGTTCGCGCTTATTGGCGTTGCAGGCATTGCAACATGGATGATATTTTCAATATTTCTTTTAAGAAGGATTCAAGAAAGATATTGGCTTCCGGTGTTCGGCGCTTTCGTTGGATGGCTTACCGTAAGTGCGTTTAATTTACCTTTTGTTTGGGTAGTCTTTGCGGCATTGGTTTGTGCCTCTACTTCAAAACATGAAAATGAAACTTTAACACATGCCAGCGCTGCAGACTAAACGTATTGTTTTTTCGGGTATTAATATTTCCAAGGGAGGACCTCTTACGGTGCTACGTTTTTTCTATGATTATGCTGCGCGCGCTTTACCTGATTATGAGCTGATTTTTATTCTCCAGGATAAGAATTTGCTACCGATAGGGCGACACCGCGTGATTGAGATAAAAAACGGCCAGCGATCAATTTTTCATAAATTATACTTCGAGTACTTCGGTTTTCGGAGACTATCGCGTGAGCTTAATGCTGACCTCTGGCTTTCATTGAATGATATGTCGCCTTGTGTTTCAGCCCGCGTTCAGGCGGCGTATTTTCACAATGCGGCTCCTTTCTACAAACTTAAATGGCTCGACCTGCTATTCCCGGCGAGGCTGGTGCCACAGAAATTTTATTATTACTTTATCTATCGTATCAATATCTTTAACAACGATTTTGTAGTTGTCCAGCAACAGTTTTTGAAGGAGTATGTAGGCAAAAGTATAGGTTTTCCGGCGGAGCGTATCTTGATCAATCGCCCGGAAACGGTGCAAGAAAAAGTCGTGCGTGTCAAGCAAGATAGACACGGCCCAGTTATTTTTTTCTGCACCACAAAACCTGAAGTGTATAAGAATATCCATCTGATTGCAGACGCCGTTGGTTTGTTGAAAGCGTGGGGAATACAAAACTTCGTTGTGAAGATGACTATCTCGGGCGATGAAACGCGATACAGTAGGTACATCAAAAAAAAGGTCGAAAACTATACGGAGATTGAATTTGTGGGGAGTCAATCGTACGACGTCCTCCAAACAATGGTCGGAGCTTCTGATTGCGTTCTATTTCCCTCATTACTCGAATCATGGGGCTTGCCGTTGAGTGAGGCTGCAGCACTTGGAAAGTTAATTATTGCGGCAGACTTGCCTTACGCATACGAAACTTTGTGGGGTTATGAAAATGTGGTTTTTGTTAGCCCATATCACGCGGAGGCGCTTGCGAGTGAAATGAAAAAAGTAATCGAAAATCGACCCGTGGTTGATGTTTCTTCAGAATTAAAACACTTTCCAGGTAACTTTACCGTTGAACAGCTTTTTTACAAAATGCTTTCTTCTAAATGATGAAATATAACTTCACAGCCTCAATCGTTTTGTATCAGAATAATATTTCGATGCTCCAACAAGTCATCGAAAGTGTTTTCAAAACAAAATTGACTTTCAGGCTTTACTTAGTCGATAATTCGCCAACGGATGCGCTACGCGTGCTGCAAACAGATGAGCGTATCGAATACATCTTTAATAATGCCAACCTGGGTTTTGGTAAAGCGCACAATGTAGCTATTCGAAAATCAATGGAGGTTTCTCCCTATCACCTGGTGTTAAACCCCGATATATTTTTCGACGCTGGTGTGCTCGAAGAACTTTTTAAGTATATGGAAGCCAATCCGGACGTTGGACAAATGATGCCGAAAATTATGTATCCGGATGAAAGCATTCAAAAGTTATGTAAGCTCCTCCCTACACCAATGGATTTATTTCTACGAAGATTTTTCCCTTGGTTTCCAGGGGCCGAAGCGAGAAACCGTGTTTATGAACTCGCTGATTCTGGATACGACAAGATTATGGATATACCTAACTTCTCGGGCTGTTTTATGTTTTTCAGAACATCAGCGCTCAAGAAGGTTGGCCTCTTCGATGAGCGAATTTTTATGTACATCGAAGACACTGACCTCACGCGCCGTATGCACCAACAGTTTAGGACCGTTTTCTATCCGCATGTGCATGTCTACCATCATCATGAGAAAGGATCATATAAGAATCTTAAATTAATGATGTATCACTTGCATGGCGCATTCATTTACTTTTCGAAATGGGGATGGTTCTTCGATAAAGAGCGATCACAAATCAATAAAAAGATAATTACTTCTTATCTTCGATAGCAACAACTATTGACAGATTGACCTGCCATCGTGAAAGTTCCTTTTAATGATTTGCAAAAACAGTACGTGTCCAATAAACACAATTTAGACGCTGCTGTGTCTTCAGCAATCAACGAATTTAATTTCATTCGCGGTGGTGCTGTTCAATCTTTTGAAGATGCGTTTGCGTCGATGTTAGGTCTTAAGCATTGCATTGCTACCGCGAACGGAACGGATTCGATATTCTTAATTCTTAAAGCTTTTGGTATTGCCGCTGGCGACGAGGTGATCACGCCAGCTTGGAGTTGGATCTCATCGGCTGAAACCATTTCACTCACCGGCGCAACGCCTGTGTTTGTGGATGCGGATCCTCACTACTACACAATCGATATCGAGCGCATTGAAGAACGGATTACGTCGAAAACAAAAGCGATCATCGTAGTTCATCTCTATGGGCAAGCTGCAGATGTATCAACGTTGAAAGATATTTGTGACAGAAGGCATCTCATTTTGATCGAAGATTGCGCGCAAGCACATCTCACAGCAATTGCCGGCAAGCCAGTAGGAACCTTTGGTCACGCTGCAGCTTTCAGTTTTTATCCTACAAAAAATTTGGGCGCGTATGGCGACGCCGGCGCGGTCGTCTCAAATGATGACGCAGTTGCAGTTAAAATACGACGTCTTGCCAACCACGGCGCGCTGATAAAAGATGACCACTTGTTTGAAGGGATCAATAGTCGGATGGATACGCTTCAAGCTGCAATATTACTAGCTAAATTACCGAGCTTGGAGACATGGAATACCAAACGGTTTCTTAATGCCACACGCTACATAGAACAGTTGAGACAACTTGAGCACGTAACATTGCCCAAAGTACGTGAGGCGACAACCCATACCTTTCATCTGTTCGTTATCAAGACGCGTTACCACTTACGTTTGCAGCAATGGCTTATGGATCGTGGTGTTCAATCGATCATTCACTACCCGAAAGCTCTCCCGAATTTACACGCTTATCAACACTTGAAGTATCCACCAAATGCTTTCCCTGTTGCGAGTGCTTTGCAGGAAGAAGTTCTTTCATTACCCATTTATCCTGAGTTGACGACTGACCAAATCGACTACGTGTGCGAAAACATTAAGGAGTTTTTTGAAAAGTGAACATTTTGCCCGGGAATCATTATTTTTGAACCTTAATCGATTTATGGCATTAGAGCTCGCTGCAGCAACAACTTCATTTGTAATCGCCTTTTTGGTGGTTCCCGTTATTATTAAATACTCGTTGCTTAAAAACCTCGTAGATATTCCGGGAAGAAGAAAAATTCATAAGAAAGTAACGCCTTCTATGGGCGGTATTGCAATCTTCTTTGGTTTCTTCATTTCATCTTTGATTTGGATTGATTTGCAAAACTGGGGAGGAATCAAATTTATTATGGTCGCCCTTTTTGTGATTTTTTTTATCGGCGTTCGCGACGACTTAGTTCCTTTGAAATGGATGCTAAAACTTGGTGGCCAGATCATGGCTGCCTCGCTCGTGATTTTTTTGATCGATCTACGAATCAAATCTTTCTACGGACTTTTTGGCGTTTACGAATTGCCAGAGTTTGCAACATATGCCATCACTTACATGACGATCATCGTCATTACCAATTCGTTCAATCTTATTGACGGGCTTGATGGACTAGCGGGTACGATTGCGATAATTTCATTGCTGGCATTTGGCGTGTGGTTCTATGTGGCCGACGATATTATTTTCTCGGTGCTTGCGTTTTCTATGCTTGGCGCAATTCTCGCATTCCTAATTTTCAATTGGGAACCTTCGGAAGTGTTTATGGGCGATACCGGTGCGTTGGTAATTGGAATGACTTTGGCGATCATGGCGATTCATTTTATGGATATGAATTTCAACTTGCCAGTAAGTCACCCTTACCGCTTTAGCGCTTCTATTGGAACCGTGATCTGTATCATTATTATTCCATTGGTAGATACGCTACGCATTGTGATCCTGCGACTTTCAAAACGTCAATCACCATTCAAGCCAGACAAGAGCCACGTTCACCATGCCTTGATGAGATTGGGGTTGAGCCACGGCCAAACAACCCTTTTCCTTGGCGGTATTCAACTGGTGTTCATTACCGGCGCTGTGATTTTCCATCACTATAGCGAACGGTACATCCTAACGGGCGTAGTTGTCCTTTCGCTGAGCTTGAGTTTGCTATTGGATAAATTGATCCTGGGCAAACTTTCTGTGAAAGATGATCTTGAAGAGGAGAATGCCTAAGGGTTTTCCTGACATTATCTTATTTTTGCCTTTATTTTCTCGTTTTTATGGAAGAAAAGATTCTATCGCTGATTAAGGAAGTGTCCGAATTTCCCGTGTCCGACAAACAGACATTGGAGGCTTTCCGATTGAAATACATCAGCAAAAAGGGTGTGGTAGGAGAACTCTTCGATGAGTTGAAACAAGTGCCGAACGAACAAAAGAAGAGTGTCGGCAAAATTCTTAACCAACTTAAACAAACAGCTGAAGCTAGATTCACCGAACTCAATGAAAAATTAGAATCGTCGGATTCTTCATCGGTAGATATTGACCTTTCTCTTCCGCCAGTAGCCAATAAAACTGGAAACCTCCACCCACTAACATTAACGCGTTATCGCATCATCGAGATTTTTGAACGTCTCGGGTTCAATGTGGCCGATGGACCAGAAATTGAAGATGATTGGCATAATTTCTCCGCGCTGAACTTTCCTGAAAATCACCCCGCGCGTGAAATGCAGGACACGTTCTTCGTCGAGAAAAAACAATCTGCCGACTCTCAAGATGTCATTTTGCGTACCCACACATCGAACGTACAAATTCGAATGATGGAAAAACAAAAACCGCCGATTCGCGCGATTATGCCCGGACGGGTGTATCGTAATGAAGCCATCTCGGCGCGCGCTCATTGCTTTTTCCACCAAGTTGAGGGTTTATATATCGACAAGAATGTAAGCTTTGCTGACTTGAAGCAAACTATATTTCACTTCGCAAAAGAAATGTATGGTAAGGATGTTAAGCTTCGCCTTCGTCCTTCATTCTTTCCTTTTACAGAGCCAAGTGCAGAAATAGATGTGACGTGTTTGATTTGCAAGGGCGCAGGTTGCGTCGTTTGTAAACGTAGTGGCTGGGTAGAAATTGCTGGAGCAGGCATGGTGCATCCCAATGTTTTGAAAAACTGCGGCATCGATCCGGAAGAGTATACTGGTTTTGCGTTCGGTATGGGCATCGAACGCGTAACGCAGCTCCGTTATCAAGTCGGTGACTTGAGATTGTATTCTGAAAATGATATTCGATTCTTACGACAATTCCATTCTAGTGATGTAGCATGACGATAGATGGTGTTAAACGCATTGCAGTGATTGGTGCCGGCACGATGGGGCAGGGCATAGCACAACTTTGCGCCACCACCGGATATCATGTAGCCCTTTACGATATTCAACCCGATTTGACCAAAACGGCAATCGCAGCGATTCGTAAACATTTGGAGTTAAGCATTGATAAGAAGAAGCTTACGGTAGAAGAAAAAGACAACGCGCTTTCGCGAATAGAGGTAGTTGGCGACTTCCGGTACCTTCAAGTAGATCTTGCCATAGAAGCGGTCATTGAGAAACTGGAAATCAAGCAAAAAATTTTTCAAGAGTTAGAAAAGATCAATGGTAAGGACTGCATTTTGGTAAGCAATACGTCGTCTATTCCGATCACACAAATAGCATCATCTCTCAAACATCAAGGCCGTTTTGCCGGGCTTCATTTCTTTAACCCCGCACCGTTAATGAAATTGGTTGAGGTTATTCGTGGTGCCGCAACCGATGCAGAGACGATTGAATTACTTAACGCGTTTGTGAAGAAGATCAATAAACAAGGGGTATTAGCCAATGATTCACCTGGTTTTATCGTTAACCGTGTAGCACGTCATTTCTATGTGGAGTCATTGAAGTTGCTGGAAGAAAATGTTGCCTCGCATCAAGAGATTGATCAACTCATGAAAGCAACGGGATTTCGCATGGGACCGTTTGAATTGATGGATATGATTGGCATGGACATTAACTTTTCGGTAACCGCTTCGATGTATCATGCGTTTCATGAAGATCCAAAATTTAGACCCAGTAGAATTCAACAACAAAAAGTAGACGCCGGCTTCTTAGGTCGCAAAACAGGAAAAGGTTTTTATGATTATCCGAACGCTTAATACGTTATTCGCAATTTCTATCATCGTCACATTGGCAGGCTGCTCACCAGATCTCAGCGACGACGTAATCCCTCAACAGCCATTTGATGATATCGTACTCGAACTCACTTTGCCATCTTATGCAGCATTGCAAACCAACGGTGGAACGCTATATCTTCAAGATGGTGGCGTTCGTGGAATTATCGTATATCGACAGAATGAGTCTACGTACATAGCTTTTGAAAGGAATTGTTCATATCGCCCAAATGAAGCATGCGCGACCGTGAATGTCGATGCTACGAAGTTATTTATGGTGGATCCATGCTGCCAGTCAAGATTTCGGTTTCCAGATGGCGAACCCACTGACGGCCCTGCGATACGGCAACTCAACCGCTATGCGGCTGATCTCGATGGAACTACATTGACGATAAGAAGTTCTGTGTATTAAGTTAGAGCGCTAGCTTCTTTGTGAAAGCACTTACCCTGTTTGAATCAAGGTAAGTGCTTTTGCATTTATAAGTGATCGTTTTGTTCATGCAGTTGCGCATCTACTACCGCGATGGCAGCCATATTCACAATCTCACGAATTGAACTTCCGAGCTGTAAGACGTGTACCGGTTTCTTCATACCCAGTAATATCGGTCCTATAGCTTCGGCACCACCGATCTCCATCAATAATTTATAGGCGATATTTCCCGCTGCTAGATTCGGGAAGATCAATGTATTCGCACCTTCTTGTGCAAGGGTGCTAAATGGAAATGTCTCTTGTTGCAGCTGTGTATTTAATGCGACGTTTGCTTGAATGTCACCTTCAACAACGAGCTCTGGATTTTTTGTCCGAGCAAGTCTAACGGCCTCCCGTGTTTTGTCTGGAATATCGCCTTTGGATGATCCGAAGTTTGAGTAGGAAAGCACAGCAATGCGCGGATCGATATCAAAGAACTTCACGCCACGTGCGGTGAGCTGAATTATTTCTGCTAGTTCCTGTGCATTCGGATCTACATTAACAGTTGTGTCGGCAAAGAAGAAGGTGCCACGCTTGTTGATAATGATGTACATCCCAGCCACGCGGTTAACACCTTCTGCGGTACCAATAATCTGGAGTGATGGTAATATTGTTTTCGGATAATCTTTCGTGAGACCGCTCACCAATGCATCAGCATCGCCGAACTCGACCATCATCGCGCCAAAATAATTTCGGTCACGCATCAATCGAACACAGTCTGGGCGAGTCAATCCTTTACGTTGGCGCTTTTTGTAAAACACATCAGCGTAACGCTCTACGATTTCATTTTCTTGCCGTGGATAAATCACCTTGCAATCTTGAAGGTCCAATCCATGTTCCTCAATCAATCTTTTTATTTCTGCAGGGTCACCCAAAAGAATTGGTTCTGCGATACCTTCGTCTTTTAATATTTGAGCTGCCTTTAGAATTTTGTGATGCGTTGCTTCTGAAAAGACAACGCGTTTCGGATTTTGTTTTGCGCGATCAATAATACGCGACATCAATTTCTGGTCAATACCGATACGTTTCTGTAGCTCGTGGTGGTAAGCGCCCCAGTCAGTGATGGGTTGGCTTGCCATGCCTGAATCCATCGCAGCCTTCGCAACAGCAGGAGAGACTGTGGTAATTAATCGAGGGTCGAGCGGCTTTGGAATTAAATACTCTCTTCCAAATTGCAACTTATCGGTGCCGTATGCTTTCACCACCATGTCTGGTACGGGTTCTTTCGTGAGGTCAGCGAGTGCATGAACCGCTGCGAGCTTCATCTCTTCATTGATCTCACGCGCGCGCACATCTAACGCACCGCGAAAAATATAAGGAAAGCCTAATACATTATTCACTTGATTAGGATGGTCAGAGCGTCCTGTCGCAAGGATAGCGTCTTTCCTTGTTTTGCGAGCCAGGTGGTAATCAATCTCCGGGTTAGGATTGGCCAAGGCAAAGACGATTGGATCGCTGGCCATATTATTCAAATCTTCCGGCGTGATTGCATCGGCAACAGAAAGTCCGACGAAAAAGTCCGCGCCTTTCATGGCTTCTTGTAGTGTCGAGATCGGTGTGTCGTTAACAAATTGTTGTTTGATCTCATCGAGGCCAGTGCGTTGCTTATTCAGGACACCTTTACTATCGCACATGATAATATTTTCTTTCTTCGCTCCGAGCGCGATGTACAGTTTTGTGCAACTTACCGCAGCTGCACCAGCGCCATTCACAACAATTTTAATTTGATCGATTTTCTTTCCAACAAGCTCCAGCGCGTTAAGCAATGCGGCAGATGATATGATTGCTGTGCCATGCTGATCATCGTGCATGATCGGAATATTCATCTTCTCGCGAAGTGAAGTTTCGATTTTGAAACATTCGGGTGCTTTGATGTCTTCAAGGTTAACACCACCAAAGGTTGGCTCAAGTGATTTTACAATCTTGATAAACGCATCTGGATCTTCTTCGTCAATTTCAATATCGAACACGTCGATGCCGGCGAATTTCTTGAATAAAACTCCTTTACCTTCCATTACGGGCTTCGATGCTTCAGGACCGATGTTGCCAAGCCCTAACACGGCCGTTCCGTTCGATATTACAGCAACCAAGTTGCCTTTACTTGTGTATTTGTAGACCTCTTCTTTGTTGGCAGCAATTTCCTTGCAGGGCTCTGCTACACCCGGAGAATACGCCAGCGCCAAGTCTAATTGAGAGCTAAGCACTTTGGTAGGAACGACTTCAATCTTGCCAGGCTGCCCTTGCATGTGATAGTTCAAGGCATCCTGTTTTCGGATTTTTATAGACATGAATTGTCAGTTTAGTGAGTACCCAAATATAGAGGGAATAGCGCAAAAATAAAGCGTGCCGAAATACTGATGAACCTCGGTGGATTGATGAAACAATGTCTCTTGGAATGCCCTTGAAAAAGACAATCGGTTTAAAGCAGAGAGCAAGCGCTGCAATAGATTTATCTCGTTTATAAAAAGTAAAAGGCGCATTGACGCGCCTTTTACTTTGAATAGATACTATCGAAGTGTGATAGAAAACTACAAGGATTAAATTCCTATAATTAGTTTTTGTCCTGGCTGAATTTTGTTGTTATTCAAATTATTCAAGCTCTTAATCTTATCGATAGACAAACCGTTCTTTTGTGAGATATCCCACAAGGTGTCGCCGTTTTGAACCGTATATGTTTTCGATCCCGTGGCATCAACGGTAATTGGATTTGATTTTGTGTTAGACGCAAGCACCGTAGTCGGCGACGTGCGGCTGCCACTGGATTTCGTGTAGATATTTATTCTTTGTCCGACGCGAATCGTGTTGCCGCGTAAGTTGTTCCACTTTCGGAGATCCGTAACTTTTACACCGTGACGCATGGCGATTGAGCCTAACACATCGCCACTTCTAACCTTGTATACTGTGCGCTCACGACCGTAGGTATTACCAGGACTATTTTTAGCAAGAAGCTCCAATTGAACACGACCAACTTTAGAGGCTGAATCAAGAATTGCAGCGCGATTCATTTTTAGGTGAAACTTTGCAGCTTCGGGAACATTGATGATATATTTTTTTCCT
Organism: Pseudochryseolinea flava; assembly: GCF_003286915.1. Lineage (GTDB taxonomy): Bacteria > Bacteroidota > Bacteroidia > Cytophagales > Cyclobacteriaceae > Ohtaekwangia > Ohtaekwangia flava. The sequence continues at coordinate 70,512 of NZ_QMFY01000009.1, forward strand.
GTTTCAGGTACGGCATTATGTTGAATTGCAGGATTTAATTTTTGCAGATCTTCAACACAAGTTCCGGTGAGTTTCGCGAACGTCTCAAAGTGAAGAAATTTATTGACGTGCAGGGTATCGTAAGTCACGAGCATCTCTTGCCCTTCATCAATGAAGTTGTGTTGATCGAGATAGTTCATCGTATAGATGATTGCTACAAATTGCGGCACATACGAACGGGTTTCTCTAGGAAGATTTTGATAAATCTCCCAGAACGTTCTCTTGTATCCAGATTTACGAATGGCACGCTTCACGTTGCCAGGGCCTGTATTGTAAGCGGCTAATGCCATTTCCCAGTCGTTGAACATCCGGTGCAAATCACGGAGGTAACGGCAGGCAGCATCGGTAGATTTTTCTGGATCCATCTTATCGTCTACGTACCAATCGTAATTGAGTCCATAGTATCGTCCGGTAGCCGGCATGAATTGCCAGAGCCCTACTGCGCGTACACGAGACATCGCACGCGGGTTTAATCCGGATTCGATGATACTGAGATATTTTAATTCATCAGGGAGATTGTATTTCGCGAGATACTTCTCGAAAAGTGGAAAGTATAAATTCTTCCTACGCATCACCATTTTTGTATACTCACGATCTTTCACGGTGAAGTAGTTGATGAAAGCCTGAATGCGGTCATTATAGACCAAAGGAATACGGCCGCTAATACACTGCAAGCGGTCTGCGATCAACTCAGGATCGTCATTGCCCGGAATAAATTCTAGGTCGCTAGGCATCGCGTAATACACGTAATCAAGCGTGTCTTCCTTGTAAAGCATTTCTTCTTCTGCTTCCGCTACTTCTAATGAATCGACAACAACCGAATCAGGTTGCAGCACTTGACTGTAAGCGACAGTTGAAAAAATGATGAACACGGGCAGGAGAATTAATTTTCTCATCTCAGTTCATTTTAGTGAGTGCGTCTGAAAAATGTAAAAGTTTTGATTCTTGAAAGTCATCCGCAATTACTTGCAGTCCGATAGGCAATCCTAGCTTGTCTTCTCCACAAGGCACCGCGATAGCAGGAACACCTGCCACATTAGCCTGAACGGAAAAAAGATCTGCTAAGTACATTTCTAATGGATTATCTGTATGTGTTCCAATTTTAAAAGCTGTTGTCGGTGTAATCGGCATAACGATAAAATCATATTGCTTCAATATATCTTTCGTCTTCTCACGAATGAGCCGTCTTACTTTTTGGGCTTTGGTATAGTATGCATCATAGTAACTAGCACTCAACACAAACGTGCCGAGTAAAATTCTCTTTTGCACTTCTTTTCCAAATCCCTCTGATCGACTTTTCTTATAAAGTGATTGTAAGTCCGTCGTCTGCGGACTTCTATACCCATAGCGCACACCGTCGTAGCGCGAAAGGTTCGAGCTTGCTTCCGCCGTGGCAAGGATGTAATACGTTGGTAGTACATATTCTTGCAAAGGGAAGTCGATTACATCAACAGAATGACCTGCATTCTTAATGTGATCGAGTTTGCGCTGGATGGCATCACGAATTTCGGGCTGCAATCCTTCAGCGTCATCAATTTCGCGCACGTAAGCCACTTTGTATGACTTGCTCAATGTGCGCGATAATTCTTCAGCATATTGCGGCACGGGCAGTCGTGATACTGTACTGTCTTCATCATCTGCGCCAGCAATCACTTCCAATACAACAGCAACATCTTCGACGCATTTTGCAAAGATTCCGATACAATCGAACGAAGATCCATAGGCGATTAAACCATATCTTGATATTCTCGAGTACGTTGGTTTAAGGCCGACTAATCCGCAAAAGGCTGCAGGTTGTCGTACGGAACCACCGGTATCTGATCCTAAAGAGATTTGACAAAGATCTGCTTGAACAGCAACTGCGGAGCCTCCGGAAGATCCACCCGGTACGCGTGTGTTGTCAGCATCGTTGAGTACTGGTCCGAAGGCGCTACTTTCATTGGACGATCCCATTGCGAATTCATCACAATTTTGTCTTCCAATAATGATCGCATCGGCGTCCAGCAGACGCTGTACGGCAGTGGCGTTAAACTGGGAAATAAATCCATTCAGTATTTTACTACTGGCTTGCAGAGGATGTCCGGTATAAGCAAGTACGTCTTTAATACCGACGACTAACCCGGCGAGCTTTCCCGCCGTACCGTTCTTAATTTTTTGATCAATGAGTGACGCCCGTTCGAGTGCCTCCTCAGGAAACACGCTTAGAAATGCATTGAGATGCGATTTCTTTTCGATGTTACTAAGGTGATGTCGGACGAGATCCTGACAAGTTAAGGCGCCTCGCTGCAGATCGTGCTGTATTTCGCGAAATGTAGCGTACGTTCTCAAACTTATTCTTCGATTTTGCCCGTTCCCTCAACGTCTTTCTTCACGTCTTTCACAGCGTCTTTGAACTCACGCACGCCTTTCCCCAATCCTTTCATGAATTCAGGAATTCTTTTCGCGCCGAAAAACACGAGAACAACAAGTCCGATGATGATGAGTTCCGTAGTTCCCATACCGCTGAGAAACAATAATGTAGCTTTCATGGCTTAAATTTTAATCGAACAACAAAAGTAGAGTAAAAAAAGGTAGTATCAAACGCAGAAAAATCTGCCAAAAAGTACCGTTTTGCGCGTTTTTTCGTAAAAATGGGCTATCGTCACATTAAAAAAGTGGCCGAGGAGCGCGAAATCCATCGGCCAGGTGGACGATTCATTTAAAATGAGGGATTTTTTTATCCCTTCGTGTTTTCGACACGATAATTTCCTGAGTGATAATTATTCCTCCGACGACAAAATCAACCTGTCGAGATTGAATTTCTGACTGTCGGAAGTGTAGACATAGCTGTGATGTTTGGCGCTCCATTCAATCTTTAGCCCCATGTTTGCCTTTAACGTGCGCATCAAACGAAATACGGTAGATTCAGAAATTTGTAATTTTTGACTAAGCTCCTTTGGTGAGCCTGTAGCCTTTCGCCTGATCATCTTGTCGACGACCGCCAGGCGGGTAATATACTTTTCCACGGATCAAATAAAATAATGTCAACGGGTTTGTACTTTCTCCATAACGTACTTCTGACGTTCGACCACAAGTGCCGACATCATTGCCGCAGTATTCCTTTGTTGAAGATCGATAATGTGTTGAAGAATATCCGTCGCATACCCACCACTTCCTTTTTGATGATGCTTATCGTCTTGATGTTGGTATGCACTCTCGGCTACCTTTTTGTGCGGCATTCTGAAACTCTTCAACACAGTGAAAAGATCAGCCAGTGCTAATGCATTATTGAAAACTTCCAACGAGGAATTTGTTGCTAATGCTTGCGCCATGCGTGCCGCCAATGACGGTTTGTTTTCGTAACGATCATAAATCTCGCGAACAACAGGAAGGTTATAACTTAAATAACCCTTTTTGAATTCAGTGTACACCTGGTCATCACAATCGCAGCTCCATAACAAGTGATCAATGAGGAACATCGGCATTTCTACTGCACCTGGTCCCATGTATTTATTGTTATAGTCGACTTTGATGGCGTCGTAATAAAAACGCAACTCGTTGGCGAAAACTTCCGGAGAAACCTTACGCTTCGCCAATACAATACCTCTTACCATGCCTTCCAACATTTCGCGGATCGTTGTGCAGTGATCTGCAAATGAAGGATCGTTCAAGGCAATGCTATGCGTTTTATCTAGTAGATTAATGGCATCCAACAACGAAGGATAGGCGATCTTAACACTTTCAATAAGCTGCTTTTCATCCTCTAATCCAGTGTAAGTTCTGATTCTTTCATTGGAAGGATTCCAAGCAGTATAATGAATGAGCGTGTCGCGCGGAGGCAATCCGGTTTTGACCATCAACACAAGCAAAACGTATTCGAGTTCTGGTAAAACATCTACAGGCTCAATACCATGTTTTTTCAAAATGCCGATGAAAATTCCGAGGTCGCGCATGCTGGCGATTGCTTCTTCGTATCCAAAACCATCCAGCCTATCGGGAACCGGTAAGTGACGATACAAAAGCTGGATGATTTCGTGAGTATTTCCTTCGCGATTAAGGGCATGCAATACAGGCAGGGCGTTATCAAAATTCAACGGATCCAGCGACTGAATCATCTCCTGCTTCCCCAACCATGGATGCTCTATCAAATTTAATGTTGCCGTACGCTGCGTTTGCATAATCTTAATTAGTTAAGAAGCCATTTAGTACATTCTGTTTCTGAGTTGAACATGTTGATGGTAAGACGTCCAACCTTTGCTTCGGCGTTTACTTTATTTACGGTCGCTGCAGCAAACACGTCATCTGCTACCACGGCGCCGACTTTTGTAAGACCTACTTTCTCAACTTCTGGGAACCATTCCTTCGTGAGGAAGTCCTGCACTTCTTTAGACAATACTTTCAAGGAACGGTGATCACTCAAGTGACTCTTGATGTCTTTTTCTTTGATGTACTTTGTCATGAACGCGCATCCTTTTTTTACATCATCAGGTCTTAGGAACCCGATCCATTTTGCATAGATAACATTGGTGTCTTTGTCGAGTGTAATGTCGACATAAGGTTCTTTAAGAAGGGTCAGCTTACTCATAGCATTTTTGTTTTATATGATGAGGCAAAGTTGAAAATATTCACTGTCATTTTATGAAAGTGATGAAGGATCCTTCCTTGTTAAAACAAACTAAAGTTACATCCGTAAAGCAACCGGTAGACCATACGTTGTAATACGGATACCTGATTTTTAAAGGAGGATATTGCGTTTCTTAACTCGTTGTATTTCTAACACTTGAAATAACAGAGGGTAAGTAGAACTACTTACTGTCAGAAAATGACGGCAGAATGAAAAATCAATTTACCGAGGTGAATGTTACATTAAGCCAATGTAAAATGTTACAAGCTTACATGTTTCGTAACCAGATTTGAGGATCTAGTGGCGTGCTGTTTCTGAAAATTTGAAACCGTAATTCGGAGACGCCATCACTGTTTGCGAATACTTTTCCGATCTCTTGGTTGGTGGAAACTTTTTGACCTGTGCGAACAGAAACTTCTTTCAATCCGCCGTAAACGGTGAGGTATTCCCCATGTTTTACAATCACGATATTACCCATGGCTTGGATAAATGCGACGCGGCTAACTTCACCATCGAAGATGCATTTCACTTTTTCATCTTCACGTGTTTGAATGTTAACGCCGTTGTTGTTAACGACAATATTTTTCAGAGCCGGATGTGGTTGCTTGCCGAATTTTTGAGAAACAAACCCAGCGGAAGGCCAAGGGAACTTGTTTTTATTTTGTTCGAAAGACGACGAAAGCGCAACATCGCGATCGCTACTTTTTCCACTGGCGCGTGCAACACGTTCGCGCTCTTCGCGGATGATGTCTTCAATAAGTCGGTCGAGCGCAGCAACCGCCTTCTTTGTCGTTTCTAGATCTTTCCGAAGCTTCTTCTCTTCCTTTTGCAACGATTTAACAACCGTGTTCTGTTTCTTTTTTAACGACGACAGGTTGTCGTTCTCTTTTAACTCTTCATCCAAAAGCTTGTTTTTTGCTACACGACGACCTTCGATTTCACGAACCTGACCGCCCAACGCTTCTTGTACTTTTACAATCTGTTCCGCTTGTAGCTTTCGCGCGTTTGAATACTGTTCCATGTATTTCATGCGCATCACCAATTGGTCGAATGACTTTGCTGAGAAAAGGAAGGTAAGGCGTGTGGTGCTGTTATTCGCTTTTTGGGCTGCTACAAGCATCGCCGCGAACTCTTTCTTTAGTTTTCGTAAATCATTCTCGAGCGCCAAAATAATATCCTTGTTCTCACCGATCTCCGAATCAAGAATCGTAACCTCGCCTTTGATAGATGATATGAGCTTTTCTTGGTCGTCGATGCGTTGATTTAATGCGTTGAGCTCGCCAAGCGTGTTTTTCTTTTTCGCGCTCGTTTCGGTGAGAATCTTCTCTGTTTCTTTGATTCGCTCCAGGTTCTGTTGTTTTTCTTTCTGCAATTGAGATTTCGTCCGGTGGCGTTGTGCAGAAACCGAAAAAGCAATCAGCGTAAAAAATATGAGCACCAGTGTTCTACCTGCGAACATATCTCTTCGGAATATTAAAAGGGAACTTAAGTTCTTTATCACCCAACTCTGCTTTGTTGTACTCAAAAATAACCGTCGTATTTAACAAACCTCCAATCGCTTTATAGAAGAGGTTGATTGTTCCGTTGTATGGGAAAAGCTTATGGGCAATAGGCTGAAAATTAGAATAGTGTAGTGTCAGCGAATTACTTGTATTGCTTTCTTTTAGTTCAACTTTTTCAATTTTCATGCTCGCCGCATTCACAAAATTTGAAACGTTCACTGTTCCAGTTTGTTGTTTGAGGATAAAAAGAGAAGACTCTTGAAGGATCTCATCCTCTTCTTTCCTTTCCATAATCAGATTACCGAGCATCGCCGACTGAATTATTCCGTAATTGATATTAAAGTTATAACGTCTGGAAAGTTCCTCGTAGTCGAACACATAGTACTCATCTTTCAAGTTACTTACGATGGTGATCGAATCTTTGTTAATCAACGCTTTCCCCCCTTGAACGCCAATAACAGAGAATGTCATCCAAATGACACTATCCTTTCTAATTCTGATGTTCGCTTTTACCTCAAGCTCTTTCTTAGCATCACGCAACGTCATCCTCGCTTTCCCTTGCAAATATTCAAAGTCGATCTCATCTACGTTAAGCGTAGGCTTCGGGACTGCTGGTGTTTGATTGGTAAGAGAGGCTGTTTTTTTACTACATCCCGTTAAAACGACTATGCTTAATGCGATGAGTAAAAATTGGTGGATTCTATTCATAGATCTTTCTATTCGCAATTTTTTTATTTAGGATTTCGCTGTTTGCATTGAGGCCTCGTGCCCGTTCCCACTGCTTAACAGCATTATCGACCTCTCCGAGTTTATATAAGATGTCACCGTAATGTTCTAAGTGTGTAGCATTTGCATTTCCTGAATTCACAGCGCGTTCAATCGCTTTCCGGGCATCTTTATATTTTTCGCGCATATAAAGAACCCATGCGTACGTGTCTAAAAAAGTAGCGTTGTCAGGGTTGTTCTTTACCAGGGTGGATGACATTTTTTCGGCCTTCTCTAAATTCTGTTTTCGTAGGGCTAAGAAGTAACTGTATTGATTGAGAACGACACTGTTGTTTGCGTTAAACGCCAATGCTTCCTCATAGGCTTTATCTGATAATTCGTAGTTTTTCGTTGCATTGTATGCATCGCCCAACAATGCGTTAAGGTCACTAACGAAAGCAGGCGCACTGTTGGATAACTTCTTTGCTTGCTCGAGTGATGAAATTGCTTCTTTGTAATGTCTCTTTCTAAGGTTCGCGTATCCACTGAAGTAATGAATCATGCGTTGATTAGGATACAATTCCAAAGCTTGATCGGCGTGCACGATGGCCTGATCATATTGTTCCAATTGCATGTCGATGTAAAGAAGGTTTTCCCATACCTCATAGTTTACTTCGCCGAGCTCTATTGCTTGGAGGTATTCGCGTTGGGCTTCTCGTGGCCGTTCAGATGATAAATAAAGATCGCCGCCGAGGATATGGATGTTGGCATCTGTCGGATTGGTCTGCTCAAGTTTGTTGAATAATGAGAATGCAAAAGCTTCTTGATCTTCGTCGGCATTTTTTTTCGACCGATTCATGCTAATCTGAGCGCTATACGTTCCGAGGATCAGCATTTTGCGAGAGAACTCTACATCGGGATTGTCAAACAATTTTAGTAGGAGTGGGCGTGCTTTTTCTTCTTGGTTGTTATCGCGATAAATTCCGGCCAGCAGCATCATTGCATTGGGTGAATCTTCATTTTGCTGGAGAAACTTCTCGAGATAGCTGATGGCCTCATTGCGCATTCCTTTCTCGGAAAGTACCTCAGCAAATCCCATCACAAATCTTTCTTCACCAGGATACGCCTCGATTAATCGTTCTCCTTCAGCCAATGCTTCCTTCGTTTTGCCTTGATCCATGAGAATCCGTTGCTTCTGCGCAGAAGATATTTCGTTTACACCCATGATGCTTTCAGCACGGTTGTATACTTTCAGCGCTTCATCAGGTTTGTTCGCGTATTGATAGATAGAGGCGAGCTCGTAGAGGTACTCTTCCGTTCCTTTAATTTCTGAGATAAGCGCTTCATAAGTTTGAGCAGCTTTATCGAAACGGCCCAGGCTACTGTAGATGTTCGCCGCGAGAAGATAAAAGTATTTGTTTTTCCGTTCGAGCTTCAATGCTTGCTCGATACTGAGTGATGCTTTGAGGAGGTCATCTTGCTTGCTACTGCGGGCGAGAATTTCTGCAATCTTGTAGTGCACCGTGCCATTCTCTGGTGTGAGTTCAAGCGTACGCTGATAGTACAGTATCGCTTTTGCGTAGTCTTCGAGGATAAAGAATTTCTCCCCTTCGGTAAAATAGAACTCGGCCTCGCGAAGTTTTACTCCCGAGGCCTGTGTTCCTTCGTCATTTTTCTTTTTTCGTTGGGCATAAGTCGACAAGGAGAGGATAAGTGCGAAGAGCAGAACAATCCCTGTTGGCTTATATCTATGGAATTTCGTCAAAATCAAGCTATTGAATTGAAGTCACCAACACTCAGGTCGAGTGCCGATCCTTCAAAATTAGCGAAATTCCCTAACATGCTGTTCTCCAATACAGCCTTTGATACTTTTGTTTCCTTTTGAATAATCGAATTTTGAATCCGACTATTCGAAATTTTGGAATTTTCGCCTATTGAAACATGCGGGCCGACAACGGAATTTTCAATAACAACGCCAGCACCAATAAAGCTAGGCTGGATTACGACGCTATTAATAAGCTTTGCCTGATCGGACACAAGTTTTTGATCTTTGATAAACTCAAGATATCGTTGATTGGTTTGAACGGTCACATTTTTGTTTCCGCAGTCTAACCATTCCGTTACCTGACCAGGTACTAGCTTTGCTCCCTTTTTATTAAGTCCTTGAAGCGCCGACGTGAATTGATACTCGCCTTTGTCTTTGATGTCGTTGTCGATAAGGTATTGCATCTCTTTTGCCAAGCCCGCACCATCTTTGAAAAAATAGATCCCGATAATGGCGAGGTCAGAAACAAAGCTTGATGGTTTCTCGACCAAGTCGGTGATTTCATTCTTGTCATTCAATTTAACGACGCCAAACTGTGAAGGGTCATCAACTTTCTGAACCCAAATGATACCATCTTGATTCGTATCTAATTTAAAATTCGCTTTGAACAGTGTATCAGCGAAAGCCACGATCACTTTCCCGGTAAACAATTCTTTTGCGAATAGCAGCGCATGTGAAATTCCCATGGCTTGTTCTTGATAGAATATTTTTCCTGTCGCGCCAACGTCTTTTGCAATTTGTTTTAAGCTCTCTTCAACGTCTTTTCCAAAACTTGGGTGAATGATAAAACCTATGGTGTCGATTTTTTCGGGACAAACTTTAGCGATGTCTTCAACCAAACGGTGCACGATGGGTTTGCCCGCGATTGGAAGAAGTGGTTTAGGAACTGTAAGCGTATGCGGACGCATGCGTTTACCTAAGCCCGCCATAGGAATAATGATGTTCATGATTAAAGGATTTTTTTTCGGTTATTAGAAAAGTTGCAGATAAAACTGATTCAAGGTAAAAAAAAATTAGCGTCGGCTAGCTTTCAAATCTTTTCTTTCAAGGAAATAAATTATCAGCAGATACGCGACGAACACCAGCATGTGAAAACTTGATGCCAGCCAGATATTTTCGATAACGATTGAATTGATTGCATACACCAAAGCTAAAGTAAGGGTGATGTAGCTTATCCCTTGCACTACCTTGTAGGGTATCGGATAGTATTTCCTTCCCAGCAGATAACATACAACGGTCATCGTAAAATAGCAGATAAAAGTTGCCCAGCTACTACCGTCTATTCCCGCTATCGGAACCAAAAAGTAGTTTCCAACGATTGTAATAATAGCGCCACCAAGTGTAATGTATGTCCCGTAGTAAGTTTTGTCGGTAAGCTTAAACCACACCGACAAGTTGTAGTAGATTCCCAGAAATAAGTAGCCTAACAAAAGCACAGGAACAATTCGTAGTCCATCGTAATATTGGCTATTCCCCAAAAAAAGTTTAAGGATGTCCAAATTGATACTCACGCCCAATAAAATGACGCAGCAAAGCAGCGTGAAATAATGGTTGACGCGCGCAAAAAGTTCGGGTGAGTTTTTGTCGGCAGCGTTCGAGAAAAAGAAAGGCTCTGCCGCGTAGCGAAAAGCCAAAATAGCTAAGTTCATCACCACGGCAAACTTGTAAGTGGCACCGAAGATCCCAAGAATCTCGTTCTCGGTTTTTCCGGGATAGTAACCTTCAGGAAGCCAATAACGCAAGGTTTTTCGCGAGAACATTTCGTTGATCATGGCAGGTAATCCCGTAAGCATTACAGGATAAGCATATCGAAACATTTCACGCGTAATTCTGCGATCGTATGTGGGCCTCCAAGAGAGTAAAGTGCGAGAAAAGAAAAGAAGGAAGAAAGCGTTACCAATAAGCGTTGCCAACAGCACGTAGGCGAATCCAACTTCTGGATCGTAAATTACTTTGAGGAAATAAATGTTGAGTGCGATAACGATCAAGACATTAATCACCTTTCCAAGTGCGAATGTCAAGCCTTTCTTTTGTAATCGTAAACGCGCGAAAGGAACGATCACCAAAGCATCGATGAACATGATGCCGATAGTCCAATACAAATAATCAACGTTACCCGCGAAACCCATGTCATTAGCGATGGGCCGTGCAAAGATGATCAACACGAGCGAGGTTACTACGCTTACCGCGATAACGGTAGTCTGTGCCAGATTGAAAATGTGCTTTTCATCATTTTCACTTTTGGTAGCAAATCGAAAGTAGGCAGTCTCCATTCCAAATGCGTAGATCACATTCAAGAACGCGACAAAAGCTAAAATATCAGTAATGATTCCATATTCGCCTGCAGGAAGTACGCGTGTGTGAAGCGATACCAATAAAAAATTTAGGAATCGCGGAACGATGCTGCCAAGACCGTACAATACCGTTTCACCGGCGAGCTTTTTAATTTTACTCATGCTACTGCGAGAAGCTTATTTCCCTGTGAATGTTGGCTTGCGCTTTTCCATAAACGCACTAGTTCCTTCTTTAAAATCAGCAGTTCCAGCGCAGTCGCCAAACAATTTTGCTTCTGTTTGATAACCTACTTTTTCAAAATCAAAACCAGCGTTCACGGCTTGAATAACATGTCGGACAGCGATGGATCCTTTCGCGAGAATCTTCGTCATGATCGATGTGGCTAAAACGGTTAAAGCTTGGCGATCAGCAACAACATGATTTACTAAACCGAGACTTAAGGCTTGTTGTGCGGAAATCACATCGCCTGTCAACAGAAGTTCTAATGCTTTGCCACGGCCGACCAATTGTGTTAGTCGTTGCGTTCCACCGTATCCTGGGATAATACCAAGATTTACTTCAGGCTGGCCAAACTTTGCGTTCTCGGTAGCAACTCTAAAATGACAGGCCATTGCTAGCTCACACCCACCGCCCAATGCAAAACCGTTTACAGCAGCAATGATAGGCTTCGGACTATCTTCAATAGCTTTAAAAATTCGCTGTCCTTTTTCGGCTAGCGTAAGTGCTTCGGTTGGCGAGAGCACAGAAAGTTCTTTAATGTCTGCTCCCGCGACAAAAGCCTTTTCGCCTTCACCGATAAGTATGATGCCTCCAATTTCTGCGTCGGTATAGGCTCGAGAAATGACTTCACTAAGTTGTGATAGTACATCTGCGTTGAGCGCATTCATAGCCTCTGGCCGTGCGATCGTTACAGTCAAAATATGGTTTGTAAGATCTGTCTTGATTACTGTCATACATCTGGAGCGTTTAGTTTGCAACTTATCATTTTTCATCGAATTCAGCTCAATTCCTCATTTCCCACGGTAATCCGTTTTCCCAAAATGAGTAATCAAATCTTGAAATGATGAATTTTAATCACCTTGGGAGTGCATGATTTCCGACTGGAATAGATTTTTTTCATAATAATGCGGGCAAATTTAATTCGGATTTTTCTAACGGGTACCAGTGAACATATCGTTCCTGAAAGGGCTACCGGCGTTTTTTTGCGAAATTGTGAAGGTTATTCCTCCCTATTTCTTCACTCCCTAATGATTGTTAGTCTTTGTCCTAATGCGTGTTAGCGGATCAGGTGGCGGGGTTGTTGCCAAAAGACAATCAACCACCTAGAAACTTTGGCTATGAAAACAGCACAAATGATGAAACCGGCAGGCTTGACTTTAAGCATAATGATAATACTCATGTTATCATCGCTTAACCTGGTTGCCCAAACATACACTACAAACGCGGCGGGCCCATGGGCTACCGGCGCGACATGGGGAGGCACCGCGCCTTCGGATTGGCAGGGGTACTCGGCCATCATTAATCACAACGTGACCGTGCCATCTTCGATTAATGGCTTTAACCAAATCAGGATCAACAGCGGAAGATCATTCACTTCCGGATCAGCAGGCACGCCACAAAACTTGTCGATGCAGAACGTCACCAACTTCAACGTGAACAATGGAAACGTAACGGTATACGGCGACTTGACTTTGAACGCAACAACGATGACGATAACAACCGGTAGCCTCACCGTTACAGGTACGCTTACTTTGACAGGCGATGCCGTGCTTACCAATAACGGCACGGGTTTAATATCAGTCGGCGCATTCAATACAAGTGGTTCTGGTGGAACGCTGAATATAAATGCAGGATCACTTTCAGTGACTAACGCAATGTCTATTAATTCATCTTCGAATGTTACGGTGGCAGCAGGAAGAGCGGTAACCGTTGGAAGTCTCGCCATCAGCAATAACAATGATGCCGTTCTCGATAACAGCGGAAATTTCACAGTTACAGGAAGTGTGTCGCAAGGGGGTACATTGAACAACTTAAGTGGAGGGACGCTTCAGATAAATGGTAACCTCACTGGAAGCGGATCTGGGTCGTCGGTTACAACAAATTCCGGAACGATAAATGTTTCAGGTAATGCATCGATGCCGAGCTCAAGCAGAATGCAAATCAATCCGGGCGGAACGACTTCTGTAAATGGAAACTTTACGGTTGGTGATAATGAAAACTTGGTGGTAGGAACAAACGTTGCGCCACCCGCATACGCAGATCTAATTATTAGAGGTAATCTCAATCAGACGGGAAGTGGCGATGTACGCATCAGAAGAAATGGACGCTTCGCCGTGTTTGGTAATGTAACGGACAGTGGTGGTGGTGATTCACGTCTCACAGTGGAAAGTGGTGGGCAAGCTTATGTTCATGGTAACATTTCCTACACAGGAGGAGGAAGCCAAATTACTAACGGCAATGCGGGAAGTGCAGTAACACCTTACGGCCTTTACGTAAACGGAACAACTTCAAACACGGGAGGCGGTTCGACAACGACTGCCAACAAAGGAAACTTGGTCGTGCTTCAAACGACAAACGTACCGTTTTATAATTGGGTGAATTCAATTCCCAATACACCGATGCCTGTGAGTTTGATCTACTTCAAGGTAACTTCATACGAACAAGAAATCGTCTCTTTGGCATGGGCAACGGCGACAGAAAAAAATACTGAGCGCTTTTCGATTGAGCGTTCTGTGAACGGAAGCGATTTCGTTGAGATTGGATCGGTACCAGCTCACGGCAACAGCACGGAAAAACATACTTATGGCTTTCAAGATTCAAATCTCGTTAGCGGTCGGATCTACTATCGCTTGACTTCGATCGACTACGATGGCTACACAGAATCGTTTAAAGTAGTGTTTGTCGATGCAACATTTGGCAATCGCGTGGAGCTCTATCCTAACTCATCGACAGGAGCATATTTGAATATAAAGGCAACTTTCGAATACACATCTGATGCACGTTTCGAGATTTATGATAGCCGAGGTTTTGTGATCGAAAAGGGATCAATTACGACGGATTTGAATTTGACTTTTAGCCGTCCACTAGTTCCTGGTTCATATCTATTCCATTACGTGTCATCGGCTCATAAACAGATAATACGCTTCGTTGTAAAGTAGGTATTTATACGGATGCCGAGAACTATCATCCGGTTTGCCTTTGCCATAACGTCTGGGGTGCAGTGCAAGGGGCTGTCTGTTGGTTGTTTAACCAATCTTCTCTACATTTGCGCCATATCTGATTGATTTTCAGATTCGTGTATTGACGATCAGCTGGAGATCGAAAGTAAATAGAGGTTCGTTAAGAACAGTTTATTTTCCTTTTGAAAATCTGCTTACCAATAGATTCACGTAAGTATTTATACATAGTAAATTTTAGGAGCCCACCTAAAGTAAAAAAATGAGTAACAAGATTTTTGCGATAACAATAGTTATCACGCTTCTCGCTTTGCCTAAATTAACCGCTCAGACGGCAACAATGAACAACTCCGGTGATTGGGGAACTGATGGCAACTGGTCGGGAAATAACATAGGTAATACAGTCGCTGAAACGATTACGATCAGCAACAACGTAAGCCCTACTGTTGCAAACGGTAACAGCTTTACGGTAGGAAGTATTACGCTTGCCAACAACAACACGCTTACCGTCAATGGAACACTCAACATCGGAGATGCTTCCAATTCACGATCGCTCACGACCAACAACAATGCAAACGTGAACGTGGCCGGAACGCTTATCATCTGGGGTAATGTAACGGTGAATAACAATATCAACTGGTCAATCTCGGGGACTGTGATCATTAAGGGAAACCTAGTGATGGTGAACAACGCGAACGTCGCGGTGTCAGGAAATTTGCGCGTCGACGGAAACCTCACAGGTGGTAACAACACCAACGTTGCCGTGAGTGGACTTGTATCTGTTGGTGGAAGCACGAACGTCGGAAACGGTTCTAACCTTAACGGGTGTGCAGGATGCTATCAGAGTGGAGGATCATGTACTGGGCCGGCATCGTTCTGCGGTAGCGGTGCATTGCCAGTTACGCTCGTTTCTTTCAAAGCAAAACCTGCTGGCGACGTTGTCACACTGAATTGGGTAACGGCTACGGAAGAGAATGCTGAAAAATTTGTCATCGAACGTTCTGCTGACGGAATATCATTCGAAACAATCAGTGAAGTTGCAGCCGCAGGTAACAGTACATCGCGCATCGAATATAACGCAACCGACAACTTGCCACTGCTAGGACGAAATTACTATCGCTTAAGGATTGTTGACCTCGATGGTTATACGGAATATTCAAACGTCATCACCTTAACCCATGAAGGAAAAAAGACAGTGTTGATTTACCCAAATCCGTTACGCGGATCATCTTTCAACCTTGTCAAAAATTTTCAGTTCGAAAGCGACGCGACGTTGGAGATTATCGACAATTTGGGCGTGAAAATTAGAAGCATGAAGATTACTGATCTTGAGCAAGAAATTCAATTTGGTGAGCCACTCAATGGAGGCGCTTATCTGCTGAAAGTTTTTGCTGGGGATTTTTCAACTACCATCAGATTTTCTGTAAGCCAATAACCTAACGGATTTGAAATAATGAAACAGTCACTTCATCAAGAGGTGACTGTTTTCATTTATGCTCTTTTACAGCTTAAGGTTGCTAAGTATTTCCTGCGTCATTTCATCGAGATCGAACGCATGATTCCATCCCCAATCAATCCGTGCTGCTGAATCATTGATGGACTTTGGCCACGAGTCGGCAATCGCTTGTCGAAAATCAGGCTTATAGGTGATCTCGAATTCTGGGATATGTTTCTGTATAGACGCTGCTATTTCAGATGGGCAAAAGCTCATCGCAGCAATATTGTAACTCGACCGAATCTTGACATGCTCAGAAGGTGCACTCATCAGATCTAACGTTGCCTTTACCGCGTCGCTCATGTACATCATGGGAAGGTAGGTGTCAGGCTTTAGAAAGCATTCAAACTTTTTGTCGCTTAATGCTTTAAAATAAATGTCAACAGCGTAATCAGTGGTGCCTCCGCCAGGCTTTGTTTTATAGCCTATCAACCCAGGATAACGAAGACTTCGTACATCCAGACCTTTGTTTTTGAAATACCACTCACACCATCTTTCACCAGCTTGTTTACTAATTCCGTAGATCGTAGTCGGATCCATAATGGTGTCTTGTGGCGTCTTGATCTTCGGTGTTGTTGGCCCGAATGCAGCAATGGAACTTGGCCAGTAAACTTTCTCTACTTTGTATTCGACTGCAGCATCGAGCACTTCGATCAGTCCATCCATGTTTAGCTTCCATGCGAGCCGAGGATTCTTTTCGCCAGTTGCCGACAGCACAGCGGCCAAATGATAGATCTGCGTGAACTTGTTCTTACTAATGAGCGAAATCAATTGAGGCGTGTTGAGCACGTCAAGGATCTCAAAGTTTCCTGTCGCCAATACACCTTCTGCTCCCTTGATGTCTGTTGCGATCACATTCTCTTTCCCGTACCGTTCCCACAGTCCTTGGGTTAATTCAGCACCCAACTGTCCGCCGGCGCCAATCACTAAAATCTTGTCTCTTTTCATTGCGTCTGAATGCGGGGCAATATTACCAAAAATTACCATTCACCTATCATGTGTTAGGAAAGGTTTTCGATTAACTTAGCGCCCGTGAATTTTGAAGAATATTTAATTTCTAAAAGGATTGACTCCGATGCTTTCAAGAAAGCAGAAGAATCAATGTGGCTTACTTGGAAAGACGAGTTCGAGCAAATACATCCTAATAGCTTTACGCTGCAAAAGCTAAATCTTATCAATCCTGTAAGAAGGAAATACCAATTGAAAGTTGTTCCCGCACCGAAAGTGGTCGCCGAGAAACCAGTCGCAACGCATGCGACGAATGTTGAACCTGCGCCTTCGAACACGTCATCAGCAACTACACCTTTGCCGAAGCCTGCAGTGCCACGGCCCGTTTTTAAACCAAAGCCAAAAATTTAATTTGATCTAGATCTATGTATCGTAAACTACAACCTGTTCTCCAGAAAGAGCTCGAGAATATTCGTGAAGCTGGTCTATTTAAGAAAGAACGAATTATTACGACGCCGCAAGCCGCCGACATCAAGACGCAAGACGGAAAGGAAGTGATCAACTTTTGTGCGAACAATTACTTAGGATTGTCGTCACATCCTCGTGTGCTGGAAGCTGCCAAGAATGCAATTGATAGTCACGGTTTCGGAATGTCTTCTGTCCGTTTTATTTGCGGTACTCAGGATATCCACAAAACACTCGAGAAAAAAATATCTGAATTCCTCGGCACTGAAGACACGATTCTCTATGCCGCCGCTTTCGATGCCAATGGTGGTGTGTTCGAACCTTTGTTTGGCGCGGAAGATGCTATCATATCCGATGAGCTCAATCATGCCTCTATCATTGACGGCGTGAGGTTATGTAAGGCGATGCGCTATCGCTACAAGCATAACAATATGGACGATCTGCGTAAGCAACTTGCAGACGCAAAGGCTGCTGGCGCAAAACAAATCATCATTGTAACAGATGGTGCATTTTCAATGGACGGAACCATCGCGCAGATGGATAAAATCTGTGACCTCGCCGATGAGTTCGAAGCATTGGTGATGACAGATGAGTGCCACTCAACGGGATTTATTGGCAAGACCGGTCGTGGTGTTCCCGAATATAGAGGCGTTACTGGTCGCGTTGATATTATCACCGGAACGTTGGGTAAAGCTCTTGGTGGCGCATCCGGTGGATTTACATCTGGTCGTAAGGAAATCATTGAAATGCTTCGTCAACGCTCGCGTCCTTACCTCTTTTCCAATACATTGGCACCGTCTATTACCGGCGCGTCAATTGCAATCTTTGATCTGTTGTCTCAGACCACTACGCTGCGCGATAAGCTGGAAGCAAATACGAAGTATTTCAGAGCGGAAATGACAAAGGCGGGATTCGACATTAAGCCAGGTGAGCACCCTATCGTTCCCATCATGCTTTACGAAGCGCCGCTAGCACAGCAATTCGCTGAGCAACTTCTTGAGAAAGGAATTTATGTGATTGGATTTTTCTATCCAGTTGTAGCGAAAGGTCAAGCGCGAATTCGAGTCCAAATTTCTGCTGCGCACGAACGCCATCATCTCGACAAAGCTATTCAAGCATTTACCGAGGTTGGGAAAGCGCTTGGTGTGCTAAAGTGATTATTTGATACCAAATTCCTTTTTGCGCTTCGCCACAATGTCCCCCATCTTAGAGGTGTCTTTGGCGATCAGGCCGAAAGCAGGATCGATATTGGTAGAAGGGAAGAAGTAAATACTTCCCTTCTTACCTCTGATCTTCAACCGATAAAGGTTGAGGTAGGGGATAATCTTCAGTGACTTCACTTCGGGCCAGTTAAATCTAACATTGCGCTGCCCCTCGATGATGATAATCTTATTCTTGCCCACGGCAACTCTTCTGATCTTGTCGCTAATGATTGCATACAGATACAAAAAGATGAGCCCGAACGTGAGGAAGATAAGTGACGTAAAAAAGTTTCGCGCACCAAATGGTTGGTTAATCAACAGCGTTCCTCCAACGATCCATTGAATACACGCAAAGACCAGGAAGAAATACTTGGCAACGTAGAATTTTGTGGGATTCGCTTCTATCATGGCTGTAACGAGGTTAAAAAATGGTAAACTAATTTACGTTTTTTTTAATTCACTGTTTCACTCTCGTGCTACTGTTCTTGAAAAGTCACGGGAAAATCCTGACCTCGACTAAATGTATACGGATATTGCGGCTTCCCTTTTAACTTCCTCGTCATCTCCGGCACTTGATCGTCGATGTATGACTTTAGTTCATAAATAGTAACCTTGCCATCTTTGGGCGCGCCGTCAGCTTCTCCTCGCAGTGCCTGTATCAATACGTAAGTAAATAGCCCGTGACCCAACTCGGTGAATTCGGTGGCGAATTGCTCACTACCAGCAGATGCCATCACATGTATTCCTGCACTACGGGACAACTGTGCAATCGCTTTTTCTTCACTAGCACCTCGGGTGGCAAGTAATTCTACCGAGCCTCCAGATTGACACGCATCCATCACAATAAGTTGTTTCAGCGCCTGGATGTGCTTTAACTTTTCTTGGAAAACACTGGCCTCAATCGCCTCTTTTTGTAACGACCCCTCGTCATACAATCTCAGGCTTTCTGTCGGAATGAAATAGAACTTGTCGTCGACCATACTGCCGTGGCCAGCATAATAGAAAATGAACACATCTTCCTGATGTATCTTCTTCCCGAGTTCATCCATCTTCGCTAATATTTTGGCACGCGTTGCATCTTTGTCGTACAGCGTGTGAAGCTCGATGTCTTTAAAAAGCTGTGGCGACTTTTCATCGAGCAATGTTGTAAATGACTCCGCATCGGGCTTCGCGTAGTTCAAATTCATTTTTGAATTCTTGTACTCATTAATGCCCACGGCCAGAATATAACAAACGCTACTTTTTGAAGCATGGTGCGAGAATACTTCGGTGCTGTGCGGATCAGACTCTAGATTTTCTTCGTTGCGGGCAACAGCGGTAAACGTGTTCGTGCCGCCGATCAAGTCAATACTTTGCTTATAGGTTGTTGACTGCCCTTTCGTTGACGGAAACTTTAACGCTTCACGATTCAATGGAATGCTTTTTCCATTGTGTAGAACACGTAGATCTTGCACACCAGCACCGTTGTTGGTAAGCCTGACAAATAGATCGGCCTTACCTTCTTGCCCAGCGACAACAGCAACCTTAACCGTGGGCGGAGGTGAATTCCTTAGTTTTCCTTGAATGTCATTCTTGTCTTCTGATCCTCCACGATTTTGGAAAATTTTCGGCAGCAGATCGGGACGGAAGAAGTCTTCGAAGAATTGATCTACCGAATACGTCTTTAAGCCATTTACGAAATGAATGTATCTACGTGCATTGTCTGTTCCATTGAAATAACCACCCGGATTTTTTACCATCCAATCGTTTTCGCCAATATGAATATGCTCGAAGAACTCACGTCCAGATGAAAGATCCCAAAACTTCGTAACGCCATCCAAGCTGTGACTGATCATCATCTTGTTGTCGGGACTAAACAGTAATGACGTAACCTCTGCGTTATGTCCTTCGAAAGTGCGGATCACCTTGCCGGTTGCGATATCCCAAACACGAATTGTGCGATCAGCGCCACCAGAGTAAATCGTTTTTTCATCTTTTCCGAAAATACTGATGTGTACGGCGCCGCGATGATCTTTAAGTTTTTTGGTCATCAGGCCTGTTGCGATATCCCACAGTCTAATGGTTCCGTCTACGCTCGCGCTCATCAATGTTCTTTGATCAGAACTCAACCGAATTGACGAGATGATATCAGTATGTCCGACAAAAGTGCGCACTACTGTTTTCGTGTCAATTTCCCAAAGCTGAAGTGAATTATCGAGTCGTGCTGTAAAGAGATAAAGATCGTTGGGATGATACAGAATGCTGTATGCGGAATAATTTTGGAAATCAATATATGTTTCGCGTTCTCCTGTCGTAAGATCATGAACCTTCATCGTTCCATCCCAGCTTGACGTCGCTACTTTGGTTTCATCACTATTAAAATGGATGTCGAAGATTGGTTCCTGATAGCTGTCGATTACTTGAATAGAATCTCCCGTTTCGAAATTCCATAATACGATCTTGCCATCACCGCCTCCCGTCAAGAGACGTTTGCCGTCACGTGAAAGGTCATAACAGAGCACTGCTTTTTTGTGTCCGACATATTCCATCACCGCTTTCCCGCTCGCGATGTCCCAACGTTTAACTTTTGTTCCGAACTTTCCTTTTATTAGTGTCTTACCGTCATTGCTGATCAGCAGGTTGTTCTTCATCCTCACATATCGGGCAATGTTGGATTGCCAATAGAAATTCGGATCGTAGTTCAATCCTCCCTTGTCACGCTGGTTTAAAAATCCTGTCAGTGTGAGTTGTTTTGATTTCTTCGCAATGTCCCATGTAAAGGCAGTGTTATTATCAGAAGAGATCAAAACTTTTTTTGAGTCGATCGTGAAATCAATTTCATGGAACTCACTTTTTTCTTCTGCCGCTATTTTGGCAACCACTTCTCCCGTTGATTCATTCCACAGTGTCAGATCTTTTTCTGTTGCGCGTGCCAACAACTTCCCATCTTTGCTTAGCGCGAATCCCTCAAGGTTTTCATCCGTCGCTTTATCGTATTCTTTTACAATGTTAAAATTCGAAAGGTCATACTTCCGAACAGGGCCATGATATGACACAATGTAAATTGATTTGCTATCAGGGCTGAATGCTAGCCGAGCTCCACATCCGCCACACCAGCCTTCTTCAAAGGTGATTTTTTTTGCCAACGTCCAATCTGTCGACAGATAGAGATCAACCAAGCGATTATCTTGACCGAACCCAACCCATTTTCCATCCGGGCTTATGGCAATGTCGACCCCACTGCCAAGTCCCTGTTCAGCGTCGACTGGAAATTTTTTTATTGGCTTGCGCGATTTGAAATCGTATACGACAGCAGAATCTTGTGTGCCGCGTTTTGCCAAGCCGGCATGAATAAAAAACTTTTGCTGTGGATCAATCGCGATGTCGGTAATCAGATCGATCGTTGTAATTGTTTGTATTGCTTTCCCCGTCGTGACATCCCAGATGCGAATGGTTTTGTCGTAGCTGGCGGTAAACAATGTTTTTCCGTCGGGCGTGAATGCGGCGCTCGTCACCGTCATTTCGTGGCCGAGAAAACTTCTCACTTCTCTTCCAGTATTCATTTCCCAAAGCTTAACGGCTTTGTCTTTACTGGTGGTTACAACGTAATTGCTATCTGGACTGACGGCGATTGACATCACAGCAAGTTCGTGACCTTTCTGGATGATGGTTTCTAAGGATTGACCAGAAGATAAAAATGAAAGCGATAAAAATAAAAGGATGAATAGGAGAGCGTGTCTCATGGTGTAATGGGAATTAAACCATGAAATTAATAAAGATTAGGAATTGCTAGTAGGGGACTCGGCTTCTGTTTCACCCACATGTAATTCCTCCCAGTTCGCAGGCTCGTCGTTGTGTAAGTACTCAAGGATTTTTTGTTCGACTTGTTTTAGCTTGAGCGCTTTCAGAAACTTTCCGTTGCGCGCCAGAATAAGTCGTCCTGTCTCTTCAGAAATCGCCATAACCAGCGTATCGGTGTTTTCACTCATGCCTAGCGCCGACCGATGGCGCAGCCCAAATGTTGCTGGCAGGTGATCATTTTCACTTACGGGAAGGACACAACGTGCTGCTTTGATTCGCCCTTTGTGAATGATAACCGCACCATCATGTAGGGGAGAATTTTTATTAAAAATCGAGAGTAAGAGTCGTTTGTTGACTTCGGCGTTGAGTGCGTCACCCGTTTCTGCATAAAACTTCAGCTCTGTGTCGCGTGAGAAAACAACGAGAGCGCCGGTCCGGGTTGCCTTCAGCGTTTTTGCTGCTTCCATAATTTGCTGAATATCGAAGTCGTCGTGATATTGACTACGCCAGTTTGTGATGGTTTTGAAAATGTTCTCACGGAATTCCGTTCCACGACCAATCACCAGGAGGAACTTTCTGATTTCTGGCTGAAATAAAATGATCATGGCCAACACACCAACGCCCATAAACTGCCCAAGGATGGTGGCCAATAATTCCATTTGCGCCGCTTGCACAATGAGGTAGATGAGGTAGAGCGCGAGAATACCTAAAAAGATATTGACGGCAATACTACCACGAATGAGTTTGTAGATCTGATAAAGGAGAATGCTGACCAGAAAGACATCAATGAAGTCTACCCAACCCACTTCCAGGAATCCGATCTTAAAAAGTAAAGTCATGCTTTACAAATGTATCAACTTTCGGCAATGCATGAATCTTTGTTGCTAGAAAACGTCGGTCAACGATTCACTAATGCTTGCGTTAATTTTACGACTTGCACAGCTTCAGCAACGTCGTGCACGCGCAAGATGCCAGCGCCTTTCATGACGGCAATAGTGTTTAATGCAGTGGTACCGTTCATCGCGTCGTCGGCCGTGATACCCAACGTGCGCCAGATCATCGATTTCCTCGAAAGACCGATCATCATCGGTTTGCCGAGCATATTCAGATATTCCATGCCATTCAGAAGTTCAAAATTTTGCGTCACTGTTTTGGCAAAACCAAATCCGGGATCGATGATAACGTCCTTTACAGCATGCTGTTCGAGTTGATGAATATTCTGATGAAAAAAATCGACAAGATCCTTCATCAAGTTTGTGTAGTTTGTTTGACTCGCCATCGTTTGTGGCGTGCCTCGCATATGCATGAGAACATAGGGCACTTGTAGGTCGCCGACAGTTTTAAACATCGCATCGTCGAGCGTCCCACCCGAAACGTCGTTAATCATAGATGCTCCCGCTTGCACAGCAGCCCGCGCGACAGCACTGCGAAATGTATCGACACTTAGCAAAGCTTCAGGAAACGCTTTATGAATAATCGTCAGCGCATGTGTTACACGGTGAATTTCTTCATCCATCGAGATTTCGTCGGCCCCGGGGCGCGTTGAATATCCGCCAACGTCTAAAAAGGTCGCGCCTTGTCGCAGCATTTCTTCCGCTTTTCCCAGAATCGATTTCTCGTCGCGAACGCGACTACCGCCATAAAAGCTATCCGGTGTGATGTTTAAAATGCCCATTACCGCAGGTGTGGAAAGATCGACTAACCGCCCCTGGAAGTTTAATGTTTTGTTTGTTGAAAATAATTTACTTTCGGATGCAGATTTCATGATCGGTTCGATGGAAATACGATTCAAATTAAGAAGTTTGCGCGTTAAAATTTTATTCCCTTGATCGAAAGAACAGCGCAAGAATATCAACTGGTGATTCAAAACTGCAAATCGCTTTTTGAAAAGAAAACCCGCGACTATGGAACCGCCTGGCGAATCTTAAGATTACCATCCATTACGGATCAAATCTTCATCAAGGCACAACGTATTCGCAGCATCCAGGAAAAAGGCGTTCAGAAAGTGGACGACCCTATTCGTGATGAGTTTGTCGGTATCATCAATTACTGCCTGATAGCATTGGTGCAAATTCGATTGGCCGAGAGTACAGATATGGATTTGCCTTTTGAAACCTTGGAACCATTGTACGATCAAGCTGCTAAAGAGACGTTCGACCTTCTTCAACAAAAGAATCATGACTACGGTGAAGCGTGGCGAGAAATGCGTGTAACGTCGATCACCGATATCATTCTCATGAAGCTGTTGCGCGTAAAGCAGATCGAAGACAATCAAGGTAAGACGCTCGTAAGCGAGGGGGTGAAAGCAAACTATCAAGATATGATTAACTATTCAGTTTTTGCGCTGATCAAATTGCAAGACTGATTTAAATACAAGTATTGAACGCATGGAGTTTCGTAAAATAATTGACCAATTCTCGCGATTTTTTGTCGGCGGGCTATTCATTTTCTCTGGGTTGATAAAGTTGAACGATCCGGTAGGTACTGAAATCAAGCTTGAAGAATACTTTCATGTGTTCTCGACGGAATTCACTTCGCTTTTTTCGTACCTCCAACCGATCGCACTCGAAATTGGACTCATCCTGGTCGTGCTTGAAGTGGTATTGGGCTTTGCGCTACTGCTGAATTATCAGATGAAGATCACTACGACCGTCGTGTTATTGCTAATGATCTTCTTTACATTTCTCACGGGCTATTCGTGGATCACCAACGCTGTTACCGATTGCGGCTGTTTCGGCGACGCCATCAAATTAACGCCGAAAGAATCATTCTTCAAAGATTTGATCTTAATGGTGTTTGTGCTTCACCTGTGGTGGTTCAGAAAAAAATATCAACCAGTGCTCTACACCAAAGAAGGGCACATTACCATAGGCGTGATTACGCTTATCTGTTTTGTGTTGGGAGTCTATGCGATCCGACATTTACCTTTCATCGATTTCAGAGCGTATAAAATCGGGAATCACATTCCAGATCAAATGATCGCGAAAGAACCTATTCGATACGAATACATCTTCTTGGAGAAAAGCTCTGGAAAAGAAATCAAGTCGGAGAAATACTTGATGGACACAACAACCTATAAATACAAAGCGCTCATTCAGTTAAACGAGGATGATCCGGATACAAAACCGAAGATCACCGACTATCGTGTCTTTACACCCGATGGCGAAGATATGACACAACACACTTTTGACGGAGCGAAACTATTATTCATCATCAATGATACCGACAAAGCATCTACACAAAATATTCAGACCATTCGTGACTTGGTGAAGGGTATTGATGGCAAATTAGAAGCGATGGTACTAACGTCAACTAACGCGGCACAATTTGAAGCTTTCCGTCATGAGCATCAACTTGCCGTTCCATACTATTTCGTCGATGCTACCGTTCTAAAAACAATTGTGCGTTCGAACCCAGGAATTACGTTGTGGGTTAATGGAACCGTAAAAGGAATGTGGCATCACAACGATACACCAACGGCCAATGAAGTTTTAACGTTGGTTGGTCAATAGGCGGGAAGGCTTGGAAATTGGATGATTGAAATTAATGATCTTTTCTGTGATCGAATTATCCAAGCCTTCCGGTCTTAAAGCTCTCATTACAACGCTATGAAAATTTTCCTCATTGGTATGCCTGGCTCTGGAAAAAGTACGCTAGGCAGACCGTTAGCACAAGCGCTTAACTTGCCTTTTGTAGACCTCGATAAGGAGATCGAGCGTCAAGAACAGCAGACCATCCCTGATATCTTTGCGTCACATGGAGAAGATCATTTTAGAAATGTCGAATCCTCTGCGTTGAAGCAATGGGCATTTTCCAGTAAGGATTTTGTGTTAGCGACAGGAGGCGGCGCTCCATGCTTTCATAGCGGAATTGATATCATCAATCAACATGGACTTAGTATTTTTTTAGACGTTACCGTTGACGAGTTACTTCGTCGCATTGGTGTTCAATCGGGAAGACCCTTGCTCGGAACCGATGATTTAAAACAGAAGGAAGAAAAGCTTGCGCAGTTATACGCAAAACGCCGTGATATCTATTTACAAGCAAAGATCACGCTTGTTGAACCGACCTTAGCGCAACTGATGGAAGCGATCTATCTCAAAAAGTAAAACCGACAGTTACGACGAAGTTCGTGTTTGTGAATTTTAAGTTGGCAACTGGCGTGTCAACATCGAAGGCGGTATATGGAATACGAAGTCCTTCCGTTTTTGTCGTGATCACCGTGAAATCTGTGAAGAATTTTTTCTGGCGAATTCCCACGCCACCCGACAATGTTGTAATCTTTCTGTCAATGTTATCCGTATCGACGTACGGATCACCCATAATGCCATAGCCGCCACGGATTCGGAACTGCTCATAACGGAATTCTGCACCGAAACGGAAATTGGTAGTGCTGCGGTATGCTTTGCTGATATCTTCGTTTTCAAGATCATAATCGATGCCTGCAATATCAGACGAATATCTTGCGCGACGATAGTTTACCCGTTCTACGGTTCCAGTGAGGAAACCATATTTTGATATAAACGTGATCCCACCGCTTAACCTCGAAGGCGTATTGAAATTGTATTCCGACAACAAGGCTTCAGGGAATTTTTCACCTGTGTCGGTTTGCGTGTTCCACTCGCTAGTAATTCCAGCTGTGTAATTGTCTGTAATTTGATGAATAGTCGGTGTTACGAAAGACGCGCCTAGTTGAACGAAATCAATCGGTCTGTAGATGAGCCCGAGTGTCAGGTTAACGCCTGTGCCTTGGATGTCTAAATCCTCGCCGATCGTAAACTCGCGCAAGTCAGGGTAATAATCATCGTTCGCATCAAAATCTACGAGACGTTCGGTATAAGTCTGCGATAGTTTGTAACGAAGCGTTGTAATGCCTACACCAGCACCCATGAACAAACGATCTGAAAAGTTGACGCCGGCTGCAAATGTCCACTGATATTGCGCACCACGCCGCTTAATGGATTCCCGTTGTTCGATACTCCTACTTTCGCCGCTATACAGATCCCATGGTGATTGATAATATCCCGCATAAGATCCATTCTCTTGAACTGTGTCAATAAGATAATTATTGTAGGCTAGTGCGTAAAGATTATAGTAGTTGTTGTTGCCCTGAATCATCGATTCAAAATCCTCCCCAGCAAATTCTGCGGCAAGATCTTCAAACGAATAGAGGATTGTACTTTCATCGTTTAGTCCGTTATAGCTGTACTGGCGATTAATATCGTTTGTGCGGGTAAGCGTTATTCCGAAGTTCCATCCTAAGAACCCTGAACTCGTAGGCTCATCTCGTTTGTAGTTAAGAACAACACTTAGGCCAGGCAGATTCAACTTAGAACCACTCGTCTCGGATTTTGTTCTCAAGTAGTTTGCCGACGTGTTATAATTATTAAATCCAAGTGTAAGTGTTGCCTCTGATCGGTTATACATTCCTAGCCCGGCTGGGTTCGACAATGCTGCGCTGTAGTCTCCTCCAATGGATGAATGCGCGCCACCCAATGCTTGCATCCGCGCACTGCCTGTGGTGCTAGCAGAACGACTGAATAACAGTGCGTCACTTACGAAATTCTGAGCAACGGCGCCGCTGAAGGATAACAATACTATTCCAGTGATGAGGGTTAACCTCATTGACATAGACACATTCATGTTTGTAAGCAAAATTAATTACCGCGACTGCGACCTCCTCGTGATCCACCGCCACCTGACGACGAGCCTCCGCCACCACTTGATGAACCACTGCTTCTGGATGGCGGTGTGTACGTAGATCCTCCAGATGACTCTGACCGTGATGAGCTACGTGATGGTGGTGTCCATGTTTCAGATGATCGTGTCGGTGCAGATTGTTGCTGCTCTCTAGCGCGTGTTGGCTGCGATGACTGCTGAGTATTATTGTCACGACTAAAATTCGACTGTCGAGAAGGCTGGTTGGTATTCGTGCGTGCGGGCGCACTGTTATTATCATCGCCTGTAGAATTTGTCGTGTTGGCGCGCCATGTTCTTCTATAATATTCGCCTTGTCTGTTACTGTTGTTCGTATTCATTAGAGGGCGCGATGTCGTTTGTAAATTAGGTGACGTACGTGTTCTTCCATTGACATCACCGGCGTCTGAAGCACTGCTTCGCTGCGGATTCCTTGAGGTTCTGTATTGTGCATTTCTATTAGGAGCCTCCCTCATTACATCAGCGCTTCTTGAAGATCGCTTACCATAATTCGGCGTATAGCGGTATCCATCATTAATAATCACGACAGTTCTCGGATAGTAGTATCCGCCGCCATAATACCCGCCGAAGCCGCCACCATAGTACGGATCATAATAAGATGGGTAGCCACCATAGTTGTAGTAACCATACGGGTTGTAATAGTGTGAATATGGATTATAGCAGTACGGATTATTCCAATAGCCGTAATTGTTACCATAAGAGTAACTAAATGACGCTGACCATCCGGAGTAACTCCAGTACGGGTCGGCCCATGGGCTTGAATATGGGTTGTTATATCCATAGTAAGGACTGTTCCAGCGGTTGATCTGCGGACCGTAATAATTAGAACTATACCATGGACTGTTGTTCCACGCGCTATAGTTGTCATTAAAATTTCTAAACTTCGTTTGGTTGTTGAATTTGTAGTCACTCACGTAGTAGTTAGCATCGTCTTCCGACGCCACTTCTGAATTGGAACGGGCCGCAAACTCAGGGTTAATGTCACGTGAGGAATAACTATCCGTTGGGTTGCTGTAGCTTTCTTCGTCGGTTACTTCCGTCGCGTTTTCAACCGGCGCTACGGTTTTTGTCAACGAGGCTTGTTCGGCCGCGAGTTTGGCGCGGTCTTTCGAGTTGAAGTAAAGATCATCGTTCTCCTGTGCGGCTACTGTCAACACTGACAGGGAGAACACCGTGCTAAGCAACATTTTGATTTTCATAACCTTAGTTTTATTGACCTTTTGCCCTTAAAACGGTAAAACTTTTTTAAAAGTGCTGATAAAGCTACAAAATTTGGAAGGAATTCTTCCCGTAAAATTATATTTGCCGTTCGATCAAGAAAAAGTAACAATAATTATACCAACCATGGGTAAAGAAATACCAAGTCGCAGCGAAGATTACTCTTTATGGTACAATGAGCTCGTTAAAAAAGCCGACCTCGCCGAACATTCTGACGTGCGAGGATGTATGGTCATCAAACCGTATGGCTATAGCATATGGGAAAAAATGCAACAGGCATTGGACGCCATGTTTAAAGAGACAGGTCACTTAAATGCATACTTCCCGCTATTTGTACCCAAAAGTTTGTTCGAAGCAGAGGAGAAGAACGCGGAAGGATTTGCGAAGGAATGCGCCATTGTTACGCACTATCGACTTAAAAATGACCCGCAAAACAAGGGTAAACTCATGGTTGATCCGGATGCCCAACTGGAGGAGGAACTTGTTGTTCGCCCTACCAGCGAAGCCATCATCTGGAGCACCTATAAAAAATGGATTCAGTCTTATCGCGATTTGCCAATATTGGTTAACCAATGGGCAAACGTTGTACGCTGGGAAATGAGGACACGTCTTTTCCTTCGCACGGCAGAATTCCTATGGCAAGAAGGTCATACGGCACACGCCACCGCCGATGAAGCCGTGAAAGAAACCGTACAGATGCTTGAAGTGTATGCCGAGTTTGCCGAAAAATTCATGGCCCTCCCAATCATCAAAGGCCGTAAGTCAGAAGGCGAACGTTTTCCTGGCGCTGTAGACACGTACTGCATCGAAGCGATGATGCAAGATGGTAAAGCTTTGCAAGCCGGAACATCACATTTCCTTGGTCAAAATTTCGCGAACGCTTTCGACGTGCAGTTCACCAATAAAGAAGGTAAACTCGACTACGTTTGGGGAACTTCATGGGGTGTGAGTACCCGTTTGATGGGCGCCCTCGTGATGGCTCACTCTGATGATGATGGTTTGGTTCTCCCGCCAAAGCTCGCACCAATTCACGTGGTGATCGTGCCGATTTTCAAGCACGAAGAGGAGCTCAATAAAATCGCCGAAAAAGCGAAAGAGATTACCGCATCGTTGAAAAAGCAGGGCTATACCGTTAAGTTCGATAGCCGCGATACACATAAGCCAGGTTTCAAGTTCGCCGAGTGGGAGCTTAAAGGCGTTCCGGTTCGCTTAGCGATTGGTCCGCGCGATATGGAAAATGGCACAGTCGAAGTTGCTCGCCGCGATACAAAGGAAAAACAGGTGATGAAAATCGATGAGGTTGCTACGAAAATTCCAGCGCTCCTCGACGAAATTCAAGAGAATATTTACAATAGAGCGCTAACATTCCGTACAAACCTGACAACCAAAGTGGAAACGTACGACGAGTTTAAGAAAGTGCTTGATGAAAAATCAGGTTTCGTACTCGCCCACTGGGATGGAACGCCCGAAACAGAAGCGGCCATCAAGGAAGAAACAAAAGCTACCATCCGCTGTATCCCGTTGGATGCGGTTGAGGAAGCCGGAAAATGCATTTATTCTGGAAAACCTTCCAACAAGCGCGTTATCTTCGCTAGAGCTTATTGATTTTAACTGTACAGGTGCACATGGATTATCGTAAATTTATGTGCACATTCGTACTCCCCAGAAAGCTATGGTGATGTGGACAATCATATTGACATTATTACTGATCGGTCTAGCGCTGATCATCGTTGAACTGGTATTTATACCGGGAACCACCGTTGTTGGACTACTCGGCCTTACCTTCTCCATTGCGGCAATCGTCATCAGCTACAATCATTTTGGTAAACAAGTTGGCGTATACATTCTTTTAGGTTCTTTGCTCGTATCCGGCGTTGCATTGTTCTTTAGCTTTCGAAGCAATGCCTGGTCTGCGTTTGCCTTAACTTCGGCAATTAAAAGCAGGGTAAATGAAGGCGCATTAGATTTTTTGAAAGTAGGCGATATAGGAGTGACCATTTCAGCGCTCCGACCTATGGGAAAAGTTTCGTTCAATGATCAGATCATCGAGGTAAAAACAACCGGTAATTATCTCGACCAAGGCACTAAAGTAAAAGTGACTGGACTGGTACAGAACCAAGTAATTGTAGAACCCTTTATTTAATTTATATTATCTATGGTATCATCGTCGTTACTGATTCTCGTTTTAGGCGGGATAATTTTATTCTTCATCTTCCTTTATTTCGTTCCCGTCAACCTCTGGATTACAGCGTTGTTCTCGAACGTAAAAGTTGGACTCATCGAACTCGTCGTGATGCGTATTCGGAAAGTGCCACCCCGGATTGTTGTTGACTCGTTGATCACGGCCACGAAAGCAGGGCTTAATCTTACAACGGGCGAATTAGAAACTCACTACCTTGCGGGTGGTAATGTTCCCAATGTAATTCGCGCATTGATTTCAGCCGATAAAGCCAACATCAGTCTCGGCTTTAAACAAGCTACAGCCATTGACTTGGCAGGTCGCGACGTGTTTCAAGCGGTGCAGATTTCCGTAAATCCTAAAGTTATTACAACACCGAAAGTAGCAGCTGTTGCAGCAGATGGTATTCAGTTGATTGCTGTGGCGCGTGTTACTGTTCGCGCGAGTATTTCTCAATTGGTCGGTGGTGCCGGTGAAGATACTATTCTTGCCCGTGTCGGTGAAGGTATCGTATCGTCTATCGGCTCTGCGAAATCACACAAAGAAGTACTCGAAAGCCCTGATAAGATTTCTAAACTTGTACTGTCAAGAGGGTTGGATGCTGGTACAGCGTTCGAAATCCTTTCTATCGATATCGCCGACGTAGACGTTGGAGCAAACATCGGCGCTAAGCTTCAGATTGATCAGGCAACAGCCGACCTCAAGGTTGCTGAAGCAAAAGCGGAAGAAAGAAGAGCGATGGCCGTTGCGTTAGAACAGGAGATGAAAGCGAAAGCACAAGAAGCGCGTGCAAAGGTAATCGAAGCGGAAGCTGAAATTCCTAAAGGAATTGCCGATGCTTTCGTGAAAGGAAACCTTGGTGTGATGGATTATTACAAAATGCAAAATGTACAATCTGACACTGACATGCGTCAAGCTATTTCAGGTTCAGGAAAATCTTCTTCCGGCTCTACGGGTGAAAAGAAGTAATATCGTAGCACGAATGCTATTAAGAAATCCCTTGCCTCACGGTGAGGGATTTTTTTTACGGAGACATCGCATAAAGTACAATTGTTGAGTGATCCGGATTCGGGCCAGCATTCTCCAACGGCCTAGCACTTATTGACGTTATAGATTTCCGTCTAGCGTTAAAAATGGGTAATGGTTGTCGTGCAGATTTCTACGGTTTAAAAACCTCTACCCAACTCGATTTCTTCATCGCAAGAAATACATTATTGTAAGGATCGAAAATAATCAAGTCGTAGAGCATGGGAATGGTACTGATCGATTGATAGGTAACAACGCCATATTTTCCGTCGCGCATAGCAACAGCAAAACCATTCCCTGCATCTTCTAGATAGTGATAGCGCGGATGAATTAACGTCTTGCCTTTCGCATCAGCAAGTCCAAATGACTTGTCTTGCTTGATCAACAAATTTTTATGTGGTGTTACAGAAATCGATTCATAACGAACGGGAAGAACTTGAACGCCTTGTTTGTTGATGAGACCATACAAACCTTTCTGTTTAACCTGTGCGTAACCGTCTTTAAAATTAGCAACATCTTCGTAGATGGGTTGAATAGCAATGTTGTCGTAATGATTAATGTACCCCCACTTGCCACGAATCATGATCGGAGCAAGCTCTTCACTAAAAGGCTTGATGTTTTCGTATCGGTTAGCAATACGCAATCGTCCACGTGAATCAATAAAACCAAACTTGCCGTTCTTCTGAATGCCGCGAAGGCCCTCACTTTCTTCAAATATCTTTTCGATGGGTTCGTCAGGATGAACTTTACGGTCAGTGATGCGTCCGTCCATATCGATCTTCCAAACAGTTCCCGACGGTAACGTCTCAAGCAGGTGATCTTCTTTCCATACCACTTGGTTGTCGGTGAAGTAGATCACTTGATTGTCCATCGATTTCAAGAAAATTGTCTTCGGTGAAAATTCCACGTAGCGCGTTTCAGATACCAAACGCAGCATGTTACTCCTCGGCGTTACGATCCACTCGTCATTTAAATTCATGATGCCATATTGACCTCTGAATTTCACTACGATAAATTGGCCTTTAGCCTGTAGCAATGAGTCGTAGGTACAATTCAATACTTCTTTTCCTGCGAAACTGATTGCGCCCCAATGGCCTCTTTGCTTTACCGCGAAATATTCGCCGTTGAAGGGCGTAATGAAATCATACGACTTTGTGGATATTTTTTTTCCGAGAGAGTCTAATAAACTCCAACGATCGGCTCCCATTTGTCTAACATTAGCGAGAAGAAATTGCCGATCTTGTACAAGCTTATCGAAGAGCGGCTCAATAATCGTATTGCCTCTTCGATCAATAAGTCCTTGCTTACCATCATAAGTGAATACCGCACGGTCACGGTAGAATCCTCCCAGCGCGTTCATCGTTGTCTTTGATGTGGTGTTGAACTGTACGTCTGCTAGTGTAACCTTACCCGATTGCAAAATGCGCAGCTGATCTTTACCAGTTGGCTCGATCATATCCGCAAAAGTTTTTCGGATCAACTGATTTTTTCCATCGAGAACGATCCATTCATCGGCAGCGCGTGCGTTAACTGTTCCTTCGTTGGTCACTTGTATCTCGCGATACGTCGGTTCAATTTTAATTTGTCCTTCACGATCGATGAGTCCCTGAAGATTGCCTTGGTAAATGATGGCGAAATTTTTCTTGAAGACAGATATACTGTCAATCGAAAAACTTGTGATTTGCTTTCCGTTATCTGCGAACAAAGCTGTCTTGCGATCGAAGTTTTCTACAGCGTAACGCAAACTTCCGATAGAACGAATGTCTTTGTATTGCTGCGATATAATTGTTTTGTTGCTGAGGTCAATGAGTCCGTAGCGATATTGATTGTCAATCTTCGTATACACGATCGCACGGAGAGACGAGATTTTAATTCCATCATATTGAAACGGTATTACTTCTTTGCCATCAACAGTAATACATCCTTGTACATTGCGCAGCGATAGCGTAGACTTCTTTCGCGCCAGAAGCATGTTACCTTCTGCCGGAACTAATTCCGAGTAAGTCGGTTGAGTTAATCGATGATTCTTAATGCTGATGAGACCCCACAGTTCATTCTGCTTGTAGCCCGTAATATTGTTAATGACCGACATCTTCCCGTCGCTCCATCCAATCGATTGATATTGCGCAGGAATAACGATCTGACCATCGGTATCTTTCAATCCGACTTTTCCATTCTCCTGAAATATTTCATATTGTGCGGAGGTGGCTGCTGAAAAAAATGAGATCAGCAAAAAGAAGAAAAAACAACTCAGGGCCTTCATTTCACCCCAAAGTTACGTCGATGACTTCAATTACCGGGAATTTTTAAGAGATTTGTAAGGTTTTGTTGTTTTTAGAATCAAATCACTATGTACATCGAGCAGTTATACACGAATTGTTTGGCAGAGGCGGCTTATTATATAGAGTCGGATGGCGAAGCAGCTATTATTGACCCTCTTCGCGAAACAGAACCTTATCTCGCATTGGCCAACAAGCGGGGAGCCAAGATCAAGTATGTTTTCGAAACACATTTTCATGCTGACTTCGTTTCAGGACACATTGACCTTGCCAACAAAGTAAACGCACCCATTGTATATGGGCCGCTCGCCGAAACTTCTTACAAAGTTTATAATGCAAAAGACGGCGAAGAATTCACGCTGGGCAAATTGAAAATTCGCGTGCTGCACACGCCGGGACATACACCTGAGTCGTCTTGTTTTCTCTTGTTGAATGAACAAGGAAACCCACACGCAATATTTACTGGCGATACTTTATTCGTCGGTGACGTTGGTCGTCCTGATCTGCTTGACGGTGTAATGACGCCGCAAGATCTTGCTGGTATGTTATACGATTCACTCACATCAAAAATAAAAACACTTCCTGACGCAGTGATTGTTTATCCAGCACATGGTCCTGGTTCAGCGTGTGGAAAAAATATTGGCAAAGAAACTTTCTCGACAATTGGAGAACAGCGTAAGTTCAACTACGCGCTTCAGCCCATGTCGCGTGAAGAATTTATTCAGAAGGTAACGGACGGAATACTCCCTCCGCCACAATATTTTTTCGAGGACGCACGCATCAACAAAATGGGCTATGATCCACTCGAAAAAGTGATCGCTAAAAATACGAAGCCACTTTCACCTGAAGAGATTAAGATCGCAGTAGCAAACGGTGCAACAATTCTCGATACACGCAAAGCTGATGATTTTGAAAAGGGGTTTGTTCCTGGAGCCATTAATATCGGATTGAATGGACAATTTGCAGTGTGGGTTGGTACGCTGATCGACATCGCGAAACCATTGGTGTTGATAGCGGAAGAAGGAAAAGAAGAGGAGTCTGTTTTGCGTTTAGCGCGTGTTGGATATGAAAATGTGTTGGGCTATCTCCAGAATGGCATTCGCGGATGGACCGATACACTTTCAACGGTGAGATCGATTCATGCAGAGGATATGAAATCTGAAATGAAAGCAGGTGCTGTTGTCGCAGATGTTCGCAAACCTGGTGAATGGAGTACTGCGCATGTTAAGGATGCAACCTTCCTTCCATTGGCCGACTTTCCGAACATCACCGAATCACTCGACAAAAATAAATCATACCTTGTTCACTGCGGTGGAGGTTATCGTTCGATGACGGCTGTTTCTATTATGGCGAAGCAAGGCTTCAAAAATCTTACGAATATTTATGGTGGTTTCGGCGCCATGCAGCAGGCAGGTCTCGAAGTAGAGACAGATCAAGTGCTTGCTTAATTATTTGCCTCGTTGAAGAAGGCATGTTGTTTCTTCAACGAGGATTTTAAATTTTTTTTAGGGTCTATTCTAAACGCTTGTGAAAATATAGCGTGTCGTTGGGGAGTAAGTCAGGATGGGCAATCGCGACAAGATCACTTAAAATAATATCGGGCCTTAAGTAACCGAGCTCAAGAAATTCACTCCCGCCTTTTGCGCCTTTCTTTCCGTCATATGTATACACTTGCTTCGCTCCAAACGGATTGAATTTCTTATAGCGATGATCCGCTTGTTCGAGTTCTTGTAATGACTTGATGTTTCCAACACCAATCCAAAGATTTGCATTGTGTGCTTTGTCATACACAGATTCAAAGCTCAGTTCAAGGTATCCATGCGACGAGTCGCTTTCCCATAGATAATGACAACCAGCGTCGTCGAGAATTTTTGAGGCGTAATTTTGTCCGCCAGGAAGAAACCAGGTATCGCCATATACAATTCCACTCAATACAGAAGGACGTGTTTGCACTTGCGCCGCTTGTTTTTGTATACGTCTGTAGTTTGATTCTACAATTTGAAAAACGGAATCCGCAGTTTTCTCTTTGTTGAAGAACAGCGCCATGAATTTAATCCATTCGGCACGACCTAAAGGATGTTTCTCCAAGTATTCAGCATTGATGACAACAGGAATGCCGAGGGCTTCAATTTTTTTGAATTGCCCATAGTCGCTGCTCATGGTGTACGCCATCACAGCGTCTGGCTTTAATACCGTGAGCAGTTCTATGTTGATGCCACTGTCTTTGCCGAGTTCTTGAACCTTTCCGGCATCCACACGAGCGCGCATCTTCTCAGAACTAATGTAGTCCGTTGTCGTGAATCCAGTAAGCTTATCAGTTTCGTTGAGATAGTCGAGCAACGGAATATGTGTGGTCGATGTACATGCGATTGACGTAAGTGGCGTGTAGATGATTTTATAATCAGCGGGATGTTCCGGCACCGTTGCGCCTCTCGGAATAAGTAAGTACTTGTACCCTGACGTAGCACCTTGATAGGGATATACAACGTCTACAAGCTTGAAGCCCTTGTATTCTGAAACGCGAAATCCATCAGCGTAATTAATATTGGTGCGCGTTGTATCGGTGACAGGCGTAGACGTGTTCTCAATTTTTGATGTGCAGCTGAATAGCCCGAGCGAAATGATTACGATGTAAAAAACATTTTTCATAGCACGCAATAATAGAAGGTTTGTGCGAATTAATCTGGAAGACATTGCAGTTTTATAAAAATGCTCGTTAAGTTTGCACCGGATTCGCGGTTCTCAAGCCCGATACAAGGGCGTTGAGATTAAATGGGAATACCGGTGAAATGCCGGAGCTGTCCCCGCAACTGTAAGTTCACATCTTGTTGCTAACCATCATTGCCACTGTGCCGATTGTTCGGGATGGGAAGGCGTTAGCGACGTGAAAAGCCAGGAGACCTGCCGATGTAATTCCAAAATGTTTTGACTTTCGGGTGAAAGGTCAGAAGTGTACTAAGCGACGTAGTTACTTATTACCATCTGGTTTTACATCTTGACTGATACTATTGTATGCGGTTAGGTATTTTATTTGCATTGTTCATTATCAACAGCGCGTTGTGTTGTGCGCAACAGCGTGATTCTATTGTATTGTCGCAGGTCACCGTCTATGGTATTCCTGAAGATAGATTTTTAGTAGGCTCTTCCTATCAATCACTCGATTCAACAATTCAACAGAATAGAGCATCTCAACATCTTGGCGAAATTCTCTCGATAGACTTCCCTATTTATTTCAGAAATTATGGCAATGGAATGAGTAGTGGAATCAACCTCCGTGGTACTTCGCCCGCACATACCGCCGTGCTTTGGAATGGATTAAACATCAATAGCTTTTCATTGGGGCAAGCAGATTTTTCTATCCTTCCTGTCACAGCTACCGACGAGGTGAGTGTTCATAGCGGTGGCGGTAGTGCACGTTTCGGAAGTGGCGCGATCGGAGGAACAGTACTCCTTAACTCAACATTCGACGATGATCCTGTGCTCGATTTGACTTTAGAATCAGGGAGCTTCGGCAAATATTTTAGTTCCATTCAAGGCGCATGGCAACGGAAGAAATGGAGTTTCATATCGCGTGCCTATCATCAACAGTGTGATAATGATTTTAGAAAGCTTTCCAATGGAGAACGTCAGCAACATGCGGCTTATCAGCAAGGCGGCTTTCTACAAGACATCAGATTTCAAATCGATAATGCCAAGCAAATAGAATGGCATTACTGGTATCATAAAAGTGATCGTGAGATTCAGCAAAACTCCACTGGCGTGAATGCGAGTGATGAACAACAAGATGAAAACCATCGCCTAAGCATGCAATATAAAAGCAATGGTCGATATGGAAGTCTACAGGCTTCGTTGGGATATGTGCATGACGATTTGGTGTTTAATGGCGAGCATGGTGTTGTGGAGCGTTTCAGTGGTGATATCCGATATCAGCGGGAATTACCTTATGATGTTTTTATGGAGGTGGGCACTTCCTTGACACGCGTGGTGGGAAAGCTAGATGCCTACGAGGATAATATTACGGAAGACAGATATGATGTTTACGCTTCTTTCCTCAAAGATTTTAGTGATCGTCTTTCAATTTCAATCAACTTGAGGCAACCCGCTGTGAAAGGATTCGATGCGCCATTTCTTCCCTATGTCGGTGCGTCTTATAGGGTGATCGACAAAACAAGGATGCAACTTTCACTATTGGCAAACGCTTCACGTAATTATCGTATTCCAACTTTGAACGATCGTTACTGGCCACGCGTCGGCAACGTGAATCTGCTTCCTGAAAAGAGTAACGCTGCGGAGTTTGGTTTTAAGTGGCAGCGGAATTTTCTCTCATTTCAACAAACAGCTTTTGCACAAGTCGTAGACCAGTTAGTAAAATGGAGGCCGCGACAGGTGCAAGGCGGTCGTGAAGAGTGGTATCCGGAAAACGTTATGCAGGTTGAGATTAAAGGGCTCGAGTCGAGAATAGCATGGAGTCAAAAAATGGGCTCGTCAAAAATCAGTGTGATGGGAAACTATCAATTTGTTAAATCAATAACATCCAAAGCACCGCTCGACAATGCTTACGTGATCGGCAAACAACTTATGTATACACCGAAACATATTGCGGGGCTTAATGTACAGCTTACATACAAAAAATATTTCCTCACACAATCTCTTCAGTACAACAGCAGACGCGCTACCGATACAGCGGATACGGAAATGTATGCACTTGATCCATTCGCAGTTCATAATATTTCGGTTGGCGGCGCATTTGACCTCGGAAGACATGTGCTTGGCGTGACGTTCTCAGTTCTTAACGTACACAACCAAGAATATACATTGTATGAACGACGAGCTTTGCCCGGACGTCATTATAATTTTCAACTCAACTATAAATTAAATCACAAAGCAGAATGAATTTTAAAAAGTTTCGCTCGACAATTCTTTTTCTCTCATTGATCGCTGGTGCAGTTGCTTTTCAAAGCTGCGAATCTGACGACGAGAAAGAAGTAAATTTTGAATCCGGCGTATTGATTGTTAATGAAGGCAAGTTTCAAGCCGGAACGGGTACAGTAGATTTTTATAATCCGAATACGGGAGAATCAGTACTCAATATTTTTAAGAACGACGAAGGATTTGCTGGAGATGTATTACAGTCGATCACGTTCTACAATGATCGCGCATTCCTTGTTTTGAATGGTGATAATAAAATAGAAGTTGCGAATAGTAAAGATTTCAAATCGATCACTGCATATTCTGCTCCTATTCTTGATAAGCCAAGATATGTGCAGATCGTTGGTGAGAAGGCTTATGTAAGCGTGTGGGGACCTTATAGTGAAACATGGAGCCTAGACAATTCCGTGGTACTCGTTTTAAATGCAAATACCATGGCGCCGTTGGATACAATATACACGTACGACGGAACTGAAAATCTTCTTTATGACGGCAAATACCTTTTTGCTTCAAATAACAAATTTGGAAATTCAAGCATTGTTCTGGTTATTGATCCGACAGATAATTCTGTTAAGCATGAACTGGAATTGAGTGCTGGCCCTGAGGGCTTGGTGATCGATAAGAATAACAAGCTATGGGTCATTACGACTGGTACCTATGGAGCGACAAGCGGCAAACTTTTTAGAGTGAATGCCACGACGTTTGAAATCGAGGAGGAGATTACGATAGAAGGTCAACCCAGCGGAGACCTTGCGACCAACGCAGCGAAAGATGAAATCCTTTATCGTGTTGGAAAGAATATCTACAAGATAGCGATCGGTGCAACGTCCGCACCAGCGGAAGCGTTTATCAATGCAAGTGATGTCACTAAACCTTACGCGCTGAATGTTGATCCAAAAACTGGCGATATCTACGTAGGTGATGCAAATGATAATGCAAGTCCAGGTGAGGTTTTTATCTACAAAGCAGATGGTACATTTAAAACATCTTTTGTGAGTGGAATTTCACCAGGGCAGTTTATTTTTAGATAGTGCAAGACGACAAGAAACGTCATATAAAAGAAGAAGATTTTTATTGGGAGAACGGCCTCATGGTTTTCACTGAGGCCTTTCACCTGAAACGTGGGTATTGTTGTAAAAGTGGCTGCAGACATTGTCCCTATGGTTTCAAGAAAAAAGATAACGATAAGTTGGAGCGGCGGTAAAGATTCTGCCTTCGCCTTATTCAAGGTAATGGCTTCGGGTGAGTTCGAGATCGTTAACCTTCACACGGTGATCGACAAAGAGACCCGGCGCGTCGGATTACACGGTATCCATGAGACGTTGATCGAGCAGCAAGCGGCGCAGCTAGGGGTACCGTTGGTTAAATTATACCTTACCGCCAGTCAAGATCACGACACCTATACAGCATTGATGAAGTCGTTTTACAAAATCTGTGCAAGCGATGGAATTGAAGCGGTGATGTATGGTGATATTTTTCTGGAAGATCTCCGTGCTTTTCGTGAGTCACTGTTAGCTGAATCGAAACTCGAACCCATCTTTCCGCTATGGGGAATAGACTCACGAATGCTGTTGAGTGATTTCATCGGTGCAGGATTTAAGACAGTGTTGTGTGCCGCCGATGCCTCACTATTTGCGGAAGAGGATTTAGGACGTTTTCTAGACGACGAATTTCTTGAGACGCTTTCGCCAACGATAGATCCCTGTGGTGAGTGTGGAGAATTTCATACGTTCGTGGTGGGAGGACCAATATTTAAATCCGATATCGCGATAGAGAGAAAACAGGTAGTCAAGAAAACGTATACCTACGCCGTTACATTGCCCGATGGTGAAAGTGAAAAGAAAGAATCCGCGTTTTGGTTTCAGGACTTACGCTTGCGAATTTCTTCGTGATAGTGTTGAAGGATCGCTTTCGCTGCGGAAAAAGGTGTGACGCGGTTTTCCATCACAGCACGTTCATGATTTAATTTTTGCTCGACAAGGTTTGCTTGTTCAATATCCTGAGCAAGCAGTTGTTGAAAATATTCATTCATCCATTGGACCCGTTGTCGCTTTCTGGTTTCTTCGAATCGGCCAGATAATTTCGATCCGCGTTCGAATTCTTGGATCATCAGCCAAATCTCATCAAGACCTTTCCCAGATACCGAAGACGCTGCCAATGCGCGGGGCGTCCATGATGTGTCGCTCGACGAGAGAAGATGTAGAGCATGCTTAAATTCGGATAGGGCTAGCGTTGCGCGCGCGACATTATCACCATCGGCCTTTGTGACGACAATGGCGTCGGCGGCTTCCATAATTCCTTTCTTGATACCTTGCAATTCATCGCCTGCACCCGGTAGCGCGAGTAACAGGAAGAAGTCGATCATATCTTTAATGGCAGTCTCCGATTGACCAACACCGACAGTCTCAATTAAAATTATTTTATATCCAGCAGCTTCGCAGAGTAACATTGATTCGCGCGTCTTCTGCGCAACACCTCCCAAAACATTTCCGGATGCCGAAGGTCTGATGTATGCGAGTGGATCTTTGGAAAGATCGTGCATGCGCGTTTTATCGCCCAATATACTTCCTTGTGAACGATTGCTACTGGGATCGATCGTGAGCACGGCAATCGGAATTCTCTGTTCCGTGAGGTGTTTGCCGAATGCTTCAATGAATGTACTTTTTCCGACACCGGGAGGTCCGGTAATGCCAATGCGAAGTGATTGTCCGGTATGTTTGATGAGGCTTTCAAGCAATT
Source organism: Pseudochryseolinea flava (assembly GCF_003286915.1). GTDB lineage: Bacteria > Bacteroidota > Bacteroidia > Cytophagales > Cyclobacteriaceae > Ohtaekwangia > Ohtaekwangia flava. The sequence continues at coordinate 112,635 of NZ_QMFY01000009.1, forward strand.
CGCGCGCGGCGCGTTGATCTTCTTCATGTGCACTCTCCATCAGCGTTATCGCCTGACTAAGGATGATGCGATCGCCTTCCAGAATTCCCTGTCGATACGCGTCGGTACTTTTCCTGAATCTGGATCCTTGCATGATTATGGAGTGTGATTAAGTCGGTTAAATTTCTAAATTTACTGAATTACATCTCTTGGTATGAAGAAATTTTGGATCGATTCATTGATCGCAACCCTTTTTGTGTTCGGTGTCTTGTGGTCTCTAAAGCAGGTGGCACAGTTTAATGTGTTTAACGTCTTCGATCCAATCGGAAAAGCACTGGGTGACATGGAGATCACAGATATTGCATTTTCGAAACTCAGGTTGGAGCAACCCCCCGTAGACAATGATATCACGATCATTAATATGAGTACACTCACGCGCGGGGAATTTGCTCAGCAATTAGCCTATATCGCGTCGCTTAAACCTAGGGTAATTGGTATTGACAGTTTTTTTGATTGCGCGGGCTGCGCAGGGGGAGCTATTGATTCCTTATGCTGCCCAATGGCGTATGATACGCTAGCAAATATGTCACTAGGATTTGCAATATCGAACGCCGGGAACGTCGTCATGGTGACAAAGCTACTTCAGTCCGATTCGTTATTGGAAGCGGCGGGTGACATTGATCTTTATGATTCGCTTGAACACACCGACGAAATGATCCGAGGAAATGTGTTTGAAGGTTTTGCAAATTTAGATACCGACGCAAACGATCAAGAAGATCTGAAAATATGCAGGCGATTCAATCCCTCCATAATGATGGTGGACGGTACCCGTGAGTTAGCATTCTCCGTTAAAATTGCCATGCTCTACGATTCCGCAAAAACTAAGCGATTCCTAGAACGAAATAAATCTTCTGAGGTGATTAATTATCGTGGTAACGTGCCAGATGTATTCCATGCTTCGGATCCGCAATTCGCTAATCGATATGCTTATCTTGATTGGGATCAAGCGATGGATTCCTCTACGTTCTTAACCGAGCTCATCAAGGACAGAATTGTTCTATTTGGATTTATGGGCCAAACCATGGAAGATACCTCATGGGATGATAAATTCATTACCCCACTTAATAAAGACTATGCGGGTAAGACCAGGCCAGATATGTACGGCGTAGTGGTGCATGCTAATATCATATCAATGATTTTAGGAGAAGATTACATCAATGAGCTTAGTCCGTGGCAAGAATATGTTATTGCCTTTCTGGTTTGCCTCCTGAACGTTGCACTGTTTATCATGATCACGCGAAAGATCCCGCTCTGGTTTGATGGGCTAAGTATTATTTTGCAGTTGGTTCAAATCTTAATTTGTACAGTCTTAATGCTGTATTTTTTGAAGTGGTTCAACTTTAAGCTAAATCTCACGTTAACGCTGGCTGCGCTGGCTTTGGTGGGAACCTGTTTTGAGCTTTACAACGGCTTCATCAGGGAAATTTTGAAGAGAATTAAGAATTCTCGACTGTTTACCAAAAAGAAAAAAGAAGTATTAAACTCTTAGATTATAGTCCGTAACTTTGGCACACTCCTGTAGAATTTCAAAATCATGAAAATCAATAAATTAACGCTCCTATCAGCATTATTATTTGTTACCCTAGGCCTTTTCGCGCAAGACCAGAAGTATGCCTTCAAAGTTTTGGCCAACAAAGGTGGTAGCGAAGTTAAGACGGGCGATGCTTGGCAGCCCATTAAAACGGGAACGACCATCAATAAGAACGATGAGTTGAAAGTAAGCGAGAACTCATATGTGGGTCTGGTACACGTTACAGGTAAGCCAATTGAATTGAAACAAGCTGGAAGTTACACCGTGTCGGACCTGGAGAAGAAAATTGGAACGGGCTCTAGCGTTATTAATAAATACACAGACTTTATCCTGAGTAGCAACTCTGCTGAGGCAAAGAAAAATAGGTTGAGTGCAACAGGAGCCATTCACCGTGGTACAGATGGAACAGGAGCTGCTCCCGCTATTCAAATCATGCTTCCGGAGAATCAACATTCAGGAATCTATAATTCAGCAGCGATCATCTCTTGGGAAGGTTCAGTCGTTCCTGGCCCTTATGTGGTTGTGTTGAACAACATGTTTGGGGAGGAGCTAGCAAGAGTTGAAACACCTGAGTCCGTTTTGAGACTGGACTTAACTGATCCAAAATTTGTAAAAGAAAACGCTGTGCTCGTGCAAGTTTCATCGAAGGCCGATCCTTCAAAGAAGTCTGCAGAGAAGTTGATTAAAAAGCTATCACCGGCAGATCAAGACAAGATTAAAGTTTCACTTGGCGAAATCATGGGGGAAGTTGCAGAGCAAACCGCATTGAATAAATTCATCTTAGCAGGTTTCTATGAAACGAATTTTCTTTTCATCGATGCGGTAGCAGCTTATGAAGAAGCGATCCGCCTCGCGCCTGAGGTTCAGGAATATAAAGAAGCTTACGACGACTTTTTGATCAGACATGGCATGAAGCGTTAAAAATTTTGGAACGAAAGTTGAAATAAGAGCCGCCATAAAGCGGCTTTTTCCGTTTTAATGAAAACATTTTTAAACCTAATTTTACAGGTATCATTCAAATTACGCTCAGTATGAAAACGATTAAGTTGGCATTCTTCGCATCACTCCTGGCAACGACTGTGTCTACTGTTGTTGCGCAAGATTTTGCTTTCAAGGTATTGGTGAACAAAGGGAAAAGTGAAATAAAATCAGGTGCAAAAGTTCAGGCGGTAAAAGTCGGGGCAACCCTCAAGCCAGAAGATGAATTAAACGTGACGGCAAACTCCTACGTTGGCTTGGTTCACGCGAATGGTAAGCCGCTTGAAATAAAGGAAGCTGGTAAGTATAAAGTAGAAAATCTTGCCGCTAAAGTTTCTGGCAGCTCGAGCGTTCTAAATAAGTACACCGACTTTATTTTAAGTTCTAACGAATCAAAACAAAAGCGCCTAGCCGCAACGGGAGCTGTACACCGTGGTGTAGATTTTCCTGTGTTCCTTCCGGTGCCTGATAAAAATCCAGTAGTATTTGGTAATGAAGTTACCATTGCATGGGACGCTAAAAAAGTTGCCGGCCCTTTCGTGGTAGAGTTGTCGTCTGTTTTTGGCGACGAGTTGGCGAAAATTGAAACAAAAGAATCAAAGGTGACTATCGATCTTTCTGAATCTACTTTAAAAGATGAAGACAATATTTCGGTGATCGTTTATCAAAAGGCAAACCGCAATGCAAAATCGGAGATCTATACATTGAAGCGTTTATCTTCTGCTGATAAACAACGCATTAAGTCGGAGTTTAATCAGGTATCAGGAGAACTCGGCGCCGCAACCGCACTTGATAAGTATTTTGAAGCCGCATTCTTTGAAGAGAATGGTTTGCTCATTGACGCGACCACAGCCTTTATCAAAGCAGTTGAACTCGAACCGAGCTTCAAGGGCGACTATGAAGATTATTTGAAGCGCACAGGGTTTAAGACAGTTCCTAAAGAAAACTAATGTCTACGTAGATATTTAATGAGAAAGCTGCTGGTAAAGCAGCTTTCTTTGTTTTCAGACGGTTTGGCCAAGAGCCATATTCTCCTATTTTTGTGCTCACAAAATTTATTTCCATGAGCGTTCTCGTCAATAAAAATTCAAGAGTAATCGTACAAGGTTTTACCGGTACGGAAGGTACATTCCACGCAGGTCAAATGATCGAGTATGGAACGAACGTAGTTGGTGGAGTAACGCCTGGCAAAGGTGGCTCGGAACATTTGGGACGCCCAGTATTCAACACCGTTAGCGAAGCTGTACAAAAGACTGGTGCCGATGTGTCAATCATTTTTGTGCCCCCAGCATTTGCGGCTGATTCGATCATGGAATCTGCTGATGCGGGTATCAAGGTAATTATCGCCATCACCGAAGGTATTCCTGTAAAGGATATGATGGTTGCCAAGAAATATATCCAAAACAAAGGCGTGACTTTAATCGGACCGAACTGCCCAGGTGTCATCACGCCGGGTGAAGCGAAGGTAGGGATCATGCCTGGTTTCGTATTCAAAAAGGGTAGAATCGGTATCGTTTCAAAATCAGGAACGCTTACTTATGAAGCCGCTGACCAAATCGTGAAGGCTGGCCTTGGCGTTTCTACAGCGATCGGTATCGGTGGTGATCCAATCATTGGAACGCCTACAAAGAATGCCGTTGAGTTATTGATGAATGATCCTGAAACGGATGCGATTGTCATGATCGGCGAGATCGGTGGAAATTATGAGCCCGTTGCTGCACGTTGGATCAAAGAAACTGGAAATAAAAAACCTGTCGTTGGTTTCATTGCAGGGCAGACTGCACCTCCAGGTAGAAGAATGGGACACGCCGGTGCGATCATCGGTGGCGCAGAAGATACGGCCGCTGCTAAAATGGCTATTATGCGTGAGTGTGGTATCCATGTCGTAGAATCTCCTGCAGAGATCGGCGATACCATGTTGAAAGTCCTCGGAAAATAAAGAACAGTAAAAAGCCAGTCCACGATTGCAGACTGGCTTGGCGTGACTGGGCTTAAAAACTCGCTTTAAATTCTCTCTCTAGATATTCGTTCAAGTTGTGGAGGCCTTCCAGCATGTTGAGCCTTTCGGCATGTTCGTTCACATTATCATTCTTAAAGAGCACCTCAATAAAGAGGTCACGCAACATGTAGATGTAAATTCTACGTCCGTCTTTCAGCCTTGTTCCGAGCATAATTCCACGCTTCTTTAAAAAATTAGCTTGTCGTTGCAGGGACATCTGTTTAAAGAAAAACTTCAGTATCATAAATCCTCCTTCTTATTTGACGAGTGTAAGGCCAATCTCGCGCCAAAAACAAGAAACCCTCAAATCGTTAAAATTTGAGGGTTTTATGATAAAAAGTTCTCCTTTTGAGAAACGTATTCTCTGATTTCTTAGCCGGCAATAGCCTGCAACACGTCGTGCTGCGTGATAATATGCACCTGCTCCTGATCATCGCGAATTAAAACGGCCTTGTTGTCTCTATTCAATAGTGAGGAAAGAACGTCCAGCGTGCTATCGGGTGCAATGAACAACATGGGTTTGTCCATCACCTCGCCCACGAGCTTCGACTGCAACTGTGGGTCTTGAATGATTTTATCCAACAATCCAGAAGCAGATACGCTGCCGATGAACTGACCATTTTCCGTGACGGGAATCTGATCTACGCCTTCGCGGTTCATCACCGATATTGCTTCCATTACTTTCGAATTTTTCGAAACCGTGAACAAGCTATTCTTACCATTTCGTTTTGCAATAATGTCGCGTGCCGACCCGAATGAACGCGCCTCTAAAAAGCCATGGTCTTTCATCCACTGATCGTTATATACTTTGGCGAGATAACGCGTGCCGTGGTCGGGTAGCAAAATCACCATGACGTCGTCTTCTTTAAGATTCTCTTTTGCATATTCAAGCGCGCCATGCAAAGCAGATCCACTAGACCATCCCACGAATAATCCTTCTTCTTTTGAAAGACGTCTAGCTGCAATTGCACCATCCTTATCAGTCACCTTAATGAACTGATCGATCACGTTGAAGTCTACATTTTTTGGTAAGATGTCTTCACCAAATCCCTCAGTTAAATAAGGATAGATTTCATTCTCGTCGAAGATGCCGGTCTCTTTGTATTTTTTGAAAACAGATCCATAGGTGTCGATACCCACAGCAACGATCGATGGATTTTGTTCCTTCAAATACCGCGCAGTACCACACATTGATCCGCCCGTACCAACCGTGGCAACATAGTGTGTAATCTTACCGTCGGTTTGTTTCCAAATCTCGGGGCCGGTTGTTAAGTAATGCGCTGTAGCGTTGCTCGGATTATCGTATTGATTCGGATAAATCGAGTTTGGAATTTCTTTATTCAATTTCCGGGCGACAGAGTAATAGGAGCGGGGATCATCCGGCGCCACGTTGGTAGGACAAACAATAACTTCTGCGCCGACAGCTTTGAGGATATTGATTTTTTCCTGCGATTGTTTGTCGGCCATTGTAAAAATGCAGCGATATCCTTTGGCGATAGCAGCGAGTGCAAGTCCCATTCCAGTATTGCCGGAAGTACCTTCAATGATTGTTCCACCGGGTTTAAGAATACCAGCCTTCTCAGCATCTTCAACCATTTTCAGCGCCATGCGGTCTTTAGTACTGTTGCCAGGGTTGAAGTATTCTACCTTTGCAAGAATCGTCCCTTTAATGCCTTTGCTAACGGTGTTCAGCTTCACCATTGGGGTATTGCCGATTGTTTCAATAATTGAATTGTAAATCATAATCTTGGATCTCGATGTAAAATTAAGAAAATTGGTTGTCGGGTTATCAGCGTATCAATCATCAGTTCGTCATCTTTTGTCGGGCGGTTTTTTCAAAAAAAGGCAATTATTTAGACCTGACATTTTTTCAGGCGCTCGATCCGAACCTGACTCTGGATACGGTGTAGCTTCGGTCTGGTTACGGTGTCAGTATAGTCTGCTATACTCTGGGTCGTGTATTGACGAGCGAACCGGAGCTTTTACGGCAATGCAAATGTTCCACAAAGTTTCGCAAAGAAATGCTAGAGGTTCTCAAAGAAGTCCGGAAGACCGCAGAGAATGCATAAAGGCTAGTAGCTTGCAGCCTGAAGCCGATGATCAAATATTACGACGTTCTTCCAGCCAGAAGATAAAGTACTGCCATTCTCACGGCTACACCATTTTCTACCTGATCGAGAATAATGGAATGTTCAGAGTCTGCTGCATCACTGCTAAGCTCGACACCTCTATTGATTGGTCCGGGGTGCATGATGACGATTTGCTTCTTGAGATTATCAAGCGTCTTTTTTGTGATGCCGTAGTAGAGTGAGTATTCTCGCAGCGATGGGAAGTACTTGATTTGTTGGCGTTCAAGTTGAATGCGTAGCACGTTAGCAACATCGCACCATTGTAAAGCCTTTTGTACGTCGAGTTCTACTTCTACGCCAAGGTGCTTGATAAACTTTGGCAACAACGTAGGAGGTCCGCAAACCATCACCTTCGCGCCAAGCTTTTGCAGTGCAAAAATGTTGGATAGCGCTACACGAGAATGTAAGATGTCGCCGATGATAGCGATCTTCTTACCAACGAGGCTTCCGAGTTTTTCACGAATAGAAAAGGCATCTAAGAGCGCTTGTGTTGGGTGTTCATGTGTGCCGTCACCCGCGTTTACAATATTGGCATTAATGTGTTTGGCAAGGTAATGCGGTGCGCCTGGGCTGGCATGTCGCATCACAATCATGTCGACTTTCATCGCCAAGATGTTGTTGACCGTATCGAGTAGGGTTTCGCCTTTCTTTACAGAACTGTTTGATGCAGAAAAATTAATGACATCAGCAGATAATCTTTTTTGCGCAAGTTCGAAGGAGAGACGTGTACGTGTCGAATTTTCGAAGAACACATTCGCGATCGTAACATCTCGTAGAGATGGCACTTTTTTGATCGGGCGATTGATTACTTCTTTAAAATTATCGGCGGTTTCGAAAATTAATTCTATGTCTTCGCGAGAGATGTCCTTGATACCTAAAAGGTGTTTTTGACTGAGTTTCGACATAGGATTAATCCTTATTTACCAACCAGATTTTGTTTTGTTTATGGCCTTGTGCTTCGAGTTCCACCAGCACGCGCTGTGATGTTAACGTATTGACAGCTTTTCCAACATAGTCGGCGGCGACCGGTAGCTCACGTGTATATTTTCGATCGATCAGCACGAGCAGTTCGACTTTTGCCGGGCGACCAAATGCGATCATAGCATCCATGGCGGCCCGGATTGTACGACCCGTAAAGAGTACATCGTCAACCAGCACTACGCGCTTTCCTTCGATGATAAAGTCAATGCGTGTTTCATTTGCTTTTGCAGGAATTTCCCGACGACGGAAGTCATCGCGATAGAAGGTAGCATCCAGGTAGCCTAGCGGAATTTCTTTTTTGGTGTCTTTCTGCAATCGCGCATGGATGATTTCAGCCAGGTGTATTCCACGGGGCTGCATACCAATGATAACTGTTTCAGAGAAATTGCCGTGACGCTCAATCAATTGCTGGCAAAGACGGCTGATAGTGATGTCGAGAAGGTCGCTATCGAGAATGAGCTTTTTTTGCATACAGACGTGCAAATATAGACATATCGCGGTTAGTTTTTGGATACTCGGTAAAAATTGTGTGGTGCAGGAACGCCCAAAAACACTAAAAATCGTAGCTGATCTTGTTTACATAAAAAACGCGTCGACGGCCCAGCTTCGGGTTGTTTATTTCTTGGATACCGGCAGCATAAAAAAATGATTGATACCAGTAATTCAGATCGCCTTTTTCATGATCTTCTTTCAGAATTTCATCCATTTCTGACGACGTTGTAAGCGGCTCAATCGTTTTTCCTTCAACCACGTTGTTCCCTTCGATAATTTTTGTTCGAAGTTCGTTTTCGTAAAGGTAGAGCAATACAATTTTATCGTCTTGAATTTCAAGTCGCACAAATTGCTCAAGGGTATAGGTCTTCACGTCGTTGATTTCAAAACTGTTGTCCCAAATGATGTCACCATTTACATCGAACCCCATTACCACGGCATGGGTATAGTAGTAGCCGTCGAAGATGCGCCCGTCTCGAAGCTGTTGAGCACCGCTGTACGCATAGGGTGAAAAAAATCCGAAGCCAGACCGATCAGCCGTGATGTAGTGTGGATAAAAAGCTTCCCCCAGAAGAATGAACTGTCCGTTATGCGGTACCAACTCGTGTACTAAAAAACGATAATTGAACTTAATCCTCTTGCCCTTAATTTTTCTTCGCTCTATTCTTTTCTTAACCCGGATTTCTCGCTTGGCTTTCATGTACTTGAAAAAATTTTGAAGCTCATGAAAGTTGTAATAACGAATCTGCTGCATCCCTGATGAAGGATCGATGCTTGCCATAAAGAAACCGCGCGAATAGTCCGACCGTTGCGCTCCGAACACACCGGCAACAATCTGTACATTATTTTCCATCTTTAGCGATCGCGCAAAAATCAAAGTCTTATTGTCTTCCGATTCCAGTGGTATGTTGCTCAAGAGTTTTCCGCTGGGGTCATATGTTTTTATCCATATCGTTTTCTGGCCGGCGTAATTCCTTGCTGCAATGAGTACATTAAAACTACCATCATCATTTGTTTTTACTTGCGTGAGTTCCCCGATCTCGTTGAGTAGTCCGGGAAGAATTTTTGATCTGTTACTCCTGAAATCGAAATGTGTCACCACGGGAACGCGGTTGAAATAGCCAGCCATGAGCGCTGCCGAATCGGTAACTTGAAATTCCAAAGGCGTGAAAGTGATGTAGTTTTTAATATCATGCCGAATGAAGTTTCCTGTTCTTCCTTCAATAGCATACAATGAAAAATTATTTCGCCCCTGATTTTCTCTACGGAACAGAACGTAAAAATTATCCCTTGCAACTTTCAGACTCAAAAATTTGAGATGTTGGTCGAGCGGAAGAAAGCCTCTCCAAATCACGCTGAACGCAGTGTCAAGTTTGATGAGCTCTAATGCATCGGCTTGATCGGTCGAAATCCAACGATATAGGTATAACCCACGATTGCTAGATGGAACAATTTCAAATTTGGACTCACCCTGATACAACGGAAGCTCTAGACGCGCCGATTGTTTAACTTGTCCGCTGAGTGACAAACTTGTAATGAGTGCAAAGCAAAAGAATATGCAACGCATGTTATTAGCGCACATGAAGTGCGTCTACCGAATATAATGAATTGATAGTCGCGTTGCCAGCGACATTATTTCACGGTCACTTTATTGATGTAAAATACATCGCGGACGCGATCTTCTTTACTCAAATTCCGGATGGTTTGAAGTCCCCAAACATAAAGGTTGTTGCCGTACCAGAATCGTACACCTCCCTCGTTTTCTTCTTCGTCACGAATCTCATCGCCATTTTCGGAAGGCTTTATTTTTTCCGTGATTTCTTCTGTGTTATCGTCGGGCAAGTCGATTGCTTTTACCTTGATATCGAATTCTTTCTTGTAAACTAAGAACACCGAATTTTTAGTGACTAAAAAATCAGAAGCTTGTTCTGTGCTGGGTAGATCGATGTCTTCAAGCTTGTAACTCTGATCCCATCGTACTTCTCCACTGTTATTGAATGAAATAACAGCGGATTGATTTGTGCGAATACTTGTATTGGTGCGATTATCATTTGGACCTGGTGCATACGGACGTGACCGAAAGTATGGTCCGTAACCCATGGCCGGACCATAGTAATATGGGCTATAGTAGTACGGCCCCGTATAGTATGGATTAATATTGCTATTGGGCGTGTATACTTCAGCTAATAGTAGGTATCCTTCTGGCTTTTCCACAAGGCGGTACGGCATTACATAAGCAGAAAACGATGGGATTTTACCATCTGATTTATCTTCTTTTGAGATTTCTTTCAGACGAGCAACACGTTTAGGATTTAGGTATTCTAAAAAATGTTGGAATTGGCCAAAGTCTACATACTTAATTTTCTGATCGTTGAACGGATCAATTTTTAGCGAGTAAAATCCTTTCGATTGTTTAGAATTTTTTTCTCCCCAATTTCCGAAAACCAACAGGTCTTCGTTTTCTAATGTACTGGTAAGTCCGTTTTGAACGGAAATATTTTCGTCAATAGGCACAACATCTTCAATTAATATTTTGCCATTGCTGTCGAATGTTTTAAAAGTCAGCTTCCGATCACCCCGTGTTCCTCGATCAATAGTAACCGTGTTGAATGTACTGTTTTGATTTACGCGCAGATCAACAAGCTCGGTATCCTTTTGGAAAAAACCAGGGACAACTTTTAAGAGTGCTGAACTTACATCGAACAACAGTATGGCAGGTTCGTTGTTTATATATCCACCCAAGATTAAACTTCGGTCCACCTGACTGAAATGTGAAAGTCTAAATTCAAAATCAGGTTTGATGTTGAATTTTGCAACGTTACCATTCGATAGCGTCACTTCCACGCATTCAAACTCCCCCTTTGTCGATTCTCCATAACGGAATAGAAAATAAAGTTGAGTGGACGTCACTTCATAGCCAACGAGTCTATATCGCTCTTTTACTTCTAGCTCGACAGACTTTTTCTCTTGTAAGGTCGTGTCGAGAAGAATGAGCTCGTATAGTTTATTGTTGTTTTTATACTTGTCACGTTCACGAAATAGTGCAATGCCATCTTCTTTCAGTGAGATGACATGAAAATTATCGTCGGAATTTTTGTGGAGTCGCTCATAGCGATGAGGCTGAGATACCTGTGCGCTTAGACCGAACGTTAATAAACTACAGATCAGCAGACAGACACACGAAATGCTCGTATCTGTTCTTCGCACAAGGTAACGCAAATTCATTTTTCTTCGCTTAAGGATAATACGATTGAATACTCGGCTTCTTTTACGGGTTGTACAGACAATCGAGACGACTTAACCAACACCATATCAACTAAACGCTTGTCGGCTTTTATTTGTGCGAGTGTAACAGGTTTTTTTAATTTTTTGCCAGCAGCAATTTCTACTGCCGCCCAATCTTTATCCTTTGGATCGGGAAAATGCTCTTTTGAAATGGTGGCGGTAGCAACCACGGCTTTGTCATCCATGCTGTGATAAAAAAGAACGAGGTCTCCTTTTTTCATGGACTTCAAATTATTTCGTGCTTGGAAGTTTCTCACGCCATCCCATGTTGTTTTTTTGTCTCGAACAAGGTCATCCCAAGAATAGGTACTCGGCTCAGACTTCACCAACCAATAGTTCATATGATCAACAATTATTAAGTGTTTTGAAAATAGTAAAATGACTTGGCTTTTCAGCAAAATTTTGGCTGAACGGTTAGCATAATCCGGTCCAGACCGTGTGCTGAGAAAATTGACTGACGTCTATCGGGCTGTCAAAAATCCCGAACACAGTTGCACCAGAGCCACTCATACTCGCATAGTGTGCGCCGAATTCATAAAGTTGGGCTTTAATGGAACCTATGGCCGGATATTGAGCAAACACTGTACGTTCAAAGTCGTTGCAAAGCAATTCTTTCCAATGTCCTATCGGCATATTCAATATCTTTTCAAGTTCATGCTGTGGCGTCGCAGGTTTAATATTCGAATAGGCGGCTGCGGTGCTCACATGAATGTCTGGCTTTACCAGCACAAGATATTTTCCTTTGAGATTTACTTCAACTGGTGTTAGTACTTCTCCTCGTCCTCGCCCTATCATCGGGTTGTCTTGTACGAAGAAAGCGCAGTCACTGCCCAGTGTGGCGGCATGATTCATCAAATCCTCCGTCGAAAGGTTAAGGTTGAAAATCGTGTTCAAGAGGCGAAGTGTGTGTGCTGCATCGGAAGATCCACCACCGAGACCAGCTCCCGTTGGAATCACTTTATGAAGATGAATACTGACGGGTGGAATATTGTGCGACGTGGCCAGGAGTTGATAGGCGCGCAGACATAAATTGTCAGCGTCGTTTCCCGGTATGGTCGTTCCGGTACGCGTGAAGGACGTTTGCGTGGCAGGAATAATTTCTAAAATATCGGTCCACGGTACGGGTAAGAAACACGTTTCCAAATCGTGAAACCCATCGGATCTTTTCGAAACGACATGAAGACCTAGATTGATTTTACAAGGCGGAAATGCAATCATAAAAAATAACGACTGGCGTGTTATGGCCAGTCGTAATTAAAGGGATGTAAAAGATATTACTTTGAAAGTCTGTCGATCAGATCTTGCGTGATACCAGTCGATGAGAAACCGCCATCGTGCATCAAGTTCTGCATGGTTACCATTCTTGTAAAGTCAGAGAACATCATGGTGATGTAATTCGCGCAATCTTCACCAGACGCATTTCCCAATGGCGACATCATTTGAGCGTAGTCAAAGAATACATCGAAGCCAGAGATGCCCGCACCAGCAGTTGTTTTGGTCGGCGATTGTGAAATTGTATTAACCCTAACTTTCTTAAGTTTCGCGAAGCGATAACCATAGCTGCGCGCGATGGATTCGAGAACAGCTTTCGCTTGCGCCATGTCGGAATAATCTGGGAATGTACGCTGAGCGGCAATGTAGGTAAGGGCAAGGATTGATCCCCATTCATTCATGGCGTCAGTTTTCTCGGCAGTCTGAAGTACTTTATGGAAGCTGATACCTGAAATATCGAGTGTTTTAAGAAACCATTCGTAGTTCAAATCGCCATAGGTACGATCTTTTCTAACGTTAGGGCTCATGCCAATCGAGTGCAGAACGAAGTCAAGTTTCCCGCCTAGAACCTCAGTTGATTTTGTGAAAAGGTTCGTCAGATCTTGCTCAGAGGTAGCATCTGCAGGGATAACCTCTGCGTTACATGCTTTCGCCAATTCATTGATTTTACCCATCCGCATAGCAATAGGTGCATTGGTGAGGGTAAAGCTCCCACCTTCTTCTTTTACCTTTAGGGCTGTCTTCCAAGCAATGGAATTCTCGTCCAAAGCGCCGAAAATGATACCGCGTTTTCCTTTTAATAAGTTGTTAGCCATAAGTTGTCTGTTCGAATAGGTTTGAATTGAAAGCCCAATATTACAATACATCTGCGGAAAAGAGAATTTACGCTTGCACTTATAGTGTTGGGAATTGTTTATCTTTAATTAGCCTAAAACCCACCCGCTATGGAAACTAATTCATTTTTTCTTAGTTCATGGGATCAATACATGTACATAGGCGCTGGAATTTGTGTGGCGCTTGCTGTGTTGATTCTTCTCTATCATGAATTTAAAGTCTTTCAAATTAAGGATTACAAAGAGAAATATGACTACGTGAACTTGCACGAAGTCCGTTACTTCTGGTATGCCATCGTTGCGCTGATTTTAGCAGGAGCCTGCTTCCTCAACACCGTTTATTCAAGTATGATCGTGGAAGACGGCGAACGCTGGTTCTACGTGCGACTTTTTATTGCTGTGAGTCTCAGCGTGATTGCATACTTTATATTTTTCAGTTTGGTGAAAATATACTACCCCGGCAAGCTTGAAAAACGATTGTCAAAATTGAGGAATACGCCACGTGTTTCGCCACAAGGGAATTTGATGCGTAAGCTTACCGAATCGGAAGAGGATCATCATTTAGAACCCAGCCAAATTAAAGACGAGGAGGTTCACTCAATCGACTATGATGTTTGGATTGACGAGAAGACTGGTTATAAGAAAATTGAAAAGTATCAGGCTTACCAGCATGCTGAAGAGTGCTCGGAATGTGGCTATTACACCATGAAAATTTCACGCGAAGAAGTCGAGCAGTCTCCGACCGCTTCATCTACAGGCCTTTTGCTTCAGCATTTCAAATGTTCGTATTGTAATCATCGCGAAGCACGCGAAATTATCGTTGCTAAACTTTCCGACAACGTCGCTTAAAAACTAATCTGTTTTGATTCCGGGTAGCAGTACTGTGAAAGTACTGCCTACACCGTAATCACTAATCAGTTTGACACTACCACCTAATATCTGCACGGATTTTTTTACCAGATAGAGTCCTAATCCATTTCCTTTCGACGCCGGGGATCCACGGAAGTACAGATCAAAAACCTGATCATGATATTTGTCTTCGATGCCTATGCCGTTGTCGGTTATTGATATCTCCAGTTGTGTGCCGATGGGTTTAAACACAATGTCAACAAATGGTTCTGCTCCAGGATGAGTTTTTCTGAAGAGGATTGCATTCTCAATAAGGTTTCTAAAGATGATGTTCAGTAGGGCAGGGTTTGATGTTAAGAAAAGACTTTCATGAAGCGACAAGTGATTGGTCATTCCAAGTCTTGCAAACTCCGGCCGATAATGCTGAAGTACGCCTCGGATCACACGGTGAATGTCGATTGGATCGACAGGGTGATCGGGCTGATTCAATTCATACATCATCTGCATTTTGAAAAGCATATTGTCCATGCTTCGCGCAGTTTCACCTACTTTTTCAAAAAGCGTGATGACGTCCTTGTCGTTTGAAACTTGCCGTGCAACCAGGTCAAGTCCAAGCAAGGTCGTGATTGGACGCCGGATGTCGTGTGAGGAATGATATAGGAAGGTATCGAGTTCGTGGTTGGTTTCTTCAAGCTCTCTTGTACGGGCAGCTACTTTCTGTTCTAGTTTAGCATTCAGCGATTGAATATACTGATTGTTCTCCTGAAGTTTTGTGCCCTGTGCTTCAAGTTCAGCATTCTTGGCTTCAATCTCGTCGCGTTGTTGACGTAAAAGTTTGGCCACTTGTTTCTGTCTACGGAAAATGTAAATCAGGTTAAGAGACAACAGCACAACTAAAATCAACACCACTAGCGTAGCGATGAATAGCGTTTTTTGTCCGCGTATACGCTCTTGTTGAATTTCATTGTTTTTAGTCAAGAGTTCAATTTCAGTTTGCTTGCGGTCAAGATCGTACGTTGCTTTTATCTTGGCCATGTTCAGCGCTTCCTGTTCGAACGATAGTGAGTCGCGAAGTTGAACATGTTTTTGCATGGCATTAAACGCTTCCGGATAATCTTTCATCGCCGCTTTTAGTCGCGCATAGCTATTTAAATAGGACGATAGTCCGCGCTTGCTGGAAACTTTGTCGGGGTCTTGTACGAAATAGAACAATGCAGAATCTAGAAAAGACTTTGCTTTGGCGTACTCTTTCCGCGATAGGTAAATATCACTTAGTGATAACGCCGACATACCAGCGCTACCCCACACTTTATATTTTTTACTGGTTTCATAATCGGCCATCAAGCTGGACTCTGCTTCGTCGACACGACCAAGATTTTTAAAAACGATAGCCTTATTTCCGTTGATAAGCCCCACCCAGAAATCGTTTTTTATTTTTTTTGCAATGACCTCTGCCTTATCGTAATTAATAATCGCCATATCGTATTGGCGCAGTTGGTTATTGGCCAGTGCGATCGTGTTTAGAATACTCATGCGCTGAAAGGACTGATCATAGTCGAGTTCGTCGGTTTTGATCTTATCCTGAAAAGTTAAAACGGTGTAACCTTCTTCAATCGATTGCTTATAGTTTCGCGCATTATAGTGAATGATCGCTGCTTCGTAGTGACACAGCGTTACGTAGGAATACATCTTGAGATGTTCGAAAATTTTAGACGCGTCAAGTAAACTTTGAAGTCCTTCAGACAGTAGTCCTTGTTGCGCAAGGAATTGTCCAAAGTGGAAGTGTGCTATGGCCAGCCCAAAGGGTTTGTTGGGTGAAGCTTGTGCGGTAGCGATCGACAACTGAAAATTTCGCAGCGCCTCTTCGCGTTGTCCATACGAATTGTAAACGCGTCCGAGATTTCGGTAAGCGAATACAACATTAAGCTCGCGGTCGCTTTGGAGTGCTAGGTGTAGACTGTACTTTGCTTTTCGTAAGGCTATAGTTTTCGGTAGCTTTTCGAGGGTTTTGCTTATTTCATCGAAAGCTTTGTTGATTGTGAAGTCGGAATTTGCTGAAGATATACTGTTGTTCAAGCTATCGATCAACAGGGTGTCCTGTGCCTGGGCGCCGATCATGATGATCAGAACAAATAGAGTAACGCCCAGATTTTTCTTCATGGATAGTTTAGAGGTGAACTTAAATTTAACAAAATTCGCAACGACTTTTTGATAATGAAACTAGAAAAGCAGCATCCGATAGGTGTATTTGATAGCGGGATAGGGGGATTGACCGTGGCACATGCCATTAAAAAATTGCTCCCGGGCGAAAGTATGATCTACTTCGGGGATACCGCCCATCTTCCTTATGGCGATAAATCTGAGGCGGCAATTCAAGCTTACTCTGTAAAAATAGCGGATGTACTTCTTCGGAAGGGATGTAAGGTTATCGTGATTGCCTGTAATTCAGCGTCATCCGCGGCGTATGAGCTGTTAAAGGAGTACGTTCGAAACGACGTTCATATTATAAATGTGATCGATCCGATGGTTTCGCTGGTCATGGAACAGTTTCCAGGAAAGTCGGTGGGTTTAATCGGAACGAAAAGGACCGTTCAATCTGGCGTTTATAACCGAAAAATCGAAGAAGGGAACAAGGCGATTACCATAAATTCAGTAGCCACGCCGTTGCTTGCGCCGATGATCGAAGAAGGTTTCTTCAATAACCAGATCAGCTATGAAATTATCGCGCAATACCTGGCCGATACGTCGCTGGATAGAATCCAAGCATTGATCCTTGCTTGTACACACTATCCACTGATCAAAAAACAAATCAATGAGTTCTACCAAGGAAAGATGACCATCCTTGATTCGTCGGAGGTAGTAGCCCTAGCGTTGAAGAAGTATTTGGAAAGCAAAGACTTATTGAATGACGGGCAAGTTGGTACTGATCATTTCCTCGTTTCCGATTACACAAAATCATTTGAAGCAGCTGCGCAGATCTTTTTTCACAACGCGGTACAATTAGAAAAACATCCGTTGTGGAATTGAAATGATAATGCTCATCTTCGCAAACATTAAATTTTAGCAACGCTGACGACACTCATTTTTATATTGCCCTTTTTGCTCCTGTACACCATCATGGCGATTTATGCTGAACGAAAAATATCGGCGTTCATTCAAGATCGACTTGGGCCAATGGAGGTTGGCTACTATGGTTTATTACAGAGCGTTGCAGACCTGCTAAAACTGATTCAAAAAGAAGATATCGTTCCGACAAAAGCGGATGCTACACTTTTTAAAGTTGCTCCTTTTGTCATCTTCGGTGCTGTGTTTGCCGGTTTTGCGCTCATTCCCTTGGCCCCATCTTGGCCAGGGGCAACAATGTCATCAGCGCTTTTCCTGTTGCTTGCCATCATTTCACTCGATGTGATCGGCATCATGATGGCAGGGTGGGGATCGAATAACAAATACAGCGTATTGGGCACGATGCGTTCTGCAGCACAGATCATCTCCTATGAAGTCCCTTTGTCACTGTCTATTGTGTGTGTCTGCATGATGACGGGAACACTTGATCTGCAAGAAGTAAATTATCAGCAAAGTATTTTCTCACCGGAACCTGTATATGCTTGGGGTATGGATGTGTCAAAAGTGGGCGGCATACTTGCGTGGAATGTTGTAAAAATGCCGATACTGTTTTTTGCTTGGGTTGTATTTTTTATCGCATCATTGGCGGAATGTAATCGCGCGCCCTTCGACTTGCCTGAGGCAGAATCAGAACTGGTCGCCGGTTTTCATACCGAGTATTCGGGCTTTCGCTGGGCGGTAATAATGCTGGCAGAATATGGAATGATGCTTTTAGTAAGTATATTAGGGGCAGTGTTATTTTTTGGAGGCTGGAGTACCCCACTGCCTAACGTCGCTTCACTAAAGCTAGCGGATTGGACAAGCGGAGTGCAAGGGACTTGGTCCTCTACCTTATGGGGGATTTTTTGGTTGATGAGTAAATCGCTATTCTTTGTCGGTTTACAGATGTGGATTCGCT
The DNA here is from genome assembly GCF_003286915.1 of Pseudochryseolinea flava. GTDB lineage: Bacteria > Bacteroidota > Bacteroidia > Cytophagales > Cyclobacteriaceae > Ohtaekwangia > Ohtaekwangia flava. The sequence goes on from NZ_QMFY01000009.1 coordinate 131,044, forward strand.
GGACGTATCCTCGTTTACGTGTTGATCAACTCATGAGTCTGTCGTGGAAGTTTTTAACACCGCTAGCACTCATACTTATTATCGTATGCGGATTTTGGAGAATAATTTTTACATAAAATACGTGAAGAAATTTTTTTGTGCTTTTGTGCTCCTCGCCTTTAGTTTTTCAACGTTGGCGCAGGACCAGAAAAGAATATCAGTAATTCAGGACTCACTTAAACTGACGCTGGCGGACACGATCGACATCCGACTGCTCACGGAGCTCTCTACCCTACATACTTTTTCGAATGGCAAGCTGAGTGCTCGCTATAGCGAAGAGGCCATTAAACTCGCCGAAAAAGTAGACGACCCTAAATTTAAAGTACTCGCTTATCAAACAGCCGCGCACAATTTTACTAGCAGCGGTAATTACAGCTCAGCCCTGCGCTACGACAATCTTGCCCTTGAAAATGATATCGCGCTTCGAGACTCAAGTTCAATTGCCATGGACTACAACAATATCGGAGATGATTATTATGATCTCGGCGAATACGACGACGCATTCTTCTATTTTACACAATCTCTAAGAGTCGCCAAAGAAGCGGACGATACATTACGCACACTGGTTGCTATGCACAATGTAGGACGCGTATTCAAGGAACTCGGTCAATACGATCAAGCACTCAGTCATCTGAAAAAATCGATGAAAATGAGTGAACAGTTCAACGACAAGGAAGGTATTCCTTACAGCTTAAACGAAATAGCCGACGTTCTTTTCCGCCGTCAGAAATACGACTCTGCGTTGATGATGTTCATGGACGCGTTGACCCTGTCGCGAAAAGAAAAAATCTTTTTATTAGAATCGGTGATACTCACGAAAATCGCCGGTGTACACGTCGTGAAGAACGACTTTTCGAAAGCAAAAGCTTACTACGATTCGGCTTATGCAATCCATCAAAAGTCAGAAAATAAGTTAGGCATGGCCGAAATCGAACTTGGCCGTGGAGATGCGCTCATGCGAGAAAAGAACTTTGATGACGCACTTCAAAAGGTAGAAGCGAGTCTCGCCCTTGCGAAGTCGCTTAACGCGAGAGTGCTGGAGATCAAATGCTATAACCAGTTATCTGCGTTGTGGGAATTGAAGGGCGATCATAGTCGCGCATTGTCCTATTACAAACAATTTAAACTTTTAGAAGACACTTTGTTTAGCCAAGACATGCAAGGGAAACTGTTGCGTGATCAGGTTCGATTCGAAACGGAAGCACGTGATACACAAAGTGCCCGAGAGCAGGCCCGCCTTGTAGATGCATTGAAGAAACAACAATTTGTCCGCAATATTTTGGTAGTCGTCATGGCGTTGAGTGGTATACTGTTGATCACCGTGTATCGCAGCGGCCAAAGAAGACGGAAGATTAACATGCTTCTATTGCAACATCAGGATGAAATGGAGAAGCGTAGTGAGGAATTAGAACGCCTGAATCAGGTGAAAGATAAGTTCTTCTCGATCATCTCACATGATTTGCGCTCGCCGATCAATGCCCTCGCAGGACTGTTAGACCTGCTCGATAAAGGAGCTGTGAAACCAGAAGAAATGCACCTGCACACGCAGGAACTGAAGGTGCGTTTCAATCACACGAGAACTCTCTTGAACAACCTCCTCGACTGGACACTATTGCAAATGGATAAGTTGAATCTTCAAGCAGCGAAGATTAATATTCATCGCATTGTCGAAGAGAATATACAACTCTTGATTGCCGTACAAGCGAAAAATATAAAGGTTTTAAACAATGTGCCGGCCAATGCCATCGGTTTCGCCGATTCAAATACGATCAACTTGGTAATCCGAAATTTGATGACCAATGCGATAAAGTTCACCAATGACGGCGGCGTAGTAAAGATCGATGCGGAGGAACGCGGCCACGAGTGGCTTATTTCAGTGAAAGATAACGGCGTCGGTATCAAGCCTGAGGTCCTGAATATTCTGTTTGATAAAACGGCGCCGTATACGACACGTGGCACGGCGAATGAAAAAGGTACTGGCCTTGGATTGATCTTGTGTAAAGAATTTGTTGAGAAGAATGGTGGGAAAATCTGGGCTGAAAGCGCGGAAGGTACCGGAAGCACATTCTGGTTCACCCTTCCAAAGGCGAACTAATCCTGCTGTCGGATATTCTGCCGCAAATTCTTAGATAATCGCTTTTAAAGCCGTCATTCCATTCTATTTTTGCTGCCTGATATGGAGGCTTCACGCGAAACATACTGGCAAACGATCGTAAAGTCGATCACCACATTGTGGGGTGGACTGAAGATCACTTTTCGTCATATGTTGAATGCGCGACATCGTCAGCGCCCTGTCATCATCTCAAGTCCCGCATACTTTGATCAGCCCGCGGGTATTTCTACGATTGAATATCCATACGAAATGCAGCCCGTACCTGATAATGGCAGGTATCGCCTTCATAATGAAATTGACGACTGCATCGTTTGTGATAAGTGCGCTAAGGTATGTCCCGTGAACTGTATTACCATCGAGCCGATAAAGTCAGCGGAAGAGTTTGGGAAAACATCGGATGGTACTTCTAAACGTATCTACGCAGCGAAGTTTGATATCGATATGGGCAAGTGCTGCTTTTGCGGACTTTGCACCACGGTTTGCCCGACAGAATGTTTAACGATGACCAAGGTTTATGATTTCAGCGTCTTCGATATTCGCGAACATAACTTTGTGTTTGGTGAAATGACACCATCAGAAATAGAAGAGAAGAAAAATCTGTGGGAAGAAAGTCAGCGTCTTAAAGCAGCTGCGAAGGCTGCAACAGCACCGGTTGTCAAAACGGAAACAACATCGCCAACGACGACTGCAGCAACCGTCGAGGAAAAGAAAGACAATGCGGAAGCTCCGAAGGCAGCCAAACCTGTATTTCGTCCGAAGATAAAACCACTAGGACCACCCCCAAGTGCATCATGAGTAGCGCGTGGCTGTTATATTGTTTTGAAGCGATTGCGGCGTTATCCGCATTGGGGATTCTGTTTGTAAGAAATGTTTTTTATGGCGCACTGCTTTTGATTTGTTGCCTCTTGGCCATTGCCGCCGTTTTCGTTTTTAATCATGCCGAGTTTGTTGCCGTGACGCAAATTCTTGTTTACGCTGGAGGTGTTCTTGTGTTGATCGTGTTCGGTATCATGTTGTCGGCGCGACACGGAGGTAAGCCGCTGGTTGTATCTCATAATTATTTAATCAGTGGTGTACTGCTCTCCCTTAGCATCTTGGGAATTCTGATCTATGCAATATCAAAAACGGTATGGCCTTCACCGACGGCGCTAACAACGCAAGAAATAAATATTGAGAAAGTCGGCGTTCACATCATGAGCGATTATCTTTTGCCTTTTGAAATCGCGGGGGTGTTGTTACTCGTGGCATTGATCGGCGCCATAGCGATGGCTTCATCAAAATCAAAATCTGTCTGAGATGCAAAACCTTGATCACATGCTCTATCTCGGCGCGTTCCTCTTCGCGGTAGGAATAGCGGTGATTGTTGTCAAGCGGAATGCTATCATGGTTTTACTTGGTCTCGAGCTACTGCTCAATGCATCGAACGTTAACCTGGTGGTGTTTAATCGAATCCATGCGGGGCGTATCGACGGACAGATGTTTAGCTTATTCGTGATTATCGTTGCAGTTTGTGAAGCCGCAGTAGGATTAGCAATCGTACTACGCGTATATCAATATTACAAGACTTCTGTACCTGACGAAGTCAGCGAATTAAAAGATTGACGATGGAAGCGATGACACAACATACCGTATTGTTTTGTCTCGGCACAAGCCTGAGTCTTCCATTGTTGTCTGCGATGTTGTCATTGGTCGTGCGTGAACGTTACGCATGGATTGTTTCGGTCACATCTCCCTTCTTAATGTTTGTTGCCGCAGTGACTGCTGTTTTCGTGAGTGTCTCAACGTGGAACGAACCATCATTGCAATTCAACTGCGCGTGGTTTCAACTTGGTGAGATTGGGGTTCGCGCCGGTGTATTATTGAACAACCACACACGCATTATGCTTATCGTAGTTACAACGGTATCAGCATTGGTTCACATCTACTCAACAGGCTACATGGCGGGCGATCACGGCCTGCGCAAATATTTTTCGGCACTTGGTTTTTTTACCTTCGCCATGTTGTTATTGTGCGTGGCGGATAATTTCATGTTAATCTTCTTTGCGTGGGAACTCGTCGGATTCTCTTCTTATTTGTTGATCGGTCACTGGTCAGAAAAGCCTGAAGCTGCAGCTGCCGCCAAGAAGGCTTTTATATTCAATCGATTTGGCGACGCAGGATTTCTCATCGGCATGTTGCTGATTGCGATCAGTAGAAATACCTTCGACATCAACGCGCTTTCGCTCGTACAATCTCACAATATTTTAGACACTGCTGCTGCGCTCTGCATCTTTTGTGGTGTCATCGGCAAGTCGGCACAATTCCCCCTATTAACATGGCTACCCGATGCCATGGAAGGACCGACACCAGTATCCGCATTGATTCATGCTGCAACGATGGTGGCCGCAGGAATATTCTTGATTGTACGTGTTCACTTTATTTTCACACCCGAAGCCTTGAATGTAGTGGTGGTCTTCGGGGCACTCACGGCGTTGATGGCCGCGTTAAGTGCTTGTGTTCAACATGATCTTAAGAAAATTCTGGCCTACTCAACCATATCACAACTTGGATTAATGGTTACGGCCGCAGGTGTTGGCGATCCAAGCGCGGCAATGCTACATCTATTCACGCATGCTTTTTTTAAAGCCTGTTTGTTTTTAGGCGCAGGTAGCATCATTCATGCTGTTCATCATGCTCAATCTAAATCACTCACGCATTTCGATGTTCAAGATGTGCGTAATTTGGGCGGACTGAGAAGGGACATGCCTTTCACGGCTATCGCGTTTCTTATCGCCGGAGCCTCTCTCGCAGGTCTTCCTTTCTTCTCGGGGTTTTTATCGAAGGATGCCATTCTTTCCGCAGTGTTTAATTGGACGAATGGCGGTACATGGCAATACCTTATCCTCATCAATACCCTCATCGTATCGATGCTTACCGTTATTTACATGTTTCGTTTATTTTGGAATGTGTTCATGGGTGAGTTTCGAGGCGCTGCTGAATTGGACATACACGAAGCTCCGATGGTAATGCGTGGACCGATTGCTGTATTGATGATCTGCTCTATTTGGTTGATTGTATCGTTCAGCCCCATTCATTTTGATGGCTGGTTGTATAGCGGATTAAACACGACGGCGCCACACAATACAATTATCGTCATTGTTTCTGCGCTATGGGTACTCTTGTCGCTGCTGTTGGCTTATAGCTTTCGTAACAAAACGTTACAATCAGAATTCCTTTTCAGAAGTTTTTATTTGGATCGCGTGTATAGCGCAACGATCATTAAAGGCACAAGTTATTTGTCGCAACTTACCACGAAGACCGATGTACGGTGGATCGATGGCGGGATCCACTTACTAGCATATGTACAAGTAACGGTGGCGAATTTAATTGGATGGTTCGATCGTTTCATAGTAGATGGAATCGTGAATCTATTCGCATGGCTAGCCAATGGAATTGGCGCGTTTATTCGATCATTTCAAGAAGGTAAGATTCAACTCTATGTCTTCTGGTCGTCTATCGCAATTGTTATTTTTTTAATTTGGACCTTGTTTTAGTGGATAGAATAGAAGCTTCAACTAAAGAGATTTTTACATGCAGCACTACCTGATTTCCTTATTGATTTTTACGCCGTTGGTTGCAGCATGTATCTGTTTGTTTCTTCCAAAGAAATTTGAAAAAGCATTTCGTGCGGTGGCCCTCATTGTGAATGTGCAACAAATACTCTGGCTTCTGCCCATGCTCGTAGGATTTAGAGCCTCTGGAATGTTTCAATTTGTAGAACGTTCTAACTGGATTACGCTAAATCTTGGATCGTGGGGTGTCTTGAAAGCTGAGTATCTCGTTGGTGTTGATGGCATGAGTCTTCCGCTTGTAGCACTATCTGTTTTTGTTTTGTTGATTGCGACCATTTCGTCGTGGTCTATTCAGAAAAATGTCAAAGGTTATTTCGTATTGTTACTGATTCTCAACGCGGCGGTAATCGGAAGCTTTGTCGCATTAGATTTTCTCTTGTTCTATTTATTCTTTGAGTTCATGTTATTGCCGATGTTCTTTCTCATCGCCATTTGGGGAGGACCACGTCGTGAATATGCTTCGATAAAATTTTTATTGTACACATTGTTAGGATCGATTTTGATTCTTGTGGTTATGATCGGACTCTACACGAGTGTAAGCGATCCGGTTGCATCACAAGGCGGGCTATTGGTACACTCGTTCAATCTCCTTCACATGATGGAGCCGATGAATTTTATTTCGAACACGATTCTAGATCCCAATAATCCGTGGCAAATTGGATGGTTTAATGCGCGCTATTGGGCATTCTTGCTTTTGTTTATTGGTTTTGCTATCAAACTTCCGATGGTGCCTTTACACACATGGTTGCCCGATGCACACGTGGAAGCACCAACGCCAGTCTCCGTTATACTTGCCGCGATCCTTTTGAAAATCGGCGGATATGGTCTTCTGCGCATAGCCTATCCGATATTTCCGGAGGCAGCGATGCACTTTGGAATGTTTGTCGGAATTATGGGCGTGCTGTCAATCATCTATGGCGCACTCAATGCAATGGCTAGCAAAGATCTAAAGCGCTTGATTGCCTATTCCTCTGTTTCCCACATGGGCTTTGTCTTACTGGGTGCCGCTTCGGTGACGGAGGAAGGAATAGCAGGTGCCGTATATCAGATGGTAAGCCACGGAATTATTTCGGCTATGTTGTTCTTGATTGCTGGCGTGTTGTACGATCGTACACACGATCGCATTATTGATCACTACTCGGGGCTCTCCTCGAAGATGCAGAACTTTACCGCGTTGGTGTTAGTAGGATTTTTTGCATCGATGGGGCTACCAGGGTTTTCAGGATTTATCGCCGAGGTGATGGTGTTCCTCGGATCGTTTAGATCGAATGCTACAAATGGGGTGCTGCATGAAAGTCTCGCTGTAATTGCAACGTCAGGATTGATTCTCTCTGCTGCCTATTATTTGTGGACACTCCAGCGAATGTTCTTTGGACCGTTTCACTTAAAAGCAAATATTGAGAGCGATGCTATTGTCGACCTGACAAGTCGCGAGTATGTAATGCTGGTTCCTTTGGCGATAGCAGCACTTTGCTTCGGAATTTTTCCGCAGCCTATGCTCGATATGATCGATCCATTTGCCAAGTATCTCACAGCGTTGGTTATTGATCATGGAAAAGCAATAACACTAAATCCCTGATCGATGGAGAGTAGTGTAGCCCTATCGTTGCAAGATATCATCACGGGTCTCCGTGTATTTACGCCAGAGCTTATGCTTGGCGGTGGTGTTGTGCTGTTGCTGATCATTGGTTTGTTCACCAATGATATTCATAAAATAAGTGCTGTCGCTTTATTGGTGCTGATGGCCGTAGCCTATGCACAATACCTTCGTGATATTCCACTGACAAGTGAAATCTCTCACGAGCTTTTCAGCAAGATGATTGTGGTGAGCAATTTCAGTTCTTACATGGGTTTCTTACTTGATCTCGGTGGAATATTAACGGTGCTCATGTCGTGGCCTTATTTTCTTCACGCCGATAAATTGAAAGAAGGATTAGAGCAACGCAGGCGGTTTGTATCAGAGTACTATCTGTTGATCGTCGTGATCGTTCTTGGTGGACATCTTCTGATAAGCAGTGTGAACTTGCTGATGGTCTTCTTGTCGCTGGAATTAATATCGCTGCCATCATATGCGCTCGCTGGATTTTTATTCAATAAAAAAAGTTCGGAAGGAAGTTTCAAGTATTTCCTTTTCGGTGCAGTGGCGTCAGCGGTGATGTTGTACGGTTTCTCGTTATTTTACGGACAGTTTGGAACACTTGATTTCAGAAGAGACGATCTTTTTGCTACGGTTCCGTGGTCGCCATTACTGGTCGTCAGTGTGGTGTTTTCGATGGCAGGTTTTCTCTATAAGATTGCTGCCGTTCCAATGCATCCATGGGCGCCCGATGTGTACGAAGCTGCGCCTACACCCATCGTTGCTTTTTTTTCTGTTGTACCCAAACTCGCTGGCCTTGCTATCCTGGTAAGATTCGTCATCGTGTCTCCTTATGATAACGGAAATCCTGCTGTCATGCACGCACTTGCGCTCATTTCTATTCTTACCATCACCGTGGGCAATTTTTCTGCGCTGGTACAAAAGAATCCAAAACGGATGATGGCATATTCTTCCATCGCGCAGTCTGGATTTTTGCTGGTAGGATTGGTTGCGCTTTCGGCATCCGGGCTTCAGTTTATGATTTTTTACAGCACGATTTATCTGCTGATGAATTTTCTTGTGTTTTATTATCTGCAGTATTTTGAACTTCGTGGATTTACAACGATTGCATCCTATCAAAATGCTGGTTCTAAATATTTGTGGCCTTCGATTTTCTTATTGGTTGGATTTATTTCGCTTACAGGGTTGCCACCTACTGGCGGTTTTACGGCTAAGCTTTTTATTTTTTCTGCTTTGTGGGAATCCTATTCAAATCACGCGCATCGTGGTGATCAAATTCTTCTCTGGTTATTCATTTTTGGACTCCTCAATACCGTGGTTTCACTATTTTATTATCTGCGAATTCCCTACTTCGCATTCATAAAAAATTGGGAATCGACTCCAAAAACGAATATTCTCACGTCTTCGCCGGTCGCTTACGATTCTTTTATTGGACGGAGTAGCATCGGAAATCTTTTAGGACTCATTCTGGTTATAGTGCTATTATTAATCTTCTTCGCGCCCGGATTATTGATGGGATGGATTAATAAAATTAACTTTGTACTTTAATTCGTTGGCGTTATCAAAGTGGAGGAGATCGTGGGCAGGATAACGGCTTTACGATCGCTTTTTTAACTTAATGGCGACGGCGATTTTACAACGGAAACCATAACATGAGCGACCAGATTCTTCACGAGTGCGGCGTAGCGTTTATCAGACTTCGTAAACCGCTCTCTTATTACATCGAAAAGTATGGCCCTACCTATGCCATGAACAAGATGTACATCCTGATGGAAAAACAACACAACAGGGGACAAGACGGCGCGGGGATCGCCAACATCAAACTCGACGTTGAATCAGGACACCGCTACATTAGCCGCTATCGCTCAATCAAGCCACAACCCGTGGCACATCTCTTCAAGAAAATCAGTAAAAAATATAAGAAGGCGCAAAAAGCAGGGAAGGATAAATTCCGTGATGAGCAATGGTTGAAAGAAAACGTTGCCTTCAGCGGGGAACTCTGGTTAGGACACCTTCGCTATGGAACGCACGGCGTGAATAGCATTGAAAATGTTCATCCTTTCCTTCGTCAGAATAACTGGAGAAGTAGAAACTTGGTGATGGCTGGTAACTTCAACATGACCAATGTTGATGAACTGTTTGATATTCTCGTCAATCTCGGACAACATCCAAAAGAAAAAGTTGATACGATTACCGTGATGGAAAAAATCGGTCACTTCCTGGATGAAGAAGTTCAAAACATCTTCGAGAAATACAAAGACAAATTCTCCAACCGCGAAGTATCTGAAATCATAGAGAACGAACTCGATCTTCATCGCTTACTAAAAAGAGCATGTAAAGATTTTGATGGCGGGTATACAATGGCAGGCATGACTGGTTCTGGTTCTGCTTTTGTCGTTCGCGATCCAAATGGAATCCGTCCTGCCTACTACTATGCCGACGATGAAGTTGTTGTGGTTGCTTCGGAGAAACCAGCGATCAAAACAGCATTCAATATTGATTATAATCAAATCGAAGAGATCAAACCAGGTCATGCTTTGATCGTCAATAAAAATGGCGACTATGGTCAATTTCAGATCATAAAAGCAGGCGAGAAAAAATCATGCAGTTTCGAACGCATTTACTTCTCTCGTGGAAACGATCCAGATATCTATAAGGAAAGAAAGCAACTTGGGAAGTTGCTTGTTCCGCAAGTACTGCGCTCTATCAACTTTGATATAAAGAACACCGTATTCTCATACATCCCCAACACCGCTGAAACAGCTTTCTATGGATTGATGGCGGGTATCGATGAATATCTGATAAACAAACAAAAAGAAATTATTATTGATGGGAAACCATCGGTTGATTCTGTTGAAGACATAATTTCTTTCAGACCACGTGTTGAAAAGTTGGTATTGAAAGATGTGAAGCTTCGTACGTTCATCACTGACGATGAACATCGCGACGAACTCGTGTCGCATGTTTATGATACAACGTATGAAGTAATTCGTAAAAATGTAGATACACTCGTAGTGATCGACGACTCTATCGTTCGCGGGACTACGTTGGAAAAGAGTATTCTAAAAATGTTGGATCGCCTTCAGCCGAAGAAGATCGTCGTCGTGTCTTCAGCGCCACAAATCCGTTTTCCTGATTGCTACGGAATTGATATGAGCCGTATGGGCGACTTCATCGCTTTCCGTGCTATGATCGCGCTGTTGAAGGAGCAAGGAAAAGACTACTTGCTTGGCGAGGTATACGAAAAATGTACACGCGCACGCGGGCACCAAAGTCAGAATAACTACATCAAACAACTTTACGAGCAATTTACAGATGATCAGATCTCTCAAAAGATCGCGGACATTTGTAGACCTGCCGATATGCAAGCCGACCTCGAGGTTGTGTTTCAAACAGTAGATAATCTTCATAAAGCTTGTCCACTTCATCTCGGCGATTGGTATTTCACCGGCGACTATCCAACGCCTGGCGGTATGAAAGTCGTCAACCGCTCATATGTGAACTACATGGAAGGAAAACTCGTACGAGCCTACTAGCACTTAGTATTCGACAATAGACCGTAAATGCTGAATCAAAGATTCAGCATTTTTTTATGGTTCAACTTTCAACTTTCAACTTTCAACTTTCTGCTGTCTGCTTTCAGCTTTCAACTTTTTTGCTTTCCGCTTTTAGCTTTCTTCAAAACGGGATAAAGCAACACGGCACTTACAATAAGGGCGGCACCGAGATAAAAATTTACGCCCATTTTCTCTTTGTCTTTGAAAATTATCAGGGCCATAATAATGCCATAGAGTGGTTCGAGATTCAATGCAAGTTGAAGCATGAACACGCTGATTTTTTTCATGAGTTCAACAGCAACAGAATACGCATATACGGAACACACACCTGCGAGAAGTGCGATGTATATCCAGTCCATCGTTGTAGGAATTAGCTGAAGCTCATGATTGCTTGCCCACGTCATCTTGTAAATCGGCAGGAACAATGCAATGAATAATGCCGCGCCAATCATTTCATAAAACGTAATGGTATAAGCTGGAACGCGACGGACCATCTTTGAATTGAACACTGAAAATAATGCTGAAGAGAACCCGGCAAGAATACCGAGGAGTAATCCGAGTTTATATTGGAACTTGAAGGAGAAAATGATGTACAGCCCAGCGATGACGAGAAGGCCTAAGAAGACCTCTGTCTTTTTGATGCGTACTTTGTTGAATACAGGTTCAAGCAATGCTGCCCATAAAGAGTTCGTTGCAAACCCAACTAAGCTGACGGATACATTCGATATGCGCCCTGATCCAAAGAAAGCAATCCAATGGCCGCCGACGATGAAGCCAATGAAGAGAAGTTTGATGAGATCTGTGGTAGTAATTTGAAAAGATCCTTTCGTTGCAGCGATTAGAATGGCCATACCGATTGCCGCGAGAATGGAACGATAGAATACCATTTCAACCGCGGGAATAGTAATGAGCATTCCTAAGATTGCCGAGAAGCCCCAAAGGAAAACGATGAAGTGAAGTTTAATGTAATCGTTCGTCGAGGCCATTAACGCGGAACGTATTTATACATGACGAGTGCTAAGCTTCCAAAGATGATGTTTGGAATCCAAACAGACAGTGCTGGTGTGAGCAGTTCGGAGCCGTTCTCAGCATACGTTCGGAATACGGTAACGAAAATGATCAACACGAATGAAAGCAAAAATCCCAGCGCAATTTGAACGCCTGTTCCGCCACGACTTTTCCTAGACGATACAATGGCGCCCATGAATACAAGAATAAAGATTGTGAAGGGCGCTGCATATCGAGTATACAATTCCACTTCATACGCTTCAACGCCTGTAGAGCCTCGCGCTTTTAGTGTGCCGATGTAGTGCTTAAGCTCTCCTATGGTCATACCGTCGTACTTACGGTAATCGCTTTCAAATTCTTTCGGGTGGATTACTAAAGCGGTATCTCGATCTTCAGTGCCAATCAAATCTGTCGCGCGAACACTGTCTTGCCCATCTTTTGTTGGATGAAAAATATTCTCTATCCTTTTGATCTGCCATTCCTTCATCTTCCATTTCTGTTTGACAGAATCCCATTGAATACGATTGGCGACAAGCTTCTCAATTAACTTGTTGTTCTCAAATTTCTCCATCGTAAAGTGGTAGCCCGTCATGTTGCTGTTGTTATAGCTCTGCATGTACAGGTATACGTTCGGAGAGACTTGGATATGAATATTCTTCTTATCGAAATAATATTTAGACTTCAAATACTGTACTTCGAAAGCAAGACGTGTTTTGTTCGAATTAGGGATTACCCATCCGTTAAGGGCGAAGCTAATGCCCGCGACAAGTATCGACCCGATGAAGAAAGGAAACAGATATCGTCTAAACGAAACGCCGCTGCTGAGTATTGCGATGATTTCTGTCCGCCCTGCCATGCGTGCGCATACATATACCGTTGCAATGAAAATGGTAATGGGCGTGAGCAGACTCGCGATCCAGATGACAAAGTCGAGATAGTAAGATGCAATTTGCGCGCTAGAAACATTTGCTTTGGCAAACTTGTCCATCTTCTCGGTCAGATCGATCACGGTGATCACAGCAAGTAATATCAACACCACAAAGAAAAACGTGCTGAGAAATTGCCGCAGAATGTATTTGTCGATCAGTTTCATTTTAAAGTGTTCAAGTGTTCAGGGCGTAAGTGTTCAAGTTAGTTCTTTAGATGTCTGTGTTATTTCAATTTCCCAATACCCTATACCTAATGCCCAATACCCCAATGCCTAATCCCCAAAGCCCTAATACCCAAAGCCCTAATACCCAATACCCAATACCCAATACCCAATCCCTAAAGCCTCCTACTCACCTTCTTCACCATCATTTCCTTCCAAGAGGCGAACGTACCGGCGATAATTTGTTGGCGTGCTTCTTTCACGAGCCAAAGGTAAAACGTCAGGTTGTGGATTGATGCAATTTGCGCGCCTAAAATCTCTTTGTTGATGACTAAATGTCGGAGGTACGCTCGCGAATAAAACGTGCTGGCATAACCTCCAAGCGCTGCATCGATCGGAGAGAAGTCCGATTTCCATTTTTCATTCCGAATATTGATGATGCCCTCGGTCGTGAACAGCATACCGTTTCGAGCATTACGCGTCGGCAACACACAGTCGAACATGTCGATACCTAAAGCGATGCATTCAAGAATATTCTCAGGCGTGCCTACGCCCATCAGGTAGCGCGGCTTTTCTTTCGGAAGTATGCTACACACAAGACTCGTCATCGCATACATATCTTCGTGCGGCTCCCCAACAGAGAGACCGCCGATGGCGTTACCAGGCTGATCTTGCGACGCAATGAATGTTGCAGACTCTTCTCTTAAATCTTTGAAGACACTTCCTTGTACGATGGGGAATAGCACTTGCTCATAACCGTACTTTGGTTCTGTGGTGCGGATTCTTTCCACGCAGCGCTTCAACCATTGATGCGTGAGCCCCATCGATGATTTAGCGTATCGGTATTCACATGGATAGGGTGTACACTCGTCGAATGCCATAATGATATCGGCGCCAATGGTGCGCTGAATATCCATCACGCTTTCCGGTGTGAAGTGGTGTTTCGATCCATCGATATGAGATTTGAAGGTCACACCTTCTTCCACGATTTTTCTATTTTCAGCAAGGGAGTATACTTGATATCCACCGCTATCCGTAAGAATAGGTTTGTTCCAGCCGTTAAACTTGTGGAGTCCGCCGGCTTTTTCCAGAATTTCAGTACCCGGTCTTAGATAGAGGTGGTATGTATTGCCAAGGATGATTTGTGCTTGAATGTCATGTTCTAGTTCACGTTGATGAATAGCTTTCACCGATCCTGCAGTTCCCACAGGCATGAAGATGGGCGTTTGAATTTCGCCGTGGTCGGTTTGAAGCGTGCCTGCGCGTGCCCAGGAACGTGGATCTGTTGCTGTCAGTTGAAATTTCATGGACTGCAAAAATAGGAAGTCGGGCTTAAAAGTTTAGGATTTAATCGTTGAGCGCAGGATAAATAAACCTTGAATGCCACAATTCTTGGCGCCTCGTTGAAAGATGCGCAGTGTGAAGATGGAGCGTAGTGGTGCACCCAATTTCTTAAGGCTTCGTTATGCCGATAAACAAAAAGCTCCGTCATCTGCGAGATAACGGAGCCTGTGGCCAAAGGACCTTGTTAAAAGTCTCTACACTAATGAATACCTGATCCTGTATAGGAATCGATATTCTGTTGCGTGATTACTTCTAAAGGGAAAAGATCCGTGTCAGGAGCGCCCTTCTTGAACATCAAATAATTTACAAGGTGACTGATCCCCAACGATGCTTGACGTTTTGGGTTTTGGTTGATGAGGAAATCGATCGTGCCCTGACGGAGATATTTGAGATTCTCGTCAAGCATATCATAGCCCACCATTCTGATTTCACGCTTACCGAATTGAGCCAGGAACGATGCCGCAACGGCCGTACCTTTCGAAGTACTCACGAAGATTCCTTTTAAAGTAGGATCATCTAAAAGCGTCTTCAATCGATCGGAGAATGTTGGGTCTTTAACGTTGAGTGTAAAGTCGACGATGTTAAAATCAATTTTGCTTTTCTCTTTAAAGTATGCTCTGAAGCCGCGCTCTTTTTCTAATAAGTGGACAGACTCATGAATGTCTTCATCGATGTGGAGTACGGCGAGTGTTCCAGAATGGTGTTGTCCAATGTGCATAAGCTCAGCACCGACGCGTCCGCTTTGATAGAGGTTTTGACCGATAAAGGTTAAAGGTCTGGCTTCTGGAATATTGGTATTGAACAGTACATAAGGAATTCCGCTCTCATTAAAGAGTTCGAAGATGGGAAGCGCCTCGTGGTAGAAGATTGGTGCTACCAGAATGGCGTCTGGATTTGCCTCGTAAACTTTTTTCGCGAGTCGCTGAAAAGATTCTTTATCGAAGAGGTCAAATAAGAATGGTTCGATTCTGATACCATACTGTTCCCATTCTAATTGAGAGGCAATGATGCCGGTATTGGCTTGACTCCAATACGGGTCAGAATTCGGATCGGGTAGCAGCGCCGCGATATGGTAGTTTTTATTGGTTCCGAGGGTGCGAGCGATCAGGTTGGGTTTGTAATCGATCTGCTCCATTACGGATGTAACCTTCTTGAGGGCTTCATCGGAAACCCGGCCTCTGTTGTGTAACACACGGTCCACAGTTCCTACCGAGACGCCGGCAAGCTTGGCAATATCCTTGATTCTGATGTTTTTGAGCGCCATATCTTTAAAGAAATCAATTTTTTATTTGAATCGAAAACGATCATCGCAATCGTGTTTTCAATGTTTTCGCACACAAATTAAGTGTGTGCGTACACAAATTAAAATTTTTCTTGCTTTTATTTCAAGCACTTTCTACTTTAACACTCTCGAACGGCCCAACAATGTATTGGACCAGTCGAAAAACGGACAACAAAGTTTTAACCCAAACCCAAATCTCAATGAAAAGATGTTTACTACAGGTCGTGGCCTTGCTCCTGCTGACGAGCGCCGCGGCTTTTGGTCAGACGGTGACAGGAAGAGTCACCTCATCGACTGATGGCTCGGCTGTGCCGGGAGCGTCAGTGCTTATTAAAGGAACCGGCAACGGTACGAGTACGGACTCCGACGGAAAATTTACAATCAATGCTGGTGACCCTAACGCTATTTTGGTTGTATCATTTATCGGTTTTGCGACGCAAGAAATCGCTGTTGAAAGTAGAACCACAATCGACGTTGTGCTTCAGGAAGACGTAACTGCGCTAAATGAGGTTATCGTTACTGCTCTAGGTATCTCACGTGAAAAGAAGACGCTCGGATATGCAGCGCAAGATTTAAAAGGCAATGAGCTTACAACCATCCAAACCGGCAACGTAACAAACGGTCTTGCAGGTAAAATTGCTGGTGTGGTTGTTACACCAGGTAGCACAGGGCCAGGCGGATCAGTTCGTGTTGTGATCCGAGGTAGCAAATCGCTCGGAGGTGCTAATCAACCACTCTATGTGGTAGACGGTATCCCGGTCGATAATTCTGGGCCTGGTGGCATCAGCGCCCAAACAAGTCAATATAACGTTTCGGATTTCGGGTCTGGTATTTCCGATATCAATCCTGACGACATCGAGAGTATGACCGTCCTCAAAGGACCAAACGCGGCTGCTCTTTATGGTGCTCGCGCAACAAACGGTGTTATCATCATTACCACCAAAAAAGGTAATGCGAAAGGGTTAGGAATAAACATCAACTCTTCAGCAACTTTTGAGACCCCATTTGTTCTTCCTAAGTTTCAGAACAAATATGGTCAAGGTACAAATGGTGTCGCACCTGCATCGGTAGGTGATCTCGTAAACCAACCGGGTTCGTGGGGTGCTGCTCTCGATGGAAGTGAGAAGCCTTATTACACTGGCGAAACAAAAGCGTACACTGCACAAGAAGATAACGTAAGAGATTTCTTTGAAACGGGAAGAACCTTTAGCAATTCAATCTCTTTGCAAGGTGGTACTGGGCCTGCAACGTTCTATCTTTCTTACACAAACTTCGATTCGAAAGGTATACTGCCAAACAATAGACTTACGAAGAATAACTTCAATCTTCGTGGAACTGCGCAGCTAGGTTCTAAACTTTCGATCGACGCAAAAATCACCTACTTCCTCCAAGAAGCGAAAAACAGACCGGAGCAAGGTGAAAGTGATCTTGGAAACACCACCACAATGGTGTTCAATATGCCAAGAAACGTGGCGATTAGCGATGCGGAAAAGGTTTATCAAAATCCAAATGGCTCTCCTATATCGTGGACGAGCAGTGGTTATCAACCATATTGGATTGCTAATAAGTCCAGAAATGAAGATACCAAACATCGTGTGTTGGGCTTTACGAAGCTTACTTACAAATTCAATGATTGGTTGTCGGTATTCGGTCGCGTAGGTACGGACTTCACCACTCAAAAAACCTTTACACTCAGACCTTACTACCATCCAATCGTTGCACAAGGTGCCTTCGTAAAACGTACGCCTGAATACACCGAAACCAATGTCGACGGTCTCATCATGATCAATAAGGATCTTTCGGAAAAAATCTCCTTTACAATGAATATTGGCGCAAGCATGCGCTATAACAAATACGAAAATTTCGGATTTGATGCTTCCGGCTTACGCTATCCAGATGCGGTTACTTTAGAAAGTGCCAGCACCAAAATTCCATTCTATGACATTTCTGAAAAGAAGGTGAATTCATGGTACGGCTCTATGCAATTAGGATACAGTGACTACCTATTCTTAGATGTAACGGGAAGAAACGATTGGGCCTCTACTTTACCAGCAAACAATAGATCGTACTTCTATCCATCAGCAAGTTTGTCGTGGGTTGCTTCCGATATGTTTGACGTGAATAGCGATGTGTTAAGCTTCTTGAAGGCACGAGTGAGCTGGTCATCTGTAAGTAATGACACAGATCCATATCGTACAGGTTTCGTGTATACACTGGATCCTCGTGGTTATTTGACAACTGCTTTCTTATCTGTTCCAAGAGATGTGCCGAATGCTAACTTGGTACCAGAAACATCTAACTCTACTGAATTTGGAGCAGAAATTAGATTGTTCCAAAACAGAGTGTATGTTGACGCATCGTATTACAGCATCGTAACAAAAGATCAGATCGTTGCATTACAAACACCTGAGTCTGCAGGTTTTAGCACTTTTTTCAAAAACGTCGGACAAGTAAGTAACAAAGGTGTCGAATTGATGATTGGTGGTACGCCAATCAAGAACGACGACTTCACATGGGATGTCTCTGTAAACTTTGCACACAATAAGAACAAACTCGACAAGTTAGTTGATGGGTTGAAAACTTATCAGCTAGGTATCATCAACAACGGTGGTATTTCAATTCTTGCGACTGCAGGTGGTGGTTTTGGTGATATCTACGGTTTCGACTACTTGCGTAAGGATGGTCAAATTGTAGTTAATGCACAAGGCGTCCCAATGGCGGAAACAAATGCTAAGATAATCGGTAACTACCAACCAAAAGCAACCATCGGTTTTACAAACAGCTTCCTTTATAAAGGCTTCAATGTAAGAATGCTTATTGATGGCCGCATTGGCGGTGAAATATATTCATTCACAGATCGTGGCCTTTGGGCAAACGGAGTTTCTGAAGAGACTTTAGGAGGTCGCGAAGACGGAATTCTCGTTGATGGTGTTTTTGAAAGCGGAACAGCTAATAATGTTACGATTACAGCGCAACAATACTATCAAGGTGTTGCCGGGGCGATAAGCACGCCATTCATCAAAGATGCAACGAACTTCCGTGTAAGAGAACTTAGCGTTAGTTATGCATTGCCAGTAGCTAACCTTAAACTTCCATTTAAGTCTGCTTCTTTAGGGATTGTAGCAAGAAACTTGTTCTTCCTGTATAAGAAGACAGATAACTTCGACCCAGAAGCTAGTTATAGCACGGGCAACGCGCAGGGTGTAGCCTACTACAACCTACCGTCTACACGTAGCTTAGGATTTAACTTAAATCTTGGATTCTAATTGATCAAATCATGAGAAACAAAATTTCATCTATATTCAGCAAAAGCATATTTGTGCTTGTTGTTATTGCGCTGGTAAGCTGTACCAGTGGCTTTGATGATCTGAATGAGCGTCCTAACGCCATCACGCCATCAAGTGCATCTCCAACAGGATTTATTGGTACAATAGAGCGTTTTACGTTCAGTCCCGATCGTGAAGTGTGGTGGCGGGCACAGTTGATCCACGCAGATCGGTTCGCGGATCATTTCCGTTTTGGATTTAATGGTAGCTGGTGGAATGATGGCCTCGGCTATGAGTACAACATTGACTATACTGATTGGTACTGGAGAGATTATTTCACTCGTGTTCCTGCAAACATCAATGAGTACTTGAAAATTGTAGGTGAAGGCGGTGCGCAAGAAAATGAAAATCTTTACGCAATTGGCTTAACGCTGAAGGCACTCTATTATCAATTGATGACAGACTCTTTCGGCGATATTCCATATACACAAGTTGCTGACGGCGTAACGCTTGCTCCGAAGTATGATGAGCAGAAGGAAATCTACCGTCAATCAATTGCTGATCTTGCTACTGCAATTTCCATCCTCGGCGATAAGACTTCAGACGTTATCTACAACGATTTGTTGATAAAAGATGATTTGATCTACGGTGGTAAACTTGATAAATGGAAGAAACTGGCGAATACACTTAGGTTAAGGATGGGCCTTCGCGCTCTTGGTGCCGAAGGTGCTGATTTCGCAGACGCTGCTATCAAGGCCAGCTTAGCAGCACCACTCCTATCAGATCTTACTGACCTTGCTAAAATAAACAAGGATGTCGCTCAAAAAGGATTCCTTGATGACGGTTACAACAACGTTTGGTGGACATTTGGTGGACTAGGCTCTAAATGGACAGTAAGTAAGTCGATGATCGACGTGTTGCGTGATAACAACGACCCACGCCTGTCCAAGTTCGCAAAACCTGCTGCCGGAGGCGCCATCGCTTTCCCGAAAACCGACAATGCAAAGTTTGACAAGTACTATGACTTCCTCAAGGATCAATTGGATAATGCGGGTGTGAGCTATTCGGAGGATATTACGACAGCGCAAAACACAATCACATTTGCCGCTAACCAATACTATATCGGTCAGCCTGCAAGGTTGAACGGCAACATCTATAGCTTAGTAAACGCTAATTTGTTCTCAATGCCTTCTGACTACGTTACCGGTAATGCGGATCGCACAATAGACATGATGCCAGGATGGGTGATGACACCTGCTGAATCTGAGCTCTTACAAGCATGGGCGAAGTTGAAGGGTTATAACACTTCAAAAACTGCTGATGAACATTATAAAGCTGGTATTACATTATCAATGGCGCAATTTGGCGTGGCCGGTGGTGATGCCAGTGATTTCATTGCAGATGAAGACATCGCTACATTGGCTGGTACAACGGAACAACAGGTCGCTCAAGTTGCAACGCAATTGTGGGTGAGTCATTTTGGTAACGGCTTTGAAGCATGGGCAACTGTTAGAAAAACGGGCTACCCAACTTCTGTGAGCGCCGTTAATAATGATATTGACATTTACTACCTCGGATCTTTGGGGGAAAACTACCCACAACGTTTGAGATATTCGAGCAATGAAGCCAAGCTCAACACAGCAAATGTACAAGATGCTGTTAAGAGACAAGGTGCTGATGCTATTGCCACCAAAGTTTGGTGGGCTAAAGATTAACCTCCTACGTAAGGTTATATTTGGTTTGGTTGGGCTTCCCGGTGGTACGGGAAGCCCTTTTTTATGTGATCATTTCACTCGTTTCGT
This sequence comes from Pseudochryseolinea flava, assembly GCF_003286915.1. Taxonomy (GTDB): domain Bacteria; phylum Bacteroidota; class Bacteroidia; order Cytophagales; family Cyclobacteriaceae; genus Ohtaekwangia; species Ohtaekwangia flava. Next base: position 151,753 of record NZ_QMFY01000009.1, read on the forward strand.
CTGCGTAGCCGCTTCGCGAAACAGGGCGACAATGTAATAAGAACCTACAAGCGAAGTCACACAAAGTAGCAAAGCTTTAAGCTTTCCGCTTCTACCCTTAGACAGTGACTCCTTACTCCTGACTCCTGACTTCTGACTCCTGACTTCTGACTTCCGACTCCTGAATCACAGCATCCCCCTACTCCGACCGCAAACTATTCACCGGATTTGCCCGCGACGCACGAATGCTATGAATACTGACGGTAACAGCAGCAATGAGTAATGCACTCAGGCCCGACACTAAGAATATCCACCATTGCAAATCGATGCGATAAGCAAATCCATTCAGCCATTGTTTCATTGCCAAATAGCCGATAGGGCACGCGATCAAAATCGCGATCACGACTAAGCGGAGAAAATTGCCAGAGAGCGCTACTAATAAGCTGCTGAGGTTCGCACCCAATGCCTTGCGGATACCGATCTCTTTTGTTCGCTGTTGTATCATGTAAGACGATAGTCCGAATAGCCCTAGCGTTGCAAGAATGATAGCAATCGCGGCGAAGACATTCATCACTTGCGAAAGTTGTTGTTCTGATTCGTAGAGACGATTGTAACTATCGTCGAGAAATTGAAACTCGAATGGACGCTCAGGGACCAAGGTCTTCCATTTTTCTTTTGCGGCGTCAAGTGTTTCTTGAATGTTAGTGCCGGTTGTTTTAACGAGCACGACAGAGCCCGTAGTTTCTGTAAAGAACACCAATGGCGCAATGCTTTCGTGCATGGATTTAAAATTGAAGTCTTTCATCACGCCGCGAACATATCCCGGGCGATTGACAAACATTTTTTGTCCAATGGCTTCTTCCGGTGTCCATCCCAGTTTACGACAAGCGCTTTCGTTGATGATGAAATGATATTGTTTCTTTTCCCAATCTTCGACACCGGCATCTTTCATGTCTTGTATAGTGAAGTTAGAACCGGTGACAAGTTCAAGTTCGGTCGTTTTCAAGAAGTCAGTATCTGTCGGATTTGCATTGACGGACATAAATTCATCATTCTCGGCCCATCCTTTCGCCATCGTATATCCGCTAATGATGCGCACAGGACTATTGCCGCAACGTGATACAGACACTACACCCGGGATAGCATTTAATTCTTGCTTCAGCACTTCCGCCTTATCGTGTGGCATATCCCAATTGATTCTCAGCTGAACAACGTGTTCGCGATCATATCCGAGCTTTTCATGCTGAATAAAATACAGTTGATTTTGGATAACAAGGGTGGCAACGATAAGAAGGATTGAAATAGCAAATTGAAATACAATGAGCGATTGCTGAACCCACTTTGCTGAGTTCGTATTTCTAAAAACTCCCTTCAACACCTTAGCAGGTTGTAGTCCAGAGAGGATGAGTGCAGGGTAGGCGCCTGCGAGAAAGCTGATGGTGATCGTAACGCCAAAGGCTCCGAGTAAAAACGCCGGATTTAAAAGACCGTCGAATGTGAGTTGTTTGCCCACGAGTTGATTAAAAAAAGGAAGAACAGCGCCGACAACGGCAAGGCTTGTGATCAGGGACAGTACACACAATACAAAAGATTCGCCGATGAATTGCCAGAATAATTGGGCTTTAGCCGCACCGGATACTTTTCGGATTCCAACTTCTTTCGCACGTTCCACAGATCTTGCCGTACACAAATTGACGTATGTAAAACATACGATGATGATGATCAGCAATGCAACGCCACCGACAATGTACATATAGCCAAGACTTGTATTGGGAACAAAAGCGTCGTAGGGTGAATAAATATGTATATCACTAAAACGTTCAAGGAAAAAACGCATATGCGATCCTGTTCCCTTCGACTCTTTCTCCATGAACGGATGAAGCTTTTCTTGTAGGGTGGGCAGCGCATATTCGTCGCGTAACAACAGATAGGTTGTGTAGTTGGCATTGTAGTAAGTTGACTCCTGATTGGCGCCCATAGAAGAAAAGGAACCGAGGAAGTCGAATTTGATCTGCGAGTTTGTCGGATAATCTTTTACAACCGCGACGACCTCGTAAGGTGTACTTGTCGTGCCGATGAGCAAACTTTTCCCAATGGGGTCTTCCGAATCGAAGTAACGTTTGGCAGTTGATTCTGTGAGAACCAGTTTATTGATTCCATGGAATGCTTTTCCAACGCTTCCTTTTACAAGCTCGTAATGGAACAGGTCGAAGAAGGAAGAGTCTACGTGTAAGAATTCTTTTTCGGTGATCAGTTCTTCACCATGCTTTACGATCGTGTAAAGATCGCTGATGCGTACTGCACGCTCTACCTCAGGAAAGGTGCGACTGAACACCGGTGCTACTTTGGTGCTGGTAAAATTTCCTTTTTGTGAATCAGGTGCGCCGTCGAAACTATACTCCATAATGACGCGCGCAATCCTATTCCCTTTCTCTTGAAATTTATCGAAGCTCAGTTCGTACTGAATAAAAAGCATGATGAGCAAACACGATGCGATCCCCGTCGTTAACCCGAAGATGTTGATAACACTCGATACTTTGTTTTTCTGAAGATTCCGAAATGCGATCTTGAAGTTGTTTTGTAGCATAGCAAGATTGTTGATACGATTGAAGTTTTTATCACGCCCAATAATACCGGGGCGAAATAGTTTGATTACATCCAGCGCGAAACGAAAATCCGCTTTGCGTTTTCCGAATGTGCGGATGCGTTCGTTATACTCTTCTATTAAATCTCCTTCAATGAAATCGCGAAGCTTCGGCTTGCAATACCATTGGAAGAAGCGATGGAAGAAAGGGGGTGGGTTGTTTCTCATTGGAATATTCCGTTCAATTCCCACACGACCTTCGGCACGGCTTTCCAAAGACTATCTCTCGTTTCTTTGGTGTACGTCATTGCTTTTTTTCCGAGTGCCGTGATCTGAAAGTATTTGCGCGGCCGTCCTGCGCGTTCTTCTGTGGCTTCACCGTCGAATGATTTGATATACCCTTTGTCTTCAAGTCTCACCAGCGCAGTATGCATTGCACCCATACTTACATCGCGTGAAAGTCTTGTTTCGATTTCCTTTTTTATGGCCACACCATACGCTTCTTTATAAAGGATTCCAATGGTGAGCATTACAATTTCTTCAAACTCACCAAGCTGGTATTTTTTCATTGAAAGAGTATTTTCCTAAATGTAGGAATAAGAACTGTGCCAAGTGCCTAGATCATAGAAGTTGGCCCAAAAATCAAATGTTGATGTCGTGATCGTTGTTCGTATTTGAACACTTTGTATCCGCATTCAGTCAATATATTCGACCGTATGCGTTACTTTCGCTACGTCATCAAAACCCTTATGAAGTACCTCTCTTTTATTTGTTTACTACTCGTGTCGTCGGTGTTAATGGCCCAAGACACTACTTTCCTTGAGCTCGTGCACAGCAATAAGACTATCGACGGTGTTGCATTATCGAGGCTGCAATCCGGACGACATCAATTCAGTGTCGAAGAAAGGGTCGTTACCATCGATGGGATTAAGCAGCTGAATTTATCATTCGATGGTCGTCAGTACGTGTTGAAATTCCAGGATGGAAAGCCTTACGCATTGGAGCGCGACTCGCGCGTTGTGGCATCCGTAGGGGAGAAGATCATCATGAATGATAAAACTTACGTCTTCAAGAAAAATGGTCCGCAAGCATTCGGATATTATCTGGATGGCGAGGAAGTGATGCATGGTACGATCATGCACGCCAAGATGAATCGTGATATTTATGGACAGTATCTTAATTTTTTAAAGTACCAACGAGAGTATCAAGAAGCATTGATCGTATTAGCGAGCTACTATAGTACGGTAACGATCGACAGGATGATTAAGAAGAAAAAATCCTTCTTTGCGCTTTTGGACGGCGTACGATAACCAGGAACAGTCGTCGAGAAAATCGGCATCAAGTTTTAGTTCATAGATTAAAAACACTATGAAAAACGAACAGAAGCCGAAATCAGAGGCCAAGCCTCAGGCCGGTCCTTTGAATCAAAAGACTGAGCAAGCATCGCGCGCGGAGGAAAATCCACGGAAGAAAAACGAGCAATCTATCGACAAGGAGATGGAGAAGCGGGCGCAGGAAAACAGAACGCCGAAAGGCGAAAATCTTTAATTCCTTTTGCCTTCAGCCTTCCACTCCAACATGAATCGGTCTGTCAATCGGCAAGGCATCTGTTTTTCTTACTCATCTTAAAAGATAAAGGTTATGAGAAAGACGAAAAGATCAACTGAGCCGATCACGCCGCAGAATCTACCCGGTACATCTTCGCCCGTGGTAAACTTGAATGTAGAATCAGATAAGCGTCTGTCGAAAAAAGTGTCGACCGAAGACGCCTATAACGATTTAAATATCAAGCGTCCGGAGGATCTTCAGAAGGAGATTGAGAACCGTAAACCGGGGCAAGATGTTGATCCTAACGAATCGGTTAGCCAAGAGTAGCGGTTAGCCTGCGTTGTATTTTTGGTTCGAATGTTAAAGAATCCTTACAGTCTTGTTTAAGGTTGCAAGGCATGTTTATCTTTGTGCGCAAATCCGACGCCCTTGCTTATTTTATTCATTGCCTTTTGTGTTATCGCCGCTGTTCAGTTAGGATACTTCATTACTTTCCTTACCGCGTTCGGTCGTGATCAACGAAAGGCGTCGGCAATGGCAAGTACGCAGGCGTTGCCGATTTCTATTATCATATCCGCGCATGATGAAGAGACGCATCTCCGAGAACTGATTCCGCAACTCCTTCAGCAAGACCACCCTACGTTTGAGATCATCGTCGTCGATGATCGGTCGAATGACGGAACTTTTGATTTGCTCTTAGAAGAAACGAAGAAGGATCACCGTCTTCGGATGGTGCACGTGAATCGGACACCGCCACACGTGAATAGCAAAAAGTACGCACTGACGTTGGGTATAAAAGCTGCTCACTATGAGTGGATTGTTGTTACGGATGCAGATTGCCGGCCAACGAGTAGCCAATGGCTATCGCTCATGGCTTCTGAGTTTGCTACTGACAAGAGCTTTGTGCTTGGGTATTCGCCATACCAAAAGAAGCCTGGCTTCCTTAATTTGTTTGTGCGGTTCGAATCGTTACTCACGGCGATACAATATCTTTCCTTTGCTTGGTTAGGAAATCCCTACATGGGCGTTGGGCGTAACTTGGCCTACCGCCGCTCTATGTTTTTGGAATCGAAAGGATTCAATAGTTCGCTCGCTGTGACGGGGGGTGATGACGACCTCCTGGTTAATCATTTGGCTACTAAAAAGAATACCGCCGTTGTCATCAATGCAAATGCTCAGGTGCTCACCTTTCCCAAGGAGACCTGGAAAGCATTTTTTAATCAAAAGATAAGACACCTCTCCGTTGGCAAGCATTACCGTTTAGGACACCGTTTTTTACTGGGGCTATTTACGCTCACGTGGATTCTCACGTGGTTTGCGGGACTACCGCTAGCCATTTTTTCGGAACATCGCTACATTGTAATGGGGGTACTGATTGTCAGACTCTTATTGGAGGGCTGGGCATTTCATAGCAGTGCCCGCAAGCTCGGGCAACGGTTTGAGGCATGGGCAATATTGCCTTTGGATTTTCTTTATGCCTTTTATTATCTTGTCACCGGCCTTGTGGCTTTATTTACGAAGAAAGTACGATGGAAGAACTAGAAGAAGAAGAAGGTAGCCGATTTTCCACCAAAGCGCTTGAGGATTTTCGTCTGATCGATCTTGCTGTCGATGGCGACGATAAAGCATATGCACGACTACTCCAGCGTTACAAAAGACCCGTTTACCACATGATCTTAAAGATGGTGCGTAACGTAGATGACGCCGAAGATCTAACCATCGAATCGTTTGCCAAAGCATTCCGAAGCCTTCATCGTTTCAAAAAAGATTTTACATTCAGCACTTGGCTCTTTAGGATAGCAACGAATAATACGATTGACTTCATTCGAAAGAAGAAGCTCAACACCTTTAGCATCGACAATTCATTCACCGACGACGACGGTCAATCGGTATCAATAGACGTTGAAGATGAAAATCTGGATCCGCAAGAAGAAACGATCAAAGCTCAAAAAGCTGAGTTGATTCAAGTATTCGTAGACAAGCTGCCACCGAAGTATCAAAAACTTGTACGACTTCGCTACTTCCATGAGCTATCGTACGAGGAAATCGCTGTAGAGCTCGATGCGCCGCTGGGAACGGTAAAAGCACAACTTCACCGCGCGCGTGAACTGATGTTCGAAATGGTAAAGAATAAGCGCGACCACATCTAACGCAACACCCATGCGGGTATTCATTGTATTTTTTATTACGCTCGTCAATACCACTTTGTTATTGGCCCAGTCACCGAATGGCGATAAAGAACGTTATGCTATTTTGGAAGCTGCATTAATTGCCGACGACGCTGTTAAACTATCTTCAGTCATTGACAACGATAGACTCCTTGCCATCACCGAAGGGTTGAAACGATTCAGCACCGTCGACACAACAATTGCTTTCGATGATAAAACAACAACGCACCTTATTTCGCAGCTCGAAACGTCTACGATCAAGCGATGGGATAAAAAGAATGTCTATCGGTTCGAAATAGCAGACCGTGATCCATTTACCGGCATCGATACAAATTCAAAGTTAGACTCAGCGCATCAGAAGTACATGAACAAAATAGTTCGACTTCAACGCGCGTCGCTGCCGCTCTTTACAGATCAGCAATCTGCGTTCGTATTACTCTCAGGTAAAGTCGTCACGTTTCAAGATGGCACGCCCATTCTGAATTCAAATTATACAAAGGTTTATTTCCTCCGTCTTCATAAGAAAAGATGGAAGGTTACAAAGTCACTATTACTTACTGCCAATTGATTACGTCACAAATTATATTTGATTACTTCCCGGATCTTACAGCAAAGCAGAAAGACCAGTTTGGAAAATTGTTTAATCTTTATCGTGATTGGAACGATAAGATTAATGTGGTTTCGCGTAAGGACATTGAGAATCTTTATGTGAACCATGTTTTGCATTCGCTAGGCATTGCCAAAGTAATGTCGTTTAATCCAGGGGCGGAAGTTTTAGATGTTGGTACGGGAGGAGGATTCCCAGGTATTCCCCTGGCGATCATGTTTCCTGAAACAAAATTTCACCTTGTCGACTCGATAGGAAAAAAGATCACTGTCGTGAATGGTGTTGCTGAAGGCGTAGGCATTAAGAACGTGCGCGGAGAACAAATCAGAGCGGAGCAAATCAAAGGAGAATATGATTTCATCGTGAGCCGCGCCGTAACACGATTGAAAGAATTTTACGGTTGGATCAATAAGAAGGTAAAGACCACATCGACCCACACACTTGATAACGGGATCTTATATTTGAAAGGCGGAGACCTCGACGAAGAACTTGCCGAAGTAAAACGAATCCACCAAGTGTTCAACTTGTCTGACTTCTTCAAAGAAGAATTTTTCGAAACGAAGAAGGTTGTATACGTCCCGCTTTAATGCCGAAGTGCCGCCTTGTGTTCCTCGTGCCCTTTGTGGCGAAATGAATTCTGCTATCTATTTAACATGCGCAAGTTTAGCCACGAAGAACACAATGTTCACAAGGGAATGCCGAAATACCGCCTTGTGTTCCTCGTGCTCTTTGTGACGACATGAATTCTGGTGTCTACTTAGCGTGCATAAGTTTAGCCACGAAGAACGCCATGTTTACAAGGGAATGCCGAAATACCGCCTTGTGTTCCTCGTGCTCTTTGTGGCGAAATGAATTCTGCTATCTATTAAGCGTGCTTTAGCTTAGCCACGAAGAACACGATGTTCACGAGGGAATGCCGAAATACCGCCTTGTGTTCCTCGTGCTCTTTGTGGCGAAATGAATTCTGCTATCTATTTAGCGTGCATAAGTTTAGCCACGAAGAACACAATGTTCACGAGGGAATGCCGAAGTGCCGCCCTGTGTTCCTCGTGTTCCTTGTGGGGAAATGAATTCTGGTTTCTACTTAGCGTGCATAAGTTTAGCCACGAAGGATGAAATTTACTTTACGAAACGACCGACGATATATCCCGGCCCAGGTGTGTGAACGTCTGATGGCAGATCTGCGAATTGTACGCTGAGTGTGACGTTGTAATGATTTGCAGAAGAAAAGTGAGCGATCTCACTCCATGACCACGCCGTTAGGATCTTCGATGCGTGTGCGTTGATCGCCGCCAAGTTGAAGTTCTAGCTTGATTAAATCAGGCGTCGGTCGAACCAGAAAGAACATCATGAGTATTCCGACGGTTGCTAAAAAAGCGTAAATGTTTCCGGTGATCAATACGATTACCGCAGCGAAAAAACCTGGTGCTTCAAGAAACGCAAGCCTTACAATATAGGCGGTGAGGTATCTTGTAAGTTTTGCTGTAAGCGTTGGTTCATTTTGAGCTTTGGTGATCAGCATCGTGAAAACAAATCGTGATCCTACAATGCCTGCCATCGTGATTGCGGCCAGTATATAAAGAAACATTTCGTGTCCCTCCATCAAAGCAGGACGCGAGATGTAAGCGATGAAACTAAAAATTGAAATCATCACCATTTGAGCCGCGTGAATGATTTGCAAGCGTTGAATGTATTGCTTTGATGTTTGTGCCATGATCGAATTTAGTGATTGTTTTTTACAATCATTTCTTTCATGATGTCAAAAGTTTGCTGCTTCAGTCTTGGGATATCATCATGTGTAAGCCCCGCTGTAGGAATCTCACGGCCAACATAAATTTTGATTTTACCAGGAAGCACTTTGATCGTACTGGGCGGCATCAGTGGCCCTGCGCCGATAACTACCATCGGTAACAACGGTTCTTGTGTGTCGATGGCAATTCGAAAGGCGCCATCGTGAAATGGTTGCAACGGCTCCTTCGATCTGTTTTGTGTGCCTTCTACAAAAATTAAGATTGACAGTCCATCGTGTAGAATCTTTCGTAGGCGGTCGATACTTTTCTTCCTACTTTGTTGGCTCGAACGATCAACGATTACCGTGGCAGCTTGCGCGATCCAACCGAAGACCGGAATCTTTAAGAGTTCCTTTTTCGCCAACGGTCGAAATTGACCAGGGATGAGCAAACGCAATCCTGGAATATCGAGAAATGATGTGTGGTTGCTGACATAGATATAAGACTTTCCTTTTTTGAAGTTCTCTCTGCCGTGAAATTCATATCGAATAAACGTGAGCATACTAAATACCCACGACCATAACCAAAGGAATGTATACCCGATGCGCCCCGCTTTCTGTCCGAAGAAAAACGGAATAATGATGCCGGGTAAAAAGAGGATCATAAACACCGTAAAGACCAGGAATACCCAGAATCTATAGAGAACGATCAGAATGGTAGTAATGATTTTCAAAATCTAATCGGATAATATGCTGCGCAAATTGATGAAAGATCGGAAATTTCCAAATGCGTATGCTTTTAAAGGTCGCGCTTAACTTTCCTTTTTTAGGCGTGCCATGTAGAAGCCATCAAATCCTTCGCTCGGCCAGTGATGCTCCTCTTCTTGTAATGTATACTTTCCAGCATTTGCTTTCAGGAATTTTTCAACTTGCTGTTGATTCTCGGAAGGAAGAATACTACACGTAGAGTACACCATTTCCCCGCCGACTTTCAACATCGTACCATAGTCGGCCAAGATATTTTCTTGCAACTTCAGAACGTTGGTAATAAACTCCGGCGAGAGTTTCCACTTCGCATCAGGATTTCTTTTCAACACACCCAATCCAGAACAAGGAACATCAAGGAGAACGCGATCGGCAGAATTCTCTAGTCGTTTCAATGACTTCGAATTTTCAATGATGCGTGTTTCCAAATTCGATACACCTGCACGGCGCGCGCGTTTCTGAAGCTCGTCGAGTTTCCACTGCTCAACGTCCATGGCCACAATGCGTCCTTTGTTTTTCATGAGGGCTGCTAGGTGTAACGTTTTCCCGCCAGCACCAGCGCATGCATCGATCACGCGCATGCCAGGCTCGATGTGAAGAAACGGTGCGATGCGTTGCGAGCCCGCATCTTGAACTTCAAACAGCCCTTCTTTAAATGACGGCGTCGTGAATACATTTTGACGTTGCTTCAGTATCAGCGCGTCCGGAAAGTTTTCATCTAAACTCGTCTCTACATTCTCGTCATATAATTTTTCCTGGAGCTCCCGCAGATTTGTTTTCAATGTATTCGCGCGAAGTACAACCGGAGCTTCTTCGTTTAATGCGGTGAGTTCCGTTGACCAGCGGTTGCCTAGTTCTTGTTCGCCAAGCTCATCAAGCCAGTCGGGAATAGACTCTTTAATTTTCCGAATGCCTTTTAATTTTTGATATGATTGGAGTACATCTTTTGGATTGACGCCTTTAAATTCTTCCCATGGTGGCATGTGATAGTCACTTAAAATCAGCCACCCAGCCAGCAATTTCCAGTGATCTCCTTCCTCGGCTTTGGTTGTGGTTCGCAATGTTCTATACCATCGCACGATGTCGTATGTTGTCTCCGCGATGAATCGGCGGTCGCGAGCACCCCACTTTGAGTTTTGTTTGAGCGTTTTTTCGATAACCTTGTCGGCATATCGTCCTTCATTAAAAATCATGTCTAAAGACGTGATAACCGCTTGTGTGGTAGAGCGATGGAGTTTGAGCATTTGCATAAGACGGCAAAGATAACAAATGTGCCGATGTGTTAAGGATGACCTCTTGACGTTAAAATAAAAGGTGTCAAGCCGGTAAGTACCTCAACCACAAACGAACCGGAACACATCCCACCATCAACATGTAGTCTTGCAACTGTGCATGGTGATGTTGTTTTTTACATCTGGAACGCCGTTTAGTTCAATTTTTGATGATGTGTCAATTATTGTTTGTATTAATTTTGACTGATCAATTGTTTGATATGAATAGACTGATAAGAAATCTTCTCGTGTTTTTCGCGGTAGCCTTTACCATGAACGCCCATGGACAGATACTAAAAGATCTGAAAAAAACGGCGACCGACATGGCGAAAGATCTTAATACGAAAGAAAATCGCGAGCGTGTGGCAACTATCGGGGTAAAGAATCTTGAAAAGGCGCGCGCGGAATTTGATTCTACAGATTTTGATTATGCCATTCTTGTAAGTGATAACTCAGGTCTGTTCGATCTAAAAAAGAAGGGACAAAGTACGGCCATGTTGAGTTCTGCGGCCAGCGCTACACTGGCATTCATGAAAGATGAAGAAAGAACTGATGCGGAGAAAGCGCGTGGTCATCGCGAAATGGGGGAGGTGTATTATGGTAACGGATGGTTCAAAATGGCGAGTGGTAAATTTGACGCGGCAAAAGCAGCGTACGAAGGTGCAAATCTCACTGGCGATATCGGCTATATCAAGACCATCGCGAATATGGGATTGTTGTATTCTACGATGGGACGTTACACGCAAGCACAAGGATATACAGCAGAAGCATTGGACTTGCGGAAAGAGAAATTCGGTGAAACGAGTACGAGCGTCGCAGCTTCTTTCAATAACTATGGTGTTTTGAAATATAACCTTGCACAGTACAATGAAGCGCTCACCGACATCGAGGCCGCTACAGCAATCTTGAAACAAAATAAGTTGGAGCAAGGTATGCCCTATGCAATTGTATTGAACAACGAAGCGATGCTTCTGCAAGGCGTTGGTCGTTATGAAGAAGCAGAAGGGAAATTGAAAGAAGCAACAACAATCTCAGCAAAGCTTTCGAGCACGAAGTCTAGTAATCACGCAAAGTTTCTTTCGAACCTCGCCCTGCTGTACCAACTGGAAGGAAAGTATCCAGACGCGGAAGCGACCTATCAAGGCTTAGAGAAGACGTTAGGAAAATCGAATCCTGATCTTGCCACAGTGCTATGTAATCAAGCCGCGTTGTACATGACGATGGGCAAGGAAGACAAAGTCGAGGATCTTTTAAAGCGAGCACTTTCTATTTATAAATCGAATTTAGGAGAACAACATCCTGCGTATGCACGGGCACAAAACGATCTCGGAAATTTCTATCGGTATAAAGGACGCTATCCAGATGCGGAGCCTGCGCTAGAGAAAGCATTGGCCATTCGTGAAGCGACACTTGGTAAAAATCATCCGCTGTACGTGCAATCTCAAGAAGATCTGGCAATTCTACATTGGAAGAAAAAGGCGTGGGACAAAGCCTTTATGACTTACCGTGAAGTGATGGATAAGTCGATGGATTTTATCAACAACTACTTCCCACCGATGAGTGAATCGGAGAAAACAAAATATTGGGATGTCCTCTTTCCAAGATTTCAACGTTTCTACAATTTCTCAATTGAGGCCAGCACGGAGAATGCGCATGCTATTGAGGCGATGTTTGACTATCAGATCGCAACGAAGGGGCTATTGCTCAACTCAACCAACAAAGTGAAGCAAGCTATTTTTGCTAGTAAAGATGGACTTTTGATTAAAGATTATCTCGCGTGGCTGGACGCAAAAGAATCACTGTCGCGCTTGTATGCTTACTCGAAAGAGGAGTTAAAAAATCAGAAGATTAACCTCGACTCGTTGGAGCGCGCGACGAATGCCATGGAGCGAAAACTATCGGAGCGTTCAACGGATTTCTCTTCTGGGTATAGTGTTCAGAAAGTACAATTTTCACAATTGCAAAAATCATTGTTGGATAATGAAGCACTTGTAGAAGTTGTTAGGCTACAGAAATACGATCAGAAGTTCACAGGTGAATCACGCTACGTGGCGTTGGTCCTTACCAAGAATGCAGAAGCCCCAAAGATGGTGCTGCTCGACAATGGACAACAACTCGAGACACGGTACGCTAAGTTTTATCGCAATGCGATCCACCAGCGACTTAACGATGAACACTCGTATGATCAGTATTGGGCAAAACTTGAAACGGAGTTGCAAGGTAAAAAAATGATCTATTTGTCGCCAGACGGTGTGTATAGTCAACTGAACTTAAATACGATGAAGAAACCCGGCGCAGATTATGTAATTAATCGCTACGACATTGTTGTGTTGGGAAATTCTCGTGACCTACTCGCGTTGAAAAATAAAAAAACGAAAACGTCTAAGAAGAATGCAACGCTCATTGGATTTCCTGATTACGGTGGATCGGAAATCGCAGCGCTTCCGGGAACAAAAACCGAACTTGACGGTGTGAGTAAACTACTAAAAGCATCAGCGTATCAGGTGACCATGTTCACACAGAAAACAGCAAGCGAGGCAAACGTAAAGAAACTTAAGTCACCATGGATTCTTCACTTTGCAACACACGGTTATTTCTTGCAAGACAAAGGTGATGAAGGCTCCGCCTTTGGAATCCACTTCGACAATGCGAACGATAATCCATTGTTGAGATCGGGTTTGATGTTGGCTGGTGCGTCGTCAACGGCAAGTGGCAAACGACTTCCTAACTTAGAGAGCAACGATAATGGTATACTCACCGCATATGAAGCGATGAATTTGAATTTAGAAGGAACGGAACTTGTGTTATTGAGTGCATGCGAAACGGGCTTAGGCGAAGTGAAAGCGGGAGAAGGTGTGTACGGTTTGCAACGTGCCTTTTTAGTGGCCGGTGCCGATGCCTTAATCATGTCGTTGTGGAAAGTAGATGATGCTGCAACTCAAGCGTTGATGACGAATTTTTATACCAACTACATCAAGCTTGGTAACAAACAAAAAGCATTCAAACAAGCACAGCTTCAGTTGATGGCGAAATACAAAGATCCGTATTATTGGGGTGCGTTTGTGATGATGGGGAATTGAGTTGAAAGTTCAAAGTCGAAAGTTTAAAGTTTAAAGATTGTTGATTTCGGTATATGAAAGTGTTAGGAAATTCTTCTGTAAAGGTTACACCCATAGCATTTGGTGCATGGGCAATTGGTGGATGGATGTGGGGAGGTGCCGAAGAAGCATCGGCGATTGCTGCCATTCGCGCTTCGTATGATAACGGTATTACAACAATAGACACAGCGCCAGTATATGGTTTTGGCAAGAGTGAAGAACTTGTGGGGCGTGCGATGCAAGGAATTGCACGTGATAAATATCAAATTCTAACCAAGTATGGACTGAACTGGAAATCGGATCGTGGAGAGTTTTTCTTCGATACAAAATTTGATGATGGTTCTCCTGTTAAGATTTACAAACTGTCTTCTAGAGAAAGTGTCATTCAAGAATGTGAAGACAGCCTTCGACGGTTGAAGACAGACTATATCGACCTGCTTCAAATACACTGGCCAGATGCGACTACGCCGATCGCTGAAACCATGGATGCTGTGAAGGAGTTGATCAAACAAGGTAAGGTACGCGCTGCAGGTGTTTGTAATTACACGGCAACACAAGTCGAAGAGGCACTAAAAACATTGGATATCGTATCCAACCAAGTGCCTTACAGCATGATCAATCGGGATATTGAAAAGGAAGTTCTTCCACAGGCGATTGAAAAAAAGATGAGTATCATTCCTTACAGTCCGTTGCAACGCGGATTACTTACCGGTAAAATCAAACCTGATCATCAATTTAACGATGGCGATACGCGCGATGGAAATAAGTTCTACACGAAAGAAAATATCATTCGCGCGAACAGACTTCTGGAAAGAATCAAACCGGTTGCCGATGCGCATAACGCTACCTTGTCACAGCTTGTGATCAACTGGACAACACGTCAACCTGCGATGGATTGTGTATTGGTAGGCGCTCGTAATGAACAACAAGTTAAAGAGAATGTGAAAGCATTATCCTTTACGCTTGGTGATGATGAATTGGCAATGATCAATGAAGCGGTCTCAGCATTTGAGCTTGCCGCTGTCTAATCCATTACTTCTTCACGGGAATCAATTTCAAGAGTAGGCCAGGAGATTCGGTGAGAACGTACAAGTACCCTTCGGCGTCTTGTGTGACCAATCGAACTCTCCCTACTTTATCGAGAAGTTTTTCTTGTTTCAGGAATTGTCCTTTATCGTTGAGTTCAATGCGGGCTACGTGTGTTAAGATTAGACCGCCAACAAGGATATTATTTTTCCAACCTGGATAAAGCTCACCCTTTACTTGCGTGATGCCACACGTGGCAATAGACGGAACCCAATAGAATACTGGTTGTTCGAGTCCTTCTTTTTCAGTGATATCGGATATTGGCTTTCCATCATAATCGATTCCGTAGGTGATTATAGGCCAGCCATAATTTTTTCCTTTTTCAACGCGGTTCAATTCATCACCACCCTTTGGACCGTGCTCTGCTTCCCATAACGTTTTGGTGTCGCGATCGTAGAAAAGTCCCTGAGGGTTACGATGACCATAGCTCCAAATTTCTGGTTTAGCATCAGGTGTATTCACGAATGGGTTGTCTTTGGGCACACTACCATCATCATTTAAACGCAGAACTTTGCCGAGGTGATTTGAAAGCGTTTGCGCACTCGGTTTATCGCCGCGCTCTCCTGACGAAACAAACATGTGGCCCTCGCCATCAAACACGATGCGAGATCCAAAATGATAGTCTGAATCGACGAATGGTTGTGCAGAGAATAATTCCTGAAACTCAACGAATTTATTTCCGTCTAGTTTGGCGCGCGATACCGTCGTGCTGGCACCATTAGCACCTGGCTTTGAATAGGTGAGGTAAATCCAGCCATTCGTTGCATAGTCGGGGTGTAGCGTGATGTCCAACAGTCCGCCTTGTCCCTTAGCAAACACCGCAGGAACGTCTTCGATAGTTTGCTCTTGCAGTTCACCATCTTTAAATATTCTGATAACGCCTTTGCGTTCGGTGATTAAGATTTTTCCATCGGGAAGAAAAGCAGCGCCCCACGGATTCGTCAATCCTTTGGCTAAAGTATCAACTGCGAATTGCTGATTTTCAGATTCAATCGTTTTGAGATTACCCTGTCGTTTGTCGCACCCGATAAAGGCAAGAGCGATAAATAATGCAGGAGCAAAGAGCGTTGTTTTCATGGCGCGAAAATAGTTTAGCAACAGGAAATGTATTCCATGTTTTCGATGAACGGCAAAATGAATTCGAGAGGGAATTTTATGATGTTGCTTACTTCCTTCTTCCGAAGATGCGCAACAAATACAAGAAGAGGTTTACAAAATCGAGGTACAACGTGAGTGCACCCATGATCGCCTCTTTATGGTCTTCGTCAGATCCCTCGTTACCAATGATGTTAAGGTTTTTGATTTTCTGCGTATCGTATGCCGTTAAGCCAACGAAGATCAACACGCCGGCGCAAGACGTAATCCAATGAAGCGTGGTGCTTTCAATGAAGTAAGTATTCACCAATCCGGTAATCACCAAAGCAATAAGACCCATGAAAAGCAGGTTACCCCATTTTGTCAAATCTGTTTTGGTTGTATATCCCCAGGCACTCATGATGCCGAATGTTCCCGCTGTAATTAAAAAGGTAGTCGCAATTGATTCATTTTCATAAACATGAAATATCATCGACATGGTTAAGCCGAATAACATGGAGTATAGCAAAAATACAAACGTGGCAACCGATGCAGACATACGATTAATCTGACTGACCAAGATGAACACAGAAACAATCTGCCCGATAATCAAAGCAAAAAACATCCACTTTGTTCCTAGAATAAAATCAATAAAATCGGTGTACTCTGCGGTATACCATGCGACAAATCCTGTGATTACCAATCCCAGAAACATCCAGCCATATACCTTCACCATATACCGTTGTGTTTCCAACGCTACTTGCTGATCCAGTGAAAGAGGTTTGCTATCCATAATGAAAATGTTTCTGAAATTTATAAAAAAGTATCGGTTCCCACTTATTCCAGGGCGGGAAATCAGAAATACGAAAATGAATCGAACAATGCACCCATATTAATGTAGCTTTTAAAGCGAAGTGGTGATTTACAGCTCGTTCCTAATGGTTTTGTTATTTGCGCATTGCGTGTGGAAACGGTAGGTCTGCCCTGCATGGCTATAAGATTAGAGTAGAAAGAAGAAAGGACAGATGATTGATTGAAGATTTCAACAGGTAATGATCACTAATGAAGTTACAAAAAATGGACGACCACGCGTGAAGTTCTTTCGCTGTTCAAGAACAAGATGGCTCGTAAATAAAAAAGATGGTAACGGATTGGTCCATTACCATCTTCATTAAAATTCTTTGAAATTATTTTTTACCGAGGGTATAGGCTGCTACCGTATTGGCAAAAAACGTAGGAACATATAGCGTGCGCGTTTTTGAGTCGAAATCGATGTCAGCAGCATTGAGTTTTTGATCTTTTGTGTCGAGCACTTTCTCAACGGCACCGCTGGCGGTAATCGTATGTGCTTCGCCATACCAGCTTGACACAAGGAATTTATCTTTTTCTAGCTGGACAATTCCGTCAGAGCCTGCTACGATGGTTCCAATTTTTGTGAGCTTCTTGTCCCATCCAAGTTTATGAAACGCACCTGTTCCGAAGTCGGCAATGTAGAGTCCTTCTTTAAGCGCGAGCAACCCGTTCGGACTTTTGATATCCTGACTTTCGAAAAATACTTCAGCTTTGCCATTGACGATCTTGTGGATTTTTCCAGTGCCGGTATCCGAAACGTAAACATTGCCTTTGTCATCGACAGTAATGTCATTCAAAAAGGCCGAACCAGCGATGTCGATGCGCTGTGATATTTTGCCCGCAGTAATGTCGATGGCCACAACACGGTGGATGTCTGACACGTACAGCGTATTCTTCACCAAGCCCATGCCTTTAGGAGCATCGAGACCTGTAACCCATTTTAGATTTTTGATTTTACCGTCCGGTGTGAGTTGAGAAATGAAGCCTGCACCATCAACGCTATCGGGTTTGCCGTCGATGTTCGCGACATAGATTACATTGTTTTTTGCATCGAGAAGAACAGCTTCCGGTACACTTAGCGTTGCCTCAGAATTCCATTTTGAAGTTAACGTTTGTGCATCTGCATGGATCACAAACAAACATAGCATAAGTGCGGCGAGCGCGGATATTTTTTTCATTTGGATAGAATTAGTTTTAACGGATCGAAGGTAACGATCATACTCACGAAATGCCAAGAATTTTTGATGAAGGTGGTTAGTTCAGCGCCAAAAGGATTGCGATCAGATTGGCACTGACGTATGCGGCGATTACAAAACGCGAACCGATGCTGTTCACCCGTTCCGATTGCTGGATCTTTCCTGCGTCGTGAAGCTTCAGCGATAGCGCCGAAACAACGAGCGTGATAAATACAGCAAAAAATGTGAAGGTATGCAACGTGTCAACCAACGTGAATGCCGACGACTCGGGTAGTAGAGAATCGATGATGTACTTGTTACCGACTGCTGCAAACAAACCACCGACGGGTAATCCGAACCGTGGTTCTAACTCTGAAGGATGTGGTGTGAAGCTCACCATGGCAATCAGAAATGCGATGTACATGCCGATGAAGATTTTTAAAAACAATCCCCATGCATCACGTTCTAAGTCCATTTCAATGTTGAATGTTGAAAATACTTGCGCCGGATTGGAGGCGTCGCCAAAGCCCGTCTCGTAGTCATTCTCTTTGTTGATCACTTGAAAGTGGGTGATGTTCCAACCATCGATGGCTTCTTTTTCATCGAAGCGACTGCCTTTCACATCAGGCACAAAGATGAGATGTTTGTTGTCGAACAAAGTGTTTTCAATTTGAACACGCAGATGTTGTGAATCGAATGGGAAATCTTTCACGTCCCAACTTTCTTTCATCGTGCATTTCATCTTCATGATTGTCCAAGCCTTTCCATCAATGCTATCGTTGATGATTTCGGGTGGCTCAATTTCTTTTGCGTTGGGAATATCGAGTTGTTTTGAAAAATCAAAATCCGGATTGTCGTAGACAAACCAAAGCCAAAAGCGGATGGTGTATTCCTTATCGTGAAAGTTGATATCGTGAACGCTGATGATGTAAGCGCCGACTTTTACAGTATCCGGTACGTTGTTTTTTGTACTGTCTTGCGCAAAGGCAGTTGTTGTGGCCAGCAGCAGGACAAACAGGGCAAGGGTTCTTTTCATGACGAATAAGCGATCAAAAATATCACTTTTGTCCAAACCAAAGAAGCGCTCAAAGGTTCGGAACTTTGGGAAAGCTATGCTAATTTTAAATCTAAATTTACTCACCATGTATATCGGTCTATTGCATACGCATTCCTCGGTACGTTATCTTGTACTTATCATGTTACTTATCGTGATTGGAAAATCACTGCTAGGGCTTGTGTCAAAAAAACCTTTTGAAAAGATAGACAATGTCTTCAGTCTGATCCTTCTGATCGTAACGCACATTCAATTTCTGGTAGGGTTAATTCTTTATTTTGTCAGCCCACGCGCTGGAAGCGAAAGGTACTTTAAATTCGAACACGCTTTCGGGATGCTTTTAGCGGTAATCTTAATTACGGTAGCCAGAACAACATCGAAGAAAATGACTGACGATTCTTCTAAATTCAAGAGACTTACTTACCTAAATGTTTTGGCATTGGTCGTGATTTTGGGAACGCTACTGATGGGACACCTTAAGATTATTGGCAATACGAACATGTGAGGTGTCAAAACCTTCGCTCAAACCGGGTAAGTCCCGGTTTTTTTGTTTCGCTTCGTTACTTGTTTAGTTTAACTTTACCCAGTTAAAAGTATAGTTATGAAAACCCCGCTTTTATTTTTTGCCGGATTGTTGCTGTCGGTAACCGTTATTGCACAAACCACCGCCTCGCTGCAACGCTACGAACTTGTGAAAATGGACAAAACGGTTAACACCTTCCACCACGAAGCGGCACCGGTTATTTCTCCCGATGGAAATACCCTTTATTTTTTCGTGCAAGACCATCCTGAAAACTCGCAGGGAAAAGACGACACCCAAGACATTTGGATGTCGAAGAAAGATGCGAATGGCACCTGGTCGCCAGCGGAGCATTTAAGAAATCCATATAACATTCATCGTTCCAATCAAGTATTCACCGTGTTGCCCGATGGAAGCCTTTTTATAAAAGGTGGACGAACAAAGGGAGAAAAAGGATTTTCTCTCGTCACCGGTGGTTCACTGCGCGAACTCGATGTGAAAGACTTTAAGTCGATGAACAAGGGACGGTTTTACGGCGCAAGCATGTCGGGAGATATGAAGCATATGCTGATTTACTTCAGCGAAAAAGAAAATAGCCCTGACAGCGATCTTTATGCAAGCCACGTACAGCCGAATGGTTCATGGTCGCGTCCGGAGAAAATGAAACTCAGCTCGACAACAGATGATGTAGGACCGTTTATCGGACCTGATCAAAAAACGCTGTATTTCGCCAGTGCACGTCAGGCTCCTGGTCGTCAAGGCGGTACCGATATTTACAAAACCACACGGTTGGATGATACTTGGATGAACTGGTCAGTGCCTGAAAACCTAGGTAAGCCGATCAATACCAGCGCGCTCGATTATTATTTTACCATCGATGCGCAGGGAAATGTTTTTACGAGTCGCGCGAATAAGGCGATGGAAGGCGCACAACTCGACCTCTACATGTTGGTGCCCAAAACATTTAAAGTTAACCTGACCGGTGTTGTGTTGAATGAAAAAGATCAGCAGCCGTTGGTTGCTGAGGTAGAAATTGCTGTTAAAGACAAAGAGCCGTCTAAGTTAAAAACCAATACGACCGGAAAATTTGAATCGAAGCTCGTCGAAACACCATCGATTGCCATCAGCGCCAAATCAGAGGGATTCCAGCCGAAAAGTCAAAATATCACGGTACCCCTACTGGTACGCGATACAACGATCTATGTTGAATTACTATTGAAGCCTGTGCCAAAGAAACTCATTCTCGCGGGTAGTGTATTCGACAAGAAAACAGATCAGCTCATTCCTGGTGCTAAACTTGATATCACGGTGCGCGGCGATAAAAAAACAGCTTTTAAATTGGTGGCCGAAAAAGGTGGCTTTGAGCGCGAGATTCCAAAGATTGGAAGATACATCATTACAGCTTCTGCGGAAGGGTATCTGAATACCACGGATAGCGTAGAAGTGGAGAGCTTGGAAAATACACCTGTTGTGAAAGATGTTTATCTGACGCCAATCGAAGTGGGTGTTACAGTACGTTTGAAGAATATCTATTTTGATTTTGATAAAACGACATTGAAGAAAGAATCCTTTACAGAGTTGAACAAGGTGGTGGATTTCCTCAAACAAAATGAATCTGTAGAAATTGAGATCGCTGGTCATACTGACAACAAAGGTTCAGATGATTACAACGCAAATCTTTCGCAAGGCCGCTCACAATCTGTTGTTGATTATCTGATCAGTCAAGGGATTGACAGCAACCGCTTATCTGCGCACGGCTATGGTGAATCAAAACCAATCGATACAAACGATACGGATGCCGGACGTGCCAATAATAGACGCGTAGAATTTACCGTGTTGAAGAAATAGTGATCCGTTATCCGTTATTGATGAACGGGTGTCGCGAGAATAATAAAGAGTCATCTTTTGATAAGGTGGCTCTTTTTTTTGTGTGATATTATCTGAGCTATTTGGGTGCTGCATTAAATAGTCGCATTTGCGTTAGCGATGGCAGCGTCACCCCGGACCCCAGTTCTCGGGGGAGGAGTATAGCGGACAGCGCGGCCCGCCGCGGCGGGAAACGCCCAGAACGTTAAATTGTAAAGGAGCTATCACCACGACATTGGCATGCGGTGAAAAATCCGATAACGTTCTCGATAATTAATTATAAGAAGATAGGATGTCGTTCAATCGCAAGACCAAACGACTTGGTGCTTGAGGCAGGAAACGCGCAACGCTTACTTATGCGCGCTGGTGCACCGCTAAGTAATCTTTAATCTGATGAACCACTTCCTCTACTGTTTTCGCAACCATCACACGGTAAGTGCCGATGTTTTTGAAAAAGCGAATAGTGATTTCATCTTGATTGAGTAGGATTACTTTTTTGTTTGATTTGATCGCGAGTGCAACTTCAGAAGCTGTACCGGCCGCCATACCAAGCACGACGATGATGTTACTGGAGAGTACATTGATATAGTTTCGACCACTACCCATACCAGTAACAATTCTGATCTGTGCATTCTCAGATGCATTGTGATCATTGCTGTCGGGTAGAATACCGATTGTAAGACCATTGCCTTCACGCGCGCCTTTCATGGCAGCGTCCATTACGCCGAAGCTGCGTCCGCCTGTTAGCGTAACCCAACCGTTTTTGGCAATAGCGAAACCGAGGTCGAAAGCCATTTCGTTGTCTTCCGGTGAAGCATTTTCACCAGGCCCCATAACACCCACAAGAATTTTTGGAAACATAACTAGAGAGATGAATGCCAAAGTTAACTGAGAACGTCCCGAGTAACAAGTTTTCAAATGCGATTAAATACTTTTAGTCGAATTCCTGCTCACAGTCTAGGCATCGATAAACTTTTTTTTGCGGGATGAACACGCCAAAGAAAAGCACACCCAACGCAGAGAGAGCTTTGTCATAGAAACGTTTCGGGAAATCACGCTCGAGTCTAGACGAATGGCAACCAGGGCAACTCATAAACGAGCCATCATCTTTTTGCATCGCGGCTTCGCGTAGCACATGATCGGCTTGTTCAATATCTTTATGGAAAATATGCAGTCGTACCTTGATTGCCAGGAGGTGAGTACCGGGATAGAGGTTGGCCAAATTTTCTTCCGTCAAGAAACACGGAATGCCGTAAGCGTCAAGTTTGGTCTTGCAAATATTGGCGCCTATTGCATCATCGAATTCGCGTATGACCACTATCTTTTCAGCTTCTTCCATAACCTCAAAAACATGAATAATTTATCAATATTTCGCGCCATTTCACAGAGACGCTTTGAGGAATGCAAAAGTTTTGCGCCAGCTCACACATTGCACACGTTATTGCTCGCCATGCTTGTCTTTCTTGCTTTGTCCGCACAGGCGCAAGTCATCACGCCCCTACAACAAAAAGCACTCAATGCGCATGTCGACTACGCTAATCAGTCCGCCGATGAAATGACCGCCGTAGTGAAAAGTATCATCGATTATTATCCATCACTGAAACAAAAACGCTCATGGGGACCACCACGGTATACATGCCCGGTGCAACTGGAAGAATACTATGCAAAGACAGCATTAGCACTTCAGAAAAATATTCCTGCAACATCGTTAGCCAAAATTCAGCCTGCAATGCGTGCGCTACAAGACGCTGCTGCAAAAATTGATGAGCAATGTAAAGCGCTTGACACGTATCATAAACTAGAAGATTATAAGCAAGACAACTTTGCAAAGGCCTTAACCATAATCGAAAACATTCCGCCACTATTGAAAAGTTACAAAGAAAAGCAGCGGGCATTGAACACTGCACTTGAAGATGCTTACAAAAAACTAAATGCTGGTGCGCCTCAAGGTGTTTATGCAAAGTCTGATGCGGCCATTCGAAGACAAGTACAAGCGGAAAGAAATCTAATTGACCAATGGACATTCAACATCGCACGGGAAGTGCATACGGGATGGCCAGTCGAGAAATTGGAAGCGAGCATTATGCAAACAGATCAAGCGCTTGTTTCACTGAAGTCAAGCACACCGGCGTTGAAATATCCAGCGTCGAGCATGTGGACGTCCTTTCAAGGATCGTTGTCCGATATTCTCGAAGAAAAACGTCGAGGGCTTGATCAATACACATACGAGGCAAAAAAATCGGACGAGTATAGTAATAGGGTGTACATGGACTTGATCAATTACTTCAATGGTGGTGTACTGACAAACTATAATACATTTTTGCAGTTTTCTGAAGGCAATGGATACCACGGATTGAAAGCCATTAAATACTTTCCATTGTATGAAATCAGAACGCAATCTCAAGTTGAAAATATTTCAGTGAAACCGTTTGAAGATATTCCACACCATGCGGTTTCATTTCCGCCAGCTAAAACGGCCATCACAACCAATGCCTTCATTGTGCTGACAGAATACATTGAATTTTTAAATGAAACTTGGCGACAAGTAAATCATTTGCAATTGATCGTTGGAAACTTTAGTTCGAGTGCAGCATATTATAAGAATATAGATGACTACAGTCGTCATGGGGCCATGCAATTTGATTTTAAAGGACTTGAAATTCCCTTGTCTTCATATCAAAAAGTTGTGGTAGATAGCAAAGTTCTTCCGCCATTGGCATCCAAAACTTTTAATGATCAGGCTACGGTTATATTGAATATATTAAAAGAGATGAACGAACAGTGTGCGTCATTGGCGGTCGATGTGAAGGAACGTAAATATGAACAAGACCGTCTTGGGAATACTTATAAGGTTCTTGAGCGCATGGCCAAGCTTTTTTCTACATGGGATGAACGCAAGGAAGTTTTATATATTGATCTTCGCGCGTATTTCGATAGCCACCCCGTTGCAGCGCCTACAGACAACTGGTATATTTCTGGAAAGGCGCTTTTGAATTTGACAGACCTAGACCGTGAACAACTATTCAAAGCAAAAGCATATTACTTGGGAAATGCCAACGTTGTAATCTCAACGGAGAAAATTGACGCTACGCTTCGCGACGTTATCGCCAATGAATACACGAACATGAAGGGAATAGAGAAGATCGGAAGGAACAATGGAAATTGCCCTTATACGCCTTATGAAGATTTACCTAAAAATTCAAAAACACTTAGCGAACATTTGCAAAAGCTAAAACCGGCGAAGGAAGGATTTTATGATCATCCGTACCACAGCATGGTTTACATGTATAATGAGATTGCTGATGATTACAACAAGTTTTGTGACTTGTCTAAAACCATTCCGCATTTAAAAGTGGTGAAGCAACCGGAGTTGTTTCAATTGGCTTCACCTAAAGAGAAAATGGGTGAGCAAAAAAAGCCGGCAGCGCAACCTAATATTAGTGTGAAGGCTGCAGAAGCGCCAGCATCGGTAACAGCGCAGTCAAATCGAGGGAGTGGTACGCCGCCGCCGGCAAGTCAATCGATTAAAGTTGTACACGACACTGTCTACATCGAGCGTCGTGATACGGTTACAATTTACGCTGGTGACGAGAATCTTCGTTCGATGGAAGGTTACGCGACTAATAATTTGGTTTTGCTTTTAGACGTTTCAGGTTCCATGAATACACCTGAAAAATTTCCAGTGCTGAAGAAGTCGGTGCTTGATTTGATTTCCATGATGCGCGCGGAAGATCAGGTTTCAATCATCACGTTTTCGAGTAAACCGAAAGTGATGTTGGATGCCATTTCATTTAAGGAGGAGGAGAAAATTAAAAAAGCGATAGAAAGTTTGAAGTCGTCGGGGAAAACGGACGGCGACGCAGGGATTTCATTAGCATATAAGGTTGCAGATGAGCATTATGTTCGCGGTGGTAACAACCGGATCATTCTGGCCACTGATGGCGAATTTGTATTGAATGACGCTACGTTGTCACTCATTCAGAAATTTTCGACACAGGACATCTACCTCTCCATTTTTAATTTTGGCAAAGGTATGGGGTCATCGAAGAACCTTGAGAAGCTTGCCCACCTCGGAAAGGGAAACTATGAATATATCGCCAAGGAAAATGTAGATGTGAAGCTAATCCGCGAAGTGAAAGCGAAACGGAAATAGTTATCGGTTGTCAGTTATCAGTGTATCAGTTTTGAAACTTTGAACTTTTAACTTTAAACTTTTAAAACTTTCCGCTTTAAGCTTTCTGCTTTCCGCTTTAGCCTCTGTTTTTTAAAATAATTTTACAATTCCACTGTAACATCGCTCCAATGCCGGCGTCTTGTTATTGAATTTCAACGGATGAATCAGGAAGCATTTCAAAACCGGGTTTTGCCAGCTAAAAACAAGCTTTTTCGCTTTGCTCTCAAGTTTTTGGGGAACGAAGAGGAGGCGAAAGACGTGGTACAGGAGGTATTTATTCGGGTTTGGAACGGTCGCGATCAGATGCACGAGGTTCAGAATTGGGAGGCCTGGTGTATGCGCATCACCAGAAACCTGTCGCTGGACAGAATTCGATCGCTAACCCGCAAGCAAACGCAGCCTATTGAATCGTCGTTTGATGTTCGCCAAGAAACTTTAACACCGCACGAGTCAACGGAAGCACATGAAGACATGCAACGCATAACACAGTTTATCGCCGCATTGCCTGAAAAGCAACGCCAGATTATACACCTTCGCGACGTGGAGGGGTATAGTTACAACGAGATTTGTGAAATTATGGAGCTGGACATGAACCAGGTGAAAGTAAATCTGTTTCGCGCCAGAAACGCTGTACGGGAAAAGTTAACTAAGATCAATGCTTATGGACTCTAAAAAAATTGAAGAACTCTTAAACAAATACTGGAACTGCGAAACTTCCTTAGAAGAAGAGCAGCAGTTGAAGGAGTATTTCAAATCGGGCGAGATTCCAGAACAATTGAAAGACACCGCTGCCTTATTCCAATATTTTGACGTGAGCAAAAAAAAATCGCTAAACGATATTGGCTTTGATAACTCCATACTGAACAGCGTAGCGCCGAAGAAAGGAAAAATCGTAAAGCTTGTATACAACTCCATGCGCATCGCTGCAGGCATAGCCGTACTCGTAGCCGCCGTATGGTTTGTACGTCAAGAACTTCGTAAAAGCGATCCCCCAAGCGCAACGGTCGAAGATACTTACGATGATCCAAAACTCGCTTTCGAAGAAACTAAAAAAGCATTGATGATGATCTCCAAAAGTTTCGGAAAAGCAGAGGAACAAGCGCGCAAGTTGAACATGTTTAACGAAGCGCAAGAAGGAATTAACAAGACACCTGAAAAAAAGTAACCTCAAGATACTGCCCCCCAAGCAGTCGTACTTCAAATAAAAATTAGAAAAGCATAAACATTCTGTATATGAAAAAGATAGTAGTAGTAGCGATGTTGATGATTGTGACGACTGGCTTACAAGCGCAAGACGCGATCTCGAAGTTCTTTACCAAATATCAAGCGGATGAGTCTTTCACGCAAGTGACGATCTCTTCAAAAATGTTCGGATTATTCACCAACATGGAAGCCGATACAAAAGAAGACAAAGAAGTGCTCGACGCCATCAGCAAGTTGAAAGGATTGAGAATACTCGTTAAAGAAAACACATCCGATGCACGCGCCTTGTATAAAGAAGCCTTCGCGTTGATCCCGATGAAAGAATTTGAAGAGTTGATGGCTGTTCGCGACAAGGACAAAGACATGAAGTTCTACATCAAAGAAAGTGGCGGAAAGATTTCAGAACTTGTGATGGTGATGGGCGGAACGAAAGACTTTATGATCATGAGCTTGTTCGGGGAAATAGACCTTCGTCAAGTGTCGCGCATAGGCAAAAAAATGGATGTGAAGGGGCTTGAAAACCTCGAAAAAATAAAAGACAAGACCAATTAATACTGGTTCAAGAAAGTTATGCTGTTTTCAGCATAACTTTTTTATTTCATGCAACGAGCGGCCCAAAACTTGCATCTAGTGATTAACCAAAATTATATCACCATGAAATCAAAACTACTCTCTCTCTTATTGTTGACAATCTCGTTGTCCGCCGCTGCCCAAAGCGATAGCTTCATCACACTGAAGAATAAATTCCAGGGTGGCGACAATGTAGTTTCTGTCAAAGCAGGCAGTTTTCTTGTAAAAACTGTGTTGCTTCTCACCGATGACGGCGACTGGGAAGATGATTTCGGAAAAGTAAAAAGCGTGCGTCTCATTAATATTCCGCAAGCAGAATTCAAAAGAAAGAACGTCACAACAAAAGGCTTCAAAAAGATCTTAGCGAAAGACAAATTCGAGGAGCTTGTGAGTACCTATAATGAAGGTGAACGCCTCACCATTTTTCAACGTGATGGCAAAAACGGTGACTTGTACTTCATGATTATCGAAAATGGTCATGATGTGACAGCACTTGAGATTAGAGGCGAACTATATCCGGAGAAGATCGTAGAAGATCATAGTAAACGTAAATCAAAGACAACCTAATATTTTATGCGATACCCCATCATGTTTATGCTTGTAGCCGTGAGTTTTTTCACGGTAGCGCAAACAAAGACCACTGAAGCTTTAGATAAAAAATATAGCTCGCGAACATTCTTCCTTTATCACAATACACTTCGTATGGTGAATCAAAGTGAGAATGCTGCCTTCGATGAACTAATTAAGGATATTGAGAAAATGAAGGTTGTGTGGGTAAATAAGAAGGAAAAGAATTTTACCAACGATAACTTCAAGAAGCTCATTAGCGATTACAGATCCGAATCATTTGAGGAGATCATGAACAGTCGCCATGAAGGCAGAAACTTTAATGTTCTCATGAAGGAGAAGAATGGAAAAACACTCGGCATGTTAGCCATTGTGAATGATACAGAAAGTGTATACGTGTTGGACATCGTCGGAAGCATTGCGTTGAATAATGTGATGGAACTTTTTAAAACACTCGACTCAAGCGCAGATATCGGTGAGAGAATAAAAACAATTGCAAATAAATCCGAGAAGAAAGCTGAACAGTGATGTAATTCAATTGGAAGTCGTTCGACTAGTAATCATAAATCAGCAATACTTTGGAAAATGTTCTTTCAATCCGAGCGCTCACGAAAACATTCGGAAAACTTCGTGCGGTCAATAGCTTGAATTTAGAAGTAAAGGCGGGACAAGTTTTTGGAATGCTTGGCCCGAATGGTAGTGGAAAGACGACCACTTTAGGAATGCTCATGGGCGTTGTTAACCCAACGGAAGGAGCATTTTCTTGGTTCGGTGAGCCTCCATCCCATGACGTGCGGAAGAAAATCGGCGCAGTCCTCGAACATCCTATCTTCTATCCATACTTGAGCGGACAGAAGAATCTTGAGTTAAACGCCATGGTCAAGCAGTGTCCAACAGAGAACATTGCAAGAGTGTTGGATATCGTAGAGCTCACGGAGCGTCGCAATGATCGCTATAAAACATATTCATTGGGGATGAAGCAACGACTCGCAATAGCCTCAGCGTTGCTTAACGATCCGACGGTATTGATACTTGATGAACCAACGAATGGTCTCGATCCGATGGGAATCGCGGATATCCGTAGGCTGATCAAAAAAATTGCCGAAAGTGGTAAGACGATAATTTTAGCGAGCCATTTGTTAGATGAAGTTCAGAAGGTATGTACACATTTTGCAGTGTTGAAGCGTGGTAACTTGGTGCACGTCGGGCCCGTAGATGACGTTGGCAATGGCGCCGAGGTAGTGGAGGTGAAAGCATCTATAGCGAATCTCAACGAAATTCTAATGACCTTTCCAGGAACATCGACAATCAATCATGAGAATGGTAGTTGTCATGTAACGCTTCGAACAGGTTTCCATAGTGTTGACGTCAATCGATTTTTGTTTGAGAATGGCATTGTTGCCTCGCATCTTCAAACACAGAAGAGAAGTCTTGAAAAAATGTTTATTGAAATCCTTTCTGAATCTCACTAGTCATGCTGCTACATCTCCTGAAAATAGAACTTAAGAAAATGACCAACTACCGCACATTCTGGGTAGTAGGTGGTCTTTATTTTTTGACACTTGGTGTTGGCGCGGCAAGTGGAATGGAATTTCTAAAATTGCTGGCCCGTACCATTGAAGGATTTGGTCAGGAAATCAACATCAACAGAATTCCGCTTTATCATTTTCCTGACGTATGGCTCAACCTGATTTGGGTTGGTGGATTCTTGAAGATCGTGCTAGCAATTATGATTGTAATCTCGGTCACCAACGAGTTTACTTATCGTACTGCGAGGCAAAATATCATCGACGGGTTAAGCCGACAGCAATTTCTTGTAACAAAGATTTTGGCAAACGTGATGTATAGCGCTATCAGCGTGGTGATGCTCTTTGTGATCGGATTAATAACAGGATTGATCTATAGCCCTGTTGTGAGTTTAGAGTTGATTGTAACCGACCTTGAGTTCTTCTTTGCATATTTCCTGGAGGTATTTTTCTTCTTGTCGTATGCGTTGATGCTGGGTATACTCGTTCAACGGTCTGGGCTCACAATTATCTTAGTGCTATTGACACAGACGATAGAGTTGATCATCACCGAAAATCTCCGCGACCATGTGCCCGATTGGTTGATCACGATCTTTCCGATGAAGTCAATATGGTACCTCATTGATATTCCCTTTCCACGGTATGCGTTCATGGAAATTAGAGACTATCTCACCTTCACGACTATCGCCATTGTACTCGTTTGGACGTTCCTTTTCAATTATTTTGCGTACCTGAAACTCAAACGATCAGACATCTAAATAGCACTTCCCAGCTTCGTTCCCACGGGGCTGGGCTAGCATTCACCAGAGCTGACGCTAGCATCAGTTATTTTCCGCAATCGTTATAGTGGATGACTTGCGTGAAAAAATTACATCTACCCCACAGAACCGCAACGTTTCTTTACCTTTGTCGTGTATTCAAACACTATGAACACACAAATTTTGGGATTGGTCGCCGGCGCATGTACCACGATCGCTTTTTTACCTCAAGTCATTAAAACTTGGAAATCCCGATCTGCAAAAGATCTTTCGTTGAGCATGTTCTCAATATTCTGCCTTGGCGTCACACTATGGTTGGTGTACGGCATCATGGTTAAAGATATTCCCGTGATCGTTGCCAACATGCTTACACTCATGCTTGCATCTACTTTGTTGTATTTCAAGTTGCGCTTCAAAGAGTAACCACGTCCATTGAGTTGTCTTCGCATTTACGATTTCGGAATAGAAATCCGTCGGATGCGATTGTTCCCCAGGTCGGCGACATAAACTGCACACTTGTACACGACGATGCCTCGTATGTCGTTGAACTGTGCCGTGCCTCCTGGACCGTCTACAAATCCCGCGGTACCATTTCCAGCGAGCGTTGTTACTACTCCTTCGACCGAAATTTTTCGGATGCGATGATTTCCATTGTCAGATACGTAGACGTTTCCTTTCGCGTCGGCATCAATGGAAGATATGTTGTTGAACTGTGCCGCGGCACCAACACCGTCAGCGTATCCCGGCGTGTTGCTACCGGCAAGATCAGTAACCGTCCCTGTAGGACTTACTTTTACGACTTTCGATCCCCTCGATAAATACATGTTGTTCTTAGCATCCATCGTGATGCACGAGCCGAATGCTTCCGAATATGCCGAGGGTGTTGTAACAAATCCTGACATGGTGATTTGGCGAATGGTTGGGGAAGTTCTAATACGATCAATCGCGAACAGAAAATCTTCTGATCCATTTACCGTGAGGTCTAACAGATAGAAGAAAGAAGCACTGTCGGGTGATCCATCAACGGAAATGTAGTTGTAATAATATTCGTCGTCGCGACGCTTACCAGTCAACGTAGAACATATGCCACCTTCAATAGTTTGAATGCTGAGGTTGTCATCGTCGATCACAAAGAGTTTCCCATTGCTGTCGGCATCAAGATTTCTGATCGCCACAAAGCCAGCTCCCGGTCGCCGTGCCCAATCATAAAATAAGGTTACCGTTTTGTTTGGCGCGATCTTTCGAATGGCATTGTTACCTTTCTCTGCAACATAAACATTTCCTTTCTTGTCTGCGGCAACATCGATAGGCTGTGCAAAAGAAGCTGCAGACCCAACACCATTTGTATTGCCGGATGTTCCATTGCCTGCATAGGTAGATACGTACAGTGATTTGCGGCAACATGAAGAAATCAGGAGAAGAATCAGAAGAGAAAGAGCAAGTCGTTTGCTAACGGGTAAGCCAGTGGTTTTCATATAACGTTGTTTGATGTAAGTAATGTAGAACCGTCGCATTAAAAGTAGCGTGCTTGTTTGTCAGATCATGCAGCTAGAGGAAAAATCCCCACAGACGTTGCGTTTTATTCCGCGTGTTCGCGCTGTCGGATGAGGATAATGCACCACTTTATCATTGTTGATCACTAAAAAGGCAAGTGGTTTTGTAACGCGGCTAGTCTTGGTATGTGTATTGTTACCTTTTCAGTGGAAGGAGAACAGCGTATGAAGAAGCATAACTATTTGGATCTTGGCACAGCCGTAGATGTGCTGAACACAATAAACGGTGGCATGAGCGAACCGCAGATGATTGTGAATCACAACCACGAAGGTCGTGAGATCCGCATGAGAATACCAGGCATCAGCCGCGATTCACTACATGTTGAAATTCACAACAACAGTTTGACGATATATCATTATACAACCTTATTGTCACAAGATATGATGATCGACTTACCGCGCATCGTTTACAGTAAAGTCATTCCGTATTTTATCGACATCAATAAAATAAGCGCACATACGGAAGATGAAGATTTGATTGTGGAGTTGCCTTATAATCGATTGTCAAATGGATTTCATCGCGATTTGAAAATTCAAGAATAAAAAAAACGAGCGGGCTAGTCCGCTCGTTTTTTTTATACGTACCTGACGTTAGTCAATAATACTTTGATAGGTGAGTACTTTGAATTTCTCGCCTATGCTCCAAACTTGTGTTTGATATACGTTCGTGTAAATTAAACCAACAAGTTTTTCTTGCGGATCGGCCCAATAGTGCGTGTTAAATGCACCGCCCCAACTAAACGATCCGAGAGATAACACACTATTGCCGTCGTTAGTGTCTGTTTCAAGACCGAATCCTAGCCCGACAGGACCTGTTTCTTTTATCTTTTGATCGGTATGCATAAGCTCAACAGTTTTTCTGCTGATTAAGCGAACACCATTGTATTCGCCTTTATTTAAAAAGAGTTGAAGAAACTTGGCGTAATCCTCTACAGTCGAAGAAAGCCCCGCGCCACCGGAGAAGTACGTGCCGTTGAGCGTTGGATAGTCGGCAACTTCATTGAATGGTGATGCTGCTTTTTTGATAGCCCCTTCTGAACCATCATACAACGCAACAAGACGTGATTGTTTTTCAGTTGGCAAATAGAAGTATGTGTCCTTCATGCCCAGTGGATCGAAGATACGTTGTTTTAAAAATTTGTCGAACGATATTCCTGACAACACTTCGACCAAATAGCCAAGCACGTCATTGTTAAGTCCATAAGTCCATCGCTCACCAGGATGGTGTTTGAGTGGGAGCTTACCAAGAATTTTCATCTTGTCGCCGAGTTTCATGTTGTTACTCCCAATTCCACTGGGTACGCCTGCCTTTGCAAAAATTGCTTTGAATTCCTTGGTCCCGATTACAGCATAGTCGATCCCTGACGAGTGTGTCAGGAGTTGCCGAATGGTGATTTCACTGCGTGCGGGCTCTGTGGTGTAACTACTATCTTTCTCGTTGAAAGTTTTGAGCACAGTTGGATTTTTAAACTCAGGGATGAATTTCGAGATGGGATCATCCAAAAGGAATTTTCCTTCTTCCCACAGGATCATCACGGCGAGTGCAGTAATGGCTTTGCTTTGAGAGGCAATACGAAATATATCATCTTTTTTTAGCGGCGTATTTTTTTCAACGTTGCTAAATCCGTACGCTTTGTGATAGACGACTTTCCCATTTCGCGCAATGAATACGGCTGCGCCTGGGATGAGTTTACTTTTGATGTGTTCTTCCACCATGGCGTCAATACGTTGTAGACGCTGTGATGATAAGCCCACTTCTTCTGCCTTGTTGGCCGGTGTTAGATTTTTTGGCTGCGCAATTGCCCCGATGGAGATGAGCGCGAATAAAATAAAAAGAACGTGTCGCATGGTTTGGTATTGGTTTGATGCAGCACTCCAGAGAATGCCGCATCAAATTAACACTTTATACTTTCACGTGTGCCCAGTTCTCACCTGTTTTGATACGATGAATTTGCATGTCAGATACTTTGAACATTTTGGCGAGGGCTTTTAAAGTCGGTTGCGTTTTAGATTTGAACAACGCAATTTTTATCTTCTTTACTTTTGTAACGGTAAGTTTTGGACCCTCGTCTGGGTTAAGTCTCACGACCACATTCGGGTCATTTTTTGCGTGCTCAATTTGCTCGTCGTGTTTTACCCATTTCAAATTTGATGCTTTGTTATTGTCTTTCTGATGATCGACGTGAATAACAAAGGCATGTTTAGCCGATGATTGTTTACAAAAGTATTCGGCAACCAATCGATGGATGTAGTAGTTCTGGCGGGTGTCTTCTCTGCCGATCGTGATGCTTGGGTAACCTTGTGTTAAACGGGGCTTAAGCAAATAGCCATCATCAATTTTTTCTTTGAAGCTTACCATCCTGCCTCTGTCGGATACTGCGTAGTTTTTAGTCGTTGTTCCTTTCTTGAGTTTCAATTCTTTCCAGCGTTCGCCGGCAAGTAGTTTTACTTTGATTGCTTTGGTTGCCATAGAAGAGAGTTTTTATTGTGAGGTAGTGTTTTGGGATCTCGTTTACGTTAAAAGATAACAGGGTTAATCGAGTGTATTTGTTCTAACAATTGAACGATACTCAGTGCGTGCGTGTAGACCCAGACGTTGGTGACGTTCTGAGAACGATGTAACAGGCGTGGAAAATGGAGACACGGTTGCGTACGACTTGCATTGCGTAAGTAATACGTTGATACGTGTGTCCTGGGGTTTGAACCGCTGTATCATATGTTGGTGTCCTAAGTCTTTTTCAATTTCAACGAAAATTTGAAGGGCGTTGAGAAAGAATAAAACTGAAAGGCTTTTATCTAAGTAAATATTATTTTGGCTAACGATCAAGCGTTTAACGAAAAAGCTCTTAAAGTTTTATTCCCTTTGCATGGCTTACTAGTTCTGCGTATGGCCCTAGGGTGACCAGTTGCCCTAGCGTTGTAAAATTATTGTTCTAAGTCAACGTCATGTTAAACATGTTTCTTTTTTACAAGCACAAGAATCTCATGCGCGGCAGCGTGATAGCCCTGATCGTAGCAATAGAAATACAATGATCCGTCGCGTTGCAATTCTGTGTTTGTAAAGTAATTGAAGTTGAATCCCCTCGCACGAAGTGTGTCGACATCGATTTTGGTTTTCCCATAGGGGTTGAGTTGGTGAAGAATACGCCGGTTCTTTCGCAACGCATTGTTCACATTTCGCATGTAACTGATTTCATGACTGTCGCTGTTGATACGGTTGTGGTATCCTGTGCGACATTGATCGGAACAATACTTCTTGTCCCGTCTACCTTTAAATGCAGTCCCGCATTCAAGGCAACGTTTTTCTGTGATGAATGACATACAACGGTGTAATCGTGGAATGTTTAGAAACGATTACAAACGAATTTAATCGTTTTTTATACGATTCTCAATAAAATCATTTTGCAGATTTGGCTCATCAGCAATATCGCTGCACGTTATCCATTACTTCATCAAAATTTACCCGTTATGGCAAACCTCAGAAACAGTGTCCAACTTATTGGCCGGCTAGGAAAAGATCCTGAACTCAGAACATTCGACAGCGGAAAAAAACAAGTGCAATTCTCCATCGCAACGACCGACTCGTACAAAAACAACAAAGGTGAGAAGGTAGAGGAAACACAATGGCACAATCTTGTTGCCTGGGGAAAGCTCGCTGATATAGCAGCACAATATCTCAAGAAAGGCAATGAAGTAGCAGTAGAGGGCAAACTGATTCATCGCGCCTACGAGACAAAAGGTGAGAAAAAATACATCACCGAAGTTATCATTAACGACATGGTGATGCTTCGCGGAAAATAAACGAAGAAGCAGAAAGTTTAAGCTTAGGAATCATCAAGAATCCCTTCGCTAAACTTTCTGCATTCCTTTGTGAAACTTTGCGGTATCGTATTCTAGCTTAAAATCGATACGTTAGCTTCATACCGAAATCAAAATTTTTGAACTTCATATCGTGAAAGTAGAATTCAGGAATGATATTGAGTTTCCCGTTCCCAATATCACTCATCACAAAGAGCTTCAAGGTTTTTGGTCCCATAAATGATTCTCCGGAGGCAATCGAGCTTTTCTGATGAACTAGATATCCGGCACCAATGCCAACCCATCGTGGCCGCTCACTGCTTTTACGAAAGTTTCTACTGTAGCCGACAGATAAAAACGTTGCGTTAAATCGACCCGTTTCTCCTTGTGGCCAGAAGAATTTCGTTTCGAGTGTTGCTTCTATGCGCGAACGCATTTGGCCGAACCTGTTACTGAAATACAGCGCTGCCGCTACAGAAAGTTCAGGATAGAGATTTCCCTTATATAAGCCAACCCCAGCGCCCGGGTGTATTCCGAGGAAGTCACCAGGCGTTTTGTACTCGATGGTGTTGTAGTTGACCTGACCATTTTTTAAGATCACGCGTGCTATAATACTCTTGCGTCCAATGTAGGGCGATTGTGGATCCTTTTCGATGGCTTGTGTTACAGGAGTAAAATCTTCTTTCCCCAATCTTTCGAAAGCGACAAAGTCTTCAGCGTAGACGGTAACGCGATACCGTTCGTGGTGAATGGTCAACTTCCATGCAGGAGGAAGTACTTCGGCCACTTGTCCTTTTACGATGGTCATCGTTGTAACGGGCGGATCTTGTTTGTGTATCGTCACCTCTAATCGCTCGTGCAATGGACGACCATTGGTTCTTTCCTTCCCCGCGATAACATCGTAATGCGTGCGCACATAACGGACCTCTATCTTGTGCGGATCGAGTTGAGCTACATCGTCAGGCAAACCTTTGCGAATCAGCACCAGAAGACGCTTGAGTGAATCTGGAAATTGTGATAAAACTTGCTTGTCGACAAACAGTTCTTTCATCTCGAAAGTCGCGACCGCATTGTATTCAGGTAGTTCGATACGAATAGAATCAGGAAAGTCTCTTACGCGTATCTGTGCAGTGGCGGAAAGTATCGGCAATAGAATACCGGTCAGGCAAATTAAATGCTTGAGTTTCATACAAAAAGAGGTTAGATGTTTTTAGTTAATTCTAGCGGTTAAGGAGGTTGGTTCCGGATTGTTCAGCAAGGGAGAATCCTTGTCGTGATAGAAGAATTTGATCTTGCTGTTTTTTTTCTTCGTCATCATCATTGGTTCCGGTGTATCCTCGATAACAACACCAATGATGGGGCGGACTTTTTGCTTCGGTTCTTCTTCAATCGCTTGGGGCGCCGTGGAAGTAACAGTCGCAAGGGTGATGTCGTCTTGCATTGTTGTGAAGGTCTCGATCACAACGGAATCTTTAGACGTCGCTTCAACCGGAGCTGCAATAACTTTTTGATCAATGGGAATTTCAAGCAGCACGTTTTCCGAAGGAGGCGTCAAACTTTCAGCGCGCGTTACGGGTTGAGCTTCTTCTAGCTTCACAGCGGGTGCTATAGATTTTGAATTTTCATTCTTCGCGGTAGCAGCGGTCTCTGATTGAGATGACCATTGCCAAAACGCTCCTGACGCAACAACGAGTACGATAGCAACGGACGCGGCTGCGTAATAATAGGACGAGCGATCTTTGCGTGCAGCGCCCCCAGCAATACGTTCCCAAGTAGCTTCTTTACGCCACGCAATCGGTCGATGTTCTTCTTTCAAGATTTTTTCTTGCAACAGTCTTTCAATGTTATGTTCCATAATGATAGCCCTCCCGTGATAACATTTTCTTGAGTAGTGTCTTTGCTTTAAAGAGCTGCGACCGCGAAGTCACTTCACTGATGTTCAATTGTTCGGCGATTTCGGCGTGATCAAATCCTTCGATCGCAAACAAATTAAACACTGTGCGGTAACCCGTCGGAAGTTGTGAAATGAATTGTAAAATGTCGGTTGCATCCATCGATGAGAGCGAACTGATGTCTGGCTCATCCATGCTTTCATCGAGCGCCTCCGTCATGTTAAAATTGTGATGACTGCGCAACGTCATCAGTGCTTCGTTCACAACAATTTTTCGCAGCCAGGCTTCAAAGCTTCCGGCACGCTGATAGTTAAAACCATTTACTTTCTTAAAGGCCTTCACGAAAGCACGCATCACCACGTCTTCCGCTTCTGCCTCCATCGGGATGTATCGCAGCGACAATCGAAAAAGTCGATCGGCATAGCGACGATAAGCCGCCTCCTGTGCTTTTCCGCTGCCTTGCTGACATCCACGTACGATTTCTTTTTCTTCCAAAAGTTTGCTGGTTCTGGTTCTAAAATGCTGTAGAAGCCGGTTACGTTGCCTCGACCGGATAATTTTTTAGATGTTCTGGCGTACAATAAAAGTTTCGTACGACCGCTAAATAAAAAAATGGCGTTTTTAGCGTAAGACAAGTGTTTTTTCTAGAATCCGAAAGTGTAAATTGCTGCAATGAGTTTTTTGTATCCTTCCTTTTTGTGGGCTTTAGGTGTGTTGGCCGTTCCGATTATCATTCACCTTTTCAATTTTAGAAGAACCATGCGGGTTTACTTCTCAAATAATAGGTTTTTGAAACAGGTTAAGGAAGCGAGTACGGCCAAACGAAGACTCAAACATTATCTCATCCTTTTCTCGCGTTTACTCTTTCTCTTTTTCCTGGTTATCACATTCTGTCAACCGGTAATACCGGCGAAAGAGCAATTGGGAAGTGATCGAAGTATTGTCATTTATCTCGACAACTCTCAAAGTATGTCGGCGCAACTTGCCGATAAAACAAAAGGATTGGATGCTGCATTGGGTTTTGCAAGGTCTATCGTTCAGTTGTTTCCACCTGACACGCGCTACAAATTGATCACGAATGATTTTGCGCCTTTCTCGAACGTGTTCAAAACTAAACCTGAAATGATCGACCTACTCACACAAATACGATTGTCGTCGGTGAGCAGAACAGCGTCCGAAATTCAAGAGCGTATTCGTCAAGATGGCATACGGGCCAAAGAAATATTTTGGATATCTGATTTTCAAAAGTCGACGTTCGGAAAACTTCAAACAAATCGTGATTCATCAAGCAACATCCATCTCGTTCCAATTGCTTTTGCAGCCATTCCCAACGTGTTTGTTGATTCGGCATTTCTGGAGAATCCATTTGCGGCCGGTGGTGAAAAGAATGTATTGAAAGTTCGTGTGCGCAATGATGGTATGCGCGATGTCGATCAGCTCAACCTTAAACTTGTTATTAATAATGTACAAGCAGGAACTTCATCGGTGGATATTCCACAGCAAGGTGTAGCCGAAACGTCCTTCGACATTACTACTGGCCTATCGGGAATTAATAAAGCCAAAATTAGTTTCAACGATTTTCCGGTGAGTTTTGATAATGATTTTTACCTCGCCATGAATTTTACAGAAAAGATTCGTGTCGTAGAAATAAAAAACGCCAACACGCCAACGCCGATTGAAAAAGTGTATGGTAACACCGGCGTCTTCCAATTCACGGGCTTTTCGGCCGATAATTTTAATTACAATTTTCTGTCGCAAGCAGATCTCGTGGTGGTTAACGGATTAAACAGCATAGACCCATCGTTGGTGTCGGCGCTTCAAGGATACCTCGATAACTTTGGCAACGTGTTGGTGATCCCTGGCAACCGTCCTGATCTAGCAAGTTTTAAAAATTTGCTTCGATTGCCCAATGTAAACGTTATTGAAAATACCCAGCCGATGGATTTGGATCGACCTGATTTCGACAACCCATTTTTCGAAAATGTTTTCGAGGAACGTTCGGTATCATTAGCGATGCCAAAAGCGACGAAGAAACTCGATTGGGGTGCCGATCGATCTGCGTTGTTGCGCTTCAAAAATGATCAACCATTTCTGTCAAGTTTTTCACGAAACGGCAAATTATATGTGATGTCCGGAGCACTTGAATCTGAGTTAACGGATTTTTATAATCATGCGCTATTTGTTCCGGTCATGTATCGGTTGGCGGCGAGTGGAAAGAAAAATGAAAGCCGGTTGTACTATTCGTTGCGCGAGAGCTTTATCGGGGTACGAATGGACAGCCTTCAATCAGATGAACCGGTGCGTTTGATTGGCCAGGAGGAATTGGTGCCATCGCAGCGAAAGGTGGGGGAGAGTATTTTTATTGATCTTCCGAAGTTTTCTATTTCCAACGGGTTTTACAATCTCGTAAGCCAGGGCGACACCGTTAACTTGCTGGCTTTTAACCTCGATAAGTCGGAATCGCTTTTGGCGCAATACAGCGGCGATGAAGTGAAGAAAATGATGGGAGATGGCACAAACGTTAGTATTTTTGAAGCGACTTCCGTCGGGACTTTCAGCAACGAAATAAAGGAGCGATATTTGGGCACTCCATTGTGGAAGTACGCGCTCCTGATGGCAATTGCCTTCCTGGTCGTGGAAGTCCTTCTCATACGCTTTTTAAAATAGAGATTGATGAAAATCTTACTCCAGTCGCCTCAAATAATCGATCCAAACAGTCCTTATCATCTTAAAGAAAAAAATGTCCTCATCAACAACGGCCGCATTGTTGAAATCGGGGATAAAAACTATTCCGCTGATAAGGTGATCAAGGCGGAGGGAATGAAACTTTCAATAGGATGGTTTGACCTTGGCACTTCAATCCCAGATCCTGGTCATGAGTATAAAGAAGATTTAGATTCGGGAATGCGGGCAGCAGCAGCCGGTGGATTTACTCAAATTGCTGTTCTTCCCAATACGTCGCCAGCGATACAAACAAAAAATGAAGTAAGCTATCTCATCAAGGGTAACGACACCAACTTGGTTAAAATTCATCCGCTGGCATCGGTTACAAAAAACAATAAGGGTGAAGAACTCACCGAAATGATTGACTTGCATGAAGCAGGTGCCGTTGCATTTACCGACGGACTCAAACCGGTGTGGCATACCGATATATTCCTGAAGTCATTACAATATTTGCAAAAATTTGATGGTCTGTTGATCGATCACCCCGAAGATATTTGGTTGAATCTTTTTGGCCAGATGCATGAAGGCATCAACAGCACCATGCTCGGACTGAAGGGCATGCCGCGTATTGCCGAAGATATCGTGGTGAACAAAAACCTTGAGTTGTTGGGATATGCCGGGGGAAGACTTCACATCACGCGTCTTTCATCGGCAAAGGCAATCGATATGGTTCGATCTGGCAAAAAGAAATTAAATGTTACGTGTAGTGTCACGGCTTACCAAGCGCTGTTGGATGACAGTCTATTGGCTGACTTCGATACTAACTACAAAGTAAATCCGCCACTGCGAGAAAAGGCTGATCAAGATGCATTGATCAAAGCGTTGAAAGACGGCACGATCGATGTCATCATATCTGGCCATGTGCCGCAAGACGAAGAAAGTAAGAGCCTTGAATTTGACTTGGCAGATTTTGGGATCACGAATCTTCAAACCACTGCAGCGAACTTGGTGAGCTTATCCAAATGGGTAGACTGGGACGTGTTGCTGGAGAAAATTACAGTAGCGCCGCGTCGATTGTTAAACTTGGAGATTCCGAAAATTGACATCGATGAAAAAGCGAATCTAACCTTGCTCGATCCGGATCGTGTTTGGAAATTTGATGAAAGAAGCAATTTCTCGAAAGCAAAAAATTCCCCTTGGTTCGGTCAGGAAATCGTGGGTAAAGCTGTGGCTGTTTTCAATAATGGAAAGCATTATTTCGACGTAGCATGAAACGATCGCCCTTGGTAATGACAGGTCTGCGGGCCGGTGCTGTGGCAGGACTACTCACGTTAGCGTTAATGATCGGGTTGTTTTACATGAACCGTCATCCATTGTTGATGGCGCCATACCTCGATTTTAGAATTATCGTTTTTGGTGTGTTTATCTTTTTTGCTCAAAAGGAATTTCGGGATTACATCCAAGAAGGTGTCTTATACTTCTGGCAGGGAATGATGATTGCGTTGATATGCTTTACGGTGGCCAACATCATCAGTGCGTTGGGTATGCAGATTTTTGGCCTGCTGGAAAAAACTTTCGTCACGGTTTACGTCGAGCAGATGCGATCCTATCTTTCAACTTTTCCCGAACAGGAAGTAAAAAGAATAGGAAAGGAAGTGTTCGATAGTAATTTTAAGGCGTTGTCGTCGACTAACGTATTCGATTTGACGATCTCGTTCTTTGCAAAAGGAACGTTTATCGGTCTTTTCGTAAGCGTAATTGTGTCAATCATACTCCGAAAACAACCAAAACCCTAAACATTATGGAACAAGTCCTTGATCCGAATTCAACCAACAGCAGTAACAAATACGATGGATTGGTAGCACACGCTGCCAAGAATGGCGTCATCATGGCGGCCGTTTCTATAGCCATCACTGTTCTCCTTTATGTCGTCGACTTTACACTGTTGGCCGATTGGAAAATCGGGATCCTGTTTATGATCCTTTCTATTGGCTACGTAATCTATGCAGGTCTTCAATACAGAAAAGAGATCGGAGGTTTTCTACCGTATGGAAAAGCTTTTCAGCATGCACTCATATTTTTCGGGGTAAGCGGTCTTATTGCCCTCACGTTCAATGGTATTTTATACTCTTTCATCGATCCAGATTTGTCTAAAAACCTGGTGCGTATTACGCTTGAAAGAACTGAAGAAATGTTCAAAGGCTTCGGGATGAAAGACTACCAAATTGAAGAGAAAATAGCCGAAATGGAAGTTGATTTGCCGAAACAGTTTTCTTTATTAGGCCAATTGAAGGCGTATCTTTGGTCTTGGATATTTTATCTAATTGTTGGGGCTCTTACTTCGTTGGCTACGAAGAAAAACCCACCGGAGACTTTTTAAATGGCAGACGAAAAAATTCAAATATCGGTAGTCATACCGGCAAAGAACGAGGAAGAATCTCTTCCTGAACTCAGTCAATGGATAAGCCGTGTCATGCAAACACACGGCTTTTCCTATGAAGTTATTTTCATAGACGATGGTAGTGATGATGGCACGTGGGATCAAATCCGGAACATCAACGAGAACGATCGTCATTTTAAAGGCATTCGCTTCAATAGAAATTTCGGAAAGTCTGCCGCATTACAAACGGGCTTCAGAGCTGCAAAAGGTAAAGTTGTCATCACCATGGATGCCGACCTCCAGGATAGTCCTGATGAAATTCCTGAGCTCTACAGCATGATCACCAAAGATCGATTCCACCTGGTATCCGGATGGAAAAAGCTGCGACACGATCCGATCTCCAAAACCATCCCTTCGAAGTTTTTTAATTACATCACCAGGAAACTTTCCGGCATTAATCTTCACGATTTTAATTGCGGGTTGAAAGCATACAATTCATCGGTCGTAAAAAACATAACCGTGTATGGTGAGATGCATCGCTATATTCCACTAATCGCGAAATGGGCGGGGTTCACACGCATTACGGAAAAGGTTGTAGAGCATCGCGAACGTAAATACGGCTCTACCAAATTCGGCCTTGAACGTTTCATCAATGGCTTCCTGGATTTATTGTCGATCCTGTTCGTCAGTAAATTCAAACAAAAGCCAATGCACTTCTTTGGTATGTTTGGAACGATATCATTCTTATTCGGATTTATTTTTACAGCCAAGATTTTTTGGGACAAGATGAATTCGTTGTTCATCGCCAAAGTTCCAATGAAACGCGATATCGCGGACCAACCTTTATTCTATTTAGCATTGGTTGCCGTGGTGATCGGCGTTCAACTTTTTCTTACAGGCTTTATTGCTGAACTGTTCGCCATGCAGTCGCTCTCTAAGCGCGATTACTTAGTGATCGAGCGTGTTGGTCTTGAAGAAGATTCAGCGCGCC
The DNA here is from genome assembly GCF_003286915.1 of Pseudochryseolinea flava. Taxonomy (GTDB): domain Bacteria; phylum Bacteroidota; class Bacteroidia; order Cytophagales; family Cyclobacteriaceae; genus Ohtaekwangia; species Ohtaekwangia flava. The sequence continues at coordinate 195,205 of NZ_QMFY01000009.1, forward strand.
AATTGCAAGAAGTGAAGTAGTCTCATGAATCATCCAAAATATTCCATCGTTATTCCTGTTTATAATCGACCACAGGAGATTGAAGAGCTACTGGAAAGTCTTCGCCATCAAACGTATCGGAATTTTGAAGTCGTGGTGGTTGAAGATGGATCTTCTATTCGCTGCGACACCGTTGTTGATCGCTACCGCGACGCGTTTCCTTTGCATTATTTCTATAAACCCAATACTGGTCCAGGCCCGAGTAGAAACTTCGGCTATGCCAAAGCTAACGGTGACTACCTGGTTGTTTTTGATTCTGACTGCATCATTCCGCCAGGGTATTTTGATGCCGTGGAAAAATCAATGACAGTACATCAGTGGGATGCTTGGGGTGGCCCCGATCAAGCGCACGAAAACTTTACGCTGCTGCAAAGAGCCATGGGCTACACGATGGCAAGTTTCTTTACCACGGGTGGAATTCGTGGCGGCAAAAAACACATCGGTTGGTTTCAGCCCCGAAGTTTTAACATGGGCATTTCGAAGAAAGTGTTTCAAGAAACGCAGGGATTTAAGTTCGATCGTTTTGCCGAAGACATCGAGTTCAGTATTCGCATGCGCAAAGCGGGATTCAAGGTGGGGCTCATCACCGACGCTTTTGTATATCACAAGCGACGCACAACGTTCGCGCAGTTTTATAACCAAGTTTCAAACTTTGGAAAAGGCCGCGCATTGGTGGGCAAGTCGCATCCAGAAGAGGTGAAACCGACGCATTGGTTCCCATCCGTTTTTGTGTTAGGAACGTGTAGTTTATTAGTCTTGCCATTTATCCATACCGGATTTTCAGCAATAGCCACCACGCTTTGGTTACTATACTTTTTACTGATCGGTGTCGATGCGTTACGTGTTAGCGGAAATGTTGCCGTAGCAATGCTGTCTATTCCATCGGCATTTTTACAACTCTGGGGCTACGGCATCGGATTTTTGAAAGCGCGCTTCAGTTAGCAATCACTACGCGCAACGGCTGTGGTAACCGCAGCGGCTGTCTACACAAGCCGACATATTTTGCGATCACCGTTTTACCTCATTTCTCCATCGATTGAATAATGGGAAATTTCATTTTTTTTGATCATATTGAACCAAAATCCTGACTATTCCTTACATGAAGAATTTCCTGATTCTCTTTGTCGTGACATGTGTATGCTTGCTCAGCACGGCTACTTCGGCACAAGTTTCCAGTGAGTTGACGCCAGGTTATTATGTCGTCGTCAGCGCATACGCGAAGAGCAGGGAGAATGTCGCTCAAAACTATGTCGAAGTACTTCGCCTGAAGGGTTTGAAAGCGGCTTACGGCTTCAATTCGTCGCGTAATTTATATTTTGTATACCTAAGCTATTTTAAAGATCTGCGCTCATCGCTTCAGGAAATGAGCAGACTTAGAAAGCAAGAAGAATTTAAAGATGCCTGGGTTCGCGTTGTGCCTGGTGAGGTGTTAGGCCCTCCACCAGTGGTAGAGCAGAGCCATAATCAACCCACGGAAAAAACCACACCGTCGTCCACACAACCATCATCTACGCAGCCATCATCAACGCAACCTTCCACAACACCGAGCAATGGTAACAATGCCGCGGCTAAAGAACAGAATAGCGAAAGCGATACGATCACTGTAACGGATAACCCTCCGATTGTTCAACACGAAAAGATGACCTTGGGCAACACCGAAGTATTTTTGAGCTTGTACAACGGTCGTAACAACAGAATTGTAGAGGGCGAAGTACAAGTTATCGACACGGAACGTTCTCGCCCCATTACAAAAGTTAAAGGAAATGAATATCTCATTCTTCCAGATCCGAAAAGTAAATCAGGTCAGTTGACATTGGTATGCGAAGCGTTCGGATATCGTCGCTCTCAAGAGGAGATCAATTATCCACTTCCACTAGCAGACACGGTGAAAGAGCATATCGATCTAATGGGTACTACCATTGTCATCAACTTTGATCTCGTGCGATACCATCGTGGTGATATCGTGGTGCTTTACAATGTATATTTCTTCAACGACGCGGCATTAATGCTGCAAGAATCGAAGTATGAATTAAATAGCTTGCTTGAGTTGATGAAAGAAAATTCGAAGTATCGCATTCGCCTCCATGGTCACACCAATGGAAATTACCATGGGAAAATCATTACCATGGGCGAGGACAAAAACTTCTTTTCACTTGAGGGTTCTAAATCCGGAACAGGCTCCGCGAAAGATCTTTCGTTCCACCGCGCTGAAGTAATCAAACAATATCTCGTAGCAAATGGTATTGCTGCCGATAGAATTGAAACCAAAGCTTGGGGTGGTAAGAGACCACTATACGACAAGCGAAGCGCTAACGCACGAAAGAATGTTCGTGTAGAAGTGGAAATTATCGAAGATTAAAAACATAACGTTTGACGTCACGATCAAAAGCCCTGGTGTTCGGGGCTTTTGACGTTAGCGCGTATCACCATCTGAAATTCAATCGTATTATCATACATTCATTCTAGTCTTAACATTTTCATGAACAGAGTCCTCCGAAGTTTTTTTCTCATTATCAATTACAAAACCATCATCATTACGACGCTGTCGGTAATCTCTACCTATTTGTGTTTTCATTTTGGATTCACAGCAAAATTTCCTGACATGCTTGTCGGTGTCGCGATCGTATTTCCTGTGGTGTTCTCCATCGGGTCGGCCTACAATAGAAGAGAAACAGCGCTGCAAAGATTTTCGGATTTTAAAGGGCACGCCATCTCAATATATTTTGCCATGCGCGATTGGACTACCGACAAAGACAATACGCTTCCGCAACAGGTGAGAACGATCATGGCTGAGCTTATCATCGTTATTCGAAAGATGTTTAAAGAATCTGAAAAAGCTGAGTGGGAAAAGAACGAAGCTCAGATCTATGAATACTTCTCTCAGCTTTCGAAACTATCCATGGAGATGCGTAAGTATGGCGTGCAAGCTGGTGAGTTCTCAAGGGTGAGCCAATACGTTAGCAAGATGATCATTGCCTTTGATAACATGAAGATTATTCATGCGTATCGAACGCCAGTAACACTGCGCGCATACAGCAAAGTGTTTATCTATATATTCCCAATCATATACGGTCCGTATTTCGCTGTAAATTTCAAAGACTTCTCCGCGCATTTGGAGTATGTCATGCCGATCTTATATAGCTTTATTTTGGTTAGCTTAGATAATATTCAGGATCACCTCGAGCATCCTTTCGATGAGGTAGGTGAAGATGATATTCATATTGATGAGAACGAATTGATTAGACACATGCGGTAGTAATCAGCGCAATGATGAAGGCAGAACCTAACCATAATCAAAACGGCATTGGTGCAAAATTTTGGTTTTTGCTGGCATGGGTTATGCTATTTCTGATGGCGCTGTTGACGAACTTAGATGGGTCGTTCTTCACTATATTTCTAGCACTTGCTTGCATTTTCTTTTTCGTTGGCTTCTGGAATTCGCCGCGCGCACCGTTTCGTTCGAGTGACGATGTCCGAGCCCAAGCGCGAGCAAAGGCTGAAGAAGCACGCAGTACATATTATCAACATACCAAAACAACGTACAGTAAAACGACGTCATCGCACAGTACGACGTTACGTAAAATCGTTTGGATTGCCGGTACTTTTATTGCGTTCGTATTCCTTTCAATAACGCTGCCTATTATCTTCTCGTCATCTGAAACCTCGGCGGAGGAAGACGCGCAAACAGGAACACAGTTTTATGAAATGGCCGAGTATGATTCTGCACGCGTGTGGTACAGACGTGCACTCCGAAAAGATCCGGAAAATGTTGAAGCCGTTATTGGTTATGGAAATGCTATTTGGTATTTCGATGATGAAGATTCTGCGTTAACAATGTTCAACAAAGCTTTGGAAATAGATCCAGAAAATGAATATGCGCGCTATCGCCGTGCAGGGATGTATTCGCAAACGAGGCGATATGATCAAGCCCTGGTGGAGCTCAAAATACTGTTGGATCAAAATCCAGAATACTACAATACTATGCAGTTGATGGGTGATGTGTATTACAATCAAAATAATTTTGATGCTGCGCTACCATGGTATGAGAAAGCCTATAACAATGGTGTCCGCAATAGATGGATTTGTCATCTCATGGCATACCTTTATGATCGTAAGAATGAAATTCCGCGTGCGGTAGGGCTCTACAAAGAAGCCATCTCTTATGATAGTAGCAATGTGGACGTTTACGTTCGACTGGGAGAACTACTACCCGGTAGCGATGGTGTATTCTTTCGACAACGTGCTGCCGAATTAAATCGATAGTAAGTCAATTTGCCCCATCAGTTGTTGTAGTTCTTCACGGCGAAAATCGTTCGACTCTTACCTGGTGTTCCGTCTGTGCTTATTCCTTCAATCTCTATGATGTAATTTCCAATGAGATCACTGGTCGAGAATTTTAGTTGTTGTTTCCCATCGATCGTCGAGATCTTTGGATTCCAATACAATTGTTGACGCTGATCTGGCAATCTTGTTTCTCGATTTTTTTGAAGATCATACGTTGGTGTGTAGAACTCCCGCTGTAGTTGCAGTCCTTCGAGGTCAACCACCAGTGCGTGTTTGTTGGGAATAAAACCACCTAAGTCACCATTGTATGTTCGGAAACTCAATACGCCGGAATAGTGATTATATCCTAAATAATATCGCTGCGTCATGACGTCAAGTTGTTTCACTTTCAAAGGACTGAACGACATAATTTCATCTTCGTCAAAGAAAGGGATGCCATCGATAAGCATAAAAGGCGATTCGGAGAAGACAGTTTTTGAAGGGTGATCTACCAGCATGAAGTGAAAACCATCTCGTCTTTTCCTGACGACAACACCAACGACATATTCCCGTAGTACTTCTTCCATAACCGGAAATCGCGTAAAATCGTCTAACATATATTTTTCATCAGGTTTCCCATAGAAGGCGGTCGTATCTATTGCGGGGTGACTAAATTTTTCATGCGATGCGCGATGATAGATGTCGTTGACTTGCATGGCAACCGTTCGCTCTTCTAACGAATTCTTAATAGAAGTATTTAATTGAAAATCATCACTGTTGGAATCTATGAAATCAGTTGCATAAGGATTATCAATTTGGATGTGGTAAATGCTGTCTAACTTTGTATTGGTCTGAAGTACAACCTTTCGAGGTCCATAAAAATTTTGCATCTCAAACTGAATATTGCCGGCAGCATCGCTCCTTGAGGTATACACACGCGGTGCTTTCGATGGCGAAGCGATGTATGTTAAAATGTTTGCTACCGGCTCATTGTTTTCGTTGAAAACTTTTCCAGAAATAATCGGTGAATTGAATTCGGGAACGAATTTTTTTTCTGACTTTTTTCCATCCAGCACATCTGTCCAATTAAAGCGTCGCCAGCCATGGGTCAGCATAAGATTATCAAGGGCGGCTTCCTTGTGCGGATCGTTGGACAAATAATACTCCGGTGATTCAACAACGCCTTTCAATTCGGATGAAAGCATGAGGTAATCCAGAATAGTGGACGACGACGGTATTGAAATTGAATCTAAACGATACACCGATACGGAAAGATTTGCAGGAGAAGATGTTTCAATGTCGAGCGTGATCGGCCTTCGTGGACTGTAGTCTTGCTGATTTAACTTTGCATTGATCGTTAATTTTTCTGTTGGATGTTTATACAAAACGCGCTCGGCAGCAGGGTACATCATAGCGTCGAATAAAGTTGCCGTACAAATACCGTCAGGGAGCGATGTTTTGTGCAATTGTATACGAGCAGGTTCACCCGTACTTTCTATTGCTTTACAAAGCACGATTTTATTACGCGCATGAATAAGTAAATAACTCGGCCAGTTGGTTGAGGTTTTATTTTCGACGACGATTTCGAAATGATCTTTGTTGTCGATCACACGAAGCGCATAGCCTATGGGTTTCACCGTTGGCAGAGGATATGTAACGTAACCTTCGTTTGTTTTAATCACGGCCCGGTAAACTGTACCAGCTTCGGCGGCAAAAGAAAAATTTCCTATGCCGAACTTCAGCGGAGAGAATTGCGCGAGCGTATCGTTTTTGTCATTCAACAAGAATCCGTTTGAAGCAACTCCTTTACCATCGGGCGAAGAGAGTTTAAATCCGACTTTGTTAGTGACGCCAGCAATAATATTTCCGCCTTCTGGAAAAAACGCTGCTATTATTTTTTTGTCCACGCTAACACCTTTCTTTCGCTCCAAAGATGTAAAGGGATTAATAATCGTTAACTGTTTATGAAAGTAAAAAGACGGAGGTTGATTTCGCATCCAGTTAGTATAGGCTCGGATCTGATAGTTGCCTGCGTTGATTAATGGAGATAGGTAAAAGGAACCACTGCCAAGGCCGTTGTTAAGTGCAATTTTAGCTTGGGCTACAGCAACATTATTTTTATCCAGAATTTCAACGTAAGCAACTTTGCTTAGTTGAGTGCCCTTGTGAAAACTGCCATCAACGGCATACACACTAAACCAAACAGTTTCTCCTACTAGAAGAGCAGATTGATTTATATGAACATATATTTTTTCGATGTAGTCAGTTCGGCGAAAGCGATCGAATTTTACGACGAGTGAATCAGTTTGAAGTGATTGCCCGAACGTCAATGACACGGTAAGCAATACCGTGAGTAATATGAGGCTATGCTTTAAAAAAAATCTCATGCTACGCTTAGATTATTCCCAGAAAGTCGGTTTAGTTATTATCCCCCTATCAACGCGACAATCTGCGCAACTGCGTGTTGTATAGGTGTAACCGAGTACAACAGGGCCTTCCCTTAACTCTGATGTAATGTAATAGCTTCGGTCAAGTAAAGGAAGATCCTTTTTCATCACAGTGTCTTGTTCGCACGGTGAGAAACGAGGCACGCGCAAGTTTTCAGGCAGGTCACTATGTTTGATGAATAATCTTTTTTCTTTGATTTGCCCGCCACCGAAATAGCCAAGTACCGGCTCCTTGTCACCATTGATACTGTGGATATTTCCAACAACTTTACCGGGTTGTGGATCGAACAAACCTCCTAATTGCTCAGTCGTTTGTTGAAGGTTTAACCAGAAATCATATGCTTCGCGACTTAATACAGTTTGTCTCACCAAGATGGAATATTTTTTTGAGAGCTTGACGTCGCCTTTGGGAATGAAATGAACAGCTTTTTGTTGAATGATGTCGTCTTCAAGACGGAAAGAACTTCCAATCGCGATGTTCGTCGAGCCTAATGTTCGCCAGCACGTAAAAACTTGTTCGTCAACTGGGCGTGGCACCACCGTTGTATCAACAATTATAAACGGTGACAAGAGCGGTGCTGTGTACTCGTATGTTTCGTCGAAAGTCCATTGATAGTATCTGCTTTTTCCGGAGTTATCATGCGTATTAACATGAACCGTAACGCCATCGTCTGAGGCTCTCCACGTCACACTGTCGATTTCAGGAGATGGCGTCGGGGTGATAAAATCTGAGAGGTATTCTTTGTCAGCCGTTTTAATGCGAATACGATATTGTTTCCCCTGATCGATCGTTAATCCATCAATACGAAAAAGTCCAACGGTTGTCGTTGTTCCAAGCGGCAAAATATTATTGTCCGAATCTTCCAAATGCACTGTGGCAGCAACTACCGCCGGAGGTGCATCTGGACTTGATAAGTTTATGGCCTTTGAAAGTGTCACATTCACCGTACCGTTATCGATGTCGAGAAAACCATCGACGACAAGTATATCGATATTTTGGTTTGACTCTGGCGTAGCATAGGGATCTACGCAACTCGTAAATGCTAGCGAGAGCGCTACGATAATAATAATATAGTAATTCCGAAGTGTCATGATACTCAGAATTTAAAGTTGTAAGTAATGGTTGGAATTGGACGTGCGAAGATCGACATCTTATAGCCATTGATCTTGCTGCTCTCGGATTGAAAATACACAGAGTATGCGTTTGCCCGGCCGAATAAATTATACACGGCAAACGTCCACGAGCTGTGTGCGAGTTTTTTAATGCGATGATTCCCTTCAATATTGATGGCAATGTCAGTTCTGATGTAATCTGGAATTCGGTGCGCGTTGCGATCAGAATAGTATAAACGAGGTATGCCATCAATAACATATTTCGCGATCGGTACAGTAATTGGTCGACCCGTACTATAGGTAAAGTTCAGTGAAAAATTGAAGCGCCTGCTAAACTTATAGTTACCGACAAAGTTTGCAGCATGCGGTTTGTCGTAACTCGCGGCATACCATTTGCCCTCATTGATCGTCTCCGTAGCGTGCTCACTTCGCATCTGCAACAATGTGCGACTGTAGGTGTAGCTAATCCATCCGTTGAGTTTGCCTTTTTGTTTTTTGATCAAAAATTCTACACCGTATGCTTTGCCTTTCCCTTGAATAACTTCCGTTTCAAGATGCGTATTGAGAAGTAGTTCTGCGCCGTCTTTGAAGTCGATTGCATTTTCTGTCGTCTTATAATACGCTTCGACTGAGGTTTCGATTAAACCGTTTTTAAAATTCTTATAAATCCCAGCAGAGAACTGATCACCAATTTGTGGCTTAATGTGTGTGTCACTTAGCTTCCAGATATCTGTTGGTGAAATAGCAGTAGTATTCGATAACATTTGAATGTATTGGCGCATTCGGTTATAACTGAGTTTGACAGATGCTTCTTTCGAAAGGACATATCGCAATGAAAATCTTGGCTCAGCACCAGCATATGTCTTAATAGATTTAGAACGATAGCTGATTGTGTCTTGGATGGTAGACTCTTGAAGGGGAACGCCCTCTGCATACGTGAACACATCGCGCGGCCCACGGTTTTGGAAAAGAGAAAATCGGACACCACCATACAACGCAATTTTGGGCGTGAGCTCATAATTATCGCCAACGTAAATCGCGTTCTCTAAACCTCGTTCACGCTGCATTACTTGCGCAACTACTTTCGACTCAATACCATAGCGATCATAATTTCCCGGTGTTAAATTGTAGTTCGTAACACTAATTCCACCAGTTACAGCATGTTTGGCATTTGGGAAATAACTGAAATCGGCTTTACCGGTCCATTGGCGAATTGAAAAGTCCAATTTATATCCTTCGGTTGGAATGCTTTTGGTATAAAGCGAGTATGTGTATTGGCTGGTGCTTGCTGTTGCAACGCCATACAGCTTACTGTTAAAAATGTGTTTCCACTTGAGTGACGCGTTCTTATCAGAATACTCATACGTCGTGTCGTTGTTGAGCTTAAATTTATCTTTGCTCATGTACCCAGAAAGATACAGTTGGTTGTCGTCGTCGATCTTGTGGTTGATACTTCCATTGAAATCATAGAATGAACCAGCGCTGTTCTTGATTTCTTTGTCTTTAAGTTGCCGCAGTATCCAATTGGAGTATGTTGATCGCGCTCCGAAAAGAAATGAAGTCTTTTCTTTCCACAACGGACCTTCAATAGTAAAACGCCCGGTAATCGGACTGATACCACCTGAACCTTCTATTTTTTTGAGATTACCTTCACGTGTGTGTACGTCAAGCACGGAAGAAAGTCTTCCGCCATAATCAGCAGAGATCCCACTCTTATACAATTCAACATTCTTCAACACGTCGGGATTGAACGTAGAGAAGAATCCAAAAAGATGCGACGGGTTGTACACCACAGCATCGTTATAAAGTATAAGATTCTGATTCGTTGCGCCGCCACGAACGTTTAATCCTACGGTTCCTTCACCAACAGTTTGAACCCCTGGTAACGTGAGCACTACTTTCATAATGTCTGTTTCTCCTAAGGCGAGTGGAATCTGTTTCATTGTTTTGATGTCGAGTTTGTCCATACCCATTTGCATGCCTGTAACGTTCACATCACGGTCTGACTCAACAACAACTTCTTTCAAGGGCGTTACATCTTCATCGATCTCGATGTTAAGCTTCCCGTTATTGTATACCATTACTTGACGCCGGGTACTCTTCATGCCGACGCTTTTAATTTGAATCTCGTGACGGCCTTTGGGGAGCGTAAGGGAGTAGTACCCAAATTGATTGGTAACTGCACCGATGAGCGGCTTTTCAAGAAATACCGACGCACCGATCACGGGCTCGCCGGATGCCGCGTCGGTGATTACACCGGAAAGTGTAGCGTTACCAACTAAATTTTCAGAACGTGGACCGATACTGTATAATTTTTCTTCCGCTTGCTTTTGCTGTTTCTCTTTTCGTTCTAATTCGGAGTAGTCGAATGCCGGTGTTGCTGATTTTGTTTTCGATGGTTCAAAGTAATCATCGGCTAGGCTTGTCATGATCTCGCGTTCCTTCGTGATGTAAATTCCGGTTTTATAAATCGCGAAGTGCAGGTCGGTAGTAGACAGGATCTTTTCAAGAATGTGTGTTATCTCTTCATTATCGGCAGTTACCGTCACTTTAATACTGTCGGTGGTAGCAGGATCAAAGTAGAAGCGATATTCAGTTTGATCTTCTATCGATTTAATAAGCTCCGAAAAGCTTGCTCCATTGAAGCTTCCGCTAATACGCGTCCGTTGCTGGCCTTTAACAGTGACGGCAGTCGTAAGTAAACAGACTAAGAGGGGTAGTATAATTTTAATGCTGAATCGTGTCATAGAACGTCGCAAGCTTTACAATGCTTAGCTGTTTGTTTTTTTTGAACTTCAATTTCTCTTGTCTCATGAATTGTTTGAGATCGGCTTTCTTGTCACTTAGTACGTTAAAAATATCTCCTTTTGTTTTGATTATGTGGAAGGCTCCGTTCTTAACAAGGTAATACCGAGTTTTTATTTCATAATCAATGCTTAACGATCCACTTTCGATATGCTCTTGCTTGTTTTTTTCGAATCGCACATACACCGGTGTTGGCCCAGCATAGACGAGTCCATAAAACCCTGGCGTCGGTGCTGGTGCTGATAAATTTTTAAATGTGATATCGTATATATGAAAGGCTGAAACTTTTTCTTTAATCAACTTCACTGAAGCACCGGTGGAAGGCATTTCAACAACAACGTCGTCGGTAAAGATGTCGTAAAGTACGCCAACGCCCTCGAAGCGCTCACCGTCATAATGCACCCACCCTGATGTCCACTCATTTGATTGGTATTGTGGAAATTGATTGACGCTTGTTGTGTTAGGTTCAATATAAGCTACACCGTTGAATAGATGTGATTGACGTGATTTAGATTTGATCAGCACTTTTCGTGCACTTGCTGCTGCGTCATTGATAAACGTGGTGTCAGCCAAGATTTCTTGTGCGGTGACTTGCGTAATGGCAAACATCATCCACAATTGTAAAAGGACTTTTTTCATCATAACGGATGTTGAGGACGTACTAAAATAGTCTTTAAAGAAGTACCGAACTAACCGGTAACATAAAAATGACACGCGTTCGTGAGGTCGGAGTAATAATGTCGATGAAAGGGGGAAGCAAAAAAATAAGCCTCACGTTGAGATGAGGCTTATTCGTCGATCAAAAAACTGAGATCGTCTATTATTTGGCGTAAGCAACGCTGCGCATTTCACGAATGACAGTCACCTTCACTTGTCCAGGATACTGCATATCGCGCTCGATTTTTTGCGAAATATCAAAGCTTAATTGACTAGCTCTTTCGTCGGAAGCTTTTTCAGCGTCAACAATCACACGCAATTCGCGGCCGGCCTGAATCGCATAACACTTCTCAACGCCGTCGAAGCTAAGTCCGAGCTCTTCCAATTCTTTGAGACGCTTAATGTATTGTTCCATCACCTCGCGACGTGCGCCAGGACGTGCACCGCTTATCGCATCACATGCTTGAACGATAGGAGAGATGATGTTATTCATTTCAATCTCGTCGTGGTGAGCGCCGATGGCGTTGCATACAATTGGATGCTCTTTGTACTTCTGAGCCAACTCCATCCCAACAATCGCATGTGGTTTTTCAAGTTCCTCAGGCCATACTTTTCCGATGTCGTGAAGAAGACCTGCGCGCTTAGCTTGTTTTACATTCATGCCAAGTTCACTTGCCATAATAGCGCAGAGATTGGCAACTTCGCGTGAGTGTTGCAATAAGTTTTGCCCGTAAGATGAACGGAAGCGCATGCGCCCTACCATCTTCACAAGCTCAGGATGTAGACCGTGAATACCGAGATCGATTACTGTGCGTTCACCGATTTCAACAATTTCGTCTTCAATGTTTTTGGTCGTTTTGGCAACGATCTCTTCGATACGCGCAGGGTGAATGCGACCATCTTGCACCAAACGATGAAGAGAAAGTCGTGCAATTTCTCGTCTTACTGGATCGAACCCAGAGATAATGATGGCTTCGGGCGTATCATCTACGATGATTTCGACACCCGTTGCCGCTTCGAGGGCACGGATATTTCTTCCTTCTCGACCTATGACTTTACCTTTGATATCGTCGCTCTCGATGTTGAAGATAGACACGCAGTTTTCAATTGCATGTTCTGTTGCCGTACGCTGAATTGTTTCGACGACAATCTTCTTCGCTTCTTTTGTAGCCGACAACTTGGCTTGCTCCATGATATCTTTGATGTAGCTGGAAGCTTTTGTCTGAGCTTCGTCCTTCAAAGAGGCAATGAGTTGCTCACGTGCCTCGTCGGCGGTAAGCTTCGAGATATTTTCAAGAACCTGAATCTTCTGTTGGTTGAATTTATCGAGTTCTTCTTTGCGTTTTTTTACGTGCTCAAGTTGAGCCGCCATGTCGGTCTTCAGATCATCAAGCTCACCTTCTTTACGTTTGATGGTTTCAAGCTCTTTGCTCAGCGTTTGCTCGCGTTGTTTGATCTTTTGTTCGTTAGAAATAATTTGATTCTTCTTGCGGTTAGCCTCTTCTTCAAATTCTGAGCGCATTTTGAGGATCTTCTCTTTGGCTTCAAGGATTCGATCCTTCTTGAGGTTCTCAGCTGCAATTTCGGCTTCTTTCAGGATCAACTTCGACTTGTCTTCAGCGTCTTCCTGTTTCTTAGTCATCTTGCGCTTAAACAGGAGGTTGCCAATCAAAACAGCCAGCACAATGGTAACCAGAGCACTCACTGCGATAACGATAGCAATATCTGCCATAAAAAATTTAGGGTTTATGAATTAACCCCGGATATGCCGCCTTGGCACAGAAAATAAGGAGTGAGGAAGATTAGAGGATAGACTGTGATACGAGGTGATTGAGTTGATTTACTTTTTCAAACACAGTTTGGTCAATGACCTGATGTGTTTCTTCGGCTGCCATTTTATCGACTAAACAGTCGAAAGCGACCATGGCTAGTAAATCTTGTTTGTCTTCAATACCAAATTGCTCACGATAAGATTTCAGCTTTTCATTGATGAGTCTGCCGGCCATTCGAACCCGCTCCTCGTCAGAACGCTTCACCTTCATGGGGTATTCCCGGTCGGCAATTTTGATTTTTATAGAAAGATCCTCCATCAAATATCTTACGGTTGCTTATCTGCTTAAGTGAGCGATGCACTTGTCAATCTCACGAATGTATTCGTCCACTTTCTTCTTCAACTCCAGAACACTTCCGTCTTCCGGGTTTATATTATCCACAATTTTAGTGATTTTCAATTGATTATGAAAGCCATGGATTTGCTCGTCACGGGCCTTGATAGCCGACTTCAGCGCCTGATTTTCTGTCTTCAATCCCTTGATCTCTTCCTTCAAGGTTTTGTGCTCGTTAACGAGTACCAGAATTTTGCGCTCCAACCCACCAAGGTTAGATTTTAAAAGTTCCTGATCCATGCAAGTGTCGTTTTCGCTCCCGTACGTAGTGGTTGTCCCGGCCGCGGTTATCTAATTTATCCAACCGATTTACATCAGTCGTTTTTTTAATCTACTTCTATTTTCTAATCACAGCGCCAAGCTTTTGCTCAAACGCAGCCATCAACTTCGTCATCGTCGTATCAATCTCTTCGTCCGTTAGCGTTTTGGTCTCATCCAACAACGTAAATGCAAGCGCGTAAGCTTTCTTACCCTCCGGAAGATTCTGACCTTCGTAAACATCGAACGCCAAAATGTTTTTGATCAATCGTTTCTCTGTCTCTAAGATCAATTTCCGAATCTCATCGAACGTAACTTGCTTACTAAGCACTAGCGATAAGTCTCTTCGCACTTCAGGAAATTTAGTAACATCCTGAATTACTAACTTAGGATTTGCACCTTGGAAAAGCAAGGAAGTGCTAAGCTCCGCATAAAATATTTCCTGCTTTACGCCAAAATCTTTCTGCAAGCTCGATTTTACTTTACCCAACTTTCCGATTTCTCGCTGGCCCTGCGTTAATCTAACGCCGTATTCTAGCAGTTGGTCTTTGATATTCTCTTGCGATACACTCTTCAACCCACTTTTCTGCAAGATGTTTTGTATCTGCTGGGCTAAATCATAATATGTCACAGATTGTGTCTTACGCTGCCAATTTTCGGTCTCTACATTCCCGGTCAGGTAAATGGCAAGCTTCTCTTCTTCACGATATTTACCGGCTTCACGGTAGTAAATCTTACCAAACTCGTAAAGCTTTAAGTCCTTTTGCTTACGATTGATATTGTGCGCACATACCTCGAGGCCAGTGAATAACATCGTTTGTCGCAAAATGCCTTGTTCTTCACTGAGCTTGTTCAAAATCTCAACGGTCTCGCCTTCAAACGTCAACTTGTGTTTCTGCTGATATGCAAAGTTCGTCAATGAGTTTGTCCAAATTTCGTAGAAGCCATTACCTGTGAGTAATTCACCAATGGTGCGCTTGTACTTATCAATATTTTTAACAGGGAACTCGGCAAGAAAATCTGCACTCGCAGTGTCTGATAGTTCAATGTTGTTGAACCCGTAAATACGCAAGATCTCTTCGATAATATCAGCTTCCTGCATCACGTCTACGCGATAGGGTGGAACTGATACTGTATACCGGTCTTCTTTTTTATCGATTACCTTAATCTCGAGTTGCTCCAGAATCTCAAATACTTCTTCGCGTGGAATAGTTTTTCCAATCAGTCGATTAACATTCTTATCCTTCACCTCGATTTTCCTGTTTTCAACCGGCGTGGGATAATGATCAATCACGTCGCTGGAAATTTGTCCGCCAGCGATTTCTTGAATCAAAAGCGCAGCACGTTTCAACGCATATACGGTGATGTTCGGATCGGTACCACGTTCGAAACGGAAAGATGCATCTGTCTTAAGCTGATGGTGTAACGACGTTTTGCGAACAAAATCAGCCGAGAAGTATGCACTCTCCAAGAAAATGTTTTGCGTAGCGGTAGTGATACCCGAGTGTTGACCTCCGAATACGCCAGCGATACACATACCTTCTGAATTGCCATTGCAAATCATGAGATCGTTCGCTTGTAAAGTTCGCTCTTTACCGTCGAGCGTAATGAATTTTGTTCCTTGCGGCAATGTCTTTACCAATACTTTACCACCTGCAATTTGATTAGCATCAAAAGCGTGAAGTGGTTGCCCTAACTCGTGGCAGATGAAGTTTGTGATGTCGACAATGTTATTGATCGGTGTGAGTCCAATGGTTGTAAGACGATCTTTCAACCATTGTGGAGACTCTTTTACAGTGACTCCTGAAATCGTCACAGCTGAATAACGTGGACAAGCTTGCGCGTGTTCAACGACAACAGGAATGCTTAACGACGTATTGTTTGTTTTGAAAGCATCAACCGATGGCCAACGAATCGCACGACGTTTTGAAGCTTTAATGTCTCTTACAACACCGATATGCGATGCCGCGTCGGCGCGGTTAGGTGTTAAGCCAATCTCAATAACGTAGTCAGTGCTAACGTTGAAAAATTCGGCTGCAGACGTCCCATTTGCAACGGTGGTATTCAGCACAATGATTCCCGCGTGACTTTCTCCCATGCCAATTTCATCTTCAGCACAGATCATTCCTTCAGATTGTTCACCGCGAATTTTTGCATTCTTGATCGTGAAAGGTTCACCCTTGGTTGGATACACCGTGGTGCCCGGCGTTGCAACAACCACTTTTTGCCCCGCAGCAACATTCGGCGCGCCACAAACGATCGGGAGAATTTTGCCACCACCTACATCTACTGTGGTCACAGAAAGTTTGTCGGCATTAGGATGTTTGGCACACGTCATGACCTCACCAATCACCAGCCCTTTCAATCCACCTTTGATGGTCTCATGGGCTTCCACCTTTTCTACTTCAAGTCCGGTAGAAGTAAGCACTTTTCCGATGTCTTCTGCAGACTCGGGAATGTCAATATATTCTTTTAGCCAGTTGTAGGAGATCGTCATAGTTGCAAAAAGCCCTTCGTATTCTAAGGGTTAAATTTTAAGACCCCAAAAATACGTTTTTACACGGAACCGGCTAGTGTTCGGAGGTAAAAACCTAACGGATAAGTTCTTTAAGATCAGCCTCGGACACGTTTAGTACTCCAGCTTTAGGTAAACGCGAGGTTAAGGCTCGCCAATTAGGCTCTAGCGTGTAGATTTTTTGTAACATTTGACTAGCCTTTTTCACGTCTTTGTTGTTGGCCAGCGTGATGGCGGTCCAATATTGCATTTCAAGATTGTTCGGGAACATCTTCATGGCGGCGTTGTATTCGGTCATCGCCTTTTCCATTTCACCTTTTTCAACGTGAAGGTCGCCGAGGTTCATGTGCTCATAAGCTCTGAACACTTTTAGCAATCGTTCAAGTTCTGCGATTGGATCGCCGGCATCATCAACCCGAAGGTCGATCAGTCTGTCGTTCCAAGGTTCAGCGGTAGCTTTCGGGGCGACTACCAGCAATGCTGCAGATTGTTTTCCACGGATGTCACCACCAACGGCTTGCGCGGCTTTTAACACGGCCACCATTCGCTCTCCCAAAGGAAGCGCGTGGTGTTTGAACCATGCCTTTTCCATCGCCGGAACGACCTGGTCGTTCAACATCATGTTGGCTTGTACAGAAAAGTTACGACCATTTTTGTGGGCAGCAGATTCTACGCAACGCTCTCCCGTATGACTTGCTACATCACCCTGCGTATTCAGGACGGCTACTTGACGAAAATCTTTTCCGCTGTCATCTTGCAGTAATGTGCTCAAGACAACTTCAGGTGATTTGCCTTCTTTTAGCAACGCAAGGCCACGAATGCCAAACGACTTGTTGACAAACGACTGCGTTGCAATAACGCCTACGCCAGCTTCTCCCCATGCGACGACTGTACCGACACTAAACCAATGACTTTGTACAGCCACAGCCATTTCTCCTGTAACTGAATCACGCGCAACGATAGAAAATGTGTGTGCAAATGGTTCTGCGCGCTTTTGTGATGAAGCGTCGAAAGCAAACACGAATGCAATCAGAACAAGTATCAGCTTTTTCATGGAAGGTTATTTGTAGTTTTTTTCTCCTGCACGAATGGCGATGGTTAATAGATTTTCTTTAGGCGGGAAGGGACAAGAAAATCCATCATCATAAGCGCAATAAGGATTATAGGTTTTGTTGAAATCGAGTGTAATCGAATTGCTTCCTGAATTGCGAGATACATCGAGGTAACGTCCGGCGCCGTAGGTTTCATTGGCACTTGTTTCATCGGCGAATGCAAGGAATAATTTTCCGCGATTCGGCCCCATCTCCATCAACTCAAGGATGAGTAGACGTTGAGATTTCCCATGAAGGTTAAAATCAGCATAAGCATATTCAAGGTAGTGTTCCTCTTTGCCGTCGCTGGTGCCTAACACGATAGTTTTCTTTTGTTGAATTGGCGTTAGATCGGCAACAACATTATACTGCGGATCGGGTGGGAAATAGTTAAGTCCTTTGAATTGATCAGTTTTTCCTTTGAACGGAGAATCGTCTGCTGTGCGTAGGTATTTGTCTTTCTCGACGCGCTCTTGGGTGATCTGTTGTTCATACGTTCCATCACTTCCCGTGAACGAATAAAATACAATGACAAGGAGTGCGACAACAACAACGACGATGGTAACATGTTTGCTCTTCATGGCTGCAGGGGAGTACCTTTAATACGGTGATTTTTATCCCAAAGATGAATAGAATCTCGACGTTGCCGATACATGTGGAAAAATAAAGGTATACCATTGTCTGCAAGTTCTCCTGGCGCGTTGGCCAAGATGCACACGGCGATGTTTTCCTTCGGATTCAATGCAATTTCACTTCGATATCCATTCACATAACCGCCGTGATAAAGCAATGTATCCGTTGGGTAATGCAACACACGCCAGCCCAAACCATAATATGAATGTTGGATGGGCTCAATTTGTCGATAACGTCTGTTTTTGGATGGTGCATCCACCAAAGGTGTATATAACTGAGAAAGCGTATTAGCATTGATCACATCTTCGCGCGTGTTTAATAGCGCCATCATCCATTGCGCCATGTCATGAACGCTCGCATTGATACCACCCGCAGGTGAAACATTATAGTATGTGTTAGAAATTCTTGCAGATGTCATTTGACCCCGGCGAACAACGTGTGGAAATGCGATGTTGGCGTTCGACATCATTGTTGCGTAATCGATCGATGCATCTTTCATTCCCAGGGGTTTGAAAACGCGCTCCATCATTTCTGTTTCGTAGCTTTTTCCAGTTGCAGATTTTACTACCTCTGCGATAAGACTATACGCTACATTTTGGTAACTATACTGTTTCCCAACATCACTACTGAGGTTAACGTCTTTTAATTGCGATAAAAGCAGGGAGAGGTCTTGTCCTTCTTCAACAAGATTGGTGTATGTATGATAAGGTAGCCCTGTGGTATGCGATAAAACATTTTTTAATAAAAGCGACTTCGTTTGATCCGGCGACTTTAATGCAAATGAGGGGACGTAGTTTGTTACAGGATCGCTCCACGACAGCACACTATCTTGCACAAGTATACCGGCGAGAAATGACGCGAAAGGTTTTGACACAGATCCTAATCTGAATACGGTATGTTCATTGATGGAATCACGCGTGCCGATTTGTTTTACACCATACCCACGAATAAAAAGGATGGTACTGTCTTTTACGATAGCAATAGCAGCACCAGGTGTGTGTGCGATCTGCATCAATGATGAAAACTCTTTTTGATAATCCTGAATCAGTCTTCCCAGCACAGGGTTAACGGGGCGACTCAAGGTGATGGGCGCGGCCGCTGGTAGTGTCGGCTCTTGCGGCGACGGTAATGCGAAAAAATAGACCACGGCCACAGTGAGAATCAAAGAAGTCGTGAACAAAAGAATTCTTTTTCCGGTCATTGAAAAGGTAACAAAGGTTCAAGATAGTTAGATCATTCCTTCATCTGCAAAACTAAAATATTTTTGACCGGCGATGATCACATGATCGAGCACTTGTATTTCAAGCAGTTTAGCGCCCTCTTTTAATTTATGAGTGAGATTGATATCCGCTTGGCTGGCTGTGAGATTTCCAGAGGGATGATTGTGCGCAAGGATCAGACCGCTCGCTAAATTTTCTAACGCGAGCTTGAATATTATCTTCGGGTCAGCAACGGTGCCAGCAACACCACCCTGACTAATCTGAAATTTTTTTGTCACGCGATTGGCGCGATTGAGCAGTAGTATCCAAAACTCTTCGTGAGGAAGATCCATAAGATCCGATTTTAGAAGTTCGTATACATCGCGCGAGCCGCTGATCTTTGGTTTCTCTCTTACTTCTAAATCCTTCCGCCGCCGACCAAGTTCCATCGCAGCAATAATCGTGATGGCCTTTGCCTCTCCGATGCCTTTTATTTTTGTGAGTTCTTTCAGCGATAGTGACGCTAGTGTGTGAAGGTCATTATTACTCGCGTGAAGAATTGCTTTTCCCACATCAACAGCACTGAGAGTAGTGGTGCCCGTGCCGAGCAAAATGGCAATGAGTTCAGCGTCTGTAAGAGATGATTTTCCTTTTAGCAGTAGTTTTTCGCGCGGACGGTCTTCAGGAGACCATCGCTTGATGGTAAGTGGTTTTGAATCGGACATAAGTAATACACAACGTTTGATCCAAGATAGTTTGAAGGTCTTGGAAATCAAAAAGCTTTAACTTCGACTTGTCGAGCATCTTTGTGCATGCTTCTTCGATCGTCACAACGACTTGCGTAGTTGAAAGGGCTTGGGTTTCCTTAATCTTGCCCATTCCATTTGTGGTTCTGCGGCCAAGGTGATGGTTAGTAGAATAGCCAGCACGCAATACATTTAATTTATTGTTCACAGGCTTAATAAATGCGATCCGTTGACCGCGCGGGCTATAAACACAAAAACCTCGCACTGCGAGGTCTGTGATATTATGCGTACAAGCTAATTAAGCGAGCTTGTTAACGAACTTCGCGAGTTTAGACTTCTGATTGGCAGCCTTCTTCCAATGGATGATGTTCTTCTTTGCCAATTTATCGATCATCGCAGATACTTCCTTTAAAAGCGCTGAAGCTTCAGACTTCACAGTAGTACCTTTAAGTTTTTTCACGAACGTACGGGTAGTCTTGTGCTGATAGCGGTTTCTAACGCGTTTTGCATCATTTGCACGGATTCTTTTTTCTGCTGACTTATGGTTTGCCATATCGTTTAAAAATAAGGACTGCAAAGGTAGAGGGATTTGGCGTATTTGCAAAGGAGTCCTTATCTTTTACCTGAAATCTTTAACCCGTTAGCCATGAATAAATTAACCAGGACCGCCGTCCTTTTGGGGATAATCCCCTTTCTATGCAGTTTTTGGGGCTTTTTTGCCCATCAGCGCATCAACAAATTAGCTGTTTTCACACTCCCGCCGGGGATGATAAAATTCTATAAAAAGAATCTGACCTATATCACTGAGGCTGCCGTGAACCCCGACCGCCGCCGTTTCTCCATGCCCGAAGAAGCACCTCGACACTATATTGATATAGACCACTATGGCGACAGTGCACTCTATACCATACCCCGCTACTGGGATCAGGCTGTCGAGAAATATTCGGAGGACACACTGAAAGCCTATGGCATTGTCCCTTGGCACATCAATAAAATGTATTATCAATTAAAACATGCTTTTCTCGTCGGAGACCCCGATCGAATTTTAAAACTGTCGGCTGAACTTGGTCATTATATCGGCGACGCCCACGTGCCTCTCCATACTACCGAAAACTATAATGGACAGCTCACAGGACAAGAAGGTATCCACGCATTTTGGGAATCGCGTTTGCCTGAGTTGTTTTCTGACGACTACGATTACTACGTCGGTAAAGCAACCTATTTAGAAAATCCACAAGCCGCCGCGTGGAACGCCGTGATTGGTGCGCATCATGCCGTTGATTCGGTATTGCGTGAAGAGAAAAAATTGTCGCAGCATTTCGGTGAAAAGAAATTTGCATTTGAAACGAAGGGCAAACAAACGCAAAAGGTGCTCTCGCGAAGTTATGCTAAAGCATATCACCAAATTCTTGATGGGATGATTGAGCGACAAATGCGCTCGGCGATTAAAACCGTTGGGAGCTTTTGGTATACCGCCTGGATAGATGCGGGCCAGCCTGATCTCGAGCGTTTACTTGATTATCATCCCACTGAAGAAGAACTCGAAAGGCGACGTGAAGAATTACGACTGTGGAAGGAAAAGAAAATTCAATCGCGAGCACATGAAAGCGATACGCTCGAAATAAAAAATTAAAGGAGCGCTGTGACAATGTCGTTCCACTCTTCTGACAAGGTATTGCGCTTGAAAGCTTTGTTCGCACGATGGTACCAGTACGCAGCATTGCTTTCATCGCCTTCCTTACGATGAAGATATCCATGTACCCACGAGCCATCATGTGTATGGATATCCTGCGCAATATTGTGAGCAGCATTCCAATCACCCTTTGCATCGTACCACATGGCTTGTAGCAGTGGCGAAACTGCCGGCGGTGTTGACGCACTTACAGTGTTCTTAAATTCTTGTAGTGTCATGAAAAATATTTCACGTTCAAAGTTAACGAGAAAGTCGGTGTTAGAAAGTCGTACGCATGCTTTCATTGTTGTAAAAGCGAACAAAGAAGAGGACATTATGCACAAGTATACTTGGAAAGGAAAAATTGATCCTGCAAATTCACAGAAAAGATTTCCCATGAAATACAAGGCTACGCTTATCGTAACGGTCATATTGCTTTTTCAAATCTCTTGTTCGACGAATAATAAAAATGAAAAAGTTGAAATCGATAACCAAGGCGTGCATATTCATTACACAGACAGCAAGCACGGCGACACTGCATTACTTTTTATACATGGATGGGGAATAAACCAAACATACTGGGCAAATCAGGTTGCGCATTTCTCAAAGAATTTCCGGGTTGTTACACTTGATTTACCAGGCTTCGGTCAATCAGGAAAGAATAGAGAAAGTTGGACCGTTGAAGACTATACAAGCGATATCAATAAAGTTTTAACCGACCTCGATCTGAAGAATGTTATTTTGGTTGGGCATTCGATGAGCGGTTCGATTATCGTTGAAACCGCATTAACACATCCCGACCGCATTATCGGGATCATTGGAATTGATAATCTAAAAAATGTAGGTACTGTCATGACACCGGAAGTAGAAAAGGAGTGGAGCACGTTCTACGACAGCGCTAGGAAAAATTTCAAAGCAACGGTTTCCAAGGATATTCACTACCTCTTTACACCGAGAACAGATAGTGCGATACAAAAGAGAGTGACAGACGATATTTTTAGTTCTGATACAGTCATCGCGATTGCATGCTTGGAAAACCTGGACAAGTATCCATTCTCTGAAAAACTAAAATCATTGAGAAAACCACTTTACTTAATTAACAGTAATTACACACCAACCGATACAGCCGCGTTTAAACAGAACGAAATTGATTACAATCTTTTGGTTATCGATTCCACGGGACATTACCCCATGCTTGAAAAGCCAAAGGATTTTAATACGCTGCTTGAAAAGGCAGTCAATGAGATTCAGCAGAAATAATTGCAGTGCTTGGAATAATTTGTTCGATTACTCCACAACGCCAGGTACTCTCGGGGCCGTACCCACACGTTTTTCGATGAGGTACTTAAGATCATGGAGTCCTTCTTCGTATTGCATGCCGAGTGCGCCCTTCATAAAAAGCCAACGCATCTTTCCGAGAAAGCCGTTGTTCACGCCGTCGTATGTCCACGTTAATCGCGTTTGATTGCCGTCGGGTTCGATCAAATATTGGGCGTAGAAAACACCGTTAAGGTCTTCGAAGTTGATGCCATTTTTGATGCGCTCATCGGGAACACTTTCTTCGATCCACTGACTTCCTTTTCCAATACTTTTTCCTTCCCAAATCATTTTAGCGCCAATGCCACTCGCGGGTCCGTCGTAACTATACTTGGCATTCACATCCATCTTCGCCCAGGGAGACCATAATGTAAAATTCTGAAACGAATTTAGCTCGCGATAAATTTCTTGCGCAGGTGCGTTGATTACAACGGAGCGCTCGACATATCCTTTTTCAGGTTGAATGAAAGTGAAGATGATGGTGATGACGATAACAAGAAAGGCAGCGATGCCGAGGACTTTGAGAGGTTTCATTGAAAGAGGGTAAAACTGAATATAAGCAAAAATCTGTATTTCGAAAACGTTGTTAATGTGTCAAAAAAAAGGAAAATTTAATGAATACCAATACCTAAATTATATGAGCTTCTTCAATGCACCTAATCGGATTCCGGAAAGTTACGGCATTAGAATAGCCGTTGGTCTCATCGTATTCTTCCTCATTATGAAATTCGCCAACCTTGGCCATCATGTCGAATTACGATTGTTGAACCTCTTCATTTTATCAGGTGGGGTACATGCCGCACTTAAAAAGTTTAGACGCTCGCATGAGAGCCTCAATTATTTCAGAGGATTGGTTACTGGCGTATCTACTGCCGGTATCGGATCACTCATCTTCGGCATCTTTCTATTTGCCTACATGAAACTTGCTGCAGACTTGATGAAGTCCATCAAAGAAAATGAGCCAATGGGGATTTACCTGAACGAATACATGGCATCATTCATCGTTGTGCTTGAAGGTTTCTTCTCCGGATTACTCGTAACCTTTGTCTTGCTCAATTGGGTAACAACAGACGAGGTGAGCGATCCGCAAGGGCAAGCGCATTAAATGTTGTTGGAGCGCTGACGTTTTGATGTGCTGACGTTATTGCCGGTCAGCTACATTGACATTAGCACGTCAGCACCAAAGCGTTCATTGGCATTTCTTTTTCCTTGTTCATAATCACAACTTAAATATTGTATTATGAACATCTGGAATAGATCAACACGTATACCCGAAATCTATGGAACACTGATCTTCCTCGGGCTGCTCGTTTACTTTTTTGTGATGTATGCCGCTGGCCTGATTCACGTGATTGAATTACGACTCGTAAATTTATTCATCATGTTAGCAGGCGTGTATTTCGCGATCAAACAATACCGCCGAACGCATGACGGTCACATCAACTATTTCCGCGCACTTGCTGCAGGAACTTCATCAGCTGTTATCGGTACAAGTACATTTGCGCTCTTTCTGTTTCTGTTCTTGAAGTTTGAAGGAAACCTGATGGAATCGATTCAACAAAACGAGGCGCTTGGTCCGTACCTCAACCCGTACATCGCGTCGTTCATGGTGTTCTTGGAAGGGATATTCTCCGGCTTTGGTCTCACGTACCTGTTGGTAAATTGGATTGATACCGACCACGTGGCAGAACCAATAGGAGAAGCGCAATAAAACTTGCGTCAACAAAAAAGACGTCACAACCTGCGACGTCTTTTTGTTTTCTATTCAAGAATTTAGTCGAGTAAACAATTAACGATTAACGCTTAACGATTAACGATTACGATTAACTAATTCTCACCCATCCTTGTTTACGATGACTTTCAACAATTGCATCGCATAATCTCAGCTCGCGTAAACCTTCTTCAAAAGTAGGGTAGGTCGGCGTGGCGGGTTGTTTTCCTTCACGCACCGCGGCATAAATTTCTTTGAACAACTGCTTTGATGTGTCACCGAAACCTTCGTTGTGTCCACCCGGATAGGCGATGATACTTCTAACATCTTTATCGACGAGTGAAGGGTCGCGCATCAATACTTGATTAGCTTCATTGCGCTTACCAATCCAAAGGTCATTCGGCGTCTCTGAATTCCACGACATAGTAACATTAGATCCATGGATCTCTAAGCCCAGGCGATTTTTTCTTCCCGCCGCCACTTGACTTACGGTTACCACACCTTTGCTACCGTTGCTGAAGCGAAGAAGTACACTTGCATAGTCTTCCGTTTTGATCGGAACATCAGCGTAATCTTCGGGGCTCAACATTTTGCCTGAATACGTTTCTACTGCTTTCAATGGTTTCTTGCGTGTAGGGTGTACCGTAGAAAAATCAGCCATCACTTCGGTGATGCTCAGACCTGAAATATATTCGATCAAATCGATCAAATGAGAACCGATGTCGGCAATGGCTTTGCTATCGCCAGACTTATCTGGTTCCAAGCGCCAGTTGTAGTCCGTTGCGTAGAATAACCAGTCTTGCAAGTAGCTGCCCATGATGCTGTACACGTTGCCGAGCTCACCATTCTCACGCATTTTTTTCATCTGACGTACCAAGGGGTAGTATCGTAAATTAAAGCTTACAGCGTGAACGAGTTTTTTCTCGCGCGCCAAAGCAAGCAACTCTTCTGCTTCTTTTACGGTAGTGGCGAGTGGCTTTTCACAAATCACATGCTTACCGGCGAGAAGTGCTGTCTTCGCCATTGGGTAATGAAGATTGTTAGGAGTACAAATGTGCACGCAGTCTAATGCCTCTTCTTTGATCATCTTGTCGTAATCGACATAGTATTTTGGAATACCCATCGCGGCGGCTTTTTCAGCAGCTTCACTTTCGAATGGATGGAAAAGCGCTACCACGTCGAGATTCCCCGCGCGACGAATCGATTCAATGTGAACAGGCCCGATGAATCCTACACCAGCAACTGCTACTTTGATCTTTTGATTAGACATCTTGTTATTTGGTTGGTTTTTATGTTGGAATTATGGAAGACGAATGAGTGTTCGGTCAATTGATTATGATATAAAATCCGTCGAAGTAAAAGAAAATCGCCGAACTCTGAAAGCGCTAAATTAATTTAGCCATTCTAGACTGAGTCGTGCGAAGTGGGCACGACTTTCTTCTTCGCGAAAACGCGCCCGTTCCGACTTTCGTCTTTCAGCTTTAAACACTACATTCGAAAAAACTACTCACTATGAATCTGCCACAAGGACATCAAACAGTTATGCCTTATCTGATCATGGATAGCGCTGAAGAGTTTATAGACTTCGTCAAAGATGTTTTCAGTGCCATTGAGAAAATGCGCGTACCTTCTCCCGAAGGTGGCATCATGCATGCCGAAATTATGATCGGCACATCAACGTTGATGTTTGCAGGCGCAACAACCCAGTTCGAACCAGACACAGCAAATTTGTTTGTGTATGTAACAGATGTTGATTCAACGTATCACCGCGCGCTAAAAGCAGGATCAATCTCCATCAGGGCGCCACGCCAGGAAGATTACGGTTACAGCGCAGGTATCGAAGACCCGTTTGGAAACACCTGGTGGCTTACGGCGCCAGATACCAGTAAGAATGGATAGTCTCTGGGTCAGTAGTTTGACTTTCGCTAAAATGTGACTTCGAATGTTTTGGTTTGTCCCGAAGGAACATTTATTGTTTTGCGTTCTTCGCTTACAACCCCATCTTTCTTCCTCGTAATAATTAGCTCCACAGGCTGGTCGCCGCCAACTGTCCACCGCTTATCCGACGTGAAAAAACTTTGGTCGCCACCAGTGGTAAACGTATTCATGCCATCTAACCCCATGGTTGTCGATAAATTAATATTCATGTAATCGTCACCCTTGATATCTTGACGATTCGTGATCGTCACAACCGCATAGGCTAGTCGGGCAATCTGAAAGTCATAATAGAATACGCTGTCAGGCACAACATCCCACAGCGCAAATGAACGGTCACCATTGCCGACGTGGAAGATTTTCTCATTCACATAGTAGATAAGCTCGTAATATCCTTCACGTCTTTCGTCTTCTCGTTGTGCAAACTGGACGCTGAACGCACCATTGGTATTTGTTCTACTCTTGGCCTTGGCGCGAATTACACCACCACCCTCCATCGCGACATTTACCCATTGAATTTTTAAATCAACATTCGGAATAGCTTCCACACCGCCCGCTGTCGTTAGCCGCCCCTGAATAAGAATGCACTCGTTGCTACACCTTTGGCTGTTTAGATCATTCTGCTCGTCGATACAACCTGAAAAAGCAAACCATGATCCGATCAGGATGAAGATTACAAGAAGGAATTTCAATTGTGTAACGCGTTTCATGATGTTTTTTAGATAGACACGGATGCGGTCTAAATGGTTGGTTTATGGTTGTATAATAACAGGCAAGCTAGGCAACTCACCGATTGTCCTAATTATAACCTTCTTCATGAAGAATTCTTTTAAATTGCACCGGTTGAAATTAGACTTCTATCATGAGATACAAAAGTATTAGTAAAGAACTCTTCGTTAACAATCGGAAGAATCTCCTTAAAACACTCAAGCCAAATTCAGTTGTTGTTGTCAATGCGAACGACATCATGCCGACGAATTCGGATGGCACCATGCGTTTTAAACAGAACAGTGATCTGTTCTATTTTACCGGTGTTGACCAGGAGGAAACAATTTTGGTGCTGTGCCCCGATTTTCCGGATAAGCGCTATCGCGAAATTCTTTTCCTTCGTGAAACGAGTGAATTGATTTCTATTTGGGAAGGTCACAAACTCACCAAAGAAGAAGCACGAAATCTTACCGGAATTGAAACTATACTTTGGACATCAGAATTCCCGAAGTGGTTTAATACGATTATGCTTATGGGCGACACGGAGCATGTTTACCTGAATACGAATGATCACTACCGCGCGGAAACAGTGGTGGAAACACGAGAAGCCAGATTTATAAAATGGTGTCAGGATAAATTTCCGCTGCATAAATATGAAAGACTTGCACCCATCATGCACCAGCTCAGAAGCGTGAAGTCTGCTGAAGAGATAAACCTGTTGCAAGAAGCTTGTGATATCACCGAGAAAGCTTTTAGACGTGTTCTTGGCTTCGTAAAGCCTGGTGTGATGGAGTATGAAATCGAAGCCGAGTATGCGCATGAATTTTTGCGGTTGGGCTCTCGTGGATTTGCCTACACTCCAATTATTGCTTCGGGTGCCAATGCCTGCGTACTACATTATATTGAAAACGATCAACAGTGCATGGATGGCGATCTGCTGTTGCTAGACGTCGGTGCTGAATATGCGAACTACAATGCTGATCTAACCCGCACCATTCCTGTTAGCGGAAAGTTTACAAAACGTCAACGCGATGTGTATAACGCCGTGCTTCGTATAAAAAAAGCGGCAACAAAAATGCTAAAACCTGGTGAGCTTTATTATGAGTATCACAAGGAAGTACAAAAGATAACGGAAAGTGAATTGATAGGACTCAAGTTGTTTGATAAGAAGGATGTGAAGAATCAACCCAAAGACAAACCGTTGTTTTCAAAATATTTCATGCATGGCACTGGTCATCAGTTGGGACTTGATGTGCACGATGTCGGAAGTATGTATCACAAAATGAAAGCGGGCCAGGTGTGGACCGTTGAGCCGGGCATCTATATTCGTGAAGAGCGTATCGGTATTCGAATCGAGAACAACGTGCTCATCCAACGTTCAGGCGTAAAAGACCTGATGAAAAATATTCCGGAAGAAGCAGACGAAATAGAAGATTTAATGAACGCCTAACATGTTATCAAAAATTTCCTTAGCGCTTTTAGTTGTTGCTTTACTTGATGCGCCTGCTTTCATGCCGCGTATTTGGGTGAATGCATCTCAGTATCGCGTAAAGCCCAACGAGAAGGTTACATTCAATGTAATCCATCGCGAGAAATTGACTGACGTGCCCCATGGTATAACCCGATCAACCTTTGTGAAAGCAGCGGTTCAATCGGTCCAGGGCAATACAGATTTGCTTCCGCTTTTGGCGCCAGCGGAAAAAGATAATTTTGAAGTGTCGTTTCAAAAAGAAGGAACGTTTGCTGTAATGATGAGAGCAAATCCCTCGCTTCTCACACTTTCCGCGGATAGCATAAATGCCTATGTGAAAGAGTTTGATTTGGAAGATGTTGCTTATGGCAGGTCAACTAAAAACCTTTTGGATAAAGCTGCACGGGTAACGACTTCTTGGCATTCAACAGTGTTGCTACAAGTAGGCGCGGCTACGGACGATACATTTCAAAATTCTTCTGGTTATCCTTTGGAGATTGTTCCAGCGAAAAATCCTTACGATATGAAAGTCGGAGAGAAGATGAAGTTCACGATACTGTGGAATGGTCAACCGCTTTTCGGAGCAAGGGTAATTGTTCGCGTGACCGCCGATAACAACACCGGCGTGCAACATATTTACTCAGGCAAAGATGGTGTTATTGAAGCGCCGTTGGGGAGCGAAGGAACTTGGGTTGTGATGGTATCCAAAATGATTGCGTCGAGAAATGCCGAAGCGGATTGGCAATCGTATTTAGCAAGTTTGAGTTTCGGACATTAAAAAGATAATTGCGAGGTATTATTAAAGATATGCTGTACTCCGACAAAGCTCCCGATCCTGTAGGTCTTTATCCACACGCACGCCGAGTGGGTAATTTACTTTTTCTCTCTGGCGTTGGCCCGCGTAAAAAAGGATCGAAAGATATTCCTGGCGTAACGCTCGACAATCACGGCAACATCATCGCCTACGACATTGAACAACAGTGTCATGCTGTATTTGAAAATGTGCGTTTTATTCTTGAAGCCTCGGGGGCACGTTGGGAGAATCTAGTGGACGTAACCGTTTACCTCACCAACATGAAAGCTGACTTCGCAACATTCAATAAAATTTATGCAACCTACTTCAAAGAAAATCAACCCTGTAGAACAACGGTGGAAGTGAATGCACTGCCGACACCAATCGCGATTGAATTAAAATGTATTGCAGCGTTCGAGGACAAATAAAAAAGCACCTCGTGATAAAGGTGCTTTCGATTGTATCTTCCAATGAATACTATACTGAAAAACTTTCACCGCATCCGCAAGTACGGCTTGCATTAGGGTTGATGAATTGAAATCCTTTTCCATTCAATCCATCTGTAAAGTCTAACGTGGTGCCGAGTAAGTATAACAAGCTCTTTTTGTCAACGAGGATTTTGATCCCTTTATCTTCAAATACTTGATCGGCAGGATTTATCTTGTCGTCGAAACCAAGGTCATACATCAAACCAGAACATCCACCACCTTTAACCGATACGCGAATGTTATGCTCATTGGTTTTTCCTTCTTCAACTCTCAAGGCCGTTAACCTTTCCTTAGCCTTATCTGTAACCGTAATCATTGTATAATTCTTTAAATGTCTATCTAATCCTTTAACACTCGAACACCTTACGACACTGGATTCAGCACCACGCTAAACACGGTGATCGTATTCATATCTCTGCCGTAATAAAGTTTCTGCAATGCATCCATAATATTTCCCGCGCGGAAGTATGATGTATTTAACTCTGCATCGCCGCCTTTCACGACCCACTGAATGGTGTAAGAGTTTTCTTTCTCCTTATAGTTCTGCACGTAACGAAGCATCTTGTTTAGCGATTCCACTTTGTCACTTCCGGTTTCGCTGTGAAATAGAAATGCTTGGTTGTGACGTGGATTGATCGTGATCAAATCAAGCTTTACCTTGCCATCAATCGTGGTGTACTCGAATACTAAATCTGCAGTTCGTAAGCCGAGATAATCCTTAATCTCCTGCTGAATGCGGGCAGCTTCTACATGCATATCGCTGGTGGTTTCGAGTATCATCTTTCTAATATTCAGTTGACTAAACTTCCGATTTTGGCGAAAAGTTTCTTCTTTGGATTGTAAAGGTAACAAATATGGAAAAACTTGAACATATCGGTATTGCAGTCAAAAATCTGGACCAGGCAAATGCGCTTTTTGCTAAACTTTTGGGAAGAAATCATTACAAAATAGAGGAGGTTGTCTCTGAAGGGGTTAGGACCTCATTTTTTGATCTTTCGGGTGTAAAAATCGAACTTTTGGAGGCAACGCGTGCGGATTCTCCGATTGCGAAATTTATCGATAAACGTGGGGAGGGAATTCATCACCTTGCCTTTGAGGTGAACGACATCGCTCAGGAAATTCAAAATTATCGAGATAAGGGTTTTGAATTGATCAACCCAGAGCCGAAAATGGGGGCAGACAATAAAAAGATATGTTTTTTACACCCTAAATCGACACAGGGTGTATTGGTTGAACTGTGCGAAGAAATTAAGGACGCTGCATCTCACTAGCGCGCTTCCCGCCGTACTGGATGTCGTTGTAGTACTTCTGCTTCTTCTTACCCGCTTTTGTCTTGTAATATGGCTTTTGACCACAGGCGCTGATCAGGAAAGCAAAAATCACCATCACGATTACAGCTGTCTTCTTCATCTTCTTGGTTGTTTGTCGTTCAAAATTATAGCGAACTTATCAAGTAAACCACTCAGTTTCATACAGAATCTTACTTTTGCAGGATGAAACGCCCCTTCACACGCTGGAGGGGCCACAAAAACTGAATATGAGTGAAAATAGAGCAGAGATCAGTCAACTTGGTGAGTTTGGATTGATCGATCGCATTAGCGGCAACGTTGCCCTTACACAAGCATCAACACTAAAAGGCATTGGCGACGACGCCGCGGTAATCGATATCGGCCATGAAGCCCTCCTCGTGTCTACCGATATGCTCGTGGAAGGAATTCATTTTGACCTCGCATACATGCCACTCCAACACCTCGGTTATAAGTCTGTCGCCGTGAACGTGTCTGATATCGCAGCCATGAATGGCAAAGCGGAACAAATCACGGTGAGCATCGCACTCAGTAGTCGGTTTTCACTCCAAGCAGTTGATGCATTGTATGAAGGTATTCGCGCAGCCTGTGCAAATTATAACATCGACCTTGTTGGTGGCGACACAACGTCATCAACATCTGGATTGATCATATCCATTACCGTACTTGGACGCGCGCAGAAAAATAGGATCACCTATCGTAGTGGCGCTAAAGCCAATGATATTATCTGCGTAACGGGCGACCTAGGCGCCGCTTTTATCGGCTTACAAATTCTGGAACGTGAGAAAGAAGTTTTTCTAACGGATCCAAACATGCAACCTGATCTGGAAAACTTTGAATACCTCGTAGGGCGTCAACTACGCCCTGAGGCTAGAACAAATATCGTCTATGATCTGGCAGAACTTGGTGTTCAGCCTACATCCATGATTGATGTATCGGATGGACTTGCATCGGAGTTGCTACACCTGGCAAAAAATTCGAAAGTGGGCGTGCGTTTATTTGAAGACAAAGTGCCCGTTGATCAATTGACATACAACACGGCAGTAGAATTCAATATCGATCCAATTACCTGCGCGTTAAATGGCGGTGAAGACTATGAACTGCTCTTTACGATCTCTCAAGAAGATCACGAAAAATTAAAGAACCACCCAGACATTCATTTGATTGGCTACATGCACGATAAAATAGATCAAAACATCATGATCACCAAGCAAGGAAATGTTGTGCCGATCACAGCGCAGGGATGGAATCATTTTCGGTCGTAAATTCTTAATGTTTCCTGTTATCTGTTGCCGGTTGCTAGTTTTTTTTCATTATTAAACTGGCAGCCGGAAATCGATTCTCCAGTCATCCTGGCTTGATCCTCTAGAGAAGCTATAGATGTTCGCTCATTTTCTCCAGATGTTCTCCCTACGCGTCCAGTACTAGAGAGCTGCGAGCTTCGAGCTACGAGTTGCGAGAAATGCGTTAGACGTCAGGAAAGTTGCGAGCTACGAGAAAAATGGGGTAGACGTCAGAATCCTAGATATCGCATAACAATACCTGAAAAACGTATTCAACACCAACACATCAACACATTTCTTGAACACTCGAACACCTGAACACTTGAACACCCTGAGGTTAATCTTCTGGATACGGAATAAATACAAAGTTGGTAAACTGTTCGTCGATTACGAATAGACAGCAAAACTCATCAGGATCTTTGTATGCTGCTTCAAAGTCTTCTTTTTTATCGGCAGTCACCAATCCGCGTTGGAGAAATTCATCGAGAAACGAGGCAAAGTAATTCCATGCAGTGCCGTTCATCTTTTGATCTAGCAACAGTTGTCCAACCGGCTGTGCTTCTTTGCAGATCGCGAAGATTGGAAAATCAAACCCTGCCGTTCTAATCTGGTAACTGGCTTCTTTTAACGTGTCGGACACACGGACAAAATCTTGCGATATCGTTCCTAAATACTTGCCACTTAACTCCGGGTCGTTCTGCATATTTATAGACATTCAAAAAGTCGATGCAAGTTAAGATTTTTTTAGTTTGACTTTGACCGCTAAGAATGAAGTTATCTCAATCTTCAAATTCGTACTCTGGCTAGGAACGCAGGCAAAGATTTTACTCAGCTAACGAAGGTTGAGTGAAGACGAACAAGAGTCGTTCGGTAAAAGTATCTCAAACTCGAACTATTCTTTAAAGCATCTGATCGACATGGGCTTTTAGCAGCGGGAGGAATTCTTTGAATTCTTTTTTAAACGCCTGATAGTGCTCGCGTAAATCGTTCACCGCTTCATCCATTCGTGAATTGTATTTCGTTCGTCGCGCCATACCGGTGAGCGCGCGTTGTATACCTTCAAGCCCGGCGTAATTCACGAGCCAATTACCGCGGATCATGTAGGGCAACATATGTTTTACATTTTCGGGCAGAATGCTGTCAAAAGATGAAATGGTGTTGTACGACTCCTCAGCGAACAACGTGAGTGGTTGAGGATGAAATTTTTCCCAGTTGGCAGCGAGGTAATGGTCATAGAAAACGTCCACGATAACGGATGAATAGTGTCGATAAACGGGACGTAAACGCTGTTTACTTTCACTTACAACGGGATGGGTATCGGTATACAGATCGATCGCACGATGGATCTCGATGCCGCGCGCGATGTCACGCTCGTAGTGATCATACACATGGCGGCCTTTTACAAAATCACCAATGAAATTGCCAACCAGAATTTTAGAATTATTTCCCGATAAGTATAGATGTGCAAGAAAATTCATTGCGAATAAAGTTATTGGTAATTTGTCATTTACTTGTTAGGTTAACAGCTCAATGTTGTGTTAGAAATCATTATTTTAAATAATTGTCATGTCTGCACTTGCTCAAATGAAACTTCTGATCAACCTCGCGCAAATCGACGGGAAGGTGGCAGATCGTGAACGTAATTACATCATCAATATTGGCCGGGCAAATAATATCTATCCAGATGAAGTAATACCGATGTTTGACCAACGTCACAGCCTTATCGTTCCTGATAACTTGAACGTCGACCAGAAATTCTCCTACATCTTTAGTTTGGTGCAGTTGATGAAAATTGACGAAAGAATGTATAAGGAAGAGATCATGTTCTGCTCAAAAATTGCAGCCACGCTCGGCTACGATCAGCAAGTGATG
This sequence comes from Pseudochryseolinea flava, assembly GCF_003286915.1. Classification (GTDB taxonomy): domain Bacteria; phylum Bacteroidota; class Bacteroidia; order Cytophagales; family Cyclobacteriaceae; genus Ohtaekwangia; species Ohtaekwangia flava. Next base: position 229,693 of record NZ_QMFY01000009.1, read on the forward strand.
TTTGACCTGATGTTGCACGTAAAAAGCGCGGCCATGGCTCCCGATGAAATGGAGGCCCTCAAAGTACTCACTTTAAGATATCTTCGAGATAAATAATATTTATGCGGTCATTACTCGTCATCGTATTTTTTGTCGTGGGTCTACAAGCCGACATCTTCGCGCAGAAAACTTTTATTCATTGTGGAAATCTGATCGATGGAAAAAACACGGAAGTCCAAGTTCAGGTGACGTTGATTGTTGAGGGGAATAAGATTGTTGCCATTGAGAAAGGTTTTTCAAAACCAGGCAAGGCTGATAAACTGATCGATCTCAGTAAGAAGACCGTACTACCCGGCCTGATCGATTTGCATGTTCACCTTGAAAGTGAAACGAACAAAGATGCACTGTTACAACGATTCACGATGAGTGATGCGGATATCGCTCTTAAATCTACGGTTTACGCAAAGCGTACGATTATGGCGGGCTTTACAACCGTGCGAGACCTCGGCGGGAGTGGTGTGAACATTGCACTGCGTAATGCCATTAATCAAAACCTTGTTGTCGGACCACGCGTACTCACAGCGGGAAAATCCATCGCCACTACAGGTGGTCATGCCGATCCAACCAACGGTTATCGGCGCGAGAGTATGGGAGATCCCGGACCAAAGGAAGGGGTTATTAACGGACCTGACGATGCGCGCAAAGCGGTTCGCCAGCGTTACAAAGATGGCGCAGACCTTATCAAAATTACCGCCACTGGCGGCGTGTTGAGCATTGCAAAAGACGGTTCAGGCCCACAGTTCACAGACGAAGAATTGGCGGCGATAATCGAAACAGCAAAGGACTATGGGATGCATACTGCAGCGCATGCGCATGGCGCCGAAGGAATGAAACGCGCCGTATTAGCAGGAATCACCACGATTGAACACGGTACAAAAATGTCGGATGAAGTGATGGACCTCATGGTTCAAAAAGGTACGTACTATGTACCAACGATATCCGCGGGAAAGTTTGTAGCGGCAAAGGCGAAAGAGCCGGGCTATTATCATCCGCTTGTAGTTCCAAAGGCGCTCGAAATTGGCCCACAAATTCAGGCTACGTTCGCGAAAGCATATAAGCGTGGGGTGAAGATTGCATTCGGAACTGACGCTGGCGTATTTCCGCATGGTGAGAACGCGAAAGAGTTCGGCTATATGGTAGAGGCTGGCATGTCGCCCATGGATGCAATCCAGTCGGCAACTATTGTTGCGGCAAAAGTGCTTCAAATTGACGATAAGATAGGAACTTTGGAAGTTGGTAAGTTAGCGGATCTTATTGCTACCGAGGAAAATCCAATCAACAACATTAAGACACTGGAAGCTGTTATGTTTGTGATGAAAGATGGGGCAGTGATCAAATAGCAATGACGACAAAACTTGTGCTCACTTTTTTTATCATCGGAGTAGGCTTGAAAACTCACGGGCAGCTTTCAATGCCCTCGGAGTTATTCATTGCCGATAAAATTAACGTTGTCGTTTTTCTTTCGGTAGACTGTCCAATCAGTCAAAAGTACATTGGTACATTAAATGAATTGTTGGGCGAGCGATCGGGTCAGGTTGTGATAACGGGGATCATTCCGGGGCGCGTTCAAAAAAGTGATGTAAAGAAATTCAAACAGGAATATAAGATTGCATTTAAAATTGTCAGAGACGAGAATTATCATTTTACCGACTGGTTTAAAGCGGGATTCACGCCGGAGGTGTTTGTCTTTAATACGCATCAGAAATTTATCTATCAAGGCGCTGTCGACAATTGGTTTTACGATCTTGGTAGCTATCGGCAACAAATTACAGAGAACTACCTTCGGGATGTTATAACAGCAGAGGTGGAGGGACAAAATCCCTCTTTTAAGAAAACGGAAACAGTAGGATGCATTATACAAAAACCAGTCAAGCGATAAAACTAGCCCTCATCTATTTGGCAGTTGTGATTTCAATTACAGCGCAAGCGCAAAAAAAAGTTACCTATAGTGAACATATAGAACCTCTGCTTTTAAAAAATTGTGCACCCTGCCATCGCCCGGGGACTGCCGCACCCTTTTCGTTACTCACGTTCGACGACGCGGTAAAGCACGGATCGATGATAAAATATGTTACCGGAAAACGGTACATGCCACCATGGAAAGCAGATCCTGCGTATCGGTCATTTGCGAATGAGAAAATGTTGACAGATGAAGAGATTGTGCTTATTGCTAACTGGGTCGACGGTGGAATGTTTAAAGGGAAGTCGACGAAGAAATCAAAAGTATCATTATCAAATGCGAACACGCGTACAGCTGATGCTTTACTCGCCGCCCAGCCGATAAGCATCAAAGGGGACAATAAGGAGAATTTTACACTTGCGATCATTCCCTTTGAGTTTAATCAAGAAATGAATGTTGAAAGTGTTGAGTACCTATCCTCCACGATGAAGATCATTCATCATGCAAATTTTGGCATTTATGCGGTACCCGATCCCGCCATTGATATTCATGCCCTAAAGGATCCCATCGATGCCAACTTCGTAGGAGCCAAGGCAAATCAGCTCGCGCTACTTTCTCAGCATATCGTGTATTATAATGGATGGGTACCAGGGTCGACCCCGATCACCTTTCCAAAAGGCCTTGGATTTAAAATGCCACGGCGTGGGGTAATAATTTTGACGAACCACTACGCGCCGTCTCCGGTGGACGTCACGGAAATTTCCTCACTAAAGTTTTTCTTCTCAAAAAGTGAAATCACGAGAACCGTTCAAACACTGAGCATTGGATCTGGTGGGGTGGGTGAAATACAACCTTCATTAATGTTAATGCCCGAGGAAATCAATGATTTTAAAATCCAGATGGAAATAGTGGAGCCCCTGTCGTTGATGTACGTCTGGCCACACATGCATCTTCTAGGGAAATCATACACAGCGTATTATGCGCTGCAAGGTGACACTATTCCTTTAGTGCGCATCAATAACTGGGATTTTAATTGGCAGGAAGCCTATAAATTTAAAAAGCTTCAAATACTGCCAAAAGGTGCAGTCTTAACGATTGAGGGGCGATACGACAACACAAGCAAAAATCCGCGAAATCCGAACATTCCGCCGAAGATTGTCTTCTCCGATGGGCTTATGGGGACCAAAAACGAGATGCTAAGTCTCATCCTCGTTTACCTGCCATATAAAGAGGGTGATGAAAATACAGGCCTTTGATCCCGTAATTACCTCGGCCATGCGCCAAATAATTCCTACTTTTGCAGTCCAAAATTCGAGGAATAGACGGGTATGGAGAACATCCGAAACTTTTGCATCATTGCACACATCGACCACGGTAAAAGTACGCTGGCAGACAGACTGTTAGAGTTTACCGGTACGCTAAATGAGCGCCAGATGCAGGCGCAAGTACTGGACAACATGGATTTGGAACGTGAAAAGGGCATTACCATCAAAGCCCATGCGATCCAAATGTCGTATAAATTCGAGGGCAAGGAATATATCCTCAACCTAATCGACACGCCAGGTCACGTCGATTTTTCTTACGAAGTGTCACGCTCGATTGCCGCCTGCGAAGGCGCTTTGTTGATCGTTGACGCCAGCCAGGGAATCGAGGCACAAACCATCTCCAACCTCTATTTAGCGCTCGAGCACGACTTGGAAATTATTCCGGTCATGAACAAAATCGATCTTCCGCACGCCATGCCTGAGGAAGTTACCGACGAAATCGTCGACCTGATCGGTTGTAAGCGCGAGGATGTAATTCGGGCCAGTGCAAAAGAAGGTAAGGGTATTGAAGATATTCTTCGCGCGGTAGTAACACGCGTAAAGCCTCCTAAGGGCGATCCGAAGGCTCCGCTTCAAGCGATGATCTTCGACTCGGTTTTTAATTCATTCCGCGGAATTGAAGTATACTTTAAAGTTGTTAACGGAACGATCAAGAAGGGCGACAAAGTAAAATTTGTGAGCACCGGTCAAGAATACGGCGCCGACGAAATTGGTGTGTTGAAACTTGATAAGGCCGCGCGAAATGAAATCAGTGCTGGTAACGTTGGATACCTGATATCGGGAATCAAGGTTGCCAAAGAGGTACACGTCGGCGATACCATCACCCACGCTGCTAATCCAGGCGAGCAATTAAAAGGGTTCGAAGAAGTGAAGCCAATGGTGTTCGCGGGTATCTATCCTGTGGAAACTTCAGAGTTTGAAGAGCTTCGTGATGCCATGGAGAAACTTCAATTGAACGATGCTTCATTGGTGTGGGAACTTGAAACATCTGCTGCCCTTGGTTTTGGTTTTCGATGCGGATTTCTCGGGATGCTGCACATGGAAATTATCCAGGAACGTCTGGAGCGCGAGTTCAACATGACGGTAATCACCACGGTTCCATCGGTGCAGTTCAAAGCTTTCCTTACCAACGGCGAGGAAATCAGTGTAAGTGCGCCTTCTGAAATGCCGGATCCAACAATGTTGAAATCCATCGAAGAGCCTTACATCAAAGCGCAAATTATCAGCAAGTCAGAATATATCGGGCCGATCATCAATTTGTGTATCGATAAACGCGGTATCATCAAGAATCAAAATTATCTCACTACCGACCGTGTTGAGATGACATTCGAAATGCCGCTCTCCGAAATTGTATTCGACTTCTTCGATAAACTCAAATCCATTTCACGCGGCTATGCATCATTGGATTACCATTTGATTGGCTTCCGTGAATCAGACATGGTGAAGCTTGATGTAATGCTGAATGGTGATAAAGTTGACGCGTTGAGCGCTATCGTTCACCGCGGAAAATCACAAGAGTGGGGGAGAAAGCTTTGTGAAAAATTAAAAGAACTTATTCCGCGTCACATGTTCGAAGTTGCGATCCAAGCGGCAATCGGACAGAAAATTGTTGCGAGAGAAACCATCTCTGCTATTCGCAAGAACGTAATTGCGAAATGTTATGGTGGTGATATTTCTCGTAAACGTAAACTCTTGGAGAAACAGAAGAAAGGTAAAAAACGGATGCGCCAGATTGGTACTGTCGAGGTGCCGCAAGAAGCATTTATGGCCGTACTTAAAATAGATTAATACGCAATGGTCGAGACAAAATCCAACTACACCCTCATTGACGGTAAGAAAGTATCTGCAGACATTAAAGCAGAGATCACGCAACGTGTTGCTGAGCGCAAAGCACAAAATAAGAAGATCCCTCACTTGGCGATCATTCTTGTTGGCGACGACGGGGCTAGTCAAACTTACGTTGATAATAAAGTGAAGTCATGTAAGTCGGTAGGTTTCCATTACACCATGATGCGTTTCGCGGATACCATCAGCGAAGAAAAATTGATGAAGCATATCGACCACGTGAACAACGACGACGATGTCGATGGTTTTATCGTTCAGCTTCCGTTGCCACCGCATATTTCAGTGGAAAAAATCACTGAGAAAATTCGTTCCGACAAAGATGTCGACGGATTTACCAATCAAAATTTCGGTAGTATCATTTCTAAAAATCCATTGCTCATGCCCGCGACGCCGTTTGGAGTAATGGAATTGTTGAGACGCTATAATGTACAAACAGAAGGTAAGCATGCAGTGGTTATCGGCGCGAGTCGCATTGCCGGCGCACCCTTAAGTATGATGCTCACCGAGCAAGGACATGCCACCGTTACAATTTGCCATAAGTACACCAAAGATTTGGCGAGCTACACACGCGCTGCCGACATTCTTCTTACAGCAGTAGGAAGACCTGGATTAGTAACAGGCGACATGGTGAAAGAAGGTGCTGTGGTAATCGACATTGGAACTACTCGTGTTGAAGGTCCGGAATATCCGAAGGGCTGGGCCATCAAAGGCGATGTGGATTTCGATGCCGTCGCTCCCAAAGCGTCGCTAATCACGCCCGTACCAGGAGGCGTAGGCCCAATGACCATCGCGTCATTATTGTTGAACACGCTAAAAGCAACAGAATTCCGGTACCCATAGCGTGAACCCTCTGTGAAACTTTGTGGTTCTTTGTGCATCTCTGTGAAATAATTTGCGCTTAAAGGAAAACGATATTACCATCACCGACGCACTCCCCGTAATGGAAGATTTCTACACCATTCAAGGTGAAGGATTCTATCAAGGACACGCGGCATATTTTGTAAGACTTGGTGGATGCGACGTCGGCTGTGTCTGGTGTGATGTGAAAGAATCGTGGGATGCATCGCTTCATCCGATGCTTTCGATAGCGGAAATTGTATCGCGTGTTAAAACTGGCAAAGGAAAGATTGTGGTAATCACCGGTGGCGAACCTGTGATGTACAACCTCGAAAAACTTACCCATGCGTTGAAGGATTCCGGCCTCAGAACACATATCGAAACTTCAGGTGTGTATCCATTAACAGGCACGTGGGATTGGGTTTGTTTTTCACCAAAGAAATTTAAGAAGCCTGATACTTCTATTTTTGAGAAAGCTGATGAACTTAAGGTGATCATCAACCACAAAAGCGATATTGCCTGGGCGGAAGAATTCACGTCTAAATTGAAACCTTCTTGCCAGCTTTTCCTTCAACCGGAATGGTCGAAAGAAAAAGAAATGCTCCCCTTGATCATTGAGTATGTTAAGGATAATCCGAAATGGCAGGTATCGTTACAGGTTCATAAGTATATGAACATTCCATAGTGCAACGTGGTTAATGCGAACATGGAGATTTCAAAATTTATTGAAACGATGAACAGGTGGGGACGAGATAAAGTCCCTTTTCTGTTTGCTATAGATTTTGAGATGGAGCAACCGTGGATAGTGAAGGAAAGCGACCTCGACTCAACACAAATTCAATTTGCTATTGACGGCGTGACGAATGCCGTACCAAATAAGAAACAAGCGCCCATTGCACTGGCGAAGAAGGTGATACCGCTTGAGATTTACCGCGCTAAGTTTGATAGAGTTATGGCGGGGCTTGCATACGGAGATTCATTCCTGACGAACCTCACCATTAAAACGGAGATCGAAACGACATCGACATTGCAGGAAATTTTTGCCGCGAGCAAAGCAACTTATAAATTGTTGTGGCGAGATCGATTTCTTGTTTTCTCTCCAGAAACGTTTGTAAAGATTGGCAACGGTAAAATTCTGTCTTATCCGATGAAGGGTACTATCGATGCGGATCTTACCGGAGCCGAGCAGAAGATTCTGACAGATCAGAAGGAACTCGCCGAGCACGTTACCATTGTTGATCTTATTCGAAACGATATCAGTCAAGTAGCAGACAACGTACGCGTAACGCGTTTTCGTTACATCGACAAGATTCGCACGAGCCATAAAAATCTACTACAAGTAAGTTCGGAGATTACAGGCGACCTGCCCGCAGATTATTCTTCGCGGTTGGGAGACATTATCGTGAAACTTCTCCCTGCAGGATCGGTTAGCGGTGCGCCTAAGAAGAAAACCGTGCAAATAATTCGTGAAGCAGAAAGGGAAAAAAGAGGTTTCTACACGGGAGTTTTTGGTTATTTTAATGGTTCAGTGCTGGACAGTGGCGTGATGATCCGCTTCATCGAAAAAGATGGCGATAAATATTTTTATCGCAGCGGAGGCGGAATCACCACACAAAGCGTTGTGTCATCAGAATACCAAGAAGCTATCGACAAAGTTTATGTCCCTGTTGATTGAATCCATTAAACTGCTAGACGGAAAATTTTATAATCTTTCCTATCATGAACAGCGCATGCACCGCTCGCTGCAAATGCTTTGTGGCGATGACGAGCCTATAGAATTAGAAGGTTTTCTCAACCGATTCAAACATCCGCAATCCGGGCTTTATAAATGTCGGATTGAATACGACGAAAAATCAAAAGACGTTGAGTTCGTGCCTTATCAACCCAAAACAATTCAGTCGTTGCGCATTGTAGAACATGATCGAATCAACTACGAGTTCAAATACAAAGATCGCAAGACGATTGATCGATTGTTCGACTTACGCCGTGATTGCGACGACGTGCTGATTGTGAAACGAGGTTATATTACTGATACGTCTTATTGCAACATCGTTTTTAAAAGGAATGGGAAATGGTACACGCCCTGGTCAGCATTATTGAAAGGAACACAACGCCAAAATCTTTTGGAAAGAAACCTTATCCGTGAAGAAGATATCGCGCCGGAAGATTTGAGCTCTTTCCAGTCATTCAAACTCATCAACGCCATGCTCGAATTTGACGGCCCGGAAATTGATGTGTCAAATATTGTTTTATAGTTTTATCGCATGAAGTGTTTTATTTTTTTCCTGTTAACAGTCGCGGCATTTCAAAGTGTTGCGCAAGTGCAGTTGAGTACAAAATCAAAGAAAGCCATTGAACTCTACACGGAAGCAGACAACTATCGCGTAAGAGGCCAGTTTCAAGAAGCCATCGCACTGCTAAATCAAGCGCTTCAAAAGGACGACGAATTTGTGGAAGCCTACTATCGATTAGGATTGGTGTACCTGAACATGAAGCAGTACGATCCGGCAATTCTACAACTTGAAAAAGGATTGTCGCTCACCGCCGACATCCGGAAACAAAAAGTCTTTTGGTTCGACCTCGGTGATGCCTATCTCGCGAAAGGCCGTTATGAAGATGCCATGAAAACACTTGGCGCCTTTATCAAAAACGAAATACAGAACAAACAAAAAGTGGACCGCGCGACAATGATGTATAAAAGCGCGGAGTTTGCTTTCAAAAATAAAGATAACATATCGGCCTATAAGCAACGCCCACTGAGCGACACGGTAAATTGTTTCGCGATGCAGTACTTTCCCGTATTAACGGCAGATCAACGGCAACTTATTTTTACACGGCGTTTGAGTAATGACCCAAACGACGATGAAGATCTTGTTGTGGCTACAAAGAACGATAAAGGGCAATGGCAAAAGCCGGTGTCCATTTCGAAAAATATCAATACACAACTCAATGAAGGTACCTGCACCATTTCAGCCGATGGTCGCAAATTGATTATGACTTCATGTACAGGGCGGGAGGGGATTGGAAGTTGTGACCTATACGAGAGTACAAAAATAGGAGATGAGTGGAGCGAACCGAAAAATCTTGGAACGAATGTAAATAGCCCTTCATGGGAATCACAGCCCTCGTTGTCCGCCGATGGAAGGACGCTGTATTTTATTTCCGATCGCCGCTCGGGATACGGACGACGCGATATCTGGATATCACAACTCGACGACAATGGGAAGTGGAGCAAAGCCGTCAATGCCGGGAAGACCATCAACTCTCAGTTCGACGAGATGTCGCCATTCATCCATGCAAACAATAAGGTGTTGTATTACGCTTCCAATGGCTTGCCGGGTTTTGGTGGCTATGATATCTACTTTGTAGAGCGTAAAGATTCCATCGGTTGGAGTGCGCCGCAGAATTTTGGCGCACCCGTAAATACGCACGAAGATCAATTTTCGCTTTTCATTACAGCCGATGGGAAGAAGGGATATTACTCGCAAGATGAAGCGGCGCTGCGTGCAGGAGAATCGAAGAGCAGGTTGTTTGAGCTTGTTATTCCTACAGAGAATCAGATCAAGTTCAGAAGCAATTACGTGAAGGGCATCGTCCGTGATAAAAAAGATCGTCATCCACTCCGAGCAAGAATTGAATTGATCAACATTGAGAAGAACGCCGTCGAGTCGCTTGTTGAATCCGATTCAGTAACAGGAGAGTACCTCATTGTGTTGACGCAAGGGGCAGACTATGCATTGTATGTAAATCGGAAAAGTTATCTCTTCAAGAGTTTGAATTTTAATTATTCAGAAGTGAAAGATTTTGCTCCAATCATTTTAGATATCGATTTGGAGAAAGCTGTAGCGGGATCCGTTGTTGTTCTGAATAATATATTTTTTGAATTTGATAAGTTCGATTTGAAGGATTCCTCCATTCCGGAGCTCAATAAGATTCTCACCTTTCTTACCGAAAATCCGCGTGTGAAAGTGGAAATAGCTGGCCATACCGACAATGCGGGTACAGCAGATTACAATCGGCAGCTTTCTTTAAAGCGCGCACAGTCGGTGTTTAATTACCTAGTCGAAAAAGGGATAGACAGCAGGCGCCTACAACCCATGGGATACGGGCCAGACCGTCCTATAGCGGCCAACGATTCAGAAGACAATAAAAAAATGAATCGTCGGATAGAATTTAAATTAATTCAGTAGAAACTACCATTCGTTAAAGCAACCGTTTTAAACAGGCCGAAAACCGCATTTTTCGGACTAACGTGGATTAGCACAATCGTTTCCAATCCCTCAATTTGGGGGATTTTTTTTATGCGTGCATACTAAATTTTGCGTGAGGTCACTTCCGGGAGTTATTATTTTGTTATAAGTTTGATCGCATATTTAAATTTTCATTAACCTAACTAACACAGTATGAAGAGAATTCTACTCTTATGCTTAACAGCGGTGTTTGCACTCGTATCCAGCGAGCTGTGGGCACAGGAGCGAACGGTCACTGGCCGGATCACCTCCCAGGAGGACGGCTCAGGCCTCCCAGGTGTCAACGTAGTTTTGAAAGGAACTACGCAAGGAACCGTATCGAACGCAAACGGAGACTACACTATCAGTGTACCTGCAAGCGGGGGAACTTTGGTATTCACATTTATCGGCTTACTCAGCCAGGAAGTTGAAATCGGATCACGCAATGTTGTTGATGTGCCGATGCAACAGGATGTTACACAGCTTTCAGAAGTTGTTGTAACTGCTCTCGGTCAGGAGCAATCTAAGAAAGAAATCGGTTATGCTGTTCAGGAAGTGAAAGGAGAAGATCTTCTCAAGTCACGCGATCAGAACATCGTAAACTCACTTTCTGGTAAGATTGCAGGTGTACAAGTTACAGGATCATCAGGTGCGGTTGGCGCGTCTTCCCGTATCCTCATCCGTGGTGCAAACTCGTTTGGAAATAACCAACCATTATTCGTAGTAGATGGTGTTCCAATCAGCAACGGTAATTTCGGAGGTACAGGAAATGAAGACGTGAACCGTGGTAACGGTGCAGCGGACATTAACCCTGACGACGTTGAATCTGTTACAGTACTTAAAGGTCCAAATGCTTCGGCGCTTTACGGATCACGTGCATCTAACGGTGTTATCTTGATTACCACGAAGAGAGGAAAAAAAGGATCTGGACTAGGTATTTCCTTCAATTCAAACGTTACGTTTGAAAATCCAATGAAATTGCCGGATTATCAAAATGGCTACGGTCAAGGATCGAATGGTGAATTTGAATTTGTAGACGGCAAGGGAGGTGGAATAAATGACGGTGTTGATGAAAGCTGGGGACCTCGTCTCGATGTAGGTACTAAAATCCCGCAGTTTAACAGCCCGGTAGTTAACGGTGTAAGAGAAGCTACCCCTTGGGTGTCGCATCCAGATAACGTAAAAGATTTCTTCAACACAGGTACGACGATTACTAACAGTGTTGCTATTAACGGTGGTACCGACAAGGCTGGTGTACGTCTGTCATACACAAATTCTAAGCAAGAAGGTATGGTTCCTAATACCGATCAGACTAAGAATACGGTTGCCCTGAATGCCAATGTGGAACTTACGGAAAGATTCAGCCTCAACGCATCCGGAACATTTGTAAAAACAAATAGTGATAACCTACCAGGTTACGGCTACAGCGCACAGAACGTGATGCAGCAATTCAACTGGTTCGGACGTCAGGTGGATATTGCGGCTTTGAAAAATTATAAGAATGCGGATGGTTCAAAGTTCAGCTGGAACTACAACTATCATAACAACCCGTACTTCATCCTATACGAAAATTTAAACACTTTGGATCGCAGCCGTATCTACGGAAACGCGAGATTAAACTATCGGATTACTGATTGGTTAAGCGCATTTGTACGTACTGGTACTGACTATTATACAAACACGAACACAGGAAGAACTGCCCTCGGCGATCTGGATACACCTCCGGGTTCTTATAGCGAGACGACAAATACAGTTTCTGAAACAAACTCTGACTTCTTGATCTCTTTCAATAAGGACGTCGCACAAGATTTCAACCTTAATATCAATGCAGGGGGTAACCAAATGAACCAGAAGTCTCATCAGATTTTTGGTGCAGCGGATGAACTTTCGGTAGCAGACGTGTTTACGCTGAATAACTCAAGAGTTCCATTAAGAACAAGCAGCGAATGGAGAGAAAAACGAATCAACAGCTTGTATGGAGCCGTGAAGCTTTCTTACAAAGAAGCGCTTACGTTAGAAATCACTGGTCGCAATGACTGGTCAAGTACGCTTCCAGAAGCAAACAATTCATACTTCTATCCTTCCGTTAACGTAAGTGCATCGCTTGCGGACTTGTTCGATCTTCAAAGCAACACACTCTCTTTCTTAAAGGTTCGCGGAGGATGGGCACGTGTAGGTTCTGATACAGATCCATATCAATTACTGAACACGGTTTCTTTTGGAGACAGCTGGAATTCTGCAACGAAACTTCCAAACCTTTTTGTCCCAAATAGAATTCCTAACTCAGAGCTTGAACCTGAGGAGAGTGAAAGTTTTGAAATTGGAGCAGATGTGAATTTCTTCACGGACAAGTTAAGATTTGAGCTTACCTATTACGATCGTAAAACAAAGAATCAGATCATTGATATTCCAATCTCTGGGGCATCAGGTTACACAACAAAAACAATCAATGCGGGCCAAATCTCAAATAGAGGTATAGAAATCCACGTTGGTGCAACCCCAGTAAGTCTTTCAAACGGATTCCGTTGGGATGTTGACTTGAACTTCGCGAAGAACATCAACCAAGTTGATGAATTATATCCTGGCGTTGAGCAGTATTTGATTGCAACATATTGGAGCCTTCAAGTAGTGGGTATTCCTGGACAAAGACTTGGTTCCCTCTTTGGATACGGTTTCGAGCGTGACCCGAATGGAAACATTATTCACGAGGACGGTCTTCCAGTAACTTCAACTACAGCGAAAGTTCTTGGGAATTATACGCCCGATTGGACAGCTGGCTTCAACTCGCAGTTCAGCTACAAAGGCTTCACACTCTATGGTCAGATCGACGTAAAACGCGGTGGTGATCTTTATTCAATGACAACGTCATGGGGTCGTTATGCTGGTATACTCGAAGAAACACTTCTTGGTCGTGAGGATGGTATCGTAGGTGACGGTGTTAAAAACATCGGAACTGCAGAAAATCCTGAATACGTGCAAAATGATATTGTAGTAACGGCTGAACAATATAATAAGGCTGCTTACTCAAACTCTATTGCCGAATCAAGCGTGTTTGATGGAAGCTACGTGAAACTCAGAGAGGTTAGACTTGGCTACACTGTGCCAAACAGCATCTTCGGAAGATTGCCGTTCAAGGATTTGAATGTTGCTCTCGTTGGAAGAAACCTTGCGCTCTTGTATAGCACAGTGCCTCATGTTGATCCTGAAACTTCTTTCAGCAACACGAACGCACAGGGACTTGAGTTCGGTCAATTGCCTAGCGCTAGAAGCATAGGTTTCAACATCAGCTTTAAACTTCAGTAGGCGGAAGATTAACCTTAAATGGACTAGAACATGAAAAAAACATTAAAATATGCCTCAGTATTGGCAGCTGCTCTCGTGGTGAGCTCCTGTACAAAAGACTTTGAGGAAATAAATACAAACAACAACGCGCCTTCCAATGAGCAGGCTGCACCAGATTATCTCTTGACCAATGCCATCGAATCGTTGACGGATCGTGTCCATGAGATTTTCTTGGGACATGAAATGGGCTCAGGCTGGGTACAGCACATGGCAAAGGTTCAATACACGGACGAGGATCGTTATCAATTTCGCCCAGGTACTGTAAACACGACTTGGAATAGCTTCTACGCTGCATCCGGAATGGACGTAGTGACTATTTACAAATTGGGAGAGAAGCTTCAGCACGACAATTACAAAGGTGTCGCATTAGTATTGAAGGCTTACATTATCTCTGTATTGACTGACCTTCACGGTGACATTCCTTACGAAGAAGCATTCAAAGGTGACGTCGTTGATGGTGGTATCCTTAGCCCTACGTATAACACGCAGGAAGAGGTTTACCGTGATATCATCGCAAAATTGAAGGAAGCTAACACGTTGCTTAGCGCCGATGGAAAAGAAATTGGTGGAGATCTTCTTTTTGGTAATGATATCGATATGTGGAAGAAATTTGCAAATTCACTCCGTTTGAGATTACTCCTCCGTATGTCTGATAGGGATCCTGGATTCGTTACAACAGAGATGACTGAGATCGTGTCAACTCCGGCGACGTATCCAATCTTCGAAAGCCATGACGCACTGTACGAGGCGGATGATGAGGTATATGCCGATAATACGCCAGATGATATGGCATATCTAAAATACCTTGGTTCAGCGCCAAATAACAACCCGATCCACGAAAATCGTAAGACAAGAGATGATCACCGCGTGAGCGAAAACTTCATCGATCTTTTGAAGGATCTTGGGGATTATAGAATTATGGCATTTGCGCTTCCTGCCGGTACAGGTCAGTTCGTTGGATTGCCTAATGGATTAACCTCAGCGAAAGCGGCTGCTTTTAATGGTGGTGGTTTGAAAAATACATCAAAAATCGGCGCATATTTCTCTGCGGCTGAGGCACCTGGTATGCTCATGAGCTTTGCCGAATTGCAATTCATTCTTGCAGAAGCAGCAAAGAGAAACTTTATCCCTGGCGGCGATGCTGCGGCTGAGTCTTATTACATCCAGGGATTTGTTGCGTCTTATAATCAATTCCGCGAACCACTTCAGGAAGAATTTGACGCGCATGCTGGATCATCTTACGGTGGACTCGCTATCCCAGCTGACTATACCGTTGATGCTGAAATTTTTGGTCATCTGACAGAAAATGCAATAGTGATTTACGATCCTGCTAAAGCGCTTGAGCAAATTGCAACGCAAAAATATGTTGCTATGTTTGATCAGGGGTTACAAGCTTGGTTCGAATGGAGACGCGTAGATTTTCCTGTACTCACTCCAGCACAAGATGGTCTGAATGGCGGTAAAATTCCAGTGCGTGTTCCTTACCCGTTGGATGAGCAGTCTAAAAATCCTTCGAACTATGCTGCCGCTGTACAGCACAATGGCGCAGACAATCTCAACACCAGAGTGTGGTGGGATGTAGACTAAATTAATTAGCGTACCGGGTGAACCGGTACGCAAAATACTTAACTAAACATGAGTAATATGATTAAGAAAATATTTGCACTTAGCCTTTCAGCGGCTGTTGCGCTCAGCGCAATGTCATGTGGCGACCCGGAAGATTTGGTGACGGAGGATGCAAAAGCTGGTGGCCTTGTTGTCCCAGTGGATGATGAACTGTCATATGTAACCGGCGCAACAATTGATGTCGCGGTTGTTCCAACTGTAGGGATCAAACAAGTTAAATACTATAAAACGTTTAGTATGGACGGTGAGGTTTCAGCTGAAGTGTTGGCTGGTACTGTTGACGTTGCTGCCGATGATGATGTAGTGAGCTACACAGCTGATTATGCATCATTAAAAAATGGCATTGCAGGGCTTCCTGATACTGATGCTGGGCTAGTTGTCGGTGACTTCTGGTCATTCAGAGTTGTGGCTGTGCTCGAAGATGGTAGAGAAGTTCAAAGCGCGGTGATCAAAGCTATCGTTGATAACCCATATTCAGGCGACTATGAAACTGAAGGCACAATCGTTAGAGAGACATCGCCTGGTGTATATGCAACAAACGAATACACTGATGAGAAAGCGTTGTCTACAATCGACGGAAATACTTGTCAGACTTTCGGTGCGTTAGGATGGTTTAACAACCCTACGATCTTCTTTAATCTAACGGTTAATGAAGATAACACGGTAACTATCGAGGCTGCTCCAGATGCAGGGGTGGCAATCACTCCTACACCTGGTAAGACATCAACTTACGATCCAGAAGCGAAAGTGTTTACGCTTTATTATCAGTATGCAAACGCAAGCGGATTGACACGCGTAATTACTGAGACTGTGACGCGTGTTGAGTAACCTTAAGAATATTTAAATTAAAAAAAGGGATTCAGAACTTCTGAATCCCTTTTTTTGTGCGTCTGCCATCTTTTCGACCGATACGGTGTGGTGTAAGTCCCTAAAAAAGACGGAAAAAGAAAATCACTACTACAACTAAGGGATTAGTAGTAATAGTGATTCAATCTGAAGGTCGTCTGAGAGGACAGGAGATGTAATCGCTATGTCCTCCTACTTGATGAACCTTTTAGGAAGCCGAACAATTAATTTGCCGCACTAGCACTTGAATTTAAAAGTGAAACCAACGAAGTAAGTCCAACTATACTTTTGGTGTTAAAGTTGGAATCTATTATCTGTTGACGAACATTTTCAGGTTGATTTTTGAAAATATCATGAACCGTTTTCTTTTTGATTTTCTTTGGATCGATCAAGTTACTGTCCTGGGCGATGAAATAGCGGACGTCCTTTACGATTTTTTCTTTGCGGTCGCCAGCGTCGAGAGAGCTCACATATGTTGATTTTTGAATTTTGGTATCTGTTTTTGAGAGAACTTTCCAGGTGCCATCTGCAATTACATTGAAGAATCCGATCAGGGGCGTACCGTTCAATTTAAATTCCGCGGCATTGATGAAAGTCTTTGATCCCTCTGCCGTAACAAGGTCAAATTGCTTCACCCTACGACCATCAAGAACTTTAACTTCGTTGCCTAACTTAATCTCCATCTGGTTGAGTTTGATGTCGTACTTGAAATAATGATTTTCAATTTTTACCGACTCCAAATAAATTGTTCCTGTCGACCATTCATCGAATAGGTAATAGTTGCCTTCTCTTGCTAACGGAGCTAAAGGTAGTCCTGTAACATAGCCGTTTGGCGCAGTTTGCATGTCTAATCCTTTTCCTTGGATTCCTCCAACAACGCTTTGCCCATGGACTCCGGTGGTGGCGATTGATAAAAATAATGCTCCAACGACAATGAAATTCTTTTGCATACTTTGTCAAATTTATTTTAACGATGTGTCTTTAATTGAGGCTCTGTCTAATTTAAATAGCAAATATCGGTAGTATTTACGCCACAAAATGAGTTATTATAAGACTGTTTAAAAAATCCATTTAATCGGTCTTTGTCGCTGTATATTTGCGCTATGATCTACGTTTCGCGAAAAGAGCATTTTAACGCTGCCCATAAACTCTATAATCCAAAATGGACGAAGGAAAAGAATGTAGAAGTATTTGGCCCTTGTGCCAATGAAAATTGGCATGGTCATAACTTTGACCTTATTGTTACAGTGAAGGGAATACCTGACCCGGAATCGGGATTCGTTGTTGATCTAAAGAAGTTGAGCACCCTCATTCGTAACGAAGTCATTGAAAAACTCGATCATAAAAATCTTAATACCGATGTAGATTTTATGAAAGATAAGCTCGCAAGTTGCGAGAATTTAATTGTTGAAATCTGGAAAATATTAAATAGCCATCTCCCGTCTATAACTTCAAGAGGTAAACTACACTGCATCCGATTGTATGAGACGCCTCGTAACTATGTTGAATATTATGGCGAATAGTCTCCTACATTAGATTATGCGATACTACATCATTGCCGGCGAACGATCAGGAGACTTACACGGAGGAAATCTTGTTAAATCCATTAAGCAACGTGACCTCAACGCGGAGTTTCGCGGCTTTGGTGGCGAATACATGGAAGCTGCCGGCGTTCAGTTAGCTGTACATTATAAAGAAATGGCGATCATGGGATTGTTCGAGTTGCTCACCAACATGAACAAGATCGCTAAGTTTATCAAGCGGTGTAAAGTTGATATCGATCAATACAACCCTGATGTGATCATCCTGATCGATTATGGTGGATTCAATTTGCAGATCGCCAAGCATGGCAAACGTACGGGAAAGCTCGTATACTTTTACATTCCTCCAAAATATTGGGCATGGTATTCCAAACGAGCAAAGTGGTTGAAGCCGCACGTCGACCGACTCTTTGTTATTTTGCCTTTCGAGAAAGACTTCTTCAAACGTTACGATTGGGAAGCGCATTATGTCGGTAATCCAGTGCTCGATGCCGTTAAAGCGCATCGATCAAACGATGATTTTTTAGCGAAGCACAATTTTACTGATCCGGGTAAACTGATCGCCCTACTGCCGGGTAGCCGTAAGCAAGAACTGCAAACGATTATTCCGCTCATGGCACAAGTAGTTAAATATTTTCCGCAATATCATTTTGGATTGGCTGCTGTCAACAACCTTGACCGATCGATGTATGAGGCTGTAAGTCAATATTCGAATGTAACTTTCGTTCTTGAAGATACTTACAATTTATTAGAGCATGCTAAAGCTGCGATCGTCACATCTGGAACGGCTACATTAGAGACTGCACTCTTCAAGGTTCCTCAAATTGTAGTGTACAAGGCCAACAAAATCTCTTACTGGTTGGCGAAGAAATTAATCAGTGTACAATTCATTTCTCTTGTCAACCTCATCGCCGGAAAGGAAGTGGTCAAAGAGATGATTCAACATGAGGCCAATGTCGAGAGTGTTTCTTTGGAGTTGGAGAAAATGATGACAAATGCCGCTTATCGCGAGCGAATGGTTGATGAATACGAAGAAATTATTCGAATCCTAGACACCGGATCAGCATCAGAAAACGCAGCGACGTTGATGTTGGATTTTCTTAAGCAAGACCTAAAAAAATAACGATTAACGATTAACGATTAACGATTAACGATTAACGATTAACGATTAACGATTAACGATTAACGATTAACGATTAACGATTAACGATTAACGATTAACGATTAACGATTAACGATTATTTCTCAAGCAACCTTCAACTTACTATACTGCGACTTACTGAATTTCTCTTCCGCGTAAGCACGGTTGATAATCAATCTGTCTGAGTTTTTTTCTGAAGGAAGTTCAAACATCGCGTCATTGATGATGGCTTCACAAATGCTTCTCAATCCGCGTGCGCCAAGTTTAAATTCCATCGCTTTTTCTACGATGAAGTCAATCGCGCCATCTTTGAATTCAAGTTCAATGTTCTCCATGTCAAACAATTTCTTGTATTGTTTGATGAGGGCATTCTTAGGCTCCGTAAGGATTTTACGAAGGGCCTCGTTGTCTAACGGACTGAGGTATGATACCACAGGCAAACGTCCAATCAACTCTGGAATCAAACCAAAGCTCTTGAGGTCTTGCGCCGTGATAAATTGAAGGAGATTATCTTTATCAATATCCCCAGGATGCAAACCATCTTGGTTCGCTGCAAATCCGAGTGGACGTGTGTTCAATCGGTTCGCAATGTATCTTGAAATACCTTCGAATGCACCACCGCAAATAAACAGGATGTTCTCTGTGTTTACCGTGATCATCTTTTGATCAGGGTGCTTACGTCCGCCTTGTGGTGGTACGTTTACGGCAGTTCCCTCTAATAATTTCAGAAGTGCTTGCTGCACACCTTCCCCGCTCACATCGCGCGTGATCGAAGGGTTATCAGACTTCCGAGCGATCTTATCGATCTCATCGATATACACAATACCACGTTCAGCAGCTTCCACATTATAGTCGGCAGCTTGAAGTAATCTTGTTAAAATGCTTTCAACATCTTCGCCTACATACCCGGCTTCGGTAAGTACCGTAGCATCTGCAATACAGAATGGTACCTGTAGTGTTTTGGCGAGTGTGCGCGCTAAGTACGTTTTGCCGGTACCAGTCTCACCAACCATGATGATGTTAGATTTTTCAATCGTTACATCATTGTCGAGCTTACGTTGCATCAATCGCTTGTAGTGATTGTAAACAGCAACCGACATAATTTTCTTTGCTTCGTCTTGGCCGATTACATATTCATCCAGAAACTTCTTGATTTCTCTTGGCTTGATCAGCTTGAAGTTCGGGGAAAAGCCTGTCTCGGTCTTACTTTTTTTCTCTTCGCTCAAGATTTGATTTGCCTGAGTCACACATTTATCGCAGATGTGCGCATGTATCCCTGAGATCATCAGATCAACATCTTTTTTGCTTCGACCGCAAAATGAACATGTAACTTCGGCCATGATTTCTTAAGTGTTATATAGAAAATTAAAAGAGCGTGCCAAATAAGTATCAAAGGTACAAATATTTAGCACACCCTTGTGAGCGTATTTTGTGCTATTCTTTAGCTTTTCTTACGTTCTAGTACATCGTCAATAAGACCGTATTCTTTGGCTTCTGCAGCTCTCATCCAGTAATCGCGGTCTGAATCTTTCTCAATTTTCTCGTATTTCTGACCGCTATGCTTCGAAAGGATGTTGTAAAGGTCTCTTTTTACCTCCAACGTCTGACGAAGTGAAATTTCCATATCTGAAGCCTGCCCTTGCATTCCACTCAAAGGCTGGTGAATCATAATGCGTGCATGGGGGAGTGCTGAGCGCTTCTTATTAGCACCCGCAGCCAATAACACCGCGCCCATGGACGCAGCGAGTCCTGTACAGATTGTCGCTACATCCGGACTTACGTACTGCATGGTGTCGTAAATTCCTAAGCCAGCGTACACTGAGCCTCCAGGGCTATTTACGTACATGATAATATCTTTTTTGTGATCCGCAGATTCGAGGAAAAGAAGTTGGGCTGTGATGACGTTCGCAACGTAGTCATCCACGGGCGTGCCGAAGAAAATAATACGGTCTGCCATCAAACGAGAAAATACATCCAATACCGTTGCGCGGAGCTGACGTTCCTCAACAATGTTCGGCGTCATCGCATTGATCGTGTATGGATTTTCATTGATGTACTTCATATAGCTGTCTAGCCCGTTACCACTCATGCCGAGATGGTGTACAGCATACTTTCTAAATTCGTTGTTGTTGCTCATGTATAAAATGAATGATGATTAACGTTTTGAATAAGTTGAAATCAAGGTAATCTTAGCTATCCCGTTCCAATATTCCAACGGATATTGCTTAAAACCAAGATCGCCGTAAAATGGTTTAAAATTGCTAATGGCTTCTGGCGACTGGCTTCTGGTTTTCCAGCAGCCATTTACCATCGACATAGACGAAAGTCGTCTGCGTTATTGTATAAATAGCTCTTCCAATCTGCACCGCGTTCCTGTTGGTTTGAAGTTTTCGAAACTATTGGCGCAGCCCGCCGTCTATTTGTTGGGCTGATTTTTATTTCAAGAAGAACCATCATTTGTTCCTGACATTTTTTCAGTCTGTTCACCGAAACCTGACTCTAGCTAAAGGGTAGCTATTCTGTCAGTATATCCTGCTATACCCTCAGCGTGTTAAGCTGTGTTGTTGAGGGGGGATGAAATATCGAATAAGGGAGTGTTAATAGCCAGCAGTCAAAAGCCAATAAAAAAACCAGCCTGGATAACAGACTGGTTTTTTTTAAAGCCAGAGGCCATTATACAAATACTAGTGTTTGTGTTCTGCTACAATCTTCTTAAACTCTTCAACACTTACAGGTTTTTCCTGAACACTGATCTTTTCTTTGATAAATTTCAGGATACGCTCATGACGAAGTTGATTGAATAACTTCATGAAGTTCTGACCGTTCTCATTTCTCAGGTAGTTGTCTGCAATCGCATCCATACGATCGCCAAGTTGTTCGGCAAATGCTTGTCCACCGAACTGAGCTAGGATCATTTCTTTTGCTTTTGCACGAACTTCATCTGTAGTAACCTCAATTTTGTTATCATCAGCAATCTTATTCTTGATAAGATCCCACTTCAAACCACGTACGTAAGCGTTGAACTCGTTGTCAAGAACGGCATCTGTAATTTCTCCTTTGCTGGTTGCTTTCAACCACGTTTTCAAGAAATCAGAAGGCAGTGTGATATTTGTATGATTGATGAAATAATCTTCAATGTTGTGATCCAGGAAGTGCTCCGATTCACGCTTGTAATTGTCAGAAATAGTCTCCTTTACTTTTCCGAGGAAATCAGCTTCCGTCGTAACAGCATCTTTTCCGAACACGCGATCGAATAATTCAGTGTTTACTTCAGCAGGTTCGGTACGGCTGATGTTCGTAACTTTCAACGTATACTTTCCTCTTGCATCCTTCGCTTCTTCTTCGGGAATACCGAGTAACTGGCTGATCGCAGCAGACTCGCTGATAGCCTTCTCAATATCAAAGTCTACTGAATCTTCTTTCT
Source organism: Pseudochryseolinea flava (assembly GCF_003286915.1). GTDB lineage: Bacteria > Bacteroidota > Bacteroidia > Cytophagales > Cyclobacteriaceae > Ohtaekwangia > Ohtaekwangia flava. The sequence goes on from NZ_QMFY01000009.1 coordinate 251,788, forward strand.
TCAGTCCTACAAATTTCTTTTGTTCTTTCTTCTCAACTTTCGTTGTGTCGATAAAAGCATACTCACGTTTAAAATCATTCGCGCCGGTAAGTTCACCGAAAAGGTTATCGCCAGCTTCGCTTGTTTCAGGGTAGCTAACTTTGCCAAAACGTTTCTTCAAATCACTGATTGTATCATCGATGACAGCTTGATCAACGTTAATAGGATGAGAAGTCACTTTCACTTTAGAAGAAAGGTCGTAACTGAACTCATCGACCATTCCAATCTGATATTCGAATTCGAAATCTTTCTGAGTGTCCCAATCAATATCACGGCTTTTCTCTTGGTTAGGAAGAGGTTCGCCAAGTATTTTAAGATTGTTATCTTTAATATAATCAGAGATTTTGCTTGTCAGTAAGCTATTGATTTCATCCACAAGGATTGACTTACCGAACATTTTTTTAATTACACCTGATGGAACTTTGCCTTGACGGAAACCTTTGATGTTTGCCTTCTTTGCATAGTCTTTAACTTTTTCCTCAACGCTGGGTTGATAATCACCCTCGGTTAATTTAATTTTAATTAAACCTTCGGTGCTGTTCGTTTTGTTCAGTGTAATTTCCAAGACTGTAGTATTTGATTGGCAGATTTATAAACAAGAACCCCAAACACGAATGGTTAATTCGTATTATGGGGTTCAATGGTCCGGATGGAGGGACTCGAACCCCCACGCCTTGCGGCACCAGATCCTAAGTCTGGCGCGGCTACCAATTACGCCACATCCGGAGGATGATAGTTGATATTCCGATGGCGGCATTTCTCCCGAACTTTATCGGGGGGTGCCAACATATCCCGGAAAAGGAGGCGCAAATTTATTGATAATTCGGAAATAAAGAAGACTTTGTTTATAAATTCCCTTTCGCAAATTGCAAAAGATTCGAAAAGAGAATCAGAACCCACAAAATCAAAGATTTTTAATGATGGTAATTGATGCTGAGCAGGAGAAAAAAGAGATCATCAGTCGATACAGGAGATTATTGCGCAAGGCAAAACCGATCCTTAAAGACGGTGATGCTAAACTTATAAAGAAAGCTTTCACTATTTCACTAGAAGCCCATAAGGATATGCGGCGTAAATCTGGTGAACCTTTTATTTTTCATCCACTTGCAGTAGCCGAGATCTGCGTTGAAGAAATTGGCCTTGGAACGACCTCTATTATATCTGCACTCATGCACGATGTAGTGGAGGATACCGATATTGAGTTGGCCGATATCGAACGACTGTTTGGAAAAAAAATATCCCGGATCATTGATGGACTCACCAAAATCAGAGGTGTCTTTGAATATGGCACGTCGCAGCAAGCCGAGAATTTTCGAAAAATGCTGTTCACGCTGTCCGAAGATGTTCGTGTGATCCTCATCAAACTGGCAGATCGCTTGCACAACATGCGAACGCTTGATAGCATGCCGCGCAACAAACAACTCAAGGTTGCCAACGAAACAATTTACCTCTATGCCCCGCTTGCACACCGCTTAGGGTTGAATGCAATCAAAACTGAGCTAGAAGATTTGTACCTCAGATTTACTGATCGGCCTGTGTACCATTCGATTGCTCAGAAAATCGATGCCACAAAAGCTGTCCGTAACAAATTCATTAAACAGTTTATGATTCCCATTAAAGAGGAACTCGATAAACTGGATGTGGACTATGAAATCAAAGGCCGTCCAAAATCGATTCATTCGATCTGGAATAAAATGCGAAAACAAAATATTCCTTTCGAGGAGGTTTATGATTTATTTGCCATTCGCATTATTACCGACACTGCCATTGAGCACGAGAAAGCGCTTTGCTGGCAAGTGTACTCTATTGTAACGGACTATTATACACCGAATCCGGATCGGCTACGTGATTGGATAAGTACACCAAAAGCAAATGGATATGAGTCGCTACACACTACTGTAATGGCCAAAAACGGTCAATGGGTAGAAGTGCAAATCCGCAGCAAACGAATGGATGAAATTGCTGAAAAGGGATACGCGGCTCACTGGAAATATAAAGACAGCAATACCACAGCGGAATCAAACTTAGAAAAATGGCTTCATCGCGTGCGCGACTTGCTCGAGCAGAACAACCACTCCGCACTGGATTTTGTTGACGATTTCCGCGGCAATCTTTTCTCTGAAGAGGTTTTTGTATTTACGCCAAAGGGTGAACTTAAAACACTGCCCTATGGCGCAACGGCCTTAGATTTTGCCTTCGAAATACACACACAAGTGGGATCTAAATGTATTGGCGCAAAAGTCAATAACAAGCTCGTTCCTATAAATTATGTGCTCAAGAATGGCGATCAGATTGAGATTCTCACGTCGGCGAAGCAAAAGCCACATGAAGATTGGCTTCGTTTTGTAGTAAGCTCGAAAGCTAAATCTCGCATCAAGGACGAACTAAAAGAGGACAAGAAGAAGTCGTCTGAAGAAGGGAAGGAGATTATTTTCCGGAAACTGCGACAATTAAAAGAAGAACCAACTCAGCCGCTACTAGAGCAAATGCGCGATTATTTCAAGGCAACCACGCATTTTGACTTATACTTCCGAGTAGGTGCAGGTTTTATCACCACGGCCGACATTAAAAAGTTTGTTGAGAACAAGCCAACCTCACCAATTAAAAGCAGGCCGAATCTCCAGGTGGCCGATGCCAAGACAATTGAACAGGAGATCACCAAAATTAAAGGTCGGTATGAAGACATTCTGCTAGTAGGGGAGGACATGGACGTGGTCGACTACAAACTTGCAAAGTGTTGTACACCAATTCCTGGCGACGACGTGTTTGGATTCGTAACCGTGAGTGAAGGAATAAAGATTCATAGAACAAATTGTCCTAACGCGCCAGAGTTATTGTCCCACCATGGTAATAGGGTAGTAAAAGCCAAATGGACTTCACAACACGAAGTTGCTTTTCTCACGGGGTTAAAAATTCGCGGCACCGATCGCGTAGGGTTGATCAATGATGTTTCCAAGATTATTTCTGAGGAATTGAAAGTGAATATGAGTTCGATGTCGATTTACACCGATTCCGGAATCTTCGAGGGCGAGATTATGCTGTACGTAAATGACACGCGCCACTTAGAACAGTTAATAGAAAAGATGCGCAGCGTGGAAGGCGTCGTGAAAGTAAGCCGCTTTGACTCGAAAGAATAAAATTCACATTTTGATCGCGCATCGTTCAGAAAATGAAGCGATTACTTTCGAAAATAGAGTGAAAATCGAATAGAACTTCGGTGTTCGTTTTTCGATGTTCGATATTTGCTTTCTATTCCTATCTTTGCCCCCGCTCAAGAATTTTATGGCATTAAATCCAAAGATTTACGAAGAAGTGAAGAAAATTTTCACAGCATACTTGGAAAGCAAGGAGCTGCGGAAAACGCCTGAACGTTATGCCATTTTAGAAGAGATATACTCCAGGGATGGACATTTTGATGTCGAGTCTTTGTATATCAGCATGAAAAACAAGAACTATCGTGTAAGCCGGGCTACGGTCTATAACACGCTGGATTTGCTGGTAGAATGCGACCTGGTAAGCAAACATCAGTTTGGAAAAAATCTTGCGCAGTATGAAAAATCATATGGCTATAAGCAGCACGACCATCTGATTTGCACCGAATGTCATAAAGTGGTGGAGTTTTGTGATCCTCGTATTCAGAATATTCAGAATACCGTCGAAGACATTCTACATTTTAATGTGCTTCATCATTCGTTGATTTTGTATGCAACGTGTACAAAATCAAATTGTGAAAATCGTCAGGCCGCAGCCAACTAAAAGCGTATGAATTTCAGCCACGAAGTAAAATCAGGAAAACTTATCCTAAAACTTTCCGGTGATCTCATCGGAGAAGACAATGGGGCATCGGTAATCGAAATTGTTAGCAATCAGCTACAACACGGCGTGCTCACGTGTATCGTAGATATCTCAGAACTACGCTATATTAATAGTAGTGGCATTGGTGTGCTTATCACAATACTGACAAAGTTCAGGAACAAAGGCGGAGAAGTCTATCTGATGAAACCGTCGGAAAGCGTTCAAAAGCTTCTGGTTATTACAAAATTGAACGCCATTTTTCAGGTGGTTCAGTCTGAATCAGAAGTCATTAAATAATCTAATCAGCAGGAATTAATTCGATGTCTAAGGTAGATGTTCTTTTAGGCCTTCAATGGGGAGATGAAGGTAAAGGTAAAATTGTGGATGTTCTGGCGCCCAAGTACGATGTGGTAGCCCGTTTTCAAGGCGGTCCGAATGCCGGACATACCTTGGAGTTCGATGGTATCAAGCACGTACTTCACCAAATTCCTTCTGGAATCTTTCGCGAGAAAACGCGAAACGTTATTGGTAACGGCGTTGTACTCGATCCTGTCATCTTTAAGGCTGAGATTGAGAAACTTGCCAAGTATAACCTGAACGTTAAGCAAAATCTTTTTATCTCGAAGAAAGCTACACTCATTCTTCCGACGCACAGATTATTAGACGCGGCGTACGAAAAGGCGAAAGGCGATGCCAAAATTGGATCTACTTTAAAAGGTATCGGACCGACATATCAAGACAAGATTGGAAGGCAAGGACTTCGCGTAGGAGATATTCTTTCAGCAGACTTTGGGTCAAGACTAAAGAAACTCACGGATATCCACTTTAAGATCCTGAAAGATCACGATGTGGCTTTCAATTGGAATGAATTGGAAGCACAGTTTTTAGACGCTACTAACTTTTTGAAAGAATTTAAATTGATTGAGAGCGAGTACTTCTTGAATCAAGAGTTGAAGAATGGCTCGTCGATCTTAGCGGAAGGCGCACAAGGCGCGCTCTTAGATATAGATTTCGGTAGTTATCCATTTGTAACAAGCTCAAACACAGTAACAGCAGGTGCTTGTACTGGCTTAGGCATTGCACCACGACACATTGGTGAAGTATATGGAATCTTTAAGGCGTACAGCACCAGGGTTGGCAGTGGGCCGTTTCCGACGGAGCTAAACAACGATGAAGGAGAACGCATGCGTAAGGAGGGTAATGAATTCGGCTCAACAACCGGAAGACCGCGTCGTTGTGGTTGGATCGATCTACCTTCTTTGAAATATTCTATCATGATAAATGGGGTGACACAGCTGCTTATGATGAAGGCGGATGTTTTAAATATTTTCCCAACAATCAAAATTTGTACAGCGTATCAACTCGAAGATGGCACCATCACAGAAGTTGTTCCGTATGAAATCGTGAATGAGAAAATAATTCCGATCTATACTGAAGTAAAAGGCTGGAATACGTCATTGCCCTCTACCGCAGAAGGAAGTTTGCCATCGGAATTAAACGATTATATAAAGTTTCTAGAAAGCAGGTTGAACGTTCCTATTACGTTGGTATCAACAGGTCCAGATCGTACGCAAACAATACACCGTACATTGGAAAAAGTTTAAAATATTTAGCTGGATCTTTTGCATCATAAGATCCAGCTATTACTTTTGAGGCCCTTTAGAAGAAAGGGGTTTAGGATTGAGAGATTGAGTGTTCGGAAAAAAAAGAAAAAAAATATTTTACCGAACGACTTGCAAAGAAAAAAAAAGCTACTACCTTTGCACTCCCAAAACGAAACAGGGCGCCGAAAACGGGAAGCGGAAACGGCGATATAGAATGGAAAGAGGATGTGAATTACGGAAGTAATGTACAGCCACAGTTAACAGGAAGCTTGTGATAAGCGGAGCGTTAAAATGTTCTTTGAATGACTGATAATTGATAGCGGACCAGCAAATACTGAAAAGTGTTTGTGGTCGTCAAGAAGACACTCAATAAAATGAAAGTCTTAACGATTCTTTAATAAAAGATCTAGGAGTTAAGGACAGACACCTATTGGGTTAGGAATCCGATCTGCGAAAGTGGATGGACAACACTAACCGGTTCATCGGGTAACTGATGGATAAAGATTATTACAATGGAGAGTTTGATCCTGGCTCAGGATGAACGCTAGCGGCAGGCCTAATACATGCAAGTCGAACGGTAAATATTATAGCAATATGATATGAGAGTGACGTACGGGTGCGTAACACGTATGCAACCTACCCTTTACAGGCGGATAGCTCGGGGAAACTCGAATTAACCCGCCGTGGTATAATTGAATGGCATCATTTGATTATTAAAACTCCGGTGGTAAAGGATGGGCATGCGTCTGATTAGTTAGTTGGCGGTGTAACGGACCACCAAGACGATGATCAGTAGGGGAACTGAGAGGTTGATCCCCCACACTGGCACTGAGATACGGGCCAGACTCCTACGGGAGGCAGCAGTAGGGAATATTGGTCAATGGATGCAAGTCTGAACCAGCCATGCCGCGTGCAGGAAGAAGGCCTTATGGGTTGTAAACTGCTTTTGCCAGGGGATAAAATGAGCGTGCGCGCTTAATTGAAGGTACCTGGTGAATAAGCCACGGCTAACTACGTGCCAGCAGCCGCGGTAATACGTAGGTGGCAAGCGTTGTCCGGATTTATTGGGTTTAAAGGGTGCGTAGGCGGTCTTTTAAGTCAGTGCTGAAATACTCCAGCTTAACTGGAGGGGTGGCATTGATACTGGAAGACTGGAGTGTAGTCGAAGTAGGCGGAATTGACGGTGTAGCGGTGAAATGCTTAGATATCGTCAAGAACACCGATAGTGAAGACAGCTTACTAGGCTACAACTGACGCTGAGGCACGAAAGTGTGGGGATCAAACAGGATTAGATACCCTGGTAGTCCACACTGTAAACGTTGATTACTCGCTGTGTGCGATATACAGTACGCGGCCAAGCGAAAGCGATAAGTAATCCACCTGGGGAGTACGCCGGCAACGGTGAAACTCAAAGGAATTGACGGGGGTCCGCACAAGCGGTGGAGCATGTGGTTTAATTCGATGATACGCGAGGAACCTTACCTGGACTAGAATGCCCTTGACCGATCCAGAGATGGATTTTTCCGCAAGGACAAGGAGCAAGGTGCTGCATGGCCGTCGTCAGCTCGTGCCGTGAGGTGTTGGGTTAAGTCCCGCAACGAGCGCAACCCTTATTCTTAGTTGCCAGCATGTCATGGTGGGGACTCTAAGAAGACTGCCTGCGCAAGCAGAGAGGAAGGAGGGGATGACGTCAGGTCATCATGGCCCTTACGTCCAGGGCTACACACGTGCTACAATGGCGTATACAAAGTGTTGCCAGCTAGCGATAGCGAGCCAATCACAAAAAGTACGTCTCAGTTCGGATTGCAGGCTGCAACTCGCCTGCATGAAGTTGGAATCGCTAGTAATCGCGCATCAGCAATGGCGCGGTGAATACGTTCCCGGACCTTGTACACACCGCCCGTCAAGCGATGGAAGTTGGGAGGACCTGAAGACAGTTGTTGTAAGACGCTGTTTAGGGTTAAACCGATGACTGGCGCTAAGTCGTAACAAGGTAGCCGTACCGGAAGGTGCGGCTGGAACACCTCCTTTCTGGATGTCACTCAAGAGTGACACAGATAACCTTAACTCTGCAAGACCTTAAATGGTCCGCTATCAATTACGTTATTCGAGATTTATTTGAGGAATAGAAGGACAAACAATCCGGGCTTGTAGCTCAGGTGGTTAGAGCGCTACACTGATAATGTAGAGGTCCGTGGTTCGAGTCCACGCAGGCCCACGCCTACGCTTAAAGCTTCATAAGTGATTAATCACTGGAAGAAGTTGGTAGCGTAAAGAAAGGGCAGTGCGTGAAAGAGCACCGGAAGGAAACAATCAGGGGGATTAGCTCAGCTGGCTAGAGCGCCTGCTTTGCAAGCAGGAGGTCATCGGTTCGACTCCGATATTCTCCACTTAAGGAGCTTAAAAGTGAAAGCTTAAAGCGGAAAGTGAAAAAGAAAACGCTGTTCATCAGTTGGATAACAGTGAATTGAAAAATTGAAAGAGGTAAAACGGCTAACGCTGAATTATCAACGAAGTACGCTCCGCGATCGGGCCATCAGAGGTGAGCCACCTCCGGTCACATTGTCGGGAATAAGTGTACAGAAGAGTTCATTGACATATTGAGAAAAGAGTAGTAAAAAGTAAAGAAAATAGCGATTGATATCGAGAGATATTGATCTAGGTAGTGGGCGTGTATATGCGATAGCATCATAATATACATGTACAATATTTAAAGAGCGAGCACATAGGAAAATCCCAAACTCTAGAAATAGAGGATTAGGTGTAAAGAATTCGTTAAAAGAAGTAATGAAGGGCGTACGGGGAATGCCTAGGCTCTCAGAGGCGAAGAAGGACGTGATAAGCTGCGATAAGCTTCGGGGATTCGCAAATAGAAATTGATCCGAAGATTTCCGAATGGGGCAACCCATCATACTGAAGGTATGATACACCGCAAGGTGAGCAAACCCAGGGAACTGAAACATCTAAGTACCTGGAGGAGGAGAAAACAATCTAGTGATTGCGCAAGTAGTGGCGAGCGAACGCGCAAGAGCCCAAACCGGTTCAGTTACGGCTGGATCGGGGTTATAGGACCATAACATCGACTACACTATTAATTTGAACGGCGTGGGAAAGCCGGCCATAGAAGGTGAGAGCCCTGTAAGAGTAAATTAGTGTTACGTAGTGGTATCCTGAGTAGGGCGGGGTCGGAGACGCCCCGTTTGAATTTGCCAGCACCATCTGGTAAGGCTAAATACTCCTGAGAGACCGATAGTGAACCAGTACTGTGAAGGAAAGGTGAAAAGAACCGTGAACAACGGGGTGAAATAGAACCTGAAACCGTACGCCTACAAGCGGTCGGAGCTCGGTAATCGAGTGACGGCGTGCCTTTTGCATAATGAGCCTACGAGTTACTGTCACTGGCGAGGTTAAGCAAGTAAACTTGCGCAGCCGGAGCGAAAGCGAGTCTGAATAGGGCGCATAGTCAGTGGGAGTAGACGCGAAACTTTGTGATCTACCCTTGGTCAGGATGAAGTTCCGGTAACACGGGATGGAGGTCCGAACTAGTAAACGTTGAAAAGTTTTTGGATGAACTGAGGGTAGGGGTGAAAGGCTAATCAAACTGAGAAATAGCTCGTACTCCCCGAAATGTTTTTAGGAACAGTGTGGAGGTTGAGTTTTATACAGGTAGAGCTACCAATAGGACTAGGGGGAGTCACATCCTACCAAATCCTGATGAACTCCGAATGGTATAAAATATACTCTGCAATGAGGGCATGGGTGCTAAGGTCCGTGTCCGAGAGGGAAAGAACCCAGACCTGCAGCTAAGGTCCCAAAATCTACACTAAGTTGAACTAAGGCGGTTCAGTTGCTTAGACAGCCAGGATGTTTGCTTGGAAGCAGCAATTCATTTAAAGAGTGCGTAACAGCTCACTGGTCGAGCGACAGAGCATCGATAATAATCGGGCATCAAGTGTAGTACCGAAGCTCAGGATTTAGCAGCAATGCTAAGTGGTAGGGGAGCATTCTAACAGCGGCGAAGCATCATGGTAATGTGGTGTGGAGCAGTTAGAAAAGCAAATGTAGGCATAAGTAACGACAAGGCAGGCGAGAAACCTGCCCACCGAAAGACTAAGGGTTCCGCGGCAATGTTAATCAACCGCGGGTAAGTCGGGTCCTAAGCGTAAGCCGAGAGGCGAACGTGATGGCCAACTGGTTAATATTCCAGTACTACCGTATTGAGCGATGGGGTGACGGAGGAGTGAAAGTTCCGCGCCCGGACGAATGTGGGCGTTAAAAGGTGTAGGTATAGGACGAGTAGGTAAATCCGCTTGTTTTGCTGAAACCCAACAGTACACAGAGGCTTCGGCCAAAGTGATAGAGAACGTAAGCAGACTTCCAAGAAAACCCCCTAAGCATATTGATATGGTACCCGTACCGTAAACCGACACAGGTAGTCGAGGAGAAGATCCTAAGGTGCTCGAGTGATCCATGGCTAAGGAACTAGGCAAATTAACCCTGTAACTTCGGGAAAAGGGGTGCCTCCCTAGCTTGCTAGGAGGTCGCAGAGAAATGGCCCAGGCGACTGTTTAACAAAAACACATGGCTATGCGAAATCGAAAGATGAAGTATATGGCCTGACACCTGCCCGGTGCTGGAAGGTTAAGGGGGGAAGTTAGCCGCAAGGCGACGCTTTGAACTGAAGCCCCAGTAAACGGCGGCCGTAACTATAACGGTCCTAAGGTAGCGAAATTCCTTGTCGGGTAAGTTCCGACCTGCACGAATGGTGTAACGATCTGGGCACTGTCTCAGCCATGAGCTCGGTGAAATTGTAGTCACGGTGAAGATGCCGTGTACCCGTCACGGGACGGAAAGACCCCATGCACCTTTACTATAGCTTCGCATTGACATTGGGTAGACAATGTGTAGGATAGGCGGGAGGCGTCGATCCTGGGCCGCTAGGTTCAGGGGAGTCAACGGTGAAATACCGCCCTTTGTTTATCTGATGTCTAATCCGCCTTCGGCGGAGACAGTGCGTGGTGGGTAGTTTGACTGGGGTGGTCGCCTCCGAAAGTGTATCGGAGGCTTTCAAAGGTATGCTCAGTACGCTTGGTAACCGTACGTGGAGTGCAATAGCATAAGCATGCTTGACTGTGAGACTGACAAGTCGATCAGGAACGAAAGTTGGATATAGTGATCCGGTGGTTCTGTATGGAAGGGCCATCGCTCAAAGGATAAAAGGTACGCTGGGGATAACAGGCTGATCTCCCCCAAGAGCTCACATCGACGGGGAGGTTTGGCACCTCGATGTCGGCTCGTCACATCCTGGGGCTGGAGAAGGTCCCAAGGGTTAGGCTGTTCGCCTATTAAAGTGGCACGCGAGCTGGGTTCAGAACGTCGTGAGACAGTTCGGTCCCTATCTGTGATGGGCGTAGGAAGTTTGAGTGGCTCTGACCTTAGTACGAGAGGACCGGGTTGGACTAACCGCTGGTGTATCGGTTGTGGCGTCAGCTGCATCGCCGAGTAGCTATGTTGGGTCGGAATAAGCGCTGAAAGCATCTAAGCGCGAAATCCTCCACAAGATGAGACTTCCATTAAGGGACGTCAGAGATGATGACGTTGATAGGCTGCAGGTGTAAAGTCAGAAATGGCAAAGCTGAGCAGTACTAATTACCCGAACGCTTCGAAGTCCAGTACAATCTTGCAAAAGGGTTGTACTGGCAAAGCAACGAACTACTATGTGCTTGCTTAACTCACTACACTATTTTGTTTACTTCCTTTCTATTCTTTTTTCAATCGTGTCAAAGATATTACCAGATGATAAGTTGATCATCTGAAGACCTTAAGGTGACTATGGCGGCGGGGATCACCTCTTCCCATTCCGAACAGAGCAGTTAAGCCCGCCAGCGCTGATGGTACTGGGATAAAACCTGGGAGAGTAAGTCGTTGCCTATCTTTTACTCCTAAAAGCCTTGTAGTGATACAAGGCTTTTTGCATTTACGCCATCACCTGAAATATGACATTTCCTTACAACTTTCCGAATAAAGCACCCGATCGAACCCCAGTATCTAATCCTTGTTAAGCGTTCAATCAATTGAATGACAATGTTGAGCCACACTGAGCATGACTAGATCCGCCACGCAGTAATGGATAGTCTGAGTACGTTCGCGTGCGTGATTGCGGTTGCTGTCGTTAGGGAATGTTCTCCGCGTAGGAGGGCGAGTGACTATTTCGCTAAGTGTGACCCACCTATTTCGGTAATGATCTGACCCACCTTTTAGCTGCGTGGATTTGATGGTTCTAAGCTAGTGTTTTTCGGAAGAGTTTTTTAATGATTTTTTTCTTAACG